>JAGIAD010000009.1 GCA_017745075.1 Sphingobacteriaceae bacterium | reverse complement strand
TTCCGAAGCGGGTTGCAAAGGTAGAAAAAATTAGCACACACACCAAGAAAATTCAACAAATATTACATGTGCTTTCGTAAGCCCATGGTTTACAGCAACAAAAGTTTCAATTAAACAAAACAATTACATCTGCAGAGTTGTTTCTTCATGCTTTAGCCAAACCTACCAGGTTTCCAAAACCTGATAGGTTAAGAACTGCCCGCGCCACCTAAACCCACTTACATAGCAGCACAGCAAATGCTTTAATGAAAAAAGAATAGCCTAAATACATACCAAAGAATAAACAAACCCTAACCAAACATAGTGGTATCGAGATTTCGAACAATAATTAATACTTTTATAGCTTTAAATGCACTATAAATGAAATTGATGCTCAGATTATACGCTACACTGCTACTTATTGGCATAGCGGAAATTGGCTATGCTCAAAATTTTAAAAATGAGCTTGTAATTATCTCTGAAAACGATGCTTATATAGACATTACCAGCGACCGCTATTATACTAATGGAGCTTTTATTAAATTCAGGCATGCTTTAAATGGAGAAAAACTTAAAGCCGGGAGAAGCAAAGAAATTATCGGCTTTGAGCTTGGTCAGAAAATTTACAATCCTTATTATAGCTTTGTACCTAACCCGGCTTTACATGACAGGCCTTTCACAGCATATTTATATGGAGAGGCAAACTATAGCCGGTTTTATGAAAACAAACAGTTGTTAAAGGTTTCTGCCCAGCTTGGGGTTACCGGAAAAGATGCTCTTGGAGAAAAATTTCAGAAGGCTTTTCATAAACTGGTTGGTCAAAACCAGATTGAAGGATGGGAATATGGCTTAAACAGTGAGCCAACACTGAACCTTGGCGCAGAATACAACAAACTTTTAGTAAGCACCAATAATAAGGTATTCGATGTTACAGGAATAGCTTCGGCTGCGCTAGGCAATGTAATTACAAAGGCTAATCTTGGTGCTATGTTTCGTTTGGGAAGATTTAATGACATGGAAGGCTCTGCAGCTTTCAACAGTTTGGTGAGTAACAACAATAGCTATAAAGCTCCTCGTAAATACGAACTTTTCCTTTCGGTTAGTCCGCAGTTACATGCTGTTGCCTTTGATTCGAGCCTGCAGGGGGGCTTATTTAGGAGTGACAAGGGGCCGATCACTTTTAAACCAAAACCTTTTGTTTTTACCACACAAGTGGGCTTAACTTTCGCCATTGCAAGGTGGACTGCCAATTATACAGCAACTTTCACATCGAACGAAGTTAAAAACAGTGCCACCGGCTACCGTTATGCCTTTTATAGTCTTGCTTACCGTTTTAGTAAAAATTGATGAAAAAATTTCTCCTATCGCTAATCTCCCTGATTACCTATATTACTTTTGTCCAGGCACAAATTGCACCTGAAAACCATGCAATCATATTTAAACCTATTTTTGGTACGCATGTAAATAGCGACCAAGGACATTTGTTCCAGGACCATATTACAGGTTTTGATGCGGCCTATTTTAAGGATATCAGCAGGAACAGCGATAAATGGATTGGCTTTAGCGGGGCTAAATCTTATGGAATCGGGTTTATTTTTAGAGACCTAAGCAAATTAAAGGGAACAAAAGATACTTCTGAGCATGCTTTTGGGCAGGTATATGGCCTCGTGGCCCAGATGGATTTCCAGCTGTTTAAAGTCGGAAAGGCTAAAATTAATTTTACCCCCGGGGTTGGTTTAGGCTACACCAATAAATACTACTTCAATAATACCAAAAACCGTTTTCTGGGTAGCCCGATTAATGAAACAATAAAGGCCGACCTGGGCATGGAGTTGCCACTAAGTAAGTACACGGATTTAATGGCTGGTTTTGGCTTTCTGCATGTATCAAACGGTGGTGCAACGGTACCTAATGGTGGACTAAACACCGGAAATGTATATATCGGGCTAAAACTTGGCAATCCAAAAGAACTTGCTGCCGAAAGAAAAAGTACATATACTACCTTGCAACGCAACTCCATTGAGCTTAGCGCAGGTTTAGGTGCCAGAGGTGTATTTGGCGATAACACCAAAAGCCTTTACAAAAGCGGGCTGTACGCAGGTTATAATTTTTATTTAAACGATATCATGTCGTTAAAAGCGGGAGTCGATGCCGTTTATTATTACAGCATTTTTGATCCTAATCGCTATGGCGAAACCTACCAGAACTATGGCACCTCTTACGACCGGTGGCGCACAGGAATAAGCGTTGGTGCCGATATAAATTTATGGAGAATAACCGTTGCAGGTCAGATTGGAAAATACATCCATTATAATAGACTGATGGAAAAAGCAACCTGGTACTGGACATTTGGACCAACCTTTAACATTACTCCGCACCTGGGCTTACAGGCAAAAACCTATATGCATTTTGCACAGGCCGATTATGTAAACTGGGGTGTAGTATACCGGTTTTAATACTGCCCGGTGCTCAACAACACTAAAGTGCAGGCTTCAACAGGCTCTATATCATGCTGATCCAATAATTTCTCCAGCTCGTAATTTTCGGTCCCGGGATTGAAAATTACCCTTTTTGGTTTTGTAGCCAAAATATAATCGTGGTATTGTGACTGCAGATCAGGGCCTATGTATAGGGTGATGGTATCGACATCCTGATGGATTTCTCCAGGCCTTTCAATTTCAACACCCGCAACCTCTCCCTTTTTTATCCCAACGTTAACAATTTCATGATTAAAACGCCTGAGCATATTGGCCGCTTTATAGGCGTACCTTGAAGGATTTGGCGAAGCGCCAATAATTAATGTCTTTTTCATCTTAAATTGAGTATACAGATAGAGCGGTTACACGGATTAATATTTTGACAATAATGCAATCTGACCTGAGTGATAGGCATGATGCTGCGCCAAACCGCTCACCAGTTCAATATTGGTTACCCCTGTGCCTAAAGCAGGATTACGTTCACTCTTTACTTCATCATTCCACTGGTTGGTTTTCAGGCTTTCGCAAACTCGGATCAGCTCTTCGTTCGCAATCTTAAAGTCGAAGATAATACGCTCCCAAGCCTGCGGTGTTCTCGCTTCAGGTTCAGGCCAATCGCCCCTTGCCGGTTCAGCAGCAGGCTTACCGGTTAATCTCGAAGTAACTTCCTCCGTCCAGGCCGTTAAATGTAAGGCTATTTCGGCAATGGAATGTGCACCTGGTATAAAATGACTGAATGCTCTTTCTGGATTCACATTATTTAATGTCTGCATTACGTGGTTGCCATGCCAGGCATCGCCATTAAAAGCTTTTTTTATTTCGTTTGTAATATTAAACATATCAAAACAACAATTGGTATACTATAAAGTTTGTTAAGACCTGCTCAATATTGCATTTGCACAGTTGATTCCATCAATTGCTGCCGACACAATTCCGCCGGCATAACCCGCTCCCTCAGCACATGGATATAAACCTTTTACCTGCGGGTGCTGGTAGGTTTCTTTATCCCTCGGAATCCTTACCGGAGAAGAAGTTCTACTTTCAACACCAACTAAAATAGCTTCGTTGGTATAGTAACCTTTAATTTTTTTTCCAAACAAAGGTAATGCTGCACGCAAACTACCGGACACAAATTCTGGCAGAATATTATCGAGCATCGAACTCTTGGTGCCGGGCAGGTAAGAATTTTTTGGCAGATCGAGCGATAGTTTGTTGTTCACAAAATCGACCATGCGCTGTGCAGGCGCAACCAGATTTCCGCCACCGGCTTCAAAAGCAGCTTTCTCTATTTCAGACTGAAAATTCAGCATTCTTAGCGGATCATAACCCTGAACATCGTTTAGTGTCACCTGAACAACGGTACCGGAATTTGCGTAGGGATTGTTTCGTTTAGAAGGCGACCAGCCGTTAACCACAATTTCTTTTTCGCCCGTAGAACAAGGGGCAATGATTCCACCGGGGCACATGCAAAAAGAAAATACACCCCTTGCCCCTACCTGCTCCACCAAACTATAATAAGCTGGAGGTAAAAATTCTGAACGGATATCGCAATGGTACTGTGCAGCATCGATAATTTCTTGCGGATGTTCGATCCTGACACCCAGTGCGAATGGTTTTGCTTCGATCAGGATATTTTTACTGTTCAACAATTCGTACACATCCCTTGCAGAATGTCCTGTTGCCAGGATAATATCATCAGCCAGAAGTTTTTCTTCAAAATTAATCTCTACTCCTTTTACCTTTCCAAATTCGATTAAAATATCGGTCATCCTGCTATCAAACATTACCTCACCACCTGCATTTAAAATTGTATCTTTTATAGCAGTGATGATGTGGGGAAGTTTGTTGGTACCAATATGCGGACGGGCATCAATCGCAATATCAGGTTCTGCGCCATGGTTTACAAAAACCTGCAACACTTTGTTGATGTCGCCGCGCTTGTTAGAGCGGGTATATAGTTTGCCATCAGAATAAGTTCCGGCTCCACCTTCGCCATAACAATAATTAGATTCGGTATTCACCAAACCTTGCTTATTTATTGCTGCCAGATCCCTGCGGCGCTGTTTAACATCTTTACCCCGCTCGATAATAATGGGTTTTAGTCCATTTTCAATGCATTGCAAGGCCGCAAAAAAACCCGCCGGACCAGCGCCGATAATAATTACCGGTTTGGCTCCGCTTACATTGGGATAGTTGATGGTGTAAATTTCAGGAATGGCTTCTTCATCTACAAAAACCTTTACCTGTAAACGGAAAATTACCTTTCTGGAACGTGCATCGATCGATCTTTTCAGGATTTCGTAGCCCTTAATCCGTGTTCCCGAAAGCTTTAACCCTTCAGCAAGTTTCTGTTTAATAACTTCAGTTTGCTCAACCTGATCCGGGAGCAAAGTAATTTCAATGTTTTTTTGCATATCTGGTCGGGTTTTTATCCCGAACGGTACAAAGATAGGCAACTATCAAGAATAATTAATATAATTTCATTTTGTTGAGATTCTAAAGTATGTTCCTTGAGTATGTTCCTTGGCACATTCAGAAAGTACTTTGTTTATCTGGAAAGCAATTTCAATATCCATAGGCTGGTTTCTTCCTGCTCTACCTTCTGCCCCGATGAAAAATCGGGGGCATCCGTTCGATCAGGTTTAGATGGGTCATTTTCTGCTACTATGTCGATTTTCACCACCGTCGTGCATTATTAGCCCTGATCGGAGCGGGCATCCCGATTTAAGCACCGGTTTATGCTATATTTTGGTGTGCTTGCTTGTTTCACAAGTTTCTATGGGATAAAGCAGAGAGCAGGCCCCCCGTTAAAAGATGCGAAAGGCCCTGCGCTTCCAAAAAAAACACAAATTAATCTCATTAAATTCGATGCGTAGCTTGTCAACCTGTCAGATAAATACCGAAACTGTAACAAAGGCATGCAATTTGATATCTAATTCGTAAATTGAACCATAATTCAATTGGCTTAAAAAGACAAAAACCATAAAAATGAAAAGATTAATATTTGGAATTCTGGCTGCAGTAATTGTAGTGAGTACTTTAAGTTCGTGCGGTTACAACAGCATGGTAAAACTTGATGAGAACGTTAAATCGAAATGGGGAACGGTACAAACCCAGTATCAGAGAAGAGCAGATTTAATCCCTAACCTGGTATCAACCGTAAAAGGGGCAGCTAAATTTGAACAGGGTACACTTACTGCCGTAACTGAAGCACGTGCTAAAGCCACTCAAATGACAGTTAGTACAGATGATTTATCGCCAGAAAACATCAAAAAATTCCAGGCTGCACAGGGAGAATTAAGTCAGGCATTAGGTAAATTATTATCCATTACCGAGAATTATCCTGAATTAAGGGCAACGCAACAGTTTAGTGATTTATCGGCACAGTTGGAAAGCACCGAAAACAGGATTACAGTTGCGCGTAAAGATTTTAATGATGCAGTGCAGGAGTATAACGGTAAAATCAGGTCGTTCCCTACCAATTTAACAGCCGGAATGTTCGGTTTTAAACCAAAAGGATATTTTGAGGCTGATGCTACCGCAAAAAATGCACCTAAAGTAGAGTTTTAAAAATCTAACGATAATATTGAAGGGTAATGGATGTTTATGAATTAAACGTTTGTTACCCTTTTTAATTCTTATACAAATAAGCTCATGCCATTATTTTCAGAGACAGAACAAGAAAAAATAGCAAGCGCGATAGCTGATGCTGAGAAAGCCACTTCGGGAGAAATCAGGATTGCGGTTGACAAGCTTTGCGCGGGAGACCCGTACGAAAAGGCCATCGAATATTTCAGCAAGCTGGGTATGGATAAAACCGCCCAGAGAAATGGTGTACTGATTTATCTTGCACATGCAGACCATAAATTTGCCATTATAGGCGATGTTGGTATTGACAAGGTAGTGCCAAAAAATTTCTGGGAAACTACTAAAATTGCAATGACTGCTCATTTTGCCAAAGGAAATTTAGCCGAAGGCATTATTGCCGGCATTGCACTGGCAGGAGAAAAACTGGCTTTATTCTTCCCTCCACAAAAAGGCGACATTAATGAGCTGCCGAATGATATTGTTTTTATGGATAATTTAGAAAATAAATAAGCGATGAAGAAAATACTCCTTTTATCGCTGCTGAGCCTGTTTTTCAGTTTTGCGTTTTCACAAGATTTCCCGGAAAAACCCAATACCCTGGTTAACGATTATGCGAATGTACTACCGGCCGATCAAAAACAGGCACTCGAAAGCAAACTGGTTGCTTTTAACGATTCGTCTTCAACACAGATTGCCATTGCCATATTAAAATCAGTCGGCGATTATGATATAAATGAATATGCGGTCGAACTAGGAAGAAAATGGGGGGTTGGCCAAAAGGGCAAAAACAACGGTATTATGATCGTTGTAGCTGTGGGCGACCGGAAAATTTCGATACAAACCGGTTATGGCTTAGAGGGCGCTTTACCTGATATCTATGCCAAACGGATTATCGATGATGATATTAAACCCAATTTCAGAGCTGGCAACTATTATGCAGGTCTGGACGAGGCAACAACATCGATTATAAAATATGTACGCGGCGAATATAAGAACGATAACCCAAAGGTATCTAAAAGCAAAGGAGGAGGCTCCGGAAGCATTATCATTATCATCATTATTGTGATTGTTATCATCATCATTATGAGAAGAGGTGGTGGTGGAGGCAGCCAGGTAATTGGAGGCCGTGGTGCATCTGATGCTTTATTCTGGGCAATGCTTTTTGGAAGCGGTGGCGGCGGAGGCCGTGGTAGCGGCTGGGGCGGCGGTTCATCCGGAGGTGGAGGCTTCGGTGGTTTTGGAGGTGGAAGTTTTGGTGGCGGAGGTTCGAGCGGAAGCTGGTAAGTATTGATCGGTTAACTGGTTAATTGTTTAAACCAGTTAATCGATGCAACACCTAAAACTTGTCATTAGTTAAACTGGCTCTGAAAATCAGAACTCTGTAGCCCAAACTGAACAACATTTCTCCTTTCCAACAAACAACATTTCAACCTTACATCCATGTACAGAAGAGATTTAATCACAGCAGAAATACAGAAACTTGCACAGGTTTTGGCGCGCATTATGGGTCTTAAATTAGAAGGCAAGCTGGCAGAGGCCGGTCAGCTTTTTGACGAAACAATAGAAAGTGGTTTTCGGCTGCCTAAAGAAATTCTCGAGAATAAAGACCTGACGCTTTTTGAAAACTGGCTGAATGAAAATAATCTTCTGCCTGAGAAGCTCGATTCTTTAAGCGAATTTTTGTACTACGAATTGGGGATCAGTGCAGAGAGAAACCTGCTGATTGCACCGAAGCTTAATTTGGTTTATCAATACCTGTCAGATCAACATAAGATTGTACATTTGGTAAACCTGCACCGTCAGCAAACAATACAACAATACCTGCGCTAAGCGCATGGCGCTAAACAAAATAAACAACGTAAGTAAATGATTATAGAAAAGTGGCAGAAACTTGCCTCTAAATATTTGGTTAGGGAAAAGTGGGCTACCTTAAGGGTAGACGAGGTTAAACTTCCGGATGGAATGGTAAAAGATGATTATTATGTACTGGAATACCCAAACTGGGTAAATGCCATTGCATTAACAGCCGAAGGAAAAATTATTCTGGTACGCCAGTACCGCCACGCGGCAGATATCGTTTCACTTGAAGTTCCGGGTGGGGTAATAGATGGCGATGAAGCACCGGAGTTCGCGGTTAAACGCGAGCTTTTAGAAGAAACGGGCTATAGTTTTGAAACCTGCAAATTTATAGCAGAACTTTATCCCAATCCTGCAACATCAAACAACAGGACATTTACCTATTTTTTAACGGGCGGGGTTAAAACCCACGAACAGCACCTTGATGAACACGAAATTTTAAACGTGGAAGAATATACCGTTGAAGAAGTAAGACAATTGATCAGAGACAATAAAATAGCACAGGCCCTGCACGTTGCAGCTTTATGGTACGGTCTGGCCGAGATAGAAAAGCTTTAATGCTTAGAAAAACCGGATAAAAGAAAAGGCTCGATATAATATCGGGCCTTTATTGCTATTGCATCATTTTTTTGAACATGAGCGAAAGATTTTAGCTTAACACGCTCCACCTTTCTTTCCCGCACTTGACATTTAGCTCATTTTTAATTTCTTCTGGATGTCGTGTACGTAAGCTTTAAACTTTTTATCGGTATCGATTAAATCTTCTACCGTTTGGCAAGCATAAATTACAGTACTATGATCACGGCCACCAAAGAAAGCACCAATTGTTTTCAATGATGATTTAGTATGGCTTTTAGATAGGTACATCGAAATCTGACGTGCCTGAACGATTTCGCGTTTACGTGTTTGCGATTTCACCATATCAACCGGAACCTCGAAATACTCACAAACCAATTTCTGGATATATTCCATTGAAATTTCTTTTGAAGTATTTTTGATGAAATTCTTCAGCATCTGTTTAGCAAGCGCTAAATCAATTTCCTTTTTATTCAAAGTAGCCTGTGCCAAAAGAGATACCATAGCGCCCTCTAATTCACGTACATTGTTATCAATGTTGTGTGCCACATATTCTACCACCTCGCCTGGTAACTCAATACCATCGGCGTACATTTTTTTTCTTAAAATAGCGATACGCGTTTCTAAGTCAGGAATTTGCAGATCAGCAGACAAGCCCCATTTAAAACGGCTTAATAAACGTTCTTCCAGGCCAGCTAAATCTTTAGGGGCCTTATCAGATGTTAAGATCACCTGTTTGCCCGATTGGTGCAAGTGGTTAAAAATATGGAAGAAAATATCCTGTGTTTTTTCTTTACCTGCAAAATTGTGCACATCGTCCATGATGATTACATCCATTGCCTGGTAAAAATTAACGAAATCGTTAATGGTATTATTTTTTAGGGAGTCTACAAACTGCTGGCAGAATTTCTCACAGCTTACATAGATCACCAATTTATCCGGCATGCTGCGTTTAATCTCATTACCGATGGCCTGCGCCAGGTGGGTTTTACCCAAGCCTACCCCGCCGTAAATCATTAGGGGGTTAAAAGATGTGCCTCCCGGTTTAGCTGCCACAGCGTAACCTGCAGAACGTGCCAGGCGGTTACAATCGCCCTCGATGTAATTTTCGAAAGTATAGTTAGCGTTTAATTGTGGATCGACATTTAATTTTTTTAATCCAGGGATAATAAAAGGGTTTTTGATATCCTTATTGATGGAAACCGGAATCGGCATCGATTGTACCTTTGCCTCCGCGCCATTTCCATTTGAGGGCATATTGGTAGTATAAGGATTACCGCTGTTTGATGATTTATCTACAACGATATTATATTCCAACCTGCCATCCTCTCCAAGTTGTTTTTTTACAGTCTTGCGTAGCAAGCCCACATAATGTTCTTCAAGCCATTCGTAAAAGAACAAACTTGGCACCTGTATGGTCAAAACCTTGCCTTCCAATTTAAGAGCCGTTATTGGCTCGAACCAAGTTTTGAAACTTTGGTTCGGAATATTATCCTTAATAATTTGAAGACAGTTCTTCCACACTTCTGTACAAGTTTTTTCCATTGCGATTTCTATAATTTATTGGTTTACAGTGCCGATTCGAATTAAACGGATGGTCCGTATCGGGACTACGAATATTGATAAAATTATCAACATTTTAAACAAAAATTTCAAATAAATTGTAACGTGCTGATAAGGAATAAAGTAGACCGCTTAACCTCAATTTTTTATGTTGATAACTATTTATTAACACTGGTTATCCACACTTACAATTATTTAACCTGATTGTTCCAGATTAATTTCAAATCGCCAATAAAAAGCAAATTTTAAGCCATTTCAGGAGCTAATTAACCGTTTTAGTAGCATAAATATTAGAATCAACTGGAAATCAAAGCAATAACAATATACAAATAAATATCCTATTACCGGCATTATTAATAAATCATCAGAATCAAATCATTCTAATCTTTTTTCTGTATTTATTTTACGACAGTCAAACTCCTTTTAAATAATTCAATTGAATAACCCGTCTCTTCGTTTCATGTAACTTTCTAATAAAACAGCTTAGGCTTATTTTAAACGGGAAATGTAAAACGAAAACTTAGTATGTTCCAAAGCAAGCCCTGAACACGTCTGCAATTTCGCCAAGGGTTGCATACTTTTCAACGGCATCAATAATCAATGGCATCAGGTTGGTTTCGCCCTTGGCGGCTTCGCTCAATCGCTGCAATGCTTTTTCTACCTCGACCTGATTACGGGTTGATCTCAAATGCTCCAGCTTCTCAGATTGAAGTTTACGGATCGAATCGTCTATATTGAAAACCTCGGTTAAACCTTCTTCTTCCTGCGTAAATTTATTTACACCAACAGAGATCCGCTCCCCGCTTTCAATCTCTTTTTGATATTGATAAGATGCGCTGGCAATTTCATTCTGCATATAATCACTCTCTATAGCATTCACTGAACCGCCCATGGCATCTATCCGATCGATATAAACCCATGCGGCTGCTTCAACCTCATCGGTAAGATTCTCTACAAAAAATGATCCTGCCAATGGATCTACAGTATCGGCTACCCCACTTTCAAAGGCAATAATCTGTTGGGTACGCAAAGCGATCTTAGCCGCCGATTCGGTAGGCAATGAAAGGGCTTCATCGTAGCCATTGGTATGGAGCGATTGGGTACCACCCAAAACAGCTGCCATGGCCTGATTACTGACCCTGATCACATTGTTTAAGGGTTGTTGCGCAGTTAAGGTAGAACCTCCTGTCTGCGTATGAAACCTCAGCATCTGGGCCTTTTCATCTGTAGCCCCCAAACCTTTGGTGATTTTTGCCCACATCCGCCTTGCTGCCCTGAATTTGGCGATTTCTTCAAAGAAATTATTGTGGCAGTTAAAGAAGAACGATAACCGTTTTGCAAATACATTAATATCTAAACCTTTATCCAGTGCAGCTTTCAGGTACGTTTTTCCATTGGCCAATGTAAAAGCGAGCTCCTGTACCGCTGTCGATCCGGCTTCGCGGATATGGTAACCAGAAATGGAAATTGTATTCCACTTGGGCACTTCTTTGCTGCAGAACTCGAATATATCAGTGATTAACCGCATTGATGGTTTAGGAGGATAAATATAAGTTCCCCTTGCCGCATATTCTTTCAGTATATCATTCTGGATAGTACCAGAAATCTGCTTTAAATCTGCACCCTGCTTTTTCGCGAGGGCGATATACATGGCCAGTAAAATCGAAGCTGTAGCATTGATGGTCATCGATGTAGTAATATCCTTCAGTTGAATGCCATCAAACAGGATTTCGATGTCTTTGAGCGAGTCGATGGCTACCCCAACCTTTCCTACTTCGCCATCGGCCATTTCATGATCAGAATCGTAGCCGATCTGTGTAGGCAGATCAAACGCAACCGATAAGCCTGTGGTTCCCTGCGCTAACAGATAATGATAACGTTTGTTAGATTCTTCGGCGGTAGAAAAACCGGCATACTGTCTCATCGTCCATAAGCGGCCACGGTACATGTCCTTTTGGATCCCCCTGGTAAAGGGAAATTCGCCCGGACGCTCATCCATCGGTTTCGCCTCTGTATATAAGGGCTTTATTTCAATGCCCGAAGTGGTGGTGTATTTTTTATCGCTCATTTGGTTAGTTCATTAGCTTACAGTTATTAGTTCATTAGCCATTAGTTTATTGGGGCACAGTCAATAGTATAACAGCCATGGCTTAATTGGTTAACTGGACAATTAACCAATTAACCCTAAAAAAGCTTGTGGATATCCTTCTTGATTAACTCAATCGTTAAATCATAAGGGTTCTCATCTATACCGGCCATGTGTTGCAAAACTGCTTTACTTAACTCAATTCCGCTTGCATCTGCAGGTAAACCCTTCACGGCGTTATTAATCATGGCAATGGTATCATCCTTCAATTTACGCACCACATTCCAGGTTACACTATCTATATACAATTGCTGTGTAATGTTATGCTGATACTCTGAACGCACTTCATTTAAAATGCCCGCCTGTAAAACGGCAATACTGATACCCTGCTGATGTAGCCGTACGAATAGATTAGCCGGATTAATGCGATCGATAAATATGATTAAGCGCTCATGCGCCTGTAATCTTAAGGGTAAAATGTGCACCCTGCTTTCTTTATTCAGTTCGATATTTTTGAGATCGAAAAATCGATGAATATCGCTCTTTAAAATATAATAAACAGCCATTAATGCAGCAAAAATGCCTGCAAATAAGATCACTACATCAACCAGGATTTGTTGGGTATTCATAAGTATTGTTTAATTACGGTAATATTACCAGACCGCTAAAAGCAAAAATGTGCATTATTATTTATATTTGTGACAGATAAAATTTAAATAACATGAGCATAACAGTTGATACAGCATTTGCACCGGTTACTTTTTCGGAAGGAGCGGCCAAAGAGTTATATAAGTTAAGAGATCAGCAGGAAATTGGTGAAGATTACGGTTTGCGTGTTGGCGTAGAGGGTGGTGGTTGCGCTGGCATGAACTACGTTTTAGGTTTCGACCAGAAAAAAGACGGCGATCAGGAATATGTTATCGATGGCATTAAAGTTTTCATGAATAAAGCACACCAGATGTACCTGATGGGCATGATGATCGATTGGCAGGATGGCTTAAATTCACGTGGTTTTACATTTATTAACCCTAATGCAACCAGTACCTGTGGCTGTGGCACAAGTTTCTCGGCATAAATAAAATATTATTGTAACATATAGAGCAGTCCCTTTGTCTAAACATCGGGACTTTTTTATTTTTACGCATAAAGGCTTAAGGCAAAGGGTATAGGGTTTAAGGCAAAAGCCTGTCTTGCCACTTAATTCCCAATACTTGATACTTACAATAAATGAATTACAGAGAAAACATCAAGCTGGCATTAGAATCAATTAAAGCTAACCGCTTGCGTACCATGCTTACCGCGTTGATTATTGCCATTGGTTTAATGGCTTTGGTTGGGATTTTAACCACACTTGATGCGGTAAAGAAAAGTATGACGGATGCTTTTAGCAGCATGGGAGCCAATTCCTTTACGATCAGGAACCGTGGTACGGGGATCAGGATCGGGAATGGTAAAAGGCCAAAACCTTTTAAGGCCATCCGCTATGAAGATGCAGTTAAATTTAAAGATAGCCTAAATACCCCGGCCACCGTTGCGGTGAGTGTTTTTGCCAGTGGTGGTTCTACTGTAAAATATGGCAGTTTAAAAACCAATCCAAACATCAACGTTCAGGGCATTGATGAAAATGGTTTGGCCTCGCAAGGCTTAAACCTCTCAGAGGGAAGAAATTTCAGTGTTTCCGAAATACAGTTGGGGAGCAACGTATGTATTGTAGGTGGTGAGGTGGTCGAAAAATTGTTCAAAGATTCTGACCCATTGGATAAACTGATCAATGTGGGTAACAACCGGTTTAAAATTGTTGGTATACTGGAGAAAAAAGGATCGAGTATGGGCTTTAGCGGCGATAGGGCTGTATATGTGCCGCTATTAAAAGCTAAGCAGATTAATGCCAATGCCAATCCATCTTATACCATAACCGTAATGGTTCCCAGCAATGAGATGCAGGAAAACATTATTGGTGAATCTACTGCACTATTCAGAAATATCCGTAAAGTAAAAGTAAATGAAACCAATAATTTCGAAATCACCAAAAGTGATGCGATTGCACAAACTTTATTCGAGAACCTGGCATTTGTGGCTATAGGTGGCGTTGCCATTGGTATTATTACATTAATTGGAGCATCAATCGGATTAATGAACATCATGCTGGTATCGGTTACAGAGCGTACACGCGAAATCGGTATCCGTAAGGCCATAGGTGCAAACCCAAAAGTAATCCGTCGCCAGTTCTTAATCGAGGCCGTAGTGATCTGTTTAATCGGCGGTATATTCGGTATTTTCCTTGGGATCGTTTTAGGTAACCTCATTTCCCTGGCCATGGGCGGGGCATTCTTAATCCCCTGGCTGTTTATTATCGGTGGCTTCGTGCTATGTATATTCGTGGGGATTCTTTCCGGATACTATCCCGCAAAAAAAGCTTCGAAACTGGATCCTGTAGAAGCACTGAGATACGAGTAGAGAGGTTTCGTCAATGGTTCAGTAGTTTATTGGCCAATGGTTTATTGGTTGATAGACTAAAAGTTCAGTAGTTCATTAGTCAGTGGTTTATTAGTTATGGCTAATAGTCTAGGGTTAATCGGTTAATTGTTTTAACTGGTGAATTGAAAAATCAGCGTACCAAAAAGATAGTGCCTTCGGAACAATTAACCGATTAACCAATTTAAACAGTTAACCAAAACAAGCTATGAACGATCAAGGCTTGCAATATGGCTGCACCAATGAACAAATGACAAATGAACCAATAAACCTTACAACAATGCGTTCTTAAGCTGATGTTGTGTAAGCAATTGTTGCATTAAAGGTGTACTGAGGCTATCTTCAAGTGCTGCTGCATGTTTTAAATGGTGCATATCGCTTCCCAAAAAATCGACCAGGTGGTTTCCGACCATTTCCTCTGCTGTTTTTTTTGCTCCAGAACCATAGTAACCCGTTAAAGCAATCGAATTGAGCTGCAATAAACAACCGGTTTCCCTGATCTGGTGGTAATTTTCGAAAGCATTATAATAATATGGGTACCTTTCGGGATGGGCTAAAACAGGTTTGTAGCCGGCATCCTGCATGATTTTAATAAAATCGGGAAGGTTTTGAGGCGGATTGATGTAAGAAAGCTCAAACAGCAAGTAATTTTCCCCAAAGGTAAGCACCTCTTTCTGCCTGATTTTTTTCTCTAAAGTTTCGTCCAGGTAATATTCGGCAGCAGCATCAACTGCCAAACCGATTTCATTTTCTTCGAGGCCTTTTCTTAAAATATCCAATCCACGGTTAATCGTATCTGGTGTATTACGGAAATAATCGGCCATAATGTGTGGCGTAGCAACCAGTTTCTGGTAGCCCAAAGCTTTAAACTTTTGGGCAAGCAGCAATGCATCTTTAAGGTTTTGAGCACCATCATCAATCCCCGGAATGATGTGCGAATGCATATCGGTTTTAATACCAGAGAAATTAAATTCGGGTGCTATTTTTTTCTTTTTAAATAATCCGAACATAATGGTAGGTCATAATTTTAACTGATCTCTTTTGGCAGATTACTGGCTTCTGCTGTACCAGCCAATTTAGAAGAATAGATTTTTTCGAGCAAATGATTCAGGTCTTCACTTAAATCGAACTGCAGGTCTTCATGCAGTTTTTTGAATTTATTGATGGTTACCGCAACCACTTTGATGTAATACATACTAAAAAGCATCATAAAATCGCGGTAACCAAAAATTGTTTTTTTATAATCAAAAGGGACAGCGTTGAGGATAAACAGTTTAAGTTCTACTTCCCCAACAGGATCTTTGGTTACTTTATAAAAATGATTAACCGAGGCAATCATCTTCCTTACTTTTGCCAATGCCTCTTTGGCATTTAGTTTTTTCAGTTCAGGAATCTGTTTATCAACATCCGCTTTAATCCTTTCTTTACGGTCTTCCAGATCGGTTTCATCCTCTAATAACTTATAATGAAGGTGTTCGGTAAGCACTTTATCTTTAGCAACCAAACGCAATAACAGCTTGTCTTTTTCTTTAACAGGCAGTTCGGTAATGGCTGTTTTTAAATCTTTATGCTCCGATAACTTCATTTAAAAAGGGTTAGCCTTGATGTATTTTTCCCACTCCCATGCCGAGCGCATCATTTCGTTGATGTCGAGGTTTGCTTTCCAGCCCAGTTCTTTATTCGATTTTCGTACATCGCCATAAATCTGAACAATATCTCCTGCCCTTCTAGGCCCGATTTTGTAATCCAGTTTTTCTCCGTTTACTTTTTCGAAAGCCGCAATAATTTCTAAAACCGACGATCCTTTACCTGTACCGATATTGAAAACATCATAATTGCCGTTTGGATTTCCTTCTTCCAATTTTTTAATAGCCGCAACATGCGCCTTAGCAAGATCTACCACGTGGATATAATCGCGTATGGCAGAACCATCAGGTGTATCATAATCATCACCATAAACCGTAATCGGACCACGTTTACCAATGGCCGATTGGGTGATAAAAGGAACCAGGTTTGCAGGAATGCCATTAGGCAATTCGCCAATCAAAGCTGTTTCGTGCGCTCCCACAGGGTTAAAGTAACGCAGTGCGATTACATTTAAATCAGGAGTTACCGCAGCCGCTTCTGCCAATATTTCTTCGGCAACCTGTTTGGTATTGCCATAAGGAGATTCTGCTTTCTGTACTGGTGCGGCTTCAGTAACCGGCAGAGTTTCCGGTTGCCCGTAAACCGTACAGGACGAAGAAAACACAAAATTAATTTTTCTGTTAAACGAAGTTAGCAGGTTGATTAAGCCATAAAAATTGTTTTTATAGTATTTTAACGGTTGTTCTACCGATTCGCCTACTGCTTTTGAAGCTGCAAAGTGGATAATCCCTTCAATATCAGCATTGCTTTGAGCAAATTCCAGTACCGCTTTTTCATCCTGAAGATCGATTTCATGAAAATCGAACCATTTGCCAGTGATGGCATGTAGCTGGGTTAAAATTTTGATATTCGAGTTAGAAAGATTATCGATAATTACAACTTCGTATCCTGCGTTATGTAACTCTACGGCTGTGTGCGAACCTATGTATCCTGTTCCACCAGTAACTAATATTTTTGCCATTTTAACGGTTAAATGTGGTAAAATCTTTATGTTCTATCTTTTCCAATGCCTCTGAAGGCAATGATTTAAAATATTCGTATGTAATTTTCAATCCTTCAGCACGTCCAATTTTTGGTTCCCAGCCCAATATCTCCCTTGCTTTTGTAATATCGGGCCTGCGCTGTTTCGGGTCATCCTGCGGCAATTCCTTATATACAATTTTCTGCGTAGTGCCGGTAAGTTTGATAATTTCCTCGCAAAACTGCTTGATGGTGATTTCATCCGGGTTACCGATGTTTACCGGTTGGGCATAATCGCTCATTAGCAAACGGTAAATGCCTTCAATCAGGTCATCAACATAACAGAAAGAACGGGTCTGGCTTCCATCACCAAAGATAGTTAAATCTTCACCTCTTAAAGCCTGTCCGATAAAAGCAGGTAAAACACGGCCATCATTCAGGCGCATTCTTGGCCCGTAGGTATTAAAAATCCTCACAATCCTTGTTTCTACGCCATGGAAAGTATGATATGCCATAGTAATGGCTTCCTGGAAACGTTTGGCCTCATCGTACACGCCACGCGGGCCAACCGGGTTTACGTTACCCCAGTATTCTTCGGGCTGAGGATTTACGTTCGGATCGCCATATACCTCAGAAGTTGAAGCAATCAGCATCCTTGCTTTTTTACTGCGTGCCAAACCCAGCAGGTTGTGCGTACCCAAAGAACCTACTTTAAGGGTCTGGATGGGGATTTTAAGGTAATCGATCGGACTTGCGGGTGAAGCAAAATGTAAAATATAATGAAGCTCGCCCGGAACATGCACAAATTTGGAAACATCGTGGTTGTAGAACTCAAAATTTTCCAGTTTGAACAGGTGCTCGATATTTGCGATATCGCCGGTAATGAGGTTATCCATCCCGATAACGTGATAACCTTCTTTTATAAAACGATCGCAAAGATGAGAGCCCAAAAAGCCGGCAGCACCGGTAATCAATATCCTTTTATTCCCCATTTTAATCTATTAATTTTCTACCGATACTGTTATAATAATAGCCAAGATCGATCATTTTTTGCAGATCGTATAAATTGCGACCATCAAAAACCACTTTATTTTTTAAGATGTTATCGATCTTTTCAAAATCAGGGTTACGAAAAACCGACCATTCTGTTGCAATCAACAGGGCATCAGCTCCTTCTAAAGCTTCGTACTGGTTTTTGGCATAATTTACCTGATCCCCGATTACACCTTTTACATTGTTCATCGCTTCCGGATCAAATACCGTTACGGTAGCACCGTTTTTAATTAATGCATCAATAATATATAAAGCCGGTGCTTCGCGGATATCGTCGGTTTCCGGTTTAAAAGCCAAGCCCCAAAGCGCAAAATGCCTGCCTTTGATATCGCCTTTATAATATTTAAGCACTTTATCTACCAGTATGGTTTTCTGCCTTTCGTTAACCTCCATAACCGATTTCAGGATCTGAAAATCGTAGGCATAATCATCAGATGATTTTACCAGCGCCTGTACATCTTTTGGGAAACACGAACCACCGTAGCCCACACCAGGGAAAAGAAAACGTTTACCGATACGTTCGTCAGAACCGATTCCTTTTCTTACCGCATCAACATCGGCCCCTACCAGCTCGCAAAGGTTGGCCACCTCGTTCATAAAAGTGATTTTTGTAGCCAGGAAAGAGTTTGCAGCGTATTTGGTTAGTTCAGAAGAACGCTCATCCATAAAAAGGATCGGGTTTCCCTGACGTACATAAGGCGCATACAGCTCAGCCATCAGTTTTTTTGCCTTTTCACTTTTTGTACCCAGAACCACACGGTCGGGTTTCATAAAGTCATCAACCGCTACGCCTTCCCTTAAAAATTCGGGGTTCGAAACCACATCAACCTCAATCGAAGTATTTTCGGCAAAAACAGCTTTTACCTTATCGGCTGTACCTACCGGAACCGTTGATTTATTTACGATGATTTTATATTCGGTAATGAGTTTTGAAATATCTTTTGCAGCGCCTAAAATATAAGAAAGATCAGCTGCGCCATCACCACCCGGAGGTGTTGGTAAAGCCATAAAAATAATCTGCGATTCTTTTACAGCATCAGCAAGATTTGTGGTAAAGGTTAATCTTTCCTGTTCTATGTTCCTATGGAATAAAAGATCTAAACCTGGTTCGTAGATCGGTACTTCGCCGGCCTGCATCTGTTTTACCTTTGCTTCGTTAATATCAACACAAATTACATCATTTCCTGTTTCAGCTAAACAAGTTCCGGTAACTAAACCTACATATCCGGTACCAATAACGGCTATTTTCATTTCTTAATTATTTTTTAGCAGTTATGAAACAATCATCGAAGCCTGTTTATCCGGTTGAATATTAGGCGAAATCGAGATGGTTCCATATATTTTTAAGCTTTTTAAATATATTCGTTTTATCTTGGCACGAAGATATGAAATTACTTTACATCATCGGAATTCAGGCTTATACTTTACTCGTCAGGATATTTTCATTATTTAATCCTAAGGCGAAACTGTTTATAAACGGGCGTAAGGATATCTACTCTACTATTGCTCAGAAAATTAACCCTGCTGAAAAACATATCTGGTTCCATTTTGCCTCTTTAGGCGAATTTGAACAGGGCCGTCCGGTTTTAGAAAAACTGAAATCACTCTATCCAGGCAAAAAGATTGTAGTTACTTTTTTTTCTCCTTCGGGATATGAAATCAGAAAAAATTATGCATTGGCAGATGTATTTTACCTCCCGGTTGATACTGCGAAAAATGCCAGGCGTTTTGTAAATAGCATTAATCCAGAAATGGCCATTTTTACCAAATATGAGTTTTGGCATTTCTATTTTAAGGAGCTTAAAGATCAGGGCATACCCTTATATGTAATTTCTGGAATTTTCAGGGAAAGTCAGGCATTTTTTAAATGGTATGGTGGTTTCTACCGTAATGTTTTAAAATCGGTCACTTATTTCTTTGTGCAAAATGAAGAAAGTTTAAATCTTTTAAAGTCGATAGGTTTTAATAATGTAACCATTAATGGCGATACCCGTTTCGACCGTGTTTATGAAAACGCACAATCGCCAAAACAGCTTCCGCTTATCGAAAGTTTTATTGACAATTCGCCTACATTGGTTTGCGGAAGTACCTGGCCGGAGGATGAGAAAATATTATCGGTCTTACCGGAAAAATACCCCAACTGGAAGTTTATTATTGCTCCGCATGAGATCCACGAAAGCCATATCGAAAGTATAGAGAAACAGTTTTCAGCTGGCAGCTTACGGTTTTCAGTTTTCAGTTCGGAAACCAAAACGCTAAACGCCAGGCCCCAAACGCTCATCATCGACAATATCGGTATGCTCTCCTCTCTCTATCAGTACGGAAATGTAGCTTATATTGGTGGAGGTTTTGGAGCTGGTATACACAATACTTTAGAAGCTGCAGCATTCGGGCTACCTGTAATTTTCGGACCTAAATATGATAAATTTCAGGAGGCAAAAGACCTGATCGCCATCGGTGCGGCAAGAAGCATCAGCTCAACAGAAGATTTGATCAATGCTTTTGAAAGTTTCATTGAAAATAAAAATGCAGCAGAACTGGCCCGGAAATATGTGGCTGATAAAAAAGGGGCAACCGATCAGATCATTTCGAGGATTACGAAATCAGATCGGCCTTAATAATTTCTTCAACAATTTCAGCAATGCTTTGATCGACAGAAACTGTAAATACATCCGGTTCATCATCCTGCGGTTCTTCCAGTGTTTCGAACTGGCTTTGCAATAAACTTGATGGCATATACTGGTGCGAACGCTTGGTAATCCTGTCATGAATCAGATCGAAACCTCCCTTTAAATAAATAAAACGGATGGAGTCGTTATCTATCCGCAACAGATCGCGGTAAGATTTTTTCAGTGCAGAGCAGGCAATAATACAGGTTGTACCATGCGCTGCGTGCTCCCGGCCTACCTTAGCAATCAGCAGCAGCCAATCTAAACGATCAGCGTCTGTTAACGGGATTCCGGCAGCCATTTTATCTACATTGCGTTGCGAATGCAGGTTATCGCCATCTATAAACTCGGCGTGGAGCTTTGGTGCCAGGGCTTTTCCAATAACGGTTTTACCACTTCCAGATACCCCCATTAAAATGATAAAGTTAGCCATCTTTAAATCTAAAACTATTTAACCATTCCGGCAAGGGCCTCAATAAAAACGGGGCTATCATTCAAACTTTCTACCAGTTGAACATGTTCGCCGCCTAAAGTTTTAAATTCTTCGTGGTACTCTACTGTGATTTCGTAAAGTGTTTCCAAACAATCGGCCACAAAAGCAGGACTGAATACCAAGAGGCGTTTTTTACCTTCAGCAGCCAATTTCTTTAATACATCAGTGGTATAAGGCTGTACCCATGGCTCTTTCCCTAAACGCGATTGGAAACAAACAGTATAACGATCTTCTGACAGGTTTAACTCCCTGGCAATTAACCTTGCTGTATCATGCCCCTGAGCAGAATAACAGAACTTATTTGTATCATTTAAGGTTTGGCAGCAATCGGCACTTTTTAAACAATAATTTCCGGTATGGTCGCACTTTAAAAGTTGACGCTCCGGCAAACCATGAAAACTGAACAGCACATGGTCATAACTTTCTACATTGTGCTTTCTGGCATTTTCTGCAAAAACTTTAATCATCAGTTCATTATCATGAAACGAATTAACAAAGGATATTGGCGGTATAGTTTGCCACTTGCTCACCAGTTCCATTACCAACTGCATTACTGAACCTGTACTTGCTGATGCATATTGAGGGAATAATGGAATAACCTGTATACTTTCTACCAAACCCGCTTTTAAGTTGGCCAGGGCCGAGGCAATGGATGGACTTTGGTAACGCATAGCCAGTTCTACGTGGTAATTATCTCCGAGTCTTTCCTGTAGCATTTTAGCCTGCAGCTTACTGTAATACAACAATGGTGAGCCATTCTCATTCCAGATTTCTTTGTATAATTTGGCTGTTTTAGGGCTTCGGAAAGGAACAATAATGCCTTTTATCAATAATGTTCTGTTCAACTTCGGAATATCGATTACCCTTTCGTCCATTAAAAACTGATCTAAATATTTTTTAACGTCAGCCGTTGCCGGACTATCAGGTGTTCCTAAATTTACCAGTAAAATTCCCTTTTTGCTCATTTATACAAGAATATATTTTGTGGGGCAAATATCGCCTTTTTATTGTTTTTTACCTATGCTAAAAATGTGATAGCTGACATTTTTTAGTCAGAAAAGTGTTATTTCGTACTTCCAGTGGCTATCCCACAATAATGTGCTGTGAGATGTTATCATTTGACCGTTCGAACAAGTAAAATATTATTTGGGAATTAATCAGTGTCGGGTGGTAACATCCAACACCATAATAGAACAGCCTAATATTACGACACATTACTGTTCCTTCATTTTATATAGCTGCCACCAGGGCATACCTGGTTTTTGGTGGTGTTCGAAGTGATAACCAAAAAAGTAACAGGTTATAAAGGCAACAAAATGGTTTTTCTGTAAAGTGTTGGAATGATATTCGTTATCGTGTTCACCTTTATGTGGCAGGTAGGTACCAAAATAAAACAATTGAAAGGTGCTCAATAATGAAGGAAGCACCCAAAACAACAACAGATTTTTTTCATCCACCCAGATCTTTAATACATTATAAACCGCTGCCATTATGATCAACTGAATAATGGTCACATAATTTAACATAAAGCGGAAATACCATTTCCAAAAACGGTATGGCGCAAAATCAGGGTCTTTTTCGGTATGTACATGATTGTGGTGCTGATGGTGCTTAGCATATAAACGGCTATAAAAGAAGCCTGCATAAAGAAAAACTGATAGATAACCGATAAGATTGTTGGCGGCTTTATTGGATGAAACTGTACCGTGCATGGCATCATGGGCAGTAATAAACAAACCGGTGTATAAATGCATCTGAACAAAAATCATCAGGTAAACGACAGGATTGTTCCAGTTGAAATTCCAGTTTAACAGGAAAAAGAGGGAAGTAAACCAACAGGCCATTACGGTTAACGCAACCAGCACTCCGGTATATGGATTTATAGCTTTCAATGAATTTATTTTACTCCTCATACCGAATTAAGTTCAACATCTTTCTCCGTTATAAAGACCCTGAACTAAATTCAGGGTGACGGCCGATTAAAAAATCTAGTATTTTTCTAAAGCGGCCTTAACCTTCTCCATGAGCCACATTGGTGTAGAGGTAGCCCCGCAGATACCAACTTTATCGTTCTCGGCAAACCATCCTTGCTCCAACTCTTCAACATTAGAAATAAAGTAAGAGTTTTCGTTATGTTTTTTACAAACATCGTAAAGCACTTTCCCGTTAGATGATTTTTTGCCCGAAACGAAAATGATTTTATCGTAATGACCTACAAATTCTTCAAGTTCTTCGTAACGGTTAGATACTTGCCTGCAAATGGTATCGTTAGCCTTAACTTCATAACCACGGCTCAATAATTCATCCTTAATGTGGTAGAATTTATCGGTGCTTTTAGTAGTTTGGCTGTATAATGTAAATTTAGCAGGAAGTTCAACGTTATCCAATTCGGCTAAATCCTGAAAAACAATGGCCTTACCATCTGTTTGTCCCTGGAGGCCGATTACTTCAGCGTGGCCATGTTTCCCAAAAATAAGAACCTGCTCGTCATCATCATGGGAATTTTTGATCCTGTTCTGCAATTTCAAAACCACCGGACAAGAAGCGTCAATCAGGGTAAGGTTATTTTCTAAAGCCAATTGATAAGTTGAAGGAGCCTCGCCATGTGCCCTGATCAAAACCTTTTCATCCCTTAAGTTTTTTAAAACCTCATGATCGATGATTTTTAATCCTCGGTTGGTTAAGCGTTCCACTTCTTCATCATTATGAACGATATCGCCAAGGCAGTATAAATAACCTTCGTTATCCAGAATATCTTCAGCCATTTCTATAGCATACACTACGCCAAAGCAGAAGCCTGATGATTTATCGATGTTGACCTGTAAATTGTAACCCATTGCGATACAAAATTAAGCAAAAATATTTGTTCCGGTTGTCATGTATAACACAACAAAAAAGATTAACTGCGAGGCAAACATCGCTGTACCGATATATTTCTGCTGTTTTAAGCCCAAAGCGTAATAAAACTTCAATAAGATTATCGAAACAATAAACCAGGCTACATAATTTTGAACAGGGATTTCGTGCCAGTCCCAGTGCCAGTAATCAAATTTCATGGCTACGGGCTCTAAAAAGAAATCGAAACCAACAAGGATCACAGCACCAATAAATGATGCCAGGATGCTGTTTCTAATTTTCATACTCCTGATCATCTGCCCAACACTAAAGATCAGAATTACCCAGTTTATCCCCATAAGCAAAGGAACCGCAGCAATTTTATATCCTAAGGTGTTGCCATAATAATAACTACCGAATATTTTACCGGTGCTTACCCCCAATACTTCTACTAAAAAACCACAAAGAAAAACACCTGATACAAATAGCAGTAAGCGTTTAACATCTGCATCATAAGCAAAAACAATGACACTGAACATCAATAGCAGATGAAAAGGAACGAGCTTGATAAAATAGGGCTGTGTGGCGGGTATTAAAAAACCGAGTAAGCCAACCAAATGAAAAACAATAATTATTGCAACTGCAATTCTTTTAACCTTTAAATCGTTTTGATCGTTCTGCCCTTCCATGTGCCTGTTTTAAAAGTATACTTTGTTATAGAGATGATTGAAATAATTAAGAAGAACAACATCTGAAATGGATGTAAGACCAAATTTATGAGTACATTCTGTCCTGATAAATAAGAGATCATAATTCTGCTTAGTAAGATTAAAGTTAATGGTAATATGAGTAAAGCCGCATTAAAGTTTAAGATTAAAATTACTGGCCCTACAGTGACCAAAAGTTGGTAAAGTAATAATATTATGATGTTATTCCCAAAACCTGCCAGTAAATTTTTACTAAAACCGTTTAAGCTTTCACCTAAATTTTTATACATCCTGCAATAGATCAGCCCATTGGCCAAAAGTGCTTCTGCATTTAATTTTTCCTGTTTTACCAATTTCATTATTTCCACATCCTCCACCACACGGCCTTTAACCTTTGCATGCCATTGGTTTTCCTGATACTGATTGGCGTTAAAAAACATACATTGTCCGCTGGCTGCAGCAAATGCCGGATTTTTGGAAAGCTTAACCAAACGTAAAGGCAATAAATTCAATAAAATAAAATGCATTAACGGTACTGTAAGCCACTCGCCTATCGATTTTATCGTTTGGTTGGTAAAAACGCTTAGCAACGCCAGGTTTCCGATTTCCATCCGGTTGATGAGGCTATTGATCAATCCCCTTTTTATGGATTCATCTGCATCTATAAACAATAGGTATTTCCCTGTAGCCAGTTCGCTGAGCTGGTGGCAGGCATAGTTTTTACCCAACCAGTCAGGCAGAAGCTCCTTCCCATTTACCACTTTAAACTGTGGATGAGTAATGCAAAAATTTTCAACTATGGAAAATGTACTATCGGTGCTGTTATCATCTAAAACAATAACTTCATAATTGGTATAATCCTGGTCTTTAATGGATATGAGCAGCTTTAGTATGTTATCAGCTTCATTTCTGGCTGGAATTAAGATGGAAACTTTATCATGGTAATGTTTAACCACCCGCGGTAATTTAGGGTTAGAAAGGAAATTGAAAACGGTAACCGAAAACCGAATGACCAGAAAAATTAAAACTGCGTAGATAAAAATTGTCATTCAATAATCTGATTTTGTTTAACCGCCGATTGATCATAATGTTTATTATAGGCACTTTTTAACAATTGCAGACTTACATATTCTTCATTTTCCCAATGTTGCAGATAAGTATAAGCAGATGGTTTCCTCTTCGCAAAATAATCTATAAAAGTAGCTGCAAAAATAATGTTAAGTTTTTTCTTACTGGCGTTAATCATTTGTACCACCCCCTTTTCAAAACTGATACTTTTTATATGGTTTGAATACAACTTACCCTGCGGAAACACCAGTACAAGATTTGCAGCATCGTCCAGTAGTTTTCCGGCATAATCCAAGGTGGCCAGCACATCTTTTCCTTTATTTTCGGCAGCAAAGGCACCCAGGTATTTCAAAAATTTCACTTTATTATAATTTTCTGCGTTTACTAACACGTGAAATTGCTTTTTAAATACTTTTTTGTTGATATAAAAAAGAAAAAAGCCATCCCACCAGCTGAAATGATTTGCCAAAATCAATATAGAAGTATCTGATTTAACTTCCATTTGATCATAATAAAATGCCGAAAAGTCTTTTTTGATGATAAATTGAATGTACCAGGAGAAAAAGTTGAAAATCAATTTATTTTTTCTGGGATGATACATGTCGGGAAATTGCAAAAAATTGAGCTGAATTGCAAATTTTAGACGGTTTATGGTCCTCGTTTGTAACGAGGATCAAGCGGGATTCATATTTGTAATGTGTCATAAATTCTTAAATGATGCTTTAATCAGCGATAAAATCGCAGTTCTCGTGCATTCTCGTTACAAACGAGTACGATACATTTATCGTGATATCTTTAAATATTTACTTATATTCACATAAATCTCCCAAATATCCTCATCATAACGGAGGATGATAATTAAATAAGAATTAAAAACTTTTATTATGGGAGGAAGCAGATATATCATTGTTGATCAGCATCAAATTTATTTTATAACCTGTACCGTTGTTGGATGGATTGATTTATTTACAAGGCCGGAATACAAGGACATAATTGTTGATTCGTTAAATCACTGCATCGAGAATAAGGGTTTAATAGTAAATGGTTGGGTTCTGATGACAAATCACATTCATTTCATCGCAAGATGTGAAGCTCCAAACAAAATGTCTGATTTCTTAAGAGATTTTAAAAAATTCACCTCTAAAAAACTTGCAACAGCAATTAAAGAAATACCTGAAAGTAGAAGAGATTGGCTTTTAGATAAATTTAATTTTGAAGCCAGAAGGACTAATCGGGCCGAAAATTATAAAATATGGCAAGATGACAATCATCCTATCGATTTACAAGAAATCGATGCTTACCAAAAACTAGATTATATACATGATAACCCGGTTAAAGCTGCAATTGTAGAAATCCCAGAGCATTATATTTACAGCAGCGCGAGAGATTATGCGGGGCTTAAAGGATTGCTAAAAATTGAGTTGATTTAAAAGATAAATCATGGCCCTCGTTTGTAACGAGGACCCAGCGGGATTCACATTTGTAATGTGGCATAAATTCTTAAACAATGCTTAATCAGCGATAAAATCGCTGTTCTCGGGCATCCTCGTTACAAACGAGGACGATATTGCGGTCTATACACAACAGATTTAGCTTCGCTGAGCACTTCGTGGTTCTCGGCTGCGTTGTACTCCGCTCGAAATGACGAATTACCAGAAAGGTTGTTTTCAGTAAAAGATAATTCTTCTCTCTCCTCTCACATCCCACTAACTCAAATAAACCCGGTCTTCTTCACCTTCCACATCCATCACCACATCTACATGTTCTTTTAAAATAGTTGCCAGTTCAAGACCAACAAAATCTGTTGCGATGGGGAAAATCTTGTGGCTGCGGTCTACCAGTACCACTGTACGGATTTTTTTGTGCGGGGTATTTAAGAAAACGCCCAAACCATAGGCCAAAGTCTTACCGCTGTTCAATACATCATCAACAATGATGATTACTTTATTTTTCCAGTGGCTTTCATCCAGATCAGTTGAGGCAACCAATTTGCTGCTTTCTTTTTGCAGATCGATGCGTAGCATGGTTAATTTAAAGCCAGAGATTTTTTTAAGTACCTTTTCTAATCTTAACGCCAGTTTATAGCCGCGATCCCAGATACCGGCCAATACAATTTCTTTCTCATTCAGGTTATCTTCCAAAATCTGATAAGCGATGCGGTCTATTTTCTGCTGAATCTGTTTCTTGTTAAGAATAAGTAATTGCGATGCCATTTTATAAAAAGGATTGAATACAAAAAGAACGATTTTAAGGCTGAAATTCAAACTATTTGAAAAATAATTTCGATTGCTTGCAACGTTTCTATAAGAGATGCGTCTAATGAATAACCAAAACACAAAAATCAATGAAACATCATTCCGCAAATATTCGTGAGATGATAGCTTCAGAATCATTTAACGAAATACAATTATGAAAACCCTTATTAAATCATCCCTTCTTTTATTTATAGTGGTAACCAGCTATATGACCAAAGCACAGGAAACAAAAAATTTCCCGGTAAAAAATTTCAGCAGTATTGGAGTAAGCAGTGGAATAGATTTATACCTCACTCAGGGCAATAGTGAAGCGGTGAGTATAAAATCAGATGCAGAAACCTTGAAAGATATTATTGTTGAGCAAAATGGCGATAATGTGAACATCAAATTCAAAGATGGTATCAAATGGAGCGGTATCTTTAAAAACCGCGTGATTAAAGCTTATGTAAATTTCAAAACATTAAATGCACTTGCGGCATCTGGCGGATCGGACGTTTTTACCCAAAACCAGATCAAAACCGATAAGCTTGCCATCCGTTCTTCTGGCGGTTCCGACTTAAAATTAACATTGACCTGTAATGATTTAACCATCCAATCGAGCGGAGGCAGCGATTTGGATTTAAAAGGCAAAGTTGAAAATATGACCATTCAATCAAGCGGTGGCAGTGATATTGATGCTTATGGATTGATTGCCGAATATGCAAAAGTGCAGGCTTCTGGTGGTTCTGATGTAAATATATACGTAAATAAAGGACTGGAAGCAGCAGCAAGCGGTGGCGGTGATGTAAACTACAAAGGAAATGCATCACTTAAAAAGACATCAAGCTCTAAGAGCGGAGATGTTCACCACGTAAATTAAAAGTTTAGTTTAGTTAATAATAGCTCGCCGTTTTGTGGATGCAAAACGGCGTTGTTTTTATAAAAGGATTTTGCTGATTTGGGGATTACACGGATGGTAATTCCTTATACAAACAGACTCTGGCTAAAGCTAGCGGATTTCAGTATAAAAATCTATCTTCTACCTTTTTTATAAGGATAGTAAATAAAGTTAGCGCCTTCGGGAACAATTACGAACACGCACATAAAATCTTCAGGTTTTTTATAAACCTTTAAAAATGGTTCTTTCTTCTCTTTTTTGATGATTCCTTTTTCTACAAATTCCTCTAAAGTAGAAGCCTGTATAGTCCAATCGGTATTGAGTTCTTCTTTATTTAAAATGAGTTCGCCAATATTTACTTCGTGCTGGTGTGCAATAAAAATCGGATAAGCTGAAATGCCTTCAACCATGATTTCGATGGCAACTTCCTTAATTGCATCTGCGTAAAATTCCAGGTCTTTTTCTAAACTCACCAGCGGACTTTCCCGTTTCTTCTGCGGTTCTCCGTTGTCTTCTGGTGATGGGTTTAATAACTCTTCTCTATCCATATTTAATTATTGAAAGTTAAATGTTGAAACGTTTTAAAGTTCCCTCATCCTTCTTCCATATTATATTTAAGATTTCAACTTTAACAATACTACGTTCTCCACATGTTGTGTGTGCGGAAACATATCTACAGGCTTAATGCGTGCAACATCATATTTTTCTTTTAATAGCTCCAGATCGCGTGCCTGCGTTGCTGCATTACAACTTACATATACAATTTTTTCCGATTCCATTTCCAGTAACCGCTGCACCACATCTGCGTGCATCCCTGCACGTGGCGGATCCGTAATCACTACATCAGGTTTACCATGCGCCAATATAAATTCAGCAGTCAGAATATCTTTCATATCACCCGCATAAAAAACAGTGTTATCGATTCCATTCAATTCAGAATTAAACTTGGCATCTTCAATTGCAGTTGGCACATATTCTACCCCAACCACCTGCTTAACCTCTTTTGCAATAAAATTGGCAATGGTTCCTGCACCGGTGTACAAGTCATATACCAGTTCGTCACCTTTAAATTCGGCAAAATCTCTCGTAATTTTATATAGTTCGAAGGCCTGCTCCGAATTGGTCTGATAAAAAGATTTCACCCCAATTTTAAAGCGGATGCCATCCATTTCTTCAAAAATATGATCACTGCCGGCAAATACCACCACTTCCTGATCAAAAATCGTATCGTTTTTCTTTTGGTTAACGATGTATAAAAGTGAAGTAATCTGAGGAAACTGGGCTTTAAGAAAATCCATCAGGCCATTAACTTGTTCCTGCTCCGGATAAGCAAATACCACCGCCACCATGACTTCGCCGGTGGTAGAAGTACGGATAATGAGGTTACGTAAAACACCTTCATGGTTGCGGAGATCGTAAAATGACAGTCCGTTATCCAATGCATATTTACGCACTGCATTTCTGATCGAATTAGAAGGTTCATCCTGAAGATAACAATGTTGGATATCTAAAATCTTATCAAACCGCAAGGGTACGTGAAAACCCAAAGCATTCATATCAAAATCCTCATCGCGTTCTACATCCGTTTTTTCCAGCCAACGCTTATTCGAGAACGTAAATTCGAGCTTGTTGCGGTAATAACGGTTCTTAGCTGATCCCAGAATAGACTCAGCGTTTGATACATCTATTTTTCCCAGGCGCTGTAAAGCAGCCTCTACATTTTTCTGTTTAAATTTAAGTTGGGATTCATACCCCATGTGCTGCCATTTACAACCGCCACAGGTTCCGAAATGAGGACAAAAAGGCTCGGTACGTAAATCAGATTTTTCGTGCAATTGCTCGATGATTGCTTCGGCAAAATTCTTTTTCTTTTTGGTGAGGCGAACATCTACCACATCACCAGGAACGGCTTTATCAACAAAAATGACCAACTCGTCGGCCTTGCCAACACCTTTTCCTTCTTCAGCAATATCGATTATATGTACATTTGGAACAATAGTTACCGTACCAGGTTTTCTTCTACTCATTATTTTGCAAAGATAGGAAAAAGAGGACAAAGGTTGAGGGTAGAAGGTTGAGGGTTTAAATTAAGAAAGATTAGGCAATATTTTTCCGCTCAGCCTATAACAACTGATTCAGCATATTTTTGATATTAAAAACTATTTTCCAAAAAATTTAAATGCCGCACCCCAGAAACCATCCAGCCAGTTAAATTTCAGGTCAAATTTTTCATCTACCTGTACAGAAAATTCAAGTATTTCTTTGCTCATGATAAAAAACCTATCTATTTAAGCAATAATACAAAATTTATACCGAAAACCATAATGGTATGGTTTAAATTTTTGTTAATTTTAAATCAACCGGTTAAACCTTATAGTTCATATAATTACCTCTACCGCGGTGTGCTATTTTTTATTTTCACTGATAATGACGTCAATTCAGGTACTTCATAACGTCGATAACCTTATATTCTGGGCTTGCATTAAAAATTTGGTTAAGCAGGTACATATGGGTGGCACCATAAATCACAAGTATGCGTTCATGCTTTCCATTGGTAATACGCTGTACATTTGAATATATCCTAACATTCCTATTGAAATACCGGGTGATAAAACCATCAGCTCCTATGGGATGTAGATTGTCTCCTTTTTTTGTTGTGATGAGCCACATTCCAATACTTGAAGCCCTTTTCTCAGGTGCGTTTAAGTATTGTAAGTATTCGTTTAGTGGCAAACGAACCTTAAGGGTATCTTGAAAACGTTTTTCAGAATCATATTTTTTCTGCCAATAAGCATAAGATGTATCCCGCTGATTGTTGAATTTTTCAAAAGTCAAAACCGAATCCTGAGGGCTTAGCTTAAAACGGAAGGGCTGTGCATCTATGGGGTAGAGTTTTTCTTTACCGAGCATCTTTGCTAACCTAAAGCCTAACTGGAATGTCTCATCTGCAGTATCAATACCTTTACCAACTAACTTATGCCCCAGCTTATATTCAGCGTAGAGAGAATCGTAATATTTTTCCCTTGCAGGTGATACCTCGATGGCAATTTTGGTCGGTCTAAATGCTGACAGCCTTTTTGCGAGCCGCTGGATCTGGCGCTGCCTTTCATCACCAAGCATATTTATCCTCAGGTTTTCAGGAGTGGTATTTTCATCGACCTTTTCGCCAGCAAAATGGAACGTACCCAAAAGCAAAACTTTGGCCACAGGCTTATTTTTTTCCAAGATTTCATCCAATCGCCCAACAGCCTTTTTAGTTGCTGTTGATTGAGCAAAAGCTTGCTGCGCAGAAAGTATGAAAAGAATGAGAATGGTAGGTTTAAGCAACATCATAAATATTATTGATCTGCCATAAGAGACACACGAAATCTTCATTAGTTGCTCGTACCCAGATATATAGTTTTAAGAATTTTAGTCAATAAAAACATAAGATTGTTTGCTGTGATTACAAGAAGGCAAAAAAATGATTTTCAGATCCTTATTTGATAACTAAATATAAATCCGTAACTTAAAGTATCATTCACATAAAAATGGAGGTTCATTATGAACGTTATCCGTAAAATTGAACATTGGGGAGATGTTCATCACTCAAAATGGCTGGATTATCTGCGCATTATCCTTGGCCTGATTATTTTTGGAAAAGGTGTTTCTTTCATTAGCGACACATCGGTACTCCAGAATATGATCACACAGAACAATGTATTTGGTTTTTCAGGTGTACTGATCAGTGTAGCCATTCACGTTGTTGCCTTTGCTCATTTGGTTGGCGGCATTTTGATTACACTGGGCCTGGTTACGCGCTTTGCGGTCGTTATCCAGATCCCAATCTTACTGTTTGCCGTATTTTTCATTAACCTTGCCCCCGGTTTCTCTACACCGAATTCGGAACTTTGGTTTTCGGTGCTGGTGTTGTTCCTGCTCATTATGTTTTGGGTGGTTGGCTCCGGTCCGTTATCGGTTGATGAAGGATTAAAACGTAAAACAGGTAGACGTTACGCCTAAGTAACCTTAAATATTCTTAGTATCTTTCGCTTTTATAGATGATCATGAAAACGAAGATACTTTTTCTACTGCTTTTTGCGGGAGTGGCATGTTACGCACAAAACCCGACAGATGGATATTTTAAACTGACCAGGACAGGCTTCCAGGAAAAAAATGCGTACGAAACCACGGCTTTTGTAGAAAAATATTTCCGTGTACCTGGCAATACAGGTTTCAATGCCAGCATCCATTATGTAGAAGACATCCTTAAAAAAGCAGGTTTTGTAGCGCAGAAACAAAATGAAGCCGAAGCCCCTTTAACTTATCGCATCGAAAAAAGGGCGATGAAAAACAATACCTGGGAACCTGTAGATGCCAATATTGATATTATAGGCGAGGCTCAGCCGCTTATTTCTTACAAAACCAACCGCAATATGATTCCAATCAATTGCGGTTCAACTCCTGCTGGTGGCGTTACGGCCAATGTGGTTTACATCGAAAAAATAGTTCAGGCAGAAATAGAAAAGATGGATTTAAAAGGGAAAATCCTGTTTTCAGAAAATAATCCATCGCGTTTACTTCAAATTGCAACCAAAGCCGGAGCCATTGGTGTTCTAGGTTATTCGATGCCCAAATATACCCAGCCTGAGGTCCATCAAACTTCTATCCAGTTCGGCAGCATGAAAGCCAATAGTGAAGTATGGACGCTTCTTCTATCCTATGCTACTAAAGAAAAACTAAAAGCAGCTTGTTTAAAGGGAGAGACGAAATTGAAGGTGAATATTCAGACCAAGATTTACCCCTCCGAAGAATTAACCATTATAGCCAACGTCAGGGGCAGTGTAAACCCTGCTGAACGTTTTGTTTTTAGCGCTCATGTGCAGGAACCTGGGGCAAATGATAATGCCAGCGGCGTAGGTACATTGGCAGAAATGGCCAGGCTAACTGCCGAATTATACCAGGCTAAAAAAATCAATCCGAAACGCACCCTTACGTTTTTATGGGGCGATGAAATTGTATCGACCAGAAGGTATATTACAGAAGATACTACGCGGGCTAAAGACATTTTATGGGGAATGAGTTTGGATATGGTTGGTGAAAATACCCAAAAAACAGGAGGCTCTTTTCTGATCGAAAAGATGCCTGATCCATCTGCCATCTGGACAAGGGGAACTGACAAACATACTGAATGGGGAGCAGGTGATGTAGCTGAAAAAGACCTCTTTCCGCATTATTTTAACGATTTCATTTTCGACATCTGCAAAGCGCAGGGAAAATTTGCCGAGTGGACGGTTAACTACAATCCTTTTGAAGGAGGTAGCGATCACACCCCATTTTTACAGCATAAAATTCCAGGCTTATTAATGTGGCATTTTACGGATGTGTTTTACCATACGGATAATGACAGGATCGACAAAGTTTCACCAACGGAAATGAAAAACGTTGGTATAAGCGCTTTAACTGCAGCTTATACATTAATTTCTGCAGATGAAAACACCGCTGTAGCTACTGTTTCGCAGGTTAAGGCAGATGCCTTGGCACGCTTAAAAACGGAATTTGAGCTCAGCAAAAAAGCAATTGCCGCTGGAAAAGCCGCCAGTGAAGAAAAACACATTATAGAGGTTTGGTACAAATGGTATGTTGATGCACTGGCAACCATCAACAAAATGCCGGTAAAAGCAGAAACCACAAAATTAGGTTCAGCTATTAAATTTGCCACTAACGAGATCGAAAAACAAACCAAAGTATATTTGGGGGAATTAAGGTAGGTTAATTTTTATAGTTGATCAGATTAATAACTACTTTAACCATCATCTCTTTTTCTTTAGGATCACTTTCTGCGATGAGTAAGGTAAGCGCAACCAGCGCATTATCGGCAATTCTTTTTGTACCATCTTCGCGATAGAGCATTTTATTTTTATCGAGAAACCAAACAAATAAAAAGGCGGCAATCCGTTTATTCCCATCCGAAAATGAATGGTTTTTTACCACGAAATACAATAGATTGGCTGCTTTTTCTTCCATACTCGGATAAAGCTCTTCTCCATCAAATGTTTGATAAATGGTATACAATGAACTTTTAAATGATTGATCTTTTTCATTTCCAAAGAGTTTGCTTCCTCCAAATTTTACCCTTAAATCATCTATGGCTTCAAGTGCAGAATCGTAGTCTATTTTAAAATCGCCCCTATGTCCAGAAACTTCATTTTCTAGCTGCTGATGGTCGTAACGATCAAGAACATCTAAAGCATAAACATAATCTATAAGAATTTTAAAAGTACCTTTTAGCTCATCATTATTAAGCAAGTGATTATTTTGAATAGTACCGATTAACTTAATCGCCTGCTTTAATTCTATGAGTTGCTGGTTCTGTTCTTGCAGTTTTTTATGATTTAAAACATATCCATTTATTAGATAATCTTTTAAAATTTGGTTGGCCCATATACGGAATTTTCTTCCCTCAACCGATTTTACCCGATAGCCAACTGATATAATCACATCTAAAGAATAAAATTCGATTTCTCTGCTAACCGATCTATTGCCTTCTTTTTGAACAGTCAAGGATTTCTTGACAGTTGAACTTTTATCCAGTTCATTTTCATTAAATATATTCTTAATGTGGAGACTAATATTTTGTTTAGTTTTATTAAAAAGCTGTTGCATCTGTTGTTGAGTAAGCCAAACCGTATCATTGCCGAAAACCACTTCTATTGCCGGCAGCCCCTCTTCATTTTTATAAATTATAATTTCATCCTTAGTCATTGCCTTAAGTTAGTAAAATATTTTTATTCTATTTTCGCATTATGACTAAACCAAAGGCCATAGTTATCGGTGCCGGAATTGCGGGCATCGCATCGGCAATCCGCCTATCTGTAAAAGGTTACGATGTTGATGTTTTTGAAGCTGGCTCGAAAGCCGGAGGTAAGCTTGCGGAAATAAAAATGAATGGCTTCAGGTTCGATGCCGGCCCAAGTCTTTTTACCATGCCGCAATATGTGGATGAACTTTTTAAACTGGCTGGTAAAAATCCTGGAGATTATTTTAAATACACCAAACTAAAAGAAGTTTGCCGTTACTTTTACGAAGATGGTTTAAGGTTAAATGCTACCTCCAATCTTGATCAATTTGCAAAGGAAATAGAAGAAAAAACCAATTCGACCGCAGCAGAAGTTTATCGTTATTTAAAAAAAAGCAAGACAATTTATGAGGTTACACACCGTGTTTTTTTAGAAAGGAGTTTGCATAAACTTAAAAGTTACCTGCATTGGGATACCTTAAAATCGATATTCCGTTTTGGCCAGATTGATGCCTTCAGAACCCAGGCCAAGGCGAACCAATCATTTTTTAAAGACCGACGGATTGTACAGCTTTTTAACCGTTATGCCACTTATAATGGCTCAGACCCCTATCAGGCGCCAGCCACATTGAACGTAATCCCACATTTTGAGTATCATTTTGGTGCTTTTATGCCAAAAGATGGAATGTACGGCATTGTTAAGGCTTTGTTGAAACTGGCTGAAGAATTAGGGATAAGGATTCATTATAATCAAAAGGTAGAAGAAATTGTGTGTTCCAATGCACATCAAGTACAGGGTATAAAAGTTAGCGGTAAAATCTATAAAGCAGCTATTGTGGTTTCGAACCTCGATATCTGGTTTACCTACAAGCACCTGCTCAAAAATATACCGCAACCTAAAAAACTGCTGAACCAGGAACGAAGCAGTTCGGCATTAATTTTTTACTGGGGTATGGATGGCAATTATAGCAACTTAGGCCTGCATAATATTTTCTTTGCAGAGGATTATCAAAAGGAATTTAATGCCATCTGGAAAGATAAAACCATTAGCAACGATCCTACCATTTATATCAATATTAGTTCAAAGCATATTAGAAGTGATGCGCCGGCAGACAGCGAAAACTGGTTTGTAATGATCAATGTACCCGCCAACAGTGGCCAAAACTGGGAGCAGTTGATCAAGGAAGCTAGGGCAAATATCATCAAAAAAATCAGCAGGATGCTGAACAGGAATATTGAAAAGGATATCGTTTGCGAACAGGTTCTCGATCCCCGGAGTATTGAAAACAAAACAGGATCATATCAGGGTTCTTTGTATGGCAACAGTTCAAACAATCAGTTTTCTGCCTTTTTAAGGCACTCTAACTTCAGCTCGAAAGTTAAAAATCTTTACTTCTGTGGTGGAAGCGTACACCCGGGTGGTGGAATCCCCCTGGCGTTGTTATCGGCTAAAATTATTGATGATGATATCAGTTCGGTAGTTTACTAGTTCATTAGTCAATAGTTTAATGGTTCATGGTTGATAGGCTTAAGACCATCGCTAAAACTCAATTCTCTTAACTTCTTAATGATGATTGTTTAGTCGGCAAATTAATTCTAAACTCAACGATCACTAATCGACTACAGACTACAGACTGAAGACTACAGACTAACGACTCGCCTTAATCGCCTCCTCCAGCTTCTCTCCATCAAGATCAAATGCATCTACAATTATCTTTGCCTGGGTGTAAAAAGGATCACGTTCCTGGAGTTTTTCTTTAATGAATACCAAAAGTTGCTCATCATCCAGGTCTTTAATCAACGGACGCTTTTGGCGGTTATGTAAACGTGAAACCAAAGCAGCAGGTTCCATTTGCAGGTATACCGTTTCTCCATGTGCATTCATCCACTCCATATTATCAAAGAAACAAGGTAATCCACCTCCGGTAGCCACCACGCAGGTTTCAGGATAATCGTATGTTTTAAGCATTTTGCTTTCATAATCCCTGAAACCGCTTTCTCCGAATTCTTCAAAATATTCGGCAATGCTTTTCCCGGTTTTCGAAACAATTTCGGCATCGAGATCTATCACCGGGCAATCTAAACGGTGTGCCAGCTGTTTTGCTTTGGTGCTTTTTCCACAGCCCATATATCCGATAAGGAAAATTTTCATATGAGGTTCTTATAGCCGACCTATAACAAGTGGTCGCGTTTTAACATAATATAATCGGTTACAGGCGGTGTAAAACCAGCCTTTTTTAGCAAAGTTACCACCTGTCCGCGATGATAAGTAGAATGATTAAATAAATGAAATAAAATTTCATCTATGCGGTTTTCATATTGATCGCCCCTCGTATTCGCATACAAAATCCGTTTATCTAAAGGTTGACTATCCAATACCTCCCTGATCAGTTTAAAATTTTCTAAAGAAAGGGTTTCAAAGTCTTCTTTTGGATGGATATCCCAAACACCATAAAGCGGTTTCTTACCGGAAATCCTTTGCGCCCAAATATGCTGTGCATTAAGCACATGACTGAACAAACGCACTGCATCTGGCAATTCAATCGTTGCTGATTTAAATATTTCAATGATTCGGGAATCGGCAAGCTCGGTATAATTGATGATTTCTTCTTCTTTCATTTTAACTTAATTTAACCCTCGGATCAACATAAGCATATAAGATATCAACCAGGATATTGATGACTACAAATACGAAAGCGATAAAAAGAATAGATCCCATTACAACCGGAAAATCGGACATTTCTAAGGCGGTTACCGTTGTTCTTCCTAAACCATTATAGCCAAAAATATACTCTACAAAAAAGGAACCAGCCAATAAAGAGGCAAACCACCCGGAAATGGCAGTAATTACAGGGTTCATGGCATTTTTTAAGGCATGTTTATAAATAATGGCATTTCTGCTTAATCCTTTGGCGCGTGCAGTCCGGATGTAGTCCTGCGCCAGCACATCCAGCATGGCGCTTCTGGTAAGTTGCACAATAATGGCCAGGGGTCTTAAACCTAATGTAATCATCGGTAACCATAAATTTCTTAAGGTCAGGATTTCACCATTGAACGGATCGTAAGAATATAAGCTGCCACTCATTTTTAAACCCGTGTAGTTGCTCAATACAAAACCAAATAACCAGGCAATGATAATCCCCGCGAAAAAAGAGGGCGCAGATATTCCCAAAATGGCAAATGCATTGGCTGTTTTATCAATCCATGAATCTTTATGAACTGCCGATAGAACACCTAAAAACACGCCAATGATGGTGGCAAAAATCATAGCCGTTAAAGCAAGGATAAAGGTATTGGGTACCGTTTCGGAAAGAATTGCCGTTACATCACGTTTGGTTTGGTAAGAGCTCCGCAGGTAAGGCCATTTTAGTGCCAGCACTTTTTGATCAAAAGCAATCAGTTTTATATAATGGTATTTTTGCTTACTGGTACTGTCGTTATCCAAAATACTGATCGGCGATAAATCATTGATGTATAAAACAAACTGAACAGGTTTAGAGCGATCTAATCCAAACTCTTTACGTACAGCCTCCAATGATTGTACATCGGCCCGTTGTCCCATCGTCATCCGTGCCGGATCGCCAGGTAAAATATTAAATAGCACAAAAACAACCAATATTACACCACCCATTACGAGTAATCCGTACATCAGTTTTTTCAGTGCGTATCCGATCATATTATTTATCGAAATATTTTCTGCTCAGTTGGTCAAAAGTTGGCACATTATGAAAATGCCACTTATTAATCACCACGCCATTCTTCATTAATAATACACCTGGATTTGCCCTCACCATACTTTTTAAAGGCACCGCGTCAGCAAAAAAAACTTCAGAAAAAAGGTTGTTCTTTTTAATAAAAGCCTGGGCATCCTGCGCCGAATTGGAAGTAAGCAATACCGTACGGATATTAAACTGCTGTGTAGCATTTAGGGCCAGCGCATTTAATTTACCAATGGCTGCCTCATTTGTATTGTGAAGATCGTAAGCTACAATAATCAGGTTATAGTATGGGTTTTCGATCAGTTCTTTGGTATAATCGGTACCGGAAGCATCAGTAATATTGAGGTCTTTTATTTTGGGTTCAAATCCTTTTTTGATGAGTTTTTTAGTCGGCTCGCCTATGATTTCCCAATTATTATCTTTCCAGATTTCCGTTTTCAGGTAATCCTTATCACTCATGTCTTTCTCTTCCTTGGTTTTCTTGTTTTTGAGGTGATACATGATTTCAAATTCATCGGGCTTCTCTCCCGGAGGGATCACCATTAATGAAGGGAGGTGTGCACCAACTTTATAGGGTAAAAAATCGATAACAGGCAGCACATTATAGGTGTACAGGCCAAAACCTAATGAAACGGCCGTTACGGCAACAGCAATATTTCTTTGTGTGGTTTCTTTTTTAAACAGAGGGCCGATCAGGTCTTTTTTTAAGAAAATTACAATAATCAATACCAACAGGATCAGGTCTTTACTAAACGATTGCCAAGGGGTAAGTGGAATGGCATCGCCAAAACAACCACAGCTGGTAACCACTTTAAATGCGGCAGAAATAAATGTGAGCAGCGTAAAAAAGATAATTAGCAACAATAAGCCCCATGCTACTTTTTTACTCCAAAAACCCAGCAACAATAGCGCACCTAAAACAATCTCCAAAGTACAAAGCAAAATGGCAATGCCTGTAGCCATTCCGTTAAGGAAGTTCATGTGAAAAACTTCAAAATATTCCTGCAGTTTATAACCAAAACCAAGCGGATCGTTCGCTTTGATCAATCCTGAAAATATGAATAAGGCACCAACAAAGAATCTGGAGAATCTTAAAACTACATTTTGCATCGGGTATAATTGTTTTCTAGTGGTGATGGTATAATTTGTTATTTAACGCCTAATTTAATCAATGCAAAAACCGAATAGTTCAGCATATCCTGGTAATTGGCTTTTACGCCTTCAGAAGCAAGGGTTTGCCCTTCATTATCTTCAATCTGTTTAACCCTAAAAATCTTCATTAAAATCAGATCGGTCAACGAGCTGATGCGCATGTCGCGCCAGGCCTCTCCATAATCATGATTTTTGGCAAACATTAAATCTTTGGTTTCCGTTACCTTATCTTCAAAAAGTTTTGCCACATCGGCATAAGGCAGTTCCTGCGGATCGTTCTCTGTTAACTCAAGTTGCATCATGGCGATCACACAGTAATTAACAATGCCAATGTACTCGGATACGACACCCTCTCCCACTTTACTTACTTTTTTTTCTTCGAGGGTACGGATGCGCTGTGCTTTTATAAAAATCTGATCGGTTATCGAACTTGGTCTTAAAATCCGCCATGCAGTACCGTAATCTTTAGTCTTTTTTAAAAATAATGATCTGCAAACCGCAATCACTTCATCAAATTCTGTAGAGGTATTTGTTTGTGCCAAAGCCAATAATTATTTAGTTTTTAGTGTATTTTTGTCGTGAAAAAACAAAAGCTAAAGATACATTTTTAAAGCGAAACCCAAATCCCCGAAAGGGTTTATTATGGCAGAAAAAAACTTTTTTGAGCCCAGACAAAGCTTAAATATAAAAGGCAGACTTATTGATTTAAGTACGCCAAAAGTGATGGGGATTTTAAACATTACCCCCGATTCTTTTTACAGCAACAGCCGTACAAAAACGATAGATGGAGCTTTAACAAAAGCCAGCCAGTTTTTAAATGAAGGGGCTACATTTATCGATATTGGTGGTTATTCATCAAGGCCAGGCGCTAAAGATATTTCTACAAATGAAGAGATAGACCGTTTGATTCCTGTTGTAGAAAGTTTAGCATCGGCATTTCCGGAAGCAGTGATTTCTATCGATACCTTTAGGGCTAAAGTGGCTGAAGAAACTGTTTCAGCCGGTGCACATATCATTAATGACATTGCCGCAGGCGACATGGACGAAAAAATGTTCGAAACCGTAGCTAAACTGCAGGTACCCTATATGATCATGCATATGCAGGGTACACCGCAGAACATGCAACAAAATCCGGTTTACAATAATGTTCTTTTAGAAGTGATTGATTACCTGGCAAAAAAAATCGCCGCACTCAAGGCATTGCATGTTCACGACATTGTTATCGACCCAGGTTTTGGTTTTGGAAAAACAACAGCACATAATTATGAACTGCTTAACCAGCTGGAAGCCTTTAAAATGTTCAAACTCCCTGTTTTGGTTGGTTTTTCGCGTAAAGGAATGATTTACAAAACACTCGAAATTTCGGCAGCAGAAGCATTGAACGGAACCACTGTACTGAATACCATTGCGTTACAAAAAGGAGCTGGCATTTTAAGGGTGCATGATGTAAAGGAAGCGATGGAGTGCATTAGGCTTGTAGAGAAGTTAAAAGATTAACTCGGAGCGTACGATCTAGAGTAATCAATAAAAGGAATACATGGTATTCACGTTAAAACTCGACGAATTAACAAACAAGCTAAATGCATTACGCAAATCAATACTAAAAAGTTAATTCTTATGCATCCAAACAGTTAACCGATTAAGCGGTTTAAACAATTAACCAATCTTGTAAACTGAAATCTGTTTTGCTATCTTGCCACTAAATGAAAGGTTTTGATTTTGACTTCCTTAAAGTATCGCCAACTGATATCGTTGATATCATTTTGGTGGCCCTGTTAATTTACTATGTTTATACCCTGATCCGTAACACGCTGGCTGTTAACCTGCTTGTGGGGATGTTTATTATTACAGTTTTTTACTGGATAGTAAAGGCTTTACACATGGAATTATTAACTGCAATCATCGAGAAATTTATGAGTGTGGGGATCATTGCATTGATTGTAATCTTCCATCCGGAGATCAGGCGATTTCTTTTATTGATCGGAAAAAATGCTTTTTTACAAAAGAATAAAGCCTGGTGGGGGTATTTATTTGGTCGCAAGGAGATTGAAAGGAATAATTTAACAAGGATAAAGCCAATTATTGACGCCTGTAAAAGCATGAAAAAAACCCGTACAGGTGCTTTAATGGTGTTTGTTAAATTTTATGACGAACAGTTTTTTGCCAATAGCTGTGAACTTGTTGATGCCAAAATATCTAAACGCTTGCTGGAAAGTATCTTTCAGAAAAACAGCCCTTTACATGATGGTGCGGTTGTAATTTCAGAAAATAAAATTAAAAGTGCGAGTTGCATCCTACCTTTAACGGATAACGACCAATTGCCTTCACAATTTGGCTTAAGGCACCGGGCAGGGATTGGTGTTTCTGAAACCACTGATGCCGTTGCAGTAATTATTTCGGAAGAAACGGGAGAAATTTCTTACGCAAAACAAGGCCGGGTAAGGATGAATGTTTCTTTCGGCGAACTGGAAAAATTGCTGAATAAGGATTTTTAAAGTACAGATTAAAGATTTTTTCATGCACCGTCACCCTGAATTTATTTCAGGGTCTTAATATCAAAAAAGATGCTGACCACGAAGTAGCTATTGGACATTTAAAACAATAAAAACTACCAATAAAATAAATTCAGCATGACAATCCGGTAATGTGAGAACTCTAGTCTTAGCGAGACGCTAAGACGAGGCTGAGGATCACCCCATTTCAAACTTAGCGATCGCATTAGGATTGCTTCGTACCTCGCAATCATGGAAAATTATTAAACGCAAAAAGGCGAATATTTCTATTCACCTTTCAATATTATTCAAATACTACCTTATCGGTGTATCCTTAAATCTGTGTGATTATTTTCTAGCAGTACTGCTCAAAAGCACCAATCAGGTTATCGGCAATCATTTGTGCCGGACGACCTTCAATCTGGTGGCGCTCGATCATATGTACCAATTTACCGTCTTTAAATAATGCCATTGCCGGAGAAGATGGAGGAAAAGGCATCATATAGTTTCTGGCCTGATCTACTGCTTCTTTTTCCATACCTGCAAAAACGGTAACCAATTTATCAGGGTGTTTTTCATGAACTGCTGCTGCTCTCGCCGCTGGACGTGCATTTGCTGCTGCACAACCACAAACCGAGTTCACTACTACCAGCACAGTGCCTTCGCCTTTAAGGGCCTCGTCTACTTCAGCTGCATTTTTTAATTCTTGAAAACCAACGTTAGTTAATTCCTTACGCATTGGCTCTACTAAATATTCTGGATACATTATCTTAGTTTTTTATTTACAATTTTGAACGATACAAAAATAAGAAAATCGGATGGCATGTACCATCCGATTTATATTTTTAAGGTAAAATTAAAAGAATGCTTTATTGAAGGCCTTTTAAGATTTCCTGCATTTTATTAGGATCACTTAACATTCCCATACCGAACATTATAATGATAAAAACATAATACAGCAGGGATAAAATATTAAAGATTAAACCAATAATTGCACATATTCTGCCGGCATTTAAGTTTTTATATGAGCTTAAAGTATAAATAGCCGGATTGGCTGTATACAGCGCCCTGTCTTTCTTACTTAAAACCAGTGCAATAATTGCAGGGATCAAACCTATAATACCATAGCAGCAGCAAAATGCAATCGAAAGAATACCCAGTACAAGTACAACGGTCGAGTTTGGCAGGCTTTGCTGCCCGAAACCACCTCCAAACTGGCCAAAAGGCGGAGGCTGCTGAAATGGTGGGGGTTGCTGAAACGGCGGCGGCGTTGCAGTCCCCTGGTCAAGCGGCTGAGAAGGTGCCGGTTCAGGGTTTTGATTCTTTGAAAGATCAATAGGTTTATTTTCCTGGGGATTTTCCTGTTCTTCTGACATCGGTATATTTAGATCAATTGGTGAGTGTATATTTTGTAAATGTAGTTGATTAAAATAATTACCACAATACCTGCAAAAACGATTTTTATTAATTGTGCCCCAAATTTAAAATCTAATTTCAGGTGGACAATGGTAAACAACACCATAAAAATAAGCGGGATCGTTGCAGGATATAACTTAAAAGAGGTGATCAGATCACCCTTTAATAGGGCTAAAACCGACCGCTGTAAGCCACAGCCGGGACAATCTATCCCAAAATTTGCTTTGAAAGGACAGCTTAAAAGATGTTTTTCCAACCAATCGGTAAAACTATATTGCGGTTGAGCCATTTATATCGATTATTTTTGCTTGGGCATCTTTCCAGGTTTTATATTTTTCAAGGTCTTTAAGCACCTGCCTGTATACCAGGTTTAAGATATAAATATCATCAATAATGCCTAAAACCGGTACAAAATCCGGAATCACATCTACAGGCGATAAGAAATAAATCAAACCGCCCAAAATGGCAATGATAGATCTTTTAGGGATTTCGGTATAATCTCCGTTTACATAATCTTTAGATACAGCAAACAGCAATACCAGCTTGGTCCAAATCCCTTCTAAATCACCTTTATTGGTTACCGCCTTACCGAGTGCATCTTTAATCGTTTTGCTGGCCTTGGTTTTATCATTTAAAATAACTGTTGCTTTGCTTTCCGATTTCTTAAAGAAGCCTAGTATTTTTGCCTTATTCAATTTCATGGTTAATCCTTTACAAATTAACGGCCAAAAGCGTCGTAATTGTCTTCAGCATATTTAGTAAAACGGTCCAACAACTTAATATTTTTATTTTCTATTGATGTTAAATCATTATCAACGTTGTTTTTAACAGGAACGTACCATTCTACCGGGTCAAAAAAATTCCTGAAAGTCTGTTTTTTAAAAGCATAACCATGTCTGGCAAAAATGGTATTCTTGATAATTTGGAGGTCTAATTTCCTTAAATTTTTCACATCTTCTTCTTTGAGCAAAGTAGTGGAAGCATTTAATTTAAAAATCTGATCGGAAGCACTTCTGTAAAAAGGATTTGCCTCGAGTGTATCGATTTTTCCATCCTCTGCAGTATCCACTCTTTTTATCATCCTGTGGTCGCTCCAATCTACATAACTGCTTTCGCTGGGCAACATCAGGTTGGCATTGTAGACAAATGCTTTTTTGATCAGTTTAAATTGTCTTTCAGGCCATTTCAATTCGGTTTTAAAGGCATTCCATTTACCGATCAAGGTATCGCCTACTAAGGTGATTTCGAATTTACCATCATATTTTTCAGTGCCCGGCTCATCTAAAACCAAAGTGATTTTACCTCCGTCTTCTGATAATTTACCCAATAACGGGCGACTGTTACCCGAAACCACACTTTGAGCAATTACGGTATCTTTGGTTATCTTTTTAATATTGATATTAAGTTTTCTTACCGCATCTGTCATATCTCCATCGTATTCCAGCTCATCTTCGGAGTAAAAATCGCCCACCCAAAAGCCATATAGTTCTTTGTGAATTTCCGGTTGAGCTACCTCTATAACCTTTTTTTGTTCATTTGTTTTTTTATTATCCCTGCACGATAGCATCAAAAATGAGATCAGAACGAGTAATAAGATTTTTTTCATAGGATTTTATTTGTTTTTACAGATCAAACATTCTTTTTGATCAGCCATTCAGCAATCAGTAAATTGGGTATCCATCCCAGCCAGGCGATAATCTGGTACACATCCATCGGCGCCGGGTGGAATAAATATACTAAAATAACTTTCCACAACCTTAAGGTAACGGCCGAAGCTGCCAGTGCAAAACTGCGGTACATAAACTGCTTATGTGCAGTGATTTTTCTTTTCAGGATCAACAGGGTTGCCTTTAAGGTAAACCAGAACCATAAAACGCCCAAAATTATGAAAGAGGTTTTTGCTATTAAGCCCCCATTTGCAAACCAACCAATAAAAATACCGGAGGGCGAGGCCAGCAATAGTACAAAACTCACATACAAATAACCTAACCATCTGTGCAATTGAGGATATTTAGTTAAAATTTTACCGTTAAACTGCGTAAAACCTGCAAGCAACACAAATACAGCGCTGTATACATGCACATAAAATACTGGCAAGTAAGCTTTGATTCCGGTTACTTCGGTCTGCTTGATCTGCAGAAACGACACTGCACTGTTCATGGGGATGTAGCGCAAAGTAATCCGTACCATAAGGATAAAAAAGTAGGCAAAAAACAATAGCCAGGCCATCTGTTTATAGCTGATGCTTTTCATCTATTCTTATTAAAGAGTGTCAGTAACTTTTTGTCAAAACCGATTGCAATCAGTTTATCTTTGGCCACATCTTCTTCGTAAAGCTGCTGTTTTTGAGGATCAAATACAAACCTTGCAATAATAGGCATCCTGTCGGCATAACTTTCGTGCAGGTTAAAATTATAGTTTTTTGAATAGGCTTCGGAAGGATCGGTTTTAGGGTTCGGGCTGCTTTCGAGCATGATGCCATAAGAGGTGCCACCATTTTTAACAATTCTTTTGTAAAGGCCTTTGGTAAGCTGCTTATACCTGGGAGAAGTTTCTACAATCTTGTAGGCAATCTGTGCTTTGTAACTTTCCTTTACCTGTGCTTTGGATTGATCTGTCGAAAATACCAAAGTCAAAAGAAGAAACAGGATATTTTTCATTGTTGAGTAGAGTTAATTACAAAATTGTCACACTGAGCCCGTCGAAGTGTCATCATTAGGTCTTCGACGGCCTCAGACTGACACCCTAATTAAATTTAAGAAGATTTCATCATCTTCAAAATATCTTCTACATATTTACGCTCATTGGCCAAACGGGGTACCTTATGCTGCCCGCCCAGTTTATCTTTAGATTTTAACCAATGGTAAAAGGTGTTTGCTGGTGCATTATGCACTTTAGGACGGGCCAAAGCCATATCCTTAAAGCGTTTAGCATCATAATCCGAATTAACCTCACGAAGCGTTTGATCCATAACATCTACAAACTTTTCAAAATCGTTTGGTTGTTTATCAAATTCGATGATCCATTCGTGCCCGCCGGCTTTTTCATCTTTAAAGTAAATCGGTCCTGCGGTATAATCTTTTATTTCTGCCCCGGTTTCCTGGCAGGCTTTGGTTAAGGCCTGTTCTGCGTTATCAATGATCACTTCTTCGCCAAAGGCATTGATAAAATGTTTGGTACGTCCGGTAATTTTTATGCGGTAAGGAGAAAGTGAAGTAAACTGTACGGTATCGCCAATCATATAACGCCATAAGCCCCCATTGGTTGATATCACAATGGCGTAGTTTTTATGCATTTCTACTTCACCCAGCAACAAAGCCTTAGGGTTTTCATCTCCTATATTTTCCATAGGAACAAACTCGTAGAAGATACCATAATCGAGCATGAGCAACATTTCTTCAGAATTATCCTGATCCTGGATACCAAAAAAGCCTTCTGATGCATTATAGGTTTCGAGATAATACATCTCGGCAGAAGGGATAAGCTGTTTAAACTGCTCGCGGTAAGGGGCAAAATTTACCGCTCCATGAACATACAGCTCCAGGTTTGGCCAAACTTCCAGTAAATTCTGTTTTCCGGTAAGTTCAAGCACCTTTTTAGCCAGTACGATGGTCCAGGTGGGCACACCAGAAATACTGGTTACATTTTCGCTGATGGTGGCTTCGGCCATTCTGTCCATCTTGATTTCGTAATTATCCATCAAGGCAATAGACATATCGGGCGTACGGTAATATTCGGCCCATATCGGGAGGTTCTTGATCAGTACAGCTGATAAATCGCCATAAAAACAATCTTCGTTTAACTGGTTAACCTGGTGGCTGCCACCCAAAACCAAACCTTTACCGGTAAACATCTGGTTATCGGGCCGGTTATTGCAGTAAATGGAGAGCATATCTTTCCCCCCTTTAAAATGGCATTCTTCCAAAGATTCTTCGGAAACCGGGATAAACTTGCTTCTGTCGCTGGTGGTGCCAGATGATTTTGCAAACCATTTGATATCAGATGGCCAAAGGATATTCTGTTCGCCATTGAGCATGCGCTCGATATAAGGTTTTAAGGTATCGTAATTTTGGATTGGAATACGCTCCTGGTATTGCTGTGGGGTTAAAATGCTTTTATAATCGTAAAGTTTACCCCATTCTGTATTCTCAGCACTATCAATCAAAGTATGGAACCATTCTTCCTGAACATCATGCGGATATTTCATAAAAAGCTCGATCTGGTGGATCCGCTTTTTCATTAACCAGGTAAAAATTGAATTTACAAATGCCATCTTTAAATGTTAAAGTGAATAAGCCTCATTTTACCCGGGATTTCCATACTTACCCATTGGTCACGTGGGGATTCGCACATATTTTTATACACAGTAAATAATTTTATAACTTTAGTTTAAAGTCGCGCTTAGGCAACACATCAAATCAAAATTTGTTTGTTGATCAAATAATTTGTAGGCGATAGAACGGTTAAACATCAAATTTTTTTCGTTTCAAAACGAAGTTCGATCCCAAATACACTTTTCTCACCATTTCGTTTTCGGCAAGCACCTCCGGAACACCCTGTTCTAAAATTTTCCCTTCGAAAAGCAGATACGCCCTATCGGTAATAGATAGTGTTTCCTGTACGTTGTGATCGGTAATTAAAATGCCTATATTTTTATGCTTCAGCTTGGCCACAATACTTTGGATTTCCTCTACCGCAATCGGGTCTACCCCGGCAAAAGGTTCGTCGAGTAAAATAAAATTAGGATTTGCAGCTAACGCACGTGCAATTTCGGTACGCCGGCGTTCTCCACCTGATAATAGATCGCCACGATTTTTCCGTACTTTATGCAAACTAAACTCGTTAATCAGTTCTTCGAGTTTATCACGCTGTTCTTCCTTGGTCAATTTGCTCATTTCTAAAATGGCCAGGATATTGTCTTCTACGGTAAGTTTTCTAAAAACAGATGCTTCCTGGGCTAAGTAACCGATTCCTTTTTGTGCCCTGCGGTACATCGGATCTTCGGTAATGTCTTCTTCTTCCAGGAAAATCCGGCCTTCATTTGGCTTGATCAGCCCTACGATCATGTAAAAAGAAGTTGTTTTACCCGCCCCGTTGGGACCTAAAAGCCCAACTATTTCCCCTTGGCTTACATTGAAAGAAACATTATTCACAACGGTACGCTGCTTATATTTTTTAACCAGGTTTTCGGCTTTTAATATCATATATTGATTTATATTCTTGGGCTGTCACATTGAGCTTGTCGAAATGTCCTTCGACAGGCTCAGGATGATACCTTCAAATAACTATTTAACTTTTATTCCTTTAATGTTTAATTGCAAACGTTTTTTATCTCGCCACACATTTTCTTCTAACGTATAACAAACCGAAAACGGTACTCCCGGTTGTAAAAGATTCTGAAATTCTGCCAGTCCGAATGCAATGCCTTCAAAAATAGGCGAATTTTGTTGTTTTATATTAATTTTTAAATGATTTTGGCCAACCGCCATGGCATGTTGTGCGAGGTACACATTATGCGTAACAAAAACAGGCGACATATTTTCTGGTCCGAATGGCCCCATCTGAGATAAAATCCTGTAAAACTTACCGTTTATCTGCGACAGTTCGATTTCAGCATCGATCCTGATCATTGGCGTTAAAAGCTCTTCTGTAATGCTGGCAGATACAATTTCTTCGAATTTATCGGCAAAAGCATCAATATTATGTTCCTGCATGGTTAAACCAGCAGCAAATTTATGTCCGCCGTACTGATCCAGCAAATGAGCACAGCCGCTTAGGGCTTCATATAAATCAAAACCCACCACCGAACGGCACGAACCGGCCACATGTCCGTTAGATTTCGTCAGCACCACTGTTGGACGGTAATATTTTTCCGTTAAGCGCGAGGCTACAATTCCGATTACCCCTTTATGCCAGCTTTCGTTAAATACCACGGTAGTTTTCCTGTTGATGAGGATCTCACTTTCGCCGATCAGTGCCAGCGCTTCGCGGGTAATGTCCTGATCGTAGGTTTTACGTTCGGTATTTTTAAGGTTGATGAGTTCGCTTTGCTCCAACGAATTACTATCTACCTGGCAGAGCAGCATGGCAACGGCATGTTTGGCATGATCGATCCTTCCGGCAGCATTAATCCGCGGACCTAAGGTGAAAACCACATCAGTAATGCTGTAATTTTCTGTTTTCCCCGAAACTTCCATTAAAGCCCGTAAGCCTTCACAAGGATTGGTGTTTAATTTTTTTAAACCGTAGTGAGCCAAGATGCGGTTCTCGCCTATTACCGGTACAATATCGGCAGCGATGCTTACCATCACTAAATCCAAATACTTGAGATAAGTTTCTTTCGGAAGCTCGTGTTTCTGAGCGTAGGCCTGGGCCAGTTTAAAACCGATACCGCAGCCGGCAAGTTCTTTAAAAGGATAGGCACAATCGGCACGTTTAGGATCTAAAACGGCAATGGCCTGCGGTAGTACATCACCAGGTAAATGGTGATCGCAGATAATGAAATCAACACCTAAAGTATTGGCGTAATCAATTTTATCGATAGATTTTATTCCGCAATCTAAAGCAATAATAAGCGAAAAGCCATTTTCATTCGCATAATCAATCCCTGCAGTAGAAATGCCATAACCTTCCAGGTAGCGATCGGGAATGTAATATTCGATATTTTCCGTAAGCTGCGAAAAAAAACTGAACGCCAGCGCAACCGAAGTTGTACCATCTACATCATAATCGCCATAGATCAGTATTTTTTCGTGGTTGGCCAATGCAGTTTCGATACGGGCAATAGCAACATCCATATCCTTCATTAAAAAAGGATCGTGAAGATGGTCAAGATCTGGCCTGAAAAAATCTTTTGCCTGATCAAAATCACAGATATTCCGCTGCACAAGTATTTGTGCCAAAGAGCGGTCTATGTTGAGTTGTTCTGCTATTTTTGCTACCGTATCATCATTAAAATCTGACGTCAGCACCCATCTTTTTTCCATTTATTCTATCTCCGAACAGTAAATATACATTTTAATTGGATATGATAGTGGCAATCTGTACTAAAGCAGCTGCCCGAATTACCCAAATGATTATCTCCCGAATACAACAAATAGTACATTTTTTGTTTCCCGCAGATATCACAGAAAAGCCACGCAGATTTAGATGAATTTGGAGCATAGATAAATATTGATATTGATTACTACAGTATCTGTTTAATCTGCGTTTTTAATCCTTTAAATCTGCGGGGAAACATTTCCGGTTATTATAACACGAATAATATTACTTCGAATTTCCGGGATATTCCTGGTAAAGTTTCATCAAATGCGCCTTTTGGCTTGCATATTTTGCATCATCAATTAAATTAACACGCTCGGCCGGATCCCACGATAAATTGTAAAGCTCGGGTATTTCCTGATTGTCTTTTTTGGTGATGCGTAACTTCCAGTCGCCATCTTTAACCCCTTCCAGCACGTAATTGTGGTAATAAATAGGCCGATGTGTTTTGTTATAAGTTTTATTGGTTAGCAAACCTGAAATAGACTCACCATCATACACCTTCTGTGGTAATTTACTTTTGGTCCACTCGGCAAGCGTAGGAAAAACATCAAGATTAGAAATGGGCTTGGTTAGCTGGGTATTGTTAAGAGTGTGGCCTTTCCAATATACAATAAACGGAACACGATGACCACCTTCGTAGGAGATCCCCTTTGAGCCTTTAAAAATCCCTGCCGAACCCACATGATAAAATTTGGTAAAACCATCATCGTACATGCGTTGTGGTGCATTAATCCACGGGCCATTGTCGCTGGTGAAGATAAAAATGGTATTATCAGCCTGTCCTGAGGCAATAACCTGTTTCCAGATTTCGGCTAATCCTGCATCCATATCTTCAATTACATCGCCTAGCTCGCCTCCTGCTGAAGGTATTTTCCTGCTTTTTTGTGCGGCAAAAGCTACCGGCAGGTGCGGCATATTCTGCGCCAGGTAAAGAAAAAACGGTTTTTTCTCCGCTGCACTTTTTTTAATGAATTTTATCGACTCGCGGGTGTAAGAAGTGGTTAAGATACTATCATGCGGCTTATAAATCTCAGGTTTGGTATTTCTGAAAATCTTGATCGTGGTATCGGTTTTTACATAAGGAGCCCTGTAATCGTGACTATATAAAAGACCGTAAAACTCATCAAATCCTTTTTTATTGGGTAATGAGACGCCATAATCGCCCAAATGCCATTTGCCCACCAAAGCGGTAGCATAGCCCGATTGTTTAAGCATTTGTGCAATGGTAATTTCATCTTCAGGAATCCCCTCTTTTTCGCCAGGACCTATTGGTCTTGGCAAATCCATCCGGCTGCAATACCTGCCGGTTAGTAAAGATGCCCTAGATGGTGTACAGGTTGGCGAGGTAGTTACAAAGTTTGTGGCTTTTATTCCTTTGGCTGCCATTCCATCAAGAAAAGGTGTTTTTATCAGCGGGCTTCCATAACACGAAATATCGGCATACCCCATATCATCGGCCAATACAATAATGACGTTTGGTTTTTGTTGTGCCTTTAATTGTAAAGAAAAAAAGCAAGCGAACAGAAAAATTAAGATTCGAAGATTCATGCGCGAAATTTAAGCATCATATTTTACAAAAAAAGGAAGTATTCAAGCTTTTACCAAAACAAATACTCAAGTTTAGATTGTTACCTTTGTATAAACATTAATCAATACTATTTTGCAAGTCCACACCCTATACGAAGGAACTTATTCTGTTGATGCCTCAAAGAAATTTGTGCCTTTTGATCCCGCAATACATCATTTTAAAGACAGGCCAGCTTCATTATTCATCAATGTGCAGCCTTTCTTGGTTGAGTTGAAAAACGATCTCGTACTTTTTGATACCGGTTTAGGCTTTAGTGATGACCATGGCGAACTGATTTTACATAAAAACATCCGTAATGCAGGCTTCGATCCTACTGATGTAACCAAGGTTTTAATGTCGCATTTACATTACGACCATTCTGGCGGTATGATCCACAAACATGAAAATGGCAAAGTAGATCTGAGTTTCCCTGATGCGGAATATGTAATTAACCGCGGCGAATGGGAAACCGCTTTTAGCAGTACCTCTTCGTCTTACCATAGCGATATTTTCGATTTTGTGCAGCGCAATGCCCAACTTAAATTTGTTGAAGGCGATGGCGCATTGGACGAAACCATTGCTTACGAATTTACCGGCGCCCACTGTCCTAACCACCAGGTTTTTTTATTGACAGAGGGCAAACAAAAGGTATTTTTTGGTGGCGATGTACTGCCTGAGCCCGAAGAACTGGTTAAAAATTTTATTGCCAAATACGATTTCGACGGTCGCAAAGCGATGGAATTAAGAAAAGAATTTGGGAAAAGAGCCGCAGATGAAAACTGGGAATGTTTGTTTTACCATGGTAAAAGTGCTGCAACAGGATTTGTAGACGAAGTTGAAGGTGGATTTAAGATAAGGTAGCTTAGGGTTTAGGGTTTAGGGTTTAGGGTTTAGGGGAAACAGCGCCCATAGTGGATGAGTATGTTTGAGCTTTAAAAATAAATTTATTTTTATTTCTGCCGCAATTAAATCGTTCCGTCATCTCGACTGGAGCGCAGCGAAATGGAGAGATCTTTGAGCTTTGCTGCCTCTCAACCTCTGTTTCTTACACATGCCGAAGTCTCTAAACCCGATCGCAGCGGTATCCCGATTTTTCATCGGAATTTAGCGCAGAGCGGGAACACACTTTAATTATTATACTGAACCTGCTTTCCTAAATCATCATAGATTTTCTTTTCCAATTATCTTCTTTTACCGCAAAGTGAGCTAAGAAGAAACGCAAGTATCCAGGTTTTTTTTTACCGCAAAGTGCACAGAGAAAGGCACAAAGTACACAGAGCTAAGTGTATATCTAATTTTCAAAAACTCCGTGTTCCTCTGTGTAAAACTCAGCGCCCTCCGTGGTTGAACGTATCGCCTTTTTGCCACAGAGCGCACAGAGAAAGGCACGAAGTACAAGGAGCTGAGTATATCTAATTTTAAAAAACTTCATGTTCCTCTGTGTAAAACTCAGCGCCCTCGGTGGTTAATCTTCGACTCTGCTCAAACTGACATTGCTTAGGGGCCTTAGTGGTAAACTTAGCGCTCTTTGCGGTTAAACAAAAAAGCCCCGACGAATGTCGAGGCTTCCATTTTCCGAGACTGGAAAAATTATTTTTTAGCTACCAATTTAACAGATAACTCGAAGTTATCATCAATTGCTTTGTCGCCAATGCTATCGAAGAATGATTTCGATCCGTATTTGATGTCATATTTTGTTCTATCAACAACGATTTTACCAGCTAAAGCTGAAGCTGTACCATCTGCATTTACAGTTACAGTTGCAGGGAAACTTAATGGTTTAGTGATACCTTTGATGGTTAAATTACCAGTTACAGTCACATTAGCACCTGAACCAGCAACTTTAGTAATTACGAAAGTTGAAGTCGGGAATTTAGCTGTGCCGAAGAAATCGTCTGCTTTTAAGTGACCTTCTAATTTTGCGCTGCCATCAGCATCTTTAATTGAAGTCATATCGATAACAAAAGTACCGCCAGTTACGCTTTTACCATTAATGGCTAAGCTACCTGATTGTAAAGCAACTGTTCCATTGTGAGAACCGGTTACTTTTTTACCAATCCAGGTAATGGTCGATTTTGCTGCATCTACAGTATAAGTTACCGGTTTTGTTGGGTTTTTAAAAGCTGACAATGCTACTACTGCCACTAATAAAAAAATTGAGCTAATTTTTAATTTCATTTTCTAGTTTTTAAAATTTGATACAAATATAGATGAACTACCAATCTCTTGTTGTTGACCTATGTTAAGTTTTTTCAAAAATAATCGATTTATTTAAAATCATTCTATGAGACTTTAACAATGTGCAAGGGTTTAATCTTTGAAGAAAAAAATGAATGATTGAAAGTTTAAACGATAAGCCCTTCCTGATAAACCTGACAGCAGCGGAAATCCTTTTTGTTTGCAGCAACCCCGAATACACTGCAAAAAGATTGAAGCAAATGGCAGGACTACCGCCGCCGATGAAAAAGTAACATTCATTTCCAAAAAAAATCTGCAAGCCTTATAAAACGAATTTATAAAACTTGCAGATAAATATGTTCGTGGCGACACGAACTTAGGCATTTTGAGGGAATTATGGCAATGGAAAGGAAAAGCCTTAAACCCTCTACCTTCCCGCCTTCTACCTTACTAAGGAACGATTTCTTCTAAATAACTTTCTACCGGCGGGCAGGCACAGATCAATGATCTATCGCCATGACTATCGTTAACTCGACCAACCGAAGGCCAGAACTTGTGCGCTAACACATAAGGAAGCGGGAACGCAGCAGTTTGACGGCTATACGCATGCTCCCACTCGTTTGCAGTAATTACCGAAACCGTATGTGGTGCATTTTTAAGCGGGTTATCTGTTTTATCCAAAGTACCGTTTTCTACCTGGGTGATCTCATTTCTAATGGCAATTAATGCGTCGCAGAAACGATCTAACTCATGTTTAGGCTCAGATTCAGTAGGTTCAACCATCAAAGTACCTGCAACCGGGAACGAAACCGTTGGTGCATGGAAACCATAATCCATTAAACGTTTTGCAATGTCAGTTACTTCGATTCCAAAAGCTTTGAAGGCACGGCAATCTAAAATCATCTCGTGTGCGCAACGACCCTGAGCACCGGAATAAAGTACCGGATAGTGTTGCTCTAAACGCGCTTTCATATAGTTTGCGTTTAAAATAGCATATTTAGTTGCATTGGTTAAACCTTCGGCACCCATCATGGCAATATAAGCATGAGAAATGATCAGGATTGACGCCGAGCCCCATGGTGCTGAAGAAACGGCTGAAATAGATTTTCCTTTGTCGATATCAACCACAGCATGGCCTGGAAGATAAGGAACCAGGTGTTTTGCCACACCAATTGGCCCCATACCCGGACCACCACCACCGTGAGGGATACAGAAAGTTTTGTGTAAGTTTAAGTGACAAACATCGGCACCGATATTGGCCGGACTTGTTAAACCAACCTGTGCATTCATATTGGCTCCATCCATGTAAACCTGCCCGCCGTTAGCGTGGATAGTTTCACAGATTTCGATAATACTCTCTTCAAATACTCCGTGTGTAGATGGATAAGTTACCATTAAACACGATAGATTGTCTTTATGTAGCTCTGCTTTAGCTTTTAAATCTTCAACATCGATGTTACCATTTTCTAAAGATTTAACCACCACAATTTTCATATCTGCCATTGCCGCAGAAGCAGGGTTGGTACCGTGTGCCGAAGCAGGAATCAATGCTACATTACGGTGGAAATCGCCCCTATCGTGGTGATAAGCACGGATCACCATTAAACCAGCGTATTCGCCTTGCGCACCTGCATTTGGCTGTAAACTCATGGCTGTAAAGCCGGTAATTTCGCTTAACCATTTATCCAGTTCGTTGAAAACCGAATAATAACCCAATACCTGATCGGCAGGGGCAAATGGGTGGATGCGGCCGAAGTGAGACCAGGTAACCGGGATCATTTCTGCAGTAGCGTTTAATTTCATGGTACAGCTACCCAGGGCAATCATCGAGTGGCAAAGTGATAAATCTTTTGCTTCTAATGATTTAATGTAACGCAACATTTCATGTTCAGAATGGTGCGAGTTAAAAATCGGGTGTGTTAAATAAGTCGAAGTACGTTGTAAAGCCTCAGGAATAACGGTTTCTACATTTTCAACTACTTCTACCTGATCGCCCGCAAAACCTTTAGCCCTTGCAAATATTTTGGCAATTAAAGTAACGTCTTCAAAAGTAGTGGTTTCATCAACTGAAATGGTCACGGTATTACCTACGTAATTTAAGTTAATTTCATTATCAAGGCAGTAAGCATGAATACCGCCTTTTAAATCGCCTAAATCGAAACGGATAGTATCAAAATAAGCTGAATTTAACTGCTCGTAACCGAGGTTTTTCAGGGTAGTAGCTAAACTGATGGCTAAACCATGTGTACGCTCAGCAATGGCTTTTAAGCCTTTAGGACCGTGGTATGCGGCATAGAAACCAGCCATAATAGCCAATAATGCCTGTGCAGTACAGATATTTGAAGTTGCTTTATCTCTGCGGATATGCTGCTCGCGCGTTTGTAAAGCCATACGCAAAGCGTAATCGCCATGGCTATCGATTGTTACCCCGATAATACGGCCTGGGATTGAACGTTTATATTCTTCTTTAGTGGCGAAAAATGCTGCATGCGGACCGCCAAAACCCATCGGAATACCAAAACGTTGAGTAGTACCTACCACAATATCGGCACCCCATTCGCCCGGAGGCGTTAACAAGGTTAAGCTTAAAATATCGGCAGCAACCGTTAGTTTAATATTTAAGTTATGTAATTCAGCAGCAAAGTTTTTGTAATCGAAAACCTCGCCATTACCAGCAGGGTACTGAACAATGGCTCCAAAGAAATCTTCTGTAGCAACGAAATCCAAATGGCTTCCGATAACCAGTTCGATGCCATAAGGATTCGCACGTGTTTTTAAAATATCAATTGTTTGAGGGAAAAGCAATTCAGAAACAAAGAATTTCTTAGCTACCTGATTTTTACGCGTGCTGTACTGCATAAACATGGCCTCAGCCGCAGCAGTACCTTCATCTAATAACGATGCATTGGCAATTTCCATTCCAGTTAAGTCGATAACCATGGTTTGGAAGTTTAATAAAGCCTGTAAACGGCCCTGTGCAATTTCTGCCTGATATGGTGTATACTGTGTATACCATCCCGGATTTTCGAATACGTTACGTAAAATTACACCTGGGGTAATGGTATCATAATAACCCTGACCGATAAAGCTTTTGAAAACTTTATTCAACAATGAAGTTTGTTTTAAAGCACCAAGATATTCAGTTTCTGATTTCGCTGCGGGCAAATTTAAAGGCTGTTTTAACCTGATTGCCGTCGGAACGGTTTGTTCAATTAGCTCATCAATAGAATTTACGCCAACAGTGTGCAACATTTCGGCTGTATCAGCCTCATTAGGAGCAATATGGCGATTTTGAAAATCTTCCTTGTAGTGGATATTTAAGCTCATGCGGTATGAATAATAAATTTGCGTGCAAAGGTAGCAAAAACGAAGCTGTATTTCACTATCAATCAGTGTAAAAAAGGAGTCTTATTTACGTTTAAAAGCTACAAATCAGGTAGATTTTATGAGCAATAACCAGAACAAACGTTTGTTCAATTTTAAGCAGATTGCTCCTTTTATCCTACTGAAGTACGAAGCATCTGCAAGCTATGAAACAGATGCTTTCCTGAAAATCAGGACAGGCTGTGCTTTAGCATAACAGCATATTTAGATTGTTGCCAGCAAAAAGATTTTGGCTATTGGCTCCAATAACGGATACATTATAACAAATCAAGAATGGAGAGTACGGTGCTAAGAATCCCTTCAGCTGGTTTTAGCCAGCCAAAGGGAAAGCATTATTTTTCCAGTAGTGTATTAACTGCAGATACAAGCAGATCTTTATTGCTCGGCCTCGGTGCTTTCATGGTATTTACATTTCCTTCTTTATCAATGAGGATGTAAGTTGGAAAACTATTAACCGACAATCTCGTTTCCAACATATTCTGTTGCATCTCGGGCAAACGGAAATGCACTGCATTTTCACTTGTTAAATGATACTCTTTAATGATGTTTTCCCAACTCTCCTCGGGAGATTTATTAGCGAAATACATAAAAACCACATCTTTTCCCTTTAAAGCTTGTTTTACCTCTTGTACGTATGACATTTCTTGCTTACAGGGAGCACACCATGTACCCCAGAAATCAACATAGATTACTTTTCCTTTATAGGGTTTGATCAATTCAGCAAAAAGTGAATCGGCATTTTTGGCTTTTTTTAAGTGATCAGTTCGTTTTAAACTCTCTTTATATTCAAAATCAACTTTCGATATACCTTGATATTTACGCTGTTGTTTTTCAATCACGTTGCGATAAAAATCACTTTTTAAATTACCTAAAAATCCAACAAATGCGGTATCTGGCATTGCTCTATGAGTATCTTCAAAATACTTGTAAAAACTCCTAGCTATAAATCCTTCTTTTAAATCAACATTTTCTATGATGTTGGCTGTCTTCAAGTCTTTTTCAAAAACCTTCAGATATAATTTCTGATTTACTGCCTCCATAATCGGACCGTGATAGGCAGTCTTAATACTGTCCGCAACTTTTCTTTTTTCTGCTGTGAAATTTTTCAGCAGTGCAGCGTAATTTTTTGAATTTCCGGTAACACCATACTTAGTTAATTCAATCTGATCTAAGACCGCCTGTTTCTCTTTAACCGACGTTTTTATCTTGTTTGAACTAACCATATCTGCTATTACATCATCCCAATTAACCGAAATGCGGTATTCTGGTGCCGTGTAGGCAAAATAATCTCTTTTAAACAGTTGAAAGTCTCTAACAAGCGTAAATGGTTTAGGTGGTGTGTTTTTATATAGACTGTCGTTAACAAAACTTATAAAAGGTTCAGGAAATTTATCATTCTCTTTTAGTGCAAATCTTTTCTGCATTAAATTGAAGGCTCCATGATATTTATAACCTTCTGATACAAAATAACTAAAACGGTAACTGGCTTTGGGATGCTTTGATAGATATTGATTCAGATAAGCCATTCCATCCAGGTATTCTTTCTTGCTGATTGCCAAAAAAGACAATAAATCTGCACTTTCTCTGGTTTTGTAATCACTTTCTGAAATTTTTGAATACGGTGCATAATATTTATAATTTAACAAGTCATTATGAAAACTAGCGTTGTCTCCCATTACACTCCTTAGCTGCGTATCCGAATCTTCATAGTAAAAATAGTGTTCACCAGGTTCGATCACATCAATAACGCCATTTCTTCCCCAATCCAGAAATACCTGGGTGGTATTTAACAAAGGTATTTTTACGCTAAAAAAACCATTGCTATCTAGATCGCCATAATAGTTAACCTGTTCGTCGGTTAAGTGTTCGGTAAAACTAACTGAGAAAGGTTTGTTATTACGTGGATTCCTTAAATAGCCGGTAATAACAGCAGTATCTATTCCAGTAAAATGGCTGTCTTTAAATGCTACCGTATCTTTAATTTTATTTGGTTTGAATTCCTTTTTTAAGAGATATACATTATTTACTCCCTGATCATCTATCAATTGGGATACGCTGTCATTTTGTGATATAAATTGAATGTTTTTCTCTTTATCGTTATCAAGAAGGGTTATTTTTAAACCTTTTCTTGTTTTTACGATGCTTTTATACGGATATCTTTTTTGATTGCTGATTGCAAAATCTTCAAAAAAACCATATTTCCATATATTGGTATCATTATCAATCCAATTGCCTAAAATTTTGTAGACTAGTGGATTTTTAGCAACAGGACTATAATTTTTTGCTCCTTCCAGACTATTTACCTTTAAGGCCCTGGGCAGTTTATGCACATAAACCATTCTGCAGCTGTCTTTGTATTTCAACAGAAACCGCTCTTCTCTACCCATATAATTTCCAGACCATACAATATCCCACTCTTTATTCAGGTATGACATTTTATATTTAGGGGTAATATAAAAACTGCTTAGCGATGGTACAGCAACCCACTTATTAAAATAATAAGATGGTATTTCTCCTTTCTTATAAAATTTTATATCAGGATCGGAAGCACTCCAATTACAAGGGATTTCTTTTTCCCAGCGGTTAAATTTCAAAAGGGCTTTACCATCTTTGGGATTTTTGATCTCTAATGTCAATGGGGTTTTATCACGTGTATTTAACCATATTTTATAAATTCCATGATCATTTTTAACACTGTCTACCATATACATCCGGTAATTATATTCAACATAATTATCACCGATCAATGTACCATTCCAGTTGCCGATTTTGGTTGCTTTATAACTCCAGAAACCATGTAAGTTTTTAGGAATAATGTTTTTTGCATCAACAGGGATTACATAAAAAAAGAAAATTAAGCTGAGGATAAGAGATATTTTTTTCATCGTTGTGATTTAGATTATATTGATGAAGATATCAGCTTTTTGCACTAAAATTTCTTAAAAAATGTTAAAAATCAACACTTTCCGCTTTTCAACTTTAAACAAACGTTTGTTCAATTTTAAGCAGATTGCTCCTTTTATCCTGCTGAAGTACGAAGCATGATAAAGCTTAAGCTTGCTGTCGCCAAAAAAGATTTTCCATTGCTGTTGGGTTTAAAAACAAAAGGGACTGCAATAAATCCATGCTGCAGGATGCAATTCGGCTCATCTACTTTTAATTGGTTTTCAGTTTTAGTCTTCTACCCTACTTCTGTACTTTCCACCCTTCATCTTTACTCAGCTTTAATTTATAAGTTTTGGTAATGAAGTTGCTGTTTTTATTGGCTTCTTTATCAAAAGGTTCGAAATCGGTTGTATTCATTTTAAGCGATACGGTTACCTTGGCGGTATTGGAGTTTACCTGTGCAAAATCAACCGGTTTTTCATCAGACAATACATATTCTACTACTTTAACCGTTGCTTTATCTCCATCCTGCTTCAACACCAAGGGGCTGGCCTTTTCCGTTAAAGTGATCTGGTAAACAAAACTGCTATCTTTTGAAAGAAATTTCTTTTTAGCTTCTTTTAAACTCAATGTAACCAAGCCTTTGCTGGCTAAGGATTTATATTTGCCCAGTTCGAACATATCATTTGTACTGTTGAATTTCATCTCACCAAACTTAAACCTCGTGGTTTTATATTCGGGATTGGCTTTTAAGTAGCTGCTAATCACTTCTGCGGCCTCATCCTGATTGATGGTGGTTTTGGTTTTACATCCGGCTAAGCCGATCATGATCAAGGATAAAATATAAATGGTAAGTTTTTTCATGTGTAAATGCTTTAAGCTTTTTAAAGATATTTATTTTTTCAATAAGTCGGATGTCCGGGGTCCGAAAGTCAGAAGATTATTTATCGTGTATTCAACCTTCCATCCTCAACTTTCCTACCCTCTACCTTTTTTCAGGTATTTTAGGTTTGGCAAAACCATAGCCGATAATATCACCACAACCCCTACCCATCTTAAAAAAGATACCTGTTCCTGCAGCACAAAACCGGCCATCATTACGGCAACGGGTAACTCTGCAGCACTTAAAATAGAACTAATGGCTGTGCCTATTCTCGGCACTCCTTCGGCATAAAATAATGGTGGAATAACCGTACCAAAAATCGAGATAATCAATCCCCATTTCAATAAACTTCCTCCTAAAGCTCCATTAAACAAAAAAGTAGGCGGAAAGACCACAAAGATCAATATACAGGCACCGCTAATCATCAGGGCGCTTTTCTTTAAGGGAGCATATTCATTTCCGATCCTGCCGCTCAACAATAAAAAGCCGGCATAACAAAGTGCAGCCAGCAAACCGAAACCAATTCCTTTTAAATTCATGCTTCCGATGCTGGTTTCTACCATTCCGCTGGCCAAAACCGTACCTCCTAAAACCAGTAAAACAGCAACCAATTGTAATCCAGTAGGTTTCTTGGCAAAAATGAGGTATTCCATTAAAATACTCATCCAGATAAATTGCATTAACAAAATAATCGCGACTGAGTTGGGCACTAACTTTACGCACTGATAGTAGAATAAACTCACCAGGCCGGTACAGGTTCCCGCCAATAGCATTTTCCACCATGGCGTTACTACAGGTACTACTTTAGCTTTATACTTGGCTGTCCTGCTTTGCAAGAAAAACAGTACCCATAAAATTACGGCGCCGAAAAAGGCCTGGGCACCGGTTACATCGCCAAGCGTGTAACCTTCATGATAAGCGAGTTTAACAAAAGTAGACAGGATGCCGAAACTACAGGCACCGAAAAAAACAAGGAGAATTCCTTTTAACATTATATATTTTTTATTTCAACCACAGAGAAATCAGGGGTTTTACAGAACGCACAGAGGCTCTGTTTCTCTGTGTATTCCTTTGTGCGCTCTGTGGTTAATTAAATGAGCTGCTCCAAATAGCGTTGTATGGTCGTTTCCAAACCTAAATAAAGTGCATCGCTTATTAAAGCATGGCCGATAGAAACTTCCAGCAAGCCCGGAATACTTTGAGCGAAATAATGCAGGTTATGCAGATCCAGATCGTGCCCCGCATTAATCCCCAAACCCAGTTTATTAGCATGGTGAGCAGCTGCAATATAATTTAATACTGCTTTCTCGCGATCAGCAAAATAATTATGTGCATAAGCCTCGGTATATAATTCGATGCGGTCTGTCCCGGTTTTAGCCGCTCCTTCAACCATCTCTACAACAGGATCAACAAAAATAGAAACACGGATGCCTTCCTTTTGAAAAACGGCAACCATTTCTTTCAGGTAATCTTTATGTTTTAGGGTATCCCAACCATGGTTAGAAGTAATCTGCCCTTCGGCATCAGGAACCAAAGTAACCTGGGCAGGTTTGTTGGCCAAAACCAGGTCAACAAATTTATCTTCTTTGCAATTTCCTTCAATATTAAACTCGGTAGCAATAACGGCCTTTAAATCGTATACATCCTGATAACGGATATGGCGTTCATCAGGGCGTGGATGCACCGTGATTCCCTGCGCACCGAAACGTTCGCAGTCTAATGCAACCTTAATTAAATCAGGATTATTTCCCCCGCGGCTATTGCGCAGCGTAGCAATTTTATTGATATTAACCGATAACTTTGTCATGAAGCAAAGATAAGGCTTTGCCCCTGTTAATCTTAAACCTTAAAAAAATTTGACTTTTTTTTGCTCATATTTGCTTCCTGTAAATGAACTTGAAAGACACCAGCCTATATAAAATTTTAATTGCCCTGATTGCTTTAGTCAGTGCATTGGCAATTTTTGGAGGGATCATGGAACCAGATTCTGCGCTTTATGCTTCCATAGCCAAAAATATGGTGCTTCGCAATGATTGGATCAATATCTACGTGAGGGGTGCGGATTGGCTGGATAAACCACATTTAACTTTCTGGCTGGCTGCTGCCTCGTTTAAAATTTTCGGGATTACGGCTTTTGCCTATAAACTCCCTTCTTTTTTATTTGGTTTATTGGGCGCCTGGTACCTTTATAAACTGGCAAAAGATATTTACAATGAAAAAACAGGATTGATCAGTGCCCTTATTTTTTTAAGTTCTTTGCATATCCTCATCTCTACTTTCGATGTACGTGCAGAAGTTTACATCACTACTTTTACTTTAGCTGCTATTTATCATTATTATAAGGCTCATTACCACTCTTTTTGGCATATTGTTGCAGGTTCGTTTTTCGCCGCATGCGCCATCATGATTAAAGGTATATTTGTGCTGATTCCCGTTTTTGGTGGGTTTATCATTTACTGGTTATTAACCAAACAGGTTAAACAGTTATTAAAACCAAAATGGTGGCTCGCGATTATATTGATTTTTATTTTCATTATTCCGGAGCTTTACACCTTATACATCCAGTTCGATTTACATCCAGAGAAAGTGGTGTTCGGAAAAACCGGAGTTTCAGGCTTAAAGTTCTTCTTTTGGGATAGCCAGTTTGGCCGGTTCTTTAACAACGGGCCAATAAAAGGTAAAGGCGATGTTTCGTTCTTTTTGCACACTACTCTTTGGGCATTTTTACCGTGGTCGATACTTTTTTATTCAGCAGTGGTTAATCTTTTCAACAAGAAAAACAGGACAAATTTACCTGCCGAAAGTATCATGATCTGGACGAGTGCCGCAATTACCTTTCTGTTGTTTTCATTTTCGAAATTCCAGCTGCCACATTATATCCTGATCATTCTTCCACAGTTTGCCATCATTACGGCTCTATATTTACATAAATTGGAAGGCAAAAGTTTGAAGGTGTTTTTTACCATCCAAAATGTACTGGCAGTTTTAATCGTTGTGATATTATCCGCAGTTGCTATCTTCTTCGGATTTACCAATTATTATATAGCAATTGCAATTTTAGTTATTTTATTGATGGTATCTTTTTTAATCTTCAAAGGATTAAAAACTGAAAATCTATTGGCAAGAAGTGCTATGATTTCTGTTGGCTTAATGATTTTTCTATCTGTTTTTTTCTATCCATCAGTATTGAAATACGAATCAGGCATGGAAGCCGGGAATTGGCTAAAAGAAAATTATCCGGAGGCCAGGGCCTCGGTTTTAATGTACCCGGATGCTTATTCATTCGATTTTTATGCCCAGGGAGAGCCGAAATACTTTTGGAGCTACGAATCGCTTGATCAATTTAAAGGAGATAAAAAACTGATCATTTACACTCCGGCATCGGAACTGGCGAAATTGAAAAAAGATTATGGTGCCGAAGTGCTAAAAACTTTCGAATACTATCACATTACCAAGCTCACTCCAAAATTTATCAATGCAAAAACGCGTCCTCAGCTATTAGAACATTTTTACCTGGTTAAACTGCATTAAAATGGATTTATTCTTCCGCATTATAAAATTTGGACTGACCGGCCTGCTCGGGATGGCAATCGATTTTGGTGCCACATGGCTTTTTAAAGAAAAAATAAAGGTTAATAAATATGTGGCAAATGCCATTGGTTTTACCCTGGCGGTTACCAATAATTACCTCATTAACCGCGTATGGACCTTCGAAAGCACCAACAGCCACTGGGCAACTGAATTCAGTAAATTTTTGGTGGTGAGTTTAATCGGCTTAGGTTTAAACACCATTATCATCTATCTTTTCCATCAAAGAAAAAACGGGACAAACTTTTACGTGGCGAAGTTTTTTGCGATTGTAATCGTATTTGTATGGAATTTCTTAGCAAATATGCTGTTTACTTTTAGGTAGTTTTCACCATTAAGGGATTAAGAACATTAAGAAACAGCCAAATGATTGCGCTGGCTCTATGCAATCAGAACCGCCCAATGAACCAATGGCCAATGAACTAACTAACGTTTTTGCCGATAAAGTAAAACACCACAAGCCAGATCAACCCTTTTATCAGGAAGAACAGGAAGCCTATCAGCCCTACCCGTTTAAACCATAGTTTTAATTTTTCTTTGTTCATGGCGATGTTTGTAAAGATAATAGATTTGGCTTAAATTAGAAAGGTTTTAAATAAGGATTAAACAATTAGGGCAAAAGCGCTTGTAGTTTTACATTTTAACGAAAATTGATTAGCTTCAAATCACATTTAACCTTTCAACATGAAAAAAATCATCATCCTCTTACTTGTATTAGCCACCGGTAAAATCTTTGCTCACGAACAAAAAACAGTAAATCAAGCTGAAATACTTTCAAAAATAGCTGTAACCACTATTGATACAGCGAAGAAAATGAGCAGCCAGGACTGGAAAAACGTAGAAAACGAGCTCAAAAAAGCCTTACCCAAAAGCCTGGTAAAAACCATGATGAAACAGTTAAAATCGGCTGAAGCCATGGGCAAATCGGGCAATGCCAGCGATCAGCGTGCCATAGCTAACCTCATTGCAAAAGGTATGGCCGATCATGCCGACGAACTGGATTATGAACTGGAGAAAAAAGAAATTATAGACGATTATAAAAACGGCGATTACGATTCTGCTGCCGAAAAAAGAGAAGCCAGAAAAGAAATGAAAGCAGAATTAAAGGAACTTAAAAAAGATTATAAGAAAAGCCTGAAAGAAAAAAAGAAAGAGCAGAAAGTGGCTAATACCCGGTTTATTTAAGTTTTTTAGTAATGCTAAAATTTAAAGCGCTTTTCATATTCGTACTGTTAAGCACCTGCCTTTATGCTCAAAAATTTGAATCGATAAGCAGGTACAAAGTAAATTATGCTTTGGCAAGAATTAATAGTAAAACACCTATTAAAGACATTAATCTCGGTCCGCAAAGCATTTGTGGAATAGATGCGTTATTAGTAATTAGGAGCTTTACAGCGAATGCCCAAAAGTATATTCTCCTGATTAATCCAAACAGTTTAGATACTAAAGTAGATTTGGCAAGCAAGTATACCTTAAGCAGCTTAAAATACCCGAATGTCTTAGCTATTTTCAAAAATACAGCCTATGTTAAAGCATTAGAAGCCGCAGCCGCTAAAGATGTTCAGTTACAAAATGCCGGTATTGATCATGCTTTTCCGAATGAAAAGGGAATCACATTAACCATCGACCTCTGTCCTTCGCACAAAGCTTTAGACCGGATTATCTTTCAATCGGTTTTCGATGAATTTAAAAAGATTGAACAGCCAGCTCCACTGGCCATTTCGGTTTCGGGCAAATGGATGCTGAAGCATGAGGATGATTTAAACTGGCTGAAAAGCCTGGTTGCACAAAAAGAGCTGAACATTACCTGGGTTAACCATTCTTACAACCACGAAGTAAACCAACTACCCCTGGCCGAAAATTTTTTGCTGGCCCCTGGAACAAATCTGGATGTTGAGGTTTTGGAAAATGAGAAACTGATGCTCAAAAACGGTTTAACCCCATCGGTATTTTTCCGCTTTCCGGGTTTGGTTTCAGATAAAGCAATTGTAGATAAAATTGAAACCTATGCCTTAATTCCAATAGGGAGTGATGCCTGGCTGGCCAAAGGTCAGCAACCCAATGCCGGCAGTATTGTATTGATTCATGGCAATGGAAACGAAGAGATCGGCGTGAAAGATTTTATCCGGTTGCTAAAAACGAAACAAACTGATGTGAAGAATAAACAATGGTTGCTTTTCGACTTAAGGCAGGCTTTGGAGAAAGAATTTGAATAAATTATCGCATTTTTAACCGCAAAGAACACGGAGAATAACGCAGCGCGCACAAAGCTGGATTCAGATTTACCAAATGTCTCTGGCTTATCTTTGCGAAAAACTTTGCGTTCTTTCCGGTAAAACTACTTCTTAACTGGTAATAACTTTATTTCTTTGGCTTTAAAGCGGTTATTTACGATTTCGCCGGTAACTTCTGCTTTGCTAACGGCATTACAAAAGCCATGTTCGCTATGGGCATCACCAAAGTCGTCAATACCTTTTCCATCTACGAAATAGGATTTTCCATCAATTTTCACAGCCAATTCGCAATCTTTACCTTTCATTTTAAACTGACATTCGCCACAGGCAATATCGACCACCTGTTTGGTGATTACTTTTGCAGTTTCAGCTTTTTTAGGAGCGGTTTGAGCATTTGCAGAAACTGCAAATACGCCAAGAACTAAGGCAAATATTAACTTTTTCATCTCTTTTCTTTTTTCAAATGTAAGTTTTCAAGGGCAAAAGAACCACAATTCTTTGTAAAATAAACCTGCTATTTCCGAAAAGCCGAACGTCCGTTTTCAAAAAAACAACTAAAAACACCCCGTCCTGCGGACACCCCTCTGAAAGAGGGGAATAAAAAAGGGATATGCAAATTGCACATCCCTCTTCATTATATCGACTTCAGACTTTCGACTGAAGACTCAGGACTAATACCTGTATGTATCTGCTTTGAATGGGCCTTCAACCGGTACGCCGATATAATCAGCCTGGTGTTGATCCAAAACGTCTAATTCTACACCGATTTTTTCCAGGTGCAAACGCGCAACTTTTTCATCTAAATGTTTAGGCAAAGTGTATACTTTGTTTTCATACTTATCAGTATTGGTCCAAAGTTCGATCTGCGCCAAAGTTTGGTTGGTAAAAGAGTTACTCATTACAAAACTTGGGTGACCTGTTGCACAGCCTAAGTTAACCAAACGACCTTCAGCAAGAACGATTACGTCTTTACCATCGATGGTATATTTATCAACTTGCGGTTTAATTTCTACTTTAGTATCGCCATAAGCACCATTTAACCAAGCCATATCGATTTCGTTATCGAAGTGACCAATGTTACAAACGATGGCTTTATCTTTCAAAGCCCTGAAATGCTGTTCGCGAACGATATCACAGTTACCGGTAGTGGTTACTACAATATCGGCTTCTTTAATGGCATTAGCCAGTTTTTTAACTTCGTAACCTTCCATTGCTGCCTGTAAAGCACAGATTGGGTCAATTTCAGTTACAATAACCCGTACGCCTTGTGAGCTTAAAGAATCTGCAGAACCTTTACCCACATCGCCATAACCACAAACAACAGCAACCTTACCGGCCATCATTACATCGGTAGCACGACGGATCGCATCAACCAATGATTCGCGGCAACCGTATTTGTTATCGAATTTAGATTTAGTTACCGAATCGTTCACGTTAATTGCAGGCAAGTGCAATGTTCCGTTTTTCATTCTTTCGTATAAACGGTGAACACCGGTAGTGGTTTCTTCTGATAAACCTTTAATTCCTGCAATCAGTTCAGGATATTTATCGAAAACCATATTGGTTAAATCGCCACCATCATCCAAAATCATGTTTAACGGCTGTTGCTCCGGACCGAAGTGTAAAGTTTGCTCAATACACCAGTCAAACTCCTGTTCGTTTAAACCTTTCCACGCATAAACCTGAATACCGGCAGCAGCAATTGCAGCAGCAGCATGGTCCTGTGTTGAGAAAATATTGCAAGATGACCAGGTAACTTCAGCACCCAAGGCCACCAATGTTTCGATTAATACAGCCGTTTGGATAGTCATGTGCAGACAGCCTGCAATGCGCGCACCTTTTAACGGTTGTGTCGGACCGAATTCTTTACGTAAACTCATTAAACCTGGCATTTCTGCTTCGGCTAATTCGATTTCTTTACGGCCCCATTCTGCCAGTGAAATGTCCTTAACTTTGTAAGGAATGTAAGTTGTCTCTACTGATGACATAATTATTTGTTTTAAAATGTGATGCAAAGTTACGGCATCCCTTTGTGAAAGCCAAATAATTAAAGGGTGGGTGGGTTGGGGGATTGTAAAATAGCACCATATCCTTTTAATAATATTGTTTTCTTTTAAATATATCACCATATAAGTTACCACTCCGTAGCGAATCATTGCTATTTTGAAATTATTTATTAAATTGCATATCAACATTTTCGCTCTAACAATGACTATACCTGCAACAGCAACTGAAGAAAAAAAAACTTCAACAAAATTTCATTTTTTCTCTCTAAAATTTACTCCTCTTGTAAACTCTCGACATACCAGTTCTTCTATGTTACACGCAGTAGTAACATATTTACAACAGCAAAAATTGCAGGAAAAAGGTGTTTTAATTGACCGCCATGATAGACGTGTGAGTAATGACCGACGAGAACTATTTATGACACAGTCAGTTTTAATACCAGGTAAAAAAATAAGGTTTACCCTGGCTTTGCTAAGAACTGGTAAAATACCATTACTGAAACCATCTGAGAAATTTCAATTGGTACCATTAGACAAAACTAAGGGAGAGATCGCTGAGCAAACTTCTTTTTTTATTGATTATAGCAAATCAAAGATTATATTATGTGTCGAATACAATTATTATGGCCCTAGAGCGTCAGACATTGAATTTTATCTAAGAAGTATAGCTCATAATAACTTACATATTGCAAAAGCTACGGAAATGGAGGTCTTTATGGAAAGGTCAATTGAACGGACAATTGAAGATTTAAAAAATGTTCTTTCGATGGATATAAAGCTACAACCAAAAAATCTTATACATCTTGATCATGACGTTAGGAACACATACTTTACTGGAATGAGTAATCTAGGAGAACAACTTAAACCAAAGTTCATTAAGCTTCAAACCAATTTTCAATATGCTGACAAAAATGGTAAAAGTTTAATTATTAATAGTGAGGCGAATTCCATGTTTACAAAGTTATTAGAGCGGTTTAAAGGAAGACCATTTAATATGGATGCTTTTGATAACTTTGTAGTGAAGTATGAAGATAAAGACGGTATGGAACAAATATTTAATCTTTTAAAAGGTAAATATGAAATCGATAAGGATTTATCTGATAAAGAATTGCACAACTCTCGCTTAATGTTCGTTGCAATAGAAAATGAAATCAACGATTTTATGAAAAACATACATGCTTGATTACTACTTCAGACGGCCTCTTTTGTGGGATTACCTGCTCGCTGCGCTGGTAACTGTGGCTGCTTATTTTGGATTAAGCACTCATGTAATTACGCAACCACCTAAAGACCAAGTACTATCTACAGCGTCAGATCTGTTGACAATTTCATTAACTATAGCTGGATTTGTGTTAACTCTATTAACTATATTGATTACTTTTAAGAGTTCTTCCAATGTTAGTAACCAAACAAATCAAGAAGAAGAGCCCGTTTTCAATGTATTTTTTGGCACCTCTTATTATTTCGAGACAGTTAAACACTTAAAAAATGGAATTAAATCTTTACTCTTCATATCTATTGCAGGTTATTTTATAAAATTGCTCATAAGCCCCAATTCACAATTCTTAATGTATCTATTTAGTATCTTTGGTGTTGTTATTATAGGCTTGACTTTGAGTAGATGCTTAATTATTCTTAGTAAAATCATAAAACTACAAGATGATAGGCGGAGAATAGATTAACGTCTATTAACTATTTCTGAAAAGCAAATCCGGTAGTTCTTAGGTTGGGTCGGCCCTGCCATCCACTATAGCTCCGATGAATCCCGATGTAAAATCGTGACGGAGGCTATCGTTCCTGTCAGGTTTAGGTCACATAAAACTGTGCGCTGTTTGTAAGGCCGAGAACAACCAAAAATAAAACTTTGATATCCAGCTAATTATTTATTAAATTGTAGTAACCAAATCGATAATTATGAAAAGCGTAAAACACTTACTGGATACCAAACAGGCCATTATAATTTCGGTACCTGAAAATATTTCTGTTTTGGATGCCTTAAAAGTAATGACAGAAAAAAATATCAGCGCGGTATTGGTGATGGAAGGCGAACAACTTCGTGGCATTTTCACCGAACGCGATTACGCCCGCAAAATCATCCTTCAGGGAAAATCATCAAAAGACACCCTGATCCAAGAAGCCATGACGGCTAACCCCATTACCATCAAGTTTAGCGACAGTATTGATCATTGTATGGAGCTGATGACGGATAAACATATCCGCCATTTACCGGTTGTAGAAAGTGGTGAAGTAAAAGGAATGGTTTCCATTGGCGATGTGGTAAAATTTATTATTGCCGATCAAAAACAGACCATTTCGCAATTGGAAAGCTATATTAGCGGATAATTTATGTTCCAATTTACACCTGTATTGAATTAGCGATTTAAGAACTAATCAAATAGATTTCTCCTCCGAAGGAGTCCCTCTGGACACTATGGTCGAAATGACGAATTATCATACTCGAATTAGCTGAATAGAAATCGGTGAAATCATTCTTTTAGTGAAATCTACCATGAAGCGAAAAGCAAGAAATCAAACCGCAGGTTACTTCCAGCGCCACTCTCCCGCTATCGTTAACGGCTCTTTTAAATTCTGCGACTCCAAAAAGGCCCTTAATTCTTCCTCACCCTGAACACCTACAGGGATTTTCGGTGTATTGGCGAGTGCATAAGTCAACATTGCACTGTAACGCACTGTATTTTTAAGTTCCTGCTCATCAACCAATTTAAAACTATCGCCATCAGAGTGATAAAATGGTCCCGAGTTATTTGGCAATTTGCCACCAAAACCGCCGCCCGTAGGAATACCTTCTAACATAAACGGCTGATGATCGCTATGTAAACCCGCACCGGCGTTAAACAGATTTTTGAAACCTGTATCAATTTTTACAACATCAGCGCCCCAGGCAGTAAACAGATCTTTCATCTCAGCCCGCGAAGTAGAGAAGCCTTTCGGGTCGTTGGTCATATCGTAGTTTAGCATAAACTTTACCTGGTTTAAGGTTCCATCTTTTTTAGCCTGGTCAATATAAGCTTTAGAGCCCAGCAAGCCCTGCTCTTCTCCCATAAACAATACAAACTCTACCGTACGTTTGGTTTTTAAATTCAGTTTTTTAAAGGTCCGGGCCATATCCATAATGGCAAAAGAGCCAATTCCATTATCGATGGCGCCAGTTGCCAGATCCCAGCTATCCAAGTGCCCGCCAACAACAATTTTATCTTTTGGCAGTTCAGTGCCTTTAAAAGTAGCCACCACATTGCGGGCTTTGATCAAACCCGAAAAATTCGTCATGGCGATATGGGCAATCTGTGGCTGTGATTTAATTTTTTCTTTTAACGCCATTCCATCTTCCAAACCGATACAAACAGCGGGTATCGGGATCAGTTTACCGGTTACGGAAGCAGTTCCGGTAAGAAGCACACCACCCTTTACCGTGTTAATAATCATCACACCGGTTGCGCCGTATTTTGTAGCAATAGCGGTTTTCTCTGAGCGGTGTAACGATTTGGTCCCCGCAGGGGAGCCCGGCAGCACGCCCAGATAAATCAATGCAATTTTACCTTTAAACTTTTCCAGATTCGCCTGGTAATCTGCTTCCAATCCGTTGCCAGCATCTACAATTTCGCCGGTAATATCTGCTTTCACGGGCGAATGTGCCAGCGTAACAGCTTTCATTTTAGTCAAACTGTTTTTATCATTACCAATTTCTACACTGATGCTTTTTCTGGCCCAGCTTTCTACTTCAAAAGGTTGAAATTTCACTGTGCAGCCGTAAGATTTTAATAAATCGAAAGCATATTGCTCAGCCTTTGCCCCATTCGCAGAGCCTGTTAAACGGTGACCGATGGTTTCGGTTTCATATTTAAGCGTTTGATAAGCTTTTGAGTTTTGTTGTACATCAGCATTGATTTTTGCAAAAACATCGCCGAATTTATCCTGCGCGCTGGCCAACAAAGTGGTACAAAGAAGGGCTGTGGAGAAAAGGTATTTCATGAAGTTCAGTTTATCTGCTGAAAGTACAAATTTTCGGCAGAGATTGCCAGCTGTAACGTTTATTTTGCTTTTGTAAACGCCATTTTAAAAGCCAGCCCCATTAACACACTTGCCATAAACCATTTTTGAACTTTAACCCACTTTAGAGTTTTGGCAAAAAACACCGCTACTTTTGAAGCAGAAAGCACAATGATTAAATTAACCGTAAAACTCACTAAAACCTGTGTAACACCTAGCTGCAAACTTTGGGTCATAACAGAGCCGTATTCGGATTTTATAAATTGAGGGAAAAACGACAGATAGAACACGGCTACCTTGGGGTTCAATACATTCGTTAAAAAACCGATACTGAATAATTTAGACGGTTTATCATGCGGTAGATTTTGCGTAGTTTCGAAAACACTTTTGCCGTTTGGCTTTACTGCCTGGTAGGCCAGATATAGTAAGTATAATACCCCTAGAATCTTCAGAGTATCATAAGCATAGGGTACTGCAAAAAGCACTGCTGTTAAACCAAAAGATACCATCACAATGTGGAAAAGAAAGCCACAGATTACCCCTGCCAAAGAAATTAGTCCTGCACGCCTACCTTGGGTTATAGATCTGGAAATGAGGTATAACATGTTAGGGCCCGGACTCACAACCAAAACCAATGCCGCCAAAGAAAAAATAAGTAAATTACTGAAAGGTATCATAATGTATAAAAATTAGCGAGGCTAGCTGAGCATTCAAGGATTTGAATAACCAGTAAAGCAAAATAATAAATCAGCAGAACAAATACAAAGCTAAAATCGATTCAAAGGAAATTTAAGATGACCTTGCTCCGCTTCCGCATAACGGATGGCTCAGCTTGTCAAAATAATTTTAGCTGCAAACATTTTTGGCAAAAGCCTTAAGGTTGCTGATGCACGTTTTTCTTCGGAAAAACCAATGATGCCACAATACTGATCACCAAAATGCTCAAAATCACGATTAACGAATGTTCAGTACTGAAGCCCCATGTTTCCAGATAGGTATGTCCCAACATTTTTATACCAATAAAAGCCAGTAAAAAAGCCAGGCCGGTTTTCAGGTAATGGAATTTATGGATAATATTTACCAGTAAAAAGAACATAGACCGTAAGCCCATGATAGCAAAAATATTAGAGAAAAATACAATATAAGGGTCTTTGGTTACCGCAAAAATTGCCGGGATAGAATCTACCGCAAATAACAAATCGGTAAATTCTACAATCAACAATACCAAAAACAATGGTGTAACCATTCTTTTGTGGTTTATTTTTACAAAGAAGTTTTTACCCTCGTATTTCGGGTGGATCGAGAATATTTTGGAAGCCCACCTGACCACAGGATGGTTTTCAGGATCAATTTTATCATCTCCCTCCTTGCTTAAGAGCATCCTTATACCCGTAAAAACCAGGAAAACACCAAAAACATACAGGATCCATGCAAATTTGGTAATCAAAGCCGCACCTACAAAAATGAAGATGAAACGCATGATGATGGCACCCAATATCCCCCAGAACAATACGCGGTGATAATACTTTTCTTCAACTGCAAAGGCAGAGAAAATCAGTACAATTACAAAAATATTATCAACCGAAAGGGCATATTCGATAACGTAGCCAGTTAAAAACTCCAATCCAAGGTTTTGTTTATAAACTACTAAACTCCCTTCAAAATCATTCGGAATAAGCTTAATATGGTGCTGGTGTTTGGTTACAATTTCCTGTAGATGTGCAAAATCTTTGATCCCGTGAAGCTGATGTCCCTCTGTTAACAGGATAAAATAAAAACCGATGGCCAGCGCCACCATAACCAAACTCATTACCCCAGCCTGTTTTAAGCTCACCACATGTTCTTTCCTGCTAAACAGACCTAAGTCTAAAGCAAGGATCAATGCAATGAAAAGTAAAAAACCTAAGCTAAAAAGTAATTCGTTACCCATTATTTTTTACGTTCTGTGGTGTACAGTACAAGCTGCTCCAAACCCGTTCGTGCCTCACCTGCATCAAAGCTGTGCAGAATAGCAAATGCTTCATTCTGGTACTCCAACATTTTCTGGTTTGCGTAATAAACACCTTCGTGAGCATTTACGAAATCAATAATCTGCTGAATTTTAACCGGATCATCCTGGTGGTTTTTCACCAGGTTAATCATCTTTTTACGCACACCTTTTTCGGCCTTATTTAAGGCATAAATTAAAGGTAGTGTTACTTTCTTCTCTTTAATATCGATACCCAAAGGTTTACCTACATCGTCGGTTCCAAAATCGAAGGTATCATCTTTAATCTGAAAGGCAATGCCTACTTTTTCGCCAAACAGACGCATTTTTTCTATCGTGGCATCATCAGCACCTGCCGAAGCCGCCCCCGCAGCACAGCATGAAGCAATTAACGAAGCTGTTTTCTGACGGATCACATCAAAATATAAATCCTCCGAAATGTCCATTCTCCGCACTTTTTCCACCTGCAGCAGCTCACCCTCGCTCATCTGTTTTACTGCTTCCGATACTATTTGTAACAAACGGTGTTCGTTATTGTTTACCGAAAGCAATAATCCTTTAGCCAACAGGTAATCGCCAACCAGAACGGCAATCTTATTTTTCCATAAAGCATTAATGGAGAAAAAACCACGGCGTTCATAAGCATTATCTACCACATCATCGTGCACCAGGGTAGCGGTATGTAAAAGCTCAACCAAAGCCGCACCACGGTGGGTCGATGCTGTAATTCCGCCGCACAGTTTGGCCGCAAAAAACACGAACATCGGCCGCATTTGTTTGCCTTTTTGCTTTACAATATAATGGGTAATCCTATCCAGCAACGGTGCGTCGCTATGCATCGATTCCTTAAAGGTTTTTTCAAACGCTTTAATATCAGCAGCTATAGGTGTTTTTATCTGTTCGATTCCCGGCATTAAGTCGAAAAATTTTGATTGCAAACTTAAACTAATTTCCCATAAAAAGGTAATCTGCCATCTTATTATTAAGGATTTGAAAAGCAAGTGATAGCAATCTTTAGCATCCTTAGCCTGCTATTGCCTATATTCCTCATACCCATGCTTCCACACAGCTAATCATAATTTAACCACAGATAAAAAGATGCACACAGATAAAATCCGTGTCTACCTGTGTGCATCTGTGGTTAAAAACCCCTCAATAGGTCAATTAATCCGCTTAAAAATTAGCTTTATTTAAATTCAAATTTTACATTTAAACCAATATTTAATGGAATGAAAAAACGCTACAAAGTAATTATAGGCCTATCGGCATTTATTATTGCAGGTTATTTATTAGGGCCCAAACCCAAAAAGCCGGTATTTAGCGAGGCACTCACTAAGGTACCCGATCTGGATGACTTGGACGGTTATGTAGCCAGCATCGAATCCATGCACAAGATAAAACCAGGCAACGAAGCTGAAATTGTGTGGGCCGATACACTTCACCATCAAACTGAATATGCTATTGTTTACCTGCATGGTTTTTCGGCATCAAAAACAGAAGCCAACCCTGTACATTTAAACCTGGCCAAAGCACTGCATGCCAATTTATACCTGGCCCGCCTGGCCGATCATGGTATCGATACCTTGGCACCCATGCAATATTTTACCGCCGACCGTCTTTGGGAAACCAGTAAACAGGCTTATGCCATTGGCAAAAAACTCGGTAAAAAAGTAATTTTAGTGGGTACCTCTACAGGTGGTACTGTGGCTTTAAAACTGGCAGCAACCTATCCCGAAATTAATAGTTTAATCTTATTGTCGCCAAATGTGGCCATTAACGATAAAAACGCCTGGCTTTTAAACAATCCCTGGGGATTACAGATTGCCAGAAGAGTGGTTGGAGGTGATGAACGTAAAGTAGACGACCGTACAGAAGAATATAAAAAATACTGGTACACCAATTACCGCCTCGAATCGCTGGTAGAACTCGAAGAATTTATAGAGAGCACCATGGTAAAAAAGACTTTCAAAAAAGTAAAACAGCCTGTGTTGATGCTTTATTACTACAAAAATGAACTCGAACAGGATCCCGTTGTTCGCGTAGATGCCATGCTGAAAATGTTCGATGAACTGGGCACACCAGACAATTTAAAAAGAAAAGTAGCCATACCCCATGCAGGTAACCATGTAATGGGCTCGTATATTACTTCGAAAGATTTGCCGGGTGTAGAAAACGCGATTGAAAGTTTTGTAGAAAGTACGTTGAAAGTTCCGATTCGTTAATTAAATTTTATCAATCAATGGTCGTCACCCTGAATTTATTTCAGGGTCCATGTAGTAAAGATGCTGAAACAAGTTCAGCATGACGCATTACATTAGGAAAAAGTCTTATAGATTCATGGAGTTATCCTATTACTAATCCTGCCAGGCTACATTCCGTAAGATACTAACCTACAATATCTTTCACAATCATTTCGGCGTGTACCCTGGAGTTTTCGATAAAAAGTTTGTGCGTATCTAATCCACCACAAACCACACCCGCCAGGTACAAACCTTTTACATTGGTTTCCATGGTTTCTTCATTATATACCGGGCAAAGGCTTTCGGGCAGGTCGATGCCGAATTTCCTCAACATTGAAAAATCCGGTTGATAACCCGTCATGGCAATTACAAAATCGTTCGGTATGGTTTTTATTCCTTCGGGTGTTTTAATATCAACCTCACCATCCCGTATTTCAACCAGTTCTGAATTGAAAAGTGCTTTAATCTCTCCCTCTTTAATCCTGTTCTGGATATCGGGTCGCACCCAGTATTTCACATGAGGACCAAGTTCGCTACTCCTCACTACCATTGTTACGTTAGCACCTTTCCGATAAGTTTCTAAAGCAGCATCAACACCAGAATTATTGGCACCAACTACAACCACATTCTGGAAGGCATATAAATGCGGATCTTTATAATAATGCGTTACTTTTGGTAAATCTTCTCCTGGTACCCCCATTAATAAGGGAACATCATAAAAACCTGTTGCAATGATCACATGATTTGCAGTATAATTCGTTTTAGAGGTTTTGACTTCGAAAACATCATGGCCGTTTTTAAGCACCTGTTGCACCCTTTCGAAAAGATGGATATTTAAATCAAATTTTTCTGCAACGCGACGGTAGTATTCAACTGCTTCATTTCTGTTGGGCTTCGGACTAATCGTTACAAATGGTACTCCTCCAATTTCCAGCTTTTGAGAAGTAGAAAAAAAGGTCATAAATACAGGATAATTGAACAAACTGTTAACCAAAGCACCTTTCTCAACAATTACATAGCTTAGGTTCTCTTTTTGGGCTTCAATTGCACAGGCCATCCCTATCGGGCCGGCACCTATAATTAATACGTCGTAATGATATTGATTTGCCAAAATGGTTATATCTTAAGTTGTCATTCTGAGCCTGTTGAAGCATCTTAATTGCATTTCGATAAGCTCAATGTGACAATTGCTTTTATTATACTTTCATTACTTTACTTGGGCAGGCGAAATCGGTTCTTTTTAAACCTGTATTTTTAATTGCACCATAGCCTCCGGCAATATCTATTACATTTTCTACACCACGGGATTTTAAGATCGAGGCAGCAATCATTGAGCGGTAACCACCGGCACAATGAATGTAATAGGTATCTTTTGGATTGATTTCTCCCATCCAGTCGTTAATAAAGTCTAACGGACGGCTCAATGTAAACTCCAGGTGTTCTGCTTCATATTCGCCTGGTTTACGCACATCAAGCGCTGTAATTTCTCCATTTGATACAACCTGCTCAAAAGTATCGGCCGATATAGATTCAATGGTATCTGTTTCTTTGCCCGCCGCATTCCATCTTTCGAAACCACCATCTAGATAACCAATGGTATTATCATATCCTACACGAGTTAAGCGGGTAATGGTTTCTTCTTCTTTACCCTGATCTGTAATCAGTAAAATTGGTTGCTGTAAATCACTAATTAAAGCACCAACCCAAGGTGCAAACTGTCCGTTTAAACCAATATTGATCGAATTTGGGATAAAACCTTTTGCAAAAACCTGCGGATCGCGGGTATCGAGCATAATGGCACCGGTTTGGTTGGCCAAATCTTCAAATTGCTGAGGACTTAAGGCATTTAGCCCTTTTTCGTACACCTCATCAATGCTTTCTACCCCACCTTTATTAATGGCTGCATTTTTAGCAAAATATTGTGGCGGAGGCATAATACCATCGGTAACCTCTGCAATAAACTGTTCTTTTGTTTCTGCCTTTAAAGCATAATTAACCTGTTTCTGATGCCCTAAGGTATCAAAAGTTTCCTTGCTCATGCTCTTACCACAGGCAGAGCCGGCGCCATGAGCCGGGTAAACAATTACATCATCAGCTAAAGGTTTTATCTTTTCGTTTAATGAATCGTAAAGCATTCCGGCCAGGTCATCCATCGTTAAATGACCTTTTTGTGCTAAATCAGGTCGGCCAACATCACCGATAAATAAGGTATCACCGCTAAAAATGCAATGATCTTTTCCATTTTCGTCGGTGAGGAGATAAGTGGTTGATTCTAAAGTATGCCCAGGTGTATGCAGCGCAGTTATGGTTACCTTACCAATTTTAAACTGCTCGCCATCCTTAGCGATATGCGATTTAAATTCGGTTTTGGCAGTTGGTCCGTAGATAATTTCGGCACCGGATTTCTCTGCCAGATCTACATGGCCGGAAACAAAATCTGCATGAAAATGCGTTTCGAAAATATATTTAATGGTAGCGCCAGCTTTTTCTGCTTTCTTTAAATAGGTGGCAACTTCTCTCAAAGGATCAATAATTGCAGCTTCACCATCACTTTCAATGTAATAAGCGGCTTCTGCCAGGCAACCTGTATATATCTGTTCTATTTTCATTCTTTAGATTTGAGTATCGAGATATGAGAAGTGAGTATTAAGACATAAGCACCACTGTACCTTAAGCCTTAAACCCTTTACCTTATACCTCCTTACTAGCAAAAATAGGGCTAAATACTGATAACCGAAATGTTGCTGTTCATAATTGCAGAAGTTTTACTTATTCTGGTACAGATCTCGTAAGTTTCACAAACCTGCGAAGTCTATGGCCCCTGGAACTAAAAATTGTAAACTGTAAACTAATTTGGGCGTTTCACCAAGCTGCGCAAGGGCCGGGCTTTTCAGGGCTGCGCTTCGCTCCGGTACCGATAAAAGATCGGTACTAAACCCTTACAATCCCTAACGCAAAACCCACCGTATAAAAAATAGCATCGTTAGTCTAAATTTGCAATCTCGACACCAGTGATTTTAAAGGATTTGAAATCCTTAGTTCAAGGGACGGGATTACAAATCCCGACCAGCATTTAATCTTTAGTCAATTCTCCTCTTAAGGGTTCTTCCATCAGTTTACAGCTTTCCTTAACTGATAAACCCAAGCCCATTACAAACATCAGCTTGGTTACGGTAGCTTCGAAAGTTAAGTCGTAGCCGCTTAAAACACCCATTTTTAACAGTTCTCTACTGGTTTCGTAGCGACCAAGTTGCACCGAGCCTTTTTTACACTGAGAAATGTCGATAATGATTTTTCCGTTTAAAATGGCCTGATGCAAGCTATCTAAAAACCATGGTGCTGTGGTGGTGTTGCCCGAGCCAAAAGTTTCCAAAATGATGGCATCTACTTTAGAATCGGTAATGGCCTGAACGGCTTGCGGGGTAATTCCCGGATATAATTTAAGTACGCCTATATTTGAATTAAAATTGGTATGCAATTTCAAGCTGCCACCTGTAGCTTTTAAAATATAATTTCTGTGGAACTGCAGATGTACTCCAGCCTCTGCAAGTACCGGGTAATTTGGCGAACGGAATGCCTCAAATTTCTCACTATTGTACTTTATAGAACGGTTACCCCTAAATAATTGGGCATCGAAATAAATACAGACCTCTGGAAATAATGCTTTGCCATCTTCTTTGGTTGCGGCAATTTCTAATGCGGTAATCAAATTTTCTTTAGCATCGGTTCTGATTTCTCCGATAGGAAGCTGTGATCCGGTTAAAACAACAGGTTTATCCAGGTTTTCGAGCATAAAACTCAGTGCCGAAGCGGTGAAAGCCATGGTATCTGATCCGTGAAGGATTACAAAACCATCGTATTGATCGTATTTATGGTAAATAAGCTCAGCCAGTGTTTTCCATATTTCAGGATCCATGTTTGATGAATCCAATACCGGATTAAAAGAGTGTACATCTAACTGGTAATCTAAACGGCCCAGTTCCGGAACGTTTTCTTGTATCTGCTCGAAATTAAACGGAACCAACATCCCGTTTGTAGGATCGTTAACCATACCGATGGTACCACCGGTATAGATTATAAGTATTTTGGTCATTTGGTTTAGTGAAGGTTGCTCAACACAAAGAAACTAAAAATTTACAAATGATCAGGCGATATTTTTAAATCAGCAACAAAAAAGCTAAAAAACCTTAATGTTTTGACAATATAATAAAATTTTAGCGTATATTTTACAATAAAAGAAATAAACACCATGTGATCCTAATGGAGATACCTCAGCAGATTTCTCCATTACGCAAAGTTTAAGTCGGAATGACGACCGAGCTAACCCGGCTAACGACTTCAGACTAAGGACTCCAACCTGTCCGTAGAGTTAAGTGCAACGTCTCTACGGAATAGCAAATAAGATTGAGGAAAACATATAATAGCTAAAACGAGTCAGAGACTCTGTTCCATTCAGAATCCGTAGAGTCCTTAGGAACTCTACGGACAATGAGGATTAACCGCTAAATAGATTGTTTCGTCGGCTGAAAAAGCCTTCTCGCAATAACGAATTGATTAAACTCCAAATATCTTTTTCGAATTTTCGGTAGTTACCCCAGCAATCTCTTCAATAGAAATGCCGTAAATATCGGCCAGTTTTTGCGCAATATAAATCAGGTAACTGCTCTCGTTGGGTTTACCACGGAAAGGAACAGGAGCCAGGTAAGGAGAATCGGTCTCTAAAACCAGGTTGGTTAAAGGAACATCTGCCAACACCAGGTCCAGGCCCGCTTTTTTATAGGTAACCACGCCACCAATACCCAAATAAAAATTAAGATCTATAGCTTGTTTTGCCTGGACTAAATTCCCGGTGAAACAATGAAATATGCCACGTAATTTTTCATCTCTTTCACTTTCCAACACCTCAAAAACTTCATCAAAAGCTTCTCTGCAATGGATTACAATCGGCAAACCCAGCGCTTTTGCCCAGCCGATCTGTTTACGAAAGGCATCTTGCTGGATTTCCAGAGTAGTTTTATCCCAGTATAAATCGATACCAATTTCGCCAATGGCGTAAATTTTCCGCCAGGAAATACTGTTGTAGATTTCACTTAGCTGCGTAAGATAATCTTCTTTTACATCGCAGGGGTGAAGGCCTGCCATTGCAAAACAGTTTTCTGGGTATTTTGCTACTAAGTCATCAATCATCGCGATTGATTTCACGTCAACATTGGGTAAAAACAAGCGGCTTACATTGTTTTCAAAACAACGCTCCATTAACTGGGCCTGTTTCCCCGCATCCTGCTCGTAATATAAATGGGTATGGGTATCGGTAAAAAGCATGTTTTATTATAGTATCAAGTATTTAGAACTAATTATCAAGATAGATTAATTAAGTAGCAAGATAGATTTATCGCTCCTTATACTTTCATAAAAAGTTCTATTTCGTTTCAGCCTTGCTTTTCTTCGTTTTTTTGACTTTTGACTCCTGACTTCCGACTTCAGACTGTGGGCTCCACTCCATTTCCTTTTTCAAAAACTTCCCGGTTAAACTGATCGGGTTCTGGATTAAACCTTCTGGTGTACCCTCGAATAAAATCCTTCCGCCGCCAGCACCGCCTTCTTCTCCTAGATCGATCACCCAGTCGGCAACTTTAACCACATCTAAATTATGTTCAATCACCAAAATGGTATTTCCTTTATCAACCAGCTCCTGTAATACCCCTAAAAGTACATTAATATCTTCGAAATGAAGCCCCGTGGTTGGTTCATCTAAAATATAGAAGGTTTTTCCGGTATCTTTTTTGGAAAGTTCGGTAGCCAGTTTTACACGCTGTGCTTCCCCTCCCGATAAAGTAACCGACGATTGCCCCAAAGTGATATAACCTAAACCAACATCTTTTAAGGTTTTAATCTTTCTATAGATGACCGGAATATTTTCGAAGAATGTACAGGCATCTTCGATGCTCATATCCAATACATCACTGATCGATTTTCCACGGAAGCGTACTTCTAAAGTCTCCCTGTTGTATCTTCTTCCGCCGCACTCTTCGCAAGGTACCTGTACATCAGGCAAAAAATTCATTTCGATTACTTTTAAACCAGCTCCCTGGCAGGTTTCGCAACGGCCACCCTTTACATTGAAAGAGAAACGGCCGGGTTTGTAACCACGGATTTTTGCTTCGGGCAACTGGACGAACAAATTTCTGATGTCGGAGAAAACCCCGGTATAGGTAGATGGATTGGAACGTGGCGTTCTGCCAATCGGTGCCTGATCTATTTCGATTACCTTATCGATCTCTTTCAAGCCATTGATTTTTTCGTAAGGTAAAGGTGTTTTTTTAGCCCTGAAGAAATGATGATTTAAAATCGGATATAAAGTTTCTGTGATCAGACTCGATTTACCACTTCCAGAAACCCCGGTCACGGCAATAAATTTACCTAAAGGAAAATCTACTGAAACCTCCTTTAAATTATGTCCGGTGGCTTTAATCAGCGATAATTTATGCCCGTTGCCTTTTCTGCGGTTTTTTGGTGTTTCAATGCTCTTTTTACCATTTAAATAATCAGCGGTTAAGGTATTCGATTTCAGGATCTGTGCTGCAGTTCCTTCGGCTACAACCGTACCGCCATGAATACCGGCCCCCGGTCCCACATCAATTACCCAATCGGCCTCCAAAATCATATCCTTATCGTGTTCTACCACTAAAACGGTATTTCCAAGATCGCGAAGGTTTTTAAGTGCATTGATCAGCCGTTCATTATCACGCTGGTGCAAACCAATACTTGGCTCATCGAGGATGTACATTACGTTCATCAACTGTGAACCGATCTGGGTGGCCAAACGGATACGCTGCGCCTCGCCACCCGAAAGTGTACGTGCTGTACGGTCTAAAGTTAAATAGGTTAAGCCTACGTCTGTTAAGAAACCGATCCTGGCTTTAATTTCCTTTAAAATTTCTTTGGCAATAATATTCTGACGGTCTGATAAACGCTCATCAATTTTTTCGAACCATTGATGAAGATTGCTGATATCCATAGATGAAAGCTCGAAAATGTTTTTTCCATCAACTTTAAAATGCAAACTTTCTTTTTTCAAACGGGCACCATGGCATTCGGGACAGGTTTTCAGCTTCCTGAACTCGTCCATATCGTCAGCTGCCGATTCGCTTCTTTTTTCGTTCTGCTCTTCGAGCATTTTAATTATCCCATCGAAAGTGATGTTATAATTCTGAACATTCCATTTATTGTATTCTACTTCAACCTTGATCAAATCGGGCGAACCGTTTAAAATGATATTGATCACTTCATCGCTTAATTTTTCAATTGGTGCAGATAGTGAGAAATTGTATTTCTTGGCCAAAGCTTTTAACACCTGGAACATCCAGATATCGCGGTATTCGCCCAATGGAGCCAAACCACCATTTAAAATACTCAGTTTGGGGTTTGGGATAACCGATTCTTTATCTACTACGAAAATATAACCCAAACCATCGCAACGCTCGCAGGCACCATAAGGCGAATTGAACGAAAAACTGTTAGGTTGAGGTTCGTCATAAGAAATACCGGTAGTTGGGCACATCAAAAACTTACTGAAATGTGCCACGTTATTATCCTTATCGCTGATTTTGATTACACCTTTACCCATTTTCATGGCCGTTTGTAATGAATCAAGCAGGCGTTTTTTATCTTTCACGTCGATAATGAGGCGGTCGATCACCACTTCAATATCGTGAATTTTATACCGGTCTACCTGCATTTTAGCGGTAATATCCTTAATCTCTCCATCTACGCGAACTTTTACATACCCTTGTTTACGGATCTGCTCGAAAAGTTCACGGTAATGTCCCTTCCTACCTTTAACCACAGGGGCAAGAATATTCACGGCTACACCATCAAATTTATTGAAGATATTCTGCAGAATCTGATCTTCGCTCATGCGCTCCATCTTCTCGCCAGTATTGTACGAAAAAGCATCAGCCACACGGGCATAAAGCAAACGCATGAAATCGTAAATCTCGGTAATGGTACCGACTGTAGAGCGCGGATTTTTGCTCGTGGTTTTCTGTTCAATGGCAATAACCGGACTTAAACCTGAAACTTTATCCACATCGGGGCGTTCCATCCCGCCCATAAACTGACGGCTGTAAGCACTGAATGTTTCCATGTAACGGCGCTGTCCCTCTGCATAAATGGTATCAAAAGCCAATGAAGATTTACCGCTGCCACTTAAACCTGTAATTACCACAAGCTCGTTACGCGGAAAACTAACGTCTATATTCTTTAAATTATGTACCCTCGCACCATATACTTCTACATCCTTTTGCTCGCCGAGGTCGATAGATTTATTGCTCATACTTATTAAAAATTGGGGCCGTACCCAAGCCTTCCGAAAGGCTGGATTTCAATCTGCAAAAATGCTAAAAATTTTATCAAAAAGAAAGTGTAATGCAATCTGTATTAAGGATTAAATGTCATAATATAAAAGCCATCTTCCGAAATAAAGTTTTGGCTTTTTTCAATAGCACAAACGTTGCAGAACAGGTAATGGTTTTGTATTTTTAGAGAGAATAACGACTGCATAATCAAAATGATAACAAAACTTAAATAGCAGAGATTAAAAGCCGGTTTTGACATTTGCCACGGCCTTCACCAAACCCCTTCAGACTACGACAATGCTCCGGAATAGATATTATATCTTAAACTATATTTTTATTGTTTGTGTGCTTATCCTTCTGGTTAACGATCACTATATCAAATTCAGCTACACCGGTTGGTTAAGCGGAAAATTATCAGATGTGGCCGGGATAATTATATTACCTTTAATTATAGCCTATATTTTCCCTAAACTTGGTAAAGCAGCGATAGCAGTCAGTGCCCTTTTATTTTTATTTTGGAAATCAGAATTTTCACAGGGAATGATTGATTTTTATAATCAATACAGCTTTATCGGAACATCAAGGGTAATTGATTATTCTGATCTTTTGGTATTTGTTTTTCTACCTGTTCCATATTACATCATCAAACACATCGATCAGCTTAATTCCATTAAAGTAAAGCAGATTAATCCTTTGATTGTACTCATCCCATCATTTGCGGCATTAATTGCCACTTCACCTCCGGCCAGTTTTTATTATAACAGAAGTAATGCCGATCTTAAGTGCTACAATTGTACCATTAAAGTAAATTATCCACAGGACGAAATTCTTAAAAAGTTAAAGGCGCAGAACATTATTTTTGATAGCATTAAGCCTTTGGAAAAATCGCATCTCATCAAAAATCAGGAAGTAAATTTCTATAAGCTAAACCAACTGGTCATCAAAAAAGACACGCTCAGCAACCTGGAGTTTACCATGCGCACCTTTAAAAATGGAAAGACCAAAATTTATTTCAGGGGAATGCACATCTCAGAGAAGCTAAGCAATGAAAAACTGGAAAAAGCTTTGAGAAAATATTATAAAAAGCTTGTATTTAATGAAATAAAGAACCGGATAAAAAATACTAACCCATAAATAAACAAGTTGCAATCCATTCCGCTCACTAATAACTAACTTACCACTCTATCGTTGTTCCATTCTCAGTCGGATGCCCTGTACAAACCAGTACCCTGCCCCTTGCCAGTTCATCATCGGTAAGCACTTCATTGTAATCCATCCTCACGCCACCTTTGGTGCAATTGGCTACGCAGGTACTACACACGCCACCACGGCAGCTGTACGGAAGTTTAATCTTATTTTCGAGTGCAACATCCAGAATTCTTTTTGGCCAGGGAACATCGAGATGATACTTTTCACCATTAAAATTTAAAACAATCGAATAAGTATTTTTATCGACAACCTTTTCAGAGTTATCATCTTCATCAACCTCATCTTCCGGCAGCACGAAAGTTTCTCTTTTGATCTGTTTAATATCGAAGCCCATGCCCAATAAAGTAATCCGGCATAAATCCATATAAATTATTGGCCCACAGCTATAAAAAAGAGCATCATTCCGATCGAAATGCAAATGTTCTTTAATTAACTTTTCTATATAGAACTTGTTGAGCCTGGCCGTCATCAGGTTTTTGCTGTTGCTAAAAATCCAGACAATTTTTAGCCTGTCGGGATGTTTCAGCTGCCATTCAACCAATTCATCATAAAACAGGGTTTCTTCTTTCGACCTGTTACTGTATATCAATGTAATCAACGACTTTTTCTCGCGTACCAATGCCGTTTTCATAATGGAGAACAAAGGAGTAATACCCACCCCGGCAGCAAAAAGAAAAAGATCGCGTTCTAAATTTTCATCCGGGATATAGCTAAACAGTCCCTGCGGCTCCTGTGCAAAAAGAATATCGTTCACCGAAGTTTTATGATGCAAAAACCTCGAAATCTCACCATTCTCTACGCGCTTTACCGTAATGGCCAGAGGCTCATCAACATCAGGCGAACTGTTAAACGAATACGATCTCCTGATTTCTTTATGGGCACTCTGAAAAACCAATGACAGAAACTGGCCCGCCAAATATTTGGGATATTGCCCATCTACTTCCTCAAATTGAAAGGTAATATTATCGCCCGGCTGATTGATGATTTTATTGATCCGCAGTTTGAACATAGTACAAAGAAAGGAAATTGGTTTATTAGTTCATTGGTTCATTAGTCATTTGTTCAATAGTAACTGCAAATTGTTCATTGGGTTAGGGGTTAGGGGTTAGGGGAAATACCATGGGATCAATTTGTGTTTTAAAATGCTCATTAGATCTATGAAATCCCATAATCAATGTAATTATCTATAAATAAAAAGCGTCCCGGTTCTGAAACCGGGACGCTTTACCAAATGCTTGTTTTTATCTTAACTTATATTATCCGCCGTTATAGGCCAATAATACCCTCGGTTTTTTGTAACCGTAACGTTTCGGATGCTCCATAATCTGTTTCATTGAAATTACCTTGTAAACATAGCCACCGGTTTCGCGGTTCAGCTTCATTTTGTAGTAATTGTCCTGATTTTGATTATTGATCTGCTTGCGCAGGCGTCCGTCGCCAACATTGTAAGCCGCAGCCACTAATGTCCAGCTTTCTAAACCTTTATACATTTCCTTAATGTATTTGCAGGCTGCAATGGTTGATTTGCGCAGGTTATAGCGCTCATCAACATCTCCATTCACTTTTAATCCATAGGTACGGGCTGTTCCAGGCATAAACTGCCAGATTCCGGCTGCACCCTTTGGCGAAGTTCCCTCAGTCATTCCAGATTCGACCAAAGCCAAATACTTAAAATCGTTTGGGATACCATAAGCGGCAAGTATCGGTTCGATAATCGGGAACCATTTTGCTGCTTTTTGGTGCAAAAGATTGGTTTGTGTGTTCTTGTAAGTGTGTGCGGCCAAGATTTTTTTCATTTTTCTTTCCACCCTTTTATCGCCCAAAGGCAGGGTTTCGTCCGCGAAATTTAACTGGGCCATCAAAGTAAGAGGTTTCGCAACGTCTTCAACTTTTGTACTATCAGTTTTTGTTATTGTAGAGCTTAATTTTTCTTCCTTAAAAAGACTTTTTTTCGTTAAGGGCATTTGGTAAGTGAACACTTTTGCCAAGATAAATAGTGTCGCCACTACTGAAAATGGTACGATGTGTTTCTTTAACATTCTCCTCCTTTTTTTGGTGAAACTTATATAAAAACGACGGCAAAGCTAAAAAATAATAAGCACACTATCAAATAGTTACGAAAATAAGCGCAAAAAACGGCCTTTAAAGTGCTTTAAACGCAGATTTTAAATTTTGATTTTTGATCGTTTTTTACTATTTTAGAGGCTATTTTTTTATACAATTTTTTCGCTTTTAAAATTGTTATGTTAAGCATTTTTTAATAAATTTGCAGCCCGCATTTTTAATGCGTTAAAAGCGTATCATGATAAATAAAAACAACAGGAACAGTCGGGATGACAAGTCCAAACCAGGCGGTCGGAGAACGGAAGACAGAAGTAACTCAGCCGGATCCGACAGAAAAAGATCTGCCGACAAAGACAACAAATTCAAAAAATCATCAGATTCAAAAGAAGGCTTCAGACCCAGAAGCACTGATGGCAAAGACTTCAAATCAAAATCTTTCGGAGACAAAAAAGATTTCAAACCAAGATCAGGCGGACGTGATTTCAAATCAAAAGATTCGGAACCACAGAGTTTCAAATTCGGCGATCGCGAATTTAAATCAAAAGATTCTGCATCTGATGACCGCAGTTTCAAATCGAGAGATTACAAATCAAAAAGCACCGGCAAGGATTTTAAAGCAAGAGAAAGTGGCAGAGATTATAAACCAAGAACAGGAGAACGCGATTTCAGAGCTAAGGATGGAGATTCGCGCAATTTTAAACCGAGAGAGGGCGGCTATAAAGATTACAAATCAAGGGGAAAATCAGACTTCAAACCAAGTGCAGGAAGTTCTAGAGATGTAAAACCTAGGGAGCAAAAAGATGGCGACACCCGTCCGTTCAGAAAACGCGAGGAGTTGCAACAGCGGGACACAGAATTTAACCGTCCGCAGCGTACCGTAATCGCTCCTGCCCGTAAAACCAATGAAGATAAAGGCTTAATCCGCCTAAACAGATATATTTCAAATGCAGGAATCTGCTCACGCCGTAAGGCCGATGAGCTGATTACGGCCGGCATTATCACTGTAAATGGAGAAGCTGTAACCGAACTGGGATATAAAGTAGACCCGGCAAAGGATCTGGTACGCTATAATGGTGAATTATTGAAACGTGAGAAAAAAGTTTACGTTTTATTGAATAAACCAAAAGACTACATCACCACTACCGACGATCCTCAGGAACGCCGTACGGTAATGCAATTGGTTGAAAAAGCGAGCCGTGAACGTATTTATCCGGTGGGCCGTTTAGACCGCAATACCACAGGCTTGTTATTGATGACAAATGATGGCGATTTAGCCGATAAGTTATCACATCCTAAAAACGGGATCACTAAAATCTACAATGTTGAGTTAAACAAAGCTTTATCACAGGGCGATTTAAATAAAATTGCCTTTGGTTTAGAACTTGAAGATGGCCTGATCAGACCGGATAACATTTCTTATGTAGCCGGCGGAACCAAAAAAGAAATCGGTATTCAGATCCACAGTGGAAAAAACAGAATTGTGCGTCGTATTTTCGAACATCTGGGTTATAATGTAGAAAAATTAGACCGTGTTGTGTACGGCAATTTAACCAAAAAAGATTTGCCACGTGGCAGATGGCGTTATCTTGAAGAACATGAACTGATTCAGATTAAGCATTTAATTAAATAGTATAGGAGCAGCCAATTGGCTGCTTTTTTTATTGTAATTATTTTATTTTTTCTACCACAAAGCACACAGAGAAAAGCACAGCGTTCGCAGAGTCAGGTTTCCATCTAAGCATTCTCAAAGTAATAAATATTCATCCTGGTTATAAACATGTACGATAACTAAGAACATCTTCCGTCTTTTCTGTAACTCCGTGGCCAACTTTCTTTATATTTGCTAAAATCAACATCATCTTTTCATGAAAAAATTCAGTTCATTGTTTATACTCTCTATATTAGCTACCTTAACATTCGCACAAAAAAATACTTACAACCTTATTATTGGCACTTACACCGCCCCCGGAAAAAGTGAAGGGATTTACACTTATAATTTTAATTCTTCAACAGCTGCCACATCAATAAAAAGTATTACAAAAAACACGGCAAATCCAAGCTACGTGGCTGTTTCACCCGATAACCAATTTATTTACGCTGTTAATGAAACCGGGGCAACCAGTAGCGTTAGCGCTTTTAAGTATGATGCGGCAAGCGGCAATTTAACTTTTATTAACAAGGTTGATAGTCATGGTGCCGATCCATGTTTTATTACCGTTGATGCCAAAAATGTAATTGTGGCCAATTACAGCGGAGGCAGTTTAGCTGTATTCCAACGCAAAGCAGACGGTTCTTTAACTGAGGCCATCCAGGTAATCAAACATAGCGGGAAAAGTATTGATCCTAAAGGCAGACAGGAAAGTGCTCATGTACACATGACGATATTTACACCTGATCATAAATATTTAATTGTTAACGACCTTGGTGAAGATCAGACTTATATTTATAACTACAATCCTACGGCAAAAGAAAAAATATTAACCGTAAAATCGGTTTTTAAAACCCATGCAGGCACTGGCCCGAGGCATATTACTTTTAGCCCGAATGGGAAATTCGCCTATTTAGCGCACGAATTTAATGGCAGCATTACCGCTTTTGCCTATGCTAATGGCAACTTAACCAAGCTCCAGGAAATCGGCACTACACCGAAAAATTTTACAGGCAGAATTGACGGAGCCGACATCCATATCTCTGCCGATGGCAAATTCTTATATGAAACGAACCGTGGTGATGCAAACAGCATCTCTGCTTTTTCAATTCTACATACCGGGAAACTCAAATTCATCGAAACGGTAAGCACATTGGGCAAAGGGCCAAGAAACTTCAGCATTGATCCGACGGGCAAGTTTCTATTGATCGGACATCAGTATAGCAATGATGTGGTTATTTTTAACCGCGATAAAACAACAGGAAAATTAACCGACAGCGGCAAAAGAATTGAAGTTGGTGCCCCAGTTTGTTTGGTTTTTAATTAGAGGCTAAAATAAGGCTATGGAAAACTTCGATTGGACAACATTCACAATCAGGATTGCCATTAAAGCAGAACTTAAGGAAATCTATAATGCCTGGACACAGGCCAGTGAAATTGAAAAGTGGTTTTTAAGTGACGCTTCATTTTTTGATGAAAACAATGTACTGCTGAGTAAATCGCAAAATGTACTTAAAGGCGACCGGTATAAATGGACCTGGTACCTTTATGATGATATTGAGAATGGAACCATCACCAACGCGAACGGCAAAGATCAGCTTCAGTTCACTTTTGCCGGCGATTGTTTGGTAGAGGTTAAACTCCGCGAAGAATTTGAATATATCGTGGTAGAACTTACTCAAAAAAACATCCCTGAAGACGAAAATTCAAAGAGAAATATCCGTTTGGGCTGCCACAATGGATGGAGTTTCTATCTGATCAACTTAAAATCTGTTTACGAAGGTGGTTTGGATTTAAGGAATAAGGATAACCGTTTTAAACCCATGTTAAATAATTGAGGTAATGGATTTAGCGGTTAAGGAAAGAGAAATTCAGGAGTTAGGATTTTCGGTGATTGATCATGTGTTTACAGACCGGGAAATTGAAAATATCCTGGCGGCTATTCACAAAACAGATTCTACTAAAGAGACCTTTAGAAAATCAGACGATCTTTTTGCGATACGCCAGTTTTTAAAAGAAGTTCCTGATACAACCGGCATAATTTTCAACAGTAAACTAAAAGCCATCATACAAGAGCTTTTTAGTAAGGATTATTTCCTCGTTAAATCGATCTACTTTGACAAACCCGAAACTTCAAATTGGTTTGTTTCCTATCATCAGGATTTAACCATTTCAGTTGATCGTAAAATTGAAATACCCGGATTCGGTCCTTATACGCGTAAACACAACCAATTTGCTGTTCAACCACCACTCAACATCCTCGAAAGTAATTTTACGATCCGCATTCATCTTGATGATACAGATGAAGAAAACGGAGCGCTAAAGGTAATCCCAGGTTCGCATAGCAAAGGCATTTACCGGCCAGAAAACATAGACTGGAATATTGAAAAGGAAATAAGCTGCAATGTAGCGAAAGGTGGCATCATGATTATGAAACCCATGTTATTGCACAGCTCGGGCCGGACAATTAATAATCAAAAAAGAAGGGTAATCCACCTGGAGTTTAGCAACCGGACATTACCGAAAGAATTGCACTGGTCGGAGCATCTTGATTTCAATTATAGCGGTAAATTAGCATGATGGATACTGAAACAAGTTCAGTATGACGGAACTTACATGCAATCTTCAGCCTGACCTGTAGTGTAGCAACCGGACCATAAGCAAGCATACAGGAGGTAATTTATTTCATGATCCTTTATAACAGATTAGCTGATTCCCCAGATTATCGTTACCTTTATAAAAGAAATGAATTGTAAATCAACATACTCTGGACAGAAACATTCAAAATGGGCCATACTTTTTGCCCTGTTTTTGAGCTTGTTTACCTTTTCTAACAGTATCTCAAATTCAATCATTTTTCAGCGTAACCCAGGTTTTCAAACAGAATGGGTTTATCAAAAACGCAAACGTTTCATTGCACTGGCCATAGCACAGAAAGCATGGAAAAAAACAGCAGCCCGCAAGAAAGAATACTTCGTACGGATGTTAGCTTTCAATAAGCTTCTGGCACTTAAGCTAACAAAACTTGCCGAAGCATCCTTATCCATACCCGCCATAGCAAGCTTATTTATTAAACGAGTAACGTTAAGCTACCCCGTAGAAACAGATCCTGCCAGTTAATTGAAACCATAGCTCCAGTCTATTCCGGATTATTCAATAATTGTTTACAGATCTTCTATTGGTCGAACGACCAGGAAATCACCATTTCTACAAAATGCAATATTTCAAGAAAGCCATCAGGCTAATGGGATTGGCATTACTGATCTTCTTAGCCTCAATGGGCTTAGGCGGAGGTGTTCCAATTCCCCCATCAAACAGAAAAGAAAACCATATCGAGATAAAAACAGAGTTAAAAGAGGCAGAAGAGAACGAAAAATTAACTTTTTTAGATATTAAGGAATAAAAAAAAGTTCCCGATGAAAATCGGGAACTTTTTAAAATATATTTATCAATTATCTTATGCAGGTTCTGCTACCCTTGCTACATTACGGTAAGGGAATTCGTTAAAAATATGTCTGCGGGCGAAACGGCCCGGCGAATCGGCATTTACCAGCTTGATGTAAATTGCTCTCGGCACATCAAAATATTCGTAAGCACTTCCATCAAAAAACTGGATATTTAAAACAGATTGTTTGTATTCGAAATCCTGGATATTGGAGAAAGTTGTGGTTTGTGTATAGGCTTCGATGTGTTGTTCGCGTGTTTCAGGTGCAATACTCACTAAGAAATGGTAAGCTTCGATAATTTCCTTACTTCTTGCTTCTGCATCCAGCTTCTCTTCTTCCTGCTGAAATTTATCGGGATGACAATCTTTCATCAGCGTACGGTATACCGATTTAAGCTCCTTTAATTCAGCATTTTTATCTACATTCAAAAGCTTTCTATAATCAACTATTTTCTTCATTGGGCTAACCTTTTTTTAATTTAGGCGAAACTATTTTAGAATTTTCAATCTGCCAAAACCGTTTCGAGCCGCAAAGATACGATTTATAATCATTTGATTTTGAGAAAGTTTTGTTTTGATGAATATTGCCAGCACAGACGATTAACTGACAGGAGCTGCAGTCCTTATTTTTAATATTAACCACAGAGCACAGATAAACACAGATTTATACACCTGTGTTCATCCATTTTATCGGTGGTTAAATTATTTAGTGAAACTCAGGCCTAAAGAAAACACTAATATTTAGCCTGTAAAGAGTTTTCGATCACCTCTTTATAATAATTGATATACACCGGTAAAATCTTTTTCAGGTCAAAATCCTGTGCCCTGGTAAAGGCATTCTCTTTAAACCGGTTCAAGGTTTCATCATCCTTTAAAATTTCGATCGCATGGGCTGCCATTGCCTCAACATCACCAACATTGCTCATGTAACCACAAAACCCATCTACATTAAGTTCGGGTAATCCACCGGCATTGGTGGTAATAATCGGCACTTTGCAAGCCATAGCTTCTAATGCAGCCAAACCGAAACTTTCTGATTCAGAAGGCATCAGGAAGAGATCTGAAACAGATAATATTTCTTCTACAGCATCCTGTTTACCTAAAAACCTTACATTTTCGCAGATATTAAGCGAGCGGCAAAGCTGTTCGTTATAAACACGCTCCGGACCATCGCCTACCATTAACAGTTTAGAAGGGATTACAGCTTGTACCTTTTCAAAGATCCTGATTACATCTTCCGTACGTTTTACTTTCCTGAAGTTACTGGTGTGGATTAAAATACGTTCGTTATTGGGCGCAATTGCTTTTTTGAAATGATCTTTCGCCTGTAAACTAAAACGGCTAAAATCGATAAAATTAGGGATTACCTTAATTTCCTTTGTAATTTCAAAATGACGATAGGTATCTTCTTTTAAATCTTCCGAAACGGTTGTTACACCATCACTTTGGTTGATCGAAAAAGTTACCACAGGCTTGTAGGTCGGATCTTTGCCCACCAAAGTAATATCGGTACCGTGAAGGGTAGTGACCACCGGAATATGAATACCGTAACTGGCCAAAATCTGCTTCGCCATAAAAGCCGCAGAAGCATGTGGAATGGCATAATGAACATGCAATACATCCAACTGCTCAAAACGGACCACATCTACCACTTTGCTGGCCAATGCCGATTCGTAAGGGGCGTAATCAAAAAGCGGGTAATTTCTTACCGAAACTTCATGGTAAAAAAGATTTTCAGAAAAGAAATCGAGCCTCGCCGGCTGACTGTAAGTGATAAAATGAACCTGATGCCCTTCGTTAGCAAGTGCTTTACCAAGTTCTGTTGCAACTACTCCACTACCGCCAAAAGTGGGGTAGCAAACAATTCCTATCTTCATTATAAATGTATTGTTGTTACCGCAAATGTAGCCGATTTTAATCTATTATGCGTGTCGGTTTAATGTAATAACATTCTGTTATCACCTTCGTTTCAATTTACCCCGGGTTTGTTTCATCAATAGGGATTAAAAACCAAAACAGTGATTGGAAATCGAATAAAACTGGGATAATAAAAAATGAAATTATTTAAGGCCGCGCATTTCTTCTTTTATGACAAGAAAAAGTTCGTTAGGCCTTTGGGTACCGATAAAATACTCCAAGCCATCGCGATCGGTTAAAACAACCGCATCCTTACCGGATGAATAAAAACGGATAGTGCCTTTGGTGTGCAGGTTGTAAACCGGGTTATTAAAAAAATAGCGGCTATAGGTTGCCTTGCGCACATCCACAATGCTGTTTAAATCTATTTTAACCCGCTTGGTGGTCCAAAGTCCGTCTAATATCAAGCTGCCGTTATCCACTACAATTTTATACTGGATCAAAAAAAGCAACAACATGGAAACGCCTATTATACCAAAACCCACCACGAGGAAAAGATCCTGGGTGTTATCACGGTCGCGTTCGTAAACATATGCCGCAAAACAGAATGCAGCCATAATCAACCGGATGAAAATACGGACATAATCGCGGCCGATGTACTGTTTTTCGATATAGGCGTACTTGCTTTCCACTTATTTAATTTTGAGTTCGAATATAGCAACTTTTTTGGTTGCAGTTGTTAATTTATATCGGTTATCCTGCCGCATCCCCACAATCCAGATGATTTCGCCATTTCCATTAACCAGAATCGGCGTGGTTGCTTTCAAATGTAAGGGAACTTTTTCATCAATAAAATAATCGCTCACTTTCTTCGGGTTCCGCATGCCTAAGGGGATAAATTTATCACCATTTTGCCAATTCCTCAATGTTAAGGGAAAAATCAATTTATCGGCATTTACAAAAGCTTTATTCAGGGCTGCCTCAAATTTTATTTCTTCAGTAAACGTTAAAAATATTTCATTACTAGCAAAAACAACGCTTTTGCCCGTTGGGTGGATAAACTGGTTTGCAGTAATAAGTTTGTTTTTTTTAACAATCACCAGGTCATTCCGATTAATAATCGCCTGATGTGTGGCACTAAAAAAATGCGTTCCCGTCAGGGCTTTTAAGCTATCCAAAATTTCCTGTATGAGGTTTTCGTTAAAACCAAAAGGTTTAAGCAGTTCGTAAAGCAATAACTTTTGTGGGTTTAACTGCGCAATTTCAGCTAAAGGAATATAAATACCATCGCCACGCCGGTCTAAAATTTCACTGGCCAGTTTCTGAACCTGTATATTTAAAAAAGTCTCCAGTTCGGCAAAGCGTGAAATATTTTCGGCAAAGGTTTTTTCGAGGTTAGGGTTAATTTCCTTTAAGTGCGGTACCACCTGTAACCTGATCTTATTCCGCGTATAATGGGTACTGGTATTTGAACTGTCTTCCACAAAATCAATGTTGTTGGCGGTTACCAATTCCTCAATCTGCTGCCGGTTTAAAAATAACAACGGCCTGATCAACCGATCGCGCTTGGGTAAAATGCCATGCAATCCACTAATTCCTGTACCACGGCTAAGGTTGATCAATACGGTTTCAACCGCATCATTCTGGTGCTGCGCCAGGGCAATATAATCGTAACGCTCTTTAACCCTGATTTCTTCGAACCAGTTATAACGCAGATCCCGGGCGGCCATCTGAGTGGAAATTTTATTCTCGGCCGCATATTTTTTAGTATCAAAATGCGTTACGTAAAATGGTAAATCCAATTTTTTGGCCAGTAGCGCAACAAAACTTTCATCACGCTGTGCTTCGCCGGCCCTTAAATTAAAGTTACAATGTGCAACGCCAACGTCAACGCCTATTGCTTTAAACAGATGCAACATCAATACTGAATCTTTTCCCCCGCTTACGGCCAAAAGAATCCGGTTCCCCTGCAAAAACAGCTGTTCTTGTTCAATAAAATCGCGAAATTGCTGCAAGGGTAACATCCATCAAAAATATTTAATTTTAACTGGTATTCCGAACGTTCGGAACAAAAAACTAACTTTGTAGTGTGCAAAAACTATTTGTCTTTTTATTTCTCTTAATCAGCCCAGTATTTTTATTCGGTCAGCAACCCGCTTCGAAAATTAAAATTGTTTCGTACCGGCATATCTCCGGCGATACAAAAAAGAAAGCAACCTATCTTAATTTTGTAGTCTTTCAGCAAGACAATGCTACCCTTGCCTGCGATAGCGCTGTATTTTATAGTGAGCGTAACTATTTTGAGGCCTTTAAAAATGTACATATCAACCAGCTTACTACCGATATCTATTCGGATCAGCTCGAATATGATGGAAATAAAAAACAGGCACATTTAACAGGAAATGTAAAAATGGTTGATCCTACTTCAGTTTTAACTACTAATATACTTGACTACAACACCCTGACCAAAATAGGAACCTATACCAGTGGCGGCAAAATTGTAAATAAGGATGTAACGCTTACCAGTAAAAATGGCTATTATTTCAGCCAGAGAAATGTTGCTTATTTTAGATATGATGTTGTAGTAGTTACGCCCCAATCGGTCATCAAATCGGATACCATGAGTTACAATACCGAGGATAAATGGACCTACTTTTATGGGCCAACCAATATCAAGGGTAAAGACGATAACCTGTACACCGAAAATGGCCAGTACAATACCTTGACAGAAGATGCTTTTTTTGGAAAGAAAAATCTTTATACACAAGGTACACGTTCTCTAAAAGGCGATAGCTTATATTACTATGGCAAACTGGGGGTTGGTAAGGCGGTTAAAAACATTGTTTTTTCCGACACGAAAGATAAATTGAAAATGTTCGGCGATTTGGGTTATTATTACAAACAGGATCAGCGGACTTTGGTAACCCGAAATGCCTATTTAGGAATAGGCACGGAAGATTCCATAATGGTGAAGAATAAAAAAAGACCTGATAGTTTATGGATGGGTGCAGATACATTGGAAACACAAATGGTGCTGCAAAAAACCTTAAAGTTAATTCCTAAAATCTCGATCAAAGCTGATAACCAGGTTGGGGAAGACGATGAAGATGGAGGAAAGAAAGGAAAAGGCGAGCCAAAATATAAACCTGAAGCAGAATCAACCCAAAAAGAAAACCAAAATAAGCGTAATACCAGAAACAGCAAGGCCGACAAAAAGAAAAAAGGTGATGCCAAAACGGAAGAGCCGCTGAACCCGAAAGATAAAAGCATTGACAGTTTAAAAACGAAAATAGATTCGTTGAGCAAAGGGCTGCCCAAAATTGATCCCGATAGCTTGCCAAAAGATAATATTTCGAAAGAAAAGGCCGATTCCATCATTAAAAAACTGCCTTTACTCAAAGCCGATAGTTTACAGAAGAAAATAGCAGATCAGGTTGGTACAGCTATAAAAAACGTTTCAAAAGCGAAGACCGATAGTTTGCAAAAAAAGGTCGCTGAAAAAACTTTTCCGATTGCAAAAGATATTTCAAAAGCCAAAGTCGACAGCCTGCAAAAGAAAATAACAAAATCTGGTGTTAAAGATAGCTTAACAAAAGTTTTGGGAAATTTAAAGGCTGATACAACTAAGTTTAATCCGGCTGATACCGTTCAAACGCGTATTATTAGAGCGTATCATGGTGTTAAAATTTTCAAAACAAATATTCAGGCCAAAACCGATAGTCTTTTTTATACCAGTGCCGATTCTACCCTGCGCTGTTACAACAACCCGATTATATGGTCGGAAGGTTCGCAGCAGGTAGGCGATACGATTTATGTGCAGTTCAAAAACAAAAAGCTGAATAATTTACAGGCCATCAGAAATGCTTTTTTAGTAAATACCCCAGCCGATTCGTTAAGGTTTAACCAGATAAAAGGGCGGTTGATGACGGGTTTCTTTTCTAATGGAAAATTGAAAACCCTCTATGTTGATGGCAATGCCGAAAGCATTTATTACACCCAAGACGACAGCACAAAGGTTTATAAAGAAATGAACCAAACACTAAGCAGCAGGATAAAATTCATTTTTAAGAATAAGGAAAACGCAATTGAGGATATTGTATACATTAAAGGTGTAGAAGGGGCTTTAAATCCTGAAAATGAAATCGCGAAAGACCATGCTTTAAAAGGCTTTTCTTGGAAACCCAGCGAACGGCCGAAATCTAAGAAAGATGCGGTTGGTTCAGCGGGTAAGCCTAAACCTAAAATGAAAGCTAAAACAGTTGCCGGCAAAACGGTGACAGGCGCAAAAACAACTGTTACACCGGCTAATCCAGTATCAACCGCTCCTGTTACCAAGCCCAAAATTACGGTTGGCAAAGACAGCTTAAACCTGGATAAAAAGCTGCCTCTAAATAAACCAGCAGATACCGCTAACTTCGGCATTAAACCGATTTTACCCAAAAAAGATACCGTCAGGGTGAAAAAAGATACTATGCAGGTAAAAAATCCGGTTGCTAAAATGTAGTTTGTTCTTAGAGTCGTCAGCCTGACCTGTAGCACAATGAGAAGCCACACAGTAAACCGAGCCTTAAGCGAGCTCACCTAAGATAATTTATTTCAGGGTCTATCTTACGAGAAAGATGCTGACCACGAAGTAGCTATTGGACATTTAAAACAATAAAAATTGTTAATAAAATAATTCAGCATGATGAGTAGGTTAAATAAATCGTACGATAGATTTCTCCACTACGGTCGAAATGACGCCTCGATAGAAGTTGAGTAATTACGATTAAACTATTTTTCTCCTAAGCCTTCAAAAACTCTATCATTTTTTTCAGTGCAATTGCCCTGTGGCTGATTGTATTCTTCAGCGCCATATCCATTTCCGCAAAAGTAACATCATAACCATCAGGCTGAAAGATCGGATCATAGCCGAAACCGTTTGATCCGGAGATTTCTTCCCTGATTGTGCCCCCGATTACACCTTCAAAAATATGGTTCTGCCCGTCCATCATTAAGGAGATTACGGTTTTAAACCTGGCTTTTCTGTTGCTGTTTCCCTGCAGATTTTTCAAAACGAGCCTGATGTTTTCTGCATTATCCCTACTTCCCGAATACCTCGCCGAATAAACACCCGGCTCATTATTTAAAGCCTCCACTTCCATACCGCTATCGTCAGCAAAACAATCCAAATTGAAGTGCGCTACAACATAACTGCTTTTCAAGCTTGCATTCCCTTCGAAAGTATCGGCTGTTTCAGGGATATCTACAAAGCAACCAATGTCTTGTAAATTCAACACTTCATATTCACCTGCAAGTGCAGCACGTATTTCTTCTGTTTTATGTTGGTTATTGCTGGCAAAAACAAGCTTTTTCATAGTATGAAAGGTAAAAGGTTTAGGGTTTTTGGAGTCGGATTAAATGTCATATATCAGCACTTGATACTTAATTCTCAATACTTGATACACTTGCGAAGCTACTATTTAATTTTCTGAAGATGCCCCCAAAGTGTTTTCTTGGCTGTTATATCGCTATCGAGATGATGGAGATTCGGTGAGAAGATAATTTTTGTGTTTTCGTGGATAATAATTTCGTTCTGCCAGGTAAGGTTTAGTTTTAACGCCGCAATCTCCACCCCGAAAGATAACATGATAACAGGTTTAAAAAAACGGTGCAGCTCTACATAATCGGTTCCCTTATAATTTGCATAGTTCAACACCGCAAAATCTGGCGTACCTAAGTCGATCGCTTTAACAATTTTCCGTAGCAGCTCCCTACCCTGTTCGGTACTTACATCATGTTCATGATCGTTCACTAAAATCAGCACCGATTTCTTATTCCCACCTAAAAATTTAAACACTTTTTCGGGCATCGGCTCCTCTGCAATATGCGGAATTTCAGATGTTTGTGGGTAAACTTTTGGCTCCTGTGTTGATTTAATTTCAGGAATCGGGGCAATTTCTGCACTTAAACCGGCTTCCTTTCCTTCTGCAACAGCAACATTTCCGTTAACAAAAACAGGCTCTGCATTACCTAAAGGCAACTTTTGCACACTTTCATCTTTCACCACAAAAACTTCATCGGTAAAAAATAAACGTAAAGCATTCGCATTGTTGGTAACCTGGTTTTCCATTCGTATTTTTGCTGGATAATAATTTCTGTTAAAATTAGTTAAATATCTTATAATAGCGCCGCTAATTGTTACTTTTATCCCTTAAAATTTATAGAGTACTCTGTGTGAGGAAAGCTTATTGCTTATTTGTTTTCAGCTTGATGTACGGCATTTCATTTGCACAGAATGTTGCCGTGGTTAATGGTAAATCAATAAGTACCAAAGAGTTTATGTGGGCATATAAAAAAAGCCACAACGGAAACATGAGTACTGCATATGATACTTTACAAACGTATTTAAACTTGTATATAAATTTTAAACTTAAGGTTTTGGATGCCCGCGATATGGGACTGGATAAAAGTGCGAGTTACCAGGAAGAGATTAAAACTTATGAGGACGTTTTAAATGCGCATAAAAAAGTTGGGGTTAGCAACAAAGACCGCGATTTTTTATTAAACGAATACCGTGAAGGTGTTTTAATGTTCAATGTTTCGGAACAGAAAATCTGGAGCAGGGCACAGGAAGACGAGCAGGCCATAAATGATTTTTACAACAAAAATCAGAAAGATTATGGCAAACCCTTAAATGAAGTCAGGGCTGAAGTAATTGCCGATTACCAGCAAAGTTTGGAAGAAAACTGGCTGAAAAGCCTTAAACAGAAATATCAGGTAAGGATTAACGAAAATGAACTTAAAAAACTCGCCAGGTTATAACCAAATGGACAGAGTTGACCATAAGTATTAAATTTGCAAAATATAACAAATAGAATGAAGAAAGTTTTTTTAGTAGCAACCGCTTTAATTAGCCTGTTTTTAAACAGTTATGCCCAAAATAAGCATACTGTAGATAAAGTTGCTGCTGTTGTAGGAAACAATATTATCCTGCTGTCAGATTTAAATCAACAATACACACAATATCTTTACCAGGGCAACCCGCCTAATGACGAGATCAAATGTAAAATTTTACAACAGACCTTAACCCAGAAACTGCTTAAACAACAGGCCGAAATCGATTCGGTAATGGTTGAGGATGGCGCGGTTGATGATGAGGTGAACAAACGCATGCGTTACAGTATGCAGCGCGCAGGTGGTCAGGAACGTTTAGAGCAATTCCTGAATAAATCGGTTCTTCAGTATAAAGATGAAATCAGGCCATCGGTAAAAGATGAACTGATTGCACAGAAAATGCAGCAAAAAATTACCGAAAACATTAATGTTACCCCTATGGAAGTGGAAAAATACTTCAAATCGTTGGGCGATAGCATTCCAGAATTCAATACCGAGGTTGAAGTTGGTGAGATCATTTTAAACCCTCAGTTAACCAGGGCCGAAAAACAGAAATTCCGCGATAAAATCGAAGCGCTCCGTTTAAGGGTTAAAGCAGGAGAAGATATGGGCGTATTGGCAAAAACCTATTCGGAAGATCCGGGTTCTGCTGCCGATGGTGGTGATTATGGCTTTATCGACAGAAATACCATGGTAAAGGAATTTACCGCATGGGCGTTTAAATTAAAGGCAGGAGAAATTTCGCCGGTTTTCGAAACGGATTACGGTTTCCACTTTTTACAGGTACTGGAGCGCCGTGGCGAGCAGGTACACGTAAGGCACATTTTAATTATGCCTAAAACCACCCCTGAAAGTTTAACCCGTTTAAAACTTCATGCAGATAGTATCTATAATAACATTATCGGCAAAAAAATAAGTTTTGCTGCTGCTGCCAACCTATATTCAGACAACAAAGAAACCAAATACAATGGTGGTATGATGCTGAACGCCGAAAATGTTCAGGCAAGAAGTACCTTTATCCCGGTTGATAAATTGGATCCATCGGTATTTTTGGTAATCGATAGCATGAAAATCGGTGGCGTTTCCAAACCCAATTTATTTACTGCAGCCGATGGAAAACAAGGCTACCGTATTTTATATCTGAAATCGAAAATACCTCCTCACAAGGCGAATATGAAGCAGGATTTCCCAAAAATCAGGGATGCTGCACAAAGTGATAAAATTAATCGTACTTTAAGCGAATGGTTTGAGAAACGCCGCGAAAATACCTACATTAAAATCGACGACGAGTTCAACAACTGTGATGAATTAAAAATCTGGACAAAAACCACAGCCGCAAAATAACGCCAATGCAGTATAAGAACGAAGTAGAAGCTGTTGATGCACTTCACCAATCTTTCAACAATATTAAAGCCGAAATAAGTAAGGTAGTTGTTGGACAAGACGACATCATAAAATCTGTTTTAATCGCCATTTTCAGTAACGGACACTGTCTGTTAGTTGGCGTTCCCGGATTAGCTAAAACTTTACTTGTACAAACTGTGGCTTCCGTTCTCGATCTTGATTTCAACAGGATCCAATTTACGCCCGATTTAATGCCAAGCGACATTATCGGCGCCGAAATTTTAGGAGAAGACAGGCATTTTAAGTTCATAAAAGGGCCTGTTTTTTCTAATATTATCCTTGCCGACGAGATTAACCGTACCCCTCCAAAAACCCAGGCCGCCCTGCTGGAGGCGATGCAGGAGAAATCGGTAACCGCAGCCGGACAAACGCATACCTTGCCAAAGCCATTTTTTGTGTTGGCTACGCAAAACCCGATTGAGCAGGAAGGAACATATCCTCTACCCGAAGCGCAGTTAGACCGTTTCATGTTCAATATTCAACTAAATTACCCTGCTTTTGCAGACGAATTGAACATCGTAAAAAACACTACCAGTAATAAAACCACTCAACTGCAGAAAATTATCCACGCAGATGACATCCAATATTTCCAGAAACTGATCCGCGATATCCCGGTAACCGACAATGTACTGGAATATGCAGTAAAACTGGCGGCAAAAACCCGTCCGAATACCGAATTTGCTACCGATATTGTAAATAAATACATTAGTTGGGGTGCAGGCCCGCGTGCCTCGCAATTTTTGGTATTGGGTGCAAAATGCCATGCAGCAGTAACCGGAAAATACTCTCCGGATATTGAAGATGTTAAAGCCGTAGCTGAGCCCATTTTACGCCACCGTATTGTACGGAACTACCGCGCCGAAGCCGAAGGTTTATCAATCGAAAAAATCATTAAAGATTTATTGTAGCCGTTGGTCGGGGTGTATATTCCCGGCTCAAAGAGTTAAAGATTTACGCAGGGTCTGGATTGCAAATCCAAACCAATGGAATAAATTTCGATACAAAAATCGTCATCTCGACTGAAACGCAGTGAAATGGAGAGATCTGTCTTCATAAATTTAGCTTCACCAAACACTCACATGGCTCTCAACCTTGCTACACTCCGTTCAGAATGATGGAAAAGTTATCGGGATTTATAATCCGTCTTGCTGACCAGGGATTTTTAATCCTTTAAGGATTGGATTAAAGTCAATTCGAAGCCGTAACTTGTACATTGAATTATCCACAAAATATCGTGTTAAAAGAAACATTCACCGAACTTTTAAAAAATTATACGAAGAACGAAAGTATAATAACCGACTTCTGGGAGGAAATTGAAGAAAATTATACCCGTAAAGAAAGGTATTATCATGCACTTCAGCATCTCGATAATTTATTAAAATATTTATTTGAAGTGAAAGATAAAATTGAAAGCTGGGAAACCATCCTGTTTACGCTTTTCTACCACGACATTATTTACAATGCTTTAAACCCTGACAATGAAGCACAAAGTGCCGAGCTGGCAGTAGCAAGGATGAAACAGGTTTCAGTTCCAGATCACATTGTTTTCAACTGTAAAACGCAAATATTGGCTACTAAAACACATCTTTACGATTCTGACCCTGACACCAATTATTTTACAGATGCAGATCTTTCAGTATTAGGTCAAAGCCATGAAAGTTATAGCGCATATGCAAAAAATGTAAGAAAAGAATACTCAATTTATCCTGACCTTATTTATAATCAGGGGAGAAAAAAGGTTTTGGAACATTTCATAAAAATGGAACGGATTTATAAAACAGATTACTTCTACCATAAATTTGAAAACCAAGCAAAACAAAACCTGCAGTTTGAGCTTGATCAACTTTAATTATTTTTATCTGGTAAAATTAGTGCTTAAATAACCATGACAGGGAAAACAACCGAAACCTTTTGCCCCGCGAGTCGCAAAGACTGGCGCGAATGGCTGTTAAAACACCACGACACCAAACAATCGGTTTGGTTAATTTGCTACAAAACCAAAGCAAATAAACCTACTATATCATGGAGTGATGCTGTAGAAGAAGCCCTATGCTTTGGCTGGATTGACAGCGTAAGAAAAACAATTGATGAAGAAAGTTTTATCCAGTTTTTTAGCAGAAGAAAAACCAATAGCGGTTGGTCTAAAATTAATAAAGCCAAGGTTGAGCAATTAGCTGCTTTGGGTTTAATGGCACCTGCCGGAATAGCATGTATCGAACGTGCTAAAACAAATGGCTCGTGGACGATCTTAGATGAGGTAGAAGAACTCAGTATCCCTGCTGATTTAACGGCTGCATTTGAAATTACAAAAGGCAGCGAGGCATTTTTTAACGGTTTAAGCAAATCGATACGTAAGGCCATGCTCCAGTGGATTACCCTCGCCAAACGCCCCGAAACCCGGCAGAAAAGAATTGCCGAACTGGTTGAACTGGCCAGCCAGAACAAAAAACCTAAACAGTTTTAACAACGGAACTACTCCTCCCACTAAACTCAGCAGGAATCAGTAAAGCATTCGTCATCTCGACTGCTAAAATCAACATTATTTAAAAAACAGTTTGCAATTCACTGAAAATAAATATCTTTGCATCAAATTTACAGAAATGCTACGTCAACTACATATCCAAAAAATGAACTTTAGCCAGTCTTGTGGCATAAAGGGTTGGGGTATTGATGTAAATTTCCTTCCCAACCCTTAGTGTTTTTTTGCCATCAGCGCATAAAACCCAATTTTAAAAAATCAATTTAATTATCAATTTGCTAGGCAATTACTGCTTATCAAAATTTAATATATCTGTTATGGACATTTATACTACTGTAGAAGAAAAATATCTACAGGCCATTGAAGAATTGCATTGGGGCGAACTGCCTAAAGCACTTCAGTATTTTAATGAGCTCGTTACTTTCGACCCTGATTATGCCAGGGCTTATTTTCAGCTGGGCAATATTTACCACAACCGCTTTAAAGATTACAGAACAGCAGGTTATTATTATAAACGTTGTACCGAGTTGGATGCCGATTTTCCGGAAGTTTACGGGCCTTATTTAAAACTTGTGATTACGCTTAAAATGCATAAACTGGTAAAACAAATCGCTGATAAAGCTTTAAATGTTGCAGGTGTTTGCGAAGCACATATTTACGAAAGTCTGGGTTTATACGCCGAGCAACAGCAAAATTTTGTGGAAGCAGCCAGCTATTTCAAAAAAGCTGAGCTATTCAATTCCATCCAGGATGAGCACAATACACTGCTCGAACACCAGGATCGCATTAAAAGCAAAATGAACAGCACTAAAAAAATGGTTTACGATCTGCAGGAATAAAGGGTTGACCTTTATCCCATGCTTTTACATACAAATTGCCTTTTAATCTTTTTATTTTAATTTTGTTATTATCTTTACCACACAATTACAAAGCATAAATTTTAAAATCAAAAATATTCGATATGTCAGCTCACGATTCACATGCGCCTGTTCAGCAAACTAAAGGCATTTGGGCATTACCATTAACGGCTTGGATTATTGTATTAATCCTGCTTGTGGCTTTCACCAGACCAATTTTCCCGGGTCATGAAAAAGCTGCTTCTCACGGCGAAACTGAAGGTCACCAAACAGAAGCTACCGAATCGCACCACTAGGCATTGGTAAAATCATTAAAAAAGCGCTGAAATCAGCGCTTTTTTTTGTATAAACGGGTTGGTATTATGCCAACATTATTAAGTTAAGGGATTTTGACCACGGACTTACATCTGTGCGCATCCTTTTTATCTGTAGTTAAATTACATCACCCTAAGTCTCATCAGTTTGATTTAACGACACAAACCTATTAGGCTACTGCTCCAATTGCCCCATAATATTAGGGTAATCTGTAAGTACACCATCTACACCTAAATCCATAAAGTATTTAAGTTCTTTAACTGTATTTACCGTCCACGGAATAATTTTAATGCCCATGTCATGGCAGCGGTCTACCAGGCCTTTACCTACCAATACTGAGTAAGGGCTATAAATAGTTGGTTTAAAACCTAGTTTTTCAATGTAATCCTCAAAGGGCTCTTTTTCATCAATCAAGAGCGACGTTTGTATTTTAGGATATTTTTCATGAAGATATTGTAAGGTGCGCATATCAAACGATTCGATAATTACTCTTTTGCTCAATTTTTTCGCATTGATGATTTCCATAATCAGGTCTACAAATTCTGCAGGTTCAGGGTGGAATTCATTATCGCCATTTTTAATAGTTTTCGTTTCAATGCTGTACATGGGCTTGGCCAGTTTATGTTCTTTAACATAGGCCTCAACCGCATCAATCGTTTCAGTAAGTAATGGTTTATATGCTTTAAATTTCATCTGCCCCGGAAAACGGCTATGTACCTTACTGCCCACATCAAACTTTTTAACCTCTTCATAATCCATTTGGTAGATATTGAAATTCTTCTGGTCTTTCAGTGTGATGGGTTTTCCATTGGGCTGCAGCGATATTTCATTATTAAAATAAGGTTCCTGCGAGAGTACCACCTGTTTATCTTTAGAAATAACGGCATCCATTTCGAGGGTGGTAACACCTAAATCAAGAGCCTTTAACATCCCTTCGATGGTATTTTCGGGCATAATACCACGTGCACCTGCTTTACCCTGAATATCGAATTTTTTCTTTTGTGCCGAAACCTGAAAAAACAATAAAATGAGCGTAGAGAGGAAGAGTAATTTTCTGTGCATGAATTTTAAACGTAAATGGGTTAGTTTTATTTGTGCTTATATTTTTTTTGAAGCGCAAAAATTGTGCTCTTTTTAATGTTCGGTCCCGCTTTACGCTATATCTTTTCGCTTTGCGCTAAGGATGCCGCTTCAATCGGGGCTAAATTGGAAAGGCAGTGCAGGTAAAGGAAGAACAGCGACATAAAAAAAGGGCCTCTTTTTATCGATAGCCCTTTTTAATTCACATTGTTATTTTATCTTTCTGCAGGTACAAAAGCCTGTACAATTAAGTTCCAGCTTGCATCGGCTGCTTTTTCGTAAACGAAAACATAATTAAAGCTCTCACGTAAATCAGCTTTATAATCAATTGTGGCCACACCATAAGTATAAGCCAGATCACTCCCGATCGCCTTATCTACCCCGGTAGTTTTTAAGTTGATCTTGCTAATCATGCTGTTATAAAAAGCAATAATTTTTCCTTTTCCATCAATGGCTTCATTACCCGGGAAGAGTAAACGCGCATCGTTGGTTAAAAAGCCACCAAATGCAGCAATACCATGTGTCTTCAGCAAAGTATTTAATGTTTTTTCTGTAGTTAAAATGATATCCCTGCCTGCTTTAATTTCTTTTTCATTTAAAAACTTTGGAGCTACGTGGTCTTTTGGTTCAACAAACGACTGGCTAACTTTTGCCAAAGGTTTGTTGCTTTCTGTACCAAGATCGATTGCCAGTTTCCACCTGCCGTTTTCTGATTTCCAGATGGAAAGGTATTGACCATATTTTTTTTCTGAAGTACCGATTTCGTAAGGTCCGGTGGTAAAACCTAAATCACCACTCCGGGATACCTTTGCCAGATTTGCTGTCCAGCTGATATCATTCTGAGTTTCTGCCTTACCTGTGTAAAAAGTTTTGGCGTTAACCGGATTGGGTCTGAACACTAAAGTTGTTGCAGATGAATAATCAAGGTAAGCTTCTTTATCTCCATTTTTGGCAACTGATTTAGCAAATTCCTTTTCGGTATTTACTAAAGATTTGGTTGTTCCATCACTCTTCTGGGCAAAAGCACCCAGAACTAAAAGTGAAGCTACTGCAGTTGAAAATAGTTTTTTCATTATTGACTATGATAATATTGTTTGGCGAATATAAAATTTTCTTTGGTGTATGATCTTAAAAATAATTAACAATTGAACATTGTTGCCCATTATTTTTCCCTGTAAATGGTTTCCAGAACCGTTTGGCCGGTTGCTTTTAGTGTGTTTTTATCAATGTTTGCCAGGTTATCCAATTGGGTATGCCAGTTAATGTAAAAACCGCTGTTATCGTTATAATGGATAATGTCAATAGAGGGAATACTTGCTTTGTTCATCCAGAAATGATCATCAACCAATTTACCGCTCGGGATTTTGGTAAAGTAAGAAGAATAACCAATTTCGTTTCCGATATCCCATACCTTGTTTGCTACATCCGGTGCAGCCTGGCGCGAAATTTCATCCTGGGTAAACTGTGCATTACCACCGCCAACCATATCAAGGTTAATACCATACAGGGCTTTGTAACCAGATGCAACGGCTTTTTTGGCCCAATATTGCGAACCTAAACACCAGGTGGTTTCATCAGGCGTCTCATCATTGGCTTTACCATAATCTTCAAGGTCCCAAAGCACAAAATCTACCCCAACGTTTGGCTGCTTCTGCTGAATCTGGCGTGCCATTTCCAAAATTACAGCCACACCACTTGCACCATCATTTGCTGCATCGAAGGCCTTTGTATGGTTTTTCGGGTCGGGATCCTGGTCAGAAAACGGGCGGGCATCCCAGTGTGCGGTAATCAATAGCCTGTCCTTTTTATCAGGATTAAATGCCGCAATAATATTTTTTAGCTGAAAACTTTTACCGTCGTAAGTAGTGGTTTTTTCACCCTGTACTTTAACATCTGCACCGAACGATTTTAGTTTGGCTACCAGGTAATCTGCGCATTTTTGGTGAGCTGCAGTTCCCGGCACCCGCGGACCGAAATCTACCTGCGCCTTGGTATAGGCATAAGCACTGTCTGCATTAAAATCAGGTGACGATAAAGTTATTTTTTCTTCACTCTGGCTGGTACCAGCTTGCTTATTTCTACAAGCCTGTAAAGCCGCCAGGGCGATAAAAGGAAGGATAAATATTTTTTTATTCATGATCAATTCAAGAGAAAACAGATTCAATTAGTCTAATTTGAGTTAATTTTATGAAACAATATAATCAACTATGGCTTTTGCATGGATTTTAGTTGTATCGAATACAGGAATATCAAAATCATCCTGATCAATAAGCATTGGGATTTCGGTGCAGCCCAAAATAATACCTTCTGCCCCCTCTGCAACCAGTTCTTTTGTAATTTCGATATACCTTGATTTGGTTTCCTTTAAAATCAATCCCCTGCCCAATTCTTCTTTTAACGTATATTGTATATAATTTCGTGTGTCGGGATTCTGGGGCACCAGAACCTCCAAACCATACTCTGCAAACTTTTTAATGTAGAAATCCTTCTCCATGGTAAAGATGGTGCCTAAAAGACCTACCTTTCTAATCTCTGTCTTTTTTACCGCTTTAGCTGTTTCGGTACCGATATGGATGATGGGTAAATCGATAAGGGGCTGAATTTCATCGGCAAACAGGTGAGCTGTATTTGCACACAATACAATTGCTTCTGCCCCGCTGGTTTTTAAACTTTTACAAGCGTTCAGAAGCAATTCAAACGACCCTTCCCAGGTTTTATCCTGCACCTTGCCAAAATTAAGGGAGTAAATTAAACACTCGGCAAAATTTAATCCGCCTAAATGCCTATTTACTCCCTCATTTATAAATTTATAGTAATCTAAGGTCGATACCCAACTTATTCCGCCAACCAAACCAACTTTTCTCATGATAAAAACCGACTAATGATTTTCTACTATGAAATAATGCTTTAAGCCTTACTCCAGGTAGTGCCTTCTTTGCCATCCTTAAGCTGAATACCCAAAGCCTGCAAACCAATACGGATGCGATCAGAAGTTGCATAATCCTTATTGGCTTTTGCTTCTGTTCTTAAATTAATAACCATTTCTAATACGCCATTTAAGTCGTTTCCTCCGGCGTCTTCATCCTTCAGCCCCAAAATATCGAATACGAAATCGTTGATGAGTTGTTTTAACTTCTCTAAAGCGTCAGCAGAGATTTTGCCTTTACCATCATAAACCGTATTGATAATACGTACAGCCTCAAACAGTTCGGCAACTAAAATCGGACTGTTAAAATCATCGTTCATGGCAGCAATGCATTTCTCTTTCAGTGCATCGATATCAAAATCATTCTGTTCAGAAACCGGTAGTTTATCTAACAGGCCAATTGCTGCCATTAAGCGGCGAAAACCTCTTTCTGAGGCATCCAATGCATCGTTAGAGAAATCCAGAGTACTGCGGTAATGCGCCTGTAACATAAAAAATTTTACCGTCATCGGGCTATAACCTTTTTTCAGCAAAGGATGGTCGCCGGTAAACAATTCTAAAGGAAGGAAACCATTTCCGGCTGACTTAGACATGCGCGTACCGTTTACCGTAAGCATATTGGTGTGCATCCAATAACGTGCCGGCTGTTTATGGCTGCAGGCTTCAGATTGCGCAATTTCGTTAGTATGGTGCGTTGCGGCCAAATCCATTCCACCACCATGAATATCAAATTCGGCGCCCAGGTATTTGGCACTCATGGCCGAACATTCAATATGCCAGCCCGGAAAACCCATGCCCCATGGCGATTGCCATTGCATTAAAGTTTCCGGTTTTGCTTTTATCCAAAGTGCAAAATCCAATCTTCCACGTTTATCATCCTGCCCGCTCAGCTCACGGGTATTGTTCAGCATATCTTCAAGATTGCGGTTGGTTAATATGGTGTAATTATATTCCTTGCTGTATTTTTCTACATCGAAATATATATTGCCATCCACTTCGTAACCATAACCGTTGGCAATAATCACCTTGATCATTTCAATCTGCTCAATAATATGCCCGGTAGCGGTTGGTTCAATGCTCGGCGGCTGCGTGTTGAACATTCGCAATACATCGTGGAAACCTAAAGTGTATTTCTGTACAATTTCCATCGGCTCAAGCTGCTCAAGCTTTGCGCGTTTTGCAAACTTATCATCGCCCTCATCCCTATCGCCTTCCAGGTGTCCTGCATCGGTAATATTACGCACATAGCGCACTTTATATCCTAAATATTTAAGATACCTGAAAATTAAGTCAAACGAAATAAAAGTGCGGCAATTGCCCAGGTGCACATCGCTATAAACGGTAGGTCCGCAAACATACATCCCAACATTGGGTGCATTTAAGGGTTGAAAAAGTTCTTTTTTGCGCGAAAGCGTATTGTAAAGCTGTAAGCCAGTATTCATATTGCAAATGTAATATTAAGTTAGAAAGTTAAAATGATTAAATGATGGAATGTTGCCCATTGCCCCGCTTATGATTTTTCTTTAACATTTATCCGTACTGTCAGATGTTACCACCTCACTCAAGTAAATTCACACTTTACTTTCTTATTGAGTGTAGGTTGGAAATATCTAGATATCACAACTAGATAGTTATATCCGTGCTGTCAGATGTTACCATCTGACAGTAAAACAAAACTTATTTATATTGTTAGTTTTTCTAAAACACTAGAAAATGTGCTTTACTGCTCATCGGTAACGGCAGCCCCTCTTTGCGCTATAGCTTCGCCGAAGGGGCTCAGGCTGCCGCTTCAATAGGGTTTAGTTTGGTTATTGTTGTACTTTTGGCTTGCAACCCCATAGAACAAATTTAAATCCCTATTTTAGATTTACCTATCAAATGTCAATAAATGGTTCAGATCAGAGAAATTTCGGAACAAGATGCCGAAAGTGTAGCCGCACTTTCTACACAACTGGGATACGAAAGTAACATCAAGGAAACATCAGCCAGGATTAAACATATCAATAACAGTAACGAAAACTGTGCATTTGTTGCCGTAGCCGACAATAAAGTAGTAGGCTGGATTCATGGCTTTTATACACTCAGAATAGAAGCCGACCCATTTGTAGAAATAGGTGGTTTAATTATAGACGCTCAATTTCGTGGCAGGCAAATAGGAAAACAGCTTATAGAACATGTAAAACTCTGGGCCAAAATGCATGAAGTGAAAAAACTAATGGTAAGGTGTAATACCAAACGTACCGAAAGCCACAAATTTTATGAAACGGTTGGTTTTAAAGAGAATAAACGACAGGTTGTATTCGAAATGGAATTGGTTTAGTACTTCTCCCCAAGTTAACCAATTTAAACAATTAACCCAAACTATTATTACAACCCTCAAACATTTCGGCATTGCAACAATTCAATCCTATTCATTAACTTTGTAGCATGATTGATTTACCGGTAGTACCTGCTGTAACTGAAGTTAAACGTAAACCAGATTGGTTGCGTGTAAAATTACCTGTTGGTAAAGAATATGCACAAGTTCGTAGTTTAGTAGACACACATAAGCTGCATACCATCTGCGAAAGCGGGAATTGCCCTAATATGGGCGAATGCTGGGGTGCAGGTACGGCAACTTTTATGATTTTGGGTAACATTTGCACCCGTAGCTGTTCTTTTTGCGCAGTTGCAACTGGCCGCCCTCTGGCAGTTGATGTAGATGAGCCAAACCGTGTTGCCAATTCGGTAAAATTAATGGGTGTTAAACATTGTGTAATCACTTCGGTTGACCGCGATGATTTAAAGGACGGCGGATCAATTATCTGGGCCGAAACTTTACAAGCCATCCGCAGGGAAAGCCCAATCACTACTCTGGAAACTTTAATACCTGATTTTAAAGGTCAGTGGGATAATTTATACCGTGTTTTAGAAGAACGTCCGGAAGTGGTTTCGCACAATATGGAAACCGTTAAGCGTTTAACCAGACAGGTACGCATCCAGGCTAAGTACGACAGAAGTTTAGAGGCTTTAAGAAGGATTTCGGAGTTTGGTTTAAGAACAAAAACAGGTATTATGCTTGGTCTGGGCGAAACCGAAGAGGATATTTTTGAAGCCATGGACGATTTAGTGGCCAATGGCGTTCATATTTTAACTTTAGGTCAGTATTTACAACCTACCCGCAACCATCATCCGGTGGTAGATTGGATACACCCTGATACTTTTGCGATGTACAAAGAGGTTGGTTTGGCTAAAGGCCTTAAATATGTAGAAAGTGGCCCGCTGGTACGTTCGTCTTATCATGCCGAAAAGCATCTTTTCCCGATTGAAGGAATTAAATAGTTCAATAATTAAACAGAAATTTAAAATGTTTTGCAATTATTCCATTAAGGAATACCTTTGTAAAACATTTTTTTGGTTTTAGTGTTCTGTGTTGTATCTTAGTGACCATAGTGACTGCATTAAAAAAATTAACCCTAACCGAGCCCGAACTTGTTCAAGCGCTGCAATCGAAAGATCCGGCGGTTCTGAAAACATTGTACAGTATGTATTCATCGGCTCTTTATGGTGTTATATCACGCATTATTACCCACTCTGAACTTGCAGAAGATGTTTTACAAGAAACTTTTGTAAAAATATGGCAGTCTGCGGCACATTACGATAATACCAAGGGACGTTTGTTTACGTGGATGATGAATATTGCCCGCAATTTATCAATCGACAAGCTGCGTTCCAAAGATTTTAAGAATTCACTCAAAAACCAAGATATAGAAAATAACGTAAGTTTCGTTGATGAACAAAACAAGGTTACATTTAACCCCGATATTGTTGGTGTTAAGCAACTTGTAGACAATCTTAAACCAGATTTACAAGCAGTTCTTGATTTAGTTTATTACAAGGGTTTCACACATGTGGAAGCCGCAGAGAAGTTAGATCTGCCATTAGGTACGGTGAAAACCCGGATCCGACTGGCTATTATTGAATTGAGAAGGAATTTTAATTGAGCGTGGAAAATTTAAAAGCATATATCGAATCTGGAGTACTTGAATTGTACGTTTTAGGTGATTTATCACCTGAAGAAACGTTGCAGGTAGAGGAAATGGCATCTCAATACCCTGAAGTAAGAGATGAAATAGCTGCCATTGAGCAGGCTATGGAGCAATATGCGATGCAAAATGCTGTAGAGCCATCTGCAGATGTAGAAACAAGATTATTCGAGAAATTGGGATTAAGTGAGGTTGAAGAGAATGTGAATGTTCAGTCCGCACCAGTTTATACTGAAGAACCAAAAATTGTACGTTTGGATGGAAGTGATGCGAAAGTGAGAACTTTGCGGTATGCATTAGTTGCCTGTATAGCCTTATTGGTAATAAGTACGGCGGCATTGTTTATTACTTACAGTAAGCTAAACGATGCACATGATCAGATTACAACCTTAAGCCTTGATAAGCAAAAATTTGCCGGTTTGGTGAGCAAGCTGGAATTTGAGAACCAGGGCTTGAATAATATAGCTGCCATGGCCGAAAGTAAAGAATGGGCAACCATACGCATGACCGGTCAGCCGTTTAGCCCTAACTCCAAAATGAAGGTATTTTGGAACAAAAAAGATAAAAGTGTATTGATTAATTATGTTGCAATGGATTTGCCAAAAACCGATGCCGAACATGAATATCAGTTATGGGCTTTGGTAAACGGCAAACCGGTAAGTTTAGGTGTCTTCGGAAAAACCGATTCGACCAATAACGAGGCACTGGTAAAAATGCAGGCCATCCAGGAAGCACAGGCCTTTGCCGTAACCTTAGAGCCTATGGGCGGAAGTGTTAACCCAACCATGGAAAAACTTACCGTAATGGGCGGCGTTTAAATAAAAATTATTTAGTCAAAATATTAAATTCCAGCATTTTATCAATACTGGGATTTTGTTTTTTGTAACATTAATTTCTCGTTGATGTTTATATTATAAAACGAACAGTCCCAACTCCGTAGGTGCTGCAGTCCCGTTATACACTCCAATCTTTTTATTGCAAATTCAACACATCGGGCAATACGTCTAGGCTAATCCATTTTAAGCAATAAAAAGGATTTCCGCTACTACCGGGTTTAGGAACAAGGGCTTGGGTTTTGACCTCTCGACTGCCCTTTGAAGCATGGTTTTGCACCCCGCAGCCCTAAATAGGAAGAATGGCCGCGCCCCCTAAACCTGACAGCAGCGAACACCGAACGCAGGGAGGTAAAGCGGATGGCAGGACTATCTTTGCCCAAACACTTCTGCATGCGCTTTCAAAAAACAGGTATGCATTTTTTACATAGTTGTACTTTTATCTGGAAACGAGTGCTTTAATTTCTTTAGCTATGCTTACGGCTACTTGCGATGCCGTAACCACGAAACGATCTTTTGCCAGCTCATCACCGGCCTTTCCATGAATATAACAGCCCAAAATAGCGGCATCTGCAGCAGTATATTGCTGTGCCACAAAGCCAGCAATTATCCCGGTTAAGGTATCGCCCATGCCTCCCTGCGCCATTGCAGGGTTACCTGTTGGGTTAATGAGCACTTTACCAGTTGGCAGGCAGATAAAAGTATATTGGTTTTTAAGGACAATAACAATTTTGAGTTTTTTTGCATGCTCTCTGGCCGATTGTACCCTGTCCCACCAGCTGTCATGCTCACCAAATAAACGGTCGAATTCTTTCATGTGTGGGGTTAAAATGGTATTTGGTACAAGTTTATCGATCAGATCTGCTCTTTCGCTCAACATATTTAAGGCATCGGCATCAATCACTAAGGGCTGCTTGGTTAAGATTAAATTTTCCAATAGTTTTTCATTTTCAGGCGCTGTTCCCAAACCCGGTCCGATGGCTATGGCCTGATATTTCCCGGGGTTATCGATCTGTGTATATCCATCCCTTGGCAATGCCATTACTTCAGGCAGGCTGGTATTTAAAGCCGTTAGCCCACTCTGTGGGATGCAGGCGGTAGTTAAACCGGCACCTGTATGTAAACAAGCCATTGAAGAGAGTAAAGCAGCACCCATGGTATTGGTATTTCCGGCGATAATCAGCGCATGACCAAAAGTTCCTTTATGGCTGAATAGTTTCCTTGGATGGAGGGCTTTCTGAATGTCGGTTTCTTCGAACAAATAAAAATCACTATCCTGTTTCTGGATAAATGATTCATCGAGATCAATGTCTACTACATCGAATTTTTCGGTGGCGGCAGCCGATTCGGGGAAAAAAAAATTGATTTTGGGCCGTTGAAAAGAAATGGTTTTATAAGCTTTTATACCATTATAATCCTCAGGCAGCTTTCCTTCAGCAAAGAAACCCGTAGGCACATCAACAGCATATACTTTTTTATGCTGTTTGTTAATAAACTGAACCAGTTCTTCATAGTCGCCTGCCAACGTTTTATTTAAACCTGAGCCTAAAATGGCATCGATAATTAAATCTGCTTTTAGAGTTTTCAGTTCGGAAGCCTGGTTGATGGTTACTTTTTTGCAGCGCGATTCCTCTATCCGTTGCAGGTTGATGGCAAAATCGTCACTTTGTTTGTTGCTAAAGTTAACAATGTAAACTTTAATATTTTCATAGCCGTTGGCTAACAGCAAGTGGGCAATAGCTAATCCATCGCCACCATTATTTCCCTTTCCGCAAAAAATAGCCACACTTTTATTGATATCGAATTCCTCTCTCAAAAAGCACTGAACAAAGGCCCTGGCGGCTTTTTCCATTAAATCGATTGATGCAATGGGTGTATTGGCAATGGTAAACTGATCGGCACTGCGCATTTGGGCAGCTGTAAGCAACGTTCGCATATCGCTAAGGTAAGATTATAAGCTATAATGCGAAATATCGGATTTTGTTTGATTTTATGTAAAGCATTTAATACAGTTTTTGAAAATAATTTAACTGTGTTTCTTTTAATTTTTATACCTTTTGCCAAACTTTAACGTTTTGTAAAGAATTAAATTAAACCTCTAACAATGAATCAAAAACCATCAAATGCATTTGTGGCAGCGGCCTGGATTGCATTAGGTATCGGAATGATCGGCTTTATTGTAGGCCTGTGGCGCTCTGATATGCTTCTCAACGAAAAAGGATATTATTTTACCGTATTGATGTTTGGCCTTTTTGCCGTAATCTCATTACAGAAAGCTGTCCGCGATAAACTGGAAGGCATACCCGTTACAGAAATTTATTATGGCCTAAGCTGGTTCTCTACCCTGTTAACCATTACTTTATTGGTAATTGGTTTATGGAATGCCACTTTATTGCCAAGCGAAAAGGGATTTTATGCCTTCGCCTTTTTACTCTCTCTTTTTGGTGCCATTACGGTGCAGAAAAATACGAGGGATAGCCAAACGGTAAATAAAAACCGGGATACGGAATAATTTTGAAGCCGGTTGCTTAAATGGCTACCGGCTTTTTATTTCCTGCTGAATGAACTTCTTCTAAAGTTACTTGAAAATCGAGCAATTTTTTCTTTGCATTAAAATTTGTATCATTAATGATTTTTGCAAATAAATGGATCGATTCGAAAAGTTCGTCTACCTGAAAATTAAAATAGCTCCCTCCTGCGAAATATTTATAATCTGAAGCTATAAATCTTTCAATCTGTTCTTTGTCATTTGCCGTTATATGCTCACCATATAGAGGATTTGTTAGCAACTTTAAAAGTTCTTCTTTAAATATTTTTTCCTCATCCTTAACCAGGTACATCTGTTGTTCAATGGTTTCAACAGCAGTTCGTGTATGCATAAAAGATGTAACCTGAGCGATTTTATTATGGCAATTGTTCTGACTTTCTAAAAGTGTGTGAATGGCTTTATAACGGCTGTAAAAATTCTCAAATTCTTCTTTTCGCCCTTGCTTTAAGGCCAGGTATAGGAAATATTCAAAAATCTGAATATCTAATTTTTTCAGGTGATCTTCTAAATCTTTTGATTCACTTTCTAAACGCTTAATTAATTCCGAACAATCTTGCTGGGTATACCTTTTTCCATCGTAATCAAAGGTTTTAGCCTCAAAAACTTTATATTCAATTTGCTTCAGTGTATTTAAATCGTCGTTGATACCATCCTGAAGATATATGAAACTTAAATTCTCATCGCTAAAAAAATCATTAGCATGTAACTGAATAGGCAGTTCGGGTTTTTCAAAGGCATCTGAATCCAATTCATTTAATGGATTTCTAAAATCAAAATAGCCGTTGTATAATTGATGAAAAGTATTTTGTTGCTGGTTTTCTAAAAAATCTTCTTCAAACTTGCCTAAATCCGAAATTATAGGTGAATCACCATAGTCTATTGCATCGAAAAGCTTTTTAGTTATCTGTTCAAGAACGATATCTTTATTTACCAATAAATCTATCGCTATACCAGCTCCATAGCTCTTTAACGGATAATCCAGTTTTCTGAGGTGTTCTACCCTATCTGCGGTTCTAGGATGAGAAGACCATTGATCTTTCAGGATAAGTTTACTTTTATTGAATTTGTTATAATGTTCTTCCGATACAATTGGAAGATGGTTCTCTACTCTTATCTTTTGAAGGCCAGTATAAAAATCCATTACAAATTTTTGCTGCGGAAAAATGTTATTGGTTTTTTCCTTATCCTTTATTTTACCATTATAGTAATTAAAAACGTTGTTTAACGAGTAATCTGCAAGTTGTAAACGATGGAGAGCAGTAATTAAAGCATCAGAGCCCGCAACGCTTGCAGCCACAGTATCCGCATGGAATTCCATTTCCCTAGAGAGTGCCAAATGATTCAGGTTAACAACATCATAGATCTTTTTTAAAATAAACTGGATCCCGTTAATAATCTTACCGGCTAAAACAACAAAAAACGCAAAGTAATTACTTATACCGGCTAACTTCTGTGCAAAATTACCATAGCCCTCATTTTCGTAAAGTGTATTGTAGATTACTTGATTAACATTGTATACATAACTCCCTGTACGCATACTTTTTTGAGAAAAGTGGCCAAACTCATGTGCAAGGATCGCTTTAAGCTCATCAATCGATATGGTATTCATAAGTCCTAAGCCAATGTGAAGATTTTTTCTTACCGGAAGAAACATACTCCAAAAGCTGGAATCGTAGAATACAGATGCATTTACTTCCGATGAGAAGTAAACTTTTTTAGGAAAATCAGTACCTACTTCCCCAACAATTTCATCTATCATTTTAAAAAGCTCTGGCTGTTCCGTTTTTGTAACCTGTGTTAAATGAGAACGGTCGATTTTATTAACCTTGAATATAAACTTCACCAGGAAAATTAAAATTAACACACCAAAGCAGATCAAACCACCGCCCAGCATAATTGTAAGAAACATTGGTTTGGCTGCAATTAGCATAAGGCCAGCAAATGCTGAGAGTATTGTTAAACCAACTGCTGCAGAAACTAATAAAAGGTAGGTTAATACAAATAGCCAAATAGCCTGTACAGACTTGGCTGCCATCTTCTTAAAATTTTCAGAAGGCCGGAGAGCGTTTTCGTGCATAAAGATATTGTTTGGTTATGCAAGATAACAAAACTGGTAAATGCTCAAAAGCACTTTAAAAAAAATTAACGATAAATTATTGCAGCAATTGCAAGTGGTAGTGAAATGATTCGAAAATAATTACTACTTTAAACACCAGATACCGAGGCTAATAGTTTATCATTTTCGAGCAAATTTTATAAACCTGTTTTATCTTATAAATCCTACCCATGGAACAAAAAGATGGCTTAAAGAAAACGCTTACCCCTTTTATGCTATGGGGGCTTGGCGTAGGTTATGTAATTTCCGGAATGTATTTCGGCTGGAATTTAGGGCTCGAAAAAGGCGGCACCCTCGGTATGGCCATTGCTACGGTTGCCATCATGGTCATGTATGTAACCTTTAGTTTCAGTTATGCCGAACTGGCCTGCGCCATACCAAAAGCAGGTGGTATTTTCGATTATGCCAACAAAGCATTAGGAAAAAACATCGGTTTTATTGCGGGTATTGCGCAAATGGTCGAATTTATATTTGCACCCCCTGCCATTGCCTTTGCCATCGGTGCTTATTTTAATGCATTTTTTCCTCAGGTACCCATTCTTAGCAGTGCAATTGCAGTATACATCATTTTCACAGCATTAAATATATATGGTGTTAAAGCCGCGGCATCATTCGAAGTGGTGATTACCATTTTGGCCGTTGGCGAATTGCTTCTCTTCTCTGGTATTACCTTACCTAAATTCCATGCCGAAAACCTGGTGTACAATAACTTTCCAAATGGTTGGAGTGGTGTTTTTGCCGCTATTCCGTTTGCCATCTGGTTTTTTCTGGGTATTGAAGGCGTAGCCAATGTAGCCGAAGAAACCAAAAACCCGCAACGCGATATCAGTAAGGGTTTTGGTTGGGGCATATTCACCTTAGTGGTATTATGTGTACTTGTTTTTATCTCCACCATTGGCATAGGGGGCTGGGAAGCCATCGTTTATAAAAACGGGAAATCGGGCGAAACTTCCGATTCGCCTTTACCCCTTGCCCTTTCAATGATTACCGGCGATAATCATTTAATGTACCACCTGCTCATTACCGTTGGCCTGTTCGGCTTAATAGCGTCATTTCACGGATTGGTTTTGGCGGCCGGACGCTCTACTTACGAAATGGGAAGGGTAAAAAGCATACCGGCAATTTTAGGTAAAATCTCACCAAAATTTCAAACACCTGCCAATGCATTAACAGGTAATATGGTAATTGGGATCATCGCACTTTTATCCGGCAAAACAGCCGAAATTATAATCATTTCTGTGTTTGGCGCATTAACATTATATATCATTTCGATGATTTCGCTAATGGTGCTTAGAATAACCAGTCCGGAAATGGTGAGGCCTTTTAAAACCCCGCTTTATCCATTGTTCCCTATCATTGCTTTGATTATTTCCTGTGTTTCTTTTATCGCAATGCTGATTTATAATCTTAAATTGGGTTTAATTTATTCGGGCATTGTTTTAGGTATATTTCTTCTATATAAAATCTTTAAAAAGGCAGATTAATGAGTACCAGCAAAGAAATTCTTGATTATGTAAAAAATCATCCATCCGGAAAAGTAAAATTAGCCGTAGCCGATATCGACGGGATTTTAAGAGGAAAATATGTTGCCGCTGAAAAATTTACTTCACTGGTTGAAGGCCGTTTAGGTTTTTGTGATGTTACTTTCGGCTGGGATGCCAGCGACGCGGCTTATGATAGCGGAAAATATACAGGCTGGCATACCGGTTACCCCGATGCACAGGTTAAAATAGATTTAACTACCTTCCGGAAAATCCCATGGGAAAATGATGTTCCCTTTTTTCTGGGTGATTTTATTGACGATCAGGAACGGGCAAATGATGTTTGTCCGAGGCAATTGTTAAAAAAACTGATCGCCGATTGTGAACAAGAGGGTTTCTCGCCATTTTTTGCACAGGAATTCGAATGGTTTAACTTTTTGGAAACACCAGAAACCATACACGAAAAGGGTTTTCACAATTTAAAGCCTTTAAGTCCTGGCATGTTTGGCTATTCTATTTTAAGAAGTACCTATCAGAATGCATTTATGGGCGACCTGTTCGAACTGCTCAATAAATTTGATGTTCCCATTGAAGGTTTGCATACCGAAACCGGTCCGGGGGTTTACGAAGCCGCTATTAAATATGCCCCGGCCCTGCAGGCTGCCGACCAGGCCATTCTGTTTAAAACGGCCGTAAAAGAGATTGCCTACAAACATGGCATCTTAGCCACTTTTATGGCTAAAATAAACGAAAATTTACCCGGTTGTAGCGGTCATGTGCACCAGAGCCTATGGGATAAAAATAATAAGATTAACCTTTTTTATGATGAAAAAGCCCCTGATAAGATCAGCGGGATCATGAAAAGTTATATTGCCGGTCAGCTGCATTGCCTGCCATACCTGTTACCGATGATTGCCCCTACCATAAACAGTTACAAGCGTTTGGTTGAGGGTGCCTGGGCACCAACTACTGTAACCTGGGGGATCGATAACCGTACGACTTCGTTACGTGCATTACCGGGGAGCAAAAAGGCTTCGCGTTTGGAAACCAGAATTGTGGGGTCAGATACGAATCCGTACCTGGCAATTTCTGCCTGTTTGGCTGCCGGAATGTACGGCGTTAAAAACAGACTGGAATTAACACAGCCATTAACCAAAGGCAACGGATATACCGATTTATCAAATGGCATATTATCCCGTAATTTATTCGAAGCCACCCAAAAAATGAAAAATTCCGACCTGGTCAAAACCTTATTGGGTGCAGATTTTGTTGATCATTTTACCATGACACGCGAATGGGAGTGTAAACAATATGCAAAAGCGGTAACCAATTGGGAATTGAAGAGATATTTGGAGATTATTTAATACAAAGCTTTGATGAGCTCAGGCGCCTAAGGTGGTAAAAAACAAAATAAACTAAAATGTTGATCACCTAAGTCACCTTACAGCAGCTTAGCAATTATAGACTTTTAGGTTTATAATACAATGAAATAACAACACAGCCTTAGGTGCGCTAAGGTTGTAAAATAATGATGAAGAAATAAACAAAAGGTAGTAAAACAATTGTCATGATATTTGATAAAATCCATCAGTTTAATTTCCCTACCACCATCCGTTTCGGTGCAGGTGCAGTAAAGGAATTACCTGCTTATTTAAGTAAACACCAATTAAAAGCCCCATTAATAGTTACCGATCCTACCATTGCAGAGCTCCCCTTTTTTAAAAGCATTGTAGAAGATTTAAAAACAAAAAACATTTCTGTAGAGGTTTTTAGCAACATACACAAAAACCCGGTAAAAAGTGATGTTTACAAGGGTACCGATGCCTGGGATGCTACCCATCGCGATAGCATCATTGGTATTGGCGGTGGTGCAGCTTTAGATGTTGCCCGTGCCATTGCATTGCGTGTTAATCATCGCGAAGATTTATTTAAATACGATGATTTAATTGGTGGTGATATTTATGTAACCAACGATGTGCCCCATTTTATTACCATCCCCACCACATCGGGTACAGGCAGTGAGGTGGGCCGTAGTGCCATTATTGCCGATGATGAAACCCATCAGAAAAAAATCCTTTTCTCGCCTAAATTAATGGCGCAGGTAGTTTTTGCAGATCCCGAATTAACGATGGATTTACCGCCATTTATTACGGCAGCCACGGGGATGGATGCCCTTACACACAATATGGAGGCTTATCTGGCCAAAAATTTCCACCCGATGTGCGATGGAATTGCCTTAGAAGGCATTTCGTTGATCAGAGATTCGTTGGAACCCGCCACCAACAAGCCTGATTTAGAAAGCCGTAGCAAAATGTTAATGGCTTCGATGATGGGCGCCATTGCCTTTCAAAAAGGTTTAGGCGTGGTTCATTCGCTGGCACATCCTCTTTCTTCTCTTTTAGATACCCACCATGGCCTGGCAAACGCGGTTAATATCCCTTACGGTATGCAATTTAATATTGCGGGATTTGAAGACCGCTTTAAAAAGATTGCCCGCACGCTCGGGCTTAAAGACGAAAATGGCGAAGCAGTTGTAAAATACCTGTTCGATTTGAATACGAAAGTAAATATTCCGCATAAATTGAGTGATATTGGCGTTAAAAAAGAACACATTGAAACACTTGCCGATTTAGCATTTGCAGATTTCGCACATCCAAACAATCCTAAACCGGTAAGCAGGGAAGATTTTAAACAATTGTACTTAAGTGCACTCTAAAGTGATATTAACCACAGATAAAGAGGATAAACACGGATAAAAAGCTTGTCTCATTTAAATCAAAAATTACAATTTAAATCTGTATTCATCTGTGAAAATCTGTGGCTAAAATATAAAAAACCATGTCTGATAAAATAATAATTGGTGTGACCGACTGCAGCAAATTCGATATCTATCGCAACTGGGTGTTATCTTACGATAAAAATGTAGAAGTAATCCAGCTCGGATACAAGCTTAACAATTTCGACGACATCAGAAAATGTGATGGCATCGTTTTAACCGGAGGAGAAGATGTTCATCCCCGTTTTTACAATCTGCCTGAATATTATCCTTACTGTTATGATGATGATATCGACGAAGAACGTGACGAATTTGAATTTAAGGTTTTAGCTTATACTGAATCTAATTCTATTCCTGTTTTAGGCATTTGCAGGGGTATACAGGTGGCTAATGTATTTTTTGGAGGCACCTTAATTCCCGACATCCCATCCTGGGGAAAATTCGATCATTCAAAAATGCACGATAAATCAGACCGCTATCACAAGATTATCGTAAATCCATCTTCCTGGCTAAACCAGATTGTGAATACAGATACAGGATTGGTAAACAGCAACCATCATCAAAGTACCGATAAAACCGGAAAAGGGCTTGTGGTGAGCGCAATTTCGCCTGATGGCGTTACCGAAGCTATGGAACGGCTGGAACCGGAAGGAAAATCATTTTTACTATTTGTACAATGGCACCCTGAGCGTATGAAAGATCAAAACAGCCCATTTAGCAAAAATATTCATGAGGCATTTATTAACGCTATAAAATTAAATATTAACCACAGCTAAAAAGGATCAACACAGGTAGATATTGGTAAGCTATTTTAAAAAATCTGTGTTCATCTGTGAAAATCCGTGGTAAGAAAATGAAAAACATGCAAATCATCAACCCCGCAACAGAAGAAATTATTACCAGTCTGGAAGAAGACAATTCATCCACTCTTCAGCTCAAATTTGATGCTTTAAAGCAGGCGCAACCCCTATGGGCAGATAAAACACTTCAGGAAAGGATAGCAGTAATCACAAAGTTCAGTGATTTACTGGAAGCCGAGCTAGAAGCACTTGCCTTGATATTAACCAACGAAGTAGGCAAACCTTTACAACAATCGCGTAATGAAATTAATGGCGCGAGGGCCCGCATTAAATGGATGCTCAGCAATGCAGAAAAGTATTTAAGCGATGAAGTGATGGTTGATGAACCCGGTTTGAAAGAAATCATTAAATATGAGCCATTAGGTGTAATCTGCAATATTTCAGCCTGGAACTACCCCTACCTGGTTGGTGTAAATGTTTTCATTCCGGCACTTTTAAGTGGTAATGCGGTGTTATACAAACCATCAGAATATGCTACTTTAACCGGATTACAGATCGAAAAACTATTAAAAAAAGCCGGTATACCAGATCCAGTTTTCCAGGTCGCCATTGGTGCAAAAGAAACAGGTTCGGCCTTATTGGAAATGAATTTTGACGGTTATTTTTTTACAGGCTCGTACAAAACAGGGAAATTGATCTATGAGAAAGTAGCATCTAAAATGGCTCCCTGCCAGTTAGAATTAGGTGGAAAAGACCCTTTGTATGTTGCTGATGATGTTGCCGATATAGCCGCAGTAGCGGTTGGCACAGCCGATGGCGCTTTTTACAACAACGGACAAAGTTGCTGTGCTGTAGAACGCATATATGTACATGAAAAACATTACAACGATTATTTAAATGCCTTTGTTAACGAAGTTAAAAGCTGGAAAAGCGGGTTACCCCTGGCCAGTGATACTTATATTGGTCCGTTGACAAGAAAAGAACAAATCGCGGTATTGGAAAATCAGGTTGTAGATGCCCTAAACAAAGGAGCAAAATTATTGACCGGTGGTAAAGCTGTTGAAGGGAAAGGTTATTATTTTGAACCAACCGTGCTAACCGATGTTACCAATGATATGCTCGTGATGCAGGAAGAAAGTTTCGGACCGATTATCGGTATTATGAAGGTAAAAGACGATACTGAAGCCTTAATGATGATGAAAGATACCGATTATGGATTAACCGCTTCGGTTTATACAGCCAGCCAGGAAAGAGCAGAAAAAATACTCGCTCAGCTTGATGCCGGTTCGGGTTATTGGAATTGCTGCGACCGGGTGAGTGCAGCCTTACCATGGAGTGGAAGAAAATATTCAGGCATCGGTGCTACTTTATCGCATCAGGGATTAAGGGCTTTTACCAAACCAAAAGGTTATCATTTAAGGGGATAAAATATGGATAACGATAGAGATAATGAACTTATCGAAGGCGAAATAGCCGATTATTTGTTAACAGATAGCGGAATACTGGTTTCGTACAGCAAAAGCATTTTACGTACCGTAGAAAATATTTCAGCCAATGTTGCACTGGTTAAAAAAATTACCGGAAATAAGAAGGTTCCGGTGTTAATTTATTTGAAAAATTCGCCGGTTCCGGATAAAGAAACGCGCAAATTTTCGACCGAACAGCTTCCCCAGATTTATACAGCCATGGCCATGGTTTCTAAACCGGGCTTGGCGCAATTGATTATGAAGATACTTTTTAACTTTCAAAATCCGCCGATACCAATAAAATCATTTACAGATGATAAAAAAGCTATGGAGTGGCTGACGCAGTTTTTGTAAATTAACTTTTATTTGTATTATTAAGTCCACCAATATTAACGCTCCATGAAAAAAATAATTATCTATAGCATCATGTTATGCACAGCATTTTCATGCAAGGAAGCAGAAAGACAGACCGACAATAAAGAAACACCTGCAGCACTACAGGACGACAAATCTTATAGCATTGTTTCAAAAAGAGGCAGTGGCGATTTATTGGAAAACTTATATACTGATGCAATAAGTAAAGATTCTACATTAAAAAAATTGGATGAAAGCATCTACAGAATCAGGGAAGGAAAAAATGATTCGTTAAAAAGATTTGATATTTATAACGGGAAAAATCAGGATTACTTCGCTTCTGCTAAAAATCATGTAAAAGAGATTCAAGATTCTGTATTGAGAAAAAGCTTAACAACGTTGCTTGTTAAAAATCTTGCAGAATATAACAACAGGATTGCTGCACACCAAAAACTGGTTAAATCAATAGACGTTAAAATGGTTTCTTTAAACGATCTGGAGCTGGCCTTAAAAATTTCCACTACATTGCCATTAATCAAAAAATATCAGAAAGAAAAGCTACCAAACAAAAAGCCCATCTTAAATTTAGCACAGAAAATCGATCAGGCCATTAAACTGGCAGATACACTTTACAAGAGTAAAACACAATGATTCCTATAGAAGACATCCGCAAAAACTATGAAAAGTTTGATGATGCGACCATCCTAAAAATCATTTCGGGAGCCAAAGATCTGCGAAAAGATGTTGTGGATTTGTTGAACGATGAAATCAGGAAAAGAGGTTTAGATACAGAGCTGATCGAATTTGTAACCATCGAGACCGACTTTTATGAAGGCAGTGAGCGGCAACATTTAGTTGATGAAATAAAAAGCTCTGTTTGCACCTGCTGTGGCAATAACAGCGAATTACATGGTTACACCTTTAATACGATAATATCTTATCTCGTTTGGTATAATCATGATCAAAATCTTCAGATTATATGCTCAGATTGTGCAAAAAGCTTACGTTTGAAGAGTATGCTTACCACACTGGCCTTAGGCTGGTGGTCAAGACCGGGTATTTTGGCTACACCAGCTACACTTATTTCAGATCTGATAGAAATCATGCAAAAGGAAAAGTACAGCGAACGGGTAATAAGCCATTTCATCGACGAAAATACCGGGTCAATCAGACGTATGGAAAAAGCAAAGAGTTCATTAACAACCATCTTAAAAAGCTTTAATCAAAAAAAGGTAGAGTCAGCCGAGTAAAAATTCTATGTCCAATTAATAAATCTAAATTATGACTGCTCCTGCATACGCAAAAAATAGTTGGTTAATTAAACAAAGTTTTTTTAACCGGCGTGTGAAAGAATTATCATATACCCCACAGTCAATATCATTCGGTAATCAAAAATTAGCCTTGCCTACAACAATCGATCTTTCAAAAGAAGAACCGATACAATATCGTTTTGGTATTAAGTGGATTACGGGATATAAATTCGTAATCGGCAGGAAGTATCAGTTGTTTATTAGAAATAGTAGTGGAGAAACGGTTAAAATAAGCTTCGGCTCTTATTATGGCATAAATAAAGTTCCCCTGTTTAATCAATATATCGAAATATTAAACCAATTATGGCGAAGCTATTTCGATGGTTTGGTTGATCAATATCTGGCACTTTTCGAACAAAAGATACCATTTACTTTGGCTAATGTAAGATTTGATGAATTTGGCATTAAAATTAAATCCGTAAACCTAATTAAGGGAGAAGAAAAGTCGTTGCTTTGGGCAGATGTAGGCACCAAAGATTATCAAACTTATTTCGCTATCTATTCAAAACAAACGCCATCAATGATCAACAAAAGCTACAGCTACCTAAACGATTGGAATATAAGAGTTTTATATAGTGTTGTGCAAACTATACTGATAAGAAGAAAAGCGTAATGAAAGTGAGCTTTTCTTCCTTTTTAAACTGACAAGGCATTTAATCGAACCTCCTCTCCATGCCCATTGCTCCTCGCTAATTGCTCAAATTAAATCTTTTTAATAAATTGCGGATTATACTTATCCGGTTAATCCGCTTTAATTATTTTAATGAAAAAACTATTCCTGATTATCTCCTGCTGTTGCATTGCAACCAGCATATACGCTCAAAATATTGTTACAGAAACTGAAACCGGCGATGCTGAAAGCATGGTTGCACAAACACCGATTGCCATTATCCCGGAGCCCGTTTCATTGGTAAAAAAAGCCGGCACCTTTACATTACCCGAAAATGTAATTATACAAGCTGTTAAAAGCGGCGAATTAAAGCAATCCATTACTTACCTATCAGACCGGATTACCACCGCGACCGGAAAATTTGTAAGTACAGTAGGTAATTCAAGTCATGCAACCATTAAACTGATTTTAAACCCCCAGGAAGATACTCAACTTGGTAAAGAAGGTTACAAACTCAATGTTAACCCTACCCAGGTGGTGATCACTGCAAACCAACCAGCGGGTATTTTTTATGGCGTACAATCTTTACTTCAGCTTTTTCCTGCCGAAATAGAAAGCAAAGAACTGATAAGCGATGTTAAATGGAAAATACCATGCGTTGATGTGGTAGATTATCCGAAATTAGGTTGGAGAGGTTTAATGTTCGATGTAGCCCGCCACTTTTTTACTAAAGAGGAAGTAAAACGGTTTATTGATGATATGGTGCGCTATAAGTTTAACCTGCTGCACTTGCACCTGGCTGACGATGAAGGTTGGCGTATCGAAATTAAAGGTTTACCTAAACTGACTGAAATAGGTGCCTGGAACGTTAAAAAAACAGGAACCTTTGGCGATTTTATTCCACCAACCCCTGATGAACCCCGTAACTATGGCGGTTTTTATACCCAGGAAGATATTAAAGAACTTGTTCAATACGCGCAGGAACGCTTTGTAAATATATTGCCCGAAATTGATGTACCAGGCCATAGTTTAGCCATTATCTCTTCTTATCCAGATTTATCGTGCACCCCCGATGCGGTGAATTATAAAGTACGCTCTGGCGAAAAAATTATGGACTGGAGCCGTGGTGCCCCACCAATAGCCTTGGTTGATAATACACTCTGTCCGGCAAATGAGAAGGTTTATGGCTTTTTAGATACCGTAATTACACAGGTTGCCAAACTCTTCCCTTTCGAATATATCCATATGGGAGGCGATGAGGCTTCGCATAATTTTTGGGAGAAAAACGATCAGGTTAAAGCTTTAATGCTTCGCGAAGGCTTAAAAACCATTCCACAGGTTCAGGCTTATTTCGAAAAGCGTGTTGAACAGATTGTGATTTCGAAAGGCAAAAAATTTATGGGCTGGGACGAAATTCTTGAAGGTGGCGTATCGCCAACAGCAGCAGTAATGAGCTGGAGAGGGATGAAATATGGCATCCAGGCGGCCAACGAAAAGCATAACGTAGTCATGAGTCCAACCGATTTCGCCTATTTGGATTATATGCAGGGAGACCCCATTACCGAACCAAAAGTGTATGCCTCGTTAAGGTTAAACAAAGCTTACCAGTTTAATCCTGTTCCGGCAGGCGTAAACGCACAGTATGTTATTGGGGCGCAGGCCAATCTTTGGACCGAGCAGGTATTCACCTTCCGCCAGGCAGAGTACATGGTTTATCCACGTGCATTTGCCATTGCAGAATCAATTTGGAGCCCGATTGAGAAGAAAAACTGGACAAATTTTGTTGACCGCACGCAACAACATTTTAAACGCCTGGATTTTGCAGAGATCAAATATTCGCCGGCCATTTACGATCCTATTTTTACTGTAAAACGCAGTGCGGATAAACAGCTGATGATAGAACTGACCACAGAAATAGATGGTTTGGATATTTATTACAGTTTTGACAACTCTACACCCGATCGTTTCTATCCGAAGTACACAGCCGCCCTGCAGGTACCTAAAGATGCGAGCATGCTGCGTGTAATTACCTATCATGGCAAACAGCCTATTGGAAGATTAATCAGCATGCCTGTTGCAGATTTACAGAAAAGGGCAAGGTAAAATGGGAAAAGAAATAGAACGCAAGTTTTTAATCGATCAACCAAAATGGGATAACCTCGATAAACCGGAAGGAAAACTCCTTAGGCAGGGTTATCTGCTCACCGATAAAGACAAAACCATACGCGTAAGGGCAACTGAAAGCAAAGGGTTTTTAACCATTAAGGGTCAGACCATCGGCGCCACCCGATTGGAATATGAATACGAAATCCCGGTTACCGAAGCCACTGAACTATTGGATAACTTTTCGGTTTCGGAACTTTCCAAAACACGCTATGAAATTGCATTTAAGGGCAAACTTTGGGAAGTAGATGTATTTTTAGGCGAAAATAAAGGACTTATTGTTGCCGAAATTGAACTGGAAAGCGAAGATGAAACTTTCGATTTGCCGGATTGGGTAGCTAAAGAAGTAACATCAGAAGAAAGATATTATAATTCTAACCTGACGGTCAGGCCTTTTAAAAGTTGGGTCTAGATATTATTTAAATAGACCTTATAGATTTTTAAAAGCTGTAAGGTCTTATTTTTTTATTTAGTTGCTATACTCTTCGTTTTTAACGAGGAGGATGTTATGTTTAGATCAAGACCTTGCAGATTTTCGAAACCTGCAAGGTCTAATAAAACTCTATTTAGCCAATGGCGCAGCTGTATTTGGCTTGATGATACCTTTCAGCTCTACATCGAAAACCAAAGGTGTAAATGGATTAATTGGTCCGCCGCCGTTTTCACCAAAGCCCAATCTGGAAGGTAAAATCATTTTAATCTTACCACCTACCCCAATCAGTTGAATTCCCTGTATAACACCCTGTGGCAATTGTCCTAATGGCAAACTACGTGGTACATATTGTACATTTTCTGAGAAAATTCCAGCTTCTTTTGCAATTTTAGCATTCGACGTATCGAAAACATTTAATGCCCCATTCGATTTTTTATTCGTAAACTGGCCGGTGTAGTCCATTAATACCGTATCCGTTAAAGTTGCCCTTTCTGAGTTGCCCGGGGCAGAAATTACATACTGTAAACCAGATGGCGCAGTAGTTACTTTCAGGTTGTTCTCTTCGATGTATTTGGCAATTTTAGCAGGTTCTATCTTTTTGTTTTTCTCGTTTAAAGCTTTGTATTCCGCTTCGAAAAACAGTCTTTTCTTTGCTTCAAAAATAGAATCAGGGTCTTTTCCTTTATGTAGAACCTTTTCAATTTTAATGGTAAAAGAAGCAATGTTGGATTTTAGTCCTTTTGGTTTCGGCTGACCAGAATATTTTTCCATCGAATCTAAATTCAATTTAAAAACTGCACTATCTCCCTCACCAAGCAGTTTCAGCCCGGAAGCCAGATCCCCTTTGAACATTGATTTGCTGATGGCAAAAAAGGCGGGACGCTCATTGTCGTAGGTATTTACCATCACTGAATCGGGGTTGGTATTGGTTTCTACCGTTTGAACGCCATTTAACTTTACATAATCGCCATCCTGAATTTTTGGCTTACCTTCACTTTTATAGATCTTGTAAGTCATATCTCCTTCGCCCTTTTCGAATTTGTTACAGGCAGCTAGTCCTGAAGCTGCTGCCAAGAGAATAATTATTCCTTTTTTCATTTAATATTTAATTAAAAATCAGCCTTTTAATCCATTTTGGATGTCGGGCCATTTTATTAGCTCAATACAAAGATAGGTTATAATAAGTTTTTACGAATTTTTGTAAGTTTTATTTCCCGGTAATGTGTCAAAAAAAAATCCTGCTTAACTGAATAAGCAGGATTTAAAATAATATTTCCAAAAATTATTTCTTAACCGGGGCAACAGCTGCAGGGGCTGGAGTTGCCGGAGCCGGTTTTCCTTTGATAATATCTTTAATTTCAAGGTCGAAAGCAATTGGGCTGAAAGGCATAATACCAACCTGTGGTGCACCTTGCTCACCGTAACCTAAGTTAGAAGGGATAATCACTTTGATTTTACCACCTTTACCAATTAACTGTAAAGCTTCGGTAAAACCTGGGATTGTACCACCAACCGGCATTTTTTGAGGGCCGTAAGGTTTACCTGGTTTAAATTCGTTTTCTGCTTTAGCCAGTTTTTCGTCGCTTGTGTCGAAGATTTTATATTTACCATCTTTACCTTTTTTGGTAACCCTACCGGTATAATCAATCAGTACAGTATCGCCTAAAGCAGGTTTTTCTGCACTACCTGGTTTTTCGATAATGTAGTGTAAACCACTTGCAGTAGTTTTGGTTGCCAGTTTGGTATCTTCCAAATAAGCTTTCAGTTTAGCAGGTTCTGCAGCTTTCTTTTTTTCTGAAGAAGCTTTATAATCAGCCTGGAAAAACTCCTGTGCCCTTTTGTTAAAAGTCGAATCAGCTTCGCCAGCTTTTTTCTTGAATACTTTTTCAACTTTTATGGTAAAAGTAAGGTATTTATCGTTTTTAAACTGCTCTGGTTTTGGTTGTTTGCTATGGAAAGCCATAGTATCCAAATCGATTTTAAATGTAGCGCTATCGCCTTCACCGAACAAGGTTAATACGTCGTTCATATCGCCGGCATACATTTTTTTCTGTACAGGGAATACTGCAGGGGTTTCACTATCGAAAGTGCTTGATAAAACAGAATCTTTACCGTTTTTCTGGATAAAATTCATTTTAACGATATCACCTTCCTTTATTTTTTCGTTACCCGCTGAGTGATGAATGGTATACAATAAGCCACCAGCTCCCTTTTTTTCTTGTTTACATGCCGCTAAACCTAAAGTAGCCGCTGCTAGAATAATAATTCCCTTTTTCATTTATTAATTTGACTTTTTAAATTTTATTGTTTGTTTCTTGCCCTTAGGCGATCAATTGTTCTTTATATTCGGCTAATATCGATTTAAATTCGTTAACTACAGCAGTTAATTCTTTTTCTGATGCACCACCAGCTGCATTTCTATGTCCGCCGCCGTTAAAATATTTCTTGCAGATTTCGTTTGCAGGAAAATCGCCGGTAGACCTCACCGATAGTTTAACTTTATCGGTACGCTCGATGATCAAAGCGGCCAAGCGAATTCCATTGATAGATAAGGCATAATTTACCACACCCTCGGTATCGCCCGTTGCGCTATGGTATTCGGCCAGCTCTTCTTTGGTAACCGAAATAATGGCGGTGTTATATTCTCTTAAAACCTCTAACTTGTTTGACAGGCAATAACCTAAAAAGCGTAAACGGTTTTCGCTGGCATTATCATATACCAACTGATGGATTTTCCAATGCTCGGCACCTAAATCGATCAGGTTTGCAGCAATGCGGTATACTTCTGATGTTGCAGATTCGAAACGGAAAGATCCTGAATCGGTCATGATACCCGTATAAAGACATGCAGCTACATCTTTGTTAATGCCAGCTTCATCTTCCAGCTGGTTCACAATAAAATCGTATACCAATTGTGCAGCTGCACAGGCATTAATATCCCAATGGCGGTAATCATCAAAATCCTCAGGTTCGAGGTGATGATCGATCATAATTTTTTTTGCTGCTGCTGCCCTTACCAGTTCGCCCAACTCGTTAATACGGCTTAAGGTATTAAAATCCAGGCAGAATATAATCGAAGCTTCGTCTACCAGTTTTGCTGCCTGTTCCTGCTGTTCGGTAAAGATAATAACATCCCCATTGTTCGGCATCCAGTGTAGAAAAGTTGGATAATCGGTTGGAGTAATTACTCTTACATGGTGGCCTTTCTGAATTAAATATCCATATAAACCAAGGGATGAACCCATTGCATCGCCATCGGGTTTATGATGCGTAGTGATCACAATCCGTTGTGGTGTAGCCAATAATGTTTTTAATTCAGTTAGTGTAAGCATATTTTATAGCGGTGCAAAGCTAAGTAAATTTAGATTAGGATTAAAAGATTTTAGGATTAGTAGGCTCATCGTTCTAAAAGAGGTGGAGATTAACCAGGTTATATCACCTAAAAAAGCTCAATTCGCCATTTAAAGCTAATTATCCATTACTAAAATCGATTTTTACACCGAAAACATTGTTTATTGATTATTCATCAATTAAAACGTATTTTTGCAAAAAATTTGATATTAAAGCACGATGAGCACTAACAGAACTTTTACCATGATTAAGCCAGATGCAGTAGCAAACGGCCATATCGGATCGATCATTAACGACATTACCAATGCAGGTTTTAAAATCATTGCATTAAAATATACCAAACTTACTGAAGAAACTGCCGGTCAGTTTTATGCAGTACACGCTGAGCGTCCGTTCTACAAAGATTTAGTAAGCTTTATGTCTTCAGGACCAATTGTTGCGGCTATTTTAGAAAAAGACAATGCAATTGAAGATTTCAGAAAATTAATTGGTGCTACTAACCCGGCTGAAGCTGCTGAAGGAACAATCCGTCAGAAATATGCAAAATCTATCGACGCTAACGCCATTCACGGTTCAGATTCTGATGAAAATGCAGAAATTGAAGGTAACTTTTTCTTCAAAGCAGACGAACGTTTCTAATTTTCAGGCACAGAACATTTACATAAAACCCCGGATTTTCGGGGTTTTATTGTTTTATCTATTTTGTATCTTACGGCCTTTAAAATAATCAACACTATAAAATAAATAATGAAAAGAATTTTCTTAGCGGTATGTTTATCGGGTATCGCTGTTGCCTCTTACGCACAAACCAAAACAGCAGCAAAAAAACCTGTCGCAAAAAAACCGACCGCCACTACTAAAACATCAGGGTTGAAGTCTTTGGGCTTACACTCGCCACTAGATTCTACCAGTTATGCCTTCGGCACCTCTATCGGTGCAGGTTTAAAAACAACCGGCTTATCTACCTTAAACTACGATGTATTATTAAAAGGCTTAAAGGATGCTTTTACTGGCAGTAACACAGTTTTAACCCAGCAACAGGCACAACAATGTATCAACGAAGCATTATCTAAGGCATCATCGGCAAAATATAAAGCTGAAGCCGAAGCAAATAAAATTAAATACGCACCAATTATGAAAGAAGGACAGGATTTTCTGGAACAAAACAAAAAACGCGCAGGTGTACAAACAACTGCAAGTGGCTTACAATATGAAGTTTTAACTGCCGGAACCGGCGTTAAACCACAGGCTACCGATTCGGTGCTGGTACATTACAAAGGGACATTAATAAACGGAAAACAATTTGACAGTTCTTACGACAGAGGCGAGCCTATCTCTTTTCCTTTAAACCAGGTAATTAAAGGCTGGACAGAAGGTATTCAGTTAATGCCTGCAGGTTCTAAATATAAGTTCTTTATCCCTTATAACCTGGCTTACGGCGAACGTGGCGCAGGAGCAGACATTCCCCCTTATAGCACTTTGATTTTTGAGGTTGAATTACTGAAAGTAAATGGGAAATAGTTTGTGAGGTAATGGAAAATGTTTGATGGAAGATGTAAATTGACCATCCTTAAATATCAAAGGTCGTCATTTCGAGGGAAGTGCGGCGAAGTCGAGAACCATGGAGTGCTCAGCGCAGCTAAATCTATCTTGAGAATATTTTCTGGTTTAGATCTCTCCATTTCACTGCGTTTCAGTCGAGATGACGAGTTTTTTTATCGGATGTAGCATAGCAAAATAGAGCAATCTTTTTAAAAAATGCCTGTTTATTCTTGAGCAGGCATTTTTTTTGAAAATGAATGTTCAGCGTTTCATTGCATCTACTGTCCCGCCACCGCTTATAGTCCTCGCTACGCTCCGGGCTATTCCGCTTTGTCGGGTTTATTAAACAATGGGCAGTAGCCCTAAAAATGTAAAGTCAGATGTTACTTCGGGGATCTAACTGGTAACATGACTTAATAGAGAAGCGTTGCTACCTTTTGAATAATAGATTCAGCTACTGTAAGATGGCAACATCTTACACCACAACCGGGCTGGCTTTTTGCAAATAAGTCATTTACCAAAACTTTCCTGGATATATGATGTTAGTTATTACAAATTAACATGAATATGAAAAAAGCATTCCCTTTAGCACTGATCGCATTTTTATGCACTACTTTAAGTAGTTGTGAACTAGTAGAAGGTATATTTAAGGCCGGCGTTTGGGTAGGCATCCTTGTAGTGGTTGTAGTACTGGCATTACTGATCTGGATTTTGGCAAAGGTCTTCGGAGGAAGGGGTTAGCCTAGTCTTGAGTCCAAAGTTCTATGGTCTTTAGTCAGGATTTTCATCCCCACTAGAATAAAATGGCAAAAGTTTAAAAATTTGCCATTTTATTATTCTTTATAAAAACACCATCTCGGTAATCACCTCGCTACCAACATGTTCGTTTAATTTCTGGATTATTCCCTGCCGAACCATAATGAGTTCGTTTTTGATTACCGATGATTCTATCCTTAAAAACAATTTCTTATCGTGGATATAAATCTGTTTGGTCCGGTTGGCAATCGCGGTGCCCATAATCTCCGGCCAAATCGATAAGATCGAAGTTTCGTCGAATTTAGGGCGCAAACGGTACACGTCCAGCATTTTGCTGATCGCATCTTTTACGGTAACGTCGTTAGGTTTACGCATGCTGTATAGTTCCGTTATCAACTTCAAACAAAGTTACATCAACTTCTATTTTTTCAAAAATTGATTTTATTCTTTCTTTTCCTGTATCGGTAATAAATATCTGCCCGAAATCATGATGCGATACCATCTGCATCAGTTTCTGAACACGTTGATCGTCCAACTTATCAAAAATATCATCCAGTAACAGCAAGGGTTTAAATCCCTTATTCCTGGCGAGGTAAGCATACTGGGCAATTTTTAAGGCAATTAAAAATGATTTCTGCTGGCCCTGTGAACCAAACTTCTTTAAAGGCATCCCACTGATTACAAAAGCAAGTTCATCTTTATGGATCCCTGTAGTGGTCCGCTCCAAAACCCGGTCTTTTTCGACTGATTTCTTCAGCAGCTCTTCAAAAGTGGCCTCATTCAGTTGCGATTGATAATTCAGCTCAACAATTTCCTTGTTTTCAGTAAGATAAGTATAATATTGGTTAAATAAGGGAATAAATTCATCCATAAAGGCTTTACGGATGGCAAAAATTTTATTGCCTGCAATAACCAATTGTTCATCCAAAATTTCTAGCAGCGCCGGATCGTATTTTCGGGTAATGGCAATCTGTTTCAATAAAGCGTTGCGATTCAACAGGATACGGTTGTAGGTAATCAGTTGATCGAGGTAATGTGCATCAGTCTGCGAAATCACATTATCAATAAACTTTCTCCGCTCCTCACTGCCCTCCATAATCAGGTTTACATCATAAGGTGAAACCATTACCACCGGAAAAAGCCCGATATGGTCGGCCAGTTTATCGTATTCTTTTTTATTGCGTTTAAACTGCTTTTTCTGATTTCTTTTTACCCCACAGGAGATTTTTTCGTTTTTTTCATTTCGTTCAAAATCGCCCTGGATCATAAAAACCTCTTCATTGGTTTTGATCTGCTGGCTATCGATGGGATTAAAATAACTTTTACACAGACAGAGATAATGGATGGCATCCAACATATTGGTTTTGCCCGAACCATTATTACCCGTAAAAACGTTTACAGTTTCCGAGAAATGGAGATCTGCATCGCTATAGTTTTTGAAATTTAGAAGGGTAATGTTTTTTAACCACATAAATATGTCACAAATTTACCGTTTTTTAACCTCTTCACATCCATTGTTTAAAATTAACGTTAATTACATTTAAAAAAATTGTACTTTCATAGCAAGGAAAAAATTTACATGGTAGCACAAAAAATGTTAGAAGGAAATGTTCTATGGTCGTACGAACATGAACTTACCAATGAAAAAAATGTAAGCTGGATCAAAAAATTAGCTGGTCTATTTTCGTTCTTAAAACCACTTCATAATCACGAAGGTGATATCCTGTTGGCGTCAAACGGTCTTTTTATTGAAGGAGATGAACAATTGGAACTCCCATTATCCAATATAGAAGAAGTTTATATGGGTTTCGACGAGGTTTTCCCTCCCTCGTCTGCAAAAAATTTCGGATTATTCTGGCAACCGATCAGAATCAGGTCGGCTATAAGTCATTCAGAAAGCCAAACCGTATACCTGGTAATTAACCATACCGGTATTTTTAGCGACAACCAAACCTGGTTTAATACGCTGATTAACCTGTTGCGCTAATTGTGGTGTACATTTTAATCTTTCATGCCCTAAACAACTAATGTTTAATTAAATACTTCAAAATAAAGATTGATACTTTGATTGAAAAATGTATTTTTGCAATCTTAAATTTTTTAAATAAACATGTCTACAACAGATAACCAGACAATTCAACCAACTAAAAAAGGTTCATTTTTACAAGAGAATAATAAAAGCTTACTGTTTATAGCAGGTGCTGTAGTTTTATTAGTTTTAATATATCTTTGGTATCAAGGCGTGTATTTAAAAGGTCGTGCTGAAGAAGCCGCCAGCAAAATGTACAAAGCAGAACAATTTGTTGGTGTTGATTCATTATCAAACAGGGCAGTAAAAGGCGAAGGTGGTTACCCTGGCCTTGAGCAGATTGCTAAAGAATACGACAACACAAAATCGGCAAACCTGGCCAACCTTTATTTAGGAGGCATTTATTTACGTAAAGGCGAATATAAACAAGCTATCGAATCGTTAAGCAAGTATAGCGCCACCGGCAGCCCGGTTGCAGATCCATTGGCTTTAGGCTTGCTTGGTGATGCTTACAGCGAATTGAAAGACTATAAACAAGCTGCCTCTTATTACAAAAAAGCAGCTGATAAAGCGAGTAAATTTACCTCGCCGATGTTCTTGAAAAAACTCGGATTGGTTAACGAAAGTCAAAACGATTTTAAAGGTGCAGTTGATGCTTATACCAAAGTTAAAACCCAATATCCTGAAAGTGCTGAAGCACAATTGATTGATGCTTACATTGCAAGGGCTCAAGAAAAAGTTAAATAATCATTAACTAACTATATTTTATTGAAAAAGATCATCGAAAGATGGTCTTTTTTTGTGCCCGTACTTGGCCTTTTTATACCATATAAGACATTTAACGGGCATGTAAGTTTAAATGGTATTATATAGTTGACCTTGTCACGAAAAAGATCCTTCGCTGCGCTAGCATTAACAGATCCTATAGAAGAATCGTCATTTCGACTGGAGCGTGTCGATTTTTCATCGGTAGCGAAATGGAGAAATCTGTTCTATAGATTTCTCGACTGCGTTGCACTCCGCTCGAAATGACGATCTCGGAGAGGATGTCACTCATATTGATTTTTGTACAATAAATTATCCCTCAGGATGATAAAATGCTTTAGGGTGATAATGGAAACATTAACCATTTAAGGAAAATACAAGCTTAAATGTATTATATGGTTGAATCCTGCCAAGAAAAGATCCTTCGCTGCGCTCAGGATGACAATAGATTTGGAGCGATTTGCAACAATTAACCAATTTAAACAGTTAAACAATTAACCGACAACCACTACTTATTAAAAGCCGTCATGGTGTGGGCGGGGCCAACCGTAACAAAACTTTTAATCAGTTCTACACTTTTATCAATCAGTGCCGGTAGTTCCAATTGTTCGTTTTTATCAAATAAACCCAACACAAAGTCTACCTGGCGACCTTTAGGGTAATCGTTACCGATGCCGAAACGTAAACGTGCATAATTTTGTCCGCCACACACTTCTTCTATACTTTTTAAGCCGTTATGGCCAGCGCTTGAGCCCTGCAGTTTTAATCTGAGTTTACCCAACGGCAAGGCCAGGTCATCAACGATAACGAGTACATTTTCCGGGGCTATTTTCAGCTCCTTCATCCAATAGTTAACAGCCTTTCCGCTTAGGTTCATAAAGGTAGTAGGCTTAATTACATGCAGTTTTTTGCCTTTAAACCCTACTTCAGCATAATACGCCAAGCGGACATTATCGAAACTGCCACCTAAACCTTTTACCAGTTCATCGGCAATATCAAAGCCAATATTATGCCTGGTATGTGCGTAATCCGGTCCGATATTCCCTAAGCCAACTATAAGATATTTCATATGTGCAAAGATAAAAAAAAGTCCGAAGTCAGGAGTCCGAAGTCGGAAGTCTTGAGCCCTAAGTCCAGATACAATCGGGGGGGGCGTAGCGGTTGGCCTTAGGCGATTAGCGGGTTAAGCCCACATCCAAAAAAAAGCGGTAAGAAATTTCTTCCTTACCGCTTTTAGAATCTTTGAGATCCTTGTACTATTTTTTACCTTTAGCAGCTTCAGTTTCAGCTTGTTTCAATGCTCTAGACATTGCAACAGAAACGATAGTATCTTCAGGAGTGTTAGTGATTACGTATTTATCACCTTTAAGGTCACGAACACGGAACAAGCTACCTACTTCTAATTTCTCTAAGCTTACTTCTACGTTTTGCGGCATGTTAGCTGGTAACGCTTTAACACGTAGTTTACGTAATTTCTGGATCAATTTACCCCCCATTTTAACACCTGGAGAAGTTCCTGTTAATTTTACAGGGATTTCCATCACGATTTCTTTCTCGTCGAATAACTGAAGAAAATCGATGTGTAATAATACATCGGTAAGTGGGTGGAACTGAGTATCTTTTACGATAGCTTTAGTTTTAACACCGTTAACATTGATTTCAACAAAGTTAACCTCCGGGGTATAAATTACATCTCTTAAATCAGCAATAACTACAGCTAAGTGTTGTTGCTCTTTTCCACCGTACAATACCGCCGGAACTTTACCTTCGTAACGAAGTTCCTTGGCATCGCGTTTCCCTACGTTCTCTCTTGGAGAACCGCTAATTGCGATTGTTTTCATTTTTTTTATTTATTTAATTATTATTAGTAAGTATCAAGTAACGAGTAGCAAGACCTTAAGCCTTTAACCCTCTACCTTCCACCTTAATTTAAACTCTTTTTTCGTTTGGCGGTTCAACGCTTATCGCTAAACTCTAAACAGATCACTAATCGATCCATGCTCATTTACATTGGCAATTGCCCTTGCAAATAAACTTGCGGTGCTTAACACCCTTATTTTCGAACTCTCCTGTTTTAGCGGGATCGTATCGGTTACTATCAGTTCAGTCAATACTGAATTTTCTACGGTTTCTACCGCTTTGCCTGATAATACTGCATGCGTACAAACCGCTCTTACGCTGGCAGCACCGTTCTCCATAATCAAAGCCGCGGCTTTTGACAAGGTTCCTGCAGTATCGCAGATATCATCAATCAATACCACATCTTGCCCATGCACATCACCAATAATCGACATCGATTCGATTTCGTTGGCACGTTTACGGCGTTTATCGCAAATAATCACTTCTGCATTAAAAAACTTGGCAAAAGTACGTGCCCTGTACGAACCGCCCATATCGGGAGATGCAATGGTTAAGTTTTTTAAGCCTAAGCTTTTGATATAAGGTACAAAGATAACCGATCCGTCTAAGTGATCAACCGGGATATCGAAGAAACCCTGTATCTGTGCAGCATGTAAATCCATCGTCATGATGCGGTGGATACCTGCCGATTTTAATAAATTGGCTACCAATTTGGCCCCGATTGCTACACGCGGTTTATCTTTTCTATCCTGACGTGCCAGGCCATAATAAGGAACCACTGCTGTAATGTAATGTGCTGATGCTCTTTTAGCAGCATCAATCATTAACAAAAGTTCCATTAAGTTATCGCTGGGCTGATAGGTAGACTGGATCAGAAAAACATCACTACCACGAACTGACTCATCAAAAGAAGGCTGAAATTCGCCATCGCTAAATTTATGGATGGTTACGCTACCAAGTGGTTTGCCGTAATGTTCGGCAATCTTAAGTGATAATCCCTTAGAACCTGTTCCGGAAAAAAGTTTTACCGGGTTAAACTGCAATGGCATGGTCCGTGTGTAGTTTACGGTTAAAAAAAATCGGATCATGTCTGTTTAAAACATGATCCGACATTAAATTTTCGTTGTCCGACCTGGATTCGAACCAAGACAAACGGTACCAAAAACCGTTGTACTACCCTTATACTATCGGACAATTTTTATCAAGGATATTCTCCTCGAAAGGGAATGCAAATGTAGGAACCTTATTTTAATTATGCAAGAGTGATTTTAAAATATTTTTAATTTCTTTCCTGCCGTTCGTTGTCTGCGCTACAAAGATAAAAAAATGATCCCATCTGATGCAACATTTTATTTTTTTCTACGACTTTTTTCACTGCGAACCACATAAATCATTTATTATCAAAGACTAAAAATTAAACTATGAATTACACCAGGATCAACACCATTGGGGGCTGGCTCTGCTTTTGCATTGCGGCAATTACCTACATTTTAACTTTAGATCAATCCGTAAGCTTTTGGGACTGTGGCGAATTCATCTCCTCGGCCTATAGAATGGAGGTGGTACACCAGCCCGGCGCACCAATTGTGTCCATGATCCAAAGAATATTCTCTATACTGGCTTTTGGCGATAAAACCAAGGTAGCCTATTTCATGAATATTGCATCCGCGCTTGCAAGTGCGGGCACTATTTTATTTTTATTCTGGACCATTACGGCCTTGGCCAAGAAAACCATCGTTAAAAAGGGCGAAAGCATTACGAAACAACAAACCATAGCTATTATTGGCGCAGGTTTGGTTGGCGCCCTGGCTTATGCTTTTTCGGATAGTTTCTGGTTTTCGGCTGTAGAGGCTGAGGTTTATGCCATGTCTTCGCTCTGTAGTGCTGTGGTGCTCTGGGGCATACTGAAATGGGAGTCGCAGGCTGATGAGCCTAAATCAGATCGCTGGTTGCTTTTTGTAGCCTATGTTATGGGGCTTTCTATCGGTGTGCATATTTTAAACCTGCTTACCATTCCTGCACTCATATTTGTCTATTATTTTAAAAAGAACCCCTCTCCAAAATGGCAGGGCATTGTAAAAGTATTTTTTATTGCCATTGCAGCATTGGCCAGTGTGCAGTTTGGCATTATCCAGTATACCGTATCGTTTGCAGCAGGTTTCGATTACTTTTTTGTTAATACCTTAAACCTGGGTTTCGGCACGGGTATATTGTTTTTTGCGGTTTTAGTAATTGGCAGCCTGGTTTACGGCATCCGTTACTCCATCCGGAAGAATAAGAGGGCTTTAAACTTGATCTTATTATTTACCGTACTGCTTTTATTTGGTTACAGCTCTTTTTCACTTTTGGTAATTAGGGCGCAGGCCAAACCCAATCTCAACAATTATAACGTAGACAATGTATTCTCATTGTCGCGGTATTTGGGCCGCGACCAATATGGCGACAGGCCTTTATTTTATGGAGAAAATTATAATTCAGAAAAAATCGACATTAAGGAAACAGGCAAAATTTTCCGTAAGGGTGATAAAAAGTACGAACCAGCCGGAACAAAATCAGCCTATGTTTTTGCTGATAAAACTTTAATGCCACGCATGTACAGCGATAAACCCGAGCATGTGCGGTTTTATAAAAATTACATGGGTTTTGATGATCAACATAAACCAACCCTAGTAGAGAACCTGGAATATATGTTCTCTTTCCAGGTTGGGCAGATGTACATGCGTTATTTTATGTGGAATTTTGCAGGCCGGAAAAACAATGAAGATGGGCAGTTTGGGGGCACAGATGGCACCTGGCTTAGCGGGATAAAACCTGTAGACGCGATGAGACTGGGCAGCCAAAAAAACCTGCCTCCATCTGTTACCGAGAATAAAGCCTATAACCGGTTTTTCTTTTTGCCTTTAATCATCGGCCTTATCGGTGCAGTCTGGCATTTTAAACGCAACCAAAAAGATGCCGGCGTTATCGGCCTGTTATTTATTTTTACCGGGATTGCCATAGTGGTGTACCTCAATTCGGTACCGGTTGAGCCCCGCGAAAGGGATTATGCCTACGTAGGCTCATTTTATGCTTTTGCCATCTGGATTGGCTTAGGTGTATTTGGATTAAAAGATTGGGTATTTAAAAAATTAACACCAGCACGGGCAGGTATTTTTGCATCGGTTGTAGCAATGTTTTGCGCACCGATTATCATGGCCAACCAGGGCTGGGATGACCATGACCGTTCTGATAGCCACGATGCAAGGGATATGTCTGTCAATTATCTTAAATCATGCGCGCCCAATGCAATCCTGTTTACCTATGGCGATAACGATACCTACCCGGTTTGGTATGCACAGGAAGTAGAAAACATACGCCCGGATGTGCGGGTGGTAAACCTAAGTTTGTTTACCGCCGACTGGTACATTGACGGGATGCGGAAAAAACAGAACGAATCGGCCCCTTTGCCCATCACCTTAAAACCGGAACAATATGTTGAAGGTACCCGTGATATTATGTATTACCAGGATTATAAAATTGCGCAGCACATTGAACTGAAAGAAATTTTGGATGTGCTGTTATCCGATAACGATGCCGACAAGGTAACCATGAACGACGGAACAAAATATAATGTATTACCCACCAAAAACCTGAAACTTGCGGTAAGTCCGCAACAGGTTTTAGATACAGGTACGGTACCGAAAGAAGATGCAGGCAAAATTGCAAACAGCATGGAATGGAGCTTTAACCAAAACTATGTAACCAAAGGCACTTTAGCATTATTCGATATTTTGGTGCACAACAATTGGGAACGTCCGATCTACTTTACAGGAGCCATGCCCGATGAACAGTATATTGGTTTAAACAAATACCTTTATTCGGAAGGGCTGAACAAAAGATTGCTGCCGTTAAAACCGGATACGGCCATTACTGAAGATTACGAGCGCATCAACATCAAGCCATTATACAATAACCTGATGAAAGTTTATGCTTATGGAAACATCAAAAATGCGCATCATCTGGACAGGCAATCGTCTGACGATGTAACCAGGATCTCGAATATGTTTAACAGCGCTTTAAACGGCATGATTAACCAGGGTAAGGTTGCAGAAAGCAAAAAAATGGTTAATAAATTCCTGGAAGTGATCCCGGATAAATTTTACAGCATGCGCCAGGTAATGAGCACTTATTATTTTACAGAAAGCCTTTACCGCCTGAACGACCTGAGCCGAGCAAATGCAATGATCAAAAAAACGGCCGATTATGTTAATAAGGAGCTGAGTTATCTTGCCGATGTTTCGGAGAGTAAAAACCAACTGGCTGCAGAGCAGGATGTACGTTTTTACCTTGGCTACTTAGGTCAGATGGTAAAATTAACCAGTGTATTTAAACAAGATGGGCTAAGCAAAAGCCTCGAAAAACAATACAACGATCTGATTGCCCGTTTTACCCCTTATGCAACGGGTTAACATAAAAATATTTTAAATTTTAACCCATAGGCAGCTTTTAACATTCCTGCTTATGGGTTTTTCTTTTAAGAGAGATTATAAACCTCGATGTGAACAGGCTCAGGCCGTTAAAAATTGTTAAATGAATCCAAAAAATTACCTGTTTTGTCGACTAGAATAGTTAATTTCGGCAGCATTTTTATATAAAAACAATTTTTAATATCATTATAAACAAACCGATGAATTATTCAAAAGTTAATAATATAGTAGGCTGGATCTGCTTTTTAATTGCTACACTCACTTATGTTTTAACCCTTGAGCCTTCTGCCAGCTTTTGGGATTGCGGTGAATTTATCGCGTCAGCATTTAGAATGCAGGTTGTTCACCAACCGGGTGCCCCATTATTCTTAATGATCCAACGTTTCTTCTCTATCTTTGCTGCCGGAGATTTAACCAAAATCGCTTACTGGATGAATGTGGGTTCGGCTGTTTCGAGCGGGGCAACTATCTTATTCTTATTTTGGACCATCACGGCATTGGCTAAAAAAACAGTTCTAAAAGCCGGTGAGGAACTAACAACAGGAAAATTGATCGGTATTATGGGAGCAGGTGCTGTTGGTGCTTTGGCCTATACTTTCTCTGATAGCTTTTGGTTCTCGGCTGTAGAATCGGAGGTTTATGCACAATCATCATTATTTACTGCAATTGTTTTTTGGGCTATCCTTAAATGGGAGGCACACGCAGATGAGCCAAGAGCCGACCGTTGGTTACTGTTTATAGCTTACATAATGGGTTTATCAATCGGTATCCACTTATTAAACTTATTAACCATACCAGCACTCGCTTTTGTTTATTATTTTAAAAGAACTGATAAAGCAACCACCGCCGGAATTATCAAAACACTTATTGCAGGAATCCTGATCTTAGCGGTAATCCAGTATGGTATTATCCAATACCTGGTTTCATTCGGCGCTTATTTCGATCTGTTTTTTGTGAATACATTGGGCCTTGGTTTTGGAACCGGTGTTTTATTCTTCGCAGTTTTATTAATTGGTGCCCTGGTTTGGGGAATCCGTTATTCGATCAGGCATCAAAAGAAATTATTAAATTTAGGTTTAATCTCTACCGTACTGATCATATTCGGTTATGCCTCTTTTTCGATGATCATCATCAGGGCAAAGGCCGATCCGAATTTAAATAACAGTGCACCTAAAGATGCTTTCTCTTTTTTAAGCTATCTAAACCGTGAGCAGTATGGCGATAGGCCATTATTATACGGGCCTAACTATAATTCTGAAAGAACAGGCGTAACGGAAGGTAAAACCATCTGGAGAAAAGGTAATGACAAATATGAAGTAGCGGGCAAAAAAACCGATTACGAATACAATAACAACACCTTATTGCCGCGTATGTATAGCGACGATGCCAGACATGCAAGCTTTTACAAAGAATGGATGCACTTAGACGACTCAAAAAACCCTAACCTGGTTGATAATGTCGGCTTTTTAGCGAGTTACCAGATCGGTTACATGTATATGCGTTATTTCTTCTGGAACTTTGTTGGCCGCCAGAATGATGAGCAAGGTCAGGGCAGCGGATTTGAAGGTGAATGGATCAGTGGTATTAAACCAATTGACAGCTGGCTGCGTGGTGATCAAAGTCATTTACCGCCATCAACTGTTGACAATAAAGCATATAACCGTTTCTTCTTTTTACCGTTGATTATGGGAATAATCGGTGCGCTTTGGCACTTTAAACGTAACCAAAAAGATGCTGGTGTGGTGGCTTTGCTTTTCTTCTTTACAGGTATTGCGATTGTATTATACCTCAATCAAAAGCCTTTGGAGCCGCGCGAGAGGGATTATGCCTATGTAGGATCTTTTTATGCCTCTGCCATATGGATAGGGCTGGGCGCTCTGGCCCTGCAAGAATGGCTGTTTAAAAAATTAACCCCAACTGCCGGAGCCATTGGTGCAACAGTGATTGGTTTACTGGCTGCACCCGTAATTATGGCAGAACAGGGATGGGATGATCACGACCGCTCTACCAAACTGGTTCCGCATGATATTGCTTTGGATTACCTGCAATCGTGCGCACCTAACGCTATTTTGTTTACGTACGGCGATAACGATACCTATCCGCTTTGGTACATCCAGGAAGTAGAGAATGTACGTCCTGATGTGCGTATTGTAAACCTGAGTTTATTCGATACCGATTGGTACATTAACGGTTTACGCCAGAAACAAAATGAATCGGCACCATTGCCAATTACCATGAAACCTGAACAATATGTACAGGGCGTGCGTGATGTAATGCCTTATGATGACTATAAGCTTGCAGGTAATGTTGAGTTAAAAAATGTGGTCGACTTATTGTTATCAAACGATGATGGCGATAAAGTACCAATGCAGGATGGGTCGAAATCTAACTTTTTACCTACCAAGAACTTAAAAATTACGGTTGATCCGCAGCAGGTAATCAGTACAGGAACTGTTCCGGCCGCAGATGCTGCGAAAATTGCCACAGAAATGGATTGGAAATTTAACAAGGGTTATGTAACCAAAGGTACTTTAGCCATGTTTGATATCCTTGCGCATAACAACTGGAAACGCCCGATCTATTTCGCCTCTACAGTGCCTTCAGATCAATATAACGGTTTAGATAAATATTTGTACAGTGAAGGTTTGGCTTTGCGTTTATTGCCGCTTAAAGCTGATACCACAGCATCTGATGATAAACCAGAGCAGTTAAATACGCCTGTACTTTACAATAATGTGATGACTAAATTTAAGTGGGGTAACATGAAAACCGCTAAATATTTAGATCCGCAGTCTTCAGATGATACTTTCATTTTTACCAATATTTTCAGCAGTTTAACAAGCAGCCTGATTAAAGAAGGTAAAATTGATGAAGCTAAAAAAGTAGTAGACAAATATTTTGCGGTAATGCCAACTGAAAAATTCTTCGGCATACGCACGGTTGTGGTGAAGTTCTACATGGCCGAAAATTTATATAAACTGGATGAAACGGCAAGGGCCAATGATATTTTCGACAAATCAGGCGATTATATCAGTAAGGAGTTAAACTACCTGGCCGATATTTCACAATCAAAAGGTTTAACCGGATCGCAAAATATCCAAACCGGTTTATACTATCTTGACCGAATGGTTAAAACAAGTAAAGCTGCAGGTCAGGATAAACTGAGTGAGAAGCTGCAGAAAACATTCAACAACCTGGAAGGTCGTTTATCGATGTTCTTTCCACAGCCAGGCCCGCAATAATAAGCGGAACAGAAAACATTACAAAGCAGCTGCATTAATTTGTAGCTGCTTTTTTTATTTGGGCTTGCGCTCGTTTCTAACCATAGCCGTTAACCTAAACTCTAAAAATTTCATTTAGGATTTGGAATGCGG
>JAGIAD010000008.1 GCA_017745075.1 Sphingobacteriaceae bacterium | reverse complement strand
TCTTTCTTCTTGTAATACTATGAGGCAGAAAAAATCAGTTTGATAAACCAAAGGAAATGACGACCTATGGGGGTATTTCACGTGTTAAAAATACTTTTTAATCGCTTCCAACATCTCGGCGGTAAGTTTCCCATTGGTGGCCAATATTTCCCTTTTCTCAAAATAATTATTACCACCAGCGAAATCGTACACCTCTCCTCCTGCCTGCTGTACAATAAAACATCCGGCTGCAAAATCCCATTGTTGAAGGTTAAATTCGAAAAAAGCATCAAAACGTCCGCAAGCGGTATAAACCAGGTCTACAGCCGCAGCACCAATTCTTCGTACACCATGACTTTTTTGCATCATTTCGGCCAGTAATTTCAGATATTGGGGCTGTTTATCAAACTGGTAGTATGGGAATCCTGTAGCCAATAAGCTCGATTTCAAATCGGGATTAACAGAAACTTTAATTTCTTTCTTATTCATAAAAGCCAAACCGCCTTTGTAAGAATAAAACATTTCTCCCCTGTTTAACTCATAAACAACACCTATAACAGGTACGCCATCTTCGTAAAGGGCTACACTGATGCCATAAGCAGGTATGCCATGGATAAAGTTTGTTGTTCCATCCAATGGATCGATGATCCAGGTATAGGTTTTACCTTCCCGGTTGATGGTTTTCTCTTCGGTAATAAAACCGGCATCCGGGATCAGCTTATCCAGGTTTTGAACAAGTTTCTGTTCTGCCGTTTTATCGACATAAGAAACCATATCGTTTAATCCTTTGTATTCAATTTTTTGTGCATCAAACTGCAAGGCTTCTTTGCGGATGAAATTTCCGGTAAGCTTTACAACCGAGATCACTTTATTGCATAGTAATTCGTAATTCATAGCTATTTAACAACCAAAGAAAGTTGTTGGTTGGATTTAAATGGATTATATTAATAATTAAGCAAGTTGATTCTTGTTCCTTAAGGCATAAGCACTTAGGGCAATACCGCCAATTACAAGGAATGTAGAAATCATTTCGGCCTGTGTAAATGAAAGACCAAAAACATGGTATTTTGAATTGACGCGGATCAGTTCGATACAGAAACGTTCAATACCATTCAAGATCATATATATACCAAACATTAAACCTGGAGCTTTTATCTTATCCCTGATTTTCCATAGGAACGCAAAAAGGATAAGACAGATCACCACTTCATAAATCGGTGTTGGATAAACGCCCTGGGCCAGTTCGTTACAGAATTTGCCGTTACAGCCCGGGATGGGAACCCCTTCTCCTACCACATTATTTGGATATTTGTATGACCATAACCAATCAGGCAGCCATGAAAAGGGTTTCGGGTTTAAATTCGGAATCCCCCAATCGCCATCACCCGCCAGGTGGCAACCAATACGACCCACTGCATAAGCCAGCATCATTCCCGGACCGCCCACATCAAGCATGTGCAGGGGTTTAATCCCGTTTCTTTTGGCAATGATCAATACCGCTGCACCACCACAGATTAGTCCACCGTAAAAAGTTAAGCCGCTAAAAGACAATAATCTTTCTATAGGGTGTTGAATAAAATCATCCCAATATTCTAAATTATCAAAAAATTTAGCCCCTAAAAATCCCCATATTGCAGCCCAAACAACCAGGTTGCTCATTATTTGATATGGGTGAACGGTAACCAGTGTTTCTTTTGGTTTATCTAGTTTATGTTTATTTTTTTCAGAGTAATCCCAATAAGCAAATAGACCTGCGAAAAACAGGCCTCCAATAACGTTTCCTTTTGCCGACATCAATATGCCTTGGGCATCATTTACGAAAAGCCGGTAATTTACCAGGGCATAAACCAATTTATAACCGATAACAAAGCCAAAAAGGCCATTCATAATCAGTTCTGATGCTGTAGCAGGTTTACCAATTACTACCGTTTTTTTAACCGGATGAAGTATGCCCAGTGCTTCTTTACGCTTAAGTTCTTTAGTAAAAGCCCAATAACCTGCCACAAAAGCCAGTGCCACAAAAACACCAAAAGTATTAAACGGAAGCGGCAAATTAATGCCGAAAAGGTATTCTAAAAAATGTGAAACGGTAGGAAACATACAAATAATTTGAAGCGAAGATAGTAAAGAAAGACTAAAGACCAAAGCTGAAAAAACCGAAGCTGAAAGACTAAAGACCAAAGCTTAAAGACTAAAGTAAAAAGACCAAAGCTAAAGTTCATCGGTTATTCAGCGCTGCGTTTTACTTCCCTGATTGAAAAAACCGGGATTCGTGACGCCCCGATCAGGTTTAATTAACTAATAGCAAAAGTGCTTTCAGTTGTTTAACCTCTTGTGTATAAAAGATTCTTCACGGCGTTCAGAATGACAGCAAGACATATAGACTAATGACTGTGAACTAAACTAATGATGTGCGTAGGTTGTTTCCAGTTCAGCAACTTCTACTTCACCATCAGCTGTAATTTCAATCAGTTTAACCGCTTTTAGTTCGTTAACCATTAACGGATCATATTTTGCACGTACTTTTACGTAGTTTTTGGTAAAACCATGCATATAACCTGATTTCTGATCTGCTTCGAAAAGCACTTCACCTTCACTGCCAATCTGCGATTCGTAAAAAGCCCTGCGCTTCTTATCAGATAAAATATGAAGCATTTTACTCCGTTCGTTACGCTCACTTCCGGCTACAACACCTTTCATTTCGGCAGCAACCGTTAATTCGCGCTCTGAATAGGTAAATACGTGCAGGTAAGAAATATCAAGCTGGTTTAAGAACTGGTAAGTATCCAGGAAATCTTCTTTAGTTTCGCCCGGAAAACCGACAATTACATCAACGCCGATACAACAGTGCGGCATTACCTCTTTTATTTTGGCTACACGCTCTACATAAAGATCACTGCGGTAACGACGGCGCATTAAGCCCAGTATTTTATCGGAGCCTGATTGCAAAGGAATATGGAAATGCGGTACAAACCTTTTTGATGTAGCCACAAATTCGATTATTTCGTTACTCAAAAGATTAGGTTCAATTGAGGAGATACGGATCCTTTCGATTCCTTCAACTTCATCCAGGGCTTTAACCAAATCGAAAAACTTATCTTCTCTCTGGCCATTGCGAATGCCGAAATCACCTAAGTTTACACCTGTCAACACAATTTCCTTCACACCACTTTCGGCAATCATTTTTGCGCGGTTAACCACATTTTCAATGGTATCGCTACGGCTTGCACCACGTGCCAAAGGAATAGTACAATAGGTACATGGGTAATCGCAGCCATCCTGCACTTTTAAAAAAGTACGTGTTCTATCACCGATGGAATAAGAGGCAATAAAATTATGGTTCACTTTCTCAATATTCTGCTGGTGGACAACCGTTTTGGGCTGTTTGGTTAAATCGGTAATATATTCTACAATCCTGAATTTTTCAGCAGCACCTAAAACCATATCAACACCTTCAATTTCGGCTATTTCCTGTGGTTTTAATTGCGCATAGCAACCTACAATGGTTACAAATGCATTTGGAGAATATTTTAAAGCTTCCTTAACCACTTTACGGCATTTTTTATCCGCATGATCGGTAACGGAGCAGGTGTTGATTACATATACATCTGCCTCATCCTGAAATTCTACCACAGCATAACCTGCATCGGTAAATAAACGACCGATGGTTGATGTTTCAGAGAAATTCAGTTTACAACCTAATGTATAAAATGCGACCTTTTTCATTGAGCCTGCAAAGATAGAAAAATAGATTTGAGTATTGAGATATACGGTAAGAGATTAAAAGTAAATTACAGTTTATTAACAATGCAATTTATGATTTTCAGCCTAATTATAAATAATCAACTGAAAACTGCCGGTTGAAAACCGTAAATTATTCTTCCTGCCAGCGGTAACTTTCGTGCTCAAAGCCAGCCAGGTCCAATACCCTGCTGATTACTGTTCCAGCCACTTCTTCGATACTTTTAGGTAAACTATAAAATGATGGGTTTGCCGGACAGATAATGCCCCCTGCTTCGGTAACGGTTTTCATGTTATTGATATGGATCAAACTAAAGGGTGTATCACGTACTACGGCGATCAGTTTTCTCCGCTCTTTTAATATCACATCTGCAGCCCTGGAAATAAGATCGTTTGATATTCCATGTGCAATACGCCCCAGTGTACCCATAGAGCATGGAACAATGATCATGGTATCGTATTTTGCCGAGCCTGAGGCAAATGGCGCATTAAAATCGTTTTTATTATAAAAAGTAAAGTCTATAAAATCGTTATAACTCTGGTTGCCCAGCTCGAACTGCCAAACCTCTTTTGCATTATCGCTCATTACTACACCAACCGCTTCGATCTGATCTTTCAATGCCGATAACCGATCGAATAAAACCCTGGCATATATGGCCCCACTGGCACCGGTAACCGCAACTATCACTTTCTTTTTTATCATAAAACAAAAGTAGGCTTTCTGGAAGGGATTAAAAATAAAAAAGGGCCAGAACATTGTTTTTGATTGGTACTTTTTCTATTCATCAGTCAGGGCTTCAAATGTGTTTTATATGGGTATTGATATAATTAAAATTTAATTTTTGTGTCTGTTTTGTGTATTGTTATTACGATCGTAAATTGCTTTAACTAACTTTTTAACTAATAAATCCTGTGCTTCTTGCTTGGCAACCAACATCTTTATAGTAGCTGTAAGATCTCCAAGATCAGTGACCAAAGTATTTTTCTCTAGACCAGGTGTTTTCATTGGTCCAGTACCCAAAAAATACCAATTAAAATTAAGATGATATTTATAGTGCATATGTTTTAAAACATCGTAAGGCACTTTCAATTTACCAAATAACCATTTACTAATGATTGACTTGTCGCGTTCTAAATCTGTGCTTAACTCTTTCGCTGAAATAGAATATTTCTCACAAAAAAATCTGAATCTTTTACTTTCTTCAGTCATTATCTTTATAAATTATTTATCTACCAGCGCCGTGGTAAAGGCACTGAATTTTTTACAATATGTTTTCTTTATTCAGTTAGCCAGACCGTTCACCTTTTATTATTTTCTATCTTTTTAAATTCCTAATCTCTGTAATTTGATATCTTTTGATAGTGTAGGAAAGCATCGCTCAGGCTAACTTTTTCTGAGGTATTTAGTTTTGTTGTAAGCAGGTCTATAATTATAGTTTTTTGCTTATCATATGCCATTATGTTTCCTTGACTTTCATATATTTCCAAAATGTTTACTGCGACACTATCTCTCGATATTTTGTACCTTTCTGCAATTACCGTTAACAGGCTATCAACATCAGGATCATTTGTTTTAAAAATTAATGATCCGTACAAGTATTTAACAGCAACTATTGGATTTTTTCTTCTTTCGTAGCCTTTGTAACAATAAACTATCGACAGAAAAAGAATGCCCAAAACCAACAATAATGCTGGTAGTTGCTTTCCTCTTAATAATTTTTTGTTTGTTAACATTTTAGAGTATATGTAATCCATGTTTATTTGCAAGAGCATTTAACTCCTCCATAAAATCTTTAATATTACCATAGGCTTCCAGCGGAATACCGAAACTATATGTCAGTGTAGGTATGTTTCCACCTTTTTTCGCTTCTGTCTGTGGTTCTTCAGGCGGCGTTACCGGTGTACTGTCTTTATTATTATATAATCCTACGAAATCAAAACCTAAAACTTTACTGATCTGTTTAAGTTGATCAATGCTTATATCGGTTCTATCGAAAAGATACAATGCATTTCGATAAGTCATATTCGCCTCCTCAGCGAATCTTTTAATTGACCAGCCTTTTGTTTTGATCTCTTTTTTTATGGTTTTACCAATGTGAAATGACATAGTACAAATTAACTACAATTTTATTTCACTAAGTATCAGTATATTATGAAATATATTGCACATTTTAGTGAAATTGTTTTGCATCATCATAACGTTTTTATAATATTTGTACTATAATATTTCACTACAAAGAAATAAATATACAAACGATTTCACAATAGCATTTAAGTGCCATGTTTACAGAACAACAATTAACAGAACTAAGAGAGAGCTTACCATACGATGGTAATAAAAGGATCAAGGCCAAGTTGCACCGAACTTCTGCAAAAGCAATTGCTGATGCGTTAAAGGATGCTTCAACAAAAAGAGTTGATATCTTGAACGCTGCGGTGTTAGTTGCAAAGGAGTTCAAGGGTGAGGTTTTGTCTATAGCCAACGAGATAAAAGAACTTGCATCATGAGTGAAATGCATTTAGTAAATAATGGAAATCGCTTGCCTGGTGGATATACCAAACTAACTGGCGAGTTTTATATTGACGAGGGTGAGTTATGGTTATCATATCAAAAGGCGCACCACACCTTTGATAATTTTCCGGAAGAAATTAAAACGATTATCCGCGAAGATATGGAGGCAAATCCAGCTGCGGTGGCCGAGCTTATCGACAATTGGGGTTTACTTGATGAAAGATCACAGACCATTCAATATTTAGCTTGCAGATATGGGGCATTCGATGGTTCCCCGGATATCATTGATGGTAAATTACAGGCACCGGAACACGTTTCTTGCGGGAGGCGAGAAACCTGCAAGAGCCAAGGTAAGTTGTGCGGCTCTATTCAGCTAAAATATGGTAATCTAACTATACATGAAGTACGAACGCTAACAGAGGTGGGCAATGGCTTGCTGGATAAAGAAATTGCCGATAAATATAATATAAGCCAGCACACTGTTCGCCATCAAAAAGACAGTATTTGCAGAAAGAGCGGTATAGAGCGCAAACCAGCAATGGTTGGGCTTGCTTATATGCTTGGATTGGTAAAAGTAGAATTAAGATAAATGCTAAAGGTTGCATATATAGCCACATCTCTACAAGTCGTTAAGCCTAAAAAACTTACTTCTAAGCAGCTGCTGCTGCAGGAGGCTACAGATATGCTCGCGGTAGTTAAACATTTGGACAGGCAGAAAGCGTTGAAAAAATACGCTCCAGAGCTCAAGAGTCTGGAAGATAAGAAAATGTACTTAAAGCAGCTGGAGAATGAACGAAGGTGATTACTACACAACAGAGCAGCTGATGCTTAATAAAATATCAGAGTGCTCGGCAGCCTTAAAGAATCTTGCTGCAGCAATGGATGAAACAACAAGAACTTTAAAAGAATTAGTGCTGCTTCTCACTGCTGAAAGTGATAAGTAAAGCGCCCGACACCTACCAAGGTTCGGGCATAAGGCAATAGAAAACAAAATTAATCTCAATGAAATTAAAGAAAAAAATTATTGCCTTGATCGAAAAGTCAGGCTTTGAAAACAAAGAGGTATTAGCGTTACTTGATGATATCCGCAAGAACTACCACAACCGCAAGAATTTAGGCGATAAAGGCTTGTCTGAGAAAGAGCTGTCTAAAATGGTGGCGATTATTAGAGGTAAAGAATACCCGTTATCTAAGGATAAATGCTATTTATACTACCGAGGAGGATGGCGAAAAGTATATGGTGACCTTAAATCACGCCACATAGTTTACTTGAGATCCAGTATTGAGTTTAAGGTAAAGAAAAAAGAATAGCCAAACGCCCCGCTTGTTTCGATAAGCGGGGATTAGGAGGTACATGAGAAATTTATATTTAGCGTTAATCGCTCTTACACTTACTCTAGGAGTTGCGTGTAAAAAAACAAATGATGTTGCGGATTCGAAACCTGCAACTGAAGTTAAAAAAGAGTTGAGCCATGTTGATCTGAAGCCAAATGTATTGGCCTTGGAAAACCCGGGAGGCGGTGGTGGAGGTATAGGCGGTTATCCTGGAGGGGCAAACACTTATCCTCATAATACTGGAGCTTGTTACTGCGGACAATATTCGGTTTGTCATCCTGTATTGCCTGGTCATCAACCAGGTTGCACAGGATATCAACCTATACCCGGCGATTTACCGAGCGGTTCAGGTCCTTGCCGATGCTCACAATGGCCCCCTTATTAGAAAAAACAGCCCGCTAGTTTCAATTAGCGGGCATAAGGTGGTAGTAGGGTGTGAGAAACTCTATTGCTGAACCCTATGGGTTTTGAGAGCGTTAATTTAGAATATCCTTGTCGCTGCGCGGATGCTCAGCATGCTTCAGACCAATGGACGGACAAAGATCCCGAGAGCTGTGCAGAGATGTACGGCTTTTCTGGGTGAGAGGTTAATTTAGATAGTGGGCGGTGTCTGAAAGATTACACCCCCACGCCTAAAGACCAGGTTACATAAGTAAAATAATATGAAATCTACTTACAACAATCCTAACTTAATCCAAAACCATGACTATGTTCATTCTGATGTTGCTGGGTTATTAAAAGAAAACAATTTTCTGAAAGAGGTTATCAGTATAATCTTGGCATTTAATGTTGTAGCCTGTATAGTAGGAGTAGCCACTGCGATAATATTTTTTGCAGCAAAATAGTTTCAAAAATTGCACCGATTGAAATGGAAAACCACCAACTACACCCAAATGATTTAAGTACCGCTCAAACTTTGATGCAGGTTTTTAAAGAGAGGTATAAAGATAAAAGTAACGCCGTTAAGACGGAGGATCTTATTTTTCACCTTAAAGCTTCAGGTGTTGAAAATATCAGCCCTCAGTCTCTTAGAAGGATACTTGGCCACATCAGGAACAATGACCTTATAAAGCCATATTTTATTCTTAGCAATGTGCACTGCGGTTATTGGCTGAGTAAGGATACTAAGGAGCTAAATAGTTTTTTGGACCAGGAGCTAAATCGAATGTCAAACCAATTTACCAACATTGAAGCTCTGCATCAACGCCTTAGAGGCAAAAAACCACCCATAAATACTTCACAAACCATACTTTTTTAAGCAATGAACACAACAACATTCAACCATCCAGTACATGAAACCAATACCGGTTACATGGAAACTTTTACAGGAAAGCAAGTAAGCTACCTAAACCCTAAACCTGATCAGATTAGTTTGGTAGATATCGCAAAAGGTTTATCAAACGAAGCGCGATTTGCCGGGCAATTAGTTGATCATTATTCTGTTGCCCAGCATACCCTGCTGGTGTGGTACCTCGCTCCTGCCCGGCTTAAACCATTAGCATTATTGCATGATGCTGCGGAGGCTTATTTAAAGGATATCCCTAAGCCTTTAAAAAACATAATCGCCGAAGTATACAAGCCGATCGAGTTAGCGTTTGAGACCGTAATTTTTTCTAAGTACAAGGTGAGCGTCGAAGACATGGAAGAGCTTAAGATTTATGATAACCAGGCTACCGAAATTGAGGCAGATTATTTTAGAAGAGGCAAACTTGCCATGATTCAAAAATTCTATGAAATCAACGAGAAGGTGCCGTTAAATAGACCGTATGATCAGTTGCTATCACTGTTGCGATCTGAATTCTCTACCTACGACTTTAATTAACAATACCGGCAATATTGCCATAACTAAACCCTCCGGATACAGCGGTTTTTAGTCTACGCCACCGGAGGGTAAAATCAACCAAAATGAAAGCTACAGATTCATTTAAGGGTATTATTGATGCTCATTTAAAGAAAATAGCTGCTGCGGATGCGCTATTTGCTGAAACATTAAAAAAGCCACATAAAAGCATCGATGGCTGTATAAATTACATTTTTAGTGAAGTAAAAAAATCCGGTTTTAATGGTTTTGCAGATGAAGAGATTTTTGCTATGGCGATTCATTATTTCGATGAGGATATCATTAAAGATGTTGCGAAGGTAAATGGCAAGGTAGTAGTGAATCATCATATAGCTGCTGATCCAAACCCTAAGGCTGGTCAAACTCCTGAGAAAAAGAAAGTCGCGAAAGCCGAAAAACCCAAAGCGCCAGTTTCACAATTAGGTTTATTTTAATTAGTTATGAGACCAAGAACTAAACTGCAGGTACAAGTCTTAGCATTGAGTCAAGCCTTACCAGATTTATCAATTGATCAAAAAAATTGGGCGTTTAAAAACTGTTTGAAGCACGTTGCCTTCCGTACAAAGAAAGCTTTATCGTGTTTAGATTGTGGGCATGTTTGGGTTGGTCCACCAGTCAATAAAACATTAATATCGAGGCTACATACTACTTGCGATTGCCCTAACTGTGGGGTAAAGCTCGAGATCCAGGATTCCAGGAATAAGAAAAAGCTCGAGCAAAGACATATCATCATAGCATTAATTGATGTCGTAGACGGTTTTCAGATTACTAGATTTTTCGAACTCAATTCTTATCATAAGGCTGGGCAACCGGTTCACCAGTATTTATGGGAAGTTGTTCAGCATTGGTTCGTTCCAAACGGAAAAACAACTATTGTTGCCAGAATGGCTCCGTTCGGATATAATGGCGGATTTACCGGTGATCTTGAGATTCGACCTGGAAACGTTAGTGCAAATATCGGATACCGTGTTGATAAATATAACATTTACGCAGATTATACTTATCCAAAAGTAAAATGCCTGCCAGTATATAAACGGAACGGTTTTAAAACAAAACTGAAAAATATTTACCCTTATTCATTATTTACCAAACTGCTGACAGATTCAAAGGTTGAAACTCTTTTAAAGAGCAAGCAATACAAACTTCTATCTGAGAGACTCAATAGTAAAAGCCATCTTATAGATCGGTATTGGAATTCGATTAAAATATGTATTAGGCAAAAATATTTTGTTAAAGATGCCGGCGTGTGGTTAGATTACATTGAGCTACTTTCTTTTTTCAATAAAGATCTTCGCAGTTCTAAATATGTCTGCCCTAAAAATCTTCACGATGCACACAATAAATTGGTTGCTAAAAAAAGGCAATTCCAAAAGCTAAAAGAAGCTGAGAAAATGCGTAAACAGATTGCGGAGGCAGAGCCAAGTTATCAAAAAGAGAAAGGCCATTTTTTTGGGTTAGTTTTCACAAAAGGAGATCTGACTATTAAAGTACTGGAGAGCGTACGAGAATTTATGGAAGAGGGTGATATACATAAGCATTGCGTATTCACCAATAAATATTATAAAGAAAAAGATTCACTTTGTTTTTCTGCCCGGATCAAAGGAGCGTCTGTAGAAACGGTCGAAGTATCTCTCAAAACGATGAAGATACTCCAGTCAAGGGGTATGCAAAATAGAGCAACCAGCTTTCACGATAGGATAGTTGAATTAGTAAATGCAAGCATTCCTTTGATCAAGAAAAGAATGGAGTCCATTAAAGTGAAAAGTAAAGTTTCTAAGCAGCAGGATATGGCTGCGGTAGCCTAACAAATAATTAAATTCTAAAATTATGCAATTACAAAACACAAAGGATTACGAAAGCTTCAGGTATCTACTAAGCAATCGTGAAGTAAACAAGCTGCATGTGGGACGATTGGTTAAGTCGATCGCGAAAAATAACCTTCTACACTTAAACCCGGTTATTGTAAACCCAAACATGGAAGTTATAGATGGCCAGCACAGGATCGCTGCGGCTGAACTCCTTGGAGTGCCAGTGTACTACCAGATAGATAATAACGTAAGTAAAAAAGACCTGAGCGACCTAAATTCAGTTAAGAAAAATTGGAGTACCATGGACTACATCAATTATTGGACCATTGAGAAAGCGCCTGGCTTTGACGAGCTAAGTAAATTCCTATCTCTTTACCCTGCTATGCCGCCATCAACTGCTTTAATGTTATTATCTGAGGATGGTTCCAGAGATATTAATGCTTTAAAAGCAGGTTATGTTGATACTGGGAATATGGCCAGAGCATTAGAGCTGGCTGAAATTATTAAAAAGTTCCGAAACATCATTGACTTTGCATACGATCGCAATTTCATCTTGTCAATTTATAAAGTTTTCAAAACCGGCAAATATGATCACGAAATCATGGATAAAAGGTTAGAAACTCAATCACGATCCCTGGTTAAATGCGCTACGATAAAGCAATACATTGACCTGATTGAGGAAATATACAATAAAGGATCTCATAATAAGGTTTCATTTAAATACTCCTAGTATGGCATTACTTAAAGCTCACGAACATGAGCAGCTGGAGGTAGGAAAATTTTACCTGGTTGCAACTGCGGTACTTGTTTACAAAAATGGTGATAAGGAGAGTGTTGCCGTAAATCCATTGCTTCATAATGACAAGCAGTTTGGTTTCGTAGATGATCATTACCATGTTGATGGCCGATTCGGTAGTGTAATTGATCACCCATATTTTATAGATTTTTGGGGTAGAACGAATCGAGTTGTGTCGAAAACAGAATTTGTTGAATCGTTAACCATTGAATACAGGAAACGTAAATGCATGCGAGTTAATACCGGTATAGATCCGCCGCTACCGCACAACCAGTATGGAAATGGCAAACAATACTGGAACTGGTACCGTAACATGCTTGGTAAAAGCTGCAAAGGTAAAAAGTGCCCGCATTTAGGAGTTACAATGCGAGAGCAGAATGGAGTACTAATTTGCCCTTTACATAACCTCACAGGCTGCATAACAACAGAAACTATCATTGATCCGGTAGGACATAAATTAAACCCTTAAATCGAATGATTTTAGCCCATAGAAAGCCACCAGATTTATCTGATCATCAGCTTAACATTGTTAGAGATTATTGGAATGATCCTAACCAGAGTCTGAAAAAGCTTGAAGAAAAGCATAAAACCAAGCAGAGCGATATCAGCCGGTTATTAACAAAAGTATTTAGGCTGAATAAAGAAGATCGAGACAAACTAATAAACCAAACCAAAAAAAATAATAATGGCCAAAAGATTCACTGATATTAATAGATGGAAAAGCCCATTTGTAAGGGGCTTACAAGGCCCTTACAAGCTCCTTTGGTTTTACATTAATGATGACTGTGATCATGCCGGAATATGGAACGTTGATATCGAAGTTGCTGAGCTAAGAATTGGTGAAAATGTTACAATAGATGCTGCGGAAACAAGCTTCGCCGCCGAAATAATTAAAATTTCGAATGAATTATGGTTTATACCGTCATTTATTGAATATCAGTATGGTGAGCTTAACCCGATGAACCGGGTACATCAATCAGTTATTTTGCTTCTAAAAAAGCACAAAATTGATTTTAATGATTTTACCAACAAAAATACTGATGAAAATAAGGTCCTTATAAGCCCCTTACAAGGGGTTAAGAATAAGAACAAGAATAAGAACATAAACAAGATCAAGAATGAAGGGGGTGTGGGGGAAACATTTTCGGACGAAATAGTTGCAGAAATTGCACCAAGTGAAACGGATTCGATAGAACCCGACGAAATTCCAAAAGTTCCGGAAATTCCAGCTGATCACATAGTTGACGAAGAGGAATTCCAAGCCGCAAAAAAGTACCTACAGAGCCAGTCATTATTTACCTTGATCCAAATGCAGCACCAAATCACCAAGGAGGATGCGTTGCAGTATTTTGAAAGGTTTTATAATGAAAGATCGGCCTTTGGCGAGCTGGGTAACTACAAACAGCCAATGGATCTGATAAAGCACTTCTTTCGATCAGTTCCCTTCTACAAGGCTAAAGAAAAAGAGTTAGAGAATATTTCAACCGGAAAATTAAAAGTTATTAAAAATGTCACAAACACAGCCAATACAGGACACGGTGGAAGCAACGGTGTTATCAAAGCAAAAAATTACGGCAAACTATGATCACATCGAATTAACGCCGGAAGAGATTGCTGCAGCCATTCATAAAGCTAAAGCGGAGAAATCAGCCAGGCTAATGACGATCGAGTACAACAAACGACTTTTTGCACCTAAGGTTTACGAAACGCTGAACTACGGGCAGCTGGATAAATTTATTAGAAAAAACCACAACGTGGTAGATGTAACAGATTTAGCAGCTATCGAAGCGTTTAAGGCAAAGAAGATCGATCCGTTTATTCTGGATGATCAGAATAAGACAGCTTACGAGCAGCTATGCCAGTACTTCTCAGGTGATGAAGCATTTGAATTTGAAAACGAAGATTTCTCGCTCAACAAGGGAATAATGTTAATTGGCCCCGTTGGCTGCGGTAAAACCTCATTAATGCGGATGTTTGGTCAAAATTCATTCAGACCATTTAAAGTTATTCATTGCCGAGAAATTGCCGCTGATTACAGCGCTGATGGTGCATCAGTACTGAAAACTTATTCTAAATCGCAGATAGGTTACGCCCATCAAAACTTCGGGAAGACTTCGATTGGTAGATGTTTTGATGACCTGGGCACCGAAGAAATTACCAACAACTTCGGTAACAAGGTCAATGTGATGCAGGATATCCTTTACAGGATCTATGATGACAGAGCAATTGGCGATTTTCACGTAACAACAAACCTTTCTGGTGATGAGATAGAGCAGGCATACGGTACTAGGGTACGTTCAAGGTGCCGCGAAATGTTTAATCCAATAACCTTTGACCCATTTGCGGCTGATAGAAGAAAATAACATGATCATCATAATCGGATTGATAGCCTACTGCTGCTTAGATGCATACAGAGGCAAGAGCAAACCAACTAAATCAAAACAGCATGGCTCATAAAAAACTACCTGCTACGGCAAAAAGAAAAGCTCTCCATGTTCAGTTTAACCCTGAAGAGCACCAAATCAAACAGGATGCTGCGGACCGAGTACCGATGTACATCCCAGAATTAAAAATGACGGTGATGGCCAAGCCTGGTACCAGTATCAAGGATTTGAAAGATAAGTACATCAACAACAAACCACAACGCCTGAACAAAGGCGGCAACTACGAGAAAAAAGGATTTATAAAATTTTAACCATAAAAATCAATAAACAATGTCAACTTTAGAAACAGTAACAAACAAAGCCAAGGCGCTTTACCCAACCAAAGGGAAGAAAATTAAAACCGCTTTAGAAGAGGTTTTCGGAAAACAAACCTTTTTAGCAAAAATTACGGACCGTGTGAAAACGGTTGAGGATGCCTACAAAGAGCTCAATCTCAACAGATCAGATTACATTCCTACCAAAAGTATTGCAATGACTGACAAATACTACGCTCAGATCTGCGCCGAGATTGATTTTGAAATTGTTGTTGCTGCACTGAACGAGGGTGTAGAATTAAGCTTTGCAAACGCCAATCAAAAGAAATGGAGAATCTGGTTAAAGCATGATGGTATTTCGGGCTTCGGGTTCCACAATACGTTCTACGATTACGCGGATACGCTTACGAATGTCGGTTCCCGCCAGTCTTTTGCTACTCAGGAACTGGCTGAATATGCCGGTACTCAATTCATTGAATTAATTAACAAAATCGCTAATAAATAACAACATGGAAAACAATTTGCCAACCACTTGGGAAGAAGTATGTCAATCAAAAGGCATCGATCCAAATCAATTACCGGATGTATCGTTATATCCAAAAAAACACCAAGCAGCTGCGGTTGCAACTTTCAAATGGTACCACGTTTTAGAGGTGCTAAATACTAATCCTGAAACAAAACTTTTGTGGGAACCTGATTGGAAAGATTATGACCAGGCTAAATATTACAATTGGTGGGATATGGATGATGCCGATTCGGTTTCGGGCTTCGGGTTCGACGGTGCGTACTACGGTGACGGTACTGCGTATACGAGTGTCGGTTCCCGCCTCGTTTTCAAGTCTAGGGATATAGCCAGGCATGCTGCAAAACACTTCATTGATCTTTATAAAGATATGTTGGTAATCCCGGCGGAATAATAAAACCTGGTTGTACACAGCGTTAGCTGTAGTTTGTCGTTCGGTTTCAGGCTTCAGGTTCAACAATACGAACTACGATAACGATAATACGAATACGAATGTCAGTTCCCACTAATGCTTTAAAATATTAGCTGTGTAGACCATGCCAACAGTTGCAAAAAATAAAGGATTTAAACGGGCTTTAGTAGCATTAGCGAAAGAGCCCAATAAAGCAAAGGCCATGAAAAGGATAAACAACATTTACAAGGATGTAATCAGCATTGATAATTTGAAATTGGCGGACAGGAAAGCTCGACGCGGTAAAATGGGCCAGTATGGTGTAGTTACTCATATCAAAAATGAGGAATTAAACATCTGGAATTTACATAATAGTCTTTACCACAAGCGCTACGCCACTTCTGAATATAAAAAGTTCATAATTTTCGAGCCAAAGGAAAGAGAGATATTCAGCTTACCGTATGTGGATAGAATAGTTCACCATGCAGTGATGAACAAACTTGAACCGATGTTTACCGGTGTGTTTGTGAATGATTGCTATGCATGTGTAAAGGGAAAAGGAATCCATGCAGCATCTAAAAACCTGAAAAAATGTTTGAAAGATGTTGATGGCACCGAATTCTGTTTAAAGCTCGACATAAAAAAGTTCTATCCAAGTATTGATCATGATATCCTTAAAAGCTTATTACGTCGTAAAATTAAGGATAATGATCTTTTATGGCTATTGGACGGAATTATAGATAGCGCTGCCGGTGTGCCGATAGGTAATTACCTAAGCCAGTACTTCGCGAACTTCTATTTAAGCTATTTCGATCATTGGTTAAAAGAATCTATAGGTGTTAAATATTATTTCAGATACGCGGATGATATCGTTATCCTCCACCATTCGAAAGCCTACCTACATAAATTAAGATTTCAGATTGAAGAGTATCTATCTAAAAATCTAAAGCTTCAGGTTAAAGGCAATTATCAAGTATTCCCAGTTGATGCCAGGGGAATTGATTTTGTAGGCTATGTACATTTTCATTGGTATACCAGGCTACGGAAGAGCATCAAACAAAATTTTGCAAGAATGCTGGTTCGTAGACCAAACGGCCAATCAATCGGCGCTTACTACGGATGGGCTATCCATTGCAACAGTAAAAATCTATTAAACAAGCTACTCAATAATGAAAAACTTCTCGGAACTAAACATTACCACCACAAACTACAATCACTTTACGGGTGATAAAATTGAAATCTACAACGTACTGAATAGGGAAATCGTAGTAAAGAAATACAAAATCGAACCATCAAAATTTTCTGATAAAGGCAATGGTAAAATGTTAACCATTCAATTCGATATCGATGGGGTAGAGAAAATTATCCAAACCGGTTCTGGAGTATTGATGGAAATGCTCGAGGCTACAAACAAGAACACTGATTACCCATTTAAGACAAAAATCGTAAAAGAACATAAAGCTTACAAATTCACATAGCAATGGATAAGATTAAAATAATTGGCTACTCCAGTGATTCTGTTGCTGAAGATATTCTAACCCGGCCACCAAGACCAAAAACCGGTAATTGTTGCTACTGCGAAATAAGATTAAATGAAACGAATTATACCAGGGAGCATGTAATACCAAAACGCCGTGGTGGAAAGAAGGTCCTGCCCTGCTGCAAGGAGTGTAATTACGAAAAAGGTGGAATGATGCTTTCTAATTACTTAAGAAAATTAAACAAGCAGCTGCTGCGGTTCAAGAAAGGAAAATACATCCATTCGGTATACAAGAAGCTCAGCACCAAAATTAAAAATGCAACCAAATTACAATCACAATTTAAAATTAAAGACAATGCAAACTACAAAAATGCCGATCGGCGTGACTAAATTAAAACGGAGATACCACCGCTTGCAGATCATCTGCATGTTACTCTTGGCTTTTAGTATCGGAAGTGCAATAGGTGGATTTAATCGAAAGCTAAAGGAGCGCAGATCTTACCAAAGAGGTTTCAATGCTGCTATAGACACGGCAATCGTGATAGTTAATAAATCACAGCTGAGTAGATGCCAACAGGATAATATTCAAGATTCCATACTGGCTATATCAGTTGAATATTTCGTAAACCATTCAGAAATTAACTAATGAAGGATTTAGAGATTACATGGGTTGATGGTGTATCACAAACTATGTTAGATTCGGGAGGCAAAGCAATGGATGTCACAGTGATAGTTTCCAATCCTAGTGACAGGTGGGAGCTCACTATTAAAGCCCCAAACCATTGGACGTTGCATGGAATTGTTGAAGGTATAAAAAATGGTTGCGGTGCAGCCGGCATTATTCCTGCAAAAATAGAATTTATAAAGGCATCAGTAACAATTTTAAACTAATGACCGCTGCGGACTATTTACGGGAAGCTAACCATCGTTACCCTCCCGGTACAAAATACATATCACCTTACCGATCGAGATATGCAGATAAAACGAAAGTTGTTGAGGTGATGGGAGAGTTAAAGGTTTTTGGTTCTCCAGGTGTAATAACCGCGGAAGGATCCTTGCGGATTACCGATGGTTACGACGGCTCAGTTTACTGTGATGGTAATTGGGCAAAGATCGAGGGTAATTCCCCTCAAACAATTCAAACAGGAGAAAATTATTCACTATTCTAAGGGTATTCACCCATAAAATTAAACAACATGAAAAACTTAACATGGAAAGAAGTGAGGGATTACCTCAACGGCTGCACGGATCAGCAATTATCTCGCCCGGCTTGCGTACAAACATTAGATGAGCCACCAACGTATATTACTGAAATGGGTACTAACGAAGAGGATTTAATCTGGAATGATGAAATGGTATTGCTGTAAACATAAAATTATAAATGAAGAAAATTATAATTATAGATCCCGAATATGCAGTGGTTCATTTTTTAGATTTTAATGATGATCCAGGGATTTAAAACTAAAACCGGTAAATTTGCAGCGGTAAAGATTCCAATTGATGCGCAAGACTATTTTGTCGAATATGATGAAATACAATTTACAAGTAAATCTAACTGGAATCAATATCAAACTATAGGCCCTGGTAATTGGTCACTAATAGGCCGTTTAACGGAATTAACAGAGATCCAAATAAAAGAACTTGATTTACCAGTAGTTATTCTTTCGCTCGATCCGGAAGAGCTTTGGTTGATCTTAATTAAAATTTGAGATATCGCGAAATAGCTGCGGTTAATTTTCTAAATAAGGAAGTTTTGAATCCTGAAGATATTGAGCAAATAAATAAGCAGCTTAAAAAGTTTCAATTTTTGAACCATTTGCAACAATCCTAAACTATGGCGTTTTTAAGAAAAAAAGAAGATTCGCTGATCAACATGATCCATGCTGCAGCTAATTTGAATGATGATCAGAAAAAAGAAATGATCACTAGTATTAAGTATAAGGCTAAATTAAGGCAAGATCGTTACCGTAAGCCGGTTAAGGTTTTCATTAATGTTATCACAGACTTTAAAAATAATAACCTCGCAAAACGCTTAATAAATGGGTAGGATAAAACAAAAATCGGGTCAGTGTATTGACTGCCCCGTTGGTGGTCCTGATAAGTTGCTGATGGCCAAGCGGTGCACTGTAGCACCTTATTATCACTATACAGCTCATAAACAAGCTGAAGCGATCGCTAGGCAAAAGATTAAAGTAAAGAATAAAAACATCACGCTGCGGACTAGCAGTAATGGTACAACATTAGGTAAGTGGTTTAATTATCAAATTAGTTTAATGCCTAAATATTGTGAAAATTGCGGGGAGTATCTTAATCCTTATCTCGGATGGACAGCACGTGCTTATATCGCGCATATCGTACCTAAACGTTTTTTTAAAAGCGTAATGTGCCACCCAAACAATCGTGTCTTCCTATGTATCGATTGCCATACAAACTTTGATAATGGCCTTAGTAGCGATGCTGTTAAAATGAAAATGTGGCCAATAGCTGTAGAAAGGTTTAAAACCTTTGCTGGCGTTATTGATCCTGCTGAGGTCAGACATTTTCGGCCTTGCTTTGAGGAGGTTTATAATGGTTTAGATGCAAATCTAAAACCTGTATAGGTTTCAATTTTTGCACCATTTGCAACTTTAATATTTTTTGCCAATATTTAGCCGAAACATAAACCAATAATAACGGATGAATCAAATAAATGTTGAATCGCTTCAAACGGCGGAGCTTAATAGAATGCTTAGGGGTTTGAGCCCTCAGCAAATTGCATTAGTTACGGCAGATGCAATAAATCGGACATTGATGAAGGGCAGAACAGTGGCTCGTAATGCTGTAAAAAAGGTTTATAATATACCGCAAAAGAATCTATCCGGAGTTAATATAAATAGAGCCAGGAGGAACTTCCTTCAGGGCTCTATTTATGCATCGACTAAACCTATACCAATGGATGCTTTCAGTCCAAGGTTCGATATTGTATCAGGAGGTATGGTAAGAGGTGTGCAAAGGATCAGTAGGCGTGGCGTATCTAGTACTGCAATAACTAGGAGGCGCACACAGCAATTAGGTGTCAGTATTGAAGTAAAGAAGGGAGATAGAACTATCGTTCCGTATGCATTCATGTTGCCTGGGTCTAAGCCACGTGTGTTTGCTCGTGGAGAGTATAAATCTGGTAGCAGCTATGGTTTTATACAGCGGCATACACGCCAAGCAAACAGCCAAGGTAATGATAGTGTTAAACCATTGGTATCTGTTACTGTTTTCTCGGCTGTAATCAACCCACAAGTAAAGCGAAATATTAATGCGATCATTGCGGCTGACTATGAACGCAATGCCATTTCGGCCATAAGAAGAAGGGTTCAAAATGCCTAGAAGCGTCCTAAAAATAGGACTTTTTGGGTCCTTCCTCCTTGATAACACTGCGGCTACCCGGAGCACCAAACTTTCACACGTGAAAGTGAAAATCTAAGTCCGAACTGAAACTCAAATTAATGGCTACAAAAGAACCTGAATTATTATCTAAAAATGCTTATGCTCAATATTTGGGTATTAATGAAAAAGCAGTTAGAAATGCTATTGCTCAAGGTAAGATCAAAAAGGGTTTTGATACTGTAAAACAGAAAGTTATCAAACATTTGGCCGACAAAGAATTTGGATTTCAGCATAAGATAGCAAAGCCGCGTGCCGGGGTAAGTAAAGACAAATTGGCAGACCGTTTAAAGTCCGAAAAAAGTCCGAACAAAACGGATAAAAATTCGGACAAGTCCGAACCGAAGTTAAAGAAATCAAAAAGTCCGAACAAGTCCGAGGTTTTGGACGAAGAAACGGCTGTTCAGGTTCTCAGTTTCGGACCTGAAATGAGCGTTAAAGATTTGATTAAAAGTATTACTGTCACTCCCGACATGGAGTATTCAGAATCCATGAGAGTTAGGGAACTTATTGCGCTCGCTTTCGATAAGATAAAACTGGAAGAACAGGAAAAAACTATTGTAAGGAGAGCTGATGTTGAGCGAGTTCTTTTTACGTTTGGAACTCAAATTAAAAAAGCCCTTATGTCCATTCCGGCAAGGGTTGCGGATGAACTTGTAAACGCTGATAGCAAGGTTGATGTTATAAATATTTTGACCGAAGAATTTACTCGGACATTAACGGACTTTGCAAATTTTGAATCTATTGATTTAACTAAAGAATGATGAACCAGCTTAAGGAAACAGAAAATGATCTGCAAGAAAAAACATGGAATGGGAATCCGCCACCTTGCTGTGTTGGAAAATGTAACCTCTTCGGAGTTACCTTAACACAATGCGCAAACTGTGAATGGGATGATGATAATACAGCTGGTAGTGAAAATTTATAAGATTTAATTTGTCAACGATCGTTTTACATAGCGCTTTGGAAGATGTTGATTATTCCCTAATCGGTGGTTTGCTGCGTGGAATAAAACCGGATCCAATCTTAAAAGTTCCCGAGTGGGCCGAACAAAGAAGAAGACTGCCAGAAACTTCTGCTGAGCCGGGACCGTTCAGGAATTCAAGAACTCCTTATTTGGTAGAAATTGGTAACAAGCTTTCTGCAACAGATAAATCTCAAAAAATAATATTCAAGAAGAGTTCTCAAGTTGGTGCTACAGAACTTGGCAATAATTGGTGTGGATACACCATTGACGTATCACAATGTGGTATGCTTTACATTATGCCCACAGCTGAGCTGATGAAAATTACCTCGAAGACCAGGATCCAACCAATGATCGATGCGACTCCATCATTAAAGGAAAAGATTCCACCATCCAGAAGTAAAGAGGGTGGCAATACAATGATGACGAAAGAATTCCCTGGCGGATTTCTTCATATGATTGGAGCGAACTCACCTGTTGGACTTTCATCTATTGCAGTTCGCCGGGTGTATGGTGATGAGACCGATCGTTATCCTGGTAACGTTGGCGAAGAGGGAGATGTAATTTCATTGGCCGAGACGCGAACTATAAGTTTTGGAGATAGCAAAAAAATATTTTTAACCTCTACCCCAACTCTAAAGGGTAAAAGTATCATTGACAATGAATTTGAAAGCACCGGCCAAAGATATTATCACGTGCCCTGCCCACATTGTGGCACTTTAATAGTGCTTAAATTTGATCAATTGAGGTATGAAGTTGGAAAATTTGACCAGGTTTACTATGAATGCCAGGAATGCCGGGATCACATTACTGAGCGCCACAAAACTAAAATGTTACAACATGGAGAGTGGATACCACTTTTTCCAGAAAAAGAAGATGGAATAACTTTTGGTTATCATATCAATGCGTTGTATTCTCCGGTTGGGTGGTATGGTTGGTCACAAATGGCACGGGAATACGAAAAAGCACAAACTGACTTAGCCAAGAAGATCACTTTTGTAAATACCAAACTTGGCGAAGTTTACGAAGCTGAGGGTGATTCGCCTGAATGGGAAACAATTTATAATAAAAGAGAAAATTACAAACTGAACACACCAAATGCTAAAGTTTGCCTAATAACTGCTGGTGTCGATATTCAAAAAGATCGTATTGAAGTGGAAATAGTGGGATGGGGTAAAGGAAAGGAATGTTGGTCGTTAGATTACCGGGTTTTGATAGGTAATACCGAAACAGCTTCCAGCCCAGTTTGGGAAGCATTAGGTAGAATAGTATCGGAGAACTTTGTTAGGGAAGATGGCGCGCTGATTCCGTTGAGCAGAATGGCCGTCGACAGTGGGTATAATACTTCAATCGTTTATACATTTTCGAGAAAATACCCTGGAAAAGTTATTCCAACCAAAGGACAAGATGAGCAAATACTGATGGTAAGTCCCCCTAGATCGGTAGACACATCGAAAAGTGGAAAAAAAATAAATGGGGTAAAGGTTTGGAATGTTGGTACCAGTATGATTAAAACAGAAATTTACGGTGTTTTGAAATTACAGAAAACAGATGATGAACCATATCCAATTGGATATTGTCATTTTCCACAGTATGACCAACATTATTTCAAAGGACTTACATCCGAAAAAATGGCCCTCGTTACGAATAAAAAAGGTGCAAAAGTTTATAGTTGGATAAAGGAGTTTGAGAGAAATGAACCTTTAGATTGCCGAGTATATGCAAGAGCTGCAGCGTATGTTGAAGGCATGGATCGGTGGACAGATGAAAAGTGGGACCAACTGCTTGTTGATAGCCTAGATTTAATACCATCATCACCAGCTGCGGAAACTAAGAAAAATAAAAAAAATAATGCCGGTAGTGACTATTGGCGAGGAAGATAATCTTTAAAAGTTTCAATTATTGCACCAAATGCAACAAACCAAAAAATTACATTATGAATTTTGACAAGCCTAAAACCCTGGAGGAAGTGATTATCAAAGCAGCAGCCGTACACTTCGGCATGACAGTTCAGGAGTTTACAGAAAATCCTCGCTGCGGTCACAATTTTACTTATCAGAGATATGTTTGTTTTCACCTACTTAAACAGGAAACACTCCTGTCTAATGCAGAGATAAGCAAAATGTTTGAGAGGAAAGAAAGTGTAGTTAAGCATGGAAATTCGTCTATTAACGGATTAAAATCTGTGAAAGATAAACGAACAATCGCCGATATATCGGATATCTATCTCCTTATTAATAAATTTACCTCGATCAAAAAGTTCAACGACAGTAATATATTTTCATAATGTACACGATAGAACAGTATAATATACTTTGTGCCGCAATCGCGCAAGGCGCTCTTCGAGTGGAATACGGAGATAAGCGAGTAGAGTATAGATCCTTAGCAGATATGCGATCTATAAAATCCGAAATGGAAAGGGAACTTTTCCCTAATCAGGCTACAAGAAAGGTAAAGTTTGCTTCCTACACTAAAGACTTAAACAATGGGTGTTATTAACAATTTTCTGAAAGTAGTAGCGCCAAAATTGGCGCTACGTAGGCTTCAACATCAAATGACCTTTGATACTATAACTCAAAATCAAAGAAAGCATGATGGAGCCGGCAGAGGGAGGCGATTTGGGGATAACAATTTTGTTGGTCCCTCACAAAACCAACAGATAAGTTCTGACCTGCCATTGCTAAGAGAACGCTCTCGAGAGGCTAACAGGAATAATCCATATGCTAAAAAAGCTACTCGAAGTTTTGCTAATAATGTTGTAGGAACAGGTATTTTAGCTAATCCAGTAGTTGAGGATCCAGCTGTAGCAAAACTTATAAAAAAAGTCTGGAAAGAATGGGCCGATAGTACACTGTGCGATTTTGATGGACTTCAAAATTTTTATGGTTTAACGGCGCTAAGTGTTGGTACAGTAGCAAAATCAGGTGAATGTTACGCACGGAGAATCTGGTCAAAAAGAGTTAAGAATTCCAAAGTTGTTCCTTTAGAAATTCAACTTTTAGATCCTGACTTCATTGATCACCAAAAAAACACAGTTCAACCGTTTGATAATGGGGAATACATTGTAAATGGTGTTCAATACAATAAAAAAGGCAAAAGGATCGCTTATTGGGTATTTGACAGGCATCCTACAGAAGTTTTCACGGAAAGCAAACCTGTACCTGCCTCTGAAATGAGCCCAATGTTTTACATGGAAGATCCCGGCCAAGTTCATGGCCTCCCATTTAATTCGTCAATTATTCTTAGGATGAAGGATTTTGACGAATATGAAGATGCTCAATTAATGAAACAGAAGATTGCAGCATGTTTTGCTGTATTCGTTCAGCGTAGCAACGGTGATTCATCCAGTATAGGTGCAAAGAGTTCTGACAATTCAATTGAGAGATTGGCTCCAGGTATGATTAATTATGGTGAGGACGGTGAAACATTTACTTTTTCTAATCCACCGCAGGTTGATGGTTATAGAGACTTTACCAGAACCTCGCTCCAAGGACAAGCAGCCGGATTCGGATTGAGTTATGAAACCTACACAGGAGATCTTTCAGGCGTTAATTTTAGTAGTGGCCGTATGGGTTGGTTGGAAGCGCAGAGGTTTTACGAAATGTTGCAATGGAACATGGTCATACCAATGTTTTTGAATCCTATTTGGCAATGGTTTACTCAAGCAGCTTACATAGCCGGAAAAATTCCATCACCAGATGTAGCTGTTACCTGGACTCCGCCGAGAAGAGAGATGATAGATCCATTAAAAGAAATTCAGGCTCTATTAAAACAAGTTAGAGCAGGATTTATTTCTTGGCAAGATGCTGTTAGATCATTAGGTTATGCGCCTGAAGAGATAGTTGATCAGATGAAGGAAGATAAGGAGCGATTCGATAAGGCTAAGCTGATGCCGGAAAGTGATCCTCGGTATGATGCTGACAAGCTTGCGAAGATTGATCAGATTGAAGCTAAAAAAGAAGATTAAAATGAGTCCGGAAACTTTTTTCCGGACTCATTTTTTTTAATCACTGGCGAACATACCGCAATGTATCGGCGATTCTTGAAATATCAATAGAGGTAATTTTACAACCATGAACAAAACGTTTAAAATTCCTTCATTCGTTAGGGCCAATATAACTCCGGATAGTTATAATGAAACTGATCACACGATCGAAGTTGTTTTTGCTACAGAAGTAGAAGCAAAACGTCGGATGTGGGATGGCACGAAATATACCGAACAGTTGTTGTGCACTCCCGAATCTGTTAGGCTTGAACGCGCTAATGCTGGTGCAAATTTAGTCGATACGCATGCCACTTATACTGTTAATACAATTTATGGCGTCGTTACCAGGGCTTGGGTAGAGAATAAAGAATGTAAGGCCACAGTTCGTCTTTCTAAGCGTCCAGAAGTATCTGGCATAGTTGGAGATATTATTGATGGTATTATCCGAAACATATCTGTTGGCTACGATATTCATGAAACTATGGTTACGGAAAACGAAGAGACAAATCTTATTTCTGTAAGAGTTTCTGATTGGGAGCCAGGAGAATTATCTGTTTGTTCAGTACCGGTTGATTATGGTTCTGGTGTTCGATCAAAAGAAGATACGAATCAACCCAATTTACGCTATCACGAAATTACAATAACAAAAAATAAAAGGACCATGACTGAAGAAGAAAACGCTGCTGCTGCTCAGCAAGCAGGCCAAAGATCTGCTCAACCGAATCCACCAGCAGCTGCTGCTCCAGCCGTTGTTGTTGATGATACTGCATTAAGAAGTGCTGCAGTTACTGAAGAACGTACCAGAGTAAGCACAATCACATCTGCGTTTCGTGCTGCCAATTTAACTGATAATTCGGTATTGGATGGTATGATTTCCAGGGGAATCACTGCTGATGCAGCCAGGATTGAAATCATTGCTGCATTAGAAGCGGGCCAAGCACCTGCTGTGCGTACGCAACACATTAGTATCGGTAAAGAATCTATCGAGAAGAAGCGTGAGGCAATGGAAAATGCTATCATGAATAGAGCGAATCCATCAATCCCTTTGAAGCCAGAAGCTCGTGAATTCAGAGGTATGTCCTTATTGGATATGGCGCGCGAAGCTGTAGAAGATGCCGGTGGAAAAACCAGGGGGTTGAGTACAATGGAAATTGCTCAAAATGCTTTAAACATTGATGGCCGCAGGGCTGCCGGTATGCATAGTACCTCTGATTTTCCTAACATTTTAGGTAATACCGTTAATTCCTCATTAGCTCGTGAATACGCTCTCCAAGAAAGAACATTTGTTCAATGGGCAACCCGAGGTACTGTTAAAGATTTTAAGGAAAAATCAGTGATTTCTACTGGTGAGTTCTCAAATTTTGAAGAAGTTAAAGAAGGTGGCGAGTATACTTATGCAACTATAGGTGAAGGTGCAGAAAAATTAAGGGTTGTGAAATATGGCAAAATCATATCGTTAACTTGGGAAAGTATTATTAACGATGATTTAGGTGCTTTCTCACGAATCCCAAGAGCGATTGCAAATGCTGCTGCTCGCAAGCAATCAGATATTGTTTATGATATCTTATTGAATAACCCTAAAATGTCAGATGGAGTTGCATTGTTCCATGCTACTCATGGAAATCTTGCTACCGGATCGGCGTTAGATATCACAAACATCGGCTTATTGCGTAAATTATTACGCAATCAAAAAGGGTTGGATAAAAAAGATTTCTTGAATTTGATGGGTAAATATCTTTTAGTTGGCCCAGACAATGAGGAGGCCGCTTTACAGTATGCATCATCAAGCTTTGTTCCAACTGAAATTAACAAGCAAAACGTCTGGAAAGGCCAGTTTGATCCTATTGTTGAACCTAGAATTACTGGGAACAAATGGTTTCTTGCTGCGGACAACGCCCAGATTGATACAGTTGAATATGCTTTCTTGGAAGGACAACCGGAACTTTTCACTGAGCAAAGGAACGGTTTTGATGTTGATGGTGTAGAAATTAAAGCAAGAATGGTATTTGGTGCTAAGGCGGTCGATTTCCGTGGTTTAGCCTACAATCCTGGCTCTTAAAATACTTTTGGTTGAAGTAATAGTTTGTTGTTTAAAAAGCCTGTCGTAAGGCAGGCTTTTTTTTAAATCGTGAGGTAGAGCAGTTGGTAGCTCGCCGGGCTCATAACCCGGAGGCCGAGGGTTCGAGTCCCTCCCTCGCAACTAATTAAATAAATAAATATGAAAAATTTTGTCAGGAAAGGTGAAACCTTAGACTATCCAGTTGCAACTAATGGAACTGCTGTTAAATCTGGTGATTTAGTAATTGCTGGAGCTCTTATTGGTATTGCGGTTACTAACATTGGCCTTGGTGAAGTTGGGGCCCTAAATCTAAAGGGTGTTTATGAAATCGCTAAAGCAACAGGTGCAATTGATTTAGGTGATAAATTATATTATAGTACAACCAATAGAAATCTAACCAAGACGGCCACGGACAATATTTACGTGGGAGTTGCTTTTGAATCCGTTTTATCGGCAGCAACATCGGTTAAATTGCTTTTGACTAACGGCATCTAATGAATTTATTTGATGGCCTCCAAGCTGCTGCCCACAGCATAGTTAACACTACGTTTGGTTACGTTGCATCTTGGATGCCATCATCGAATTCTGGGGGCATTCTCCAGTTAGCAAACATACTTTTTAAAGATGCTACCGAAACCGCTAAAATTTTAGATGTTCCATATTCTCCTAAAAACTGTATGATGGAATACAAGCAAGGAGATTTTCTTGACTTGAAACCTGCGGTTGATAGCAATTCTGAAGAAATAGTAACAATCAATGGTTTGGAATACGGTGTGATGAGAGTTACAAGTAAATACGATGGTAAAACATATTACGCTGAATTACAACAATTATAAATTATGGATATTGGAGCTGTAGAGGTTGAGATTGTTGAGTTTTTACGATCAAAGTTGAATGATCCTGAATATGGTATAAACGACCCAAACACATTCGTTGAACCGTTGCCTGAAGCAGAAATTGAATTTGAAAAAGCATGGGGTAAAAGAAAAATATTTGTTGGTTTTAACGAGGAGATGGCTTCTCCAAATATAAAATCAATTGACATGTCTTATCAGGAATCAAATTATACTTTTAGCTTTCTCATCCAGAGCAATTTGTTGAGAGGTGATAAAGGAATATATCAGTTAGCGGAGTTTATTAAAGCATTCATGTTAGGCTTCAAACCTGTAAATAGTGAAAAATTTATATACTCTGGATTTAGGTTCGTTCAAAAAGTAAAAAATGTGTTTGAATACAGTTTAGATTTTTCAACTAAAGGAATTGTTACTCAAACCCAGTTTAGTTCGGAACAGATAGGTGGAAATTTTAATGATATTAAACTTTCCTAAAAACTCAAAATTATGAAATCATTCCAGTACAATGCCAAGGGCATCCTCTCATTTTCTCACGACAAACAAGATTACACGATTAACGGAAAAGGCCCTCACCTGCTTCCTGAAGAAAGTCCATTGGTAAAAAGTTTAATTAGCCAAGGAATATTAACCGAGCCAACAAAGAAAAATTCAAACACTATAAAAAATTAAAAGATGAGTGCATCATATTTACATGGCGTTGAAACCATACAGGTAGAAATTGGGAGTCGTTCAATTCAGGTGGTTAAATCAGCTGTTATCGGTTTAATCGGTATTTCTCCAATTGGTCCAAAGAATGAAGTGGTATTGGTGAGCAATGACCGCGATGCAGCCCAGTTCGGCTTGCAGATCCCAGGATTCACAATACCTCAATCGTTGGATGCAATATTTGCCCAAGGAGCTGGAACCGTTTTGGTAGTTAATGTCTTTGATCCTGCCTTTCATACAACTGCTGTAACTGCTGAATCACATACAGTGACTGATGGTGGCTTACGCTTATCTTCTGCTCCAATTGGTACAGTAGTGGTTAAAGATAGTGCTGGGGCAGCAGTTGCTTATGTATTAGGAACTGATTATTCAATTGACGAATATGGAAATTTCAAGGTTTTAAGTAACCTAATTGCAAACGGAACAGTTTTAAAATTCGATTTTAAAAAGCTAAATGTTTCTGCTATTAATGGAACCGTGATAGCTGGATCTTTAGATTCCGGAACGGGTGTTAGGACGGGAATGTTTTGTTATGACTTAGCTTTTAATACTTTTGGATTTAATCCTAAAATTTTAATCGCTCCAGGTTTCTCTGGTTTATCAAGTGTAGCCAACACGTTAATTTCGGCAACAACCAAATACCGTGCGATAACTTATATTTCTGCGCCTATTGGTACAACTGTTGCCGGCGCAATTGCTGGCCGTGGTCCTTTAGGGTCAATAAACTTCAATACAAGCGATAAGCGAGTGGAACTGCTTTATCCGCATATCAAAAAATACGACCCAGATGCAAGTTCCGTTGCTGGAACCGATGTGTATATAAACTTTGATTATAGTGCTTTTCTTGCTGGTATCAGAGCATCTGTAGATATTAATGAGGGATTTTGGGTTTCTTCATCGAATCACGAAATTAAGGGTACTACAGGAGCGGAACGTATGATATCTGCAGGAATAAGTGATCCAAATTCAGATGCCAATCTTTTGAATGCCGCAGGCATTACGACTGTATTTAATACGTTTGGAACCGGCAACCGAACCTGGGGCAACAGAAATGCTTCATTTCCAGTTAATACTGCAGCTGATAGCTTTATGAACATTGTCCGTATAAACGACATTGTAGACGAAAGTTTGGAACAAGCTGCACTACCATTTGTGGATAAACCGATAACACAGGCCCTAATTGATACAATCCGAGAGGCAGGAAATAAATTCTTACGTGTTTTAATAGGTCGTGGAGCTCTGATTCGAGGTAGCGTAATAAAGTTTAACAAAGAGGATAACTCTGCTGAAGAACTAGCAGCTGGCCATATCACTTTTGAACGTGTCATAATGGGCCCTACACCTGCTGAAAGAATAACATTTAAATCAGTTTTGGATATTTCACTTTTAAGCGCAATAGAATAATGTCAGACGTAAAAATTAATAGAGTCGTTAACGCCAACATCTATGTTGATGGCGTTAACCTTTTGGGTAGAGCGGAGGAGCTTAACCTGCCAACTATCAAAAATAAGCTTTCAGAGCATAAGGCATTGGGAATGATTGGAAGTCTTGAGTATGCTTCAGGCATTGATAAGATGGAAATGAAAATAAAATGGAATTCCTTTTACGTTGATGTAATCAAAAAAAGCGCTAATCCCTACCAGGCGGTGAGTCTACAGGTAAGATCTAGTGTGGAAAATTACGAAGGCGGGTCTCGCGTTGCTGAATTACCGTTAACTATTTATTTAACTGGTCAATTCAAAGAATTACCATTAGGTAATTTCAAAGCCCAGGACAATGTGGAGTTAGAGAGCAATCTAACGATTACCTATTGCAAGCTTGAAGTTGATGGCGTAGCTCTGGTTGAAGTAGATGTTGAAGCTAATATCTATGTTGTCGAAGGGGTTGATTTAATGGCTAAGTACCGGGCTAATCTTGGAATATAAAATATAAGGCTGAAGCCGTGGATGGAATTTCTGCCATCCCGGTGGATGCTTATTTAAGCAACAAATTGAAAAATAATATCATGGCAGAAGAAAAAAAAGAGTTAAAACTTAGCGATGGAAAAATTGCTAAAGTTGGTGAATTTAAAGGTAAGCATGTTTTGCAGGCGCAAAAGGTAGCAGGTAAAGATACAGACAAACTGATCTTTGCTTTGATTGCAGCCTGTGTTACTATAGATGATAAAACAATAGTAATGGAAGACCTTGAAGAAATGAACGGAGGAGACGTTCTTAATCTGATGGGGGAATTTTCCGGAAATTTTTAGTAACCGGCTACGAGATCGCGTTCATCGCGAGCGTAACCCATACCCAACTACCCACCCTACTAGAAATGTCAGGCAAAGACCTGGCATTCTGGTATTCAATTTCTTTAAAACTTCATAAGGATCTAAACCGTACCGAGTAATGTCAGACAGAAATATTAAAATTGCGATTATATTGTCTGCTATCGACCGGGCTTCATCAGTTATTAAAAAGGCTGATGCTGCTTCAAAAAAAGCCTTTAAGATCGGAAAGGATGCCGCTATAACTGGTGTCGCAATGGGTGCACCAATTATGAAGCTTATCGAAGATGCTAAAGAGTTTGAGACGAAAATGGTCGATATCCGTAAACAAATGCAAGTTGATACGGCCGATACTGTTGCTCGCATGACTAAACAAGTCATGAATTTGGGCCGGGAGCTTCCTATAGCTACAGAAAACATTCAGGATCTTATTTCCTCCGGTCTGCGGATGAACATTCCGGAAAAAAACATTGTTGAGTTCACCAAGCAGGTTACCAAAATGAGTGTAGCTTTCGATATGGAGGCAGGAGAAATTGCCGACAGTATGGGTAAAATTGCCAATGTATTTAAAATACCGATCGAAAAAATAGGGGGCTTTGCTGATGCAATCAATTATCTGGATGATAATACCTTGGCGAAAGGTCCAGATCTTATTAACGTATTGCAGCGTATTGCCGGTGCGGCTGGAAATCTTGACCCAAAAAAAGCAGCGGCTTTAGCATCAACTATGTTGTCTGCAGGGGAAACACCTGAAACTGCCGCTACAGCAATTAATACCATGATCAATAGACTTTCAACTGCAACAATGCAGGCGGATAGGTTCAAGGATGGAATGGCGATGTTGGGCCTGAATGCTAAAAAGGTTCAAGATATAATGGCTGATCCGAAGTCTGCACAAGGCGGCTTGATTGACGTATTTGAGAAGATAAATCAATTGGATAAATCCAAAAGATCAGAGGCTGTTGTCAGACTTTTCGGGACTGATGCGGGTCCTAAACTCATGAAATTATCAAATAACTTAGCTGAATATAAAAGACAATTGCTTTTGGTTAATGGGTCTGAAAAGGGTTCTATGGATAAAGAATATCAGAAAAGGATTAAGAGTAGTACTTCCCAGTGGCAGATATTCAAGAACAAACTTCAGGAATTATCGGTTACAGCTGGGACAACCTTGTTGCCAAAGTTTAACGAGATTATCAGTAAAATAGGTAGAATAATTGACAGGGTGAGCAATTTTGCAACTCAAAATCAAGGCTTGGTTAGCACCATCTTGTCGGTGGTAGCTGTCGGTTCTGCGCTTTCTTTTGTTGTAAGTGGCTTATCATTTGTTTTTGGAGGATTATTCAAAGTGATAAGCTTTGGTACAAGTGTTTTTCGATTAATTAAAACGGCTCAGTTAGCTTACCAAACCGCCATGCTCGCAGGATCAACCGTAACTGGTGGATTCAGGGCAGCGATGGCCGCATTAAACTTAACATTATTAATGAATCCTATTGTTTTAATCGTTGCCGCTGTGGTCGCTTTAATAGCCGGCTTGGTCATCGCTTATTATAAGTCAGAAAAGTTCAGAGCAATAATGGATGGCGTTTTTGAAGTAGGCAAAATGTTGTTTAGTGTCTTTTCAGCCTTAGGTAAAATACTTAAGGGCATTTTCACCTTTGATTTCAAACTCATGAAGGAAGGTTTGACAGATGTGGGTAAACTCGTTTTAAAAATTAAGGATGGAGGCATATCAAAAGCTTTCAACAAAGGATATGATAATTCTTTAAAGGCCAGTAAGATTGCGGCTGATGCAGAAAAAGTGAACGGCTCTGGTTCGGTCATGCCGGCGATGACCGCAATGCAGCCAGCGCCGAAACCGGCTCCTATGAAACCTACTACATCAGTAAATTTCGCGCCAGTTATAAATCTAAATGGTGGTGCTACAAAAGCCGATGGGCAAAAAATTACTGGCCAAGTAAAAAGTGATTTTGAAAAATTAATGAAAGAGCAACAAGCTAAAGAAAGAAGGGTTTCGTATTAATGTATGCACAACTAGGAAATATAGTATTTACTGGCCTTTATGGATTCGCAGACCTGAGTTTCTCCGGTAATGAAGCCGCGCTTGCTGAACTTGAATTAATAAATAAAAAGCCTACTCTCCAGAAAGTTGGTGATACACTTCAGGAGATTTTCGTAACCATAATTATGCGAGCTGAATTTTGCAATCCGAAGCAGCAGATTCAAGCGCTCACAAGTTATAAAGCAAATGGTGAGGTCTTACCGTTGCTGATGGGTGATGGGTCTTATATTGGCGACTTCGTTATAGTCTCCCTTCCCTATTCTATCGATGACGCGTTTAAAGATGGCACTATTATTCAGGCTACGGTAGGTCTTACATTACGGGAGTTTATCAGCAATGATAAATTGGAGCAAAAGCAACTGGATGCCAAACAAAATGCACTGGCGGTTGGTGATAAAAAGCCAGTTGTGATACGAAATCTACAAGCTCCAACCTTAGACAAACAAGCTTCACTGGATATTGCTGCAGTAAAACAGCAGAATATTAGAACTGATAATCTTGTATTTGAGCTTGCTGCAAATCCACCAGCTAAACCGGTAAATGTTGAAATGCTAAAAAACTCTCTGCTAAAAAGCAAAGCTGCTCTTACGGAGCTGGTAGATAAAATTGAAAAGAACGTTGAGTATTTTGCGAAACAGCCAAGTCTAAAATCTGCTGCCATTCTTGTTTTGAACAGCACTAATGATTTTTTGAGTACATATCCCTTTACCGAAATGCCCTCTGTCAATGCCATCAATAAAATCTTGCAGGCAAATAACAAAAACCTTGACCAGGTATCAACCTCTTTATTTCAAAAAATTATCATCAGAAGATAATGGCAAATATCCAATATACAACCGGTCCAAATGAAAGGTGGGATACTGTAAGTACGAAATGCTATGGCAGCCCAGCGTTTTCAGAATTAATAATCAAGTCGAATCCTGATATCAAAATTTATGACGTATTGCCGCAGGGGACCTTACTAAACATTCCAGTTCTCGAAACAGCAGATGTATTAACTGATTCAGAAAGTTTACCACCTTGGAAAAGATAAAATGAGATTACCTAAGCCATATTTTAAAATACTTTACAACAATAAAAATATCACAACTGATGTTAGTGAAAATTTTTTGTCCCTAAACTATAAGGATAAAGTTAGTGGCGAAAGTGATGAGATAGAACTTGTTTTGGAAGATAAATCAGGAAAGTGGGTAAACGAATGGTATCCACAAAAAGGTGCCTATCTTAATATAACTATTGGATTAAACAGCAAAATATTGGAGTGTGGGGTATTTCAGGTAGATGAAATTGAATTTACCGGTCCGCCTGATCAAATTTCAATCAAAGGATTATCAACCGGTATATATGGAAAAATGAGAACGAGGAAAGGTTATGCCCATGAGAATAAAACACTTTCAGAAATCATCCACACGCTTGCAGCAAAGAATAAATTTACTGTAGTTGGTTCCATAGAAAACATACGTATTGGCCGATCAACACAGCGCCGTGAAACAGATCTTCAGTACATTAACAGACTATCCTCAGAATACGGTTATAATTTTACCGTTAAGGGAACACAGTTAGTATTCATTAAGCAAACCGAACTTGAAAGTTTTGGATCCGTTCTTTCAATAGATAAGACAGATGTGATGCCAGGCTATTCTTTCAAAGATAAAACTACAAATATCTTTAAAGGAACTGTCGTTAAATTCTATAATCCTAACACCAGCAAAGTTGTAAAATCTGAACGCTCAGGTGATTTACCTGGAGAAGATCCCTCATATAGTAAGGAGTTAGATACTTTAGAGTTAAGGGGAAAAGTTGAAAATGAAGAGCAGGCAAATGCCAAAGCTGAAGCATATACCCACAGGATGAATACTCTGCAGCAGACCGGTACAATTCCTGTGCCTGGTAATGTTGTTTTGGTTGCTGGAGTTAACTTCGAATTAACAGGATTTGGAGCCTTTTCAGGCATTTGGCATGTACTTTCTTCGGAGCACGCCATCGATACCGGTGGTTATATTACTACAGCTGAAATTAAAAGAATTAACGTTTCAAATAATAAGGCGACCAAAATACCAAAAACAATCCCCAAAAATTCATTAACCTATCAGACTAAATAAAATGTTAAAATTTGGAATAATCTCAGAAGTCGATGCCGCAAAAGGACTGGCCCGGGTATATTTTCCTGAAGATGATTTCGTAAGCGGCTGGTTAAAGATGGCGGTAATGCGAGCAGGTATTGATCACTTCTCTTTTCCATTTGACATAAAAGAAAATGTTTACTGCCTTATGGATGAGGGCTGGGAATATGGCGTTATCTGTGGTTCTTTTTATGATGAAAACAAATTACCTGAAGGCTCTGAAGCGGGAAAATTAAAATTAAGTTTCGGCGATAATACGGCGATAATTTACGACCGTAAAACATCAATTTTGAGTTTCGATATCAAAGGCAAGGTAAACATTGATTGTACCGAAGCTAATCTAACAAGTACTGGTAAGGTAAATATTGAAGCAAATGAGGTAAATATTAATTCGATTGAAACAAATGTAGATGGTATACTGAATGTTTCAGGTGCTGCTAATATTCAAGGAGTTGTTTCAATGGGTGGAATTTCTGGAATTTCCGGAGCTGCTGTTAATGGGGCAAGTGCACAATTGAATGTTAGTAAATTAACAGCCTCCGATGATGTTACTGCCGGTGCCATTAGTTTGAAATCACATAAACATACTTCTGCTGCAAGTGGAAGCCCAACAGGACCAGCAATACCATGATAAAAAACAATCCTTACACTAACTATCAATTATCAACCATTGGGGTGGGCGCAATCGCTACTGGTTTGGATGATGTAAGGCAATGTATTGATTTTATTCTCAGGACCATACCTGGTTCTGATCCTCTCAGGCCCTTATTCGGTTGCGATATTTTTCAGTATGCTGATGATCCGGTAACTACGGCTATACCCAACATGAAGCTTGCCATTTTTGAAGCTTTGAAGCTTTGGGAAAAACGTATTGTTGTGAGTAAAATTACACACACCACCGATAAATCAAATGTACTCTTTAATATTACCTACAATGTTGTTGATCAGGATCTATTAGACACCTTAGTATGGTCTAATTCTGGAATCGTGAATACCGGTACTGCATCAGCCGGAATAATATTGAGTGCTACAATTCCAATAAAACAGAACAATGGCCGTTATAATGTACTGTTTATTGTGAATGACTCTCCTGCTTTCCCGATGCCTCCGGTAATAGGTTTTGAAAGTGCTACCGATTTATTGACCTGGGTTAACTACAATTGGTTAAACTATGGCAAGTGGTACATTGCTGGTGATAAATTAATCGTTTATCTAACTCCGGGTATTGCAACTACCGCTACTTTATCGATATCTCAGACAGTCACTTTGACTATCAAAAAACTTATTCCTGGACTTTCTCCAGGGGAATTCTTCAACCTTCAATTTATTGTGGACGAAATTCCGGCACTTCCGGAATTTCCGCTTAACACTTTAAGCACACTGGAGCAACTGATAAATTGGGTTCAAGATAACTGGCAACAGTATGGATCCTTTACAATAGAAAGTAATGGAGTCACCTTTAATGCTGGCGATTTCAATACTGATTTTAATAATGATTTCAATACTGGAGGTTTGCAGGTAAGCAGAAATCTCATTTTCCAAACAACCAAGCATACATCTGCAACTTTAAATTTTGAATAATGGAAGAACCGATTTTTATAGATAGCAATCCAGATATTATTGTTGCTGATTTCAAGGCAAATTATGAATCGCTTACCGGTATGCAGCTTGCACCAGGACAAGCGGAAATGCTTCTTATTCAAGCTATAAGCTATCGCATACATTTGAATAAGATTGAGGCAAATGAGGCGGCAAAACAAAACTTATTAGCTTATGCTCGATATCCGATGATTGACTATTTAGGTGAGCTGGTAGGAGTTACAAGGTTGCCTGCCGCAAAAGCTATATGCACCATCCAGTTCACTCTGGTTGGGGGACATCCTACCATTGATATACCTGCCGGGATCAGGGTCCAAAGCCCGGATGGTAAAGCGGTATTTATAACGTTGGTTGGGGCAACAGTTCCAGCTGGTACTGATACTGTAAATGTTGCTGCAGAATGTACGGTGGCCGGTGATATTGGCAACAACTATCCGATAGGTGCAATCAGTATAATTTTGGATCCACAGGCTTTTGTTGCAATTGCTGGAAATATCGAAATAACTGATGGCGGCGCCGATACTGAAACTGATGATGGTATTCGGGAAAGAATAAAACTTGCGCCATCTGCATTTAGTTCAGCTGGTCCGGATGATGCTTACATATATTTTGCTAAGTCAGCCAATCAATCAATCATTGATGTTGGTATTAAGTCTCCGATACCAGGTCACGTAAATATTTATCCGCTGCTTGAAAATGCGGCCACACCTTCAGCAGATCTTATTGCAGCCATCGAAGCAAAGGTAACTCCTAAAAAAGTTAGGCCGCTAAATGATATTGTTAACGTCGTAGCGCCAACAAAAAAGAATTATGCGATCGAGGTTAACGTAATACTTTTAACCGGATCGGTGCCTGCTCCTGAACTGGCAGCGATTACCGCGAGCCTAACAGCATATGCTGATCAGCGTAAAAGAAAGCTTGGCCGCAATGCAGTAAGGAGCCAAATCAATGCGGCAAGTAAAACCGATGCGGTTTATAGTATAGAAGTCATACAGCCAGCTGCAGATGTAACAGCTGACTTTAGCGAGGTAGCTTTTTGCACCGGGATAACTGTTAATTTAACTGGTTATAGCGATGAGTAACATACTGGCCAGTGCTATTGCTGATGTAAAACATTTTGTTGCTTTCGATACGGTTGCACAAAAATACCTAGATGCGATTCCTTTGGAAAAACTGCTGGTGTATATTATCGATACTGTTGATTCATCTGCTTTACCGATGCTTGCCGCGCAGTTTGATGTGCTTGGGTATAAGGGGATGAAACTGGCTACAACCGAAGAGCAGCAGCGCGAAGTAATAAAAAAAGCAATTGAACTTAAAAGATACAGCGGTACTGTTTGGGCGGTTCAAGAAGCATTAAAAAGCATCGGATATCCTGATGCAGTAATTATTGAAAATGCCGGCACAGATCCTGATTACGGATGGGCTCAGTTCCGTATCGATTTAGATGGTGGTAAAAATCTAATAAGCGCTTCAATGATTGAAGAGCTGGTAAAGATGATAAATGTTTATAAGGGCACCAGGAACCATTTGTTGGATATCAGCTACACGATCGATCTGGGCAATGATGATATCAACCTCAGCGATGAAAGTTCAGAGAGCCCATCAGTGGATGATGATGATGTGATTGTTGCAGGTGGAGATTTTAAGCACGATGGCCAACACTATCGTGATGGAAGTAAAAATTATAGTTCAGACAGCGATGTTCTGGAAATAGAAATAATACCGGTATGATGAATAAAGAATTTTTAAACGCAAAAGGATGCTTTTCTTTAGCGGTCATCGATGTTGCTTCAGGCAAAATCATTGACGACTATCAGGAAAACAATTTAGTGGTTACTCTTGGCCACACCAATATTGCAAGGCTTTTGGGTGGTGATACCACGGGAAAAAAAATAACCAAGCTGCAGCTCGGCACAAATGGAACGGCCCCTGCTCTTACAGATGTTGCAATAACTGCTCCGTTTGAAACTACCATTACTGGGGTAACTTACCCGGAACCAAACTCTGTAAAGTTTGATTGGGCATTAAATGCTACTGAAGGAAATGGTCAAACATTTAGAGAGTTCGGGTTGGTTACCGATAGCGGTGCTTTGTTCGCTCGTAAAACTAGAACGGAAATTGTAAAAACCGATGCTGTTAGGTTGGTTGGTTCATGGAAGATAACTATTAATTCTTAAGAAATGGGACTTTACGAAGGCGAAAATACCTGGAGAGAAGAAATTTATCAATTCGAAACAACGGATTTGGTTATCGGTGGCCCAGATGGTATTGATAATAAACCATTGAAAGAGCTGGCCGATCGTACCACATGGTTGCGAAATGCCATGCGCGGATACAATGGTTTGACGATAGTCGATGCAACAAAGGTGCTTACTAAAACCGAGGTGCTTTTAAACCTTGTGCTTTTAAACATAACCGGTAATGCAGCTGTAACCTTACCAATACTATCAGCTGATGACAAAGGTTTAAGGATAGCTATACTTAGTATCAGCGCCAAGCAAATCACACTAAATTTAAATGTTAAAACATTAAGCTCAGGTACCAGGACAAATTTGTTTATAGCAGATGGTGAAAAAATTGAATTAGTTTGGGATGGTGCTGTGTTTATTCTTTTGGATTATAGCGGAAATTTTTTAAACGTTGGCGATTTTGACTATGGCTATAAGCAAAAAACAAATACTGTTATTGCTCAGGGTGATTTACTTAGCCGGGCCGATTATCCAAGGTTATGGGAATACGTACAAACTTTAGGTTCCAGCTTAATCACGGATCTGCAATGGAATTCGGTTCCAAACAGCAAAGGTTTTTTTAGTACTGGTAATACCACTACAACTTTCAGGGTACCTGATCTAAGAGGTATGTTTATTCGCTCCTTGGATTTAGGCGCGGGTATTTCGCTGGGTAGAAATTCAGAATACCCCGGCGGTTATGAAGCAGACGATTTCAAAGCACATACTCACACAATGAATGATGTACCTATTGGCCAGGAGTATTCCGCAGATCGAGGTAATTCAAGAAATTCTAAGGACGCTAGTTCGCCACAAACGGGATCAACGGGAGGTTTGGAAACACGTCCAAAAAACATTGGCTTAATTCCTTTAATTAAAGTATAAAATGGCAGACATTAATAATATTGAAACTATTCAGGATCTCAAGGATTGTATTTCTGAATATTTAAAAACGCCTCGGGTACCGGCGATCAAAGGAAGTGAGCTTAATATTTTATTGAGCAAAACAATAGAGCTTGTTCCTACAGGAAGTCAGACAGCTGTTCAAATTCGAGACTTGTTAGTTTCATTGACTGGTTCAGATCGATTGCCAGCATCGTCGATAAAAGACTTGCCGACAGGCGGCGAAGTTTCTGATTTAGTTCCTCACTGTATCGTTTTCGGTTCGGATACAGGAGCAATAGAGCAAGATTCTGTTTTAACATACGATACAACGAAAAACAGGCTTACCAATGAGGCTGATGCAGAAGACCAAAGTGGAAGTATTGTAGTTATGGGAGATTCCATTGCCTATGGCATAGGAGCTTCATCAAATGCTAAAAGGTTCTCAACCCTACTGTCAGGATTTCTTGACTTGGAAGAATTAAATTTCGGGGTACCAGGTGCAGGAATAGGGCATGAACCAGCGCCGGTTAAAACACCCGAGATGAAGCGGTTGATAGTAGAATACGGAATTAATGATTATCGTACTCCTGGAGACACAGCAGTTATTTTTCAGTCGAAGTATTCAGATTTTTTAAATGAATGCATCACGGTAAAAGGTTGGTCTGCAGATGAAATAACTTTATTAAGTATTCCAGCTACACAACCAGATCTGAGTGAGGAAGATGAGGTAAAGATTAGAGAGTATAATTTAGTAATTGAAACTTTAGCGACATCATTCGGAGTAAACTATGTTAATGTTTTTGATGGTATGATAGCTAATGGAGGCTCCTCTTTTCTTACCTATGATGGAACGCATCCAAATGACAATGGCCATGAAGTAATCGCTATTTTAACATTAGGCGGAATAAAAAGATTCTTTAATCTTTCAACTCAGGGTTTTTTGACAGGTAAAGTAATTGAAGGAGTACTTAAACATCGTGGGAACAACCTTTTACCACCAAATACATTTTTCATTATTGGATCAGATAAACATGGAAATCTAGGTTTAGTTAATACTTTGAGGTCAGGTACTCGCACAGAAGGTAAATTTTATATCAATGGTTTAATCCAGCAGATAGGCTCCTCTATACCTGAATCAGCAGACTTAACTAAGGATATCCTCCTTAAAACAGGGACGGCAATTAGGGCGGCTTATTCATCAAACGTACATAATTCATTTGTTCCTTCTACGCCACAGGGACATATGGAATTTAGGTCTCACTATAGTAGTGGTGAAATTAGGTTTTTCGTAGGTACTGATGGTGATATTTTAGCTTTTAATATTGGCCAAGATGGCTCTTTAAATGCATTGGATATCATACAACCATTCGGAAAAAAAATTGAATCTATATATAGCGGCGGAGTCGGCACAAAGGGACGTTTAGTTTTGTTTTCTAATACTAACGAAACAAAGATTTCAAACTTCTTCGAATCTGGCAAATTTAAGATATTGATGTCTAACGGGGTTTCTGGTGATGAGATTGAGATGTTAAGGATGGATGCTTTAGGTAATGTTATTATTGGGAATTCTGAAGATTTTGTTCCTGATAATTCAGCTAAATTTCGTATTGATAGTATTAATCAGGGATTTTTAAAACCGAGACTAACATCTTCACAAAGGGATAGCATACCAACTCCAGCTGAAGGCTTAGAAATATACAATTTAACTACGCATAAAACAAATTACTTTGATGGTACAAATTGGATGCAGCTGATGTCTGAACCGGCAATTTGATAAATTACTTTTCAGCTACTTTTCGGCGATTAATAAATGTAACCTATATCGAAATTTACTGTTGATAAAAGGATCAGATACACTGATCCTTTTTTAGCGAAATGGTATGGCAAAATTTGAGATCGCAGAAAAAATAACCGGCATTAACGAAGGTGGTTATGCAAACAATAAAGCTGATAGAGGCGGTGAAACGTTTGCAGGTATAGCTAGAAACTTCTGGCCGCAATGGCAAGGATGGAAGCATATAGATCGGTATAAAGAGGATTACAAAAGGGCAAAGACAAAGCTCAGTTTAGCTGGTTGGGTGAATGCATCAGCCAAAGTTAACACAGAGCCCGTGCGTGATCTCATCGTCGAATTCTATAAGGATAATTTTTGGCAAATAAATAAGTTAGATCAGATCAATGATCAGCAACTCGCCAATTCAATCTATGATTTTGGGGTTAATTCTGGTAAAGGCAGAGCGGTTCAATTTTTAGAGCAAATTTTTGGAGTGGTCAAAGATGGCATTATGGATCCGAAAGTTATAGAATTGGCAAATAAATCTGATCCGGCAACTTTATTAACAAAATACAATGCTGCTCGTGAGGCTGCCTATCGCAGCTGGGCTGTTGGCGACCAAGCTCAGTTTCTTGAGAGCTGGTTGAGCAGATTAAGGCCATATAAAAAATAATATCTATTGCGATGCAGAACATAACACTCCCTAAAGTTTCATTTAATCAAATTGTAAAATCACCAGCTGTATATCTTCTAGTAGTTGCTGTATCGATCGCTTGGTTCTTTGTATACAAATTTACCGACACTTCGGCTGCGGTAATTAAATCTAAAGATGATCAAATAATCAAGTATGAAAAACGAGATTCTCTCCACGTGGTAAGCGAAAGAAAGAAGGATCGGATCATCGATAGTCTCCAGGGCATGATGTTGCGACGAACCGATCGTGAGCTTGACCAAATCAAACAGTGGATAAATATTGATACGTCTAAAAAAAGTACAGTTATAATTAAAGCCAACAGAAAATGAAAAAGTTATTATTAATTGCATTGGCGCTCGTTCTTATATCATCAAATGGGTGCAGGATTCTTAAACACAAAAAGCTTGATAAGAAAACTGAAGATATCAGGCTCGAAACCGAATCTAAAATTGGCAGCGTTAAAGTTGACAGCGTTGCTTCATTTGCCAAAGGAACTTATTCCAATGGTAAAACAACAGTCCAAGAAACAATTTCATATAAATCTCCTCAAAATGACAATATTGAACTGACTGCCAATTTTAAAGTAGATGGTCCGGTTGATCTTCGGGGGGACACGGCTTTTAAATTAGTTGATGTTAAGAATAAAAATGTCAGTGTTACTGTTTTTCAAAACAAAAAAACAAACGAACTAACTGCCCGAATTAAAACCGATGGCAAAACAAAAGATGTTCCGTTCAACGAAATGCTTATTAATAGAACGATAACACATGAGCAAAGCGCCGGTGATACAACCAAAACAATAAACTCATTAAATAAACTTTCTAAGGATAGCACAAGTAAGGTGAAGAGTGAAACAAAGGTCGACTCCACTAATTTAGATAAAACCAAAAATATTGATCTAGATTGGAAAGTTTGGATAGGGATAACAATCGTATTTTTGGTTGCGATCTGGTTCTTTTTCTTCAGAAAATAATAAACGCCCCCGACCTCTTTCTCAGTTTCTCACGACATAAAAAAAAGAATGCACCAGCATCAATGTCGAGGGCGTAAGCCATCGAGTGATAATGGTGCATCCTTATGTCGTGAGGTGACAAAAGTAATAAAGTAAACTGCCTTTTAGAAATGAAAGGCTTTTTTTATTTTTGGACGATGGCGACAGTTGATATAAAATTTAAATCCTCATATGGCGAAGTTAGATTACTGTGTTTGTCAGGTGTCGACGAAAGTTTCCAAATCTATATCAATGATTATTTTCAAGGAATGTTGTTTACACGGAGTGGTAAATGGGTTTCCAATCTTAATAAAAACAGTAAACTTACTCCAGAAAATATCGAAAAAATTGTTGAGATTATTAAGCTTAATCAGAAAGACAGATCTTCAGCAGTGTAAACATTTTTTAAGCTTAGATCGAAATCCCTCATATACTTTATTGTTTCTTTGAGATCACTATGCCGGCACAGGTGTTGAATACTATATGGGTCTGCCCCTTTCATCATTTCATGTACAACCCTAGTATGTTTCCAGCCGTAAATAGTGTAGTCATTACTCAACCCTAACTGGTCTTTAATCGGCTTGAAAAGATTAGATAGGGTGTTTTTCCCACCACTAACCTCAGCCGGATAACCACCTTTTCCAAAAAGAAGATAGTGTTTTGGTAAATTATTAAAGTCAATTTCGTCCAATACAGTTTCAAATTCCTCTGGATAATCGCGGAAAGCTTCTTTATCATTTTTAGAAAGATCTGATGTAAACCTTACCCTTTTTAACCTCCGGTCGATATCCCTGACTCTTAGCTTCAATAACTCTTGTTGGCTGCGGATACATAAAAGATATGTAAACTGAGAGGCCCTATAAACTGGTAATGCTTTTTTGTTTTGTAATAAGGTGCTCTTAACAAGTTTCGCAAGGTCTCTGTCATACCAGGTATTAATGGATATATGCTCTTTCTGCTTTTTAATCTTGCCTTCGATCGGGTTTATGGGTATATATTCCATTGTAGTGAGCCATTTAAAGATCATTACCAAATAGGCCTTGTTATTATTGAAGGTTTTGCCTTCCCATTTCCGTTCCAATTTTACAGTATCAAGCGCTACAATTAAATGTTTGGCTGTAATTTTACTTGCAGGCGTATCTAAAAGATTATTCTCTCTTAAGTATTTTAACAACCAGGTATTAACTGAGGTCCAATTACTTTTAGACCCTCTGTTTTTTGTACCAGACACCTTGTATTCCAGCCACCTATCAAGCGCTTCTGAAATTGGTGTCTTGTACAATGGGAACTCATCTATTTTTTGTTCCGCACTAACTATTTGTTTTTCGACCTTGATTGCTTCATCTTGGATACCTTTCAGTAGATTAAGTTCTTCCTCAAATGGATTATAATTAAGCCTGGTAAGTAGATATTCCCAAATTAATCTGCGCTCTTCTGCAAATGCTGCTCTTTCATCACCCGTTAAAGTATTAATGAAATCGTATTTTTTAATCCTTACCCTCTTTCGTTTATAAGTTGGCCATAGTTCAAATGGTACATCATGATTCCATGAAATGTACCAGCTTTTATCGTTGCTCTTATTAATTTCTGGTTTGGATGGTGGTCGCATTCTTTTAATTGCTAATAAAATTTTTGTGTCTGGAATGTGTCCATCTAAAAGCGGATGATGATTTAAATCATTCCCAGACAAAAAAGGGCCAGAACATTGTTCTGACCCTACATCTACCTATGAAAAACATACCCTCGAAAGGGTAAGAACAAATATATATAAATTTTTAAAAAAATATAAGTGAGAAATGTTAAATCGCATAAATCAAATCATTAACTCACAAATAGCTCACAAAATACTGATTATCAAACAAATAATTTTTTAAAAAAAATCACAAAAACATTTTTTATGCCAAAAAATACAGAATTTTAAACATAAAACAATTCAATAATGTATTACAAATAAGTCATAATAATTAAATAAACACCTACTTTACGCTTAAGTCATCCATTTTACACTTTAAAATTTACATTTTTTTAATAATCACATAACATCCCGACACTAGAAATATTTTCGATCTTGATATTTCCTGATGTTTTCAGGATTGCAAAGTATAGGCATGCAATAATTTTTAAATAAAACCTGATCTGCAACCTTGTAGTTCCAGTAAAAGGGAACGAAAGGTTATCAGAAAGTTTTATGGCTTCCATTTAATTGTAGTACTTAAGAAAAGAACTTTAGAATGCCGCACAACATTAAAAAAACAAAGCATAAAACAGATGAAAACACAGGTCACTTATAATTTATACCAATTTGTATGATAAATATTATAATATCCGCACAAATTGGTTGGTGATTAACTGCTTAACGATTATATTTGAGAAAGTGTCAACTTAAATTTATGATAGATTTAGCCTCTCCATTCTTAAAAGCACTGTTAAAACATTCTAAGAGCCCTGTTATTATTTTTAAATTAAAACCGGTATTAGTGGTTGTAGAATATAACGATGCATACCAGGCTTTAATAGAGCGTGTTGGAGGTGGATTAAAATTCTACGATATTAACATTATCCCAAATCTTTTAACTAATGCAGAAAAGGCACTTCTGATTAAAACCGTCCAGCAGGTAAGCGAACATAAAACAAAAGACGTGCTGGCCATTCATCCTGTGTATTCTAACTCGCCAAATGTAAAGTGGGAATTGGAATTTTCACCCGTATTACAAAGCGATAAGCCGGTTGAATATATAATCTGTTCGCTAAGAGAAATTCCCCTGGATGAAAATGACCTTGAGCATATTTTATTCGAACTTTCGGAAAGTGAAGCGCGTTTTAGAGGCTTTTTTGAACAGGCTCCTTTGGGTATGTGTGTGTTAAAAGGCCCGGAGCTTATTACAGAATATGCAAACGATAACATATTAAAACTTTGGGCCAAAACCAGGAAAGAAGTAATCGGGATTCCGCAGGAAGAAGCACGACCAGAACTCGAAAATCAACAGGCACTTGTAGACCGCGTAAAAGATATTTTCAGGAATGGACAACCATTAACAGTTAATGAATTAAAAATCACAACACCTGTTGCAGATGGTTATTTTATGGCTTTTTATGAGCCTTTAAAAAATGATAAAAATGAAGTCACCAGGATTTTAGTGATCATTAAAGATATTACGGAGCAGGTAAACTTTAAAAAAGAGCTTCTTAAAGCTAAAGATATTCTAAAAATAGCTATGGATGCATCAGAAATGGGCTCCTGGAATATCGATCTGGAAAGCAAACAGGTACTTTTATCGGAAAGATCACAACAGATTTATGAACTGGAAAACAATAGATTGGGCATAGAAGAAGCCAAAGCGCTCGTAAGCGAGCAATATATCAAACACCTAACCAGTGGTATCAGGCGTGCATTACACCACCGGAATGCCTTCAATATCGAATACCAAATTAATCTGAATGGCATAAGCGCTAAAAGCAAATGGTTAAGAACAGCCGGGAAAGCCTATTATAACGAACAAGGAAAAGCCATTTATATTGCCGGGGCCGTTTTGGATATTACAGAGCATAAACAGGATGAAATCAGAAAAAATGATTTTATCGGTATGGTGAGTCATGAGCTTAAAACGCCATTAACATCCTTAAGTGCTTATGTACAACTCTTACAACGTAAATTTAAAGAAACAGATAACGACTTTACGATCCAGATACTTGATAAGATCAATGTACAATTAAAAAGAATGTCGTTAATGATTGATGGCTTTTTAAATGTATCGTTATTTGAATCGGGTAAAATTTCACTGAACAAAACAAATTTTAACCTTGTTGATTTAATTAATACCGTAGCCGAAGAAAACAGGATTGTTTTAACCAGCCATTTCATCCAGGTCATCAGTTCGAAAGAAATGATGGTAAATGCCGATATGGATAAAATCGGCAATGTAATCAATAACCTGATCGGAAATGCAGCAAAGTACTCAAAAAAACACTCTTTAATTGCCATAAAGTGTGAAATGAAGGAAGGTTACGTAGTTGTAAGCGTAGAAGATGAAGGTATCGGCATTAAGGAGAATGATATACCCAAGCTTTTTGAACGTTTTTACCGCGTAGAAAGTCCTGATACTAAAACAATTGCAGGATTCGGAGTTGGCCTGTACATTTGTGCCGAGATCATTGAAAGACATCGGGGAAAAATATGGGCAGAAAGCAAATTCGGCGAGGGATCTACTTTTTATTTCAGTTTACCCACATCAAAAGATTAATCATATTCGTTTGCTCTGCATTTGTGGTATTAAACTTTTATTTCTTCCATTTCCAATTGAACATTAACCGCAACCAAACCGTGTTTGTTTAACTCTATTTCAAAAATTACTTTCGAATTTATACTGATTAGTTTAGATACATTATCTAATTGAAAGTGAATATCCTGGTCATTTTCGTCAATAATGATTCCATGTCCAGATTCAAAATCAATCTGAGTAACTTCTCCCTTCCTCTTATCGCCCATTACAGAATATTGTTTTTCATAAATAATAAGCAATTATAGTTAATTAATGTATAATTAAAAATACATATAACATTTTTTTTGAACAATTATAAAATATTACCTCAATCTTTTATCGTTACTAAAACGAATTAACAGACAAAAACAAGCGATTTTGACATTACTTCATCGTAAATAAATATTATATTTTATTTTTAAACAACTGTTTTACAGCTTGTTATTTCAGATAAAAAAATCTATTTTTATAAGGCCAATCGAGCTTGTGCGTGTTATTAATGAATTAATCATCCCAATTATGAAAAATCTCAATCAAACCCCGAGCATTAAAGAAGAAATCATCCTGTTGTCAGAAGAAACAGACCGGAATTACTGGGCTAACCGGCTGGGTGTAAGTCTGAAGTTTTAAAATCAGCAGTAAGAGCTACAAGATGTATCACTCTAAATCAGATAACGGCTTATCTCAGTCAACGAAAAAAATCACTTGGCATTTCTTAACCAAATAAGAAATTCGAATTGAAGTATAACTGGCGCCTCTGCTAACTTCTTATACATTTTTCATACAGGGAGATAATGGCACATTCTTAAGATTGGAACATGCATGTAGAAAGTATCTTGCTTCCATAAAAAAAGGATGGAAAATTAATTCCACCCTTCTTATTTATTTTATTGTAATTATGCTTTTATTTTTGGGATTGCTCAGGTGCTTTTCCGATGAGATCCATAAACTGATCTAACTTAGGAGTAATTATAATTTGTGTACGCCTGTTTTTAGCTTTTCCGGCTACAGTTGTATTATCAGCAATTGGATTATACTCCCCTCGTCCGCCTGCTGTTAACCGCTTAGGATCGACAGCATACTTGTTCTGCAACACCTGAACTACTGATGAAGCCCTCAAGGCGCTTAAATCCCAGTTGTTCCGGATATTAGTTTGATTAATAGGCACATTATCGGTATTACCTTCAATCAGTACATCGTAAGTATCGTAATCTTTAATGATTTTAGCAATTTTGCTCAATGTTGCTCCGGCTTTATCAGAAACTTCGTAGCTACCAGATTTATACAACATGTTATCAGCCAAAGAGATGTAAACCACACCTTTAAGCACTTGTACATCAACATCACCAAGCTCCTCTCTACTTAATGACCTGGTTAGGTTATTGGTTAACACCATATTAAGCGAGTCGCTTTTGTTTTTCGCATTAACCAGCTGTTTGATGTACTTATTTGAACTGTTAATCTCATCAACCAGTTTTGAAATATTAACATTTCCCTGGCTGCTGGAGTTTAAACATTTGTTTAATGCATCCTGCAATGCGGTAACATTGGCTCTTTCAGAGGCAATCTGCTCTTCTAAACTTTTTACCCTGCTGGTGCTGCCGCTAAGCTCGCGTTGGCTGTCCTGGTATTTATTACTTAGCTCCTGATTCCTTTCTCTCAATTTTGCATAGGTATCCTGAAGTTCTGCATATTTCTTATTGCTTACACAACCAGCAATAAGAGTAAGGGCAAAGAGCATTATAGGAATTGATCTGTATAATTTCATAATCTTAATTTTATTTGTTGATCATACCTAAACAAATTTCTTGCCGTAAAGTTTCACAGCGCCCATAGCTGGTGTTAAAAGGTGTTAATTTTTACCGAATCGAAACTCGCCAATGCTTTATATGTTCTTAATCCGATGCTGCCCGACGGGTATTGCGCATCGGTTGCCGAAAGCGAAGATTTAGCAGACCCATTGATAAAAACATCAAATTTGTCTCCCTTCGCTACTATTTTGATGTTATACACTTTGTTCATTTCAACAGGGTATTTTTCTGAACTGATCACCGTCCATTTCTGCCCGTCAGCTTTTCCAAATAATACCGATCCCCTGCCGTGATCTAAGCCAACGTAATACCCCTGGTAAGCATCAGCGCCAATAGCGGGATTAGATACCCTGAACATTAAACCAGCATCGCCAGTGGTATTGATTTTAACATCTGCCTGATAAACAAAATCCTTGAAGTATGTTCCATTAGCCACATATTTGGATCCGTTTATGCCATAACCACCTGAGCCTGGATTTGAGGAAACGTTCATCTCTCCATCTTTCCAAAACCAGCCACCACCATAAAAGACCCAATTCGTGGCCATTCCATGATCAAAATTTTCGACAAAATTTTTATTTATTTTTTTTGGCTCGCCGATTACAGGAAAACAGCTTAGGCGAATATTTTCAGATCCGTATGGTACCAGGATAATTTCTTCCTTTTTTTCAGCCGATGCAACCGGGCTAAAGGGCACGTCAAAAGCAGACACTTTACGGTAATCTAAGCCCCATGATGGAATCTTTTTTGCCTGAACCTTTATTTTAACAGGTGCAGTTGCAGCAATGAAAGGATTTTCCGTCATTTTAGACTTTAACACGCTGGCATTGCCCAAACTACCTTTATCCATCATTAAGCCATAATTCCAAGAAGATTCCGGGTGGGTTTCGTAATCTGTAAAGCCCGCAACCGGATGCTCTTTGGTAACCTTATCTGTAGCTTTGATTTCCAGTGCGTAAACAATAGGGCCACGTGTTATACTTACAGAATTGTTTACCTGCGTTTGGGTAGTAATTTCCATCGGAAAATTAAGCTCCAATTGATCTTCGTTTTTCCATTCGCGCGTTAGGCTAAACATTTCCCCAGCCTTTACACCTTTCAGAACAACTCCATTTAACCTAATGCTTGGTTTGACACTCCAGGCCGGAATCCTTAAAATTAATGGAAAAGATGCAGGAGCAGCGAGTCCGACTTTTAGTCTGATCTGCTCTTCAAACGGATAATTGGTTTCTTCGGTAATTTTTATTTTTTTGTTTTCGGCTACCATGGTTTCTATCTCCATGGGGCCATAGGTAATTATTGCCAAACCTTTTTCGGGGGTAGCCACTACACTATTTTTGACGAAATAAGGCCAACCCATGTGCATATTATAACGACAGCAGCCAAAACCTGAATATGGGCTGGAAATCAGACCTGTAGGATAATCCTGATTAAAGCCATGTTCGCTATGAATATTCTGCACCTGATTGGGCAATGTGTAATAAGAGTGATTTTTAAAATCGCGGCTAAATTGCGCAGGTAGAGCATTAAAGGCTACTTTTTCCAACTGATCGCCAATTTTGGCCTCATGAATAACTTTCGCTGCAGTTTCTAAACTCTGCATCCATTCTACCACCGTACAGGTTTCAACCCCTTGTATACTGCTCGTACCCGCCAGAAATTCGGTTCCCGAACCCAAGCCTTCCGGCTGGCCATGGTCGCGCATAATATGTGTTATACCTTTAGTAAATGCTTCAAGATTAGATGGAAGATCCTGGAGCTGGGCGTAAACTACCGGGAATTTTAAGGCCTGGGCCACATTCACCATATGTTTTGGCTGGAAATCGTCGCCGAAAAAGTAAAATCCGTTATTGCTATAAATATCAATCCAGGGATATGCCTGTTGTTTTAACTTTTCTACAAGTTTTAACAAATCCTGATCTCCGGTTTTATTGTAAAGCCAAATGGCAATTTCCATGTTATCGCCTGCTCTGGCTTTAGCCCACTCACTTAAGGGGTCTGCATCGAGGTTATTGAGTTCATATTTAAAATATTTTGAGAGGAACGGGATAACCCTCTGATCATTTGTAGCTTCATAATAGCTCTGCAAAGCATACATCATGGGCATACGGGGCCACCAATCTTTCATTTTCGGTGGACCAAATAATCCGTTAGCCTGTTGATTGTTTAAAGTCCAGTCGATATATTTTTGCGCTTTCGCTTTTAGCGTGGGATCATCTAAAGTGTAAGCCAATGCGACCAAACCTTTAACATAATAGGGTACGCGCTCCCAGCTACTACCCGATCCGCCTAGCCAATCGGTATTTTTACCCAGATCATTTTTCTCCGGATATAATTCTTCAGCCATTCCGGTTGCACCGTCTCGCTGTTGCTCCAGCTGCTTTAACAACCATCCTCTGGCTTTTATGCTTCCAATGGGCAACTGCACGTAAACCTCTTGTTTTAGAGGTGTTTTGTTAAACTCGTTTAAACTTTGAGCGCATATATACGGTATGGATAAACCAGAAAGCAGGAAATGTAAAAGGGTTACTATTTTCTTCATAAAAGGATTATTGGTTAGTACTTATAGTTATAAAACTAATAAATATGTCCGAATGATAAAACGATTTAGTAAAAATAAAAAAGCAATTGAAGATTTGAGATATTAACCATATAAAAAAATAACCCCAACAACTTAGACATGATAAATTGTTGGGGTTTATGCGAAAGGCTTATCAGGAGTGTTACTTTTTGTCAAAAGTAATCCCCTTCCAGGTATCGGTTCTAAAAGGTGATGCCGGCAAACCATCGTTACTCACCAGGTTACAGGCCGGATTATTGCCCCAAGCGTAACGAACAGCAACCGGGTTTGGCACCTGATCGCTGCTTACCATAATCTGGTTACCCTTGATGCTGGCTTTGGCCCAGTAAAATTTCTTGTCAGCCCCTGCGATGGCAAAACCGGTAAGCGCTCCGCCATCTGCCGTTTTTAATCCATTTTGGCTATTGCCAAACGTTAGTAGAATATGTTTTCCTTCAATTTTACTTGATTGATAAACAGGGCCGGAATAGTTTATTTTCAGACCATAAGTTTTAGCCAGGGCAATTAATGCCAGCCTTCTCCCTACCTCCTGTTTATTTTTAGGATGGATATCTTTTGCATCGCCAATATCAATAATGGTGGCCATGCCTGTATTTGGCAAAGCAAGTGTTTTTTGCTGTGCCTCCCTAAGCTCTGCCCAGGCAGATTCTGTTGGCTCATTATCGACCTGCATAAAATTAGCCAATTGTACAAAATAGAAAGGGAAATCGCCCTGTGCCCATTTCTGACGCCAATCTTTAATCATTGCCGGAAATAACTCGCGGTATTGGTAGGCCCTATCGGCATTAGCTTCTCCCTGATACCAGATAGCTCCTTTAATTGAAAACTGTTGATATGGGTGAATCATAGCATTGTATAAAACAGTAGGCCTGTTAGGGCCATTTTCCTCGTAAGGTTTAGCTTCAATATTTTTAAAATCCAAACCTATTTTATATTTCCAATCGCCAGCTAAAGAAATTTTCTCGATTGTGTTATTGGTTAAGCTCAATTCTTTGGCATCGCCATATAGACCACCTCCTCCGCCGCTGTCAAAAACCCTTACAGTAATGGTATTCTCACCTGCTTTGAGCAGGTTTGCGGGTATAGTGTATGTTCTGCCAACATTATAGCCTACCGTTTCGCCTACTTTCACTCCATTCACAAAGGTGATATCATTATCATCAATCGTACCTAAATTAAGTTTGACTCCATTTGTTTTCCAGTTTTCGGGGATGTTAACCTTTTTTGTAAACCATACAATGCCATCCAAATTAGTAAGTCCGGCGTTTTCCCACAATGCTGGCAAAGTCATGCTTTTCCAATCTGCAGTTTCTGTCGAAGCCCATTTCGCTTCGCCAGATTGATATCCTGAATCTTTCTCGCTTGTTATTTTAATCCAATTCTGCAATTTCTCTTCATAAGAAACCGATGAAGGGTTGGTGGCTAATTTTTGGACTTTATCAACTGCAGCCGAAAAATCGGCCATTTTTTTAAGCGTTTCGGCACTTGTCCAGGCTTCAGCAATTGTTCCTCCCCAAGAAGTATGGATCAGGCCGATTGGAATTTTCGTTTTTTCATATACCTCTCGCGCAAAAAAATAGGCTGTGGAAGAAAATTCAGCGATATATTTGGGACTACATTCCTGCCATCCGCCATTAGCCACTTTAGCATCATTAAGCGGAAAATTACTGGTTACATGCTCTGCCTGTAACAAACGGATTTCCGGAAACTTCGCATTTGCAATTTCTTTTTCGCTATTGAGGATTTTGCCCCAGCCTGCCAAAGGCATCTCCATATTAGATTGGCCTGAGCAAATCCAAACATCGCCTATTAAAACATTGTTCAGCACCAGTATTTCCCCGTCTGAAATGGTAATGGAATATGGCCCGCCATAAGCTGGTGTTGCCACCTTAATTTTCCAGTTTCCGCCGGCATCGGCAATGGCCCCATAATTAATTTTATTCCACGAAACCGTTATCTTAACCGCTTTACCTGCTGTAGCCTTACCCCAAATGGCCGCATTGGTTTTTTGCTGTAAAACCATATTGTCGCTAAATACGGATGGCAATAAAATTTTGCCCTGTACAAGTTGCGAACTAAAAAGAAACAATGCAATAAGGGGTACGGAAATTAACTTAGGGATGCTCATATTTTGATCTGTTATTTAGTTATTACAAAGCGAATGTACATTTTCTGCCTGTCAACATCAATATATACCCGCTCCTACAAATTTATAATAAAATGAAGCAAAAATTCATTTAATTAGTTTGGGTAAGAATATCATTTTGCTTATTTTGCAGATCTAAATAAGAAGAACCCTGGCAATAAGTTGATTAACCAGGTGTTCCCTCAAACTACTGAATTAATGGTTAAGATTTTTATTGGCGGCCTTCCTGACAATATCCAAGAGATGGATTTGGCAATATTGGTTAGCCTTCATGGCAGGGTAGAAACAATTAAAATTGTTCGAGACAGGGCTACTGGCAGGTGTAAAGGCTATGCTTTTTTAGAAATATACAGTTTACCGGATGCTAAGAATATAGTATCTACCTTAAATGGAGAGAGCTTTAAAGGCAATGTGATTACGGTTAAAGTTTCTGAAGAGCAAAATACCGTTAAAACAGCAAAACCAAAAAGCAACCAGGTTTTTAAAAGTAAAAGGCCACGATTACAACGTTAATTCTGTTTAATTAAAAGCTTTTATATTTATTGATTATTGCCGGTATTACCTTACTGAATCCACTCAGAATGCTTCAGGAAAGCGATTTTTATACAAAAAGGTTGTACGCAAATATAAAGTGTTATTCTAATCCTTCAGAAGGCCGGAAAAGATGCTGACCACGAAGTAGCTACAAGGCTACTGAAAACACCATTTCTACTTGTAAAATAAATTCCGCATGACGATCGTGCTTTTTACACTATAAATAGTGTAGTTTGGGTCTTAATTTCGTCATTGCGAACTGAAGAAGGGGCTTTGCTCAGGAGTGAAGCAATCTTTTTTGATAATAAATTACAGAATAGATTGCTTCGGCTCGCCCATATCCCGCCTCGCAATGACGAAACACATTATAATAACCTGATAATCAATTAAAACTCTCCAAAAACTACATTAATTAGATTGCAAAAACAATCTAATTCTTTGAATCTAAGTAAACTGTTTTTCATTGATTTACCTGGTTATTATGCCTGGGATTATTTAAATTTTAATTGAACAAACTGCTTCCGTTATCAGTTTGGACGGTATAGGAATCAAGCTTAAGGCCGAATTGTAATAAATATTTAGCAGATAGCTCTTCAATTAAGTCAGCAATTTTTTCCTCTTTAACAATGTTGATGGTACAACCACCAAAACCACCGCCCATCATCCTGGCACCCAATACGTAATCTAAAGGTTTAACAGCTTCGACCAAAAAGTCCAGTTCCTTACAGCTCACTTCATAATCTTTGCTTAAACCTTCGTGTGTTTCGAACATCAGATTTCCCAAACCCTGCAGGTTACCATTTTCCAATTGTTCTGCGGCGGTTAATAAACGACCGATTTCTTTCACCACAAAACTGCATTTTGCGAATACTTCTTCATCTTTTGGGAGAACATGAGCTTCTAACATACTCAGGTCTACATCCCGTAATGTATTTACGTTGGGGTAATGTTCTTTTACCCAAGCCACACCCTGCTCGCATTGCGCTCTTCTTTTGTTGTAAGCCGAATCGGCAAGAGCATGTTTTACATTTGTATTTAAAAGCAAAAGCTTATAACCATCGAGCTTTAAAGGAATGTAAATATGTTTCATTGATCTGCAATCGAGCATAATAGCCTGATCTTTTTTACCAAATACAGAGGCAAACTGATCCATGATTCCGCAGTTAACGCCAGCAAAAGTCTGCTCTGCCTTTTGTGCAATCAATGCCAGATCTATTTTAGAAATGGAAAGGGAAAAAAGTTGATCGAGTGCAAATCCGGTAGCACATTCAACGGCAGCTGATGAAGACAGGCCAGCACCTAAAGGCACATCACCATCGATATAAAAGTTAAAGCCCCCTAATTGAAAACCTCTTTCTTTTAACTGATCGGCCACACCTAAAATGTAGTTTGCCCAGCTATTTTCAGATTTCTTTAAGTTTTTTACCGACGAAATATCAAACTGCTGGTAACTTTCGGAAAATAAATGAATTTCATCATCTTCTCTCTTTGATATGGCTACATAGATGGCTTTATCGATAGCAGCAGGCATTACAAAACCTCCATTATAATCGGTATGTTCGCCAATAATATTGATTCTTCCCGGCGAACGGACCAAAATAGGTTCGGTGTTGAACAGTCTTTTAAAGGTACTTTTTAAGTGTTGTGCGTCCATTATTAATAATCTTTAGCCTTCAGCCTTGCTGGTTTTATAGTGTATAGTAGATATTTCTTTCAATCGGTTTGCCGCAAATTCAGGGGTAATATCGCGCTGAGGGTTGGCCAGCATTTCGTAACCTACCATAAATTTTTTAACTGATGCTGAGCGCAGCAATGGCGGATAAAAATGCATGTGCCAGTGCCATTCAGGATAATAACCATTGTTTACAGGCGCCTGGTGCATGCCTGCTGAGTAAGGGAAAGAGGTTTCGAACAGGTTATCGTATTTGGTTGTGAGTATCTTAATGGCTTCTGCCAGCGATTTCTTCTCCGCTTCGGTAAACAATTTTATGCTATTTACATGTCGCTTGCTGATAATCATGGTTTCGTATGGCCAAACTGCCCAAAAAGGTACTAATACAGCAAAATGATCATTTTCAAATATAATACGCTCGTTTTTCTTTTGCTCCAGTTTTAAGTAATCGCCGAGCAAACTTCTTCTATGAATGGCGTAGTAAGTTTTCTGACGTTCGGTTTCCTTTGCAATTTCTAAAGGGATATCGCTCTGCGACCAGATCTGTCCGTGGGGATGCGGGTTGCTGCAGCCCATTATTTCGCCTTTGTTTTCGAAAATCTGAATGTATTTGATCCAGTTATTTTCGGCAAGGCTATTAAACTCATCCTGCCACACATTTACTACGGCAGTTATGGCCTCAACACTCATTTCGGGAAGTGTAAGGTTGTGTTTAGGACTAAAACTGATTACCTTGCAGAGCCCTCGCTGATTATTGGCTACCAGTAAATCATCTTCATTCATTTCGCCGGCTGGCGTATCTTCCAGCAGCGCGGCAAAATCATTGTTAAAGACAAAACTTTCGGTATAATTAGGGTTACTATCGCCATCTGCCCTGCTATTACCCGGACATAAATAACATTTTGCGTCATATTCCGGACGGTTATCAGGCGTTACATCTTCTACCTTACCCTGCCAAGGCCTTTTGGTACGGTGTGGAGAAACTAAAACCCATTCGCCGGTTAATACATTTAACCGGGTGTGTGGATTACTATCGAGTTCGAATGTTTGGTTCATTTTAAATTTTTCAAATTGGTTAGAAAAGAAAGCATTTGGCTTAATCTATCTAGGTCGGCAAATTATGAAATTATTATTAATTGTCAAAACGACAATTAATAATAATTTTTATTTCCGTGAAAATTTGAACATATTAAGCCCATTAAAATATCGGATAAAAAAATGATTGAATATTCAAGGCAGCCACATTACCTTGTTGCTGTTGATTGTATCGTGTTTGGGTTTGATGGTGAACACCTTAAAATTTTGTTGGTTAAACGGGGTTTAGAACCCGAAATAAACAAATGGAGTTTAATAGGTGGTTTTGTGGGTGCCGATGAAAGTCCTGATGATGCCGCAAACCGGGTACTCAAAAAAATGACGGGTTTGGAAGGCGTTTATCTGGAACAGATGCAGATTTACGGAGATCCTGGCCGCGACCCGATTGAAAGAACATTTTCTGTTGGCTATTTTGCCCTTATTGATATCCATAAATACCAGGCCCAATTAAATGATGATTATGAAGCTGAATGGTTTTTGATCAACGATCGGCCCAAACTTATTTTCGATCATAACCAAATGGTGGCCGATGCCCGGAAAAAATTAAGATACAAGGCTGCACTCCACCCTATCTTGTTCGAAATGCTGCCAAAAAAATTCACCATACCGCAGCTACATATCCTTTTTGAGGAAGTGAACGATACTAAAATTGATACGCGCAATTTCAGTCGTAAAATCAGCTCAACAGGTTTACTGATTAAGTTGGCCGAAAAAGACAAGACGGGTTCGAAAAAAGGAGCGTTTTATTTTAAACTCGACAAAAAGAAATACACAGCCAACTCACAGGCTTTCTTAAATTTAATACCTAATTTAAAAATATAAACCAGCTAATTCTTAACTGGTTTTATGCGTTTATTTCCTGTAATGTAAGTTCTGTTAAAAATCATCGTTATAGCTATAATCATTTTATTAGTATGTTTGGCAACAAAACACACAATAAACTTAAATTAATCTAAGAACATGAACATTACCAAGAAACTTTTATTTACAGCGCTCGTTGCATCATTTACCGTAAGCCTCTACTCTTGTAAAACAAAAAAACTGGCAGCTAAACCAGCCCCGGTTCCTGTTGAAAAACCGGCTCCTGTTGAAGAGAAAAAACCAGCGCCGGCTCCTGAAAAAGAAGCAGAGCAACCGGCACCCGTAGAAAAACCTAATTTTAACCTGGATAATATCCAATTTGAGTTTAACTCATTTGTTTTGAAAACCTCATCCTTCCCGATTTTGGATAAAGCGGTTAATGAAATGAAAAAATCGCCTGAGACCAAGTTTGTACTTAATGGTTACTCATCAGCAGAGGGAACACCAGAGCACAACTTGCAATTATCTGTCGACCGTGCTAATGCCGTTAAATCTTATTTCGTAAATGCGGGCTTAAATGGCAGCAATTTTACGGTTGTTGGCCATGGAGAGAAAAATCCGATTAGCAGCAACGACAGTGAAGAAGGAAGAATACTGAACAGAAGAACCGAGATTAAGGTTCAGAACTAAAGCTTATTTAGATCTCACAGGTTTAACCAGGTGCAATATTTCTTTTAATAGCCTCGTTGAGGGCTGTGTCGTTTAGAAATCTGTGAGGTCTTTTCTTTTTTATTTATTTCTGATAAACCCTCACGTATTCTACTTCCATCCGGTTCGGAAAGCGGGTATCTTTCAGGTCACCACCATTCATACCCCCAAAAGCTAAATCGAATAAGATATAATGTTTTTGCTTAAAGGGGTGAAATGTTGTTCCATTTTCGTTCTCCAGCTGACTCAGCAAAGTTTTATTCAGCAAAACATTATCAACAAAAAGACTGATTGCTTCTTCGTCCCAGTCCATTCGCCAGGTATGAAATTGGGAGGCCCATTTTTTACCGCCGAGCGAATCGGTTGATTTGGTATTGCTGAACCATTTGGGTTTGTCGTTTTTGCCCATACTGGCAATATTAGCCAGTAATTTGCCCTGGTAATATTCCATAATGTCGATTTCGCCATTGGCCGGCCAGCGGCCTTTTAGGCCTAAAGTCCAGAATGCAGGCCACAAACCAGCTGAAATATCGATCTTAGCGCTCATTTCGAAACGACCATATTGCCAGCTTTGCAAATCTTTAGTGATGATACAGGCCGAAGTATACTCGATATTTTGAGGCTTTTTACGCCAGTCTTTACTCCCTGCAGCATATAGTGGATTAGGTTTTTGCTCTTTCCGTGCTTCGATGATCAGTTTACCGCCTTTACAAAAAGCATTTTCGGACTGGTACCATTGTAATTCTTCATTCCGCACAAAGCCTTTCTCGTATGTCCAGTTTGCCGGATTGGGTGCTCCATCCTTTTCAAATTCGTCATGCCAAACCAGTTTATAACCATCAGATGCATATTGATTGACAATGTTGTGCATTTTCTTTACTGCACAAGACTGAATAACCATTGCGAATGATAAAATAAGGCAGTTTCGAATTTGCTTTTGCATACAATTTTTTTTTAAGAAAATTAGGAAGGTATAATACAGGCCTAAAGCCCAATATTCCTCATTGTTAAATCATAAAAAGCCCCCCAATTGCACAAGGCAAAGGGGAGCAAGAAGAATCAATCAAAAATAACAAAAATAATAGGTTGGTGTTAATAACCAGGATTTTGTAAAAACGATGGGAGTTTTAAAATTTCACTCTGTGGAATTGGCAAAAGGTAATTTGCCGGGCGAAAATTATGTCTCCTAATGGAATTCGTAATCTGATAATTATACGAGGTACCATCAGTAGAAGTAGATGTTGTACCTGTTTTAGGTGTAATCATCATCACTTTATTGAAAGCATTTTCGGTTACTTCAGCAATTTTCCATCTTCTTTCATCGTAAAAACGCATATCTTCAAAAGCCATTTCGGTACGGCGTTCCTTAATGATTACGTCTCTGAGTTCAGCCTGACTAATACCTGCTTTTATACCAAACCTGGCATCGGTACCAGGCAAAATGCCAGCGCGTTCTCTAATCTTGAAAATATAGGTAAGTGCATCATTAACCTGCCCCAATTCGTTAAGTGCTTCAGCATAATTTAATAATATTTCTGCGTACCTCATTAAAGGATACCCCCTATCTGCAGTTGCACTTCCGCCCCATGATACGTTCACATCGCACATTTTACGGCCATAGTAACCAGAAGTTGTTCCAATACCTGTACCATCACTAGGCGCATTTACATAGGTAAAAACCGGTGCCTGAGCCCCGCTATTATTTGCATACGACGAACCGTTATAAATTACGGTGTAACCAAACCTTGGATCGCGGTTAACATACGGATTGGCAGCATTATAGCCCGAAGTTGGGTCTGTAATCTGCTTGCCGTTACGCATATCGAACTGATCGACCAGGTTTTGAGTGGGTGTCGAATAATATCCCCCGCTTCGCGACGGAGGAAGAAAATGACCTTCAAAATCTTTGTTTGGTGCCTGTGTAAAAGTAAAAATCAATTCGCTGTTTGCCCTGCTAATGAAGGCTTTATAAAAGCCATAACCAGGAGCAGTAGTGTTGTCTAATACGAGGTCGTATTTATTCATATCAATTACATCTTTAGCAGCCTGTGCAGCTTTTGCCCAACGGGTAGCATCGTAAGTCGGGTAGGCAATTATACTGGCAATTGCGCCCGTTTTTACTATACCACCTCCATTAAACAGCGGACTTGCGGCACTAAGCAATACCCTCGATTTTAATGCAAGGCACATCCCTTTTGTAATTCTTCCGTAATCCTGATCTAGTTGATCTAATGGAAGGTTTGCTGCAGCAGCATCGCATTCACTTACTATGTAATTGATACAATCTTCGTAAGTATTTCTTGGAATATCAATGATATCATCCTTATCAAACAACTTATCACCCAAAAGTGCTATCCCCCCAAACGACTTTACTAAGTAGTGATAATACCAGGCGCGTAAAAACCTGGCTTCAGCAGCCACGCGCTTTTGTGTTACCGGCGCCAATGGTGTTGTTGGCAATTTAGACAAAAACAGGTTTACAGCCCGGATCTGTAAATATGGCTGAACATAAAAATCGGTTGTAGTACCTTTTACCACATTTAATGGGTTTACGTTACCCGAATATAGAATAACGGCATACTGTCCTGATCCGCTATAGCGGTATTCAGCATCATCTGTAGCCTCTTCAAGGTTTCCATGACTATCCCAGCGGCCTTTGTTAAATGAAAAACCACGCCCCTGATAAATCCCATTTAAAAAGCCTAATGTTCTTACACTATCGCTAAACACTACCGTTGCATCCTGCCCCGTATTTTGCTGATCAAGGTAACTGGTTGCTTTTTTGCAGGATATTAACCCTACTAAAATTAAAACAATTAAAATATATCTTTTCATAACTTAAACTTAAAATGTTACCGATAAACCCATATTGTAAAGCCTTTGCGGCGGATAGTTGGTGTTTGTATTGTAACTTGATATTTCCGGATCGTATTCGTACAACGAGCCAAGTTTGGTCCATGTAATTAAATTGGTACCGTTTACGTATACTCTTGCTCCTTTTAAATGCACTTTATTTACCCAGCTCTGTGGAAGTCCATAACTAAGTTCTATGGATTTTAACCGCAAATAATCTCCCCTAACATTCCAAAAATCGGATGGCGCGGTAGGAATAGAAATCGAATTTGGCGAGGTTGATAATATAGGGTATTTAGCATTCTGACCAAGTTCTGGAGTCCAGCTTTGTTGGTGGATAGCCTGAAAGTTGGATCCAAAAGCCTGGATAGATTCTCTAACCCCTGCCACGTTAAAATTCAATGCCCCCTGGAACAATACATTTAAACTTAACGTTTTATAATTGGCACTTAAATTAAAACCCACAATGGTATTGGGCGTGTTGGAATAACCGAAATAAGATTGATCTGCATCGGTAATCACCCCATCGCCATTTAAATCGGCGTATTTAAGGTCGCCGGGTTTTGCACCTGTAAGTGGCTTGGCACTATTTGCCACATCGGCAGCATCCTGGTAAAAACCTAAAAATTTAAATTGTTTTGGCGTATTAATCGGATTGCCAGTATATCGTTGGTAAGGGAAAAGCGGCAAAGCTTCATCCTGGAAAACAATTTTATTTTTAGCCACCGATATGTTACCGCCAACACGATAATTAAAATCTTTACCGATTTTATCGTTATAGGCAAGCTCCAGCTCAAAACCCTTATTATTTGTTTTTCCCAGGTTAACCGGTGGCAACCCCTGCCCGAATACATAAGAGACAGTCCCCCTGTTGGTTAAGATATCGTATCGATCATCATTAAATACATCAAGCGTGGATGTAATACGCCCTTTAAACATACTTAAATCCATACCGATATTCAGTTTCTTTACTTTCTCCCAGGTTACATCAGCATTGGCCAGGCGGCCTTCAAATATGGCAGTATAAGCATTATGAGAAGTTCCAAATGATACGCTGCCACTATTGTTATAAGTTTGTAAATAAGCATAGGCATAGTTACCAATATCGTCTGTTCCAACAAGACCATAAGATGCTCTGAATTTTAAACGATCAATAAACTTAATGTTTTCTTTAAAGAATTCTTCTTCTGAAATGTTATATCCAATTGATCCGGCAGGGAAAAAGCCATACTTTTTACCTGAGGCAAAAACTTCTGTTTTATTGTAACCTACGTTAAATTCGGCCAGGTATTTCCCTTTATAATCGTAGCCTACCCGACCAGAAAAACCACTGGTTGGAACCGGTATAAAATTTAATACCCGGCTTGAATTATTAGCATCATTATATCCAAAATAAGTTCTGTTGTTATATAATACCAAACCCGACACGTGATGCGAACCAAAAGTACGATCATAGTTTAACGAAGCCTGTGGATTAATGGTTCTTGTGGTGGAACCCGGGCTATAGTTTAATGAATAAAAACCTACCCTAAATACATTTGGATCTTTAGGGGTATAACTTCCATCGGCCGGATTGTAAATAAAAGCAGGATAAGTTCCTCTTGACAAGCCTCTGGTGTAAGAGTAAGTACTGCCATAAGCAATAGCTCCCCTCAAAGAAAGTCCCTTAGTAATAAAATCGAGCTTTTGGGTAGCAGCAGCATTAATATTCATGTTGTTTTCGAAATCCCTGCTGTATCCGCCAAGCGTTAATGCCTGTACAATATTTGGTGAAGAGTAACGGCCCGGTTGCGCATAACTGTAACCGTAACTTCCATCAGGATTGTAAATAGGATAAGCAAAAGGTGCCAGCGTGAGGTAACTGTTATAGAAATAAAATATATTCTGGATACCGTTAATGTTTGGGATTACCGGACTATTTCTCTCTCCAATGTTTCCAAATAAATCAAGTTTAACATTTAAGGTTTTTGTAGCTTTAATATCAATATTAGAACGGTAGTTGTATCTTTTGTAGTAAAAGTTATTGTTTACATCTTCACCTGAACTAAAATCGTTTAAAAGACCATTCTGGTTAATCATACCCACCGAAGCGAAATATTTCACGATATCGTTGCCGCCACTGATATCAAAGTTATTACGCCATTGATAGCTAAATTTACGGAATAAAACGTCTTTCCAGTTTACATCCGGGTGTCCGTAAGGGTCATCACCGGTTCTCCAATGTTCCAGATCAGCATCTGTGTATTGAACAGGCAGCCCGTCGTTTATTCTAGCCTGGTTTACGAGTTTAGCCGATTCGTACGCATTAAGAAATTTGGGCAATCTTGTGGGTTGCGAGAGGGCATATTCACTACGGAAAGTAATACTTGGGGGGCCTACAGCTCCTCGTCTGGTAGTAACCAAAACCACACCATTAGCACCCTTTATACCGTATACTGCCGTTGTTGACGCATCTTTGAGGATACTTAAACTTTCAATCTCATTTGCATCTAAACGTGCAAATTGTGCATAGGTAAACTCAATATCGTCTACAATAATAAGGGGTTGGTTAGATCCGGTGTAGGAACCTGTTCCACGGATAAAAAATGTTGCACCATCTGATCCGGGCTGACCACTGGTTTGCTGCGAGCTGAAACCCGGCAACCTTCCGGCCAAAGTGTTTTGTAAACTTGCTGAAGGGTTTCTTCTGATATCCTGGCCTGATACAGAACTTATTGCCCCAGTTAAAGTAGCCTTTTTAGTGGTACCATAACCTACAACCACCACTTCTTCCAAGCCTTTAACATCAGCTTCTAAAGTTACGTTGATGGTAGTTGATTGGCCAACCGTAACTTCTTTGGATAGGTAACCAATAGCATTAATCACCAGAACGTGACTTTTACCTCTCAGCGTAATCCGGAATTTACCGTCAATACCAGTAGATGCCCCATTACCGGGAACATCTTTCTCAATAATAGTTGCTCCCGGAATGCCTCCATCTTTGTCATTAACCTGGCCCTGTACATTAACATTTTGTGCAAAGAGTAATTTCGACAAAACGGTGAAGGCTAAAAGGAATATATATTTTCTCATAAATACTTTCATTTCTAACTTATTTTTAATCGTTACCAACCTTCATTCTGTATCAGGCTTCTATTCCTGATCACTTCTGAATAAGGAATAGGCATCAGGTAAAACCGCTGATTAAATGTTGTATTGCTTACTGTTGATGATGCATAGGTTAAGGCACCTGTTGTTGATTTGGTAATTATAGTACCATGAAGCGAACCGTTTAAAACCTGACTTGCTATTTTCCAGCGTCTGATATCCCAGAAACGTTGTTCTTCAAAAGCCATTTCAATCCTTCTTTCATTTTGAATGAAAGTGCGCATATCAGCCTGAGACATTCCATCTTTAACACCATAGGCATTTGCACCGGTACCGGCAGTAATACCAGCCCTTAAGCGAAGAGCCCTTAAAGGCGCGTAAGCATCAGCAGTTCTACCTACTTCGTTTAAACATTCTGCGTAATCAAGCAATACTCCTCCATAGCGAAAAATAATATAGTTGTGATCCTGAGTACCATAGGCTGTTGCGTTAGAAAAATCGGCCATGTATTTTTTTAAGTAATAACCCGTTCTGGTTTGTACTGCTACACCACCGGGTTTATCTTTACCACCTTCGAATGTTTCTACATTGCGGCTCAACCATTTTATGCCATTATAGAATACGGTATTGTCTAATCTTTTATCTCTGCCCGCATAAGGGTTGCTGGCTACATAACCGGAGGCAGGATCAGTGATACTTAATCCGTTCAACATCGGGAATGCATCTACCAGTTCTTGTGTAGGACTCGTTAAACCATTGCTTAAAGGTGTGGTAAAACCCATCGGAGCATTGTTTGTTTCTATATCAAAAGTTTTTGCTCTTTGTTTTGCCAGTATTACCTCTGTATTTTTTCTGCCGATGAAAGCAGCATTAAACGTAGTGGTAAGCTGGTACGCATTTAAATTGATGAGATCTTGTACCGCATTCAATGCCAATGTCCATCTTCCGGCATCGAAGGTTGGGTAACCTGCCAGAGCTTTCTTTACCGGATCGCCCGCTGTGCCGCCACCATTAAAAAGTGGACTGGCAGCATACAGTAACACTCTTGCTTTTAAAGCATAGGCAGCACCTCTTGTAATTCTGCCGAGGTCTGAATCTGCAACCGGTTCAACACGTAATAAACCTTTAATGGCATCACATTCGCTTACCAGGTAGTTGATACATTGCTCGAAGGTATTGCGCGGAATTTGTAAATTATCATCCGGCGTTAATACCTTATCGCCTATTAACGGCACGCCACCATATCTTTTGATCATCTCAAAATAATTCATTGCCCTGATAAAACGCGCTTCAGCTTTCCAGTACTGAATGGTTTTGGGTGCGTTGGCATCAACAGGAACCACATCTACATTGGCGAGGAAATCATTAGCGGCACGAATTGCCCGGTATGCGGCTGCCCAGTTATCATCCGGATTATTGGTCGAGTTTAATCTTCCGTTTTTGTAATATTCTACCGCCTTGTTTTGTGCTGATGGAACTGCATCATCACTTCCGGCATCAAGAAAATCCCCTACGGTATTGTCTCCATCTGCCCTTACCCTGTTAAAGCCATCCGGTAATGAAGTATATAAATCTGAAAGCACTTGCCTGGCAAAATCACCATTTTTATCAAGCGGATCGTAAACATTATCCCTTTTAATTCCCTGCAAAGGAGTTTCTTCATATTTTTTGCATGATGCCATCCCTATCAGGATCACCATCAAAACCATTATTCTAGTATTCATCTATTTAAAGATTAAAATTTAACACTTAAGCCACCATTAATCACTCTTTGAATTGGGTATACACCGCCATTTGTTTCCGGATCTACCCGATCAAATGAAGCACTTGTAAACAAGTTTGTACCATTTACAAATAACCTGATGCCCGAAACTTTTACTTTATTGGCAAAGCGAGATGAAATGGTATAGCCCAGTTCAATATTTTTTAGCCTCAGGTAATTACCGCTATGCATCCAGAAAGAAGACACGATGTTGTTGTTAAAGTTGTTACCAACTGTGACCCTCGGATATGTTGCAGTTGCTGCAGTGGCCGGGGTCCAGCGATCCAAATTATGTTCATAGGCCTGACCAAAACCACCGTTCTGAAATTCCCATTCGCTATTACCTGTTAACAACAGGTTTCTGTTGGCAACACCTTGTAACAATACGCTTAAATCGAAACCCGAATAAGAGAAACCTATATTGGCCCCATAATAAATTAACGGCTTATCTGTACCGATTTTTGCCTGGTCGAACTGATCAATAACCCCATCGTTATTTAAATCCTTGTATTTAATATCTCCAGGAACAGGGGTATAGCCCGCAATTTTGGCTGAAGCATTGATTTCTGCCTGTGATTGAAAAAGTCCGTCAGCGATATAGCCAAACGGCTGACCAACAGGTTGACCGGTACGGCTTTGATAACTGTATTCCCTAAATACTTCGTTTTGGTAAATTACTTTTGATTTTAAAGTACTTGCATTACCGGCAACGAAATAGCTGAATTTGCCTAAAGATTGCTGCCAGTTTAACTGAAGTTCAAAACCGCTATACCGGTTTACACCAATATTTAAGTTTCTAACCGCTGTACCAACAATGGTTGACAGGTTAGGTGAAGTAAGCAGATCTGAATATTTGTTGTTGAAATATTCAGCCTGTAAAAACAAATGGTTATTAAATAAGGTACTTTTTAACCCTAAATTTAACTTGTCTCCTTTTTCCCAGGTTACATTTGGATTTGCTAATACATCCTGGCGTAGTGCTGAACTGCTTGAAGCACTGGTACCAAAGAAATATGAACTCGGACTTCCTACGTAAAACTGTTGGAAAACAAAATAACCAGCAGCATCGTTACCCGTACGGCCATAGCTGGTAAATAACTTAAGGTCGTTTAGCCAGGATAATTTAGGCATGAACTTTTCTTTGGTAAGTGTCCAGCTTAAGCCAGCAGCCGGAAAAAATCCCATTGGCGACCCTTTCGGATACCTATTGGTACGGTTAAGACCAAATGCTACTTCTGCTGTATAACGTTCGTCGAAACTGTAGGCCGCCCGACCTGAACCTCCATAATAATTCAAGCCAAGGTCTGGACCACTATTTACATTATCGCTGGTTGCCCTGATCTGGGCATCAATTTGATGCAAGCCAAAATTTCTTTTGTAACCGATTGCTGCTTCCAGATACGATTGTCTGTTCTGATAATCTATTGAGGTACTATTGGTCTGTGTGCCATTTGTACCGAAAACCTGGTAAGTTGCTGTTGAACCTGTTCCTGTTTGCTTAGAAACTGCAAAAGATTTACTTCTATCTGTATTTTCTGATATGCCGGAATAAAATGAAACCAATGCCTGTGCCCATAAACCAGGTATCACATCATCTAAACTTCTTCTTAAAGTTAAATCCGTAATAATATCCCTTCTGTAATTTAAGCGGTAACCCGAGCTAACAGTCTGTGCATAAATATTATTCTGGAACTGTGTATTGCCTCCATAGCTGCCATCGCTATTATATACTGGATAAGCATTGTTTGGAGTATTGAGTATAGAGCTAAAAATATTGGCTGCAGAACTTCCAGGTTGGGTATAATTCCCTATCCGGCCAAAAAGGTGCAGGCCCAAAGTCATTTTTGAGGTAAGGTTAATGTCTACATTAGAACGTACTGTATAATTGCTAAAGCTGGTGTTGGTAGAATACTCATTCAGATCACTCTCTTTAAACTGGCCTTTTTGATTCTGATATTCTAAACCAACATAATATCTTGCTGTATTTCCTCCTCCACGGAAATTAAGATCATAACGGCTGAATGCTGACCTGTCTTTCAACACCTGATCCTGCCAGTTCACATCGGGATGACCAATAGGGTCTGATCCTGTTCTATATGCATCAAGATCGGCTGGTGTGTAAATGGGCAAATCGCCACTGTTTACCCTCGCCTCATTATATAAAGTTGCATAATCAAAGGCGTTTAAGGTTTTTGGCATTTTTAATGGGCTCTGAAAACCAGTCTGAGCCGTTAGTGAAATTTGTTGCGCACCAATAAAACCTCTTTTTGTAGTTATTGCAATTGCACCGCCTGATGATCTCAGTCCCAGCATGGCAGTAGAAACTGCATCTTTAAGTACAGTAACCGACTCTATTTCTTCAAGATCGATCATGGTAAGATCTCTTGGTATCCCATCTACCAGAACAATAGGGTTCTGGCCCCTTAAAGATACCGATACCTCTTCGAGCCCCGGACGGCCACTGGTTTGATTGGTATACAAACCTGCTAATCTGCCGGTTAGCGCATTCTTAACGCTCGTTACTGTTGATTTAACAAGATCGTTATTGTATACCGCCTGCGTAGATGCTGTTGTTAAATCTGGCGATACTTTAATATCATTGGTTAATACTACCTTTTTTTGCTGCATCACCATGATATTATTACCATCAATACGGATAATCTGATTTAGATTTCCGTTGGCAATATACTCTTTCAGCAATTTACCATTGTACTCAACACGTATGATATCATTCTTTTTCGAATTTAGTTTTACTATTCCTAAACTGTCTGTTTTAGCATTATTTTTTAGACTTACGTTTGCAACGTCAGCACCTCGTAGTGGAAAATCATTCCCATCAAGGATTGTAAACATAACGCTCTTAAGTTGGGTGGTATCCTGCCGGTTTTTTAAATTTACCGGGTTTGCATAAATCTGATTGCCTAAACTCAGAAAGGCCCACGATATCAATATGAAGCCTAGTTTTTTAAGTGTTTTTTCTCCACTCATAATTTTATGTTAGTTAGTTGTATTGCAGAATGCACACACTTTTTTAGCATGTGGCCATTAGACAATATGATGTTTGGTTTATAAATTAAGGATACGGCAAAGCCCTGGCCATACACGTTTTAGTTAAGCTACGTTTTGTATTGCCTTAGATTATTTAGGCTTGGAGGCTCAATAAGATACAATCGAACTAGATTAGTAGTAAATATTTTTTCATATAGTTAGTTAGTTTGTTTGTTGTTAGTTAGTTTGTTTAAATACTGAATAGAGAGGGGTATTTTTAGAATAGATTAAAAAAATGGGGCACTGGGCCATTAATCTGGCCTGCTGTAAAAACTACTCATGGAATAACGTTTGGTTTAAACAAAGTAACCATTTATTATGCCCGTTGAGTGAGGGGCAATTCAGTAATAATTAGGGGTTAAATTGTTACTTTTTGTTAAATATTAAGCCATTAACCCCTAATTCCGATTTTTTAAGCGTTCAACTCACGTTTATTTCTTAAGTGTGTTTAAAATTGGCTGGTCAATCGCTTTTAAAATGTTTTTGTCTGGTTTAATGAGTTCAAAAACGGCAATATCATTTTTGCCTTTCTTTAACCATTCCTGTGGAATATAAAGCGTTTGTTGCGGACCAATTGCCCAGTACTTCCCTAAGTTGTGTCCATTAACCCAAACCACTCCTTTTCCCCAATCAGACATATCTAAATAGGTATCTGCAACACTTGAAAGATTGAAAGATCCTTTTTGAAGTGAAGGCCCGTTTCCTGCAACTTTAAGTGATGCAGACCTGGTATTGTAATTACTAATATGGCTAAACGGGAAACTATACATCGACCAGTTTTTAACTTCTGCGCCAGCAAAAGTTACCTGTTCAGTAATTCCTTTTTTGTTTTCCAACAGGTATTTACCAAAGTTTATCCTGCCCATATTTTCTACAAAAATGTCGAGCTGTACATCGCCTTCAGGAAGGTTTAGCGGAAGTGTGTTTTGGTTTAACCTACGGTCTAAAACGCCCACCCTTTTTTGGTTGACAAAAACAAGCGCATAATCACGGAGTTGCTTAATTTGCAGTTCTCCTTTTTTTCCTCCTTTAATGGTTGTACGATAGAGCACATAACCGTAATCCTGCCCCAGCGCTTCGAAAGTTAACGGGTTGCTATTTTTTATTGCTTTTGGCAAGGCATTAAACAGGTCCACTTTACTACTCAATTTAAAAGGTGCTATGGCCATGCTTGGTTTAACAGCCGGAATTGGCGGCAAACTTTGCCCGGCAGGCAGATGTTTCTCTATAACACTTCTAAAGGCCCTGAATTTTTCAGTTACATTTCCGGCTTCGTTTAAAGGTGCATCATAATCATAGCTACTGGTTTGCGGCTCGTAAGGTGAAATATCCTTGTAGTTGGCCCCGTTCATGAAACCGCGGGTAGTACCTCCATGGAACATGTACATATTAATTGAGATACCTGCTGCCAAAACTGAATCTAACCTTTTGGTATACTGCTCTGCCGGAACGGTATGGTGCGCTGTTCCCCACCAATCGAACCATGCTGGGTACCATTCTGCAATAAAATACGGACCTTTGCCTTTATGGTTTTCGTTTACCAACTGCCTGATTTTTGCTGGGTTGTCAATCCCGTTCAGTGCCGGTAGTAACCCTTCTAAATGCCCGTCTTTTACGTCTGCTGCCGGATCGCAGGTATAAAGCAATCCATCAAAACCGGCTTCGATAAACATCTTCCGGTTGATATCTAAATAGTTTTTATCGGCAGCATAAGAACCATATTCGTTCTCTACCTGCACCATAATGATGTTACCGCCGTGGTTGATCTGCAATGGTGCCAATTGTTTGCCTACTTCAATGATGTACTTTTTGTATTCATCTAAATATTGTTTTTCTGTACTTCTTACCACCAGACCTTTTTCGTTTTGCAACCAATAAGGATAACCACCAAACTCCCACTCAGCACAAACGTAGGGACTTGGCCTTAAGATAACCCATAAGCCTTCTTGCTGGGCAATTTTTACAAATTCGGCAATGTTATTATTTCCGGAAAAATCGAATTTGCCTTTTTGCGGTTCGTGCAAATTCCAGAATACATAGGTGCCGATGGTATTTAAACCCATTGCTTTAGCCATCTTCATACGTGCCCGCCAGGCCTCTTTTGGTACACGCGGATAATGCAACTCACCAGAGATAATCTGAAAAGGTTTATCATCCAATAAAAAGTTTGTTTCTCCTAATTTAAAGGTATGTTTTCCTTGCTGGCCAAAAGCCGATAAGGAGAAACATATCGCCACTAACCATAGTAATTTTACTTTCATTTTTTAAAAGTTGTTTTTAAGATGATTAGAATTTTGGGCAAAAAAATCCCCTTTTGCGTATTTTACGCAATCCATCATCCATTTTTATATAAAAATTTTTGTTTTTTCCCTATTTTTTAAACACGCTCAGATCCCATTCGTCTGCCCAGTTTATTGAAATTTTATCCTGCTCAAATTTGATCGGCAACCATAAATAACGACCATCAATTGCATTTTTTGGTGCCCATTTATCTGCCATAAAAATAAACTCTCCTTTTTTGCCCGGTGCCGGCAATACGTGGGTACTCTGCCCACCATAGGTTAACTTAGCTCCTTCGCCCTGGCAGGGATTTCCCATATAAGTCCAAGGACCCCAGATCGTGTTTGCTTTAAACCACCTGGCCGGATTTGGTGCCCAGCCGGTACAGCCCGAACCTATCATATAATACACTCCATTTTTCTTAAACAAAGCCGGTGCTTCGGTTTGCTGTCCGACATAAATTCTGATAAATTTTCCGGTATGTCCTAAATAATCAGGAGTCAGCTCGGCTAAATGCAAGGTAAAATTCTCTTCTGAAGAAAATACGTGATAGGCCTTCCCGTCGTCATCTACGAAAACGGTCATATCTCTCGCCATTTGTCCGCCAGGTAAATCCCTGCAGAAAAAGCCATCGCTTTTATTTGCCGGTTGCTGGCAGTTTACCATATCTTTTTCGGTTGTACCAGCTGTATAGAAAGGCATTTTACCCGGATTTGGGCGGTAACTTTTGATAAAAGTGTATGGCCCGGTTGGCCGATCGGCAACCGCTACACCCGATCTGGCCGCTGCATAACCTTTGCCTAAAAGTTCTAAGTGAAACCACATTACAAACTTTTTCGTTTTCTTGTTATACACCACTTTTGGCCTTTCGAGGATACAGCCTTTGGCAATATCGCTGGTCAAATCGTCAGATACCGGCAAGGCAATGCCTTCATCTTTCCAGTTGTATAAATCTTTTGATGAATAGCAATGTACACCTACCTGTGCCGTATTTCCTTTTTCTCCTTCAATTTTATGTTCCCCAAACCAATAATACACGCCTTTATGCTCCACAATACCTCCGCCATGAGCGTTGATATGAACACCTTTGTCATCCTTCCAGATTTTACCAGGGGTAAAAGAAGTATAGGTTTGCTGCGCAGAAACATAACTGCTTAAGCCCAAACTAAGGGCAATAAATCCTAAAACAAAACTGATTCTCTTATTCATCGTTTTAATCAAATAATTTTTAATGTTATAAAGAAGGTAACTTACTAATACCTTTCCAATTGTGTATCAACAGGTTATTTATTTTAAACTGGCACTATGATCGTTTTCAAAATTCTCACCGCTCCAGATCTTTTGTGAGCTCCATTTTTCGGCCGGGTTAGCCCAAAAAGGGTCTGACTCAGGCAAACCCAGCGGTAAAAAGATGTTTGATGCAATGTATGGACTGCCCTGGTTGTTATAGAAATCGCCGAGATTGGGTTGATCGCCATATAAACCTATGGTTAACCAGCCATTTTTATACGTTGTAGGACTTTCTAAAGTTTTTCTGATTACCGCTGTTAAAGCACAACGTACCTGCGCCGCACTTAACTGTTTTGGCAATACTTTTCTCCAGGCCATATCGGCCAAATGATGAAATGCAGCACCGCGGTAAATAATAGAACGGCCGGTTGCAGGATAAGAGCCATCGGCGTTGATCAATCTTTCCTGAATGATGGCATACCGTTCATTACGTTTTTTAATCTTCTCGAACATTTCCTTATAGCTGCTAGTTTTCGGCCCTATAATATTGGCCAGCGTAGCCAGATAGGGATGGATAACATAACTGTTGTAATAATCGAAGGCGTATGATGTTCCATCGGTGTACATTCCGTCTCCTGTATACCATTGTTCCATTTGCTGCAGGGCGTAATCAACACGCATAGGGTCCCAGTTGTAGCCAAATCTGGCTAAAAAAGCTTCATTCATTGCAGAGAAAAGTAACCAGTTAGAAAAAACAGGTTTAAATCTTCTGGTTGTTACGATAGATTGCATCATTAACTGCTGGTTTTTCTTATCGAGGTTTTCCCAAAGCCATGGTGCACGGATAAAAGCAAGGGCTATATAAGATGCATCTACCAGTTGTTGACCGCCAATATCGAAAGTCATAAAATCTTTGGCATTAGAATCCAAAGCATTTTTTATCCCTTTAATGGCCCACTCGCGGTATTGCTTCCGTAAAGCTATTTCTTCTGCCGAACCTCCTTCTAACTGCAGCCATGGTGCAATGCCACTTAAAACCCTGCCTAAAACTTCAACATACTGTACTTTAATGCGATGTTCCCTATTATCGATATGGATGGAGGTAACCTTAGGCATGGCTATCCTTAAACTGTCATTAGCTAAATTGTATAAAACAGGTTTTACCATCTTATCCATTTGCTGCAACCAAAACTGCCTGTCAGTTAAAGCTGTTCCTTTGGTATTTTTGGCTTTCTTTTGCGCAAAAAGAGGTCCACCGACCAGCATGATCAATAAACCCGTAATCAAAATATTTTTAAGTCTCATTTTCTCCATAAAAAATTAGTTTTGTTTGATAAATAGCGATACATTTCGCTTCCAGCCAATAAAAATGCACCTACACCAAAATTCGCGGTAGAGTTTAGGTCAACTACCTGGCCAGGAATGGCTTTTTCTCCTATGGGCTGTACGTAACCCAGTTTACCATTTGGCTGTAATGCGGTTTTAGTTAAGTAGGTCCAGGCCTTTTGTGCTGCCGGCCAATAGTTTTTTTCTTTTAAATAACCATTGTTTATGCCCCATAACAAACCATAAGTAAAGAAAGCAGTTCCACTGGTTTCAGGCCCCGGGGCGTGTTGCGGATCAAGGATGCTTCTTGTCCAATACCCCTCTGCCTGCTGGCTTTTAACAATTGCCTTGGCCATATTGCGGTATTTGGTGAGGTATTCATTCCGGTGTGGATCTGTAAGGGGCAGATCTTTCAGTACTTTCGCCAAACCTGCAAACACCCAGCCATCTCCCCTTGCCCAAAAATCTTTTTTACCATTGGCACTTTTATGTTTTGGATAAACATATTTGGCATCGCGATAATAGAGCTTTTCCTCTTTATCGTACATAATACTGTTGGCATACATAAAATATTCGTACAGCTTATCCAGGTATTTCTGATCGCCGGTTACTTTATAAAGTTTGGTCATTACAGGCATTACCATGTACAAACCATCGGCCCACCACCAGTAATCGTTATTAGGGGTACTCATTTCGTATTGCATCACCTCTTTTGCCCTTGCAATTTTATATTCTTCTGGCTTTAAGTGGTATAAATCGATATAGGTTTGAAAGCAGATCTGCCAATCGCCAAACAATACATGTTCATCCGTTTCGCCGTATTTATATTTCCAATTTGATTTATCGGTCGATTTTGCACCCATCCATTTATTGTATTGGGCCCAATCTTCAGAATATTTACGATAAACCTCGTTTTTGGTTATTTCATAAGCCTCCATATTCCCGGTATGATAAGCTGCATGGTCCCAAAAGGCACGTACTTCGGGTTTATTATTGCTTTGCCAAAAAGTATTTGCCCGATTGATCATTTCAAGCACTTCTTCTTTCGATTGCAGCTCTTGTGCATTTACAGTTGCAATTGTTGAGAAAAAGAGCAAGAAAAACGCTCTATATAATTTTAAGTTCATTTAGTGTATCGGTTTAATGCCATTAACGGTTGGTATAACAGGTTTAATGGTTCCATCAGTATTAAATTCCATTTTATCAATACAAACTTCACGATTATAGCCCGCAGCATCTCCCATTGAAATGCCTTTTGGCCGGGTAAAACGGTGGTAAACCATGTACCATTCGTCTTTTCCGTTAACTTTGATCACGCTGTTGTGCCCTGTGCCATAAATACCCTGGGCAACATCTTTTGCCAAAATCAGGTTGTTTTCCGGAATAGTCATTTTTCCTGTAGGCGAGTCGGAAAAACCATATCTTACCCGGTAATTTTCGCTACGGGTATCATCCTCCGACCACAGAAAGTAATATTTTCCATTTCGATAAAACACTTCTGTGCCTTCTCTAAAGCTCTTATCTGGCGTAATAATTTTAATTGCACTGGTATCAATCGAAACCATATCGTCATTTAGTGGTGCAACAGCCATATAACCATTACCCCAATACAAATAACTTTTGTTGGTTTTAGGATCGTTAAATACATCGGGATCAATCTCCTGACCACCTTTAATCCCCTTTGGTTTACCGGCAATTAAAGCCTTTCCACTATCCTTAAATGGTCCAGCCGGGTTATCGGCAACAGCAACGCCAATCTTCTGTGCGGCAGTAAAATAATAGAAATACTTATACACTCCATTTACTTTCTTTTCGATAATAGTGGGTGCCCAGGCATTTCTTTTTGCCCATGAAACATCTTTTTCGAGGTCTAATATTTTACCTTCATCTTTCCAGTTAACCAGGTCGGTTGATGAAAAACTTTTAAAATATGTACCGCTCCAGTTATTAAAACCATCGCTGGTTGGATAGATATAATACTTTGAAGTTTTATTGGAATATATAATTTCAGGGTCGGCATAATAGCCTTTTAAAACAGGGTTGGCTGCTACTGCAACGCTTACCTCGTAGGTTTTAGCTTGCCTACCGGGAATGTTCACCTTAATTTTTACGGGGCCTTTAGAAAAATCCAGTTTTCCTTTTGGGACGATGCTGATTTGCTTAAAGGTATTAAACTGCGGATCAAAAGCCTTTAAATCAGTTCCATAGTTTACCGGTAAGTAAAGCTTCTGGTTTACACTATCCAAAACGATGTTATTCTGATTGATCGACTTGTTTTGAGCGGTCTGTAAAACCGACTCAACGGTATACCAATGACTGAGCAAGCGGCTTAACTCCTGCTGATTGATCGGCAAAATGGTTCCATGTCTGGGGTGAAAATCCATTGTAACATCCTGATCTACTACACTAAAGTTTGCCAGATCTTTACTTTTGGTAAACTGGTAACGGCCTTTCATATATACATCATACATCAGGATATACTCATCACCCTGGTTTAGCTTAAAAACGCCGGCTCCTTCTACTGCTTCTTTGGTTTGCTGCAGGTACTTGTCCTGTAATACATAACCTTCAGTTAGTTTATCAGAAACTGCTTTTTTAATGCCATTGCCATTACCTTCTGTTTTAAAGAATAAGTTGTATTTCCCTTTATTGTAGATAATGTCGCCATCAATACAAGCACTATTGGTTGGACTAAAAAATAATTGCTTCGGAGCGGTCTCCAGATCGGTAAAATCGGCATTTGCGTAAGCATAATAAATCTTATCGGGGTCATCGCCATGTTTCATAGACCAATAAACCATATATTTTTTGGCAGTTTTATCGTAAATGGTCTGCGGTGCCCAAACGCGAAGCAGATTTTCGTTATTTGGAAAACGTTTTTGAATATTAACAACTGCCGATGTCCAATGGATCAGATCATTAGATTTAAGTAATACCATTGCCCGGTTTGAGTTCCAACCCTTATCAGAAACCATATCAGTAGCCACCATATAAAAGGTTTTGCCATCTTCACCACGCAAAATATGGGGATCGCGAACGCCGCCGGTACTGCTGATCTTTTCGGAAGAAATAACCGGATTATTGCTATTTAAAGCTTTATAATGGTAACCATCAGTACTCACCGCAAAACGAATGGCTTCTTCTGCTTTCGAATTTCCGGTGAAATAGGTAAACAGGTAAGCCACATTTTCTTTTGATCCTGCGGTGTAAGCAACAGACTTTTTAGGTTGTGCGCTTATTGTTCCCGATAGTACAACCAGCACCAAAAGAGCTGTATATCTTATTAATACATGTTTCATTTATAGTGTGTTATATTTATTTTTTAGGTTTCCAATCTAATACCTGCACCTGGGTAGGCGCCTGATCTGCTTTTCCTTCTCCATCTATTTGGGTAACATTTTGCATAAACAGGCTCAGCATTTTTTTAGTTTTCCAAAGTTCGGTATCATAAGTAGGTTCCCAATCGCCCAGGCTCGTTTTCGTAAGGTCTTTAATTTCCCAGTTTCCTGATCCGAGATTGTTATTTAAAGCAATAGATGCCTTGTATCCACGCTCAGCATCCCGAAATAATAATCCGGCGGCATAATGTGTTCCATTTGGCCAAACAATAATCTGAGGCCGCGAAATTGGAATTCGCTTGGTACCGGTACCACTTAAACTAAACGTCGTTTTTCTAAAATTCAGGTTGCTTACTTTCCAGTTGTTATCGGTTTTAAAAACCAAATGGTACTGAGGTCCTGTTTCGTTTGCTCCGCGCCAGTAACCGGCAATAAATACCTTTCCATTGGCATCGGCAAACATGGATGTCTGGTTAATAAGCTCGCTTTTCTGCGGGATTCTGATTGCATACTCAGCATTGGCAGCCGTAATAGGCAGCTTATACTTTTCATTGGTAGATTTTAACCAGCTTATACCTCCATCAGTCGATTTAGCATAACATAAATCATGATTACTGGCTACATCGGGACTTTCGCGCCACACCCATGATAAATGGATGGTTCCGGCCTGATCTACTGCAACCTGCCAATAGGCATTCCGCTGGCCCTCGCCATCAATCATCCCATCCTGTACCCGCGCCCATTTTTTTGTTTTCAAGCTATAGCGGTTTATCATCAGATTTCCGTTGCCAGAGCCCCCATCACGATAAAAAAACAAGAGATCGCCATTGGCTAACTTATAAAATTCGGGATAACTAACTTTATTTTCTTTCGTAGAGCGCATAACCTCTTTTTTTCCTAAAGTTAATGAACCTGCAGAAGTCGATTTGGCATAATTCAGGTTGTTGTTGTGCTGCCCCCAGGCCATATGCAGGAAACCATCGCCATCTACCATAATACTTATTGACTTATGAGCGTCGGTAGCATCGCCTTTATAGGGTGTGGTAACTACTGTCCAGCGGGCAGAACCGATTTTGCGTTTAGCCAACACCACATTTTGTTCGTGATCGTAATAAGCAGCATATTGGCTATCTTTAAAACTAACCAAAGAATTTTTACGAAAAATAACCGTGTTTACCGAGTTATCAGCCCAACCGTTAGCCGCAATGGTACTCAGTTTTGGTTCTTGAGCAACACCAACCAGGTTGATACTGATCAGTGTACAGATTAAAAATATACTTTTAATTAAGGATTGATACATTAAATAGTTCAGGCTACTCTTTTTTTCATTTGGTAAAGCCGAAGTACCGAAATTTTTAAGCTTTACACGGGGGGTTAAATCACACTTTGCAGGGGGCGTTTTAAGATAAACGCCCTTTAAAGGCCAAAAAAGCGTAACTTTTATGTGGTGGCATTAATATTATAGTATTTATGAAAGCTTCTCCGGTGTTTTTTAATAAACTCTGACGGTGTTAACTTAAACAGCTTCTGAAACTGCTCTCTAAAATATTTACTATCATTTATCCCTACCCTGAAGGCAGCTTCGTTAATATTTAAATTGGTATTAATTAACAGTTCGGCTGCTTTTCTTAACCTGATAAAACGGATAAAGCCATTTATAGACTGGCCTGAAGTAGCTTTAATCTTTTTATAGAGGTTAGAATGACTCATTCCGAGATCAGATGCCAGCGTTTTTACATTAAAGCTGTCTTCCATCAGATTTTCTTCGATAATGGTAATACATTTTTGAAGAAAGCCCTTATCCTCCTGCGATACTTTATGTGCATCACTCTTCAGGGTTATTTCATTGTAGAAATAAGACTGAAGATTGGTCCTGTTTTTAATGATGCTGTTAATTTTGGCCGTAAAAAGCTCTTTATCGAAAGGTTTACTGATAAAATCGTAGGCACCAACTTCGATTCCTTTAAGTTTTATTTCCGGACTAGGGTCGCCGGTAAGGAGAATTACCGGAATATGGCTCAGGGCCGAGTCATCTTTAATCGCCTTACAGAGCTCTATGCCGTTCAGGCCATCCATGTTCACATCAGATATAACGATATCAGGCAGGTATTCTTTGCAGATTTTCAATCCCTCTATGCCATTCTCGGCCTTGTAAATTTTGAAGTTATCCTGAAAAATGTGCTTGATGTAATCAATAATTTCAAGGTTATCGTCAATAACCAAAATTGAGTGTAAATCTGAAATGAGCAATTCGAGATTGCCTACATTGTCGGCATCATTGTTTTCGGCTTCTTCTTCCTGTGCAATGAGTTCGTTTACATAGGTTAATTCGTTCTGAATAACACCGTTATGCTGCAGGTTTGGTTCCCCAACCGGAATATCGATCAAAAATACAGTTCCTCTGCCCTGGTTGGAACGGAACGAAATTTTACCTTTATGCAGTTCTACAAAGTTTTTGGCTAGATAAAGTCCAATACCGAAGCCCATTTTTAGTGATTCGTTCGACATTACCTTGTAAAATTTATCGAACAACTTTTCGCCAACATCCGCCGGAATCCCCGGACCGCTGTCGCTCACTTCGATCTGTACACGTCTACCGAGTGTTTTAACACTAAATTTTACAAAACCACCTTTTGGGGTGAACTTAAGTGCATTAGAAAGCAGGTTAAAAAAAACAATTTCGAGTTTGTCTTTATCAGCATAAATATCCAGTTCTTCTTCCTCACATTCGAAAGTGTATTCGATATGATTCTGCTTTGCCAGGTAATTAAAACAAAGAAAAATCTCGTTTGTAAACTTGTACAGGTTAATCCTTACAATTTTTAAAGTATCGTTCTCACTTTCTGTCTTTCTGAACAGCAATAACTGATCTACCAGGCTTAATAACCTTCTTGAGTTGCGGTACACTACGCTTAAATCATTTTTCTCTGCTCCTGCTTCTTTTTTGTTGATGATATCTTTAATCGGATTAACAATTAAGGTTAAGGGGGTTCTGAGTTCGTGCGAAATATTGGTAAAGAAATTTAGCTTCTTTTCGTTCAGGTCTTTTTCGCGTTCCATTTTAAGGTTGGTAATTTCGACCTCGTGCTTAAGCCTTCTTTGCCGGTTGCGGTAGGTTTGAAAAAGATAAAATAAAGATGAACCTAAAATCAGATAAATGGCATAAGCCCACCAGGTGCTGTACCAGGGCGGTAAAATTGTAATCACTACAATCTTTTCGTTGTTACTCCAGGCACCTTCAGTATCGGTACTTTTAATGTGCAATTTATATTGACCTGCGTTTAATCTCGAATAATAGGCCGTACTCAGTTTATTTACGTAATTCCAGTCCCTATCCCAACCTTCGAGATAATAGGCATAAGAAATCTGATCCTGGAAAGAAAATTCTATGGCTGCATAATCAATAGAAATTACCGCAGCGCTAAACGGGATTTTTATTTCTGCTAAATTAACGACAGAAATATTGTTATAACTTGAATCCTGATCGAGGGGGATGTTGTTGATCCTGAAATCGGTTAACACGATTTTAGGTATGCGTTTATTTTTCTTGATGCTATCAGGCGAAAACATGCTGAAGCCACCAATGCCCCCGAATAAAAAATTACCGTTAGAAAGTTTTAATGCCGCATTATAATTAAACTGATTACTTTGTAAGCCATCTGTGGCATAATAGTTTTTAAAACTATGGTGTGTAACATCAAATCTTGATAAACCATTATAGGTGCTGCACCACAAATTACCTTTTGAATCCTGAAGGATATTGAGCACTGAATTACTTGGTAATCCATCACTTTGAATATATCGCTTTATTTTTTGGGTTTGCGGATTAAAAAGTAATAAACCACCGCCTTCAGTACCAATCCATATCTGATGGTTGAAACCTTCCTGGATTGCCCTGATGGCAAAGTTGATTTTCGTATAGCGGTGTTTTTTATTTATTGGATCGATTTCGATCAGTTCGGTATAGTTCCCCGCCCAAAGTCTTCCTTTCGAATCCTGGAACAGGCTGTGGATATCCTTTAAATTGTGGTCAAACAGTTCAAATTTATCGGCATTTTTATTATAACGGTACAATGCACCACCTTTGGTGGTACCCACCCAAATATTTTGTTGCTTGTCTTGATAAAGTTTCCAGATATTGATGTCGTAAACCCCTTTAAAAGTATTGTAACAGCTATAATGAACAAATTTCCCGGTTGTTTTATTAAAACGGTCTATGCCCCCGTTAAAACTGGCTACCCATATATTGTGATCTGCATCGCTTAAAATGCTGGTCACAAAATTACTGGTTAAAGCGTTCGGATCGCTGGTTTTAGTATAGTTGGTAAAAGTATTTTGTTTTCGGTTCCAGACGCTTAAACCTCCCCCATCAGTCCCGATCCAAATGTTTTTGTTTTCATCTTCACTAAAGGAGAGTACAAAATTGTTAATTAAGGAATTGCTTTTTAACGGATCGTGCTTAATGGTGGTAAACTGCTCGTTTTCGGGATCTATAATATTGACCCCACCACGCAGCGTAGCAATCCACTTTCTGGATTCGTGATCTTCATAAACCTGGGCCACAGAATTACTACTCAGTAAGCCTTTTTCTTTTCCTGAAGACAGGTAATCTGTTTTTAGCGTTTTTGTATTGTATATGGCAATTCCTCCGCCATCAGTGGAAATCCAGAGTTTTTGTTGGCGGTCAAACAATAAACCCATGATGTTTTCATTGCTTAAATGCTGGTTAAACCTGGTAAGATTGTTTTTGGCTTTGTCAAACTGAAAAAGCCCCCTTTCTGTTCCGATCCAGAGTGTCTGCCCGGCACCTTTTGTAATGCACGTTGCCGAACGCACGGCACTACTCACTAAACGGAGGGTCTTTTTGTCGTGATCATACCTGCAAAGCCCTACATCCTTTATAAAAAGCCAAAGGCTTTGATCTTCATCAACATATAAAGCTTTTACAGTAAAATCGAAATTTTTACCAAATGGTATCCGTTCTGCAAAACCACTATTCTTTCTGAGCATGAACAGCCCTTTTTCTTCAGTTGCCACATAGACAACCAAGGCCCGACTTATTGCAATGGAATTAATGGCATAACTTACTTTATTCTTTTTGCCCTTATCGAGGTAAATTAATTGATGGAACTTGGAATCGGCATAATCATAGTAGGAAATTCCCTTTTGCGTACCTACCCAAACCCTGTTATTCTCATCTCCGTTCAGTACTGTGATGTGATTATTTATCAATGAATGTTCATCCCCCCATCCATTTCTGAAAACTTTAAAGTGATAGCCATCATAACGGTTTAATCCATCATATGTACCCATCCACATAAACCCATAACGATCCAGGTATAAGGAGTTTACCACATTATTGGACAGGCCGTTTTCTACCCCCAAATATTTAATGGGAACAGTTGTGGGCTGAGCAAAACAAATACCTGTGCCCATACATAAAAAGAGGATGAAGCAAGCAGAAATTTTCTGAAAATTGAGCATAGAAAAAAACGTACCGGGCTATACTTGGTATGAAACGAATATACATATTTTATTAAAACTCCATTGGCTGTTATGGCCTAGGATTATCTAGCGAAAAAAGTATAACTTCTCATACGATTAATGCCTGTTCAAAAATGAATACGTTATTTTTTATTATTCAAATCACATTGAAAAGGATTAGTCTTTTAATTAAAAAGGTCCGTAACTAAAAGTACGACTTAATGTTCAGCACATGGTTGGTCTTATATTTTAAACGTGGCACGCGTGCGCTAGTGAGGGGTATTTTTCTGATTAGGCTTTTCCGGTAAAGAATATCATATGTATTTCAATATCGGGTATATTATTCTTGCTTGGTTATCACATCTAATTGCTTTAACAAATCTGGTATCCTAAACTCCCCTTGCATTTGCTCAATAAGATCTGATGCCAGTTCCAAATCAATACCAACTGATGAGATATACAAAGGTTTTTTACTCTCCCCCCTGTATATCTGTTGAACAGTTTTGGTATTACCATGATAAAAGTTCTTTGCTACTCCTATTATTGGAATCTGTTTATTTAACGTTTGCCAAAGATGTCCGCCCAAGCCAAATCCCTTTTCATTATTGATGTAAATATATCCATCAATAACAATGCCTTTCAAATCAGCTAAATCTACCTTTTCGATAATTTTTAACAGACATGGAAGTTCTCTTTTATAAAACTCGCCAGGAATATATTCATCTGTTTCATTAATATATTCTATCAAAATCTCTTTTGGCTGAACATCATTCCAATTAAATAAAATCCCAACTGATTTAGCTGAACCATCATCTTTGTAATGCACGTCAAGGGCGAGAACCATTTAAAGAATTGTTTTTACCCAATTCCCAAACTGGTCGAATTCTTGATGGCTTATTAAATTGCCCTGTTCATCCCATCTTTTAAAAGCACCAATATGATAATCATACTTTTGAAAATACTCTTCTTTCAAATTCCCATTACTCCAGTATTCAGCTTGTCGTCCATCAAAAATACCATCTTTATATTCATACTCAGTTCTCAACGAACCCGTATCTGGATTATAGGAAACAATAACACCTGTAAATGGCTGTCCATTATAGAGTTGCACCTCCTCTCCCCAATTTGTAGGTCGATCTCTCAATGTTAAATGTGGATCATTATATTCTATTCGCAGCATAATTATTATTAAATTATTAAAGAGGCCTTATAAAAGTTACCAAATCTAAAATATAAAAACAATCAGCACAAGTATGCTGAATTACTTTCTCCTGCCCAAGACCATATCGAATGTTTCTGTTATATCCCAATACATCATTTTTAAGCCAAGCATCAAATACCTCATTCGTTGGTGGAGTAACTAAATAATTAGGAAATTTTTCTTTAGCTAAATCGTCCAATGCTCTTATTTCAGCGTGGGCACCTGTTTTTTTACCTGTATTGCCAAAGAAACCTATATCGGCCATATTATAATTTTTTTTAGATTTAAACATATACACATCCTCCCCTAGCTGGCGCACGCGTGCCGCGTGTGCATTTCTATGCTTACAGTTCATCTAATTCTATCAACCCCTTACCTCCACTATAATCTATTGCACTACTATATTTCCAATGCCAGGCCTCGTTAACAAAACCTGCCACTACCGGATTATCGTGCAGATAATCTGCCTTTTGCTCAATAACGGCCGTACTCCACAACTCTATTGGCTTATTGTCGTGCTGCCAAAATTGATATCCTTTAACATTACTGCTTTTTAAGCCTGCCCGCTCAAACATCCACAGCAACCATTCTTTTCTACTTTCCTGGCTGTTCTCTTTAATTGCTTTTACAATTTCTTTGGAAGTATATTCTTTTATTCTGCCCAATAAAATATCCGGATTATGATTTTTTGCACTAAATATTAAATGTATATGACTTGGCATAATGCACCAGCAATAAAGTTCTAAGCCCAGGTTTTTCTTGCAGTAAATTAAGCTATCAGCGACAATATCGCAATATAAATGCCGCACAAATATATCTATCCAATTTACTGTTGCAAAACTTACAAAGTATAAACCTTCTTTATTATAGAATTTATATTTACGGCTCATTTATTTAGTTTTTCATATGCAACACACCGTGCTAGCAGAAGTTTTTGCGCTTTGTTTTTAAAAAAATACGGAATGAATTAACCATTTAGCTGGGTAGCTGGCCAGATAATGATTTTATTTATAGAAGTGATTGTAATTTACAATATAAGAAAACGACAGAAAATAAAATTGTACTTTCTTAAATATTTTGGCAGACTTGAGTATCGATTGTAAATAACTTTACTCGTAAAGGATTTCCTTTTGCTATACTTTTATTTAAGAGACCTATGAAATTACGACCTCTTAAATAAACAAGAGTGTGAATTACTGAATTATATTGCACACGCGGCACGCGTGCGCTAGCGAGGGACAATCTTGCCATATTTTAGTTCTTGCCGACAAAATACCATTTTCAGATTGATTCATTACCAAAAAGTATCTCTTAGAACATTGTAGTCCTATTTATCCGATAAATCATGTTTATAAGGAAGCGAGATTAAAAAGCTCTTCCACTCATGTAAAATGTCTAAAAAATCCTGTAAAGGTATCACGGTATCTGCTCCCCCCTCGTTAAAAACGGCCCTAGCTGGTGGAGAAAATACTTCAACTATTACTTCATAACTCCCAATAATTGTATAACCATTAATATTAGAATTAAATGCATTAAGGCTCATTATTTCATCGACAACCCAATCAACTCCATCTGGCCCTAGATAATCCATAAAACTAGCAACATCTCCATTAATAGTTCCATTGGAGTTTGTATCTGAGTAAACATTTGGTGTTTTTGTTCCATCGTCATTTGAAATAATTCTAAAATTCAAATGATATTGTTTTGCTTTATTCATAATTAGTTCTTAGACCTTCGATCCATTTAATGGTGGTGTAGCTAAAAACTCTCTCCACGAAAGAATAACTTCCTTAAAATCTAAGGTTGGAAGCCTATAAACCGAACTTGGGGAATGATTATCATAAAAAATCACAACGTCATTTTTTATAATGATATTTATAGTAGCACTACCATTATCAATTTCGGCATTAGGATTGCCCAATGCTTCATCTATTCCAGGAATAAGAAGTTCATTAATTTCCGATATTGAATCCCAATCAATCAAAAAAGTAGATAAATATGAATTATTAGTAATAATTGTTTTGCTAATCTCTTTGTCTTTTGTATCCCATTCTATAATTTGATTTTGGAATGAAATTTTATATTTATTAATTATGCTTAGATTCATCTCATTTATAATTTTCTTATGCTTGGATAAGTAGATTCAATATTTCCCCCGTTCTGGCGCAAGTCTTAGCGTCCCGGCCCTAAGTAGCGACCCGACTTGTGCCCTGGTTAAACCAATAGATCAATGCCAATCAATCCTTTCCCTCCTTCGTAATCTATAGCACTACTGTATAAATAGTCTGAGGCATCTGCCACCAACCCAGGCTCAACCGGATTATTATGCAGATAATTAATCCGTTCTTCGAACATATTCGAATAAGGATCTAATTCGATGGGATGATTATCCTACCGCCAAAACTGAAAATTTTTATTATTGCTGTTTTGTTGTCCGGCTTTAGCAAACAAGTAAAGCATCCATTCTTTTCTGCTTTCAATCGCGCAGTCTTTTATTGCTTTTAAGATACGAACTGCTGAATACTTCTTTAAATCGCGCATAATGTTGGCCAATAAATATCCTTCTCTGCTACTCACCATTAAATGTACGTGGTTGCTCATAATTACCCAGGCATGCAGGTTAAGGCCTTTTTCTTTTCTACAATAAGTTAAACTTTCCAGTAGCAGGTCTCGGTAAACTGTACGCGTAAAAACATCAATCCAGCCTACAACTGCGAAAGAAACAAAGTATATTGCTGTAGAATCATGAAACTTATATTTTATGCTCATGCTTAAATATAAAGGATTATAAGTGATAATAAAGCATTATTTAAAAGCACAAGTCATACAGCACACTGTATTGCCCGCTAAGACTTGCGCTAGTGAGGGATTAAATTATTTTCAATTGTGTAGATGCTTAACTTAATAACATTTCGCGTGCGTTAGCGAGGAGAGATATGATATAGAATTAACTTATGGAGCAGATTCTATATTTGACATGCACGAATAGTAACAAATTTATTTTTTTAGAATGGATTTCTACCCTGCTTTACTCTGTCAATGCCATCATTAATTAATTTTGAAAGTGTTGGGGTAATAGGTGTTATCCAATTAGGTCTATCATCTCTATCCCTGTAATGCCCAACAAAAGTTGGTGGATTGTCTCCCTCATCCAAGTAAATAAATATAAAATGGTCACCTGAATTATAGGTATCAATAACATAAAAAGGTCGCGAGATAATCCTATTTTCATCTGCCATTTTTTCCCTTACAGCATCTTGCAATTCTTGTTGGGTATCCCATATTCCATAATCTAAAACATAGCAAAAGTTTCCCGCAAGAAAAAGTAATTCTTTCAGCGCTTTTGGGAAAGGATTACCATTGTTATACATTACTTCTAATTGTTCTATTTCTTGGAGAGAAATTGATTCTATTGAAAAATCTTTAGTTAACCCCTGTTTAACCGGATTATCTCTTAAATATTGTAAATAAGTTATTTCCATTTCTAATTAATAAGTTTCTTTAGTTCCCCAATAGTCGGAGCATCCTGGTGGGCAATTACTTTTATTTCTATTGTTTTGCCAGATTTGGCTGCTAGATTTTTAAGGTAAACCCAATAACCACCCATTCTGGCGCAAGTCTTAGCGTCCCGGCCCTAAGCAGCGGCCCGACTTGTGCCCTGGTTAAACCAATAGATCAATGCCAATCAATCCTTTCCCTCCTTCGTAATCTAAAGCATTACTGTATAAATAGTCTGAAGCATTTGCCACCAGCCCAGCTTCAACCGGATTATTATGCAGATCATTAATCCGTTCTTCGAACATATTCGAATAAGGATCTAATTCGATGGGATGATTATCCTGCCGCCAAAACTGAAAGTTTTTATTATTGCTGTTTTGTTGTCCGGCTTTAGCAAACAAGTAAAGCATCCATTCTTTTCTGCTTTCAATCGCGAGGTCTTTTATTGCTTTTAAGATACTAACTGCTTAATACTTCTTTAAATCGCGCGTAATGTTGGCCAATAAATATCCCGCTCTGCTACTCATAATTAAATGTATGTGGTTGCTCATAATTACCCATGCTGCAGGTTAAGGCCTTTTTCTTTTCTACAATAAGTTAAACTTTCCAGTAGCAGGTCTCTGTAAACCGTACGCGTAAAAACATCAATCCAGCCTACAACTGCAAAAGAAACAAAGTATATTGCTGTAGAATCATGAAACTTATATTTTATGCTCATGCTTAAATATAAAAGGATTATAAGTGATAATAAAGCATTATTTAAAAGCACAAGTCATACAGCACACTATCTTGCCCGCTAAGACTTGCGCTAGTGAGGGGTCTTTTGATTAAAAAGGCCATAAATAAAAAGCTATGACCTAATTAGAACTTTACAAGCCCGTGTTAATACTTATAATTAATATCCATGCTATAATTTGTTGAATCCCAAGTTCCTTACAGCATTTTTATAAGCGCATCAAGAATCTTTATCAATTCTGAGGTTGGAAATGGCTTTCTGCTATATAATAATTTAAAATCCTCATCTTCGGTAGAAATCGATTGAAGCTCTGCTACAGAAATATAAGCTCCTTTGTTTTGTATAATAGTTATTAAATTTTGAAGGATTTGAATCATTTTTTGTTCTTCCGATATCGAATCAATATATTCAAATAATCCAATACTCATATATCCATGCGTGTAACCTTGAATGTCAACATTTAAGTCTTCTAATAATTCTTGTTTATTCGAAATATCATACTGATTCTTCGAAATTTCTTGTACTATGTAGCATAAAGCTAGTTGAATAAAATCTTCATGTATCCAAAATCCTTCACCTTTTTTGTAAGTAACAAAAGTATCCGCCATTTTTTTAATAATTTAGGGTTTACATGAAAAAGGCGTAGTTAAAAGCTATGACCTAATGAAAGCATTATAAGTTCACGTTAGTATCGATAATTAATTTCCATATCGTAATCAGTAGAATCCCAAGTATTTTGTAACATTTCAATAAGTGCATCAATAATTTTAATTAATTCTGCTGTAGGAAATGGATTTCTGCTATAGAACAATTTAAAATCCTTATCCGTTGTGGGAATGGCCTGTAGTTCTGCAATGGAAATATATACCCCTTTATTCTGTATGATAGTTTTAACAGTTTGAAGGACTTGAACCATTGTCTGTTCCTCTGAAGAATTTTCTATATACAAATCCCAGCATAGTGCAAAGTATCCGCTTTCATGACCATTTATAATGCTTGAATGATATCTCGAAATACGATTTTTATTTACAAAAACGTATTGATCCTTTTTAAACTCTTCATTAATAAAGTAAATTGCTAACTGCATAAATATGTTTGATATGTAAAATCCTTTATCATCCTTGTAATCTATAAAATCTACATTCATAATTTTAGTAATTTATTTTTACCCCTCCCTAGCGCACGCGTACCGCGTGCGCTAGGGAGGGGTGTAAGACAAGAAAATTAATTACTTAAAATCTGGTTTAATATTTTAGCAATGTTAAATGCATCATCTACTCCACGGTGGTGGGTACCTTTTAATGGGATATCCAACATTTTAAGTGCACCTGCCATTCCTTCCTCATGACCCAATTTATTTTTTAAGGCAAACAAAGTTTTAACATTAATGTGCGATGGACCAAAAGGAAAGCCAACACCCATAGCAGCACATTGACGTTGAAATTGTTTTAAATCGTAAGCGCCAAAACTTGCCCATACCCTTTTTTGAGATACGTATTCTTTTCTTAATACGGAACAGGCCTCTTTAAATGATATTCCATCCTTAGCAACCATTTCGGGTGTAATGGTAGTAAGTTCGGTACAGAAAGGACTGATAATAGACCGTTCTGGTTTGACCAAAATCGCCCTGTTGTCTGTTATCTCTCCAGTTTGTACATCCACTAAACAGATACCAATTTCGATGATATCGCTTTCCATGCCCGCAGGGGGTGCTCCTTCCCAACAGGTAGCCTCTACATCAATGACAATAATTTTATCTAATAGGTTTGGCATGGTTTAAATATTTGGGGACTCTGGCAAAAAAGGATAGGCAGAATGATAATAAGGGTGTTCGTTCCAAGGGAACAATATTTGTCCTACATCATCAGCTAAAAACTCATCCAAACTAGGTGCTTTATAATAGTCAAAATGGTCATTGATATCGATAATAACATCAACATCTCCATGTTCATCGTAGGTAATTTTCAGTAATCTATCTTTGTATTCATCTTCATATTTATTTAAATAATAAAATTTAAACGAGCCACTTTCAAGTATATCTGTATCATTGTTAAATTTGCCCATAAAAACAAGTCTATGTTTGTTGTCATAAGCCTCCTTACTTTTAAAACGAAGTATACCTTCACTATTATATTCTTCTATATCCCATAAATTAAAACCATTTTTGCTTTCTTTATTAAAATATATTAAACAGCTTTTATTTTCTATAACACTTGTATTTTGTTCAACAATAACTTGTTTATCTTCTCTATCATCTAAAAAATAACTGATGACCGTTTGATTCTTTGTTTTACTACTAATAAAACTTTCTATAGTTTTTATTTCATTGTCTTGGTAAGTTATTTTATTATATTCATTTAGTTCTTTTACTTGCTGATCAGTTATAAAACTGCCGATACTATTTTTGTATTTAATCTGCATCTTAAATATTATACCAAAGGTGGTAGAAATTGAGCGGTAAGGTAATAATTATACATTTGGTCTGTTAAAACAAATTTTTCTCTGATCAAATGTATGTTGTCTTGATGAAACTCCTCGGTATCATAATCACTCATATAATTAAATTCACAATAAAATAAGCTTCCATCTGCATTATAATGAAATGTACAGTAATGTGTACTTCTTTCGTCTTCGTAGTGTCCTAGATGTTTTGTAGTTTCTTCGAAAATTGGCTGATTTGAAACAATATCAATTCCTTGAAAACATATTATTTCATTATCTTGATCGATCAGAATTTTAAACTCACCTATCTTAATATTTCCTAAATATACATTTGTATTTTCAATTAAATAAGTGTTATAATTTTGTCTTGTAATTATATTGTATCCCACTCCAGATGACGATAATATCCCAATAGCATCCTCTTCCGTTTCATTCTCATCACGATAATAGTTTATCTTTCTTATTTCCTTGTCTTTAAAAATTTCAACTTTTTTCTTTTCTCCATTTGGTAAAATATAAATTTTTTCAAACTTATTAAGTTGGCTTGCTTGTTGAGGGCTAATTTCTTCTCCTAAATATTGATATTTCAAATTCATCTTTTTAATTTAAATTAATTTTCTTTTCCGGAGGAAGACTTCTAATCAAATCATCCGAACTGTAAATGTTAAAATCGAATTTTCTATTTGTAGTTACAGGTTGTAAATTTTGAGGAATTGCCTTTAACTCCTGTTTCAAAATATACAATCTATTATTTTCTATCCTGAGCCTCTCACTGCCGCACGTGTACCGCGTGTGCCTTTTTCGTTACCCGAACTCTTCCAATTCCATCCATCCTTTGCCTCCACTGCTGTATTTCCAATGCCAGGCCACGTTAACAAAACCTACCGCTACAGGATTATTATGGAAATAATCTAATTTTTGCTCAATAACAGCTGTACTCCATATAGTTAATATGATATTTAGCCATCTCGTATCCGTAAAAATATCTTAAAATCAAAAAGACCGCGGCAATGGCGGTCTTTTAAAAATATTGTAGCTTTTATTCACATGCCGCACGCGTGTGTTAGCGAGGGGGTTAACTTATTTTCACTTGTGCCAACTTAACAACATTGCGCGTGCGCTAGCGACGAATTAATGAATAAAAACCTCATAAGGTGTATTGGCATTTAAAGCAAGTTCAAATACAATTTTTAAACGACCTAAAAAAGCAACAATTGAGCTTGGTATATCAAAATAAAACTCATCATCATTTAATCCTAATGCAATTAAATAACCAGGATTAGTATAAAAAAGTTTATAGAAATTATCTCTACCTCCATACTTTTCAATTAAATTCAAAGTTTCGTTATTAAGTGCAGGTATGAGCTCATTATCTATAAAAATAATAGAGTCCCTTATCTCTTGAGGTATGAAATGTGCTTCTAAATCATCAACACCATCCAAATCTCCTGTTGATAAATCATGCTCTGCCCTAAACGCATATTCAGTTAAGGTGGCATTAAAAAAAAATTCTGCTTTCGTTGAATTTAATTGTTTAGCATAATACATCATTAAGGCATAAGTACCAAAATCTATATCTTTATATATATCGCCGTATATAAATTCTACCTTTCTTGTTCTGCCCATGTTATTTTAATTTATTTTTAAATGAATAATACGAACTTTCTAATAAAACTTCTTTGGTTGTTCCTAAAGTTTCAGGGTCAAATTTGACAAAATCATCTAAGCTATAGGAGTCTTTTATTTTTAATTTGAAAATAGATGGTTCAATTAATTTTTCTTCCCTTTGCTGGGGCACGCGTGCCCCTCGGTTTATTATTACCCGCCAAAATTGACATTCTTTAACATCATTACTTTTTGGTCCTCCTATTGAGCAACATTATCAACAGATTATTTTATATCAGAATGGCCTAGGTTCATTGTAGGATTTACTTCATCGCGGATCAGCTGTTTTAATTCTTTAATTTCAGGAAAACGTTGCATCAGCTTTCTGTCGAAAATCAGTTTCCCGGCAACATGAACTGTAAAAACGCCTGATGTTTCACTTGGAATTAAAGTCACCCCCTTCACGTCGTCTACAAATGTGGTTAAAATCTCTTGCGCCAGGTAGGCAGAACGTAACATCCAGCCACATTTTGGGCAGTACGTGATATTAACAAGTGGTTTTTCCATTTTACTTTTTTACAAGGGTACAAAAAATTTGGAGTGACAGAAAATGGTTTGGCAGCCAATTCAGCATAAGGATGTGTTTATTTTGTTATAAAAGTACCTTCTAATCGTTTCGAATGCTGCTAAGCAACACTGAACAAAATGAACTAAACAAGTTCACTGCTTAAAATGTTGTCAAAAGAGAAAAGGGTAACCACATCCATGTTTACCCCTTTTTCAATTACTCCCGTGTTAGAGGAACTATAATTACAAAAATGAAGCAATTTTTGTTTGCTTTTGCTGTATAATCATACACACCTAGTCTGAAAACCAGATAACAGGTACAGTCTACTTTTAGAATAATTTATGCCCGCTCAAATCACCCTTTAATTTGTCTCTAATGGCCACCCAAAGACAGACTTTAAACAATTAATTTAGCCTGTATGAATAAGAATGCTTTAATAGCCGGAGTTGAGATAAACCAACCGATAGAACTGGTATGGAAAATCTGGAACGAACCCGAACATATCATGAAATGGAATGCTCCCTCAGATGAATGGATCAACAAAAAAATTGAAAACAACCTGGTAATAGGTGGTGGTTTTTTATATGCTATGACCAGAAAAGACAGAACCGAAAATTTTGATTTCAGCGGAACTTACACTGAAATTATCGAGCATGAGCGAATTGCCTATACACTGGACGATGGAAGGAAAAGCCTGATTACCTTTACGGGAAATAACCCTGTTACGCTTACCGAAATCTTTGAGCCTGTTGCAGATCTCGATTTCGCCATGCAGCAGGCGTTTTGCCAATCGGGGCTGAACCAGCTTAAAGCCTATGCCGAAACAGCCTTTTAGGTTTACGCTTTCTTTTTGCGCTTTTTTCTTTTTTTCCACCAGATGATAAAACCGGTAACCGGCAAACTTGCAGCTACCAGAGCGGCTAAGAAAGAAAGAATTTTATTCGGGAGTCCCAAAAGCCTTCCCGTGTGCAGATCGTAATTGGTGGCTTCAATCAAATCGGCACCATTAAAATCTTTATATAGTTTGGCCCTGGTCATGGTACCTGTAGCATCATCATAAAAAAAAGTATTCTGCCTGCGCGCCCAGCGATACGGGTAAATCATTCTTAACCGCAACTCCCCCTTACCACGCAGCGAAAAACTGGTTGAAACAGCACCAGGATATTTCATTTTGGCTTCGGTATAAATTTTATTGTAGCGTATATATAACGGATCGATATAAGCAGGTTTAGCTGAAACAACAGCTTTGCCCTGCCCCAATTTACTTCCTGTTAAAAAACTTGCTGCATTTTTGACTCCCTTAAAAGCAAAGTACAGGCCGCTTAAAGCGGTAATTAGCAGCACTATAGACGCATAAAAACCCAATACATTGTGTAAATCGTAATTGCGCCGTTTAAATGATGCTTTCTTTTTAATGGTTAACGATTGTTTTAATAAGCGCATCTGGCCGGGAAACCAGAGTATGAGTCCGGTTATCAGCATCAGTACAAAAATAACTACCGACCATTGTACGATAAACTTTCCGGTTTTACCGAGTAACAATGAAGTATGAAGGTGTTCTATCACGTCGAGCCAATCTTCCTTACCTTTCTTCACCAATTCTGCACTGTACGGGTTAAAGTAGTAAACCGCGGCTTTTTTTGTGGTAATTTCTACCGTCGCATTGGGAATTCCATCTTCAATTCTGATTACCCTCAGCTCATCCTTCGGCGATAATTTCCCGAAGTTTAAAATGATTTTATCCAAACCTGCAAAAGGCTTTTGCTGAGGTGTTACATAGCGGTAATCTTTTTGCGTAAAATCCCTGATTTCTTCTTCAAAAACATAAAGCGCTCCGGTAATACTGATGATGATAACTACCAGGCCGGTTGCCAGACCTAACCACAGGTGAATGTTCCTGATGGCATTTTTAAAATTCCTGTTCTTCATCATTTAAAAAGCATAGCCCAGCGACAGGTTAAATCTGCGCCCGTTACCCCTCACATAATTTACATTACTGCCATAAAACTGGGAAATAGCCGGATAATAAACTTTATTCAATAAATTTTCTATGCCTAACGATAGTTTTAACGGTTGTGTAACCTGGTATACGGCTGCAACATTGAATAAGTTGAAAGCCTTTACCGGACCTTCGCCGATTAAATATTTACCGGCTGCATTGGTTTTAAAACGATCGCGATTTCCTACACGCATCCAGTTTACATCAAGGCTTAAGTTTTTAATGCCCGAATATTTAAGATAAACAGTAGTTTTTGATGGCGGGATACGTGTTGTATTTAAATACACATCTTTCTCTCCATTAAAATTACCATCATTATCTACATCGCCTTTCCCTTCTACTTGTGCATAATTACCACCAATGCTCAGTTCTTTTAATACCTGATAATCAGCCTGGATTTCAAATCCATACACGCGCTCCGGAATACGTTGAGAAATATAGGTGCCATTCACTTCTAAAAGATTAGCGCCCAGTTTAGAAGTGCTGTAGTAATACGCTGCACTGAAATTAAGGTTACCCAGGCTGCTGCTAAAACCGGCTTCATAATTATTTACGATGATGGGTTTGGTCTCTAACTGCGATAAGGTATTGCTTTTTGCTGCCCTTAACACCCTGCCTAACTCAAATACCGAGAACGATTGTGCATAACTGATAAAAGGGTTAAAAAACCTGAATTTAGAATAACGTGCACCGGCATTGAACACCAAAGCGTTGTAATTTAATTTACCGCCCTGTACAGCTATGCTTCCTGCGCCGTTTGCACCGGTAGCCAGGGTATTAAAATCGCCTACATCAATGTTAATATTTTCGGCCCTCAAGCCTCCTTTTATCGTTAAATCGTTAATTAATGTCGCAGAGGCCTGCAGGTAAGGTGCAAAGTTCACCATATTCATATCAGGCACCCATAAACGGCCATCAGTTAAGCTCTGAGCTGTTTTATCGTTCATTAAATCCAAACCATAGTTCAGTTGCAGAGGTACCTGGTCTGCAATGCTGAGCGGTGTATTCAGGTTTACTCTTGCCCCTTTTTTGGTAGAGGTAATGGCCGATTGGCCGCCTCCGAAAAATGAGGCAGAGTTAGAATAAATGGTATAAAAATCCTGGTAATATACATTTGCTGTCAAATCGGTTCTGCCGAAAACCTGCTGGTTGGTATATTGTAAATTGGCATTATGGTTAAATCTTGTCCCTTCATCTTCACCCAACCTTGTACCATAAATACCAATAGCCGGCGATTGACCGTAAACACCTTCTTTGGTGATGTATTTGGAGCGTTGTCTGGAGCTAAAGTAATTATACATTAACTGCAAACGCTGTTTCGGACTAAAGTTATAACCCAGTTTTACAAAACCATTGTAAGATCTGGTTTCGCCCAAACCATATTCCGGCGAAATAACCAGGCCTTCGGCATCGCGGAAAACACCGGTTTTTTCGAACATGCCGCTTACCAGGTAATCAAATTTACCTGTTTTACCATAAAGCTGCTGCGAAAAACGGTAGCCAATGGTGCTGTCGCCTTTTAAATTTCCTGTAATTCCGGCCTGAGAATACCCTCCAAAAGATTTCCCCTTGTCGGCCTTTTTGGTAATATAATTGATCAAACCACCCTCTGCGCCATTACCGTAAATAGCCGTGGCTCCTTTAATTACTTCAACACGCTCAATAACTGAAGGATCTATACTTCTGATATCCCGTCCTCCTGCTCTTAACGGAGTAGATTGCGGAATACCATCAATTAAAACCAAAACATTTCTTCCCCTTAAAGTCTGACCAGAGTTACCTGTTTGATTGGTCGAAAAACCTAATCCCGGCACACTATATGAAAGGATATTAGCCAAATTCGGACTAATGGTTGATTGTGTATTCAATTCCTTAGCGGTTAGCACGGTAACCGACGATGGTGTTTGCGACAATGATTCCGGCCTTCTGCTTGCCGAAACAATTACATCATTTAGTCCTTCGGACTGTTCTTTTAAAACAAATGTTACCCGGGTGGTATCATTTGCATTAACAGATACTTCTTGTTCAAACTGGTTATAACCTGTAATCGAAATCTTAACCTGCTGATTGCCAACAGGAACAGCATTTAGTTTAAATGCACCCGTTTTATCGGAAGTGGTTTTAAGGTGCTGTTTTTTAACTTCTATATTGGCAAAAGGTATACTGTTCCCTAACGAATCCACAACCTTTCCGCTAATGGTTCCTTTCCCCGTTTGTGCAAAGAGGTTTAATGTGGATAGCAAAATAAGAATTGTGGCCGAAAAATTTATGTATGGATGCTTCATGCAATTTGAAAATTTCGGCAAAGCTAACATTATTTAGACTTGTTAAAAATAATAACTTAAAAAAGATACCTCCTTGATGTTTAATCATTCATCATTTCAAAATAAATAAGGCATAAGATTTAATTTATTTGATATTTGCGTTAAACCATTTTGATTAAAGACATGTTGGAAACAAAGATGAAATACGCATTGATAACCGGAGCCAGTAAAGGTATTGGCAAATCAATGGCCATTGCGCTGGCCAAGAGAAAAATCAATCTCCTGCTTGTTTCTCGCTCTGTTGATGAATTAAATGCATTACAAAAGGCTATTAAAGACCAATATGGAGTTGAAGTGCATAACTTAGCAATCGACCTTAGCCAGCCTGAGGCGCCGAAAGCCGTATTAAACTGGGTAATAGAAAACAATTTTGCCGTTCATATCCTGATCAACAATGCAGGTTATGGCTTGTGGGGAAAATTTGGAGAACTGGATTTAAGTGCTCAATTGGAAATGTGTCAATTAAATATGGCTACAGTAACCGCATTGTGCCATTTATTACTTCCGCTGCTGTCAACAGAGAAAAAAGCATATATACTCAACGTTTGCAGTACAGCAGCCTACCAGGCGGTACCAACTTTGGCCATTTATTCTGCAACCAAAGCCTTTATTTTATCTTTCACGAGGGCGCTAAGGTTCGAATTGAAGGATGGTCCGGTTTCAGTAAGCTGTCTGAGTCCTGGTCCTGTTGATACAGGTTTTGCACACCGTGCAGGTTTGGATGCTTTTAGCAAAATGGCCGAAAAGTTTAACATGCAGCCAGACAAAGTAGCCGAAATTGCCATTAAAGGCATGTTTGCCGGGAAATCTGAAATTATTCCAGGTTTTACCAATATTATCAGTGTATATGCCAACAGGATACTGCCTAAAGGATTTATCGAAAAAATGGCCGCAGGCATTTATAAGACTTAAGTTTATATGAATGTTAGTTTATTAGAAAGCCAGTTTATGTGCAGTCAGATGTTACCATCTGACTGATCGAATATGATTAAGTTTTTTTATGTACGAGAGGCTGTATCATAAAGACAATTTTTCTTCAGATTGCTTAAGCTTATTCTATCGGTTGGTGTCTTACCGGCCGAAATAGAATCAGGAAATGAGCATTCAGTAGCTCTTGGCGGTGTGCAGTCCCGCTTTCGCTTATAGTCCTCGCTACGCTCCGGGCTATTCCGCTCAATCAGGTTTAGAAACAAGGGTTTCTGCACCTTTACAGACCCCTAAAATGAAATACTGCATTGGCCACCAAGCCCAGGTTGAAGCGCTACCCTGCAGCAACGAGGCACGAGGCAGCGAAGCATATAAGTGTAAACGGGAGAAAACTCGTTGTTTTGCACCAGCATTGCGCTCCCTATAAAAAAATGATTTTAGGATTGGGAAATGAGCGGCTTGTGGTTCTTCGTAGTTGCAGCCCCGCTTTTCATTTCAAGTCCTCGCTGCGCTCCGGGCTTTACATTGCAATCGGGTTTATGAACAAGGGTTTCTGCACCCTACAAACCCTAAAAACTCTACGGATAGTGAATAAGATTGAGTTTTTAACTCAATACTTACGAACGAGTCACAGACTCTTTTCTATTCTTTAGTCCGTAGAGCCCTTCGGAACTCTAAGGACAGATTGGGTTTATGAACAAGGGTTTCTGCAACTTTACAAACCCCTAAAATGAAATACTGCGTGGGCCACCTAGCCCCGGTTGAAGCGTTACCCTGCAGCAACGAGGCACGAGGCAGCGAAGCGGAAAACGGGAAGAAACTAAGTGTTGTGCACCAGCATTGCGCTTCCTAAAAAAACAATGATTTTAGGATTGGAAATGAGTGGATTGTGGTTCTTGGCGGTTTGTAGTCCTGCTTTCGCTTATAGTCCTCGCTACGCTCCGGGCTATTCCGCTCAATCAGGTTTATGAACAAGGGTTTCTGCAGCCATAAAGATGGAATGCTGTATTGGCCACCTAGTCCCGGTTGAAGTGTTACCCTGCAGCAACGAGGAATCCCGAATTTTCGGGAAAGCGTATAAGCAGAAAACGGGAAGAAACGAAGTGTTTTGAACAACTAATGCGCTCCAAAGAAAGTTTAAGCATGAGTGTCAGATGGTAACATCTAACACCACTGATATAATAAACCTATATCCCATCGGTTGGATGAAAAAAGGCTTAAAAACCCCGCTATTTGCGCTTATTATGAGGTTTGTACGATTAGACCTGCACTTCTCAAAAAAATATTTTAAAATATTTCTAATTAAATTCTTTGAAACATTAAAAAAATGTTACGTTTGTATTAAATACTACTAATTCTATAGATTATGTCGAATAAAACTAATTTGTTTTATTTTCTTTCAGTACCGAACCACTCGCCCATGCGAATGTGCTGTTGTTGCGCATAATTCTATCCTCAATTTATTCTTTTTTCCTAAAATTTAATTTTTATTTACAATGGCCACATCGTATCCAACCTTTACCCTATCTGATCAGTTAACCGAGCAACAACTTGATTTTTTTAATACCCATGGTTTTATCCATTTCAAAAATTTTATAAAACCCGAAACCGTTTCTTCGATTATTGAAGCCTCAAAACAGGTCGAAAAAAAATGGATAGAGCAAGATATCAAAAAAATAAATGGCGTACCGATTAAATACGGTAAAGACCTTGATGGTTCGCCAATTGTACAACGTTTTGCTTTTATAAACCAACAGCATCAAACTTTAAGCGGCCTGTTACTCGATCCGCGGTTTAATGCCCTGTTGCAATTGGCCGGCGATGGTGCACGTTTAGGTACCGAAGAAAAAGATGGCATGGTGTTTAACCACTATATTAACGGACCGGAAAGCAAATTCAGCAAAATGGGCTGGCATACTGACGGTTTAAGGGATATCTTCTACGGAACGAAGCTAAATCCGATGTTGAATGTAGGAATCCATTTAAGTACCTTAAAACCCGAAAATGGTGGATTAAAGATTATCCCTGGTACCCATAAACAGAGCATATACCAAATGCTGTTCCGTAAAAAATATTTTTTGGACAATAAACCTGATGCCGAAGAAGTATCGATATTGCCAGAAGCCGGCGATTTAACCATCCATGATGGAAGACTTTGGCACAGGGTTGCAGAATCTGCTATACGTGGTGAGGAAAGCAGAAGGCGTGTAATCTACATCCCGATTATTGCCGGTAAGTACGCCCCAAAAAATGAGAATAGCCCGACTGTGTTTTACCAGCGTTTTGCCGGAATTGTAAAATAAAAGTATGTTATTTGTATTAATATTCAGCTATCTGGTAAGATCAGGAAAACTAAAGCGGATAACCGATTTTTCGAAGGGCCTACCAAAGAAAATCAGCTTAAAATTTTACCGGTCGGGAACTGCTATACTATTTAGCGTAATACTGGTTGGGGTATAAACGGGAGGAAAACATTAAACAGCAGCAAGACCACACAAAAGGCAAAAGGGTATTTGCAGACAGGGAACGGAGCAATATTTTACGCAAGGGCGAACAAAACCTAATCCTTTTTTTACTAAAACGGGTTCCGGAATGGATTTCACCAAACATCATGACCGGCATTGGTATGTTTGGCTCCATCATTGTACTTTCGGCATTTATTTTAGCACACTTTTACGGCCAGCATTATTTATTGATCGGCATTTTAGGTTTTTTAGTCAACTGGCTTGGCGATTCGCTGGATGGCCGCTTGGCTTACTACCGCGAAATACCCCGAAAATGGTATGGTTTTGTGCTTGATATTATCATGGATTGGTTCAGCATCATCCTGATTGGTTTTGGTTATTATTTTTATGCTGAAGGATTCACGCAGATTTTAGCTTTTATGTTTGTGGTGTTATATGGCTGGTCGATGATTATCAGCCAGCTGCGCTACAAAATAACCGGACATTACCAGATCGACTCAGGTATTTTAGGTCCGACAGAACTACGCGTAATTATTTCACTGGTACTTGTTGCCGAAACATTATTTGAAGACAGTATTACTTATTTTGCAGTTGCTATGGTAGCCTTATTACTGGTACTGAACACCATCGATACTTTAAAACTTTTGAAAGCCGGCGATGCCAAAGACAGGGAGGAAAGAGCATGATGAGCTGGCAATCGGTAAAACTTTTCCTTAAAGCACAGGTATCGGCATTTTCGGGTGGCGTTACCGACTATGGGCTGATGATCCTTTTAACCGAATGGCTGCACATCCATTTTACCATTTCAATCCTGATTTCGGGAACCATAGGTGGCATTGTTAACTTTTGCATTAACCGTTTCTGGGCTTTTAAAAACAACGAAGGTTATTGTACTACTGCAACAGGGCAGCTCATCCGCTTTTTTACGGTGGTTTTAGGCAGTATTTCGTTAAAATCAGGCGGGACTTACCTCTTACACAGTACCATTAACCTCGATTATAAAATCGGCAGGTTACTGATAGACAGTATCGTTTCGTATGGCTTTAACTATCCCTTAATGAAGTATTGGGTATTTAAAACCAACGAAGCCAGAGATTTTGAATACGAGGAAGAAGAATATTTCGAACCCATCAGCAGGGAACAAAGGATTTAATCTTCAGATCCTTCCAACATATGTCTGATCAGTTCATCCCGCTGCTTATCGCTGATCTTTTTTGGTGCAAATAAATCAGGTGTATTGGCCCAGTCTGTTTCCAGTTTATAATAATCGGGTTTGGTGGTTTCTTCGCCATTCAATTTCCGTAAATGGTAAGCCATAAACAGTTTCCATCGGTCTGTATACAATGAACTCAATAAACCAGCCCATTCTTTATGTGCATATTCATGCAGATCGGTTTTCGGGTTATAATCAGGCCCCCAGTAGGTAATCTGCGCTTTTGCATTTTTTAAGGCGTTTGCACGGTCGACCTGGTTTGTACCGAACACACTCGCCTGTTTTAACCAACGGTGCAAGGTGAAGAAACGGTTGCTGTTTAATAACGAATCCTGTTGATTGATCAATGCCATAAATTTAGAACCTTCGCCAGCCAAACGGGCCTTATCTTTATTTTTAATGGCTTCAATTATGGCCTTATAAGCCATATCTCCTTTATTGGCCTGCACCTGCCTTACAAAATCGGTTAAATCTGTCTGATAGGTTTCACTTTCCTTAAAATCGGCTGCTGCCGAGGCAAACAACAGCACTGCATCTCTAAATTTGGCGGTATCGTAATTTCTTTTCCTCGTTCCCCACGATGAAACACTGTTGATCAGGGTGTCTGGCCTGGCACAGAATATAGATTCGGAAGGGCCTTCCTGGTAAATCCCGGGGCTACCATATGCAGTCTCGAGCAAGCCCTGCCATGCCTTTTCTATCTTATCGTTAGTTTTTCCGTAACGGGCTAAAGTGTAACCTTTAATCCAGTTGTTTACTTCGAGATGTTGATCGTGCCAACCCAATTCCAGCATCAGATCGAAAGTAACCGGATTATTATTGATCCCTTCGGGAATAATGCCCACTCCTTTTAAAAACTGCCCGTAAACACTATTTTTTGCACGGTAAGTTTCGTCAGCAAAACGTTGCAACTTACCATAAATACCATTCTTTTCTCCAAAATTGCTCACATTACTCCATATAAATGGGGTACCATCGTAACCTTTTCGTTTTTCCCAGTTGTTGGTATTTTCGCCGAAAAGCTCAATGATCAGTGTTTTTTTCTTATCAAGGCCTTCGAGTAATTTAGCAGAAGGATTGGATTGCCAGCCCTGCAATACCCAGGTTGCATTGGGGTAATGTTGCTGCATAAGCTGCTGTATCACTGCGCCCGATGCTTTCAGATCGACGCCTTTGGCACTACCTCCCTCATGAAAAGGATCGCCTCCAAAATAATGCAGATCAGCACCATATAGCTTTTTCATTTCGCCGTAATAGATATCTGCAATACGTTTAAAAGCAGGATCGGTAGTTGATAAAAAATCAGGGCGGGTAAATCCACCTACCCATTTACCCTGCGAAATTACATCTGCCTTTACTTTGTTTTTTAACGTGGTGGGCACCATGCCATAAAAGCCATGCATTACCGGTTCTATACCAAGGCCTTTCATCCTGGCAATTATCTTTTTTTCCAGACCGGCTTGCTGGTTGATCAGGTTTTGTGTTACAGGGCCACCCCATGATTCCATATTACCCATTAACCACCAGGCACCAAAAGCGGGGCCCGGGATAAATTCGAGTGTTTCCTGATCTGAATAACCCAGTTTTTTTAATGTATTTTGCCAAACAGCTTCCATACCAACCGGAGCCAACATTACATTTACACCATTAAGTGCCATCCAGTCTAACTCGCGTTCCCAATCGGCCCAGTTATAAAAACTCATCGAATAACTGATGGTACAATAATTTAAGGCATAGCGGTATGGATAAGGCGAAACGATCCGGATTTTTTCTTTCACCAAAGGGATTTTTTCAATTGGAGAAAGGTTATCGCCCATGTGCGACATGCTCCTGTGGCAATAATATTTGAGGTACCAGTTTAAACCTTCGGCAGCAGCATTTGCACCCGAAGCACCGATTTCTATTTTATTATTCCTGCTATAAAGTTCAAATACATCTTTACCGTTGTTTGCTGGTATGGATTTAAAAACCAGCGATTTGGTTAACCATGGCGCCCGTCTTGCTGCCAATTGTCTGACTGCATCAAACGTTTGCGCTTTAACTTGTGTGTTCAGGAACAGAACTGTTAAAGGAAAAACAAATTTTAAAATGCGCATGTCTATTTGGTTAAGGTATCAGAAATAATTTAAAAAGGTAAGAAGAATGTCCAGCCTATACGATGAAGCAAAAAAACTGAACATCTTATCTTTACCTTATTAGTTTAATATTGGTTTAGAGTCGCTTACCCTATTTTCATTAATCTTTTTAATTATCTCCTCAAATTCAGGTTGTTTGGCAATGTACTTATTCAGCAAATCGATCTGGTTTAAGCCCCTCACCAGGTTGTGTTCCGGGTAATTTGTTTTATAGTAAATATCGCCGTTTAAGAAATCGGCAATAAACCTTACCGCCTGCATGTAAATCATAAATTTACCAGAATAGATAAAGAACTGTTTTTCGGTAAAAGCCAAAACCTGGTCCATCTCTTCCATATAACCTTTATGTATCGCAGCAAAAACATCTTCCCTAATGGCTATTTTATTAAAGTCCTTTTCTTCTTCATTGGCTTCTGAGAGATAGGTGCGCATCATATCGCCCACATCGCTGATAAAGTATCCCGGCATTACAGTGTCCAAATCAATTACACATAAACCTACACCGGTTTCGGCCTGTAACAATACATTGCTGATTTTGGTATCGTGGTGTATCACACGTAGATTAAGCGCACCACTGTCTACCATATGTATATACTGCTCTTCTATATCGTAATGCCTGATAATCTCTTCAATAGCAAACTTTGCCTCACTGATCCTTTCATCGCTGGCTTGTTCCAATGCCTTTTTAAACTGCTCTACACGTAAAGGCAGGTTATGAAAATCTTCGATAGTGGGTTTTAATTTTTGTACATTGAAAGCACAAAGCATCCTGGTAAATTTACCAAACTGCTTGGCAGCGTGGTAAGCCTGCTCAGGCCGATGTACAAAATCAATGGAGCAAGAATTTTCCACAAAAGGAAAAATCCTGTAAAAATGATCGTTAACAACTACAAAATCATCTTGGTTTGAAGCTTTAACCGGAGCAACGAACAGGTATTTAGGAGCGGTTTGATCGAGATATTTTTTTATTGTCTCGATATTTTGAGCAATATTATGGGGCTGGCGAAAAACCTCGGTATTTACTTCCTGCAAGATATAGGCTACTTTTTCATTGTAAACCTTCCAGGTATGGTTAATTAAACCCGAGCCGAAAGGTTCAATTTTAAAATTTTCTGCATTAAGTCCGTAAGCACCTAAAACTGCTTGAAACATAAGATGTTAATATATATTTGAATGAATATTGTTTCAGGTAAACCGCTTATCATGGCAACCTGGTATTTGTTTTTTTTAAAATATGCGGGCAAGCCATAAGCAATACCCGCAACCGAGACTAAAAACCGCTATCGTCTAAAGCGAAAGTATTTTTACGATCTTTCCATTTTCCTTTGGTAAAATCAGGGAATTTCTGTGGCATATTGCCTTCTTTTAACGATTTGGTAGAAAGTGGGGTAATTACACTCATGGTTACCGAATCGTATACATCAATAGGCGTTTGTTTTTTCTGTTTTACTGCCTGGATAAATCCATTAAATACAAACCAGTCCATACCACCGTGACCAGCGCCTACAGCTTCTGCTTCGTATTTTTTCCAAAGCGGGTGATCGTATTTATCAAACCACTCTTTTGCGGGATCCCATACATCGTCTTTTTTTGATTTATGATCAATGTAAACCGATTTGTTTACATCCATCCACAGTCCTTTTGTACCCTGTACCCTGAAACCAATCGAATATGGACGTGGCAAGTGTGTATCGTGACTTAGTAAAACGGTTTCTCCGTTTGCACAGTTGATCAGGGTAGTAGTTACATCGCCGTTTTTATAATTGATTTTGGCATTTGGATGGCCCGGAGACATTTCTTCTACATAAGCTGCCAATCCTCTTGCTTTAGAGCTGAACGATACCAGGCTGGTAAATCTGTTTCCCCTGTTAATGTTAGCATATTGCATTAATGGACCAACGCCATGGGTAGGATATAAATCTCCGTCCTGATCGATATTAAACTGCGTACGCCACTGCGCCTCGCTTAGGGCTTTTGGCCCATACTCTACCCCACCGCCATAATAATCTTTACCGTTGTTGAACAATACATTTCTTAAGTTATGCTGATAACCACCTTCAAGGTGTACCAATTCGCCAAAAAGGCCTTGCCTAACCATGTTTAACGCAGCCAATACATCTCTGCGGTAGCAAACGTTTTCTAAAGTCATGTAAGGTATGCCGGTTTTTTCTGAAGTATTTACAATATCCCAGTGATCCTGAACGGTTAAACCTGCAATTACTTCACAGCCTACATATTTACCGGCTTTCATAGCATCTACAGCCTGATCCCGGTGAAACTGCCAGGGTGTTGCTATAATTACGGCGTCAATATCTTTGCGGTCTAAAAGTTTCTTATAAGCATCTAAACCACCTGTATATTCTGTTGCAGCTGGTCTGCCTTTTTTAGCAATAAAAGCGCGGCAAATTTTAAGCGAGCTTTCCTGGGTATCGCAGATGGCCACGATTTCTACATCATCTCTTAAAACACCTTCAGAGATATGGCTCATGCCCCTTGCGCCAACGCCAATATAGCCCAATCTTACTTTTGCATTGTCTGATGATGCGAATAAACTTCCGGTTGGCAGGATGGTTAAACCTGCAGCCGTAAATGCACCATTTTTAATAAATTCTCTACGTTCCATTTGTGTTATTTATATTGTTTAGTTTTTAATTGATCCGGTTAATACTGAACAAACGTTTTACTAACAGTTATTTCGCAACATATTAAGACATTTATATGCATTTGGTCTGATTTTGTACATATAAATGAATACTGTTATGTTTATACAGCCTGTTGGAAACACGATATATTACAGGCCTTAATATCAAATACAAACCAATCTCTTTTACCACTTTACAAAACCCGGTTACCTTGCTCTTCCCTATCCCGATAAACTGACCTGCTCTATTCGGGGCAAAGTAAGCAGAAACCGTACTCAAACCATTGGCCACCGTTATTTGTAAACATTTTTTCCATCCGGCTTTTGGCAAACAGACATAAAGCAGTTTATTGTAGCAGTTTAAATATGGTTTTCCATTAAGCCCAGAAAATCTGGCACCCCTTTCTCTTTGAGCCAAGCCATCTATGTGTGAGCTTGTTAATAGCCCTAAAACAAGTGTCTTTTGAAGCAAACAGGTTGGCATCAGTGTTGGTTTTTTTTGGTTTTGTTGATTTGTATTTTTAAAAGTAGAACAAGCAAATGAGCATTACAACATAAATATCAGCGCAAACGATTGACTAATTTTTATGTTACCAAGTTATTTAAGCCATACCGAAGGTTGAAAGATAAAGACGGTAAGAATGTCTTCTGGTTAAGAATTTACAACTGTGAAATGGCCATTCCGGTAATATGCGATTTGATGTTCCGGTACATTTTATCGATTAGAAATTCACGGTCAGATTTTGTACACCAGCGTATAGCGCACTGTATAGATCAATAATCAGAGTAGGTATGTTTAACAAAGAAGCTAACTAAGGTAAACCAATTATTCTTCCATTAGGTTTTTATGTTTTAAGCCCCAATTTTCGAGTTCATTAATAATTGGTCTCAGTTCGTAACCAATTGTGGTTAGTTCGTATTCTACCCGCAGCGGAACTTCGGCGTAAATGGTCCGCTTAACAATTTTATCTGCTTCCAGTTTACGTAGCTGTAATGTCAGCATTCGCTCCGTGATATTTGGTAAAAGTTTTTTTAACTCTCCAAATCTAAGTTTACCGTTCATTAACCAGGAGCAGATTACCAAGCCCCATTGCCCGCCTATAATGTTGGCAGCATAAACTTCTAAACATTCATCAGCTAAAGCTTGTTTGTTAGCATAGTTGGTTGAGGTTTCCTTGATCCTGGACATACTTACATTTTTTATAGTACATTACAATTGGTTGCTAATTTACAAAATAGAGGTTACACATCTATTTTTGCGCATGTAATATTAAAATTTGAAAAATGAAAACATTGATCATCGTAACCCATCCCAATATTAAAAGTTCATTAATTAACAAGCGCTGGATTGAAGAGTTAAATAAATACCCGGAGAAATATGTGATCCATCAACTGTATGAGGCATATCCCAACGAACAGATCGATATACTGGCAGAACAAAAGCTGGTTGAACAACATGACAAAATTGTATTCCAGTTTCCCTTTTATTGGTTCAATTGTTCTCCGCTTCTCAAAAAATGGTTAGACGAAGTATTAACCTATGGATGGGCCTATGGGAGCAAAAGCGGTTTCAAAGTGTCTGGCAAGAAAGTTGCCCTGGCTATTTCTTTGGGGCTCGATAAACACGAGTTGCATCCATCAGGAACCTATAAATATACATTAGAGGAATTAACCCGTCCGTTTGAACTTTCTTTTCAGTATGTAAAAGCCGATTACAAGCCGTTATTTGCTTATTACGGAATGGAAAATAATGTTTCGAAAGAATGGATAGAAAGAAGCATTCCTTTGTATTTAGATTTTTTAGACTCGTTATAAAGCAAAATTCATTGATTACCTCCTCTAAGTAATCCTTAAAGGGGTAATCAAACCTTCTTGAGTGATGGCAACAGTTTCTTGCAGGCCTCGTCACCATTAATTACAGTAAGTACCCTCCCAGCAACTTTTCCCGGGTTGCAGCTTTTAAAAGCCAGGTGATTTCCGAATCATAACGTTATTGCATTTTACAGCACATTATTTTATATTTTCTTCTATATTCGTTTTATAAACTATGCCATCCCTAAGCCATGTACCGGATTCTGAACTGATCTTACTGATAAACCAGGAAGAGGAACAGGCATTTACCGAAATTTATAACCGCTATTGGGAAAAGATGGCATCTTATGCGGTGAGGTTAACCAAATCGGAAGAGGAAGCTGCTGATATAGTACAGGAAATCTTTGTATCACTCTGGAACAGAAGGACTACCCTAGTAGTTAAAAGTACTTTAGGGGCTTATCTCATCCGCAGTACCCGCAATTTGTGCTTACGGTATATCGAAAGAAATATCCATACCGGTGATTTTTTAGATAAAATAACCGAACAAGCGGTTGATAACAGCCTGAACATTGAAGAAAGCATCTCGTTAAAAGAATTACAGGAAAATATTGACCTGGGAATTGCCAAATTGCCTAAAAAAATGCGCGAAGTTTATCTTTTGAGTCGCGATGAGCAGTTATCATACCGCGAAATAGCCGAAAAACTCAATATTGCTGAAGGGACAGTTAAAAAACAGGTAAGCAATGCACTCAAAATAATAGCTGATTCATTAAATGGCAAACTTTCGGCTACTATGATGGCCATATTTTTACATCTTTTAAAGTGATAAAAAACTTTTTTTATTTTTTTTAAAAATAAATCTACCACCAAAACAGCTTTTTCGGAATATCTATTTGTAAGGCACGCTCAATGCGCTTCAAAAACCTATGAAAACCGAACAGGCAAAACAATTAATACAGCATTATTTAGATGGAACAGCCTCAGCGAAAGAAGTGCACCTGGTTGATTCTTTTGTGGAACAGCAGTTATTGGAAAATACCTGGACTGCCGATGAAGCCCAAAAAGCAGCTTTTGGCAGAAAGTTGAAAGCACGCATTGATGCACAAAGGTTAAAAGACGAAGATAACAGGCAAAATCCGGTAGTAAGACCTAAAACCATTACCCGGCGCCTGTGGATCATTGCCGCTTCGGCAGCAGTACTGGCCTTGTGTGTAATTGGTGGCTTGTTTGCGATAAAGAACAGGACTGAAGACCGATCAGCGCGTTATGCCAACGATGTAGCACCCGGTGGTAACCGTGCCATTTTAACGCTTGCTGATGGTCGTAAGATAGACTTATCTGAGAGTAAAACCGGAGAACTGGCCATTACAAACGGACTTAACGTTAAAAAGGCTGCAGACGGCTTATTGGTTTTTTCTGTTATTGATAATGGAGATGCAAAAGTGGAAGGAAGAAACAATACCATAACAACCCCGTCAGGTGGCCAGTATCAGGTAAACCTGCCCGATGGCACCCAGGTATGGTTAAATGCAGAAACGAAATTCGACTTCCCTGGTCATTTTAACGGAAAAAACAGGTTGGTAGAACTGGATGGAGAAGCTTATTTTGAAGTGAGCAAAGATAAAAACCACCCTTTTATTGTTAAAAGCAAAAAACAGGAGGTAGAAGTTTTAGGTACGCATTTCAATATTAACAGCTATGAGAACAGTTCAGGTATCAAAACAACACTTTTAGAAGGCTCGGTAAAGGTAAAAGGAAGCGGAGGTGAAAAAGTAATTGCCCCGGGCGAGCAATCGGTATTGTATGGCAATACAATAGCGGTAAATGCAGTAGACCCGGCATTTGCCATCGATTGGAAAAACGGCGAGTTCAGGTTTAAAAATGAGTCTTTATCCAGTATCATGCAGAAACTATCGCGGTGGTACGGTGTTCAGTTTGTAATGAATGTTCGTTCTGAGCAAATGCCTTCTTTTTCGGGCTCGGTATCGCGTTTTGATAACATTTCTGAAGTGCTTAAAATGCTCGAAGAAACAGGAAATATTAAATTTTATATCAACGGTAAGGTAATAACCGTAAAGTAATGTTACCAACAGCCTTAACCACGCTGTTTTAATTTAAATCAATCAACTAAAAACCAGAAAAAAAATGAAGAAACCACTACAGGAACAGCGTTAAATAGCACAATAGGTTTAGAAGAAAAAACCATGGAAGTGTTGGAAGCACAACCATGGCTATGATCTGAGTTAACCCTTTAAAAACGAATTCTGAGGTCCATTTACGCATTAACCCAAACAAACGAAAGTATGAATATTTATCCTTTTTATCAAGGAAGGCATTCGGCATGCCTTCCTAAAAAAATCCTGTTAATTATGAAACTCACCATCATCATCATGACGACTTTACTCATGCATGTTAGTGCCAGTAGTTTCTCGCAAAAACTTACCTATGCGGCTAAAAATATAACCGTAGACCGGGTTTTTAAAGAAATAGAAAAGCAAACCAACTATAGGGTATTGTACGCCACCAGTACGCTGAACGATGCAGCAAAGGTGAATGTAAACTTTAAAAATACGCCACTAAAAGAGGTTATCGAGTACCTGTTAAAAGATCAGCAGTTAACCTATAACATTGACCAAAATACAGTACTGATTAAAAAGCAGGAACGCTCATTTATTGACAAAATAACCTCGGTTTTTACCTCATCGCGCTTCAATGGCCGCATTGTAGATGAAAACAATGTACCGCTCGTAGGGGCAACCATTACCGTTAAGGGCAGTAAAAAGTATGCCTTAAGCGGGTCAACCGGTGCATTCGTACTCGACCTTGAAGAAAATGATGTACTGGTTATTTCTTACATTGGTTACGAAACCAAGGAACTGAAAATAACACGAGGTATATTGCAGAGTGGCGTAGCCAGTTTGTTAGATATTAAATTGAGCCCTTCGGCGTCATCTCTTGACCAGGTGCAGGTAGTTGGTTACGGTAGTACCACCAAGCGTAATAATACAGGTGCGGTGAGTTCGATAACTGCCGAAGAAATAGGTAAACAAACGGTAGAAAATCCCTTACTGGCTTTGCAGGGTCGCATTGCCGGTGTGCAGATTACGCAGGATAACGGCTTGCCAGGTGCCGGTGCCCGGATGAATATCCGCGGTGCATATACAGGCGTATCTGGCGCAGGTTATATTCCATTATATATTATTGATGGTGTTCCTTTTACCTTATTTAACGGTGCCCAACCCGCTACCGATAACCTGAACGCCAACGGAGTGAGCGCCGCAAACGGTGGCGTAAGTCCCTTTAGTATCATTGCACCAGAAGATATTGAACGTATCGATATCCTGAAAGATGCCGATGCAACCGCCATTTACGGTTCGCGCGGATCGAACGGGGTGGTGTTAATCACCACTAAAAAGGGTAGTAAAGGTAAAACAGCTTTTAATTTCAACGTAAACTCAGGTGTAACCAATGTGGCCAATTATATCCCGATGATGAATACGCAGGAGTACCTGGCTACCCGCAGGGCTGCCTTTGCACGTTCGGGCGTTACCCCAACCACTGCCAATGCCTTAGATTTAACAGTGTGGGACCAGAATGCCTATACCGACTGGCAAAAGTATTTTATTGGCCATACCGGGCACACTACTAATGCTACCGGATCAGTTTCGGGAGGTAATGCTCAAAATTCCTTCCTGTTTTCTTCAACCTATCGTAAACAAAGCACCGTTTTCGAAGGCGATTTTGGTTCCACTACATTTTCGAGCAGGTTAAATGCTGGTCACAAAAGCAGCGATGGCCGTTTTAATATAGATGGTTCGGTAAACTATACCTACATGAAAAACCTGTTGCCATCTACCGATTTGAGCACTATTTACAACCTGGCACCTAACTATCCTTTGTATAATGCCAACGGCAGTGTAAACTGGACAGCTACCAGTCCGCTTTCTTATAACTCACAAACAACCAATGCACAAACCACTAACCTGTTCAGTAATATAAACCTTTCGTACCGAATTATCGATGGTTTGGTGGTTAAAGCCAATTTGGGTTATACTTCAACCCGTTTAAAGCAGCAGCAAATTAACCCTGCCAGTTCGCAAAATCCGAACACTGCGCGGGTAAGCTCGTTAAGGTATACTGATAATGATAACAACAATTACATTATTGAGCCACAGGCGGTGTACACCACTAAAATTGGAGAAGGTAACCTCGAAGCTTTAATCGGTACCACTTTTCAGCAGACTAAAGCAACAGGCATCTTTTTAACCGGTACTGGATTTAACAATGAAAAGCTGATCAACTCATTGTCAAGTGCTTCATCGGTGGTTACCTCTTACAGCGCCGATGCGATATACAGTTACACCGCAATTTTTGGCCGTTTAAATTACAACTGGCAGGGCAAATACATTGTTGATGGAACCTTCAGGCGCGATGGTTCATCACGTTTTGGGGGTAACAATAAATTCGGGAATTTTGGTGCTGTAGGGGCATCGTGGATTTTCACCCAGGAAGAGTTTATGAAGAACCTCAGCTTTTTAAGCTTTGGTAAATTAAGGGCCAGTTATGGTATTACCGGTAACGATCAGATTCCGAATTATGGTTACCTGTCACTTTATACCTCTACTGGTTCAAGCAATGTTTACGATGGGGTAAGTACTTATGTTCCTTCAAGTATTCAAAACCCGGATTTAAAATGGGAAACCAATTATAAACTGGATGTAGCAGTAGAATTGGGTTTCTTAAAAGACCGGATTTTGCTAAAAGCAGATTATTACCGCAATCGTGTTTCTAACCTGTTAAATTTTATTACCATCCCCGCTCAAACAGGTTCAACTGGTTATACAGCCAATTTAAATGCTACGGTACAAACCAAAGGTTTTGAATTTGAGTTAAACACCATCAACGTAATAGCCGGCGATTTTAAATGGAATACCAACCTGAATCTAACCATCAGCCGCAATAAATTACTGGCTTTTGATAACCTCGAAAATACTTTTTATGCCAATTCTTACATTATCGGGCAACCAACTGATATCAGGAAATTTTATAAATATACTGGTGTTAACCCTGCTACAGGCTTACCAACTTACCAGGATTTAAATGGCGATGGCAGCATTAGTTTTGCAGGCGACAGGTATGTGGGCTATTATGGTCATCCTTACTTTGCCGGCATGAACAACAGCCTGAGCTATAAAGGTTTTGCACTCGATTTTATGTTCCAGTATAATCACCGTTACGGCATATTAAACCCGACTTTAAGTTCGAGCCCTGCTGGTATTAACTACAACAACATGAGTACTGCCCTGTTAGACCGCTGGGGAGCCGTGGGCGATGTAGCGCTTTTCCCCGCTGCTTCGACCACTAACGATCCATCTTATGGAAACTTAAATTCGTCGGATGTGAACTGGGGTGATGCTTCTTACCTGAAACTGAAAACAGTAAGCCTGAACTATACTTTCCCTAAAGCAATGGCTAGTAAATTAAAACTATCTAACCTGAGTGTATATGTGCAGGGGCAGAACCTTTATACCTGGGCCAAACAGAAATATACTTACGACCCTGAAACTACTTTACCAGGCACAGGCCCTGCTTTGGGTACAGGGCAGTACATTGCCTTCCCTCAGGTACGTACCATTGTATTCGGTTTAAACTGTTCATTTTAATCAAGGAGATCATGAAAATTAACTATATGTTTTTCAAAAAAATAATGGCATTGGGATTGGTTTTAATAGCAATGTCATCATGCAAAAAATTTGTTGAAGCCGATTTGGCCAATAATCTTATCGCCAAGGAAGATGCCTTTAATACAGATAATTCGGCTACCAGTGCTACCCTATCACTTTATTCTTACTATTCAACAGTAGATCACTTAAGATACAGTACCTGGTTTGGTGGTTTATTGGCAGATGAGCTGCAGAACACCACCTCGAATGCTGATTTAATTCAGCTCTCGCAAAATGTGGTGGCACCAACCAATACCAACCCTACCAATTATCTATGGATCTATCCTTATCAAACCATCCGCTATTGCAACCTGATTTTGGATGGCATTAGTCACTCTACCGGGATGACCGCACCTGTGAAAAACCAGTTAAGCGGCGAAGCTAAATTTTTCAGGGCTTTAATGTACTTTAATATGGTAAACTTTTATGGAGGTGTGCCCATTACTTCAGAAATAAACGAACTGGATAATGCTTTTAAACCAAGGGCTACAGTTGCTGAGGTTTATACGCAGGTGCTTAGCGATTTAAAGGATGCTCAAAACCTGTTACCCACTACTTATTCAGGTAGTGCCGCATTAAAGGTCAGGGTAAACAAATGGGCAGCAACTGCATTACTGGCTAAAGTTTACCTATATAATAAAGATTATGCCAACGCCGAGGCCGAAGCAACCAAAGTGATTGGCTCAGGTACTTATAGCATGACTACTTTATCAAATGCCTTCATTAACACCAGCAGTGAAACCATTCTGCAGTTATCTACCTTGTTTGGTGCATCAGCCTTTAGCACTTACCGCACCACCAGTTCAGCAACTAATATAGCACCACCAGCTTATGTGTTGTATAACAATTTTACCAAAGATTTCGAGCTGAACGATAACCGTAAGACCTCATGGGTTGATTCGACCACTTTTAATGCTGTTAAATACTACCGGATTAATAAGTACAAGGTACAAGCGGCCACAGCGGCAACTTTGGGAAATGAATATACCGTGTTGTTGCGTTTAGGCGAACAATACCTCATCAGGGCAGAGGCCAGGGCGCAACAATCGAATATTGGTGGTGCACAGGACGATATTAACGTAATCCGCACCCGCGCAGGGCTGGGTAATACCACTGCTGCTACACAAAGTGCATTGTTAACCGCTATTGCCAAAGAACGCAAACTAGAGCTTTTTGGGGAGTATGCCAACCGCTGGTTCGATTTAAAACGCACCGGAACTGCTGATGCAATTTTAGGCGCCTTAAAGCCAACCTGGAAAACAACCGCACAACTGTTGCCTATTGGTTCAGACCAGATTTTATTGAATAATAAACTTACCCAAAACCCTGGTTATAACTAAGAAATTTAAAATTAGCCTGCCTGAAATTAAATTCAGGCAGACTAATGATTTCAAAATAAAATATAAAAGCTTATGAAATTATTAAAAACCGCCTGCTCCCTACTGTTATCAGTAATTGCTATTAATGCAGCGCAGGCACAAAACACCAAACCGGCCGACACCCTTGTTCAATACCTGAATAAGCTGGTAGCCTCTAAAGATTCTGCTGATAAAACTGTGTTAAGGGCCAGGTTAGCTGATTTATCGGAAGCCAAAAGCGAAAAAGATGTATTAACAGCTGCCAATTATTATTACCGCATTGGCGATACTAAAAAATCTGAAGCCATTTATAGCAATATCGCCACCCGTTTCCCTTTGGGTACACAAGCCAGAAATGAAGCTTCCAAAGATTTTTACCTTCTTAAAACCGCTGCCGAAGCCGAAGCCGCTTACAAAGCCTGGGTAAAAAAGTTCCCACCAACCATGTATGAGAATACCAAGGTAGACGACCGCCTGCCTTACGATTATGTAAGGGCAGTGATTGCCGGTAAATTTGCAGCCGAAAAAAATGTAGCCAAAGCTAATGAATATGCCAATATGCTTGAAGTTGATTTCTGGAAAGGCAATGCTTATTCGGGTATCACCAATGCTTTTTATAAAAACGGCGATTTAGCAAACGCCGAAATTTATGCAAAAAAAGCAATGGAAAATGCTTTTTCTTATGTGGATGGCAAAAAAGGCAATGAGAACTGGGCTAAATTTTCAGCTTCGGGCTACCCGGGCTTAACCAGTACCTATGCCAATATTTTATTCGAAAGGAAAAAATATGCCGAAGCGCTGAAGTATTCGGAAATTGCCTATAAAAAATCGACCAGCCTAAGTCCTAATTTAAACTACCGCTATGCGCAAATTTTAATGGGATTGAACAGAAACCAGGAAGCTTACGATAAACTGGAAGAAGTAGTTAAAGTCGGTAAAGCCACACCCGAAATGGCTGCTGATTTCAAAAAGCTTTATGTAAAAGTTAAAGGTAGCGAAAGTGGTTTCGATGCCTATGCCACAGCAATCAGAGAAGCCTATCTGGGAAACCTGAACAAACAATTAACCAAAGGGATGGTAAATGAACCTGCCCCGGCTTTTACTTTAACCGATTTAAACGGCAAACAGATTTCGCTGTCAGATTATAAAGGTAAAATCGTAATCCTCGATTTCTGGGCAACCTGGTGCGGTCCGTGCAAGGCTTCATTTCCGGCAATGCAGATGGCAGTAAACAAATATAAAGACGATGATAACGTAAAATTCCTTTTTATCCATACCTGGGAAAAAGTGGCTGATCCGGTTAAAGATGCCGCTGATTACATTAAAGGCATGAAATACTCATTTGAAGTGTTAATGGATGTAAAGGATGCCGAAACCAAGGTAAACAAAGTGGTAAGCAGCTACAAAGTAAACGGTATCCCCGCCAAATTTGTAATTGATGCAGCCGGCAATATCAGGTTTAAATTAACCGGTTTTGATGGCAGTAACGAGGCTGCTGTTGATGAGCTGAGTATGATGATAGATATGGCGAAAACCAAATCATAAATTAAATGAAGTCAGGCCTTTAAAGCCTGACTTCTTTGTTTATAAGCGCCTTCCAAACCGTCCTACTATGGCAAAGCCTTACTTTTCAACCTATCTAAATTAATTTAATGATCTTTCGGCTCCAAAATTCACCATTGTAATGGTCTTTAAAACTAAAACTTCCAGATCCGCCAAAGTACAACTGCATTAATGGCTATAACTAATGACATCAGTAAGAACAGTTCAAAATCTGTTTCTGGAAACCGGCCGGATTGTGAAAGAAAAGCTGCTGTAAGCAATATTGTTATTAAGCCTGCGGTGACACTAAGTATCAGTTTTCTGGGTTTATTGATTACCGGTTTAGCCTCCACCTGGGGAACCACTGTTGGAGCTTCCGCAAATCTTTTGTTGAGCGCCTGCAATGCTTCAACATCCAGCTCTAATTGCTGAGCCAGTAGGTTTAGGTTAAATGCCCTGGGCACAACCTCGGCGTTTTCAATCCGTTGCACCGATCGCAGGTTAAGTTTTGCCAGATCTGCTAATTGCTGTTGCGAATAGCCTTTTTTTAAGCGTGCCTCTTTAATCAGTTTAGCAATAGTGTCTTTTTTGACGTTATCCATTCTTTTGCAGTACGGCGTTATTACGGCATATGTAAATGTCGTAATCTTCTACAATTTTATAGGCATATTTTTACAAAAAAACTTATGCTCGCTATTGTTATCGAATTATTATTTTCATGGTTATTGTTAAAGTATACAGTTAGCCAAAATTTAAATGCATTAAACTGGTATCCTGATACTAAACAACTGCGCAGTATGTTGTCTGGCCTGATGTTGCCATTTGTTTATTTATCATGCCTTTACCTCGGTATCTCTTTATGGGTACAAAATCCTTACAAAGTAAACCCCAATTACACAGCTGCCACTTTTCTTAAAAGCTCATTATTTGTATTAAAAGGAGTAGTTTTTGAAGAGCTGATCTTTAGAGGTGCATTATTATACATCCTCATCAAAAAACTCAATGCCACAAAAGCGGTAATTTTATCTGCAATAGCTTTTGGCATTTATCACTGGTTTTCTTATGGTATGCTCGGCCAACCATTTCAAATGCTGATCGTATTCATCTCAACTGGTTCTATGGGTTATTTGCTGGCATTGGCGTTTGTAAAGGCCCGATCAATACTTCTGCCATTTGCCTTGCACTTCGGTTATAATTTCACCTCGATGATCTTATTTTCTAATGAGAAAAGTATTGGCCCGCAATTGATGGTTAAAACCTTTGCAACAGATCCGGTTCAACCAAAAGGTATATTACCAATAATCATGATTATTGTTTATTATGCCGGATTTCAGATCCTTTGCTTTATTTACCTCAGATTGTTGAAACCTGTTGCTATCGATCAATAACTAAAGATACACGACAAAAAGAGCTTTAAGCAATCCCAGTAACAAAAAACCCCTCTAAGTTATCCTTAAAGGGGTTTAAATCAGTGGGCCCACCTGGGCTCGAACCAGGGACCAAAAGATTATGAGTCTTCTACTCTAACCGACTGAGCTATAGGCCCGGAAAAAAGCCTTGGCTTTTTTGCGAGTGCAATGTTACAAATTTGAATTGAAATTAGGAAAATGTTTTCGGCATTTTTTCATAAAAAGCAAGAATACAAACTCATTTTCAATTGCTTAATTTTATTTTTTATTTAACTGCTCCTTATCTTTTCTTGAAAAATGTGGATAAAACACCTGCCAAGCTGTGTTTAAATCAATTTCGAATAGGTTAATTTTGTAATTGATATGAATACGCCCGATCCGGACAACCAACTTCTTTTAGATTTTTTAGCCACCACCAACCAGCCTGTTTTTTTAACAGGTAAAGCCGGTACCGGTAAAACTACCTTGCTCCGCAAAATCAGGGATACCACAAAAAAGAATTTCGCGGTTGTTGCCCCCACTGCTGTTGCGGCAATAAACGCCGGTGGCGTAACGCTCCACTCCTTTTTCCAGATTCCTTTCGGTCCTTTGGTTCCGGTTGTTGATGAAAATGCTGAAACTCAATTTAAATATTCAGACGAAAAAACAAGGTTATTACGTTGCCTTGATTTATTGATCATTGATGAGATTAGTATGGTTAGGGTTGATCTGATTGATTTTATCGACCGTACTTTAAAGCGTGTTAAGGGCTCAAACCGCCCCTTTGGCGGCGTTCAGGTGTTAATGATCGGCGATCTTTACCAGCTCTCCCCTATTTTTCACGATGCCTGGCATATCCTGGGCAGTTATTACTCCAGCCCTTACTTTTTCGATAGCCTCATTTTCAGGTCTACACCAATGATTACCTTTACATTGGATAAAGTTTACCGCCAGTCAGACCCCATATTTCTTGATATTTTAAACGGAATGCGCGAAAACAGTCTGAGTGCTGACCTTCTAGCCAAACTGAATGAGCGTTACGATCCATCACTGGATCAGGAATGGAAAGATGATTACATTACTTTAACTACACACAACCAATTGGTTAACGAAATTAACCAGGGCTGCTTAGATAAATTACCAGGCGAAATTTTCGAGTTCAATGCAGAGGTAAGCGGCGATTTCCCTAAAGATGCCTATCCCACCGACGAAAAGCTTCAGCTGAAACTGGGTGCCCAGGTCATCTTTATCAAAAACGATTCTTCCGGTAAAAAGCAATTCTACAACGGAAAGGCCGCAAAAATTACTGCGATTAATGAAAATTCGATAAAAGTAACCTTTACCCATGGCGGCAGGGAAATCGAAGTTGAAAAAGAACTCTGGCAGAATGTTAAATATAGCCTGAGTAATGAAGAAAATAAAATCGACGAGACCAGTACCGGGTCGTTCTCGCAATACCCGTTTAAATTGGCCTGGGCCATTACGGTACACAAAAGCCAGGGATTAACTTTCGATCAGGCGATAGTTGATGTGAGCACCGCATTTACCCACGGACAGGCTTACGTAGCACTAAGCCGCTGCACAAGCCTGGAAGGACTTATCCTAAAATCACCTGTTTTGCCCGAAAACATCATTACCGATGCCAAAGTAACCAGTTTTACAAAAGCCGCCCATCAGGATAAACCTACTGCCGGTTTGCTGACACGTTATACACAGCAATACACCTGGGGGCTGATTCATGAGCTTCTTGATTTCGCATTGATAGCCAAAGACTGGGAAAAACTGGGCCACTCAAAACTCATCGACAAAGACGAGAAAAATGCCTTTTTATCCATCTACGAACAGGGGAACCAGCTCTTTCAGCATGAGATTTTTAAAGTAGCCAGAAATTTTATTGCAAAGGAATTTTCGAAAATAAACACCGACGAAAATCCGGCAAATGAAAGTGCTTTTATGGAGCGTTTGCAGAAAGCATCTGATTATTTCGTTCCAAAACTGGAACAACTCATTACCTTAGCAGAAAAAATTGCGGCCATCAACTTTTATAACGATACGCAATCTGATAAGCTGCTCACCTTATTAAATGATTGTAAGGATGCACTACAAATCAAGCTGGCTTTGTTTAAAATTTCCTGGAATCCCTTTTCCATCAAAGAATACATCAATACTTTTCACGCTGCAAGCAATAAACAGCCAGCCAAAAAACCAGTTAAATCGAGCATTAAACCAAAAGAGATTTCCAATCCACAGGTCTATAAAAACCTTGTTGAATGGCGCAAAACAATCGCACTGCAACGCGGCACACCCGATTATGCCGTACTTTCTGATTTAGCATTACTTTCTATTGCCGAAAAAATGCCCAAAACTACCGACCAGTTGGCAGCGCTTAAAAGTGTGGGCATAGGCAATGCAAAAGAACTCGGCCAGCAGATTACCCGCATTGTAAACGCCCATCTGGGTACCAGCGAGTTATTTTAAGCATTTATAGCTTTAACGATAAAAAAAGCATTTAAAATGATATAAATGACCAAAAGCGCGACCGAAAAAATCCGGTCAAATTTCTGGGCTTTTTCTTCCTTTCCTCTTTTAATCAACTTAAGTGAAAGGGCTGTTGATACAATAACCACCAGGATAAATATAAGGGTAATGCCATGCAGGGTATCTACCAGTGTAAAAGTTGTGGATTCGGGCAGTGAACCATCAATAATATATTTATTACCAATTACAGCAAAAAGAGAGCCTACGCTTAACCCAAAACGCGAGTCGATACTATCGGCATGGATATAGAAACACATATAGGCAATTAAGAATGCCACATACATGCCTAAAAACATTTTCCAGAACAGGCCAAAAGCATCTCTGCTGATCCCGATCCTCACCTTATAACTGCTATATTCCGTTCTTGGCACTTTTATACCTGGGTCGCCAAAAGCCGTTTCATAAATTTTATTGGCTGCAGAAGTTTTTAAGCTGTCTATATTCCACCCGCGTAAGGTAAACCGTGGATCGTATTGTTTGCCCAGTGTATCGGGTACAAATATCAGTGATGAAGAATCGAATTGTGAATTTTCTATAGAAAGCCTCAATACCTGATGGTCGAATGGAAAATTGTTAATCGACCACGAATCTTTCATCACACATTGCAGCTTCATGAGCATATACACCTCATTACCAATAGAATCGACAGTAGAAAACGACTTACTCACTGTTTTAGCCTGCGGCACTTCAAGATTATCCGCAAAATTAAATTCTTTGTTTTTATATTTCAACCACAGCCAGAAGCTAATGGTATATTCTTTGTCTTTAAAATCTATATCGTGTATACTGGTTACATAAATCCCGGTTTTTACGGTATCTGCTGTGTTTTTCTGTGCTGAAGAAACTGTGGTTATACAGAAAAGCTGGACCATTAAACCCAGCAAAAAGAGTCTGGCTGTTTTCAACTGTGTTTTAATTTATAGGGTAAACAATTTCTTAAATATACAGAATAAGACTTTTATTTATACATAACTTATATTTTTAGCTGATAAGCTTTCAGTCTCGGCTTTTTTTTAATACTTTCGCAACCCCATTTTAGCCGGTAGCCACAGCATATCAAACCATGAGCAAGTTTTTATACGGAATCGATTTTGGAACAACCAATTCGGCACTTTCTATTTATAATGAGGAAAAAAAGGAAATTGTAGAAACGATTTCTATCCCCTCGCTGATTTATTTTACAGAAGTAAAAAGCATTGTTGATGGCGAAAGTTACATTGTAGGCGAAAAAGCGATAGATGCTTATTTAAGCGATGGCATGAAAGGCCGCTTTATCAAATCCATCAAGCAGATCCTCTCCAGAACTACTTTTACCGAAACCCGCATCCATAATAAAAGGTATACCGCCTCTGACCTGGTGGCGCTCATTCTTAAAGATTTAAAAGCGAAAGCCGATCAGATTATTGGTGAAGATTGCCATAAGGCCATTATAGGTCGCCCGGTTTTCTTTGATGATGATAATACCATGAAAGATACCCTGGCCCAAACCAGGTTAAAAAAGGCAGCAGAAATTGCGGGGTTTACCAATGTCCGCTTTCAGTTCGAGCCTATCGGGGCTGCTTTTGCATACGAAAAAACCATTACCCAAAAAGAACGTGTTTTAGTAGCCGATTTAGGTGGAGGAACAACTGATTTTACTTACCTTATCCTCGATCCGGATAAAGTTGGCAGCAAAGACCGTAAAAAAGACATGATTGCATCCGGCGGCATCTATATCGGTGGCGATAGTTTAGATTCTGCCTTCATGTGGGATAGAGGTACGCCGTATTTTGGAAAAAACACCTTATATGAGGCCACGCCGGGCAAGATTTTAAATGTGCCTAAATCACTTTTCGCAAATATCTGTACCTGGGATAAAATGAACTTTTTTAATGGTTTAAAGATTCAGAAAGAGATTGAGGAATATTATTATTACTCCGGTAATGATCCTAAATTTAAAAACCTGATCACATTGATCGAAAATAACCTGGGCTATTCTCTTTTCAGATCGATAGAGAAAACCAAAATCGAACTTTCCGACCAGCATGTTTCTACCTTCGTTTATAACAATATGGGCATTGAGATTGATGAGAACATTTCACTTGGGCAGTACAATTCCATCATCGAAAAAGACATCAATAAAATCGATGCTTACCTCGATCAGTTTATGGAAACACACAAAATCAATCCGGCCGATATTGACTGCTTGTTTTTAACCGGGGGAACCTCGATGGTTTCGGCCGTGCAGAATCTTTTTAAATCTAAATTCCCTCACATTCCATTAAATTCTGGTGATAATTTTAAAAGTGTAGCAAAAGGATTGGCCTATAGCGGTTATCTGTTCGAAAATTAATTACGCAGACTGTACACCACTTCAGGCTAAAAAAGAGATCCTGATTTGGATTTGGAGCACAGAAACAGTACAAAACACTTCGTTTCTTCCCGTTTTCCTCAATCTGTCCTTAGAGTTCCGAAGGGCTCTACGGACTACAGAATAGAAAAGAGTCTGTGACTCGTTTGTAAGTATTGAGTTAGAAACTCAATCTTATTCACCCATCCGTAGAGAGCTACGCTTAACTCTACGGACAGAAGCGGAGACCTACAGATAGACAAAATCTTAATTTATTTTTGGAGCGTGCTGTCTGTGCAAAACACTTCCTTTCTTCCCGTTTTTCGCTTATACGCTTTCCCGAAAATTCGGGATACCTCGTTGCTGCAGGGTAACGCTTCAACCGGGGCTAAGTGACCAAAACAGCATTCCATTTTTAGGGTTCGCAGGGTGCGGAACCCTTGTTCCTAAACCAGATTGAGCGGAATAGCCCGCAGTGCAGCGAGGACTATAAGCGAAAGCGGGACTGCACACCACCAAGAACCACAAACTGATCATTTCCTGATTCTATTTAAGTCGGTGAAACATCTACAGATAGACAAAATCTTAATTTATTTTTGGAGCGCGCTGTCTGTGCACAGCACTCCCTTTCTTCCCGTTTTCTGCTTATACGCTTTCCCGAAAATTCGGGATTTCTCGTTGCTGCAGGGTAACGCTGCAACCGGGGCTAGATGGCCAAAACAGCATTCCATTTTTAGGGTCTTGCAGGGTGCAGAAACCCTTGTTCCTAAACCCGATTGAGCGGAATAGCCCGCAGTGCAGCGAGGACTATAAGCGAAAGCGGGGCTGAAGATGCCAAGAACCACAAACCGCTCATTTCCTAATTCTAATTCGGTCGGCGAACACCTGTTGGTAGAATTTTATCCAATCTATCCTTAGCATTCCGAAGAGATCTGTGGACTACAGAATAGAAAAGAATCTGCGACTCGTTTGTAAGTATTGAGTTAGAAACTCAGTTTTTTTCAACTTCTGACCAATCAAAAATTGGATTTTCTGCAGGTGTTTTGGCCTGTTTCATCAAAGCATAAAGTGCCTTTACTACATCTGGGTTTTTCGCAGCAATATTATTCTTTTCCCTTGTATCAGCTTTTAGGTTATATAGTTCCAATTTTTCGGGTGTACCTTTATCTTTAAAACGGATCAATTTCCAGTCGCCTTTGGTTAAAGCCTCTTTCAATCCGTCTTCATTAAACTGCCAGTAGAAATACTCGTGTTCTTTAGTCGCTTTTTTCCCAGCTAACAAGGGAGAGAACGACAGGCCATCTATATTTTTTGGTGGTACTGCTCCGGTAAGATCATCTAAGGTTGGCAATATATCCCAAAAAGCCCATGGCGAGGTATTAACCTGTCCGGCGGCAATTTTACCAGGTGCCCTTACAATTAACGGTACGCGGATCCCGCCTTCATACAGATCTCTTTTTATTCCCCTAAATTCGCCACTGCTGTTAAAAAATGCAGGATCGGCACCACCTTCTTTGTGCGGACCGTTATCACTCGTAAAGAAGATATAAGTATCGTTATCCAAACCCAATTTTTTAACCAGGGCTACAATAGTACCTACATCGGCATCTAGTTTATTTACCATTGCTGCAAAAGCGGCATGTGGCTGTGCCTGGCTGCTGTAGTTCCCTTTTTTTTCAAAAGGTGTTTCAGGCGGGAATTTACTCGAACCATCTGCATTCTGGAATTTCTTCAATAGTTCGGCAGGTACCTTTAACTCCGCATGTGGAACGGTTAAAGGCAAATACAAAAAGAAGGGCTGGTCTTTATTGGCATTAATAAATTCAACAGCTTTATTTACAATCAGGTCTTCAGTATATTTTGTGGTATCAACAGGTACTTTTACTGTTTTACCGTTCACAATTTCGTACAGGCGATCGGTGTAGTAATGGTGCGCATGCGATTGATCCAGGTAACCATAAAAACTATCGAAACCTTTTAAATGAGGAGCGCCTTTGCTGTCTTCATCACCAAGTCCCCACTTGCCAAACATACCTGTTTTATATCCGTTTGCTTTTAAATTTTCGGCCAGGGTAAAATCCTGCGTACGTAAAGCAGCCAGACCATCTTTTGCTTTTGCATTGCCCCTTATCCAGGCATGGCCCATGGTAAGGCCGGTCATTAAAGCACATCTTGAAGGTGCGCAAACGGTATTTCCGGAGTAAAAACGGGTAAACTTAATCCCCTCTTCGGTGAGTTTATCCAGGTTGGGTGTCGGAATTTTAGAATCTGGATTAAAGCTGTGTACATTTCCGTAACCTAAATCATCTGCCAGTATAAAAATGATGTTCGGTTTCTTTTTACCCTGTGCCTGCACGGGGGCAAAACCGGCCATCAGTATAGCGAAAGTAATAAATTTTATTGCAGTTGATATTGAAAAAAATCTCATAACTCTTGTTTCACAATAATTACATTTTGGCAAATATAATTTTTTGAAAATAATCTACAAACCTACTAGACTTTTTATTTTACCCCCAGAATTGACGCAGACACACGATTGTAAATAATAAAATACAACTGCGTAACATTATTAGGAATATTTTTTTTCTTTAAGCCAAGATTTTATAATTTAGCCGACACAAAATTGGTGCGGCTGATAAAATAGATGCAGTAAGCAAAACTTTACGCGTTAGGCGCTAGAACAATTAATGTAGTGAGGTCTGGAATACCTGTTCTCTAGAAGAGATGACGTTGAATTGATGAAAATTTCTTTGGCAGACGCACCAATTTTTTTCTATCTAAGTGAGGCGGCTAAATTTAAGTACCGAGATGCCCTTATGACGTCTGAAACTGGTGCTAAAATTAACAGTTTGCTCAAAACCCAAAAGTGCAGCTATTTCATCAACTGTATAATCGCTATGAAGCAATAATTCTTCTGCTTCGCGCATAATCCGGTCTTTTATCAGCACAGCCAGGCTTTTTCCGAGTACACGGTCTAAAAATTTATTCAATTTACCAGCACTCATCCCCATGCCTTCTGCATAAAACTGAATAGATCTTTCCTTCCTGTAAAATTGTTCTAAAATGGCCCTAAAGCGCAATACCTCCTGCAAATCATCTAAGTTAAAGGCAGCAAGATAACCATCTAAGCCAGCCGTAAAACCCAGAAACAACGACAGGTACTGTGCTAAAAAAGAGATGTCGCTTTTATTATTGATTTCTTTTTTTAACTGATCGAGCAGATTATAGGTTTTGGTTGATCTGTTGAGATCGAGATCCCGGAAAGATAAATTTAAAAAGAGGTTTTTAGCCTGGGGATCTAAATGCTGAAGTAAAAATTCGGCATACAATAAGCTACTAAAACTCAGCCAGTAACCTGAGGTAATTTCTCCATCCAGCCTCACCAGGCCTTCTTCCGGAATAAAAAAGATCCTGCCTTTTAACAAGGGGTAATCGCCAGAGTTCATGCACAAAAAGCCAGCTCCTCCACGCACAATCAACATTCGCATTGGGTATAGTGCCTGCAATGCATGTTCTCTCTTAAAAAACCCGCTAATAGGCTCTAGTTGTATCATAAAAACTTAAGGATAAACAACAGTAAGATCAAATTTATCATACTTGGTTACAATTTGCTAAAATAATTATTTTAACGATAAAATTCTACCTGTAATTAGATAGCGAATTAGCAAGATGTATTGCCTCTGGACAAGCAGCAATAAAAAATCTGAACTGTGTACCCCTGTATTCTGTCAATGTAGCTGGTTAATCATGTTTTTGGTCTTCTTTGCAGGAAGTATCTCACAACTTCAGGATTGATGTTACCTATCCTGAAGTTACTAACACAAGCAGTAACCAATAGGTCACCCGCCACTCCTTCCCTTTTCATCAGCATTACCGTTACGCCGCTCTTCTGTCTGGCGGACCTTAGTATTACCGAATCGCCAATTGAAACTCAGGGAAATACGCCGGCTCTCAAAAGTACCAAAATCAGTATACTGTAAACTCCCGAAGTTTACAATGGTATATTGACGCTGGGTCTTAAAAATATCACTAATCCCTATACGCAGTGAGGCCTGATCGTTAAAAAGTTTACGACTGATACCCGCGCTGACATTAGCGCTGCTTTGTTGCAGATAGATCAGGTTTTGCGAAGCAGACGTATAACGACCGCTCAAGTGCAACTGGTATTTACCAGGCAGGTTAATGCGCTGACTGCTGGAGATCTGATAACGCCATTTACCCTGATTCAATTTTCCCTGAAACAACTCTCCGGTAAAATGATCGTTGCCTACATTGAGCTTATTGATCATGTTCCACCATTTAGCGATCTTCACCGGATAATTCAGATCAAAATTCAAGGTATTCACTGTACCGGTATTAGCCGGCATTTCTACAAGGATGCTGCCTGACTGGCGATAAACAGTGTTAAAATAGTCTGTCGTATGCATGAAGGTACTTATCAGAGAAATCCTGTCATCAAAAGTATAGGTCAGCTCAGCCTGGTCATTGCGCTGTACGCGCAGCAGAGGGTTACCCGTTTGCTGGTTGAGCGGATCTAATACATAAGAAAAAGGTTGCAGGTCGCTATAATTTGGCCGTTTGATCCGGCGGCTCAGCGACAGACGTAAATGATGTTTAGGACTTGGCACATAAGTAAAATATGCAGAGGGTAAAAAGTTAATATAACTTGTATCAGGCTTAGTGAATGAACTGGTTTCTCCTTTTGCTTCCGTTTGTTCTGCCCGCAAACCCAATTGCCAGCCCCAATTCCCTCTATTCTGTATTAAACTGGTATACACTGCACGGATGTCTTCTGCGTAATGAAAAAGGTTCTCATCCTGGGTATTATCTGTTCGTACACCGGCAATCTTAAGGCCCGATTCGATCCTGAGCTTATTTTTCCAGGAATGTGTATAATCGGCTTTAATTGTACTGATTCTTATACCGGTAGTTGTTTGGTAGTTGAGCGAAGGCTGTGTGGTGGTCACCAGTTCGATACTGCCATCTTTATAAAAATCTGCACGGTCGAGGTCTACGGTAAATTCGGTACCCAGTGTATCGCTATACCGATAGTTCAGGTTATAGGTATTCCAGTGCCGCACACTAAGTTCCCGGCTAGTGGTCTGGTAGCGGTTAGCGTCCTGTTGCGAATAAGTATCATAGCTCCCCGTATTCTTACTGGATTCACGCTCGATGACACCACCGAAAGTACTGTGTTTGTTAACCGCATAATCTGCAGTTATACGGAAAACCGGATCCCTCCATTTATCAAGGCTACTTGTTTGTTGATTAATGATATCAGGGTACAGTTGGCGCATTTTCGTATTTTGGGTCAGATAGCCACCACTGTGCCAGGCGCCATAACCACTGATGGCCAATTTCCCTGCGCCATAATTTAGTAAAGTTGAAAGATCGGTCCAGTTATAATTACTTTGCGAAGTGCTGTAATCTACATTGCCTCTAAATCCTTTAGTCACTCCAATTGTTTTGATATTAATGATTCCGGTATTGCCGTTTACTTCATATTTGGCAGGCGGATTGCTGAGGATTTCTACCTGTTTTATACTGCTTGAGGGCATGGCCTTCAACATTTTAGCCAGATCTCGGGCAGTCATTTTCACCACTTTGTCATTGATCATCACTTGCAGTTCAGACTTGCCGCTCATCATGATCATATCTTCATTATCACTTACCGTTATACCCGGGGCAAGGTTTACGATATCCAGTCCATTATCGGCCAGTTTTTTAACCTGCTCATTAACACTGATCACTGAATGGTCGGTTTCCTGATGAATGAAGGGTTGGCGGGATATTACACTGACCTCTTTTAGCATTTTTGTATCAGGACTTAGCTGGATAAGCATATCTGTTGTTAATTTCTTTAAAGTGTCGGCCAGAAAGCCCGTATAGGTAACGATCATGTAATCGGCTGTACCATTATGGGCAAAACTTCCCTTATTATCGGTCAGCAAGGTTTTGACAGGTTTAACAGCCTTGTAAAATCTGACAACTGCACCTGGTAACGGTTGCTTTTTTTCATCGTTAACCGTACCTGTAATTTGAGCCATTGCATTCAGGCTGCAAAAAATGAATAAACTGAGTAGTATTGTTTTCATACCTCAAAATTCGTATGCCGGTTAAGGCATATCGCTTCAAAATATGATTTGGCACCACTAATTTTTTGGATAATCCTTAGGGTTTATGCCAGTTACCTTTTTAAAGGCACGGTTAAAGGTAGATTTAGAATTGAAACCTGCATCGTAAGCCACCGCCAACAACGTGAAATTTTGATATTCAGGTAGCTCCAAAAGGCGGATTACTTCGTTAACCCGGTAGCGGTTCACAAAATCACTGAAATTTTGCCCGTAAGTTTTATTAATCACCTTACTCAGTACCGAGGCGTTGGTACCTGCCTTTCTTGCCAGTTCTGTTAAAGTTAATTCAGGTTCAAGATAAACCTTTTGGATATCCATCAGTGCTTCAATACCGGTTACCCATCCCTGCATCCAGCTCTGGTCTTCTTCTACAGCAGGAATAGGCTCTTCTATCAATAGCGGTTGATAAGTTAATAGCAACGCCGGATCGAAATTCAGCTTAATGATTGGCCTGGCTGAATAGGCACTTATTGCCATATAATAAGCGATAATCGAGAAAGCGAAGAAATAATACCATGACCTGATATAAAATAGATTAATAAATAAGCCCACAATATGTTCGGAGAAGAGCAAAATGGTCAGTACAGCGAATGCGTACAAGAAGTTACGCAGCCATTTAAAACTGGCCGCATCTGCAAAAGAGAATTCATACCACGAAAAAACAACATACTGCCGGTAATAGCGTATGGATAAGATTAAATAAACCATTAAACTGGCTGACCAGGCCCAGTTATACCAACTGTCAAAATCCGGATCTGTTTCCCCATTCATCAGGTAATAATGCCCTAAAATCAACTTATCGGTAACCAGCACAATTAAAGTCCAAAGAATGTAGAGCACTCCTGGTATAAAATGTAACCAATCGCGTTTTCGCAAACGGTATTGCGCATTAGTCAGGCTTTTTAAGTATAAATAAAGCAGTGGCCCAAAAAAGAGTGCGTGGATGAATGGCGTATAAAACAAGAATTCGCGGTAAGGCTGCATATCATACCAGCCCGCAAATCCCGACATCCAGGGAAATATAAAAAGTGCTGATAGAAAAACAAATGTACCTAACAGCCTGTCAGATAAACGCTCCTGCTGATGTCCGCGTTTCCAGAACAGAAAAGCATAAACCAGTAGATGTGTAAAAAAGATAAGCAAAAGCGAACTGCGCAGGCCAAATTGGAAAAGCATGAACGAATATACGGGAATTGGAAGGCAAAAGGCAAATCAATGGCTACCAGTTTTATACACGATATATTAATATTATGCCTGGCATTTATTTGATTTCCTTAACAACTTTATAGATCCCACTGGCTACCCGATAAAGTCCGGCCCCTGCCGAGTCGTCTTTCTGGTTTGAGAGAATCACAATTTCGATCTGGGTTAGCGGATAGATGAGGCAGAAACTGCGGAAGCCGTTTGTTCCCCCATCGATTCTCAGGTATTGGTCCCAGCCCCAGGTTTTTCCCACCTCCCATTGGAAGGCATGTGCACCGTTATCGATGTCGCCTTCAATGATCCGGTGACTTAATCTGACTGCGGGATTGTTCTCCAGATTCTGGTATTTCAGGTATTTGAGCATATCACTTACCGAAGAATTAAGATTTCCGGCGCCTGGAATTGTACGCGGCATATTACCCGCCGCTTCTCTATTTGCACCGTACCCAAAAAGCTGATCGTTAGCATACCTTATACTATAGAAAAGTGCAGTTCGGTCCATATTCAAGGGCGAAGTGATATACTGACTGATGAGCTGATAATAACTCTTCTGATAAATATTTTCTAAGATCAGTCCAAGCAGCTGATAGCCTACATTTGAATAAGCATAATGGAAAGATTTTAAGGAATCAAGCCTTATTTGGTGAAGAGAATCCAGAAAAGCACTTTTTTCCATCGGCTTGTTGAGCACACTGCCAAAACTGTTGGGAAACTGGGCGGTATGGGCCAATAGGTAGCCAATTTTTACCGGACCGCCGTTTTTATATTCGAGATTTGGAAAATTGCCCGGAAGGAATTTACGGATATCATCATTCAAAGATATTTTCCTCTCTGTAATCGCATGGGCGATGAGTAATCCTGTAAAGGTTTTGGTAATTGAACCGATCTCATAAATGGAGGTACTGCCCGGAAGTTTTTTAGATCCTGGCGCTGTTTCACCGTAATTGTAGATATAGGATTTTCCTTTATGATTTACTCCAATCGAGATCCCCACCCTGTTCCCGTCTTTCATGTATATGGCCATTAGTCTGGCCACTACAGAATCGATTGGCGACCTCATTGGGTTATCGCTGCTTTGTGCAAAGCTGCAAACATCTGTAAATAGAAAATAGATGAATAAGGTTATATATCTCACAACCCCTAATATACGAAACATTTCGTATATAACGCATTTATTTAAAAAGATTCATTGTATTGCTTATATCCGGGACTCACGACTTGTTCTATGCCGATTCGAAAAAATTCAAACAGAAAATGAATGACCAGGACATTCAATCAACTATTTTGAATACCCAAAATGTTCCATACCTGAATGGTTTTAACCGGTTTAAAAGAGTCTCAACATGCTATCAGTCAGATGGCCAAACTGATTAATCCTGGTGATAGAAGCTGAGTTTACATAAAGCCAAAAATGGTAACTTCCTTATATATTAAACCCTAACCTAGTTTACCGATCTTCTTTTTGTGGGCTTTGCCCCATTCTTCCATGGGTTTTGCTACTTTATCTATGCTTAAACAATAGTCTGTTACTGCATATTCGATTCTTACAGGGTATTCCCTCACGATTGTCCTGCTGATCAATAAGTTTTCTTCCAGATGTTTCAGCTCTTTGGACAATACGCGATTGGTAATTTTAGGTATAGAAGACAGGATATCGTTAAAACGCTTGTTCCCCGAATAAATGGAAAGAATAACGGGGATTTTCCATTTCCCGCCTATTACAAACATCGTATCCTGTATTGCCCGAATCTTTTCCTGAAATCTTTTCTCCTGTTGCGACATCATTTTTAAGTATCCTTTTGTATACAGGTATCAAATATATACTTTAAAGGAGTTAATTTTATGTCTTCACAAGTAAAATTTAATTTATGAAAACAATATTCATTACCGGGGCTTCATCCGGAATAGGAAAAGCAACAGCAAAGCTGTTTCAAGCTAAGGGCTGGAATGTTATTGCCACCATGCGCAAACCGGAAAACGAAACAGAACTTTCTCAGTTGGAGCATGTAACTCTTTTACCTTTAGACGTTACCAGGTTGGCACAAATCAAATCTACAGTTGCAAAAGCAAGCTCATTATTTGATATAGATGTGGTGGTTAATAACGCCGGGTATGGCCTCATGGGCGCTTTAGAAGCATTTTCTGATGAAAATATTGTGCGTCAGGTGGAGACGAATTTTTTGGGAACAGTGCGCGTAACCCACGAATTTATCCCTTATTTTAGAAACGCAAAAAAGGGTATGTTTATTAATGTGACGTCTATAGGTGCACATACTAGCTTTCCGTTTACCAGCATTTATAATGGTACTAAATGGGCAGTGGAGGGATGGAGCGAATGTTTATCAATCGAGCTATCTATGTTTAATGTAGGAGTTAAAACCGTGTCGCCGAGCGCTACTAAAACCGAATTATTCAGCCACAATTCGGACATCACGCCACTTCCGTTTTACCATGCGGCCGAAAAGAAAATGCTGGGTATGATTAATCCCGACTCCACCCCGGAAGAGATTGCTGATGTTATTTATGAGGCAGTAACAGACAATAAGGACCAGCTGCGTTATTTTGCAGGAAAAAAATCAAAGGCAATCTACGACAGACGTCAGGAAATAGGCGCTGAAGCTTCAAGAAAAGAACTTAAAAAATTGTATTTTGACGGACTTGGCCTTGAGAATAACAGTTAAATGCTAAACCAGGTAAGCTGCTGGTATTCGATTTTCAAAATATTGAGTGTAATCCCTTTTGCTGCCCCCTAAAAACAAACTGCTAATTATTTGAAATACAAAAGCCTTCAGAACCAGTGATCTTGAAGGCCTAACTTTGGTGATCCCGCTGGGATTGGCTCAGTTGCTTTAGGCCCGAACGCATTGCTTGAGTCTTTCAGAACCGAACCCGGCCTCCCCTTCTGTTCGCCCCCCGTGAGCATAAAACAAAAAAACCTCACATTTCTGTGAGGTTTTCTGTGATCCCGCTGGGATTCGAACCCAGGACCACTACATTAAAAGTGTAATGCTCTACCAGCTGAGCTACGGAATCATTTTCTCACTTTCGAGGCTGCGAAGTTAGAAATTAAATTCATTCCCGCAAAAGATAAACCTAAAATATTTAATGGAAAATTAATGTTAATTAAACAAAATGAAGTCAAACATTTATAGATCATCAGGTTAAACACAAAACGGAAAAAAATCATTTTTTTATCTTTTTTAGTCAATAGGTCGCAATTTTAATATTCGCTGCGCTTGTAAGGGGAATTATTGATTTTTTTATTTCCTTTATTATTCTACTTTTACATATATACTCGCTTTCCCTAATGAATATTGAAAATGTTTACGGCACAGATAAATGGGCTGCCTTTGGTGGTTTCTCGCCACTTATTACGGTTTTTAAATCTTACCACCCGCTTAACCCCGAAATTGAAGACATTATTAACCACTATACCTTCCCGGTGCGTTTCGCCAAAAACAAGCATATGGCCTCGCCATTAAAACACAACCGCTACATTTTCCTGATTTTAGAGGGTGCGGTACATGGCTACCTTAAAATGGGAAATAAAAAAATTACCACCTGGATTACTGCAGAAAACGAACTGGCAGGAACCATCAGGAATTTATGGGAAAATGAAGCCTCTGATGAGTATATTGAAACAATAGATCCGGTATTTGCGATTGCCATTCCGCATGAAATGTCGAAACTGCTTTATGAAAATTTTCCCATAGCCAACTATGTAGGCAGAAAGATGACCGAAATTTATTTTCAGGGGGCATCTGAAAGGGCCTATATCTGCAGGCTTCCTACCGCGTTAAAACGCTATCAAAGATTCCTGATTTCTTATCCACACCTGATTAACCGTGTACCGTTAAAATACGTGGCTTCATTTATAGGTATGAGGCTCGAAACATTGAGCAGAATCAGGAACAGGGCATAATTGTGAACAAAAGAGCTTGTCGTTAGTTGTATTCTCGCCTTTAATTTGTCACAAAAAAAAACCTTTTGTCATTCTGAACGCAGTGAAGAATCTTTCGATTAAAAGATTCTTCGTCCTACCATTGACAGAATCTACAATTACTTTCGTCAATTGCGAGAAGGAACGACAGCTTATCCCGGCTTTCGGGGAAGCAATCTTTCATGTTAACAATTATAGACGTAAAGATTGCTTCGTCGGCTGAAAAAGCCTTCTCGCAATGACGATTCAGCGAGAAGGTACATTAAATCGAAATATTATTTACTTTTCAACTCATTTAAAATAGCTTTATCTAAACTGGTTAATGTATTGAGGTTAGGTTTAAGCAGTTCAAAAACTACAATTTCATTTTTTCCCTTTTTAAGCCATTCTGCCGGCAAATAAATGGTTTGTTGTGGCCCAATACCCCAGTATTTACCTAAGTTATGGCCATTAACCCACACCAGTCCCTTGCCCCATTTGCGCATATCCAAATAAGTATCGGCAACTTTTGTTAAATTAAAGGAGGCCGATTTAAGTACAGCTGCCGATTGGCTTGTTACTTTAGCAGGTATCTTTTTTGTATCTATTTTATCAAATGGCAAAGGGTACATTTTCCACGATTTAATCTCTTTACCATTAAAAGTTACATTTTTAGTAATTCCCTTGTTATTTTTAAGCAGGTAAGGGCCAAAATTGATCCTGCCCAGGTTTTCTACCAAAATATCCAATTGTACGTTGCCGGCAGGAAGATTAACAGTTAAACTATCCTGATAAAGTCTTCTGTCTAAAACACCTGCAAGTTTTTTATTGATGTATACCAATCCGTAATCGCGCAGCTCATTGATTTTAATTACACCTTTACGTCCGCCTTTTATGGTACTGCTGTAGCGTACAAAGCCATAGGGTTGGTTAAGTGCTTCGAAGGTTAGCGGCTTTTCACTTAATTTTGGCTTGCCAACCAGGTTAAAAATATCGGTCGATTTGGTAAAAGTAATGGCAGGCAAAGCCGCTGCAGGTTTAGCAGCTGGTACTTCGGGAAGCGTCTGGTTTGCAGGTAAATTCTTTCTGATCGCTTCGCGGAAAAGCATAAATTTTTCTGTAGCATTACCTGCTTCATCTAAAGGCGCATCGTAGTCGTAACTACTAATCTGTGGTTCGTAAGCTGTAGAATCGTTATAGTTTGCCCCGTTCATAAAACCTCTTGTTGTACCGCCATGAAACATATACATGTTGATGGAAATTCCACCTTTTAGCGCGGTATCCAGTTTATTGGCATATATTTTTGGATCTACATGGTGGTGTTTTGTACCCCACCAATCGAACCATGCCGGATACCATTCCGGAACAAAGTAAGGGCCTTTGCCATTGTTGTACTTTTTGATCAGTGATCTGATCTGCGCAGGATTATCGATCCCGTTAACACCTGGAAGTAAACCTGCCAAATGTCCGCCTTCCAATGCAGGAACCGGATCGCAGGTAGAAAGTACACCATCAAAACCGGCATCTTTAAACAGCTGTTCATTAATTTTCAGATATTCTTTGTCGTTTCCATAAGAACCGTATTCGTTTTCTACCTGGACCATTAAAATGTTGCCACCATGGTTAACCTGTAATGGCGCCAAACGTTTACCTATTTCGATAATATATTCTTTATACTCTTTTAAATATTGTGCTTCTTTACTCCTTACCTGTAGACCTTTAATGTTCTGCAACCAGAATGGATAGCCACCAAACTCCCATTCGGCACACACGTACGGACTAGGGCGAAGTAATACCCATAAACCTTCTTCTTTTGCAATACGTACAAATTCGGCAATATCGTTATTACCGGAAAAATCGAACTGATCTTTCTGCGGTTCGTGCACATTCCAAAATACATAGGTACCGATGGTATTTAAACCCATGGCTTTAGCCATTTTCATTCTATCGCGCCAGGCTTCTCTCGGTATACGCGGATAGTGCATTTCTCCTGAAATGATCTGAAAAGGTTTATTATCGAGCAGAAAAACAGAGTCTGCGAGTTTAAAAGTGTGCTTAACCTGTGCAAATGCACCAAAGCTGGCAAAACAAGTAATTAAAATTACTTTAATCCATACATGTTTTAAGGTAGGTTTCATTAAAAAGGGTATTTTATTAAAAAATCAAAAGCATAGTTTTTCCATTTCACTTATAAATCCTTTACGGCACAAACCAAATATTACGGGTTTAAAAGTGAAGAATGTTATATTTTCAAATTATTCAGGTTTAATTACTGAGTACAGTGGTAACAGATTTAGCAGGAATACGAACATGCTTGGTATCCTGATATTGTTTATAGGGCGATAAGTTGTATTCGTCAGAAGTAACATAGGTTTGCACAAAATTTTGTTTATTTCCCTTTACATTAATCTCCAGGTCAATATCGTTTTCTTTAGGGTTAACAACCACTGTTACGAGCTTTTTATTATTTAGCAGATAGGATGATACATTAATCTCGGGAACATTTTCTTCAAGTGTTGTAACCTGAATGCGCTTACTGCCCGGGCTAACAAAACGGCTATAATTACCCAATGCCCACAACAGTTTACTATCGTAAACCTGCCCGTCTGTTTTATTTTTGTCGATATAAACTAAGCCATCTTTATAATCGCCAGCCGATACGGCCAGCCACCACTGCCACGAGGTAGCATTTGATAAAACGAGATCGTGGTGGATTAATTTTGCTATAAAAAGGGCAGTTACCATACCCAAATCACGCTTTTCGCCTTTAAGTACCTCATCACCAAGCACACAATACTCAGACATCCAATACCTTAAGCCTTGTATCTGGCCCACTGCTGCTGCTGTTTTTATCCGGGTATTTATAAATTTTTGTTCCGGACTTGTTGTAAAATAGCTATGGGCTGAAATAGATTGATCTATATTAGAAAGGTTGCCTACATAATTTGGCGACGAAGCATTAAAGAACTGATATACCTGGTTTCCCTTTACATTGTTTCCATTATCATATAAATAATCGAGCTGACCGGCCTCTCCTATCTGTATTTTGGTTTTAACCTGGTTTTTAACAAATGCTTCATTAACACCTCTGTAAAGTTGAGCAAGTTCGGTATTGTTATACGGACAGCCTTCCTGGTTGTGTTCATTCCATTTCCACTGTGGCTCATTTGCAGGACTGAGGTAATTTAGTTCTATTCCGGTTGTTTTTTTTATTCCTTTTATGGTAGTAACAAGGTAGTCGGCAAATTGTGGCAGTTTATCGAAATTCAGGTTGCAGTTACCATCGGTAGAATAGGCTTTCCCATTTTTGGTAAACAGTACATGCGGACTGTTTACAAAGCCGATAAACTGTTTCACCCCTCTGGTTTTTGCTGCCTTTAAAAACCATACCTGCCCTGGCATTGCATTCCAGTCATAACTGTGGTCTGGTTGCAGAAAAGCGTATTGACGACGCCATTCGTCGCCAATATCGCTTGCCTTACCTTGGGCGGCACTGCCACCGCCAATACTGAAACGCCACATGTTAAGCCCAATACCCAGGGGTTGGCCTGTTTTTGTGGTTTGGGTACTAAAAAGCAAATCGGCCATCTTATCTTTTTTTGCTGCTGGCCATAATCCGGCAAATTGACAAGTCCATGCATCAGAAGCACCAAAGCCTTCTATGGTTTGAAATTTGACGGCCGGATCGATTTCTATTAAAACGGTTTCTTGCGCAAGAGCCGTTCCGCCACAGAAAAACATGGCCAGGCAGGTAAAAAAATAATTAAGTTGTGGATATGACTTTATCATGCAATGCTTAAATTCTATTTATTAATAACCAGGGTTTTGCTGTAATTTACCACCTGATGCTAAAATTTCGGCCCTTGGTATAGGTAACCAATAGTGTTTGGTTTCGAACTTACGTCCATCTAAAGCAACTTTAGGCGCGTAAGTAAAACCTGTACTTGTTTTAGTTATAATTATTCCGCCTGCAGGCTTATTTTCGGTTACATCTGCAATTTTCCATCTTCTTACATCATAAAAGCGATGTTCTTCGAAAGCAAGCTCTACCCTACGCTCATAGCGGACTGCATCGCGCATTTGCGCTTGTGTAAGTCCGACAGCCAATTCAGGCATATTAACACCAGGTCTGGCCCTTACCATATTAACTGCCTGTCTTGCCGACATTGTTGATCCGGCAGGAACCACATCAGGTCCGTAAGCTTCGTTAGCAGCTTCGGCATAGTTAAGCAAAATTTCTGCATATCTGAAATAGATCCATGGCTGAAAACCTGCATTGCCCCAAGGGTTTTGCAATGGATAAGCATCATTCATGAATTTTTTAAGGTAATACCCTGTTTTGGTGGTATTCCAGTTATCAATTCCATCTTTACTGTCTTTTCCTCCAGGAATAAAGGTTTCTACGTTACGCTCGCGGTATGCTGCTCCATTGTATAAAATGGTTGCTGCGAAACGCGGATCACGGCCTTTATAAGGTTCATTACTGTCGTAACCAGAAGTAGGATCGGTAATCGGTTTTCCGTTGGCCATTTCGTAATCATCTACCAGGTTCTGCATCGGCAAATTTCCACCCCAACCGCCATAACCGTTAGGTCCATTGGCAATTTCTAAATGGGTATGGTTGGCATTTTTAGTAAACAATCTTGCAAAAATAACTTCATTGCTTTGATCGGTTAAAAACAGATTTGCGTATCCTCCGGTATAAATTCCATATTTATTTAAAGAAATAACTGCCTGAGCTGCCGTAACGGCAGCCTGCCAGGTACCTGCATTATACAATGGGCTTGCCGCATACAGGAGCAAGCGAGATTTAAGTGCTAATGCTGCCCCTTTGGTAGCCCTACCTGCAAACCAGCTGCCACTATTATCCAAAGGTAAATCTGCCGCAGCCTGATCCAGCTGTGCAACTACATAATCTATAGATTCCTTAATTGATGCACGTTGAAACAATGCCGGATCCTGCAGGTTATCGGTTAGGTTGGTTACCTTATCGCCCATTAAAACTACTCCTCCATAATTCCGGATCAGATCCTGATAACGAAAAGCCCTGATAAATTTAAGCTCTGCAACCAATTGTTTTTTATGTGTTGCACTCATACTTATTTTGCCAAGCACGCTCAAAGCATAATTACATTCTCTGATGCTTTTGTAGCTCCTACCCCAATATACGCCCGCACTTCCTAAATTTTCAGGCGCCAGTTGTCCTCTTTGGATCAACCAGGTAGCATCGTCATTATTGTAAATAGATTCATCGGTAAAAGAGCTCCACATGCTATATTCAAAACCTCTGCCAAAACCCGGAGCAGATCCATCTGCTTCTTTATCCTGCAATCTGGTTCCAATATAACGGTTGGTTACATAGGCTTCAAGAACGGCTGTATCCGTTTCGATGGCAGTTGTAGAAATCCGGTCTGTTGGTTCTACATTTAAAAAATCTTTTTTACAGCCCACCATAACTCCTGAAACGAGGGATAAGCCTAAAAGTGTTATATATAGTGATTTGTTTTTCATGATGATTAAAATTTAATATTGGCGCCCAAGTTAATAATGCGTTGTTGCGGATAAAACTGTCCGCTACCGCTGGTTCCTTCCGGATCGTAATCCTTTACTTTAGAAATCGTAAACAAGTTAAAGGCACTGGCATAAATCCTTAATCCCGATACATTGATACGGTCCAAGAAGCTCGCCTTAATGTTATAGGCAAGTTCTACATTTTTTAGCCTTAAGAACGAGGCATCATTTAACCAGAACGTATTAGGAAACTGCCCACCGCTAATGGCATTGGAAGCCCTGTCAGTTACCCTCGGATAAGTTCCGTTCGGATTTGAAGCACTAAACCTGTTATCGGCCCAGCTGCTATAAAAGTTACCTACACTACCCGACTCTGGCAAAACATACTGGCTTACCTGGGCTTGTCCGGCTAATACCATTGATATATCAAAGTTTTTATAAGAAGCACCAAGTGTAAATCCATAAGTAATTTGAGGGATGTTGCTATATGGCGTTCTGGTTTGGTCATCAGCTGTTATTTTGCCATCATTATTGTAATCAAGATATTTAAGATCGCCAACTTTAGCGCCACTAACATGTGGATAAGCGTCTAATTCCTGTTGTGTTCTAAATATGCCGATGGCATTGTAAAGCAGGTCAACATTTAATGGTCTGCCTGTTTTGCGCTGATAATCTAATGTTCCAACGGCCTCGTCAATGAAAATCACTTTACTTTTAGCGTAAGTGAAGTTACCCGATGCATTCCATTTAAAGTTTTCGCCACTGTGGTTATACCCTATAGTAGCTTCGAAACCGGCGTTATTCACCTTACCGATATTTTCAGAAGGTACCAGCGGATCAGATCCATATGGATTTACGATACCTGAAGAACCGGGCAATGATGCATTACGGGTGGTCAAGATATCAGACCTTTTTTGCTGGAAATAGATGGCTTCAATGCTAAAGTTTTTAAACAGAGTGGCATTAATCCCGATATCAAGCTTTCTAGCCACTTCCCAGGTAATATTTGGATTTGCCAGTTTAACCAGGTTTACACCAGGTTGTATGGTTAGCGCATTGCTGGCATCTCTGGCTACAAACCCGTTACCTACAAGCACATAATTATCAAAATACTGGAATCCATTTACATTATCATTACCCAAAGAACCATAAGATGCACGGATCTTTAAATTATCGATAAATTTAACGTTTTCGTTAAACCATTTCTCTTTTGAAATTACCCAACCCGCAGAAGCAGATGGAAAAACACCATACTGTTTGCCCTGAGGAAAAATGGAAGATCCATCAACACGCAGCTGACCTTCAAAAAGATACTTATCGTCATAACTATAAGCTAAACGGCTAATAACGCTCCGACGGTTGTAGTTTGAGCTGTAACCCGAGTTTAGAAAATCAGTAGCGGCAGTGCCCCCTTGTGAAAGTTCAGGCAGCGAAGTAGACAAAAAGTTAAAACGTTGTGCATCGAAATATTCCAGGTGATTTTCGCTTTGCTCATACCCCACAAATGCATTAATATCATGCAGGTTAAAGCGCCTTGCATAATTCAATTTGATATTTGAAGTAAGCAACGACTCATTTTTATGGCTTTCGGTCAGGGTAGCTTTTTGGTTATTGCCACCGGTAATTACACTGTTATAGGTTTTAGAGGTAGGATCGTATTGGTATAACAGATAGGGTTTGTTGAAGCTTTTGGTAAACACATTGGATTTATCAGCCGAAAAGAAACCATCAACAGAAAGGCCTTCTACACCTGGAATAATAAAAGTAGCCCTCAGAATACCATTTAAAACCTGTGTTGGCGATTTACTGGTTCCACCGATATCGGTAACCTGCACTGCAGGGTTTGCATTTTCTATACCGGTTGTTGGTAAACCATTTGGATAATAAGCAGCTACAATTGGTTTTGCCCTGTAAATAGACCTGAAAATATCACCAGCCCCTACCTGAGGAAACACGCGGTTTTCTTGTCTGCCCGATACCGATAAACCTAATTTAAGATATTTAGAAACATTCGCATCTACATTTGAACGGAAATTGTACTGGTTGTATTTGGTTGCACCATTTTTATACAAGCCATCCTGGGAAACCGTTCCTAGCGATACATAATACTTTACGTCTTGTCCGCCGCCATTAACAGAAAGACTGTGCTGGCTTTGCAAAGCTGTTTTTTCTAAAGTTTGATCGATCCAATCAGTATTAGGGTATAACAACGGATCGGAGCCATTACGGAATTTTTCGATCTGATCTGCAGTATAAGACTGATTAAGTCCGCCTGAAGGATTAGAATCGAAACTAATTTCGTTCATAATCTGCGCATAAGTTGCAGCATCGGCCATTTTTGGTAATCTTGTTGGCGAACTAAAACCCTGGTTAAAACTATAATTGATGGTTGGTTTACCGGTTTTCCCTTTTTTAGTAGTCACCAAAATTACCCCATTGGCCGCCCTGTTACCGTAAATCGCTGCAGAGGCATCTTTTAATACCGAAACACTTTCAATATCGTTGGGATCTAAACGTTCCAACCCACCAATCTGGCCCGGAATTCCATCCACAACAATTAATACATTATTGCTCCCGGTAGTAGCCAAACCCCTGATGGTAATGTTCGAACCATCATAACCAGGCTCGCCACTCCTATTGTTAATGACTACGCCTGAAAACCGGCCAGCCAATGAATTGGATAAGTTCGGTTGCGGGCTCTTTACCAGGTCGGCCCCTTTTACCTGCGATATCGACCCGGTGAGGGTTGCTTTTTTCTGCGTTCCGTAACCAACCACTACCAGTTCGTTAAGTGTTTTGGTATCGGAACCGAGCTTAACGTTGATGGTTGTTCTATTGCCAACCGTTTGCTCCTGGCTAGTGTAGCCTATAGAAGAAAAAACAAGTACGTCTGTTGCGGATGCCACACTGATACTAAATTTACCTTTTGCATCGGTTTGAACTGCTTTTTCGGTTCCCTTAATTTTAACCGATACCCCCGGAAATGTAGCTCCGTTTTCGTCTGTTACTGTACCTGTTACTACAATCTCGCGCGCCAGTTTCACTTTTCCTGCCAATGCGGAAAATGAAGAAGCGGTTACGGGTACACTAATGGATAGGATAAATAAAAAAGCCAATGCTTTAATTTTAAAGAATTTTAAAGGTGAAAATTCCTTCAGATTTTTTTCTCTCATTTTGGTTTGCACGTTTAATATTTGGTTAGCAGATCAGGTCTATACTTAGATAACAATAGTTTGTTATTAGATTTTATAGTTATAGAACTGCTTAATGGAGGTCTAAATTAGCTCCAACAAACAATATTAAAGGGGTACAAACAATCCAAATTAGAGGGGTAAACAAACCTAATTATGCCTTAAAAGAGGTTTTAAGGCATATTGAAGAAAAAAGAGCACATCAGCGCTGTTTTTATTTAGCTTTTTTGACGGTCGAATTTAATTGGATATTGTTAGAGAATGGCTTCCTGAATTTTTTAATATACTGTGATGGATTCATGTTAAACAGCTTATAAAACTGCTCCCTGAAATATTTGGGATCAGTAATGGCCACCATGTAAGAAGTTTCCTGGATGGTTTTATCTGTATTGATAAAAATTTCGGCAGCTTTCCTTAACCTGATGAAACGGATAAAGCCATTGGCAGACTGACCTGAAATGGATTTTATTTTACGGTATAAATTAGACCTCGACATGCCCAGGGCGGCTGACAGGGTATCGATATTAAAATCAGGATCGGTAAGGTGTTCTTCTACAATGCGGATACAGTTATCTAAAAACTCCTTGTATTCTGCAGAGATTTTGGTGTTGTTCGAGTTAAGTGTAATTTCATTATAAAAATACTTTTGCAGGGCATTTTTGCTCTTGAGTATACTGGCTACCCTTGCCTTTAAAAAATCCTTATCAAAAGGTTTACTGATGTAATCGTCGGCACCACCTTCTATTCCCTTAAGCTTAACCTCTGGTGCAGAAATGGCAGTAAGCAAAATAATCGGGATGTGAGAAATAGACAAATCTTCTTTTATTTTACTGCACAGTTCTATACCTGTTATGCCATCCATCATAACATCGCAAATCACAATATCGGGCAGTAACTCTTTTGCCATTTCATAGCCTTTTTCTCCGTTACTGGCTTCATAAATGTGATAATCCAGTCTAAAAACCTGTTTAAGGTATTCTCTTATTTCAGTATTATCATCAATAATGAGCAGGCTTTTTAATTCAGTGGCTAACTGGCTATCTACCATTTGCCCTTCTGCAGCCTCCACAATTTTATTAGCGCTTATTTCATCTTCTATCAGTTCTTTAAATAATGAGGAATCGGTATCAACCAATTCTTCCTGTAATATGATAGCATCTTTAAAATGAGATACCCCTCTTAGCAAAGCAACATTAAAAGTGGTCCCCTTATTTTCTATGCTGGTGTAATTTATGGTACCTCCGTGCATTTCAATAAAGCTTTTGGCAAGGTATAAACCAATCCCAAAGCCACCTTTAGGCGATTTGTTACCAGGATCCTGGTAAAATTTTTCGAACAGTTTTTCTCCTGCCGCATCTGTGATCCCGCAGCCTGAATCTTCAACACTAATGGTTACATTCTCCCTGCTGTTATCTATGAGCATCCTAACCCTGCCACCTTCAGGAGTAAATTTTATCGCATTAGAAAGCAGATTAAAAAACACAATCTCAATTTTTTCCCGATCGGCATAAAAAGCAATCACCTCATCGGTACAGCTAAATTCAAGCATTATGTTTTTTGACCGGGCCTGGTGTATAAAGCAAAGGAATACCTCTTTGCACAAACTCACCAGGTTTATCGGTGCCACTTTTAACTTTTCTCCGTAGGTATCTGCCTTTCTGAACAGCAACAGCTGGTCTACCAAACTTAAAAGTCGCTTGGCATTCCGGTACACGATATTTAAATCAGTCGTATCAACATTGTTATCATTCTTATACAGGAGCTCTTTAACCGGGTTGATAATTAGGGTAAGCGGTGTACGGAACTCATGCGATACATTGGTAAAAAACGATAGTTTCTTCTCGCTAAGTTCCTTTTCTTTTTCGCTCTCAACATGGGCCAGTTTAATCTGAAATTTTAGGTTAGACTGGTGCTCACGGTATTTAAGATAGGCATATACAACGCCAAAGAAAGCCAAGCCATAAATACAAAAAGCCCACCAGGTACGGTACCAGGGTGGTGTAATGATGATCTGCAGCGAATTTCCGTTCATATTCCAAACACCATCGTTGTTGGAGGCCCGTATTTTTAAGGTGTATTTGCCGGGGTTTAAGTTGGTGTAGGTCACCTTATGTTCACTACCGCTATAATTCCATTTTTTATCAAAACCTTCAAGAAAGTAGGCATATTGGTTTTTTTCAGAAAGGGTATAATTCAGGGCCACAAAACCAAAAGAAAGCACACTCTGATCGTAAGGTAAGGTGATCCTTTTTGTCATATAAATAGGCAATTTTAGAGGAGAATCTTTGCCGGGAAGGATCAGTTTATTAAAAACCGAAAAATCGGAAAAGTAAACTGCAGGAGCTTCTTTATTGTATTTAAGTTGTTCCGGGTTAAAATAAACGATGCCCTTGTTGCCTGCCAGGTAAATTTCTCCTTTTTCATTTTTACAGATCGCGGCATTGGCATAAACACCGTCCTTTTCATCGTAATTGCGAACGGTTTTGGCTACAGGATCAAAGAGTGAAATACCCTGTTCGGTAATTATCCATAGCTTTCCGCTGTTATCTTCTACCATATCGGTAAAGACATTACTCGCAAAGCCGTTCTGTTTTGAATATATTTCGAAGGTATTGGTTTTAGCTACATATTTATTTAATCCATCGCGGGTGCAGATCCAAACATTTTGATGCGAATCAAGGTAAAGACTATTTACAATGTTATTGCTGATACCGCCCTTTCTTGAATTATTGATCATGTAGTTGCTAAACTTTCTGGTTTTAGGATTAAAACGGCTGAGCCCGCTTCCGTAGGTTCCTATCCAGATATTTCCCTGGGCATCTTTTAAAAGGCAGTACAGATGGTTATTGCTCAGTGAACCCAAATTTTTAGGATCATTATAGTAATGCGTATAGGTTTTGGTTTTATCGTTATAGATTTTTAAACCTGCATCGGTAGCCAGATAATATTCACCATCGTTTACTTCTATCAGATCTCTGAATACATCTTCATTAAAAAAACTACCCAATGCAGAGCGGTGATGGTGGTGTACAAACTTATTTTCGTTTTGGTTATAGAGATCAAATCCATTCTCGCTCATTACCCATAGCCGGCCTTTTAAATCAGCAGATAGGTTAATAATATCGTTACTGGATAAGCTGTTTGAATTATTGGTATGCAAAAGCTTGGTAATAGACCCGTTATCTGTATTGTATTTATAAAGGCCCTTGTTGGTTCCTAGCCAAAAATTGCTCCCATAACTAATCATCGATTTGATCTCTGCCTGTCCCAGGGGAAGTGAAATAAAATTGAATTTATACTGGTTAAAATCAATTTTACTGAGGCCATTTTTACCACAGAGCCATATCATTCCGGTTTTATCACGGTATATGCCTCCATTTGCAAAAAATTCGAGTTCATCTATTTTCTTCCATTTATTTAGCTTTGTATTTACCCAGAATATTCCCGCACTACCACCTACAAGCAGTTTTTCGGTTCCCACACTTAAAACATTAAATACGGCACCATTACCGGTTTTTCCACTTGCATAGGTACTAAACATTTCACTTTTCGGATCAAACCGGAACAGATCTCCTTTCCAGTAGCATCCGATCCATATCATGCCGTTATTGTCAATACAGAGGGTCCAGATGTCGTTCGGATTTTTTTGGTTTGCGATTTCCTTTTGCATATAATTGGTAAACCGCTGCGTTTTCTGATCGAATTTGTTCAGTCCCTTGCTCCAGTTGCCCAGCCATAAATTGCCTGATGCATCCTCTGCGATGGCATTAACCGATTTTCCTTTAATGGCATACTGATTTTTTGCATCGGGCTGATAAACCTTAAAAGTTTTTGTTTTTTTGTTAAAAAGGTTAAATCCATCATCGGTACCGATCCACAGTTTATTCGTTTTATCGATCAGTATAGACCATACTTTGTTATTGCTTAGCGAAGTCCTGTCGTTTTCTTTATGGTAAAAACGTTCAAATTTTTCTGTAACGGGATCGAACCTGTTTAAACCATTCATTGTACCCACCCAAAAGGTCCCATCGCTATCTTCTACCATAGCGTTGATGTAATTATTGGCTAAAGAAGTACTGTCGCCGGCAATATTCACATAAACCTTAAAAGAATAACCATCAAACTTACAAAGCCCGTTTTCTGTACCTATCCATACAAAACCTCTTTTATCTTTTAAAGCAACCGTTGTATTTTTTGACGGAAGGCCATCGTTAATGCCATATGTTTTGAGCACATAATGTTCGGGAATAGAAGTCTGATCTATTACCTGTGCTTTAACACTATTAAAGGAGAGCCAAAATTGTACAATAAAACAAAGTGCTTTGATAAATCTCATAACAAGAAAGGCAAACCGATGGTGATAGCCGAATAAAAAATTAGTTTAGCGCGGTAAATATACAATTTGCTAGGCTATTCCTTTTATACGGATACATCAATCCACAATGCTCTCCATCTGAAAAGCACCTGCATCAGAAACAAAAAATGCGGAACTGATAAATCAGCCCGCATTGAGATTGCTAATATTAGCCCGACTAAAATTTAACCGAATTAAGATTTTTATCTACCAATAAACCCTCACTAACCTTAAGTGTAAATTGTACTTTATGTTTTGCCTTTAATTTCACGATAAACAGATCAGCAGTACCGTTTAAGGCTTCTTTGTTACCAATATTAACAAAGGTTGGATACAAAACCTTCGCGCCGCTGGTATGCAGACGATCGTTGGTCAGGTTATCCATCTGTTTCATATTTAAGCCCTGAATGCCTACAAAATCATAATCCTGTGTATGGTATGGTAGTGCAAAGCTTAAGGCATTTACTGATTTCAGGTCTATTCCCCTTACTTTAATTTCTACAATTTCATCTTTGTTATAAGTCTGTTTGGCGGTACTGATTTCCAGTTTACCTGCAACTTTATCAATTTTACTTTCGTTTACTCCACCCTCAAGCTGTGTAGCCACAACTGAAACATCATAAGCATCAATCAGGTTATTTTTATTGATATCGCCATTGCTGATATAACCTTCGAAATCAGCGTCACCCTTTCTTAAACCGGTATAATTGATGTAAGAGGTTAAATCATTCTTATCTATTAAACGGTCGTTATTAATATCGCCCGGAAGATAACTTTCAGTACCAGGCACTTTAAATACATATAGCTCTCTGCCTGATCCAAAACCTCCTACTCCATCGGCAACAGCAATTTTGATGTAACGGGCAGCAGGGTGCGCTGTGAAATTGAATATTTTGATTTCATCGTTATTGGTCCATTCAAATGCTCCGGCTTCTGTCCAGCTTTCTTTATTGTTGCTAAAAAATACCTTACCTTTTAGTAATATGCCATTTCCTCTTCCGGTACGCGGCAGGTAGTGAAATTTATCCAGCTGGTTGATCGATTTCAGGTCTACAATCATATCAAAAGGAACTGCCTTAGCCCCCCATTTGGTATGCCACATATTGCCTTCATCAAAATCAAACAATTTATTGATACCCGAGCCACCCTGATTTTCGGCCGTAGTTTCGGCTGTTATACCCTGAATGGCAAATTCTAAAGGATTGGTTTTGGTGGTTGCCTTAATTTCTGTCCAATCAGAATAACCATCTTTGTTTACCGCACGCAACTTAAATGCGTAGGCTGTTTCGGGCAATAAGCCATTAAATAACAAAGCTGTATCGCGGATGGTAGTATAGTGCATTCCGTTAAAATCGATCTCATAAAAATCTGCATTGCTTACTTTGCTCCAGCTTGGAGTAAGCGTATAGGCTTCTCTGTTTTTATCACTCACCCGAGCATTAACTGGCGCCGACAGCTTCCCTGTTAACAAGCGTTGTTTATCTGCAGGCTCGAATTTAAATCCGTTTATATTAAGTGTTACCGGGCTGATGGTAATATCGGCAGATTGAAGTTTAACCAGCAATTGAGGGTTTTTAACCATTGCCACTTTTTCAAATTCGCTTCCTTTTGTGGCAAACCGGTTTAAGTTTGGTGCAGCATCGTAGAAATACACGTTTACCTGCTTTAAAAATTCCTCTTTGGAGTTTACTTCGCTGAGTTTGATTTTACTGTTGCCAACCTTCGCAGTTAATTTCTTCGGTTTTTCGGTAACGTTGACTATAAATTCAGTCGTTTTTTCTTTTACAAAACCATCAAAAGCTCCCTTGGCAGGATGAATGATAATAAAAGCATTGTTTTTTTGATCAAGTTCTGATTCAATTAAGGTATAAGCGCCTTTTCCTAATTTATAAGCCTCTGTTGAACCATCGTCATCGTACTCTGTAAATGAGGTCTTTCCAAAGGGATACCATTCATAAATACGGTTTGCTTTATTGATTTCAGCAACATTGTTATTCGGATTCGTCATCGGGATAATAGCGCCGTTTTTTACAAAAACAGGCAATTTCCATAATGGCGAGTCAAAATTATTGAGAATGCAGTTCCCGGTATATTTTTCTCCCGTAAAATAATCAATCCATGTTCCCTCTGGCAGGTAAATGCCATTGCGGATATCGTTACCTTTCTCATCTGACCGCGTTGCCTGATAGATTGGTGCAACCAAAAAGGATGGTCCGTATAGATATTGATATTGCGTTGAAGTACCTTTGGTATAAGCATTTGGATATTCCAAAAACATCGCCCTGATTATTGGTAATCCTGTAACGGCTTCTCTTGCCACGCTATAGGTATACGGAATCAGCTCCGATTTTAATTTTAAATAATTGCGGTTAATCGAAGCTACAGGTTCGCCCAGGGCATGTGGATATTTTTCATTAGCTCCCCAGCCATCCATATTTAATTCCATCGGCGTAAAGGTTTTCCACTGAAAATCGCGTGTATTAATGGTCGGGTTTTTACCTCCAAAAATACCATCCATATCGGAAGTAATATTGGGCTGACCCGATAAACCTGAACCTATATATGTAGGAATGTGGAAACGGATATATTCCCAAACACCCCCGGTTTGATCGCCTGACCAAATACCGGCATAACGCTGTGTACCGGCCCAACCATCTAATGAAATGATAAACGGACGACTGTTATTGCCATAATAAGGCATAATCTGTGCAACATCGGCAACGCCATTTAACCCAAACGAATAACCGGCACCAACCCATGCTACATCTGTTTTTAATACCCTTACACCGGCATCGCGTACTTCCTTAATGATATCGCGCTGTAACAGGGGGCTCACTGTTGATTTAGGATGAAGATCTGATTGGGTCCACAAGCCAATTTCTACCCCATTTTTACGGGCATAATCGCCAAAATGCTTTAGATTTAGAATGTTGCTATCTAGGGTTTGCGTCTGACCGTAACCGGCACCATAACCATCATTTGGAAGCACCCAGCCTAAAGGCATATCATTCTTTTTGTAACGGTCTATCACAGCCCGTGCCGAAAATTGATAATTGTTTTTTTCACCGTTAAGCGATTCTTTTATACCACCGTTATCTTTCTGACTTTCTTTATAGCGTTTTCCGTCTTCAAACAAAGTACCTTTTTCATCTTCTTTCCAAAAATCGCGGTTATAAGCATTTAAATGCCCTTGATAGAAACCAAATTTTGGCAACAAAACAGGGTTTCCGGTTAATTGGTAAAAATCATTGAGTAAAGCTACCGGCCCAACGTTAACCATAAAAAAGACATCCAGGTAATCGGTTTCGTGTACCAGTTTTACCAATCCTTTTTCTTTAGCGCCGAAATTGTAATTTCCCTTGTTAAAGGTATGCCACATTAAGGCATAACCATTGGTAGACCAATAAAAAGGCGTTGGCGAAGCTACCCCTCCATCTGTCCAGGAGTTTTGATTTTCGATAGCAATATTTCTTCCCTTGTGAGAAAAGCGACCATTCTGTACGCCGCCACCATAAAAATATTCATCCGGATTTTCTTTCAGGCTAAGGGTTACTTTTCCTTTTTCGAATTGAATCGGCGCCAGTTCCTCAACAGCAACCGCTTGCGTAGCGAGGTTGATAACCTTGATCAGTGAAGTGTTTTTATCGATAAGAACGGTAATTTTACCTGTAGAGATAAATAGCTGACTGCTCTCATCTTTAATGTCTAATTTTGAAACAGGTCTTCGTGGGTTTTCTACTAAAATTTTGGCCTCTGGTTTTGCTTCCGGATCGCGGATAAAACCTGCCTCAGGGTCCTCGAAAAGACGGAAAATATGATCACCGTAAAAATCTAATGTTAAACGTTGATGATCAGAAAGTAACAGTTCTACCGTAGTCGTGTTGATCTTTTTTGCCTCAAGTACCTTGGTAATGTTTTGTGCTACCTGATTGGTTTTCTGAGCAGCTGACTGCGCAGAGGCAAAAAACGGAGTGGCAATTAAAATGCACATCAAAACAGTGCGTTTAGGCTGTTTTTTAAAATGGGTTATTTTAAAGTGTTTAAAAAAATAATTTGGGGTCATTAAGGTTTGCTTTGGTTATTTGTTAGGTTAAGCCAGTGTTTAGCTTTAAGGCCATGCGATAAAGGTAACAAACACATTAAAGGAATCGGCTCGTTTTCAGCGACAAAAACCGCGCAATCGTTTGCCTATCTAATTTTTTACGACCTATAAGCCTATTTCTTCCCTGGCCTTAAACCATAAGACCCAACTCAATTTATGTGGCAAGCATTTTGCATATAGATTATAAAATACCAGTTAATGAATCTTTTAATACCACAAACTTATAGCTGTGTAATTATAAATGACAGCCAAATGAGTATAAATATACTGGAGCAGTTTATTTCTAAAATAGATAAACTCCAGCTTAAAGGAAGTTTTACAGATGCAATAGATGCCATGGCGGCCTTTTGGACATACGGGAAGGTTGACTTTCTATTTTTGGACATGGAAATGGAAATATCAGGAATTGATATCGCCAGAATGGTTCAGAACAATGTAAAATTTGTTGTTTTTATAAGTACCGAAGGAAATACAGCTATACATGCCCTTGATAAAGACAGCTACTTTTTACTTAAGCCGCTCGATTTCAATAAATTTGAAAAAACGGTCAATCGATTGATGATGTCTGAATGTAAAAACAAAGAATTGCATTTGTGAACTACCGGATGATGATACGCGCTTCTTTCCTACCATTAAGCGGTTAAGAATATTAAGATTATAGCTTGGTCACAGCGATCGTCCTCCTGAACTTGTTTCAGGATCTATCCGGATTGAATTATTTTTTTGCCACGGAAGCACTGATTTGCACAGAATTTAATTTTGCTTTGGGCTTTAGTCTTTAAGCTTTTACCTTTCTTACCATTAAGCAGTTAAGAATATTAAGTTTTTAAGTAAAGCGCAAAACGAGCTGCATCATTCTGAATTATTCTTAAAAATCAGAATAGTCTGTTGGGTAAACAAATTTGGTATCGTTTTTAGAAACATTATGCTGATATTCTGGCATTGCCGATAATTTCTTCCAATAATCATCTGCAGAGAACGCTTTCCAGTGTGCATCTCTATCCGCTTTATTTTCGAAAGTGGTTAAATACATCAGGTTAGGCATGCGGCTACCTGCGATCACTTCTCCATAAAACACGGCATTAAAATTTAACCTTTTAAATAAACCGATTTCATCACCTTTATTAAACATTTGAACTTTATTCCGGAAATATTTCTCTGTGGGTGCTTCGTAGCTTCTTAATTCGTACACCCGTTCTTTCTTCGGCGATTTCAGGTCAGGCAGCATAAAATGGGGAGCACCTTCAAAGGCTTTTAATACAATGGTTTCTAACCGTTCGAAAGGAACATCTGTATAGACGGCATCCAGATAGTTTTTACCATCAGCGGCGTATTTTTCGTCTTTTGCTAACTTTTTATCCAGTTCCAAAATTCCATTAAGCGATTTTAAAGGGATAAATACATAAATCAGTTTTTCGGTAACTAAAGCCTGATCTGCTACAATTGGCTTAAACACACCTACTTTCGCAATTCCACAGCGGTGCAATGCAGGTAAATATGCTTTTTGCAAATAATCATCGACCGTTTTTTCCTGGGCATCGGTTTTCAGGTGGTAAATTTTGATCTGATAGAAATCTGTCGTCGCTGCGTTAGTAATAAATGCACTGGATAACAGAACAAGTAAAAACAGCCAAGGTGCTTTAATTTTAGGCAACATGTTAAATTGATTGATTTGGATGGAAAATTACTAAAGTTTTCGGGTAAAGTTGAAAATATCTTTTTTCGGCTGCCCATTTTTATCCTTTTCTTCCAGCACAACACTTAATTTATTTTTAGCAATCAATTGATAGCTCAACCGCACCGATTTATCTTTCATTTCAAAAACAGCGAGTTTTCCTTTTAATGTTACCAGCGGAAAAAGTAGTGGTTTTTCCTTTTCTTCCCAGGCAATGCTTCCACGGTTAAAATGCCGCATCTTCATCACGGGCAAACCTTCTTCAAGTTCAATCACAACGAATTCGTAAAATAAAGCTTTCCCGTCTTTAATGCATCTAAAACTACTCATCATGCTTTCGCCCATTGGCTGACTCCAAAATTCTTCCAAATTGCCCCATTCACTTTTCTGCTCCCAAGTTCCAGACATAAAGGCCAAATCTTTTACCACAGGCTTTTTTACTTGTGAAAAAGCCGAAATAGAAAAGAATAAGAAAGTCAAAATCAAAAAGTTATTTTTCATAGCGTAATTTATTATAGCTAAAATAACTAATTATGTCTAAAGGTGAAACAAACCAGTTAACAGTTTGCAATTACCAATGACCAGTGAACCAATGACTAATAACCAACCAATCTATTTAGAAAGGTTCGGATTGGGCGGTTCGGCATTAAGTAAATGCTTCACAAAGAAATCGCGTTTACGCCTGCGTCCGTACACACCTCCGTCACTGTGTCCCATTCCGGGGATGCTTAAAATATCGAAATTTTTATTGGCTTTGATCAATGCATCGGCAAGTCGGTAGGTCGATTCTGGCGGTACATTTTCATCTGCTTCGCCAACAATCAGAAATAGATTACCCTGTAATTTAGCCGCATTTGTAATGTTCGATTGTTCTTCGTAATGAGGTCCTACGGGATAGCCCATCCATTGTTCATTCCACCATTGTTTGTCTATGCGGTTATCGTGACAACCACAGGCAGAAACGGCGGCCTTATAAAACTCGGGATGGAACAACAGCGCCCCTGTTGAGCTTTGTCCACCCGCCGAAGTGCCATAAATCCCTACTCTCGAAATATCAGCATTTGGATATTTAACCGCCATGGCTTTCATCCACAGTATCCGGTCAGGAAATCCGGCATCGGCTATATTTTTCCAGCATACATCATGAAAAGCTTTAGACCGGTTGGCAGTGCCCATTCCATCAATCTGTACCACAATAAAACCCAATTCGGCAATGCTCTGCATTTCGCTGGCCGGCAGGAAATTTTTAGGCACAAAACTATCATGGGGGCCAGCATAAATATTTTCGATAACAGGGTAAGTCTTGCCCGGATCCATTTTTGAAGGGAGGCAAACAATGCCCCATATATCGGTTATGCCATCTCTTCCTTTAGCTACAAACACTTCAGGTAGTTTAACACCCGTAGCCAGGAAGACATCTGTTTTTCCATGTTCTATTTCGCTTATTTTTTTTGTCGTTGCAGTTAGCCTTAGCTCGCTCACTGGAGGCACATTTACCTGCGAGTAAGTATCTATATAGTATTTACGATCAGGAGAAAAGCTAAGGTTATGGTTACCTTTTTCTGGCGTAAGGTTTACCAGGCCCTTCCCATCAAACCCGATCCTGTAGTAATGGATAAAATAAGGATCTTCATCAGCATGCATTCCACTTGCCCTGAACCAAACCTGCCGTTTTACGATATCAATACTATCAATATCCCTTACTACATAATTTCCTTTTGTAATGAGGTTTTGCTTTCCGGTTAAGGCATTTACGAGGTAAAGATGCCGCCAGCCATCTTGCTCGCTCGTCCACAATATTTCATTTGTTTTGGGTAAGTACCTGGTATAAATGCGGCTTTCATAAATGAAGGTTTTGGTTTTTTCGTCGATAATATTTTTAGTTTTCCCTGTTAAAACATCCACTTCAATTACCCTGAAACGCTGGTGGCCACGATCTACTTTCTCATAGGTATAATACCTGCTGTTATTCTCGCGCCAATGCAGTTCAGGTGCGTCAAAGAAATCGATCGGATCAGCATCTACCTTAATGGCTGTTTTAGCCGCTAGATTAAAAACATAAGGTTCGTAAGCGGTAAAGTCATCGCCTGGCTGCATATATTCTCTCGATTTTAATTCGCCGCGTGTAGTACCAGGAACAGAACTTAATACATAATGTACCTTCTTAATTTCTTTGCGATAGATTTTATAGGCAACAATATTTTTCCCATCAGGAGACCACGCAAATTCACCATAGGGTTTATCGACACTGCCATCGGTACTCAACTGGGTTTCTGCTTTTGTAGCTAAATCAATCACAAACAGGTTGCCGCCACGGATCAGGATTTCGCTTTTACCATCCGACGATTTTCTGAATTCGCGGTTTCGTTGCCAGCGCGATCTCCGTTGCTGCAAGGGCCTTTTGGCATTGTAGCGGTAAATAGTGGTATCGTTTGTATTGCTTAAATTGTAATCGTTCAGATCTAACTGATACCAGTTATCCTGTATTTTTAATTTTGCTGTATTACCCCTATCGGCAAAGTAAAGTTCAGCAAGCTGAATTTTTTGTGGATTCTGTTTTTTACCTGTAAGCTTTTCAATATTCTGGGCAAGTTTATCATGATCAAATGCAATTTTACGTTTACCTGTTGCAGCCTCTACATAATAATATTCCCATGTTCTGTTTGGAAGATTCTTTTTATACCAAAATGCACTACCATCTTTTTTCCAGAAAGGAATAATATCGTTGTTGGTTGGAATATTGCGTAATGCCGTATCCATTTTCATGGATAATTGATAAGCATCTGCCACTTCAGCAGGACTCGGTGCATAGGGCCTAAACCCGGCTTGCTGTGCCAGCACCTGGAAGGAAACAAAACTTAATAAGATGAAGACTATTGATTTTTTAGCGCTTGCGTAAATGCTCATTGCAGATTTTTTAGGGTAAATTTAGTATTGCGGTTTTACAGGTTTCCTTTAGATTTTAATCAGTAACATCAATATTTTAACCGTTCGCATCAACTGCATCTTTTACACTCAAATCCTGGCGTACTATATTTCCTTTAATCAGGTAATAAACAGGTATGCCGATTAAAGTGATGATTAATCCCGGCCAGGTAAATTTGGGTTTAAATATGATCAGGAGGATGCAGAACGCCAGACCCATTACAATGTAAATGATGGGTAATACCGGGTAGCCAAAGGCTTTATAAGGCCGGTCGGCACCAGGGCGTTTTTTACGTAAAATGAAAATACCAAAGATGGTGAGCATATAAAACATCACCACCACAAAAGAGATCATATCCAGCAGATCGCCATATTTACCGCTGATACACCATAAGCAGGCAAAAACGCACTGGATCCATAACCCAACTCCGGGAACTGCGTTTTTGTTGAGTGTACCAACTTTTTTAAAGAAGAGTCCATCTTTAGCCATTGAATAATAAACCCTTGCACCAGCCATAATTAAGCCATTGTTACAACCAAAAGTCGAAACCATAATCATTACTGCAATAATGAAGGTACCTGCTGTACCAAAAATATGATTGGCTGCAGAAACCGCCACCCGGTCTTTATCGGCATAAGCAATATCATGCAGTGAGAGTACTCCTGTATACATTACGTTGGCAAGGATGTACAGTACCGTTACGATGATGGTTCCCAAGGCTAAACTTAAACCAATATTGCGTGCCGGGTTTTTAATTTCGCCGGCAATAAAAGTAACGTTATGCCAGGAATCGCTGCTAAATATAGAGCCCACCATCGCAGCAGCAATAGCTCCGAAAGCAGCAAAAGTGGTATAAGAACCAATATTTCCATCGGCAGATAGCGGCCCTAAATCCCACATATTTTCCCAGTTGGTTTTCCAGATCCCTTTATCTAAAAAGAAAAGGCCGAAGGCAATGAGGCCAAATAAACTTAACAATTTGGCCACTGTAAAAACGGTCTGGATTATTTTACCGCCATTTACCCCTCTATTGTTGATGTATGTAAGTAAAATAATTACACCAATGGCCAACAGCTGTGCCGGTGAGATGGTAAAAAAACCTAAATCGACGGCAACTAAATCTTCACTTAATTGAGGCACGAGGTAAGCCGTAAACTTGGCAAACGCAACACCCACTGCGGCAATGGTTGCGGTTTGGATTACCGTAAAAAAACTCCAGCCATACAAAAAACTGATTAACGGGTTGTATGCTTCCTTTAAATAAATATACTGTCCGCCAGCCTTAGGGAACATAGCACTTAATTCGCCATAACTCAATGCAGCAGTAAGTGTCATGAAACCTGTAATGAGCCAAACCACTAAAAGCCAGCCTGAGCTGCCTACATTTCGGGTAATATCGGCACTTACAATAAAAATACCCGAGCCGATCATACTTCCGGCTACAAGCATTGTTGCATCCATCAGTTTAAGTGAGGGTTTAAATTGTGTGGTTTCTTTTTCAGTCATGAGTTCTGTTGCTTGGTGGTTCAAATGGTTCGGTTGGTTTATTTATTAAGCTGGTCGTAAAAATGCCATGAGGTAGTGAAATCGCGTGTTAGGGGCTGATTGGTTAAAGTAGCCCTGATCATTTCTACCGGAATCAGGTTTTCTTTAATTACGGCATCGTGAAAATCCTTAAAGCTCATCTTACCACTGTCAACCAATTCTTTTTTCAGCGCAAAAAGCTGAAGACCACCGGTAAGGTAAGCGACCTGGTATAAAGGACTATAATCGCCCTTGAAAGATCTTCGTACTTCGCCTTCTGCATTTGCACGTTCGTGCCCTACACGGTCGACCAGAAAATCGACACACTGTTGAGGGGTCCATTTACCCAGGTGAAAGTTGAGCGAAAAAAGAATCCTGGCGCAACGGTGCATCCGCCAGAAAAGCATCCCCATTTTTTCTTCAGGAGTTTTGGCAAAACCTTTATCGTAGAGTAAAAGCTCCCAGTACAATGGCCAGCCTTCTACGCTAAAAGGCGTTTTGAAAGGATCGCGGTAACTTTTATAACGGCTATTCATAAAATACTGATAATGATGGCCCGGCAAGAGTTCGTGCTGTACCGTTCCTCTTGAAAAGTAAGGATTATTACCGCGCATGCTCATTAACTTATCATCTTCCTCCATTGCATTGGTTGGATAAGAAATGCTGATTTCGCGTCCGCCGGTAAAAAACGGGTTCACCAATTGGCGTTCGGCCGACATCATCACCATACCCCAGGTTTCTTCTGCAAGCGCCGGGATATTGATCAGATCGTTGGCTTTTATAAAGCTTAAGGCATCGTCCTGTAATTTTACAATCAGCTCCGGCTGTTTGCCTAAAGGCACGTAGCTGTTCTTAATTTTTTCCTGGGCTTTTTTCCAGTCATTTCCGAAGCCCATGGCTGCTGATGCTTTCAAAAGCTCTTCGTCGCAAAACTTAAATTCTTTTTCGGCAAGTCTGATCAGCTCTTCCGGTGTATAAGGAATAAGCTCTGCATTTAATTGCCTCATCAGCTCTTCCCTTCCAATCGGATTTCCTTTAATTTCCGGTTTGGCTGACTTTGTAGCCGGTGCAGGCTCCCCATTATCGTTAAAAAGTTTAGCGTAATTGGTTAAGGCGAGGTCCAGCTTTTCGTAAGGTTTCGGCACCCACCAGGTAAAACCGGGCTCGTAATCCATATAAAACTGATAAAAGCCCTTTAAACGGTTTTTTAAACTTAAGGTTATGGCCGTTGCCATTTTAAGCTGATCGGGTTTTAATATCCCTTTTTTGAAATTCAGATTTGAAGCATCAACCTGCTTTGTAATTTCATCTATCTGGGCAGCCAGTAAAGCACCTTCTTTATAAGTACCCCTTCTTCTTAGTTTTTCGAGTGCATAAACGTCGTCGGCAAAGGTAAAATACTTCGATAGGGCCTTATACTCTGTCTCCTCTTTATCCAAGAGCCAGACTGAAGATTCTATCTGCTTTTTAAGCAGGATATAATCTACTTTACCATAAACACTAAAGCTTTCAAATTTGGCTGATTTTAACTTGCTTAAGTAATCGCTATTGATATCCTGCAGGCGTTTTCTTTGCACCGGACTTTTAAATGTAGCCATCGGGTAAGCATAAGTACCTCCTGATGAATAGGGATAATAGAAATCGTTAATGGCATCAACATCCCTTTGGTAACCTGCTATCAGCGTGCCCATTTCGCTGGTCTGTTCGTACAAACTTTGATTCGAAGTTTGCGCAAGTACCAAAGTACCCGGAAACAGGCTTATCATTAACAAAAGGGCTAAAAAAATCGGTTTGTTTTGCATTTGGGTTTGGTTAAATCAGGCAAATAGCATTTGCCTCCATTTGAAAAAATAGCTTGTTTTCGGTAAAAAATAAGAGTGTTTTTGCTTAGGCGCCTACATAGCTTACCCTGCTTACATTATTATAAGTATCTATATAGGCTCTTGGCGATTGTCCGATAATACTTTTAAATACCCGGTTAAAATTGGTGATGCTATTAAAGCCCGCTTTATAGGCTACGCCTGAAATGCAATCGGCTTTTTCGCCGGAAATAAGACTTTTACAGGCATCGTTAATTCTAACTTCATTTAAAAATGATACAAAAGTATGTCCTGTGTGTTTCTTAAAATACCTGCAGAAGGCCTGAGGAGTCATAAATGCAGCATTTGCTACATCTTCTAAAGAAATTTGATTATTATAGTTTTCGGTAATAAAGTTTATGATCTTGCTCAAACGCATACCCTCATTTTCAGTTACGTTTGAAGAATACATATCTGAGCATAACGGCTCTACATTCTCGTTCAAATCCTGGAGGCTGTTAACCAATTTCAGAAAGTTGAATAGCACATCAACCCCCGATGCCTCATGAACATTAAACATTTTGGTTACCATGTTTTTAGCAAAAGCAGCTGGAATTTTGAAGCCATGTTTGTTTTTAGTTAAAAAACCACTGGCCATTTTCATTTCAGGAAGATTAAATAGGGCCGCTAAAATACCGTTCGGGTTAAAGTAAATAGAACATGCCTTGATCGTTTTATTGCTATCGGCAGAGAAATATTCGGGATTGCTTTTAAACAGATGCGGAAGTTTTGCCCCGATTACAAAAATATCGCCTGATCGGAAAGCATGCATATCATTCCCCGCAATTAATGTACCTTCTCCTTTTTCGACGTAAGTGATCTGCCATTCATCATGGCGATGAAGATACTGGTAAAAATAAGGCAATTCAATATGTTCCGATATCACACTCTTGTCATCTGGAACAAGCATGGTAAATGGTAATACTTTCATCGTTCAGTTAGTTAGGTTTGGTTTGTTGATTTCGAAATGAATGTATAAATATTAACTCAAATAAACCAATAAAACTCATTTAAGGTTAAAATCCTGCTATAATTTGATAAAATATGACAGATTTTACCGGCGATTTACCGACTCACAGCGCACTATACATTTAGTTAACCTACTGTAAAGCAACGTCTAAATCGATTAATTTGAATTATTATTAAGTCAAATATGGAGGTTTTTGGGTTAAATAGCCCGCTAAGCTGGTCTGTATTTATAATCTAGACCTTTCTACTGTGGGTTTTTATCCTCTAGCGAAGAATTGAAAACTCTGAAGACGGGATGATAAATCCCGGTCAACAGAGATCCCTACTTATTGAGATTTTTTTGCCTATAAAGTCGATACGCTGGTCTGGATTTTTAATCCACTAGTAAATAAAATTCTGGGAAGGGATTATAAATCCCGACTTACTGACATCCAACGAAGATTCTTATTAATTGAGATTTGTTGTTTATAAAGTAGATGCGTTGGTCCGGACCTAAGTACTGTGGATTTTTAATCCACAAGTAAAGAATTGAAAACGGCAAAGTCGGGATTATAAATCCCGACTAACAACATGTATTATCTTATTACTGCATATGGCTCCATTTTCAGGTCAGTAGCTATACCTGAAACAATCTGGCTAACCAGCAAGCCGGTTGCCGGCCCTAAACTTAAACCCATCATACCGTGTCCTGTAGCAATGATCAGGTTTTCTCTTTTTTCGCTCCTGCCAATGTATGGTAAACCATCGGGCGATGAAGGCCGGAAACCATACCAGATATCTTTTTCTGAAGGAACTGCAGGTTTTAAATCGGGAAAATATGCCGGAACCGATTCTACGATCCCTTTAACCCTTTCCATGTTAATACGGGTATTGATCTTATCTAACTCCATTGTACCACCATACCTGATCTGACCGTTCATTGGCGTTATGGCTACTCTGGCTTCGCATAGCAATGCCGGAATAGTTAAGCGCTGCTGAGGTTCTGGTTCCATAAAAGAATAACCTTTACCGGGCATTAAAGATATTTTAACACCGGCCATTTTTGCCACAGCAGGCGACCACGAACCGGTTGCCAAAACATACTGATCGGCTTCCCAGGCGGTATTACCGGTAAAAACCTTTGTAATACGGTTGCCTGTTGCTTCGATTTTATCAACCTCTTTGCCACGTTCTATCTTAACGCCATTATTTAATAAATACTTAAGCAGCGCATTCATTAATTTTGTCGGATAAAGGTGGGCATCGCAGCGGTAATGTACAGCTCCTAAAACATCTAAATTTAAGTCAGGTTGTAATGCACGGCATTCATCAGCAGTTAATACAGCCATATCCAGGCCCAGTTCAACTGCTTTTTCAGCTAAATGCGCTTCCTCTTCGCCTGCTTTTTCCGTTTTATAAAATGCCAGAATACCATTATTGGTTAATTCGAAATCGAAATCGGGCTCTTTTGCCAGACCTTCATATAGTTTTTTGCTCAGTAAGGATAAATCGCGTAATGGCACTGCCGATTGGCTTACATGTTTTGCCGTGGCATGTTTCATAAATTTTAGGCCCCAATTAATGAGGTTTCCATTTAAAGACGGGCGAACATAAAAGGGACTTTTGCTGTCGAACATCCAACGGATCCCCTGTTTTATCATGCCAGGCGCAGCTAAAGGCACAAAATGGCTTGGCACAATCATCCCGGCATTACCAAATGAGCAATTGTCGGTAATATCTCCTTTATCCAAAACTGTTACTTCGTAGCCTCTTTTCTGCAGATAATACGCTGAAGTTAAGCCTACAATTCCACCACCTATAATTAATACTTTCGACATTCTTTTAATTTATACTGCTGATATTATGTTAAAAACTCACTAAATCACCTGGAATCCGTATGCATATGGATCATCTTCGGCATCTATTTTTATGGTATTATAGCCATAAATTTTTGCCCAACCTTCTACACTTGGTATAATGGCTTTGATTCCGTTCAGGTCTACAACGTCTTCTACCCTTCCAATAAATTTGCTTCCGATAAAACTTTCATGGATAAAATCCTCTCCCTGTTTTAATTTTCCCTTAGCAAACCACTGTGCCAGGCGGGCTGAGGTTCCCGTTCCGCAAGGCGAGCGGTCTATGGCCTTATCGCCATAAAACACGGCATTCCTGGCAGTTGAGTTAGGGTCTATTGTTTTACCGGTCCACAATACGTGGCTACAGCCATTTATCGTCGGATCTAACGGATGTACAAAAGTGTATTGTTCGTTAATGCGTTTTCTAATGGTCTGGCTCCAGGTAATCAGTTGCGAAGCGGTATAGTTTTCAAGACCAGGAAAATTTTCCTGCGGATCTACAATAGCGTAAAAATTCCCGCCATAAGCAACATCAAAAGTAAGCGTACCCAGATCAGGGCATTCTACCTGAAGATTTTCAGCAGCCAGATAAGAAGCTACGTTTTTCAGCTTAACCGATTTAACTTTTTTACCTTCCTGTTTGTATTCAATCAACACCAGTCCGGCCGGGGCCTCCATTCTGATTACCCCTGGTATTTTCGGTTGGATAAGTCCTTCTTCAATGGCAATGGTAATGGTACCGATTGTACCGTGGCCGCACATCGGGAGGCAGCCACTGGTTTCGATAAAAAGTACAGCTACATCATTAGCCGGATCATGCGGTGGGTAAAGGATACTACCAGACATCATATCGTGTCCGCGTGGTTCAAACATTAAACCTGTTCTAATCCAGTCGAATTCTTTCAAAAAATGCTGGCGCTTTTCGCTCATGTTTGAGCCAATAAGCTGGGGACCTCCACCTGCAACCAACCTAACCGGATTTCCGCAGGTATGTGCGTCTACGCAAAAAAAAGTTTTACTCATGAGATTTCGTTAATTTTTGATTTACCGTTCTGAAAATACCCAGCGGATTTCCGTCTTTCAATTCATCAGGCAATAATTCCTGTTCCCAATCCTGATAAGCCAATGGCCTTACAAAACGATTGATTGCAGTAGAGCCAACTGATGTAAAACGGCTATCGTTAGTAGCAGGGAACGGCCCGCCATGTTGCATGGCTGCACAAACTTCTACACCTGTAGGCACGCCATTTAATATTATTCTGCCGGTTTTATCAGTTAACTTATTTACCAGCGCCTGGTAATGCTGAAGTTCCTGCTTTCCGGCCATTAAAGTTACAGTAAGCTGTCCTTCCAGTACATCAATCGCTTTTTCAAGTTCAGCGATATCGTTAGCCACCACCAACAAAGAGTATGGACCAAAAATTTCTTCGCGAAGTTTTGGGTTCCGGATAAAATCAGCTACACTTACCTGGGCAACTTTGGCTTTAGACTGATTTTTTAATTCATTATTATTCAAATCAGATATAGCTATTACCTCAACTCCTTCTTCATTTAAAATTTCTGCAGAAAGTTTACTATAATTACCTGCAATGCCTTCGGTTAGCATGGTTGCTGAAGGAACAGCTGCAATTGCCTCATTTAAAACGGCCTTAAAATTATCAAGTGCCGGCGATTGCACCGCTAGTAACAAACCAGGGTTGGTGCAAAACTGCCCCGCCCCCAAAGTAATGGAAGCCGCATATTTTTTAGCCAGTTCCTCTGCCTGGTTTTCAATGGCTGCAGGAAGAAAAATTACGGGATTAATGCTTCCCATTTCGGCAAAAACAGGAATAGGTTGCTCACGCTGTTGAGCAAGTTCAATTAAAGCCATCCCACCTTTTAACGACCCTGTAAATGTTACGGCTTTTGTTAATGGATGCTGAACCAAGCCGGCACCAATGGTATAGCCATCATCGTAAAGCAAAGAGAAAACGCCTTTCGGCATTCCGGTTTTTTCTGCTGCTTTAACAATGGCACCACCTACTAAGGCACTGGTTCCGTAATGTGCAGAATGTGCTTTAACAATCACGGGGCAACCAGAAGCCAGTGCCGAAGCGGTATCGCCACCCGCAACTGAAAAAGCAAGCGGAAAATTACTCGCTCCAAAAACAACTACCGGCCCGATTGGGATGAGCATCCGTCTGATATCAGGCCTTGGCAAAGGTTGCCTATCAGGCAGCGCAGTATCAATAATTGCATCAACCCAGGAGCCTTCGGCAACCAGGTTGGCAAATAACCTTAGCTGACCAGTAGTTCTGCCCAGTTCGCCCTGTAAACGGGCTAAAGGTAAGCCACTTTCTGCTGAAGCCCTGTTTACCAGTTCATCGCCAAGATTAGCGATTTCATCAGCAATAGCATTTAAAAAAGCTGCTTTAAGATCCTTATTCAGGCTTCTGTAAATTTGAAAAGCCGATATTGCCGATTTTAAGGCTTCATCAACCAAATGTTCGTTCGCTTTAAAAAATTCACCCTCAAGCGTTAATCCCGTAGCGGGATTAACTGCTTTAAGGCTTCTTTCACTAACTTCTACATAAGTGTTTGCTACAATATTTTTCCCGTTCATATTTGGTTTTTAAACTATTTCCCCCAGCTACCTTCTGGTAATTCCGGACGAACAGCCAATGCATCGTTAATAATTTTCAACACTTTTTCTCTTTCTGCGCCACTTACCGGTAAACGCGGTGCACGAACGGCTTCTGTACCTAAGCCGGTAGCTACCTCTGCTAATTTAATGTACTGCACCAATTTAGGATGAATATCCAGTTCCAATACCGGTAAGAACCAACGGTAAATATCTAATGCTTCTGCAATGCGGTTTTGCTTAACCAATCTAAAAATAGCAACGGTTTCTTTCGGAAAGGCATCAACCAAACCTGCAACCCACCCATGCGCGCCCATTACAAGGCTTTCCATGGCTAACGGATCTACACCGGTGAAGATTTTAAAACGGTCGCCAAACCGGTTGATCAAACGGGTTACATTTGAAACATCCCTTGTCGATTCCTTTATCGCCTGTATATTATCATATTTGGTTAAAACCTCAAACATATCTAAAGTTACTTCGATTTTATAATCAACAGGATTGTTGTAAATCATAATCGGTAAGCTGGTACTTTCTGCAATTGCACCAAAAAAGGCCAAAGTTTCGTCTGGAGCAGCATTATAGCGCATAGGCGGTAATAACATTAAACCTTGTGCACCCAGCGATTCGGCTTTTTTAGCTACTTCGATTGCTTTTTTTGTAGTTGATTCTGCAATGTTCAATAAAACCGGTACACGGCCATTTACCAAGGTTAAGGTATGCGATAACAAACCGAATTTCTCTTCGTCGCTTAATACACTGGCTTCGCCAAGCGATCCGCCTAAAATAATCCCTTCAGCACCTGCTTCTAATTGTGCTTCGATATTTAAATCGAAAGCTGGAAAATCTAATTCATCATTTGCTGTAAATTTTGTGGTTACAGCAGGGAAAACCCCGGTCCATTTAATACTCATTTAGTCTTATGATTTTAATATTATGATTGATATGCGTTTTAATTAAATTTTTAATTTAACTATTTAAAATAGCTTTAATTCGAATTTACATTGAGTAAACCCCTTAAATGTAAATTCAAATTTAGGAGATAAGCACAACCTAATGTTATTGGATTTTAACCAATACCGACCGGAAATACACCAGTTGAAAAAGGAGAGAATAAATGCAGATGAGCACCAAACCGTATCATCTAATCATACATAGGAAAAGGGCAAAACGATATCGTACCGCTCAGCTTACCGGTAAACCCGGATATTGGTTAAAGGTCTTGAAAGCATTAAACAAATCCTTAAACCGGTTGGTTTTATTTTGTGTTTTTTACGTTTAGGTAATACATAAATTCGATACCGGCCTTTGTAAATAAAGCTTCCTGACCTTTCGCTAAAGTTACCTGTTGCCAGCTTTGCGTTGGCGTAATTTTAAGCGTTTTGACGGTCTCTTTTTTTAAAGTTAGTGGTAAATTAAACCCTTTAATGCAATCGCTGTAGCGGTAAAATGCTTTTCCGTCTTTAAGGTAATATTCGAACACAGGTATTTGCATAGTACGCAGGTATTGATCAAAAACGGGCGAAAAATCGTAACCTGCCTTTTTGGAAATGTAATTTTCGATCTGTCTGGTAGTTACGGTTTGATGATAAAAAGTTTGGTTAAGGCCGCGCAGTATTGATCTGAACAGTGCATCGTTATTTAAACTGTGCCTGATAGCATGCAGCATGTTCCCGCCCTTTGGGTACATATCACCGCTGCCCTGCGCATTTACGCCGTAATCAGGAATAATAGGCGTATCATTTTTAATGCCTTTTCTAATTCCAAAATTATATTCGTTTCCGGCTTTATTGCCAAAAATATAATCCACAAAAAGGGTTTCGCTATAATTGGTGAATCCTTCGTGCACCCACATATCGGCCAGATCGTTTGTCGTAATGTTATTACCAAACCATTCGTGCCCGCTTTCGTGAATAATGATAAAATCCCACTTCAAACCCCAGCCATTGCCCGACATATCCCGGCCTCTATAGCCAAACTTATAGCCATTGCCGTAAGAAACTGCCGATTGATGTTCCATTCCGGTATGCGAAGCATCGATCAACTGATAGCCATCTTCATAAAAAGGATAAGGGCCGAACCAATATTCCATGCTTTTCATCATTTTATGTACCTGACCGGGCATATAGGTTTTCGCCTTCGGGTAATTGTAATCCAGCACCCAATAATTCACATCGAGCGGACCTTTTTCGCCAGCATATTTCTCTTTAAAATTAACGTATTTACCTATATAAGGGATAATACAATAATTACTGATCGGATTTTTAACATTGTACTGATAGGTTGTGGTACCATCATGGTTATCCTTTTTAAATACCAGGCGCCCGTTACCTACTGCTATCAAAGTATCGGGAACGGTCATGGTTAAAGAAGCACCCCGGTCAGGTTCATCACTCTGGCGGTCTTTATTTGGGTACCATACAGAAGCACCCAAGCCCTGGCAGGCAACAGTCATCCACGGACGAGAGAGCGAATCGGTGGTAAAGATGAAACCGCCATCCCAGGGAGCCCTTTTGGCCTGGTGTACTTTTCCGTGGTAAAAAATATTTACATTGTTCTGCGCAGCTAATTTTTGTGCCGGGACATGCACATACCAAACACTGCCGGCATGCTCAAATTTTAGTTTACTATTTCCGTTATATAAAACACTGTCAATAATTAGTGGTTCCTGCAGATCGATCTGCATACGGGTATTACCATTATTGTGTTGTACAACCTTGTATACGATTTTATTTGAGCCTGTTATACTTTTATCATGATAATCGGGCTTAACGGAAAGTTCATAACGCTGTACATCCCACCAGGTACGTTCTGCATTTAGGCTTCCTCTTAAGGTATCGGCTAAAGTGTAAACCTTTTTAGGTGACTGCGCAAAAATCATAGCACTAAACATTAAGAAAAGTGCGGTTAGGAAGGTTATTTTTTTCATATGTTTTTGCTGGTTATCATGTTGTTGTAATAGCATATTATTAATTTGAAAAGCAATTGCAGTACTTATCGGTTAGTTCAGTCCTGCTATCCCTCCTGCTCCGATGAAGGATCGGGAGCATCCATTCTATCAGGTTTATTTAACATCAGTTGGTAACTAAATACTCCCGTTTCCCCTCAGGTGCTTCAGGCCAGGGTTTTAGCCCTGACATCCTTAATAAAAGTGAAAAACCTGCGCTCTAAATAGCAGATATTAATTAGAAAGCAGTCTCAGTTTTTCATTGGTTACGTCAGCCCTGCTATCCTTCTGCTCCGATGAAGGATCGGGAGCATCCGTTCTATCAGGTTTATTTAACCAGGGTTCTGTACTCCTGCCCAAAGTATATAGCCCTGACAGGAGCGGGCATCCCGATTCTTCATCGGGATAAAGCGGATGGCAGGAGCTCCCTTTAAAAAGAGCGATAGACCCTGCGCTCCTAAATAAAAAAAGTAATTATTTCAAAAGATCTATATTCCTTTTAACCGTCCTTTATTAATCGTTATGTTATTATTTTAACAATTATTAATTTGAAAAGCATTTGCAGCCTTTCATTGGTTACGTCAGCCCTGCTATCCCTCCTGCTCCGATGAAGGATCGGGAGCATCCGTTCTATCAGGTTTATTTAACACCAGTTGATGCTAAATACTCCCGTTTCCTTTGCTGTGCTTTAGGCCAGGGTTTTTAGCCCTGACAGCAGCGGGCATCCCGATTAAGCACCGATTTGTGTTATACTTTGGTGTGCTTGTCTGTTTCACAGGCTTTCCATCGGGATAAAGCGGGTGGCAGGAGCTCCCTTTAAAAAGAGCGATAGACCCTGCGCTCCAAAACAAAAAACAGCTGTTACTCCAAAGCCGCCCTTACTAATAAGCTTCGCCTCTAACCAATTCTATTTCATCAGTAGTTATAGCCAAATGTTTTCCTAACATACGGCTTCCGTTTTTGGTAACCAGAAAATCGTCTTCAACCCTGATTCCGCTAAAGTCTCTGAACTGCTCCAATTTGTCATAGTTAATAAATTCAGCAAACTGCTTAGTGGCTTTCCAACGGTCTATTAGTTCGGGGATGATATAGACACCTGGTTCTACCGTTAATACATAACCTTCTTCGAGTGCTTTGCCCAATCTTAACGATTTCAATCCAAACTGGGTGGTATTTTTAGTCAGTTCATCTGTATAACCTACGTATTGCTCACCTAAATCCTCCATGTCGTGCACATCGAGTCCCATCATATGCCCTGTGCCACATTGAAAAAACATCGCATGCGCACCAGCCTGCACCGCGTCGTCTATATTACCTTTCATCAGGCCAATATCTTTTAAGCCCTGTGCCAACACTTTACAGGCGGTTAAATGCACATCTAAATACCTGACACCCGGTGCCAGCAGATTTTTAGCCTGGGTGTAGGCATTAAGCACGATATTATAAACATCTTTTTGCTCGGCACTAAATTTCTTGCCTGCAGGAAAAGTACGCGTAAGATCGCCAGCATAACCTAAAGCGGTTTCTATACCAGAATCGTTTAAAACCAGCTGACCATCCCGGAGCTGATTGCCATGGTAATGGTTGTGCAAGATTTCGCCGCGAACAGTCAAAATAACCGGATAAGCTAAATTACCACCAGAGGCCAACGCAGCACTCTGAATCTTAGCGGTAAGTTCACGCTCGTATATACCGGGTTTTGCCTGCTGCATCACCATTAAATGAATATCGGCAGATATTGCTGCTGCACTGTCTAACTCTTCAATTTCTTCGACTGATTTAACCGAACGTTGCGCAACTACAGCCTTAATAAAATCAAGTGATGCTTTTTCTTTAAGCTGATCGATTGGCAGGTTAAGCCAATTGGCCAATTTAATTTTATTCTCAGCGCGGTAAGGAGGCAGGAAATGAATCTGACGCTTTTTATCAAGATATTGCTTCAGATAAGTGTCCAGTTGTGCTAAAGGCAAAATTTTGCTGAGGCCGGCATCGAGGCTTTTCTCTTCAAGTGTTTTCTGCCTGCCCATCCATACAATATCATCAATACCCATTTCATCACCGAAAAGGATTACCTGATCTTCATCCAGGTCGATAATAGCGCTCAACGATGGCTCACTGATCCCAAAATAATATAAAAAGGTACTATCCTGCCTAAAATGGTAAGCATTGTCCTTATAATTCATCGGGCTCTCTTCATTACCCAAAAAGAGTAGTATTCCTGAATTTATCTTTGATTTTAACGCTGTTCTTCTCTGTATGTAAACTTTCTTTTCAAACATATTTTTTCTGTTAGGCAAATATCTCAAATGCTGATTTTATTCAATAACAATTAAATGCAATGGCTAAAATATGAGGGGTATCTGCAAATAATAAGCCATGCATCTGGCATAAAAATCACAATTAATTTCATCTTAACGAAAAAGAAAGGTAAAATCTGCACATTAACGGCAAATTATCGGGTTTTCACCCGCATTATAATTTAAAAGGATAAGGATAATTATGGCCACAGAAGATCTGAATAAATATAAAGAAAGCCGTTTTTACGCCACGGAAAAACGGAAGATATGGAATTAAGCATAGTCCGCGTTTGTAACGCGGATTATTGAAGTTCACATTTGTAATGTGGCGATAACCGTTGTCATTATGGGCGATAAAATCGCCATTCACGTTCATCCTCGTTACAAACGAGGACGATTGAAATTTACAAATAGCACCAGTAATTTTTAGCCACGGAAACACAGAAGACACGGAATTAAACATAGTCCGCGTTTGTAACGCGGATTATTGAAATCCACATTTGTAATGTGGCGGTAACATTTGTCATTATGGGCGATAAAATCGCCATTCCCGTTCATCCCCATTGCAAAAGAGGACGATTAAAACCAGTAATTTTTAGCCACGGAAACACAGAAGACACGGAATTAAGCATAGTCCGCGTTTGTAACGCGGATTATTGAAATCACATTGCAATGTGGTGGCCGTACAGTTGTCATTCTGAGCACAGCGAAGAATCTTTCTCATTTAAGTATATAGTATACTGATTAAAAATTAATTAATATATTTTATTTAAAGTAAAAATTAATTCATAATTAAACTCTTTTTAATTACAAAACGCTTATCAATCAGCCAAACAAGACAAAGTAGAAAAACATTAAATATCTTAATTTCAATTAATTACCTTAATATAATTCAATATAAATATGTAAATAAAAATCATATATAGCTGAATATCAAAACAATGTTTTACTAAAAAGCCCCGTAAACTTTAGTTCACGAGGCCGAGACAGAGATGAATTGATATTATTTTTGAAGAATGATTTCGGTGTTATTGTTTTTTACTAGCGGGAATGCGTACCCTCCTCTATCCCCAATACTTTTACCTTTTACAGCATAAACACCCACGACACTAACTTTTGCAGGCTGCGATAACCTCAGCATGGCATTAGGTGAATACTCAGTTGCTTTACTCAGTTTTAAGCGAATTTCTCCATTTATGGTGTTGTAATTTACTTCATCAATGGTTCCGGCATCAAGGCTAATCCAAAGCCCTGCAGGCGCAATGTAAACAGACGATTTTGCTGCCGTGGTTAGTTTAACGTTGATGATATTACCTGTTTTGCTCAGATTGCCACCAAAGGCCAGCCAGCCAAATTCAGGATGTTGTAATAAGTAGGACGACGTATTAACCGCATAACCAAAAAAACCAGATCCGTAATCGCCGGTAATACCATCGTTTTTCAGGGTCGACGGATAAGCATGAAACGCTGCAGGTGCAAAACCTTCCGGGGTAATATTAGAGATCGCCCCCAATAAACCGCCGTAGCCGGCACGCAAGAGGTAGAAATCGCCAGGATTTTTACGGTAATCCATTAACAGGGGTATGGCATTAAGCGCCGAACCGTAATGATGGATCATCCGTTCGATCCGTGAAAGCTTACCTCCATAAAGAAAATCCCAATATCTCCGGGCGTTACCATTGTAGGCCCAATGCGGCACTACAGGCATATAGGCTAAGATGGCATCAATTGTTACATTTGCTTTATCCTGGTAGCCAAAATAGCTCGACCATACGTAAACTTCTTCTTGACCTGTAGAATCCCAAGGCATCTCACTACCAAATGGATATTGTAAAGAACGCCAGTGGTTGGCCCGCTTTTTCATTTCGTTTTCCAATTTGGTGGCTTCTTCTGTTAAACCTTCGTTTTTAAGGTCGTTTAAGATGAGATAAAATACCGTACCTTCCATCTGGCCGAACTGTGCATAATAAGGCGCGATGTTAACCATGGCCATACCTGTTTCAGCTGCATCGATAAGGTGTTGTTTCCAGCTCTGTTGCTCAACAAGTCCGCTATAATTGCGTGCCAACCGGTACATTACCCAATGCGCTGCAGCAACATGCGGGTAGTTATAAGACCGGCCCAGGTTATCAGCTTCTTTTTTGGGCCATGCAGCCCATGTTTTAAAATTAATATCTGAGGCATAAGTATCTTTGGGAAGCGAATCGGGTGCGTAATAAAACAAACTCTTTTTTACACCATATTTCTGAGGACCGTTTTTAAGCTGTATCCTCCCAAACATTACACTATCTACAAATTGTTTCAACTTATCAATTTCTTCTTTTTTGGGTTGTACCAACTGTTTCATTATCGCCCCCAACCACGAGCCTGCACCACCTTCATCGCTCAAGCCAGCAATCCAGGCACGGCTATCCTGTGTTACCTGCTGCTGTTTTTCATTGTCGTAGGTAATTACAGAAGGGCTTCTTTTAAAAATAGGATCGGCCTGGTTAAACCACTGCTTGCTTGTTAAAAAATTACCATAGTTTGCAATTACATCACTTTCGGCTTCAATTACTTTATAATTGATAGTTTGCTCCAGACCATCTTCATAGGTAATGGATAATCTTGCCCTTCCCCATGTATTCCCTTTTACGAGGTAACTTTTCCAGCCATTTTTGGTTAAGCCAGATGCGGTTACTTTTAAGGCATTTTGGGGTTGAACCTGAATGGTTTTAATCTTTTTTGGATAATTAACAAATAATTTTCCTTCTACATCTTTAGGCAACACATAACCTGGAACTGATATGGCTACCGGTCGCTTATTTTCGATCAGTTTATTTTCAATGTCTTTTGCAGTACCTGAGAGAATAAACTGAAGGGCATAACTCCGGCTTTCGCCAGGCTTTAAAACGGTTGAAGTTGGTGTATTCCATTGCTCGGCGTTTTTCCATTCGTTTTCGGCATAAGCTTTACTGTACACCATCCATTCGTAAAAACCTTCGAAAGCAATCCCTCTTGGTGTCCGGTCGTCATTAAGCGGATTGTAGGCTTCAAATGGTGTGTGCCCCAATGGAGCAACGAGCAGAGAAGGCGCATGCCCGCTTAAGCGCGTAACCTGCAAATAACCAGCATCTTTCCCGATATAGGGATCGTAAAATACATTTTTGGCATGGGTTTGCTCTAATGTGCGGCCTTCTAAAATATTATCAAAGATCATCGGTATTCCGAGGGCTCCAATTTCTACATTCTTATCGGTCTTGTTTTTCAGTTCGAAACGCAAAACCAGTTTCCCGTTCAGCATTTCCCAGATCCGTTTAACCTCCAAAGGGATATCAGCCGGAAGTGTTGCAGCAAGATCGGCTGCGGCAAGTATATTTTTGCCGATCTGAATATTTTTAACAGGACTCCTTTTTGCTGCAGTGCTATAACTTTTCCAGGTTTCTTCACCCACGTAACGCAATTTTAAGTTGATGTCGCCTAAATGATACAGGCCATCTGAACTACGCACTTTTAAGCTGTCGCTGGGTACAAAATCGAAATCTTTAACCATTTTAGGCTGAAGGCCTGCCACCGTTTGTGATGAATTAACAAGCTTTAGATTAAATGCTCCGGCATTGTAAGTCGAAAAACCATTTTCTAAGCCCAAAGTAGACGGCTTTTTACTCAAAGCAATCCATGGTGATTGGGCTAGCGTTACCTTAACATTTATAAAAGTTAAAATGCAACAAAATATTGCTTTAAAAGTTATTATGGATATAGCTCTTATCTTGTTTGGTTCTATCATCATATCGAAAAAGCAGGTTTGGTTATCCCGTTTACCAAAAATAAAATTTAAAAGATAAAGCGGTTGCGGAAGTTTAAAATAGCGCAAAATCGGTAAAGAATTGGTGTATTTATGGGAAGTTTAGGCTGGATCCTACTATCAAATTATTAACCATGTAAGGGGTGTAAGGGCATTTAAGGGTTTATACGGTAAATAGCAAGGGTCTTCGACAGGCTCAGACTGACAATGATAATATTGAATAACGGTCTATTTAACTTCCCGCAGATTGCGCAAAGTACGCAGATTAATAACACCTTAGGGGAAAACCAACTTATGAGCACGGTATCAAGTACCTAAACGCGATTGCAGCGGCAGCCCCGAATGAAATGAGGGCTAAAGGGGAAAGCGCGACTGACGTTAATTGAAATGCAGGAATTGCTTTCCTACTTCGAAATATTAACCATATAAGTGATATAAGATCATTTAAGTGTTGATTATAATAATAAGGGTCTTCGAAAGGCTCAAACTGACAGTGATTATACTGAAACCGGTCTATTTAACTTCCCGCAGATTACGCAAAGCACGCAGATTAATAACGCATGAGTGGAAAACCAACCCATGAGCACGGTATGCCGTACCTAAACGCGATTGCAGCGGCAGCCCCGAATGAAATGAGGGCTAAAGCGGAAAGCGCGACTGACGTTAATTGAAATGCAGAAATTGCTTTCCTATATTAAATTATTAACCATATAAGGGCTGTAAGAGCATTTAAGGGTTTATACGGTAAATAGCAACGGCCTTCGACAGGCTCAGACTGACAAGGATTATATTTTAGCATCTGTCCATTTAATTTCCCGCAGATTGCGCAAAGCACGCAGATTAATAACGTATGAGGGGGAAGCCCTGCAAATAGTTTAAATTACAATTATTAAATAGATTTACATTTCTCTTTTAACCACGCGGCTTCTTCTGCTGAAAGATGCAGCTGAAGTTGATCAAACACTTGCTGATTGTATTCATTTAACCACCTGATTTGATCCGGGGACAAAAGTGTTTTGTTGATGATAGTGGTATCGATAAAACATAAGGTTAAGGTTTCGAAAGTAAGAAAATCGCCAAACTCACTACTTCCCTGAGGAATACATAAGACCAGATTTTCAATGCGTACACCGTGTTCACCGGGGCGATAAATCCCAGGCTCAATGGAGGTTACCATACCAGACTTAAAAGCGATATCTACATTAGCCGGGCTAATATTCTGGGGCCCTTCGTGTACATTCAGAAAAAAACCTATACCATGACCGGTTCCGTGGCCAAAATTTATGCCATGTTCCCAAAGCGGTTTTCTACAGATAGAATCGATTTGATAACCTTTGGTACCTTCGGGAAAAATCAGCTTAGAGCCCTCAATCAGGCCTTTTAACACCAGGGTATAATCATCGGCCTGCCTTGATGAACAATTGCCAATAGGCATTACCCTGGTAATATCGGTTGTTCCATACCGGTACTGACCTCCGGAATCGACAAGAAACAAACCATCGCCTAAAATTTCCTGATTACTTTCGGCTGTTACACTATAATGCGGCAATGCTCCATTTGCATTATAACCGGCTATGGTATTAAAACTTAAGCCCACGAAAGATGCTTGCTCTGCTCTAAATATGGCTAATTTCTCAGCTGCAGACCATTCTGTAATCTTTTCTTTACCCAAATGATCTTCCATCCATTTAAAGAACCTGGTTAAAGCTATCCCATCATGTAGCATTGCCTTACGGATATGGTTAATCTCGGTACTATTCTTCAGGCCCTTTAAATGTGTGCTTGGATTAATGCCTAAAGTTATTTTGGAGTCGCCTGGCAGGCATTTAAACAGGCCAAAACAGGTACGTTTCGGATCAATAAAAATTTTAGACTTATTGGGCAGATTTTTTAGTGCTTTAACCACTTCAGCATAGGGATGCAAAGTTACGCCCTGCTGATTTAAAGTATCAATATCTGCCTGCGATAATTTCTGCCTGTCAATAAAGAGTTTTACCTCTTCAGGCGTTATTAAAGCAAAACTTAAAGCTACAGGGTTATACGCTACATCTTTTCCCCTTAGATTAAAAAGCCAGGCAATGTCATCAATTGATGAAATAAAATGATAATCAGCCTCGCTTATTTTTAAAGCAGCTCTTACGTCGTTTATTTTAGCCGAAATAGTAAGTCCGGCCGCTTCTTCATCAATTAAAAAAACCTTTTCTACAGGTAAGCCCACCCTCTCCTGCCAGATGGTACTGATAAAATCGATATCGATCATCACTATTTCGCGCTGCGCCAGGCTATGCTCCATCTCGAAGGCCAGTGCCACGGTAATAAGCTCGTAGTTAAAACCTACTTTTGCACCTTTTGGCAATACTTCTAGTAACCAATTGATGTATTCGGGCGTATGAGGTACTTTCAGCTTTACCAATTCGTAGCCGGTACCGTTCAGTTGTGCTTCGGCTTGCGTAAAATATCTCGAATCAGTCCACAAACCTGCAAAATCCTGCGTAATAACAAGCGTACCGGCCGATCCTGTAAACCCGCAGGCAAAAGGAATGGCCTTATAATGTGCAGGTAAATACTCGCTGATGTGTGGATCTGCAGCGGTAATAATATAAGCATCTATATTTTGTGCAAGCATAAGTTGACGTAGTGCCTGCAATTTTTCAGTGAAAGTCATGTTGAGGAATGTTTTACCGGGCCAAATTTAAATATTACATTGACATCTTAAAACAAACAATAATGAATAGAGGAATTGCTCAGATTTTTTTTCAAAACCTGACTAACGCAATAGGGATTTGGTATCAAAGCCAACCCATTCCGGCAATTAATATTGGTTTATCCTCAAAAATGCGGGTAAAGTGAGAAATTAAACGTACCGATCAATTGCCGGAGCTTTAACTACCTCATAACAATCTGATTTCTGAAAGCAGCGTATTTTAAAAACCAGAGCCGATTCTCTTTGAGCGAGTGCATGAATGCCTAGTGTAAAGCGCTGTAGAAAACGTTTGGGGCAAGCCTCTCTTTGGCAAATTATCTGGTAACTGTCTTCATTTTCTACCACCACATCGAGCACATACTTCGGCCATTGTTTTTTAATCAGATTGGGCAGCCAGCTAAATTGCTGCTTATTAATTAAATCGCCCATCCCTTTAATTGCCATAGGTGGAATATCTTCACCTACAATTTGGGACCAGGTTCCTTCAACTTCGGCAATAATGCCCAGTACTTTACACCCTGACAGTACCAACCAGGGATCGTCTGTACCGGCACGCATTAACCGGTAAGATACATCTTCTAAAAATTCCTGTTCAAAAAGGTAAATAATTTCGATCATAAGCTATTTTCAATTATTTATCGGCAGATTATTAAGTCGCATCAGTTTATTAATAGTACCTGCAAAACGTTTCATGGAGATCGGTTTGCCAAGATAACTTTCAAAGCCTGAATCTAGCTCTCTCACATCATTTTCAAGATGGGAGGATGCGTAGATTACAAACCTGGCTTTTGAGCGGAGGTGCTGGGATAATTCAGTCCCCTTCATTCCATCCATATCTATATCTAAAAAAAGAAAATCGATTTTATCACCGGCGCTAATTGTTTTTAATGCATCAATGGGATTATTAAAAGTGCTAAACAATTTCAAAAACCGGGTGTCTTCAATATAATCATGAAGTACATCAATCGCATGCTGTTCATCATCAACAATTGCACAGCTGTAATACATAGGCAAATTAAGATAGGCTGTACAAAGCTTAGCAATGTTAACCTTAATTCCTATAGGCATGCTCAAAAAGGGTAAAAGTACGGTAGTTGTGAGCATATTAATGAGACAATATAACTTTTCGGGAATACTCGGAAAACATACCTGCGGCTATCTTATCTGCAAAAAAAGCAATCGCCGTATTTCTTACATTTCACACAAACCAACTGCATTGCATCAATAGCCTATATATTGCTCTTCAAAGCTGCCGTCAGCGTATAAATCAATCAGTCCGTAGCCAGGTGCGGTTTCTCTTCTGTTACCCTCCCACCATGCTCCGGATACTGCTCCATTGCATAAATAGGTTACATTATTGTATACCACTTTATCGCGCATATGCAAATGACCACTTAAACAGAGTTTTACATTGGGATGCTGGTAAAAAAGGTTAATGATCTTCGCGGTATCAGTATGCATGTCGCCACCCAGCATGGTCCATTTGTTTACCACATCATCATCTATCATCAAGAGCGCAGTAAGGATCGGAATATGCGACATCACCATTACCGGCATGGTTTTACTGGTGCTTTCCAATTCGTTTTTCAGCCAGTTGAACTGCTCCTCCCCTAATTTGCCGATATACCAGGTATTATCGATATCCAGGTGAGTGCTATCCAGTACAATAATTTTCCAGCCGTTCTGCACCAGACTGTAGTAAGGTTTAACCAATTGCAATTTATCCATGGCGTATTTTTTCCATAAAAAACATCGCCTTTGGTATCTTCGTTCCACCAGATATCGTGGTTACCCAAACAGTAACGAACCGGAATGCTACATTCGTTTTTCATTACATCATTTACAAGCTTCCACTGTTCATTAATGGTATCGATATTTTCTTTGTTCATATCGAAAACGATATCCCCGCCATTTAAAATCAGATCGACCTTTGACAATTGTGCCTGTACATGGTGCAGGCATTTTATAAACCTTGCCGGTGCATTAAATTGATTTTTCAGGTGCACATCTGTAAGGTGCGCTATTCTTAAGACTGGCTTTTTCTCAGCAGGCAACGAAACTTTTGATAATTTTGGCAGCAGAAAAAGCCCGCCGATATTTTTGAGTGCAGATCTTCTTTCCATGAAGTAATATTTATTGATTTAAAGTTTGTGTTGTGATAACGCTAACATTAACGTGAGTTTTGAATGCTTTAATCTGATTATCATATTATTACAAGATATTTCGTCATTGCGAGGCGGGATATGAGCGAGCCGAAGCAATCTATAATGTAATTTATTATCAACAAAGATTTTTCATTTGTAGCTTATCGTTTTAATGGTATTCAAGCTCGCTTCGCGGGTGCTTCACTGCTACGCAAAGCCTCTTCTTCAGTTCGCAATGACGAAATTAAGCTCCAAACTCATGCTAACATAAAAAAGCGGTGCTGTGGCATGTACAGACACCGCTATAGGGATTTGTTTGCTTTGCTTTTTACTTACTTAGCTTTTACCAAGCGATAGGCTTTGATGATTTTATGAAAAATCTGGTTATTGGGATAAACACCATTAAAATTTTGCGAACCGGGGCCATAGGCAAAAACCGGTACCATGATACCGGTATGATCGTTAGTGCTAAATTCGCCCCTTATCATTCCTTTTTCTGCAGCACCATCTAAAAGCGTTAAGCCTCCTGTTTCGTGGTCGGCGGTTACGATAACCAGTGTTTCGCCGTCCTGATCGGCAAAACGGAGCGCTTCGGCAATGGTACGGTCAAAATCGTGCAGTTCGCTAACGAGGTAAGGCAGATCATTGGTATGGCCGCCGTAATCGATCTGCGCACCCTCTGCCATGACAAAGAAACCAGGTTTATTTTTCGATAAAATCTGGACGGTATGCATTAACGATTTTTTAAGCATGTCGCCACGGCCTTTTATGACAGGCCGGGTAGCCGAATCATCCAATAAAACCAATTGTTTGCCTTCGCGCTGTTTTTCAAAATCAATTAAACTGTTCGTTACCTGAAAGCCTTTGGTTTTTAGATCTGCCAAAAGACTGCTGTTTTTATTCTGTTCGAAAGCTTTGCAGTTAGAACCAACTAAAACTTCAGCCTTGCTTCTTAATAAATCGTTTGCAATAGCTCCATTGTAAGACCGGTCTAGCTGATGGGCGTAAAATACTGCCGGAGTTGCATCGGTGAGATCGCCAGCGGTGATGATACCACTTTTAATACCGAAACCTGCCAAAGTATCAACCAGATTGGTTTTCTTTTGATCATCAGGTCCCATACCAATGTAACGGTTATTGGTTTTGTAACCAATTGCCATGGCGCTTCCTCCTGCAGCCGAGTCGGTGTTTCCGGCGTCGGCGGCAGCGGTTTCAGAAAAGCCGATATAATGGAATTTGGCCATGTTCAGATCTCCGCGATTGGCGATCAAACCTGCATGAATAGCAGCCAGTCCCATCCCATCGCCAATTAACAGGATCACATTTTTTGGTGCCTTATTTTGTCCATCGCTCTTGTAGGTTGGCGCATAGGGTGTATAAGGTTCTGAATTGGTATAACTCAATTTATCCTGGTGGAGATAAAAATCTTTCAGTTTGGCAGGTTTATCCGTATTGATCCAATCTGCCCCAAGCCTTTCGAGCACAATCCAGGTGTTCGGACTGTCCTGCGAAGCCCAGAACCGGAAAGGTTTGCCCTTGCGGTGCGCCTGCTCTATCGTGGCTCTTATCTTTGCTTCATCGGTTCTGGTAGGATTGCCTTTTCCGTTCCATACGGTATGATTTTTCAAATCATCGCTGATCATCGCTACCCTTGCCAGTTGCGCATCTGTATAGGTGGTTGCCGGCCTGCCATCAAATGATAATTTCTCATCATAATTTTTAAAATCAGCTGGCGGTGGCATATCGCCACTTACCACCACTTTAATGGCATTGGCATTCTTTTTTGCATCGAATACCTCGGCATAACTTTCGAGTTCTTTTAGCAATACCGGCAGTACATGCCTGTAATCTTCTTTTACATCAACTACCAGTTGCAGTTTTAAGGCCGCATTAGCATAAGGACGATTTCCTTTTGCTTTAAAAAACTGAGCCAGCGGATCGAGATATATTTTTTTTAGCGTAAAACCTGGTCTAATTTCTGAAGCTTCGTGTGCTACATATAATTCGCCGTCTTTTAAAAATACGTCTGCCTCAATGGATCCCATTTCGGCATAATATGCCGTTAAAAGGGGGATTTCCTGTTTATAATCGTTATGACTATGCCCCCGGTTTGCATTTAGCTTTACCTGGGCCGATGCACTTTGCAGCGCCAGCACAATGGCCAGCGCGGCAAAGATTATCCTTATTTTTTTTACCATCCCGGGTTTTGTTTAATTACACCTGCACTGTTATCGATTTCCCTTTGCGGCACTGCCCATACATCGTGTACCTGTGGATCAAATGTCCTTGCCGGCCAGATTACGCTACCATCATAATCATGCAATGGTTTGGCGTAAGTAGCCTGTGCATCGCCCCATCTCACCAAATCGCGGTGACGGTCTGCCCACTCACCAGCAAGCTCGTTGCGGCGTTCGCGTTTCAGATCGTCAATCGTCATTCCACTCTTTGTAGCTAAACCGGCACGAACCCTGATCTTGTTCAGTTCAGTATCGCCTGCTCCTGCACCATTTAAATTAATGGCTGCTTCAGCCTTGATCAGCAATACTTCTGCATAACGCATTAAAGGCACATTTAAATCAGTGGTTCCATTATCACCATTAGGGTTAACATGTGTTGGGATTGGATTGGCATATGAGAAAGGCTCCATGTATTTTTTAAACTGGTAGTTTGAAGTAGCCCCTCCGTCTTTGGTAAAGCTGCGCTCGGCACCAAAAAACATAAATTTATCGCCAGGTTTTAAAATGGTAGCTTCACGGCGCTGATCACCGGCTTCATAAGAATCATAAAGTTCTTTGGTTGGCAGGTAATAACCCCATCCGTTATAAATACCCCAAGCTTTGTTGGTTAGCATTACACCCGGGAGTTTGCTGCCCCATCCTGTTCCGCCACCATTTGGCGTACAAACTACCGACCAGATGTACTCTTTAGACCAGTTGTTAGCCGCTTTAAACACATCTGCAAACCCCGTATTAATTAAATCATGCTGACCTGAATTGATTACCATATCTGCATATTTGGCAGCATTTGCATAATCTTTCTTAAAAAGATAAACTTTTGAAAGATAAGCCCATGCAGCTGTTTTATGTGCTTTACCATAATCAGCAGGCTTCATTGCCGAAAAGAAAGGAAGATTATCGGCCGCCTTTAACAGAAGCGAAATGATATAGTCGTAATTCTCGTTTACATTTTTAGCGCGGGGAATCGGCTGAGAGGCATCTGCTTCTGGCGTAACAATGGGCACACCGGCTTTATCGTTACCATAATTTGCGGCCAATTGAAAATATACCAAACCGGCATTGAAATAAGCATCTCCTATGATCTGTTTCTTTAAACTTTCGTCCATATTGATACCTGGCACATTGGTGATGATATCGTTGGCGCGTTTGATAATGGCATAACGCATACTCCACTGCGATTCGGTATAACCTCCGCCCACATAATTACGGTTAAAATTTTTAATGTTATCGGCCTCTGGTTTGTTACGGCCGGTAACCATATCATCGCTGGCATTGATAAACCAGAACATCCCGCGACCATAAAAATCCTCAGCATTATAGAGTTCGTACATTCCACCTTCGGCTTTCAATGCATCCTCTTTTGTTTTCCAGAAATTCTGCGCTGATGGAGATCCTTCGGGTGTAATATCAAGCTGTTTAGTGCATGATGAAAAAACAGCAAGGGCGGCAAATGCCATATATTTTAGATTTGTTTTCATTGTTGTTGAGATTATAAATTAACGCTTAAACCAAGGATAAAACTTCTGGCTTGTGGATAACGGCCAACATCCAGTCCGTTGTTGTCCATTCCGATCTCCGGATCAAAACCTGAGTATTTGGTAATGGTAAAGAGGTTGTTTGCTGTGGCATAAACCCTAACTCCACCCGTTTTTAATTTATTGGCAAGCGATTTTGGCAAACTATAACCCAGGGTTACGTTACGGATACGCAGATAAGAACCGTTTTCTACGTAAAAATCTGAAGCATTAAAGTTTCCATTGGCATCACTTGTAGAAATAATCGGCACTTTGCCTCCAGGATTTTCTGGCGACCATGCATCTAAGATGCCTATCAGTTTGTTATATGAGGGGCCGCTGGCACTATAAGTAGTACGTTTTACCGCGTTAAATAATTTATTGCCCTGTACACCCTGAGCAAAAATATTAAAGTCGAAGTTTTTATAACTTGCGTTAAAGCTTAATCCGTATGAGAAATCAGGGTAAGCACTGCCTGCAAAATAACGGTCTTTGCTATCAATAGTACCATCGCCGTTAATATCTACAAATTTAAAATCACCCGCTTTGGCATTTGGCTGGATTTTTTGTCCGCTGGCATTTTTATAGTTATCGGCTTCTGCCTGACTTTGGAAAATACCGTCTGTTTTTAATACATAATAGCTATATAAGGGCTGACCAACCCTAATGGCAAGTGGAGCTAACTCGTTACGGAAATTGGTACCCACTGCAATATTCTCTAAACCAGGCGCCAATTCTTCTACCTTATTATTGATTTTGGTCAGGGTAGCATTTAAAGTATAAGTGAATGCTTTGTTTTTATCGCTATTATAAGTTAAACCCAACTCAATGCCCTTATCTTTTACAATACCTGCATTAATGGTCTGTGTATTTAAACCAGCCGTTCCGGGAAGTGTTCTGGTTAAGATCATTTTATCGGTTTCTTTGATAAAATAATCAGCAACTAAATTAAACCTGCCAAATGCGGCTAAATCAAGTCCTAAATTGGTTTGTTTCGACTCTGCCCAGGTAAGGTTTTTATTGGCCAACACCGTTTGTACATAACCGTTCTGTAAGGTTGGCGTTTGCCCGAAATAACTTTGGGTTGCATTTAACAAAGGATTTACTGCCGATGAAGAAAGACTGCCCAGGTTTCCTAAAATGCCATAACTTGCTCTTAATTTAAGCTCATTTAACCATGGGGTATTCTTTAAGAAATCCTCCTTGCTGATTACCCAACCTGCAGAAACTGATCCGTAATTTTTGAACCTGTTTTCTTTGGCCAACATGGAAGAACCATCACGGCGACCGATGAGTGATAAAAGGTATTTTTCTCCATAGTTGTAATTTGCCCTTAAAAACAGTGAAGAAAGTGCTTTAGCATCAAAATAACTTGAAGATGGCTGGATTACTGTCGCATTAACCAGATATCTGTATTGAGGCGATTCATCGTCAAAACCGGCACCCGAAGCATACAATCCGCTACTTTTGGTTCTCTGGAAAGTATAACCACCGGTAAACTCTAACTGATGCTGGGCAAAAGAAGTTTTATAGTTCAAAACCTGTTCAGCTAAAAGGTCGGTAACTTTATCGCTTCTTTCTACCAAACTATTACTTAATACTGGTTTTCCTACCTCCGGTCTTTTTGGAGTAAAGTTTTTATATGCAGCATCTGATTTGGTGACGCTTAAGTTCGACCTGAAGGTTAAACCTTTGGCCAGTTTAAGGTTAGCATAAGGATTAATCACCAACACGTTTACCGGGTTATTGATATCAATACGCATTAAATCTGCAACAGGGTTAACAATATCACCGTAATCACCAGCGTATTGTCCGCCTGGTAACCCAGCAAAGCTTCCATTGGCATTATAAGGTGTACCGTTGGTTGGGTAATAAATTGCAGAAAGTAAAGCGCCGGTATAATCGCTGCTGGTATTGGCACCGTTTCCATTGGTGCTGCTGTAAGATAGATTTTCGCCTACTTTTAACCAATCAGTTACCTCATGCTCGGTATTGATACGGAAGTTATAACGTTTGGTTTTGGTATTTAACACAATCCCTTCGGCATTGCGGTAGTTGAAACTTAAATAATAATTCGACTTTTCAGAGCCTCCATTAATGGCAGCGTTGTAATCCTGCAATAAACCATCTCTAAATACCTCATCCATCCAATTGGTACGGGTGATCTGTCCGTCAGGATATTTAGAAGGGTCAAAAGCAGGTAATATGGCAGTACCTCCATTTTTAGCTGCAGTTGCCGCAACCTGTGCCCGCTGTTGTGCATTTAAGGGCTGTAGTTTTCTCCAGGCACTCTGCTGGCCGAGTTTGGCATCAAAACTGATCTGCATTTTACCGCTTTTGCCTTTTTTGGTGGTAATTAATACTACCCCACCCGAAGCCCTCGCACCGTAAATCGCAGCAGAAGCATCTTTTAATACTGAAATCGATTCGATATCATTAGGATTAAGTTGCGGGGTACCCGAAAAGATAGATCCATCAATTACATAAAGAACATTTTCTCCGTTAATACCACCCGCGCCGCGGATATTGATACGCGGAGCAGAAGTTGGATCGCCCCCCTCGTTGGTTACAATCACACCGGGTGATTTTCCGGCCAGCACCTCACCCACACTGTTTAATGAGCGTGAAGAAAGTTTATCCAGGCCAACAATACTGATTGCACCGGTAAGTGTTTCTTTTTTCTGCGTACCGTAACCCACCACCACTACATCAGCAAGTGTAGAATGTTCTTCACTCAAAACCATATTGATTACCTGGCTATCGCCAACTTTTACCTCTTTGGTACGGTAACCGATCATGGAGAATGAAAGCACGGCATCGGCACCCACTTCAATACGGTAAGCACCATTTCCATCGGTAATGGTACCACTTTGGGTGCCCAGCACTTTTACCGAAACCCCTGGAAGCACTAAACCTGTAGTATCTTTTACTACCCCGGTAATAACCCGGTCTGGTTTGTTTATTACAGCATTATTTAAAATCACGTACCCGCCTTTTTCCAGCACCTGTAAGCCCAGCCTGTCTAAAAGCGATCTTACCGGTTCTGTGGTGAAATCGCCGCTTACAAACATATTTTTTTGTTGTAACTGGTCTGGATTGTACACAAAGCTAAGCCCCGTACGGGATTCGATTTCTTTGATGATCTCGGTCATTTTACGTCCTTTATTTATGGTAATATTAACCGTAGTATGCTCTAATTTTTGCGCCATTCCGACCGAGGCCAGTATAGAGCTGCAAAAAATGCAGAGGATTGTAAATGTTAAACATGAGTATTTCATGATCTTAAAAAGAGCTGTTGTCCTCTTAGCGGAGGTTGTTTTCATTGCTTAATTTGTTTTGTTTTATTTTGTAAAGCTTTATTTATACCGGCTTTTATTGCCAGGAAGAAAGACAGCGGCAAGCGGTCTGACCGATACCGTAGATAATTTCTATATCACATCTTCATCTCATCTGTATATATTAAATGTTTTATGATTTTTTGATCCGTTGAATTTTAAATGGTGAAGACTGCAGATAATATCCAAAATCTCTTCTGGCGACTGTCGGCTATTAAAAGAAGCAGTAGTTTTAAGGCTGCCCAAATTGCTATCGTTCAGCAAAATTTTAATGCTGTAAACATATTGGAGTTTAGCGATGACCTGATTGAGGCTTGCACCATCAAAAGCGAATTCGATAAATGCCAGCGTTTTGATTTTATGAATAGCAGCATTACCGTTATTTTTATCATAAATTAAAGAATCGTCCTTAACCAGCGTAGCCAGACTGCCTTTTTTATTGCTAACCGCAACTTTACCTGTAACTACGGCAATTTCGAGCTGTTTACTGGCCTGGTAAGATTTAACCTTAAATGAAGTTCCTAAAACTTTGATATCGACACCTGTTGTGGTATGTACGGTAAAAGGCCTGCTCTCCTGGTGGGCGATATCGAAAAAAGCCTCCCCCTCTTTTAATTCAATCTGACGACTATTTGAGGCAAATACCTTAGGATAGCTCAATTTCGCAGATGGGCCGAGTAGTACCACCGAACCATCTGACAAGGTAATACGCTTTCTTTCTGTTGCCCGGGTAATTGCGGTGATCTGATTTACGGCAGGTTTTATCTGACCGCTGATTTTCCAAATCGTTAGTCCAAACGTAACCATAATGAGTACCGCAGCGGCTATCTTATAAAAAATTTGAAGTTTTAGTACCTTATTGTACTTTGGTTTTTCGTACATCGCCGCCTTAAGCTTCAGAAGCATTTGTTCTCCTATCGCAGCTTTTTGCTCGACCGATACCAATACATCTTTTGCCTGAAGTGTGGCATACCACTCTTCAACTTTTTTTTCTTCTTCTGGGTTTGCCTGCTGATCCAGGTATTTCTGCAGCAGTTCTTTTGCCTGTTCCTCTGTCATTTAAATACATGTCGGTTTAAAAGCAGGGTGGTACTAACCAAAGATGTTATCTGTAAATTAACTTTATGTTAAGCCGATCAGAATGGCGATTAACAGGATATAGGAAAGATTTTTTTTGAGGAGTTTTAATGCTGCAGAAATTTGATTTTTTACTGTTTGTACGGAAACATCCAGCTCAGCAGCAATTTCTTTGATTGATTTTTCCTGTTTTCGGCTCATGGAAAATACCAGTCGCATTTTTTCCGGCAAAAGCGAAATGGCGTTATCAACTTCTAGATGAAGTTCTCTTAACATCAGTTTATCATCTGCGGCATTGCTATGTTTTTCCTCCATTAATGCGGTAAGTGCAGTTTGGTGCTGCGCTTTCAGGCTGCCTGACCTGAAATAGTTAATTATTTTATATTTTACAGCTCCATATAAATAAGCGCTGAGGCTTCCGGAAAGGTTAATTGTTTTATGGTTTTCCCAAAGCGAAATAAAAATTTCCTGGGTAATATCCTGCGCAAGGGCTTCATCACCGGTTTTTTTAAGGGCAACATCAAAAATATCCTCCCAATAAACCCGGTAGATTTCTTCCATGGCCTGATGGTTTCCACACTGTAAAGATAAAAGTAAAGTTTCGCTCAAGGGATGCTGCTTTATCGCGGCAAAACTAGCAGTCCAATATTCCCTTAGTATTAATAAATCTTAAAGAGTAAGTGATGAGGAGGGAAAATGGGAAATGGAAGATGGTAAATGGAAGATGGAAAAATTCTGCGCTTATCAGCGGTATCTGCGAAAACATTAAATGAATAGGCCCCAGTCTGTCCGTAGAGTTCTGAAAGGCTCTACGGATTACGTAATGGAATAGAGTCTCTCTGACTCGTTGTTAATTATAGAATTTGTAAACTCAATATGATCAATCCGGAGGAAATAGGTAGGATGGAAAATGTAGAATGGAAAAAGGAAAACGGATAAATTCTGCGCCTATCAGCGTTATCTGCGGGAACACTAAAAGAATAGGCCCGCAGATTTAAAAAGATTGCCACAGAGCTTCCATCAGACTAGCTTTGCTCCTATCTATCTGCAGAGTTCTGAAAGGCTCTACGGATTATGTAATGGAATAGAGTCTCTCTGACTCGTTGTTAATTATAGAATTTGTAAACTCAATATGATCAATCCGGAGGAAATAGGTAGGATGGAAAATGTAGAATGGAAGATGGAAATGTAGAATGGAAGATGGAAAAATTCTGCGCTTGTCAGCGATATCTGCGGGAACACTAAATGAATAGGCCCGCAGATTTTAGAAGATTGCCGCAGAGCTTCCATCAGGACTAGCTTTGTGCCTTCTGTGTTCTTTTCTCTGTGAGCTCAGTGGTTAATGATGGAAATATGTAAGATGGTAAACGGACAGGACGCTGCACTTAACAAACAGACAGCGTCCAGGATAGGCTTGTGTTAATCCTGGAACAAGCCTGCAAAAATTCTATTCGAATGCAATTTTGCCTGATGATCGTAAATATGCGAGGTACTCATGATCTCGTTTACACCATGTTTAGCAACAAAAGCTTCTAAATTTTCTTTAATGGTTTTGGCACTGCCAATAAATGAATAATACAACATCTGCTCTACGGCTTCTTTTTCCAACTGGTCCCAATAAGCATCTATATTGTCAACGGCAGGCTTCAGTAATCCTCTTTTACCTGTTATAGCGCCTAAAAATATAAGTTTAATAGAGCTTGATAAACGTTCTGCTTCTGCATCTGTATCGGCAGCAACCACGTTTACACAAGCCATTACATAAGGTTCCTGTAAAAATTCAGATGGTTTAAAGTTATTTCTATAAATGGAAATGGCCTGTTCAAAATAGGTCGGTGCGAAGTGACTTGCAAAAGCATAAGGAAGTCCTTTCTCTGCAGCCAGGCGTGCGCTGTCAGGACTCGAACCTAATATCCAGATCGGAATATCAAGGTCCTCCCCTGGTATAGCCCTTACGCTTGCCCGGTTATTATCAGCAGAAAAAAACTGTTGCAGCTTGTCAATATCTCTTGGAAAATTATGAACTGCATTAAAGTTTTCGCCACGGATGGCCATTGCCGTAACCTGATCGGTTCCTGGTGCCCTGCCCAATCCCAAATCGATACGGTTGGGATAAAGCGAAGCCAATGTGCCAAATTGTTCGGCCACAATTAAGGGGGCATGGTTGGGCAGCATAATGCCTCCTGAACCTACGCGAATGGTTTTGGTACCACCGGCAATGTAACAAATAAGTACGGCCGTAGCCGAACTGGCAACGCTGGGCATGTTATGGTGTTCGGCAAACCAGTACCGAGTATAACCTAAAGCTTCAGACTGTTTAGCTAAATCAAGACTTGTTTTAAAACTATCTGCAGCAGTAAAGCCGTCTAAAACAGTTGCAAGATCGAGGATGGAATAACGTATATTTTTTAATATGTGATCAGTCATAAATCAAAAGAATAAAATCTATGCTACAAAAATATCTGTATTAAAACCAAGTCAGGTTTAAATAAATATATATGACGTTTAGCCAACACTAACCGGCACTGTTCAGTCCGGGAATTGCATGTGTTTGATCAATATTAAGTAACTGTTAAATAAAAATTGATTTTTATCATCAAGTAATTTACAAAAACACGTAAAAACAGTAATATTAGACATACAAAAAATTTAATTTCAGTAAGCATCAATGTATCTTTGCTACATGAAAACCTCCAAATTATTCGCTCTGGCATCTCTTTTAATTACCTCATTATCTTGCTTATCAACTCAAGTTCTTGCTCAGAACAAGCAGACCAAAATAGACCGGTTAAACGGAAACGACCTGATTAAGCAACTGGCTGATCAGCGCAGTATATTTAATAAAAAACATTCAAACAACAGCCTGCCAAAAGCAGAATATATCATCAACAGGAACGACCTAACTCTTATTAGTTTTAATGGCTTAGGTTATTATGTAAAAAACAACAGGGTAATGGGCATTGAGGGATTAAAGCTTTCAGATACCGTGTTAAGTCAAATTACAGACAAACTGGTTCTTTTAGACAGCATCCAATTTAACCAAAGTGTTCGTTCAAACATGGAACACCTTAGTCCGAACGTTGATTTTCAAAAGATCAGGAATATCGACCGTCAATTTATGCTTACACTTAGAATGTTGTCAAGCACAGTGAGAGATATTGCTGCAGTTGTAAAAAATGCAAATCCATCTTTAACCGTTGAAACCCGGATTGCAAAAATGCGCTTACCCAATATCGATAAGGCAGCAGAAAAATTAAAGATGCAACCACTGGTATTATTGTCGAAATAATACCAGCTCCTACTATTTCACCGGAAAACAGAATAATTATTAATCTGCTTTCTTACCGGAATACACTTCGGCAATCTGGGCAGAGAGGTATTTGAACGCAAGCGGCATTTCGGTAGCGGCATTTTTGATACTGGCTTCGATAAAAATAAAACCTTTATAATTTATTTTGTGCAGTGCCCTTAAATAAGGTCTGAAATCGTCGCCCATAACACCAGGCAATGATCTATTCTGTTTTTCGGCAACTTCTGAAAATGCGATCAATGCCCCCGCTTCAATAATTTCATTTGGAGATTCTCCTTCACGCATCATATGAAATATATCGGCATTCAGCCTGAAATTCGGGTGATCAACTCCCCTTACAATCTCTGCAGCAGACTTTAACGAAGTGATAAAGTTAGTCTCGGTGGTCTCGAGGTTTTCCAGCAAAATAGTAACCTTATGTCTCCTGGCAATCTGTGCAAGTTTTTTACCTAAGTTAATAAAATCAGATTTTGCTTTAACGATATTATAATCTGCCGGAATGCTCCTCGCACCAGAACTGCCCAAAACAATAAACCTGACGCCCGCTTGCCGGGCCCTTGATAGAACTGTTTCTGTATAAGCCAGCACCTTCGCCTCATCTACTTCCGGACCAGCTATTTTTATACTCGACGGATAAAAAAGGTTACAGCTTAATACTTTACATTTTGCTGCCTTAATCTTTTTTAAATTTTCATTAAACTGGTCATCTGTAAGTACAGGTGAAAGTATCTTCGGAACTGATTCGCCTATCATTTTAAAGCCTGAAGCATAAGCTAAACTATCCTGTGTTAAACCAGATACAATTCCTAAACGCGGGTATTCCTGTTTATTGGAAATAAAACCACATAAACCGATATAAATCAAACAGATAAAGAAAGCTAAACAATTAATTTTCGTATTTCTCATATTATTCCTTAAATCATTTGGTTAAAAAATATAAAAATTCCGTTTTACCATTGCCTGGATAGTTCTGCCTGATAGCTTGAGAATTCTTATTTAAAGATAATATAAAAATCCGGGCATTAGGGTTTTGTATCAATAGCGTTAGATTTATACGGTAAAGCGAATAGAGGTTTCTATTGGTCGGATACAATCACGTGCCTGGCCATTGGGCAGTTTTTAAATCCAGTTCGTCGATAATTAAGCTGTGTTGGTATAATAGCGGCATTTCTACTGCAACGTTTTGAGGGTATGGGCGTCTTATCTATAAAAACAATAACAAAATATTAATTAAAAATATAAACAACAGCATTATGAAAACCTCAATCAAAACCCTAACAAAATCAGTATTGGCAGCTATCGTTTTAAGTTCTGCTATTTTTTCTACTAGTGCAATGGCCGATGAGAAAAAGCCAGCTAAAGTTTTTGCTCCCAAAAACGTAAGCCAGGTTATTGTAAACGGAAATGTAGAAGTTACCCTGGTTCAAAGAGAGAAAGAAGGCATTAGCTACAATGATGACAACCTGGGTAAAGTAAAAGTAATTCAAGATGGCTATGCATTAAAAATCAGTTCAGAAGATAATGAAGTAGCCAAAATTACAGTTTATGTTAATCATATCTACAGGGTTAAAGCATCTGACCATGCTGTGGTAAAAACACAGGGCAAATTGGCTTTAAAATATCTTCAGGTATTTTTAAATGAAAATGCGGTTGCAGAAATCAACTCTGATACCGAAAGTTTATATACTGTAATCGAAAACAATGCCGATTTAAAACTAAGCGGAGCTACTGAAAGACATACCTTGGTAATGGGTAGAACCCCTAAATTAAATCTTGATAGATTTGCAGCACTCACAACAGAAATGAGTAACCCAGATAGCAATGCATTACAAACTGCAGCTCTGGCAAAATAAAACAGGAAAGAATAAAAAAAGCGACAGTAATGTCGCTTTTTTTTTGCCATAAATTTATCCGGGATATGGCAGGCTTGATTATCATTCAGCTTTATTAAAACCTTCTATTTCCAATCAAAGGGCAGGTACCAATTGGCCGGGTCCATTAATTTTTGCCTGGTGAGACTTGCATTAGGATTACCTGCTTTTAACAGCTTTTGATAAATGCGGTCTGCTAAAAAGGCCGGATTATTCTGTCTGCGGGCAATACGAACCAAATCGGGCCAGCGGTTACCTTCAAAAGCAAGTTCTAATGCGGCTTCGTCAATTAATTTGCCTTCTAAGCCCAGCATATCGGTTTGGTAACTTACATCTATGGCATTTACTACTGCCCTGCCTCTAATGCCACAGTTGCGGTACCATGTACCTGAAACATCGTTATTTTTTCTCGCATCAAAATAATACGGAGAACTTGGTGCATAAGGTGTAATCATCGTGTTCAGCTCTGCTACCGAAACCGGGGCCTGTGCTCCGGCGGTAATGGTACCTGTATAATAGGTACTTCTTATTCCTGTGTTTAGCAATGCCCAGCCTAATTTGGTCTGGCCATCCCTGTTCGCAGCTTCCGAAAAACGCAAGTGCAATAATGATGAACGATAAATACCCCATTTCCCTCCGTTATCAGTTAATTTGGTAATCTCGTCGCCCATAGCAGAAGCATTGAATGATAATTTGCTCCTCGGATCAAAAGGAACACCGCTAGTAGTTACCTGGCTGTTCCACAGGTCTTTTATAGCCTGCGAGGGTTTAATCTGATAGCTTTTAAGTGGTGAACAAAAATCAATCATCGGGTTTACAGGTTTAAATGCCGTATTATAAGGCATCGCCCATAACCATTCGGTGTTCCACGGATTCGAAGTTGTTGGTAATGCAAAAATAGCACGCCAGCCTGCATCTAAACTGTTTATTAAACTGCTGGCATCCTGCCCACTTCTGCTGAATAGCACCGCTAAATTAGCATAAGCCACATCAGCAGAGTTATTAACCTTATAAAAGTTAAACCTAAAGTTATCGTTTGCATTACCGTTTTCGGCGTTCATCAGTTTGGCATAATTTTCGGCCGCTTTGATATAATTGCCTTTCCACAGATAAAGATCGCCCAGCAAAAAGGCTTTGGAAGCAAACAATTTTTGGGTGCTGTTGGCATCAATGGTAACCAGCAAGGAACTTCCTGCCGGGTAAGCATAGGCTTCCTTGTATGGCAGCCCCTCGTTAAAGGCAATTAACTTATCCAATAACTGATCGAAAGGTGTTTTTGGATAGTTAGCCAGGTTCTTGAGGTCATCAACCGTTTCTAATGCATCGGTTAAATAGGGTACGCTACCATACTGAATACCCAGATGCAGGTAAATCCAGCTTCTTAAAGTTGCAATATCCGAATAACGCTTGTTATAATCATCAACGCTCATCCTGCGGTTATCGACCATGATCTTAAAGTTTTTGAGCACATCGTTACAAGCTACAATCACCTGGTAATATGGCCTCGGATCTACATACTGATTGTTCCTGGTTTCAGTATGTGACGAAAGTTCCTGCAGATCGGCCGTCGACCTTGATGTAACATCCACCAAATCTCCACGGAGCTCGTTCTGAAGGATGTACAATTTTTCCAACCCCAAAAACTGCCCATAAATTCCAATTACGGCAGCATCTGCATCTGAAACTGTTTTATAAGCATTCATATAATCCAGTTTATCTTCAGTTGGTACATCAAGCATTTTTTTGCACGACCAAGATCCTGCCGATAAAGTGCCCAATAATAAAAGGGATGCAATTTTTTTATTTAAGTTCATTTTCATGAGTATATCTTTCTTAATTATAATCCAACCCTAACACCTAATTGAAATGACCTGAATTGTGGTTCGAGTGTGGTGTCTACACCTTGTGTAAACAGGCTTCCCGAATTACTGAATTCAGGGTCGTAACCTAAATAATTGGTAAGGGTAAACAGGTTATTCGCAGTAGCATAAATTTTCGCATACTTGATCGCTTTTAATTTCAAGGGTACATTATAGGTTACATTTACAGTACGTAAACGCAAATAAGAACCGTCTTCTATCCAGCGATCGGAGAAACGGGCATTTCCAACCGGATCGCCATAAGCTGCTTTCGGGGTATTGGTAACCTGGCCTTCGCCTTTCCACCTGTTGTTAATATTCGGTGTTTGGTTATAGTAGGTGCTACCCGACTCTAACTGCGACCGGGTATAATTATACACTTCATTTCCACTAACAAAAGTGATCAATGCATCTAAGCTCCAGTTTTTATAAGTGAGGGTACTGCTAAAACTTCCGAAGAAATCAGGGTTGGGATTACCAATAACCGTACGGTCTGCCTGATCTATTACTTTATCTCCGTTCGTATCGACAAACCTTATATCGCCGGCGGCAAAAGGAACCAAAACACCTGCACTATTACGGCTGGATAACCCTGAAGCTGCTGCTTCTGCACCTGTAGCATAAACGCCATTGGTTCTATAACCGTAAAACTGATTGGCCGATGCGCCTACCTGGCTGATGTAAGCACCGCCTGCATAAGTGGTTACCACGGCGTCTCCATCGGCCAAACTGGTTATTTTATTGGTTGATGTGCCAAAGGTTAAGCCCGCATCCCATTTTATTTTTTTGTTTAAAATCCTGCCGTTTATCGCTAAATCAATACCTTGCGTTTGCATGCTGCTATTATTGGCCATGTATGAAGCTGTACCGGCAAGGGCGTTCAGTAATTGATAACCCAACATATTTTTAGTACTGTTTCTCCAATAGTCTAAACTGATACTTAAGCGCTCGCTAAAAAAGGAGCCATCAATACCGGTATTAAACTTGCGTACGGTTTCCCACTGTAAATTTGGGTTGGCAAAATTATCCGTTATGATACCCCTTATGCCCAAAACATTCTGGGTGGTATAATACTTTCTTGCGGTGTAATTGCCAACATCATCATTGCCTACTAAGCCGTAGCTCATCCTTAATTTCAGGAGGTCTATGCGGTTTAAATTGCGCATAAATTTTTCTGAAGAAATTACCCAGGCACCACCAATAGCGGGTAAAACCGCATAACGGCTTCCGTTAATCCTGAGGCCATCATCAAAATTTAAAAACCCTTGGTCTGCTTTTGAACCAAAACGTGACGAGCCATCTACTGCCACAGAGAAATTAACTAGGTATTTATCTGCATAACTGTAATTTGCAGACAGGTAATTATTAAGGGTACGCCACTTGCCAATATCGCCTCCGAAGGTTCTAAAAGCTGCATTACTGTTTCCAATACTGATCAGTTCGTCTGTTGCAGAATTAAAGCCCAAAGCATAGTCTTGCTCACTTTCGCTCTGAGAATAGCGTGTACCTACAATTGCATGCAGCTTGCTATATAAGCCAAAAGACTGATCGTAAGTCAGGCGCAGGTCGTTAAATACGTTAAAAAGCCTTCCTACCTGCGTGCCCAAACGGCTATCTGCAACATAGTTGGAGAGCGTATCGTTGGTTACCCCTTTTCTGGGAATAAACAGGGTTTCCTGTATTTTATCATAAGTAACCCCGCTCAGGTTAGATAATTTAAAGTTCTTATTAAAAGTAAAATCGAAATTAATGTTTCCAAAAAAACGGTAAGCCTTTTTTAAGTTTTGCCCTTTCTCAATCAAAGCCCGCGGATTACTCACCTGTAAAGTATCATAATCGGCTAAGTTTGGCGAAACTGCCCCAAGTGAGCTTATATCATTCCTGGCCATAAACGGCGATTTAACCAGGGCCAAAAACAGTGGATTGGTTACCGGCGCAATACCCTGATCTTTCAATCGCTGCTCGGTATAGGTAAAAGATAAGCTGGTACTGCCCTGCAGCTTCTTCGTCAGGTTTAAATCGCTGTTAAACCTGGTGCTGTATTTTAAATTGTCGGTACTGTCTATTACCCCTCTATCTCTGGCATAGGCGGCAGAAAGTGCATATTTGGCAATATTATCGCCTCCGGTTACTTTTAAAAAATAGTTTTGATCAAAACTGCTCCGCAACACTTCCTTTTGCCAATTGGTTTCGTTATGGTATTTAAAATAGTCGGGATTATCGGGGCTGTCATTCATATATGGTTTTGCTGCAATGGCGCTGTTACTCAAACCCTGGCTCTTTAAAATATCCGAAAGGTATAACCTGTAATCGTATGCTTCCATTACGGCTAAGTTTTTAGGTTTAAAGTTAAAACCGGCATAACCGGAGAAATCGATGTTGGTAGCGAGATCATGGGCGCGGTTGGTGGTAATTAAAACCACACCATTAGCCGCTTTTACCCCATAAGTGGCAGCCGAAGGTGCATCTTTAATGATACTGATATTCTCAATATCCCTTACATCGATAAATTGCAGGGGATTATTAACATGGCCCTTAGTTAAGGAAGTACCATAGTTGTTGGCATCGTAAATCATTCCATCTACTACATATAGTGGCTGGTTTGTGGCATAGAGCGAATTAAATCCCCTGATGCGTACATCAGCGCCAATTCCAGGTGTTCCGGAACGTCTGGTTACATTAACACCTGCTGCCCTGCCCTGGATATAACTCGTTACACTTTCAGAATTGTTGGCCCAGCCGCCCCGCATGCTCACATTGCTGACAGCTGGTACAGCTCTGGCCAATGACAGGGTACCCGATGGCGTAACCACCTCATTATAAACAGAAATAAAAGATAACGGATAAAGTTTGGTTTTAATTTCTTTGTCTTTATAAACGGGTAATACCTTGGTTTGAAAACCATTGCCCGATATGATAATACTCGATTTATAATCAGGAACTACGACGGTAAACTTTCCCTTTTCATCAGTAATAGCAGCATTAAAGCCGGTAACCGTGATGTTAATACCTACCAATGGTTTATTGGTATTTCCATCAAGCACAAGTCCTCTTATTTTTTCGCCTTTAACAGCGCGTATTTTTGCCTTTACAGTTGTGGTATCTGTTTCGGTTTTCATCGAATCTACCTCCTGTGCCGTTGCACCCAGGCCAATTGCCAGTAAACAAACCAGTACGCCCCAAACTTTTTTTATTGTTGTAAAATTATACATAGTATTTTTTTTGAAAGCAAGATTCATAATTAAGGTAAAACGGGTTCGAAGCGGAGGTAATCGAGTATAAGAGTATTTACATTTACACTTGTACTGTTCGCAGCTGTTAGCCTGAAAGTAAAATTGCCAAATTCAGCAGGTGTATATTCACCAAGATACGTTTCGTTAAAGGTTAAAGGGTTTACAAGATGTGTGTAAAACAGGGAATAACTTGCAGTAGAAGGGCTATAAAAGAAATACCGCTGGGTAAAGGCCACAACTTGCGGATCGCCCTGCAAGCCAGAAATGGCCCTCGCATAAACTTTATATTTTACTACCGGCAAATTGGCTTTAGTATAAAACACACCAAATTCGGCGTACTTATGATCGTACACTTCGAGGTCGTCAAAGCTTTTCCCTAAATTATCGATTTTGGTACGGTATAAAAGTGTTCTTGCGGCAGTTACCGATTGTGGTTTTTCGCCCTCTATTTTAAATTCGGGCACCTTATCTTTTAAACGGAACGGTAAAGCATTTACCACATGCACCATACCGTTACTGGCCCGGTACGAACGGATAATATTGGCCTTATTTACCGGCACTTTTACCCCTTGTACAGAAATAAGCGTATCTGGTAATTTTTCTATCGGATAAACGCCTTTAACGGTTAAATCTTTTACCAAAAAGTACGATGCATTCAAATTTGGATTTAAGCTCGGGAAATAAGGCGCCAGTTTTGCCGATTCGGCGGTAAAAGCTGCATCCTGCAAAATAAAATAGGTATATTGCTGTTTTTCATCCCTTAAATCGGCCACGTTTACCCAATAAGTATTACGCGAAATCATTGGTGGATTAGGTGCAAAAATCGGATTACCCTGGGTGTTATAACCAATAATTGTAGCATTTGCAGTATCTATTACCGTAATAGACAGATTATTAATATAGTTTTTCTGCAGCGATGCATCTGTATTGGCCAACATATAATCCCATATGTTCTGTTTGGTTACTACAGCCTGGTCAATAACATACAATACCCCATTTTTTACAAATTGGCCACCACCGCTAATGGTGCCTTCTTCAAATTTGGTGCTGGTAAAAGTACCATATTTGTTATTAAGCAGTTTTAACCTCGAGGTATCACCTTCTTTATTTAACCCGAACGTAGATATGGCAATGTGATTGGCCACAAAATCTTTCAGTTTTACCGGATCGGAAACAATGGCTGCATCTAAGTTGGCCAAAGCCTGGTTGCTAGGTGCCCAGACCGTATAATTTTGTGCACCGGCCAGTACTTTATCATAACCTGTACTTTTAACATAGCCGTTAAAAATACTAAGGTTAGCCTGGGCATCGAGCTTTTGTGAAAGGTCAAGGCTGTTATCTATATTGGTAAGCCCGTTATGCAGCTCCAGGTTATTTTTACAGGAATACACAACCACACTAATGCAGAGCAAGGTAATGTATAAGATATATTTTTTAGTCATTATATTTAGTTAGTGTGAGTTCTTGGCCCGGTTACCTTTCTCTGTTAATTATGGGCGTTTAAATATGGCACCTGTTGTACCAAATCGCGGATAATTCTGATCGTCATCAATAGGAATGAAGTGGATCATATCGATATTCATGATATAATCGTTGTTTCCCCTTAAAGTGGTAAACCTGATCCAGTGTTTATCGGTAGTTTTAATGTCGACTACGCCAGCCAATCTTCCTACCATAACAGACCATTGATTATTAACCGCAATAGGCTGTATACCCCTTACTCCATCCTGGTTAACATCTGCAGTGGTTGCCATATAGCGCTTAAAACCGTTGGTTAGCATTAATCCATCTGCAGAAGGTAAAGCGGCATTTGCTGTGGGTACCCCAGATGAAGTTAATGATTGTGTAAAATCGACCAGGTTCGGCAAAATCTGCTCCTGAGTTGTACCCACATCTACACCAACCTGAGAAAGTGGTCCGTTTCCATTTTGCGTGTAACAGATCCATACTTTATACTTGCCTTTTACCAGCATAGGAGTTCTCAGTTCAACCCAAATGTTACGTGCAGTGTTATTGGTGGTCATACTAAACTGGATCACATCTCTATTGGCATAACTTCTTCCATCACTTGTTCCTATAGGTAATGTTGAGGTAGAATTAAGATGTAAACGGCCAGGTATCCTGTCGGCTCTTAACCCCGACAAAATAAACTTCCCATTCTGTATCAGCGATATATTTTGACCAGGCACCCGCCATGCGGCCATTAATTTCAGCTCGGGCTGGTCGCTAATATCGAAGTAAACGCCTGTAGGTACCCTTGGTTTAATTTTGTAGAAACTTTTGGACTCGTGCAATACCCCATTAGCGGTGGTAACATTGCTAAATGTCCTATTCACCTCTACACCTGGTTCTATTACGCCATTAAATTCATCTTCATTTAATAAAATCCTGGTGCCTACCAGTTTGGTGGTCACAATTTCACTCGGTACCAAAGTAGCCAATGACGGTGAAGACACAATATCGGGAGTATAATTAGCACCGGTAGAGATATGATAAGCCACATACATCCATAAACTATCTGCATGGCTCTGGGGATTACCGGTTTTAGACAGTTTCGCTTTTAAGGCTGCATAATTACTGAAACCCGCAGCTTTTATTGCAGAATCGGATTCGAGTATTACCGTTTGAAAACGACGTGTAGTATCGGGAATAGCCGACTGCACATAATTTAACGAATCATAGAACCCGGTTTCTTTTAAAGCCTGTGCAAAAATGCTATACCTGTTGTTGGTTTCTATGCTTACCGCCAGTGTTTTGGTTGATGGCATTAAAACATGGTCGATAACGTGGATAATGCCGTTCCCCACCCTTACATTGGATTGTGTAATAAGCGCCTGCTTGTTGATGATGTAACTGCTGACGCCATCTTTAAATACCACACCTGTTTGCAGATACTGCCCGTAAAGGGTAATCTGATTCAACTTGCCATCAGTAAATTTACCGGTAGCAACGGTATCTGGCAGGATGTGAAAACGGACTACATCTTTTAGTTCTGCAGCACTTAACTGATCTACTGCGGTTTTATTTAATTCTTTTAACCAGGCATTAACTGCACTATTATCTGGTGTAAATATGGTGTATTTTCCGTATGCGGCTAAATAACCCTTGGTACCCGACCTTTCCAGGATCTGGGTAAACAAAGAAAATTTTTCAGGGTTTTTCTCCAAAAAGCCGGTAATATTTACATCATCAGTGGTTGTTAATGTTAAACTTTCTCTTTTGCAGGCATTAATCACGAAGATGACAAATGCACCAAGCAGAACCAAATAGTTAATTTTTCGGACGTCTAATTTCATTTTCATATCACTTAGTCTATTTAGTATAAAATGGATTCTGAACCAGATTGGGATCCACAAACAGCTCGCTTTGATGAATAGGCATATAATGGCTGTTTGGATCTCTAAACTTGGTAATGGCCGATTGCTGAAGCGTTGGCGATACTGTTTTGGCGGCCAGGTCTAACAAGATATCGATACGGCTATAATTGCTGCGTTTGGCATGACGTAAAAGATCAAACCACCTTTTGCCTTCGAAAGCAAACTCCCTGGCACGTTCTGCCAAAATATAATCGCATATACCTTCAGTATTGGAAGGATCTACATTAACTTTTGTGGCATTTACCGCATTACGCCTTAACCTAAGCTGATCAACCAAAGCCAGCGCCTCTGCACCACCACCGGTTAAAGCCAGGGCTTCAGCTTTGATCAGCATGATATCAGAATAGCGATAGGCCTGCCATTTCACGAAAGAAGGGTTTTCTGTTCCATACTTTTGGATGGTCATGGCCGAATTATAATAAGATACCGGCCTGATATCATAATTATTATCCGGATCTAACTCATCCGGAATATAAATCTCGCTGATCAAAAATGGAGAACCGATAAAACGCCGCCTGGTATTAACCAACACATTATAAAATGGATTTTCGATCGGTTGGTCAAATTCAAATATGGTTTCGATTGATGAACCTTTGAAAAATACGTTGTTGTACCAGCCAGAACCTGCACCAACAAGGGCAAAACGCTGTGAATCGATAATTTTGTTGCATTCGGTAATTGCATTCGGATAATCTTCCATCCACAGGTACACATCGGCCAGTAAAGCATTTACCGTAAATTTAGTTACCCTGCCTTTATCCAGCCTGGTGCTTCCATAAGTGGTAACAGCTCCCTGCTCGGCTTTCTTTAAATCGGTAACAATCTGCTTTAAAATATCGGTTTGTTTGGTTTTTGGCAAATCCTGCAGATCGGTATCTTTAACCGTGGCGGTTAATTTTAAAGGCACATCTCTAAACGTACGCAACAGGTAGAAATACATTAAGCTCCTCAAGGTAAGCGCCTCTGCCACATATCCGTTCAATATGGCATCAGTAAAGGTAGGATCGGTACTTTTAACACCCGGGGCAAAATCAAGTACGGTATTACAGTAATTAATGGTACGGTAAAATGCTGCCCACCTGGCTATATTATTGTCTTGGGTAATATTTACGTTTATAATATCAGTTTCTTCGGTAGTGATGCTCGGGCCGGCACTAATCATATCTGCCCGGAGTTCTCCGTATATAAACATGTATTCGAGTAACGATTTATCGCCCACGCCGGGAGGAGGCGCTAATAAAGATGCATAACAACCAGAAACCGCAGCTAAAACATCCTCTTTGGTTTTCCAGAATTCCTGCCTGGTGATCCCGTCGCGGGGTTGAAGGTCAAGCCATTTATTACAAGAGCTGCTCATCACCAGGATCAGGAATAAAACGGTACTATATAGTATATTTTTCATCAGTTTTGAATTAAAAATTAGCTGTTAAACCTAAAGTGATTGTTTTAATTGGTGGTGTGGTAGAGTTATCGATTACCGTATTCGAACCGTTTAACTTAATCGGCACCTCCGGATCCTGCCCGGTATATTTGGTAAATGTTAAAATATTCTGAACAGTAAGGTTGGTGGTTAGCGATTTCATACCTAATCTTTTCATAAAGGTTTTAGCAAAATCGTATCTCAATACCACCGAACTCAGCCTTAAAAAAGAACCATCTTCAATGTATCGGTCTGAACCTAAAAAGTTGTAACCCGCCCCATACATTGCCCTTGGCATATCGGTAATGTCTCCTTCTTTTTTCCACCTGCGCAGCACGGCAGTACTTTGGTTATTAAAACCATACATACTGGTGGTATTTATTTTAGTACCATTAATAATATCGTAGCCGGTACGGAAAGTGAAGTTAAAACCTAAACGAAAGTTGCCGTTTATGGTGAGGTTGGTTCCAAAGCCACCGGTTAGTTTCGGGTTACCGTTTCCTAAGTATACAATATCTTTGTAATCGATATTTCCGTCGTGGTTAATATCTTCGTACATGGCATCGCCCGGTTGGAAAACATAATCGATAGAAGGATAAGCAAAACGCATATAGATTTTATCGCCGTTAGGGCCGATAATCTGGTTCCCGTTTTCATCAAGTGCAACTGTCGAATTTTTATCGGGGTATACGCCCTTAAACTTGAAACCGTAAAAGGAACCGAAAGGGTTATTCTCCTGAACAAATACTTTGTATACGTTGTTACTGGTTACTTTAGCTTTATTTTCTCTCGGGTATAAAGGCGAAACCTCGCGTATTACGTTTTCGTTATGCGCAATATTGAAAGAAAAGTCCAGCCTTATTTTTTTCTTTTTAATCAGGGTGGCATTCAGGTTAACTTCCCAGCCCTGGTTATCCATTGTGCCTACATTCATATCTACACCACCATAACCATTGTAACTTGCTACCTGTAAACCCGGGTAAAACAGATCTGTGGTACGTTTACGGTATAAATCGAAATCGACATTGAAGTTTTTAAATACATTTAAGGTTATACCCAGGTTGGATTGTGTAACGGTTTCCCATCTTAAATCGGTTAATTCCATATTGGTAGAATATACTCCGGCATTATCCAGGTAACTAAAACCATAATTCTGATAAATATTAAAATAAGAGTAATCGTAGCGGGGCACATTACCACTCTTACCATAACTGGCCCTCAAACTGAAATCATCTATATACTTATTGGCCTTTTTCATAAAAGGTTCTCCTGATATCCGCCAACGGCCGGAAACCGATGGAAAAATACCATAACGGTTTGCTGCACCGAACCTGGAGTTCCCATCGCCCCTAATGCTCCCATTGATGATGTAGCGGTCTAAAAATTTGTATTGCACGTTTGCCAATAAACCCACAGATCGGGTCTGACCCAGGGATGAGCTTGCAGAACCCGAATAATTGGTACGGCTATCAACCGATGGATCAGACAAATAAGATGAAGCAGTATTGGTAGAAAACAGGTACTGCCCGGTTCTGCGGCTGTCTTCGCTATCAAACCGCAAAAAACCAATAATGTCGTGCCTGTCGTTCAATTTCGGCGTATAAGCCAGTGTCATACTGGTATTCATGGTAAAAGAATCGCCATCTGCATCAGAAGCCGTATTAACTACAGCTTCGGTATAGGGACGACCCGTTGCAATCTGCGGAAGGAAAGTTTTTACCTTGGTGTTGTTAATGTTTACCATAAAACTTCCGTTTAAGCGCAGTATGCTTGGCAAAATCTCGTATTGTAAACTAAATTTTGGGGTAATGCGTTCGCCCAGTTGATGGTTAGTACCCGCGGTGGCCATTGCCAGTGGGTTAAAAGTTCCGGTTACCCTTTTGGTATCAAAATTATAAAGGAATAAACCCTGTGCAGTTGCCGCAGGACTAAAATAATTGGAGGTTAAATTCCCATATTCATCGTACTCATAAATGCTCTGGTTAGGCATTTTAGTATAGGCCACATCTCTAACAGTCTGCGTAAAAAGCCCATTCTGATCAATGTGGGTATATGATATATCAGAGCTGAACCTGATTTTGTTCGATACCATGTAATCTAAGTTTACCCTTGCCGAAACACGGTTTAAATCGGTACCGATGGTTGTACCGGTCTGGTTAAAATAATTTACCGAGGCACGGTACTTTGCCTTTTCGCCTCCACCAGAAATAGAAAGGTTATGGTCTTGTAAGTAACCAACCCGGGTAATGGCCGACAGCCAATCGGTATTGTTGCTGTAATTATAATAATTGTAAGGATCGTTCGGATCGTATTGAAACTGCTTGGCAAATTCGGAGCTGGAAAACTGACGGCCCGCATTGTAATATTCTTCTAATATGAGCGACGAGTATTGGTTACCATTTAACATCGGGATCGGGCTTGGCTGCTTTGAATAAGACCCTTTAAAATTATACGAAATGGCAGGCGGGCCAATTGAACCTCTTTTAGTGGTAATAATCAATACCCCGTTTGCTGCCCTCGAACCCCATACGGCGGTTGCTGCTGCATCTTTAAGTACACTGATTTCTTTAATGTCAGATGGGGCAATGTTCAGCAACTGCCCGTAATTGTTCTCATCTGATGTGGCAAAATTAAAATCAGAAGGAATCGTAATGTCATAGGGCATACCATCTAACACGATTAAAGGATCGGTAGCGCCATTAATAGAGGATGTACCACGGATACGGATCTGCATCGGGGCTCCCGGGTCGCCGGTACTTGCCGTAATGTCTACCCCGGCCATCCGTCCCTGCAAAGCCTGATCTACAGAAGCTGCCTGAAGGTCTTCTAAATCTTTGGCATCAATGGTCACCGTGGCGGAAGTCTGGTCGCGTTTATCGATGCTCATACCGCTTCCATTGTTTGTTTTGGCTCTTGAAACAATCTGAACTTCATCCATCTGGTTATCTGAAGCCTCTAACTGGAAATTGATAACTGCTTTATCGATATTAATCGGCGCAGAAGATTTATAACCGATGTAGGAAACTGAAATTCTATAGGTTTTATCGGCCACCGGTAAAGAATAATTTCCGTCAATATCAGTTGAAACACCCTTAATTACCCTTTTATCTTTATCAACAATGACAACAGATGCACCAATAATCGGTTGTTTATCTTTTTTATCAATAACCCTGCCTTTTACATAATTAATTTGTTGGGCATAGGTTAATGATGATAACAACAAACACCATAATAAAATAAAAAAACTATAATTATATCTTTGAGTCATCTCGGTTTAGAATTGATATTTTAAATAAGAATTGATTTGGTGTATCACCGTCCGGTTAGAAAGCACGTTGCTCCTATCTGCTGCGCCGAGCAAAACATTAACTGATGTATTGGTTATATCTTTAAGGATAAGGGAATTGGTCGTATTGGTGGCTACGGTAACCTTGGCTGCATCGCCCGAATCGTTTTTTAACAAGCTTTCAAAAGCACCCAATTTCTGTCCATCGCTTACCACTGTGTTTTTGATAATGTGGTATTGAATAAATTTAGACACCTTATTAATCTCTGCTGCATCTGTAGGTGCATAATTCGGACTTCCGTTAGCCAGCTTAGGTAAAACTCCTGCTGTTACCGCTGCCTGTATAGCTGCATTGGTAGGGATAAAAACAGTGTAGGGTGAGCCGTCTGTTACCCCTTGAATGGCACCAGAGGAAGCGGTATAAAGGGTTACATTGTTTTTTAGAAACTGGAAGAAAGAATAATAGGGGTCGGTTGTTAAAGTACCGTATTTTTCAATGTGTTTGCTCACCGGAAGTACCGTATACATGAGCACTTTGGCAGCATAAGCATCTGCCCCGTTAATGGCTGTAGTTACAGAATCTATTTTTACGGTTTTATCAGCCACAGCTGCCATGTCTTCTGTGCCGGCTGAAGAAAAGAAGCCTTTATCGTATTTGATATATTCGCCACCGGATGTTTCCAAAATACCGGCTGATGTGGCAAAATTTGGTACTGCACGGTCGCCCAGGGCAATAATGTGGGTCTGCAGCAATCGCCTTAAAATATTAAGGTCGCCCCTAATGGGTGCTGAAGGATAAAACGGATCGTATGAAAATCCTAAACTTACCAATGTGGCATCGGGTATCGGAATTACAATATATTTTAAAGAAGCCGTTTTAATCGGGATGCTGTAACCCAATACATCCAGTGCCTGCTTCATAATGTAATAGGTTGGATCTAAATTTACCTTTCCATAAACGGTAGCAAACACATTGGCATTCTGGGCAGTATTTATACCATAAAATAATCCGTTGCTCAAAAACTGTTTATCCACTACATTTGAGGTACTCAGTTTGGTAGTCTCGCCCAAAAAACTGTTTACAGTGGTAAATTTGCTTGGCCAAACCGTAGTTCTGTATAAGTGGGAGTTGATAAAATCTCTGATGATATCTGACCTTAAAGAAAACAGCTCGTTTAACTGGGCTTTATAGTTTCCGGGTTGTAAACGGTTTTTGGCGTAATATTTTAACAATACTTTTGAATATGCTTCTACCGCCTCATCTGTAGGTGCAAAAATGGTGTACATGCCAACCTGTGCATCGTTGGCATCATCTTTTAAGTAATTTTCGTTGTTTGGCGAAAAACCGAGCAATACGCTGTAATTTTTAGCATAAACATTATCACTTTTACCCGATAACACCTGGTAGCGATGCGTAATATCAGTGTTTATGTTGTAGCTTACATACTTATCTAAAAGTGCTTTGAAGGCACTATACTGCGTTTTGGCACCAATGTACTGATCGATACTCGGTGGTGGGATAAGCACCTTATCTATAATATGGATTACACCGTTTTCGGCGACAATATCTTGCTCTATAATTTTCCCGGGGCCAACATTTTTGCCGGTAAACTCGGTATTTGGATAAAAATAATTGTAGTCCAAGCCACTTAAACCAGCAAAAGAGATAAAGGGACTGAGAAAAAATGGCAGGTTTTTATTATTAAAATCACTTGGCAAATAGGTGCCGTTGCGGTTGCCTGCAATTACCTTAATTGCTTTGCCATCATTATCTGTACCATCGTAAACAAAATCGTAATAAACAGTACGTCGCCTAAATGCAGTATTCTTAACAAAACCTTTAGCTGTTAAATTATCGCTTAAGCGCTCCAGTTTTTCTCCATCATAGGTCATTGAATAACGTACAATTGCCGAAGCGAGCGTAGCATTTATCTCGGTTAAGTTGTTTTCGGTCATGTAAGCACTAAAAGCCGCGTCTGTTGGTGCAAAAACAGTCCACGAACCTGCCGTGCTCAGGGTTTCTTTATAACCCGATTTATCTATACAATCTAAAAACCTGGTAAAATTTCCCTTCGCCTGAAGTTGCTGGTAAATGGGATCGGCTAATGTTTCTGGACGTCCATAGAACTCATCAAATTCTTTTTTCCGGCAAGCGCTTAGAATGAATATAATCGTCAGGTTAACGATTAAAATTTTTTGTAAAATTTTACTCATAGCAATTTCATTGGATAAACGGCCATTAAAATACTGGGCAACAAAAAGCTATGGATCTAAATCAATTAGAAATTAAAAAATGTAAAACTGACTTAAAAGGGTGAGTAGATTTTTATTGCATAAAATCGTCTTAACGTTCGTTAATTAAATAGTTGGTTTAAAAAGTTATTTGGTTAGTAAATTATTTCTTAAATATATAAAGGTGTAATAAAATTCCCATCCTGTACTATCCTGTCTTTTTACGACAAAATACGATCGCAGAAGAACAGCGCCCGCCAACAGCCTAAATAAATCGTTTTAATAAAGCTTTAAGCAACTTTTAAAAAAATAATTACAGCATTTCTGATCAAAAAAAACATTAACAGTAAAAGGAATAATACAAAATTTGAGCTATGCGATGAATGTATTAAACAGGTTTTATGGCTACAATCTGCATTTCTTTTTCCTTTCCGCGAAGTTTAATGGCACCTAACATCTGGGTAGTATAATGATCTGTGAGCTGGAGTTCTTTAATCAGCGCTGTTGATACCAGCATTTCCTGGTTAAATTCCTTGCACATACTCTGGATTCTTGAAGTCGTATTCAGTACATCACCAGAGTAGGTAATATCGCGTTTTATAATCCCAACTTCGCCTGCTATAATCTTTCCGCAATGAATACCCGCTTTAAAAGCAGGTAATAAGCCATATTTTTCAATATACTTATCCTTCAGAAAAGACAGGTGTGCTTTAATATCAAAAAAACAATTGATGCATTTATTGTTCCTTAACCCTTCATCATAACGCCAGGCAATTACCACCTCATCACCCACATATTGGTATATTTCTCCCCTGTTTTCCAAAATAGGATCGGTAATATCGATAAAGATATCTTTTAATAATTCATGATATTTTTTATCTCCGAGGCTTTCGGCAATGGAAGTTGATGAATTTAAATCGAGAAACATAAAGATCCGCGATTCTTCTTTGGGTGTATTGTATTTTCCCCTGATAATATCCCAGAAAATCCCCTGTCCAAACTTACTGTTTATCTGCAGCAGCAACTGCGTTATGGAAACAACGATGCCCCATACCAACCCGTTTTTTAAAAATCTCTTCGAATCGCCCAGTTCATACAGGCTCAGCAGTTCATTTACAATTAAAATGATGCATAAAAATGATATAGCCACAATTAAAAGGGTATAACCATAAGGCTTATCGTTATACTTTACATTTACAAAAAATACGAGCAGACTTCCTCCCAGCAATGCGCCGAAAAGGCCAATAATGGCGTTTAAGACGATTGAAGAAATTAATGTATAACCAGGTACTGGTCCTAAAGAATTCCGGGTATGCAGTACAAGGTCTTCAAAAACAGCGATTACAACCCCGGTTATGGTCCAGGCAATGATAATAACCAGTAACTGCTGAAATTTCTGCTGTGTTTGCCTATTGATTTTTACTGACATCGCGATTTTTTCAAAACTACTGATTCAATATACCCTAATTTACTAAAATAATAAATATTTAAGATCTCCCCTTCCAATCTGGCTATATAAACTGTTCACTGCCGCACATAGGCTGTTCGAAAACGAACAGGTTAACATTAATAACAAGTAAAAAACTTTGCTGCAAAGCAATTAAAACAACATTTTCTTTTTGGCACCAGCTTGGTTAAGCACGAAAAGATAATATTGGTATGCCGGTTTTCATTGGCACGCCAGCATAACTTAACAAAATTTAAATATTCAGATGAAAACCTCTATTAAAACGCTAATTACTATAGCATCTGCTGTAACTACCTTAACAGCTGCCCTTCCGGCAAACTTAAGGGCAACAGAAAAAACACAAGCCATGATTTACAAGACCCCGAATTTTCGAAAGATCTCGATAAAAGGAAATGTAGAAGTGATATTGGTGCAACGGCCAGCGGTTGGAATATCTTATGCAGACGATAACGAAGGAAGTGTAAAAGTAACCCAGCAGGGTGAAGCGATCCGCATTAGCTCGCTTAGCAAAGAAAGGTGTAAACTCGTTATTTATGTAAACGATATCTACCGCATTGAGGCTGATCAAAATGCTGTGGTAAAAACAGAAGCAAAGCTAGCCTCTCAATTTCTACAGATTATTCTTAAAGGAAATGCTATTGCCGACATCGACACCAGTTGCGAAGGTTTGTATACTGAAATTCTCGACAATAGCGCATTAAGACTTAAAGGAAATACCCAGCTCCACACGCTGATTATGGGCAATGAATCAAATCTGATCATCGATCATTTTGTCGCTACCCGAACAGATGTTAGCCGAAGAGAAAGTTCCGGCGAGAAAATTGCCGCGCTTGTTCCTTAACCTATAATATATAAAATCGTCATTGCGGAGAGACTTTTTAGCCAGCAAAGCAATGACGATATTTCCCCGGATACACGAATCCGGTGTGAAGCAAATCCTGATTAATTTTGCTCTATTTCTTTCAGGCTATTCATCTTTTTATAAGCCAAAAATCCTTTTATATCTTCAAAGTGTTCACGAACACGTTTATTGCCAAATTCGAAAACTTTTTGTACCAGCCCATCCAAGAAATCACGATCATGCGATACCAAAATCAAAGTGCCATCAAAATCTTTCAACGCATCTTTAATAATATCTTTTGTCTTCATATCCAGGTGGTTGGTTGGCTCATCCAGGATTAATACATTTACCGGTTCCAACAACAATTTAATCATGGCCAAGCGTGTTTTTTCGCCACCAGAAAGTACCTTAACCTTTTTTGTTGTGTCATCTCCACTAAACATAAAGGCCCCCAAAAGGTCTTTTATTTTTACAGTTCCATCGCTTAACGGAATCTGATCGATGGTTTCGAATACGGTTAGGTTCTCATCAAGCAGTGCAGCCTGGTTTTGCGCAAAGTAACCGATCTTGGCATTGTGTCCTACTTTTAAACTTCCTTCAAAATCAATCTCAGACATGATGGCTTTAATCATGGTCGATTTACCTTCACCGTTTTTACCTACAAAAGCCACCTTTTCTCCCCGTTCGATCACCATTGATGCTTTTTCGAACACTACATGATCGCCATAGGCTTTGGTCAGCTCTTCTACGATTACCGGATACTGGCCGGAACGTGGTGAAGGTGGAAACTTTAACCGTAATGCTGATGTATCTACCTCATCAATTTCGATTATTTCGAGTTTCTCGAGCATTTTAACGCGCGATTGTACCTGTAAGGTTTTAGAATAGGTTCCCCTAAAGCGATCAATAAATTCCTGGTTATCGGCAATAAAACGTTGTTGCTCTTCATAAGCTTTTAACTGATGCAGACGACGATCGGCACGCAACTGGAGGTAATGGGTATATTTGGCTTTATAATCGTATATCCTACCCATGGTTACCTCAATGGTACGGTTGGTGATGTTATCTACAAAGGTACGGTCGTGCGAGATGACCATCACGGCCTTTGCCGAATTGATCAGGAAATCTTCCAGCCATTGAATACTTTCGATATCCATGTGGTTGGTAGGCTCATCCAGTAAAATTAGATCAGGTTTTTTTAATAAAATCTTGGCCAGCTCGATACGCATGCGCCATCCACCCGAAAACTCAGAAGTTTGACGGGTAAAGTCTTTACGCTCAAAACCCAAACCTTTTAATACTTTCTCTACCTCTGCTTCATAATTGGTTTCTTCAATAGAATAAAATTTCTCACTTAATTCCGATACGCGCTCTATTAGCTTCATATAGTCGTCGCTTTCGTAATCGGTACGGATAGTAAGTTGCTCATTCAGCTCATCAAGTTCCTTTTGCATCTGGTTTACTTCTGCAAAAGCCTTCATGGTTTCCTCAAAAACAGTAACATTGTCATGAGTAAGCAAATGTTGTGGCAAATAGGCAATCACCGCTTCCTTAGGACCTGTTACGTTACCAGAAGTAGGTTTAATTACATCGGCAATAATTTTTAGAATAGTGGACTTGCCTGCACCATTTTTACCCATTAAGGCTATTTTATCGTTCTCGTTTATCGAAAAGGTTACATCGCTAAAAAGGGTGGTTCCGCCAAATGAAACGGAGATATTATTTACATTGATCACAATTAGGAATATTAAATTCGCGGCAAAGATAAAGGAAAGCGCGTAAATTCTTGCGAGAATTTTAAGACATAAAAAAGCTTTCAGCACATGCTAGAGCCTTTTAAGCCTTATAGACTATTACCATACTAAATTATTAACCGGCGGATGGGTTAAGCAAACCTAGATTACGGCTGCAAACAGCTAAATTCAGGATGCGAAATAATTAATCGATAACCCCATTTTTGGGGCTGATGTTCACAGAAATTTCTTCACCGTTCAATTCCATCAAAGTGGTTTCGATCATCTTACACATGGCGTTAAGGGCGAGGTCGTTTGATGCGGTACCAAAAGGCTGCTCTATTTCGTCGGCAATGGCCTCAAAAGCCACAAAGGTATAGGCAATAAAAACTACAATAAAGGGGGTAAGCCATTGGAGGCTGTCAACCAGTCCAAAGGGCAGCAGGAAACAATACAGATACACTGTGCGGTGCAGCAACACCCGGTAGCTATAAGGGATCGGGGTAGAAATAATCCGTTCACATCCACCAACGATCTCCTCAAGTTTATCAAGATTTTCATCAAATCTCATCTGCTGTATTGCATCAATCCGGCCGGTGCGGTGTACACCAGTTACCCATTCGCCCATGAGTTTTGTTATCATAACCGGTTTGTGCTTTGCCGAGATAATTAAACGATAATCTGTTTCACTGAGCCGTTCTTTCAGGTCATGTTGCGGGTCTGTATCCCTAAGCTGGTGTTTCAGGGCGTAAGTAAAAGAGACCAGAAGATCAATAAAGTGCCGAGCAAGTGACCGGTCAACCGGAGGCTCCGGAAGTGTAAGTACCTGCCGCGTTAATGAGCGTGTACAATTCAATAAAGCTCCCCAGAGTTTCCGCGCTTCCCAAAATCTGTCATAACTAACATTGTTACGGAACCCCAGAAACAGGGCAAGTACAAAACCAAATAAGGTTAAAGGTGTCGGATTTAAAGGGACTTTGAAAGAAAAAATTTTACCATTAAAGAATACCACCCCGATTGACAGAACAAAAAGTAATGAGAGCCTTGGGAGGAGCTTTGGAAGAACTGAACCATGCCAGACAAACAGCATTTTGAACCAATTTTCCTTATTTCTAATTATCATATAATATTCTAGCTTTTAAGCATCTTTATTTTAGGTGGGATCGCTCCTATATATCGCAATTTACGGCTGCACTGTCTGTTCCAGTCTTTCTACGCTTATATATATCCCGGGTTTGTTCCCAGGATATAGGTAACTGCATTTCTTTCAGGAATCTGATAGGAGACAATCGTGAGCGGTATATATATTAAATCGGTCTTGTTTAAGAAAACCCAGCAATGTGATACCAAATTCATTGGCCAGTTCAACAGCGAGGGTAGACGGCGCACCTATTGCAGCCACAGTCGAAATTCCTGCCATGGCTGCTTTCTGGATGAGCTCAAAGCTGGCTCTTCCACTCAAAAGCAAAATATAGGTGTTTAAGGGAAGCATGTTCTTACCCAGGGCGCTGCCGATTAACTTGTCTAATGCATTATGGCGCCCAACGTCTTCACAAAGTAATACCAATTCTCCTTCCCGGGTAAAGAGCGCCGAAGCGTGTATCCCGCCAGTTGCCTCAAAATTACTTTGTGCCAATCTTAATTTCCCAGGTAAGCTGTAAAATACCTCAGGCGATAAACTTATTTCCTGCTGACGGGCCAAATTTGTATAGGGGCTCACCGTTCTGATAGACTGTATGGATCCTTTACCGCAAACCCCGCAGCTTGAAGTAGTATAAAAATTTCTGTCGGCTTGTAATAGATTGGGTATAAAGCCTTCTGTCAATTCCACACAAACAACATTTTCTTTCTGCAGTTCACAGGATAAAGGCATATGAGCAATCGATTTAACATCTGCATATGAAGAAATTATACCCTCTGTAAACAAAAAACCAAGAGCAAGTTCAAGGTCATTTCCAGGTGTGCGCATGGTTATGGAAATATTCTTTTCTGTGCGGTTTCCGGCAGCCCCGTATATTATTCTAATTTCAAGCGGTTCTTCTACCGACAGCATGTCTAATGAAGGCGAGGCGATGAAACCTGAAACTTTATTGACCGGCAAACGCTTAACCGAAACCCATGGAATATCCTTCATAACGATGATTGGTAAGATCAGAAACTAAGACTAAATATACCTATAAAAATACACGTTTTACTACTAATTGCCTTTAGTTAGCTTGTACAAAAAACTAATTTATCACTAAATGCCAGGTAAGTAATTGAAAATATATAATTTAGACTGCTTGCTATACGCTGATGCAACACTTAGGATTTACTGATATAATTCTGTTTTAATCAAAAAGAAGTCTTTTTAGGTAAAACTGCTGAATGAATATAAATCTAATTTTACTTAATGTTGAGAAATACAGGCAAACATTATAAAATTGTTGTGCATAAAGTGTTATCAAAAGCCATTAAATACCCTGAAGAATGATCATGAAAATGAAGAGATTACTTTTAACTTATATACTTTGCTTTTCTGCATGGAACCTTGTTAGTGCACAAACCGATGCTCCAAAGCCACTTGGCCCTATCCCTACTAAACAGCAAATGCATTGGCAGCAGATGGAATATTATGCTTTTGTACACTTATCTATCAACACTTTTACAGACCAGGAATGGGGTTATGGTGAGGATGATCCTAAAATATTTAATCCAACTGATCTGGATTGCAGGCAATGGGCAAAGGTTTGTAAAGAAGCTGGTATGAAAGGGATTATTATCACCGCGAAGCACCACTCGGGCTTTTGCTTATGGCCATCGAAATATACCGAATATTCTATCAAGAATTCGCCGTGGAAGAACGGCAAGGGAGACATTGTTGGCGACCTTGCTCAAGCATGCAAGGAGTATGGCCTTAAGCTGGGGATTTATTTATCTCCGTGGGACCGTAATAGCGCAGAATATGGTCGGCCTGAATACATTACTTATTTCAGGAATCAGCTCAAAGAACTGTTAACCAATTACGGAGATATTTTTGAGGTATGGTTTGATGGTGCAAATGGTGGTTCGGGATATTATGGTGGTGCAAAAGAAACACGTACAATTGACCGGACAACTTATTACGACTGGCAGAATACCTACAAACTGATCCGTAAGCTCCAGCCCAATGCCGTAATCTGGAATGATAACGGAGATCGGGCTGATCTGCGCTGGGTGGGTACCGAAGCGGGCTATGTTGGCGAAACGAACTGGAGCCTGTTAAATAAAACCGGCGATGTGCCCTACCCTATGCTGCACTATGGCGTAGAAAATGGGAATGCCTGGGTTCCGGCTGAAGTTAATACCTCAACAAGACCGGGCTGGTTCTACCATAGCTATGAAGACAGCAGGGTTAAAACATTGCCACAATTGTTAAATACCTATTATAGTTCTATTGGCAGAAATGGAACTTTATTGCTCAACTTTCCTATTGACCGGCGAGGACGCATCCATGAGAATGATGAGAAGGCCGTATTAGCTTTAGCAAAAGCTGTTAAAGAAGCATTTGCCGTAAACCTGGCTAAAAATAAGAAAGTTGAAGTCTCAAATTCCCGTGGCAAAAATTACAATGCAGCCCAGGTTTTGGATGACAATAAAGATACCTACTGGGCAACAAGCGACGGCATTTCAAAAGCGAGCCTTATATTGAATTTTGGTAAGCTTACAACATTTAACCGTTTTATGGTACAGGAATATATCCCTTTAGGGCAGCGTGTTAAAGCCTTCAAAGTTGAAGCTCAGCTGAAAAATGGCAGCTGGAAAGAATTGGCAAGGCAAACCACTATTGGTTATAAACGGATTGTAGCCTTCCCTTCAGTGCAAGCCAAAAAACTTCGTTTTGAGGTACTGGATGCCAAGAGTAATTTCCTGATTTCAGCCATAGGCGTTTATCTTGCACCCCAGATACTTACCGCCCCTGTCATCTCCAGAAACCCGAATGGTACCATCAGCATTCAAGCTGACGATAAAGAAACAGAGATATTTTACACGCTTGACGGAACAGCTCCAAACAGTAAATCAATAAAATATTCAAAACCGTTTGTAGCAGATGGCAAATTAAGCGTTCAGGCTATTACCTACAGCACTCAATCAAAGAAAAGTAGCCCGGTAGCCAAACAGGAATTTGATATCTCGAAAAAAGATTGGAAGATTTTAAACGTATCTGACTCTACCGCAAAGCGGCTCCTCGATGGCGATCCTAATACCGCATGGTACAATAAAACCAACACAAATACCAATATTGAGCTCACTATTGATTTGGGAAAAGAAGTGGAAATAAACGGATTTCGGTATTTGCCCGGACAGGGAAGTAATGAAGGGATAATCAGTAAATACCAGTTTTTTGTATCGCCTGATAATAAAAATTGGACACTGACAGATGAAGCCGAATTTTCTAATATTAAGAATAATCCTTTATGGCAAAACAGGGGTTTCAAACCTATCCGGGCACGTTATGTAAGGCTCACTTCTTTACGTACAACCGAAGGTGATCATCAGGCAGGCTACGCCGAATTTGAACTGATTACGCCATAAAGTATTTCAGTTGAAATGCATTGGGAGTTAGTTTCATTATAACCAATTTTAAGCTATGTTTCCTGTTTTCGGAAACTGTTTATTCTAAAGTATAAAATGGAAGATATCATCCAAACCAAAATATTAGATTTACTCACTATTTTAGATGAAAAGCTAATTGCGCTTTTAAAATCGCTTACAAATGAAGAGTGGAACAACCAAACTATTGCCAAATTATGGAAAGTAAAGGATGTTGCCGCTCATTTACTTGACGGTAACCTGAGAGGGCTTTCATTTTCAAGAGATAAATATTTTGGTGAACAGGCTCATCAAATAAACTCGTATGAAGATCTTGTTTCATTTCTAAACAGCTTAAATATGACCTGGGTTAATGCGGCTAAAAGGCTTAGCCCACAAATACTAACAGAACTGTTAGCGATTACAGGAAAAGAGTATATTGAACATCTTAAAGAGCTTAACCCCTTTGATGAGGCCATATTTCCGGTAGCCTGGGCCGGGCAGGAAATTTCTCCAAACTGGTTTCACATCGCCAGAGAATATACAGAGAAATTCTTACACCAACAGCAAATACGCGATGCAGTGAATAAACCGGGGATTATGACCAAAGAGCTGTATTATCCCTTTATTGACATTTGCATGTATGCACTTCCTCATACTTTCGGTAAGGTAAAAGCAGAGGATGGTACCACTGCGTCACTGATTGTATCAACTGATATAGGCGGACAGTGGAACATCACCATGAAAGAAGGAAACTGGGTTTTGAGCAAGGGAAAAATCCAGGCATCCCATTCAACGGTAATAATTGATCCCCATACTGCCTGGAAATTATTTTCAAAAAGCTGGAAACCTGAGGTGGTGGTTAATAAAGTGGAAATAACCGGCGATAAAGCATTAGGAGTAAAGGCTTTACAAATGGTTTCAGTAATGGCATAATTAAACAAAAAAAGCAGGCTTTTTCTGCACTGCTTTTAGAATAATGATATGAGAAACGCTAATTTGTTTTTACTGGAGCCAATTTGCCTGCTTTTGTTGCTACGGGAGCAACTTTTGAGGTTGGTGCATATTTGATGGCAGGGGCAATTTTTGCATCCTTTGTATCAGTTGTTGCACTTGTTTTTTTATCGATAACGCTTTTACCAATGGTATCTACCTTTGGTTTTACCGTTTCTTTCTGCACAGCTACTTTCTGTGCTCTAAGGCCAGTTACAATAAACAGGGCACTTAAAAGGGTGAAAATCTTTTTCATCTGCTTATGTATTGATTTAATTTCCAGGTTTGATGGCGGCTTTGCTTGTATCGGCAACTGTTGGAGGTACCGTATCCGGGCGTTTTTTATTTTTCTTTTTAAACAGACCATTCAGTTTGTCGCTCACTTTGCTTATTGCTTTATCAGTAACATTGTCGGCAGTTTTGTTTACAGCCTTATCTACAACTTTATCCGTTGAGCGATCGACAGAGTTTTCTGCAGCTGTTTTTGCTTTTGCCTTAAGTTTACCCAAAATCTGTGCTTGTGTTATCCCCCCTACACCAATGGTGAGGAAAAAGATCAAAATTAATTTTTTCATGGTTTTAATTTTTTCATGATTTGCTTTCTTCAGGTAAAATTAGGCCAGCCGCACACGCAGATCAATCATTAAAAAGGATGATTTTTACCATTACACAGGAACTATTCCTCTGTCTACAAACCACTTGCTATAATCTTTCCCATACTCACCACCATAATTGATGCATATTTCAGTATGCGCCTTTATCTGCTCATGAGCCGTAAATACCATTTGCTTTTTCTCTCTATCAAGTATATAAACAGCATTAGGATACTGCTTATGGTTGTACATAGATCCAAAGCCCATGGTTAACGATAGCGTGTTTTCTTCCTTATCGAAATAAAAGCTATAATCCATCAGCGCTGTAGCATTTAATGCAGCAAAATCTTTAGCCGGGATGACAATGATTGGGCAAACTTCTATTGTTTCGCCCTCGGCAATATTGGCGGTGCAAAAAACACCCCTGCCCTTTCCTTTTATCATTTTTAAATACAGTTTCTTCTTCATAACTCATCCGGACCGGGGAAATAAACCTCGCGCTTATCGTCAGGTTTACCATTATAGTTAATGGTGATTTCACTGTCTGCTTCGATGGTTCGATGGGCATAAATATTAAGGGTATTTTTCCTTTCGGAAAAGGTATAAAAAGCATTTGCCCTGGGCGAATGGTTATAAAACGACGCATAGCCAAAACCAAACGCGGTTTGTTTTTCGGGGCGATCTAACAAAAAATAATAATGATACAATTTGGTAAACCTTAGTGTTTCTTTTTCATCATTTGATAAGAAAATAACAGGCGCCTGTTCTATGAGCTCCCCTTTCCTGATTTTGTTCCTGGCAAACACGCCCCGGCCATGCAAGGGGCTTTCCCCTACTTCAATATGCTGCGGTTGGTCTATGTTCTTACTAAACCACATTAGTTTTCTTTATGCTGTGTATTGGCATTTTTCGCTTCCCTTTCTGCTGCAGCTTTTTGCTCAGCTTCCTTTTTAGGATCAGTATGGGCGGCTTTCGGATCTTTTGCAGGCATAGCTTTAGGATCAGCTTGCTGGGCTATTTTAGCTTCTTTTGCGGCCCTGTCTTTTGCAGCTTGCTCTGTAGCTTCCTTTTTAGGATCAACATGAGCGGCCTTGGGATCTTTTGCAGGCATGTTCTTTGGGTCGGTCTGTTGGGCCATTTTTGCCTCTTTAGCTGCTCTTTCTGCAGCCAATTTGGCTTCGGCTTCCTTTTTAGGGTCGGTAGCACTTGCTTTAGGATCTTTTGGTGGCGCCTGAATGCCAATGGTTTGATTGCTTCCCGGGTTTACGGTTTCCTTTTTTATCCCGGTAGTTTGCGCTTTAACTATGGCTACCAACAGCATAGAGCCTAAAATAGAGAAGATTTTTTTCATAACATTTTTGATTAATGATTAAACATAAATAGCGGGTTACATGCCCTATTCCAGTAAATTCCTTATCGCGTCGAAGTCGAAGTTTTCGGTAAAATTTTCTACCAGGTTTTTTCCAAGCGGGGTCTTTACATACCTGTAAGTAAGCGCTATCATATAGGGTTTTGCCTGATTTTTTTCAGAACCATTAAAATAATCGGGGTTATATTTATACAGTACTGCACCACCTTTACCATCCCAAAAACCGCTAAAAGTAAATGAACCCGTTTTCTGGGCATCTTCTTTGGTATCGGCGTTATAGGTATCGATCCATACATTGTCGTTCTCAGCCGGACCATATTTGTTTTTCCAGGAGTAAGTTTCTCCTTTTGACTTCACCACAGCGGGCTGCGCCAACCATTCAGACGTATTTTCTTTCAATGCCTTTTGCACTAAAGCTTTTTTTGTTGCTATTCTTTGCTGCCAATCTGGATATCTGGCCTTTTTTATCACCAGGTTACGTTTACCATTTTCATAAAGTTGGGCGTATTTCTGAGGATCTTTCATCATACCGGCACTGTCTTTTTCGATCTCTTTTATTTTATCAGCTATTAAAAGCGTTTCTCTTTCGTAATATACCAATAGCGCTTCGAGATATTCCTTACGACTAACGGGCACAAACAATAAAACACCAGGTTTGGTAATATACCAATGGCGGGTCATGTATACGTTCCGATCACCTTCTTTTACACTTGCCTCCGGAATATCCTGATAAAACCCTTTGCCACTATTTACATTTTTAGAGGCATCCATTTTGATGAAGTTATGCAAGGCGATAAACTGTCCGTTGTATTTTTTGGGCGTTTCATAATAGTAGGCCTCATCCTGAAAGGAAAAGGCATTTTCTATGCCCGGATAGCGGTTAACGTAAGCCCGAAAAACAATCTGGTATTCGCCATTGATCTTCATTTTGTTTTTAACACAGATATACTCATAACAACCCATATTAAGATCATAGCTTGCCAAAGGATATTTACCTGCCATCATGGTTGGGGCTTTGCCTGAAAAAGCGGTTTTAAGTACACCGCCTGTTAAATTATAATTGGAACGACTTTGTTTTTCAAGCGTTTCAATTTTGGTGAGCACGGCAGTTGCAGTAGCTTTATTGGCTGCTGTGCCCAGTTGATCGAACCAGTGCGCTTTTTCCTGTGGCCATTCCCAATGTGCCGCATCGATCTGCTTCCCTGGAAGAACTTCCAGCTCTTTTGACGACTGGCAAATCTGTGCATTTACCTGGAGTACAGGTAAAAACAGGAAAAATAAAGCGTTTATGGGTTTCATGGAGCTGAGAATATTTAGTTTTGAGTTTTAATCCAGCATTTTCCGTAATGCATTCAGGTCATAATTCTTCAGGAAATTGCTAAGCAACCGTTCAGAAAAGCCCCTATCTGCACTAATTTCGTACCGGAACTGCACTTCCATTAATGCTGGTTTGGTTGGCTGATTGGCGGTTGGCTTGAAATACGCCGGATTATAAATATAAAGCGCACTTGTTTTTTCGTTTTCGGCATCGTAAAATTTACCTATAGCGGCCAAACGTTCGTTAGCATCATAGGTAACGCTATTGATGTCTATCACAGCTTGTTTTTGCAGCCATTCTGCCTTTTGGGTAGCCAATAGTTCTTTTACTTTGGCTTTTTTTGTTTCATAGAGTTGCGGATAGGCATTTTTATCTGCTTCAAGTGCTGTTGCTCTTTTTTTACCACTTTCAGAAGTATTGCCTGCATTGTTCTTTATTTTATTCTCAAGGTCAAAGTAAAAATTAGCTTTTTCTATTTCAAAGTATTCCAGTAAATCTTCCAGGTATTGTTTGCGGCTAACCGGGATCAATACAGGTATGCCAGGTTTGGCAATCAGGTAACGCCGGTCTATCCATTGATAGGATTTTGGGCCAATTTTATCATATTTCGATCCCGATATCCAGTTTTCTACATAGTCTTCGCCATTAATGAATTTTAAAAAATCGGCATGTTTATTCTTATAATCATTGGATCTGTTGGCGAGGATCATTGCCTCCGATATGTATTGGGAAATACGGCTTGGACGACTCGTACGTTCATTGCTGTAATTTGGTCCCTGCTTAGCATCAATAGGGATATCATAGCGAACGGCTCTGCTTTTATCCAAATAAAATTCGCCCGTACCACCGGGAAGCAGGTAGCCCTGCACGAAAGAAGGATTTACATCTACCCGCAGAACCGTTCGGTATTCGCCCACTGTTTTTACAATATGCTCTGTAACATGGCAAACATTCTGATAAGCAGCCAATTGATAGCCATAGCGAGTTAAACCAATATTGCCGAACATCGTTTTATCTCCGCCACTAAAGCTTACCCTGGCTACACAACCGTTGAGCTGAAAATTGTTTCTACTGGCTTCTTCCAGTTTTTCTAAGGCAATCAGCTGCCGCGTCATTACGGCTTTATCGGGCGCAGTGCCTTTAAGGCTGCTTGGGTATTTGGGATTGGTATGATCGGTATATTTTCCCGGCAAATGATCTGCATCTCCATTGCAGGGTACAACGGGGTCTTTGACAGGTGCTTTTTGCGCGAGGGCAATAGTTGCCAGCGTCGCAGCTAAACAGAAAAGTATTATTCTTTTCATCTTTAAATCATTTATTTGTACGCTTACCCGGATTAATTTTTAAAGCCTGGCGGATTATCAATAATTGATTCACCAGTTCTACTCTGTGTGTAGGAAAAACCATTTTGATTATAAGTACCATCGCGCTCTGTATTCTTTTTGGGGTTAAGAAGAAGGCCATAATTATTTGTTCCGGAATAATATTTGATTTCAAAAGTATAATTCACCTTTTCTAACTTATAATCAGAGGCATTTAACCTATTTCCCCATAATTTTGTATTATTATCCTTCTTGCTCCACCATTCACCCCTGCCTTTATTAGGTGTAATGGTAATTTGATTCCCACTTACAGTATAAGTTCCGCTTTCAGAGGCAAAAAGTATTTCTTTCAAAAGTGTCGACCAGTTCTTTAAGCGAAAAGTATAAGTGCCGTCTTCTTTAAATAAATATTCTCGCCTGAAATAGCCGGCAGTATACTGTGGAAAACCATTAAAATACCCACTTACTTCTAAATGATTGTCGCGCCATAAACCTACTATAGATAAGCCACCTATGTTATTTGTAATTGCCTGGTTATTCACAGAGTTCTGTGTGGCCTTTGATAGTTTCAAAGATTGCATAAATGCCAGCAACTCGTTTTGATATTGTTTGGTGTTGGTCATTAAAACCACACTTACCATTTGTCCACCACCGGTAGCAGTCAGTAAAGTAGCTGCTCCTGTATTGGTACCATCGGTATAATTAGCATTGCCAGAAATAACATCCCATCCATTTTCTTTAGCAGGTTTTTCCAATACAGGTGCATCATTTACCTGCACTGTTCCTTTTACCAATTTAAGCCAGTCGTTATTAAAATTTTCGCTGGCAGATCCAGTTGATTCCTTTGCTTTTGTGATTACGACAATGGCATAGGCTCCTGTTTTTTTATCGCTAACGGAAAGTTGTACACCACCTTCATTTCGCTGTTCTTGCCATCCTTTGGGTAAGCTATAGGAAATAACATCAAAGGTTTGTTGTTGGGCAAAACTAGTGCAGTTCATTGCCAGCAGCAGAGAAAGCAGGAAAATATTTTTTATCAGTTTCATATCAATTTTGCATTTACAAATCAGCCACTTATAAATATAATCATTGAACATCAATATTATCCATTGTAAAATATATGGCATTATTGCTTAGGTTTTGATCGCCAATTTTATTTAATGGATCGATTTTAATGCTATACATTCTGTGTGCTCCACCAGAGCCATTGGCTTTATTCCAAACTATCCCATCAATTGCTATAGAATAAGCAGATTCTCCTGGTTTAAGAATAGTGTTAGTATATATCGTTTCTCCAATATTAACATTTGGGTTTCTGCTAATACATGCAAACCAATTGGAAGCTTTTAGCCAAAAGCTTCTTCCATTTAAAGCATAAACCCCGCCACCTGGTAGCTCTGTTTCTAAATCAAAAGGAAAATTTATATCGGGAGGATATGTTGAAGTATTCCATAAATTGGGATCATTACTGGTTACTTCAGTAAGTAAGTGATTGGGCGCACCAGCTACAGCATACTTCAAAAGATTTAAATCTATATCAGTAGTACCGGCATTAAAAATTCTACATTTAAGAATATAGCGCTTGTTTGCAGGCTCAAAAGCAATAGAAGCTAATTCTATAGCAATGTCTTTTGCGAACTTTTGATTAGCAAGTATCCTAGGGTCCACCTTCATCTTTAAAGATTGTACCGGGATAACCTTTGCTTCTACCAGTCCAACCTTCATCGTTCCTACCGGCACCCTTATATCAATGGTCTTACCTGTATTTTGCTCCTTTGTTAAAATACTTTTTGTTTGTGCGTTTACTGCTATTGTATTTACAACAAACAGGGATAAAATGAGTAGTTTTTTCATTGCTAAAAGTTTATAATATAAAATTACGTTGCAAGTACAGCGCAGACAATCATTAAAAAAGATGATTTTTACAGTTGCTGACTATTTCAGGAAATCGCTGCCAAAACCCGGGGCCGATATAGAAGGCGGCGCACTATTAAAGCCTCCATTGGCACTAACCGTTACACTCCCCACGTTTACTGAAGCTCCGGCTTTGCCCCCAAGAGGGCCTTTTAACTCCGCTCCTACAGTACCTTTGATGTTCACATCCTGGAAATTCATATTGCCGTCGAACTTAACCGTGGTTTCTACCGCTCCGCTCAAAGAGCCACCTATTTTACCGATTTCAAATTCGGCGTTTACACCAGGCGTTACTGTTAAGCTATGCCCAGTGGTTTGCCAAGTTACCGGATCTACACTACGGTCGTATTTCACTGATCCAATTTCAAAATTGGCATAAACCGACCAACCTTCGCAATTCATTTTTGCACCTGTTACAGCCAGATCAACTCCAAAATCTACCTCACAATGTTCTCGCTCCCAATCGTGTATTTTCCCTTTGAGTGTATTATCCGTTTTTAAAAAATCGCCACATGGTTTTGATAACCCTCCATCTACGTGCGTAGGAAAAAGCGGATAAGCAAGATCCCTGAGGCCTTTTAGATAACCTACATAAGCGGCATAGTTAACTGCCGTAGGGTCTTGAAGAGATTGCATTACAATGGTATTCCAAAAAAGATACTCTTGCAAACGCTGATTAAGCAGGTCTTCCATATTGTGGATATATTGGTTATTGATTTGGGCCGTTTTTTCCAACCATTTGGCCTGCCTGCCTTCTTTTAACTTGCACAGGTCTTTTTCTATTTGCATGGCCCGTGCATTTGCTGCATCCTTACCTTCGCCATCATCAAGACCTTTCTTTTCTTTTTCAAGTGCGCTGATCTTATTATCAAAATCGATTTTCAGTGCCTGTTTTAATTCTTCTACATTTTGCAACCTATTGACCGTTTCCGTTTTCATCCTGCTGATATACGACTTGCTAAATTGTGGGTTATCAATACTCGCCAACATAATGGCACCTTGGGCTATAAAAGGATTGCTGAACGATGCTTTCATATCCTGTATGGATTTTGAAAATCCAGGCTTGCCAGCATTGACCATCACTTGTTGCATTTGTGCCATTCTCTTCGCCTGGTTATCTATAACCTGACCCTCATATTTTTTGGTCAATTCCTGTTGTGTTTTATACGTTGCATTAATGGTGGCGTCAAAATCTTTAAAATAAGTTTCAACCTCACGATTGCGGCTTACGGCTTCTTCATATGATGCGGGAATTGCAGGTACCACAAAACGTTTCGTAACGCTATGGTCTTTATAGTAGCGTTTAAAGCGGTTACGGATGTATTCTGACAGATCTTTTCCTGGTGCTATTTTACTCAATAAGTTGATCGCTTCTGTAGTAGCGCCACCGTGGGCAATGGCTTTTTCAAGATAGCCTGCACAAAGTGCATTGTTACCTTGTTGTTGAGCAATAAGCGCCAAAGACCTGTAAGCCTCGGTATTGGTGCTGTCTTTTTTAATAGCCGATAAAAGCAATGGCTTCGCTTTTTCTATATTCCCTAAACTGAGGTAGGCTTGCCCAAGATTGTTGGTTACCGTAGCACTTTGTGGCAACATTTTTTGTGTGTACAACAGCAGTGGCAACGATTTATACGCATAGCCTGATATGGTGAGCAAAGCCGCTAAATTATTGAGCGAAAGATAATCGTCGGGATTGGTGATGCAGGCATTTTCTAATAGATACAGTGCTTTATCCAATTCGTTGTTCGCCCAAAAAGCCATAGCAGATTGACCAGTTTGCTTGCCTTTGTTCATTAAGCCTGCTAACGCTTTTTTATGCTCGGGTTTAATGGCTTTTTCAGTTTCCGAAAAAATTGGTTTCAGATAAGCCAGCAATTTTTCTTTACCTACCGGCATAGGAGCAATTGCAAGTGTAGAAAGTGTGGCAGGAATTTTATTCGGATCGCCAAGGGGCATCATTGCTCCACTGGGATTACCTTGGGCCATATTTTTTTGTACGCCCTGCATGGTCTTTTCAACCCCCATCTTTTCCAGCATGGCCCTTTGCTCAGGAGTCATGCCTTTCTTCAGCTCCTCCATTTTTTTCATGGCATCTTCTATGCTTTGCTTTTGTTGTGCCAAAGCCATAATGGGCAGTGCAAGCAGTAGGACAAATATCTTTTTCATATGTTTTAATTTTTAATGCTTTAATAGACTTAGTTTATCGGTTATAAGCCACGCCTTTCATGGCTGCAGCTAATATTTTTTTCATTGTCTATAACTTATTAAGGTTACTGTTATAATTTTTGTCCTTTCGGTAATAAAGATTACGTCCCATAAAATAGGCATCGGTAACAGTAGCGGGGTCCTTATCCAAAAAGCCTGAAAAGCCCAACTGTTTTATGCGTCCATCATCATATTTTAAAAAAATACTATAGTTTTCAATGCTGTATTTTCCTTTGCCAGGGGCATCATCTGGACGTCCATAGGGATTTTTCAGATCAACTACAGAAATTCCCCGATCATCGAATCTGCCATCTTTATAAAACCATATCAGGTATTGTGCTTCATTAGTTGTTGAAGGAATAAGGCCCGCATATTGTGTATAAGCCCCTTCGATACGCAAACCGTCTACAGATTTAGATTTGTAGAAATTGGGTTTACTATCAAACTTGCTTTGCATTTGCGTGGCTGACTTTTTATCGAAATAATAAATGTTGTTTGATGGGTCCGTTACATTTAATCGGCTACCGCTCCAGGTAGCTCTTCCCCAATCTTTGTTTTTTCCATAAAATCCTGCAAAGCCTTCTGTGGGCATATAAGGGTAAAATTTCCCGTCGGGATAAACAGCTATCCACTCGTATTTAGTAAGCGACATTTTCTTCATCATGTCATATTCAAACCGGCTCTTCATCCATACCTCGGGTTTTGGGCCTTTATCAGCACCAGGCCTAAGCTGAGTATTTTCATTAACGGCATCAACTTTAGCGCTAGAATTGCTACTTGTAGACACTTCTTTATTTACATCAACAGAAGCCATAAAACTTTCAATATCTGCCTTATACTGCTCCGAATTAGAAAGAATGCAAATGCCCTGCATCTCGTTTTCGCCACTAAAATTGATCAAGATTGCTAGCGTAGCTACCCCGTTGTCGCTGTATTTTGTAGTGCCCAACAAGAATTTCCATCCTTTTAAAACAGCTTCGGGTTGCATATTGGCAGTACCAGCTACTTTAAATGGTTTTTGCATCAGGTTGGCCCAGGCATAATCGAAATCGGCTGATGTACTGCCATGACCGGACATGGTATTATAAATAAAAAAATTGCAATAAGCACCAGTGCTTTTATCTTCCTTATAATAGGTCAGCACATTATCATGTTTTACCAATCCATATCCTGTTGGAACGGTATAATTAACAATACCGAATTTATCCTTTTGCGCACAAGATGATAGGGCAAAAAACAAGGAAAACAGGGCTAAGAATGATGTCTTCATGGTTTCAGTTTGATGGTTGATTGGAATATTTGCTTTTTATTTCAGGAATTAATGTTGCCAGTTTTTTGATTCTCGTTTCGTTTGAAGGATGTGTAGATAAAAATTCAGGCATCTTGTTTTTGTTGCCGGCAGCCATGCGTTGCCAGAAAGGAATGGCTTCATCAGGGTCATAGCCCGCCATCGTGGCGAATATCAAGCCTAGTTGATCTGCTTCACTCTCCTGCATGCGACTGTTGGGAAGAGCCAGTGCCAAATTTGACCCCACCACGTACAATCCCAGAAACAAGGCCTGTGTTTGGGCTTTCTTTTCTTTTAAGGCATCTTGCAGCACCATTCCACCTAAACTGATCAGCAAACCCTGGCTCATGCGTTCATTACCATGACGGGCAATGGCATGGGCAATTTCATGTCCCATTACCACAGCCAGTGCGTTTTCGTTTTGTGTGTAAGGCAACAGGCCTGTATAGACCACCACTTTTCCTCCAGGCATGCACCAGGCGTTAACCGTAGCAGCATCAATGGTGTTATAATCCCATTTAAAGTTTTTCAGTTCTTTGCTCATCCCATTTTGTTGCATATAGGTTTCTACTGCTCGTTGGATCTTTGCACCTACTCTTTCTACCAACTGTTCCCTTTCATCGTTTTTGCCAAGCGTGGTACTGTTTTTCACAATCGTGTCATACGTAGTAAAGGCCAAAGAATTGAGCATGGCATCAGGCACTAAGTTCATTTGCTTGCGACCGGTAACGGGTATCGTTTTACAGGCAGAAAGCCCTATACATAAGACAAATACGATACAGGCGATGGCTTTTTTCATTTTGTAGTATTTTGTGCACTAATTGATTCCCTTTAATAAATCCTGCGCCTTATTGCCAATGATAGGCAATGGCTTTTGCTCGCCATTAACGGCATTGATTAATCCGATGATCCAAAGCACTAAAAAACCCACCAAGAATAGATTAAGTGAAATTGAAATGATCCGGCCCAGGTAAGGAATAAAGGCAAACAACATCTGGGCAATGCAAACACCAAATGCGCAGAGCATCAGAAACAAAGACTGTCTGATATGAAATGCAGCCAATTGGCTTTTGTTATTGCCATATTGGATATAGCTGATCACCCACCCTATGATGGTGATGTAACTGATGATGGCTATAGTTTTGCCATCTAGTGGTGCCGGATTGGTAATCTGTTCGTTATTCATGACGTCAGGATTAAAGTTTATACCTAATTATTCTAATTCATTGGCCTATTGGTAATGAATGGAGTTAGCGTATTAAAATATTGGTCTGTTTTGCAGTACAATTGCCATTTTTTAAAATCCAGGTACATATTTGGATCGGTGAAATAGATCGTCTTCGAGCCCATGGTTGGGTGCGGATTCCCATTTTTATCCTTAAACTCCAACGTAACACCTACTTCCTCAATTTTCCAGGCGTCCAGCCCAAAAAACGGCCCATTACCCATTGTGTTATAGTTAACATCTACCATAATACCCGTTTGCCTGTAATGGGCGAGGCTGTTAAAATTCTGATCAAAAGCAGCGGCCCTTGGCAATGTAAACTCATTTGTGCTCCATACTTTTAATTCTGATTTATAGTTTTCCTGGCTATATCCTTTTCGCCAATTATCGGTACCGGCAGCTGGGTAAACCCTTACAATTAGGGCAGATCCATTTTCTTTATTATCCTTCCCCGTTTTAAGGGTAACTTTTGCAACCGCCAGAAAATAATCGACATCGTTAACCGTAGTACTCCCTGGTGTAGCAGTTTGTTGGTTATTGGTGTTGCCATTTCCAGGTTTTAAAATCTGTGCCTGCAATACATTTAAAAAAGAGATGCAAATGGCAGTTAAGAATAGCTTTTTCATTTTTTAAAAATTAATTACAGTGTAAAAGTAGAATGACCGGCGAGGCACATCAATCATTAAAAAAGAGGATTTTTATAAGCGTATTTCTAAAAAATCATTAAAAAAGAGGATATTGAATATGGTTTCATGCTATTTAATTTGCAGACAGAAAAACGTAAATTAGGGTATGAAGAAATTAGCGCTAATATTTCTGGTAGGCTTTATAAGTGTTGTCGCCCAGGCACAAGCAGTCAAGAACAAAGACAGTTTACTTAGATTATTACCAGAAGCGAAAGAAGACACCTCCAAAGTTTTATTGTATTTAGATATTGGGAATACCTACGAGCTGGACGATATCAAAACGGCAGGAAAATACTACTTAATGGCTGGCAGCCTAAGTAAACGACTGAACTATAAAAGGGGCATTATCAAATTCATATCAGACTACACAGGGATTTTAAATGCAAGGGGTTCATTTGATAGTTCCCTACTGCTCAACAAACAAGCCATACAACTGGCAAAAGAGCTTAACGATAAGGTAATCATTGCAAAAACAACTGCCAATACAGGTAACAGCTATAATTTTCTTGGACAGTATGAAGAAGCTGTTTATCATTATGAAACAGCCAAAAAGTATTTTGACGAGATAAACAACCCCTATTTATCTGCACGGATGAACGATCTTATACAGAATGTTTATTACCGTTTGTACCAATACAAAAAAGGGATTGAATATGGAAAAGATGCGGTTCATTATTTCAGATCAGCTGGAAAGGAAATAGAACTAGGGCAATCTTTACTCAATCTGGCCAACAACTACCAATCATTGAAATACAATGATTCTGCTCTGGTTTGCTATAAAGAGGGACTTTCCATTTCTAAAAAGACAGGATATAAAGCATTGGAACTTGCCTGCCTTATAGGAACTGGTAATATTTATTTTCACCACTATGATGTGAACAGAATGCAAAAATATTATGAAGACGCCCTATTACTTAGCAAACAAATCAGCGATCCTGAAGGTGAAGTTATAGCAGGAAGAGGCATGGCACTTTATTTTCTCTTAAAAAAAGACTTTAAAACAGCGAAAGATTATATTTCTGCTTCGCTTAAAATAGCTGACAGTCTGGATTTAAAACAAGAAAAATTTGAAAATTTAAAAGTAATTTCCAGCATTTTATTTGGTCTGCACGATGTGATTACTGCAGAGAAATATTTAGATAGTTCAGCTGTTATCGAGACAAAACTGAGAGGAGAAGAAATTCAGAATAAAACGCTGCTTTTAGAAAAAAGATTTGAAACAGAAAAAAAGGAAGCCCAGATAAAACTCCAAAAAGCCCAACTCAGGCAAAAAAGCAACCTGATCTATTTCCTTGTTGCAGGTGCCTTGGCTTTGCTATTGATTTCTATACTCACCTATCGCAACTACAAACACCGTCAGAAATTGCAGCAGGCGAAGATTGATGAACTGGAAACCGAAAAGCAGCTTACCGCTACAGAAGCTGTGCTGAAAGGCGAAGAACAGGAACGTACCCGCCTGGCCAAAGACCTGCACGATGGATTGGGCGGCATGCTGAGCGGTATTAAATTTTCGCTCAATACCGTGAAAGAGAATTTAATCATGACGCCTGACAATGCGCATGCTTTTGAACGGAGCATTGATATGTTAGACAGTTCTATTAAAGAAATGCGCCGCGTAGCCCACAACATGATGCCCGAAATACTGGTAAAATATGGCCTCGATGCTGCGCTAAAAGAATTTTGTACCGAAATAGATCGTAGTGGTGTAGTACATGTCAGCTACCAGTCTGTGGGCATGCAACAGGCCGAAATAGCACAAACCGCATCGGTTACCATTTACCGTATCGTGCAGGAGTTACTGAACAATGCCATCAAACATGCCAATGCTAAAAATGTATTGGTACAGCTCCATCAATCGGCACAGGAAAAACTGCTGGCAGTTACGGTAGAGGATGATGGCAGTGGCTTTGATGCCGATGTTTTGAAGCAATCTGGCGGAATGGGCTGGCCTAATATTAAAAACCGTGTTGACTTTTTAAAAGGCCGTATAGATCTGCAGTCGAACCCGGGCAAGGGTACTTCGGTAATGATAGAAATTAATATTTAAGAGCGAACAATGAAAATAGGCGTTTTTGTGGTAGATGATCACTACATGGTGATTGAAGGCATCCGTTCTTTGTTGCAAAACGAAAAAACGATCGATTGGATGGGCCATGCCACCAATGCAGCATCGTGCCTAAGCTTTCTGAAGCTACACCAACCTGATGTACTTTTAATGGACATCAACCTTCCTGACAAAAGCGGTATAGACCTATGTAAGGAAGTTAAACAATTATACCCTGCCATCGCCGTGCTTGGCCTGAGCACCTTTAACCAGCAAACCATCATCAAAAACATGATGGATAACGGTGCGTTGGGTTATGTACTAAAAAATGCCACCAAAGAAGAACTATTAGAGGCTGTAAACAGTGTAATCAAAGGCCAGATCTATTACAGTATGGAGGTTTTAAGTGCTTTGAGGAAACCTGCACCCAATCAGTTCCTGATTACCCGGAGAGAAAAAGAAGTACTCTTGCTGGTAGCAGAAGGTTTGACCAATGCCGAAATCTCAGAAAAACTTTTCATCAGCGTACCAACAGTAAATACACATCGCAAAAGCCTGCTTGAAAAGTTCGATGTAAAAAATACCGCTATGCTAATCGGAAAGGCTACGAAGTTGGGCTTGCTTGAATGAAAAACAGGTCAGAAAACAAGCTATTTCATAAATATAAATCGAAAATTAAATAAGCATTTTAATAACAATCCCTAAAACAGCAGCAATAGCAATGAGTTGCGGCTCTTGAAGTTTTTTGATGTAAACCAGTGAGAAACCGCTGGCTAAAGCGATAATTGCAGTAGGAATATCTACAATTGATTTGAGCGCAATAACGACAACCGATCCAACCAGCGCACCAATAACCGCAGCAGTAATACCATCAACAAAAGCTTTTATACTGGTATTCTTCGCAATCTTTTTAAAGAATGGAGCAAGAACCACTGTAAAAAGAAAACATGGTGTAAATGTTGCCAATGCAGCCACAGATGCCCCCGCGAAGCCATTAACCAGATAACCGATAAAGCCTACCGTAATCACTACCGGCCCGGGAGTGATCATGGCTACGGCAACCGCATCTACAAATTCATTTTCCGTTAGCCAGTGATAATCATTAACAACACCGGCATGCAAGAACGGAACAATAGCCAGGCCACTGCCAAATACAAATGTACCGGCCTTTAAAAAGAAAAGACCAATCTGAATAAGCGTTGTTTTTGAGTAATTCCAAAAGCCGGTTTCAGCAAATAAAAACAAGGGTGTTATACTGGGCGCCTTAATCCATTTGGGCGGAGATTTAACAAGCATGTAAATAAGTCCGCACCCAATAAAAATCAAAATCTGTTCCTGCTGGGTAATTACAGTAATTACAATAGCTATAATATAAAATGCCCATAAAAGCCAGTTGGTTTTTAACGAATGGATGCTTAGTTTACCAACCGACTTAATAGTGAGCTTATATGCACTGATCGCGATGATACCGATAACGGCTGCGCCTACTCCATAAAACACATCACGCATCCAGCTCATCCCTCCGTAGAGTTGATAGATCATCCCTAAAATCACAACCATGATAAAAGACGGGAGTACAAATGCCAAGCCTGTAAGTGTTGCCCCAAGTAATCCGTAATGAACGAACCCAAGATAGATTCCCAATTGTGCAGCCAGCGGGCCAGGCGCTAATTGTGCCAATGCCAGGCCTTCTTTATATTCTTCTTCGGTAAGCCATTGCTTTTGTTCAACCAGGTCGCGGTGCATGTAACCCACCAACGCTACCGGGCCGCCAAATCCCCAGGTGCCCAATCTCAGAAAATAGAGGGTAATTTCTTTTAAGGTATATTTTTGGCTTTTCATCGTCAGAATGCTATACCAAATTGAAAACCGATAGTAAACGTAGCCGGGCGGTCGTTACCAAATCTTACGGGTAAAGGTAATGCTGCAAACATACTGCTCGATTTGCCTTTGATAACTGTTTTATTCAACACGGGGGTCAGACCATATCTGCCTGAAGTTTCAAAGGCAGCACGCCCTGCAAAAGTCCAGCCTTTGCCTAAAGCCACCAAGACTCCCGGGTGGAACGTAAAATTAGACATTTTACTTACCCCGTTTTCAACGCGTATGGTTGGAACAAACTCTGCCGAAAAACCAATTTTTGCACTTTTCCAGATATTTATTCCAGTTGGCATGCCCACAACGTAATGGTGATCAAAGTTCATGTCAGTGCCGGTACGGCTGAAAGTAGCTATAGGATGCAAAATGCCTACGTAGCCTGTAATCTTTGGATAGGTGTTTACAGGTGCAGTATTTTGGCCAAAAATTACCGCCGGGATAGCGATGAAAAAAATTACTAACGTTCTAAATAAGTTCATGAGGCAATATTAACCTCAATTGCACCCGCAAAATAGAATGTACTTGACTAATTTGTATCTTTTTTACCTGGTAATATATTTTTTCGATAGCTCAGCGGGTTATATCCGGTTTGTTTCTTGAATGTCCGGTTAAAATGGCTCTGATCTGAAAAACCGGTAAGGTAGGCTATATCGGTTAATGAATAGTTATCATCCTTCATCAGTTCAAGGGCTTTATCTATTCGAAGTTTACGCATATATTCGCCAAAAGACATGTTATCAAAGTATTTGGAGAACTCCCTTGATAAATAGGTGGGATTGATTTCCAATTCTTCTGATGCCTGTTGTAAACTTATGGTCATATTGGTATCTAACTGATCCTGGATCATTTCCTTCAGGACTTTTGCCCATACCGGCGCTCTTTTACCCTTATCTGTTTTGAGGTATTGCTGGTAAACCTGTAACAACAATTGCTCCACCGGCCCCGCCTGGGTATGTTTCAGGTTATATAACTTTTGTGCCCATATATAAAGTCCGTCATAAATTGTTAAACCAAAGCTCAGCAATTCCTGGTCATCCAATAGCTGGTGAGAAAGTCCGGAAAATATCGCTTCAAGCCCGGCAGCCTGCGGTGCAAAGTCATGGCGGTCGGTATCAGCCCCACGAACAATAGCGGCTATGCGGTCTAAAGCCTCATCTTTAAGTCCATGTTTTTTTATAAAGTAATCAAAGGTGCAGCGGTCATCATAATGAGAGTACTCTACCCCGGGCAGATCAAATGGAGTGGCATTAAGTTCGGCAGCTTTCTCCAGTACTTCTGCATAAGGTACATAGATAATTTCGGCATCGGGATCAATAAAACGCAAGATCAGCCACGGACAGGCAATCCGGTCTATTTTTGGGCGTTCACGGGTAATCCATTTCATGTTGGTTCAGCTATTATTGCGGATAAAATTAACAATCAAATTTGTTTTACCCATATTAATAGCTTTTTATTGGAGTGTAAAAAAGGGCGTGTCAGGTTGGAATATCAGTCGACTAACTTATGAAATGTTAAATATGTGATTGATTCATAATCTCAAGACTTTCCATCCAAGCTTCAATAATTTCTTTAAAACTAGAAATTAAGTTGATGCATAGCTTTATAGTCTTATTAAAATACGACACCATTATATCTGACTTCCGATCTGTCGTACCGATTCTAAGAAATATCATTTCATTGTTTGCATGACTGTTGGCAAAATGCAATTTAAAATACTTCATTCACACTTACTTCCGGTCAAGGGGAATCTAATTTGGCAAGGTTTTACTGAATATAAACTGATGCTAAATAGGCCTATTGTAATATGCTACCTCCTCTATATCTTCATAATCTGTCATTTCTAAAGCAGTAAGCTCTTTTTCTTGTTCAATCCGTTGTTTTAAAAAAGTAATAAATTTAAATGAGATTTCATCTCTGTGGAAAGTATCACGATTTGGTGGAAGTTGACCAACAATTCTGATCTCTCCCCATCCTTGACGAAATAATTCGAACCTATTTCTTTCTGGTGCCTTTTTTCGATATGGATTTATTGGTAAAAGCCATTTGCTTTTCGAAACAAAAAAATATGTAGAATCTTTTCGTTGTTTAATTTTTTCACTTCTTCTTTCAAAATAATTAATTGGGAATTTATGCAAAAATTTGCAACCCTTGTGACGACAAAGTTCCACGAAAGAGTCCTGTACAATACATGGAACAAGATCAGGACTCTTAGACATCCTAGGCCTCAATGTGTCGATGTTCCCCAATTTTATAAATGATTCCATACGATAAAGTTTAAATAGATATAACGATAGTATGAGATCCAATTGTATGTCTAAATAACTAATTCTATGCTTTCTGATATTAATAGCAGGTATTTAAATGGTTTAAAACATGTTGGCAGTTACCCTGGCAATTATAGCCAAGAACTTCCCTTCTTTTGAATACAGCTTTGTTTAACAGATACCATTAAAATCTAACCAGCAAAAAATTATATAGTCAACTATATAGTTAACTATATAATTTATATCTTTACCAAAAATAAACCAGAAAATGTATTCAGACCTTATAAGAGAACTTGGCTATAAAGCACTAGACAGCAGATTTAAAAGAATCAGTGATCGTATGGCTCATGACGTGAGAAGATTCTATAAAGAGTTCGACATTGATATCGAGCCAAATTGGTACCTCATATTTATGTTGCTGCAGGAAAAAAAACAGGTACCTATTTCGGCAATTGCAGAGCTCCTGGGTTATGCCCATCCTTCAGTAGCGATTATTGTTAAAAAGATGACCGAAAAAGGTTATCTGAATGTTCAAAAAGACAGTAAAGACATGCGAAAGCAGATGGTTTCGCTGTCAGACAAAGCACTGGAAATATTGCCAAAGCTGGAGCAGATATGGCACAGTTGCGAAAGGGCAATCTTAAAGTTGTTAGCTAATGACCTCACCATCCTGCAGTACCTTGACAATATAGACGAGGAATTAAAAAGCAATTCTTTTCATAACAGGTTTAAGCAGGAATACTTAAAATCTAATAGCTTATGAAAACACTGATTCTTATCACTGCACTTCTTTTTTCAGGCATAATAAGCTCCGCCACAGAGACAAAAATAATGGTAAGGGCAAAAGCAAGGGATGCAAAATTTATTGGCAGCTCGCTTGGCGGGGCATACGTAATCATTAGGAACAAAATAAACCAGCAGATTTTAGCAGAAGGCAAAACGACTGGCAGCACCGGAAATACAGAGCTGATTATGAAAGGTTCTAAAACGCGTGGGAGCGCAATAACGGACGCACAAACTGCAGGTTTTCTTGCCAAAATTGATATTGACGAGCCTACATTCGTCAGTATCGAGGTACTTTCTCCTTTCAACCTGAAACAAGCACAGGCGAAAGTAAGTACAGAGTTATGGCTCATTCCGGGAAAAGACATTACAGGAGAAGGAATTATTTTAGAAATACCGGGATTTATCATCGATATATTAAAACCCCGCACCCATCAATACATTTCTTTGAATACGATTAAAGATAAGCCATTCCAGTTTCAGGCTAATGTAGTAATGATGTGCGGATGTGTTGTAGAAAAGGAAGGTGTTTGGAATTCAGAAGAAATCGAGGTGAATGGGATCCTTAAAAAAGATGGCAAGCTTGTAAAGGAAATTAAAATGTCGCTGATATCGACCAATCTGTTTGAAGGCGAATATTTAATTGATCATGGCGGAAACTATGAACTCACCTTATATGCTTATCATCCAAAAACAGGCAATACCGGTGTTGATAAAGTAAATTATGTGATCTATGAATAGCAAAAGACCATTTCTGTTCGTTAAAAATTTTAAGCGTTTGCTTGTTTTTTTCTTTCTCGGATTTTTTGTCGTTTGTTCGTCAAAGGCAGAGTCATATCCCGCTATTAAACAACAAAAATTAGTTCGGGACCCTACCGATAGAATAATCGCGCAGGAGGTTGCCAAACTAATGGAACTGCCAGGTTATACCGCAATTTCAGGTGTTTTATACATTAAAGGGAAAGCCCATCCATTTCATTTCGGCAAACTAAGCAATGGCCAGAAACCAAATGACCACACCATATACGAGATCGGTTCAATTGCAAAAACCTATACCGGACTGTTACTTTCACAGGCCGTTTACGACAACAAAATCAAACTTGATGACGATGTGAGGTCTTACCTTGGCGATAAATATCCAAATCTGGTTTTAAGCAATAACGAACCCATTACTTTCCGTCATTTAATTACCCATACTTCTGGACTTCCCCCAGTGATCAACTGCAACAATAACGGGCAAACGGCACATGAGCAGGCCGCATGCTTTGAGCATTTTACAAAAGCTGATTTCTTTAAGGAATTAAAAAATGTAAAAATAACAGACCAGTCTGGGAAAAACTACCATTATTCGAGTGTCGGCATCCAACTGGTTGGTTACATATTGGAAAATGTGTACCATTCATCTTTCGATGACCTATTCAAAAAATATATCTTTTCGCGTTTTGGGGATAGGAACGTTTTTTCCGAGCTAAAAAGTAAGGAAAACGCACAGGCATCTGTCGGAAAAAATAGTAAAGGAGAACCTATGCCTTTAATTAACGGATTTTATAGATATGCCGGCGGATTAAAAACAACTACGCACTCCATGCTCAATTACATCAGGGGCTGTCTGGAAAGTAATGATAAAGTGATTAAACAAATGATGACCCGGCTTACAGGCGATGTGCAATATGGAAGGGCTTATGCCTGGAATACTTTTAACTACAACGGAGCAGACAAAATGTTATACCATAACGGGGGAACTTTGGGACATTCTTCATGGATTGCATTATATCCGGATCAGAAGATTGGGATATTCATTGTTACCAATGTGGTTACCGCAAACTCACAAAGCAAACTAAACGAATTATCAAATAGTATCATCAATCAAATAAAGTCCTGAATGGTCCTATACCAAACTCTTAAAATAGATGGTAGCTTTTCATTTGGTTTATCAGGTATCTTAGCCATGAGAATAAAGGCTAAGATATCCTGTTTTTATTTTTAAACATATTGGTTAAGGACCGGCTAAATTTTAAATTTCTCCTCAACTAAACCTCTATGCTACCCGTTTTTACCTCTCCTGCTCTTTTATAATTTACAACAATAACGCCACTGGGGGTTACAACACTTTCTGTTAAGGTAAGCGCTGCCGGGATGGTACCGTTTTCGAACAGTTTTTTTCCGTGGCCGAGTGTTAGCGGGTAAATTTTAAGGCGGAGTTCATCAACGAGGTCGTTTTTGAGCAATAACTGGATGAGCTCGCTGCTGCCCCATACCTGAATATCAGCACCTTCCGATTTTTTAAGCTTTTCGATTTCGGCTACACTTTTAAGGAAACTGGTATTTTTCCAATCCGATTTTTCCCGGCTTTCTGATAGCACATACTTGGCACCATCGTTAATACCTGGCCAAAAATCGGCATGCTGAGGCCAGTAAGATTCGAAAATTTCGAATGTTTTTCTTCCCAGAAGATATTCGGCGGGTTTTAGCTCTTCCTCCATAATCTTACCAAAAACCTCATCTCCGTAAGAGGCGGTCCATCCGCCGTATTTAAAACCACCTGATGTATCTTCTTCCGGACCACCAGGCGCCTGCATTACACCGTCTAGTGTAACCATGGTTAAAACAGTTATCTTTCTCATACCGAGGCTATTTATATTTTAACTTACTATTAATCAAATTGTTTATTTCAAAAAAGCATTCAGGTAACCCAGAATTGTTTTGGTCTGCGTCATCAAACTCACATGCCCCTGTCCCGGAACAATGGCCAGTTGAGATTTTGGCATTACACCGAAATCGGCCACTTTGCCACCGCCCAGTAACTGATAAGTTTTGGCCAGCTCAATTTTATCTAAACCATCGTTATCGCCCGCGATGATCAATACCGGCGCAGTAATTTTAGCAATATTAGCTTCACCGAGGTCAAATGGCTCTGCAGCTGATGCCATCATCTGTTTTAAAAATGGAATCCATTTTGTTTTATCAGGCGCAACGGCGTCATAGGCAGTTTTCATGGGGCTGTTTTCAAAAAGTTCAGGTTTCATGTTTTTAAATGCATTATTTATCTCTGGCAGCCAACCTGTGCTTTTATAAGTCGAAGAAATGATAACCAGCTTGCCCAGGCGTTTAGGGCTCTGTACAGCAAATTCATAAGCAATAGCACCTCCAAAACTATAACCTGCTACATCAGCACTGTCAATTTTAAGGTAATCCAGTACCTTAACCACATCGTTTGCTAAAGTGCTATGCGATAATTTTCTTTCCGAATACGGGGTATGTCCGTGCCCCTGTAATTCAATAGCAATTACTTTCCTGGTTTTAGACAGTTCGGGGATTAATTCGCCCCAATTCATGCCAATGGTCATAAATGCGCCATGCAGCAGAACCAAAGGTTTACCATTGCCGTATACTTCATAATAAACTTTGGTACCATTAACCGGTACATAACCACTGTTGGCAGGTTTGATCTGTCCGTTTGATCGTGATACACTAAACATAACTGCTCCGACTAACAGTATAGATTTAAGGAAATTTCTGGTGTTAAATAAGTTTTTCATATCGTTTTTTTGCTTTATTTCTTTTTACAATACAAATATGAAGCTCATTTCGATATTTCATCGCGTGAGGAAACGACAACTTAGGGGGCAAATTCCGACATCAATAACGCTTGGCAATAATAAACCTTCCATTAAAACACCTAACAAATTGGTTATTAAACAGTTTCAGGAATTTATATCACCATTCTGGTTTAAAACGTTAAGACAATTTCATATTTTTAGAATACATTTTCACCCTATAAAAACCAGACTATGAAAAACATCACTCCATTTAAAATCGAAGTCGATGAAACCGTACTTAACGATCTGCAAAGCCGCTTACAGCACACGCGATGGCCAGATGAGCCGGAAGGAGCCGATTGGAATTATGGCACCAACCCTAATTATTTAAAGGAACTGCTTACCTACTGGCAAAACGATTATGATTGGCGTAAACAGGAATCGGCATTGAATGCGCTTCCCCACTTTAAAGTTGAAATAGATGGTATCAACATCCATTTCATCTACGTTAAAGGCAAAGGCAAAAATTCGAAACCACTTTTGCTTACCCATGGCTGGCCGGATAGTTTTTACCGCTTTCATAAGATAATACCTTTATTAAGTGATCCCGAAAGTTTGGCTAACGACAGCGAACAATCTTTTGACCTGGTTATTCCTTCTCTGCCTGGCTTTGGTTTTTCAGATCGTGTTGCACTAAATACCGATAAGGTGGCCACTTTATGGGCAAAATTAATGACAGAGGTTTTGAGTTATGATCAATATTATGCTGCCGGAGGCGATATAGGGGCAATTGTAACCAAATCACTTGCGAACCAGCAACCTGACCGGGTTATGGCCATCCATCTCACCGATGTGGGCTACCCTAACGGACAGGAAGATTGGTCTACCATGTCGGCTGCTGAGCAGGAGTTTGGCCAATTTATCCAACACTGGTGGTATACAGAAGGTGCATATAATATGATCCAGTCTACAAAACCGCAAACATTAGGCTACGGACTTAACGATTCGCCTGCAGGGCTAGCCGCCTGGATAGTTGAAAAATTTAACAGCTGGAGCGATACCAGGGGCAATATTGAAAATAGCTTTACCAAGGATGAACTGATTACGAATATCATGATTTACTGGGTAAGCCAAAGCATTAATACTTCCATCCGTACTTACCTCGAAAATGCAAGAGCGGGCTGGTCTGGCCAGCCTTCGCCTTCTGCCGAATATGTACAAACGCCCACTGGAGTAAGTATATTCCCGGCCGAGGCACCGATACCGATAGAATGGGCACAACGCATGGTTAATGTGAAGCGGTTTAACAAAATGGAAAAAGGTGGACATTTTGCTGCACTGGAAGTTCCAGATGCCTGGGCGAACGAGCTCCGCAGCTTTTTCTATGGTTTATAGAAAAATTTAACGGCATAATTGGTTAAGCTGTAAAATAAAAAAGGCTTTCTTTATCTCAAAGAAAGCCTTGTTCAGAAAAATCCAATAGTTAGCTAAGGATGATCTGATAATTTACATTTACTCTTTTCGGATAATTGCTTTCCTCATTGTTTAAGGATACAAATGCGGCATTTCCGTGAACCTGATTTTTCAAGGCATGTTCGTAATGCGCCTGGATAGTTTCTTGATAATCGTGCTGAAGGTTTTTGGTAGTTTCGGCTAAAAGATTTCTGTCGTTCAGATTTTCCGGTAATAACGTGATATCGCAATTCCCTTCACTGATTTCTTTAACTAAGTACTTCATTTTTGGTTTTAAATCTTTGTTTTCTGCTTGATGAATAACATTTCGAGAACGGCCAAAAATAGGGTAAGTCTTTATTTTTCATGTAATCTAAAAGTTAATTTTCGACTTAAATACCATACTGATTGAGGCTCAGCCTGTAACCTGCTCAGAAATAAACTCATGCACCATATCGCTGTCATCATGATTTCTCAACCTGCTACATGTCATTCTTTATCCCCTAAAGATTTTATTGCCAACCTGAATTATAGTTGATTTTAAAAAAAAGGTCGTCACCCTGAATTTATTTCAGGGTCTATTTTGCAGGAAAGATGCTGACAACGAAGTAGCTACAAGGCAATTGAAAACACTACTTCTGCTTGTAAAATAAATTCAGCATGACGATTAGAAGAGAAAACCATTCGTAAAAACATCTTCAAAACAGATTATTGGTCGAACTCAGATTGCCAAACCATTCAACACCAACAACCGGCTTCAATAATTGGACTCCACCATTTGCAGCTTAAGGTTTCTGCCCAAAGAAATTGCTCATAAACACACTCTGAAATTTAATGGAGTTGGCCCAATAGTCCCAGTTATGAGCACCTGGTCTTGTGGTAAAGTCGTGTGGGATATTGTGATATAACAGTTCATCATGCAAACGCATATTAACTTTGTAGAAAAAATCATCTACTCCACAATCGATGGTAAGGGCTAACGACTTGGGTTTGATCAGGTAAATAAGATCGATCACACTATGCTGTTTCCAACGTTCAGGAAATTCATCTTCGGCACCTAATCTTTGTGGAATATTCCATCCGTTCGGAAAAGGCTTAATATCAACCCCACCACTCATACTGCCTGCGGCACCAAATACATCCTGATGTTTAAATGCCAGGTAAAGCGCTCCATGTCCGCCCATACTTAAACCTGTTATGGCCCTTCCCCTTTTCTCTGCAATGGTTTTATAATGCTTATCTACATAATCTACCAGTTCTTTGGCAACATAGGTTTCATACTTCCATTGCGGATCAACCGGACTATCGAAATACCAACTGGTAACATTTCCATCAGGACATACAATAATAAACTGGTACTGATCTGCCAGGTTTTTGATAGCCGGTACTTTATTCACCCATTCGGCATAGCTGCCTCCTGCACCATGGAGCAGGTACAATACCGGGAAAGAGTTTCCACTTTTATAAGCATCGGGTTTAATTACAACAGCCTTGATGTTTTTTTTCATCGATTTGCTGTAGGTCAGGGCCGTATCTACTTCGGCAGCACCAGCTATTTGAGCAAACAAAAACACGCATATTGTAATTAAAAAGCAGTTCTTCATGGATAATTCTTATGTAGTGAAACAATACTGCGCTAAATTTATAAAATAACTGCACATTCTTTATCATTTCCAATCATTGGAACAAAAAAGATACCGCCTGCAGCTTAAGAAAATTAAAACTATTGCTGCAGTATTCTATTGACTGGTTTAATTGAAAGGTCCATATAGATAAACATATATTTTAGAATCCGTGTGATTTCACCCCCTAATTTGTCGCATTTGCTCTTTTTGCGCAGTAAAAGTTCATATAACTTTACTTCATAAATTTTAAAGAAAAAGAAAATGGAAAATACAGCACCAATCACCGTAGAAACTACAGTAAATGCACCTGTAGAAAAAGTTTGGGAATTTTGGAATAATCCCGATCACATTACCAAGTGGAGTTTTGCTTCGCCCGACTGGCATACCCCTTATTCTGAAAACGACTTAAAAGTTGGTGGTAAATTTAAAAGCACCATGGCCGCAAAAGATGGTAGCATGAGTTTCGATTTTGGCGGAACCTATACCACGGTAGATCCCCATAAAAAAATCGAGTATAGTTTAGAGGATGGCAGAAAGGTAAGCATCCTTTTCGAAGCATTAAGTGAGCAAACCAGGGTCATTGAAACTTTTGATCCCGAATCAACCAATCCAATCGAAATGCAACGCGGCGGATGGCAGGCCATTTTGGATAACTTTAAGAACTATACTGAAGAGGGGTAGATAATAAATTCGTCATTGCTGTAAAGGTTTAGTAATTCGG
>JAGIAD010000007.1 GCA_017745075.1 Sphingobacteriaceae bacterium | reverse complement strand
TCGCTACCGATGAAAAATCGGCACGCTCCAGTCGAAATGACGATTCTTCTATAGGATCTGTCATTGAAAGCTTGTCGAAACACTGGGATTGCCCTTCGACAGGCTCAGGATGACAGGTTAATAAAACGATCGAAATGACGGATCTATTTTTGTCGTTAAATCTTAAACCAAATACTCAAACAGTGTCTGATCCTGGTTCAGTTCGATAATTTCAAATTTAAAATCTTTCATGCGTTGTAATAAACTTGCATAATCGTTTTTATTAGAAAGTTCTATACCAACCAATGCGGGGCCATTTTCTCGGTTCGTTTTTTTAATGAACTCGAAACGGGTAATATCATCCTTCGGACCCAGTACCTCGTTTACAAATAACTTCAGGGCACCCGGACGTTGAGGGAAACGTACAATAAAATAGTGTTTCAATCCTTCGAACAGCAGCGATTTTTCTTTAATCTCCTGCATGCGCTCTATATCGTTATTTCCACCGCTAACAATACAAACTATCGTTTTGCCTGTGATCTGATCTTTAAGCTGATCTAATGCAGCCACAGATAAGGCTCCTGCAGGTTCAACTACAATGGCATCTTCATTATAAAGTTTTAATATAGTGGTACAGATTTTCCCTTCAGGAACCAGGTGCATCTGGTCAAGAAGTTCCTTGCAATATTCGTAAGTGATGTGTCCGATCCTTTTTACGGCAGCGCCATCCACAAAACGGTCTATTTCTTCTAAAGTATAAGGGCCGCCATGTTCCATGGCCGCAACCATTGATGGTGCACCAAGTGGCTCAACGCCAACCAGTTTTACGTCGGGTTTAACGGTTTTCATATAAGCACTTACGCCCGAAGCTAAACCTCCGCCACCAACAGGCATTACGATGAGGTCTAAATCCGGCAGGTCTTCGTAAATCTCCATTCCAACGGTCGACTGTCCTTCAATTACTTTTTCATCATCAAAAGGAGGGATAAAAGTAGCTGATTTTTCGGCACTGTGGGCCAGGGCTTCTTTCAAACAATCGTCGAAAGTATCGCCAACCAAAACCACCTCTACATTGTCGCCACCAAACATATAAGTTTGTTTAACCTTTTGTTTAGGGGTAATTTCCGGCATAAAAATAACGCCCTTAATTCCCATTTTTTTGCATGAATACGCCACTCCCTGTGCGTGGTTACCGGCACTTGCACAAACCACGCCATTAGTCAGAGCCTCTTGTGGCAACGAACTGATTTTGTTGTACGCACCACGTAATTTGTATGAACGTACAATTTGGAGATCCTCTCTTTTCAAATAAATATTGGCATTATAATGAGCAGAAAGTCCGGCGTTAAATTCTAAAGGCGTACGTTTTACCACACCTTTCAGTCTTTGAAATGCAGATTGAAAATCCAGTGTTTTCGGTGTTGTTGTATTCATTTTTATAATATCAGGTAGAGAGATATGAGTATCAAGACTTAAATCTCGCTTATATATTTGTAAAGCAGGGTTCGGTATTCCATCGGTTGCAGCTGTCCTGCTTTACATTTTATTCCGCTGCGCTTCATGCTCATTCCAATCAGGTTTATTAAACTTAAGTCAGTGCGTTAAACTAAATGCTAACCGCCTAATCCTAAATCTTCACCGCATTAAGCTAAATGTAAAGCAACCAGTTGATTTAAATCGTGGTCGTTAATGCCCTGTTTGCTGTCGGCTAAGACCAAAAATTGTTTATAAACAATATCAAGGTGGTCTTTTTCCAATTTATGGCCTAAGCGGTCAAGGTGGTGCTTTAAAGCATGGCGGCCACTTCTGGCTGTTAATACAATAGTGGCATCAGGGAAACCAACATCTTCCGGTCTGATGATTTCATAATTCTCACGGTTTTTTAAGAAACCATCCTGGTGTATACCCGAGCTGTGCGAAAATGCATTGGCACCAACAATGGCTTTGTTAGGCTGTACCGGCATGTTCATCTGGTTTCTCACAGTGTGGCTGATGTCGTAAAACTGTGTGGTATCAATGCTGGTATTTAGGCCCAGCACTTTGTGCGTTTTTAAAATCATGACGACTTCTTCCATCGATGTGTTGCCTGCGCGCTCACCAATACCATTAATGGTACATTCTACCTGGCGGGCACCGTTTTGTAAGCCGGCAATAGAGTTAGCTGTAGCTAAACCTAAATCATTGTGGCAGTGAACCGAAATAATGGCATTATCGATGTTTTTAACATTTTCTTTTAAGAAAAGGATTTTAGAACCATACTGGTCAGGTAAGCAATAACCATTGGTATCAGGAATATTTACTACAGTTGCACCTGCAGCAATTACAGCCTCGATCATTTTGGCCAAAAATTCGATATCGGCACGGCCGGCATCCTCCGCATAAAACTCAACATCTTCAACATATTTTTTGGCATATTTTACCGCTTCAACGGCACGCGCAAGGATATCTTCGCGGGTACTGTTAAATTTATGTTTGATATGGAAATCAGAAGAACCGATTCCGGTGTGGATACGGGGTCTTTTTGCGTAACGCAATGCATCTGCAGCCACATCGATATCATTTTTGTTTGCGCGTGTTAAAGCACAGATAATCGGGTTGGTTACTGCTTTTGATAATTCGATTACGCTGTTAAAATCTCCAGGACTCGATACCGGGAAACCAGCCTCAATCACATCAACCCCTAAAAGTTCGAGTGATTTTGCGATTTCTACTTTTTGGTTTGTATCTAATTGGCAGCCTGGAACCTGCTCCCCGTCACGTAAGGTCGTGTCGAAAATATAAACTTTTTTAGGGTCGTGAATCATAATCTTAGGTTTAGGATGTGATTAATTTTTGTGATAAGAATTTCAACACCAATTTACCCATTTCGGCAGTGCCTAACACTTTAAAACGGTTGGTGGTTTGGTCGGCAATATCATGCGTTCTAAAGCCTTCTTTTAATACCTGGTCGATGGTATCAACCAATAATTTGGCTTCTTCTTTTAGTCCGAATCCAATTTCAAGCATTAATGCTGCCGATAGGATGGAAGCCAGCGGATTGGCCACATCTTTACCGGCAATATCGTGTGCAGAACCATGAATTGGTTCGAAGAAACCGGTACTTTCGCCAACAGATGCTGAGGCCAGCATACCCATTGAACCTGCAATCTGTGAAGCCTCATCGGTTAAAATATCGCCAAATAAATTGGCAGTTAAAACCACATCGAACTTTTTCGGGTTTTTGATCAGCTGCATGGCTGCATTATCTATAAACATGTGCTCTGTTTCTACATCAGGGTATTGTTTGGCAATTTCCTGAACAGTTTCGCGCCACAGACGTGAACTTTCCAAAACATTGGCTTTATCTACAGAGCATAATCTTTTGTTACGTTGTTGCGCAGCCTGGTAAGCTTTGTGGGCAATGCGTTCTACTTCGTAGCGGTGGTAGATCATTAAATCTGAAGCGGTGTTTCTATCTTCAGAGCGTGTTTTCTCCCCAAAGTAAACATCGCCCGTTAATTCGCGGAAAAACAAAATATCAGTTCCTCTTAAAATTTCCGGTTTAATGCTTGAAGCCTGAAGAAGTTCATCAAATAGTAATATCGGGCGGAGATTGGCAAATAATCCCAGTTCTTTACGGATTTTTAGCAGACCTTGTTCTGGTCTAACTTTTAAACTAGGGTCATTATCGTATTTGGCATGGCCAATGGCACCAAATAAAATGGCATCACTTTGTCTGGCTTTTTCTAAAGTTGTATCTGGCAGGGGTTCGCCGGTAACTTCAATGGCCGCGTGGCCCATTAAAGCTTCTTCAAAAATGAATTCATGGCCAAAAATTTCGGCAATTTTTTCTAATGCTGCTTTCCCCCAAGTGGTGACTTCGGGACCAATACCATCTCCAGGTATTACTAAAATGTTCTTCTTCATTGTTGACTTCTCCTTTGCTGTTGTAGCTTTACCACGGATTTTCACAGATAGACACAGATTGATTTGTGCTATGGTTTGAGTTTCCATAAGCCGTTAGATTTTTATCTGTGTTCATCCTTTTTATCTGTGGTTAATTTTACATCAGCTTAATATTTCTGTATTTAAACTTTCGACGACTTTTACCTCGCCTTTTTCTAACAATATTCTTTTTTCTATGCAGGTTGGCAGCTGCGATTCAAAATGGCCAACATAAATTAAGGTCATGCCATTGCTGCATAGTTCATCAACCAACCGGTTAAAATGTTGTGTTTGCTGTTGGTCTAAGCCCTGGCAGGGTTCGTCTAGAATTAACAGTTCCGGATTTTTTATAATCGTGCGCGCCAACAATACCAAACGTTGCTTACCGAGTGGCAACGCATTTAATAATTCATTTTTATTTTCGGCTAAGCCGAAGTAATTTATCAGTTCGTCTACCTGTGTGCTTTTTGTATAGGGCAACTGCTGGAACAAACCTACGGTATCGTAAAACCCGGAGGCGATACTTTGCCAAACGGTAGCCGTTGGATCGAAATACCAATGAAACTCGGGCGAGATTAAACCAATATGCTGTTTAATATCCCATATACTTTCACCGCTTCCGCGCCTGTTACCGAACAAATAAAGTTCATTGGCATAAGATTGCGGATGATCGCCATTTACCAGACTCAACAAGGTAGATTTTCCTGAACCGTTATGACCCTGCAAAAGCCATTTTTCTCCGGCTTTTACTTCCCAGTTGATATTTTTAAGTACCTGTTTTTCGCCATAGCTAATGTTTACGTTAACCATTTTAACGATGTCACGCGAGGTATAAACCGGCGATTCTTTTAAGAAATCAGGGATTTCTGTCAAATGATTTTCAGTGCTGTCAGAACTTCTTAAAGCATCTACTTTAACCAGATTTCCATCAATTATTTCGGCAAAAGATTGAATACAGTCTGGCAGCTCAGTATCATTGCAAATCAGGATGAGCTGTACGCCTTCTTCGGCAGCCTGATCTAAAAGTTTGTTCAGGTTTTTGCGTGAGGCAACATCTAAACCGGTATAAGGCTGATCGATGATCAACAATTGTGGTTTAAGCCATAAAGCTTTAACCAGTTGAAGTTTTTTATGCTCGCCGCTGGATAATTCGATCAGTTGTGAACTGGCGAATGTAGAAAAGCCCAAAGCTTCCAATATCGGTTCAACCTGATCTAAGTGAAGCCCCTTTTCTTTACCATAAGAAACCAGTTCTGCATGAACGGTTAAGGTTTCTTTGGCTTGCTGACTGGTGTAGCGCTGTTGATAATAAAAGTTGGCAACCCCTTCTAAATTCTTGAACTGGTACCAGCTTTCGACATAAAGCACCTCCTGCTGAAGTTTAAGCTGCTCGTCAAAATTAATCTCTATACTTCCCTGGTATGGAACCAAGCCTGCGATGGCTTTTGCCAAAGATGTTTTTCCTGTTCCGCTTTTGCCTCCGATCGTATAGCTTTCGCCAATATTCATTTCCCAATACAAATCCTTTAGCACCGCTTTGTTGCGGTAACCTAAATTTAAATCCTGTATGTAAACGAATGGTTTAAACATTACTTTGCCTGTTCGAATTCTTCAATTAATTTGGTTTGTGCCAGGATGAAATCAATATCATCATAACCATTTATCAGGCATGATTTTTTGTAAGGATTGATCTCAAACGATTCATGAGCGCCAGTTTCTACAATGGTAACGGTTTGATTTTCTAAATCAACTTCCAGGGCCGATTTTGGATTGCTTTCAACTGCTTTGAAAATCTGCGCCAGGAAATCGTCGCTTACCTGGATCGGTAATAAACCATTGTTCAATGCATTGCCTTTAAAAATATCGGCAAAAAAACTGCTTATTACAGCATCAAAGCCAGCATCCTGAATGGCCCAAGCGGCATGTTCGCGACTGCTTCCACAGCCAAAGTTTTTTCCTGCAACTAAAACCTGCCCACTATAGGTCGGATTATTCATTACAAATTCTGGTTTTGGAGTATTATCGCCATTATAACGCCAATCGCGGAATAGATTCTCGCCAAAACCTTCACGGGTAGTCGCTTTTAAAAACCTCGCAGGGATAATCTGGTCGGTATCAATATTTTCTATGTTTAAAGGCACTACTGCCGATGTTAACTTTGTGAATTTTTTCATGTTAATTAGTATCAAGTAAGGAATACTAAGTAGCGAGACTTGTATTCCACTTTTTATTTTTAAGCCTTTTGCTTAATGCTGGTAATTTAACTTCACGTTTTACCTTCCACCTTAAGCCTTCCAATCTTCTACCTGAGAAAAGTGTTCAACTGTTGGGAAAGGATCATAAAAATGGTGCAATAACCTTTTCCAATCTTGATATTCTGCCGATTGCCTGAACCCATCGGTATGTGCCTCGAGTGTTTCCCAGTTTACCAACAAAATATATTTGTTCTTTTCTTCTATACATTTTTGAAGCTGATGCGAAATGTACCCTTCCATAGAAGAGATGATTTTTTGCGCTTCGATAAACGCCTTTTCAAAATCAGCCGATAAACCGGCTTTTACATTTAACATCGCAACTTCTAAAATCATATATTAATCTTTTTCGTCATTGCTTCGTGCCTCACAATGACGATTAGGCCAGACATTTTGCCTATGCCTTATAATCTTCTACCTTTTAGCCCTCTACCTTTTCAAGCATTTCTCTTACATCGGTAATTTTTCCGGTTACCGCTGCTGCTGCGGCAGTAAGTGGGCTGGCTAATAAAGTACGTGCATTTTGTCCTTGTCTACCTTCGAAATTTCTGTTCGATGTAGATACACAGTATTTACCTGCAGGGATCTTATCTTCATTCATTCCTAAACAGGCACTGCAACCAGGTTCGCGTAACTGGAAACCAGCAGCTTCGAAAATCTTATCCAGACCTTCGTTTTTAGCCTGCTGTTCTACTTGTTTCGATCCCGGAACAATCCAAACGGTAACGTTATCTGCTTTGTGTTTACCTTTAACAAAGTCGGCAACTTCGCGTAAATCTTCGATACGGGAGTTGGTACAGCTTCCGATGAAAACATAATCAATCGGTTTTCCGATCAGCGATGCGTTATCATCAAAGCCCATATAATCCAAAGCTTTTTTGTACGATACTTTTTCGGTTTCGGGCTGTGCTGCCGTTGCCGGGATATGCTCCTGAATGCCCATACCCATACCAGGATTGGTACCGTAGGTAATCATTGGTGCAATATCTGCCGCATCGAAAGTTAATACGCTGTCAAACCTGGCATCGGCATCGCTATACAAAGTCTTCCAGTAGGCCAGGGCTTTATCCCATTCTTCGCCAGCCGGAGCAAATTCTCTTCCTTTGATGTAATCGAATGTAGTTTGATCTGGTGCAATTAAGCCACCACGTGCACCCATTTCGATGCTCATGTTACAGATAGTCATTCGGGCTTCCATGCTTAACGATTCGATTGCCGAACCTGCATATTCGATGAAATAGCCGGTTCCGCCAGCGGCAGAGATCTGTGCAATGATGTATAAGATAATATCTTTTGCACCAACACCCGGACCAAGTTCGCCATTTACCTCAATTTTCATGGTTTTAGGTTTCGATTGCAATAAACATTGTGTTGCAAAAACCTGCTCAACCTGTGAGGTACCAATACCAAATGCGATGGCACCAAAAGCACCATGAGTGGAGGTGTGACTATCGCCACAAACCATTGTTTTACCAGGTAATGTAATACCCAGCTCAGGACCGATAACATGTACAATGCCCTGGAAAGGATGGCCTAAACCATACAATTCGATACCAAATTCAGCACAGTTTTTGGTGAGCATATCTACCTGGTAGCGCGAAAGCTCTTCTTTAATCGGCAATAACTGATTTAAGGTAGGCACATTGTGATCGGCAGTGGCTACAGTTTGTTTTGGGCGGAAAACAGGTAAGCCTCTTTTGCGCAAACCATCAAAGGCCTGCGGAGAGGTTACCTCGTGTATTAAGTGTGTATCAATGTATAAAATATCAGGAAACCCTTCCTCACTTTTTACAACGTGCGCATCCCAAATTTTTTCTACTAATGTTTTTGACATCTTTGCTATTATTATTTAATGTTTGTCAGTCTGAGCTTGTCGAAGACTTCTTTATAATATAGAAATAAAAAGAATTCCTTCGACAGGCTCAGGACGACATTCTTTTTGTTTCTATGCAGTTTTAATCGCTTTCATTGCGGTCATTGCCTTACGCAATGTTGCCCCGATTTGCTCAACCTGGTGCGAACGGATAGCTTCGTTAACTTCAATTAATTTTCTGTTATCTACCGCGCCGTCTTTACCTTCATTAAAGTTTTTACCAACTAAATCGGTGTCTACTTTTTTCATGAAATCACTCAAAAGTGGCTTGCAGGCCTGATCGAATAAGTAACAACCATATTCTGCCGTATCAGAAATTACACGGTTCATTTCGAACAATTTTTTACGTGCAATGGTATTGGCAATAAGTGGTGTTTCGTGTAGCGATTCGTAGTAAGCAGATTCTGGTTTGATACCAGCCTGTACCATGGTTTCGAAAGCCAGTTCAACGCCGGCACGCACAAAAGCAACCATTAAAGTATAGTTGTCGAAATATTCCTGCTCGCCGATTTTAACATCGCCTGCAGGTGTTTTTTCGAAAGCAGTTTCACCGGTTTCGGCTCTCCACTTTAACAGGTTTTTATCTCCATTTGCCCAGTCTTCCATCATAATACGGCTAAATTCGCCACTCATGATATCGTCCTGGTGTTTTTGAAACAACGGACGCATAATATCTTTTAGTTCTTCCGAAATTTCGAAAGCTTTGATTTTAGCTACATTGCTTAATCTGTCCATCATGGCTGTAATACCACCTTGTTTTAAGGCTTCGGTAATTACTTCAACACCATATTGAACCAATTTAGAGGCATAACCTGCATCGATTCCCTTTTCTACCATTTTATCGAAAGATAGGATAGAACCTGTTTGCAGTAAACCACAAAGGATGGTTTGCTCACCCATCAAATCAGATTTTACTTCTGCTACGAAAGATGATTTTAATACACCTGCTCTGTGTCCACCGGTACCTACGCAATAGGCTTTAGCCTGTGCCAAACCTTTACCTTGAGGATCGTTTTCAGGGTGTACAGCAATCAGGGTAGGTACACCAAAACCACGCACATATTCTGCCCTTACTTCACTGCCCGGACATTTAGGCGCAACCATGATAACAGTTAAGTCTTTACGGATCTGCATACCTTCTTCTACGATATTAAAACCATGAGAATATAATAGGGTAGCACCTTCTTTCATTAAAGGCATAATGGCATTTACAACAGCGGTATGTTGCTTATCAGGGGTAAGGTTAATTACCACATCGGCATTTGGGATCAGTTCTTCGTAGGTGCCAACGGTGAAATTGTTTTCAGTTGCATTTTTCCATGAATCGCGTTTACCTTCAATTGCTTCCTTACGTAAAGTGTAGCTTACATCTAAACCACTATCTCTTAAATTTAAACCTTGGTTTAAGCCTTGAGCACCACAACCTACAATTACCAGTTTTTTGCCTTTTAATGCATTAACGCCATCTAAAAATTCAGCACTGTCCATGAAGTCGCAAACACCTAATTGGTTTAATTTTTCTCTAAGAGGTAATGTGTTAAAATAATTTGCCATTGTTTTTTATTGGTTAATTTCTATTTAATTATCGTTTATATATTATTATTCATTTCCTTCGGTTTGATTACACTGCTTTAGTGATTGCACCGATTTTATTTTCTTTTATCTTACACGTATTTTTTCATCGCATTTGCATAACCGTAATGTACGTTATCATGCCCAACGGTTGTGATCAGTACCTCTTCAATACTATTTAACTGTACACCATAAGTTGCTGTTAAAAAAGGCGTAATGTTCATAAATATTCCTTTTATATAATCAGCTTCGATGGTTTCAATACTCTTTAAAGCTATAGCTTTCAGTTCTGCAACTTCTGCCTTGGTAACGGTATAAGTTGGTTTCGTATCTTTTTTGTAGAACTCGTTAAACTTTACAGCACTTGCATCGGGCCAGATACCAGTACGAAAATAACAGAGCGTTTGTGTACTCACTACAATGTGGCCAAAGTTCCAGATGATGTTGTTGTTATAACCATCAGGGATTTTATTCAACTGTTCGATAGTTAAGCCATCTATTAACCGGATAAAAGCCTTGCGCGTGTTTATTATAAAATCAAATACGTCGTTCATTATTTTGTCTTTGGTCATCTCCTGCCTTCAGCTTTGCTCTTCGTTAAATGTAATCTTGTTAAAGAACGGATCGTTTACAGTTACCGCCCAGGTTCCGTAAAAAGTTTTCTCCAATCCTGGTCTGTTGTATTTGTATTTTTTATCAGTTATTTCTTTATGAAATGCCTTTAAACCTGTACAATCGATATGAATATGTGCACCCGGCGAACTGTCTCCGTGGTGTTCGCTTAAATGCAGTTCGATACCATTTAACGAAATCTGCATATAAACCGGCGTATTTTCTTCAAAAGTGTGCTCCCAGTCTATTTTAAAACCTAACCAGTTTACATAAAACTCAACAGCTTTATTGTAATCGAATATTCTTAAAATCGGTATGACTTTGTTGCATTTCATATTTTTTAGTTTGACCGCAAAGGGCGCTAAGCATCATTTTTTTACCTTCTGTCTTTCTGCCCTCTACCTTTATACTACATGGTAAAAATCTTCTGCCCTTTGTCTAAAAACTCGTTTTCTACCAGTTCTTCTCCCGGTTCTACGGCCTCAAATTCTTTCAGTTTTTCGTGGAAACCAGCGCTATCTTTGATAATGGCAACTCTTGCCGAGCGAACAAACTCTATTAATTCGTAGGGTTCTAAGGCTTTTACCAATGCATCAGTTTCTTCGCGGTGACCGGTAACTGCAAAAACAGTATAATCTTTACGGATTACTACTGCGCTGGCACCATATTGCCTTAATAAACGCTCAACGGTTACCCTTTCGGCAATTTCATCAGTAGAAACCTTGTAAAGTGCCAGTTCCTGCCATATAATCTCGTCGTTGGTGTTAAAATAAACTTTTAATACTTCGATCTGCTTCTCGATCTGACGGGCCAGTTTGCGTACTACTTCGTAGCTTTCCTGGATCACGATATTGAAACGGTGGATACCGTCAATTTCAGAAGGAGAGGTGTTCAGGCTTTCGATATTAATTTTCCTTTTCGAGAAAATAATCGCAATCCTGTTTAATAAACCGATGCGGTTTTCGGCATAAACCGTGATGGTATATTCCTGCTTTCCTTCAAAATCGGCTTTTGTTGTTTTATATTCTAATGTATTTTCAGTACTCATTTTCAAAACTTTTTAACCACTAAGGCACAAGGCCACAAAGGTTTGTTATTGATGCTATTTTACTTTAGTTTCTATATCTTATTTTAACCTGATTTCGCTTACACCCATTCCTTGCGGCACCATCGGGAAAACATTATTTTCTCTGCCAACCATAACTTCAAGCAGGTAAGAACCTTCGTGGTTAATCATGGTTTCCAATGCTGCTTTAAGGTTGGCACGTTCATCAACTTTAGCGGCTTCGATATAGTAAGATTTAGCAAGTGCTACAAAATCAGGACTGGTAATGTTTACAAAAGAATAACGCTTATCGTGGAATAGCTGCTGCCATTGACGAACCATACCCAAGAAACGGTTGTTCAGGATCAGGATTTTTACAGCTGCACCAAACTGCATAATGGTGCCGAGTTCCTGAGGCGTCATCTGAAAACCTCCATCACCGATAATGGCGATCACGGTTTTATCTGGTGCACCATATTTAGCGCCAATTGCGGCCGGTAAACCAAAGCCCATGGTGCCTAAACCACCAGAGGTGATGTTACTACGGGTATTGTTAAACTTAGCATAGCGGCAGGCTACCATCTGGTGCTGACCAACATCGGTAACAATTACGGCATCTCCACCACAGATTTCGTTGATGTTGCGCAATACTTCGCCCATGGTCATTTCGTCGCCTGTTGGATACAGCTCCGGAGTAATGACCTGATCTATTTCTTGTTGGTTATATTCTTTGAACTTTGCCAACCAATCTTCATGTTTATTTTCGTTAACTAAATTGGTTAACAGCGGTAATGTTTCTTTACAATCGCCCCAAACGCCAACATCAGCTTTAACATTTTTATCAATTTCAGCAGGATCAATATCCAGGTGAACCACTTTAGCCTGCTTGGCATATTTATCTAAACGGCCGGTCACGCGGTCATCAAAACGCATACCGATGGCAATCAGCACATCACATTCGTTAGTTAACACATTCGGGCCATAATTGCCATGCATGCCCAACATACCCACATTTAATGGATGTGAAGTTGGAATAGCACCTTCACCCATGATTGTCCAGGCAGCCGGAATTCCAGTTTTTTCCACAAAGGCCTTGAATTCTTGTTCTGCCTTACCCAATATTACGCCCTGTCCGAATAAAATAAATGGCTTCTTTGCCGAATTGATCAACTCAGCTGCTTGCTCAATATATTCGATCCTTACTTTTGGTTTTGGAAGATAACTGCGGATATGGTTACATTTTATATATTCAGGGAATTCTTCTACCTGGATTTGTGCATTTTTGGTAATATCAATTAAAACCGGGCCTGGTCTGCCACTCTTAGCAATGTAAAAAGCTTTGGCCAATACTTCCTGGATTTCTTTAGCATCAGTAACCTGATAATTCCATTTGGTAACCGGGGTGGTGATATTAATTACATCTGTTTCCTGAAAAGCATCCGTTCCTAATAAATGGGCGAAAACTTGTCCGGTGATACAAACCAATGGTGTACTGTCTATCTGAGCATCCGCCAAACCGGTAACGAGGTTGGTAGCGCCTGGCCCGCTGGTTGCAAATACAACCCCTACTTCGCCACTTGCTCTTGCAAAGCCTTGAGCTGCGTGGATTCCGCCTTGTTCGTGGCGGACCAATATATGTTCTAATTTATCGGCATAATCGTAAAGGGCATCATAAATTGGCATGATTGCGCCTCCCGGGTAACCAAAAATTGTGGTAACACCTTCTTCAATTAATCCATTCAACAAAACCTGAGAGCCTGTTCCTTTAAAGGTTTTTGAGGTTTCTGCTTTCGCCCCGGTTTGTTGTATTGTTTCTTGTGCAGTTTCCATAGTTATGTTTTTGCGGTTCTACTATTCTTTAATTTTAAACCCAATTCTTTGTCTGTCGTTCCATTTTAATTGAGCAATTTTCTCCTCTATTAAATTTTCCATGGCATCATAAAGCTCGTTCAGTTGAACGTCATGTTCGCCAATCCGTTCTTTAATTTCAGTTAACTGTTCGTGTATGTTGCTTTGTTTCAGCAAAATTTTCCGAACATCAACAAAGGCTCTCATGATGGCAATGTTCATGTTTATCGCCTTGTCGCTCTTTAAAATACCACTTAGCATGGCCACGCCTTGCTCTGTAAATGCATAGGGCATTTTTCGGGTGCCTCCCCAACTTGAAGTCACAGATTGTGATTTCAAGTTAGGGGTATTTGTCATCACAAATTGTGATGACATACCTTGATTTAAGTTTTCAATTTGAGCTCTTAGGTTTTCAAACTCATATTTTGTGAGTTGAAACATAAAATCATCTGGAAAACGCTTTAAATTTCGTTTCACTGCCTGATTTAATATTCTTGTTTCAACTTCATAAAGCAAAGCCAAATCGAAATCTAGCATTACTCTTTCTCCCCGGATCTCATAAATCCTGTTCTGAATACTTTTAATTATCTGCATAATCTATTTTTTAGTAATCAAATTAACCTGGGGATGATTTTTTGATTTTAGTATTCGTCAGTTACACAACCACTGGCTGCATCTGACACTGTTTTAGCATATTTATATAAAACACCTTTTGATACCTTTAATGCTGGTTGAACGTAATTTTTTCTCCGTTCGGCAATTACTTCTTCACTGACTTTCAGGCTGATGATATTGTTTACGGCATCGATCAAAATCCTGTCTTCATCTTCTACCAGGCCAATTAAACCTCCCTTATATGATTCAGGAGTGATGTGACCAACCACGAAACCGTGTGTGCCGCCAGAGAAACGTCCATCAGTTATTAAAGCAACAGATTTACCTAAACCCGCGCCTATAATGGCCGAAGTTGGTTTCAACATTTCTGGCATACCAGGGGCACCAACCGGGCCTGAGTTTTTAATTACAATTACATCGCCGGGTTGAACACGGCCGCTTGAAATACCTGCAATTAAATCGTGTTCGCCGTCAAATACGCGTGCCGGACCTTCGAATTTTTCGCCTTCCTTGCCGCTGATCTTTGCTACAGAACCTTTTTCAGCAAGGTTTCCATAAAGAATCTGTAAATGACCGGTTGCTTTGATAGGTTCACTTAATTTTTGAACAATTTTCTGATCGTAATCCATAATGGATTTTACATCAGCTAGGTTTTCTGCCACGGTTTTTCCGGTTACGGTAAGACAGTCGCCGTGCAATAAACCTTCATTTAACAAATATTTTAATACAGCAGGGATACCTCCATATTGGTGTAAATCCTGCATTAAATATTTTCCGCTAGGTTTAAAATCTGCAAGCACCGGTGTTACATCACTCATTTTCTGGAAATCATCCTGTGTAATTTCTACCCCGATGGCTTTACCCATGGCGATAAAGTGTAAGACAGCATTGGTACTGCCACCTAATACGATGATCGAACGGATTGCATTTTCGAATGCTTTCCGTGTCATGATATCTGATGGTTTAATATCTTTTTCCAGTAAAACCTTAATGTATTTACCGGCATCTAAACATTCCTGTTTTTTCTCAGGGCTTATGGCCGGATTTGAAGAAGAATAAGGCAAACTCATTCCTAAAGCCTCAATAGCCGAGGCCATGGTGTTTGCTGTATACATACCGCCACAGGCACCGGCCCCGGGACAAGTGTGTTTGATAATGCCCTGATAATCTTCTTCTGAAAGGTTGCCACAAATTTTTTTTCCTAAGGCCTCAAAAGCCGAAACAATGTTCAATTCTTCGCCTTTGTAATGGCCTGGGGCAATGGTGCCTCCATAAACCATAATCGAAGGACGGTTTAAACGGGCCATCGCCATAATGGCACCTGGCATATTTTTATCGCATCCCGGGATAGCAATTACACCATCGTAATATTGACCACCACAAATGGTTTCGATACTATCTGCAATTACATCGCGGCTTACAAGAGAATAACGCATCCCATCGGTACCGTTACTCATTCCATCACTCACGCCAATGGTATTAAAAACCAAGCCCACTAAATCATTTTTCCAGACCCCAGCTTTGACGTCTTTTGCAAGGTCGTTTAAGTGCATGTTACAGGTGTTGCCATCGTAACCCATACTTGCAATACCGACCTGTGCTTTGTTCATATCAGCATCGGTTAAACCGATTCCATAAAGCATTGCCTGTGCAGCTGGTTGTGTTGGATCTTGTGTAAATGTTTTACTGTACTTGTTTAATTCGCTCATTGTTTAAAATGTATATTCTGGTTCTGTTAGTTGTAATATTTTGAGGCAAAAAAAAACCGCCTCATTCCGGAGGCGGTTTCGATAGGGTATATTTTAATTATTATACGCAACGATTTCCACCTCTCTTCTGAGAAATGACAATAATTAGGTTGCTAATAATGTTTGTGTTTATATTCATGTCGTCGACTGAACCACAAACATACTAACTTCTTGAATAATGCAAAGAACTATTTTACTGTATTTCTCTATTTTTTCCGTTTCGGACTCCTGGCTTTCCGAATTCTGGCTATATAATTACTTCGTAATTCACTTTTTCCAATACCAGGTTTTTATAAGCCCTTTGTATCGTGTAGCCGATTGATTCGCGCCATAAAGGGCGGTAAACAATATCATCAATGGAGGCTATACCGGCAATTTCTGTTGCTGTACCACATAAAAAGGCACTGTCGGCATTTTTTAAATCTTCAACGGTGAGCTTTTTTTCGATGCATTCGATATCTAATACTGCACAAAGTTCTTTAACCGTTGCCCTGGTTATGCCAGGTAAAATATTACCTAATGATGGGGTATATAGCTTGCCGTCTTTTTCTAGGAAAATATTTGCACCTGATGCTTCTGCAACAAAGCCATGCATATCCAATAATAATGCTTCATCATACCCTTTAATATTAGCGGCAGTAGTAGCTAAGATAGAATTTACATAGTTGCCACTCAATTTCGCTTCCATCGGGGTCGATTTTGGATTTGGCCTCTCGTAATCAGAAATGGTTAAATTTAACAGCTTGTTACCTGAATAAGCATCCCATTCCCATGCACAGATTAATATTGAAACGCCACTCGGTTCATTTAACTTCATGTTCGGATGACAAAACACCAAAGGACGGATATAAGCATCTTTCAATTTGTTCAATTGCAGTAGTTTATAGGTTGCCGCAATTAATTCCTGTTTATCCCATGGAAAAGGGATATTTGCCAACTGGCAAGAACGTTCCAGGCGATCGAAATGAGCTGCAGCTTTAAAAATGCGGTTGCCATTATGCGTTTTATAGGCTCTAATACCCTCAAAAGCTGCATAGCCGTAATGTAGCGACTGCCCGTAGAGGTCAGTGCTGCTATTAACAGCCTTTTCAAACTTCCCGTCGAGGTAAATAATCGTATTAGAATTATAGTATTTCATCGGTTTATTTTGTTGTTTTTCAGTCAGATAGTATCCATTATGATTAAATAAGCATTCCGTTTTGTTCTGTTGGTTTTTTAATCATTTGATGGTTCATAATACCGTGTGTTTTTATTTAAAAAAAAGCGTCCCGTTTATATCAGGACGCTTTAAATATTCGTTTTTTTAATTTATTTAAAAGCTGCCCATTTTCTTCCCCAGCAGGATATCTGCAAGTAGAAGGCTAATTAAAATGACTGGTAAGAGCACAACATTACCCGCTACATTTGTAGCTAATCCTGTTGTAAGTATGTTGTTCTGAACCGTCATGATTATCTTATTGTTTATAAAACCAATTTAGTTTTTGGTTCATTAATATGCAAGAGAAATCAAAAAAAAGTTAAAACAGAATATAATTCTTATTTTTTGTTATTTTTCGGTACTATATTCTTGAATGATGTTAAAATAGCTATTTAATGCCGACAGCTGTAGACTAAAAATCAAAACGGTATACGGTATGTTTATTATGCTTGCATTATAAATTTTTAAATATTCTGCCTAAAATGGCCGGAAGCACTTAGAAAATTGAAAAATTTAGAGGTATTTTGGTGTTAATACCGGAAGTAATATTGAGGGTGTTAGGCACTGATCATAAGCCTTTTTGCTATTAATTGAAAATAGTTATGTAATTTGATGTCAGTAATATTCCTATGAAAATAACAGATATCATTTTTATTGTTTTAGCTACAATGCTGACCGCTTGTTCTTCGCCAGATCGAAATGCACACCTGAAAATGGGCGATCAGACTTTTATTACATCCGATAGTATAAAATTGGCATTAAAGATTGCAGGTAAAGGTCCGGTTTGTATTTATTTGCACGGCGGTCCAGGTCAGGATTTTCTTTCCTTTGAAAAAATGGGAGGTTCGGAGCTTGAGAAATGCCTCACCATGATTTACCTCGATCAAAGGGGATCGGGGCATTCTCAAAATGCCAGAAATTATAGTTTAAACCGTGTGGTTCAGGATATAGAAGAGCTGCGCTTAAAATTGGGCGTTGAGAAAATATATTTACTGAGCCATTCATTTGGAGGTGTGCTGGCTATTAATTATGCATTAAAATATCCCAAGAATTTATCGGGCATCATTATGGCGAATACCATAGCACATTTTATGAACCGGGACCAGATTCGGGAACAAATTGAATACGGATACCGGTTGTTGAATACCGATACCACTATAAATGAAACAGATTTAAAAAAACTAATGAGCGGGGCAGCATTGGTTAGAAAGAAGTTGAGTGCAGCACATCTTGGCTATAAATATATTGCCAATGATGTAAATACCATTATTAAAATGGACAGTATTGAAAATTCTTACAACCGTACATCCGATTTCGGTATGACCCTCTTTATGCCATTGGTAGATAGTACCAAGGTTCAGCGGTACCCTGAATATTTTAAAGACTATGCTTTGCTGACCGGTAAAATTAAAACTCCGGCTTTAATCATAACAGGCAAGGAGGATCATGCTGTCGGACCAGATTATTATAAAAATTATAAGTTTGCCAATCAGAAAGTATTACAGCTGGCAGGTTCGCACATGCTCTATTATGAAAACAATAAAGCATTTACCGCTGCGGTTTGTGGTTTTGTTAAGTAATAGCGGAAATAAAAAAGCCTCCCAGACTTTTAAATCGGGAGGCTTTTTGTCTCGTCATTCAGCATGACGAATAATTAGATTAAGCGATACCTTCGGCTAAAACCACAACTTTGTTATGGATAGCTTCAACCACACCACCTTTGATAAAAAAGCGTTGCTCGTCGGTTTTGTTTGCTTTTATAATAACTTCTCCATCTTCTAAAGTAGAGATGATAGGGGCGTGGTCTTTTAAAATCTGAAAAGAACCTAAAGTACCAGGAACCGTAACCGCAGTTACTTCACCTTCGAAAACTTTTTTATCTGGAGTTAATATTTCTAAATTCATGTTTTTAGATTTGAGATTTGAGATACAAGATTTGAGACCAAGTCTCTCTCATATCTCATATCTAGTGTCTCACGTCTCTCTTAGTTCGCTTCTGCTAATAATTTTTTACCTTTTTCGATCGCATCTTCAATGCTACCAACTAAGTTAAATGCAGCTTCAGGGTACTCATCAACTTCACCATCCATAATCATGTTAAATCCTTTGATGGTATCTTTAATGTCTACCAATACACCTTTTAAGCCTGTAAACTGCTCAGCTACGTGGAAAGGTTGAGATAAGAAACGTTGAACACGACGTGCTCTTGATACAACTAATTTATCTTCTTCAGATAACTCGTCCATACCCAAGATCGCGATAATATCCTGTAATTCTTTATAACGTTGTAAAGTTTCTTTAACACGTTGTGCAGTATTATAATGCTCATCACCTAAAACGGCAGGAGAAAGGATACGTGAAGTAGAATCCAATGGATCTACCGCAGGATAAATACCTAACTCAGCAATTTTACGTGAAAGTACTGTAGTAGCATCTAAGTGGGCAAAAGTTGTTGCCGGAGCAGGGTCAGTTAAATCATCCGCAGGTACATATACTGCCTGTACTGATGTAATTGAACCACGTTTTGTTGATGTAATACGCTCCTGCATTAAACCCATCTCAGTTGCCAATGTTGGTTGGTAACCTACTGCAGATGGCATACGACCCAATAGTGCCGATACCTCAGAACCTGCCTGGGTAAAACGGAAGATGTTATCAACGAAGAAAAGGATATCTTTTCCTGCGCCTTCGCCATCGCCATCACGGAAATATTCTGCAACGGTTAATCCTGATAAGGCCACACGTGCACGTGCACCAGGAGGCTCGTTCATCTGACCAAAAACCAATGTTGCTTTAGATTCTTTTAATTTTTCGGTATCAACAGCGTTCAAATCCCATCCACCTTTTTCCATTGAGTGCAGGAACTCGTCGCCATAGTTGATTACACCTGATTCGATAAACTCACGAAGTAAATCGTTACCCTCACGGGTACGCTCACCCACACCAGCAAATACTGATAAACCAGCATAAGCTTTAGCAATGTTGTTTACCAACTCCATGATCAATACCGTTTTACCTACACCAGCACCACCAAACAAACCGATTTTACCACCTTTAGCATAAGGCTCTAATAAATCGATTACTTTGATGCCTGTAAAAAGCACCTCAGTTTCGGTAGATAAATCTTCAAACTTAGGAGGGGTTGCGTGGATAGGGCGGCCATCTGTTTTATCAACCGTGTTGATACCATCAATCGCTTCTCCAACTACATTAAATAAACGACCTTTAATCTGGTCGCCAACTGGCATTTTAATCGCAGCGCCAGTATCAACTACTTTCATACCACGAACTAAACCGTCCGTAGAGTCCATCGAAATAGCACGTACACGGTCTTCACCTAAGTGCTGTTGAACTTCTAAAACAATTTTTTGTCCATTTTCTTTCGTTATCTCTAACGCATCAAAAATTTTAGGTAGATGGGCATCATCAGCAAAGCTAACGTCAACCACAGGGCCGATAATTTGTGCTATTTTTCCTAAGTTAGGCATATCTGTTGTGAGTAAATTTATTACAGTCAATGAATTAAAGCTGTTTACAGGGGCTCCAATTCGGTTGGCAAAGTTAAGTTATTATTGCTGAATTTTAAATATATATTACAAAATTTTTTAATGAGGTTTTAAGAGGTAATTTAGGGGCTTATATAAGGCGTATGAAAACCATTTTAACAACAGGCAGCAATGGTCTTTTGGGACAGAAAATAACCGAAAAAGTTTTAAGTGAAGGACATGTAAACCTGATTGCCACATCAAAAGGTGTAAACCGCTATCCTGTTAAAGAGGGATATGTATATGAAGAAATGGATATCCTGGATGTTGAACAGGTAAGGAGCGTTATTGAAAAATACAAGCCCGATGCAATTATACATACTGCGGCAATGACGAATGTAGATACCTGCGAAATGAATAAGGAACATTGCCTGCAGCTAAATGTAGAGGCTGTTCGAACGCTGCTAGCGATATGTGAAGAAAAAAATATCCGGTTGATCCATTTAAGTACCGATTTTGTTTTTGACGGCCAGGATGGGCCCTATAGGGAAGAAGATGCTGTAAATCCCGTTAGTTATTATGGCAAATCGAAGGTACTGGCCGAAGAACTGATCAAAAATTCAAAAGCAAATTATGCTATTTTAAGAACAATATTGGTGTACGGCATTAGTAATGACATGAGCCGGAGCAATATTGTGCTGTGGGCCAAGGAGGCTTTAGAAAAAGCATTGCCCATAAATGTGGTGAACGACCAATGGCGCATGCCAACCCTGGCCGAAGATCTGGCAGAGGCCTGCCTGTTGGTTATTGAGAAAGAAGCGAAGGGAATTTACCATATATCGGGTAAAGATTACATGAGTATTGCCGATTTAGTGAGAAAAGTTGCCGAATATTGGGGCCTGGATGATTCGTGTATTAACGAAGTGAGTTCTGCAAGTTTAAAGCAACCAGCCAAACGACCCGTTAGAACAGGATTTGTGCTGGATAAGGCAATTAAAGATTTAGGATACAACCCGCATGCTTTTGAAGAAGGATTGTTAGTTTTGGAACAACAGATGAGTTAGTCCTGAGTTGGCAGTCTCAAATCAAGAGTCTTAAAATAATTAAAATACTTTACATTAAACATTAAATAAAAAATCCAATGGCATTACAAGTTGGCGATACCGCCCCTGATTTTAAATTATACAGTTCTGATTTAACAGAAGTTTCTCTTTCTGGTTTTAAAGGCAAAAAAGTTATTATCCACTTTTTTCCGATGGCTTTTACCGGAACATGTACCGAGCAGTTGTGTACCATGCGGGATAACTTCAGCTACTATGAAGGCATAAATGCACAGGTTATCGGTATTTCTGTAGATTCTCCTTTTTCATTAGGTAAATTTAAAGAAGTGCAGAATTACCAGTTCCCGTTATTATCTGATTTTAACAAAGAGGTATCAGCAGCTTATTGTGCTTTTTACGATGAATTTGTTTTCGGTTTGAAAGGCGTTTCTAAAAGAGCAGCTTTTGTTATCGACGAAGAAGGAAAAATTGCTTATGCTGAAGTTTTAGAAAATGCAAAAGATCTGCCTGATTTCAAAGCGATTAATGATACACTAAGCGCATAAAGCATAACCTGTAAAGAATTATTTTGAGATTTTTTTGAAATTTAATTGGAAATTAAAATATCAAATTATACCTTTGCAGTCCGTTAACGATACGGAAACGCATTCGTAGCTCAACTGGATAGAGCATCTCACTACGGATGAGAAGGTTTGGGGTTCGAATCCCTACGAGTGCACTTGAAGGGATGATTTTTAAATCATCCCTTTTTTTGTCTACAATCATGACTCCTAATTCTCTCATTTTCAAATAGTTAATGGATAGTATGCTCATCATGGTAGGTGTTCGATAAATGCCATTTTCATAGTAAAGGTTCGAGTCGAACACCAAATCAATGAATTCTCGTTTTTCCAAGGTGTCAAATTCGTGAAAGATGGCTTTTATATCTTTAAAAGTCTCTAATTGCCGCTCTAGTATTCGGTAGGCTTCGCTTCGATCGGATTTTAACCTTGCAATGGCGATTTCTATATGCTCGATGTTGTTCTTGTATTTATTATGCCATCTTGAATAAGTGTCCTGGTCAATTTCACTTTTTATCCATTTTTCCTCAACTGCAAATAGCAGCTCCTTTTCGCCAGCCAGCTCCGAATTTTTTTCGACAAGAATTTTCTTGTTTTTTTTAAATTCGTTTTCAACTTCTTTTTCTACATCGTCCCTTATCTTTTTTATGGTTTTCTTAGGGAGACTCATGAGCTCAAGGGCTTTGTCAAACTGCTCGTGAGCTTTTTTAGCACTGATATTATTGTGCTGTGAAAAGCGGCATTTATAATAATAAAAATATCGTCCGGATTTACCACGTGAGGGGGCGCCTGTCAAGCCATTGCCGCAATGACATTTCAAAATGCCCCTGAATGGAAGTGCATCATCTATTGTTGTACGTGTTTTTGAAGCTCGGTTAAATTTACTTTGTACCATTTTCCACGAGATCATGTCTATAATTGGCTCATGAATGCCTGGAAATAGGCCACCGGGATGTTCTTTGAATGGTTTGGCTTCAACCATTCCTGCATAAATAGGGTTGGTTAATATCCTTTCAACGATCATATTCCCTTTACGGTCGAGTCCAAGTTCGGCTGCTTTTCGTTTAATCAAATAGAGCGGTATATTTTTCAAATAAGCCTCATAAATAAACCTTACAATTTCTGCCTGCTCCCCGTTGATGACTAGCCTGCGGTCTCGTGGTTCTCCGACTTTGTTATAGCCAAACGGCGTGATGCGGAAAACAAATTTACCTTCCTTGGTTTTTTTTGAATAGATACCAGCACGTATTTTAATGCTTCTGTTAATGTTATCTTCTTCTGCCAATAGTAATTGAAGTCCCGCCCTGAAAAAACTTCCTGGCGTTTGGTAATCGAATTCTATACCTTCAGAAACACTGATGATTTGTATACCATATTTGGACTGAAGTGATTTTACCATACTCATCGCCTCACCGGCATCCCGACTAAACCTGTCCATTTGATCGACTAAAAGGTAGTCAACGTTTTTATGATAAAGACCAATGAATTCCTGCAATTTGATAAAGTCGGGCCTATCAAATGTTTTTGCACTTTTTCCCCTATCAATAAAAGTGTCAATCAAATTAATTTTATGGAGTCCTATATAATGGTCGGTGACTACTCGCTGACGCTCAATAGAATTCTCGCTTTGTTTTCTATCGCTAAATCTTAAATATCTAATTGCCCTCTTTTCCATATAGTTCCTCTAATGTTGTTCTTACCAGCACCTTTGTGATTAAATTTACCAATTTATCCTCTTTTTCCCTGGCTATTTTTTCCGGTAGATTATCACTTTTATTGATACTTTTTTCGTTATCTATATAAGGGGTGATTTGTGACTGTGTCGGAAGACTTAAAAGGTTATCAGAATTATTAAGTTTTAGACTTGCTTTCGCTGGAATGTTTGATCTGAGCGTTTTACGCTTCATTTTTCTCATATTTGTTTTCATGTGTTGCAATTTCTTGTAGCAATAATCTTTTTCTGAAGGAACTTTTTTTCAGAGATTGGTTTTTTAATTGCGAGCTTTATATGATGAATCTTTCCAATCTTGGAAAAGCCATCTTTTTTCTATCCAAAATTTGATCATCAAAATTTTTGGATATGAAGCAGAAGATCAAAACCATTAACGGCAGAATTTTTCACGGCAGGCCGCACCTCAAAATCAAGCGCATTAAAGTGAATCCCCGTCACCGGATCAGACAGGTGCTCAGGGGCTGTTTGCCTTTTTTTCAGTTCAAGCCTCAATCACAGGAAGAACAATAGTTCATCAGAAAATAGGTGTGGGTAAGATGCTTTTTGGCAAACGCGGGTTCGCAGCAAGATGGATTTTTGTGGGACAAAAATATCTTGCCATCCTAATGGCAGGAGGCTTACTCGGAACTCGTAAGCCTTAAAGCGATCATAAAATGCCAAGACCCAAGATCAAAAAAGAGGAAGAAAAACTCAAGCATTACATCCGCGTCAGGGTAGACGAACAGACCCTTAAACGGTTAGACAAAATGCAAAAGATGAGCGACTGTAAGGGGCTTTCGCAACTGACTAGAAAGATTCTGATGCAAGAGCCTGTGCAGATTTTTCACCGGGATATTTCGATGAACGGACCGATGGAAGAACTGGCCATGATCAGAAAAGAGATTAGGTCCATTGGCATTAACATCAACCAGCAGACCTACCATTTTCATACCAGTCAGAGCAAAGCGGCAAGGATGTTTTATGTCGAGCGTACAAAAGAGTTATATGAAAAGATTGAAATCAAAATTGACCTGTTACTGGAGATCACCGATAAATTAGCTGGGAAATGGTTGCAAAAATCGTCAGCGGAAAAAATATCAGGGGAATCCTGATCTATAACGAGAACAAGGTAGAAAAGGGAGATGCATTTTTATCTATGGCCAGTGGTTTTGCCGGGGATATCGATAAATTGAACCTCGCACAAAAGGCAGAGCGTTTTAATAAACGCACGATGCTGAACCCATCGGTCAAAACCAACGCGCTACACATTTCGCTGAATTTCCACCCATCCGACCAATTGCACAGTGAAAAGCTACAACGCATTGTTTCGGAATACATGGAGCAGATCGGTTTTGGCGAGCAGCCTTTTCTGGTGTACCTGCATGAGGATACCCACCATCCGCATGTCCATATCGCCACCACCAATATCAGATCTGATGGCAGCAGGATCGATATCCACGGCATCGGGTACAGATTATCGGAAAAGGCAAGGAAATCCATTGAGCAGAAATATGAATTGATAGTTGCGGAAGGCAGATTGCTGGACAATTCTCCAAGGATTAAACCCGCTATTTATGGGGAGGGGCCAACCAAAAAGACCATCAGTAATATCGTTACCGCGGTGATGAAGCAGTACAGGTACGGTTCTTTTCCAGAATTTAATGCGGCATTAAAGGCTTTCAATATTACCGCCAACAGGGGGACGGAAGATTCGGTGATATACGAGAAGCGCGGATTGCTTTATTCTATCCTGGATGAAAATGGTAATAAAGTGGGGATTCCGCTAAAGGCCAGCGGGATCTACGCCAAACCAACTTTAGATAACTTGGAGAAGCGCTTTGATAAAAATGCAAAAGAACGGAAAATTTTCAGGGTTGAATTAAAGGATAAGATTGATGGGGTATTTGAGGGCTACCAGTCCATCACCAAAACAGGTTTTGAGTTTGCTTTAAAAGAGATCGGGGTGACCGCTGATTTTAGAAGAAACAGAGAAGGCAGAATTTATGGCGTTACATTTATTGACCATGGCACAAAATCGGTATTCAATGGTAGTGATTTTGGAAAGGCCTATAGTGCAGCGGCCCTTACAAGATCTTTTGGTGAACGTGATATTCCGGTAAAAGCGATAGGCAAAATTCCAGGCAAACATTTTTCTGCAAAGGAAACCATGGAAAAAAGTCATCTCGAATCGCCTCGAAAAACAGGTTATCTCGATATGGTACTCTCGAGGTCCGATCAGGGTTTTATGCAGCCGACGGTTAAAAAGAAAAAACGCGGGAAAAAATTACAGCAAAATTTATAGCCAATGAATACAGGGGAAGATGCACGCGGGCTGCGCAAGATATTGGATATGACCAGGCTGATCAGTCTGGTGATCCTTTGTATGCACGTTTATATTTATGGTTACCAGGCTTTTTGGCAATGGAGTTTGAGTACCTTGATCACAGATCGTTTGTTTTTCAATTTCGCTCAACTGGAGATGTTCCGACATCCGCTATTAACTAAAGCCGTGGTATTGTTATTCTTGGGTATTTCGTTGATCGGGGTTAAGGGCAAAAAGTCAGAGGCGCTGAAGTTAAAGCCTATCCTTATAAGGATTACTATTGGTTTGATGCTCTATTTTTCCAGTGGCTTTTGTTTTCTGTTTCACTTTCGGCCAGATGTTTTTGTGTGTTTTTATCTGCTGTTCCTCGGCACAGGATACCTTTTGCTTTTAAAAGGAGGGGCCGAACTTTCGAGGTTGATCAAAGTCAGCCTGAAAAAGGACATATTCAATAGTGAGAATGAAACCTTTCCCCAGGAAGAAAGGTTGCTGGAAAACGAATATTCCTTTAATCTGCCAACAAAATACCACCTGAAGGGAGAAGTGAGGGATGGCTGGATCAACTGTGTGAACCCTTTCCGCAGCATTTTGGTATCGGGATCCGGCGGTGCGGGTAAAACCTATTTTGTGATCCGTCATATTATTGATCAGCAGATCAAAAAGGGGTTTTGCCTGTTTTTATATGATTTTAAATTCGATGACCTGACCAAGATGGCTTATAACAAGTTGTTGAAATACCAGGGGAATTATAAGGTCACTCCTTCATTTTACATCATCAATTTTGAGGATTTAAACCGTACACACAGATGTAATCCCTTGGATCCACAGGCTATGGAGGATATTACAGATGCAACGGAGGCCAGCCGTACCATCATGCTGGGGCTTAACCGAGACTGGCTGAAAAAGCAGGGTGATTTTTTTGTGGAGTCACCGATCAATTTTTTAACAGCTATGATCTGGTATCTGAGGAAATACGAAAACGGGAAGTATTGCACTTTACCACATGTGATTGAGTTGATGCAGGCGGATTATGATCCGCTGTTTGCGGTATTGCAGCAGCAGGAGGAAATCAAGGTGCTCATCAATCCGTTTATTTCGGCGCTTCAGAACAATGCTCAGGCACAGCTGGAAGGGCAGATTGCCTCTGCCAAGATCGGTCTGGCCAGGTTGGCGTCGCCACAACTGTATTATGTGTTAACAGGAAATGATTTTACGCTCGATATTAATAATCCTGACGAACCCAAGATTGTGTGCATGGGTAATAATCCGCAGAAGATCGATACCTATGGTGCAGTGATTTCGCTGTATGTGAACAGGATGCTGAAGCAGATCAATAAAAAAGGAAAAAGTAAATGCAGTTTGATTTTTGATGAATATCCTACGCTGGTGGCCAACCTGATCACAACGATTTCTACGGGCAGGTCGAACCTGATTTCCTGTACGCTGGGAATCCAGAGCATTGAGCAGGTGAAAAAGGAGTATGGTGCGGAGCAGGCGGAAATTATTTTGGGGATCTGTGCCAATATTATCAGTGGGCAGGTTTCGGGGGACAGTGCGAAAAAATTCGCGGAAACTTTTGGGAAGATTATGCAGGATAGGCAAAGCATGAGCATCAACAGTTCGGATACTTCTATTTCTAAATCTACGCAGATGGATTATGCGGTTCCGGCATCCAAGATTGCAACGTTTTCATCGGGTGAGTTTGCGGGGATTGTAGCGGACAGTCCTAATGAGAAGATTAAATTGAAGATGTTCCATGGGGAGATTCAGAATGATCATGAGGCTATTGCCAGGGAAGAGGCAGGTTATTTGCCGATACCGATATTGGCTGGTGTTACAGGAATTGATGTGGAGGAGAATTATAAAAGGGTTAAAAAGGAGGTGGCAGATCTGGTTAGAAGTGAGCTGAAAAAGATTGAGGAGATGAATAAGGAGAGTTTGCCTGATGGGGATCAGTCGGGCGGAGTTGTGAGAACGAGGGGGAGAAAGGTAAAGGGGAATAGACCATCGGTTAAGGTTAATGGGAGAGGTGTTAAGAAGGAGCCAATTAAGTCTGTTTCGATGTGACTAAGCTCGATCCTTTGCTTTCTATTTGTTGGATAGTCAATCTGTTAAAAGCCTTGGTTTTAGATGGTCAGTTGAATTAAAATCTACTCTACGACTAGAAGCCTTCATAATCAATGTTAGGATAATACTTTCGTATTGAGATTCCTTTTAGTGGTACTTCTACAGAGATATTTTTGATCATTTTATATAGGGTAATTAAATGGTCATCGCTATGGCTAGATTTATTAGATGTGGTAAACAGGATTCTTGAAAATATGCTATCACATCAAACTAAACATAAGGTACTATTTGGCCTTAGCATTTAGGCGGATTTTTCTATCATTATCTATATTTTTCTCACTAGATATGTATTTTCCATCCTTTAATGCTTTAGAATTTAAAAGTTCGGCGAATTTTTTGTGATAGGGAGTGTGTTCAATAATAATATATGCCTTTCTCTTTGTTAGACGGCTATATGGGTGACCTAATGCTAAAAGATATTCAGTAATTTGTGCCATCGAGGAGCCAGTCATATATCGGTTTATTATCAAAATTTTTTCCTCTAAAAGAGTCGAATATCTAATAACCGAGTTCAAAAGTTTGTAGGTTATCGACTGATTGTTATTCTTCAATAATAGAATTGCAACATCAGCCAAATCTGAATTTTTTTGATCGATTATTCCAGTGTCCATTTTCAAAAGCAATCCCATTTTTTCTTCATAAGAAAATTTAGATGATTTAAAAATTGCTGTATAAAATGGTGCACGAATAGAAAAGTTATTGACTTTTTTTAAAAAACTTTTTTTGTAATGTTCGACAAAAAGTAAAGTTTCTGCTGGAGAACTTGCATCCAAGAAATCAAAGTTTTCTTTAGTTAAAGATAGCTTTCCAGAAGTGATAATTAATTTCGCATTCTCATGGGGTACCTCTCCTAAGTTAAAATTATTGTATTTTATCTGAAATGTCTTAAGTATTGATTTCAATGCCAATATTGATAGATTTTTGTTCGAAATGATAGACTTATAAAAATCGCTAGCTTTTTGTTGAAAAGCTCGGTCAACTTTTTGATCCGCCAATGAAGCGTAGATATCCTCATCATTTAAATAATTTATTAACTTTTCATCTGTTCCAAAATTTCTCCAATATTCATAAGTGTTTGGAATGCTAACGATTACCTTTTTGTTTTCTAAAATATCTCCGTAAAGTTTTGTGTCTAATTTGACAATATTATCGAGAAAAACTTTTGATTGAATCTTTATTATCTGAGTTTTTATAACGGGATCTATCTTATCGCTTGATAATAATGTAAGTAAAGCATCAGGTTTTTCTTCATTGTTATCTTGTAGTTTTAAAAAGATATTCTTTGCATACCAAGAAATTTCACTTAGTATATATTCAACTAAGCAATTACAACCGGAGTGAAGTATTGTAGTCAAATGAGCATTGCCGATATTTTCTAATCTATCAGGTTCATCTTTAAGTTTGAAGTTAATGATAGAGTTAATATTTGTTATTGAAATTTCATAGAGATTATTGTCATATAAAAAGTTAATTGCCTTGGTATCGGCTGTCTTAAAATCGATATGTTTTAATTTTACTTTGAGTGTTTTAAGCAAATTGAACCCTGTATCCTCTAGGTCATTTTCCTTTAGCCATCCTAAAATGTTTTCATGTTTAATTATGAATGATGATAATGTTTCATTCTTGTTAAAAACCGCAATCTCATTACTTGAAAGATTCAATAACAACAATTTAAAATAGTATTCCTTCGTTTGAATTGGCGCATTTGACTTATTCTCAACATAGTCCCAGAATCCTACATATTTATTAACTAATGACTTAATAAAATGTCCGCGTTCTAATCCTTCCATTAAGTAACCCTTCAAAAAGTCCAGTGCTAATCTATTCTCTATTGTTATCTGGTCAAGTAATAGGTCTAGTTTCTTGCTATTTTTCTCTTGAGTGACAAGTAAATAATCGAGCAGGTTATAATTCAGAATATAGGTGTGTTGAAAATCATAATCCGAGAGATCGCTAAGTAGTTCTTCAAAATTAGACAATGGGTGTGAGAAGCTCTTTGCAATTTGATGTTGTACACTAAGCAGAAAATCCTTATCTTCTATTGTTAATGTTCCGGGATGGAATAAGGAAATATAGTTTGCATAATTTTCATCTAAAAAGCCCTTCCTAATTAAATATGAAATTATTGGCTGATTCGTTAGTTTATCATCAAGTTCTTCAATGTTAATGTTTTCTAAAATGTCAGTAATTGCATAATGAGCACAAATTTCTAGCTTGTTTTCAACTTCCGCTAACTTTTGCTTTACGTCTTCAATTTCATTTGTTACAACTAGTGCCAAACTTTGTTCCCTAACACTAAATGTTTGATCTGAATCTACTTCATCCTCAATCTGTGTAAATGAAAATGCAAGTGATTTTGTATTAAAGCTATGGCCATATTGATATTGATAGGTAATTTCTTCAATTCCAAATAGTTGCTCAAACAGTGTTTCATCTTGCTCAATGTCTTTAAGAAGGTAAAAGGTTTCACCAATTTTTATCTCTCCTGTGAAAGTCTCCGGATAGCTACTTGGGGTAAGTTCATCTAAAATATACTTGTAAATTTTAAATAGATAAAGTGATCTTAATTCTGCGAGGGACTTGAGTTTTTCTGTTGCAATAGTGTTTAGTTGATTGGTTATTTCATTTTTTTGCTGAACAAGTTTTTTTGATATTCTATTTACATAATCTCGCTTGTTTTTGATAAAGTTATAAACGATTCCTGAGTTTTCATGCAAGGCAGCAAAGTCGTCTGGACAAAGATTCTTATATACAATTATTCCCAGTAGTTTGTCATATTGCAAATCAAAATTTACTAATAATTTGCCCTTATAAAGCAAGAGTTCATTTATTATGTTCAATAATAGCCGCATATCATCAATATAATATGCTATGTAAGCGATAAACTCTTTTGGTATTCTTTCTGCAATTTTTGCTTTTTTCAATTTCCTAGATAACATATCCTTCGCATTATTCGAATTAATGACTGGAATTACTGGAATAATAAAATCAAAAAATTTTGTACGTTGCTCCTCCTTGAAAAGCTCGTCTTTAAGAGCATAAATAAATACTACATTCCGCTTTACTCTATTCGCATTATTAATTAAGAGATTGATTTCTCTTAGTTTCGTGAATATGTCCACTGGGTTTTTAAAACGATCTAGGTCTTCAATAAATACTACATTATATTTAGAAACTTCGAAGAAATACAAAATTTCATCAAGATGGCCATTTAATACTGATTCCTTGGTCTCTCCTAATTCCATTTCGCCACTTGCAATGTTAAGTTTACTAACTCGGAAATTGTGGTAGACTTTAAACGCCCAAAAAAATAAGAAAAAGAAGGAAAGAGTAACTATCAACCAAGAAAAGATGATTATTTCGTTAATATTAATTTCTATAAAAGTCTTCATATATGGAAGATTTTTAAAATAATCAATCTTCATCAAAAAAAATGATGCTAAAGCTAAAAGGAAAATGCCCAGTATTCTGGTGAAAATCTGCCAATGTGATAAAATTTCAATCCTTTTATATCTAGATTGGGAAATGTTTTGGGGTTTTGAATAGTAGAATATTTGATAGAGGATATTTAGCTCAAGTATATTAGGATCAGGAGCAGTTTCATTAAATGTTGCTAGCGATATATTCAGATATTCAAAGTTGCTATGATTTTTTTGAAAGGTTTTAATAATACTGCTCTTTCCTGAACCATAGGTTCCAGTCAGTGCGATGTTTCTCACATTATTATTCTTTAGTGCCCATAGTATTGCGTCTTGATATACTTTATCGTGGTCAGCATCATCAGTAGGTGTTAGATCTTCGTATAACAGTTTTTTTCCCCCATCTTTTTTTTCACTGAGATACTTAGCACTCTTTATTAGCTGCGAGGCAACCAATTTTAAAATTTTAATTGAAGTCCTGCGAAGAAAAAAAATGATCTTTCTAGTTATTCCTTTTAATATGAGAAGAAAACGAAAGAAACTAATTTTGAGTTTTGAATAAACGATTACAATAAGCACTGATACTATAACTATAGCAATTATTATAATTATAAGAGATAATTTGTTGAGATACATTGTGATTAGATTGAATTTCTAAGATAAGAAATTATTGGGTTTTTGATCTAGAAAGGAATGGTTAATTCCGTGAGGAGTTATCCATCATGGAACCTGATATTACAAAATATTTTGACCCTCCTGAACTAACCTGTGGATATTAGCTTTATCTTCTTTTGAAAAATATTAGAATAATTAAAAAAGCAATAATAGGAGTTGTAAATATTGCAAGAAGTAATGAACCCCAAAATCCCAAAGAAGTATTTTTCCCAAAATTGGCTACCGCCCAGAAAATCAATATACCCAGTAGTACTATCAGAATTTCTGATATACCAAACATTATAGCACAAGTTGTTAAGAGCATGGTAGTTTTATTTATTAACTAAACTTACTAAAAATATATAATATGATGAAGATGATTTAATTGTAATTTGGTTCTGTAAATCACGAGCAAGTAATTTATGCTGTTATTGAAAATTAAATTACCTCAAAAATGAATACAAATTAATTTTTCTACATTCAACCATATTATGTAATCAGATCTACTGAAACGTGAAGGCAGATATTAGACAAGAATATTATGTTCATCGCTTCGATGAAAATGGGAATGCACAAATATCTAAAGATGGCTTGTTTGGCGTCATAGATAAAGATGGAAAGATTATCATTCCATGCATCTATGAGGCCATTGTACCCATTGGACAAATTCCTCGGCCGTATGATCCTGGTGTGCTCTGCTTTGGCGATGAAGGATTTACATCTGTGAAACTTAAGGGCAACTGGGGAGTTGTTGATAGATCCAACCGAATGATCTTATATTGTAGCTATGACAAGATATTTGGCTATTCCGAAGGTATTTTTAACGTCATAAAAGGAGATTCATGTGGAAGTATAGATTTACAGGGGAAAACTATAATCAATTTCAGTTTTACACGGATTTTGCCATTTGAAAGTGGATATGCCATATATTATAATGCTACTAGGAGTTACAACTTCTATCATTCAGAAAGATTTGGCATAGTAAACAAAAACGGAAAAATAATTTTTGATGCAGAATTTACTTCTATGTTGAGGTTACCAGCCTGTTTTTTGGCGGGAACAGAAAAGTCTGCCTATTCATTTAGATTAGACAAAGATGGCCACAGCACTCCAATTGAGGAAATAAAATATGTAGAGGGATTCAGGGATAAGCTGGCTATTTTTTATACACCAAAAGATAAGTCGGGTGTCATAAGTCATAAAGGCCATATTGTTGTCCCAGGTACATATGATGGAATTCTCAGAGGTAGAAAATACTTTTATGCATATAATACACTGAGTGATGGAAATCGTACATACTTTGTGATGGATATGGATGGAGCAGTCGTCAAACAGGTAGATGGGCTAGATAGTTTATATTTCAGGCATGATATTGTTTTTTTTCAAATTAAAACAGGTCGCTATACTAGTACTCATGGTACAATGGATGAAGACTTAAATGTAATCCTTCCTGCCTTATACAAACAGCTATGGGAGGTTACGTTTGGACTAATTTGTGCGGAAGTTGAAAACGGTAAAGCAGTACTTATTGATTACATAGGAAACTGTCTAATGACCATAGATAAGCCCATTTATAATCTGGGTATGAGTTTTGGTATTATATCACTCCCTTTATTGGTATCAGTTGATGGAATTCATTTGGAAATAGATAGTAAGGCGAGGATTTTAAGAGAGCTGCCCTATTCTTTTATATATCAGCAAATTGAATACTTTGGGAGTACACCTTATTGTTTCCATTATGCCTACATGGGCACAAAACTTGATAAAAGGAGTGCCAGTATTCTGGAGAAAAAAGTAGGAGCTACAGTAGGCATATTGGATCATAAGTTAAACGTAATCGTCAGACCAAAGTACACAACAATTAATAATTTGAAAAAACATAAAGATTTGTTTGTGGTTAGCTTAGGCGAGGAAAAGGTAACTCGTGACGAAGACGGATATCCAGTTACGGCCTCGGGTCTAAAATTTGGGGTAATCAACAGTGAGGAAGAATTTATTGTCCCTTTAATTTATGAAAGTGTCAATGAAACCAGCTACAATCTATTTTTAGTAACAAAAGGAGGTGAAAGCGTATTCGAGAGAGACGAATACGAATGGTATTGTTCGGGAGACAAAAAAGGACTTGTTAATCTAGAAGGTGTTGAAATTGTACCTCCCATTTATGAAAGCATAGTGATATACGATTATATATTCGCATACTATAAACGACCTACGCCAATAGATATACCTCAATACGATGTATATGATCTGTTTGGAAATATTGCTGATAACAATGCTGTTTTTGTCTACGATGAGAACAAACCATGCATTGATTATTTCTATTGAGATTCAATTTAATACATTTAACCTGATGAATTAAACAACTTTTATCTTAACAATTATGGTTATTGATGGTGTTTCTCAAAAAGAAAGTGTCATGCTTCAATCCGTTAAGTGTCGAAGTTTTAGGAGGCTTAAGCTCTGTTGATGACTTGCAAAAATGATATATTCGTAATCAAATTCGCGGTTATATAGCTCCCATTCACCTACTACGATAGTGATTAAAGTAAGTTGGTGGCAGTTATAACAGACATGGTTCAATGACAGTAAGACAAGTAACGATTTTAGTTTTAATAATTTCAATTTTAACAGGTTGCAGACCTGGCTATAAGATTGAAGGAGGCCAAGTTTACTATGAATCCTGGAATGAGGGAAGCGGGCAAAATAAGCGACTAATTGAACAAGCAGATGCAAAGACTTTTAGAGAATTAACTTTTGACTGCGGTTGTGACTTTGAGTTTGGCAGGGACAAAAATCACTTGTTTATAGACGGAACACTTATAAAAAATATTGATCCGAACACTTTTGAATTTATTGGAAACTATATTTTCCGTGATAAGGATTCGGCTTATTTTTTTGGTTTTTATAACAACATAAACGATTGTGCAATTAAAGGTATTAATCCGGACAAAATAAAATTGATTAAATATCCCTGGTCAAAGGCGGATCATTTTTTAATTCACGGTGGAGCGGCTATAAATATTGACGATTTAAATGAATTTGTCCCTATTGACGATAATTGGGGAAAGACAAAAAAAAATATCATTAATAACAATCAAATTCTATACGGGGCAGATGTAGAAACTTTTAAAATCACAAGTCCTTTTCAAGGTAAAGACAAAAATTACCATTATGAGTCTGGTATTATTAATGAAGATGATTTTAAAAAAACAAGTATCAAGACCTTTGACTTTGATAGACAAGATTTCTGCGGATATGAACCCACAGCGTTTGAAGATATTTATGGCAGTTTGCTATCGTATAAAGAAGATCAAAATAAAAGCATTGAAATTGTAGAAAAACTAAAGTCGAGAGGTTTTACAGTTCAGCATATCAGCTATTCCAATTGGTCAGGCGAATCAAAAATAATCAGTGTTTCTTTGTTAAAAGACAAATGTAATTGCATTGTGGAGAAACTTTACCGTTACGATTATTCAAGACCTGCTGAAACTGAAAAGATATTTAAAGTAACTGAAAGACTACGATGTGAACACAAATAGAATAAAAAAATAAAATTATTCCATCATGTTCATCGCACATTCTGCAGGGTAATAGGCCTTCCCGTTTTTTACGACCACGGGTATCTGCCACCAGTCATCGCCGTTGGGCATCACGAATATGTTTCCCTGTTCTTTTTCGCGATAGGTAGCCAGGGCAAGGAACCTCCTGCTGAATATGTAGGTATAGAAAACCTGGTTATCCACCACATTAAAATAGGAATCGCTGGGAAACGCACCGCTGTGCAGCAGGTCTTTCCCGGTTAAGGGATCCATATGGTATAACCTGTCGGCACCGACGCAGAGTCCCAGGCGGGTACTGGGCGTTATCCTCAGCGCGTAAAGATATTCGCCCATCACGCGGCTCCACAGGGTTTCACCGTTACTTTTGTCCACCGCCCTGACGGTGAACCTGGTTCCCCCTGCATCATAGATATTCCTGGCAAACGAGAAATATACATTGTTACCCATTATGCAGGGGCGTGGTGAGCGGTGCGTCCACACCGGGATGGATCCACTGAAGGGGCTTTTCCATTTTAATGTGCCATCGGCAGCATGGAGCGCATAAAAATTGCCTTCATCTCCTATAAAATAAAGTGTGCCTTCATTCACTAGGGGGCAGGCAGCCTTGCCACCGGACTGGAATTCCCATTTTTTCGCTCCGGTTTGGAGGTCATAGGCATACACCGTCTGGTCATTTGAGGTATATAAGATGCCTTTGCTGATAAAAGGCTCGGTATATTCAGGGAGGTTCAGCGTCCATAGGGTCGATCCGGTGGCGGAACTGATAATATCGATCTTGCTTTCCCCGGGCAGTACGAGTTTTCCATTGTAGGATAACAGGGCGATGTTATCCGGGGTGGATGCAGTCCGGCTCCAGATCAGTGTCCCTGTGAGGCGGTTTACCGCTATTGCGGTAGTACTACCGCCCATAAAAATGGTATCGCCGGATATGGCTGGGATACCCAGTAACTTTCCCTTGTAAATCTTCCAGTAGAGCTTGCCCGATCCGTCATAGGTGGTTTTGGCCCAATTATAATCGACAATGTTGGTCATATAGATTTCCTGGTTCAATAGCTGGATATCAAATGTGGAGGAGGTGGTATTGCCATCCGGGTTGTGTGCGGTTACTTTACCGGTGTAGGCCCTGGATGCCACCAGATCTTTGAGGTCGAATTCGAACTGGTTCAGGCCTGTCGCGAGGAGCTTGCCTTCCAGTTCTATATCGTAGGTGAGTATTGCACCGGGCTCGTAGGGCCAGCTCAAGGTGACACGATCAGCCTCCCGGTCCTTTACCGTTACGGTAAAGGCTTTTGGAAAGATTTTTTCCGGAGTAGGGGGGACAGGCTCGGGTTTATTTTTTTTACAGGCAGTGATATATAAAACCGATAGTAGAAAAAATGTGGTCAAAAGCAGGTTTATGCGAAAAGGATGAGGGCGTTTGGTTGGCATGCACGAAGATAATCATTCTGGCAGCATTACAAAACGGTGTGGCTTTTCAACGAACAACTGTTTTGCGGATGCGAGACCAAATACCGGATGGTGGGCAGCGCTTTTTTCAGGGCCGGATTTTTTGTAGGCCCAGGGTAAAAGCGTGAAACGGGTAATATGGAACTGATGGGAGATTTTATGCCGGAGAAGGGAGATCAGTGCTTAATACAACCGGATAAAAAGATCGCGAAGAATGAGACTTTAGGTATTCAAGTTTATACAAGAAGTCATCAGCTAAGGCACTATTGAATAATCTGGATAAAAAAGTCTCCACCATATCCACATCCGGAATAGCCATAGCATCAAAAAGCAGCATCCTTTGGGAATCTGTATTGGTATGTAAAATGCAGATGTATTTTCCGACAATGTTTATACTGACTACATCCTCGGTGTATACGGATTTTCGTATCTCTATATCTTGAGCATATTCTTCTCCAAAATGCTTGATGTTTTTGGAAATCTTACCTGGATTTTGTGTGTAGCTTAGAAAGCTGTGATTGTTGTCGGCATCAATGTACAGTACAATGGGGTTCTGGTTCATATGGGTTGGTTTCTTAAATTGGATATGCCCTGGCATAAAAACAAGTAGTTTTTGTTTTTTGCAGGCTATTTGGGGTATTCCAAATTGGCCACTTGTTTTGCTGCAGAGGTCAATTTTTCGTTTTTCAAAAGATGGCCTTCGGTTTATCTGATGCCCGGACCGGGTAACCGGTTGCGTAAAAATTCGTTAAATTTGTTTTTATAACTTCTGCTTACCGTAAATCTTTCTCCGTTGGTGAGCAGGATCCGGTATCCATCCACCTGTTTGACATGATTAAAGGATATGATTTCAGACCTGTTTATCCTCAAAAATTCCGTCCGTTCCTGTACCGCTTCTTCTATATGCTTCAATGTGTGATAGGTTAAGTGTTCTTGATCCGTTAAGAAAATCTGTACATAGTTCGACATCGATTTGATGAATAAAATTTTATCAAGCGGTATACTGACATATTTGTGCTTTGATCCTCCTTTTACGAGCAGAAAGCCGTCGGGTGTTTTTAGGGACGGTTTTTGCGATTTCGCTTCCAGCAGCCGCTGGACCTGTTGAATAAATTTAACTTCGCTTACCGGTTTAACTAAGTATCCATCCATGCCGATTTCAAAACTTTCTGCTCCGTATTCGGGATGGCCGGTAACGAATAGCAAAAAATCGCAGTAAGGCCGAAGCAGTTTTGCAGCCTCGATGCCACTGATTTTCGGCATTTCAATATCGAGAAAGACGATATCAATGTGGTTGTGCTCGTGAAGGTAGGTTAGGGCCTCGAAAGCATCATCAAAACTCCTTTCGTGGACTACCCCTGGCGTTATTGCGATCAGTTCTTCGAGCTGGGTCTGTGCGTAAGCTTCATCATCAATGATCATGCATTTCTTTTCCATAAGGCTTAAGTTTCGGCAGGGTATATGGCTAATATAAAAAATGTATTTTTAATTAGCAATTCGTAGCTGTTTTTGAAGTAGTTCGTGTAGTGGTATAGGTTGTTCACATAAAAAAGCTGTTGTTGACATAAAAAAATGTAGCAATAAAGATGATTTTAAGATTTTACGGGAGAAATAACCGTTTATTTATTAACCCGTCATTTCAGCTTTTTAGTGTTTACCACGCTGTCGGAAGCCTATGGTATTGAAAGAAGGGGGATGTCTTTAATCCTCCTTCTTTGAAATGTTTGCAATGAATGCACCCTTGGAGTTGGTGGTTGGTGTTCTCGCATTTTCATGACCTTTTTGGTTTTTAAAATCATCACATAGAGCTAACCAGCGGAAAAAGAACCCATAATAGAGCCCTGATACGCGAATGTCTCGCATATTCTGAAAGTAGGCGGCTGGATTCTGTAGTCAGGTCGGCAATCAGAAACATTAACCACGAAAAAATCAGCGAATATGCAGGGGATCAAAAGAGGGTCAGGGACGGGGAAAGAGGTTCAAATCTGTGATCGTAAACTAAAATATATGCCGGGCATACGGGCACACTAATTTTATTGACTACCTAAGCAGCTATCTTTCCTTTGGATTCATTCAATTATACCGGATCCTGCTGTACTTAACCCGCCGGCCTTTTCGGAAACCAGAAGGTGAATCTCTTCATACCTAAGTTTTGTGGGTGCTATTGATAAATTAGTTTATCTTTGCAGGGAATTTTCAGCTCTCATCTATTATGAAACCTTTAAAGGCATTCTTTTTATTTCTACTGGCCGTTTTTCTCACTACAGGTACCTTTGGGCAGAGTATTGAACTGTATACTTCTTACCATGACATTTTTGCCTGTCAGGGCAGTGTTTCGCAGTCGCCTGCTGTGCTCAGGCTAAATCTGTCCGGAAATAATCTCCGTTCAGGGATTATGCTCTCGGCATCCCCAGGCTTTGAGATTTCAAGAAATCTTAAAACAGCTTATTCAGGCAGTCTAACCGTTGAGGCTATTGGAGGAACAGTAAATGAAACCATATTGTATGTCCGCTCATCTGCTGACGCCCCTGCAGGGATGATAGCGGGAACGGTAACTGCATCTTCAGCTAGGGCAGAGACAAAGATAGTGAAACTTACCGCGGCGATCAGGGGAATTATTCCCTCTATTCCCGATCAGATTGTTGTCAACGGCGCTCCTACAAAGGCGGTCGATCTTGCCGGGAATAACTATTATTGGGTGAATGATAACCCTGGCGTGGGACTTCCGGCTAGCGGGTTTGGCCCGATACCTTCCTTTGCAGCGGTCAATAATGGCAGCATCCCGGCAACTGCCTCGATAAAAGCCATACCCTTCTCCTCTGGTCAGGCCTTTGTCACCGGAGCGGTCAGTAACACTTTCGCGCTTATTAATCTGGCAACCAATAAAACTACATTTCTTGTCGGACTGGGAAATGAGCCTATAGATGTACTGTTCAGCCCGGATGGGGAAATCCTTTATTACCTCAACGCGAACTCCCCTGTACTCAACCTCAAGGTGGCTGCAAGTTTTGCAAGGCCAACCAGAATCCCCCTTCCGGGACAGCCCACAAGAATGGTTTCGAATGCGGACGGGAGCCGGGTCTACCTGTTGAGCCATAACTCCAACGCGGTTTATGTGGTCAATACGCTAACCCGGACACTTATTGCTACGGTACCGGTAGGGGCAGGACCGACGTATATGGCACTTAGTACCGATGGAGCTACGCTCTTCGTTTCCAATGAAGATGGCAATTCCGTTTCTATGATCAATACAGCGGAGAACGTTGTTTACGGGACTCTTACAGATGGGGCGGGTAGGAAACCCAATGCTCTGGTCTGCAGCCCTGACGGAAAAAGGCTTTATGTCGGTTTTTCAAGAGGAATCAACATTGTCGATATCGCAACGGGTACGCTAATCAGTTCCATACTTACCCCAACAGTTTCCGGTCTTTCTGTCAGTCCGGACGGCAGCCGTATCTATGCATCGATTTTTGCGCTGGACCGTGTGGAAATATATGATACTAAGGATTATTCACTGGTCAAGCGCGTGAAGGTGGGAAGCTATCCGAATGGCTCCCGCGTAAGCGCCGATGGGAACTGGCTATATGTGGTCAATACCTCTAGCGGAGACGTTTCCGTAATCAATACCATTACCAATGAACTGGTGTCGAGTACGGGTGCAGGTGTTTGGTCCAGTGCCCACGGAAATTTTATTTTGGGCGGGCTTACCTGTAATACCGGTATTGTAAATTTCAAGATTACGGTCAATCCATCGGGTGCCGGAAGCCTGGTGATCAGCGGGGATCCGATAGCACTGCATACGCGAAGGGGAACTCCTTCGGAAGCAACCTCGGTGAGTGTTTTGGCAAGTGGCATTAGCACCGATGTAACGGTTTCCGCGCCGATAGGGTTTGAACTTAGCAGGGACAATATTGCTTTTAGTGATAAGCTTACACTCCCAGCCGGTGATTTAACCGGGCCGGTTACTATTTATATCAGGCTTAGGGCAGATAATGCCGCGGGAATATTTAAAGGGGAGGTCAGTGCGGTCAGCGATGGGGGTGCTTCTTCATCACTTTCCATCCCGGATGGAACTGTCGATGAGCTTCCGGTAATTACGGTTTCGGCCCTAAGCGGTAGCATTCTCTCCTGTCAAGGGAGTGCATCACTGTCACCTAGTTTATTGCATTTTACCCTTGGCAGCGAAAATCTTTTTGCACCACTGTCGTTGAAGGCACCTCCTGGCTTTGAACTTTCTGGGGACCCTGTTTCTGGTTTTGGGAAAACCATGTTATTAACTCATCAGAATGGTCCGATCAGGGATGCGGACATTTATGTAAGGTCGGCTGCCGATGCCCCAGGAGGTGAAATCATCGGAGAGGTGCTGATAGAATCTGCCGGGGCTGAAACCCGGAGGGTAGCGGTTCGTGCAACGGTGATGGCAATGCCGCGATTGGACAGGATAGCGGATATAGAGGTAGTTGAGGGCAGGCCAACCAGCGCCATTATCTTCGGCGGCAGTTATGGACGTGTTGTCTGGACAAATGATAGACCCGATATCGGGTTGGCTGCCAGCGGCACTGGCGATATTGCGTCCTTTTTCCCGCTGAACAGTGGACAGCTCCCGGTAACCGCAACGTTGAGGGCTGTTCCCTTAACTACCACAGGAGCGGGATGTGAAGGGGATGCAGTTGTTTTTAGACTTACGGTAAACCCCGCTGCTCCATCGTTAACGCTTGAAGGGAATATTCCGGTACTGGGTACGGTTTATGGCACACCCTCGGCTGCAGCGGTATTCAGCCTTTCCGGAAAAAGACTCTCATCAGCTGTCCGCCTGGTTGCACCGGAAGGTTATGAGATCAGCGAGGATAATACAGCCTTTACAAGGGAACTGGATGTTGCGGTTGGACCGGAGGGGAAAAGCGTGTTGTATATCCGTCTGGGGGCTTCCGCCGATGTAGGTGACTATCAGGGGCAGATCAGTGGTGTTTCGCCGGAAGCCGGTGCAGCATCCCTTGCCGGACTTATTGGCCATGTCCTGCCGGCCCCGCTTATACTGACAGCGGTCGCTGTACAAAAAGTTTATGGCCAATCTCTTCCCAGTTCATTGTCTACCAAAAATTTTACTGCCACCGGACTGAAAAACGGAGACCGTATCGAAACTGTTGAGCTGGACATCACTACCGGCTTACGCCCAAAAGATCCTGTTGGAAAATACAGCAAGGCGGCAGTTCCCGTTTCAGTTCAAGGAAGCCTTGTTGCTGGAAATTATGCTATGGACTTTATCCCTGGCGATGTTGATGTTGAAAAGGCAAAGCTTAGGATAAAGGCGGAGGATAAGGTGAGGGGATATGGGCAGGTCAATCCGGAATTCACCCTGCTATACAGCGGTTTTGTCAATCAGGAGGGACCGGTGGATTTGATGGGAATGCCGGTGGCAGGCACTAACGCGGGGCCTGCCTCTGTACCTGGTGACTATGTGATCTCGGTTTCGGGGGGCTCTTCCCTTAATTACGAGATTGATTACGTGCAGGGAATATTAACAGTGATCCCAGGAAGCATAGCGTTTGAGGCTCCAACGGCTTTTTCTCCAAACGGGGATGGAGTGAATGACCAATGGAATATCAAAAATATCGGCCTGTACCCAAATTGCCGGGTTGAGGTTTTTAACCGGGGCGGAAACAGGGTATTTTCCTCTGTTGGTTATCAGACACCCTGGGACGGTACCTATAATGGGAGCGATCTGCCGGTGGGTACCTATTTCTATACCATACGTACAGGCAATGGGACAAAGGCTACATCAGGGTGGGTGGTGATCATCAGGTAGGTCAAAGGATAGCCTGAACTGCTGAATATTTTGGTGTATGATCGTTTAATGCCGTTATTCGGGATAAATGTGAGGGTATGGTCATTGGATAAAATGGTAAAAACATCCATGGTTAGCTTTTCGAACTTTTCCAGGTCTTCGGGCCTGAAAGGATGGATGAGCAGGTTTTCTATTTGGTAGTGTGATGGTTTGATCATGGGCGCGGCTAAAATAGCAAAAACAAAATAGGGATGAAGGTGCCTGTTTTTCTTTGAGGTTTTATTGCTCTGGGAGGTGTTGGTACGGTTGATCAATGGGCGGAACTTGGTTTGTTTTAATGGTGGGGAGTTGCTGCGGTATGAAGGCGTTGATCTTCGAAAGCTGTAAGGTAGTTTTAAACTTTAGGGGAAGGCTTAGGGCTACGGTAAGCGTGGTATGGTTGGTTAAATGTAGGGTTGTTTTTGTTTTAGGTGTGGTGTTAAGGTTTTTTGCTTTTGGAAGACTTGTTTATTTTTTTTGCGTGCCCCTGAAGGGTCGCGTTTTCCGCTTTATCTCCCTGCGGGAGGATGCCGCTGCAACCGCTCACGCGCTTTGGATTACGGTTTGATTATGAGATAGGTGGAGCGATGGTTTGGGAATTTGTTGTAGATAATAATCATGGATATTTGCTTTGTATATCATTAGTTTTTATTCCATGTCTACACGCGGTTGTGGAGGTTTGATCAATTCCTTAGCGTTCAAGCTTGTGAGAGATGCCGTCGCAAATCAATTGAATAGATTATCCAAAGAGAGGGGGGATTAAGATAATCAGGGATTTATTTGACCATTGGTTTTCTAAACCGTAGGTCAGGGGTTCGAATCCCTTCCGGGGTAGAGAAAAACGGTGAGCAGGTCAAGCTGCATGTCGAGGCAGTGCCACGCTATTCGCAGTTGAACATGTTTGCTACAAATGGTAAACCGGAAAAAAGAGAGCAGTTTTTGAAAGAGCCTGCTTTAACTAAGGCTGTAATAAAATCAAGGGATAAAGCGCTTTCCGCTGGCCAGGGTTTGGGCATTTAAGCGGTTTTTGTATTTTCGCGGCTCGTTTTTTGTAAACGAATTTAAAATTTATGAATCCCCGGTTACTTTTAACCGGCAAAAAAGACAATTATGGAAAAGTTCGAAAAAGTAAAAGAATTGGTTTCTGCAATCGAAGCAGATGCCGCAAAGTTTTATGATGGTGGCAATGCAGCTGCCGGTACCCGTGTACGTAAAGCCATGCAGGACCTTAAAGTTTTAGCTCAGGAAATCAGAACTGAGGTTACTGAAAAGAAAAATAGTGCAAAATAATTTTTAGCTGTTTTGGGAAAATACGAAAGTCCCGGCCGTTGGTCGGGATTTTTTTTTGCTCTTCAGCATTCATGGTTTGAAATGTACCTACAGCTGGCTATGGAGAACTTTGAAAGACTAATGAGCAGACAAGCTAAAACAGGCTGGATGGGAAGATTATGGACATTTGAGGTAATTCACAATCAGCTGATTTACATCTGCATTTATTGGGCGTGCGCTGTAATTGATGAGTTTATGTCGAGAAGAATTGAACTTTTCAATGAATACAGCTTCGGTTCTGCTGAATTTGAGATGATCCTGCTCAAAATAACGTTCTTCAATTGCGGCCGATGCATCCGAACTATGGAACCACAGCGTCACCAAAGACTTGGTTGTTTTATCGAAATAGAGCCAGTGAAAAGCATGCCAGCTATTTAATTGTGGCATGGCTTCAGGTAATTTTATGTTCAGGATGATCAACTCAGTGTTTTCAAACAGATAGACAACTTGGTACGGGGTGGACATAACAGAAAAGGTAATAAGCGGCTAACAAAACCTGGTGATCAAGTTACCAACAATGTTTTTTGAAATATAGAAATTCTTATTGCTGATGATCAACAGCTTATGTTTTTGTATTTGGAGTTCTCAGTTATGCGATTAAATTTGCCGCATGGAGCTTCTGTATCCATATCGCATCGATCACATCTGTTTTTTTCCTTTTTACATTTTTGGTTTGACTTTCCGAGATTAAGATTACATCGAAACCAGATCGTTGCAACGCCTGAATAAAGTTTTTCAATAAGAAATTATGCTTTCCATGGCTACGGTTGTGATATTGTATGCAGTTAAGTAAACGATAAGTTCTCGGTGATCTTCGGTGTAAACGCCAAAAGATCGTACGTTCGCTGGGTTGTGTTTGGCTTAACGGGGTTAATCAAAAATGGTTTATCAATTTTATGCTTTGTTTTCTTCCTAATTAAGAAAAAACCTAAAGGAGACAGACTAATCATTAGTAGAAATATATAGTCATCAATCGGGCATTCGACGCCCATCATATTTCCTGCATAGCCTGCATGGTAGGAACCATCGTATACATAACAGCTTCCATAATCACCATATACTCCCCAGCTAAGACAAGTACCTCGAAGTGGGAGAACTGAATTTTGTGAATATTCATAAGCTGGCTTGTCATCAGGACTTATTACTGGTTTTTGATAGACCCTATATGGTCTCCTTCCTCTATATTCACAGCCAGGACCAGACTCCTGGCTCCATAAGTTCATGTTTATCATTGAGATAAATAACAATAGTGTGTATAAAAACTTCATTGTAAAAGAGTAAAATTTGCCCTAATCTATTTGGAACACCTTTGCTTTTTGTATCTCTCTATTGGGAAGTATTGCCAATAAATTAACCTTATGCTATTGGCGGGAGAGGTAAAATCATGCTTCAAAAAACTTTACTTCGCAAGATTAATCGTTCTGTCAAGGCTACAAATACTTTTTTCTTAAATTTGAGAGGTTTTAACTTCAGCATAGTTTGTACAATCCTCGTTTAACTCCCAAATCTAAATTTTAAAGTTTTTCCAGTTATGATTACTTTTTAAGAGTCCATATTAACTCAATGTTAAATTGTAAGCAGTTTTAAAAGTTATATGGCCAATCTAGCTCTTTATTTAATGAGAAATTACAAAAACGGTACAATTCATAACAGAAAAACAGAGCGGTTTTGATGATAAAATTTCATTTTTTTGCTAAGCTTTGTCAATTGTAAATTCATCTATCTTCGTACTTTTTATGTTTACAAGAGTTTCATTGGCCTTGAATGATGATTGCGATAGTTATCTTTAGTAGCTTGGTATCATCATTGTGGACAAAAGCTCGGCATAGCAGAATCGTAAAAAGAAAGAAAACTATCTGTTAGTTTGACCGATATAAATGCGTCCAGCAGTTAGCGATGCATCTCTGCTACTTTTCAAATAAAAATGTAATCTAAATTTAGTAACTGAAGAAAATCTTTTTGTCCTGTTGATTGGGAACTATAGCCTAATTCTTAAGGTTAACAAGAGCAACAGTCTTCTATGCTTATTTTGTAAAGAAAATAAGATGGTTTGAACCTCATCAAACGAATACTTATCTTATAAGTAGAGATCAGAAATTTTCGGAGAATAGTAACTAATACAAAAAATATCGAGCAGCTCATCAATTAAATACAAATGAAAAAATCTAAATTTAAGAATCGATCAATCAGAGACAACGTAATTATCTTAATTTGTCAGTTGTCAGTATTACTAGCTGTATTATCTCTTTATCTCGAAGATTATAGAGCATCATTAATGACAGCGTTAATTGGATTGGTATTCATTTCATGGCTATTTTTGCAAGCCCCCCCACTAAGATCCAGCCGAAAAGTGGATAAAAAACTTTGATAAAAATGTTGACTTTTTAAAAAAAATATTTATTAATAATCTTGTGTAAGGTTAGGTGATATGGGTTTACCTTTTTTTAAAATGGGCAATAAATACTTTTTTTCTTTATACAAGTTTAATTTTTCTCTTTGCATGATTTTGCCAATGAAAATATTTTATCATAATTTATGTAATCCCATTTTAAAATGGTTATATAGCAATATGATCTACACAGTTAAATATTTCCCTTATTTTGATAGGATTAATTAATATATTTGCGGACTTCTTCCATGTACGCAGCATTAGTGAGTGTTATAGCTTATTCAATTAGCTAGACATATACCTGCATCATCGATTTTACATTTATTCTCTATGATTTAAGACGTTTTTTCGAATCAAAACGTATTTTGAGATTATGACTAAATTCTTCTTTTCAGGTTACTCTTTAAACAACTGCCTAATAAAACTTTACAAAATCCAGTTTTACCGATAATTATTTTGAGTTTGGATCATCAATAAAACACCTAATGCTTGTTCTTGTACATTATATTTGAGAGAAGCTAAATTTTTTGAAGTGGTATTTAGGAATCTTATATGAATTTAAGTCTTAATGTCAACTGGGAGGTAGGGTTTCGTTTTTAAGATTTGTATGATCAAACTGCACCTAAGTTATATTTGCCTAGGATGATTGATAACCTGGCCCCATTCAGGAAATAAAAGATTTCCGATACCTGGATAGGTATCGGAATCTTTTCTATTTTATGGGAAGGATATAAATCCCGAACACATTAGAACAGGAAGGGATGCCATATCAGAGCCTTTGTTAGTGAATCAAAATCAGGTTGATCTAAGAAATAAGAATTAATAAAGGTTCGGCTGACATTGAAATAGTACAAAGCATACTTTAGATAATATTGAACAACAATTAAGAAGAATTAAGTTATATGGCTATTACTAAGCTTAAGCAAATTCACAAAAGAAATGGTTCTCTCAAATGTTGCGTTCATCTATTTTCCTGGAATATTTGATTTAATATATTCAGATGGAGTGTAGGCGGTTAATTTTTTAAAGTATTTGTTGAACGATACTCTATTTAATCCAATCTTTTGAGACTCGGGTAGATTATTTGAACATTTCGATCTATTCATATTGATAAAACATAGCAATTGAAAAATCAAAGAAGTAAATAAAAATGTAAAGCTTAACGGATGTTCTATAGGTGATTTATTTCATTCATCAAACAGGATAGGCTCCTGTATACATAAAGGAAGTAGTAGCAATGAAAATATCAAGGTGTGCTTTAAATATTTATACTTTCCAGTATTATACAAAGCAACGCACCATTTAACAGTATTATACCAATAACCACGAAGCTTAATACTTTATTTTCATTAAGATAGCTGAACATTTGTATAGTTTTCAGAAACAACAACAATGTGATCGAATAAAAACTATATTTTCTGGTGGCGCCTGCAGCGCATAAAACTGCTTTAAAAAGGCTAATTAACATTATAAATCTATTATTTGATTCATCATAAAGTATATAACTTATGTTTTTATTGTTGTAATAAAGAATCGTCTGGTTATTGCCATAAAAGTTTTAACTATTTTTAATTGAAATTTTGAGACTTAATCGTGAAAAATTTAATCAACCTTTTTTAAGGATCTTAAGAATAACGTTAAGGCGTCCTCAATCGAGTTGAGAATCTGTTGAATTTCAAACGGCTTTTTTATGATCTCTAAAAATTGAAAATCAGAACCAAGAAAAAAATTATTGTCGCGATCCTCAAATGCTATTGTATGTATTCTTGTATATTTATTGTTTTCTAATAAAGATATCCAACTTTTGTCCCAGGAAACGGTGTCAAGAATAATCAAAAAGGGAATTTTGGTCATTAGCTTTTGCTCGAGCTTTTCGATTTTTGAAAAATAATATATATCAAATTCATTTTCGAACAGTGTAAATAAAGCCTGGGCAAGAAACACATTATTACTATATAGATATATTGTTTTGTTCATTTTCAATATGATTCAATTTTGTGAAAATTTCTGTCAGCTAGGAGTGAGCGTATCGATCTAAAAATATCTGACCCAAGCATATTATTAAATATGAATGTGTTAAGAAGGGTTTATTATTTCTAATTTGAGGTTTAGGGTAATTAGGGGGAAATAAGTTAAATTTGATTCTTGAGATGCAAGTTGATTTCATCTTGTCATACATTTCGATTGAAAGTAGCCAATTATTTCTGATCATATAACTGGGTTTGCAAGTATGCCAAAGTATTAATGTCTAATGCTATTGAGATATGGCTTCTGAAAAATAACGCTAATGAAAAGTTAGTCTTTAAGGCAATGATAGCTGTTGGAAGGTGGATGCCTTTCACAGCTTCGTTGAAGTAATTAGCTTTTTTCATTTCGAAGATCTTTTGTTATCCTTTCATGTGTATACGCAAGGCTTTACATAACCCCTATCCGCGAATAAAAAAAGATCATTAATGTAATCGGTTTGTTTTTGTTCATCAGTTTATCTAAAAAATAATATGAATGATTGCAAGACATTTTTTATAGAGATTATGACTAATAAATATGTTATTGAGCATTGGGACTCTCTTTGCCTATTTGAATATTAATTGTCAGAATGATTTTGATATTCGTTATATCGATTTAGTGAATTTTCGAAATGTTCATACTATATTTTTTGCACATGACTCAAACCTTTAAGTTCTCATTTCGGAAACAATCATAGTTTCCAAATTTTAAATGTGTCTTTTATTTTTTTTGTTAAATTTTAGATAACGATAGTTACACAAAAAGTGAGCAATAAAGCAGGATTTTGGTTGCATAATATTTGTTTCTCATTATATCTGGTATCATTTAGTAGGGGATGAACTACGACAGTATGTTGCTTAATAAAATTGAAAATTCATAATTGATCCGTTGCTTGTTTACACAACAAAACTAATCCTATTGTATCTGCATGACTGTAATCTTTATTGGTAAGTTTTGCTTAGGCATTAACATTAAAGCGTGTAAAATTGATAATGGTCATATTCGTCAACTCTAAAGAAACTTAATTTATCCCTATGAAAAAAAAAATACTACTCCTATTTTTTATTTTAATATTTTTTGGACTAAAGTCTCATGGTCAGGCACCTTTGCAGTTTAATTATCAGGGGGCTGCAAGAAATGCCAGCGGAACACCTTTAGCTAACAAAAACATCTCAATTAGGATAAGTATTTTAGATGGATCTGCTTCAGGGAGCATTCAATATTCAGAATCAAGAACTGTAACAACTAATTCTTTGGGCCTTTACAGTGTTACTATCGGAAGTTCTGGTGCAATAACAACAACTGGGAGTATAGATTTAGTTAGCTGGGCATCAGGCCCTAAATTTATAAGGATTGAAGTGGATTTAAATAATGGTAATAACTATTCTATAGCTGGAACATCTCAGCTCCTGAGCGTTCCATATGCAATTTATGCGGCTAAAGGGCCTGCTTCAAAACCTGAGACTATTACCGTATTAACCGATAATAACAATGGTACTTATACATTTAGAAGTGAAGATAATACAATTACTATTGTAGATGTACCTGGCAGTGTTAAAAGTAACTTCCAAACAATAATTAACGATGAGGTTGTAAGTGGATTAATAGGGAAATTTATTAGTCAGCACATAGCTAATTTAAGTTACAATGCAACGACAAAAAGTTTTAGCTATATCGATCCATTGGGAAAGCCACAGACCCTTAATTTGTCGATGCCGTCTATTGTTGCAGCAGATGTGACGACAGATGCCTCTGGGAAATTAATTTTAACCAACAATCTCGGAGCCGTCTTGAAGCCTTTAACAATTAAAATTGATGAAAGCAAACTGGTTATCCCTTCCGGTTCAGTATTGGGAAATAATTTGAGTTCTACCGATTTGAATATTTCGGGTGGAACTGGGGCTGTCCTAAAAACAGTAACGGCCAATATCAATAGCAATGCGGTTACCACAGCAAAAATAGCAGATAAGAATGTGACTATTGCGAAATTGGGTACAACTGGAGTTACAGACGCAAATAAGGTTTATACCACCGATGCAACAGGTAATCCCGTACTGGCATCACTATCTGGAATTGTGCAGTCGGCAGAGACTTTGACTAAGTTAGTCGACAATGGCGATGGTACAATTACCTACATTGATGAGAAGTCTAACCCCACAATAATTAAAATACCAACGGGCTCTGTGCCAGTGGCCGGAGTGGATGTGACGACAGAAGCCTCTGGAAAATTAATTTTAACCAACAATATTGGAGCTGCATTAAAGCCTTTAACAATCAAAATTGATGAAAGCAAACTGGTAATCCCCTCCAATTCGGTAGTGGGAAATAACTTTAGTTCAACCGATTTGAATATTTCGGGTGGAACAGGGGCTGTCCTAAAAACAGTAACGGCCAATATCAATAGCAATGCGGTTACCACAGCAAAAATAGCAGATAAAAATGTGACTATTGCGAAATTGGGTACATCTGGAGTTACAGACGCAAATAAAGTTTATAAAACCGATGCAGCTGGAAACCCTGTCCTGGTGCCATTTCTTGCTGCTATTAAATCTGCCGAGACTTTAACCAAGTTAGTCGATAATGGTAATGGCACCGTTACTTATACCGATGAACAGTCTAATGCAACAATAATTAATGTATCCGCGGGTCCTAAAGGTCCGGCTGGCGCTGATGGTGCTACCGGCGCTCAAGGACCGCAGGGGCCAATTGGAATTCCTGGAGCACAGGGTTTACAAGGCCCGCAAGGCCCTGCCGGGACTACCGGCGCTCAAGGACCACAGGGACCAGCCGGTGCTGATGGTGCAACAGGTGCTCAGGGACCTCAAGGCCCTATTGGACCTGCAGGAGCACCTGGTATCCAAGGCTCACAGGGACCAGCTGGTCCGGCAGGTGCAACAGGTGCTCAGGGACCAGCCGGAGCAGATGGCGCCCGCGGAGCGCAAGGTGAACAGGGGCCTACTGGGAGTATCGGATTAACAGGCGCCCAGGGTCCACAAGGCCCAGCAGGAAAAACAGGTGCTCAGGGCCCTCAAGGGGTACAGGGAGTAGCTGGGGTTGGTGGAAAGACTACTGCAGGTACAAATGTTACAATAACAGGTACAGGTACCAATTCAGATCCGTACATAATAAATGCAACAGTACCAAACTACAGTAACTCTGAGCAATTAACAGGTAGGTTATGGTATGATAACATTACACCGGTTTATTGGAAAACATTTACCTATTCATTATCTACAAACAATTCCGTATTCGATTTAAGTGGTGCATTTGCCTCAGGTTACCTCAAACAAGTGATCAGTGTGATCATTATTAATAAAGCCAACAATGGGATTACAAGAGACATTAACAATTATGATTACAACACGAATAAATTAACTACAGGAATAGGAGCTACTGCTACAATACATCTGGCAGGCAGCTATGAAATTATCCTTGAGTATCTTAAAAAATAATTAGCACTGGGTATTCTCCATTGCATCAAATAGTTCTAGTAGAAAGCGAAGGTGCTAATTACAATTTACCCAACACCGCAGTTTAAGGAATTTTACGATTAATAATAAAAACATGCCTCATATGTTTTCGATGATTTTTAATAAACTACGATTAAAACATAATACTTTTATCATCTGTATTGCTGTTTTTGTTCTATTGCAGATAAAGGTAAAAAAGGTTTGTGGTCAATCTCTAAGCCTACCAAACACCCTGAACTCGTCAGGTGGATATAGTACTGTTAATGGAGTTTTGCTAGACTATAGTTTTGGGGAAATGGTATTGGTCGATACTTATTCTTCCCCTTCGTACTTACTAAGTCAGGGCTTTTTGCAACCATTTTACCTGATTCCAGCTTATTACACGGACATTAAAATTTTAAACAATGTTATAACTCCTAATGGCGATGGTAAGAATGACATTTTTGCCATAGAAGGTTTAGAAAATTACCCGGAAAATACTATTCGTATTTATGATAGAGCAGGAAGATTAATTTATAGTGCCAAAGATTATAAAAACGATTGGAATGGAATGCTCAATGGCAAGCAGCTATTTGAAGATACCTACTATTACATCATTAGCCTAGATAAGAATAAAACTGTAGTAAAAGGTTTTGTATCGATTGTCCTGGATCAGCAGCAATAACATAAACTCTTCTTCAATAAACACTTATTCTATATCGCCAAATTCGTTGGAAAGCAAAGAAAGAAGAAATAAAGGGTGAATATTTTTTCAGTCCATTAATAAATCAAATTTAACAGATGAAAATATTAAGAAACATTATTACTATGGTTTCTCTTTTAGTGTATACCAGTGTTTACGGCCAAATAAATCCATTAGGCAGCATGTATTTTCAAAATCAATACCTGATGAATCCGGCGATGGTTGGTACATCTGAACGTCTAAGTATTACCGGAGCCCTAAAAGCACAATGGACAGCAATTGAAGGAGCCCCCGTTATGGAAAGTATCACTGTAAATTATTCGGGACCAAAGAAAAAGGTAGGTCTGGGGCTCAATTTTTATGACGAAAAAGCGGGTTTTTTGAAAAGAACGAGCATAAAAGGAACTTATGCATATCACATTGGGTTAGGAAAACTTGGGCGGCATTTCATTGACTTAGGGCTCTCAGCTGGAATAACTGATGAATCAATAGACTTTAATAAATTTACAGGCGATTTGGATGATGTGACCATATATAATTTCAATAATAGAAAAAATAATTTTGATGGTGATTTTGGCTTTGCCTGCCGTATTAATCGGCTTACCATTCAAGGTAGTCTTCCCAATTTAAAACGTTTTTTAAAACGAGACCTTCTTCGCAATGTTACAGATAGAAACTTGTTTTTTTCTTCGGCAAGCTACGAATTTCGCTTAAATTCCTTAGCAATTTCAACTATTGAGCCAATATTTGTTTATCGGGCAGTCCAAAACTATAAGGACATTATGGATTTTGGCGCAAATATTAAGTTAAGTAATAACAAGTTGGTTTTTAGTGCAATATATCATAGTAGTAACAGTGTTGCTATTGGGGTTGGCACTATTTATCAAGATAAGCTATCTATCTTATGTATCTACACAACTAATACTGCCGCTTTGGGAAGCCATAGCAATGGAGAGTTTGAAATAGCATTGAAGCTTAAAATTAGCAAAAACTAGGTGTCTTGAGAACTTCAAAAGTATTTCAACGGAACTGGTTCTTACCTAATTTTGGTGGTTTTTCATGATAAATCTGGCGGTGATTCGTTAAGAAATAATGAATCTTTCCAAACTAATTTTCTCATCCATTGATCCTTTTAAAATTGTTATCCGTAGATAACCAGGTTGACTTGGTTAATATCTATGTGCAGAGCAGGTAAAGGATCTGCCGCTGTCCGGATTGCCTAAGTCCTTCAAAAAAGCTTCATAACTATTACTAAAGAAAGTTTCGTAACCTGCTTACATTTGGAAAGTCCTTCAACATATACCTAAAATCCATAAAATACAGTTGTCTTAAAACTGGATGTAAAAGAAAGAAATTCACTGAACGCTTAGAGGACCCATTTCGAACCAAGCAAGCAACGGGTAAAAAGATTGGATGAGAAATTACTAATCACAGCTTTAGAAATGGGTGGGAAACCCACTGAGCGTATTTTTAATGAATTCTCCATGCCTGTGAATACTCATAGGCTATTGGTTTTTGGTGAGATGGGGGCAATGTTTACTTGTCTTTCCACCTGTAAAATGCTTAATTCTCAAAAAGGCTAGCCACTTCTTGTTTATAAAGGCTCCCTACAGATAGCGAAGTTGTTTGCTGCACTTCTACGTAACCATTGTCGGCCCTGTTAAATGCATTAATAAACCGCTTATTTACGATATAAGAGCGATGTATCCGCATAAACTGCGGAGGCGGGGCAAGCAGGTCTTCCTGATGCTTGAGCTGCTTTGAATCATAACACTTTCTTTGTTTTGTAAATGTAGTACAGTATAGCTGCCTTCTGCCGATATATAAACAATATTACTGATTGCAATAAGTTCTATCTTGTTTTTATTTGGAATGGCTATTCTTTCATACGAATTCTCCCCAATTGTATCTGTTACAGCAATATCAGCTTTTAATTTTCTTATTCTGTTAACTGTTTCAATTAATTCAGAATGATTTACCGGTTTTAAAAGATAGTTTACAGCAGCATACTTGAAGCTTTGAGGGAAAACTCTTCATAGGCAGTAACGAAAACAACTGCTGCGCGATGGAATAGTAACTCATCCTATAAATCGAAGCCCGTATGGTTACCAAGATCAATATCCATAAAAATGATGTCTATCTGATGTTGTTTTAGCGCTGCTACTGCCTCTTGATAATTTTCTGCCATTCCAGCGATTTGTAAATTGGTGCAGAATTTCATGATAAGTCCTGCCAGCGCCGCAATCAAATTGGTGGCCAGTTTGGTCCGAAACAGAGGGGGACTTTTGCTGAAATACGCAATTAGTTGATTGTTTGTGATCGCGCAAATAAGAATGATCTGACTTTTTTTGTTAAAAACTTTAACGATAGATAAAACTTCCCGTCGGAGGTTATAAGTAAAAGAGGAGTATCCAGCTAATCTTGCGGAGTAAAAAGGGTAATAAATTTATCAAAACGAAGGCTTGATGATCGTAACTCAATAGTATTAACTTCCAAGGACATTACAAATGTGGAATTGGTTATGTTGTTTTTTTAAGAAAAAAAGAGGTTCAGTGCATAGATTTACTATAAAAACCAGTTAAACGGAAATGATTTCATGCCTAAAAAAGTTATACTGAATATTTTAATTGAAATATTCGATATAATCTGAGCAGGTTAGCTTCACCTAAACAAAATAAGAAGTTTTTAATATCCTACTTTTAAATATTTTCTAATTTCAAGCGATGTAGCTGGAAAGAATAAATTCGAAGTAGATCGATTGAACAAAGTATAATTTAATGAAAATAAGTAATTTTAATACTTGGCTAGGCTTAGCATTCTTCTTTATTGTTAAATCTGCTGATGCACAAGTTAACATCGTTCCGCAACCTGAATCACTTCGATTATTAAAAGGTAATTTTATCTTTTCGCGCAGTACCATCATTTCTGCAAATGCCGATAGTATTTTTTTAATTGCTATCCAGGAAATTAAACAACTTAGAAAGGATAGGGCGGGAGGAACTGTTAATCTCATTTCGTTTACAAAAGATGTCACTTTAAAACCTGAAGCTTATCGTTTGAACATTGAACCTGCAAAAATAAGCATAGCTGTAAGTGATAAACAAGGGGCTTTTTGGGCAGTGCAAACCCTGAAGCAATTGGCCTCGACTAGTGCTTTTAAAACCAATAATACCTGGAGATTACCCGCATTGAAAATAAATGACCAGCCAAAATTTTCATGGCGCGGTATTCATCTCGATGTTTCCCGTCATTTTTTTGATATAGATTATCTGCATCGTTTTATCGATCGGCTTGCCTTTTATAAGTTTAATAAATTTCACTGGCACCTTACAGACGATCAAGGTTGGCGAATCGAAATCAAAAAATACCCTGAACTTACCACAAAAGGTGCATGGAGAAAGCTAAATAACCAAGACTCAGCCTGTTTAAAACTTGCAGCTATTAATCCAGATTACAACCTTCCGGAAAAATATTTCAAAATGATTGATGGAGAGAAAATGTATGGCGGGTTTTACACGCAGGATGAAGTCAAAGTATTGATACAGTATGCAGGAAGCAAAGGGATTGAGATTATTCCTGAAATAGATATGCCTGGCCATATGCAGGCCGCAACCAAATTGTTTCCATGGTTAACCTCAACAGGTTCCGTGCAAAAAGAAAAAAAATTCACCGATCCGATTTGCCCCTGTAAAGAAACAACTTTTGAGTTTGCCGAGAACATTTTTAGAGAAATCGCACATCTTTTCCCTTCTAAATATATTCACCTGGGTGCAGATGAGGTCGAGAAAAGCAGTTGGAAAAATATTCCTGAATGTGAGGCATTGATGAAACGGGAAAATCTTAAAAGCATCGATGAAATTCAGAGTTACTTTGTAAAACGGATGGAGAAATACTTCAATAGCATGGGCAAAGAACTGATTGGCTGGGATGAAATTTTGGACGGTGGTGTTTCGCCAACTGCTACCTTGATGTATTGGCGTGCCTGGATGCCAACCGCGCCTAAACATGCAGCAGAAAAAGGTAATCGCATCATTATGACACCCGGAGAATTTTGTTATTTTGATGCACAACAAGATAGCCATTCACTCCAAAAGGTATATAGTTTTAATCCGCTTGGTTTCGGTCTTAATGAAAAAGAACAACGCTACATTATGGGCGGGCAGGCCAATATCTGGACAGAATACATCCCATCTGAGCAACGGTTGGAATATATGCTTTTCCCGCGCATGATGGCCATGTCTGAAGTTTTATGGGGTCACCAGCAGGATTTCGGTGCTTTTAGCCAGAAAATGAATCAACAGTACGAAACTTTAAATGCATTATCCATCAATTATCGTTTTGCAGATCTAAAGGGTTTTACCGAAAATAATGTTTTTTTGAAATCAACCTACCTTAAAATTGATGCCCCAAAAAATGCTGTTGTTCATTATTCAACCGATGGCACTGCTCCGAAAATGACCGGGCCAAAATATATAAAACCCATTTTTATTAATAAAACTCAAACGGTTAAGACTGCAATATTTAGTGCTAATGGAAGAATGGGAGATGTTTTTACAGCCAATTATGTGCAAAGCAATTATATCGATGCGGTTTTACTTAAGAATCCGAAACCTGGTTTGGCATTTAGCTATTATCCCAAATTTTATAAATCGGTAAACCTCATTGCGGAAACTGATAAAACGAAAACAGCAACAACCGGAGCTATTGAAATCCCGGTCGAAAAGAAAGCTGCAAGTTTTGCCACCCGTCACAAAGGTTTCTTTTATGCTGCTGAAGATGGTATTTATTCATTTTTCCTTCGTTCGGACGATGGAAGTGTGTTGAAAATACACGATAAAACACTGGTCGATAACGATGGAATGCATTTCGCGATTGAAAAATCGGCACAAATTGCATTAAAAAAAGGTTACCATCCGTTTGAATTGTTATTTCTTGAAGGAGGCGGCGGTTATACATTAGAATTGGCCTATAGTGTCAACTCGCGGGAGCGCAAAGCGGTAACTACAAAGGATTTCGTTGTAGTAAGATCTGCAATTGATTATTGATCTCTGTTATAAAATGTATTTGATTTTATCATTGAAATGTAATCTCAATAATAACAAGCAATTTTTTTCCTACTACTGAATGGATGCTATACTTTGATTACATATATGAATGAAACTGGTTCTTCCCCAATTTTGGTGGTTTTTCCAAATGAAGTGAGTAATGTAAAACCATTAATTAACTCTTCATTAAGGCTTGCGGGGGATTAAAGCTTTAGAACCCATTGATATAGACAATAACCATAACAAATGCTAGCTCACGTAAAAAAACAAATGGGACTCCCGGCGCTATAAATAGATATCAACTTAAAATAAAATTGTTTACAGTAATGAGTTGCTTGTCTGCTGTATTTTTTACCTTGAAAATTGGGGAAGAACCAGTATTCCTGAAATACACATTTAACTACAATAATTTAATGATTAGCTAATAATTGTTATCTCAGTATATTATAAACTAACTAACCAAATGGCCCGTCACGATAGACTTAGTGAACATGAATTGCTTCTCAGTTTAAAAAAAGGCGATCATGATGCATTTACAGCAATATACAATACCTATTGGGAAGAAATGGCGAATACAGCTTACCAACGTCTGCGGTCCCGCGAAGATGCCGAAGAGGTTGTTCAGGAGGTTTTTGTAAGCTTGTACATACGCCGGGATCATATAAATCCAAAAACATCATTGATTTCTTATCTTAGGACTGCATTAAAGTACAAAGTAATTGATGCTTTTCGGGCTCAACAATTACATAGTAAGTACTTATGTACTATTATAAATAATTCCATTGAACCTGATGCTTCGCCCGATGAGCGATTATGCATTAAAGAACTTCAACAAAACATTCGGGAAATAATTGAAAAGTTGCCATCTAAGTGCCAGGAAGTTTTCTTAAAGAGTCGTTTTGAACAGTTGTCACATCAAGGCATAGCCGACAATATGGGGATCTCAATCAGCACTGTTAAAAAACATTTATATAAAGCTTCCCAGGTTTTAAAAAAAGAACTAAAAAAAGATCAATCAGATTTATTAATAATTTTCGCCATCTTTTTGCTGAAAAAGTAATACTGATTCATTATTAAATTAAAACTCTAAAAATCAATAAATTACAATATTTTTTATTTTAAGAGTAGAACTTTTTCATCGCTTGTCCGAGTATATTTATATGCGCAATCAGAAACAGTACGAAGAATATATCCTAGAGCTTATTATTAAATTAAAAAATAATGAGGCTACTGAGGCTGAGATAAAGGCTATTGATCATTGGTATGATCACCCGGCTTCGCCAGAGAAATATACCGATGGAATGTCAGCCTTGGAAAAATCGCAGGCTCAAAAACGTATTTTTAAAAGTGTCAATTCCCGTATTAATACGGAAACATTTTCCCGCGATAGATTAATCTCCCGTTCTTTGGTTCGCGCCTTGGCATTAGCAGCAGTTTTACTATTAATCGTCGGAGCCCGACTGTTCTATTGGCTGCCCGATTCTAATTCATTTCCTAACAATTCTTCCTCAGTAACATCTGCTATTAAACCTGGTGGCTCGAAAGCTATGCTGACCTTAGCAAACGGTAGGCAAATCATTTTGAGCGATACAAGAAATGGGATCGTTGCTAGCCAGGGAAATATAACCGTAAGTAAAAGTGATAACAATAAAATAGTTTATAAAACAGGGAACTCACTAAACAGTAAAGTAGAGTATAACACCATTTCTACTTTGCGTGGCGGTGAATATCAGCTTATATTGTCAGATGGAACTAAGGTTTGGTTAAATGCGGCTTCATCCATTAGGTATCCCATTTCATTTCCAGGTAAGAAACGAATTGTAGAGGTGTTGGGCGAAGCTTACTTTGAGGTTGCGTATGATGCCTTGAAGCCATTCAGCGTAATCACAAAAGGACAAGTGATAGAGGTATTGGGAACTCATTTTAATGTAAACGCTTATGACAATGAACCTTTGGCCAAAACAACATTATTATATGGTTCCATACGTATCTCGGCTAATGGTAAAACTAAAAAAGTTAAGCCAGGGCAACAGGCATCAGTTAGTCATAGTGATTTGATGCTCACAGAAGTTGACCCACAAGAATCAGTTGCCTGGAAAGAAGGCTTTTTCGAATTTAATGATGCGAGTATAGAAACTATCATGCGACAAATATCCAGGTGGTATGACGTGGATGTTGTTTTTGAAGGCAGAGTATCAACAGAGACATTTACAGGCAGAGTATCCAAGTTTTTAGATATTCACGAAGTTCTTGCACTTGTTAAATCCCCTAAACTACATATAAATCTTAAAGGAAGGAGGATAATGATTAAGGAATAACTCACCCGATCGAAATCTTTTAAAAAGGCTATTAGTGCAGGAATACTAATAGCCAAAATCTGATTACATTAATTAATTTCTGTCCAATTAACTTTTAAACCAGTTATACAAATGTATAAAAATTATACTTATAAAAGCGCTGTGCCCTATCGGAGCGTAAATAAAGTGTTATCAATTATGAAATTGACAACAGTGATTTTACTTGTAACATTCGTTCATGTTAGCGCAGCTTCATTAGCACAAAAAATCAGTCTTAATGAAAAGGAGATATCGCTGAAAAAAGTTTTTAAGAAAATAAGTACCCAAACCGGGTATTCCTTTATTATAAGCGGTAGTATACTTAAACAATCCAAATCTGTTACGATCAACGTGGAAGATGCGGAGTTACGAGATGTTTTGGATATTATTCTTAAAGACCAGCCAATTGAATATCAGATTCAAAAAAATACAATTATCTTAAACATTCCGGATAGAATTTCATCACAACCAAAAATTCAGAACAAAGATGTAAGTCAAGAAAAAATCGTCGGTAAGATAACTAATGAGACTGGGTCGGCACTCGTTGGAGTTACGGTTAAAATTAAGAGTACTGGCAAAGGCACAGTAACAGACGTAAATGGGACATTTAGCATCCACGCGGTCGTTGGAGATGTGCTTGTTATCTCCTACGTCGGATTTGAAAAAACAGAATATACAATCATTGATCATCTCCCTATCAGCATTTTTCTAAAAGAATCAAAAAGAGAATTAAATGCCGTTGTCATCACGGCCTTAGGTATAAAAAGAAGTAGCAAATCACTAACTTATAATGTACAAGAGCTCGAAAATAAAGATGTAACATCGGTAAAGGATGCAAATTTTGTAAACAGCCTAAACGGAAAAGTGGCGGGGGCGACTATTAATGCCAGTTCATCCGGTCTTGGTGGATCAGTTAGGGTTGTATTGAGAGGTGTAAAATCTTTAACCGGTAATAATAATGCACTTTATGTTGTGGACGGTATTCCTTTGCCAAATCTTCTCCAGAGTCAGCCAGATAATATTTTTGCACGGGGCGAAAAGAGCGGCGACGGAATTTCCAATCTAAACCCAGAGGATATAGAGTCAATATCGGTATTGACAGGCGCTGCATCAGCAGCGCTATATGGTAGCCAAGCCGCTAATGGAGCAATTTTAATAACCACCAAAAAAGGAACAGTTGGTAAAACAAAAATAAATTTCTCTTCTAATTTAACCTTTAGCAGGCCTTTTGTTCTTCCGGAACTGCAAAACGAATATGGCACATCGGGTAAGCTCTCTTATATGAGCTATGGACCCAAATTAGATCAGCCTTCGACTTATAACGTAGCAGATTTTTTCCAGAGAGGGACTAATTATACAAATGCTCTGGATATTTCTGCTGGAAATGAGAAAAACCAGACATATTTTTCCGTTGCATCATTAAATGGAAAAGGTATCATTCCCAATCACAAACTTAACAGGTATAACTTCACTGTTCGTAATACTAGTACTCTTATCCCTGACAAATTAACTATGGATTTTAGTGCCATGTATGTTCTACAGGACCAGCAAAACGTACCAGGCCAAGGCCGCTTTCAAAATCCCTTACTGCCTATATATCTGTTCCCTCCCTCTGAATCAATAAATGATGTTAAAAACTTCGAGCGATTCAACCCTACCCGTAATTTCAATACACAATATTGGCCTTTTGGTGATCTAGGCATTGATGCCGAAAATCCTTATTGGAGAGTTAACAGAGAAATCGATCAGGTTAAAAGAGAACGGTTTCTTGGTACCTTGTCATTAAAGTATAACATTACACCAGATCTAAATCTTGGCGGAAGGATAAAATATGACAACACCACCGATATGGGGGAAGGCAAATATTATGCATCTACCTACTTTTTGTTTGTAGGTGGCAACAATGGCGGCTATAATACATCGAAGTCTAATAATAAGCAGACTTATGCAGATTTGCTTCTTACTTACAATAAAATCATAAAAGATTTTACCATAACGGCAATATTGGGAGGAAGTGTTTTAGATAATAAAAATAGCAGCTTAAACAGCGGCGGGGCCCTCGGCCTCATCCCGAATTTCTTCTCGTTAAACAATATAAATAGGGACAAGATAACATACGGTGAAACCATTCAGCAACAGGATCAAACCCGAGCAGTTTTCGCTAGTGGTACATTTGGTTATAAACAGAAGTTATTTTTAGATTTTACTGCCCGTCGAGACTGGGCTTCCGGCCTGGCATTTACCAATAGCGCTTCTATCTTTTACCCGTCTGCGGGATTATCGGCAATCATAAGCGAATGGTTGCGGATGCCTTCATTTATCAATTATGCCAAAGTCCGCTCCTCATATAGTGAGGTTGGAAACGCACCACAACGTTATCTGTCAAATCCAACGTACACTATCACACCCGGTACGGTTAATACAATTACATTAGCACCGTTTACGACACTTAAACCGGAGAGAACATCATCAATAGAAGGTGGACTTGATGTTAGGATGTTTGACAACAATCTAACTTTAAACCTGACTTACTACTACGCTAATACTGATAATCAGTTATTTACTGTTACTGTTCCTAGTGCGGTAGGTGTAAGCGGTTACTACATAAATGGTGGTAAAGTGAACAACCAGGGATTGGAGGCTACTTTGGGTATTACTAAACAATTGGGTGCCATAACTTGGGAACCGAATGTGACTTTTGCGCTGAATCGTAATAAAATAAAGCAATTGCTTCCTTCATTTATAGATCCGTACACTGGAGTTTTGAGAAATCAAGACAGTATTGCAGTTGCAGGCAATGTGATACTCACAAAGGGGGGGACAACGGGCGACATTTACTATGCAGGTTTACAGAGAGATGAAAGGGGGAATTACATAACTGACACAAACGGTTTGCCTTTAGTTGCTAGAATACCAAAGAAAATTGGTAGTACCAATCCTGATTATAATGTAGGTTTTAATAATAATTTCCGCTTCAAAGGCTTTAATCTTGGATTCTTGATCACTGCCCGATTAGGAGGAACAGTAGTTTCACAGACCCAATCACTATTGGACTTTTATGGTGTCTCCAAGACCAGTGCTGTGGCTAGGAATAATGGCGGAATTGATATCAATAATAATCTTATTTCTGCGAAAGATTACTATGCCGCGATTACCCAGAGTGGCGGAAACGCATTGGCTTTATACAGCTATGATGCTTCTAACGTGAGACTAGCTGAATTTAGCTTTGGTTATATTTTTCCATCAAAAATCTTCAGAAACTATATCAATAATGTTCGACTATCTATAGTTGCCCGAAATTTATGGATGATTTATAATAAGGCACCTTATGATCCAGAATCGGTAGCATCAACGAGCACTTTCTATCAAGGGTATGATTACTTCAATTCGCCTAGTCAGAGGACTCTTGGTTTTAAACTTAATGCCTCATTCTAAAACTAATTAAATATCGATTATGAAATCATTTAGAAATTACAAAGGCATTCAAAATGCTTTTCTTGTAGGATTGCTGACTTTTTCTGTTTTTCTGCTAAATGCTTGTAAAAAAGACTTTGAAAGAATGAATACCAATCCAAATAACGCAACCGATGAAAATCTCCAACAGGATGGGGTTGGATTAGGAGGCTTTTTTCCGAATATGCAAATAGCAGTGTCAATTGGTTGTACTAATCCCGGCGACCCGAGTACTTACCAGGTTGGTCAGGGACTATCGGGCGATATTTTTTCTGGATATATGGCGACTGCAACAGATTTTGGCCCAAACAATAGCAATTATGTAATGAGATGGAATAATGCTGAATTTAATACAGCCTACGAATCAGTGATGTCCGGATGGTCGCAAGTCAAAAGGCGAGCTCAAATTAACAATCCTGATTTTTATGCGATTGCTTTAATTTTAAAAGTTGCAAAAATGCAACGCGTTACAGATATCCATGGACCGGCACCATATAGTAAATTTGGAATGGGTGGTTTTTCTGCTGCTTATGATTCTCAAGAAGTAATGTATTCCCGTTTTTTTAGTGAATTAGATACTGCTATAAATAATCTGACCGTCTATCGGCAGAAATTTCCAACTGCTGTGCCATTTAAAAATTATGATTTAGTTTATGGCGGAGATTACGGTAAGTGGTTAAAATATGCCAATTCGTTAAAGTTACGTTTAGCCATGCGCATTGCTTACGCTAATCCATCACTTGCAAAGAAAAATGCGGAAGAGGCGGTTGCAAGTTCAGCTGGTCTGATTTCAACAAATGCTGAAAATGCAAACCTACAGTCAGCAAATGGAATAACTCTCTTCAACCCAGTTTATTATATTCAGACAGGATATCAGGACATTCGTGCCGGAGCTACTTTGGTATCTTTTCTGAAAGGTTATAACGATCCGAGGTTGCCAGCTTATTTGAAAAAATCTGAGATCGATCCTAATTTATACTTAGGTATTCGAACTGGGATAAATCTCCCATCTGGTAAAGTGATGAATAGTTTTTCACAAATGAATTTACAGCCCAACACTCCGTTGCGTTGGCTTACCGCCGCAGAGGTTTGTTTTCTAAGAGCAGAAGGTGCATTGAGAGGTTGGAATATGAATGGTACAGCTAAGGATTTTTACGAAGCCGGTATTCAGGCATCTTTTGATTTGTGGGATGTGAGAAATCCAAGCTATAAGGAAGATGCGTCCAGCAAATGTGCTGACTATGTTGATGTTTTCAACCCCAAAAACAACATTTCAACAGCTTCAGGAGAATTAAGTACTATTACTATAAAGTGGCAAGAGTCAGATTCTTTTGAAAAACGATTAGAAAGGATTATTACCCAAAAATGGTTGGCAATATTTCCTGATGGACAGGAGGCTTGGACGGAGTTCAGACGGACGGGGTATCCCAGGGTATTTCCAATCGTCGTAAATCTCAGTGGAGGATTAGTAGACACTAAAATACAGATCAGACGATTGACTTTTCCCGAAAGTGAATATAGGAGCAATAATGCGGAAGTAAACAAAGCCATTACATTACTTAATGGGCCAGACAACGGCGGCACCAAACTTTGGTGGGACAAAAAATGATAGTTATTACTTTCTTAAACTTAAAAGAGTTGACCATGAAAAAGAAAATTCAAAAATACTTGCTAAACTTTATTTTGTACTTAACCCTAATTGTATCGATAACCAGTTGCAAAAAAGATAATCGCAACGGCGATCAGATCATTGCTGACGATGTTAAAGCAAAAAAGGCGTTAGCGGATCTGCTTGCCTATAAAAATAGCGACCATCTTCTATCCGTAGGCTACTTGGTAAATGACGGTGCAGATCCGGCAGACGCAACCAATGTTTTTAATATACCCGATAGTTTAGACATCGTAACTTTATTTGCAGGTTACCAAAAAAATCCACCTTCATGGCGCGCAGCCCAGGCCAAAGGCACGAAAGTTCTTATTGCAGAGTACCCTAGCGCAGCGTATTTTGATCATTCAACGAAAGATCCGTATACAAAATTACCCGGTTATGTTAGGCCTGCAGGAATAGATTCGCTTAAACCAACATCAACTAGTACTTACGAGCATTATGCTAAAAGTAAATATTATGAATATATCACTTTAAGAGGGTTCGATGGTATTGATATGGATGTCGAAACTGGTTTTTTTGGTGGAGAATTACCCACAGAATATGCTCCAAATTATATGAGGGCGATGGTTAAATATTTCGGTCCGAAATGTACCGAATGTGTCATTCGCGCAGATAAAAAGAGACCGATATTTGTTTACGATACCGATGTATTGGATAAAAATTCGGGTGGTATAGGAACCGAAGAACTGTACAAGCCATTTAAGGAAAATTTTGATCATGTCTATTTTCAATCTTACACAACAGGAAATCGGGCATGGTATGGAAGCGGTACAGATGACTTTCTCCCTATCGTTAACGCGTATGGAGCAAAATTTATAGCTCTTGTAAATGGTGATAATTATACTGATCCTAAAGTTTCCCAGGACTTGCTAAGTTACGCTAGATGGATGAAAGGCAATAATGGTGGTGGTGTCGGAGCGTATAGGATGAGTCGAAACTATAACGCAACCCCTCGCTTCGCCAATATTCGTCAAGCTATACAGATAATGAACCCGGCAAAAAAATAACCTCTTAAATTTTAAAAAATGAAAAGATTAGTTTTATACGCAATTTGCCTTACGATATCAATATCGTTAGGTTGCAAAAAAGACAATAAAAAAACATACCCTGTCAGCAATGAATCTATGATAAATTTTGTACAGGGCATATTGAGTTTTAAAAATAGAAATCTGGATGGTAGTTTGAAAGAGCAGGAATTTAAGACAAAATTGTCTACGCAACCTGACAGTTTAGGTGTTTTCCCTCTTACAGCTTCGTTCTCCAAGTCAGGCGTCGCGACACATGATATATCTATAAACTTCAAAGTAGATAATGCCAAACTAGATTCGATTAATTTAGCGCAGCGAATTATTGGTAACGCCCTATATTCAAAGATACCAGACGATGCCATTTCTTTTGTTAAATCGTCAGCTACAATAAAAAAAGGTGAGTTTTCTTCTGGTCATGATGCTTTTTTTACTATTAGCGCAAAAAAAATCAAGGCAAATACACTTTATCTGATTCCGGTGACGATGGCAACTTCTGACAGTAAATTTCGAGTAGATCCCAGATACCGCACTGCTTATTTTGTTATTAGAGCAATTGATCCTTATAAGTGGGAAGTAATTGATTTTAACTCTCAAGAAACAGTTGGCGAAGGTGTTGTTAACGGAAGAGCTAGCTGTGTGGTGGATGGGGACATTTTAACATTTTGGCATACCAAATGGTTCGGTGGAGAAGATCCTATGCCACACTGGATTACTATAGACATGAAGATTGAAAAGATGTTGAAAGGAATTAATCTGGTAAACAGGCAGAATAGAGACGGCGGGTTCCCGAAAAATTTCAATATTGAAGTTAGCAAAGATGGTAAAACCTGGATCAGCGCCGGTAGCTTTGTAGGCGTTAAAGGCAATATGCCAACTCCTTACTCTTTTTCAAGCCCGATTTCATGCCGTTATTTTAGAGTAAATATAACTTCGGCAGCTGGCAACACTGCTTTCACATTTTTAGCAGAAATAACGGAATTATATTAATTGCTTACAAGTATTAAGGATAAAGACTTATATAGTCTAGTATGATATTAGCAAATAGACAGTTTTAATATTTGTAATAATTGATAAAATTGCCCGGGAGAACTCTCTCATAAACCCACTAAGCAGAGTGTCGCCGATCAGGCGGCACTTTTGTAAATTATGCAAAAAGCGAGCAATCAAATTTGGTTACGCATTTTAACTAATAGGTATGTTAAGCAGAATATCTGCCATATTTATTTTGCAATGATCTTCTGGGGCAATACGTATTCGCAAATCAGGAAACTAACGAACAATGTAGACCTGTTTATGGGATCAAAGGAATAAGGTGTTTGTAGTTGCTAACCTCTCTTTCGGACTTGTACAACTCGACCCTACACAAATCTTTCGTATATGGAATTTGATGAATGGGATTGGTACTCGGCTCATAAATTATATCAGCAAAGAAATATGAAATATCAGGTTTATTCATACTCGCCTTTAGTTGTATTGGCATCGGAGATCTTTACGATATCAAAATAGCCTAGTTAGTTCATTGCTAACAGTAATACGGGCGATGCCTGCTGCAGTTTCTCTCTTATAGATTTTTGTAAATCAGTGTGTTATTGATGGTTTGCCATGGATAATTTAAAGCGAATATTATACACCTATATTTTTTTTACTCCTGGATAGGGGTTTTATAAAAAACTGCGTATAAATATCAATGACTAGTATAAAACAGAAATTATAAATGAAAAACAACCGGTTGCCCAGATGATCCAAAGTAGAATATGTCCTTTAAAACTTACGTACTAATGTTGTTGAAGATCATAGTTTAGAAAACAAATAAATATTTCATCGAAAGTATTACCTCCCAGCGGAGACTTAACTTACACCTCATTTTTTTATAAAATTGAATGATAATACAAACAAATGATGTTAGACAGGTTTAAACCAACCTTTTTGCGATCTTAAATTATTGACGAAGTTATGATTCTGTTTTTAAATAATTGCTCACTAAGCAAGTTGATAACGCCTGTTGTAAAAACAACAATAAAAACGCTGTATGGATTAAAAATGGCTTATTATAAGCTCAGCTTTCAGGCCCCCAAAATCATTAAATCAATATCTGAATTTTGTTTGCTTCGCAAATCAATTGAGCATACTTCAACCCCCTGATCTTACGCCTTGAATAACATGGCTAGATTACAACAACTTCAATTATAAAAACACCAGACAACAATATTTCACTGTGAATAAAATATACACATGCTACTGATACTTTTTTTAAGAACAGTTTTACTCGTGATGAGTACTCTGATTATTTTACACAGGAATGGCCAGTTTTATGCAATCTCATTATTGATCTTGCTGAAAGCCGTACAGTTATTGATTTATCTGCAAAATAACCTTAACCTAAATCCCTTAATTATTGATACCGCACTTTTAAATGGTCTTTTAATTTGGACAATCTTTAAAGCGGCATGTAAGTATTTAGAAAATTTAACAATCATTTTATTAGTATTGCTTATTTTCTACATACCACAATCCCTGCTTATTCTAAAGTGGGACGATTTACCGCTCATTATTCTAATTTTAGTCGCTTCGGGTATCTTTCAAATACTATGTTTTATTAACATGAACAGGTTCAGATATGCTGGCAACCTCAGCGAATCTCAAAACGATTGGGTTAAATACCTTTCACTTTTTTCAATAGTCGAAACGGGCCTGATGTTTTTTAGGGATAATAGAATTATGGCTCAATTACAATTTAGAGAAACAAACTTCATGATATTGACCAGTATCGTTTCTATTTTGATACTACTAAGAATATACTTAAGAAATGGTATTGAGCCTGGTTCTTTAAAAACAAGCCCCTCTGGTGAAAGTGAAAACAGGCTTAATAGAACATCACTCAATGCAATTACCTACCAATCTTCTAAACTTAAAGAACCAGACTTGGATTTTATTACATCTGAAATCAAAAATTACATGGAAAACTCCAAAATCTACCTTGATCCGAACATCACACTGAAAAAACTATCACAACTTACCTCCATCCCAAAGCATCACATATCGCAAGCCATAAATACCCAACTCCAAAAGAATTTTTATGCATTAATTTCTCAATATAAAATTAGCTACGCAATACGCCTGATTGAAAATGATCCGGAGATTAAGATTGAAGTACTGGCTCAAGATTGCGGATTTAATTCTGTCAGCTCTTTTTACCGAAATTTCAAGCAACTAAAAGGCTTAACGCCTGCCGAATATGCAAGAAGAGTGAACTCGACGGGCATGGATGAAAAAGATTTAATCAAGCAATTTATTTAACCTTTAAACGTGTATCGTGTATCCCGAAATTTCCATTGTTAATTATATGATTGTTGCTACCGCTGTACTTTCGATAGTATGCATAGTCCTGAATTTTTTAACGATTAAAAATACCATTGTCTTCCTTACTGCGACAATAATTATGGCTCAATCCATAACTAACCTTTATTTCACACATCATTTAAATAACTTTGCAATCGCCTTTACTCCATTTGCCGTCCTTTACGGTCCAATGTTCTATTTCCATATCAAAATATTTAGCAGAGAGAAAATTAGTTGGTTTTTATGCCTCCAGCAATCTGTATTTCCTTTAATCGTATTTGCGATGTATACTGTTATTATCTTTTCAACAAATAGTTCATCAGATAAAATGCATATGCTTTTTACTTTATACTTTATAGTTGGTTTTTCAATGTTAGTATATGGTATTAATTTTATATTGAAAGATCAGGCTAAATTTTTTTTGGAATTAAGATATGTGTGTATTTTAAATGCATTTCCACTTACGTTGGTGTCCTTTTCAATGGTAATCGGGGCGTATAAAGTCATTCAAAACGATCCGTCAATAAAATACCATTTTTTTTTCTTAAAAATCCCATTCGCCATATTGATTTTTCTTTTTGCAATAACTTACTTTTTTTGTTGTTTTTTTTTAATGACAAAGGGTACTTATCTGGTATTGCCCAAGAATGAAACGAATATGGAAGAAGATTCCCTTATCGAACAAAATGTTTTTCCTGTCAAACCGTATGTAAAGAGCAGGCTTTCAGAGAGAAAATTAGATGAGTATATGGAAATTCTTGAGGAAGCAATGGATAAAAATAAAATTTTCCTGTTGCCAGATATTACACTAGAAAAGCTTGCAAACGAATTAAGAATTCCAACCTACCATCTTACGCAGCTATTAAACCTGCGTTTGGGTAAAAATTTTTATGGATACCTGAATGGCCTTCGTTCTGAATATGCACTACACTTAATTAAAGATGGTCATCTTAATATTTACGATGTCCATATCAGAAGTGGATTCGGTAATAGAGTGTCATTCAACAAATACTTTAAAAAGCTAACCGGCTACACGCCATCAGAATATATCAAATCAAGTATTTTAGATAAATAACGTGAGTTCGGGATAATTAAATAGATAAAAACAAGAGGAAAGAGCGTGATTTTTGCTTATAAATAGTTGATAATCTATTTATTAACAAATAAAAATACCCCTATACTCAGAGATGAAATTATAGAAATTTTCCTACAAGTTGATGATTTTTGCAAAGAAATAATGCCAGAACTTGAAAAACAGTTAATCCATGATCCTTCTCTGGGCAGGCGTAACAGAAAGACCGGACTCTGCAACAGTGAAATGATCACTCTGATGGTCGTCTTTCACTATGGGCAATTCAGCAATCTGAAATCCTTCTATGTTCATTTTGCCCAGCCGCACCTGAAGGATAGGTTTCCTGGATTGGTTTCCTATAACAGGTTTGTCGAGCTTCAGCCGAGGTCTGCCGTATTGTTCATGTTGTTTGTTAAGATGAACTGGTTAGGAAAGTGCGGGGATTGAGTTTTATTGACTCCACACACCTTAAAGTATGCAATAACTGCAGGATACATCAGCACCAGGTGTTTAAGGATAACGCAGAACGCGGGCAATGCTTCATTGGCTGGTTCTACGGGCCTTGCAGATTGCTACTAATAATACTCCTGAACTTATTAAACAAGTCCTTTGTTGGTTAAGGCAGATCTTTTTAAAAGGCTTCCGTTATCAAAAGGTAGAAATAATGGCTTTGGGACTAATACCTGAAGAAGAAGTATAGTTTAGTGTATGTAACATATTTGATGGACAGTATCTTAACAATATAAGTGTATTAATGGATAAGCTCAATAATTATTTTGGTGCTGGTGAAATACGTTTAGGTTCAGAGGGGCATAATCCCAAATGGAACCTGCGTAGGGATTTTTTAAGTCCGAACTATACAACCAATTGGAAAGAGATCGTTATGGTAGGATAGGTCTAATATGTAGTTTGTCACTCTAGCTTAGTGCTTAAAAATATTACTGAACTTTCTTAGGTTTCATTTTTGTTTGCAAAGTCCCATTCTTCAAAATTGTCTCTCTGTGTTTCAGGGATATAAATAAAAAGCCACAAGCAATTTGGTTACCTGTGGCCTTTTAATTAAAGTGTTCACTTATTTCTTTGCAAAAATAATATTACCATCTTTAGTTAAAGTCACTTCGCCGTGATGTTCGGTAAATTTATAATTCTTGTTACTGCATTGAACGCCCGAAGCCGTTGTATCCTGTTTTAAATGAATAGTATCTTTATTAAAGACGAAAGTTGCAGTTCCCGCAGCGTTATCAAACTTCATATCCAATGTATTTCCCTTATCATCTGTTAGGGAATTTGTGACGATTTCATGGCTGTCAGAATTATTAACTGCTCCTTCTGTAGCATGCTTTTCGGTTTTTGTTTCCTTGTTCCCATTCTGGCAAGAGCTGACGCTTAATACGACAGCTACCAGAATTACGGTAAATTTTTTTTTCATATTTTATAAACTTGATAAGCATAAAAATAATGTAAAATATTGATTCTGATAAATCTAGGACGAGTCAATTTCTGCTTGACCTAATAGACCCAATCATTATTTGTTTGAGGGGTTTGCAGTTTGGATTTCTTGCGTCTGACCAACGCCGCCATGGGTATGATCAGAAGATTTTTCTTTCTGGGGCTTGTAAATGGCGCCTGTAGCGAAATCAACAACTACTAATGGAGGGAAAATTAAAATGTCAGCAATTAATGCTACTGTTCTGACTTTTCTGGCCGGTTCTCCTTCTTTAGGCTTAGTTCGTTGAGCTTGGGTAACTTTGCCGCCCAATACAGTGGCGCAAGAGCTAAAAGAGGTGGCTGCAATTATAACAACCATCAGATTTACTAGGTTTTTTTTCATAATAAATTAAATTTTAAATTAGGGTGGCATTTGTGTGGCCTTTTGGATCAATACGCAAGATTTAAAAGAACCCCTATTGCCTTGAGAAAAAAAAAGCAAATTATTATTTGTGGCGTATTGGATTAAAAGTTTACTTTTGAAAACAAAATTGCCAAGTAGTTCTAAATGGTTGAAGAACAAAAGCTTTATAAAGATTTCCGGAAACTATTTCACGATAATTATGCCGATCTGCGTAAGTATGCATATAAATACCTTCATAACGCCGAAGAAAGTAGTGATGCCGTACAAGAGTGTTTCATAAGATTTTGGGAGATCAAAAAAGAAATATCGGCCGAAGCACATGCCATTAATTATCTTCGGGTATCTGTGAGGAACAAGTGCATTTCAATTTTAAGAAAAAGAACTCAGCTAGCCGCTGCAGATGGTCTGGTGGATATAGAGAATGAAATAAATCCTGATCCCGACAGTAATCTGACCGCACATGAATTAATAGAAAAAGCATTAAACCAGCTTCCTCCAAAGTGCGGTATTGTATTTAAGATGAGTCGGATCGAAAAAATGTCGTATAAAGAAATTGCCCAACAGCTACAAATCTCAGTAAAGACTGTCGAGAACCAAATGGGAAAAGCAATTGTCATTTTAAAAAAATTTGCAAAATCAAACTATATTCCCTACCTCATATTGCTAACGCCTTTAGGTCTGGCCAGGATTGGAATATTGTTTTTTGTTAATGTTTAACAGCTAATAAAATGGACCCACAAGAAATAGATCTACTCTTAGCTAGGCATTTTAGCGGTGAAACGCAACCTGATGACGAAATTAAACTCCAGGAATGGAAAGACAGGTATCCGGATGAATATGCTTCGTTAAAATCGATGATAGATTCCTACAGTGATGCAGCGCCCGATACAGACAGCGATATAGATAGTGCATGGAAGGAAGTAGACATGCAAATCAAAATGAAAGATTTAACCACCGGAGCGACCAAAACAAAGCCATTATTTTTTCTCTTCCAGCGGGTTGCCGCGGTTTTGTTCCTGATATGTTCTATAAGTCTTGTATATCTTATTTTTTTCTACGATCCGCTTATTGTTGAAAGCTCAGCAACAAACGCGAGTAAAACTGTTATGCTTTCTGATGGTTCGCAAGTTACCCTAAATGCCGGTTCTAGAATAGAGTATCATAAAAGGGCATATCTTAAATCTCGATGTGTAAGGCTGTTGGGAGAAGCCTTTTTCCAGGTCAAGCCTGATGAGGGCAATCCCTTCACGGTTTTTGGAACGCTTGGTCAGATCAGGGTGTTGGGAACATCCTTTAACGTGGCCGAAAATACCGACTCGATGGAAGTGGTGGTGAAAACCGGCAAAGTACTGGTAACGATGCTGGGAGAAGAAAAAAAAGCCGTTTCATTGGTTGCAGGTAAAAGAGCGGTAATTGCAGCAGGGAAATTGATCCAAAATGATGTCTTTTCTGAAAATGGCATAGCCTGGAAAACAGGTGTCCTTATTTTTAAAAACGAACCGCTCGGAAATGTTTTTAACATCCTGGAAAAAACCTATCATAAGAAGATTATTTATAGCTCAAACCAGGCCACCTGCCGGCTTACAACTATTTTCAAAAATCAATCACTCGAAAGTGTTCTGCTGGAGATTAATGAGGTTTTTCCGATGGATTATATTACTGATAGTTCTTCGGTAAAGATTAATCGCATCGATTGCGGCAAAAAGTTATGAGATTACTTCTGAGGTTTTTATTTATTTTTCTTGCTGTAGAAACCTGTGCCTACGGGCAAACCGAACCCTCTGTGCTTAATTTGAAGATTAAACTAAGAAAAAATAGGGCAACCATCGGACAATTTCTCGAAGATATAGAATCATCAGGCATTTTGCTCACTTATAGCCCGCAACAAATCAAGCTAAATAAAGAGGTTTCATTAACTTCCCGCCATGCCACAACCGGACAAATATTACAGGAGCTTTTTAAAGATGACGATATAGAAATCAAGCTGCTTGATCATAAAATTTTGCTGGTGGCCAAAAAACGTTTTTCAGCCATTTATGGTATTGTGCGGCAGCAGTACACCGGAGAGGTAATTGCCGATGCCAATGTGTGGATAAAGGACACCAAAGTTCGGTCCACAACCAATTCATATGGCTTTTACTCGATAGATATTGAGCCGGGTGCATATGAGTTATATGTGAGCCATATCGGTTCTGAGTCTAAAACTTTCGCGTTACAAGTTGACCGCAGCGCATTCAGAAAAGATGTGGAACTCGGGAGTGCAGATTTGACCCTTGCAACGGTCGAAATTAAACCCGACTCAGCTACCAAAAATCTGGCTGTAAAAAAGCCAGAACAAATAGACCTGGTTCTAACCCGGCAATTGCCTTCTGCCATAGGAGAAAAAGACATATTTGGCGCTTTACAAACTTTGCCCGGCGTGGTAGGCGCAACAACAAATTCTGTTAATCTTTTAGTTCGGGGCGGAACTGCAGACCAGAACCTCATTATCATAGACGAGGTTCCGGTGTATAATTTAAATCATTTTAATGGTTTCTTTTCAATTATTAACTCAGAAATCCTTAAAAGTGCCGATTTTTATTCAGGTAATTTCCCGGCCAAATATACCGGCCGGCTATCTTCGGTTTTAGACATAAGAACAAGAGAAGGAAATATGTCCGATTTCCATGGCCAAACTTCGGTTGGCTTCTTCCATTTTTCGAGCACCCTTGAAGGGCCAGTCATCAAAAATAAGTCATCCTTTATTGTAAGTATGCGACGGAGCTGGATTGACCTGCTCGAAAAACGCAGCTATGAGAAATTTGGACAGGAAGTTGAATACACCAACTTTACAGATCTGAATATTAAAACAAGCTATATCCTAAATCGGAACAACAGGTTGTATCTTACCGGCTATTATGGGCGGGACCATTACAGCCGGATGTTCAATATTGACCAAGAATCGGTTATTGAAAAAACAAATTGGGGAAATAGGCTTCTGGCCATCCGATGGAACAATATACTGAGCCCGAAACTATACCAAAATACCACCTTTACAGCCAGCCGCTACCAAAACAGCTTGTATACAGAGTTAGATTTTAATAATTTAGTACCAAGAATGTTGATTTCTACTATAACAGACTACGGCATTAAAACTGATTTTTCTTTTTATCTAAAGCAAAACCTCAAGATAAATTATGGAGTTGGTGGCAATTTGAATTTATTCGAACTTCCTTATTTGTTGTCTAGAACAAGAGCACTCAATACCACAGCGTATATAGAAACAGAAACATCCATTGGTCAGGAAATTAAGTTGGTAACAGGTGTCAATTATGCTAACACAATCGTTTCTGGTAGAATTTTCCATTCTCTTCAGCCCAGAGTTTCAGTCTTAAAAGAATTAGGCAGCAAACATTCCATCATAGGGTCTTTTGCAAAAATGACTCAGGCACTTCACCAAATAACGATGTTTGGAATCCCAAGCCCTTACGAAATCAGGATACCAAGCTCATCTGCCACTCCTCCCGAAAAATCTTACATATTTTCATTAACATACAGGTATGCTCCGGCTCAGGGAACAAATTTCGCTGTACAGCTGTATCAGAAGTATGCTTATCATCTGCTGAGACTTAAACCCGGTCAGCAAATGCTCTTTGGCTTTTTGGCCAAAGATGCTTTTGATCGTTTTTTAAATGGCAGCGGAATTAGCAAAGGAATAGAATTCAGCTATAAAAAAAGCTATAGTTGGCTGGACGCTCAAATATCCTATGCCCTTGCAAGCTCGAGATTAAAGTTTAATGGGCTAAATTCTGGAAACAGTTTTCCGGCCGATTACAACAGCAAACATACACTCAGCGTTGTTGCGAACACGCAAATCACTTCGAAATTAAGCTTATCGGCACTTTTTGCCTTTGCCTCAGGGCAACAGGTTACCTTACCCGCAATCCTTTACAAAAACCTGGACGAAACGCTGGGTATTGAGAGCCTGGAGGATAATTATTCGTACCGCTTAAAAGATATTAATAACTATCAACTGCCTAATGAGTACAGACTGGATGTTGGTGCAAAATATTTAAAATTGCTTAAAAAAGGACGTCAACGCATATTTTCTGTTGGAGCAAATGGGCTAATGTCTAATTTGAGACCTGCTTATCCATACATGAGTGCCAATACGGCAATAGGAAGAATACAAATTGAAGGCCTGGGCAAGGACGGAATTTTACCGTATTTTTCATTTGGTTATAAATTCTGAGTATGAAAAATAGAACAATCTTCGCTGTCTTTAGCGTCCTGATAGTTGTAAACTTTGCCTGCTCAAAGAATAATCCATTGGCTACAGATCAAACTGAAAAGCTGGTTGTATTATCAGAAATCAATCAATTGGATAGTGCTTCAGTAAATTTAAGCCAGGCAAAAGCTGGATTTCCTTTTGTAGCCGACGCAGAGGTTAAAATTACTTCGTTAGCTGACCGAAAGGTGGAAAATTTTGTTTACCAAAACAGGGGGAACTATAAGGGGCAGCAGCCCAAAGCTGGATTTGGCTATAGATTGTCTGTGTTCTCTATGGGAAAAATCGTTGAGGCTGAGCAAATCATGCCACAATCCTTTACACTCGATGCGGTAACGGATGGCCCTTCAGCACTTAAAATTGAACTCGAACAGGTGCATGCCGGCGAACATTTTTATACTATTGAATTGCTGGCAAATCATTATAATGTGCAGCGTTTCGTTAGGGTTAATAATGAGGTGATTGAAGTAGCGTCAGAAGAAGAGCTTAAAGCATGGTTAAGTAAACATGGGTCGGCTAAGGTTTTTCGTGATACAACTTTTAGCGATAAACAAAGCCGATTAATAATTTCTACCGACGATGTTCGTACCGAAAATGTTAAATACAACGAACTGAAAGATTTGTCAGGCCGAATTTTTATAAAACACAGTAATACTGGAAAGCTAACACTGGCTATGAAGTGTAATCTGGCTGACAGCTCAAAATTTACCCTGGTTGTAAAATCTGTTACACCGGCATACTTTAAATATCTGTATGCTTCAGATTTACAGTTTGTCAATAAGGTATTTGGAGTGCTGAACATTCCGCTCGAGGGTAATGTTAACGGTGCTTTAGGCATTTTTGGCGCAGCCTATGTAAAAAGAATACCGATTAAATTTTAGCGATCGATCTACGTAAGCCGCCAGGTAAGCAAAAAGGTGTATGTCGCTGTTCAAGGGCATACCTGTATTTTAAATTGCTGGTAATAATTTATAAAGTTTTGCACAGAATGTGATTTTAACAGGACGATTTTCAGAGACTTTTTAGGTTGTTTACAGTTGCAGCGCAACTGAGTGTTTTTGAAGTTGCGATTATTATCTCCCTGAGCTCTGCCGCTGGAGATCCGATGCTGGATACTGAATTCGTAATACTTCCATCTCTTTTAGTTTTTGATGTGATTCTGACTATATATCGGCTGATCACCTACTTAACCTTTACAAGCCAGCAAATTGAAAATATTCTTGAAGGAAAACCTACTTATATTGTCGAAGACGGTATTTTTACGCTCAAGGAACAGGGGATGCAAATTTTGCTCAAGATGAATTCTTTGCTGAGATGCGAGCGAAGAACATCGAACATATTGGGCAAGTTCAGACCGCTTTTTTAGAATCAAATGGCCAGGTGAGCTTTATTTTTACCCAGCAGATAAAAGGCGGTAGGGAATGCCGATTTATCCCAAGGCGTTTGCTAAACGCTCAAATAAAATACTGACCTCTGGACAGTATGCGTTTACACACTGTGGTATTGTCCAATATTTATGTTTGGCAACCTTTTGTCCCAGATGTAATAAAAATGAATTGGTCTTGGCTTTTGATCGTCCAAGAATAACCTAACTATTTTAGTAATTTGTATTTTAGTTTAGCGAGTAATGAGATAATGATATTTAAATGTTTGATTTAGCATTTGCATAAATATTTATTATTAAATTTTTTAATCAATTTGATCATATCCCTCAATATTGCCGCTGTTGGTATCAATCGCAGCAAGATTTATCTCCCTAATCCTTATTCCTTTATGCTATATTTCAAAACAGCCATTGGACTGCTGATTATTTGATAGGTGTTCTGGTTTTTTACCTCCCAGCAGTCAAGAAGATATTGGTAAGCATATTTTCCGAGATCAGCTTAATTATTCTGAGAGAGCTTCTGGAAGTTTTATAAACCTTTTGTACCTCAATTATTTGAACAATTTTGTGAAGTAGTAGTTTTGATAGTAGAATTTTAAATTTAATACCTAAGAAAGGTTTTAATTTTTTCTCTACAGAATAGGGGTTTGGCAAAAAGCTGCGTATTCATATCACAGGCCATCACATAGAACCCTGTACATTTAAACATTCATTTATAGGCAATAACAATTCGCTGTTAAATTCAGAATAGAAGGTAAAACCATGAGGATTTATTCAAACTAACAAAAAGAACGACCTATAATACCCCATTACTAACTATTAAACTAACAATTTAACCAAACAGAAAATGAAAAAGATCTACAGAGACGAAGGGAGTTAACCGTTTGGGGTTGGCCATAAAAAAAGACCAGCGATGGCTGTCGCTAATCTTGGAATGATTGGGCTAACCTTTAACCATTTGTGCAAACAGTTTTCTATAAAACCCAACCAAAACAAAAGTATGAATAATATTATTCATTGCGCCCTGCTGCCTAAAAAATGGCAACAGCGCAATCAAATTTGGCGAACCATGAAGTTAACCTTCGTCATTTTATTTATGGGCTTAATGCAAACCAGTGCCGCTGGAATAGCCCCGACCATTGACCTGATTAAGAAAAAAGCACCACTTACTGAAGTATTTAACGAATTAGGCAGACAAAGCGGCTATCAGTTTTTTTATAATGAGCGGTTGCTCGAAAAAGCGAATGTAACCATTAATAACGGCACCCTCAACGAAGCCCTGCAAGCTTCATTTAAGAACCAACCCTTTACTCACGAAATTTTAGATAAAACAGTAGTGGTTAAAGAAAAGAAAAAGAGTTTTTTTGATAAAATTTCAGGGTATTTTGCGGTTATACAAGTTAACGGTAAAGTTACCGATAAAGGCGGCAATACCATTCCGGGGGTAAGTATTCGCGAGAAAGGAACAACCGCTGTTACCTCTACAGATAACAGAGGTAATTATCAAATTAAAGTTGATGAAAACGCAACATTGGTGTTTAGTTTTATTGGTTATAAAACCAAGGAAGTTCAGGTTTCGGGCAAAACCAATATCAATGTAGTGCTCGAAGAAGACGTAAACCTGCTTAAAGAGGTAACGGTTTCAACCGGATACCAGGATTTAAATAAGAAATTATTTACAGGTTCTGCTACGGGCCTGAAAGCCATAGATGTGCAGCGGACAGGTATTCCTGATGTAAGCCGGATGCTGGAAGGGCAGGTAGCAGGTGTATCGGTTCAAAACGTTTCGGGTACATTTGGAGCGGCGCCTAAAATCAGAATCCGTGGTGCAACCTCGCTTAATGGCGATAATAAACCACTATGGGTAGTAGACGGAATTATTTTAGAAGATATTGTTAACATTTCTAACGAACAACTTTCAACCGGCGATGCCAGCACGTTAATCGGTTCTTCTATAGCAGGACTAAACGCTGACGACATCGAAAGCTTTGAAATTTTAAGAGATGCAGCAGCAACGGCGGTGTATGGAGCTAGGGCGATGAACGGTGTTGTGGTGGTAACCACCAAAAAGGGTAGAAATACCGATGGTAACGCCCAGGTATCTTATAGCGGCAACTTTACCACCTTTTTAAAGCCCAATTACAACCAGTTTGATATTATGAACTCTGCCGATCAGATGCAGGTATACTTGGATATGCAGAATAAAGGCTGGTTAAATCATCCAAGTGTATCAACCGGGGCCAATGGTGGGGTATACCGTAAAATGTACGATTTAATGTATAATTATGACCCCCAGACTTCGCAGTTTGCCTTAAAAAACGATGCCTTTAACCGTACGCAATTTTTAAACCGTTATGCCAATGCCAATACTGATTGGTTTGATGTGCTGTTTCGCAATTCGCTCATGCAGGATCATTCTTTGAGTATTACAGCAGGTACAGCAAAATCAAAGTTTTATGCCTCAACCAGTTTTTTAAATGATAGCGGATGGACAGTTGGTGATGGTGTTAAACGCTTTACCGGAGGTTTGCGTGGAACATTTGATTTAAATGATAAATTACAAATCGAGCTGATTACGGCCGGTTCCATCAGAGATCAGCGTAGCCCAGGTACAGTAAATCAGGATAACAACGTCGTAACCGGACAGGTAAACCGCGATTTTGACATTAATCCATTTAATTATGCCTTAAATACTAGCCGTACTTTAACCCCTTATGATGAAAATGGTAAACGCGAATTTTTTATCCAAAACTATACGCCGTTTAACATTTTAACCGAACTTGAAAACAATAAGATCAGAACAACTTTGGTAGACCTTAAAGTACAGGGTGGCTTGAAATACAAGATTACCAAAAACCTGAAATATTCTTTTGATGGTGCTTACCGTTATGTTAAATCTGATCAGGAACACAGCATAACCGAATATTCTAATGCAGCCAATGCCTACAGGGCTTATGGCAGTCAGGCGGTAATAGAAAACAACCGGTTTTTATATAAAAACCCGGATAAACCAGGCAGTTTGCCAATGGTTGTATTGCCCGAAGGTGGTTTTTATAATACTACTTACAATGGCTTAACAAATTATTATATGCGCCATTCGGTTGAATACGATAAGGTTTTTAATCAAGATCATTTGTTTAATGCCTTTGCTGCGGTAGAACTGCGTTCTATAGATAAACAAAGTCGTTATAATAACGGTATTGGTTACCAGTTTGATCGTGGCGGGGTACCTTTTATTATCCCTGAATATTATAAGCAGGCTCTGGAAGCCAACTCTTTTCCTTACGGTATGGATTATAGTTACGAACGTTATTTTAATTATATGGCTCGTGCTGCCTACTCCTATCAAGGAAAATATAGTATAAATGCTACCGGGCGTTATGATGGTTCTAATCTTTTAGGCGAATCTAGAACCGCTCGCTGGTTACCAACCTGGAACATTTCCGGTGCCTGGAACATGCACGAAGAAGCATTTTTTAAACAACAAAGTATCCTAAGCCGTACAACCCTACGTGCTACCTATGGTTTAACAGCAAGTCTGGGGCGTGCAACCAACTCTTCTATTATTTTGCGTAATCAAACCACCAGAAGAGCCGATGTGGTTAATAAAGAATCTTCCATCTATATTGATGGTTTAGAAAACAGTGAGCTAACCTGGGAGAAACAACACGAACTGGATTTAGGATTAGACCTGGGCTTTTTAAAAGACAGGATCAGTTTATCGGTTGATTTTTATCGCCGTAATGCCTTTGATTTAATTGGCTTTTTACCAACGGCGGGTATTGGTGGCCAGAGTTTAAAAGCAGCCAATTATGCCGATATGAAATCGAGGGGGATTGAGCTAACCTTAAATGCTAAAGTAATTAACAACGATAAATTTAAATGGAGTACCAATTTAAATTTTGGTTACAACAAAAGCGAGATCACCAATTTAGAATACAGTCCATCTATTTTTAACCTGATCACTCCAAATGGTGGGGCCAGGCTGGGTTACCCGCAAAGAGCGCTGTTTTCCATTCAGTTTGATGGTTTAGAGCACGATACAGGTTTGCCAACTTTTATTAACGAAAAAGGAGAAAGACAGGTACGCAAAGTATATTTTCAAAGCCAGGACTTACAGTACTTAAAGTACGAAGGTCAGGTAGATCCTAAAATTACCGGCGGCTTTTCAAACCGGTTTACCTATGGTAACTTTTCATTCTCAGCACTGGTTACCTTTAGCGCGGGAAATAAAGTGCGGTTAAACCCAAGCTTTAGTGATACTTACAGTGATCTCTCAGCAACATCAAACGATTTTCTTCGCCGCTGGGTAAGCCCGGGCGATGAACTCGTAACCAATATACCATCCATTGCCGATCGTTACATTATTGGCAATTTAGATGGCTCTACCAAACCTTACAATGCCTACAATTATTCGAGCGCCAGGGTGGCCGACGGTGGTTTTGCCCGCTTAAAACAGGTTATGTTTATCTATCAGTTGCCCAAAGAATGGGCAAAACGAATTGGCGCAACTAACGGTTCAATTGGTTTGGCAGGCAATAATATCTGGCTTATTTATTCTGATAAAAGATTAAACGGGCAGGACCCGGAGTTTTTCGGGGCAGGCGGGGTAGCATTGCCAATTCCACGTCAATATTCTCTTTCACTCAAATTAGGATTTTAAGAAATGAAGACTATAAAATTTAATCAATATATCGGTATCATCATTTTTATATTTATGGGTACCTGTGGAACCGGCTGCAAAAAGTTTTTAGAGCACGGACCCGATTTACGTACACAACTAAACTCAAAAGAAAAATTAGCGCAGCTGCTAACTTCGGCCTATCCAAAAGCAGATTACTTAGCCTTTACCGAACTTTCATCTGATAATGTAGAAGATAAAGGGCCTGCTACTTACTATTCTTTGGGCGGTAGCGAACCCAGTTTTGTTAAAAACTACATGTTCGAAGATTTTGTATCCGGCTCGCAGGAGGCACAAGGCAGCACCGATTTTTACTGGGCGGCTTGTTATAAGGCCATTGCTTCTGCCAACCTGGCCTTAGATTACATCAACAAACATCCCAACGAGCGCGATCTTTTGCCCTATAAGGGAGAAGCACTGGTGGCCCGTGCCTACGCCCACTTTATGCTGGTAAGTTTATACGCCAAAACATTTGCGCCGGGTGGTGCAAACAACTCAATGGGTGTGCCTTACGTAACCGAAGTTGAAAAGGTAGTGCAAGGCAGCTATCAAAGAGGAACTGTAGAAGGCATCTATCAAAAAATAGAACAGGATTTAACTGAGGGTTTACCCTTAATTGATAACTCTATTTATAAAGTGCCCAAGTATCACTTTACCACTAATGCGGCCAATGCTTTTGCCGCCCGGTTTTACCTCTTTAAAGGCGAATTTGATAAGGTTATAGCTTCTGCGGCTAAAGTATTAACAGGCGATACCCAAACAAAAGGATTGTTAAGGCCATGGAACACCACCTATATTAATGCAACTGATGATGCCTTCAACATCATGTTTACGCAGTCTTCTCAAAATTCAAACTTATTAATCGGTGAATCTTCTTCCCTTTGGGCAAGAAATTTTTACATCCGTTATGGTATGGGCAATTACGCTCGAAATACGATACTGGAAGGGAAAAACATTTCGGGTGGAAGCTATACGTATAGGGGCAATCAATACATCTATCCGTTAATTACCACCAATAAGTTTAAAGAATTGTTTTTCGAATCAAAAATCGGATCAGGTTTCGGGCAGCCTTATGTAATGGTTCCGTTATTAACCGCTGATGAGTTATTGATGAACCGTGCCGAAGCTTATGTGCAAAGTAACCAGTACGATTTGGCTTTAAAAGACATCAATCTGTTTTTAAGCACACGGATAAGGAATTATAATGCATCAACCAATGAAGTGACACTGGCTAAAATTGCTACCTATTACAATACGCAAGATCAGAAGCAGGGTTTAATTAACACGATATTGGATTTAAAACGGGCCGAATTTATGCAGGAAGGATTGCGCTGGTTTGATTTAAACCGTTATGGCCTTACCATTAAACATACTTTGGTAGATGAAAATAACAAGCTGATTAAAACGCTTGAACTTACCAAAGACGATCCGAGAAGAGTTTTTCAATTGCCACAACCTGTAAAAAAAGCAGGGTTGGAGCTTAACCCAAGATAAACCAATGAAAAAAATATTTTTATGTGCATGGATACTGGGCGTAATACTGATATCCTGCAAAAAAGAAAAGGCCTTAAATGTTGATTTAAGCAAATCTATTTTAGATGGCTACAAGGGCAATGATACAGACGAATGGCTAAGGCTAAATTTTTTAAATGTATATAATATAGAAGTATTGTACCGTTTTGATAGCTTTCAACTGGCTGTCGATAGGTATTCTACACCTGTAAGAGAAGATAAAGTAAAGCCAGTAATGGAGCTGGTGCGCAAGGGTTTTATCAATCCTTATATAGATGTGGCAGGCAAAAACTTTTTTATGCCGCGCGTACCCAAAGAATTTGGCCTGTTTGGTGGCGCTTTGTACAGGGCTATTGACAATACGGCCGAGGCCGCTGGTAATGCTGATGCAGGCAGGCAAATTAACCTGTTTGTATTAAATGATTTTGATCCTAATAATAAGGCAGCCGTAATTCAAATGATGCATGTGATCCACCATGAATTTACCCACATTTTAAATCAAACCATTCCGGTGCCCGAAGGATATGATGCCATTTCTAACAATTATATTGGCGACAGCTGGGTTAGGGAATCGCAGGCCAACGCCGATAATATGGGCTTTATTTCACGTTATTCGAGAAAAAGTAAAATGGAAGATTTTGCCGAAATGGTTTCTTTTTTACTGGTAGAGGGACAAACTGCTTTTGATAGCAAAGTTAAAAGTGTGTCTGCCGATGCAGGTGTGAAGCTGAGAAAAAAAGAACAGATGGTGGTTGATTATTTCCAAATCAGCTATGGTATAGATTTCAGGGTTTTGCAAGATGCCGTAAAGAAATCCATTTGATATTCAACAGATTTAAACCGTTAAACCAGGATTAAATTTAAACAGGTAATAAAATGAAACCATTATGTGCCTTACTATAAAACAAAATAATGGTGGCTGATCATGGTTTCATAACCATTAATAACTACATACTAATGAAAAAAATAGTAATAATGAGTTTTTTTGCGTTGTTTTTTTTGCAGGCTTGTAAAAAAGATCAAACGCTTATAGACAATGAAAAACCCGAAGAACGGGCAGGCAAGGAACTGCAAAAGTTGAGCAATGAGCTGATTCAAAGTACCAATGGCTGGGTAGCACATGTATACACCAGCGAGGTAAAAGGAGATTATAGCTTTTACATCAACTTTAAAGAAAATAATGTACTAACCATACGATCGGATTTTGATGACAACAGTTTTAATACCGAACAAACCAGTACTTACCGGCTTAAAAAGGTAATGGCTACCACTTTAATTTTCGATACTGATAATTATTTAGATGTATTAATAGATCCCAATTCAAATAAAGGTGGTAAACCAGGTTTGGGCTTTGGTTCTGATACCGAGTTTGAAATTAAAGAGCAGGTAGGCGACACCTTAAAACTAACAGGCAAGAGAAGGCTAACCCGGTTAAGCCTGGTTAAGGCCACAGCTGCCGATAAAAATTTTTACACCAAGAGTGGGATAGATGGTTTAAGTAATTATTTAAAGGCAAATCCCTATTTGTATATACCTGATGAAAAGGATGCCAATAAAAAGGTTCAGATATTAATAAATACAGATGCTGTGAACAGAAAAGTGAGCTTTTCGACGGTAGAAGACAATATTTTTGTATCGGCCGAACAGTTTTTTGCATTTTCTACGCCAGGTATTTCAAATTTACCAGTAGTGTACGCCGGTCGTACTTTTGTTGGTTTTGAATGGGATAAAACCAATCAAAAATTATTTGCAATTACCTCAAAAGGAGATAAGGTTGAGGTTTTGGTCTCGACAACACCACTAACGCCTTTGCATCTTTTAATTGGAACAAAATATAAAAGCTTAACCGTTCCAAATCAAACCACTTATCCCGGTTGGGGGACTGATTTTGTTACCAGAAGGGCAACAGCCGCCAAATTACCTTATAGCTTAAAGCTGGAAACCCTGAAATTTGACTTTAATAACGATACAAAAAAAGTGGTGTTAACGGTTGGGATACCCCAGGGTACAAGGCAATTTTATGCGTATTTCGGGTATGATTATACCAAGACCAGTTTGGGGGTTTATAAGTTTACCAAAGATCCGTCTTATGTAAGTCCTAATGGAAATGGCGCGATTATAGAAAGCGCTATGGTTCCACTTTTAACCGAAAGATTAACGGCCGATACCTTTACCTTAGATTATTTTGCACACCCAACTACCAAGGTGATTTTAGGCCAGTTTAAAAGTGTAGAAAACCCGGATTTTACGTTTACTGGTTCATTACAGTAACGCATGCAACATTAAAAAATAAAAGGTTTTAAGTAATATGATTAGAATACTTGCATTCATATTCATTTTTATATGTGCTATGGTCATGTCGGCAATGGGTTTGTATATGCATAAAACAAGTAATCAGCTCCGTCTTTCTAAAGGACTCATGGTACTATCTATCTTTTTGCATATAAGCTGGACTATTTCTTACTTAAATACTTAAAAAGCAACGAATTTTTAAATTGAGTAAATACTAAAAAGGAATTTAAGACCCAAGTTAGTTGATGATTGAACTGCAGTATGGTGGATGCCGGCTGCAGTTTTTTATTTTATAAATTTTTGCAAACAAGAGTGTTCTTGTTGATGGTTTGCTCTGAGTAATTTATAGCAAATATTATAAAGCCCATTTATTTTTTTACTTCTGTATTAAACATGCTTTTAAAATTACAAGTAGGATGACCACTTGTTCTTTTTTATAGTGACGACTCATTTTGCTCCAAAATGTGCACTGATTATTGTTTAAAGTGTGCAGTCGGTTGATTTTTAGCGCTTTTAAGCCCGGTGTTCTTGTCTTTGGATTGATGTTATTATCGCAAGTGTCTTAAGGTGTGCTGGAGGTGCTTTAAAGCACGCCCTGATAGAATTTGTAGTTTGTCATGGAGAAGGTGTTGGAAGGCGTAGGTAATGTTGATCAATGGGCGGATCTTGATTTGGTTTAATGGTGGAGGGAGTTGCTGCGGTATGAAGGCGTTGATCTTCGAAAGCTGTCATGCAATGTTTAAACTTTAGGGGAAGGCTGCCGGATACCGGGAAGTGTGGCATGGTTGGTGAGGTGTAGGATTGTTTTTGTTTTTACGCGTGCTGTTAAGGTTTTGTGCTTTTGGAAGACTTGTTGGTTTTTTTTGCGTGCCCCTGGTGGGTCGCGTCTTCCGCTGTATCTCCCTGCGGGAGGATGCCGCTGCAACCGCTCGCGCAGCTATTGATGAAGACTGTTAATGTTTAAATTTCATGGCCTTCTGACTTTCCGGGTTATTTGTCAGACAGAGAACCAGACCCTTATGTCTTAATGGTCCCGACTGAAAGGTGCTTTTTCTGCTCTAGCTGTCTGGCATTTTTTGGCATTCGCAGAACTGTGCTGCAAGTGGAACGGGTCTGAGACTTGTTGCTGTTTTTTCTTCCTGGTTTGGGCTTTTGATTGAACCTCAATATTGGGAAAGAATATCTGGCAGTTTATCGGATCGTGTTCATTTTGAAAACCTGATCTTTTTCCTGTAGGCTTTTTTGATTTCGATCAGTATCACGCCGTTAGCGCCTTTTGCGCCGTACATTGCCGTAGCACTTGCATCCTTCAGTATTTCTATTTTTTCAATCCAGTCCGGGGAGAGCTCACCTATTTTCGAGGCTTCAATTGTACAGCTTTTATTACCGGCGCTGATCAGATAAAGCGGTGATCTGTTCAGGGAGATTGTCGATATACCGCCGAGCATGATCCTTTTCTCGGCGATTAATTTGATTACGATGTTGTCATCTAGGTAGGTCTCAATGGGGGTGTAGCCTGGCAGGTTAAATATGAATTTGGATAGCTTATCGTGATCAGCCAGGTTTAGCTCAAATCTGCCAAGGGAACCTGTGATGGCCAGTATGTCTTCTTCTCCCATCCGCCTGACTTTGACGCCGGCAAGTGCTTTCCCGCTGGTCTGGTCAACTACTGTTCCTTTTATGGTGATTTGTATTGTGGGGAGGCTGGCCGATGATGGTGTGGTTTCATTGGTGTCTTTGTGCTGTCCTTCGGTTCGTACTACTGCCGGTTTTGTTTTTTGTGCCTGGGCCGGGCTGATGGCCAGTGCGGCCAGGGCAAGTGGCATGAGCCATTGCCAGCCGATCTTTGCGGGGGGCAGGATCAGGTCGCGGTTCATCTGGCTGGCGAGCAGGCGTCCGCATACGTGATCACTTTTGTGTTTGAAAAAGTCTGCCAGTTCCGTATCGGATTTGCTGGTGAGGTCTACGATGTTTTTTTTGCATTTGCTGCAATGATGTTTGCCGTCTGGCTGTTCAATGTCGCTCCATTGCTGTGTGCATGGGTTGGTCAGGATCAATTGCAGGTTTTTCATGGGCTTTGGTTTGATATAGGATGCGGAATTGCAGGGGATTCCATACGGGGTATGAGTTTTTTATTTGTGGTTTAAGTACGGTTTTGATTTGTTTAATTAGGCTCACCTCTAAAACCTTATTTGTTTTTTTATTTTCATCTTGGCGTGCCCCTGATGGGTCGCGTCTTCCGCTGTATCTCCCTGCGGGAGGATGCCGCTGTAACCGCTCACGCGCTTTGGGTGAGGAGATGCTATGTGTTGTGTGTAACAATGTATAGCACAAAAGTCGAAAATTTTAATGATCAGGAAAGATATCGAAACAGAGTTGTTCTAATCTGATTTTGCTTATTGTTGTTAAAGAGTTTCTACCTAATATGAAGGCCATTGAAAAATGAGATAAATGGGTGTATTATCAAATATTTCTTATTTGATATATTTCTAGCTCTTCGATAGTAAGTTCATCTGCACCAACTAGACGGTAATGCTTCTCAGATGATATCACAATACTTCCATCAGACTTTTCAAACTCAAATAGCGCTATATCGCCATTGACCATAAACTGGGCTGCAATGGGTTTGCAAATTAACCCGGGGAACTTTGATGTACCGATGGCAAAGTCTTGTTCGATCTGTACAACCCCAAGCTTGTCGGTCTTGCCCTTCGCTTGAACAGGAATCACATAGTGTGCGCCACGCTTATCTATACCAACGTAAACTTCATCGGTTTCCACCTGTCCCATTCCAGGCACTGTGGTGCGCAAATGGTTCTGCAAAGAATAACAGGCGAGGCCAGTAAAGATATCTATCAATCTATTGTACCTGACCTTCGCAAGAAGCGCCTGCTCGTCACTCATCGCATATCTTGAGATAATCCCTGGCGTTGCATCTGGGATCTTTGTAATAGCAAAATGTTCACTAGGTCCAAAAAAGGTCTGCTTTATCATTACGAATTTATACATGCCTCTTCCTGTTGGTCGAATAATCCATTCAAAACCTTCGTGAGCAGTTTGAGCAATTGATTCTGGAAAAGCGTTACGATATCGGAAAGAATAGAGGATATCACCTAAGTTCTTCGGAAGTTTGATGTTTAATCTATCCGCAGTGGCTGAAATCTCTTCACGGGTAAAGTCAATCTCTGTAATTCCAGGGTTAAAGGCCGCTAGAAATATTGCCTCGATAATCTGCGCATATCTATTCTGTTTTGCCATATACTATTGTTAACCGTTCCATCTTAAAACAACCACCTCCTCATTGAGATTGGATTTAGTAGCAGTTGAGAACCTAGTTCTAAAAAGATCAATCCTAACCAATTCATAGCCCAGCGACTTCGCAATATCTCCTAAGATCTTTCCAGTAGGAATCATTATCCTCAAAAACGAGGCTTGATCGCCAACCACATAGGCCAAGTGGGCTCCAGGAGTAAGAAAATCGCGAAGATCTTCGAGGTGTTTTGCCATTCCACCAAAATAAAGCTTGGTCACCTTGGCATATAATTTTTCAAATCCAGAAGTTTTACCCATTTCAATGCGTTTCTGTTCTATCTCTTCAGCTATACGTTGAATCTCAGGAAAGCCGGTCACCCATTCATCATCAGTATCTCCCTTGTATACACCTTTCGTATTTGATCTTAAAAGCGATTTCTTTAATTTCCGTAACTCTTCTCTAGATGTAATATATCCTAAAAGTACTGATTCAAGCCGAGTAGTCCTTGTGTAATCCTTTTCATTTGGATAAGGCGGTGAGGTAATCACTGCAGAAATACTGCGGCCATGTAACGCACTCTTCATATCCCGTGCATCAGAAAGTACAATGTCTGTTGGTGGTGAAACTTTTCCCATTACAGAATCAAGATCGTCACACATCTTGGTGATGATTCCATACCAGTTCGCGACGACATCGACATCAGCTTTCATTTTGCCAATGCCAACCTCTGGGCCAAAGCGCAAGTTACTATTGTGATAAACCGTAGCGGTACCGAAAGCCAAGGTTAAGTATTTATATAGGTTGGTATTCTTATATTTCTTGAGTTCATCTAGCAGAACCAGTGAACGGTGGAGCGGTAATGGACTAATGGAATCCTTGAGTATCAGCTTTGCCTGCTCATCAGTAAGCATTCGTAATGTGATACTTCCTATAGCTGCACCATTATTCAATCTAGCCAACTTTTTATTCGCCGCAGTCTTTAGTTTTTCGGCCGCTGCTCGAAGCGCGGAAGCATCAACGTTCCAATCGGTCTTTACATTTGAAGCAAGATGGGCGAAGTTATTCGCTTCGATTCCGATCGCCGGGATACCATTTAGCTTGGCCTCAAGTACAGTAGTTCCCGAGCCACAAAAAGGATCTAAAAGCAGATCAGAGTCTGTCAAGCCAAACTCTTTAATGTAACGCTGTACCAAATGGGGAGGAAACGATAATACAAATCTATACCAATCATGAAATTCCCGATCTGATTTATCAAGTTTGTTCATTACCGAATTCTTTAACTCCGGCTCAACTACTATCGCTTCCATTTATTCTGCTATTTTCACCAAATGTAATATTTCTGAACCTAATTTTTTCCTCTTGCTAAGCATTTTTCATGTGTAAATTCTCGATCTCTTTCAGCCTCAATGAAAAGCTAATCAATACAATCTACAAACTGATTAGTAAATTTAATGATTCAGAGATCACAGAACTATTTTCCCTTTTTGGATATTGATGAGCTGCAGCGGACCGAAATGCTAATTACTGAGATTTGCTTATCCTTATAACTCAACGCTGTGCTATTTTTCAGAGAAGATTGGTAAAGTATTTTATTCTATATTGGATAGATAAAGATTGCGATTGTTTTTGCTAAATATTTTAGTATTTTTGACTTCTGCTTATTTATCTATCTTTGCATACTTTTGCTCACCTTATTTGCAGAGTATTTGAAAGGACTGGTATAAACCGTTTAATGGCAATTGTGGAAAAAGAGGGATTTCTTGATAAAGATTTCTGTTTATTGAATCCTTTGCCGCCTTTTATTTGTAATATTATACTACCAACGCCTAATGCCTTATGTCAACACAGTTTGATTTTGTCAAAGAAATAGCTAAATACGGTCTTGAAAACGATCAGGATAATCTGCTTAAATCTTTGGGGGAGCTTATTGAGCATTCCCGCAAGACCAAAAAGATGAATATGGCCATACAGCTGCAATCGATCCTTAAAGAATCGATGAAGGAGCAGCGGTATTCCGGATTGGTAAAGGTTGATTCCAACAGTTATTTTGACAGGGAAGATGAACGTACCGTAAGGGAGTTTATCTTGGATAAGGTGTCATCTGACTATTCCTTCAATAATATCATCTGTGACGGGCAGGTAACTGAAGACCTTTCGTTTCTGATCAAGGAACACCGGCTAGCCAATCAGCTGAATGCGCTAAACCTGCCGGTTTCCAACAAGGTGCTTTTTCATGGACCTTCCGGCTGTGGTAAGACTTTAGCGGCCTACATTCTGGCAGGGGAGCTGAACAAGCTGATTTATGTGGTAAACCTTGGCGCAATCGTGTCATCCAAGCTTGGCGAGACCAGTAAGAATATTGCAAAGATATTCAAAAAGGCCGCACAAGAAGAGTGTATTATCTTTTTTGATGAATTTGACAGCCTTGGAAAGATCCGTGACTATGACCAGGACCATGGGGAGATGAAAAGGGTCGTGAACACGATCCTGCAGCTGATCGATCAGCTTCCGCAGGATACGCTTGTAATAGCGGCGACCAACCAGTTGGCCATGCTCGATGATGCACTGCTTAGGCGCTTTGATATGATCTTGAAACTGGACCTACCGGATAAAAACCAGAGCCTGGAGCTGATCGAGCGTACGCTGCGAAACAGCCAGTTCCAGTTCAGCCTGCCGAAGGTTAAAAAAATTGTTCCAGAATGTGCAGGACTTTCTTATTATAGTATCCAGAAGACATTGGTCAATGCCATGAAAAAATCCTATGTGAACAGCGAAGCCAGAGACCGTTTGCTGGATATGGAGACCTGGAAAAGGCTGATCACACAGGAAAAAGCAGCGCTGGGCAGATAGTATCTTATGCCTCTGCTTCCAGATCGGTATCCAGCTCCCCCTGTGCTACCGCATCAAGCGTCTGGTTGATCTTTATAAACTCTTCATAATAATCATATGCCTCGATTTCCTTGCCGCCTTTTTCCCTTAGGGTAATGACCAGTGAGAAAGGATGGCTGCCCTGAAGGTAACTTTTGGTATCAAAGGTGGTTTCTTTTTTACCGATACAGCGGACAACCAGCGATAGCTCATTGCCTGTTTTATGCAAGTCCTGGAGGTTGATCGGCATTTCGAGTTTCTGGCAATTGGAAAACTGTCTGCCATTGGGAAAAAAGTCATCTGACCAGGATGAAATAGTTGTCTTTACGCCCAGTGCCTCATTCCGTTTTGCTGTTTTGTCCTTGGCTTCTGTTATTCCGCGGTACAGGTCTCTGTAGAAATCAGAACCATCATCCCGGTATGCCGCGAGCTGCGCGGTGTTGTCCGGGTTTCCAAAGGTCTTCAGGAAATTGAAACTGATATGGAGCGGGTTATAGCCGGTCTGGTCCTTGAAGTTGGGCTGAAACTTAAAGCATAAGGTGGCGCTCATGCTGACAATGGTTGTCGTTTTACTTTTGATGGCATGTCTAAGATAGGCGGGAAGATGGATGGGGATCGCTTTGTGGGTGTCTGTCCTGATCTGGTCTTCTACGATAATTGTGATCGATTTTTTTCCGGAGCTGAGGGCGATCGAAGTGTCGGGTTTTCCATGACCGACGAGCCGGTCAAAGATATCCTCTCTGTGGAACCATTTGTTAACTTTTAACTTCTCGGATTTATTGAGTTCAGTATAACCTTTACCAAATTCCTCCTGGGAGAATTTCTCCTTCATTTCCTCCAGATGCTCAGCCAGGAAACGGCTATCGGTAAGCGGTTTGGCCGAATTGATGATGAGTGCTTTGACCGACTGGGTTGAAAGGTTGGGATACAGCCTGAAGATCTTTGCGGCAAGATTGGCCGCAAAAGGGGCAGCAAAGCTGGTTCCGCATTCCTGTCTGAAGTGGTCATTACCAACACCCGAGCCGGTAAGCTGGATCCCGGAAGATGGCTGGCCGTAATCGCCGCCTGGATAGGTAATGTCGGGTTTAAAGAGTTTATAATTGATGTGCTTTGATTTGAGCCTGGTGCCGTTGACCTTATGGAAGGGGCTGACGTGGTACTTGCTGGTGTAATAGGCCGGCAGGTATTTGTCCAGGGTCATATCGGTCTGTGTTCCTTCTTCAAGATTGTCTGCGATTGCACCGATGGTGAGGTTATTGAGTGATTCGGCAGGTATTTTCAGGTTGGTGCCGTCGCAAGAATGTTCCATACAATCCGCATCGGGGTAAAAGAAGTGTTTGGGGTACTCCAGTGCCGAGTGGTAGACGCCTGTTGCCATGGTTTGGTAGATATTTTCCAAGTCATCAGCATTCAGGTTACCTGCGGAGATAAAGAACAGGATGTCCAGCTCATAGCTTAGTTTATCAAGGAGGTAGCTGAAAAACGAGTAGTCACTGTTGTAGGGTTTAAAACTGATATTGGAAGAAAGGTTAAACAGCCTCACGCCCTTGGCATAGCATTCCCGGATAACGCGTTCAAAATCAATGAAATCAATATGTCCCTCTTCGCGTTCAAATATACGATAGGAAACGATCCGGCAATCACCATCTAAGCTGGGTGCACCGCTAAAAAAACGGTCTCCCGTTGCCGTGATTACCGCAACCGCTGTGCCGTGCCAGACCTGCGTGCTGTAAGGCTGGTAGACCATATCGAAGGTATATCCAAAGTCGGCGATTGATGTGCTTAAAGGTTGGATCCTGTTTACACCGTTATCGATCACCGCTACAAGGGGTAAGTTTTCCGCCACCGGGTTGATCTGAAAATCAAAGCTGCGCATGGTATTGCCACCGCTCAGCGGCTTCACCTTAGAAAACCGGATGGCTTGTACCGAGGCGATGATATCGAAATTGTCGACGAGCGTAACCAGGTCTGCCCGGGACAATCCACTGACGGTCAGGAAGCGTTCGCCCGTGAGTTCAGTCCTGGCCGTAGCTGATTTGGAAGCATTGAGATAATCCATCATCAAGCCCAGGATCTGGCCTTTTTCATCCTCTTTTTCGGTATCCTCCTGCGTGGTGAGCTGTATGGCAACCGAGTTGTTGTGGTCTTCCAGCCCCTCGGTGCCTGCGAGCAGCTGCTCCCTGGTCAACAAGTCAAAACCGTAGATGATCGTTGCAATGGCATAAGGCTGATTCCCAGGGTCGATATCCGGAGGGCTTTGAGTGTATTGTTCAATAAGAATCAGGAGTTTGTTGCATTTATCTCTATCCTCGACCTCAAAGAGCACCGAACGGTTGAAATTGAAGTAATGGATATCCCTGAGCCCATATTTTTTTCTGAAAAGTTCGCGCGTCTTGAATTCGTTGAAATCATCAAAGGTGACAAGAAAATCAACACGGATATAATAAATGTCATACGGAACGGCAATACTCCGGCGTTCGTATTTCAATCTGACGCCGGTTTCAAAACGTTCAATTGCAGCCGACAAGACCTGTTTCTGGTACTGGTAGTCTTTTACCGTTTCTTCCTTTTCATCATCGTCTTCGGTATCGAAGCCCCTTGCAGCATCAAAGTGGTTGGACAGCCCTTTAGGGTTGTTGAGTATTCTGTGGAAATATTTCATTGGAGCGTTTGGCTAGTTACCCAAATTTAACTTTTTTTGGTGAGATCTTGAAAAAGCGGAAAGATAAAAGGTTGACATTGATCAATTAAGACACCTTATCATGTTTTGCTGAGGCTTTCGGGAATAGAATTGGAGTTCTGTTTTTTGCTACCCAGTCCTTAACCGCTCAAACAGGCTACCAATTCTTATTATTTGGTTCATATTTTATTTCGCCTAAATCTGAAATATCTTTCCTAAAATTACTTGCTCTCCCATTAATCTAAATTTAAGAACTTTTTCTTTCTATATGGGCTAATACATAATAGATATTTCCTCGATTAGTTTCTTCTAGCGCTACACCAACAAATATTTTCTTTTTTCCAACTTTCCACAGGTACGCATCAAAGGACTTTCCGTTTTGCATCTTTTCTTGTTTTGGATAACCTCTTTCATATTGTGGCATGCCATAAGTTTTGATAAAATGTTGCTTAAGTAAGTTCATTCTATCGAATAGCGCTTTACCAAACCTAGTATTATCAATGGTAGTAGTGTCAATCAGATAAACCTCGTTCAATGCTTTTGAACTGTCAAAGTAGGTGCTAACGTTGTATAGGTTTCCATCTAAATCTACAAGTGAGTCTGGATATAATTGGTTAAATTCTTTTTCAGATATACCAAATTTCGCTTTGCCTATAGCAATTCCTTCCGTTGCTTTAATTAAGCTATCGGATATCGAATCGGCTTTTTTGTTTTCGTTTCGCGTGCACGAGAAAAGGAGTGCAGTAGCGGAAAAGAAAATTGAAATATAGATGTGCTTATTTTTCATTTATTAGACTTTTTGAAAATCTTATAATTTATTGTTGCTCTGAAGGAATTAATAAAATTTTTTACTCTTTCTTGTTTTGCTTCCGAATTATTACCTTACAGAATAATTTTTTAAGTAGCCAAAAATAGATGAATATACCCTCTCTTCCCTACGATTCACTTTAAACGTTAAATTTAATAAATTAGGATGATGAAGATAGGCTTTACGTTTTTAGATTTATGGTATTTCATGGATGATTCTGATTGGATAAAGCCGCATTTATTTTTCTTTGATAAAATTATTGTAGATAGAGGAAAACTTGAATTAACTGAAAGGTTGATCCCACCCGTTGCAAAATTTCAAAGCTTATTTAAAGAGAAAATTAAAGAGGTCGAACTATTAGATAAAAAAGGCTTAATTGAGGTTTTTGACAAAGATAAGTTTAAGTATTCAGACCGCTTGTTGGAAGATAGTGTAATAAGAGATAATTTGAGATTACATGTTAAACATTACAAGAAGATAACTGAATTTAATAAACCGACAAACCTGCCAGATCTATATGTTAATTTTATGGAAGAGGATAGAGCTGGCGGACAATATGGAATCAGATATAAAAGTGCAATTTTAAATAAATTAAATCTTGAGGATGAATATATCCCCATAATCAAAAAACTTTATGAATCAGACAATGAAGTTAAAAAAGAGAATGTACTCCAGATTCTTTTCAAAAAGATGCCTGTAATAGATGATAATGTAGAAATAGAAAAATTATTAGAAATCAAACATGATACAGATTTTAAAATTAGGTATTATGCATTACGAGATTTCATAACTCAAATATCAAAATCAAGCTTGAGCCTCAAAGAAATTGAAGATAAAATAGATTATTTATTACTTCAGTATACTGATAGCCTAAAAATGCATAAACTGAAATACACTTATAGCATGACAGAAATAATTTGTATATCCACTACCAAATTTTTAGAGGATATATTGAAATTTAAATTCAGCGATGCAATTAAATTACTATTTGAAATTAAGAAAAAAGAATTAGCGGTTATAGACGCAGAAAAACTATTACCTGGTAGAGAACTATCCTATTTACATTTAATAAATCAAAAAATGGGAATTTAATAGTAATAACAAAAAGTTTGGTTATCTATTTTAATTACCATATTTGTAACAAAACAAAAAGGCACCCAAATTGGATGCCTGGTAACTACTAACAATTACTTTTGCATTGAATTTTGGAAGCTCAATGTGTTTAAGAAACAGTATCGAAATACTAACAATCACTTTTACCAAGAGTTTTGGAAACTGTTACTAGTTTTATATTAGTTAATAGATTATATTTACTAACTTGTAAAACGTAAAACTATAACCAAGCTATTTTGTTAGCTTTGCAAAATATTCCCATCCTATGAAACTTGATTTATTCGAAATATTCTTAGATAAAATGGTGCGTTGGTATTGTGACCGACATGCTATTTCTGCTGAAGAATTTTATGCGGATAATGATTTCAGTAAGTTGAAGATTATCAAACTACATTTTTTCGCTTGTTCAACTGATGATCAAGCGCTCAACCTCTTCAACCGATTTTATGCCATGCCACTAGGACATGTGGAAAGTGAGGTCTACGATTCATTGAATAGCATGAAAAATTTCATTGTAGACAATGAAAAACTAACGTTGCGGGCTGGTGCTTTCAGTCAACCTGCTGTTAATCAGGATAGTTATTTCACGGTAGTTCGGATGGTTGAAAATCTGCAGATGATTAACAATGGAATTATTGATTACAGGCCATTCGATCTGGTGGAGTTGAGCCATAGGTGGTCATCATGGGCGCTAGTGTTTGCACAGGCAAAAAAATCAGGCCAGTTTTCTAGACCCATTCCCAAAGAGCTTATAGAACAAGAAACCAAATACTACGTCTTTTAATGCATTCCCCGCTCTCCCAAACTAAACTTATTCGAAAACTCGGCCGGTCTTATTTTCAACAAAACTGGGCAGTCTACTTTCACACTCATCAGACTGACGCAGACATGCTGCTTTTTCAGTCAAAGATAAATGAAGCTTTTAGTATGATCGCTGAGTTTGAAACAACGATCCTTTTAAATGGGGATTATTGCTTGATTTCAATGTCCGACTGGGAAAAGCAAAGTAAAGAGCTGATGGATTTTTTGCAACAAAACCTTCAAAACCTGGGACAGGATAATTTCGGGAACGAGGCGACAGAATATTTCTTGACTAATCTACTTAATCCATTGGAGGCAGACATCCTCCCCAGCATATCATATCTCTTGCAAGACTTAGACAGGCAGTTTGGATACAAACCGCTCGGCATGCATCACAAATGGCTGACGACTGATATTAGAAATAAGGTATATAGCTTTGAGGGATATTGGGCACTAAAGGTATTTGTCAATGCGCTTAGGGTAGTCGCTCTTGAGCATTTTAGATTTGAATATTCTGAAAAGACTTTTAGGGATTTATCCCGGTGGAAACGAGAGGTGGATAAAATCAATACATTTCAGACGTTGATTAAAGCGATCCAGGTAAAAATAAATTTTTTGCTCAGAAAGCTGGTCTATCGTAGTCAGTGTGACAAAGGAAGAGTCAACTGGAGTTATTCCTACAACAATACTGATGAAATTACTTTTACACTCCAAACGATCGATAAAGAGCCGCTTTTGGACCGATGGGAGAAGGTAATCGAAGTACATTACGGACTGGTAGACGACTACAAAATCCTGCAGCGCGAGCGTATCCAGGAAATGATCTTAAAATCAGCACAATTCCACTTCGAGAAGTCGCATGCAAGGGCCAAGATTTATAAGGATGATATTGGCAGCCAACATAATCTAAGCCTCCTTCAGGTGGATTTTACTTCGGCTGCAAATCAATATACGGTGCCTTTTGATAATTATGCTTTTAAGATCAGCTCTAATTATCTCTTCAATAACGAGCTTTCGTTCAATGTGCACGTGGCTTTGGAAGAGGGGAACGAACTATCGACAGACACGCTTAAAGATACGAATAGGGAATTCCTGAAAAAAATTGATTCACTCATAGCAGATACTAAGAATTTTCAAAACCAAACCTTCGTTAAAAATTTTTTCCCATGGATGAAACTCTGTGAGGCGCTTTCGGAAAAAATGGAGGACGTATCAAAGAAACTGGTTGAAGTTGCAAATTTCGAGCTCTACGAAAAACTAAAAAAACGCTTGGATGAAGTTGTAAGCAAATTTGAGCAATCTTTTGAATGGTCAAATGTAAGAAAGCTCATGCCCTTCCAATTACCATTTGATGAATCGCAATCGGATTATCAATTTGCTACATCAAATTTTGGCACCTTCAATTTATTCTTCTTTAGTGGCTACTTGGTCCCGCTAAATTATAGTCAGATGGCAGCAAGGAAGGAAAATATCAAAAATAAGGTTACTAAATTTGATATTCTATCTTCCGTTTACGACAGGCTGAAAAAGGTGGTAGAGACCGTTCAGGAAACCTCCGAGACTGTGAAAAACGCGGAGCGTAGATCTATCGAAGTTATTGCCATCTTCTCTGCAATATCGCTTTTCACTGTAGGTAGCATACAGATGCTTGCGAATGTGCAAATCGGTTCAGACCCAATGTTCTTTTTTAAGATGGTATCTTCCTATGGCTTTTGTTTGCTCATGTTTGCTATCCTGATCTGGATCATCAGCCGACCGAATTTAGGATCAATTAAATGGTTCCATTGGCTGGTTCTAGGGATTCTGTTACTTATTTCTGCAACTGTGATTTTTACTTTTGTCTTTACCGACCTTGGACAAGTGAAAATCATAAATCATCCATAGGGAGTAGCAACTTGTGCAATTGAAGTGAGATTTGTTTTCTGGTTATTCAACATTTCAGCACACAGTTTCCGGGTGCCGGCAGGAGAAATTTGTTGGACAGTCTCACTATCATCGACTTTACAACTTTTTTTAAAATCCTTCACATAATTTAATTTTTGATAGGGGGGAGCTTGTTTTTGCCATGCAAATTACTCAGCCGGCTAAACAAACTCCCTATTTCTTTTACCATTTCGGTTTTATCCCCTGGCAGGCTTCGCAAACTTGAATAATTGTTTGTTAAATCACCTTTAATCTTTCAGTCTATTTGGACAGCCGTAGCTGCGATGGATGTCCCGATTGCCCAAATTGTTTCTGTTCCTGCGTTTCCTAAATCTGATATAATCGTCCTATTTTTATTGTGTTTCATATGATATTCCTTTCTAAGTTTTAAAAATTTTAAAATAATTAATATTAATACTAGGGCAATCGAAACAAAACCACCGCAACTCACTAAACCGCCAGCCCCCGGTAAAGGCAGCTTCTTATTTATTTTTTATAGCTTTTCGCAAATTCCCTCAACTTCTTGATTAGCTCGGGATTATTAACCTTAACCTTCACACCTTTTTTCTCGTCCAATTTTTCAACCTCATATGGCATTCCTTCTTCTTTGTACAATCTTTTCAGCTCCTGCTCTAAAGCTTTGGCTAACCCTGTATTAACTCGCCCTTGTGGTTCAAGTAAATCACGATTATCCCTCTGTAGCAACTCACCAATTTGATTTAGATTTTCTTCGCTTGGCTGCGTTGTATTAGAATTCCAAGAACTAACCGTAGTATAATTCACGTCAAGCATTAAAGCAACTAATCGCTGAGAGGCGCCAACAGTTTTAGTAACCTCTTTAATCTTGTTTTTCTGGATTACAACAGAGTTTTTCCTCCTTGGCATAAAAAAAATTAAATTAGTACTTGGTACTAGTAAATATTTTATTATATTTGTTTATCAGTTATTTATAGCGACAAATAGAGTTGGGTATAACCTAGCTTTAACGATGTCACTCATGCTAGAAAACCGTCAAACTTTCCACATGAGCCGATCGTGAGTTCGCCAATACTATTGAATTTTGCTATCTTCGTGATATCTTATATTCGATAGGGCGAACTTCATGTTAGTCTTTTGTGGAACTCAAGCCTCGGCTTGACTGGCTCTTGACGGTGCCGCTAGCAAAAGCATTGGAGTTCGCCCTATTGGTTTTTGCCAATCTGGTTTCTTCCTTTTGCTTTTGGGGTACATCGTTTTTACATAAAACTACCTTTTATGAAAACGAAAAAATTAGGCGCCATGAGCTGGTATCACTTCCCTGAAGTGGTACGCAGGTTTTCCCTTAAACTCTTGTTAAAGAACATTATTTGTTCTCCCTCGTAATGCGCGCTGGAATTTTTCCAAGTTTGAAATAGCCCAATAAAAAATAGGGGTTGGTGTTGGAGAGCGCACTGATTCCCTTGGGTTAATTTAGCTTGGTACCAGCCCTTTATTGCTGTTTAGGCAATTTGCAGTACTGTGGTGATTCGCATTCCCAAGGTAGGCATCTTTTTTCTAATAAGCAATACGGTTTGCCGTGTCCGCATTTTTTGTGTGGAAGGGGCTGGTTTTTAATCCTTTTGTATTTTCTCTTTTTTTATCAATCCATGTGTTCATCTGATGCTAATCCTGAGTTGCCTTTTTTTAAATCATCCGTGGCGGTGCTGGAGTCATTTTACCGTCGTTATGGTACGGATAGGGTTCGGCTGGTGTTGTTTTCGGTGTTTCAGGGGTATGCCCTGAATCAGAAAAGGGGTTTTCCGGAGCTGGAGATTGGTGAGCAGGAGGTGGCTGAGGTGTTGGATGGGCTGGTTGAATTGGTTTCTGCTGTGCAGATGCTGATGGAGGAAGGCAGGATTGAGGGGATGGGGGTTTGAGGGGTGAGGATTTTCGTTAGCCTTTAGGCCGGTTTTTAATTGTTTTTTACTTTTTAAATGAATTTAAATGAAGCTTAAAATATGCTTCCTGCTATTGCTATGTCCTTTTTTTGGGGGGTATGCGCAGGATAAAAATATATCGGGTACTGCTGTGTCTGTGCCTGTCCCGGTTGGTAATGGGGCTGCCGGGGAGATTAAAATTGGGGACCGGGTAACGGAGGTAATGATTGGTGGTGTTTCGGGGTTGGAGGGCTCGGGGAAGGATGTGGTGTCGCTGCCGCTTTCGACCTTTAAGGGCAAGCTGCTGATCCTGGATTTCTGGGCGACCTGGTGTTCGCCCTGTGTGGCGATGATCCCGAAGATGGAGGCTTTGCAGGAGGAGTTTAAGGGCCGGGTGCAATTCCTTCCGGTGGCGTATCAGTCTTTTAAGGTGGTGGATGATTTTTATAGGAAGTTGAGGTTGCAGCAGGGTAAGCAGGGCTTGGGGCCGGGTAAGGGTTTTTCCCTACCGATGGTGACGGGGGATACGGTTTTGGTGAGGCTGTTTCCGCACCAGACCTTGCCACATTATGTGTGGATCGGCGGGGATGGGATGGTGAAGGCGGTTACGGGCGGGGAGGCGGTATCGCGTGAGAATATCAACGCTTTGCTTTTGGCGGGTTCACTGGAGGTTAAGGTGAAAAGGGATGAAAAGATGCAGTACGATACGGGTAAACCTTTATTTTTTGCGGGGGGCGATTTGGGGGATGGTTTTTTCCGGTCGCAGCTTTCGGGTTATGTAGCGAATGTCGGACGGGGGATTTATAAAGATGTAGAAGTGCAGTCGGGTGCTCAGGTGAGGCGCATTACCGGGCGTAACCTCACCATGCCCGAACTGTTCCGTTTGGCTTATAAAAAGGGGAAAAAGGAAACGGTGCTGGAAGATGGCCTGGAATCGGAACTGGAGCCTCAGGTGGCCGGTGCTGATTTTCTGGACTGGCTGAGGCAGGGCAGGGCGTATTGTTATGAGCTGATGATGGATGAGCGGTCCAGCGGGCGGGCCTATGCTATGATGCAAAATCAGCTGCGGGGTTTTTTCGCGGATTATGTGGTGGGGCTGGAGAAGCGTAAGGTGAAAGTGCTGGCGCTGGTGCGTACTTCGGGTTTGGATAAGATCCTGACGGCCGGAGGGGTACCGTCGGTTGCCTTGGATCGTTTTGGCTGTAAACTGACGAGTTGTTCTCTCGCGGTTTTCATTGACCGGGTGCAGGTGCCTTTTCAGGGCAGTCCGCTTCCGGTGGTGGACCAGACGGGTTATTCTGGTATGGTTGACCTGGAACTTAATGCCAACATGACCAGCGTTGATGAGGTGAACAGGGCGCTGGCGCGGTATGACCTGCGCTTTGTTGAAAAACTGGCGGAGATTGAAATGCTGGTAATCCGTAAACGCTAATATTTAAATTTTTGTGATGAAGAAGATAATGATAGGTTGTGTGGTGGCGCTCCTGCTGTTTTACGGTTTGGCGGTCAAGGCCCAAATTCAGGTTAGGGAAATCAGGGGCAAGGTGGTGTCGGCAGATAGAAGGGTGCCCCTGGTCGGGGCTACGGTTAAAATGGAAGGATCGGCTATTGCGGTGTTAACGGATGGGACGGGGGGGTTTGTGTTGAAGGGAGGCCTGGTCAAGGGTACGCTTTTGGTTTCGTTTTTGGGTTATACTTCTGTCCGTGTTCCGGTACCGGCCGGTAATCAGCCGCTGGTGGTTACGCTGTCGGCTGTGGCGGCGCAGTTGGACGAGGTGGTGGTATCCACGGGTTACCAGACCATTCCGGCGGAAAGGGCTACGGGTTCTTTTGTGCAGGTGGATAACAAACTGCTGAACCGCAGGGTGAGTACCGGTGTGCTGGAACGGCTGGAGGATGTGACGCCGGGCCTGCTTTTCAACAGGGGCCGCTCGGCCGGGGCGGGGCTGATCAGTGTGCGAGGGCGGAATACGATTTATGGGAATTCGAGTCCTTTGATTGTGCTGGATAATTTTCCCTATGACGGGGATATCAATAATATCAATCCCAATGATGTGGAGCGTATCTCTGTCCTGAAGGATGCTGCTGCGGCTTCGATATGGGGTTCGCGGGCAGGTAATGGGGTGATTGTGATCACCACTAAAAAGGGACGTTATAACCAGGCGGTTAAGGTAGGCTTTAATGCGAACGCGACGGTTGGGGATAAACCGGATCTCTTTTATCAGCCCAGGATGTCGGCTGCGGATTTCATCGGGGTGGAAAAAATGCTTTTTGACAAGGGTTTTTATGCAAATGCTGAAACGGGTTATAATAACCCGGCGATCACGCCGGTAGTGGAACTGCTGATTGCCAGGAGGGATGGTAAGATTACCGCCGGGGAGGCGGATGCGCAGATCAATGCTTTGGCTGGATATGATGTGCGCCAAGATTTTGATCAGTACTTTTACCGTAAAAGTGTCAACCAGCAGTATGCGCTGAATTTTAGTGGTGGGAGCGAAATCCAGCGCTTTAACCTGTCTGGTGGTTATGACCGTAACCAGGACAACCTGGTGGGAAACGGTTTGAACCGCTATACCTTTAATGGGGGACAGTCCCTGAATTTATTTAACAAGAAACTGGAGATCACGACCGGGTTTTATTATAGCCAGGGCAATACCACGACCAACAATCCCGGTACCAACCTGATCGGGCTAAAAACGGGTAACGGTGCTTCGCTTTATCCTTATGCCAGGCTTGCTGATGAGGCGGGGAATCCCATTGCGATGACGCATGATTACCGGCAGGCTTTTATCCGGGCAGCACAACAAAAGGGTTTGCTGGACTGGAGTTATAAACCACTGGAAGAAATTTATATTTCGGATAAAACCCGAAAGTTGATTGATTACCGGTTGAATGTTAATGCAAGTTATGAGATCAGGCCTTATCTCTCTTTTTCCCTGCTTTACCAGTATGGACAGACGATTGCCAACGGGCGTAACCTGCGCAGCGAAGAAACCTATTTTACCCGGAACCTGATCAACAGTTATTCGGTTGTGGATGGGAGTGGTAAGATTGCTTATGCTATTCCGCGTGGTGGTGTCCTGGATCTGGACCAGCTCACAGCGACCAGCCAGAGTATCCGGGGACAGCTGAATTTTAACCGGGTGTGGAAGGATAAACATAACCTCACGGCAATCGCGGGTTATGAAATCCGTGATTTTCATACGGTAGGTAATAGCAACCGCGCTTATGGTTATGATGACAGCCACGCCACTGCTTTAGGGGTCGATTACCTTACCCAATTTCCCCAGTATGCGGTCCCAGGGGCTTTAGCCGTTGTTCCTTTTTATAACAGCATGACCGATCTGACTGACCGGAATATTTCCTATTATTCGAATGCGGCATATACCTTGCTCGACAGGTATACACTGTCTGCCAGTGCCAGGCTGGACCGGAGTAATCTCTTTGGAGTGAAAACCAATCAGCAGGGGGTGCCGCTTTATTCTGCGGGGCTGGCCTGGAATATCAATAAGGAGCCTTTTTACGGGCTGGATTGGCTGCCCTATTTGAAAATGAGGCTGACCTACGGTTATAATGGCAATGTGAATAAAAGCCTTTCAGCCTTTACCACGGCGATATACATCACAGGTAATGCGATCAATACCAATTATGCGCAGGTGATCAACCCACCAAATCCCGAACTGAGGTGGGAGCGGGTACGCCTGATCAATCTGGGAATCGATTTTGCCACAAAGGATAACCGGATCAGCGGCACGGTAGAGCCTTATTTAAAAAGGGGCATGGACCTGATCGGGGATATTGCTTTTGCGCCATCGTCTGGTATCACCACTTTCAGGGGCAATACGGCGAATACCAGGGGCTCGGGCATTGACATCAGTTTGAACAGCCGGAATGTAACAGGTGAATTCGGTTGGCAGACCAGTTTCTTTTTTAGCCATGTCAAGGACAAAGTGGTGGATTATGCACTGCGGCAGCCGGCAGGCCGTTATGCGCAGTTATCTGACAGCGAAGTGTATCCCCTGGAGGGGAAACCCTTTTATGCGGTATACAGTTATGCCTTTGCGGGCCTGGATGGCCAGAACGGTGATCCCCAGGGTTACCTGGGCGGGAAGTTAAGCAAAGATTATAGCCAGCTGTTATCTTCAGCAACACCGGATGACCTGGTTTATAGCGGGCCTGCCCGGCCGGTCAGTTATGGCGCGCTGCGTAATACGTTCAGCTATGGGCAGTTTTCCCTTTCTGCAAACATCAGTTACCGGTTGGGTTACTATTTCAGGCAGCCCGGAGTGATTTACTCCGGCATCCTTTCCGGACAGGGTTATTACCAGGGGAGGTACGGTGAGCGCTGGCAAAAGCCGGGGGATGAAGGGATCACCACTGTGCCATCGATGCCTGCCGGTATCAATACGACCAGAGACGATTTCTATAATTTTTCAACGGCCACGGTAGAAAAGGCTGATCACATCCGCCTGCAGGACATCAGTGCCACTTATGATTTTGGTAAAAACCTGTTGCAGCAGCTCTCGCTTAACAAACTGCAGGTCTATTTCTATGCGAATAACATTGGGATTTTATGGAAATCGGCTAAAACCCGTTTTGACCCGGACTATCCCGTTGCCGATTACCTGCCGCCCCGAACGGTCGCGATTGGTATTAAAGCTGATTTTTAAAATGATAACCGTTAAACTGAATTTTATGAAACCCATATTGATGCCCATGTGGCTCTTGCTGGCCGGCCTGCTTTTGATTTCCTGCCAAAAGGAATTTCTGGATAAAAAACCGGATAAGGGGCTGCTCATTCCGACAACCCTGGATGATTTTAATGCCCTGATGGATAACCTGACGATATTCAATAGCAGTCCGGCGCTGCAGGAAATTTCAGCTGACGATTTTTATGCAACAGATGCGGTAGTGGCTGGATTCACAAGCGTGATACAAGAGAACAGCTATTTATGGGCTGGGGATCTTTATCAAAATGAGTCCTGTACAGACTGGAATCTTCCCTATCAGCAGGTCTTTTATGCCAATATCATATTGGATGGGCTAGAGGAACTGAAAGGGGGGGAAGCATCAACGACCGGGTGGAATACCACGAAAGGAAGTGCACTTTTCCACCGGGCATTTGCTTTTTATAACCTGGTGCAGCTGTTTTCCAGGACTTATGACAAGAACACAGCAAACTCGGATTTGGGAATACCCTTACGCCTTACCGCAGATGTAAATGGGAAGTCGGGCAGGGCCTCGGTACAGGAAGTTTACGACCAGCTGACCGGTGATTTGCTAAAGGCAGAAAAATTATTGCCCGAGCAGACCCGGTTTAAAAGCCGTCCTTCTAAGGCAGCTGCGAATGCGCTACTGGCTAGGGTATATCTAAACATGGAAAATTATGAACTGGCGGATAAATACGCGGCAGCTGCGCTGGCGCTTAACCATTCCCTGCTGGATTATAATACCATCAGTGTTACCGCAACCAATCCGTTTCCGTCTTCTCCGGCTGCCGACAATCCTGAGGTTATATTTTATGATAAGCTTATCCCATACGCATTTACCTCTTCGGCAAGGGCAACGGTAGCAGACGAGTTATACCAGCTTTATGCTGACAAGGACCTGCGAAAAAGCATATTCTTTGCAGGCCCCGCGCCTTTCTATTTCAAAGGGCGTTATACGGGCTTTCGTTTGCAGTTGTTTGGTGGCCTGGCTGTGGATGAATTGTACCTGATCCGTGCAGAATCACTGGCCAGGATGGGCAGTTTCGCAGCGGCCATGAAGGAATTGAATACCCTGCTCGTTACCCGCTGGGCCAAGGGAACTTACCAGCCGCTGAGTGCCGGCAGTTCAGAGGAAGCGCTGAGAGTTGTCCTGACCGAAAGGCGAAAGGAACTTACTTTTAGGGGACTGCGATGGGGGGATTTAAAGCGGCTCAATAAAGATCCGCGCTTTGCAAAAACGATTGTCCGGACCGTTGCAGGGCAGGAATATACCTTAAGCCCGGGAGATAAACGTTATGTGCTTCCGATCCCGGCGGAAGAGATCGTGGCCAGTGGGATTGCGCAGAATGAGCGGTAAACAAAAAAAAGCAACCGGTGGAGTGCCGGTTGCTGGTTCAAAAGGTAAATCAGCTGCTACTGTGCAAAATCACCCAGTTCCTGGGAAAGATATCCGTCCGGATTGATGTTGGGATTCTGGCCTTCCGGATAAGTGCGGGTACAGACCTTGGTAGAGGGTGTGCAGTTATAATTGCTGCCTGCCTCTTCATAAGAGCTGCCATTGAAACCCCATTTAACATTGGCTTTTTGCGCAGTAGATGCCACTGCTACGCTTGTTCCAAGTAGGAAAGCGATGGCAGCAAGGTTTAATTTGATCCTTTTCATAGGAAACGAATGCTTTATTACATCAAAAAACATTCAGAAAAACTTTAGTGAATAAATGATGCCTACTCTTTTCGCAGGTTTTCGGCTTTCCCTGTTTGGTCTTTGGTGATGATGACGGATTTATTTAATCCGGTAGTGTCAGTTGTGTAGATATATAAAGTGATGAGGTTCAGGATAAGAAAGATGCTGTTGAAGATCAGGTGTGCGGTCCAGCCCATTTGACTGAGGATACCTCCACAGGAACAGGGGATCCTGTCCCAGAAATGCAGCATCACCATGGCAATGTAAGCGGTAAAGGCGAACATAAGGACACATGATAGCAGCAGTCCAACGGTTAAGGTCCGCTTGAAACATAACAAGACAGCGGTTATGATTTCTGCGGGGATCAAAAAATAGAATAGGAAATCTGCCAGCCATCCTGGAAAAGACTGGTTGTGGAGCTGCTGGTTAAAATCTGAAAAGGTGAAGAGCTTGCTGAGTGCAGCATATACAAACAGCAGTACGAGCAGTGGTGGAACGGATAATTTAAAAAATGCTTTCATGGTAAAAGAATTATAGAAGCAAATTAACGGCGAACAGAAAAGCCGAAACAGTATGAGATGGGTAGTATACCCTTTTAAGTGATGAAGAGATGAAAGAAAGTCAGTTTATGGTTTACCGGTTTTTACCGCAGTTGTTTTTACGGGCACCGTACTACAGCTTTAGCGGTTATGATCTTTCGCGGTTGCCGGAAGTGTTGCAGGAACAGGCTTTTCGTAATGCCGTTTTTTTGGCGAGTCCGGTGTTTTATGCTTTATTGGAAAAAAAGGAATTTGATTTCGATCAATTAGCGGATAAGGAAAAACATACCCTTTATAAGTATTATAACCGGATGTGTTTCAGGCCGACGCCTTTTGGAAGCTTTTCCTCCTTTACTTTACTGAACTGGGGAAGCGGCGGTCAGGTCAGGCTTGCCGGAAACGACGGGTCAATCCTGCATTTATTGCCTGACCAAGGCTTTTTAAGAGGCCTGAAAAACAGGGCGGGGGCTGTGCTGTCAGAAGAATTAATGGCCAACCCTGCGCTGTATCGGTTTAATGAGGTTTTTCGCTATACAAAATCATCTTTAGATGATAAGGGACGGTTTAGCTTTTCCCTGGAGGGGATTGCAGCCGTAAAATTCAATATACAGCTGTTTTCATTTTTATCGTCAAAAAAGGTTTCAAAAAGAATAGTGATGAGCTGGATTGCGCAGCATGCGGAATGTTCAGCAGGAGAAGCGGAAGAATACATCCGGTTCCTGCTTGATGCTGGAGCGGTTTTCAATGACACTCAAGGCAGAGTCATTGGTGATGAGGTGACTGAGCGTTTGCCTGGTTTACATGGCTGGAATGATTTCTGGAAAAATTACACGGTGATTCCCTTATCCGGTGAGCCGTCCCTTTCCGCTTTGGCTAGGGATATCTGGAAAATTGCAACGGAAAATAAACCAGTTGGCCAGCCCTTTTATGCAGCGTTGGAAAGGCCCAGCAGCACTGGAGGACCTGATCGTGCTGAACAGGTGGAACTATCAAAGGCTATCCATGTGTTGCGTTTATTGTCAAATGCTGAGCAGTCTGCTGACCTGTCGCGTTTTATCCGTGATTTCCGTGCCCGCTTTGATCAGCAAAGGGTGCCTTTGCTGCTGGCCTTAGATCCAGATGGCGGACTGCATTATGGTGATATGGAACCATCCATGCCTGACCAGGGCATTCTGGAAAACATTCCTTTCCCTAAACCAGAAGAAGAAAACAGGACTGTTGGTTGGCATGTTTCCCAGCAGTTTATTTTCAAACTCTGGATAGGGGACACGCTTCGCGATCCCTGGGCTCCGCTGCAGATCAGCGAAGATGAGGTGATTAAACTGGAAAGCCAAAAAAGATCTGTTTTACCTTTGCCCCAGACGCAGGCACTCATGTACCGCTCGACCGGTGAGCACCTGATTTTAGAAAGTTCAGGCGGGGTGACTGCCGCGTCGCTGATTGGAAGGTTCTCTTGCTTTAGTGACCCTGTACACCAGTTTTGCTGTGAGCTTGCCGAAAGGGAAACTGCAGCAAATCCTGACGTTGTTTTTGCGGATATTGGGCAGCAGTCTGATTTACATGTGGATAATATCAATCGCCGCAGGCCTATCTACCCTTATGAAATACCGCTAAACGTCTTTCCTGCACAACCGGATAAAAAACTGGTACTGCCAGGGGACCTCATGCTTTCCCTGAAAGGGGATGAGCTGATTTTGGAATCGGCTAACTTGAAGAAAAGGGTCGTTCCCCGTCTGGCGACGGCTTATAATTTTCGGAATAACCATTCGCCGGTCTTCCGGCTGTTGTGCGACCTGCAATTTCAGGGGGTACAGGCGGGACTTTCATTTAATCTGGAAAACTTTTTTCCGGGCCTGGGTTTTTATCCTCGGGTCTGTTACGGAAGGGTGATCCTCTGTCTGGCAAAATGGAATTTTAAAGAATCAGACCTGGCGCCTTTAAATGCTGGAGATAACGTTAATCTTATCAAAATCCTGGATGGTTTCCGTAGAAAGCATCGCTTGCCCCGGCACATCACGATAGGGGCAACAGATCAGCAGCTGGTTTTTGACCTGGCCAATAGGGCAGAGGCCAGGTTTTTTCTGCAGTGCATTCAGGGGTTAAAACGGATAACCATTCAGGAATATCTGGTGCCTGACCGGTCGGTACTGTCTGGTAGAAAGCCTGTTGCGGGGCAGATGATTGCTTTTCTTGCACATGGAAATAATATTTATCAACCTTTAAAAAAGGAAAGTACCCGTGTTTATGGCGAAAAGCAACGCGACTTTTTAATGGGCAGTGGCTGGCTTTACCTTAAAATTTTCTGCATTCCGCGCGCTTCGGACGAAATCCTTAGTCAAGTGATTTTCCCGTTCATTAAAGGACAAAAGAAGCGGATAAAAAAATGGTTTTTCATCCGCTACAACGAGAAAGGCTATCACCTGCGTCTGCGCATACAGGCGGAAGAACATGATCTTGGGGCGATATTAGTAGCTTTGCGTAAAAGGATTGAATCATCCGGACATGATAAACTCGTCCGGGATTTCCAGGGAGATACCTACCGGAGGGAAATCGAACGCTATGGGTCGGGTCTCATTTCGCATGTTGAGGAGCTTTTCTGTGTGGGAAGCCATCTTGCTGCTCTTGCGTTAACTTTAAAAGGGAACAATTCTTTCCAGCTTAACGAGTTTGAGCTGGCCTTGCTGACTGCTTGTCGCATGGTCAGCAGCTTTTTTACTGCTCTTGTAGATGCGCTGGATTACCTTGCTAAGGTGACGGATCGGTTTATGGTGGAGTTCAGGGCAGATAAATCGCTGAAGGTCGCAATGGATGAAAAATACCGGGAGAAGAAATCAATGATAGCGAGCTTGCTGGAAAGTAAGGCATCATCGAAGTACTTTTTACCACTGTTAAAGCAGGTGTCGGTTTTAAACGGGCTTACAGAAAGCTACTCCGTTGATGATAAAATGACGTTATTGGCAGACCTTATACATATGCAACTCAACCGGACTTTTTCGGTTAGGCAGAGGCAACAGGAGTTGCTCGTCTACTACTGCCTGCAAAAGTATACCAGTTCCCGTTTGGCCCGAGAAAAGGCTTCAGTCTAGTGATCACTTTTATCTCTTTTACTGATGAGTAGCGCTGGCTGTATTTTTTCCCGGAAAGCGGTGCGGTAGGTTCCTCCAATTGGAATAGTCACCTCTCCCTTTAGTCTTACCTGAGCATATTCTAATGAATGGATAATGGCGTGGTTGACGATAAAAGACTGATGAATCCTGGAAAACTGCTCAACTGGCAGCTTGGAGAGGACTTCCGTTAAAGTGAGGTAAGTGGTGACGTTTTCATCATTCATATGGATGATGATGTAGTTGCCTATGTTTTCGATGTAAAGGATCTCTGCGATAGTGATCCGGTTAAATTTTCCCTTAATATTGCTTTTGACGAAAAAGAAGAGGTTAGAGGCGATCTGATTGGTTTGATTACTTAGGTTGGACCGTACTTTGGTAACCGCCTTTAAAAACCTGGTGTAATGGATAGGCTTGAGCAGGTAATCTACTGCATTTTTTTCAAATGCTTCCGGTGCGTACTCCCGGTAGGAGGTGGTGAAAATAATATTACTTGCTGGGCCAATAAGGTCTGCCAGGTCAAGGCCGTTGAGTTGCGGCATATCGATGTCTAAAAGTACAATATCGGGAGTTTGAATTGTGCATAGTTCTTCAAGTGCTGAAAGCGGATTAGTGGAGCTGCCAACAAATTCGAGGCCTGGCGTTTGATGGATGTACTTATCGAGTACCTCGATCGAATGATATTCATCATCAATGATATAACAGGTTAAGTTCATAATTTAAGGGTTAAAGTGAGTTCGTAAAATTCACTGGGTTCGTTGATCTGAAGGGTGTAATTGCCTTTATAAAATGAGTCCATGCGGAGCCGGATGTTTTCCAGTCCCATTGCTTTTCGTTGGCGAGGATGTCCGTTCTTTGATTTTTTTAAGTTCTTGCTGTGAAAAGTCAATTGTCCGTTTTGATCCGTTGTTAACTTTAGTATGGCTGGAGAGGTAACTTCTGTGAGGTTCCCATGTTTGAACAGGTTTTCTGTCAGGGTAAGCAGGATCAGTGGAATTATTTTGTGACGACTGAAATCGCCATCCATTTCTACCTCAAGGTACAGAGGTTCTTTAAACCGGTAGCGGTTGATCGCGATGAGGTTTTCGATCTGTTCAACCTCTCGTTCAAGTTTGATTTTCCCGTCAGGACCTGCTTCTTCTAGGCTGAAACGCATAATCTCGGAAAGAAGCCAAATGCATTGGGCAGCATCATCGGAATATTTTTGTGCGCTGTTATACACGAAATTAAGCGCATTGAAAAGCATGTGCGGATTGATCTGTTGTTGCAGATATGCATTTCGTGACTTGGTTAGCTGGGTTTCTAAAGCGGCTTTATCCTTTTCGACTATCAATTGCTGCTTTTCTGCTTCTAGTGCTTGATTTCGAAAAAAAGAGATATGAATTGCAGACCAATAGAATGTCGCTAAAATTCCGAAGTAAACGCCTCTCATAATATTTCTAACAAAGAAATTTTGAATATATCCAATTGCGTTTTTATAAGTCGAGGGCGGGGATGTAACCAGGTAGTCGATCAATGTTTTAATAACAAGGTATCCTGCAAATAAGCCCAAAAAGGTTAATAATCCCAAGGGATATCTATTTCGCCTTTGTTTGAATGTAAAATTCAACAGCGCAACCAAACTGTAAAATAAAATAATATTCACACTGTAATAGGCGATGTAGACATATGGACTTTCAATTTCTCCGAATGTGTGATAAACTAAAATCAACTCATATGAGATGAACATTGTCCAACATATAAAGTGCAGTAAGAATGATTTCTTACTAGGCGAGATCAAATTCGATGATTTCGAATCTCCTCTCATAAATACAGAATTTAGTTTCATCTTGGCTATATCTGTAAAATTGTTGTTTTCCAGTTTAACTACTTATAATTTACTATAAAATAACCAATAATTGATATGAAAATGAAAAAACTTCCTCCAATGAAGGTATGGGTTCTAAGCGGCCATTTTGCCTCATCCAGTGTAATCGAATCAAAAGACACCGACACAACAACTGTCGCCACGACATTGACAAGTACGCACATTTAAAAAAACTAGAATTAGTTCTTTTATTACGCACCAGGAAAATCTTCAATATGCTTAAGAACGAACTTCGGGATATAGAAAAAATTTTAATTCAGCAAGCGTACTCAGAAAAGAAAAACACTACGCGGCTTAATCTTGAAGCTAAGTTCGGTCAGGTCTATAAAGCATGGGAAGAAGTAATATTTTCCAATATACCAGAGAGTAGCCTGGTGCGTTATTTTCATTACCATCTAGATATTATATCGACTGTTTCCACAACATTATCCAACTTTCCAAATGCTGAAAAGTATTTACCGACCCAGCATGAATTTTTGGCACTTATTGACCATCTGCAGAAATACTATTCGAGTTATTTCAATGAAGATGCGATTGCGCCTATACCTTATCATCAACGATTAGTTTCTCGACTTACCGGAAATATGGGGGCTATCCAAAAAATACTGCACTCAGACAGTATAAATGTTGCTTTGAGAGCATGCCTGTCTAAGTGGTGTGAACTGATGTCCGAAAAAATTGGCATGGTGAGATTTACCTTTCGTTCATTGTATTATTTCGAGTATATTACAATTCAACTATCTGAACTTCATGATATCTCAACGGAGATTGAAGCGAAGCTGCTTAATTTCCTTATTTGTTCCAATTTCAACAATCTGTCTTTTTTGGTTTACTTCCAGGATAAAATTCGCCATTCTTCTGAATATCTCGACAAAGACGAGAGGCTTGATTATTTAGTTGAACAGAAAGCAATAATTAATTCATCTCCTGAGGTGAAAAACAGGGCCTTTGATTCCTCTTGGCCCTCAATAAAAACAATGATAATAGATTGGTTAACGGAAGAAATTCTGTTAACAGAAAAATTATCATGCAATAAAAGGGAAATAGCTATTCCTAAAATACCACTGGAAATGTCAGTCGCACACCTGTCCTGCCTGATCCGTCTACTTTATGAAGAAAGCGTTTTTGCCGCTCCGAATCTTCAGTTCATTTTTAAGGGTTTTGCTGGTTATTTTCAAAGTAAAAGACAGGCTGTTATTTCTCCTGGAAGTCTCAGTAAAGAGTTTTATAGTATTGATCAACATACTGCTGCGCGTGTACGTGACCTGTTACAGCGTATGGTGCTGCGGATCAACCGTAATTTTTTTCCTATGGCTGTTGCAATAAATGCAACAATCCTCTCTTATCTAAATACGCGCTGAGTTCGCCCAGCCAGCTATAGCTAAACCCTTCTTTATTGATCAGTCGTTCAGGCAAAATAGATGTAATATCGTTTAATGTGTTGAAATGCATCGAGTCACAAGCCCTACAAAAATCAGGACTAAAATCGAGTTTACCAATAGGGGTCTGTAATAATTCCTCCTTCTCCATATTTTTATAATATCTGTAGCAGTATAAAGATATAAAATTTGTTTCTTTTAAGATGTATCTAATATGATGTTTCTTATTAGAAGTACCTCTGGCGCACCATTTTGGTTTACTTTACGTTATGAGTAAAGCTAAAAATGAGCAGGATAGCGAGCATATAAAGGAAGTTTTAAAATTGCTTGGTGCGCGAATTCGTTTCCTCAGGGAAGCAAAAGGGGAACGGAACTATGAAAAATTTGCCTTTAAACATGATCTTAACCGTACACAACTCTGGCGCTATGAAAATGGAGAAGATTTGCATTTCTCATCTTTGCTCAAAGTACTTTCTGCACTGGATGTCACCCTTTCTGAATTTTTTGGGGAAGGGTTTGATCAACCGGCTAAGTGATGGCGTAAATGATAGTCGCGCTTGAAAAAATGAGGAAACCTAGCATATTGAATATAATATTATCAATAACATATAATTGTAAGTTCTAAGGAAAATCACTTATTTGATATCTGTTGAAACAGCTGCTACAATATTATAATAATGGATGTGCATACCTTATTGGGTAAGACCTCCTGCACATTTAGGAAAAATGTACTAAAAAGTACTAGCCCACCTTTGAATAATAAGGTAGTTTAAATCTTTCGAAATGTTTTAACATTTGCCACCATTCCCAAAATCTCCAGGGTTTTAGAGTAAAAGTTCTAAATAATGTTTTGTTTGGGTTATTTGGGTTTTTAATTTTAAATCTTTCAAATTTGTATTTGGCAACATCAAACCCTTGTGTAGGCCCCGCCTGTTCTGAAAATTGAAAACTTCCATCTCTATTCTGATAATGATATTCTTCTTGCAGAAAATATGTGATTGGTGGTAAATTGCAGATTAAAATGGCTGAAATAATTACGATTATAATAATTTTGTACTTTCTTTTCATCTTATTGAATTTTACATGGTCCATGGCTTTCTGGTATCCTACCGCCAGCTTCGTTGACATCTAAATCAGGATTTTTTACTTTTTGTTCCCGCAAAGCACTTGCCATTCCGGCGGGCGTTTTAGCAAAACCCGCTCCTCCTGGCCCACTCAAACCGATTTGTGTAGTTGGATCCGGTATCGGAATGCCTGCCACCTGCCCCGCTCCGTATACGAATGCTGAACAATTGTAGTCAGTAAAGTGGTAATTTTTTGGTGGGTTGCTTACAAAGTCGATAACTTTTTGAAAGTTTTCACCTGTAACATAATATGTTGACGATATATTATAGGTATCAAAGCCATTGTCTATTATTTGGGATTGGGATGATAGTTTATCCAATCCAGTTCCGGTAGGATAGAAGCCTACAGTTTGAGTAATGGTGTTTTGTCCACTCGTTTTGGTTAATGATATGGCGACATGTCCGAAACTATTAGAGCCAACATTGAACGAGGTTCCAGGCTGGGGCTCTACTACGTATACCCTTACAACGAACGCTGCGTTGGGGTTAGGGATTTGTGAAAAACATTCCATCATTTCCCTTGGATTGACAGGTTTGTTATTTTCGCCCGGCAGATTGGATGGGGGTGGCGGAGATGATGGTGATGAACTCCCACTCCCGCCGCCACCTTGTTGTGGCTCGGAGGGAGCTCCGCCGATGCCATCGTAATATCCGCCGCCACCTCCGCTACCACTGTCATCAAAGTAGGTGGTAGAGCAAACTTGGGTAGAGTGTACGGTGAAATCTCCTTCTGCATCGATATAATAATCCTGTAGCCATACACAGGTTTCAACAGCCAGGAGCATAAGTTTTCCCTGGGCTCCGCTGAACGGGTTTATAGTCCTGGGCTTTTGATTTGTATTCCCGATGAGATCCTTTTGAGGAAGTTGCTTGATTAATCCGATGGGCTTACCGCCACTATATAGCCGGCCTCCGGTCAGGTTATAGTTGAGGTCATATTCAAACACCCGCCCGGTAAAATCTGATGCGTTCGCTTTTCTTTTCTTTTGTAGGTAAATAGCCTCTGGGATGATCTCCAATATCTTTGCGCTGATCGCCCGGCTATTTCTATCCCTTAATATCACCAGTTCGCGATATCCCTGCTTATAGCCCTGATAAATGGGCTGCCCTTCCAGTATAACGGTCCATTTGTTTCCGTTCTTTGTGATGTCATTTTTTGCCAGTTTCCAGTCGATCTTGATTTTAGTTAGGACCTTACCGCTATCCGGGTTTATTTGAGCGATAAATTCTTGGGCATCTGCCAGGGTCAGCGAAACATTCTGTCCCGGCTTTTCTGCAGAAATGTTAGAATTAATTGGCTCCTTGCGGCATGCGGATATCAGCAAAACAATTACGATTACAATTTTAAGTTTAGCGTTCATGACGTTAATTTCTAGTTGATAGCTGGAGTTGAATTTTTGGTATTTTGTGTCTGGTGACACATTCGCAGTTTTTTACGCCGGATCCGGCTTAAAGTTTCCCGACTGATTCCCAGGTAAGAGGCGATATTGGTTTGGCTGGTCTGCTGCTGGATATCCGGATGCTGCTCGAGCAGTTTTTCGTAGCGCAGGATTGGGGTCTGGGTACGTAGGAAAATCGCTCGTTCTTCACTCATGATGTAGTATTTCTGCGTCATGATCCTGCCCAGCAGATTTCCCTGTGGGAAGTCAGCATAATAAGCATTTAACTGTTGCCAGCTTATGGATTGCAGTTTGCAGTCCTGAAGGACTTCAATGTACTCATGGGCAGGATTTTGGGTGAAAAAGCTGTAAACGGATATCATCAGGTCACCCTTGCTCATAAACCAGGTTGTACACTCTTTTCCATTCTCGTCTACGAAAAAGGCACGTAAAAAACCACTCCGGATAAAATATAATCTTCTTGCGATTTCGCCAGGTCTGAGCAGGAGGTGTTTGCGGCTAAAATTCTCTATGATTGCTTCCTGGTTGACCCGGTTTTGTAAGGGCGCAGGAAGGGGTACGATGAAGCTAAGGGTTTCGAGTAAATCGGCTTCATCAATGATTTGTTTGTGCATAGCTTGTCGATTGTGTCACAAATCAACCTTTCAGTGCATTTACCTTGATAATATTGTCCTGTCGGAAGGATATAGTTTAAACGGTCTTTATGCCTTTTTTATTATGTTCCGGGGGATTGGGGTTTATTTTATTTGTTCGTTTATTTTTTTTAAAAGGATAAGGTATGAAAAAGGAAAACTGGGATTTGGTTATGGGGCGCGTGGCGAAAGCTGTGGCTGGGGTTTATGAGCGGGAAAGTATGCCTCTGGCGCAGATGCGCGGGGTGGTGCTGTTGGTGAGGGAGGCTTTGGCAGAACTTAGGGCTGCGGTAGGGCAGGGTTTTGGATCGGTTGAGGAGGAAATACATTTTTTCAAAGTGCTGTGGCCGAGGGTTTATAGCTGGCAGGTTTATGCGGCAGACCGTTTTGCGGTGGATGTGAGGAGGCCTGTGGATGAACGGGAAAAGGTAATCGGGTATCTTAGAGAGGAGCTGAATTATGTGCAGAAGGTTTTTTTACGCTTCCCTGTGCAGTTTGCGTATTTTAGGCAGGGGATGGAAGGGTTGGACGGTGCATATTTTTTGGGGGAAGGTAAAAGGGATGTAGCGCTGGAAGGGATGGTTGTGGATGCTGATGGACAGTTTGCTGGACCATGGAGTTATCTATGGGCTAAGTTTATAGCAGCGGAGCGCTTACGGGATGAGCTGTTAGTGGAACTTGCGGAGTTGGAAGTTGGGGTTGGCTTAGCTGAAAGGTCGGTTACGCCTGCTACCCCGGTCCGTGCAGGCAGGATGCGCTGGACGGGGGAGAAGGTAAACCTGATTGAGCTGGCGCATGCGCTTTTTGTTTCAGGGCAAATCGATAATGGGAAGGTGGGGATTACGGAGTTTTTTGAGCGGATGGGGCGGTGTTTTGAGATTGATCTGGGGATTCCCAAGCGGGGTTTTGATGATCTTGGTTCGAGGAAACGGTTGAGCAGGACGCATTTTCTGGAGGTGCTGCGAAAGGGGCTGGATCAGAAATTTGATGATGCGGATGCCTTTGATCCGGGTAAGGGGCGGTATTGAGCTGTTGTAAAAAAGGGATAATCAAATGAATGATTACCCCAATCTAAATTAACGCTCTCTGGCTTTCGCCGGATGTAAGGCTCTCACCCCTTACTTTACAAGTATATGAAAAAAATGTTGAAGAACTTGAAGAAAATTCTTGCTGGATGGCAAAACACGATGGCAAAAAATATATGCTTGATGCTGATAAATTTAATAATACAAGATAAAATAACTAAATTTACAGTCGATAACTAGTTAATCTATCTAATGTCATTTCGCTCGAATGAAAAAACACTTGTTTTTATTTGCCCTGTTGGGAACAGGCTGTAAAAAAGATGAACTCCCTGAAGAAACTGAAACCGGAAAAAATACTTTTGGATGTGTGGTAAACCGAGAAATCTTCAGAGAAAAGTCAGCACCCGGGTCACTCCAGGTCCAATATAGCACCAATAATGGTGTATCTTATTTTTCTGTCGGAACGCTTGGAACCTTAAAAAATGCTGAAAATCCAGCTATTGCCTTAATGGTCTGGGGAAAACCCTTAGAAGAGGGGAAGACTTATAGCCTTGCTTCCGAAAGAAAGGCGGGGGCGGTTTTTGCCAGTTATTTTTATGGCTCAGCATCCAATGTAAAGGATTTCAATGCGGCTTCTGGCCTTCGTGGGGAACTTTACATAAAAAAAATCAATAAGGATGGGATTTTATTATCTTGATTTACAAAGTCGAAAAGGATTATTGAGGTAGGGCACTAATCCTTTTGCGATAGAGAATGACTGGTTATATTCCATGATTTAATAACATCGGAACGGCTGTTCTAAAAGACCGGACTGCTTCTTTTTTACAGATTATTTCAGGGATCTTTTTTAATCGAAACAGGGAAGATGTGACGTAGAATAAAGAGCACTCTGTCGTTATCCGCTCCAAAACCAAACAATCAAATGAAAGAAAAAAGTATATTCCTTATAGGCGTTTGCCTACTGCTGGGGCTGCAAAATGCATTCAGCCAGCTTGACCAATACCGGCCAACAATTGCCAGTCCTAATGCGGCGGCTATGAGTGTTTACGGTTCCATCCCGGTATCCAATTTTACAGGAACCCCAAATGTTTCTGTGCCCTGTTACGAAGTTAAGACTAGGAGTCTCAGTATTCCCATTAACCTAAGCTATCATACCGCAGGTATCCGCCCCGAGCAGCATCCTGGGTGGGTGGGTACTGGATGGACACTCAACGCTGGTGGAGCTATTTCCAGATCAATTAAGGGCTATCCCGACGATCAGATGTATAGTGAAAATGATAAGAGGGGATATTATTTTACGGGATCACTCCTTAATTCTTCTGACTGGACGCAATATGCAAAAGCGGGTTGGACAGCTAATAGTGTAGAAAAGACAGCATTCCATAACGGACTTAAGGTTACTGATCTTGAAGCAGATGAATTTAGTTTTAGCTTCCTGGGCTATAGTGGTAAGTTTTATTACAACCCACAGACAGCCTCTTTTGTGGTACAGTCTGATCAGTACCTTAAGGTTTACCTGGATCCGGCTTCGCCTGCCCTGATTGATCCGTTTGTAAAGGGGTTTCAGAATTATGGCGAGATGACCTGTAAGAGCTTCAACCGTTTTATCATCGAGGATGATAAGGGCAATAAGTTTGTTTTTGGTGGTTCCACGGCAATAGAATACTCCGAGCCGATAAACACACCAGTTAAGGGCGAATCCTTCTTTGCCACATCGTGGAATCTGGTCAAGGTGATTACGGCCAATAACCGCGATATTGTTGATTTTGAATACGAAAGGGGACCTTATGTGGCGCAGCTTTACAGATATGCAAGCTATACTTCTGTAACCAGTCCCGATTGCTCGGGTTCTAACCAGAGCAACTGGCGTAACGGCGGAAGTTTCATTTCACCTGTCTATCTAAAAGGTATCAAAGTCAAGGATGGTCAAAGTATTTCTTTTGATTTTACCCCTTCGAATGAAATGAAGTATTCAGAAAACCAGTATAATGCCCTTTTTACCTCTGTCAGTCTGAATAGTTATCAGTTATTGGGCATCGCTAATGATATACCATACTATTTCTCTCATAGCATAACCAATCCTACCGATAGACTTATCTGGTTCAAGCTTGATAAGATCCGGGTAATGAGCGATCAGGGTACACTAATGCAGAACATTAATTTCGCCTATAATAATACCCCGACCGAACGTTTGTTTCTCCGCAGTTTAACCTATTCGTCTGCAGATGAGTCACTGGCTCAGCGCTATAGTTTTGGCTACATCAATAAAAGCAATGTACCAGCCTATCTATCAACTGTTACAGATCATTGGGGTTTTAATAATGGCGTTGGCTTTAGTAGTGTTTTCGATCCAGCAGCTACGTATGGATCCAGGCAGCCAAATCCATCGGTAGGTAGTTATGGTCTTCTGCAGACCGTTATCTATCCAACAGGAGGAAAAACCGTATTCGAATATGAAAGTCAGACTTATAGCAAGATAGTGGATAACAAAAACCGCTCGCTGTTAGCGCAATCCAACGGCATTGCTGGTGGGTTTCGTGTAAAAAGAATAAAATCCTATGCCGTTGGTGGAACTTTGGCCCTTTCCAAGGAGTATTTTTACACCAAGGATTACATTTCCAATGGAACTGTTTCATCGGGGATACTGAACAGTACGCCGGTTTACTCCGTTGGACCATATACCGCAACAGATATGTATCCGTCAACATTTACGTATTCGATGTACAGCAATACACCCCAGTTACCATTGAACGATGGTGGCGGAACCTATATTGGGTATTCTGAAGTAACCGAAACCGAAACAGATGCATTGGGAAAAACCAACTATACTGTCTATAAATATACCAACCATGATAATGGCTATATTGATGACACCCCCTTAGCTTCCGACCTGTACAACAGGGACAATGCATTCCATAACGATTACAGTTCAAGGGACTATGAGCGCGGGAGGCTAAAAACGAGTGAAATGTACAACAGTGACAGGCAGCAGGTAAAGACGGTGGAAAACAATTGGGTAAGGGATTACGAATCTACCAGTCCTGCGATCAGGTCGCTGAATTTCAATTTTCTAGAAACTGGTATCAATTGCAGCCCATACAAATATTATCCCTCCAGTGTTTCCTATGTAAACTATACCTATCCTTTTGTGCAGAGAAGTACTGTTGAAACTAATTTTTCAGCAGGAGATGCTGCCATCAGCAAAACCACCACTTTTTCGTACAATGGACAAAAACAGCTGCTTGAACAGAACGTGACCAAGAGTAATGGCGGGACTATGCTAACCAGGATAACTTATCCCGATCAGTTAGCAGGTATAGGTACCAACGTTTATGCAGGGATGGTGTTGAGAGGGATGGTAGGAATCCCCATTGAAACCACCGTTTATGATAATACACAATCTACGGTGTTGGTTTCAAGCCATTTAACGACCTATGCTGCCGATAATGATTCTTATCTGATTCTTCCGAAAGCCGAACTGGAACTCGAAAAACTGGATGACTCTGCTACGCAGAATGTTAAGGATGTTACAACTGGGACCGGATCAGGTCTTACGTATGATTCCAGGTATCAAACATTAGTAAACTACCTTGATTACGACAGTTACGGAAATATTCTGAGCCTGGCAAGGGAGCATGGACCTGCAGAGAGTTATGTATGGAGCTATAAGGGGCGTTATCCGGTTGCGAAGATTCGGAACATGTCATATTCTACAGTTAAATCAGCTCTTGGAGAATCTAATGTGACAAGTTTTGCCTCCCTTGTGGCCCCGAGTAGAACGGATGTGGAAGCGTTTATAAATCCGTTGCGCTCATTACTGCCGGAAACAGAGGTAACCAGCTATACATATCTTCCATCAATTGGGTTATCAAGCAGCACCGACGGTAAGGGCATGGCCAACTACTTCGATTATAACGGCTTTCAGCAATTGCTGAACATCAAGGATAGAAACGAGCACATCATAAAAAACTATCTTTACCATTATATTCCTCTTACAGAATACAGTGACAGTTATTCCCAGGTTTTTATCATGCAGAACTGTGCACCTTATCTTCAGGGTGGGGAGGTAACCTATACTGTGCCTGAGCTTACTTATTCTGGGACAACCATTGCGGAAGCAAATGCTCAGGCGAGCGCAGATGTTGCAGCAAACGGACAGAATTATGCCAATGCCAATGGCCCCTGTTATACTATCTACGCGAGACTTGAACCTCAATATTATTATGAGCCGGATAGGGTTTACGCTACTTTTTACCTCCGTTTCTATTCGGATGCAGACGGAACGGTTCCATTAAAGGTTACATCCAATTTGATAGTCAATTACCGCGTGGTAACAGATACAGCCACCGGAACTTCGAGTACGCAGACAAGCTCGGACTTTAGTTTGAGTGGTTTAAATGCTAAGGAGGTATTTGTGAATAATTTCACAATGAACCAGTGCTCTGAAGACTTTTCGAGTTGTGTTGCAAGATTCGTATCACTGTTGTCCTCACCTGGTTATACTATTATATACTAAACGAGCCTCCGACCATGAAAAAAATAATAACATTCTTAATCTTCTTGATTACAGCAATAATTGATGCTGTTTATGCACAGACACCAACCGGAACCCAAAATTATATTATTGAAAGTACGGTGAGGGCAGCAGGCCACAAGACAGTGGGTAGCCTTGAAGGTTATCCTGTTGATTCTGTAAACCGTAAGATCCAGTATTTTGATGGCCTCGGCCGCTCTTTACAGACGGTACAATGGCAGGGCAGTCCTGGCAAAAAGGATATTGTACAGGTAACCGAATACGATGCCTTTGGCAGGGAGGCAAAAAAGTACCTGCCCTATGCAGAGCAGTTTGGAGCTGACGGAAGTTATAAAGCTTCGGGTATTTCTTCGCTGGGTGCTTATTACTCTCCAGGTAGCTGGGATGGTGGGGTGGTCAGGACGGGGACACCGTTTAGTCTCACGAATTTTGAACCTAGTCCGCTGAACCGGGTGGTGGAGCAAGGTGCGCCCGGAGATGCCTGGCAGCCTGTTGGGGGTAGTACCGCTGGCCATACTTCAAAGACAGTTTATGGGAGCAATATCGCAGACGATGTGCTGCTGTGGCAGGTAAACAGCTCCGGAGCTTCGGCTAGCGGGTATTATCCTGCGGGCAGGCTTTATAAAACGGTGTCGATGGATGAGAACTGGGTTTCGGGCAATGCGGGCAATACCGAGGAGTTCAAGGACCTGGAGGGGAGGGTGGTGNTGCGGAGGGTATATAAGAGTGATACTGAAAAACTGAATACTTATTATATCTATGATGATTTTGGGAACCTGCGCTATGTGGTGCCCCCTGCAGTGACTGTTAATGCTTTTGGTGAAAGTGATGTGGTCTTTGACCAGTTTATCTATGGCTACCATTATGATGGCAGGAAGCGCCTGGTGGAGAAAAAGGTTCCAGGTAAGGGCTGGGAGTTTTTGGTGTACAACAAACTCGATCAGGTGGTGATGAGCCAAGATGCCAATATGCGTAACAATAGCCCTCAAAAGTGGTCTTTTGTAAAATATGATGCATTGGGTAGAGCTGTAATTACCGGTATCTACACTTATCCAAATTCCTTGGCTGATGCTAATATCCTTGCGCCAGATAGGAGTAAAAAAGAATGGCTGCAAGACTACGCCAACAACCAACCGACCCTTTGGGAGACTCGTGATAATGGAAGCGGCACAGGTTATACTAACCTTGCCACACCACAGGGCGATATTACAGCTTATCTCACGATTAATTATTTTGACGATTATGCTTTTCCGGGAGGGAATACGTTTTCGTTTCCAGGATCAAGTAACAAGACCAAGGGGCTCGCAACTGGCAAAAAGACAAATGTTCTCGGTACATCGGATATGCTACTGGAGATGGATTTTTATGATGAGGAGGGGCGGGTAATTAAGAACTACAGTCAACACTATCTTGGAGGTAGTATTCAGGCGATGAATTATGACGAAGTAAGCAATACTTATAATTTTGCTGACGAGCTTACCGAGACCAGTCGAATACACCACACCGGAGCAGGAAATACGACTATTTTGAAAAGTTACCAATACGATCATGCCGGGCGGAAACTTTTTACCACTCAACAAATCGATAATGGCAATGTAACAGGAGATAATATTATCCTCAGTGCCGGGGAATACAATGAAATTGGTCAGCTTAAACTTAAAAAGCTACACAATGGAATGCAATCTACCGCGATAAGTTATAACGAACGCGAATGGATAAAAAGTAGGGTCAGTAATGAATTTAGCTTTCAATTGGATTATCACGAAAATGGTGGTAACCAGTATAACGGGAATATCAGCCGGCAGTTCTGGTCACAAAATGCTTCCCCTGCTAGTTCCGCAAATGCATTCAATTACAGTTATGATAAGTTAGATAGGCTAATCAATGGCACCAGTTCGGGGATGTACATGAGTGAGGTACTGAACTACGACAATATGGGTAATATTAGTCAGCTCAGTCGTAATGGAGGCCCAATGAACCAATACTACTATAACGGGAACAGACTGGATCGGATAGACAATGTGGCGGGCACTTATGTTTATGATGCAAATGGAAATGCCACAACTGACGGCCGCAATGGAATGAGCCTGACTTATAACCTGCTCAACCTTCCATCTGAGGCTAATGGCAGTGGAAAAAGTGTACAATACCTTTACGATGCCGCAGGAACAAAGCTGAGAAAGATATCCAACCAGAATGGGTTGACTACTGTAAGGGAGTACATTGATGGTATAGAATATTCAAACGGTGCCATAGAAATGATCCGTACAGAAGAGGGGCTTGCCCAGCGTAATGGCAATGATAGTTATTCATATCATTACAATCTTTCGGATAATTTGGGTAATGTACGCTACACCTTTGATATTTTCGATAATCAGATAAGGCAGTTGCAGGTAGATAATTATTATCCTTTTGGCAAACGCAATAGTTTAGCTGCGGGTAATAATAAATATCTTTACAATGGAAAAGAGGTTCAGGATGAGTTAGATGAACAATTAGATTACGGAGCGCGATTTTATGATCCTGTTACCGGACGATGGAATTCCGTTGATCCTTTAGTCGAACTTGATCAAGAGAATACTTCGCCCTATATTTATGTTCTTGACAATCCAATTGTGTATACCGATCCTGACGGGCGATACCCTGATGGGCCTAAACCAAAAAGAATTGCATCTGGAGCACTTTGGGGTGCTACTACAACTGCTGGCGCAATTATGGCTGGAGGGCTTGCTACTGGAGGCACAATAGCAGCCGGAGGAACAGTCACTGTTGTCGGAGCAGTACCTGGATGGGTTGTGGGAGGGGCTATTGTAACTGGTGCAGCTATAGGTGCCGGAGTTGTTTATCTTTGGGATAAATTTCATAGTAGTTCCGACGATGGTTCGCAAGCCGTATTAAATGCGGATGCTAAGCCTAAATCAGAAGCTAAGACTAAGAGTGATTCTGATGCTAATAAGGGCAGGTCAGGTAAACAACAGAAACTCAAAGGCATTGCGGATGATCCAAAAGAAAGTTCAGCAAATAGAGGGTGGATTAAACAAGAAACAAATCAAATAGCTAGAGGCAAAAGAACTAATGTTAGAAATCCTCCAGGCAAAGTCTTAGCTCATAAAAGAGGTAAAGAAGCAGCTAAGGGTTACTCTTACGAGCACAGTGATTTGCAAAACGAGGCTGATCACAAAAATCAGCATAAACATGATAATAATGGAAAAAAAAATAAAGAGAGACCTAATTAACTAATTATATGGATATTAATGAAAACGAAATAAAAAAAGTCTCTTCCTTAGAGCCATTTAAACGCTACAACTATTTCCTCAAAAAGATCGCTGACAGCGAAAAAATATATACCTTGGGAAACGATGAAGGTGAATGGGCATTATCAACAGTCAAGGAATATTCTCTTTATCCTCTTTGGTCTGCAAGCGAATTTGCTCTTAAATGTTGCATTGACGGCTGGTCCAAATTTAGGGTTATGGAGGTGCCTTTAGAGCATTTTATAGATGTTACCTTAGTAAAAATAGTAGAGGAAAATCTGTTATTAAATGTTTTTCCGGTAGGCAATACTACAGGATTTGTTGTTAATCCAAAGGAGTTTCTTCGAGATATAAAAGAGGAATTAGAAAATTATGAATAGGGTAAAGTGTAGAATATCAACATTATCAAACTCTTCAAAACGTTTGGTTTTCCTTTCAACGGGGTAGGAAGGAACAAAAAATGAAAATTAATAGAAATATGTTCAAGAAGAAATTGAGCGAGGATTAGCGTTGCTTGGTTATAGAAAGGTGATTCTGGGATCATCTGTTGCAGATGCCCTCTATCTAAAAATTATTGACAATCAACTCTATCTAACACTTGGTTTTACCTACTCTAATTTTAATGTAGGGAAATTTACAGCTGCTTTCTATCTTTCTAAAGTTACTATTTGGGGAGCGGTATGGGGTGATATTCCTCCAGAATCTTATGAAAGGATCGGAGCTTTTTTAGAAGCAACTGAACGACTAGAGCTTTTACAAGAAGAGTACACTAAGAATTATGTAAATGATTCTTGGTGGGATATGAATGATATTGGCGCTATGGAAAAGTTTTTAAAAGCTGTGCAGATTACTGAGGACAGATTTTTGGCTCAACCTGTGCAGGCGGAAGTCAGGACGTTTATCGCTTCGTATGTACCATTTGTGCTTTCCAGGCCGGAGCTTGTGTTTTTTTGGTTAAGTTTAGTTTTAGGGGATAAATAAGGGCAGATGAATATGGGTAAAAAACAAGTGAAAGAAAGGAGTGTAAAAAGTTTTAAACCAAGCGTCATATTACTGCATAAATTCTGATTAAAATTTATTTCGTCATATAAACAAAGGGGTTTGTTTAAAATTCTTTGTCAATGCTAAAACTTGGGCGATTATTGCAAAAAAAATTTGGTCAACAGATTGTGATATCTAAGGATATTTTTGATGCCCAGGTAATAGACGCCGTTCGTTATCTTCCTCCCAGCCATATGACTGGATGGTGGTTAACCTCTGAAAGTTTCAATGGTGATGTTTTAACATTAGAAACAATCCATTACTATCATTTGGCATTTAAAAGACCAGACATATTAAAATACCTGGCTTTGCCATTTGGTTTTCGTTTTCATTTGAGCACTCAAACTAATATTTGGTTTGATCAGGAGGTAGCTAAAGAAGCTATCGAATAAACCTTTATCATTCTTCTTTGCAGTGGAGATGATTGAGAAAGCTATTGCTAAATAGTATTTTATTCAAGGCTCATCAATATGTTGGGTATTGAATAAAATACTAATTTTCGGCATTCTATACGGGTTTATTATGATAATGGGTTAATATTTCTGAGCTAAAAGTCATAACCTTTAAATACTGTCAACTTTATTCAGTATCAGAGATAGTGTGTCGCCCTGCTATAGCTTGGTGTTTGATTCCGTTTAGCGAAACGTAATGTAATTAGTGGATACGTGTCGAAAAAAATAAGATTTAGTTTCAAAAAATGATAGCTATTGTCTAGCTTTATTAAGCCTTAACCAGAAAGTTAAGGCTTTTGTTGCTTTAGCACATTTTTTAAAATGCAATATAAATGCGGGCAACTGTATTCCTAGACACTATCTAGAATATTTCTTCCAAGCTTTGTTATATCTCAACATAAGCTAATCATTCAGTAAGGGCTTTTTAGCGCAAATTTTCCCAAGCTCGGCCGTAAAGTTTCGCGTTCTGCGAAACTTTGATCCAGTTAAGCAATACCGCTTGACGGATAAATTTTCTTTGATGTTACTTTTTCTTTCTGATTGGCAGCCGATTTTTTTGGTTGCTGCTTGCCTGATAGGTATTTGTGCAGTTGGGCTCCTTTTTTATGGCTTAAAAGTTTGGTGCCGGGCCCGTGGGGAACCTGGTGGAGGTAATGGCTTTTCCGTTTCCAGTGGTGTTGCTGATGTGATGGGAAAGGTGAGGTTGGAGGCTGGGGTGCAGGAGGTGGCGATATCGAAGCTGGTTTTTGACCGTTCGCAGGTCGCTGGAAATGTGGAAAGCGGGGTTAGTGCTGAAAGTGTGGGGATGGCAGATGATGTGATGGATGAGGTGAGCAAATGCTTTGATCTGATCGGGGAGATGGATGGGAAGAAGGTGGATTTTATGCGGATGATGGCGGGGCTGGAGGGAATCTATCCGGAGATGGCGGATCATCCTGCGCTGGCGGAGGTCAGGGCGTTTATTAGTGGGCATGCGCCTTTTGCGCTTTCGAAGCAGGAACTTGCAGGTTTTTGGGCTTAGGTTGAGTTTTAAGGAATAAATAAGGGCAGATGAATATGGGTAAAAAACAGGTAAATAAGACGGTCTGGGAAAGGCTTGTTTGGGTTGGGATGGTGGGCGTTTGCTTGCTTCTGTTGCTGGAGGCTGGGGATGCGCTGGCGCAGAACGGGCAGGCGGGGATACAGGAGGCGACCAATCAGGTGAAGGGTTATTTTAATACCGGGGCGAACCTGATGTATGCGATTGGTGCAGTGGTGGGGATTATCGGTGCGGTGAAGGTGTTTCAGAAGTGGAATGCGGGAGAACCGGATACGGGTAAGGTGGCGGCGGCCTGGTTTGGGTCTTGCGTTTTTTTGGTGATTGTGACTTCGGTGCTGAAATCATTTTTTGGGGTGTAATTATGGGGACGGTGTATCAGATCAATAAGGGGCTTAACAGGCCGGTCAGTTTTAAGGGGTTGAGGGCGCAGTACATTGCTTATCTGGGTGCTGGGCTGGTGGTATTGCTGTTGGGTTTTACGCTGGGCTATATTTGGGGGTTGCCGTTGGTGGTGCTGCTTCCGGCGACTGGGGTTTTGGGAACGGGATTGTTTATGGGGGTGAATTTTTTGAGCAAACGTTTTGGCAGGTATGGGCTGATGAAGTATTTGGCTTTGCGGCGGGTTCCGGTATACCTGTGGTTCAATTCAAGGAAACTTTTTACCCATCTAAAAGTAGGGGGCGGTTATGGGAAGAGATAGGGAAAGCGTTTTGCCGGGTGGTGGGGTAAAGGCTTCGGGCATGTTCCCGGTGTACCGGGTGGAAAGGGATTGCATCCTTTCGGTGCAGGGGGATATTACGATAGGTTTTGAGGTTTCGCTGCCGGAGATCTTTACGCTTGGTGCCGGGGATTACGAAGCTTTTCACCAGGGTTGGGTAAGGGCGATGAGGCTTTTGCCGGAGCATACAGTATTCCATAAACAGGATTGGTTTGTTAGGGAGGCTTATGGTTTTCAGGAGGTGCCGGATGCGGATTTTTTGAGCGTATCGAGTGAGCGGTTCTTTTCCGGCAGGGAAAGGCTGGCGCATAAGTGTTACGTGTTTTTGACGAAAAAGCCTGCAGGCAGAAAGCTGTCCAGTTCTGCTTACTGCAATATCCTACGGCAGAGCATTGTGCCGAAATCTGTTATCGATGAACAGTTGTTGTCGGATTTTCTGGATGCGGTGGGGCAGTTTTCAAGGGTGCTCTCGGACAGTGGTTTTGTGTCGCTGGCGAGGTTAGATGATGATGCGCTGGCGGGTACCGCGAATCAACCCGGGATTATTGAGCGTTACTGTTTTTTGCTGGGTGAGCAATCGCCTTCGGTGTTGCGTGATATCCACCTGCGGGATGGGATTTCGGTGGGGGAGAAAAAAGTGGAACTTTTTACGCTTTCTGATGCGGAGGATCTGCCGGCAATGTGCGGGCCCCGGATCAATTATGATCCCTATTCTACGGAGCGGACTAAGTTTTCGGTAGGCTTTGCAAGCCCATTGGGTTTGCTGCTGAACTGTGAGCATGTTTATAACCAGTACATTTTTATCGGGGACAGTGGTTTGACGCTGAAACAGCTGGAGGCCAAGCGCAGGCGTTTACAGTCTTTATCGGCTTATTCAAGGGAGAATGCGGTGAGCAGGGATGCGGTGAATGATTTTTTAAATGAAGCGGTGACGATGCAGCGGCTCACCGTCAAGGCACATCTCAATGTGATGGCCTGGTCGGAGGATGCAGCTGGACAGAAGGAGCTGAAGAACCTGGTGGCTTCCGCCGTGGCGGGCATGGATGCGGTCTGTAAGAAGGAAACTGATGGGGCGGCGCAGATTTGGTTTGCGGGGGTGCCGGGCAACCAGGCTGACTTTCCCATGAACGATACCTTTGATACGTTCGCAGAGCAGGCCTGTTGTTTTCTGAACCTGGAGAGCAATTACCGTTCCTCAGACTCAAGGTTTGGATTGCGTTTGGGTGACAGGCTTACGGGTTATCCTATACATGTGGACCTTTCGGATGAGCCGATGCGGCTGGGTTATACCGATAACCGCAACAAATTTGTGCTCGGGCCGAGTGGATCAGGGAAGAGTTTTCTCACCAATCACCTGATGCGTTCCTGTTTCCGTGGGGAGGCCCATCTGGTGATCGTGGATATCGGCCACAGTTACCGCGGGCTTTGTGAGGATGCCGGTGGTTACTATTTCACTTATTCCGAGGAAAACCCGATCGCTTTTAACCCTTTTTTCCTTGCCGCAGGGGATGTGATGGATACCGAGAAAAAGGAAAGTATCAAGACTTTGCTTTTGGCGCTTTGGAAGCGGGAAGGGGAAAGCTACCGCCAGTCGGAGTATGTGGCTATTTCGAATGCGCTAAACCTGTATTATGGTTTTTTGGGACGTAATCCGGATATCTTTCCCTGCTTTGATTCCTTTTATGAGTTTTTGATGGACGAGTTCCTGCAGGTGCTAGAGGACGGCAGGGTACAGGAGCGGAACTTTGATATCGATAACTTCCTTTTTGTGCTCAATCCTTATTACAAAAACGGGGAATTCGGTTACCTGCTTAATGCCAGGGAAAATCTGGAGCTGCTGCACCAGCCCTTTATTGTCTTCGAAATTGATTCGATCAAGTCACATCCCATACTTTTTCCGGTGGTTACGCTGATCGTTATGGATTTGTATGTCTCCAAAATGAGAAAGCTAAAGGGGATCCGAAAGATCATGCTGATCGAGGAAAGCTGGAAGGCGATTGCTAAGGAAGGTATGGCGGAATACCTGAAATTTTTGTTCAAGACGGTGCGCAAGTTCTTTGGGGAGGCGATCGTGGTAACGCAGGAGGTAGAAGATATTATTTCTTCCCCGATTGTCAAGCAGGCGATCATCAATAGTTCCGGGTGTAAGATCCTGCTGGATCAGTCGAAGTTCCAGAACAGGTTTGGGGAAATCCAGGAGCTGTTGGGCTTAAGTGAAAAAGAGAAGGAACAGATCCTTTCGATGAACAGGGCAAATGATCCTAACCGCAAGTACAAGGAGGTATTTATCTCGCTGGGAGGGCAAAAATCAATGGTCTACAGGACGGAGGTCAGTTTAGAAGAGTATTTGACTTTTACTACAGAGGAAACCGAAAAGATTAAGGTAGAGGAATATGCGCGGCGTTACGGGAGCAGGGAAAAGGGTATCACAGTGCTGGCGGAGGAGATGAGGGTTTTGCAGAAATAGGTTGACGATGTAAAGTCGCTGGGTTTTTTGATCTCTTAAATTTTAGAAAAGGAGCTTAAACAATGAAAAAGGTATTTAAAATGAGCTGCGCATTGGGGCTGCTGGGCATCCTCGGTGCATGTAAAATGGGAAACCATAAAAAGGATTTTATACCGGGCATGTATGTGAGCCATGCCAGGGGAGAATTTGCCTTGGCTTCGGACACGCTGGTGATTTCGGTTGGGGCAGGAGATAATGCCTTTGTCATCGATCGCAGGACAGGCTACCAGCGGATGACGGATGGGAAGCTAGGTAAACAGGAATGGGGCCGAGAAACCTGGGCAGGGGTCTTTGATCCGGGATCGGGGCTGGTACGGGAGATTCGAAAAGGCAGGCTGATCCGTTTTGTGCCGGATTCAGCTTACCTGCTGATCGGGCGCAGGCTGTACAGGAAGGTGTATTAACGGTCTTTTTTAAATCAATAATCAATTGACAATGGAATTTGTGAAAAAATGCGGCGCGATGCTCGCCGCTAAAATCAGGAAGCTTATGAAAAGTTATATGATCATCCTTCCCATATCGGCCATGACGATATGCGTGAGTTTGCCCAAAGGGGCAAGTGCGCAGCTGGCGGTACTGGAAGTGATAAAGGCAGGGGTGAAAAAAGTCATCAAGGCGGTGGACCTGAAGGTGCAGCGTCTGCAGAATGAGACGGTCTGGTTACAGAATGCACAGAAGGTGCTGGAAAACCAGCTTTCGAAATTAAAACTGACCGAGATCGCGGACTGGACACAGCGGCAGAAGGAGCTGTATAGCAAGTATTACCAGGAGCTCTGGGAGGTGAAATCGGCGATCACCTATTTTAAAAGGATCAGGGAACTCACGGCAAAACAGGTGAAACTGGTGGATGAATACCAATGGGCCTGGAAGCTTTTCCAGCAGGATAAACACTTTAAGGTAGAGGAACTGGAACATATGAAAAATGTCTATTCGGGCATATTGGATGAAAGCCTGAAGAATGTGGACGAAATCCTGCTGGTGGTGAACAGTTTTAAAACGCAGATGAGTGATGGGGAAAGATTAGAAATTATTGCTAAAGCATCGGAGCGGTTGGATACGAATTTCAGTGACCTGCAGGCTTTTAATAAGCAGAATATCGGGATCAGTATCCAGCGGGCAAGGTCAGTGGATGAGGTGGCTACTTTAAAGGAGATTTATGGGATAGAGTAGTTTGCAAGATGGGATTTTATCGGCCTGGTCGTGTGGTTTGTTGAAAGCTGCTTTAGACGATGGAACTGCCGAAAACCAGGGTGTTCCCATCGGGATCATTGACCGCAAAATCACGCATGCCGTAATGGCGGTCTGCTATAGATACGGTGATGAGGGCTCCTTTGGCTTTGATCTGTTCATAAAAGCGGTCTACCGTATCACAGTCGATGCAGAGGTGGGCACCGCCGGGGATCTTTTTGATGCCCTGGTTGATCTGGCCATTGAGGTGAATGATTACACTACCTTGAATGATCCCGACATAATCACCAAAACGGAAGTCTTCACTAAAGCCAAGGATATCGCAGTAATAGGAAAGGGAAGTGGGCAGGTCGGATACGTGGATCACAATAGCAGAGCTAAAGGCTTTCATAGGTAAATCAATTAAATGGTAGATAAGATGATGGATATAAATATAAAAAGAGTTTTTGGTATTCCGCTGCTGATGGCGTTGATGTCGAGCGCCACGCTGGCGCGTTGCCAGACCTGGTCGGAGTGGTTTTCGCAGAAGAAAACGCAGGAGAAATACCTGCTGGAGCAGATCGCAGCGGTAAAGCTGTATGCGGGTTACCTGAAAAAAGGATATGAGGTGGCACGGTCGGGCTGGAATACGGTATCGGATCTGGCCAGTGGAGAGTTCCGTTTACATAACCGTTTTATCAGCGCGCTGGCTTCGGTCAATCCGGCCATCGGGAGGTCGGTCAAGGTTGCAGAAATCGTTTCCTTTCAACTGGAGATCATGAAGCTGTTTGCTGCTTTAAAAGCCCGGCAGGGCTTGAGCCTTGCTGTCTTTGGTTATGTCAGGGAAGTGGAGCATAAGGTGCTTTCGGAATGCTGGGATGACCTGGATGGACTGTTTTTGGTGGTGACCTCGGGACGGCTGGAAATGGGGGATGCGGAGCGGCTGTCGCGGCTGGATACGATCCATAGATTAATGCAGGATAGGACAAGCTTTGTCAGGGATTTTGCAGGGCAGGTAAGTATCATGCAACGCATCAAACTGCGTGAAGAAAAATCGGTGGATAATTTAATGAAGTGGTATGAGGTGCATTAGGATTTTGTTTAAGGGCTTTGTTAAGGTTCCTGTTCCTGTATTTCTCTTTGTGTTTTTTGGACTTGGCCAGAGTAGTGTTTATGGACAATCGGCGGAGGCAAAGCAGTTGCTGTTAAACGTGGAAAAACTCAGCCAGCTGAAGAATATCCTAAAGGATATGAAAAAAGGATATGAAGTGCTGAGTACGGGTTACAATACGGTACGGAACATCTCTAAAGGCAATTTTTCGCTGCACGAGTTTTTTCTGGATGGGCTGATGCTGGTCAGTCCGGAGGTCAGGAAGTACCATAAGGTGGCGGATATAATTGCATTGCAGCTGAAGATTGTATCAGAGTACAAGGCGGCTTACCGGGCTTTTTCTGCATCGGACAGTTTCAGCATGGAGGAACTGGATTATCTGGCAAGGGTGTATGGGCAGCTTTTGGAGAAGAGCCTGGATAACCTAGATGAGCTGGCAACGGTGCTGACCGCTGGATCTTTGCGCATGTCTGATGAGGAAAGGCTGCGTTTGATTGATCGGCTGTTTGCTGATACCGAAGACAAACTTTTGTTCTTGCGGAGTTTCAATTCACAGACCGGGCAGGTGTATAGGGCAAGGCAAAGGGAGAAGGATAATCTTGTTGGGCTGAAGGCACTTTATTAATGTGCTAAGTGTTTGTCTTAAATAAATAAGAGATTTTATGAAAGGATTTTTTAACGGCTTTTTTAAGCTGATGGGGATTTTATTGCCCTGTATTTTACTGCCTGTGGTGGTGTCTGCGCAGGGGAGTTCCGGTACGCTCTCGGAAACGCTCTCTGGGATGCAGCCGGTGCTGGAGAGGATCTATGCCGAGATGCTGCCCATGTGTGGTAAGCTGATCGGGGTGGCAAGGGGACTGGGCGGTTTTGGGGCGATGTGGTATATCGGCTCCAGGGTGTTCCGCCACCAGTCCAATGCGGAGCCAATCGATATGTACCCGTTATTGCGGCCATTTGCGTTGGGGCTGGCCATCCTGCTTTTTCCCACGGTGATTGCGGTAATGAACGGGATCCTGCAACCTACGGTTTCGGCCACGGGTAGTATGGTTTCGGGCAGTAATGCGGTGATCGCAAAACTTTTGAAGGCGAAGGAAGAGGCGATGAAGAAGTCGAAGTATTACCAGATGTATATCGGGGAGGACGGGCGGGGTGACCGGGATAAATGGTACCGTTATTACCATCCCAAGGATCCGGACGGTAGCGGGGAAACGTTTTTGGATGGGTTGGGGAATGACCTGACTTTTTATATGGAAAAGCAGAGTTATGTATTCCGCAATAACATTAAGCAATGGATGAAGGAGGTTTTGGAGGTCGTCTATGCGGCCGCTTCGCTCTGCATCAATACCCTGCGGACTTTTTTCCTAATCATTTTGGCGGTATTGGGGCCATTGGTGCTGGGCTTTGCGGTCTTTGACGGCTTCCAGCATACGCTTACCGTCTGGCTGGCCCGCTACATCAATATCTTTTTGTGGCTGCCGGTGGCGAACATCTTTGGGAGTATCCTGAATAAGATCCAGGAGCAGATGATCAAGCTTGACATTTCGCAGATCGGCCAGCAGGGGGATACCTTTTTTTCTTCAACTGATACCGCTTACCTGATCTTTTTGATCATTGGCATTGTAGGTTATTTCTCGGTGCCAACGGTGACGAATTTCATTGTCAATGCAGGTGGCGGCAATGCAATGGTGCAGAAAATGAACATGATTGTTGCGGGAACAGGCAGTAGGGCGATGGCTTATGGTGGGGCAGGTATGGGCATGGCGGCGGATGCGATGGGGGATGCCTATCGCAGGATGAGCCAGAGTATGGCCTCCTCCGGTGGAAATGATTATTTCCCGGATGAGGGTGCAGGTAGCAGCCACCAGAAAGACCGGATCAGTGGCCAATAAGGGGGGATTTTTAATAAGTTTTTATGTTTACACAGTTCAAAAATATCGATACGGCCTTTAGCCATATCAAACGTTTCAGTATCGGCTTTCTCCTCTGCTGCACAGTGCTTTCAGGCTTAGTGCTCTGGAAAAGTTTTTCCTGGGTCAGGGAATCGCAAGGCAAGATTTATATCCTGGCGGGAGGAAAAGCGGTTGAGGTATTTGCCTCGGACCGGAAGGACAATGTTGCGGTAGAATTACGCGACCATATCAAGATGTTCCATTACTGGTTTTTTACGCTGGATCCCGATGAAAAGGTGATCAGGGCCAATATGGCAAAAGCCCTGGACCTGGTTGATGAAAGCGGGCGTAAGGCTTATGAGAATTTAAAGGAGCGGGGATTTTACAATAACCTGATCTCAGCCAATATCTCGCAGGAAATTACGGTCGACAGCATCCAGTTGAACCTGGATGTTTATCCTTTTCTGTTCCGGTGTTACGCCACCCAGAAGCTGATCCGTTCAAGTTCAACCGTGTTTAGGAAACTCGTTACCCAGGGACAGGTGCGCAATGTATCGCGCAGCGATAACAATGCGCACGGTTTTCTGATCCAGCGATGGGAAACGGTGGAAAATGCAGACAGTACACAAGTGGTTCGGCCATGAGGATAGGAAAAGAGCGTATGTTATCGGCCGGGCAGCTTCGGTCGGTAAATAATTTTTCGGCCAGGGTGATCAGGTTTCAAAGAAGATTAGCGGATCAGTTGAACCGCAGGCTTGCATTTTTAGGCACCGCCCGGATCAGGCTTTTGTTATATGGGATCTGTGGGCTACTGGCCGTTTACTTCATTTCGCTGGTGATAACCAGCCTTAGTTAATCAAATAAACAATCAATTGAATTTTATGATGGAAAAAGAGAAATCCGGCCTGAAAAGGCTGTTTGATACTTCGGGTAAAAGCGAAGAAGAAAGGAAAAAGTTTAAGCAGCGGGCATTGCTGATGCTGGTTGCTGTTGTGGTCGTCTGCTTGATGGGCTTATGGCTGGTTATTAAGGATGGTCTGGGTAACAAGGACCAGGCACTGCAAATAAAAAAAGGGATCAATACGAGCTTGCCAGATGCGGTGCTGAAAAAAGATGTGCCAGTGGACAAGATGAGCATTTATAACATTACTCCGATGGATACTGCCGGGAAAGAGGAAGGACTATCCGGTCTGCAGAGGAGTTTGAAAACTCCGGTGGAGGATGTACAGATCGATGCGATCCGGGAGCGCCTGAAAAGTATTGATCAGCAGATCAATGCACCTGTAGTGGTCCGCAATGGCTTCGCTCCGGTGCCCGCCGTAGTTTCCCCTGGGCTGGATCATGATACCAAAGGGGATGTGGACAGGCTGGAGAAGCTGATGCAGGTAATGCAGCAAGGGAAAGGAGAGGATAAGGAAATGGACCAGTTAAGTGAAATGATGGACAAGATCATTGCGGTGCAGAACCCGGGGCTAGTGCAGGAAAAGATGTTGACCCGGAAAACGGAGCTGGCCAAAAAGAACAGTACTTTTCGGGCGGTTCCGGCGGTGGTCGAGGGGAACCAAAAGGTTTTGCCTGGCGGGCTGGTCAGGCTGCGTTTGCTTGATACGGTCAGCCTTAACGGGATGTTGTTGCCGAAAGATCAGTTGCTTTTTGGTTCCTGTACGATTGTAAACCAAAGGTTATTGCTGGATATTACCAATGTGAGGCTGGGCAGTTCGATCGTTCCGGTTCAGCTCTCGGTGTTTTCGCTGGATGGCATTATCGGGATCGATGCGCCTGAGGCGGTGCTGGGGGAAACCGCAGGCAATGGACTGAGTAATGCGGTGCAGTCGATGCAGTTTCTTTCGATGGACCAGTCGCTTGGTGTGCAGGCGGCTGGTGCAGGGATTGATGCGGCCAAAAGCCTGATCGGGAAACGGGCTAAACGTATCCGGGTGAAACTGAAGGACCGTTATCCGGTGCTGCTTCGGATCAACCGGTATTGAGTGCAAGTGATTTTTAACAATTATTTATTTGAATAAAAACCAATCGTTATGAATTTAAACAATCTTCAGAACCTCCAGCAGGAGATGGCAAAACTTGGCTTTTCAGAAAAGCTGAGCAAGCAGATGGAAGAAAAAATGGTGAGCGATCTGCCTTACTTTGTACTAAAGGACAGGGTGCCGGGAGATAGGGAGCAGGTGGATATGAAACTCCATTTCAAACAGTCTACCCAGTCGGATTATTATTACCTGAACAAGTATGAGGTATCGCTGGCTACTGGTAAAGGACTGGAGGAAGGACAGAAATGTTGGATCATTACCGGGCCGGAACAAAAAGGTGGAAAAAATATGGCAAAAGAGTTTGCGGACCTGAGGGACGGTATTGATGTCTTCAAAAAATTAGAGGTAAATGCTAATCTGGTCGTTGGAAAATCGCTTGAATATAATACAACTATCGCCCTTCGCGAGGGTAAAGAGATGAAGTTCGTGGATAAGGATTTCCGCCAGACTTTTTATGCGCCTGATCTGAAGCAGACTTTTTGGGTAGACCGGGGTGAGGGTTTTACGGTTGAGCAGGCAAAGAACCTGGTGCAGGGGCGGGCGGTATACCGGGATAATCTGCTTTCGGCTAATGGGGTAACTTATAAAGCCTGGGTAACATTGGATAAGGATAAACCCAGGGACCGGGTGGGGAATCTGGTGCTACGCCAGTTCAATGATCCGGGCTATGGTTTCGATCTGAAAGCTTCATTGAATGAATACAGGATCAAGGAGCTTTCAGATAGTCAGCAGATGGCAAAGGTTGAGGAAAGTTTGCGTAATGGTAACCGGCCACTCATTACAGTTGAAAAGGATGGGAAAGAGGTAAAAATGCTGATTGAAGCTGCGGTACGTTATAACAGGATCAATTTCTTTGATCAGAAAGGGGGTGTGGAGAAAAGGGAGCAGTTTGAAAAGAAACTGGAACCGGTGCTTTCGCAGGTCAATGGAAAAGAGAAGGGCAAGGCCAAGGGGATGGAATTGGGTGTTTAATGTTGGTAGGGCATGTTCGTAAGAGCATGCCCTATTTTTGTTTTAACACATCAGGTTGGAGGAAAGTATGATAATGTATAAAAAGAAACCTCGAGATACAACCTGATTACTATCGGGGTACAATAGGGATTACGATACCTGTCCATGAAATAAATGAAAAAGGATTGAAGTCAGCAACAATAAGCTTGAAAAATTTGAAATTGACTTAAAAAATGGATGAAGAAAATTTTACTGGCACGATATATCAATAGCGATTAAAATTAACAATTTGATAATATCGGAAATTAAATGAATTAACCATGGTTTTTTTAATTTTGTGAGAAATAGGAACTTATATCTTTTGAACTTTCCTTAAATACTAAAACGCTCCAACTCCTATGAAAAAATCATGCATCCTGATTTTAATCTCTTTTAGTCTCCTTATTCTGTCTTCCTGTAAAAAAAAGGAAATCGTTGTGCCTGAGCCTACTTTGCCTGAAATAACCCAGTCTGGACTGAATACATTCGGTTTTATGTTCAAAAATGAAGTCTGGACTCCAAACTTACTTTTCCTTACGCTGTCTGCAAATTATGGGATGGAAGGTGATGCTGTAAAACTAAATCTTTTCTGCAGAAGAAAAAGTCCTCAGAACCAAAATACTTCTGATTTTTTTAACCTAAAATATACCAACCCGGATATCAGCACCGGAACCTACGAACTCAACGAGCAAAATTGTAAAATCGATCTTGAAACCATTTTAGCAGACAACCACGCAAAAGAATATAGCCTCTATGGTAAAGGAAGTATAACATTTATCCGCTGGGATCTGAAAAACAGGATAGGCGCTGGAACATTTACGCTCACAGTGAGGGAAAAAACAACCGGAGAAACTGTTGCCATCACTCAAGGAAGGTTTGATATGGTTCTTGGAAATTAAATATCTCTTCAATCAAAAATAACATGGTATACTATACTAAATCCTGATGGATCTTATTGTTTTTGACCATAAGACTAGTAGGGTAAACCTCTAACAAACATCTCTCTATTTATGAAATTCTATTTAACGCTTGGCTTAATTGCCATTTGCTCGGTCCTACGCGCACAAACTTTACGAATTACCACCCAGACAATAAATGGGGTTACCAAAACGGACTCATTATGGTATACCGATCAGGAATACGTGAATCACGTTTTTGGCAATCTTAATTTTCAGCAAGTAACAACAAATTTCTTACTGGACCGCTCTTCTAATCAGTTTGATCCTTTAGCCTTTGACGGTAAAGATAGTGATAACTTTACAGTCAAGTCCTCTGCGCATAGTTCGGCGATCTATAATGCCTTTTATTATTCCGCGCTCGATACTGGAGCAGCATATGCACCAACTCATCCCAAACAAGTTGCTGGTGCAATACAAGCAATATGGGATCAGGGGCAGGTCCCAATTGGACTGATCAATCACAGTTACAATAGTATTCGGCCAGATGCTGCAAGTTTAGGTCTTTTTACAACCAATGCAGATACAACAGTTCTATATGATAATGTTAACCGGACCTTATCGCCATATAGAAGACATCGCCTCTTCTCGGCTCTACCATATTTCAAGGATGGGAAATACTCCTCTAGTGGGGACGTGGTATTTAACATCTTTCCTGCTGATATCAATGTGACCGACACTATTGCTGGGCAGATACAGATCGATTTTGGTGACGGGCTTGGTTTTGTAAATGTAAACGGCGGTATGATCAAAACAATATTTTACTCGACATCTGGAATCAAAACAATAAAGGTGAGACAAGGGGGGCTGGAAGCGGTATGCGAATTTGAATTTACAAAGGAAGAATTGTTCTATAATCTAAAGCCATTACCATATCCCCCAGAAGAGTCAAATAACATTGCCAAATCCTTAAATAAAAATGCTAGTCCAGGTACAATCGCAGAAGTTGATATGAGCTGTGATAATACTTTTGACAAACCAATCCTAATTATAGAAGGTTTTAATATTGATAGGGAATTTACCTCTAAGTCTTTGATCCAGACTATAAATGGAAAGGGTTTAAGGGATCAGCTCAGCGCCCTGGGTTATGATTTTGTAACAGTAAGGTTTACAAACAACAAAGCCAGCATTATTGAAAATGCACATGCCCTTCAATTGTTAATTGCTGACATCAATACAATAAAAGCGGGGGACAACAAACTCAATATTATCGGACTTAGCATGGGCGGGTTAATTGCCAAATATTGTCTTAAGGATATGGAGGATAAATCCCTTGTCCATAATGTCGCAAATTATTTTTCTTATGATGCCCCTCATCAGGGCGCTTATATCCCCTTGGGCTTGCAGTACCTTTTAACCGAAGGTCCTAGTGCCTTGTCTCAATTCGGGAGAAATCCACAGGTAGCAGATCTGGTTTCAAAACTACAATCTGAGGCTGGCTTCCAACTTCTACAGCAACATGTCAACGGAGTTGGTAATAACGGAAGAAATGCCTTTGCAGCAGCTTATGCCTCGAAGGGTTATCCCGTTCAATGTCATAATTATGGCATTGCAAACGGTCGTGGGGATGGTGTTGGTTTGGGTTATCCAGATGGTGCCCAAATGATTAACCTCAAGGCAAGTAAAGTAGAATTTATAAACCTATTCACCCACCAGCAAGAACTATACGCCACCAGTTCGAATGATAATACCATTTCATATATGAGAAATAGTGGTGTTGCTACCTGGATTTTTGCATCCAAAGGAGTTTATAAGTACAAATCAAGGATTACTTTTGATGGTGAACTCTCACATGAAAGCGTTCCCGGAAGTGTAGTACCTTTTGCAGGAATATACGGCCAGCAACTGAAAGCAACTTTTGAGGCACAGAAAAACCCTAAATTGGATGTCGAGTTTTCAGATTTTGGCAGACAACTTACAACATTTGTTCCAACGGCTTCGGCACTCGACCTTAATAATCAGAATTATGGACAAAATGGCCACTATTATTCACAAAACCCTTACTATAATTTAGTTGCCAATCAGGCTACTCAACTATCTAAAACACCATTTGATGATATTATATATTCTGCTAGTGGAAATCATGGGCATTTGGAAATGACGGCTGAAATAAGTGATTTTATTTTCAAGAAAATATACGGCTCTCCAATGCCCACGACCTGTGCTGGTATCTGTGCACCCATAGCGGAATTCAGTGGATTGAGCAACCTTTGTAACGTAACAGATCCAACAGTTACCTTTAACAATATGCCTTCCGGGGTGATTGTAAACTGGGTAATGCCAAATGGTCTGCAGATCCAAAGCGGACAGGGGACCAACAGCATAAAGATCAATCACGCACCAACAGGAACCTATTCAGGAGGTTATGTAACCCTACTAAGGCCTGGTTGCCCATCGGCAAGCTATTCTTTTACTGTAGAATTCACAGAACCATCATTGGTCGCTGGCGCAACGGATCTTTGCGGTACTGGTGTCTATAGTATCCCAAATCTTCCAAACGGCGCAACAGTTACCTGGGAGTTGACCGGGACCGCTGCAGAAATCACCGAAAACCATAACAGCTATGTGGTATTAAACGGATTGGAATATGGTCAGGCCAAATTAAAGGCAACTGTTGTTTCCAGCTGTGGTACACATGTAGTGGAAAGTCCCAATATCAATTATGGCTTCCCTTACTATATCACACTGACAGATGTTTTCAATGACGGGATGGGTACCGCTCAAGGCTATTTATGTAGTGATACCAGAGCAAACGACAATTATTTCAATACTTTCTCTTACACTATCCCAGCTGAGGCAAATGCGGTAACTCTGCACTATCAGATTTATGGACAGGCGGGCTTGGTCTATTCGAACGAGGTAACTGTAACTGGCTCAGGGACACAGAGACTTCCCGATAGCCTGCCAAACGGTACTTACACGCTCGATGTATGGATCAGTGGCGGGGCTTGTAACATAAGTACCGAAATGTCTGAGGTTGAGATTATCTACCAGAGCTGCAATCCCGCCAAGATTGCGATTTATCCCAACCCCGCTAGCTCAGAAATAAAAATCAGCTCGACTGGAGGGGTTAATGCTACTGCCCGGTCTATGTCTTCTGATAACCAGGGGTTTTCTGTGAAGTTATTCAGTGATAAAGGCAGTATGGTCAAGGAGGCAAAAACTGATTGGCAAAATCCCCAGGAAATCCTGTTGCAGGTTTCGGATCTTAAAAACGGAACCTACTTTCTCCATGTATTTAAGGGAAAAGATGTAATCAAAAAGCAGATCATCATCTCACATTAATTTATTTCGAGGAATATCGAACGAGAATATCATTTGGAGGGCGTCTTATGGCTGCCCTCCTAAATTTCAATATTATGAACAGTAGGAAAATTTTGCTTACAATCTGTTTGTCTTTAAATATCTCCTTTATTTTTGCCCAGTATATCGACAGCCGGCCCAATGCAAGCCTGGCAGTTCCTTTTCTGTTATTATCAGCTGAGGCAGGTCCATCAGGAAGGGGGGAAGCAGGGAGCGCGCTATTAACGGATATGCCTGATATTGAAAGTGGAATAGCTAAACTTCCCCATGCTTCTCAAAGATTTAATATCAGTACGACCTACACGCCATGGCTGCGAAAACTGGTGAGTGACAGGAAACTGATCTATCTGGGGACATTTTTCAGGCCTTCAGAGCGCCTGGCACTGTCGGCATCTGTCAATTACCTTTCTTACGGCGTGATAGACTTTGTTGATGAAAATAACAGCAGCCTAAATAGTGTAAGGCCAGCAGAATTTTATATCAGCCTTGGCATAGCCAGAAAATTTGGGCCTGATTTTTCAATGGGTATGAAACTCAAGCTGATCAATTCCAATATGTACAATGGTATGAGCAATAACCTCACTATGCAGTCTGGAAGCGGATATGGGATCGATTTTTCTGTACTCCGCCTTTTTCCCTTAACCACCATGCAAGAAGGCTCATCGTTTTCACTGGCATTAAATGTGCTCAATATCGGGCCTAAAATTTCTTACTTCAACCAAACTGCACAAAAATTCTATTTACCGACCAGTTTAAAAATTGGAAGCGCCCTAAAGCTTGAAAATGAAAACAAAAACACTTTTTCTCTTGCATTTGACATTAACAAACTTTTAGTACCGGCTCTACAACATGGCGAGGACAAAAGTGTAATGGCGTCCATCGGAGCATCTTTTAGTGGCAGCGAAGCACTTGGCAATATCGGACTGTCAATAGGTACCGAATATAACTTCGATAAAAAGTTGGCTTTTAGAATGGGCTATAATTATCAGAAAAGCGATCAGCTTCTGGGAAGTTTTTTTTCCCTGGGTACCGGTTTAATACATAAAAACATAGCTGTAAACTTATCTTACCTGATTGCTGATACTAGACGATCCTTTTTAAGCAATACCATGAGGATCAGCCTGGGCTATAGTCTGTTTAACCCAAATTAAAACAGAAAAAATTGGATCAGACCTTAATAAATCTTTAAACAACCTTAAAGCTAATTCGGATAGAAAGTATCCCTGCTGCGGCATTTTTCCCTTATAGCATAAATCTCCAGACATATTGTAGATGCTAGCCAAAAGATATATGACTAAGAAATTGTGTTGGAGCATAATTTTTATCATTGGAGTGGTCTCCCTGTAAGTATGAATATAGCTTGGACAAATTACAAGAGGTGCAAATTTACCAACATAATTGTAGTTAGGCTAGGTTGCAAGAATAGTTTTACAGCTTGTTAATAGGGTGTTCTTTAGTTAATTTTTTCTATCTTGAGTTCATGGAAATAAGGGAGTCAAGTCAATATGTTAAAGCAAGGGCGGTGCTGCTTGCTGAGTACTTTGGGGAAAGGGACTGGTTGGTCGCTGAAGGCAAGAACAACAGCGTCCTATTCTATATTCCGGCGGATCAGGAGTTTCATTATTCGCAGGAGCAGCTGGCCGATATTATTGCGGAATCTGATTACCATGTAGTCGAAACAGGGCTGAGGTTGACCAACATCATCTATATGTTTTATCAAAACAGTGAACTCGTGGGCAAGGTGGAAGTTTTGCCGATGTCGCAATTTGATATTTATACAGGTTAGCAACAACTGTATTCAGTTGGCAGTTATTTCGCCTGTATGGGATCGAAGCAGAGTTCAAAATGCCTTTCCCCTTCTTTTTTATAACCGAATTCAAAACAGAACAACCAAAGTTCGTTGAATCCTTTGTTCAGTGCGCTTGTGCAGAATTTAGGCTCAAATCCTTTTCCTAAAAGTTCCTGTTTGGTAATATGGATGGTGGCACCTTCGTTCAGTTTTTCCAGATGGTACTGTTTTAAGATTTCGTAATTGGTCCTGATCTGTTTAAAGATGGCCGGAATGTTCTCATTGTCCCTTGCTTTTTCTTCCGCCCTTAATTTTCTGTTAAAGCTGTTACGGCAAGTATCGTTACAAAAGCGTTTGTCGGTCCGTCCGAACAGTTCCTTTCCGCATTCAGAACAGGTCTGTTTGTCTGTGATTGCTTGATTGTTGTTCATAGTTAAGTGTTTGGTTGATTGATAGATAAACGGTTTTACTCCTTAATTGTTTCGTTGATCGGATAAGGCAGTCCGTGACCGGGTAATTTTATTTTTTACCGACTATTTGCCTTTACCCTGCTGAGATTTGTGGTGTGACTAATAAAAAACACTATGAAACCATCATGATTTTTCATCACACACGGTGGTATGAAAAAATCGGATAGCTTCATCACCATTGAAAAACAGCTATATACAGATGAAAAACAAAATCATTGCAACAGAATCATTTTCGTCCAAGGGCAGGCATTTCTTTTTGGATTTCATGCTTGCCAAAAACGATACCAATTACATCAGCATCACCAGGAGTGATGAACAGCGGGATGGTTCTTATATCCGCAACAGGGTCAATATCTTTCAGGAAGAATTTGAATTCCTGATTTCTGCCTTTGCTTCACTTTTCCGTTCGGCAGCCTATATCAGTGAACATGTCTGCGTGAAGGATCTTCAGAAAAAGAAGGATGATGATACTTCGATCAGAAACTGGCCGGAAGAGCTACGCCCAAGGGAAAAAATGATGGAATATGGGACCGAAGCCATGCGGGATGAGGAACTACTGGCTATGCTGATTGGTTCAGGCTCGCCTGACGGGTCGGCGGTATCGCTTGGCCACAATATCCTGGAGGAGGTGGGCTACGATCTTTCCAAGCTGGGTGATCTGGAACATGCTGCACTTTGCCGTTTTCCCGGCATGGGCCTGGCAAAATCTTCCTCCATTATGGCTGCTTTCGAACTGGGCCGCAGGGCTTATGGTTTTTTCCAAACGGGTGTTTCGCCCAATATTTCCCCCGACATCCATACGGTGGATAGTTCCTGTGCTGTTAGGTGTCGCTGATCTTTTCTGCTTTCTTTTTTCTATTGGTAATCTTTTCTGAGGTGATCTTGGGTACCACTCTGCCCTTTTGGAGAAGCAAATTTCTGAACAATCCTGTTTCCGTCAAGGCCAGGCCCCTGCGGGGTCTGCTCGAAAAAAATCTTCCCTGTGAGCTTGCGCTCCCGAGGTTTTTTTTTCGGCAGAGCCTTGTCTTGAAAACAGGATCGTAGTCAGGAGAGGGGCTTATCAAAAGGACAGGAGGCTCCTGCCGACTGACGTAAATGATTAGCCCATGGAAAAATTAAAAGGCAGAAGTCCACCCACAGCCCAAAGGCCTTGCATGGCGCAGGATGCGCCACGGCTTAAAGTAACTGCCCCGATTGGGGCTGTTATAGGAATCATTTTAAGCAATTATTTAAATCAAAAAAGTCATGAAAACGAATGTAATCGAAAACGGAAAATCAAACGGTCAGTTAACTAATACGCCAAAAACACCTGGTGAGGGGCTAAACGCTACCCAGGATGGGCGCAATGGAAAAGGCGCGGAAACGACCAAAACGGAAATTAAGGAACAGTTGGCGGAGCAGAAGCCTGCGATGAACCTGGAGCAGGTTTTGAAGCTGGTGGAGAGTTTGCACCGCAAAAAAATCCAGCGGGATAAACTGGTGGAGACGATTAGCACTTTGGAGGAGTTCGAGGTGAAGCAGTTGGAAGATGCGGAGGAGGCGGGTATCGGCCAGTACCAGCGCTGTGAACTGGTGATTGAGGATGACAAAGGGAACGAGTTCAAGACCAAGAACCCTTTTATCATTAAGGAAGTTGCCGAGCATGTAAGAACGCTTTGTGTGGGCAGGCTTTCGGAGATTGAGGGTGAAATGGTCGTGCCTGCTTAATGGTTTTGCCCCCGTTTTTCGGGGGCAACGATTTTTAAACTTTAATAGTAGATATAATGAAAATGGAATATGTTTTTATCGTGCTAAAGGCTGCGGTCAGTACGCCACACGAAAATATTGAAGATACGATGAACGAAATTTTAGCGCAGGGGAGCTGTTTGTTGACCAATACTGAGCATGTGGGATTCTTCAAGGTCAACCTGTTAATGATCACTAATGTTGAACCAAAACCAAAAGACAATGGCACATCAGCTTAATTTTAATAAAAACACGGGGAAGCATAGCTTTTTTAGTGTAAAAGAAAAAGCCTGGCATGGGCTGGGCACAATTGTGGCGGATTATCCGAAGAGTAGCGAGGCGATAAAATTTGCAGGGCTCGATTTTACGGTAGAAAAACGGCCTTTGTTTACGCCCAACGCTTTGGCGATGGAGCTGCTGGATTTCCCCGATACGCTTTATTTGGGCGGTGGGAATGAAGGTATTTTGGTACCGGATGCTTTCGCAACGGTGCGTGCTGATACTGAAGGTATTTTGGGCGTTGTGGGCAGGGATTACAGAATTGTGCAAAATGTCGATGCCTTTGCTTTTTTTGATGCCATTGTCGGTGGTGGGGAGGGTATCAAATATGAAACCGCTGGTTGTCTGGGCAAAGGCGAGCGTACCTTTATCACGGCTAAACTGCCTGATTATATCCGCGTGGGGCGCAATGATTGTATCGAAAAATATCTTTTTCTTTCCACCACCCATGATGGGAGCGGAAGTATAACCGCTGCTTTTACGCCGATCCGTATCTGCTGCCAAAATACCTTAAATGCGGCAATGAAGAATCTAACTAATTGTGTACGCATCAAGCATACCGCGGGAGCGGTGGACAGGTTGAGGGAAGCGCACAAACTTTTGGGAATTTCTAATCTATTGGCTGGTGAGATGGAAGAAGTATTTAACCGTTGGAGCAGGGTAAAAATTACCGATAAATACCTAAAGCAGTTGATACAGTTGGCTGTGGCGCCGAACAGAGAAACTTTGGAGGCGGTACGCAATGGCAAAGAAGACGAATTTTCTACCCTTTACCAAAATACGGTAGAGCAGGTGCTGGAATATGCGTTAAGCAGCCCGACCCAACAGATGGAAACTACAAGGGGTACTTTGTACGGGGCTTATAATGCTGTCACGGGATACCATCAGAATTTGAGGCATTATAAAGATGAGCAAAGCAAGTTTAAATCCATTATGTACGGTACAGGTTTGAAGCATAACCAAACGGCTTTTGATCTCTGTACAGCATTTGCAAAGATGGGGGCGGATGCATTGAATTAATAGGATTTAATTTTTTACGGTGGCTGGCCTTGGGGCTGGCCGCTTTTTTAGCCCACAAAAGCCGCGGGTCGCCCGCTGCTGCTGTGCAGCAGACGGGCGGCGCTTATGCGCGTAAGGTGTAAAAAAAGATTTTGAAAAGTGGGATAAAGGATTTAGTTTTGCTAAAAATATTAGTAAAATGAAGCCTAAAGATTTGCAGGGTAACGGTGGGTTTATTGCTGAGCAGAGTCGCCGCATGGGGAATTACCAGAGTGCTCCAAATGCAAATTACCGTCCTGTTTATGAGGAGGCGGTGAGTAAAGGCTTTTGGATCTATGATCCTGAAATTAAACGCTGGCAGACCCCTGAGGAGTTCAAAAAAAATGAAGAAAATATTACCACGGGTGATCTGAAACGCTATAGCAGGTTAAAGGTGAAGGATCCCAGGGAAGGAATCGAAGCTGCATTTGTTCAAATTGAGGAGTTAAAAAACCGGATGGAAATCTTTGTGAAACGGGTGTTGGAATATTATCGAAAGAAATAATTTTGAAGCATAAAAGATGAATATATTGCTAATCTGTAGATTATTCCAAAACTGGCCACTGCTTTTTTTGCAAACTGGCCACATCTAACGTCGCAAACTGGCACTGATTTTCGCTGAAAAGTGTTCAATCGGCTGATTTTAAGCGGATTTAAGGCTGTCCAGATGTGTTTTGGAACAAGGTGTTGTTTGATGAACGAAATCGATTCCGGGTGGAGGAAAAACAGCTTTAAAAGAAAATCAAACTCGGACAGTTAATCTATTTTCCAAGTGCTATTCTTAGAGTGCCTTTGGTAGCTCGTAAGGGCTTTTGCGAAGCAAAAGGAGCCTTTCTTCAGCATTACTTATTAAGTGGTAATAGATGGGTAACAAGAATCTGATGATCTCTGAGAGGATCTATGCGGTAAGCCTCAGACTATAAATCCATAGTGCCTACTGAACAGTTTGGAACGTACAGGGGTGGATAGTATTTCCGAAATACACATAATTTTCAGCGCTCTAATTAATTCCCTATCGTTTTTGGCGCAATTCGTATCTTATTTAGAAGATGCTTTTTGCCTCATTTTTATATACATTTAATTCTTCCAGTTCTTAAATTATTAGCAGTAACAATTATTAAAAACTGTGTTAGTTGTTTTAAATGGAATTATTTTGATTTTGAACTTGCGGAATTAAACAGTGTTAGAAGTGGTATTAATTGTTCAATTGTAGTCCCCTCAAGTGCACTAAAGGGAAGATTGAAAAATCTTCCCTTTTTTGTTTGCTTTTGTAAATGTAAACGTCTTGTAGTGAGGTATTTAGTGTTTTAAATTCCATATTTAGTTGTTCGATAAATGCCATTTCATAGTAAAAGTTTGAATTGAACGCGAGCTCATAATTCCCGCGTTTCGAATACATTATTTATGGATCTTAAGGAGATTCATCAGCTCTGGTGTAATACCGAACCGGATATAGACTTCCTTTATACTGATTTTATTGTATTTAGAAACTAAAGCAGAGCAGATACTGCCCTCAATCATATTAAAATTAGCTGCATTAATATATTCTTGATTTTATTGCCGTGGTAAAGAAAATTTGGTAAATTGTATCACTGATATCGTGATACGGGCTTGAGATGAAAATTAACATACCATTAATGTAAAACAAAAAGTTATGAGAAAATTATTTTCACTGGTAGTCATTCTGGTTTTTTATGTAAACCTGAGTTTTGCTCAAACTACTATACCTGCGCAGTCAGGTCCAGCAAAAGCTAAAAAGGGAACTAAAGCTAATGCTAAAAAAGAAACGGAATCAACCAGTGGTGTTAAATTAAAAAAAGACGGCACGCCTGATAAACGTTATGCTTCTAAAACAGAAGCTGCTCCCGCAACAAGCAAAGCTGCACCAAGTCCGAATGCTAATGGAGTAAGACTAAAAAAAGACGGCACGCCTGACAAACGCTATACTTCTAAAACAGAAGCAACTCCTGTTGCTACAAGTAAAGCCGCGCCAAGCCCAAACGCGGGTGGAGTGAGGCTAAAAAAAGATGGCACACCTGATAAACGTTATGCCTCTAAAACAGAAGCAGCTCCTGCTGCTACAAGTAAAGCTGCGCCAAGTCCAAACGCGAGTGGCGTGAGGTTAAAGAAAGACGGCACGCCCGATAAACGTTATACTTCTAAAACAGAAGCAGCGCCTGCTGCTGCAAGCAAAGCTGCGCCAAGCCCAAATGCTGATGGTGTAAAACTTAAGAAAGATGGTACACCAGATAAACGTTACAGTGCGGCCAAAGAAAAAGCAGCCCCGGCAGTAGAGGCTGAAAATTCAGCCTCTACAAAGAATTATACGCCTACGGTTGACAGAACATTATCTGGCCCGAATGGAGAGCAGGTATTGACAGGTCCCCGCGGCGGAAAATATTACATTAACAAGAACGGCAATAAAACTTATCTCAAAAAACAATAGTTTAAAATAAATTATAAGTGAGGTTGAACCAAAAAGTGGCTACTATAGTCCGGCAAAATGGTTCTTGACTATAAAAAGCCCTGCTGTTTGACGGCAGGGCTTTTTCGATTTTGTCTTTACAATTTTATAAACCCGTTGGGCTTGTTCATCATAGTCGAGTTCAGAATCATCGTAGATAGCTGTTCTGTCGTCGTGTTGAACCATTGATTTTCTTACTTCCGAATCCTCAGGAAGAATATAGCCTTTTTCTTGTGGCCTTAAAGATAATGAAACATAGAATTTCCATTTTGTTTAATTGTTCTTATCGATCTTGCCGGGCAATATTCATGAAATCAAAAAGAGTTGTTGAAATAGTATTAAATTGCGGTTTTACACCAAGCCCTTAAGTTTTTATACCAAAACCCTAATTTGCCTGGTTTAGTTTTTCGCGAAATGACCCGTAAGCAGATCACCATAGGCACCCTCGATCTTGGAGGCATGATTGGCCTTATACACTTTCTTTCTATAGTTTCTCTAGAAATTAATTTTAAAACGTGTTCCTTCGCCTGGTGCCGAATCGATTTTGATGTGCAGGTTTAAATAGTTTGCGATGCTTTTTACAATGGCCAGGCCCAAGCCATAGCCTGTGTTTTCGGCCTGACCGGTTTTTTTAAAGCGATCAAAAATATAAGGAATTTCTGTTGGTTCTATACCCTGGCCGTTATCACTCACCTGAATGGAATAGCTGTCTTTTTCAACCTGGTCTGAAATCAGGATTTGTCCGTTTTCCCGGTTAAACTTGATTGCATTATTAACCAGGTTGTAGAAAAGCTGAAACAACAGGTCGTGATTTGTGCAGGTGATAATTTTGTTGTGCTTAAGATCAATTTCTATGTGGATGTTCTTTTCTTCCAGTCGGTGGCTTATTTCCTCAACCAGCTCATTAAGCAAGTTTTTGGGTTCTACCTGATCCTGTTTGGAAAACTGTTCATTTTCTATTCTGGAAATCAACAGGAGCGCACGCGAAATTTTCTTTAACCGCTCCAGTGTTTTCATCATATCAACAATATGTTCCTGTATGGTTTCAGGTTCCAATTCCTCTGTCAGCAGGTTTTCCATTTTGTTTTGCAGGATGCTGATGGGAGTCATAAACTCATGCGAAGCATTGGCGGTAAATTCGCGTTCCTTTTCAAATGCTTCGTTAATCTGGTCCATTAGGGAGATAAGCGAGCGGTCAAGGTATTTGAAGTCCTGTGTGGTGGTCTGGATATTTTTCCGGTTCTTTTTAAAAGGGAACCTGGTGTTGGCCAGTCTGAGTTTAATGATTTGTCCCAGTGGTTTAATCAGCTGACGGGTAAAAATTAAATCGATAATAATGCTCAAGGCAATCAGGATAATGAGTACATATAGTGCAAAGCGCTGAAGAGCAGCATTGTACAGGTTGATGCTGGCGTTGGTTTTACCAATTTCAAGCAGGTAATTCTTATTGTTTTGATGAAAAGTAAAGCTCAGCACCCGATAAGCAATCGTATCCTGTTCTACTATTCTTTTGGTATCCCTTATGATATCGATTTTATAATCAGGAGCAGCAATTTCCAGTGCAATATATTCGTCTTTAAGCATTGTATAACTGCCATAGTTATCCTCACCTTCAAGGTAATAGTTTATACCTTTGCTATTGATGTTCCGGATCACTTTTTTTTGCTGGCTGCGCAGGGAAAAGTTGGTGTAATTGCTGGCGATTTGCCTGATCAGAAAAGGAAGCAACAGGATAAACAGGCCTACAATGGCCAGTTTAGAGCCGCTTATAAATAAAGTAAGTTTTGTAGATAGTTTCAATTATTTCCTGATTCTATAGCCAACGCCCCTTACCGTTTCCAGCCATTCGGTAGGTGCGTAAATATTTAATTTCTTTCTGATATTTTTGATGTGTGCATCAATATAATTCGAATCATAATCATCGTCGGCAAAATTTCCCCAAATGTGTTCGCTTAATTGTATGCGGGTAAGCACCCTGTTCTTATGGAGCAGGAGATAGCTTAGCAGATCAAATTCCTTACGGGATAGCTCAATCTGTTCATTTTCAAAAAAGACAAAACGTTTTTGAAGGTCGATGTTAAAAAGGCCGAGGGGAAGGAGTTCTTCTGAAACTTTAAATTTGCGGCGGGCAATAGCCTGCATGCGCGATTGAAGTTCGGGCAAGAAAAAAGGTTTAGCCAGATAATCGTCGGCACCCATATCTAATCCCGCAACACGGTCTTCCAGCTTTCCTCTTGCAGTAAGGATAATATATGCTGCATCGGGATTACTCTTCTTAGCTTTTTTAAGCAGGTCGAAACCATTTCCATCCGGTAGCCCCAAATCGATAAGGATATAATCATATTGGTTTAGTTCCAGTTTTTCTGCACCCTGTTTAAAGCTATGGGCCAAATCGCAAAGGAAAAAAGCTTTCCTCAGGAACTTTTCCAGTTCGTAGGCAAGTGTTTTTTCGTCTTCTATGATTAATACTTTCATTCTGTTAAAACTAAAACTGATAATAAACTGCAAGGCCAAAGAAAGACTGCTGGTGTTTCACTTCGGTTTCCTTTCGGTTGCCCAACAAAGAGAATTGATAACTGGCCTCAGCAAGGAAATTTCCCGTACTCCAGTTCAGGGGCAATTTAAAACTATAAGCCAATAATTTGAACTGGGTGGAAGAATTTTCGACAATTTCAACAGTTGTTCCATTTACAATTCCGGGTGCCGAACCACTCTTTCCGTTGCCGTTTGAATGTTGTTTTTTACTTTTTTCAACCAGGTAACTTTCATAAAAGCGGGTGGTGCCAGCGGTAATTGTTATTGCCGGGGTAATTGAAATTAAATTGCTATTGCCGAAAACAGTGCCCAGTTCAATTTCCTTCGAATTTTCGAAACTTAGAAATACGTCGCTCTGCTTTCCGAAGGCAAAGTCGATACTGAGATCGGTTTTAAACCAGGGCCAGGTGTAGGCAGAAGATGCATTAATGTTGTTGCTGTTGGCAGCCTGTAATAAAGGGGAATTGCTCGGAAAAAAGGAGTGTGAATAGGCAATGCCTCCTGTTATTTTATCGTTAAAATCATGGTCGTAACCGATACCCAGATCCGTTTCTGATACGATTGGGCCAAAATTCAGTAGTTTATATCCACCTCCTGAAAAATATAAACCAGAGGGTAATCTTAACGTAGCATTGAATAAAATATAGGGGTATTTCTCGGTCGTAACCTGCCCGTAATAGTTAATATTGCTATTGTATATCGATGCAAGGGTAAGCGTCGTTTTGGCAGAGTCCTGCTGGGCCTGAACACGGGTTATCGTCCACAACAAAACAAAAATCAAGAGACGGAAGCGCATATATTATCTTTAAGGCTTTTTAATCCTGGGTTTAATAATTTTTATCGGTTTGATCTTGACATTAGGCTTAACCATCATCGGTTTTACTTGTCTTTTGGCTTTGGGTACTTCCTTAATTATGGGTTCCTCAGGTTTGGTTTGTTTAGGCGTAACCTTGTTATTGGGCTTTACTGGCTCCTGTGGGAGTTCCTGTTGGGGAGGATTGCCAGCCAATACACCCATCGATAATGCGTTATTCTGCATAGCGGGAGCACTTACCCGCAAGAAAACCAACAAACAAAAAATAAGGCAGCATCTCATCATCGCATAAATATAAAAAAGTTTAACCCATCATGAGATAAACTTCTACTAAAAACCATTATCGTAAATGTGCTTATGCCATCAAATGTAGATTGGTAACATGAAAATAAGATGAAAAAAATAAATTAAAAATTTCACGTTGATTTCATTTTCGGCTTTCAATTTTGGTCGGTAAAACGTTAAATAAAATCTATAGTTATGAAAACAAAATTTATTCGTTCCCTATTGGCAGTACTGGTTTTGGCGGGAGTACTTGCTTTTAATGGGTGTAAGAAAAATGATTCAGCCCAGGGGACTCCTAAAGTACAGATCAAAATGACCGATGCCCCTGGAAATTTCGATAAAATTAACCTGAGTGTAAAGGAAGTGGTGCTGGTATCAGGAGGTAAACCTTACGTATTTGCGGCAAGTGCCGGCATATTCGATATTCTTGATTTTAGGATTGGAACCAGTAACCCCGATATTCTGGTTGCCTCAGGTGAAATGCCAGAAGGAGAGATTACCGAAATCAGACTGGTGCTTAATGAAACCGGAAACACCATTGTGGTTAACGGTATTCAACAGGAACTTAAAACACCAAGTGCACAAACATCGGGCTGGAAGGTTAAATTAACAGCTAATCCAAGCTTGGTTGAGGGTGTTAATTATACACTTCTTTTAGACTTTGATGCCGCGAAATCGATTGTTAGTACCGGAAATGGTAAATATTTATTAAAACCGGTAGTACGGGGCGTTACGGCGGCAACCACTGGATTAATTTCAGGTACTGTTCTGCCTTTGGCAAGCCATCCTGAAGTGTTGGTTATTGCCGGAACCGATACGGTAGGTACTGTTGCAGATCCGCTAACCGGTAAATTTACTGTGGGTGGCTTAGCATCAGGCACTTATAATGTGAAGTTTGCACCTCTTGCCGGCTATAAAGACAGTACCATAACGGCTGTAAAGGTTGCATTGGGGCAAAACACGGTTTTAGGAACCATTACTTTAAAGCAGTAAATATTACATGTTTTTTATTGTTATTTTTTACGAACCCTCCAAAACGGAGGGTTTTTTATTTGTTCATTAATCAGCATAGCTGTTGAATGCCGAATGATGAAACCTTCTCTAAGAAAAATCCGCTACTTAATCGTTTTTAATCCCGCTTTTCCCAAAAACCGTTCTCGTTAAGAATTTTTAAATAGCTGTTGTATGGTTCGTTGGAGTAATAAAGTTGATATAACTGGTCAGTTAGTGCTGTGAGGAAGTTAAAGAAAATGGAAAATTCTTCTTCTGAGTTATAAAGTCCACCCCACTCATTCAATATCCAATTCAATATTTTTCCATCCAGGGTAGTGATCGAAAATTTGAGGTAGGGAATATCAACATCCGTGTTTTTGTAATAGTCTCGCTGTCTTCCTCCAAATAACCCTATTTGCTTTACGGGAACCTGAATGGTGTGTATTTCCGAAAGTAAAACAGAACCAAAATAAGAACTGGTAAAGCCTTCATCGCCTAGTGAAATAATTTCTGCCGACCTCGCTTTGGAGGCTAGTTTAAGAAGCTTATAAATAGCTACTAGCATTAAAGGTAATGAAATGAGCAATAGCCAGGCTGGGAAAAGTGGATCTGGATGTAGCACTAAAATGATGGCTGTTAATGCAATAGTTGGCAAGGCGGTAAAAAACCAAAATAGTATAGCTCGGGTTTTCTTGTTATTATTAAAATGGAAGCGATAGGTATTCATAAAAGGCCTCTTGGATAGCATCAATTGCAATTTCGGGAATTATTATAGCAATTTCACTTTACCTTATAATTTACTTTCTTAAATCCATAGTCAATTACTGCTGACCGGGCCATAATCACTTCAGTGCCGATTTGGGCATTTCGACCGGAAAAATTTACGGTAACTTTTATCTGATTACCGAATATGGTTTGTTGTATTTTACGGTCGGTAGAAAGAACATTATAAGCGGTCATTGGCAATACTACTGCTTTTTCGTGTAATGGACTCCATACTTTTAAATGACTTATGATCCGTGCTTTGTTGCGCTTCCATTCCGTCTGATCAATATGATATAAAGGTGGCGTATTATACAAAATTTCCGACAGCATACGTGTTCCTACTTCATCCTTTAATTTCAGAGAGCCATTCTCCCAGTGTGCTGTGGTTATCACTGCATCATTATAAACAAGACGGAATAACGGAAGTGAATAGGTGGGATCAACATATATCTTTTCATAGATTTCTTTGATTGGTATAACCTTCGTATATATAGAAGGAATAGTACCCGGCTGGCCCCAGTAATTCCCAACATAGTACGGATTATTTTTATTTTGCCTTAAATCCGGATCTCCCCAATATAAAACAGGCATTTCAAGCCCCTGCGCAAATGCCAACGATTTAGCTGTAAAGTCATTTCCGCCTTCAGACCCCACTACCATTGCAACTTCATTACCGATATACTCCATCCGATGAAGGCGGGCTTTAAAATCTTCTTCTTTTGTAGTGATGTGATCAGGCGAATAATCATCAAATACCTCACCAGTGGCATCACAATCTACAAACCACGTATTGTATGGAATGCCGTCGCTCAAAATACTTGCTACCCGCTGTTTTACAAAAGGGAATGCAAGCGTTGGATTCAATTGTCGGCCAACCCCTATAAAACCATCTATTTTTTTTCCGGAAGCATTGGTCACTGAGGCATCATCATATAAAGAGGAATCGGGAAACCAACAGGTGCGCCACTCTTTGTCCTCTTTTGGATGAATGGAATGATAGCTATCGTATGGGCCAATCAGATAGCCTAATTTATTGGCTTTTTCAACCAGAGCGGGGTTCTTTAATCCATCAGCCCAATCAGAGAAGCCTATCCATGCCTTCTTTATTCCAGACTGGTACAGATCGTTCAGGAGGTTGATACTTTCTTTTCCCCATTCATCCGGGTTGTCAATGAGATCTCCCAGCTCTTTTTTTAATAATTTTTTGTTTCGGGCATACAGTTGTTGTTCGCTTAATGGTTTGGTAAGTGTATTATCAGGGAGGTTTCCAAATACATCGCGATTATATAGTCCATTCGATCTGAAAGCCTTATTTAATGCATCAAGGATGATTCTTTTCTGATCACTATTAATTGGGCTTTGTTTTTTGCATGCAGCCCATACCTGGTTAAGTGCATTTGCGGCATCGCGCTCTTCATTGTTTTTTAATAATTGTACCAGCCATGAAAAGAACTTCTCTTTCTGAGGCCAGGAAGCCTGGAGTTGTTTCCAATGGATGTTTTTTTCTGAAATGAGCCCATGTGGCCAAAAATAGATGTGTGGTGCGCCATACAATTTCCGGATATTTGGATTGCTGGCCGCTTTTTCTTCGAGTGTTTTAAATCTGCCTTTTTCCTGAATGTAATTTTTATATACCTTACTTACTGCCAAAGGGGTGGTTTCTGTGACATAAATTCTGAAGCCATACGTTTTGTCTTTATTAATGGAAAGAAACTCATGAGAGAACGAAAAACTGATATCAGGCTTTGTATCGAAATGTAAGTCGCTATTAAAGATGTTTTTTAATACATACACAATGGAATAATTAGCTTTATTTAAAGCAAAAAATCCCATTGAAAAACTTTCGGGAAAGTCTAGCGTTTGTTGTTTTAAAAACGACTTCCAATAATTGTCCTTTGCAGGAATATACTTTCCTTCCCACAAAGGAAGCATGTAACTTTCTGCATTTACATGTGGCCATACAAACTTACCTGCACCTTCTGACCGGATATTGATATCCAAATAATTTTCTTTTTTCACAACACTTACCGAAACCAGAAGATCAGGGTATTGCCATGATACCGAATTAGCATCTTTTTTTAGATTGGCAACCCGCATTTGCGATAAAGAATTACCTGCCTTTTCTTTTATCCCCTTATGGTAAATATTTAAATCAAAGGTTTCTGGAGCCACATCGAATGTAAAATCTTTAGGCTTTGTTTGATTAATGGATGAGGGGGCAATGGCTTGAAATGAAGTGGGTTGTCCGTATGTAAAAATGCAAGCCAAAAGGTTGGCACCGATTAAGATCCATTTCTTTAACAGGTGTGTGTTTTTGATGAATTGGCCCATTATAGGTCGGTTTTAAAAATATAAAAAAGACTCTTAATATCATTAAGGCGTAAAATAGCCCTGGTTTTCTGCATTTAAACAGGTTGGGTAAAAATGGTTCAATCCCACCGTGCAAACTAGATATTTAAATTGTAAAAATCATTAAAAATGTAAAAGGATTATTCGGTTAAAGTAGCTGGTATTTGAAGAATATTCTGTTAAATATGAAAATCGCACAAGATTCTTTTTAGAAGAAGATAAATGTCATTAAAATAGCTCTTTTTTAAATAAATTGTCAATTATAAATGGCATCTAAATTAATAATTATATATTTGCAGCCTTGAAAAGTGAACAATGTCTTGACCTATAATACAGTGTTTTGCATTTTTACTGGGATAGAGCCATAGGAATAAGGCTTTTTAATTTTTTGAAGACAACCTAAACAACTTGAATGCTTAATTTAGTTCTCTTTGGCCCTCCGGGGGCGGGTAAAGGCACCCAATCTGAAAAACTGATTGAAAAATATCAGTTGGTACACGTTTCAACAGGCGATCTTTTTAGAGCACACGTTAAAGGGGAAACCGAATTAGGAAAAAAAGTAAGCCAATTATTGGCTGATGGGGAATTGGTTCCGGATGCGATCACAATTGCCATGCTTGAAGAAGAGGTAGATAAAAATCCTGATGCAAAAGGATTTGTGTTTGATGGATTTCCACGTACCGTACCACAAGCGGTTGAGCTTGATTTGTTTTTAGCACGTAAAGGCAGTAAAGTTGCAGGTGTAATTGCACTTGATGTTGATCAGGACGAACTAACCAAACGAATTGCCGAACGCCATAAAATAAGTGGCAGACCTGATGATGATGCTGAAAAATTAAAAAAACGTATTTCAGAATACTTTGATAAAACTATCCATGTGTTACCTTACTACGAGGAGCAGGGCAAATTGAACAAGGTAAATGGAATCGGTGATATTGAAACAGTATACAATAATCTTTGCGCTGTAATCGATCAATATAAAGTATAAGGTTCAGGCAGCTGGTATCAAGTAATCGAATCTGGATTAATTTTATTATCCGGATTATATTTCAAAAACATACAAAGAGTTATAATGTTAAAGCGTTATAACTCTTTAATTTTAAAGGAATTGTTATTGTAACATTTCAACGTTAAAACATAAACATTCAACAACAATCATATGTCGCAGGGTTCTAATTTCGTAGATTATGTAAAAATCTGTTGCCGTTCCGGTAAGGGCGGGGCAGGCTCGGCACATTTACACCGTGATGTTTTAACTTCTATGGGCGGCCCTGATGGTGGCGATGGTGGCCGCGGTGGCCACATTATCGTGAAAGGTAGTATCCATATCTGGACCTTATTACACCTTAAATACCGCAAACACATCATCGCAGAAGATGGCGGTGCCGGCGGCAGTTCGCATAAATCGGGCAAACAGGGTAAAGATGAAATATTGGAGGTTCCTTTGGGTACCATCGCCAAAAATGCCGAAACAGGAGAAGTTCTTTTCGAAATTACCAAAGATGGCGAAACTAAAATATTAACTCCTGGTGGTCGCGGTGGTTTGGGTAATGCACATTTTAAAAATTCTGTACAGCAAACACCCCGTTTTGCACAACCTGGGGAGCAGGGACAAGAGGTTTGGAACATTTTAGAATTAAAAGTTTTAGCCGATGTTGGCTTGGTGGGCTTCCCGAATGCAGGCAAATCGACTTTACTTTCTGTAGTTTCGGCTGCTAAACCAGAAATTGCCGATTATCCTTTTACAACCATTGTTCCAAATCTGGGTATTGTAAGCTACAGGGGCGGAAAATCTTTTGTAATGGCAGATATTCCAGGGATTATCGAAGGTGCATCGCAAGGTAAAGGCTTAGGATACCGTTTCTTGCGTCATATCGAGCGTAATTCTGTACTGTTGTTTATGGTTCCGGCCGATACAAGCCGCTCAGTTAAAGAAGAATACGAAATTCTTAAAAGTGAGTTGGAATCTTACAATCCTGAATTAATGCAGAAACCACATGTTTTAGCCATTACCAAATCAGACATGCTAGATGATGAACTGATGGAAGAAATGAAACAGGATCTGCCAAATATCCCATCGATATTTATTTCATCAGTAGCCGAAAAGAATATTTTAGAGCTTAAAGATATGCTTTGGAAAGCAATTGAAGCATAGTCTTTACTTTAGTCATTTGGTTTGCAGAACATCAATTCGATATTCTGCAATAACAAAATCGATTGCCTTTAAATTAAAAATTTACTTCTGATTTCTTCTGTTGGCAGCATGCAGCTGTTTGTTTGCCCCAATAGAGCATACCGGTTATTGGCAAATACTTTATACAACCGGTTTCTTATGCAACCAGGGATAAGATAACCCAAGTTAATTAATGGCGACCACCAGGTGCCCAGGTTTTTAAGGATGTGCAACACGGCCTCCGATTGGGTGAAAAACTTATCACCGCTGATCAAAACTATGCTATTCAGTTCGTTAAAATTAACCTGGTGTTGCTGGCCTAATTCTGATGCTGCTCTGCTTTCTAATGGGGCAAAATTAAATTTGTTTGTCCGGTCTTGCGTTATAATATAATTGATATAACGGTTGCAAAAATTGCAGACACCATCAAAAAGGATAATATCTTTCTGCTTATTTAAAAAAGATGCCATGACATTTGGTGGTTAACAAAATAAATTGCCGGATAAGTAGCCATAAAAGCCCAAAAGAATGAGTTCAGTCCCATAATTACTGCGGTAAAAAAATGAAATATAAATCCCCAGATCAGGAATACAAGGGCAAACTCCCAGGGTAAGAACAAACACAATGGGAATATGCTTTCCATAATGATTACATTCCAGCATAAAAAACGGTTTGCTGCAGGGTATTTCTTTAAAAAGAGGGTTGCTTTTTTAGAGCCATAGGTTTTGGTAGAAAAGACATCTTTTATAGCAGTTCCTGATCGCCACTCTGAAGATACCAGCTTGGCAATACCGGCAACGGTATAAGATAAACAGGCCTGCAAAGCGATAAACCATAATCCGATATCTCTTAATTTGCTGCTGGATAAAACAGGTAGGTTGCACAAAATCAGGGTAATGATAATTAGCATACTCATCTGGTCAGAACCATCGCTGCCGTAGTAGGTAGCCAATGATGCCACCAGTAAACTTGCCCCCAATAAACTGATTAATAACCAGCCTGTTGTACTCTGTAACGGGAAAAAGAACAGTCCGGCAATGAGTAAACACCTGATGATGAAAAGAACAGTGAGCCCCGAGGCACTAAATAATTTGAAAAAAGGCTTTAAAAGTGATTTTTGATCCTGTTTGGTCCATTTTAGCTGCATTACATTCCAGGATAACAGCCCGTTTGGAGAAAAAATCTCTACTTTTTTAAGGTACTCGAGTGTCGAAATTAATAAACCCACACAAAGTATGAAGAGTACAGTTTGCGATATGTCGTTAAATAAAATCATAGCCAATTTATATTTGATGAAAAACAGATAATAAGATTAATGCCGGTTTGGTTTCCTTTTGATAGCCTGATGATTCGGCCAGCATAAACTGCCGGTAACAGTTCTGCGATCTTTTTTTGCATTGACTAACCGCATGTAACACGATAATGTAAGGGGTAGAAAACATGAGCAAATTAAGATTGCCTGTTTTTTCCCGGAAGGAGGGAATGCTGGATACCAGGCTCTGCACCACATCTGATAATATTTTTTTATCCCGTTTTTCAGGATTCCATAACCACGACCAAAAAGTACGTTCTTCGGTAATCTCCATTTCCTGCCATTCGCTGTAATCAGTCTCTGTTATCTTATCTCTAAACAATAAATGGTAATCCCTTTTACCGGGGTGGGGGGCAAAAAATGTCCATAAAGGGATGAGATTGAAAAGATCTATTTTATACCTGATGAACCAGGATATTTTGGTTTCCCTGAACTGACACAATACGGTTGCTATAAACCAGCAGGCCAGAAAAACAATTACTACGATTTCGTAAATAACTGTAGGATCTAATTTCGGTATCATAATTTCAAATAGGTTAGAAAAAAGAGGGCACATATACGTGCCCTCCCAAAATTGTTAATTGAATTTTTTGCGAAGTTCGATCAGTTTATCTAAAGATAAACCATTGTTGGCTTCTTTAGAAAGACTGCTGATTTCTTCTTCTTTCAAAGAACTTGCAGCACCAATCGCTTCAACTACCTGAGTAACTACTGGTGTAGCCTTTACGGTTACTTTAACTGCCTGTACTGCAGTACGTGCAATTGCTGCAATAAATAGTGGGGCCGCTGAATTTGATTCAACAATTTCATCGCTTTGTAGGTCGGCGATTAAGGCATCAAGAATTGCTAATTCTGCCTTGGTTAAGCTTGACTTTGCCATTTCGTTTTTTTTTGAGGTAAATAAAATAATGTTTAATGTGCTTTGGTTTTGAAGCTTCGTTTGCACAACATAAAGGTCGGTACACCATTATTTTAATAACAGCGTGATAATACCTATTCATAAAATAGAGTATTTCTACGTACTTACTGGGGTATAAAAAAGGGACGATGTTTATGCTACAACACCGAAATACAGAATCTATCGTGTTTTTACAGCGCTTTATTCAAACGGAATTACCTTGATAAGCAGTGTAAGAATGTTAAAGGGGAGGGAGAGATTATTCTACTACACCATTTTTAATGGCGAACATAACCAAGCCAGCAGTGTTGCGGACACCTGTTTTTTCGATCATACGCATCCTGATGCCTTCAACCGAACGTGGACTTAAAAAAAGTTCAGTGCCGATTTCTGTGGCCGTTTTCTCATCGCAGATCATCTTTAGTACATCCAGTTCGCGTTCTGAGAATTCTATAGTTTGATCCAGTGACAACTTGATCGGACCTTTAAAGGTAAGTTTTTTTAAGAGCGCCTTGGTTACAATATCGTTAAAATAGTAGCCGCTCTCATATATCGAATAAATGGCTTTTCTGATTTCTTTCGGATCGGTGTTTTTTAGCAGGTAGCCATTGGCGCCGTTTTCCATCAGGTGGATAATGAATTTAACATCATCATACATCGTTAAAACCAGTATTTTGATGTCATTTGAATGTTTTTTACGGATTAACTTCATGGCTTCTATACCATCCATTAAAGGCATTTTTATATCCATCACAATCACATCGGGCTGCTGTTCCTCGAGTTTTTGCATAAGTTCCTGCCCATCTGACGCTTCAAATATTACTTCCAGATTTTTGTCGCGGTTAAAGCCAACCTTTAATCCGTCCCGAAAAATACTGTAGTCGTCTGCTATGGCTATCCTTATTTTGAGCATCGTTATTTAATTATGTCTAAAATTAATAATCTTTTATAAAAATATAAAGACACAAATTGAATTATAATACTACTTATATGTATAAATTATTCAATTAAGATTTCCTTAAGATAAACCTATTTAATCAACAGGTATTTTAATTTCGATAAAGTAATCATCGCCAAACTGCAAAAATTGGAGTTCAGCTTTAAGCAGGATCATCCTGTTCTGGATATTTTTGAGTCCTAATCCATCTTTAATAAAGCGAAGCTCCTCAAATTGCAGCTGTGTGAGGCCGTTTCCGTTGTGTGAAATCGTGAAAACCAGATTATTGTTAACCTTATACGATTGTATATAGATGTGGTTAGCCCTGGCATGTTTAATGATATTATGGATCAGTTCCTGAATAATCCTGTAGATACTGATATTTTTCTGGCTTGCTTTTGTGAAATGCTCGTCGGTTAAATTTAAGTCGATTTTAATAATGCTGTTATGGCTAATTTTTCCACAGAAATGCGAAATGGCCTCTTTTAAACCAAGCTCCTGTAAAATGCTGGAATGGAGGTTGTGCGAAATACCCCTGATTTTATGGATGCCTTCGTCCAGTAAACTTTTGCCTTTTTGATACATTTCTTTACTGATCTCGTCACAATCATCAATATTAATCCCATAAAAATGTAGGCTCGATGATCCGAGGATGGCGCCAACTTCATCATGTAATTCTTCGGCTATGCGGTGCCGTTCAATTTCTTCACTTCTTACAGCCGCTTCTATCAGTTTATTTTTCTGGGCATTTTGTAAAGCTTGCAGATTAAGCCTGTACTGAAGCTTTTTACGCTGCATAAAAATAAAAATAAGCAGTATAGTTATAAATAACATCAGCATGGCTGCAATACCTGCCATTAACATCAGTGTGAACCTATTATTTTCCTGATTCATAAAATCCTTTGGCTATAAATAAGTTGAAAATAATATAAGAGATATTATGCAGGCTCCACAAACTGATGGCAATCTTTTTAAAATGTACGGTAAGCTCGTTGTATAACAGGAATATAAAGAAATTCATTGCCACAAAAATACCCAGACCGGTAATGATCCAAAAATCACTATTGGTAATCCTGGTAGCCACATTCTCATTTATTTTGAATAAATAATATTGAATTACGTAGAATAAAAGAAGAATGGCTTCGGTAGATAGTAAACGGCTGCTCAGTTTCCAGTAATCAAAAAAGTTTTCGAAAAAAGTAAAATTAATGACCAGGAAAATGGTAAAACATATGGGAATAATCCTCTTCAGGATAACTAAAAATGGCTGATCTAAACGGATAAAAAAAGCACTGAATAGATAAAAACGAACGATCGAATGCGCATTATACAGGAAATTATTTGAATTATAGGCTGCAGGCAGTATGTTCCTGAATTTCCAGATGAGATCTATAGAAAGGTTGATCACCAATGCCATCCACACATAAAAAACAACCAGTTTAAGGCGTACTGGTTGTTTTTTAAAAAATAATACAGATAACGGGATCAATAACGCCCATACTTCAGACCAATCTATAATATATTGGAATATTTTAAGCATTTGCGATCAGGGAGTTAATGACCGCTTATGGTTGCCGGTGGCGAAGGATTAGTGAAAATAGGGTCTGTGTTAATATCGAGAATTAATTCAACATCGCCTGTATCGATCCTTTTAAAGCGCTTTACGTCGTAAAAAACATGTCCGCGGTTAACATTCGGGATGAAGACCAGGTAATCTGGTTTATCGCCATTCACGTCGGGCGTGTTAATCAGTAACAGGATATCGGCGAGCGAAATGATATTATTACTCATCACAATGGGGCCGCTTAAATCCAGAGCGCTATTGTTGTAGATCTCAAGTTTATCAAAGTAACTGCTGTACTGGTTGGTTGCTGCCATGTAGGCATAAGCAATAAGCTGTAAAGGTTTGGCCTGCTGATCTGTTTCTGGAAAGAAATAGCAAAATACAAATTGGTCAACGCCGGGCGAATTCTGAATCAATGATTGGATTGCGCTGATTTCGTATTTTAACCAGTAAAATTTTTGGGTTTGTTTTTCTTTTGTGAGCATGTTATATATAGATTTTATGCTATAAAGATATACAAAATAGTATATTAAACATGCATAATTGTAAAATTTAAAATACTTTACATATCTATAATATACCACGTTTACCGTCAGTATAAATAAAATAGATAATCGCTTGTGTTATTATTGGCGATGAAGGTTTAATATGGCCTGGCCATTTAGCCAATTAATGTCTGATCCGATCTGCAATTAGGCCAATCCATTCTTTAAATAACATTTCCCATGCACCCAATGCGCCGGCATTTGGAATAATGAAATCATGAAGTTCAAATTCAGTATTTCCGGAAAAATTAGTCGGATAATATTCAGGTTTTTGTCTGGTCAGTTTATTAAAAATCAATTTTGCCCTTGGAATGTGCCATGCACTGGTAATGACCAATATTTTAGCTTTGGGATTCTTTTTTGCGATAAGCGCCAGGCTGTACCTGGCATTCTCTATCGTATTTCTACTTTGGTTTTCTATCAGTATGGCCGAATCCGGAATGCCAATCAATTTTAAATATTTTAAGGCCAGATCAGCTTCCTTTACTTTTTTATCAATCAGGTTTGCACTTCCGCTGCTCAATAAAATCTGTTTAATATTGCCTTTTTTATACAAGGCAATGGCCTGGAATAAGCGGTCGCCAGCGCCGTTAAACACAATTTCGTTATTGCGTTTATTCAGGCCCGAAAAACCTCCAAGTACAATACCTACATCGTAGTGCTGCAATTTGGGATAACCGGCTTCATAGCTGTTTATAATTTTGCCAACAATAAAACTATTGGAGAAAAGGAAGAAAACAGCTAAGGCACAGATTGCATATCTTTTTCTTTGTTTAGCTTGTTTTGATGCGATTGCAAAAATTAAAAGCACAAAAACCCACACTATCGGTTTAATGAGGAAAAGCAAAATCTTGGAGAGGATAAAAAACATGTATTGCGATTATCCTGTAAAACTAAGAAATTGTTTAAACGCCAAAGTGGTTTGACATGCATTAATTATTTTATAAGAAAAGCCACTTCTTGTATCCTTTACCCTTGTCCTTCCTGTACCTGACCGTTTTCGTGTGCATTTTCTAAAATTTCCTGTACATCTGATTTGCGTTTCTTCGTAACCTTATGTTTGAAATGAGGAACTTCATGTTGAACAATATCTTCCTCAATAGCCTCTACACCGAATACTTTTTCTTTTAACAGGTTATATTTGTCTTGAAAACCATAACGAAGATTTCTGGCCCCACCTGCAATTTTTCCACGGGTACCCGCTCCGCTATCCGGGGCAAATAAAATACTGATTACTGCACCCACCGCCAAACCAGCTACTAAAGCAAGTGCTACTTTTGCACTGTTATCCGGTTTGTGCTTTAAATATTTTCCAATTAACTTTCTGTATTTCATGATTATGTGGTTTTAGAGTTGAACAATTTGCTTTTAATAATGTTTGATGTTTTTTTGATTTTGAAAACAATAGCCATAGGTTTTGGATAATGCCTTCCGGATTCACGATCATTTTCAAAAAAAAGACCAGACTTTTACCTAAGTTTAAAGTTAAAGCGCAATATTTGGGCTACTAAAACGAATTTATAATGGTAAAAGCAACGATAAATAAAGAACATTATGCCTGTTCGGTCACGAATGGCTCTCATGATATAATAGTAGATGAACCTTTAGAACTGGGAGGAACACACAAAGGATTTGCACCAAAAGGATTGTTAATGGCCTCTTTGGCATCATGCGTGGCCATTACTTTAAGGATGTATGTAGATAGAAAAGGTTGGCCTATCGATAAAATTGAAGTGGAAGTAAACATTGATGCCGAAAACGGCGAAACCATATTCCTGGAAGAGATTACCTGTACCGGAGTGCTTACCGAAGAACAGAAAATCAGATTGGAAGAAATCGCGTCAAAATGCCCGGTAAGTAAAATCCTGGCTGCCGGTCATGAAATCAGGTCAAAAGTGCTTTAGATAACGATGGCGCAAAACCCCTTTACACAATCATAAAGCTTTAATATCTTTGTAACCTGCAGTGTTCGCTGCGGTAAAAAATAATTTATGCCTACCGAAATAAAATGCCCCAACTGTGCCCATGTTTTTCCGATGGAAGAAGCCATGGCCGAAGATTATAAGAAAGAGTTACGTGAGAAAGCGGCTGCTTATGCAAGGCAGAAGGATGAAGAATATCAGCGTAAACTGCAGATTTTTGAGTCAGAAAAACAGCAGCAGTTGAAAGCATTTGAAGATAAACTAGCTGAAGAGAAAACCAAGCTTAAAGATAGCTTAGAGGAAAACCTGCGCAAAAGCATTTCGGCAGATTTTGAAACCAAACTGCAGATGCTTGAAGGTAATGCGAAAGAGAATGCTGAAAAACTTAGGCTGGCGCGCGAAAAGGAACTGGATTTTTTACGCCGTGAGGAAAGTCTTAAAGTAAAAGAAGAAGAAATGGAGCTTGCGTTTCAGCGCAAATTGCAAGAGCAGCGTAATGAATTGGTAGAACAGATCCGCAAACAGGAGGCAGAAAAAAACAGCATTAAAGATACTGAGCATCAATTGCGTTTAAAGGAATTAGAAAAGCAGCTCGACGACCAGAAAAAATTGGCCGAAGAAATGAAACGCAAAGCCGAACAGGGTAGTATGCAGTTGCAGGGAGAGGTGCAGGAACTGATCTTGGAAGAATTACTCCGGACCAATTATCCTTTCGATTTAATTGAAGAAGTAGGTAAAGGTGTGCGTGGGGCAGATTGTGTTCAGGTAGTGCGAAACCAATTTGGACAGGAATGTGGTAAAATTATTTACGAAAGTAAGCGTACCAAAGATTTTGGTGGCGACTGGATCGAAAAATTAAAGAAAGATATGCGCAGCATGGGCATTGATGTTGCGGTAATCGTGAGTCAATGTTATCCAAAAGGCATGAACTGTTTCGGACAGCGTGATGGGGTTTGGATCTGCTCTTTCGAAGAAGTAAATGCTGTGGCTTATGTGCTGCGCGAAGGTATTTTGCGTTTGGCTGGGGCAGTAAAATCGCAGGAAAACCGCGGTGAAAAAATGCACATGTTATACGATTACTTAATGGGTGCAGAGTTTTCTGAACAATGGAAAGCCATTAGGGAAGGTTTTATGAGCATGAAACTATCCATACAACGCGAGCGTGATGCGATGGAGCGTTTATGGAAAGCACGCGAAAAGCAATTGGAAAAAGTATTATTAAATGCCACCCATATTCGTGGTTCTATTGAAGGAATTGCCGGTAGCGATAGTGTTCAGCTGAGTTTAACCGATGAAGATGATGATACATTGCTTTTAGAATAGTCTTCTAATAAGGTTATTTCCCGCCGATTACACTGATAAACGCAGAAAAAGGAATCAAGTCGTGTAAACCTTCTTGTTGTAGCGTCCGCTTTGTTAGTGATGGAGGCTTTATCATAAGATTTGTCATCCTGAGCCTGTCGAAGGACCTGATTAAATGCCACTAAGAGCATTTCGACAAGCTCAATGTGACAAAATCTGAGGAGAAATTGTCTTTATGATACAGCCTCTTCATGTCCTGAATCTTTAATAGTCGTTGTAAGTAAGGGGTTATTTCCCGCAGATTTCACTGATAAACGCAGAAAAGAGATAGATTTGAGGAAATCATTTTAGAGCTGCGGGACTATTTTGGGGATACCATACAGATCATAATGGCTGATTGCAGGAAATTATCTTATTTTATAATATCTTAGCGAACACATTAAGACGCAATTAAAACCCAGCATTACCATGCCCAAAACCAAAAACCATATCGAACTGCAATTTTTAAGCGAACCCTCTGATGTTAACTATGGGGGTAAGGTACACGGTGGCATGATGATGAAGTGGATTGACCAGGCTGCTTTTGCCTGTGCCTCGCAGTGGAGCCAAACCTATTGCGTAACCGTTTATGTTGGTGGGATCCGTTTCTTTCACCCTGTTCATATCGGGCACCTGGTTAAAATGGAAGCTCGTATTATTTATACGGGTAAAACCAGTATGCACATTGCGGTTGATGCTTTTTCCAAACCTGTAAATCAAGCTGATTTTGTTAAAAACACCCATTGTATTATTGTTTTTGTTGCAGTTGATGATGCCGGACAACCAAAGGCAATTCCGGCCTTTAAGCCTAAAACCGAAAAAGAAATCGCCATGCATGGTTATGCTGTTAAATTAATGGAATTGCGTAAAAGTATTGATAAGGAAATGGAGCCGTATATAGCTTAGCGTATGGTGGCTAGCGTTTAGCGTACAGTTTTAACCACAGAGAAAACAGTGACAAGGTACCAAGAACAAAGTTTAGTTGTTTAACCATACCGACATTTAGTTCTCAGCGATGCTCTGTGAAAAGCTTCGTTTGCTTTGTGGCAAAATGAAAGAAAATCCATGCTCCTCTATGAAAAGCTCTGTGTACTCTGTGGTAAATAGCTTTAAGTCCTTTGTGGTGAAAACAAAACTTAAACCACCACAGGCAGACTAAAACAGAACTTACTGCCTTCACCAATGGCGCTCACTACCCATATTTTTCCGTTTTCGGCTTCAATAAAATCTTTAGAAATGGCTAGTCCAAGTCCGGATCCCGATTTATTCTGTCCATCGGTAGGTACCTGGAAATACCTGTCGAATAGTCTTTTTTGGTATTTTTCTTCAATACCTTTTCCAAAATCGCGCACGGAGAACTCGATAAAATGGTCTTTTTGAAAAATATCAATGATTACTTTAGACTTTTCGGCACTATAGCGTAATGCATTAGATAAAAAGTTGACCAACACCCAGGCCGTTTTTTGAATATCGGCATTCACATGGGGCAGATTTTTCTCGCAGTTTAGCTCGAGGTTAATGGATTTTTGCTCTGCCTGGAATTTAACTGCATCTATGGCGTATTGGACAATATCCTCCGGTTTAGTAAGGGCAAAGGTGAGTTTTAAGTTACCGGTTTCTACCTGCGAAAGATCGAGCAGTTCGCTGGTTATTTTTAAAAGCCTGTCGCTGTCTTCTTTAATGTGGTTAAGCAATTCGTGCTGCTCTTCGTTCATAGCACCTATGCGCTCATCATTAAGCAGTTTTAAACTCATTTTGATAGATGAGAGAGGCGTTTTTAATTCATGCGAAACCGTAGCAATAAAGTTTGTTTTGGCTTCATCCAATTCCTTAAACTGCGTAATGTTTTTCAAAATATAAACGCTTCCTGCCGATTTTGACGAAGCAATTAAAGCTTTTTCTTCCTGTTCTTCGTAATTTGGGATAATAATTTCGCGGTTTTCCAAAAGGAAATAAGATTCTTTTTCGTCGGCATAAATTTTTAAGGTATTGTCGTCTGTTTCAGGCTTGATGATGCGTTTTAATAGTTCATTTTTCTGGATCAGGTCGGTAACATTCTGTCCGATAACTTTATTTTCGTCCAGGTTCATCAGTTTGGCGGCAAGGTGGTTTAAAAATAATACTTCACCTTTTTCATTTAAGCCAATAATGGCATCCTGCATTTGTGCAATAATGGCTTCTATACGCGACTTTTCTGATTTGATCTTTGATAAATTACTGTTTTCCCATTCGTTTAATTTAACCACCATACCATTAAATGAGTTGGCAAGCTCGGTAAATTCATCGCCATTTTCGAAATGCAGGCGCTGTTTGTAATTTTTGCGGCTGATCTGCTTAATGGCAGCACTGAACTCGGCCAGCGGATTAGCCACAAAACCCGGAAAGTTAACGATAAAAGTGAATAGAATAATAAAACTTAAGGTAGCAGCGATCATAATATACAGGTTCGCCCTTGATGAAGCTTCATTGGCCTGCTCATTCTTATCATAAATGGCTTTCATATTTACCTGTTCTATATTTTGGAGTGCCAGGCGTAAATTTCGAATGCGATTTGCTTTAACAATTGCAGGCTGCGGATTTTCTAATGTTTTAAAAGCTGCTTCCAATTGCTGATAGGCCATTTTTTCACCTTTTTCGGTAATGTTTTTACCTTCATTTTTTAAATTTTCGGTAAAGATGGCCTGTTGTGAACCACTTAAAGGAAAAGAATATTGATCTACAATATTGCGCATGGCGGCAACATAGTTGAGCGATTTGTAGTTGTCTTTAAGGATCACCTTCGATTTATCAGATAGCTCATTTAAGTAAAAAAGGGCAATCAACCCGAAGGATAAAACGATTATAAAGAGAAACCCGAATCCGAGACGGAGCTTGGTTTTTATTTTCATGATTTTTTAGTTTAACTGCAAAGGATGAAGAGGTTTTCGCTAAGTAGCGCAAAGCAATTTCTCTCTTTTTGTGTAAAAATAGCTTATAATTAAATCTGTTTCCTGATGAACTAAATTACATAACAAAGGTTAAATAAATAGCATCTGTTTAGCCTGTAGTCAATCGCTATGCCAATAGATTATCTTATTATGTAAGTTGTTGTTTTTTAGGGTTATATGGTGTTTTTGTGATTATGTTAAGCAAAAAACCTTTTCATTTTGGAATGGTTTTTATCAAAATGAAATTGTGATTTTTGAAAGTTAAACGTGCCGTTTTATGTTACTTAACCTGATTGCAACGGAGTAAAGCGTAGAGTAGAGCTAACGCTTGCACGAAACATAGATTTTGCTTTTCAATATAAGAATGAATTTTTTATTTTTTTTGGGGAAAGCAGGTTCAGTAGCATTTAGGGTAATGCAGTCCCGCTGTACGCTATACTTTGTGTCGCTTCCATCGGGTTTAGGTGGCCCGGCCAGTAATAATATTGAGGGTTTGCAGGGCGCAGAAAATGAAAAAATTAATCTTTAAAGAAAGGTTTTTAAGGTCGTGGCAATCCTTTTGTTCTTAAACCTGGTTGAAGCGCATACCGGCCCGGTGATTAAGGCCTGTAGGCGTATGAGCTGAAAACAGGGCTGATGCTGCTATGAAACACAGGCTTTGCTTTTCAAAAAAGAATAGATTTTTATTTTTTTTCGGAAAGCAGGTTCAGTATCATTTGGGTTAATGCAATCCCGCTGTACGCTATACTTCGTGTCGCTTCCATCGGGTTTAGGTGGCCCTGCCGGTAATCATATTGGGGGCTGCACGGCGCAGAAAAATGAAAAATTAATCTTAAAAGAAAGGTTTTTAAGGTCTCGGCACTTCCCTTTGTGCCTAAACCTGATCACAGCGAACACGGAGTGTAACGGAGTAAAGCGAAGAGCAGGGACAAACTCACCTATGAAACACAGGCTTTGCTTTTCAAAAAAAGAATAGATTTTTATTTTTTCAGAAAGCAGGTTCAGTAGCAATTAGGGTAATGCAGCCCCGCTGTACGCTATAATTCGTGTCGCTTCCATCGGGCTTAGGTGGCTCGGTCTGTAGAGATATTATAACACCAAACGTTTCTACGGAACGGAAACGCCAATTTGCAATTGGCTACCAAGGAATCATCACGAGGAGCCGACCTAAGGGTCTTCAGAAATAAGCCGTTTTATTAAAAATTGATAAATTTTTCGATCTGCTCGTTGGTGAATTTTATTGTATCTGCCTGATGGAAATTGCCTTCAGCATCTAATTCGGCCTTAATGTTTGGAATATGCAGGCGCAGGGGCAAAATGTTGAGGTGTATGTAATGACAAACGCCGGTAAAATGATCAACCCCACGGATATTTCCATATTTACCAGAAGAAATGCCCACTAAAGCAGCCTTTTTATCATAAAAACTATCGGGGAAATTAGCAGCATCAATCAGCACTTTCAACACACCGGGATAGCTACCGTTATACTCGGGCATAATGAACAGGAATTTTTCCGTCTGATAAATCATGTTCTGGATTTCCTGAAAAGCTTCTGATCTTTTGCCATACATATCCGTATTCAAAACGTCTATAGGCAGGTGCTCCAGACTGAACAAATTGGTGTCAATCCCTTTTTCTTTTAGTTGCCTTTGGTAATATTTAGCAACTTTTAACGTATTGCTATTGGGCCTGTTGGTAGCAGCTATAATTGTAATCATGGATAATTGTTAATAAGATGTGTAAAACCCAAACACGCTTATTGCTAAAATTGCCATATAGTTTGTATCTTAGCTGATTGTGAAAAAGGCCGTAAACAACGCAAAAATAGAACTTTTTGCTTATTAAAACGCATAAATAACACAGCCCAAATAAACGTTAAGTAAATTTCGGATACATAGATGAGCAAAATTATTGCATTAGCAAATCAAAAAGGTGGCGTTGGTAAAACAACTTCATCTATAAACCTGGCTGCTAGTTTAGCCGTACTAGAATACAAAACTTTATTGGTAGATGCTGATCCTCAGGCGAATTCGACCTCGGGTATCGGTTTTGACCCCCGGAATATTAAAGATAGCATTTATGAGTGTATCATTAATGATATCGATCCTTTATTGGCCATCCAGAAAACAGATACCCCAAATTTAGATTTACTACCTGCCCACATCGACCTGGTTGGTGCGGAAATTGAGATGATTAACCTGAACAACCGCGAGTATAAAATGAAAGCGGTACTGGAGAAAATCAAAGATCAGTATGATTTTATCATTATAGATTGTTCGCCATCACTGGGTTTAATCACCATTAATGCCTTAACAGCAGCCGATTCGGTAATTATTCCGGTTCAGTGCGAGTATTTTGCACTTGAAGGTTTAGGTAAACTCTTAAATACCATCAAAATTGTTCAGAACCGTTTAAATACTGATCTGGAGATTGAAGGTATCTTATTAACCATGTACGATGTACGTTTGCGTTTATCGAACCAGGTGGTAGAAGAAGTTAAAACACATTTCAACGAACTGGTTTTCGAAACAATTATTCAGCGTAACACCCGTTTAAGCGAGGCCCCAAGCTATGGTGTATCGGTAATTATGCACGATGCAAACTGTAAAGGCGCCATTAACTACCTTAACCTGGCACGCGAAATTGTGAAAAAGAACGGTTTGTTAAAAGAAGAAGAAAACATAGGAACAGCAACTTTATAAATTATAAATGACATCTTTTCAGCGAAAAACAGGTTTAGGAAGAGGGTTAAGTGCGCTTTTAGATGATAGCGAATCTGCTCATCCACCGAAACAGCAGGTAAATGCTGTTAGCGAAACCGAGCAGATTGGCAATATCAGTCACGTCAATTTAACGGAAGTTGAAACCAATCCATACCAGCCCCGTACCGAATTTGACCAGGTAGCTTTAAATGAACTGGCCGATTCGATAAAAGTGCAGGGCCTGATCCAGCCGATTACGGTAAGGAAACTAAGTGCCAATAAATATCAGTTAATTTCCGGTGAACGGAGGTTCAGGGCTTCTAAGCTGGCTGGTTTAACACAGGTGCCTGCTTACATCCGCAGTGCGAACGACCAACAGATGTTGGAAATGGCCCTGATCGAAAACATTCAGCGCGAAAATTTAAACGCCATTGAAGTGGCATTGAGTTTCCAGCGTATGATTGATGAAGTGGGTTTAAAACAAGAACAATTAGGTGAACGTGTAGGTAAAAACCGTACAACGGTTACCAATTACCTGCGTTTGTTAAAACTTCCGCCAGCTATACAGGCTTCTATCCGCGATCAGAAAATTAGTATGGGGCATGCAAGAGCCTTAATTAATGTTGATGGCGTTGATAAACAGTTGTACATCCACCAGGAAATCCTTGATAAAAACTTATCAGTACGTAAAGTAGAAGAAATTGTCCGCAATCTGCAGCACATCCCTTTACCGGCAAGCGAGAAGCAAAAAGAAAGAGCGGTTTCTTTTCAATACCAGAAACTGCAGGACGATCTAGCCTCTAAATTTGCAACCCGGGTAAAATTAAAAGTAAGTCAGAACGGTAAGGGGGCGATAGAAATTCCTTTTATGAGTAATGACGACTTAAACCGAATTCTGGAGTTATTAGACTGGTAATGCAAAAGACTAAGCTTTTAATACTGGTTGCTGCATTTACATTTGTTTTTGTAAACCTGGCTTCGGCACAGGTTAAGGATACAGTATTAAAACCTGCTGATACAGCTAAAATTAAATTATCTAAATCTAAATTAGATACGACGGCAAAAAAACCGATGACCAGGAGGGATTCAGTGAAAGCCAAGTATGTTAATCCGGGTAAGGTTGCGGGCAGGAAAGCTGTTTTCAGATCGATGATTATTCCGGGATGGGGGCAATTGTATAATATTCAGATACTTAACGATGGTTATGGCACTAGGGCAGGAAAAAGCCAGGTTTTTCAAAAGCTGTACACTGGTGGCAAAATTGCGGCTATTTATGGAGGTGCCACTGCACTTACTTTATCGCTAATCGATAGCCGGAAGAACTATAAACGTTTTTTAACAGAGGCACAATACCGGGAGAATAATCCAGGCAAAAAGTCAGATTTAACACAATATAGCGACCAGGGTGTTTTGGATGGGAAAAGTTTATACAAGCGGAATTCGCAGATTGTGTACTTTTCTTACGGGTTACTTTATGCAGCCAATATTATCGATGCCTATGTTGCAGCCCGTTTGCATTTCTTTAATATTGATGATAACCTTTCCTTTAGGGTAATGCCATCAATGATTAATACCGATTCGATGTATGGTTTAAATTTAACACCTGCATTAAAATTATCACTTACATTTTAATACTAAAAATCATTATGGTAATCAATAAACAGGATGCTATATTTGAAAACATGATGATTTGCTGCTTTAACAGCTTGGGTTAAGGCAGGAAACAAGAATAGAAATTGAAACTAAACGATAAATAAATGAAACTTGCGCTTTTAGGGTATGGGAAGATGGGGCAGATTATCGAAAAATTTGCGGTGGAACGTGGCCACGAAATTGTTTTAAAAATAACCATTGATAACCAGGAAGATTTAACCAGACAAAATTTAAAATCAGCCGATGTGGCTATTGATTTTAGCACGCCCGATTCGGTTTTAAAAAATATAGACGCCTGTTTTGATGCCAATGTACCCGTGGTTGTAGGAACAACCGGCTGGTATGGTAAATTGCAGGAAGTAAAAGATGATTGCGATAAAAGTAACAATACTTTACTTTATGGGTCTAACTTTAGTATTGGCGTAAATTTGTTCTTTAAGCTTAACCAGGCGCTGGCTAAACTGATGAATAATTATCCGGCTTATGAGGTTCAGGTTGAAGAAATTCACCATACGCAAAAACTGGATGCACCAAGCGGAACTGCGATTACATTGGCTGAAGGTATTGTTGAAAACCTTGACCGCAAACAAGAGTGGTTAAATGAAGTAGTGGGTACAGATGTAGAGCTGTTTCCGAAACCTGAGCAATTGCTGATCGAGTCGCACCGTATTGAAAATATACCGGGTACACACACTGTAATTTACAGCAGCGAAGTTGACGAAATAGAGATTAAGCATACCGCACATAACCGCGCCGGTTTTGCTTTGGGTGCAGTAGTGGCAGCAGAGTGGGTGAGGGATAAAAAAGGGTTTTTTAGTATTACTGATATTTTTGAGTAAAGTTTAAAGCCTCTAAAGCTGCAAGACCAAAGCTAAAAGACCAAAGCATAATATAACGTATGGGATCAATTGATCTGTAAAGCCATACCAAAAGAAGTACAGATAACAGGGAACCGATTAAATAAATCGCGAAACCAAAAATAAGGTATATGAATTATAAATTCTGGCAACGAAAAAAAGATGCCCCAAAGAAGAAAAAAACTAAAACCCGCGAGTGGTTTGATGCAATTGTTTTTGCAGTAGTTGCAGCAACCATTATCCGCGTATTTTTTATCGAAGCCTACACCATTCCATCTGGTTCGATGGAGAGATCTTTGCTTATCGGCGATTTTCTTTTTGTAAGTAAGGTAAATTATGGAGCACGGATACCAATGACACCCATAGCTTTTCCATTTGCGCACCACACCATGCCTTTAACAACTTCAACCAAGGCCTATTGGGATGGCGTTCAGTGGAAATATCACCGTTTACCAGGCTTGTCTAAAATTAAGCGAAATGATGTAGTGGTGTTCAATTTTCCGGAAGGAGATACCGTTGCGGTAGAAAACCAGGCTGAAAGTTATTATGCCTTAGTACGGAGCATGGGCAGGCAGCAGGTGAGAAGTACATTCACCATAGTAGACCGTCCGGTTGATAAACGTGAGAACTTTATCAAACGCTGTATCGGTATTCCTGGCGATGTCATTTCGATGAGCAACGGTATTGCTAATGTAAATGGTAAAAATGAGCCTTTAAAAAATACAGGAATGATGCCTTATCGCATCGAATTTAAAACCATGGATTTTAATTACGCTTCGCTGGATGAGTTTAACCTTAACCTGGGTAATACACCAGCTGTAGCCACCAATACCTATATTGTTGATGCTTCGCCAGAAATTGCAGAAAAGCTGAAAACCTTCGATTTTGTAAAATCAGTGACTCTAAGTCCTGATGCTCCGGGACCGGTACAGGGCGGTGTTTTCCCGAATGACCCAAATAGAGCTTGGAACAGGGATAACTTTGGACCGATCAAAATCCCTGCAAAAGGATGGACTGTTAAAATAGACAGCAATACCATGCCGCTGTATTACAGAGCAATCAGGACTTACGAAGGAAATAAAGTAGAGCAAAAGGCTGGGGTTTGGTATATTAACGATAAGCCAGCCACTACCTATACCTTTAAAATGGATTACTACTGGATGATGGGTGATAACCGCCATAATTCTGCCGATTCGCGCTATTGGGGTTTTGTGCCAGAAGACCATATTGTTGGCAAAGCCCTGTTTGTTTGGATGAGCTGGGATAGCACGGCTTCTTTCTTACACAAAATAAGGTGGAGCAGATTGTTTATGGGGATACATTGAAAAATATAATTTCTTAAAAAGGGCGAATAATCGAACATTATTCGCCCTTTTTGTTTTAAGTCGATTTAGAATTAACTTTTAAAAAAAATTAAAAAGTATTATGATGTTTTAAAAATATTTTTTAAGTTTGATTATAATCAAACAATATGTCTGTTATAGTGGAGAAAAATCAGCGACTTAAAGCTGATGTTATTAAACATTTATACTATAAAAAGTCGCTGTCACTTACAGATTTAAGTAAGCTAACACAGAAGAGTTTGCCTTTGGTTACCTCTGTTGTTAATGGTTTAATTGCAGAGGGATATCTTTTAGAGGAAGGTTTTGCGCCATCTACAGGAGGTAGAAGGGCGGCCATGTTTTTAATCAATCCAAAATTGAAGAAATACATTGTGGCTATTGCAATGGATCAACTTACTTCAAGGTTAACCATTTATGATCTCTCCAGAAAGATGGTTACTCCGATTCAATCGCTAGAATTTGATATATCGTCAAAAGATAGCAGCGTAGATCATCTTATTGACTTCATCAATAAAAGTATTGATCAATCTCAAATTAGCCGGGATGATATATTGGGCGTTGGCATCGGTATGCCAGGTTTTGTTAACGCAGATGAAGGTGTAAACCACTCTTTTCTTAAAGTTGAAGGTGGCACTACTTTGCAGAATTACCTTTCCGAAAACATTGCCTTGCCAGTGCATATTGATAACGATTCCAGTTTAATTGCGTTAGCGGAACTAAATTTTGGAGAAGCCATTAATTTAAAAGAAGTAATGGTGGTAAATATAGGGTGGGGAACAGGTTTAGGCATGATCATCAACGGAAAATTATACCGCGGTAGCAGTGGTAGTGCCGGTGAATTTAGTCATATCCCATTATCTGACAGCGATAATTTATGTTCTTGTGGCAGAAGAGGGTGCCTGGAGGTTGATACCTCCTTGCTTGTAATGGCTAAAAGAGCCCAGGAAGCAATTGAAGCCGGAGCCGAATCGAGTATGAAAGCGTTGTTCAATGATAAAAGTAAACATCCGGCTGATCATTTTTTAACTGCTGTAGTTCAGCAGGATCCCGTAGCAATATCTGTATTGGCCAAAGCTGTTTTTAAGTTGGGTAAGGGAATTGCAACCTTGATTCACCTTTTAAATCCACAATGCATTGTTTTAAGCGGCAGAGGCGCTAAAGCTGGCAAAATGTTATTGCCGCCAATCCAGCAGGCTATACATGAGTTCTGTATACCCCGCATTGCTGAGCAAACCGAAATTAAGCTTTCTACCCTTACAGATGAAGCCGAATTATTAGCTGCAGCAAGTTTGACAATCGAACATCATCAGTTCGATTAGAAAATATACCAACAAGAAAATATAAATATTTAACCAAAACCAATATTGCATGACAAGAAAAAAAGGCTGAATACAAAGCCACAAATTATTTAACTAATCTTAAACTAAACTTAAAAAATATGAAAAAAACGTACTTAAAGTGTTTAAGTATATTGTTGTTATGTTTTATAACAATAAGTGCTTTTGCACAAAAGAATATTACCGGTACGGTAAAAGACGCATCTGGATCTCTTCCGGGTGTAAGCGTTTCTGTTAAAGGAACTGCAAAAGTGACTCAAACAGATGGCAATGGAAAATTCTCTATTTCAGTAAACCCTAACGAAATTTTAGTATTTACCGCAATAGGTTATGCCAAGCAAGAAATTAGCGTAAACGATCAAACATCAATAAATGTAATCCTAAAAGAAAGCAGTAATCAACTTAATGAGGTAGTTGTAACCTCTTTGGGCATCAAAAAAGAACAAAAATCTTTGGGTTATGCAGTAAGTACAATTACAGCTAAAGAATTAACTGAATCAGGTAATACTAACTTTGCATCTGCATTGTATGGTAAAGCTGCTGGCGTTAAAATAACAACGGCTCCCGGAGGATCAAGTAGTGCCGTAAATGTTCAAATTCGCGGAATAAACTCATTAAACTACAATCGCCAGCCAGTATACGTTGTTGATGGGGTTATGATTCGTAACGATCAGCAAAACGGAGCAACAGGCGCAAATAACAATAATTATTGGGATGATCAGCGTATTAGAGGAAATGGTGTTTTGGATATTAACCCAGCAGATATTGAAAGCTTAACTGTTTTAAAAGGAGCAAGTGCTTCCGCTTTATACGGTTCTGATGCTGCAAGTGGTGTGATTGTAATTACAACTAAAAAAGGCTCAAAGAATAAAGGCTTAGGTATCGATTTCAATTATAATGGTACCATTGAACAAGTTGCTTTTTTACCTAAATATCAAAATGTTTATGGTCCGGGTTACGATCGTGAAACGAATATTAATTCAGGTAACACTGCCGAAGGTTGGATTAAAGATACTACATCTCCAACAGGTTTTCGCCCATGGTTTAGTGCTTGGGCAAACTTTGGTCCTAAAATGGAAGGCCAGCAAGTACGTTGGTGGGATGGCGAAATCCGTTCCTATTCACCACAACCTAACAATTATAAAGATATATACGATAACGGATATAGTTCAAACTTAAATTTAAGTATTTCAAAGCAAACTGATAACTTAAATTATCGTTTATCTGCTACGAGATTAGATTATAAAGGTGTAAGCCCTGGGAGTAAACAACAAAAAAATACTCTCGGTTTAAACAGTACCGTTAAGTTATCTGATAAAATTAGTGTAGATGTAGTTGCTAATTATATGAATACCCTTACCCACAACAGGGCTTATTTATTTAGCCAGGTATTAGGATCTTACAGCGGTTTCATTAATCGCTCTGAAGATATGAACTTGTTCCGTGAGAAATATCAAACGGGTGACGGTTATAAATATGCAACATTAACAAGTGGTAAACCAAATGCATTTAAATATAATGTAAGTGGAGTTAACTTGATGGATGTGTACTGGAATCAGTTAAGAAATCAATATGATGAAACTGAAAACCGTTTAATGACGAGCGCTACCTTGAATTACGATATTGTAGATCACCTGAAGTTTAGAGGAAGAATTGGAAATGACTTTACCTCAGCTGGAATAGAAGATAAGAGATTTAACGAATATCCAACTGCATATAATTCATCTTCAAGTAGTTCTGGTGCTTATAGTGCTTCTAAAGGTATTTATTCAATTACTTATGGAGATGCTTTGCTAACTTACTCTAATAAAGTAGGGAAAGATTTCGATTACTCAGTTTCTGGAGGTTTCCAGTCAAGAACAGAAAAATATAAAGATCAAAGTTCAAGCACTGAAGCTGGTTTGGTTACCGAAAACTGGTTTAGCTTAAGCAATACTTATGCTCAGGCTACTACCAAAGCTAATCGTAAAGAGATGATGAAATATGCTTACTTGGGTATTTTAAATTTAAGCTATAAAAACTACTTATTTTTGGAAGGTACGGCTCGTAGAGAATCTTCTTCTACTTTACCTGCAAGTAACAATACCTATTTTTATTCATCTGTTAATACGGGTTTTGTATTTTCTGAAGCATTTAAACTCCCAGAGTTTTTTAGCTACGGAAAATTACGTGCATCCTATGGTATCGTAGCAAATGATGCTCCTATCTATCAAGCTAATATTGCTTACACTCAAAGTTCTTTACCAACAATTAATGGTGCGGTACCTCAATTAACCTTAACTGGATCATATGGTAATTTAGGCTTGAAACCAGAAAGAAAAAAGGAATATGAATTTGGTACAGAATTAAAATTCTTGAATAATAGATTAGGCTTAGATGTAAGTTACTATACTAATAAAATCAAAGACCAAATTTTACCGTTACAAACAGCTCCATCAGTTGGTGCAACTGGACAAATTGTAAATGTTGGCGAAATTGGTAATAACGGTGTTGAACTTTCATTAAATGCTACCCCAGTTATTGCCGGAGATTTTAGATGGAGTACAAGACTTAATTACGCGTTTAACAAATCTAAGGTTATTGCATTAGCAAACGGGATTACCAGTTTAAATTTCTATGATGCAGAACAAAGTGCATTAAGGATTGTAGCATCAGCAGGGGATCGTCTTGGCGATATCTCTGTATACCCACGTGCTACTGATAATAATGGTAATTATTTGATTAATGATGATGGTCTTTACATTATCGACAAAACCAAATATGTTAAAGGGGGCAATATTATGCCTAAAGCAATTGGTGGTTTCTCAAATACATTAAGCTATAAAAACTTCTCTTTGGATTTTACAGTAGATTATCGTTTTGGAGGGCAAATTGTATCGCCACAAGCAAAGTATGGAATTAGTGGTGGTTTGTATGAAAGTACATTACAGTACAGAGATGCTGAACATGGAGGCTTAACTTATACTGATGGTGGAGTTACTTATCACGATGGTGTATTGTTACAAGGTGTAAATGCAACAACAGGCTTACCTAATACAAAAGTTATTAATGCAGCAAACTATTATATTAATACTTTTTATTGGGGTTATGATGCTTGGAATGAGAAAGGAGCAATATATGATAACAGCTTTATTAAATTAAGAGAGGCCGTTATTAGTTACAAATTGCCTAACAATGTTTCAAGCAAATTGCACTTAAATAATTTAAGAGTTTCTTTAATTGGTAGAAATTTATTGTATTTCTGGAAAACTTATAAATATGGTGATCCTGAGGCTCCTGTTGGAAATCAATGGTGGGCACAAGGTGTTGATGTTGGATCTTCTGCAGCTACTCGTAGTTTCGGATTCTCATTGAATGCGAATTTCTAATCATTATTAAGAATATTAAAAACTAATAAGATGAAAAATAATATTATAAAAGCAGGCTTATTTGTAGGAATGTTACTTACTTTAGGTAGTTGCAAAAAAGCTCTTGAAGATAAATTCATAGATCCTGATAAGTCGACAAAAACCAGTTTAGCAGGCTTTTTAACAGCTGCCCTAAACAATAATAGGGTTAAACCAATGTATTGGAACATGCGTACATTTTATTTCCTGCAACCAGCATTGTATAGCCAAACAATCTACTTTCCAATATCTAATAGTATGTATCAGCAGTCTGATGGTTATGTTGGTGGTTATTGGACAGATTTTTATTCTCCAAGCGCTAATGGAAGTGGTATTTTAGGGATTTACAGAGCTATGGAAACTTCATACGCTGCCTTACCAGCTTCTGATCAAGCCAACCAAAAGATTTTATTGGAGGCGGCTAAAGTGGTTTTATATGATCAAGCTGCTCAAATGGTAGATCTATGGGGAGATATCCCATATTCTGAAGCTGGAAGTTTAGAAGCAACAAGTACAATAAAGAATCCAAAATTTGATGAGCAGGCGGCTTTATACAATACTTTAATTTCTAATTTGGATGCATCCAACACTTATTTCTCAACAGCATCGGCAAATCCAGCATTTAGCAAGGCTGATATTTTATTAAGCGGAAATATTGATAAATGGAGAAGATATGCCAATTCAATCAGATTAAGGTTGTTAATGCGTATTTCTAAAGTGAGCGAATCTACTGCACAAACAGCAGTAATGGCTATGCTTAATAATCCATCGCAATATCCTTTAGTTGATGGTGGGAATAATGCAAACTATACACCAGGTACATCAGATATCTTATTACAACAATTAACAAATAACACAAGTAACTTAAATAGTGCTTTTACTGAAGGTTCTTTGTTTGCGCCTGATTATATGTTGAATACTGCAATGGTGCCAGCAAATGATCCGAGAATACCTGTGATTTTTGATAAATATGGTAAAACTGTAAATGGTGTATTTGTTCAAAATCCTACTTATAAAGCAATGCCAATTACTTTTACTGCGGCTGATCAGGATCTTCATAATACTGAATATGCAATTATGGATTCAGTAACATTTGCGCAAAATCCATCTTTACCCGGACCAGTAATTACAGCATCAGAAGTTAACTTTATGAAAGCCGAAGCAAACCAGCGTTGGGGTAGTGCAGCAGCAGCTCAAACAGCTTATGAAACCGCTGTAAAGCAATCTGTAACGTTCTATTATTATTTGAATAATTTAAACAATACTGGGTTGAAAAAAACAACTAAACCTGATGATGCTACCATAAACACTTTTGTTACTGCTTCAAATATTGCATTTACTGGAACAGCCACCCAAAAACTTGCTTTAATTTATGTTCAAAAATGGCTGCATTTTGGATTTTTACAGGCAAATCAGGCTTGGGCAGAATATCGCCGAACTGGATATCCACAATTAACATTTCCAACAGCAACATTAAGTAACTATACTACACCACCAACACGTTTAACTTATCCTACCGTTGAAACATCGTATAATACTGCTAATTATCAAGCAGTAAAAGCGAAGGATACGCGTACTACTAAGATATTTTGGCAACCCTAATATCTAATACTAATCTAGCACATAATCCCGGCAGGCTTCTGCCGGGATTTTTAATTATATTAATATGAAACTCCGTAGCCTTTTAATTGCTTTTATCTGTTGCATCAATATCGCTTTTGCGCAACGAAATGATATCCTCAAAGAGTCAACAAAATATGAATGGCCAAAAGATGAAGCAGTAAAAAAGAAACTGGAACACTGGCAAGACCAAAAGTTTGGGATGATTATCCATTGGGGCTTATATGCTGTTCCTGGAATTATTGAATCTTGGTCAATCTGTTCAGAAGACTGGATTGACAGAGACAGTACGATGAAGTACGATGATTACAAGAAATGGTATTGGGGATTAAAAGAAAAATTTAACCCAACAAAATTTAACCCCGAACAATGGGCGAAGGCAGGTAAAGACGCTGGAATGAAATACCTGGTTTTTACCACCAAACATCATGATGGTTTTGCTATGTTCGATACCAAACAATCTGATTTCAGCATTGCAAAAGGCCCATTTGCCAATAACCCTAAAAAAGATGTTGCCAAATATGTATTCGATGCTTTCCGGAAGCAGAATTTCATGATCGGCGCTTATTTTTCTAAACCCGACTGGCATTCGCAGTACTATTGGTGGGATAAATATGCTACCGCAAACAGGAATAACAATTACGACATCAGAAAGAATCCATGGCGCTGGAACATGTTTAAAAGCTTTACCCAGAACCAGATTGGTGAGTTAATGAATAATTACGGAAGCATCGATATTTTATGGTTAGACGGTGGTTGGGTGAGGCCTTTAGCATCGGTAAACGAAGAAGTACTTTCATGGGGTGCGCCAATTCCGGAGTGGAGCCAGGATATTGATATGCCAAAGATTGCCGCTGATGCCCGGAAAGCACAACCCGGGTTAATTATGGTCGACCGTACCGTACACGGTCAGTTCGAAAATTACCAGACTCCTGAACAGAAAATCCCCGAAAAACAACTGGATTATCCCTGGGAGAGCTGTATGACCTTAGGCGGCGCATGGGGATTTGTTCCTAACGATCAATATAAACCTGCTGCTGAAGTGGTGCACAAATTGGTAGAAATTGTGGCCAAAGGCGGAAGTTTGTTATTGGGCGTTGGCCCGAAAGCAGATGGAACGCTGCCTGACGAAGTAATTAAAAAATTAGAAGAAATTGGGCACTGGACTTCAAAAAATGGTGCCGCCATTTATGGGACACGTATCACCAAAAACTATCATGACGGGCAAAACTGGTTTACACAAAGTAAAGATGGTAAAACTGTTTATGGCATCAGCTTATTGGGTACTAATCCTGTAAAAGAAATTTCTTGGAAAGGTAGCATTCCTAAAAAAGGAACAGCCATTACACTTTTAAGCAATAACCAAAAAGTAAAATGGAAACTGGTAGATGGTAAAGTACATTTCGACTTCCCTAAAACTGAAGAGAAAATTGCGCTGGCCTTTTCTTTTACCCCTGAATCTGAATAGAGATGTTTAACCTTAAAATAAATACTTTTTTAATTACAGCATTACTATTTTCGGCTGGCGTTTTTGCGCAAAACAAAAGTGTACAAAATCTGCCTTACAAAAATCCTAAACTCAGTATCGATTTAAGGGTGAAAGACCTGGTATCGAGGATGACACCTGAAGAAAAATTCTGGCAGTTATTTATGGTACCTGGTGATGTTGATGGTATAGCGAAGGAGCACTATAAAAACGGAATTTTTGGATTGCAGATTAGTGCCCAATCCGGCGGTGCGGGAGAGGCCCAGCAATTGCTGAGCTACAATACCACCGAGAATGCCTTAACCCTTGCTAAAAAAGTTAACCAGTTACAACATTACCTGGTTAACAATACCCGGCTTGGTATCCCGATGCTGGTATTTGATGAGGCCCTGCACGGCTTGGTACGAAAAAATGCAACGGCCTTTCCGCAGTCGATTGGTTTAGCTGCAACGTTTGATACCTTAACCATGGCCCAAATTGGTAAACGGATAGCACAGGAGGCTAAAGTGAGGGGCATAAGAGATATTCTCGCTCCTGTAATCAATATGGCCGACGATGTACGCTGGGGGCGTGTAGAAGAAACCTATGGCGAAGATCCCTACCTGACTACGGTTATGGGAGTTGCATTTATGAATGCAGTCGAAAAAGAAAACGTAGTGGTAACGCCGAAACATCTTATTGCCAACGTTGGCGATGGAGGCAGAGACAGTTACCCTATACAGAAAACGGAAAGGTTTTTACGCGAAATACACTTTCCTGCATTTGAAGAAGGGGTAAAAAAGGCAGGTATCCGTTCGGTAATGACTTCTTATAACAGTGTTGATGGAACGCCTGCAACTTCCAATTACTGGCTTTTAACTAAAACCTTAAAGCACGACTGGGGCTTTAAAGGTTTTGTAATCTCTGATGCGGGTGCAGTAGGTGGGGCAAATGTGTTGCACAATACTTCAAAAAACTATGCACAATCTACGGTGCAAGCTTTAAATGGAGGGCTTGATGTTATTTTTCAGGTAGAATATGAACATTACAAGCTTTTTAGACCACCATTTTTAGATGGAAGTATTCCGAAGGCACGCATTGACGATGCGGTTTCGAGGGTTTTAAGGGCCAAGTTCGAACTCGGTCTGTTCGAGAATCCTTATGTTTCAGAAAAAGAGGCAGAGGCTTCGCTTACCGATTTATCGGCTAAGGCTTTGGCCAAAAAATCAGCTTTAGAATCATTCGTGCTGCTCAAAAACAGTCAAAATGTATTGCCACTAAAGCAACCTAAAAACATATTGGTATTGGGACAGGATGCCGTTGAGGCCCGTTTAGGAGGCTATAGCGGAACCGGGACAGGTAAAATCAGCATTTTGGATGGTATAAAATCCAGGGCTGGTAATTTAACCAGTGTAAATTACGCTCAGGGAAGTTTTAGGGATAGTAAAAAGTATGTGGTAATAGATTCTACATTTCTTAGCTCAAAAAATGGCAAAGGCTTAACCGGCGAATACTTTAACACTACTGACCTTTCCGGCCAGCCAGTATTAACAAGGACTGATAAACAAATCGATTTCATGTGGACACTTTACTCTCCCTATGAGAAACTGGCCACAGATAATTACTCGGTAAGGTGGCAGGGAGAAATTAAACCACAAAAAACAGGCACCTATCAAATCGGTTTAGCCGGTAATGATGGCTATCGCTTATACCTGGATGGAAAGCTCATTATTGATCAGTGGGAAAAGGCTTCTTATCATACACGTACCGAAAGCTTTAATTTTGAAGCAGGTAAAGCTTATCCCATAAAGATCGAGTTTAAAGAGCCAAAAGGTAATGCCTACATCAGGCTAATCTGGAATTATGGTGTTGAAGATAAGGAAGCACAGGCATTGGAAGAAGCCAGAACAATGGCTAAAAATGCCGATGTTATTGTAGTGGCTGCAGGAATAAAAGAGGGCGAGTTTTTAGACCGTGCCATGCTTAATTTACCCGGCAATCAGGAACTACTCATTCAGGAAATGGCCAAGACAGGTAAACCCGTAGTGGTATTATTGGTTGGTGGCAGTGCGATAACCATGGGCAACTGGATCAATGATGCTTCAGCAATTTTGAATGTATGGTATCCTGGTGAAGAGGGAGGAACTGCAGTAGCAGAGACTTTATTTGGCGATTACAATCCTGCTGGCAGGCTTCCGATTACTTATCCCGTGCATGAGGCGCAATTGCCATTGGTTTACAACCATAAGCCAACCGGCAGAGGCGACGATTACAATAATTTAAGTGGTGAGCCGCTGTTTCCCTTTGGTTATGGTTTAAGTTATACCACATTCGAATACAGCAATATCACATTAGCTAAGAAAGCAATTAACGCGAATGAGGGTACTACAGTAAGCTTTACACTTAAAAATACAGGTAATAAGGATGGTGAAGAAGTGGCACAATTGTATCTGCGCGATATGCTGGCTAGTGTAGCCCGTCCGGTTTTGGAACTTAAAGGATTTGAACGCGTTAAACTTAAAGCAGGAGAAAGCAAAACCATCAGCTTTAAAATTACACCTGAAATGTTGCAGATGCTTGATGCTAACCTGAAAACGGTTATTGAACCCGGCGATTTCAGGGTGATGATCGGATCATCAAGCCGCGAACTTCATTTAAAAGAAACATTAACGGTAAAACCATAAAGATAATTCTCGGCCCAGGTATGGTGGGTATACCCATACATGTTGCCGCAAGACCTGGTTAGTTTTGCGGCTTTTTTATTGATTGATCTATAAAGCCTAGGCAAATAAAGCTGGTCTATGGGGACGTTACCAGTAGGTAAAAGTTTGTCATCCCGAGGGATAAATTTATTGTATAAAAATCAATATGATTGACAGCCCTCTCACGAGTCGTCATTTC
>JAGIAD010000006.1 GCA_017745075.1 Sphingobacteriaceae bacterium | reverse complement strand
TTGCAAAGGTAGAAAAAATTAGCACACACACCAAGAAAATTCAGTAAATATTACATGTACTTTCGTAAGTTGATGGTTCCCAGCAACAAAAGTTTCAAAACAAATAAAACAATTGGCACTGTAGGGTGTTTCTTCATGCTTTAGCCAAACCTACCAGGCTTCCAAAACCTGATAGGTTTCCTTTAAAATTTACTGCACGCCCGTGCCACCTAACCCCGATTAAATAGCAGCCCAATAAATGCTTTAATGAAAAAATAATAACATATATAATAACTAACCAATAAAATCGCCTGAACCGCTCATATCATATATACAGTATATGTTAAAATTTGTTAACTGTATATTTGTACTGAATTGCTTTGCATAGCTTAGCGGCGAATTGTTTTTATTGATCTTATCGTATTATTAATTATCTTTGCAGAATGTTTAAAGTTAAACACTTAATTATTTTAGTATTTGTTGCCGCTTTAGGGATTGCGGGTTGTAAAAGTCGTTTCGAGAAATTGAGGGCTAGTAATGATGTTGCAAAAAAATACCAGGAAGCGCTTCGTTTGTATAATAAACGCGATTACAGTAAAGCATTGATACTTTTTGAGGATCTTTCACAAAAATACCGTGGCCGTGCAGAAGCTGAAGATCTTAACTATTATTATGCATACACTTTATATAGGTTAAGTGATTATACCACCGCCAGATATCAGTTTAAAAGCTTTGCAGATACTTACCCGGCGAGTAAAAACGCAGAGGAAGCAAGGTATATGGGCGCTTATTGCTATTATTTAGAATCGCCAAATTTCTCATTAGATCAGGAAAACACCTATAAGGCTATTGATGCATTGCAATTGTTCATTAACTTATACCCTACCAGCGACCGTGCCGCTGCAGCAGCCAAATATATTGCCACTTTAAGAGGTAAACTGGAAGACAAAGCTTTTGAAAATGCGAAGATGTATTTAACAACCGGCCCTAGTAATATTGATAATTACAGAGCTGCAGTTATTGCTTTAAAAAATGCACAGCGCGATTATCCGGATATTAAATATGCCGAGGAAATGGATTTCCTAATGATTAAGGCACAATATTTATACGCTAAAAACAGTTTGGTTTACCGTCAGGAAGACCGCTATAACGAAGCGTTAGCTTTATATACAGAGTTTACTGAAAATCATCCGGACAGCAAATTTGCCAAAGATGCTAAAGGACTTAAAGAAGATGTTGAAGCCGGTATTGCGAATACCAAACAAGAATTGGCTTTATACGCCGCCGATCAGGAAAAATACAAGCAGATGTTGATCAGAACCGGTAAACTAAAAGATACTGTTTCTGCAAAACCAACAAATGCCGATAATACGAATATTAAAAACAAGTAATAATGAATACTAACAAACCTGCTGTACCAAATACTACAGTAACCAGAAACGTACACGATTTAGATAAAACTACCGATAACTTATACGAATCGTTAGTGATAATTGCCAAAAGGGCAAATCAGATCTCGAATAACGTTAAAGAAGAGTTACACGGTAAATTGGCAGAATTTGCTTCTAGCAACGATAATTTGGAAGAAATTTTCGAAAACCGTGAGCAAATTGAAATCAGCAAGCACTACGAGCGTATGCCGAAGCCTGTTTTGGTTGCTATGGATGAGTTTTTGAATGGCAAAGTTTACCACAGAAACCCTGCTAAAGAACAAAAGTAATTGGTATAGCGCATAGCGTTTAGGGCAAAGCGTTTAGCACTACGCTCTATGCTCCATGCCTTATGTACTCTGCGCACTATGCTAAAAAATAAAAATATAATCCTCGGCGTTTGCGGTAGCATCGCAGCATATAAGTCGGCATTTTTGGTTCGGCTGCTTGTTAAAGCTGGCGCAAACGTTAAGGTTATTCTTACCTCTGATGGTGCTAATTTCATTACACCACTCACGCTTGCTACGCTTTCTAAAAACCCGGTTTATACACAATATTTCGAAGAAGAAACCGGCGTATGGAGTAATCATGTTGAACTGGGGTTATGGGCCGATTTAATGATCATTGCTCCAATAAGCGCCAATACCCTGGCTAAACTATCTACAGGAATTTGTGATAATTTACTAACTGCTGTATACCTTTCGGCCAAATGCCCGGTATATGTTGCACCTGCAATGGACCTGGATATGTGGAAACACGAAACGACCCAAAGTAATATTAAAAGCATTATCAGTTTTGGCAATACCGTTATCGCTCCCGCCAATGGAGAGCTGGCCAGCGGACTCTGGGGCGAAGGCAGAATGGCTGAGCCTGAAGAAATGGTTTCTTTCCTGGATAATGCCATTAAAAAATCAATGCCACTGTATGGTAAAAAGGTAATGGTTACCGCTGGTCCTACTTACGAGGCCATTGATCCTGTACGATTTATAGGCAATCATTCTTCAGGTAAAATGGGATTTGCCATCGCAGATGAATTGGCCAAACTAGGTGCCGATGTTACCTTAATTGCCGGACCAACCGCGCAAAAAGCCGCACAAAGCTTAAAAAGAATTGATGTGGTCAGTGCACAGGAAATGTTCGAGGCCTGTACTGCTGTATTTGCTGAAACTGATATTACTGTAATGTGTGCAGCTGTGGCCGATTATCGCCCTAAACAGGTTGCCAAACAGAAAATCAAAAAGCAGGACAGTGACCTGGTGCTTGAACTGGAAAAAACGACCGATATCCTTGCATCTTTGGGCAGAACTAAAAAAGCACATCAAATCCTGGTAGGCTTTGCCCTTGAAACCAATGATGAAGAGAATTATGCAAAAGGCAAACTCGAAAAGAAAAATCTCGATCTTGTTGTTTTAAATTCTTTAAACGATAAAGGAGCGGGTTTTAAATCAGATACCAATAAAATTACTATTTTTAACAGGGCTTTGGAACAAACGGTATTCGAAATGAAATCGAAAACCGACGTGGCTAAAGATATTTGTTCAGCTATTTTAAAAATTGCAAAATGATAAAAAGGATTTTGGGGCTATTGATATTGTTAATGAGCTTGGAGAAATTACAGGCACAGGAGCTCAACGCAAGGGTAACTGTACTGGCTCCGCAGGTTTCGAACATTAGCAAACCAACAATTGATGCGCTTCAAAAAACCATTCGCGATTTTTTAAACAACAATAAATTCAGTAACGAAAGTTACAAACCCCAGGAGCGTATTGAGTGCAGTTTTGTCATTACTATTAATTCGTGGGATGGCGGCTCCGGTTACACTGCCGAAGCTCAGATTCAAAGCAGTCGCCCGGTTTTTAACAGTTCTTATAATAGTACATTGTTAAACATGAGCGATAAAAATTTCGATTTTAATTATCTTGATGGCTCCACAATCGATTTTTCAGATCAGAACTATATTTCCAACATCAGCGCCCTCCTCACCTACTATGCTTATACCATCATCGGAATAGATAAAGACAGTTTTAGCAAGATGGGCGGAACACCTTTTTATAAAAAAGCGCAGAACATCATTAATCTAGCACAGGCATCGGGCAATACCGGCTGGAGAGCTGCTGATGGCTTACGCAACCGTTTCTGGTTTAATGAGAATGTACTGAACCCGATATTTAGCGAATTAAGAAATTTTATCTACAGCTACCATTTAAGCGGACTGGATCAGCTAACCGATAACGATAAAGGCTTAACACAAATTGTGGCTGCCCTACCGGCATTGCAGCAAATGGACAAACAAAAATTAGGTTCTATTTTCCCGAACGTTTATTTTGCTTCTAAAGCCGAAGAAGTAACCAATGTACTTTCTAAGCTCAACGGACAAGAGCGCATAAAGGTTTATAATATGCTGGCAGAAATCGATCCGGCGAATATCGGCAAGTATGAGGGGTTGAAGAAAAATTAGTTCATTTGTTTATTGGTCATTGGTTAAATTGGTTAGTGGTCATAGCGTAATTATCAACTAATCGATTAAACATATTATATTTTTCAGTAAAGCAATCTCTGCATTTCAATTAAAGCCAGTCCTGCTTTCGTTCATACGCCTGCAGGTCTTATGCACAGGCCGGTATCCACATCAATCAGGTTTAAATAACCTAGGTCTGCTTTTCATAGCCGGGGTTTTCCTTTCCAAAGCCCAATTAGCATGCAACATTTTATATTTACTTACGTCTTACCTCTAAACAAACTTATTAACTTAACAGTTCAGTTAACCGCTTAACCAGTTTAAACAATTAACCAAAAAGTTAAAATTTTGTTAAAATATTTTGTTATTACGAATATCTTCGTACATTTGATTACGAAATAATTCGTACAACTGTAACATATGAGCAATCAAAACATCAAACCAACAGAAGGTGAAATGGAAATCCTCCAGGTGCTTTGGCAAAAGGGGAATGCAACGGTAAGAGAGGTGCATGAAGCATTGAATAAAAAAGACTCTGGTTATACCACTACATTAAAACTGATGCAGATTTTGCATGAGAAAGGAATCGTAGAAAGAGATACCAGCCAAAAAACGCACATCTATAAAGCACTTGTTAGTCAGGATAAAACTGAAAAGCAATTGGTGACCAAAATGATCGATAACGTATTTAACGGATCGGCAGCAAGATTGGTGATGCAGGCCTTAGGTAACCATAGTGCGAGTGCAGATGAGATTGATGAAATTAAAAAGTATTTAGACAGCCTTAAGTGAGGTTAAGTAGTGGGTTGAAAAGTGTAGGGCTTGGGTCCCTAATAAAAATTAACATTTTCGGTTTATCCCGGCATAAAAAATTAAAACCACCGTTATGGAAACTTTATTACAACAGTTCATCAAAGCATTTGGCTGGAGTATTTTAAACTCACTATGGCAAAGCGCCATTATTTATGGTATCTTATTTATCGTAATGCTTAGCCTTCCGAAGCTGGCCGCAAAACATAAGCACAATCTTGCATTTGGAGCCATTATTTTAATGTTTGCCGGCTTTGCCTACAATTTCATTAATCAACTTATGCAGGGCATCAGCACTAAGGAAGCTGCCATTAATCCGCAAAATGTTCAGATTTATCAATATTTTAATAATCTTCCCCAAAGTTTTAGCAGCAAAGCAGAGCAATACTTCCCTATCATCGTAATATTTTATATCATCGGCATCCTGTTGCAGCTGTTTGTTATTATTAAAGGTTATGGTCAGCTTTCTAAATTGAAAAAAGAAAGTTTAAGCACCATTCCTGATCATTGGAAAGTTATTTTCGAACAGGTAACCGCTCAGCTCAAAATCAAAAAGATTACAAAGTTCCATTTATCCTCTATTGTTAATGTACCTTTGGTTATCGGTTATTTAAAACCCGTTGTATTATTTCCGCTGGCGCTGGTAAACCAATTAGACAATGATCAGGTAGAAGCCATTCTTATCCACGAACTGTCTCACATCAGGCGGAACGATTTTTTACTGAACCTCATTAAAACAGCCATAGAAACCTTGCTTTTCTATAATCCTTTTGTATGGCTTGCAGGTCGCTTCATCCATATTGAGCGCGAGCATGCCTGTGATGACTTAGTGCTTAAAATTACAGGAAAACCATTGAATTATGCACATGCCTTGCTGAAACTCGAGCTGCTTAAAGACAAAAGCAGCCCGGTATACGCCCTTGCTGCCACCGGCAAGACCCAAAATTTATATCAACGTATTAAAAGAATAACCAACATGAAAACGAATTATTTAAATGCCAAGCAACAAATGGCAGCCCTAACCCTTGGTGTGGCCTGCCTGTTTTCCATCGCCTGGGTGAATCCAACCGAAAAGAAAAAAGAGACTAAAAAACAAGCCAAACAGGATATGGTAAGGTTCATTACCTCAAGCCCGGCTGTTAACCTTGTTTCATGTACCGATACCACTAAGAAACGTAAAATAAAGATTGTAACCATCGATGATAAAGGCAATAAAACCGAGTATAACTCGGTAAAAGAAATGCCTGATAGCCTTCGGAAAGATTTCTACCAAGATCAACTATTTGCAGGTAAAAATACATTCAGGTTGCAGATGGATAGTGCATTTAGGTTCAAAGATTCATTATTCAGGGTTAAAATAGACCGTGAATTCAATTCTCCTGAAGCACAGGCCAAATGGAAAAAATTTGGTGAAGATATAGCCAAAAAATATAACTCGCCAGAAGCACAGGCCAAATGGAAAAAGTTTGGAGAGGAAATGCAAAGGAAAATGAATTCGCCGGAGGCACAGGCCAAATGGAAAAAAATGAGCGAAGATATGGCTAAGGAATTCAGTTCGCCGGAAGCACAGGCAAAGTGGAAAAAATTAGGCGATGACATTGCAGCCAAAGTAAATAGCCCTGAATTCAGGGTACAATTAGAAAATCTCAGAACAAATGCCTTAAAAGCAGGAGATATCGCAAAATTATCTGCTTTAGGCAAAATACATGCCGATTCTTTACTTAAAACCAGGGGCTATACGTTCTCTTCTGATGGTGTAATTCTTCATTACAATGATAACTCGAACAGCAAGATAAGGCAAAGTGAAGAGTATAAGAAATTGAAAGAAAAATTCGATAGCGATGTAAAAGAGCTGAAAGAGAAAATGGAGAAAAAAGAGAAAAAGGAAAAGGTAGAAGGTGGCAACAAAAGCTCACAGATCAGTCCTGCGGTAATACTTTATGACAATAAAAATTTTTCAGCTCCTGTTAAAACATTGAAAATTGAGAATGCAGTGGTAACTTACAAAAATGCTGATTTTAAAATTGCAGACCAGCTGGCATTAAAAAGTTTTGTAAAAACCGATAGTCCAATGACCATTGCAAACAACAATACCATCAACATTTCGATAAAATAAAACACACACAACCAAACAGATTAAGCAGCAGCGGAGATTATTCTCCGCTGTTTCTGTTTTGTACTGGCCTGTTGAATAAATTTTAATATTTTTGCTTAGCATGCTACAAAAACTTTCTATCCGTAATTACGCATTAATTGATAGTCTTGATATCGAATTCGATAAAGGCTTAAATATCATCACAGGTGAAACCGGTGCCGGTAAATCCATCATACTGGGTGCATTATCGCTAATCTTAGGCCAGCGGGCAGAAAGCAAATACTTCTTTAACCAGGATAAAAAATGTGTTATAGAAGGTAGCTTTGTATTGGCAGATGAAAACCTGAAAGAGCTTTTTGAAGAAAATGATCTCGATTTTTTGAACGAAAGCCTTTTGCGCAGGGAAATATCCATTGATGGTAAAACAAGATCGTTCATTAACGACACGCCTGTTAATCTATCAACCCTGAAACAGATCGGCGAAAAATTGATCGATATACACTCGCAGCATGCTACACAGGAAATTAATGATGCTGATTTTCAATTATTGATTGTTGATTCACTGGCCGACCATCAATCATTGTTATTTGATTACCGCAGTGGTTTTAAAAAACTTAAGCAGGATACTTCCCGGTTAAAAAATTTAATCGATGAGGCCAATGAGGCCCGTAATAAACAGGATTACGAACAGTTTTTGTTTAACGAACTCGAACAGGCAAAATTACAGGAAGGTGAACAGGAAGAACTGGAACAGGAACTGGAACGCTTAACACACGCCGAAACCATTAAACGGGCCTTACTTACTGCCTCAGGCCTGATTAATGAAAGCGAACCCTCTGCCCTCCAGATTTTAAAAGAAGCTTCATTACAGTTACAGGGAGTAGAAAAATTCGATCCTGCAATTCATACGCTTTATGAACGTTTGCGCTCATCGATCATCGAAATAAAAGACATCACCGACGAGGTTTCTTCCATAGAAGAAAATATTTTACACAGTGCCGATCGCCTGGAAATTGTAAACCAAAGATTAGATCTGTTTTATTCACTTCAGCAAAAACACAGGCTAGCCAATAATACAGAACTGTTGGCCCTTCAAAAACAACTGGAAGAAAACCTGGACAGGCTCTTATCTTCCGATGAGCAAATTGAAAAACTTCAAAAAGAAATCGATCAGCTCAAAAAAGAATTGCATAAACAGGCCGAACAGATAAGTGCTAACCGGAAAAAAGCCATTAAAGTGGTAGAAGAGCAAACCGGCACTACATTAAAAAAAGTAGGTATGCTTAATGCTAAACTGGTTCTTGACCAAAAAACCTTAACTGAACTGAATAAAGATGGCTTTGACGAAATCAACTTACTTTTTACGGCAAATGCCGGGCAGGCACCTGCGCCTGTACATAAAGTCGCATCAGGAGGTGAATTATCGCGTTTAATGCTTGCCATAAAAGCACTTCTGGCGAAACATACTTCCTTACCGACCATTATTTTTGACGAAATCGACACCGGAATTTCAGGTGAAACCGCTTTAAAAGTGGGCGAAGTAATCGCCGATCTGGGTAGGAATATGCAGGTAATTTCAATTACACACTTACCTCAGATTGCCGCCAAAGGAACATCGCATTACTTTGTACATAAAAATGAGGATAAAGGAAAAACCACTACCGGAATCCGCAAGCTTAAGCAGGAAGAACGCATCGAGGTAATTGCCGAAATGTTAAGCGGGAAGAATCCGGGGGCATCGGCCATCGAAAACGCGAAGGAATTATTGGCTTAATTTACTGTGCTAAGCACGGTCTGTGTCCGCACCGAGCGTTTCCAAATCAAATCATAATCAGTAAAATCAACGGCATGTAGCAACATGTTACGGTATTACCATTAAGTAATATTTCTTTTGCATTTTTAATAAACTAATAAATTAGTTTATATTTATATAATGAAATCCCTATTGCTTATATTGCTATTATTTATTGGTAAGCTTGGTTTGGCGCAGCAAAGTTATGTCCTTACAGGCATGGTGAAAGATAAACATGGCGAGGCTTTACCCGGGGCAGGCGTATATGTAAGCGGTTATAAAATTGCTACTGTAACCGATAACGACGGTAGATATAACCTTTCTTTAAAACCAGGAAACTACGACATCTTAGTACAATTAATTGGCTACAAGGCTTTAAATAAAAACGTAGTGATTGCTGATAAAGCTGTAAAGCTGGATCTTACCCTCGAAGAAAGTGTAACCCAGTTGGCTGAAGTAACCATTAAACCAGATCCGAACAGGGAACATTATATCGCCATGTTTAAGGGATTTTTTATTGGCACCACTCCCAACGCAGCAGAATGTAAGCTCATTAATCCTAACGTACTGATTATCGATTACGATAAGGAAGAGCATAAATTAACAGTAAAAACCACCCAGTTTCTGATTATCGAAAACAAGGCCCTTGGATACCGCATTAAATACCTGCTGAATAATTTTGAATATGATAGCAAAACCAGGATCATTTATTATGAAGGCTTCCCCTATTACGAAGATTTAAAAGGATCGGCACGGCGGAAGAAAATTTGGGATCAAAAACGGATTACCGCTTACCTGGGATCGCCACAACACTTTTTCAGATCCCTTTATCACCAGCGCGCCACAGAGGAAGGCTTTATCATCAACAAGCTGATGGTAAGGCCTAATCCGGATAAACCTGCTGACAGTGTAATTAATGCCAACATTAAACGCTTAACCAAAATGCAGGATGGCTTAACGCGCACATTAACTTTTACTTCTGGAGATTCTTTGAGCTATTGGATAAAAAAGAAAAACCTTCCTAACGGAATTTCTGTTTTAAGCCGCAGTCCGGTAATCCAGGATACACTGGTGCATGAAGAAAATCAAAGCGTTAAAAAATTCAATTTTACCGATCAGCTCTATGTGGTTTACACCAGAGAAAGAGAAGATCCTGCTTACGCAAACCGGATCGGTTTATCAATTGCAAGGCCGTTGGATATGCCCGATTACCAGATTTCGACCGTCACTCTGCAGGTTGTTCCCGTTTATTTTTACGAAAACGGCTCTATATATAACCCCCGTTCGATGCTTTATTCGGGTTACTGGGCCTGGGAAAAAATTGCAGATAGTGTACCTATGGATTATTTGCCACCAGCGAGTTTAGAAGGTAAAAATTAAGAAAATTCAATTCCGATGAAAAGAAACACGTGTATATCAATAAGAACAAGCTTTTTACTATTTTTTGAAAAGCAGATATAGTGCTTTTTGGTTTCATCAGTCCCGCCTTTCGTTACAAATCCTCGCCCTCATGCTTCGGGCTGTGGGTTTTACGCTGCAGTCGGGTTTGGTTGGCAGAGCCATCCATCCTGTTGAAGGTCTTTATAGCATAGCAGCACCTACCTTTGTTAAATAAACCTGACAGAGCGGGTAGCCCGCAGTGAAGCGCAGCGCAGCGAGGACTACAAGCGATGGCGGGACTGCTGTAGCCATGAAAACTATGCCTTTCATTTTCAAATAAAAAACCACCTGTACTATAAAACAGACTATCGTTCCAGGGCGCTATGACGATTTTTCGAGTAAATTAATGTTACTGATCTTTATAGAATAAATTATCGCTGGAATAACATCCCTTTTTAATAATCACAGTCAATGTTAAATTTGTTAAAATCCTTTTCGTTTTTAACAAATATTAAGGCTTTTAATTACATTCGTCTTTATGATTAAAAGCCTTTTAGTTGCCCTGATGCTGATCATTTTGGGTGCTAATGTCAATGCTCAAAATACATTCTCCATTAGTGGCCTGGTTAGGGATCAAAAAGATGGGTTACCGGGTGCGAGCATTTATTTAAGCGGGTATAAAATTGCTACCGTTGCCGATAACGATGGGCGATTTAAACTCTCTAACCTGAAACCCGGCAGTTACGATATCCTGGTGCAGCTGGTTGGCTACCTCCCCTATTCCAAAAGTGTGATTATTTCTGATAAATCGGTACAGATAGAGTTGGTTTTAAAAGAAAACGTTGCCCAGCTTGATGAAGTGGTAATCAGGGCCGACCCTAATAGACAGAAATACATTAACCAGTTTAAAGAGTTTTTTATTGGCAAAACACCCAATGCAGCGCTATGCAAAATCTTAAACCCTCAGGTTTTAAATGTCGATTATGACGTAACCAAAAGTACCCTGACGGTTTCTACAACCGAGTTTTTGATAGTCGAAAACAAAGCTTTAGGCTATCGCCTTAAATACATGCTCGATCATTTCGAATACAATTCGCGCACACATATTGTCTATTACTCCGGTCACCCGTTCTTTGAAGAATTAAAAGCTTCAGCAGCTAAAAAGAAAAAATATATTGATGCCCGCGAGGTAGCCTATTATGGTTCTTCGCAACATTTTTTCCGTTCGCTTTATGCCAACAAAACACAGGAAGAAGGCTTTATTATCAATAAAATGATTAAAATCCCCAATCCTAACCGCTATCCGCAATCCGTCATCAATAGCAACTTAGAAAAAATTAAAGCAGTACCCGAAAAAACCGGCATCAGGCAAACAAAAGGGAAAGTAGATACAGCATTATTGGCCTTTTGGACCAAGCAACAGGAAATGCCTAAAACCATCGATAAATTTTCGAGGGCCGAAGTACTTACTGATACCCTGGTACATTACTATAACCAGAACCTGAAATACCTCAGCTATACCGATGGTTTGTTAATCCAATATACCAAAGAAAAAGAATCACTTGCCTATTCTAAAACCGGCTTCTGGATCTTCAGGCCTTTGGATGTTCCTGAAAATGAAATCTCTGTAGCAAATTTAACCGGAGATGGTGTTCGTTTTTACGAAAATGGTGGCATTTACGATTCACGTTCACTACTCTACGAGGGCTATTGGGCTTACGAAAAAGTAGCCGATATGGTACCTATGGATTATGTTCCCCTGCCCAGGAAGCAATAATTGAGCATATAAGATGAAAAATCAAATCTAAAATTGTTGAAAAGTAACCTTTCCCGAACTTTAAAATTACTAAAAATATTAGTAATTTTATTCTATGATCAGTGAAGAAGAAAAACAGTATTTTAAAGGGCGGGGCGCTCAGGTTAATCCACACAACAAGTTTTTAAAGGATGTTTACATCAAAGAACATAATGAAGGGATAGACGATTGGGAAGAGACCGACCGCAAAACCGCTTTCATCTTCGAAAATGCTAAAACCATTGTAAATAAAGTTGATAGTCCTGATGTGGGCATGGCTTACTCGCTAAACCCTTACCAGGGTTGTGAACACGGTTGTACGTATTGTTATGCCCGCAACTCGCATCAATACTGGGGTTACAGCGCAGGTATAGAATTTGAACGGAAGATAATCGTAAAAAAAGATGCTCCTGCCCTGTTTAAAAAGTTCTTGGAGAAAAAAGGCTGGGATGCCACTACCATTTCACTATCGGGCAATACCGATTGCTACCAACCTGCAGAAAGGAAATTTAAACTTACCCGCCAATTACTCGAAATTGCCCTGGCATATAAGCAACCCATCGGCATGATCACCAAAAACTCCCTGATCCTCCGTGATCGGGATATTTTGCAGGAAATGGCCAAATTAAACCTGTGTATGGTTTATGTTTCCATTAACAGTTTAAATGAAGATTTACGCCAGGTAATGGAGCCCCGTACCACAACGGCTAAACAGCGCCTGAAGGTGGTAGAAGAACTGAGTAAAGATGGGATTCCCATGGGGGTAATGGTTGCCCCTTTGGTACCGGGCTTAAGTGATCATGAAATTCCGAAAATTTTAAAAGCAGTTGCCCATGCCGGCGCTATAAAAGCGGGCTATACGGTGGTACGGTTAAACGGAGCCATAGGACAGATATTCGAAGACTGGCTTAGAAAAAATTTCCCTGACCGTTTTGATAAGGTTTGGCATTCGATTCAGAGTTGCCATGGCGGTAACGTGAACGACAGCCGTTTTGGTAACCGCATGCGCGGAGACGGCAATATTTCTCAGATGATCAGGGATAGTTTCAAACTGCACTGCCGTTTAAATGGCTTAAATGTAAAAGATATTATTTTAAACCACACTTTGTTCAAAATTCCGAGCAACCAGGTGAGTTTGTTTTAAATTCGGGGAGAAAAATCCTCCGCTCTCAAGGCCGTGGTTTGTAATCACGGCCATCTCAATAAGTTGGTCCCGATTGGCAGTCGGGATCTTTTGGTTGCAGATTTGTAATCTATCCCGATTAAACTTAGTTTAGCCCTATGAATATTGCATTAATAACCTACCTTGACAAAGGTGCTTACGATACAACTACTGCTGAAAGTGAAGATGATAAACTTTTATATTTCTTAAAAGAAAAAGGCTTAAAAATTGAAAAAGTAATCTGGAACGATCCAAGCATAACCTGGGAAGATTATTCACTGGCCATTTTAAAATCGCCATGGGATTATTTTGATCTGATTGAAGATTTTTACAAATGGCTCGATCACCTGGAGCAAAAGAAAGTAAAACTGATCAACCCTATAGAAGTGGTAAGGTGGAATAGCAACAAACAATACTTACAGGAAATTGAAACGGCAGGCTTAAAGATTACTCCTAGTTTTTTTATTCAGAATAAAGAATGCGTAAACCTCAACCATTTCTTTGGGAAATTTAATACCGGTAAATTAATTGTAAAACCATGTGTTAGTGGCGGAGCGAAAAACACTTTTAAGGTAACGATTGATAATGTTGAAGAAGTAAATCAAAAATTAAACCAGCTTATTCAGGAAGAAGATTTTATTGTGCAACCATTTTTGCCAGAAATTTTAGAAAACGGCGAGTGGTCTTTCATTTTCTTTAATGGCATTTATAGCCATTCGTTAATTAAAAAAGCCAAGCCAGGCGATTTTAGGGTGCAACCTGCACATGGCGGATCTGTGTATCCACAAAAACCTGACAACGAACAGATTGCTACAGCACAGCAATACGTTGATTTATTTGCTAAAAACTGTCTTTATGCCCGTGTTGATGGCACTTTTGTAAATGGCGATTTTTTACTGATGGAGTTAGAACTGATAGAACCTTTCCTGTTTTTAAATACTGAACCTCAAAATTATGAGCGGTATTATAAAGCGCTAAAGGAGCTGATGTAAAGAGAATCGTCATTTCGAGCCGGGTGTAGCGGATCCAGGAATCATGTAAGTAATCAGCAAAATTAAATCTACTGCAAATAGATTTCTCCATTCCACTACGTTTCAGTCGAGATGACGATCGTAAAGTTTTTATTTTGCGGCAAAAACCTGAACCCAATAGGTATCTGTTCTGGCTGCCCCCATTTCTTTAAAAGATGCCGTCATGATGTTTTTACAATGACTTTCGCTGGCTATCCAATCGCTAAAAACCTGTGCTTCTGAAGTTTGTCCTGCAGCAATATTTTCGCCTACAGTTGTCCAGTTATAACCTGTAGCCGTAACCCTTGTACCAACCGTTTCACCATTGGCAGAGGTATGTACCATGCTTTTAATCGATGCCATGTATTTACTTTGATAAATGGCTGCCGACGCCAGATTAGCATTCCAGGTTAAAGCGGCAACAGGTGGCATTTTAGTTGTACCACAATTGCAACCGGCCAGGCGTGTATCGTTAACCAATTTTAACAGCACATCGTTATTGATGTTTGTTGCCGTTGAAATTTCTATTTTTAATGCCTGGGATTTTGCATCCGGGGTATTGGAATCAGATCCTTTTTTGCAGGATAAGGCACAGCACAGCGCTATACACATTAGAGGAAAGACGGAAGATTTCATTTTATAGTTTGCTTAAGGAAAGATACTATGATTTTCTTTAAAAAAAATAATTAATGGCCATCTTTTTTATACTCTAAAAACAGCTAAGCAATGGTCAGGCATCATAAACAAAAAACTCCCGATTTTCATCGGGAGTCTTTTATTATTTACTCGAAGAATCTTCTTCTTGTTTTGGCTCTTCTTTTTTCTTTTCGCCTTTTTTATGATTGATCGCAATCAGCTGGGTTGTTTTATCATAATCAATTTCTAAAACATCACCTTCGGCAAGTTCGCCCTTAAGAATTTCTTCCGCAATCGGATCTTCCAAATATTTCTGGATTGCTCTTTTTAACGGACGGGCACCAAAATTACTATCAAAACCTTTATCAGCTATATATTCTTTAGCATTATCAGTCAATGCTATTTCATAACCAAGGGTATGAACACGACCGAATAAAGCTTTTAACTCGATATCTATAATTCTGAAGATTTCGTCTTTACCTAAACTGTTGAATACCACTACGTCATCAACACGGTTTAAGAATTCAGGAGCAAAAGCACGTTTCAATGCACTTTCGATTACACCACGGCTGTGAGAATCGGCCTGGTTTGTTTTCGCTGTTGTAGAGAAACCAACACCCTGACCAAAATCTTTAAGCTGACGTGCGCCAATATTAGAAGTCATAATGATGATTGTATTTCTAAAATCAACTTTACGGCCTAAACTATCAGTTAATTGTCCTTCATCCAAAACCTGCAATAAGATATTGAATACATCAGGGTGAGCTTTTTCAATTTCATCCAATAAGATTACTGCGTAAGGTTTTCTTCTCACTTTTTCAGTTAACTGCCCACCTTCCTCGTAACCCACGTATCCCGGAGGCGCTCCCACTAAACGCGAAACCGCAAATTTCTCCATATACTCGCTCATGTCGATCTGGATCAAAGAATCATCACTATCGAACATAAAACGTGCCAGTTCTTTTGCCAATTCTGTTTTACCTACACCCGTAGGGCCTAAGAAAATAAATGAACCTATTGGCTTTTTAGGATCTTTTAAGCCTGCTCTTGTACGTTGAATGGCTTTGGTCAATTTCTTGATCGCATCATCCTGACCGATAATTTTCTCGGCTACTTTATCGTACATGTTCAACAGTTTTGCACTGTCTGTTTGTCCAACACGTTGTACCGGGATTCCAGTCATCATTGAAACTACCTCAGCTACGTTATCTTCTGATACTTCGTAACGTTTGGTTTTGGTTTCAGCTTCCCACTCTGCTTTGGCTTTATCTAATTCTTCAATTAAATTTTTCTCTGTATCGCGGAGTTTTGCAGCTTCCTCATATTTCTGGCTACGTACAACCTTGTTTTTCTCTAATTTGATATCTTCAATTTTGGCTTCGATATCGATAATGTTCTGAGGAACATGAATATTGGTTAAGTGTACCCTCGATCCTGCTTCATCTAAAGCATCAATGGCTTTATCTGGCAAGAAACGGTCAGAAATATAGCGTGAGGTTAACGTAACGCAAGCCTCAATGGCTTCCTGGGTATAAGTAACACCGTGGTGTTCTTCATACTTATCTTTAATACGGCTTAAAATCTCGATGGTTTCATCAGGAGTAGCGGGCTCAACCATCACTTTTTGGAAACGACGGTCTAAAGCACCATCTTTTTCAATGTACTGACGGTATTCATCTAAAGTAGTGGCACCAATACATTGGATTTCGCCCCTGGCCAAAGCTGGTTTGAACATGTTCGAAGCATCAAGCGAACCAGATGCGCCACCTGCGCCAACAATGGTATGAATCTCGTCAATAAACAGAATTACATCTGTAGATTTTTCAAGCTCGTTCATTACGGCTTTCATTCGCTCTTCGAACTGGCCACGGTACTTGGTACCTGCTACCAGCGACGCCAAATCAAGTGTAACCACACGTTTGCCAAAAAGCACACGCGAAACTTTACGCTGTACAATACGAAGTGCCAAGCCTTCAGCTATTGCCGATTTACCCACACCGGGTTCTCCAATTAAAATCGGGTTGTTCTTTTTTCTGCGTGATAAAATCTGCGAAACACGTTCAATTTCTTTCTCGCGGCCTACAATCGGGTCTAAACGGCCTTCTTCTGCAGCTTTTGTTAAATCACGACCGAAATTATCCAGAACGGGAGTCTTAGATTTGATATCGGAAACCTTTTTAGGTGTACTAAAGCTTTCTTCTTCACGATAGTCATCATCGCCTCCTGTTGAAGCGCTGTTTGAAATATCGTCTCTGAAACCATTTTTATTTACTTCAACCTCTTGTTTAAAAACGTCATAAGTAACACCGTACTGTAATAGGATTTGCGAGGCGATGTTATCATCATCTCTCAAAACCGATAACAGCAAATGTTCGGTACCAATTAAATCGCTTTTAAATATTTTAGCTTCTAAATAAGTGATTTTTAAAACTTTTTCTGCCTGTTTTGTTAATGGAATATTGCCTAAGTTTACTGTAACACTCGAAGTACCGCGAACGGCATCTTCAATTGAGCGGCGCAATTTACCGGTATCAACCCCTAACGATCTTAAAATTTTTATGGCCATACCATCGCCTTCGCGTATGAGGCCCAATAATAAATGCTCGGTTCCGATGTAGTCGTGCCCCAAGCGGAGCGCTTCCTCCCTACTAAAGGAGATTACATCTTTAACCTGTGGTGAAAATTTTGCTTCCATAATACCTTTCTTAACAGCTACGTCCCTAAACTATAAAATAAATTATAAAAAGCGACTGTACCATTTTGTTTATTTTATCAACAATTGCGCCATATAGGTGGATAAAAGGCAGTAGTTATATCCACCAGCTTAAAAAATATGGTTTGAATACCTTCCTATAAATATATATCTATCTACGTAATAACTGTTTTATAGGTTTTAAAAGGCAATTTAATCAATTACCGCCTTTTAAAAGATCATTTTGTCGGTTTATTGTAAGGATTTTTTCGATTCGAATAACTGACAATTTGTTGCTTTTTACAAAGGCAATTTACAAGTTTTGACAGAAAAACAAAAAGAACGTGACATCATTTAACAATTTCATTAGATAAAAATAAATACACTGATTCAATCAACCATACCGATAAATAAACTTAATACGAATTTAACCGTAATTAGGTTGTTTTGTTTTTATTTAATAGCTGTTTATTATCATTTATTACAGCAGCAAAGCTTTATCCTGAAACCAATCCCATGCTGCATTCAAATTTTTAACTACAAAATGCTTCTGCAAATTCCTCTTTATTGTTTGAGGACAGCTTCTGTAAAAACCGTAATGGCACATCGGCAACATCGAGTTTATTACATTTTGAACTTATATCATTTAAATTGAAATGACCAGATAGCGATTGATAAAGTTCTCCGTCAGTCTGTTCAAACCCCATACTCCAATCCGTAAAACATCGTCGCTCATATTTTCCAATCTGCAGCAAAACAACGGATTCATGACGTTCATCATTTACGATTTTTTTGAAAAGCCTGCGAATAATACGTTCATCTCCTTCAAGCAATTGCATAAACCTCCCTTTACTCTTCGTAATTTGCAGTCCCCTGACATATAATAATATCCCAGTAATGTTATTCCGGTTATTAAAATCCTTACACTGATTAAGCAAGGCTTTAAGTTTATCACTGCTAAACAAACTACTTTCAACGCTTGTAAAAATCAAATAAAATATGGGTTTTAAAACTTCACTCTCTAACTTCATAGGTAATTAACGCAATTTTCTATATTTCATGATAAAATACACCAATTATCTGATTATTCTTAAAAAAAATCAAACAAAACACAATCTTAATCACTTAAATTCAACTAAAAATCATTAACAAAGCTATTATTCACCTCCACTAACCATGATCCAGGTAATAACCAGCATAATTTATGTGATTATTTTAGTCACCAAGAAAAAATCACTTATTTCTTTACGGAACAATCTGTAAATTATATAAAATCAGATTAGAATTGATGGTTTACGGATTCAATGATTATTGTTTCCCAGTGATTGTGTATGGAAGACTCTTCCATGTTGATCAGTACTTCCGTGGTTAAAAGGGTACACTTATTGCAACAAGTTAGGCCAATGTAACTACTTTAGAGCGAATTGTCCTATAAAGAGAAAACCCAAAAGTTTTTAGTTTAACTTTTGGGTTTTCTCTAGCCGCTTTTCATTGGGTAGTTAAAAGTTGGCTTAAACCATCGCATTCAAATGTAATGGTTATGGTGTATAGGTGCCACTACTCCATTCAGGCAAGCCGTCTTTTCGCATGGCCTCTATAATTAAGCAATTGTAGACATAATCCCAACTTGACGAAACTTCACTATCCTGGTTTAAGCCATAAGGCCACCAATGTTGTTTATCTCCATTAAGTGATGTGTCTTTACCGGTTATTTTTTTGAGTAAAGTATTTACAGTATTACCGGTATAAATCCCGTTAACTATAGCCGTGCCTGTCCACCAGTCGGTGGTTCCTGTTCCTAAAGTATGGTTGAACTCGTGCAATGTGGTACGTAATTTTTGATAAGTGGCATTAGTGCCGTAACGTACCCAACCTGTATTAGTTGCATCCGCTGTTCCTACACCGGGCACATAGTTTAATGTGATATTCTTTGTTGCTGATGTATAATTGTTTAAGTACCAGCAAGCGCTATCAGCAGCAGCGGTTATGCGTGCGTAGGCATTGATTTCTTCATCAGTCGGGTTTGATGATTTGTTAATCGTATAGGTAACGTTTCCTTTTGCAATGGTTTTAAAGGTAACTTCACTGCTATAACTCACCCCCTTTGCATTAATGGCATAGGCTCTGGCATAATAAGTGGTTTTGGGCGTAAGGCTTTTTAAGCTCACCCTAAACTTACCAAGTCCGGCATTATTATGCTTCACTTTGTTGTTGCTGACCGTAGGATTTGGCGAGGACGCATAAACAATGCCCCGTTCTGTAATGGCATCTCCACCATCTGTTAATACTTCAATATCTGCTGCCGCTACCGTAGAACCTATAATATACATAGGTGAAAAACCAAATGTTGAGCCGGCTATACTGGCTGTGGTGAGTTCGATTTCATTACCATAAGCAACTCCTGCTTTATTAATGGCAAAGGCTCTGACATAATATTTGGTTGAGGCAGTTAAGCCCGTAAGCTGACTGGTAAAAACACCTGAGCCATTAATGCTAACAACGCCAACCTTCTTGCTCTCAATAGTTGGTTTAGGTGAGGTACTCCAGCAAATCCCTTGGTCGGTAACTGCAGAACTTCCCTTATCTGTAATGGTTCCACCACTTATCGCTCCGGTGGTTGTAATGGAGGTAAATTCGGTTGTGGTTAACGTAGCTACAGAACCAGTTACCTCAGCCTTGGTGGTTGTAGTTTCTGCTACTTTTTCAGTTTTTTTACACCCGCCAGACAGGGCAATAATAAAACAAACTGCAATAAGATATCTTTTTGATAAAGTCTTCATTTGGTCGTTATTTAGTGAGGAAAAAATTTAGGCAATAGCGGGCCAGAATCAAGAATTAAAGGCTTGTTTCTATGTTTGCTAAAGAAATTCTGAATAAAAACACCCTAAGCAATTAAGCTTAGGGTGATAAAATTATTTAGCCCATTTCAATAATTTGACAGTTTTAACTTTTATATATTGGCCAGAATTATCTATGGATACCGCGAAACCTATTGATACAGTAGTTTGTTGCGTAAGTGAAAAATTTAATTCACCATCAGCGATATTAGCATATGCAATAGCTGCCGCCGGGATATCAGTTACATTAGGTAAGGTGTTACCGGCAGCTACAGCAATATACCTAGATCCTCCACTATTCTGATCAATACCAGATAACCTAAAAGTATATCTGCCTGCAGGCAATGTAATGGTTTGATAAATAAGACCATTGGTAACAGGCGTATTGATTCCCCAGCCGGATTCGAAAGATAATACACCAACGCCACTTCTTAACTCATATCCACCGTATTGATTATTGTTGATATTCTTTGCACCTGCACTGGTGGTCCATCCTGCTAATGTTCCCCATCTTGATCCGTCGTAAGTAGCTCTTACAAATGGCCCGGTATTAGACAATAAGCTTGTCATATCTTCATCCACGGAGAGATTGGCTGAATAAGCTACTTTAAAAGTATCTACGCAATTTGTATCTGGCAGAAACAAAGTACGGTACTTAAATGTTGAACCACTCTTGTAATTTTTAAGGATTGTTTTGGTAGAATCAATTGGCGTTCTAACCGTAACCAGAGTATTGCTTGAATTGGTATACTGAAGCTCAGTTGTAAAAACACCGGTTAATTTATCCATACCTAACCATTGGATGGTTGCGTTGCCATCTGTTCCTTTAACCGCTGTGGAAATACCTCGGTTACTTAACGAAGCTTTATAACGATCCCCATAAGATCTGGCATTTGCATACACCGGAATAGATTTATTACCCGCTTTATCATAAGTATATATAGTAAAATTCTGCAAACCTTCTGTACTGATGGGTATAGAGTAATTAAGTGTATCTACAATATTTTTTTTCACAACAGGGATTACTATTGAATCTTTTTTGTTGTTCCAAAATACTTTACAACTTACCACTTTAGGATCTGCCAGAAAAAGTCCTTTTAACACTACTCTCGAATCACCGGAATACATTTTCACAGAATCCAGCTTACCTGTATAAGAAATTTCTCCACCTGCCACAAATTTCTTAAAATCATCCTGTTTGGTACAGGCACTGTAAACACCTGCAACACATATAAGCAAGGCAGAAACAGTTAACTTTCTATATTTTCTAGATTTATAATTATTCATCTTTATCATTTTTAAATGAAACTTAAATCACTATCGCGGATCTCCATAACATTGAATTTCAGAAATGGACTGAAAAGTTGTGCCCTGCCAGTTTTTATTAGATTTAATGCGCAGATAACGGAATTTTTTGGCAACAGCACCGAAAGTATAACTGATACCGGCATTGGCAAAGGCATAATCTTCTGATGTTTGCACCCCATAAGCGCTACCAGACGGTTTGGTAGATTTATATGATCCGATCATTACCCAATTGTTAAAACTACCATCAGCAGGAGGGTTATCTGATGCCCAGATTTCAAAATCTTTTAAATTTCCGCCATAGTAGTACATCCTTCCTGCATTTAGATATTCAGGGTAATTCCACACTACAATTCTGCTTAAAATGGCCGGTTTTCCGATGTCAAACGTTACCCATTGTGGTGTTATCTGGGTTACATCTGTAAGTGAGCACCTTGGCCAGTCGATAAAGTTATTATCCCACATATTTTCCAATGCAGTTGAAGTGTAGGTCTGTACGGCATCTGTAGGAAGTTTTAATGCTTTATACAGTGATTTAGAAAGCGCTGTTTCGTATAGCGGCTTTAATGTAGTATATAAGGTATCACTATAATTTAACCACCTGTCGCGAATGGTAATGGCAAATTTACTCGCAATGGTATCCAAACCACGAATTGACTGGTTAATATCTGCCGCAGAGGTATATATGTTTTTACCCAGCGATTCATATTTACCATTTTTCATGATCATTACCTCAATTGATAAATCTGCTTTGGCCGGATTGCTTGAAGTAAAGTTAATGCCTGCAAAATCAGGTATCACTTTTAAGTTCCTGAATACTCCTTTAATCGGGTTTTCCAAAGGTTTGATTTTAACAATTGTTGGCGCTGAAGCGACCTCACTTCTGTTTACTGCGTAAACCATAACTTCATGCTCATTGGTATCGCCAAAGCCTTCTACCAATAGACTGTTATTATAATAAGATGATTTAACTTCTGCCTCCGTACCGTTTGCTAATTTGTATACAGCTTTAACATAAAGTAAATCTTTATCTGCAGGCAAGCTATAGCTAATTTTTGCATTTGCCGGACCATTCTCTACTGTAATGTTAGAAACCTGCCCTGGTGGCGTTTCATTCTTTTCTAATGGTTTGAGTTCATCCTGCTTACATCCTATAAATGATACTATCATCATCGATAGCACCAAAAAAAATAGTTTATTAATCTTTTTCATATTTTTCTATTGATTAATGATAATTTTACCATCCAGGGTTTTGTACCAGATTAGGGTTAACTGTCAAATCATATGTTCTGATTGGCCACAAATAATCCCTCGGCGCTATAAAATTCTGATTTAATACCGTCCTTACACGGTAATAAGACTGCTCATCAGGCTGGTTTACACTCCACGCAGTAATAGGCTGATTAAACATTTCGGCTGCACGTTTCCACCTTCTGATATCCCAATAGCGGCTACCTTCAAAAGCCATTTCAATTAAACGTTCTTGTTGAATGATCTGACGCATACCATCTTTAGTGGTATATTTTGATGGATTAGTTGAATAATTTGTCCATGATGTTTCTACACTTTGTAAACCTGCCCTGGTTCTGATTTTATTAATATAAGTGTATACATCTGAAGAAGGGCTTGATAAAGTCTCATTTAGTGCCTCCGCATACATCAAATATAAATCTGCTAAACGAACCTCCGGCCATGCATAAGTTCTGTAGGTTGCCCCGCTGTTACTTTGCGACATATTCCAATCCACAACTTTCTTAACAAAATAGCCGGTTTCATTGTACCAGCCAAAGTTATTTGCTCCGGCTAATTGCGTTGATTTGGCTTCAACCGTATAGGTGTTTTCATCAGAACCTGAAGGGCTGTCATATTTGTACCAGGTAGCACCGTCGAATGCTAAATCGGCATAAAAACGTGGCTCTCTGTCAAAGTTTAATCTTGCAGTATTGTATCCTTCTTTGATATAAAAACGCTCTGCTTTTACTGCTTTCCTGATGGTATAACGGTTACTGAAATCGAGCATTTTATCTTCGTTGATCGGCACACCGTTCCGCGTATAGAACATTTCTGCAATTTTAATAGGAGGAGCCAGCTGTTGTCTGGCTAATCCTACCGGAATTGGATCTGAACCTTTCATTAAACGAGGCATCGCCACCTGTTGCATAAATGATGACAGACTATTGGGGTTAGCCCAAACATGCTCAGAATTTTGAGCAACCCTTTCGGTTAATGCACCTCTTATCGTAAGCTCCCTCAGTGTAGAGTCAGACAATTTAAACTGAGATCCTGGAAATTGATATAATTTAAATCCTGCGCTTTCGGCTGCATCTACCGCAGCTTTCGCCGCATCCCTGGCTTTTATCCACTTATTGGCATCGTAGGTCGTATTAAAAAGTGCAACCCCGTCTTTATCCCTGAAACCTGCGTAATCTGTATTTCCGTTAAATAAAGGACTTGCAGCAGTCAGCAGCAACCTAGCCTTAATTGCAAGTGCAATCGGTTTGGTAATACGCCCCAGCTCATTGGTTCTGTCAGTAATAATCACCGGTAAGTTTGTAATAGCTTCATCCAATAAATTATTCACATAATTCACGCAGTCATCAAAAGGCATTCTTTTAATTCTTACTTCATCGACAGACGCATCAAGATCCAGGTTTTTATCTACAATTGGAATCGGGCCATACATACGAAGTAGCAAAAAGTTATAGTATGCTTTTAAAAATTTTACTTCCGCAATCCAGCGCTGTCTTTCATCCAATTTAAGATCCGGAACTTTGGTTTGATCCTGTACATTTTCCAAGAAAATATTACACGTTCTGATCGCTCTGTATAAACCAAAGTTATCACCATTTCCTCCTCCCTGATAACGTCCGTTCCAGGCATCCATTAACGGATTGTCAGCATTCTGGCTACCCCTCGCAATGCGCCAACCATAAGAAATAAACTCACGTTCTTCTATATTCGACCAGATTTCATCTCCTGCCATGAAACCCATGTTATATAAAGGTTCGCCATCTTTAGGCAAAAAGGAATAACAGGTAAATAAATACTTTTCTGCCTCACTCCTTAAGGTAAATGCATTGTCTATTGTGGCCACGTTATCAGGAACAATATCCAGATACTTTTTACATGAACCCAATAAAACTAAACTTAGCATTAGAATGGAGGCAAATCCCATTAAACCAGGCTTCTTTTTATTTTGAAATAATATTTCGGTATTTTTCATTGTATTTTCTTTAACAATCTTTAAAAACTTAAACTCACACCTAAATTGTATACCGTTTGTACAGGGTAACCTAAACCGTTTCCACCCATTTCCACGTCCCATAATTTAAATGAGCTAAAGGCGGCAAGGTTACTGGCATTTACATAAAACCGGGTAGCCCTGATTCCAAATTTGTTTTGGATTCTGGTTGGAAGATTATAACCGAGCTCTACTGTTTTTAATCTTAAAAATGACCCGTTACGCATCCACCAGGTTGAGGTCTGATTATTATTAGCGATAAATTTATCGCTCAAACGCGGCCAAAATGCATATATATCACGATTCTCTTCACTCCAGTGGCTATTTGCAATCACCTCAAGAAGACCATTTTGTGAACCTCCGTTAAAAACAAAAGGGGAAATATTTTGTGGATTGATGAAGAATGATGAACGGGCAGAACCTTGGAAAAAGGCAGAAATATCAAAACCTTTAAAGCCAAATGTTCCTCCAAAACCGTAAACTATTTCTGGCGACTGCGGCAATCCAATAGGTACGGCATCTGCTTCTGATATCACACCGTCGCCATTTACATCCCTGTATTTGATATCGCCACCACCGTAATCAAGTCCGGGCTTACCTGCAAATTGTACAGGTGAATTTTTGGCTTCAGCATCATCAACAAACAACCTTTCTGCGATATATCCGAAAGCTTGTGTGCTTGGCAATCCTACACGTGTACGGTATGCCTCATTTGCATTATAAGCAGGCTCATCGTTGATTAAAACTTTATTGGTAGCGTAAGTAAGGTTACCTCTTAATTGCAGATACATGCTGTTTCCAAAAGACTTGTTGTAGTTAGCCGAAAAGTCAACTCCCCTGCTTTCCATCTCGTTTGTATTCGCCTTAACTGCTGCCTGAAGTCCCATGGTACTTGGTACATACACCCTATCAGTTAAAATATTTGAGCGGTTTTGTTTATACACATCAATATTGAGGCTTAATGCATCGAACAGGGTCATATCCAGACCAAAATTGAGTTGCTTGGATTTTTCCCATGTGATTAAAGGATTGGCATAACGAGAAATTGAGATACCATCTTTATAATAAAAGTTATTCTCCCCGAATGTTGCACCAAAAGTTCCGTTATTCATGTTTACCTCTGAAAGATAGAAGAAACGATCCTGAGTTCTTCCAATCTGGTCATTACCGGTTATCCCATAAGTGGCCCTTAATTTTACATTGCTTAATACTTTGCTCAACGGTTTGAAGAATTTTTCATTTGAGATCAGATACCCCAAACCAAAAGATGGGAAGAAACCAAAACGGTTATTTGCAGCAAAACGCTCCGATCCGTTATAACCAAAGTTGAATTCTGCCAGATAACGGTTATCATATCCATAAGTTGCACGCCCAGACACGCCCTGGTTACGAGATGGCAGTGACAACTGAAGACTTCCGGCATTTGCGGCCAGATAATTTCTCATATTGGTGATCAACATGCCGGTTACCGCATGTTTTTCGCTAAAAGTATGGTTGTAATTTACCGCTACTTCTGTGTAAAAAGTAGAGTTCAAACTTTTAGTTCCTTCAGAATAATTCAGATATTCTGTTCCGGTAAGGCCATAGGTGGGAGGTGCGCCACTATTTAATAAGTTCAGTATAAAATCTCCGCCTGCCGGATTAGGAATAGCAGAATAATAAAAAGGATTATAATTTCGCGCAATATCAAAATAGGAATACCGGATTACATAAGACATCATTCGCGCACTTAAACCTGGCAGTAAGCTTTTCAAATCTTGTTTAAGCTCAATCTGTGTTTGTAAGGTTGAAGAGTTGTTATCCTGATACCCTTTCACCATTTCTGCGTAAGGATTGATATAAAGTGATCCACTAGGAGAAATAGCGTTACCAAATAAAGGATGTTTAGCGTAAGGCTGGTAGCTTGCAGGATAAACTGCCGGGAACATCACCGGATTTGACCACAGTGCCTGGTTAAAAATTTTCTGACCGCCGTTGATTTTATTTCCGTTGCTATCGAAACCTCCTACCGGCCCTCTGTAATCATCAAACTGGCCGTAAACCCTTACAATAGCTTCAGTGGTATTGGTTAGGTTAATATTAACCGTAGATCTTATTGAATAATTTCTTAGCTTAATGTTACTGTTAAAATTATTGAGATCAGCCACCTTCAATACCCCGTTATCAATATTATAAGTACCTGAAATGTAATAACTCGCTTTACTACCACCACCTGTTACGTTCATATTATAACGCTGGTTAAACGTATAGTCTTTAATTAACTCTTTGATCCAGTTATTATTTGGATATAAAAGCGGATTATCACCAGCAGCAGTAGCATCAATTTTGGTTTGCAGGTAAGGTAATATTGCCAGCCTGCTCCTGGTTAAAGCGGCTTCGTTTGCCTGCTTCATGTAGGTAACATTATCTGCGAATTTGAAATTTCTGGTATTGCCGGATAATGAAGTTTCAGCACGAAAAAAATACTTGGTTTCTCCGGCCTGCCCTGCCTTTGTTAAAATCAAAAGCACACCGTTTGCACCCCTGGCGCCATAAACCGCGGCAGCTGTTGCATCCTTCAATACGTTAAATGAAGCAATATCATCGGGTTGTAAACGGGCCATGTCATTTTGAGTGGATTCCACACCATCAATCAAAATTAACGGATCCTGCTTACCGGCACCGAAACTGCCTAATCCCCTGATAAAAAACGACGCGTTATCTGCCCCGGGTTCACCGCTACGTTGATAGGCGATCATACCAGCCACCCTACCAGCCAGCATCGTGGTCAGGTTACTGGTTGGTCCTTTCAACTCCTTTGGATTAATGGAGGTAATTGAACTGATTACACTCTGCTTCTTCTGTGTACCGAAACCAACTACGGCAACATCCTGAAGGGAATTGGCATCAGGTTTTAACACCACATTAATGATATAACTTCCATCACCAGACTTTTCATAATCAGCGACAGCCTTGGTTTGTGCTTTGTAACCTACCAGGGAAAAAAGCAATTTACCGGAACGGGCTACTTTTATAGTGTATCTTCCCAGATCATCTGTAGAAATTCCGCGGCTTGTTCCAGAAACTTTTACGTTTACCCCTGGTAATCCGCCCAAAGTATCTTTGACCACCCCTTTTACCGTTACTTCATTCTGAGCTGAGGCCGAAAAGCCTATGCCCAAAAATAACAGCATACTGAGCAGCGTTCGGAATACGCCTCCACGGAAAAATAGGCAGCCTGAAATCAGGACATTCTTTTTGTAGATTTTTCTCATTTTTTGATTTTAGTTGAAATTGTTTGTTGATTAGTTTATTCATGAGCATACCAATCACCATATGGTCAAACCTTATGATGGCAGATATACCTACTTTGCAAAACTCAGCTGAAAGCTTTTCTAGTTAGTGAAAGAGCTTGATGATAAATTAGGCAAAATCATCTATTATAGGGGTAACTATAAACAGATGTTATTCCAATGTTTTTAATAGTTTGGTTTTCTTCATATGTGCATTATTATATTTGGCTGGTTGCAACAAATTAACTATTAAAATCCCTATCTGAGTGAGGGGCAATATGGTAATTTTTAGGGGCCAAATTAATATGAAAACCCTGTCAGGTGCTCAATTAAACATTTTTTATCCAATTAAAACGTTTAAGTAACGTTTATTTTTTTCGAAAAAAATTATAGCTAACGCATGAAGTTTTGCAGAATACAGCAAGTGGTTATAATACTTTGTTAAAAATGATGATCCAGCCATTATCAAAAATTATCATATACTCACAAACATTTTGTAATGGCCCTGTTGTTTTTATCTTTGTACCCGGTCTGAGCATTGCCGCTTTGGAGCTGGGATGGATATATGGTTTGATTTGCAGACCCATAAACTCATATATGGTTTAGCATTATAAACCCCTACGAAATCACGTTTCAAAGAAAAATGCCTTTAAATAAGCTAACATAAAGAACAACATGTCTGACGAGAAAATAATCTTTTCAATGGCCGGTGTAAATAAAATTTACCCGCCACAAAAACAGGTTTTAAAAAATATTTACCTTTCTTTCTTTTACGGGGCCAAAATCGGGGTGATCGGTTTAAACGGTTCGGGTAAATCATCGCTTTTAAAAATCATTGCCGGTTTGGATAAATCTTACCAGGGTGAAGTGGTTTTCTCACCAGGTTACTCTGTTGGTTATCTGGCACAGGAACCTATCCTCGATCCCGAAAAAACCGTACGCGAAGTAGTTGAAGAAGGCGTTGCCGAAGTAACGGCCATTTTAAAAGAATACGAAGAGGTAAACGAAGCCTTCGGTTTGGAGGAAAACTATTCTGACCCTGATAAGATGGATAAATTAATGGCCAGACAGGGTGAGCTTCAGGATAAAATTGATTCATTGGGTGCCTGGGAAATCGATTCGAAACTGGAAAGGGCCATGGATGCATTGCGCTGCCCGGATCCTGAAACAAAAATCAGCGTACTATCAGGTGGTGAGCGCCGCCGCGTTGCCATGTGCCGTTTATTGCTTCAACATCCTGATGTATTATTACTGGATGAGCCTACCAACCACCTGGATGCCGAAAGTATCGATTGGTTAGAGCAATTCCTGCAAAATTACGAAGGAACGGTTATTGCAGTTACCCACGATAGATATTTCCTTGATAATGTTGCCGGATGGATTCTAGAGTTAGACCGTGGCGAAGGCATTCCGTGGAAAGGAAATTACAGCAGCTGGCTAGACCAGAAAGCGAAACGTTTGGCACAGGAAGAAAAAACCGAAAGCAAGCGCCAGAAAACTTTAGAGCGTGAGCTCGAATGGGTACGTATGGCGCCTAAGGCACGACATGCAAAATCGAAAGCCCGTATTGCCAACTATGATAAATTAGCTTCTGAAGACGGAAGAGAAAGAGAAGAAAAACTGGAACTCTTCATCCCTCCGGGCCCACGTTTAGGTAATGTGGTAATCGAAGCCACAAACGTTACCAAGGCCTATGGCGATAAAGTTTTATTCGATAATTTAAATTTCTCGCTGCCTCCGGCAGGTATTGTTGGTATCATCGGGCCAAACGGCGCGGGTAAAACCACTTTGTTCCGTTTAATTACCGGGCAGGAAGAAGCTGATGCAGGTACTTTCCGCGTTGGCGAAACGGTAGAACTGGGTTATGTAGATCAGATGCATAACGACCTGGATGCCGATAAAACCGTGTATGAAAACATTACCGATGGTTTAGATAACATTCAGTTAGGCAACAAGGCGGTTAACGGACGTGCCTATGTTTCCAAATTCAACTTCAACGGTGGCGATCAGCAGAAAAAGGTTGGTGTGCTTTCAGGAGGTGAACGTAACCGCGTACATTTGGCCATTACGCTAAAAAAAGGTGCCAATGTACTTTTACTGGATGAGCCTACCAACGATATCGATGTTAATACCTTACGCGCTTTGGAAGAAGCACTGGAAAACTTTGGCGGTTGTGCCGTGGTGATCAGTCACGACAGGTGGTTCCTCGATAGGATCTGTACACACATCCTCGCTTTTGAAGGTAACTCAGAAGTTTATTTCTTTGAAGGTAATTATTCAGACTATGAAGAAAACCGTAAAAAACGTTTAGGTGATGTTACACCAAAACGCATCAGGTATAAAAAATTAAGTTAATGCAAAGTCCCGATCAAAAATCGGGACTTTTTTGTTTGAGGCGTTAATGGAAAGGTTTTAAAATAAATCTGAGCGTTAGAATAAGATAACTTGATAACCAGAAACTGTCACGTTGAGCCCAGCCTGTACTGAGCTTGACGAAGTATCGAAACACTTACAATAAATCTACGTAGGTACTTCTACAGGTTCAGAATGACAATTTTTCTTATAATTATGCCGGTTGAAAAGGATTTGGCCTTTGATTTTCTTTGGCTTTTCGTTTTCCCCTGAAAAAGAAATACAGGTTAACGAACAGCATTATCCCGAGGTAGATGGCAAATCCACCAATCTTGGAACTTAAAGCTTCTATTAAATCGCGATAATTGTTTTCATTGATGGTAATTTTCATGATCAGCAGGGCAAAACCGATATTGAGCAGATAAAAACCCGTTTCGAAAAGTTTATTGGTTGCCCCCGCTATTTCTTCCCTGCCCTTAAAAATATCGAGCATATATACCTTACTGTTTTTGAACAGCGTTTTTGAAACATAAAAAGTTAAAAAAAGTGCAATGGGTAGGTAAACTGCATAGCCGATTAAAATTTTAGTCGTTTCCATAATGAAAAAATTTAGGTTGTTATTTTATTAATTTATGTATGGTATGGGTAAGCAAATAAATATTTGAATAATGAAGTACCGATAAGATGCAAACAATGGTGGCCACTTTTACTGCCATTACTTCTGCCAACTGTTGCCATGAAGTGATCGTCTCCCAACCTACCAATGTCACGGCACAATAGCCTATGTTTACCAGGTAATAAGCAACCAGTAGCGATTTATTGATCTGTTTGCAGAGGTCGAGGTGATCAGGGATCAGTTCGGCTACAAAGATATTTCCGTTATGGTAGCATATTTTTCCTACTACTATTATGACAAATACAATAACCGTTATAAAGATGGCATAGCCGAGTATATTGTAATCCATAATCAACAATTTTAATTTATTTAATTTTCAGGAAAAATTGAAAGTATAAATTAAAAAAATACGCCCCTTTGGAGGCATTCTTTAAAATGTTTTACTCTTTTTCCTTTCACAATGTAAAAGTAAGTTAAATTTATTAAACTTTCAAATATTATTGAAAATTCATAAAAATAAATTATTACATCTATTTATTCTGAAAAATCAATATGAATAACCTGCAAGTTTTAGGTGTCACTTCAAGCGGAGAGAAACGAAGTCGAGCCCCCACAGGCTCTGCAAAGCAAAATCTATAGAGGTAAATCTTCTCACTTCGCGTTGTTGCTTCGGTCAGGATGACGACGTTTCTATTTTAATATAAAGATATTTTAGCTGATGGTTCACTGAATATGCACAGTCTTTTTGCACAATACTCACCAATGAACTAATGGTCAATGAATCTTTAATGCCTGTTTTTCAACGCTTTTTTAACCGCAGCATCTGTCACCTCTTCCATTATTTTATAACCTGCAAGATTAGGATGAACACCATCAACTGTTAACTCAGCCCGCTGCCCTTTCCTTTCGTCTACCAGAGGTGTCCAATAATCTAAAATGGTGTAATTTCTATTTTTTGCATAGGCAGCAATCTTTTCATTTAAATTAATAATGCTATCGGCTGCTTTAATATTCTTATTCCATGGATATTCGTAAACAGGCAGGTATTTACAAAGTATTACCTTAATATGGTGTAACCGCGCCAGTTCTGCCATCGATTTAATATTATCCATAATCTTATCGGTGGTAACATGACCTGTATTGCCTGCAATATCATTACTACCCGCCAAGATAATCACAACTTTCGGCTTAAGGTTAATTACATCCTGCCGGAAACGGATAAGCAATTGCGGCGAAATCTGCCCGCTTATTCCCCTATCCAGATATGGGTTTTTAGTAAAATATTCAGGATCTTTCTGTTTCCAGAACTCAAAAATTGAACTTCCTAAAAATACCACCCGCTTTTCTTTTCGGTTTGGAGGAGGCAAAAGTTCGTTCTCTTTCTGGTACTTCGTAAGGGCCGCCCAATCATCGGCAAAGTTTTCTTTTTTAGGTTTATTGTTTAAGGAATCTGCTTTCTGAGCCTGTGCAAACAAACTGCCTGCAGAAATCAGCAAGATGAAAAACAAGAATTTACTTTTCATGGGATATGTAATTGGTAACCAGCGAAACGCTAAACTAAATAATCTGGGTCTAATTACCTTATTCGTCGGCATTAAAGTTACTATTTGTTTTACCTTTTTTATTTCCAAACTGGCTCAGGTTATAGCTCAAAGTAGCTTGTACAAAACGGCTGATAAACCTTGTCCGGTTCTCGGAAATAGAGTTATTGCTAATACTGGTACTAAAAAGTGCTCCCTGGTTAAACAGATCGTTTGCCTGGATAGAAAAAAGCAGTTTATTATTCTTTAATAAGGATGCATTTAATCCCATATTTACCAATAAAGGATTGCCCGAATATAGATTATACCCGAAATTTAAACTTTTAGAGGCCGATGCATTTATCCTGAACCGCTTATTCGGAATCCAACTGGTACTCCCATTCAAACCTAAAACCTGCACATTTTTAATATTCTGATTCATTACAGAATAAGTGTTTGAACTGAAACTATACGATACGCTGGTATTAAATGAATATTTTTTCTCATTCAGGTTAAGCCTAAAAGCATTTGAAATGTTAATTCCACTACTCCTGTTCAACACATTTTCGGTATAAAAAACATTATGGCTATAGGCAATATTTCCATTGACAGAAAGTGATAGTTTATTAGCTAACAATCTTTTATTTAAGGAATAATTAGCTCCTACATTGTAAATACCGTTTACATTCTCATAGGTGGTCTGTTGTTTTAAACTGTTTAGGGTATCGCGCAGAAAAACCGTATTACTCACTACGCTATTAAAAGCGAAAGTGCCCGATAAACCTGCCATAATACTTAATCCGGATTTGAGGCCAAATTGATTATAGCTCAAATCGGCGGTATGACTCGATGTTGCTTTCAGGTCCGGATTACCGATTATCAGGTTTTGTACATCATTATTATTTCTAATGGGCTGTAATTTATTAAAATCGGGAGAGTTTGTATAACCGTTATAGCCAAAACTTAAGTTTTTATTGTCTTTAATCTGGTAACTTAAATTAGCAGAAGGTGAAAAATTAAACTGGTAATTTTTTAACTCCTGCCCGGTATTTTGGTATTTACCGATAATGATACTTGGAGAGAAATTAAGCCCGAAATTATAACTGATCTGCTTGGCACTGGTATTAAAACCGATTCCAAAATTCTGGTTTATAAAATTGGATACATAATCCTGACCTAGCGAATCGACTACAAAACTGTTGCCCAGTGGATTGGTAACTGTTGTGGTTTGCAAATTCCGGCTTCTACTAACCGAAAAGCGATAAGACAGGTTAATAAAGCTATACCCTGTGCTGTCGGTCGCTTCTTTTAATGAATTGGAAAATTGAAAATTACCTCCAAAATTAGAATTTGAGGTATTGTTAGCAACCAATCTGTTTAGTAACGAATCTTTAACCAGTATATTGGTGGTTTCATTATAATACCTGATAATGTCGTTGATTGTACTGCTCGAATTCCCTTCACTCGACCCAAAATTAAACCCCATTGACAGCGAACGTTTATTATTAGCCAACCGCGAAGACCAATTGATACTTCCGTTAACATTAGGACTGCTATTCCGGGAGCCTGAATTAGATATCAGGTCCTGTTTGATAAATCCGGTTTTATTCGAAGTAGAAAATGCGTCGTTACGGGTATTGGCTAAAGCCCCGTTAAGAGAAATATTAAAATAGTTTTTCTTTGTAGCACCATTCAGGCCCAGGTTAATACTATTGCTTAACGATTTGGAATGATTGGCACTTTCCCTTAAATCGAATATGGTTCCCTGCGGATTAAATGTTTCGAGATAATTACTCTGAATAGATTTATTAATTCCGTCATTAAAATGATAACCACCGTTAAGACTAAATTCTTTCGAGATTTTATCCCTTATGTTACCGTTTAAGGCACCATTGTTTATTTTGGCAAACTCATTATTGGTTAGACCGTAACTGCCTCCAAAACCAATTTGCTTTGTTTTTTTCCATATACTGCCGCGTGTACCAAGATTGTGTGCGTTATTGGTAGCAGAACTTGTTTCTACTCCGCCGAAAAAACCTTTATCCATACCTGGCTTGGTTACCAGATTCAACATTTTTTGTGGCGTACCGGTTTTTATGCCTGTAAAATTGGCTTCATCACCATAATCGTCAATAACCTGAAGTTTGGCAATAATATCGGCAGGCAATTGCCTAATGTAATCTTCAACGTTACTTGTAAAAAAATCTTCGCCATTTACGCGGAGTTTGGACATTTTTTTACCCATTACGGTAACGGCACCTTTTTCGTCAACCTCAATCCCCTGAAGTTGCTTTAGCAGGTCTTCAACTTTATCGTTTTCTCGTACTGTATAAGCCCTGGCATTATATTCAATGGTATCTTTTTTGATCTTAATGGGATCCACCTTTATTTTAACCTCTACATCTTCCAGGCGGATTGTTTCTATTTTGAGCATAATAGGCTCCAAAACGGAATTTTTCTCTGAAGGTTCGATTTCGTAGACGGAGACAAATGGTTTATAACCCAGTGCAGTAATGCTAAGGTAAAATTTATTCTGGCTTACCTTTGTGAATGTAAAATTCCCTTTCGCATCAGAATTTGAGCGAAGGGTATCTTTGTTGGTAAGCAACCGGACGGTTACCCCCTCAATAGGCTTTTTTAAAGAATCGATTATGCTGCCTCTTATTTTAAACTGAGACTGTGCGAGCGCGTTAAAAGAGAAAGTGATCAGTATAAAAAATAATAAAAAGCATAAATTATTGCTTTTTTTCATCCCTCGGACCCCTTTTGTAAATTACCAGACCGTTCAAAAAATTACGGAGGATCTGGTCGCCACAAGGTTTAAAATTTTCATGATCTTCGTTCCTGAAAATATCACCCAGCTCGGCCTTGGTTACCTTAAAGCCAACCAGATTACAGATCGTAATAATATCTTCCGTTTTTAATGATAGGGCTACTCTTAATTTTTTTAATATATCGTTGTTGCTCATGCGGTTTGAGTTGTTGAATGTTTTAATGTTAGAACGTTTTAAAGCTGAAATGTTGCAGGCTCGAAAAAAATTTAATGTCGGAAAGTTCAAAAGTTTAACGGTTGCCTGAACCCGATGAACTATTTACTAATGAACTATTGAAGCAAAACCTCAACTGGCTATTTCTAATTTAAGTTTTTTTCCTTTAATTTTTTCTCCATTCAGCGCTTTCAATAGTTTTTCTACCTTGCTTCTTTTAACAGCTACATAACTCGTGGTATCTTTAACTTCTATCAATCCCAGGTCTTCTTTGGATAAATTACCTTTTTGCAAAAATAAACCAACGATATCAATTTTGTTAATTTTATCTTTCTTGCCATGGGCCAAATACAAGGTTACCCAATCGCTGGCTTCAGGCAATTTATAGTTAGCCGATAAAACTTCCTCTTCAATATCATCAGGTAAATATTTATAGTTTTCTTCGTTGGTTAAAATAACATAAGCTGTTCCTTTGGCGTGCATCCGTGCGGTACGGCCATTGCGGTGAATGTAAGCATCCTGTGTATAAGGCAACTGGTAATGTACAATATATTCTACTTCAGGGATATCCAGACCACGGGCAGCAAGATCTGTTGTGATTAAAATCCTGTGGCTCCCATTTCTAAATTTCAGCAGCGCTTTTTCCCGGTCAAACTGCTCCATTCCGCCATGAAAGACATCATGCCCTAAACCATTTTCGAAAAGCAGATCGCTGATCCGGTCGACGGTTTCCCTATGGTTACAAAATACCAAGGTGTTTTTATCGCCAATCTTACTTAGTAACCTAAAAAGGTAATCTAATTTATCAGCAGCGGGTGCTGTTATTTTTTTAAGCTTTAAATCTGGTTTGGCTTCGATATTTTTTGAAAAATCGATTTCTACCGGAGTATTGATTTTCACAAATGCCGGAATCTCTTCCATTTTCGTCGCCGAAGTTAGTATACGTTGTTTTAACGAAAGCAGCGAACCGATAATGTAAGACATATCGTTTTCGAAACCAAACTCAAGCGATTTATCAAACTCATCCAAAACCAAGGTCTGGACAAAAGATTCGTCAAAATTTTGGTTATCCAGGTGATATGCTATCCTGCCCGGTGTACCGATTAAAACGGCCGGCGGGTGCGCAAGATTATTTTTTTCTATCCGGACAGCATGTCCACCATAACAGCAGTTTACCTTAAATGGGGTACCCATGTGTTTGAAAACCTGCTCAATCTGTAGAGCAAGTTCTCTCGATGGCACCAAAATCAGCGCCTGAACTCCCCTTACTCCTGTTTTGAGGTTGGAGAGTAAGGGCAATAAAAAGGCTAATGTTTTTCCCGAACCTGTTGGCGCAATCAGTATAACATCTTTACCTGTTTTGGCTGCCTGTAAGGAAGCCTCCTGCATCTGGTTCAGTGCAACAATATTTAATTTTTTTAAGGCAGTTTCTATCATTCTGCGATAAAGGTAATGATTTCCCCTCAGGCAAAACCGGTTATTTGCTTAGGGCTTGAAAAACCTGTTCCTTAATTTACGTAGCCTTGAGAAATTGAGGGTTTTATCCAATAACAGCAGCATGTTTCCACGTTTGGACATGGATGATAGCACTTTTTCATTAATGGTATCAACTGAGGATAAAATTCTATCTGCCAGCTCATCCGAAAATTTATTGGCCCTGCTATTTTGTAATAACTGGAACTCTAGAATTAGTTCTGCTCTCATAGTTAAGATTTTTTATGAATGTACAAATATTAACGGCCGGGATAATAATTTGTTTCAATAAATCATAAGTCGATCCGGAACATTATAACTAACTTGTTGATAACTAATATTTTGTTAGCAAATAAACAATTTACACTTAACACATATTTAATTTTTACCGCTTATTTTTATAAAAACCTGATAACCATTTGTCCCAAAGGGATTTCCTTTGGAGTTAACCTCAAAAAACACAATGTATGACGTGGAAAAAATTTAATGGTGAAATTATTAAAACTTCGATCTTAGAAGAAGTAGAAAAAGCAATTATCAGAGAAAGCGAAAATGGCTATAAGCTTAAAGTTTGCATCGGTACCGATTCGCAGGTAAAAGGAGCCATAACCGATTTTGCAACGGTAATTGTGCTGTTAAGAGAACATCATGGTGGCTTTATGTATATCCACCAGGAAAAAAGTACACAACAAGTAAGCATTAAGGAAAGAATGTTGATGGAAGTGCAAAAATCTATCGAAACCGCTTATTCTATCTGCGATTTACTCGACATTTATGATGTAGCATTGGAAGTTCATGCCGACATCAACACCAGTCCTTCATTTAAATCGAACAAAGCACTTAATGATGCTATGGGTTATATTTTAAGTATGGGCTTTATCTTTAAAGCCAAACCGGAAGCATTTGCAAGTTCTACCTGTGCCGATAAAATGGTACATTAAGTAAGTCGGAAAGCTTGAGGTCAGAGGTCCGAAGTTGGGTATCGTCATTTCGAGCGCAACCGAGAAATTTATAGGTCGCGTTAGCGATCAATATCCCTAATGAATCCTCCATTCCACTGCAATCAGTCAGGGATGATGAAACTCGTTGTGCTCTAACTCTGCGATCTATGCGCTTTCATTCTGCGAACTTTGCGGTTAAACACCAACAAAATCGCATCTTTGTTGTTGTAGTTTAAAACAAGCACTTGAGAACTTACAGATTAGAATTTAAGCAGAGACTTCCAATAGATTTAGATGCTGCATGGGATTTTTTCTCCTCGCCATTAAACCTGGCAGAGATTACCCCAAAAGATATGGCTTTTGATGTTACCTCGCCTGATATGGCCAACACCAAAATGTATCCGGGTTTAATTATTACCTATAAAGTTTCTCCTTTATTTGGAATTAAATTGAACTGGGTAACTGAAATTACACATGTTAAGGATAAAGAATATTTTATAGACGAACAACGTTTCGGCCCATTTGCCTTTTGGCACCATCAGCATCGTTTCGAAAAAACAGATGATGGCGTTTTCATGCACGACATTTTGCACTATAGTATAGGCTGGGGGCCGATTGGCAGCATCGCAAATGCAGTAATCGTAAACAATAAAATCAATAAAATTTTTAAGTTCCGTTATCAGAAAGTTGAAGAACTTTTTGGTAAACTTTAGTTAAGCCCATTACCATTTTTTGGTAGAAATGGTTTCGGTTTTCTTTTTGGCTTTTTCTACCCTGTTGGTTGCTAAATACTTCTTAAAGTCGTCTGCAAATTTGTCTATTTTATTGTAGGTACTGTTAACAATATCTTTCCATGCACCGGCATTAAGTTTACCTGGATTTTGCTCTAATGGGATACCTATTGTAGTGCTGGCAACAAAATTTCCATAACGATCGCGCTGGTAAGGTATGTACAACAGATCAGTTAACCAAAACCTGTATTTTCCGTTACGTACTTCAAATACAAAACTGTAACTGATTTCCCCACTTGGATGGCCGGCCACTAAAATGGTTTTATCGATAACCATTGTTCCTTTGGCTAAAATGGAGGTATCAGTAATGCTTTCTGCCTTCATCGATTTTTTATAGGCCACATTAACAAAAGATTTAGCCCTTTGCAATAGTGTATCTTTACTCAACGACTGAGAATCTACTACTTTATAATAGATAAATTTACCGTTATCATCTTTTGAAAACTGTTTTTGCTGTGCAAAAAGATCAATTGAAAAAGCGACTAAAAAAAATAGAATAATGTATTTCATCAGAATGGATTAATGTACTAACCGAATATTTAAAGGTACAAAAAAGCCGTCCGGATTTTATACCAGGACGGCTAATATTAGCAAATTTTATTCTTTAAAATGCGTAAACCGCAGCTAGAGAAAACTGACCTGCATTCGGCGCAGCTGCTCCGCTTTTGTTAAAAAACGGTTTATCTCCGCTGTGGTCTAGTCTAACTTCCGGAATAAAAGTTAAACCACCAGATTTAATGTTTGCAGTTAAGGTTACGGCAGTATATTTCGTACCTTGAACCGAGCCAACATCTTTAAACTTAAAGTACTCACCCCTTAAACCCAATATTACTCCATCGGCAACTGCATATTGAGGATAAAGCGCAGCACCTGCATAACCACCGCCATCGTTATCGATGTCGTAATTAGCAGCATTTAAACCCAGTTTAAATTCTTTTGTAATCTGGTACGAAGTTGTTAAATCTTCGATAGTACCATAACCACCGGCGCCAGCACCCGACAATACGTTAAGATAAGCGGTCCAGCCTTCAACTGGTGCTACCATTAACTGTCCGCCTACTGAAGACACACCACGTGTTGCACTGTAAACATTCCAATCGTTAAATACACCGGCCATTAAACTTACTTTATCAGAGAATTTATAAGTTGCTTTGATACCTGCATTCTGAAAAGGACCGTTGGTAAACAAGTACGAAGTAGAATAGTTGAAGTTACCTACCGGCGAAATTACCTCGTAACCTATAAATGTACCCATATAACCTGCTGTCATCGAAAACTGATCGGTAAAATCATAATTCACATATAAGTTTTGGATATGGAAAGATGAACCACCGGCAGCAGCATCAGGGATGGATTGAGATTGCCCTCTCGGTCCGAAAGACAATTCTCCAACAAATGAAGCTTTGCCTGTTTTTTTCTTCAAGGCAATATCAATCATACCCAACGACACCGAATTATGGTCGCTGGCAAACGAGGTTGTGATATTGGTTGGTTTCTTAGCAAAATCGTATTTGAAATAAGTATCAACCGAACCTGAAATTTCAAGTGGTGATGAGGTGGTCTCTTGCGCCAGGGCACACGTAGTGCTGGCCATTGCGAAAATAGCGGTTAAAAGTTTCTTCATGTTTGAGCTGAATTGAGTTTAGATATTATTAAAAATCCTTAAATAGGTTCTGTTATTGGACTGTTTTTTTCGATATAGATTGCTCTCTCTTCTACCAATAAAGTTCCTTGAGAGTATTTCTCGTCGTGTTGAGATGCATCTAATCCTAATTCTTCTTCTTCTTCTGAAACCCTGATTGGATTGATCAAGTTTACCAGTTTGAAAATAATGAAAGATACCACGAAGCTGAAAACGATCACAATTAAAGCACCTTTCAACTGGGTGATAAAGAATTCGGCATTACCATAGAACAATCCATCGGCGCCAGCTGCATTAACTGTTTTTGTAGCGAATACACCTGTTAATAACATACCAACAATACCGCCAACACCGTGACAAGGGAAAACATCCAAAGTATCATCCAAGCTGGTTTTTTGTTTCCAAGAAACTACCAGGTTAGAAATAACCGAAGCAATGGCGCCGATGAAAATGCTTGATGAAATGCTTACAAAGCCTGCACCTGGTGTAATGGCAACTAAACCCACTACGGCACCGATACAGAAACCTAATACTGAAGGTTTTTTACCTCTTGCCACATCAAAGAACATCCATGATAAACCAGCAGCACCAGCAGCCGTATTTGTAGTTAAGAATGCCGAAACCGCTAAGCTACCTGCGCTTAATGCAGAACCTGCATTGAAACCGAACCAGCCGAACCACAGTAAGCCTGTACCGATTAAAACATAGGGAATATTGGCTGGTGGAACTTCTTTATGTTCTAAGTGCGATTTTCTGCGTTTTAGAACCAATGCTCCTGCCAAAGCTGCCATACCAGCAGAAATGTGTACTACCGTACCTCCTGCAAAATCCAACACACCCATTTTGAACAAGAAACCTTGTGGATGCCATGTCCAGTGTGCTAATGGCGAATAAACGAAGATTGCGAATAAAACGATAAATAAAATGTAAGAAGTGAAACGGATACGTTCTGCAACAGCACCCACCACTAAACCTGGGGTAATGATGGCGAACATTAACTGGAACACAGCAAATAAAGAAAGCGGAATAGTTAGATCCGATCCTCCCTGTAAATGAGGTGCTCCTGAGTTTACCCCTTTAAAGAACAAAAATGTTGATGGATTTCCGATAAATCCGCCAATAGTATCGCCAAAAGCTAAACTAAAACCTACAACTGTCCATAAAACAGTGATTACCCCTGCAGCTACCACACTTTTGATCATGGTAGATAACACATTTTTACGGTGAACCATACCACCATAAAAGAATGCAAGGCCTGGTGTCATTAAAAATACCAGTGCGGCAGCAATTAAAATAAAGGCAATATCCGGACCGCTGTATTTTCCTTCATCAAAATTAGGAAGAAGAGGAATAAATAGAGCGAAAATTGCGACCGCCATCAATATAACGAAAGGCGCAAACTGCTTAAAGGAGAATTTACTCATAGTTTTTAGATTTATTTGTTAGAATTAATTAAATAGTGAGATTTTTGGTTATTTATTTTTATAAAAATACGACATATTGTAATTTTTACACCATTAAATTGAAATATTTTAACAAAAAACAGTTATTTTTATAAAACAGAGAAAAAATTAACCTTAAAAATGAAAATAACAAAAAAAATACACGTTTTTAATACGTCTTTTTAATAAAAATAAAACATCTGATTTAATGCATTTTACAAGATTTTACACAAAATACACCAATAATAACTAAAAAAAACACCTAAAAAACAGAAAAACCAGTGAAAATTCACTGGTTTTTCAAAAAATCATATAAAATCTAAGTATTTTAATAAAAATATTCAGAACCTTGAACAACACCCCTTTTTTCGATTTCTTTATCCATATAGGTTTGAATTGCCGATTTATTAAGCCCCCAGTTAGGCGCAATTAATAAATCCCAGTCTGAAATACCAAAAAGCCGTTGTATTACAATGTCCGGGCGCAACAATGGGATCAGTTCGCAGAGCAGATCGGTATATTCTTCTAAAGAAAACAGTTTAAACGGCTCTTTTTTGTATTTCGCACCCATTATTGAGCCCTCTACCACATGGAGGTGATGGAATTTTACAAATTTGATCTGCGGAAAACGGTTAATCTCGTGAATGTAGCCCCGCATTTGCTCCCTCGTTTCCCAGGGAAAACCAAAAATAGTATGCACACAAAGATCGAGCTTGCTGTCTTTTAAAAGTTCAACCGCAGCAACGAACTCAGCATGACTACAGCCCCTGTTGATCTGATCGAGCGTTTCATCGTAAATTGACTCCATTCCCATTTCGAGATCCACATCAAAACGATCGGTATAACTTTCCAACAGAGCTACCTTTTCTGCATCAATACAATCAGGTCGGGTACCCACGGCAAACCCCACAATATCTTCGGTGTTTACAGATAAGGCCTCATCATACATCATCTTCAAATAATGTGTAGGAGCATAAGTATTGGTATTAGGCTGAAAATATACGATATACTTATCGGCTTTGTAAGAGGTTTTGGCCCTTAACATGCCTTCTTCGAGCTGATCTTTGATGTTAGGGTTTTTTCGTGAAGGCTCTGGCGTAAAAGAATCGACATTACAATAAGTGCAACCACCATACCCCTTGCTGCCATCGCGGTTAGGGCAGGTAAAACCGCCATCAACAATTACTTTAAATACACGCTGCCCTTTATATTTTTCGCGCAGATACGTGCCGTAATTTTTATATCCTTTTATACCTGAATCTACCTGTGTTCCCATTATTTGCAAAAATACAGTTTTTGAACGAGACGTAGAGTTAGATTTGAGATATTAGGCAGGAGATGTGAGATTGAGCATACAATTAGGGGTTAGGGTGAACAAGTTTATAAAAGATACGTTTTACTTTTTTAAAATGATCATATTTGGAGGCAGTTTATTTATTTCTTTTCAAAGCGCTCTTTGAATTCCGCTTTTGGCATTACATAAGTAAGATACATGTAAACATTATATTCGAATTGCTCTGGCGAGGTATCAATTTTATAAATTTTACCGTTATCTTCAACATTATTACCTATAGCTGTTAAAGAACTATGTGCACTTTTTAAGCTAAAACATATTAGGGGTTTTTCTTTTGTACCATATTTTGGATTGTTTAAATCATCTTTGTTCACCTTCATTATTACTGTAGAATCTCCAATTTTGTACCAAAAAGAACGATTAATATCAAACATTACGATACGTATATTTTTTTTTAGCACATTATCATATATATCTTTAAATGCATATCTCGAACGGTTGCTTGCATCCCTACCCATATTTTTTGTTGCTATCTTGGTATTTACTAATTTTTCCTCATACGGATATTCACCCACAGGCAACCCTTTCATATCAGGAATATGGGTACTTATTTCTACTAAGTTAACTGTATAGGGCTTAACAAATAATTCTGCGTTGTTATTTTCTTTCAGAAAATATTTATTCCAAACAATAATGATTAATGGCAAAACTATTGCAGCACCAATTAAATACCCTATGAATCCACTCATATTTTTGAACAATCTCATGAATATCTAATTATTATCTCCTACAATGTTTACACCTTGAATACTACTTTCATTTCTTTCTTTAGTAGCAACGAATTCTCTAACAACATTATTAAATACCTCATCCTCTTTTTGATTAGCAGCATTTTCGATAAAAAAATTAACTACCGCTCCAGCTATCCCTACGCCTATACCTACCCCCCATTTGGTCCATTTAAATTTAGGTTGAGAACGTGTGGCAATATCACCCGCTAAGCGAGAATTAGCTGCCCTGCGAGCTACAATTTCTGCCTGCTCTGTAGCCCCATTTTGCGCTAAACGCGCCGCCCTGGCTTCCTGCTGAGCTGCCTGTCTTTCAAAATGGGCAGCCTGCCTTTGCTGGCTCAATGCTTCTGGAGTGTTACGAGCTTTTTTTAAATCAAGTATTTCTTCAGTTGTAGCAGTTGCAATTCCTGCAGGTTGATTGACAGCTTCCTGCTTTAATGTACCCTCGGCATCCCCTGACAATGTCCTTTCTGGTAAAGATGCATTTTGATTACTAATAGCATTGGTCAATACCTTTTGCTGCGCATCCTGTGATTCATTTTCCCCTTTTATATAAAATCCACCACCCAATACAGTTGATATTATAGCTGCTGGTATACTACCCAATGTGGTAACACCAGTAATCATCCCTTGCAACATCTGACTTCCATTGTGTGTAGAAACCTCTTTTGTATTATTTTTTGCATAAATACTGGCAATACTAGCTGCAGTTACTGGATCGGGAACTATAGAAACCATGCCACCCTGACTACAACTTAATATGGATGTTTGCAACAGGGCATTTTTTTTATCAATATAAACTGTTTTATGATACAGCTGCCAATTTCCCTGTTTGGTAGCATCGCAATCATGTGACACTAAATCACCAGCAACTATACAGGAAGCACCACCAACAGCAACCACAGCTGCCACAATCAGCAATGCTGTACCTCCCGATGCTACTATCGCTGCACCGATCAGGATTCCTACAGCAACTCCCATCAGCATTGATCCCAATCCTTGCCAGAATTTCATCGGGTTCTTACATTTAAAAGCATCAATCAACTTTTTATCGTCGATATTTAATAATTGATTATTTGCACTTTTATGTAAAACGGTACTACCGTGTGCATGCGCCAATTTTTGTGGATTGGGCAACATCATATTGGTACAAACAGTTAATGTGGTTCTCGGTATATATGATTTACTCATAATTCAATTCTTTTTAAACGATAATCGATTATAACCTCTATATTGTTTTTAACTTCTTCAGTTATCGTCACATCGGCTTCATTAATTACATGATCAACTATATCGTATTCGTAATTACTGAGGATGGAATAATTATAGGTTGAAAAACTGTAACCAACCTGTGGTTTGTAATTATCATTATAAAAATTGGTAAACCCACCAGTATCAACACTTTCCTTATCCAATACCCCAACCTGTTTTACGTTAACGGAGGTTTCGTTTTTTTGTTTTACAATAGGCGCAACCTTCAGTAAAACTAGCGCCTGTGGAAAAAGATTGCTTAAATAGTTTTTTTCAAATGGATCAAAATTGTTTTTTCCGAGCAAATATTTATCAAAAATCAAATCATAAAAAATCCTCGATTCATAATCACCTAATAAAAGCATATCATTATTAAGCTGATTTTCCATCAATTCAACCAATGAAGCTATACTTTCTTTTTCCTGTTGACTCTTCACAAAGCTGAATTTCTGCGCAATCACTTCTTTATACGCCTTCCAGGCCTGTACAGCTTTATTTTTATTGGCAATAGCGGTCATTTTACCTGTTTCCACATTTGGCACAATATCTACGAGCGACTTAATTTTATCTAACTCACAAATAAGTTCGATACCGGTTTCAAGCTGCTTTGGATTAAATTGCAATACGTTTTCAACCAACTCAAACCCTAACGACTTTAGCTTCTCTCCTTCAAAATTCTTCTGCATCAGATATTCCTGCTTGGTTAAACCATGACTTACAATCATCCCATTCATTTTCATGATCAACGTCTGCTCGATACGGTATCTATATCTTTTTGCGTAGCAGTTGGCTTGTTTTTCATCCCTGAGTTCAACTTTTGCCACTACTTCAGGTACTTGAATATTGCTCTTACCGTCTTCTTCTTCAAAAAATTTAAATCTGCTCATAATTAATTAATATCTACCTGGCTACCGGTAATGGTGTGTACGCCTGTTGAGGTTTGTGAAATAGTGGTTTGAGAGTTAACGGTAATACCATTGCTCGCTTTGGAATCGATGTTTTTTGTATCAATGGTTACCGCAGTGGTAGCATTTTTACCAATATTTACAGCATTGCCAGGTTTCTCGCCTGCATTTGCATTAATTACCTGGGTACCCTGAATGTTGATCACCTTACCGATAATATCAATCGTTCCGTCTTTCTTTAATGTAATGCTGCTCTGCCCGGTCTTAATCACGATCGTTTCTGCAGATTGGGCCGTAATCAATCCCGGACCGTTCTCTATTTTTACAAAATTTGCTGCGTTGGTACCAAGATTTAATGCATGGTTAAGGTCATCAAAACTTAAACTGCTTCCTTTTCTGGAAGTGAGTCCTTTGGTATTGCTGTTTTTAAACCCGCTACTATCCCCACTTTTACCGTGATACACACTGCCCATTACCACCGGCCTGGCCACATTCCCTTCTTCGAAAGCGATTACCACCTGGTCGCCTTTTTCGGGAATGACATGAAAGCCCCTGTTTTTTCCCGTATCGCCGCTACCTGCATTCGGACTCATTACCCTTAACCATTCGGTAGGGTCATTTGTCTGGCATTCCCATTTAAATTTAACCTTCACCCTGCCCTGCCCTTGTGGATCATCATTATCGATCACATCGGCGAGCTGCATGTCAGATTGTGGTTTTTGGTAATTTTTAACCATTATACGCTCGGTAGTAGCCACCAAACCTTCAAAAGTATTGCTGTATTTACCTGTTCCGTCTATCTGATGGTTAATATTGGTAATAAGGAATTTTCCAAGACTTTCAGTAGCAAAGGCGAGCTCTTTCCTTATGCTCATGGTAATTTCGGCAATGCTGCCAATACTAAGCTGAGCATTATCGCCACTGGCATTAATTTTTAACAGCTCACTGATATGTGCCTTTTCTTCGTTTTCTACATGACTTTTAATATCGTTGCCATTATCAACCCTGATTAAGGATGGCTGATTAAATGTTTTACTGTACATGGTGTTCGATGCCTTGATGGCATGTGCCAGATCGGGATTTCCATCGGCTTTGCCCGTACTTTCACTTTGCAGCATTTCATCCTGCTTAGGGTTATAGGCAAAACGTTTGTATTTGATGGGCGAAACTTCCATGGCGTATTGCAGGTTGAACACATCGCGTCCGTAAAAAAGCGATACTTCTTTTTGTTTATCGGGTTTACCAAAATTGAGCTGTTTCCCGTCATAGTAAAACCACTCGTGATATTCGCCCGATAAGCGGTTAAGAAACTCAAAATCGCTTTCGCGATATTGGATAAGGTAATCGATAGCCGATTTTCTTGAGGCATTGCTTACAATGGCAAGGTCGTTAGCAGGTGTATCTTTAGTGGCAAGTTTAACAATGGTGTCAAGATCTTTATCAAGATAAGAACCCAAATCAGGTCCACGGTCTATTAATATTGTTGGACTATAGCCACTTACCACAAGTACGCCGTGATAGCCATGGCTTTGTGAGAGTTCTACTTTTGTTACCAGGCCTGAAAAATGCTGCATATTTTCAAGCGAATGGCCAAAAGAAGCAGTTAAGGTTTTGCCCACGAAATCGCGGCTATCGTCTAAACTGATTAAACCCGGGGCGCCCAGTTGGTCGTGGTTGAAATGCAGTTCGAAATAATGATGCTGATTGAAGGCCTGTAGCAGATTAAAAGATGCAAAATGGGCTATTGTGGCACCTTCAATACTAATTTCTACGATAAGTTTGTTTTCCATAGTGTAGTATATTCATTTACTTTATCTGTAGTGTTTATGGGCTACATGGTTTTATAAATCACAATTTTATAAAGCCCGGGGTAGAAATGTACCTCGAATTGGGTTCCTGCTGCATTTCTTTTAGGCGAAACTTCTATAGCTTTTTTAGTGTAGGGATGAACCTCTATAGTATTGCCTTTTTTCAGGTACCCATTTCCAATCATGGTATCGATATCATTTGGGCGCACATGGATACATCCGTGCGATTCTGCGAGCTGGAAAACCCTTCCTGCTGCTGTGGCTGCTTCATCAGGCGGTGTGGTATGGATAAAATCGCCCATGATATATTCCTTTCCGTTCATTTTCCGATCGTTATTCAGATCTTTGAAATACTTGACTGAAATATGTCCGAAATCATTGAACAGCCATTTGGTGGGTATGGGTGAGTTGGGGTAAAGATCGCGCTGGTATTTAAGTACAGCATCGGTAACGCCTTTCTGATCGTTTTTATATTTGCCCCACTGTGCATTTACATCTGTTAATTTTTTCCAGGTACCAAGCTGTTTCACCATAACGATGTTACCGCTTATTTTTACTTCTGTTCCCCAGGAAATGCCCGACCACATGGCGTAACGGCCGTAACTAACATGTTTTTCGATGCTTTTGATTACAAATCTACCTGCAGTTGTAGAGGTTTGCGAATGGCCATCACTTCCCATTTTAACATTAGAAGGTCCGCCGTGCGCGTCATATTCTTTAATTTTTACGAGCGTATTCATTGTTGTTATCTATATTTTAAAACTTCAACCATGGTCACATGTGCCTGATCGAGTTTTTCATTATTGTTAAAAGTTAATTTTAGCGATGTATGAGCATCTATATTTATTTCAACGGGAAGCGGCTGCTCAGTGGTGCCGATTAACGGTTTTTCTTTCTTAATTTCTCCAAAATGGCGGGTAAAATCTCCTATACGTAAAGATTCGGTAATAGATTTTGGAACCAGCAATATCATGCCCGCGCTTATAGCTGCAATATCATTATTTTTATAGGGTTGAATGACTATACTTTTATCATTCCTATGTTCTTTTCCATCATATATGGTTAGTGGTAATTTACCCGCAAATGTTTTGTTCAAAGATGTTATACCCGCCTCGTTAAAGCTGTTTAGGGGAAGCTTTGCTACCGAATCGGTATAAGAAAGAAACAGATCGGTAACACTTGCTTTTGCTGTTGTCTTGTTATTGCCTGGTCTATTTTCCTCCTTGCTATTTCCACTACAACCTACAAAACAGGCAGATACTGCATATAACAAAACAAAAAAAACATTAAAACGGAAGTATGAGCGCATAAACTGCATGTTAAAGGTTTAAAACAATGCCGGGAGTATGGTGGTTGCTAAGCGATAACACCGTTTATCCCAACACATTAAATTATTAAATTAGTATTAGGGAAATTAACCCGGGTTTTCGTCAAATCTGATATTTGTATTGTAAACGTGAATTTGGAAACAGATATTTCCACAGATATCACGGTTTAATGCATAGGCATGCTGAAGTACCTTGTACTTTTTGCCTGAAAAATTTAATCCAGCTTTGAAAGCCATAGTTTTAAAGTTTAAAGGTTAAAATTTGATTAGCGTAGCTATTGCTACCGGGCTTGTTAAACCAAATATTAGGCCAATTGTAACACACCAGGCCCATTAACAAATACCAATGGGAAATCAAAAGAAAAGGAAATGCATTATTAAACGGCTTGAAACAGGATTTAAACCTACATAATGGATAATGTAAAATTGTTGAAAAGTTTTCTGCACCATCATACACCATGCCCAGCTTTGGCATTTTAAGTCTAAAAAATGATACGGTTTTGAATAGGTTTAGGGATTAGCGTTTATAGTTTAGAGACAATACATCTCTTTACCAGGCGCCTGGATAGTACATTCGTTTTTTAGTAAAGCGAGGCCTGGGTTTTATTGCAGCGTTAGTCCCGCCACATGCCCGTACGCCTGCAGGCCTTAAACACTGGGTCGGTATCCGCAATGTGGATTTAAGAACGCGGTTACCTGCACAGCACCAACCAAAATAAACCTGATGGCAGCGGGCACGAAGTAAAGCGGACAGCGGGGCTTCCAGAACCGATTGATACAGAACCCTGCTTTTCAAAATACGGCCTGAAAGATTTGAAATACTAGATTTGGGACTTGAGAGGCTATAAGACTCGCAGGTTTAATTTAAAAAATCTCACTGAGATCTCCCGCTTATAAATAAATCTAACAAGACAATCCTGGATGACACCTGAATTGCCTATTCTTTTTTATTAATAAAAAAGTAGACTGGCACCCCCAGCAAAACAATTATAAGGCCCGGCCATGTATATTGCTGTTTATAAACGAGCAACAGCGCACAAAATGCAGCACCAATCAATAAGTAAATAATTGGAGTAACCGGATATAACCATGTTTTATAAGGCCTGTCGGCATTTGGTTTTTTTATCCTTAAATAAATAACACCAAACACGGTAATCATATAAAAGAGTACAATCACAAAGGAAATCATATCCAAAAGATTTCCATATTGTCCGCTTAAACATAAGACTGAAGCCCATATCCCCTGCATCCAAAGTGATTTTTCCGGAACCCCGTTTTTATTGTTTTTAAGCGCAGCCTTAAAAAACATCCCATCTTCTGCCATGCTCTGAAAAACCCTTGCACCGGCCAATACGATTCCGTTAACACAACCAAAAGTAGAAATCATTACCAGTACGGCAATTATAATGGTACCTATTCCGCTACCGAAAATCTGCTCTGAAGCCACAACGGCCACCCGGTCATTTAATGCGAAACCAATGCTATCCCTGCTTAGGGTATTGAGGTATACAAAGTTGACCAGTAAATAAAGGATCATTACTGCGGTGGTGCCCAAAACCATGGAACGGACTACGTTTTTCTTAGGGTTTTCGATCTCCCCTGAAACAAAGGTTACGTTTTCCCAGGCCACACTCGAAAATACGGAGCCCACCATTGCCGCTGCTATACCGCCAACTATGGTCATTCCAGAAATGGATTCCCATCCCGATTTGAGGAAATTTCCGCTTGCATCTGTTTTCAGATTATTGAAAGCACTCCATCCAAATCCCATATTTCCAGTCCAGAAACTGCTTTTAACCAGAAGAAAGCCCAATATAATCAAGCCGATTAAAGCAACAATTTTAGATCCTGTAAAAATATTCTGTAAAATTTTTCCGCCTTCAACGCCTTTGGTATTAATATAGGTTAAAAGCAGGATAACGGCGATAGCTAAAATCTGTATCCAGGTAATTTTATAACTGCCACTCTGAAAAATCGGGGCAGCATCATTTAAAGCCGGTATCAGGTAGGCGGTAAATTTACCAAATGCAACAGCAACAGCCGCGATGGTACCTGTTTGAATTACTGTAAAAAGCCCCCAGCCGTAAAGGAAACCCATCATTTTACCAAAAATCTCTTTCAGGTAGGTGTATTGTCCCCCCGCTTTGGGAAACATAGCGGAAAGCTCCCCATAAGAAATTGCTGCCGCAACGGTCATTATCCCGGTTATAACCCATACTACAATCAACCAGTAACCAGAACCTAAGTTTCGCATGATATCGGCACTTACAATAAAGATACCGCTTCCAATCATTGAGCCCATTACCAACATGGTGGCATCAAAAAGGCTTAATTTTCTCTTAGAAGACCCTTCTTCTTTTTCAATTTTCATTTTTAGTTCTGGTTTAGTTTGTGGCTAATTTATTTAAAAAAAAGAAAATAGGAGCGCTTTGCATGTATTATTTTAATTGAGCAAAATTTTATTGGTCAGGGGTGATGAAAATTTTAATCACAAGAAGAATATTTATTATCTTGCTAATTATAAGTCTAAAGTCTGGAGTCCGAAGTCCATAGTAAATTAACGGATTAAAGAAGTTCCGGAGTTTGAACACGGTGTTTGTAGTTGATAAAACAATTTAAACAATTAACCGATTTAACAATTAAGCAATAACAACTAACCAAATATAAATCAATTATTAACTATGAATTTTTTACAAAACAATTTAATTTACTGTATCCCGGTGCTGGGCCTTGTCGGGATAATAGTTATGATGATTAAAAGCGCCTGGATAAACAAGCAAGATGCCGGTGATAAAAATATGCAGGAACTTGCGGGCTATATAGCAGATGGTGCTATGGCCTTTTTAAAAGCCGAATGGAGGGTATTGAGCATTTTTGCTGTTTTTACAGCTGCGCTCCTGGCCTATTCGGGAACCGTTACCGAAATTAAAGGTGTTCCGATGCACTCGAGCTGGATTATCTCCATTTCTTTCATTATTGGAGCGGTATTTTCTGCAACTGCGGGTTATATCGGTATGAAATCGGCCACTAAAGCCAATGTAAGAACCACACAAGCGGCCAGAACCAGCTTAAAGCAAGCATTAAAAGTATCATTTACCGGGGGTTCTGTAATGGGTTTGGGTGTTGCCGGACTAGCCGTTTTGGGTTTAGGTGGTTTATTTATTGTGTTCCTTAAGCATTTCAATGTGGTTTCGGTTAACAGTGTTGAAATGAAAACCGCAATAGAAGTTTTAACCGGATTTTCTTTGGGTGCCGAATCTATTGCCTTATTTGCCCGTGTTGGTGGCGGTATTTATACCAAAGCTGCCGACGTTGGTGCCGATTTAGTGGGTAAGGTAGAAGCCGGAATCCCAGAAGATGACGTGCGTAACCCTGCAACCATTGCCGATAACGTAGGCGATAACGTGGGTGATGTTGCCGGTATGGGGGCTGATTTATTTGGTTCATACGTGGCTACTATCCTGGCTACGATGGTTTTAGGACAGGAAATTAACGTGCAAGATAATTTTGGGGGAATGTCTCCTATTCTTCTGCCTATGGTAATCTGCGGACTGGGCATTATATTTTCGATTGTAGGTACCTGGTTTGTAACCATCAAAGATGAAAAATCGAATGTTCAAAATGCGCTGAACCTGGGTAACTGGTCATCTATTGTAATCACGGCAGTGGCTTCATTTTTTGTTGTGAAATGGATGTTGCCTGAAACCCTTAACCTCCGTGGATATCAATTCTCGAGCATTAATGTATTTTATGCCATTATAGTGGGTTTAGTAGTTGGTACCATTATGAGTATCATAACCGAATATTTCACCGCAATGGGCAAAGGACCTGTAAATTCAATCATTCAACAGTCGTCAACCGGCCATGCCACCAATATTATTGCAGGTTTATCAGTGGGTATGAAATCTACAGTAATCCCGATTTTGGTTCTTGCTGGTGGCATTATGGCTTCATATCATTTCGCAGGTTTGTACGGCGTAGCCATTGCTGCTGCCGGGATGATGGCTACCACAGCCATGCAACTGGCTATTGATGCTTTCGGACCGATTGCAGATAATGCAGGAGGTATTGCCGAAATGAGCCAATTACCGCCTGAGGTACGCGAACGTACCGACAATTTAGATGCTGTGGGTAACACTACCGCAGCAACAGGTAAAGGTTTTGCCATTGCATCGGCTGCTTTAACTTCTTTGGCTTTATTTGCTGCTTTTGTTGGCATTGCAGGCATTTCTGCAATTGATATTTATAAAGCACCCGTTTTAGCAGGTTTGTTCGTAGGTGGAATGATCCCCTTTATTTTCTCGGCTTTATGCATCCAGGCGGTTGGTAAAGCCGCGATGGACATGGTGCAGGAAGTACGCCGCCAGTTTAGGGAGATCGCAGGTATTATGGAATATAAAGCTAAACCCGAATATGAAAAATGCGTAGCCATTTCTACCAAAGCATCTATCCGCGAAATGATGATGCCGGGAGCCATTGCTTTAATTACCCCGGTAGTTGTGGGCTTTACCTTTGGACCGGAAGTTTTAGGTGGTTTACTGGCGGGTGTAACGGTTACCGGAGTATTGATGGGAATTTTCCAGAGTAATGCCGGGGGTGCCTGGGATAATGCTAAAAAATCTTTTGAACAGGGCGTAATGATTAATGGAGAAATGTATTACAAAAAATCAGAACCGCACAAGGCTTCTGTTACCGGAGATACCGTTGGAGATCCTTTTAAAGATACTTCAGGTCCTTCGATGAACATTTTGATCAAATTAATGTCGATTGTTTCGCTGGTTATCGCCCCTTACATCGCAGTTAAGGCAATTGCGGGCGAACATAAGCAAGAAGTTCGGAAAGAAATCAGAATTGAGCAAAAAACAGATAGTTTGGGCAACATAAAAACCGACACTTTAATCAATTCGGTCGATACTTTAAGTCATTAGTTGTAAAGTAGCTGATATAATAACATGTAAAAGGGATTTTTAACCAAAATCCCTTTTACATTGTGGTAATTTTTATTTAGGTTTGGGCCTGAAATTTATATTAACAAATAAATCAAACCATTAACTAACTTTTATGAGTTTATTTCTTAAGAAATCAATTACTCAACTTTTGGCAGATTCGTCAGAGTCTGAGAAAAGCTTAAAACGCACCCTTTCAGCTGGTTCGTTAGTGGCGTTGGGTATTGGAGCAATTATTGGCGCAGGCCTCTTTGTCCGTACCGCCAATGCTGCTGCCCAGAGCGCCGGCCCTTCGGTTACTTTTGGGTTTATCCTGGCTGCCATCGGTTGCGCACTTGCCGGTCTTTGCTATGCAGAGTTATCATCATCTATTCCAATTTCGGGTAGCGCTTACACTTACACTTATGCTACAATGGGCGAATTTATGGCCTGGATCATAGGCTGGGATTTGGTTTTAGAATATGCAGTGGGTGCGGCTACAGTTGGAATTGCCTGGAGTGAGTATCTTAACAAATTGCTAACTGAAGTTATACACGTCAGTCCCATACCCTATGAATGGTGCCACTCACCTTTCCAGAGCGAAGGCGGGGTACATGGTATTATGAACGTGCCTGCCTTATTAATTATCTTCTTATTAAGTCTTTTATTGATCAAAGGTACACAGGAATCTGCTTTCGTAAACGGACTGATTGTAATTACCAAAGTGGCCATCGTATTGTTGATCATTGCTTTTGGCTGGTCATTCATCAATCCGGTTAACCATACACCATACATTCCGGAAGCAACAAAATATGTTGATAAAGAAGGATTAACCCATAATTTCGGTGGTTTTTGGGGTATTGTTGGCGCTGCCGGTACGGTATTCTTTGCTTTTATCGGTTTTGACGCTGTAAGTACTGCTGCTCAGGAGACCAAAAATCCTAAAACAGCAATGCCTATCGGTATTCTGGGTTCGTTAGCGGTATGTACCGTTTTATACATTCTGTTTGCCCATGTTTTAACAGGTATGGCACCAGTAGAGTTCTTCAGAACCAAAGGTGGCGAAGCCTCGGTTGTTGCCGCGATTATCGACTATATGCCAGGATACGGCTGGCTGGCAAAATTGGTGACAGTGGCGATTTTAGCAGGATTCTCATCAGTAATCCTGGTGATGTTGTTAGGTCAGAGCCGTGTTTTCTACTCTATGAGTAAAGATGGTTTATTACCAAGAATTTTCAGCGACCTTCATCCTAAATTTAAAACTCCTTATAAAGCAAATATCATTATTTTCGTAATCTGTGCATTGTTCGCGGCTTTTGTTCCGGGTGATGTTGTGGGCGATATGACTTCGATAGGTACCTTATTTGCCTTTATTTTGGTTTGTGCAGCAGTAATCGTTCTTAGAAAAACAGATCCAGATTTGCATAGGGAATTTAAAACGCCTTTTGTACCATTGTTGCCTATACTTGGTATAATTGCCTGCGGATTAATGATATTAGGCCTACACTGGACAAACTGGTTAAGGTTGTTCGGATGGTTAGCCATTGGCTTTGTAATTTATTTTGGTTACAGCCGCAAACACTCGGTTCTGGGTAATACCGGTAAAACGGTAGACCCGGTTGATCCTCCGAGACCAGAATTGTAAGCAATTATAAAATTTTTGCAAGCCTCAACGCAAGTTGGGGCTTTTTTTATGTTAAATAATTGTTAATAAAACTACCTTTGCAAAAAATTGATAAAATGTACCGCAATTCTGCCAAAATTAAAAGCGTTTATTTCTCTTTAACCCTTGTTTTACTTTTCATTTCTTTTTCTGGGTATGCACAAAGAACCATTAACGACGTAATGGATTCTACAACGGTAAACCATTTGCTTATTATTTCGAAGAAATATGGTTCATTATCATTTAGTGGATATTTACAGCCCCAGTTCCAGCTGGCAGAATCGAAAGGTACACAGGCCGAGTTTCAGGGCGGAAATTTTGGCGACTTTACCAACAACCGGTTTAGATTGAGAAGGGGGCGTTTAAGGGCCGATTACATGATGTTAACCGAAGATGGATCTCCTTCTACCTATTTTGTGCTACAGTTTGATGGTACCGAACAAGGAGTTGCCATACGCGATTTCTGGGGGCGTTATTATGAAAACAAATGGAAGATATTGGCCGTAACGCTTGGTCTTTCAGGCCGTCCGTTTGGCAATGAACTCCAACTTTCTTCATCGGTTAGGGAAGCGCCAGAGCGTGGCAGGATGTCGCAGATTTTAATGAAAACAGAACGAGACCTGGGCGTAACTTTTACTTTAAATCCACGCTGGAAAGATGCCAAACTTAAAAATTTTGTATTCGATTTTGGTATTTATAACGGACAGGGTTTAGCGGGTAATGGAGAATTTGATAACAGTAAAGATTATATTTTCAGGTTAAGCCATAAAACTTACGCATTTAAAAATTTTACGATTGCCGGTGGGATAAGCACACTTCAAGGGGGCTTAGATCACCGTTTGCCGGTGAGCTACAAAATGGAGCAGACTAATGATGTATGGAAAATGGTTAAAGATTCTTCTGCTGCGACAGTAAACAAAGTTGCCCCAAGAAGATATTATGGTGCCGATATACAATTAGCCACCAAAACCAAAAGCTGGAAATCTGAACTGAGGGCTGAAGTAATATCGGGTCTGCAAACAGGCACATCTACCAACTCTACAACCCCAGGCTCTTACCCTGTAGATAATAAGGCTATAGCTTTACCTTTCTATACCAGGACTTTTAATGGTGCTTACTTCACCTTTGTACAAACGTTAAACAGTACCGATAACCAACTCATTTTAAAATACGACTGGTATGACCCAAATGCCAAAGTTAAAGGAATGGACATTTCGGCAGATAAAGGACTTTCGGCTGCCGACGTTCGTTTTGATACTTTTGGTTTTGGCTTTTTACATCACTTTAATCCGCATTTTAAGGCTGTACTTTATTACGATATCATCAAAAATGAATCGACGCAGATTTCGGGTTACACAGCTGACCGGAAAGATAATGTGCTGACCTTACGTACCCAGTTCTATTTCTAATAAAAATTTGAACCATTTTAGAATTTCATACAATTTCCGCTACCTTTACTTAAAATTGCCTTGCTATGAAATTCGATTTTATGAAGTTCAACTTAAGCCAGATCCTATCTACAACGATGGTTCTTTTCGCGATTATCGATATTTTGGGAGCCATCCCGGTGGTAATCGAACTGCGCAGAAAGGCTGGCCATATCGAATCGGAAAAAGCATCGCTAGTGGCTGCAGGTTTAATGATCCTTTTTTTATTTGTAGGTGAATCACTGTTAAAAGTAATCGGCTTAGATGTAGAATCTTTTGCTATTGCCGGCTCTTTTGTGATTTTTTTCATCGCCATGGAAATGGTTTTGGGGTTAACCATCTTCAAAGAAGAGGCTCCTGAAACGGTTTCGATCGTTCCACTGGCATTTCCGTTAATTGCAGGCGCCGGCACCATGACCACCCTCCTCTCGCTAAAAACGGAATACCATACCCAGAATATTTTAGTAGGCATTATACTCAATATATTGTTTGTTTACTTCGTACTGAAAAATACCAACCGACTGGAAAAACTTTTCGGAAAATCAGGTTTAAACATCCTGCGTAAAGCCTTTGGTGTAATTTTATTGGCCATTGCCATTAAATTATTCAGGAATAATACAGGGTTATAGGAATGGAAGATGTGAGATGGATGATGTAAAATTTGTTAGCGCAGCATTTCTACCGCAGCGCAGCGGAATGGACAAATCTGCACATAGATTTCTCCGCTAAGGTCGAAATAACGACAATATATAATGACAATTAACACACCAAACTGTAACAATAATTGTGTATATTTATCTAAACATAAAGCTCAGATCATGAAAAGCTTTGAAGAATATACCTTAATTATTGGAGCCATCGCCGTACTGATAGAAGCAGTGAAGTACTTCAAAAAGAATTTCAAATCCTGGTTTGAGCATACCTGATAGGGTCTGAATACATTATATTATCCTGGCCTTGAGTGCAGCGGAAACTCACAAAGTTAATTTATTCAACATCCACGAGCTAATTCAGAGTGACGAACGGATTACCTTAAGCCTGGTTTTTTCTGATCAATCTAGCCACAAACATCGTATCGGCATTATTTTTATATCCTTTTATCAGCTCCATCTTTTCCAATTCTAAAGGCAACGTATCAACGATATGCTGAACAACATCTTCATTTTCTTGTGCAAAGGCAGAACAGGTAATATAAACCAAGGGTTTACCCGGTTTAAGGTATTTCACTACATTCTGCACAATACCTTTTTGAATAGCCACAAATTGATTGATTTTACGTTCCTCGAAAAATGTAAGCATTTCTGGTGTTCTTCCCCAGGTACCTGAACCTGTACAGGGTGCATCCAAAATAATTCCATCAAATGCATAATGATGCAAAATCTGATCGTTATTTTGTAAAAGATCCATTTCTTTTTTATGGTATTTCCTGATGCCAGCCAAACGGAAACGTTCGTCAAGGTTTAGCAGTACACTTTCGCGTAAATCAGAAACCAAAAGCTCTATAACAGGTTCCAAACTATGCAAAAGAAGGGTTTTTCCGCCCGACGCTGCGCAGCAATCCCACCATTTATCCCATTTATTGGGTTTAAAGTATTCGCCGGTGCGTTGTGAAGACAGGTCCTGAACTTCATAACTGCCTTCTTTTAAAATGGTTTCGAGTTTGGTACCGTTGGGAAGTGCCAACGCTGTATCAGAAACTGCCTTAACCGCAATATTTTCGTTTTCCAGTTTATTGATAATAGACCTGGCATCAGCTGCAGCAACCCTGATAAAAAGATCGGGCTGCTTAAAAAACGAAGCCAAAAAAGCATCTTGATCAACATCTGCAGAAAGCGCAGTATGAAGAGGGTATACGGTTTTGAGATCAAAATGAGGGTACTTGGCTTTAACGAGGTTTAATTTCTCTTCTAAAGGCAAAGCAATGCTTTCTACCCAGTCAGGAAGGTTTTTCTCTACCACCTGGCTCAAAGTAGTATGGCATAAAAAATCTGCAATACTTAAGCGTTCTTCAGGTGGCAAAGCAGGTAAAGCTTTCCCTAGCCTAAAAAAACTATATATATGACGTGTAGCCCATCTTCTATCAGAAGATCCCATTTGCTTGTGTTGCTTAAAATAGGCGGGCAGGAAGCGGTGCAGGGGCAAACTTCCATCGTAACTGCTTAAAATCTGTTCAAAGGCTCTTAACTGGTGGTCTGCTCTCATGCAATAATTAAAACTGAAAGGAATGATGGTTACTCAACAACGTTTAATGCAAAGTTTTTATATTTCAACAACATTAAACTGGTGTTAATATAGCCTAATTTTTGATCATATATAAATGAAAAGCTGTTATGAAGTCCTTTATACTTGTCTTTTACAATATAGTCTTTATAATCTTCCCCATAAGTTACCAACAGCCTGCCAAAATAATACCCCACATCAAAGCCTTTGAATGCATATTCTCCTGGCTCGAAACCATATTTGTAACGGTACTTTTTGATAAAAGCAATTACGGCAGCACTTTTATAATCTATTTTGTATGATGAACTGATGATCGTATTAAGGTTTTGTAGCTTATCTGCAGGATAATTCTGTTTTACCCAGTTTGGATGTCCAAAAAGATTAATAGCATAGCCTCCGTTTGGCAAATTCTTTAACCTGTAAAGTTTTTCAATGGTCGGCTGTACAAAATTACGGTCGTATGAGGTTACGATAACCGCATATTGCTTGCCTTTGATCATTTTGGTTTCAAAAGTATAAGCCGAGGCATATTCCTGCACAGTAAATTTGCCATTGCTTTGGAAATAACTCCTGATCGGCGCAGCAAAAGCCTCATCTTCTGTTTTCTTTGGATTAATGAGCACTACAATAGTATTGGCAGGGTTAAAGTTTTTGGCAATGTAAGTGCCAATCTTTTTTCCGTGCAAACCAATATTATTGACTACAGAAACAAGATTTGGGTTATTAAACTCACTGGGATCGGTAGCGGCTAAAGGCGAAACAATGGTTACATTATTTTCTTCAGCATAATTGGTTATAAATTTTAAACCTTCAGGAAAAACCGGACCTATTACTAAATTGCTCTGTTTAAACCTTTCGTTTTTATACAAAGTAGAAATATGTGCGTTATCATCCTGGGTATCAAAAACATTAAGTTTAAAATTTAAGCCCTGGGCCGCAGCAGAATCCAATCCTAATTTAAAACCCTGATAAAAATCGATTGGCATCGCATATTTCTCGATATCGGCCTTTGTAGCTGTTTTTAAATTTAGTTCATCCAGCTTAAAAGGAACAAGTAAAGAAACACTGGCCTGCGTAAACTTTTTAATAGGCTTTTTATCTGCCGGTTTTTCCTTCTCGGTTGGTTTACCCGTACCAGACTTAGGAGTTCTCACTTTTGGCGAGCAAGCATATAAAACCAACATCAATAAAAGTGGTAACCCGTAAACCTTTTTAAAATTCATACCTGTCGTTTTTAACAAAATATGCTAGCAAAGTTTATTCCACCTTGCTAGCATCACATTTATTTTATGCAGTTTGTACTCCAAACTGAAAACTCACTACTCCAAACTAAAAACTATTCCCATTCGATAGTTGCAGGCGGCTTAGAGCTGATATCGTATACCACCCTATTGATGCCTTTAACTTTATTGATGATTTCGTTTGAGATTTTAGCCAATACCGGGTAAGGTAAATGACACCAATCTGCAGTCATACCGTCTAATGATTCAACAGCTCTTAATGCAATTACATTTTCGTAGGTACGCTCATCGCCCATTACACCAACAGATCTGACCGGCAAAAAGATGGCTCCTGCCTGCCATACCTGGTCGTATAAGCCTGCTTCTTTCAGGTTATCGATATAAATTTTATCCGCATCCTGTAAAATGGCTACTTTTTCTGCAGTAACCTCACCAATAATACGGATACCTAAACCTGGTCCCGGGAAGGGATGACGGCCTAAAATAAACGACTCTAAACCTAATGCAGTACCTACCCTTCTTACTTCATCTTTAAACAAAGTTTTAAGTGGTTCTACTACTTTAAGTTTCATGAAATCTGGTAAACCGCCTACGTTATGGTGCGATTTAATGGTTGCAGACGGACCTTTTACCGATACTGATTCGATGATATCAGGATAAATGGTACCCTGGGCCAGCCATTTTACATCCTGAATTAAATGCGATTCTTCGTCGAAAACTTCGATGAACACACGGCCGATGATTTTACGCTTTTGCTCCGGATCTTCTACTCCAGCCAATTCGCCTAAGAATTTAGCCTTTGCATCTACACCTTTAATGTTTAGTCCAAAATCCTTGTATTGCTCTAAAACGTTTTCAAATTCGTTTTTACGCAATAAACCATTATCAACAAATATACAGTGCAGGTTGGTACCAATGGCTTTATGTAAAAGTACAGCTGCTACGCTACTGTCAACACCGCCGGAAAGTGCCAAAACCACCTTATCATTGCCTAAAGTCTCTTTAAGCTCGGCAATAGTTGTTTCGACGAAAGCAGCAGAGGTCCAATCCTGACTGCAGCCGCAGATATCAACCAGGAAATTTTCTAGAAGGATTTTTCCGTCAATGCTATGTGTTACCTCCGGGTGGAACTGGATAGCATAAGTATCAGAATTTTTGATGTGGTAAGCTGCAACCTTAACACTGTCAGTGCTGGCAATCAGCTCAAAATTTTCAGGAATATCGGTAATGGTATCGCCATGGCTCATCCAAACCTGCGAACCCAAATTAATGCCTTTAAATAGTTTATTTTCCTGGTTTACAAAATTTAAGTTCGCACGGCCATACTCACGTGTTGATGAAGGCTGAACCGAACCTCCTGAATGCTGGGCGATGTACTGTGCACCATAGCAAACCGCCAGTAAAGGATATTTTAAATGGTACTTTGATAAATCGATTTGAGGGGCATCTTCCTGACGTACGGAATAAGGACTTCCCGAAAATATAACTCCTTTTACATCAGGTGTAATCTCAGGAAGATTGTTGTACGGATATATTTCACAGTAAATATTTAGTTCGCGAACCCTGCGGGCAATGAGTTGTGTAAACTGCGAACCAAAATCGACGATAATGATTTTCTCTTGCATCCGCAAAGGTAGTGATTAGATATGAGATTTAAGACGGTAGATTTGAGATTTTTAAAGGAAAAAGTCAGGAGTCTGCAGTCAGGAGTCCGAAGCCAGATATGGAGAGATAACTTGAGGAAACGAGCATCCATCTTAACATCAACTATTCGATTATGAATTTAAATCTGTTAAACTTTGTAAGGTGCGCAATTCACTAATAAACTAATGACAAGTGAACTACTGAACCTTTAAGATTCCAGCAAAATCACTTCCACCCCAAACTTCCTCAAAAAGTCAACACCTTCATCGCTTGGTAAACCTTTGTAAGCCGCATAAGATTTAGAATAATATACCAGTTTAATCCCTGACGATAAAATAAGGCGTGCACAGGCAATGCAAGGCGATAAAGTGGTATATAGTGTACAACCTTCAATCCTGGCTCCATTTTTTGAGGCATAAAGAATTGCATTTTCTTCAGCATGTAAGGCCAAAGAGCAGCTTCCCTTACTATCGCGGGCGCAGCCATGCTCTGGCCATTCTTCGTCACAGTTATGTGTTCCAGCCGGCGGACCATTATAACCGATCGAAATAATGCGGGTATCTTTTGTTAACACTGCACCTACATGGGCACGCACACAATGTGAGCGGGCTGCCAGATCGGTGGCCAGGTTCATAAATATCGAGTCGAAACTTGGTTTATCTGTCATTATAAAAATTAAAAAAGCCACAAAGAACTAAATCTCTGTGGCTGTAAAATTACTTTATTAAAAATTAATGTCCACCAGAAATTTTCTCATCAAAATTAATTCCTTGTGTTTTCAAAATTGCACTTCCTTTAATTGCATAAAATGCAAGATATGCGAAACACACCACCCCAACTATATAACTATATTGGATACCGGTAAACTTTGAAAGGTATCCTTGCGCTAAACTCACAATACCACCTCCCATAATCATCATAATTAAAAAACTGCTTCCCTGGCTGGTATGCTTACCTAAGCCACTAACAGCCAAAGTAAAAATACATGGCCACAATGTACTGCAGAATAAACCCACACTGGTAAACGCGTAAACGCTAGTCATACCTGTAGTAAACATGCCAATAAATAAGGCTAGAATGCCCATTACCGAAAAAATTAATAACATGCGTGCCGGATTTCCTTTACTGGCCATATCGGCACCAATTAATACAACTATTACTGCTGCATATATATAAAATGGTGTTAAATCGTGTTTAGCGATAGCATTTGCAATTAAAAAAACACCAAAAGCTAAATAAGGCGCTACAAATCGCAATATTTTTTGCAAGGTCATATCTTCAGTAAAAGCTTCTACCGCCCCCGTCCAACGGCCAATCATTAAACTGGCCCAGTATAAAGAAACGTATGGTGCAATATCTTTAATGGCAAATTTTAATTTCTCTTCCATATACGCTGGCAAATTACTTGCAGTAGATACCTCTACACCAACATATAGAAAAATAGCAATCATTCCCAGTACCAGCTGTGGATAGTTCAAAGCAGAGCCGTTAATCGATTTAGTATCATTAGCCGAAGCTTCCACTAAAGTAGGTCGATCAGGCAAAGACGACATTTTTAAAAATACAGCTACTAAAAGAAAGGCCACTCCTAGTATTAAATACGGAATTTTTACACTTTCGATGCTCACATTGGTAGTAGCGCTTGTAGCAACACCAAAAATAGCGAAGTTTACCAACAAGGGGCCAATGGTTGTACCAAAATTATTAATACCACCTGCAAGAGTTAAACGTTGTGAACCTGTTTTAATTGGCCCCAAGGCAATAGCTAAAGGATTTGCAACAGTTTGTTGTAAAGAGAAACCCAGGGCAACAATAAACAAGCCAGATAACATTAGCGGGAATGAGTGCAGATTTGCTGCCGGATAAAACAAAAGCGTGCCAACCGCCGAAATAACAAGCCCCAAAGCCAGAGAGTTTTTGTAGCCTAGTTTATTGACAATGTCCTGCCCAATTACTACCGAAATGCCATTATAAATTAAAGCACCAACCGTGTATGCAATGTAAAATGCAAATGACACCAACTGGCTCTGGAATTGAGTTAAATTAAAAGCTTGCTTAAATACAGGTATTAAAATGTCATTACTGGCGGCCACAAAGCCCCAGAAAAAGAATACCGTGACCAAAGGAATAAATTGCCCCCATTTGGTTTGTGTTTGTTCTGAACTCATTTTTTAAATTTAGTTTTAATGGCTCTAAACATAAATAAAAAAAAATGAAAACCAGTAATTTTATGCAACCTGTGCAACAAAAATAAATGTTATATGTTTAGGTATAAAATTGCATATTCGCATATTATAAACAATACAATGCATGTTTGAAGCCATATTACTAGGAATAGGAGCAGGGATTATTTCGTCGTTTTTAACAGGGCCGGTATTTTTTGCAATGATCAAAACCAGCATTGAGCGGGGTTTTAAAGCCGGGTTCTCTTTGGCCGTTGGCGTAATTCTAAGCGATATTATCCTCATTGGCTTAGTACTTTTCGGGAGTCAGTTTTTCGACTATAAAGCCGAATTCGATAAATATGTAGGTGCTATTGGAGGCCTATTTCTGTTAGCCGTAGGTATTTACTACCTGGTTTCTAAAATTACCGTACATTACGATAGTTCAACCTTACAGAAAGTAAGTAAAAGAGGCTATGTTATAAAAGGATTTCTAATGTGTATCCTCACCCCTTCTACCCTCATGTTCTGGATTATCGTGAGTGGAATTATCTCCGTTAAGCTCAACAACATGCTTAATGAGAAACTGGTCTGCTTTTTTATCGCCATGACCACTCAACTCTCAATAGATGCCGCCAAGAGTTTTTACTCCAGTAAACTCCGCTACAAAATAAAAGAAGATGCACTTAAAAAACTGAATAAAATTGCAGGCGTAGTGATCATCTTTTTTGCCTTCTGGCTCATTATTAAAACCTATATGAAGTTTTACGCATAAAAACTTAACAGCACCGGCATACGAATATGGCCTGGTACCCTTTGTGTCTTAGCGATTAATATTATTTTTTGAAGAGCAATACATTTTTTTGAAAAGCAATGCCACTGCTGCTATTAAGCGTTAGTCCTGCCAATGCTGCAAGTCCTCACCCGGTGAAAAACCGGCCTCCGGGCTTTCCGCGAATGTCAGGTTTAGGAATGAAAAGACAGTAGCATTGACTCATGAGACCGAGTAATTATTCAAAATATGACTGGTATCCTTGTGCCTTAGTGGTAAAATCTCCTTTGGGATCGTTATTCGAAGAAATAATATGAGTGACGTAACTGATTCTTATGCCGTACAACCCGGTCTTGCCTCGGCTCACCGCCGCCGAAGGGCTCTTTCTTTTTGGCATCAAAAAGAAACAAAAAATGCCGGCTGAAAATTTTTCTTTCAAAGACAGTAATTGGGCTTGGTCACTGGAGTCCGAAAAATTTATTAGGCCGAATTTAAGTAGAACGGAGATATGGTGGTGCGGCCTAGCTGGGTGGAAATACATAGTTCCATTCGCTCATCAATAAATAATTATAATAACATCAATGGTAACGAAGTGCAACGGGAGTTGAGAACTGGAAGGCTCAGCGAAGCTCATTCCAGATAGACAGATCTCTCCCTTACGCTGGCTTCAGTCCAAATGACGCCTGATTTTTGAAATCTGTCATTGATAGCAGATTACAACTCTCCCTTTCTTTGTGCAAACTTGGTGCACTCTGTGGTAAAACAAAAATAGCCCATATACATTATTGATATGAGCTATTCGTTACTTTATTCCCTAAGGGATTTAGAGGCTAGTAAGCCCTTTGGTTATTTCCTTCTTTCCAATTAACAAAAGCTTTATTTACCACTTTGTTACCGCCTGGTGTAGGGTAATTTCCTGAAAAATACCAGTCACCTTTGTTTTTGGGACAGGCTTCATGCAGGTTCTCCAGGCTTTGATAAATTACTTCAACTTCAGCAACCGTACCTTTTGGTGTAATAATCTGAGCTATCTTGGCCGAAATTTCTTCAGGGGTAAATGGCTTGTAAATTTCTTTAACATGATTTACAATTTCCTCTTTAGGCAATAATAACGAAGCTTTACATTTGGTGTAAACATCTTCAATTACCTGCCACATGCCACGCTCGGTAAGTAGTTGTATAGCTGCATCGAAAGCAACAAACTGACCCATACGGCTCATATCAATACCATAACAATCAGGATAACGGATTTGAGGGGCTGAAGAAACAATAATGATCTTCTTAGGATGTAAACGGTCTACAATTTTAATGATACTTTGTTTAAGTGTAGTACCACGAACAATCGAATCGTCTAACGCTACCAGGGTATCCTGATGGTTGTTGATAATACCATAAGTGGTATCATATACATGGGCAACCATTTCACTTCGATCTGCATCCTGCGTAATAAAGGTACGTAGCTTTACATCTTTAACCGCCAGTTTTTCTACCCTTGGGACCAGCGATAATAATTCGTCTAACTGCTCGTCGTTTAGCTGTTCCTTTTTATGTAAAAGGGTTTCTTTCTGCAGGTTACGCACGTAACGCTGTACGCCATCAACCATGCCGAAAAAGGCTACTTCGGCTGTATTCGGGATAAATGAAAATACGGTATTTTTTAGGTCGTAGTTAACGGCTTTTAAAATTTTATCGCTTAATAAACGGCCCAGCTGTTTACGCTCGCGGTAAATTTCAACATCGCTTCCTTTTGAGAAATAGATGCGCTCAAATGAGCATGATAATCTTTCGGTAGGCTCGCGGAACTGTTCCATACTTACCTGACCATTTTTCTTGATAATTAAAGCATGACCTGGATCGATCTCTTTAACATCTTTATACTGAATATTGAATGCCGTTTGTAAAGCCGGACGCTCTGAAGCAGCCACTACAATCTCATCATCGTAATAATAGTAGGCCGGGCGGATACCTGCCGGATCGCGCATAATGAACGAATCGCCATTACCAACCATACCACAGATTGAATAACCTCCATCCCAGGTTTTGGCCGAGCGGCGAAGGATATTGGCAATATCTAAGTGTTCTGAAATTTTATGTGTAATCGCAATATTGTCATGCCCTTCTTTTTTGTACTGATCAAAAAGCTCCTGGTTTTCATCATCCAGGAAGTGACCGATTTTTTCTAATACAGTAACCGTATCAGCTTTTTCTTTAGGATGCTGGCCCAATTCGTATAATTGCTCCAATAACTCATCAACATTGGTCATGTTAAAGTTACCTGCGATTACAAGGTTCCGGGTCATCCAGTTGTTTTGCCTTAAAAAAGGGTGACAATTTTCAATGCTGTTTTTCCCATGTGTACCATAACGCAAATGGCCCAATAACACCTCGCCAATAAAGCTTACGTTGTTTTTGAGCCATTCTGTATCCTGCATTAGTTCAGGCGTATTTTCCTGGATATCAACAAATTTGTTCTGCACATATTCGAAAATATCTGCTACCGCATTGGAGGCCATGCTCCGGTACCGGCTAATATACCTGCTTCCGGGTTTCATATCCAGCTTAATGGTGGCAATACCTGCGCCATCCTGGCCCCGGTTATGCTGCTTTTCCATTAAGAGGTATAATTTGTTAAGGCCGTAAAGTGCTGTACCGTACTTTTGCTGGTAGTAAGAAAGTGGTTTTAACAGTCGAATGAAAGCGATTCCGCATTCGTGTTTTATCTGATCACTCATTGTGTGGATTTGAAGCCGCAAAGTTATCCTTTTAACTCATTACAACCTAAAGAAAAATGCTTTCTTTTATTATGATGAGTTTAGACTGACAGATGGGCTAAAAGTACGGTTAGCTGATCACTGAAACGGTTACAGTTTATAGTTGGCATTGAGCGGTTCACAATACTTAAGCTAAGCTTGCGATAAACACTTTGCACTACCAATAAACAAATGACTAATGAACAAATGAACCATCTGACTACATTTTATCTGACTTCAGTGCTTCTCCGAAAAATATCGACGCATGTTCATCAAAGCTTAAAGGATCGCCACTGGTATAGAAATGCCTCTCGCCATTTTTAGCCAGTTTTTCTTCTATTTCAGGGTGTCGGTCTAAATAATCGATCAAACTGTTTGCTACGATCTCACCTTGTGTTAAAATATTGATATGATCTGGAAAAACCTCTTTTAGCTTGGGCATTAATAAGGGGTAATGTGTACAGGCCAGCAATACGCAATCTATATCAGCCGATTGGTCTAACAGTTGGTTACAGTATTCTTTAATAAAGAAATCTGCTCCAGGTTCTAAATGCTCATTGTTTTCGATAAGCGGAACCCACATCGGGCAGCTTTGCTGGAAAACCTTTATTTCAGGAAAAAATTTGTTGATTTCCAACAGGTAAGATTGCGAGTTAACCGTTCCTCTTGTACCCATTACACCGACCTGTTTGGTTTGGGTATAAGCATCAATTACTTCTGCTGTAGGCCTGATCACCCCCAGTACCCTTCTGCCTGGATATTTAACTGGCAAATCTTTTTGCTGAATGGTTCTCAGCGCTTTTGCAGAGGCAGTATTACAGGCCAGGATTACCAAATGGCATCCTTTTGCAAAAAGCCATTCTACACATTCTAAGGTATATTTATAAATGGTATCAAAAGAATGATCGCCATAGGGCGAGCGGGCATTATCGCCTAAATAAATATAGTTGTAATCGGGTAATTGAGCGGCAATTGAGCGGAATACCGTTAAACCTCCGTAACCTGAATCGAAAATACCTATTGGCGAAGAGTTTTGCATGCCTTTGATGTTAGAAAGTTGTAAAGTTAACTTAAATGTTTGAAGGTTGAAATATTGGAACGTTGGAATGTTTTAACGCCCCGGAACAGCACCTTACAGCGTTTAAACTTACAACATTAAAACTTCTCATCAACAAAAAAGCGGAACCAAGTTAAACTTAATTCCGCTTTTTTTTGAACTGGAAAAGGAGGCTTTTAACTCCGAACTCCTTCCTAAAGACTACTTTTTAGGTGCTGCTGGTTTTGCTGTAGTTGCAGAAATACCTAATTTGGTTTTAACTGCAGCAGTAATGTCATCACCACCATCCCAAAAAACCAGGTTGTTACCACCTTGTCCGTTTGCGATATCGAAAACATAAGCTAAACCTTTTTCTTTAGCTATAGCAGAAATTGCACCAGCCACTTTAGTTTGGATTGGCTGGAATAATTCTCCTTGTTTAGTAGTTATATCTTGTGATGCTTTAGTACGTGCATCTGTAATACGTTTTTCTAAATCCTGTAATTCCTGACCTGCAGCCTGCAATTCTTTACCCACTGTTTCTTTGTTTGCCTCACTTAAAGTTTTTTGCTTGGCTTCAGCAGCAGCCATTTTGGTTTGATATTCTTTGATCATTGCATCAATATCAGCCTGCTTTTGTTTACCTAAGGTTTCTAAAGTAGTTTGAGCTGTTTTAGCCTCTGGTAAGTTTGCAAATACCTCTTCAGAATTAATGTGACCCAATTTTTGTTGTGCACTTGCCATATTCGCTGTAAACAATAAACCTGCTGCTACAAAGAATACGTTAATTAACTTTCTCATTGTTCTATTTTACTTTTTTATTTTTCTGTTTGTTTTTTCTAAAATAAGGGACGAATATACTAATTATTTACAGTCCCTGGCTTGTAACCTAATTTTACAATAACATCATTACTAACATCGTAACTACTGCTGGCATAAATCATCATTGTTGCTTCACTGCTCTTGTCAAAAATGAAGTCTAAATATTTAGATTTTGCAATCTGTTTAATGGCTTCGGCCACTTTATCCTGGATAGGTTTAATTAATTTTACCCTGCTTTGAAAAAGATCTCCATCAGGGCCAAATTTAGACCGTTGAAATTCTTTTGCCTGTTTTTCTTTTTCAATGATTTCGTTTTCGCGGCGTTTACGCATATCATCAGTTAATAAAACCTGGTCAGCCTGGTAGGCTTTGTACATCCGGTCAATTTCAGAAAAATTCTGATCAACCTGCTGTTGCCATTGCTTTGAGGCTACATCTAACTGACTTAGTGCCGATTTATATTCTGGTAAATGTTTTAAAATATACTCCGTGTCTACATAAGCAAACTTCTGTGCAAAGGCACCGAAGGAAGTGCAAAGCAGGAATGCGATAAAAAGATATTTCTTCATTTTGGTGTGTGTTAAATGATATATATATGAATAACCTAAGCTTTCTTTAAACTCTTCTTGCAATGATTTATTGCATAATTACTTATTTTTTTGTTCTTTATCAATTAAAATCCACCTAATTGTTGTGCGATACTGAAAGTAAAGTTTTGTTTACCTCCATCTGTTACCCCAGGTATCCTGTCAAACGCATGTCCGTAATCGATACCCAATAAACCGAAGATTGGCAAGAAGATACGTGCACCTACACCAACTGATCTTCTCACGTTAAAAGGGTTAAAATCACCAAATCTGTTCCAGGTATTACCAGCCTCGGCAAAGGCTAAAACAAATGCTGTTGCCTGCTGGCTTGCAATTACCGGATAACGGGCCTCCAGTACATATTTGGTGTAAATTGGACTACCCGATTGCTGTGCAATTCTTGGATCAGAACCATTTGGTATAACTGCATTATTTGCGTAACCACGCATTGCGATTAGTTCAGACCCCTGTAAAAAGTCGAATCCCTGCATACCATCACCACCCAATTTGAAACGCTCGAATGCAGATTGACCAACGGCACTGTTATATGAGCCCAAGAAGCCAAATTGCGCTTGTGCTTTAACGACTAAGTTACCTACAACACGTTGATACCATTGCGAATCGAATTTCCATTTATGATATTCAGTAAAGCGGTATTTTTCTTTATCAGATGCAGTTGCATAATTCACTTTGTTAAGCAGTGAAAATGGTGGCGTTGCCTGAATAGTGAAACGTAGAAATGATCCTGACTTAGGGAAAATTGGCGAATCCCTTGAGTCGCGGCTAATCTCTTGCGATAAGCTCAGGTTGTAAGAAGTACCTGTGCTAAATAAATATCCTGAATAGTTATTTAAGATATACTGTTGCAAACTAATCGCATGTGATAACTGGAAGTAGTTATCAGGCCAGTTTAACCTTCTGCCTAAACTAACGGTTACACCATTTAAACGGATTTTCTGGAACTGGGCATCGCCGCTGCTTAAACCGTTAGATTGTAACGAGGTGAATGCACTTACCCCAAAACTTACCGGTTTTTCGCCACCAAACCAAGGCTGCGAGAACGAGAAACTGTACGATTGGTAATATTTACCATTGGTTTGCCCGCGTAAACTTAATTTCTGTCCATCGCCTTTTGGTAATGGTTTGTATGCTTTTAAATTGAAAAGGTTACGTAAGGAGAAGTTGTTAAAGGTTAAACCCAATGTACCGATAATACGGCCACCACCAAAACCACCTGATAACTCAATCTGGTCTGATGGTTTTTCTTCAACTGCATATTCGATATCTACAGTACCATCTGCCGGATTAGGGCGAGGTGTAGGAACTGTTTTAGATTCGTCGAAGTTTCCTAACTGACCAATTTCACGGATGGTACGGATTAAATCACTTTTGTTAAATTTCTGTCCCGGCTTGGTACGGATTTCACGCAACACCACTTTATCGTTTGTGATGGTATTTCCCTTTAGGGTGATGCGGTTGTTGGTATACTGTGGCCCTTCATACATCCGTAACTCAACATCAACTGTATCTCCATAAATTTTGGTTTGCACCGGGTCGATATTAAAAGTTAAATATCCGTTATCGGTGTACATACTGTTGATATCGCCACCGTTTTCGCCTCCACCGTTTAATTTTTTATTTAATTTCTCTTCGCTGAAAACATCACCTTTTTCGATGGTTAATACTTTTTGAAGAATACTATCAGGATAAATGGCATTACCGGCCCAGGTAATATTACCAAAATAGTACTTTTTACCTTCGTAAAGGTCCATTCTGATATTAACCTTTTTGTCGTTATATTGGTAAATAGTATCTTTAAGTAATTCTGCATCACGATAACCTTTTTCGTGCATTTTGGCAATCATTTTTACCTTGTTCTCTTCGTACTTCTCTTTTGAGAATTTTCCAGATCCCCAAAAGCGCCACCAGGCATATTGCTTAGGGTTTTTAAGGTATTTTCTAAGTTTTGCCGATTTAAAATCTTTGTTTCCGGTAAAATCGATATGCTTTACTTTTACACGGTGGCCTTTATCGATATTTGCTTCTAATACCACACTGTTTTCTGCATTTGGATCTTTACGTGTTTTGTAATCGATCTTGGTGAAGAAAAAGCCCTTATCCAATAAGTATTTTTTAACAATGGCTGAAGTAGTATTATACAGGTTATCGTTTACGATTTTACCTGTTTTATCATTTAACTTTTCCTGAATTGCAGTTTTTTCAGATTTACGGATACCTTTCAGGTCGATAGAGCTTAAACGCGGGCGCTCAACCACTTCAATTTCAAAATAAACAGAATCCTGAACAAATTTTTCGATGTTAAGTTTAACATCATCAAACAATCCCTGGGCCCAAAGTGTCTTAATCGCGTCGGAAGTTGCCTCGCCAGGAAGAACGATTTTATCGCCTTTATTTAGCTTAGACAAGGTAATTAATACTTCCTTATCTAAGTACTGTGTGCCGGTTACTGTGGTACCACCAATGATATATTCTTTTGGACTAAAATAATCGAGATCTAAGCCACCAACCTTTAAAGAAGGGGTTACCGGAGCCTGACCTTGTGGACGTATTTGAGCGAAGGCCGGAGCGGCTAAAACTAGTAGGATTAAAACTTGAAATATTCTTTTCATTAAAATTAGTTGTTCAGTAATGGCCAAAAGATAACGGTATTTTATAAAGCAAAATTTCCTTACGTTGTTCCCTTATCATGGTTTCATTTATAGTGTAAAAGTGGTGCTAAGTTAGTTTAAACGCTTGTTAAAAAGTGTTAAAAGAAAAATTAGTTTAATTGTTCACTAATTTTACCAAAGCGGCGTTCGCGTTTTTGATAGTCTACAATGCCCTCGAAAAGATCTTCACGTCTGAAATCCGGCCACAAAACATCAGTAAAATAAAACTCGGTATAAGCCATTTGCCAAAGCAGGTAATTGCTGATACGGTGTTCGCCACTGGTCCTGATCATGAGTTCCGGATCGGGTATATTTACCGTTGTTAGTTTTGACGAAAACAGGTCTTCGTTAATATCTTCCAAAGAAATGGTATTGTCTTTTACAGCCGCTGCAATTTTTTTAGTGGCCTCCAAAATTTCCCACTTTGCGCTATAACTTAATGCCAGTGTTAGTGTACATTTTTCGTTATGGGCTGTTTTTGCCATGGCTTCTTTTAAATCATCAATACACTCCTGTGGTAAAGATGCAATATTGCCAATTGCATTCAGCTTAACATTATTTTTATTAAGTGTTTCGGTTTCTTTATTGATGGTAGAAATGAGTATTTGCATCAAAGCATCTACCTCTTCTTTTGGCCTGTTCCAGTTTTCGGTAGAAAAAGCATATAAAGTTAAATATTGGATACCTATTTCTACGCAGCCCTCTACAATGTCTTTTACCGACAGTACCCCTTGTTCATGGCCGAAAACCCGCACTTTACCCTGGCCTTTTGCCCATCTTCCATTACCATCCATGATTACGGCAATGTGCTTTGGTAGGCGATTATAGTCAATTTGTTCTTTAAATCCCATTAATTATGTCAAAATCAGCTTAAAAGGAATAGCATTTTGAGGATACAAAGGTAAAAGATATGCCAACACTAACAAATAGATAAGTGTCCCTTTTTCGAAAATCGCCTCTTTGCGTACCTGGTTGGCCAATCTGGAAGCGTGAAGGATCGGATAAATTAACCTGATTCTGGCCATTTCCAACAATCACCTGGTTAGCCGGATAACGGCCGCTCACATCGTCAATATAATCGGTAAATGGCGTTCTGTAACCTATTTCGGTAAAAACACTCCAGGTATCTTTGTAATTATACCTAAGCCCTACCCCATACGGAATGGTTAAAACAGCATTATTGTAGCCATTTTCCTGGCCTTCAGTTGCCAGCCTGTCCAAACGGTACCTTTCGCCGTTTACCTTTACAGTTGGTTTAAAAATAAGAAAACCTACCCCGGTAAAAAGATATGGCGTAAACTGGCGCGTTCCGCCACCGAGGTTAAAATTAAAAAAATTAAAATCTACCAATCCGCTAAACTCGTTCAGCGAGGTTTTAAACCGCAGGTTTCTTTCGCGGAACTGCTCGTTGTTAGAATAAGAATCGTCAGCTTTTACCTGTCCGTAGGTATAATTTAAACGAATACCCACATATTGGTTAAAATTTCGCTTTACATAAGCACCGCCTGAAAAACCACTGATCTGCAAAGGATTGTTCTGATTAAGATCGCCTATATAACCGGCACCACCAGCCATAACGCCTACTTCCCAGGAGGGTTCTCCTACCCGCTCACGTTGTGCACGAACAAGCTGTCCGCTAAAGATGAGAAAGAGGATAATTAATAGTTTTTTGTTTGGCGTCATACTTAGTAGTTACGGGTATCAATGCCCCATAATAATTTATTCCTTAACGTGTTTAAGTAAGTTTCATTGTTAAGCCTGATAAGATTTACGCAAAAATCGGCCTTTTTGATACTAATTTTTACCGAACGTTCTACCGTAACGGTCCGGCTATCGCACGAAACCAAAAATTTAGATTCCCTTGCTTCTACCTCAAAAGAGAGTTTATTATGATCTGGCACAACCACTGGCCGCACATTTAGATTATGCGGTGCAATAGGTGTAATTACAAAATTTTTAGAATCCGGATAAATAATCGGTCCTCCGCAGCTTAATGAATATGCTGTAGAACCTGTAGGGGTAGCAATGATCAATCCGTCAGCCCAATAAGAGTTGATAAACTCATTATTCATCGAAGCGTGGATAATCATCATCGCCGAATTATCGCGGCGGTGAATAGTAATATCGTTCAATGCAAAATTTTCTTCACCAAATAAACCGTTATCAGATTCTAATGTTAAAAGTGAACGTGAATCTAAGGTATATTCTTTATTGATCAGGGCTTTAAGAGCCGACGCGATTTCGTTTTTATTGATACTGGCCAGGAAACCCAAACGGCCAAAATTAATCCCGATTACAGGAATGCCCGAATTGCGGATCAGCGACAAAGTATCTAACAGTGTTCCATCTCCGCCGAGGCTCAGCAATACATCGGCATGATCTTTAAGTTCGGCATGGTTATGGAATATAATGGTATTACCCGGCAGCTTTATTTTACCATGGAGAGAGGTTTTAAATTTAGAATACACCAAAGGCTGGATCTGGTGTTCGGCCAGATGATCAAAAACCACCTGTACATAAGGTAAAACCGTATCATTAAAATCTCTGCCGTAAATTGCAATCCTCATAAGATCGGTTTATACATTTAAATAGTTCATGAAAGAATCGTAACGCTCTTGCGATCCATTATCAACCTGGGTGTTATTGTATACCTCTTTTACGAGATAATCATATCTTTCGAAAGAGGCTACCAATGAAGTAATTTCTGTTTTGTTTACCTTCAGCGTTACTTCTAAACGCGTAGAATCCTCAAAAGAATTAACGTAAGAAGAAAGCACCTGTGCATTATCGGCTTCAACAATCTGTGCAATATGTGCAAGTGAATTATCGCGGTTACTGATCTCCAAAACGATAATTCCTCCTGGTTCGTTTACCGCATACTGTTCGGCTACGGCATTTATCATGTTATTGACCGAAATTAAACCTAAATAATTTTTATGCTGATCTAAAACGGGCACTGCCGTCAATTTTAGCTGGCTCAATAACCTGATTACATCATAAGTATGTACATTACCCCAAACGAAAACGTTAAGTATATTTACTGCACTATTGCTTAAAAGTGTATCATGATTATCAATATTCAGTAAATCATCTTCAGATACCAGGCCCAATAAAGTTACCCCATTAACCACGGGCAAATGCTTTAACTTAAAATCGTTCATCCGATCTAAAGCTTTCTGCACCGTATCATCGGTCTTTAGTGATGGAATTGCATCTGATATGATTTCTGCTGCAAACATTTACTTTAACAATATTCTATCTAAAAATTTCTCTAAAAATGCATTAAATATTTCCGGGTGTTCCATCATAGGCGCATGACCACATTTATCTACCCAGTTTAATTCTGAATTTGGCAACAATTCATGAAATTCTTCTGCCACTTCCGGCGGTGTAACCTTATCGTTTTTACCCCATATTAAGGAAACCGGTATGGTAATCTTCGATAGATCTTTGGCCATATTATGGCGTATTGCCGATTTTGCCATGGTTAAAATACGAATAACTCTTGATCTGTCGTTAACTGTTTTAAAAACATCATCAACCAGCTCTTTGGTTGCAGTAGCAGGATCGTAAAAAGTAAATTCAACTTTCTCCTTAATATAATCGTAGCTCTCCCTGCGTGGGAAAGATCCTCCGAAAGCATTTTCATATAAACCGGAACTACCGGTTAAAACCAGTGCTTTAACAAACTCCTGGTGGGCTACCGTAAATACCAGACCAACGTGGCCACCAAGCGAATTACCAATAAGCACCACCTGGTTTAAATTTTTATATTTTAAAAAGCGATGAAGATATCTCGATAATGCTTTTACGCCCAATGTTAAAATCGGCAGGTCGTAGATTGGCAAAATCGGAATAATTACACGATAGCGATCTTTAAAGTGTTCTATAACGAGTTCCCAATTGCTTAATTCGCCCATTAGGCCGTGTAGCAATACCAGTGTCTCGCCTGTTCCAGCTTCTATGTATTTAAATCCGTCTTCTTCTATTATCGGGTAAGTCATATATATTCTAGATGGTATTGTGCTACTAAGTTAGTAGAGTAAAATTAAAATTATGCATTTATATGCCATTTTTCTGAAATAAAATCGAAAACGGTATAAAAACGCTGTTTGTAAAGCGTAAAGCGGTAGTAGTTAGCGATAATTGCGCTTTTAGCTTTAAATTAAGCTAATTTTTCCTTAACAATCTCAGCAATTAATTTACCATCAGCTTTACCTGCAAGCGCTGCATTTGCCAACCCCATTACCTTTCCCATTTCCTTAACCGATGTAGCGCCAGATTGTTTGATTACTGTCTCTATAATTTCGGCAACCTCTGCCCTATCTAACTGTTTTGGTAAGAACTGGTTAATTACTTCAATTTCTTCTTCCTCTACCTTGTACAAATCCTCGCGATTTTGCTGCTTATAAATATCAGCAGATTCGCGGCGTTGTTTAATCAGTTTCTGAAGAATTTTAAGTTCAGCTTCTTCAGTAATTTCTTCTGAAGATCCTTTCTCTGTTTTAGCTAAAAGTAAAGCTGCTTTTATTGCCCTTAAGCCCCTTAACTGTGCATTGTTTTTAGCCAGCATGGCTTTTTTTATTTCCTGATCTATTGTGTTTGATATCATTGTTGTTTAATTGTTGTAATTGGTTAACCGGTTAATTGTAAATCCCGATCGCCAATTATTATTTCATTTTTTATTAATCATTTAATCTTTCAATTAACCAATTTAACAGTTTATACAGTTAACCGAATTAACCTCTATTTACTATCGTTGCGGTAGCCTGCGCCGTAGGCATAATGAGCATATCGTTAATATTTACGTGTTTCGGCCTGCTTACCACATACCAGATGGCATCGGCAATATCGTCGGCAATGAGGGGCTCTAAGTTTTCATATACCTTTTTTGCCCGGTCTTCGTCGCCTTTAAAACGCACTACCGAAAATTCGGTTTCTACCATGCCTGGATTAATGGCAGTAACCTTTATTCCGTGTGCAAGCAGGTCGATACGGGTTCCTTTGGTTAAAGCATCTACCGCATGTTTACTGGCACAATATACGTTTCCGTTCGGATAAACTTCTTTACCTGCTATAGAACCAATATTGATGATATGACCAGATTGGTTTGGAATCATCCAGTTGGAAACAATTTTGGTTACATATAACAAGCCCTTTACGTTTGTATCAATCATGGTATCCCAATCGTTGGTATCGCCTTTATCAATGGGATCTAAACCCTGACTTAAACCTGCATTGTTCACCAGTACATCTACCTTTTTCCATTCTGTTGGTAAAGCTTCCAAAGTAGTGGTAAGGTTATTCTTATCGCGAACATCTGCCAATACTTGTTTAATGGTGATGGCATACTTATCTTCGAGATGATGGGCAATTTTAACTAAACGGTCTTCCCTGCGCGCCAATAGGATCAAATTGTAACCCTGCTGGGCAAATGTATGTGCACAACTTTCGCCAATACCAGAAGTTGCGCCTGTAATTAATGCGATTTTAGACATTTTATGAATTTTAAGTATTGGTAATTCCCTAAGATAACACCTTTGATTTACCAACTCCAACAAAGGTAAGTTTTTTTGGATTGCAGGACTATTGAAAAATCAAACTGAATGTTAATTGACGTAATTTCAACTTATCTATCGGGTTGGCGTAAATCGTATTGTCGTGCTGAAGCAAATCGTTGGTTGAATACGATAATTTTATCTCGGGCGACATTTTAAAATACTCGAAGTAAATATCGAACCCAATACCCGTTTCGTACGAAAGGTAATTCCTCCGGTTTTTTAAAAATTTATTTACTGCCGTTTCACCTTCATCGAAGGTTTTCTTTTTTGAAGCGATATCAATCGAATATTTAGCACCACCTAACCAATATACCCTAAAATTGTTCAACCGGTTCGACTTCACTTTTATACCCAACGGGAATTCAAACATGGTAGCCTGAACTTTTCTTTCGACCACAGTCTGAAAATTTTTCGTTTGCCCATTGCCAAGGTCGATCGGTGCCATCGGTTCGTACTCATAAGTTACGATCCTGTCGCTAAAAATAAGTGATGGCGTTGCCCTGATATCGAAATTATCAGAAATCATTCTGTTAACTACAAAACCCAACCCAAAACCTTGAGATGGCGGACTGGAAATAGCGTTTAACGTTGAAGTAACCGGAATGCCCGAATTTGGATCGTAAGAGGGTTCAAAAGAATTTGGCGTCTCGTAAAAAGGCGATCGCCAATTTTGCTTTTTAAGGATTTTATATTCGGCAGAGATATATTGGAAATTAAAGCCAAAACTCCAATCCTCATCATCTATACCACCACCCCAGTTTTGCGCAAAGGCAGTTGTAGATACAGCAAAGAGGAAAAGAATGAGGCTTAATTTTCTGATCATTTGGTTCCTATATATATCGAACTTATTCCAAACGTTAAAATTCTTTGTTTGGTACTTTTGAAACCGATTTTTTCCATCAGGCCTGTAAAGTCTTCACCATCAGGGAAAGCTGCTACCGATTCGGGCAGATAGGTATAAGCCCTGTGGTCTTTAGAAAACAGTTTGCCAAAAAACGGTGTTACCTGTTTAAAATAGAAGCTGTACAATTGTTTTACCGGGAATACCCTTGGTTTAGAAAATTCCAATATTACCATTTTACCATTTGGTTTTAGCACACGGTACATATCGGTTAAACCTTTTTCGAGGTTTTCGAAATTACGTACACCATAAGCACAGGTAATGGCATCAAAAGTATTATCCTTAAAATGCAGTCCTTCCGAATCGCCTACCTGAACCGAAAAAGTTTCGTTCAGGTTACGCTCATCGATCTTCTTTTTGGCAACTTCGAGCATGCCTTCTGAAATATCTACACCGATTACCTTTTCGGGACGAAGTTTCTTTATCGCTTCGAAAGCAAAATCGCCTGTTCCTGTAGCTACATCAAGCATAATCCTGGGATGGATGGAAACCAGCTCTTTAATTGCTTTCTTACGCCACAATACATCGATGCCTAAAGAAAGAAAATGGTTTAAAAAATCGTAGGTACCCGAAATGTTGTTAAACATGGTTGCAACCTGCTCTTTTTTAGTTGCATCTTCTACTTGGTATGGAGTGATATTCTGATTCATGATATGTGACAAAGATAGATAAAAGAGTTCGCAGTTGGGAGTTTAGAGTTTGCAGTTTAGCGATTCCGTTAAAGTTTACGAATTGCTGACCTCATTAAATTTCGGCTCCCAACTCAAAACCCCCAACTCAAAACTAATTGTTACCTTTGCATTATGGTTATCAAAACAGCAGCATTTGTATGCAGCAACACCCAGGTTTCGGCCCTGCCGCCTCCTATATTGCCCGAGTACGCTTTTATTGGTCGTTCTAATGTAGGTAAATCGTCTTTAATCAACATGTTGGTTAATCAGCATGGTTTGGCCAAAACCTCACAACGGCCGGGAAAAACACAACTCATTAATCACTTTCTGATTAATGAAGCCTGGTATATTGTCGATCTGCCGGGTTATGGTTATGCCAAGGTTTCAAAAACCAGCAGAGAGAAATGGGAAAAATTTATCCGTGCCTATATCACCAAAAGGGAAAGTCTGCAATGTGTGTTTGTATTGATTGATAGCCGATTGGAACCGCAACAGATTGATATTGAATTTTGCTACTGGCTGGGTGAAAGGCAAATTCCCTTTTCGTTGATTTTTACCAAAGCCGACAAACAAGGTATGACCACCACACAAAAAAATGTAGCCGGCTTTAAACGAAAGTTGGGTGAGTTTTTTGAAGAAATTCCGGCAACTTTCATTACTTCAGCCGAAAAAGCTATTGGTAAAGATGAAGTACTGAATTTTATCTATGAAGTAAATAAAGATTTTGTAGTTCCTACAGATTATAAGCGGTTTTAACATTTGATGTTCAAATAGTTCATTAGTCATTGGTTCATTAGTATCTGCCATTAACCATTAAAAACAGTTAACCTTTTGCCATAAATGAAAAAATATTTTTCACTCGTATTATTCGCACACTCGATTTTTGCATTGCCCTTTGCCATGATTGGTTTTTTTCTGGGTGTAACCACTACCGAAAATCCATTTTCGTGGTATAAATTGATTTTGGTTCTGCTTTGTATGGTTTTTGCCCGTAACTCAGCCATGGCTTTTAACCGGTATCTCGACCGGAATATTGATGCCAAAAACCCGCGCACCAAAATGCGCGATATCCCCGCAGGGAAAGTTTCGGCGAAAGAAGCACTTACTTTTGTGATTATCAATTGTATATTGTTTGCTATTGCCACCTATTTCATTAATCCGCTTTGTTTTTATTTATCGCCTATCGCCTTGTTTGTGATATTGTTTTACAGTTACACCAAAAGGTTTACGGCACTTTGTCACCTTGTGCTGGGTCTGGGCTTATCGTTAGCGCCTATAGGTGCTTATATTGCTGTAACCGGTCATTTTGCTTTGGTACCTGTTTTGTATTCGCTAACGGTATTGTTTTGGGTAAGCGGCTTCGATATTATCTACGCATTGCAGGATGAAGATTTCGACCGCGAAGAAAATTTACATTCCATTCCATCGGCGCTTGGCATAAAAAATGCTCTGAACGTTTCGGTTTTATTGCATGTATTATCGGCAGCCTGTGTAATCTTACCTGTATTCTTTACCGAGTTTAGCTGGGTTTATTATGTAGGGATTGTATTTTTCTGTTCGATGTTGATTTACCAGCACCTGCTTGTAAAACCAAACGACATAAGCAAGGTAAACCGGGCATTCCAAACCTTAAATGGTTATGCTTCAGTAGTATTTGCCATTTGCTTTTTAATTGACGCGTATTTGAGACATAAATAAAAATGAATGAATTTTGAGTTATGAATTTGAATGTCTGCTGTGTAACCTGGCTACATTCACTCCATCACCAACTCCATGATTCAAATAATTTAAATTAAACATGATCATCACCAAGAAACCGAGAAAATATATTCCGCAGGAATTAACCATTACCTGGGAAAATTTAGAACCAATTTTTACCGAACTACAACACCGTGAAATAAACAGCACTCCCGGATTAGAGCAATGGCTTAAAGACCGTTCAGAGCTGGAAGCGGCTTTGGAAGAAGACTTTGCCTGGAGATACATTAAAATGAGTTGCGATACAGCCAACGAAGAACTGGTTAAAAGTTTCCAATATTTTGCAACAGAAATAGAGCCTAAAATTTCTCCATTAGCTAACGAGCTGAATAAAAAATTTGCAGAAAGTCCGTTTATGGATGACCTGGATAAAGAAAAATATTTCGTTTATAGTCGCGCAATTAAAAAGGCCTTAGAGCTTTACCGTGAAGAAAATATTAAGCTTTTCACCGAACTGCAGGTAAAACAACAAAAATACCAAAGCACAACCGGGGCAATGAGCGTTCAGATTAACGGACAGGAATACACTTTGGAACAGGCTTCAATCTTCATTAAAGATTTAAACCGCGAGGTACGCGAAAATGCATGGAAAACTATCCAGCAACGCCGCCTGGTTGATAAGGACGATTTAAACATCCTTTTTGATGAACTGATTAAATTGCGTAACCAGGTGGCCTTAAACGCAGGTTTTGAGAATTACCGCGATTATATGTTCCAGGCCTTGGGCCGTTTCGATTATACGCCTCAGGATTGCTATGATTTTGCCAATGCCATTGAAAAAGAAATTGTCCCGATTTTAAAAGAACAGGCAGAAAAACGCCGCGAAGCATTGGGTTTAGAGGTATTAAAACCCTGGGACCTCGAGGTTAGCATAAGTGGCAAGCCAGCCTTAAAACCATTTAACAATGGCGAAGAACTGATTGATAAAAGTATTGCCTGTTTTAATGCGATAGACGAAAAATTAGGAGAAAAACTGGCTACAATGAAAGCCAATAACCTTTTTGATGTAGAAAGCAGAAAAGGTAAAGCCCCGGGTGGTTACAACTATCCTTTGGCCGAAACCGGTGCGCCGTTTATTTTTATGAACTCGGCAAACTCTCTCCGCGATTTAACTACAATGGTGCACGAGGGTGGACACGCGATACATACTTTCTTAACCGCAAAACTAGAACTGAACGATTTTAAACACTGTCCGTCAGAAGTAGCTGAACTCGCTTCAATGAGTATGGAGCTGATCTCTATGGACAAATGGGATGTGTATTTTGATAATGAAGAGGATTTAATCCGCGCAAAAAAAGAGCAGCTGGCCGATGTACTAAAAACATTGCCATGGGTAGCGGTAATCGATCAGTTTCAACACTGGATTTATACCAACCCAAACCATACTGCTGCCGACAGAGAGGAAACCTTTAAACAGATTTATAACCGTTTTGGTGCCGGCTTTGCCGATTGGACAGATTTAGAACAGCAATTTGGTAACATCTGGCAGAAACAGCTTCACCTGTTTGAAGTACCTTTCTATTACATTGAATATGCTATTGCACAATTAGGGGCCATAGCCGTTTGGAAAAATTATAAAGAAAATCCTGAAAAAGCGCTTGATCAATATCTTGCTGCACTTTCTTTGGGTTACACGAGGCCTATGAACGAAATCTATGAAACTGCGGGTATCAAATTTGATTTCAGCGCAGCATATGTGAAAGAACTGGCAGGTTTTGTTAAATCTGAACTGGAAAAACTGGGTTAAGGCAGAAGATTGGCAAGGGAAGGCCGGAAGGTTTTCCCCTTGCAGTTAAATCATAAATGAAAGTCGTGGCAAATACCACGACTTTTTAGTTTGCACTAATAAGAACAGCCGTCATCCACTTTAGTCTTAGCGAGACACCAGACAATTTTTGCCACGCAAACACGAAAGGCACGGACTCCTCACCCCTGCTACAATTAGCATATTTAAAAAGTTTGCGACCAAATACCCATCAATCTGTTTTTATGTTATAGTCTTATTTTAAGTCTGAAAATCAAGCTATTTTAATTTATCACGTCCTTTTTTCTTGCTTTCAAAATCATAAACATCACGGCCAACGATATCACAATCATGATCAGATAACTGTAACCCAGGTTACGTTCGTCTTTTGCCGGGATCAGGTTTACAATGCCATAACTCAATACAGAAACGATTACGTAGGTAAAACCTCCTGTTAAACCACCTGCAATCCCTGCATTTTTAGGAAATTTACTCAAACAAAAAGTAAAGTAATTGTTAAAGGTATATCCTGCGCCAACATGGATAATAAAAGCAAAGAAAATTAACGACCAAAGGTTGGATACGAAATTTAAGCTCAGGATCATTAAAGCGACAAAGGCCAGCTGTAACAGTGAATTGATCGTTAACCTTTTAAAAAAGGGCCTGTTAATCGTTGCTTTACCGATAAAACCTCCAACCATCCAGGCGAAACCCAAAAACAGGGAACTGTAACCAGCCACAACCGGAGAGAAATTCAAATGGTGTTCGATGATGAACGGGCCCGTCATGTTGTAAACCATTACCATACAATAAGCTAAGCCCAACATCACAATACCCAGCGTAAAACTAGTGGTCCTGATCATCTGGCTGTAGATCCCCGTAATTTTTTTCAATTGAAAATCGGTAAAATGCCTTAAGGTTTCGCCACTGAATATCATCTCCAGTAAAGCAAAAACAAGCGCAAAACCGGCCAAAAAATAAAAGTTAGATTCCCAGCCAAAAGCAGCCTGCAGATACCCCCCTATAAACGGTGCAACAATTGGTCCGGTACTCCAGATGATCGAAAACAAGCTGAGGTAATGTTTCAGTTGTTCGCCTTCAAAAAGATCAACAAAATATGCCCTTTTGGCTACCACAATAGCCCCTACGGTAACCCCATGGATTACGCGCATCAAATAAATCAGGTAAATGTTATGGCTGGTGGCAATAACGATACTTGCTGCCGCAAAAACCAATAAGGCATAAAGACTGATTTTATAACGTCCGAAACTATCGAGCACACTCCCGATAAAAAGCTGCGAAACCCCGTAACTGATCAGAAAGATACTTAGGGTAAGCTGAACCTGAACATTGGGCACATGCATGGCGCCCGCCATATCGGGTAAGGAAGGAATATAAATATCAGTAGCAAAACCGGAAATCGGCAACAGTGCAAAAGCCAGTATAGTGGCGATGCCCTGGTTGCGCTCTTTGATGTATTTTATTGGTGCAGTGCTCGTATTCATAATAATATGTTAATTATAATTTAATATTCTAATCAAACAAGTTTTTCGACACTCTGCATCGACCTGCTGATTAATTGAAGCAAAATTAATACTATTAGAAACGTTAAAATTATGCGAATCAAACAAAGGCTTATTCAAGCCAAATAATTGCAATTTTTGACTTAAAGCTTATAATTAGCCTGTTTCAGATGTATTTCGTACGCTAAATAACCTGCAACGAAAATTATATGTGGCTTTAAACGTTTTTAGCCAAACTTTTTATAAGTTTGAAGAAACAATCAAATAAAAAATGTTCGAAAAGCTATTCAGAAAGAAATCCATTTCCAAAATATTACAAGATGCAGCAAAAGGCTATGGCGACCACGAAAATACGTTACATAAAACATTAGGTGTCCGCGACTTAACAGCTTTTGGTATTGCAGCAATTATTGGTGCTGGTATTTTTAGTACGATAGGTAAGGCAAGTGCCGATGGTGGTCCGGCTGTGATTTTTTTGTTTATTTTTACCGCAGTAGCCTGTAGTTTTGCTGCTTTTGCTTATGCAGAGTTTGCTTCGATGGTTCCTGTTTCGGGTAGTGCCTATACTTATTCTTACGTTGCCTTCGGAGAATTGATTGCCTGGATTATCGGCTGGTCGCTTATTATGGAGTACTCCATCGGGAACATTACCGTAGCCATATCCTGGTCTGATTATTTTACGGGCTTACTCTCTACCATAAAAATACCTTTCCTCGGCATAAATGGTATCCATGTACCCGATTGGATGACCATGGATTATTTAAGTGCCTATAACGGGCACAAACACGCCGAAGCACTATTAGCCGCAGGAAAAAGCCTTTCAGCTTTAGATCCGGCAACTGCGCTGGCCAATAACGCCTGGCTTACAGCACCACAAATAGGTGATTTCCATCTTGTTGCAGACATTCCGGCTTTGGGCATTATCATTTTAATTACATGGTTGATTTACCGTGGAATGAAAGAAAGCCGTAACGCCAGTAACGCCATGGTGGTGGTAAAACTTGCCGTAATCCTTTTGGTTTTGGCTGTTGGTATATTTTATGTCGACACCAAAAACTGGAATCCCTTTGCACCAAATGGTGTTTCAGGAATATTAAAAGGTGTTTCTGCAGTATTCTTTGCCTATATCGGCTTCGATGCCATTTCTACAACTGCTGAGGAATGTAAAAATCCGCAGCGCGATCTGCCCCGTGGTATGATGTGGGCCATTATTATCTGTACGCTGTTATATGTAGCCATTGCCCTGGTTTTAACAGGCATTGTTAAGTCTGATACCTTAGCTGTTGGCGATCCATTAGCCTTTGTTTTTGATCAGATTGATTTAAAATTGATGAGCGGTATTATCGCCGTGAGTGCTGTTTTTGCAATGGCCAGCGTGCTTTTGGTTTTCCAGATGGGCCAGCCACGCATCTGGATGAGCATGAGCAGGGACGGATTATTGCCTAAATCATTTTCTAAAATCCACCCAAAGTATAAAACGCCTTCATTTGCCACCATCGTAGTTGGCTTTGTAGTGGCTGTTCCATCTTTATTCATGAACCTGACCATTGTTACCGATCTTTGTTCTATAGGTACCTTATTCGCTTTTGTTTTGGTTTGCGCAGGCGTTTTAGTGCTGCAGAACAGGCCTGATGTGCAACGTGGAAAGTTTAAAATCCCTTACATAAACAGCAAATTCATTGTACCAATCGCTTTTATAGCAGCCATTGTTTTTGCCTTTACACAATATGGTAAAGAAACCAAGGCATTCTTTTTCAATTCGCCCAAGACCGTCCAAACCGTAACTTTTGTTACTTCTTTAAGTGGCGATGAACTAAAAATTGTAAAAGAAGAAATTGTTAAAAATGCGGCTCCGCAGATCATCAATAAAGATAAAGTTGATGCAGAATCTTACCTGAGTGCATTACCAGCTGATCGTTACGAACAGTTTATCTTAGCTTCAAAAGTACCGGCAGAGAAGAAATACGAAAGTGGCTGGGGCTTGTTCAAACACAAAATTCCGATGTGGATCTTTTTGATTATCTGTGTGGTAATCAATTATTACTGCATCACTAAAAACTTATCCTTAATCCCTGTTTTAGGGCTGATCAGCTGCTTGTACATGATGTGCGAACTCGGCATCTCCAACTGGATCGGCTTCGGCATATGGCTGGTTGTGGGGCTTGTTGTTTATTTTGCCTATGGCTATCGGCACAGTAAACTGGCACAAGCCGAGGTTTAACATAGTTAGGAGTGAAATATGACCATCTTCGAAAAAATAGAAAAACATTGTGCTGGAAAAAACTATGTCAAAATCAAAAGGGATGTCGGCAACAAATCCTATGAGCTTTCACACGGGTACATCTTAGATTTTTCTTTTGACTTTGTTATCCTTAAGGAGAATGACGATTTTCTATTTAATGGATACAAAATCTTTCAAATATCTTCAATTGTTAAGATTAGACATAACAACTTTGATCAGTTTTTCGATTCGATCATGGAGCGTGAGGGACAGAAAAAACTGATAAAGATCCCATATCAAATTGATTTGGAAAGCTGGGAAACAATTTTTAACTCTATAAAAGAATTGAAGCTAAGTTGCACAGTTGAAAACGAAAATGATAATAACTTCTTCTTTAAAATAGGGAAGATTGTTAAGATCAAAAAAAGAAATTTAAAAATTCTGAACTTCGATCCTGCGGGCTATCTGGATGAAGAACCAACCAAGATAAAGTATAAAGAAATTTCTGCTGTCGGTTTTGATGATAATTATACCAATACAATGAGTAAATACTTAAAAACAAGGAATAATTAACCTGCAAACATTTATGGTCCGTGGTGACAAGAACCATGACAACGAGAGTAAGTAGATTTATTGTTTGGAGCGCAGGGCATGTACTACACACTAAATTTCTTCCCGTTTTCCGCTTGTACGCTTCGCAAACTCGTACCTCGTTGCTGCAGAGTAACGCTGCAACCGGGGCTAAGTGGCCAATGCAGTATTTCATTTTTCTGGCTTTGCAAGGTGCACAAACCTTTGTTCCTAAACCGCCAAGAACCACGAACCGCTCATTTCCTGATTCTATTCCAAACACTTATGCTGAGATGCTAACGATATCAGAATATCTCTAACTACATTTATCAATAATCCCAGCAAATGGGATAAAGATAAATTCCATCTATAAAAAAATCCCCTTTCTTAAACAGAAAGAGGATTTGCTTTATTTCTTTTTAATAAAAGCCATTGCGGTAATCAATACCAGGCCCAGTCCAGAGGCAATCATATAATTATTGGCATGATCAAGGTGGTATATCTTTGCGGCCGGCCCTGATATAAAGAGCACAATTCCTAAAATTAAAAGTGCGGTTCTCATTCGTTAAACCGGTAATCTATTCAGTTCGATATCATCTGGCGTAACAAAAATCAGTGGTACTTTCTCTACATCCACATAACTGCTATCCAGACCAAAACTGCGTTCTTCTGATAAACTTAACCTCTTCAGGATAAAATAATAATCCATAATGGTACGCTCATAGAAACTCAGTTTGGTAAATTTAGATAAGTGTTTTTCTAAAATTACAAACCTGAAATCGCCGGCAATTTTATGCTTGTTTAACGAAGTATATTGACTTGTAATATCGATTTCGCCATTTTTAACCAATTCTTCCACCACTTTACGGTAAAGCAGGTTAACACGCTGTTCAACCCTGAAACCTAACCTAAAATCGATCCTGATCAGTTTACCCGGGATTAAAAATTCGACCTTGTAATCTAAAGTATAAGGTTCATCCATTACGTCAACGTGAACTAACCAATATACATCTGCGCGTTTTGGTTCTTTTTGTATAATCGAATAAATAATTTTCGATTCAATTTCTGTTTTAAAGTTTGCACTGGTTAAATACACCAGCTGAGAGGAGTATTTCGGAACAGATTCATCATTACTCAATTCGCTTAAAATCTCGTAATAATCTTCAATTTCGACATACTTAACAAACCTGTTTTTAATCTTACGGGCAACAAACCAGCTCCACATTACAGTAAACAGTGCCGAACCGATAAGTACCGTCAGCCATCCTCCATCAGAAAACTTATGCAGGTTACTGAAAAGGAATGTACCTTCTATAACTACGTATATCGAAATAAAAATGGCAATAAGGTATTTCGGGAAACGCTTACTCTTTAAATAAACACTTACCAAAATCGTGGTCATCAACATGGCGATCGTGATGGAAAGGCCATAAGCAGCATCCATTTTGGAAGATTCTTTCCAGAAAAACACGATACTGCAGCAGCCTACCCAAAGCATCCAGTTAATGGAAGGCACATACAGCTGGCCTTTTTGAACCGATGGATATACAATTTTGATTTTTGGCCAGAGATTTAAACGTACAGCTTCTGATATTAAGGTAAAAGAACCGCTAATTAACGCCTGACTAGCAATAACCGCTGCCATTGTGGCCAAAATAACCATAGGCACCTGAAAATGGCTCGAAACGATCTGAAAGAAAGGATTCATTTTTGAACTTGGAATAAAAGTACTTTCGTTCTGTAAAATCCAAACTCCCTGACCTAAATAATTTAAAATCAGGGTTACTTTCACAAAAATCCAGCTGATCCGGATATTATTCCGTCCGCAATGCCCTAAATCAGAATACAATGCCTCTGCCCCTGTAGTACACAGGAACACCCCACCCAGAATAATAAATGCCTTACTATTGGTAGCCAGTAAGTGTACAGCATAATATGGATTAAGTGCCTTTAAAATACTAAAATCTTTAACAATGAATAAAAGACCGGCAACGCCTAAAACGGTGAACCAAACAAACATTACCGGCCCGAATAGTTTTCCTACTAAATTGGTTCCAAACTGCTGGATGATAAAAAGCACAGTTAAGATTGCAATTACAACCGGAACCACAGGGATATCGAATCTGCTGGTTAATCCTTCTATGGCTGATGTTACGGTGATACTAGGCGTAATTACACCGTCGGCAAGCAACGCACATCCTCCAACAACGGCCGGTACAATTAGCCATTTTGCCTTTTTTCTTACCAAGGAGAACAAGGAGAAAATACCACCCTCACCTTTATTATCTGCTCTTAAGGTAATGATGACATATTTAATGGTTGTTTGTAAGGTAAGCGTCCAGATGATGCAGGAAAGAACACCAAAAACAACATCGGTGGTTATCGATCCCGGATTTCCGACCAATCCTTCTTTTACACCCAGAATACTTGTAAAAATTGCATTAAGCGTGTATAAAGGTGATGTACCAATGTCACCGAACACAATTCCTAAACTGATTAGAACACCGCCGGCGGTTAACGCGTTGACATTTTTATGATTTGACACTTCGTTGATATTTTTAGTGCGGCAAAAGTAAACTAACTATAACAATTTAACAACCAAATTATTGTGTATTTTTAACACTATGAAATTTAAATATTATTGTTAAATTGTGTTAAATTATGGCTTTTAAACAAAATGTTTAATTTCTTTGTTTTAAATTAATACATTTGCTATACCAATTTGATGAAACTCTACGCTAAGATAACGTTCCTCACTAAACTCGTATGCACATTGTGCATCGTTTTGCTGTGCGGCATAAATTCTTGGGCGCAACAAGCTGATAGTATCCACATTAGCTTAAAAAACAGAACTAAAAAAGTAAACAGAATACCCGAAATTAAAGCAAACATTACGCCTTATAAACCGTTTTATTTGTCGATCGGTGGCTCAGGGATGTTTAACACTTACGCTACTACTCCAAAAAATACAATTCCGGCACCTAAAGACAAATTACTGACCATCATAAAAATATATCCAAATCCGGTTGAAGATCAATTAAACATGATCCTGTCTATCGGAAAAGATGGTACTCAGACCACAATCAAAATCATCGATTTATTGGGTAATGAGGTAGCCACATTGGCAAACGAACGTTTAAACGCGGGCGAACAGACAAAAAGTTTTATCATTCCGAACAGGATAAACCCTGGCATTTACTTTTTAAGGGTTATTGCAGGGTCAGAAAGCCAGGTAAAACGGATCTCAGTTTTATAACATCATTTTCTTTTCTATTTTTGATTGATGGGGATTGAATGCCCTTCTATTTTATCATATACCATATTCTAAGAATGAAAATCATCGCCATTGGCCGGAATTATGCCGAACACGCAAAAGAACTGAACAATCCTGTTCCAACAACACCAGTAATTTTTCTGAAACCAGATACAGCCGTTTTAAAAGATAATAAACCTTTTTACCTGCCCGATTTCTCTGACGATGTTCATTACGAATTAGAACTGGTTTTAAAAATCTGCAAAGAAGGTAAACACATCGCCGAAAAATTTGCATCAAACTATTACGATGAAGTGGGATTAGGCATTGATTTTACTGCGCGTGATATCCAGAGCAGACATAAAGAAAAGGGCCTTCCGTGGGAACTTGCCAAAGCTTTTGATCATTCAGCCCCGATCAGCATTTTCTTGCCGAAAAGTGATTTTGAAGACCTTTACAATCTAAATTTCGAGTTAAAAGTAAACGGAGAAAGCCGCCAGGTTGGCCATACTAAAGATTTGTTATTCTCGTTCGAGAAGATAATCAGCTTTGTTTCGCAATACATCACCTTAAAAAAAGGCGATTTAATTTTTACCGGAACCCCTCAAGGTGTCGGCAAAACAAATAAAGGCGATAAAATGGAAGCCTGGCTGGAAGGAAAGCAACTTTTAAATTTTGATGTGAAGTAACGAATGATTAAAAACCCGATCCAGTACAAGTTAAAATTTTCCTTTTCAATTTGCCTCTTATGTATCACCGCATTTGTACAGGCACAACAGATTTTCAGTACCAATAAGTACCCGATTACCGATTTCAGACAGCCTTTGGATATCAGTCCGCCTGCACTTGCAGGTTCTTTTGGCGAAATTAGGGGTAACCACTTTCATTCCGGAATTGATTTCAGAACCAACCAACGGGAAGGTTATCCTGTTTATGCGGTTGCAGATGGATATATTTCGAGGTTAAGGGTTCAGAACAGTGGTTTCGGGCAGGCATTATACATTAATCATCCAAATGGCTATACTACAGTTTATGGCCACCTGCAACGTTTTGCACCAAAAATTGCAACTATTGTTAAAAACCTCGAGTACGAAAAGAAAACTTTCGAGATCGATGAATTTCCTGATGCGACATTGATCCCAGTGCATAAAGGTGAAATTATTGCCTGGTCTGGCAACCGGGGCAGTTCAGGCGGACCGCATTTACATTTCGAGATCAGGGATACTAAAACAGAAGAAACCATCAATCCGCAGTTTTTTGGAATTGTTATTCCAGACAACATCCCTCCTGTGATCCACGGTTTATATATTTACCGCTTAAATGGCAAAACTTTTAACGAATTTACGCCCAAACAGGCCATTGCCATTACCGGTGCAAATGGCAGTTATAAAACGGCTGCTCCAATTAGTTTAACTGGCGAAGTGGGTTTTGGCATTGTGGTAACCGACAGGCATAATGGGTTATCAGGCACGAATGGCGTGTACTCCATCCAACTGGAAGTTGATGGCAAAATGGTATATACTTCGGCTCTGGAACGCTTTGCTTTTGAAGACAGTAAGGCCATCAACTCGCACATTGATTACCCAACTTATTTAAATACAAAAAGAAGTATTCAGAAAAGTTTTGTTGATCCGGGCAATCCATTAAAAATTTATAGCAATCTGGTGAATAATGGCCGCATCAACTTTAACGATGGTGCTCAGCATCAGCTACGTTATATCATTACCGATTCTAAAGGAAATTCTTCTGTGCTGCCTTTTACGGTAAATGCAGGTTCAGCGCCTGTTGCAGCTCCAACAGTAGCTGCCGGAATAATTTACCCATACAATAAGGTAAACGAATTTAATGCCGAAGATGTAAAAGTAATTCTTCCGAAAGGCACTTTGTATAATGATTTAAATTTCACTTATAAAAAATTACCTAGGCCTGCCGGCAATGCCTGGTCGGCAGTACACCAGATCCATAACCGCTATGTGCCGCTGCATATTGGTTTCGATCTGTGGATTAAAGGCGATAACCTTCCCGAAAACCTACGCAGCAAAGCATTGATCGTAAATTCAAACGGCTCTTCGCAAGGCGGAAGTTTCGATAACGGTTATGTAAAAGCCACACCAAAAAATTTCGGAAGTTTTTACATCGCTGTCGATACCATTGCACCTAGGATTGTTCCGGTTAATATTTCTGAAGGTAAAAATATGTCAGCTTTATCCAAAATCTTTTTCAAGATCAGTGATAATTTATCCGGGATCAAAAGTTTCAACGGGTATATTGATGGTAAATGGGCTTTAATGGAGTTCGATACCAAAACAGCAACACTTTGGCACAGTTTCGATGAAAGGACAGCTCCTGGCAGGCATACCCTGGAGCTTATTGTAGTAGATATGAAAGAAAATACACGGAAGTATACCGTTAATTTCCTGAGGTAGTAATAAGTTTTTAGGTAAAGTGGAATAATCAGATTGACTTCAATTTTGTGTTAATACGTAGAAATGTCATCTTTACGGTTATTCCAAACAGTATAATCCATTAAAGTGTTTAAATTGCACAACAATACATTAGATCACTAATAATATTTAAAATTCAATCATGGCAGCGTTAAAAGAAGGCGATCAGGCACCGGCAATCACATCGAAAGATCAAAACGGCATTGAAGTGTCGTTAAGCGACTATAAAGGTAAAACAGTTGTGCTTTACTTTTATCCAAAAGACGATACTCCTGGTTGTACAGCCGAAGCTTGCGATTTCAGAGATAACTATCAAGGTTTACAAGCTAAAGGCATTGTCGTTTTAGGCGTTAGTGTTGATGACGAAAAATCGCATCAGAAATTTATAACCAAACACAATTTACCTTTTACATTACTGGCCGATACCGACCAGAAAATTGTTAACGACTACGGTGTTTGGGGAGAAAAAAACATGTACGGCAAAAAATACATGGGCACGGTTCGCACCACTTTCATTATTAATGGCGATGGAAAAATTATTCATATCATCAAAAAAGTTGACACCAAAAACCCAACACAACAAGTACTCAATTTAATCAATAACTAATTATGATATAGCGGGTAAAATATTACCTTTGTTATATAACAACAACCTCTTATTTTAATGAAACATACAATTAAAGAGCTAGAAGATATTGCCTCTCAAATCAGAAGAGATATCGTAAGAATGGTTCATGGATGTCAATCTGGTCACCCTGGTGCCTCACTAGGATGCACAGATTTTTTTACTGCATTATACTTTGAAGTGATGAACTACAAAACCGACTTCACGATGGAAGGTGCAGGCGAAGATTTATTCTTCCTTTCGAACGGACATATTTCTCCTGTTTGGTACAGTACATTGGCTCATGCTGGTTTTTTCGACAAAAGCGAACTGGCAACTTTCCGTAAACTTGACTCCAGATTACAAGGTCATCCCACTACCCACGAACACCTACCAGGTATCCGTATTGCCTCAGGCTCATTAGGTCAGGGGTTATCGGTTGCTATTGGTGCAGCATTGGCTAAAAGGTTAAACGGCGATAAATCTTATGTTTTTGCCTTATTGGGTGATGGAGAATTACAGGAAGGACAAAACTGGGAAGCCGCCATGTTTGCACCATTTAATAAAGTTGATCATTTAATTGCATCTGTTGATTATAACGGACAGCAGATTGATGGTCCAACAAGTAAAGTTCTTGCCCTGGATGATTTACAAGCTAAATTTGAAGCTTTCGGATGGCATGTAATCAATACTGATGGTAACGATATGCAGGCTATTGTTGAAGGGCTACATTATGCTAAAACTTTAACAGGAAAAGGTAAACCAATCTTAAATCTGATGAGCACACAAATGGGTGCTGGTGTAGATTATATGATGGGTACACATAAATGGCATGGTACAGCGCCAAATGATGAGCAATTAGCGGCTGCATTAGCGCAATTACCGGAAACTTTAGGGGATTACTAAATTAGATTGGAGATGTGAGATTGAGTCTCATATCTAATATCTAAAATCTCATATCTAAGAAATAATGAAAACCTGCGAAGCAAGCTTGAACGCAGCTAATTAAAAATATAAAAACGTGAAAAAATATACATATACAGAAAAAAAAGATACACGTTCGGGTTTTGGAGCTGGCTTACATGAAGCCGGAAAGAGAAACGAAAATGTGGTTGCCTTGTGTGCCGATTTAGTTGGGTCGCTTAAAATGGACGCTTTTATTAAAGATTTTCCTGAGCGTTTTACACAGGTTGGTATTGCAGAAGCAAACATGATCGGTATTGCAGCAGGTATGACTATTGGTGGCAAAATTCCTTTTACAGGTACTTTTGCAAACTTTTCTACAGGCCGTGTTTACGATCAGATCCGTCAATCGGTAGCTTATTCTAATAAAAATGTTAAAATTTGTGCATCTCATGCTGGTTTAACCTTAGGAGAGGATGGCGCAACACACCAGATTTTGGAAGATATCGGCTTAATGAAAATGTTGCCGGGTATGGTAGTAATTAATCCCTGCGATTATAACCAGACCAAAGCAGCTACTATAGCCATTGCAGAATACGAAGGTCCGGTTTATTTACGTTTCGGCCGCCCGGTAATTCCTGTATTTACAGATCCTGATCAAAAATTCGAGATCGGTAAAGCCTGGATGGTTAACGAAGGCAAAGATGTAACTATTATTGCTACCGGCCACATGGTTTGGAAAGCAATTGAAGCTGGCGAAAAATTAGCTGAATTAGGTATTGATGCCGAAATTATTAATATCCATACCATTAAACCTTTGGATGATGAGGCCATCTTAAAATCAGTTAAGAAAACCGGTTGTGTAGTGACCTGCGAAGAGCATAACAAATTTGGCGGTTTAGGTGAAAGTGTAGCGCGTTTACTTACTACCGAACTACCAACTCCACAAGAATTTGTAGCTACTAACGATACTTTTGGCGAAAGCGGAACACCAGATCAATTAATGTCTAAATATGGCTTAGATGCTGTAAACATTGTTGAGGCTGCACAAAAAGTAATTGGTAGAAAGAAATAGATTTGAGATATTAGATATGAGATTCGGGAAATGAAATCGAATCTCATATCTCAATGCTCACATCTCAAATCTAGAGATAGAATGAAACAAGTTGAAGATTCAGAAATCCTGGCAATGTTTGCCGTAGAACGCACGCGTAATGAAGCCTTTAACCTGTTGTTAAAAAAATACCAGCAAAAAATATACTGGCATATCCGCCGGCTGGTTTTAAACCACGATGATTGTGATGACCTTTTACAGGAGGTATTTGTTAAGGTTTGGAAAAACCTCGATAAATTTAGAAGCGACGCCCAACTCTACACTTGGATTTACCGTATTGCTACCAACGAATCTATCACGTTCTTAAACAAGCAAAAGCAGCGCAATAACACACCTTTGGATGAAGTATCGTCAGAACTCGCCGATAATCTGGTATCATCATCTTATTTTAACGGCGATAAACTTGAGCTTAAGCTGCAAAAAGCAATCCTTACCTTACCTGAAAAACAGCGGATTATTTTCAATATGAAGTATTTTGACGATATGAAATATGAGGAGATCTCGGAAATTCTTGGAACCTCTGTAGGCGCATTAAAGGCATCATTTCACATTGCGGCAAAAAAAATTGAAGCTTTTATTACAAATGATCAGATAGACTATTAAACCTTTTCACTTTAATTGGATCATATAATTGTGATGAGCGAAAATATAGAAAATAACGACTGGATAAACGAAACCCCTAACCTTGGGGCAATTAGAAAGCGTAATCCGTTCTCGGTGCCTGATGGATATTTCGAAGATTGTGAAGAGGCCATTTTTTCTGTAGTCTTTTTAGATAGATTGAAACAGAAAACCAGCAGCAATAATTTTGAAGTTCCACAGAATTATTTTGAAGATTTAACGGAACGTATACAAACGCGTATTGTTTTGGAAGAACTGCCTAAAGCAGAACATGCTTTTAGTGTACCCGAAAATTACTTTGACAACCTGCAAAGCAGAATTACGAACAAAATTGCGCTGTCCGAACCTAAAAAGGTGGCAAAGGTTATTCCTTTATGGAGACGGAGTATTGTTAAATATGCAAGTGCGGCCTGTTTTTTACTAATGGTTTCATTTAGCATTTATTTTTACCAAAACAGTTCAGTAACAGGTATTCAGCAGGTACAATCTGCAGATGCAATAAATGAACAGATGTTATATGATATCGATGAAAATACCATCATCGATCATTTGGAAGCTCAGAACAGTGCATCATCTAATAATAAAACTTCTGCGTCAGATACAGAAATGGAAAACTACATCCTGAGTCATTTCTCGTCAAGTGATTTATCTCAGGAACTAAATAATTAAGATAATGAGGAACTTACTTTTTATTGCTTTAATATTTCTATTGCCCACTGCCCTTTTTGCTCAAAGACCTAAAGGAGAAGAGATAGAATCGCTTAAAATAGCCTTTTTTACCCAAAAATTGGATTTATCGCCTGAAGAAGCCAAAATTTTCTGGCCAATTTATAACGATATGCAGGCTGAACAAAATGCGTTGCGCAAAGAACGCATGCAAAAAATGATTTCCTTCAGAAAAGTGGATGAAATTGATAATTTAACAGATGCACAGGTACAGAGCTTAATTACCAGTGAATTTGACTTTAAACAAAGAGATCTTAACCTCGATAAAAAATATTACAATAAACTAAAATCTTCATTGCCAATTAAAGTTGTAGGTAAATTTTACAGGGCCCAAGAAGGTTTTAAACGAGAGCTGCTCAACAGGTTTAAAGGTGGCCAAAGGCCATAATAAAGAAAGACTTACAGCAATGTAGGTCTTTTTTATTTTAAAGCGCTCTATCATTTCAGTACTTTTGTGCTATGCTTACCCAACGTCAGTTGTTTTTACAACACAATGCGCAAACCTCTCCCGAACCGCTCATGCTCGAATTTGTAAAGGCAAAAGGGGTTTATATATACGATGCTGCAGGTAAAAAACATTTGGATCTTATTGCAGGTATCGGCGTAAGTAATGTCGGACACTGCCATCCGGCTGTTGTTTATGCCATTCAGAAACAGTCAGAAACCTATATGCACCTGATGGTATATGGCGAATATGTACAAAGTCCACAGGTTAATTTTGCAAAAGCCCTCGCTGATATTTTGCCCCCTAACCTAAGCTGCACCTATTTTTTAAATTCAGGTACAGAAGCGGTAGAAGGTGCCATGAAACTGGCCAAACGTTACACCGGCAGGAAAGGATTTATCGCCTGTAAAAATGCTTATCATGGCAGCACCCAGGGTGCCGAAAGTTTAATGGAAAGCGATTTCTATTCTTCTGGTTATGGTCCGTTTTTACCCCACGTAAGTTTTATCGAACATAATAACCTTGCTGACCTCGAAAAAATCACAACAGAAATTGCTGCAGTTTTTATAGAACCTATCCAGGGTGAAGCAGGCATACGTGTAGCCGATTTAAGTTACATGCAGGCTTTGAGAAAAAAATGCAGTGAAACAGGAACTTTACTGATCTTCGACGAAATACAATCGGGTTTTGGCCGCAGCGGCAAAATGTTTGCTTTTGAACATTACCAGGTTGTACCAGATGTCCTGCTACTGGCCAAGGGAATTGGCGGTGGCATGCCGATCGGCGCTTTTATCAGTTCACTCGAAATCATGTCGGTTTTGTCGCATACACCCATTTTGGGCCACATGACAACTTTCGGCGGTCACCCGGTATGCTGCGCCGCGGGCCTGGCCACCTTACGTACGCTTGTTGATCATCATATTGTTGATGAAGTGGAACAAAAAGGCCAATTGTTTAAAAACCTTTTACAACACCCTGCCATCAAAGAAATCAGGGGAAAAGGTTTGATGCTGGCCCTTGAATTTGAAAATTTCGAGCTGAACAAAAAAATCATCGACGCCTGTATTCTCGATGGGGTGATATCTGACTGGTTTTTACACTGCAGCAATTCCATGCGCATTGCTCCGCCTTTAATTATCACCAAAGAAGAAATTGAAGAAGCCTGTGCGATCATCTTAAAAAACATTAACTTAGTTGCAGGGTAAAAGCAAAACAAAGCGTAAAAAGCGGAGTGATTAAAACTACTAATTGTTAATTGAAATGAATGTACTAATCGTTGAAGATGAAAAGAGCCTGGCGCTCGAAATGGATGAATTCTTGAGCAAAGAAGGCTTTATTGTAGAGCATGCCTGGAAAAAATCTTCCGCGGAGGAAAAAATATTTGTAAACAATTATGATTTCATTTTACTCGATTTAGGTTTGCCCGATGGAGATGGCTTCGATATTTTGAAACAGCTGAAAGCCATCAAGGATCGTGATGATGCTATAATCATTTTAACGGCACGCAGTGCGGTAGACGACCGGATTAGGGGGCTGGATGAAGGAGCAGATGATTATTTGCCAAAACCTTTTTCGCTGAATGAGCTTTTAGCACGTATGCATGCCATTACCCGTAGAAAACATAAATTAGATAAAAACGAGGTAAATATTCATAATTTCCTGCTCAATATCCAGAACAGAACTGTTTCGTTTGGCGATGAAAGATTAAACCTGACCAAAAAGGAGTTCGAAATATTTAACTATTTGGTATTGAACAAAAATCGTGTGGTATCCAGAATGAGTTTAACAGAACACGTTTGGGGCGATATTTTAGAAGTCAATTCAGACTCTAACTTTGTTGATGTTCATGTTAAAAACCTGAGGAAAAAACTTGCAGGCATTAGCCCTATAGATTGGTTTGAAACCGTAAGAAGCATTGGCTACAGGATTAATTGCTAGAGAGTCCGGAAGTCAGGGGTCTGGGGTTGGAAGCTTGGTAAGTTGCAATTTCAATAAACAGTTTACAGTTAGTAATTTAACAAATACAAAATTCAGTTACCAATAAACAAATGACTACTGAACAAATGAACCCTTACCCATCAAACATCATCCATATAAATGAAGTTACAGGTTAAGTTTTCCTTATATAATGCAGTAACCAAAATCGCCATCATCCTGGTATTGGGGGCTATCATTTTATTCTCGTTAGACAGACTTGCCTATAACCAGTTTGATAACCGCCTGATCAAAAAAAAGAACAAAATCATCAAACACCTGAATGATGATGAAATCGACAGCCTTTTAAACAAACAGCAATCCTTTACGGATTACAACATACTAAAGGAAGAGTTTATCATTTTAACCGACATTCCTGATAACCAAAAAGATTCTACAGCCAAAGTATTTACCGAAAAGAGAGAAATTGAAGGAGATATTGAAGTATACAGGATCCTGAACTATAAATTTTCCTATCATACAAACTGGTATAACCTGGAGATTGGTGAAACAATGACGGCTCTCCAGTCCATTAAAAATTCGATAAGGTTTTATATGCTCATTGTGTTGGTTGCGGCCTTGCTGGTTACCCTGATAGCTGATTTTACTTTTTCCAACTTCCTACTGAAACCCTTTTATCTCATTATCGATAAAAAGATTAATCTGGTTGACGATCCGTCTCACTACAATTATGAGAATATACCAACCACTACCAACGACTTTAAAATCCTCGATAACAGTATAAATTCCTTAATGCGAAAAATTAATACCCTTTTCGCTTTAGAGAAACAGTTTATTGCCAATGTTTCGCACGAGTTGCTCACGCCTATTTCTATTTTAAGTACGCGGTTCGAAAACATGCTCAATACACCTGATATTCCGGTAGAGCATGAAAATAAAATATATGCATCCCTAAAAACATTGAACCGTTTAAAGGTGATTATCAATAGCCTGCTCCTTATCTCAAAGGTAGAAAACAACCAATATTTAAAAACGGAAGAAATTAGCCTTAAACAGGAAATTGAAGACATATACGAAGATCTTGAAGATCGTATAGCGGATAAAAATATTAGTTATAGTGCGGTTTTAACAAAGGATTTTCATTTCACAGGAAATAAAGCCCTGATACACACACTTTTAATCAACATTATTAACAATGCAATTAAATATAATGTTATTGGAGGTTCGATCACCATATCTGATAAAAGCGAAGCTGAAAAATATGTTTTAACCATTAGCGATACGGGACAAGGTATGAGCCAGGCATTGGTAGAAGATGCTTTTGATCGTTTTAAGAGAGGGAACAGCGAAGAAAATGGATTTGGGTTAGGCTTGGCTATTGTTCAGAGTATTGCCAGGTTTCACCGGATCGAAATTGATATTAAATCTGAAGAGCACAAAGGAACCAGCATCTCATTATTCTTTTAACAGAAACAGCTAAAATAGGTTTAAAAAAGAAATGAAACTTGGGCCTTGAATAAAGTTTCATTGAAGATAGGTTACATCCAATTAAGGATGCAACCTTTTAATTCTTTTAACTACTTTATGGCATCAGTAGCTGCTTTAGACCACTCTTTGCTAAGTTTAAGTATATAATCTGAATATTTTTGTATTTCATCGGGCTTTAACTTGGCCGCCCAGCCTGCTGCCTGATTTGCCCAGGCGGTGTACTTATCGTTGATGGCTTTAATTTCAGCTGCATTTTTACTTTTTACAGCCGCAATATATTCATCTTTAAGTTTGCTGTACTCAGCAAGTCCCTTATTCACTTCTTCACTTGAGAAAGTTGGAACCTCTGTTTTAACAGTTTCAGTTGTTTTTGTAGTTACTTTTGTAATGGTGTCGCCATTAGCAGAAATTTCGCTTGAGTCTTTGGTCGTTTCTGTTTTTTTAGTACTGTCGCACGATACTAATGCAGAAGCCAGTAAGCCTGCTGCAGCGATTGATAAGAAGGTGTTTTTCATGATGGATTTAGTTTTTAGCCGAAACATGACTAAATATTGTGCCAAATCCTTAAAATGCAGTTAATAATGGGGGCATTTTGCCTATAAATCTTCAAAACGTTCCCAAAACCCATCAACAGGTAATCTTGCGAATATATTTACAGGTTCTTTTTTTACCGGATGTATAAACTGCAGGCGACGGGCATGCAGGCAAATACTCCCCTTTCTGCTTCCTCTTGGGTAACCATATTTATTGTCGCCCATAATCGGACAGCCCATTGATGACAGCTGCACCCTGATCTGGTGCGAACGACCTGTTAACGGATCAACTTCCAAAAGGTAATAATCGCCTACTTTGGCTTTCACTTTATAGGAAAGTTCGGCCCGCTGACTTCCGGCAACCTCTGTATTGTAATATGAAACCACATTCTTCTGCGGGTTTTTCACCAACCAGTGGATCAAAGTAGCTGATTCTTTTTCGGGTTTGTTTTTTACTACAGCCCAATAAGTTTTTTTTACTTGTCTGTTTTTAAAGGCAGCATTCATTCTTTCTAAAGCCTTACTGGTTTTAGCAAACAGGATTACACCGCTTACGGGTCTATCTAAACGGTGTACCACTCCTAAAAAGGCGCCATTAGGTTTATTGTATTTTTTAGCAATATACTTTTTTACCTGTTCATCCAGCGGCTCATCCCCAGTTTCATCAACCTGAACGATATCACCTGCCCTTTTATTAATAGCAATTAAATGGTTATCTTCAAAAAGAATGTCTTTATCGGTAATTGGCATCGGTTAGTTCATTGGTTCATCAGTCATTAGTTCATTTGATATAGCAAATCGTCTATTGCGAAAGTTTATTGGTTAATCGGTTAAGCTTTTTATTATTTAAGGTTGGATAGTTTACCTGCGCTTGAAACAACGCCAAACTCAAAACTTAGTACTGTTCTTTCTCATTCGGGAAATCATTCCCCTTCACATCACGGATGTAAGATTGAGCCGCACCTAAAATTTCGTCGTAAAGGTTAATGTACTGGCGTAAAAAACGGGGTTTAAATCCTTTGGTTAACCCGATCATATCATTTACTACCAGAACCTGTCCGTCGCAGTGCGGTCCTGCACCGATGCCAATAGTTGGGATATTCAAACTTTCAGTAACCTCTTTACCCAAAGCAGCAGGAATTTTCTCCAAAACAATGGAAAAACAACCAGCTGCTTGCAAAGCCAGCACATCGGTTTTTAACTTGTTTGCTTCTTGCTCCTCTTTGGCGCGAACAGTATAGGTTCCAAATTTATAGATAGATTGAGGTGTTAGTCCTAAATGTCCCATAACCGGGATACCAGCAGTGATGATACGCTGTATAGACTCGATAATTTCTTCGCCCCCCTCTAACTTCACACCATGCGCACCTGATTCTTTCATGATCCTGATGGCAGAGTTTAAAGCTTCTTTCGAGTTTCCCTGGTAAGAACCAAAAGGCAGGTCGACCACTACGAAAGCACGTTTAACCGCCCTGATTACTGAAGCAGCGTGGTAAATCATCTGATCGAGGGTAATTGGTAAAGTCGTTTCATGACCAGCCATTACATTCGAAGCAGAATCGCCAACCAATAAAACATCTAAGCCAGCATCATCCAAAATGGTTGCCATCGAATAATCATAGGCTGTTAGCATTGATATTTTTTCACCACGTTCTTTCATTTCCTGTAAGATATGCGTGGTAACGCGTTTGATTTCTTTATGTACCGACATGGGATTTGTTTTGTGTTGCCAAAAGTATTGTTTTTTATTTAATTAAGCTGAAAGACCAAAGGTAAAAGACCAAAGCAATCTCAAGCTAAAATCATTTTTTATACAAATCTGACTTTACAACTTTCAGCTTTAGTCTTTCTGCTTTCAGCTTCAACCTTATTTCATTTTTCTCTTTATATTACCAATCTAAAGCCTTATCTTTGTACCCCGAAATGGAAGGGATATATTCATCTTTTTTTGTACCCTGCAAATACGGCTTTAATGCCGAAAGCCATTCTTTTTTCAACTCTTTTTTAAATCAAAATCCATATTGTAATTACCATGACTAACTACACCAAGTTACCTGCGATTTTATTACTGGCCGATGGCACAGTTTTTTACGGCAAAGCGGCCGGAAAAATTGGTACCACTACCGGCGAAATTTGTTTTAATACCGGGATGACAGGTTACCAGGAAATTTTTACAGATCCAAGTTATTTTGGACAGATAATGGTTACCACCAATGCGCATATTGGTAATTATGGTATCCATAAAGACGAAATCGAATCAGGATCGATCAAAATCGCTGGTTTAGTCTGCAAAAATTACAACATCGTTTATAGCCGTAAACAAGCAACAGAATCAATCCAGGATTATTTCCAAAATGATAACCTGGTTGCCATTTCTGATATTGATACCCGTGCGTTGGTTCGCCACATCAGGGATAAAGGTGCAATGAATGCCATTATCTCTTCTGAGATTACTGATTTAAAAGAATTAAAAGAAAAACTAGACGAGGTACCTTCAATGGAAGGATTAGAACTTTCATCAAAAGTAAGTACAACAGAACCTTATTTTTATGGCAATCCTGATGCAACTTTAAAAGTTGCGGCTTTAGATTTGGGTATCAAGAAAAACATTTTGCGCAATTTCGAAAACCGCGACATCTATGTTCAGGTTTTCCCTGCCAAAACTACTTTTGCAGAAATGGAAAAATTTAACCCTGATGGTTATTTTATTTCCAATGGCCCTGGCGATCCTTCTGTAATGCCATATGCAGTAGAAACCATTAAAGATATTTTGGCTGTAGACAAACCATTGTTCGGTATCTGTTTAGGTCACCAGTTGTTGGCCGAGGCGAATGGCATCGGCACCATGAAAATGTTCAATGGTCACCGTGGATTAAACCATCCGGTTAAAAACATTATTAAAAACCATTGCGAAGTAACTTCACAAAACCATGGTTTTGGCGTAATTCCAGAGGAGGTTAAAAACTCAGATAAAGTTGAAATTACCCATGTTAACCTGAACGATAAATCTATAGAAGGTATCCGTGTTAAAGGCAAAAAGGCATTCTCGGTTCAATATCACCCTGAATCTTCTCCAGGCCCACATGATTCGCGTTACTTATTCGACGATTTTGTTGAGGTAATGAAAGGCGAGTTAGTTTGGTAAGATAAGATGGCGGGAAGGTGGAAGGTTTAGAACGAAAGCTTAAAAACCATAACCGGTAAACAAAACCAACATTTAAAAGCCAAAATACAAAAATATAATCTGCGGATCTACGGCAAATTCGGGCTGAAGATTCGCAGATTTCTTTTTAAGCCCATTTCACCCGGATAAAACATCATTTTACCGACATTTTAGGTTATCTCTATCAAAATTCATTTCCTATTCACTTAAAGCTCCTTACATTCGCAATATGGAAACAAAAAAAGCCATTATCAGCGTTAAAGACCTGGTAAAAAAATACGATGATTTTGTGGCCGTTCAAGGGCTTAGTTTTGAGGTATTCGAACATGAAATTTTTGGTCTGCTTGGCCCTAATGGTGCCGGAAAAACAACTACCCTCGAAATTATAGAAACACTGAGAGCTAAAACATCCGGCGAAATTATTGTTGATGGCCTTTCGGTAGATAAACAAGCCCAAGACATCAAACAGATTATTGGTGTACAGCTTCAGGCCGCAGGTTATTACCCCAACCTTAACCTGGTAGAACTGATCGAACTTTTTGCAGGTTTATATGGGGCTAATATTAAACCAATGGAAATGCTGGAGAAAGTAAATCTTCAGGATAAGGCCAAGGCCAAATACAAAGCACTTTCAGGAGGACAAAAACAGCGTTTTTCCATAGCCACTACGCTCATCAACCAACCTAAGATTATTTTTTTGGATGAACCTACAACGGGTCTGGATCCACAGGCTCGCCGGAATCTTTGGGATTTGATTGTCGAAATCCGGAATGCCGGTACTACAGTTGTAATTACCACACATTACATGGATGAGGCCGAACAGCTTTGCGATCGGGTAGCTTTTGTAGAACGCGGGCAGATTATCGCTTTGGATACTCCTGATAATTTAATAGATAAACTGGTAAGCAGTGGTTTTGAGCGTAAAAAGGAGGTTAAAAAAGCCAATCTGGAAGATGTTTTCATCAACCTTACCGGACAGGAATGGAGAGAATAACCCCCACTCCTAAAGGGGAATCTGAGAACCTAGTCCTTAATACATTTTTCAAAATAAAATCCAGCAGAACCAATATGCAAAAAGATATACAAGATCAACATTCAAACCCCTCCTTAGCAACCGGAGGCTATAGCCATACCAAAGCCACCCTGGCGCTTGCCAAAGCAAGTTTCCGGTCTATTATGCGGAGTCCTTCGGCCGTGGTATTTACCCTTGCTTTTCCCCTGATATTTATTCTCGTTTTTGGTTTTTTGGGTGGCGGCGGAACGCGCATTGACGTTGGGGTAACACCTGGTTCTGATGTAAATAACCCGGTAATAGGCACGCTGGAAAAAACAGGGATGATCCGTTTGGTAAAAGATAAATCAAAAGCTGAGTTTGATAAATTACTTGAAAAGGGCAATGTTGATGCCATGATCGATGTGCACAGAAAAGTAAATACTTCCGCCTATTCGGTCAATGTAGTTTATACTTCTGCATCAAGAGATAAAGGCGGGATTTTAAAATCGGTTTTAAACAATATATTTTACGATAAAACTTTAAAGCCAACGGTAGCCGAAATAAAGGAAAGTACCATTACAGGCCGCGAATACAAAACGATTGATTTTATCCTTCCAGGTCAATTGGGCTTTTCGCTGTTAAGCACGGGGGTTTTCGGAACCGCATTTGTATTTTTAAGCCTGCGCCAAACTTTGGTAATCAAGCGCTTTTTCGCAACACCTGTAAGGCGTTCGAGCATTGTAATCGGCGAAGGGATTGCCCGTATCGGCTTTGCCTTAATCGGTGCCTTATTTATCATTTTAATCGGCCATTTCTTTTTTGGCTTTACCCTCGTTCACGGCACACTCACAGTCGTCAATATGCTCATACTCGCTACGCTTGGTGTGATCGTTTTTATGGGTTTTGGTTTTATCATTTCGGGCCTTGCGAAAAACGAAAGTATGGTACCTCCCATATCAAACATTGTTACCCTTCCACAGTTTTTATTATCGGGAACATTCTTTTCTATTGAGGCTTTTCCAAGTTGGTTGCAGCCGATCAGCAGAGCACTACCACTCACCTATTTAAATGATGCCATGCGCAAAGTAGCCTTTGAAGGATCGGGTTTGTGGGATGTGAAATTTCAGATCATGATCTTATTGCTTTGGGGTATTGGCATTTATGCAGTAGCGGTAAAAGTATTTAAGTGGGAATAAACACCTAGAAACATACTGAAGAGGCTGTATCATAGCTGTGATTCATTTCAATCGGTCTAAGTTGACCAGGTATACTGAGCTTACGAAATACCTTGTAGGCATTTAAGCTTGTGATGACAATTCTATATGATACAGCTTCTTTTTTGGATAAAAAATTAATATCGGATAAATTTGATTTTCCGGATAACCGATATTATCTTTGGGTATGTGGGATTTTGATTTAAGCGAATTAGAAGAGTTATTACCGCAGATAGAAAGGTTATACGAAAAAAAGGCCAGGTTAGAAACTTCGAGGCCATTGCCTAACAGCGCCCTGCACCGCATTAAAGAAGACCTCACACTTGAATGGACCTATAATTCTAACAGTATAGAAGGGAACACCCTAAGCCTGAAAGAAACCCAAATGGTTTTACAGGAAGGTATGACTGTAAAAGGAAAATCACTAAGGGAGCATTTCGAGGCCTACAACCACGAAAAAGCCATTGATTACTTATATACCTTAGTCAACAAAAATTATACCTTAAGGAGTATTGATATTTTATCACTGCATGGCCTGGTATTGCGAAGCATTGAAGACGATTATGCAGGCCGCCTGAGAAATGGCGGGGTACGTATTGTGGGCGCAAATTTTACACCTCCAAATGCCAACAAGGTTTCTGGTCTGTTAGATCAATTGATCACTTTTATTAACGATAATCCACTAGGGTTAAATGATATTCTTCTATCAACTATCTTCCACCATAAACTGGTTTGGATACACCCTTTTTTCGATGGTAATGGCCGTACCGTAAGGCTCGCCATGAATTTACTGCTCATGCGAAATGGCTTCCCTCCTGCCATTATCCTCAAAAATGACAGAAAGAAATATTACGAAGCACTTAATCAAGCCAATAAGGGCAATTATCATAAACTTTGCTTATTGATGCTGCAGGCCCTAGAGCGTTCTTTAAATATTTATATCAATGCATTACCCAACCATACTTATGGTGATTACGAACCCATATCTCATATCGTTTCAGAACCCGATGTGCCTTATGGGCAAGAGTATATAAGTTTATTGGCAAGGCAGGGCAAAATAGACGCCTACAAAGAAGGCAGGGACTGGCTGACCACAAAATCGGCAGTGCAAAGCTATATCAATACACGCAAGAGGAAACGTTAACCTTTTTTAACTTTTTGCGGTTTGATAATGATGTAATTTTGAAGAAAAATATTCAATGAAAAGTTTGATCATCTTTTGCAGTATTTTATTGATTGCCCATACTGCGGAAGCACAGTTTAAATTCCTCGCCAATAATAGTTCCGATCAGTATAAGGCCAAAATTATTGTAGACAGGTGTCAAAACAGTGCCTGTGACGGGAAAGCAACCATAATACTCTATGATCAGATTACAGGCAATGAGGTTGATACTTTTCATTCAGACGATCTCGAATTCAGCTTAACCGAAAAACAGGATGCAAAACTAGGCTGGCTTGAACTCGGAAAATACCAAACACCATTAATTTTCGGCGATTTTAATTTCGATGGCCTTGAAGATATCGCAATCAGAAATGGCAATAAGGGCAGCTATTCGAGCCCGTCATACGACATCTATTTAGCCGACTCCAAAAACAAGTTTCTTTTGAACAGCGAACTCACCCAACTGGCGAGCCAAAACCTCGGCATGTTTGATATAGATAAAAAAGCAAAGCAACTATCCATCCATCAAAAAGACGGATGCTGTTTTGATAAAACGATCAATTACAGATACAACAGCAAAAACACCTTATGTGAAGATTCTTCGGTAATTGAAGATTCGACCATTGCAGATTATGTTACAGTAATTACCCAAAAACTGGTTGATGGCAAAATGAAAAGAACCGTGCAGAAATTTAAGATGAAAGATTATTATAATCAGTAGTTGGATTTCTTTAACCACAGATGCACACAGATTAACGCGGATTTCAATCATGGTGGCTAGCGGTAGCGTCCCGCTACAACATACAAATAAGTTTATTTTTTATGATCTTAGCGCGATGCTAAGACCATATAAGTTTCTCTATGCCGCTTCTGTAGGGGGTAGCAAATTTTCTATTTAAAGCGCGGCTTTTACCAGAAACGGCAGTATTTCTTTCTGGAAACTCACAAAGTTCTTACGAACATCTGAATCGCTAACGGAAGTAAACGCAAATGAAAATACAATGCTTTTACTTGCTTTTAGCAAAAAGGCCAACCCTTCTCTTCTTGCAGGATTATTCTTAAAATTATCCAATTGCAGGTAGGCCGCCAGCAGTAAGGCTTCAAGCTGATCGGATAAATGTTTCAAAAACTCCTGCGAATTTGCATTTTCGCGCACAAAATCCCAGCCGATAAACTCGTTACAGGCGGTAAAAGATAAACGGCTGGTTTTCATCACAAGGGCCTTTAAATGCTCTTCTTCAGAAGCATACCTAACTTTATTGTGCAGAATTTCGTGCAGGTTCTGATCAAGGTAATCCATCAGGATACTATCCAATACCTGCTCTTTACTTTCAAAATATTTATAAATCGTTGCTTTGGCAATACGTGCCTTTTTTGCAATTTCGTTTACACTGGTTTTATGATAACCGTATTTTCTAAATAATTCCTTGGCAGCCTTTTTTACTGTTTCTTTTATTTTTTCAGCTTCCATTCTAATTGCTTACATGTAATAGTGTGTTGCCCTGTAGCGAAATGTTATACGCTTTTAGGCTTCTCTCGGCAGGTGCTTTTTGCGGACTCCCATCGAGCAGTGAAAATTTTGCACCAGAGCAGGGATCGGTTGCAGTTACCCCACTATCATCTGGCGCAACCTTACATGTTTTCTCTGGATTTACGGTACTGCAGCGATCGAAAGCTACATAAGTGCCAAGTGGTGTTTTAACGATCAACAATCCGCCAACGCCCACATTAGGAACCACCAGCACATTATTTACTGCTTTTAAGCTAAATTCGGTTATCGTAACATTATAGTTTACGGGTACATCCGGGATGTAGCCATCTTCTTTACCACAACCTGCAGTTAATAGCAGAACAAATAATATGCTGTACAGATATTTCATTTTTAAATTAAGGCCGATTTAAACTGCTTTAAAAAACGGGCGTCATTCTCAGAGAATAAACGCAGATCTTTAATTACATATTTTAAGTTGGCAATGCGCTCAATACCCATTCCAAAAGCAAAGCCGCTGTATTTTTTAGAATCGATGCCACAGTTTTCCAAAACATTAGGATCTACCATACCGCAGCCCAAAATCTCTACCCAGCCGCTGTATTTACAAAGCTGGCAGCCAGCACCTTTACAAATGGTACAAGAGATATCCATTTCAGCAGATGGCTCTGTAAAAGGGAAATATGATGGACGGAAACGCACTTTTGTGCCTTCTCCGTACAGTTCCTGAACGAAATAGAACAAAGTTTGCTTCAAATCTGCAAATGAAACATTTTCATCAACATATAAACCTTCTACCTGATGGAAAAAGCAGTGTGCCCTTGCCGAAATGGCTTCGTTACGGTAAACCCGGCCAGGCATAATCGCCCTGAATGGCGGTTGTCCCTGTTCCATCATCCGCACCTGCACAGAAGAAGTGTGTGTACGCAGGGCAATGTCTCCTTTTTCACCACCTTTTTTAATGAAAAAGGTATCCTGCATATCCCTTGCCGGGTGTTCTTCAGGGAAATTTAATGCAGAGAAGTTATGCCAATCGTCCTCAATTTCAGGACCTTCTGCCACAGTAAAACCAAGTTTGGCGAATATCTCTACAATTTCCCTACGCACCAAAGCTAATGGGTGGCGCGAACCTACTTCAAAACCTTCGCCAGGCAAAGTTAAATCCAGTTGTGAATTTTCACTTTTGGCATCAACACTTTCGGTCGATTCCTTTAAAGTTTGATATTTAGATTCGGCTAATTGCTTAAACTCGTTCAAAACCTTACCCAACGATCTTTTTTCCTCGGCAGAAACCGATTTGAACTCGTCAAAAATTTCTTTGATAATGCCTTTGCTTCCCAAATATTTAATACGGAACTGCTCTAATTCGTCGGCCTTTTCAGTTACGAAAGCATTTATTTTCTCGGTATATTGTGTTATTTTGTCCTGTAACATGGCTCCAAATATACAGCAAATTATCTAATAATTTCAGGCCTGCCGGGTTCAAATAATCTGTTTACAATACCATTATAAAAGAAAATGAACCCATAAACCACAAAAGCCGCATAAAGCGGCTTTTGTACTTATTACAGATCTTATTATTTTTAAATCACGCCAAGTTCTTTACCTACTTTAGTAAATGCAGCGATGGCTTTATCCAAGTGGTGCTGTTCATGCCCGGCTGATAGTTGTACGCGGATCCTGGCTTTGCCCTGTGGTACTACCGGGTAGAAGAAACCTATTACATAAATGCCTTCTTCCAGCATTTTCGCGGCAAACTGCTGTGCAATTTTGGCATCGTACAGCATTACCGGAACAATCGGGTGGAAACCAGGTTTGATGTCGAAGCCTGCTTCTGTCATTTTCTCGCGGAAATATTTGGTATTGCTTTCCAGTTTATCTCTTAAAGAAGTGGTTTCGCTTAACATATCCAACACTGCGATTGATGCGCCCGCAATTGCCGGCGCCAAAGTATTAGAGAACAGATATGGACGTGAACGCTGACGTAACATATCGATTATTTCTTTTTTGCCCGAAGTAAAACCACCCGAAGCACCGCCCAAAGCTTTACCCAAAGTACCGGTAATGATGTCGATACGGTCTATAACATTGAAATGCTCATGTGTTCCGCGACCATTCTTTCCGATAAAACCGGTACAGTGCGACTCATCAATCATGATCAATGCTTCATATTTATCGGCCAGATCGGCAATTTTATCCAACGGGGCGACAGATCCGTCCATCGAAAAAGCACCATCGGTAACAATAATCCTATGACGGCAGTCCTTAGCCGCGATCAATTGTTTTTCGAGATCCTCCATGTCGGCATTTTTATAACGGAAACGTTGTGCTTTACATAACCTAACGCCATCAATAATGGAGGCATGGTTCAATTCGTCAGAAATGATGGCATCTTCTGCATTGAACAGCGGTTCGAAAACCCCGCCGTTTGCATCAAAGGCAGCGGCATATAAAATGGTATCTTCAGTACCTAAAAATTTAGAGATTTTTGCCTCTAATTCCTTGTGTACGTCCTGTGTTCCACAGATAAAACGCACTGAAGACATTCCATAGCCATGATCATCTATCGCTTTTTTAGCTGCTTCTATCACTTTTGGGTGAGAAGAAAGTCCTAAATAATTATTTGCACAGAAATTGATTACTTCAGCACCGGTACTCACTTTAATATCGGCACCCTGAGGGGTAATAATAATCCTTTCGCGTTTAAATAATCCAGCGTTTTCAATCTCTTCAAGTTCTTTTTGAAGAACTGGTTGTAATGTTTTATACATGGCCTTTTAATATGGTTGAATTTACTTCCAAAGTTATAAAAAAAAGTCTTTTCAGACCTAAAAACGCAATTTTTGCCATAAATCTTACAAACAAACGTTTGATCGGCAGACCAATTGCTGTTACACATTTTATTATTGACAGAAAATATTGCAACATCACTATTTTTTTTTCGATCTTAACAAACTTTAACATGTAGCTATGTGTATAGTGTTAAAAGATATTCGATATTTAGGGAATACTAATTAATTATGAGAAGAATTTGCGCGCTCCTGTTTTTTTGCAGCCTCACCAGTTTTGTATTTGCTCAACATTTTACAGTTACAGGCGTAATTAAAGATACGAACGGGCAACCTGTACCTTTTGCTTCGGTTTATTTAAAGAATACCACTAACGGAACTTCGGCAAATGTTGACGGAAAATACTCGATAAAGCTAAAAAGCAAGGAGTACACCTTAAGTTTTAGAGCTGTTGGCTATAAACAACAGGAACATATTGTAAACGTAACTGCCGACCTTTCGCTCAATGTAACACTTACTGCTGAAAGTTATACTTTAGAGAATGTGAATATCAGGGCCAATGCTGAAGATCCGGCTTTTGCCATAATCCGGAAAGCCATAGAACAGCGAAAAACGCATTTAAATGAAGTTAAAGAATTTAATTGCGATGTTTATATCAAAGGTGTTCAGCGCTTAAGGGGTGCACCTAAAAAATTCTTTGGAAGGGATATACAGAAAGTTTTAGAGCTTGACACCAACCGCAAAGGCATCATTTACCTTTCAGAATCGCAAAGTAAATTTAATTTCAGAAGGCCGAATGAGGTGCACGAAGAAATGATCTCCTCGAAAGTTGCAGGCCGGAGCAATGCTTTCAGTTTCAATAAAGCTTCTGATCTGATCATCAATTTTTATGATAATTACCTGCTGGAAAACAAATTAAGTGCAAGGGGATTTATTTCGCCGATTGCCGACAACGCCCTTTTTTATTATAAATATAAATTATTGGGTGAGAGCAAAGAAAACGGCGAGACTATTCACAAAATAGAAGTAATCCCGCGTCGTGAAAATGATCCAGTTTTTAGGGGCATTATCTATATTATTGATGATAGCTGGAGGATTTACAATACTGATGTTTACCTTACTAAAAACGCGGGCATCAATTTTATCGATACCCTGAGCATTAGTCAACAATTTACAAAAGTGAATGAAGTTTACATGCCTACTGCTATTAATTTTCAATTTGCAGGCAATGTGCTGGGATTTAAAATAGCCGGTTATTATGTGGGGATTTACAGTAATTATAACCTGGATCCTAAATTCCCAAAAGACTTTTTTAGCGGTGAGATCTTAAAAATTACCGAAATGGTAAACAAAAAAGATTCTCTTTACTGGAAAAACAACAGGCCTATTCCTTTAACTGAAGATGAAAAGATCAATTACGTTAAAAAAGACAGTATAGCGAAGTTAAAAGAATCGAAAAAGTATCTTGATTCGCTTGAAAAGGACAACAATAAGTTCGGTATAGGGAAATTGTTATTACATGGCTATAGCATTAACGACCGATATGATAAGGAATACTGGTCATTCGATCCGGTAATAAGGGCTATATTTTATAACACCGTAGAAGGTTTTGCCGTAAAATATGGGGTAACCTACAAGAGAGAATTTGAGAACAGAAGAAACTATTCTATCCGCCCTGAACTGAGATATGGTTTTGCCAACCAGAAGCTCACCGGAAGTTTAAGCGGAAGTTATTATTACAACCCGGTTAAGCGTGCCAGCGTAAGCGCATCATTCGGAAACGGCATATTTGACCTGAACAACCTGGGCTCAATGACACAGTTGGGCAATACGATCAACTCGTTATTTTATGAGAAAAACTTTGCCAAGTTTTATGAAAAGAGCTTTATAAATATCAACACCACCCGCGAGCTGGTTTCAGGGCTTCAGGGAAGTGTTGCTGTAGATTACAGCCGGAATAAAACCCTCACCAATAATTCTACATTTAAAATTATCGATGCTAAGGACCGCGAATTTACTTCGAACAATCCTTTTAGCCCAACGCAAGAAACGCCGCTTTTCCCAACCTATAATTCTTTCAGCGCAACAGCCAGTTTAACTTATATTTTCGGACAGAAATACATTACACGCCCTGATGGCAAGTTTTATACAGAGTCGAAATTCCCAAAGGTTACCCTATTGTATAAAAAAGGATTCAATGGTGCATTAAACAGTGATATTGATTACGATTTTGTAAAACTGGAAGTTTCTCAAGACAGGATTGGGCTGGGATTATGGGGTTATACTTCGTTTTTGGCTGGCGTAGGTAAATTCCTGAATAACAAAAGCATGTTTTACCCTGATTTTAAACACTTTGCAGGTAACATTTCTACCATATTCCCTCCTAACTTAAGGAAATTCCAATACCTCGACTTTTATCAGTTCAGTACAAATCAGCAGTATTTCGAAGCCCATTTGGAGCATAATTTTGCAGGCTTTTTCATGAACAAAGTGCCGCTATTGCGTAAAGCCAAGCTCGAAGAGTTTATCGGCGGGGGTTATTTATCTTCACCTGAAAAAAGAAATTACAAAGAATTTTATTTCGGTATCCAGCGTCTAGTATTACGTGCCAGTTATGGTTTCGCCTATGACGGCGGTCGTAAGTTGACTCAAGGGTTTAGGATTTCGTATGGCTTTTAAGAGGTTCTGATGTAAAATGGGAGATGGATGATGGAAAGTACATTATCCATTTTTACATCTTACATAATTCCCCTATCTTTGCAGCGCTTTAAACGCCGTTTGCAACGGTATCAACAGCGTTATGAAAAAATATCAAACATTACTTTACTATTGCTATAGTTACATAGCAGAGGCAGAGCAATTTGCTGCCGATCACCTTAAATTCTGTAAATCGTTGGGTTTAGTTGGCCGTATCATTGTTGCCGACGAAGGTTTAAACGGTACCGTTTCCGGAACTCCAGAGGCCTGCGAAACTTACATGCAGGCAGTACATGCTGATGAAAGATTTGCCAAAACTGAATTTAAGATCGATTATGTTGATGAACCTTCGTTCCTGAAAATGCACTGCCGTTACAAATCGGAGATTGTACATTCGGGTTTAAGGGATACTTCAATCATCGACCCTAATAAACAAACCGGCAAGCATTTAGAACCTGTCGATTTCATGAAAATGAAAGATGATGAGGATGTTGTTATCCTTGATGTACGGTCTAATTATGAGCACAACCTTGGTAAGTTTAAAAATGCCGTGACATTGGACATCGAAAATTTCCGCGATTTCCCTGAACAGATCAACCAGCTTGCCCAATATAAAGACAAAAAAATATTGACTTATTGCACCGGTGGCATTAAATGTGAAAAAGCATCTGCCCTATTGCTGCACCACGGTTTTAACGATGTATACCAGTTGCATGGCGGCATTATCAAATATGGTAAGGAAGCCGGCGGAAAAGATTTTGAGGGTAAATGTTATGTTTTCGACAATCGTATTGCTGTTGATGTAAATAAAGTGAACCCTACTGTTGTTTCTGTTTGTTACAATTGTGGTAAAACCACACCAAAAATGATTAACTGTGCCAATCCGGAGTGTAACGAGCACATTACCCAATGCGACGATTGTGGTAACGAACTTCAGGGCTGCTGCTCAACAGCATGCACAACTAATCCTCGTAAACGCCCATACGATGGTACAGGTTATTACGTGAAGGTTCCGCAGCCGGTGGCTATGAAAAGTTAAAAAATTATCTTAAATTCCATTATTAATTTAACGCACTCGTAATAATGGAAATACAAATTTTAAAAAGCAAGATATATCAGGTTAGAGGATTGAATGTATTATTCGATTTTGATCTTTCTGAACTCTATGAAACGGAAACGAGAATTCTAAAGCAGGCGGTTAACAGAAATGTTGACCGTTTTCCGGAAGATTTTATGTTTCAACTGACAAAAGCAGAATGGCAAGAGGTTATCACAGTTTGTGATAACCTCCCTGCAACAGCTAAATTCTCCCCTTCAAAGCCATATGCTTTTACTGAGCAAGGAGTAGCCATGTTATCTAGCGTGTTAAAAAGCAAAAAAGCAATAGCTATTAACATTGCCATTATGCGAACATTTGTACTGATCAGACAATATGCATTGTCACATGCAGATTTAACACAAAAGTTAATCGAATTGGAAACGAAATTCGATCAACAGTTTAATGATGTTTATAAAGCTTTAAACTTTTTGGTTGGAAAGCAGGAAATAAATGACAATCAACAAAATCGCAAAAAAATCGGCTTTAAAATCACAAAAAACAACAAATAAACTTCAATTTAACACTTCTTTCTAAATTCCTGAATTTTTGCGCATAAACCGGTCTCTGGAAAGTTCTTAGGCCATTTAAACAATTTTTCATTTACTTTGTGTAATAATGGGCTTACCCAATATCACTTTATGCTAAACTACTTCAGGCTTCCAATACTCTTATTCTGCTTTGTTATAAATACCTATGCATCAGAAATTAAAAGTATTGGTGTACCTTATATCGAAAATTATCCAAAATCTGTTTATTCATCCGGAAACCAGAACTGGAGCATAGCCAAGGATAAAAAAGGTGTGATGTACTTTGGTAATGCTGAAGGGCTTTTAACTTTTGATGGCCGTTACTGGCAGAAATACCAGATGCCTAACAGGCAGATTGTAAGGGCAGTGGCTACCGACAGCAACGGTAAGATTTACACCGGAAGTTTTGGCGAATTTGGTTATTGGGCAATAAAAAACAACAGGTTAAGCTATAACTCGCTTACTCACTTACTTCCGAAAGGTATTAAAATAAACGATGAAGTATGGAAAATATATGTAGATAAAGACCGAGTAATCTTTCAGTCTTTTTCAAAGATTTTCATTTATAAAAACAATAAGATAGAGGTGGTTAAATCGCCATCTTCCTTCCTGTTTCTTCATCAGGTAAATAACAGATATTTAGTTGAAGTGCTCGAAAAGGGCCTGTTCGAATTGGTAGGCGACAAACTGATACACATCCCAAACAGTGAGAAACTGGGTAAAGAAGGAATTCTTTCTATCCTGCCCTATAAAAATAGCGGACTGATTATTGGCACCAGCAAACAGGGCTTGTTCATTTATGACGGAAAAGACTTCAGTCCTTTAAATACCCCTGCCAACAGTTATTTAAAAACCTATCAGCTTAATAACGGGGTAAGTTTATTAGGCAAATATTTCGCTTATGGCACTATTCTTAACGGCCTGATCATTATTGATGAAAACGGAAAGGTTGTACAACGAATCAATAAATCGAGCGGCTTACAGAACAACACGGTTTTAAGTTTATATGCAGATAATGAGCAAAATCTTTGGACAGGCCTGGATAACGGCATCGACCGAATTGAACTCAACTCGCCCTTATATTTCTATTTCGATAAAACCGGACAATTTGGAACCGTTTACTCGAGCATTATTTTTAATAACAAGATTTATCTTGGCACCAATCAGGGTTTGTTTTATAGCGAATGGTCGCCCGACCATCTTTTGCCTTTTAACTTTAGGTTGATCCCCAATTCGCAGGGACAGGTATGGGAACTGACCATTATTGACAATGAGTTAATCTGTGGACACAATAGCGGTACTTTTAAAGTAAATGGTAATCAGATAGAATGGCTATCGAGAACTTCGGGAGGCTGGACGATCAAAAAGTTGAATTCCAATCCCAATTACCTGATTCAGGGTACCTATACCGGACTATCGCTTTTTACCGAATCTCAGCCCCATGGCTTAAGATTTGAGACAAAAATCTCAGGATTTGATGCGCCATCCAGATATGTAGAGCAGGATAATAAAGGCGATATTTGGGTCGCTCATGCCTATAAAGGTTTATACAAACTAAATTTAAGCCCCAATTATAATAGTGTAATCAGCACAAAATATTTCGATGAAAAGAACGGTTTGCCGGGCAATTATAACATCAATATTTTCAATCTGGAAAATAAGATCGTATTTTCTTCAGATGCCGGTTTTTACACTTACGATGAGTTAAGCGATAAATTCACCAAATACGAAGCGCTGAACAAGGAGCTCGGTTCTTTCCAATCGTCGAATAAAATCATTAGTGCAGGGGGTAAAAAGTATTGGTTTATCAATCACGGTAAAACGGCCCTGGTTAACTTTAGTGAGCCTGGAAAGGTAGAAATCGATTCGAACCAGTTCAGCATGCTAGATGGCCGGATGGTTCAATATTATGAAAATATCAGCCGTATCAGCAATTCCATTTATCTGATCAGTGTTGATGACGGTTTTGTGATCTACAACCCCACTGCACAGCGCAGTCAGGAAAAACGCAAACTGCCTTCTGTCTTAATCAGACGTGTTGAAGATATTACCGATAAATTTTCGCTCATCAGCGAAACAGGCAATCTTAATGATGCAACAGAAATCCCGAACAGCCGCAATAACATCCGGATTTCTTATGCGCTGCCCTACTACCGCCAGGCAAAGGTAAAATACCAGTTTTATTTAGATGGATATTCTAAAACATGGTCTGATTGGAGTTATGCCACAGAGAAAGATTTTACCAATTTAAGTCCCGGTAGCTATGTATTTAAAGTAAGAGCCAAAATCGACGACAGTACAATAAGCGAGGAAGCAGTTTACACGTTTATCATTTTGCGGCCATGGTACCTCAATAACTGGGCTATATTTTTCTACACACTTCTATTTGTTGTGGTATTGATCCTTGGAAAGAAAATTTACGAAAGAAAACTTAAAAGGGATAGTCAGAAGATAAGCGACCGTTTACAGGCTGAGCAGGAGGAGATATTAAAACAGGAAGCCGAAGCTAACGAAAAACAGATCATTAAACTGCAAACGGAGAAATTACAGGCAGAACTGGCTTCCAAAAACAGGGAACTGGCCAATTCTGCCATGACACTGGTTTATAAAAATGAGCTGCTTCAAAAACTCAGCGACGAAATTTCTAAACTGAAAGATGAAAATGGCAAAAAGCTTTCCGATGATCAGACCCGAAAAATCCAAAAAGTAATTAATGATGGCATGAACGACGAGCGTGACTGGCACCTGTTCGAAAACAGCTTTAACGAAGCGCACGAAAGCTTCTTCAAAAGGCTAAAAGCACAGCATCCCGATCTTGTTCCCAACGATTTAAAGTTATGTGCCTATTTGAGGATGAACATGAGCAGTAAAGAAATGTCGTCGTTACTTAACATTACTTTAAGGGGCGTAGAAATCCGCAGATACCGCCTGCGTAAAAAACTTGAAGTGCCGCATGACAAGAATTTAACCGAATTTTTGATGGAGCTTTAACCTGTTTTTTCTTAAGCCAATATTCCCTTTTTTAGAGCAATAAACCGTTATAAAATAACAGGCTGCTTTTTTATAAAATCAGGTTTTTCTATGTTTTTTTGTCTAAATCATAGACCTGACACTACATCATTACCTCTCATAAACGATTTTCGCACCCCACAAAAAACTTAGTGTGCTTTGTACACTTATGTATATGTTAAAGTTTTGTTAAGATCTGTAAAAACTGCGTTTTTGACCCGAAATCGCATTCAGTTTATCTTAAAGTGAAACATTGCAAGCCAACTTGATGTAATAATGTTGAGGTAAAAACACTTGCACATCAACAAAAACAACCTCAATTTTAACATAACAATTAAACTAAATTTTATAATAAAGCATGAAAAGAATCTTTACAAGAATTTCTGTTCTCGCTGCATTTTGTTTGCTTACAATTAACGTAGCATTAGCGCAAAACATTACCGTAAAAGGTAAGGTAATTGATGGTGGTGACAAAACCCCATTACCAGGCGTATCTATCTTAATCAAGGGCACTCAAGGTGGCACCCAAACAGATGTAAACGGCAGCTACTCACTTAGTGTGCCGGCGAACGCCACCTTAGTATTTAACTTTGTAGGCTACACAGCACAAGAACAAGCTGTAAACAATCAAACAACTATTAACGTATCACTGGCACCATCAACACAACAATTAGAGCAGGTTGTGGTGGTAGGTTATGGTACGCAAAGAAAAATTGATGTTACCGGATCTGTTGGAACCGTAAAAGGCGAAGATATATCCAAACAGGCGTCGGTTAACCCGGTAAGTGCATTGCAAGGTAAAGTTGCAGGTGTATCTATTACCAATAATGGGTCACCTGGTTCATCACCTCAAATTACCATTCGTGGTACAAGCACCATTTATGGAAAAACCGGACCACTATATGTAGTAGACGGTGTATGGTATGATGACATTAACTTCCTGAATCCGGCAGATATTGCCAATATCAGTATCTTAAAGGATGCGTCATCACAATCAATTTACGGTATCCGTGCTGCAAACGGCGTTGTTTTGGTAACTACGGTCAAAGGTAAAAAAGGAACTGCTGTGATTAATTATAACGGATCTGTTGGTATTCAAAAAGTAACCAACCAGGTAGAAATGGCAAATGCCAGTGAATATGCCACCCTGGTAAATGAAGCTTATGCTCTTCGGACCCCTCCAGTAGCACCATTATTCGCAAACACCAATTTAGGTGAAGGAACTAATTGGTACGATCAGGTGCTGAGAACTGCTATGGTTAACAACCATCAGTTATCTATTAGCGGTGGAACTGAAAAATCTACCTATAATTTCTCATTAGGTTACCTTGATCAGGATGGTCTCGTAAAAAACAATAACTACAAACGCTACACAGTAAGGTTGGCTAACGATTATCAGATTTTTGAACCTCTAAAAATTGGTTATAACGTTGCCGGTACATACAGTAAATCAAAAGATGCGCCATCTACCATCTTCAGAGCCATGTATGCTGCATCGCCAGTTGTACCTGTTTTTAATGCAGATGGTAGTTATGGTGATCCAAATGCTTTTAATCTTGGAAATGGAAGCAACATGAACCCACAGGCTACTTTGGATTTCTTTAATCAGAATACAACTAAGTATAAAATCAATGGTAATGTATATGCTGAATTAAAATTCCTTAAGAATTTCACTTTCAAAACCAGTATAGGTGGAGATTTTGGACAGGAAGAAGTTAGAGGTTATGTGCCAAAATATAAAGCTACCAATACTCAGCTCAGTACTGTAAGTAAACTTGATATAGACCGCATTGAAAACAGAAACTGGCTGGTTGAGAACACCTTAACCTTTGATAAAAAATGGGACGACCATAGCCTAACAGTTTTGGCAGGTCAAACTGCTCAGCGAAATAAAATGTACACCATAAATGCCGATGCGCAAAATGTTCCATACAGCAGTGAAGGCGATTTATATTTAGCACTGGGTGACGCTGCTAGCAGAAGTATTATTGATAAAGGCGAGTTGAGTACGTTTTCGTCATACTTTGCCAGGGTTAATTATAGTTACAAAAACAAATATTTATTAAATGCTTCCATAAGAAGAGACGGTGCTTCTCAATTTTTTGGTTCTGACAATGTTTGGGGAAATTTCCCATCAATAGGAGCTGGCTGGGTAATCAGCAACGAAGAATTCATGAAAAACCAGAATATCTTTAGCAATTTAAAATTAAGGGGAAGCTGGGGTAAAGTAGGTAATGCTGGGGTTCCATTTAACCCTTCAACCCAAACTGTTGATCAAACAGCAGCATTAATAGCCATATTTGGAGGAATTCCATATACCGGCGCAAGCATTAGAACCATTGTACCACCAACATTATTTTGGGAAAGAAGTGCAGGAACTGATATTGGATTGGAAATGGGTTTCTTAAAAAACAGATTAAATATTGAATTAGATTATTATAACAGAAAAACTGAACAGGCAATATTTGATATCCCGGTTTTAGGAAGCTTGGGAACCGTAAATAGTTCTATCATTGCAAATCAGGCAGATATCCAAAACCGAGGCTTCGAATTTTTAGCTACCTGGACAGATAAAACGTCGGGGGGATTAACTTATTCGATTAGTGGAAACTTAGGAATCAACAATAACAAAGTATTAAACGTTACCTCAGGAGCGAACCCTATTTATAAAGGTGGTGCCGGTTTAACCAGTGGATATCTTTCTACAAGGACGGTTAATAACAGGCCTATTGGAGAATTTTATGGCTACCAGGTTGTTGGCATATTCCAAACAGATGCAGAAGCTGCAGCCTGGCCTGGATTTAAAAAGGGCGACTTCAAGTATGCAGACATCAACGGTGATGGAGCAATCGATTTACGGGACAGAGTGGTTCTGGGTAATCCAAACCCTAAATTCACCTATGGTTTAAATACAAACTTTGCCTACAAAAACTTCGATTTAACACTTGATATCCAAGGTGTTGCAGATGTAAGTGTATTTAATGCAAACCTAAGCAGCAGATTTGGTAACGAAAACTACACCAAAGATTTCTTTGATCACCGTTGGACCGGCCCAGGTACTTCGAACACCTACCCTTCTGCAGATTTAGCAGGGGGCTTAAATAATGCTCCAAACTCGTTTTACGTAGAAAAAGGCGATTATATCAGGTTAAGGAATATTCAATTGGGTTACAGCTTACCAGCTTCAATTGTTAATAAATGGAAAATGCAACGTTTAAGGGTATTCTTAAACGCACAAAATGCAATTAACATTTTTGGATATAAAGGATTTAGTCCAGAGGTAGGTGGAACACCAACAAACGCGGGAATCGATACCAATGTATATCCCTTGTTTGCTACCTACAACTTTGGGGTTAACGTAACTTTCTAATCGACTTAAAATGAAAAAATATATAAATACACAGTCATTTTTTGCTGCAGCTGCATTTAGTGCAGTACTTTTTACCGCATCATGCAAAAAAGATTTTCTAAATGTTCCGCCTCAGGCTCAGCAGCCATCAGTAACCTTCTGGAAAACTCCTGAAGATGCCTTAAAAGGTGTAAATGCCATTTATGCCAACTTAAGAAGCTGGAATAATGTTGCTTTTAACGCAATCGTCATAGAAAGTACCGGATCAGACGAGGCCGATAAAGGAAGTACACCTACTGATGCTACCTTCTTTAACCTTTACGATCAGTTTACAGTAACAGCTACCCATGGCTCGCTACAGGATTTTTGGACCGGTCAATACCAGAACATAAACCTTTGCAACCAGGTTCTTGATAACATTCCAAATATCAGTATGGACGAATCGTTAAAAAACAGGTACCTGGCTGAAGCAAAATTTGTAAGGGCGTATTCTTACTTCAGGTTGGTGCGTGCCTATGGCAATGTGGTATTAAGGTTACACGTTCCTAAAGACAATAGTGAATATAACCTACCACAATCGGATAAAGCCACAGTTTATGCTCAAATCGAAAAAGACTTAAATGAAGCGGCTGCAGTTTTGCCACAATCGTACGGTGCGGCCGATTTGGGCAGGGCAACAAAGGGCGCAGCAATTGGTTTACATGCCAAAGTTGCCATGTATCAGGGCAAATGGGCCGATGTACTTGCACTGACCAACCAGGTAATGACAATGGGTTACGATCTTTTTCCTGATTTTGAAAAAGGTTTCAGAACCCAGAACGAAAATAACATCGAATCGTTATTTGAAGTACAGGCAGAGCTGATTCCTGGTAATCCCGATGCATCCAATTCGCAATACAGCCAAGTTCAGGGTGTAGCCGGAATTATGGGCTGGGGTTTTAATACGCCATCAGAAGTACTAGCCAATGCTTTTGAAGCAGGAGACCCACGTAAAGATGCAACCATATTGTTTAAGGGCGAAACTACCCCTCAGGGCGACTTAGTTCCTACTACCGTTCCAAACGAGAGGTATAATCAAAAATCTTATGTACCTTTTGCCATGCGTGTATCTGGATTTAATGAAGGTGCACAACAAAATTTCAGGGTGTTAAGATTTGCTGATATCCTTCTGATGAATGCAGAGGCAGCCAATGAGCAGAACATTCCGTCGCAGGCATTAACTTCACTAAACCGCGTACGTAAACGCGCCAGAGGAGGAAATAACAACATCCTGCCTGATGTTACCACTACAGATAAAACCGAATTACGCAATGCGATCTGGAAAGAAAGGCAAGTAGAACTCGCAATGGAAAATGACCGGTATTTCGACGTTATCCGTCAAGGCAGAGGTTTAGCTGTTTTTGGTATTAAGGGCTGGAAAGCCAACAAAAATGAAGTTTGGCCAATTCCTCAAAATGAGATTGAGCTAAGCGGTAACCTGTTAAAACAAAACCCCGGTTATTAAATTATATCAATTAATAAGGTTGTCGGTCATCGCCGGCAACCTTTCCTCTATTTAATCCTATGCAAAAAATTGTCCTTAATAAAATTACGCATTTACTAATCGTGATCCTGTGCCCGGTTTTACTTTTTGCTTCTTGTGTAAAAAGCAAAAGCTCGAATTACGATCCCAACCTTTCCATCAAAAAAAATCTTTCCGATATCGAATTATTGGATCTTGTTCAAAAACAGACCTTCCAATATTTTTGGGATGGTGCCGAACCCACATCAGGTGCGGGCAGGGAGCGTTTCCATGTAGATAACATATACCCCGAAAATGATAAAAATACGGTAGCTACAGGGGCAACGGGCTTTGGCTTAATGGCAATTTTAAGTGGGATTGACAGAAACTATGTGACCAAAAAAGAAGGTTTAGACCGGTTGAATAAAATATTGGATTTCCTATCCAAAGCTGATCGCTTTCATGGTGCATGGCCGCACTGGATAAATGGGGAAACCGGAAAAGTACGTCCTTTTGGGCGGAAAGATAACGGAGGCGATCTTGTAGAAACCTCTTTTGTTGCACAGGCATTAATCTGCATTAACGAATATTATAAAAATGGAACTGAAGCTGAAAAAGCTTTGGCCAAAAAAGCAGATGAACTTTGGAAAGGAATAGATTTTAACTGGTACCGCAACGGAAAAAATGTATTGTACTGGCATTGGTCGCCGGAGTATAACTGGGAAATGAACTTTCCGGTTAAAGGTTATAACGAATGTTTAATTATGTATGTTATGGCCGCTTCCTCCCCTACCCACACTGTACCGGCCGAGGTTTATCATGAAGGCTGGGCCAGAGACGGAAAAATTAAAGCAGATTTCGATCTTTATGGGCATCATATCCCATTGGATTACCAGGGTGCAAAAAATTCTGTAGGTCCTTTATTCTGGGCTCATTATTCATATTTAGGTTTAAATCCTAAGGGATTAAAAGACCGCTATGCCGATTACTGGGAAAATAATGTAAACCAAACATTAGCCATACATGATTATTGTGTAGCCAACCCCAAAAAATTTAAAGGTTATGGCGAAAATAACTGGGGTTTAACAGCCAGTTACTCTGTAAAAGGCTATGCAGCCCATAGCCTCCAGGAAGATTACGGTGTGATCTCTCCAACCGCAGCCATTTCTTCTATTCCTTATACCCCGAAAGAATCGATGAAGGTAATCAGGCATCTTTACGAAGATTTAGGCGATAAAGTTTGGGGCAAGTATGGTTTTTATGATGCCTTCTCCGAAACCGACAACTGGTATCCAAAAAGATATTTAGGGATAGATCAGGGACCTATGGTAGTGATGATTGAAAATTACAGATCGGGTCTACTATGGAAATTGTTTATGGGAAATAAAGATGTTCAAAATGGATTAAAGAAACTCGATTTCCAATTCACACCCTGATACATTGAATTGCATATAAATGTTTAGCCACCATATATTTCAAATTAAATCTACAGAACCATGAAAAAAGTAATTTTAATATTAACAGCAATGATCGGAAGTATAATCCTCAACTCGGGTTTTACGATCATATCAAGTGCTAAACACAAAACCGCAAGGGCGAAATTCGCCACCGTAAATGTAACAGCCACCAACTCAACCACTGATGGCGTATATGTAAGGTTAGAAAATAATACCAGTGGCGGTGTTTATTCTTTCTTTATTCCACCAAATTCTCCGAGTGGAACCGTTATCGGCCAGATACCGGAAAATGGAGATGTTTATACCGTAAAATTAACTTCAACAGGTGGTGCACACGATATGTGGGTTTACTGGGAACACCAATCGCATGTTACCGGTTTAACCGTTAGCGGGATGTCAATAGGATGTTCAAGCTGTGCCCGGATAAACATTTTTAATTAATCACATACGAATAATGGCTAAACATTTATTCAAAATATTTTTAGTGAGCTTGTTCTGTAGTGCTGCCTGTACAGTTTCTGCACAACAGAAAACTTATTGCAATCCCATCAACATCGATTATGGTTATACGCCCTTCGAATCTTTTACCGAATGGGGTAAACACCGGGCCACCGCCGATCCTGTAATCGTAAATTATAAAGGTGATTTCTTTCTTTTCAGTACCAACCAGTGGGGTTATTGGCACAGTGCCGATATGCTGAACTGGAAGTTCCACGAAAGGAAATTCCTTCGTCCGTGGAATAAAACAAAAGATGAACTCTGTGCACCTGGCGTAGGCATTATAGGCGACACAATGGTGGTTTTTGGAAGTACCTATACCAAAAATTTTACCCTGTGGGGAAGCACCGATCCTAAAGGGAACAAATGGTTTCCACTGGTCGATTCTTTAGAAATAGGCGGCTGGGACCCGGCATTCTTCACTGATGATGATGGCAAATTTTACATGTACAACGGAAGCAGCAACAATTACCCGATGTATGGCGTAGAGTTAGACCGCAAAACTTTTAAACCCAAAGGCACACGTACCCCTATGTACCTGTTAGAGAGCTGGCGCTATGGCTGGCAGCGCTTTGGTGAATACATGGACAATACTTTTCTTGATCCTTTTGCCGAAGGTGCCTGGATGACCAAACACAATGGCAAATATTATTTTCAGTATGGTGCACCCGGCACTGAATTCAGTGGCTATTCAGACGGCGTAGTGGTAGGTACCAAACCTTTGTTTTACGATACACCTACAATTCCGCAATCAGATCCTTTAAGTTATAAAGGGGGCGGGTTTTCCCGTGGTGCAGGCCATGGATCAACCTTTCAGGATAACAACAAAAATTACTGGCATATTTCTACCAGCATTATCTGCGTGAAAAACACCTGGGAGCGAAGAATGGGGATCTGGCCGACAGGTTTCGATAAGGATGATGTAATGTGGACCAATACGGCTTTTGGCGATTACCCGCTTTATTTGCCATCAGAAAGAAAAGAGGACGGTCCTGCAGGGCCAGGCTGGATGCTCATCAACTATAAAAAGCCGGTTACCGTTTCGTCTACTTTAGGAGGCTTTAATGCCAACAACGCGGTTGATGAAAATATTAAAACCTACTGGAGTGCAAAAACTGCTAACAATGGCGAATGGATCCAGACTGACCTTGGCAGCCTTGCAACTGTTAATGCCATACAGATCAATTATGCCGATCAGGATGCTGAATTTTTAGGAAAACAGACCGGAATTTTCCACCAGTATAAAATCCTTTCTTCCACAGACGGAAAAAAGTGGACCATACTCGTTGATAAAAGCCAGAATAAAACGGATGTTCCGCACGATTACATTGAACTCCAAAAACCGGTAAAAACCAGGTTCATCAAAATGGTCAACATACACATGCCTACCGGAAAATTTGCCATCAGTGGCTTACGTGTATTCGGCAATGGCAACGGCGAGAAACCAACAAAAGTGAAAAACCTGATCGTTTTAAGGACAGAAAAAGACAAACGCAGCGCCTACATCAAATGGGAACCTGTTGATAATGCCTTTGCCTATAATCTTTATTACGGCACAGCACCCGATAAACTGTATAACTGTATCATGATCCACGATTTTAATGAGTACTGGTTCAAGGCAATGGATAGTCAGAAAGCGTATTATTTTTCTATAGAGGCAATAAATGAGAATGGTGTATCGGTAAAAACCGAAGTAAAAAAAGTTGATTAATAAAATATAGCTCACGCTCGTTTCTAACGAGTGTGGAAATAACCAATCGTTTTTAACGATTACCACAAAATTTGATTAATAAAGAATAAAACACACATATAATGAAGAGAGCGAATATCCTGGTTGTTTTTTTAACCCTGTTTGTACTGAACGGATCGGCACAGACCAAAAAGCCTGTTTCGGCGGAGGAAGCAAAGATGAATACCTTCATCAGCAACCTGATGGCAAAGATGACGGTTGACGAAAAAATAGGTCAGCTGAACCTGCCAAGTTCTGGTGATATTACTACGGGACAGGCCAATAGCAGCGACATTTCTAAAAAAATAAAAGCCGGACAGGTTGGTGGTTTATTTAACATCAAAGGTGTAGACAAAATTAAGGCTGTTCAAAAAATTGCGGTAGAAAACAGCCGCATGAAAATCCCTTTACTTTTCGGAATGGATGTGATACACGGTTACAATACTGTATTTCCAATCCCCCTGGGCATAAGCTGTATCTGGGATATGGAAACCGTACAAAAATCAGCACGTGTGGCAGCAATAGAAGCAAGTGCGAGTGGCATCAACTGGACCTTCTCTCCTATGGTAGATATATCCAGAGATCCACGTTGGGGCCGGATTTCAGAAGGAAGTGGAGAAGATGCTTATTTAGGCTCGCAGATTGCAGCAGCTATGGTAAAAGGCTACCAGGGTAAACTTCAGGCCAACAACGAAATTTTAGCGTGTGTAAAACATTATGCCCTATATGGTGCTGCCGAAGCAGGAAGAGATTATAATACGACCGATATGAGCAGGGTGCGTATGTATAACGAATATTTTCCACCATATAAAGCTGCTGTTGATGCCGGAGCGGCCAGCATAATGGCTTCTTTTAATGAAGTTGATGGTATTCCTGCTACCGGAAATAAATGGCTAATGACTGATGTTCTACGTAATCAGTGGGGTTTTAAAGGTTTTGTAGTGACCGATTATACGGGTATTCCTGAAATGATTGCACATGGTATGGGCGATCTGCAAACCGTTTCAGCACTGGCTTTAAATGCAGGCATAGATATGGACATGGTTGGTGAGGGATTTTTAGGAACCCTAAAAAAATCTTTAGCTGAGAAAAAAGTAAGTATGGCTCAGATCGACAGGGCCTGCAGATTGGTACTTCAGGCAAAATATAAACTGGGCTTATTTACTGATCCTTATAAGTTCTGTAACCCTGAAAGAGCAGAAAAAGAGGTTTTCAGCCCTGCTAACCGCCAAGTGGCACGCCAGGTTGCTGGCGAAAGCTTTGTACTGTTAAAAAATAATAACAACATCCTTCCATTAAAAAAATCAGGTACGATCGGTTTAATCGGGCCATTAGCTGATAATACAGCAAATATGTACGGTACCTGGAGTGTTGCCGCCCTTTTTGATCAGTCGGTTACCGTATTGCAAGGTTTGAAAAATGCCGTTGGCAATAACGCCAAAATATTAACTGCACGTGGTGCCAATTTCCTGGCCGATTCTACCATGGAACACCGTTATGTAAATATCCACAATCCTACTTACAAACGCGATCCCCGTACCGAAGCTGAAATGATTAAAGAAGCCCTGGAAGTAGCAAAAAAATCGGATGTAATTGTGGCAACAGTTGGAGAAGGTTCTGAATTTACCGGCGAAAGCAGCAGTGTAACCGATATCCAGATTCCTGAAACACAGAAAAACCTGTTAAAGGCTTTAGCTAAAACAGGTAAACCAGTGGTATTGGTATTGTTTACCGGCCGTCCGCTGGCATTAAACTGGGAACAGCAAAATATCCCGGCCATTTTAAATGTATGGTTCCCGGGAAGCGAGGCTGGAAGTGCAATTGCCGATGTTCTGTTTGGCGATGTAAATCCATCAGGTAAACTGAGTACCACTTTCCCTCAAAATGTGGGTCAGGTGCCATTATATTATGCACATAAAAATACCGGCCGTCCGTTGGCAGAAGGTAAATGGTTCGAAAAATTCCGTTCCAATTACCTAGATGTAAGCAACGATCCGTTATATCCTTTTGGTTTCGGATTAAGCTATACCACATTTTCTTATGGCGATATTAAATTAAGTTCAAATACCTTAACCAAAGGAAAATCGATCACAGCGTCGGTTACTTTAAGCAATACCGGTAAATATGATGGTAAAGAGGTGGTTCAATTATACATTCAGGACCTTGTAGGCAGCATTACCCGCCCGGTTAAAGAATTAAAAGGCTTCAAGAAGGTGGATTTAAAAGCCGGAGAAAGCAAAACGATCACTTTCAATATTTCTGAAAACGACCTGAAATTTTATAATTCAGATCTGAAATTTGTGGCAGAACCTGGCGATTTCAAAGTATTTATTGGTACAAACTCACGCGATGTAAAAGAGGCATCTTTCACGTTGAAATAAAAACGATTAGGTTTGGTTATGAACCCTGTACTATTGTAAAGTAGTCAGGGTTTTCTATTTTTGTTGAATAAAAAAACTAAAAAGATGAAAAAGATTATTTTAGCAATCTGCATTCTTTTTTCTGTACTCTTTTTAAACGCTCAAGATTTTAAAAAATACGACAGGGGAAGCTTTATTAAAGGAAAAGATTCAATTTACTATAGGATATTGTTTCCTGAAAATTTTAACCCTGATCAAAAATATCCGATCGTTTTCTTCTTGCACGGAGCTGGAGAGAGAGGCAACGATAATGCAAGCCAGCTGGTACATGGCGGAAAACTATTCTTAAAACCAGATGTACGCAAAAATTTTCCTGCTATTGTTGTTTTCCCACAATGTCCAAAGGACGATTATTGGGCAAATGTCAATTTTGAGCAAGATGCCAAAGGCAAAAGAAAAATCAGCTTTATAGAAGATGGGAAGCCTACCAAGGCCATGCATGCCCTCCAGGGAATGGTTAAAAATTTCCTTAAAAAACCGTATGTAAACAGAGATCAGGTTTATGTTGGCGGCTTATCCATGGGCGCTATGGGTACTTACGAATTATTAAGGAGAGAACGTCGTAAATTTGCAGCAGCTATTGCTATTTGTGGTGGAGACAACACCAACAACATTAAAAAGTATCAAAAAATACCCCTTTGGATCTTTCATGGTGCAAAAGATGATATTGTGGATCCGGCATTTTCAATCGCCATTGCTGAGCGACTAAAAACCGTCGGTAAAGAAGTGAAGTTTACCTTGTATCCGAATGCCAATCACAATAGCTGGGACAGTGCATTTGCCGAACCGGATTTATTACCCTGGTTATTTTCACATAAAAAATAGTAGATTAAATAAAAAACCTCGCAGGTTTTGAAAACCTGCGAGGTCTAAACACCGCAAAACAAAAAGGGTCCCGATTTTTTACATTAGTTATGACTAAGGTTTAACTTACCCCGGCTGACCAAAGTAAAATAGACCCGACAAAACGGAAAGCCCGGAGGTTGAGGAACGAGGCCGAGGACTTGAAGTGATGGCGGGACTGCTATAACCGATAAGCACAAGTTCTGATTTCCGAAAAAAAGACAAAAAAAGAGCCTGAAGAAAAATTCTTCAAGCTCTTCTAAATAAATTATTCAATTGCCGTTACTCGGCCATATTGTGATAAACCGCCTGTACATCATCGTCTTCCTCCAGTTTATCAATCAATTTTAATACATCAGCTGCCTGCTCTTCTGTAACCTCGTGATGGGATAAAGCAATACGCTCTAATTTCGAACTTTTTAGTTCAATACCTTTTTCTTCCAAAGCTTTCTGTAAAGAACCAAAGTTTTCGAAAGCACCCTGGGCAACCACAATATCGTTTCCTTCCTCATCTGCCTCAACATAAAGTTCTTCCAAACCAGCATCAATTAATTCAAACTCCAGTTCTTCCAGGTCTAAACCTTCAGCAGGTACAAAACGGAAAATAGATTTACGGTTAAAAACAAAGTCTAATGATCCGGTTTTTCCTAAAGTACCATTCGTTTTGTTAAAATAACTGCGAATGTTTGCTACTGTACGGTTGGTATTGTCAGTAGCTGTTTCAATTAAAACAGCAACACCGTGCGGCGCATAACCTTCGTATACAATTTCTTCATAGTTAGCCAGAGATTTATCAGATGCACGCTTAATTGCCGCCTCTACCCTATCTTTTGGCATATTTACGGCTTTCGCATTTTGTATTGCGGTACGTAAACGGGAGTTGGTTTCCGGATGAGGTCCTGATTCCTTAACTGCCATTACAATATCTTTACCAATACGTGTAAACTGAACCGCCATTTTGGCCCAACGCTTAAATTTTCGCTCTTTTCTAAATTCGAATGCTCTTCCCATTGTTTGGAGTATTTTAGTATCAAGTATGGGGAATCGAGTATCAAGACGGTATATTAACTTATGCCTTATACCCTACACCTTTAACCTCTCTACTTATTTTTTTAAATTATTCAACATGTCAATTGTGAGTTTGGATAAATCAAACTCTGGTTTCCATCCCCAGTCTTTTGCTGCATAATCATCGTCGATAGAACGTGGCCAGCTGTTTGCAATCTGCTGACGGGGATCATTAGCGGTGTAAGATAAGGTAAAATCCGGAATATGTTTCCTGATTTCTGCCGCCAAAACCTCAGGCGTAAAGCTTACCCCTGCAAAATTGTAACTGCTGCGTACCGAAATCTGATCTGCAGGTGCATCCATCAGCTCAATCGTACCACGGATGGCATCATCCATATACATCATCGGAAGCTCCGTTTCTGCACTTAAGAAACTTTGATAACTACCTTTTTTTAATGCATCGTGAAAAATATGAATCGCATAATCTGTTGTACCACCACCCGGAGCTGCTTTCCAGCTGATTAATCCGGGATAACGGATACTGCGTACATCCAATCCGTATTTTTGGTTATAATACTCGCACCAGCGTTCTCCGGCCAATTTACTGATTCCGTAAACGGTATTCGGATCCATTACACAGTATTGCGAAGTATTGTCTTTTGGCGAATTAGGGCCAAAAACTGCGATAGAACTTGGCCAGTATACTTTTGCAGTTTTATATTCTAAAGCTAAATCTAAAACATTCAGTAAGCCGTTCATATTTAAATCCCAGGCCAGTTTCGGGTTTTGCTCGCCTGTAGCCGATAATAAAGCCGCTAAAAGATAAACCTGTGTTGGCCTGTATTTTACGAAAATGCCATGAATCATTTCTTTATCAAGTACATTCACAAATTCGAAGGGTGCAGAATTTTTAATATCATAATCGGGCCTGCGTATATCGCAAGCAACAACATGATCATCGCCATATATTTTACGTAGCGTGGTTACCAACTCGGTGCCAATTTGCCCATTAGAGCCTAAAACAACAATTTTTTCTTGCATATTTTTTTGAGATTGAGCAAAGGTAAAAAAATGAGATAAAAGGAGATAAAATATTTATACTTAGTGTATAGATAGGGTTAATTGTGTGATTGCTCAATTGTTAATTGCAAATTGCCAACTGAAAACTGTTGAACCTGGATTAATTGTTAAATTGTGAATTGCAAATTGAAAACTGCTAACTGCCAGCTGAAACTTTCAATATTAATTTTATTACATTTACTCTCATTATACGCAGAATAACCAAATAAATGACTCCTTTTGAGCCTTACAGATCTGAAGATTTACTTAACCGCCTAAAACAGGGCGATAAACAGGCTTACGAAAAAATCTATTTTGCCTTTAGCAAGGAGCTGCTTTATGCTGCCTATAAAAAAACAGGCGATCAGGTAATTGCAGAAGAACTTGTTCAGAATATTTTTATTTCACTTTGGGAAAAGCGGCAGGATTTAAAGATCAATAACCTGCAGGCCTATTTATTTGGTGCATTAAAGTTAAGTATAATCAATCACATCCGCAGCCTGGTAATGGAAAACCGGTACATGGAATATCAAACGCTCAACTATACAGAAAACCATGAAGATACGGCCAACCTTGTCGACCTCCATGATTTATCGTCCATTATAGAAGAAGGCATAAATTCATTACCCGAAAAAACACAGGAAGTTTTCAGGCTGAGCCGTTACAAACATCAGTCTGTTAAAGACATCGCTTCGGGTTTAAACATTACCGAAAAAGCTGTAGAGTACCACATTACCCGTTCCATTAAAAGAATAAAAGAATACATTAAAAATTTTTACATCTTTTTGTAGCTGAATATCAGTCAGTTGCAAACTATTTCATTTTTTTTCATTCTTTCCCTTAGGGATTCGGTCCTATTGTGTTACTGGTATATATAAAGCCAAATATTCTTCATTATGGATCAGAAATCATTTTACGATTTACTTAGCCGTTACGAGAGCGGGAATTGTACCGAAGCCGAAAAGCTTTGGGTTGATCAATGGTATCATAATTTAAACAGCAGGGATTTTAAAGACCTGTCTTCATCAGCGCTGGAAGAAATGCAGAGGAACGCCTGGCAACATATCAATACCATTGAACGCAGGCCGGCAACTGCCTTAAAAATTAAATGGCTTTGGCCAAAAGTTGTCATTGCAGCTTCGATTGTAGTAGCCTTTTTTATTGCCGGATTATATTTAGTTAACTACAACCACGCAGAACAATCTTTCTTAGACGAAAATGTTGATTTAAACCTGATCAGCAAAACCAATGAAAGCAATCACAACATGGTGATTGCACTAAGCGATAAAAGTACCGTAGCCCTTAAACCAAAAGCAACCATTATTTACCCTAAAGTTTTTGCGGCCAATAAAAGAACGGTATACCTAAAAGGAAATGCATTCTTTTCAGTGAGTAAAAACCCCAAAAAACCATTTTTGGTATACAATCAAAAATTGGTCGTACGGGTTTTGGGCACCAGTTTCTGGGTTAAATCGGCTACAGATAACCTGCCAGCCCAGGTTGCAGTAAGAACCGGAAAAGTACATGTTGAAGAAAATCGAAAAAGTTCATTATTTGATTTCTCTAAAAAAAAATTGGCTGAACCGATTCTGCTTACGCCAAATCAAAAAGGTGTTTTTTCTGAACATCATTTAAATAAAACATTGGTAAGCAATCCCATTCCACTGGCCGAAGCTTATAACATACCAAGCAGTTTGAGTTATAACTTTAAAGAGGAAAGCGTTCAGGAAATTTTCAAGACCTTATCTGAAGCATATGGCATTGAGATAAAATCGGATAACGAACAGATTTCTACCTATACTTTTACCGGAGATTTAAGCAAGAAAGGGCTGTATGAGCAGCTCGACCTGATCTGCGGAACCATATCAAGCAAATATTATATCCAGGGAACCCGCATTGTGGTTTCCAAAAACTAACCAAATATAAAATATGATGAAAAAGAACCACAACACCAACAGCCCTTAAGTACGGCTCCATTTTCCATAATATTTTTCTAAAAAACAAAGCCGACAATGTGGGGCATTGCCGGCGAGTTAAATACATACAGAAATGTATTCATGGTATTTCTATGTCCAATAAATCCAATCATTTAATGAACAATAACCAAATTTATGAAAAAAAATCAACTTATTTCGCTGGCGATATATGCAATGAAAGTTTCGATTTACCAAATACTTGCAATAATAATTTTTACCTGTGCTGCATTTGCAAATAATGTTGGCGCACAGGACTTTCTGAATACGCCCATTTCGATCAAGGCAGATCAAACCGATATTAAAACCATTATTGAAAAAACCGAACACCTGGCCAATGTGAAGTTTGTTTACAGTCCGCAGTTAATAAATTCAGGCCGTAAAGTTTCCATTAATGTAGTAAATCAAAAACTTAAATACTTTCTTGAGAATTCGCTAAAACGTTATGACGTGGGATATAGAATAGTTAAAGATCAGATTTTGCTCTATTCTATTCCCGCCAATAACAACCTCGAACTCTTAAAAGCTTTCGAAGGCATTGTAACCGGAAAAGTAACCGATAGTAAAGGGAACCCTATCCCTGGTGTTTCGGTTACCGTAAAGGGAAAATCTATCGGTACCACCACCGACGAAAATGGCGCTTTTGCTTTAAAAGGCCTGACTGTTGACAGTCGGGTTTTAATTGTGAGGTATGTTGGCTTCATTTCCAAAGAAGTAAATCTATCTCCAGGCAATGCCGACGAAAACCTGAACATCAGTTTATCAGAAGATAACCTTCAGTTAGAAAGTGTGATGGTAACCGGTGGTAATCCTAAGAAAAAACTGGAAAGCAGTGTGGCGCTAACCTCCGTAAGCAATAAAGACATCACCAACCGGGCACCCCTAAACAGCACCGATTTATTAAAGGCTATACCTGGCCTTACCGTAGAAAGCACAGGCGGCGATGGTCCGGGTAATGTTTGGGTAAGAGGTTTTCCACAACAGGGTGGTTATATTTTCTTAGGTATACAAGAAGATGGCTTGCCACTTTTGCCAACGGGTTTTAATACCAACCCCTCTGTAGACCAATATTACAAAACAGATTTGACCATTCAGAACATCGAAGCCATTAGAGGTGGAAATGCCTCAATTGTCCAGGCAAATACTCCGGGCGCTGTGGTTAATAACATCAGTTATGTGGGTGCAGATAAACAATATGGCCAATTTAAGTTTACAACTGGTTTTTCGCAAGGATTGTACCGTTTTGACGGCAACACAGGGGGCAAAATAAACGACCAGATCAAATACAATATCGGTGGTTTTTACCGTACCGATAACGGTGTGGTAGACCAGGGTTTTAAACCAGCTAACGAAGGTGGACAGATTAAAGGCAACATGACTTTTAATTTTAAGAACAATAAAGGCTTTTTCAGGGTGTATGGTAAATACCTGAATGATAAAGTTCAGTTCCTGTTAACAAGTTATTACCCTTACGATGGTACAGGAAAGCCCACTACATACCGCGATTATAATATGGCAACGCAATCAATTACGCCGGTTCAAACCGATTGGAGCTACAATGATCCTACCAACGGAAGCCATAATTTTAGTTTAACAGATGGAATCCATACCAAATTAGGTTCAGGTGGTTTTCAATTCAACTACTTAACCGATAACGGTTGGCAAATTGTTAACAATTTCCGTTACCAAAATACACATACTAATTCTACTTATACGGCCCCTGCCGGAATTGTAGCCAGAACAGCAGCAACACCTTATTACTATCCCGGAGGCTCAGTAGCACCTTTTGTAGCTGGAGATTATGTAATTACCTCTAACGCACAGGGACAAATTAACAGCGATGTTCAGATTGTTGATTACCTGGATTTAAGAAAAAAAGTAAAAAATCATAGCCTTAATATCGGATTAGGCATCCACCAATATAACAGGGATGATTTACGTTATGCTTTCCGTTCATTTACCGAATTTAAAGAACACCCAAGCATTTTATTACAATCACCAACGGCAGCAGAGCGTACCATCCAAACTAAAAATACCTTTATTGGTGATACCAGAACGCTATCTGTTTATGCAGGCGATGAAATTAAACTATCAGAAAAGTGGCGTTTGGATATTGGAGCAAGGATAGACAATCAGAATGTTAAAGGCGACAGGCCTTATTACGCATTAAATGCAAATGGTACGGTTAATACAACCGCCAGTGCAACTCCTACAATTTTAGGTTACACGCATTATGATGAAACTTTAACCAATTGGGCCGCTTCTGTAGGTGCAAATTACAAAATAAGCGCTACATCGAGTATTTTTGCCAGGGCTACAAAAGCTTACAACGCTCCAAATATTGGCGACTATAATGCATCGGCCTATAATGCGGCCAACATAAAAAAACGCCCTGTTTATTTAGGTGAAATCGGTTTTAAATATGCTAAAAACAACCTGGCGATTTTTGCTTCAGGAAGTTACTCTGCAATTAAAAACACATCATTAACCATTAATGTTCCAACAGTTGCTTCAGGTTTACAGGCGCTAGTAGCATTTGGTTCTACCCGTACCTGGAGTGCCGAGTATGAAGTTTCGTATAAGGTTGCCAAACCGTTAAGCTTACGTTTAACAGGAACGTTACAAGATTCTAAATACACAGACTACGAAGCTAATACCAGTGGCAACGCCGCCGTGGCAGCCGAATTCGGTAACCGCATCTACAGCTTCACAGGTAACAGGACCGAACGTGTTCCCGTACTCAACACAGAACTTGGTGCCAACTACGACTACAAAAACTTCAACCTTTATGTAGCAGCCAATTATGTGGGCAGCCGTTTCACATCACCTAGCGAAAGTTATAAACTACCAAGTTACGTGGTAATGAAAGCTGGTGCCGGTTATAACTTTACTAAGAAAATAGCAATAAGATTTTGGGCAGACAACTTGTTAAATGCAAAAGTGTTGACAGAGGGCGATGTTCGCGGAGATCAGTTCAGAGATTTCTCAACCGTAACCCCCGGTCAATTAATGATTGGCAGAACTTTACTTCAACGTACTTTCTGGGGATCATTAGCTTATTCATTCTAACAAATAAAACCGGAGTTTACGCTCCGGTTTTTTTAATTCTAAAACATCATGACTACAAGAAGATCATTTTTACAAAAAGTAAGCCTGGCTGGTGCTGCGGCTTTTCTGACACCTTCATTAATAACAACAGCTTTAGCAGAGTCTGCTAAAATTTCAAAAATCGGGATCGGTCTTTTCACTTTAAGGGAGCAGTTAACGGCTGATGTAAAAGCCACAATAGAACAAGTAGCCAAAATCGGTTATAACCAGGTAGAAACCTATTATGGCTACCCTGGCAAATATGAAGTAAAAGGCTTTTGGGGTTTGGAAGCGAAAGACTTCAATGCATTGTTAAAAGCAAATGGCCTCACCTGTCCCAGCGGTCATTACAATGTATCTGAGTTTTTATCTTCAGGTGACGATAAAATATTAAAATCGCATATCGAAACAGCAGCCACTGTTGGCCAGAAATACTTTGTTATTCCGGCATTACCAACCGATATCAGGGCTAATGGAACCTTGGATGATTATAAACGCATGGCCGCAAAATTTAATCAGGCGGCCGAACTCTGCCAGAAAGCAGGCTTAAAACTGGCCTACCACAACCATAACTTCGAATTTAAAGATCAGGGAAAAGGCGTTACAGGCTACGAGATCCTGCTCACCGAAACTGATGCCAACCTGGTAGGCTTCGAGCTCGATATTTTTTGGGCAGTAAATGCTGGTTTAAACCCGGTTGATATGTTCAAGAAAAATCCAGGGCGCTACAAAATGTTCCATGTTAAGGATATGGACAAAACAGACAAAGCGGTGTTCGTGGAAGTAGGTTCAGGCCGGATAGATTTTAAGAGCATTTTTGCCGCTTCGAAACTGGCTGGGGTAGATTATATTTTTACAGAACAGGATATCATCAAAAAAGCACCTTATGAGAGTATTGCCGAAAGCTATAACTACATTAAAAGAAATCTGATTTAAACAGATAGCCCCATCTAAAAAGCCATCGTTTTCTGGTTTATTTATAAATAACAGGCTTATTGATACTAAATGTACTTTTTACACGAAGTAAAATCGACAAAAAAACACTGTTTAAATTACAATGAAGTAAGAAATTAGCGATTATTTAGAATAATTCTACCCGGTAACAATCGCATTGCATGCCGATAATTAAATTCAAAAAAGTTATTCTTTCCGTTATATTTTTTCTAATATTACTCATTCAACACATAAGTAACCAATATATAAAATCATAAAAACGATGCACAGAAGAGAAGCACTCAAAAACGTTGCATTTTTGCTGGGAGGAGCAATCTCGGCAAGTACAATGGGCGTTTTATTTGAAAGTTTTACCTTACCGGAAAACGAAAAGAACTTTGTCCTCTATTCGCTGGAAGACGAAAAGATTTTTGCAGAATTTGCTGATATTATTGTCCCGACAACCAAATCATCTGCTGGTGCTAAAGCGGCAGGCTTAGGAAAGTTCATTCCGATGATGATGAAAGATTGTTACCCTGCAACCATGCAAGCCTCATTTGCTCAGGGCTTTAAAGATCTTCAGGCAAAATCAATGAAAGATTTCGGGAAAAGTTATATCACTTTAACACCTGCCGATCGTAAGAAACTTATGGTCGATTTAAGAGCAATCGCACTGACTCAAAAAGAAAGCAAATCAGAAGAAAACAAAGATCTGGCTTACTTTTTCATCACGGCGAGAGATTTAACCTTACTGGGTTACTATTCTTCAGAAATTGGTTGTACCAAAGCACGCGAATATGTGCTTATTCCGGGCCGGTATGATGGCAATGCGCCATTAAAACCTGGTCAAAGATCATGGGCAACCTAATTCCTAACAACAACGACAAAACATCATGAATTTAAATACGAATTTAAAAGCAGAAAATACTTACGATGCTATTGTGATAGGATCGGGGATTAGTGGCGGCTGGGCTGCAAAAGAACTTACCGAAAAAGGCTTACGTGTTTTAATGCTCGAAAGAGGGATGAACATTGAGCACATTACCGGTTACGAAACAGCAATGAAAAATCCATGGGATTTTAAACATGCCGGTAGATTAACAGAAGAGCAAAAACGTACCCACCCGGTGCAGAAAAGAGATTATCCTTACCAGGAAGCAAATGAAAAATGGTGGGTAAACGATTTAGAATGTCCGTATACCGAAGATAAACGTTTCGATTGGTACCGTGGTTTCCATGTGGGCGGTAAATCATTAATGTGGGGCCGTCAAAGCTATCGCTTAAGCGATCATAACTTTGAAGACAATGCAAGAGATGGTCACGGAAACGACTGGCCGATTCGTTATGCTGAACTTTCGCCATGGTACGATTATGCCGAGCGTTTTGCAGGTATAAGCGGTTCAAACGAAAACTGGCCAACCTGTCCTGACGGACAGTTTTTACCTCCAATGGATTTAAACATTGTAGAGAAATCGGTAAAAAAACGCATAGAAGAACATTATAAAAGAGAACGGATTATGATGATTGGCCGCGTGGCCAACCTTACCGTTCCGCATAAAGGCCGTGGCAATTGCCAATACCGGAACCTGTGCAGCCGGGGCTGTCCGTTCGGTGCTTATTTCAGTACGCAATCTTCTACCCTGCCTGCTGCGATGGCTACCAAACGTTTAACATTAAGGCCATATTCTATCGTAAATCATATTATTTATGATAAAGATACCAAGAAAGCCAAAGGGGTAATGGTTATTGATGCGCAGACCAACAAAACAATGGAGTTTTACGCCAAAATTGTTTTTGTAAACGGTTCTACACTAGGTTCAACATTCATTTTATTAAACTCTACATCAGAAGCTCATCCAAACGGATTAGGCAATGGCAGCGGTCAGCTGGGCCACAATTTAATGGACCACCATTTCCGTTGCGGTGCATCAGGAGAGGCTGAAGGCTTTGACGACAGATACACATATGGCCGCCGTGCAAATGGAATTTATGTGCCAAGGTATCAGAATATCGGTAACGATAAACGTGATTACCTGCGCGGATTCGGATATCAGGGTGGTGCAAGCAGGGCCAACTGGCAAAGTGATGTGGCCGAATTATCGTTTGGTGCAGACCTGAAAGAGAAAATGACCAAACCAGGCAAATGGACCATGGGCTTGGGTGGCTTTGGAGAAATGCTTCCTTACTACGAAAACAAGGTTTATATCGATCACAGCAAAAAAGATAAGTGGGGACAACCAGTATTGGCTATAGATTGCGAATACAAAGAGAACGAGAAAAAAATGCGTGTGGATATGATGAATGATGCTGCCGAAATGTTGGAAAAAGCAGGCATGAAAAACATTCAAACCTACGATAACGGCTGTTATCCAGGTATGGCGATCCACGAAATGGGTACCGCAAGGATGGGTAACGATCCGAAAACTTCTGTACTGAACAAATGGAACCAGATGCACGAAGTAAATAACGTTTTTGTAACCGATGGATCGTGTATGCCTTCTATTGCTTGTCAAAACCCATCGCTAACATTTATGGCGCTAACGGCACGCGCTGCAGATTACGCAGTAAAGGAATTAAAGAAAAAGAATATCTAGAAAGGTTTAAGGTTGAAGGTTTAGGGTGTAGGGTTAAAAATCCCTATGCCCTAAACCTTTAGCCCTATGCCCCATACCTCAAAAATGAAAAGAAAATTAAGAATGGGCATGATAGGCGGTGGAAAAGACGCCTTTATCGGTGCCGTACACCGTTTGGCTGCCAATATGGACGGCCTTATCGAATTATCTGCCGGAGCTTTAAGTGTAAATCCTGAAGTTGGTTACGAATCGGGAAAAATGCTTTTTCTTCCGGATAACAGGATCTACAATAATTACGAAGAAATGCTGACCAAGGAAAGTGAGTTGCCAGCAGACGAAAGAATTGATTTTGTAACCATTGTTACCCCAAATTTTGCCCATTTTGCCCCAGCCATGATGGCATTGGATAAAGGTTTCAATGTGGTAATAGAAAAACCAATGACTTTAACTTTAGAAGAAGCTAAACAGCTGCAGGCTAAAGTAGAGGAAACCGGTTTAACCCTGTGTTTAACACACACTTATTCTGGTTACCCGATGGTTAAGCAGGCCAAACAAATGGTACGCGAAGGCGAACTGGGTGCCATCCGCAAAATTGTGGTAGAATACCCACAAGGTTGGCTAAGTACACTTTCTGAACGTGAAGGAAATGCACAGGCAGCTTGGCGTACCGACCCATCTAAAACCGGAAAAAGCGGTTGTATGGGCGATATTGGTACACATGCAGCTCACCTTGCCGAGTATATCTCCGGATTGAAAATAACAAAAATCTGTGCCGACTTAAACATTGTAGTACCCGGAAGGGCTATTGATGATGATGGCAACGTACTGTTAAAATTCGATAACGGAGCTAACGGTGTACTGGTAGCCTCTCAAATTGCTGCTGGTGAAGAAAATGCACTGAAAATCAGGGTTTACGGTGAAAAAGGTGGTTTAGAATGGCACCAGATGGAACCAAATACGCTTATTGTAAGATGGTTAAATGCGCCTGCCCAGATTTACCGGACTGGTAATGGTTATATGGGTAGTTTTGCAAAACACAATACCCGCACCCCAGGCGGTCACCCTGAAGGTTATTTAGAAGCATTTGCCAACATTTATAGAAATTTTGCCCTTACGGTAGATGCAAAATTAAACAATGAGCAACCTACGGCAGAAATGCTCGATTTCCCTGGCACAGCAGATGGCATCAGGGGAATGGCATTTATCGAAAATGTAGTGGCCTCAAGCCAATCAGATCAAAAATGGTTCGACTATAAACTATAATAATCCGGCATGACAACGATAAAAGGACCAGCAGTATTTTTAGCACAATTTATAAGTGACGAAGCGCCATTTAATTCTTTAGATAGTATTTGTAAATGGGCAGCAGGATTAGGTTTTAAAGGAATCCAGATGCCAACTTTAGATGCAAGATTTATCGATCTTCAAAAGGCAGCCGAAAGCAAAACCTATGCAGATGAATTGAAAGGTAAAATTGCAAGTTACGGTTTAGAAATTACTGAACTATCTACACATCTACAAGGTCAGCTGGTTGCAGTTCACCCTGCTTACGATGACCTGTTTGATGCTTTTGCACCAAAAGAAGTACATAAAAACCCGAAAGCAAGAACTGAATGGGCCGTACAACAAATGAAATATGCTGCTAAAGCATCACAAAACCTGGGTTTAAATGCACATGCAACCTTTAGCGGTTCGTTATTGTGGCAATATTTTCACCCTTGGCCGCAACGTCCGGCTGGATTGGTTGAAGAAGGCTTTGCAGAACTTGCAAAACGATGGACACCAATCTTAAACGAATTCGACCAGTGTGGTGTTGATGTTTGTTACGAAATACATCCTGGCGAAGATTTATTTGATGGCCAAACCTACGAAATGTTCCTGGCCGCAACAAATAATCACCCTCGGGCATGCTTATTGTATGATCCATCTCACTTTGTGTTGCAACAATTGGATTACATTCAGTACATCGATTTTTACCACGAACGAATCAAAGCCTTCCATGTAAAAGACGCAGAATTTAATCCTACGGGCAAACAAGGCACTTTTGGTGGATACCAGAGCTGGGCAAACCGCGCCGGGCGTTACCGCTCCCCTGGCGACGGACAGGTTGATTTTAAAACCATTTTTAGTAAATTAGCCCAATATGATTTTAAAGGTTGGGCCGTTATGGAATGGGAATGCTGCATTAAGAACCAGCAGGATGGTGCCCGCGAAGGCGCAGAATTTATTAAAAAGAATATCATTAACGTAACCGATAAAGCATTTGATGATTTTGCTGCATCAGGTAGTGATAGCGCTTTCAATAAAAGAATATTGGGATTACAAGAATAACAACATATACAACAGGAGAAAGCCTGCATAAGCCACAACAAAAAACATTACCGCTTATGCACGCTTTAATGCGATTAAAACAACACACAACACAATGAAAACCTGCATAAGCAACAACGAAATAAACTATTACCGCTTATGCAAGCTTGAATGCAATTAAAAACAACACACAACACATGAAAAAAACATTTTTAATTTTAGGCGCTGTAGTCATTTTTATGGCGTCGTTTACAAAAGCCGATTTAGCGAAAGAGAAAACCGTAGTAGCAACAGCAACAATGACCAACCATGCTGCTTTTCAGTCAAATCCGGGTGAAAAACTGATCAACAAATCAGACTGCTTGGGTTGCCACAACAAGACCAACAAAATTATTGGCCCGGCGTATGTAGACATTGCAAAAAAATATCCGGCTACCGAAAAAAACATCAACATGTTAGCCGATAAGATTATTAAAGGTGGAACAGGAGTTTGGGGCAATATGCCGATGACTGCTCACGCTACACTTAAGAAAGATGATGCAAAATTAATGGTAAAGTATATTTTATCTTTAAAAAAGTAATCTTAACCTGATTAATCAATCGATTTACCACATATGAAAACGGAGCAAGAAAATAAAAACACGAGTAACCGCCGTGATTTTATTAAAACCACAGCTATAGCTGCCGCGGCCTTTATGATCGTACCCCGCCATGTTTTAGGCGGACCTGGTTATTTAGCACCAAGCGATCGTTTATTGGTTGCGGGCATCGGAGTTGGCGGAAAAGGCCAAAGCGATTTAGATATGTTCAACAAAAGCGGAAAAGCAGACATTGCTTTTTTATGTGATGTTGACGATCGCCGTGCAGCCAATAGTGTAAAAGCTTTCCCTAAAGCAAAATACTATAAAGACTGGCGCGAGATGTTAGATAAAGAGCATAAACACTTCGATGCTGTATCTGTTTCTACTCCCGATCATAACCATGCCATCCAGGCGTTGGCAGCCATGCAGCTGGGCAAACATGTTTACGTTCAAAAGCCTTTAACTCACGATATTTATGAAGCGCGGATATTAACCGCTGCTGCAAAAAAATATAAAGTGGTTACGCAAATGGGTAATCAAGGTGCGTCAAACGACGGTCCGCGCCAAATGAAAGAATGGTACGAAGCCGGTTTGATTGGCGATGTACATACCGTTTATGCCTGGACTAACCGTCCGGTTTGGCCGCAGGGTATTCCATGGCCAAGCAAAAAAGCAGAGGTTCCTAAAGAATTAGACTGGAATTTGTGGTTGGGAACCGCTCCCGATAAGGATTTTGTTGATAAACTGGTTCCTTTTAACTGGCGTGGCTGGTGGGATTACGGAACCGGTGCCTTGGGCGATATGGGCTGTCACTTAATCGAAGCTCCTTTTAGCGTATTAAATTTAAAATATGCCAAAGAAGTTGAGGCCAGTGTAGGTTCTGTTTACGTAGATGAATTTAAACGCGGCTATTTCCCTGAAAGCTGTCCGCCTTCAAGTCACGTTACCTTAAAATTTCCTAAAACGGATAAAACCCAAGGTGATATTACTTTACACTGGATGGATGGTGGTATCCAGCCTGAACGCCCTGAAGAATTAGAAGCAAACGAAACTTTTGGCGATGGTGGTAATGGTACCCTGTTTATTGGAACAAAAGGTAAAATGATGTGCGAAACATACAGTGCAAATCCAAAATTATTGCCTTTAAGTAAAAACAAAGACATTAAAGTTGAGCCAAAATACACTCGCGTACCTGATGGTGCAAACGGACACTACAAACAATGGGTTGAAGCAGCAATTACCGGTTACGGTAAAAAAGAGGTGAGTTCGCCTTTCGAAATTGCAGGTCCTTTAACAGAAGCATTATTGATGGCCAACCTGGCAATCAGGAGTTTTGATATCCAAAAAACGGTAAACGATAAGATTACTTATCCAGGTAGGTACATTAAAATGCTTTGGGATAACGACAATATGAAAGTAACCAATTTCGCTGAAGCAAACCAGTTTGTAAAACGCGAATACCGTAAAGGCTGGAACAATTTAACACTTTAATTTCCCAAACCTGATAGGTTTAAAAACCTATCAGGTTTTATTCTAAAAAAATGAAAAAAATCTTTCTTTCTGCTTGTATCATATTAGCAGTTACACAAATATCAAAAGCCCAAAAAGGCTTTAAACCGCTGTTCGATGGTAAAACCACGAGTGGCTGGCATACCTACAACAAAACTACAGTGGGTAGTGCCTGGCAAGTTCAGGATGGTGCATTGCACTTAGACTTAACTAAAAAAGGTAAAGATGGTGGTGGCGATTTGGTTACAGACAAAGAATACGGCGATTTCCACTTAAAATATGAATGGAAAGTGGCTCCAAAAGCAAATAGCGGTCTTATTTTTTACGTTCACGAAGAACCTAAATACCATGCTACCTACTCAACCGGATTAGAAATGCAGGTTATTGATAACGATGGTCATCCCGACGGGAAAATCACTAAACACCGTGCCGGCGATCTGTACGATCTGGTAAAAAGCTCATCAGAACCGGTTAAACCAGTAGGCGAATGGAACAAAGCCGAAATTATCAGCAAAAAAGGCAAATTAACTTTGATATTAAACGGTGTTGAAGTAGTAAAAACCACCCTTTGGGATGATAACTGGAAAAAGCTTGTTGCCGGCAGTAAATTTGCCAACTGGGAAAACTGGGGCACTTTCAAAAGCGGTAAAATCGCTTTACAAGACCACGGAGATGAAGTGTGGTATAAAAACATATCTATTAAAGAACTATAATTGAGGTAAAAGGTGTGAGGTAGAAGGTTGAGGGTTTTTCTTCCCTTAAACCTTCCCCCCTAAACCCTCCCCTAACCTAAAAACCTTATAAACCAAATGACTAGCACTACCCGCTTTAAACTCTCTGCCATGATGTTCCTGGAATTTTTTATCTGGGGCGCCTGGTTTGTAACACTTGGAACTTTCTTAGGAAACAATCTTAAAGCTACTGGTTCAGAAACCGGAGCCGTATTTTCAACCCAATCATGGGGCGCCATCATCGCTCCTTTTATTGTAGGCTTAATAGCCGACAGGTATTTTAACGCTGAAAGAATTTTAGGCGTACTTCATATCATTGGTGCAGTATTAATGTATCAAATGTACAACGCCACCGATATAAGCGTATTTTATCCTTACGTTTTAGGTTACATGATCCTTTTCATGCCTACCCTTGCACTGGTAAATTCTGTTTCTTTTAATCAAATGAAAGATCCGGAGAAAGAATTTTCTTCTATCCGTATTTTCGGTACCATTGGCTGGATTGCAGCTGGTTTATTAATCAGTTATTTTTTCCATTGGGATTCAAAAGAAGGTACCGAAGCCGGTTTATTGAAAAACACTTTCCTAATGGCAGGTATTGTTTCTTTAACCTTGGGTTTATTCAGTTTCACACTGCCTAAAACGCCGCCAAAAGTTTCTGCGGATGAGAAAATCACTATTTCTGATGTATTGGGTCTTGATGCCTTAAAACTATTAAAAGACAGGAACTTCCTGATTTTCTTTATCTCATCTATTTTGATCTGTATTCCTCTTGCTTTTTATTACCAAAATGCAAATCCATTCCTTTCAAATATTGGTATGGATAACCCTACCGGAAAAATGACTATTGGCCAAGCTTCGGAAGTTATTTTCTTATTGTTTATTCCTATATTTTTTAAAAGATTTGGCTTTAAAATGACCATCTTGGTGGGTATGCTGGCATGGGCAGTACGTTATGCATTATTTGCTTATGGTAACGCCGGCGAATTGAGTTTCATGTTAATTTTAGGAATTGCTTTACATGGCGTTTGCTACGATTTCTTTTTCGTTTCAGGGCAGATTTATACCAACTCAAAAGCTGGCGAACGTTTTAAAAGTTCAGCCCAGGGCTTAATTACCTTAGCTACTTATGGTGTAGGTATGTTGATTGGATTTGCTGTGGCAGGTAAAATTTCTGATGCCTACAAAGCTGCAGATGGGGTAATGGATTGGAAAATGATCTGGATTATACCTGCTGGGATTGCACTCGTGGTATTTTTATTATTTGCACTAGTTTTTAACGATAAAACCAAGTCTGAAATTGAAACCAAAACAGTTTAACATGAACTCAAACATAAATAGAAGAAACGCTTTAAAAAACATTGTTGCAGGTACTGCTGCAGTTGGTGTTTCATCAGGACTATCTGCTCTTGCAATGGATAAACCAGAATCAAATAAACCATTTAAGTTAAAAGGAAATATCAACCATTCCGTATGCCGTTGGTGTTTTAGCAGTTTTGATGTAGAAACGCTCTGCATTGAAGCGAAAAAAATAGGCATTAAAGGAATTGATTTAGTTGGCCCTAATGATTGGCCAACCTTAAAAAAACACGGCTTAGAATCAACCATGTGTAATGGTGCCGAGATCAATTTGGTAGATGGTTTTAACGATGAAAAATTTCACGAAAAACTGATCCAAAACTATACGGCCATGATTCCTCTTGTTGCCAAAGCCGGGTACAAAAACTTAATCTGCTTTAGCGGTAACCGCCGTGGTAAAGATGACGAAACCGGTTGGAATAATTGCGTTAAAGGACTGAAACAACTAATCCCTCTGGCAGAAAAACACAATGTTGTTCTGGTAATGGAGCTTTTAAACAGCAAAGTTAACCATAAAGATTATCAATGCGACAGAACCTCGTGGGGTGCTGAGCTTTGTAAACGTGTAGGTTCAGAAAACTTTAAATTGTTATATGATATTTATCATATGCAGATCGATGAGGGCGATGTAATCAGGAACATTAGAGATTATCATCAGTATATTGCCCATTACCATACTGCTGGTGTACCCGGCCGGAATGAAATTGACGATACCCAGGAGCTGTATTATCCGGCTATAATGAAAGCCATTGCGGAAACTGGCTTCAAAGGTTTCGTTGCACAAGAATTTATACCTAAAAATGCAGATAAAATCGCTTCCCTAAAAAAAGCAGTGGAGATCTGTGATATTTAAAAATAGACCTATGATATCAAGAAGAAATTTTATATTAAACAGCAGTATGGCTGCCGCTGCAGCACTATTGGTTCCATCTTTTGTTTTAGCCGCTGCTGATAAAAGAGCCGTTGGTTTACAATTATACTCTTTAAGGGAAGAATTGCCAAAAGACGTAAAAGGAACAATCGCAAAAGTTGCCAAGGCTGGTTTTAAAGAAGTAGAAACCTATGGTTTTTCAATAAAAGATCAGTTTTGGGGTCTAACACCTAAAGAATTTAAAGCATTATTGGATGCGAATGGATTAAAAGCCCCAAGCGGTCATTATGGTCTGGGTACTTATTTAAGCGATGGCAATACCGTTGAGTTAAAAGCGGCTATCGCAGCAGCAAAAGTACTTAAAAGCGAATATGTAACCGTTCCCTGGTTAGATTCAAGTATCAGAAAGAATGCCGACGATTATAAAAAAATTGCGGCCAGATTAAACGAAGCCGCTAAAATGTGTAAAGCCGCCGGCATCCGTTTGGCCTACCACAACCACAATTTCGAATTCGAAAAAATTGGCAATACCACTGGTTACGAAATTTTGTTAAAAGGTACCGATAAAAAATTAGTGGATTTCGAACTCGATCTGTATTGGGTAGTACGCTCAGGAAACGATCCGATTAAATTGTTTAAGGAAAACCCTGGCCGTTTTACCATGTGGCATGTTAAGGATATGGACAAAGCAAATCCTGCATTAAACGCTGAAGTAGGCACCGGATCAATTAACTTCAAACCTATTTTTGCCGATGCTAAGCTTTCGGGCATGAAACATTTCTTTGTAGAACACGAAACCAATTACAAGCCAAATCCAATTGAATCGGTTACAGCAAGCTGCGCTTATATTAAAAAAGAAATTATTTAATTTTTTTAAATGATGAATTCAAGAAGAACATTCTTAAAACAAGCCGGATTAGCTGCCGGGGCAGCATTCTTAATCCCGTCTTTTGCTTTTGATAAAGCCAGTAAAAATGTTGGCCTTCAACTATACTCCTTACGCGGCGAATTGCCAAAAGATGTAAAAGGCGTTATTGAAAAAGTAGCACAAGCCGGGTACAAGGAAGTTGAAACTTATGGCTTTTCCAACGGAAAATTTTGGGGCTTAACACCAAAAGAATTTAAAACATTACTTAATGCCAATGGTTTAAAAGCACCAAGCGGTCATTATGGAATGGATGATTTTTTAAAAACAGGCAAAACTGATAAATTAAAAGCAGATATCGAATCTTCAGCAGCTATTGGTGGTAAATTCTTTACCATTGCTGGTGCACACGTAGATACGAGCAAAGGTGTGGATGGCTTTAAGAAAACTGCTGAAGCTTTTAACAAAGTTGCCGAAATTGCCAAAGCATCGGGCTTAAAATTTGCCTACCACAACCACGATTTTGAATTTAAAAAATTGGATGGTACCACCGGCTATGATGTTTACTTAAGTGAAACTGACAAAAATTTAGTCAATTTTGAAATGGATCTGTATTGGGTTGTACGTTCAGGCAATGATCCATTAGCTTTATTTAAAAAGTACCCGGGCCGTTTCCCGATGTGGCATGTTAAAGATATGGACAAAGCCAAACCAGAATGGAATACCGAAGTGGGCAATGGTACTATTGATTTCAAAAGCATTTTTGCGCAGGCAAAACTTTCGGGCATGCAGCACTTCTTTGTAGAGCACGAAACCAATTACAAACCCGACCCGATCGGTTCTATCAAAACCAGCTGCGATTACATCAAAGCAAACCTGATATAAACTTTCCTCAACCTTGCAGGTTAATCTCCTGCAAGGTTTATTCTCCCCTTTCCGGCCTTAAAGCTGCTCCATTTCTTAGCCTATTGTGTTTTCTTCAAAAAACCATATTATTTATTGAAAAAATAATATTTCTGCCATTAAAAGCAAATTAAATTGGTAACAATGGGGATATAAGCTTAATTTTTAGCATATTTGGGCTTACATCAAATGTTTAATAAAAAATAATTAAAATTTAAAATGAAAGTAGCAGTAGTGGGTGCCACCGGATTGGTGGGCACTGTCATGTTAAAAGTATTGGAGGAAAGAAATTTCCCTTTAACAGAGTTGATTCCCGTAGCATCAGAAAAGAGTGTTGGTAAGGAAATTACTTTTAAGGGTAAGAAGTTCCCAATTGTTAGCATGGATACTGCAATCAGCATGAAACCAGATATCGCTTTGTTTTCAGCAGGTGGAAATACTTCATTGGAGCATGCCCCACGTTTTAAAGAAGCAGGAGCAACTGTTATCGATAATTCTTCTGCATGGAGAATGGACCCTGCCATTAAATTGGTGGTACCGGAAGTGAATGCACACGAGCTTTCTATTGACAATAAAATTATTGCCAACCCTAACTGTTCTACCATCCAGATGGTGGTGGTTTTAAAACCTTTGCACGATAAATACAAAATTAAACGTGTAGTTGTTTCTACTTACCAATCGGTTACCGGTACAGGCGTTAAAGCAGTAGAACAGTTAATGAACGAACGTAAAGGTATTGATGGCCCTAAGGCTTATCCTTACGAAATAGACTTGAATGTTCTTCCGCATATCGACATTTTCACAGATAACGGATATACTAAAGAAGAAATGAAAATGGTTAAGGAAACGAACAAAATCATGAGCGACGACAGCATTAAAGTTACCGCTACCACTGTTCGTATCCCGGTAATGGGTGGTCATTCAGAATCAGTAAATATTGAATTTGAAAATGATTTCGATTTAGCCGAAGTGCGCAGCATTCTAGAAAAAGCACCAGGTGTAATTGTTGTTGATGATGTGGCTAACTTAAAATACCCAATGCCTAAAGATGCCCACGAGAAAGATGAGGTTTTTGTAGGCCGTATCCGTAGAGACGAATCAGCCCCTAAAGCGTTAAACCTTTGGATAGTGGCCGATAACTTACGTAAAGGCGCAGCAACCAATGCCGTTCAGATTGCCGAATACCTGGTTCAGAAAGAACTGGTTTAATCAAAAATACTACAGCCCCCCGATGTAAAACCGGGGGGCTTTTTTATGCGCTCTGACATGAAACACATCCCCATAGCTTTAATTTATTCGAGGTTGCTAATTGGCTTTGGAATTATTTTATTGAGCGTTTTCCATGTTAACCACTATTCATTTCTAGCCATCACCTTATTGACAGTTGGTTTGTTAACAGATGTTTTTGATGGCATTATTGCCCGCAGGCTCAATAGCTCCTCAGAAAAATTAAGGCGTTTAGACTCTGGAATTGATCAGGTATTTTTTATTTCGGTAGCTGCTGCTACTTATATACAATGTCCTGATTTTTTTAAAACCAACCTGGTAAAACTGATTATTCTTGGTGCTTTTGAAGCTTCAACCTATGCGTTAAGCTATATCAAATTTAAAAAAGAAATTGCTACACATTCTATAGGTGCTAAAATCTGGACGTTGACCATATTCGCCACCTTAGTCGAAGTTACGGTTCATTGCGAATCAGTAGTATTATTTGAAATTTGTTTATGGATAGGCCTAACCACCAGATTAGAAATTCTTGCCATTGTTTTCACCCTCAAAAAATGGACAAATGATGTACCCACTATTTATCATGCAATAAGATTAAGACAGGGGAAGGAAATTAAGCGCAACAGGTTATTCAATGGGTAACAATCATATCATTCAGTGGTCGTAATCGCTAATTATATATAAAAAAGAGATTATAATCACCGAATTATATATAATTTAGTGATTAACATATCATCACAAATGAAATTTTTAAAACTTCTTTTTATCCTCCTGTCTATTTCCTTTACCCAAAGCTTTGCCCAAAACAGGATTCAAAATATCGAAAAAGCTTTTAACAATTTATTGAACGACGAACAGGCAAAACATGCTATTGTTTCGCTTTGCGTTTTGGATGCCAATACGGGTAAAACGCTTTACGCCAAAAATGAACAGATCGGTTTGGCCACCGCTTCAACGCTAAAAACCATTACTGCGGCAACAGCTTTCAGCATTTTAGGAAAAGATTTTCAGTTTCAGACTACCCTGGCCTACACCGGTACCGTTACTCCTGATGGAACATTAAAGGGAAATTTAATAATAATCGGCAGTGGCGACCCGACCTTAGGTTCCTGGCGTTATCAAAACAAAGAAAATACCGTTTTAACGCAATGGGTCGCTGCTATAAAATCGGCGGGCATCAAAAAAATTGAAGGTAGTATAATTGGCGACGACCGCATTTTCGGTACGCAGACTACGCCCGAGGGCTGGGTTTGGCAGGATATTGGCAATTATTACGGGGCAGGAACTTCTGGCCTGGCCTGGCGTGAAAATCAGTTCGATATCCATCTAAAACCGGGTAGCAGCACAGCAGATGAAGTAAAGATTATAAAAACTGTCCCCGCAACGCCCTATGTGCAGCTGGTAAATGAACTAAAAACAGGTGCAGCTGGTACAGGTGATAGAAGTTATGCTTTTCTTCCGCCTTATAGCAATGTTGCTTACCTTCGTGGAAGCTGGGGAATCGGTATTGCCAAAACAGGCATTTCTGTAGCGCTCCCCGACCCTGCTTTTGATTGTGCTTACCGTTTACAGGATACTTTGAAAAGGCTGGGGATTTCAACCGGTCAGCAGGCCACAACGGCAAGGTTAATGAGCCTGAACAATCAGGTTATTCCTTCGGTTACACAGAAAATAAGCACCATCAGTTCGCCCTCTTTAAGCGAAATGACCTATTGGTTTTTAAAGAAAAGTATCAATTTATATGGCGAATCATATTTAAAAACGATTGCCATAAAATCAGGCAAAGCAGGCACCACAGGTAAAGGTGCCGAAACTGAAATCAACTTTTGGGCTGATAAAGGCATTGATAGAACGGCATTGAATATTATAGACGGCAGTGGGCTCTCCCCAGGCGACCGAATCACAACCTCAGCAATGGCGGCTATACTTTTCCAGATCCAAAAAGAAAGCTGGTTTGCTGATTATTACAAAGCATTGCCTGAATATAATGGCATGAAAATTAAAAGCGGAACCATAAATGACGTATCGGCCTTTGCAGGTTACCATACGGATACCGCTGGAAACAAATATGTGGTAGTAATCAATATCAATAATTATAGTGGCAGTGGCATCAATAAGAAATTATTCAGGGTACTGGATGAACTGAAGTAAAAACAAAAAGTGCGTCTTTAAAAGTGCTTTAAGATTAGTATCTAGATTAAGTATACTAAAAATCAGCAACTTGATTAAATTTTTAATATTTTGTATTTTTGATATATGGGAATAACAATCGACATAGGTTATGAACAATTGCTTGCAGCGATAAAAAAACTTCCTGCAGCAAAAATAAAACAATTAAAATCAGTTTTAAATGAGGAGTTTATTGAACAAAAAGCATCAAATGACTTATCTGATTTTCAGGAATTTTTGCTCAAAGGTCCTATAATGAATGAAGAGCAGTACAAGCAACACCAGGCAAATAGAAAAAACTTCAATTCATGGAGAACGAAGTAGTTTGCTTGGATACATCTATTTTAATTGATTTTTATCGAAAACGAACAAAAGAGAAAAGTACATTCTATCGGTTAACCAAAGTTTATAAGCTTTTGCGGTCTCTATTATTACTGAATATGAGATTATGATTGGTGCAAAAGCAGAGGAAGTTGATTTTTGGAAAGATTTTTTCGGCCGGGTAACTATACTTCCTTTTGATAAGACAGCAAATGATATTGCCATAAAAATTACAAAGGAGCTCAAAAAGAAAAACAGTTTGATTGAAATTCCTGATATTTTTATTGGAGCAACAGCATTAGCCAGAAAAATAAAAATTGCTACACTTAATAAAAAACACTTCGAAAGAATTACTGATCTGGAATTAATTGAGACATAATCAAATACAAATGCTCTTACTGTTAATTCAGGTTATCGTAAGACAATTAATTTAAAGCACGATCATTCAAATAATTTCCCTTAAACACTACCCATGCCGCAACAATATTTATCGGAATGAGTATTAAGCCTAATCCAAATATAATAACGACATAAAAAAGGAAAAACAAGCTAAAAATCCGTATCAAAAATCCTTTAATCTGTATCCTATCCAGCAAAAGCAAGCTTCTAAATAAAAGGATCGCTGAAAAAGCAAATGCAATCAACCCGAGCGAAGTTATCAATCCAAAGCGGGTAGATATCCAACATATTTCTGGTAATAATAAAATGAGATAGTTTAAGCCAAAGCTAAAAAACACTTTTGCTTTGGGGAACGGAAAATTGGGTAAGAAAGATAAATACCGGTCGTTAAAAACTCGCTCCTGGTAGATAAGTACCACATGCGCCACAACAATACAGGAAGTAATGAGCATTAATAGCCCAGAATTATCCTTAATATCAGAAAAAAGCATAAATACGCTGGAGATCAATACCCAAGAAAGCAGTTTCGTTAATAAATAAGCCAACTTTGATTGGTTGAAAACCTGAAAACAGTACAATAAAAACAATGGTTTATCCCATTTTCTGCTAATCCGCATCAGCCAATTGTATTTATTGCTTGTTACCAGCCGGTTATTTTCTTTCAGGCTGATATAAGCGCAGCCCATCATGAGCAATAGCTGGAAACACCAAATGCAGATGGAAATAAGATAATAACCGAATACAAGTCCGATTATACTGGCATAGAGGGTATAACACAAAACCGGGATAAATAAATAAGCCTGTATAATGCACCAGGTTTTAAACTGCTCTTTTTTAGACGATGCCGTAAAACTGTAATACAAAAACTCGTGTTGTGGCAAAGCAAACTGGCCAACTACATATTGCATGCCTTTATACGCATACAGCACACTCGCAAACAGATAAAAAGCCATAATTAACGGATTGCTCACCAAACTGATGGTAAAGAAAAACTGCCAAAAATCAATCTGATCAGGCATAACTGTGCCTAAAGTGTTAATGAACAAACAATAACTGATTAACATAACGAAAACAAATACCAGCATGCCCGCATGGATACGGTAAAATCCATCTACAAATATTTTTCTTAAAGCCAGGTTTGAAAGCTGCAGCATTAAAAATTCAGAATTAATTTTTTATCGTTGATATTTATTTGCTTGAGTCCGGGTAGTTTTACCTCATCCAATGACTGATGCGAGGATAAAAGAAAACTGATGCCCTCTTCCTTATGTTTTCGATTGATCCAGTGGTATAATATATCAAGAGATTCTGCATCGATGGTATTTAAAGGTTCATCCAGTAAAATCAGTTTGGGTTTTCCTAAAAAAGCCAGTACGAGCGAAAGTTTTTTCAACATCCCGCTTGAATAGGAACTTAAAGGGTTATGTACATAATCTTTCATACCCATTTCGTTGAGCATCGTTTCTGCCTGATCAATACTTGCACCTTTCGCTTTTGCAAAAAGACCGATCATTTCCGCACCACTTAAAAATTCGGGGAATAAGGGTTCAGCTGCCGCAAAATTGACGAGTTTCCGGTACGCAACACCGTGATTTTTCAAATAAATTGTGCCAATTGCAATATCGCCTTCAAAAGACAGTATTCCGGCAATTGCCTTCAACAGTGTACTTTTACCAGAGCCATTGCTCCCTTTTATCCAAAAAATACCCTGAGGAAGCTTAATATTAGCTATCTTTAAAACAAGATGGCCTGAATAAGATTTTTCAAACTGATTGAAGTGTAACATAAAGACATTTCATTTCTGACTTTATTTTTAATAAAAAGTTACAACCTTATCACATCCCTATAAAATTTTAAAGCAATGCAATTAATTTTACGCCCTTACCAACCAAGTGATATTGAAAATTTAGTTAAGCATGCCAATAATTTTAATATTTCTAAATACCTGACCAATAAGTTCCCCTTCCCTTACGAGAAAAAAGATGGAGAAGCTTTTATCCGGCTGGCATTGAGTCATGATCCGTTACAAATCAAAGCCATTGTATTAAATGGCGAGGTAATTGGATCAATAGGGGTGCATCAATTGGCCGATATTTATAGTAAAAATGCAGAAATCGGCTACTGGATTGCTGAAGATTTTTGGGAAAAGGCATTGTTCCACTGGCCATAAAAGAAATGCTCCAATATGGTTTCGATACTTTCGATATTGAACGGATTTTTGCCCGTACTGCGCATACTAACCTCGCCTCTCAACGGGTTCTGAAAAAATCGGAGTTTATTTTCGAGGCAGAACTAAAAGGCACTATTTTTAAAAATGGTGAATATTTTGACGAACTTATTTTTGGATTCAGAAAAGATCAATTGATCCAGCTGACGCACTAAAACTCTTGCTAAAGTCGGCACGAATTGCGTAAATTCGTGAAAACCAAAAACAACAAAGCAATGAAATTATCGATCAAATCAGTGTTACTGTTTGTGGCACTTTTGGGTGCAGCAGATTTTGCAAATGCCCAGGAAGCCAAGTTTCCACAGGCCAGCAGCGGCCAAACCATTATCCAGGATTTTGGATTGGGCAAAATAACGTTAACCTACTCCCGCCCCAATGTTAAAGGCCGCAAAATTTTTGGCGGTATGGAACCCTTGGGTGTCGTTTGGCGTAACGGCGCAAATGCAGCTACACGCATTAAATTTACCGATGCCGTTAAAATTGAGGGCAAAGATTTACCTGCAGGTGAATATGGGCTGTTCAGTATCCCGGGTAAAGACGAATGGACCGTTATTTTTAACAAAACTGCCGATCAATGGGGCGCATATGAATATAAGGAAAGTGATGATGTACTTCGCGTAAAAGTAAAAACAACAGCTTTAAAAGATAAAGTAGAAACTTTAACCATGCAATTCTCGGCTGTTGGTGAAACATCTGCACAATTAAATATGATGTGGGAGAACAGTGCCTATGCCATAAATATTACTACTTCAATTGACGAAAAAGTAATGGCCAATATTGCTGAGGCAATGAAAGGTGAAAAGAAACCATATTTCGCAGCTGCCCAGTATTATTTTCAACATGGAAAAGATTTAAAACAGGCTTTAGAATGGATGACGGAAGCAGAAAAATCAGATCCAAAGGCACCATGGTTTAAGCTATGGAAAGGCCGTATACAGTTAAAAATGGGCGATAAAGCAGGCGCAACAGTTACTGCACAGCAAGGAATAGATGCTGCAAAAGCCCAAAAAGTTGATGAATATGTACGTTTAAACTCCGAACTTTTGACCGAGGCTAAAAAATAAGTAAAATTCTATATCGGTCGGTGAAGCACCGGCCGATTGGGTAAAAATACTTTCTTTCATTTTTAGCGCATAAGGCTTATAGTACACCGCAAAGAGCTACTGGCTGCTGATTTCCTAATCCTAAAATCATTTTTTTGTAGGGAGCGCAATGCTGGTGCAAAACAGCAAGTTTCATCCCGTTTTTCGCTTATACGCTTCGCTGCCTCGTTCCTGCAGGGTAACGCTTCAACCGTGGCTAGGTGGCCAAAGCAGTTTTTCATTTGTGAGGTTTGTAAAGTGCAGAAACCCCAATCTGTCCTTAGAGTTCCGAAGGGCTCTACGGGCTAAAGAATAGAAAAGAGTCTGTGACTCGTTTGTAAGTATTGAGTTAGAAACTCAATCTTATTTACTATCCGTAGGAGACGCTACGCTTAACTCTACGGACAGAAGTGTTTGCAGGGTGCACAAAACTTCGTTCCTAAACCCGATTGCAATGTAAAGCCCGGAGCGCAGCGAGGACTTGAAATGAAAAGCGGGACTGCAAACCGCCAAGAACCACAGCCCACTCATTTCCCAATCCTAAAATTATAATTTTTTAGGGGAGCGCAATGCTAGTGCAAAACAGCAAGTTTCTTCCCGTTTTTCGCTTATACGCTTCGCTGCCTCGTGCCTCGTTGCTGCAGGGTAACGCTTCAACCGGGGCTAGGTGGCCAAAGCAGTATTTCATTTTTGAGGTTTGTAAAGTGCAGAAACCCTCGTCCATAAACCAGATTGAGCGGAATATTAGCAGCCAATATTAACTTAAAATTAATCCCTTATTAATTTGAAAAACTGCCCTAACATTAAAGCCCAAAAACCTTTATTTATTTAAAAATTATACTAACTTTGATGTTGCGCTTAGTAATTGTACTTTGTACACTAAGCTAGTTAAGAAATCAATAAAAAATCAAATAAAATGAGCATAATCGTTAATGTCCATGCGAGACAGATCCTCGATTCTAGAGGAAATCCAACAGTAGAAGTAGAAGTTGCAACAGAAGCAGGTGCATTTGGCCGTGCTGCAGTACCAAGTGGTGCATCTACCGGACAATATGAAGCTGTTGAGTTACGTGATGGAGATAAATCTACATATTTGGGTAAAGGCGTTTTAAAAGCAGTAGAAAATGTAAATACTAAAATTGCTGATGCATTAAGAGGTATTGATGTTTTTGAACAAAACGCAATTGACAAACTGATGTTAGAACTTGATGGGACCGAAAACAAAGGTAACTTAGGCGCTAATGCTATTTTAGGTGTTTCTTTAGCTGTAGCCAAAGCTGCTGCTGATGAAATTGGCCAGCCATTATACCGTTATATTGGCGGTGTAAATGCAAACACTTTACCTATCCCGATGATGAACATCATCAATGGCGGTTCTCACTCTGATGCACCTATTGCATTCCAGGAGTTTATGATCATGCCGGTAGGTGCTCCTTCTTTCTCTGAGGCATTACGTTGGGGAACTGAAGTTTTCCATAACCTGAAAAAAATTCTTCACGATAGAGGTTTATCTACAGCTGTAGGCGATGAAGGTGGTTTTGCACCAACTTTTGATGGTACAGAAGATGCTATTGAAACCGTATTAAAAGCGATTGAAACTGCAGGTTACAAACCAGGTTCGCAAATCTGTTTAGCTTTAGACTGTGCTTCATCTGAGTTTTACAAAGATGGCAAATACGACTATACTAAATTTGAAGGTGATAAAGGCGCTATCCGTACCAGCGAAGAGCAAGCACAGTACTTAGCTGATCTTTCTGCTAAATATCCAATCATCTCTATCGAAGACGGTATGGATGAAAACGACTGGGCTGGTTGGAAAACCTTAACTGAAAAAATCGGCGACCATGTACAATTGGTTGGTGATGACTTATTTGTAACCAACGTAACCCGTTTACAACGCGGTATTGACGAAGATACTGCAAACTCTATCCTGGTAAAAGTGAACCAGATCGGTTCTTTAACTGAAACCATTAATGCAGTAACTTTAGCACAAAACAATGGTTATACTTCTGTAATGAGCCACCGTTCTGGTGAAACTGAAGATGTTACCATTGCTGATTTAGCTGTTGCTTTAAACTGCGGACAGATTAAAACCGGTTCGGCTTCACGTTCGGACAGGATTGCAAAATACAATCAATTATTACGTATTGAAGAAGAACTGGGCGAAAACGCACGTTTTATCGGTTCAAAATTCAAATACGCTAAAAAATAATATTGTCCATTGCTGAGGGTTTAAACCCTCAGCAATGATGTTAATAAGTTGAAAAACTTATTTGTGAAACATCCGGAGATTTTAAATCTTCGGATGTTTTTATTTTAATGCTATATTTGTTCAACCAACCTTACAAGTTTTAAAAACCTGCAAGATTTAATAACGGTTTTCGAGAAAAACATGAAACGTTTAATAGACCTTTTCCGCAACAAGTATTTCCTGGCAACGGTTGCTTTTGCCATGTGGATGCTATTTTTCGATAAAAACGATATGATGTCGCAATACGAATACCGCAGTCAGGCAAATAAGTTGCAGGAAGAAAAAGAGTATTTCGAAAAAGAAACCAAACAGGTTAAGAAGGATTTAAACGAACTGAATACCAATTTAAATACTGCTGAAAAATTTGCCCGCGAAAAATACTTCATGAAAAAAGACAATGAAGATGTTTTTGTGATTATCCAGGAAGAGAAGAAAGATTAGTTTTCAGTTGGCGGTTTTCAGTGAGCAATTTGCCGTTCGCAGTTAACCATTCAGCAATCAAGCCATAAAAAATTCCTCAATAACTCACCTCCCAACTTTACAACAGGTAACGTTTCAACTCAGGTCATGCTCCACATCCTCTACATTATAGCCATTACCGCCGAAGCAATGACAGCAGCACTATCTGCAGGTCGGCGCGATATGGATTGGGTTGGCGTTTGTATCATTGCGTGGGTTACCGCCTTAGGTGGCGGCACAGTCAGGAATGTATTATTTGGCCATTACCCGATGAGCTGGGTAGAACACCCTGAATACTTGGTAATTACTGCTGCTGCAGCTTTACTGGCAGCATTTATCGCTTCGATTATGACCAAACTCAAAAAACTATTCCTTTATCTTGATGCTTTAGGTTTAGTGGTGTTTACCATCATCGGCTGCCAGGTAGCGCAGGAAATCCATCTCCCCTATTTAATTGTATTGTTTAGCGGGATGATAACCGGTTGTGCGGGCGGTGTGCTCCGTGATGTACTCTGTAACGAAGTGCCTTTCCTTTTCCGCAAAGAGATTTATGCCAGTGCTGCCATTGTTACGGGTGCCGTTTATATCGGCGTACAACATTTCCATGGTTCAGAAATGCTGGCCACGGTTTCTGCTGCTGCAGTAGGCTTAGCTTTAAGGCTCCTTTCTATCCGTTATGAGTGGCACATGCCAAAGTTTGTTTACAGGGATGAATGGCACTAAAAGAGTTTGGAGTTTTTAGTTCGGAGTTTTGAGCCTCCAAACTCACAACACCCAACTCTAAACTTATAGTTCCACGTTCCTGTCCGTGGTGACAGATATTACTATCTGTGCTTCTAATCAACTGGATATCATCAATATTCTTAAGATAGTCAGATGGTAACATCTGACTGCACGCTAGCCTCCAAACTCACAACACCCAACTCCAAACTTACAATTCCCCATTCCTTTTTCTTAAAAACCATTCCGTGCCGAGTAAAATTAGCACCAATCCAAACAGCCACTTCATATTAATCAGTTCATCGTACCTGCGGTCTTCGTAGCTGATGGTTTTGATATTTTCATTTTTAAGGATCTCACCGGCAATTTTGAGCAGGTCGGCAGGCATAAAAAGCTTACCGTTGCTCTGCTTAGCGATGGTATTCAGCAGCTGGTGATTAGCCGTAGTTTGCTGGTATTCGGCAATTAAAGCATTTACATAAAAACTGCCGGCAGCTGTGAGTTTCTTGCCTCCCAAAACCGTATTGGCTACATAAGAATAATTTCCTGCCGGCATGGTACCTGCATCTAACTGATAACCTGTTTCCGTTTTAGAGAAGGTATAATTGAAAACCTTTCCAGCTTCATTTTTAACCTGCAGATTCACTTCAGGCTCGTTTATCGCCTGGTAGCTATCGTTATACAGCGTAGCATTGAACTGGATCGATTCATTTTCATCATAAGCTGCTTTAGATGTAAACACTTTAAACTTTCGCTTATCATCTTTAACCGATAGGTATTGAACGGTTTTTGAAATCAAATCGTTCAAAACAGATTGCGGGGCTTCATTTTCAGCTTCAGCAAGTTTCCATCGCCATAAGCCCTCTCCCATCAAATAACCCGTTTTTAAGCCGTTTTCGCTCGCAAAAAACAACAAGGGTTGTTGTGTGCTTACCTTGCCGATACGTTGGTTAAATACCGGGGTTGCACCTGCATTAACCGTCAACCTGCCAAATGGGCTAAGCAAGGGATCAAAAGACGAAAGCTGCTTTTTATCATCATCAGTAATATTAAAACTGGTAAACCCACTGGCAAAATCGGCATATACCTCCTGGATAGAACCATTGGCTGAGCCCAAGTTAACTTGATTTTGAATTTGATTAAAAGCATTTACATTACTCTGTCCACCCAGGATATACCAGACTGGTTTTTTCAAACCTGTTAATTTCTTGAGGAAAGCAGCTGACAGGTTCTGCGCATCAGGCAATTGATATAACACGATTAAATCGAATTTAGATGGGTCTGTTGCATTTAAATCGTCGCCAAGAGCAAGTTTAGCTTCATAATGTTTGTTAAGCGAAATAGCCTCTTTTAAAACGCCAAGATCGGGATGTGGGGCAACTGCAGCCAGTAATACCTTCTGTCTGCCATCAATCACCTCTATATAAAAAGTCTGAACGTTATTTCGGGTAGTGATTTCATTTTTTAAAGTGCCCAATTGAACAGTATACTTCTGTACCCCAATTTTACCGGCATGAATCTTAACAGGGATCGTTTTAACAAAAGAATTGCCACTGATCGATATGCTTTGCTGTTCAATCTTTGCCCCATTCTGGCTAACGGCTAAAGTGGTATTTTCGCCATCGCTTTGGAAGGCCTGAACCTGAACTTCGACAGTGAAATCATCATCCAGGTATACAATGTTATTGTAATTTACGTTCGAAATCAGCACATCACGCTTCGGAATACTATCGCCCAATGCAATGGTATAAACCGGTGCATTGATCTGGTTGATGCTGTAAAGCGGATTGCCACCATGGTTAAAAATACCATCTGTCGCCAAAATAACCGCTCCGATATTACGGTTGGTATATTCGTCCTGCACTTTACGGAAAAATGCTGCTGCATCAGTTAATTTACCCTGGTTTTTAAAATCGAAACCCTCAGCTACCTGATCCCCAAAATGAAGGGTTTTTACTTCGTATTTGCCCGAAAGCTCATCCTGTAACTTTTTAAGGTTTTGTTCGTATTGCATTTGGTCGAAACCTGCTGCTTTAATCTGACCGACAGACAGGGAATTATCCTGCCCGATAATAATTACGGGTTTATCTAACGTATAATTTAAAGTTTTAATGAGTGGTGCAAATATTAACCATGCAATGGTTGCTACGACTATAATACGTAATGCTGTTAAACCATACTGAAGTTTTTTATCCAGGTTTTGATTGCCACGATAAAGCAACCAGGCATATAGCACGCCTAAAGCCAAACACCCCAGAAAAGACAAAACAGAAGCACCTGAAAAAAAACCAGTCATAATTCATAAAGATGGTAATTTTAGGGAAATTTTCAAGTGTATTGTCTGCAAGAATTTATGCGAGGGCTAAAATACAACTTCATTTAACGACCGAGTTCACTGAGTTTTACACTGAGGAACACAGATTACTTAAACTGTTTTTAAGCACCCAACTCTGTGTACTTCGTGCCTTTTCTCGGTGACCTTTGCGGTAAAAAAAGAGAACGTTATGCGCTCTGTGGTTAATTACCTATTTTTATCCAAATCAATTGATATGAAATTAATCTGTTTAACGTTTCTGCTATCCCTAAGTCTTATGGTGAATGCCCAAAACAATTTTAAAGCCACACAAATCAAATTTGAAAGGGTAGAAAAAGCATACGATGAGAAGTGGGAAACATTAAAGAAATTTGTTCAGGCTGACGGGTTTGGCGATCAGTTTTCAATGTTGATCAATGCCTACAAAAGCGAAGGAAAATTGGAAGTTTGGTTAAAGGCTAATGATGATAAAAATTATAAATTATTCCGCACTTACGATTTCTGCGCACATTCGGGTACGTTGGGGCCAAAAGTAATTGAAGGCGATGGGCAAACACCTGAAGGCTTTTACTACATTAACGTTTTTAACCCAATGAGCAATTTCCACCTCTCATTAGGCGTAAACTATCCTAATAGTGTAGATAATGCCAGAACAGGTAAAGATCGAAAGCCGGGGGGCGATATTTACATCCATGGCAATTGTGTAACAGTTGGTTGTATTCCTTTAACAGACGAAAAAATTAAGGAGATTTATGTTCTGGCGGTTGAGGCCAGAAATGCTGGTCAGGAAAAGATTCCGGTAAACATTTATCCTTTCAAAATGACCAGTGGAAACATGAAAAAATACATTACTCAATTCCCGGCGCAGTCAAGCTTCTGGAAATCGTTACAGGCCGGATATTTAGCTTTTGAGCAGCATAAAACCCAGCCAGATGTGAGTGAGGTTAAAGGGAAATATCTTGTAAGGTAACTTTAAAGTTGGAATGTTTTTAAGGTTGGAATGTTGTAAAGTTCTGCTTCCAAAACCTTTCAACCTTCCAACCTTTAGCCTTTCAACCTCCCTTACAGCATCCCACCGCAAACCGACAAGGTTTGTCCGGTTACATAAGCACTCAAATCTGAAGCCAGGAACACACAAACATTGGCAATGTCTTCAGTTTCGCCGGCACGTTTTAACGGAATATCTTTTTCCCAGCCTTCAACCACTTTAGGGTCCAAAACCTCGGTCATTTCGGTGCGGATAAAGCCCGGAGCAACCACGTTTGCACGAATATTTCTTGATCCCAGTTCTTTGGCTACTGATTTGGTAAAACCGATGATACCTGCTTTTGAAGCTGCATAATTCGCCTGACCAGCATTACCGGTAATGCCCACAACTGAACTCATATTGATAAACACACCTTTACGGGCTTTCATCATCACTTTAGAAGCTGCTTTAGTTACATTAAAGATGGATTTTAAGTTGATATTGATTACATCATCCCAGTTCTCCTCGCTCATGCGCATTAACAAGCCATCTTTGGTAATACCAGCATTATTTACTACAATATCGATGGTTCCAAATTCTGCCACGATATCATTGATCAACTGCTCGGCCTCATCAAATTTGGATGCGTCAGAGCGGTAACCTTTAACTTTTGTACCAAAGCTTTGTAATTCCTGCTCTAAAGCCTGGCCTTTTTCTACCGATGATAAATAGGTGAATGCTACATTAGCACCTTGCTCTGCAAATTTTTCCGCTATTTTACGGCCAATTCCTTTTGATGCGCCGGTAATTAATGCTGTTTTTCCTTCTAGTAATTTCATTTATTATTATAGTTTGTCAGTCTGAGCCTGTCGAAGACTCAATCTGTTATTTATTTTTGTAGTTTGATAACTTCACAATTTCATCCCAATCTCCCTCAAACAATGCTTCTTTCTTTTTTCTACTCCATCCTTTCACCTGCTTTTCAAAAGCGATGGCATCTTCAATCTGATCGAATCTCAGGTAATACTTTAAGATTACCGGCCTCCTTGTAAAAGTATAAGCAAGTACATTTTCTCCATCGTTATGCTGGGCAAGCCTAATCTCCAGATCATTTGTTACGCCAACATAATAACTTTTATCCGCACACTCCAAAATGTAGACAAAATAATTATGTACCCTGGCCATAAATGATCTTTAGAAACATAAAGTTACTAAAATATTCCTTGCCAAATTTGTCTTGTTCAGCTTGCCTAAATATCCCGAAGTCCTTCGACAGGCTCAGGATGACAAGCTAAAGTGGGCAAGCTAAACCGCCGGTTCCTGTTGGCTCAGACAATGAAAGCTTCCCAATCCCCAGATAATATCAACAGAATTAATACCTACCACCTTACGGTCAGGAAAACAACCTTGAATAATATCTAGAGCTTTCTGGTCGTTCACATCATCAAAAACAGGAACAATTACAGCCGCATTAGCAATGTAAAAATTAGCGTAAGAAGCTGGCAAACGGGTATCATCATAAATTACCGGCGAGGGCATAGGCAGCTCCACAATGTTTAAGGCACGGCCATCTTTCAGTTTCATTGCTTTTAAAGCCTCTAAGTTCTCTTGCAACAATATATAGTTTTCGTCAAGTGGATTACTCTCTACTACTGTTAAAACCGTGTCTTCGTTTACAAAGCGGGTAATATCGTCGATGTGGCCATCGGTATCATCCCCTACTATACCATCACCCAACCATAATACCTGATCCTGACCATAATATTCTAACAAATATTGCTCGATCTGCTCTTTGGTTAAATGTGGATTACGGTTTTCGTTTAACAAACAAGCTGTTGTGGTTAAAATCGTACCTGCACCATTAAATTCTACCGAACCACCTTCCATTACAATATCAGGCGTAAATAAAGGCAGGTTAAAGTATCTGGCTATTTTGGTTGGTACAACGTCATCAAGGTCAAACGGTGGATATTTTCCACCCCAGGCATTGTAACCCCAATCTACCACTGCTTTTTCATTTACTTTTACCACAAATGCAGGTCCATGATCGCGGCACCAGGCATCGTTGGTTTCGTTGAAATAAAATTCAATCTGCGTTAAATCGGCACCTACTTTTTGAAGCTCGGCAATGGCAAAAGCTTTCATTTCTTCGTCTTTTACATTGATGCGTACTTTTTCGCCCTCGGCTACCACTTTAATAAACTGGCAATAAGGAGCGTAAATGGTTTCGATCTTACCAGGCCAACTGGCCTCTTTGTGCGGCCAACTTAACCAGGTTGCCTCATGTTTAGCCCACTCGGCAGGGAAAGTATATCCTTGTTTTTTAGGAGAATAATCGAATTGATTAATATTTAAATTTTCTCTAGGAGGGAAATTTGACATCTATTTTTAATTTATAAAATGAATGGTCCGTGAAGATACTATCCATGGATTTGGATGGTCGTCATCTCGACTGAAGCCCAGTGCAATGGAGAGATCTATTAATAAAAACTGAAGATTAGATTTCTCGACTCCGTTTCACTTCGCTCGAAATGACGATTTTGGAGATTTAATAAATAAACTATCGTCCATAGGTCTTCGCTTTATGCTTTGGTCTTTCAGCTTAATCCCCGTCCAGGTACCTTTTTGTAATCGGCTGATAAGAGTCAATCCTTCTATCCCTTAAAAAAGGCCAGTGTTTACGGAAAAAGTCTGATTGGGTTAAATCCAATTCAACTACCTCAGTTTCTTCCTGATCGTGCGAAGCCAGATAAAGTAAACGGCCCTGCGCATTGGTAGCAAAACTTCCACCCCAGAATTTCATGGCACCATCCTGCTCAAAACCTACCCGGTTTACACTCACTACCGGAACGCCATTGGCAACGGCATGCGAACGCTGAATGGTTTGCCATGCATTGTATTGATCCTGATTGGTTTCTTCATCCTGATCGGTAGCCCAACCAATTGCAGTTGGATAAAACATGATATCGGCCCCCATCAATGCAGTAATGCGCGATGCTTCAGGGTACCACTGATCCCAGCAGATTAAAATACCGACTTTAGCAAATTTGGTTTGGAAAACCTTGTATCCTAAATCGCCTGGGGTAAAGTAAAATTTCTCATAATAAGCCGGATCATCCGGAATGTGCATTTTGCGGTACTTGCCTAAATATGAACCATCGGCATCTAAAACCGCTGTAGTATTGTGGTATAAACCTTCGGCACGTTTTTCGAAAAGCGAAGCAATAATTACCACGCCCAGTTCTTTAGCAACTACCTGCAAAGCATCGGTTGATGGGCCTGGAATAGCTTCTGCCAGATCGAAATTATCGTAATCTTCAACATCACAGAAGTAAAGCGATGTAAAAAGCTCCTGTAAACACACAATCTGTGCACCTTTTGCAGCGGCTTCCCTTACTTTCGTAATCGCTTTATCTAAATTTTCCTGCTTATCTTTAGTACAGCTCATCTGCACCAGGCCAACTTTTACCTTCTTCATTTTTTAAAATTATGGGATGAGAGAACGATTGAATGCATGCTTCGCAGTATCATTCAGCCGTTCAAAATTCTATCATTCTAAATCGGCTGCAAAGTTACTAAAAAGGTTTAAGGTATAAAGACAAAAAGGGTCGTCATCTCGACCGAAACGCAGTGGAGCGGAGAGATCTATCTCGAGACAGATTTCTCGGCTTCGTTGCACTCCGCTCGAAATGACGATAATACGGGATCAAAATAAACAAATAGCAATAACAAAAGGCCTCAACTTACGTCAAGGCCTTCCATGCTAATTTAACAAGTTTAAGGATTAATATTATCCTTTTTCGGTTTCGTTTTGGTTTCTACAATTTCTGCTACGGCAACCACCTCTTTACGTTTTTCAGGGTCCATTAACTCCATGAGCTTCAAGCCCAGCAGGCCGTCCATCGCCGATCCTCCATGATTACCGCCGTTTCCACCAATCAGGACATCAGGAATCAGTTTTACATTACCTTTTGATAACTCTTCGGTAATTTTGTAACGGGTAAAGTTTTCGCCACCCAAAGCCTTAACAGCAAGCTCGTAAGCTTCGGCAGTTGATTTACCCACCGCTAAAATCTTACCTGCTTCTGCATTACCGGTTAACGAAATCTGCTCTGCCTCTGCTGAGGCACGTAATTTAATTGCTTCTGAATCGGCCTGTGCTCTTGCTTTGGTTGCTTCTGCCTCAGCATGTGCCCTCATTTTAGTGGCCTCAGCCTCAGCACCTACAGCAAGTTTTACTCCGGCGGCATCACCTTCCGATTTTTTCACCGTTGCACTTGCCGTACGTTCGGCAATTTCGACACTTTGCTGCGCTTTTACGATATCTTTCTGCATGTCGGCAATGGCAGTTTCTTTTTCCATACCCTGACGCGTTTCCTGTGCCTGTTTCTGCGTTTCGTAAGTCACCTTTTGCTCTTCTGCAATTTTACGGTCGGTTAAGGTTTTCATTAACGATTCTGGTGGCACAATGTCACCAATCAAAGTATCAACTGCATTCACGTTGTACTCATCAAGCACTTTTCGGATATGTTCTTTTGCCGATTCCTGACGTTCTTTACGGGTACTCAGAAAAGCAATTACATCGCTCCCCTGCGCCGAGTTACGGAAATAGTTACCAATTGTAGGCTCCAACACCTGTGAAACCAGGTTAACCATATTACCAAAACGGGCAATTACTTTTGGTGCCTCGGTAGTAGGCACATGAATAATCTGCGCCACATCCAGGTTAAAAGGGAAACCATCTCTTGAACGTACGGTAATGGTTGACAAGTTTTTATCCAGATTATGTGCCTCGCTGCGTGCCGATGCCCAGTTTAATACCAAATTGGTTGTAGGCACCAGTTCTACCTTCATAATGTATTTGTTAATTGGGTATTTTCCCGGTCCAAGTGGTTCCAGCCAAACCCCTTTCGATCCTTTAGCCACAATATTACCGTGTTTAAAATCAGCACCGGTTAAATCGTCTCCTTCTTTACCAATAAAAGAGATGACCACGCCTACGTAACCAATGGCTATTTCGGTCATCGGTATTTCTTCTAACTGGATGGCCCAGGGGTTTAAATTGTACGAACCTGCCAGAATTACCTGCGGCTGCAAGCCCCGGTTACCGCCCTGTTTTATAAAGGCATCAAAATCCTGAAAATTATTGTGCCCTTCTACCAGTTTGCCCGCAATCTGGTTGGCTTCGATAGGTAAACCGTCCAGTGTAGTCACGATACCTACCATACTTTCCTGAATACGAACCATATCGGTAACCGAAACCTGGAATAGCATGGTGTTAATCCGGTACGAGCCAGAGGTAATATAAGCTGTTTGCCGGCCTCTCTGACCACCATTTTCGAGGAATTTCACGGCGTCCTGAAAGTTATCCGATTCTACTTTCTGCCCCAGGATATTCCCTGTTGGGATTTCGGCCCCGTCTTTGGCCATAATCAATCCGATTTTACCTTCCGGAATGATCGTAAACTGTTCCATGGTTACACTGTATTGCCAGAACCACATCCCGAAATACAATCCGGGAGCCAGTGTTTTTCCCTGGAAACCTGCCTCGCCTTTAATGGCGATAATGCGCCCATCGGGCAGTTCGCGATCGGAACCTAAGAGCACGAATTTTTTGGTAATCAAGCCGATCCTGTCTTCGGGTACGATGACCATCCCGAATAAGAAACGTAAAATATATTTGTATAAAACTAAGCACAACAGTGCCACTAAAACCCACCAGTAATTTGAAATGAGCGATTCCATAATTTATATGATTTTTATGTTTTTTTAAGCCTAATAAACCATTTATTAAGCATGCTATTGACATCAAATTATGTGCTTTGTTACCAGATTTAACACTTATTTTTAAACTATTTTTTATTGATTTTAAGGCCCGAAAGAAGCATTAAGAGACACGATTACAGGAATACCAACTGCAGATGACATTTTTAGGAATTGCGCACCTGAATGCTTATAAACGCTTAAAAACAAGCCTTTCTGTTTCATCTGTCAATTGCAAATATTTTAATTGTATGATCAACAATTAAAAAGAAAAAGCTGTCCTTTTTTGGACCTATGGAATTGACCTGATTGGGGTACACCTTGGCTTGATACTGCCACTAAGGAGCGAAGATTATGCTCCGATTTCGATTCTGTATTCTTGCTGTAATTCAAACAGACATTTAGCACAAAGGCAGCCATCATACAGTTCGGAGATGTATTGTACTTCGTTAATGCTGAGTTGCACCACGCTGCACTGGCACTTGGTATAAGAATTAGCCTTGCACTCAATAGCGGTTCCACATCTTTCGCAGGGAATGATTTCGTGTTTGGCGCTATGGAAGTGTGCAGACATTTTTAAGGTTCATTTGTTCAATGGTTCATTAGTCATTAGTGAGTATCGGCTTCTATAAAACCAATTACCTAATGAACTATTGAACTAAAAACAAAAGTAAGGACAAAAAGTAAGGTTTTGAGCTTTTGCCCAAAACCTTATCTATTTTATTGCTTTATCATGAGAAGGGGTTGGCTATTGCATTAAGATTGCTTCGTCGGCTGAAAAAGCCTTCTCGCAATGACGAACCTTAAACCTTCCGCCTTCCAACCCTCTACCTTATCCTGAACAGCTAATGCAACCTTCTTCCATGGTACAAACCGGACCGGTGATAATTTCTTCTGCCACCTGGTCTTGTGGGATTTCAGCTGGGATAACCGCTTCAATTGCTTTACCGCCCTGGTTTTCCACTGTAAATTTAACTGCTTGCGAAGCCGCTTGTGTACGTAGGTAGTACATACCGGTTTTCAAACCTTTCTCCCATGCATAGAAGTGCATTGAAGTTAATTTTGAAGTATTCGGGGCGTTTACGAACAGGTTTAACGATTGCGACTGGCAGATATAGGCACCACGATCGGCAGCCATATCGATGATGTTACGCATTTTAATTTCCCAAACAGTTTTGTACAGTTCTTTAATGTAATCAGGAATTTCAGGAATAGCCTGGATTGAACCGTTAGCCAATATGATTTTGTTTTTCATATCGTTGTTCCATAAACCTAATGCCACTAAATCTTTCAATAAGTGCTTGTTTACTACCACAAACTCTCCGCTCAATACACGACGGGTGTAAATGTTAGAAGTGTAAGGTTCGAAACACTCATTATTACCTAAAATCTGCGAAGTAGACGCAGTTGGCATTGGTGCAACCAATAATGAGTTGTACACACCATCTTTAACTATTTTTTTACGCAATGCATCCCAATCCCAACGGCCGCTATCTGGTGTTACATTCCACAAATCGAACTGGAATTTACCTTTTGATAACGGAGAACCTTTAAATGATTGGTAAGGACCGTGTTTCACTGCTAAATCATGTGAAGCCGACATCGAAGCGAAATAAATGGTTTCGAAGATATCTTTGTTTAAACGTTTGGCCTCATCGCTTTCGAAAGGTAAACGCAACAGGATAAAGGCATCAGCTAAGCCCTGTACTCCTAAACCAACCGGCCTGTGGCGCATGTTAGAGTTTTCAGCTTCCTGAACAGGGTAATAGTTGTGATCGATGATCTTGTTCAGGTTTAAAGTAGCCTGATAAGTTACATCGTATAATTTTTGATGATCGAAAGCACCATTAATTACGAAACGTGGTAAAGCAAGTGATGCTAAGTTACAAACCGCAACTTCATCTTTTGAGGTATACTCTATAATTTCGGTACACAGGTTAGAACTCTTAATGGTTCCCAAATTCTGCTGGTTAGATTTGCTGTTCGCTGCATCTTTAAACAACATATATGGTGTACCGGTTTCAATCTGCGAATCTAAGATGGCAAACCAAAGTTCCTGGGCTTTAATGGTTTTACGACCACGGCCTTCGGCTTCATATTTAATATATAAATCTTCAAATTCTTTACCGAAACAATCTGCCAAACCTGGTGCTTCGTGCGGACAGAATAAAGTCCAGTCGCCATTATCTTTAACACGTTGCATAAACAAATCGTTGATCCAAAGTGCATAGAACAAATCGCGCGCGCGCATTTCTTCTTTACCGTGGTTTTTACGAAGATCCAGGAATTCGAAAACATCAGCGTGCCAAGGCTCTAAATAAATAGCGAAAGCACCTTTACGTTTACCTCCACCCTGATCTACATAGCGTGCAGTATCGTTAAATACACGTAACATCGGGATAATACCATTACTTGTACCATTGGTACCACCAATATATGAACCGGTTGCACGAATGTTGTGGATGCTTAAACCGATACCACCTGCACTTTGTGAAATTTTAGCCGTTTGCTTTAAAGTATCGTAAATACCTTCGATACTGTCATCCTGCATGGTTAACAAGAAACACGACGACATTTGAGGTTTTGGTGTAGCAGCATTGAACAAGGTTGGTGTAGCATGTGTAAACCAACGCTCGCTCATTAAGTTATAGGTTTTAATGGCACTCTCGATATCTTCTTTATGGATACCAACAGAAACACGCATAAATAAATGCTGAGGGCGCTCAACAATTTTATTGTTAACCTTTAAAAGATATGATTTTTCTAAAGTTTTAAACCCGAAATAATCGAAACCGAAATCGCGGTCGTAAATAATAGAACTATCTAAAATCTCTGCATTCTTTTCAATAATCTCATAAACATCATCAGCGATAAGCGGAGCTGCCTTCTGCGCTTTCGGGTCGAAATATTCGTACAACATTTTCATCGTACCCGAGAATGATTTAGTGGTGTTTTTATGCAGGTTGGAAACCGCAATACGCGAAGCTAGCAAAGCATAATCAGGATGCTTGGTTGTTAACGATGCAGCAGTTTCAGCAGCAAGGTTATCCAGCTCAGAGGTAGTTACCCCATCATACAAACCTTCGATTACCTTTTTGGCCACATCAATCGGGTCTACAAGGTCTGAATTTAAACCATAGCACAACTTTTGAATGCGGGCTGTGATTTTGTCAAATTGCACCGCTTCTTTGCGGCCATCTCTTTTTAGTACGAACATATTTTATGAGATTTAAGTTAATATTTAGTAGTGCGTATCAAGTATCAAGACTTAATGATCACTTTATATTTATTATTTATTTTTGAGTAGCGTAGCAGGTAATAAGTATCAAGATTCAAGTAGCAAGATTCAGGTAGCAAGTATCAAGTAGCAAGATTAAACCTTCTGCCCTCTACCTTTTAACCTTCAACCTTATTAACTTCAGCCTTTAGAAATCTTCATCTAAAGAAAACGCCTGTGCTTTGTTATCGGCTGCGGTTAATACCCCACTTTTCTGATAATCGCCAACACGTTTTTCGAAGAAATTGGTCTTACCCTGCAACGAGATCATTTCCATAAAATCGAAAGGATTGGTTGCGTTGTATATTTTTTTGTAACCTAATTCCTGCAACCATCTATCGGCAACAAACTCGATATACTGGCTCATTAATTTTGCATTCATTCCAATCAGGGCAACCGGCAATGCATCGGTAATAAATTCTTTTTCAATTTCAACTGCATCACTGATAATACCATGCACTTGTTCTTCGCTCAATTTGTTGTTCAACATGCTGTACAACAGGCAGGCAAATTCGCAGTGTGAACCCTCATCTCTCGAGATCAGCTCGTTACTGAAAGTTAAGCCAGGCATCAAACCGCGTTTCTTTAACCAGAAGATTGAGCAGAAACTACCACTAAAGAAAATACCTTCAACCGCAGCAAAAGCCACCAGGCGTTCTGCAAAAGTTCCGTTATCAATCCAGCGTAAAGCCCATTCAGCCTTTCTTTTTACTGCCGGAACGGTATCAATGGCGTGGAACAAACGGTCTTTCTCTTCAGGATCTTTAATGTAGGTATCGATTAATAAGGCGTAGGTTTCTGAATGGATGTTTTCCATCATGATCTGGAAACCATAAAAACAACGCGCTTCGGGGATCTGAACTTCACTCATGAAGTTTACTGCAAGATTTTCGTTTACAATCCCATCACTGGCGGCAAAAAAGGCTAAAATGTGAGATATAAAATGTCTTTCACCATCGTTAAGGTTTTCCCAATGCTTCAGGTCGTCAGAAAGGTCGATTTCTTCGGCAGTCCAGAAACTGGCCTCTGTTCTTTTATACATCTCCCAAACTTTCGGATACTTGATCGGTAGAAGCACAAATCTGTCTTTGTTTTCTTGTAGTAATAATTCCTGTTCCATACGCTGACGTTTTAAAAAATCTATTTTTAACAGAGCCGACGAAGACACGCATCCATCAATTTTATATGATGATTGTAATGTCTTTTATCAAAACGCTGTAGTGAAAGTGCTAACCCTATTACCTGACAAACAACTGAGTTTTTAGTTCGGAAAATTTAAAAATGTAATCTGAGAGATATACGCATAAATTACTAAAAACTAAGCTTTTATATTTGTTTTCAAGTGCAAGAAGTTAAAGAACTTTGTTATAACAAATATATATACGACAGTGGTTTTTAGTGAACCAAAGTTGTTAACACCCTCCCCGATTGTTGGGCAAAAACGATCAGCCAAATCTCATTTTCAAGCCAAAAAAAAGCTAATCATTTAATTTCAAGCACATAACAAACAAAAACAAGTGTTAATAACTTAAATTTAAGGAGTGTTTTAAGCCCAGAATAGAGCTAAAAGGAATACTATTCGACCGTATAACTAAGGTTAACTTTAGCAATACCTTTGCGGTAAATACCAATCTGTTTAGCAGCTCTTTCTGATAAATCGATGGCCAGTCTTTTAGAGAAAGGGCCACGATCATTTACCTTAACTACTACCGATTTTCCGTTAGCCGGGTTGGTTACGGTAACCATTGTACCAAATGGCAGGGTGCGGTGTGCAGCGGTGAGTTTTTTTGCCCTGTAGCGGGCGCCGCTCGTGGTGCGGTGACCTTCAAATTTCCGGTGATAATAAGTGGCAAGAACTGTTTTCTGAATGCTGTCTGTTGCATTTACTGGCGAGGCAGAATCTTGTGCGTTACTGTGCAAAAACAAGAACAAACTACTTAATAACAGAAGATACTTCATAGGCTAAAATTCTTTATCGAGCCTGCAAATATAAGCATTTAGTTTAAAATGAAGCTGTTAATCAGCATTCACCCGGCAAAACAGAACTCTTTAACCCTACGCCGCAACATTGCTTTACCCGCAAAATTGTTACTTAACAGCATGTCAGGTAAGGTTTTTGCCCGTTGAAAAAATCTCAACACAATACGATAAATTATTTCATTTCCTGCTCTAAAACCGGGATTAAAAAGTTGGATAAAGCCGGGGTGCGGTGCTCCTGCTTACTGATTTTAATCATTTTTTCGACAATATCCGGATGCTTTTCGGCCAGGTCGTTTTCTTCTTTAATGTCGCTCTCCAGATTATATAAAGACCATTTGGCATTGCCTTTAAGCATATTGAGACGTACCCCTTTCCAGTTGCCCAGGCGGATTGCCTGCTGACCGCCATATTCAGGGTATTCGAAATACAAATAAGGATGCGTATTTTTCTGCGGCTGTCCTAACAAAGTAGGCAAAATGCTGATGCCATCAACCTCTTTGGGCGTATTTAAACCAAGCAGATCGCAAAAGGTAGGCATCATATCCATGGTGGAAGCTATCAGATTACTAGTACTACCGGGCTTCACTTTTCCGGGCCACGAAACAATAAAAGGTTCGCGGATACCGCCTTCGTGCACAAAACCCTTACCCCAGCCATAACTGCCTTTAAACGGACCTGCACTGTTGAAAAAGACAGGATCAACCCCGGCATTAAAGGCCACACCATTATCAGCCGAAAACAGGATGATCGTATTATCATACACCCCTTTTGCCTTCAGCTCCTTAATCAATTCGCCCACCTGCCTGTCGAGCAAGGTAATCATAGCCGCATAGGTAGCACGCGGGTAACGACAAGGAAAATAAGACCCATCGCCCAGAAAGGGTTTTTCATCACCAAATTTCTGATGGTAATAAGCCACCAGGTCTTTAGGTGCCTGCAAAGAAACGTGCGGCAATGGCGTTGGATAGTAAAGAAAGAATGGCCTGGCTGCATTTTTATCAATAAATTTCAATGCTGCCTTGATTAAAAAATCCGGACCATAATCTTTCTGTGCATATTTCTCATAATTTTTCTCATCCCGGCTATCCAAATCTTTAGGAAAAGTAACCGTTGGCGCCTGAATTTTGTTATCTAAGGGAATCCTGTTTTCGTTTTCCCAAAGGTGACCACTGTAATAGGTATGATCCTGACGCTGGCAGATATAGCCATAAAAATAATCAAAACCCTGTTGTGTTGGGAAACCGGTAGTAAGAGGAGCTCCTAGTCCCCACTTGCCTACCATACCTGTAGTGTAACCTGCACTTTTTAACATTTCTGCCAAAGTAACTGTCGAATCGGGTATTGGGTACTGCCCTTCCAGGTAAGGGTTTTCTTCCATTGCTTTAAAATCCCACACAGGTCCGCGTTCGCCCCACTCGTGGTTGCCGCGGATAAAGGCTTTCCCGGAGTTCTGGCCCGTCATTAAAATATAACGTGATGGCGCGCATACAGGGTAGGCATAATGCTGTGTAAAGCGCATACCACGTTTAGCCAAAGCATCCAGGTTAGGTGTTTCTATCTTATCCTGCCCATAACAGCCCAGTTCGCCATACCCCATATCATCGGCCAGGATGTAAACAATATTAGGTTTGGGCCGATTAGCTTTTTTTACCGTTTTTTGGGCAAAAGTTGTGCAAATAGCAAATAAGCTCAGGGCGAAAAGCAACAGTTTATGTTTCATTAATGGTTTCCTGATAATGGGTTTGTATTGATTAGCACAGCTAAAATAATGCATTCAGCAAACACTCGTATCTTTAAAAAATACGCAAACGATTGACCATTTGAATTATTACAAAAAGCCATAAAAAAAGGCGTAAAGCTTATCGCCTTACGCCTCTACCTAACCCTTCTACATCTACCTTATTTCTGATCGGGCACGAAATTCATCGAGATCGAATTTACACAATGGCGGGTGTCTTTATTGGTAAAGCCCTCTCCTAAAAATACGTGACCCAAATGCGCACCGCAGTTGGCACACACAATTTCTGTACGCGAACCATCTGCATCAGGAATACGCTTTACCGCGCCTTTAATTTCATCATCAAAGGCAGGCCATCCGCAGTGAGCATCGAATTTGCTTTCTGAGCGGTACAAGGCCGCATTGCAACGCTTGCAGGTATAGGTTCCCTTATCTGTAGTATGCTCGTATTTACCTGTACCCGGGTATTCGGTACCTTTATGTACGATTACTCTTTCTTCTTCGGGTGTTAATGGATTCCAGTTCATTTTTTTCTTTGGTATAATTGGTGTTGCTTCTTTTGTCGCCTTTGCTTCATTTTTATCCTGTTTTTGTGCACAGGCCGAAAATGTAGCTATTAAAACAACAGCTGAAGCTAAAAATAGTTTATTTAACATCGTTCTCATGTTACAATATACGTTAAAGCTATTGCTTTTGGTTTGCTGTTTCGATGGTTTATAGCAGTGTTTACTTCACCCTGACAAAGCCTGGAGCGAGCATGGCTAACATTATTCACCAGACCAAAGAAAGCCCTTAATATCCTAGTAGTTAAAAACGCTCTGCGTTTTTTTGTGGTTAAAGAAGCGTAGGTCTGCTCTTAAGTATTAACCACAGAGAGAAAAGAGGTTTCACAGAGTGGCACCGAGTGTATGTTTTTTTTATGTTAGGTTATAATGCTCCCAACTCTGTGTGCTTTGTGCTTTCTCTGTGCATTCGGTGGTAAAAAAATTACGCGCTTTGACCTCAACTCTTTGTGTCCTTTGCGGTTAAACAGCAGTATAACCAAAAGTTAAAGAAGCGTAGGTCGGCTCTTAAGTATTAACCACAGAGAGAAAAGAGGTTTCACAGAGTGACACCGAGCGTATGTTTTTTATGTTAGGTTATAATGCTCCCAACTCTGTGTGCTTTGTGCTTTTCTCTGTGCACTCGGTGGTAAAAAAATTACGCGCTTTGACCTCAACTCTTTGTGTCCTTTGCGGTTAAACAGCAGTATAACCAAAAGTTAAAGAAGCGTAGGTCGGCTCTTAAGTATTAACCACAGAGAGAAAAGAGGTTTCACAGAGTGACACCGAGCGAATGGGTTTTTATGTGTTAGGTTATAAAGCTCCCAACGCTGTGTGCTTTGTACTTTTCTCTGTGCACTCGGTGGTAAAAAATTACGCACTTTGATGTCAACTCTTCGTGTCCTTTGTGGTTAAACAGCAGTATAACCAAAAGTTAAAGAAGCGTAGGTCGGCTCTTAAGTATTAACCACAGAGAGAAAAGAGGTTTCACAGAGTGACACCGAGCGAATGGGTTTTTATGTGTTAGGTTATAAAGCTCCCAACGCTGTGTGCTTTGTACTTTTCTCTGTGCACTCGGTGGTAAAAAATTACGCACTTTGATGTCAACTCTTCGTGTCCTTTGTGGTTAAACATCGGTATAACCAAAAACAAAAAACGCTCCGAACCTAATCGAAACGCTTTTCTTTATATAAATTTAAAAATCTTACTTCGCCAATTCTTCTGCCATTGCAGCACCGATTTCAGCCGGGCTTTCTACCACACGGATACCGCACTCACGCATAATTTTCATTTTTGCAGCTGCGGTATCATCAGCACCGCCAACAATAGCACCGGCATGGCCCATTCTACGTCCCGGAGGCGCAGTCTGACCAGCAATGAAACCAACAACAGGTTTAGTACCGTGTTCTTTGATCCAACGGGCAGCTTCAGCTTCCATACCACCGCCAATTTCACCGATCATGATGATACCGTGAGTTTCAGGATCGTTCATTAACAATTTAACTGCTTCAACAGTTGGTGTTCCGATAATCGGGTCGCCACCAATACCAATCGCAGTAGTAATACCTAAACCAGCTTTCACAACCTGATCTACGGCCTCGTAAGTTAAAGTTCCTGATTTAGAAACCACACCTACATTACCTTTTTTGAAGATAAAACCTGGCATGATACCAATTTTAGCCTCATCAGCAGTGATAATGCCCGGGCAGTTAGGGCCAATCAAAGTAACATCACGACCTGTAATATATTCTTTAACCTGAATCATATCCTTTGTAGGGATACCTTCGGTAATACAAACAATAACTTTAATTCCACCTTCGGCAGCTTCCATAATTGCATCAGCAGCAAAAGCCGGTGGTACAAAAATGATCGATACATTTGCACCCGTTTGATCAACGGCATCTTTAACAGTATTAAAAACAGGCTTATCTAAATGTAATTGCCCACCTTTGCCAGGCGTTACACCACCAACTACGTTTGTACCATAGGCCAGCATCTGCTCGGCGTGGTAAGTTCCTTCGTTTCCGGTAAAACCCTGAACGATAACCTTAGAATCTTTATTTACTAAAACGCTCATGTATCAATTTTTTTTGTGCAAAGCTAATATTATTGACTGGAAAGTCAAACCGAAAAGCATATTATTTGCCCCGTTTTTTCAGGAAAATGTAAGGAAATGCTTTATGGCAGTTGTAGCCTACCGCAGCAAGCCTTTCGATTATAAACCTGTAATGCTAAAAATTCTTTTTATATTTATTTATCTTATCTGTCACTAATTTATTTATTCATGAAAGCCATCAGCTCTGCGAGTGTGATCCATGTATCCAACCTACCAGCTTCCCTTTCCTATTACTGCGATATCCTTGGCTTCAGCGAAGATTTCCGCTTCGGTGATTATGTGGGGCTGCTGCAGGGGAATGTCCTTGTGCACCTCAACGGCCAGATCAATCAGGGTATTAAAAAGATCCCTGGTGGTGCCCACCTCTGCATCGACTGCGATACAGTAGACAGCTTTTATGAGCAGATTAAAGCCAAGGGAGCCCTCATTACCGTAACCCTAGATGACCGCGATTATGGCATGCGCGATTTTGCGGTTAACGATCCTGATGGAAACACCCTCGTATTCGGCAGTTCCATCGTCTAAAGCAGATAACCAGATATAAAAATGAACCACATGTACAACAAAGCATTAGCTGTATTATTTTTTACATTCATTATTTCAATCGCCGCAAAAGCCCAAACAGCCGATACAAGTAAATACATTTTGCAAAACGATGTTGAAGTGGCCAAAACCGAACCCGGCACTCATAGTGGTGGCGGCGAAACCATAGGCTTCAACTTTTTCGCCAATGCCAAAAACCTGAAAACAGCCTTTAGGAAAAGAATATTGAAACCGGGTTCATCAATCGGTTACCACCTGCAAAAAGAAGATGAGATTTACTACGTGATCAGCGGAAACGGAACCATGCAAATGAATGGAAAAACCTTTGCAGTTAAGCCTGGTGATGCGATTTTGACCCGTCCGGGCAGCTCACATGGCATTGCACCAAATGCAGGCAATGAGCTGACCATTTTGATTGTTTATGAAAAGAAATGATTTTGATTCTGCAAATCAAGAATCAATACTGTTAAATTAAGCTATTGTCTTTCTACCAACATGAAAATTATTCGATCTTACGATGGAACTGGAAAAGCATTACACAAATAGAACAGGCTGGTTAAGAGCTGCCGTACTCGGCGCAAATGATGGTATAATTTCTACCACCAGCCTGGTTATCGGTATAGCTGCTGCGAGTGATACGAGAAGTCCTATCGTACTGGCGGCTTTGGCTGGTATAGTAGCGGGTTCATTATCTATGGCTGCCGGTGAATATGTTTCGGTAAGCTCTCAGGCCGATATTGAAAAAGCAGACCTGGCGCGCGAGAAAATCGAACTCGAAAGTATGCCCGAAATAGAACTGAGAGAACTTACCAAAATATACGTAGCCCAGGGACTGGATGAAGATTTAGCCATGCAGGTGGCCGTACAGCTTACTGGGAAGGATGCTTTGGCTGCACATGCCCGGGATGAACTCGGCATTAACGAAATTACGCAACCTAAACCCCTCCAGGCAGCCTTTGCTTCAGGTGCATCTTTTATCACAGGGGCGATTTTACCTCTTTTCGTTGCTTTTTTTGCTCCGATAAAATCAATGGTATTTTATCAATATGGTTTTGCAATTGTATTTTTAGCGCTATCAGGCACAATTGCAGCCAGGGCAGGAGGTTCAAATGTAGTTAAAGCAGTAATTAGAATCTGTTTCTGGGGAACTGTGGCAATGGTAGTAACCGCATTAGCAGGATATATTTTCGGGGCTAAAACCAGTTAGTAGGCAGTCCTATACCTGCAGTACTGTGAATCTAGCATTCAAAAGAAAAAGCCGGATTAAAAATTAATCCAGCTTTACGTATATTTATTTGAAACGATCGCTAGCCGACTAAAGACTCGCGACCACTAACTCCAAACTTATTTCCATTCTTTTGCCCATTTAGCCTGCGCAGCTTCATCATGGAAAGTCCAGGCTACAAACCGGCTTATTTTTTGTCCCTGGCTCATTTGAACGGTTCTTACTTCAAAAGCGTTTACCTTAATTAAAGCATTATAAATACTCTTTAGGTTGGCACTTTTCGAAACCAGTGAGGTAAACCATAAAACCTGGTTTTTAATCTGTGAACTCTGAATAATCATCTGCTCAACAAAAGCACGTTCGCCACCGGGACACCAAAGCTCGGCTTTGTTCCCTCCAAAATTCAGTACGTGTTTTACTTCCTTTTCGCCACCGCCCAGGTTACGCCATTTCTGGCGGGTGCCTTGTTCGGCCTCTTTTAATGAAGAATGGAAAGGCGGATTACAAACCACGGCATCAAAACGCTCGGTTCTGCCTACAATACCTCTAAAAATCCCCATTTTTGAACCCTGCAAACGCACTTCTATAGCGCCTTGTAATGATTTATTGGCTTCCACAATCCTTTTGGCAGCTTCAACAGAAAGGGGATCGATATCGGAGCCTACAAAGCTCCAGCCATACTCCCGGTGACCAATGATCGGGTAAATACAGTTGGCTCCAATACCAATATCAAGCACATTTATATTGGGTCCGGTTGGGTTTTTACCTTTATTGCTTGAGCCTAAAAGATCGGCAACATAATGAATATAATCGGCCCTGCCCGGAATAGGCGGACAAAGGTAATCTTTTGGAATATCCCATTGCGAAACATCGTAATAATGCTTCAACAAGGCTCTGTTTAAGGCTTTAACTGCATTCTGATCGGCAAAATCAATAGAATCATCGTTATGTTCGTTTTTAAAAACAAAGCGTTTTAATTCTTTTGAGGTAGCGGTAAGTTGTTTGAAATTGTAACGCGAACGGTGTTTGTTGCGTGGGTGTAACTCGCTTTTCTCTTTGCGGTTATTTTGTTCTTCTTGAGCCAATGTAATCTGGTTTAACTAAACATGCTGTGTTGCCTGTTTCTGCTGCAAAGATAGGTTAAATAGTTTGGAGTTGGGCGTTTTTAGTTGGGAGGTATTGGTTAGGTACAAACTCCCTTTACTCGTCTTGCTGAACTTGTTTCAGCATCTCTCAGAATAAAACAGTGCTCTCTAGGTATTAGAGACCCTGAAATAAATTCAGGGTGACGGCTAGAGTAAACTAACTTTCCTCTCCTTTTTCGATCATTACCGGCTGAATGGCTTTTAAATATTTTTCCTGGTCGAACTGTTTTTCGCTTTTGGCAATCACAACGGTAGCTACTCCATTGCCGATTACGTTGGTAATGGCCCTGGCCTCGCTCATAAAACGGTCTACACCAATTAAGATCGAAATGTGTTCGATAGGCATAATTTTTAATGCTGTAAGGGTTGATACGAGCACGATAAAACCACTTCCGGTAACACCTGCGGCACCTTTAGAAGTTACCATCAATACGCCTAAAATGGTTATCTGTTGCCCAAGAGTTAAATCAACATGAAAAACCTGGCAAAGAAATATCACAGCCATTGCCAGATAAATGGCTGTTCCATCAAGGTTAAATGAATAACCGGTAGGGATTACCAAACCGACTACCGATTTATCACAACCAATACTTTCCATTTTCTGCATCATACTCGGCAGGGCCGATTCGGAAGAAGAGGTCCCCAATACAATTAATATCTCCTGACGGATATACTTCAGGTATTGCCATAAGCTAAAGTTATAGTACCTGCAAATGCCATTTAAAACCACAAAAATGAACAATAAACAGGTAAGGTACACCGAGCCCATTAATTTGGCCATACCGACTATACTTTGTAAACCGTGCGTACCGATGCTAAAGGCCATACCGCCAAAGGCACCTATAGGCGCCAAACGCATGATCACTTTCATAATTTTAAAAAGCACTTTGGATATTTTATCAAAGGCGTTTAAAACACTTGATCCTTCATCGCCCAATTTATTGAGCCCATAACCAAAAAGAATGGCAAAAAGCAAGATCTGCAGGATATTTCCTTCCGAAAAGGCGGCAAATACATTGTGCGGAATAATGTGAAGAAAAAATTCTCCCCAGTTCATCTCTTTGGCCTGCTTGGCATAACCAACTATCTTAGTGGCATCAACTCCCTTTGCTACAACTCCGGCACCTGGCTTTAAAACATTAGCCACAAATAAACCAATTGCAATGGCTACCGTGCTTACAATTTCGAAATACAACAGTGCCTTACCTCCTACCCGGCCTACCTTTTTCATATCGCCCATGTGTGCGATCCCCAAAACAATGGTAAAGAATATGATCGGGGCAATTAACATACTAATGAGGTTGATAAAACCCTCACTGATCATTTTAGCAGTTGGTGCCAAACCCGGAAAATAAACACCAACGCAGATCCCTATGATAATGGCAACAATTACCTGAAAGGTTAAATTGGAAAATAGCTTTTTCATCAGTTAGTTAGTTTCCACTATTTATAAATACTGACTTCAATTTTACCATCAGCGGTTATGGCACCACGGTACATACCTTCGGTATTAAAGGGCATAGTCATGTTGCCTTGCCTATCCAAAGCAATTAAACCACCATCACCTCCCATTTTGCCTACTTTATCCAATGTAATTTTAGAAGCTTCTGCAACAGATAATCCCTTATACTCCATTAAATCGGAAATGGTTTTAGCCACTACATTGCGGATGTAGAACTCGCCCAAGCCTGTACACGAAATACCTGCTGTTTCGTTATTGCAATAGGTACCTGCTCCTATAACGGGCGCATCGCCCACCCGTCCATATTTTTTATTCGTCATGCCCCCGGTTGAAGTTCCGGCGGCTAAATTACCAGCTTTATCGAGCGCAACACAACCCACTGTACCGAATTTGTAATCGTGATTTTTTACACCTAAAAGTTCAGATTTTTTATTTCCATGATCTAAAACTGCCTTTGTTGAATCTTCTTTAATTGCTTTTTGCAGCCCCTCCCAGCGCTCTTTTGTCCAGAAATATTTTGGATCTACTATTTCCAGGCCTGCTTCTTTGGCAAACTGCTCTGCGCCTGCCCCCACCATCATCACATGTTCTGATTTTTCCATCACGGCCCTTGCTGCAGAAATTGGGTTTTTAATGGTGGTTACCCCTGCAACCGAGCCAGCCATTAAAGTTTTTCCGTCCATGATGGCGGCATCAAGCTCATTTTTGCCATCATGCGTAAAAACCGCGCCTTTTCCAGCATTAAAATGCGGATCGTTTTCCATGACGTGAATAGTAGCTTCTACAGCATCAAGACTGGTTTTTCCTGCTTTAATTTCGGCATAACCCGCCTGTAAAGCCTGTGTTAAAACAGCTATGTAGGCTGCTTCTTTTTCAGGGGTCATATTTTTTTTGAGGATAGTGCCAGCGCCACCATGAATAACCATTACATATTTCTTCTGTTGGGCTGCAACCTTTAAGGTTATAACCGAAAGTAACAACAAGGCAATTAACTTTAATAATTTCATCTTTCCCGTGATTTAAGAAGCTGTTAAATTAACAAAATCCTTGCAAAATAAATGGGTTTTAAACTTTGGCAATCCCTTTTGAAGAAAATTGCAGATCGTAAAGCTTTTTATAGTAGCCATTTAATTTTAACAGCTGCTGGTGCGTACCTTTTTCTTTGATCTCGCCTTTATCGAGCACAATAATCTGATCGGCTTTCTGAATAGTAGATAAACGGTGTGCAATTACGATTGACGTACGGCCTTCCATCAGGTTATCAATGGCTTTCTGGATCAGCAGCTCGGTTTCGGTATCAACCGATGAAGTGGCTTCATCGAGCACCAAAATAGCAGGGTTATGCACCAATGCGCGGATAAATGAAATGAGCTGCGCCTGTCCGGCCGAGAGCGTCGCGCCCCTTTCCATCACATCATACTGATAACCCCCGGGCAAACGTTCAATAAATTCGTGTGCACCGACTTTTTTTGCGGCATTAATGACCTGATCAAGTGTAATTTCAGGATTATTGAGGGTAATATTGTTCAGAATCGTATCCGAAAACAGGAAAACATCCTGCAATACGGTAGCAATGTGACTGCGTAAATAATTTAAGTCAAAATCTTCAATGCGAATACCATCTACCGTAATATCCCCCTTTTTTACTTCGTAAAAGCGGTTTAGAATGTTAATGGTAGAAGATTTCCCTGCACCGGTTGCCCCAACCAAAGCAACGGTTTCGCCTGTTTTTACTTCAAAACTGAGGTCTTTCAGTACATAATTTTCATCATTGTAAGCAAACCAAACGTTTTGGAACCTGATATTACCAACCAATTTTGCAGGTTTTTGTGTCCCGTTATTGGGCGTAGTTTCATCAGTATCCAAAACTTTAAAAACGCGTTCGGCTCCCACCATCCCCATTTGCAGCGTATTAAACTTATCTGCCAGTTGGCGAATTGGCGTAAACACCATACCCAGGTACATGATAAACTGGGTAATGGTTCCGGGCGTTACATCCAATGGTTTAGAAAGGATACTTTTTGCACCATACCATATCAGCAGCCCCAAAGACATGGCCGAAATCAGCTCTACCACGGGGAAAAAGATCGAATAATACCAGTTGGAACGGATATTGGCATCGCGATAACGTTTGTTAATGGCATAAAACTTTCTGTACTCCTGTTTCTCCCTGGCAAAATACTGCACAATGGAAACACCAGAAATGTGTTCCTGCAAAAACGTATTCAGGTTGGAAACCTCATTCCTGATTTCCTGAAATGCAACTTTAATCGCTTTCTGAAATTTTCGGGTAGCCATAATCAGCAGCGGAATAGGCAAAAGCACCACTAAACTTAACTGCCAGTCGGTATACAACATTACGCCAACAATGACCACCACCTGTAAACTGTCGCCAATCATGGAGATTAAACCTTCCGAAAAGATATCGGCAATGGTTTCCAGATCAGAAACAGTTCTGGTAATCAATTGCCCAATGGGTGTTTTATCAAAAAATTTCAGGCGAAGTTTGGTAATGTGGTTAAAAACATTGATCCGCAGATCGCGGATAACAGACTGACCTAGTGTATTGGTTAAAAGCGTGTGGTTATATTGGATTAAAGTCTGTAAAATGAGCATAAAGATCATCAACATGGTCATATTCACCAGGCCAGGATAATTTCCGCTTAAAATATAATGATCGAGTGTGTATTTAATCAAAAACGGACGCACAGGGGAAATGGCTGCAAGCAAAATGGTTAAAATAACCGACCATATAAAGATGACGCGATAAGGCTTTACATATTGAAAAATACGTTTCAGTAATCCTGTGTTATATACGTCGCCTGTAACTGCCATTTTTAGGGTTTAGGGTGTAAGGCTTAGGGTTTAAGACCTTACAACATCTTAAAAATTAAATAATATTATGTTTCTTATCAAAGTAGTTTCAGATTTTATTTTTTCCATACCTATTACCACACTTCTACCTTAAACCTTCCACCTTTTACCTTAAATAAGGGTATTCTATCTTTACTAAATACAAACCGCAGGCAGGTACTGATTGTCCGGCATTGCTACGGTTTTTACTTTCTATTATTGCTTTAAAAGCTGTTAAATCTATCTCTTTTTTACCAACCGACACTAAAGTACCCATAATGGCCCTCACCATATTACGTAAAAAACGGTCGGCCTGAATGGTAAAAACCAGTCCCCCTTCCTCTTGTTCGAAAACGGCTTTGGCTACTTTACAGTTGTTCGTAAAGGTTTGTGTGTGCGATTTGCTGAAGCACGAAAAATCGGTATAATTCAATAACAGTGCGGCCGCATTATTCATCGCTTCTATATCCAACTTATCTTTAACCAACCATGACCGGTTAAGTTTAAAAGGATCTTTTTCGAAATGGATATAATATCTATAGGTACGCGATGTAGCATCAAACCTGGCGTGCGCCTCATCATGCACCGGGATAATCCGCTTTGCAGCAATCTGATATGGCAAAAGGGCATTAATCCCTCCCAAAGCATTTAAAACTTTGTTTTCATCTGTTTCTTCTATATCAAAATGCGCATAAAAATCTTTAGCATGCACCCCTGTATCGGTGCGGCCACAACCCAGCGTCTCGATGGGCTGCCGAAAAAAAACAGACATGGCCTTATCCAACAACTCCTGAACAGTTATTGCATTGGGTTGGGTTTGCCAGCCATGGTACAAGCTGCCATCGTAAGCGATTTGGATGAAATATCTTTTTTTACTCAAAGCGATGCAAAAGTACAGTTTAACGGGCAAAGGGCAAAGCGTTGAGTTAGGCATTTGGAGTTAGACATCCTGGAGTTTGGCAGATATCTTTTAACCACAGATGCACACAGATCAACACAGATTTTAGATCATCTTGCATCCCTCCTATCTGTCATCAGCTTAAATTCAGTTGAATGGAGTTCTCCACTACATCAGAACTTTATTCTTTCTTTTCTCAAAAAAGGCTAGATTTGTTCCCATATATTTACATTCATGATACAAAGAATACAATCGATATGGCTTTTTTTAGCGGCTTTAACCCTGGTTTTAATGTTGTTTTTGCCAATTGCAACAAAAACAGTTGATGGTTCGGAAGCTAAGATTTATACAAACGGCCTACATCATTTCCTTGAAGGAAAATCCGGGAAGGTATTGAATATTGAAGTCTCTTTACCATTGCTGATTGCCAATATTGCTGTTGCGCTGATTTGTTTCGTCAATATTTTCAACTATAAAAAGAGAAGTTTCCAAAAACGCTTTGCCATTGTTTCGATCATATTAATTATTGGTTTTGCTTTTTGGTGCAGCGTTTATGCAAAAGAACTTCCCGGTGGCATAGAAGGGGCCAGCTTTGGCATTGGGGCTTATTTGCCAGCCGTCGCTATCCTGTTTATTGTACTGGCCATTTTCGGAATCAATAAAGACGAAAGATTAATCAGATCAGCTGAAAGATTAAGGTAACTATACTGCTATTAGCATATAAATTTAACCATATAAGAAACATAAGTACACTAAACTTTATTGTTCTTACCTTTCTTATATGGTGTGTTCTTTTTCCTTGGTCCCCAACTTTACGCCGTTTTTATTACACCTTCCTTCCCCCATCTTCCATCTTTCATTATCCAACCACACATTACCTCCTTATTACCAAATAATTAAGCTTAAAAACTATTTACTTGATTACCTGTGAAATACGGAATATTAACCGTATCTTTGCGGCTCAATTAAAAAAATAAAAAGACGAATGACAAACCCATTTCAATTATTGGGGATAAGTGATGACGTCGTTAATGCCGTAAAGGACCTTGGATTCGAAAATCCAACGCCGATTCAGGAGCAAAGTATTCCTGTACTGTTAGAGGGCACTAACGATTTTGTTGGTTTGGCCCAAACAGGAACAGGAAAAACAGCCGCATTTGGTTTGCCGCTGTTAGAACTAATCGATTTTAAATTAACTAAACCACAGGCATTGATCTTATGCCCTACCCGTGAGTTATGTTTACAAATCGCTAACGACCTTAAAAACTTTTCTAAAAACATTGCTAATGCTCACGTAGTTGCCGTTTACGGTGGTGCGAACATTATGCAACAACTACGCGAAATACGCCAAGGCGTTCAGATCGTAGTGGCCACGCCCGGCCGTATGTTGGATATCATTGGCCGCAAAGCCATTGATTTTTCAAATGTTAAATATGTTGTGCTTGATGAAGCTGACGAGATGTTGAACATGGGTTTCCAGGACGACATCAACGACATTTTATCAACCACTCCTGATGACAAAAAAACCTGGTTATTCTCGGCTACCATGCCGTCGGAAGTTCGCCGTATAGCTAAAAACTATATGGATAACCCGATCGAGCTAACCATGGGCACCAAAAATACAGGTAACGTAAACATCGATCACGAATATTATATTGTTCGTGCACGCGATAAATACGCAGCCTTAAAACGTATTGTAGATTTTAACCCCGACATTTTTGGTGTTGTTTTCTGCAAAACGAAATTAGATACCCAGGATATTGCTGAGCATTTAATTAAAGATGGTTACAATGCAGATGCACTACACGGCGATTTATCGCAACAACAACGTGATAAGGTAATGCAACGTTTCCGCGAGCGTAACATGCAGTTGCTGATTGCTACCGATGTTGCTGCGCGTGGTATCGATGTAAACAATGTAACACACGTAATCAACTATTCTTTACCTGATGAGATTGAAAGTTATACCCACCGTTCAGGCCGTACCGGCCGTGCGGGCAAAACCGGTGTTTCTATCTGTATCATCAACTCTAAAGAACTGGGCAAAATCCGTCAGTTAGAGCGCATTATTGGTAAACAATTTACCAAAGCCGAACTGCCTACCGGTTTCGATGTTTGCGAAAAACAATTGTTCTCTTTGGTACATAAAGTACATAATGTAGAGGTTAACAACGAACAGATCGATCAGTACATTCCGCGTATTATGGACGAATTTGCTGATCTAAGCAAAGAAGACGTAATTAAACGTTTTGCTTCTTTAGAGTTTAACCGTTTCTTGGAATACTACTCGAAAGCACCTGATTTAAATGCTCCGGCTGGTGATGATCGTGGCGAAAGAGGTGAACGTGGCGAAAGACGCGGACGTGGCAGCGAGGGCTATACCCGTTTATTTATCAACTTAGGTTCGGTAGATGAATTTACCCGCGGCGATATGTTATCATTTATCTGTAACAACGGAAAAATTAGTGGTAAAAGCGTTGGTAAAATTGATTTAAAAGGTGTTTTCTCTTTCTTTGAGGTAGAAGATGCTGTTGCTGACAAAGTTTTTGAAGGCTTTAAATCAGTTGAATTTAATGGCCGCCAGGTGCGCATCGAAAGAAGCGGTGATGGCGGTGGTGAAAGACGCGGTGGCGGTGACAGACGTGGTGGTTTCGGCGGTGAACGCAGAAGCGGTGGTGGTGGATACCGTGGTGGCGACAGAAGATCAGGCGGTGGAAGACGTGAAGGCGGAAACAGCGGTGGCGGTTTCAGAGATTTTTCTGGTCGTAGCCGTGAAGATAAAGGTGGCAGCGGACGCAGAGAAAGCGGAAGCGGTGAGCGCCGTAAAAAATGGTAAATCACTAAACCAAATATTTTGACGAGCCGTCCCGATTTTTTGGGGCGGCTTTTTTTTGCAATTAACATGCTGTTATTTGCTACCCGGGATGCGTTCCGGTAGAACGGTATACTACATCTTTTATCACGAAAACAACTAGGAGGCTAACCATCATTCCCATTCTCCCCTTTTTGATCTACCAGTTGGTATCTCACCGGCAGGAGCATAATTTTCACCTGATTGGCGCCAGAATAAATAAATCTTTTATATTCAAATCATTTTCTTTCAATAGGATAAAAAATACCGACCAAACATCAAATAAAGCGCGTTTTTCATATAAAACCAGCCGATAAAGCCTTATATTTAACGCTTATTGCACAACCAAATATTATGCGTTATTTAAAGCTTTATATTATTTTTTTCCTGTTATCGTCTGGCCTTAATTTATCTGCTCAACAAGCCGCTTCAAACCCAAAAATGCAATGGTTTGCCGATGCCAAACTGGGTATTTTTATCCACTGGGGTATTTATTCTGTAAATGGTATTTCCGAATCGTGGTCGTTCTTTAATAATTATATTAACCACGATGCTTACATGAAACAGCTTGATGGTTTTAACGCCGCCAAATATCAGCCTGCAGAATGGGTAAATCTGATTAAAGAAAGCGGCGCGAAATATGCAGTAATTACCACGAAACACCACGATGGTGTAGCGCTTTGGGACAGTAAAATGCCCAATGCCACCACAACAGTAAAGTATAGTACCGCTAAAAAAGATTTAATTACGCCATTTGTTGCCAATCTTAAAAAATCGGGGCTTAAAACCGGTTTATATTTTTCGCTACCCGACTGGAGCTATATTGATTATGATGGTTTTACACGCGATCGCAAGCGTTACGATTATAAACAGGATCCGGCCCGCTTTAAAAAATTCCAAAATTACTTTCAGGGACAGCTTAATGAACTCTCTAACCAGTACAATCCGGATTTAGTTTGGTTTGATGGCGACTGGGAACATAGCGGTGAAGAGTGGCAGGCCAAAAACATATTGGAAAACCTGCGTAAGGTAAATCCAAACGTGATCATCAATTCGCGTTTAAATGGTCATGGCGATTACGATACCCCCGAACAGGGTGTGCCGGTGGTAAGACCTGCATCGCCAGAGTGGGAATTGTGTTATACCATGAACGATTCGTGGGGATACCAGCCTTATGATAAGCACTACAAATCGGCTAATATGATTATCCGTACTTTGGTTGACTGCATTAGTATGGGAGGCAATTTATTACTCGATATTGGTCCCAAAGCCGACGGAACCATTGCAGCCGAACAGGTCGAAATTTTAAAAGGCTTAGGCCGCTGGACTCAAAAACACGCTGAAGCCATTTATGGTACACAAGCAGGAATCCCAGGCGGGCACATTGACGGGAAAACAACTTTATCTAAAAGCAGAGATGTATTGTACCTGTATCTCGATTATAAAACAAAAAATGGCATTTTATTATCGGGTATCAAATCGAAAATCAACAAAATTGAAGTGGTTGGTAATAAAGCGCAGCCCTACACAATTAAGTTAAACGAAACAGATTATCTCCTTAATTTTAAGGAAGCAGATTTCGATAGCGATGTAACTGTTGTAAAAGTATCGTTAAACGGCCCTATCCAACTGACTGAAGAAAAACCCGAAACCCTTTCGCTGGCAGACCTGTATGCTGCACCCAAACAACGCGGTTTAACCAACTTAAACCTGAATAAACTGGCTGGTAATTTAAATGCCGGTGTAAATGTATTTCAAAATACCAGTTTACCTGCAGATGGTTTGGACTTTAATCCCGGCATTAAAAATGCTGATCAAAAGATTAGCAATTGGGTAATCAAAAATGCCGAAGCACTTTACAAAACTGGCAAAGGCATCCCAAGTGGTCATTATCAAGGCAATACCGCACTTTCTGCCGATAAACAGACACTTTATCTTTTTGTTGAAGGAAAACCAACAGGCCCTATTGCCATTAAAGGCTTAAAAAATAACATCAGCCGCATCAGGGTGGTTGGCGAAGGCACAATGCTTAACCACGAAATTTATAACAAACTGTACTGGAGCAAAATCCCCGGCATTGTTTACATCCCGATACCGGAAGATAAATTAGATAAGGAGCTAACGGTAATTGCCGTACTGCTTGATGGCCCGATTGATTTGTACAGGGAAAAAGTTGGGGCAATAGAAAGCAATTTATAATTTATTTAACGAATGTAAAATAGTTAGCGTACTTTACAATTATCCTTAAATTGCATTACTTTCGCACATCATGCAGGCAAAATATATCTCATATCAGGAAACCGGATCATTTTCTAAACTGGTTTTAGATTATATTAACAACAAAGAACAGCTTAAAGCTTTTTACAGTTACCGTCCTGATATGGCAGGTTTAGCCAGTGCAATAGAGCGTAGAAATTTTACAGGTAACCGCTCCACTTTAGTACAGGTTTTACAGGATCAGTATCAGCATTTGCAGCCCAATAAATCGGTTATCAAAAATATTGAACTTTTAGGTCTCGATAATACTTTTACGGTAACTACTGGTCACCAGTTAAATTTATTCACCGGCCCGCTTTATTTTATCTACAAAATTGTAACCACCATAAATTTAGCCATTGAGCTACAGATTGCGCATCCGGATAAAAACTTTGTTCCTATTTATTGGATGGCTACAGAGGATCATGATTTTGATGAAATTAATCATGTAAGTGTTGATGAGAAAAACATCAGCTGGATACAGCAAACCAATGGGGCTACAGGCAGGTTAAGTACCAAAACCGTGGCCGCAGCAGTAACAGCCTATAAAGGTTACCTGGGCATTTCGAAAAACGGAAAACGCATTGCCAAACTGGTTGAGCAGGCTTACCTGCACCATGATAACCTTGCCGATGCCACCCGCTTTTTAGTCAATAGCCTCTTCGAAAAATATGGGCTGGTGATTGTAAATGCTGATGATGCCCGCCTGAAAAAACAATTTGCCAATATTATTGCCGAAGACATTGTACACCACAACAGTGCCCGCAATATTGAAACGAGTTCGCAAAACCTGGAAGATTTAGGTTATAAAACGCAGGTGAATGGCCGCGACATCAATTTCTTTTACCTGAACGACAACCTTCGTGAACGCCTGATTTTTGAGCAAGGGAAATACCAGGTAAACCATACCAATATTAGTTTTACTGAAGCCGGGCTTTTAGCTGAAATTGAATCTCACCCGGAGCGTTTTAGTCCGAATGTAGTGATGCGGCCCATGTACCAGGAAGTAATTTTACCTAACATTGCCTATATTGGTGGTGGCGCTGAGGTGGCTTACTGGATGCAGCTGAAAGCCAATTTCGATTACTACAAGGTGGATTTCCCGGTTTTACTGTTACGTAATTCGGCTTTAGTGATCGACAAACGCAGTGCGGAGAATTTATATAAACTGGGCTTTTCTTTGGAAGACATTTTCCTGCCGGTTGAAGAACTAAAAAACATATGGGTAAAGCGCAATACAACTGCCCAACTCAGTTTAGCCGACGAAACCCGGGCCATTAACAGCATTTTCGACCAGATTAAGCTGAACGCTTACAAAATAGACAAAACGCTATCTGTATCCACAGATACGGCCAAACAACGTACCAACCATTTGCTGGCCAATCTGGAAAAGAAACTGTTCAGGGCCGAAAAAAGGAAACACGAAATGGCGCTTTTACAGATAGATAATGTTAAAAAACGACTTTTCCCGAATGGTACATTGCAAGAGCGCATTTTAAATATTGCCCCAATGTATGTGAATTACGGAGAAGATTTTTTATCATCCTGCATTGAAAACTTTGAACCTTTGGGCGGCGATTTTACTGTTTTATTACCATAATTTATTTTTAGATTCGTCATGCTGAGCTTGTTTCAGCATCTATTAAGAAAGACCCTGATCCCGATGTAAAATCGGGACAGGGTGACGACAAATAGTATACTATGAACTTCATCACCTTTTCTGAAACCAACCTGAGAGCCTTTACCTATAACGTTTTTAAAAAAATAGGCTGTTCTGATGCACATGCCGAACTGGCTACCGATGTTTTGATTCGCTCTGATTTACGCGGCATCGATTCGCATGGCGTTGCCCGTTTAAGTGGTTATGTCAGGCTTTGGGAAAAGAAACGGATAAATGCTACTCCTGACATTAAAATTGTGCACGAAACCCCCACTACGGCAACCATCGATGGCGATGCCGGATTAGGTCTGGTTGTGGCACCATTTGCCATGCAGGTAGCCATAGAAAAGGCAGAAAAATATGGCAGTGGCTGGGTATCGGTAAAAAATTCGAACCATTACGGCATTGCGGGCTACCATGCTTTGATGGCGGTAGAAAAAGATATGATTGGTATCAGCATGACCAACGCCAGTCCGCTGGTTGCCCCTACCTATGCCAACGAGCGTTTATTGGGTACCAACCCCATGTGTTATGCTTTTCCGGCAGGTAAATATCCACCGGTTATTGTAGATATGGCCACAGCAGCAGCAGCCAATGGCAAGCTCGAAATCGCCCAAAGGGCCAATAAAAGTATCCCTGATGGCTGGGTACAGGATAAAACGGGCGAGAGCTCCACTAATCCGAACGAATTAAAAAATGGTGGTTCGCTGTTACCATTAGGCAGCGATAAAGACCACGGGAGCCACAAGGGTTATGGTTTGGGTGCAACAGTTGATATTTTATCGGCAGTGCTATCGGGAGCCAATTATGGGCCATGGGTACCGCCATTTGTTGCTTTTTTAGAACCTTCGGCAAATCCGGTTGGCGAAGGTTTGGGTCACTTTTTAGGGGCCATGCGTGTGGATGGTTTCAGGCCGGCTGAGGAATTTAAAAACCACCTCGATAATTGGGTAGAACGCTTTAAAAGTGCAAAAACCATCGATCCTGATAAAAAAGTAATTATTCCGGGTGAGCCTGAATATGAATTCGAGCAGGAAAGGAAAATTAACGGTATCCCACTGATTGATGTGGTGGTTAACGACCTGAATGAACTGGCAGAGAAATTAGGAATTGAAGGGCTGAAATAATCATCCTTCATTTAACCGCAATCTGTCCGCAGAAACGCTGCGCTTAACTCTACGGACAGAAAGAGAAAGTCCTTCGACAGGCCACCATTGACGGTCCCTATAGAAGAATCGTCATTTCGACTGGAGCGTGCCGATTTTTCATCGGTAACGAAATGGAGAAATCTATCAAGACAGATTTAGCTCCGCTGAGCACTACGTGGTTCTCGACTGCGTTGCACTCCGCTCGAAATGACGCCTTAGGAGAGAGCTGTCAATCATATTGATTTTTATATAATAAATTATCCCTCAACGTGACCTAACTTATAAAAAATGAATTTCAAAGACTTAAGTAACCAGGCATTAATTTCAGACAGCAATATCGACTGGGAAGATTTAGGTGCAGGCGTTAAGCGCAAAATCATGGCTTACGATAACAACCTGATGCTGATTAAAGTAGAATTTGAAAAAGACGCCATTGGCACCGTTCACAACCACCCGCATTTACAGATGAGTTATGTAGCCAAAGGAAGTTTTGAAGTAACGATGGGCGAAGACAAAAAGGTATTGAATGAAGGAGATGTGTTCTTTGCTCCATCGAACGTATTTCACGGTGTGTTATGTTTGGAAGCAGGACTACTGGTTGATGTTTTTAACCCGCACAGGGAAGATTTTTTGAAATAGGTTTTTAATCAATCGTCATGCTGAATTTATTTCAGTATCTATCATGCAGACCTGCGAAGCCCTAATTATTACACCTTTCATCAGACCCTGAACTAAATTCTGGGTGACGATGCCTGAACCTACCTCCCTAACCAATAGCTACTCAAAAGTAAACTTCACATTCTTGTAACCCAAACCTTCAATAATCGGCTTAAGTACTGTTGCTGCATTAATTTTAGTCTGTGCTAAAATGCTCGATTTTTTAACTTCAGCAGTAATTTGTCTTTCGGCTGCTTTGTATGCTTCATCTACCAGGCCAGCCTCGCGGAAAAAAGCCATTTTGGTATCGTAAACACGCGAGTTTTTATGGTCAATTTTTACATAACAGATTTCGGGCTGTGGTAAATTTACTACAGCAGTGTCCGCATCTATATCAATATCTTCCCTGGTAATTTTGGTCAGGTCTATACAACCTACCGCTTCGGCCTTAACAATTAATAAAACACTGGCTTCGGGTAAAAAATCTGTTTTATTTTTATGTTCCAAAACATCGCTGATCTGGTACCGAACCAGTTCCAGTTTACCAATAGCCTCAATTTTTTCTACTAAAAGCTGATGTTTGCTTTCGACCGAGGTATTAATGCTAAACTTTTTGGAGATAAATAAATACCCGGCAACCACTAAGATTAACCAGGGTAAAAGGCGAAAAAAGAGCTTCATATTTTAAAAAAAGTAAAGTAGCAACATTTGTGCACGTAATCCGTTGTACAATAATTAATCCATAATTCTCCTTTGTTATTTTTTGGCAGAAGATTTGTAATACGATATCACACACACAAATAACACTAATCAACATGAAAAAATTTACCATCCTAATGCTTTGCATTGCCACACTAGGTCTGGCTTCTTGCAAGAAAGAAACTGTTTACCAAGAATTAAGAGCTAAAACGTATAATTTCACCATTAATTCAAACGAATGGTTACGTAATGCCAATGGTAGTTACTCTGTAAATAAGTCATTACCTGCAATTGATGGCGTAACACTAGACGACGAGGGAGTATTGGTCTATTTTGAACACCCTAATGATCCAAATGGCGATATTCAATTACCTTATACATTTAATTACAATGCTTTTAGCTTTAAAGTTTATAATGGAGGTTTAAGGTTTGACGTTCAGGATACTAATAATTTAACGGCTACAGTGCCACCTAACTATAATACTTTAGTAAAAGTGGTCATCATTCCATCAGATTACGCTGGAAATTAAATTTTAAAGGTCTTTAAAACTCTAAAAAACGACTAATGTTCAACTGAACGTAGTCGTTTTTTTTATGCTCTCCTCTGTTCAGCTGTATAGCGCGGATAAGTACACCATTTCTTTCTACCAGCAATTCGTCATAAAAGCCTTTGTAATACACATCTTTTACTTCGTAACGCCTGCTGCTCCAGTTGTTATTTACTTCTGCCCATTCGGGATAGAACACCACAAATTCTTTTTGTGTTTTTAAACCGATCTTTTCGGCATCTGTTTTTGGCAAAACCACCGCATTACCTAAGATCTGTGCCGTATAAATATGGGCTGGGTGCTGGTAAATTTCAGCTGGTTTTCCAGTCTGCAGCAGCTCTCCGCCTTTTAAAATCAGCAGCTGATCGGCAAGAAATAAGCCATCGGCCGGGTCGTGCGACACCAATATCACCGTTACCCCCGTTTCGGAAGCTATGCGTTTAATATCGGCACGCAACTGGTTTTTAAGCAGGGCATCAACCTGACTGAAGGGTTCGTCTAAAAGTAAAACCTGCGTATCAGCAACCATGGCTTTTGCTATGGCCACACGCTGTTGCTCTCCACCACTTAATTCGATGATTTTTTTATGCTGCAGCGGTAAAATCCGAAGATGCTCCATCATCTGGAAGGTTTTTTCGGCTTTGGTTTTCAAGTCGGTATTTGATAGCTGTGAAGCAATATTATCGTACACTTTCGCATAAATATTCAATGAAAAGTCCTGCGTTACCATTTTCATCTGCTTGTGGCCTGGGATCAGTTGTTCATCGGGTCCTTTAACCCTTTCATCTCCAAAAAAGATTTCGCCCTCATCTGTTTTTAACAGTCCGTAGATAGATTTTAACAATGTTGATTTCCCACTGCCACTCTCGCCGATTATGGCCACTACATCGCCTCTTTTAATCTCGAAACTTACATTTTTAATGCCGCCGGCCTGTTCTGCCTGATATTGCTTGGTTAAATTCTTAACGCTGATTAGGGTATTGCTCACGCAGTAAAGATAATGAATAAGCTTAAAGCGGAAAAACTAAAGCTCAAAGCAAAAAATTCCAAACAAAAAACCCTGTCTCGCCTAACCGAAACAGGATCTGTTCATTTGTGTAATAAGTCTCCCTTAGGGGCTAGTTTAACCCAAAAGTAACCCCGAAACTCATGTTCTTCAAACCAGCCTGCTGCTGGGTAGTAAACATATCGTTAAAGTAATATTTGGTAAATAATCCTATACCTCCGTAACCAAAGCGGATGCTACCTCCGTAACGAACCGATTGAAAGTGGTAGCTGTCGTACTGCTTTTCCTTACCGCGCTCAGCACTGATCTGTTTAATCTTTCCGTTTAGCAAAAAGCTAACCTCCGGACCTAAAACCAGGTAAAATCTTTTGCCATTTTTGTTCTCATCAGTGCGGAATTCAAAATTTAATGGAATATGCACATAGCTGCTCGAGAAACGGTTTTTAGAAAAATGTACAGGCGATTGATCGGTATAAACAAACTCGCTCGTGTTTTTAGCAATGGTAATGTCTTTTCTCAAACGGATCAAAGTCCAATCGAAACCACCAGCTACATACACCTTAAAGTTAGAGTTAAAGCGGTAGCCAAACTGTAATATATCAAAAGAGAAAGTGCTGGTTTTTCCGCCTTTATAATCCAAAAAATCGTTATTTGGCGATAAATTAAAGCTTCCGTTATCGATTAATCTTGAGAAACCCCAATCAATCCTGGTGAAAGTAATCCCACCCACAAAGCGTCCTTTTTTTACTGAATCTGATTTAGATTTTATGATAATACCATGCCCTTCACTATAATCCATTTTCTTTTTGGCTGTACTATCTTGTTGAGCAAAAGCTCCTGGAGCCATAACACCGGCAAGCCCGCTTACCAAAAGTGTTGTATAAATTAGACGTTTCATATCTGTGTGTTTTATATTGTTAAATGTTGTAAAGTTGAAAGATTTGAATGTTGCATACTGTTAACTTATAACCTTATTTCTTCCGTTTCCCAATTTTAAAAGGGCCAATATTGATCGACGATAGAGAGGAATCATCATCATCAGTGCGGAACTGGATCAGTTTATCTTTTCTTTTATCAACCTTGTTAACGATCATGTTGATTACATCACCCATATTACGGATGCCTTTATTGCTTTGTTCATTATCGTTAACGGGTTCGTCAGTTTTAACAGCTGTGGCATTGCTTGCGGTTACAATATCCGTTTTAGGCTGCGAAAGTACCGCCTCTTCAATTTTTTCCTTGATATCATCTTTAGGGTTTTCAACCTGAGCAATCATTGTTTCCTGCTTCTGCATTTCAGGTGCGGTAACAATGCGCTGTTTTTCAACAGGTGCAACAATATCCTGTTTAACCTTCTCTTTGGCAACAGCTTTTGCCGGTTTAGCCTCGGCTGCCAAAGTTGGTGCAGCTTTTTTAATTGGCTCAACTACCGGAGGCAACTGATCTTTCACAACCGGTGTTTCTATTGTTTGTTTCTGGTTTTTAATCGGATTGTTGCTGGCCAGATGTTTATCTTCACCAGCGTTATTGCGTTGCTGGTAAACCAAAATCCCGATCGTAGCAATCAATAACACAGCGGCTGCAGATAACCAATAAACTGGGACAGTCCTTTTTTTCTTAGGAGCTATTTCGCTTTCTATATTGCTCCATAAATCCCTCGATGGTGTTACTTCAGCATCAGCAAAAGCATCCTTAAATAACTGATCAAAATCCTTATCCTGTATAGGTTGCATAACCAAATCCCTCCATTTTTATAATTTCTTCTTTTAATATTGCCCTTGCCCTCGATAGCTGCGATTTGCTCGCCCCTTCCGAGATGCCTAGTGCTTCCCCAATTTCTTTGTGTGAATAACCTTCTATTACATACATGTTAAAAACCATGCGGTAGCCATCGGCCAGTTTTTGTATCACTTTCATCAGGTCCTGCATCCCCAGGCTACCAAAATCAAAGCCGGTTGATGGTTGCTCATAAGCTTCATCTATCTCAACTACATTTAAGCTGCGTAAATTTTTACGGTAACTTTCAATAGCGGTATTCACCATTACCCTCCTGATCCAGCCTTCAAAAGAGCCCTCGCCCCGATACTCTTTTATTTTTTGGAAAATTTTGATGTAGCCCATTTGCAGTACATCTTCTGCCTCCATCCTATCTTTGGCGTAGCGCATACAAACGGCCAACATCTTCGATGCAGTTTGCCTGTAAAGCAATTCCTGCATCTTCCGGTCGCCAGCTTTGCAGCCTTCCATCAAATCGTTTATCGTATAGCTTCGCGTCAATTTCATTGTGTGTTTGTATATAGAAGATGGGCAATTACAAACAATGGTTGCATTGGGAGAGAAAAAAAGTTAAATAATGTTAAACACAAAATAAAACATATTGATTATCAAACAGATATAATACAAATAAATTTCAGGAAAGATATAGATTTTTTATTTGAAAATGAATATTCAGCATTTCATCGGGAGCAGCAACCCCGTGCCAAAGGCACTCCTTTGGAGCTATTCGCTTCAAAGCCTTGGTTCGTTTCTCACCTTCGTGTTTTTCGCTACTATCGGTTTTAGAAACTAGGGCCGGTGTTAAAAATAATAAACCCCGCAGATTTTTGAAATCTGCGAGGTTTGAAATCGTATAAAGCTGATCAACCTCAACCTTCCTCCCTTCTACTTTTCATCTTTCTTCACTTTAAACAATTTAAAATCCTGCTTATAGGTTAAGAAAAATGAGTGGTTAAACTGAAGTTGTTTATCGGTATGATCTAAATCAATATGTGGTTCGAAACGCACATCAAGATATAAATGCGGAATGAGTTCTTTTTGGTAGGCATAACGAAGCGAAACAATATTTCTCGAGCTCTGCTTCAGACCCGGGCTATATAAATTATCAGAAACGGATTCATATAGTGGCATACCTTTAATGGAAATAAAGTTATTGCCTTTCCAGTAAGAGGCTACCAAACTTCCCCATTTACTTTCAACTCCGGCATTTAGCCATAAACCAAAGCCCCCTTGGTAGGCCCTTCTTTTTTCCGGCGAAAAATCTTTGTAAACCGCAATATAGTTATCGGTATATACCTGTTTAATATTGGCATTAATCTCTTTATGCAACTTTATCCCCGTGGCCCCGTTAAACATGGTAGTAATCGGGATTTCTTTAAGTACATCAATCTGGCCGCCCTGGTGGAAAGCCAAAAACTGGGCAGGAATACTCAACTTCCAGTCGTCATTTTTAATTAAGAAACTTTCAGTTGATAAACCACCAATAATCTCTTCTTTGGCCGGATCGCCTTTATAAATCATTTTCTGCCAGGCAATCCAGGCATCCAGGGTAAATTTCTTACGCTCAACTAATAACTGCGTACCATACTCAATTGGGGTAGTGATTATTCTTTCAAAATCGTATAATGGCTCGATATATTTATGCTGAATGTTACCTTCTAGACTTCCAAAAATTAAAGTGAGGTTTCTTTTATGATATTTTACACTAAACAATGGTTTCGCATCAGAAATTCCGTTCCGTCCAAAATCTTTTCTGATAAAAGCACCTGCTGTAATGGCCAGATTTGGATGGGCATAATATACCAGCTGAGGCTGCAACTGTGTTCCGTATAAGGTATAACCATCATGGAAATCGTTGGTATACTCATAATTACGAACATAGTTTAAATTGTAAAAGTTAAAGTGTACTTCATTGGTTAAACTGCTGTCGGGACGGATCCTGTTTTCGAAAGCTGTTTGATTGAACTGTGCTGAAGCAAAATAAGAACTGAAAAGAAAAGTTATCAGAAGTAAGGCCTTTTTCTGACCTGTGTTTGTAAACATGCGCTTGGATTTTATCGCCCAAATTTAGAATAGTTTTTTATTAAAATATCAAGTAGCAGGTGTCAAGTACAAAGAAGTTTACGCAAGGAAAACAATGTCACTTATGGGTTGACCATCAAGGTACAATGAACACCATGTTTTTTAACACCTTACTTACAAACCTATTTCTGAAAGTTTAGTGGCTTCGTGGTAAATAATTATTCACCACGCTTCTTACGGTAGTTTTTATAGAGTTTAACCGCAATCATTATCGCCATGGCAACGCCCATAATGCCGATTAAACCGTAAATCCAGTTGATGGCATTTTTTAAGATTACCACAAATACAATGGCAATCATAAAAATGGTAGCCAGCTCACGCCATAGCCTCAGTTGAAAGCTCGTTAGCTTATAATGGTTGTTTTTAAGCTGTTTTACAATATTCTGGCAGATAAAATGATAGGTAAGCAAACCCACCACAAAGCCGAGCTTTACCCACATCCAATCGGCTTGGAGTAAGCCGGGGTTTAAAGTAAGCATGGAGGCTCCCGCCAAAACAGAAATGATCATGGCAGGAGTGGCAATAATTTTCCATAAAGTGGCTTCCATTTTAACAAACTGTTTCCGGAGGATACTTTTTTCGGGTTCAGGTTTATCGTTAGCTTCGGTATGGTAAATAAAAAGACTTAAAATATAGAATAAACCAGCCATCCAGCTAATTACAAATACAATATGTACAGCTTTAAAATAAGGGTAATATGGCAATAAGGTTTCTATCATTTTAACTATTCTATCTTATACTGAACTTGTTTCAGCATCTGTCTTTCTCTAAAGAGCCCATGAAATGAATTTGCTTCATAGCTTTTCGCTTCGCTACAGGTCAGGGTGACGTATTTATAAAAATTTAAGTTAATACCTAAATTCCTTCACTACCTCAATAGCATACTTTACATTGTCAAAAGGAATATCTGGCATAATACCATGACCTAAGTTGAAGATAAATCCTTCAGTACCGCGCATGCGTTCGAATAATTTATGAATCTGTGCTTTGATCACCGCTTTATCGGCATATAAAATATGTGGATCTAAATTTCCTTGCACTGCAATACCCTTTGGCAAAGCATTTTTAATGTTCAATAAATCGGCATTCCAGTCAACCGAAATTACATCTGGTTTAGCTTCGGCCATCATTGGGGCAAAAACAGAACTTCCTTTACAGAAAGAAATCACCGGAATATCTTTTCTGTTCAGATTGGCAATAATTTCCTTGATGTATCGGTGCGAAAACTCCTCATAATCGCTCCATGATAAGGCCAGGGCCCAACTGTCGAAAATTTGAAGGGCATTTACACCGGCAGCAATCTGAAGGTTCAGATAATCAGCCGTTACTTTTGCAATTTTAGCCAAAAGTTTATGCGCCAGCTCTGGCTGGTTGTGTATAAAGAGTTTGGTTAATTTAAAATCTTTAGAAGAACCTCCTTCAATTAAATAACTCATTACAGTAAATGGTGCACCTGCAAAACCGATTAAAGGAATGCTATTATCTAAACGTTGCTGGATAACTTTAATCGCATCGGCTACATATTGTAACTCATCCAAACAATCGACATTTAAATTTTCGATGTCTTTTGCTGTACGTACCGGATTGGCAAACTTAGGACCAACACCCTGGGTAAAACTTAAATCGCCTCCCATGGCTTCGCCGGTTACCAGAATATCACAGAATAAAATTGCTGCATCAATACCCAATAAATCAACAGGTAACATCGTTACATCAGCTGCAATCTCAGGCGTTTTACACATTTCCAAAAAGGAGTATTTATTTTTTATCTCCCAATATTGTGGCATAAAACGGCCTGCCTGACGCATCATCCACACAGGTGGACGTTCGGTTTGTTTTGAAAATGCTGCGTCTAAAAATAGGTTATTCTTCATGATCTGTATTTGGTGTCGCGTTATCATCACCCTTTTCCGATTTTCATATCAGAATCAGTGTCTATCCAAGAAAGATGCTGATCCCGATAAATCGGGACAGCATGATGAACCGACTAAATTTTAATTGCGCAAAGGTATAAATAAAAAAAAAACGAAGTACCTTTTTATTCCTAAACTGGTGCTTCGTTCTTCAAAATGACAATATTAGTATTATAACTTGCTTATTTCCTTTTCAATTTTAACGATAATATCTTTTGATCGTTGTGTTTCGGCAAGTTCTTTTGCCAATTTGGTATAAGCTTCAGCTCTTTCTCTATCTTTTTTCCGCAAGGCAAGATTAGCCAAATGGATCAGCACATACGATTTTTCGTTCTTACCTCCTACCGGGAAACGGCTGGCCAGCTGAAAATGATATTCAGCTTTATCATAATCTTGTTCCTTCAATGCCATATTGCCCTGCATAAATTCGTAATAACCCCTCCGGCTTTTCGCCAAACGCTCTGGTTTTGCCACCTCGGCCAGTAAGGCCCTGGTTTTACCAAACTCGTTATTTTTAAAATGCTTCGAGGCCATTAGCACCGAACTATGCTTAAAATGGCTCCAAACAACAAAGGCAAACAGCAATCCTGAAACGGCTGCCAGTTGGTATTGATTATAAAAAATACAGACTAAGCCGGCAAGCAGGAAAACTGCCATTAAAGCATATCTGCCCTTATTATTGTACATTAATGACTATCTGTAAATTTGTAGCCTACACCACGGATAGAATGGAAATAAACCGGATTTTTCTGATCTGGTTCAAAATACTTACGGAACGTTAAAATGAAGTTATCAATTGTACGCGTTGAAGGGTAAACATCATAATTCCAAACTGTTTCTAAAATCTGCTCTCTTGAAACGGCATCGTTTTTTCGCTCAATTAACAGTTTCAACAGCATTGTTTCTTTCTTGGTTAACGGAGTAATGGTACCATCATCATGTTTTAATTCGAAAGAGTTAAAATAGATTGTTTTGTCACCTATTTTGTAAGAATTCAATTCTTTTAAATCGTCTGATTTTAAACTGCGTTTAACCAGAATACCAACACGAAGAATTAGTTCTTCTAAATTGAATGGTTTAACCAAATAATCGTCAGCTCCTTTTTTCAAACCTAAAACACGGTCTTCAGAAGTGTTTTTAGCTGTTAAAAACATAATCGGAACTTCTGCATTCTCTAAGCGGATTGTTTCGCAAACCTGGAAACCATCCATTTCAGGCAGCATTACATCTAAAACGATCAGATTAAAGCGTTCTTCTTTAAAAATTTTAAGAGCGGTTTTGCCATCTTTAACGGCGTGAACTTTATAACCCTCAAGTTCGAGGTTTAATTTGATAGCATCTAACAAGTGATCCTCGTCTTCTACCAATAGAATTCTTAATTTTTGTGACATAATTGAGATTAACTAAATGTTACTTCAAAAATACTTCCCTGGGGCAGATTGTCTTTTACTGTAATATCTGCATCATGGTATTGTAAAACCTCTTTCACAATAAACAAGCCTAAACCTGTTCCTTTCGCTTTTCTGACATTCTCGTTACCAACGCGGTAAAACTTATCAAATATCAACATTTTTTCGGCATCTGAAATACCTGGCCCTTTATCAATCACACTTAACTGAATATGGCCGTCTACTTTGTTTAAATGCACATTTATCTCATCGCACGGACTCGAATATTTAACTGCATTCTCGATTAAATTGGTTACAACTGACGATAAGGCAAATTTGTCACCCATGATCTGCAAATTTGGCTGAATATGGGCATTTATCAATTGTTCGTTGCCACAAGAGTGAACCTGAAGCCTGTCTGTAATTTTATAAACCAGCTCCGAAAAATTAAATTCTTCTTTCGGAAAAGTATAGGAACGGTTTTCAATTTTAGTGGCCAGCAACATATTCTCGACCAGATCGTCTAACCGCTCAATATCTTTTAATGAATTGTTGAGCAATGATACCTGGCGCGCTTTATCCAAATCCCTCTTAACAATGGTCTGGATAGAAAGTTTTATGGCTGCTAAAGGAGATTTTAGCTCATGCGTTATCGACATTAAAAAGTTCTGTTGCTGTTCCCGTAATTTATCTTCGCGTTTTAACGACTGGTGTAAAAAATAGCCACCAAAGCACAGCAAAAACAGAAATACCGATCCCTCGCCCATAATCATCGTCATGCGGCTCGGTTGCAAACGCACGACCAGCGTACCCCATGAAATGAGCTGAACAAGCGCATAAAGCAATAAAGCGTAAAATATGATAATTGATTTTTTCATTCCCTTCGGGTTGATTACACAGATTATTTTCCTATGGTTCCTGTCTCCACGAACCATTGCAGCATTTAATCCCTTTTATTTCTTAAACACCAAATCCAATGCCTCAAAAATAGCACGCTTAGCTTTCTCCAGTTCGATCTTTGTATGTGCTGAAGATACAAAACCCACTTCATATCCCGAAGGCCCCAAATAAATTCCCCTGTTCAATAACTCGCGGTGCATAATCTTGAATTTCTCCATGCTGCCAGCGTCAATATCATCAGCCGATTGGATTTTATCCCGGTCAGTGAAAGCAAACCAAAAGATAGAGCCAATGGTAAACACTTTAAATTTATAGTTGCGCGCAGTAGCAAAACGCTGAATACTGGCTACAAATTCCTGTGCTTTATTATTCAAATCTTTATAAAAACCAGGTTTATTCAATTCGGTTAAGGTTGCAATCCCTGCTGCCATGGCAACCGGATTTCCTGATAAGGTTCCGGCCTGGTATACCCCGCCATCAGGAGAAATATGCGCCATAATTTCAGCGCGTGCACCGTACATACCCACAGGTAAACCGCCACCGATGATTTTTCCATAAGTAACAATATCAGGAGTGATGCCATAGTGAGCAGCTGCACCTTCAAAACCAACCCTGAACCCGGTAATTACCTCATCGAAAATTAAAAGCGATCCATTATCGGTACAAATTTTACGCAAGAAATGGATATAGGCCTCATCCTGCATAATTAAGCCATTGTTAGCCGGAATCCCCTCAATAATTACCGCAGCAATCTGATCTTTAAATTGTTCAAAAGCCTGTTCAATTGCAGCTTTATCATTCAATGGTACCACAATAGTTTCTTCAGCAAAAGATTTAGGTACACCGGCAGAAGAAGTTTCGCCAAAAGTAACCAAACCCGAACCTGCCTTAACCAAAAGCGAATCGCTATGGCCATGGTAACAGCCTTCGAACTTTAAAATCTTGTCCCTACCGGTAAAACCTCTTGCCAGACGTATTGCCGACATTACCGCTTCGGTACCAGAACTGGTGAAACGGATTTTCTCTACAAAACGGTTGTTTTTGATAATCAGCTCTGCCAATTCATTTTCTAAAGCTGTAGGTGCGCCAAAGCTCATGCCATTCTGCATCACTTCTGCTACTTTTTCCCTGATCTTTGGATGGTTATGTCCTAAAATTAAAGGACCCCAGCTCGCACAGAAGTCGATAAACTGGTTACCATCGACATCCCAAATGAAACATCCATCGCCTTTTTCAATAAAAAGCGGCGTACCGTAAACCGATTTAAAGGCCCTAACCGGAGAGTTTACCCCACCAGGAAAATAAGTCTTTGATTTTTCATAAAGCTCAGCAGATTTTGCCCTCGAAATATCAGGTTTAATACCTGTATTTACCGGAATATCGGCTTCATTGCCTGAAAACATTTTTTTTAGTGAATCTAACATTTTTTTTAAGCTAAAAGCTGAAAGACTAAAGCTTAAAGCGAAAAGTAAAGCGCTTTAAAATGGCTTTGGTCTTTTTGCTTTAAGCTTTCAGCTTATCTAAATCCAGTTGTTATTTAAAATATCTTTAATATGGTAAGTGGTAATAATGCTTGCACCGGCACGGGCAAAGGCATGCATGGTTTCCATTACTACTTTTTGTTCGTCAACCCATCCGCGTTCGGCTGCAGCTTTTATCATCGAATATTCGCCTGATACGTTATAAACAGCAATTGGCAAATTGATATCCTGCTTTAACCGGTGGATAATATCCAAATAAGCTAAACCAGGTTTCACCATTAAAACATCGGCGCCTTCCTGTTCATCCAAAGCTGCTTCGCGTAAAGCCTCTAATGGATTTCTGAAGTCCATCTGATAAGATTTTCTATCGCCTTTACCCGGTGCACAATCTGCAGCCTCTCTGAAAGGACCATAATATGCAGATGCAAACTTTGTGGCATGGCTCATAATGGCCGCGTTTACAAAGCCGTTTTCATCCAAAAGGTTGCGGATTACTTCGATACGGCCATCCATCATATCAGATGGGGCAAACATATCAGCTCCGGCTTCGGCATGTGTTAAAGCCATTTTGGCAATTACCTCAACCGTTTTATCATTTTGTACATAATCATTTTCCAAAATACCGCAATGGCCATGCGTGGTGTACGAACAAACGCAAACGTCGGTAATTACATACAAATCGTCGCCAAATTGTTTTTTTAACTCACGCACCGCTGTTGGTACTAAAGAATGATCGTGGTAGGCAGATTTTGCATCTTCCGATTTTTCATCACCCACACCAAAAAGCATGATCTTGTTGAGCCCTTTTTTCATCCCGTCTTCCACATCTTTTACCAGAGCATCAACCGAATAATGGTTTACCCCTGGCATAACATCAATGGCACGGGTAACATTAGTGCCCGGCACCACAAAATAAGGGTACACAAACATATCTTTCGATAACCGTGTTTCGGCTACCAGCTCTCTCACTAACGGATTTTTCCGTAATCTGCGCGGACGATTTAACATTTTTTTAGTATCAAGTATTTAGCATCAAGATTTGAAGCATCGAGATTAGCGTATCGAGTATCAAGTCCTGAATATCTTTTATTTTTTCCTTCGGGGTGATTACAGATTGGATTTTACATTTAGTATCAAGATTAAAGTATTGAGTATCAAGATTACAGTACCGAGTATCAAGACCTCATTATTTAATACCTTAAACCTTCCACCTTAAATCCTAAACCTCTTACCCTCTACCTTATTTCTATTCCAAAAACAGCTTCGGCCAATCCAATTTCATCTGGCGAGTATGGTAAAGCATATTTCACGCCCATTTCATCAAATTTCTTACCGGTAGAGTTCCCTATGGCAATTACCTGTTGGCCTGGTTCCAATAAATTGTCAACGAAATAGGCATCAACATTTGATGGACTGGTAAAAATGAGCACATCGGCATAACTTTGATCAATATCTTCTTCGATTACCGTTTCGTAAATTGGAAGATCGATTATTTTCGCATCAGCCGGTAATGATTTTTGGATAGACTGCAAAGAATCCTGTGCCCTTGGGAACAATACCTGCTGACCGCCAACCAATTGCGCAAAATCTTCGGCAACTTCTGTAATATCACCGCTTTCGCCAACAAAATCGGCTATATGTCCAAATTTGCGCAAAGCATCTTCCGAACCTCTTCCAACTACACCAAACTTAGTTCTCTTTGGAAGTACCGGTTTTAAGTTGAAAAAATATTCTACGCTGTTGCGGCTACTGAAGAAAACCCAGTCTACATGTCTCAGGATAAACTGGTCTAAAACAGTTACTATCGGAAACGTACGGATTAACGAACGCCCTTCTATTTCAATATTATTATTTTCCAGTGCTCTACGAAAATAGCTGTGTTCACCAATTTCGCGCGAAATAAAAACCTTTGCTGGTTTCTTTCTGTCTTTATTAAACTTGCTAACAATTTGCTCAGCCAAACCTTCTGTGCTTTCTGCACGTAAAAACAGACGTTCCGGAAAATCATCAGCCGTTTCTGCCTTTGAAGTCCAGATTTCGAATTTTCCGTTCTCTTTTTTACAGTAACAGCCCAGAGGCATGTGGCATCCACCTTCAAAAAGATTTAAGACCTTACGCTCTACAGTTACGGTTTCGGCCGTATCCGGATCGTGCAGTTTTTGCAGGGCGTTAAAAAGCTCGGTATCGTTTCCCCGGATCTGGATGGCTAAAGCGCCTTGTGCAGGAGCAGGGATAAACTCAGTGGTTTCCAATTCTTCTACATGCAAATCGCTTACATCAAGATTTAAGCGCTTAACACCTGCTTTTGCAATCAGGATGGCATCGTAATCTTCATCACGGAGCTTCTGGATACGGGTGGGTACATTTCCGCGTAAATCTTCAACTTCTAAATCAGGGCGTAAGCCTAGTAACTGGGCTTTGCGGCGGTTGGACGAAGTGCCCACCATTGCACCTTTTTTAAGCGACAGTTTCTGCGAAACATCTACACAATCTTTTAAAATCAACAGATATTCGCTGGCTTCCTCCCGTGGCGGTAACGCCGCAATAATCAATCCTTCAGGATGCGTAGTGGGTAAATCTTTAAGGCAATGTACGGCAAGGTCAATTGTTCCACCCAAAAGCTCTTCTTCCAGTTCTTTGGTAAAAAAGCCTTTGCCTTCGAGTTTATCCAATCTTAAATTCAGGATTTTATCGCCCTGAGTTTTAATGATTTTTATTTCTGCTTCAATTCCAATAGCAGCCAATTCATCTTTTATATGATTTGCTTGCCATAATGCCAGGTCGCTACCGCGTGTTCCGATGGTTAATTTCTTCACTATAAAGGTTAAATGAGTTACAAATTTAATTTAATTCGTGGTTTATACCATGAATTGTTTAAAAATGAGACAGTGAGGTTACAGAGAAGGTATTTTAGGGGATTTCTGTGACATTAAGAGGTTGATTTGTTATTCTGGGTGCAGCGAAGAATCTGCTCCTTGGTGTACATGTTACCATCCTGCATCATCATAATCCTTTGAACCATATAACAAATATAAGATCAAGGTATAAACGGCATTTACTAGCAATTAAAGATTCTTCACTTCGTTCAGAATGACAGAAAAAAAGGATGATAAAAACTAAGCTTGGGGTCCTTTGCGCCTACTCTTAGCGATCTTGCGGTTAGTTAAGATTGGTTAACCAAAATTTCTTTGGCCATTACCATCGGAACGCTGATATATTTTTTCTCCATGTAATTCATTACACGTTCCAAAACTTCACGTGAGGCATCGTCCATCTGGTTAATTTCATCAGCAAATACACCATTGATAGCAGTATTTTTGATTTCTTTAATCTTTCTTGGCACTTCCTGCATGGCCAGTTCGATACGCCGCTGTTTTAACACAGAGAAAAATTCGGTAATGTTGTTACTGATAATCTCTTCTGCATGAACCAGTTCGTTATAACGTTCCTGGATATTTTTACGGGCCACTTCTTTCAGCGATTCTACCTCGATATAATGTACCGGATTATGATGTATCACTGCAGGGGTAACATCATTGGGAACAGCAAGATCAACAATTACTTTTTTGCCATGATCGCCATTCAACAGCTTAGCATATAATGCTTCGGTAATAATGGGCTCGGTAGAACCGGTACAGGTAATAATTACATCAAATCCTTCATTAAAATCTTCAAGTGCCGCTAAAGGGTAAGCTTTACCACCCAGCTCCTCAGCCAAAGATTCGGCTTTAGAAAGTGTGCGGTTAAAAATCGAAAAATTGGAGTATTTATGTTTATTAAGGTATTTTGCAATATTCTGATTGGTTTCGCCGGCGCCGATAATTAATATACGTGAGTTGCCGCACATATTTAATTCTCTTAATTTACGGTATGCCAATGAAACCACCGAAACCGGGTTTTTTGATATATTGGTATGGGTGTAAACTTCTTTTGCCGTTTTAACCACCCGATCCATAATCATGCGCATGTAATCTCCGGTAAAACCTGCATCACGGCAGTTTTCGTAAGCTTTACGGATCTGTGCAAGGATTTCTTTTTCTCCAACTACCAAACTCTCTAAAGAGCACGATGTTCTGAGCAAATGGTTAAAGGCCTCTTCATTTTCGTAAACAGAAACGTTATCAAGAAAACGCTCCATAAATTCGGGAGGCAGCCCCATATCTAAAACGGTTAAGAATTTGGTTACAAACTCTTTGTCGGTTTTCTCTTTGGTAAGGAAAACAAACTCAACGCGGTTACACGTTCCGACGTAAAAAATTTCACTAACGGGAAGCTCTGCTTGAACATTCTTCAACCTGCTATCTAAACTCTGATCACAAATCACTAATTTCCCTAAAGATTTCAGGTCGATGTGGTGATGCGTAAAAGCTATTACTTTTAAATATTCCAAGTGCTTCCGTTATTAACTATTATCGGGATACAAAAGTAATACGGCAAACGCATGTCACTGTCATTAACCTGTAATTTACATCAATTTAGAACGGTTTTAAATAGCAACTTTCTAAGACTAAATCATATACCGATCATGAAGAGCAGATCAGTCTATAAAATTTTTCTTTGGGTTTATGCCCTTTTTTACGTTCTGGCTGGATGTAACCACTTTTTATCCACTGCAGTATATTACGTAATGATGCCCAAATGGTTGCCTGCTCCTGGCTTTTTAATTTATTTTTCCGGAATAGTAGAAATTATTTTAGGGTTTCTATTGCTGTTTAAAAAGACCAGAAAGCCTGCAGCAGCACTAATTATGATAATGTTGATCGCCTTTTTGCCGGTCCATATCTACATGATCAGGATGGCGCCGTTTATGCTGGGAAAAATATTAATCACCCCGCTAATCGCATGGCTGAGGTTACCACTACAATTGTTGTTTATTGGCTGGGCGGGGTATTATTATAACAAAACAGCCTAACGATTTTTTTATTTTGAAAAGCAGAGCCAGCATTTCATTTTCAGTTTAGTCCCCGCTATTCGTTGCAATCTTTTTTAAACTTCTGTCATTCTGAGCAACGAAGAATCTTTTTCATCGGTTGCAGATGCTTCGTTCCTCCGCACCACAGCATATCCAGGGTACCTGCACCAAAAAGTATTTCCACTGCTATCGGGTTTAAATAACATCTGTTCTGGTTCTATTAACGGTTTCCCTGCATCGTGCACGATAAAATATATCATCTATTCATTGCATAAAACACACAACAAAATTAGATTTCGTAGGTTTATATTTTATACCAATTCCCATAAATTATGATTACACAAAGCAATTTTAGCCTTAGTGGTGCTGACGGAAAATTAATTATAGGCGATATTACTTTTGATGAAAAAAATCCAAATACGCCAATCGTACTCTTTGTACACGGTTTTAAGGGTTTTAAAGATTGGGGCGCCCATAATTTAGTGGCCAGGTATTTTGCCAGCAATGGTTACCGTTATGTTAAGTTTAATTTATCGCATAGCGGTGTACCGGTTGATGATCCTAAAGATGTGACCGACATGGATACCTTTGCCAGCAATACGGTATCGAAAGAACTTTTCGACTTAAATGCGGTACTCGATTTTATTGAAAAAGCTTATGGTAAAGACACAAAAGTAAACCTTGTGGGCCACAGTCGTGGGGGTGGTTTATCGATTATCACCGCTGCAAACGATTTACGGATCAATAAACTGATTACCTGGAGTGCCATTGGAGATTTTGCCAGCCTGTGGAAAAAAGAACAGGAAGAAGAATGGAAGAAGAATGGCAAAATATTCGTCACCAATGCCCGCACCAAAGAACAGATGCCTTTAAACGTAACCTTATTGGAAGATCTGGAAGAAAATGCAGCAACGTTAAATATTTTAGATGCGGCAAAGCGTGTAAATATTCCCTGGTTAATTATCCATGGCGATGATGATGTAAATGTACCTTTTGAAACTGCTCAGACCCTGGCAGAAGCCAACACAAATAGCAGGTTGATAAAAATTGAAGGAGCCAACCATGTTTATGGCGCTACACAACCTTATACCAGCGAAACTTTACCACCGCTATTGTTTAAGGTTTGCGAAAAGGTTTTGCTCTTCTTAGGAGAGTAAGCCATTGTCATTCTGAGGAACGAAGAATCTGTAACTTAAAAAACACTGTCGGTAAAATGGGGCATGCGCTTTTATTACTGGACATCCATTGGCAGATTCTTCCCAGCGCTCAGAATGACATCAAATTCTAATCATCCCCTCTCCTTACAAAATTCCGCATATCGCTTCCGCTAGGGCTTTGGAAAATCTCCAGATCGAAATAAGGTACCGCAGCCAATAGATGGTCAAAAATATCTGCTGCCACTTCTTCGAAACGTTTCAAGCCTTTTTCTTTCGAGAATACATAAATCTCAATAGGCAACCCGTTCTCTGTTGCCTGTAACTGGCGTACCATAAAGGTGAGGTTCTTATTGATATGAGGATTGCTTTCGAGGTATTTTTCGGCATAAACCCTAAAAGTACCAATATTGGTGATATGACGGCCGTTTACCAGGTTATTGGGATTTACGGTATTTTCGGCATTAAACCGCTCAATAAAACTTTGGGTTTCTTTGAGGTAATCTTTTAAAAAATCGATGCTTTGCAACCTCCCGATCAATTCTTCATCACAGAATTTAATGCTCGAAATTTTAATATTGATATGGCGTTTAATCCTCCTGCCATCACTTTCTTCCATTGCACGCCAGTTTTTAAACGATTCGCTAACAATGGCATAACTCGGCACAATGGTTACGGTTTTATCCCAGTTGCGTACCTTTATGGTGGTTAAGTTAATTTCGGTTACTTCGCCATCAGCACCATATTTTTCAACGGTAATCCAATCGCCCACCCGAACCAGATCGATGGCGCTCATCTGCACTGAAGCCACAAAACCCAAAATAGGATCCCTGAAAACAAGGATAAAAACCGCAGTAACAGCACCGAAACCACCGAAAACATACACCGGCGATTCGCCTAAAATAATCGAAAGGATCAGTACAAAACCAACAATATAAAATACAATCTTAGCTACCTGTTTATAACTGCGAATAGGTTTATCGGCATATTTCTTTGATGACTCCATGATAGATGCCACTGCATTCAGAAATGCATTTATGGCAAACATTACCGCTAAAACCATGTAGATTTTAGCAAAAATAAGGACATAGAAATGCCAGCTTTCAAAATAGGTAAAAAGATACGGCACTACATTGTAAATAATGTAGGCGCCGAATATTAACGCAAATGCTCTGAAAACCCTAAACTCGAACAACGCTTTTTGCCAATCGGATTTAGTTTTGGCACTTTTTACCATAACGATAAAAACCTGGCGTGTTACAAAAATAGTGATGAATAAAAATAAAGTAACACCAGCCAGTCCGATAAAAAAATAAGCATAAATAAGTTCGTTACCTGCAAGGCCTTTACCAGCCAACCAGTTTCTTAGTTCATTAAACAGGTATTGAAACTCGGTGATTTTCATCAAAGCAATTTAGTATTTATTGGTTAGAAATTTAAACGGTCTTCCATTTTTTTGTCATTCTCAATGCGATGAAGAATCTGCTGCGAGGATAGTGTACTATTAAAACTACGCTACAATAATGACGCAATAATCTGTAATCCGGAACTATAGGATATAGATTCTACGCTACCATTGACAGAGCTCAATAAAAAGTATCGTCATTGCGAGGAGAAACGACGAAGCAATCTTTCATGCTAATGATCCTTGCCGCAAAGATTGCTTCGTCGGCTGAAAGAGCCTTCTCGCAATGACGGCTTTTTGAGTAGATCAATACCCTTGAATTCTCCTGTCACTCCTATTGATTTTTATAAAATAAGTTATCCCTCAAAATGACAGTATTGTAGCTAGTGACAACACAGCCATGACGCATTTTAAACCTTTTCTACCCAGTTTCCGTCGCCTTTGATGATATCGATCAGCTCGTCTAAAGCATAAGCTGTAGTTACATTTTTCTTCACCACTTCTTTGCCCCGGTATAGGGTAATTTTATCAGGTCCGGTACCAACATAACCATAATCGGCATCAGCCATTTCGCCTGGGCCGTTTACGATACAGCCCATAATACCGATTTTTATCCCTTTCAGATGATCGGTACGCGACCGTATAAGTTGAGTAGTTTCCTGCAGGTCGAAAAGGGTACGGCCACAGCTTGGGCACGAGATATATTCTGTTTTACTGATCCTCGTACGGGTAGCCTGTAAAATCCCGAAACTGGTAGAATTGATCAACGAAAGGCTTTGTCCTTCGGCATCAATCCATACACCGTCGCCAAAACCATCGGTAAGTAAAGCACCAAGATCGGTAGCCGCGTAAAGCATTAAATGATCGGCATCAACGTCCTGATAAGTCCTCTTTATAATTACCGGCACCTGGCTGTTTTGGGCTTGCAGGGCTACAAAAAATGCCCTTTGCTCAGCCATTCCATGGGTTGAAGAGGTTTTTAGGATTAAAACAACATTAGGTTGAAATGTTGGAATGTTTAAATGTTGGAACGTTTGGGCATCAACCTCAACAAAATTTAAGACCTCGTCTTTAATTTCAGCTTTGCTAAATTCTTCGAATGAGCATAAAGGGTGGCAGTTATTCCTGTCTTTTAGTTTTAACCAGGTAGCATAATTGTAAACCTGTTTTAAATTGCCCGGAAAAGAAAAAGAAGGCAGATTATCGCCTAAATAGGCTAAATCACATGCCTGATCGGCCAGATTATATTTATCTAAACCTGCACTATAGTTATACCCCACAGCACTTAAAAAGTAAGGGTCTTTTAAATTTTCTTTCGAAACATCGATCATCACTACCGGATGGTGATGCCCACCTATATGCTGTACAGGGGCGGTAACGCGGCGGTTGTATTCATAAGGGGAGTAAGTTGGGAGTTCGGAGTTGGGAGTTGGGAACTTTGCAGGCGACTCAAAACTCTTAACTCCAAGCTCCGAAATCCTTTTGGAGTATCGATCGGCCAAAGCTTTAGCCACCGGTGCTTCAAATTCAGGGTCTTCGGTTAAAGAAACACGGATAGTATCGCCTAATCCATCTTCCAATAAAGTGCCAATTCCAACCGCCGATTTAATGCGGCCATCTTCTCCATCACCCGCTTCGGTTACGCCCAAATGTAAAGGGTAATTCATCCCCTCCTTGGCCATGGTTTCGACGAGCAAGCGGTAAGCCTGCACCATTACCTGGGTATTACTGGCTTTCATTGAAATAACCAGGTTATAATACTGCTGATCTTCGCACATGCGGATAAACTCCATTGCCGATTCGACCATTCCGCGTGGTGTATCGCCATAATGGCTCATAATCCTGTCGGAAAGCGAACCATGGTTGGTCCCGATGCGCATGGCCGTACCGTATTCTTTACAGATTTTTACCAGGGGGATAAACTTTTTGTAAATCCGGTCTAATTCTGCATTGTAAGCATCCTGGGTATACTCTATATTTTCGAATTTCTTTTTATCAGCATAATTACCGGGGTTAACACGCACTTTTTCTACTATGCGGGCTGCCATTTCAGCTGCATTTGGTGTAAAATGAATATCGGCAATTAATGGAACATGGTAACCACGCAAACGCAGTTCTTTTTTAATATTGGCCAGGTTTTCGGCTTCTTTAATGCTTGGCGCCGTAATGCGGACATACTCGCAGCCCGACTCAACCATGCGGATGGTTTGCGCTACCGTACCCAAAGTATCCATCGTATCGGTAGTGGTCATTGATTGGATACGGATCGGATTCTGGCCGCCTAAAGCGATATCGCCGATATTTACTTCGCGGGTTAAATACCTCGAATAAGTTGTTAAACTATTGCAATATCCTCCTACCAAATCGTGTTTTGCCAATATTTTTTCCATTTGGATGCAAAGATACTGATTGTTGGAATGTTTTAATGTTGGAATGTTGTAATTAAATCAGTTGGTTTATAAAGGAATATTTTTTTGAAACGGAAGAGTTGTATTACCTGGCAAATGCAGCCCCGCTTTTTCGCTTTACTCCGTTGCACTTCGCGTTCACTTCAATACGGATTTATTTTTTAACGGTGGGTGGGTTTGGCTACATTGCACCGGCCCAAGTTTTATAAACGGGATGGAAGCGGCATCCTTTGGCTGTCAGCCTGAGCGTAGTCGAAGGCTAGCCAAAGATATAGTATACAGCCCGGCTAACGATAAGCGATGCACCGCCCCTGCTTTTCTAACTTAAATCAACCGATCCTTTATCACCAGGGTATTGGCGGCAATATCGTGCCAGCATTGGTTTTTCTTATTCAGAAAACTATAGAGGTAACCAAAGAAAACAGGCACTACAGATAAGATTTTAGAAAAATTGCGGACCAGGGAAATGCCGAAAGAAACCCGGCTGCCTTCTGTATCGGTTACTTTAATATTAAGCAGTTTTTTACCGATGGTAGCCTGACTTTTAGATGCCTCGGCAATACTGCCATAAATGAGTTTAACGATAAATATTGAGGGAAATGGCACCAAAAATGCCATTATCCGCTGGTCTTTCCCTTCGATAAAAATATAACTCGTTAAAATAATAACGGTATAAAATCCAAAAATAATAAAGTGATCGATTACCGAAGCAAGCAAACGCTGATCGAAAGCAGCAAAATATTGTGGCGCGGTTTTTTGGTAGCTAAAACCCAAAAGCTCACGCAATTCAGGCATTGCGTGAGCTTCTTTATAATCGTCCATTCCGGGCTTGCGTATAAAAGTATTCGCACTGATGTTTAACTCTTTCAGTTCGGCTAAATTATACGGCCCTTGTGGTTTACCATTAATTACAACTGTATATTGATCAGGATTCATTTAAATCGGGATTGCTTATATTTCGGGTTTGCAGGATCAGGGCTTTGTTAACAGCAAGGTTCATATTGCGTTTTTAACCTTACACCCTCCACCTTAAAACCTTTTGCTTTCCTAATACCTACTCACTTCAAAGTTACTCAATCCGCCGTCTAAATAGATAAAGATTTTTTTGGTTGACGTTTTATAGTTTGAAGTTTCGTAAACACCATCGCTCAATTTTTCAAATCCATCGAAATCTTTTGCAGACAAACCTGTTTTGGTTTTGATCCTGCAGCCAGCACCATTAGGCACTTTAATTTTAACATCTGCAACGCCCGATTTTACAACCACATCGGTAATTGGCAATAAATCGCCCACTTTAATATCGAGGGCAGCAGCTCCGCCATCAAAGCGGAAAGTACGCACTTTATAAGGAGAAAAATCGAAGTTGGCTTCTCCGGCGCCCAATTTCATCAATACATCCCAGGTAGCTTCTTTGTTTAATTTAAAATTTACCTCATTACCGTTATCGCCAAAGTTCCATTTGCCCTTTTTATCGTCCATGCTAAAAGTGAGTATGGTTGCAGAATCGGTAACAAGCTTTTTCAAAGAGAAATTACCACGTCTTTTTTTGATATCTGCATCAACTAAGGAAGAAGTTTCTCCATCAAGCCTGAACGAAATACCGCCACCGGAAATATTCAATACTGTTTTTTTAGCATTATCAGCCGCTAAAAAAGGTTCTGATAATTTTAACTGGTGATAGGAAGAATCTTTATTGTCATCGTCGTCGTTATCGTTATCTTCATCATTGTGTTCGATATTAATATCGACATCTTTTTTAAAGTGACGGCCCCACCAGTTGCCACGTTCAGGAACCTGCTGTCCTTTGTAAAAAAGGAAGGACAAAGCCACCACTAGCACGCCAATGGAAATAATACTGCCTGTTTGCGAATTGTTTCTGTTAAAAAGGATATTTAAACCTGCAATTATCAGGAACACAGGCCAAAAGCTCCAAACGTTACGCCAGTAGAAATTGATTACGCCAAAATTTTCGAGAAGAAGTACACCGCCAATAAAAAGCAGGATGATACCCCATATTAATCTATCTATTTTCATTTTATTTATACTTGAGGGTTAGCGGATGTTGACTGATCGTCTTTGTTAACAGGTGCTGTAGGTTCATTTTCTACAATGGTTTCAGAAAAATCAGCTGTTTTTTGTTGTTCAGCCTCCTGTTGATTCTGAAATGCGGCCCAGTCATTTTTTCTTTTTGATTTGGCTATAATGCTTATACCTAAAGCAATAAATATTAATGGCCACATGTACCTGAATAAATTGCGGATACTAAACCAATCAGGTATAAAATCCATTTCCCGCATCAGGAAAAAACATCCTATTACCAGCAATACCAACCCGCCTATAGTGCGGCCAGTATCATTAGATTTATTGAATTTACTGAAATCAGGTTGTGTTTCGAAAGGTGTTTTCTCTCCACCGTCAACAGGTTGTGTCCAGTTCTGATTTCCCTGATTTACAGGTCCTGCAAAAGGATCGGCAGTTCCAAATGGTTGTGCATTTGGGTTTTTCTTGCTAAAGTAGTCGTTAAATTTAGAAAATCTTGCAGCCGGATCGTCATTAACCGGAACAATAATCCACATTACTATATAGGCAATTAAGCCACCTCCTGCCATGAATATGGCTGATAATACAAACAATAATCTAATTATGGTAACCTCAACCTGCATGTAGTCTGCAAGTCCCGAAGCTACACCAGCAATCATCTTATCGTGTTCGTTTCTAAAAAGCTTCTTTTCCATAACGTTGTTCATTTTGTGTTTAAAAATCGAGCGGAGTAATTAAAACTTCATCAACGTTTACACCTTTACTTAAGTTTAAAATAGCGAATAAAGTTTCGGCAATATCTTCAGGCTGTACAAATTTTTCATCGGGGATTGTTGTTCCTTCCCAGGATGAAGTTTTAGTAGAGCCTGGCAAAAACGCTGTAACTTTAACGTTGTGAGGGGCTAACTCTTGCCGCAATACATGATTAAGACTTAACATCGCTGCTTTTGTTACACTATAACTGCCACCATTTTTTACAGGTGCCCTGCTGGCTACAGAACAGATGTTAAATATATGCCCCCGTTTGGCCGAGCGCATTTTTTTTCCAAAAAATTTACTGATGTAATAACTGGCATTCGTATTTAAATGCTGCTGCTTTTCGAAGATTTCGTCATCTTCATCGAGTAAACTGCCAGGTAAAAATGTTCCCGCATTGTTTACCAAAACAGTTACATCTTCAAAATTTATTGCTGTAGAATTTAAAAAAGCATACACATCTTCTTTAATTGAACAATCGGCCACCTGGATAAAAACAGCATTCCCATAAGGAATTAATTCTTGTTGAAACTTTTCAAGTTCACCTAAACCCCTTGCTACTAAAACTAAATCGTACCCATTTTGGGCAAATTTAATCGCAATGGCCCTACCAATTCCTTTAGTTGCCCCGGTTATTACAGCTTTCATTATTTATGGTTTAATTTTTGTTAACAAAAAACCATAATTATATTCAAAACCACGAATATTTTTGTAATTAGCAAAGAGCGACAAAATTTTATCGTTTCTTTGTAGTAGTATAGAACGATCATTTAAATTAAGCAAATATATACGGAATGAATTTTACTAATTTCGGCAGATACATCCTGCTACTCAAGTCTGTATTCAGAAAGCCGGAAAAAATGAAAATATACCTGAAAGAAATTGCCAAACAGATGGATTATGTTGGCGTAGGTTCTTTAGGTCTGATTGCCATTATTTCTACTTTTATTGGTGCCGTAATGACTTTACAAATTGCCTTCCAGTTGGTTAGCGATTTTATACCTAAAACCATTATTGGTTCGGTAAACCGCGATTCGAGTATTTTAGAGTTAAGTCCAACCATCAGTGCAATTGTACTGGCAGGAAAAATAGGCTCGGCCATTTCATCAGAAATTGGCTCGATGCGTGTTACTGAACAGATTGATGCCCTGGAAATTATGGGTATAAATGCCCCTGGATACTTAATCCTTCCGAAAATTATTTCGGGTATCACCATGGTGCCAATGCTGGTAATTATATCCATGTTCTTAAGCATTACAGGTGGCTATATCGGCGGTTCGGTTTCCGGAGCAGTAACACCAGCCGAATATATGCAGGGTATTACCACTGATTTTAATCCTTATACCATTACCGTTGCCCTGGTAAAGGCATTTGTATTTGGCTTTATCATCACATCTGTTCCGGCATACGAAGGTTTTTATGTTCGTGGCGGTGCGTTAGAAGTTTCGCAGGCCAGTACAAGGGCTGTTGTAATTAGCTGTATTTCTATTTTAGCTTGCGATTATATCGTGACCCAATTGTTATTGTAATGATCGAAATTAAAGATATCCATAAATCCTTCTCCGGAAATGAAGTATTAAAAGGTATTTCCGGCAAGTTTGAAGAAGGTGTAACCAATTTAATTATCGGTGGTTCTGGTTCCGGAAAAACAACCTTGCTTAAATGTATGGTGGGTTTACACCAACCTGATTCGGGTTCGGTATTATATGACGGTCGCGATTTTACGCCGATGACCTACGAACAGCGTATCGAGGTGCGTAAAGAAATCGGTATGTTGTTTCAGGGATCTGCCCTCTTCGATAGTATGACTGTTGAAGAAAACATCATGTTTCCCTTAAATATGTTTACCGATCAAAGCCGGAAAGAAAAACTGGAAAGGGTTGATTTTTGCCTTGAGCGTGTTAACCTTGCCGGCAAAAACAAGTTATTCCCGGCTGAATTATCAGGGGGTATGAAAAAACGTGTAGGTATTGCACGCGCCATTTCTATGAATCCCAAATATTTATTCTGCGATGAGCCTAACTCGGGTTTGGACCCAAAAACTTCCATCGTAATTGATGAACTGATCAAGGAAATTACCGAAGAATATAAGACTACTACCATTGTGGTAACGCACGATATGAACTCAGTGATGGGTATTGGCGATTATATTCTGTTCTTGCACGAAGGAAAGAAATTCTGGGAAGGTAGCAATAAGGAAATTGCCCATACTGATATTCAGGAACTGAACGATTTCGTATTTGCCAGCCGCTTCATGAAAGCCGCAAAAGATAAGTTTTAAGAAAATCGTATATTTGTATATGACTACGGCTACAAAAAATATCATTCTCAAATTGGAAACCTTACCAGAAAGCATGGTAAACGAGGTAGAAGATTTTATTGATTTTTTAAAAGCCAAACATTCAAAAAGTTTTCCTAAAGCGGGAAGTGAAAAAACAAATGTAGTTGAAGAACCAAAAAGCTTATATGGTGCCGCAAAGGGTACAATTCTTTATATTTCTGATGACTTTAATGAGCCTATAAATTTCTACTAAATAAAATCGTCATTGCGAGGTACGAAGCAATCTCCTTCTGTATATTTATCGCATTAAGATTGCTTCGTGCCTCGCAATGACGGACCATACATAATAATAAATGATACAATTACTAGCCCCCACCCACTGGAAAGATTATGAACTGATAGATTGCGGGGATTTTGAAAAATTAGAACGTTTTGGAAATGTAATTCTTATCCGTCCTGAGCCTCAGGCCGTATGGAAAAAAAAATATTCAGAACAGGATTGGAAAAAAGCAGCCAACATAAATTTCAGGGGCCGTTCGGCTACTTCTGGCGAATGGATTAAAAAAAATCCGTCCATTCCCGACCGCTGGCATGTAGAATATAAAAATAACGAAGTGGCCATTAAACTTCGTTTAGGCTTAACTTCGTTTAAACATGTTGGAGTTTTCCCTGAACAGGCTGTAAACTGGGATTTTATCTCATCGTCGATTAAAAAATTTAAAACGCCGCAGCCAAAGGTTCTAAACCTGTTTGCCTATACCGGTGCCGCATCCCTAATTGCCAATGCGGCAGGAGCAGAAACCACCCACGTAGATTCGATTAAACAGGTAGTTACCTGGGCCAATGAAAACCAGGAACTTTCTGGCCTGAAAAATACCCGTTGGATGGTAGAAGATGCCCTGAAGTTTGTGAAAAAGGAGCTTAAAAGAGGCAAAAAATACAATGGTATTATTCTGGATCCACCGGCTTATGGCCATGGCCCTAACGGCGAAAAATGGAAGCTCGAAGATCATATCCAGGAAATGATGCAGGATGTAGTACAGTTACTGGATGAAAAAGAACATTTCCTTATTCTAAATACCTACTCGCTTGGTTTTTCGTCGGTAATTGTCGACAATTTAATCCGTACCTCTTTTCCTGCGGTTAAGAATCTCGAAACGGGAGAACTTTATTTACAGGCTACTTCAGGCATTAAATTGCCTTTGGGCGTTTTTGGTAAATTCTGTAATGTGTAAATGTTGATTACTTTATTTTAAACTATCAAATTTCCGTCCTACTTTCATCAGCCCGGAAAAAGCTAAATTTAATTATCTAATATATCCATGAAATTCCCTCAATTAGCAGGCACCATTATACTTGGTTTTGCCGCAATCAGCTTATTCGCCAACTGCAATTCAGACGGTAAAGGCAGAAGCAGCATTGGTAAAATCTTTTCATCTGATACCACTAAAAAGAAAACCGACTCAACAGCAAACGTCATGAAACCTGTTGATCCGAAGCTTTACGATTCATTGGTAAAAAAACTGGCCAATGGAGATACCACCGGAAAATGGCCGGTAAAAAAACAACCTTATCCTTTGGCCGGGGCCATTCTCCCTTTTAAACGTATTGTTGTTTATTATGGAAACCTGCATTCAAAAAAAATGGGTGCGCTTGGAGAATATGCGCCTAAGGAAATGTGGCAACGTTTAAATGCCGAAGTAAAGCACTGGGAAAAGGCTGATCCGACCACCCCGGTACAACCAGGATTACATTATATTGCCGCGGTAGCCAGTGGTACACCGGGGAAAGATGGCAAATACATCAACAGGATGGGTGATAAACAGATCGATTCTGTTTTGAAAATTGCTAAAATGCAACCTAATACCATTGTATTTTTAGATCTTCAGGTAGCTTTAAGCACAATAAAAGCAGAATTGCCGCGTATCGAAAAATACCTTGAACTGCCTTATGTTCATTTGGGTATTGACCCGGAATTTTCGATGAAGGACGGTTCACTGCCAGGCAAAAAAATCGGCACTTATGATGCTGCCGACGTAAATTATGTAACCCAATACCTGGCTGATATTGTTAAAAAACACAATCTGCCTCCAAAAGTATTTGTATTGCACCGCTTTACTAAGAAAATGGTAACCAACGCTGCAAATATTAAACTCCGCCCTGAAGTACAGGTTGTAGTACATATGGATGGATGGGGCGAACCAGAACTGAAAAAAGGAACTTACCGCCATTTTGTTCAGGGAGAGCCCGTTCAGTTTACAGGTTTTAAGCTTTTTTATAAAAACGACCTTAAAAAAGAGCCTAAACGTTTAATGACACCAGAAGAGCTGCTAAAGCTTACCCCAAAACCGATATATATTCAATATCAATAAACTTGAAGCCTGTAATTGAAATTACAGGCTTTTTCATTTCCCCCTGGTTATAAAAATCATTAAAGTTTAGCCCAACCGCCATACAAGACAAAGCCTACTTAAAACTTATAGGAATAATCGCTATCAAACGAGTCTTTAATATCAAAAAAATGTCTTTTTTTGACACTAAGATTAAACCAAACTATAATTTATGTAGGATATGCAAACAGCAACACTTGGCGGAGGCTGCTTTTGGTGCACCGAAGCCGTTTTTCAGACGTTAAATGGGGTAAGCCAGGTTACATCAGGCTACATGGGAGGAGACTTGAAACATCCTACCTATATGGAAATTTGTAATGGAGATACCGGCCATGCAGAAGTGATCCAAATCGAATTCGACGAAAGTATTATTTCTTTCAACGAGCTTCTTTTGGTATTCTTTAAAACCCATAATCCAACAACCTTGAACAGGCAGGGTAACGATGTTGGCACGCAATACCGTTCGGTAGTTTTTTATGAAAATGATGATCAGAAAAACCAGACGGAGAAAATGATAGCGGACTTAACGCAACAAAATATTTTCGATAAGCCAATCGTGACAGAGATTTCTCCGACAGCTGAATTTTATGAGGCAGAAGACTATCATCAGAATTATTTTAACAACAACCAGGGAAAACCGTATTGCGCATTTGTGATACAACCCAAACTGAATAAATTTGCCTCTGATTTTAAAGATAAAATTAAACCTGAGTTACTCGAATAGTTAAACCTCGAAAGTAAGCAGCCCGTGTTGGCTGGCCGTATGAATATCCCTCCACACCCGATTAATCTCCGATCCTTTTTTAGCCGCCTCCAAACCACAATACGGAAACAGAATACCCGCAGTACGCCAACAGGCATGAGCCAATTTACGACTGATTGCACTGACATCGGCTAGCTTAGCATCGCTTATTTGACCGTTATCCATTAGCTCAACCCACGATTTATCAAATGCAGTAAAAAATTGCTCGCGCAAGGTTTGTACTTCATTTTTACAACGGTTTAACTCAGTCGTAAAAAACCGGATCTGCGGTTCGGTAAATCTCTTCATACTCGAACGGGCATGAAAAGATTTTTCGACCAGTTTAATAAAATGATTGGTCATGCCGAGGCTGTTAACGGCTAAAGTGGTCTCGGCAAGCTGTAAAAAGGGATACTCAAAGCCCGAATCCTTTACCTGGATATCTTCATTAATTAAGAAGGTTCTGTTTTCGGGTACTTCGAGGTTTTTTACTTCAAAGGCATGGCTGCCTGTGGCTATTAAGCCAAAGTAAGACCAACCGGGTAAAATATTAACTTCGGCCTTTTTCAGGATAAATGATTTGATTACCGGTTCGTGGTTTTCATCCAGAATAGCTTCGCCATTTTCGTTTTTAAGAAAACAGTTAGCCGTAAATATAGTGGCATGCAAGGCACCACTGGCATAGTTCCACTGGCCGTTTATACGATAACCGGTTTCAGTTTTAATGGCCTCGCCACCTACTGCCCCACTGCCTGCAAAACAAACCTCCCTGTCTGCAAAAATCTCAGTGGCCAGTTCAGGATCTAAAAAGCCTGCAAACCAACCGGCACCGGCGCATAAGGTAATGGTCCAGCCGAGGCTTCCATCAGCTTCGGCCAGTTGTTCTTCTAAACGCAGAATTTCGGGCAGTTTTTTATTGGCGCCTCCATACACTTCAGGCACAAAAAGCTTGAACCAGTTTTCGCTGTAGGCCAGTTCTAAGATTTCGGGATGCAGCTTGCCCATTTCTTCTGAAAGAGCGGCATAGCTGTCAACTTTTTCCTGCCAGTTAAGGGTTAAAGTATCTTCCATCGCACTTCCTTTTTAAGATTGGGCCAATTTAAGCTTGCTTTTATTGATAATTTTCTTCCAGTCTAAAAAGCCAAAAATAGCCACCGTAAATAAAAATGTGGTTAAACAAGCCATTAATGGCAGCTTTTTATGGAACAATAAAGGAATAGCCACAATATTGGAAATATTGAGAAAAATCCAGTTTTCTATTTTGCGTTTAGCCAGTAACCACATGCCTGCCCAGGCAGTAGCCGAAACAAAGGCATCAAAAAGAGGTACGTCCGAATCGGTAAAATGTCTTAACACCAGAAATAATACCCCAAAACCAATTACTGAAATAAGCATGGCAATGGTTAATTCATTGTTGCTTGACCAAGATACCTGGTTTTCGGCTTCCAGTTTCCTTTTCTTCCAGATAACCCAGCCGTACACACTCATTACCAGATAGTAAATACTTAAAAGCGTTTCTGCATATAGTTTTACGTTTAACAACAGAAACATGGATAAGAGAATAGAAATAATGCCAGTTGGATACAACCAAATACTGTTCTTTTTGGCCAGCAAAACTTCTGCTACACCAAAACCCACAGCCAGCCACTCGATAAAAGAGGTGTGTACAATCTGCTCCTGAAAAAGCTTAAACCAATCCTGAAAATTCATTTACAATATTTTGCTACAAATTATTGAAAACTGCTTTCAGGGCGAAACAGTGGTAAATGCTAACCTCTTTCCTACGTCGGTATTATCCGCATCAGGTACATTTAAGGTTAAAGGTGGAGGGTTAGAAGGCAGAGGGTGGGAAAACCTTCAACCTTTTACCTTTCTACCTTTTGCCTTAAAACGGGTGTAATCTCAGCAAACTGATAATAAAAGAATTTAAACCAGTAAGCACCCCTTTGAGCAAGGCAAATATAGGTTTAAAAATGCTAGATCGGTATAATTGCAATATTATTGTTTCATTTTATCAACAGGAGGTGGATCCCCTTTTCCTCCTATTCTTTTAAATGTTAAATATTCAAATTTACCATCAGAATTAATTACACACTGAAAATCAGCATTTATTTCTTTATCCTTACAGATAAGAAAATACATAAATTCATTTTCTCTTTGAGTTTTGAAGGTTGCCGACCTAAATCCTTTAATCATCCCATGGATATAGTCTAAATATTTCACCATATCCTCCTTCGATAACTTTTTTTGATATTCAGAAGAGAATGTGCTATAAATCCGATCGTATTTGGCAGCATTAAATTGTATTAAAAATTTCTGCACCGCTTTCTCTGCTACTTTTTCCTGGGCAAATAAACCTGTGGAAATTGAAAGAAATAATAATAATAAAACCAGCCTCATACACATAAAATCTAAAACAGCCCGATTTGCCCCTTATCATCAATATCGATATCATCAGGGTTGGTAATTTCGAAATCTATTTTTTTCACTGGCTTTTCTTCAGTTTTTGGTGCTTCTTCTTGAGCCGGGACAGGTTTTTCCGTTTTAGGCGCTGGTGTTTCGGTACGTTCGAATTTTGGTTTTACCTTCTCAGCAGCCGGTTCATCAGCAGCTTTTTCTGTTGCTTCTGCTAATTCGCTCGCTTCTTCAGCTGCTGCTCCCTCTTCACCATTGCTTTCATCTTCAGCCGGCGTTTCTTCTACTTCTTCCTCTTCAATCTCCGGTTCTTCCAACACAACCTTTTGTACATCATGCGGCGATAAACGGTTACCGTTAGCCTTTAGCCCTTTAACATCGATCAATTCGGCCAATACAAGCTCAAGGGTTTCGGGAACCTGTGTTTTACCTTTTAATACATCGACTATAATTTTAGCAGCCGGGTTGCCTGTTAAGTGTAATAATTTCGACTTTGGCTCTTCGCTGATAAAAATCGTTTTCTTACCGTTAGCCTGCAATTCGAAGACAAAACGTTTAATGAAATAATTCTGTGCCTTACCTTCAAAGTGAACTGCTGCAAAGATTCTTTCCGGATCAAACTTCTCGATCAGCAGCAAATTATCGTCGAAGTGGTTGGTTAAATCGAATGAACTCAATTCGTAGTAACCATCCTTGTGTACCTGTAAAATACGATCATCGCCATCAAATTCGCCCAGGTATTTACCACGGCCATCAACATTCAGGCGTTTTAACAAATCATCGTACCAGATTTTAAGTCCTGATAAGGTAGAAACCCCCTTGCTTTTTAAAATGATCTTTTTAACGGGATATTTCGATACAATATTACCTTGTGAACCGCGCCCCTTGATGGCCACTTCTGCAAAATCAAGATCGAACTGCAGCTTACGCAGTTTAGAATGCGGTTTTAAGGACACATTTATAATTTCGGCCTCCCCGTTCGGGTTAGCGGTAAAATACAATACTTTCGAACCTTTTGATCCTTTGGTTAAATCGTATTCCTTATCGCGGGTTACGCCTACAACCGAAAATCTTTTAATATAGGATGTTCCGCTGGCGCCATCTTTGTAAACCATGTTGTAAACGGTACGCTCGTCGTTTTTCTTGAATACCTGAACGTGGATAATGCCTTTACCTACAAAGGTCTTCTCGGCAACTTTGGTAATAATGCATTTGCCATCTTCGCGGAAAACAATTATTTCATCAATATCCGAGCAATCGGCTACAAACTCATCTTTACGTAAACCCGAACCCACAAAACCATCTGCACGGTTTACATATAATTTTACGTTGGCCAGGGCAACTTTCGAGGCTTCAACCCGATCAAACAAACGGATTTCTGTTTTACGCTCCCGGCCTTTTCCGTACTTATCTTTGAGCTTCTGAAACCAGGCAATGGCGTAATCGGTAAGGTGTTTTAAGTGATTTTTAACCACTTTAATTTCATCCTCCAGGTTTTTCATCTGCTCATCGGCTTTTTTCACATCAAAGCGCGTGATGCTGCTCATCGGTTTATCGATTAGCTTTTTAAAATCTTCCGGCTGGATTTCGCGGTAAAGCGATGGTTTAAAAGGCTCGAACAGAATGTGTAAAACCTCTACTACCGTTTCAAAATTGCTCGAATTTTCGTACTCAGGGTTTTTATACATCCCCTCCTGGATAAATATCTTTAACAGGGAGCTAAAGAAAATCTTCTCCTGCAATTCATTCAAACGGATTTCAAGCTCTTTTTTAAGTAAGCCTTTCGTGTGTTTGGTATTTTCGATCAGGATATCGTTCACACTTAAGAAGTGTGGTTTATCATCCTGGATGATACAGGTATTTGGCGATATGGAAACCTCGCAGGCCGTGAAAGCATAAAGCGCATCAATGGTCACGTCGGGCGAAATGCCCGGTGCCAGGTGCACTACAATTTCTACGTTAGCGGCAGTATTATCCTCAATTTTCTTGATTTTAATCTTTCCCTTATCGTTGGCCGATAAAATACTGTCGATAACAGAACCTGTGGTGGTACTGAAAGGTACCTCACTGATGATCAAAGTCTTTTTATCTTTTTCGGTAATTTTTGCCCTTACACGAATTTTACCGCCACGCTGACCTTCGTTATAGTTCGAAAAATCGGCCATACCACCGGTAAAGAAATCGGGCATAATGTTAGGACGCACACCTTTCAGTGCTTCTATCGATGCATCAAGCAATTCGACAAAATTATGCGGCATTACTTTGGTGGCTAATCCCACAGCAATACCTTCGGCTCCTTGTGCCAGCAAAAGCGGGAACTTAACCGGTAAGGTAACGGGCTCATTGTTACGACCATCGTAGCTTAGCTGCCATTCGGTTGTATCGGGATTGAAAACCACCTCGTTGGCAAATTTCGATAAACGTGCTTCAATGTAACGGGGCGCCGCAGCGCTATCGCCGGTAACCGGATCTCCCCAGTTCCCCTGCATATCAATAAGCAAATCTTTTTGCCCGATTTGTACCATCGCATCGCCGATAGAAGCATCGCCATGCGGGTGATATTTCATGGTATTACCAATTACGTTGGCGGCCTTGTTAAAGCGCCCGTCATCCATCTCCTTTAACGAGTGCATAATACGGCGTTGAACAGGCTTCAATCCATCGTTAATGTGTGGAACTGCCCGGTCCAGAATTACATAAGACGCATAATCGAGAAACCAGTTTTCGTATAAACCGTTAATTGGCGTTATGGTATGTTTGTGTTCTTCGTTGATGTTTGGGTCTAGTTCTTCACTCATTTATATACAAAAATTGGCAGCCGTAAATATAATAAAAATGATTGCACAGAATGAAGACAGGTTATTCACATTTCGATCCTTTGACTATGCTACCATTGACAAACCCCGTAGAAGAATCGTCTTTTCGACTGGAGCGTGCCAATTTTTCATCGGTAGCGAAATGGAGAAATCTATATAGACAGATTTAGCTTCGCTGAGCAACGGTGGTTCTCGACTCCATTTCACTCCGCTCGAAATGATGGCAATTTTAGCATATTACCCCCCATCCTATCTGCTGGTGTAGCACCGCCGATTTCATACATATCGTTCTTTTTAGTCATATAAAAGCATCATACTGCTTAAGACTTCCTAAAATGGCTTATATGGTTAATAAAAAGATCTATTCAAAAAGATCCTTCGCTGCGCTCAGGATGACAAAAATTATAAGTATCTCAAATAATCTGATTAAATCTAAAAAGTCTTCGACAGGCTCAGACTGACAACAGACGAGTTGCGATGCCTTTTTTACTCCGTCCCCAATAGTACCCCTGAAACATTCCAGGCGCTGGAACTCGAACCTTCGGGCTTACCCATCGGAATCGTAACTTTAATGGTATGGATGCCCGCTTTTAAATCACCCAGGCTAATCCAGTTCGGGTTGGTCACCGTTCCGGGGCACCAGTTAGAGCGGCTAAGATCGGAAGATGAAAGTCCGGTTTCAAAATTACCCGATGCCGGGTTCGATAGGCGGTACGAACCGCAATCCTGACGCCATGGCGTAAAGGCAAAGGCTTCCTTGTTATCGAGCCATATGGTATTTTTTCTTGGCACAAACTCATCACCATTTCCCCAGCCTCCATGGCCAGTGGTAATGTAACGCAACCTCACATCTTTAAGATCTTTATCAAGGGTGAAGGAAACCTCCAGGCCTTTCTCGCTACTAAACATGGTAGCATATTCCTGTCCGGCCATTTCCATTACATTGGTCGAATTGAACAAAGGCATAATAACCACTTTTTTGCGCTCCTCCTGGCTTCCGTTATGCAAGGTGATGTTCATCGAAACTTTATGTCCACCTTTATCATAATTACCGATGAAAACAGCCACCCAAGCCTCTTTTCCATTTACTAATGGAAAAAGCTCTGAAATATCCTGACGGTAATATACTTTTTCGGCCCAGGTTTTATCTTTTAATTTTAAGGTATTGTATTTACCTATACCAAAAGGCGTAAAAAAGCGCATCAATTCAATTACAGGGTTATAATTGGCTGTAGCGACAACACCCTGATATTGTTTTCCGTTGCCGTTATCGTAAACAGGTAGTTCTTTTACCGAATTTTTCAGGGCATCCATCAAGCTAACGGCTTTATCTGTCGGGATTACAAACACTGAGCCTGTTCTGTCATAAGCATCGCCATTTGATTGCTCCGTTAAATCGACAAAAACATTTGGGCTGCCCGGGTAAGCCGGAAATTTCACTTTTCTTGCAATCACCGTTCCACCAGCGAAACGGAAAACCGAATCGTTTGATTGAGGTTTATCAACAAAGTTGATGGTTTCGTTATTAAATACATTCAATGTGGTAAACCTGCTTTTCCATAACAAATCTTTATAGGTTAAAGCATCGCTAAGGTTTGTATTTATTTTGGTTAAATCAATCGTGTTTACATTTTTTACCTTTTCAATTTTAGCTGCGGTAACGAAACTATTGCCATTGCGCACCTGCTCTAATACCAAACCCAGGTTCTGACCTAAAGCAGTGGGCGCAGCTTTAATACCGCCATCGGTAGTGTACCATAAATCTATCCGGTTAGAGTTAACAACAGTGGTAGCCTTTTTACAGGTATAACCCAGTATTACCTTTGTTTCGTTACTAAATTCAAAAACCTGTTTAGCGATAGCCGTGCTATCAACCGTTGCCAGCTGGTTGCCGGCACTCAAACTGGCTACCTGATATAAAAGTTGTGCGGGTTTGGTTACCACGCTTTGCTCGTAGGGATATTTGGCCTTATTGTCCAGAATGCTGGCGTTACTAATCAAATTCTGAGTGGCAGTGGCAATTACCACCGTAGCGTTGCGATCTTCTTTGGGTTTGCCATCTGCAGAGCGTAAATAAGTAATTTTATAAGTTGCGTTGCTTTTAAGTATGCCCTGGGCTTGCAGGTTAAGCGAAATAAAAGCCGAAAAAATAAGAATATAAAGTTGTTTCATTGTGGCTAAAAAAACCAAATATATAGAAAAGTCTGAGGTCCGGGCTTGGAAGCAGGAAGAAAGAATTGTGCATTGATTTAACGGGCATGGCCTGCTGTAGTATTTAAGGTTTATTGTACAAGCTTTGTTAAATAAACCCGACACAGCGGTTAGCCCACAGTGAAGTGCAACGAAACGAGGACTAAAAGCGATGGCGGGACGAAAGCACCTATGAAATACAGGCTGTTCATTTTCAAAAAATACAATGCCCTGCTTCGTCAAATAAAAAACTGGCTTTTCAATAACGATCACAGGCGTTTGTACCTACCGCTCCAACCTATCCTCAGCAAAAGCGAAAGGCAATAAACTTTTTACGCTGGGTACTTTCAATATCTCGCCATTTAAACAATAAAAAATCACTTCAATGGGACTTTGCTGTTTGCGTTCAAACTCGATCATAACCTGCAAACAGCCCCCGCAGGAAGTAACAGGTTTTAAAATCTCGAAATGATCAGTCTGCGCAGTAATGGCCATACTTTCGATCACCGCTTCCGGATTTTTAGCGCCGATTGAAAAAAGCGCCACCCGTTCGGCACAAAGTCCTGATGGATAGGCCAGGTTTTCCTGGTTGCTGCCTAAAATTATTTCGCCAGAAGTCAGGCGGATAGCAGTGCCCACTCTAAACTTCGAGTAAGGAGAATATGATGTAGCCAAAGCTTGCTCGGCCTGTTGACATAATATACGGTCTTTTTCTATTAATTCATCAATACCGGAGTATTGTTCAAAAGATATATTTAGATTTATCGAATTCATCTTAAACTTTTTTTGCGCCGCCAATGTTAAATTTTTATAACGGGCGAACAATTTAAGTTATTTTTTGTATTATTTTAGTAAAAACTGCCTTAAAATTAATTTTAATGGCATGCGCTTAACATTTTATAAAACACCAAACAGGCTTAGCTTTGAATAAATACATACGCAAAAGTTTAAAAATTTTACTGTGGTTCATTGCCTCCATTATTATTTTAGTAGTGGGTTTAGCATTATCATTAAATATTCCAGCCGTTCAAAATTTTGTTAAAGATAAGGCCATTAATTACCTGAAAACCAAAACCAAAACCGAGGTTAGCCTCGAAAGTATTAAGATTGCACTGCCTAAAGATGTTGTATTAAATAAATTTTATCTTCAAGACCGTAAAGGTGATACCCTCCTATATGCAGAAAAGCTGGCAGTCGACATCAGCTTGTTTAAACTTTTAAAAAACACCGTTGAAGTAAACAATATTGAGCTAAAAAGTGTCCGTGCCAATGTAAAGCGTATCAATCCTGATACTACTTTCAATTTTTCTTTTCTGGTTGATGCTTTTGCCAGCGATCAGAAAAAACCTGAAGAAAAAGTAAAAAAAGATACGACTTCAACCTTAAAATTCTCAGTTGATAAGGTTTCATTTGAAGATATAGGCCTCACCTACCGTGATGATGTAGCCGGTAACGATGTAAAACTTTACCTGGGCGCTTTTAAAACCAAAATCAAAGATTTCGATCTGGCCAATCAACACTACGTTATCCGGGAGCTGAGCTTAAACAATACTTCTTTACGGTACCTGCAACAAAAACCCTTAACCCAGCTGGTGCAGCACATTACCAATAGCGTAGATAGTGCCGAAAAACAAAAAGGTAAACTGCCTTTAATAGAAGTGCAGAATTTCGTCTTTAAACAGGTAAAAGTCAATTACGACGATCAGATTTCGACTACCAGGGCAGTGGCCGATGTAAACGACCTTGGGTTGGTTAATTTAAAAGTAGATTTAACCAACAGCCAATATGCCGCCGACGATGCCCATTTAAACCAATCGAATATCCTTTTTGCATTTAAACCAGCGCCAAGTAACGATTTAAAAAAGGTAAAGGATACAGTTTTACCCGAAAAATCGACGCTTGGGCTCATGATTAAAAACATCAGCCTGGCCGATAATGATGTACAATTTGACAACCTTGGCGCCAAACCAGCACAAAAGGTAATGGATTTTAACCACCTTATAATAGCCGGATTAAATTTAGGTGCCACTGATGTAACTTATAGTGCAGCCGGCATAAAAGCCAATGTTAAAAATGGCTCGTTAAAAGAAAAAAGTGGTTTTGTATTAAACGAGCTTAAAGGCAATGCCGTGTATAACGACAAGCAGATTAAACTGAGCAATTTTGTGCTCAAAACCCCGAATACAAACATCGAAAATGCTACCGAGCTCAATTTTACTTCGATGGATGACCTCACCAAACATCCTGAAAGGGTAAAACTTAACCTGGCCTTTAAAAACACCACTGTGGGTTTAAAAGATGCGGGCTATTTCAGCGATGCGATTCCGGCCGGTTACCGCAATGAAAAAATAAAGCTCAATGCCGATGTTAACGGTTATTTAAACAATCTGAACATTCCGCGTTTACAAATTAGCGGATTAAAAAACACCCAGGTTGACATTAGTGGTAAAGCAAAAGGATTGCCTGATGTTAAGAAAACCTTTCTCGATTTAAACATTAAAAAACTGCATGTTACCAAAAGTGATATCCTGGTGGCTGTTCCTAAAAAATCGCTTCCACCCAGCCTCGAATTACCCAATGTGATTGATGCAAAAGGTAACTTTAAAGGATCGATGACCGATTTTAACACTAACATGAACATTCTGACGGATATGGGCGGGGCCAATGTTGTGGCTGGAATGAAGGGTCCGAAAGGTAGAGAAAGTTACCAGGCCGATATTAACCTGAACAATTTTAATGTAGGCCGACTGTTAAAAATGCAGCCTAAACTCGGCCGTGTTTCGGCGAAAGCCCGGGTGGCGGGTACCGGTTTAGACCCCAAAAAAATTAATGCGAAGTTTAACGCCAAGGTGTTAAGTGCTTACTACAATAAATATACCTACCGCAACTTAAACGTAGCAGGTACCTACGCCAACCAGAATGTGATGGTAAAAAGCAGCATGCCCGACAGCAATGCCAATTTCGCCCTCGATGCAAAGGTTAATCTGGCTGGCAAGTATCCGGCTGTAAAAGCCAATTTGAATTTAAAGCAGGTTAACCTGCAGGCTTTAAACTTTAGCCCCACAGTGTTAAGTGCCGCCGGTTTGGTTAAAGTAGATTTAACTACAGCTGATGCCGATTATTTAAATGGCTCGGTTGATGTTACCGGTCTGCAGGTGATGAAAGATAAACAACGGATTAATGTAGATACCATTTTTGTGCGTGCCAAAAGTACGGCTACAGAAAATGAACTCACGCTGAAATCGGAGATCCTATCGGCCAAAATTGATGGCAAGTATCAGCTTACCAAGGTTAGCAATGCCATTATTAACGAAATAAACAAATATTATGCCTTCGGTACGGTTACCAAAGTTCCTGATCAGCGTTTAAGGTTCTTTGTACGCATCTACGATTCCAAACTGCTAAAGAATTTTGTGCCCGAATTAACCGTGTTTAAACAATCGCAGTTTTATGGCTTAATTGATACCCAAAAAGACAGCCTGCAGATTAAGGGTAATTTCCCACAGGTAGTATATGGCGATTTCAAAGTAGATACCACGGTTTTAAATATCAATAACGATAACAATAAATTAGATTACAGCTTAACCGTTAAAAGTTTACAAAGCCCATCTATTGCACTTTTTAATACAGAAGTAAATGGCGATGCAGCCAACAACAATTTAGGGGTTAATGTTTTCTTACGCGACAGGCAACGTAAAAACAAATATGTAATTGGTGGTAATTTCCAATCAATTAACAAAGATTTTAAATTCACCCTCGACCCGCAGAAACTCCTGCTCGATTACCAGAAATGGGTAGTTTCGCAAGATAATTACATCCAGTTTGGCGCTTCGGGCATTTTGGTCAACCAGTTTCAGATCAGCAACAATGGCCAATCACTGGCAATTAACAGCAATCCTACCGAGCCAAATGCGCCTTTGGCGGTTGAGTTTAAGGATTTCCAACTGGAAACACTCACTAAATTTGCGGAAACCGATACCACTTTGGTAGGCGGCCGTTTAAATGGTACCGCCAATGTAAAAGACCTGGCTACAACTCCAAAATTTGAGGCTAACCTGACCATCGATCAGCTGCGCTACCAGAAAGACGAGTTGGGCACTTTGCGTTTAGCCGTAAACAACAATACCGAAAATGCTTTCGAGGTGAATGTGGCTTTAACAGGTGTTCATGAACTCCGGGCCAACGGTTTTTATTATACAGCTCCTCAAAGCGCACTGGATCTGACCGTTAATATCGATAAGATTGAAATGAAAAACATCGAAAGTTTATCGGCAGGTCAGCTTAAACGTGGTACAGGTACCTTAACCGGGGCACTAACCGTTAAAGGGGCATTAACGGCACCGAAAATACTGGGCGATTTAACCTTCAATAATGCCGGTTTTAACGTGGCTTACGTAAACTCTTATTTCCGGATGCCAAACGAGAAAATTTCATTTACAAACGAAGGCATCAGCTTTAATAACTTTACACTTATTGATTCTCTGAATCAGAAAGCCACCATTAACGGGAAAGTTTATACCAGCGATTTTAAAAACTACCGTTTCGGCCTGGATATCAGAACCAATAATTTCAGGGCCCTGAATTCGACAGCTGCTGATAACGACATGATTTATGGGACGGTTTTCTTAACCAGCAACATTAAAGTACGCGGCGACCTTAACCAACCCGATGTAAACATGAACATCAAGGTAAACAAGGGAACCAAATTTTTCTTTGCCCTGCCGGCCAACGATCCTGCCATTATCGACCAGGAGGGCATTGTTCAGTTTATAGATGAAGATGCTCCACCGTTTAACGGTAAAAGAGCGTTGAAAGTAGATAGCATCAGCAAGGCACCTATTAAAGGTTTAAATTTGGTTGCCTCGGTAAATATAGATCCTGAAGCTGAATTGAATGTAGTGGTAGATCCGGCCAATGGCGATAACCTGAACGTTAAGGGCGATGCTGATTTAAATGTGACCATGGATCCCAGCGGTAAAATCAGTATGACAGGACGTTACGAAATTGTTGATGGTTCGTATAACCTTACCCTGGCTGTGGTTAAAAAAGAATTTAAACTTGTTAAGGGCAGTACCATTATCTGGACCGGTGAGCCTACCTCGGCCAATGCCAACATCACTGCTTTATACGAAGTAAATGCTGCTCCTATCGATTTGCTTAATCAGCCGGATCTTTATGAAGCCAGGACGAAATTACCTTTCCAGGTTTATTTAATGATGAAGGGCGAACTGTTAAAACCTACTATTTCATTTAAACTCGATTTACCTGAAAATGAACGTGGTGCACTGAGCGGTCAGGTGTACACCAAGCTGATTAATGTAAACCGCGATGAAAGCGAGCTGAACAAACAGGTTTTTGCCTTGCTGGCCTTAAACCGGTTTATTGCCAATAATCCGTTTCAGAGTCTTGCCGGAGGCGGAGGGGTTTCTACCCTTGCCCGTTCGAGTGTAAGCCAGCTTTTAACGGAGCAGCTCAATAACTTAACCTCCGATTTAATACAGGGTGTAGACCTCAACTTCGGTGTAAACTCATCAGAAGATTACTCAACAGGTTCCATGCAGCAAAAAACCGATCTTGAAGTTGGCTTATCTAAAAAATTACTGAACGATAGATTAACGGTTACTGTAGGTAGTTCATTTGCCCTGGAAGGCCCGCAGGCTGCAGGAGAAAAATCGACCAATATAGCCGGAAATGTGAATGTAGAATACGCGCTTTCCGCCGATGGGCGATACCGCTTAAGGGCTTACCGCCGCAACCAGAACGATGTTATTGTACAAGGACAGATTATCGAAACCGGATTAGGCTTTACCCTCGTGGTAGATTATAATAAATTTAGAGAGATATTCCAGAAGAAACGAATCAGAAGAATAAGAAACATTGAACAGAAAGCACAGGATGAAAAAACTAACTAGACCGCTTTTATTTGTATTGGCCTGTTTAGTTTGGGCTTGCAGCAGTACCAAATCTTTAAAACCAGGACAGATTTTGTACACGGGTGCCGAAGTAAAGATCAATCCCGATTCTTCGGGCAAAATTGATAACGAAAAGCAAATTAAAAACGACCTCGAAGCGAAAACCAGGCCGCGCCCCAACAGTTCTATTTTAGGGATCAAATTCAAGCTAGGCCTTTACAACCTGGCAGGTGAACCTAAAAAGCCCAAAGGTTTCAGGAACTGGCTGCGCAGAAAAGGAGAAGCCCCTGTTTTGCTGAATGATGTAAAACTGAAATACAATAACGATGTATTAACGAGTTACCTCATTAGCGAAGGCTACCTTCAGGCCAATGTTACCGGCGATACCGTTGTTAAAGATAAAAAAGGTAAAGCCATTTATACTGCAGTTACCGGGCAACGCTATAAAATTAATAAAGTAACCTTTCCGCCTGATACCGGTGTTTTAACACGAAACATCAATGCCAATAAAGATAAAACTTTGCTAAAGGTTGGCGACTATTACGATATCGATACCTATAAAAACGAGCGGATCAGGATTGATAACGACCTGAAAGAAATCGGTTATTTTTATTTCAGCCCAGATTATTTAATTATGCAGGTTGACAGTACCATTGGCAAAAACCTGGTAAATGTAACCTTAAAGGTAAAAGACATTGCTCCTGATGCTGCCCTGAAACCTTACACCATCAAAAATATTAACATTTACCCTAATTATTCCCTGAGGAGAGATAGTGCTTTAAGAAGGCTAAAACCGCTTGAGTACAATGATTTTAAAATATACGATAACCGCAACACCTTTAAATCTAAATTGTTCGATCGCCTGGTATTTTTTCAAAAAGGGGAACCTTACAACCGCAGAGACCATAACCAATCGTTAAACCGCATGGTAAATGTGGGCGCGTTCCAGGATGTGAGGGCCGAGTTTTTACCTGTAGATAGTTTCAGGAATAACCAGCTTGATCTGAATATCTATTTAACGCCTTTAAAGAAAAATTCGCTCTCTTTCTCGGTTACCGGAACCAGTAAATCGAATAATTTTGTAGGCTCCGAAGTTAAGGTTACCCAAACCACCCGCAACCTGTTCAGAAATGCCGAACAGCTTGATATAAGTGTAAGCGGTGGTTTTGAAACGCAGACCAAAGGGACATCATTGGGCAAAAATTCATTGTCGTTTACGGCCGAAGGAAAACTAACCTTTCCGCGGTTAATTGTACCGTTTTACAAACCCAACAGTACCAATGCCTTTATCCCGAGAACCATCACTTCACTTTCATACCAGATGCTGAACAGGGGGTCTGAATATACTTTGCATGCCATAAAAGGTGAATACGGATATAATTTTAAAGAAAATCAGTACAAAGAGCATAATTTTAACCCGATTTCGATTAGTTATGTGTCTACAGGATTTCCAAATAGTAATACCAGAGATACTCTTTTTTTAAAAAACCCACTCTTAAGGTCTACTTTAGAAAACCAATTCATTATCGGTAGCAATTACAATTTCACCTATACCAACCAGATGGAAGATAACCGCCGCAACAACACCTATTTCTATGGTGCTTTAGAAACCGGCGGAAATGTTTGGGGCCTGTTTACCTCCAAAAATGACGAGGGTAAACGTACCATTTTTAATACCCCGCTTAACCAGTTTATCAGGGCAGAGGCCGATTTAAGGGATTATTACAAAATTACCAAAAGCCTGATCTGGGCCAACCGCTTAAATTTAGGTTATGGTTTTGCTTATGGCAACAGTACATCACTGCCTTTTGTAAGGCAGTTTTTTGCCGGTGGCAGCAATGATGTAAGGGCCTTCCCTGCCCGTACCCTGGGCCCAGGCACTTATAAAGTTCCGGATAATGCCATTTTTTCCGATCAGGGTGGTGATATTAAGTTAATGCTCAATTCAGAACTCCGTTTTAAAATTGTAAGTATCCTCTATGGCGCGTTATTTGTAGATGCAGGTAACATCTGGCTCAGGAAAGAAGATCTGGGAGAACCTGGCAAACCGGAAACGGCCCGGCTTGGTTCAGGTTTTAAACTTAAAAATGCGCTGGACGAGCTTGCGGTGGGTACCGGCGCTGGTTTGCGTGTAGATGCCAGTATTTTTGTAGTACGATTAGATGTGGCCTTCCCCGTACGTAAACCGTATTTACCGGAAGGACAACGTTGGGTATTCAACGATATAGATTTTGGAAATAAAGACTGGCGCAGGCAAAATTTAATTTTTAATATTGGGATAGGATATCCGTTCTAGTTTTAAGATGAAAAGAACAAGAGTATTACATAAAATCAAATATTTTTTTGTTGCCATTTATCACCTCTTTATCGCTGCCGGTAAAGGCTTTACGGAAGATCGGGTAATGAAATTAAGTGCCTCGTTAGCCTATTATACTATCTTTTCGCTTACACCGCTCATCATTATTGTGCTCTCGGCTGCTACTTTGTTTTTTGGCGATAAAATGCAAACCCGCGATAAATTTTTTATGGAGGTTACCGAACTCATCGGCAAACCCGCAGCCATGCAGATACAGGGTTTTGTTGATCATGCGAATAAAACAGGGCAATCTACCATCAGTTTAATTATTGGTATTGGTACCTTAATTATTGGTGCAACCGCTATTTTTATCGAAATACAAGACAGTATTAACCTGATCTGGAAAGTAAAGGCTATGCCTAAAAAGGGTTGGATCAAAATGCTTACCAACAGGCTGCTTTCTTTCTCACTCATTGTATCGATGGGCTTTTTGTTGCTCGTTTCATTAGTGATTAACAGTATTGTAGTGGGGCTTGGCGATAAACTGGTTGCATTGATTTCAGAGAGCAAGGTAGAGGATGTGATTCCCGTAGCCAATGATACCATGGCCCTGCTCATTTACATTTTGAACAATGCACTTACACTTGCGGCAGTTACCGCAGTATTTACCATTATTTTTAAGGTACTGCCCGATGTAAACATCAAATGGAAATCGGCCATCATCGGTGCTTTATTTACCGCTGTATTGTTTAGTCTGGGCAAATATTTAATTGGCATCTATATCGAAAAAGGAAGTACCGTTTCGGCATTTGGTGCAGCAGGTTCTATAATCATTATCCTCCTGTGGATTTACTATACTTCCATTATCCTGTATTTTGGGGCGGAATTTACACAGGCCTACGCCGAAAAGTACGATGGCGGCATTACGCCAAGCAAGTATGCCGTATTTACCAAGATTACCATTGTAGAGAAAAAGGTTGATGTATTGCCTCCGCAGCACCCTGAAGATACGGTTAACCTGCCAAAAGAGTAAATAGAATTGTGTGAATGAATCCTATCGGTTAGTGTCTCACCGATCAGTAAAGAAATTTATCTCATCCATGATCGTCCTGCTGAACCTGTTTCAGCATCTAATGATCGAGAGACCCTGAAATAAATTCAGGGTGACGTAAACTAAAAAGTCAGGCTTGTTAAAACCTGACTTCTTTTTTATGCTACCTCAGTAATTACTTTCGGTTCTTCCGTCACCTCATCTTTCTCGATACGCAGGTTGCGGATAATATGCTGTTGCCTGTCTGGTGTATTTTTACCCATATAATATTCTAACAGGCTTTTAATGGTCTGATCTTTTAAAATTACAGGATCAAGGCGAATGTCTTTTCCGATAAATAAGCCAAACTCATCTGGTGAAATCTCTCCCAGTCCTTTAAAGCGGGTAATTTCTGGTTTATTGCCCAATTTCTCTATCGCATTTTTACGCTCCTCATCACTGTAACAATAAATTGTTTCTTTTTTATTGCGCACCCTGAAAAGTGGCGTTTGCAAAATATAAACATGACCTGCTTTTACCAGATCAGGGAAAAACTGCAGGAAGAAAGTCATCATCAGTAAACGGATGTGCATACCATCTACATCGGCATCTGTAGCAATCACGATATTGTTATAATGCAAACCATCCAAACCATCTTCGATATTTAAAGCGTGTTGCAACAAGTTAAACTCTTCGTTTTCGTACACCACTTTTTTGGTGAGCTCGTAACAGTTTAGCGGTTTACCTTTTAAACTGAATACCGCCTGGGTATCTACATCACGCGATTTGGTAATCGAACCAGAAGCCGAATCACCCTCGGTAATGAATAAAGTGGTTTCGTAACGTTTTTCGTGTGTGCTATTGAAGTGAATCTTACAATCGCGCAGTTTTTTATTGTGCAACGAAGCCTTTTTAGCCCTGTCGTTAGCCAGTTTTTTAATACCTGCGATATCCTTACGTTCACGTTCCGATTGCATAATCCTCTTTAATAAGGCATCGGCAACATCAGGATTTTTATGCAGGTAATCATCCAGTTCCTTTTTTACAAAATCGTTAATGAAAGTAGCTACAGAAGGTCCTTCGGGGCCCATATTTTGAGAACCCAGTTTGGTTTTGGTCTGCGATTCGAATACCGGCTCCTGCACACGGATAGAAATGGCTGCAATGATTGAGGAGCGCACATCTGAAGCTTCAAACTCTTTCTTAAAAAACTCGCGGACAGTTTTCACCACTGCAGCCCTGAAAGCTGCCTGGTGGGTTCCGCCCTGGGTGGTATGCTGCCCGTTAACAAACGAATGGTAATCTTCGCCATATTGCTGCCCGTGGGTCATTGCAATTTCGATATCGGGACCAACCATGTGGATAATCGGGTACCTGATTTCTTCGGGCTTATTAAATTTAGAAAGCAGGTCGTACAGTCCTCTTTCAGAAAAATATTTCTGGTTATTGAAATTTATCGTTAACCCTGTATTTAAGAAAACATAGTTCCAAACCATGCTCTCCACAAAATCAGGGATATAGTGATAATTTCTGAAAATACTTTCGTCGGGATAAAAAGTTATGGCCGTACCATTACGTTGTGTGGTATCGATTACCGGGTTTTCGTTTACAATTTCGCCTTTAGAAAATTCTACTTTCTTGGTTTTTCCATCGCGGTACGATTGAACGGTGAAACTGGTAGAAAGTGCATTAACGGCCTTGGTACCTACCCCATTTAAACCAACAGATTTCTGGAAGGCATTGCTATCGTATTTACCACCGGTATTGATTTTACTTACGCAATCGATTACTTTGCCCAATGGAATACCACGGCCATAATCGCGAACATTTACTTTTTGCTCAGATAGCGTAATTTCAATGGTTTTTCCGGTTCCCATCACAAATTCATCGATAGAGTTATCTACAATTTCCTTTAACAGAACATAAATACCATCATCCTGTGCAGAGCCATCACCAAGTTTACCGATATACATACCCGGACGTAACCTGATGTGCTCTTTCCAATCCAATGAGCGGATACTGTCGTCGTTATAAATTACTTCTGCCATAATGTGTTATATGTTTATCAATTAAACCCCGTTTCAGGTTATACTGCAACAGAACCCGGTGGTTCAGCTACTTTTATTTAAATTGATAATGGTTGTAGGAATAGATCTGATCCTGTTTTTACAGTTTTCAAAAATATTATACAATAATAAATTTATTCTGTGAGGCAAGCAAAAGAAAGTTTCAACATACAAACATGGAGGAATGGAATATGTAAAATGGATAATGGACCGGTAGATCGCATTATGTTTGATGATTCATGGACCGTTTGTTAAACCTTCTTGAAGAATCTGCTAAATGTTCACTTAAGAAATTCTTATACACTATCAACCATCGACTAATATACCTCTCCCATCTTACCTATTACATAATTTCCTATCTTCATCCCATATTAACAAGTTATTCATGCAACAGAAAAAGCAGCTTTCGCTATTCGATTTATCCATGATTGTGGTAAGTCTGGTTATTGGCATGGGGGTTTTCCGTACGCCGGTAAATGTAGCCGCCAAGGCGCAAATTCCAGAATTGTTTTACCTCGCCTGGTTTATCGGTGGCTTTGTGGCTTTTTGCGGGGCATTAACCTATGCCGAAATCGGCTCACGTTTTCCGGTAACCGGTGGTTATTACAAAATATTCTCGGCAGCCTATCATCCCTCCATTGCCTTTGCCATTAACTGTATTGTTATTATTTCGAGTGCAGCATCGGTAGCCGCCATATCCATTATCGGGGCTGAGTACCTGAGCAAGATTATTTTACCCCCGGCCATGCAAAACGAAACCTACCGGGTAGCCATTGCCATTACTACGATCCTGGTATTTTATTTCATTAACCTGCTGGGTTTAAAGGCTAGTTCCAAAACCCAGAATGTGTTAACAGTGATTAAAATCGGGATGATTCTAACCCTCATCTGCGCCATATTTTTTGTTGGAAACACCCAAACCGCTACTCCGGTTTTTAAAGCCACAAACGGCACATTACCTAACTGGACCGATTATGGCAAAGCCCTGGGGCTATGTTTAATTGCCGTATCTTTTTCCTATGCCGGTTATGCGCAAACCATTAATTTTGGCGGCGAGGTTAAAGAAGCCAAAAAGGTAATTCCGCGGGCAATTATTATCGGTTTAACCATTATTGTTATCCTGTATCTGGCCATTAATTATGTGTATGTTCAGGTAATTGGTTTCGAAGAACTGAAATCGGCAGAAAGCATAGCAGCTATACTGGCCGCCAAAATATTCGGACCAGCAGGCTTTAATGCGCTTTCGATTATTATTTTTTTCTCGGTAATGGGCTATGTTAATGTAAACCTGCTGAGTAACCCCCGAGCCATGTTTGCTATGGGCGAAGAAGGTGCGTTACCCCGGATTTTTAGCCGCATGAATAAAAAAACGGAAGTAATAACCTTAAGCCTGAGCGTATTTACCGTTGTTGCAGTAGTGATTATTTTCTATGCCAAAACTTTTGATAAGATTTTAAACTACACCATCTTTTTAGAAAGTATAAGTATGGCCAGTTCTGCTGCCACTATTTTTATTCTCCGCAAAAGAACCGCACATCTTGATAAAAAAACCATCTATACTGTTCCTTTATATCCTATATTGCCCATTATATTTATTGCAGCTTATACTTTTGTGGCCCTAAGCATTTACGCCGACGATCCCAATGCTGCATTAAATGGCTTATATATTTTTATTGGCTTCCTGGCGATTTATTTTGTGAGCAGGTGGTTTAAGAAAAAATAGTTTTAATTTGAAAAGCAATTGCAGTGCTAGTTGGTTTCGATAGTCCCGCCATACGCTACAATCTTTTTATTATCGTCATCCTGAGCCTGTCGAAGGAGCTACAAAAAGTATTTTTGCTCCTGTCGGGTTTAAGATAGAAAGGCAGACCTAAGTAAAATAAACCTGATTGGAATGAACATGAAGCGCAGCGAAATAAAATGGAAAGCAGGGCTGATTTAACCTATAGACACCGAAACCTGCTTTTCAAAAAAAAGAAATGAATTAATTTTAAGTTTTTCAATGAACAAAACACTCTCGCCAAAACAAGAAATTGCTTATGCTGCCGGTATGATTGGCTGGAGCACGATGACCAATATCATCATCGTTATGCTTCCCTATTTCTATCTGCCGCCTAGTAATGCTGGCTTACCGCCTTTGGTACCGCAGCTTGTTTTACTGGGCGCATTTAATATCCTTTCTATTATTGCGGCCTCAGGCAGATTGGTTGATGCCATTTACGATCCGTTTATTGCGTCTAAAAGCGATGCCAGCGTCAATAAAAACGGTCGCAGGATGCCTTTTATGAAATGGGCTATTGTTCCGGCCATGCTGTTCTGCGGACTGGTTTTTTACCCCATCCAAAAAACAGAAAGTCTGCATAACGCCTGGTGGTTAACCATTACGCTCTGCTTATTTTTCATATCGGTTACTACTTATATTATTCCTTATAATGCTTTGCTGGCCGAAGTAACCAATACACCAAGGCAAAAAGTTAAGCTGTCCAGTTACCAGCAGGTGGGTTTTGTAATCGGGATTATTTTATCAGCCTGTACCAACAACTTTGCCGATCTGGTTGAAGCCCATTTTCATGTGACCAACCGCAGCGAGGCCATTCAGGCTGCAATTTGGGGCTTGTGTATTTTATCCGGTCTGATGATGTTATTGCCAATTTTTTTCATCAACGAAAAGGAATTCTCGGTTGCCAAACCTACGCATGTGCCTTTATGGCCGGCAATTAAGAGCACCTTTAAAAACAGCAATTTTAAATATTACTTAATATCTGATTTTGCCTTTTATACCGCATTGAGCATTATATCGAGCGGTTTATTATTCTTTTGTACCGTTTTACTGGGTTTACCGGAATCAGAAGGAGGCAAATTTATGGGTGCCATGGTTATGGCTTCCTTATTGTTTTATCCGCTGGTTAATTTTGGTTCTGCTAAAATTGGCAAAAAACCTTTTGTATTACTGGCCTTTGGTGTATTATGCTTAATCTTTGTCACCATTTTCTTTTTAGGTAAATTACCGTTTGGTCCGTACACACAGATTTATATGCTGGTCTTATCGGCCTCTTTTCCCTTAGCCGCTCTTGGCATTTTACCCACTGCGATTTTGGCCGATATTGCCCAGAATGATACTTTAAAAACAGGTGAAAACCACGAAGGAATGTTCTTTGCCGTGAAATACCTTTTTGTAAAACTCGGCCAAACATTAGGCATTGCCATTTTCGCTATGCTTACCATTTACGGCAAAGATCCCGGCAATGATTATGGTTTAAGGTTAAACGGCGTGGTAGGTTTTGGACTCTGTTTAATTGCACTGTTGGTTTTCAGCAGGTTTAAAGAGGAAAATAGTTGAGTGCCGGGAGAATTAACAACTTAAGCTCCTTAACCAGGTAATTGCTATACTATATCCATTTTGATTTTTTTGGAAAGCAATTTCTGTGCAGCTTCGGTTACAGCAGCCCCGCCCTTTGCTTAATCCCGATAAAAGAAACCTGTAAATTAAACCATTCTTAAATCGGGATAACGCTGTTGGTCGGGTTTATTTTACTCCCGATAGTAGAGGTATTTCAGCCACCCAGTCCTGTATAAAAGCCTACGGTGTAGACAAGATCTTTTGTTAATTTTATTATTTGTTTTTGGTACACATTCCTAAGTCGATCATCATGCTCTAAGCTTTGTATGTTCATAGCGTAAAATACATGAATGGAAATAATATTAACCAACGTGAGTTATGGATATTAACATTTGATTATCAGATTTTATAATACATTCCGTCATTGCTGTAAAGGTTTAGTAATTCGGTA
>JAGIAD010000005.1 GCA_017745075.1 Sphingobacteriaceae bacterium | reverse complement strand
TACCGAATTACTAAACCTTTACAGCAATGACGACATTTTTTAGGTATCTGTTCAATGGTAGCTTGTCCATCACAAACAGCCCTGGTTTTTATGGTCTTTTAAACAAAGTAACTTCGGACGTTTGAACAAAGTCAGACTTTAATAGCCTACCTATCTTTGTTTCATCAATAACAAATAAAATTTAAAAAGATGAAACAAAACAATTATCAGGGAGCACTACAACAACCAACCGGTTCGGGCTTCAATGCAAAATCAACAGCAGCAGATGTCATTAAAGGCATTAACCTTAGAGGAAAAATTGCTATCGTAACCGGTGGCAATACAGGTATCGGTCTTGAAACTACTAAAACATTGGCAAAAGCCGGAGCAACCGTGATTATACCGGCAAGAGATGTCGAAAAAGCAAAACGTAACCTGGAGGGAATTTCGCAAGTCGAGATAGAACCGATGGACCTGATGGATCCGGCCTCTATTGATGCTTTTGCCCAAAAGTTTCTGGAATCAGGCCGGCCGCTTCACCTGCTGATTAATAACGCCGGCATTATGTGGGTACCACTTCGCTATGACAGCCGTGGGATCGAATCGCAGCTGAGCACTAACTATCTGGCACAATTTCAAATAACAGCAAGGTTATGGCCAGCACTCAAACAAGCGAATGGTGCCAGGGTAATCAATGTATCTTCACAAGGCCACCAGTTCGGAAGCTTTAATTTTAATGACCCCAATTTTCAGCACCGCGAATACGAAACCTTACAGGCATATGGTCAATCAAAAACGGCCAGTAATTTATTCGCACTCGAACTGGATAATCGGGCCAAAGCATTCAATGTACGGGCATACAGCCTGCATCCGGGTTCGATTGCCGGAACTGAACTGGGGCGGGAAGCGCCATTGGAATTATTTGTAAAAATGGGTTTTGTAGATGAACAAGGCAATATGCTCCCAGAAGTATTGGCTTCGCTCAAAACCATCCCACAGGGTGCTGCTACTACCGTTTGGTGTGCTATCACGCCTTTACTCAACTCCATTGGTGGCGTATACTGCGAAGATGCCGATGTTGCCCCGTTAGCATCCGATAATGAATTATCTGCCGGGATAAAGCGTTATTCGCTGGATGAAGCAGATGCCAAACGTTTGTGGAAATGGAGTGAAGAAATCAGCGGCATATCTTTTTCAATGAGCTAATTCAAAAAAGAAATGAAGTTTTCAAAAAAGTATACTGAACTTTTAAACAAAGTAGATTAAATGATATTTTTTATTTTTACAGTAATCTTTTCCCTACGAAAAAGAAATAAGCAATGCAGTACGAAGCAAAATACATAACGGATGACATCAAACTTTCCTGTTACGAGGATAAGTTTTTCAAATCGGATATCCTGTTTGAACACCACATGCTGATTTGGTTCATTTCGGGCGAAACAAAAATCGTCCAGGCAAATGCTACTTATATTTTTAAGGAGGGTGATATTTTCCTGATCCCAAGAAATCAGTTGGCTACCATTATCAATTACCCTAAAGATGGTAAACCGCATAAGACAGTTGTAATGCACCTTTCAACAGCGAGATTAAGGGATTTTTATGCGGATCTTGATGGGGTTACCAAAACCTCAGCATCACCGAAAATCTATCATTTCAGCAATCACCCTTTACTGGAAAGCTGTCTGTCTTCATTGGTTCCGTATTTTGACATCAAAGAACTGCCGGAGCATATTGCCTCGTTAAAAATTACCGAAGCCATTAGTATACTGAGGGCAATCGATAAAAGTATAGACAACATACTGGCTAATTTTGAAGAACCCGGAAAAATCGATCTGGCCGCTTATATGGAAAAGAACTTTATGTTTAACCTTCCCCTTGAAAAATTCGGTTACCTGACCGGGAGGAGCCTCACTACTTTTAAAAGAGATTTCAGTAAAGCGTTTAATACCACACCGCAGCGCTGGCTCACGCAAAAGCGCCTGGAACTGGCGCATTACCAGTTTACAGAAAAACACAAACGCCCTATTGATGTCTGTTACGAAACGGGCTTTGAGAACCTGTCGCACTTTTCATATGCATTTAAAAAACACTTTGGCTATGCTCCAACTGAATTGCTGAGCCAACTTGACACGAATGCTTAAATTATCTACCCAATATAAACCTATTCAGCATTTTCAAAAGTTTTTAACTAAAAATAATTACACCGCTTTTAAAGTTTCGCGTTTATCTTTTCTTTTTGCATTAATATATTCGGATGGAAGCATATTAAACTGGGCTTTAAAAAGCTTCGAAAAATAGCTTGGCGTACCAAAACCTGTCATATATGCAATCTGTGCCACGTTATAATCGCTTTTTTCGAGCAACTCCACTGCCCTTTCCAGTTTTACAGACCTGATGTATTCTATAGGTGTTAACCCCGTAATTTCAAGCAGCTTATGATAGAGAGAACCACGGCTCATGCCAACATGCCTGCTCAACTCTTCGACTGATAGCTCCGGATTATTCAGCTTTTCATCAATATACTGTACAATTTTATTCAACAACTTAACTTCACTCGACTCGATTTCGATCTCTTTGGCCTGTACCTTCACCTGTTTAGAATATGCATTTTTAACAGAGCGGTTAAACAGCAGTAAATTTTCAATTTTTGCCTGCAGAATACCAAAATTAAAAGGTTTGGTCAGGTAATCATTGGCGCCCGATTTCAGTCCTTTAATCTGATCATCTTCTCCGCTGATTGCCGTTAAAAGAATAACCGGAATATGACTTGTCCTTTTATCGGCCTTAATTTTCTGACTTAACTCTATACCGTTCATTTCGGGCATACTAATATCGGTCACAACCAGTTGGGGGTGTGCCGAAAGCGTTTTTTGCCATCCTTCCTTGCCATCTGCCGCTTCTATGATCTGATAAAACGGTTGTAAACTATCTTTCAGGTAAAACCTGAACTCTTCATTATCTTCAACCAAAAGGATTGTGGCCATTTTAAGATCTGCAGGTGAGGTTTCGGCAGCAGATTCATCGTTTTGTTCGTCAATCAGACTGTAAGCCTCTTCATCAATCTCAATATCATCCACTATCTCAACCGGTAGCGAAACCAAAAATGCAGTTCCTTTCCCGACTTCACTTTCTACACTAATTTGTCCGCCATGCAACTCTACAAACTCCTTAACAATCGATAGCCCGATTCCACTGCCTTGATTTAAGATAGCACTTACATCGTTATCCATAAAAAAGCGGTCGAATACCTTAGCCTTGTTGTGATCTGCTATACCTATGCCTGTATCTGAAACTTCGATAAAAAACACAGGTTTAACCTGAACGGTAGCAGCTCCGAGGTACATATTCAGGCGCACTTCACCACCTTCTTTTGTAAATTTAAATGCATTGGAAAGCAGGTTGAAAATGATCCTTTCCATTTTATCCTGATCGAAAGGTATTTTCAGTTTTTTAACGTCGCTGTGAATCTGAAGTGATATTTTCTTCCGTTCTGAAAGATCCTGGAATGCTTCGGCAGCTTCGTTGATAAAACTAACGAGGTCGGCCTCTTTCAGGTTTAACTTCAGTTCCTGTTCTTCCATTTTTCTGAAGTCGAGCAGTTGATTGACCAGGTTCAACAACCTCCTGGCGTTTCTTCTGATCATTTTTACCTGGCCAGCCACTGCAGGTTCCTGTTTAATAGCCAGCAACTTATCAACAGGTGCCAGGATTAACGAAATCGGTGTTCTAAACTCATGGCTCAAATTGGTAAGGAACTTAATCTTTTGTATATCCAGTGCATGTGCCCTTTCGGCGTCTCTTCGCTGTTGCAGCACTTTTTCTTCTGCATTAATCTGGGCCTGTTCTATAGCGAGCTGTTTTTTAATGCGCTGAATTCCCCTTCGCCTAATAGCAAATAAGATTGAGCCGGCTAATAATACATAAAAAACATAAGCGTAAGTGGTTCTCCACAGGGGTGGTTTTATATGAATAGCAATAGAGGTAATTTTATTACTCCACACGCCGTCGTTATTGCTTGCCCTTACCTGAAAAATGTAATCGCCAGGATCGAGGTTGGTATAATACGCTGTCTTTTCTTTTCCTACTTCATTCCAATCCCGGTCTAAACCAACAAGCCGGTAAGAATAGTGGTTTTGTTGCGGTGCAGTGTAATTCAGCGCTACATAACTAATGGAGAAATTTTGCCCATAGCTCAGTTTAATTTCTTTTGCAAAGCTGATCTGCTCTTTAATAGGTGATTTTTCGCCAGGTATTACAACGGCATTGGCTACCTTTAATTCGGTAAGCAGTACGTTTGGAACCACATTATTGGAAGGTAATTCGAGCGGATTAAAATAATTGAAACCGTCTTGTCCGCCAAAATAAAGCTCGCCAGCCGAAGTGCCAATTCCCGAACCCAGTATAAATGGACTATCCTGCATCCCGTTGGGGCGCCCAAAGTTTTTAATCTTTTTCGTTTCCGGATTAAGACAACTGATGCTGTTATCGGTGCTGAACCAGATCAGCCCGTCCCTGCCTTCCAGTATTTTGTACACAATGGCGTTTGACAAGCCGTTTGTTTCGTTATAATTGGTAAATTTCCCCGTACGAGGGTCAAAAAAATCAAGCCCGGCGCCATCAGTTCCGGCCCATATATTCCCTTTACTGTCACATAACAAACTCAATACCACATCGTTGGAAAGGCCGCTATTTGCTTTCCGGTAGGTGATAAATTTTCCATTATCGCGTTGGAATACGGCTATCCCAGTTCCGCTGGAAGCGAGCCACATATTCCCGTCGGGATCTTCTACGATAGCACGTATAAAACCATTGCTGGGAAGCATCATAGGCGCCAGTGAATAAGTGCCATACCGGATAAATGAATTGGTTTTATAATCAAATACATCAACACCGGTTCCGTTTGTACCAATCCATATCAACCCCCTGCTATCTTCTTTGATGGCAAAAATTTCATTTTGACTAAGGTCTGTTGCCATTGGGCCGGCCAGAAATTGCTTGTACGTTTTGGTTACGGGATTATAGGCGAACAAACCATGCTGATAAGTGCCCACCCAAAGTGTACCATGAGAATCAAGGGTGAGCGCCAATATCGCCAGCGGATTCCGGGAAAAATCTATTTTACTTTTAATATCGATCTGCTCGAATATTCCGTTTTCGCGATCGAAAAGATGCAGGCCTCCCCCATCCGTACCCACAAAAACTTTCCTTTTTGAGAATTCTGCAAAAGAGGTAACAATAGGCGACGAAAGTCCTTTTGGATCGAAGGGGCTGCTTCTCTTCAGATTAAACAATGCTAAATTCGGATCGAACTTATTTACCCCGCCCTGGTAGGTACCCAGCCATATAATGCCGTTATTGGCCATGCAGATACTTCTTACCGACTTATGGCTGAGCCCAAAGGATTCACGCCTGTTAGGCCGAATGGTAGAGAAAAGCTCGGTATTGGTATCAAAAATAGACACGCCATCTTCGGTACCCAACCACAACTTACCTCCTTTTTGTAACCTGGCCGAATAAATAATATCGTCAGAGAACAACCTGTCGTTCGGTTGTAAAAACGATTTGAAATGTTTGCCATCAGGCAGCAACATGTTAAGCCCATTATAGGTTCCAAAAAATATACGTCCCTTTTCGTCCTGTACAATAGTTTTGATGAAATTGTTGCTGAGACTCGACTTATCTGCCGGGTTATGGGTAAACTTCTCGGTGGCACCGCTGCTAAGGTTAAGTGCCAATAGCCCCATATTGGTACCCATATATAATTTATTGCCACTCCCCTGAAGGAATGAAAGCACGCTTGAACCGTTGCCCATTAATTGGTTGAGACCGACATTCCTTACCTTAAAAGTTTTGGTATTGATAACCCTGTACCCGCCAAAGGTACCTACCCAAATATTTCCCGTTTTATCTTCGTAAAGGGTTAATACATTAAAGGGGAGGTTACGGTTCGGAATACCTTCTCCTACAAACGATTTAAATGTATTTTGTTTAGCATCATAGATCGCCAGCCCCCCTCCGTTTGTGCCAATCCAAAGCCTCCCATTGCGATCTTCTAAAAGTGCAGAGATATTGTTGGAAGGAATACTCGTGCTGTCGCCACTTTTACTCGTATATACCGTAAAATTGGTGCCGTCAAATTTATTCAACCCATCATTGGTGCCAAACCACACCAGCCCGTTATGATCTTGCAGAATCGTATTTACAGTATTCGAAGAAAGACCATTTTTGGTATTAAGGGTAATAAAGTTAGGTTTATTCTGCGCACCTGCCAGCGTGCAGGTGAATAACAATATCGCTATAAGCGACATGGCTATTATACTTGATCCTCGTTTTAACATCATAAAATACATTAGCGCATCCGGTTGTGATTGTAATGCTTCAGGCGCTGCATGATCCGCGTTGGGATACTGTGGTTTTAAATTTGTTTGTTCGTTAAATATAGCAAATGGTCCTGTTTTTAAGCTATTTTATTTCAGCCTCGAAGGGGGCGGCCGGTAGTCCGTCTTTGTTATACAGATTAGCTCCCTCCGGATTGTCGGCCCAGGCATATCTAACAGCTACCGGGCTGGAAATACCATCGTTCCAGACTACAACCGTGTTACCTTCTATTTTCGCTTTGGCCCAAACGTATTTTTTATCCGCACCTGCAATGGCGAAGTGATAAAGCACTGCTTCTCCCTGCGTGGTTAGCCCGTTGCCAACATAATCAAAATTCAAAATCACGCGATTGCCCTGAACGGTTGCCGATCGGTAGACCGGGCCCGAATAAACAATGTTATTTTCGCCATAAATTAGTTTTTCAGCCCATAAAGCCAAACGCTCGCCAATTTGTTTCTTGTTAAGCGGGTGGATATCATTCCATTCGCCGGCGCCGAGTCCAACAGCCATCCCGGTGTTCTCCGTTTTTAAAGTTTGGAGCTGGCTTTGCCGAAGTTGTGCCCAGTTGCTCTCTGCAGGAAGATAATCTACCTCCATATAATTGGGAAGTTGGGCAAATAAAAATGGAATATTACCCAGGCCCCACTTATCCCTCCAATCTTTGATCAGGGCAGGTAACATTTTAGCATATTCTTTTGCTTTACCTTCATTAGCTTCGCCCTGGTACCATAAAAAGCCACATATGCCATAATTGAGCGCAGGCGCAACCATGGTATTATAAAGTCCGGTTGGAGAATTTTGTGCAACAATTGGCCTGACTGCCTGTTGAGCAGCGGCAGAATAAGCGGGTTTAGGAAATACTTCATGTACCTGGTAATACCACTCGCCCCGCAAGTCGATAATTTGCCCACCGGCCTGGAGCGAATAATTTTTATCAGGCACAAAACCACCTTTACCATTTATACTGGTAAGCTTTATCAAAATGGTATTTTTTCCGGGTTTTAACAGGTTTGCAGGTACATTATACCTTCGAGGAGGATATTGATAAGTGATATTCCCGACAAAGGTCCCATTTACGAAAGCAGAATCAGAATCGATTATGCGCCCCATAAAAAGTTTCGCCGGCTTGCCCGCCATCTCTGCCGGAACCTCAATTTCTTTCCTGAAGTACAGGATACCGTTCAGGTTCCTGGCACCCTGGTCTGCCCAATAACCCGGCATCCAGAATTTATGCCATGTTTTTGGCACATAGGAAGGCGGTGAGGCTTTAGCCGGTTTAGGCTGGGATAATTGCAGGCTGTTGATATAAGCGGTATCTCTAAATTTTTTAATCTGGTTTTCAATTTCAGGAAATTCCTTAAACGCATCCTTACTCATCCAGGCTTCTATCGGCGTTCCGCCCACACTGGAATTAATAATCCCGATCGGAACTTTGTATTTTTGATAGAGTTTTTTTGCAAAGAAATAAGTAACCCCACCAAACTCCAGCAAACCTTTGCCCATGGCAGGCTTCCACTCTCCTTTTGGCAAATCGGTAGATTCTTGCGAAACATCTGCTTTTGTTGGCACAAAGAAATTCCTGATCTGAGGAAAATTATCATGCTCAACCTCCTCCGGATAATTTTCTTTAAGTCTTTCCATGGCTAATACCATGTTGGACTGGCCTGCGCAGAAATACACATCGCCAACCAAAATATCAGTCAACGTAATCAAATTCTGCCCGGCAATGGTCATGGTATAAGGACCTCCGGCTTTCATTTTGGGAAGCCTTATCAACCATTGCCCATTGCTACCGGTAATTGTTTCAAAATGACGGTTGTTAAAAGAAAGTTTAACTTTTTCATTTGGATTGGCCCAGCCCCAAATCTTCAAATTAATATTTCTTTGCAGCACCATTCGGTTAGCGATAAGCTGAGGGAGTTTTACATCGGCGCAGGCCTTTTCATTAATTAATAAAATGGCAAAAAGCAGGGCACAGCATTTTACAACCGCGCTCCTAAAATTTAAAAAATATGATCGTGATCTATCTCCGAAAGATATGGGTATGCCAGTTTTCTTGTAGAAAGACATCATTTAAGTTTAATATTTGGTTATTCCTGAAGAAGTTGTACAGGCAGAATTTTGCCTAAGTAATTCTTTACCGAATATACCACTTAATATGGAAAAAAACAATCGATTGCATAACTATATTAACTTTTATTCCTGATAGCAAAAGGTGGTCAGGAAAAACTGTTAATTAAAGCTGAGTTTTTTCAAAGCAAGCACAGCATAATGGCTAAAAAGCTGTGTATGCAAGGTAGAAATTGTAAATAGCTATTAACCAAGAGAATCGGTAATTTCCAATAAAAAAGCCAGGAATAGCGGTTAAACCGGAATTCCTGGCTTTATTGGTATATTCTATTGGGCGGGTGGAAGGAAAAACCCCTAAACCCTACACCTTAACCTTATACCTCATTATTTATTCTTTAAACCCTCAGCCACACCAACATAGGCTGGTTTTCTCACAAATCCTTCTGTCCATAAGCCGATAGGTTCTCCTGCCCGCCAGCTTGAACCGGCTGGACTATCCTGAGGAGCCCAGATTGTAATTCCATATCGCTGGGCTGCAGGAATCAGCTCAAAATATTTCTTAATTACAAATTTGTACATCTCTGACTGAGCGGCATACTGCTCGGCTGTTGCCTGCGGAGTTTTGACATTTCCGGCAAAACCCATGTCCAGTTCCGATATTTTAATCAGTTTACCGGTTGCAGCCAATAATTTGAACATTTCTTCAATCTTTGCCTTATCAGAAGTTGCTATGATGTGCATCTGGGTGCCTATACCATCTATTTTTGCCCCCTTCCCTTCCAGGTATTTTACATAATCGATTAATCCTTTGCATTTATCGAGGTTAGATTCCAGGTTATAATCGTTAATAAAATGAATATCGCTTGCGTTGCCATACTGCCTTGCCAGCTGAAAGGCTTGCAGGGCATAATCTTTGCCAAGGTAATCTTGCCAGAAAAACTCATCGGCTGCGATTGATGTCCGGCCTGCGGCAGTTTTTAATTCAGCCGGTTTTGCATCATCCATTGGCTCGTTTACTACATCCCAGGCCTTAACGTAATCTTTTGAAGCAGTAACCATACCTTTAATCCAGGTGTCTAATGCAGCAGTTAAAATCGTTTTTTTCTGTTCGGCAGTTTTTTCAATAATGGTAGTTCCCCCCAGCGGATTGTATTTTTTAAGCGTAATGTTATCGAAATAGAAATTCGTGGCAGTTTTTCCGAGATTAAAGGCAAGTGCTCCACTCGTGGCCATATCGGCAGTAACCGTAATTTCCTTGGTGTAGGTTGTCCAGGTTGGCGTTGAAGAAATTGTGCCAAAAAAATCGTAAAATTTGTATGCTCCAGGGGTAACATGGGCCTGTGTAGGATAAGAGGCTGCCACATCAGAACGCACATTCATTTTCAGCTCGTAGCGCTCGCCTACGGCTACTGCCGGAAACTTTAAAAATAGCTGTGCATCATAATCGTTGGTTCTTACAGCCGAATTGGTGATTTTTAAAGCTCTTCCTACACCGTTAAAGCCTTCGCCAACAGCAGTAAAAGAGGCTACAGCATTGGTATTTGACTGATAAACAGAAGCATTATCTGTTTCAAAATCGGCACCAATTACAAGGTCCCAGGTAGGGCCACCGCTTGAAGGGATCACTACCGGGGCGATCAATCCTTTTAAATAGGTTGCATTTTGGTTGGCATGCCAGGCTAAAGTATGTCCAAATACGGTAATACCAGCTTTGGAAGCAGTCTCCAGCAGATTTTTAACATTAGTTAAGGCAAGGCTTCCATCGGCCTGTACAACGGCACCATGTTTCATTTCGTAACCCAATGTAATTTCATCAAAATTACTGTTAAGCAACCTGTAAGCTACGCCTTTGGAAAGATAGGATTGCAGACTGGCTCCTGCACCAAATTTAAATTTAGGATTTGCTGTTCTGTCAATATAGGTTTTTAAGGGTTGGTAGGCATCGATCTGCTCCTGGGCAGCGAAGCTCGAAGGCTTGGCCACCTCAAAATCAAGCGGCTCATATTTATGGCAGGATGCAAGCAATATCACCCCCGCCAGGCCAAATGCTGTTTTGTATAATCGTTTCATTTTCAACATTATTTGATTAAAGATTAATTACCTGATGGGTGTAAATGTTTCGGCTTTTACCCCACGATCGCGCATAACCAGCGTATCCAGGCTGTTCACAGTCCTATCGCTCATATCGATCTGATAGTTGAGATAAAGGGCATCACGATCCTGGCTGCCCCAGCTGTTTTTCTCGCCACGTTTAATAAATTTCCCGGTACCTGTTGCTGTAAAACCAGCTTCTGCTGCTGAAATTGTACAATTACCGCTGTTATCAAAAGTTAGTAATAAGGTACGGGTGATGCTGGTTCCCCCGGCTACTTTAAAGGTAACCGGAAATTCGGTCTGGGTTAATGATCTTGTATTAAGCTTATTGATTTCATCATTCTCCACGTATTTCATGTGGCGGACTACGGTTTGGTTAAGTGAGGTATTCCCATTTTTGCCAACAATTACGTCCTTTCCCCTGCGAAGATAGAAACCCTGCCAGGTATTGATATATTTTACGGCATACAAGGTATACTTTTTTTCGGGCAGAATCTTTTTATTCTGATCAACACTGGTCATAGTTAGTGGAATCACATAGGTGGTATTTACAGACAATGGGTCTGCAAAAAAAGCATCAGTTAGCTGTACGTCCACCCCACCAATCAGGCTTCCTTTCGGGATCACGATTTTATTGGCAGCAAGGGTATAATAATTGGCCGGCATAGGTTTTACACTGCCGCTATAAGGCGATGGGAAAGATAAACCCTGGGTTAAGGAGTTATCTACATTGATACCAATGGTAATATCTTCCTTATTGGTATAAACTCCACCCACAGTGCCCATAATCTGCAGCCTGTGCTGATTATCAAGCGAAGTATCGAAAATATCTTCGCCCATGGTAAGGGTCCGGATTGGCCCCTGATAGGCAAAATAAACGGTTTGAACATCATTATCTGGAAATGCCCACTCTTCGTTTTTGCAGGCGCCAAGTACTAAAATGAGCGCAAGTAAAATATATATTTTATTTTTCATTGTGTTAATCGGTTAGTGAATGAATATTACCATCCTGAATTTTGTTGCAAAGCATTGTATTTGAGTATTTCACTGTAAGGAATTGGCCCGAATCTCATATATTCCTGATAGTTTCTGTCCTCTACATTGATTTCCTGGTAAGCGCTCTGGGAGATGCTCATTCCCTTAACCGGCTCGGTTAAAGCAGCATTCCACCTGCGCAGATCCCAGAAACGAAATCCTTCAAAAGCCAATTCCAGCCTGCGCTCATTTCTGATCAATGTTCGCATGGCATCTTTATCGCTCTTAATAGATTCGAGGTAAGCATCACCATTTGTAGTTCCAATGCCTGCCCTTGCGCGGATGGCTTTGATAATATCATAAGCCGAGTAAGGATTGCCACCGTTTGCAGTAGGACCCCATGCTTCATTTGCAGCCTCAGCATAAATCAGGAAAATCTCGGTATAGCGGATATGCGGCCTGTAATGCTTCTGGTTGTTTACAGTTGGTGTACGGCTTACATCTTGCCTTAACAATTTTTTCATGTAGTAACCGGTCCGTGTAGAGACTTCTTTTCTATTTAATCCATCATCGTTGGTAGCCACATCTGTGGTAGTATTAATTACTTTGTTAGTTGGCCCGATAGTGTTCCCGTTGTATACAATAAATTTTGCCAAACGCGGATCTCTGCCTGTGTATGGGGACGCCGGGTTATATCCGCTCTGTGGCGTGCTGGTTATCGGATAACCGTTCAGCATCGGAAAAGCATTAACCAGGTTTTGGGTAGGATTTATACGGCCCTGACCAGAAAGGGTTGGTGGATAGTTTGCCGCTTCCAGGTCACTGCTGGATCCGACATTGGTGCGCCAAAGTACTTCTCTCGGACTGGCACCTGAAGCCAAAGCATCAATTTCACTGCGGTTATCGTACCAGGTAACGCCATTTGGATCTAAATTAGCTAACCAGTTATTCAGTGCCAGTACCTGTGCGGCATAACCGGCAGCATCGGCCCATGTGGTAGAATTGCCGCCAGCAAAAGCCGGACTTGCAGCCATTAGTGCTACCCGGGCCCGGATGGCTTTTGAAATACGGCCCGTCATTCGCTGATTGAAAAACTTGCCGAACACCCGGTTATAGGTTTCTACATTAACACCTGCATATTTGGACGGAATCTGGCTGGTGCTATTGATATCTGCATAATCTAAAGGGAGCAATTGTTCTGCCCTATCCAGGTCGCCATAAATCTGTTTAATGCAGGCATCAAAGGTGGCACGCGGCTGGTTAAAGTCAGAAGCCGGCGTTTCGGGTTGAAGCACCAACGGAAAACCATATAAAGTACCGCCCACTTTACCGGCATGCGCCTGTAGCAGGTACGACATCAGGTAGGCCCTTAAAGCATATGCTTCTCCTTTCATCCGGTCGTTAAACATTCTGCTCAGCACCGGGTCTTTTGAATCCCAGAGTACCTTGTCTGATTCGGCCAGAAATAAGTTGATATACTGAATACCTGCCCTTGCATTCGTCCATTGATCTGTAGGATTAAATGCTGCCGACCATTGCCCGGTGGCCATTTTCCTGAAATTATTATTGATATCATTACTTACGGCATCATCTGTAGCCACATCATTGAAAGACCAGCCATTTGACGGAAGTCGTGTATAACCATTTAGCAATAACCCGTGGGCAAGTGCAGGTTCTGTATAGATGTTGTCGAAATCTCCGTTATTTTGCGGAGCAGGATCTGTAAACTTTTTACAACCCCAGAGCATCACTATGACAACTATAAATCCTATTAATATTCTGTTCATCTTTTCTAATCTAATATTGAATTAAAACATTGCCTTTACGCCCAGGTTATACAACCTTGTTTGCGGGGCCCCTCCTAAATTCATTTCCAGTATTTCCTTTTCTTTTGCAATTGTTAAAAGATTAAACCCGGCTACATATAAGCCCAGCTCTTTCAGGACTTTGCTTTTGAACAATTTATCAGGAATGGTATAAGAAATCTGAACCTTGGATAAATCAAACCGATCGGTACTGTACAACCAGAAATCAGAGGCCCTAAAATTATTATCGCCGTTTGAGGTGGTTAACCGTGGAAAGGTTGCTGTGTTTTTCGTTTGAGGTGTCCACCTGTCGCGCACCACTGCTGAATACTTATCGCTTCCATTTACCCAGAAATAGTTATCGCTTTTCATAGCACTTGCTCCGAAGCGGCCTGTGCCCAAAACAAATACGGTAAGATTTTTCCATTTAGCGGTTAAGTTCAATCCTGCTGTAAACGGGGCTCCAAACCATCCTCCGCGACCAAGATATACCTGATCTTTATCGTCGATGATTTTGTCGCCGTTCTGATCGATATATTTGATGTCTCCTGGTGCCAGGGCCGAACCAAATGCAGGTTTTGCACCATTAATCCCGTCTGCCGCAGCCACCTCGCTTGCATCCATATAAAAACCATTGCTTTTTAGCCCCCAAATGGCATCAAGCGGCTTACCTGCACGGTACTGATAGCTATTTTCGTAAGTTAACAGATCGGCCCGTTTGGTGGCTTTGGTGGTATAATATGTTCCAGACATGCCTAAGGTCCAGTCAACAGCCCCGATGCGTTTGTTGAAGTTTAAATAAAAATCTACACCTGTACGTTGGTCACTATTGTAATTGCTGTAAGGCACAAAAGATGAGCTCGGGAATCCGGTAGTGAAATAACTCGGATAAAGGACATTAATCTGGCCGATAATTCCGGTAATATTATTTCTGAAAAAATTGGCACCGAAATTAAACTGATTGTTGAACATTCCGGCTTTTAACCCAACACTGATTTCTTTTCTTTTAGCAAAAGTTAAATCCATATTGGTTCCACGGCGAGAATCAGTCGACTGTGTACCGGTACCATCATTCCAGCCGTACCAGTTACCGCCCGTAGCTGTATAAATGCTTTCGTAGGCAAAATACTCGTCAAAATCAAGATCGGTATTTAAAATTCCGCCGGATGCGGTCAGTGTCAGGTCGTTAATAAATGAAACTTCTTTTAAAAACGGCTCTTCGTTAAGGTGCCACCCGATTGAAGCCGCAGGAGAAAGGGCAACCCTTTTCCCCGGCGGCATTTTTGGCGAGCGTACCACAGCACCGGTAAGTTCAGCAAAATATTTACGATTAAAATCATAGTTTAACTGCAATCCTAAATTAGAATTTGTTGTAGGCTGATAAACTTCAGATTGCGACTGGCGGTATGCTGCGGCAAGTAGTAAAGCAGAAATATGATGCTTATTGCTTATTGTGGTATTGTAGTTGAACTGGCCAGAAAATGAAATGGTTTGCCTGTAATAACTATCTGCAATGTTTTGAACGCCGGTTTTAGTATCTTCTCCCCAGCGGGTTAAACTTCCAATCAGCGTAGTACCCGAATAGGTGGTCCAGTTGGGCTGGTAAGTTGCATATCCATTGCGGTACCCCTGGTTGTAGCTGTTCAGGTAATCGATCCCCATGCTGCTGCTGAAAGTGAGCCCGTTCAAAATCCCTTTCAAATCAGCATCAATGCCAGTGGTAAACTGGAACTGGCGTTGCACAAATTTATTATTGCCTCCTGCGTAAATGGCCGCAATCGGATTGGTTTGATCCAATTGGGTACCACCAAGGATATATTGACCATCAATAATTTTAGCATTTTTGATCATTGCCCTGCTTACTTCATCGCTCTGTTCCAATAAATTTATTGGAATTAAAGGGGTAAACAAATGTGGGCGCAGGGTTGCAGCGCTGGCCCAGTAATTCGTATTTACCCCGCCACCGCTTGAAAATACAGCACTTGCATCTACACGTGCTTTCAGGGCTTTAGTGAGCTGCATATCAACATTCCCACGGATGTTAAATCGCTCTGTTGTATTGTTTTCTTTTGCTTCGCCAAAATTAATCAGCGAACCGGTAGATACAAAACCAATATTCGTATAGTAACGGGCACGTTCGTTTCCACCTGAAATTTCTGCCACACCATCATAGCGGGCAAAACTGTTCTTGAGGTATTCAGATGAGTAATAATCAACATTTGGATAACGATAAGGGTTAATACCTGAGTGATTATAAATCATATCGGGAGTATATACTGCTGCCAGACCATCATTGGCCAAAGCTTCGTTATACAAGGTCATGTATTCAGAAGAGCCCAGATACTGCGGGTATCTTTTTGGTGTATTTACCCCGATATTGGAACGTACGTTTATCTTTTGCTTAATTGGCAAACCTCTTTTTGTGGTGATTAATATTACTCCTTTTGCACCGCGGCTGCCGTACAAGGCAACAGCCGATGCACTTTTGAGAAAAGTAATATCCTCAATCTCATTGGGGGTAACACTGGTTGCATCTCTCGGCACTCCATCAACCAATACCAAAGAGGTGTTCATGCCCCAAAGGTTGTTGCCATTAAAGCCCGGCGCAAAAGCCTCTATCCCATCCAATCCGTAGGTGGTAAAGTTTTTCTCAAAAAGCTGTGCTAGGTTAACATTTGAAACCCCGGCCGGAAGATTGCTTTCTTCTGCACTTTTAAAACCAACATTTATCAGCCGGTCGTCTTTAGTTAAGGTAATCAGCTTTAAGTTAGCTGATGCAATTACCAACGAAGTTTTATATCCTTTGGCACTCACCGTAAAGGTACTATTCTCATCAGCTGACAATGAGAACTCACCTGCCTGGTTGGCGATGGTGAATACCTCGCTTCCTTCAACATGTATGGATGCCCCTTTTACCGGATTTCCATTGATATCGTGAACGACAGCCTTTATAGGTATCTTAACGGCATCCTGACCCTTTATTACACCGGCAAGCAGTGTAAAGAAAACACTCAGTACCAATGTATTTCTTAAAAATTTCATCATTCTTGTCTTTAATTATTTGTGATCATGAAAACCTTACCATCCAGGGTTCTGTGCGAACTCTTTATACATATTTACATCTGCACGTTTTAGCGGCAACCAATAATGTTTTTCGCTAAACGGACGCTGTAATATTAACCGCTCACGATAATTTACAACCTTGTTTAACTTCGTGTCGACAGAAGAATTTAATGGCGCAGCGCGATCAAATTCTGCAGCCGTTTTTAAAGTATAAGGAAGCTCTGCCAATAAATGCCAGCGGCGAAGGTCATTAAACCTGTGCCCTTCAAAAGCCAGTTCAACGGCGCGTTCACGCCTTACTTCTTTCATAAATTCTGTTGTATTCGCCAGGAATTGTGTGGCAACATGTCCAACACCTGCCCTGTCCCTAATCACATTAATCGCATCAACAGCACTTTTGCCAAATCCCTCGGCAGTGGCAGTCGGTGAGTCGTAGCCTGCAGCAACAGATTCGGCATACATCAGGTAAATATCAGCCAAACGCATGTATGAAACCTTGATGTTCAGGTTTTGGCCGTAATTCCATCCCTGGTCAAAGTTGTTTGCGGTTCTTGGAACAAATTTGAACATCATATACCCTGTACGGCTACCAGAGCGTTCATCTCTGTAACTTCCGTTTGTGTACAGATTTGCATAACGATGCGGTTCCATGTTTGCGGCCAGTGTTCCCTGTACCACTTTAACTCCATCGTATATAATATCGTTGTAGAACCGGGGATCGCGATCACGCCATGGAAATTGCGGATCATACCCTGACCCTGTAGGATCGGCCTGTGCAGAATTAGAAATTGGCAGGCCGTTTTTCATTCCATAATAATTCACATAATTGGCAGTCGGTGCAAATACCAGTGCATCAGCACCAACAATTGCCGGGGTATATTGCTTGGCTGTACCATAAGTTGAGCCGTGTGCACCCCAATATGGCCCTGTAAATATCACTTCGGTTCCTCCGGGGATCAGGAAGTTTTGACCAGTTGTATAAAAATTGGTGCTATACTGCGAAAAAGGCAGTAATTTATGAGGAGCAGCACCACTTTCTGTTAGTTTCAGCAACTCGGCAAATGCCGCAGCTGCTTTTTTACTCAGCTCTACATTATAGGTTTTACTTCCAGTAGATTCTAAGTTCATTAACGGACTCGCAGCCCACAGGTAGTTTTTGCCCAAATAACCCAATGCCATAATTTTATTGATGCGCAATTGGTTTTTACCCAGGGTTTGGATCCCGGCTGTTGTATTATCCCAATTGATGGGTAAAAGGTCTGCAGCTGCCCTTAAATCTAAAGCTACCTTTGCTGCACACTCCTGGTACTTTAACCTCGGTAATCTTAATTCTTCATCAGCTGGCAATACCTTATCGATATATGGCAGTCCTCCGAAATATTGAATAAGCTGAAAATGGAACCAGCCCCTGAAAAACAACAGCTGACCTTTAATCAGGTTACGTTCTTCATCAGTTGCATTTACCATCAGGTTTAGGTTCTCAAGCCCTAAGTTGACTTTACGAATGCCGTACCAGGCTAAGGGATACAGTCCTTTTGAAAAACGATCGTTATTGGTATTTGCGTTGGCATTATCTAAAAATCCTGCGCCCCAGCCGTCAAATTCTCTTTGCCAGCCCCAAAAATCGCCGTTATCAATTTTGTTTACAAAGTGGAAATTTTGAACTGTAGACTGGATTTCATCCTCTCCCCAGTTAAAACTGTTGGTCCAGTAACGGTTGGTAAAATCCGGGATACAGTTGTACAGCTCTTCGGTGAAACCTTGAAAACTGCGAAAGTCTTTAAAGGCAGACTCGGCAGAAACAGTTGCTTCAGGATCCCTGTCTAAATATTTTTTGCAAGACACCATGCTGGTGCCCACCCAAATCATTCCTATTAACAATAAGGATTTAATATATTTTTTCATCGTGCTCATGTTTAGAAAGTGAAATTTGCGCCCAGGTTATATCGCTTTACAGTTGGGTAAGCACCCTGCGAGGCCCATGCTTGTCCGCCGGCACTTTGGTAATTTGCTTCACGGTCATCCGGCATTTTGGTCCATACATGTAAATTGTTTCCGTTCAGGAACACACGTATGCTCGATATGCCTGCCCTTTTAACCCAATCTTGCCTAAAGGTGTAAGCAATCTCAGCATTTTTTAAGCGCAGGTAAGAGCCATCATAAAAGTACCGGTCTGCCGTGTAAAAACCAGCTGGCGTTGTTTCCCAACGTGGCATTGGTCCGTCCGGACTGGTGTTATATTTAGACCAGTAAGTTCCCTCATCATAAGCAACAGTGTTTTTCCCAGAAAATGTTCCCAATACTACCTGGCGGGTAACATTATTTACCCCATAAAACTGGGCAAAGACACTGAAACCTTTCCAGTCAAAACCTATTGTTGCGTTATAGGTATTTTCTGGAGAACCCGAGTAAGCGTATGGAATATTATCATTTGCATCAATGATACCATCGCCATTGTAATCAACAATATGGAAATTGCCCGGGAGTTTTTGCTGATCGTTGGCATTATGCATGGTACTTCCATAAAGCTGATCCCATGTATTATAATAACCCTGGCTTACATAACTATAAGCCTGTCCGATCTGTTTGTTAATTGGTTTTGCATATTCTGGCAATAGCTCGGCCACATCAGCATCAATTACCTTGTTTCTGGTGTGGGTATAATTGACATTGCCCCAAATGGTAAAATTATTGGTGAGTTTTTTATTAAAACGGACGTCAATTTCATAACCTCTCGACCGTACTTTACCCACGTTAAAGGTTGGGGGCTGAGCGCCATAATAACTTGGAACAGCCCTGGCCGTACCGGTAAGAATATCACTCCGGTTATCCTGGAAGAAATCTACACTTCCGGTAATCATGTTCCCAAGGATACCAAAATCAAGCGCGATATTTTTCTTCACCACTTTCTCCCAGCGAACATTTGGATTACCCACACCGGTTTCCCTGTACCAGTTATAAGGGCTATTTTCTGCAGTTTCTCCGGTAATACCCATGGGGGTTGTTCCGCCAAAAGCCCAGTTTGTTAAAAATGCAAATCTCGGAGAACCACCGTCATCACCAATTTCTCCGTATGATCCACGTAATTTTAAAGTATTGATAAATTTGATCGGCTTCATAAACTTCTCTTCAGAAATCATCCATCCTAGTCCGCCTGACGAAAAGAAATCAAATCGGTAAGCAGGGCCGAACTTTTCAGAACCATTATATGCTCCGTTATATTCAAGACTATATTTCCCTGCATAATTATAAGTAGTACGGAACACCCAGTCTTCGCGGTAAGAAGGGATAATACTTCCGGTAGCGGTGTTATCCCGGCTCCAAAGACCCATAGCGGTTAAATTGTGTTTCTGGGCAATGGTTCTGGCATAATTGAGCTGCACCTGCGAGAACATTCTGCGGTAAGTTGCGCCATCGTTAACATCACCTGCCCGGCTTGCCCACCTTACACTTTCTCTCCATTCCAGTTCAGTTGCTGCATCTTTGGTCTGCGAATAACTTACCACTCCGGTTTCAGGATCGATGTATTTACTCAAAGTGCCATTATTCCGGTCGTCGATACCCCGGCCGGCTTCGATAAAGGTATTATCGATAGATAATGTCCCTTTTAAACTTAGTCCTTTAACAAGTGAATTTAAACTTTGATCTAACGTAAAATCTGTGGTAATACGCGATGTGGTGGTTGTTTGTAGACCACTGGTAGACAGGATCCTGACAGAGTTTAAACTCTGTTGTTCATTGGGTTTATAGTATCCCCATGTACCATCTGAATAAACAGGCAGGTAAAGATTTGGGGCAGCAGAATAAGCTGCAGTCCAGGTGTTATACGGGTTAACATCAATCCACGGCCGTTCTGATGTACCTCTTGAACCATAGATATTGGTTCTGAAAACTGTTGATGGTGTTAATTGAAAATCGAGGTTGCTCCTTACGTTAAGCCTTCTAAAGCTGTAGCCACCGTCATACCCACGGTTGTTACTAAATCTCCTGAACAAGTCACCTTCATCCAGGTAATCAACAGCAGCAAAATATTTCACAAATGAGGTACCGCCGCTTACATTAAGATTGGCGTTATAAGACATGGCATTGTCCCTGAATAAGGTATTTATCCAATCTACATTGGGATAGCGCTCAGCCTCTTCCAGGTTGGCAGGCGAGCGGTATTTTTGCATCACGGCTTCAGGGAGGTATGAACTCCATGCGCCCGGAGCAAGCGGCAATTCATATTCGATTGTACGGTTACGCACCTGGAACATGTCGTAAGAATCGAGCTTACCCGGCAATTTGGATGCAGATTTCACTACCGCATTTGCCGCTGCCCTAATTTCGGCCTTTCCTTCGCGTCCCCTTTTGGTGGTTACCAAAATCACCCCGTTTGCTCCTTTTACCCCAAATACTGCGGTAGCTGATGCATCTTTAAGTACTGAAACAGACGCGACAGAGCTGATATCTATGTTATTGATGGATCGCTCAACCCCATCTACCAAAATAAGCGGACTGGCATTATTCCAGGTACTGCGCCCCCGGATCAGGATCTGAGGGTCTTCATCGCCCGGCATTCCGGTACTTGCAGTCGTAATTACACCTGGTAAATTTCCGGTTAACGCTGCGCCTAAACTGGATACACCACCCGTTCTTTCCAGCACCTCGCTGGTTGTTTGGGTTATCGCTCCAACAACGCTTTGTTTCTTTTGTACGCCATACCCTACAATCACTACATCTGTCAACTGGTCGGTACTGGATTTCAGCGTTATGTTGATGCTCGTTTTTCCGGCAACATTCACTTCCTGCGATTTCATGCCAACATAGGCTACAACAAGCACCTGGTGGTCGGCAGGTACCTCTATAGCAAATTCGCCATTGGTGCCACTTTGTGCTTTAATACTGGTACCCTTTACCAGAATAGTGGCGCCTACTATAGTCTGTTTTTGTTCATCTAATACTGTTCCGGTTATCTTTCGCCGCTGCTGGGCCGCCGCTGTATTAATCAACAGAACGGAAACAATCAGCGTTAAATACATCACGAGTAATACCGGCCTGGCACTCCACATTCCGGAGCGCGCAACATTACCCATCTTGGTTATTTTTTCCATTATTTAAAATCATTTAAAGAGAAATAGAATTGGATAATTATACCGTCCTGATCAGGCAGGATTGTTAAAAACAAATTTTTCAGTTGTTTTAATTAATAAAGAGCAGGTTAACTCCTCTTCAGAGTGGTAGTAATTTTTCGTCATAAGATTCGGTTTATTTTTGGTTAAGGTTAGCTCCGGTGCCAGTTGAGCAATGTCAATCTGCACCGGCATTTAGATAATTTGCGGCAACTAGGGTGCTTTCATCAGCGTTGGTTCAATTTGGTTCACATTTGGTTAGCTCTATTACAAATAAGACCATCTTCTTTAACTCCCCTATTTGGCACCAGCCCCTGCGTACAGCCATATGTGGCATTGCAGTAGCACCGGATTTATTAGATAAGTGTAAACATCACTACTCTAACTTAAGGCCAGGAAAAAAGGTAATGGTTTTAGTTGTTTTTAGTTATTCGAAGCTAAGGCAACTATAATTTTAAGGATAGCACGATTGTTTAAATTTATGCCCAGTTTGTTTAAGCGCGGTAAAAACCCGATTTATTTTATCTTCTTAATTTTAACGGGATGCAATCGTTATTGATAAAGTGCTTTTTTGGGGCCGTTTTTACTTGAGATTTTGCGATCAGGCATTTTGCGATTTTCCATCTGCATGATCACAGCAATGAAGTTCGTTTTCTATTTGGAACCAATGCATGAATCCTTCCAATATTTTTAAAAAATAGAGAAGTTAAATAAAAAAGGTTTCTGAATGCATATCCAGAAACCTTTTTCTTTTTGGGTTAAGCTAAAACTTCAGGATGAAGTTCCCCGTGAACCTTGCCGGTGCCTGTGGGGTAAGACGTACAGACCAAGCCTTTTCACTGGTTAAGTTATCCACTTTTAAGCCTATACGGAATTTTGTATGATCATAAAAAACACTTGCATCGAATATCTTATATGATGGAATAATAAACCTGGATAAACCGCTCGTAAGCGTAGGATAAGCATTCGTATGATAAGACATATCACCGATATTACCTCCTACACCCGCACCAAGACCACTGAATTTACCCCTAGGTATGCGGTAACTCACCCAAAAGTTATAGGTGTTTGGCGGACCAGACTGCCCTGGGCGCAACCCATTATTTCGTGGATCAGCAGCCGCAGTAAGCCTGCTGTCGTTATAGGCATAACCTGCAACAATGTTTAATCCCGCAATTGGATTTGCCGTTAACTCGATTTCCAGTCCCCTGCTCAGTTGCGAGCCATCCTGAACACTGTAATTAATGGGATCAACCGGATCAGGTCGCAGCATATTTTTGACCTTAATGTCATAATAACTTACCGTACCGACCAATTTGTGGTCGAAGATATCGGCCTTTACGCCAAATTCAAGTTGGTCGGCATATTCGGCCTTAAATGCACTTCCGTCTCTTGCTACACCGCTTTTATTAAAAAAGCCGTTCATGTAGTTCCCAAAAAGCGAAACATGATCTTTGTATACCTCGTATACCAGTCCAAATTTCGGAGATAAGCTGGTTTGATTAAATGGCCCGTTCTGTACCCCGCCTACGCCTAAACCACCTGAGGTCTGGCCGGTAGAAATATTATAAACGCCTTTATACTGGTAGCGGTTTACCCTTAAGCTCATCATGGCATGCAAACGTTCTGTAATGCTGAATACATCTGAAGCATAAACAGCGTAGGTATTGTCCTTGCTGGTTTCTTTTCGCAATACTCCCCTTGAAGTCAAAGAATCTACCTTAAACTGACTCACACGGTAACTCGCAGGGGTATTGATGAAGTCTACATCAGGAAGATTGACCGTAACGCGGTCGAAATCGTTAAAGTTATTATAATAATCCAACCCAACCACCAGGCGGTTACGATGTCCGGCGATCTTGAAATCGCCGATAAAATTCTGTTGAAAATCTGTAGCTATAAACTGGGTGTAGCCTACAATTACATTGGGGCGGATGGTGGTCTCACTTCTTCCATTAAGCGCAGTAATATCTCCGCTGATCGAAGAACGGGCGCTTGAAAGAATGGTCTGAGATGTCCATTCTTCAGATATTTTATAATTAATCTGGCTAAAGATATTCATCATCTGGGTTTTATAGGTCAGATCATTGCTCAGGAAAGTTTTGTTGTATGGAAAACCGATATCGGCAATTGATCTTGTAATCTCGGCAGTACCTGAAGGAACGGCCACGTAAGGGTTTAAACGTACAACTGAAGTTCCCCTGGCCTGTCCAAATTCTACATCCAGCAACAGCGATAAACGGTCGGTAATCTGATAAGAGAAGCTTGGGGCAATGCTCATGCTGTTCGTATAGCCAAGGTCCTGAAAACTGTGCTCCCAGGTAGTTGCACCGTTCAACCGGAACAAAGCAGTCTTATCGGCATTGATTGGCGTATTCACATCAACAGTAAGCCTGTTTAGGTTCCAGCTCCCGGTGGTATAACCTACCTCACCGCCAAAACCGTTGTATGGTTTTTTGGTTACACGGTTATATAAACCACCGTAACTACTGGCAATGCTGTTGCCGAAAAGTGTGGCAGACGGCCCTTTAATGGCTTCAATACGTTCTAAATTCGCTGGATCAATGAAAGAAAAAGCCGCACCGGCTACCCCGTTACGTGCATTGGGCTCCGTATCGAAACCACGTGAACGGAAAGTCACGCGCCCCTGATTGGCAATCATCGGTATACCTGCACCTGGTACGTTCTTGGCAATACTTCCTAAATCCAACGCCATTTGCTCCTGGAACAAAGCCTTTGGAACAGCATTATATACCTGTGGATTCTCCAGGTTTTTAAGTGGCAGCCTCGCAATATACATGCTTTCCTTCTGCGTAAATTTATTGGTTGCACCGGCAACGGTAACCTCCTGAAGGGCCTGTACATTCTCCTTTTCGAGCCTGTAGTCTGCCCTGGTGGTCTCGCCGTTAGCAACAGTTACTTTTAAATCTTTTTGTGGAAATCCGAGTAGCTGGATCCTCACCGTATAATTTCCAGGTTCGATGCCAGAAAAACTGTAGCTTCCCTGCTCATCGGTCAGCGTGGTTTTTCGGATTTCCAAAACAGTGACAGAGGCTGAAGCATAAGGCCGGCCATCAACTAAAAGAACTTTACCCGATATTTTTCCTGAGGTTTGTGCAAAAACAATGTTCCCTGCAAGTAAAAAGCAGGCCAATAAGTATAACGATTTCATCAAATGATATAGTAAGGATGACTAAATTTCCGGCAAAGATAAAAACATTATCTAAAATAAGTCTAAATAAAAACTATATAATAAAAACTACTGCTTTATTTCACAAACAGGCAAAGTTGCACCTGTGGCGGATACTGGTGTAAGTTGTTCTCTTACAGGTTCCCACTTTTGGATCCACCCAGTCTAAGCAATGGCGATAAGTCCCTTATTTTGTCTTAAATAACCCTCATCCGAATGGAACGGGTATATTATTTTTGATCTGAAACAAATAGGCAAAAATTTGTCTTCAATTAGCATTAAATATTTTAAAGAAACCCAAATAACAAGTACAAGGATGAGAAAAATTATTTCTTTTATGCATATCTCTCTTGATGGTTTTGTCGCAGGTCTTAACGGCGAAATGAACTGGATTAAAGTTGATGAAGAACTTTTTGATCATGTAGGCAAACGAATCAGTGGAACTGATACGGCCCTTTACGGACGAACAACTTACCAAATGATGGAAGGTTACTGGCCTACCGCAGCAGACCGGCCTGATGCAAGCAAACATGATATTGAACATTCAGCATGGTATAAAAAAATTCATAAACTGGTTCTGTCAAAAACACTGAAAGAGGCTGATTTATCTGACACAACAATTATCAGCAACAATCTTGTAGCGCGAATCAACGAGATCAAACAACAGGATGGCAAAGAAATTTTACTTTTTGGCAGCCCAACAGCAACCCATTCCCTCATTGCCGAAAACCTGATTGATGGCTATTGGCTATTTGTGAATCCGATTATTCTTGGAGAAGGTATTCCTCTTTTCAAGGATATTAAAGACAGGACAAAACTGAATTTACTGATGTCCAGACAGTTTTCAAATGGTGTAACTGAACTCAGTTATCTGGTAGATAAATAACAATGATTATTGAGTATTACGAACTACCGGGAACCCTGAAAATCATAAATCCTATATTAGCCACTAAGGACGGTCAGGCAAGAAATTACCGCTTTTCCATGGTCGTTATTTAAAAATCAACTTTAAATAAAAAAATAAAGACTTAACAATCAGATTGTTAATGATTTTCGGTACCAGAAGCGAACATAGATCCAAAGTTATTCTTACATGATTTGAAGATGTTAACTTACATACCATTAAATTTATTACCCTTTCCTGAATCCTTTGGAGATATCTTAAAAAGTCGTCGCATTTGATAAAAAGTCGGTAATGAACTTAAAAAATCGTGATTAAATTATCAGATCCCATATTTTATGCTGTTGGTTTGGACACCTGTGTAAACCAACAGCATAATAGTATGTCAGAAGCAATTAATATTTATTTTACAAAATAAAAATCTTTCGTCAATTGATTTAACTCAACCGGGTCTTGCCCTCCTTTTTGTTTCAAATCGATTCTAACCCGTTTGAAAACTTTTTCTATTTCAAGTCCTTTTGTCCTGATATGTTTTAGCAGTATCGAGGTATAAGCCCCATTTGAGCCGTGGCCATCAGAGGCTTTCTGTCCTTGAGAAGCCGCATATTCAACAATGGTACCCGTGGGTACATTGGATGGCGGGACCCAGATATTACTGTCGTCAAAAGAACGCCAACTCCTAAATGGATTATTTCGGCAAGCATCCAAGATCACAATATTGGTTTTATTGTAAGCGCCTGCTTCTGCCATTTTTTCTTGCAACCAACTGGTGCTAACACATCTATACTGCACATCCGATTTATCCAATTTTTCGGCATCTACAGGAATAATATAGTTCTCGCCGTTAAATTCCATACCATGTCCTGCATAGAAAAACAAGCCTACATCATAATCTTTTAGCTGGACTGCGAATTTTTTAATGGCTGTTTCCAGTTGTTGTTTAGATTGATTTTTAATTTTTATGACCTTGAAATTAAGTGAGGACAACACTAGGTCTAAGCTATCCGCATCGTTTGCTGGATTCGGTAAATTATTTCCATTATTATAATTGCTATTTCCCACTACCAGTGCTAACCTTTTCTCGGTGATAATATTGGGTATAGGATTAATAATTGGGGTATCATTTTCTTTTTTGGCATAATTAATAATTCTCCTCTCCCTGTTGATTTCATTACCTGATTGATCAAGCACAACAACCTCAAAAGTATTTTGTCCCTCTCGAAGGTCCATTACTTTACTGAAAGCAGAAATACAAGTGCTTTTAACAATTTCGAAATCGCGATCGCTAATCTTTTGGCCGTTAAGGTAGTAATCAATTGATTTATACTGCAATAACTTTGGGTTGCTAATGCAAAGTTCTATTTTTTGTTTACTGATTGAAGTTGCGGTTAGTTTTTCGGTAGGGATACTGAAATTAACAGACAATCCCTCGTTTCTAGTTTCACCTATTCCCAGAGCCCCAATTTTATGAATGATGTAATAATCGCAATAATAGATTCTGGATAAACCAGCATCATAAACAAACTGTGGCCTGTCCAAACATACCAGTTGTTCTGTTTTACCCGAAACTAAATCCAGTTTATTAATGCATTTACCAGTAGAATAAACTAAAATCTGTTCATTATCGGAAATCTGGGCCCCTCCGTCATAAGTTGTCCAAAACCTGTGTTCAACATTTACTGGGATTATTTTTTTAATTTCATTCTTTTTTAAAGAGAATAAAACAATCTTGCCACCACTATCCTTATAATTTCCATTTTCATTCTTAATGATCAGTGATACAATTGAATTCTTAGGATTAAAATATCTGGAAATCAGCTCTTCATTATTTTGTAGTTTATAAATTTCGATATTACTATATTCAAAATCATTAAACATGATCATCCTTGTTTTTTCATCATCATTGATTTGATACCTAAGGTTATTATATCTTTCTGTCGAAATGCTTGTCGATGCCAGGAATGTATCACCACTGTAATCAAAGATGAAATATTTGTTTAAACAATTATTCACCCCGTTAGTGACTGCATATTTACACTGGGTTCCTTTAATTTTAAAAATGCCCTTTACATAATCAATTCTATCGAAATTCTCATAAAAGCCTGTTTTAATGTTATTGCGGTTAGGCACAAGTTTGGCTTTTTTTAAATTCCGGTTAATAATAAAGAACCCCTGATGGGAAAGTCCATAAATAAACTTATTGTCGTAAGAAAATTTCACGTCAAATAATACTTTGTCTCCAAGGAATTTCTTGTCATACTTTTCCAAAATTTTCTGGTCAGCTAAATCTAAAACCTGTATTTCATTTTTAAAAAATATTGCGGCATACTTACCGTCACCAGAAAAAACAACGCTTTCAGCTTGCGTGTCAAAATTTATACCGGCTGAAATGTCTCCCTGAGCATAACATTTACCGCAAAATAAAATAAACAGATATATTAAAAATGCTCTCATTTGTGTTGAAATTCAATAACTATAGGTAACAATTTACTGCGTGTATAATCAGTTTCAAAGCTAATTTTAGCTTCATTAAACTTAATCTCATTACCCGTAATGTGCTTACCAAGCATATCATTTAATCTTTGGATAAAGCTGCCTGTTTTAAGGTTTATTTGTTTGCATACCTCATTGATGTCGAGAATATCTTTGCTGTAAAGAATAGTCAGATAATCTGTTCCGATATTTTTATCCAATTGGATATAATAATTTTCGTTGGGTATCGCTATTTCACTGTTGGCATTGAGTAAGGCTGAAAAATTTTCAAATGGAAAAATCGGCTTTGCAATTTTTGTAGCTGTTCCATACGAGATCAAATAAATATAAGAGGCTTTGTTAGTATTAAAAAGGACTCTAAATTTATCCCCGCTTTTAGCAGCATTCACTATTTTATAAGTAGGGCTTTCTGTTGAAATAATCTCAAAGTCTCTTTTTACATCTGTGGAAAGTATGGGCTTAAATTCTTCGCCGTTATCTTTCATCAGTTTTACTGTCCCTGAAAATGCGTTGTAAACAGGTGCAGGATCTTCTTTAAAGTCGCCAATTAGCTGATATGCCTGAAAGTAGCTATCGTTGATAATATCAGTATACCTGATAAAAGTATAACCTTTATTTCCCCAGTTTACTCCCCAGCTATTCATAATTTCAAACGCACCACCAAATTTATTGTCGTCATATCCGATAATGCAAACAGCGTGTCCGCCCGGAAATTTGTTTTCGGGAATAACATTGTATACTTCTTTTGCGTTACCAAATGAACTGTAGCAAGTAAAACCAATCGCTACAGGATTTTTATTGACCAATGCTTTTTTGATGTTGTTAACCATATCGTTCTTGTCAATGTTAAACCCGGACAACCTTACAAAATCCTTAATCTTGTAGCTTCCTGCTCTCTGAATTTCTTCATTGCTTGGGATTTTTGAACAGTCGTTACTGATATAGTTAAAATCTTTCAGCTTTAGGCATCCTTGACTTTTTAATAAATCAAGGGCCTGATTTATTGCCGATCCCTGGGTACATGAATTTGGGTCTACTTTAATCCTATTATAGATGAATGATGGCGAAAATCCCTCATTTTTAGATTCATTTTGATTTGTCCTGTTTAACGAAATCGATTCCAGTATTGTTCGGGCGGCATAAGTTGTTGCCCAGCCAGTGCAACTTCCTTGTGAACTCTGATTACCTGGAATAGCTGTATATTCTTTCAAAGAATAAGAAGCTGGCAAATTATCAAAACTCCTGGTAGTCGTTTTTGAAATTGCGTTAACTGTTTTATAAACTTCCGGGTCAAGAATGCAGCCTTTTGGATAAGGGGCTTGCCCGAATAAGCTTATTGTCATCAAGAGCAGGAAAATAAAGAAAATTGTCTTTTTCATATAGTTAAGTTTGTTTTCTATCGATAACGGCATTGGTTTTTCTACCAACCGTAACCATTCGTTTAAAATGGTTACAAAATGAGGTTAACTCTAATTTATTACTGTTTCTCCCCGTGTTGTCCCTCTTTTATTTTCACCGTCTGGATAAGTGCACCATTGTAAGATGACCAGGGCGATTGTGAAAGGCTGGATTATCAGGGCTTGAAGCTTCGCACTAGTAAACTGAAAGGACAAATTATTTTGTTTAAGAAAGTTTCGGGAATAAATAGGCAACTGCGCGAATGCTGAGGAAAAGCCAGGAAATATAGTTCGCGTTAAGAATTCCAACTTGATCAATCTTTCCGTTTTTTCTGCAATAGCCCAGGCCAAGTTTTTTAATTCGATTGAGAGAGTCATATCAGTCGATGCTTTATTTGGTTTAATATAAATCTACGAACTTCAACACTGATTATGAATAGCTGATGAACAATATTTTAAAGATAAATCTGTGTTCACCCTTTGCAGGTATGGCAATGTTTGTCCCAAGATGAAACATTTTCTTCGCCCCAAACCTTGCTTTGAGCTATTTTATTATTTTTTCAATAGCGCTCAAACTGCAAGGTTTCATCTCGAGTTCAGCTAATTTTTCTGAAATTTTCTTTTGATTAATACCCTGAAGGAGGCATCTTATGATCAGTTTATCCATGAACGTATTACTCTTTCACAGTGTATACCTTGCGAATTATATTATCTAAAACATTAAATATTTCGAGCATATCGCTTTGATTGGCTCCAAACGAAATTAGACATGGCTATTTAGTCATACGTCGTTTTGAATGGGCCTATTTATATTTATATGATAAAAATGCCTGAGCTTTAGTGGCCGCACATTTCAATGAAATTGTCCGCCTCGTTTCGGGCCAAACTGGCCGCCAATTTGATTGCTGGGCTATAGCGTAAATAGTTCCTTTCCCTTTGAACAAAACACAAAGAACGACTTCAAATTTCTTTCCAGGCTAAAGCTTTCTTTTTTACTTATTGTGGGTGATGTTTATTCTACCAGCCAGCTCAAAGATTAAGGCCTGACAAACTACGACTCCAAAATCCTCTTTAAAAGTCATCAAAAACGCACTCAAAATGAGAATTCAAAAAGACCTATCGCCAGTCTCTAACTTGGATCTGAGGCTTTCATTTCACCACAATTTAAAAAGTTATCAGGAAAAGCTATAATTGGAAAGTCCGATCGAAAGATAAGCGCGGCCAGTTTGGTCCGAAATAAGGAGGGCTATTTTGCTGCGAAGCAGGGTGACAGCTTAAACGCGAAACGCTCGGCCACTTTCGCCGAAATACCCAACGAAGCATTAATTAGACTTCAAAACTTGCTTGAACTGCATCGGAACGAGGATATTAAGCAAAAAAGATTCATCATTGGTTCGATCTACCCGGAAAAATGGAGAATTTTAGATTTGGAAGGTCGAACTAGATTACGAATCCACCAGCACGACTAATTGACGAATTCATTGTAACTTTATTTAAAAATCAACTTTAAATAAAAAAATAAAGCCTTAACAATCAGATTGTCAAGGCTTATTCAGTACCCGGAGCCGGAGTCGAACCGGCACGGTTTCCCACAGGTGTTTGAGACCAGCGCGTCTACCAATTCCGCCATCCGGGCATTCTTGTTGGACGGGGTTGCAAATGTAGATAATGAAACTTGAAATGCAAAAAATATTTTAAAATAACCCGCAACTGGCTTATAGTATGCCGCTTGCGTTTTCAGGCCGTTCATCTTTCAGCTTCCTGTCTACAATAAAAGGAGCAAAAGGCAATAAAGAAGCCACGAAAATAAGGGCTGCTTTGCCGAATTTCCATTTTTGTTCCTGCCAGGCCATCACCAAAGTAGCTGCATAGAGTACAAATAACACGCCATGCGCCCAGCCGGTATACTTTACATACTGCGGCATATGGGCAAAATATTTTAACGGCATCGCTACAAATAATAAAAGCAGGTAAGAAATCCCTTCGGCAACGGCTACCTTACGAAAAATAGAAAGTGAACTGTTCATGTATCTGATTGTTTGCACCGAAAGTAAAACAAAGTATTTAGCCTTCAAAAACTAAGAAATGATTTTACAATCGGGTGTCTTACAAGGTAGAAGGTTAAGGTTTAAGGCACAGGCAACCATCATTCTGAACCTGATTCAGAATCTTTCCAGTATTAAAGGACTCGAACGGTTATCACATCCTGACCTACGCAATACACAATTTAACCACAGAGGGTATAGAGTGAAGGCACGGAGCACACAGAGTTGGGCAATCAGGTATTACAACAGTATCTTCGGACTTCCGACATCCAACTTCGGACTCTCTCCCCTATTATTGAGTTAATTTTTCCCTGATCCTGTCGATATATTTCTGGCGGTAAAAATTATCTTTTATGGAAGCCAGTAAAACATCTGATGCTTCAGCCGGACTGTTATCGAACTGGTTTGTTAAATCCTTCTTCTCCTTTTCCAGGTCTTCTTCAATAGCTCCGATATTTTTGCGTACCTCAGCCAGTTTTTCGGCATCGGGTTCAAACTGCAAATCCATCAGGGCCTCGTTAATATCCATCATTTCCATTAAAAATGATTGGGGTAGCTGATAACCTTCATCTGTTTCTACAACACCTTTCAGCTCCAACACATATTTTAAGCATTTTTTAGCGTTGCTCAATGTCTGGTATGCCTTATTGTTCAATGTCGACAGGTCAAGTACCTCCTGCTGTTTCTCTTCACTTTCGTTGGCATAAAAATCTGGATGGTATTGTTTACTGAAAGCATAAAATTTAGCCTTCACTTGCTGCTGATCGGGATTAAACTGTACGGGAAGTCCGTAAAACTCAAAATAATTGGGTTGTTTTTGTTCGCTCATAAGGGTATTTAATTAAAAAGCCACAGATATGCTTTTATAATGAGCTGCACACCTGTGGCTAGATGATCAATTGGGTTTTACTTACCGAATGATTTTAGAATATCATTACCAAAAGCAAATACCATTAAACAAATCAGAATCACGAAACCTACAATCTGGGCCCGCTCCAGCACTTTTTCACTTACAGGCTTGCGTTGTACCATCTCAATCAGCAGAAATACCACATGACCGCCATCAAGACCAGGGATAGGCAATAGATTCATAAATGCCAGTGCCATCGAGATTAATCCTGTCAGGGTCCAGAATTTAACCCAGTCGAAAGTACTGCCATACACTTTTGCAATACCGATAGGGCTGCTGATGTTACGTGCACTCAATTTACCGGTAATCATTTTACCGATACCTTTTGCATTATCAACAAAAGTACTCCAGGCCATGCTGGCGCCTACCGGCAACGATTCTATAAAGCCAAAATCAACATGTGCTGTTTCTGGGGTACTTAAATTAGGAATAATACCGATTGTTCCTTCTTTGCTCACTTTAAGGTCGAATGTAATTTCTTTGCCTTTGCGCAATGCCTTGATGGTAACCGGCTTTAATTTATTCTGGGAAATTTCTTCTTTAAACTGATCGAAGAAAGTAATGGACTTACCATTAACCGATAAAATGCTATCGCCGGGTTTGATACCCGCAGCATAAGCAGGATATACCGGTTTTTCGAATTTACGTTTAAACAGTTTATCAAAAAACGATGGCTGATCTGCCTTTTCATCAGGCGCACTAACTTTATCTACGCTTTGCATCCTGTAACGCGGTGCAATAAAGTTTTCCTTGTCGTTTTTGGATATTTTGTTCAAAATGGTATCAGGCACAGCAATATAAAGGGTTTTACTGCCCCTTAAAACGGTGAGTTGCGCGCCATCGAACAAAACCTTACTTGAGATGGCATCTTCAAATTTGATCAGCTTATTACCGTTAATGGCTAAAATTTTATCGCCGTTCTGTAAACCTATTTCCTTACCGATTTTACCAACGGAAATACCATCGTTCAGTTTACCGTTAATGGTATAATTCTGGCCAATATTGAAAGTCAGCATCCAAAAAATAAAAATACCGACAATTACATTCACGATAATACCACCAAGCATTACAATTAAACGTTGCCAGGCTGGTTTAGAGCGGAATTCCCAAGGCTGTGCAGGCAATGCCATCTGCTCAGTATCCATACTCTCATCAATCATTCCGGCAATTTTAACGTAACCGCCCAATGGTAACCAGCCTATCCCATATTCAACATCACCTTTTTTGAAACTAAAGAGTTTAAAACCCCAGGCATCAAAAAACAGATAAAATTTCTCTACCTTAATACCAAATGCCCTAGCCGCCAAGAAATGTCCCAATTCGTGTAAAATTACCAATATAGACAATCCGAGCAGCAGCTGCCCCGCCATAATCAATCCATTCATATTCTCTTATAAAATTTTATGTTAGATGTTAAACTATACTTTTTGTTACTAATTCGCCGGCTAAGATACGGCTATGTTTGTCAGTTTCTAAATAATCGTTCAATTGTGGTTTTTCAATAAAAGCGATCTCTTCCATACACTGCTCAATTACTTCGCTCATTTGCAGGAAACCAATTTTATCTTTTAAAAAAGCTTCTACAACCACTTCATTCGCAGCATTTAAAATGCAGGGCATATTGCCTCCCTTTCTTAAGGAATCAAATGCAAGTGCCAGGTTCCTGAAAGTTTCCATATCTGCTTTCAAAAAACTGAAATTCGGATATTCAAAGAAATTAAAACGTTTAAAATTGTTTTTTAGCCTGTCGGGATAATTTAAAGCGTATTGGATGGGCAATTTCATATCAGGCACCCCCATTTGTGCTTTCATCGATCCGTCGGTGAATTGCACCAGTGAGTGGATAATGGACTGAGGATGCACAATCACATCAACCTGATCGGGCTCAAGGTTAAACAACCATTTGGCTTCGATCACTTCCAGGCCTTTGTTCATCAACGAAGCCGAATCGATGGTAATTTTAGCGCCCATAACCCAGTTAGGGTGTTTTAAGGCCTGCTCTTTTTTTACTGTTGAAAGAAAGTCTTTCGTTTTACCTAAAAATGGTCCGCCCGAAGCAGTGAGGTAAATTTTTTCGATCTCATTTTGCTCCTCGCCCACCAGACACTGGAATATGGCCGAATGTTCCGAATCTACGGGTAAAATCTTAACCCCATGTTCGGCAGCCAGTTGGGTAATCAGCTCACCGGCCACCACCAAGGTTTCCTTATTGGCTAAAGCAATGTTTTTACCGGCCTTTATAGCAGCAATGGTAGGTTTTAAGCCTACCGATCCCATTAAAGCAGTGAGTACAATATCGCTATCGCTGTAGGCAGCAACTTCTGATAAAGCGGCCTCGCCTGCCAAAACTTTAATATTGGTAGCAGACAGGGCATTTTTAACTTCATGGTACTTACTTTCATCGCAAATAACCACCACAGCAGGATTAAATTTAAGCGCCTGCTGGATGAGTAATGTAGCATTCTTCAGTGCAGATAATACTGCAACTTTAAAAACTGCAGGATGATCACTAATCACTTCAAGTGCCTGTGTACCTATGCTCCCTGTAGAACCTAATATGGTTATTCTTTTCAAATCTTTTAATATCGTGATGCTTAAATTTAATCAAGCACTTTATGTAATCATTTTCTATTATTCACGCGCTTTCGTCATGCTGAACGCAGTGAAGAATCTTTTAACTAACCAACCACAGTGCCTCCCATGGTTCCTGTCTCAACAGACCTTTATTCGCATTTCGTTTCATGAAGACACGAATCCTGGCTATAGAGATTGCTTCGTCGTTCCTTCTCGCAATGACGATTTCTCGTAGACATCTAAAACATTAGAACACACTGAGAACCTTAATTAACCTATTCCCACCCTTGTCATGGTTCGTATCTCCACGAACCTTAGAGGTCTGTCTAAACAGATTTAGCTTCGCTGAGCACTACGTAGTTCTCGACTGCGTTGCACTCCGCTCGAATGACGACCTGCAGCTAAACAATATACCTCTCCAACCCTTCCGCCAGCTTTCTGTCATTGCTCAAGCGCGGCACCTTATTCTGTCCGCCTAATTTTCCCTCACTTTTCATGTAGTTTACAAACGCATCTTTTTGCAAGGTACGTATAATCAATGGCTGAAGGATGTTTCCTTCAATGAGGTCAAAGTAATAAATATTTTTCTTTTGCAAGGCCATATCTACCTTTTTACTAAAAGCAACCAGGTCTTTCGGCGCTGATGAAAACTCTACAAACCACTCGTGATAAGGCAGTTGACCTGCTTCTGGATTAACCTGTGGCGCCACAGTAAATTCGGTAATTTCTACCTTTTCTTCATTGGCTACACTTAAAATGGCCTGTTCTACCTCTTCTCCTATTACATGTTCGCCAAAGGCCGAGATAAAATGTTTAATACGCCCTGTAACCACAATTTTGTATGGGTTTTTAGATACAAATTTAATGGTATCGCCAATACTATAGCCCCACAAACCTGCATTGGTATTCAATATGAGGGCATAATTGGTATCGAGCTCTACCTCTGCAAGCGATAACCGTGTTGGATTATCGTTATAATATTCATCTGCCGGAATAAATTCATAAAAAATCCCTGCATCGGCCAATAACAGGAGGCCTTTCTCCTTTTGCGAATCCTGGTAGGCTATAAAGCCTTCAGAAGCGGGATAAGTTTCAATAGAATCTATTTTTTTGCCTATACTTTGCTCAATTTTTGCCCTGTATGGCTCAAAATTTACACCACCATAAATAAACAGGCTAAAATTCCTGAATATCTCGCCAATTTTCTTCCCTCCCGATTTTTCGGAAAGTTTATCGAAATACATTTGTACCCAAGGCGGGATGCCTGAGATTAAAGTCATGTTTTCATTGATCGTTTCCTCTACAATGGCATCAACCTTCTGTTCCCAATCTTCTATAATATTGGTTTGGTAAGAAGGCAGGCGATTTTTCTGGAGATAAGCCGGTACGTGATGCGCAACAATGCCCGATAAACGCCCTACGTTAATACCATGCTTTACACTCAGTACGGGACTTCCCTGTAAGAAGATCATTTTGCCGCTTACAAAATCGGCTTTACCTGTCTCGTTGATATAGGTTAAAATAGCATTTCGCGCAGCTTTGATATGCTCTGGCATCGACTCTTTAGAAAGCGGAATGTATTTTACACCCGAAGTAGTACCCGATGTTTTGGCAAAATAAAGTGGTTTTCCTTTCCAAAGCACATCTGATTCGCCTGCCACCACACGATCTACATAAGGTTTTAAACCTTCGTAATCCCGCACCGGAACGTTTTTTTTAAAATCGCTGTAGTTATTGATTTCTGCAAAATGATGGTCGTTACCAAATGCGGTATGTTTAGCTTCATCAATAAGCTTTTTCAGAATATTCTTTTGGGCATTTACGGCATTATGCTTCCATTTGTTGATCTGCCAAACAGCAAATGCTGCAAAGGGTTTACTTAACGCTGATTTTAGTCCCATAACCTCTAAGCCCTAAAAAGGGATTTCTCCTTTATAATGTTAAAATATAGTTCGTTAATTATTACAAGCATAATATTGGATAATTTAAAAGCCTCCTTTCAGGGGATTTAGGGGCTAAACGATATTATGTAAAATATCCGGATGTTCGTCGCCTTTGTATTCGCCCGAGATTTTACGGTAAGCAACCGTTAAGGCTACACTGGATAGCGGAACAATGATAAATGAACTTAAAATATTGACAATAAATGCGATTAAAGGCAATTGCAGGTAGTTTAATAACAAATAAATCAAATATCCGCCTCCTAAAACAACCAAAAGCAATAAGATTTTGGTGAAATTACCTTTTGTGGTAGCTAAACTCAGTTTTATGGAGTCGAAAGGAGTTGCTCCTTTATCGATAATAAAAAACGGGAAAAATGAAATTCTTAACCAGGTGATAAAAATGGCAATAATCCCTACCGAAATGGCCACATTTTTAACTGTTGCAATATTAATACCTGTATAAATAAAAGGGAAGGCAACCAGGATTACCACCAGATACACCCCAAAAATACAGCCCACAAAGTAAAGTGTAGCCACTAAAAATCGAATAATCTGTAATCTGGTTGGCAGGGTATCTACAATTTTAACATCACTTTCTTCATCATCCATTAAATGGAAAATGTATTTGAACAATGAAAGATTGATGGTAAAATAAAGCAGCACGAAGATAATTACCATAATTATACTCAGGGCTTTGCTTACATCTTTAATAAAAAAGGCCATTAAGCTTGACGCGCTGGCGGTAATAAACATCAAAAAGCATAGCGTAGCAATCGAAAAATAGTGTTTCTTGGTAATGCCCCATGCCTTTTGCATTACATCGTTAACGGCGAACGTACTTTCTTTTAGATAATTGATCATTGTTGTTTGAATACCACGCGTTTAAATAAATCCTGTATAAATCCCAAACCATAGGCGGTTAATTGGATAAATGAAGATATAATGCTCAAAAATGCAACTTTTAACGATTTATTTACAGACCATGAATGAAAAAATATCAACATAAAATAAATCAGTAAGAAGAAGTTACAAACATAAGCCAATGGCGGATAGATAAAGTTACACAAAATAGTGAAACCAAAACCCAGCGTAAATATTGCTGGAAAGAAATGAACAGGTTTCAATTCTTTGGGGAAATGTTTATAAATATTGATTCTGGCCCTTCCAAAAAAGTGCAGTTGTTTATAAAACTGGCTAAAACTCGTCCGGCGCTTATGGTAAACCTTTGCATCAGGGATTAAACCAATTTTGAAACCGTTTTCGTGGATGCGGATACTGTATTCGATATCTTCACCCAAACGGGTTAAAATAAAACCACCAACTTTTTCCCAGGCCTGACGCGAAACGCCCATATTAAAACTGCGTGGATGAAACTGCCCAACGTGCTTTTTGTTACCGCGAATGCCTCCTGTAGTAAAAGGCGAGGTCATGGCATAGCTAATGGCTTTCTGTACAGGCGTAAAGCTATCATGAGCAGCATCAGGGCCTCCATAAGCGTCTAAGTGATGCTCGTAAAGATAGTTTTTAACAATCTCCAGGTAATCGGCCGGGACCAAAATATCTGAGTCAAAGATGATAAAATAATCTCCTTTAGCCCTTTCGAAACCAAAATTACGGGCAAATCCCTGTCCGGCATTCTCTTTGAAAAAATATCTGATATCGAGCTTATCTGCATAAGAATCGACAATAGCCTTAGCATCGTTTTTAGAACCATCTTCAATTACCAGAACCTCAAACTGTAAATAGGTTTGTTTGGTTAAGGTGTGTAAAAGTTCGTCGATTTCCTGTGGACGATTGTAAAGGGGAATTATAATGGAGAAAAACATGTCTTGAAGCTGAAAGCAGAGACTAAAGACCAAAGCTTTGTGCTTTAAGCTTTAGTCTTTTAGCTTATTTAAGTTCTTTTTCGATTAAATATTGGTTTCTTTCTGGCGCATTACGTGATAAAAGCTCGGCAATAAAGCCTGCCAAAAACAGCTGAGAACCAACAATAATGGCGACTAACGATAAATAAAACAGCGGCTGGTCGGTTACATCCCGATAAGCTAAGCCTTTCCAAATTAAGATTTGTTTTTCAATGAGTACATAAAGCGACATTATAATTCCCAAAAAGAAACTTAACACCCCCAATGAACCGAAAAAGTGCATGGGGCGTTTGCCGAATTTACCCACAAAAAATATCGACAGTAAATCTAAAAAGCCATTGATGAACCTGCTGAAACCAAATTTTGTGGTTCCGTATTTGCGTGCGCGGTGTTCTACCACCTGCTCTGCTATCTTACCAAAGCCTGCCCATTTAGCAATTACAGGAATATAACGGTGCATTTCGCCGTACACTTCAATTGTTTTGATTACATCGCTGCGATAAGCCTTTAAACCACAGTTAAAATCGTTCAGTTCTATACCGCTCATTTTGCGCGTAGCCGCATTAAACAGTTTGGTTGGAATGGTTTTAGTTAACGGATCGTAGCGTTTCTTTTTCCAACCTGAAATCAGATCGAGCTTTTCTTCTTTAATACGGCGGTATAATTGCGGAATTTCATCCGGACTATCCTGCAGGTCGGCATCCATGGTAATGACCACATCGCCCTGTGTTGCTTCGAAACCTACGTTTAAAGCGGCAGATTTACCGTAATTACGTCTAAATTTAATCCCTTTTATAGCGGTATTCTGAAGTCTTAATTCTTCTATTACTTCCCATGATCTGTCAGTACTACCATCATCAACCAGAATAATTTCGTAGCTGAAATTATTTTCGGCCATCACTTTATCAATCCATGCCGTTAATTCGGGCAGCGATTCATCTTCATTAAATAAGGGTACTACAACTGATATATCCATTTTTTAATCATAAACCTCGCAGGTTTTCGGCTAAGCCGCTAGAAACCTGCGAGGTTTGCTTAAAGTAAAACGTGCAAATTTCATCAAATTAAATGATAAAACCTGCACGTTCAAAATTTTTGATCTGAATTATAATTTTATGTCTTTAGCTTTTACTTTGATAATCTTTCCCTGATCGGAAAAAACCAAAACACCATCGTTTTTCGCCTTATAAGCAACCAGTTTTTTGAATGCTAAGTTGAGGCCTAAACGTATTTTATCTCGCAATTCAATATTGTTCTTATTTTCCATTAGGTAAAAAATTAAATTTCGACCAAGTATTTTTTTCAAAGATAGTTATTTCATCTGTCAAATTTCCCTCTGCTATAAATTGCAATTTACCATCCGAACTATTGATTATCAACCAATAATCAGCAACGTTGGTAAACTGAGGCAAATTTTGCATGCCTTTTATATGCCTTCTTCTGATTACCTCTTCAGGGATATCGTGTCCGCCTTCCAGTACCCTTGTTTTAACCCTTTCGATAGCAAGTTCTACATCGTTTAGCCAAAAGAATAAGAGTGTAATCCGATAGCCCAATAATTTAGCTTTTTCTATTGTATTTAAGTAAGATTTTGTGGTTAAGGTAGTTTAGATGGCAAAATCTACCTTTTGATGAAGCAGTTCATCAATTCTGTTCAGCATGATTTTTCCTGCCTGAATAGCTACACTTTCAGGTTTAAACGGAGAAATACCACGGGCAATCTCATTAGCATTTACAAATTCCCTACAGTTTAACATTTCTGGCAAACAGTAAAAGATGCTGTTGTTTTACCAGCACCATTACAACCTGAAATAATGTATAGATTTTGCATTCAGCTTAATTTAAACAAAAAACGTGCAGCTTTACCCAACTAAATGATAAAACCTGCACGTTCAAAATTTTATAAAGGGAATTAATCTTCTTTAGGAAACGAGTCTAATCTTACAGGCTCCTTTTTCTTTAAAATAGCAGAAAGGATTAGTGAAAGAACGCCGTACAAAGCCAATGAAACACCAAAACTTGTAAAAATATTTTTGAAAGTAGGCTCTAATTTTTCCTGCATATTACCAGCTTTAGCTATTGCTTCATCGATCTGTTCTTTGGCTAAACCGAATTTTTCCATCATTGCACGTTGTGCGTCTTCAATTGCCGCAGCAGCTTTTACCGGAAGATCAGGATCAATAATTTTCAATAGCACAACATTATAAAGTGTTGCGGTTAAGGCCAGGATAAGCGAAATAATCAAAAAAGCTTTAAAAGCTTCGCCAAATGTCCAAAATCCACCAACTTCTTTACGGATGTTAATCCCCACCACTACCAACAGCACGATAAACAAAATAAATATCGCGATCTGTGTTACAAAGCTGGTATAAATTAATACGGGATCAATAAAATGCAGGGTTAATGATAAAACGACTGAAACCGCAGCCAGCATTAATCCATTTTTTAAAGCTAATTTGGAAATAAGAGCACTCTTGTCCATTTTTTTAAAATTTTAGTTAGTTATTGATTGTTGTGATCAATGTATAAGATGCAGCATCGAAAGCTTTGTTACTGCTAAACTGAATTAATTCTTTTTGGGTTTCTTTACTGCCCTCTACATCCAGGAAGAAAACCATAAACGGCACAAACAATTCCTGCATTTCCTCACTAATGTTTAACCTAACCGCTGTTTTGCAAATTTCCTGTACACTGCTTTCTGCCAGTTGCTGGTTGCTGATCAACTCTTCGTAAATTTCAAATTCGTCCTGAAACTCATCATCCTCTACCAATAAAAACTCTTTCAGGAAATCGCCAAGTTCCGGTTCTATGTCCTCATCTTTACACTCTTTAATGTAAAGTAAAAGGTTTAAAAGCTCCGTTCCCCTATCAATGGTTTCTTCTTCGATATTTGCCCATTCTTCGCTTTCCAGGTAATCGTCTTCCAATTTCTGTACGTCGCTGCTAAAGAAGTTCACCATCAGTAAATCAAAAAATATTTCACGCAATTCTTCAAATTTTGGGTGACTATCGAAAACCGTATCGAAAGCTTCGGCCTTATCTAAGAAATTAACATCCAGCTCAAAAGCAGCCAATAACTCTGTTTCGAAACCTTCAACATTAATGGCCGAAACTTCAGCATATTTATTGATTGAAGCGCTTAACGCCTGTTTTACTCTATTATCCATAGTTAGTTTTTATGTCTTTATCGAGATAAAGGATTACGAGATCTTTTCTTTCTTCCATCACCCATATTACAATTACACACTTGCTTAAATACTTTAGTTTTTCAGCTTTGGTCTTTTAGCTTTCCCAGTATTGGTTATTGTTGTAAACCAGTTTTACCTTACCCGTAAGCTCGGTATCCAGTAAAGGGCTGTTTGCCGATTTAGAATAATTACCAGCTGCATTGTACAACCACTTTTCGGTGGCATTAAATACTGTAAAGTTGGCTTTGGCACCTTCTTCTATAACGGGAACAGCTAAATTTAATAATTTACGTGGATTAATGGCTAATTTCTCGGCAATTAAAGCGATATCCAATCCTGCCTTCAACAATAATGGCAGTACGGTTTGCAAAGCAATGATTCCATAATGGGCAATCTCGAACTCTACATTTTTAAATTCGATTTCTTCCGGGCGGTGCTGTGAGGTAATGGCATCAATGGTTCCGTCTTTTAAACCTGCTATTAAAGCTTTCACATCTGCTTTACCGCGTAATGGTGGTTTAACTTTATAATTACTGTCAAAATCGCTTAAAAGTTCTTCGGTAAATACAAGGTGATGGGCGGTTACATCGCAAGAGATCTGCACGCTATCTTTCTTGGCCTTACGGATCAGGGCCACAGCGCCGGCGGTTGAAATGTTGCTGATGTGGATTTTGGTTTCGTTGTAAGATGCCAGGAAAATATCGCGCGAAATGTGCATTTCTTCTGCCAAAGCGGGTAAACCTTTCATGCCCAAAAGCACAGAGTTTTTGCTCTCATTGACCTGCGATTTGCCTGCAATCGACTTATTTTCAGGATAAACCATCAACAATGTGTCAAACCCTTTGGCGTATTGTAAGGCACGACTCATAAAACCATCATCCTGCAAGGCTTTGTCGCCGTCAGAAAAGGCAACAGCCCCCGCCTGTTGCATATCAAATAGCTCAGAAAGTTCTTTAGCTTCGCGGTTCTGACTGATCGCTCCAACAGGCAAAACATCTACCAGGTTATTTTTTGCCCTGTTTATTATGTATTCTACCTGAGATTTTGACTGCACCACCGGGCTCGTGTGTGGCAATAAGGCCAATCCCGTAAAACCACCTGCCTGGGCCGTAGCTGTAAGGGTTTGGATATCTTCTCTGGTTTCAAAGCCCGGATCGCCTGCCGCACAGTTTAAATCGAAAAAACCTGGCGTTAAAAAGGCGCCCTGGGCATCAAAAACGGTTTCTTTTTTATCGGCAGTCAATTTACCTATGTTTTTAATTGTACCATTTTCAATCCGAACATCGCATTGCTGGTTATTAAATTTACTCTGCGGATCGACAATGGTTACATTTTTAACCAGGAGATTCATATTGTTCTTTTTGTGTTGTTAAAAAATCGGATGAGCAAAATTTCTGCTGCAATAAAAATCAGCGACAAAATTAGACAAAGTTTCCATAATGTTTGCCCGATTTTATTACCGCCTGCAATTAATTTAACTGAATCCTTATCGGTATCGAATATTTTCAGGTTACTTTTACCTGCTAACTGCTCAAGTGCTGTTTTGCTTAAATAGTGCATATCAGATTCTGTCCGGCCGTTGTTAAAGCTATAAACAGCAAGCAGCGAATCAGCAAGCTTCAGGTTATAAAAACCAGCATTTTTAATCTGATCGGCAATATAAATCAGCGTTTTGCCATCTGCCTGTCTGATTTCGGGGATGGCTTCAAAGTGATCGGCAATAATTTTTAAGGTCTGGTTTTTACCTAAAACAATCTTTTTACTGGCCAGTGAATTATCGTTGCCAAGGTTATAATATAATGGGTTTTCGTTTCCGCCACTCAATGCCAGGCGGTAAATTAACGGTACAAAAACCGGGTGACGGGCGAGGTTTCCGTCATTTGCATTTAAGCCTGAAGCAGCTAGATATAGCTGACCGTTGCCAATGCCATATTTTGAAAAAAAAGATTTTCTGCCTGGTAACATCATGATATCCTCTTTATTAGCACTATTTGTTTCTGTGAAAGAATAGTAACGGCTAACTGCCGGGAGATCGAGATTTTTTGGGATCTCCTCAAAAACCGTTTTAAAAATCGGGTTTTGAAGATCAATTTGCTCAACTTTTGTAGCAGTGGTATTGAGCAACTGGATTGTTGGAAGCGATAATGCACTTAAAAATGGATTATATTCCTGGATACTGGCATCTAGATCAGGAAAGAGAACAACTGTTCCGCCCCCATTGAGGTAGGTTTTAAGCTGTTGTGCCAAGCCCGTTGATGGATTTTTCAGCCCATTTAATACAATTAAGCCGTAATTGGCGAAATTGCTGTAATTTATATTGCTTTCTGCATTTTCGGTAAGTTTGTAATAAGTATCGGCTGCAAACAAGGCTTTAATATAATTACCGGCATTAGATCCGTTAATACTTAAAACAGGAAAACTTTCATCTACCTTGAAACTAAAGGAAAGTGTATCATCAAAGGTTACCGGAAAATCTTTAATGGTAATAATCCCTTTTTGCCAGCCTGCAGCAAGTCCCGAGAAGTTTAAAGTATCTTTCACCGTTTTTCCGGCCGGAATGCTTACGGCGCCCAAACCTTTCTGCTGGTTATTGATGCTTAATTTTAAAGGAACATTTTTGGCTTCTTCTTCCGAATAATTCTTTAGCTGTACCACCAGACGCTCGTTCGCACCAGGCTGATGATTTGGCGAAAGTACCCAAACACTATCAACGGCCACATTGGGCAACGTATTCGCATTAAGCTTTAAGAATGAGTATTGAATATCGGGTTTGGTTTCGAGTTTATTGCCGGTGAAAATATTCTTTTGAAAGTCGGAAATCAAAAAGCTGTACTTATTTTCAGCACCGGTTAAAATATTCCCCTGCCTGTTCAGTATCTGTTGAAGATTACGGTTGTCGGCAGAGATTTTTACATCATCCAGGGCTTTCAAAAATGCCTCCTGATTCAGTAAACGTTGATGTTTCCCTTCAAAATCGTTCGTTAAAAGCTGAAAGCGGTCATTGATACCGAAACCTTTAATAAGCTCTTTCGCCCTGCGTTTGGCTTCATCAAGCAGGTTACCATCTTTGTTGATGGCTTCCATGCTATAAGAGTTATCGATGTAAACGCTTACAATGTTATTTACTGCTGCAGTTTTTTGATTGTGATCCGGAATGTATGGCTGAGCAAATGCCAATACCAAAAAGATAATCGCCAAAATTCGGGATAACAGGATTAACAGGTTTTTTAGTTTTTCTTTCGACGAATTTTGCTGTTCTACTTCTTTTAAAAGCTGAACATTAGAGAAATAAACCTTTTTAAACTTCCTAAAATTGAATAAATGAATGATAACCGGGATGGCAACCGATATTAGTGCAAAAAGAAAGCCCGGATAAAGGAAATTCATTAAAAACCAAAGATAGAAAAATTATGGAACTGTGATGATATTCCTTATTAATTATTATCAATCTGAATAGATCAGAGTCAAATTTATTTCCAATTCTTTATACGATTGTCATGCTGAATTTATTTTACAAGTAGAAATAGTGTTTTCAATTGCCTTGTAGCTACTTCGTGGTCAGCATCTTTCTTGCAAAAGGCCCGGAAATGAATTTATCGAAACGACTTTAGTTTTAATATTGACAAAAATTAATGACAGCAGATCAATAACCAAAACCTGGAAACTCGATATTTACAATTTTCCAAATGCCATTGTACAACGCAAAATACAGCTTAAAAGGCCCGCTGATAATTTTCGATTCGTTTTTTAACACCGCCCTGAAACCTGCAACTCCTTCTACAAATCCCATTCCTTTACCACCGTCAAATAATTCGCAATCGGCATCAATAATATCGTATCGTCCGCCAACATATTCGTCTGACTGACCAAAAATTCCTTTTAACCTGGCAATAACGACGTTTTTATCAATAATTTTATTACCCGGCAGGATAAAAAAATCATTCAGTTCTCCGGTAATCGTCTTAGATTGCTTAAACCATGCATTTATAAATCTGATAGCACTATTTACTATATCAGCCTGATGGTTAAAGGTTGGTTTTTCTTGCATGGTGCAAAATAAAGCTTTCTTATCTGAACTTTTTCATCGCAGCCCAAAGTTTTTCATCCATTCCGTAAACATCCGGCCGGTATTCTATTTTATCGTTCTGTGCCCAGGCTGTAATGTAGGTAATGATTAACGGTACCGGATTTTTAGGCGCAAACCAGGCTGGTTTTAACTGGAAGGTTTTAAGCGTATCGGCTTTTTGAGCCATCCTTTTTTGATACCACTTCATATGCGTACTATCAACGGGAGGCAAATCTACCTCAGCCCTCAACTTATCGTAGGTATAAGTATCTTTCACTAAAAGCCTGGCAAACTCCAGGGGTTTTTCAATCCTCACACACCCATGACTGATGGCACGGTTGGTTAAATTGAAGCCATTTTTATTATTGGTATCGTGCAGGTAAATGCTCGAACTGTTATCAAAAATAAATTTGAACTTACCCAGGGCATTTCCACCACCCGCTCCCTGCTTAAATTTAAATGGCAGTTTATCCCTCGAATAGCGGTTCCAGTTAATGGTATCCGGCTCACCAATCAGCTTATCCTTATAGTAAACTTTAATGTTGCTGTTCGACAAATAAAAAGGATCTTTCCGGGCCATCCAGTAGATTTCACTTTGGGCAATACTTACCGGAATATTCCAGATTGGATTGGCCTGAATTGAATTAATTTTACTGAACAATAACGGCGTTTCGTGGTTCTTCGGTTTGTCATCCAAATTGCCCGATTTTGCAAAAGCTTTTAGCTTCTCCTCGTAACCATTTTCGCGCTTGCCACCCACACATACTTTCATCGAAATTACCGTATCAAGATTATCAAGCCAGGTTAGTCTAAAGTCAGGAATATTTACCTGCACATAGTTATCTCCTGTAGCAGGCATCTGCCACCTGAACCGCTCCATATTCAACAATAAAATTCGCTTTTCGCTTTCCGAATCTGCACTCAAATAGGCGGCCTGTAAAGCTTTATATTGTGCCGATTTCGGTTGAGCAGATTTTAAGTTTTCTACCAGGTTATTCCCCTCCAGGAGTTTCACCATACCGGCACTATCCGGACGTCCAACTTTGATGTAGTAACGCGAGAAAATATTACGAGGATTTACCACGCCATACTTTAAATAATTGGTGTAATTTAAATAGGCATTAGCCGATAAAAGTTCGAGTTTGGCGATAACCGGATAGCTCTCCGCTACGCTTTTAAATTTATTAGCGGTTAACACCTCTAACAGGTCTTTTATTTCATTGCCTTTAAATATTTTTGGATTGAAGCCATGCACCCTGCTTTCATTTAAATAAGTGACAAGCGAATCGAGTTCGCCATCAATGTAAAAACGGGTAACCAGTTGAGGTTGGTTATAATTATGGCTATAAAATGCTTTAATGGTTTTCGGATTAATGAAATTGCCCGAAAGACTATCCATTGTTTTAACAAAAATACTGTCGTACGCCACTGTATCGAAATCTTTGTACATTTTGTTATTAAAATGTTCTGACAGCACTTTTCCAATCTCGGGTGGGCTTTTAAACCATCCGCAGGCAGAAATGAACAGCAAAAAGGGCAAAATTAGAAAGCGAAATTTTTTCAATTTGTTAAAAATTTAATACAAAATAAGGGTTGTTAGCGATAAAAACAGCATAATGACAAATTAAGTGCCATTATTTTTTGTTTTACCATTTCAAACACTATATTTGCCTTCGCTAATCAGCTAAAGCATTGATATTGGCAGAAATAAATTTATGAACTTAACTTTGAACCATCACTTACATCTACACCATCGCCGATAGGCGATGATATATGTTTGTTTTGTACTTCAAAACGTTTTTTCCGTAAAATAATTTCTTGTCCACTCTATATTCAATACTTTGAAAACACTTAAAATTGCTATCCAGAAATCGGGTAGGTTAAACGAAAAATCTGTAGAAATTCTTAAAAACTGTGGTTTAGCATTCGAAAACTACAAAAGTTCACTTATTTCAACTGTTACCAATTTTCCTTTAGAAATTCTTTTCCTTCGCGATGATGATATTCCGGAATATGTACAGGATGGTATTGCCGACCTGGGCATTGTTGGAGAAAATGTAATCGTAGAAACCAAGGCTGAAGTTGATTACCTCCAAAAACTGGGTTTCGGAAAATGCACCTTAAAAATTGCTGTTCAGGCCACCAGTACCATTCAAAATCTGGAAGAATTGAACGGTAAAGCAATAGCTACTTCTTATCCCGTAATCCTCGAAAAATTCTTAACAGAAAAAGGCGTAAAATCTGATATCAGGACCATCTCGGGTTCAGTAGAAATTGGTCCGGGTTTAGGCTTGAGCGATGCCATTTTTGATATTGTTTCTACCGGCGGAACATTAAAGAGCAACGGACTAAAACCGTTCGCAGATGTAATGCAGTCGGAAGCGGTTTTAATCGGAAATAAATCGATAACCGGCAATCCAGAAGTAGCAGAATTACTGCAAAGAATCCGCTCGGTACTCAGTGCAAAATCGAACAAATATGTAGTGCTCAATGTATCGAAAGATAACCTTCAAAAAGTAGTTGATCTATTGCCAGGTGTTAAAAGTCCGACGGTAGTTCCACTCTTCGAACCCAACTGGGTAGCGGTGCATTCGGTAATTGCCGAAGCTGATTTCTGGGACAAAATAAACAACTTAAAAGCTGCCGGTGCAGAAGGTATTTTAGTAATGCCAATTGAGAAAATAATCAAGTAAAATCGTAAAATTTCATATTAACTATTAGTTAATTTTAAAATATAAAACATTGAAAATCTACAATTATACAGATTTATCTAAATCAAAAATTGAAGAAATTTGTTCGAGGCAGATTGAAGACGATAAATTGATTGAAAACCGTGTTGCCGACATCATAAAATCGGTAAAAGCGGATGGAGACGAGGCCCTTTTTAATTTCGCAAAAACCTTTGACAAAGTTGAACTCAAAAAACTTTTTCTGGATGCCGGAGAATTAAAAACCATCGCCGCTACCATTCCGGATGAGGCCAAAAAGGCGATTGATACAGCCTATCAAAACATTAAAAATTTTCACCTGTCGCAGCTAAAAAAAGAGGATAAAGTAGAGACCATGCCGGGTGTGGTTTGCTGGCGCGAATCCAGGGCAATTGAAAAGGTCGGACTTTATATTCCGGGTGGAACAGCAGTATTACCCAGTACCTTTTTAATGCTTGCTACACCAGCACTTATTGCGGGTTGTAAAGAAATAATTGTATGCTCGCCGCCCCAGCAGGACGGCAAAACAAATTGCTACCTGGCCTATTGCGCGGTACTGCTCGGTATCGAAAAAATATTCATGATTGGCGGCGCACAAGCAGTAGCGGCAATGGCTTTCGGAACCGAATCGGTACCACAGGTGTACAAGATATTTGGCCCGGGTAACCGCTATGTAACTACAGCCAAAACCATGGTGCAAAACAAAGTAGCTATCGATATGCCTGCAGGTCCATCTGAAGTATTGGTAGTAGCCGACGAGACTGCCATTCCGTCATTTGTTGCGGCAGATCTGCTTGCACAGGCAGAACATGGAACTGATAGTCAGGCCATATTGGTTTCTACTTCAAATGAAATCATAAGCAAAACGCTAAAAGAACTTGAAAAACAGCTTGCTATCCTTCCAAGAAAGGAAATAGCTGCTAAAGCTATTGATAATTCTTATGCAGTTTTAACGGATAATATTGAGCTTGCAATGCAGTTTTCTAACGAATATGCTCCTGAACATTTAATATTGGCTACTGAACGGTACCAAAAGCTTATCCCATTGATTACCAATGCCGGATCGGTATTTTTAGGCAACCTGACTCCAGAAAGTGCAGGCGATTATGCCTCAGGTACCAACCATACCTTGCCAACCAGTGGCTTTGCAAAAGCATATTCGGGCGTTTCTGTTGATGCTTTTATTAAAAAAATCACCTTCCAGCACTTGTCAACCGAAGGCTTAAACAATATTGGTACAACTGTTGAAACACTCGCAGCAGCAGAAGGACTGGAAGCACATAAAAATGCAGTGAGTATCAGGTTAAATTTTGAGTCCGGAGTCGGAAGTCAGAAGATAAATTAACATAAAATAAAACCGAAATAAGATTATTCATTTCAATTAATCCTGTAAAAAGTATAACGTATAAGCTTTAGGCAAATCGCCAACCCTTTTACCTTTTACCTTTTACCTTTTACCTCAAATAATGGACATTAACGATTTAGTAAGAGAAAATATAAAAAACCTTCGCCCCTACTCTACTGCAAGGGACGAGTTTAAAGGCCAGGCATCAATTTTTTTAGATGCCAACGAGAACAGTTATGGCTCACCTTTGCCAGCTAATTATAACCGCTACCCGGATCCTTTACAACTGGATTTAAAAGACGCCATAAGCAAAATAAAAGGCGTACCTATTGAGAATACTTTTTTAGGAAACGGCAGCGATGAGGCCATCGATTTATTATTTCGGGCCTTCTGTAATCCCGGCAAAGACAACGTAATTATTCTGCCTCCAACTTACGGCATGTATGAAGTTTCGGCAAATATAAATGACGTAGAAATCCGCAAAGTGAGCCTGCTTCCAAACTTCCAGTTAGACCTGGAAAAGATTGCAGAAACCATTGATAAAAACACAAAATTAATTTTCATTTGCTCGCCAAATAATCCGACCGGAAATTCTATAAACCGCGAAGATATTGAAACCATTTTAGCCAACTTTAATGGCATCGTTGTAGTAGATGAAGCCTACATTAATTATGCCCGTCAAAAGACCTTTATACAAGAGTTAACCGAGTACGGAAACCTGGTTGTTTTGCAAACATTTTCGAAAGCCTGGGGACTTGCTGCTTTGCGTTTAGGCATGGCATTTTCTTCAACCAAAGTAATTGATATTTTAAACAAAATTAAGCCACCTTACAACATCAATCAGGCTACTCAGGATTTGGCTTTTGAGGCACTCAAAAATATCGCACAGGTAAACGAATGGATTAAAGAATCTGTTGCTGAAAGACAACGTTTATCTATCGCTTTAAACGACCTGAAAATAGTAACAAAAGTTTATCCTTCTGATGCAAATTTTGTACTGGCAGAAGTAACCGATGCGCTTAAAATTTATAACGATTTGGTAGAAGCAGGAATCATTGTGCGCGACCGTTCAAAGGTGACACTTTGCGAAGGCTGTTTACGCATTACCGTAGGCACAAAAGAAGAGAATGATAAACTGTTAAAAACACTAAGTACAATAAATCCATAAGAGATTTAACCTTAAAAAGCCGCAACAAATTATGGAACAAAATATAAACAATCAGTCTCCTGTTCCCCCTCAAGGGAGCAAGGGGTTAAAAGTATTATTTATCGATCGTGATGGCACATTAAACATTGAACCAGAAGATGAACAGGTTGACAGTTTTGCCAAACTAAAATTTTACCCGCGCTCGCTATATTACCTGTCTAAAATTGCCAGCGAAATGGATTATGAGCTGGTAATGGTAACCAACCAGGATGGCCTGGGAACTCCCTCAAATCCGGAAGAAAATTTCTGGCCTGTCCATAATTTCATGTTAGATACTTTTGCTGGTGAAGGTGTTAATTTCAGTGAGGTTGTGATTGACCGTACTTTTGCCAAAGACAATGCCCCTACCCGTAAACCCGGCACGGCTTTGCTTACAAAATATTTTAACGGCGACTATGATTTGAAAAACTCATATGTAATTGGCGACCGGCTGAACGATGTGATCCTGGCTAAAAATTTAGGTGCAAAAGCAATCTTCCTTCGCCAGAATGATGCACTGGGATCAACCGAAGCTTTAGACAAACATGAAACCTTGCTAGACATTATTGTTTTAGAAACCAAGAAATGGGAAGATATCTACAACCTGTTAAAAGCAGGAAGCCGAAAAATTAACCACGTACGTAAAACCAACGAAACCGACATAACCATTAACCTGGATTTGGACGGTACCGGAAAAGCAAAAATTGAAACAGGTCTTAACTTTTTCGATCATATGCTTGACCAGATTGCCAGACATGGCAGCGTAGACCTGGAAATAATTGCAAAAGGCGATTTGCATATTGATGAGCACCATACCATAGAAGATACAGGAATTGCCCTTGGTGAGGCTTTTGCTAAGGCTTTAGGCAATAAACTAGGTATTGAAAGGTATGGTTTTTGCTTACCAATGGACGATTGCCTGGCACAGGTAGCCATCGATTTTGGAGGCAGGAACTGGATTGTTTGGGATGCCGAATTTAAGCGTGAAAAAGTAGGCGACATGCCAACTGAAATGTTTTATCATTTCTTTAAATCATTCAGTGATGCCGCAAAATGTAACCTGAACATTAAAGCAGAAGGCGAAAATGAACACCACAAAATTGAAGCTATTTTTAAAGCATTTGCCAAAGCCATAAAAATGGCGGTAAAACGCGATGCAGAGAAAATGGTATTGCCAAGTACAAAGGGTTTACTGTAAGCTGTAAAAAGGAAGATGGATAATGGAATAAATAAAGCAACAGTAAGTTCAGTTGATGAAGAATTAAGTCAGGAAGATATAGATCTGATTACTTATGAAATAATGCCTCAGGCTAAAAAAGGTCTTCATACAACAATACTCATCTTTTTAGTCTTCACATTTATTATTCCATTTTCAGGCAAACACGGCATGCCATATCCAAGTTCAGCTGGAAATTACTGGAATGCTTTTACAGGTTTCCTTATTTTCGGATTAGTATATATTGCGTTCTTCATTGCCCGTCCTCTTTTACTATTAAAGATGGACTTTGATTCAAATCGTAAAAAAACAATCGAGTTGGAAGTAATTAAAAAAATAAGGACAAACAATGAAAAATTTGTGATCAAGTGCAAAAAAACATCAATTAAACTAAAAGGAGATATTATTTTAGATAAAGCAGAATTTTACAATTGGTGGAAAGGAGATAAATTGATTGTTGACTATTTGATTAGAACAAAATTAATAATCGGTTTTAAGAAGATAGACACCTCAAAAGAAAGCTAAAATTAATTTTAAATTCTTTTAATAGCATAAAAAACATATGAAAGACGGAACCGAAAAGCCCCTCCAGGGGTCTGGGGGGATTGGAATTATAAACTACGGAGCTGGCAACATTTTCTCCCTTACTGCAGCATTAGACCGTTTAAAGGTAACCTACGGCATGGTAAATACAGAAAACGACCTGGGAAAATATAGCCACATCATCATCCCGGGTGTTGGTCATGCGGGTGCTGCCATGGAAAAATTAAAGGCTACCGGCCTTGTTGAAGCCATAAAAAAGCTCACCAAACCTGTACTGGGCATCTGCGTGGGCATGCAGCTCATAACCGAACATTCGGAAGAAGGTAATGCCGCGCTTTTGGACATCGTGCCTGTAAAGACCAAAAAATTTGATAAAGACCTGAATATCAAAATCCCACATATGGGTTGGAATGCCGTGAGCCCCAAAAACAATTCGCTATTTGAAGGTGTTGAAGATAATACACAATTTTACTTCGTGCATTCGTACTTTATTGAATATAACCCTACTTTTGACATCGCATCTGCTGATTATGGTTTAAAGTTTTCGGCAGCGATACAAAAAGACAATTTTTACGGCGTTCAGTTCCACCCCGAGAAATCAGGGAAAGCCGGCGAGTTAATATTAAAAAATTTTTCAAACTTAAGCTTATAAGATGTATATAATACCTGCTATTGATATTTTAGATGGAAAGGTTGTCCGTTTGCGTGAAGGCGATTACAACCAGAAAACGGAATACGACGTTTCTATTGCCGATATGATCGAAAAATACCGTTCAAATGGTACCGATTTCATCCACATTATTGATTTGAATGGTGCAAAAGGTGATTTCAGCAACCAGAAATCACTTTTCGAGATTATTAAAAAGACAGACATGCGGGTGCAATATGGCGGCGGAATCCGCACCATTGAGCAGGTGACCAACCTCCTTGATGCAGGTATTCACCGCGTAATTGTGGGTACACAAGCCATTACCAATCCAGATTTCCTGCCGCAGCTGAGCGAAGCTTTTGCCAAAAAAAATGATTATGCCAACCGCATTGTTATCGCCATTGATGTATTAGACGAAGTAATTAAATACTCTGGCTGGATGGAAAGTTCGCCGATTAAGCTGATGGATTACGTGGATAAATGCCTCTCGCTAGGTTTCTTCCGTTTCCTGTGTACCGATATCAGCAAAGATGGAAAGTTAGGCGGCGCAGCGATTGAATTGTATCAAAAATTGCTGGAACACTCACCAATGATCAAATTAATTGCTTCTGGCGGAGTAAGCTCCATGGATGATATTTACGAACTGGCTAAATACCCGATCAGAAGTGTGGTAGTTGGAAAAGCCATTTACGAAAACCGGATTACCGTTGAAGAGATTAAAGAGTGGAATTTGAAGGCTTTGAGTTCAATTTAAATCTATAATATTTATGTCATCCTGAAGAATGAAGGATCTGCCCCAAATGAACAGATGCTTCGTTCCTCAGCATGACAACCAAACACACTTATGCTTTCAAAAAGAATAATACCCTGTCTTGACGTTAAAGACGGTCGTACAGTAAAGGGTGTAAACTTTGTTGACTTACGCGATGCGGGCGATCCGGTTGAACTGGCAGCCCAATACGCACAGCAAGGTGCCGATGAATTGGTTTTCCTGGATATTACCGCCACGCACGAACGTCGCAAAACCATGATTGAAATGGTTAAATCGGTAGCACGACAGTTAAACATTCCTTTTACCATTGGTGGTGGGATAACCGAAATTGCCGATGCAGAGGCCCTGTTAAACGCTGGTGCCGATAAAATCAGTATCAACTCTGCTGCCGTACGAAATCCTAAACTGATAGAAGAACTGGCCAAAGCCTTTGGTGTACAGTTTGTGGTTTTAGCTGTTGATACCAAACATGTAGATGGAAAGAATATGGTGCACCTGAATGGCGGAAGGCTAATTACCGAACTGGAAACCGAAAACTGGATTAAACAGGCCGAAGATTTAGGCGCAGGCGAGATCCTGTTAACCTCGATGGACCATGACGGTACCAAAGCAGGCTTTGATTGTGGCTTACTAGGTAAAATAAACCAAATGATCAATATTCCGATCATTGCTTCGGGTGGTGCCGGCAATATGGATCATTTTACAGAAGTTTTCCAGAAAGCAAATGTTGATGCTGCACTAGCTGCCTCGGTATTCCATTATGGAGAAATACTGATCCCCGATTTAAAACAGGAATTGAAAAGAAACCAGATTCCGGTAAGAATATAAATTAGTCAGGAGTCGGCAGTCCATAGTCAGGAGTCTGCTTTTCCGAAATAAAGAAATAAAATGACAATCGATATTAATTCCCTTGATTGGGATAAAACAGCAGGCTTACTCCCTGTAATTATCCAGGATTATAAGACCTTAGAGGTTTTGATGCTGGGTTATATGAATGCAGAAGCCCTGGAAAAAACACAGGCCGAAGGAAAGGTTACGTTCTTTTCGCGTTCTAAAAACCGCCTTTGGACTAAAGGCGAAACCAGCAATAACTTTCTGTACGTAAAAGAACTTTTTGTGGATTGCGACAACGATACCATTCTGATCAAGGCAGATGCTGTTGGCCCGACCTGCCATACCGGTAGCCGCAGTTGTTTCAAAACAGGTTACAACCAGAATTTTATTTTTGAGCTGGAAAATATCATCAACGATCGGTATGAAAACCCGGTTGAAGGATCTTACATCAATAAAATGCGCGGCAAAGGTTTAAATAAAATTGCACAAAAAGTTGGTGAAGAAGGTGTTGAAACGGTAATTGCTGCCCTGGCCGAAAGTGAAGAAGAATTTATTGGTGAAGCATCAGACCTGCTATTTCACTTATTGTTCTTATTGAAAGAAAAAGGCCTGTCTATCCAGGATATTGCAAAGAATTTAGAGATAAGGCATAAATAAGGTAGAAGGTAGAAAGGTAGAGGGTGTAAGGTATTAGATGCCTAAACCCTAAACCCTAAGCCTCAGACCCTAAACCTCCAGAAATGCTCAAACACATTAAAACACTTCCCGGCCACCAGAACCCTGTTTACGCCCTTGCCCATTCTGATCAGGATGAATTATTTTTTAGTGCGGGTAACGATAAAGGTATTGTAGAATGGTCCTTAGCTGAAATGACTTTTGTTAAAGTTAAAATGCCGGTACAAAGCTCTGTTTATTGCCTGCATTATTACAACCACCTGCTGTATGTGGGCGAAAGAAGTGGTGCCTTTAGTGTGTACGATTTAAAGAAACAGGAAGTAATTACACGCATTAACGCACACCTGAAGCCAATTTTCAACATTAAAACTATACAATCTAAAAACGAACTCATTACCACAGGCGAAGACGGAACAGTTGCGGTTTGGTCGCTAACCGATTTTAAAGAGATTTACCGCTTTCAGGTAGCTTATAATACCGTTCGTACCATTGCCTTGTCTCCTGATGAAACCGAAATTGCATTTGGCTGCAAAGATCACCTGATTAAAATTTATAACCTAGGAGATTACAGCCTGAAACAAAACCTCGAAGGGCACAAGCTTCCGGTTACTGCTTTGGCCTACCATCCAGAAAGCAGATATTTAATTTCAGGAAGCCGCGATGCGCAGCTAAAAATCTGGAGCCTGCCAGGTTATGAATTACTGCAAAATATACCGGCGCATATGTTTACCGTTTACGACATTGCATTTCACCCTACTCTGCCGTATTTTGCAACCTGCAGCCAGGATAAAAGCATCAAACTGTGGGATGCTGAAAAATTTAAATTATACAAAATTTTAAGTCTCGAAAAAACCGGTATTGGCCATACCCATTCGATCAATAAAATTGTTTGGAGCAATGATGGTAAATACCTGATCTCAACCGGCGATGATAAACAGGTGATGGTATGGGAGATGGAAAGTTAGTTTTTGTTTTTCAGCTTTTCTATTAACTTTAAAAGAGCCTCCCTGTTTTTTGCTAAATGATAAAATTTCGGAAGCTTTTCTAAAAGCGTATAATGTGACCGGTCTTTATGCTCACGAAGATTAGCAGAAATATAACTTTCCAGGTAAAGTAAATGTTCAAAATTAAAGGCCCAAAATACTTCATCTTTAAATGGTACCTTTAGCCATAGTTCTGCCCCAAAATAACCATTAGCGGCCATATATAAATCACATATAGATGTCTCTTTATTATAGCCGCAATGCAAACAACTTAACTTTGCATACTTTTCCACATAATCTACTTGAGCTGTTGCTTTTTTCAAACAAGTAGGACAAATGATCCAGACATTGGTTTGAAAATGACTTAATCTAAAGTTTTGATCCTGGAAGCGTTCCTTCATTGGTTAGGTTATCAATCTACAAAACGCTTTATAATTCTTAATTTATGCGAGTATTTGCCTAGTTCTTTGTTAAAAATACCCTGGTCATCAATCGGATCTATTTTTACTTTTGCTGAAGAATGGATAATTTCATTAGGGCTCAACATAATGCCTACATGTGTGATCCTGCCTTCCTCATTATCAAAAAAAGCCAAATCGCCTGCCCTGCATTCGGCTAAAAAGCCCACCAGTTCGCCCTGTTCGGCCTGTTGAGAGGCATCGCGGTTTAGTTGAATACCCAACATTTTAAATACCGTTTGGGTAAAGCCTGAGCAATCTAAACCAAATAAATGCCTTCCGCCCCATAGATATGGGATATTCCGGAAAAATTTTGCGGTACCGGTTACCTGATCTTTAAAATTGATCGCACGATTATCATACACTTCAAAATTAAGCTTGAATTTTTCTTCTCCGGCGTAACAATATCCATCTTTTAAAAACGGAATGTTACTTGCCGGGCTTAAATGATAGGCGCTTCCATCAGCCGCCGTTAACACATTATTGAAACTTAAGGGGGCCAGTAATTTACAATCGTGCATTTCTGCAAACTGATCCTGGCTGATTGGCGCCAGCTGCCTGAAATCCATCCAGCCTTCATAGCCATCATAGCCATTCTGGATCAGCCACCAACGCTCTTCTTTTTGAATAATTTCTACATGATCGCCAAATAAAAGTTGCGAAACAATTTCTGCTTTATCTGATGCATCTGCTCTTAAAGGCGCTACCGCAACCCTGCAAATACCGTATTGATTTTCCATTTAACCTGCTCGTTGAAACTATTGTAAAACTAATAAAATACATCCATTGCCTAACATTTTACCTGCAAATTTGTTATTTTTATGATGATAACCGTTTAAATACACATGCCATGAACTTTAAAAAAATATTAATTGCCGTTGATAACAGTACCTGCTCCGAAAAGGCGGCAAAAGCCGGTTACGACATGGCAGAAAAATTTGGAGCAGAAGTAGCATTGGTTAACATTATCGAACCCATACCCGCCAATGTAAACCCCGACTTGACACTGGCGCCGGTGTTTTTAGAAACCTACGACAACAGCGAAGAGAACAGCCATATTTTACTTAAAGAAATGGAAGGAAAATACGGTAAAGGGATCAAAACTACTTACCTGAGTGTTGTAGATACCGCAGCACATGGCATTATCCAGCAATCAGATGAATGGGGATCTGACCTGATTGTAATTGGTACCTATGGTCGCACGGGATTATACCACTTTTTAATGGGCAGTGTAGCCGAACACGTAGCCCGGAAATCGGCTTGTCCGGTTTTGATTATTCCTAATAAATACGAAGTTTGAGTTAAAACTTGAGTTCATCCTAAATGAAAATTCACATCTTCGGAGCTTCTGGTTCAGGTGTAACTACATTGGGCAAAGCTTTGGCAACAAAATTAAATATTCCCTACTTTGACAGCGATCAATATTTCTGGATGCCCACCGATCCTCCATTTACAACAAAAAGAAATCCTAGTGAAAGAAACCAGATGATAAAAACGGTATTAACTGAAAATGACCGTTGGATTTTTGGTGGCTCAAGCGTGAGCTGGGGCAATGGTGTTTTTCCAGATTTTGACCTGATTGTGTTTCTTTGGCTCCCACCGGAAATAAGATTAAGCAGGCTAAAAAACAGGGAATTTGAACGTTATGGATCAATAATTTATAATGATCCTGAACGAATAAAGAAATACCATGATTTTATCGAATGGGCAGCTCAATATGATACTGATTCTATCGAATCTGGCTTTACAGGCCGATCATTAAAAGTACACGAAGACTGGATGAAAGGTTTAAACAAAGAAATTTTACAGATTAGAGGTAATTTTACTGTAGAAGAAAGACTGAAAAAAATTATGGATCGGCTATAAACTAAAAAAGGCACCAAACAGCGCCTTTAATCATTTAAATATTTTATAATGCTTATCCTTCCTGGTGTAACCAGGCTTTCTTAGCCAATAATTCTTCTTCTGTTTCGCGGATATCCTCGTCGTCTACACAGCAATCAACCGGGCATACTGCCGCACACTGAGGCTCATCATGAAAACCTTTACACTCAGTACACTTATCCGATACGATATAATATACCTCATCTGAAACCGCTTCCTGAGGGGCATCAGCTTCGATTTGTTGATTACCAAAATCAATGATACCATTTAAATTGGTACCATCAGAAAAACGCCATGCAGTTCCGGCATCGTAAATTGCATTATTTGGACATTCTGGTTCACATGCCCCACAATTTATACACTCATCTGTTATTTTAATTGCCATGTTTTCGTCTAATTCTTTTGCTTAGTTTACCTTTGCGCTGCAAATATAAGATATAATCAATTAATAATAGTTCTAAATATGTCAGCATTAACTCAAGAAAAAGCAATAATCGCATTTGTCGAACTCGGCAAAAAGCTTACAAACCCTACTGACATACTAGGAAATACACTTTATAGTGCCGAAAGTGCCAATGCATGGTTCACTCAGGAAAATATAAAAAAATCTGTTTTATCTTTTTCAGCCATGCTAAATGAGGCCGATTTAGCCCTTTGGTTTCAATCGGTACAGCTCAGCACATCGCCTAAAAAGGTTGGTTTAATCCTCGCAGGAAACATTCCTTTGGTGGGTTTACATGATATTTTGTGCGTTTTGGCGACGGGAAATATTGCCTTAATCAAGCTTTCTTCATCAGATGATAAATTGATTAAAACTGTCCTTGCCGAATTGATCAATATCGAATCCGCTTTTGCAGATAAAATCGAATATGTAGATCGTTTAAAAGACTTCGACGCTGTTATTGCAACGGGAAGTAATAATTCATCGCGGTATTTCGATTATTATTTTAGTAAAGTACCCAATATCATCCGCAAAAACAGAAACAGTGTTGCCGTTTTGGATGGAACAGAAAGCAAGGAAGATATCCAGAACCTGGGGGCGGATATTTTTGACTATTTTGGATTGGGTTGCCGGAATGTTTCTAAAATCTACTTCCCAAAGGGTTATGATGTAGCTCATTTGTATGAGGGTATAGAAAGTCATCACCAGATTATTAACCACTTTAAATACCAGAACAATTACGATTACAATAAATCTATTTACCTGGTTAATGCGGCCAAACATTTCGACAACGGCTTTTTGTTATTAAAAGAAGATGAAAGTTTAGCTTCACCGCTGGCGGTACTTTATTATGAGGAATACGAAAACCTGCAGGATGTAGAAAATAAACTGAAAGCTAAAACAGCTGATATTCAATGCATAGTCACCAAATCGCCTGTAAATATGGCCAGCTTTGATTTTGGCCAAAGCCAGCATCCTAAACTTTGGGATTATGCCGATAATGTAAATACGATTGAATTTTTAAACGGGTTGAATTCATGATACTGTTGAGATAAAGGATTTCTTCCTTTCGCTTATCATTTGGAAATGCTATTTTTGAGCACAATGTATATCGTTAAAGTTAAAGGCATAGCCAAAATTCCGGATTACGTACAATTAAGAGACGACAAGTTTACCCTTTTAGCTTATTTTAGGGTAGACAGGCCCGATAAATCATTGGAAAAACTGGGGCTCGGCGACAAACAGGATTACATTATGGAAATGGTTAAAGATTTGCCTTTCGGGCAGATAGCAAAATTGGAAATATAATATGGCAGGCAACTCAGTAATTCACTTAAGCAATGTTGATGTTTTTCAACAAAAACATCTGGTACTCTCAAACGTAAATTTACATATCGAAAAAGACGAATTTATATTCTTGATCGGTCAAACCGGTTCGGGTAAGAGTAGTTTGCTTAAAATATTATATGGCGATCTTCATATTGGTAACGGCGAAGGCAATATAGCAGGTTTCGACCTCAAAAACTTAAAAGAGAGCCAGGTACCGTTTTTACGTCGTAAATTGGGTGTAGTGTTCCAGGATTTTCAACTACTTACCGACCGCACCATTGAGAAAAACCTGGAGTTTGTTTTAAAAGCCACAGGTTGGAAAGACGAAAAACTAATTAACGAACGCATTAAAGATGTTTTAGACAAAGTGGGTTTACGTTCTAAAATCAAAAAAATGCCTCACGAAATTTCCGGTGGCGAGCAGCAGCGTATTGTAATTGCAAGGGCTTTGCTAAACGATCCTGAAATTATTCTTGCTGATGAGCCTACAGGTAACTTAGATCCCGAAACTTCAGAAGAAATTGTAACGCTTTTAAAACAGATCAGCCAGGCCGGAACTGCAGTTTTAATGGCCACACACGATTACCATATCATCCGCACTTTCCCTTCACGAATTATCAAATGTGAAAACGGAGTGGTGCACGAAGATGCCCAAATTGTATAAAAAATTCTGACATCCGTCAGCTAATCAGCCAATCTGTTCAGATAAATTCAAATAAATCTGACAGCTTGGCTGATTTACGTTTATGGCAAAATAGTTGAGATTAACACAAAAAAAATTCAGCCGAGTATTATGTTTAATAAGAAGAAAAATAACGATAAAGAAGAAAATATAATGAATACTGAAAATACATCAGAAAATACTGCTGAGAATGCAGAGAATACTGATGCTACTGCGAATGAAACTGAGCAGGCTCCGGAATTATCTGCTGAAGAAAAATTACAGGCAGAAGTTCAACAGCTTAACGATAAATATCTGCGTTTATATGCTGAATTTGATAATTATAAACGCCGCACCCAAAAAGAGCGCGTAGAATTATTGCAAACTGCCGGTAAAGACGTAATTGTATCTCTTTTACCTGTTTTAGATGATTTTGACCGCGCATTAAAAGCAATGGAAACAGCTGTAGATGTAGCCCCTGTTAAAGAAGGTATATCATTGGTAAGCAATAAGTTAAAAAACACTTTAGCACAAAAAGGTCTTAAAGATGTAGAAAGCATCAACCAGCCTTTTAATACCGATTTCCACGAGGCCATTACCAATATCCCTGCTCCTACTGAAGAGCTTAAAGGAAAAGTAATTGACGAAGTTGAAAAAGGTTATACTTTAAATGATAATGTGATCCGCTTCGCTAAAGTAGTAGTTGGTGCTTAAAAGAATTGAAAAGCTGGAATGTTAAAAGTTGGGATGTTATAAACTACAATTTCAACAACTGGTTCCAGTCGATAAAATAATAAATAGAATGTTTGTTTGGTATATGAACGTTAAACGTTTCAACCTTCAAACATTTTAACGTTTATAAAGAAAATGAGTAAAAGAGATTATTACGACGTACTAGGCGTAACCAAAAGCGCATCCACTGACGAGATAAAGAAAGCCTATCGCAAGATGGCAATTAAATATCACCCAGATAAAAATCCAGGCGATAAGGCTGCTGAAGATAAATTTAAGGAAGCTGCCGAAGCTTATGAAGTGTTAAGTAGTCCGGAGAAAAAACAGCGTTACGATCAGTTTGGTCATGCCGGTGTAGGCAGCAGTGCTTCAGGTGGCTATGGTGGTAGTATGAACATGGATGATATCTTCAGTAATTTTGGGGATATTTTTGGTGGTCATAACCCATTCGAAAGCTTTTTTGGTGGCGGTGGTGGCCAGCAACGTGGTGGCCGTCGTGTAGCTAAAGGTTCTAACCTGCGTATTAAGGTTAAATTAACGCTGGAAGAAATTGCCCACGGTGCCGAAAAGAAAATCAAGGTTAATAAACTTATTGTTTGTAAAACCTGCGATGGTTCTGGTGCAAAAGATAAATCATCGGTAAGTACCTGTGGTACCTGCGGTGGTAGCGGCCAGGTGCGAAGGGTAACCAATACCATTTTAGGCCAGATGCAAACCGCATCTACTTGCCCTACCTGTAACGGAAGCGGTCAGCAAATTACCTCTAAATGTAATGTATGCCACGGAGATGGTGTAGTACGTGGCGAAGAAACCATTACCATTAACATCCCTGCCGGTGTAAGCGAAGGCATGCAACTAAGCATGAGCGGTAAAGGAAATGCAGCTCCAAATGGGGGTATTCCGGGCGATTTGATTATTCTAATTGAAGAGATTCCACACGAAACCTTAAAACGCGAAGGCAACAATGTTGTTTACGATCTGCATTTAAGCTTTGTGGATGCTGCCTTAGGAATGAGCATTGAAGTACCTACAATTGATGGTAAAGCTAAAATTAAAATTGATCCGGGTACCCAAAGCGGGAAATTATTGCGTTTAAAAGGCAAAGGTTTACCAGAAGTAAATTCTTACCACAGAGGTGATGAGATTATCCATATCAACATCTGGACACCAAAAGCTTTAAGCAGCGAAGAACGCAGTGCTTTGGAAAAGTTACGCGAATCGCCAAACTTTAAACCTCAGCCGGGTAAAAATGACAAGAGTTTCTTCGAAAGAATGAAAGAATATTTCGAGTAATTAATTGAATAAAAATTGAAAAACCGATACCGCAAGCATCGGTTTTTTTGTTTAAAATAACATGATTTTTGAGAATTCATAGTTGACGATCAGTTTATTATAAGGCATCGTCATTGCGAGGCGGGATATGAGCGAGCCGAAGCAATCTATAATGTAATTTATTATCAACAAAGATTTTTCATTTGTAGCTTATTATTTTGATGCTACTCAAGCTCGCTTCGAAGATTGCTTCGTCGTTCCTCCTCGCAATGACGACTTTTCTATTCGATATTTAAACCTTTGCCCTCTATAACCTGTTCTCTATATATGAAATGGAGAATTGGTTGTTCAGGATTTTATTACAAGGATTGGAAGCAGGTTTTCTATCCAAAAGGACTGGCACAAAAAGATTGGTTTAAATATTATTGCCAGCACTTCAATACCATAGAAATCAACTCTACCTTTTATAAAATACCTACCCAAAAATCCTTCAGCAAATGGTATGACGAAAGTCCGGATGATTTCCTGTTTACCATTAAAGCGCCACGTTTAATCAGCCATTACAAACAGCTTAATGATTGTGAACAATTGATCAGCGATTTCTATGAAGCCATTCAATTGGGTTTAAAAGAAAAACTGGGCTGCGCACTGTTCCAGTTTCCGCCTAAATTTGATTACAACGAACAAAGGTTAAAACTATTGATTGATCTTTTAAATCCCGAATTAAAAAACGTGGTAGAATTCAGGCATTTGAGCTGGTTTGAAGAAGAAGTTTATAAAAAATTGGCCAAAAACAAGATCATTTTCAGCGGACAGAGTTATCCTTCTGCCCTACCGGATGATATCATTCAAAACACAGCAACTGTTTATTACCGTTTTCATGGAAAACCTGTGTTATACAAATCGGAATATGATATTAGCGTTATTAAAGACTTTAAAAATCAGGTCGGGGATAAAGCAGATGAAGTTTTTGTATACTTTAACAATACATGGGGAACTGCAGCATTACAAAATGCACAACAGTTGAAAGATTTAACGAAATAGACTATTTAGTATATCTTACACTATAGATTTTAGCCATCAGCTGTTTTGCCAAAAGGACCAGCATGAAAAAATAAACCTGATAGGAATGATATTTCGCTGAACTAACTTTAATTTAGCACCAACATTAACGAATTTAATGGATAGCAGGCCTGTAGCCCGCCAAGAACTACTGCTTCTGCTTTTCAAAAAATGTAAAATAAAATATGCGCATTGCCGTCATCGATCTCGGAACCAATACTTTTCATCTGCTTATTGCTGAAACAGCAGGAAAAGATCTGAAAATACTCTACAAAACCAATGTTCCTGTTAAACTGGGTGAGGGAAGAATTAACGATAATGTTATTATTCCCGCCGCATTTGAAAGAGGTGTAAACTGCCTTAAAACCTTTCATGATACTATTTTGGAGTATAAGATCGATCGCATAAGGGCAACGGCAACTTCGGCAGTTAGAAGTGCCGAAAACGGCAACGATTTTGTAAAGGCGGTTAAGGAAGCGACCGGCATCAGCATAGAAACGATTAGCGGCGATGAAGAAGCCGAACTGATTTACCAGGGCGTAAAATTGAGCGGCGCCATACAAGAGCTATCGTTAATTATGGATATTGGTGGCGGTAGTGTAGAGTTTATACTTTGTGACACCGAAAAACTGATCTGGAAAAAAAGTTACAACATTGGTGCAGCCCGGTTGATGCAGCAATTCTTTAAATCAGATCCCCTTTCTGACCAAGATAAGCAAGCTATTCTTTTTCACATTCAAGAACAATTGACAGATCTTTTCGAAATCTGCGAGAAATATAAGCCCCAGATCTTAATTGGCTCAGCCGGTGCATTTGAAACCTTTGCCGAATTGATTACCAGAAAGCAAAACCAAAATATAGCTATTGAACAGATAAAAACTTATCCGTTCAACTACGATAATTATATTGACATAGCAGTAAAGCTGATTAACTCTACCCACCAGCAACGTGTAGAAATGCCAGGCATTATTCCCCTGCGGGTAGATATGATTGTAATTGCCACCTTAATTACCAATTATGTTTTAGGCCGATGTAAAATAAACCGGCTTACGCTTTCTACTTACGATTTAAAAATGGGTGTTTTGGCCAGCCAGATATAAAAAATGATCCATACAAAATGTACAGATCATTGAGAGAATGAAAGCGTAATTTAATTAATCTATTTTTTTGAAGTCATCATGATCTTACCCATAATAATAGATTCGGCCTTTTTTAACTTGATATCGTTCTGTTTCGCTCTCGAAAAGTTGAGGATCAAAAGACCTGTATATTGAGCACTTTCAACCATCAGCTGGTTCTTACTGCTATCAAAATTATGATCCAAAAGAATTTCGTAACGGCCATTTTTATCTGTCATTGCAGCATATTTAGTATCGAGAATGGATAATCTTATGCCAGCGGCCGGCTTTTGATCGGCACCGATAACATAACCATATATTTTTTGGGGTCCGCCCGTTTTTTTATCATCGGTTTTGTTGTAGATATTTTTAGTGATTTCAACTGGGGTATTGATTTTTTCGGCCTTGGCATCCATTACAAAAATGCTCATACCTATTGCCAGAACCCCCAGGTATTTCATCCAGTTTCTATTAATGGTAGGTACAATCGACAGGTGAAGGTTAAGTTGATTTAATTGGCTTTGGCTTAAGCGGCCACATACGGAAGAGCCAGCATTGGCCAGCACCTGGATAATTTCGGCACTGGTGTAACCTGAAAAATCGATTACATTTTTACTGCAGGCTTTACAGAAGTTAAACCCAGCTCCTTTTTCCATTTCATCCCAGTTCTGTAAACAGGGTTCGGCGATGCTGATTTCGTTAAATGGGGCTTTCATCTTACTAATTTTGTTAGATGATGAAAGTTTTAACGGAATTCCACAAGAAAGTTTAAATAAATTTTAATAATTCATTGTAGAGCTTTTCGGTAGGCAGTCCCATAACGTTGGTATATGAACCGTCAATCCCCTCTACCACTACAACACCCCACCAATCTTGTATGCCATAACTCCCGGCTTTATCAAAAGGCTGGTAATTATCGATATAGAAATCAATTTCTTCACTTGTAACTGCTTTACAAGAAACTTCGGTCCGATCGTAAAAGGAATAAACTTTATCCCCTTTAACAATCGTTACTCCGGTAAAAACCTCATGTTTACTACCCGAGAGTTTTTTTAACATTTCCTGTGCATGACTGCGGTCAGTTGGTTTGCCTAAAATTTCATTGTTTAGAGCCACAATGGTATCAGCTGTGATTACAATTTCGCCATCACCAGTAAAAGCTTTTGCTTTTTTTTCTGAGATATAAACAGCAATTTCTGCCGGGCTTAACCCGTCAGGATAACTTTCATCCACATCTTTTAATTCGACCTTAAAATTTAAGCCCATAAGGGTTAAAAGTTCTTGTCGGCGGGGCGATTTAGAGGCTAAAATGATAGGAGGAAAATTTATACTCATATTTTAATTTTCCGCTAAAATAAGAAAAGCGGCCTAAAGCCGCTTTTCTTATCTGATATTTTTCAAAGATTAATTATTTCCACCACCTTGTCTGCGTTTTTCCATTTCGGCACGCATTTCTTTTTGCCAGGTTTCGTAAGCTTTTTTCTGATCGTCTGTTAATACTGCAGTCACTTTTGCATCGTTATCAGCACGCATTTTTTGCATTTTTTCTCTCATCGCATCTCTGTCTCCACCACCTTGCATTTCTTCGCGCATTTTTTTCATGGTTTCTGCCTGTTCGGTAAAAACAGCAGTTAATTTTGTTTTTTGCTCATCAGATAACTTTAACTTTTCATCTAACTGCTTTACGCGTTCTTCGGGTTTCATCATCATTCTTCCAGGTCCACCACCTTGTTGCGCGTTAGCGAAACCAGCTATTCCTAGCATTAATCCGCAAATCATCATTAATTTTTTCATGTTGTTTTTGTTGTTTTTGGTTCAAATTGAGCTAGTTTGAGTGCAAAAGCAGACAAAAGTTTAAAGACGAAATGTAACTTAGCTGTTGCAGATTGCAATATATTAATCTTTCAGCAACAACACCGGCACATGCGATTTAATGGTTAGTTTTTGGGAAACACTTTCATGAAGCAGGCTTTCGAAAAAACTATATTTTTTAGGTAATGCGATAATCAGCTGTGCTTCTTCGGCTTTAGCAAACTTCACAATACCTTTAATGGTATCGGGATGATCGGAGTAGTGATAGGCCGGAGAAAAATCTTTAAGCATCTGGTGTAAAACCTGTTCTTCCTGTACATCGATCGTTTTACCCGAATTGATGTTGAGCACCAGAAGTTCTAAGGCGTGTTTGCTTAAAATATTTTTAAGCGCATGCATCGGGATTACCTCTTTAACCTTTTTAAAATCGCAGGCCAGGATCGCTTTACGGATCGACTGATAATCGGCCTTTGGTGGAACAACCAAAACCGGAACCGGGCTTGATTTAGAAATTTTGATTGCATTAGAGCCGATATCGCTTTCATCTTTGGCTTTTTTACCGTTGCTGCCAATAATAATGAGATCTATTTCTTGCCGGTTTACGCGGTCGATTACGGATCTTAAAATGGTATCGCGCGATAAATTAACTTCTATTTCTGCCTGCGGATTGATTTCCAGCAATCTGGTTTTTAGTTTTTCCAAGGCAGCCAACCTGTTAGAAATTTCGTCGGCAATGCGATCGTCGGTGGTAATTAGCATATCAGGTGTTGGCAGAATGCTTTCATACTCAGAAACGTAATAAGCGTTAAGCAAGATTATTTTAGCATTGGCCATGGCATAACTAAGCCTGGCTGCGTATTTGGCTGCATGATCTGCTGTTTTAGAAAAATCAACAGGTACGAGATATGTGCTCATATAATTAAAATTAATGTTTTTACGAATAAATTAATCAATCGATTGATTAATTTATAAATGTAAATTTCGGATATAATCTAATGGATTGCAAATTTTGGAACTGGAGATTTATAACGGGAACGTCATTCTAGCGAGGAAAGTGCGGCTAAAAATCCGTCGGCTACGCCCAGGATGACAATAGACGTCATTTCAACTGAAACGCATTGAAACGGAGAAATCTATAGTCAAAGTATTTGTAGAGATTGAATGGTGAGATCCTTCGACTATGCTCAGGATGACAATTGTGGTGAAAGTATAATGGCTCAAAACTAATCACTACTAATGCACTAATGACAAGTGAACTAGTGAACTAACAAGCTTATTTCCCGGAATCAGCGGCATTTGGGTTTTCATCATGCCACCTTCCCTGCACCCGCATTACCTTTTCGATAATATCGCGCACAGCCGTTTTACCTCCGTTATAAGGCGAAATGAAAGCAGAAATAGCCTTAATTTCTTCAACGGCATCAGCCGGACAAGTTGAGAGCCCAACCAGTTTCATTACTTTGAGATCAGGAACATCGTCGCCCATATAGAGCACTTCTCCTGCAATTAGATTTTTATCCTGAAGATATTGATTAAAAACAGCCACTTTATCGCCAGTGCCGAGGAAAACATCAGTTATGCCAAGGTTAAAAAACCGTTTACCCATCGCAATACCGTCGCCCCCGGAAATGATGCAGATATTGTAACCCCGCTTAACGGCCAGTTGCATGGCATACCCGTCTTTAATGTTAAAGGTACGTAATGACTGGCCACTATCAGTAACCTGAACAGTTCCATCGGTAAGCACACCGTCTACATCAAAAATGAAAGTGGTAATTTCTTTTAGCTTCTGGAGAAACATTTTGCGTTTAGCGTTTAGGGGTAAGCGTTTGGGATTGACTCCAGACTAAGGACTAGAGACTCCAAACTTAATTATTGATTATCTCTCCACTCGTATACCCAGGCTGATTGAATTTGCTCTAAATGACCTTCATTGCTTTCTTCACGTGTTCCTTTAAAATTAGGCAATTCTAAAACCCATTCTAAAAGTTCGGTAAAACGGATACGGTAAATTTTGGTTTCAGTAAAATCATCACCAAATTTCTCATATAAAGACATGGCAATATCTTCATAATCGTTCCAGTAAAAAGGTAAGGCAAATTTATCGTTGTTCATGTTTTGTTTGTTGTAAAGTTTGAAATGTTTTAATGTTGCAGGGTTTCAGACTCATAACTAAAGACTCCGAACTCAAGACTAATTAGTGTCCCATAAAGCCAGACTGATCCGGAATGGTAACTTCGATATCACCGTTAATTACCACGCACTGGCAACCTAAACGCGAAGTGATTTTCGGACGTACTGCCCTATCGATAAAATCTTCTTCTTTATCCGAAATCTCTTCGATATGGTCCATCCCTTTAGTTACATACACATGGCAGGTACTGCAACCACAAACTCCACCGCAATTGTGTTGTAATTCTATTCCGTTATCCAGGCAAACATCTAAAACAGATTCACCAGCAGCAATGGGTAATTCTACCGGTTCGTGATCTGCTTCTTCAAAATTTATTTTTAGTTTAAAAATGCTCATAATTATTTTGCAAAAGTAATAAGCAAAAGCCGTAAAAATGCTATTTCAGCATTAATTTTATGCTATTGCTTAGTATTTGATAAATTTCCTGCAACTCGGGCATGTCTTTTAACATGCTTAGATGCTTATTTATAGTCGTTTCGTCGGCCCTTACTGCTGGTCCTGTTTGTACATTTTCTGGCAGGTTAACCATTACCTTATCAGCAGTTTCGGCTATTAATGGCCTGATGATTTCAAAATCCAGATCATTTTGTTGCAGCACCCGGTTGGCCAGTGCGTATAAATGATTAGGGAAATTACACGCAAAAACAGCAGCCAGGTGCAAAACTTTTCTTTTTTCGCCATTCAGCTCATAAACCTGTTTGCTTAATTTAGATGCCAGTTGATGCAAAACTTCCAATTGGGTGGCATCAGTAGCTTCAATACAAAGCGGAATACTGGCGAAATCAACTTCTTTTGATTTAGAAAAGGTTTGTAAAGGATAAAAAACACCTGCCTGTTTAACCTGATCCGACAGCACTTTGATATCGGTTGTACCCGAAGTGTGCACCACCAGGCCGCTTACACCTTTCAATGCTTCAGCAACACTTCCAATGGCATCATCTTTTACCGAAATGATATACAAATCGGCATCGGTTTTAACTGCATTTAAATCACTTACAGCTTCGGCGGCAATGCCATCAGCCAGAAATTTTGCATGAACAAAGTTTGGGCTGTAAACCTGTACCACATTTTCGCCTTTGGCTTTTAAAGCTTTTGCCAAATGTGAAGCAACGTTGCCCGATCCTAATAAAACGATTTTCATGTGATTATCCGATGCTCGCTTCTTTCCTTCTTCTAAAAATAGACAGTAAGAAACCAATCACCATTACAATGGTACCTGCCCAGTATAAATTGATGTAAGGAAATTCAATTGCTTTGAAAACCACCCAGTCTTTAGCTTGCTGTGGTTTTTCAAAAATCTGCAACTCTACTTTTCTCTCGTCAGGCAAAACCCTCGAGAAACGGAATTTCAGATCCAGCTCTTCTACTTTACGCGCAAAATCGAAAGTATTGTTCCCTTTGATCAAGAAGATAGGCTCTGTGTTATAAACTTTACCGGCAGCATTAATTTCTAATGGTAAACCCACAGCATAATCGCCTTGTGCCAATGCTAAATCTTTGGCGGTTGGTTTTCTGTTTAAATCTTTAACGGTAACCACACCACTCGACGTATGAATGGTATCGCCTGCTGAAACCTTAACAATACGCGGAGCTTTGTAATTTTCATCATCCGAATGACCTTCGTGATCATCGTGAGCTGATTGTTTAACCGCAGCACTTGTAATGTGTGTATACACATCGTAAGTTAAATAATGTTTGGTATCAGGAGAGGCTATCAGGCCCATTTTCTCGTTATCCTGAGTGTGGGGATGCAAGTTAAAATCTTCTTTAACCTTACCGTCTTTATCTATAACTTTAAAATTAAGTGTATAAAAAGTATTTGGAGCCTGAGTAGTATCACTTACATACGTTACGGTATACTTGCCCATTCGTTTAGGCTCGTTTTTGTACAGCATGATGTTTTCGCCTGGTTTCTCCGTTTTTTCAAAATCTTTAACCGGGATAAACCTGTCAGCGTTTATTGAAATCGGCTTATTGGTGGCCGCTGATATTAATGCCCCTAAAATTAAGAGTGCAAAACCAATGTGTGCAATGGCCGAACCTGCCAGTTTTGCCTTTCCTCCAAATGCCTGATATAAAACCGCCGCATTTGAAAGTATAGCAAATAAACAACTGAATGTGATCAGGATATACATTGTGTTGGTGTAAACATCTGCTATATACACCAAACCTGCTGTTAAAACCACCGAGAAAATAACTGCGGAGACTAAACTGCTGTAGAATTTACGGGGATCAGTTCTTTTGTATTTTAAATATTGTGAGAAACCTGATATCAGGGTAATCAGCACCGCAAAAGGAGCCTGCCATTGGTTATAATATTTTACCGCATCAATGGGTGGGGTGAAATTAGTGCCAAAAGCTTTGTTAAATACCGGAACCGAAGTAGAGAAAATCACTTGAATACAGGCAACAGTTACTACTAGAGCACCAATAAACATCCAGAACTCGCGCGAATAGGTTTCTTCATCTTTAGTGGTAATGGGCAGTTCTTTCCATCTTACGACAATAAGTACAATTGCTAAAACAGCGAATACCACATTGTATAGGATCAGGTGACCAAACATTCCCATATCAGTAAACGAATGTACCGAGGTATCACCTAAAATACCACTCCGGGTTAAAAATGATGCATAAAGCACCAATAAGAAGCTAAAAAATACCAGTGCTATAGCAGTAAAATAGGCATGACCAGTGTTTTTATAGGCAATCATGACGTGTACTGCGCCGATTAAGGTTAACCACGGAATTAAAGAAGCATTTTCTACCGGATCCCAGGCCCAGAAACCACCAAAGTTTAACGCCTCATAAGCCCAGAAAGAACCCATTATAATACCTGTACCTAAAACCATCACCGCAAAAAGCGTCCATGGCATGGCTGGCTTAATCCATTCTTTATATCTTTTTTGCCATAAAGCTGCAATTCCGTAGGCAAAAGGTACCACCATACTTGCAAAACCTAAAAACAAGGTTGGCGGGTGAATCACCATCCAATAGTTTTGCAACAATGGATTTAATCCTTTACCGTCGGTTATGAATTTAAGGTAATTTTTGTAATTTTCAGGGTTTGCAAAAACAACTGGTGCCTGTGCTTTTAAGTCTATCGCATCCCTTAAGAGTATAAAAGGAGAACTTCCGATGCGCTCACCAAAAATCTCTACACCTAAAAGCATGGAGGTTAAAAACAATTGAGAGAAGGCCACAACTGTCATTACAGGGCGTTCCCAGGTTTTGGCTTTCCAGATGAGTAATGCACCCAGAAACGATTGCCAGAAGGCCCAAAGCCAGAAACTTCCTTCCTGTCCTTCCCAGAAAGAAGATATGATATAGTATACCGGAAGCTGTTTTGATGAGTGAGATTGAACGTAATAGTACTCAAAATAATGACCAAGTACCAGGTAAAATAAAATTACTCCGATGCTTATAATGCTGGCAAAATTAACCAGATATCCAATCCGGCCCAAATTACGCCAAGATTTTTCTTCTAAATTTTTATCGCGACTGGCAAAGAAATATGATATAGTTGATAGTAATGATGCACTAAACGCCAGCACAATAAAAAACTGCCCGATTTTACCTGGCAACAGGTGTTCGCCTACAAATTGAATATCCATTAAAATTAGTTGTATTTTTTCTCGCCGTACTTACCTACCGTGTCAACCTTACCGTCTTTATTAATTTCAACAAGGTTATCGTTATATTTAGATGGGCATTTCATTAAAATTTTCGACGCATAAAACTTGTCACCATTCATTTTACCGATTAACACAAGCTTTTCTGATTTTTCGAAATCCTGCGGTTTGGTACCTGCATAAATCACCTCTCTCACTTCTCCTTTTTCATCTTTCATATGGAATGAAAAATGGTTAGCATCTTTCATGGCGTCATAGTAAGTACCCATCGATTTTACCCAATAGCCCATCACATGCTCTTCTTTCCCTGAAAGGGTAGCCTGTTTAAAATTAGAATAGGTATCGGTATTAGCATTTAAGCTAAATAAAATGCCTACGGAAATGGCGATGGTAATTAATCCAATGATTGCACTTTTCTTCATGGTTATACTTTTTGTAAAAGCTGGCAACAAAGATAGAAAAATCGGCTTAGCCAGCATTCTTTTACATTTTTCTTGTCTTTATATTGACAATTACCTGATTTTTGGAAGAAAATATTTACTACTGGTCTTAAGTAATTTCGCTTTATCTATTTGTTCTGACAAAATTTCCTCACCTAAATGATTAATTTTGGCCATTAGATGACCATTAACCTGTCAGTAAAAACCTAAATCCTAATTTATATGCGCCTCAATCAGTTTTATAAATTTTTATTCCTTGTTATCCTAATCCCCTTTTTAAGTTCTTGTTTTGAAGTAATTGAAGAAATTTCGGTTAAAAACGATGGTACTGGCGATGTGGTGCTTACCATAAACCTGAGCCAAAGTAAAACCAAAGTAGCTTCGGTAATGCTTTTAGACAGCATACAAGGCTACAAAGTGCCCAGTAAACAAAAAATACAGCAGGAACTAAACGAAGCTGTAGCCTACTTAAGGAAGTCGGAAGGGATTACCAATGTAAAAAGCACTGCCGATTTTAACAATTTCATTGCCACTATCAGTTTTACTTTTAAAGATGTTTCAAATATCAATAACATCACCAAAAACATTCTTGCCCAGCAAAAAATTAAGGCTACCAATACTTCCTCATATACTTATAACAAAGTTACCAAAACCTTTAGCCGGAAATACCAGGCAATAAGTACCGCAAAAACAGAATTCAATAAATTAAAAGCAAAAGATAAGGCGGTTTTTAACGGCGCAACCTACACCAGTATCTATCGTTTCGAATCTCCTGTAACAAGTAGTACCAACCCTGCATCAAACATATCAAAATCAAAAAAAGCCGTAATGCTAAAAAGCAGCATTATGGACTTGATCAATGGAAAAATTAACGTATCTAACACTATACAACTATCTAAATAAAATCCATTCGACGTTCTGGCCGTAAAAACCAGAACTCAGATATGGTTCTTATCTCTAAAAAATCTATTTAAATGAAAAAAATTCTAATTGCCATCTCCCTCTTTTTGTTGTTCAATTTTGCCCAGGCGCAAGATTTGGTCAAAAAGATCCCATCAAATGCTTTCACAGTAGCCACCATTAAAGGCGACAATGTTTTTAAACTCATGTTTGTAAAAGATTTTAATGAATCTTTTGTAGGCAAAAAATTATTAACCGGAACCTCTAAATCACTGGATAAAAATTTCACCAGTATCGAAGATTTCGGCATTAACCTGGAGAAAAACATGTATTACTTTAATCAGTTAAGCGATAGTATTACGTATAACTGTTTTTTGATTCCGATAAAAGATGCCAAAAAATTTGAAACTCTAATTGACAACAAAGAGAAAAAATTTACACAACAGGGCGATATCCGTACGATGGTTTTACCTGATAGTACCAGCGTTATCAAATGGAACAACAATATGCTCTATTTCGTAACCGGAAGCATCAGTAGCTCATTTTTTGCTGATCCGGCTAAATCTGCACGTTATGGTATAAAAGATATCAGGTTCCAAAACGATGAGGCAATAGCTACGGATAGTGCTGCAGTAGCTGTTGATTCTGTTGCAACAACTGATTATTGGCAGGAAATCCCTCCCCCAGTCATAACTAAATCTCATAAAAAAACAAAAACAACCGCTAAAAAAGCTACCGGTAAGAAAAAGAAGTCTACAAAGAAAAAAACTGTAGTAAGACCAAAGCAAGAAGTTGAAGAAGAGCCTATAGCTGACGCTGCTATGGATGCTACAGAAGCAGCACCTGCAGCAGAGAGGGTAAACGCCGATTATGATCTTTACCAGCAAGAACGTGCCGAACAGGAAGCAAAGAAAAAAAGACTGGCTTTTACCTGGATGAGTGCACAAGCCGAGCAAATTTTCAACGGTACATATGAGTCTATAGAAAGCAATAAATCTTATGCCTCAAGTTTGGATAATACTGCCATAGCAGAGCTTTGGGTATCGAGCCTGCAGGATGTTTATAATGCGGTTGCACCCGCAATTGGAACATACGGCAAAGCCGGCATGATGAAAGGTTATGGTAGTTTAAATGCCAAGCTTTATATGGACAAAAAAAGTTTCCGTATTTCAACCGGGCTAGAATTGGCACAGGAACAGGCCGACTCCTATAAAAAAATCATGAACAGAAAGTTAAACAAAAACTTTTTGAAATATGTAAACAGCGAGAAAGCACTTGGTTTTATGAGCTACTCTATTGATACCAAAGCGTATTTAGAAGAATTTCCTAAAATATTAAAACAAACTTATGGTTCTTTTTTGGGAGCCAAAATGGAAGAAGAAATTGACCTTGGAACCGACCTTTTTAGTCTGTTGCTAGATGAAGAGGCGGTAAGTAAAGTAATTAAGGGCGATGCCTTATTCGTAATCAACGGATTAAAAACCAAAGAAGTAACTTATACGACTTATGAATATGACGACGATTACAAACAAAAGGAAGTAACAAAAACCAAAAATGAAACATTACCTGATTTCCTTTTCATGTTTTCGTCAGAAGATCACAGATTGATTAACAAACTGATTAAATATGGCGTAAACAAAAATTATGTTTCTGTTGAAAACAACATTTATAAAATACTGGAAAAGAAAAGTCCGATTGATATTTATTTCCTGATTAAGGATGGAATTGTATTTTTTGGCAATTCGTTAAGCGAAATGCAGGGCATCAGCAACAATCAATACAATAATAAAATCAGCAAATTGCATAAAAACCTGTTGAGCAAAAATAATTTCAGCTTTTTGTTCAATGCTAAAAACCTTGTGGGTAAAGTTCCCGATTCTGAAATTGGCGGCGAAGAAACCGCTAAAAAATTCAACAGCACTTTAGAGAAAATGGGTAATGTGTACATGAAATCGAATCCGATTAAGGGCAGGTTGGTTTCAGCAGATATCAGCGCTGAAATCCCTAATGGACATGAGAATGCATTGAAGTACCTGTTTTCGTTAATTGAGAATGCAGCCAAATAGTTGGGTAGAGGTTGTAAAGATGGAACGTTCCGAGGTTGAAAGGGTGCAAAGTTTGAATGTTTCAACTACCAATGAACTAATGACCAGTGAACGGATGAACCCATTTACAGTTAACCGATTAACCATTATTATGGTAAAATTTTTAAAAATAACAGCAGCGATAGTCATATTGCTGCTTGTTTTTTATTTTGGCTTTTTTAAATACAGGCAAATCCAGGCCAACAAAGTATTAATTCCTGCAACTACTCAAATTTTAATTAAAATAAATGTAGATGAGCTATACAAAACCATTGCGGTTAGTTATCTGAAACACCCCGATCAATATTCAGGGGCAGATAAAAAAGGGATCAAAGAAAAGATAGATGATTTAAATACAGGTTTAAAAATCCCTGCCAACATTTATCTATATGCTTTAAAAGGAAAGGTTAAAAACACTTTTTTCTCCCGACTGGAAATCGCAGATGGTTTAGCATTTAAGCGCTTTATCCTGAAAAAACGCTCATTAATAAAAAAAGAAGGCAATTTCTTTCAATCTGCTGACTCAACGCTTTGCCTCCTGTTTAACAAAACAACTATAGCCCTGGCCATCAGCCCGAAAAAGGAACCCGTAAAAGCGGTTCTGGAAGAAATACTGGTTCAGAAAAACATGGTTAAAATCAGCGATAGCCAATTTGGCCAAATGGCAGGCCTTTCCGATCACCTGTCTTTTCAAAATGCTGAAGATTTATGCAGGGTTAATTTTACCGACGGAAAAATTGATGTTAACAGTGAGCTTGTAAACAGGTGGCTCGAACCTGCTGCTCAACCTGAACACCGGATCTTAAATCCGGAAAGTACGGTGAGTATGTGGCTAAATGCTAAATTTAAGCCTGCTCCGCCTCAAAAAAATGCGGCTATAAATTCTTCCGTATTCTCAAAAGATAACTTTTTGAGGTTTTATAAAGGTTACCTGGATTTTGAATGGACCAACACCGTAAAACAGGTAGACACAGTGATAACATACGACTACAATGACGACTTTGAGCAGGTAGAAAAAAAAGTGGCCAGAGAGCGGAAAATCCCTGGCATTTCCATAAATATGAGCGCGAACGATCAGGAAGTAAGTAATTACCTTAAATCATCTGGCGTACTTGATCAAACTACAGGAAAAATTAGCACTGCTACCATTCCACTCTACCAGTTTTACTTTAAAGGCAACAATGGTAACATTCAATTAAGTACATTATCAAATGCTAAACCAAATCTTAAAATGGAATCGGCAGATCACTTCTTTTACCTTAAAGTAGATTTTAAAAAGCTGATTAAACAAGTGCCTTTGCCTGGAGTTAGCGATAAACTGAATATTTTCAGTCAGCTGGAGATGAATGCAAAAAGTATAGAAAAAGATAAAATTAAGCTGGAATCGGAACTTTTGTTTGTAAACCATGATGCCAATGCCCTGATTCAGTTATTGAAAACATGGGGAAACAGCCAAAATGGTTCGCTCGATTTTAATTTCAGATACAATATTGACATCCCTGTTAGCAGGTAAGCCCTTCCTGCAGATTTAAGGTGATTTATGCAGATTAACTGTCCATTGTACCTAAACCTGATGGGACGGATGCCGATCCTTCACCGGCAGGAGGTACAGCAGGACTAGCCCACTCCTATGAAACGCAGACTTGTCATTTCCAAAATAAAAAACTGAAATATACGCTATTATATTTTCCCGCTGATTTAAGGTGATTTACGCAGATTAAATTTCTGCGCGGATCTGCAAAATCTGTAAAAAAAGCCTTGCAGTTATTAATCTGCAAGGCTTTCTAATTGTTATCCTTCGACAGGCTATCATTGACAGATCCTATAGAAGAATCGTCATTTCGACTGTAGTGTGCCGATTTTTCATCGGTAGCGAAATGGAGAAATCTATAGAGACAGATTTAGCTTCGCTGAGCACTCCGTGGTTCTCGACTGCGTTGCACTCCGCTCGAAATGACGAATCGTGAGAGGGTTGTCAATCATATTGATTTTTAGACAATAAATATCCCTCAGGATGACAAATGATAAGCTTACGGCCAAACGCCCAGGTTCATATAAGAAACTGCAATTTTATCAATCGAATTAACGAAAGCAGCTGTTCTTAATGTTTTAGTACCTGGTTTGGTCATTAACGTTTCACGGATTTCGTGGTACGAATGGATCATGGTATCTTCTAAACCAGAGTTTACCAGTTCCATTTCAGATGCGCCTTTCACAATCATCAAACGGTGCTCAGGAAGAATGGTTTTCCCGGTCAGGTTTTCTAAAGTATTGATCAGGTTGGCATTTGAGTTAGCCGCATAACGGTTTTCCATACGGCCAAAAGCCACGTGCGAAAGGTTTTTCAACCATTCGAAATAAGAAACCGTAACACCACCAGCATTACAGTACATATCAGGAATAATAATACCACCCATTTCGGTAAAAATGGCTTCTGCTTCTGGTGTAGTTGGACCGTTAGCACCTTCAGCAATAATTTTTGCTTTAATGTTGCGGATATTCTGCTCGGTAAACTGGTTTTCTAAAGCTGCAGGAACAATGATATCGCACTCCTGTTCTAAACCTTCCATTGAGTTTTTGAAATCTGTAGCACCAGGGAAACCCAAAATTGAGCCTGTATTCTTACGGTGTGCAAAAACCTCATCAACATTTAATCCGTTCGGGTTGTAAATGGCACCTTCAAACTCGCAAAGACCAACAATCGTTGCACCAAATTCGGCAAGGAATTTAGCTGAGTGGTAACCCACGTTACCTAAACCCTGTACAATTACCCTTTTATCACCTAAACCTGCTTTAAAGCCAAGTTTAGCCATATCTTCGGCCACTTCAACACACTCGCGTACGGCATAAGCCACACCACGTCCGGTAGCCTCTTTACGGCCACGGATACCGTGTAAAGCAATTGGTTTACCGGTAACGCAACCCAATGCATCAAGCTGACCTGGATTCATGGTCATATAAGTATCGGCGATCCAGCTCATTTCGCGTTCACCAGATCCATAATCAGGAGCAGGAACATCAATACCCGGGCCGATAAAATTTTTCTTAATCAGTTCTGTAGTATAACGACGTGTGATGGTTTCCAGTTCGGCAACACTGTATTGTTTGGTGTTGATTTTGATACCGCCTTTTGCACCGCCAAACGGAACGTTAACAATAGCACATTTGTAGGTCATTAAAGCGGCAAGCGCCATTACCTCATCTTCATTAACCATTTCGCTGTAACGGATACCGCCTTTTGTAGGGCTCATGTGGTGAGAGTGTTCTACGCGCCAGGCATCAATTACTTCAAAACCGTTTCCGCGGCGGATAGGGAACTGGAAACGATATACACTATTACATGTTTTAATCTGGTTCAATAAACCTTCCGGATGGTTGGTGAATTGAGCCGCACTGTCAAAGTTCTTACAAACATCTGCAAAGAACTTGTTCTCGTCTGCTAGATTAGCCATTATTTATTTTTTATATTGAATAAGTTTTCAGTGCAAAATTGCCTAAAAAAACTGCACATATCCAAATGCAAAAACACTTAGTGTACGGCTAACACCACCCCTATTGAGCTATGAAAAAGGTCTCGTACCCGTTTTACAAAACTGTTCAAAAACAATATCTAAATCGGTTTAAACAAAGAAATATCAGTTTGTGAGCACAGTTAAAAGAACCATTTTGACTGATTTTTATCATTGCTTATCGCGATAAAAAAAATTACAAAAAAAATATCCACAAGATCATTTTATTGCAATACTGATCAATTGACAAACAAAAACAGCGTTGTAATTACGAATATCATAAATCTGCCCTTAGAAATAAGATATAAAAAAAGAGATCAAAATCATTTTGATCTCTTTAAAAAATTAATCCGGGCTCGTGTAATTGACGATCCGTTTTAGACTATTTATTAATATGGTTTTCTTTTTCGATTTTCTTTAATCTTTTATCGATAGAGAAGAGATAAGCCAACAGGCCAACCAGTATAATTACGATACAGATTACAACGACGTAAATTTTTCCGCTGCTGCGAAGGCTGTCTGCCATTTCAACGCCATTATCCTGTGCAAATAACTGCATGGCAGCCATCAATAATATTAGGGAGAAAAATATCTTCTTCATCTTAGTTATGTTGTTGTTTGTTTTCAATATTGCGAATTCTGAAACGGATGGTGTATACCCAGTAGCCGATTAATATCCAGCCTAAACATGCCGGATAAAACACCATACGCATGCGGCTGTCTAAATCGTAACTGTTAAAACCGGGGTTGCCACCGTTACCGGGATGTAATGAATCTTTTAAACGTGGAAGTACGAAAAGCAATACCACCATCATCGGGAAAGCAAAAACATTGTAAATGGCCGAAATTTTAGCTCTTTTTTGCTCTTCATCTATCGCGTTGCGGAGGATGAGATAGGCAAAATACAATAAGATGGATATAGCAGCAAAGTTCTGCTTAGGATCGAAGCTCCAAAACTGTCCCCAGGTATATTTAGCCCAGATGGCACCGGTAATTAAGCCTAAAACACCAAAAATAATCCCGGCATTTACACTTTCTACAGCTTTTATATCGTCTATTTCGCTTTTGCTACTTAACGATTTTACGCTGTAAAAAACAGAGATCGAAAAAAGAACGATCATGGCAAACCACATCGGAACATGAAAATACAGGTTACGGATCGTTTCGTTCAAAATAGCCAAATGAGGAACCCCGAACAACAATCCTGCAATTGCAGTATAAACAACCAGCACTGAAGCCAAAATTTTCCACCAGGTTTTTTTCATATGTATATTTATAATTTTGAATGTTGAGTTATGAATGAGCGAATCTTCTTTTTTGCCTTAATTAATCATCAGGGATTTAATACAGCTGATTTCTCATTTTACAATTCAATCATTTTTAATCCCTCCAAAGGTAAGGAAATAACAGTAAAGAGGTGGCTACCATCAGTACATTCACCACCAGCAACATCGCAATTTCATCGTAACTATTTTCCCATGGTAAGCCATCAACCGCATTTTTAGCCAGTTTGATCAATAAAATTAATACAGGGATAATGATCGGAAAGCTTAATATCGCCATTAACATACCTCCATTACCAGCCTTGCTCGCAATGGCCGAAACCATTGTAAATACAGTAGAAAAACTCACACTCCCCAATACCACGGCAACATAATACAGTACCATATCAGGCGGTGTGAATGAATCGAAAACTAATGTATAAAACCCCAATGCGATGGTAGTAAGTACCAGCATCAGGAGCGTATTGTAAACTGTTTTAGAAATCAGAACCGCTGCCGGACTGGCCAAAATGTAACTGTAGAGCTGTTGTCCCTTTGTTTCCTGTAGAAAGCTCTTGGAAACACCGTTAATAGAGGCAAAAAGCATAATTATCCAAAAAAGAGCATTCCAGGTTAATTTATCGCCAAGGCTCACAAATGAGAGGTAACAGGTAAAAATAGTAGAAACCACATAAAGCAACACACCGTTAATGGTATATTTGGAGCGCCGCTCTAACAATACTTCCTTGTGAATTAAATATTTAACCTCTTTGGCCAATTGCATAACCGCAAAGATACTTTTATTGATAAATATTGCATGCTTAAATTGTTGTATTGTTGTAATTTTGTTCGAGATCGCAGCCATAAATAATTTAACCACTGAAGAAGATTAGAAGCGCAGATAAAAAGGATAAACACAGGTAGCTTTTAGGTCTTATTTGCCACGGAAACACGAAAAACATAGAAAAATCAAGTTAAAATCAATGTAATCTGTGGCAAAACAATAGCTTAAACTTAAATTGCCACGGAGGCACGGAAAGCACGGAGAAGATTAGAAACACACACTGTTTATTAGAAGAGCATCGATACTTAGTTAAAATCTGTGTTAATCTGCGAAATTTGTGGTAAAAAATAAAAATATGAACTACGCATCAGTTATCGCATCGCCTGTTGGCCAAATTACCGTCCTTGCCGATGATGAATTTGTATATGCCATCACTTTTGCCGAAAAAGATATTACCGGACTTACCGAAAATCCGCTGACGCTAAAGGTTGCCCAACAATTAACCGATTATTTTAATGGCAAATTGCAACATTTCGATTTCCCGATGAGACAGAAAGGAACAGCGTTTCAGCAAGGCGTATGGCAAAATTTACTGGCTATCCCCTATGGCGAAACCACCTCCTATGCTAAATTCTCGGCGCACCAGCCATTAGCCATCCGTGCAATTGCTGCTGCAAACGGAAAAAACAATATTGCTATCGCAGTGCCCTGTCATAGGGTAATCGGCAGTAACGGTAAACTGGTGGGCTATGCCGGTGGGTTATGGCGCAAACAGTGGTTACTGCAGCATGAGCGCGAGGTTACACAGCAAGGACAAACAGAATTAAAATTTTAACACCATATTATTTTTTTTGCAGATGAATACAGATCAAGCCGGAACACCAAATTATTTAAAAGCCATTCGTTTAATTAATATAGAAGACGATAAGTGCGCATTCGAGACCGGAAAAATTCCCATCCGGCAGCACATTAATGTGAATTACTTTTTCGCTCAAACGGATGTGTCTACATTAGAAAAAATCCCACACCCTGCACCAAGAAGACAATATGTAATTACGCTTAAGGGCAAACTGAAATTTACAGTAAGTAATGGAGAAACTTTTATCATTGAGCCAGGCATTATACTAATAGCCAATGATACTGCGGGCATAGGGCATACCTGGGAAATTGTAGATGGCAATGAGTGGGAAAGAATATACATCCCACTGGAAGAAGATACTGATGATTATTTTATGATAGATCAATAATTCCAAAACCGGGATCGGGTCAAATCCGTAAATAATATCAAAAGCCTAAGATATTATGAAAACGATCTGCTCCCTCCTTTTTGTTCTTTTTACCTGTTTGCCAATGGAAAAAAATGCTCCGGTGGTTAAATTAGATCTAAAAAAATATTCCGGAACCTGGTACTCGCTATATTCTATCCCCACCATTTTTGATAAAGGCAGTCGTGAAACAACAACCAAGTACACTTTGAATAAAGATGGCTACTATAATGTAATAACCACCTACAAAAAGCCAGGGGATGAAAAAGTTTATTCGAGAAGCTCGAAAATGTTCCCTTCAGAAAATGGCGACGGTGGCGAATTGAAAGCGCAATTTATCTGGCCGATAAAGGTCGATTACTGGATTATCGAACTGGCAGATGATTATTCTTATGTGGTGGTTGGTCACCCTGACCATAAATTTTTGTTCATCATGAGCCGTAATCGCACAATGCCGAAGAAAACCCATGATGAAATTATAGCCAGGTGTAAAGCAAAAGGTTATGAAGTAGATAAACTTACTTCACAGTTGCATGAAAAGGCTTAAGCCGTTATTTTTTCGCCGCGTTTAACACTGAAAAGCATAAATATTACGCCAACTAAAAGTACAATCCATCCCCATTGAAAATGAACAACTTTACTGATCAGTTTATTGGCAAAACCATATTTGGTGTAGTTGTTCGCGGTAAAATAAACGGCAACTATTGCCAAAACATACCAGATGGCCATTACAAAACTCATAAAGCGGAACGCTCCAACTTTTCTGATAAACAGGAACAACACCGAAATAACGATAATGGCATAGGTGATTAAAAACAACCGCGCATCAGATTGGTACAAGTTCCAGTTGCCTTTAATCGGCACCTTCAAAATCGGGCAAAAACCAGCAATAACGCATAATAATATGCCTAACCAGGCCCTGAATTTATTTAATACTAACATCTTTTGTCTAATCGGTTAACTGGATAAATTGATAATTGTTGTAATGGAATTGAGCATAAATAGTTTAATCGTTAATTTGCATGCCATTTTTTAATGACCAATGACCAATGAACCAAATTATTGTCCTTCTATAATACCCATTTTATCGGCGAAGTGGGCACAGTAATCGCGTAAATCCTCTACAATCAGGGTTTCGCCTGTTGCTTTTAAAAAACTATCACCCAAGGTCTGTAAAGTTTCATAGAAGAAACGTTTCATCTCATCAACAGGCATATCTTTTGTCCAAAGATCGATACGCATTGAATTTTTATAATTATGGTCCCAAAGGGCAAGGAACATCGATTTTACCGGAACTTTATCGGTTGTTTTTGCATCGGTACTCTCCCAAAGAATATTCTCTGGCATATTATTATCATCTAACTCAACGGTTATTTTAATTTCTGCTTTTCTCATTTTTTAAGTTGATTACAACGGCAAAAAGGCTCCTTAAAAGTAGGGATTACACAGCTTACCGGTTTATTTTTAACGGATGCAAAGATGATTAATTAATTTGATTCTGCAGATCATCAGATCACGCTGATTAACATTGTTCGGTATATTTTTACGGTTTAATTACGCTAGCTTTTGTAAAATCGCCATCAATATCGCTGCAAAAACAATAAATATCAGTTCTATCACCCAGATCCGCTTAATATCTTTCAAGGTAAAACGGAAAATCAGGTCGGTAATAAAGGTTACCAATATCAGGCAGCCTAAAATAAGAAGGTAAAAACCACTCATATTTATTTGGCGGGGAGCTGTGGCCTTGTCTGAAAGAAGATGTACAGCTACCAGGCCCAGGCCAATGGCACTAACAATATTTAAAGGAGTGATTCTTAAGCTCATTATTTTTTCTTATCGAATTTTTTACCTTTTTTAAAACTTTTTATTGGCTTACCAGCTTTTGCCTTGGCTTTTTCCCTTGCTTTTTTATCAATAGCAGCTGCATTTTTTTTCTCGTGGAAAGCCCCTTTAAAATCAGGATCTTCCTTACGTTTCTGCATATCGATTTCTTTAGCAATCTGCTGACGTTCCTCGTAAGGGGTTTCATCGATAAAAACACCTTCGGGAATTTCTACAACAGGAATATACTGGCGGATCAGTTTTTCAATCTTGCGGATATAATATTTTTCGGCATCGGTTGCGAAAGTAATCGCATCACCTTTGGCAAATGCCCTGCCCGTACGGCCGATCCTGTGTACATAATCTTCGATAATAATCGGTACATCAAAATTGATCACATGACTCACATTGCTCACGTCAATGCCTCGGCTCGCCACATCTGTAGCCACTAAAACGCGGATGTTCCCCTCTTTGAAACTATTAATAGAATTTATTCGGGTATTCTGTCCTTTGTTGGCATGGATTACACGTACATTATCTGCGCCATACCTGCGTTCAATAAAACTGAAAATATTATCAGCAACAGCTTTGGTCTTACAGAAAATGATCAGGCGGTTAAAAGCTTCATCATTTTTAAGTAAATCCTGTAAAAGGTTAATTTTCGTCTTAAAATTCGGAACGTAATATAAAGCCTGTGTTACATTAGCGGCAGGAGTTGCCTGCTCTGAAGCCTGAATGATCACCGGATTTTTCAGAAAATCGCCGGCAATTTTCTGTACAAGATCGCTCATTGTAGCCGAAAATAATAAATTCTGCCGTTTGCGCGGAACAATTTCCAGAATACGGTGGATAGAGCCAATAAAACCCATGTCCATCATTTTATCTGCTTCATCCAGTACCAAGAATTTTAAGCTCTGGGTATTGATATCGCCAGCCAGGTATAGATCCAAAAACCTTCCGGGTGTAGCAATTAAAATATCTACCCCCTTTGCAATCTGCTCTTTTTGTGTTTTCGGGCCAATTCCACCAAAAATCACTAAAGCGCGTAAATCTGTGTAAGTCGAGAATAATTTCACCTGTTCGGCGATCTGCATGGCCAGCTCTCTTGTTGGCGACAAAATTAATGCCCTTGGATTGTTACCCTGGGCATATTTCAATTGCATTAAAATAGGCAAAACAAAAGCAGCGGTTTTTCCGGTGCCGGTTTCGGCAATACCAAAAATATCCTGCCCCGATAATACCGGCCCGATGGCTTTTTCCTGTATCGGTGTAGCAGTAGTATAACCTGCATCGGCAACTGCATTTAAAATCTGCCTGTTTAACTTAAATTCTTCGAACGATTTTGCCATAGCGTACAAAGATAGTGATTAAGGTTGAGGGTTTGAAGGCGTAAGGTAGAAGGTTTCAATCACATGCAAAATCGAAGCTTCCTTTTATCAGAATCAGGAGTAAAGCAATTTCAGTAATTCTTCGGTTGTGGCAGTCCTGCTATCCGTTTTACTTCATTACACTCCATGTCCACTACTATCAGGTTTATTTAACTAAAAACAGTAACATAAAACTCAATTCCCCTTATCCACAGCATCAAAATCTTGATACTTTATATTAACTACTTATCACTAAATTACTACCTTTGAAACCATGAATACTTACCTGATAAAAGCCGCTACAATTGTAAACGAAGGACAGAAAATTGTTGCTGATTTATTGATAAAAGATGGTTTTATAGCTAAAATAGGTCAAAACTTATCTGCGCCTGAAGTACAGGAAATCAATGCTGAAGGACAATATCTTTTACCAGGAATGATCGATGATCAGGTACATTTCCGTGAACCAGGCTTAACACATAAAGCCGATATTTTTACCGAAAGTATGGCGGCTGTTGCCGGAGGGATTACTTCTTTTATGGAAATGCCCAATACAGTACCGAATACATTAACACAGGAATTGCTTGCCGATAAATACGACATAGCCGCACAAACCTCACTGGCCAATTATTCGTTTTACATGGGTGCAAGCAATGATAATATTGAAGAAGTTTTAAAAACCGATCCGAGAAATGTATGTGGCATTAAGGTTTTTATGGGTTCATCAACCGGAAACATGCTGGTAGATAACGAGAAAACTCTGGAAAACATCTTTAGCAAAGCACCAATCCTGGTGGCTACACATTGTGAAGATGAAGCAACTATCCGCCACAACCTTGCCGAATTTAAAGCCAAATATGGCGACGACCTTACAATTGAAATGCATCCGCTGATCCGTAGTGCAGAAGCTTGTTATAAATCTTCTTCATTAGCAGTCGAACTGGCAAAAACCTATCAAACCCGTCTGCACATCCTGCATATTTCTACTGCAAAAGAAATTACATTATTTGATAACATTACGCCATTAAAAGATAAAAAAATCACTGCCGAAGCTTGTGTTCACCACCTTTGGTTTAACGATAAGGATTATGCTGTTAAAGGCAATTTTATTAAATGGAACCCCGCAGTAAAAACTGAAGATGATCAAAAAGGGGTGCTTAAAGGGGTACTTGAAGATTATATAGATGTAATTGCAACAGATCATGCGCCACATACCCTGGCAGAAAAACAGCAAGCCTATTTGCAAGCCCCTTCAGGTGGTCCCTTGGTGCAGCATGCATTACCTGCACTATTAGAAATGCACCTACAAGGGAAAATATCTTTGGAGAAAATCGTTGAAAAAACAGCACACAACCTGGCGATCTGTTTTGATATAGAAAAACGTGGTTTTATCCGCGAAGGGTACTGGGCAGATTTGGTTTTGGTTAACCTGAAAGATTCGTGGAAAGTAACCAAACTCAATAATTTTTATAAATGCGGTTGGAGCCCTTTTGATGGCGACACTTTCCAATCGAGCATTACACATACATTTGTTTCAGGTAATTTAGCTTACCAAAATGGCAAATTCACAACCGATCAGATAGGCAGGCGTTTAACATTTGTAAGATAAATTTGTTATATTTGTTTAGGTTAACAAATTTGTAATGACAGATGCACAATTATTTTCTGAAATTTCTGCACTCCCTTCTAAAATGAAGCAGGAGGTTCGGGATTTTGTTGCCAATTTAAAAGAAAAATATAAAAAAAATAATGTGGTTGCCTTGGCTGAAGAGCCCGCTGCAAAATACGGCACTACATTTTCAGATATGCTTTTAAATGGTCCTGTCTTCTCTGATGCGCAAATTCAAACAATCAAAAAAACAAGAAAATCAATAAATGAATGGCGAACCAAATAATAATGGTCGACACTTCTATTTTGATTGATTATTTTCGAAAAAAAGATAAATCAAAAACAAGATTATTTGATTTATCTCAAAAATCAGATAATCTCTGCATATCCAGCATAACAGAATTTGAAATTTACACTGGTGCAAAAGACGATCAAGCTAACTTTTGGAAAAAGATGCTGTCGAACTTTATTGTATTTCCATTCGATAGCGACGCTGCTTTGGTGGCTGTAGAAGTTCAGAATAAGCTTAAAAGACGTCGTAAAAGTATTGATAAGGCAGACCTTTTCATTGCGGCAACTGCTATTGCCCGCGATTTATATTTCGATACACTTAACCATAAACATTTTGAGCATATTGAAGATCTAAAAATGACTAAGAGTGGCAGCAGCAATTAGACAAAGTTTAATTTATTTATCTCCTAAACCTTTTCCAGTTCGTAATGATTAAACGTGCAGTAATTGTTAAATCAACAGTACTTGTTAGTTTAGCCGTCTTGATTTATATTTTTGGCTTCTTTCCCGGTCTGGTTCAAAAATATTATTCGACTGGCTTTTACCCTTATATTTCAGCAACATTAAGATTGATATCGGGTATTTTTCCTTTCGCTATTGGCGATATTATTTACGTTTTACTCATTGGCTTTGTATTTTATAAAACCGTTAGATTCTATAAAAGGCGTAAATCACTAAAAAAGCCAGACAGCATCATCATACCTCTGCAGATTTTAAACTTCTTTTTAATTCTTTACATCATTTTCAAAATAGTTTGGGGTTTAAATTACAGTCGGCCAAGTATAAGCGAAGAACTGGCAATTGGCAATGAAAAATATAACGTTAAAGAACTGGTTATTCTGGGCAATTATTTTGTTGATAAAACCAATACCTTAAAATTAAAGCAAAATAAAGTTCCTGCCTGTACGATTAAAGAACTTGAATCTAAATCTGCGGCTGCCTATTCACTTATGTCGAAAAGAAACCTGGTATTCAGGTATTCTAATCCTTGTTTAAAATCTGTTTTAAATTCATGGATCATCAGTAAAATCGGCATTGAGGGCTATTATGCACCACTTTCAGGTGAAGCTAATATGAACATGAACCTGCCAGATTTTGTGAAACCCTATGTAAGCTGTCACGAAATTGGGCATCAATTAGGCATTGCCTATGAAGACGAAGCCAATCTTTTAGGTTATTTAACTGCTAGCAACAGTCCTGATGTGAATTACCAATACTCCGCCAATTATGAAATGTTACGCTATATCTTATTTGAAATCAGGATGAAATCACCTGAAGATTATAAGGTACTTCGGGAAAAGCTCCTGCCGCAAGTTTTGGCCGATTTTAAAACAGAAAAAGAATTCTGGAGAAAATACAATGGTGATATGTTCGGTTACATGGATGCCGCTTTCGATCGCTTTTTAAAACTGAACAACCAGAAAAAGGGAATCGACAGCTATCAGGATATTGTAATCTGGCTGTGGAATATATATAAGTCGGAGGTCAGAAAGACCGAAGTCCGAAGACAATAACTAGAATGTATGCGCTAAAAACTTCCGACTTTCGGACATCCGACTTCGGACTACCCGTGTATCGCTTCTTTGGTACCAAAACTCTGAATCAGTTCTCCTTCAAAATCCAGCCATTCCTTCCAGCGTTTTTCAACATCTACATCTGTACTGTATTTACGGGCAAAATTTAAGAATGTGGTGTAGTGTCCGGCTTCCGAAACCATCAGTTCGTGATAAAACTTAGCCAGCTCCTGATCTTTTATATTTAAGGAAAGTACCCTAAAACGCTCGCAGCTCCGCGCTTCAATCATTGCCGCAAATAAAAGCCTATCGATAAAAGCCATATTCCGGCTTCCATCCTTTTTACTGAATTTAACCAAACGGCCAACATAATCATCTTTACGCTCTCGACTTAAAGTATAACCACGTTTTTTGATAATTTCAATTACCATCTGGAAATGTTGCATTTCTTCGATCGCAATGGCTGTTAATTCATCAACCAGCTCCTGATGTTCTGAATTTTGGGTGATCAGGGTAATGGCATTGGTTGCCGCTTTTTGTTCGCACCAGGCATGGTCAGATAAAATTTCCTCTAAATTCGATTCCGCAATATTTGCCCAACGAGGGTCTGTCAATAATTTTAATCCTAACATGCTTTGTAACTGAACTGCAAAATTAAGAATATTTAAGATACGTTTAATATCTCCTGCAGATTTAAAAGATGATGCAGATTTTAAGTTTACTCCGCCAAAATCATATTTATCTGCAGGAGCAAAAAAAAGAACTTATTTTTACTGGCAAATGAATACAAACGCAAAGAAATTATTGATTATTGGATTGGTCTGGCCCGAACCCGGTTCATCGGCAGCAGGCACCAGGATGATCCAACTGGTTGATTTATTTCTTGCAAAAGGCTATCAGATCACTTTTGCTTCAGCAGCAGCTAAAAGCGAATTTAGTTACGATTTTAGTAAAACCAGCGTTGTAGAACAGGGAATTAAGTTAAATGACGGAAGTTTTAATGCTTTTTTAAAAGAATTAAAACCCGACATAGTCCTTTTCGACCGCTTCATGGTAGAAGAACAATACGGTTGGCGCGTTCAGGAAGAATGCCCTCATGCATTAAGGATTTTAGATACAGAGGATCTACATTCCTTAAGAAGTGCCCGGCAGCAAAGCAGCAAGAAAAAGCAGGTTATAGATTTATTTTCAGATACTGCTAAAAGAGAAATAGCATCCATTTTACGTTGCGATTTATCTTTAATCATTTCGGAAGTGGAAATGGATATTCTGAAAGCACAATTTAAAATAGATCATTCATTGATTTATTATTTGCCCTTTTTAGAAAATGAAATTAGCCCACAAAATATCGAAAAGTGGGTTCCTTACGAAGATCGCAAAGATTTTATATTTATCGGCAATTTTCTCCACGAACCCAATTGGGATACCGTACAGGTTTTGAAAACCAAAATCTGGCCTTTGCTCAGGAAAAAACTGCCAGACGCCGTTTTGAACATCTATGGTGCCTATCCTTCGCAAAAAGTGTTGCAACTGAATAATAAAACCGAAAAGTTCCTGATTAAAGGCCGCGCTGCTGATGCAAAAGAAATCATTTCGAAACATCGCATCCTACTGGCTCCTATTCAATTTGGTGCGGGTGTAAAAGGAAAATTTATCGATGCCATGCAAACCGGTACGCCATCAGTTACCACCACTATTGGTGCTGAAGCCATGAAAGGTGAATTAGATTGGAATGGCAGCATTGAAGATAACCCCGAACTTTTTGTAGAAGCGGCAGCAAAACTCTACCAGAATAAAAATGCGTGGCAAACCGCTCAACAAAACGGCGTGAAAATCATTAATGAGCGATACGCTGTAAAATATTTTGCCGATCAGTTTATAAAAGAGTTGGAAACATTAGCTTCTAATCTAATTACACACAGGCAGAACAACTTTTTCGGACAGGTTTTAAACCACCATACCGCTCAAAGTACAAAATATATGTCCTTATGGATCGAAGAGAAAAATAGGAATAGTCTTTAGTCCGAAGATACAGCGTATAAAGAGGTATTGATTTGTTCAATACCTCTTTTGTAGCATGTTTTAGAAATTAAAGGCAAGTTTGGTAAATAACCTTCGTCCATTAAAACCCATTTGAACGGCATCCCAGGCACCACCTGTTTCGCCATCGTAGGCAGAAAGTTTTGCCCCCTGTACGTAACCATAATCGGGGTGAATATTAAATACGTTATCTGCACCAAAAAATACCGTTATTTTTTTCGAAATTTTATAAGAACCATAAATATCGGTAACCATTTTGCCAGAATAATTAAACTGTTCTAAAACAGTTTTTCCTGGTTCATTATCCAACTCAACCAATGGCGGATAGGTGTTTGCATAGCCATAGCCTAAAATTGAAATTTTGCCATAGTATAGAAAATGTGTTCCCAGCATCCAATTACCAAACCCATAATCCAGGTTCAGTCCCAGTTTTACCGGAGGGGCTGATGCTTTAATATATGCCTGCTCCCTATCGCTAAAAAATGCCTGCTGGTTTTTATAGGAACCACCTAAAGCACTGGGAATATTAATTTTATCGATATTTAAATGATTTAAGTTTCCGGCAAATAAGACCTTAAAGACCTTATTATCAAATCTTTTAGTATAATCAACCACTAAATCCAAACCATAATTAGTCGTATTAACCGCATTTGCAAAAAACTGGGCCTGTGCTACATTTAACTGATTCAAAACTGGCTTTAAAGCCGGGATACTTTCATCAAACTGACCTGTTAATACGACCCTGTCTTTAATGTTAATTCGGTAGCCATCCAGGGTTACCGTAACATCCGAAACAGGTTTCCACGAAAAGCCTAAACTTGCATTAACAGATTTTTCTTGTTTCAGGTCGGGAATTCCTGCTGCTTTTGTAATCGGACTGTAGTTTGGTGCGATTTTAACTTCGAAAACCTTGCCTCCCTGCACGTTTGTAAACGTATTGCTGAAATTAATTTGTTGTAGTGATGGTGCGCGAAAGCCAGTACTTATTGATCCGCGAATATTAAAATTGTTTGTTAATTTATAACGGGTTGCAAATTTGTAATTGCTTGTAAAACCAAAATCATTATAATTTTCTGCCCTAACAGCCACACCTATGAGCCACTTATCGGTAGCGTCCAATTCTGCGTCAACGTAGGCTGCAACATTAGACCGGCCTGCATTCACTTCATCGGCTGGCTGGAAACCTGGAAAGCCCTGAGAACCGGTCGCCTTATCAGGATTATAATTTGAATAAGAATCTTTTTCTCCTGCGTAAATTTTATAGTTTTCATATCTATGCTCCAAGCCAAAAGCCAAATTCAAGCCTGATGCAACAGTTGGAATTGCCTTACTCAGATTAAAGTTAACTGTATTTTGTAAAAATGAAAAGCCTCCATCATCAAAATGGGTTTTACCTGCGCCAAGCGAAGCATTAAATGTTTTATCGCCATAAAAATGGAAATTGTTACGGCCCAGTGTATTGCTTAAATCCCAGTCCCAATCTTTACCCCAAACACCTTTCACACCTGCTGCAAAAGATAAATCGTGTATTTTAGTCTGGATAATCGGATCATAATACGTTTCTCCATCGGCTGTGGTCTGTAAAATCGGATTTCCAGCAACTCCATCAGGAAAACGTTCAGGTCGCTCTGATAAATTCCTGGTATAGGCATAAGCATCCGAAGCTTTTATATTGCCTCCACCAAAAGAATAAATCACTGTTCTTGTATTGGCAACAGGCAGTTCCATATTGTACATTAAACCACCAGAAGTTACCGATCCATCGCCGGTAGATCTTCTAACCTTGTTAATGGGCAAACCGTCTTTCGAGCTTAAATCAGTATTCAGATTTTGTCTGAATGTTTTGCCATTGGCAAAGAAGTTTCCTGATAAATTAATAAAACCATTATGCTTGCCCAATGTTATACCATAATTGGCACCTAATGAAAATGCATTCCCGTCAATGGCTCCGCCCTGGCGATATTGTCCCAGTTCTTTTCCATAGTGGGTATTGTTTCTTGGATCGTAATAACCTGAATAGCCGGTATTAACACTTAAAACACCAACATCCTTTTTCAATATTAAGTTAATTACACCAGCAATTGCATCAGATCCGTATTGGGCCGATGCACCATCTCGTAAAATCTCCACACGGTCTATCGAAGATTCGGGAATAGCATTCAAATCTGTTCCAGAGTTTCCTCTCCCCCTGGTTCCGAATACCGCAACAAATGCTGTTTGATGGCGGCGCTTACCATTTACCAAAACCAATGTTTGATCTGGCCCCAAGCCTCTGAGTGTAGCCAGATCTATTTGATCTGCACCATCTGATCCGCTTTGTTTATTAAAATTAAAAGATGGCGAAGCAGCATTCAAAACCGAAGTCAGATCCATCTTCGCAGTAGGCATGTTAACCTGGTTAATTTTGATCACATCAACCGGAACAGGTGTAAGAATAGAAGAACGGCTTTTACCACGCGTTCCTACAACAACAAAATCGCCCAAATCTTGTGTATTTTCTTTCAAGCTAATGGTAATAACACCGGTTCCTGGCACTATTTCTTTAGTTTCATACCCAACCGCACTGATAATTAAGATTCCTTTATCGGATAACGAGATCTGAAAATCTCCATTCTGATCGGTAAGCGTACCTTTACCGGTACCTTTCTCCTTAACCGAAGCGGCAATAATCCCATCCCCTTTCGATGTCGTGACCTTACCTTTTATAATATTTTGCGCAAAAGAGATTATCGGGAGCATATAAAGCCCGACAAATACATAAAGTAATTGTTTTTTCATGTTTTTTTTGATAAATGTGCAGCAATATAGATAATACATGAATATTTATCACACAAAAACGATCAAAAAGGAAAGACATATTAAAAAATCAATCAAAAAAAACTAAAAAACAACAACAAAAACATATTACCAGCAAAAATTCAACAATCAATAGCAAGTTTTAAGCATTAAAAAAAAGAAATTTCCATATTTTATTCCACTATAAAAAACAAACTACGCATCATTTTCAGTCGTCAATTGTTTAGGCTTATATTTTCTTGCTAACAAATGAATGACATAACCTATATTTAAAAAGCATATTTTTGCCCCTATGGCAAAAATATCAATCAACCTTGCTACAGGTTCATTTCAGAAGGAAGAAATTATAGTTGGAATAGATTTAGGCACAACTAACAGCTTGGTGGCATTTATCAATCCAGATAAAAATCCGCAGGTAATTAACGATGCCGGCAAAGGAATTTTAGTGCCATCTGTGGTATATTTTAACAGCCAAAATGAGGCCATGGTAGGTAACGAGGCGAAGGAATTTTTAACCACAGATCCTGCCAATACCATTTTCTCGGTAAAAAGGTTACTTGGCCGCTCTTACAAAGACGTAGCAGAACACAAAGACATATTCTCTTACAAGATTATAGATGACGACAGTGATGCTTTGGTAAAAATACAGGCCGGAAACCGTTTTTATACGCCAATAGAATTATCTGCAGAAATATTAAAAGAACTTAAGGCAAGGGCCGAACATGCTTTAAAAACCCCAGTTAACCGGGCGGTAATTACTGTGCCAGCTTATTTTAACGATAGTCAGCGCCAGGCCACCAGAGATGCCGGAAAACTGGCCGGACTGGATGTAATGCGTATTGTAAACGAACCTACGGCCGCAAGTTTGGCTTATGGGATTGGTTTAGACCCTACGCAACAGAAAACCATTGCGGTTTACGATTTAGGTGGAGGTACCTTTGATGTTTCCATCCTGCAGATTCAAAATGGCATTTTCGAAGTTTTAGCAACCAATGGCAATACTTATTTAGGCGGCGATGATTTCGACCGCTCCATTTTAAATTATTGGCTGGAGAAAAACAACCTTGATGTAAATGTGGTTGCACAGGATAACATCCTGATGCAAACTTTACGCCTACAGGCCGAAGCAGCTAAAAAAGCATTATCTACCCAAAACCTATATAATGAACAGGTTGGCGAAATCTGGTGTACAATTGATAAACAGACATTTGAAGGATTGATCGATGCAAAAGTACAGGAAACCATTACGGCCTGTAAAAATGCCTTAAAAGATGCCGGTTTAACAGCTGCTGATATTGATGAAGTAATCCTTGTTGGTGGTTCTACCCGCACCCCATTTGTAAAACAGGCTGTAGAAAATTTCTTTGGAAAAAAACCGCAGGACAACATCAATCCTGATGAGGTGGTAGCACTTGGAGCGGCTATCCAGGCTGATGTTTTGGCCGGCAACCGTTCTGATATCCTATTGCTGGATGTAACCCCGCTTTCTTTGGGAATCGAAACCATGGGTGGCTTAATGGATGTTATTATTGCGCGTAACAGTAAAGTACCTACTAAAGCTGGCCGGCAATACACCACCTCGATTGATGGACAGGTGAATATGAAAATCGCTGTTTATCAGGGCGAGCGCGACCTGGTTAAAGAGAATAGGAAACTTGCCGAATTCGATTTAAAAGGAATCCCTGCAATGCCTGCCGGACTGCCCAAGGTTGATATCAATTTTTTACTCAATGCCGATGGTATCTTAACGGTTCAGGCTATAGAATTGCGTTCAGGCATAAAACAGGAGATTGAAATTACTCCAAGCTATGGTTTAAGTGATGAAACCGTAGAAAAAATGTTAATGGACAGCATTACACATGCCAAGAGCGATGTAGAACAACGGATGCTCATTGAAGCCAGAAGTGAAGGCGAACAATTGGTTTACACTGCTGAAGGTTTTATCAAAAAACATGCAGAACATTTAACCGAAACTGAAATTGCAGAAACTGTGGCACATATAGAAGCGCTTAAAAATGCTTTGGCTAATCAGGAAAAAGATACCATTTTAAAGAAAGCAGACGAACTGAACGAATTTACCCGCCCCTTTGCCGAGCGTGTAATGGATGCTGCGATTTCTACGGCGATGAAAGGTAAGAAGATAGAGTAGTTTCAGTTAGCAGTTTAATATAGCTCGTCATCCTGAACTTGTTTCAGGGTCTTTCAGATATAAACTTATATGATCTTATGTTCCTTATATGGTTCAAATATGTTTAATTTAATCTAGGCCAGCATAAAAAACTCAGGTTGCAGGGCTCGTAAACAATTGGCGATTTAATGTATTTCGTCATTCTGACTTGTTTCCATAGATACGTCATCCTGAACTTGTTTCAGGATCTTTCCTGCCATTAGAATCTAATATTCAGTCTTTTTTGAAAAGCAAAGACAAGGCGCATCGGTGCCGAAAGTCCTGCTTACCGCTTTACTTCGTTGCACTCCGTGTTCGCTATAATCAGGTTTAGCTGACCCGGGCCAGCATAAAAAACTCAGGTTGCAGGGCCCGTAAACAATTTTCAGTTGCAGTTTAATGTATTCGTCATCCTGAACTTGTTTCCATAAATGCGTCATTCTGAACTTGTTTCAGGATCTTTCCAGATATAAGCTGATATGATCTTATGTTCCTTATATGGTTCAAATATGTTTAATTTAATCTAGGCCAGCATAAAAAACTCAGGCTGCAGAGCTCGTAAACAGTTTTCAGTTGGCAGTTTAATGTATTTCGTCATTCTGAACTTGTTTCATAGATACGTCATTCTGAACTTGTTTCAGAATCTTTCCAGATATAAGCTGATATGATCTTATGTTACTTATATGGTTCAAATAAGTAATTTACCTAGGTCATAATAAAAAACTTAGGTTGTAAGGTATGACTAATGTTTAATATCCTCTTTCTTACCATACATCAAAATCTGCTTTCCCTTTATCCATTAACTTTGTTAAAATTATTTAGCAATATGGAATTAGGTATCGGAATGTTTGGCGATCTGCAGATCAATGCAAATGGAGAAATCCAGCCTGCCAAACAAAGACTTCAGGAAATTATAGAAGAAATAAAACTTATGGACGAGGTTGGTTTGGATTTTTATGGAATCGGCGAACACCACCGTCCGGATTATGCCGTATCCAGTCCTGAAATTATACTGGCCGCTGCGGCCACAGTAACCAAAAACATTAAATTAAGCAGTGCGGTTTCAGTTTTAAGTTCGTCTGATCCGGTTAAACTGTATCAAAACTTTGCCACGATAGATTTAATTTCGAACGGAAGGGCAGAATTAATGGCTGGCCGGGGAAGTTTTATCGAATCGTTCCCTTTATTTGGATACAACCTGCAGGATTACGATGAGCTTTACGAAGAAAAATTAGACCTGCTCCTTAAAATCAATGCATCAGCTAAAATCAGCTGGAAAGGCAAATTCAGGCCCGAACTGAACAACCAGGAAATATTACCAAGGGCTGTAAATGACAACTTAAAAATATGGGTTGCCGTTGGTGGGACGCCTGAATCAGTAGAACGTGCCGGAAGATTGGGACTACCTGTAATGTTTGCCATTATCGGAGGTCAGCCTATACAGTTTAAACCGCTTTTTGATTATTATAAAAAAGTTTACCAAGCTTACGGGCACGATATGAACAAGTTCGAAGTTGGCGTTCACATGCATTCTTTATTCGGCGAAAACAGTAACGAAATTGCAGATTATTATTATCCACTTTATTCTGCCCAGATGAACAGGGTTGGTAAATCTCGAGGTTGGCCGCCTTACCAACGCAATCAGTTCGACGCTGGCAGAAGCAATAATGGTGCATTAATTATTGGCGGTGTAAATGAATCGGTAGAGAAGATATTGGCCATGGAAGAAACTTTTGGCTTAACACGTTTTTCAGCACACATGGATGTTGGCGGACCATCTCACGCTGCAATGATGAAATCAATAGAGATTTTTGGGACTAAAATTGCACCGAAAGTTCGTGAGGCGTTAAAGAAATAGGTATAACAACTTACGAATAACGAACAAGCATTCTGATCGGGCAAAAGCACCATAACCAGTGCTGCATGATAAAGATCAAATAGAAATAATGCGGCAATCAAAAGGCAGATTACAAAGTCCTAGGTTGCCGCGTTTTTTTTAGCCATAAATTCCAACACTAAACTGGTAATTCACCTTGAAGCATATATGGTGTAAATGATTAAACTATAAAGCCTGATTACAGGAATTGAGTTCGCCTGAGCATTTCTCCTGCCCCCTCCTGTTTTACTATGGCAAGAAGGGATTCTAAGAACGTTTCCTCTGTTCATTTTCTAAATTTCCGAATCCCTATAAAAATACATTCCTATATTTAGTCAAGTAAATACACAACCAGATAAACAAACCATGAAGAATATTTTTCAACCTGCTGTAACCAGCGAAATTATTGAAAGAATTAACAGACTTACTCCTGCTACCACTCAACTTTGGGGCAAAATGAATGTTTCACAGATGCTGGCACATTGCAATGTAACCTACGAAATGGTTTACGATAACATTCATCCCAAACCAGGACCAATTATGAAGTTTATTTTGAAAAAACTGGTAAAAAGCAAAGTCGTAAGTGAGAAGCCTTATCCTAAAAATAACCAGACCGCACCGCAATTTATTATCAAAGGCGAAAAGGACTTCGAAAATGAGAAAACGCGTTTAATTAATTACATCAATCGAACCCAGCAACTTGGCGAAGATTATTTCGATGGTAAAGAATCGCATTCATTTGGCCCATTGGCAAAAGCCGAGTGGAACAATATGTTCTATAAACACCTGGATCATCATTTAGGTCAGTTCGGCGCCTAGTTTTGGCTGCATAAGAACAAATTTTTGTCCAAATTGCCCCCTTAAATCGTCACTTTTAAACCTTACACAGGCCAAAAATCTTGTCTAACTTGTGCCATAACAAAACCCAGATATAAAATGGCAAAACCACTTGTAACATGCCTTTGGTTTGATGGACAAGCCGAGGCGGCAGCAAATTTCTACTGTTCCGTTTTTAAAGATTCAAAAATAACGCAAGTTACCCCTATGGTGGTTACCTTCGAATTAAACGGAAGCAAATTTTTAGGCTTAAATGGCGGTCCGAAATTTAAATTTGATGAAGCCATTTCCCTTATGGTAAATTGCGATAACCAGAATGAGATTGATTATTACTGGGATGCACTGACCAAAGATGGCGGACAAGAAAGCGTTTGTGGTTGGCTAAAGGATAAATTTGGTCTTTCATGGCAAATAGTACCTTCTAACCTGGGAGAACTGATGGCAGAACCGGAAAGGGCCCAAAGAGTGATGGAGAAAGTGATGCAGATGGTAAAGATTGATATAGCTACACTCGAAAACGCTTAATTTTAAAACCTCCTCTCCAGGAATTATAAAGAAATTTTTCATATCTTGGTGATATGAAAAGATTAACGATTTTAACCGCGTTAATCATCCCTATTTTTCTTTGTACTTCCTGGGGGTTCTTTGCACATCAAAGGATTAACAACCTTGCTGTTTTCACTTTGCCTCCCAACATGATTGGTTTCTATAAAAAGAATATCAAGTACATTACCGAACATGCCGTTGATGCTGACAAACGTAGGTATGCTGATACGCTGGAAGCGGCGCGGCATTATCTCGATGTGGAGAATTATGAGAAAAATATTGACAGTATTCCCGAAAAATGGGACGATGCACTGGCTAAATACGGACTAAAAAAACTAAATACCGATGGTATTATCCCTTGGCAGGTGCAGCGCAGCTATTATGGCTTAGTTAAAGCCTTTAAAATGCGTGATTCATTAAAAATCCTAAAATATTCTGCAGACCTGGGACATTATATTGGCGATGCACATGTTCCCTTGCATACTACCGCCAACCATAACGGACAACTCACTAATCAGGTTGGTATCCATGCTTTTTGGGAAAGCCGTTTACCCGAATTGTTTTCAATTCACTACAATTTTGTTGTTGGCAGAGCGAATTATATAGAAGAACCTTTAAAAGAGATCTGGAAAACACTTAAGCACACCCATAGTTTGGTTGATACCGTATTGACTTTCGAAGCTCAGCTGAGCGCATCATTTCCTCCCCGTAAAAAATACAGTTTTTCTGAACGGAACAACACCGTGCTCAAACAATACTCTAAAGAATATTCGAAAGCCTATCATGATAAGATGAACAATATGGTCGAAAAACAGATGCGCGCCGCTATTATAACCATAGGTTCGTTTTGGTACTCTGCCTGGGTTGATGCAGGTCAGCCAGTGCTTAAAAACCTGATCAGAACACCATTATTGCCTGATGAAAAAAAAGAAAATGAAGAGATAGAAATGAAATATCAAAACAATCCCATTTTTGGCAGGGAACTATAATTACGCCTTTGTGTCCTCTCCTTCAATAATTTCTTCAATCTTTTTAGGCTGTAAGCGGCTTTTAATGGCTGCCCAAATGGCTGGAACAAAAGTAACTACTGCAATAAAGATAATTACAAGTTCGAAGTTATTTTTAATTACCGGAATCTGCCCTAACAGGTAACCACCAATTAATAAGGCAAAAATCCAGGTTACACCACCAATAATATTATAATAGGTAAAACGGCCGAAAGGCATTTTAGCTATACCAGCCACAAAAGGAGCTATGGTTCTGAAAATCGGCAAAAACCGGCTTAACATAATGGCCTTACCACCATGTTTCTCAAAAAATTCGTGAGATTGATGATAGTATTTAAGCTTCAGTATCTTATTCTTTTCTTTAAATACACCAGCACCTAAAATGCTTCCGAGTTTATAGTTAACTGTATTTCCTAAAATTGCTGCCACAATTAATATAAGGAGCATAATCCAGATATTTAAGCCCGTTTCATGCTCGCCTGCAATTAAAGCACCCATTGCAAAAAGCAACGAATCGCCAGGAAGGAACGGAGTAACCACAAAACCAGTTTCGGCAAAAATGATCAGGAATAAAATAAGGTAGGTCCAGGTACGGTATTCGTTAACAATCTCTGCCAAATGAACATCGATGTGGAGAATAAAATCTAAAAGCTGCTGTAGTAATTCCAATTTATCTGATTTTGGGCAAAAGTATGAATAGTAAAGGGATTAAATGCTTTAAATTGCAATAAATAATTAGTTGGAAGGAACGATACGGTTTTTAAGCTCGCCTTTTTTATCGCCATCCAATAGGATCAGGTAAACCCTTCCATTATTAATAGACAAAGAATCTAAGCGTGTTACCACTGGTGGTGGGTTTGTTGCTGTAGGAGTAGACAATTTAAATGCATACTTCATCTTTTGATTAACTTTTACCTTAAAAGTTTTAATCTCACCGTAGCCAATTAAAGATTCAGTTGGCGCGGCTGTATTTGTACTATCAGTAATCACAACTTTAGATCCGAGTGTATAACCCAGGTTCAAAAAAGTTAACTTAGCTGAATCAAGATCTGGTTTTACATCATCAGTGTAAACTTTCAATTTTGCAGGATCGCCAGTTTTCTCTTTATAATAAAAAACAGAATAGTTTTGACCAATTTTAAATTTCTGATCTGTCAACGAAGCTACATCTACGCCGGTGCCTATATTTCTACTTGCGATTTTAAAAGTAGAATCGCCAGGTATCACAACATAACTTGTATTTGTATTGTAAGCTACTGAAGCTCCAATCTGTATCCCATTTAAATAAAAATTTTGTGTTGTATCGGTCGAGGCGGCTTGAAAAAAACGGATTTTCGCATCTCCCTTAATGAAATTATTATTTTTGATACAGGAACTGATTAAAAAAGCGCATGCAAAAAGGAGGAATATTTTGGAGAACAATACTGTATTTTTCATATTAAATCGCCTATGCTAATAAAACGTAAAGATAGCAGAAAGCATATTAAACTTTGAAATTAATTATCAGTAATGATATTTGCAGATAATGTTGCAGCAGTAGTACCACTAAACCAAATGGTATATATCTTTCCACCCTCCAAAGCGGTACTTTTGATGGTTTTAACATTGCCAGAACCTACAACGGTATATTTTAAATTGAATCCTGTATCTACCGTAAAATAGTTAGAGGCTTCTTTAAAAGCTAGTCCATTAACAAACTGGGTACCGCCCTCTACCATCACATTTATTCCGGTGGTAAAATTAGGGGTCAGGTTAATCAGTTTAAGTTTAGCTTTGGTCGATTCTGTATTGCTCAGATTATCCTCGTAATTAACAATTTCCAGTTCGCCTTTTTTATTGGTAACCAAAAAAGTAGTGTAGGTGATAGATGGTGTGAAATTTAAGGAAGTGTCAGTAGTGGCATTATCCGTTCCCATGTAAGAAACACTTCTATTGCCAGAAGGTATTTTTATGTATCCACTCGTTTCTCCAAAAGCTAACGTAGAAGTGGTTAGTTTTTCATTATCAAGATAAACATCTTGCTGTACATTGGCCAGCGATGCATTAACTACTTTTATCTTGGCTTCGCCTTTAACAACTTCGCCGGGATTATTCTTTTTACAGGATAATAAGCATAGGTTACCCAACACAAAAAAGAGAAATGAGATTTTAGAGAGATTAGTATAGATTTTCATGGGATTGTTTTGTTTGTAAACAAGAATGGCTCGGTCAAAAACCAAGCCATTCTTTTATAAAAAACTAAATAGTAGTAGATTTTAGTAACTGTTGTTTAGCATTACAGGCATTACCAACATTAAAACATCCTCATTTTCATCATTGGTTTGTGGGATTAAAAGGCCTGCCCTGTTAGGGGTAGAAAGTTCTAAAGTAACTTCATCGCCACTTAAGTTACTCAGCATTTCGATCAAAAAACGTGCATTAAAGCCTATTTCCAGATCCTCGCCATCATATTGGCAGCTTAAACGTTCATGAGCCTCGTTTGCAAAATCCAAATCTTCAGAAGAGATATTTAACTCGCTGCCACTAATTTTTAACCTTACCTGGTGAGTAGTTTTGTTTGCAAAAATAACTACCCTGCGCAGAGTATTCAGGAACAAACCTCTGTCTATAATCAACTTGTTAGGATTGTTTGTCGGAATTACTGCCTCATAATCTGGATAACGTTCGTCTATTAAACGACACACCAGATTGATGTTTTCGAACTTGAAGAAAGCACTTGTAGCATTATAATCTACCGATACATTGATATCTGTAGATGGCAATGCCGCCTTTAAAAGTGTTAAGGCTTTTTTAGGTAGAATAAACGACGTTGCTTTATCTGCTTTGCTATCTGTACGACGGTATCTCACCAATTTATGAGCATCGGTAGCAACAAAGGTAATGTGCTGAGGGGATAACTGACAGAATACACCAGTCATGGCCGGGCGCAACTCATCGTTACTTACCGCAAAAATAGTTTTTGTAATGGCTTCAGTTAAAACTGATGCAGGCAGGTTTACAGAAGATGCGTTCTCCACTACGGGAATCTTCGGGAAATCATCACCATTTTCGCCACTTAATTTATATTTACCATCTCCGGCACTAATTTCGATCGCAAAAGTGCTATCGTCGATATTAAATGCGATCGGTTGATCTGGTAATGTTTTAAGTGTATCTAATAAAATTTTAGATGGAACTGCCACTTTACCTTCTTCTTTTGATTCTACAGCCAAAGCGGTTGTCATACTGGTCTGAAGGTCGGTAGCAGAGATAGTCAGGTTTCCATCTTTAATTTCGAAGAGAAAATTTTCTAATATAGGTAAAACCGTACTGCTGCTTGATGCACCATTAACGGTTTGTAAGTGTTTTAACAGAGTTGATGTGGATACAATAAATCTCATGATATTATTTAGTCTTCTTCAAAAATATAAAAATTATTTAGCGTACTTGTATTTGCGGTAATAATGTTGAAAAATCGCAAAGAATATTAACAATAACAAGGGCGCTACAACATTTATAAACTGCCATTTGGTTTTTTCGAGCTTAATTTTGGCTTTATCCAGTAACCTGATCTTTACTTCTTTGTTCCGCAGCACAATCAGGTTATCTTCATCGGTAAAATAATCAACCACATTTAGCAAAAGGGCCTTATTTCCGAATATACGCTGAGTATAACGGTCGAAACCTAATGGAAAAGGGGAATCATCTTTTTCAGAAACCTGATTTTTAAATATATCACCATCTCCAATGATAATCATTTTACCGGGTTTACTGGTCAAAGCTGTAGTAAAAGGCGTTGTAATGCCAGGAGGAAGAGGTCGGCCGGCAAATACCGATGGAAAATTTCCTTCCAAGAGTATTCCCACGTTTTGTGGCACACTCTGAAATGCCCTTGGATCTAACTTTTCTCCGATCATCTGTAAGCTAAAGGGCTTTGGGGTATTGTATACCTTATTAAAAGGAGAAGTACTTAATATATACGATTTGGTTATGCCTTTCGCCCCTATCGTGTCAACTGTACTCGGGAATTCTGATTTTATGCCATCCAAATTTTTAACTACACTGTGAACGGTATCGGGTAGTAAAATCGGGTAGTAAATCCATGGCAGCAACTGCATCTGGCCCTGCCCGCCAACGGCCCCTGTTGAAACCGGAATTTCGGCACTGTTTGCCGGATCGGCAATAATGTTGTAATTAATCCTTCCGCCATACATAAAAAGCATATCGTCAAGATTGAGGTTATTATTTGTGGCCATTTGTCCGCCTCTGCCCCTTAAGCTGTCCAGCTCTGCATTAACCTGATCGATACTCCAAAGAACCCTTCCGCCGTTCATTACAAAATAATTGATTTTGTATTTCTCCGTTTCAGTAAAGGGCTTTTTAGGTTTGGCAATTACCAGCATGTTCAGCTTATCGAGCCCTTCTTTGGTGATTGTATTTAAATCGACCCTGCCCACCACGTAATTATTGGCTAAGGTAACCCTCGCATCATACAACTGTAAATCAGATAGTTCGCCATTCGATTCGGTAAAACCGATCCTCGGATTATATCCGTTAATTACTTTTTTTAAACTGGAGGTCAAAGTATATTCCAGGTTTTCTATCGAGCGGTTAATATTTTCTTCATAGCCCCCCACAACATTAAAATTTTGAAGCAGTTTAACGGGCATCTGCCTGCCATTGCTCTCTATCATCGCCATCGGAACAACCAGTTTCTCGGTTGAACCACTTTCCGTTTTTAGGGTTGTCCTGGTGGCTTCAATGCCATTTTGAGCAAGATTATAGATTACGGTATCCTGCTCCTGGGTGCTTAAACCTGCTAAAGGATCAACAAAAACCAGCTTGAAATCTGCTTTAGAGTAGGCCTTATAATCAGCTAAAATATCGCTTACTGCAGCCTGTAAACGCTTAAAAGCAGGTGGCAGTTCACCCTTTAAAAATACGGTAACAGTTACAGGTTTTTCATTTTTTTGGAGCAAAGCTTTTGTTTTTTCGCTCAGGGTAAAACGTTTATCGGCTGTAAAATCAAACCGGTGAAAAAAATGAGTGCCAAGGACATTTATAACCATCAATACGGCTATTACCACAATAAAAATAATCCATTTATTTCCCTGTTTCATTATCGTTTCCCTCCTATGATTAATTTGGTAATCAACAAAAACAGTACGGAAAAGGTAATGAAGTAAATCAGGTCCCTTGTATCTAAAACGCCCCGGCTGATAGCGGTATAATGCTGATTGATACCAAGGTTGGCTATCGCGCTTTCAATAGGCTGAAAGGACGCAATCTGACTCGTATAATCGAAACCCAAAAAGGAAAACGCACATAAGGCGGCGCAGATCACAAAGGCGATCACCTGGTTTTTAGTCAACGCTGAAGAAAATATGCCGATGGAAGTAAAAGCGGCCCCCAGCAAAAACAAACCGATATAAGAACCAATAACCGATCCTGAATCGATATTTCCTTCAGGAAAGCCCAGTTTTGAAACACTATAGTAATAAATTAAGGTTGGGATTAAGGCAAATAGTACCAAAACCAGGCTCGCCAGGTATTTTGCCACCGTAATCTGCCAGATTTGGATGGGCCTGGTAATTAAAAGTTCGAAAGTCCCCTCTCTCCTTTCTTCGGCAAAAGAGCGCATGGTAACGGCGGGGATAAGAAACATGAAAAGGTAAGGCACTAAACTGAAAAAGCCATCAAGTTCGGCATAACCATAATCGAGGATCGAGGTATCGGGGAAAAACCAAAGCAACAGACCAGAAACCAGCAGAAAAATAGCAATGGTAATATAAGCCACCATCGAACTTAAGAAACTGAATAGCTCGCGTTTAAAAACTGCGTACATAGTTAAATTAAAATGCCGAAGTTAAGAAATATTTTTCCGTTAGCTTACCTGGGTTAAAGGTAAAATGGCCGATAGTTAAAAGTTATTATTAATGGCGAATAACCAGGTTACCAAAAGCATTTACACAAAAAAGCCCCTGATTTTAATCAGAGGCCTAAAGTTTTGATTACTATTTTAGAAAGAAAAACCCAATCCAACTGTAAATACTTTATGCTTAATTGAAGCATCAAAATCTTGCGCTTCCTCGTCGTTAGCCATATTGCTTAACCCCAAGCCATAACCGGCGTGAATGTTTAAACCATTATTTAACTGAAAACCAGCTAAAAAATTCAATCCGAAATCGCTACGCTTAAAACCTGAATCTTTGAATTCGATTTTCTCTTTCATTGATCCCATTTTAGCATTACCACTTAAAGCATAAGCGAAATAAGGACCAGCGCCTAAAAATAATTTCCCCGAATTAGCCACTTTGAAATTTACAAGGGCATTAACCGGTACTTCAAGATATTTGAAATTTAATGTGGCATCAACATCAGTCAGAAAATCATCATTATCAAATCCAAAACCACTGCTGTTAATTTTTGTACCTTTATTGATAAAGGTTAATCCTGGCTGAATTGATACCAGATCAGATAATTCGAACTCCACTGTCCCACCAACGTAGTAAGAGGTTTTTGTGCCATAACTAAATGATGCATTACCAGCCGAGAAAGTCATATTTGGAAATGCCATGCCCGCTTTTACACCAAATTTAACCAGCTTACTGTTTTGAGCTAATGCTGCAGTACTTAACGCTGCAACTGTTAATAAAGATAGTACTAATTTTTTCATTTGTTTTTTGAGAACTGTTTGTTTGAATTGTTTTTATTTTCCGTGTATTTTACCTGATTGACAAATAAAACCGCGCAATGATAAACAAACTAACTTAATAGTTAAAATATTTAAAAGAATAAATTTCTGTAAACAACAAAGCCCCCAATTGCTTGGAGGCTTTGAAATAATTTATGGTTTTTACTACAAACCGAATGCAAATGCAGCACGGATACCGATAAATGATAATGTGGTGCTATTTTTCGACCAGCCTTCGTAACGTACACCTAAATCGATGCTAGATTTATCAGACACAGAGAAAGAAGCACCTACTGTAGGGGCAAATGAAAATGCTGTACCAGAGTTTTTTTCAGTAAAAATTGCAGCACCTAATTCACCAGCGCCATAAAAATTACCACCAAAATAATACTTAGCACCGGCTTTCAAAGGAATAACACCAGAATTGGTGAAACCTATATCTTTTAAGGCTTTTTTTGGTGCTACAGAAATATATCCACCGGATACTGTTAAATTTAGTGATTTAGCAACATTAAATTCACCCATTACTGAACCGCCGTAACCTAAACTAAGGCCATTTGTGTTGTCTCCAACTGGTAGTAAAAAATCTGGTCCTACACTAATTTTGTTTACTGCGCCTTCTGTTTGAGCTGAAGCTGCAAAGCCTAAGCCTGCAACCATTAATAAAGATAGTAATACTTTTTTCATTGTTTTTTTTAATTATTGTTCGTTAATTATTTCGTGTTTTTAGACAAGCATGATGCCAAAACGTTACAAACAAAATGAAAAACAGCAAACTAGAACAGTAAAAAACTGATTAACTGAACATTAAATTAAAAATATTTTATTCCAAAACGTTGTATTAAGTTGTAAGAATTCGAATTTTTGTATTTTTTCGACTAATAAATTAAACAATTATGCACAATAATTGTTTCACAGCCCTAATACGTAGGCAAACCTGATCCCAACAAAGCCCTTTGTATCTGAACTGTTTAGCCCGATGGTATTATTCTTACCTGTCCATGCTTCATACCTGATCCCTAAATCGAGTTTATTCCCTCCTGAAAGTTTAAATTGGTTTCCTAAACCTGGCGACCATGCAAATAAAGTCTTTTGATCTTTATTTAAGGGTAATGCCGCACCTAACTGGCCTTCGGCATAAAAACTTTCGCTTAGTTGATATTTCAGTCCGGCTTTTGCCGGGATGTATGTTAAGTCCTGCACACTGAAAAGCTGGTTCCTTCTTCCAAAAAAATTCATAAAACCTGCATTTAAGCTTATTGCAAAATTTTCAGCTACCGGAAGATCGGCTTTTACAGATGCACCCAGGCCAATTCCAGAAAGGTTCGAAAAATTGCCTGAGGGTAAACCAATCTCGGCACCAACCCCAATACCGGCATTTGCCTGTGCCTTTGATAATAGCGGACTTAAAAATAAGGAAGCAATGAGTAAAATTTTGATTTTTGTATCGAACATAATTACGCAGTAAGTTTTCTGAAAATATCTTCTAATGATTGTTGCTGATGGGCTTTTTTCAAACCTTCAAGTGAGTTGTTGGCCACAATTTTGCCTTTACAGATGATGATGATATCGTCGCAAATGGCCTCAACTTCCTGCATAATGTGCGTAGAAATAACAACAGTTTTGGCAGCACCCAGGCTTTTGATCAATTGCCTGATATCAACCAATTGATTTGGGTCGAGGCCCGAAGTAGGTTCATCCAAAATTAAAACCTCCGGATCGTGAATGATGGCTTGTGCCAAACCTACTCTCTGGCGGTAGCCCTTAGATAGCATTCCGATCTTTTTATGTTGCTCTGGCGTTAAACCAACCATTTTAATTACCTCGTCAATGCGTACCGCTAAATTATCGGTTTTATAGGTTTGCCCGACGAAGCTTAAAAACTCCTTTACATACATATCGGCATAAAGGGGTGTATTTTCAGGAAGATAGCCGATGTGTTTTTTAGCCTCTATGGCCTGGCTTACAATGCTTTTACCAAAAACTTCAGCTGTTCCGGAGGTTGGCTCCAGGTAACCGGTAAGCATGCGCATAGTAGTTGATTTACCCGCTCCATTTGGCCCTAAAAAACCAAGAATACGGCCTGGTTTAGCTTCAAAACTAATGGCATCAACCGCCTTTTGCTTATCGTAATGTTTAGAAAGGTTTTTAACTGAAATACTCATTTTACGTTTTTTGCCACAGGTCAACACAGATTTTAAGGCTACATGTGCTATCCTTTATCTATATGTTAATAATATGTTTTTTTTACCACAGATCTACAAGATAAACACAGATTTTAAAGTTACCTGCCAGATCCGTGTTCATCCTTTTTATCTGTGGTTAATTAATATGCGGTGAACTTAATTTTTTATTATATCTAAATTTATCCAACTCTTCTGATGCCTGCGGTAAATTATCGCTCGATAAAATATCGGCACCGTTATTTACGAGGTGGTAGTATACATTTTTAGCAGGACTTGCTTTGGCACTTTTATCAATATTGCCCATTGTGCCTAAAATAGTGGTAATACCTTTGCTGTGCAGGTATTGATAAAATTCCTTATCTGGTGCCGAAACGCCAACAAAAGCGACTATCCGGTTATTGGGGATACCTATACTGTTTAACCTTTTCAATTCAGCTTTCTTTTGCACAGAAGCAGATATCATTAAATCTGGTGCAAGTTGGTGCACCTCCTTAGCCTGACCGGCAGTATAGGTAATGATTATTGAACTGCTTTCTGCTTTATACTGCCTTACTTTTTCGATCACTTTGGCATAAGAAACGCCTTTTTTTAAATCGATGGTCAACAAAACCTTGCCTTTGCTCCAACTAAGTACGCTATCCAGGGTAGGAATCTTAAATTTAGTTTCATTACCCTCATTATCTTTCAGGTTAAAAGCCTTTAACTCTTCGTAAGTATAATTTGCTATGGGGCCTTTGCCTGTAGTGGTCCTGTCTAATTGGTCGTCGTGCATAAGAACCATTACCGAATCTTTGCTGTAAGCAATATCGAATTCAATTATTACAGGGTTATAGGTAGTGGCATTGTCGAATGTTTCGATACAGTTTTCAGGAAAACCTGGCATCGGACCGCCACGGTGGGCACTGATCAAAGGGAAACGGCTTTCAGGCGACCATTTTAAGAATTGATACAATTCTGCCGTGGTATTAAACTTAATATATTGATGGCTTTTTTCTTCCAGCTTGCAGGAGCTAAAAACGGTAATAACAAACAAGAATAGTAAGTGATGGTATTTCATGTTTCAAAAGTAGGAAAAAATGGAAGATGGAAGCGGTAAAATGGAATGTTAAATGTTGTTGGTTTTAGGTGATCAAAAACCTTCAGCCTTATACCTTTAAACCCTCCGCCTTTTTATTATATTTGCCCCCATTATGGCTCAAAAGAATAACGACGAACAATTTAAAAATGTAATATCACACGCTAAAGAATACGGTTTTGTATTTCAGAGCAGCGAAATATATGATGGCTTAAGTGCTGTTTATGACTATGGCCAATTGGGTGCAGAGTTAAAAAACAACATTAAAACCTACTGGTGGAAAGCCATGGTACAGATGCACGAAAACATTGTGGGTATTGATTCTGCAATTTTTATGCACCCTAAAGTTTGGAAAGCCAGCGGACACGTTGACGGTTTTAACGACCCGATGATTGACAACAAGGATTCGAAAAAACGTTACCGTGCCGATCAGTTATTGGAGAATAAAATTGACGAATTATATGCTGAATTGGCCAATTTCAGCGAAGCGAACAGGGCTAAATTTGAAGAATTTCAGCAAGAAATACTGGGTTTAAGCGATGAAGGCCAGGCCGCCTGGATTCCGGGTTTTAAAGATGAAGAAACGATTTTAGATGCTGCCAAATATCCTTTTGTTGATGAGGCAAGCTGGAGGTTTGTAAAAAAAGGCTTAGCGCTTGAAGTAGAAATGAACCTTGCACTCAAATCTGAAAACCTGGCGCAGCTAAAAGATTTAATTGTAAATTATAAAGTAATCTGCCCGATCTCCAAAACTTCGAACTGGACAGAGGTACGCCAGTTTAACCTGATGTTCAGCACACAGTTTGGTGCCATGGCTGAGGGTAGTGATGAAGTTTATCTTCGTCCGGAAACTGCTCAGGGTATTTTTGTAAACTTTTTGAACGTACAAAAATCGGGCAGGATGAAAATTCCTTTCGGTATTGCGCAGATTGGTAAAGCCTTCAGAAATGAGGTAATTGCGCGCCAGTTTATTATGCGAATGCGCGAGTTTGAGCAAATGGAAATGCAGTTTTTCGTTCGCCCGGGTGAAGACAAAAAATGGTTTGAATACTGGAAAGAAGCACGTTTAAAATGGCATAAAGCGTTAGGTACCAACCCTGAAAAATACCGTTATCACGACCATGTTAAACTGGCTCATTATGCTAACGCCGCAACCGATATTGAATTCGAATTCCCATTTGGCTTTAAAGAGGTTGAAGGAATTCATAGCCGTACCGATTTCGATTTAAAGCAGCACCAGGAATATTCAGGCAAAAAAATGCAGTATTTCGATAACGATTTAAATGAAGATGGTAAACCTTATGGTAATTATATTCCCTACGTAATCGAAACCTCTATCGGTTTAGACCGCATGTTCCTGTTAACGATGATCAACGCGTTTGAAGAGCAGGATTTAAGCACAGAAGATAAACAGGACAGTCGTACTTTATTACGTTTGCACCCGGCTTTAGCACCTTATAAAGTAGCCATTTTCCCATTGACCAAAAAAGATGGTTTACCGGAAAAAGCTCGTGAAATTATGGATGAACTGAAATTCGATTTCAACTGTATTTACGAAGAGAAAGATGCAATTGGTAAACGTTACCGCCGTCAGGATGCGGTAGGTACACCTTTCTGTATCACTGTTGACCACCAAAGTTTAGAGGATAATACAGTTACGATACGCCATCGCGACAGTATGGAGCAGGAACGTGTAGCCATTGCTGATTTAAACGGTATTATTGGCAAAGCCACCAGTTGGAAAGCATTGCTGGCTTAAAACGAAAATCGTCATGCTGAATTTATTTCAGCATCCAACCAGATAATATCAAGTCGCAGGTTTTATCCCTGCGACTTTTTTGTATAAGAGAAATGGATTTAACCGAACATTATAACAAACTTTACAGGGATTCGATTGCCAAAATAGCTGAAGGAAACTATGAAATAGATCATTTAATAGATTCTGACACCGACAAACGCTTTGGCATTACTTTGGTGATCAGACCCGATACGGCTACCAATCATAATATTCAGCAGTTTTTAATTGAGGCAAAAGCCATTGAGCCGGAGCAATATTATTATCAAAATGCTGATATCCATATCACTTTAATGTCCATCATTTCCTGTTATGACGGCTTTAATTTAAGGGATATCCATGTTCAGGATTATATCGATCTTATTAGCGAAGTTTTATCGAGGCATAAAAGTTTCAAAATCCAGTTTAAAGGACTTACGGCCTCTCCTTCCTGCATACTCATCCAAGGTTTTTTAACCGACACTTTAAACGAAATCAGGGATGATCTTCGCAAAACCTTTAAAAATTCAGACCTGCAACAGAGCATCGATAAAAGGTATGCCATCCAAACGGCACATTCAACCGTTATCCGTTTCAGATCGGAACTAAAAAACCAGGCGGCACTGATTGATCTGGTACAAGAATACAGGAACTTTGATTTCGGTACTTTTGATGTTAAACAGATTGAACTGGTTTATAATGACTGGTACCAGCGGGAAAGATCTGTTAAAAAGCTGCACACCTTTTCATTAGCGTTTGACTAAATTATTTATCTTAGCGCCAAATTATTTAACCACAACAAATTAACCCTCGTGAAAATCCCATTTAAATTGCCCTTATTGGCATTGATATGCCTTCTGGTTACCGCATCCTGTAAAAAAGAAATCGATTACCGCCCTGATTGGGATGCTTCATCCATGAGTGGAAAAGTTGACGGTGTTTTATTGAAATGCACAATAGCCACAGCACAAACCTATGTAATCGACGGAAAAACAACGCTCCAGCTTCTGGGCAATAAAGTAACCACTGGTTTTAGCCTGGTAATCAGCGATTTTAAGGGCGTGGGCACTTATACTTTATCTGATAGTAATATAGCCACTTATCTTCCAAATAATCTGGGACTTCAGGAGGCTTACCTCAGCACTTCTGATGGTACAATTAAGGTTACAAGCTATTTGGCTGGCCAGTATATTAAAGGTACTTTCGAATTTAAAGGACAAAATTATGCCACTTCAGCCACAAAAACCATTAGCGAAGGCCAGTTTAACATCAGTTTGGTGCCGTTAAAAGTCCCTGAATCGAATAATAGCACCAACAATTTAAATGCAAAAGTAGATGGCACTGCCATTGGCTTTACCGGCGAAGCGGTATCTATAAATTCTCCTGCAGGCAAATTATTAACCATTACAACAGTAAATGGCGATAAACGCCTGGCTATCTCGATAAACGAATACAAAGGCGTAGGTACTTACGACTTAGCAAAAGACGGCGTTGGTATTTATATGAAAGACCAAAGTCAAACCGGTTCATTTTACGCTGATGCGGGTACATTGGTTATTACCAGCGAAGCCGGAAATAAGTTGAAAGGAACATTTTTCTTCAGTGGAGCCAATCAGAATACAACCATAAATACATCAGTAAATATTACAGACGGAACTTTTGATTTACCTTTGAGTAAATTATAAAAGTATTTTAAAAATATTTAAGCCGTTGATCCTTAAATCAGCGGCTTTTGTTTTATAAACGGATTTTTTGACCTATAATCTCTCAACAGCAAAATACAAATGTATACCAGCTATTTCAAAATCACTGGCTTTGATGGTATATTTGTTCAGCGATCAAAATCATTTATATGAAAATTCCACAGAAGTTTTTTGCCCGTCGACATGAAATTGCAGCAGATTATTTAAAAGAATTAGACAAACACCTTGACGACATTGTATCTGGCCGTGCCACGGAAATGTTTGAGGTAAGAGATTTCGCCGATTTAATCCATGTACACCCCACTCATTTAAGCAATACTATTAAGGCCGCTACCGGGCATTCGCCATGTTTCTTTTTCGAGGAGCGTTTAATGGAAATTTCCAAAGCAATGTTACAGAATGTGAGCATGCCCATTGCCGAAATTGCCAGGATATTAACTTACGATCCGTCTAACTTTACCAAGTTTTTTAAACACTTCACCGGCCAAACGCCCAAACAATATCGGGAGGCTTATTTCGGGTCGTTAGCTACAAATAAGGAAATTATCACCACATAAAACTTAAACAGTCACCATTTTTACTTAAGCTGTCACCATTTTTACAGCCAAATTCCATCTAATTTTGTTTAGCAAATAAAATAAATAGAATGGAAACACAAAATAAAATTGCCCTGGTAACCGGTGGTAGCCGCGGACTAGGCAAAAATGCTGCGTTAAAAATTGCGGCAAAAGGAATAGGTGTAATTGTTACCTATCAATCTAAAAAAGAGGAAGCAGAAGATACGGTAAACGAAATTAAAGAGTTGGGTGTACCCGCGGCTGCAATACAGTTAAATGTTGGCGACGCTAAAACTTTCGATAGCTTTTTTACGGAAGTTAAAAGTGTGCTAAAATCTGTTTTCAATACAGAAAAATTCGACTTCCTGATCAATAATGCCGGCATTGGTATCCACGCCTCATTTGCCGATACTACCGAGGAACAATTTGATGCCCTGGTAAATATCCATTATAAGGGTGCTTTCTTTTTAACCCAAAAAGCTTTGCCTTTGTTAAATGATGGTGGCGGAATCATCAATGTTTCATCGGGACTGGCCCGTTTTGCAACCCCGGGCTATGCGGCTTATGCTTCAATGAAAGGTGCAATGGAAACCTTAACAAAATACCAGGCCAAAGAATTGGGTGCAAGGGGAATCAGATCGAACATCATTGCTCCAGGTGCCATAGAAACCGATTTTGGTGGTGGCCTGGTACGCGATAACGATCAACTCAATGCCGTGATAGCTGCTAATACTGCCTTAGGCCGAGTAGGCTTACCTGATGATATTGGTGGTGTAGTAGCATTCTTATGTACTGAAGATGCAAGATGGATAAATGCACAACGTATTGAAGCATCAGGCGGTATGTTTTTATAAGCTACTTGCATTTTTTAACCACAAAGGCACCTGGACACGAAGGCTATTTCTTTGTGTCGTCGTGCCTTTGTGGTATTTTTTTCAGGCAATTAGTCAACGCTAACCACTAAGCGCTTTACCCTAAATACTTCCTAAATTCCCAACCAGAAAATAATCTGCATCAAATGGCGTTATCCATGAAAACCATCAGATGCGAAAAATACTTCTACCTACCCTTATATTCTTAATTTTTGTTACAGGCGCAAATGCCCAAAAATGGACTGATGCCGAATTTCGCAGGGCCAATACTGCAGCAAATGCTTCTTATTTAACCAACGAAGAGAAAAATGTAGTGATGTACATGAACCTGATCCGCATTGATGGCGAAAAATTCTACTACACGTTTTTAGAAGATTACATTAACAATTACAACGCTAAAGTAAGGCAATACAGAAACTATAACGAACTGCGGATTACCCGTAACAATAGCTATTATACTTCTTTACTAAAGCATTTAAGGGGAATAAAAAATCTACAGTTATTTTATCCCGATGATAAACTGGCTTCTTTGAGCCGTAGCCATGCCCAGGATCTGAACAGAAACAACCTCGATACACATGAAAGCAGCAACGGCGACAAATTTTCGAAACGTTTATCCAAATATTTTCCGAATAAAGCGATGAGCGAAAATATAGACTTTGGTTATTCGAACAGTCTGGACATTGTATGTCACCTATTGCTGGATTGTGGTGTACCTTCGCTTGGTCACCGGTTTAATCTGCTCGATCAAAAGTACAAACTGAATACAGTTGGAGTGAGCATCCAGCCACATCCATCGTACAGTTGGTGCGCAGTGATCGATTTTGTAGCTCAACCGGCATATTATTCCAACAATCAATAAAATGGCTTAAATGATCTAATTAGGCTAGCAATAAAAATTTAATTGTAAATTGCGCCAAAAAATAACAACGAACAGTTTCAAATAATGCGTAACGCCATTTTAGCTACGATAGATTTTTTTCACCCTCCATTTAAAAAATTTATTTCTTTACATAATTTCAGGTATCTGGCTACTGGTGGCAGCACATTGTTGCTGGGCATTTTAAGTTATTATTTCGCTTACTTTTTCATCTTTAAAACCGAAGCTGTAAACTTTGGGGTAATTGTGCTTCAAAGAGAAACGGCGTCATTGCTGGTAGACTATGCCATTGCCATCCCAACCAGTTTCTTGCTTAATAAATACGTTATATTTACGCACAGCGAGCTGAAAGGACGGGTACAGTTGTTTAGGTTTCTGAATCTTCAATTCATTAATATCCTGGCCAATTATGTACTGTTAAAATTTTTACTGGAACTTTTACGCGATTACCCAACGCTATCTATGCTTTCGAGGGTTCTGGTTTCGGTTTTAATGGCCATATTTAGTTACCTGTACCAACACTACTTTACTTTCAGTGTGAAGAAAATCGGTGGTAAAAAAGAGAAGAAAGATTAATTTTCAATGCGGGTAATAGTGGTGCATGATGCCTGGATAATCAAATTATTTTTCTAGAAAAACAGTTCCATGAGCCTCTGTATCTAAACGGGATGGAAGCGGCATCCTTTGCTGTCAGCCTGAGAGGAGCCTCTCGATATAATGCTACAGCGCCTTTCCTTATCAACAATCAAATCTTTTTTTGGAAAGCAGTTACACAAGCTTTTGGGTTTCTACAGTCCCGCCTTCGCTTCAAGTCCTCACTCGTACCTCGCTCCGGGCTTTACGCGCCAGTCGGGTTTAGGTCGCATAAATAGTGCCCCTATTTTCGTTTTTATCAGAAATTGCAAAGAAAACCGAGTTCATTAGCACGAACCCTTCTACCTAAACGGGATGGAAGCGGCATCCTTTGCTGTCAGCCTGAGCGGAGTCGAAGGGCAGCAAAGATATAGCGAACAGCCCGACCGGAGCCGCCAGATGGAATGCTACAGTACCTTTTCCAATTACCCACTCAACCATTTTAATCATCCGAAACCTTTATGATGTTCACCTGTTAATTTATGCAGCTGCTTTCTTGTTAAGATAAAAACAACATCCTAACTTAGCTGCCGACCAACTTATTTCATAAATAACCATGAGCCATTTTAATGATTTTAATAATGCGCAGGTAGCTAAATTGCCAAACCATTTAAAGCAATTTATTGTTGCTCAAAACTACGAAAAGTACACACCTGTAGATCAGGCGGTATGGCGTTATGTAATGCGCCAGAATTACAGTTATCTTAAAAATGTTGCTTATTACCCTTATATAAAAGGCTTACAGCGAGCCGGTTTAAGTATTGAGCGTATCCCCGATCTGCAAACCATGAACGATAACCTGGGTAAAATTGGTTGGGGAGCAGTAACAGTTGATGGCTTTATTCCCCCAGCAGCATTTATGGAATACCAGGCTTACCGTGTGCTCGTTATTGCGGCCGATATCCGCCAGATTAACCATATTGAATATACCCCTGCTCCCGATATTATACATGAAAGTGCTGGCCACGCTCCTATTATTGCTGATACCGATTACAACAATTACCTGAGTTACTTCGGTTCAATTGGGGCAAAAGCCATGTTCTCGGCAAAAGATTTCGAACTTTATGAGGCCATCAGAAAGCTTTCTATCTTAAAAGAGGCTGTAGATGCCGATCCCGCCGAAATTGCACAGGCCGAAAAAAACCTGCGTTACATTAGCGAAAATATGGGTGAACCTTCAGAAATGGCCCTTTTGGGTCGTTTACACTGGTGGACAGTAGAATATGGCCTGATTGGCACCTTAGAAAACCCTAAAATTTACGGCGCAGGGTTACTTTCTTCTATAGGCGAAAGTGCTACCTGTATGCACAGCGATGTAGAAAAACTTTGGTACAATATCGATACCGTTAATTACCCTTACGATATTACTAAACCACAGCCGCAGCTTTTTGTTACCGAGACCTTTCAAAACCTGATTGATGTTTTAGAACAATTTGCCAATACCATGGCTTTCAGGTGCGGCGGAACAGAAAGTGTAATGAAAGCCATTGCCTGTAAAAATGTGGCCACTGCTGTTTACAGTTCCGGTTTACAGGTGAGCGGTATTTTTACGGATATGGGCATCAGTGCTGCAGATGAAGTTACTTTTATTAAAACAACTGGCCCATCGGCTTTGGCTTTGAACGGTAAACAGCTTAAGGGCCACGGCAAAGACTACCATGCAGATGGTTTTTCATCGCCGGTAGGCAAACTTAAAAATACCAGCCAGCCACTTGAAGATTTTAGCCATTCAGCGCTGGAAAACATAGGAATAACTTTGGGCAATCGCGCCGAACTCCTTTTTGACAGTGGAATTAAAGTTACAGGAGTAGTTAAGGATATTGTTACGCAGGATGATAAATTGATTTTAATTGCCTTTAACGATTGTACTGTTACCGAAAGTAATGGGAACATATTGTTTAAACCCGAGTGGGGCACTTACGATATGGCCGTAGGCGAAAAAATTGTATCGGTTTTTAACGGTGCGGCAGACAAGGATGCATACGAAGAGATTACTTTGATTAGCGGAGAGAAAACACATAAAATTACCTATGATGATAAAACCTTAAAGCTGCATACTTTATATAAAACAGTAAGGGAAATCAGGGAAAGCGGCAAAAACCTGGAGCTACTTGGCGATATTTTTACACAATTAAAAATAGATCACAGGCAGGATTGGCTCTGTGCACTGGAAATACTCGAAATCATTTATCACAAAAAAATCTATCACCAATTGGAAAGGGAAATCCAAGTATACCTGGAAATTAAGGCAGGCAAAGAGCCAGACCATACCAAATTGATCAATGATGGTTTACATGTGATTAAAAACCCGGTAAGTCAGCTGCTTGTGGAAGATTGATTTATCGTCTTCGTTTATAACGGGGACGGAGGAGATTCACATTTGTAATGTGGCATTTTAATCAAAAAGCAAGATTTTTTAATTAACTTGAATAAGATAATTGAAATTAAACGGGGGACTATTTTTCCTGTTTAAACAGGAAAATCAGCGATAAAATCGCCATTTTCGAAAATCCTCGTTACAAACGAGGACTATAATTAAAGAACCATTTAACTTTACAACAATTTTTAATTCCTTTTAATGAACATTATAATTACAGGTGCCAGTAGCGGAATCGGTTTCGAAACAGCTTTAGAGTTTAGCTTACATAAAGAAAATAAAATTGTTGCCATTGCCCGTTCGGCCGATAAATTACGTAAGCTGCTGGAGATTGCCCGTGGCATCAACCCCGATTGCACTCTTTTACCGGTAGAATTCGATATTGTAAACGACGATTATGCGGCACTGGTCCCTTTTTTAAGGGAGCGATTAGGTACGATCGATATCCTGATCAACAATGCCGGTGCTTTAATTAATAAACCATTTTTAGAAACCACCGAAGTTGATTTGGGCGAAATGTTACAGAGCAATGTGATTTCGCACTTCAGGATGATCCAAAACCTGATACCTTTAATGAAAAACGGAAGCCATATTGTAAATATTGGCAGCATGGGTGGCTTTCAAGGAAGTGTTAAATTTCCTGGTCTTTCTGCCTACTCGGCCAGTAAAGCGGCGTTGCATACTTTAACTGAATGTTTGGCATTTGAATTGGCCGAAACAGGAATCAAGATTAATTGCCTGGCCTTAGGATCGGCACAGACTGAAATGCTCGAAGCCGCTTTTCCGGGTTACCAAAGTCCGGTAATGGCTTTCGAAATGGGAAAATATGTAGCTGATTTCGCAAAAACCGGACAGAAATTTTTTAATGGCAAGATTTTACCTGTTGCAGTTACTACTCCATAATATAATAATTTTTAGTAATTTACAGTTGTAATTGAAAAACTAAAAAATCTATGGAAACAAATTCTCCTTTTAAAACTGCAGATAGCGGAAAAAATGCGGCCGTTGTTAGCTACATCTTTCTTATTGGTTGGTTAATATCATACTTTGCTATGTATAAAGACAACAAAACAGCATTATCTAGCTATCATTTAAGGCAATCTCTACTGCTGCATTTGGGTGCAATTGTACTCAATATTGTGGTAACAATATTAATTGGAATTATGCCAACAGCAATTTTTGGATATTTAAGCTATCTGATTTATATTGCTTATATTATTTTCATTATCTTAGGAGCTATAAGTGCAAATAACAGCGAGCAAAAACCTCTTCCATTAATTGGCGATAAAGCTCAAACTATGTTTCCAAGTATTTAACTAAACCAAATATTTTATTTAAAGTCTGGCTTTTTGTCCAGACTTTTTTATTTCAACTCATTTTCAACATTTTAATCGACTTTTGATATTTTTTATATCTTTGAGTTCAAGCTTATGAAGAAAATAACAGTCCTGATTGCATTTTTCATTTTGTCTGCCACGGCAGGAAAAGCCCAAACCATCATCCCTGCTCAATACCAGGAGTTAATTAAAAAGCTCGTTAACAACCTTCCTAAAGAGGATAAATCGTCAAACAATTCTCCGGTTAAATCTGAAAGTTTAATCGATTTTGCTAAGAGTATGTTAGGTATCCCTTACCGTTATGCCACAAGCAATCCAAAAGTCGGCTTCGATTGCTCAGGTTTTGTAAGTTATGTGTTCAGCAATTTTGGCTTCAAGGTTCCCCGTTCCTCACGCGAATTTAGCTATGTGGGTAAAGAAACCAGCCTGGAAAATGCAAAAGTTGGTGATGTATTGATTTTTACGGGCAGTAATTCAAGAGTAAGAAGAATTGGCCATGTCGGAATTGTTTATTCTATCGATGAGAATGGAATCAAATTTATACACGCCTCTTCCGGAAAAGCACATCAGGTAACCATTACCGATTTAGACGGCCATTACAAAGCCCGTTTCATGAAAATTGTAAGTATTCTTTAATTATTTTTTATATTTCCACATTCTCGTTTTACCTTCTGCAAGCCATTCTAACGTGGTTTCCAATCTTTTTATCCGGGTTGCTTCTGTTTTTGCTTCCTCCAGCCACGATACATAATCTTTTTTATTGGAGATGCTAAAATTCTGAAAAACAGCCAAAGCTTCAGGAACCTTATTTAAAGCTTCCATAAAATATTCGGGTACTACAAGTTCTTTTTTCTCTGTGGTTTTTGGTTTTGAAGGCAGTTTTATATTATCTTCATTTAACTGAATAGCCTGCTGAATATAGGCAATCAGGATTTCATCCGCAGGCAGGTCATCAAAAGATGTTATTTTGCCCAATGAACCCATGGCTTCCGAACGGTCTTTTAAAATTCCATATTCGTCGTTCAATAACGACCCTTTCCAAAAACCAAAGGCACAATGATGTTTGAAAGAAGCCATATGGCAAACCGTACCTTTATAATCGAAGAAAGGCATTCCCCATTTAATTTTCTCTTCAATACGGGCATCGGCTTTATGTACCAGATTCCTTAAATGGTCCAAAATCGAAATGGCAAATTCTGCCGAATTGATAATGTACTGGTCTACTTGAACAATGGTGTGCATAGCCAAAATTTAGTTAATAAATTTACAGTAAAACGATCTTTAAAGCAAATTCTACATCTCCGCTATTAAGAATTTTTTTGGCCAGCTCGTGAAGCTCCCTCTCGCGGTTGGTGCTATCGCCAATGGTAGCATCGAGAACTTCTTTAACTTCGGGATTGGTACTGATCAGGTCAATTTCTTCATTGGAGGGTATTTGCTCAACATTGCCCAGCATACCTAAATCGTTGCCGGTTAATACTTTCGAAAAGCGGACCGATTGTGGTAAACGGTCTACTCCAATGCCGAGTTTAGCCAGGGGCTTTGCTACCTTAAACAGATTATCGTTTGTAACCCTGCAATACCAATCGCCGCCCAAACGTGCAACAAGATCTATCTTATGCTGATCGATTTTGCGATTTTCATCTAATATTTCCTCCTTGATGTGGATTACTTTTATTTCAGCCAGAATCAGGTTCCCTGCCCCGTGGCTATTGCCCAGCGGAATAATATCATTTACCACACATTCCAATTGCACCGGCGCTTCGGCCACCCTTGGTGGCTGGATGAGATCCGATTTCAGCATGGTAAAACCTGCTTTTTCGAATTCGTTTACCCCTTTTGCATATTCGGTACTGGCCAGGCTCATTTGCTGCACCATATCGTAATTCACAATATTAATTACGCACTCTTTTACCTGATGAACATTCTCTAAAGTATGTTTGGTTGTATTATCGCGCACCCTTCTTGCCGGAGAAAAAACACAGACCGGAGGGTTGGTACTGAACATATTAAAGAAACTGAAAGGGCTCAAATTGATATTCCCTTCAGCATCTACGGTAGAGGCAAAGCAAATCGGCCGGGGAGCAATAGCATACTGCAGATAGTTTTGTAGTTCTACAGGGGTTAAATCGGAAGTATTTAGGGTTAGCAAGGTTTTTATTAAGTTAAAGGTTGGAAGAAAGATTTAATATGGAGATTATATCTCTAAAATGTCGTCATCTCGACTGGAACGCAGTGAAATGGAGAGATCTATCTAGTCAGATTTAGCCTCGCTGAGCACTTCGTGGTTCTCGACTTCGTTGCACTCCGCTCGAAATGACGCCTTTTATAATGATAATCTATTTCAGTTCTTCTTCAAAGCTAAAATCGAAAAATCCGTATCAGCCTTCGTAATTGTATTGGTTAGCGCACCCAAGCCGGTTATTTCCATCTCCACCACATCACCTGGCTGCAACCATTGCACCTTGTAATCAGGATCGTTAAGCAGGCCGGTACCGTTCAGTTCTAAGAAGCAACCCGTTCCAACCGTTCCAGAGCCGATTACATCTCCCGGAAGAATGTCTACGCCATAAGCGCAACGTTCAATAATTTCGGCAAAAGTCCAGTCCATATCGGCAGCATTTCCTCTTGAAACTTCGATACCGTTTACGCGACAGGTCATTTTAAGATCATAAGCATTACCTACATGCCCTTCTTTAGGTGCAACTTTGTATTGGATCAATTCATCAGGCGTAACCAACCACGGGCCAATTACCGTTGAAAAATCTTTTCCTTTTGCAGGGCCTAAATTCAACAGCATTTCTTCCATCTGCAGGGTACGGGCGCTCATATCATTCATTATCATGTAGCCGGCAATATATTCATCAGCATCAGCAGCTTTAATATTTCTGCCTTTTTTTCCGATTACAACTGCCAGTTCGAGCTCGAAATCGAGTTTATCGAAATGATCGGGCATACATTCAATTTCTCCGGTACCCTGAATGGCATTATGATTGGTGAAATAAAAAATTGGATATTCATCAAACTGGGGGATCATATCAACCTTGCGGTTCCTACGCGCCGCTGCCACATGCTGCCTAAAAGCATATCCATCCCTGCAGCTGGTGGGATGCGGCACAGGAGCTAAAATTTCGTAAAAAATTTCTTCTTTAGCCTCCAGACTTCCTTCTTTGATCTGATCATCAATGCGCTTTGCCCTTTCCATTAATACCTCACCCCCCTGCAAAAATTCGTTCATGTTATCAGGAATAAGCTTATCGCAGCTATTTAAATTATAGATATGCCCATTTACAAACACACCAAGATGCTCTCTGTCTTCGGTTTTATAGGATACTAGTTTCATATATCATTTGGTTAAATACGCGGTAAAGCTAAGCAATTAGGTTAGTCAAAATAAAACTTAATCCCTTTTATTTTAACACAGTGTATTGTTGAAGGCTTGGTTTTATTACCGGAAAATCTTTTGATTGGAGCCCTTTGTAACGTTTTTTATTGGAAAGCAATCCCCCGATCAATAATCCGCCCGATACACCTGCAGGTACACCGGCGGCAATGAGCACAACCGATTCTGCAAGTTTATCACTTTTAGCTGCCAGCACAAAAAACGTTAATCCGCCTGCAATGGCCAATGGAGCGGCCAGCCCTCTGCGGTGGATATACAGTTCACTGATACTGTCGGCACTAAGTTTTAAAGTATCCCGCCGGTTTCTGATGATGGTTAAGCCATTATCAGCAGCAGCATAAAAAGCGCCCCGCACTGAGTTCCCGTTCCGATCGACAACCCTAATATTATATTTGGCTTTTTGCTGTGCAAAACAGGTATAACTGAACACGAAAAAAATTAAGCATGTAAAAGTAAATTTCATTGGGATGATGCTATAAGTAAGTAATTAAAGGTAATTAAAATTTCAATTTTTAAATAAAATACTTACCTTAGTTGCATTAAAAGCATGATATTAAAAGCATTACATATTAATCTCGTAAACGATGCCATTGCTGCACGTCGTTATAAGATGCTTTCCAAGCTGATCATGGCGCAATATTCTCTGTAATTTATCTGCCCCTTCTTATTAATTGAAACGCATTTGCGTTTTGCTTGTTTATTCTTTAGGATTTTTCTTTCTAACCATAACATTATTTAATTATGCCTATTTATCACAAATTAGGGCAAATTCCAGCTAAACGCCATACGGTTTTCCGCAAACCGGATGGAAATCTTTATGCCGAAGAACTGGTATCAACCGAAGGTTTTTCCAGTTTATATTCGCTGGTCTATCATTGCCATCCGCCAACCATTGTAAAACACTTAGGAGAACCTTATAGTGTAGAACCCAAAATTGTCCGCGAGAGACACCTGAAACACACAAGTTTGATCGGCTACAGGATTAAACCGGAGGATGATTTTTTAAAAAGCCGTAAACCGGTGCTGGTGAACAGCGATCTGCACATTGTGCTGGCTGCTCCAAGAAAATCGATGACTGATTACTTCTATAAAAACAGTCAGGCCGACGAAATGATCTTTGTACACGAAGGCTCCGGAAAACTGAAAACAGGCTTTGGTGAAATTAAGTTTGGCTATGGCGATTACCTGATTATCCCAAGAGGGACGATTTATCAAATGGAATTCGATAATGAGGAAAACAGGTTATTTATTGTAGAAAGTTTTAGCCCTTTAAGACCGCCAAAAAGATACTTAAATCAGTTTGGACAGTTGATGGAGCATTCGCCCTATTGTGAACGCGATTTAAGGTTACCCGAGAACCTGCAAACACATGATGAATACGGAGACTTTAAAATATTGATCAAAAAACAGGGCCTAATTTATCCATACACTTACGGTACACATCCTTTTGATTATGTTGGCTGGGACGGCTACCACTACCCTTACGCTTTCTCGATCCACGATTTTGAACCGATAACAGGTCGCCTGCACCAACCTCCTCCGGTACATCAAACTTTTGAAGGACACAATTTTGTAGTCTGCTCTTTTGTTCCACGCAAATACGATTACCATCCCGATTCGATTCCTGCGCCTTATAACCACAGTAATGTAGATAGTGATGAAGTGCTTTATTACGTAGACGGCGATTTTATGAGCCGCAAAAGTGTGGTTAAAGGACAGATTACCTTACACCCGGGTGGCATCCCCCATGGTCCGCACCCTGGAACAGTAGAAAAATCAATAGGAAAAGAAAAAACAGATGAACTGGCGGTGATGATCGATCCTTTTAAACCTTTAATGCTTACACAGGATGCCTTGGATATAGAGGATGAAAATTACCATAAAAGCTGGCAGGAAGGATAGTTGGGGGTCTTGAATCCGAAGTCTATAGTCGGAAGTCAGGAGATAAAGAGCAGCGGAATGGGAGCTGTGGTACCATGCAAGATTCAAAACTATACAACATTAAAACTTTACAACCTTACAATATTTAACAACATACAAAACAAATGGAAACACAAACATTCGCAGAAAAAATTTCTAAAGCACCAGATTTTCTGCCTATTAACGGAACAGATTATATCGAATTTTATGTGGGTAATGCCAAGCAGGCCGCTCATTATTATAAAACGGCATTTGGATTTCAAAGTCTGGCCTACGCCGGACCAGAAACCGGAGTACGCGACCATTCTTCGTATGTATTACAGCAAGGAAAAATCAGGTTGGTCTTAACAACGGCATTGAAATCAGATCATCCCGTTTCGGAGCATGTTAAAAAACATGGCGATGGTGTAAAAGTACTCGCACTTTGGGTTGACGATGCCTACAGTGCCTTTGAAGAAACCACAAAACGTGGTGCCAGGCCATACATGGAGCCTAAAACCTTAACGGATGAGCATGGTGAGGTTAAAATGAGTGGTATTTATACTTATGGCGAAACAGTACACATGTTTATTGAGCGTAAAAACTATAGCGGCACCTTTATGCCAGGTTACCGTGCCTGGGAGAGTGATTATCAACCGGCGGAGGTAGGCCTTTTATATATAGATCACTGTGTGGGTAATGTGGGCTGGAACCGCATGAATGAAGCCGTGCAATGGTACGAAGACGTGATGGGATTTGTAAACATCCTTTCTTTTGATGATAAACAGATCAATACCGAATATTCGGCGTTAATGAGCAAAGTAATGAGTAATGGCAACGGTTATTCGAAATTTCCGATTAACGAACCTGCTGAGGGGAAAAAGAAATCGCAGATTGAAGAGTACCTGGAATATTATGAAGGTGAAGGCGTTCAGCACATTGCGGTAGCTACAAAAGATATTGTAAAAACAGTTAAAGAACTTAAAGCAAGGGGTGTTGAGTTTTTAAGTGCACCACCAGAAGCCTACTATGACATGATGCCCGCACGTGTGGGTAAAATTGATGAAGAAATATCTTTGCTGGAAAGTTTGGGCATTTTAGTCGATTGCGACGAAGAAGGTTACCTTTTACAGATTTTTACCAAACCGGTTGAAGACCGCCCTACCCTTTTCTTTGAGATTATTCAACGTAAAGGTGCCCAGAGTTTCGGGGCGGGTAACTTTAAAGCATTATTCGAATCTTTAGAGCGCGAACAAGAATTGAGGGGTAATTTATAGTTTATATGTTGTAAAATTCTAAAAAGTCCGTCATTTCGAGCGAAGCGCATAGGGCAGTAGAGAACTAGAAGGCTCAGCGAAGCTAAACCTGTCTTTATATCTCTCCGCCTGTACGGGCAGGCATTCCACTGCGTTTCAGTCGAGATGACGGCTAATTATACCTATAACACCTCACCCAGGTGTTTATAATTCGATTTTATTGTATCCAAAACTTCACTCATTTTTCCACCGAGCATCAATTTCGTCATCGATTCGGTCATTCCTTTAATTTGTGCCCATTCAATTTTAGGCGGCATGGCCAATGCATTCGGATTGGTCATAATATTTAATAAAACCGGCCCTTCTTCATTTAACGCATGAGTGATTGCAGTTTCCACTGCTTCGGGTTCAGCTACTGTTATTCCTTTAAATCCCATGGCCTGCGCTACCAATGCAAAATCAGGATTGATCATATCCGTTTCATTGTCTGGTAAACCGTCAACTTCCATTTCCAGTTTTACCATTCCAAGGGCTCTGTTATTAAACACAATCAGCTTTAAAGGAAGATTATATTGTTTAATTGTGGCAAGATCGCCTAAGAGCATGGATAAGCCTCCATCACCGCAAAGCGCAATTACCTGTTGTTCTGGATGTGCCAATGCAGCACCAATGGCCATTGGCATTGCATTTGCCATAGAGCCATGGTTAAATGAACCCAGCATTTTGCGTTTGCCTGTTGCATCGATAAAACGTGCTCCCCACACACAGCACATTCCAGTATCTACCGTAAAAATAGCATCGTTGGCCGCTAAGCGGTTAATGGTTTCAGCTACATATTCGGGTTGTATTTTATTTTTCTCTCCCTGATCTTTTACATAAACTTGTTGCCTTTCTTTCACTTTCCGGTAAAATTCCAGTTGCGTTTTTAAGAAACTATCATCTTTCTTTTCGGTGATAAGGGGTAATAATGCTTTGATCGAATCGCCGATATTTCCACATAAACCCATGGTAAGTTTTGCCCGTCGGCCCAAACGTTCTGGTTTTTCGTCGATCTGCACAATCTTACTTTTTATGGGCATGAAGTTTACATAAGGAAAATCAGTTCCGAGCAAAAAGACCACATCAGCCTCGTGCATGGCATGATAACCAGATGGCTGCCCCAGAAGCCCAGTCATGCCAACCTCATAAGGATTATCATACTGGATGCCCATTTTGCCACGAAAAGAAAATCCAACCGGTGCTTTTAATTTAGCAGCAAGCGCCACCACTTCATCATGTGCATCGGCAGCGCCTATCCCACAAAATATCATTATTTTCTTTTCACCGTTGAGCAAAGTGGATAGCTCATTTAATTCCGGGTCTGATGGGCGGATCACCGGTTTGTTGTTGAAGAGTTGCATAGAAGTTACACTTTCTACCGCATCCAGTTGTGCTACATCGCCAGGCAGGCCAAACACGGCAACACCTTTTTTATGAATGGCATGCTGAACCGCCGTTTGAAACATTCTTGGTGCCTGCTCGGCAGTGGTGGCTACCTGGTTATAGCAACTGCAATCGTCAAATAATTTAATGGTATTGGTTTCCTGAAAAAAGTCCATTCCAAATTCGTTTGTTGGGATGGTTGATGCAATAACAATTACCGGAACATGGGAGCGGTGCGCATCGTAAAGACCGTTAATAAGGTGCACATGCCCTGGCCCGCAACTCCCTGCGCAACAAGCAATTCCATCAAGTTCAGCTTCGGCAGCGGCAGCAAAGGCACCAGCTTCTTCATTACGGACATGGATCCACTTTATTTTTCCATTTCTTCTTACCGCATCATTAAAATAATTTAAACTGTCTCCGGTAACTGCATAAACTCTTTTTACACCAACTTCAACCAGCATTTCAACCAGTTGTTCTGCAACGTTTTTACTCATGTGGATATCTTTTAATCATGGATTTTTATATACCTAATAAAGAGATAAAGTAATGATATTGTTTTAGTTGAAAAGCAGAAAAGAAATCATTCTGATCCTTCAAAAGAACTTTAAGTGATAATTTATAAGCTAAGCAACCTGATATCAACAGGATGATTTTTTCTTCACTAAAACTTCATAAATGAAGTGCACCTTTGATATAACAAAACACGAAGCGATTTCAATTTTGTTAAATTCTAAAAACTCATAATTAGTTTTTTAGTTTTCCGGTTACCCTTATCTGATACCTCATGTATTGCAAAATACATGAGGTTTTTTTGTTAACTTAAGCAGCATCTATCTATTATAAATTATGAAAAACAAATGGCTTGTAATTCTGATTTCGGCAGTATGTTTATTTAATTTAAGCTTCAGCACCACAAAATCAAGTGTTTCCAGTTATTTTTCAGAAAAAGAATTCAACAGTTTTTTTCCTCTGCGGAATAAATTTTATAGCTATGCTTCCTTTGTCAAAGCAGTTTCTGACCTGTCATTTATTAAAATTAAGATCGAAAAGCGGGGCGAATGGATTTATAAAATCACCAGGGCCGATAAAAAGACTGGCAAGGAAACTGTGATCAGGCTAGACACCGATTGGGACGAAGCATGGGCAAAGACGAAACCTTACAGCATTTCAGTAATCGATTATGCAGATCTCTGCTCCTCAAAAGACTTGAATGTAAATAAAAAGGAACTGGCAGCATTTTTCGCTCATATTTCCCACGAAACACGTAACGGGATGAACAATAAATATAACGATGGTTTAATGCTTAATCAGGAGCTGGATACCAATGTTAATTATATTACTGCAAACGTAAATTATCCCGCCGTAAACGGTAAAAAGTATTATGGCCGCGGTCCTATTCAGTTGAGTTATAATAGCAATTATGGTTTTGCATCTGATTGTATTTTTGGCGACAAGAACATTTTACTTAAAAACCCAGACCTGGTAAGCACTAATGCCATAACTGCTTTTGAAACAGCCATCTATTTTTGGATGACACCACAAGGTGCGAAACCGTCGTGCCACGATGTTATTACTGGAAAATGGAAACCATCCGCAGCTGAAACTCAAAAAGGATATAAATCCGGTTTCGGAATGACCATTAATATTGTTAACGGCGCTTTGGAATGTAATAAAGGAACTGTAACACCTGCAATGAAAGACAGGATTGGCTTTTACCAGTACTTTTTGAAAAAATTCGATATAAAAGATTCAAATTGTGATTGCGATTGTGCAAAAATGAAGCCTTTTCCTGGTTAATAGAAATCTGTCATAAATAGATCTCTCCACTTCGCATGGCTCTGGTCGAGAGGACGATTCCTTTAAAATTACTCTGTACTTTCTTTAAGCATTTGATACAAATCAGCAGCACCTCCGTCAAATTTTGCTCCGTTTACATAAAATGATGGCGTTCCATTTACACCGCTGCGTATACCACTATCAAAATTATCTTCTATTATGCTTTTGATCTCTTCGGAAGTGCTGTCTTTCTGAAACTGCTCTAAATCCAATCCAATGGTTTCAGCCAGTTCGTCGAATAATTCGGCATTTAAGCGGTATTGGTTTTCGTAAAGGGCATCGTGCATTTCCCAAAACTTACCCTGCAAGGCAGCTGCTTCTGCTGCAATTGCTGCCGGAAAAGCATATTGATGTGCATTAGCCAAAGGAAAATGGCGGAAAACAAATTTGATCTGATGACCAAAAGTTTCTTCAATTTCTTTCATAATAGGATAAGCATCTCCACAGTACGGACATTGGTAATCGCCAAACTCCACAATGGTAACACTCGCCGAATCATCGCCCTGAATGTGATCCTTATCGTTTATTTCTGGTTTTAATGTACTCATCACTTATTTCTTGTTTAATTCTTCCAATGCATCCAAAATACCATCGGCACCAGGATTAACAGCCACAGGCGCTAAATAACTCCAGGCAATTTTTCCTTCTTTATCTATAACAAATAACGCTCTTTTACTTTCTCCAACTTTTTCATCATACACGCCATAAGCTTTTGAAACTGCTCCTTTAGGCTCAAAATCAGCCAATAATGGGAAATGTAGTTTTCTGCTTTCTTCGAAGGCAAGGTGGCACCAAACACTATCAACTGAAATCCCGAAAATCTGTGCATCGTATTTACTGAAATATTTAAGCATTTCGTTGTAAAGTGCCATCTGATCGCTGCAAACCGGACTCCAATCGGCGGGATAAAAAGCCAGGATAACGTTTTTACCTTTAAAATCTTTGAGTTTTATTTTTTGATCGGGAGTAGCATTCAATTCGAAATCTGGTGCTATAGCGCCTTTTTCTAACATATTATCGAGTTTAAATTAATCGTTTCTTAATTAACAGTCTGTATTTACCGTTGTTTTGTTTTAAAACAAAAGCTTAGCCTAATTTTTGTCTTTTAATCAAATATGACTGGAGAACAGGATAAAACCCTTCGTTGATGTCTGCATTGATGAGATCAATTTTATATTGGGCACATTTCAGCGCAATCTGCTGGCGGTAACCAGAAACAGCAGCGGTATAATTTTCCTTTACCTGGTTGGCGTGCACTTTTATCGTATCGCCGGTTTCCATATCAATAAACTGGTAGGGACGGTTTTCAAAATTAAAATCGACTTCTTTTGATTGGTCTACCACATTAAAAACCACAACTTCGTGTTTGTTAAATTTCAAATGCTGCAAAGCATCAAAAAACTGATCGGTTTTATCGGCACTGGTCTGCGTATTGAAAAGATCACTGAAGATAATTACCAGGGAACGTTTGTGGATCAGTTCTGCCACCTGGTGCAGCGCCTCACTTAAATTGGTCTGTGCATTTACCTTTGGTTTCTGCAATAGTTCCTCTAGTTGGGTAAATAAATATTTCTGGTGAACCGTTGTCGATTTTCCAGGAGAATTTAACAAGATCTCGTCGGTAAATAGGCTCAAGCCGAAAGCATCACGTTGTTTCTTTAACAAGTACATTAAAGACGCAACAGCCTGTATAGAGAAAATCAGTTTGTTATTTTTCGGCTCAGGGAAATACATCGACGAGGAAACATCGATCACAAACTGGCAGCGCAAATTGGTTTCCTCTTCGAAACGTTTGCTGTAAAGCTTATCCGTTTTAGCATATAATTTCCAGTCGATATTTTTAACATTATCGCCATTATTGTACTGGCGGTGCTCGGCAAACTCGACCGAAAAGCCATGGAACGGACTTTTGTGCAAACCTGTAATAAAACCCTCTACTACCTGCATGGCAAGTAATTCTAAATTGCCATAGCTTGTTTCGTTCTCGTAGTTTACTGCCTGCATATCGTAAAGCTAATAAAAGATTTATTAAAAAAATGGAAAAATTAGCCAACAATTGCGAAGTTTAAAAGTCAGGCACAGCGCAAGAGCGGAGCCGAAAATGCCATAAAAAACTAACCTTACATTTCCAAAAACAAATAAAGATGCTTTAAACAAAAAAATCCCAGACTCAAGCAAGAATCGGGGATTAATTTGAAAAAACCTATCAGGTTTTCGAAAGCTGACAGGTTTACAAGCTAATTACTTCTTCGCAATTCGGTATAAATGTCCGTTATCGGTTACCGAATAAAGGGCTCCATCCTTTCCTTCAGCTATATCACGGAAACGTTCGCCTTTGCCTTCCAGCAAGCGCTCTTCGCCAACAATTTTGTCATCTTTTATCACTAAGCGGATAATGTGCGAACCACTTAAACCTCCTACAAACAAATTGCCTTTCCATTCAGCAATACTATTGCTGTTATAAAAAGCTATACAGCCAGGTGAGATGCTTGGATTCCAGTAATAAACAGGTTGTTCCATGCCTTCTTTTTGTGTTATACCATCGCCAACTTTTTTACCACTGTATTCTGTTCCGTAAGTAATGATGGGCCAGCCATAATTTTTGCCCGCTTTAATGATATTTACTTCATCGCCCCCTTTAGGACCAAATTCTGCCTCCCATAAATCGCCTGTTGAGGGATTAATGGCCAAGCCATCCGGGTTACGAAGTCCGTATGCATAAATTTCAGGTCTGGCATCGGCTTTACCGGCAAACGGTCCGTTTGCTACAGCTTTACCCTCTGGCGTTAAGTGTAAAATCTTGCCCAATGAAGAATTCAAATATTGCGCCTGTATCCTGATATCACTCCCGGAGCGTTCGCCCGTACTTACAAATAAATTTCCGTTTTTATCGAAAACGATTCTCGATCCGTACTGAAGTTTACCGGAGTAAGCTGGTGTTGCACGATAAATAACAGTCTGGTTTTCAACCGAAGTTTCATTTGCAGCCAATTTACCTTTGGCAATGGCCAATAAAACACCTTCTTTCTGTGGTTCTGAATAAGCCCAGTAAATCAGCCTGTTTTTTGCAAAATTGGGATCTAAGGTTACATCCAGTAAGCCACCCTGGCCGGATGGATCTACCTTTGGCAAACCTGTAATCTTTTTACTCAATTTCCCATCAGCTGTAAGGATCACCATGGTGCCTTGTTTTTGGGTAATCAGGAAACCACCATTAGGGAGTACCGAAATTGCCCACGGATTTTCGAGCTTTTCGTTAATGACCGAAATATTCAAAGGGGTTTTGGTTTTAACACCTGCAATTCTTGTTTGCCCCGCAAAAGCAGGTTTAAAATCGGCAGACGGCGGGTTGGTTTCAACAGGATTCTGTGCTTCTACACACGAAATGTTTACACAGTTAAGGGCCAAACCCGTTAATAAAATACTTAAAGTTCTATTGCTTAATAAATTAACAGACATGTTGAGTTTTTTAAATAAAGAAACAAAATTATGTTTACAATAAAAAACCCAAATCCATTAAATGAACCTGGGTTTTAAATATGTTACAAGCCTTTAGGCTTTCATCTTTTTTGCTTTAAGCTTAAATTAAACCAATTGCTTGTTTAATTTATCTGCTAAAATTGATTTTGGAACAGCACCAACTTGCTTGTCAACTACCTGTCCGTCTTTAAAGTATAATAAAGCAGGGATGTTACGGATACCAAACTGCATCGAAATTTGAGGGTTGTTATCAACGTTTACTTTTCCAACTACCGCTTTACCATCATATTCTTTAGCGATTTCTTCTACTACCGGACCAACCATGCGACATGGGCCACACCATTCTGCCCAAAAATCTACCAATACGGGTTTATCTGATTTTAATACAAGCTCCTCGAAGTTTGCATCTGTGATTTCTAATGCCATAACTGTTTTTTTTATTTTCAAATATATGTATTCAATTGTAATGCCAACACATCTGTAATGTCAATTTGACATTATTTTGGTAAATGCGTATCGCGCTAAACGGATGGCGTATGGCATTAAGATATTGCTAAAACGCTTATCGCCAAACACAAAACGCTAGTTCAGCTTGTAATTTACCACATTCATTCCCATTAATTGCTCCAGGAACTTGTTATTGGGATTTATTTTTAAATTTTTTGAAGGTAAATCGAGCATAATCTGTTTTTCGCTATCAAAAACAGCAAAGTTAAGCTGGCAGTTCTGCTGCTCAGAATTTGCCTTATTGTCTGCTAATATTGCTTCAATCTCTTTCATTAGCTGATCGTTAACCCGTTCTATAGGCACCTGAATGGTTAAACTTTTAGCCAATTTATCGCGTAGTTCAGACATGAGGTTAATCGCAGTGATTTTAAATTCCCAATCGCCGGCCTTACCGAAACGCTCGCCTACCCTCCCCCTGATCTGCAGGAAATAGCCTTCTGTTAAAAATGATTTGAATTTCAAGAAATCCTCACCGAAAAGCGCCATTTCACAGGCATCATCATAATCTTCGAAAACAAAAGTACCAAAAGGCTTACCTGTTTTGGTAATCCGTTGCGATGCCGTTACCACCAAACCACCTACACAGAGTTCACGGTTTTTCAGTTTCTCAAACTCGGCAAGTACTTCTTCATTGCTATCGCCCATCCGCACCTTGTTAATGATACTGAGCTGCTTAACACTATGGGTACAGAATTTATCGAGCTCAAGCTTATAGTTATCCAATGGGTGGCCGGAAAGGAAAATCCCAATGGCATCTTTTTCATATTTCAACCTGTCCATTAAGGCCCATTCGGGTGAAACAGGCAAAGTGGGCTCTAAAATGAGATCGGCTTTAGATCCTCCGAACAAGGAAGCCTGAGATGTGCTTTCGTTATTCTGAAAATCGTTGGCATATTTGATAATTTTCTCTATGCCGTTCATCTTATCGTTCGGACCGATGTAGAAATATTGTGCCCGGTGTCCGCCGAAGGCATCGAAAGCACCGCTGTACACAAAACTCTCGTAGGCTTTTTTGTTTACGATACGGGTATTGGAACGTTTTGCGAAATCGTAAACACTGGCATAAGGACCATTGCCATTCCGTTCTTCGATAATACTTTCTACCGCTTTTTCACCCACACCTTTTACAGCCGACATCCCAAAACGAACTTCTCCTTTGGCGTTAACCGAGAATTTAAGATCAGATTCGTTTACATCCGGTCCTAAAACGGTAACCCCCATCTGCCGACATTCTTCCATAAAGAAAGCCACCTGCTTAATATCACTCATGTTGTTGGAAAGTACAGCAGCCATGTATTCAGCAGGATAATGTGCCTTTAAATAAGCCGTTTGATAAGCAATCCAGGCATAACAGGTTGAGTGCGATTTGTTGAAGGCGTAAGATGCAAATGCTTCCCAGTCTTTCCAGATTTTCTCTAAAACAGTAGCGTCATGGCCTTTTTCTGAAGCTTGTTTTACAAATTTAGGCTTCATTTTATCCAGAACATCTTTCTGTTTCTTACCCATAGCCTTACGCAGCACGTCGGCCTCACCTTTGGTAAATCCGGCCAGTTTCTGTGATAAAAGCATCACCTGCTCCTGGTAAACAGTAATACCATAAGTTTCTTTCAGGTATTCTTCGCAGGCATCCAAATCGTATTTAATTTCTTCTTCACCATTTTTACGGCGTACGAAACTTGGAATATACTCCATAGGGCCCGGACGGTATAATGCATTCATCGCAATCAAGTCATCGAAAACCGTTGGTTTAAGTTCTTTCATGTACTTCTGCATACCCGGACTCTCGTACTGGAAAATCCCGATGGTTTCGCCACGCTGGAAAAGCTCGTAGGTCATGACATCATCAATCGGAAAATTATCCGGATTGAGGTCGATACCATGCCTTTTCTTCACCAGTTTTACTGTATCCTTAATCAGGGTTAACGTTTTTAACCCCAGGAAGTCCATTTTTAATAAACCGGCGCTTTCTACCACCGAGTTATCAAACTGGGTAACGTATAAATCAGAATCTTTGGCAACCGAAACCGGAACGAAGTTAGTAATATCGCTAGGTGTAATAATTACCCCGCAGGCATGGATACCGGTATTCCTTAACGAACCTTCTAAAACCTGTGCCTGTTGAATGGTTTCGGCACTCAAATCCTTTTGGCTACCCAGGTTTTTCAACTCCACTACCTTCTCGTATTCATCCGGGCGCAAGGCATCTTTCAAACTCTTTTCGTCGAGGTTAAAGATCTTGGCCAGCTTCATATTCGGAATCAGCTTCGCAATTTTATCGGCCTCGAACAAAGGCAGATCCAATACACGTGCGGTATCGCGGATAGAAGATTTGGCGGCCATGGTACCATAGGTAATAATCTGGGCTACCTGGTTGGCGCCGTATTTATTAATTACATAGTCCATTACCCTTCCACGGCCCTCATCATCAAAGTCGATATCGATATCGGGCATGGATACACGATCCGGGTTTAGGAAACGCTCAAAAAGCAAATCGTATTTAATCGGGTCAATATTGGTGATCCCCAAACAGTATGCCACGGCCGAACCTGCTGCCGATCCCCTGCCCGGCCCCACCGATACATCGAGGTTTCGTGCTTCGGCAATAAAATCCTGTACAATCAAAAAGTACCCCGGGTAACCCGTTTTTTCGATGGTAGCCAGCTCGAAATCCAAACGTTCAATTACATCGTCGGTTAAAGTTCCATAGCGGCGTTTGGCACCTTCGTAAGTTAAATGCCTTAAAAATTTGTTCTCTCCGCGTTTTCCACCATCGGCTTCATCTTCGGCAACCAAAAATTCTTCAGGGATATCGAATTTAGGCAAAAGTACCTCGCGGGCAAGTTTATAGGTTTCAATTTTATCAAGAATCTCCTGGATATTCAGGATCGCTTCAGGTAAGTCGGCAAAAAGCGCCTTCATTTCATCTGCCGATTTAAAATAATATTCCTGATTGGGTAAACCATACCGGTAACCACGGCCACGGCCTATCGGGGTAGCCTGCTTTTCGCCGTCTTTTACACAAAGTAGAATATCATGCGCATTGGCATCCTTTTTATTTACATAATAAGTGTTATTCGTGGCCACCAGTTTAACGGCATGTTTATGGGCCAGGGAAATTAAAGTTTCATTTACACGGTCTTCATCTTCCTGGTTATGACGCATTACCTCAATATAAAAATCATCGCCAAACTGGGCTTTCCACCACAGTAAGGCTTCTTCTGCCTGATTTTCTCCGAGGTTTAATATTTTATTCGAAATCTCGCCGGAAAGGTTTCCGGAAAGTACAATAATATCGTCTTTATATTGTTCAATTACCCCTCTATCGATACGCGGAACGTAGTAAAAGCCTTTTGTATAAGCAATAGACGACATTTTAGCCAAATTGTGGTAGCCTTTTTTATTCTTCGCCAGTAACACCATTTGGTAACCGTTATCTTTTGTGGTACGGTCTAAATGGTTATTACAAACAAAAAACTCCACTCCTACAATCGGCGTCATGATCACCTCTGTAGGGCGTTCCCCAGCTTCAATAGCAGCTGCATTTTTAGCTTCAGCAGCTTTATTATGGTTTAAAACGTTGTTAACAAAGTGGAAAGCTCCCATCATGTTGGCATGATCGGTCATGGCCACGGCAGGCATTTTCTGTGCAGCAGCGGCTTTTACCAAATCGGAAATACTGATGGTGCTCTGCAGTACCGAAAACTGGGTATGGTTATGCAGGTGCACAAAAGTTGCTGCAGCAAGCTCTTGTTTGCTTCCGGTAAGTGCCTGTTTGGAAATTCCCGACCCCTCAGTTTTTTGCTGGCGTTTACGGATTTCATCAGAGGCCGCTTTTAAATTGATGTGCTGTAGCCCAATACCTTCAATCAGGCCTGGGTTAACCTCCCTGAAACGCGGGAAATACTCTGCATCAACCAGTAATTCTTCTTTTTTGAAAACCTCTCTTTTTACCAGCTCCAGAAAACAGCGGGTGGTGGCTTCAACATCGGCAGTTGCATTGTGGGCCTCGCTAAAAGGAACGCCGAATAAATAAGAATGCAGCTCGGTTAAGGTAGGCAGTTTAAATTTACCGCCCCTACCTCCGGGTAATTGTAATAACTGGGCGGTTACTTCGGTACAGGTATCCAGAACAGGCATTTCTGCCAGACGGTTGGCTACACCAAAACGGTGAAATTCACAGCCCATAATATTAACATCGAAACCAACATTCTGGCCGACAATAAATTTTGCCTTGTTTAAAACTTCATTAAACTTGGCTAACATTTCGTCAAAACTAATCCCCTGCTCCGCTGCTAATTCAGTAGAAATACCATGGATCCGTTCTGCATCATAAGGAATATTAAATCCCTCTGGCTTTACCAGATAATCCTGATGTTCAACCAATCTCCCCATCTCATCGTGCAATTGCCAGGCAATCTGTATACAGCGCGGCCAGTTATCCGTATCGGTAATGGGTGCATTGTAATTGCGGGGCAAACCCGTGGTTTCGGTATCAAAAATTAAGTACATATGCTGCAGTAAAGAATTAACCGTTTAAGCGTAATAACGGTTCTTCAAAAATAGCGAATTTGAAGGCTGCTGTGGTCATCATTTTATCAACAAAATATGACAGATAAACTGAGTTTGGTTATGGAGACAAAAAACAGGATGAGAGAAAATTCGTCGTCCAGACGGAAACGCACCGAAACGGAGAAATCTAATCCAAGTAGATTTTTAAAATAAGGATAAGATTCTTCGCTACGCCCAGAATGATAAAAGCTTAAAACCAGTTAAAAATGTTCCTGGCTTACCAACTCACTTACGTTGTAACCCTTCTGCCTGCACCTTTCGATAATGTGTACCAATAAATCGGCTTCCATTTTAGGTTCGCGTGCCATAATAAAAAGATATTTCTCATCGGGATGCCCTACCACCACATAACTATAATCGTCGGCCAGCTCAATTACCCAATAACCAATTTTAAAAGGCCATAAAAACTGGGCTTTCATATCGCCATCTGCTTTACCCTTCTCAAAAAATAGTTTTGAAGTAATCGATTTTTCTTCCGGTTTTCCATGCTTATGGTAGGTGGTATATACATCAAAATGATCATCATCGGCCAATGTATAAGTTTCGGTAGTCTGTTTCCAATGTTTATCCAATAAGGTTGGGATAGAGTATAATGAATACCATTTACCCTCAAAAGCTTTGTAATCGATATTAGCAATGGGTTTATTTTCCATAATTTGTCAGAACAAAAATCGCTGTTTAATACTTACTTAGTAAACCTCCATTAAATTATAAAGTTTTGAAAAGCATTTTTAAACCTTATATTTATTTCTACCTTCGATAGATATTTAACGATGAGCAAACCACTAAAAATATAATATTATGAAAGTAACGGTTGTTGGCGCAGGTGCAGTTGGTGCCACTTGCGCAGATAATATTGCCCGCAAAGAATTGGCCAACGAGCTTGTTCTATTGGATATTAAAGAAGGTTTTGCCGAAGGCAAGGCGATAGACATGATGCAAACGGCTACTCTTTTGGGCTTCGATACCAAAATAATAGGTGTTACGGGCGATTACAGTAAAACCGCCGGTTCGGATGTTGTAGTGATTACCTCGGGTTTGCCGCGTAAACCGGGCATGACCCGCGAAGAGCTGATCGGTATTAATGCGGGTATTGTAAAAGGCGTTGCCGAAAATATTTTAAAATTTTCGCCAGAGGCCATCTTCATCGTGATCAGCAACCCGATGGATACCATGACCTACCTGGCTTTAAAATCATTGGGTTTACCTAAAAAACGCATCATTGGCATGGGCGGAACCTTAGATAGCTCACGTTTCAAGTTTTATCTATCGCAGGCATTGAACTGCAATCCGAACGATTTACAGGGTTTTGTGATCGGCGGTCACGGCGATACTACCATGATTCCCCTCACACGTTTAGCCACTTACCAAAGTTTACCGGTAAGTAATTTACTCGATAAAGCAACGCTTGACAAAGTTGCAGCTGATACAATGGTTGGCGGCGCTACTTTAACCGGTTTAATCGGAACTTCTGCCTGGTATGCACCTGGCGCAGCCGGAGCCGCCTTAGTTGAGGCCATTTTGCGCGACGAGAAAAAACTGTTTACCTGCTGCGTTTCACTTGAAGGCGAATACGGACAGAACGATATCTGTTTAGGCGTTCCGGTAATTATAGGCCGCAATGGTTGGGAAAAAATAATCGATTTCAAATTGACAGAAGATGAGCAGACAGCATTTAACAAAAGTGCCGATGCTGTTAGAAATATGAATAATGTACTGGCTGAAATGAAGCTGGTGTAATTATAAAGGGATCGTCATAGATCCCGCCATTACGCTTCACTTCAGCCCAGATGACGAATGTCTTATTAAATATTTGTTTTAAACATTGAATATCCAGGGTGTAAATAACATTTTAACTGATACACATAACATCAGCACTTACCACAAAATACCCATTTTGGATGGACTGGAGCTGCTGAATGCCAAAAAGCACACCATTGATTTCCCTTTTCACACGCACAATAACTTTAATATTACGCTGATCTTAAATCAGACTTTCTGCACCAAACTCAACGATAAATTTTTACAGGCGCCGATCGGCACCCTGTCAATCACTAATCCCAACGAAGTGCACGCCACCCCCTGCGATAATAAACTGGGCAACTCTTTCTTTACCTTCTACATCCAGCCCGATGTACTCAAAACCTTAAATAAAGGCCGTGATGTTTTTTTTGAAGATAAAATCATTTACGATCAGGATCTCTGCAACAGCTTTCACTATTTATCCATGCATTTTAATCATCCTGAAGTTGATCTCGAAAAGGAATTGCTTAAGGTTTTGGAGAAACTGGTTGCACGCTACGCCTCGGGCATGCATTTCGAGTATAAAAAAACAGCGCTGTTTCAAAGTTTTATCAACGAAAACCTGATGGAGAAGTTTTCTCTAACAGATACCGCAAAACGTTTTGGATTGGATAAATATAAATTCCTGCGTTTATTTAAGCACGAAACAGGATTAACGCCCAATAATTACATCCTTTTACAGCGCATAGAAAAATGCAAAAAGCTCATTACCAAAGAAGCAGATCTAATGGATGTTGCCATCGAAACCGGCTTTTACGATGTGCCACACCTGTCGCGGCACTTCAAACGCTTTACCGGTGTTACACCTTCTGAATATAAAAGGGCCTGAACCATTTAGTGCAATATCGTACAAGAGCTTTAACCATTTAAGCTTTATTTTTGCTATCATACTCAAACACGAATGAAAAAAGATAGCATCATCATCCTTATTTTTTTGTTTTTCAGTCTCTCCGTATACGCGCAGGCTGGCAAAAACCCGATTCCACTTAAAATAGACAAAACGACGGCCGATTTAAGCTTAAAACAGGGCGAAGAAACCACGTTTAGTTTCACGTTAAAAAAAGATTTTTACTATTCGATCACTGTTGAACAAAAAGGAATTGATGTTATAATAGGTTTAAAAGATCTGCATGGAAAAACCATACAGGAAGTAGATTCGCCAAATGGCAGGTTCGGCAGCGAAAAAATCATTTTCTCGCCTGACAGCACCGCCAGTTTTATCCTCGTGGTTAAACCCCTTGCCGATACAGCCAATGCAAAAGAAGGCAATTATTCGGTTGTGGTGCAAAGTCCACCCAAAAAGTTAAAACAATTGAGTTACAAAGCCCTAGAACAGGATTTTAATATTCTAAAAAATGCTTTTATAGAAACACATGTTGGCCTGTGGTACAATACCTACACCCAATTCGATAGCCTTTGTAATGTGCAAAAAAGTAAGATAAAAGATAAAATGACAGCTTTGGATTTTTACAAGCTTGTTGCCCCAGTGGTTACCTATACTAAAGAAGGACATAGTGCACTTCAACCTTCCGAAGAAACCAATAATTACATTAGGCAAAATGGCAGGTATTTTCCTTTCCTGGTGAAGATCTTTGATAAAAAAGTTTATATCCTGAACGATTTAAACAATTACAAAACCAGGGGAATGCAGCTTTCCAAAATTAACGGAAATAATATTGAAGGCATCCTGGAGCAATTTTTAACTATCGAACCTGCCGATGGTTACAATACCACCAGTAAATACCACTGGATAGAAACGGCATTTGCGAAATATTACCTTCGCTTTTTCGAACAGCAACCCCTCTCATTTAATGTCGAACTGATCGATCCTAAAACAGGTGAAAAGATCACCCATAACCAGATACCGGCTTTGAGTTTTAAACAATATGGAAAATTCGTATCAAAAGAAATAAAATCTATTCCCAATTATAGCTATAAAGAACCGGCTTCGTTAAAAATCGATACGCTGAACAACACTGCTATACTAACGGTAAATACATTTTCTACCAGTAGCTACAAAGACGGGAGAAAGGGCTTTAAGGAATTTCTGGCGAAGAGTTTCCATGACATTGCAAATTATAGGATACAGCAGCTTATTATCGATATCAGAAGAAACGAAGGTGGTGCGCAGGGTATGGAAGACCATCTCTTGTCGTACCTGATCGATAAAGAATATCCGAAATACAAATATGCCGAAATACCATCCTTTACCTTTTCTTTTCTGGATTATACCGAATATCGCAATAAAAAATCACGTGATGATTTCGAGAAAGAGTTGAGGAGTGAATTTTACCGCAGCAACGATGGGCGCTATCTGGATTTACCCGGAAAATATAAAGGTGATACGCCACAGGTTAACCGTTTTAAAGGCGATGTGTATATCCTCATTAGCGGCTTAACCTTTTCGGGAGGTTCAGAATTTGCCGCATTAGCCAAAAACTACACCAAAGCTCGTTTTATAGGCGAGGAAACAGGCGGCGGCTACTACGGCAATACCAGTGGTTTTTTTATCCAGTATACATTGCCCAATTCCAAATTAACCGGCCGTATCCCGCTTATTAAATTTGTTGTAGAGGAAAAACACAACACCATTGCTTTCGGACACGGGTTGATGCCCGATAACGAAGTTCAACCCAAAATTGATGAATATTTGAGCGGTTACGACACTGAAATGGAGTTTGTTAAAAAACTGATCAAAAACAAATAACCAATACGTGGCATGGTTTTCGGGTAATTAGTTTATTTTAGGCAGATAAATACTTACTATGAAAGCCGTCTCCATTCCTTTAAAACTGATCAACCTACAGGACGATGGCTTCCATCTTTTGATGGAAGTTGTCGTTTTTAAAGAGCAGCATTTGGCCGTACTGGATACTGGCGCATCAAGAACTGTTTTCGATAAATCCTTAATTGAACAGCACCTTTCGGAATCCCTGCAGATATCAGACGAGATTAATGCCGCTACACTTTTTACCACCACTACAACCATCCAGGCCACAATACCCCTGCTAAAAATTGGCACATTAAAAATCAGGGATTACGAAACTGTGGCCTTCGATCTGCAATCGGTGAGCGATACCTATCAACAATTTGGTCACCCGCCGATTATGGGTATTATTGGAGGCGACATATTGATGCAGTATAAAGCTATTATCGATTATAAGAAACTCCAATTGAGGCTTTATAAAGAAAAATAATCAAATCGCTGCTTTAATCATTTTTTTGAAATGTAGCTTTGGCTGATATTTGCTTGCAATGAAAAAGTTAACTGCAACTTTCTGTATTATTTTCTGGGCCGGGCTGCTTGCCGGGATCAGCTTTTTAGAAACACCTTTAAAATTCCAGGCCCCGGGCATTACGGTTCCGCTCGGATTAGGCATCGGTCAGCAGGTATTTCAGGTTCTGAATAAAGTAGAAATCGTATTGCTGCTCATCATTTTAGCCTGCTCACTACCGGCTCCCTTAAATCATATCCGCAGCATTTTGCTTTTTGTCCTTACCATTTTGGTAACCACCGATACTTTCTGGTTATTGCCCCTGCTCGATGAAAGAACAACATTAATATTGGCAGGTAATGCCCCAACCAAAAGTTACGGCCACGTACTTTACATCATCTTCGACGTGATCAAATTTCTATTCCTGGCTATACTCGGTTACTCAAACCTGAAATCTTTGAGCCATGAAAAATGATATCATTGACAGAACAGGTATTATCCTCCTCGTAGATACCTTTTACGGGAAGGTGCAGGGAAACCCTACAATCGGACCAATATTTACCCATATAGCCCGGGTAGACTGGATACATCATTTACCTAAAATGTACGATTTCTGGGAAAGTGTCCTTTTCGGCAAGGCCACATATAAGGGCAACCCTATGCTCACCCACTTTGCCCTAAATGATAAGACACCTCTGCAGACAGCAGAATTTGATACCTGGAAAGACCTGTTTTTCGAGACAGTTGATGAGTTATTTGCCGGACCGAACGCTGAAACAATTAAACAAAAAGCGCAATCTATTGCCGACTTAATGCATTTTAAATTGAATGCTCATCCTTCGAAAATCAAAATCGTTTAAGCAAATTTTGTTTTGATTTATACAGGTTTCTTTATAAATTTAAGTTAACCAAAACAATCAAATATGAAATTTCTGAAAATCTTACTAGGTATTATTGTCGTACTGGCAATTATCTTTGTTATAGGTGGTCTGGTATTACCAAAAACCTATTCTGTTAGTCGAAGCACTGTAATTAATGCCCCTGATAGCGTTATTTATAAAAACATCGTCGATTTTAAAGAATTTTACAAATGGAACCCATGGGCTAAAATGGAACCAACTGCTAAAAGTACTTACAGCGGTACACCAGGGCAGCCAGGTCACGTTTATGCCTGGGAAGGTAAAGAAACCGGGCAGGGATCAATGACGATATTAACAACAAAGCCAAGTACCAATGTAGATATCGAACTGAAATTCATTAAACCCTTCGAAAGTTTGGCCGATACCAAATTCGATATTCAACCTGATGGGGCCGGGCAAAAAGTAACCTGGACCATGAGCGGCGAAAACAACATGATTTCAAAATGGATGTGTGTTTTTGTAAGCATGGATAAAATGATCGGTAAAGATTTTGAAGCAGGCTTAAAATCGCTGAAAGAAAAATCGGAGAAAGGAGTTTAGATTGTCATTTCGACTGCAATGGGGAAATCTAATTGCATAGATCTCTCCATTTCACTGCGTTTCAGTCGAGATGACGACTCTGTTTAAAAAAAATCATAACCAGCCTCTCCTTTTGAGAGGCTTTTTTATTTTCCAGCCCCAAATCAATCAAACAATTGTGTCGGTTTGACGTTAAAAAAGCATTAAAAAAACACCTTCGGGCTCTTAATATTTTGTAATTCGCTATTTTTTAGATTATTTGCCAACAAATGAATTTATTACTTGTAGAAGATGAACCGAATGTGGTTTCTGTAATTTCGAGAGGCCTTAAAGATGAGGGGTTTAACGTAAGCATTGCTCCCGATGGCTTGATCGGAAAACAGATGGCATTAGAAAATCAGTTCGACCTGATTATTCTCGACATCATGCTACCGGGAATAAATGGCCTGGAACTCTGCAAAATCATTAAAGAGCATAAGCCGAATATACCTATCATTATGCTTACCGCATTGGGCACAACCGAAAATGTGGTAAACGGTCTGGATAATGGTGCAGACGATTACCTCATTAAACCCTTTAAATTCGCAGAGCTTTTTGCACGCATCAGAATGCTGTTACGGAGGTACCAGGGAGTGGTTTCGCAGGATCAGGTGATTACCATTGCCGATTTACACATCAATCTAAGTGCTAAAACAGTAAAAAGGAACCAACAGGAAATTACGCTGACTGCAACCGAGTACCGCTTATTGGAATATATGGCTAAAAACAGGTCGAAAATCCTTTCGCGGATCGATATACTGGAAAATGTCTGGGACATCGACTTCAACCTGGGCACGAATGTAGTTGATGTTTATGTGAATTATCTCCGTAAAAAAATTGATAAAAATGCCGGTCAAAAACTGATTCATACCGCTGTAGGCTTAGGTTACATCCTGAAGGAAAAATAGATGGAGATAGCAAAGAAAATTACCCTGCTTTTTGCCATTTTATCGGCAATTATCATTTCGTTGCTGAGTGGTTTTGTATGGTATTTTGCCAACGATTTTGCTTTCGAAGATTTTTACAAACGCCTGGAGGCCAGGGTTAATATTGCGGCGCAGATAAAACTTTATGAGGATGCCAATAATACCGCCTATGCTAAAATGCGTAATCAGTACCTGGAACGTCTCCCATCCGAAAAAGAATATATCGTACCTGAGGGCGAGGCTACAAAAAAACTCGACCGTGAACTACCTGCCAGCTTTTATAAACGCATAAAGGCAGGCGTAATGGCCCGTTACCGCGTTGAAAACCATTTTTATGCCGGAAAATTCTTTAAAAATGGCCAAACGGGATACATCGTAATTGTTTCGGCTAATGATCCGGTTGGTTTCCGCGAATTAAAAGCCTTACAACGGCTCCTTATCATCGGTTTTTTCCTGTCGGTAATTTTGTCTTTTGTAGTAGGCTGGAAATTCTCCAACTACATGCTTTTGCCACTCCGGAACATCATTAAAAGTGTAAAAAAATTCAAAGCAGAAAACCTGCACCTCCGTTTGGACGTAAAAAAAGGGAACGATGAAATGTCGCAACTTGCCCAAACCTTTAATAATATGCTTAACCGTTTGGAAACAGCTTTTGAAACACAGAACAATTTTATCAGCAATGCTTCACACGAATTAAGAACACCCCTTACCATCATTAGTGCCGAAGTAGAACTGGCACAGAAAAACATTTCAGACCCACAGAAACAGGAAAAAGCCCTTGCCAAAATAAAAGATGAGGCCGAAAGACTCGAACACATTTTAACCAGTTTATTAGGGCTCGCCCAATCGGGCTTTAATGGCAAAAACCAACCCTGGGAAATGGTACGTATGGACGAATTGTTGTGGGAAATCAAAGATTCGGTAAACCAGGTACACCCCAACAGCAAAATTGAGATCGATTTTAGCAAACTTCCCGATGATGACGACCTGCTTTCGCTCCGGGTAAATAAAAACCTGATGAAGCTGGCCATTAGCAATATTGTAAGCAATGCCTGCAAATATTCCAATGAAAACCTGGTGAACATTAATATTGAAAGTAAGGCCAACATGCTTTCGATCGGGGTAACCGACCGGGGCATCGGCATCCCGCAGTCCGATATTCAGCATATATTCGAACCTTTTTTCCGCGCTTCAAATACCAACGATTTTAAAGGCTATGGCGTAGGACTTCCACTCTCCCTTAACATTATCCGTTTGCACAGGGGAAGTATCGCCATTAAATCTCAGGAGGGTGTCGGCACGGAGATTAAGGTTTTGTTACCCATCAAGGGTTAACCTGTATGAGCAACATGCTAAAAGACTGCTCAAGGCCCATAAATGATTTTTTGCCACTCCAAAGTTCAAAAACGAAGCTAATTTGCTATTTTCGGTCCAATAAACAACAGGGCGCTAAACCGGCGGTTATCATTATGATCAAATATTTTACTTTCAGTTTATCTATTGCATTTATCTCGTGGATGGTGGGCATGGTGATTAATGCCCTCCTTGTAAAAACTACATTTTACCAAAGGCTATCAAGCCTGAATTTCATCCAGAATGAATACATAAACCGCTGGCTTGGTCTGGCTCCCTTCAAGTGGATCATTATGCACAGTTTCTTTAAGTTTTTTAATCCTAAGCTTTCCATAAAAAAAACAATCCTGGCAAAAGAATTAACTGCGTACCGGCTCGAAATGACCACTGCCGAACTTAACCATCTTTTCGCCTTTTCTTTTATGTCTGTTTTTATGTTCATTAAAATAGTTCAGGACCAATACCTGTTTGCACTGATTATGCTGCTCGTAAATGTGCTGATGAATCTTTACCCCAGTTTGCTGCAACAGCAAAATAAAAGGCGGATTGACCGTTACCTCGAGGTATTAAGAAAGCGTTCGACTTAATATCTAATAAAAACGTTATAGTATTACTCACTAATTCCCAAAAGGAGTACCCTCTAATCTAATTCTAATCTTGTTCTTATCTGGCTGTAATTTTTGCAGGTTAAACTTGTATTAATAATCACGTAGTTTATTTAAACAAGATATAGCCATGAAAACAATATTATTGCCCACCGACTTTAAATTAGAAAGCATCAGGATCATAGATGCATTGGTGCAGCATCAGGCAAATGAGAAACTGAACATCATCTTTGTTCATGCTTTTAAGTTATCTGATTCTATTACCGACATGCTTATGCTGAGCCGTCGCAGCCGTGATTACGAAAACATCGGCGACGAATTTTACCGTGAATTGGAAGCAGTTAAAGAAAAATATGCCCATCAGATCAACACGGTTGGAATTGAATATTTCTACGGAAGCACCGTGGCTGCATTTAAAAATTTCCTCGAGACATTTGATATATCCTGCATTGCCTACCTTAAAGGTTATGCATTTACACCAATTAATAAATACAGTATCGATCCTAAAATATTAACAGAACGTGCAGGCTGCACTGTAATTCAATTAAATGCATTGTCTCTTCATACCAGCGAAAACTTAGTTGAAACAAAAATACACGAAACACAGTTGCAAGAATCAAACGTTTAATCATCACTTTTTAAACTTTATACTATGCTTTTACGAAATAATATTCCGCTCACTTATATATTTGGAAAGATCAAAAAAGAACTCCTGTTTGTTATTGGCTACTCTGTAGGCATTGTGGTATTATATGAAAATTTTCATGTTACGCGTATCTCAATTCCTGTTGCCGTGCCCGCCTTACTGGGAACCATTATTTCCCTTTTACTGGCATTCCGCTCCAACCAGGCATACGATAGATGGTGGGAAGCAAGGATTCTATGGGGTGCTATTGTAAACGATTCGAGATCACTCTCCCGTCAGATACTGTCATTTGTAGAAAATCCTTACGGAATGGATGAAATCGAGGAATTTAAAGCCCATTTTATTAAAAGACAGATTGCCTGGTGTTATGCATTAAGTCAGTCGCTAAGAGGTTTTAACGCCCGGAAAGGATTGGAAGAATACCTTAGTGCAGAAGAAGTTGCCTTCATCAAAAATCGCAAGAATGTAACCGCAACCCTATTGGAGTTACACGCCATGGATTTAAAAAAGGCATTACAGGAAGGTTGGATAAATAAATATCAGCAGATAGAGATTGATAAAACCATTACCGCATTGTGCAACCATATGGGTGGATCGGAAAGAATTAAAAATACCGTTTTCCCGGTTACCTATAGCAAGTATATCAATATGTCTATCCATTTGTTTATTGTTTTGCTTCCTTTCGGTCTCATTGAATATTTTGGTTATATGGAAGTTCCTTTGGTCGTGGCCATTGCGGCATTCTTCTTACTGGTAGAGAAAATGGCTGTCCATTTACAGGATCCCTTTGAAAACAAGCCTACAGATACACCAACCACAACAATCTGTAGGACCATCGAACGCGACCTTTGCCAAATGCTCGATGATAATAAAATTTACGAAGATAAGCCACAAACAGAACTGGCACCTGTTGGATCGTATTACATTTTGTAATCGCCACAGTTAAGATAAATCTCATTGATTTGAGATGGTTAGTTAATGCCATATGCTTTCTTTTCGGATGAAAAGAATCAATGGTTTATAGTGTATAAATATGACAAAAGCCATTCACATTTTGAATGGCTTTATTTTTATCTTGAAGTTGGCAAACTGTTCTAAAATTTAATTGATATACTTTGTGACAGTTCAAAACAACCAGTACCAATATATATTTATACTACAAGTTTATACTTGTCCATCAATTGTTTACTCTCCCTCATTCCAACTTTAGCCGTTTTTAGGGCTGCAATAAAATAAACAATAAATAAAGTGATGAGTACCGAAACAATAAGAAAACTTCTGTTTAAAGAAAATGTGGTTAAAACCTGATTACTTCTGCTGATGGCCAGGTTCGTGATAACCAAAAAAGATCCCAGAAAAGTTAAAAAAGAAACAGCTGACTTGTATGACATGTATTGTTTATAAATAGAATCTCTAAAATTATACAGGAGCAAAAGTGCAAAAACACTAAACATCCCGGCAATATAGGTAATATAAAAAGCATCGCTACTCATTATTTCCTGTAATTTATACACAACAAATCCGAGAAATAACACCAGCAGGATATGCTTATAACCAAAATAGTTCAGAAAATTTTGCCAAAAAAATCTACTGTATTTTTTCTTTAAACCATTAACCACCGATTTTTGAATAACGGCAAAACCATCCGATCCAAAAGCTTTGTGGGTTTCGTTTATCGCGTCTTCAAACTTAAGGGCTGGATCTGCTTCCATTCTTTCTTCGACAGATGATGCTACATGGTCTAAAATCTCCATCTGAACATCAATATATTTAAAGCCTTTTTGCTGAATAAAAGACCTGATGTAGGCAAGTTGTTCTTTTGTTAAATCCATATTAGTACAATTAAATTGCAGGCTTTAAGTTTAATAACAATTGTAACTGGGCAATAAAATCTTTGACTTCTTGCAGTTTATTTATAACTTCTTTCTCTCCATCTTTTGATAAGGAATAATATTTCCTAACCCTGTTTTCTACCACTTCAGTTGTCGTTTCCAATAAACCCTCAGCTTCCAATTTATGTAAAGCGGGATATAATGCACCCTCTTTCAACATGAGCTCGCCTTGAGTAATAGCTTTTACTTTTTGAGTAATCTCATAACCATACATCTTCTCATTTTCTGATAAAAGATTTAGGATAATGGTCTGCAAAGTACCTTTAAATAATTCATTATTAACTGCCATATATTAAATATATAAAAAATTATATACATAATAAAATTATGTATATAATTTTAAAAGTTAATATCACAAAAAATAAAAAACCCTCTTCAAGATTTTAACCTGAAGAGGGTTTCTATATATTAAAATCCCTGAGGTGATTAAGCGTCTATCTTCGCATATTTTGCATTGCGTTCGATAAATTCTCTACGCGGTGCAACTTCATCGCCCATTAGCATCGAGAAAGTATGATCACATTCTGCAGCACTTTCAATAGTAGCCTGCATTAAAGTACGTGTAGCCGGGTTTAACGTGGTGTCCCAAAGCTGTTCTGCATTCATCTCACCCAAACCTTTGTAACGTTGGATGTGTACGCTATCTTCTTTACCGGCACCTTTTAAACGTTGTACAGCTGCATCGCGTTGTGCATCATTCCAGCAATATTCGAAATCTTTACCTTTTTTAACCTGGTAAAGCGGTGGCGATGCAATGTAAACATATCCGGCTTCGATCAAGGCCCTCATGTAACGATAGAAGAATGTTAAAATCAATGTGGTAATGTGCGACCCGTCAATATCAGCATCGGTCATGATTACGATCTTATGGTAGCGGAGTTTAGTTAAATTTAAAGCCTTATTATCTTCCGGTGTACCAATACTTACCCCGATAGCGGTAAACATATTTTTGATCTCGTCGTTTTCGTAGATTTTATGCTCCATTGCCTTCTCTACGTTCAAAATCTTACCTTTTAATGGTAAAATAGCCTGAAAATTACGATCGCGGCCTTGTTTTGCGGTACCACCCGCAGAATCACCCTCAACCAGGAAAATTTCACATCTTTCCGGGTCGCTGTCAGAGCAATCTGCTAGTTTACCAGGTAAACCCGAACCGCCCATCACGCTCTTACGTTGCACCATTTCGCGGGCTTTACGTGCTGCAGCACGCGCAGTAGCAGCTAAAATTACCTTATTGATAATCATTTTAGCTTCTTTGGGGTTTTCTTCGAGGTAATTACCCAAAGCCTCACCAACCGCCACATCAACAGAACCCATTACCTCACTGTTACCCAGTTTGGTTTTGGTCTGCCCTTCAAATTGCGGTTCCTGAACTTTTACAGAAACAACTGCGGTTAAACCTTCTCTGAAGTCATCACCGGTGATTTCCATTTTTACGTTCTTTAATAAACCTTCCTTATCGGCATAGTTTTTTAAAGTACGGGTTAAGCCCCTGCGGAAACCGGCAATATGCGTACCACCTTCGTGGGTATTAATGTTGTTTACATAAGAGTGAACATTCTCTGAATAGCTGTCGTTATATTGGAAAGCCAGTTCTACCGGAACGCCGTTTTTAATGCCTTCGATGTAAATCGGCTCTGCCAGAATCGATGTCCGGGTATCATCCAAAAAGGCAACAAATTCTTTTAAACCACCTTCAGAGTGGAAAGTTTCGGAAAGGAATGAACCATCTTCCAGCTTCTCACGCTCGTCGGTTAAAGTTAATTTAATCCCTTTATTTAAGAAAGCGAGCTCACGTAAACGGCCAGCCAAAGTATCGTATTTATATTCTGTAGTTTGCGTAAAAATGGTCGGATCCGGGCTGAAAGTTACAATAGTACCCCGCTTATCGGTAGTCCCAACTTCTTTCACATCATACTGCGGAACTCCAATTTTATATTCCTGCATCCAGATCTTACCTTCGCGGTGTACCTCGGCTTTTAAATCGGTAGATAATGCATTAACGCAACTTACCCCTACTCCGTGTAAACCACCAGAAACCTTGTAAGTATCTTTATCAAATTTACCACCGGCATGCAAAACCGTCATTACGATTTCCAAAGCCGATTTATTTTCTTTTGTATTGATCCCGGTTGGAATACCACGGCCATTATCTTCAACCCTGATGGAGTTGCCTTCCAAAATGCGCACATCGATCGTATCTGCATGACCGGCCAAAGCCTCGTCAATTGAGTTATCTACAACCTCGTAAACCAAGTGGTGTAAACCTTTAATCCCAGTATCACCTATATACATTGAAGGGCGCTTACGCACCGCTTCCAAACCTTCTAAAACCTGTATATTATCTGCCGAATAATTTGACTTTAAATCCTGTTCTTCGCTCATATTTTAATTAAAAACAATAAGTACCAAAAATACGGAAATTTTGGCATTTAAACTAATATGTGGATAAGTTTTAGGCCATTAAAAGATTGAGTTAAAAGCCACTCACATTGTATTTAAACGAAAAAAAAATCTATTTTTTTCTTACCAACCAATAGGATAATCATGACGATGACAGTTCTTATATTTGGGGCGCAGGGCCTGTACAAAACACCAAATTCTTCCCATTTTCCGCTTTTACGCTTTCCCGAAAGTTCGGGACACCTCGTTGCTGCAGGGTAACGCTTCAACCGGGGCTAGGTGGTCAAAGCAGTTTTTCATTTGTGAGGTTGCAGGGTGCACAAAACTTTGTTCCTAAATCCGATTGCAATGTAAAGCCCGGAGCGCAGCGAGGACTTTAAATGAAAAGCGGGACTGCAAGCCGCCAAGAACCACAAGCCGCTCATTTCCCACTCCCAAAATTATTTTTTTTTATAGGGAGCGCAATGCTAGTGCAAAACACTCCGTTTCTTCCCGTTTTCCGCTTTTACGCTTCGCTGCCTCGTACCTCGTTGCTGCAGGGTAACGCTTCAACCGGGGCTAAGTGGCCAAAGCAGTATTCCATTTTAGGGGTCAGGAAAATGCAGAACCTTTGTTCCTAAACCCGATTGCAATGTAAAGCCCGGAGCGCAGCGAGGACTTGAAATGAAAAGCGGGACTGCAAGCCGCCAAGAACTACAAGCCGCTCATTTCCTGATTCTAAAATATTTTTTTTTATAGGGAGCGCAATGCTGGTGCAAAACACTCCGTTTCTTCCCGTTTTTCACTTTTACGCTTCGCTGCCTCGTTCCTTCGTTGCTGCAGGGTAACGCTTCAACCGGGGCTAAGTGGCCAAAACAGCATTTCATTTTAGGGAGGTGCAGGGTGCAGAGACCTTTGACTGCAAAACGCCAAAAACTACAAGCCGCTCATTTCCTAATACTGGCGATACTGCAATCAATAGGGTTTTATGCCGAAAAAATAGCAGCTATGCTACCTGGGAATAATCCTATAGGATGGAACGGCTAGCCTTAAGTAAATTAAACGCTTTGTGCAATACGCAGAACGCAAAACAGAACTTGCACCCTAATAGGCCTTTCTTTAAATTGCATATCAAAACTAATTTATATAAGTTTGCTAAAATTTATTAAACAATAATGGAAAGAAGAACCTTTAAAACCTTTGGTTTACTTGCAACAGCAACTTTGATAACTGCTTTCTCTGCATGCCAGAACAAAGACACTAAAACTACTGAAACTAAAAAAACAGAGGGTACTACTGCAGCGGTTTCTCCAACTGAGAAAATTGTATTTGTAAACTCCGACTCTTTACTTACAAAATATGAATACTTCAAAGATCTTAAAGTAAAATTTGAAGGAAAAACCAAAAATGCACAGGCAGATATGCAGGCTAAAGGTCAGGCTTTTCAAAGAGAGGTTGCACAATACCAGCAATCGGCCGCTACTTTATCTGCCGATCAGCGCAAAAGTACTGAGGAGCGTTTAGCACGTAAACAACAAGAACTACAAACCTACCAGCAAAATGCAGGTGGTGCTTTACAGAATGAGCAAGCTGCCGAAAACGAAAAATTATATGATAAAGTAGCCGATTATTTAAAAGGTTATGCCAAGCAAAAAGGATATAAAATGGTATTAACCTACTCGAAAGGCAACAGTGCCATTTTATTTGCCGATGAGAGCTTAGATGTAACTTCAGAAGTAATTAAGGGCTTAAATGCTGAATACAGCAAAAAATAAGCGATAAAATATTTAAATCAGGATGCCCCGCCTAAAAACGGGGCATTTTTTTTGTGCCGATTTTTTCGGATATTAGAAAACTATGGAAAAACAGCATCAGGAATTTATGCAGATGGCCATCGACCTCTCTGTACGGAATGTAAGCGAAAGCATTGGCGGGCCTTTTGGCGCTGTGGTGGTAAAAGACGGCAAGGTGATTGCCAAATCGGCTAATAAGGTAACTTCTACCAACGATCCAACTGCGCATGCAGAAGTTTCGGCCATCAGGCTGGCCTGTACCGAATTAAATACTTTCGATTTAAGTGGCTGTGTAATTTACACCAGCTGCGAACCCTGCCCTATGTGTTTAGGCGCCATTTATTGGGCAAGAATTGATACGATTTATTATGCAAATACCAAGGCAGATGCCGAGCACATCGGTTTTAGTGACAAATTTATATATGAAGAGCTGGAGAAGCCCATGAAAAACAGAAGCCTGCCAGTTATCCAACTGATGCGTGATGAAGCTTTACTGGCCTTTAAGTTATGGGAAACTTCTGCGATGCGGATTGATTACTAATAACATATCCATATCGCATAAAACAAATACTGGTTAGTAAGTGTCTGTTTTATGAAAACAAAGATGAATTACGAGCAAAAAATAAACAGCGAACTGGATTTCTGGAAGTTTAAAACCTTACAGAAACCTTCGCTCCTGAGTAAAGTAACCGGTAAAGTTCAGAAGAAAATAAACAGTTACATTCCGGATAAGGTGCATAGTGCCATTACCACCGCAATAAAGCAGATGGTTAAAGCTGTTCTTTTTGGTTCTACATTCACTACATCAAAACCCGTTACTGATTTAACCTTCATGCACCGCGAAGCATTAATTAAACAAAAAATAGAAAACTATAAAAAAACAGGTGCTGCAGAAGGTGGAATTACGGGCGCTGGTGGCTTTTTAATGAGCCTGGCTGATTTCCCCTTACTGCTGGGTATTAAAATGAAGATGCTTTTTGATATCGCCGCGGTTTACGGATATGATGTTAAAGATTACCGCGAGCGTTTATACATTTTACATATTTTTCAACTGGCCTTTTCGAGTAAGGAAGAAAGCCAGAATGTATTTTTTAAAATGCAGAACTGGGACGATAAGGCACACCAGTTACCTACCAATATCGATGAGTTTGATTGGCTCACTTTTCAGCAACAATACCGCGATTATATCGATTTAGCCAAACTGGCTCAATTACTGCCTTTTGTAGGCGCAGCTGTTGGTGCCGTAGCCAATTATAAATTGATCGAAAAACTGGGTAAAACAGCCATGATGAGTTACCGCATGAGGTATTTTAGCTTGCCGTATGCGGTTGGCAGTTCGCAGGAAACTGAAAACCGTAAGCTGAAAACCCAAAACTAATCTTCCTCTTCAAACATACCACCCAATAAATCATCCGTTTCACGTCGGTCTTTTTTAGTTGGACGGCCCGTTCCCCTATCGCGTTTCAGGCTTGGCGCATGGAACATCGATTTAAAGGCATGTGTTTCTTCAACAGGGGTCAGATCCTTATATTTAGTTAAGGCTGTTGGCGAATCTGTTCTGTTATATGAAAGTTCTACCACCTCAATAACTTTCTTCTCAACGCCTTTCGATACCTGATAAACATCGCCAACTTTTACAATGGCCGAAGGTTTGATATTCTGTCCTTTCAACTTTACTCTTCCGGCTTTACAGGCATCTGTTGCAAGGCTCCTGGTTTTAAACAGCCTGATTGCCCATAAATATTTATCTATCCTAAGTTTTTCTGTTTCTGTCATAAAGGTTCAAAAATACGCAATTAGGGTTAATTGTTTAAACTGCTTAATCGGTTAATTGTACCAAGCTTAATCCGGCAGTTAAGCAATTTAAACACTTAACCAGTTAATCTATTAAATAACCAGCTAACCAAAAGAACAAACAATTTAAACAATTAACCATTTAATAAGCAAAAATTGATTTATTTTGCGTAAAATTTAAAAACATCATGTATTCAGATTTAAAGAAATTAATTGAAGCCGCTTGGGAAGACAGAACCCTTTTACAATATAGCAACTATTGCGAAGCCATCGAAACTGTAGTTCAGGGTTTAGATAAAGGCGAAATCCGTGTTGCAGAACCAGTTTTAAACTCTTGGGGCATTAATGAATGGGTAAAAAAGGCGGTAATTTTATATTTCCCGATCCGTGAGATGAAAGAAATTAAAAATGGTCCTTTTGTTTACCATGATAAAATGGAATTAAAAACCGATTACAAAGCAACAGGTGTTCGCGTTGTGCCTATGGCCAGCGCGCGTTACGGTTCGTTTTTGGCAAAAGGTGTAATCATGATGCCATCGTATGTTAATATTGGCGCTTATGTTGATGAAGGTACCATGGTTGATACCTGGGCTACCGTTGGTTCTTGTGCGCAGATTGGTAAACGGGTACACTTAAGTGGTGGTGTAGGCATTGGTGGTGTTTTAGAACCGGTACAGGCTGCTCCGGTAATTATAGAAGATGATGCTTTCTTAGGTTCAAGAGCCATTGTGGTAGAAGGCGTTAAAGTAGAAAGAGAAGCAGTGCTTGGAGCCAATGTTGTATTAACGGCGTCGACCAAAATTATCGATGTTACCGGCCCAACACCTGTTGAATATAAAGGCGTTGTTCCTGCACGTTCCGTTGTAATTCCAGGAAGTTATACCAAAAAATTCCCTGCGGGCGAATTTCAGGTACCTTGTGCATTAATTATCGGAAAACGTAAAGAAAGTACTGATAAAAAAACCTCACTTAACGATGCGTTAAGGGAAAATAATGTAGCTGTTTAAGAAATTGTTGAAAGGTTGGAATGTTGCAACGTTTCAACATTCCAACCTGCAACTTTACAACAATGAAAATAGGATTCGATGGCAAACGTGCAGCCAATAATTTAACCGGATTGGGCAATTACAGCCGGGCTTTAATTGAGCATTTGGCATATCAGTTTCCCGAACACGAATACCTGGTTTATTCGCCAAAAGTAAAACAGGCCAAGCAGATCGATGCTTTTTTTAAAAAAGATAACATCGAACTTAAGCTCCCTAAAAATGGTCCGTTTCTATGGAGAACCTTGAATATCATTAAAGATTTAAACCAGGATGGATGCCAGATTTTTCATGGCCTTAGTCACGAAATTCCATTGGCCATACAACATACCAGGATTAAATCAATCGTTACCATTCACGACCTGATTTTTCTTCGTTTTCCTCAATACTACAAATTTATCGACAGGCAATTATACCGGTGGAAAAGTAAATCGGCCTGTAAAAATGCCAATAAAATTATCGCCATCAGCGAAAAAACAAAAAAGGATATTATTGAATTATATGGAATCGATCCAGAAAAAATACAGGTGATTTACCAAAGCTGTGACGACAGTTTTAAAACCCCTTTTCCAAAAGAAACCTTAAGCCGCATCAAGGCAACCTATAAATTACCTGAAAAATACATCCTGAACGTTGGCACCATTGAAGAACGTAAAAATCTGAAACTGGCAGTGCAGGCTTTAAAAAATGTTAATGAGGATTATAAACTTGTAGTGATAGGTAAACAAACGGGATATTTTAAAACAGTAGAAAAGGAAATCGAAAAACTCGGTTTAAAGAACCGGATCATTTTCTTAAAAAATATTCCTTTTGCCGATCTGCCGGGCATTTACCAAATGGCCAGCGTTTTTGTTTATCCTTCATTTTATGAGGGTTTTGGCATTCCTATTATTGAGTCTTTGTATTCGGGCGTTCCTGTGGTTGCAGCCACAGGCTCGTGCCTGGAAGAAGCCGGCGGACCAAATAGCTTATATATTTCGCCAAATGACGCCGAGGGATTGGCAAAATCCATCAATCAAATTCTGGAAAACCCTGGTCTTCAAAAAGAAATGAAGGAAAAAGGGTTAGAATTTGTTCAAAAGTTTAACAGTTCAGTTGTTACAAAGCAATTAATGGATTGTTACCTATCTCTTCAATCATTACATTAATTATATATTTTTAAATATATTACAATATATTTTTTTATGAATGTCGTCACCCTGACCTGTAGCGCAGCGGAAAGCTACGTAGTAAACCGAGCCTTAAGCGAGCTCACCGAAGGTAATTCATTTCAGGGTCTTTAATAGCAGGAAAGATGCTGAAAAAAGTTCAGCATGACGACCGCAATAGGTAAAGGAGCTATTAAAAGCAATCATTATAACCTAATACTAATCGAACTTGTGTTAATAAAGAAAAAGGGCTGAAATTTAATTAAAAATTCAACAGCCCTCTTGTTATTTAATATTTTACAGCTTATTTAGCAGCAGTCACAGTTGGAGGATATTGCGCCAATATTTCTTTTACACCAGTGTACAAACGTTGTTCTCTTTTGTTAAAGTTGTCGAGGTTAAAACCTGATCCCTGTCCATGCCAGAATAAAATCTTTTTAGCTGGGTCAAGGAAATCGATAATAATGGTACCATCAATATATTGGTTTACATAGGTTCCGCCGCCGCCCCAGAAAGGATTTCCCCAGCCGCCGCGCCAGCCCCAACCCCAGCCACCATAGTAAGCCGGACCATAAACGTCAGTTTTTTCTCTGGCTACTACAACCAGGTTAACCAGTAGATCTGGCCGGTCTGATTTTGTAAATCCCTTTGCGTTCATTTCAGATTCAACCGCAGCCATTAACCTGCGCTTGTCTAAATTGTTAAGCTTAATCCTGGCTATACCTTTATCGTAAAAATTGTAAGTTCTGTAACCGCTTAAATCAACGTTTTTATCATAGTCAGATGCGGTACGGAGTGTTGTACATCCTGCTAATGCCAATACCACTGTAAAAAGCATTAATAATTTTTGTGCTGTTTTCATTTTTGTGCGCTTTTGTATAAATAACCTAACATAAATATAACGATTTTGTAAGCCAAATATTAAAACATTTAAATTTTTTACAATTAGATTGTTAAGTATAAAACGATTTCTGTTTGACTATGTTTTAACGTTATATTACTCAGACTAAATATTTTATAATTGGATTAATCGCTGAATTCGTAATGGACACATATTCTGATAAGACCTGTTTTGCCTCCAAAATCTTTTTTAGCCTTAACGCTTTTAATAGCATTTAACATGTACGGTTGGTTGAGTCAGTCCAGGTCTTACATTCTATTCCTTTTCCATAATGAGAAGAATATAACTGATCAATAATACGCAGCTGCCGTAAAATTCTTTTATGGATAGATTATTTAACTTCCTGTTAATAAATTAACTTTGCAAGATGTTAAGAGACGAGATTAACAAAGCTTTAGAAGTATTAAAATCAGGAGGGGTGATTTTATATCCTACTGATACCATTTGGGGGTTAGGCTGTGATGCGACAAATGAAGCGGCTGTTGATAAACTACTAAAAATTAAAAACAGACCGGCCGAAAAAAGCTTAATTGTGTTACTTGATGTAGACAGCAAACTGCAGAGTTATGTTACCGAAATACCTGATGTGGCTTACGATCTGATCGAATATGCTGAAAGCCCGCTGACCATCATTTTTTCAGGTGCTAAAAACCTGGCCCAAAATGTAATCAATGCAGATGGCAGTGTAGGTGTCAGGATTGTTAAACACGATTTTTGCACCCCTTTAATTCAGCGTTTCCGGAAACCCATCGTATCAACCTCTGCAAATTTGAGCGGACAGCCTTCGCCAAAATTCTTCGATGATATTGATCCCGCTATTCTTGCCGCGGTTGATTATGTAGTAGATTTTGAACAGGAAAACCGGAGCAACAGAAAACCTTCTACCATTATGAAGCTTTCTTCAGGCGGACAGTTTGAATTTATCAGGAAGTAAGCCTCAATAGTTTTTATTAATTTCGCATCATTAAGTCATTCGTCACCTGGTTTATTTTTTTGGTTTTATATTACACTGAAATAAATTCAGCATGACGAAACAATTTTATGCAACAACACCTACAAAACCCCATATTTAAAACCTTATCTGCCATAGCAGATAAGAACAATACCGAAGCCTATGTAATAGGCGGTTTTGTGCGCGATTTATTTTTAAACCGTCCGTCAAAAGATATTGATGTGGTGGTGGTAGGCAGCGGAATCGAATATGCCGAAGCCGTAGGACGGAAATTAAACACTAAAGTAGCTGTATTTAAGAACTTTGGAACCGCAAACATTAAATATCAGGATTTAGAGGTCGAGTTTGTAGGCGCCAGAAAAGAATCTTATCGCTCAGATTCGCGCAAACCCATTGTTGAAGACGGTACTTTAGAAGATGATCAGCTCCGCAGAGATTTTACCATCAATGCACTGGCAATCAGTTTAAATGCTGAGCATTTTGGCGAACTTTTAGATCCTTTTGATGGCGTTAAGGATTTGGAAAATAAACTGATCCGCACTCCACTCGATCCGGAAATTACTTTTTCTGATGATCCATTACGCATGATGCGGGCCATCCGTTTCGCTTCGCAACTTAATTTCGATATCGATCCGGCAGCACTTCAGGCCATTAAAACACAGAAACAGCGTATTAGCATTGTATCCAAAGAACGGATTACTGATGAGCTGAATAAAATCATCTTATCTAAAAAACCATCAGTAGGCTTTAGACACCTTTTCTACACAGGGTTATTACATTTAATTTTCCCTCAAATGGCGCAACTTTATGGGGTAGAATTTATTAAGGGTAAAGGCCATAAAGATAATTTCTACCATACTTTAGAGGTACTGGATAATATTTGCGAAACTACTGATGATTTATGGTTGCGCTGGGCAGCTATTCTGCACGATATTGCCAAACCGGCGACTAAACGCTTTGAAGAGGGCCATGGCTGGACTTTCCATGGACATGAAGACCGCGGCGCCCGCATGGTACCGAAAATTTTCGCACAATTAAAGCTTCCCTTAAATGAAAAAATGAAGTATGTGCAAAAACTGGTGCAGCTTCATTTACGCCCTATTGTTTTGGCACAGGAAACTGTAACCGATTCGGCCGTTAGGCGATTACTTTTTGATGCCGGCGAAGAAATCGAAAGTTTGATGTTACTCTGCAATGCCGATGTAACCACTAAAAATGAGTACAAAAAAACAAAATACAGAAACAACTTTGAGCTTGTAAAACAAAAACTCAAGGATGTGGAAGAACGCGATAAAATCAGGAACTGGCAGCCGCCAATTACAGGTAACGACATTATGGAAACTTTCGGGCTTGAGGCAGGAAAAGAAGTTGGTATAATTAAAAATGCCATCCGTGAAGCCATACTGGAAGGCGAAATCAAAAACGATTACCTGGAAGCATTCGATTTTATGCTCAATCAGGCAAAACAAATGGGATTAAATCCTGTTAATAAATAATTTAATTGCCCCAATTACAAACTTAGGATGCCTTTTATGGCATTTGATGTTTGTGGTAGTTATAAATTAACTTTATTTTTACGGTTCCAAAATACAATAATGGCTATTTATAAATTTAGAATTACTTTCGAAGATTTTGATGATGTTGTAAGAGAGATCGACATTAAATCAAACCAAACATTTGAAGACCTGCACAAGGCTATCCACCGCTCTACAGGTTATAACGCCGAAAAATCTTCGTCTTTTTATGTAAGCACCGATAACTGGTTAAAAGGTGATGAAATCGCTTATTTACCTAGCGAGCGTAAAAAAGACCGTGTAGTTTTAATGGAAAATTCTAAATTAAGCGGTTTTATTGAAGATCCGCACCAAAAATTTTATTACACATATAATTTCGACCGTCCTTATGATTTTCACGTTGAACTGGTAAAAATCATTTTGGATGCCGATCCTAATATCGAATACCCATTTTTGGCCAAAAGCAGTGGCGAAGCACCAAAAATTATGGAGCAAAATAGTCCGCAGTCAGTTGATCCAAGAGGAGCTGCAGCGGCGGCAAGTGAATTTGATTTCCTTAACGAAATGGATTTTGTACCTGAAGATACCGATGAGCTTGAAGCAATGGGCGATATGGGTATTAACGAAGAAGAAAGGGACGAAGAGGAAGAAAACGAAGAAGATGAATTTGGCGATGAGTTTTCAGACAATGATCACTACGATGAAGATAGTCATAAAGATGATTATTAATCTTCTTTATCGTCATGCTGAATTTATTTCAGCATCTACTTAAACAAATTATAAAAAACTTAAGTCAGGTATAAAGCATATCTGACTTTTTCTTTTAAAATAATGATGTCAACGGTTAAATCATCTTCACCTAAAAGACTTAAAACGTTAATCTCTATTGTTGGTCCAACGGCGATAGGTAAAACAGCCCTGGGCATTCAGATTGCCCGGCATTTCGGTACAGAAATTATTTCTGCAGATTCGCGCCAGTTTTTTAAGGAAATGGCAATAGGCACTGCCAAGCCTGAAGCAGAGGAATTAGCTGCTGCAAAACATCATTTTATAGATTCACATTCCGTAACACAGCTGTTCAGTACAGGCGATTTTGAAGTAGAGGGCCTGAAAAAACTCGAAGAAATTTTCGAAAAGCACGATCTTGCCATTATGGTTGGGGGATCAGGCTTGTATGTAAATGCCCTGATTAATGGTTTGGATGAAATGCCCGATATTGATCTATCCATCAGGGAAAAACTGAACAGACAATTCGAAGAAGAAGGCATAGCTGCTATACAAAGCCAACTGGCGCATTTAGATCCCGAATATTTCGCAAAAGTAGATCAGCAGAATCCACAAAGAATGATCAGGGGTTTGGAGGTTTCCCTGTCAACAGGACAAAAACTTTCCTCCATGCTATCGGCTACCAAAAAGGAAAGACCATTTAACATCATTAAAATCGGTCTTAATACCGACAGGGCTGTTTTATATGATAGGATTAACAGCAGGGTGGATAAAATGATTGCAGCAGGCTTATTGGACGAAGTGAAAGCACTTACCCCATTTAAACACCATAACGCACTAAATACTGTTGGTTACAGTGAACTTTTCGATTACCTGGACGGAAAATTATCATTGGAAGATGCCATTACTGCGATTAAGCAAAATACCCGCCGTTTTGCAAAGCGCCAGCTTACCTGGTTTAGGAGAGATGGGGAAATTAACTGGTTTGAACCCGATGAAAAGGAGAAAATAATTCAGTTGATAAACGAAAAACTGAAATAATAAAAAAGCTATCTCATTTTACTTTCTCATCCTGAGCCTATCGAAGAACACGTCAAAATGTATATTTAAGCATTTTGACAGGCTCAACGTAACAACCTCCGAAAGTTGAATTTTATGAGATAGCTTTTATTTAGAAGTAATTTTCTAATTAATTTGGAAATTTCACTCCCCTATATTGTGCAATATCAACCGTTGGAACAGTAGACCCGTATTTAGCATTAATGGCATCGATAAATACATTGGCAATTACCGCATTTCCACGCGGAGTTAAGTGAATCCCATCTAAAGAAAATGCGCCACCGCTAATAAACGATGCTTTTACATTAACTCCCTGTATATTGATTCCATCAACAGTAGCAACCTGGTTAAAATAAGCATAAGTATCGGCTATAGCCAAACCTTTGCTTGTAGCTAAAGATTTAATACTGCTGTTGTAGCTGTTTACATAGTCTTTCACTTTAACTACTTCATCTTTATCCAATACCCACTTATTTTCGATCGGATTTAAGGGATGTAAACCATAAGGAATAGTGCCTTGACCAAACAGCCCAGCAGACTGGAAAGGTAAACGGATGAGGTCTTCATCTGTCGCTGCTCTTACTGCACCTGTTCCGGTTTGAATAAACACCGCCTGGGCAGCAGGATTCGCTGCCTTAGCTGCTGCAAGTAATAACGATGGTTTAACCGTATTGAAATATGGGATTGATGTTACATCCGGAATAGTAGCTACAATACCTTTTTGACCAGCAGCGGTCAATGCGTTTAATAAATTAGAGTATAAAGACGCGAAGGTTACCTTATCTGTTAACACAGTCGTCGGATCACCGGCAACAGTTACTGCACCATTGGTTGCATAGCCTAAAACATCATTATTTCCTAACCAAAGTGAGAAGAAAGTGTGATTTCTACCTTGTATAAACTGAAAGTAATTGGTTTTTCCCACTTGGGCATCAGCTAATAAACGTTCAAAATATGGATTGGCAGCACTAAAAGTCAAAGTTGGATCGAAGGATAAATCAACACGCATACCAGGGATGCCCAAATTTTGGATTTCGCCATTGTATTTATCTAAATGCCTGGCTGCATCTCTATAAGCCAGTTTATCAGTTACCTGTGTTAAAGTTGGTGTGCCATTAACGAGTGCAGTTAAAGCAAGATATCCTGAACCGTTTGAATGTTCATCTGTAAAAAACGGAGAAGTAAAAGTACCTCCTCCAACGCTGGCCATTTTAGCTGCAATTAAGTTCGGATAGGCTACTTTCTGCCCCTCTAAATATAATCCACCATCGGCAAAGCCTGAGGTTAATGAATTACCTACAGCAATATATTTGCTAAAATTAGCTTGACCTGCTGTTGTACCTGCAGGTGTTTCAATTTCTGGTTTGCAGGCAGCCGTAAAAAGGATGGCAGCAGCTACGAAACTATTTAATATATATTTCTTCATTGTAATTTCTCCTACCATTTATAAGTTAACGAAATACCCGGTGCATACACCAAAGTTTTAAAAGTACCATCAAGGCCTGTTTCTATATTCTTTTGCTTACGCGATCTTACATCTTCGAAAAAGAATGATGCATTAACTTCGAAATGGCTTGTTGGTGTATAACCTAAACCCGCACTTAAGATATAACGGTCGGCATCTGGTGCTTCAGGAGTTACATAACCGTCCTGAACGGGAGAAAAAGCATAACCTACACCTGCCCTTAATGCTAACTTCTCTGAAGCCTGGTGGTTAATACCCAATTTAAATGAAGAACCATCATGGTAATTGCGAGCAGATTTGGTTTGTGAAGATCCATTAACAGGCTGAGCATAATTGAATGTTAAATCCTGATAAACATGCCATTGTACCCAGCTCGCATCAAATGCCAGGACTGTACTTTTTGACAATGGGATTCCTACGCCCAAGCTTGTGGTAGCCGGCAAAGGCAGTTCTGCATTAAAGGTATTACCTGGAGGGAATGATCCTTCTAAAGATTTTGGCACCTCAAATTCGGCAGTACCGCCATCTAATTTGGTTACCACTTTCGATTTATGTACCAAAGCAAACGAGATATTGCTCAGCGTTTTTATATATAAACCAGCATTCCATCCGTAACCTTTACCTGTACCATCCAATGTAACATGGCCAGAACGGCCGTCAGGATAATTTACAGGAAGTGCACGTTGAAGGTTTACATCGCCATGGTTGTATACAAAGCCTGCCCCGATACCAATACGATCTGTAATTTTAATACTTAAAGTTGGCTGAAAATAAATGGCCTTCAGATTTAATGACGTTAGGGAATATTTACCCGACCAATCATTGCCCCAATCTACCAAACCGCCAAAAGGTGTGTAAACACCTAAACCCAGCTTCCATTTATTAGATTTTGGCCCCCAAACGGCATAAAATTCGAAAGGCGGAGCAATTTTATTTTTTACATTTTCTGTAACGTTCGATCCGTTTTGCCGAAAAGCTGATTTAAACAATAATGGGTTTACTCCTGCTGAAACTGAGTTTTTCTCTAAGAAAGTTACTGCACCAGGATTGAAAAATACAGAAGCTTCATCTAAAGCCAATGCAGACCCTGCACCAGCCATACCAATTTGTTTCTGACCTTGTAAATTAACCTGGAAACCCTGCCCCAAAACCCAAAGTGGAGCAGAGAGTAATACGCTCAATAAAATTTTTTTCATTTATAAATGGTTATATAACAAATATATGTTATGCTAACATAGCAAACAAATATTTGTTTGTAAGAATTTTAATGGCCTTACGCCTGTGCTGTTGGTCCACCAAAGCCCATAGGAAAAGGTGGCTCTTCCTGTGTCTTGATACGGCCATTTACATTTTCAAATTTTTGAATGTTATCTTCCAAGGCTGATAATAAGCGTTTTGCATGTTCAGGAGTTAAAATAATTCTTGATTTTACCTTAGCTTTCGGAATACCCGGCATTACACGGATAAAATCCAATACAAACTCTGTGTTGGAATGGGTAATGATGGCCAAATTAGAAAAAATCCCTTCAGCAATTTCTTCTGATAACTCTATATTTAACTGATTTTCGTTTTGTTGTTCTTCCATAATAGTTCAAAAATAAAAAATTCCGCTTCTTAATGACGGAATTTAAGATATAATGTTTGAAATAAAATTAAATTTTCCAGCCGGATTAAAATCTAAAATGTATGCCACATAAAAAAGCCCCGGCAATTGCCGGGGCTTAAAATTAATATCAGGTTAAAACCTAAGCTTCTACTTCTTCTTGTTTCGAAGCCAATAGTTTATCGTATTCTTCCTGAGAACCAACAATGATACGCTCGTAACCACGTACACCAGTACCTGAAGGGATTAAGTGACCAACAATCACATTTTCTTTCAAGCCTAACATATTATCGCGCTTACCTGCAATCGCTGCTTCATTTAATACTTTCGTAGTTTCCTGGAACGAAGCCGCAGAAATGAACGATTTAGTACCTAATGATGCACGTGTAATACCTTGTAAGATAGAACTTGCAGTTGCTGGTCTTGCATCTCTAACCGTGATCTGTTTTAAATCTTTACGTTTCAATTGAGAATTTTCATCTCTTAATCTACGTAATGAAACAATCTGACCTGGTTTGAAATCTGTCGAGTCGCCTGCGTCTTCAACAACTTTCTTGTCGTACATCGCGTCGTTCTCTTCTGCAAAATCCCAACGGTCTACAGCATTATTCTCTAAGAAAATAGTATCGCCCGGATCTTCAATGTGAACTTTCTGCATCATCTGGTGAACAATTACCTCGAAGTGCTTATCGTTAATTTTCACACCTTGCAAACGGTAAACCTCTTGAATACCATTTACCAGGTATTCCTGAACCGCTGCAGGACCTTTAATTGATAAGATATCTGCCGGCGAGATTGAACCATCTGATAAAGGCATACCTGCTTTTACAAAGTCGTTATCCTGTACAAGGATGTGTTTAGACAATGGAACCAGGTATTTTTTAACTTCACCATCTTTCGATTCGATTGTAATCTCACGGTTACCACGTTTAACACCACCTAAGGTTACCACACCATCAATCTCTGTTACTACAGCCGGATTAGATGGGTTACGTGCCTCGAATAACTCGGTTACACGAGGTAAACCACCCGTAATATCCCGGGTTTTACCGGTAGCACGAGGGATTTTAGCGATAATCTGACCAGTTTGGATAGTTTCGCCTTCGTCAACCGAAACGTGAGCACCTACCGGAATGTTATATCCTTTGATAAATTCACCTTTCTTATCAACAATCTGAACAGAAGGGTTTTTAGTTTTATCACGTGTATCGATAATAACTTTCTCACGGTGACCTGTTTGCTCATCAGACTCTTCACGGTAAGTTACACCTTCGATAATGGCATCGAATTGTGCTTTACCTGCAAATTCAGAGATGATAACAGCGTTATATGGATCCCATGAACAGATCTTGTCACCTTTGGTAACTTTATCACCTTCCTTAACAAATAAGAAAGCACCATAAGGAACGTTGTTGGTAACAATTACCCTACCACTTCCTGGTTCAACAATTCTGAATTCACCTGAACGGCCTAATACAACCTGTACTTTTCCTTCTTCAGTTTCTGTATCTACGGTACGGATGTTTTCGAACTCGATAACACCATCAAATTTAGCTACAATGTTAGATTCTGCTGCAATGTTTGATGCAGTACCACCCACGTGGAAAGTACGAAGTGTTAACTGTGTACCTGGCTCACCGATTGATTGTGCTGCAATTACACCAACTGCCTCACCTCTCTGAACACGTTTACCAGATGCCAGGTTACGACCATAACATAATGCACAAACACCACGTTTAGACTCGCAGGTTAATACCGAACGGATCTCGATACCTTCAAGAGGCGATTCTTCAATGATTTTAGCTAAATCTTCATCGATATCCTGACCGGCAGAAACTAAAAGCTCACCATTTAACGGATTGTAAACATCGTGTAACGAAGTACGGCCTAAAATACGCTCATATAATGGTTCAACAATATCCTCGTTATCTTTCAAGGCTGTAGTGTACATACCTCTTAAAGTACCGCAATCTTCATCGTTAACAATCATATCCTGGGCAACATCGTGTAAACGACGGGTTAAGTAACCCGCATCCGCCGTTTTTAATGCCGTATCCGCCAAACCTTTACGGGCACCGTGGGTAGAGATAAAGTACTCTAATACCGATAATCCCTCTTTAAAGTTTGATAAGATCGGGTTTTCAATGATATCGCCACCTGAACCAGATTTCTGAGGTTTCGCCATCAAACCACGCATACCGCAAAGCTGACGAATCTGCTCTTTAGATCCACGTGCTCCAGAATCAAGCATCATATACACTGAGTTGAAACCTTGGTTATCGCTCGATAACTGGTTCATTACGAATGTAGTTAACCTGTTATTGATACGGGTCCAGATATCGATAATCTGGTTATAACGTTCGTTGTTGGTAATGAAACCCATGTTATAGTTGTTTCTTACCTCTTCAACTTCATTAGCAGCCTGCTCTAATAACGTATGCTTTTCTACCGGAATGTTTACGTCCTGTAAGTTGAACGATAAACCTCCCTGGAAAGCCATTTTGAAACCTAGTTCTTTGATATCATCAAGGAACTGAGAAGCACGCGCCATACCAGTCATTTTAACTACCTCACCGATAATATCTCTTAACGATTTTTTAGTTAATAACTCGTTGATATAACCCACTTCTTCCGGAACCAACTGGTTGAATAATACTCTACCAACCGTAGTTTCGGTTAATTTGTTCGCGATAGTGCCATCAGCTTGTTTCACATTTACCCTTACTTTGATAAATGCATGCAAGTCTAATTCTTTCTCGTTATAAGCAATAATTACTTCTTCAGGAGAATAGAAAGAAGAATCCTGTCCTTTAACCACTCTTGTCTCATCAGTTCTGCGGCCTTTAGTAATATAATAAAGACCCAAAACCATATCCTGAGAAGGTACTGTAATTGGCGTACCGTTTGCAGGGTTTAAGATGTTGTGTGCAGCCAGCATTAATACCTGGGCTTCCAAAATTGCTGCGTTACCTAACGGTAAGTGGACAGCCATCTGGTCACCGTCAAAATCGGCGTTGAATGCGGTACAAACTAATGGGTGTAACTGGATCGCTTTTCCTTCAATTAGTTTTGGCTGGAAAGCCTGGATACCCAATCTGTGTAGCGTAGGTGCACGGTTTAATAATACCGGGTGACCTTTTAATACGTTCTCCAGGATATCCCAAACTAAAGGATCTTTTCTATCTACAATTTTCTTAGCTGATTTAACTGTTTTTACCACACCACGCTCAATCATCTTACGGATGATGAATGGTTTGTAAAGCTCAGCAGCCATATCTTTAGGAATACCGCACTCGTGTAATTTAAGGCTTGGACCTACAACAATTACCGAACGTGCCGAGTAATCCACACGTTTACCCAATAAGTTCTGACGGAAACGACCTTGTTTACCTTTCAAAATATCTGAAAGTGATTTTAAGGCACGGTTACCCTCAGTTTTTACCGCATTAACTTTACGTGAGTTATCGAATAACGAATCTACAGCTTCCTGTAACATACGTTTCTCGTTACGTAAAATTACCTCTGGTGCTTTAATCTCGATCAAACGTTTTAAACGGTTGTTACGGATAATTACACGACGGTAAAGATCATTTAAATCTGAAGTAGCGAAACGACCACCTTCTAATGGCACCAACGGACGTAATTCTGGTGGAATAACCGGAACGATTTTAACAATCATCCACTCAGGGCGATTCTCGATACGTGTATTGGCACTACGGAAAGCTTCAACAACCTGAAGACGTTTTAACGCCTCATTTTTACGTTGCTGAGAAGTTTCGTTAGCAGCCTGGTGACGTAAGTCGTAAGATAAACTATCTAAATCAATACGTTTTAATAAATCTTCTAATGCTTCAGCACCCATTTTGGCGATGAATTTATTAGGATCTTTATCGTCTAAGTATTGGTTTTCTTTAGGTAATTTATCCAAGATATCTAAATATTCTTCCTCAGTTAAGAAGTCCATATAGTTGATACCTTCCTCGGCCATTAAGCCCGATTGGATAACTACGTAACGCTCGTAATAGATAATTAAATCTAATTTTTTAGTAGGTAAACCTAATAAATAACCGATTTTGTTTGGTAAAGAACGGAAATACCAGATGTGTGCAACAGGAACCACCAAGGCGATGTGTCCCATACGCTCACGACGTACTTTCTTTTCAGTTACTTCAACACCACAACGGTCGCAAACGATACCCTTATAACGGATACGTTTGTATTTGCCGCAATGACATTCGTAATCTTTTACCGGACCAAAAATACGCTCGCAGAACAAACCATCACGTTCAGGTTTGTAAGTACGGTAGTTAATGGTTTCTGGTTTCAACACCTCACCGCTTGAACGTTCCAGAATGGTTTCCGGAGACGATAAACTAATGGTGATTGATGTGAAATTGCTTTTTAATTTATTATCCTTTTTGTAAGACATATCTTTTTGTTTTTGGTAGCAAGTACTTAGCATCAGGTATCAAGATTGGATTACCTGTCTTGATACCTGATACTTTAATACCCAATACTTAGTCTAACGTAATATCTAAACCTAAACCGCGTAACTCATGTACCAATACGTTAAACGATTCTGGTACACCAGGAGTTGGTAGGTTTTCACCTTTAACAATGGCTTCGTAAGTTTTGGCTCTTCCGATTACATCATCTGATTTAACGGTTAAGATCTCCTGAAGAATATTAGCAGCACCGAATGCTTCTAATGCCCAAACCTCCATCTCACCAAAACGCTGACCACCGAACTGGGCTTTACCACCCAATGGTTGTTGTGTAATTAATGAGTATGGTCCGATTGAACGGGCATGCATCTTATCATCAACCATGTGACCTAATTTCAACATGTAGATAATACCTACTGTTGTAGTCTGATCGAAACGCTCACCTGTTAAACCATTGTATAAGTAGGTTTTTCCTGAGGCAGGAACACCAGCTTTAGCGATCCACTCTTCCACCTCATCGTGCGAAGCACCATCAAAAATCGGGGTAGCAAATTTAACGCCCAATTCTTTACCGGCCCACGCCAATACGGTTTCGTAGATCTGGCCAAGGTTCATACGTGAAGGTACACCTAACGGGTTCAACACGATATCAACCGGGCTACCATCAGCTAAGAAAGGCATATCTTCGTCACGTACAATACGTGCAACGATACCTTTGTTACCGTGGCGACCAGCCATTTTATCACCTACTTTTAACTTACGTTTTTTAGCAACATAAACTTTTGCCATCTGTACAATTCCCGATGGAAGCTCATCACCTACACTGATCGCAAATTTATCGCGTTTGTAAGCACCAAGTTCTTCGTTAACACGGATACCGTAGTTGTGAAGCAACATTTTAATCAGCTCGTTTTTATCATCATCAGTAGTCCATTTGTTAGGGCTAATGTGGTTATAATCAAGCTCTGCTAAAATTTTCTGAGTAAATTTAGCGCCTTTAGCAACCAATAATTCTTTGTAAATGTTGTATACACCCTGCGATGTTTTTCCGTTTACAATGGCGAATAATTTGTCAACCAATTCGTTCTTTAATTTCTCAGTTACGATATTATAGCTCTTATCTAACTTCTCAATGGCCGATTTTTCTTCAGCTTTGGTCGTTTTCTTAGCACGGCTGAATAATTTAGTATCAATTACAACGCCCTGGATTGAAGGAGGAGTTTTTAAAGATGCATCTTTAACATCACCTGCTTTATCACCAAAGATTGCACGTAGTAATTTCTCTTCCGGTGAAGGATCAGATTCGCCTTTAGGGGTAATCTTACCAATTAAAATATCACCTTCTTTTACTTCAGCACCTATACGGATAATACCGTTTTCATCAAGGTCTTTTGTAGCCTCTTCAGAAACGTTCGGGATATCTGGTGTTAATTCCTCTTCTCCGCGTTTAGTATCACGTACTTCTAATTCAAATTCTTCAATATGCAATGAAGTGAAAACGTCATCACGAACAATACGTTCGTTAATTACAATCGCATCCTCAAAGTTAAAACCTTGCCAAGGCATGAATGCCACTTTCAGGTTTCTACCTAAGGCCAATTCGCCGTTTTCGGTTGCATAACCTTCACAAAGTACCTGACCTTTACTTACCCGCTGGCCCTTCTTAACGATTGGCTTTAAGTTGATACAGGTATTCTGGTTGGTTTTTTTGAATTTGATTAAACGGTATGTTTTGCTATCACCTTCAAATGAAACTAAACGATCATCTTCGTTACGCTCATATTTAATGGTAATTTCGTTTGCATCCACATATTCTACAACACCATCACCTTCTGCATTGATCAGTGTTCTTGAGTCACGGGCTACGCGACCTTCCAAACCTGTACCCACGATTGGTGCTTCAGGACGTAACAATGGTACGGCCTGACGTTGCATGTTAGATCCCATCAACGCCCTGTTCGCATCATCATGTTCCAGGAACGGAATCAACGAAGCAGCGATTGAAGTAATCTGGTTAGGCGCAACGTCCATCAAGTCTAATTTCTCAGGCTCGATAATCGGGAAGTCACCCTCGTAACGTGCTTTAACACGTGGCGTAGAGAACACACCTTTATCATCGTACTCAGCGTTAGCCTGAGCAATGGTTTTACCATCCTCATCTTCTGCTGATAAATAGATAACGTCTGAATCTACTACTACTTTACCATCTTCAACGCGTTTATATGGTGTTTCAATGAAACCTAAATTATTGATTTTTGCATGCACACAAAGTGATGAAATCAAACCGATATTTGGTCCCTCTGGTGTTTCAATTGTACATAAACGACCGTAGTGCGTGTAGTGAACGTCACGTACCTCGAAACCAGCACGCTCGCGGGATAAACCACCCGGACCTAAAGCTGATAAACGGCGTTTGTGCGTAATCTCTGCCAATGGATTGGTTTGATCCATGAACTGAGATAACTGGTTTGTACCAAAGAAAGAGTTGATTACTGATGACAACGTACGCGCGTTGATCAGATCAGTTGGGGTAAACACCTCATTATCGCGGATGTTCATACGTTCGCGGATAGTTCTGGCCATACGGGCTAAACCTACACCGAACTGTGCATACAGCTGCTCACCTACCGTACGTACACGACGGTTAGATAAGTGATCGATATCATCTACCTCTTCTTTTGAGTTGATCAATTTGATCAGGTATTTCACAATCGCAATAATATCTGCTTTTGTTAATACTTTAACCTCATCAGGGGTATTCATCTTTAATTTACGGTTGATGCGGTAACGACCAACATCACCTAAATCGTAACGTTTATCCGAGAAGAACAAACGATCAATGATACCACGTGCAGTTTCCTCATCAGGTGGTTCTGCATTACGCAAAGCACGGTAGATGTTTTCAACTGCTTCTTTTTCTGAGTTTGATGTATCTTTCTGTAATGTATTATATATAATGGTGTAATCAGCCTGACTTGCGCCATCTTCTTTTGAAAGAATGATGCTTTTTACGCCAGCCTCAATAACCATATCAATGTGTTCGTCTTCTAAAACGGTTTCTCTTTCAAGAATCACTTCATTACGGTCGATAGAAACTACCTCACCAGTATCTTCATCAACAAAATCTTCCACCCATTTTTTCAATACCCTTGCAGCCAGTTTACGACCGATGTATTTCTTTAAACCCGATTTGCTAACTTTTACTTCGTCGGCAAGATCAAAAAGTTCTAAGATATCTTTATCTGAATCGTAACCGATAGCACGTAATAAAGTGGTAACCGGGAATTTTTTCTTACGATCGATATAAGCGTACATTACGTTGTTAACGTCTGTAGCGAACTCGATCCATGAACCTTTGAAAGGAATAACACGCGCTGAGTACAATTTGGTTCCATTAGTGTGACGGCTCTGGCCGAAGAACACTCCTGGTGAACGATGTAACTGAGAAACGATAACGCGCTCCGCACCGTTGATAACAAATGTACCTTTTGGTGTCATATACGGGATAGTACCTAAATACACATCCTGGATAATGGTTTCAAAATCTTCATGTTCTACATCATTACAAGAAAGCTTAAGCTTTGCTTTTAATGGAACATTGTAGGTTAACCCACGCTCAATACACTCGTGTATATCGTAACGTGGCGGATCAACAAAATAATCAAGAAACTCTAATACGAAGATATTTCTTGAATCTGTTATTGGAAAGTTTTCAGCAAACACTTTGAACAAACCTTCGCTTGAGCGATCGTCTGATGTGGTATCTATCTGGAAAAATTCTCTGAATGATTGCAATTGCACATCCAGAAAATCCGGATAGTCTATAATGTGCTTACTTGTTGCAAAATTTACTCTTTGTTCGACTGTCTTTGCCAATGGACTAAAAGATTTTAGTTTAAGAATAAACTATTTGTTTGGTTTCGTTCTAACCATGCTCATTAACCAAACAAAATGAGATGTTTATAAACAGGTAAAGACACCGACATTTTCAGTCGGTGTCTAATACATTTTTAGCTTAGCTAAGTTAAGTGATTACTTAATCTCAACTACTGCTCCAGCTTCTTCTAATTGTTTTTTAAGAGCTTCTGCTTCGTCTTTAGCAACACCTGCTTTTAATTCTTTTGGTGCACCGTCAACTAAGTCTTTAGCTTCTTTCAAACCTAAACCAGTTAAGTCTTTAACAAGTTTTACAACTGCTAATTTCTGACCACCAGCTTCTTTTAAGATTACATCAAAAGATGTTTTTTCTGCAGCAGCAGCAGGTGCATCACCACCAGCAGCAGGACCAGCAACTACAGCAGCAGCTGCAGGCTCAATACCATACTCATCTTTTAAGATTTGAGCTAATTCATTAACTTCTTTAACTGTTAAGTTTACTAATTGCTCAGCAAACGCTTTTAAATCTGCCATTTTATTAAGATTTTAAAAATTTACGTAAAAATAATTTTGTTTAATTTGCGAACTTAAGGTGTCCGTTAACCTTCTCTTTCTTGTAGAGTTTTAACAATTCCTGCAATTTTGCTACCGCCTGATTGAAGTGCAGATAGAACATTTTTAGCTGGTGATTGTAATAATCCGATGATATCGCCAATAAGCTCTTCTCTTGATTTTAAGCTTACTAAGTTATTCAACTGATCGTCACCAACATAAATTGATGAATCTATAAATGCTGCTTTAAGCACAGGTTTATCGCCGGTTTTTCTCAAAGCTTTGATCAACTTAGCCGGAGCATTAGCTGTTTTTGAGAATAATAATGATGATGAACCTTTTAAGCTTGCATATATCTCAGAAGCATCGCCTTCCAAACCTTCAATCGCTTTGCGGATTAAAGTATTTTTAGCAACCTTCATTACGATATCACTCTCAAAACATTTGCGACGGATGTTATTGATCTGCTCAACAGAAAGACTAGAGGTATCAGCAACATAAAAATTGCCATACTCCTGCATTTGTCCTTGTAGTTCTAAAACTACTTCGTTTTTTTCTTCTCTGTTCATGATTAGATCCCCGCTACTGATTTGGTTTCAATTGCAATTCCAGGACTCATTGTAGAAGACACGTGAATGCTCTTAAAATAAGTTCCTTTAGCAGCAGATGGTTTTAGTTTTGAAATCACCTGAATAATTTCAAGTGCGTTCTCATAAATTTTATCTGCCGGGAATGATACTTTTCCTATCGAGGCGTGTATGATACCCGTTTTGTCTACTTTAAAATCAATCTTACCTGCTTTAACCTCTGCTACAGCTTTACCAACTTCGTTGGTTACTGTTCCAGATTTAGGGTTAGGCATTAAGTTCCTTGGACCTAAAACACGGCCCAATTTACCTACCTTAGCCATACAAGCTGGTGTAGTGATAATAATGTCTACATCGGTCCAACCACCTTCAATTTTAGCTACATACTCGTCTAAACCTACGAAGTCTGCGCCAGCTGCTTTTGCTTCTTCTTCCTTATCAGGAGTTACCAAAGCTAAAACGCGTACAGTTTTACCTGTTCCGTGTGGTAAAGTAGCAATACCACGTACCATTTGATTGGCTTTACGCGGATCTACACCTAAAGATACATCAATATCAACTGAAGCATCGAATTTAGTAGTAGTGATTTCTTTTACCAAAGCAGCAGCATCCTTCAAAGTATAAGCTTTGCCAGCTTCTATTTTAGCATGCGCCTTTTTTTGATTTTTAGTTAATTTCGCCACTGTTGTAAACTGTTTTTTAATTAATTTTTCCAGGGTGCATCACCAGAAACGGTGATTCCCATACTACGTGCTGTACCAGCAACCATACTCATTGCCGACTCGATTGTAAATGCGTTTAAATCCGGCATTTTATCTTCAGCAATAACTTTGATTTGGTCCCAAGTCACTGAACCTACTTTTTTACGGTTAGGCTCAGCAGAACCACTCTGTAATTTAGTCGCGTCTTTCAACTGAATAGCTACAGGAGGGGTTTTGATGATGAAATCAAATGACTTATCAGCATAAACAGTAATTACAACCGGCAATACTTTACCTGCTTTATCTTGGGTACGAGCATTGTATTGTTTGCAAAACTCCATAATGTTCACCCCTTTAGCACCTAATGCAGGCCCTACTGGTGGCGATGGATTTGCAGCTCCGCCTTTGATCTGTAATTTGATCATCGCACTGATTTCTTTTGCCATTTTGTGTTTTTTATTTATTTAAAACTCAATGTTAAATAGTGGAAGCATGTAACATTTTATTTCCTTAGGGCTCCTATAAAGCTTAAAGGACTGCAAAGATATGGATTAACTTACAGTAAAACAATAGTATCGATAAAATTAATTATTATTATTTTTTATCGATCTGGTAAACTGCAATCCTTATTTAAAGATAAGTTAAGAACTTATTCATCTTTAACGGATATAGAGGACGATATATTGTTTTAAATAGCATGGTAAAACAAAAAAAGCCCCGAAATAAATTCGAGGCTCGTCATTATCTTCAAAAATAATTTCTTATTCCTTTTCTACCTGCATGTAGTTAAGCTCAAGCGGAGTTTTACGGCCAAAGATCTTAACCATTACTTTCAATTTTTTCTTCTCTTCGTTTACCTCTTCGATAATACCCGAGAAACCGTTGAAAGGTCCGTCCATTACTTTGATGTTCTCACCAACGTAATAAGGAACATTCATGGTTTCACCCTGCTCGCTCATTTCATCAACCACACCTAAAATACGGTTAACTTCTGCCTGGCGCATTGGGATCGGGTTACCTTCTTTATCTCCTAAGAAACCAATAACACTGTTAATTCCTTTGATGATATGCTCTAACTCTCCGTCCAGTGTAGCTTCAATTAAAACATAGCCAGGATAAAAGTTACGCTCTTTGGCAATTTTCTTACCATCTTTCATTTGGTAATATTTTTCCATAGGGATTAATACCTGAGGAACCAAATGAGAGAAACCCAAACGGCTGATCTCAGCATCTATGTACTGCTTTACCTTCTTCTCTTTACCGCTAACAGCCCTTACAACGTACCACTTTAGATCGCTCATTCGTAAATATTAATTAGAAAGTGATTTATAAAAAGTATCTAACACAAATGTAGAGCCTTTATCCATTGCAAAAATTACCAATGCAATAATTAAAGAAGCTACCAATACCAGAATTGCAGAGCTTTGCAGCTCGCCCCAGGTAGGCCAGGTAACCTTCTGGGTCATTTCATCGTACGATTCTTTTATAAACTCAACTACTTTAGCCATATTAAAATTATTGAATGACCGAATGAGTAAATGAGTGAATGATAACATTCGAAAGCGATCTTTCAAATTCAATCATTCACTCATTCAAATACTCAATCATTATATTAAGCACGGGAACAAGGATTCGAACCCTGATCAAAGGTTTTGGAGACCTCTATTCTACCGTTGAACTATTCCCGTGTGTTTAAAAAAGAGCTAGCCTAAACCAGCTCTTTTTGTATTGTTGCAGCTTAAAATTAAGCTAAGATTTCAGTTACCTGACCAGCACCTACTGTTCTACCACCTTCACGGATAGCGAAACGTAGACCTTTTTCCATTGCAATCGCGTTAATTAATTTAACAGTGATTGTAACGTTATCACCTGGCATAACCATTTCAGTTCCTTCAGCTAGTGAGATCTCACCAGTTACGTCTGTAGTACGGAAATAGAATTGAGGACGATATTTGTTGAAGAATGGAGTGTGACGACCACCTTCTGCTTTTGATAATACATAGATCTCAGCTTTGAAATCAGTGTGAGGAGTTACTGAACCTGGTTTACAGATTACCATACCACGACGGATATCAGTTTTCTCAATACCACGTAACAATAAACCTACGTTATCACCAGCTTCACCGTAATCTAAGATTTTACGGAACATCTCAACACCAGTTACTGTAGATTTTAAGTTCTCAGCACCCATACCTAAGATCTCAACCGGATCTCCAGAGTTGATTACACCACGCTCAATACGACCAGTAGCAACAGTACCACGACCAGTGATTGAGAATACGTCTTCAACAGGCATTAAGAATGGAAGATCAGTTAAACGTGGAGGAATTGGAATGTAGCTATCTACAGCATCCATTAATTCCATGATTTTACCAACCCATTTAGCATCACCGTTTAATCCACCTAATGCAGAACCTTGGATTACTGGAATATCATCACCTGGGAATTCGTAGAAAGATAATAATTCACGAACTTCCATTTCAACTAGTTCTAATAATTCTGGATCATCAACCATATCCACTTTGTTCATGAATACAACCAATGAAGGTACACCAACCTGACGAGCTAACAGGATGTGCTCACGGGTTTGTGGCATTGGACCATCAGTAGCAGCAACAACGATAATTGCACCGTCCATTTGAGCAGCACCAGTAACCATGTTTTTCACGTAATCCGCGTGACCTGGACAGTCAACGTGTGCATAGTGACGGTTAGCTGTTGAATACTCAACGTGAGCTGTATTGATAGTGATACCTCTTTCTTTTTCCTCTGGGGCAGAGTCAATAGAATCGAATGAACGTGCCTCAGTTAAACCAGCATCAGCTAAAACTTTTGTAATAGCCGCTGTTAAAGTTGTTTTACCGTGATCCACGTGACCAATTGTACCGATGTTTAAGTGCGGTTTACTGCGGTCAAATTTTTCTTTTGCCATTTTATTTATAACTAATTAGTAGGTTAACTTTTTTATTATTTTTTATTTATTGTTTTGATGCAATGCAACACAAAAAACCTTGTCTACCCTGTATATTAAACAGATTTAACAAAGCTTTATTATTCTTGAGCCAAAGATGGGACTTGAACCCACGACCTCTTCCTTACCAAGGAAGTGCTCTACCGCTGAGCTACTTCGGCTTTTTAGTTTTCAGCATTCAGCTTTCAGTAAAACCACTAAACTGACAACCGTTAACTGCTCACTTTATTTTGGAGCGGAAGACGAGGTTCGAACTCGCGACCTATAGCTTGGAAGGCTATCGCTCTACCAACTGAGCTACTTCCGCTTTTAAAATTAGTGATTGATTGAATGAAGAATGAGAGATTTCTCTCATCATTAAAACATTTGGTCATTCATTTAAAGTGTGGGGAGAGAAGGATTCGAACCTTCGAAGTCTTACGACAACAGAGTTACAGTCTGTCCCATTTGGCCGCTCTGGTATCTCCCCGTTTTTTACTTTAAAATGCTAACACTTTAACATAAAAAGAGCCTCCTATCGGAATCGAACCAATGACCTACTGATTACAAGTCAGTTGCTCTACCAGCTGAGCTAAGGAGGCTTTAAATTTTCTGCAATGATACGAAAAATCTTCATTTTTCATACTATTAACGTGTTTTTTTAAAACTTTTATCTTTTCACAGAACTAACCTTTTCTTCCGGGCTTAACACCGTTTCCGAAAGGGAATGCAAATATACACACTTATATTTCACTTCAAAATTATTTTGAAAAAAAATAATGAAGTTATTTTAGTCAGCGCGCACTATATTCATGAACGGGCTTAATAATCAATCGCTTAAAATCGAATATTTTTTTGCTTTTTTTTCGTCTGTTACCCTAGTATACATGATAACCGTGTATAATTACAATAATCAACAGCAAATAACAAATGAATTAATTTCGTTAAAAGTTAAAATTGATGTGGCAAGACTGCTTTTTCCCGTCCAGAAATGGAGTTACCATCAAAAACAAAAAGAGCGGCACATTATCTGTACCGCTCCCTTTATCTTTATAATTAGGTGCTTTTATTAATAGTCAGCAGCTTCGCTCTCGCTTAAGATTGCCTTATGCTCACTTAATTTTGCACGCGTTTTATCTTTATGTTTAGTAATCTGTTTCCTTAACGACTCGATGGCCAGGTCTGTGGCTTCTTCAAATGATTTACATTGTTCTTTAGCAAAGAGGGTACCTCCCGGCACAATGAGTTTAATCTCACTGATCTTATTGGCCTCGTCCTCTACGTTCTCCAGCTTTAAATACACTTCGCCGCTAATAATCTGGTCAAAAAACTGATCAAGCTTATTTGCTTTCTTTTGTATAAAGTCTAACAACTTACTGTCTGCACTGAAGTGGATTGATTGAACTCCGATTTTCATTTTTCCTCCTTTTTTTACGCCTTTGGATGGGCTTGTTTATAAATTGTTTTTAATCTTTCGATCGAGTTGTGCGTATAAACCTGGGTAGCCGCTAAGCTGGCATGACCCAAAAGTTCTTTTATTGCATTTAAATCTGCTCCTGCATTTAACAGGCTTGTTGCGTAACTATGGCGCAGCACATGGGGACTTTTCTTTTCATTGGTTGATATATAGTTTAGGTATGAGGTAACAATGCGGTATACCAGTTTGGGATAGCCCGCTGCACCTGTATTGGTAACGATTAATATAGGTAAATTGTTATTAAAATTTTGCATTTTTTTTAGCCCGATATAGGTATTTACCTGATTAATAAGCTGTTTATTTATAGGGATAATGCGCTCCTTATTTCTTTTACCCAGCACTTTTATTGTTCCTGAATAAACATCGATATCACTATCCTTTAATTGCAACAGTTCAGTTAAACGCATACCGGTTCCAAAAAGCAGCTCAATTACCAGGTGATCGCGTACAGAAGGAAAGCTTTCGTTAAAATAATGCTCAGAATCCAATAAATGATCCATTTTCTGTGCTTCCACAAAAACGGGTAGCCTTTTAGGTATTTTAGGTGCTTTGATTAAGGCGCTGGGGTTTTGATCGATTTTCCCTGAACGGTGCAGAAATTTATAAAAACTTCTTAAAGCAGAGATTTTTCTGTTAATGGTATTCTCTGATCTCCCCTCTTCCATTAACTCTACCAGGTAATTACGCAGGTGCGTATGTTTAACTTCGGCAAAATCCAGACTTGACTCCTTGATAAATCCCTCAAACTGATCTAAATCGGTCTGATAAGAAGTAACGGTGTGCTGAGAATAGCGCTTCTCGTGAGTTAAATAGGTGATAAAACTTTCTAGCAACATTCAATATTTTTTTGAGGGGCATTAGTATGAAGTTACAAATTGTTTTGATATAAAGAAATCATTAATTAATTGTTTATTGTAAAGTTTTGCATACCCTAAAAACAAAAAAATCCCTTCCGATTTTACACCGAAAGGGATTTAATGTTTATATCTTAAACAACTATGCAGTTGTATCTTGATTCATATTCTGAATGTACACAGCATGTTTAATTTCAGTACGACGTGTTACCGATTTTTTCTCGTATGCCTGGCGGCTACGTAGCTCTCTCAATACACCAGTTTTTTCAAACTTTTTCTTGAAACGTTTAAGGGCTTTATCTAATGATTCGCCGTCTTTAATGTTGATAATGATCATAACGCTGAAATACCTCCTCTCGTGCTTTTTTAATTTTTTCCGTGTTAGCGGGCTGCAAATGTAAGTAAAATATTGAGAACTAGAAAGATTTTATAAAAGAATTTTTATTTAAATCATTAGTTGAACTTATGTGTTGTTTAGTTACATTTATATATACATTATAATAATATATGACAACAGGCAAAAAAATAGGCTCGATTATAGGAGTTATAGTCGTTATTTTACTCGTAGCAGTTTGCTATTACCGGTATTTCTTTGTTTTTGGCGAAGGTGTTAAAGCAGGAGAGCTAAACTATGTAGTAAAAAAAGGCTATATATTTAAAACCTATGAGGGCAAATTAATCCAGAGTGGAATAAAATCGCGACAAACAGGTACGCTTCAGAACAACGAATTCGAATTTTCTATCGCTAACCAGGCAATTGCCGAAAAAATGATGGCCAACAGTGGTGAGTTTTTCGAATTACACTACAAAGAATATAAACATGCCCTGCCATGGCGCGGATTTAGCGTTTATGTGGTAGATAGCATTTTAACTTCGAAAGATTTACCGCAATAAGCTGAAAGTCCAAAGACTAAAGCAAAAGCAGCATGTAACTTCATCAAGAGTTGTGCTAATCAAATTCAAATTAGCTTTGACCTTTTAGCTTTAGTCTTTAAGCTTTTAACCTTTTTTAGGTACCTTGGCGCCTTCTTTTCTCGCTTCCGATAATCCGATGGCTACTGCCTGTTTTTTAGAAGTTACTTTTTTACCAGAGCCGCTTTTAAGCTTGCCCTCTTTCATTTCGTGCATGGTTTTTTCTACTTTTTCACCTGCTTTTTTTGAATACTTTGCCATATTTTTAGTTCATTAGTGCAATGGCTCATTGGTCATTTGTAATTACCAATTGCCAACTGAAAACTGTTTATTACTTGAGTCATTAGTAAAAACATGATAGCGAGATGGGAAGTTTTAAAATTTAAATAAAAAAAATCCGGAAGTAGTTAAACCATCCGGATTACTCATAATATATTTGGTTTTTAATAAGGTTAAAGGCTTAGGTTTAGGAGGTCGACATTAGTCTTAATCCTTATACTTTCCTACCTCGACAATATTTCTCTGGCGATTACAATTTTCTGGATTTCGGAGGTACCCTCGCCTATCGTACATAATTTACTGTCGCGATAAAATTTCTCCACCGGAAAATCCTTGGTATAACCATAACCACCAAATATCTGAACGGCATCTGTTGCTACCTTTACTGAAACCTCTGAAGCAAAATATTTTGCCATGGCCGCTTCCTTAGTCATGGGTAAATGCCTGTTCTTTAAATCTGCAGCCTGACGGATTAACAGCTCTGCTGCTTCAATTTCTGTAGCCATATCGGCCAGTTTAAAACTAATGGCCTGGTAATTAGAAATAGGCTGCCCAAATTGCTGCCTTTGTTTTGAGTAAGCTACTGCTGCATCAAAAGCACCTTTTGCAATACCTAAGGCTAATGCGGCAATTGAAATTCTTCCGCCATCCAAAACCTTCATGGCCTGTTTAAAACCTTCGCCCACATTTCCCAGTAAATTTGCTTTTGGTACGCGGCAATTATCAAAAATCATTTCTGTTGTTTCTGATGCCCGCATTCCCAGTTTATTTTCTTTTTTACCCGCAGTAAAACCAGGTGTATCACGCTCTACTACAATCGCCGAAATTCCTTTCGAACTTCCCTGCTCTCCCGTCCTTACCATAACAACCGCAATATCGCTGCTTTTACCGTGCGTAATCCAGTTTTTTGCACCGTTTATAATATAATCATCACCATCTTCAACGGCTGTGGTCATCATTCTTAAAGCATCCGAGCCAGTATTGGCTTCGGTTAAACCCCAGGCTCCAATCCACTCTGCAGTTGCCAGTTTAGGTAACCATTTTTTCTTCTGCTCTTCGTTGGCAAAGTTCAGAATATGGCCTGTACATAAAGAATTATGTGCGGCTAATGATAAACCGACCGAACCACAAACACGGGCTACTTCCACAATTATATCAACATACTCTTGATAACCTAAACCCGAACCACCATACTCTTCAGGCACCAACACCCCCATTAAGCCTAATTCTCCGAACTGTTTAAACAATTCGACAGGAAAATGCTGTGCCTCATCCCATTCCATTATATATGGACGAATGTTTTTCTCTGCAAAATCGCGGACCATAGCCCTTACACTTTGCTGAGTTTCTGTTTCTGAAAAATCAAAGCTTACGCTCATTAATCTTATATTTTTTAGTTAGTCAAGGGCAATTATAAACAATTATTTTATAGTTAGTTACCATTAAATATTCGTGCAATTACAGAATGAAATGGTATTCGGTTCAATAAGTTTACCGGTTAATTTTAAACCTTGAAAATTGGGTAAGATTTTTTTTGTGATTTTTTACAACTATACCGAATATTTTAGAAAATAGATTTCAATAAGGATAAAATATTAACAGCTCAAAATCATTAAATATGATTTGTTTTTTTTAGGAAAGCAAGTTGGAAGCGTTTAGGATAATACAGTCCCACTGTCCGCTTTACTTCGTGCACGCTTCCATTGGGTTTAGGTGGCGCGGCCAGTAGTCAGATTTGGGACTGCAGGATACAGAAACAACATGCCTTTAGTTATGTGCAAGGATTGCAGCACTATCCTGCGTACCTAAACCTGATCGCAGCGAACACGGAGTGCAACGGAGTAAAGCGAAGAGCAGGGAGAAACTTTACTATGAAACACCGGTTCTGCTTTCCAAAACCAAAAATAAATATTCCTTCTAAAAAGAAATATAAAGCGCAATTTTATCGATCACCTGCTGGTTTAAGATAATTATCTTTTTCAGGTCAGATATATTTGAATAGTTACCGTGCTGTTTCCGGTATTGGATAATGGCATTGATCTGCTTATTTGAAAGATAAGGGTTCCTTCTCAAATCATCAAAAACCGCTGTATTGATATTGATTGTTTTTAAAGGAACATTACTGATCGAAATCTGATTTTCAATTTCAGCGTACCTGGCAGAATCCAGGCCATAAACTTCCATTAATTGTTCTTTTTTGTAAAAACCACCTAAACGCTCGCGGTATTTGACAATCCTTTTCGCAAAAACAGCACCAATTCCTTTTATTTCATCAAGTCCTGCAGAATCTGCCTGGTTAATATCTACAATTACAGGTGCTTTTTTAATAAATACTTTCTTTTCAAATGGGGTATACTTTTTTGAAGCATTTAGATTCCCTTCTGCTATTTTAACATAAGGCAAGATCCGTTCATACATCTTCGGAGAAATGGTGTACATCTTCTGAAGATCCTCAGGTTTATAAAATTTTCCGCCTTTAGCGGTATAATTAATAATTGCTTTTGCCTGTTTTGGCGATAAACCCAACGCCTGCCAACCGTCGGCATCTAAGGTATTGGGATCAAAATTGAAAAGCCTGGTTGTTTTTTCAGGAGAAGAATTTTCAATCCTGTCGTGGAGATTATTCGCGTATTTTTCATCTGCGATTGTTATTTTCTGTATTTGCGCCAAAAGCTCCGGAGCGTCTTTTTCTATGGGCCGGGTATAACCATATATAACAGGTATTGCCTTAAGCACCACTATAATCAATATCAGCAACAACAATCCGTTGAACTCACCTTTACCAAAACCAAAATATTTATTCAGCCAAATTCTCATTGATGCGATATGACATGTGTATTATAAATATAAATCTTATTTTTGGGATTGCAAAACTGAGCAGGTTTTGCCTATCAACAACCTAAGAATTTTATATGAAGATCATAACGACATCTGAATTTGCGAAAGCAACGAAGATAGATAAGCTAGGTGTACCAGGTTTGGCAGGTTTGCTGATGGAGATCATGAAGCTGAATGACATCAACGATGTATTCGCTCAAAACCAACACTTTAAGGGTTTAGAATTTGTAGATAAAATATTGGAAACCATTGGCGTTTCTATAGAATTTGATGAAGACGATTTAAACAGCATCCCTAAAACAGGTCCTTTTATTGCTATTGCGAACCACCCTTATGGTGGTGTAGAAGGCCTGGCTTTAGTTAAACTCTTGTGTACGGTTAGGCCCGATGCAAAAGTGATGGTAAACTTCATTTTGAAAAAAATCCCTAACCTCGATGAATTTTTTGTTGCGGTAAATCCTTTCGAGAATGTACAGCATTCTTCAAGTATCAGCGGATTAAAAACTACTTTTGATCTGCTTAGAAACGGAACGCCAATAGGGATTTTCCCTGCCGGCGAGGTTTCTACCTTTAAATTAGATGCTCAGCAGGTGACCGACAGGATGTGGCATCCGGTAGTTGGAAAACTTATTGCAAAGGCAAAAGTTCCGGTTGTACCTATTTACTTCCACGGCAATAACGGTGTTTTCTTTAATATTTTAAGTTTTATACACCCTACGCTGCGTACTGCAAAATTACCTTCCGAGTTTTTAAACAAACATGGCCGCACCATTAAAGTAAGGATTGGTAAGCCGATTGCCGTTTCAGAAATTTCGCACATGAACAGCAGCAATAAGCTGATGGATTTTTTAAGGGCCCGTACTTATGCACTCGGCATAGGTTTGGATACCGAAAAAAAGCTGTTTAATCCGCTTAATCTGTTCAAAATTAAAAAGAAGCCAGCCGAAGTAATTGAAGAAACATCGCGGGTGCTGATTAAAGGGGAAGTAGAACGCCTGGAAGATTTTAAGGTGTGGACAGAGAAAAACTATGAGGTTTATATTGTTCCTACTTTAAAAATCCCGAATATTTTAAGAGAAATTGGCCGTTTACGCGAAATCACTTTCCGTGAGGTAGGCGAAGGCACTAACAAAAAAATCGATCTCGACAATTACGATATCTACTATAATCACTTATTTATATGGGATAAAGATCTGGAAAACATTGTAGGTGCTTACCGGATCGGCAAAGGTGATGAGATTTTAGAAAGCATGGGCCGCCGTGGTTTCTACCTCTCTGAGCTCTTTAAAATGAAAGATCAGTTTTACCCCATGTTAAGACAAGGGATTGAACTGGGCAGATCGTGGATCAGGAAAGAATACCAGGGCAAACCGCTTCCACTGTTCTTGCTTTGGAAAGGCATTTTAAAATACCTGATTGATAATCCACAATACCGTTACATGTTTGGCCCGGTAAGTATCAGCAACAACTTCTCAAAATTCAGCAAGGCTTTAATTGTTGATTACATTACGAAAAACCACTTCGATTATGAAATGGCCAAATACGTTAAACCGAGAAATAAATTTAAAGCCGATTTATTACCCATCGCAACCGATACGCTGGTTGACAGCAGTGAGTCTTTTAAGGATTTAGACAGTATTATTGGCGATATTGAAAACTCGCACATTAAAATTCCGGTATTGTTAAGGCAGTACATGAACCTGAATGCAAAGATTATCTCTTTCAATATCGACCCTAAATTTTCAGACTGCCTGGATGGTTTCTTAGTGGTAGATACACATAATATTCCACCTGAAATGCTGGAAAAACTTGGAAAAAACTTATAATTTAATGCAATAAAAAAACCCAGACATCCATCTGGGTTTTTTATTATCAACTAACCTAAACTTTATAAATACTAACCAAATATTTATGCCACAAAAATAAGCTCGCCTTGTTAAATCGATATTAATGAAATGTTATTTATAGAATTTGTTAATACAAATAAAAAGGTGTTTCTAAGTCTTATTTTTTATTTAAAAAACTTCAATCTCCCTGAATCCGCTTCGTATTAATGCAATGTTAAGCTTGCCAAAATTGTTCACATAAACAAATTGTTGCTTTTACATTAATTATAGGTAAATTTAATATAACCAAATATATTGCGGGTTTGAAAAGAAAGATTTATACATATTGCTTGAGTTTATTTTTGCCGGTCTGCATGATGGTGAATGTCATTACAGCAAGGGGACAGAATTACTCATTTGATTTTTATAACGGCACTTTCAATTTCAGTATCGATTCATCTATTGTTTTTCAAACCTCGCAAAAAGCAACCGCTACTGAAACTGCAAAGTTTTATAGTTATGTATCGGCTGGTCATTATGAACCATTAATCGCTGCATTAAAAAAATACCAGGAAAAGTACAGTCTCAACGACTGGATTTATTACCAGCTGATACGTAAAACAGCAGAAGAGATCAGCCCTAAGGCCAATAATTATTTTCGGTATACATTATACAAATGGTTTTTATTGAGTAAATGCGGTTACGATGCCCGGTTAGCTGTAGGTAATGACCAGGTTATTTTTTACGTACGGAATGATGAGGATATCAGCGATATTCCTTTTTTCATGATCGACGATAAAAAGTTCGTTTGCTTAAATTATCACGATTATGGCAAACTGTTTAAACAGGCAGATGCTTACAAACCGGTTAAAATTTTATTTCCGGAAGCTAAAAATTCATTCTCTTATAAGGTTACCCGTATGCCTGATTTTAAACCCGAAAATTATCAGGAAAAAGATATTCAATTCAGTTATGGTCAGAAAGTCCATCATTTTAAACTTAAAGTTAATGAAGATGTACAAACGATTTTCAAAAACTATCCCATAGTAGATTTCGAAAGTTACTTCAACATTCCTTTAAGCAGGGAAGCATACAGTTCTCTTATTCCTACGCTGAAAGAGAACCTGAAACACATGGATCAGAAAAAAGGTGTCGATTACCTCATGAGATTTACCCGTTATGGTTTTTTATATGAAGATGACAGCGAAAACTTCGGCAAGGAAAAACGCTTTTCGCCCGAGCAAACATTATTGAGTACCTATAGCGATTGCGACGACAGGGCTGCATTGTTTTTTTACCTCGTAAAAGAAATATACAATCTGCCGATGATTGCCTTGTTATACCCTAAACATTTAACCATTGCTGTACAGTTCGATAAGCCCATTGGTGAAGCAGTTACCTATAAAGGCAAGAAATATTCTTATTGTGAACCTACACCCCAGGCACAAAACTTAAAAATAGGGCAAATTGCCACCAACCTTAAACACCTGAAGTACGAGGTGGTGTATGCCTATGAGCCTATTAAGAGATAAAAGACCTGTAAAATTAAATTAAGGTTAATTCAGTGTTAAGGAAATATTATCTTATCAATAAAAGACACATTAACAGCTTATTTGCAGTATTTTTATCTTTAAAGAATAATCACATGGCCGCTATCATATATACTGTTATCAAAGAATTCTTTGTCGAAATTCATGGCCATCCGGTTAAGGCCCGCATCTTATCGCCAATCAACGACGATAAGACCTTTACCTTTCAGGTAAGCTCGCATTTCAAAAATACCAGCGAACAGGAAGCTAACGTACCGGCCTCAACATTTACTTCCTATGCCAATGCCGAACGTCATTTGTTGGGCTATCTTGAAGCATTTCAGAATACGCTTGATTTAGGCGGGGATGTTGCACCTGGAATTCAGTTCTAGGTTTTATATCTGTCATCTTTTTCTGAAAGCGTACGGATTGAATAACCTCTTTTTCGGGTTATCCATTCCATTTCTTCTAACAGGAACGCAGTTAAAAACGATAGCTCCGGTCAATACCAGGTAATTTACAACAGTCAGCTTTAAACCGTACTCAACTGATTTAAAATAAGTTATTAAAAATATTCTGTATGTTAACTGGACTTGCGATTGTTAACATAATGATAATATAAATTTAACTTTACGATTCTATATCTTTGAAAATACCCATTAATTTTAGATGAAAAAGAATAAATCCAAGTCGAAAAACCATTCGACAAGCAAAAAGTTACGTAAAGAATTAGAATTAAAATTAACAACTGCCTTCAGCGAAGTGGCAGCTTCTTATGGAAAAGTAAAAAAGGCAGATAAAACGATTGAGAAATTTGCCAAACTGCTGGCTAAAAAAGTAGCCTTTACTACTCAAGATGATTCTATAACCCCATTCATTAAGGAAGAGGAGAAATCGGTTACTGTACCAAAAGCAAAAACGGTTAAATCTGCAACAGTAAAAAAAGCTAAAGTTGCAACAGAAGAAACTGTATAAAATTTATAAAACAAAATAGGTGTTCAACAATGAGATGAACACCTATTTTGTTTCTTTTAAAAAATTAGCTACCTGACTATGAGTCGTTCATGAAACTTATAATTTACTATAGTGTTTTTGTAGCAGTCAATGGAGTAGCTATGTTATTTTTTAAATATTAAAAACTTGCACCGGTAGAAGCAGATGAACCTACTTTTAATGTAAAGCTAGGAGCTGTTAAACTAAAAGGACTATTTAGTAAAGCTGCCGCACCAGTTTCATCAATGAATGTATTTCCTTTACTTGTTAAATATGTTTTTAAGATATCTACACTTGTGAAAGAAGGTGTGCTTCCGTCTGCAACTATATCCTTACCAGCAGTAAACGATTGATAAATATTGTTTTTAATTAATGATGTTCCATCGGTTAAAGCATCACCAGTTTCTTTATCACGAATATCTAGTCCGTACCTAAAACCTATGAAAATTGAGTTTGCCAAGATCATTTTTGATCCTCTCCTCCATAAGTTAGCATATTCATGCTTAGCATCAACAGCTACGTTTCCAGGACCAATTAAGGTCATGTTTGAAATAACCGGACGAGTACGTGGACTTGAATCGAATACTTTTTCTGAGTTGTCTGATTCAATACCATTAGATTGACCAGCCTGATCAGCTAAAGATGGATCTCTTTGAGCTACCAAAAATTGCAATTTACCAGAGAAACCGTTGTCAAAGTCGAAAACATCATCCACGTTTGCAATAGAAACCAAGTGTTTTGCATTTACAGTTCCACCAAACCATTCAAATGAATCATCACCAGAATATGAAACTTGTACGTAATCTACTGTAGTACCAGAACCAACAGATCCGAAAGTAATACCGTTAATTTCATTATTGGTAGCATAAGCAATACCTGGAAATTCTACACGTACATATTTAAGTACACCAGAATTATCAGCAGGAACATTACCTCCATGATTTCCTTCAGGAAGCGTTAATCCACCTTCAATTAAACCTGTTCCGCCAGGGATGTTATTGGTTGACTTACCTAGAATGATAATCCCGCCCCAATCGCCTGGAGCTCTTGAACCAACTGCTTGGTTTGAAGTAAATACAATTGGTTTTGCTGCTGTTCCTTCAGCAATTAATTTACCACCACGGGTTACTACCAAAGTAGCTTTCGAGTCCTTATCGCCACGAATAACTGTTCCAGCGGGAATGGTTAATGTAACACCATCCTTAATGTATACAAATCCAACTAATTTGTAAACTTTAGTCGCATCTAATGTTCTGTTAGCTTCAATTGATCCTTGTAAAGTTTCAGTTGCCTCTGCGTACACAGTTACTTTTGGTGTAAAATTAGTCCAGTTTGCGGTCCAATCTGTAGATCCAAATGCTCCTTTATATGATACTTTATCAAAAAATGCATCTGCCAAAGATTCGTTAGAATCTGGTTTTGTTGGTTCGTCAATAGGAGCACTGTCTTTTTTACAACTAGAAACTACAGTAGAACCAGCAACCAAAACTGCCAGCAAGCCCAAGTTTAATCTGTTTTTCATTTTCATTTTGATTTTCCTTTTCCTTTTATGATTTATTCAAAAATATTTTCTGCAGATTATGCCAATGTAAATTCAGCATTAAATGAAGTGTGTTTTAATATTAAAAAATATACTATTTAAATTTATAGGATAGCGTTAGTGATATAGTTGATCCAAACCTATCGGCAATATTTATATTGTCTGTCTTTTTATCGAAACCTGCATTTGGATCTGAGCCTTTAACTTTCTGATAGAAATAAGCTTTATTATTAAAGATATCGCTGTAGTTAACCTTTACTTCACCTTTTGATTTTGCAAATTTTTGCGAAACCTGCAAGTCTAAGATATTTCTCGAGTATTCATAGATATCCGGATCTTCAACATTACCAATGGCCCAGATTCTTGGTCCTACCCTATTATATAATACAGTTACACCTGTAGAGTTTTCTACAGCTGATGCATAAGATAAACCTGCATTAATTAAGTAAGGAGACTGTCCCTGCAACGGCCTTGAACCTTGCGCATTTACTAACCTGGATACCTGAACTTTTGATTTGATATAAGAGCCGTTTGCATTAAATGTGAAGTTTTTTAAACTGTTATCAATAAATTTTAACGATTTTCTTATTTCAAGTTCCGCTCCATAAACAGTAGCAGATGCAGAGTTTGTATAACTTAAAGATCTTCCGGAAGTTCCTAACTGAAGTGTTTGTTCTATTGGCGAATCAAAATATTTATAAAATACTGATATTGAAAAGGTTTCACCAGATGATGGATATATAGCATAACCTAAATCTATATTGGTCGTTTTAGACTGCTTTAATCCGGCATTACCCCTAACATTAACGTTTTTGTTAAAATCGTAAAAAGGAAATGGTGCCAGTTCCCTAAACTCGGCTCTGCCAATAGTCTGAGATCCTGATAAACGGATATTCGCTTTATCACTTAAATTATAAATCAAGTTTGCTGAAGGAAGCAGATTGGTAGCAGTTGAATCGATATTTACTGGTTTTCCATTATCCTCACTGGTTAATGATAACTTATAAGATTCCAACCTTGCACCGATCCCTAATCTTAATTTTTCTGTTATATAACCATCAAACATTACGTAACCGGCATTTAATAAAGAGTTAGCTTGGTATTGGTCGCTACCATTCGTAATTTCATTTAATACAAAGCCATTGGGGCGGATGTTTTCAGGGGAGAAAATCTGATCCTGGGGAAGCGTTAACAGTGAAGTATCGAAATTTCCGTTCCTGATAAAACCGATCACCCTTGCATTAAAATCGCGTTTTCGGTATTGCCCAAAATAACCAGCTTTAATTTTATTATTATCTCTAAACCACTTAACAGGGATTGTTAAATTGGCCGCACCACCGTATGCATTCTCATTAAGTACAGATGAAAAGTTACCCGCTAAGCCGGCCACAGCAGATCCCGACTGAACAGAGGCAATACCATCTTTAGAATAATCCATGCGTTTATAACCCGGTTCTTTCCGATCTGTATTGGCATAGTTTAAGTTCCAATCAATCTTAATTTTGCTTTCGGCAGACAATAAATGCTCGCCCGTTAACTGGTTAGACATTAAAGATCTTTGGAGTAAATAATCTCCGGTTCTGATAAATTCTCCACCAGCATCGTCTTTACCGACACGATAAGTAAATTGATTCTCTAAAACTCTGTTATATAGGTTTTTTAGTGATATTTTATTATTACCCCACGAATATGCAAAATTGGCAAGTGCACCAATATTTGTGTTAAAATTATACATATCGTCATGATACACATCTCCCAGCGCTTGTCCAACATAGGCTTTTTGATCGCTTGTCTTTAAACGCTCGTCATATCTATATGTTAACGATAAAACGGCGCCAAATTTTGATTTATCCTCAAAGACCTTACTCGATCCGTAATTAACCTGAAAATTTGGTCCCATGGTTGATTTACGCGAACTATATCCCCAATTATTCTTGAATAGTTTTGATAGGGTAAAAGTTTCGGCAGCTCCATTTGGTAAAGCACGATAATCTTTTGAAGAGGGGAATCCAGCTGGAATATCTCTGTCTTTATTATAAAATCCGAAAATCTCATTACCGCTTTTTGAAGATGAAAGAAAATCCTTAAATGTTGATTGGGTATTATATGATGTTCCTAAAGAAGCATTTAAAAAAGTATTAACGGGAAAATCTTTTGTAGTTACTTGTACTACCCCTCCCGAAAAATCGGCGGGAATATCTGCAGAAGCTGTTTTGTTAATTACAATTGCATCTATTAAGTTGGAAGGAAGAATATCAAATGAGAATGCTCTTTTATCTACTTCGGTATTAGGAAGCATGGAGTTATTCAACATTGCCGAATTATATCTATCAGATAAACCACGAACGATAACAAACTTATTATCCTGAATACTTGCACCACTAACACGTTTTAAAACTTCAGAAGTATTACGATCAGGGCTTCTTTTAATCAGTTCAGCAGATATACCGCTCGAAATACTGATGCTGGATTTTTGATTGGCATATAAAGTATTAATCGATTCTTTACTTGCACTTCCAGTTATCACTACATCATTTAGTTTTTGCGAGTTCGACTCTGCAAGCAAAATATCCAGATTAGTAGAAGCATTATCTTTTACCTCCACATCAACAACATTTTTAGTTGCGTAACCAACGTAGGATACTTCAATAGCATATTTCCCAGTGGTTAAACCTCCAATTACGTACCTACCTTCAATATCAGTTGAAGTACCTTTTGTTGTACCCGAAATTTTAACCGTAACACCAATTAAGGTCTCTCCGGTTTTTTGATCAGATATTTTTCCAGAAATTTTTCCGGTTTGCGCATACGAAAGTATGCTCAATGTCAGAGCGAGCACAGTAAGTGCGGCTCTTCTAAAAGAGTTTAGTAATTCCAATTTGCCTTTATTTGATAAAGGCAAAACTATTACGACAATGTTAACAGCAGGTTAGGTGTTAATTAATATTCCTTTACCTTAAGGTTAACATAAGATTAACTACTTTTTGGCTTAATACCTGATGCCTGCTTTTTTGCAAATGAAGTGCAATAACCAGATCGGACCAATTAACAGGAATTTAACATCATCTAAAAATGACGGCTTTTTGCCCTCGATTTTATGACCGATAAACTGTCCGATCCAGGCTGCTACAAATATGGCTGCATAAATAAGGTAAGCGGTACTGCTGCCAAGTCCGACACCCTGTTCAATTTTTACGATTACATAACTCATAATGGCCACTACCCAAATCATGAAAAAAAACAGAACGGGCGACAAGGTGAAATAATAGTATAAGCTAAAGGCCAAAAGAAACGATGCCCAGTTAAAGAATCCATTATAACTACCCAAAAAACTGAGATGTGGAAAAGGAATCTGCCAGATCAGGCCTAACAAACTGAATACAATTAACGGCACACAGATCCAGTGTACCAGTTTATTGGTTGGGTTTTGGTGACTTTCGGCATACTTATCAAAAAGTACATCAACCGGCCGTTTTGGTTCGATCTGAATGGTCTGCTTGCTCATAAATGTAAAAATACAAAAAAAGCGATGGAATATCCATCGCTTTAGATCTTTTAGACCTTACAGGTTTTAAAAACCTGCAAGTCTTGATATTATTTCGCAAAGGCTACAGAACGGGTCTCCCTGATTACGGTAACTTTAATCTGGCCCGGATAAGTCATTTCAGTTTGAATACGGGTCGAAATATCAGCAGCTAAAAGTTCTGCCTGTGCATCGGTAATGCGCTCACTTTCTACAATTACACGTAACTCTCTACCGGCCTGTATAGCAAATGTTTTCTCTACCCCCGGATAAGAAAGTGCAAGCTCTTCAAGGTCTTTTAAACGTTTGATATAACTTTCAACTACTTCACGGCGTGCACCCGGACGTGCGCCCGAAATGGCGTCGCAAGCCTGTACAATCGGCGAAATCATCGAAGTCATCTCGATCTCATCATGGTGGGCACCAATAGCATTACAAATATCCGGATGTTCCTTATATTTTTCGGCCAGCTGCATGCCTAAAATTGCGTGTGGTAATTCAGGATTATCATCAGGCACTTTACCAATATCGTGTAATAAACCTGCACGTTTCGCCATTTTAGCATTTAAGCCAAGTTCGGCGGCCATAGTCGCACAGAAATTAGCCACCTCACGCGAGTGGTGCAACAGGTTCTGACCATAAGAAGAGCGGTAACGCATACGGCCAACCATGCGGATCAGTTCGGGATGTAGACCATGGATACCTAAATCGATCACGGTGCGCTCACCGATCTCAACGATCTCATCTTCGATCTGCTTTTTGGTTTTGGCCACAATCTCTTCAATACGTGCCGGGTGAATACGGCCATCGGTTACCAGGCGGTGCAGGGCGAGGCGGGCAATTTCTCTTCTTACCGGATCGAAACCTGATAAAATGATCGCCTCAGGGGTATCGTCTACAATAATCTCAATACCTGTAGCCGCTTCAAGTGCACGGATATTTCTACCCTCCCTACCGATTACGCGACCTTTAATTTCGTCACTTTCGATATGGAAAATAGAAACGGAGTTTTCGATGGCAGCCTCTGTAGCAGTACGTTGAATGGTTTGAATAACCACTTTTTTTGCTTCTTTACTGGCCGTTAATTTTGCTTCATCAACAATATCTTTAACCTGCATCATGGCCTGGGTACGGGCTTCCTGTTTCAGGTTTTCTACCAGTTGTTCTTTTGCTTCTTCAGCAGAAAGGCCTGCAATAGTTTCTAATTGTTTCAGGTGCTGATTTTTTAATATTTCAACTTCTTCCTGTTTTTTAAGGGCAAGATCGGTTTGTTTTTCGAGGTTTTGCTTTTGCCTGTCAAGCTCCTGTTCTTTTTTATTGAAGTTTTCCATACGCTGGTTTACCGATTGCTCTTTCTGCTTAATGGTGTTTTCGCGCTGGTTAATGGTATTGTTTCTGGCACTAACTTCTTGTTCGTGCTCGGCTTTTAATTGCAAAAACTTCTCTTTTGCTTCTAAAAGTTTATTCTTTTTTAAAATTTCAGCATTATTTTCTGCATCTTTTAAAATCTTTTTAACCTTGTTCTGTGCAGCTATTTCCTGCTGCTTAAGTAAGTTACGCAGGAGAAATCTTCCTACCACTACCCCAATAGCGATACCTGCTATTACGGCAAACACGTATCCTAATATTTCAACTATTTCCATTTTGTTTTTTAAGTAAAAAAAAAAACCGCAACTAATTTTTTAAAGTCTCATACATTTTAAACCTCAACTAAGCATAATTAGGGTTTAAGCCATTTTCAGGTGCAAAGCAAATGAAATACGCCCTCTTAACCCTATAGATATTGAAGTGTTAAGTTTTATAAAATTTGAAACTCAAAAACTAGCTGCGGCTATATTTTTGTGCTAATATATACAACTCCCGTCATCCCGAATTTATTTCAGCATCTAGATAAAGACCCTGAAACGGGTTCAGTACGACGAAATGTTTAAAGAACGAACCTTTATTTTGAAAAGAAATTATTGAGTAAAATATCCAATTCTTCAACTTTATCGGCAACAGCAGTATCCTGGCTCTGTACTTTGTTTTCAGTTCTCAACACAGCGGTTGCATAATGCAATACTGCCATTGAGAGGAGATCCTGCTTATCTCTAACCGCATAATTATCCTGATAATCCTTTATGCGCTCATTGATCATTTTTGCCGCCCGTCTCACAATTTCTTCCTCTTCCATATTCACCTTTAGTGGATAGATACGGTCGGAAATGGTTATTTTAATCGAGATTTCTCCCATTTGTTTAGCTTAGTTTCTGATTTTCTGCATCATTATTTCTTCAATAATGCGATACTTTTATCAATCTCCCGCACAAAATCGTTAATTTTTTGCTTAATGTCAAGCGATTTTTCGCTCGCCCCCTCTATACTTTTGGCCAGTTTTGTAACCCTGAGTTTTTCATCAAGCTCTACATTTCTGTCTCTCGCAGTATCGAGTGCAACTTTTAACGATTGATTCTCAAGCTTTAATAAATCATTTTCTTCCTGTAGCGCATTACAAAGCTCGATTACCCGGGCCGTTTTTTGTAATACCTTATCTAATTGATCTGCAACAGAAGTCATGAATTTATTTCTAAAAATACGAATTTATATTTTATTTCCTAATTTCTGCGCCAGCCTGTGCGGTTAAATTCGCGATCAGCTTTTGCATGGTATTGTCAATCTGCTTATCGGTAAGGGTCTGCTCTTCATCCTGCAAAATAAAATTCAGGGCGTAAGATTTTTTTCCCTCAGGTAATTTATCACCAACATATACATCAAATACCCCAACTTCTTTAATCAATTTTTTATCGGTTTTGAATGCAATTCCTTTTAAGGTATCGAAAGTAACTGACTGGTCAATCAATAAGGATAGATCGCGGCGTACTGCAGGATATTTAGCAATTTCTTTGTTAACGATCTTGTTTTTCTTCACGATATCCAATAAAGCAGCCCAATCAAAATCAGCATAAAATACTTCAGCGTTCACATCAGCCACTTTACGGTCGGCCTTTGAAACTGCACCAAAGCTTACCAAAATTTTATCTCCACGGTAATATTTAATTCCATAGGCAAAGTTTTCATCAGCTAAAGTATCCGATTGATAGCTTTCGATACCCAAACGTGAAATAATGGCATCAACAGCCGATTTTAAGTTATAAAAAGTAACCGCTTTAGTGTTATGGTTCCATTGCTCACTTTGTTTAGCACCAGAAATCAACAATAACAACCTGGGGCGTTCAACATACTTTTCGTTAATTAAGTGATAGGTTTTACCAAATTCGTAAAACTTCACATCCGAATTCTTCCGGTTTTGGTTATACGCTACACTTTCTAAAGCCGGCATTAACAAACTCTGGCGCATTACGTTCAGATCACTGCTTAGCGGATTTAAAATAAATACCGCCTCATCCAAATTTTTCGAATAAGCTGATTTGGTTAACGAATTACACATAATTTCTGCATAACCGTTTGAAGTTAGCATATCTGCAATTACGTTATGTGTGTTTTCCTTCTCTGGTTTAATGCTGTAAGAAAGTGATGCATTTACTTTTGCAGGAATTTCGATGTTGTTATACCCATAAATACGCAGCACTTCTTCGGTAATGTCGCATTCGCGGGTAACATCAACTTTAAATGAAGGCACCCTTAAGGCCAGCGTATCATCAGAAGTGTTGGTTGCCGAAATGCCTAAAGCAGTAATGATATGTTTGATTTCGGCCGAAGGAATATTCGCCCCAATAAGTTTGTTAATATTGGTATAGCTCACCTCAAACTCAAAAGGCTTGATATGGCTTGGGTAAATATCAGAAACGGATGAAGAAATTTCTCCGCCTGCCAATTCTTTAATCAGTAAAGCGGCATACTTTAAAGCCGTAACAGTAATTTCAGGATCGGTACCACGCTCAAAACGGAAAGAAGCATCAGTTTTTAAGCCATGTCTTTTCGAAGTTTTACGGATAGAAACGGAATTAAAATAAGCACTTTCCAGGAAAATATTTTTAGTGGCACTATCCACACCTGATGATTTTCCACCAAAAACACCTGCAATACACATCGGTGCCTCGGCATTGCAGATCATCAGATCTTCTGCGCTTAATTTACGTTCTACATCATCAAGTGTTACAAAAGGTGTGCCCTCAGCAACTTTTTTAACGATTACTTTTCCACCGGTAATTTTATCAGCATCAAAAGCATGCAGCGGCTGCCCTAAGCCATGAAGTACATAATTGGTAATGTCGACCACATTATTGATCGGACGTAAACCAATTACTTTTAATTTATCTTTTAACCACTCAGGCGATTCCTGCACCGTAACACCCGAAATGGTTAGGCTGCTGTAACGCGGGCAAGCAGCCAGATCTTCTACCTCCACCGGAATAACGAGATTCTCATTATCGGTTTTGAAAGCGGCAAGATCAGGTATTTCATATTCACTTCTGAAATAAGCAGCCAAATCTCTGGCTACACCTAAATGTGAAGCGGCATCAGCACGGTTTGGCGTTAAGCCGATTTCAAAAACGTAATCGTCTTCCATTTTGAAATGGTCTTTAGCCCGGATTCCCACTTCGGTATCGTCAGCTAAAACCATAATTCCATCATGCGATTTACCTAAACCGATTTCATCTTCAGCACAGATCATGCCCTGCGAAAGTTCGCCCCTAATTTTCGATTCTTTGATTTTAAAAGGCTCACCTTCCAAAGGATAAACAGTTGTACCCACGGTAGCCACAACCACTTTTTGTCCGGCAGCTACATTAGGCGCACCGCAAACAATCTGAAGACTTTCTTTACCTCCAACATTAACAGTGGTAATACGCAAACGGTCGGCATTGGGATGCTGCACACAGGTTAATACCTCGCCAATTACCAATCCCTCTAAGCCGCCTACAACAGGCTGTACTTTTTCTACACTTTCTACCTCCAAACCTACATTGGTAAGGATTAAAGAAAGTTCCTGAGGTGTTTTGTCTATTTGTACAAATTGTTTTAACCAGTTATATGATATTTTCATTTTAGAGAATCAAGTAATGAGTATCAAGTACCGGGACAAGCCCAGATGATAATCAATTTATTAAAACGCAAAGATATTATTTAAAGGTCAAAGGAGAAAGTTAAACCCGCTATCTTGGCAATAAAAATGACTAATGACCAATCTTTAAATTGGATAGAATTACGGCACAGGCTCCAGCGCCTATTACCAGCATAATAACAGAGGCAATAACCAATTTAAGACCCGGTTTAACTGATTGATCTTTAATTGCCTTTACGATGATCTGGATAATGCCAATTACAAACAACAATACGACAATTACCCAATATATAATGAAAATTCCCATGGATTTATATTGAAATTAACTGTTGGCCAGCAATACAGCACAAGCTCCAAAACCGATTACCACCATAATTACCGAAATAATAAGCAACTTTAACCCCGGTTTTACCGGTTCGTTCCTTGATGACTTAATGATAATCTGAATAATCCCTACCACAAAAAGCACGACAGCGGTAAGGCAATAAACAATCAATAATACGAATAAACCACCCATATCAGTTCATATTTAATTTTTCCCTGATCAGATCTATTTTATTATCGCGGTAAAAAATATTCATGGTTTCGAAAGGTACCATTTTATATTTATCGCTCACAATATGCACACATGATTTTTTAACTGCTCGAACGTCAAAATCAAGCGGATCCATAAAATTCATGATAATAATCCTAAACAGGTTATCATAGCTTAAACTGTCTGATTTTACCCTCGGCAAACAGCACATCAGTTCACCAAAAGTGTCTTCAGCGCAATCTACCGAAACACCGGTACTAAACAAATTGAGCATGTGCTTTTTCAGTTTTTCATCATGTTCAAAAACAATGGTATTTTTTGAATTATTCAGCAAATCTTCCGGGTTGATCAAATGTGTCATCGGGATTACCTTATCCCCTATTTTTAAGGCATAAGCCATGCAAAGCGCATCAGGATTACAGGGAACAGGAATTAAATCCTGCGGAGTAAAGGTTGGGTATTGCTCATAAATTTTTCTGCGCACTTCTGTCAGGGTGATCCTGCCCTGCTGATCGTTATAGTTATCATTCCTCCCTGCAACCTGGGTAGGCTGAAAAGTTACTCCGCGCACGCATTTCTGTTTAAGTGCATAATCCAAAATATCGCCAATTTCATGGTCATTTAAGCCATTTTGTAAAGTAACAACCAAAGTTGTAGATACGTTAAATTGGTTTAAATGATCGATGGCTTTTCTCCTCACCTCGCTAAGGTCTTCCCCCCTCAGCCTGGTTAATACTTCGGGGCTGAAACTATCAAACTGCAGATAAATTTCAAAATCGGGCATATAACCGGCCAGTTTCTCCACAAATTTAATGTCTTTTGCAATCCTGATCCCATTCGTATTTACCATTAAATGTTTGATGGGTTTGGTTTTGGCGAGGTCTAAAATCTTAAAAAATTCGGGATGTACCGTTGGTTCCCCGCCCGAAAGCTGCACTACATCCGGCTCCCCCTCGTTGGCCACCACCACATCCATCATCCGCTCTATTTCTGCGAGGGTCCTATGCCTGCCATAACTTGGTGATGACATGGCATAACATGTTGGACAGGCAAGGTTACAACGATCGGTAACCTCTATTACCGTTAAACACGAATGCTGTTCATGATCGGTACACAAACCACAATCATAAGGGCAACCATAATGCACTTTGGTATTGAACTTAAGCGGCATTTCCGATTGTTTATTGTAATTCCTGATCTGTTTGTAATATTCTACATCATCGGCAATCATCACTTTACTATCCCCATGCGTTCTGCAATTTTTCAGCATAAAAACTTTAGCATCCTGAAAAACAATTTTCGCATCGCAAAGCTGTAAACATTCCGGACAAAGACTTTTGGTATAATCGTAATATGTATAATCTCTTGTGTTGGCCATAATGTTTACTGTTTAGCTGTTATCTTCTTTGAAATTCTGATGATGAATCGATAATAATAAATAAAAATAAACAATGCTGACCAATGAATACTGCTTAAACTTAAAAATAATGAATGGTAAGGCTTAATAAATTCGATCAGGAAGCGAAATAAGAAATACAACAACATAAATAATTTAAAGCGATCGCCATTGATCAGTTCCTGATGCTTGATGCTGTTAAAAAGAATAATCAAAAGGATGAGGTAAACTATTTCGTAAAGCATGATGGGATGCCGGCGTATACCATCACCTAAATCCATCCCGGTAAACAGGTGGGTAGGAATACCATAGGTTGGCTCATCGATCCCCATCGAAAAGCAACCGATACGGCCGATAATGAGGGCTACCAAAATCGGGATAACATAGATGTCTCCGGAGGCGACATTCACACCAATTATCTTTTTAATTAATTCGACCCCGAATAAACCACCAAGCAAACCGCCCACAATGGTTTTACTCTGGTAAAGAACCGAAAAACTAAGATGGCTGAGTACCTGAGGAGTTTCGAGCACGGCAATTATGCGCGAACCGATTAAAGCGCCAAGCATGGCACCCAACATAATCCACAGCCTGTTTTCGTCAGATATCGGATCTGCAATTCCCTTTTTATAATAATAATACAACCTTACACCAACCATAAAGGCCAGGGTTTCGAAAATATAGTGGTAATGGTATTGCTTACCAAAAAGTTCGAATTGGAAAGGAAATGGAGATACAGATTTTAACAGCATCTGTTAAAAGAATAAACGGCAAAAAACAGGTAAATGATCTGAATAATACCTTTTATCCTTACTATCAGTTAACACAGCAAATTTCTGCACCTTAAATCCTTTGTTTACAAAAATATAATCGATCCGGTTTTTCAGGTCGCTGTTAAAATCAAAACCATTAAAAGTACCTGCCGGGCCGTATGGAGGTTCTACAGAAATATCTTTCGCATCGATAAGGAACGACTTGATTGTAGCGATTGCTTCAGTTTCAGGTGTAACATTTAAATCGCCGGTAAAAACAACGGGTAAAGTTGGAGCAATCTGCTGTATTTTCTGTTTTAACAATTTAGCAGATTCAATCCTCGCTTTTACCCCAACATGATCGTAATGGGTATTAAAAACAATAAACTCTTTTTTGTTCAGCTTATCGTACAGTTTAACCCAGCTGCATACACGGTTAAGCGCAGCATCCCATCCTTTCGATGGAACATCAGGGGTTTCCGACAACCAAAATGTTCCACCATCTTTTTTTGCAAATCTATCTTTATCGAAATAAACTGCTGAAAACTCACCTTTTCTTTTACCATCATCGCGCCCAACCCCTACTACATCGAAATTGGAATTTTCGAGCAAAGCATCGAATTGTTCCGGCAAAGCCTCCTGTACACAAAGAATATCGGCATCATGAAATTTCACCAAAGCTTTTACATTATCTTTTCGGTTAGGCCAGGCATTAACACCATCTGATGCCACATTTAAGCGGATGTTGTAGGTAATGATATTAACAGGGACAGCTTTTTTCTGAGCAAAAGCCATTATGGTTAATAAAAGAAAAACAGGGATAATTTTTAAAGTATTCATAAATATAATTCACCATTTAATTAATGTACTGGCAGGCCAGCTACATCTAAATTTGAGCCGCGATGATACAAACTGAACGTTAATTATACTTTAACATTCGAACATTTTTTAAATCAAATCTTCATCTCTGTAACTATAATATCGGTTGTTGGCAAAAATCAGGTGATCTACCACATACAGGCTCAGCAAATTTCCTGAGGCAACCATGTCCCTGGTCAATTTATCATCGCTCTCACTGGGCTTGAGACTTCCCGAAGGATGGTTATGTGCCAGCACAATATTTGCAGCATTGTTTTCCAAAGCTGTTTTAAAAATAATTTTCGGATCGGCTACGGTACCTGCCTGTCCGCCTTTACTGATTAAAAACTTACCTATTACGCGGTTAGACCTGTTTAGAAGTAGTATCCAGAATTCTTCGTGATTGAGGTTAGCGAAGGTTTGATGTAAATACCTGTAAACATCTTTAGAGGTATTTACATGGGTAATGGCATCCTCAACCGTTTCCTTTCGCCGCAGCCCAAGCTCTAAAGCTGCAATAATGGTTAATGCTTTGGCTTCTCCGATTCCCCTAAACCTCGAAAGTTCCAGAATTGAAGCTTTACCCAGTTTTGTTAAATTGTTATCGTAAAACGACAAAATCCTTTTACTCAAATCTACGGCGGTTTCATTTTTATTTCCCGAGCCGATTAAAATAGCAATAAGTTCGGCATCAGTTAAATGTCTGCGCCCGTGTAATAAAAGTTTTTCACGTGGACGATCTTCTTCGGCCCATAATTTTATACCTAATTTCTGTTCGTAGCTTTCCATTTTTTTAACAAAAAAAGGCATCTCAACCAAAAGTTGAGATGCCTTTACTAATATCGTAAAAAAATTGGCTTATTTTAAACCGTTAACGAATTTCGTTAATTTTGATTTGTTGTTTGCCGCTTTGTTTTTATGGATAACGTTCTTTTTAGCTAAACGATCTAACATAGAGATTACTTTAGGCAATAAATCAGATGCAGTTTTTTTATCTTCTGCAGCACGCAATCTTTTAATGAAAGTACGTGTAGTTTTTGCCTGATATCTGTTACGTAAACGTTTTGTTGCGTTTGCTCTAATTCTTTTTAATGAAGATTTATGATTTGCCATTTCTATTTAGCCTTTTATTTTTCTTATTCGTTTCCTTTAATTTGGGTTGCAAATATAGGATTAATATTTTTAAACTACAAAACACTTTTAACTTTTTTTCAATTAAAATCCAAGCCCCTTTCCCAACCGCAAAAATATATTAAAATTATTCATTAATAATGTTTTAGCTCAGCTGAATAAAAATTTCTTTCCGATTAAATACCTCTTTAAATTTTATTCACTATTATCTGCCATAATAATTTTCTACCCGCTAAGCATGCCGCGATGCCTTCTTTGCACTAAAATGCCAGCTCTTTAACAGGCCCGGGTGGGGATAATAATTATTTTTTATTGAATTTTGAACAGGCTGTAAGAAAACAGCCTCAAAAATACTATTTTTGGGCAAAACGATTTTTGAGTGAAAAAACGAATAGCCATCTTTGCATCAGGTTCTGGTTCCAATGCCCAAAAACTGATGGAACATTTTAAAAGGAGTAACGAAATTGAAATTTCTTTGGTATTAACCAATAACGCCGATGCCTATGTGTTACAAAGAGCTGACAATTTCGAAATCCCTACCCACATTTTCGACAAGAACGAGTTTTATAAAACCGATGAGGTGGTGGACCTGCTTAAAAATCTCGACATTGATTTTATCGTACTGGCTGGTTTCCTTTGGCTGATCCCTAAAAACCTGATCCACGCCTACCCGGGCAGAATCGTAAATATCCACCCTGCTATCCTTCCTAAATTTGGAGGAAAAGGCATGTATGGCGACCATGTACACCATGCTGTGATGGCTGCGGGGGAAACTGAGGGCGGAATCACTATTCATTATGTAAACGAAAATTACGATGAAGGCGAGTACATTTACCAGGCCCGCTACAGGATCGACAAAAACGACAACCTGGAAATGGTAAAATTTAAAGGCCAGCAGCTCGAGCATCAGCATTACCCGCGGATAGTAGAGACTATTGTAAAAAAGCTAAAAAAGTAATCCGAAATTATACTTTCCTAGTTTTTGGCACCAGCATTAATAATATGCTAACAATCACCAGAAACCCGATATTCATCAAAGTTGCCCATTGATAGGCGACAGGAAACTGCGAAACCTCAACCGGATGATGGAGTTTACCAAAAAAAACACCGCCTACAACTGCAACCCCAATGGCCACAGAAACCTGTTGCAGCGTTAAATAGACACCTGATGAAGCCCCCATCTCCTCTTCAGAGGTACTTTTTAATGATATCGTCATTAAAGATGGCAAAATTGTACCGCAACCTATCCCATACACAAACAACACCATGCCAATATATAATGGCGATGCGTTATTTAAATTAAATATGAACAGATGAAAAAGAAGTGCCACAATCATGATGACAGATCCTGTAAGTGAAATAAATTTGCCATAACGGGCCACCAGCGGCGTAAAAAACATTGATGCCATTACATAACCGAGTCCCTGGCAAACAAAATAGACCCCGGTGCGTGCAGAACTTATTCCCATCCCACTTTGCAAATTAACAGTGTTGATCAGAAAATAAGAATCCTGAACAAGATAATAAAACAGGGAAATTAAAAGCCCTATCCGGAATTCGGAATTTTTAAAAAGAGCTGTACTTATCAACGGGGTGTTTCCAGTCTTTATACTTAGGCGCTGGCAATTAATGAATACAAACAAAAACACTAATGATAGCAACAACATGGAAATGCTCCAAATTGGCCAGCCCAACTCCCGGCCCTGTATTAATGGGTAAATCAAAAAGGTTAATGTGAACATCAGCAAAAGACTGCCGATAAAATCAAATTTTCCTTTAGCTTTAACGGGCAGCTCTTTCAGGTATTTTAGCCCCAGTATAACAGCGGTTAATCCAACAGGCACATTAATCAGGAAGATTAAACGCCAGCCCTGCTGAATAATTCCCAGATCAGGAATCAATCCGCCTAAAAACTGACCAATAACAGAAGCAGTGCCAGCAATACTGCCATAAACCCCCAGCATCTTTATGCGTTCTTTTTGATCAGGAAATAAACCAGGGATAAAAGCAATCCCTTGTGGCACCATAAACGCGCCACTTATCCCCTGTATAAAACGTGCTAAATTTAACTGGATTGCCGATTGTGATACGCCACAGCATAAAGAAGCAATGGTAAAAACCAGCATTCCGGTTAAAAACACTTTTTTCTTTCCAAAATACCCGCCTGCACGGCCGCCGGCAATTAAAAATGAAGCATAACCTATAATATACATCACAATTACCAATTGCATATCGGCATGGGTACCTTTTATCCCTGTTTTTATTGTAGGAAGTGCTACATTAACGATGAACAGATCCAAAACGGATAAAAATATGGCCGAAGAGGCAATCAGGAACGGAAACCACTTGCTGTATTTTTTCATGCTTTTCTTATATTTAAGATCCAAAGGAAAAAAAGGCTTTAGTAGCAATCAAGTAGTCATTTAAACAGTACCAGGTATGCAAAACAATACTAATAATGAGCGTAAAGCAGTTACAAATGAAGATTTATTTTTAAATGACTCTCCGTTGACGGGTGTATTTAAAATAATTGGCGGTAAATGGAAAATTATGCTCATTAAAGCCATTGCTGCTAAATGTCCTAAAAGATTTGGCGAACTGAAACGCGAAACGAATTTCTTAAGTCAGGGTACATTAACTACACAGTTGAGAGAAATGGAGCGTGACAGACTTATTGAACGGCAGGCTTTTGCAGAATCTCCTCCCCGGGTAGAATATAAACTCACCGGTTTAGGAAAAACCCTTCTTCCTGTAATTGACGTTTTGGAAGATTGGTATGCTAATTTCCAAATCGGCAGCAAACATTAAAAAACAGAAGTAAAACAATGATATACAAGTAACTACAGTAAATTCCGGGCACAAGCTCAACACCCGGAAATATTTATTAAAGACAAAAAACACCCAACAAAGAAAAATATACAAATAATTTCATTTTTATTGGTTTCATCACCTAAATAAATCACCCTCTTTTACTACCTTTGCGGCTCAAAATTTTCAGTAGAATGAGTCAACCCATTAAAATCAAAAACGCTTTAATCTCAGTATATTATAAAGATGGCTTGGAACCATTGGTAAAATTGTTGGCCGCACAGGGTGTGCAGTTATTTTCTACCGGTGGAACAGAACAATTTATTAAAGATTTGAATCTTCCGGTTACGGCAGTTGAAGATTTAACCGGTTATCCTTCTATTTTAGGCGGACGTGTTAAAACCCTGCATCCAAAAGTATTTGGCGGAATTTTAAACCGCAGGGCATTAGCTGGCGACCAAGAGCAGATTGCAGAATATGATATCCCTGAAATTGATTTGGTGATTGTTGATCTATACCCTTTTGAAGAAACTGTAAAAGCAGGCGGAACACCGGAAGAAATTATCGAGAAAATCGATATCGGTGGTATTTCCCTGATCCGTGCTGCCGCTAAAAACTTTAACGATGTGGTGATTATTGCCTCTAAAAATGATTACCCTACTTTACAGGCACAATTAGAAGCACAAAATGGCGAAACTACTTTAGCACAACGTAAATCTTTCGCTAAAAAAGCTTTCCATACTTCATCGCACTACGATACCGCAATTTTCAATTATTTCAACCAGGAAGAACCGCTTGATGTTTTTAAACAGAGTGTAACTGAAGCCAAAACTTTACGTTATGGCGAGAACCCTCATCAGGGTGCTGTATTTTATGGCGATTTAGATGCCATGTTTACAAAATTGAACGGTAAAGAGCTTTCTTATAACAATTTGGTCGATGTAGATGCCGCTGTTGCTTTGATAGACGAGTTTAGTGATCCAACTTTCGCAATCTTAAAACATACCAATGCCTGTGGTATTGCTTCGCGCCCTACCATTAAACAAGCCTGGATTGATGCTTTAGCATGCGATCCTGTCTCGGCTTTCGGCGGTGTATTGATTACCAATAGAGAGGTTGATCTTGAGACCGCAGAAGAAATTAACAACTTGTTTTTTGAAGTTCTAATTGCACCTTCTTACCAGCCAGAAGCAATAGAATTGTTCAGCAAAAAGAAAAACCGTGTTATTTTGCAGCGTAATGAAGTAGAACTGAGCAAAAAACAATTTAAGACCTTATTAAACGGCGTAATTGAGCAGGACAAAGATTTAATTATCGAGGGTCCGGAGCAAATGACAACTGTTACCGATAAAGCACCAACTGCACAAGAGCTGAAAGATTTGTTCTTCGCCAATAAAATCGTAAAACATACCAAATCGAACACCATCGTATTGGTTAAAGACGATGTGTTGATTGCAAGTGGTGTTGGACAAACTTCGCGTGTTGATGCTTTAAGGCAGGCAATTGAAAAAGCAGCCTCTTTCGGATTTAGTGTAAAGGGCGCCGCAATGGCCTCCGATGCTTTCTTTCCTTTCCCAGACTGTGTAGAAATTGCTGCTGATGCTGGAATTACTGCGGTACTACAACCAGGTGGATCAATTAAAGATGCTGATTCTATTGCTAAAGCAAATGAAAAAGGTATTGCCATGGTAACTACCGGAGTAAGGCATTTTAAACACTAGTTTTTTGAGCTGAAAGCTGAAAGACCAAGGCTTAAAGCTCATTACAGTAGCTTTAGTCTTTTAGCTTTCTCCTTTTAGCTTTTTTTCAAAATTTAATTGTCTTAAAAACAGTTTAATAACTGAAGAAAATAAAACTTAAAACAATAAAAAAGCTATTTTTACATTAGGAATAGTATAAATTTGATAAAATAAAGAAAACATACCTTATACATGGGATTATTTAACTGGTTTACGCAAGAAGTTGCCATCGATTTAGGTACTGCGAATACCCTGATTATACATAACGATAAAGTAGTTGTAGATGAACCATCTATTGTTGCTTTTGATCGTACTACAAACAAAGTTATTGCTATAGGCCGTCAGGCCATGCAAATGGAGGGTAAAACCCACGATAATATTAAAACCGTTCGTCCGCTGAAAGACGGTGTAATTGCCGATTTCAATGCTGCAGAAGCCATGATTAAAGGCATGATTCGCATGCTTAACGGCGGTAAGGGTTGGATGTTCCCATCGCTACGTATGGTAATCTGTATTCCTTCCGGTATTACAGAGGTAGAAAAACGTGCTGTACGCGACTCAGCAGAAATAGCAGGAGCAAAAGAAGTATACCTGATACACGAGCCAATGGCTGCTGCAGTAGGTATTGGTATCGACGTTGAGGAACCAATGGGTAATATGATTATCGATATTGGTGGTGGTACCACCGAAATCGCAGTTATTGCCTTGTCGGGTATTGTTTGCGATCAATCGATCCGTGTTGCCGGAGATAACTTCGATTCTGATATTGTAAACTACATCCGCCGTCAGCACAACATTATGATCGGCGACCGTACTGCAGAAAAAATCAAAATTGAAGTTGGTGCGGCTTTACCAGAATTACAGGATGCGCCTGCTGATTTTGCAGTTCAGGGCCGCGATTTAATGACGGGTGTACCAAAACAGATCACCGTTTCTTATACAGAAATTGCGCACTGCCTGGATAAATCGATCTCTAAAATTGAAGAAGCAATTTTAAAGGCATTAGAGATTACGCCACCAGAACTTTCTGCAGACATTTACCAAACCGGTATTTATTTAACTGGTGGTGGTGCCCTGTTAAGAGGTTTAGATAAACGTGTGGCTGCTAAAACCAAATTGCCAGTTCACGTTGCAGAAGATCCACTTCGTGCGGTAGTACGCGGAACAGGAATCGCCCTTAAAAATATTGGCGGATATAAATTCTTAATGCAATAACATTCAGTTTGGAGTTTGGGGTTGTGAGCTTGGAGTTTCCACTCGTACACCAAACTGTTACCCCCGAACTCCAAACTTTTAACTCCAAACTCAAATGCGTAACCTTTGGATTTTCATCAGCAGATATAACGCATTTTTCCTTTTTATTATCTTTTTTACTGTGGGTATCTACCTAACGGTGAAGAATAACTCCTATCAGCGTAGCGTAACCTTAAACTCTACCAATCAAATTGTAGGCACTGCTTACGAGCGGTTAAATGTTTTTAAGCGTTACTTAAACCTTGGGATGGTTAACGATAGCCTTGCTGCTGAAAATGCCAAACTTAAAAGCCAACTGTTAAGTTTAACGACGATTGATACGGCTAAAGATGTAAATGTTGTTGATACGGTAACAAACCAGGATTATACCTACCTTGCTGCCAAGGTGATTAAAAATTCGATCACTTTACGCAATAACGTTATGACCATCAATAAGGGCAGCATTGATGGCATTAAAAGTGGAATGGCCGTTATTGCTCCCCAAAAAGGCGTTGTAGGCTTTATCCGCGATGTTTCGGAACATCTGGCAACGATCCAATCGTTATTGCATAAAGACACAAAAATCAGTGTTACGCTTAAAAAGAATAACGCCTTAGGCTCTTTAGTTTGGGGCGATGGCAATTTCGATATCAAAAAAGCATTTATCAAAGAGGTACCTAACCACATTAAAATGTATGTTGGCGATACTGTAGTGACTTCGGGTTTTGCTTCATTTCCAAAAGGGATTTTAGTAGGCAGGATCAGCAAACCAAACGTAGCCACCAATGATAATTTCTTATCGGGAGAAGTTAATTTATTTACCGATTTTAGCACATTACAATACGTGTATGTGGTTAAATATAAAAAAGCTGAAGAGCAAAAAGCTTTAGAAAGCGCCATTAAACCAAATGAATAGTAGAATCATAATCGTAAATGTGATCAGGTGGTTTTTGCTACTTTTTGTGCAGATATTCCTGCTCAAGAACATGGGCTTTTACGATCTTTCTACACCATTTATTTACGTGCTGTTTTTACTCCTGCTTCCATTCGGCATACCCAATATTTTATTATACCTATTGGCATTTGGAACAGGATTAACCCTCGATGCCTTTTATGATACCATGGGTGTACATGCTACAGCCTGCGTAGTATTGGCTTTTGTAAGAATATCCTTTATATCGATCAGTTTAAACCGCGACGCAATTGACGACCCAGAACCATCGTTAAGTTACATGGGTTTCCAATGGTTTTCACTGTATGCTTTTCTCTGCGTTATTTCGCATCATTTGGTGCTGTTCTTTTTAGAAACATTCAGGTTAACCGAAATGGGTTATACCTTAATGAGATGCGGCTTAAGTTGTATCTTTACACTGCTTATTATTTTATTGGTAGAGTTTATATTCTATAGAAGAACACCACGTTAATGGATCAGTTATTTAACCGGAAATATATCGTTCAGGGATTATTTATTGTAATCGCACTGATTTTGTTGGGTAAGTTGTTTTATATCCAGATCATTAGCGATAAGGCATTCAGTTCTGCCGAAAGTAATGTGCTGCGCAAAATTTACAAATACCCTGCCCGTGGTGCCATTCTCGATCGTAACATGAAAGTAATCGTGCAGAACGAGCCCGTTTACGATTTAATGGTCATTCCAAATGAGGTTAAACCTTTCGATACTCTGGCACTGGCCAATGCACTGGAAATTACTGTTGAAGATGTGCGTAAAAAACTGAAAAAAGCAAGGGCACAATCTACTTATCAGTCAACCTTTTTTGAGCGGCAGATTTCGGTACAGAGCTACGCCCGTTTACAGGAAATTATGTACCGCTTTCCAGGTTTCAGAACACAAGACAGAACCATCAGGCATTATCCCGATAGTATTGCAGGTCAGCTTTTTGGTTATGTTAAAGAAGTAAGTCCAGACGATATTGAAAAGTCGGAAGGTTATTATAAACCTGGCGATTTTATTGGTAAAAGTGGCCTGGAACGTTCTTATGAAGATTTTTTACGTGGCGAAAAAGGGGTGATCAATACCTTGTACGATGCCAAAAACATTGCCCAGGGCAGTTATGCCAATGGAAAATACGATGTAAACGCCGTATCTGGAGAACGTTTAATTTCTTCTTTAGATATCAGGATTCAACGCCTTGGCGAAGAGCTGATGAAAAATAAGGTAGGGGCAATTGTAGCTATCGAACCTGCAACCGGAGAAATTTTGGCTTTCGTGAGCAGTCCGGGATATGATCCTAACCAATTGGTAGGTAAAGACTGGGGAAAAAACTACATGAATTTGATTGCAAACCCATACCGTCCGCAGCTTATAAGGCCAATTGCTGGACAGTATTCGCCAGGATCGTCATTTAAGCCGGTTGATGCGCTTGTTGCCTTGCAAGATGGTGCAATCGATCCAAATACCACATTTTTCTGTCCGGGTTACTATATGGCCGGAAACCATAAAGTAAAGTGCGAACACGTAGATGGCACCATTAACATGCAGCGGGGTATTGCCCGCTCCTGCAACACCTATTTCTGCCATGTTTTTCAGAACATCATCACTAAAAACGGCATGAAAAACCAACGCCAAACCTATGCGCACTGGCACGAACAGATTGCGAAATGGGGTTTTGGCCAGAAATTGGGCATCGATATGCCTTTCGAAAAAAAGGGCATATTTTATCCGGCCGAACATTATGATAAAATTTATGGTAAACGCTGGGGATATACTACTGTAATTTCGCAGGCTATTGGTCAGGGCGAGATTACCTCAACCCCATTGCAAATGGCCAATGTAATGGCTGCCATTGCCAACCGTGGCTATTATTTAAAACCGCACTTAATTAAAGGCATTGGCGATAAAAATGTGGTGAAGAAAGAGTATGTGGTTAAAAATTATGTAGGTGTTGACGAGCAACATTTCCCTCTTGTAATTAACGGAATGAGGGATGCGGTTAACAGCCCCTGGGGAACAGCAAAAGAATCACAAATACCAAATATTACCATGTGCGGCAAAACCGGAACGGTACAAAATCCGCATGGCAAAAACCACTCGGTTTTTATCGGCTTTGCACCAATGGACCAACCTAAAATTGCCATTGCAGTGATTGTAGAAAATGGTGGTTACGGGGGATCTTATGCTGCACCGATATCCAGCTTTATCGTAGAAAAATATTTAACTGACAGCATTAAACCTCGTTCGAATGGTTATACCGTAAAAGCATTCTCCGAAACCAATCTTTTACCTGCTTTGATCGATAAGACAAAAAAAGTTAAATTGACAAAATCAGACAGTTTAAGCCTAAAAAAGGCAGATTCGCTTAAAAGGGTTAAAGACAGTTTAAAAATAAAACCGGCAATACTAAAGCAAACTTTTTCCAAAAAGCCTAAAGTAAGCCAGCCTATTGTAAACCATAAACCTGTAACCAATAAATAAAGATGCAACAACAGGGAAACCGTTTCTTTTTTAATGTAGATTGGATTACCGTTTTAATCTACATTGCTTTATGCGCAATTGGTTTTATCAATGTTTACGCTTCTATTTACAATCCTGATAAAGCTACAGGTTTCGATTTTTCGAGCAGCTATGGCAAGCAGTTAATTTACGTAATTACCGGACTGATATTAGGCTTATCGATCTTATTGTTCGATGGAAGGTTATTTAACGTATTTGCGCCTTTTATTTATGGTGCTACCCTATTTTTACTCGTTGTGGTATTGTTTGCTGGCCGAAATGTAGGTGGAAACCAGGCCTGGATCCCTATTGGCTCCTTCAGGCTGCAACCTTCAGAATTTGCTAAATTTGGCACCGCCCTTCTTTTGGCGAGGTATGTGAGTACGTTTAATCCCAAATTCAGGGATTTTAAATCGATTGTCATTGCCGGACTTATTGTACTGGCGCCACTTTTACTCATCATGTTACAGCCCGATACAGGTTCGGCATTGGTGTTTCTCGCCTTTATGTTTCCTCTATACCGCGAGGGCTTATCAGGTTATTTTCTTTTAATTTTCTTAGGAATGATTGTATTGTTTGTTGCCGATTTCCTGGTGCCAACTTATGTATTAATCCTTATTCTTACGACCATCGGCGGACTTTTCATTTATAATAACAGGAGAAAACAAAAAATTATTATTTCTACAGTACTCGTAACCATCATTGCAATTGCTTATCTTTTTGTGGTTAAAATTGCTTACGAAAAAGTTTTAGCCCCCCATCAGCGCAGCCGTATCGAATTGATGTTGGGCCTCAAAGCCGATAACAAGGGTGCTGGTTATAATGTAATCCAATCGCAGATTGCTATTGGTTCGGGACAGGCAACCGGCCGCGGCTTTTTACAGGGTACGCAAACAAAATATGGTTATGTACCTGCACAAAGCACCGATTTTATCTTCTCTACCATAGGTGAAGAATGGGGGTTTATGGGCTGTTCAATCGTAATCGGCTTATACCTCTTCTTATTGCTCAGGCTGATCAACCTGGCAGAGCGGCAGCGATCTACTTTCTCCAGGGTTTATGGTTATAGTGTGGCCTGTATCCTGTTTTTCCACGTATTTATCAATATCGGGATGACCATTGGAATTATTCCGGTAATAGGAATTCCATTGCCATTCATCAGCTATGGCGGATCTTCGTTATGGAGTTTTACAATCCTGTTGTTTATATTTTTAAAACTGGATTCTAACCGGATGGGATTTATTTAGTCCTAATGTCGGGAGTCCTTAGTCTGGAACCAATACCTCAACCGAGATGCCTCACCCTGAATAAATTTTAACCGGCATTACAAATGCCAATTTCATTCATCCTCGTTATAAACGATGACGATCTCGTTAAACGCTTTAATCGTGTTCGCTTTTACCAGGTTGAGGTGGGCAATTCAGTGCTACTTGCCCCGGGTTAATAAACCCGACAAAAACGGAAATACTTTTTGTAGCCAAGGTGTTTGTCTTATTAACCGCTTTCCAAAAAGATTGTAGTGGTGGCGGGACTACAGCACCCGTGAAACACTGAACGTTCATTTCCTGACCAAAAAAACTAAAAGTATTTTTGTTCTCATCAGCATTACATGATAGATACTGAAATAAATTCAGTATGACGAAAGCGCGAAGTAATACCCGTTAGGAAAAGCGCTTAGCGCTTAACTTTTTACTCTACTTACTAAACCTTCTGTTAAGCAGCTCATAAAACTGATCAACAGTAGCCTGTTTGTTGGCCCAGTTATTTTTCGCGGCATAATTATGCTGCAGGTAACTATCTGCGGCTTCGAAGCTGCTCATTTTATTAATAATATCAATGACTTCTGAATAGGCCAGATTATACCCGCCAAATAGGTCTTTAATGAAAAGTAATTTTTCATTCAGACTGATGGCTTGTTTCAGATCGGCAATTGGCGCTTTAACAGGCTCCTCGCCTTTTCCGTTTGTTTTGGCAAGCAAATCGTTTAAGCTCGGCGCAGGCTTAACCACTTCAGGCTGTGGAGCTGGTTTTACAGGAACAGCTTCGGGCCTAAACAAAGGGCGCTCCTCTTCAACAGGTGGTGAAATAACAGGATCGTCCAATTTAACATCCTTCAGGGCTTCAATTGGTTGGCTTGGAGCAGAAACCGGTCCTTCATCTTTACCACCTCCAACAGGTTCTTCAGTTGTTATTTGTGATTCTTCTTCTTCTTTATGCGGAATTAAAAAAGGTTCCGGGCCAATTTCGTCTTCTTGTGCAGACAAAAGCTCCGATTGCACCGCTAAGGCTTCTTCTTTTTCGTGTATTTTCTTTTTCCGCGCTAAAATCTCTGCCTCTTCTTTACTTAAAGGACGATCGAAAATTTCTTCTACAGATTTAGCTTCATAATCAAACTGATCGTTTTCATCATGCGTATTCAATACAAATTCGAAAGTGTGGTCATCCTGATCAGGTTTGAAAAAATCATTCTTTAAAAGCGTCTCAGCTTTTTCTTCTTTAATAATTTCATCATCCAACAATTCCTGTTCGGGTTTCACATCCACACGTTCTTCCTCCTCCTGGGCGGTTACCACTTCTTCCAGTTCCTGCGGATCGAAACACTCCTCATCTTCCACATAACTTTTTTCAGCTTCCGGCAATATAATGGTATTCTGTTCGGCCAACAAGGCGTGATTTCCAGGTTCAGCCGGCTTATTTTCTATTGTGGCATTTAATTTTCTTACGATATTAACATGATCAGAAAGAAAATGGGCATTGGCCAGGAAGAGCTCAAGTTCCAGATCGTTTAATTGCTGAGGGTTCTGGGCTAAGAACTGGTATTGCTCATTTAACTCTGTTAAAATACTGCCGATCTTTCTGAAAATATCCTGTTGGTTCATCATAAAGTTAAAACGAATTTTTAGTCGATTTATGTTGGTAACTATGTGTTCAAAAATAACACATAATTCTCATATTTGTTCGGTTTAAAATTATAGAACGGACATAGGGAATAAAAAAACAGGCATGTTATTTAGCGAACAAAATTTTAGAAGAAGGGGCGAATTTTCAGGAAGTATAGAAGTGGTATGCGGCTCTATGTTTTCGGGTAAAACCGAAGAACTGATCAGAAGGTTAAAAAGAGCCCAGATTGCTAAGCTGAATGTCGAAATTTTTAAACCCCGTACCGATACACGCTACCACGAAAGTGCAGTGGTTTCTCACGATTTAAACTCAATTAACTCTACCCCTGTCGACAGCGCGTCGGCCATTTTATTACTGGGTACCAATACCCAGGTGGTTGGTATAGATGAGGCCCAGTTTTTTGACGACGAATTACCTGATGTTTGTAACAAACTGGCCCTTAAAGGCATACGTGTTATTGTTGCCGGCCTGGATATGGATTTTACAGGCAAACCCTTTGGCCCGATGCCGGCTTTAATGGCCATTGCCGAACACGTTACCAAGGTAAATGCTGTTTGCGTTTGCTGCGGAAACCCCGCCCTGTACAGTTACCGAACCGTTGCAGATGAAGCGACAGTTTTATTGGGTGAAAAAGAAAGTTACGAACCACGCTGCAGGGCATGTTATAATCTCGACAAAAGATAACACCCATTCTTGATTAAACTGTATCTTTAAATATGATTTATTACAGATATGGATAAACAATGTAAAATCAATGCTTTTAGAATCGGTTTAGCTCAATTTGTCACCTTTGAGGAAAATGAATGGGAAATCTTAAGCCAACACCTGAGTTTTTCAACGCTAAAGAAAAAGGAACATTTTATAGTTGAAGGAAAAGTATGCGACTACATGTGTTTTATTGCCCGTGGTGGTGTTCGTTACTACCATATTAAAGACGGGCAGGAAATTACCGGATATTTTAGCTTTGAAAATGAGCTGATGAGTGCATATAAAAGTTTCCTGAAACGCACGCCCAACACCAATTATATTCAGGCAATTGAAGAAACAGAATTGGTGATGATTTCACATCAAAATCTTCAACACATGTTAAATCATCCGTTATTGGCTTTAAAAATGGAGCGGTTTGGCCGGCTGGTAGCAGAACATTACATCTGTTGCTATGAAGACAGAGTTACTGCCTTTATTACCCAAAGCCCCGAAGAGCGTTACACCATGCTTGAAAAAACTGCAAAAGATATTTTCCAGCGCATTCCGCAACACTTTATTGCGAATTTTTTAGGCATTACGCCTGTCTCACTTTCCCGTATCCGCAAACGAACACTTTTGCAATAAAAGAGTTGACAACTTTCCAGCAAACAGACTTTTAAAGTTGTCAACTCTGAATAATCTTAAATCCTTATCTTTTGTTAACGTTTTCGTGATTCAATGTGGCATAACTTTGAACCAATCAAAAAAACGAAGACATGCATACTATACTTGGCGCCGGCGGACCAACAGCAAACGCACTGACCAGAGAATTAATCAAAACTAACGAAACCATTAGATTAGTTAGCCGCAAACCGATTTCTACAGACAAGCCCAATGTAAGCTGGGTTAAGGCCGATTTGTTAAATGAAGCTGAACTTTTCGCTGCAGCCGAAGGTTCAAAAGTTATATACCTGTGCGCAGGTTTGGTTTACGATGCCAAAATATGGCAACAACAATGGCCTGTTATCATTCAAAATGTAATTAACATAACCAAACATACCGGTGCAAGATTAATTTTTTTCGATAATGTTTATATGTATGGCCTGGTAAATGGCCCCATGACTGAAAATACGCCTTACCGACCATGTAGCTTGAAAGGCGAAGTAAGGGCAAAAGCAGCTCAACAATTAATGGATGAGAGCAAAGCAGGCCACATTAACGTAACCATTGCCCGTGCGGCCGATTTTTACGGAACAGACTCCATGAACAGTTTTCTTGACATGATGGTTCTCGATAAATTTGCAAAAAAAGACAAAGCTCAATGGATTGGAAACCCGAATACACTGCACAGTTTTACTTACATTGAAGATGCCGGAAAGGCTTTATTCCTGTTGGGGCAAACACCTGATTCTGGAAACCAGGTATGGCACCTGCCCACCGCAGCTCCTTTAACCGGTAAAGCTTTTATTGAAATGGCTGCAAAGATTTACGAAACCAAGCCTCAATATTTAACCATTAATAAACTGATGCTACGTTTAGTGGGCTTATTTAAAAAGGTAGTTGCAGGCACCGTAGAAATGTATTACCAGTATGATCACGATTATCATTTCGATTCCAGCAAATTTGAAAATGCATTTAACTTTAAACCTACCGCTTATTACGACGGGATTTTAAAGCTATCCAAAACACTGTATAAAAAGCAGAATTGACATGAACCGGCATAAATTATAGGGCTAAGTGTTTATCTTTAGCCCAAATGATTCAAGATAACATCACGTATAAAAACAGTGTTAAAACCATATCGATTTTAGGCTGTGGCTGGTTCGGACTGGCTTTGGCCAAAAAACTGATCAAATTAAATTATACGGTTAAAGGTTCTACCACAAGTAAGGATAAGTTAGCGATACTTCAGGCTGAAAATATACAGCCATTTTTAGTCAATTTTACTGCGGAATCGGTTAAATCAGATCCGGCTTTTTTTGAGGCCGATGCCTTGTTTGTTTGTATCCCTCCAAAGCGTAATTCTGTCGAGCTTCTTGATTATCCTAACAAGATAAATTCAATTTTAACCGCGGCAAAAGACAAATCCAAACATGTGGTATTAATCAGTTCGACAAGTGTTTATGCTGATGAAAACAAAACGGTAAATGAAACCAGCAAAACAAACCCTGATACGGATTCAGGAAGGGTCGTTTTAGCTGCCGAAATACTGTTTAAAGAATTATTTCCGGAAAACTGCACAGTAATTCGTTTTGCAGGTTTAATTGGTCCTGACCGTAACCCCGGAAGGTTCTTTGCCGGAAAAAATAATATACCAAATGGTTTAGCGCCGGTAAACCTGATTCACCAAACAGATGCTGTAGGCATTGCAGTAAAACTTTTAGAAAAACAGGCATTTGGCAGAACGTACAATGCCTGTTCGCCAAATCACCCCGCAAAAATGGATTTTTATACCAATGCATCCAAAACCACGGGACTTGCGGAACCTCATTTTATTGCAGAAAAAAAGGATTGGAAAATTGTGGAGAGTTTAAATGTACCTGAATATTTGGGATATGAGTTTGAGGTGGTGATTTAATTAGTTAAAGTCTTAAATAAAAAAATCGTCATCTCGACTGGAACGCAGTGAAATGGAGAGATCTATCTGACAGATTTCTCGGCTACGTTTCACTTCGCTCGAAATGACGAAAATCATTGTGAGGCCGTTTAAATTATCTCAATAAACCAATAGCAAAACCATTTAACTCAACAATCCCAACAACTCTTTTTTGGTTAAATTCCTGAACAAACTTCCATCTGTCTGGATAAGATTGTTAACCAGGTCTTTTTTAGTCGCCTGGAGCTTCATAATTTTTTCTTCAATCGTGTCAGGGCAAATTAGCCGTACAGCCATCACATTTTTATGCTGACCGATCCTATACGCTCTATCTATAGCCTGGTTTTCAACCGCAGGGTTCCACCAAGGGTCGACCAAATAAACATAATCTGCTTCGGTTAAATTTAATCCAGTGCCACCGGCTTTTAAACTGATCAGAAAAACAGGGATATCAGCATTTTGCTGGAACGAACTAACCGCTTCTGCCCTTTTACGCGTTTGCCCGGTAAGATATTCATATTTAATGCTACGTTTTTCCAACTGCTTTTTAATCAGATCGAGCATGGTTACAAACTGGGAAAAAACAAGAATTTTATGCTTTCCGGCCTTGCTGCCGATCTGCTCCATCAACACATCAATTTTTGAAGAAGCCTGTAGATAAGATTTCCCGTCAGCTAATAACTCGGCCGAGTTGCAGATCTGCCGTAGGGTGGTAATACTTTTCAGTACGTGCATCGAACTTTTAGGCAGTTCATCTTCCTGTTTACCTAAAATAAAATCCTGGATTTCCTTTTTGTTTGCCTCGTACACTTCTCGCTGTTCTGCTCCCATTTCGCAATACAGTATTATTTCTGTTTTATCAGGAAGTTCTTTCGCTACCTGTTCCTTAGTTCTTCGGAGAATAAACGGCCTTATTTTTTTCTGAAGTTCTTCTGCCCTTCTACTGTCTTTAAACTGATCGATCGGGGTTGAATACAAATCGGCAAATTGCTGTTTACTGCCAAATAAACCCGGACAAGCAAACGATAGCTGCCCATATAAATCAAAAGTATTATTCTCAATCGGTGTGCCCGTTATGACTACCTTATTTCTCGATTGCAGCATCCGAACCGCTTTATAACGTTGCGATTCGGGGTTTTTGATCAATTGCGATTCATCTAAAAAGATATAGTTAAAGCGATAATCTTTCAGGAAACGGATATCAGAAAGCAGTGTTCCGTAAGAGGTTAAAATGATTTCATAATTATCGAAAGTGTCTGTAGTTTTCGCCCTTTCGCCTGCATAAATGGTTTTCACCTTTATAGATGGAGCAAACTTCTCTATCTCGGCTTTCCAGTTAAAAATCAGCGAGGCAGGAACCACCACGAGGTTAGTATTGTGTTTCACTTTTTCGCGTTGCGATAAAATAAAGGCTAAAATCTGTATGGTTTTACCCAGGCCCATATCGTCAGCCAGGCATGCGCCGAAGTTAAAATCATCTAAAAAGTTAAGCCAGTTTAAACCGTCTTTCTGGTAATGGCGCAGGGTTGCGGTTAAACCTTTTGGTACTTCCACTTCATTGATGGAGCCCGTTCCTTCAAATTTCTGCTTATACAGTTTCAATTCGTTTTTTACTTCGCCATCCAGTAAAGCATCTTCATAAAGCTCATTTATAGAAGCAAACTTGATTTTCGGTGTAAGAATGGCCTCTTCGGTTACTTCGCCAGCACCAAAATAAGCCGCGAATTTCTCTACCCACTCATGGGGTAGTATGCCTTGCGTTCCGTCATCAAGTGTTACAAACCTGCTTTTGTTCCTGATCGATTTATGAAGATGTTTTAATGCAACCTGTTGCTTGCCAAACTTTACCTTTACTTTAGTTTCGAACCAATCCGTCCCACTTAATACCTCGATATTAATTTTAGCCTGAAATTCACTCAATTTATTGTTTTTGAGCTGGTTAAAGCCTAAAATATGGATTCCTTTATTTCGCCATACCTCAAAAGCATCCAGGAACCAGGCTTCTTCCATGAACCGTTTGCGGTGGAGGTAAAATGAATCATTGGTTTCCTGCTCATAAAAATAAGGATGCTGTTTTAAAACGTTTCCAATAAACTGCAGCTCGGCTTTTTCATCACGGTGCAAGGTAAAGAGATTGCCTAGTTTATCCTGTGCCTGGATCTGCTTTTTAGATAACACAGGGATTTCGAGGTTCCCATAGCGCATTACCGGCGTGATAAGAATATAATCTTCAGATTCTGAAAGGTAGATCAGCTGCTCGTTTTCGAGATCAAAACCTTTTTCTTCGATCTGGCTTTTCGTGGCAGGTTTTAAATAAGAATAATCTACGTGGATACTTCCTTCTAAAGGCACCAAAATAACTTTTTGAAACTCCTGATATTTTGTTTTGTGCAGGATTAACCTGTTGCTCTGCTTTTTGAAAAACCCAATTACACGCAGAAAATCGAGCCGGCCAATTAAATATAGCTGATTTTTAAGTTTAATAAAATACTGATGTACCAATACCAGGTTATCCAGTTCGTATGATTTTCCTTCAATAATCAGTCGGCCTGTGATTTCATAATAATCATCGCGCTGGTTTACAGAAAGACGCAGGTCTACATCCAGTAGATGTACATCAACCTCAGTAATGGTTGAGGCTTGAATAACTCCCGATTGTTTACTATCCTGCAGGTAAAACGGAATCTTTTGCGGGTTTTTCACAATCGCTTTTAAGGCTTCGATTTCTCCCTCACTTTGATCATGATTATAATTCTGTTGAAAAGTGGTAATTCCGCTAAAAAATTTCAACAGGTGGTTATCTTCTGTTTTAAATATTAAATCGGCCGGGTTGATTCCCTTTAAGGGATTTTTAACCTTACCACTTTTAGTGGTTTCGGCTTCGAATAATTCTACTGTTAAATTGTTATAATAGCGGTGTTGTCCAAAAACCAGGATCATTTTACCCCCATCGGTTTTTACCGGTACTTTTGCCCTGGGTTTGCTCGCGGGAAGTAAAAGTTCCTGTAGATTTTGTTGAATTTCCTTGTTAAATGGCTGGAGGGCATCCATTCTCGGCCGGATCACTACCTGGCCGTCTTCATATCGAAGGTTAAACAAAAGGTCGAAATTCTCTTCTTTTTCCAGTCCGTAATCAACGGCTATTTTAGCAAGCTTTTGTTTCCGCAGGTTACTATCAAAAAAAATGAGCAGATCCTGGCGCTGAAGGAGATTGTACAGAACCCTGGCCTGGTGTTCGCATAGCTTATGTTTCGGTGTAGCGCAACGGCAAGAAAGCTTTACAGAGTTTTCATTTTGCTGAACCTGAACAATTGGGAAAAGCAATCCGGAAGATTCATCGCTAAAGGCAGCAAAATCAAGCTCAATCTGCTCTGGTAAAAGCTGGTAAAAGCCTTTAATATCTGTATGGATCAATCCGCTTAAGTGTTTGAGGATAACAATCTGGCTCAGATCTTTTAGATTAAAATCCTTTAAAATATAATCGTAAGGATTTTGTTCTGATACTGGATGTGCGGTTACCTGTTCACTCATTTAAACTCAAATAGCTAGATGATAAAAGTAATCATTAATAAGTTTTTAGCTAAAACCTCTTTTAGATTTTTATGCACAATTAATCAATAGAATCATCATTTCGAGCGGAGTGCAACGCAGTCGGGAACCACGGTGGTGCTCAGCGAAGCTTAATCAGTCTAAGCAGATCTCTCCATTTCACTGCGCTTCAGTCGAGATGACGAAGCCATTAGACTACAGCGAGTTCCGCAGGTTCAGATAAAAAGGTACTTCAACCTTCTCCGTTTTTCCGTTAAGGATAAATTCTGCCGCTTGTGCGCCAAGTTTGCTAAAATCAGTTGATATGGTCGTTATCCCATCCAAAATGATCCTTTTTAACGGTGTTTCGTTATAAGAAATGACGCCAACATCTTTCCCGATTTTAAGTTTCTGGGCAATTAAGCGTTCAATCAGTATCACCAGGTCGTCTTCCATCAGGTTGATGTATACTTCACCCGGATTAATTTCTTCGTCTTTGATGTTGTGGATTACCTTATGATCAAAAGCATATTGCTGGCAGAACCGGTAAAAGCCTGTGAGTATTTCGTGCGGGAAATAACTGTTTTTTGGAAAGATAATTTTCATGGTGCGGTAATGCGAAAGCCGGTCTAAAGCCTGTTCTAAAGCAGCGTAAATATCCTGGGCAAAATTTTCATAGGCAGCAGCATAATCCCCTGTTACCCCGGGTAAAAGTTTATCGAGTATAACCAGTTTTTCTTTGGGGATGGTATTGATAATTTCATGTGCATTTTCGCCTCCCTCTAAAAAATGCGGAATGATCACAAAGTGCGAATAATCATCGCGCTTTGCGACGATCATTTTTTTAAACAATGCAAAATCGTTGTTATAAATATAAAAATCAATAGCAGCACGCTCGCCCAGGGTTTTGGTAAAAGAATCGTAAATAATCTTTTTGTGCGTACTGAGTTTATTAAAAAGCAGGCAAACCTTTAGTTTACGCGAAAAATCGGTATTGATAATGAAATAACCTTTGCCTGGTACTGAATCAACTACCCCAAGTTTCCTCAGGTTACGGTAACCTTTTTCGGCAGTATCTCTCGACATTTCCAGGCTGAAACTCAATTCGTTAATAGAAGGCAACAAACTATTTTTCAGAAGTTTACCACTTTCAATTGCGGCCAAAATGGCATTTGTTAATTGCTTGTATTTTGGTGTCGACGAATATTCGTCGACATTAATGTAGGGGATTAAATCTTCTGGTTTCAAAACGGTTATATTGATATCGCAAATTCTAATATAAGGAAATTCCTAAAAATCTATTGTACGCTGTATGGCAGAATAGTATTTTAATTGGATCATATCTGTTGGGGCAGGGTTTTCGTTCCAGGCATCGTTTATAGCGAGTGCGGTACCTATGGCCGTAGCCTGCGAAACCGAAGAGGCATAAACCTCAATATCCGGAATAGCAATAGCCAGCAAGTGCATATAAATTGCATTTTTACCGAAGCCACCATCAACAAAAATTCTTTTCACGCCCGCATTTAAAATCAGCTTTAAGGAATAAACCTGCTGTTTGATCAGGTCAAAAATCAATTGATGATAGGCTTCTTCTGCAGTTTGAAAGAGATTAAGATCGCGTGCCGGAAATGCCGAACTTGCCGAAAAATCCTGTTGTTCGAGTAAGTTTTCAGGAATTTTATTGGCCAGCCTCAAAATGATGGAAGGATTAAATTTTAAATGTTTAAACAGGTAGGCTGCACGGTCGAAATGTTCGGCAATGCGTTTAAGCTGTACCTCGTGCTCATAACCGGCAAAAATACGCGAAGCCTTAACCGCTTTCCCTTTAAAATGCATGTAGCACAGGCAATCCTGTTTAAGTTCTTCGGCAGTTAAAGGTTCCTGGTTAAAAGGGTTTAAACTGATGCACCAGGTGCCGGTTGATATGAGTACAAATGGGGTGTTAAAATTGGCCAGATAAGGAATCAGCGCGGCAGAACTATCGTGCAGCCCTACTCCAACCATCATGCTTTTACCTTCGAAATCGGTTTTCAGGCTCGAATCGGCAGGTGTAAAGGTTCCGAGCTTATTATCAATCTTTTCTGCTGACACCCAGCTGTGGTACTTGTTTTTATTAAAATCCCAAAGCTGGGTATGGCAGCCGATGCTGGTAATATCGGCCACAGCCTTACCCGTAATCAGGTAGCTTAAATATTGAGGCAGATGCAGTGCCCACTTTACTTTTTCAAATATTTCAGGCTTTTCATTTTTCAGCCGGTACAATTGCATCCCCGAATTTAAACTGCCCAAAATTGGCGAGGCGGTTTCTAACGAAATCTTCTCCTCCCCCCCATACTTTGCATAAAAGGCTTTTTTAAGCGCTTCGGGATACTCTTTTAAGTAGTTATAAAGTGGTGTTAACGGGTTACCGTTTTCATCGAGGTAAACAAAACTTGCGCCATAAGTAGAAAAATTTATGGCCTTAATATCGAAGTCTTTCAATTGCAAAACCTGATGCAGCGAATCGTAAACAGATAAACGCAGGCTTTCGAGATTTTCGCATGGTTCGCCATCTTCATCAACGGTTTCTACAAAACGCGCAGACCGCTCGTAAACGATGCTGTAGTTTTCGTCGATCAGGAATAGTTTTTTATTCGTTTTTCCAACATCGAATATGGCAATTACAGGTTTAAGCATTTCAATTCTCCTCTTTACAAACCTGTAGCAACGGTTTTTCCACGGTGATTCACCAAATTATTGCGTACATCCAAATCACGGTATAGGCCGATTGGTGATAATGCCGCTCCGACTCTTAAGCGCGCTTCGGCCACCAGTGGCCTTAAATCGCTGCGGAAAGTATGCTGCAAAATTTCCTGTGCTTTTGTTACATCATTGTTATTCTGCGCTTCGTTTAATGCTTTTCTATCCACCAATAGTGCTTGCGCATAGGCAATCATAATGGCTTCAACAGATTGCAGTAAATCTTCTAACGGATCTTTCACATTGTGTGAAGCATCTATCATCCATCCTAAATCTTTTGCATGGTTCATGCCTTTTGAATCCATACCTTCTACCAGCTCGTTAAAAATCAAAAACAATTGGTAAGGTTTAATACTTCCGGCAGTTAAATCATCATCGCCATATTTAGAATCGTTGAAATGGAATCCACCTAATTTTCCTTCCATTAACAACAGCGCCACAATCTGTTCGATGTTTGCATTAGGTAAATGGTGGCCCAAATCGACCAAAGTATAGGCTTTCTTGCCCAATTTGCTTGCATACAATAATGATTGCCCCCAGTCGCCAACTGTTGTTGAATAAAAGTTAGGTTCGAAGGCTTTGTACTCCACAAACATTTTCCAATCCTCAGGCAAGGCAGAATAAATCTCCTGAAGGCATTCTAAAGTATTTTCAAAGGCCTTACGGAAATTAAGCTGACCCGGGAAACAAGAACCATCGGCCAGCCAAACGGTTAAGGCATCAGACCCCAGCGCAATACCATGTTTAATCACCTCGATATTATGCTCAATTGCCTGTTTACGGATATCTTTATTTACGTTCTGTAATGAGCCAAATTTATAACTGTATGCAGCACCTGCCTGATCCTGAAAGGTATTGGAGTTCATGGCATCGAATTTTAAACCATAGCCAGATGCTAAAGTTTTTAAAGCCTCAGCATTTTGTGGGATATCCCAGGGGATATGAAGTGAAATAGCCCCACTTGCACCATTTAGTGCATGGAGCAAACCAACATCTTCAATTTTTTCTTCGATGGTTCGTGGCTCGCCACCGGTGATGGCAAAACGGCCAAAACGTGTTCCACCTGTACCTAAGGCCCAGCTTGGAATGGCAATCTGAAAATCAACCAGTTTCTGGATGATGCTTTCTATATCAACATGCGCCCAATCTTCTTTTAAGAAAGAAAGCTTGCGCTGATGCGGAGTTAAAAGGGAGTCGTTGTGTTTTTCTATTTGGTTCTGCTCAATATTCATGAGGATATTTGGTTTATTAGGTTAATCATTTTGGCGATACAATCGCCATTCTCGTTCATCCCCGTTATTCCAAAGGAATCGCTTTGTGACAAACGAGGACAATCATAAAACTTAAAGCCATTTTCGATCTGCGCCTAAACACAGACCGGTAAAACAACTTAAAAAACTGAATTTATCGCTGTGGTCCGTGTTCCACAGATCACTACTTTTTTAACCACAGATGAACACAGATTATATCCTTGTAAATATTTCAGTTACTATAAACATTAACCTATCGTGCTGATGAATATAATATCAAATTTTATCTGTGTTCATTCTTTTTATCTGTGGTTACATTTATTATCTTACAAATGCCATGGCTACGCCTCCGTCAACGTTTAAAACATTGCCGGTTGATTTTTGCAGCAAGCCACCTACAAAGGCGAAACAGGCATTGGCAATATCATCTGGTAATATTATCTGATTTAACAAAGTACGTTTTGCATAATAAGCCGGCAGTTCTGCAACGGTGATGCCATAAGCCTTTGCACGGCCTTCAGCCCAACCGCCTGCCCAGATATTGCTATCGCTGATTACCGCGTCAGGGTTAACTACATTTACACGGATATTATCTGCCCCAAGCTCTGCTGAATTTAATCTGCTCAAATGTAACTGTGCAGCTTTTGCACTGCCATAGCCTGCATTATTCGGTCCGCTTACCAAAGCATTCTTACTTACAATATTAATAATATCGCCGCCAATGTTTTGCTTTTGCATCGTATTTGTTGCAGCCTGCGTAATAAAGAACTGACCTTTTACCAAAACATCGTATAGTAGATCCCAATCTTTTTCGGTATGATCGGCAATCGTTTTGGAAATCGACAATCCTGCATTGTTAACAATGATATCTACCCCGCCAAAAGCCAGGGCGGCTGAATCGAAAGCTGCTTTAATATCTTCTTCGCTGGTAACATTTAAGATTACAGTGCTGTAAGCATCTTTCCCGTAAAGCCCTTCAAATTCTTTCCCTGCTTCTTCCAAACGCTCGGCATTCATGTCGTTTAAGATAACCACCGCACCCTCTGCAACAAACTTTTTAGCAATCGCTTTGCCTATACCACCTGCACTGCCTGTAATCAGCGCAATTTTACCGGTTAAAGGTTTTGGTTTGGGCATGCGCTGTAATTTTGCCTCTTCCAGCAGCCAATATTCGATATTAAAAGCTTCCTGGTGCGGTAATGAAGTATATTCAGAAACGGCCTCAGCTCCTTTCATTACGTTAATGGCGTTGATATAGAATTCTGCGGCAACCCTTGCCGTTTGCTTATCTTTAGAAAAAGTAAACATTCCAATACCCGGATATAAGATAACCACGGGGTTGGTATCACGGATGACCGGACTGTTTGGATGCTTACACGCCTCATAATAAGCCGTATACATTGCCCTGTAAGCTTCGAAAGCCGGCTCTAATGTTTCTTTCAGTGCTTTAACATCAGATAAATCGGCATCGCTTGCTAATGACAGCACCAATGGACTGATTTTAGTGCGCAAAAAGTGATCAGGGCAGCTGGTACCCATTGGTGCAAGACGCTCCAGGTCGTTAGAATTAATAAATTCCAGTACACGGCTGTCATCAGTAAAATGGCCGATCATATGTTGTTTGGAAGAGCATAAACCGCGTAAAACAGGCGCTATTGCAGCCGCTTGCTTTTTACGTAGATCAGCACTTGCACTTTCTATTTTCTGTCCGCCAAAAACCGGCCCTTTTTTACCATAATGCTGGCTCAGGTAATCGGAACAGATCTCGATTACTTCTAAGGTATTCAGGTAACTTTCGTAAGCGGTATTACCCCATGTGAATAAACCATGTGAGCCGAGCATAATACCGCGGATACTAGGATTTTCATCTAAACACTGCTTTAATTGCAAGCCCAGTTCGAAACCCGGTTTTTTCCATTCTACCCAACCTATAGTTCCCCCAAATAATTCTTCTGTAATTTTTTTACCGTCTTTAGCTGCCGCAATGGCAATGGCCGCATCCGGGTGCAGGTGATCGATATGGGCAAATGGCAGGAAACCATGTAAAGGTGTATCGATCGATGGTGCTTTAGAGTTTAAATCGAATATGCAGTGGTTAAATAGTTCAACCATTTCATCTTCATGTTCTACACCACGGTAAATATTTTTCAGGCTACGTAAACGATCAACATATAATGCTGCAAGGCCGCTTTTCTTTAGGGTCCCTAAATCGCCGCCTGACCCTTTCACCCACATTACTTCCGTTTCCAAACCGGTAAGCGGATCTTTTTCAAGCAATTTACACGAGGTATTGCCACCTCCATAATTGGTTAAGCGTAAATCGGCGCCCAATAAATTAGAGCGATAAATTAAGAGGGCAACTTCATCACCAGCCAGTTTTGCGGCTTCTTCTTCATCCCATAGATAGCTTACATGCTTATAACTTTTCGTATCGATTGACATTCTTATATTCTATTTAATTTTTATTTGTTAAGCTTTTATTGAATTACCATAACCCACAATGAGTACCGAAATGATGATGGTTAAAATACCTGTCAAAACGGTAATCAACGTTTTTCTTGATACACCTTTCCACTCTTTTAACACCAGCCCCCATACATTTGCAATTAATATGATAAAGGCCATATGCAGAATCCACGAACTCGCACCGTTGCCCATTTTGCTTTCGCCCATACCGTAAAAGAAGAATTGCAGGAACCAGGTTGTACCGGCCAGCGCCGAAAAAATATAGTTTTTTAAAAGAGGTGTTTTTGCATTGGTATAATCGCCAAATGTTTTGTTTCTTACATTCAACAGCATACACCAGATAAAGTTGGTGGTTAAACCTCCCCAAAGTACAATTACATAAGTAACGTTGTTCTGAAACAAAAAATTACCGGTTTCTGCAGGATTTGCTGCTTTCCAGATGGCATTTGCTGCATCGGCCATTGGTTTTCCGGCTTCGATACCAAAGTTGAAGCAGGCGCTTAAAACACCTGAAACAATCCCCACGAACAGGCCGAGACCAAATTTGTATTCGGTTTTCACCTCCATACCATGCGGATCAGTTACACCCGATTTCATTTCTTTCTCTTTCATCATACCTGCTTTACCGCAGATAATAATACCAACAACACACACCAAAAGCCCCAGTAATACCATACGCCCCCAATCGGTTTGCAAAAACATGGTAAAAGTATCTTTACCGGCCTGCGGGAAAAAATCGAAGTAAATGGATGGTAATATAGAACCCAAAACCATGCAAAGCCCTAAAATAATACTGCTTCCTAATGATACCCCAAGATAACGGACACCCAAACCATAGGTTAAGCCTCCTATACCCCATAGTACCCCAAAAAAATAGGTTAGCCATAAAATATTACCATTGGTGCCCGAAATAATTGCCGTAAAATCAGGAATGGTTAAAAAAGCAGCAAGTGGCGGAACGATTAACCAGGAGAAGATCCCCCCCACGATCCAGTAACTTTCCCAGGCCCAGCCTTTAACTTTTTTGTATGGAATATAAAAACTCCCGGAAGCGAACCCACCGAAGAAATGAAAAATTACACCTAAAACTGCTTGCATGTGCTATTAATATATTTGGTTGCCCTAAAATAGAATTTATGGTAACGCTAACTGTTATGCACTGTTATGGATGGCAAATAATCTGATACTTTCTTAGGTCTTCTGTTCGCTATGATGATTTTTCGCTGGGGGCAGAGATTTGGTTCTGCGCTGATCAGTGAAATCAGCGGGCAATAATGTTAAGATAGTTTTCCCGCAAATTGAAGAAGATTACCGCTGATGATTGTTTTAACCGTAGGTTTCTGTGGTGATGATTTTAATCATAGATTTCTCCGCTGCGGTCGAAATGACCATCCACGATACTTTAAAACCTTCCTGCCATGGGTACATCAAACCCTATATAAACCTAAACTTGTCTTTATTTCAGGTTAACAAACCTGAACCACTTCGATACTAAGCAACCTGGCCAGTTTGATTAGTTTTGTCCCGATGTGTCCAATGCCTACTGCGCAATGGTGTGCTGGCCCCTGAGCATTCCAATCTTCAACAAATTTTCGTGCCCCGATAGGAAATCTGTACCTGCTATTGGTATTTCCAATTTCGAGAATCTGCCCGGCTACTGATTCACCTTCGGCAATCAGTAAAAAGATTTTTCCGTTGTTTTCGACTACCGAAAGTAAGGTTACCGCACCATGTTTCACCGACATTTCTACCGATAATCCACTCCCCACCTTACCATGGTACACCTGCAATGGTTTTACTTTTATCCTCCCTTCAGCAATGGCCAAATGTCCGGGTCCGTCATGTCCCATCAATACTATATCATCTTTAAAATCTATGGCGTAATATTCTGTAAATGAACCTCCGGTACCAAAGCTATCCATAATTTTCATAGCCTGTGCATTTTTCACTTCGTATTCTCCTGCCACAGGGATTCCTCTTGCAGTAAGCAAGGAGTTACCCAGAATAATGGAACTGACGGTATCGCCATTGGCATTACCTGTCCCTTTATGATAATAAGCCATCGATCCCAGATAGTAGCGTGCTACCAATTTATCTAATGCTACAGCGGTTTTTGCCGCGCGGTTTAATTCGTAGGCCTCGCATGAGGGATCAATTTCAAAAACTGATTTAAATTCCTCAATTTTTGCCTTAATCTCATCTTCAGAAAGTTCGTCCCTTAAAGCTGTAAGTTCATCGAATTCGATAATTTCTATGTGGTTGCCAAAAACGGAGCTTTGCAGGGTGATATCAGAATAAATATCCAGCATGCCACTATAGTAGCTACCCATCAGGCCGAGCGTATTGTGGTTCATGATGTGTGCAACCTTAGCTGCCTCTACCCATTCGCCAATTTCTTTCCAGGTTTCTGCATCATTAAGTACGCCTGTAATCTGGTGAAACTGAATTCCTGAACGTTTAAATACATTCGCAATTTCCGGAACCGGACATGCAGAACAATAAGCCAGCCACTCTCCAGTCATTTTGGTACGATCGTTTAGCCGGTTAAAACCGGTATAATCAATGGCTTCATCAGGTGAAAGATTTAAAATAATAACGGGAACCTTTGCTCTTCTTACCACAGGAAGAACTGTTGAGGACAAAGCATAGGTGGTTACATATAAGAAAATCACATCTACATCACCTTTTTTAAAATCATGCCCGGCATTAAAAGCTTTCCCGGCATTGTCTACCAGACCTACGTTTAACACCTCTGCTCCATAAGTTTTTAAGTTATGCTCTACCTGCGCTAAATAGCCGATCAATCGCTGCTCTAAGCCGTTAAACTGTGGCCAGTAGGTATCTAAACCTATACCGAACAGGCCTATTCTAAATGGGTGATTAGTCATGATGATTACGAATTGTTTCTGTATTTAGATGGCGACAGCAACATTTTACTCTTGAAAATTCTCGAAAAATAATGCTCAGATTCAAATCCGTTTTGGAAAGCCACTTCGGCGATGCTCAGATCTGTTTCTTTTAACATTTTGCCGGCCTTCTGGATTTTAAGGTTCAACTGGTATTGCCCCGGCGACTTCCCGATGATTTCTTTAAATGCTTTTCTAAACCAGGCATAACTTACATTGTGTTTTGCTGCCAGTTCTTCGGGTGAGATATTGGTATTCAGGTTTTCGTGGATGCTGTACCTGATGTTGTTGATCAGCTGTGTTTTTCTGCTGTTGGATTGTGCTTTAAGTAGTGCCGAAGCATAAACCAGCCCCAATAACTGTATGGTTAAACAAGCTGCCAGCTGATTACTGCCCAGACCGCCAAACCTTATTGTATCAATGAGCTGAATAAAGATGTTGATAAATTCGGCATTAAAACCCACCTGGATCAGCGGACGCTCCGGGTTAAAACACTCCTGTTTCATCAGGTGGTTGGCATAATTACCCTCAAAACCTACCCAATATTCTGTCCAGCCGGTAGCTGCATCGGGCTTAAAGCGATGCCAAATTCCAGGGTAAAGAAAAAACAGTGTTCCGGGCTGAATATCAACCTTACCTAATTTTTCAGCTTCGAAAACACCCATACCTGAAGCGATATAAACCAGTTGATATTCAGCAAGTACCCTCCCCTTCTCCCATTCGAAAAAATAACCTTCAGGATGTTTTGAATCGGGATAAATTGTGTTTGCAGGATGGATATAGTGGCCAACATCAAGCACATTTATACCCCAATCTGGCTGCTCCTTCTGATCTGGCTGATCTGCATGAATATACTTGCGAAAAGTATCCATAATTTGGTTAGCGTTTTAAAACGACAACCTAAATTAATTAAAGCACCTTATAATTTAGACTTTTATGCTAAATAATATCAAAAAGTACATTTAAAATAACAGAATATACAGCGCTGTTTAGTCTAACGATTGGATTCTCTGCACAATATCTTCAATTACATCAGCAGATTTAAGGATTTTATAATGGTCTGTGTTTTCAAAAGATTTTGCACTGATTGCAGGGTTTTTATCCAAAAATTCTTTAAGAAACGGATAAGGCGAAATGTGATCAGCCGGATCATAAGCCAGAAAATGGTCTACATGGGGATTTAACTGATACAGTTCGGTGAGGTTAAAGTGGCTAACCGGCACAGGAAATTCTTTAGCAAAATTGCTAAAAAATATATCCTGGTCTTTAGCTTCAATGTTTACCGAATTTAGGCTCTGCTCAAAGTTCTCTTTCAGTCTGATTAACGGCGCGATGCTAATAAGCAGATCAGGCGTTAAATCAAGTGCTTGTAATGCAATTACATTAGCCATACCACCGAGCGAGTGTCCGATCAGCACATCAGGTTTCGCGTAGTTTAAGGCAATAGATTTTACTGAATCGGCGTATAACATCAGGTTGGAAAATTCGGAGACTGAACTTCCGTTTCCCGGGGCATCAAAAGCAATAATCTCCAAGTCTTCTATTTTTTGGAGTTCGATAATCAGCTCATAAAAGTCTAAAGCTTTTGAAGCCCAGCCATGTGTAAGTAACACTTTCCGTTTTCCATTTCCCCAGCTAAAGCAGTTAATGGTTACATTGGCTTTGGTAAAATAAGTATCAAAAACCTGCAGGCTAAATTGTTTTGATACAGAAATCAGCTGCTCCTGATGAAGGCGCAATGGCATTTTGGGCGAATAAAAAATAAATTCACGGATTAAAGCTGCCTCAGGTGCTTCCTGTGTTAATTTAAGCTCGTTTACAATTTGCTTTAGCCTTTTCAATCCAAGCTTATTTATGAATTAAACCAAATGTGATCTTAAATCAGCTGGCGAATAATTGATCGATTTTAAAGTCTTGTCGTCAGATTTCCTGAATACCAAAAACAGCCCGTCTACTTCTTTATAATAAGATTCAGTCTGATCTTTATCAAAATAAAACTGAATGGTTTGCTCAGCTTCTTCTATTGTTTTGCAGGCTTTACTCATATTAGAGCGGTGCACTTCGTCGAACAGCGTTTTAAATTTTCCGCCAAGACCAAATTCGTGGATAGCACCGGCCAAAACATACTGCAGATCACAAAGGGCATCGGCAACTTCTACCAGATCATCATTCTCTACCGCTTCCTGTAATTCTTTCAATTCTTCAGCTAAAAGCGAAATACGCAAATTGGCCCTCTGTTTTGAAGGAATGACCGGGCTTTCTAAGATAGGATGTTTAAAAGTAGTATGAAATTCTGCAACCTGGCTTAGCGAATTAGTTTCTTGCATGGTGATTTTGATTTAATCTTCAGCAAACTTAAAAAAATCGGGATAAATAATCTGGAGAATTTATGCACACCCTGGTTAATTGGTTAATTGTTGAAACTGGTTAACTGAAAGACGAATCCCAACAATATTTAACTATTCCTCCCAATTACCCACCTTTCTTCCCTTCCCTCACCACTTTAAAAAATTCTTCTTTATAAGTTTCACCTATTGGAATGGCCTGATCGTTAATATAAACGGTATTCCCATCTATCATCTTAATCTTTTCGATAGAGATAATGTACGATTTATGAATGCGGTAAAATGGTGGTTGAGGCAGTTCGGTCTCCAATTCGCGCAGTGCCTGATAGGTCACAATTCTTTGGTGAGCGGTATACACCGAAACATAATTCTTCAATCCCTCTATGTAGAGAATATCGTTATAATTCACCTTAATAAACTTGTTCTTGGTATCGCCTTTAATGAAAATAAAATCGTTTCCCTGTGTTAGAGGCTGTACAGCAATTTCCGGCTGTATGGGTACCACAGGCATTAAAATCTGCTGTGCTTTCGTAGCTGCTTTATAAAAACGCTCATACGAGACCGGTTTTAACAAATAATCTACCACATCAAGATCAAAACCTTCTAAAGCGTATTCGGGATAAGCCGTGGTTAAGATTACCTTACATTTACCACCACAGATTTTCAAAAACTGAATCCCGGTTAATTCAGGCATCTGTACATCTAAAAAAACAAGGTCTACCTTACCTTCCTGCACCAGGTTAAGCGCTTCAAAAGCATTAGTAGTGGTTCCAACCAATTCTAAAAAAGGCGTTTTATTGATAAAGGCAGCAATAATATCTGAGGCGTAAGATTCATCATCAACAGCAAGGCAACGGATCATAGGTAACGGTTAGGGGTTAGCGTTTAGGGATATGCGTAATCTAAAATATTTCAATGATACAAATTATCCATTAGAGATTTAAGATCAAAGTACTTTTGTAGGTATTACCATTATTAGAAATCAACAACTCATGTTTTTCGGGATAAATCAAATCTAACCTGCGGTGGATATTGACCATACCTACACCACTTGAGTGGTCTTTTTGTGCTTGGCTGATCTTATTGCTTACCTCGAAGCTTAAGCGTTTGTTCTGCACCTTAAGTTTAATGCGCACCGGCTGCCCCTCATCATTCACTACACCATGTTTAAAAGCATTTTCAACAAAAGGGATCAGGATCAGCGAAGCTATTTTTTGATTATCGATACCCTCGGTTGTAAAGTCGACATAAAATTTGGGTTCAAAACGCATCTTAAATAATGCCACATAACTCTCCAGGTATTCCACTTCCTTATCTAAACTTACTTTACCATCCGGACTGTCATTCAACGTATAACGCATCAGATCTGATAAACGCAAAACAGCATTAGCCAGTTGATCGGAAACAGGAATAGCCAGGGAATAAACATAATTTAAGGTATTGTAAAGAAAGTGTGGATTGATCTGCGATTTCAAAAATGAAAGCTCTGCTTTAACCACTTCTTCCTTAAGTTTACTGTTTACCTGCTCCGATTTAAAGCTCTTTTCAATACCATAAACCGCAGCTGGTACAACAATAAAAGCAATAGTCCAATAAATATTATCCGATATATATCCCCAAGCGGTAACTCCATCACTATAATTATGAAAACCAAACCATTTTAGATAAAGCACCTCTTCTATTAAATACCGAAGTGCAATAAATACCCCCATCGTAAACAAAATACCGCCAATTAACTGTGGTATTTTATTCTTCTTCAAAAATTTTGGATATACCCACAGATAACAGATATAAAACTCTATCAGCTGGATAAAATTCATAGAGACATTAAAAGCAATCTTAGAAAATGTAGTACCGCCTAATAAAGCACCACCATAAAAATAACCCAGTACAAGTAACCAGCACAGAATATGAATCGAAATGATTTTTATTGTTTTCATGGCCTAAAACTATACAAAGCTTTTTTAACTGTGTATTTTCTTATTCCAAACATGCAAATAATTATCCCAACCTGTATAATTTAAGGATGAACACCATTTATTACCTAAAAAAGCATTGCGATAATATTTTAAACGCTTGGGATTATATAGTTTTTAGCCGAGGTGATTGTAAACGTAGAACAGATGAATACCGCTGGTGATAATGCATTGGAAGTAATCAGTAGATCGCCGGGTGTAAAGCTAGATAAGGGCGATAACATTGTACTGAAAGGTAAAAAAGGAATCAATGTAATGATTGATGGTAAGATGAACTATTTGACTGTCGTGAAGGAAAACAGGATAGGCAAAAATTAAGAATAAAAGATTAAATATAAATCGGTTAACTGGGCTGGATTTCTCATTTCAACAGTTAACCGATTAATCAGTTTTAACGATTAACCAGCTATAAAACCAACAGCATCCAAACATTACATGCAAAATGCCCGGAATTACCCAGTGGAGCAGCGAGTTTTTTAAACCCAGCCTTTTCGTACATGGCAATTGCCGTGGTAAGTTCCGGAAACGACTCTAAATAAACCTCATTGTAGCCAAAATGCTGTGCCGATTCTATACTCTTCTCCATGAGCATTTTGCCGATACCCTTTCCGCGCGAGGATGCCGAGGCATACAGTTTAACCAGTTCAACACAACCATCTGGCAAGCCTTCTGTTGGATAAATGCCACAGCCGCCAATAATCACCCCATCCTCTTCGGCCAGCCAATAAGCAGATTGAGGATGTTCAAAAACTTTAGATAGCTCATCGGTTGTAGGATCGGTATAAACAGTGCCAGGCTTATCTATTTTAAATTCTCTTAAGATCGTCCTGATCATTAAAGCAGTAGCTTCATTATCTTGTGGAGTAATGTTCCGGATGGTAATAGCCATATCTTTTATTTTTGGTAAAGTTAATAACTTGGACCAATTGTTAATTCGGATAATTAAGGATATGTGTCAAAGTTGCTCAATTTTAAAGCAGCTTCTTCTAAAATAGATTTATTATTTTGGCGTTATGTTTGCAGTATATAAATATTCAAATTTTAGGATACTTATACTATCACCTAACACACGTAAAATGAAACAAAGATTATTAGTATGCCTTTTAACTGTTGGCCTTTTCGGCTGCGGAATAAACAGGCAGGCACAGCAGATAAAAGCCCTGGAAAACTGCACCTATAAAATTACCAGTGTACAACAGGTATCTATTGCAGGCACCGATATTAAAAAGTTAATGGATCAGCAAAGCTTTAGCTTAAGCAGTTTACCTGGCGTTGCATTGGGTCTGTTAAGAAAAGATATTCCGTTAAAAGCCAATCTGAATTTAGAAATTACCAACCCTTCTGGTAATTTGGCAGCAATAAACCAGTTTGAATATAAAATATTGGTTAATAATACCGATTTGGCAGAAGGCACAGTTAATCAAAATGTAAGCATCGGCCAAAACCAAACGGTTACAGTTCCGGTACAATTGGTGAGCAACATTTATGGATTAGTATCCAATGGAAATGTTTTTAATGACATTATCAAAGCTGCCCAGAAGGGTGCATCTTCAAAGGATGAAAAACTGGGATTATTAACCATCAAAATAAAGCCAACCTTTATGTTGGGCAGTACGCCGGTTAAATATCCGGGTTACATTACCATCAATAAAGATATCAGCAGTAAAATACTATTGTAAAAAATATCAGTATAATAAAAATTAGACTGTATTATTAACAAAGAATGTCATCCTGAGCCTGTCGAAGGACCTTCGATAATATCATCAAGGGCGTTTCGACAGGCTCAACGTGACAAATTTTTAGAGAAACTCATCTATAATGCAGTTTTAGTACCCTTAAAAAGTTTAATTAAAATTTCTTGTGGGGCGTCATTACCATTCCTTTAAATCCTTTTGGATCCAGCTTGTCATCTAATGACCTTAATTCTGTAACCGATAGTTTTGCCGGCATTACTGTTGTAGTTGTACTTAAGCTTGCAGTTTTTGTTGTAGGAGTTATAAAATTCCCGTTTTTGGCATATAGTAATGCATATGATAATAAAGTCTCTGTTTCATCTCCCCATGCTTTGGTTAAATCTTCAGATGATTCTTTATCAACCGTGAGGCCAGAATAATAGCCACCAACACCCAATTTATTTTTGGTTTCAAATTCCGGAATATACATATCTACCTTGTCTATTCTGATCGGAAAGAAACCTACAGGTTTACCATACGTAGTTCTACCAATCAGTTTTACATCCATTACCGGTTTCAAACTGTTAATGGTTAGCTCACTTGCCGAGGCTGTCAGTCCAGTTACTATAAAATAAACCCTGTTTAGTGTTAAACTACCCGATTTTGCAAATTTCTCTATATTATCGGACGCTGTAGGCGAATAATTTAAATCGGCATAAGTAGCATATTTTCCATTTACACCTGTGGTAAAAGTCTGCAATTTACCAGCATCATCTAACAGCGGTTGGTGTGCCAAAACAGAAGCTTTGCGCTGGGCAGTAGTGATCGTCTGTAAATAGTTATTGTAATAAGAAGTAAACATGGTATTACCTGTTTCTCCTGCCGGTGCCATTAAATTAATCATATCGGTAGCAGTAGTAACATAACCACCACCATTATAGCGCAAATCAACTATGAGTTCACTTACTCCCTGTGCAGCAAAGCCAGAAAAAACCGAACTAATGGCCGCAGTGGCATTATCCGTAAAACTATTAAATACGATATAACCAACTTTCTTCGTACCAACAGTATAAACATTCGTAAACAATATCGGGTTAATGGTGTACAGACTACTGGTTATAACGGCTGTTTTTGGATTGCCCGCAATATCATTATAGCCTAAAGTAACCGCCGGATTTGTGCCAAAAATGGCATTGTTTATAAAGTTAACAGCGCCAGGATAGCTCAGGTCAGTTCTTCCGTTCAAACTGGTTATCCTGCAGCCACGTGTTAAGCCCTTCTGGTCAGCCGGTGAGTTTGGATACACATATTTTACCCTCAGATCTGTCTCGTTGTTATATTGAACAGAAAAACCGTAATCATTGGCAGAGCCATTTACGCTAGCCTTTAGTACTCCGGTTTTACCTGTTGTAGCTACTGTATAGTCAAAAAACGAATATTTAGGATCACCAGGTGTGCTGGTATATTCATAAGGTTTCCCTGTTGACGGATTCAAAGAATATTGTGTCATGGCATATAGCTCAGCCTCATTCGAGCTAAATCCACGTGGGTTGAATGCTTCATAAGTTGGCAGTGAAGTATTCCAGTAATAAAGTTCTTTGCCGTATAAAAAAATAGAATCTTTGGTCAATTCATCCCGTGTTCCGTTAGGTGGGGTTACAACAGGTGGGGTTTCAGGTCCATCAGGTCCGGCATTGCTCTTTTTGCAGCCAGTAACGGCCCCGAAGCTTAAAAAACCCAGTACAACCAGGTAAATGAATTTCTTATTTCTCATAGAAATTATAATAACATTATTATATATACGTACCAGGTAATAGTTAAGTTGTTTAGATGTGAAACTTTACCTACCAACAACTCAATTTAATTCAAAATATTGTGCTTTTAAGCGTCCTTATTAACGAATTATGTAAATCTACCGATTAAATTACTTTTCGCAGAAATATTTATTAAATTTTAAAAAATATACGAAACTATGCCTGGCGATTAGCCTTTATGCCCCCATAAATTGTCGTCTTTGTACCGCTTAAGTCAATCAAATCATTTGCAAATTTGTTATAATAAATTAACAAACAGAACATTATATGTAATACCAGGATAATCCTAAATAAAATTAATTACAACCAAAATTATATGTTATGGAAAAGATTAAGTTTAAAAGCACAATTAACGCTTCAACCGAAAAAGTTTGGGATGTACTTTTTGGTGTAGAAAGTTACCCAAAATGGACAGCCGTCTTTGCAGAGGGTTCGAAAGTAGATACCGATTGGAAAAAAGGAAGCAAAGCGCTGTTTCACGATGGCAAGGGAGATGGAATGGTTGCCATTATCAAAGAAAGTATACCTAACCAATACCTGTCTATTAAACATATTGGCGAAATAAAGGATGGAAAGGAAACCCTCCATGATTGGGGCGAATCGCTCGAAAATTATACTCTTGAAGATAAAGATGGAAAAACGGAGCTTACCATAGATATGGATATTACGGAAGACTGGAAAGCTTACTTTGAGAAAACCTGGCCAAAAGCCTTGGAAAAGGTTAAAGAACTGGCCGAAAAACGGAGTGAGTATCATGTAGAAACATAAATGAATAACCCCAAACGCAAAAAGCCTTTCATTTCTGAAAGGCTTTTGTTTTTTTAGTGGTGCCACCTGGATTCGAACCAGGGACACAAGGATTTTCAGTCCTTTGCTCTACCGACTGAGCTATGGCACCCCCTTTTGGGATTGCAAATGTAGTATTCTTTTCCCCAAATCCAAAAAACGATTTGAATTTATTTTAAAAAAAGTTGGCCTTATTTAGCTATACAAATACATTTTTCTGGCAATCAGCAAGATACATTCAAAACAATTTTTATCAATTCTGCTAATTTTTATTGAACATTATAACCGGCAATGAATTTAGCAACCCAATCCACTAATCACGAAAGTTATAGCTAAAGCCTGGAAACCAAAAAAGCCTCTCATTTCTGAAAGGCTTTTGGAAGTGGTGCCACCTGGATTCGAACCAGGGACACAAGGATTTTCAGTCCTTTGCTCTACCGACTGAGCTATGGCACCATCCGTTTGGGATTGCAAATGTAGCGTTCTTTTTTCAAAAGCAAAACTTTTTTTCGATTATTTCATTGTTATCCTGATAATCAATTAATTAATTTTTCACACTTCCACAATGAGGCCTTAATCCTTGATTAGAATGAGTACAAACAAACAATTTTATTATTTTTTTATGCATGCATAGTAATTTATTTAGATTAATATCCTATTTTAGCATTACAATCTAATATTGCATGGTAGCACAGATCATTTTTCTAGTACTTACACTTGCAGCAATTGCGCTGTTTACAGTTAATCTGCGTAAAATAATTCGCAATATCCGCTTAGGCAAACCGGTAGATCGACATGATCAGCCGCAAAAAAGATTAATGACCATGCTCCGCGTGGCTTTCGGACAATCTAAAATGGTTGTTCGCCCTATTCCGGCATTTCTGCACTTTTTTGTGTATATCGGTTTCATCATTATCAATATTGAAGTATTGGAGATCATGATCGATGGTTTGTTCGGCACACACCGTATTTTTAACGGTTTGGGCAGTTTATATAACTTTCTGATCGGATCTTTTGAAATTCTGGCCTTTACCGTTTGGATTTCCTGTGCCATTTTTCTTGTCCGCAGGAATATCCTTAAGCTCAAACGCTTTAGTGGTGTAGAGATGAAAAGTTGGCCAAAGTCAGACGCCAATTATATCCTGATTACTGAAATCCTGTTAATGAGTGCTTTTCTGCTCATGAATGCCGCCGATGCTAAACTGCAGCTTTTAGGCGCAAGCCACTATGTTAACGCAGGTGCCTTTCCGGTGAGCCAGTATTTAATGAACATCCTTCCGTCAACAGAAAGTGCATTGGTTATTATAGAACGAAGCTGCTGGTGGTTCCACATTATCGGGATTTTGGCTTTCTTAAATTACCTGCCTTATTCAAAACATTTTCACATTCTTTTTGCCTTTCCAAATACTTATTTCTCTAATTTGGAACCGAAAGGCGAATTTACCAACATGGCTTCAGTTACCAATGAGGTGAAAGCAATGCTCGATCCTTCCTTTGTTCCGGCAGAAACCGAGCCAGGTAAATTTGGCGCAAAAGATGTAACCGATTTAAGCTGGGTAAACCTGATGAATGCCTATACCTGTACCGAATGCGGGCGCTGCACTTCGGTATGTCCGGCAAATATTACCGGGAAATTGTTATCTCCGCGAAAGATTATGATGGATACCCGCGACCGCATTACCGAATTGGGACAAAACATTGATAAACATGGCGCAGAACATCAGGACGGGAAAGCCTTATTAGACGATTATATTACCAGGGAAGAAATTTGGGCATGTACCAGCTGTAATGCCTGTGTAGAGGCCTGTCCGGTTAACATCGATCCGTTGCAGATCATCATGGAACTGCGCCGATATGCAGTGATGGAAGAATCGCAGGCTCCCGGAAGCATTAATGCCATGCTTGGAAATATTGAGAACAACCAGGCGCCCTGGAAATATTCACCAGCTGACCGCTTTAATTGGGCACAAGAAAGCTAACCATCAACAGTTGGCAGCTGGCATTGAATAAAATAATAATGACATCAAGTCTTGATACCCAATACTTCATACTTGATACTAGATAATAAATAATAGACAAATGGAATTTAAAGTCCCTACAATGGCCGAATTAATGGCCGCAGGTGAAGAACCAGAAATATTATTTTGGGTTGGATGTGCAGGAAGCTACGATGAACGGGCACAGAAAATTACCCGCGACATCTGCAAGATCTTACATCATGTAGGTATAAAATATGCCGTACTGGGAACCGAAGAAAGCTGTACCGGCGATCCGGCTAAAAGAGCAGGCAACGAGTTTCTTTTCCAGATGCAGGCCATGACCAATATCGAAGTTTTGAATGCTTATAACATTAAAAAAATCGTAACCGGTTGCCCGCACTGTTTCAACACCATTAAAAACGAATACCCTGGCTTAGGTGGCACTTATGAGGTCATTCATCATACACAACTCATTCAGGATTTAATTAATGAGGGCAAATTAAAAGCTGAGGGTGGCGAAAGTTTTAAAGGCAAGAAAATCACTTATCACGATCCTTGTTATTTAGGACGGGGAAACGGAATTTATGAAGCACCAAGAAAAGCATTGGAGGTTTTAGATGCCCAACTGGTAGAAATGAAACGTTGCAAAAGCAATGGTTTATGCTGTGGTGCTGGTGGCGCTCAGATGTTTAAAGAACCCGAAAAAGGGAATAAAGACATCAATGTAGAGCGTATTGACGAAGCACTGGAAACCAGTCCTCAATTTATTGCAGCGGGCTGTCCGTTCTGTATGACAATGCTGAGCGATGGCATTAAATTAAAAGATAAAGAACAGGAAGTAAAGGTGCTCGATATTGCCGAAATTACAGCAAGGGCAAACGGACTTTAAAAAATTTTATAAAAAAGTCCTGAGTATAATCTGATACTCAGGACTTTTATTTTTATGCACTATACCGCGTCAGATAAGGAGGTAAAGGTAAAGTCCCTTATCCTTAAAGGCGGCAAAAGATAGTTCGCTTCAGATTCGGCACTTACCGTGCGCTCTGCGATCCCGATTTCATCTAAGTTATTCAACATAATGATCGGGCTTTCATTGAAACGGAAATTTTTCACCGGAAATTTAATTTCGCCATTTTCGATATAAAAAGTGCCATCCCTGGTTAATCCTGTTAATAACAGTGTTTGCGGATCAACAGTACGGATATACCACAAACGGGTTACCAGTATTCCCTTTTCTGTTCCTTTGATCAATTCTTCCAGGGTTTTGGTTCCGCCCTGCATAATGGCGCCGCCCGGGTAGGGAATCGCCTTAATTCCGGTTTTTTGCGCCCAGTATCGCGAACTGTATAAGTTTTTAACCACTCCTTTTTCTATCCAGTTTACTTTCTGTTGTGGCCGCCCGTCTCCAGACCATGTTGAAGTTGGAAGCTCAGGATTCCAGGGGTCTGAATAAATATTTACCCTTTCATCCACCAGCTGTTCTCCCAATTTAGTCTTACCTCCCGGTTTGCTCATAAAGCTACGCCCTTCATCGGCCTGCCTGGCATCCATCGAGAAGAATAAGTTCTCCAGCATCACCGCTACCGCAGTTGGCTCTAAAATAATAGTATATTTCCCTGGTTCAATGGCCTTTGCCGTTACTGACGACATGGCCTTTTTGGCTGCTATAGCCGTATCAGCTTTTGCATTGAGCTTGCTAAAATCAGTATATCCCCTGGTAGCATAACCAGAGCCTTTACCATCATCGGTTCTTACCGTAATGTTAAAAGCAACATCGGTTGAAGTATTGTAGGCAAATAAACCTTTACTATTCATCATAGCAGCGCAGCCCACACTGTTCGATAAAAATCCGGCAGCATTCAGTTTATTATCCATAGCTTCTTTTAAACTGGCCTGTACCGCATCTGCCCTATCTTTTGGCGTAACGGCCGCCGTCGCAGCAGAAAATGTAGGTGAATCGGTACCATATTCCTGAGGGCCTAGAAAAGGCATAAATTCAGGATTTTCCGGTGCAAGCTGCGCAAGTTCTTCCGCCCTGCGAACCACTTTTTCCAAAGAAGCATCGTCAAATTCATTTATGGTTGCGGTGCCCAGTTTTTTCCCGAAGGCCGAACTCACCACCAAACTATTGGCACTGATTCCACCACTGGTAGAAACCGCGTTTCTGGCATACCTCAGGTTGCCGCTATCTGAACAATTTAAATTTACTTCACATTGTTCTGCTTTAGAGTAAGAAAGTACTTTGGTTAAAAGCGCCTTTGCTTCTGCTTTTGTTAAGATTGGCATAATTTCTATCAGATTTTTCTTGCGGTATTGATCACATTAACTTTATTGAAACGTGCGGTTGCAGATCCATGCGACACTGCACTTACCTGGCCCGGCTGCCCCTTGCCATCAAAAAACGAACCACCTAAACGGTAGTCACTTTCATCGCAGATAGCTACACACGAATTCCAGAATTCCTGGGTATTGGCCTGATAGGCAACATCTTTAAGCATACCTATAATTTTCCCATCTTTTATTTCGTAAAAAAGCTGCCCTCCAAATTGAAAATTATAACGTTGCTGATCTATAGAGAACGAACCATCGCCCACGATATAAATCCCTTTCTCTACATTTTTGATCTGATCGGCAATACTGAGTTTGGTTTTACCCGGTTGCAAAGAAATGTTGGCCATACGTTGAAACTGAACACTGCTCCAGTTATCGGCATAACAGCAGCCCTGCGAGCTTTTCAGTCCTAAAATATGTGCCTGGTCCCTGATGGCCTGGTAATTTACCAGTATTCCATCTTTAATGATATCCCATTTTCCGCATTTAACGCCTTCATCATCATAACCTACAGCTCCTAACGAGCCTATTTCTGTTTTATCAGCTGTAATATTTACTTCTTTGCTGCCATAATTGAATTTCTTTGATTCCCATTTATCCAAAGTAAGGAAACTGGTACCTGCATAGTTAGCTTCATAACCCAATACCCGGTCGAGCTCAGTTGGATGTCCGCAAGATTCGTGTATGGTTAGCCAAAGGTGCGAAGGATCTAAAACCAGATCGTATTTTCCGGGCTCTACTGTTTTGGCCTTCATTTTTTCACCAACTTGCCTTGCGCCCTGTTTAGCATCCTCAAGCATATCGTACCGGCCTTTATAAAGCGTCCCCGATGCCGTTTGTATTTTATCCTGTGGCCTGGCATTCAGGTATTCGTAGCCCTTGCCTGTAGGTGCGCTTAATGCATTCCTGGTTTCGAACTTACCTGTTTCCTTATTAATTTTGGTGATAAAAAAAGTAGGCCATATGCGGTGAATATCCTGATCGATATAGGAACCATCGGTAGAGGCAAAATATTTTTGCTCATTAACGGCAAAAAGAATAGAGTTGATGTAATCTGCACCACCTTTCATGGCTGCATCATTTACTGATAGTAAAAGGTCTACTTTTTCCTTTACCGGTACTTCGAATGCATTTTTTTCGATAGGGGCTTTCCAGCTTACTTCACCATATCCCTTTTGCGGGGCCAGCTGTACAGGCTCGCGTAATAAACGGGCATTTTCTTTGGCAATGGTTACGGCCAGTTCTGCAGCCTTTGCAATACTATCTTTATCCAATTTATCTGTTGCAGCGAAACCCCAGCTTCCATTTGCAATTACCCTGATACCAATGCCATACGATTCGGTATTCACAATATTCTCTACCTTATCTTCGCGTGTAACCACATATTGGTTAAGGTAACGGCCTACGCGTACATCGGTGTATGTTGCACCTTTTGACCGCGCTGCATTCAGGGCCACATCAGACATGATTTTCTTAGCGGCAGGATCTACATAAGTTAGCGCCTCTTCAGGGGAAATCTCTTTCCCAAAAACTGGAATGGCAGGAAGCATGGCCGCAGCGGCACCTACACCAGTTAAATAAATAAAGTTTCTACGTTTCAAGATGAGGATGGTTTAAAATACGACTTAAGATAGTGGTTTTAACCCAATCTCCAAAATTTAGTTCCATTACTGCATTGAATCTGAAACACATGCCAGCATTAAAAAATGCTGTTATTGCTGCACTTTAACAGGTTGAGGCTGGGCACATATTTTTTCGAGGTTATCCCTGATCTGGTTTAAATCTTCGGCCTCCATATTTTTTACAGGAATAATAATCTGCGTAGCCATCGAATCTACATCGCCTCCCCTATCCTTATAGGTTTGCACAATTACATCGTCGCCTTTGGTATGAATATACAATTTACCCGCATTGGTGGTTCCATAATAATCCATATCTTTAAATTTCGCTAACTTAAATGCAAAATACTCTGTTTTACCGTTATTAAAATAACGCTTATAACGGCAAAAACCATTGTTGGTAACATTTAGTTCGTAGCGCTTTATCTGCCCATTTTCCTGACTCGAATCGTAATGATCGGTAAGTGTTTTATGGAGATAGCTGACATACTGTTCGATGGATTCGGGCTCTGAAAAAGCGCATAAAAACATACAAAAAGCCGAAAGAAGGGATATTTTCAAGCAAAGTGTAAACTTTTTCATCGGGTTAGCGTTTTTAATACAGCAAATTAATTAAAATCATAAATTTGTATATGAGTTTTTCTCCACAATCAAGAGTTTGGATATACCAAAGCAATCGCAAATTTACTTCTAAGGAAGAAAATGAGATCCTAAACAAGTTAACCGCTTTTACCAACCAATGGAAAGCGCATGGAAACGAGTTGCTGGCAAAAGCAGAAATCCGTTATGGCTTTTTCATTATCCTTACCGTTGATGAAAGTCAGGCCGGAGTAACCGGTTGCTCTATTGATAGTTCTGTAAGATTGATCAAAGAAATCGAGCAGGAATATCACGTCGATCTTTTTAACCGCTTCAACATGGCCTATAAAGTAAATGGCGAAGTTGTGGTAAACAGTAAGGAAGATTTCGAGACTCTCGTAAACATTAAACAGGTAACACCCGAAACCATTGTATTCAACAACATGGTTCAAAATTTGGCCGAACTGGAAACCAAATGGGAAGTTCCTTTCCAAAACAGCTGGCATTCTACCGTTTTTGCCCATTTACTATAAGCCTACTATCTATTCAGACCCGAAGTACTTGATTTGACCTGAAGGGTACGTATATTTAGCCTGAATTACTTCTCAAATAAGCCATTTTTAGAGAGCTGAGGCATTAATATTGATATTTTTCGTTACTAATCAAACAATTAGCCTTTAAAAAGCATTATATTGGTTAAATCAAATAATGTGTATGAAGCGCTGGCTCAAAATCTCTTTAAAAATCGTATCGGTTTTAGTTGTCCTGATTATATTAACCTGGTTGGCAGGTGCATTTTACATTAGCCGGAATAAGAAAGAAGTGCTGGCTTCTATTCTCTCACAACTGAATAAAAATTTAAATGGGCAAATTACGGCCACCAGCATGGAACCTACGCTCCTGAAGAGCTTTCCGGGTGTTTCGGTATCGTTAAATGGTGTTTTATTAAGGGATAGCCTATGGGCGCAACACAAACATGATCTACTAAAAGCACAGGATATTGATGTATCTCTAAACGTGCTTTCGCTCATTGTAGGCAATATCAATATCAAACAGATTGCCATTAACAATGCAGCCATATACATCTACACCGATTCTACCGGCTACAGCAATACCAGCATTTTTAAGAGCAAACCCAAGACTGAGAAAAAATCGTCTCCAAAATCGTCGGCGCTGGAAGTAGGCAAAATAGATTTCAACAAAGTGAGTTTAATACTCGACAACAAAAAGAGGTTTAAACTTTTCAACTTCGATATCGATCAGATCCAGGGCAGAATGGAATACCCCGATAGTGGATGGGTGGGGAAAATAAAATTAAAAACACAGGTAAACAGTTTCGCATTTAATACCCGTAAGGGCAGTTTTTTAAAAGACAAATCGCTTGAAGGAACCTTACAGGCACATTATAGCCGTGATTTGGACGCCGTAATTTTATACCCCGAAATATTAAACATTGGTGGCCATCCTTTTAAAATCGGTGCAAAAATAGATCTTGCTAAATCTGCTTTTGCCATTAACATTGCTGTTGATGATATATTATTCAGGGATGTAGCCTTGCTTTTATCGCCTAATATTTCGTCTAAGCTTCTAAAATTTGGTATCGAAAAACCAATTGATATCCGGGGGAATATCATAGATGACGGATCAGGTAAATACGGAGATCCGCTGATAAAAGTTGGCATTAAGGTGCGCGATAATATCGTTTCCATTCCGGCAGGTAAATTAACAGCCTGTAATTTTGATGGGTCGTTTACGAACCGCGATACCGCTGGTGGTGTTATTGGCGATGAAAACTCATCCATTAAATTCCATAAACTAACAGCTAAATATTTCAATGCTCCCCTTAAAATTGATACGTTTACCGTAAACAACTTATCGCGGCCAATTGCAACGGGATTGGTTACCTCACAATTCCCTTTATCTAACCTAAACAATTCATTAGGTACAAACGATTTCGAATTTAAAAACGGAACCGCCAACCTTAGGTTATATTGTAAGGCCGATATCGATAATTTCAGGTTTACCAAGCCGGTAGTTTCCGGTAAAATACAAGTCGCCGATGCCGACATCCTTTACATCCCCAGAAAACTGCATCTGGTAAAAAGTGCATTAAACATCAATTTTAACCAAAATGATTTGTCTATTCAGAACGGGCATTTCCAATTGGGCAAAAGTGAACTGAATGTAAACTGTAGCATTGCCAACTTTGCCAATTTATATTATACTGCACCAGATAAAATATTGGTGAATTTAAAAATGTCGAGTCCGCAGCTTTATTTAAAAGAATTTTTACCCTTTTTAGGACCAAGATCGAGCAATAAATCTAAATCAAACGGAAATAAACGGGTGGTTTCTAAAGAACTGAGCAATGTGCTCGAGCTTTCTAAAATGAACATCCGTTTAACGGTAGATAAAGCCATTTATAATAATTTTACCGCAAAAAACCTCGATGCAGATATTTCATTACGCGGAGGCGGTATATTCTTCAATAAAATCAGCGTGGCGCATGCTGGCGGACAATTATCTTTAGATGGCAACATTATGCAGGAAGCTGCCTCCAACAGCTTTAAAATCGATTCGAAAATCAGCCATGTAAGCGTTAAAGATTTCTTTTACTCCTTTGATAATTTCGGACAGAATACCATTACCAACCGGAATTTAAAAGGCTACCTGTCTTCGTTGGTTAACATTTCGGGCAGGATATCACATACCGGAAAAATCCTTCCACGATCAATAAACGGCAAAGTAATATTTAACCTGAAAAATGCGGCCCTGGTTAATTTCGAACCGATGGTTAAAGTTGGAAAATTTGCCTTTGCAAACCGGAACTTATCAAATGTAGAGATCAAAAACCTGGATGGAACCCTCAACATCAGGGGCGACAAAGTCGAAATCAGTCCGATGCAGATTAACTCCAGTGCTTTAAACTTTAATGTTAAAGGTACCTATGCTTTGGGCAATGGAACTAATGTAGCCATGGATATCCCCTTAAGAAACCCTAAAGGAGATGAAAACTTAACCAGAGAAGAGAAAAAACAAGCCAGAATGCGCGGCATTGTACTCCATTTAAAAGCTGTTGACGATGAAAAAGGGGGCATTAAGATCAGGTGGAATAAAGATCACGATTAATGACGGAAAATGTAAGAGGTATGATTGAATTTAATTCCCGCTCATCCATCTTACACCTGCCATTTTACATTAAAAATCCAACGGCCCTAACCTGTTCATGTTCCTTAAAATCAGGTATTGACGGTGCCGGATGTAAGGGGTGGCATTTTTCGGGGTCCATCTTAAGGGGTTTGGGAAACAGGAAGCAATTAAGGCAGCCTGTTTTTTGGTTAATTTAGCACACGATTTTCCATAATACTCTTGCGAGGCTGCTTCGGCACCATAAATGCCATCGCCCATTTCGATTACGTTCAGGTAAACCTCCAATATCCTTTCTTTGCTCCAGAAAAGTTCGATCAATAAGGTAAAATAAGCTTCAAAACCTTTTCTCAACCACGATCGGCCGGGCCATAAAAAAACATTTTTTGCTGTTTGTTGCGAAATGGTACTTCCGCCTTTTACTTTCTTTCCTTTGGCGTTACTGGCAAAGGCTTTTTCAATGGCTTTCATATCAAAGCCGATATGCTTTAAAAAGAGCTGATCTTCGGCCGATACCGCCGCTCTTTTCATGTTATCAGAAATATCATCAAACTTTACCCATTTTTTTTCTGTTTTAAAGGGCTTTCCATCAGCCTTACGCTCAATGTTCCGTAAAATCATTAAAAGCGTAATAGGTGGATTAATGAAACGCAACGCGATAACCCAAAATACCGAAACCAGCAAAAAATATAAAAATACTTTGGTGGCAATATCGGTGATCTTTTTTAATAGCGGACGTTTTACTTTACTTTTTGTTCTGGTGGTACGGGTTTTCGCCATGCGCCAAAGTTAATTAAAGTGATGGAAAATGAAGAAGTGAGATTCTCTTCAAAATGAATTTTAAGGATAAAAAATTAAATAAATAACAACAGGCAGTATAAATGCCATTGTTTTGTATTTTAGGGTTTAATTATAACCAAATGAAAAAATTGCTTTATCTATTTTTAGCCCTCAGCTTATGGGGATGTAGTACAACCCGGAACATCAATAACCAACCCGAAAAATGGGTTAAACTTTTTAACGGAAAAGACATTAAAGACTGGAATGTTAAGATCCACCATCATGATTACAACGTAAATTTCGGAAATACCTTCCGAGTAGAAGATGGCATTATCAAAGTACGTTACGATCAATATGGCGACTTTAACGATCAGTTTGGTCATCTCTATTATAAAACACCTTTTTCTTACTACCACCTCAAGCTGAAATACCGCTTTGTTGGTGAGCTGCAAAAAGGTGCGCCAAGTTATACCCTGCGTAACAGCGGACTGATGTTCCACTCGCAGGATCCTAAAACGATGCCGAGAGAACAAGATTGGCCAATTTCAGTTGAGATGCAGTTTTTAGGAGGTTTAAGCGACGGCAGGCCGCGGCCAACAGGCAATATGTGTTCGCCTGGTACCGATATTTTTTATCAGGGTAAACTATATGATGGTCATTGTTTAGACTCTAAATCGAAAACATACGATGGCGACCAGTGGGTATCAGCAGAACTGATTGTTCTCGGCGATTCGTTGGTTACGCATATTATCAACGGCGATACAGTTTTACAGTATAGCAAACCACAGATAGGTAATGGCGTAGCCAACCGATACGACCCGAAAATTAAAATTGACGGTAAAATGCTTACAGAAGGATTTGTTGCTTTGCAAAGTGAAGGTCAGCCGGTAGATTTTAAGGATATCGAGATCATGGAACTACCGCACAGCAAGAAAAAATCAAAATAAACATTTTCCGATATCATACGTTACAAGAACATGAAAGTTGCATTAATTACGGGAGGAAGTAAAGGAATAGGTTTCGGTATAGCCGAGGCCCTTTTAAAAGACGGTTACAAAGTAGCCATTACCAGCAGGACCATTGCCAGCGCAAACCAGGCAGCAGCTGATCTGGTCGCTTTTGGCGATGTACTGGCCATTGAAGCCAATGTTGCAGATTTTAATTCCCAACAGGAAGCCATTAACCTGATTATCGAAAAATGGGGACAATTGGATGTGCTGATCGCCAATGCAGGTGTTGGGCATTTCGCTCCGATCGATGAATTGAGTGTTGATTTATGGAAGGAAACCATCGATACCAATTTAACGGGTGTTTTTTATAGTATTAAGGCATCGGTTAACGAAATCAAAAAAAGCAAAGGGCATATTTTTACGATATCGAGTTTAGCTGGCACCAACTTTTTTGCAGGAGGCTCGGCCTATAATGCAAGTAAATTTGGGTTAACAGGATTTACCCAATCGGTAATGCTCGATTTAAGAAAGTATGGCGTGAAAGTGAGTACCATTATGCCCGGATCGGTAGCAAGCCACTTTAACGATCATCAGCCTGATAGTGAAAACGACGCCTGGAAAATCCAGCCTGAAGATATGGGAAAACTCATTGTTGATTTATTGGCCATGCCAGCAAGAACATTACCAAGCAAGGTAGAAATCAGACCTACTATACCAAAAGGATAGTCAGGATTGAAAATGGAAGATGGAAGATGTTAAGATAGACGATGTAGCTAGTGCTACGGTATAAAGCGTATTTCTTTATTTACTGCGGGAGGCAATAACAGCTTCCCGCAGGCTTTGCTAAAATTCAGCGTTCAGCTCAATTAATCTTACTCAACACCAAAATGCCCTGACTTTGTTACAAAAAATACACATATTTGGGTTGACTTTATTACAAATAAAAATATAAATACCCTGAAATCAATCCCTGTAAATCCTATCACTTCAACCATTTCGTATTACATCACATAAAAGCAAAAAGGCCTTGCAAATATATCTGCAAGGCCTTTTGTATTAATTTAAAGAATGCTTATTCAGCAACTACTTCGAAAGGAACCTGAACTTTAACTTCTTTATGCAAGTTTAAGTTAGCTACATATTCGCCAACAAATTTAGGTTCAGTTTCGAAAGTGATACGACGACGGTCTACATCAAAGCCTTGAGCTTTTAATGCTTCAGCAATCTGGATGGTGTTAACCGCTCCGAAGATTTTTCCGCTTTCGCCTGCTTTAGCACCGATTGAAAGTTTAACATCAGTTAAACGCTCAGCAACACCTTCAGCATCTTTCTTAATTTTATCTTGTTTAAAAGCAGCTTGTTTTAAGTTTTCAGCCAAAACTTTTTTAGCTGAAGAAGTAGCCAATGCTGCAAATCCTTGAGGGATCAAATAGTTACGACCAAAACCTGGCTTTACTGTAACTACATCATCTTTCTCACCAAGGCCTTTAATATCTTGTTTTAAAATAATTTCCATATCTCTAGCCTCCTATTTTAATTGATCAGCAACGAAAGGTAACAAACCGATATGACGGGCACGTTTAACGGCCTGAGCCACTTTACGTTGGAATTTCAACGAAGTACCAGTTAAACGGCGTGGTAATAATTTACCTTGATCGTTGATAAATTTCAACAAGAAGTTTGCATCCTTGTAATCGATGTATTTAATTCCGTTTTTCTTGAAACGGCAGTATTTTTTACGGTTATCCTCTACTTTAGGGGCAGTTACGTATTGAATTTGTTCTCTTGCCATTACGCTGCAACCTCCTTAGTTTTTTTGTTAAAAGCACCACTACGCTTTTTCTCATTGTAAGCAATAGCGTGTTTGTCTAAACGGATAGTTAAGAAACGTAACACACGCTCATCGCGTTTTAATTCAAGCTCTAATTTTGCGATCAAATCTCCTGAAGCTTTGTATTCAGTTAAGTTGAAGAATCCGTTTGATTTTTTGTCAATTGGATACGCTAATTTTCTCAAACCCCAATTATCTTCCTGGATAATTTCGGCATTGTTATCAGTAAGAACTGCTTTAAATTTAGCTAATGCCTCTTTCGCAGCGTCTTCAGATAACAACGGGGTTAGAACGATAACAGTTTCGTACTGATTCATTGTTATTAATTAAGTTTTTAATTTTTTATCCCGAGGTATATTACGGGGATGCAAAAGTAACAATATTTTTCTTAAAATCAAATGATTAGTAAGAAATAATAATGAAATATGGTAGGATGGAAAATGGATGATGGAAGCGATGATATTAGTTTATCCCCCTTACCTCTTCCATCTTACAAAAAAAAGGGAATTACCTGTCAAGATAATCCCCCTGTATCAATTAGCTGTTGTTATTAATAAGTTTGTATCGTTTTAACATAAGACTCATCTTTAAATTTAACCATGAAGGTCAATTCTTTTGAATCTGTTTTGCTGATGTTGAATTTTTTAGTCAACTGTGTTTTATCTTTAAAAACCTCGTAATAAACCTCATCATTGTATTCGTTGTAAACTTTTACTTCGATCGGGCTTTTATCTAGATTGTCGAGATTAAGCGTAACCACCTCATCTTTTAAAGTATAAACCGGTTTAAATACGTTAGAGATTTTAGGCTCAGAAACAATAGTCTTACCATTTTTAATGGTTACGGTATATTTAGCCAGTTTTAAATCAGACTCTATTTTAAGCACATATTTCCCATCAGGAAGTGCGTTTAAATCATAAACTTTGCTTGAAGCAGCTGAAGCATGAATGTTTTCTTCGAACAATACTTCCTCATCCGAACCAACAAAAGATAAATTAAGATCTTCTGCCTTTCCTATAGAAAAACGGATGAATTTATTTTTTTCACTTTTTACATTTAGTGTAAAATTGTCATCGTTAGCGTGAACACCCGTAGCAGTAAAAAACAACGCTGCTATTAAACCGATTTTTAAGAACTTTTTCATAACCAATATTTTATAAGAGTCAATCATTATATGATAATACTAAGGTAAGGAGCTATTTTGGATGTAGTGAGTTGCATATTTTCCACTTTCTATGCTATATTACCCCAACAATACCTTCATTTGACAAAATGCTATAATAAAGCATATTTTTTATGTATTTTGGTGAAATAATTTAGCTTTATATGAAACCAAGTTTCGAGGTTGTTGAACCTTCTTTTGGAAGTTCGTTCTATTATTCAAAGTATGTAGAAAATGCAAACAACATGGCACATCTCTGGCATTACCATCCCGAAATTGAAATGGTGTTTGTGAATGGCGGATCAGGGAAAAGGCAAATTGGGAGTCACGTTTCTTATTACACCGAAGGCGACCTGATCCTGATTGGCAGCAACCTCCCGCACTGCGGCTTTACCGATACCAATACAGGGAATAAGAACGAAACAGTGATCCAGATGAAACCCGATTTCCTGGGCAGTGTCTTTCTGGGCCTGCAGGAGATAAGAGGTATACAGGAACTGTTCGATAAATCGAAGGCAGGAATCGCCTTTGGCAGCGAAACGATGCATGCGGTGGGCGACAGGATAGAAATGATGGACGATCAGCCTCCTTTTGAAAGACTTTTAACTTTACTCAGCGTATTAAAGGAACTTGAACATGCCAAAGATTACAACATCTTAAACGCCGATGGTTTTTCGATGGAAATGCAGGTGCAAGATAACGACCGCATCAATATGATCTTTAACTATGTAAAAGACCACTTCCAGGAACAGATCAGTTTGCAGCATGTGGCAGAAATGTCGAGCATGACAGTCTCTTCATTTTGCCGCTATTTTAAAAAGATTACAAAAAAAACCTTTACCCATTTTGTAAACGAATACCGTGTAGTACATGCTTCAAAGCTCCTGGCCGAAAAACCCACCAGCATTGCCAATATTTCTTACGAAAGTGGTTTTAACAATTTCAGCCACTTTAATAAATTGTTTAAGGAATTTACGGGTAAAAGTGCTTCTGAATATAGAAATGAATTAAAATCGGTGATTAAGTAATATATTTAGAACAGTTTTTAAGGCATGAACAAAATTCTTTTATTTCTTTCGATCTATTTAATTGGCCCATCACTATATGCCCAATATGTAGAGATCAACCTGGTTAATTGCAAAATAAACGACAATGAGCAAAAGAAAATAGAGAAACTGATTGCGTATGAGCGTATGTTCTGCAATGAAATTTTTGAAACCAGTAATAACATCACTGTTCCGGTTAAAATCAATCTCTATGGAAAATCAAAAGATTACCGTATAGAGAAAAACAAGTATAATGCGCCATCATCAACCGGATTCTACATACCAGCAATAAACCAGGCTTTTATCATGAAAAGCGGCGATTTTATTCCCGTGGCACTGCACGAGGCCAGTCATAGTATTTTCCAGTTCAATTATCAAAAAGCACCAAAATGGTTAAATGAGGGACTGGCTGAATTTTTCGAAACCTTAGATTTTGACAGTGAAGGCAACTTATACTCCTACCCACAGAGCAACCGAATTAAAAGTATAAAAGCAGGTTTATCTTCTATGGATACCGACAGGTTAAAGACATTTTTTAAGATTTATGACGGCGCTTTTTATCGCCATGGTATCGACGATAATTATAATACTGCCTATAGCATGATCTATTATTTCGTTAAAAATAAAAGAACAACGGCATTAAAAAACATCATTAAACTCACTTCGCAGGGTTATGATACTGAAAAAGCAATAGAACTTACTTACGGCAGTTTTGAGGCATTTGAAGCAAGTTATAAACAGTTTTATACCCTACACCATTAATTTGGTTAAAATTGCTTCACTTTTATACGATAGCTGCCTTTATAATATTCTTTCATTTTAATCACCTCTTTTGATTTTTCGGTTAGCCAGAAAATAGCATAACTATCTGGACTATAATTGATTTTAAGCAGCCAGCATTTAGCGCTTATATCTGCATTCAATTTCAAATTATCTTTGCCAACTACTTCATAACGGTGGTAAGTTGCAGATTTTTCATTTGGATCAAAAAATGAAATATCAAATTGCTGACCAATCTTTTTAATTGGCAATAACGGGTAGGTTTCTAAGTCAAGTTCCCACGAAATGACCGGAATATCCAGTTTAACCGGATCTTTTTTGATTGCAGCATTATTTTTCACGGTATCAGATGGTTGCATTAAGCCTTTTTTATAATCGTAGGCAAAAATACCCCGGCGTTTATAATTGGCATAATGATAAATTGGAGACATTGTTTTTCGGTCACAGATATTCGTAATTGTGGCGAAAAGAGAATCGTTATGGAGCCATTTCCAACCAAAATCTACAACGTCATTATTATCTCTTTTTTTAAAAGTAATTGTTCTCTCCCATATATCTCCAATAGTTCGTTTCGTTTCAAGGGAATCGGTCATATAAACCAGGTAGCTGTTTTTTCCCTCTTTCAGATTGCTCATCACCAGTTTATGGTTTTGTGCATTTATTGTATCAACCTGTGCCATCGAAGTGCCTGCAAAAGACAATAATATCGCGCTAATAAAAAATAATGCCCTCATTTATAAAGTTTTACAATTAGATTAATCTTGTCATTAAATGTTACGCAATCTTTTGCAAATCATTTCAGTATTTCAACTTTTCCACATTCCAACTTTTCAATCTTACAACACCTAAATTTTTCCTATTTTCGTGCCGATGGAAAATTTTATTGTTTCTGCCCGTAAATACCGCCCAGCCACTTTCGAAACCGTAGTTGGCCAGCAGCATATTACCGGTACGCTAAAAAATGCCATCAAAAACAACCAGCTTGCCCAGGCGTTTCTATTTTGCGGGCCGCGTGGAGTGGGTAAAACCACCTGCGCACGTATACTTGCCAAAACCATTAACTGTACCAACCCTACAGCCGACATGGAAGCCTGTGGCCAATGCGACAACTGCCTTTCTTTTCAGAACGGACATTCTTTTAATGTACATGAATTGGATGCGGCATCGAACAATTCAGTTGATGATATCCGCAGCTTAATTGAGCAGGTACGCATACCACCGCAAGCCGGAAAATATAAAATCTATATTATTGATGAGGTGCACATGTTATCGCAAAGTGCATTTAATGCCTTTCTGAAAACCCTGGAAGAACCTCCTCCCTACGCTATTTTTATCCTGGCTACTACCGAGAAGCATAAAATCCTTCCGACTATTTTATCGCGTTGTCAGATTTTTGATTTCAACCGTATCCAGGTAGAAGATATTGCCAGTCACCTGTCCACCATCGCACAGCGTGAAAATATTGCTTTCGAAAGCGATGGTTTACATATTATTGCTCAAAAGGCAGATGGTGGACTGCGTGATGCACTTTCGATGTTCGATCAGATTGCCAGTTATGCCAATAAGAACATTACTTATAAAGCGGTAATCGATAACCTGAACATTTTAGATTACGATTACTTTTTTAAACTTACTTCTTACCTAACTGCTGCTGAGGTTAGCCAGACCCTGCTCTTGTTCGATGAAATTTTGAACAATGGTTTTGATGGTAACAACTTTATCAATGGCCTGGCCAGTCACTTCCGTAACCTGTTGGTAGGTAAAGATCCTGCTACCATTAAATTGTTAGAGGTGAGTGAAAACATCAAACAAAAGTATTTAGATCAATGCAGGCAAACAGAATTATCTTTTCTGTTAACCGCACTCAATTTAGCCAACACCTGCGATTTAAACTACAAAAACTCTAAAAACCAGCGTTTACAGGTAGAGTTGGCACTGATTAAAATGTGCCATATCCGGTCGGTCGTCAATTTAGCACAACAACCCTTAAGCCCTAGTAACACAGCAACTGACGCAGATCAGGATAAAAAAAAAACTAATGTCGTAACTGAAGTTGCTGAAAGCCCAAAGCTTAAAGTTGAAGTAGAAAACATTGCGCAGGCTGCAGCACCTGTTATTAATGCAGCCCTTTCTGTAGGTACGTCTGCAGAAGAAAAGCCAAAAGAAGCTCCAAAACTTAATAGTTCTCAGCCATCTGCTACTTCCATCAGCATCAATATCCCAAAAGCTAAGGCAGCAAGTATGCTGATCCCATCGCTGAACGATTTTGATCGTATTGCACAGGAAGAAGAAGATAATGGTCCGAAAAAGGCAACCGGCGAAGCCCGTGAAGTTTTTAGTTACGACCGCCTGTTGGAAGTGTGGAATATATATACACAGAGACTTAAAGCTGCCGATAAAATCAATCTTTTTACCATTTTAAACAATTTTGCGCCTACCCTTCTGCATCCTGAATTGATTGAGATTTCGGTAGAAAGTAAAACGCAGGAACACCTTATACAACAGGAATCTGTAGAGCTTTTAAACTTTTTACGAAACGAACTCCGCAACTTTGGTGTAGAGGTTACCTATAAACTGGTAGAACGTAAAATAGAGAACAGGCTGTATGGTAACCGCGAAAAGTACGATTACCTGGTAAATAAAAACCCAAAACTGGACGAATTGAGAAGAAGGTTTAACTTAGATATTAATCCGTAAAAATGAATTACGAAAAAAAACCTGACACCAAAGCATTTTTAAAGGTAGGCTTGTTGGCTGGCCTATTTTTTTGTCTTTTTTTTGGCATTGCACTAACTTTTCTTTACGATTTACGAGCAGCATTAATTATGGGGCCAATTAGCGGGTTGGTATTCGGATTGTTCATGGGCTTCATGTTGTATTTCTTTTCAAAGTCTAAAAAAGTAAACGATCAGACAAAATTAGAAGGTGTTAATGAATCTGAGATTATGTATGCAGGCGCGGCAAATCACTTCGTAAAACGAGAGGCTGTAGGTGGAGCATTATACCTGTTAAATGATCGTCTAATATTCAAGTCCCACAATCTAAATATCCAAAACCATACCCTTTCGATTAAAATCGACAATATAAATGACCTAATATTTTTTAGCCCTCTGGGAATAGTTAAAAATGGTTTACAGATTAACTTAAAAGATGGCACAATCGAAAAATTTGTAGTCAACAACAGAGATATCTGGAAACAGTATATTGAACAATTGATAAAATAGATTCCGGGACAATACAAAAAGCAGGATTACATTTTGTATAACCCTGCTTTTCCATTTATGATTGTTTCGTCAAATAACGATCACGCAATATGGTGATCTCCTGACTATTTTTGGGGCGTATCGTTAAGCGGATAACCTTCTTCATCTAAATCATCCCGGTAATCTTCCGCTGTACGTGAAAGAATTTCATCCTCGGGGTTAAGCAGTACACTTTCTCCATTGTCTACATGCATGCCCAGTTCTTCCAAATTATCTTCAGCGATTTCCTCATTGCGAGCATATTCGTCACCAACGTAGGGATTAGCTTCATCATAGGTAGAATCATCGTCTCTTGCGCCTGCCGCTACGGTTTCGTAACCCATCGGATGATCATATTCGCTGTCTGTTCCCCTTACATCAAGTTCATAACTCTCCTTATTTTTATCGTACGATAAATTTTCCTTATTGATTTCGCTATTTTCGGTAGTGCTATGTATCTTATCTTTCGATCCTTTATTTTCGTTAATTGCCATGGTATAGGTCTCCTATAGTTTATAATGTTATAACAAAGCAGTATAGATAAGGTTTTTATATGGCAAAAGAATTCTGTTGTTATTTGGGCGTGCCCCAAGCTGCGCAAGGGTCGGGCTATCCACTACTAGTCCTCGCCACTCGTTCCTCGTGGCTGTGGGCTATCCGTTTCTATCCCTCACGCGGATTGTTTATTAATGGTAACCACCCCATTTTGGGAGTTCGGTTGGAAGCAAAACCGAGAAGTTTAAATTTCCAATGGTTAGGTTTATCTATCCTTTTTAATATATTAGTAGAAACTGAATCAATAAGTATTACAAACGAATGGGATTTTTTGACTTTTTAAAGAAGAAGAAAAATGCAGGAATTGATGAAAGCAGCTTTCATTCAAAACAATTGCAGGACGAACTTTGCGCACTGGCTTTGTGGAAACTCGAGGAGAATAACCATAACCCTGAACATGCCCGAAATGAACTCGAAAAGCACGGGTTAAGTGATGAACAGATCTCCATAATTATGGAAAAAGCAGATTATTTATTAAAAAATAAAAAAGCTGTTTATTCAGATGGTATCAACGAAGAGGAATTTAACAGCGAAAGTTATCAAACTGAAATTTTGGATTATGCTGAAGAAATATATTTTAATAATCAACACAACTATAAAACGGTATATGATCATTTATTAAAAAAGAAATTAAATGGTCATCAGGCCAGCCAAACGATAACCAGATTAAAAAACCAGATAGAGTTAAGGGTTAGCGATTTTCAGGAGCAACTTGATACAGGTGCCATTTCAGAGATAAAAATAGTGCCTAATCCCGAACACACAAAAGGAAAAGTAAATGCAGATCAGATTGATCGGTATATTGCTTATGGAGCCTATCAGATGGAAAGAGACGACCTTGAAAATGCATTGGAGCTTTTTAACAAAGCCCTTGAGCTCGATGAGAACGCAACCTTGGCTTATGCAAATAAAGGCACTCTTTATTATAAAAAAGAAGAGTATGAAAAAGCGCTGGAGTTTTATAATAAGGCCCTTAGCATAGAGCCCAATCATGTAAAAATTTTAGAAAACAAAATGGATCTGCTTTATGATATCATAAATGAGACCAATGAAGCTGATTTCATCGATACTGTAAAATTAATCTTGAAAAATGACCCCAAAAATCCAAATGCCTTAATATACATTGTTCAAATCTATTTAAAAGCAAACAACTTAGATAATGCTTTAAAGTCCTTGACAATATTATTTGAAGATTATTTTAGAGAAAATATTGTAATCCGATTGCTTTTGGATGTTTTTGCACGGTTACCAAAGGATAGAACTTTGATAGAATTTGAAAACATGAAACTACAGATACATGTTAATGCCCATTATCAGTTAGAATACTGTAAAGGCCTACATTTGAAAGGCATCTATGCTTATGATGAGGCAATTAATGTGTTTGAAGGATTAAACAAACTATATGAATTTTCATGGAATTATTATCAAATAGGTATCATAAAGAACTTACAGGGGAAAACTGAAGAGTGCTTATCATTTTTAAAAAATACATTAAGGCTAGAACCTGATTTAAAAGATGACATGAAGCAATATCCTGAGCTTCAAAACCTATGGACAGATCCTCAATTTATGATGATAACAAAATAAACTCTAATCTTTATCTGTTTCTTTCCAATAGAAAAAAGAGTTGTCAACTTTCGTGCAAGGGGACTATTAAAGTTGACAACTCATAAAAAAAACGTCCCGATTTAAAAACCGGGACGCTAATATTTAAAATTTACACCTTAAATTCGCCTACAAAGAAGCCAAAGATGTATTCAATGTTTCACTTGGACGCATGGCTTTGCTTGCCAGTTCATCATTAGGGTTATAATAACCACCAATGTTTTGTGGCTTACCTTGCGCACCGATCAACTCTTCATTAATTTTAGCTTCGTTCTCCAATAAGGTTTTAGCCAAAGGTGCAAACCTGGCTTTCAGATCGGCATCTTTTGTTTGGGCGGCTAAAGCTTCTGCCCAATATAAAGCTAAATAGAAGTGAGAACCACGGTTATCGATTGTTCCTAATTTTCTGCCCGGCGATTTGTCGGTTGCCAGAAATTTAGCATTTGCCTCGTCTAAAGCATCGGCTAATACCTGGGCTTTTGCATTGTTTTGGGTTTGAGATAAATGTTCTAAAGAAGCCTGAAGTGCTAAAAACTCACCTAGCGAATCCCAGCGTAAATACCCTTCTTCGATAAACTGTTCAATGTGTTTTGGAGCAGAACCACCGGCACCGGTTTCGAATAAACCACCACCGTTCATTAATGGAACAATAGAAAGCATTTTTGCCGAAGTTCCCAATTCTAAAATCGGGAATAAATCGGTTAAATAATCACGCAGTACGTTACCGGTAACCGAAATGGTATCTAAACCTTTACGGATGCGTTCTAAAGTAAATTTAGTTGCTTCAACCGGAGCCAAAATGCGGATGTCTAAACCGGTAGTATCGTGATCTTTTAAATAAGTATTTACTTTTGCAATGATTTCTCTATCGTGTGCCCTTCTCTCGTCTAACCAAAAAACTGCTGGAGTTTCTGATAAACGGGCCCTGTTTACGGCTAATTTAACCCAATCCTGGATCGGCGCATCTTTTGTCTGGCACATGCGGAAAATGTCGCCTTTTTCTACTTTTTGGTCAAAAAACACCTTACCATCAGCATCTGTAACCCGGATGATCCCCGTTCCTGTAGCCTGAAAAGTTTTATCGTGCGAACCATATTCTTCGGCTTTTTGTGCCATTAAGCCTACGTTAGGTACGGTACCTATTGTAGTTACATCAAAAGCACCATGCGCCTTACAATCGTCTATAGTAGCCGTATAAACACCTGCGTAAGAGCGGTCTGGAATTAAAGCAATGGTATCCTGAAGCTTACCTTCTTTGTTCCACATCTGGCCTGAAGTACGGATCATGGCTGGCATAGAAGCATCAACAATTACATCCGAAGGCACATGCAGGTTGGTAATGCCTTTATCAGAATTTACCATGGCCAGAGCAGGTCCGTTTTCAATAGCCTGTGCCAAAGCAGCTTCAATTTCTGCCTGTTTAGGATTGCCTGCAATTTTTGCATATACATCTCCCAAACCATTTCTTGTATCAATGTTAAGCTCCTTGAAAAGATCAGCATATTTGGCAAAAACATCTGCGAAATAAACTTCAACAATGGCACCGAAAATAATCGGATCTGAAACTTTCATCATGGTTGCTTTTAAGTGTGCCGACAACAACACACCAGCCGCTTTAGCCTCAGCAATTTCTTTAGCAACAAAAGTTTTTAAGGCAGATAAACTCAATGCCGAACTATCAATAACCTCTCCTGCTTTTAGTGGCGATAAACCTTTTAATTCGGTTACCGTACCATCTGCAGCAACAAATTCAATTTTAAACTGGCTGGCTTCGGCAACGGTGGTGGATTTTTCTGACCCGTAAAAATCACCTTCGGTCATGCTGGCTACTTTTGTTTTTGAATCTGCCGACCATTTACCCATCGAGTGCGGGTTCTGTTTAGCATAGTTTTTAACAGCTTTAGGCGCTCTACGGTCAGAGTTACCTTCACGTAAAACCGGGTTTACAGCCGAACCTAAAACTTTTGCATATTTAGCTTTAATTGCTTTTTCTTCATCGCTCTGTGCATTCTCCGGATAATTAGGAATGGCGTAACCCTGAGCCTGTAACTCGGTAATTGCACCTACCAATTGTGGAATAGAAGCAGAGATATTGGGTAATTTGATGATGTTCGCCTCCGGAGTGGTCGCCAATGCACCAAGCTCTGCCAAAGCATCACCAATTTTCTGGTCGTCTTTTAAATACTCAGGAAAGTTTGCCAAAATTCTTCCTGCTAAAGAAATATCTCTGGTTTCTACATCAATACCCGCTGATGCGGTAAAAGCTTGTACGATAGGTAAAAGTGAATAAGTAGCCAGCATTGGCGCCTCATCGGTTTTGGTGTAGATAATTTTTGATGTATTTGACATGTTATATTGATTTTGCTTATTTAATTTAATTACCCGATTGGTTCATGGCTTTGTAAACCAATCTTTTTAAAATCGGCTAAAGATAAAATAATCGAATGAATTAAGGAACATCGTAATGTTATTTATGACGCGGGTTGATATTATATAAAGTAAAATATTAAGATTGTCAGTTGTTTTCGGAGCGCAATGTTATACGCTTCTTTTAACGTTACTCCTGCTCTTCGCTTTATCCCGATGAAATATCGGGGATGCCGCTCCGATCAGGGCTATAAACTCAGGTCTCTCGCACGGAAAACCGACCTAGTAGCAGAAAAATGACCCAACTAAACCTGATCGAACGGATGCCATTTTTCATGGCAGAAGGTAGAGCAGGAAAAAAATAACCAATGAAATACTGCAATTGCTTTCCAAAAAATAAGCAACTAAAACATCATAATATAAAGATTGCCGGTATTTTGGAGCGCTATGTTATTCGCTTCTTTTAACGTTACTCCTGCTCTCCGCTTTATCCCGATGAAATATCGGGGATGTCGCTCCGATCAGGGCTATAAACTCAGGCCTCTAGCACGGAAAACCGACCTAGTAGCAGAAAAATGACCAAACTAAACCGATGAAATGCTGCAATTGCTTTCCAAAAAATAAGCAACTAAAACATCATAATATAAAGATTGTCGGTATTTTGGAGCGCAATGTTATACGCTTCTTTTAACGTTACTCCTGCTCTCCGCTTTATCCCGATGAAATCGGGGATGCCGCTCCGATCAGGGCTACAAATTTAGGCTTGTGGCACGGAAAACCGACATAGTAGCAGAAAAATACCCCAACTAAACCTGATCGGACGGATGCCATTTTTCATGACAGGAGGCAGAGCAGGAAGAAAATAACCGATGAAATGCTGCAATTGCTTTCCAAAAAAATAAGCAACTAATCATATATTCTTTATCATTCTGATCTATTGCAACATTCCCGATAATTTTTGATTATGCCAATTCTTTGGCTAAACTTTTGTAGCGGGAAATACCTATATCTATCTTAAATATTTTAATTGAAATGACCGAAACTACCTTAGATCAACAGTTAAACGCCCGTAAATTTGATGAAGCAAAAAGCTCGATGCAAAAAGGCGAAAAACTCTCCAAAAACTTACAGGACCATCAAAAATCATCCATTTTCGACAACCTCATCCGCGAAAAGCAGTATGAAATATTAAACATGATGGTAAAAGATAAAACCATCGAAACTGATATTTATGAATTCGACAATTTTGATAAAAGCATTTTCCAAAGCATTGTGCGCAACCTCGGTAATGATGCGGAAGACATTGCCTTCTTCAACGAATTTATTAGCCATTTCGATAACCTGAACGATGAGGTAAATGCAAAAACCTTATTGAGTTACCTTTTCGAAAATGGTGTCAGTTTAGGCATCATCAAAGCCTGTATAGATGCGGGATGTACCACAAATTTCAAAAACAATGCAGAAGAAAACTACCTCCACCAGGTGGTAAAAAGTAGTTTTCGCCGGTATAACCTCAATGATGAACAAACTACCGACCTGCTTAAGGGTTATATCGATATCCTCATTAATGAAGGTATTGACATAAACGAAGGCAATATTGTACAGGAAACACCTTTAATCATCGCTGTAAAGCTTAACAAGAAAAACTTAATCACACCTCTGCTCGAAAATGGAGCAGATCCTAACCAGGCCGACCGGGAGGGCAATTCGGCCTTCTTTTATGCTGTAGCGCATTCGCAAAGTGAAAACATTTATGATATGCTGCACAGTGCTGCCTCACCGGAGCTTAACCAGCCGAATAAAAAAGGGGTAACATTATTGTTCGAATATGTCCGCATGATGCCTAACAGTGAAAGCGGCATCAATTTTCTTAAAAAACTGCTGAACGATGGTGCCGATTTATACCAGCCCAGCACCTGGTACGGCGCAGATAAGACCCCATTGGATCTAATTGTTGAAAAACAGGCCAATATTTTAGAAACAGCATTGGAAAGCGGGCAGGTAGATATTAACAGAACAGACAACGCCGGGAACACCCTATTGCATAAGGTTTGCAGCTACAATGTAAATTACGAACCCGAAAAGGCCAAGGAAACCTACCGTAAAGTAAAGCTTCTGATCGAAAATGGAGCAGATGTTACGATAAGCAACGATAAAGACCAAACGGCTTTAATGCTGGCCTCTGATGATAACCTGAAAATAAAAACTGTTGAACTGCTAATGAAACAATCTTAAAATATGTCAATGTCATTTATAATTGCCTGCGAAAGCGGCAAGCGCAAAATAGCCGAACTTTTATTGGCCAACAACGAAGTAGAGGTAGGTTATACCGACGAGAAAGGAAGAACTGCTTTACATTATGCTGCACATCACGGTTATTTGGATCTTGTAAAAATTTTAATCGAGCGTGGTGCAGATCTAAATTATGAGGACCACAATGGTGAAACACCTTTTTACTTCGCCTGCCTGCAAAAACAAAAACAAACGGCACTTTACCTTTTAGACAAAGGTGCCAGGATAGACATTAAAGACCTGAAAGGGAACAGCCTCTTACATTTAACTGCCCAAAACGGACAGATTGAAATATTGGAAAAGTTGCTTGATGGCGGGCTTGATGTTAACAGCGAAAATAACGAAGCAGAAACACCCCTTCTTATTGCATCGGCCTGGAGAAATAAGGAGATTGTTCAAAAATTGCTCGAATATGGTGCCAATATCAGTACCACGAATAAACATGGCGATTCGCCGTTGATTTTTGCGGTTAAAGCTAAAAATCTGCAGATGACTGAGCTGCTTATTGATAAAGGTGCCGATATTAACCATGTTAACCACAGTGGAGAATCTGCCCTGTTACTTGCCTGTTATGATGCCAACCGTATGCTCACCAAAACACTGGTAGAAAAAGGTGCAGATGTGTTTGTATCTTCAAAAAACGGCCTGTCGCCAATATGGTATGCCTGCGCCAATAATCAAAAAGAAATTGTCGATTTATTTTTAGCCAATGGTGTAGATGTAAATTATGCCAAACCTCTTTCGGGTAATGACGATTCGATGTATTCGTACCTCGAATGGGTAGAAACAGCCAATAACATTTCTATCTCTGCCAGTTTCTCTTTTGATAATAATTACAGCTATGGCGGCGAAAGTATGTTGCATGTGGCGGCTAAAAGCGGTCATTTAAGCATGTTAAAGTTATTGCTGGAGAAAGGTGCCCATGTTGATATCCAGGATGAAAGCGGGAACACTGCTTTACATTATGCCGCTGCAAACGGGAAAAAAGATGTGGTTAAATTTTTACTCGAAAAATCTGCCGATCCCTCTATCGTGAATGTAAAAGAACAAAAAGCAATTGATTATTCGAATATTAAAGGGTTTAATGAAATTACCGAACTCTTGCTAAAATATGGCCCTGCGGCTAATTCCAATGCACCGACTACAGACACAGTACCAAAAGAAAATACCGCAGAAGTTTCAAAAAACGATATGGCTGCAAAAAAGCAGGCACTATTAGACTTAAAAGAGTTATTAGATGCCGGAATTTTATCGCAGGAAGAATTTGATGCAGAGAAAGCTAAGATTTTAAAAGGCTGAGTCTGACCGTCCTTTAGAGAAAAACAAAGGATTTGGAATGACAGATCGCGAGAAGCCATTACTTCCGGTGAAGATCCCTGATGTCGTCATTTCGAGCGAAGTGCAATGAAGCCGAGAACCACGTAGTGCTCAGCAAAGCTAAATCTATTACGACAGATCTCTCCACTTCACTGCGTTACGGTCGAGATGACGAAATTTTGTATTGAAAAATATCGTCGGATAATTTTTTGTTATAAATTTACCTCAACAGATTTTCCTGATCGCAATCTAAACCTGACCAGGAAAATCAAACATCAACGCTCACACAAATGAAACGTAAAATCAAACTGCCAGTAAGTTCTATTCTCTTCCTTTCTGTTTTTATATATGCCTGTTCTCCCAAATTGTATGTCGACGAAAATAAGCGCTACCAGGCAGGCACATTAACCGGTACACAAATCGATTCGCTACATATTTTCTTAAAACAAAACGAAAGGCTTGTTTTAAAAGACACCATTATTATTAAATACGATTTCAATAGAGACGATTGCTGGAAAGAACTTAGTTACCAGAATGCAGAATTTCTGAACAATGTAAGGTGGACCTTTCAAAAAAACATTCTCGAAAAAGCCGAAGCCAGGCCAAACGTTGCCATTTATCAATACCGGGAAGAAGGTAAAAGTTTCAGTCCAATTAAATCGAAGGGTTTAGAAATAGAAACCGATTCGGGTTTTCTTAGAAAATTATTGTTCAAAGAGATAACTTCTTGCGGCACCTCGGCAATTATTCTCCCTAACGGAAAATTTCTATTGGTAAAATCAGATCCGCAATTTTCAGCACTGATATTAAACGCCAAAGACATCGAAAAGAAATTACAGGAAAACCTGGTTAAATAAGTACCTGAAAGTCAGGCTGCCTTAAAAACGATTTAACAAAATTTAACTAAAAAGTTAGGTGTAATGTTGTAATTTAGTTTCATTAACCGTTTCAAATCAACAATTGTAAATTATGCTCAAAATCTTTGTTACGCTTTCTTCATCTTAAAGCAATCATCTTTTTGATGATCTGATCTCGTTAACAAGCCATAGTTAATTTAAGAATTTCATATGATACTTTCCTGTTATCCAAAGTGTTAAACCAGGAAAAACGGCATGCGCTCTCAAGGAAGGTACTCCAGGGTACTTTCCTTTTATTGTTTTAATGTTGTGGCAATTATATCCTCATTAAAACTTCCCTTCATTTTCGATGTTATATTTTTTGAGTCAAATTCTTTATCAAAAACCGGTTAACATGAAAAACAAGATTTTTTACGCGTCAATGTTGTCTACTGTGGTTCTTTTTGGATGTCAATCCAATTCTAGGTCACAAAAACAGGGAGAAGATACGACCATAACAACCCAAACGGGGGCAGTAGATTTGCCTGCCCCAGACACCAATGCTTCTAAAAATAAATTCAGCAAGGTAATCGGCTGGCCAGATGGAAAAACACCTGTTGCACCGGAGGGCTTTGTCGTAATCAAATTTGCTTCCAACATTAAAAGTCCGCGAAATACCTATATTACACCTAATGGCGATGTACTCGTAGCACTTTCCAACTCAGAAAGAAGTACCGTAGAAAAAATTGCCAATGCGGTAACGGGTAAGGCAAAATCAGAAGTGCCGGGAAAAAGTGCCAATACCATTCTCCTGTATCGCGATGAGAATAAAGACGGTAAACCGGAAATGGTGACAACTTTTTTAAATGGCCTGAACCAGCCATTCGGAATGCTCATTATCGGCAATTCATTTTATGTAGCCAATACCGACGGCCTCTGGCAATACCCTTATAAAACAGGCGACACCAAAATAACCGCAGCAGGTAAAAAGATCCTGAACCTTCCGGCTGGTGGCTATAACAATCACTGGACAAGAAACCTGATCACCAATGCTGATAAAAGCAAAATTTATATCACTGTTGGATCGGGCAGTAATGTAGGTGAAAATGGAATGGAACATGAGGTAAGAAGGGCCAGTATATTAGAAGTTAGCCCGGATGGAAGCGGAGAAAAAATTTATGCCAGTGGTTTACGAAATCCCGTCGGGATAGATTGGGCACCATCAACAAATATGCTTTGGACGGCTGTTAACGAACGCGATGGCCTGGGCGATGACCTGGTTCCAGATTATATCACCAGTGTAAAACAAGGTGCCTTTTACGGCTGGCCTTACTCTTATTATGGTCAAAATGAAGATCCTCGCTTAAAAGGTCAAAACCCCGAAATGGTTAAAAAAGCCATTGCTCCTGATGTGGCGGTTGGTGCACATACCGCATCGTTGGGATTAGCTTTCTATAAAAGCGACAAGTTTCCACAAAAATACCAGGGAGGTGCATTTATTGGTCAGCATGGTTCATGGAACCGGTCAGCGATTTCCGGCTATAAAGTAGCTTTTGTACCCTTTAAAGAGGGCAAACCAAGCGGAAAACCTGAAGATTTTTTAACTGGTTTTATAGCCAACCAGGATAAGGCAGAAGTTTATGGTCGGCCGGTTGGCGTTACCCTTACGCCTGATGGTGCCTTATTGGTTGCAGACGATGTTAGCGGTGTGATCTGGAAAGTAGTTGCAAAATAATTTATAATTAGCCACAGATTAGCAGAATATGCAGTAAATTTATTCGCTGGTTTGTGGCTCAATTACTAATCCCTTTTCTACCTTGAAATCGAACTTTACCCTACTGTTTACCCTATTCTTTTTCCCTGGCATAGCGCAGCCCCTTAAACCCGATTCGATCAAAAAACTCGAAGAAGTTACCGTTAAAGGTTATTATAACCACCAAAGCTTACTGAGGTCAGTATCGGCTGTAAACCTGGTAGATAGCAACTTAATAAAAAACCAACCCAGCAGTTCGCTGGTGAGCATATTAAACACTGTAACTGGGGTACGTATGGAAGAACGTTCGCCAGGCAGCTATCGTTTATCACTACGCGGCAGTCTGCTCCGATCTCCTTTTGGTATTCGAAATATTAAAATCTATATTGACGATTTCCCCCTAACTGATGCAGGTGGAAATACTTACCTAAATGCTTTAGATGCTTCTTCGGTAGGTACAATGGAAATTTATAAGGGACCCGAAGCCAGCATTTTTGGTGCAAGTACAGGTGGAGCTATTTTAATTAATGCGCCTGCTATAAACAAAAATGAAATTGATATTTCAGCTATTGGGGGTTCCTATGGCCTATTTCATCAAACGGCATCAATTAAACGGCAATATAAAAAGTACAGTTTCAGCTTTAGCGAAGGATACCAGAGAAGTGATGGATATCGACAAAACAGTGCGATGGATAGAAAATATTTTCAAACGCTGCAACAATGGAATTATAACAATGCCGGTAGTTTGAAGGGTTTTATTTTTTATAGCGATTTAGGTTACCAAACACCAGGCGGATTAACAGCTGCACAATTAGATCAAGACCCTAAACTGGCGCGGCCGGCAACAGCAACATTACCGGGTGCCATTTCGCAGCAGGCAGCCATTTACAATAAAACCATTTTTGGTGGTATATCCAATTCCTACCAGATCAGCCAGCGGTTAAAACATGTTATTGCGTTATTCACTTCTTATACCGATTTCAAAAATCCTTTTATTACTAATTACGAACAACGCTACGAAAGTACGCTTGGGTTAAGAACATTTTTGGAATACGCCCAAACAAGAAAAGACTTTAAATTTAATGCACAAATTGGGTTGGAACATTCTGCAACCAAAAGTCAGATCAAAAACTTTAATAACAATGGTGGTGAAGCTACTGCAATGCAGGCTTCAGACCGATTAAGAGCTGGTCAGGATTTCGCTTACTTGAGATTAAACCTCGACATTAATAATAAATTCCTGATCGAACTTGCTTCAAGTTTAAATTTCTACAAATACAATTACGAGAGTTATTTCCCAGTTGTTATTGCTTCAAAACAAAGAAAATTCGATGCCCAGTTTATGCCAAAGGCAGCTGTATCTTATCTTATCACACCTGATTTTTCGGCCAGGGCTTCCATTAGCAAAGGTTATTCGCCACCAACCATTGCCGAAGTAAGGTCGTCAGATAACAACATCAACAATAACCTTCAGGCAGAATTAGGCTGGAACTATGAAGCCGGCCTGCGTTATAAAACCAAAAACAACCGCTTTTATGCTAATGTAAACCTATTCAGTTACCATTTGAAGGATGCCATTGTAAGAAGGTTAAACCAAAACGACACCGAGTATTTTACCAATGCGGGCGGAACCAAACAACGCGGAATTGAGCTGGAAACTGCCGTCTGGATCATCAGGAACAGCCCTTCATTTTTAACAGCATTACAATTGAGAAGCAGTTATACCTACAGTCATTTCAGGTTTGACGATTTTGTAAACGGGACGGCTACCTACAGTGGGAATAAACTCACCGGCGTTCCCGAAAGTATTTTAGTAAATAGTTTGGAATTCAACTTCCCTAAAGCCATTTACTTCTTTGTTCAACATAATCATACTTCGGCTATCCCCTTAAACGATGCCAATACCGTTTTTGCAAAAAGATATCACCTGGTTGAAAGCAAATTGGGGATCAGAAATCTAAGCGTCAGCAAAACCCGTTTAGATGTATTTGCCGGGGTAAATAACCTTCTTAATGCGAACTACAGTCTCGGCAACGATTTAAATGCAGCAAACGGGAGGTATTTTAACCCGGCTGCCAAAATCAATTTTTACACAGGCTTATCTGTTAAATTATAATTTAAACCACATCATATCATTTAGAACCTTACATGATGTGGTTTATTTTTATCTTTATTTAAAACGCTCTTTGCTTTTCGTTCTCCCTGATGATGAGATCGCTAACTGCAATATCTACTGAATAACGCTTTTTCCCATCCTTACCATCATACCTATTTGCCTGTAACCTGCCTTCTACGGTTAAACCCGTACCCTTTTTGATCTGGGCCTCCGCTATTTCGGCTTTTGCATTCCAAAAAGTTAAATTAAACCATTGTACTTTTTTTACTTCCTCGCCTGCATCATTTCTATAGCTTTCGTTTATGGCCAGGTTAACTCTTGCTAATTTTTGACTTCCAAAAGTTTTAACCTCTGCGTCTGCTCCTGCAAATCCACTTAATACTACTTTGTTAATTGCACTTTCCATGATCTTTAAATTTTAAGTTTCTAAATGTTTAACGAACAGTCATCACCTCGACAACCGACAGGACAAATTTGCAAACCGGATCAAAAATTAGCCGGATTGTAAACATTTATAGTCGTTTATAAACGTTTATACACGGATAATATGCATTTAAAGCTTCAATATGAAGTTTTATATTTTTTATTCCGCGGTTTATTTATAAATTAGACCATCATCCCATAATAAAAAAGAAATTATTATGGAACGTTTATGTTTAGACTGCGGCGCCCTGATTAGAGGAAGGGCCGATAAAAAATATTGCGACGATTCTTGCCGCAACAATTACAACAATCATTTAAAGAGTAAAGATAACCTCGTGGTTAAAAGGGTAAATAGCATACTAAAAAAGAACCGAGCTATTCTTGCTGCCCTAAATCCAAATGGTAAAACCAAGGTTAGCAGTAAAAAGCTAATTTCGGCAGGTTTTAACTTTGAATACCATACCTATAGTTATGAAACCCAAAATGGAAACACCTATATTTTCTGTTATGAGTATGGTTATCTGATTTTAAATGAAGACAGTTATCTGCTTGTAAAGAAAGAGGAAAAGCTTTGGTTGGTCTAATTCAAAATCCTTTGTTTGCTGGCTTAATACCTAAAATCGCCAGAAGTTTTTTTATTCAAGAGGAGATGGTTAGTTTTATCAACTGATGATCAACTATAACAATAAACTTTTTAAACCTGTATCCAATACAGAAAACGGCGAAACATCAGATGAAACCATTTTTAGGTATCGGCAAACAGGAAATATCCTAACTGCTGAATACGAGGGTGGAAAAATTATTTTTGGCCATTTGATTGGCCTGGTTGATGAAAACGGTAACATCGAAATGCGTTATCACCAGGTAAACAATCGGGGTGAACTAATGACCGGGATCTGCAATTCAAAGCCGGAACAATTAGCCAATGGCAAAATTAGACTTCATGAAACCTGGCAGTGGACATCGGGAGATCTATCGAAGGGACAATCGATCATTGAAGAAATGTAGTTCGGCAAGATTAATATTGTGAAATTTCTTAATGATCTTAACTCCTTAATGATAAAAGATCTTAATCAATTACTGACCTCCTTAGTCATCTAAGCGCTACTAAGTTAGTCATAAAGAAAAAATAGTTCTAAAGATGATGGAAAAATAAAAATAACTTTGGCTTAAACCAATAGCATGAAAAGAACCTTTGGAGAAATATATGGAATTTTAGAAGGAGATGTTTTCAAAAATCGAATTGAATTATCTCTTTCAAAAGTTCATAAACCAACGCAGGCAGGAATTAGTGGTTCTGAAAATGAAGGGGCCGATTCCATTGTTATTTCTGGAGGGTATGAAGACGATGAAGATTATGAAGACACAATTATCTACACTGGTCAAGGAGGAAGAAGTGATAACTCGAAATTTCAAGTTGCTGATCAAACTTTAACAAGAGGAAACAAAGCTTTAGCAATTTCTTGCGAGAAGGGATTTCCTGTTCGGGTAACCAGAGGATTGAGAACTATTATAAATGATACTGATATTTTTGTTTATCGTTACGATGGCCTTTATAGAGTTGATAAATATTGGAAAGATAGAGGGAAAAGTGGTTTTATAATTTGGAGATTCCGTTTAACCAAAATCATTAATGAAATTGATTTACATTATAATCCTATATTAAAGGAGCCCAAACCTATTTATGGTAAAAGCCAAAGAAAAGAGATTTTAATACAAAGAATCGTTAGGGATACATATGTGTCACAACAAGTAAAAAATCTTTATGACCATAAATGTCAAATATGTGGTACCACAATTGAAACACAAACGGGATTTTACGTTGAAGCAGCACATATTCAGGCACTAGGAAAACCTCATAACGGCCCCGATATAGTTGAAAATATTTTATGTCTTTGCCCAAACCACCATGTAATGTTTGATTATGGAATGATATCTATTTCAAATGATTTCCAAATTTTAGGCTTAAAAAACACAGTGCTTTCAATACACAAAAATCATAATATTAATGTTGATTTTATCAAGTACCATCGGGAACATTTCTACAAGGAAACATTTTAGATTAATAAAATCAATCATGTTCTTTAAAATAACTTAAGAGATAAAGGAAACTTGATATATAATCTTATATCTTAACGTATGTCTTCAAAAATAGATCAAATTAATAAGATAGGCGCTATACTTAAGACTATCAACAACTCTGTATATATACCGTTAAATTACCAATTCAGAAATTTACAAATTGAAAACGAAAGTCAGGAATATGCAGCCTGTACTTTTGAGTTAAACAGACTAAAAATCAAACATCGCCTTTCTAAAATCACCCCAGCCAAAACTGGTCAATTTGTAACCATATGGAAGCGAAATGAAGCAGGGATTACCACCCCATTCCATGAACAGGATGAATTTGATTTATTGATCATATCTGTTAATAGTGCCGACCATTCTGGCCATTTCATTTTTCCAAAAAACATACTGGTACAGCATAAAATTATTACAGCAAAAGGAATAGAAGGTAAAAGAGGCATTAGGGTTTATCCGCCATGGGATGTAGTGACGAATAAACAGGCAGAGAAAACCCAACAGTGGCAAGTACCTTATTTTCTTCAGATAGACTTCAATGGAAATACCGATCTTGCAAGGGCAGAGAAATTAATAGGCAACGGGATTTTAAAATCTGATTAAACTTAGCAAGTTTCGGGTAGTTTGCCGTTTTTTTCCAACCTACTTTTGGATATAAATTATTCAAGATTATGAAAGCACAAGAAGAAATCAATTTCAACCGGATAGCCAAGGCCATAAGCTATATTAAGGCTAATTTTAAAACACAACCTGGTTTAGAAGAAATTGCAGAGAAAGTAAACTTAAGTCCCTTTCATTTCCAAAGATTATTTAGCGAATGGGCAGGAACTACCCCCAAACGTTTTTTGCAGTACATTAGCATTGGTTATGCTAAAGAAATGCTGAAAGAAAACCAAAGTTTATTCGATACTGCATTAGCAACCGGCTTATCGGGAACCGGCAGACTGCACGATCTTTTTGTAAACATCGAAGGCATGACACCTGGCGAATATAAAAATGGTGGCGAAAACCTCTACATCAATTATAGTTTTGCAGAAAGCCCGTTTGGTAACGTTATTGTCGCCAGCACTTCAAAAGGAATCTGCCACATCGCCTTCTATGACGACGAAAATATTGCTTTAGCCAATCTGCAACGCCTGTTCCCGGCTGCCAGCTACCAACAGATATTGGATAAAGAGCAACAGAATGCTTTATATATTTTCAGTCACGACTGGAGCAAATTGCATCAAATTAAACTGCATTTAAAAGGGACTGATTTTCAGTTAAAGGTTTGGGAAGCCCTGTTAAAAATTCCTATGGGCAGATTAGCAACCTATGGCAGCATTGCAAAACAACTGCAAAACCCAAATGCATCAAGGGCGGTGGGTACTGCAATCGGCGATAATCCGGTAGCCTTTCTCATTCCTTGCCACCGGGTCATACAATCAAGCGGTGCTTTGGGTGGCTATCATTGGGGAGTAAACCGAAAAACGGCCATGATTGGCTGGGAAGCAGCAAAAACCAGCGCTTAAGTCTGCAATGATCAAACATATCGATATATCAACAGAAGAATTAAAAAAGCATTTCAAAAACCAAGATATTTGCTTTGGCGGAAATGCCAGATTGAAGATTTACGGGCGACTTACATGCAGATCGGGAAAGCGTATGAAGAAAGAAAACCGTGTATTTTTCCGTTCTGAAGAAGAAGCACTTCAACAGGGCTACCGCCCCTGTGGGCATTGCTTAAAAACAGCATATCAACAATGGATTTATTCAACACCAAAATAGATGTTAACCAAAATCTGCTCCCGTATGGCGGAACAGTGAATTATTATGGCAAATTATTCCAGGTACTAGAAGCAGATCATTATTTCAAGGTGCTGATGAACACCATTGAGTGGAAGAACGACGAAGCCTTTATTATGGGCAAACACATCGTAACCAAAAGAAAAGTTGCCTGGTATGGGGATGAAGCCTATTCTTATACCTACTCTAATAAATCGAAAATGGCCTTACCATGGACAAAAGAGTTACTGGAACTAAAAAAGATATCGGAAGAGCAAACAGGTACGACATTTAATTCTTGTTTACTGAATTTATACCACGACGGTGATGAAGGCATGGCTTACCATAGCGACGACGAAAAAGCCTTAGCTAAAAATTCTGCCATCGCATCGTTAAGTTTTGGTGCAGAGAGAAGATTTCTTTTCAAACACAAAAAAACCAAAGAAACAGTGACTTTATTTTTAGAGCACGGAAGTTTACTGGTGATGAAGGATGAAACACAAACGAACTGGTTGCACCGCCTACCCCCGACCAAAAAGGTAAGCAAACCACGGATAAACCTCACCTTTAGAACAATGGTGGTTAGGTGAATAGGGTAGCTAAAAGAAGTATAAAATCTTGATATCGTCATTGCGAGAAGGCTTTTTCAGCCGACAAAGCAATCTTTACGGCAATAATCGCGGATGAAAGATTGCTTCGTCTTTCCTCCTCGCAATTGTAAAGGTTTAGTAATTCGG
>JAGIAD010000004.1 GCA_017745075.1 Sphingobacteriaceae bacterium | reverse complement strand
ACCGAATTACTAAACCTTTACAGCAATGACGATTTTTTGAGTAGATTAATAATTATACTTTTGTAAACCCTGATCTAAAAAATATTATTCCCGAACAAACCTATAGCCACACCCCTCAATACAAGGCGGATTAAGCTCTAACGATTTTGCCGAAACTTTGTAATAATAAGTTAATGGCATTTTATAAGTATTGCTGTAAACTTCCATTTTTACACTGTCCAAAATCCTGAAGGAGAATAAATCCGGAAGCGCATCACCTTCAAATTTACCGGCTTTGTCTGCCGATTTGCTTAGAATAAGGTATTTGGCCTCGCCGGTTACTTTTTTGTATTTACCACTTCCATCGCCAGGATCAAACATGGTTTCAGTCAGTTTCCATTTACCGTAAACTTCGCCAGGTCCGTCATTATTGTGTTCTGATTTTTTGCAGGATATATACAAAAGACCTGCCGTAGCCAGGATGAGTAAAAATATTTTTTTCATAAAGCTTTAATTTACAGCTTATACGATAGGGCGAACCAAAACGCTACATCAAAATTGTCTTTTGCTAATTAAACATTTTTCTAAATGCCAATGGCGATACTTTCGTTTTTGCTTTGAATAATTTATTAAAGGATTGCGGGTGTTCAAAGCCCAGTTCGTATGCCACTTCACTTACCGATAAATTGGTGCCTGATAATTTTTCTTTTGCTTTTTCGATCAGTTTCTGGTGGATATGTTGTTGTGCGTTCTGTCCGGTTAGCGAACGGAGCAGATCGCTTAAATAACTTGGCGAAACATTTAAATGATCGGAAAGGTATTGCACCGTAGGTAAGCCTTTAAGCATGGTTACCTGATCATTAAAGTATTCCTCTAACAATTCTTCGAGTTTTTGCAAAAGGTCGTTGTTTAATACTTTGCGTGTAATAAATTGCCGTTTGTAAAAGCGATTGCTGTAATTTAACAACAGTTCGATTTGTGTGATGATCACATCCTGGCTAAAATCGTCGATCCTGCTGTTCAGTTCTTCCTCAATATTCTTAAAAATAGTAATAATAGTGGTTTTTTCTTTTTCTGATAGGTGCAGGGCCTCATTGGCCGAGTATGAAAAGAAACCATAACTTTTGATTTTTTTAGCGATCGGATAAGACAGTAAAAAATCGGGATGGATCAATAAAGTAAATAGGGAGCAAACACTTGAGCTTAAATCCTCATCATGACCAATAATCTGGTTGGGAGCCGCAAATAATAAACCGCCTTCATCAAAATCATAATAACTCTGACCATATTTTAGCCTGCCGCTTAATTTTGGTTTATACGAAATCTTATAAAAATTCAGGATATGCGAATTAGGCTGTCCGTTCATTTCAACCGGATGATCTTCATTGTTGATCAGGCTGATCAAGGGGTGTTTAGGCTGGGGCAGCCCCAACATCCGGTGTGCTTCTGTTAACGAACTGAATTTATAAGGGCTATTTTCTACCTTTTTCATATTGATATATACAAATATAACCGATAAGCCTGTGTTTATCGGTTATATGGTTGATTTCTGATTAATTAACCCTGTGCTGCATTCGATACCGCTTCCCATTCTTCCCAGCTGGCTATACGCTCAGCGTAAGCCGTACGTACCCAGGCCAGGTTATGGCTGCCGAGTGATAAACGTAAAGGTGGGTTTTCTGTATCCACCACTTTAAAAATGGCCTCCGGCGTTGCCTCCGGATTACCTCTTTCCATTTGCTGCAAACCTTCAAAAAACTTTGCTTTAAAACCGCTATATACATCTAATCCTTCTGCAAACTTTAAAGAAGCCTGACTTCCGAATTCGGTGGCATAGGCGCCTGGTTCGATAATGGTTACTTTGATCCCAAACGATTTTACCTCTGCGGCCAGGCTTTCGTGAATAGCTTCAAATGCCCATTTAGATGAACAATAATAGCCAATAACAGGTAAAACAACGTGACCAAGGTTGCTGGATGTACCTAAAATATGGCCAAAGCCCTGTTTGCGTAGTATAGGCAGCGCAGCCTGTATAACAGCCACCGCTCCAAAAATGTTGGTGTTGTACATGGCCTTAACCTGGTCAATGGTAGCTTCCTCGATAGTACCCACAAGCGAATAGCCTGCATTATTTAAAACAACGTCTAATCGCCCGAAATGTTCGTGTGCCTGTTGAACGGTTTTTGCTACCTGACCGTAATCAGTTACGTCAAGTTCGAGAGTCAATACATTTTCTTTGTACTTTTCCTGAAGATCGGCAATGCCCGAGAGGTTTCTTGCCGTTGCTGCCACCTTATCGCCGCGTTCTAAAGCTGCTGTTGCCCATACGCGCCCAAATCCGCGGGATGCTCCTGTAATAAACCAGACCTTATTAACTGTTTGGGTATTTTTACCCTGATGTTCCTGTTGGTGTTCCATAATATTATCTGAATAAATGATGGATCAAAGGTGGGCAAGGTGTGAGGCTGATTTGTAGCCTAATTGAGGGCTTTTGTAGCCAAAATGAGAAAATACAAAATGATGACACGTCAATTAAATTTTTAAATTGCAATCCGCCTATATTTGCCAACATACCAATTAGTATGTTATGTCTAAGGCAGCCGATACGCGGATGATGATTTTACAGAAATCTTTTGAACTGATTTACCGAAAGGGATACCAGTCTACGAGTATTGATGAAATTATTGCCACTACACAGGTAACAAAAGGGGCTTTTTATTATCATTTCAAAACCAAAGATGATATGGGCCTAAGCCTGATTACTGAAGTATTGTATCCGGGCATGTACAACGTCATGATTAAACCTTTAGAAGAAGGAAAGGACCCTGCTAAAGACATTTACAACGTTATGGAGAACCTCCTGAACGATTTTGTCTTTTTTAATCCCGATTATGGTTGCCCGGCCATTAACCTGATCGAAGAAATGTCGCCGATGAATCCTGTATTTAAAAAAACGCTTTCCAAATTGGTTAAACAATGGCAAAATGCAATTGTAGCTGCGCTCAATAAAGGAAAGGAAGCTCATATTTTTACGGGCACTTTTGTACCTGAAGAAGTGGCCATGGTGGTGATCTCAGGCTATGGTGGAGTAAGGAATATTGGCAAAGCGCTAGGCAAATCGAGCTATACAACCTACTTAAAAGGCCTTAAAACCTATTTAAATAAACTCTAAATTTTTTTTACATCATAACATACTAGTTAGTATGTTTTAACCTGTTCCAATATGCATCAAATTCTTCTCGGCCTGCATTCTATTAACCGCTGGTTTGTACTTCTATCATTGCTTTACAGCATTTACCTTGCTGCAAGGGGGCGCTTTCAGCACCTTAAATTTACGGCTCATGCCAATTTTATGCGGCATACTACCGCTACGATTTCGCAGATTCAGCTCTTACTCGGCTTAAGTTTATACATGATCAGTCCGGTGGTGAAGTTTGCAATGGCAGAAAGTGATACCAGCCATTTAGTTTCTGAACATGTATTTTTTAAATATATCCATATCTGGCTCATGGCCACTTCGGTAGTGTTGATTACGCTTGGTTCATCAAAAGCAAAGAGAATGGAAACCGACGTCCAAAAATTTTCAACCATGCTATTTTGGTTTTGCCTGGCGCTTTTGGTCATACTTATCGCTATTCCATGGCCATTTTCGCCCTTTGCCAGCCGTCCATTTTTAAGATCTTTTTAAAATTAAATTGTAATGTTAAATCTGTTAAAAACCCCAATCAGAAGATTAAGAATTATCGGTTTCTTAGAAGGAACCTCATTATTGGTGCTCGTATTTGTAGCAGTTCCGCTAAAATACATATTGCACAGCCCCGGACTGGTAAAGTTGATGGGCCCCATCCATGGACTACTTTTTTGCCTCTTTGTTTTCATTACTTTCAGCGTAGGCGTGGCCTGTAAATGGGTGTTTTCTAAAGTAACCTGGAAAGTATTATTGGCCTGCATGATTCCTTTTGGTACTTTTTATATCGACAAATATATTCTGGTACCACAATCACTCATTCATGAAGGAGACGATAAACTGGGTTAGTGATATAGCATGAAATATAAAAAGTACAGTATCATTATCGTAGTGTTGGTTTGCCCAATTGTTTATGTCTGGTCGTGTAACAGCTCGGGGAGGAAGAACATTAATAATGGGATCAGTTTTAAAGCTAAACTTTCGTCTTATCAGCTTTTTAAAGGGGAAATGGCTAAGCTTAAACCGAACGACGGCGTAGAAATTTTTGAACTTGCTTCTACACTTTTTACGGATTATGCCGAAAAACAACGCCTTATTAAATTGCCGAAAGGAAAACAAATGGTATTGAATGGAGCGGGTTTACCCATTTTTCCTGAAGGAACTATTATAGCCAAGACCTTTTATTATTCGAAAGTTGCTAAAAAAGGCAGGGAAATTATAGAAACACGTTTGCTGATCCTGCATCAATCAAAGTGGAACGTGGCTACTTTCAGGTGGAATGCGGCTCAGAATGAAGCCGACCTGATTGCCGATGGTGCAGCTATTCCAATTGATTTTATGGGTTTAGATGGTGAAAGGAGAAAGATTTCTTATCATATACCCACCAAACAAGAATGTGTAAGCTGCCATAGGCAAAACGACGAACTTATTCCAATCGGGCCGAAAGCAAGAAATCTGAATTTCAATGTTGAAAGAGGTGGTGAAAGTATTAACCAATTAAGCTACCTGATGAAAAGAGGAGTGATAAAAAAGGGTAAAATCGATTCATTAACCAAGCTGCCCAATTATCATGATACTTCCATACCTGTAGGGCAACGCGCGAGGGCCTATATGGATATTAACTGCGCACATTGCCATCAAGCCGGTGGATTTGCTGGTAATACCACATTAAACCTCGATTACAGAACGGATTTGGACCATACAGGAATCAGCTTTAATAAAAGCAATATCGTTATCAGAACAAACCAAATGGGTGAGTTTCATATGCCAAAACTGGGCACAACTGTAATTGATAGGGAAGGAGTAGCGTTAATAAAAAGATATATCAGCGGGCTAAAGTAGTATGGTTTTAACCACTAAGTACACAGCGGAAAATGCGCGGAGTAAGCAAAGTTGTTATCTGGACTGAAACGTGACGGAGAGATCTATTTGCATGAAAGACCCTGAACTAAGTTCAGGGTGACGATGTACGGGAGAGATCTTGCTAGACAGATCTCTCCGTTCCACTGCGTTTCAGTCGAGATGACGATGCTCTTTAATGACGCAACTTAACATTTATGATTGATCCTTCGACTCCGCTACCATTGACAGTTCTTATAGAAGAATCGTCCTTTCGACTGGAGCGTGCCGATTTTTCATCGGTAGCGAAATGGAGAAATCTATAAGACAGATTTCTCGACTACGTTGCACTCGCTCGAAATGACGACTCGTGAGAGGGCTGTCAATAATATTGATTTCATACAATAAATTATCCCTCAGGATGATGGATCGCTTGGATATTCCATCTCACATCTTCCATTATCCATTCCACATCTTTCATCATTCGTTTCATATCTTCCATCCCTACACGCTCTCCGGCATCATTTTCTGTACCTTTTTACGGTTCGACCAGTAAAACACAATCGGATAAACGAAAAGGTTAAAAAGTGTATCGGTAATTAATCCGCCTATTACTACTATGGCCAATGGTTTTGATGCCTCCGAACCAATTCCGGTTGATAATGCAGCAGGCATTAAGCCAATGGCAGCCATTAAAGCAGTCATTAATACAGGCCTGAACCGGCTGGTTACTGCGGCACGCATGGCGTCGGTAAAGGTCGAGCCGGGATGGTGTTTCATATCGGCAATGTTGGTTTTAAAGCGGGTAATAAGCAGCACCCCATTTTGCACACAGATTCCAAAAAGAGCGATAAAACCAATGCCTGCCGAAATGTTGAAGTTTACACCTGCAACCAAAAGGGCCAGTATACCGCCAATCATGGCAAAAGGAACATTGTTCAGTACCAATAAAGCATCTTTGATGTTTCCGAAAAGCACAAATAAGATGAAGAATATGAGTAATAAGCTCACTGGAACTGCCTGAGATAACCTGGCAATTGCCCTTTGCTGGTTTTCAAAATCTCCGGCCCATTCCAATGTATACCCTGGTTGCAAATGGATCTTTGCATTTACTTTTTCCTGTGCCTCGGCAATTACGCTTCCCATATCGCGGCCCCTGACTGAAAATTTAATGGCCCCATAACGTTTGTGTTTATCGCGGTAAATCATACTTGGTCCCGTAATTTTACGGATGCTCGAAATTTCGCCCAATTGAACATTAGTACCAGATATGGTCGGAACCCGTAATTTACTGATCGAACTCTCATCGTTTCTAAAATCTTCGGGATAACGGATAATCAGGTCAAATTTTCGTTCGCCTTCATAAATCTGCGTAGCGGCTTTACCGCCAATAGCCATTTCAATTACAGCATTGGCATCAGCTGTGCTTACACCATATAAGGCCATCTTTTTCTGGTCAAGGTTGATCTGTAATTCAGGCTGACCAAGATTTCTGAGAATTCCCAAATCTTCAATACCCTCAACTGTTTTTAAGATGTTTTCTATTTTTTCCTCTTCTTTTTCGATGTAATCGAAATTTTCGCCAAATAGCTTCACTACAATGGAGCCTTTTACACCCGATACGGCTTCTTCTACATTATCTGAAATGGGTTGCGAAAAATTAAGGTTGATGCCCGGGAAACTTTTTAGTTTTTCCTGCATGCGCTGGATCAACTGTTCTTTGGTTTGCTTACGTTTCCATTCTTTACGGGGATAAATATCAACATGAAATTCCATGTTATAAAAGCCTGTTGCATCTGTTCCATCGTTAGGCCTCCCGGTTTGCGACATTACCTGTTTAACTTCTTCAAAGCTTAAAAAGATTTTTCTCATCTCATTCGAAAGCTTTTTAGTTTCATCTAAAGAAATACTCAACGGACCAGTAGCGCGGACATAAATAGAGCCCTCATCTAAACTGGGTAGAAATTCTGTGCCCAAAAACCTGAAGCTGAAAATACCTAAAAGCAATACAATAATAGAAATGCTAAAAACGAGCTTCTTTTTTTTGAAACAGCGGTCGTAAAATTTTAGGGTTGTTTTGGTAATCCACTCCAAAAAGATATTGTGTTTTTCTTTAACATCCTTTTTTAAGAGTACACTGGCCATTGCAGGTACCAGCGTAAAGGTTAAGATCAGGGCACCCAATAGGGCAAAACTTAATGTCCACGCCAGGGGAGAGAACATTTTACCTTCTACCTTTTGGAAGGTAAAAATAGGTAGCAAACCTGTAATGATAATGAGCTTTGCAAATAAAATTCCCTTTCCATTTTCTACGCAGGCCTTTTTAATGAATCCAAGTTTACTCATTTTGTTAAACCTGTCCATTCCCAGTTTTTTTGCGCTTAAATCTAAGGTTACAAAAATCCCTTCAACCATTACCACAGCACCATCTATAATGATTCCGAAATCGATAGCCCCCATAGATAGCAGATTGGCAGACATGCCTTTTAATTTAAGGCAGATAAATGCAAAGAGCAAAGCTAATGGAATAACAACTGAAACAATCAGGGTGGTACGCCAATCGGCCATAAACAGGAACACAATTAAGGTTACAAACAATATCCCCTCGAGCATATTGCCCATTACGGTATGTACAGAATAGTTTACCAGGTCTTCGCGATCGTAGAAAGGTTTTATTTTTACATCTTTTGGTAATATGCTGGTATTGATCGTATTTATCTTTTCTTTCAATCTGGCAATTACCTCGCTCGGATTGCCACCTTTTCTCATCACGATAATGCCTTCCACCACATCAGGATCCTGATCACGACCAACCTGCCCGAGTCTTGGTAAAGCCGATTCGGCTACCTCGGCAATGGTTTTAACATATATAGGGGTACCATTAACATTATCGACCACTACATTCCTGATTTCATCGATATTATTGAGTACGCCTATACCACGTACCACGTAAGCCTGGCCGCTCTGCACAATCACATCACCACCTACATTGATGTTGCTTTTAGATACCGCCTCGAAGAGTTCGGTTGCACTTACACCATACTGTATAGCTTTTTGCGGATCGACGGTAATTTGATAGGTTTTTACCTCACCACCAAAACTCACTACATCGGCAATGCCCGAAACAGATAAAAGCTCTCTTTGTACTACCCAATCCTGAAGGGTTTTTAATTCGCGGATAGATTTGGTATCGCTGGTAAGTGTGTAACGGAATATCTCGCCAGTAGGACCATAAGGTGGCTGTACTTCTGGTTTGATCCCTTCGGGCAGATCGGCCTCGTCAAGGTGGTTATTTACCTGTACGCGCGCTTCGGCATAATCTACATCATCCTCAAAACTTACTTTTACGATAGAAAGCCCGAAGAGCGATGAAGAACGGATACTGGTACGTTTTTCCGTTGGGTTCATGGCAATTTCCAGCGGTCGGCTTACAAACTTTTCTACCTCTTCGGCACTTCGGCCCGGCCATTGGGTAATAATAATGATGTTGGTATTGGTTACATCAGGAAATGCATCGATAGCAGTATGCTTAAAGCTCAAATAACCTGACAGGATTAAAATAAAAGTAGCAAAAAAGATAAAATACTTGTTCTTCAATGCAAAACCTATAACACCTTTAATGAATTTATTCATGATGTATAATCTAATTGATGAAAAGAATTTTATTGTGTTTTTAGGCTTTCGAATAAGAAAACCTGTTTAGATGCGATAATACGGTCGCCGGCATTTACGCCTTTGCTGATGTAGATTTTATCGGCAGTTTTACGGCCAATTTCAATTTTCTGGATTTTTATTTTATGATCCTGACCAAGTACGAGTACATAATTTTTGTTTTCATCGAAAATAACCGACCTCGAATTTAGTACAGGAAGATCAATGGCTGAATTTGCCGAAACTTTTACCGTTCCGAGCATGCCAGGTTTTAATAAAAAACCTGGGTTTTGGATCACTACACGTGCATTTATTACCTTACTCTCTTGATCTACCTGATTGTAAAGTTTCTCTATTTTACCACTAAAAATTTTATCGGGATAGGAGAGGGTTGATAGACTGACTTCGTCGCCAGCCTTTATACGCGAAATGTCTGATTCGTAAATATTAATCATTGCCCAAACACTGGAAAGATCGGCAATGGTGAAGAGGCTTTTATCGTTATCGCCACGTAAATGCATGTTCTGGGTTACATTTTTTTCAATTACAAAACCGTTTATGGGAGATTTAATGGCATATAACCCCGTATTGCTACCACCGTTGAGTTTTAGTACCGAATTGGCTCTCTTTGCTTCAGCTTTTTTGATCTGGTAATCATTTTTGGCTTCTTCCAGTTCTTTTGCAGATGATAAACCGCTTTGAAAAAGTTGTTCGGCCTGTTTTACAGATCGCTCGGCATTTTTAAGCTCGGCATTGGCCGCAATAACTTCCTTGTCGAAACCGGCCATTTCTGAACTGCTAAGGGTTGCTAAGGTCTGTCCGCTCGAAACCTGATCGCCCAATCGTACCCTAACGCTGTTTACCGTTCCGCTTACCACGGGGAAAAGTTCAGAACGGCGCTCTTCATTTGCGGCAATTTTGGCCGAAAATATAAGTTCGGTCTTGCTGTTAGCCTGCTGCACCGTATCGATCAGCAAACGGTTGATCAGCGAATCGGTGATGACAAATTTATCATCAGGTGCAGCTGTTTTGTGTTCGCCACAAGCAAACAACAAACTGGTTGCTACAATTATTAAAGTGTTTTTATAAAGATTTTGCATAAGATTTATTTAAAAATATTAGAGCCGGTTACATAATTGAGTTCAGCACGGGTACTCATTCTTTCGAACTGGAGTTTGTTCAGTTGCAGTGTATTTTCTTTATAGGCATCATAGAGGTCTAAAAATTCGATCAGGCTGATATTTCTTGCCTTGAAATTTTTGATCAGTCCTGAAATGAGCGTGTTAAAGTCGCTACTGAAGGCGGGATCGATCTCTGTATACAGTTTTTCGTTGCGTAAAGCTGTTTTATAGCTGTTAAATACCTCGTTTTCGAGCAGGGTCTCCTGTTTTTTGATATTCGTATTGGCAGCTGCAATACCTACCTGCGCTTTTTTAATTTCGCCCTGGTTTCTGGAGAAAAGCGGAAGGGGGATTTTTAATCCCAAACCCGTGTATTTTTCAGGGTAATTACCTTTTAGATCGTAGCTTAATGCAATTTCTACGTCGGGGATAGCCATTGCTTTTTGAAGTTTTAAATTGCGCTCGTTATAAAGCAGATCGGTTTTGGCCATTTTAAGGTCGGCACGGTTGGTCCTGGCCGAATCGAGCAGTAAACTATAGGGAATTTTATCAATCGACTGGTTTTTAAAGGCTTCCTGATCTGCGGCCAAAACAAGCGATGTACCGGCACCTAAACCACATAACAATTTCAGGTCTTTGTAGTGATCTTCCAGTTCGTTCAGTAGCCCTGCTTCTTCAGCTTTGAGGTTAATCAGCAATGATTTGATTCTGATTACATCTTTTGCCGCAACATTGCCCATTTTTAATTGAAGATCGTAAGCTTTCAGCAATTGATCGGTGGAGCTGATTTGTTCCTGATAAACCTTTACAGATTGTGCGGTGAAATAGGCTTTGTAAAAAGTATTAACAAGTTCGAACTTCAGTGTCCTTAACAGATCGAAATATTCATATTCTGCCAGTTTAACCCCTGTTTGGGCGAGCTTGATGTTCTTGTTGCGTTTGCCGGCGAGTTTGAACAATTGCGAAATAGACCCTGCATACTGGCCATTGGCATAAGAGGTTTGCAAGAATTTCTTTGTTTCGTGGTTGTAAAAAAGATTTTCGTACTCAAGCGTTGGGTTCTCAAACAGTTTGGCGGTAATGATTTCGGCCTTTGCCCGGTCGATCTCATAATTACTTGCCAGGAGGTCGTAATTGTTTTTTAAAAAGAGGCTTTCTGCCTGGCTCAGGTTTAAGCTTAGCGTATCGGTTTGTGCTAAAGCTGCCCTGGTTGTTAAGGTCAGAATGAAAATGAACAAGGTATATAATCTTTTCATCCCGCAAAACTATTCTTGCCGAATTAAAGGGGGATTAAAGAGGGCTTAAAAGGGGGTTAAAGTTGCAGATAGGTTGATTATTTCTCCATCATGCTTGCGCTCGTTTCCAAACGAGTGCGTAAATAGTTACACGATTTTATCGTTGTAAACGATATTCTATTCAACGCTCGTTACAAACCATAGCCGTTAACCTAAACTCTAAAAATTTCATTTAGGATTTGGAATGCGGCTTTTTTTCCTTTTTTGGGTTCGAGCAATAATGATTCGATCATTTGGATAATATACCTGTTATACCATTTCAGCACGCTTATTTCTTTTGTTACCATTTCTCTGATGGATTCAGTTATGGTTCTTAGGTATTTGAAAACTTTCCACATCGAAAATGACCGGTCTTTAAACCTCTGTTCAGCTATTGAATCGATAAACCGGTATATCTTCCAGTTTACCACTATCCGGAGTAACTTGGCGAAAAGCTGACATTCCAGACGGGCTTTTTTAACTGCTCTTACTTTGTGTATACCGAAAAGTGATTTCCAGCTTTTGAACATTAGTTCAATCTGCCACCTCAAACGGTAAAGTTCTGCGACCATTTCTGTTTGGAGCTTATCGCTTTCTACATTAGTTATAAACAGGCTAAATCTTGCCCTGCTTTTATATTCTTCTGTTAGCGTATAGCCCTGTCTTTTTGCCTGGATGTTAGCTTTCCTAATCCTTTCTTCCCATACCTGCCGGGGAACAGGTACTGCAACAAGTCTGCATTCAATAGTTTCATTACCTTTTCCTATGGTGATTAGCATCTCACTAATGTTTTGTTTGCCAGCTATCATTTGCTGATGTTTTTGCGTCAGGTTAATGCTCTTTCCCGTTCTTACCTCAACAGGCCTACATGAAGTATGCAGCCTGTTGAGGAAGTAGGCTTCTCGCCGAATAACTCCTAAAAGGTAAGTGTGGGTAATATAGCCCAGGTCACGGATGTGCAGCTCGCCCTTTTCTATTTTATTTAAATGCGTTCCCGAATATCCCTGATCATTTTCCCTTGCCTGCCTGAACTCAAGAGTTCTCCAACTGCCACTTTTGAGATCCAGTGCATACTGCATGTTCATAAGTGAATTCCCAGCAGCAAACCGTCCTATAGGTGGATATGCCTCTGAAAGCCCTTTTGGCAACTGGAATTTACATGAATCAGAAATGATAACCGCAGAGAAACCTGACCAGTCCCTTTGACTGGAAAACTCCATTTTAGCCAGCATCTGCCGGGCAAGGACTTTCCTGACAAAATCAACACTGTTATCATTAAAACGCTTATGTAATGCAACCTTACTAACACGGACCCCGTTGTGGAGCAGGATATCATTGCAAGAGTCCTGTAGGCTGAGCTGGCCATGTTCCTCTTCAGCGAACATCATACATTCCAGAAAATGTTCAGGGGCGAGTTTTGAAGCACGTTTCATAAACCCCACCTCACGGGCGTCGGCATGAACCTGGTTAAGATCAAGCAGGAGGTTTAGCTCTGCTTCAAGAATATTTATTGAGCGCTCGGAAATCCTATCCGATGAAAGAAATAAGGCACTTTTTCCCTTACAAAATCAGTCCGTTTTCAAAAAAAAAAACACTATTTTTAAGTAGAAAAAGGCGGTATTTCCGCTCAGAACTAACCGCCTTTTAACTAATAAAAAAACAAATATGGGAAAAATCTAATTGCTTCGCACAATGGCGAAGCCTTGTTCAATAATCAACTTAAAATCTGCAGTTTGAAAATTAAGTTAACGGCTATGGTTGCAAACGAGGACGATGAATAGTAAAATAGCCCGCTTGCCTATGAACTATAAACCATGAGCCATTTAACTCATCTTTTCTTTGCAAAGAAACCTTTCATCAGCGCTCCACACTCATCTGCCATTACACCGCCTTTTAACACCGTTTTAGGATGGAGCAGATTTGCATTTTTGGAGATAAAACCTCTTTTTTCTTCGCGGGCTCCGTAAACAATCCGCCCAATCTGCGTCCAGTAACTCGCACCAGCACACATTACACAAGGCTCTATGGTTACATATAGGGTACAATCCCTTAAATATTTTGCTCCGATAGTTTGCGCAGCAGAAGTGAAAGCCTGCATTTCGGCATGCGCAGTAACATCATTAAAGCGTTCGGTTAAGTTATAGCCGCGGCCAATAATCCTGTTTTTACTTACCACTATGGCGCCTATCGGAATTTCATCATCAGCCAAAGCTTTTTTTGCTTCTTCTAAAGCTAATTTCATATAATGGATATCTTCTTGCTCAGGATCGGTATTTTCGAAATTGTAAAAACTCATGGAACAAATATAGAGTATAGTTCAATAGTTTTACTGCTCAGATGTGCTGTAAACTTCCAGAGTGTAATTGATCTTTGAAGCGCAATACAAGTGCTCATCGGTTACTGCAGTCCTGCTTTCCATTCCAAGTCCGCACTCGTTCCTCGCTTGCGTGCTTTCCACTTCAATCAGGGCTATTTTCCTGCAGATCGGCGCTGATGAAAGCCGCAGAATTTAACATTTTAAATTGCTTCGGAATCTGCGTCGATCCGCGTGTGTTATCTTTTAAATCTGCGGGAAAATGAGAAATATGCTACTAAATCAACTTACTCCCGTTCGGCACCTTGCCTTGTACAGCCGTTAACACAATATCGCCATTTTCATCGGCAAATCCGGTTACCAAAAATTCGGACATAAATTTGCCGATCTGTTTTTTAGGAAAATTAATGACACCTACAATCTGTTTTCCAGGTAATTCTTCCAGTTTATAATGTTTTGTAATCTGTGCACTACTCATTTTAATGCCAAATTCCCCAAAATCTACTTTTACTTTATAGGCGGGTTTTCTGGCTTCGGGAAATTCAAAAGCCTCTAAAATAGTGCCCACTCTTAATTCTACCTTTTCGAAATCACTCCAGGTAATCTGTTCCATAAAAAATTAATGTATTGCCAGCAAAAATATAAATTATTCACTTGTAGTCTAAAATAAGATCAAACGCAATTCAAACGGTTGTATTAAAATCAAAGAGATTTTGCAAAAAATTTGCGTTTTATATTTTTACGCCTATCTTTATGCAACCGTTTGCATAACCAAATATAAAATTAACTTAAAAGCATGTATTTATTAGGAATTGATTTAGGAACCTCATCTATAAAAGTTGCAGTTGTTGAAATTGCTACGCAAAAAAATGTAGCAACAGCTCAATATCCGGAAGAGGAAACAGCGATCAAATCTTTACAATCAGGCTGGGCAGAACAATCACCCAATGATTGGTGGCAAAATATTCAGCAGGCCATTTTAAAGTTAAATTCAACCGGCTCGTTTGATCCTAAGGAGATTAAAGCCATTGGTATTGCTTACCAAATGCACGGATTGGTTGTTGTAGATAAAAACAAACAGGTACTCCGCGACAGCATTATTTGGTGCGATAGCCGGGCCGTTGAATTGGGCAATGATGCTTTTGAGGCAATCGGGCACGAAAAATCGTTAAAACACCTGTTAAACTCTCCCGGAAACTTCACCGCCTCAAAACTGGCCTGGGTAAAAGCAAATGAACCGGAGATTTATAACCGAATCGATAAAATAATGCTGCCAGGCGATTTCATTGCAATGAAATTAACAGGAGAAATTACAACCAGCATTTCTGCATTATCTGAAGGCATTTTCTGGGATTTTCAAAACCATGAAATTTCTGAAGATGTGATGAATTATTATGGCATTTCGGCCAACCTTATCCCAACTGTGAAACCCCTGTTTTCTGAACATGGTTATTTAACCGCCGATATTGCCGGCTCGCTGGGCTTAACAACAGGTATTCCCGTAGCTTATAAAGCGGGCGATCAGCCGAACAACGCGCTTTCTCTAAACGTGTTAAAACCTGGCGAGGTTGCCGCTACAGCCGGAACATCTGGCGTAATTTACGGCGTGAGCGACGGACTTACTTATGATAAACAATCGAGAGTGAACACTTTTGCGCACGTAACCTATTCAGCCGAAAAAAAACACACAGGGGTTTTACTGTGCATTAATGGTACCGGCAGCATGTACCGTTGGGCAAAACATAATTTAGCCGCACAGTCTACCTATGCTGACCTGAATATCCTGGCATCAAAAGCACCAATAGGGAGTAATGGTTTAAAAGTACTTCCCTTCGGAAATGGGGCAGAGCGAATGCTAAACAACCAATATACTGGCGCAGAGTTATTGGGCATCGATTTAAACCTCCACAATCAATCTGATATCTTCAGGGCTGTACAGGAAGGGATTGCTTTTTCTTTCCGTTATGGATTGGATATCATGCGCGAAAATGGCATGCGACCTAAAGTAATCCGTGCCGGAAGGGCTAACCTGTTTTTAAGTGAAGTATTTGCACAAACTTTTGTAGACGTTACAGGCATTCCGGTTGAACTTTATGAAAACGACGGTAGTGTAGGTGCTGCCTTAGGTGCAGGTATTGGTGCCGGAATTTTTAAAAGTACAGAAGAAGCTTTTAGCAACCACAAGATAATTAACACTTTAACACCGCAACACTCAGCTGCATACGAAACAATCTATCAGGATTGGAAAGAAATTTTAGAAAAACAATTAGCAAAATAAATTTGGTTCATGGCTCATGGTTTAATAGTTCAGATATAAATTGGTTATAAGCTATCAACCAAAGACCATGAACTAATAAACTATAGGCCATGTGCCGTCAACCCCAACCAAAAAAACAAAAAACATGACAAAAGTAGTAACAGGAGCAACAGAATTTTTCAAAGGCATTGAGCAGATCAAGTTTGAAGGGCTGGAAAGCAATAACCCCCTAGCATTTAGATGGTATGATGCCAACAAAGTAGTAGCGGGCAAAACCATGAAGGACCATTTTAAGTTTGCCTGTGCGTATTGGCATTCATTTAATGGCAATGGTGCCGATCCGTTTGGAGGTGCAACCCATATTTTCCCCTGGGATGAAAAAAAAGATGCAGTAGAAAGAGCAAAAGATAAAATGGATGCAGCCTTTGAATTTATCACTAAAATGCAGATTCCGTATTATTGTTTCCATGATGTGGATGTGGTAGATTATACCGACGATGTTGCCGAAAACGAACGCAGGTTACAGGCCCTTGTTGAATATGCCAAGCAAAAACAGGCAGATAGCGGTGTAAAATTACTTTGGGGAACTGCAAATTTATTTAGCCACAAGCGCTACATGAACGGTGCAGCTACCAATCCCGATTTTCATGTGTTAGCGCATGGAGCTGCGCAGGTTAAAGCCGCTTTAGATGCTACGATTGCCCTTGGTGGCGAAAATTATGTGTTCTGGGGAGGAAGAGAAGGCTATATGAGCTTATTGAACACCAACATGAAACGTGAGCAGGAGCATTTGGCAAAATTCTTACATACCGCTAAAGATTATGCGCGCAAACAAGGTTTCAAAGGAACTTTCTTTATTGAACCGAAACCATGCGAACCTTCTAAACACCAGTACGATTACGATGCGGCAACTGTAAAAGGCTTTTTACAACAATACGACCTCCTGGCCGACTTTAAGTTAAATCTGGAAGTTAACCACGCTACCCTGGCCGGCCATACTTTCCAGCATGAATTGCAGGTTGCAGTAGATAATGGCTTATTGGGTTCTATTGACGCAAACCGTGGCGATTATCAAAATGGCTGGGATACCGATCAGTTCCCGAACGATATTAACGAACTAACGGAAACCATGCTGATTATTTTAGAAGGCGGTGGCTTACAGGGTGGAGGCGTAAACTTTGATGCGAAAATCCGCCGTAACTCTACCGATCCGAGGGACTTATTCTATGCACATATAGGTGGTATGGATATCTTTGCAAGGGCATTAATCACTGCCGATGCCATTCTCCAAAAATCTGATTACAAAAAAATAAGGTCAGATCGCTATGCTTCATTTGATAACGGAAAGGGTGCCGAATTTGAACAGGGCAAACTAAGTTTAGAAGACTTAAGGAATTACGCAGCAGAAAATGGAGAGCCAGAGGTACGCAGCGGAAAGCAAGAATATCTTGAAAACTTAATCAACAGGTACATCTAATTGCAGGCTAAAGATTAGGTTACAAAATAATAAACGTCAATTTAACATTTTATAACAAAAAAAATTGAAAACTAAATAATCATTTTACTACATTTAGCCCTCTAAACCAAATAACTTATCTTAAATGAAAGTCACAGATTACATTATTTTTCTAGCCTACTTTGCCATCGTAGCAATTTACGGTTTTTGGATTTACCAACGCAAGAAGCAAAAGCAGATGAGCAGCAAGGATTATTTTCTTGCAGAAGGCTCACTCACCTGGTGGGCAATAGGTACCTCCTTAATTGCCTCCAATATTAGTGCCGAGCAATTTGTAGCCATGAGTGGCGATGGATTTAAAATGGGATTAGCGATTTCTACTTACGAATGGATGGCTGCTGCAACATTGGTAATTGTTGCTACCTTTTTTATCCCGGTATACCTTAAAAACAAGATCTATACCATGCCGCAATTTCTAAGTCAACGTTACAACGGTACCGTAGCCATGATTATGGCGGTGTTCTGGTTGTTATTATACGTTGTGGTAAACTTAACCTCTATCTTATATCTGGGTGCTTTAGCGGTAAGCAGTATTTCGGGTATCGGCTTTTGGTATTGTATGATGGGCTTAGCCATTTTTGCTGTAATTATTGCATTGGGCGGTATGAAAGTAATCGGTTACACGGATGTAATCCAGGTAGCATTTTTAATTTTCGGCGGTTTAGCAACAACTTATTTAGCACTTAATCTAGTAAGCGATCATTTTGGTGGCCATGGTGTGTTAGACGGTTTATCGTTCTTAAGGGAAAAAGCACCAGATCATTTCCACATGATATTTAAGAAAGACAGTGCCAATTATGCTTCATTACCGGGTATGACGGTATTACTTGGTGGTATGTGGATTGTAAACTTAAACTATTGGGGCTGTAACCAGTACATTACCCAGCGTGCTCTAGGTGCAGATTTAAAAACAGCCAGGGCGGGTATTTTATTCGCTGCCTTTTTAAAGCTTCTGATGCCGTTAATTGTAGTTTTACCTGGTATCGCTGTATACATGTTGTATAAGGAAAAAACAGGTATTGATGTAAATTCAATGATGCCTGGCGGAGAACTTCGTCCAGATAGGGCATACCCTACTTTATTAAATATCTTGCCTACAGGATTAAAAGGTTTATCTTTTGCCGCTTTAACCGCAGCAATTGTGGCCTCTTTAGCAGGCAAAATCAATAGTATTTCTACCATTTTTACTTTAGATATTTTCAAGAAACACATTAATTTGGAAGCCAGTGAGAAAAAATTGGTAAGAACCGGACGCTGGGTGGTAATTGTGGCCATGATTATTGCAATCGCCATTTCACCTTTCCTCGGTATCGACAAAAAAGGTGGCTTCGAATTTATCCAGGAGTATACCGGTTTTGTAAGCCCAGGTATTTTTGCCATGTTCATATTGGGATTCTTCTGGAAAAAGACCACTTCAAATGCAGCCCTGTTTGCCACTATTGGAGGGTTTGGATTATCGGTATTGTTGAAATTCTTACCAGGAATGATGGATTTGTCTTTCCTTCACGATTTCGGATTCTCGGTAGCCAATGCAGATGGAATTTACGAAATACCTTTCTTGGATCGAATGGGTTTTGTATTTGTAATCTGTATTATAGTAATGGTTGCCATTAGTCTGTTCGAAAATAGCAAAGGCGATAAATCTAATGGTTTAGAAGTAGATGCAAGCATGTTTAAAGTTCATCCTTCGTTTGCTGTTGGATCGCTTTTAGTATGCGGAATCCTGGTTGCACTTTACTCAATTTTCTGGTAAAAATTAAATTCAGGAATACAAAAAAGGCTCGCAACAAAAGTTGTGAGCCTTTTTTGTTTGGACACCGGTAGGTATCAAACCATCGTCGTACTACCAGGGACCTGCCTAAAAAGATAAAAGTTAAAAGGCACTTGCAAAGGCAAACCTGTAACAGGAGCAAAGACCGTTCAAAAATAGCCCTGATTGAAGCATAAAGCCCGCAATCCCGATTTTTCATCGGGAGAGGACTTGGAGCAAAAGCAGGACTACCGTAACCAATACGATACGGCGATTGCGCTCCTGAACCCGTAAATAAACCAGCTATGATGTTAGCAATAATATTTTGCTTAAGCTATTTTAAAGCTTAATTACGGCTTACTTTGGTCGGTAAGATATCAATAGGCAGAACAATTAAAATACAGAGGAATGGTTCGTGCAGAAACGAGCCAGGGCATTTGGAAGCGTATTTAATTATTTTTAATTACTGCGCACAAGGCCCGTCAGGGATTTCTTTACTGATTTTGAGCACTTTCATCACCACCAGGGTCGAATCGAAATCGGCAGAAACTGCTGTATCCGATTTGGTAAAATAACCTTCCAGTTCTACATATACCGGTTCGTATGGTTTCTCGAAACCCAGGTTGTTGTAAGAAAGCTCCAGGTTCTTTACACTATCGGTAACCCAATATTCGCGATTATCTTCGCAAAGGGTAAAAGATTTCATTTCAGGACCAAAACTATACAAACCCTTAACCTTTATCAGGTTGCTTTTTTCTCCTTCGGCCTTATCTTTCCTATTACAAGCTGTAACAGCTACGCTAAGGAGCACAACAAATACAATTGCCTGTTTAAATAACTTCATCTTATATAGTTTGATTAATTTGATCTATCTTTTTAACACTTAAACTTGATGACAAAGCGGATGCCAAAAATGAGATGAAACCTACTGTAACAAAAACTAAAACGAAATCTTTCCATTTTAGTGCGATTGGATAAGAACTTACAAGGGTTTTGTTTACTTCATCGCCCATCTTAATAAAACCGTATGTGTGCTGAAAATAATAAAATATAAGGCCAATAATTAAACCAAGCACACATCCAGACATGGTAATCATCATGCCTTCAAATAAAAATATACGTTTGATTAATTTTTTCCCGGCGCCCAAACTGCTCAGAATGGCAATATCCTTTATCTTATCTATTACTAACATGGTTAACGACCCTATGATATTAAATATAGCAATAATCAGGATAAAAGTAAGAATAATATATACGGCCCATTTTTCGGTATTTAAAATATGGTAGACCGATTTATTCTGCTCAACCTGGTTCCGCACTTCATAATCTTTTCCGGCCTGTTCGATTACCTCTTTTTGAAATTCGTCAACATCAACTTTTGGCTGCAGATTGATCTCTATTGCAGACACATTTTTTTCTTCGCCCAAAAGTTCGCGGGCAAATCCTAATGGTACGATGATGCCATTATCAAAATCTTGCTGTACTTCAAAGACACCGCTTACCCTGATGTTCTTCACCACGAAATCGTCGGCCGGATTTAAGGTATTTACAGCAATATCTTTCTTAGGTGAATAAATTTCCAGTTCTGTAAAGGGATCAAACACGTTAACGGCCAAATAACTTTGTAAGGCAGAACCAATTACCGCATTATCACCACTTCTGTTATGCAACAGAAAATGACCTTCTTTAATGGTGCTATCTAACCTGGTATTTTTCAGATAATCTGAACTTACCCCCTTAACCATACCTACCGCTTGCTTATTGTTGTATTTTAGCAAAGCATTTTCTTGCAGCACCTCGGTAAAAGCGGCAACAGCTTTGTTTTTTCTGAGCGCATTAAAATAAGGTGTATTCGGATCGAAGGTTTTCCCTTTGGCCGGCGTAATGGCAATTTGCGGGGTAATGGTATCGAACATATTGAGTACCACCGTTTCTAAACCGTTAAATACCGAAAGGATAATAATCAATGCTGCACTACCAACCATTACACCGATCATGGATATTCCCGATATCAAGTTAATGGCATTGGTAGATTTTTTGGCAAAAAGATACCTTTTGGCAATATAAAACGATGTATTCACAGCGGCAAAGATAGTTAAAATGTAAGATGGATGAGGTAAGAGGTAAGATGGATATAAAACCTTTCTACATCTTACATTTTACATCAAAAAAACGGGTTATGTTGTTTTTCAAAACCAATGCTCGTGGCCGGTCCATGGCCAGGGTAAACCTTGGTTTCATCTGGTAATACAAAAAGCTTATCAGAAATGTTTTGGATTAATTGCTGATGGTTGCCTCCCGGAAGATCGGTGCGGCCAATGCTCCCGTAAAAAAGCACATCACCACCTATTAAAATATGATCAGCAGCACTGTAAAAACACAAATGCGCAGGCGAATGGCCGGGGGCAAAAATCAAGCTTAAGGTGCTATTTCCAAATGATATGGTTCCGCTTTCAGGCAAAAAATGATCAGGTTGTGGAGAAACCTCATACCGGGTAAAACCCATTGAAGGTGCATAACCCGGAACTGCATTTAAAATAGATAGTTCGCCTTTATGAAACTGTGGTTTTAACCCGTAGGTATCAAAAATAAATTTATTACCAAAAACATGGTCGAGGTGGCAATGGGTGTTTAACAATAAAACGGGTTTAAGGCCTTCTTGTTTAATAAAGGCTGCCAGTTCGTTTTGTTCGAAGCCCTCGTACATGCCTGGATCTATAATGACACATTCTTTGGTTTCATCATACAGCAGATAAGTATTTTCGCTATAAGCATTAAAGGTGAAGGTTTTTACGGTAATCATAAGTTTTTAGAAAAAATCTGACAAGCCATCAGGAGGTTTAATTTTTCCACTTAAAAGTGGCAATCAGGGTATCAATATCCTGTTTAATAAATTTAACAACGGGTGCTATCGAATCGTATTGTGGCCGCTCGTTAAAATATAGGGCTCCCCTAAAATAATGTTTAGCGCTATCGGTTAAAAAAAACTGCACAGATGATGCCGTATTTCCTTCTATGGCATAATAAATACCATACACCTTACGATTAGGGTAGTTGATGATCTTCTGATCAATAGCACTCGCCTTTATGGTATGTTTAAAAGCCAGTTTCCTGGCATCTTCTACCATTTCATCATATTCGCCTTTACCCGATACATCATAATAAGTTAAATGCAAAAAGCCATTAAATTGTTTAAAGTGCAAATTGTACCAGTTTTTTTTGGCATCGCGGCTTTGATCCTGCTCTACCGCTGCATAAGTTGGATATTCGAAAGTAAAGGGAACGGGCTTGGCAAACGTGGCGTAATGTTTTTCAGGGAATACAATCCTGAAATAAGCCCTGGGCTTTGGACTGTAATCGTGGTTTTGGCAAGCAGCCAGGAACAAAAGCAGTACAAAAGGAACACAGATCAGTTGTTTTAGTTTCATCACATTTTATCAAAGATTGCCTCGTCGTTCCTCCCCGCAATGACGATAAGTTAATTATTTATTCCAGATTGCCCAGGCTTTTTCTGCCTGTTTGTACAGCATTTCCAAGCCATTTTTAATCGCCGCACCCCCTTCGGCAGCCTTGGCCAGGAACGAAGTTTCCAGCGGATTATACACCAGATCGTAGGCCAGGTGCTCAGGCCCAAGCTGGCTGTAATCAATTGGTGGAAAGGTATCAATATTTGGCGACATTCCTAAGGGAGTGGTATTGATCAGCAATTTATACGACGCCAAAATTCCGGGAGTAACTTCGTTATACAGGATAGCGCCTTCAACAGGTTTGCGTACCACTATCCGGTATTCGATATTCAGCTTTTCCAAAACGTATTTTACTGCCTTTGCCGCCCCTCCATCTCCAAAAACCAATGCCTTGGTATGCTGTGGGCCTAACAAAGGTGATAAGGATGCTTCAAAGCCGTAAGCGTCGGTATTGTAACCTTTTAAATAATTTTCGTTTTCAAAGCTTTTAATGGAAATACAGTTTACGGCGCCGATCTGCTCTGCGGCTTCATCTACTTCATTTAAATAACAAAGCACACTTACTTTATGTGGAATGGTTACATTCAAGCCACAAAGCGACGGGTTTTCCTTCAGGAGATCTGGCAGCGATTGAATATCTTCAATCGGAAAAAGCTCATATTGATGATCGGCTATACCTTCGTTTAGAAACTTTTCGGTAAAATATTTTTTAGAGAAAGAATGAGAAAGTGGGTACCCGATTAAACCGTATGTTTTCATATTAATAAAAAAATAAGTGGCCGTATTACAAAATCGAATTGTCATCCTGAGCCTGTCGAAGGACTATAGCGGATTTATATAGGGCATTTCGACAAGCTCAATGTGACAAAATCTAAGGATATACCGATTTATACTACGGCACTTAAAATTGGATTATTTTACTTGGTTCAGGAAATAGTCAAAAGTATCGCCACGTAACCCCAAACGAATGGTTTCTAAAGGGATTACTTCAGCCGGGGCAATATTGCCCAGGTTTACATTGCTGCCGATTAATTTAATAAACCAAACCTGTTGTTCTTTTTGTGGTGCTTCCCAGATAATGGTTTCTTCAGGAATCTGTGTTAAAATTTCATCAACCAAGCCTTCACGTACCTCGCCGCTTCCACGGTAAATACCTACATTACCCCCTTCGCGGGCTTCGGCAATTACTTTCCACGCTCCGGCTTCAATTTCGGCCTGCATTAATTTAATCCACTTGTATGGGGCAAATATTTTAGCGGCATCTTTACTTCCCACCTCCGAAATTACCGTTACCTGTTTAGCCAGCTCGCTGATAAAACTACATTTTTTATCGTGCTCAATATCAATAGAACCATCAGAAACTTCTGCATATTCCATTCCGTACTGATCTAAAACACGTTGGTAATCTGAAAACTGATTGCGGATGATAAAGGCTTCGAATAAGGTTCCACCGAAATAGGTAGGAATGCCCGCACTTTTATATAAAGCTAATTTTTCTTTGAGGTTTGGCGTCACGTGTGATGTTGCCCAACCTAATTTCACGATATCTGTATGTACACCGGCAACATCAATAAAATCTTCAACCTGGCGTAGGCTCAATCCCTTATCCATAACCATAGTTAAGCCTTTTTGGCGTGGTTTAGCTGGACGTTCGGGAACGTTTAATAATGGATAATTCATATGCGTACAAAAGTGAAAAAAATTTTGAGATTTATTAGTTAAATTTTTCTCACAAGGTCGTTACCTTATATATCTGTTGATGACGTTTAAAATGGCACTATTATCCTGCAATTGTGGCAAATATTCAAATAAAATATAATGTTTATCGGGGTCAGTAGTTAAAGCTGTTTCTAAATATCCCAGGGCATCGCCATAACTTCCCAAGGCAAAAAGATAGGCCACCATGCGGTAATACAGCTCTGCTGCTTCCGGATTGTTCTTAATCGCCTCAGCCATTGTTTCTGATGCTTCGAGCAGTTTTCCCTGTTCGTAAAGCACGGTACTAAAATCTAACCAGGCTTCTATATCCAAAGGATTAAACTCCAGTACTTTTTCATAAGCGTCGATGGATTCATCAATCTGGCCTAATTTATAATAAGCATCGGCCATCGCGAACCAGAAATCTGAATTTTCGGCTTCTAAATCGATGGCTTTTTTATAAAAATGCAGCGATTCGAAATAACGCTCTTCAAAATTCAGTGTCACGCCTATCCCGAACCAGGCATCGGCCATTTTAGGATCCATTTTTACCGATTTTTTGTAGTAAGAACGGGCCTCATCCATTTTTTCCAGTTTCTCGTAACATTCGCCAATGGCGCAATACGTATCGGCATTAGGCTGTTCGTATTCAAAAGTCTGTTTATAAACATCTATTGCTTCATCGTATTTATCAAGCTGTACGAGTGCATTTCCCTTGTTAAAATAAGCTGAACTGAAATCTTCTTTGATCAATATTGCATAATCGTAAGCATCAATCGCTTTTTCAAAAAGGTTCAGTTTGTGGAAGCTATTGCCCAAATTGTACCAGGCTGCATAAGAATATGGATCGGTATCGATATACTGCTGATAAAACTTGATACTTTCTTCCTGCTTATCTAACACATCGTAGCAGAAAGCCAACTCGTATAAACCATCCTGATTTTCCATATTCTGCTCTAAACTAAGCTTAATATAGGTAATGGCATTTTCATAGTCAGACATGCTCTGGTATACATAAGCCATCTGCAATAAAATCTCATCAGTACTTTCGGCCAGGCCTAAAGCTTTTTCATAATTTTCCAAAGCCTCGTCATAACGTTCGGTATTCTGAAAAATATTACCGCGCAGCAGATAGATATCAGGTTCTGAAGGTTCTAAGAGTTCAGCCTTTTGCAAAGCGATAAAAGCTTTTTCGTGGTTATTGGTTAAAATGTACAAATGGGCCTGTTTAATTAAAAAAACAGTTGCATAAGGATGCTGGCTAATCGCGAAGTCAATTACCTGCAGGGCTTTAACAGGGTCATTTTTCTCAATGTAGAAATCTACAATGTATTCAAAAGCGCCTGCATCGAAAAAATACTGATCCTGGTTGCGGAGCATCTCTTCGTAACGTTCTACCGAGCGTTGTGCATCTTCGTTGGATTCAAAAAAGAATTCTTCTTCCATATATTATACTATTAAAGAACCGTGCCAATTAGCAGTAAAACACATTATAAGTTTAACAATTATAATTATCCGTTTTTAAAATAATTATTAACATCAACAGAACAAAACAACGTAAACAACTGAATATAAAGTGTTTTAGCTGTAATTAAGATGTGTGGATAATCAATAGGTTTTTTGCAACATCGCAGTTTCTTGTCCCTTCTTTTACAAAAATACTATAAATTTATGTGATATAAGTAATCAGGAAGTCATGAAAGAATCAGTCATTTTTGCCCTATTTTTAGTGTGTTTCATTACAAAAGGCTTTGCACAGAGCGATGAAGAAAATGCCATCAAGAAAACCATAACCAATCTTTTTACCGGAATGAAAGATGGAGACAGCACCCTGGTCCATAGTGCTTTTGCCGACGGTGCAATTCTGCAAACTATTGTTAACAAAGAGGGCAAAGTGAGTGTGCGCAACGAATCAGTTAACAACTTTATCAAATTTATCGGCACTCCGCACCAGGATAAATACGATGAGCGTATTGTTTTTAATAAAATCTTAATCGATGGTCCTCTCGCTTCTGTCTGGACAGACTATAAATTTTACCTGGGCGATAAGTTTAGCCACTGTGGTGTAAATTCCTTTCAGCTGGTTAAGGGAGATAAGGGCTGGCAGATTGTGTATATTATTGATACCAGGAGAAAAGAGGGCTGTAAATAGACTTCTGTATAATCCCCAGGATTTACGGCATATCAATAAAAAAGTCGTCATCCCGACTGAAACGCAGTGGAATGGAGAGATCTATTCAACACAGATTTAGCTTCGCTGAGCACTGCGTGTTTCTCCATTTCGTTGCGCGCCTGTCGAAATGACGACCTGTTGGAGGAATAAGAGTTATTCCTTTTCTAAATCGACAGCTGCTTTTTTAAACAACTCCGCCTGTTTGTTCAGGTTGGCTTTTGCATCGCCACTGGCAGCAGCAGCCTGCTTTGCCTTACCCTGAGCCGTTGCCGCATAGGCACCAGCCAGTTGTTTGTTTAAGTAAGTCTGAAGCTTCAATCTTTCGATGGCATTGCTGATGTTATTTATACCTTTTTCGGTTACTGCAGGATTGGTATTTGCCCGTAAATACTGGAAATACTGCCCAATTACCCCAAAAATTTTATTGCGATCGCCATTTAGCATAATGTTTTCGTAAAATGCCTGGTGCTCGTCTTTCGGATCGCTGATGTATAAGGATGCAACAGATGGTGCAATATGTTCTTTGGTATCTTCATCAAGGGCCGATAATGCCGAAAGGCTTTCCTGCGGCGCAAGTTTAGCCAATCCGCCAATACCAGCCGCAAGCACTTTATATGAACGGTCTTTCAGGCTTTCGAGCATCAATGATTTGTAAGCCTGATCGCCTGTTTCAGCCAATTTTAGAATCGCAGCCGATCTAACTTCGGTGTCTTTATCGCTTTTGGCAAGTTGTAACAGAACGGGCAATGCTGCAGCTTTGATCTGTGCATCTTCGAGATTAAGGCCGTCAATGCTTAATGCGCGTAAATCGCCCGATTTATCTTCCAACCCTTCCAACAGTATTTGTTGTCCGCTGCTGGCCTTGCTTTGCATAATAAACTGTAAAGCTTCAATTCTGTTAGCATAACTTGGTGCATTTTTATACTGAAAGTAATAGTTTTCGGCGGTTTTATTGTCGTTGGTTTCGCCAACTAAAATTTTATCTACGTCAAAATCGATTAAATCAGGTTTAGCACTCACCTCAAAACTAAAATTCTGCTCGCGGCTATTGATCAGGATTTCCTTCCTGATTTTTTTACCTCCTGCATAAATATCAATTTTAACAGGCAGCGTAAAGGTCTGTACGCTAGAATCTTGCGCCTGCTTTATTTTAATGATAGCTTTTCCGTTTTCGTAGCCATAATCGATGCTTAAAATTGGGTGACCTCCATTGTAATACCATTGGTTAAAGTAAGGGTTCCAATCTTTACCGGTGACATCCTCCATGGCCAGGCGTAGCTGGTGTGTTTCACCATTTTTGAAAGCATTTGTAGTGAGATAACGGTTAAGCGATTTGTAGAAAGCAGCATCGCCCATCTGGTTTTTAAGCGCATAAAGGATGATAGATCCTTTGGCATAACTCACATTATCGAACATATCTTCCTTATCGTTATAATAGAAGCGGGCCAAAACCGGACTTTCGCCTTTTTTAGTCGAGCCTAAATACGATTGCAGTTTTTCGTAACGCGATTTATCTTCTGCATCAAGGCCGGCATCGTGCCCATGCCAGATAATCTCGCCAAAAGTTGCAAAAGATTCGTTCATGGTTAAGTTAGACCACGATTCGGCAGTTACATAATCGCCAAACCACTGGTGGAAAAGTTCGTGGGCGATGGTACCCTCTTCGTTCCCATCCAACAACTCCCGGTCGGTCTTCTGGATCTGTTCGCCATGTAATGTTGCCGTGGTGTTTTCCATAGCTCCCGAAACATAATCTCTCACCACCACCTGCGAATATTTGTTCCATGGGTAATCCACCCCTAAAATATTGCTGTAAAACTGGATCATATCGGGTGTTTTCCCGAAGATCTGTTTAACATAAGGTGCAAATTTGGGTTCGAGGTAATAATTTACCTCTTTACCTTTGTATGTATCTTTTGTAACCTTAAACTCCCCAATAGCCATCATAAATAAATATGGCGAATGTGGGAGATCCATTTTCCAGGTATCGGTTCTAGTACCGTCAGCATTAGTTTTCTGGCTCACCAGTTTTCCGTTCGATAGTGTGGTGTATTTCGACTTAACAGTCATCGAAATTTCCTGGGTGGTTTTCTGATCAGGCTTATCAATGGTAGGGAACCACGCCGATGATGATTCCGTTTCGCCCTGTGTCCAGATCTGCGTTGGTTTATTTTTATCGGTACCATCAGGATTGATAAAATAAAGGCCTTTGGCATCGGTTATGGCAGCACTTCCCTTTACCTTCAGTTCGTCAGGTTTGGCCGTGTAAGCAATGTAAACCGTATATTTTTCGGCATTGGTGTATGTTTTATTTAAAGTGATATACAGCTTATTATCATTATAAACATATTTAAGCGGTGTATTTCCTTTTGCACCCACCAGAGATACGGTTTTAATATCCATTCCCTGTGCATCGAGGGTTAAAGAATCTGTAGGGTAAAAGTGGGGTTTTAAGGTTACCCATTCTTTTCCATAAAGGTATCTTTTTGCGTAATCGAAAGACACATCTAATTTAGTATGCACCAGATCGTTAACCTTGGTTGCGGTTGCCCGGTAAACGCTGAGATTATTTGATTTTTCGGCAGCCTGTTCCTGTGCAAAAGTTGGATTAGCTAAAAAAGCAGAAGCCAATATTACCCCACAGGCAATAAATTTTTTATTCATTTTTTAAGATTTTATAAGTCAGTTATCTTTAAAGCAAGATATTAAGTATTATGGTAAAAGTAAAGCACCAAATGTAACCACCTTTAAGGTATTTTTTTGTTTTTTTGTGTAAACCGATAGAGATATGACTACAGATATTCAATCTATTTTAAACAGATTAGGCGTAAAAGCCAATAATGCAGCATTTAGCACAGGAAGTAATTGGGGCGGCGCAGCAAATACCAAAACATTGGAAAGCTATTCTCCTGTTGATGACAAGCTGATTGCTTCGGCCAAAGTTGCAGACGCCGCTGATTATGATAGTGTTGTAATTAAAGCCCAGGAAGCATTTACTGCATGGCGTTCGGTTCCGGCTCCCAAAAGAGGAGAAATTGTACGTCAGTTTGGCGATGCCCTGCGCGAAAATAAAGAAGCCCTGGGCACCTTGGTATCCTACGAAATGGGGAAAAGTTTGCAGGAGGGCTTTGGCGAAGTACAGGAAATGATCGATATCTGTGATTTTGCAGTGGGTTTATCAAGGCAGCTTTATGGTTTAACCATGCACAGCGAACGCCCAAGCCACCGGATGTACGAACAATGGCACCCGCTGGGTATTGTTGGCATTATTTCGGCATTTAACTTCCCTGTAGCTGTATGGAGCTGGAATGCGGCTTTGGCTTTGGTTTGTGGTAATGTCTGTATCTGGAAACCATCAGAAAAAACACCTTTAACTGCTATTGCCTGTCAGCATATTATTGCAAGGGTTTTTAAAGCCAATAATGTTGCAGAAGGTGTTTGCAACCTGGTTTTAGGCGATAGGGAAGTTGGCGAACTCATGACCAATGACGGGCGCATCCCCTTAATTTCTGCTACCGGATCAACACGAATGGGTAAAGCCGTTGGTGCTGCAGTTGGCGCAAGGTTAGGAAAAAGCTTGCTCGAACTTGGTGGCAATAATGCCATTATTATTTCAGAACATGCCGATTTAGACATGAGTTTAATCGGCGCGGTATTTGGTGCAGTTGGCACAGCAGGCCAGCGCTGCACTTCTACCAGAAGGTTAATTATCCACGAAAGTGTATACGATACTTTTACCGCTAAACTGGTTAAAGCTTACGAACAATTGCGTATTGGAGATCCCCTAGATCAAAATAACCATGTAGGTCCGCTGATTGATACCGATGCAGTTGCAGCCTACCTGGATTCTATAGCGAAATGTAAGGCCGAAGGAGGCAATTTCGTGGTAGAAGGCGGCGTTTTATCTGGCCCTGGTTATACAAGCGGTTGTTATGTAAAACCATGCATTGCAGAGGTTAAGAATGATTTCGAGATTGTTCAGCACGAAACGTTTGCACCAATTCTATACCTGATTAAATATAAAACATTGGATGAGGCCATCGCCTTACAAAATGCTGTTCCACAAGGATTATCGTCGGCTATAATGACTTTGAATTTAAGAGAGGCAGAACAGTTCTTATCGGCCAACGGATCTGACTGCGGCATAGCCAATGTAAATATCGGCACTTCAGGTGCCGAAATAGGCGGGGCTTTTGGCGGCGAAAAAGAAACCGGTGGTGGCAGGGAAAGCGGCTCTGACGCCTGGAAAGCTTATATGCGCAGGCAAACCAATACCATTAATTATTCTAATACCTTGCCTCTGGCGCAGGGCATTAAATTTGATTTATAACATCGTCACCGTTTGTAATGGGGATGCACGAGAAAGGCGATTTTATCGCCATCTGACTTCTTATCTTTCCGTTGGTCCGGATTTGAAATCCGGATAAATGGTTACAGTTTAGTATCTTTTCAGGTGCTTTAATAAACATTATCTAAATAAGGTCGGGATTTGAAATCCCGACCAACAGAACTAAAAAAGGCGCTGAATTTAAGTTCAGCGCCTTTGCGGTAAATATATGATGGAGTTAGAATAATTTTTCCAATAAAGCTAACTGTATATCGTCATAACGCGATTTGTTATTTGCCAAAAGTGTTTTTCCTGTTAACCTTGTATTACTTTCCTGAGCAGTAAAACCATCCATGTTTACTTTGGATGCTACACCCATTACCGCTTGGTGTAAATCGGTAGTACCTTCTAATTTTAAGGACGCACCATCTTTCACATTTGTTGATAAACTAACGGTATTGACTTTAATATCTGCCGATGCATCATCATTTAAAACAACACTCAGGTTTAACAGGTTAAAACTTCCGGCAGTGCTTACACTTGCCGTATTTGAAGCTTCAATAGCGGTTAAATTATTTACGTGGGCAATTACGGTTAAAGTATTTTTATCAAAAGAACTGATTCTCAATTCTGCTCCCTGTTGTTGCACCAAGGCGTTTTTGGTGTAATACTGATCGTACACTTCAACACTTTCTTTAGCATCCTGAACAAGGATCAGTTTCACATTTCCTGAAACCACGATTTTGCTGATGTTTTTAACTTTTGTTAATGCAGTGTAGCTGGCATTATTTTCTGTTGCGTTTGCTACTACTGTTGCGCTGCTTAAAGTAACCATTACTAATGCTGCTGCGAATAAATTTTTGATAGAAGTTTTCATGACCTTAATATTTTATGTTTGTAAATCTTTATTTTAAATACCTAATTATTAGGCTCTTTTGTAATTAAGACTACGGTACATTGAAAACGTTTCAGCCGATTATGGGCTATTATACCATGGGCTTGTATTTATAGACGAACACTTAAATAACCTATACGAAAACCTGCTTGTTTTTTTAAATATCGACAAACAAAAAAGGCCAATCTGTTAAAGACTGGCCATCTATCAGAGATCTGCTTAATTTAAAGTTTTCTAATAAGCAGGTAACTGTGGGTATCAGTCCAGAAATAATCATTTTCATCGTCTTCGTGGTAAGTGCTTTCCAGAGAGGTGATGACAATGGTGTATTGATAGCCGTTGATGTTTTTAGAAACACTCATCAGCTTTGCGGGATAAAAAAATTCCTGCTTTTTACCGGTTGGTTTTAAAGTCCCTTTTTTATATGCTTTAACCGCCTGATCGACCAACGTTTTTAATTCGATTAGCAAGGCTGGCTGATTATTAACCGATAAGGAGATTCTGGTATTGGTTTTATCGGTTGTTAAATCTGTACCGTAAAGACGGGTTACTTTTTGTTCGGGATAGTCATTAAGTTCTACCAGGTAATCATAACCCTTAACATTTAAGACCTGATTTTCATCATTTTGAAGGATAATGGTCACTCCCGGATCGTAAGTTTTATAACCTTTAACCTTAAAAATGGCCAGGGCCGTATCAACCTTGTTCATGCGCATGGTGTACCGGTAGTTATTGGATTTATCAATCTTTTCCTCGATTTTGCCGAGGTCTTTCTGAGTGAAAGGCTGTAAAGTTTTTAATCCATGGGTATAAACCAGGTACCTGATTACTGCAGGCCGTTCTTTCACATCCTCTTTTTTCTGGCTGCTCATTATTCTTTTTAAACGGCTCAACTGCGAGAACTTCGAAACCGAAAAGGCACTCTGCGGACCATAGGTAGCCAAAAGCGAAATGATGCACAAGCTTATCGGGATCACTTTAATATTCTGTTTTTTACTGAAGAGAAAATAAATGGTTATACCAGCCAACCATAATGCCAGTGCGGTTAAAATATACCTGCTTTCGGTAATCCCGTAATGGCCAACCCTCTTCCATACGGCCAATAGCAACAGTACCACCAAGGGGATCAACATGATATAAAAGAACCTCGAGAATAGTCTGATCCAGCTGTTTCCTTCGGTGTCTTTAACCGGGTAAACCAACAACAACGATAAAATGCCAAATACCGAATAGCCTAAAATCAGGCTCGATACCAGCCCTTTGGGCAATTGCCATTGTACTGCGATTTTAAGTTCGTAAATCAGTAAGATTGCCAGGTAAATGGTTACCAGCGGAATAAGCACAAACTGGGCAAATATTTTCAGGCCTTTCGGGTAGCTTTGATCTTCCTCAAGCAATTTATAATCGGTAGGGATTCCGGCCAGAAAGAAGGTGGTATTAAATCCAGCGGTGATGATCGCAAATAAGGTCATGTAAGTTTGCCACCTGATATCTGCATTAAACAGCCCGTTAATGGCAACCAGGGCAATGGCCAAACCGGCATATAACACGGCCGAGTAAAGTGCGGAAGTTAGAAACCTTAAAAAAAGTGCTTTGTTAAACTGCCAGAAACCATTCATTTTTTCGTGACCGACAAATGGGGCAAATGCCACAAGCAAATGGAAGGCAAAGGCGAACAGGAAAATGCGGTAAAGATCGGCAGAATAATTCACCGGATCGAGGCCGAAATACAGGATTGTACACATCAGGATACCTCCAAGGCGCAACAGCCATTTTTTTGCCGGTTGATATTGGTTCCGTTCTGAAATTAAATCGAGTGCCAATACAAATGTAAGTGCCAGGTTTAAAATGGCTATTGCTTTGATCAGGTGGCTTTCCAGTATTTCATTTTGTTCTGAATGATACCGGAAATCTGAAATATGAATGTAGTAGCAAGAGCAAATGGTTGCAGCCACAGCGAAGATAAACTGTAACGGAAAACGCTTAATTACATGTATAAATCCACTGTAAAGCTGCTGGAGAGAAGGTAATTTCATCTGATTTTTTTATTAAAGATATAATCTTTTGTGTGTATGGTGATGCACCGGTTTTTTAAATTGTTAAAAAAGGTTAAAGCATTACCAACAACTAATATATTAGTTTATATTCGGGCAAACAAAACAAATTTTATCTATGAAACGTCTTTTACTCTCATTGTGCTTTTTAGCAGTGATCTCTTCCTACTCAAAAGCACAGGGCCTCCACACCATTAAAGGCCGAACGATTGACACAGCTTCTACCACGCTTTTATCCGGAACTTCCGTAGCAGTTTTAAATGCAAAAGATTCTACACTGTTGAAATTTACCAGGACAGCAGAAAATGGTACTTTCGAAATCCATGGCATTAAAAACGGTAAGTTTATCTTGCTGGTTTCTTATCCAAAATATGCCGATTTTGTTGATCATTTTACTTTAGATTCTACCAGCCAGGTTAAAGATTATGGCAGGATTAATCTCACCGGAATGGCTAAAATACTTGCCGATGTAATTATCAAAGGAAACCGTACGGCCATAAAGATAAAAGGCGATACTACTGAGTTTGATCCTAAAGCATATCATATCGAGCCCAATTCGAAAGTGGAGGACCTGATTAAACAGTTTCCTGGTTTCCAGGTAGATAAAGACGGAAAAATTACGGCTCAGGGAAAAACGGTTCCGAAAGTGCTGGTAGATGGTGAAGAATTTTTTGGCGACGACCCAACCTTGGTCACTAAAAATCTCCGGGCAGACATGGTAGAATCGGTTCAGCTTTACGATAAAGCCAGCGATCAGGCCAGTTTCACGGGCATTGATGATGGCGAAAAAACCAAAACGCTTAATATTAAACTCAAGGAAGATAAAAAGAACGGTTATTTCGGTAAAGTACAGGGGGGCTATGGCACCAAAGATTTTTATCAGGGACAGGCCATGTTCAATAAATTCTGGGGCAAAAAGAAATTTTCGGCCTATGGTATTTTAGGCAATAACGGAACAGTGGGTTTAGGCTGGGATGACCGTGATAAATATGGGGGCTCTGGCGGAATGACGATGAGTGATGATGGTGGAATGTATTTTAGTTTTGGCGGCGATGATTTTGATAGTTACGACGGACAGTATAATGGTCAGGGTTTGCCTGTAGCCAGAACCGGGGGGCTACATTTTGACAACAAATGGAATAAGGATAAAGAATCATTAAATACAAATTATAAAATCGGATCGATCAGGGTTCAGGGTGACAGAAACTCTATAAGTCAGAACAATTTAGAATCGGGCGTACAGAACAATACCTCCAATGAATCATTTGATAATGACATGTTCAGACAAAAGCTCGATGCGATGTATGAGCTAAAAATTGATACAACTTTGACCATGAAAGTTAATGTTGATGGGGCATTTAAAAAAGGCAATACTTCCAATTATTTTGAAACCGAAACACTGGGCGAAAATGATAAGTTTCTAAATTCATCCAAAAGAACCCTCAGCAATAAGACCGACGATCAAAGTTTTAACATGAACGTTTTATTCACCAAAAAACTGAAGAAAAAAGGACGTACCTTATCATTAAACTTAAATCAATCCATCAACAAGAGTAATGGCGAAGGGTACTTAAACTCAGAGAATAAACGAATAAACGGGGCAGGAACAGGAACAATAGATAGTCTTACCAATCAGTTAAAGGTAAATGATATCACAAACAATGCATTCAAATTAAATGCAGCCTATACCGAACCACTTTCTAAAACCTTAACCGTAATTGTAAACTATGGCTTAACGTTAATGAACGGAAAATCCGATCGCTTATCTTTCAACCAATCAGGCAGCGGCAGGTACGATATTTTAGACACCGTTTACAGCAATAACTTTGAGTTGAACCAGACCATCAATCAGGCCGGTGCCATTTTCAATTACAAAAAAGGCAAAACCGTTATCAATTTTGGATCGAAGTTTAGTGGTGTAAATTTTAAGCAGGATGATGTTTACCGCAATAAAACATATGTAAGAAACTTTGTAAATTATATGCCACAGGCCTCTTATCAATATCGTTTTTCGCAACAGAAATCACTCCGGATCGCTTATAACGGGAATACCAACCAGCCTTCATTGGACCAACTTCAGCCTGTAAGGGTAAATAATGATCCATTTAACATCGTGGAAGGAAACCAGGATTTAAGACCATCGTTCAGAAGCAATATTAGTGCAAATTATAATTCTTACAAGGTTTTAACCAACCAATCGATTTGGTTAAGCGGCTCCTACAACTTTACTGCAAATCCGATTATTAGCGATGTAACCACCAATAGTGTAGGTAAAAGCACTTATCGCTACATCAATTACAACGATAAAATGCAGACCAATTTCTATTTATACGGACAGATCAGCAGAAAAATAAACGCGCTTGGCGAATTAAATATAGGTTTAAATGCAAATGCAAACGGGAGTTCTTCGTATAACTTTATTACCACCGATTTAGGCAGAACCTTAAACAACACTAAAAACTATAGCTACAGCGGAGGGATCAATATTTCGAAATACAAAGATAAAAGTTACAGTTTTTATGGCCGCTTCGGTCCTTCGTATAATATGGCTAGAACAAGTATAGGCCGTAACAGTGATGGATGGGGATGGACTGGTTATACTTCTGGCAATGTGCAGTTACCAGGCAAGTTTGAAATATCTACTGATGCCGAATACCAGTACAACGGAAAAACGCAAGTGCTCACCGAAAGTTTTGAGCGTCTTATCTGGAATGCATCTATAAGCAAAAAGTTTTTCAAATCAGAAAATTTAAGATTCTCAGCAACCGTAAATGATATTTTAAATCAAAATGTCGGCTTTAACCGTTCGGCCAACAACACAACAATAAGCCAAAGCAGTTATACCACCATTAGGAGATATTTAATGTTCTCCGTATCGTGGGACTTTAACAAAATGGGGGGTGGTATTAAACAAAAATAATAGTCATGAAAACTACACTAAAATATATTTTCCTATTTGCTGTCATTATCATCAGCAGCGATCTTTTTGCCCAAAATGTACACTTCGTTCAAAATGGTGTAATCGAATTTGAGAAAAGATCCAACATGTATGCCCTGATCAAAAAGAAGATCGATAAAGAAAATGAAACTTATATGAAAGAGGCTTTTGAACAGTACAAAAAGAACAATCCACAGTTTAAAGTTGCCAAAAGCACACTGAGCTTTACCAAAGATAAAAGTTTGTATAAATGGCCTGCTGTAGAAGAAACAGTAAACAACAACTGGCTCTCATCTGATGTACTGGCCGATTTAAAAAATACTATAGCTACAAATTTCGATCAGCAGACCAGTATTACGCAAAAAAACGTGTATGAGGATACTTACCTCGTTAAAGACAGTGTACGGAAAATCAACTGGAAAATTACAGATGAAACACGCGAAATTGCCGGTTACGAATGCCGTAGGGCCAATGCCATCATTATGGATTCGGTTTATGTAGTGGCCTATTATAGCAACCAGATCGCTGTTTCGGGCGGTCCGGAATCTTTTACCGGATTACCCGGCATGATTTTAGGTTTAGCTTTACCACATGAGAATGTAACCTGGTTTGCCACCAAAGTAACAGAAGTAAGCGTTCCTGAAAAAGACTTAAGTGCACCAACAAAAGGGAAACCGACCGATAACAAAGGTTTAAAAGCAATATTACTTGGTGCAATGAAAAACTGGGGAGAATATGCGCATCCCATATACAAGGCATTTTCACTTTAGGCTATTGATTCCCTTTTATAATTATGCCTATTTTAGCTAATCAATAGTATAGCAAATGGGTAGCGCACTTTTTAGGCACATTAATAAATTTATAGATTTTAGTAGCGATGAACAGGACATTCTTGCACCATTGCTACAATCTTTTTCCGTAAAAAAGAAGGCTTTTTTATTAACAGAAGGGCAAACCTGCAGGGCAAATTATTTTGTAGTAAAAGGTTGCCTGAGGCTTTATTTCATCGATATAAAGGGGGCTGAGCAGACTACTCAGTTCGCCATCGAAAACTGGTGGATCACCGATTTAACCAGTTTTCTTTTCCAACAACCTACAGAATTTTACATACAGGCAGCAGAAGCAACAGAAGTAATTTCCATAGCGCACCATCACTATGATGAGATGTTCTCCAAACTGCCCAAACTGGAGCGGTATTTCAGGCTCATCCTGCAGAAAAATCACCAGGCTTCGCAGCGGAGGATAAAATTCCTATACAGTCAGACTGCCGAAGAAAGGTACAGCCATTTTAACAGTTTATTCCCTGAATTTGTGCAGCGGGTGCCACAATATATGCTGGCTTCTTATCTGGGCTTTACACCAGAATTTTTAAGTAAAATCAGGGCGAAGAAGTAATCGTTTGTTAATCGCAAAGTTCGCAGAGAAAGAAACGTAAAGTACGCAGAGTTGGGCTAATTGATTTTCGTCATTTCGACCGGAGCGAGGCGGAATGGAGAACCACGCAGTGCTCAGCGAAGCTAAATCTGTAAGTTCTGTTATTAAATAAATTACCCATTGATTTCTCCTCCAAAGGAGTTCCTTTGGAACACTACGGTCGAAAGGACGAATCGCCTAAATTTATCGAATAACATTTAATGGCGAACTACCCGAATTTTTAACCCTGCTTAGCGCAATCGCAAAAGCCTTTGCGCTTTGCGGTTAGAAAATTCATTTCTTAAACTACATTAAGTTTTTTGATTTTTAAGATGCAGACCTTTACATCGTAATCAAAAAACAAGTAAAATGGAAAACAGAATCAACATCCAAAAAGTAGAACCAGCAGCTTACCAGGCCATGTATGGTTTAGAGAAATATTTATCGACCAGCAAACTGGATCCAATTCTTTTAGAATTAATTAAAATGCGCGCATCGCAAATTAACGGTTGTGCATTTTGCTTAAATATGCACTCAACTGATGCCCGTAAAATAGGCGAAACCGAACAACGCTTGTACCTGCTTAATGCCTGGAGAGAAACAACTCTGTTTACGGCAAAAGAAGAAGCGGTGTTGGCCTTAACAGAAGAAGTAACTTTAATTAGCCAGCATGTTTCTGATGCAACTTATCAAAAAGCTGCAAGCTTTTTTAACGAGCAGGAACTGGCGCAGATTATTATGGCCATAGTTACCATTAATGCCTGGAACAGGCTGGCCATTACCGCTAAAGTAATGGTCGGATAACCGAATGCTGATTCAAGCCGACCACAAAGACACTATACACCTGGTTAATGTTCAAAAAACTTCGTGCTTGTGTCTTTGTGGTTTAGGTTAGATGGGTAAGTGATAAATCTATAATACCCTCAATAATAAGCCTTTTAGGTATTCTCCTTCCGGAAAAGAAATCCTCACAGGGTGATCTTCCGGTTGACAGAACTGCTTAATAATCTGGACTTCTTTGCCTGCATCAAGGGCTGCCCAGGCGATGATCTGTTTAAAAGTTTCGATATCAACTGCTCCTGAACAAGAGAAAGTAGCCAGTAAACCACCTTTTTCCAGTAACAACATGCCTAAACGGTTCAGGTCTTTATAGGCTCTTGCAGCGCGGTCTAATGCTGAACGCGATGGTGCATATTTAGGCGGATCGAGTACAATTACATCAAATAATTCTCCTGAATCTTTAAAAGCACGCAGTTGTTTGTTTACATCTGATTGAATGGCTGTTACCTTATTTACATCGAATTTATTCAGCGCAACATTTTGTTTGAGTGTTTCTACGGCCAAACCGGAGCTATCAACACTGGTAACACTCGCTGCTCCCTTAGCTAAACTGTTTAAACTAAAACCACCGCTATAACTAAAGCAATCCAAAACCTTCCTGTCTTTTGTATAACTGGCTAAAATATGCCTATTATCTCGCTGATCGCAGTAAAAGCCTGATTTTTGTCCTTCAGCGATATTAATGTGATAGATAATTCTATTTTCTTTTACCTCCAAAAATTCAGGAGGGTTTTCGCCCCACAGCAGGCCGTTTTCTACGGGTAAACCTTCGTGGGTACGGGCGGTGGCATCACTTTTATCAAAAATTCCTTTAGGATTTAATTCATTTTTTAAAATTTCAACGATTTCTGCTTTCACTTTTTCAATTCCGGAGCTTAAAATCTGAAGCGAAAGAAAATCAGCATATTGATCAACAATCAGGCCTGGCAAGAAATCGGCTTCACTAAACACTAAACGACAGGTATTGGTCTGTTCGTTTAAGATAAACTGGCGTGAAGCAATGGCCTGTTTTAACCGGTTTTTATACCAGCTGGTATCAATGGTCTGTGTTTCGTCCCATTCTAATAAACGAACGGCAACACGCGAATTGCTGTTGAAATATCCATAGGCCAGAAATTCATTATCGAAAGCAAAAACTTTTACTACATCACCATCTTCGGGTTTCCCTTTAACTTTTTCCAGTGCGCCAGAAAATACCCATGGATGTCTTTGTAATGCTGCTTTCTCCTTGCCCTTTTTTAATGTGATTTCTACCATGGTGCAAAGGTAATAATTAGTTTGGAGAGTAGCGTTCGGCGCTTGGCGATGAGCATTTCATATGGAGCACATCATCAGAACGTCTGTTAACCAGTGTGCTTATTTGAACGTAGAGCTAAACGCTAAGCGGGTACTTACCGCCTTGTTATATTCACCAGTTCCGTATCTAAAACCCTGGTTTCGAACTCGGTAACAGGCCTTTTGGCTTCGATCATTGAAATTAATAATTCGGTGGCTACCTGCCCCATTTCGAAAGCGGGCTGCTTAACTGAGGTTAGCGAGGGACTAAATAGTTCGACCAGGTTGGAATTCGTAAAACCTGCTATTGCGATTTTATACGCTACTTCCGGGTTGGTTTTTTTTAGTGCCATAATACAGCCCGTGGTTAAGCGATCGCTTGAAATAAAAATCCCATCGGGATTAAGGGGTAAAAGCTCTTTTACTGCCTGCTCCAGCTCTGTACTGTGCATCCCTCCATGCTGGCAATATTTAACCAGTTCGGGTTTAAATTCAATGTGGTATTTGGACAGCGCTGCCTTATAACCTTCCAGCCTTTCTTTCGTAATCGAAAGGTTCTCTGAATTGGTTAAATGTGCTATACTGCGCTTTCCCGATAAAATCAGGTGTTCGGTAGCATCAAAAGAACCCTTAAAATTATTCGCAATTACTTTATGGGTTTCAAAATCTTTAGGCACGCGGTCAAAAAAAACAATTGGTAAGCCCTTGGCATACAAATTCCGAAGATAATCGATATCCTGTGTTTCAGACGATAGCGCAATCAGCAAACCATCAATAGAACGCGATGCAAGGTGCTCAACATTCAGTTTTTCCTGCTTGTAAGATTCGTGGCTTTGAGAAATGATTACATGGTAATCCTTATCGTAAGCAATTGATTCAATGCCATTTATCACCTGAGAAAAAAAGTTGTTGGCAATTTCGCTAACAATAATACCGATGGAATAACTACGGCGTTCTTTTAAGCTCCGTGCAATGGGATTGGCGCGGTAATTCACCTTTTCGGCATAAGCTAAAACCAGTTTTTTGGTTTCTTCACTAATTTCGTAACGGTCTCTTAAAGCCCTCGAAACTGTTGAAGTTGACAACCCGAGTGCTTTAGCTATATCCTTTATGGTAGATGTTTCAAATCTCATTTTCGTATGGAGTACAAGTTACAAAAAATATCTCTTTAAGCAGATTTGATAAAAAACATTGATAAACGTTATATCGACGTTTTTGGGAACGTTTGCACACTTTTTTAGTTAAAATTGGGTTTCAAACGGTTTTTAGTTTGTAAAATTGTTACGTCAACGTAACCAAATATAAACTAACAATAACATTCCGAAATAGAATTATATTCTACATGCGAGCGATTGCAGCATCTTAAAAATAACCAAATCACTTCAAATAAATAATTATGAGCAGAGTTCTACTCTTTTTAGCATTTTTCTCTTTTTTTGGATTATCTGTAACAAAAGCACAAACACGGCAGGTTAGTGGTACCGTAAAAGATAAAACAGATGGACAGCCTTTGGCAGGTGTTAGTGTGAGCATAAAAGAATCTAAAATTGCAACCAGTACCGATGCAAACGGAGCTTATAAAATCACTGTTCCAGTCAATGGAGCAACCTTAACTTTTACCTATGTTGGCTACAAAACCAAAAATGTAACCGTTACCGGTCAAACCAAGGTTGACGTCAATTTAGAAGAAGATGCCAACACCCTTCAGGAAGTAACGGTAAATATCGGATACGGATCGGTGCGTAAAGAAGCTTTAACTGGTTCCGTTTCTTCCATTACCGGAAAAGATATCGACCAATTTCCGGTAAGTACTGCCGCACAGGCATTAGCGGGTAAACTTGCCGGTGTATCGGTTACCACAACGGAGGGTAGCCCGGGTGCCGAGATTGTAATTAAAGTAAGGGGTGGCAGCTCACTTACAGGCGATAATTCGCCGCTATACATTGTAGATGGAATCCAGGTTGAAAATGCTTTATCCATCTTATCGCCAAATGAAATCCAGTCTATCGATGTATTAAAAGACGTTGCCTCCACTTCGATTTATGGTAGCAGGGGGGCCAATGGCGTGGTAATTATTACGACAAAAAGTGGTAAAAAAGGGAGACCCATTGTTTCGTTTGATGCTTACGCAGGTGCACGGCAGATCGTTAACGAACTGGATGTGATGAACCCTTATGAATTTATCAAATATCAGTATGAGCTGTATAACAACAACACCAATCAGGAGGTAAAAGACACTTTCACCAAAAAATACGGCACTTTTGAAGATCTTGACATCTACAAAAACATTCAAAATATCGATTGGCAGGACAAAGTCTTCGGAAGGCAGGCATGGAGCAATACCGAAGTTTTAAATCTGTCGGGTGGCACGTCTAAAACCACTTACAATGCTTCGGTAAACAATACAAAGGAAGACGGTATTATGCTTAATTCCGGCTATAGGAGAACTTTCGCATCGATACGTTTGGACCATAAATTTTCAGATAAATTCAGGATAGGTTTAAATGCGCGCTACAGCCGTCAACGGGTAGACGGTGTGGGCACCAGCTCTACAGGCTCGCAGGGCACCAACCGTTTAAGGAACTCGGTACGCTATCAGCCTTATTCGGGCGGAGGTGATTCAGGCGATCTGTTCGATGCAGATTATTTAACCACCGGATTAACCAACCCCATTACCCTGGCCAACCAGGAGCTGAAATACGATTATCGTAACGACCTGATTTCTAGCGGATATATACAATATTCAATCCTGAAAAACTTAACAATAAAGAGTACCGTTGGTTATAACAGAGTAAACCGCCATACCAATACCTTTAACGGTCCGGTTAGCAATGTGGCCAGGAACAATGCGGGTTTACCTGCCATCCAGCTGGATACAGTAGCTCAAAAATCTTTTATCAACACCAATACCATCAACTACAGGCCAAACCTCGGCAAAAACCACAGCCTGGATTTATTGGTCGGACAGGAAATCAACATGGTTGATATCGATTCGAGAACAACAGTACTTAAATTTTTACCGATCAACATTTCTGCCCAGGATGCTTTTGTAAGCAGTACTCCGCCAAATACGATCCAGGACAGGCCAACTTCATTAATTTCGGGAACCAGGCAGTTTTCGATTTTTGGAAGGGCATCTTACAGTTTTCAAAATAAATACCTGGCCACTGTAAACTTCAGAACAGATGCTTCATCATTGTTCGCTGCGGGCAAGCAATGGGGTTATTTTCCATCTGCACAGGTTGCGTGGAGGCTTACAGAAGAGAAATTTATTAAAGATATGCAGCTGAGTTGGCTGGATAATTTTAAGGTGAGGTTTAGTTATGGTGCCGCCGGAAATAACCGCATTGGCCAGGATTTGTTTAGAACCCTGTTTTACCTAAGCTCTACCACCGGTGGTTATGCCGAAACGGATGGGTCTATATCAACAGGCCTGATTTCGGGTACGGCCACAGGAAACATCTTATCAAATCCGAATATTACCTGGGAAACCAATATTTCCAAAAACCTGGGTATCGATATCGAACTGTTCAAAAACAAGTTATCGCTTAACCTGGATTATTACGACAACCGGACTAAAAACCTGTTGTTAAATGCAAACGTTCCACAAACTACAGGTTACTCTACCCAACAGCAAAATGTGGGTAAAACCCAAAATAGAGGCTTTGAACTTCAGTTAAATTATCAGGCTGTTAAAACCAGAAATTTTAGTTATAACACCAGTTTCAATATTTCATTCAATAAAAATAAAATTGTTGAACTGCAGAACGGCGTAAGTTCTTACATTACACAATCGGGATGGGTAAACAGCCTGGGCGATTTTAAAGTCGAAGTAGGAAAACCTGTTGGCCAGTTTTACGGCTTTGTTTCTGATGGGCGTTATACGGTTGATGATTTTACCTATGTACAAAATACCACTACAGGGGTTTATACTTACACCCTTAAGCCAACCGTAGCCAACAGCAGGGTATTATTGGGCAACCGCGATCCGCAGCCGGGTGATATGAAAGTCCAAAAACTTTCTTCTTCGTCGAGCATGATGATTGGTGATGATGACAGAACCGTTTTAGGCACGGCGCAACCGAAATTTATGGGCGGTTTTAACAACCAGTTTGCTTACAAAAATTTCGACTTAACCGTATTCTTAAACTTTAGCTATGGCAGCAAGGTGTATAATGCCAATAAACTCGAATTTACCTCACAATATAACGTTAAGGACAACAATTTACTGGCGGTGATGAATGATAGGTGGCAGAATTTCGATGCCAACGGGGTGAAAGTAACCGATCCGGTTGTATTAACGGCAATGAATGCCAATACCACTTTATGGACACCTACCACCGGAAATTATGCATTAACTTCTTATGCCATCGAAAACGGATCTTTTTTAAGGATCAGCAACGTAACCCTGGGTTATAGCTTGCCACAAAGTTTGATCAAAAAAACAGGCTTTATATCCAAACTAAGGGTATATGGAACAGTAAACAATCTTTATACCATTACTGGCTATACCGGTTATGATCCTGAGGCAAACACCCGCAGATCGAACCCACTTACGCCGGGCATCGATTATGCAGCCTACCCACGCAGCAGGTATATCCTGGCTGGTATTAACATGGTATTTTAAACTCAGCATTAAAGAAAATGAACAATAAATTTATAAAATCGGCTTTAATGGTAATTGCTGTTGGAGCATTGAGCATAACCACTTCGTGTAAAAAATATTTAGATGTACAATCGTCATCAACTTCTTCCCCCGATGTTGTTTTCGAAAGTACAGCCAATACCAATGCAGCAGTTATTGCCATTTATAACCGTTTATGCGGAGATAATGGTTATGGTAGCCGTATTTCTACCTTATTTGGCTTAACAGCAGATGATTTTAAAACCTCGGGAAGCTACAGCTCGTCAGACCGCAGAGGGATTAGTATGTACGGTGCAAGTTCTGACAATACCGACCTCATCAATCCATTTCTGCAGCTGTATTCGGGCGTAGAGCGTGCAAATATCTGCATCAAATACATTCCGGCTTCAAAATTATATACTAACGGATCTGATGCGGAGAAAACGATCATGAAGCGTTATTATGGTGAAGCACTTACTTTAAGGGCTCAGTTTTTATATGAACTCATCCGCAACTGGGGAGATGTACCGGCTTCCTTTGTACCTTCGGCAGATGCAGAAACATTATATGGCCCCAATGTAGACCGCAATAAAACCTACGATCAGATTATTGCTGACTTAAAAACGGCCGAAGACCTGGTTCCATGGAGAAGCGGAATTACAGAATATGGCAGTTTCCGTTATACAAAGGGAGCTATTAAAGGTTTAAGGGCCAGGATTGCATTGGCAAGAGGCGGCTATTCATTAAGGTCAGCCAGCCATACCATGGAACGCAGCTCCGATTATTTAACCTATTATAAAATTGCTTTTGAGGAGTGCCTGGATATTATGAACCACCGTTCAGAGCATAATTTAAATCCAGTGTACGAAAATGTATTTAAAAGCCTGCACACTACAACCCGCTATGATGATGCGCACGAGCTGATGTTCGAAGTAGCCGCTTTTGGTGGCAATGCATCTACTGATAGTAAATTGGGTTATTATAATGGCATCCGCTTTAACTCGGCTTCTACTTTCGGTTCAGGCGGTGGCGGCATGAATGCTATTCCTACTTATTTTTATGAATTTGACCTCACGAAAGATTGCCGCAGGGATGTAACCATCGGAGTTTTTGAAATTGTGGCATCCTCAAAAAAAATCATCAATACCCTGTTTAATATGACGGATGGTAAGTTCCGTAAATCGTGGACAACCTTTAATGGCTCATCTGCAGCACAGAATTTTTCGATTAACTGGCCTATTTTACGCTTTTCAGATGTATTATTGATGTATGCAGAAGCTGATAATGAAATAAACGGTGCGCCATCAGCGGCTGCAGTTAGTGCTTTACAGGAAGTTCAGAAACGGGCTTATGCAGGCTTCGAAACACAGATCCCGGTAACGCCAATGGATAAAACCGGATTTTTTAACGCCATCGTTAAAGAGCGTTTATTGGAATTTGGTGGGGAGGGTATCCGTAAATACGATTTAATCCGCTGGAATTTATTGGCGAGCAAATTTGATGAAATACGTACAAAAATACGTGCTTTAATTGCCGGAACAGGCGATTATGCAAATGTGCCCAACTATATCTACGCCAAAGAAGGTAATTATTTAATGGGAACCAGCGTTAACGAGGTAGCCACACTCGATCTTTATGGCGGCATTCCAAACAATGTATTTGCTTCTCCGGGCCTGAATAGTTCAACAGCACCAACAGGTTATACCACTAAAAACTGGAGAAAAGCCGTATCTGAAGATAATTCGATCACAAGTACTTCTACGGGTATCGCATATTACTTCGAAGCCAATAAAAAAGAGCTTTTCCCATATCCAAAAACCACATTGATCGAAAACCCGAACATGGTTCAAAATTTTGGTTATTAACGCATTTATATTATCAGTCATGAAAAAAATTATCAATCAATTAGGGTTTAAACTGATCATTTTATCGTTAATGGTTGTTGTAGTTTCTTCCTGTAAAAAAGAAGATGATGTACCAACAGACCCGGCGAGGATATTTAAGCCCAGCGATATAAAAATTACCACCGGAGAAACTTCGGCCAAATTAACCTGGACTCCGCCGCTATTGTCCGCAGGAAAAACCTTTAAATACAGTATCGATTTTTCTACCGATTCTTTGTTCGCTACGGTGAACTATAGCACAACGGCCGATACTACAGGCGTAACAGTAACTGATGATAATTTAGCCGTTCGGACAAAATATTATGCCAGGGTAAAGGCCAATGCCACCGAAAGTCAGCCCGAGTCGAAATACGTAAGGAGCAGCGCCTTCCAGTTAACAGGTATTCAGTTGTTTTTACTGGTCAGAGATAACGAGATTAAGGAAAACAGTATTACATTGCGTTTTACGCCTACAGTTGGCCTAACATCTATTGTTTTAACTCCAACAGCTGGTGCTGCCGCCACAACAACTTTAAGTACTGGTGATGCATCTGCTGGCGTAAAGGTCATTACAGGATTAGCTGCAGGAACAAAATATACTGCCGAACTTTTTGCCGGTACAAAAAGTAAAGGGATTACCACTTTTACTACACTTGCGCCTACTACTTATACGGTAAAATTAAATCCGGGCGACGACCTGGCTGCTGCAATTAGTTCAGCAGCTAATGGTGCAATTATCGGTCTGAATCCGGGCACTTACAACCTAACTGCAGCATCGACATTTATTACCCAAAAAACCATCACCATCAAATCTACCTCCGGCAACCCGACAGATACAAAGGTTAACTTTAAAGAACTGGATTTAGAAGGAACAGGTGCAGGTGTAACACTTTCGGGTATTGAGTTTGATGGAGCTTCGGCAGCAGCACTTTATTTTATCAACTTTATTGGTACACAGGCATCCAATGGCGCCGCAGCAACCTTTACCAATGTGGTAGTAGATAATTGCATCGTCCATAATGCAACAACTGCATTTTTACGTGGTGACAGGGGAACGGCAGCGCGCGATTTTAAAATAACAGGCATTACCGTGAACAACTCTATTGTATACGATATGGGTGCCAATGGTTCTTCGGCCTATTATACCTTCCATGTAAACAAGATGCAATTTAATACGCTTACTGTTTCGAAATCTACTTTTTATAATGCGGGCCCGGGTTTGGTTACGGCAAGCACCACCTATACCGGTGATGTGATCCCAACGGTTTCGATTACCAGTTCAACCTTTAATGGATTTGGCGGCAATGCAAAGTACGCCTTACTGGACGCCAATACCAATCCGATCAACTTTACCATCCAGAACAGCATTTTAGCCAACACGCCAAAATCGGGTACCGTAAATGCTGCTGCCATAAGGGGTACAGGAGCAGGAAGCACATTAAGAATCTCGAACAGTAACTATTTCAATTTATTCAGTGCCTTAACAGGTGGAACAGCCCTCACCTTTGGCACGGCAACTTTAGCCAGCAATCAAAGCATCAATACAGGCTGGACAGCTACTACAACTGATTTTTCACTGCCTGCTGCCTCGCCTTTAAGAACTGCCGGAAGTACCGGTGGCCCGATTGGCGATCCACGCTGGGCTTATTAATTATTTTTAAAGGGCAGGTTAGATCTGCCCTTTTTTATTGAAATTTATAGTAGCATTATACCGATCACATGACGAAGCCAACGCTTATCTATTTTGTTTTTATCCTCCTCTTTCACCTCGGCTTAACTGCACAAACCTATGCACAAGACCCTAAATACCCGGCTACCCTTACCGTTGCTAAAGATGGCTCCGGTAATTACCGCTCTATACAGGAAGCTGTAAATTCGGTAAGGGATATAGGCGAACAGGAAGTTAAAATTTATGTTAAAAAGGGTATTTACAAAGAAAAATTGATTATTCCCTCCTGGAAAATCAGGGTTTCGATTATTGGCGAGCGTTCTGAAAATACCATTATTACTTTCGACGATTATTCCGGGAAGCTTAATCCAGCTGGCAAAGACCAGTTTGGTAACGATAAATTCAGCACGTACACTTCTTATACTGTATTGGTTCAAGGGAATAATATCCACTTCGAAAACCTAAGCATTATCAACACGGCCGGCCGTGTTGGCCAGGCGGTTGCGCTGCATGTGGAAGGCGATCGTTTTACAGCTAAAAACTGCAGGTTTTTGGGCAACCAGGATACACTTTATGCAGCTGTAGAAAATAGCCGTCAACATTATCAAAACTGTTATATTGAGGGTACAACCGATTTTATATTTGGTAAAGCCACTGTTGTTTTTGAAAATTGCACCATTAAAAGTCTGAGCGATTCGTATGTTACCGCGGCTTCAACCTCGGCACAACAAAAATTCGGGTTTGTTTTTTTAAATTGTAAGCTCATTGCAGATACTGCAGTAAAGAAAGCATATTTGGGCAGGCCATGGCGGCCATATGCAAAAACGGTATTCTTAAACTGTGAAATCGGGAAACATATTTCACCAGAGGGCTGGAATGCCTGGAAGGGCGATAAGATGTTTCCAAACAAGGAACTAACGGTTTTTTATGCTGAATACAAAAACAAAGGTGCCGGGGCATCACCAAAAACAAGACTGGCCTGGACAAAACAGCTCACTGATACTGAAGCTAAAAATTACACTTTAAAAAATATACTGAGCGGAACCGATCAGTGGAACCCACTCACAAATAAATTAAAATGAAGACAAATTTCCTTAAATTTTTTACGGCAGTTGCCTTAACCGTTTTATTCTCTTTTACCACCGTTCAGAAGAAAACAAAATTGTATATAATTGGCGATTCTACCGCAGCCAATAAAGAAGAAAAAGCTTATCCGGAAACGGGTTGGGGCATGGCATTACAATCATACTTTAAATCAGACCTTACGGTTGATAACCGGGCTTTAAACGGAAGAAGTACGAAATCATTCAGGGCCGAAAAACGCTGGGATCCAATATTGGCGCAGTTAAAACCTGGCGATTATGTTTTTATAGAATTTGGGCATAATGACGAAAAAATTGATAAGCCTTCCGTTGGTGTTTCACTTGCTGATTTTAAGATCAATTTGGTTAATTATGTAAAAGAAACCCGAAGCAAAAAAGCTTTTCCGGTTTTACTCACCCCAATCTCCCGCAGAAGTTTCAAAAATGGTGTTTTAATCGATTCACATGGCGACTATCCACGCATTACCCGCCAGGTAGCCGATTCATTAGATGTTCCGCTAATTGATATGCTGGTGAAAACAGAGAGTTTGTTAAACCGCCTTGGTGAAGAACAATCCATCAAATTATTCAACTATGTTGATTCAGGAAATGTAAATTATCCAAACGGCAAGAAAGACAATACACATTTAAGTCCGGAAGGAGCTAAGCAGGTTGCAGGATTGGTAGTAAAAGGGATTAAGGAGTTAAAATTGAATTTAGTGAAGAGCTTGAAGTAAAAAATATAATTCGTGATCCTATTTGTTTTTTAACCACCGAGTGCATCGAGACATTCACTGAGTACACGGAGTTAGGCGTATAATTGAGATCATCGTCCTCGTTTGCAACGAGGATGTATGAGAAAGGCGATTGTATCGCAAAAAGTATATTACCTGCATTATTAATACGGATAGAGATTTCCCTTCATTTGTCATCCTGAGGGATAATTTATTGTATAAAAATCAATAGGATTGACAGCGCTCTCAAGAGTCGTCATTTCGAGCGGAGAGCAACGCAGTCGAGAACCACGGTTGCTCAACGAAGCTAAATCTGCCTCTATAGATTTCTCCATTTCGCTACCGATGAAAAATCGGCACGCTTCAGTCGAAATGACGATTTTTCTATAGGATCTGTCAATGGTAACGCCAGTGAAAGATCTTTTAGCCGCAAGTAACTACATAAAGTAATCTACATTTAGATCACCATTTGAATGCCCGTGTTCATCGCTTAGGGATTCTTCAATGCGTTCAGAATGACAGAAAATAAAAAAGCCACAAATCCACAGATTCACATCCATGTTTTTGCGGCTTGGTTTTATGAACTGACCTTTTAAAAAATATACTTCGTACTTAAGAAGTTCGAATCATCTCCTTTAACAATTTCGTTCAATAACTTTTTATTATCATCTGTAAATTTTGTTGCCACCAAAGAACGGATCGAGAACGAACGCAGTGCATCTACTACAGAAAGTGTTCCTTCAGCACTGTCTTTACGACCGGTAAAAGGGAATACATCTGGTCCGCGCTGGCATTGGCAGTTGATATTTACACGGCTTACCTGGTTAACCAAAGGATCAATTAACGAAGAAACTACCGCAGCATTGTTGCTGAAAATACTCACCTGCTGACCATGTGGCGAACCAATTAAATACTCAATAGGCTCTTCCAGATCATCAAAAGGCACAACCGGCACAATCGGACCAAACTGCTCTTCGCGGTATAGTTTCATATTGCCGTTTACCGGGTAAACAATGGCAGGGTAAACAAAAGTTTCTAAAGTTTGTCCACCATTTTTGTTCACCACTTTTGCACCGTGCGAAACGGCATCATCGATACATTCTTTTAAATATTCCGGTTTGTTCAGCTCTGGCAACGGGGTAAGGTTTACTCCTTTTTCCCAAGGCATGCCGAATTTCAGTTTTTCTACCTCTGCAGATAAACGTTTTAAAAATTCCTGAGCTAAACTGCGGTGTACATACACGATTTTGATCGCTGTACAACGTTGTCCGTTAAAAGAAAGCGATCCCAAAACAGTTTCAGAAACTGCCAGGTCAAGATCGGCATCTTTAGTGATGATGGCCGCATTTTTTGCATCTAAACCTAAAATTGCCCTTAAACGGTTTACCTTAGGATGCAGTTTTTTCAGTTCGTTGGCCACCTTACTCGAGCCGATTAAGGTAAGAACATTAATTTTTCCTGATTTCATTAAACCCGGAACAATCGTATTCCCGCGGCCATAAATCGTATTTACCACACCCTTAGGGAAACTCGAACGGAAAGCCTCCAATAAAGGATAGTGTAATAAAGTACCGTGTTTAGGTGGTTTGAATAAAAGCGTATTGCCCATAATCAAAGCCGGAATCAAGGTGGTAAAGGTTTCGTTTAAAGGATAATTGAATGGTCCCATACAAAGCACCACACCAAGCGGCGAACGGCGTACCTGGGCCACAATTCCCTGCTCTATTTCGAAACGTGAAGACTGTCTGTCGATATCCTTCAACGCATCAATTGTTGCATAAATGTACTCAACTGTACGATCGAACTCTTTAACCGAATCGGCATAAGATTTCCCGATTTCCCACATAATGAGCTTGGCCACAATTTCTTTTTGCTCAATCATTTTATGGGTAAAATTTTCAACACAGGCTATGCGGTCAGCAACGCTCATGGTTGGCCATTGTCCGCGGCCATTGTCGTAAGCAGCTACAGCAGCATCTAATGCTTCAGTCGATTCCTTTTCGGTACATACCGGGAAACTTCCGATCCTCTTTCGTTTTAAACCTTCAGGAGTTCTAATACATACCGGAGAAAAAACTTCGTTAAAAGGTCCGTTCCAGGGTTTCATTTCACCGTTGGAAAGGAATTCTTTCTGATTGATTTCTTCCGCAAGCCTAAATTCATCTGGAATCTGGCTCTCTTCAACGAAAATACTTTCGAGGTTTAGCGTTGTACTCAATTTTAATTTGTTGTTAGGGTTAAATTAATGTTAAATCTATAGTTTAAGTATAGATTCGTTTTAATAAAAGACTGATGGGACCAGAAAATTGTTCCTTAACATCAGTCCCTGGTTTTATTCTAATTCTATTACTTTATATTTTGGTACTAAGGTTTTCATTATTAACCAGGCAATAATATAAGCAATAGCACAAAATGCAAACATGATGGTGTAACCAGTCTGGATATGTCCTAATCCTTTGTAATGATCGAACAGAGCACCACCAACTTTCGAAACTATTACGCCACCAATTCCTCCAGCCATACCACCAATCCCAATAATTGATCCAACTGCTTTTTTGGGAAACATATCTGACACTGTTGTAAAAATATTTGCAGACCAAGCTTGGTGTGCTGAAGCTCCAATTCCAATTAAAAATACAGGAATCCAAAACGTATAGTGTCCCAAAGGTTGGGCAAGTAAGACAACTAAAGGAAATAATGCAATTACGAACATTGCTCTCATTCTACCTTCGTAAACATTGTATCCTTTTTTAAGGAAATAAGCAGGAAACCATCCACCTCCAATGCTACCGATCATTGTCATACTATAAAGCACAAAAAGTGGGAAAGATATTGATGTTCCTTCCATTCCATACTGAGCCTTTAAATATGAAGGAAGCCAGAATAAAAAGAACCACCAAACACCATCAGTCATGAACTTTCCAAACGTGAAAGCCCATGTTTGTTTATATCCTAACAACTTAAACCATGAAACCTTCTTTGCTTCTGTTTCAGATTCTGATGGAACAATAACTTTTTGATCTGTATCTAATAGAATATACTCTAATTCAGCTTTAGATAAACGCTTTTGTTCTTCAGGTTTATCATAAAAAATAAACCAAAATATTAGCCAAAAAAAGCCCGCTGCCCCAATAATTAAAAATGCAGTTTCCCAGCCCCATGCTTCAGCGATGTATGGCACAGTAGCAGGAGCTAGAATTGCACCAACATTTGCTCCTGAATTAAAGATTCCTGTTGCAAAGGAACGCTCCTTCTTAGGAAAATATTCTGCTGTTGCTTTAATTGCTGCCGGAAAATTTCCAGATTCTCCAAAACCTAAAACAGCCCTAGAAACAATGAAGCCCAGTACGGATACCGATATACTTGTAATTCCAACTAATGCAAACATAGATGAAACGGCTTCTCCTACAGGAATAGCTTTGGCATGTAGAATGGCGCCTAGTGACCAAACAATAATCGCAACAGCGTATCCCCATTTTGTTCCTAATTTATCTATTATTCGTCCAGCAAAAAGCATTGATATAGCATAAACGAATTGAAAAGCTGCTGTTATGTTTGCGTAATCTGAATTTGTCCAGTTAAACTCTGCTTCGAGCTTGCTTGATAGCAAACTTAACACTTGTCTATCTAAATAATTTACTGTGGTAGCGAAAAACAGAAGTGCGCATATCGTCCATCTGTATTTGCCTATTTTCATTTGGTTCATTTGGTTAGGTAAGTTTAATTTTTATTTGCTCTGCTGAATTAAGTCAAGTGCTAATTTTGTATTGTCGAATAATTCCTCGTAAAGGCCTTTGCTCATTACATCTTTACTAATTAATTTACTGCCCATACCAACTGCACAAACGCCGGCTTTAAACCAGGTTTTTAAATTTTCGGCATTAATTTCTACACCACCGGTTGGCATAAATAACTGGCCGGCGAAAAGATCTTTGATCGATGAAATAAACTCCGGACCTAAAATATTTGCGGGAAAAATTTTAATCAGCATGGCTTTGTGTTCTTGGGCTACGCTGATTTCGGTCGGTGTCATACAGCCCGGGATCCAAAGCATACCAATTTTGTTTGCAATTTCGGCAACTGCCGGATTGATGATCGGGGCTACAATAAAATCGGTTCCGGCTTCGATAAAAGCATTGGCATCGGCAGGGGTTTTAATGGTTCCGATACCGAGGTAAAGATCAGGCATTTCGGCATCACGTACTTCCTTTAGTTTTTTAAAGTTCGGCAAAGCCGATTTGCCACGGTTGGTATATTCGAAAACACGAACCCCGGCTTTATATAGCGTACGTAATATTTCTACACTACCTGCTTCGCTATCCTGGTAAAAAAGCGGTAACATACCCTGCTCTAAAATGGCATCCAAAATTTTGTGCTTGTTGCTAATCATCGTATTATTCTTTTTTCTATATCTGCTACGGTACTGGTTGTAGCATCACTTGGAATGTATAATTTATCGTAAGCTGCTGCAGTGGCAAAATTTAAGGTTTCTTTCGCCGGTAGTTGGTTATAAAAACCATAAATCAGGCCGGCCATAAAACAGTCGCCACTACCTACTTTATCTAAAATTTCTTCCGAAACATACTCTTCTGAAACGGTTAGTTCGCCTTCGGTATAAATAGCCGTATAATAGCGGATACCTTTGCCGTAATCGAACCTGAAAGTATTGGCAACCGCTTTACATGCCGGAAACAAACTTAATATTTCTTTAGAAGTATCTGTGGCTTGTTGCAGTAACGTTTCTTTTGCATAACCTTCTGTTTGCAACAAATCGGGGTGAAGTGCCGTACCCAGCATTTTATTGGCCGCCCACACGTTACCCATAATTAAAGTGCAGTATTGGGCCAGTTCTGGTAAGATATCAATTGGCTCTTTACCATACTTCCAAAGCTTGGCACGGTAGTTTAAATCAAGCGAAATGGTAATGTTCCGTTCACTTGCCGCTTTTAAAGCTTCCAGGCAAACATCGGCAATAGATTGGTTAATAGCAGGGCATATTGCGCTGAAATGAAACCAGGTTACCTCTTTAAAAACCTCGTCCCAGTTAATCTGGCCAACTTTTAAACCGGCATAGGCCGAATTGGCTCTATCGTAAATTACACCGGCATTCTTCAGGTCTTTCCCTTTTGGGAGATAATATAAACCCAAACGTTCACCATGATAAACCATTGGCGTGGTATCAATATTACGAACATTAAGATAATCGACAATTTCGCGGGTAACGGAATTATCGGGCACAGCTGACAGATAGGCCGAAGGGACATTCCAAAGTGCCAGTGCTGTAGCCACATTCAGCTCTGCACCGCCAACATAAAACGGAAGTTTATTTTCTTTTAACCATGCACCATCCATATCAGGGCAGATGCGCAAAAGTATTTCACCAAAGTTTAAAACTTTTTTTCCTTTTTTTGATGAATCGAATATTTGGGCACTCATTTTTGTAAATAATCGGCTTTTTCATGCTGCCTTCTGCAGCGGTATAAAAATGGAAGTAAAACGTTTGATATGCATTGAATCAAATGAAATTCTTCGTAAAAGCCTGATTTTTGGTTAAAATTTAAAGTAATTTTTTGCGTTAAAGTACGAAATATCCTGAACAATCTTGCCAACCCATTCGAGGTCGTTGGGTAATTCACCATTCTCAATGTCTTCTCCAAACAGGTTACAAACTATCCTTCTGAAATATTCGTGACGGGGGAATGAAAGGAAGCTTCGCGAATCGGTAAGCATACCCACCAACCGACTTAAAAGCCCCATGTTCGATAAGGTGTTTAACTGTTTAATCATACCATCTTTTTGATCCAAAAACCACCAGGCCGAACCAAACTGAACTTTGCCGGCAACCGAACCATCGTTAAAATTACCGATCATGGTAGCAATTAATTCATTATCGGCAGGATTAAGGTTATAAATAATGGTCTTTGCCAGTTTATCCTGGTTATCCAGGCGGTTTAGGAATTTAGAAAGCATACGGGCCTGGCTAAAATCGCCGATCGAATCCCAACCCGTATCTGGGCCTAATTGCCTTAGCATACGGGCATTATTATTCCGCAGCGCACCGAGGTGATATTGTTGTACCCAGCCCTTTTCGTGATCCCACTCAGCAAAATAAACCAGCATGGCCGATTTAAATTTCAGGTTTTCTTCATACGAAATATTTTGTTTGCTTCGGATTTTATCAAAAATTGAGGCAATTTCAACTTCGGTATAGTCTTCAGCATAAATGTGCTCTAAACCATGATCGGAAACCGAACAGCCATGATCTGCAAAGTAATCGTGGCGGCTTTTTAAAGCATCAGTATAGTCTTTGAAGCTGCTGATGCTTTGACCGGCAACACTTTCCAATTTGTCTATATATTCGTTTAAACCTTCAATATCATCACTGTTCATGGCCTTATCCGGCCGGAAAGCAGGCAACATTTTAAGATTGGCGCCTTCCCTGGCCAATTGCTGGTGAAAGTTTAAACTATCTAAAGGGTCATCAGTGGTACAAACCGATTCCACGTTCATTTTGGCTAATAAGCCCCGCACTGAATATTCAGGCGTTTGCAGTTTAGCGGAACATTCATCGTAAATTTTCTGGGCAGTTTTGCCCGAAAGCAGGTCGGTTATACCGAAATAACGTTGAAGTTCCAGGTGTGTCCAGTGGTATAATGGATTGCGCAAAGTATAGGGAACGGTTTCTGCCCATTTCTCAAATTTCTCAAAATCAGAGCCTGCACCGGTGATGTATTTTTCATTCACACCATTGGCACGCATGGCACGCCATTTATAGTGATCGCCGGCCAGCCAAACCTGGGTCATATTGGCAAACTGGGTATTATTGGCAATCTGCTCCGGAATAAGGTGATTATGGTAATCTATAATTGGTAATGGTTTTGCAAAATTGTGATAAAGCTTTTCAGCTGTTTTACTTTGCAAAAGAAAATTTTCGTCTAAAAAAGGTTTCATACGATGTAATTTGAGATAAGAGATTTGAGATGATCAAAATACTTATCTATTTATTTTTTTATTTATCTCCGGGTCTGTGAGGTGCACAGACCACGGCAATTGGCAAATTTAAAATATTTTAAGGCTTCACGCCGTCCTGACCTAAGACTTACAACCTTCGGACTTTTCTCTGTGCTCCAGGCTAGAGACTAACGCCCCTTTTCCATGGAATAAAATCATCCTGGTTAAGCAAAACGGCTTTAGGGATTACTTCCCCGCTGGCTGCTTTAATGCAATACTCCAGGATATCTTCTCCCATTTGTTCGATTGTTTTTTCCCCTTCTATTACCGGGCCACAGTTAATATCGATAATATCGCCCATACGTTTGGTTAAGGCATTATTGGTTGACACTTTGATGGTCGGACAAACCGGGTTTCCGGTAGGTGTGCCCAGGCCGGTAGTGAACAAAATTAAGGTTGCCCCCGATGCTGCTTTCCCGGTGGTAGCCTCCACATCATTTCCAGGGGTACAAACCAGGTTTAAGCCCGGTTTTGTTGCAGGTTCGGTATAATCCAAAACATCTTCTACTGGCGAGGTTCCGCCTTTTTTAGCTGCTCCGGTACTTTTAATGGCATCTGTAATTAAACCATCTTTGATATTTCCAGGCGATGGGTTCATAAAAAACCCGGAACCAACATTTTCGGCAGCCTGGTTATAAGCCGTCATCAACTGGATAAATTTACGTGCGGCGGTTTCATCTTTTGTACGGTCAATTAACTGTTGTTCGGCGCCGCAAAGTTCCGGGAATTCGGCCAAAAGCACCGTTCCGCCCAAAGCCACCAATAAATCGGAGGTATAACCTACAGCCGGATTGGCACTGATACCGCTAAAACCATCACTACCACCACATTTTACGCCTAAAACCAGTTTGCTCAAAGGTGCCGGCTGGCGCTCGATTTTATTGATTTCAGTTAAACCGATAAAAGTTTTACGGATGGCTTCTTTAACCAGCTGTTCTTCGCTCTGTGATTGTTGCTGCTCAAATATGAACAAAGGTTTATCAAAATTCGGGCTACGCTGTTTTAAATCGTCCATAAAATCTTTAACCTGTAAATTTTGGCAACCAAGGCTCAACACGGTTACACCAGCAACATTAGGATGATCGGCATATGCAGCCAAAAGTTTACTCAATACAGCGGCATCCTGGCGGGTACCTCCGCAACCACCCTGATGGTTTAAAAATTTAATCCCATCTACATTTTTAAAAACACGGTTGGCTGATGGATTGGCTATTCCGATATCATTTGGATCTGCCTCTTCCAGGATCTCACCATTTTTATAGGCCTCTACCAGCTGATGGGCGTATGATTTGTATTTATCGGTTACGGCATAACCCAACTCGTTGTGCAGAGCTTCGCGGATTACATCCAGGTTGCGGTTTTCGCAGAATACAGTAGGGATAAAGAGCCAGTAATTTGCGGTTCCAACGCGGCCATCGTTACGGATGTAACCATTAAAGGTTCTGCCTTCAAACTTGGAAACATCAGGCGCATGCCATTCGTAATGATACGGACGGAACTCATAAGGATCGGAGGCATGTTTGGTATTTTCGGTATCCATTAAACCACCTTTTAGGATAAAATGCTGCGCTTTGCCTACCAGTACGCCATACATGATGATGTGATCGCCCACATTCATGTCCTGCATAAAAAATTTATGCTTGGCAGGGATGTCATCCTGAAGGGTATATTCCTGTCCATCGTGGATAATGGTTTCGCCTTTTGCCAGGTTTTGCAAGGCAACAAGGACATTGTCATTAGGATGGATTTTTAAAATTCTAGTTACCATTTAAATTGTTCTTTCTGCATGCAAGTTACTCAAAGTTTCTTTTGCACCTTTGTTCTGTAATAAATCAACGTAAGATTTTACGGCCGCACTAAAGCCAGGATAATTATTTAAGTTTTTATCCCAAAGCCGCCTGTCGCCCAGGGCATTATCTACCACAGTTTCAGGATTTTTCCAGTATTCGTATAACACTTCGGCAAATTCGTCCTGTATAGGGTAGGTTTTTCCGTTTGCGCTGGCCGTGTAAGTATTGCCATCTTTATTCACATTCATAAATAGAATATAAGCGGCTACGCCTAAGGCAGTAAGCTGAGGCACTTCATTTTTTAAAGCATAATAGCCCCTGATGAGCGGCATGTTGCGCATCTGCAACTTAGAAGTATAATTTAAAGTAATGGCCTGCCATTGATGCTCTAAAAAAGGATTACTGAAACGGTCGATTACGCTCTCTGCGAAGGCAATCGCTTCATTATAGGTAATATCTTCATTAACCACAACCGGCGTAATTTCATCCTTCATCAATCTTAACACGTGGGCAGAGAAATCTTTATTGGCCATAGCCTCTTTTACGGTATTAAAACCTGCTAAAATGGCCAGGCCACAGCTAATGGTATGCGTGCCATTAAGCAACCGCAGCTTTAACTCTTTAAATTTATCGATAGATGGCACAATGAAAATACCTTTATCTGCCTTTTCAAACGATAAGATTTCTTTAACCTTTTCATTCGATGATTCAATCGCCCATAACCTGAAGGGTTCTGCCATGATCATGAGTTCGTCTTCATAACCCAATTCATTTTCGATGGCTTTTTGTTCTGCAGCAGGAAGCTTTCCCGGTACAATGCGATCAACCAAAGTTTTACAGAAGTGATTGGCGCTTGCTAACCAATTTTCAAAATCCCATCCTAATTTGTTCTGAATAGCAAGATCAATGAGAATTTCTTTCAGTTTATCAGCATTATCACTGATTAATTCTGTCGGCACAATCACCATCCCGCTTTCTTCTGATCCATTAAAGGCTTTGTATCTTTCGTACAGAAAAGCCAATAATTTGCCCGGGTAAGATTGTGGCGGATTATCTGTGATTTTATCTTCACTTTTAACAATCCCAACTTCAGTGGTATTCGAAATAACTACCTGCATTTCCGGCTGTTGTGCGGCCTTTAAAATTTCTGCCCAATCCTGCGAAGCAGACAAAACCCGGCTGATAGATGCGTTGATTGAATTTTCTTCAACCGTAAGGCCATTCTCGATGCCTTTTACACAAAGAGTATATAAATTGTCTTGCTTCGAAAACTCGTCAGCACCACCTTTTGAGGTAGATTTAACCACCAAAACACGCCCGTTAAAGATCCCTTTCTGATTGGCCTTATCAATAAAATAATCTGGCAAACCCCGCAGTAAAACACCAGTTCCAAACTGGATTACTTTTTCGGGTAAGGCTAAAATTTCGATCGTAGGTTTTATGACCTTGTTACCGTTAATATTTTTTAAATTTTCTTTATTTAAGATCATTGGTAATGTTGTTTGAGCATCAGGGCACTAAAGTACCAAGTGAGTTTATAATTTCCTTTTAACGATTTATAATTTATTTCCCGTTTTTGGCTAACCATTTCGGGTAATCTTTTTCAATTAATTTTTGTCCCCAATTGCCATACCAGGCATATCCGTTGCGCCTTTCAGGACTTAATTCTTCTAATTTTGTTTTGATTGTATTATCGCGGTCGCCAAAAATCGGGGTGTTTTTCTCAAGATCATAAAAACGCGCCCAGGTATTTGCAGTATGATCAGCAACCAAAGCCGCGACTTTAATATTGGTTTTAGGATCGCTCGGCCTATCGAAACGATAACCTGTAATTTTATAGGTATCGAACCATTTTACTGCAGCATTGATTGCATTCTTTTCTTCTGAAGAAGGATTTTTCAACCGCATTAAGAAACGGACAATACCTACCGATTCGCTCGTGCTGAGCGAGGCTGGCTCAAATGCCCTGGCTTTTGCAGGCAATAGCGAATCTTTATCGTACTGTGCGGCCCAGATACTTAAAACACCATTTTGTTTTACCTGTGTTTTTAAAATACAGTCGATACCTTTTGAAACTGCTTTTTCTGCCTTTTTGATATAAGCCGGGTTTACTACTTCGAAATCGTTCGTTTGCGTAGCAATATCCTGTAAAATATTCAGCACATTGATCATCGCATCATCGTTATAAGTAATTTCTGAACGGTAAAAAGCTTTATCGGGATAATATTGTGGCCAGCCACCATTGGCATATTGCGCTGATAAAATATAATCCAGGCCTCTTTCGGCTGCGGCCAGATACGTTTTGTTCTGTGTTTTTTTATAGGCTTTTACCAGGTAAACCACTTCTCTGCTGGTGGCTTTATTATCGAAAGTGGCGTGTAAATCTTTAGTTGCTTTTATTTTCGCCAATAGCTGTGGTGTTAAAACAGCATCATAATTAACCACGCTCTTGTCATCCAATTGCTTTGGCCAGCCACCATTGCCCAATTGATAAACAAGCATTTTCTCTGCTGTAGAATCTGTAGGTTTTTGTGCATAACACGATAGTATTAAGTTTATACAGATCAGGGTTAACAATATTTTTATTTTCATCATTGTTGTTTGTTAGTTTATTGCCACGGAGGCACGGATTAACACGGAGAACTTATTCAATGGGCTGTGTCTGCACAGACTTTAATTCTGCTTATCTGTGTTCATCTGTTTCATCTGTGTTTAATTTTACCCGGCACTTGCTTAATCAACCAGTTTACCAAATCATTCGTGGCTTTAAAATTTTCGAAATCTGCAGGTAATTTTCTACCGTCTATATATTCATTATAAAACCAGGGATCTCCTACCGCGAAAACCGTTCCTTTACCATATTTTGCAGTTGCAACAATCACATCCCCTTTATCGGTTAAAGCAGAAACAGCGGGACTTTTTGCCACAATGGTCGAAATTTCTTTGATATATACTTTCCTGGCTGTTTTAAAAATAGGATTCCCTTCAGGGATCTTTATTGCGCCCTGCTCAAAGTTTGCCCCCTGAACTTTATTGCGGCTATCTTCATTAAAATGGATGCCAAAGGTTTCGGGAAGGATGTTAAATCTGGAGATTTCGCAATTGCCCACATCGTTTAAGAGCAGCACTAAAACACCACCTGCTTTTACCCATTCACTGATCACCCTGGCATGTGCGGCATTCATAAAATTAGGGTTTGCTGTTTCTTTTTCGGTATCAGGATCTACAATAATATAAATATTAGTGCCTTTTAAATTTGAAGTTTCTGGAGCCGCTTTAAGCGTATTGGTTTTTGCACCAGCATCGTTAAATACTTTTCCGAATAAAGAGAATCCGTTGTTATCGTCTTCTTCCCAAAGGTAATGAAAGGGGATTTTATCTCCGGTAGGACCAACCATATACTCATTGTTGAAGAAATTATCGACAGTAACGGTTAAACCTTTAGCTGGTTTGGGCAGTTGGTCTATTTCCATTTCGGAAGCTGCACAGATAAACGCGCCTACACCTTTTGGATCGTTTGTGATTACTTTTTCACTGATGTAATAATCGAAGCTTCCGTCACGGTATTTAGGCTTCCCACCTAAACCAGATACGGAAACAGTTTTAGTGAGATTTACCCTTTCAGCACCGGCTTTTTCTATAAATTCTTTCTTTAACCCTGCATAACCTTTATTTGCAGCGGCCATAAATGATGGCGCTAACCAGCCTTTGCGCACACCTTTGGCCAAACCATATACAAACATGCTCGATGCCGAACTTTCCAGGTAATTTCCTTTTCTGGTGGGCATATCTAAAATATCGAACCAGACACCTGATTTTTGATCCTGGTATTTTACCGCCGCTGTTGCGGTACGGTTTAAAATGGCAATTAATTCCTGCTGTTGCGGATGGTTAACCGGAAAATTATCCAGCACATCTACCAAAGCCATAATGTACCAGCCCATTGCCCTTGCCCAAAAATTTGGCGATCGACCCGTTTTTTTATCAGCCCACTGCTCTGTTCTGCTTTCATCGTAACCATGGTAAAGTAGTCCTGTTTTAGCATCGCGGGCATTTTTCTCCATCAGGATAAACTGCCAGGCAATGTCGTCAAAAGCAGCATCCTTTTTCATCATTCTGGCATACTCTGCATAGAATGGCTCACCCATATATAAACCATCCAGCCACATCTGGTTCGGATAAATTTTCTTGTGCCAAAAACCACCTTCTTTGGTACGCGGCTGTTTTTGTAGCTGATCGTATAATTTAGTTGCTGCCAACAGGTATTTCTGCTGCCCGGTAACTTTGTACAACAGGATTAATGAGCGTCCATTTTTGATGTTATCAATATTAAAATCATCAGGTTTATAAGTAGAGATATTACCTTCTTTATCCAGGTAAGCATCCATCGAGCTTTGGATATACTTAAAATATTTCCCGTCACCAGTATTACGCCAAACCATTGCAGCGCCTTCCAGTACTACACCCATATCGTAGGTCCATTTGGGGCCTTTTGCACCTTTTAACAGCGTAGTATCCTGAAACAGTTTTTCCATAGCAGTTAAGGTTAACTGTTCTGATAATTTCTTCTGCGCAAATCCGCTTTGGGTTAAAATGGAAAAACCGATAAGTGCTGCTACCGTATATATGATCGATTGCTTCATGATGCTGTTATTTTGAAATTTCCAGTGCTTTTTTATCTACTTCAGCACTTAAAACGGAAGCTTTTTTCGCCTTGGAAACATCGGTTCCGCTAATTTTTACCCCCTTTGATTTTTCGCCAGAAACATCAAACAGAATCGTGCTGCCATCAGGGTATTTTAAGTTGCTGATATTAATATCAGAACCGTTCTGGATCATTACCACCGGACTGGTACGATCAGTAATTACATTTACATTCTTCAGGGAAATTCCGGCGGCTTCAATAATTTCGATGCCTTTTCTGGCCTTGATGGTTACGTTTTCAAGGTTTACATCTTTGATGTTCATCTCTGGTAAACCCCTGAAAAATATCGCTTTCTCTGCGCTATTGGCCACTATATCTTTAATGTAAAAGTTTCTGAACTGGGGAGTGGCTTCTGTAACCGGAACAGTAACCGCTTTAATCGCTTCTCGTTTTTCGCCGGCCAAAGGAACCGGATCAACAGCAGCATAATACATATCAAACAGGATCGCTTCGCCAGGAATATCGGTCATATTGATGTTATTGATGTAAATATTTTCGACCACACCACCACGACCGCGTGTTGTTTTAAAACGCAGGCCGATATCGGTACCGATAAAGGAACAGTTGTAAACCCATATATTTTTTGCCCCACCACTCATTTCACTTCCGATTACAAAACCGCCATGCGCATGGTAAACCACATTATTCCGGATAATTACATTTTCTGTAGGCACACCCCGCTTACGGCCAGCTTCATCACGACCAGATTTGATGCAGATCCCATCATCGCCCACATCAAAAGTGCTACCCTCTATCAGTACATTTTTACACGATTCTACATCAACTCCATCCCCGTTCTGTGCAAACCAGGGATTTTTTACCTGTAAGTTTCTTAAGGTTAAATCCTCGCAAAGTAAGGGATGTAAATTCCACGCTGGCGAATTCTGAAAAGTAACCCCTTCTAAAAGTATCTTTTTACAGCCAGTTAAAACCAGCAAATTCGGACGGAGAAAATCTTTAATGTCTTCATAATCTGCAGCGGTTTTACCGGCCTCTATTACACCTGCATTTTTGGTATTTGAACCTTTAACGGTTTTTTCGGAGGGGTACCACATTTTTCCATCGGCCCTCACTACACCACCGGATGCAACCAAATTTTTCCACTGTGTTTCGGTAAGTTTATCTTTTTTAACCATGCGCCAGGCACCCCCGTTACCATCGATGATCCCTGTTCCCGTAATGGCAATATTTTCGAGGTTTACGCCCGAAATGGGACTCTGGTTCCGCCAAGCAGGCTGACCTTCCCAATTTCCCTGTACCAGTTTATACTGGTTAAAATCGGCGGTAAACTGAAGAATGGCATCGCGTTTTAAGTGCAGGTTTACATTGCTTTTTAACTCGATAGGACCGGTTAGCCACAAGCCTGACGGGATTAATACCACGCCCCCGCCTTTTTGGCTAACACTTGCAATGGTTTTATTAATACTTTCGGTATTTAAGGTAATGCCATCACCTTTTGCTCCAAAGCTGGTGATGTTCGTTGTATCGTTTTTAAATTTAACCTGCTGAATAATGGGTAAGCTTTGCTTTTGTTGCGCCCTGGCAGAACCTGCAGATAGAATTAAGCATGTGAGAGCAACTTTAATAGGGCATAAACCACCAGAAATATGTTTCATTATTTGCACCGTTAATTATACTTGGTTATTGTAACAACAAGTGTACGTTGTTTACAGCTAAAACCGAAGAGAAATCTATGCAATCGTTACCGGAAAATAAGGCAAAAAGACTGCTACAAATAGCTAATTATATCCTGAATATCAATAGATTAATGCATTTATTTCAATTCCGGATTCCATCCACGGAAAACGTTTTCCAAAATATAATCCCTGTATTCTGCATCTGTTAATTGGCGCGACCATTTTACCCTGTTTTTTGGATCGGCACCTTTGCCGGTACTTTTGTATTCTGCATAATAAGCGGTTTTCTCATTGCTTTCTTTACCCCAATTGTTCCACCCTTCGGCACGGATAAAATCAGGCAGTTCGCAATTGAGGTAAACAACTTTGGCATATGGCCTCCAGGGGCGGCCCAGGTAAAAACTATTGGGAGGAGCATCCCCTTTGATTTTGCATTTATTTAATACATAACCAAATTTTGTTGTATCAGCAGTTGATGCCGCCGTAATGTAACCGCCCTTTTTGCAAAAAATGGTACAGCTTTCGAACCAGGCTGTAGACGCCCCAAAAATAAAATCGACTGTCCCCTCGATGTAGCAATTTTTATAGTACTGGCGGTTATTGCCTCCATAGGTATAAAGGGTGTCCTGAAAGCCCAAAAACCTGCAGTTGGTAAAAATTAATTTGTCGCCCCCGGCCCAAACTGCAACGGCCTGCCCCACCGGGCCTGATGAATTTTCGAAGGTAATGTTCTCGGCAGAAAAGCCTTCACCATATATATAAAAGCTTGATGAACCCGAAGTACCTTTTTCCTCGCCAAAGGCATTTTTCTTCTGCGCATAATCATCGTAAGTTAAAATAGTTTCATTTAAGCTTTCCCCAACAAGTTTTACATTTTTCTTTGTGGCTGCCAGAATTAGTTTTTCCTTATAAATGCCTTTTTTGATAAAGATTATGGTCGTTTTGTTTCTGAAATCGGGTACTGCATGTATTGCTTCCTGCACCGTTTTAAAGTTTCCACTTCCATCTGCAGCCACAATAAAATCGGGTTTAACATCAAAGGCATTTGCAATAGATGAAATTGCTAAAAGTAAAAACAGGCTGATTGCTTTCATATCAATTTGGTTAGGCTTAAATTAAAATCGGCCACGTAAAGTATAAACTTTATTCACGCAGCCGTATTTTTAAAATATATGATGAACAATTTTAAACATTAATATCCGTCAGAAGGAAGTTTTTTCAAAATTAATCATTGCAAACGATGTCGGGAACGATTGCACAATAACCACTTGCCAGAAAATAAAAAAAGGCTTAATCTTGTTAGCAGACCGGGAGGCTATATGCTGAGCTTGTTTCAGCATCTTCTACATAAGCTATTACTAACCAAATATTTAAAAAACATCATAAAGTGAAATATCTATACACTTCAGTCCTGATTTTAAGCCTTGGTATAAATGCATTTGCCCAGCAAAGAACAGATAACCAATACATTTCTAAAGTTTGGGTTGCCGATCAGGGTAACGGAAAGTATAAGAATCCGGTAATCAATGCCGATTATTCTGATCCCGATGCCATCCGGGTAGGCGACGATTTTTACATGATCGCTTCCAGCTTCGATGCCATCCCGGGCTTGCCAATCCTGCATTCGAAAGACCTGGTCAACTGGAAAATAATCGGTCATGCTTTAAAACGTCAGCCTCCATTTGAGCACTTTGAAAAAACACAACATGGCAATGGTGTTTGGGCACCTTCTATCCGTTATCGAAATGGCGAATTTTATATTTATTACCCGGATCCTGATTTTGGCATTTATTTTACGAAGGCAAAAACCATAACAGGGGAGTGGTCTGCACCAAAATTGGTGGTGGCAGGTAAAGGTTTAATTGATCCTTGTCCGTTTTGGGATGAAGATGGCAAAGCTTACCTGGCTTATGCCTATGCGGGCAGCCGTGCAGGCATTAAGAGCGTAGTGGCCATTATGCCGCTTACTAATGATGGCTCAAAAGCGACAGAAACAGGAAGGATTGTATACGATGGACATGAATCGGATCCAACCATCGAAGGGCCAAAATTTTATAAACGCAATGGCTATTATTATCTGTTTGCACCGGCCGGAGGAGTTGCAACAGGCTGGCAACTGGTTTTAAGGAGCAAAAACATTTATGGTCCATACGAAAGAAAAATCGTCATGGACCAGGGAAAATCTGCGATAAATGGTCCTCACCAGGGAGCTTGGGTAAATACTCAAACAGGCGAAGATTGGTTTCTTCATTTTCAGGATAAAGATGCTTATGGCCGGGTAATCCATCTGCAGCCTATGAAATGGATAAATAACTGGCCCGTTATCGGTATTGATACAGATGGTGATGGAAAAGGCGAACCCGTTATCAGCTATAAAAAGCCAAATGTAGGCAAGATTTATCCGATCGAAACGCCAGTTGAGAGTGACGAATTTAGTACAGCGCAATTGGGTTTGCAATGGCAATGGCAGGCCAACCCGCAGCCCACCTGGTTATTTACTGATGCTACTGGTGGTTTATTGAAATTATATACTTCAAAAATTCCTGATGAAGCTAAAAACCTTTGGGATGTTCCGAATCTGCTGATGCAGAAATTCCCTGCCGATGAATTTATGGTAACCACAAAACTCCTGTTTAAACCCAATCCGAAATTGGGAAATGAAAAAACGGGCTTGGTAATCATGGGAAGAAGTTATGCGCAAATTAGTATTAAAAGCAAAAAAGATGGGCTATACCTGGTATATGGCCTGGGTCAAAATGCCGACAAGGGCAAAGCAGAGAATGAAAAAGAAATCGTCAGGCTGAAATCGGGCTTAGTCTACTTTCGTGTAAAAGTTTCTGCAGGTGCAAAATGCCAGTTTCTTTATAGTGAAGATGGCATAAATTTTATCAGTGTGGGTGATGAATTTCAGGCCACGGCAGGACAATGGATCGGTGCTAAAATAGGCCTGTTTGCCATAAGAGATACCCAGACAAACGACTCTGGAATTGCCGAATATGATTGGTTCCGCGTACAACCACTAAATTAGTAAAAATGAAAAACTACAAATACCTTATCGCAATCCTTGGCACTGTTTTACTGATGTCTTTCATTATGAAACCCAAGCCCGTTAAAGTATATTTAATCGGCGATTCTACTGTAGCAAATTATACCCTTGATGAAGGTTATTTGCAGAAAAAGTATCCCTTAACAGGCTGGGGACAGGTATTTCAACAGTTTTTAACAAAAGATAGCTTAAAAAAATTAAACGGGCTGATTAAAAGCGACAGTGCTTTGGTTATCGATAAGGCCAAGGGCGGCAGGAGCACCCGTACTTTTTTTGAAGAGGGCAGGTGGAAAGAAGTTTTATCGGCCCTTCAAAAAAACGACCTGGTATTAATCCAGTTTGGGCATAATGATGCCGCCAAAGATAAACCCGAACGCTATGTTGATATTCCAGGTTATAAAGATTTTTTAAGGCTGTATGTAAAAGAAACAAGAGAAAAAGGTGCTTTTCCGATCCTCATTACACCGGTTACGCGTAATTATCCATGGAAAGATGGGAAACTGGGCAGTGCCCACGGCGAATATCCGCAAGCGGTGAAAGATGTGGCTAAGGAGCTCAATGTAGCCTTTATCGATCTTACTTCACTTTCAGCAGATTTTTTCACTACAAAAGGAAATGAGTTTGTAAGCAAACATTTCTTTATGAATTTAGACTCGGCCAAATACCAGGCTTATCCAAAAGGACTAAAAGACAACACCCATTTCCAACCCGAAGGCGCCAAAGCCATTGCACAGCTGGTTTATAACGGGTTAAAAAATATCAGTCCCAAGGCAGATTAAGGAAAGAACACCTGCGTTACAATTCCTCCGAACTTTCAGGCAAGTGGTCATATTCACCTTTCCATGCGTAAAAGCCGAATATCATCAGTCCCAAACTAATGGGCAGGAAGATAAACAGGATAATTGCCCATTGCAGAATGGTATTGGTACGTTCGATATCGGTATGGGTTAAGCCCACCTTCTCTACCGCCTGAATAAACAAAAAGGTCATTGTTAATGGCCCCAAAACCATCCAAACCAAGCCTAAAAATTTCTTTAAGGTATTCATATTATCTAATCGTTAATATTTTCATCTCTTTTATTTGACAAATAAATGGTGCCAATAAGCAAGCTTAAAGCCGCTATGCCAATCGGGTACCAAAGGCCAGATAATGGTGTAGCGCCTGAAAAACTTGCAATTAGTGTTGCAATAAATGGCACAAGCCCGCCAAAAACACCGTTACCGATATGATAAGGCAGTGACATAGAGGTGTACCTGATTTTAGTAGGAAATAGCTCAACCAGGAAAGCCGCAATTGGTCCATAAACCATGGTTACCAGCAAAATCTGGAAGAAGATTAAGCCAATAAACTTCCAGAACACCGGCCTAGGCAAAACTTTGTCTTTTATTACTTCTTTGCCCACAAGAATCCCTTTTGTTGCAGAAACCGTATCAGTTTGCACCCTGTTAAAAGAAGCTCCATTTTTAAGCGTTACCTTAGTAGAAGCTGTGCGTAAACTATCAGTTGAGTTCGCGATTAAAACAGAAGTTACCGGAGCCGGGACGGCAGATAAAATATCGGTCTGTTCAGTTTTTGTATAATCGGTATCATCTAAAAATATTTGATAGATAGGGCGATAAAAAAGAATCCCCAACAGCATTCCGCTAAGCATAATCCATTTCCGGCCAACTTTATCACTCCAGGCGCCGAACACCACGAAAAAAGGTGTTGCAAAAGCTATTCCCCAAAGTAAAATATACCTTGAATCGTTAAAGTCCAGTTTGCAGGTATTTTCTAAAAATGATTGGGCATAAAACTGCCCGGTATACCAGATTACCCCTTGCCCCATGGTTGCACCAAATAAGGCCAGAAGCACCATTTTAAAATTAGCTTTGTTACTGAAACTCTCTTTCAGTGGATTTTTTGAAACATTGCCTTCAGCCTTCAATTTAGAAAACAGGGGCGATTCGTGCATTTTCATGCGGATATAAATCGAAACCACAACCAATACTATCGATAACAGAAAGGGAATCCTCCAGCCCCAGCTGCCAAATGTTTCAGCGCCTAAAATATTTTTCGTGATGACGATAATCCCTAATGAAAGGAACAAACCCAATGTTGCGGTAGTTTGGATCCAGCTGGTAAAAAAACCACGTTTGTTTTTAGGGGCATGCTCTGCCACATAGGTTGCAGCACCACCATATTCGCCACCCAAAGCCAAACCCTGTATTAGCCTTAATATTAAAACCAAGATTGGGGCAGCATAACCGATGCTTTTGTAAGAGGGGATTAAACCGATAAAAAATGTCGATCCACCCATGAGTACCAAAGTGAGCAGAAAAGTATATTTTCTGCCAATTAAATCGCCAAGCCTGCCAAAAACCAATGCACCAAACGGACGGACAATAAAACCTGCTGCAAAAATAGCCAGGGTATTAATTAAGGCAGATGCTCCTGCATCTTCCGGAAACAACTGATGGCCAATGATAACCGCAAGGCTACCAAAAATGTAAAAATCATACCATTCGATCAGCGTGCCTAAAGATGATGCACCAATTACTTTAAAAATATTGTTCCTGGGTAAAGTTTCGCTCATGAGAAATAGAATATTTGGTTTCCCAAGATAAACATTTGAATCATAAACGGCAACCTGCACTGTTTGCCATTTAATTTGTTACAGGACCAAACATTTCGGCTTTAGTTTTGTATTTTCATCCGTAACGAATTCATTTTCCATTAGATCATATGCTTTTAATACAGAACATCAGATTAAGTAGAATTTTAAGAAATACCTGGCACGTTGATCTGATCATGATTGCGTCCTGTACCATAACTTATTTTGTGCGCGAATATTTAATTGCACATCATTTTTCTATTCCATCCATTATTCCAACGGTTTTGGGTACGGCCATTGCCTTTTTTATTGGTTTTAACAACAACCAGGCGTACGATAGATGGTGGGAGGCCCGTAAAATATGGGGCGCATTAGTGAACGATTCGCGCTCTTTTGCAAGGGCATTGATCAATTATGTTGATGAGGATGAAGAAAGCGTAAAACGGATGATTTACAGGCATATTGCCTTCCTGTATGCGTTAAAAGCAAATTTAAGAAATGCCGTAGATGAAATTTATATCAAATACCTGCCCGAAGCAGATTTAAAAGAAATAGAAAAACATACCAATAAGCATAATGCCCTTTTAAACATTCAATCGAGGGATTTACAAAAGTTATCAAAAGCGAATGCAATTGATGGTTTCCGTTTTATCGAAATCAATGAGATGCTTACAAGATTTTCTGATTCGATGGGTATGAGCGAGCGCATCAAGAACACTATATTTCCTACTACCTATAGCTACCTCACTAAAGTATTTATCTGGTTGTTCGTGGTTACATTTACCCTCGTAATCAGCAAGGATGCAGGGCCCGCAGCCATATTTTTGGGCTGGTTAATTGGTTTTGTATTTGTATCTACTCAGATTAATGGGATGAGCCTTATAAACCCTTTCGAAAGCAATTCGGCAGGCGTTCCGCTTAACCAGATTACCCGGACAATAGAGATCAATCTTTTGCAGATGCTCGAAGAAGAAGAAATCCCGGGACCGGTTAAACCTATAAATGACGAGTATGTTCTTTAAGTTTCAGGTTTTCTTACCTGTAAATATAAAGAAGAGCGATAAAAGCCAGAAGATAAGCATAACCACATCTGCATTCAGAATGGCTGTTGGATAACCCAATTGTACCACATCGATAAATGGATAGGGGTATTTATTAATCAGATAACCCCTAATCACAATAAATACGACATAAAGAAACGGATAAGCCAGCCAACTCATGGCCTGTTTGTACTGTAGCGTTGATTTTTTAACGAAGAAAACCCAGAAAAATAAAAAGATTAAGGGACTTACCACATGCAGAAGTTCATCGGCTAACCTCGCTGCCAAACCTGCAGGCAATACTAAACCTCGCAGCATAATATTGTAAATCAGGCCTACTACCACAATATAAACCGTTATGGCTGTTAATGCAGGTGCTTGAATGAATAAACTCCCTGATTTACCCTGTTTAACAAAAGATAAACGGGTAAAGCAAATAGCAACAATAATATTGGTTAATACCGTAAAGTAAGATAAAAACGCTTTAATTGTTGTTAGGTAATCATTATTCAGGAGCTGTAAACTTACAGAGAACTGAATTGCCAGAGAAAACCATACAACAACGGCAGCACAAATAACAAACGGCCTGAAATTTTTATTTAAATCCATAGAAATAAGATCGGGCTAAGATGAAAGCCCATCTTAAACTAAGATAAGTATTTAATACGCCAAGTTCCCATTGGCCGTTAATTTTCTACCACTGCCTTCAACTGCGCTTCAAAAAGTATCGATTTAGCTTTAAACTGCGGGTCGGAAAAAGAAATATTGGCTGTGGCATAGATAATCTTTCCATCTTTCCCAACCAATACATTCGATGGGAAACCATGATTTATATTCAGTTTCCTGATCCCGTCTTTACTCAGTGATACAATTTCGTATTGATAACCGTTTCTTTTTTGAAATCGCCTGGCACTGGCCGGGCTATCATGGGTAATCCCGATAAACCTTACCGCCTTTCTGCCATATTTGGCCACCAAATTGTTTAATTCGGGCATTTCGGCAATACAGGGCGGGCATTTTTCGAACCAAAAATTAATCACCACTACCTGGTTTTTTAAATCGGCATTGGAGAACGGTTTTTTATTGACGGTTAAACCATTAAAAGACGGTAAATCTTTACCTCTTAAATCTTCGAAGAAAGTTTCTTGTGTGGCCCATTTAACAGGAGCATCCTGTGCAAATACGGCTAAGGAAAAAACAGAAAGCAGAATAACCAGGTAAATTTTCATCCGCGATAAATATAAAAAAAGTCCTACCAATTTGGCAGGACTTCAAGAATTGACAATTTGCTTATTTTGTCTTTTTACTCAGGTAATCAATTGCAGTATCTAGGGTTACATCCTTGTTGGCCATAAAATCTTTCACCGTTGGAATTATTTCGATATCAGGCTTTACGCCATAGCCTACGAATTCACGCCCATCCGGATAGGTATCCTTTTTGGTACAAACCCTTGCTCTTCCCCCACCAGGCAGATCAAACAAGTATGGTTGTCCTGTACTTCCAAAAGAATTTCTACCGATTTTGGTCATATGCTTTTGGTTATCCGCGTAAATCAAAAAGTCTTCAGCTGCCGAGGCTGTATTATGGCCAATTAATAAAACTGTAGGGACTACGATGCGCTTTGCCTGCAATTGATTTTTCAACGGACGGTAATCTAAATTATAAAAATAATTATCCTGATAGGTTAAGAGTGCCTTTTTATTCCATTCGTTATTTACTGTATCTTTTGCTGAGGTAAATTTTCCCCAGGCTTTAAAAGCCGAATTTAATTGCCGGGTAGAATAGCGGGAGCCATAAAGCAGGCTATCATTGGTTAGGTATTTTAAGATGTAACTCCCAATACCCGTACTTCCTCCGCCGTTATTTCTCAAATCAATTATTATTGATTTTGCCTGGTATAATTCTGGCAGTTTAGCGATAAAAAGAGAATCTATTTTTTGATCATCAAATGAATTCAGTGCAACATAAGCCAGCTTATTAGGATACCATTTAAAATCCAGCAGGGATGATTCTGCAGGGAATGCAGGAAAAACCTCCTTTTCTTCTGTGCGCTGATGAGTGAGTTTTAAGGTCAAAATCTGTCCCTTTGGTTTTTTGATTTTAATTTCGAACTGGCTTCCTTCAAGTCCCTGCAGCAATTTACTTATGCTCCAGTCTTGTAAAACATAATTGGTTGATGAAGATATGTATGGCGCAACATCTTCGGCGATGTATTTGGCGGTTGGCTTTCCATTCACCTCTATAACCTCGCTTCCAACAGGAATTTCATCCTTTTTGCTGAGATTGACGCGCGTAATAATCGCTTTGTTTTCTACATTTTCGATAAAGAAGCGATAATTGCCAAACATGGTATTCATGGGTTCAAAATCTTTACCGCTTGGCATGTAAATATTCGTATGCCCATCTTTTAGCATTGCGCAGAACCGCTGCATTTCACGGTAGTAATCGTAATCGGTTTTGGTTTCCGGAATAGAAGTAATCAGTGCTTTATAAGTGCTATCCCATTTAACGCGGTCAACTTTGTTTAAATAAACAAAGTTGTAATTTACTTCCTGCCAAAATTTAGACAAACCATAAATTTTATCTGCTTTGGTTAATTTATTAGACTGAGCGAAAATCGCCATAGGTAAAAGCATTAATAAAAGAATCTTCTTCATATCATTTGTTTGATTTTTCTGTATGATTCCAGGCCTCAATATCTATACCATGGAGGGAAATCGCTTTGACATTAAAAAATGATAACATTTTTAAAAAAACAGTGTTCATAATCGGACACTACCTATCCGATATCGGACAATTATAAAACAAAAAAGTCCTACCAATTCGGCAGGACTTCAAGGTTTGTTTGGTTTAGAAAATCTTATTTAAAGGTAACAGAGCCATATTCTGTTTTAATAGTTACATTTGAAGCACCACCGCTACCGATCTTGCCTGTATATTTTTTAGTCTCGTCATCTTTACTCACCAAACTTGAGGTTACGTTTGAGCCATATTTAAAGCCGGCATAAGAAGTTGAAACATTAAAATTGCCATTAAAACGGTCTGCAAAACCTAATCCTATAGCCGCATATTCACCCCCGAAGGTAAAGTTTTTACAGGCTGGGGTAATTTCGTTAACACTTAACCGGTTGTAATCCATTTTGATGTTAGCATCGCCATTCAGTGAACCTAAAGTAACGTTCGAATATTCTGCACTTACCGCAATTTTACCTACTGATGCGATATTTAAATCGCCGTAAGCCTGCTTAGCAACCGTATTTCCCTTAACGGTATTGATATTTACCCTTGCATATTCGGAATTTAAAAGTAAGTTGCCACCAATGGTACCAACGGTTAATCCTTTGCCATACTGCACTTTAATGTCAGCTGATTTTCTAATCGTATTAATGTTTACCGCAACATATTCTGCATTAAGCTCTAAGGTGCCAACAGCACCAATGGTTACCGGACCGTTATATTCATGTTTCACTACGGCTGCTGCAAGATCCTGAATATCGCACTTTCCATACTGCACGTTAATATAATTATTGGTATTGCTTAAATTGCCCGCCACAAGATTACCATATTCTACCTTTAAGGAGGTAGGACCGGCAAAATTGCCCATTTCTACATTGCCATACTGCTGCGAAACCGTTAAAGGATTTACTGCAGGCATGTATACCGTATAAATTACCTTAATTTCTCTTCTCCAGGTAGTTACCCCGTTTTTAACACTGCGGCCAAAACGTCCGTTTCTATCGCCCATATTGGTTTTAACAGAAACCAGGTCACCATATTTAGAGGCATCAATACTCACGCCATCCAGCAACCGCTGTACATCATTATCCGAATTGCTATAGGCTTTAATATCAACATCAACCTTTACTTCCTTTTTGTCCCAGGTTTTAATGGTTATTGATCCGTATTGGTTGTTTAAACTAACCTTGTCGCTATTACTTACGCTAAAACTCTTGCTAAAAGATTTTGACCTTTCAGCATCGCCCCCCGTTTGCTTATCCTTTGAAGTATTAACCATCGCTATCATTGATGATTTTTCCAGATTTTCTAAAACTACTTTCTCTGATGGACTATTTACCGCAGCTTCTTGTGCATTGGTTTTTACGGCTATTAGAGCCATAAAGGCTAAAAATATTCTTATTGTTTTCATGTTGTTAATTGTTAAACATCTGTGCGCTTAAAACCTGCCGACCGGTAATAGGCTTTCGATGCAGTGAGCGTTCCCCTCCCAAACCTTCCTCAAAAAGGAAAGACTTTAGCAGCGTTAATTTCTCCTGATTTTAGATCTGGTTAACTTTTTTATAATCGTCAACCTGGTTAATGATCAATAATTGTTGTTTTAATAGTTGTAATTGTATTTCACGATTTTTTACCATCGCCTTTACCACAAAAGTTTGGTCGGGCGAGGTTGGCAATTCTGCTTTTAATTTTTCGTAATCTTCGTCAAGCTTTTTTAAATCAGCTGTAAATTTTTTATAAAGCTCCGGGTTTGCCGAGGCGAAAATGGCCAGACTGTCTCTTTTTTCAGTAATTAATCCTGCAAAGTGGACTTCTTTTTTTGCGTAAGAAGCACTAACGTCGGCTATTTCTAAATCTTTGTTTTGCGACCTTCCGGCGTACAGCCAGGCTAAACCGAAAACCACTACGATGGCTGCTGCAGCACTCATCCATAAATAGAGCTTTACAGGTTTTTTTTTCTTTTTTGCATCTAATTCCTGTTCAATCTTTGCCCAGAGCCCCGCTGGTGGCTCCATGATATCAAAAGCTTTACGGTTATCCTTTACAAAGGTTTCTAATCTATTATTCATCTCTCATCCCTTTCTGTTCTAAAATGCTTTTTAACTTCTTTTTAGCCCTCATGTATTGTGTACGGCTGGTATTTTCACTTATTTTTAAAATGTGCGCAATTTCTTCATGGTCATAACCTTCTAAAAGGTATAAACTCAGCACTACCCTGTAACCATCAGGCAATTGGGTAATGGCTTGTCTTATTTCTTCGGCCTGCAAACGCACTTCACTATCATCAAAACTATCCTCGTCCGGCACTTCCGATATCTCGTCGGTACTTACAAATTCCATCTTGCGCTTACGCAGGTAATTGATGGATTTGTTGATCACGATCTGCTTCAGCCAAAGCCCGAAGGTAGTTTCCTGCCTGAAATCAACAATTCTGGTAAAAGCATCTAAAAATGCTTCCTGTAAAACATCTTCCGCCTCTTCCTCGTAATTTAAAATACGCAGTGCCACATTATACATGGCCTTTGCATATAGCTTGTATAATTCAAACTGTGCTGCGCGGCTGCCCTGCATGCATTTTTTTACTAGTTCCAGGTTTTTATCGATGTATACGGCTTCCAAAATTTCGAATATTCTGATTATAAGACATAAGGGATTTTAAAACGTTGCATCAAGGTAGAAAAAAAATTAAAAATATGTTAACCTCATATTAAGATTAGGATCAAGGTATAGCTTTTTACACACAGAGACGCATTATAAAACAATTTCTTCTTTCTGTAAGGAAGTAAAAGGAACCCAAATCTTTCATCCGCCTATGTAAGCGGGGCATCGAAAACAGGCCCTGGTTATAATCCGGCAGCAGCGAACACGTAGTAGAACGATTAAAGAGAACGACGGGACTGCAGAACCCATGAAATGCTGCACTTTCATTTCCAAAAAATAAAAATAATTTATGGGTAATGAATAGCTTCGATTTTTTCCCCTTTGTGGAAAATCAGCTGACAGATCATCATAAATTTGAAAACCCTGATACAAACCAGTAACTTCATGCCATGGAAACCGATTTAATTCTTTCAGCAATAAACGAGCTGCACCAAAAAGCAAATCAGGCTTTAGAAAATAAAGATGTAACGGCTTATACAGCCATGTTTGGCAATGATCTGAGTTTTACCCCCTTTGAAAAACCCACCATAAACAAGCGTGATTTTACCATCGATTTAAAAAAATATTTCAGCGGGGTCAAAGAAATCCAAACCAGCCATTACAGGATTAAATCATCTGTTGAGGATGGTATTTTCACCGAAAAAATAGCCCGTAAATCGGTTATTTTAAAGCCTAAGCTGCTTGTTTTCACTAAAAAACAAACCATACAGACTGAAGAAATTTACCATTGGAAAAATATACAAGGGGAATGGAAGGTAATTGCCCTTGAAATTGTGCTGGAAGAGAAATATTAATGATTCAACACAAATTGGTAAAAGCACTCCCTTGGTTTTCATCGTAATCTCCTGGCAAAATCGCCAGCTCAAAATTTCCTTAAATCTTCTATCCTAAACTTTAAAACAAAATCGGTATTTTTGCCGCTCAATTTAGATTATACATATGTTAAGAACAGTAACTTGTGGTGCATTAAACCTAAATAACTTAGGCGAAAGTGTTACGCTATGTGGTTGGGTACAAAAATCAAGAGATTTGGGCGGTATGACTTTTATCGACATCCGCGATCGTTATGGTATTACCCAGTTGGTTTTTAACATGGACGATAATCGTGAACTTTGCGAAACTGCACGTACTTTAGGTCGTGAGTTTGTAATTAAAGCGATTGGTACCGTTGTAGAAAGAAGCAACAAAAATCCAAAAATGGCAACCGGCGATGTGGAGATTAAGGTTTCTGCTTTAGAAATTTTAAATGCAGCAAAATTACCTCCGTTTATGATCGATGATGAAACGGATGGTGGCGATGAGCTGCGTATGAAATACCGTTACCTGGATTTACGCCGTAATCCGGTACGTAATAACCTGGTTTTACGTCATAAAATGGCGCAATCGGTTCGCCGGTATTTAGATGCATTAGATTTTATTGAGGTAGAAACACCTGTTTTAATTAAATCAACACCAGAAGGTGCAAGAGATTTTGTGGTCCCTAGCCGCATGAATGAAGGCGAGTTTTATGCCCTTCCTCAGTCGCCGCAAACCTTTAAGCAATTATTGATGGTTTCGGGCTTTGACCGTTATTTCCAGATCGTAAAATGTTTCAGGGATGAAGATTTAAGGGCCGACCGTCAGCCAGAGTTTACGCAGATCGACTGCGAAATGTCGTTTATTGAGCAGGAAGATATATTAAATACTTTTGAAGGATTGATCCGTACCTTATTTAAAGAGGTGCGCAATTACGATTTACCGGAAGTGCCGCGTATGCAGTATGCAGATGCAATGCGTTTGTATGGTTCAGATAAACCAGATACCCGTTTTGCCATGCAGTTTGTTGAGCTTAACGATCTGGTAAAAGGAAAAGGTTTTCCTGTATTTGATAACGCCGAACTGGTTGTGGGCATCAATGCAAAAGGCGCAGCAGGCTATACACGTAAACAGCTGGATGAATTAACTGATTTTATCAAACGTCCGCAGATTGGTGCAACAGGTTTAATTTATGCCCGCCATAACGATGATGGAACCATTAAGTCATCAGTAGATAAATTCTTTAGCGAAGAAGACCTTAAACAATGGAGCGAGGCATTCGCAACAGAAAAAGGCGATTTATTATTGATTTTAGCCGGCTCTACCGATAAAGTACGCAAGCAATTAAATGAATTGCGTTTAGAAATGGGTAACCGTTTGGGTTTACGCGATAAGAATACATTTTCGGCCCTCTGGGTATTGGATTTCCCACTTTTAGAATGGGATGAAGAAACAGAACGCTACCATGCAATGCACCATCCATTCACCTCGCCGAAACCAGAAGATATTGCTTTATTGGATAGCAAACCCGGCGAAGTACGTGCCAATGCTTACGATTTGGTCATTAATGGTACCGAAGTTGGCGGCGGTTCTATTCGTATCCACGACCGTGAATTGCAGGCTTTAATGTTTAAACATTTAGGCTTCAGCGCAGAAGAGGCACAAAAACAATTTGGCTTTTTGATGGATGCTTTCGAGTTTGGCGCACCTCCACATGGTGGTATTGCTTTCGGTTTCGACCGCCTGACTTCAATTTTTGCCGGTTTGGATTCTATCCGCGACGTCATCGCATTCCCTAAAAATAACTCAGGCAGGGATGTGATGATTGATAGTCCGAGCACCATTGATGAGAAGCAATTGAAAGAATTGAAAATTAAGACGGATTTACAGGTTCAGTAGTTCATTGGTCATTAGTTTATTGGTCAAAGCGCGCAATGGCATGGTCCACAAAACCAAGCGTTGTGCCTAAACATTATCATAAAAAAGCCTCAGAATGTTAAATTCTGAGGCTTTTTATTTAAGTCATTTTTGCGTTTCGCTCACTAATGAACCAATGGCTAATGAACCATTGAACCAATATAACTAATACGTTTCACTATCAGGCGGAATGCCGTAGTCTACAAATTTCTTTTCTTTTTTCTCTTTCTTTTTACCAAACCAGCTCTTAACAGAATTAAAAATTGCCGATAAGTGTTCCGCATCAAGCGATTTACCGATTTTTCCTGAAAGCAATCCAACAGCGGCTTTAGTTAAAAAACCAGCACCCCTAAATATCGTTTTGTTCATAAACATTGGCAACAACAACGACATTGCTGTTCCGCTAATGTTTAATTTTTCGTCGACTTTAAACAGGTTGTTTGGCGTAGCATATTTTTTTATCAGCGCACCTAATGTAAATTGTTTAAAATAAGCACTGGTATCCGATTTAAGCATATTTTGCTTAAGGGTATATTCAACCTTAAGTTCTAACTTTTTAGCCTGCAGGTCTTCCAGGGTCCGGATATTTTTATAGCTTCTCATCTTCCTCCTTATCTGCAAGTTTATCAAAGTACTTTCTAATGGCCACGTTAATAATAGCCTTTTCTATATACTTATCCTTAGTTAAATAAACAATTATTGCCAATAGGATATAAAATAAGGAAACGCAGCCAAAACCTCCGGCATAGCTACCTAAAAGATCAGATACATAGAGCGCCAAAGTTACCGAGCCAAATAAAAAGGCCAATATAAAACAAACTATAAATGCCGTACTGGTTACTAAATCGGCAAAAATTTTGGATGCTTTTTCTACAATATAAAGCCTTGTATACTCTACCCTGGCATCTAAAAAGCCCCTGGCATCGTCAACAAGATCTTCAATACTTTTATCTTTATTTTCCTGCATATTAGATGGATAGGTAACCGGGCAAAGCCCGGCTATGCAATATTATTTATTAAGCGTGCTCTACGTCGTCGCTATATTCTTCTTCTACGCTTCTTAATTTTGTTTTGATCGAGTTAACAACTTTATCCTTTAAGCTGGCAAGATGGTTGATTTCATCAGCAGCTTTGTCTTTGATAGAGTCGCCCAGATCTTTTAGAGACTGGCTTAATTTATCGCGGGTTTCATCACCTTTATCTGGCGCGAACAAAATTCCTAGCGCTGCACCGGCAGCTAATCCTGCTAAAAGTGCCACAACAACTTTTGAGTTATCATTCATAATTAATGTATTTTAAGGGTTTAACAATTAAGTACAATATAAAACTATTACATTATTTATTGTTAAGCTATATTCATAACTCCGTATGCTCGTTATTTGTTTTAATTCTTTCCAATCTTTCTGATGCAAGCGTACTGGTTTCGTAAATCTTAACAAGCAATATAAAATAAGATAACAGTAGCGGACCAAAAACAAGGCCCAATATTCCGAATAAAGGAATACCAATAATTACGCCAATTACTGTAATTATAGGATGAATATTGCCAACTTTTTTTGCAATGATAAACCTGAGCACATTATCGATATTAATGATCACGACAAAACCAAAAATAAGCATGGCCCAGCCGGCAAAATTATTTCCGTTTGCAATCTGCAAAATTGCTGCCGGAACAAAAACAACGGGTGGCCCCAAAACGGGTACAAAAGAAATAAATGCAGTAATTACCCCCCAGAACATCGGATCTTTATAGCCTAAAACATAAAATGAAAGACTCACCAACGATCCCTGTACCAAACAGATTAAGCCCTGACCCAAAACATTGGCATAGGTGTTATTCCGCATTTCATCGCCAAAGCGCAGTGCATTCTGTTCTCTGAAAGGAGCATATTTAATCAGTGAAAATTCGAATTTTTTCCGCTCTATCAACATAAAGTAGAGTAAAAAGTACATTACCAGTAAACTTAATACAATATTTACTGCACTCGATATTAAGGATGGGAAGAGCTGGGTGGCCCAATTCACCAAACGGTTTAAACCTTCCTGAATAAAATCCTGGTTAATTTTAACCGGAATAAGGTGCTGTAGTTTAATCAGTAGATTTTTAAAAAAAACTTCGTTATTCTTCAGTTCAGAAATTTTACTGATCACCATGCTGCTTAATGCATAAAAAGGCAGTACAATCAGTATAATCGAAATCCCGATAAGGAAAATAGCAGTTAACCTTTTATTCCACCCCTTATGCTCGGCCAAATAAATATAGGCCGGCCTCATAATGGTATAAAGTACCAAAGTGCTTAAAATGGCACCAAAAATACTTTGCAGGGAATATACAATTAACAAGCCGAGTGCAATAATAATAACCAGGTTAATATTATTGCGTTGTTTATAGGAGAATACTGACATTTTTTGGAAAACAAGCGTATTCTTTAAATGCTAAAATGGCTGATTTTGTTTTGTTTGATTTAAAATTTATATTTCATGATCAACCTCAATAAGTTTGATTTTATTGTAAAGTGTTTTTCTGTCGATCTTTAAGATTTTTGCGGCCTTGGTCTTATTGAAATTAACGGCTTTTAAAACTTCTAAAATAGCTGTGTATTCTGCTTCTTTGGCCGCATTTCGCAAATCAAGTGATTTAACGCCATTTAACTCCCGCGGGAAATGAAGTGCTTTTTTTCCCTGCTGTGCTTTAGCATAGTTGCTCATTCCAAGTTCCAAAGGTAAAACATGGGTTTCTATCCGATCCCCGTCGGTTAACAAGGCGATCCGCCTGATCACATTTTTTAGCTCGCGAACATTACCTGGCCAACTGTATGCTAACAAACATTTCTTCACTTCATCAGAAAAGCCTTCAATGTTTTTATTCAATTCTTTGTTTACTGTGGCCAAAAAGTGCTCAGCAAATATAAGAATATCGTTGCCCCGGTGTTTCAATGATGGAACATGTATAGAAAACTCATTGAAGCGATGATACAAATCTTCTCTGAACGAACCTTTCTTAATGCTTTCTACTAAATTTTCATTTGTAGCCACAATAAGCCGCACATCCAGATCTATCTCTTTTGTACTTCCAATCCGCTTTATTTTCCGCTCCTGCACTGCCCTGAGTAAAGTTGCCTGAATCTCGTATGATAAGTTGCCGATCTCGTCAAGAAATAATGTACCACCGTTAGCCTGCTCAAAGTGTCCAATTTTAGTGAATGTTGCTCCGGTAAAAGCTCCTTTCTCGTGTCCAAAAAATTCACTTGCGGCTAAATCTTTTGTTAAAGAACCACAATCCATAGCGATGAAAGGTTCTTTGCCACGCGCACTGTTCAGATGAATGGTTTTAGCAACACATTCTTTCCCTGTACCGCTTTTCCCTGTTAAAATAACAGTATATCCTGTTGGCGCGATAAGCTGAATCTGTTTCAATAAAAATACCGAAGCATCGCTTTCGCCGTTTATGTATTCAGGGCAATCCTGAAAATCGGAAAGATTACCACCTGCATGTTCAAAATTTTGACCTGATTTTAAATCTTCCTGCGTTTCAAGGGCTTTATTTATCGTATTTAAAATTTCATCCGGGTAAAGCGGTTTTACAATATAATCGAACGCTCCGAGTTTTATTAATTCTACGGCAAGTTTAATATCCGAATAACCCGTAATAATGATTACACCCGTAGCCGGATAGTTTTCCCTGATGTGGATTAAAATTTCTTTTCCATCTGTATCGTCCAAACGATAATCGCATAATACCAGATCGAACCGCTCTTTTTCCAGAATTTGCAGAACCTTTCTACCGGTTGTTACATTTGAAACTTCAAATCCGTTTTTAGTTAAAAATCTGGATAGTAATAAACCGATGCTGATTTCATCGTCAACAATGAGTACCTTCTTTTTCATGAGTAGCGTTATAATAAAAACCCATATGCAACCTTAGCTACATCAGGGTTAGTAATGAAGAACTCACAAATTACTCAAAAAAATCTGCTTTGGAAAACTTTTGCAATAATTTTGCGATACAAATCATCAAATTAATACTACACACCTACTACTTTCCGCTGAAATTTGCTTTTCTCTTTTCAATAAATGCTGTAACACCTTCCTTAAAATCGGCCGTTTCGAAACATTTGCCAAATTCTTCAATTTCTGTGGCGTAACCATCGCTGTTTTTTACAGCCGCAACTACCGATTTTATTGCAGCCGAAATAGCCAATGGTGCGCGTTGTTTAATCGCATTCATTATTTCTTCAGCTTTGCTAATCAGATCAGCTTGTGGGACAACATAATTTACGAGACCTATTTTTTCTGCTTCCGAAGCCGTAACCATATTTGCAGTGGTAATCATTTCTATTGCTTTTCCCTTTCCAACCAACTGCGTAAGGCGCTGTGTACCGCCATAACCTGGAATTAAACCCAAAGTCACTTCAGGCAGACCGAGTTTTGCCTGATCTGATGCGATGCGCATATGGCAGGCCATGGCTAATTCCAACCCTCCCCCCAAAGCAAAACCGTTAATTGCTGCTATAAATGGCTTTGAAGAATTTTCAATGGCATTAAAAACCAAGTCGTGGCCACCTTTTGCCAAATCTTCTCCCTGCTTACCATTATAATCAGAAAATTCCTTAATGTCAGCTCCTGCCACAAAGGCCTTTTCGCCTGCACCGGTTAAGATAACTCCTCTTACCTGTTCGGTTTTGTTTGCAAATGCAATTACATCTGCCAGTTCTGCTAAAGTATCCTTATTTAAAGCATTTAGTGCCTTTTCGCGATTGATGGTAACGTATAAAATGTTTTCTTTTATTTCTGAAGTTAGATTCTGGTATGCCATAGCTTAAAAATTTCTGTTTTCTGTAACCCAATTCTGAATATATTCTACAATACTTGCCATTGATGTACCCGGAGGAAAGAGTTCTCCAACACCAATATCTGCAAGTTTCAATCGATCTGCTTCAGGGATAATGCCGCCACCGGTTAATAAAACGTCATCCAGCTGTTTTTCTTTCATAAAATGAATAATCTTTGGAAAAACGGTCATATGTGCCCCCGATAAGATAGAAATCCCGATGGCATCAACATCCTCCTGAAGCGCGGTGTTGACCACCATTTCCGGCGTTTGACGCAGGCCGGTATAAATTACCTCCATCCCAGCATCACGTAAAGAAGTTGCGATTACTTTGGCACCCCTGTCGTGGCCATCCAATCCAACCTTCGCTACCAAAACGCGGATTGGCCGATTTAATACTTTGCTCATAACGAATATTAAGTTGATGTAAATGTATCGATTTTATTAGGTAATTGAGAAATAAGAAAAAGCATAATGGGTTGATGGCTCATTGTTCATAGTCGCGGTTTTCGACAGCGAATTAGCCTATAATACTAACATATTTGTTCTTTCATAGCACTATAATGAAGTTCTGGGCGATCAACTATCAACTATAGGCTAATAAACCCATAATCATTGCATAAATCCGCTCAATCTTTTTACATTTGCATTCCTAATTTACAGGTTTTTATGAGTGAAGAGAAGTCATTGAACTTTATTGAAGAAATTGTTGAGAACGACTTAAATAGTGGTAAGTATGAAACTCTGGTTACGCGTTTCCCGCCCGAACCTAATGGTTATTTACACATCGGCCACGCGAAAGCAATATGCTTAAATTTCGGACTAACACAAAAATACGGCGGCTACACCAATCTGCGTTTTGACGATACCAATCCGGTTACGGAAAAAACAGAATATGTAAACAGTCAGCAAGAAGATATCAGGTGGTTGGGTTTTAACTGGAAAAATGAATTATATGCCTCAGATTATTTTGATGAGCTATATGGTTTTGCTGTTAAACTAATCGAAAAAGGTTTGGCCTATGTTGATGAAAGTTCGGCAGATGAAATTGCAGCTTTAAAGGGTACACCAACAGAACCCGGACAGGATAGTCCATATCGTAACCGGAGCATCGAAGAAAACCTAAACATTTTTACGAAAATGAAAAATGGCGAATTTCCTGATGGTGCTTATACGCTGAGGGCAAAAATCGATATGGCCAGTCCGAATATGTTAATGCGCGACCCAATTATCTATCGCATTAAACATGCCGAACATCACCGTACAGGGAACAAATGGTGCATTTACCCGATGTACGATTTTGCACATGGCCAAAGTGATAGTATTGAACACATTACCCACTCAATTTGTACACTGGAATATGTTTCGCACCGCGAACTATACGACTGGTTTATTGAGAAATTAGAAATTTTCCCTTCTAAGCAATATGAGTTTGCACGCCTGAACCTTACTTCAACAGTAATGAGCAAGCGTAAGTTGCTACAATTGGTAAACGAAAAATTAGTAAGTGGCTGGGACGATCCACGCATGCCTACCATTTCCGGCCTTCGCAGAAGAGGGTTTACGCCAAAAAGTATCCGTGAGTTTTGTGAGCGCATCGGTATTGCCAAGCGCGAAAACTTAATCGAACTGAGCTTGCTGGAGTTCTGTATCCGCGAAGACCTGAATAAAACGGCTAACCGTGTAATGGCAGTTTTAGACCCGATTAAATTGGTAATTACCAATTATGAAAAAGGAACAGAAGATTTAATCGGCGAAAACAATCCGGAAGCAGAAGATGGCGGAGGCACACGTGTGATTCCTTTTAGCAGCGAACTTTGGATCGAACGCGAAGATTTTATGGAAGTACCGGCAAAAAAATGGTTCCGTTTGGCACCAGGTGCAATGGTACGCTTAAAATTTGCTTACATTGTGAAGTGCGAAGATTTTGTGAAAGATGAAAACGGAAACATTACCGAAATCCGTTGTACCTATATTCCTGAATCTAAGAGCGGAAGCGATACCAGTGGTATCAACGTTAAAGGAACCATCCATTGGGTAAGTGCGCCACATGCTAAAACTGCTGAAATCCGTTTGTACGACCGTTTGTTTACTTCAGAAACACCGGATGCAGAAGAAGGTGATTTTAAAGATTATTTAAACCCTGAAAGTTTAACGGTATTGCCTAACGCTTATATCGAGCCTGCTTTAGCAGATGCAGATTTAGATGGCCGTTATCAGTTTATACGCAAAGGTTATTTCTGTTTGGATAAAGACTCTACTGCTGATAAACTGGTTTTTAACCGCACCGTAACATTAAAAGATACGTTTAAGAAACCAAATTAATTGTTTTCTAACCAATGACAAGCACGGATGAACACAGATTTATCCGTGCTTTTTTGTTGGTTTAAAGGTTAATTAGACATTGGTTCATTAGTGGGGATGGCGCGGCATAATTCCATTATCCATTTAACATCTTACATCATTAACCGCAACTAAACTTCTGACCCCAGTCCTCCGACTTCCGGACTTATTTACGACTCTTAACTAATTTACGCTAACCGCCAAACGCTCAACACTACTCATCCTAATACTTCGTGTAAACATTATAAAGCACTAAAATATCAACAGGTGTTAAAGTTGGTGTGATATCGCTCTGTATAAAATGGATTTTAAATGCGGTAATTGCTGCTGACAGGTTGCTCGTATCATAACCAATATACTTTAAGGCCATTTCGGTATTAAAATCTGCAGGTGGGTTTTTCAACACATCATCGTACCAATAGCCAAAACCATTATCGGCCAGTTTTTTCCAGGGAAAGTTTTTTGGATCGTTTTTACGTTTAGGCGCAATATCGGCATGACCGATAAAATTAGCCGTTGGGATGCTATAGTTTTTTTTCAGGGTGGCTAAAAGCTTAAGCAGGCTATTAATTTGCGCATCGGGCCATGGGTCTGTTAAGCCATTGTTATCCAGCTCTATACCTATTGATGAAGAATTAAGATCGGTATCTTTGCCCCATTTACTTATTCCGGCATGGTTTGCACGGAGGTAATCGTTTACCATATGTACCACTTTACCATCGCGACTGATGACGTAATGGGCACTGGTACCGGCTTTTGTGGAGAAGAATGTTTTTATTGTTTGCGCCAAACTATCCTGAGCAGTATGGTGGATCACCACAAAATTAGGTTTACGTATCCCAAAATTTACAGAACCAACCCATTCCTGGTTTGTTGCATTTAAAGAATCGTATAGCTGGCCAACAGGTGGTGTGGCGTTAATTATCTTCGAAAAATTTTTTGCCTTTTCTTTATAGATTTTTTCTGTTGCAGCATATTTGCTGCTTCCACAGGCAGAGAAGATAAGTAAAAGAGCAAAAGCTGGAATAGATAATAATTTTGATGACCTTGAAAATAACATGGCATGAAGGTTAGCTAGTCGAAGTTACAAAGTTATGCTAAACTTCACCCAATGCATCAAACTTTATACAAAGCTTTCAAATTTTACTAATTTAGCAGCGATATACTTTAATATGAAGAATTTATACAGATCAACCCTGTTTTTATCAGCAATAGCCATTTCAGTAGGCGCATTACCGTCTTGTACCGGCAATAATAAATCTAAAGATGAAAAAACTGTGGTAGTCCAAAAAGACAGTCTTACCAATTATGTTGCCCAAAGGTTACCCATTTACGAAAAGGTAAAATTAACCACTAATATTAACCAGTTAAGTGTTAACGATCGTAAAATTTTGCCCTTGTTAATTCAGGCAGCAGAAATTATGGATCAGCTTTACTGGAAACAGGCCTACCCGCAAAGAGATAGCTTGCTGGCCACTATTAAAGATGAAAAAACACGTGATTTTGTTAATATCAACTATGGCCCATGGGATAGGTTAAATAACGACAAACCTTTTGTTGAAGGCGTTGGCACCAAACCAGAAGGTGCATTTTTTTATCCATACGGAATTACAAAGGAAGCTATAGAAAAATCGGACCTTGCTGATAAGTTTGGTGCATATTCTGTTGTTAAAAAAGACAGCACAGGCAAGTTATCAACAGTACCTTATCATGTATTATTCGCTTCAGAATTACAAAAAGCAAGCTCATTATTAAAGCAGGCCGCTCTGATTGCCGAGGATGCTGGTTTAAAAAAATATTTAAACTTAAGGGCCGATGCCCTGGTAACAGATAATTTTACCGCTAGTGATTATGCCTGGTTAGATATGAAAAACAATGGCCTGGATATCATTATCGGTCCGATTGAAAATTATGAAGATAAACTCTTTAATGCCCGTACCAGTTACGAAGCCTATGTTTTAATCAAAGATAAAGAGTGGAGTAAACGTTTGGCAAAGTATGTAAAAATGCTTCCCGAATTACAGAAAAACCTGCCTGTGGCGGCAAAATATAAAACCGAAACACCCGGAACCGACTCTGAGTTAAACGCCTACGATGTAGTTTATTATGCAGGAGACTGTAATGCGGGATCGAAAACCATCGCCGTTAACCTCCCGAACGATGAAAAAATTCAGCAGGAAAAAGGCACGCGCCGTTCGCAATTGAAAAATGCAATGCAGGCGAAATTTGAGAAGATCCTGGTACCGATATCAAAAGAACTAATTGAACCCGACCAGCAGCAGTACATCAAATTCGATGCTTTTTTTGCAAACGTCATGTTTCACGAAGTTGCCCATGGCTTAGGGATTAAAAAAACCATTACCGGAAAGGGCTTTGTACGAGCAGCATTAAAAGAACAATATAGCTGGTTAGAAGAAGGCAAAGCCGATATTTTAGGTTTATATATGGTTACAGACTTGCTTAAAAAAGGTGAATTAAAAGGCGATATAAAAGATTATTATACCACTTTTATGGCCGGCATTTTACGTTCTGTGCGCTTTGGTGTTTCTGAAGCACACGGAAAAGCAAACATGCAGTGCTTTAATTATTTCCAGGAAAAAGGTGCCTTTGAACGTACAGCCAAAGGTACTTACAAAGTAAACTTCGAAAAATTTGCAACCGCCATGAACGATTTAAGTGCGTTTATTCTTACCCTTCAAGGTAACGGCGATAAAGCTGCGGTAGAAAAAGCACAAAAAGAAAAAGCAATTATCCATCCGGAACTGCAAACAGATCTTGAACGGTTGACCAAAAAGAATATTCCGGTTGATGTTGTTTTTGAACAGGGTGTTGATGTGCTGGGTGTAAAATAATAACTCTAAAAAGAATATAAAGCCATAGAAAGATAGGTAAACCTGTTGATCTGTGGCTTTTTTGTTTGTTAGTTCATTGGCGATGAGTTTATTGGGAAAACGACGCTAAGGTTACGCAATATCTCCTTCGGACCCCCGCCTCCCAACTTTTTCAAAATCCCTGTAACCTTTTCAAAAAACGGTCGTCTTATTTATAACTAAGCAACGGAAACCTTTCGTTTCCGACTAAACTTTAAAATTAGCAAGCAATTAAATTGAAAGCGCATGAACATGCGTTACAGAAATCTTTTTGCCCGTTTTTTTAAGAATAAATACCTAAAAATGAAAACATTTTACAAAATAACAATAGCTATTGCACTTTTCTTTACTGTTACAGAGGGCTTTGCGCAAACAAATCCCAAGCCAAATATCAGCGGGGTAATTTTAGATGAAACTCAAAAACCTGCAGATTACGTTACCGTTGTGCTCTTTAAAGCAGCCGATTCTAGCGTAGTTAAAACAGCTTTTACCGATCCAAACGGAACATTTAATTTTAGTATCCCTGGCAAGGGGAGCTATTATTATAAAGCCAGCAGCATGGGGTATAAAACACTTAAAAGTAAAACCATTGTTTTAACAGAAGATAATCAAAAGGTAGATTTCGGCACGGCACAGCTTATTGCAAACACGCAGAACTTGAAAGAAGTAAGCGTGGCGGCAACCAAACCCTTAATTGAAAGGAAAATGGATAGGATTGTGATGAATGTTTCCAATAGTGCGGTTATGACGGGTTCTACCGCGCTCGAAGTTTTGCAAAAAGCACCGGGTGTAACGGTTGATCAGAACGATAAGATTTCGATGATGGGTAAACAGGGAGTATTAATTCAACTGGATGGAAAACAGACCTACATGAGCAGTGCCGATGTGGCTAACCTGCTACGGAACATGCAGAGTTCGGATATTGAAAGCATTGAGCTGATTACCAATCCATCATCTAAATATGATGCTGCAGGTAATTCAGGTATTATTAACATCAAAACCAAAAAAAATAAAAACGGCGGAACAAACGGCAGTATAAACGGATCTTTAGGTTATGGTAAAAACTTAAGGGGAAATGCGGGTATAAACCTGAACCACCGCACGCAGAAACTTAATCTTTTCGGCAATTACAGCTATGGCAAGTTTGGGCGAGATAACATGATCGCTATCGACAGGATTTCGAACGGTACACCCGATACTTACTTTATGCAGGTTGGCAACAGTACAAGAAAACAATACAACAATAACCTTAAAGCAGGATTGGATTATTTCATTGATAAGAAAAATACCATTGGTATATTGATAAATGGTTATTTTAACCATGGCAATGAAACTACTGTAAACAATACTTTAATCGGTCCGTCTTTCCAAAAAGTAGATTCCATATTGATTTCGAATACCTTGCAAACCAATAAATACAATAATATTTCTTACAATTTAAACTATAAATCAGTATTGGATACGGCTGGATCTGAAATTTCGGCAGACGTTGATTATTCACGTTACAACGGTAATGATGGCTCTGATTATGCCAACGATTACCTGTTTGCAAATGGGAGCAGGATTCGCCCGATCAATTACATCCGCAACAATACACCTTCTATCATCGATATTAAAGCTTTTAAGGTAGATTACAACGTGTCATTAAGCAAAACAGTTAAGCTTGAAGCAGGGGTTAAAAGCAGCTGGGTAAAAACCGATAACAATTTACAGGCCGAAGAATTTGTAAATAACAACTGGCAAAACGATGTACGCCGCAGCAACCAGTTTGTATACGATGAAAATGTAAATGCGGCTTATACCAACGTTAACAAACAGTTTAAAAATACCAGTGTACAAATTGGTTTAAGGATGGAGCAGACCAATTCGAAAGGAAACCTGATTACCACCAATACCGTGGTTAAAAGGAGTTATTGGGATTTCTTTCCTACCTTGTTCGTGCAGCAAAAGCTTTCGAAAAACAACCAGTTAGGCTTTTCGTACAGCAGAAGGATAGATCGCCCTAGTTACGATGCTTTAAATCCCTTTATCTATTATTTAGATCAATATACCTATAATAAGGGTAATCCCTTTTTGAACCCGCAATACACACACAATTTTGAACTGAGTTATACTCTTTTGCAAAAATATATGCTTACAGTTGGTTATAGCAGGGTTAACGATGTAATTGCAGAAGTAATTCTGCCTGATGAGGCACAAAAAGCGCTGTATCAAACCAATGCCAATATTGCCACCAACATCAGCTACAATGCCAATTTGAATGTTCCTGTTCAGATTACGAAATGGTGGCAGACCAATAATAACTTAAATGTTTTTTACCTGAGCTTTAAGGCTCCTGATTTAGCAGGAAGGGCATTGAAAACCGGAAAAACATCATTCCAGTTTAAATCTCAGCAAACCTTTACCATTATGGATGGTTTTACAGCAGAGATAAATGGCAGCTACGAATCGCCGCTTGATTATGGTACTTTAAGTTTAAAAGCCCGTTATTCTGTTGATGCAGGTTTAAGCAAATCGCTGTTCAATAAAAAAGCCAGTTTGAAACTGGCCCTGTCAGATGTATTTAATATGTATGAAAACAATTTGTCAAGTGCCTATCCGGGTTTAACCTATACGGTAAATCAAAAAAACGAAAGCCGTGTTGGCAGAATCAGTTTTACCTATCGCTTTGGCAAGAATGAAATCAAACCGGCCCGCCGTCGCTCAACAGGTACAGAGGCAGAGCAGGGAAGGATGAAGAATTAGTCGTAAAAAAGAAGATCATACTATCAGTTAAGATCTGTCATGTTGAGCCTGTCGAAACACTTTATAATATATTTAGGTTGGTCCTTCGACAGGCTCAGGATGACAAATTTAAAAGACTTACATCCCGAGCACTCGTCCTGCTGAACTTGTTTCAGCATCTATCCTGCTATGAGATCCTGAAACAATTTCATGAAGACAGCCCTCGAGTATTTAAAACTTATATTCCATGATATAATCGTCCATAAAGTAGCCCTCACCTATATCAAGCTTTACCGATTCTTTAATGGTAAAACCGCCTTTAAGGTAAAAATCTTTGGCTTTATTACCCTTGTTTACATTCAATTGTAAAGCACTTGCCCCTGCATCTTTTACCTTGTTAAAAACTTCGTTAATTAAGATTTTTCCAACACCTTTTCCTTGTGCTGATGGCAGTACATAAAGTTTATGTAGTTTGTAAATACGCTCCTCGTGTCCAATAATAGAATATCCTGCAAAACCGAACTGATTTTCGCCCTCTTCTGCAATCAGAAAAACATGCCCCTCCATCAATTGTTTCAGCAGCTCACCCTTATTATACATTTTCTCCAGCATATAATCGATCTGTGCCTGGCCAATAATATCCAGATAGGTTGATGGCCAGGTTGCTGCAGCAATATCCCTGATGATTTCGATATCTTGTTCTTTTGCTTTTCTGAGGGTTATCATATAGGTTCGCTAATAAAAATTGGTTGTCCGGAAAAGGTAAATTCTACAAAGCCATCTTTAACCACGGTAAAAATTTCTTCTTCATTCTGCAGAAGGTTAGTTACTTCTATATACTGGTTACCATGGATGAGAAATTCACTTCCGGCGGGCTTCCAAACAGAGAATCCCGACCTTATCGGGTAGTGTTTTGCTCTTTCGGTAAATACCACCAGATTAATTTTGTCTTCAAACCCTGCAAATTTTTCAAGATCGAATTTCTTTGTGATTACATTTACCGCAGGATATTTCTCTTCGTACAGATAGTTAACAGCTACCATCAAGGCATCAGCAGGCCCCTGAATAATTTTAGTATCTTCCTGCGTTTCCTGTCCGTTCCCATTTACCAGTACATCAATCTTTAAGCCCAAAGAAAAAATCTTATCGTAATTTTCTCCGTTAACCAGAAGCGTAGGGCTCCATTCGAGCAGTTGCCCCAGAAGCTCTTCGTTAAAATTCCCTAGCTCATCAATATATAAAGCCGGTTCCTGTTTTTCTTTTACAATATGATGTGAAGACATGCCGCTAATATAAGAAATAGATACAAGTAGTATGTAGCGTGTGGCAATGCTATTGGATATAATTTAACTTTTTACGGCATCGTGAAAATCCTGATAAGCTTCAATAAAATCGTCAGCAAGATTAATGGCTCCGGAAACGGCTATGCCATAAACACCGGTTTGCATTAAGGTTTCTACATCGTAAATTTTAATGCCGCCTACCGCTAAAATGCGTAACTGAATATTTGCAGCTTTAAGTTCCTGTACGGCTTTGTAATAGCCTTCAATTCCTATAAGGGGTAGGTTATTAGGTTTGGTTTCAGTCTCTGCAAACGGGCCATAACCTGCATAATCAGCTCCTTCGCGGGCAAGCCTTATCAGGTTTTCTACCGTATTTGCAGACCCTCCGAGGGTAATATCATTACCAACCAGTTTGCGCAGCGCAATAAAATCGGCATCCATATCTTCTATATGAAACCCCTGAATGTCGGCTTTCCCATTTAAATGAATATGATCGGTAACAATCAGTGTTGTACCCCAATCATCACAGATTTCAGCTATCGCCTTAATATCCTTCAAGAGTTCCTCATCACTTTTGCTCAAACAACGGTACTGGATCCATTTTGCGCCGGCTTCGCAAGCCAGTTGCGCCTGTTCAATGTGTGTCAGGTTTGGAATATCGTGTGTGATGTATTGGAACTTTTCGATGTATTTCATGCTAAGGCATTAATAAGAGTTGACAACTTTAAATAAGCTAGTTACTTAGGAAAGTTGTCAACTCTGAATAACAGATTAAAATTTTACATTCAAACTTAGCAAAAAGTTGGTTCCTGCCTGTGGGTAAAAAAAGTTTTCAGTTATTCTGCTCCCTCCCAATTGGTAGCCATAGGTATAACCGTTGCTTTCATATTTCTTATCGAAAATATTGTTGACCAATAAGCCCAGGTTAACATTTTTAACGCCTGCAAATTTAAAATCGTAACCTAAACGGGCATTACTCACCCAGTAACCGTTAATGGTCCTATCGTTGTTCTGTGTATTATCCAGGTATTGCTTGCTTACGTATTTACTTTGTAAGGCTATAGCAAAGCCACTAACAGGCTTGTACACCAGTTCGCCAAAAAGAACCGCATTTGGTGAATATGAAATATCGGTCAGGCTATAATTGTTTACTACCTGGCCGCCATTATCATAATCATCATAATATTCGGTAAAGTTCTTGATTTTGTTACGACTAAAAGCAGCATTTGCATTTACAATAAACTGTTTGCTGATGGTATAAGAACCATCGAGCTCAATTCCTAAACGGTAGCTCCTATCTACATTTTGACGGAAATTGCCACCAACATCGTTTATTTTTCCGGTAACTACCAGCTGGTTTTTATAGAACATGCCGTAGGCATTTGCACCTATATTGAATTGATCGTTCTTAAAGCGGTAACCCAGTTCTACATCGTTTAACCGTTCAGGTTTAGGGGTAATACCAGTGGCTGCATCTGTATAATCATCGCGGTTAGGCTCTTTATTGGCTACACTGAACGAGGCATAAACATTGCTCTGCGGATTGATAAAATAAGTGGCACCAAATTTTGGATTAAAGAAATTTAAGGTCTGGTTAATCGCCAAAGTATTCAACTTATTTTCTGTTCCGGCTATATCATAATAAACACGGCGGTATTGCAGATCGGCAAACAAACTTAAATCTTCTATAGGGTTATAATTTACCTTGCCATAAACATTAAAATCGGTTTTAAAACCGTCGTTATCATAGTAATGCCTGTCGATATTTCCATTTGAAGCATATTGTGCCCAGATTACCTGCCCAAAGTGTGCGCCTTTATATTCATTGTAGGCACCACCCAAAGTAAAATTCATTTTTTTTTCAGGCGCATAATTAAAAGCATAGGTAAGCCCGTAAAAATCGTTATCCAGCCAGCGACGGCGGATTAAATCGGTATTGGTAACCGGAGTTCCGCCAGGAATAACAACGGGGTTTAAACCATAAGCGGTCAATTTATCCTGTACCCTGTACTCTTCATAATAGCCTTCGCCTTGGGTATAATGTAAGGCACCGTTAAAAGAAAACTGATCAGAAAACTGCCTGGCATAAATTAACTGATAATGGTTTTGGGTATAGTTATCCGTTTGGTTATTATAAAGGAAGCTATTATACCTTCTGCCAGAGTTTAAAAGGTTTGCAGCATCTTCAGGGCTAAGGCCATTTCGTTCGATATAGGCATTCATCCCGGCTACATCGTTTTCCAGGCGCGATTGAGGAATCCCGTTCCACGACTGGTAGGTTTTCTCATTTCCGGAGAACACGTTTACACGCAATAAATCTTTATCTCCATGGTAGGCACCCGATAGAAAATACGATTTTAACAACGAAGATCCACGGTCTACATAACCATCAGAACTGATTCTCGATAAACGGCCATCAAAGCTGAAACGGTTGTTAATTAGTCCTGTTCCTACTTTCACGGTGTTTTTCCAGGTATTGAAACTGCCATAAGTATTATTCAATTCGGCATAGGGTTCAGTTTCACTGGCGGTGGTCTGGATGTTCAAACTCGCACCAAATGCACCTGCCCCGTTGGTTGAGGTACCTACACCGCGCTGGATTTGTACGTTATCTACAGAGGAAGCAAAATCGGGCATGTTCACATAAAACGTTCCCTGGCTTTCACTATCATTGATCGGAATACCATTAACCGTAACATTAATCCTGCTGTTATCGCTCCCACGGATTCGGATGCCTGTATAACCTACACCAGCACCAGCATCAGAGTTAACCACCACACCCGGGGTATTTTGCAGGATAAATGGCAGGTCCTGTCCGAAATTATTCTGCTGGATTTCTTCCTTGCTGATATTCTTATAAGTAGTTGCCGATTTGTCTGTGGCACGGGTTGCACGCACAATTACCTCATCAGCCAGGAAATTTTGCGGCGACAGGCTGAAATCTAGAGTCGCATTCTGCGTAAGATCCAGCGTTTTTTCTGTCGATTTATAGCCCACATAACTTACAACGATGGTGTATTTTCGGGCAGGAAGATTTGTAATGGTGTAATTTCCGCCAGCATCACTCACAACCGCCGTTTTTTGATTCCTTAATTTAACCGTTGCACCCGGTAGAGGCTGCTGGTTTTGATCCGTAATTTTACCTGTAACAGAAATCTGTGCCGATACAAAGTAAGGCAATATTGCAACGAGCGCTGCAAAAAGTAAATTTTTCAATGTTTTTATTTTTAGTTAAACACATCGGAAAAGGGGCTTCCCCGATTTAAGTTAAACTTCCATAACTCCAATCCCTACGCCGGCATTACCCGGATCAGGTGCATTTGAGGTTGATGGCTGGAAGGTTTAAAGGCTGATGGTTTGCCCTCTACCTTATTACCTTCTACCTTTTACCTCAAAATGGGTATGATCTCAGCCTGTTTTTGTGTTATTTAAACAAGGCACCCCTAATGATGAAACAAATGTAGAAAATTTTAAGCAATTGAAATGTTTTTAAATGTATTGATGAATTAATTGAGATAAAACTAACACATAATGAAGATATTTATTGTTTTTAGGCCTGGGAAATGAGGGTTTCTGTGTGCTTGAAAACGCTGCCCTTCATTTCCTAAAAAGAAAAACATTTTATTATTAATTGGAAATGAACGGTTCTGCACGTTTGGCATTTTTAGCCCCGCTTTCCCTCCTGCCAATTTTGAAGGAAAATCGGCATCCGTTCCAATCCCTTAGGTTTGAAAAATCTTAAAAATATTTAAGATTTACATTAAAACCTTAACGGCAGTGCTGCACTTTGCTTCGATCTAGGTTAAAGACCTAAAACCCGTAACAGAGCACTGCCGTTTGTTGAACAAGAACCATATAGAATTTTAGTCTTCGCTGGACCGTTAAGGGATTTAGTTTTATTCAACATTAAGGTTTGTTTTTCCACTTAACAACCCAAAGTTATGAATTACAGATTATTTGCGGGCATCGATGTTTCAAAAATGAAGATAGATGTCGTGTTTTTTCTTATTGAAAATCCTGATGAGCAGTTTCATGGCACCTTTAGCAACAGTGAGGGAGGCTGTACCGGTATGATGGCCTGGATTCAGGAGCTTACCGGCTTTTCGATTGCTGAGATGCTCTTTTGTGCAGAGGATACCGGACTTTATACACTTCCTATCTGTACCTTTTTTGACGGACAAGGTGGGAATCTCTGGGTTGAGAACGCGCTGAGGCTTAAGCGTTCCCTTGGTCTAAAACGTGGCAAATCTGATAAGGCAGATGCTGCCGAAATAGCCAGCTACGGTTTTTTACACAGGCGCAAAGCAGTTCTTTTTAAACTTCCGAGCAAAACCATAAGCGAGCTAAAGCATTTATTGAGCTGTAGAAAGCAGCTTGTGAAACAGCAGACTGCATTAAAAAATGCAAGTGGAGAATTGGAAGCTTTAGATGGAGATTCAGCGGATTTTACATTGGATATCAGGAAGTCACTGATCAAGGAATATGACAATAAAATTGACATGATTGAAGCGGAACTTCTAAGATGTGTAAAAGCGGACAAGGTACTTGAAGAGCAATATCGTCTGGTCAACTCCGTATACTGTATAGGGCCTCAAACAGCGATGTTTATCGTGGTCCTTACGCAAGGGTTCAGTCTATTTGACGATCCCAGGAAGTTTGCCTGTTATTGTGGTATTGCCCCTTTTGGAAATACCTCTGGAACAACACTAAAGGGAAAGCCAAAGGTTAGTCATCTGGCTAACAAACGAATTAAGACGCTATTGACCATGTGCGCACTAAACACGATTAAAAAAGATAATGAGTTTAAAAGATACTACGATAGAAAAATAAAAGAGGGAAAGCATCATTCATCAATTCTAAATGTGCTTAGGAATAAGCTTGTCAGCAGGGCTTTTGCAGCAGTATTGAAAGAAAGGCCTTATAAGAAAGATCTTGGTATTGCTGCTTAAATATTTTAAAATTTATTTGCAAAAACCATAGAATACGGGTTTAGGTGGCACGGCTGGTACAGATATCAAAGGCTAATTAACCAAACGTTCCTACGGAACGAAACCGCCAATTGTACAATTGGCTACCGATGAGGCGTCCCGATGGGACGAACATTTTTTTATATGAACCAGAATGAATGGATGTTAATTTATATCATTGTTTGTCCCGTTGGGACAACCGCAATGTGGGTCTCCATGGTAAAAACCCTTGTTCAGTAAACCTGACAGCAGCGGCAGCCCCGTCCCGATTTTCATCGGGATCATGAGGGCTATAGCGAATGGCGGGGCTACAGTCGCCATGAAACACTGCCCCTTGATTTCCTGAAAAGAAAAACATTTTATTATTAAATTGGAAATGAATAGTTCTGCAACGTTTGGCATTTTCAGCCCCGCTTTCCCTCCTTCCAATTTTAAAGGAAAACCGGCATCCGTTCCAATCGGGTCAAAGGCTAATTAATCAAACGTTCCTATGGAACGATGGCTACCGATGAGGCGTACCGATGGGGCGAATATTTCTTTATATGAACCAGAATGGATAGATGTTAATTTATATCATTGTTTGTCCCTTTGGGTAGAAACTTTTCCAGAAAATATAATATCCATTTATTACCTACCCAAAAAGCGATCAATTTCCTTAATCGCATTGCCCACCCGTTCATCACCCAAACCGCTAATTACTTTGTAATTTGCATTTAAGGCACGGAGTTCCTTATGCCAGACCTGCATAAAATATTCCCGTTTATCCGGAAAGTCGCGCAGCGGATCGTCCTGCCATGGCAAATCGATATCCATTAGCAGGTACAGGTCATACGGCTTTTTCGGTAGCGCATCCAATACCACCTGTGGTGTTTCACCAAGCACTTCGTCACTCCAGATTTTTACCGTAATAAAAGTAGTATCGCAAATAATAAAATCACTTTCGGTAGTTACTAAAATTGCATCCTCTAAAGCGACCTGGCCATAGTACATATTCACTTCATCTTGCAGGGTATAATCGGCAACCAGGTTTTCGCAGTAGTAACGGGCATATTCTGGCACCCACGAAACTTTATAGTATTTTGCCAGCAACTGAGATATAGTAGATTTTCCCGTACTTTCCGGGCCAACAATTGCAATCTTTTTAATGTTTTTATTCACAATACGTATTTCTGAATACAATCAAATGTAAAAGAAAAAGCCTTAAAAGAAAAAATCCGGTTGAGGAGGGCTCCTCCAACCGGATAATAAACCAAACAAACTATTTATGAAGAAATCCTCATGGCGGGTAACTAATCCGCGGAGGAAGCTTTAGATCTTTGTCTAAAGTATATACAAAACGTATATGTGTTTAGCTTATTACAACATTATTGCCAATATTTCGGGCATATCAACTTCGTGACTTAATTGTGACCAATAGGGCCGTTTTTACAAAATTCTTTTAACAATAATTAACATTTACCATAAAAACCATACATTTGGCTTTTACACCCGCGTATAATTTATAGTACAATCATGAAAATAGTGTTCATTATTTAAAACTTTTTGTACTAAATGCTGTTATTTATTTCGGACATTAACAACTAAAACGTTATATCATGAAAAAGTTATGTGTTGCATTATCTCTTTTAATCGTTTTTGCTTTAGGTTCAATTGCCTTTACAAATATTAAATTGGGTGGGATAGCCGGAAAAATTACGCCAAGTGATGCCGCCTCAGGCGTTTCGCTTGTCGCAGCAACAGACACGCTAAAAGCACAGATTAGTCAGGGTGTTTTTACTTTTACCAACCTCAAAGAAGGTGTTTATACAGTTGTGGTAAAAGCCAATGCACCATATAAAGATGCAGTAATTGAAAAGGTGGCTGTGAAAGATAGTGCTACCACCGATTTAGGCGAAATTAAATTATTACAATAACCTATTTTGCAAAAGAAAAATCTAAAAAGAGTGCTTAAATCGCACTCTTTTTTATTTTAAAAAAAACGCCCCAAACTCGCGTTAAAGATGTATCTTTGCATCCCGACAGAACAGTTGGGATTTTCCTCCTAAAAAGCAAAAAACCTTCTTGCTTCTTCACCTTCGGGTTCAACACTTTAGAATTTTAATTATTGTTTAAGCTTTATCATGCCTAAAGACACTTCCATCCGCTCAGTACTGATTATAGGATCCGGACCAATTATTATTGGCCAAGCCTGTGAATTTGACTACTCGGGCTCGCAAGCGGCCCTTTCTTTAAAAGAAGAAGGGATTACCGTTTCCATTATCAACTCCAATCCGGCTACCATTATGACGGATAAGGTTATCGCCGACCATGTTTACCTGCGTCCGTTAACTGTTGATTCAATAGAGGTTATTTTACAAGAGCATATTGACTCTGCGGATCTGCCTAGAATTGATGCGGTACTTCCTACAATGGGAGGCCAAACAGCATTAAACCTTTGTAAAGAGGCCGAAGAACGTGGTGTTTGGGAAAAATATGGCGTTAAAGTAGTTGGTGTAGATGTTGATGCGATTGAAAAAACAGAAAACCGTGAGTCTTTCCGCCAGTTAATGGTCGATATCGGTGTAGGTGTTGCACAATCTAAAATTGCCAACTCATTTTTAGAAGGTAAAGAGGCTGCACAGGAAATTGGTTATCCGCTGGTAATCCGCCCTTCATATACCCTGGGTGGTTCAGGAGGTGGTTTCGTACACAGAAAAGAAGAATTCGATGCTGCTCTAAAACGTGGTTTAGAAGCTTCGCCAACCCACGAGGTTTTGGTAGAAAAAGCAGTTTTAGGCTGGAAAGAATATGAACTGGAGTTATTAAGAGATAGCAACGATAACGTAATCATTATTTGTTCTATCGAAAACTTTGACCCGATGGGTATTCACACCGGAGATTCGATCACTGTTGCTCCTGCGATGACACTTTCTGACCGCTGCTACCAGGAAATGCGTAACCAGGCGATTAAAATGATGCGCGCAATCGGTAATTTTGCCGGAGGCTGTAACGTTCAGTTCTCGGTTAATCCGGTTGATGATGAGATTATCGCCATCGAAATCAACCCGCGTGTATCGCGTTCATCAGCATTGGCAAGTAAGGCAACCGGTTATCCGATCGCTAAAATCGCAGCTAAATTAGCAATAGGTTACAACCTAGATGAAATCGAAAACCAGATTACCAAAACTACTTCTGCCTATTTTGAACCGACTTTAGATTATGTAATCGTTAAAGTACCTCGCTGGAACTTCGATAAATTTAAAGGCGCAAATAAAGAACTTGGCTTACAGATGAAATCGGTTGGTGAGGTAATGGCTATCGGCCGTACATTCATCGAAGCTTTGCAGAAAGCTTGTCAGAGTTTAGAAATTGGTCGCTCAGGTTTAGGTGCAGACGGCAGACAAGTACGCAATATCGAAGAAATTATGGATGGCCTGGAGCACGCTTCATGGAACCGTCTGTTCTTAATAAAAGATGCCATGGCGATGGGGGTTCCTTTAGAATCAATCCGTAAGGTAACCAAGATCGACAAATGGTTCTTAAACCAGATTCAGGAGCTTGTTGCTTTAGAAACTGAATTAAAAAGATACTCACTGAACAATATCCCACGCGATTTCTTCTACACCTTAAAACAAAAAGGATTTTCGGATGTGCAGATTTCATGGTTACTGGGTAACGTAACCGAAGATGAGGTTTACGCACGCAGAAAAGAGTTAGGTATCCGCAGGGTATACAAAATGGTTGATACCTGTGCTGCTGAATTCCCGGCACAAACACCATATTACTACTCTACTTTCGAAGAGGAAAATGAATCGGTACCTACAGACAGAAAAAAGGTAATTGTCTTAGGATCAGGACCTAACCGCATTGGCCAGGGTATTGAATTCGATTACTCTTGCGTACACGGCTTATTGGCCGCTAAAGAATCAGGTTTCGAAGCCATCATGGTGAACTGTAATCCTGAAACGGTTTCTACCGACTTTAACATGGCCGATAAACTTTACTTCGAACCGGTTTTCTGGGAGCATGTACGCGAAATTATCGAACTGGAGAAACCAATTGGTGTAATTGTTCAGCTTGGTGGACAAACCGCCCTGAAAATGGCCGAGAAATTAACTGAGAACGGCATTAAAATTATCGGAACATCTTTCGAGAACATGGACATTGCTGAAGACCGTGGCCGTTTCTCAGACTTGTTAAAAGATTTAGATATCCCTTATCCGAAATACGGAGTCGCCGAAAATGCCGAAGAAGCAATTGTTGTGGCAAATGAGGTAGGCTATCCGGTACTCGTTCGTCCGAGTTATGTATTGGGTGGACAAGGCATGAGCATTGTGATCAACGATGAAGACCTGGAGAAAGCAGTAGTAAAATTACTGGGCGATTTACCTGGCAACCGTGTATTGATCGACCACTTTTTAGATAGGGCAGAAGAAGCAGAATCAGATTCAATTTCTGATGGTGATGAAGTACACATCGTGGGTATGATGGAGCATATCGAACCTGCAGGGATCCACTCAGGAGATTCATTTGCAGTATTGCCAACCTTTAGTTTATCAGAAACGGTAACTAAAGCAATGGAAGAGTATTCTGTCAAAATTGCCAAAGCCTTAAATGTACGTGGATTATTAAACATCCAGTTTGCCATTAAAGATGAAAAGGTTTATGTAATTGAGGCAAACCCTAGGGCATCGCGTACGGTTCCGTTTATTGCAAAAGCATACGATGTGCCTTATATTAACATCGCAGCAAAAATTATGCTGGGTATAGCGAAACTGAAAGATTTTACCATCGAACGTAAATTAAAAGGCTATGCGATTAAAGAACCGGTATTCTCTTACGAGAAATTCCCGGAGGTTACGAAAGAGCTTGGCCCTGAAATGAAATCGACTGGGGAAGCGATCCGTTTCATCAAAGACCTTGAAGATCCTTACTTCCGTAAGCTTTACAAAGACAAATCGATGTACCTGAGCAAATAATAACAAAGTTATATGTGCTGGGTTCAACTGGCACATCTAACTTTAACTGTATTTAGAATGAGCTTTGATAAATTGATATTTTCAATAGCCTATGATATGACAGGTGATTATGAATCGTCGAGAGACGTAGTGCAGGATATTAATCTAAAATTTTTAGAAAGCCCGATTGCTGAAATTGTTGCCGACAAAAGAAATTATGTAATCAGGACAACTATTAATCATTGTTTAAACTTAAAAAAAAGAGAACAGCGATTAACATATACCGGATCGTGGCAGCCTGAGCCAATTGTATCAAGCCGGGAACAAACCATCCACTATTCAAAATTTGAAGAACATAATTCGCTCTGTTACGAGCTGATTTTTTTACTGGAACAGCTTTCGCTAACTGAAAGAGCCGTTTTTGTATTAAGGGAAGCATTTGATTTTGATCATAAGGAAATTGCAGAAGCAATAAACATTTCGACCGCCAATTCCAGGCAGCTCTTTAAAAGAGCAAAAGAAAAAGTTGCAAACCTCAAACACACTTCTATTTCAGATGCTACATCAATAGAAGTTGCCAAAAAATTTGTTTCCCTTATCAGCAGCGGAGAGATAGAAGAACTGATTGCTATTTTAAATGATAATATTTCTATTATTGGCGATGGTGGCGGCAAAGCCCCGGCAATAGCGAAGCCAATTTTCGGAAAACAATCAGTTGCGCAGTTTATGATAAAAGTTTTTAATAACCAAACCCACCCACCAACATTTTCTTTTACCCAAATCTTATCACAACCAGCTATCGTTATCCGTATAAACGGAAAAATCATCTGCATACAGGTATTATCACTCCAGGAAAACAAAATCTCTCAGGTTTTTGCCGTTATAAATCCTGATAAACTTGCACATTTTGATAGCGATTTTAAATTTGTTGTCACATAACTGAGGAGGAGATTGTTTTACTCTGTAAATAAAAAAAACAGAATATGAACAGTACACAACCATTTCTTCAGCCGATCGAAAATCCAAAAGGATTAATGATGAAAATTGTATATTACCTTACCCGCAGGCGACTCGGCAAGGTGATAACCCCCGTAAAAGTGTTTTCTGCAAGGTTACCTGTAGCCTTCGGCATGTTTGGCGGAAAAATATATCAACTGGATAAAAAGTTGAAACTACCAAAAGAATTGCAGCTACTGATCAGACAACAGGTAGCCCGTATCAATGTCTGCGAATTCTGCATAGATACAGGCCGGTTTGTTGCTATTAAAGAAGCCATGAATGAAGCCAAATTTGATGCCTTAGCGGAGTATAAAACAGATCCGCAATATAGCGAGGCCGAAAGAACTGCATTAGATTATGTAACTGAACTGACAAAAGATAAAAGAGTAAATCCCGAAGTCTTTTCAAAAATGACAACATACTATTCTGAAAGGGAAATTTGCGAAATTATTTATCTTACTGCCAGCGAACACTTATCAAATATCACCAATATTGGTCTGAATATACATTCCGATATGCTTTGCGATATCAGTAAAAGAAAAGCAAGCTAAAACGTCAGTTCTATTGCAAAACGCACAGGTTTAACTTCGGGGCTTGCGCCGATTAAAAACCTGTGCGCTTTGTTTAAACTTCTTTTATTTATTCAACTTCGGAATCCTAGTCGGTGTATCGGTTCCATTTACGATGCTGGTTGCGCTTTTCGCAATGGCTTTAATGGTAGATAGGATATTTTCTACATCCAAAGAGCTGTACTCATCCTTAACCGAATGGTACAATTTATCGATATCAATTTTATCGGTACTGATGGTATGCGCCGGAACACCTAAAGCGGCCAAAGTAGCATTATCGCTTCGGTAAAACAAGTTTTGATCCGGGTAAGGATCCGGGTAGAAGGTAAATTCAGTTCCGGCCAGGTTTTTCTGCAAAATCTTTCCAAAATCAGATCTTTCGTAACCGGTAATAAAGGCCGTATTTTTGCCAAATTTCGAATCCTTACCAATCATCTCGATATTAAACATGGCTACTACATCATCAGGATTCAGTTTTTCGGAGAAATATCTTGCACCAAAACCGCCTATTTCTTCAGCAGTAAAAGCAACAAAGATTAAGGTGCGCTCATTGTTTTTTTGTGCTTTATAATATTTGGCCAGTGCAATCATAGCGGTTGTACCCGAAGCATCATCATCTGCGCCATTGGCTATGCTATCACCATCAACACTTTTTAAAAAGCCTAAATGATCGTAATGACCAGAGAAAACCACAATTTCTTTCGCTTTAGATTTACCCGGAATAACACCTGCAACATTAAATAAAGGCATTTTAGTTATCTTGTTTTTAAGCGTCGCAGAAAAATCTGTTGCTGCATCTTTACCTAAAACAAAAGCCTGTACAACACTCGTTGTTTTTTTAATATCTTCCTCATCAACCGTTGTAGGTTTGCTGAAATGATCTTTATAGCGGTTAAACAGATCAGCAAATTTACTATCGACCAAAACAATCTGATTTTTATCAGCATTTAGCATTGTCCTGAATTGTGCTACAAACGGCTTTTCAGGATCTAATTTAACAACCGTAGTATTCGATTTATCAAGTGTAATACTTTCTGTAGTAGCACCGGTAATCATTACATTTTCTGACGCAACTTCCTGTCCATCTATTTTAACATGGGTAGTTACATTTGCAACCTGATATTTGTTAAAGGTCTGGCGAAAAGTTTTCTCACCGGGTAGAGGCTGTAAACCAATCTTTTTAAATTCAGATTCGATAAAAGTTGCGGCTTTATCGATACCCGGCGTAAATGTTGCACGTCCCTGCATATCATCGGCACTTAACGTTTTAATCAGGTGATCGGTATATTCGCGTGTGATAATTTTATCGATGTTTTGCGCTTTAAGCTGCAAACCTGCCATCCCAAATAGGGCAAAAAGGGCTATTCTCTTCATTTTTATGTTTAATTAGTTGTTTTCGATTTAACCTGTGTGCTTAACCAGTTGGTTCTGAAATTTTGCATGTCAGTTGTCAGGGTACCGCCTGTTTTTTCAATGCTTATTAGCTCTAAGGCGGGATTTTCGGCCAGGGTTAATTTTGTTGTTTTTTCTACACCCCGGTACAGATAAGTAATGTTAAGTACATCGCCAGGCTTGTGGGCATCTGCAATTGCATTAACCGTTTCCAGGTCTTTTATCGCTGTACCATCAATGCTTAAAAGTACATCATCTACATCTAAACCCGCCTGATAAGCGGGGGTGCCAATTAAAGTTTGTGGTAAAATGACCTTTCCGTTCTGGACTGTCAGGCGGCCAAAGCCTGTAAATGCTTTGTTAGGACTTGCTTTTCGCAACACCAATCCGGCATTTAGCAACAGTTTCGCATAGTCATTTTTTTCGGTGCCATAAATGTATTTTTTAAAGAAACTGGCAGCAAAAGACGGGTCTTTAGTTAGGCTTGCCAGGGTTTTTTCTAAATCGGGAACGGTGTAGGCAATTTCTGTTTTTCCGTAGGCTTTCCACAGCGCCCGCATGTAATCATCAAGTGTCAATTTAAATTCTGACCTTAAACGGAGGTCCAATGCCAGGGCAGTTGCGGCTCCGTAAGTATAATAAGAAGTAAAAATATTGACCTTGTTGGTTTGATCAATCGCTACGCCCGCATCAGCAAACACCGCGTAGCGGCTGGCTTCGATGGGCGAAAAGCTGAGTGCTCCGGGCGAGAGTAGAACTGCGTTTACCAACCCATTAAAAGTCTGGATGGCATTGTCTTCTGTTTTCAAGCCTGCACGGGTTAGCAACAGGTTGCCATAATATTGTGTAAAGCCTTCGGCCAGCCAAAGTTCATTGCTCATATTGGCATGTTCGAAATTAAAGGGCTCAAGGGTTTTAGGGCGTAATCGTTCCACATTCCAGCTGTGAAAATATTCATGCGAAAATGTACCGAGTAAATTAGATTCGTAACCTGCAATTTTCGGTGTGCGCTGTACGATTGAAGTCGAGTTCCGGTGCTCCATTCCATCACCTGCATTATCAGGGTAAACATCCTGCAAAAAGTAATAGTGGCCGTAATCGTAAGTTGGAAATTCGCCCCACACGGCTAAATGTTCATCAACCATTTTCTTCAGCATTGCGGCATAATTATCAATGGTTTGCTGGTCATCATTAGCATGCGAAACCAGGTGGATGGTTTGCGTTTTGCCGTCGGTATTTTTAACCTGCCAGCTGGCGGTTTTATAATCTGCTATTTCAATGGGACTATCCATGAAATACTGCAAATCAGGAGCAAAATAACTTCCATCAGCCTGAGGTTTTAGCTGTGTAGCCACTTTCCAGTTTTGTTTGCCGGCATAATTGAATTTTACTGTTCGTGCACGGTTATCCATGCCGATCGGGAAAGCAAAAGTTGCCGGAATATTCATATGGGCATGCGTTTCGTCGAAACCGGCATAAGTGCCATCAATCCAGTTGCCAAAAAGGGTATAAGTTATTTTAACACTGCTCCCATGGCCTGGGATTTCGTATACGTCGCCGGCAGATTGGTTAACTGTTAGAAGCTTTCCTGTACCGTCAAAAGCCTTTAAATGATATACATTTTTACCAAACTCGTGTGTAGCATACCTGCCGGGAGAAGAACGGCTCATACGCACCTTTAGTGTACCTGCGGGCACGTTAGGAATGTGCATACTGATCTCAGCCTCATGGTGTATGGCATTTGGAAATGAAACCGTGTAACTGATTTCGTTTTGGGCAAAAGCTGTAAGTGAGAAAAGGCTCACAATGGCAGCACCTAGAAAATTCTTCATAAAAAGCGATTGATACGGGCAATTTAATAAAAATGGAAGATGTAATCATGTAAAATGGAAGTATTTTGCTCTGCGCTTCCGTTTTTCCTATTCCATTTTACATCGCTTAACTATCCCAATCATATTTTTCAAGATCGCGGTAGGCTTTCCCTTTTATAATTTCTTTCTTCTTAGACGATTCTGAGTCGACCCTCGTTTCGTGGATGTTATCAGCTACTTCGAAATGAAAATCCTTATCTTTTTTAGAATGGTAAATCGAAACTTCATCTCCATCGGCAATGGCATAATCGTAAGGGCCGCGTGCACTCATCAGCTTAACAAATACCGGTAAACACTCAAAAAAGATAAACAGCAAACCAATAAACATTACTGCAATGGCTGTATTGTTGTCGCGGCTGCCATCTACGTTAAATTTAAGCTGGCCAAGGGCCCAGTTGCGGTCGGCAAAACCCGCAATATCCGATAAACTGTCTAATTGCTTTTTGGTGTAGAGTTTCTCTGTAAATAAACCATCAAATTCTTTGCGTTTATCAACAAAATTTTCAGATTTATTGATGGCTGACTTCAGAGAATCAAGTTCGGCAGTACGCTGTGCAATTTCAGCTTCTTTGCGTTTAGCATAAGGGCCATAACCCATTACTCCCGATGTTTCGGTGGTTTTGTTTCCGAAAATCTCAAAATTCAGCTTTTGCCTGTCGGATTTTATTCCCTTTTCAAGCGAATCTCTTGTGGCTTTTTGTTGGTTTAACCGACCAAATTCTACCTGGTATTTTTTCTCGAAAGCTTTGTTCAAGGTATCAATTTTAGCCCTTTGACCATTAAGATAACTCACTTTTAAGCGTTCTTTAATTTCTTTATCGAAAATTTTCAGTTCGATTGGCCGCGATATTACCATACCAATCATAATGGCCAGTAAAATACGTGGTGTGGCCTGTAGCAACTGTTTGTTGGTGCTCGCACTTTTATTAATGCTCGATACGATATAACGGTCCATATTAAAAATGGCCGCCCCCCATAAAAAGCCAAAAATGATGGCGAAAACTACGGCCAGGTCTGCGCCTTTAAACACAAAATACATGGCATAGCCGCCAGAAAGTGCTGCAAATAAGCCTGTAAAAAAAATGGTGGCACCAATGCCGGTATATTTATTTTGTTCTGAAGGATATTTTTCTAGCGTTGGAATGTGAGCGCCGGAACAAAACCAAAAGAAACGGTTCAACTTGTCCATTTGTAACTATTTATATTTAAACGCCTAAGGGTTTCAGTTGTTACAGTTTTATGCAAAATTTTATGGCATTTTTTTGATGTAGCGTGTAAAGCCGATTTTCCTATATTTGCATAAATACATTTAATAAAATGAAAGAAATATCGGTACAAGAACTAAAAGAGAAAATTGATAATAAAGAAGATTTTCAACTAATTGATGTTCGTGAAACATTCGAATACGAGGTTTCCAATCTTGATGGTGAGAATATTCCTTTAGGTGGAATTTTAATTGAGGCCGACAAGGTTGCAAAGGATAAGCCTGTAATTATCCAGTGCCGCAGTGGAAAAAGAAGCGCAGCAGCAGTAATGCAGTTGGAGCAACAATACGGATTTGATAATCTTTATAATTTAAAAGGTGGTATTTTAGCCTGGCAAGAGGCTTTTGACCCGAGCATGCCGGTATATTAGAATAACCAATTATCAAATAACCAAATTCCAATGATCAGTTGGAGGAGGGTTATATTTAGTATAAAGAAATATCAATTTTCAAACTTTAACCTCGCGCGACTAAACGTTTTGAACATTTTTTTGCCTCCGGATAGGGTTTGAATATTGATTGTTTCTAATTGGTGCTTTGTACATAAATTCTCTTACAAACTAAATCTTCTAATTGTGGGTAAAAAATTCGCTTTAAATATCTTCTACAACCTGGCCATTATCTTATCTATTTTTGGATTGGTTTGGTGTTACAACAATCATAAATACCTGCCGGCAGGTTTTTTGGTTGGTGTGGCCTGCTGTTTGTTTTATTTCAAATACCAGTTAACCAAAGAGATACGCAAGTCTTTTAAAGAAAAAGATCCGAAGTAATACCTTGCAGCCCTAACCCCGGCAGGTTTTTTAAAATATATTTTCCATTTTCGAAAGCCGGGTCATTAAAGGGATTGTTCTTGGTAAGCCAGGGACCATCTAAATCGGCCCAGTTACACAACGGCGCTAAAGCTGCCGCGGCTAAAGTTGCACAGCTGGTTTCACTCATGCAGCCGATCAGCACTTTCATACCAAAAGAACGCGCTTTTAAGATCATCCGGGAACCTTCGTACATGCCACAGCTTTTCATCAGCTTTACATTAATACCATGATAAGCGCCTTTTAGTTTATCTATATCTGCTAAACGCTGCACCGCTTCATCTGCCAGTAACGGAATCGGGCTACGCTCAGTAAGCCATGCGTTTCCATCAGGATTATTTTTATCCATTGGCTGTTCAATCAATACCACCCCCTGGTTATGTAACCAATAAATCAGGTCGATGGCTTTTATTTTATCTGTCCAGCCCTGATTTGCATCCACATACAATGGTACATTGGTCATGCTGCGTATGGTTTCGATAATTTCCTGGTCGTTATCTCTCCCGAGCTTTACTTTAATTACTTTAAATGCTTCGGCATCTTTCAGTTTTTCGCGGATTATTTCTAATGTATCAATGCCAATGGTATAGGAAGTTACAGGCATTTTAGCAGGATCGGCGCCATAAATTTCGTAACAGGGTTTATTTAAAAGCTTGCCCTGAATGTCGTTAAGTGCAATATCAATAGCTGCTTTAATGGCCGGCTGACCAGGTGCAAGGCTATCCAAATAGGCAATAATTTCTTCAAAATTGAATGGAAACCGGATTTTATCCCAGTCTACCAGTTTAAGAAAGGTATTAGCACTTTCATAACTTTCGCCCATATAAGGCACCATAGAGGCTTCGCCATAACCTACCACACCTTCATATTCTATCCTTAATAACATTAAAGGTGTACTGGTGCGGGTAAATTTCGAAATTGAAAAAGGATGTTTTAACTCTAACTCAAATTCCTTGCAACTAATTTTCATTATCAATCGTCTTCTAAATAAATGAGGTAATTACCGTGTTACAAATTATCTTTGTTTATTAACGCAAATATTCCTGCCATGAAAAACATTTCAAGATTACGGTATTTTATTTATTTATCCTTAATAATTATTGGAGGATGTACCACCGGGAAAAAAGCCTTGCAAAAAGGTGATTATGATGCTTCGGTTGAAAAATCAGTAAGCAGGTTGCAGAATTCGCCAAAAAACAGCGAAGCGATGGAAGTGCTGAAAACAGCCTACGACCTGGCTTTGAAGGAGCATTTACGAAAAATTGACGAAGCCAAAATGTCGAACGACATGTTCAGGTGGGAATCAATAATGTACGATTATCAAAAAATAAATCAATTGGCAGATGAGATTAATAGCTGCCCTGCTTGTCTGGCAATTGTTCCCAATCCTTCAAAATACATTACAGAACTGGCTGAAAGCAAATACAATGCTGCTGGCGCGAGGTATAATTCGGGCTTAAGTTATTTAGGTGAAAAGACCCGGCAAGCCGCCAAAAAAGCATATTACGAGTTTGAGAAAACCTTAAATCTTCAGCCCAACTATAAAGACGCCAAAGCAAAAATGGAAGATGCGTATTGGGCAGCCGTAACCAGGGTTGTGGTACAGCCAATTATCGTAAACAGCAGTTTGTACAAACTAAGTGCTGATTATTTTCAACAGCAGATTGATCAGTATATAGCAAAATACTCCAGGAACAAGTTTGTGATTTTTTACAGCGAAGAACAGGCTACTAATCAGAAAATTGTTCCCGATCAGGTACTAAGCTTAAATTTTGATGATTTTGTAGTGGGACAGACTTATGTAAAAGAAAGGGTAGAAAAATTAAAGCGCGATAGTGTGGTGATTGGTGAAACCCGTACTAAAAGGCCCGTTTACGGAACCGTTAAAGCCACTTTAAGTATTTTTGAAAAAAACATCAGCTCGTCGGGATTGTTGGACATGAGCATTACTGACTGGAAAACAAGAAAACTGGTGCGCCAGCAGAAATTTCCGGGTACTTATATTTGGCGTGATAGATGGGCAAGTTTTCAGGGCGATGAAAGGGCTTTAAGTAAAGAACAGCTGATCATGACCAGAAGAAGAGAAACATTGCCTCCACCGCCAAGTGCCTTATTTTTGGAATTTACCAAGCCGATTTATAATCAATTGGTTGATGATATCGGGTATTATTATGCTAATTACTAGGTGCCAGCAAGGTAAGGTGGTTGTAATCCCTGCGTTAAAATAAAACATCGTTACTTAGCCCTAAAAATATAATGGCTAATATTGCAGTGATGAATACCGGCTTATACAATCCTTTCCAAAATTTCGATTTTTTATATAAAACCTGCTTTTTAAGCGGAAAAACGTTTAATTCTCCTGTAATTCAGGTGCCATTACTTTCAAAATGGTTATTGGAGCAGGCGGGTTTAAGCGGCGAAGAGCAGATCCAGTTTTTGGATGAGAGTATCCGCTCGTATAACACTTTGGTTATTCCGGTAAACAGCGAGGTAAATGAACAGTTTTTAAATCCCCTTGAAGCTAAAATCGAAGCGGCTTTTGCAAAAGGTTACGAAGCGGTTTCAGCTCTGCCCGAACTGGATCTTTTTAACTGGATTGGCAAGTTTTTATATGGCTTTGTGTACATCGAAATGCATTCGGCTTTGCGCAAAGAAATGACGGCCGATGGTTTAAATATGTCGCAATCGTTGATGATGAAATTTGCCAACCTGAATTTCATGATGCAGAACCTGTACACCAGTCTAGAATTTGAAGATTTCTCGCCATGGTCAATCACAATAGTTAAATTAGAAAACCAAGAAACACCTTTTAGCTTCCGTGATGAGATTAATACGCTGACTTTCTCTTTAAAAATGAAAGATTTTGGCATTATTGCCTGTTTGCAGGATAATGGTACCAATAAACGCTACCATCAGAACATTATTAACGAAATAGAAGGTAAAGCTTTAACTGCCCAACAGTTTGAAGAGCTGAGTGCCCGTTTTTATTATTCGGCCTACCTTTTTAACCGCTTACCCGAATATACTTTTATGCCTGTTGAGGGCACTACCTATATTGAAGCGATGCCCTTACGTGGCAACATGACCAAACCGCTTTTTGATGTCTGGCAACACAAAACCTACGCGCAGGTACTGGAAAATTTCTGGAAACCCTGGGGATATGTGGTGTTCGAGATTATTAAAAATCCCGACGAGCCGATGAGTTTCTTCGAGAAGCCTTATTTACCTACTGCCGGGTAGTTTTTTTTTGCCCACAGATTTGCACAGATAAACGCAGATTTAAATTTTTCGATAATGGAATTGCACTGGTATTGTCATCCTGAGGGTAATTTATTGAATAAAAACAATATGAGTAACAACCCTCTCACAAGTCGTCATTTCGAGCGGAGTGCAACGTAGTCGAGAACCACGGTTACTCAGCGAAGCTAAATCTGTCTCTATAGATTTCTCCATTTCGCTACCGATGAAAAATCGGCACGCTCCAGTCGAAAGGACGATTCTTCTATAAGAACTGTCAATAATAGCCTGTTGAAGGGTAAATATTTTTTGAACCCAGATGAATTCACAGATTACATGATGTAGTTACTTGTAAAAAGATTCTTGCCAGCGTTCAGGATGACAAATGAGGGGTAATAAATCAAGGCCGTCACCCTGACCTGTAGCGCAGCGGAAAGCTACGAAGTAAATTCATTTCAGGGTCTGTCTTGCAGATAAGATGCTGACCACGAAGTAGCTACAAGACAATTGAAAATAATATTCTACTTGTAAAATAAATTCAGCATGACGATTGAGTGTTAACACTATCTCCCACCTGTTAACATGGCAATAAAATTCTGTAAAATGCCCGGAACGAAGATAATCGTAAAAATCAATCCGGTTAAGGCCCCGAAAAAGTGTGCATCGTGGTTGATATGGTCCCGTGAGTTACGTGAAGCATACGCACAGTAGATTAAATACAAAATCCCAAAAAGTACAGCAGGAATCCCGATGGGAATGAACATAATGTAAATTCTGGACATTGGATTATATAAAATATAACTAAAAAGCACTGCGCTGATTGCCCCTGATGCGCCTAAACTATTATAGTTAAAATGATCCTTATGTTTGATCACCGTAGGCAAATCGCTCAGTACCAAACCCAAAAAGTAAAGTATTCCAAAGCGCCAGCTCCCCATTAAACTTTCGAGCGTAAAAGCGAAGGCATAGAAGGTAAACATGTTAAAAAACAGGTGCATCCAATCGGCATGAACCAGCCCGCTGGTAATCAAAGTGTATACATTTTGTCCTTTCGAAACACTAAAAGGATGCAGCATAAACTTCCCATAAAGCGAACGATCGTAGAAAGCGTATAAGCTGGTAATAATGGTAAAAACGAAAATTATGGAGGCAACTGGTGCAATATTGAAGTATTCCATTAGGGTGGCTATTTTAAATCAAGTTTAACGTCTGTAACCAAACGCGCAACCGGATATCTGTTGTGTGTTTTTTCGTAATAATCAGAATTTTTATACACAAAATCAAGTTGAGCGGCACCATTCTTTGCAAATTCGGCATCTGATGATTTCTTTGCTTCCAGTTTACTTTTCAGTTCCGGGTTGTTTTTTAGCAAGGCTGTTGCAGTATCTTCAAACACATAAGCCGAATAATGTTCTTTCATATCCAGAATAGAATCGAAAAAATTCCAGTTGAAATAAGAATCGGTGGCCTGAGGTTCTAAAGTTTCTATAATATAACGGTTAACAGGCTGGTTAGTGTACACCACAAAGTCGCCCGCATAATATTGGAGGTTCTGTTCTATGGTATTCAATTTTACGGCAGAATGCAGGTAATGCCCTTCATAAGGCCTGGTTCCGGTTTTAAAATCGCTGATGTAATAACTTTCTACCGCAATTTTCTGATCTGCTTTTAGTTCCTTGATTTTAACATTGTTCAGTTTAAGCAAGGCGATTACACGGTCCCAGGCCTTTGGAATGATATAGGCAACCGGTTTTTGAACAGAAACTGCAGGTTCAAATTTATTCCATTCTTTTATGGTTTTGGTATAAGGCTTACTGCGGTCGTAATATAAACGGTCGGCACCGCTTACTGTACTGGGTTTTTGTCCAGCCTCAAAACCTTTAAAGGTCAAGTCATTTACTTCATTTTTATTTAATTTCCATTCCAATGGGAATTCCTTTTGCACAGCAACAGCTTCATCCGCTTTGCGTTTGTTTTCGCCGATAATTTTAGCATCACGTTCCACAATCCTGATATAACTTTCCAGAAGCTTATAAGTAGCGTCAACCCTTAAATCATACGATTTTAGCATGTGGGTTTCGGGCATAAAGCCGATGGTATTATGGAGTGTGGTATAACCTGTTGAGTACCGCGGAAGATCAATAAACCCCGTTATTCCGGTTTCAGGGGTTTCGCCGATCGAGTTTACATAAGGAATCATCGGATAGCCTGCTTTCTCCATCGCGGCGTACAGATCAGGAAGGAGGGTTTTGGTTAAATAACCGGCAAGTATGGGGTTCAGCTTATCTTTTTGCGTAGGGATAAGCGTCATTACGTATTGATAATCGGCACCGTTACTGGTATGTGTATCTACAAATATTTCAGGCTGCCAGGTATTAAAAATCTGTTGAAATGCTGCCGAATTCTTTGAATCGGTTTTAATAAAATCACGGTTCAGGTCGAGGTTCCTGCTGTTCCCCCTAAAACCATAGGCAACTGGCCCGTTCTGGACAGCCCTTGATGTTCCGCTACGGTTAAAGCTGCCATCTATATTATAAATGGGAATGATGCAGATAACCACATCTTTTGGCAGTTTACCAGCTTTAAGCAGGTCGCGGGCCAGCATCATTGAGGCATCTATCCCTTCGGGCTCTCCCGGATGGATCCCATTATTGATCAATAAAATCCTTTTATTTTGTTGCCTGATCTTCACCGGATCAAAAACCTGATCGTGTGATAAAACCAATACATGTAATGGCTTTCCAAAATCTGTTTGGCCGTAGGTTAACAGTTTGGCCTGTGGGTAAGTTTTAGCCAGGTTTTCGTAATAAGATATTGCTTCAGCGTAGGTTGTTGTTTCGGTTTTGCCACTTAACTCGAACGGTGTCTTTTGTGCGATGGCTTTTAGCCTCATTGATAGCAAACACAACACAAAGAATTTTCTCATGCTTTAAAGCTAAGAAATGAAACGCTGTTATTAAAGCGTTTTACGATAAGATTTAATCGTACCCAGCATGTATTTAAAACCAATGGTATAGGTGTTGTAAACATCGGGCGAATTGTTTTTAAATTTGGCGCTCGAATCGTTATAACCATCCAAACCTTCTCCTAAAGTGAAGTTTGATTGTGCATTGATATTGATGATATACCGCATATAACCGTATCCATCGTTAATGAAATAGTTAAATCCAAAATTTAAAGGTATCCATAGGTTAATGCTTTTATCATCACCCGGAAAAGGACCATAGCCAGGGTCAACAGCTGCCCAGGCCGGTTTATACCTCACAATATCAGTTATTTTATTCTTAATGGCACCAACGCCCATCCCAACATACAAACCCCGAATATTGTACAAGAACTCACTCTTATTATAATCAACCAGCTCGCCAAGCATCAATTTCGCATTTGCTGAAATAGCCATATATTTATTTACAAACTGGCGGTTATGCGGGTCGGTTGCAATATCGCCACCCTGAATCATTCCATATTGCCCCTCAAGGCCTAGTGTAGCAAATGGGGTGATATGATAATCGAATACGCCATATGCTGTGTAGCCAAAACTTCCTTTGTAAACATCTGTATAAGATTTGTTCGGTCCGGCGCCAAAACCGTACGACATTTTAAAATAGTTTGACTGGGCATAAGAAAAGCTTCCAACAAAAACAAGCAAAAGGGTTATATACGTAGCTCTCAGCAAATTAAAAATCATATTGTTTTTTTACAAAAATAATATGTTTATCCAATATCTATAACTTTTACCTTTGAATTATGAGTACATACAGCAACTTTAACAAAACATTAGAAGCGCGTTTTATCAAATACGCAAAGATTGATACGCAATCTGATCCGGATTCTCCTACATGCCCATCAACCTTAAAGCAAAAAAATTTAGGAAGAGAATTGGTACAGGAATTATTGGAAATCGGCGTTTCTGACGCAGAAATGGACAATAATGGTTACGTGTATGGTACTATTCCTTCAAACTCGGATAAACAATTACCCGTAATTTTTTTCTGCTCGCACATGGATACTTCCCCTGATTGCAGCGGTGAAAATGTGAAACCGATTGTTCATGACAAATATCAAGGACAGGATCTGATCCTACCTGATGACCCTAAAATAGTGATCAAAATGGCCGACCACAAAGACCTGAAACACCAGATCGGCAATGATATTATTACGGCCAGCGGAACTACTTTATTGGGTGCAGATAATAAAGCCGGTTTAGCCGAAATTATGGAAGCGGCAACATTTTTTATGAAAAATCCGGATGTAAAACATGGAACCATTAAAGTGCTTTTTACACCTGATGAAGAAATTGGCCGGGGGGTAGATAAAGTCGATTTAAAAAAACTAGGTGCCGATTTCGGATATACTATTGATGGTGAAACATTGGGCTCTATAGAAGATGAAACATTTTCTGCAGATGGTGCCACCCTTAAAATTTATGGCGTAAGCAGCCATCCGGGTTTTGCAAAAGGAAAAATGGAAAGTGCCATTAAAATCCTGGCAGACATTTTAAGCGAACTACCAAAAGACACCCTAACTCCTGAAGCTACACACCAAAAAGAAGGCTTTATCCATCCGGTAAGCATGCACGGGCAGGTCGAAGAAGCTGAAGCGCAATTCATCATCCGCGATTTTACCAATGAAAAACTTGCTGCACATGGACAGTTTTTAGAAGAAACGGTAAAACGAGTACTGGCAAAATATCCAAAATCCAGCTATACTTTAGAAATTAAGGCACAATACCGGAACATGAAAGAGGTACTTGATCAGCATCCAAAAATTGTACAATATGGGATTGAGGCCATTGAGCGTGCAGGAGTAGTAGCCAAGCAGCAAAGTATCCGTGGCGGGACGGATGGATCGAGGTTATCATATATGGGTTTACCTTGTCCGAATATTTTTGCCGGAGAACATGCTTTTCACAGCAAACAAGAATGGGTAAGCGTGCAGGATATGGAAAAAGCAGTACAAACGATTATTAATATTGCCTGTATCTGGGAAGAACGCGGTTAGTTTGCAACTGGGAGTCTTGAGTTGAGCGTTATTATTGCTCCAAACGTCCAGCGCCAGGCACCAAACCCCATCAGGATTTGTTTTATTAAAAAAGATATTGTTAAAACATATCTTTTGCTAATTTAGATTTGCAAATGATTACTCTCGAAAACGACTATATTAAAATTAACCTGGCTGCTAAAGGTGCAGAACTCCAGGGCTTATTTAGCAAGGAAACCGGATTGGAATATTTATGGAACGCAGATCCCAGGTATTGGGCAAAGCACAGTCCGGTTTTATTCCCTATTGTTGGGTCCTTAAAAAACAACAGTTTTAATTATCAAGGTAAAAACTACGAACTGCCAAGACACGGTTTCGCACGCGATCATGTTTTCAATTTCGAAAAAATAAGCGAAACTGAAGCGGTTTTCACCTTAAGCCAAACTGAGGAAACCTTAAAAGTTTACCCTTTTTATTTTGAGTTGAAGCTGAGATATGAATTGATAGACCGTAAACTGAGATTAACTTACGAGGTAATCAACACGGGTACCGGAGCACTGCTGTTTTCTTTGGGTGCACACCCTGCATTTGCAGTTCCTAATACACCTGATACGGTTTACGAAGATTATTACCTCGCTTTTAATACCGACGAGAAATTAACTTATTGGAAACTTGATGATGGGCTGGTTGCAGATGAAACCGAGAACATCGAGCTGGGTTACGATAAACAACTGCATCTTAAACACAATCTGTTTTATAATGATGCACTGGTTTTTAAAACTTTGCAAAGCAACCGTATCAGCTTATTGAATACTAAAAATGATTACGGCCTTCACTTCCATTTTGAAGATTTTCCATTCTTTGGGATATGGGCAGCAACCGATGCTCCTTTTATATGTTTAGAGCCTTGGTGTGGCGTGGCCGATAGTGTTAACCACGATCAGGATTTGGAACATAAAGAAGGGATAGTGAAGTTGGCTGTTGGCGAAAAATGGTCGAGGTTTTGGGAAGCAGAGTGTTTTTAGCCCGATTTTTTCCCTTCCAGCAATTTTACCAGGCCTATGCAATGTCATTAAGTTAAGGTTTTTAGCCACAGATAAACACAGATTTTTATACCTGTGTTTATCCTTTTTATCTGTGGTTAAATTACGCCAACCGGCATCCAGGCCGCATACGCATAGGTTTTGAAGTTTGGTTTGAAACTAATTCCAAACTGCCCTCAAAATTGTCCTATATACACCCTTTTTCTTTTTTTTAACTGCTGTAATTTAGTTTTAACAAAATAAATAAGATTATGGCAACTATGCACCCTTACTTAAACTTCGATGGCAAGGCCGAAGAAGCTTTCAATTTTTATAAATCGGTTTTTGGTGGAGAATTCACCTTCTTTGCAAAAATGAGCGATGCACCCGATTCGGATAAACTACCAGAAGATGAAAGAAACCGTGTAATGCATGTGGCTTTACCCATTAACGAATATACCACTTTAATGGCATCTGATTGCGTACCTTCTGCCGGGCATGTGCTTAAAGAAGGTAATAACATGTATATCAATATCCAGGCCGAAAGCCGTGATGATGCCGATCGTTTATTTAATGGCCTTTCTGCCGGTGGCACCATTGAAATGCCCATAGCAGATATGTTTTGGGGCGATTATTTTGGTAGTTTCAAAGATAAATATGGCATCCAGTGGATGGTAAACTTTAGCAACCGTGGCCAATAAACCATTGCTTGCTTAATAAAGTGGTCGTCATTTCGACCTCGTGATGGAGAAATCTATAGTTAAATACGGCTCATAGATCTCTCCATTTCATTGCGTTCCAATCGAGGTGACGATTTTTCTATTGGAACGCCTCAACTAAATCCTTAAAGCCAGGCCTATTTAAAGGTATTGTAGTTAAACAGGCATCCCTAAGTCCGCCAATCATTTTATAAACCCCTTCACTCACTTCTTTATCTTTTAAAGACAGTAGGTCATCAAGTAAATAACCATAAGCGCTTACTTCAATCCGCTCCAGTGCATCGGCCATTTTAGCTGATTTATCGTAAAAACTGGCCGCACCAAAATCACCAAACAACGTACTTCCGTCATCATCAATTAAAGTATTATGTGCATATAAATCACCATGCATAATGCCTGCCTCATGCAATTGTGCTGCCAATGAGGCTATGGTTTTAGCGATGCCTATAATTTGTTTTTCAGAAAGTTTTCTATCAGCAGGAAAAACATCTCTGGTGCAGCTTTCTAAACTGGGCGGATTGCCGAGATTATAAAAATGATTCGGGATTAAATCCATCACCAATCCTTTTTTATCTTCCGGATGTAAAGCAATCTGCCCGATTAAATTAACCAGGCCGGGATGGAAACCTGCAGCAATATAAGCTGTCATTTCATCTTCTGGCAAGCCGTCACTCGTTACATTGCCTTTAAATATTTTAACCGCTACTTCACTGGTTTCATCTCCAACGGTTCTGTTGGCTTTCGAAATCACACCCGAAGCACCTTCGCCCAGCAAATGACTGATTTCCAAATCATGCCAGTTAATCAATGAAAGGGCTTCAACAGCTGGTGTTTTGCTAAAATTATTGCCTGAAAATGCAATCCACGACAGTTTCGGCAGCCGCGTAATCCATTGCGGTAATTCATGCAGTTTATTCGCCGCTACACGTAATAATGCCAGATTCTGGCAATTGCCCAATTCTTCGGGTAATGCTGATAAGCGGTTGCCCGAAAGCATCAGTTTTTGCATCCTTTTGCAAAGGCCGATTTCCTTTGGCAACTCAGCAATGTTGTTATTTGTTAAAATTAACCAGCGGATATTGGGATTAATCGAATTTGGGGGTACAATTTCGATCCGGTTGGATTTAAAACCAACAATATCAAGCAAAGGGCAATCGGCCAGTACCTCTGGCAAAACCGAAAAAAGATTTTCAGAACAGAAAAAAATCTTCAGCTTTTTTAACCGGCCGAAATCTGCAGGTAAGGCACTTAATTTGTTAAAAGATAAATCCAGCACTTCCAATGTATCTGCCAGCCCGAATATTTCCTCCGGAAACTCGGTCAGGTTTTCAGAAAGTTTTAACGATACAGCGCCCTTTATTTCGCCACTTTGTAGTGCTGACAGGTTTTGCATAGGTTTTATAGTTTGGAACGAAGATAAGGCTATAAATTTATTTTAAAGATGAATGGTATATTCCACATTGATTTGATCCAGAAAATATTTGTCGTGCGATATGACTACAAGTGTCCCCTGGTATCCGTTAATGGCTGATGTTAAAATTTCTATATTCTGGATATCGAGGTTATTAGTGGGTTCATCCAATATCATCAGATCGGGCGATTGGTTGCTAATGGTTAATGAGCAGAGGATCAACCGCATTTTTTCGCCACCACTTAAGGCCGAGCAGGGTTTGTCCCAGTCGGTTTTACTAAATAAAAACCGGTTTAAACGGATTTTCACTTCATGCTCTTGCAATGCACCCGAGTTGTATTGCTGAGCCTGTTCGTAAACAGTGAGTTGATTATCAATCAGCGAATAATCCTGATCTATATACATAGAACTAACGCCTGCTCGGTTTAAACTTCCCATTAAGGGCTCCAGTTGCCCCAAAATAAGCCTGATTAAGGTGGTTTTACCCGATCCATTCCGGCCTATAACCGCGTAACGCCCGCCGCTAAAAATCTGAAAGCTAACTGGCTCTTTCCAGAGTAACTGTCCACTAAAAACAAAATTGATCTCCTTAGCTTCAACAATGCTTTTTCCTTTATGAAGCGCAGCTGCGCTGAAACCGATTTTCATTTTATCTGCATCGGGCAGTGCAGACCGGAGCTGGCCTAACTCAGCAGAAATATGATCGAGCTTTTCGGCATGGACACTTTTCAGCTTTGCCGTACTTTTTTCTGCGTTATTTTTTAACGTGTTCATTGAAATGGTTGGCAAGCCGGCTTTTTCTTGTTTTTTCTTCCCCCTGGCATCAAGCTTCTGTTGCCGCTCAATCGATTCCCGTTCCACTTCTTTAGCCTTACGCAGCGCTTTTTCTTTCGCTTTTAAATTGTTGTTCAACGCCTCATTTTCAATTTTCTTTTGGGCAGCATAGAAATCGTAATTTCCTCCATATAGGGTTATTCCCCGCTGACTTAGTTCGTAAACCTGCTCCATTTGGTTTAATAAAATCCGGTCGTGACTCACTACGACTAAGGTAACCCTGGCCGACCGGATGTAATCGTATAACCTGTTCCTGCCCTCCAGATCCAAATGATTGGTCGGTTCATCCAGCAAAACAATATCCGGGCGGTGTATGGCAATACCGGCTAAAAAAACACTGGTCTTTTGTCCGCCGCTTAAACTTTCCATTTTTTGGTTTAAATCTAAACCTTCCAATTGCCAGTAACTTAAAGCCTCTGCACTTCTTTCCTCGATGGTCCAATCGTCGTTAAGCACGCTCAGGTTTTCATCGCTTACTTTTCCGTTAAGGATTTCGTCCAGCGCTTTTAGTTTCTCTTCTATCCCGAGTGCCTGTGCAACAGTAAAATCGTTAAACTGGCCAAAAAGCTGCGGAACATAATACGGTGTTGATTCTGTTTTAGCATGCCCGGCAGTTGGCATCAGTTTACCCGCCAGAATTCTTAAAAGAGTAGATTTACCTGCACCATTATGGCCAATGAGTGCAATTTTTTCGTATTTGTTGATGGTGAGATTTAAATCTGAAAACAGTGTATCTCCATTAGCATGAATATAGCTAGCTCCCTGTAGATTAAGCATAAATTTCTTTTTTATCGGTAAATAATTGCAGGAACGGAATCGTTCTGCCTGTTATCTATTGTCTGAAAAGAAATGAATCCTACATGTATCGGGCGATTTTGGTGATGATGCAAAGGTAAGAAAAGTTCTGTGTTTTGCGAAAAGCGGTTGGTGTAGATGGTCAATTAGTCCAAAGCGTATAGTCTGAAGTCCTGAGTTTTGGTGAGCAAAGGCTAGGTATTCACCACCTTAATTTGTCACCCTAAGGGATAATTTATTGTATAAAAATCAATATAAATGACATTTAATTATTGGCCTTTTGCGATATGTAATTCCCCTCTTTCAGAGGGGTGTCCGCAGGACGGGGTGTTTTATTAGTCCTAGCCGGACAGGCTCCTTTCTTTTTGGTGTCAAAAAAGACCAGCGTAGCTAGCTTGAATGCGATTAAAAACATAAAAGCTTATGAAAAAACACCGGCTGAAAATTTATTCATCTGTTTTTGCAGCCTTCAGCAGCATTCATGAGGGCTTCGCCGTTTTCTTTCGAAGTTAGTAGGTTGGCTTGGGTAGTGCAGCCCGAAAAATTTATTAGGCCGGGTTTAAGTGAAACGAAGATGCTGTGCTATGGCCTAACGGGGCGGAAATGCAGATACCAAAGTAATGTGTTAAATATTAATAAGTTACCAAATAACGTCAATAGTAGTCATTAAGTCATTTTCTTAAAGATTCTTCACTGCGTTCAGAATGACAACAATATTCTTTTCGTCAAAATATAGATTTTATCTATATACATTTTTATTTGCATTAAAAATTTAATCGCATATATTTACAAAAAACTTTAGGGGTGCCTACGTGCTGAGAAATACCCTTTGAACCTGATGCAGTTAGTACTGCCGAAGGGAAAAGTGAAAGCAATCTAATAATTGCTGTCTTTTCGATCTCCATTCTGGGGCAATCTCTATAGTTTTTCCAATTTTTTAAAATATGGAAGTAACTATAAATAATCAAAACTACCGCCTTAACGAGTCCTGTTCCATTGAACAGATGCTTGCTGCTGTGTTTTCAACGGAAACGAATGGCCTTGCCATAGCCGTTAACCAGACCATCATTTCCAAATCTGTTTGGCATACCTACCTGTTAAGCCCGGGCGACCAGGTTATACTCATTAAAGCCACGCAGGGGGGATAGTGGAATGAAAGATATTCAATCATTACCCCATTCAGTCATTCAATTTTCTCTCCTTCAATCAATCTAATATGAAACAAGAAAAAACACCAAATCAGGAAATCATCAGCCGCAGTCCGTTCCCAGCTTCACGCAAAATATTTGTACCAGGCAAAATCCACGATATACAGGTGGCCATGCGCGAAATCAGCTTAAATGAAACCAAAATTCACAATGGATTTGGCCTTACCGAACCCAATCCACCGGTAACGGTCTATGATACCAGCGGTCCTTACACTGATCCAAATGTGGTTATCGATGTGAGGAAAGGACTTCCACGATTAAGGGAACAATGGATTAAAGACAGGCAGGATGTAATGCAGCTCGATCAATTGTCTTCTGCTTATGGGCAGCAACGCCTTGCGGATGATAAACTTGACGCTCTGCGTTTTAACTATACCAAGAAACCTTATAAAGCCCAGCCAGGAGCCAATGTATCTCAGATGCACTATGCCAAAAAAGGCATTATTACAGCCGAAATGGAATACATTGCCATTAGGGAAAACCAGCAGATCGAACTGTTGAATGCGCAACTGGGCGATCAGCACGAGGTAATGAACCACCAGCATCAGGGCAACAGTTTTGGTGCCAATACCCCAAGGGGATACATAACGCCAGAGTTTGTACGTGATGAAGTGGCTGCCGGACGTGCGGTAATTCCATGCAACATTAACCATCCTGAACTCGAACCGATGATCATTGGCCGTAATTTCCTGGTGAAAATCAATGCCAATATTGGAAATTCTGCAGTTACCTCTACCATTGAGGAAGAGGTAGAAAAAGCCGTCTGGGCCTGCAGATGGGGTGCCGATACGATTATGGACCTTTCTACTGGGAAAAATATCCACGAAACCCGCGAATGGATTATCCGGAACTCACCGGTGCCCATCGGTACTGTCCCCATTTATCAGGCCCTAGAAAAAGTAAACGGTAAGGCCGAAGACCTCACCTGGGAAATCTTCCGCGATACATTGATTGAGCAGGCCGAACAGGGGGTAGATTATTTTACCATCCATGCCGGGGTATTGCTCCGTTACGTGCCATTAACCGCAAAAAGAATTACTGGAATTGTTTCGCGCGGTGGATCAATCATGGCAAAATGGTGTTTGGCGCATCATAAAGAAAATTTCCTTTACACGCATTTCGAAGAAATCTGCGAGATCATGAAAGCTTACGATGTGGCTTTTTCTCTAGGTGATGGTTTAAGGCCGGGTTGTATTGCCGATGCCAACGATGCTGCACAGTTTTCGGAACTCGAAACACTGGGCGAATTAACAAAAATAGCTTGGAGACACGATGTACAAACCATTATCGAAGGCCCCGGTCACGTACCGATGCACCTGATCAAAGCTAATATGGAAAAACAGCTCGAACATTGTTCGGAAGCTCCTTTTTATACTTTAGGCCCCTTAACTACTGATATAGCACCTGGATACGATCACATTACTTCGGCCATTGGTGCGGCTATGATCGGTTGGTTCGGAACGGCCATGTTGTGTTATGTGACCCCGAAAGAGCATTTGGGTCTGCCGAACAAAAAGGATGTGAAAGATGGCGTAATTACCTATAAAATTGCTGCACATGCAGCCGATCTGGCCAAAGGTCACCCCGGTGCACAATACCGTGATAATGCCCTGAGTAAGGCGAGGTTTGAGTTCAGGTGGGAAGACCAGTTTAATTTATCGCTCGATCCGGATACGGCAAAAGAATTCCATGATGAAACCCTGCCTGCAGAAGGGGCAAAGATTGCGCATTTCTGCTCCATGTGCGGACCTAATTTCTGTTCGATGAAAATTACGCAGGATGTACGCGAGTATGCGGCACAACAGGGAGTTGAAGCAGAAGAAGCACTGGCCAAAGGCATGCAGGAAAAATCGAAAGAGTTTACTGAAAAAGGAAGCGAAATTTATTCATAAAACACAATGGAACTGTTTGTAATTGCGCATCCGAAAATTTTAAAAGACGAAACCTTATTGGTAAACCAGCTTTTTGATGCTGGTTTACCTGTATTTCATTTGCGTAAGCCCACAGCTGATGAGGCAGCGCACCGCAAATTTATGGATGGCATTTTACCCAAGTACCATAACCGCATTGCTTTACATCATTTCCATGAACTGGCCAATGATTACAATATCAACAGATTGCACCATACCGAAAGTTTTAGAAAAAACAGTACAGTAGGCGATTTTTCAAAACCTTATACCTTCAGCACGTCGATACATGAGCTTGCAGATGTTGATCACCTTAGTCAATATCAATACAGTTTTTTTGGTCCTGTTTTTAACAGCCTTTCCAAACCCGGGTATATGGGAATAGCCGATGCCGGTTTTAGCGTAAACAAGTCAAGAACTACAAAATTAATTGCGCTTGGCGGTATTGGTCTGAACAATATAGATCAGGTAAAAGAAATGAATTTCGATGGTGTTGCGCTATTAGGCAGCATCTGGAACGATTCTTCGCAGGCCCTAACTACTTTTAAGAAAGCCCTGGCTAAATGCCAGGCTTATGCTCAAAATTTAACATGACAACCATGATCCAGCCTTTACAATATATTTCACAAGCCCCTAAAACAGGTACCCACATCGATGCCATTGAGCAGGTGCTCCAGGCCGGCGGGAAGTGGATCCAGCTCCGGATTAAAAACCAGGCCGAAGCCGAAATCCTCCCCTTTGCAAAAGCCGCGCAGGCCTTATGCGAAAGTTATGGCGCCAAACTGATTATAAACGATTATCCTCACCTGGCAAAAGCCGTGAATAGTTATGGTGTGCATTTGGGTTTGCAGGATATGCCCATTCTCGAGGCCAGGAAAATTATTGGCAAACACCAGATTATCGGAGGTACAGCGAATACTTTCGAACATATCAGGCAAAGGGTAGCTGAAGGCGTAGATTATATTGGTTTAGGTCCATTCAGGTTTACACGCACCAAAGAAAACCTAAGCCCTATTGTGGGTTTAGAAGGTTACCGTAAGTTAATGGAAAAAGTGAGAAAAGCTGGAATCACCACGCCAATTATCGCCATAGGAGGCATTGAAGCCGATGATATTCCGGCAATACTCGAAACTGGAATTTACGGAATTGCCATTTCAGCAGCGCTCACCAACCAACCACAAACCGCTTCTGTTCTTACAGAAATCAGCAGCAAATTCAGTATTCATTCGATTTAAAATTACAGATATGTTAACCATAGCAGATCAAACCTTTAGCTCACGTCTCTTTACCGGAACCGGAAAATTCAGTTCGGCCAAAGAGATGGAAAACGCCTTAATTGCTTCGGCTTCCGAACTGGTTACAGTGGCCCTTAAACGTGTTGATTTAAAAGGTAAAGACGACGATATTCTCCATCACCTCAAATACCCGCACATTAATTTATTGCCCAATACTTCCGGGGTACGCAATGCAAAAGAGGCCGTTTTTGCCGCTCAACTGGCACGTGAAGCCTTAGAAACCAACTGGATTAAGCTGGAAATCCACCCTGATCCCAAATACCTTATGCCCGATCCTATCGAGACTTTAAAAGCCACTGAAGAACTGGCTAAACTTGGTTTTGTGGTGCTGCCTTATATCCATGCCGATCCGGTTTTATGTAAACGTTTGGAAGACGTGGGCACAGCGGCCGTAATGCCCCTTGGCTCTCCAATTGGCAGTAATAAGGGACTAAAAACAATCGATTTTTTGGAGATTATTATTAGCCAGAGCCGGGTTCCGGTAATTGTTGATGCTGGCATTGGAGCACCATCTGATGCGGCTAAAGCCATGGAGATCGGTGCAGATGCCGTTTTGGTGAATACTGCCATTGCCATAGCAAAAGACCCAACCAACATGGCTACTGCCTTTAAACTAGCCGTTGAAGCCGGCCGAATGGCTTTCGAAGCTAAATTAGGCGCACAACAACATTATGCTGCGGCCAGCAGCCCACTAACCGCATTTTTAGATGAAGAGTTTTAACGAAGTATTCGAATCTTATAATTGGGACAATACCAAAAAAAGTATTTACGATAAAACAGCCGATGACGTAGAAAGGGCGCTTAACAACAAACAGCGTAGCCTGGAAGATTTTAAGGCACTTATTTCACCTGCGGCCTTGCCTTACCTCGAAGATATGGCGCAGATCAGTCAGCGCTTAACTTTAGACCGCTTTGGCCGGGTAATACAGATGTACATCCCGCTTTATCTCTCTAACGAGTGTAATAACATCTGTACTTATTGTGGTTTCAGTTATGACAATAAGGTAAGAAGGAGAACGCTCAATCCAATGGAAATTATGCAGGAAGTGGCCGTAATTAAAGGCATGGGTTATGATCACGTGCTACTGGTTACCGGCGAAGCCAACCAAACGGTACATACCGACTATTTTAAAAAGGTATTGGATCTCATTAGTCCGCATTTTGCCCATATTTCGATGGAAGTACAGCCTCTGGATGTGGAAGATTATGAAGCGCTTATTCCGCATGGTTTAAACGCCGTGCTGGTTTACCAGGAAACCTATCACCAGGAAGATTACCGAAAACATCATCCGAAAGGTAAAAAATCTAATTTTTTATACCGCCTGGAAACGCCCGACCGCCTGGGGCAGGCCGGCATCCATAAAATGGGACTTGGCGTACTCATCGGCCTGGAGGATTGGCGCACAGATTCATTTTTTACTGCCCTGCACCTGTCTTATCTCGAAAAACAGTATTGGCAGAGTAAATTCAGTATTTCTTTCCCGAGATTGCGCCCTTTTAGCGGTGGTTTAGAGCCAAAAGTAGCCATGAACGATAAAGAACTGGTGCAACTGATCTGTGCTTACCGCTTATTTAACAGCGAAGTAGAATTGTCTATTTCTACCCGCGAAACGCAGGCATTCAGAAACCAGGTAATTAAATTGGGGATAACTGCCATTAGTGCCGGCTCCAAAACCAATCCGGGCGGTTACGAAGTGGAACCGCAATCTTTGGAGCAGTTCGAAATATCTGATGAACGTTCTGCACAGGAAATTGCAGCGATGATCAGAAAACAGGGTTACGAGCCGGTTTGGAAAGATTGGGATATGAGTTTGATCAGTAAATCATGTTAGTAAAGGAGGAACTGAACCGCTATAACAGGCAGATGATCTTGCCTGAATTAGGCTTAAATGGCCAGGAAAAGTTAAAAGCCACCACAGTATTGGTAATTGGCGCTGGCGGTTTGGGCTGTCCGGTGCTGCAATACCTGGCCGCAGCCGGCGTCGGCACAATCGGAATTGTGGATAATGATATTGTAGAACTAAGTAACCTGCACCGTCAGATTTTGTATAATCACACCGATATCGGCCTGTCAAAGGCAAAAACTGCCGCAGCAAAACTCAAATTGCTTAACCCGAATGTTGTCTTCTCTGCATACCACGAACGTTTTAAAGCCGATAATGCAGTAAATATTTGCAGAGATTACGAACTGGTGATCGACTGTTCGGATAATTTCACCACCCGTTACCTGGTTAACGATACCTGTGTAAATTTAAATAAAACACTCATTTTTGGCTCTATTTTACAATTTGAAGGTCAGGTTGCGGTATTTAACCATCAGGGAGGACCAAATTACCGGGATCTTTACCCTGCACCACCCACCGAAAACGTTAACTGTGTGGAGGGTGGGGTAATAGGCATCCTGCCAGGAATAATAGGTTTATATATGGCCAATGAAGCCATAAAACTGATCTGCGGCATGGGCGAAAACCTTTCAGGAAAATTAATGACGATCGATGCAATGAACAATACGGTGCTGGTATTCAAAATTGCACAAGAAAAAGAACCGGCGATAGTTAAAGCCGAAACCTTAACTGAAACCACGAAAGAAATTGACCAGACAACTTTACGCCAATGGCTTTCAGCATCGCCAGATGATATTTTTTTAATTGATGTGCGCGAGGAGTATGAACACGAAGAAAATAATATTGGCGGAGTGAATATTTCCTTGTATGAATTAAGCAATTCGCTTGCTTCTATTCCTAAAAATAAAAAACTGGTATGCTATTGCCAAACCGGGCAGCGCAGCAAAATGGCCGTACAGGTACTGGAAAAGGTGTATGAAGGGGAGGTGTACAGCCTAAAAGGAGGATTATCTGTTTACTATTGACTTCCGGCTTAATAAATTCGTTCTCATTTATCCTTTTGCAAATACCACTACCTGCCAGGTGAAAGCTTATTGCATCCCTTGTCATCACCCTGACCTGTAGCCTAGCAGAAAGCTACGAAGTAAACCGGGCCTTAAGCTAGCTCACCAAAGGTAATTTATTTTACAAGTAGAAATTTTTCATTTGCCTTGTAGCTACTTCGTGGTCAGGGTCTTTCCTGCTAAAAAGATGCTGATCCCGAACCTTCGGGACAGCATGACGAATTGGTCTAATCAGGGGCGTTTATAAGACAGTTTTTCAGTAAATAATTTCGAGTTCAGGTTATAAAATTCAATATGATTAACAACCTCTCACGAGTCGTTAATTCGAGCAGAGTCCAACGCAATCGAGAACCACGGTTGCTCAGCGAAGCTAAACCTGTCTCTATAGATTTCTCCATTTCGCTACCGATGAAAAATCGGCACGCTCCAGTCGAAAAGACGATTCTTCTATAGGATCTGTCAATGGCAGCGTAATCGAAAGACCTTATCTAAATACTTTAAAAGCTTAACGTGACAGATTATAGGCTTAATTACAAATGTGGTACAGCCTCTTAAATACCTGCAATTAAGCCTCCGGATTCCAGCCCCTACACCTCAAACTGATATCACTATACACGCCGTATGATAAGAAAGTCAAATCCGGCTAATTATTAATGTGTGATATATCTCTGATTTGGTCATGAAAACCTATCATTTGGTCGAATATATTCTATGAAATAAAATCAAAAGTGAATGTTTGTATCATAAACAACAAACAAAAACTATTATGAAACACAACCTAAACAACACTGAAGAATTAGAACTGAAAAGAGAAATCATCACATGTGAAAATGTTAAATGTGGCATAGCTAACAAAGACAATACTGTTATAGGTGACACACTAACCATGACCACAACCATGACAGGTTTCGCAATTTAAAAACTTAAAAAAAATTATCCATTATGAAAAAGTATGAATTTAACCCAGAAAGTAATGAAGAAGATTTTCGCCCCTTTATGGATGATGAGTTAGGAATGATCTTGGGTGGAGGGGGCGAAGAACAATTTCTTCACTATTTAAAAGAAGAACACCGTAACCAGTTCGATCAGAACGACGGCAGTTTTCAAAAGTTTAATCACTGACTGCGCTGGCCCCGTAGTTAGGCATTAATAAACCCAGCATAATACTCATACCGGTTAGAGCAATTAAATGGGAAAACAACTTAATCAAATCAATTAAATCATTTAAAAATTAAACATCATGAAAAAAGTTAATTTATCAGAAAAAGTACAATTAGACAAAGAAATCATTTCAAAATTGAGCGAAGATCAATTAAAAGAAATCGAAGGTGGAAACGCAGCTGAATTATCATGCTGGTCAGATTCTTGCAAAAATAACACTAAAGCTTCTGTTGAAGAAGAATTTGGTGGCTAAAAACCTTTAAAGAGTGTGCCGCTTAGACCCGGCGCACTCTTTATTAATCAAATCGATTCTCAAACCGCTTAATGTTACCCCAATGCTCTGGGGTATTGGCCTAGCGATAAGATTTAAATCATATTAATTTCTATTAACATGAAAAAGGTAAAGTTATCAAATAAAGCGCAATTAGAAAAAGAAATTATTGCAGAACTAAGTGAAGATCAGCTAAAAGAGATTCAGGGAGGTAATGCAATTGAATTTTCTTGTTGGGCAGATTCCTGTAAAGGTCCCAGTAAAGAAGAACAGGACGCTATTAGCGATTAACTGGCCCTACCTATCTATTTATAAAAACTACCCAACATCATCAGCACTATGAAAAAGAGAAAAAAAACCTATGTCCCGTATCTAACGCTCCTAATCCTTTTTATATTATCAGGCATTAATTTCGCATATGCCCAGGGAAAAATAAAAGGAAGGGTTGTAGACGACAAGAAAAAGGGTATTCCCTATTCTAGTGTTGCATTATGGAATGCCGGGGAGAGTGCACTGGTAAAAGGTGCTATTACCGACCTGGAAGGATTATTTAGCGTTGAAGCAAAACCCGGCGAATACACGCTCATATTAAGCAACATGGGCTTTGTTAAGTCGACAAAAAAAGTTGTAGTTACCGCCAATAAAGATTTAGAATTGGGCGAAATTACCCTGAACACCGATGTTCAGAACCTGCAGGAAGTTAAAATTGTGGGTACCAAATCTTTTATACAGCAAAAAACAGATCGGATTATATTAAATGTTGGCGAAAGTGTGCTTGCAGCGGGCAACGATGCATATAGCATTATCGGCATGGCACCTTCAGTACAGATGGTTAATGGCAACATCTCTATGGAAGGAAAATCGAATGTATTGATTATTCTCGATGGAAAAAAAATACCTAATGCAACCTTATCCAACATTTTAAGTTCTATACCCGGCGATCAGATTGACCGCATAGAGCTGATTACGAATCCATCATCAAGATATGACGCAAGTGCCAGCGGTGGTGTAATCGAAATTCACACCAAAAGAAGCAAAAAAATTGGCTGGACAGCCAACACCGGTGGTAACCTTACCCAAGGTTACCGGTTTGGGGGTGGTGCAAACGCAGGCCTAAGGATCGGCGCACCCAAATACGATTTTACCTTGAACGGCAGTTATGCAAAACGTGGCCATATCGAAAAAGGCTACGACAACAGGATACTGTTCCAGGGCATAAACCGCGTTGGTGATTTTAGCCAGACAGTAGATATTTCTGATGGCGCATCGGCCGATGGAAGTATTAATGCCAGTTTAAATTATTATATCAATAAAAAGAATACCATTGGTGCTGATTATACTTTCGTAAAAGCACACATGTATGGAAAGGGCGATGTAAATGCGCTGATCAATCAGCCAGGCAGTTCGAGCAGGATCAATACTTTCAATGACCTGGATCTGAAGGTAGATTTTGCCAATTACGATGTATTTTACAAACTCGATTTAGACACCATAGGTTCTAACCTGTTGGTAACAGCCAACTATACCAATTACATCAGTAACCAGAACCAACAGTTTAACCAGGATAAATTTAACAATGGCGCTACAACTCCTGAGCTTTCATTATTCAGGAACAGGGCATCATCTAATTACGATATTTATACCAGTTCATTAGATTATACACAAAATATTAATCCGGCATTGAAACTGGAAAGCGGTTTAAAATACACCTACACCAGCAACAATAGTCACCAAAACCCGGCTAATTTTATTAATAACCAATGGCAGGAAACGGGTAGTATTTTTAACAACCTGGGTTATAAGGAACAGATCCCTGCGGCTTATTTTAACCTGAATTACGAAGTAGGCAAATTTAATTTTCAGGCGGGTTTAAGGGGCGAGTACACGCAGTACAAGGTGGTAATGGGTTTAGACTCTAATTATTTTAACCTGTTTCCCAACATCAGGGCAGATTATAAGGTGACTAAAAATTATACCACATCATTAGCCTATGCTAAGACCATTAACCGCCCGTCATACGATGACCTGATTCCATACGAGCTTTACATTGATAATTACACCCTTACCAGGGGAAATGCACTGCTTAGGCCAGAATATCAGCATGCTTTTACATGGTCTAACTTATACCAAAAATATAGTCTCCGTTTCGGATACACCCAAACTGAAAATGCAATCATGAGCACCGTTTTATACGATCAGAACTCTTTAAAATTTATAAAAACAAAAGCAAATTTCCTGAAGAACCATTTGGTAAGTGCCAGTTTAGGGTTTCCTATCAAGTTTGCTTCCTGGTGGAATACCAATAACCGCTTATCGGGCTACTACCAGAACATCCGCTTCCCGGATCCGGTAGCAAATGCCAATATTATGATCAGGGAGAAATATTATTTTACCATTAGCACAAACCATACTTTTAAAATTTCGCCAACCGTTTCAGCAGAGCTGTCTGCCTCTTACGAATCGCCAACCATTTCAGGTATTTACGATTATGAAGGCTATTCGAATGTTACAGCCGGAATCAGGAAGAAAATATTTAATAACCAGGGTTTTATCAAGTTTGACGTAAGCGATATTTTTTACAAGAACAACCAGCTCCTGTCTACCAATATTGTTCCTTTAATAACAGAAAGCATACACCGTGTAGATACACGAAGAGCAAGAATTGCCTTTGGTTACAATTTTGGCAAAATTGGCAAAGACAGACGTGTACAAACAAATGGTAACAGCGATGAGCTGGGAAGGTTAAAACTATAATTATGGAAGCTGTTTCTAAGAACTTGGGAAAAGTTAATACACAAATACTGTTGCCAGAAATTATTGATCTGGTAAACAAACATGCGCTCGATGCGCTACCTAATTTTGGCGTGGGGCATGGTAAAGGCGGCGCCGTTCTGTTAAACTGCCTGTATGCAAGTTATACAAAAAACGAAATTTATTACGCCGCTGCCGAACGGTTTCTGGAAGCGGCCTTTGATGACCTTAACCCATCCAGGTATAAATCTACACTTACCTCAAACTATTACCTTGATATTGCCGAATTTGGCAGCCTGCTGATCTATCTCGAAAAGGAAGGTCATATAGAAGAAGACTATACTTCTTTTAAGCGGCAGATTGATGATTTACTGGCCGAAAGGGTGAAAGAAAATATTGCCGAACGCAACTTTGGGATGTCTAAAGGGGCCATAGGGATTGGTTTTTACCTCATTAACAGGGCATCATTATCAACTGTTGCCAAAAAAGCCGTATTGCAGACCATTAATGCACTTGACGAACTAAAAGAAGGTAATAAGGAAAGCGGGTATTTCTGGACTACACATTATTTTAGCGAGCCCAGGGTTTATACAGGTTTGGCACATGGAAGCGCCATGGTGATTAACTTTTTATCTTCAGCCAATGAGGCAGGTATTGAACCCGAAAAATGTGCTGAATTAATGCACTATGGTTTAAAATTCCTGTTGCAGAACCGCATGGATAGCCAGTTGTTTACCTCTGTTTTTCCACTGTGGATCAAAGAGCCTGAAAAAATAATTAACCATTGCCTGGTTTATGGCGATATCGGTACGAGCTATGCCATCATTAGGGCGGCCCAGATTTTAAAGGAGGAAGATTACCTGGCAGAAGGCATACGGATTGCGCTCGAAACCACTAAAAGAAAAACAAAAGAAGAAACCTTTTTAAACGATGCCTCCATTAAGTATGGTGTATGTTCGCCCTGCTTAATTTATAGCAGAATTTATGAACTCACCGGAATTGAAGCTTTTAAAAAGGCCTCGGCCTATTGGGAGTCGCAGATCCCATCGTATGCCACCGGGCGGAATAAGTATTTAGGCTTTAAATCCTTTTTCTTTGGCGAGTACGATAATGCGCAGCTCGATTTAAACTTCGGCCTGATCGGCATTGCCTTAACCATTATGCAACGCACTTCAGATCGTTATAAGATTAATCAATTTACCTGGCTCCATTAATCTATGAAATTTAACTGCATAATACTAGATGACGAACCACTAGCCCAGGAGCAGGTGGAAGCATATATTTCGCAATGTGATGAGCTCGTTTTATTGGGAAAAGTAAGCAGCATGCAGGGCCTGGAACGCCTTCTGAACATACATAAGGCCGATATTTTATTTCTGGATATCAAATTTAGGGGAGGCGATATTAACCAGATTGCAAAACTCAAGATTAAAGACTATATTATAATCGTTATTACGGCGCTCTCTCACAAACATTTGGATGAGTATAATTTAAAGTTTGCCCGGGACATCTTGTTTAAACCATTTTCTCTTGAGAGTTTTAAAGAAAGCCTTAATAAAGTGATTCCGTTTAAAGCTGTAAAATAAAAAACTCAAACCATGGGAAATAACATCAAGCCTTTTGATTTTTACTTAATGCGCCTTCCTGCCAAAAGCATAAACACGGTCCTAGCTTTAAACGAGATAGAAAACCGCAGTGCTTTTATACAGGAAATATACCGTCGGTACCAATCCGGAGAACTACAGGATGCCATTTACCTGGCCAGTCCCGAATTGCATGCAGAAGTAATCAAATGGCTTGATGGTCCTGCTGATGCCATAGACGATAAACTGTTGGTTACCCTGTATAAATACCTGCTTAGGATGGGTACCAGGGCAACCCCCTATGGTTTGTTTTCAGGATATAATACCGGTAAGGTTACCGAAAAGGGCAGTGAACTTAAATTAAAAGCACCCGAAAGCCGCCTAACCAAATATACCCGTTTGGATATGAATTACATTTCGGAACTGGTGAGGTCGCTGCTGAAAAATGACCATATTAAAGCCAAACTGATCTTTAAAGTCAATAACAGTTTGTATAAAATAGGTGGTATTTACCGGTATTTTGAATATAAATTCATCAATAAAAAACGTCATTACTATGTAGTGGCCATTAAACATTCCAGGTACATTCAATGCCTGATAGAGAAAGCCAGTGCCGGCGCAAGCTATCAGTTTTTACTTGATGAGTTAACCCAGCTGAACCTTAAGGTTGATGAGGCCAAAAAGTACCTTGATAGTGTAATAGATGCCCAGATATTGGTATCGGAACTTGAACCAACAGTTACGGGTGATGAGTTTTATAAAAAACTGACCCATATCCTTAAAAGCAATAATCCCGATCATTCCAGCATTTCGGCGCTGACTGCCATTGAAGATCATCTGCTCCAGCCGAAAGATTTTGTTAAAACCTGTAACCAGGTCCATCACATCATTAAAGAAAATTTTCCCTTATCTCATGCCAAAGATTTGGTTCAGACCGATCTTCATATCGGGATGGATCATAACAATATCAATATTAGGGTAATGGATATTATCGCAGCCGAAATGCAATCGCTTTCTGTTTTAAGCGAAAACAAAACGCCTGTGAGGATTAAGAGTTTTATTAAAAAATTTACCGAACGGTACGAAGACCAGGAAGTGGAGCTCCTGGAAGCGCTTGATAACGATGCCGGAGTTGGTTACGATAAAGCCGGAACCGGTAACAATAACCATGCGCCATTAATTGATGATTTAGTGCTAAGCAGTACCCCCTCTGCCAAAAACATCAGTTGGAACAACTACAAGGAACTGGTTTTTAATAAGTTCTTAGAAAGCAGCAAGAACCATGGCAGCCCTGTGGTTTTAACCGATAACGATTTAAACGGGATCGGTAAAAAAGACCAACAGCAAATTCCTTCAACTTTTTATGCCATTGGTAATTTCGTGAGCAAAAATACCGGGAGCCTGGATAATGGCGATTTTAAATTTAACCTTACTGCCTGCTGTGGTCCTTCTGCATTACCATTGTTGGCCCGCTTTGCGCAAAACGACAATTTTTTAGCCCAAAAACTGAAAGAATGCGCACTACTTGAAGAAAAAGGCTTAGAAGGAACTGTGATAGCCGAAATTGTACACCTGCCCGATTCGAGGGTAGGCAATATTTTACAACGCCCGCAGCTAAGGGAGTACGAAATACCTTTTTTGGGTACTTCCTCCCTCCCAAATGACAGGCAGATCCCGGTTTCAGATCTAATGATTTCGGTAAGCAACAACGAAATTAAACTTCGTTCGAAACGCCTCAACAAAATTGTGATCCCGCGGCTCTCTTCAGCACATAATTATAACAACGGAATAGCCGTATATAAATTTTTATGCGACCTGCAGCATCAGCACGGTGCTTACAACATCAGCTGGGACTGGGGGATTTTAAATGATCAGCCTTATTTGCCAAGAGTAGAATATAAACATTTCGTTCTGAGCCGTGCAAGATGGAAAATGACACCAGATGTATATGCAGAAGCTAAAGCCATTAATACACCGGAGCAGCTTAATCTTTTCCTCGCCAAGTATAAACTGCCAAACAAAGTAGTTTCGATAGAGGGCGACCGTGAACTGCTTATTGATTTTAGAAGTGTTTTAGGTCTTGAGCTGCTTACACAAAATCTTAAAAAAAGTACTGTAATATTATACGAGTTCCTGCATGAAGATGATCATGCTTTAATACTCGATGATGCCGGCGAAACCTTTATCAACGAGGTGATCATTCCTTTCCGTAAAGAAGAACCTGCAGAAAAACAGGTAAAAAGTGTGACAGTCAATACGCATCATCTGCCGCGTAAATTTAACCTGGGTTCGGAGTGGACTTATGTTAAAATATACTGCGGCTCTAAATGGGCAGAGAAAATTTTAACAGATTATATGCTGCCCCTGGTAAATACTTTAAGCAATGAAGGTTTGATAGAAAAATGGTTTTTCTTAAGGTACCACGATCCTGAAGGCCATTTAAGGATCCGCTTTTTACACCCAGATCAGCCCGAAACAATGGCCAATATTGTGGGCCGGATAAATGATGGTTTAAAACAACTGGCAGAAGACCGGATTGTACATAAAATACAGTACGATACCTATAAACAGGAAATTGAACGTTACGGAACGCATACGATGGTCTTCAGCGAGTCGGTATTTTACTATGATAGCAAGGCCATTATCAATTTTCTGAATATGATCGAAGGAGATGAAGGCGAATATTACCGCTGGTTGTTTGCGGCCCGCAGCATTGATCTTTTAATGGGCGATTTCGGCCTTGATAATCAACAAAAACTCAAGCTTGCCACCAGGATGCAGCAGGCTTTCCTCGGCGAATTTGGGGGAAATGCCAGCCTTACATTGCAGCTTAATAATAAATACAGGGCCATCAGCAAAGCACTTAACAGCTTTTTGAATGGAGATGACGATACTGAAGAGGTTGCAGACGCTGTTAATCTTTTCAAAATCCGCTCAGCAGAAAATATAAGGGCTTATGATGCCATAAGAACAGAGTATGTCCTGCAGCACCCTGACCTTGACCTTGATGCCGAACTGGGAGAAATTCTTCCGAGTTACATACACATGTCGCTGAACAGAATTTTTGTAACCAAGCAGCGCACACATGAACTCGTTATTTATCATTACCTCACCAAATATTACCAAGGCATAATAGCCCGGAACAAACAAAAAACGTTAACCACTAACCTATATTGATATGGATAAGATAGAACACGTTTACAGTGCAGAAATTAAAGAAATTGTAGGCGAGCCTCCAAAATGGCTGCTTAAATCGGGTGGCGGAAGCCTGCTTTTACTTTTGTTATTGTTGGTGGCATTGTCGGCATTTACCCATTATCCCGATAAAAAAGCTATAGCTGTTAAAATTTACCGTGAGCAAAATGCTGTTGTCCTTTTAAAAAGTTTAAATATTTGTCAGTTTTCAAAAACATCAGGAGCTACAGCAAAAAAGGGCGATGCCATAGCGCTGACCGATGTTGATGGAATAAAGCAAATCATCACCGCTCCTTTTACCGGCAAACTGTTTTATGATGATGGTGCCTTAACCGAAACCGTTAAGAAAGATACTTTGGCTATGTTTGTGCCATCAAATGGAGGGTTTAAGTTTAAAGGACAAATCAGTTCTGAATATGCCCGCTTGTTAAATGACTCAAAAAGCACTGTCTTTAAAATAACGCCCAATAATCAGCTGGGTGATGACCTCGAATTATATGGTAAACTCAACACCCTTGGCCCCTTAAAGGCCAATAATATGTTTGATTTTACCGGAACAATAACGCCGGCATCAGGAAGTGTACTTGATCTGAATTATGTGGCCATTTTAAATTTAGATGCCCGGCTTACGCTCGTTCTTGATAATAAAACCATTCTTTCACGTATACTAAATTAATCGTTCTTTAAGCCAAAACGTTCAAAAATCAGGTCTTTATATTGCTTGCCAATTGGCAGTTTATCGCTTACATCATGCAGTTCTGCCATGTTGCCGCTAATAAATTTTAAGCTGTTGATATTGATGATATACGACTTTTGTATGCGGATAAACTGGCTCTCCGGAAGCTGGTCTTCTACCCGTTTCATCGTCAGGTGCGTAATAATGCTCCGGTCTTTCAGTACCACTTTGATATAATCCTTCATGGCCTCAATGTAGCAGATTTCATCAAACAATACACGGTGCAGTTTATGACCGTCTTTAACAAAAAGGTATTTAGACTGATCGGTGCTGGGTTTATTGTTTTTCTGCTGGCTCATGGTTAAACACTTGTTTACCGCCTTAAAAAAACGTTCGAAAGAGAAGGGTTTAACAATATAATCAACTGCATCAAGCTCAAAACCTTCTACAGCATAATTGGCATAAGCTGTAATAAAAATTACATAGGGGCGGTACTGCAGCATTTTAATCAGTTCAATGCCATTTACCTCGGGCATATGGATATCAGAGAAAAGTACATCAATCTGTTCTCTTTGTAGTATTTCTATCGCTTCGAAAACGTGTTTGCAGCTGCCTGCAAGTTCAAGAAACGGGATTTTTGATATATACTCTTCCAGAGTTTCACGGGCCAGGGGCTCGTCATCAATAATTAAGCATTTAAGCGTCATAGAGTTGTTTGGATAGGGATGATGAAGTAAGTTTGGTTATTTAAGGTTTAATTTTAATGTTACCGTGTATTCGTTTGATTCGTTCTTAATAATCAGTTCGTGCTGGTTTGGATAATGGATCAAAAGCCTTTTTTTAATGTTGGCTATGCCCAGCCCTCCAAATTTTGTTTTGGCCAGCCTGTGGGTACAGCTATTGGCCACTTCAAAGTAAAGCTGCTCTCCATAAACCTTGATCTTGATGCGGATCCAGGCCGATTCTATGCTGGCATCAGGTCCATGTTTAAAAGCATTTTCTATAAAGGGAAATATAATGAGCGGTACAATGCGCAAGGGTTTTTCCGGTTTATCGATGTCAAGGTCGATCTTTACTTCATCTCCGTACCTGATGCTTTCCAGCTCGAGATAATCCCTGATAAATTCAATTTCGCGCGATAACAACACCTCCGGATCATTCGATTCGTACAGGGTGTAACGCATTAAACCTGCCAAATGAAGAACCATTGGCCCCGTCTGCTCGTCTTTCTTATTTACCATGCGGTAAATATTATTTAAAGTATTGAACAGAAAATGGGGATTGATCTGTGCCTTTAAAAAATTGATCTCCAGGTTCAGGTTGTCGCGCTCCAGTGCAATACGTTTATTGCTCTGTGCTACAATTGATTTCATCAGTTTAATACTAAGCGGCGGGAACAGGAGGTATAAAAAATCCAGAAAATAAAAAAGGAACATTTTAATCGAGAAGACCCCCACAAAGCCACTTTTGACTACAAAATCGGCATACAACATCAGTTTCGAATCGGGCGAAAGGTTTGCTTTTAAATACAAACACACCAAATAGGTAAGTGTTGCCCACCATAAATAACTTAACACTACAAATAAAACGGTAGCCAAAAACTTCCCTTTAAACAAATACCTGTCGAGTATAAAATACGAGCCCACATAAAAAATACTGATTACCGCAACAAGGTCTTTGCCCACCAAAAACCAGCCCATGGTTTTATCGAATTTACTATAACCCCGGTAATACATATAACCGAGCAAAATCCATAAGAGCAGGTGTAAAGCAATCCTGATTGGGGTTGTATATTTAATATCCCACTCCAGCTCTTGCACCCGCTTAAAATTCCCTTTGGCAGAATGTATAATATTCAATTTTGTAGCATTTAAAAGTGATTTCGTCGAAAAAAACTTGAGAGATAAATATATATTTTTTCTTTTGATAAATAAGAAGGTTTTAGACTTTCCTATAATTAAATATTTACAAGAATGAAGATACAGCTCGCAAATTTTCCGCATTATAAACAACACGATGTGATGGACTGTGGCCCAACCTGCCTACAGATCATTACCAAGTTTTACGGCAAGTTTTTCTCCATCCAAAAAATCCGCACACTAAGCCAGATCGGTAAAACGGGTGTATCGCTTTTAGGGATCAGCAAAGCGGCCGAGAAAATAGGCATCCAATCTGTAGGCGGCAATATCACTTTCGAAAAGCTCGAAAAACGCGGACAACTCCCTTGCATTATCCACTGGCGTAAAAACCATTTTGTAGTGGTATATAAAATTACCAAAAAGAAGGTATACATTTCCGATCCCGCCAGCGGCCTGCATGCCTATACACACGATGAATTTCTTAATAACTGGGCATATACCTCCATTAACCAAAAAGCTGCGGGCATAGCCTTACTACTGAGCCCAACGCCTGATTTTTACCTTACCGAAGAAGATATTACCGAAAAACGCGGTAGCATGACTGTATTGCTTAAACATGTTTTTCATTATAAAAAACTTTTGAAACAACTGGCCGCCGGTTTGTTGGCCGGCGCTGTAATACAGTTGATATTCCCTTTCTTTACAAAAGCCCTGGTAGATGTCGGGGTAAAAGGAGACGATGTAAACTTTATCTATATTCTCCTTTTCGGGCAGCTGTTAATGACGCTTGGGCAAACCTCGGTAGAGTTGTTGCGCGGCTGGATACTGCTCCACATTACCGCAAGGGTTAACCTGTCTATTTTATCCAACTTTTTGAACAAACTATTAAACCTTCCGTTGTCTTTTTTCGATACCAAGTTAAACAGCGATATTTTACAGCGCATCGAGGATCATAAAAGGATTGAATCCCTGCTAACCGGCAGCACACTCAATACCTTATTTATGATGGTTGCTTTTCTGGTTTTCAGTGTAGTACTATTTATCTACAATCCCACCATATGCTTGGTATTTATTATTGGCAGTGCCGTTTATTTTGCCTGGATCTACATTTTTATGGAGAAAAGGAAAAAACTCGATTTTAAGCGTTTCGAACTGCAGGCCCAAAACCGCGCAAAAACCCTGCAGGTAGTAAATGGTATCCACGAAATTAAAATAAACGACTGCGGCACCAAAAAAATATGGGAATGGGAAGGGATACAGGCCAAACTCTTCCGTTTAAATGTGAAAACACTTTCATTAAGTCAGTACCAACAGGTAGGCGCTACTTTTATCAACCAGGCTAAAAATATCCTGATTCTCTTTTTGGCCACCCGCCTGGTAATCGATAAACAGGTAAGCCTGGGCGATATGATGGCTATACAGTTTATCATCGGGCAAATGAATGCCCCTATTGTACAACTGGCCTCTTTCTTACAATCTTACCAGGATGCGCAGATCAGTATGGACCGTTTGGAGCAGATACAGCATTTGGAAGATGAGGAATCGCCGACTAAAAATTATACCTATAAGATGCCTCCAGGGAGGAGCATACAAATTAAAAATATGAGTTTTATTTATCCCGGGGCAGGTAATAAACCCGTTTTAAATAACCTGGATTTTACCATCCCGGGAGGTAAAACCACAGCCATCGTTGGCAGTAGCGGAAGTGGAAAAACCACCATTTTAAAGCTGTTGCAAAGAATATCAGAACCAACATCGGGCGAAATTTATATAGATAACCTGCCCTTTAGCATGATCAGTCCAAAGTTTTGGCGCCAGCACTGCGGCGTGGTGATGCAGGATGGATTTATCTTTTCTGATACCATTGCCAATAACATTGCCCTCAATGAAGAATTTACCGATCCGGCAGAAATGGACCGCGCCATCCACATTGCCAATATAGAGCAGTATATAAAAAGTCAGCCGCTGGGTATTTATACCAAAATCGGGGAGGATGGAAAAGGTTTAAGTGGCGGACAACGGCAAAGGGTACTGATTGCCCGTATGGTATACAGAAATCCCGAATATATTTTTCTGGATGAGGCTACAAGTTCGCTGGATTCATCAAACGAAAAAGTAATTATGGAACGCCTCTATCACTTTTTCGAAGGGAAAACCGTGCTCATTGTGGCGCACCGCTTAAGTACTGTTAAAAATGCAGATAACATTTTAGTGCTCGATAACGGTAACGTAGTAGAACAGGGCGACCATAATGCCCTGGTGGCCAGGCGCGGTTATTATTACGAATTGATCAAAAATCAGCTTGAATTAGGAAATTAATCAATAAGCCATGAAAACAGCAATAACTTCATTTATCGAAACTTTAAGGCTAAACGACCATTACAAAACTGCAGATAAGTTTGCCAAGCCACAGCGGGGCGTATTCAGCATCCTGTTAAATGCAGAAGCAGCAAAAAAAATGGGCGACGAAATGAATGACCGCATTTCGGAGGTAACAGACACCTATTTTAACGCCGTGGTACTGTGCAGAAAAAATAAACTTACCGAAGCACATGACATTCTGCTTTTGGGCGATACCGCTTTCGAAGATTTTGAAGAAGAGCCTCAATGTTTAATCAGGCTTTTCAAACTATCGGCATGGGCCAACTACCATTATAAGGCCGGGCAGTTTAACCAGGGGATTGATTTACTGGTTTCCGGCTTATCTTTAAGTGCCAGGCTGGAGGCCGAAGGTTATGAAATACTGCAGTTTAGACGTATAGAACAATTACAGAATATTTCGCGCATTTTGTTCAGCAGTAAAAAATACCTCGAAGGTTTTACCTTACTACGTTCGATACTCCGGTTTATCATTAACGGAAATACAGATGGATTATGCATCAATGACTGGAACCATCAAAAATTTATGCAGATCAGGCAAATGACGGAGAATACCCTCGATTCGGTATTTATACAATTGGCTATTTTAAACAGTTCGGCCCATGAAACGCCATTTGGCGATCTATTTTATTACGATTTCTTTTTTAAGGAGTTATTGGAAACTATGGAAACCGACACCTATAACCGCAGCATTTTATACAACTGGATGTACATCAAAGCTTCTTATTTTAAAGAAGGACCGGAATCTTTTTTAAACAACATCAGCATCTTTTTAAAAGACGAAGAAATTTCGCCTGATTATAATAAATTGAAAGAAAACCTATTATTGCAAAGCATCCGGGTATTAGAAAAACACGAATGTAAAGATTTAAAAAAGGTACAGGAAGGTGTCTCTTCATACCTTAACAACTTACAGTTTGTGACGCTATAAAGTTCAATGTCTCTCCTTCTTCAGCCTTTGGTTTTTCCAGAGGCTGTTTTACTTCTTTCTTTAATCTACTTGCCCAAATACCGCAAATGCCTACAAAAAATGCAGCACATAAAAACCACACTAACCGTGTAAGCAAATACCTATAATTAGAAGTATACTTGGTTAAGATTATATTTGAAAGTGGTTTTAATACTCTTTGTGTATCTAAAGGATACGCGCCACTATCAGTAAAAAATTCATGGTCCTTGCCATGACCTTTATACCACACTTTACCAATCGAATAACTGGTTAGCGTATCTGGTAAATTAATTTTTCTTTGCTGCTCTAACTTTTTAAGGTTTAATGGAATGATGGCAATCCCAGGCTCCTGTTGCCCAGCTTTAACAGGTTCGTAGTGATCACCATCCCAATACATAGAATTCTCGCCTGCATTGGGCGTTCTAACGCTTGCGGCAATACGCTCCCAGGCAAAAAAAGAAGTGCTGCCAATAAAGAGTAAAAGGATACAGGAAAGGATGATGTAACGCGGTGAGAAGCGCGGGATGTAAACGGGATCTTCAGTATGAATTGGTGGCTTTTGGGGGCCGGGTGGAATTGGTGGCACTGGAGGGAGAAAAAGCTCATTTATAGGTATCCCACCTATTTTAATTGTTTTATCAGCACTCAAATAATAAGAACTACTCGGTCTGGGTTCCAAATCTATTAACCAGGCTAAAAGATCACTATTTTTCTCGTCGGTTGTGATTGTTTTACCTCTAATATGTTTCCAAAGAGCTTTGTAATCATCAGGTTCAGACTTGTTTAAAATGTTCTCAAAATCGCAATCCATTCTATCTACATCAAAGAACACTGCAAGTATATCTAGGTCCTTTGGATCATGCCTACTTTCGTAAACCTTCAAATAAGCGCTTCTTAATTTAGTAGTTGTTTCTCTAGGCAAAATTGCACGCAGCTTCCCATTATCCCTCATCTTTTTATAGGCAGCCAATACTATGTCTTGATAATCTTCAGGCATTTTTCAAAAAATTTAATGTAAAAGTAAAAATGGAATTTTTGGAATCCTTACGGGTTTCCGGAATTCTTTGGAATTTAAAAAGAATTATTCAGAATCTTTGGAATTATCTGAAAACTAGCGATTTGAAGCTTGGATATTTGTCTCAACAATTAATTCAAGCGACGATTCAAACTATAATCAAGCAAAGAACTAAATGTTAAAAACGAGTAGAAATCGCGGTAGTTATTAGCCGGTTTGGGAAGCAGTTACTAGCTCCCGCGACAGACACTCAATACTTCCCAAAAATTTTCAGAAGGCCTTCTGATACAACCGTAGCAACCCCCGCGATAGGATTCGCGGGGACCTACAGATTTTATCACCCTTTAATTTTTGACAAGATGTTTTTACCTCTTTTTATTGCCATATTACTTGGCCTGGCAACGCCTGCAAATACAAATAACAATTGCAGCCACAATGGTGGTACAGTAGTAAGCACCAATGATACGGATCCTGGCGATCCAGGAGATCCGCCACCAACAGATCCAGGTGATGATGATACCGGTGGCGAAGGTGGTCAAATCAAACCACCAAAACCATAGTGAAAATAAGGCGGCTAGTCCGCCTTATTTTTATTTATTCCGAAACAATTCCAATTGACTTCTCTGCTTGAAAAGTATTTTAGCCTCAGCACCACATTAGCTAAAAAATATTTAATTTAGATCAAAATCTAAAAAAAGTGAAACGCCTCTATATTGCCTTAATCCCGATCCTATTTTTATTCTCTTGTTTTGAGCCCCCCGCTAAAGTAAAAGGTAAAAAAGTTAACAATAATCCATTGTATGATCAGGCATTTAATTATTTAGATGCCAACAAATCCGATTCAGCCTTTTTATATTTTGATAAAGCTAAAGACCTTTTCGTACAACAAAAAGACAGCTTAGGAGTTGGAAAATGCCTTTTAAATATGGCTATCATTTCAACGGATAATGGAGATTATTATGGTGGTCAGGAAATTTCATTGAGTGCACTCCCTTATTTCGATAAAAGAGAAAAAGATCAGCATATCTATATCAAATCGAACCTGAACAACCTTGGTTTAGCCACAGAAAACCTAAAAGATTACAATCGGGCCATTATTTTTTATACTGAAGCTCTAAACTATATTACGGGTGCGACACCAGAAGCAGTACTCAAAAATAACATTGCTAATATATATCGAAAAAGGAAAGCCTATCAGCAGGCAATTAACATTTACCAAAGCCAATTAGAAAAGCCTATTGACGAAGAAACGTATGCTATGATATTATCTAACCTGGCTTTAACGAAATGGCTTCAACATCCGGATTATAATGCTGTTCCTGAATTATTAAAAGCATTAGAAATGCGTAAAAATCAACAGAATTTATTAGGGCTTAATGCCAGTTATGCACATCTAACCGACTACTACACCAAGAAAAAGCCCGACTCAGCACTATTTTACGCAAACTTAAGGTATAAAAACGCCAATATTTTAAAACGAGCCGATGACCGCTTAGAAGCACTACAAAAACTAATCAGACTAAGTTCCCCATCAATAATTAAATCATATTTCCAAACCTATCAAGACCTTGACGATAGTGTTCAAACTATACGCAGAGCTGCCAAAAATCAATTTGCCCTGATCCGTTATGAAACCGAAAAAAGCAAAGCAGATAATCTGGTGCTACAAAAGGACAACCAAGGCAAAAGGTATCAGATTTTTATACTCATTACCTGTATCCCATTACTTATTATAGTCGGTACACTTTGGTACAAGAAAAGGAAGCAAAGATTAGAACTCGAAGCCCAAAACACCATCCGTAATAATAAGCTAAAAACCTCTCAAAAAGTACATGATGTTGTGGCTAACGGATTGTATCGCATTATGAGTAAACTCGATCACCAGGAAACCTTAAAAGATAATCCTATCATCAATGAAATAGAGGAGCTTTACGAGCAATCGCGTGATATTTCCTATGAAAAACCTGAATTGAAAAATCAACCTTTCAACGAAAAAATTTCTGAAACCTTAAAATCTTTCGCTTCCGAAAACACACGGGTAGCACTTGTTGGCAATTCGGCAGCATTATGGGAAAAAGTTTCAGAACAGGCGAAAGATGAAATTGAACATATCCTCCAGGAACTGATGGTAAATATGCGCAAACACAGTCAAGCAAGCGATGTAGTAATCAAGTTTGAACAGGTACAGCAAAAAATAAACATTTATTATACCGATAATGGCATTGGCATTGCAGGCAAGCCACAACCTAAAAATGGCTTAACGAATACGGGAATCCGTATTGATGCAATTGGTGGTACCATTACCTTTGATACCAAAGTTGAAAAGGGGCTTAAAATCCAAATCTCTTTTCCGGTTTCCTAATTGTATTAGATATGTTTAAAAGAATACTGATTGCCGAAGATCATGAAACACAGAATATTTCGCTGCAAAAAACATTGACCGAACTAGGTACAGAAAAACCTGAATATGTTTTTTATTGCGATGATGCACTTACCTGGATCAAAAATGCCGTTAAAGCAGGGCAGCCTTACGATTTGTTAATTACCGACCTTTATTTTGAGGAAGATCATAACCGCCAAAAAATTATGGGAGGGGCCGAACTTATTAAAGCCGCCAAAGAAGTACAGCCCAATTTAAAAACATTGGTATTTTCCGGGGAAAGTAAAACTGCAGTTATTGATTCGCTATTTAAAGAAATGCACATTGATGGTTATGTGCGCAAAGCCCGCCATGATGGCCAGTATTTAAAACTCGCTATAGCTGCCATCCTCAACCATAAAAAATACCTTTCGCCTGATTTAAAACTGGCCAGGAAAGAAAATAATTCGCACGATTTTTCAGATTTGGATATTGCCATCATCTCTCAGCTGGTGGAAGGTACACCTCAAAAAAACATTCCTTACTACCTCCAGGAAAACAATATTAAACCATCTGGCCTCAGTAGCATCGAAAAACGACTTAATTTAATGAAAGAAGTGCTCGGTTTCTCTAAAAATGAACAGCTTATCGCTTATTGTAAAGATATCGGGATTATTTGATTAGTCTTAAGTCTTGAGTCCATAGTTCTGAGTCTGGTCATTACTTTAACGTACTTGTCATGCTCAGCATAGATAAAGGATCTTTTGCGATAGCTTATACCATCTTTAAACAACCTCCGAGTGTTCTGTGGTTAAAAATACAATAAGTCTGAAAGTTGGAAAACTGATGCTAGAAGCTAAGTTGGATAATAACGCCCCAGCTCTGTGTCCTTTGTGATTTTCTCTGTGGATCTCTGTGGTAAAAAAGCGCTTATCAATCCTGAACATAGCCGAACAATTAACCAGTTAATTAGCCCTGCTACGGTTTCCCGTAAGTTTCACCCTTGTTTCCCTCCTATTTTTGAGCAAATAAAAAATAACCATGGGAAAATTTATCATTACTAAAAGAAGCAATAACGAATACCAGTTTAACCTTAAAGCTGCAAACGGACAGGTGATCCTCACCAGCGAAGGTTACAATGCAAAGGCATCGTGTTATAAAGGCATCGAATCAGTTAAGAACAATGCCTCAACCGATGCCAGGTACGACAGGAAAGTGGCCAAAAACGGCACCTATTATTTCAACCTGAAGGCAGGAAACCGAGAGATTATCGGCACAAGCCAGCTATATACTACCGAAGATGCCCGCAATAAGGGGATAGAATCAGTTAAAGCAAATGCACCTGGTGCTGAAGTTGTTGATGAAACCATTTAACACAAACGCTATGGATCTTAAACTAAAATTAGAGCAGCTTCACCAAAGGGTAGTAGGTTTAAAAGACCAGATCAATACCGAAGAGGCCACTAAAAATGCATTTGTAATGCCATTTATTCAAATCCTCGGTTACGATATTTTTAACCCCACAGAAGTAATACCCGAGCACATCTGCGATATCGGCACTAAAAAGGGCGAAAAAGTAGATTATGTGATCCGCAAAAACGACGAACCCATTCTTATATTTGAGTGTAAACACTGGAAAGAAAGTGCCGATGCACATAACTCGCAATTACACCGTTATTACCATGTTTCTAAGGCCAGGTTTGGTGTGTTAACCAATGGTACGGTTTATAATTTCTATACCGACCTCGAAAAACCCAATATTATGGATGAGAAACCTTTCCTCACCATTGATATTGAAGACCTGAAAGATAATGCCATTAAAATTCTCGAAAGTTTTACCAAAAACGAGTATAACCTGGAAAATATACTCGATTCGGTCGAAGGTTTAAAATACATTAAAGCCATCAGGAAAGAATTTGAAAAAGAAATCGATGTCCCGTCTGACGAGCTCGTAAAATTATTGGTAAACCGGTTTTTCGACAAGCCACTCACGGCCAACCGGATGGTCGCTTTTAAAGAATATATCAAAAAAGCCCTGGCCATTTCCATCAACGAATCCATCAGCGACCGCTTAAAATCTGCCTTGAATATCAACGAGAAAATTGAAAAAAAGGAAGGGGAAAAAGTGATTCCTGTTATCATAGATCCAGATGCATCTAAAATTGTAACCACCGAAGAAGAACTGGAAGCCTTCCAGATTGTAAAGGCTATTCTGCGTGAAAAGATTCCCGCTGCACGGATTGCCTATCGCGATACGCAATCGTATTTCGGCGTATTACTGGATGATAATAACCGCAAACCGATCTGCAGGTTCCATTTTAATACCGCCAATAAATACCTCGAAACTTTCCATAACGGAAAGGATGCAGGAGAGAAAAAACAGTTGTTTAGTCTGGATGAGCTTTACGATTACAGGGCTCAATTGCATCAAACTTTAGAAAATTATTAATTATCCGCTCATCACTCAATAAAATGCAGGGATTGCCCAATCTTGTGTAGGGAGCAACGGGGCAGTCTCTCATTTTTAAAAAATATCGTCACCCTGAACTCGTTTCAGGGACCTTCATAAGAGTACCCCCCCTTCCAGTCATTGTGGAAGCGGAAGGGATAACCCTAAGGTTATCCGTAAGGAAACTGTTTTTAGCCTGAATACCTTAGCGGCATGAAACATCTCATTACACTGCTAATTTTAACATTCACAACGGGCATGGCCCAGGCACAAAAAAAGAAAGTAATCACCTATCAGCTAATGGAACCCGGATTTAATACCAAAGTGATTAAAGGAACCATCAGCGAAGTTTATACGACCAGGCGTTACGGAAAAACATTCTGGTGGGTGTGCATCGGTAGAGATACGATTATCCATGTATGGCCCAGACACCTCGATACCACAACCATGAAAGCAGGGCTTACCCGTGCATTTATTTCCATTAAACGCCTCGATAATAATTGGTGGAAGAAAGAAAAATCAGAAGACTATGTGAAGCCTAAGGAGTGATTTTTTGATCTCCTTAGGTTTCCGTCATTTCGAGCGGAGCGCAATGCAGTCTAGAACCACATAAGTACATAGCGAGGCCAAATCTATCCAGATAAAGTTGATAATGCTCACCACTTAAACAGGCACCTAACTAATTATTAATCAATCGATATCCTTTTTAAAATTGTTTTTCATTTTACGGTTTTCCGTAAGGAGAGCCGTATCAGGTTGGGTAGTTTTGGTATATCAAAATTAAAAACATAAAAATGGCTTGGAGCTTTCACAAACGGATAAAAATCATCCCCGGCGTACATTTGAACTTAAGTAAAAGTGGAATAAGTACTTCTATAGGAATAAAAGGGGCAAGTATGACTTTTGGAAAGTCGAGAACTTACTTAAACACATCTATCCCACTTTTAAATATTAATAACAGACATAAACTTTCAGACTCAAACCCAGTTCCTGATATTCAAAATCGAAATGAGCCAATAGAACTTTTTGGTAATATTTTTAGTGCGGATATCCATAGCATAACGAGCCAGAATATGGCAGGAGTAAAAGAAACCATCCTTTTAGCTCAGCAACAAAGAAAAGAATTGAAAAGTGATCTGCTAAAGATTCAAGCCACTTTGGCAACCTCAAAAACGAAACTTATTTTAAGTTACATATTACTTTATGGACTAATAAACAAAACAAAGTCTAAAGAACTAAAATTCAATATCGAAGCACAAAAGGAGGCTATAAAGCAAACTAAAGACCTGATAGATAACTGTTATGTACAACTGGATATAGAGTTTGATCCAGAAATCAAGGAAAAGTACAATAGATTGGTTAAAGCCTTTGAAAATTTAACCACTTCGCATAAAATTTGGGATTTAACCAGTGCACATTTTCAAGACCGCGTTGCAGCACGTTCGTTGGCCAGTACCATTGTAAGCAAAAGAGATGTGAGGTTTTCTTTTAGATCGCTTGCGGAGATTAGGTCGGATTTTAAAGCGCTTTACTTTGAAAATGCAAATGGTGCAGACCTGTATTTCTACCCTAGCTTTATTGTGATGTACGCAAACAAAAAAGATTTTGCCATCATAGGCTTGGATGAAATTAATCTACAACAAAGTTATGTGAGATTCACAGAAACGGGCACTGTACCCAGAGACTCAAAAGTGATTGACAGAACGTGGGCAAAAGTAAACAAAAATGGCACTCCTGACAAAAGGTTTAAAGGCAATTATCAAATTCCGGTTGCTAAATATGGCCAGATAAATTTGCGAACAAACACAGGTTTAAATGAAGAGTATGAGTTCAGCAACTATGAGTTTACTGAAGAATTTAGTCGAGCATTTAGAGATTATCAGACAACAATTATATCATTAGCATAATAATCATTAAGTCTTTAAAGACTCTAATACTAAGAAATATAATCCGCTTATTAAATATTTATAATCTATAAAATGGAACAATATCGAAGATATATTAATATAACCCAAAACCTTGAAAAAGAAAAACAACCAGTACCAGATTTTCATGGGTCGTATGGAGCCCTATTATTCGATAAAAGGTGGAAAGATAAAAGGGCAAAGATTCTTACACGGGACTTAAATAAATGTATAATCTGCAGTTTAAAAGATGATCTTCAAGTCCATCATCGCCAATATCATTATGTAAAAAGTTTAAAAAAGTTTAAAGCCCCTTGGCAATATTCAGATGATATCCTTATCACACTGTGCAGCTCGTGTCACCAAAAGGGGCATTCAAAATTCAAAGTTCCCATAATTTATTTATAATAATATGTTCAATTTTTTTAAAAATAACAAAGCAGAAGCACTTCCAGCCAGCACAAATGTGCAAAATCAGGAGGTCAATAGGTTTAATCCAGGAGTTGATATTCCAGAAAATGTATTTATAGAAAATGATACGGAACTCCAAGTAAATAGCAACAATACACCTATAAAGAAGCCCGATAATAGTATAGAACTGTTATTTGATTTTCTAGATAAAAATCATGAAGCAAAAGGGTATGATGATTCTCTAATGAATCCTGACATTAGTCACCTTGAACAAAACATTGAGGCTCTAAAAAACGAATTGGTGAGGACTATAAGACGGGTAAAGACATTCTATGAGGATTTTATAAAAGAAATTGATTTCCATATTGACAGTCGTGCAAGAAGTGGCATGGTGGATGTTGTTGATGAGCTTAAGATGAAAAGGGGGATAGCTCAAAGCCATGTACAGAAAGTTTTAGATATTGAAGAGGAAACTAAAAACAATGTAGGCGATAGTCAGGGAATTATAATAAGCTATACTCGTGGCTTTATGAATGGACTTTCAGCAATTTCTCACCATGCAATGTTAAAAAGATTTTAAAATTATGAAATTTCAAATTTGGTGGTTAAAACTTTGTTGCTTTTTAACCGGTTATAATTACTACATCTTAAACAACTGTAGTGAGGTCTCAATAAGAAAAGTCAAAAAATATACAGCGGCGATGCTTATCATTTCAACAGTATGGGCTTTTGTTGGTTATTGTTTCTGCAGTAGATATCTTAAACTTGATACATTAGGTAGTAGTATTGGATCAATTATATCGATATTTATAATCATCCAGATCGAACGTCAAATTTTGCTTGTTGACAAAACAAATCAATATCTAAAAATCACTCGGATTGCCCTTGCCTTATTGATGGCTATTGTAGGATCTTTAATTATCGATCAGATTATATTCAAAGACGATATTGATAAGAATAAAATGGCTGACAATCAGAATCAGGTAGATGTACTTATGCCTGGTCGAGCAAAAGAAATAACTAACCAACTAGACCAGCTTAATAAAACTTTGATTGATAAAGAACAAGAAAGAAAAGACTTATTAAGGGATATTAATCGAAATCCCACAAAACAAATTATAGAAACTACGACAAATCAAATACCTGTAAGCAATACAATAACAGATAGTACAAGAAAATCTATCACAAAAACAATACTTAAAAGTTCTGTTTCTAAAAACATTAGAGTTATTCCTAATCCAAAAATTGAGCAACTTAAGCCAATTAATGACCAAATTACATCAATAAATAGTCAGAAGATTGATAAAGAAAATACCCTTCTTACGCTTAAGTCAGTATTAGAAAAGGAGGTTAATAATAAAGTTGGCTTTCTTGATGAGCTTAGAATAATGTTTAATATTCTTAAGCAATCAACTGTCGCACTAACAGTATATTTAATATGGCTGTTCTTCCTTTTGATCTTAGAATTATTAATATTAATAGGAAAAATGAATGATACAGAATCGGATTATGAAAAAACTATCCAGAAACAAATGTCATTACATTTAAAAAAAATAGAATTACTCTAATATTTTTTAAGAACCAATACGCTTAAAATCAAAAATAAATGAAATCGCTCCTCATCACCCTCTTCTTTTTAACCAACACCACCTGTACAGACTCTACAACCGTGTACATCTGCAACAGTCCTGGGGCAAAAAAATACCATAACAGTCCAAAATGCCGTGGCTTAAGTAATTGTACCTATAGGGTTATTTCAATTGATATAGAAAAAGCTAAAAAAGACGGGAAAACACTATGCGGCTGGGAAAAGTAAGCCTGCTGCTGTTATTACTCACGCTTCAGGCTTGTTTTGTCCCGCCTGTAGCGAATAAAGACGTAACCTGTAGTAATCTTGTTTTTACGGCCAAGGTTATCCGGATTTTAGATGGAGATACCATGGAGGTCCTGTACCGGCAGCAGTCCATTAAAATCCGTTTAGCACATATCGATTGCCCTGAGAAACGCAGATCGCAACCATACGGCAGTAACGCTAAAAAAGCCTTGTCCGATTTATGTTTCGGGCAAATGGTTAGTGTGCAGGGCCAAAAATACGACCGCTATAAAAGATTAATTGCTGTAGTTGTTAACCGTAACAAACAGGTGGTTAACCAGGAAATGATTAAACTCGGCATGGCCTGGCATTTTAAAAAATACTCCAGCGATCCGTTATACGCACAATTGGAAATCATAGCAAGGAAAAACAAAATAGGATTATGGCAAGAAGCAGGTGCAGTAGCACCCTGGGAATGGAGGGAAACCAAGCATCATTTTACAAAATAACCTGTTAAACTACTTTTTGATAAGGACTTTTACGGTAATTTATTCGTTTTCTTTGATTTTTGGAATAGTTAATCCTTATCTTTGCGGCGAAATGTTGAACAGGTTTGTTGCCATATTTTTATTGTTTGCACTGATCGGATCAAATTTTTCGCGTTTTTTCATCTATGCCGGTTTCGAGGTAAACCAGAAATATATTTCAGAAAAACTATGCGAAAACAAGAACCGTCCGTGGATGCATTGTAATGGCAAGTGCTTTCTGATGAAAAAACTAAAACAAGCCGAAGAAAAGGAGAAAAAACAGGAAAGGGAAAACCAGCGCAGCCATTATATGGAAGCGTTGCCAACAGTTGCCTCATCCTTTACTTTTAAGCGTTCGACAGATAAGATCATCTATCCAGAACGTCCGGTACTTAATACCACACACCGTGCCTTCTCTATTTTCCAGCCACCAAAAGCCCTGAATCTACAGGCTTAAATTCAATTGCTTTATTTTTTTGCCCTCTGCGCAAGTGATTTTCTGTGCGCCGGCATTTCTGTATAATTCTAATCCATCGTCGCCATTGGTTTGGCAGGCGCTGGCGTTTAGGCCTGTATTTTATTTCCAGAGAGATACCTCTTAAAAATTCAATTACAACCATTAAACTTCATGGCATACAATCCGTGTGCCTCAATGAATTATATTAAAAAATGAAAAAATTTTTAACGATTATATTGTTATCTGCGCTGTTATTTACTTCATGTTCAAAAGATGCCCAATTGGCAGCTGTTAACGAAAGCGAAGGTAAGGCGACCCTTACTTTTGATGCCGTTGTTGGTATATCAGATTTTGCGCTCGATAAGGATTTCACAGTAGGAACCAAAACCTGGAACTTTACCCAGCTAAGATATTGGGTAAGTAATGTGGTACTGGTTAAGGCAAGCGGCGAAGAGTATGCCGTGCCAAACAGCTATTACCTGATTGAAGAGAACAAAGCCGCTGAAACAAACAGTGCCTATATCTATCCTGCAAACAAAAGGGAAAGTGTCGAACTTGCAGGCATCCCTGCCGGAGATTATAAAGCGATCCGCTTTTCTGTAGGTGTTCCGGAGAAATATAACAACAACCTTAGCCTACAGGCGGGAGAGCTTTCTCAGCTTAACGGAATGACCAATGTTTCATGGATGTGGGCAACCAGCTACATCTTCTCTTCGCTCAAAGGAAAAGTAACAGAAGCAGCAACCACCAAAACAATTGCTGTAGAAACCGGCCTCAATACAAACTTTAAAACAGTTGCCCTTAATCTGCCATCTGCTTTGCACATCAGCTCGGCCAAATCGACTACGATTTTGCTCAATGCAGATGTGACCAGGATTACCGATGGTATTGATATCATGAGCACGCCTGTTGTGGGTGCATCTCAGGCTACGGTTATGGCTGCAGTGGCTGCAAACTATTCGGGCAAGGTATTTACCGTAAAATTAGTCCAATAATACCTGTGGCAGGTCTTAAGTCTTTTCAGGGCTTTGCCACGCTGGTGGCATTTTCCGCTATATTCTTTGCTTCATCCTGTAAAAAGGAAGGGGTAAAGGATATGGATGGAGAAACCTTGCCTAAAAAAATAAGACTCGATATCCCTTCGAATTTCCCCAAAGTGACAGATGATCCCGATAACCCGCTTACCGAACAGGGCATTGCGCTCGGAAGGCTGCTCTTTTACGATACAAGGCTTTCAGGAAACAACAAGCTGTCGTGCGCATCCTGCCACCACCAGGAGTTAGCCTTCAGCGATGGGCTTGCACTGAGCAATATCGGCGAATCCGGAAAGGTATTGCCCCGACATGCACCTGGGCTGATCAACCTGGCCTGGGCAAAAAGCGGTCTTTTTTGGGATGGTGGATCAACCAATCTGGAATCGCAGGCCTTCGGACCACTCACCAGTGCAGATGAGATGCACCAAAACCTTTCCGAGCTGGAAGATGAGCTCAAGGCCGTTCCCGATTATGTGAAACACTTTAAGGATGCATTTGGCACCGGAGTAAAATCGGCCAATATTGTAAAGGCACTCGCCCAGTTTGAACGCACGCTGATCTCGGGAAATTCCAGGTATGATAAATACATCCGGAAAGAAAACGGTGCAGCGCTGACTGATCAGGAAATCAGGGGAATGGTATTGGTTAATACCAAATGCCGCAATTGCCACTCGGGTGAGCTTTTTACCGATGATGGCTATCATAATAATGGGATCGATTCGGATTTTAGCAATACCTCGCTCGATGGCATTTTCCAGGGAAGATCAAGAATTACCTACAACCCCCTCGATCTTGGAAAGTTTAAAACACCAACGCTTAGAAACGTTGCCCTTACGGCACCTTATATGCACGATGGGAGAATAAAAACACTAAAAGAAGTGCTCGAGCATTATAAAAATGGTATCCGGGTTTCGCCCACTACAGATGTACTGCTTTTCCAAAACAACGGCGAGGCAGGCATTCCACTGTCGCTGCAGGACAAAAGCGATATCATAGCCTTTTTAAACACACTCACGGATGAGCAATTCATCCGCAATACAAAATTTAACAAACCCGATTTGCCATGATAAGATTCAAATACACCATTACGCTCCTCTTAAGTTCAGCAATATTGCTGATCTGCTCATGCAAAAAAAGTGAAGATGTAACACCAGATTTCAATGAAAGCAACCTGGCGCCTTTTTCTGTAGAGTTCGATAACATTATCGGCGACCGTACACTCACCTTTAACAATACCACTACGCCTTACACCAACGCCGCGGGAGAAAAATTTACTGTATCAATGCTGCAGTATTTTATCAGCAACATTAAGGTGGCTACCGTAGATGGAAAGGAATATACCGTAAAACAGGACAGTAGCTATTTTTTAATCAGATCATCTGATAAAGCTACCCGTTTTGCAAAGGTACGCGTCCCTGAGGGCGATTATACCAGGCTTACTTTTACCTTAGGGGTAGACAGCCTGCGTAGTACCATGGGGATTGACAAGCGCACCGGCGTGCTGGATCCTTCTGCCGACCATGATACGGGCGGCATGTACTGGGGATGGAATTCCGGATATATATTTTTCCGCTTCGAGGGCAATTCAAACGTAATTTCAGACGATGTAAACGGCGACCCAACCGGTAAGAAACAGTTCAAGTACCACATTGGTGGCTTCGGCGGATATAGCGCGCCAACGATCAATAACATCAAAATCATCAACATTGATCTGACCGCTGCCGGTATTGCCAAGGTGAGAAAGGACAGACAGAGCAACGTTCACCTTTTTGTAGATGCCATGAAAGTATTTAACGGCCCTAACAGCTTTAGTATCGCGGCCCATCCAAATGTAATGTTCAGCGATTACAGTGTAAACATTGCAAAAAACCTGACTGCTATGTTCAGACATGACCACACTGAAAACTAAGCAACATGAACAAAAAGCAATTAATCATTATTTTTTCGCTCTGTGTTTTCGTCTACGCCTGTAAGAAGAGCGATGTGGTTGAAGCGCAGATCCAAACTTTCCTCGGCTTTCAGAAACCGGCAAATTTCCCTGAGCCAATTTACAACCTGGCAGCCAACCCGGTAACCAAAGCCGGCTTTGAACTGGGCAGGAGCCTGTTCTATGAAGCGCGATTATCCAGAAACAATACGGTAAGCTGTGGCTCCTGCCACATCCAGTCTTCTGCTTTTACACAGCATGGGCACGATGTGAGCCACGGCATAGACGACCGTCTGGGTACCCGGAACTCTCCGCCAATTATGAACCTGGCCTGGAATAAGGCCTTTATGTGGGGCGGGGGAGTTTTTGATCTCGACCTGCAACCCATTGTACCCATCACCACCCACGAAGAAATGGATGAACGTGTTGACAATGTAATGGCAAAACTGAGGCTTCTGCCAAAATATACGGCAATGTTCAAAAATGCCTTCGGCACTGAGGAAATCACTACTGCAAGGATGATGAAAGCATTATCGCAATTCATGGTGATGTGCATCAGCAGCAATTCCAAATACGACAAGGTAATCAGAAAGGAAGCGGGTGTATCGTTCACCCCGCAGGAACAGGAAGGTTATACGCTATTTAAAGAGAAATGTGCTTCCTGCCACAGCGAGCCTTTGTTTACCGATGGATCTTTCCATAATAACGGGCTTTCTTTGAGTCCGGTAAACGACCAGGGGCTGTATACAGCAACACTGATTGCAACCGACCGGTACAAGTTCAAGGTGCCCTCTTTAAGAAACCTGAAATATACCGCACCTTACATGCACGATGGCAGATTTTTGACCCTCGACGGTGTATTGGAACATTATAATTCGCAGGTACAGGATTTGCCAAACCTTGACCCGGGCTTAAAGAACGGGACCAGGCTGGGCATTGCCCTAAGCGATGCAGACAAGACCAAACTACTGGCCTTCTTATCTACACTGAACGATGAAGCCTTTATAAACAATCCGGCCCTGGCCGAACAATAATATTAGCATGAGCATAAAAAAAATAATAATAGGGTTCTTCCTGATGGGGCTTACACTTCCATCACTGGCCTGCGATATCTGCGGGTGCGGGGTGGGCAGTTACTATATCGGGATCTTGCCAGAATATAACAAACGGTTTCTCGGACTACGTTATCAGTATAAATCACTCCAGACGCACCTTGGCCCATATGGGGAACGGACACCCCTGACTGCCGACGAGACCTACCAGAGTGCAGAGCTTTGGGGTGGTTGGAATTTTGGCAAGAAGTTCCGCGTTCTGGCTTTTATACCTTATAATTTCAACAAACGTAACAGCCAGGAAGCAAGTGGTACAAAGAACGGACTTGGCGATATTGCGGTAATGGGTTACTATAACCTCATCAATCATAGCGGAACCCTTGGCGAAAAACTACTTGTACAATCCCTTTGGATAGGAGCAGGAATCAAAGTTCCTACCGGAAAATACGAGCCAACCGAGCGCCTGGCCGTTCAGGAATCTCCGAACAACTTTCAGCTGGGTACAGCAAGTACCGATTTTACCGTCAATGCAGCTTACGATATCCGCTACAACGACCTTGGGCTAAACCTGAACGCCAATTATAAGATAAATACCGAAAACAGGTACGCCTATCGTTATGGCAATAAGTTTACGGCAAATGCACTTGTATATTATAAGTTTCGGATAGCCAATGTCCTAACGTTGGCTCCAAACGCCGGGATATTATATGAGACTGCTGAAAAAGATGCTGAAAACAAGAAATATATGGTTGATGTATCCGGTGGCTATTCGTTCTCCGCAGTCGCAGGTGTAGAGCTTGCCATGAGGAGACTTTCTATAGGCGCCAATTACCAGAACGTCAGGTCGCAAGACCTTGCGGGCGGAAGGGTACATGCAGGAAACCGCCTGATGGTACACCTGAGTGTTCCATTTTAAATGATGAAATAATTGAAACAAAAATTTAATGATATGAGAAAATTGATCAAAAAATGCACCGGAGCGGCCGCCATGTTGGCGCTATGTGCAGTAATGGCTATTGGCTGCAAAAATGAGCCGGATTATAAGGTCTTCCGCCAGGAAGTGATGGACCTTCACGATAAGGTTATGGAAGATGGAGAAAAAGCGGTAAAAAACAGGATGCTCCTGGATACCCTTTCTAAGGTAAAATTAAAGGAATTAAAGACGGGCAGACCGGATCTTGATTCCGCCGAAGAAAAAAACAAAATCAATTTATTGATCGCCAGGCTGATGAAGGCAGATGATAATATGATGGACTGGATGCATGCTTTCCAGCCAGATATTGAGGGAAAGAGTAATGCAGAGGCCATAAAGTATTTCCAGAACGAAATGATCAAGATCAAAAAGCTCGATGGCGAATATAAGCAAGCCCTTGAAGAATCAGATGCTTACCTGAAAAAGTTTAACCTGAAACCGGCTTCGCCCGAAGCAGAACACGACCACAGCAAACATTAATTAAAAAGAACAGCGATGAAAGAAAGCTTAAAACCGTTACTGGTACTTGCCCTCGCCATTATGATCTTTTCATGCAGGGAGACCGGACGAAAATTACCCCTGATCCCCGATGGGGTAAAACAGACCATGGTTGACGGAAAACCCGTAATTGATACGGTTTACAAAACAATATCTGATTTTAGCTTTTTAAACCAGGACAGCATAACGGTAACCAACAAGGATTTTGATGGTAAAATCTATGTCGCCGATTTCTTTTTTACTTCCTGCCCAACCATCTGTCCCGTTATGCACCGCAACCTCTTAAAGGTTTATGAGAAGTATAAGGGCAATCAGAAGGTGATGCTCTTATCGCATACCATTGATTACCGGTACGATATTCCTTCGAGGCTTAAGGCCTATCGTTCAAAGCTTGGTGCTGATGGCAGGCAATGGCAGTTTGTGTGGGGAGCAAAAGACATCGTTTACAGAATGGCAGAAAAGGATTACCTGGTTTCGGTTAACGAAGACAAGGCCTCACCGGGAGGTTATGTTCACCAGGGCTACCTGGTGCTTATTGATAAACACCGAAGGGTTAGAGGAGCCTATGACGGAACCAAGGCCGATCAGGTAGATCAGTTAATGAAGGATATGGATATTCTTTTGAAAGAAAAATAAAAAAGATGAGATGAAAAGGATCTTACTTACAGGCTTATGTTTTATCGCCTTAACCTTGGGTGTTAGTGCCCAGCAAAAAACAAGGGTAAAAAAAGACACGATGAAATCTGCATTGGATACCACGGCAAAGGTATTGCAGGAAGTCAGGATCAGCTCGCGCTACTACCGCCGTTATAACCTGAACAAGTCGTCGGCTGCGCTGAAACTCAGCACCCCCTTGCTGCAGCTGCCGCAGAACATCCAGGAGATTGACCAAAGCCTCATTGCCGACCAACAGGCCTTAACCATCAATGAAAGTGTAACCCGTAATGTGAGCGGGGCCCTACGCAACAACAATGCTGACTTGTACAATTCTTCGGTGTTTATGCGCGGAGCGCAGATCACCCCGATGCGTAATGGAATGGATATTTCTATGATCTACGCAGGACCGAGTGCCGAGGATGCCGCCATTATTGACCGTGTGGAGTTTATTAAAGGCCCCTCCAGTTATATCAATGGGCTATTTGACCCTGCAGGTTCTTATAATGTGCTCACTAAGCAACCTACAGGTACTCCGAACCATCAGATCGGTTTTACTACGGGTAGTTTTAACCTATATCGCCTCAGTGCCGATCTGGATGGTAACATCGATAAGGCCGGAAAGTGGCAGTACCGTTTAAATGCCGTGGGGCAAAAGTCTAAATCTTTCCAAAAGTATAATTTCAATGATAAATTTGTGGTAGACCCGGTAATCAGGTACAATATAAATGACCATGCCTATGTTTCTGCAGAATACCTTTTCCAGGACCAGCGTTTCCAGCAATATTTCGCTACGGTATTTGCACCTGATGGATTTGCGAGCCTGCCTGCAGATTTTACTATAAACGATCCGAATAAGGCACCGTTCAAATCCATAGAGCATAACGGCTTTTTAACTTATCATAATGCGTTGAGCAAAAACTGGCACTTAACTGTAAAAGCAGCTTATGCCAGAGACCACCTGGAAGGAACCTATTTCTTTGTTTCCAGGTACAATGCCGCCCAACCCAACCTCATTATGCGCAGGGCAACCTATGAGCGTTTAAATACCGGCGTACTGGCCATACAGCCCTATGTGAGCGGCGAATTTTCTACAGGTACAGTTAGCCACCAATTGCTGGGAGGCATAGATATCAACCGTAAAAAGTTTATCTCCTATTCCGGATCAGGCGATCCTACAGCCAATCAGGCCCTTTATCCCCTTGATGCAAATAACCCCGTTTATGGAATTTCTTTTGATCCAAACGTCAGAACGGGCGCACTATCAGAGATTGCAACCGATCAGCAGGCCATCTCTTATCAGGCGGCCTATGTGCAAGACGAGTTTGGGATCTTTGAAAACAAGTTACGTGCAACACTGGCAGCCAGGCTAACCTTTAGTGAAACAGGTGTCCAAAAGAGCCCTGTAAAAACCAGTTTGAGCGAGACCAAAAATACAGCCTTTACACCAAAATTGGGATTAAGCTATTCTCTGGTTCCTGATTTTTCTATATATGCACTTTTCGATCAGACCTTTACCCCTCAAAGTGGTGTGAATACCACAAACGGCGAAGCATTTAAACCCTTAAAGGGCAAGAATATAGAAGCCGGTCTTAAAAAAGACTGGATGGAGGGAAAATGGAATACAACTGTTTCTCTTTACCGGATTATCCGCGATAATGTTAAAGTTACCGACCCCTCAACCAACATCCAGTCGCAGCTCGGCCAGACCATTTCAAAAGGAATGGAGTTTGACCTGAAGGGAGAAATTGTTAAAGGGTTAAATACCGTAATCAATTATGCCTATACTGACAGTCATATCTCAAAAGATGAAAACCCGACAAGGGTAGGACTGGCTACCCCTTTTCGTGTTAAGCATATCCAGAATACCTGGCTGAATTATCTTTTGCCCATTGAGCAGATAAAAGGTTTAGCCGTATCTGCAGGTTACCAGCTTCAAATAGGAAGGGCAGGCCGCTACGAACTTCAAAAACTCGAGCTTGCCCCTATATTCAGGTTAGATGGTGGTGTAGCCTGGTCGCACGGCCATTTCAGTGTAAACGGTATCGTAAATAACATCTTAAACAGATTCAATTACGGAAGCGCGTGGATTACGCCATCATCAGCAGCTACAACTGGCACTTATGCCTACGTTCCATATGCCCCAAGAGAGTTCAGGTTGAATGTTGACTATAAATTTTAATCGAGTAAATAATGGATTGGAAGAAACGCATCACAAAGCTATCCTTTAAACTCCACGGCTGGCTTGGCCTTGCAGCCGGAATATTCTTTCTGTTGTATGGACTGAGTGGTTCGCTGCTCGTTTTCAGGCATGAGCTCGACCGCTATTTCAATCCTGAACTGCACAGTCTTGTTCCCCGCGAGAAAAAGATTTCTGCCGATGAGCTTTACCGGATGGTGCTGCATAGCCATCCAAACCTTAAAAAACTGGTTTTGCATGATTTTCCAAGAAACAAGTACGATAGTTATGAGTTTATGCTTTACAAAAGACAGCAAAAACTTACAGACAATTATCTTTACTATGTTTTTGCAAATCCTTATTCCGGAAAAATCCTTAAGGAAGGCGGTTATAATGAATTTTCGCCTTCCTTCCTGCGCTGGATCTACACCTTTCACTATAGTTTGCAGCTGGGTATTCCCGGAATGCTGCTCACAGGAATTATTGGCCTGGTAATGCTGCTATCGCTGATTACCGGCACCATCATTTACCGCAAACATTTTTGGGAAGCGCTCCGTTTCAAAGCAGGGCTTAATTTTAAGAGCCGGCGAACGGGTATTTCCTCGCTGCACCGGATCATCGGTGTATGGGCATTACTGTTCAACATTCTACTGTTTTTTACCGGATTTTGGATGCTAAGGGAATATTTCAGTCCTTCTATGTGGGCACTTCCAAAACAGCAGGCAAACTATGAAGTCGCGGCAAATATCGACAATCTGGTAGCGCTGGCCTGCAAAAAAATTGCAGGATTTGAGCCCATTGCAGTAAACATTCCGACGGTAAAGGATGCCGATATCCTGTTAAGGGGGCACATGCCGCAAACCAAAAATGTATTGCTCCAGGGTAAGGCCAGCAGCATCACTTTTGATGCCCGTACCGGGCAAATAAAGAGCCTGAAGGTGATTGATGAGCAGGACATGGAAGAACGGTTTGAATATATAGCCTATCAACTTCATACCGGGGCCTTTGGCGGAGCTGTTTTAAAATGGATCTATGTAATATTTGGATTCACCCCCGGTTTTCTGTCTGTAAGCGGCGCATGGTTATGGTTAAAAAGAAAAAAACGATAGTTAACATGAGTATTTCGTCATAGCGAACTGAAGCACGGGCATTGAGTAGAAGTGAAGCACCCGCGAAGCGAGCTTGAATACAATTAAAACAATAAGCTACAAATGAAAAATCTTTTTGATGATAGATTGCTTCGCCTCGAGATAACCAAACACATAGCAAAATGTCGCGTTAGCTAAGTCAATCTCTTAAAAGATTCTCTTTTACCTCCTGATGTATCCTATGCAATATTTTCCAGATACCTGAGCACTTCTTCCTTTTTCCTGCTGGAAACCGGTATACTTTCCTTGTTCTCCATTTGTAAATAACCTTCGCGGTAATACTTTTTAACGTACTTAAAATTAATCAGGTACGATTGATGACATCTTAAAAAACCAAAGGGCGTAAGCAAACTTTCATATTCCTTTAATCCTTTAGAAACCAGAATCTCGCTACCGGTATTTAGGTAAAACGTGGTATAACCTTTATCACTTTTACAGTAGATAATATCATCAATGGCTACGACTTCTATATATTCAAGGCTTTTTAGGGCAATCCGCTTCGCCGCGGCCATTCCCTGGGCAAGATAATGCTCCTTAGCAATAGCAAGCTGTTGCTGCCCTAAAGTTTCCTGCTCGCGATGATGATAACATTTATTCAAATATGTGGTTAAGGATACCTCATCAATGGGTTTGAGTAAATAGCCAAAAGCCCCCAGGTTAAGTGCCTGTATAGCATACTGATCGTATGCGGTTAAAAAGATAACCTGGAAATCGGCGACACCAATTTCATCAAACAGCTGGAAACTATCACCATCTTTTAAACGGATATCGGCCAGAATAATATCGGGTTTTACCACCAGAATTTCTTTTTTGGCCACTTTAATTTCTCCGGCAGTGCCAACCACCTCCAAATAGTCTATATTTTTAACAATTTGTAAAATGTGTTGTAAAATCCGGATTTCATCTTCTAAAATATAAAGCTTCATAACCGCTATTTAATCATTAATTATTGGGATCAGGATTTCGGCAAGCACACCTGTTGCAGTAGCCCCACCCTTATCACTTACCTTAAACTCCGCTTTCTGTCCTTTAGCGGTAAAGAGTAAGTCAATTCTTTCTTTTAAAATCACCTGGGCCAGCGATTGTTTCTTTTGATCTTCTGCTGCTTTTTTGGTCAGCCCGCTGCCATTATCATCAACCTCAATCGCCAGCAAATCGTTTCTTTTCCTGAATGATATGGTTAGCAAACCTTTATAAGCAATATTTCGGAAACCATGTTCAATCGCATTTTCAACAAAAGGCTGAATAAGCATTGGAGGGATGAGCGTTTCGTTCTGGTCCAGCTGATCATCAACAATAATTTTATAATCGAAAACATCAGTATACCGCATTTGCTGTAATTGAAGATAATTGTTTAAAGAAGCAATTTCTTCTTCAATTTCGATAAAATCTTTTCTGTTTTGCTCCAGTATCCCACGAAGTAAGCCCGAAAAAGACCGCAGGTAAGATACCGATTCTTCCACATGGCCAGAGGCAATCAGGCTTTGTAAATTTGCTATGGCATTGAAAATAAAATGCGGATTTAACTGTGCCTGAAGCATTTTCTGCTCTACATTTAACCGCTGGTTTTCTGATTTAAGCAGTTTATTTTTTTCTCTTAAACGCTGTTGACGATAAAAAGTATACAAGAAAGAAACCACGCCCAGAAAAACCAGCAACGTTAAAAAAATTGTCCATCGTTGCTGTTTAATAATCGTTTCGTTCAGTTTATTGCGGTTATTTAATTCCGCTATATTCCGGTCCTTTTTCTCTGTCTGATATTTTTCATGGATTTCGGCAACCTTAACCGCTTCGACCGCTTTGTAGTTACGCAGTTCGATAGCATAGGCAGAATCTGCCGCCTCAAGCGCATGGGCAAAATCGCCCTTCATTTTATAGGCTTCGATCAGGCCATTGTAATAGATATCCTTTTGCCTGGCTGATGCGTCGCGTTTTTCGAAAGCTATGCCTGCTTGATAATATTTAATGGCAGAATCGGGCTCATGATTTTGAGAAAATGCGGTAGCCAGGTTGTTGTAGGCAATACCATTCAGGTTATTGGTTTTTTTAAGGTAGTTAAAATAAATCTTACTGCTGGCCAGGGCTTTGGCCGGTTGCAATTGCCGGCTGTAAATCTGTGATTCGTTATCGTAAGTGCGGGCTATTGCCAGACTATCGCCAACCTGCTCTGCCAAACGCCTTGCCTGGGCGTTATAATATGTCATTTTTTTAAAATCGCCCAGCCGCGATGCCAACAGGAACGAAATATCAAAATAGCGCTGTTTAATTACAGGGTGAGTATTAAAGGGATTATGCTTAAAGTAAATCGCCGCATATTCAATTGATTTTTTTTCGTTGTTGTTCTGAAAATAGGCTTGTGCCAGCAAATCATAAAAAGAATAGGTTAACCGGCTGTGGATCTGCTCAGAGATTTTCAAAGCTGCAAAAATCTCGCTCATTAAGGCAGACTCGACCATCGATCCGCCGACCATTTTATGGTTTAAAATACGATAGGTTTTCAATAGCTCAATATCATCATTCGGGTTTAGCCCCTTCATTTTCTCGTAAGCAATTAAGGCACTATCTCTTTTCTTTTCAAAAACATATTTTCTGCCATGGAAATAATGATAATAAGGGTTTGATTCTTTATCGGGGTCTTTACCCAACAGGCTATCTTGCTGGTAAACTATTTTTTTTATCGCCACGGGTGATAAAGTATCGAAAGACAGGATAAGCGATAGATAATCTGTTCGAACTATCGGCTTTTTAATAGAATGCTCCTCAACCTTATCTGTGTTTTCCTTATTCCTGCAAGCCGGAATGATAAGAAAACAAATTGCAGAAAGGGTAATCAGGGTTCTCGCACAAGTGTTCATTAAACGAAAGGATTGGCTTATCATACATATAACACCTCTAATCGGGTGCGGGTTGAATTATTCTTTAAAAGTATAAATAGTAAACACTAAAAAAAACAGCCGACAAATATCTGTCGGATTTCATTCTATATCTGTGCCGATTTAATATTTATCTGAAAATTACCGCAATAATACCAACAAAGGCCTTTATACGGGAATGAAGCTTATTCGCTGTATTTTCAGCATTTTTCCTTAGAAAAGATAAACTAAATCTGCGTTACGGCTTAACCGTTTTACGAATATGCATGCAGAATTAACGAAAAGGTGCTCAAACCTCTCGCATATCAATTGCCGCTTGTAATCCCTTCAGGTTGTGTCGATTTTTAAATTAACAAAACCCAAACGCCAGGGTAAGATGGCGAATGTAAACATCAATTTAAAAAAATGAAAAGCTTAAAAGGAATGAAGAAGAGCCTTTCTTCATTAGAAAACAAAAAACTCCAGGATCTGGGAAAAGTACAAGGCGGCTTGTATTTTATCAGATCAAATTTTGCTTGTCCAAGCCAATACCCGAGCGAAGCTGTCGAATATGACACCTACGAAAGCAACGGCGGCAAATACATTGGAAGAACCTGCCAGCAGGCTGCCTCAGGAACTGATATAGGAAATGCTAACGGAACCTGCTAACATCCCCTGAAAACAGAAGGGTTTCAACCCCAACAAAACACATCAAACCCAAACCAGAAAGTTTGGAATTACTCACAATTAAAATTTACTGAAATGAAAAATTTAAAAGGAACAAAGAAAGATTTCTCTTCACTTGAAAACCAAAAACTTACCGATTTATCATCAATTAACGGAGGAAGATTGTTAGGAGGCTATACCGAAATTCAATCTAATGTCTTCGTAGGAGAGGGATGTGTAGAATATGACCATTATGCGGGCGAAAATGGTACAGGTGGATATCTTTACAGAGAGATCCGTCGCCTTGCACCTGGAGAACCCATTCATAACTACTAGAATCTGTATAAATGTAATTTCGGCCATCAATTCCGGCGAAAATTCCATTTAATCACGATCATTAAAAAGGTATGGGCTGCCTTCTTTAATAGAGGGCGCCCATATCAAAACCATTCACGGCATAAAATAAATAAAGGTGATATTAATTATATCCAAGAAGCAAGAGACGACTACCAATGAAGTGATAAAATGGCTTTTGGCAATGGATAAAAAATTCATTCGGGTACATGAGGATGAGGTGTTTGAGATAAAAGTGAAAGAAAAACGTATCTATATAGAAAGCCAGAGAAACTGTTTTTACATTGACGAAATAAGCAGTGTCTGGTACAGAAGAGGCGGATTAAAATTTAAAAATCTCCAATATGATAACCCCTCTGTCGATATCCATATGCAGGAGCACCAGCATTGGTTGCAGGATTATGTAATTAAAAAAATCGAGGCCAAAAAGCACATCAATAAACAAAGCAATAGTGCTGTAAATAAGCTATTGGTATTAGAGTACGCAAAAAAAGTAGGATTAGATGTTCCAGAATATTATTTGGCCGAAAATACGGACGAAGTGGTTTTGAATAAAACAATTATAAAGCCTTTAACCGGAAACATTACCATAAATACCTACAAAGATTATGCGGAAAGTATTATGTACACCAACGTAATAAACCATAAAGAAAAAGATCGTTTTTTCATCACATTTTTTCAGGAGAAAATTGAGAAGGATTTCGAAATCAGGAGCTTTTATTTGAACGGGAAATTCTCTTCTACAGCAATAATGTCTCAAAATGATGAGCAAACCAAAACCGATTTCAGAAAGTACAATCTCGAAAAGCCTAACCGTAATGTGAGATACAATCTGCCTGTTGAAATTGAAGAGAAAACACATCAACTAATGGTGTTACTGGATGTAAACTGTGGCTCAATAGATTTTATAAAGAGCGGGGAGAAATTTTATTTTTTAGAGGTAAATACCGTTGGCCAATTTTTAGGGGTTACATCCATGTGTAATTATGCTGCAGAGAAAGCTATAGCCGAATATTTATGAGATACCAGATCGAAGAAAAAAATAAATTACCGCTAACCTTCAAATTTGTTGATGAATACAGGGGTAAAAAAATCAATCAAAAAAGTAAGGATGTGCTATATGGCACATGCAAGTCCTATAAAACAAACTTTCTTATGCTTGTAAAACCCTATAAGCCAATTAGCAGATTGTTATGAGGTATTTTAATTTATTTAGCGATATTTTGATCACAACAGGTCTTAACAGGATCCTGATTTCTGATTTACAACGAAACCGTTCTGAGCTACAGCCTTTAGAATTGAATACGATTATTGAAGAGTTGAAGTCCAATTCTATTGAAGAAGTATTTGCTTTTTATGATGAAGAATCAAAAGACATAGTACAAGAATACCTAAACTTTTTAGTGGAAAAAGAGTACGGTTTTATTACTGAGAATGATTGGGATAAAAATTTCCCACCACTATCCCTCGAATTTAGCGATGCCAGCACAATTTCCAATTTATTTATGGAAACTACTGATTTATTGCTGTCGCCACGACTGGTGCAATCTATAGAAAATTTAGGGATAAGACATTTGGTAATCTATTGTGAAAGTGAACTTTCTTTAACAGCTTTTTTGACCTTAGAGGATACATTAAACGACTCACGTTTAGAAAGCATAGAGATTTTCTCTCCATATCATTCAGGAGTTGATGATGACTTTATAAAAGCCCTAAATGAAAAGTGCATAAGAATTTATAGTTTGATATTTCATCAATGCGAAAAAGCTCCGTTTGAGGTTGCAGATATTTTCAAATTTAACTTGGTTTTTACCAGTCAGCATTTAAAAATCAATTCTTGCGGAAAAGTAGACTTAAAGTACTTTGATACCAATATTTTGAAGGTTTTGGAAGCTATTAATCATAATTCCTGCCTTAATAAAAAAATAGGTATTGATATAAATGGCAATATCAAAAACTGCCCGGCAATGCCCCGGATTTTCGGGAACATAAATGACATTTCTTTAGAAGATGCACTAAACGTTAAAGAGTTTAAGGCTTACTGGAACATCACCAAAGATGACATTATGGTTTGCAAGCACTGTGAGTTTAGAAATGTATGTACCGATTGCAGGGCATTTACAGAGCGTACCCATACCAACCATGCAGGTTTAGATATATCCAAACCACTAAAATGTGGCTACGACCCTTCTACCAATAAATGGGAAGAATGGAGTACAAACCCGCTTAAACAAAAAGCAATACAACATTACAGCATGCAACAAAGGTAAAGGCACATGAAGCTTAAAAAATTTCCATTTTATAAACAACCCGACAATAAGGATTGTGGCCCTACCTGCCTGCGCATTATAGCAAAACACTATAATAAAAGCATTCCGTTGCCCCAAATCAGAACCCTCGCCGAAACCACCAGAGAAGGAAGCGGGTTGCTTGGCCTTAGCAATGCAGCAGAGGCTTTAGGCTTCAGAACATTAGGTGTTAAAATAAATTTTAATACCCTGCTGGCCGATGCACCATTACCCTGCATAGTACATTGGAATAAAAACCACTATGTTGTGGTTTATAAAATTGACAAAGCCGGTAAGGTTTATGTTTCAGACCCGGGTTATGGCTTAATTACCTATACCAAAACTGAATTTATAAAATACTGGATCGGCGAAAATGCCCACGAAAATACAGAAGAAGGTATTGCCCTTATTTTAGAAACAAGCCCTGCATTTTACAACAGTGATTTCCAGGAAACAGAAAAGAAAACAAGCTTCACTTTCCTCTCCAGGTATCTGCTAAAATATAAATCGCTGTTTATACAACTGGTCATTGGCTTACTGGCCGGAAGTTTATTATCGCTTATTTTCCCCTTCCTTACCCAAAGTATTGTTGATGTAGGCATACAAAACCAGGACATTAACTTTATTTACCTGGTTTTGCTGGCCCAGGTGATGCTTTTTATGGGTAAAATGGGCATTGAAATGATTAGGAGCTGGATCTTGCTACACCTTTCTACCCGGATTAACATTTCAATCATTTCCGACTTTTTTATCAAACTGATGAAACTTCCAATTAGTTTCTTTGATACACGGATGACCGGTGATATTATGCAGCGGATAAGTGATCACCACCGGATAGAACAATTGCTGACCGGCTCCTCGCTCAACACCCTCTTCTCGATGGTAAACCTGCTTATTTTTAGCATTATACTTCTTATTTACGATTACCGGTTGTTTATCGTATACCTGCTGGGCGCACTCTTATATGCGGGCTGGATTGTTTTTTTCCTTAAAAGAAGAAAAGAACTCGATTATAAAATGTTTGCTCAGGTTGCACAAGAGCAAAGCACGGTGATCGAACTGATTAATGGCATGCAGGAAATAAAAATGCATAATGCCGAAAAGCAGAAGCGCTGGGGATGGGAATTTTTACAGGTAAAGTTATTTAAGATAAAAATAAAGGCACTCTCTTTAGAGCAGTGGCAATCTGTGGGTGGTGGTTTTATTAACCAGATAAAAGATATCCTGGTGAGTTTCCTTGCCGCAAAACTGGTTTTGAGTGGTAACCTTACGCTGGGCATGATGCTTTCAGTACAATATATCATTGGCCAGCTAAACAGCCCTTTGTTGCAGCTCATAGATTTTATTAAACAATCACAGGATGCCAGAATTTCGCTCGAAAGGTTACAGGAAATACACGATAAAGACAACGAAGAAGGCAGCGAAGAACAGTACGCTGCCGAAATTGCGCAGAAAGACATTGAATTAAAGTCTGTATCGTTCAGGTATACAGGGGCTGATTCGTTTGTTTTTCAGGATTTAAACCTTGTAATCCCCTTTCAAAAAACCACAGCTATAGTTGGGGCGAGCGGTAGCGGAAAAACAACGCTTTTAAAGCTGCTGACCAAATTTTACGAACCCGATAAAGGGGAAATAAAAATCGGAAATACAGATATGAAAAATATTTCGCCAAGGTATTGGCGAGACCATTGCGGAGTGGTAATGCAGGAGAGTTATGTGTTTAACGATACTATTGCCAATAATATCGCCATAGGTGAAGATGCGATTGATAAACAAAAGCTGAGAAAAGCCATAGAAATTGCTAACATACAGGATTTTATAGAAAGCCTGCCTTTAAGCTACAACACCAAAATTGGTAACGAAGGTATGGGCGTCAGCGGTGGACAAAAGCAGAGATTGTTCATTGCACGTGCTGTGTACAAATCGCCCGAGTATATTTTTTTCGATGAGGCTACAAGTGCACTGGATGCCAATAACGAAAAGATAATTATCGAAAACCTGGAGCAGTTTTTTAAAGGTAAAACCGCCATAGTGATTGCCCATAGATTATCGACCGTTAAACATGCTGATAAAATTATCGTGCTGGATAAAGGAATGGTTGTTGAAGAGGGCGACCATAATGAATTAGTAGCTAAAAAAGGAGAGTATTACAGATTAATCAAAAACCAGCTCGAACTTGGAAACTAAAAAAGATAAACTAGACGAGGTACAACTGCGCTCGGAAGGTGTGCAGGATATTCTATCGGAACCACCTCACTGGATGTTCCGCTGGGGTAGTGTGATTATCCTGACCATCCTTTTAATGATCTTATTGATGAGTTATTTCATTAAATACCCGGAGTTTGTACCCGCAACCATCATCGTTACTTCACAAAATCCGCCAGAAAAACTAGAGATCAGAACGGATTCCAGAATTGAAAAAATATTGATTACCGACCATCAAAAGGTAAAAAAGGGTCAGCTATTAATGGTTTTGCAATCCACTGCAAATTACAAAGACGTTTTGCAGCTTAAGCAAATAATAGATTCTATTTCTACCAATCAATTGGTTTCATTTCCCGTAGATAAAGTTTCGGGCTTTAAATTAGGAGAACTGCAGGGCGATTACAATAATTTTGCCAAGGCATTTCAGGATGAAAAGCTGTTTACCAGACTTAAACCCTATGCACCGGAAAATATAGCCACTGTTCAGAATATATCCGCAAATAAAAGCAGAATAGCAACCCTAAAACGTCAAAAAGCATTCGAGCTGGAGAAATATGAGCTGGTCAGGAAAAATTATCAGCGTGCCCAGCAACTTCTTAATCAAAAAGCCATTTCAACCGCTGAGTTTGAAAATGAGAAAATTAAATTCCTGCAGGCACAACAAAATTTAGAAAATATAGATATCTCACTAGCGCAAACTGAGGAGATGATTTATAACCTCAATAAAACCAAAAGTGGAACAACCATAAATGCAGAGAAAGACAAAATCAACTTTGCTTCGCAAACTCTGCAGCTATTAGAGCAGTTGAGGCGTTCGTTAAGAGCCTGGGAACAAAACTACCTGGTTATTTCCTCTACCGATGGTGTGGCCAGTTTTCAGCAGTTCTGGGGCGAAAACCAGTTTGTAAAACGGGGAGATCCTATATTATCTATTTTACCCGATGATACCCAGGCGCTGATTGGGAGAATGTTTGTAGCAGCCACCAATTCGGGCAAAATTGCCAAAGGAGAAAAAGTTTTAATCAAACTGGATAATTACCGTTATCAGGAATATGGTATTGTAGAGGGTAAAGTTCAAAACATATCTTTTACTCCTGACGATAAGGGCAATTATTATATAGATGTATCGCTTCCGAAAGGGCTGAAAACCTCTTATCACAAAATACTTCCCTTTGATAAAGAGCTTAAAGGTAATGCCGAAATCGTAACGCAGGATTTAAGACTAATAGAAAGATTTTTTTACCAGATCAGAAAGCTTACCAGATATCAGACAGAGTAAGGCGCCAGGTTCAATGTCATTATGTAAGTGATAAAATCTTAAAAAGATGCCCTTCGATTACACTACCATTGATACCCAGGAATGTCGCCATTGCTAGAAGGCTTTTTCAGCCGACGAAGCAATCTTTACAGCAAGAATTACTGGTATGAAAGATTGCTTCGCCGTTCCTTCTCACAATGACGATTTTTCGAGTAAATCAATACCGTTGGACTCTCCTGTTACCCACATTGATTTTTATAAAATAAATTATCCCTCAGGGTGACATTTTTTTGCGATTTATCAAACTCTGACTACGCTCAGACTGACGACCGCAGCGCTTAACTTAATAACATTGAGATACCAGATAGCTATGAAAAGTATTTTGTAAAATTATTTCGGCGTAGTCCAGAACAACTCAGGATTATTGGTTTTATAATTAATAAACTTAACCCCGGTTTTCTGATTGGTTGATTCTCTTTTCTGTGGCCCCTGAACAATACCATCCAATGGCAACAGTTCTACATAGGATACTTCTTTCCCGCTAGTCCAGGTTTCCGTATCAAACTGGCTTATTACAGGTGTCTCCAGGCGGTAGAGATTCTTTGCCATGTAGGTCTGCAGGTAATATTCTTTAGATTGCAGAGCAGTACGGTTCCAGTTTGCATCCGCATTTAGAACCAGCGGCATATTTTTTATCAAACGTTCCCTTACTTCCTGAATACCCAATAGATTACCTTTTTCATCCATCACATACGAATCAAAGGTAGGGTCAATCCAGATCCATTTCTTAAGATCCTTGCTGTATACCATATTAATTACATGGCAATCATCAAAGTTGGTTTCTTTTGGCATACAAGTAATATATCTGGAAGTGATACCCATAGCGAGGTAACATTCGTTAAGTACTGTAGCCAGCATGCGGCAGTTTACCCCACGGTTCTGCTCCCGGCAAACCTTGATCAGATCAATGGCATTTTTTAGGGTTGGGTTTTCGCTGTTCCCATCGTGTCTGATCAGATTATGTACCCAATGCATCAGGTTGAAAATTTTGGAAAGCTCATTTCCATTGCCTGCAACCGAATCCAGCTTGAGATGCTTTTTGATGCGTACCAGATTAGGGTTGTCCATCGATTGATAGGTAAATACCGGAACTTCACGCCTGTCAGACAGGTTGTATTTTTCCGCCTTTTGAAGTGTGTCAAGATAGGCAACAGGCTTCCTGACAGGTGCTTTTGCATCATATTTCACCTGTGTTCTTGCGGTATCGGTTCCATTTACCAGGATAATAAAATCATATTCTCCAACCTTCGGATCGACATTGAATGATATAGATTCCTGGTCGGTGTAAAAAGTTACTTTTTTGGCCGAGGTGGTATATACATCTAATTTTTCTTTGGGCATGACTGTCCAGGCGTTCTTTCTGACCGGGTAATTATCATCCTTGATATCAACACTGGTAGAAGTTGCCTTAACGATTTTAAGCTTCTTTTGGGCGAATGTGATTGTAACTGGAAAAAGGAGTAAGAATAGAATAGCGCATTTCATTTTCAATTAGTTTAAGGTTCAGAATAAATCAAAGACGCCAGAAAACTTCGAAAGGTTGCATTGAATCAAAATAACAACTACCTGTCTAAAACCAAAGTTGCTGGGTAGATATAAAAACGACCCATAGCCATTTTTAAAAGATGCAGTCAGCATGGTTTCGCATTATACAGAAATATTCTTTGAATCCCCCTTAAATAAAAAAAGCCGCCTGATGGCAGCTTTAACTTATCTGATTAATATATTTATTTTGCTAAAACCATTGCATTTTGCTCTGCTTCCATAATCGCTTGAGAAGCATATGATTCTGATTTACGACTGGCAAAGTCAGCTAATTTTACATTTTTCATGTTGCTGGCAATCATTGTACTTTGATCGGCAGTACCATTTAATTTTAATACCGCATCATCCTTAACGATAGTATATAAACTGCCTGCTGTAGTTTTGATCTTCGCAGTAGCGCTTTGACCCAAAAATAACTGAAGATATTTTACGTCAAAATTATTGCTGGTCACCACAACCGATTGTCCATAAGCTTCGATTCTTTCTAAATCTTTTACGGTAATACTCAGCGTTACCTGGCTTGTTTCCAATGAATTGATGAACAAGGTTTTTCCATCAGTTGATACTGAGGTTTTTGCAGCGTCGTAGTTGCTGGTACCTTCTACCTTTTGTTTATCACCTTGCGTTAAGATAAGTTTCACGTTACCACTCACCCAGATCCTATCAAACTTTGATAAAGAAGAAGTTTTTGTTTCTGATTTAACTGGCTCAGTGGCAAAAGTTGCCATGGCTGATGAAGTAAATACTACTGCTGTTAATGCTGCTGCGAATATTGTTTTTGCTAAAGTTTTCATATCTTTTATATTTTAGGTTTTTACTGTTGTTTTGTTATTAAGACGCAGTTGTCCATCAAACGTTGCAGGCAAAAACCCGGTATTATACCAGCGTTGGTAACCGCTAGACCAACGCCTGTAATTTCTAGACGAACTGTTATTAATTATTAATCTGGAACCATGCTTGCTCCTATTAAACTAATCTTCAAGCTTACCGCATTACGATTTCCTATCGGGGTTGGAACAACGAATCGCCTGAACATTATTAATCCAACTCTTTTGTAAAAGTGAATTCGGAATGCTGATCAAGGTATGCCAATTAAAACCATCTAACCATATAAGTGATGTAAGAAAATATAAGTTTAAATAACCTGATGTGCCGGAGATCCGCGGTTGAGCGGATGAAAAAGATGATTAGTTTGATATTTTACCCAACAAAAAAGACAAGAACTTTTGCAAAAATTACAAGGTTCTTGTCTTGTGGGCCACACGAGAGAAAACTTGAACCGATTTATAAATGATTTAAGGAAGAATCAAAGCGAGGATACGGGATAAAGATTGAACCGTTTTATTGTTTATTTCATTGCTCCAATATCTTTTTTCTGTGGTTTAATCCCCAGCTATGAAGTGCCTCAATTACCTTTTCAAGGGTAAAAACATAATCTGTTGCCGTATATTCCACTAATACGGGCGATTCGTCGTAAACAGTGCGCTTGATGAGCTGATGTTCCTCTAGATCTTTCAGTTCTTTGGCGAGAACCTTAGAGGAAATTTTGGGAATGCTTCTTTCTATTTCCCTGAAACGTTTATTCCCGCTCATAATGGATATAATAATGAGAATTTTCCATTTGCCGCTTATCACATCAAGGGCATCACGTACGGTCAGCATTCTTGCCAAACATTCATTTTTGGTACGCTCCGGAAATTTTTCTGCCATATCACTTACTTTAAGGTAACTGCTTACATTTGGGTAACTGCTTACAAAATGTAAGCAAAGGTACGTAATTTTGTATCATTAAAAAATATCAAACTGAAATTTTCATCAATTAAACTAAATAAAAAAATGACAAAACAGATTGACTTCGCACAGAACCCTGACAAGAAGGCTAAACGCACCTATTGGATCGTAACCAGCCTAGCAATGGCCTTGATTGTATTACCATCCTATTTTGCACCACGGGAATACTTAATTGAAACTATTCACAGAATGGAATTTCCTAGTTATTTTGGATTAGAATTAGACATCCTAAAAATTGTGGGCGCCATCCTAATCCTGGTTCCGGTTATCCCAACGATGTTTAAAGAGTGGGCGTATGTGGGTTTCGGTATACTCCTATTGTCCGCAAGTTTGGCTCATGGTATGGTTGATGGAATTGTAAAAGGCATTGCCCCGCTTGTTCCGTTTGCACTTCTTGCGGTATCCTATTATTATTTCCGAAAACTGAATTATGAAAGGTAATGTACTGGTTGCAGTTTTTTCGTTACTTTTCTTCACTGCCTGCGGCCAGGAAAAACAACAGAAACAGCCCACTGACACAAAAAGGATAACAATGGAAAATAAAATGAAAATAGAGATATGGTCGGATATTATGTGTCCGTTCTGCTATATCGGAAAACGCAATTTCGAGAAAGCTTTATCGCAGTTCCCTGATAAAGAACTAATAGAAGTGGAGTGGAAAAGCTTTCAGCTTGATCCTGCTATGCCCGAAGTACCCAAGTACCAGGACGATATGTATATGTTTGTAGCCGACCGGAAGGGCATGAGTTATGAGCAGTCAAAAAAGAGGCACCAGGACCTGATACAGTATGCCAAAAGTGTAGGGCTTGAATACAACCTGGACAAAGCCCTTGTTACCAATTCGATGAAAGGCCACCGCATCATACAATTTGCCAAAACAAAAGGTTTGGGTGAAAAAGCCGAGGAAACTCTATTTTTTGCCTATTTTACACAAGGTAGAAATTTAAATGATTTAGCTACGCTGGTTGAGTTAGGAAAGGAAATTGGCTTAACAGAAGCCGAAGTCAATCAAGCATTGGCAGACCCTTTGTATATGCAGAAAGTAGCGGACGACAGTCGGGAAGCACAGACATTGGGCGCAAGAGGCGTTCCATTTTTCGTAGTGAACCGCAAGTATGCCATTGCCGGAGCGCAGCAGCCCAATGAAATTTTGCAAACGCTTGAAAAGTCCTTTGCCGAATGGAAGAAAGAAAATCCGCAGACCAAGTTGGACATAACAGAGGGAAAAGTATGCACTCCTGATGGAGATTGTAATTAAACATCTTATTTGAGTAAATAACAATTAAATGAAAACAATAGCAATAGTTGGGGCAGGTGCTGGATTAGGTTTGTCCATCGCAAAAAAATTCGGCCAAAATGGTTTTCAGGTTGCACTTGTAGCCCGAAATGAAGAAAAGCTGAACCAGTTGGCTGCAGAGCTGAAGCAGGATGGAATTGAGGCAGCTGCATTTGCAGCAGATATATTGGATAAGGAACAGATCACGTCCGCATTCAATGCGATAAAAGATAAATACGGCTTTATAAATGTGTTTGAATACAGCCCGATACCAAGTGTCAAAAATTTGGCAGGAACTTTAGAGGTAACCGAAGAAAACGCACTTCATCAGTTTCAGTTCAATGTGCTTGGTGCAATTTCATCAATCAGGGAAGTGCTTCCGGAGATGTTGGAGAAAAATACAGGCACATTATTGTTCACGACCGGAGGCTCATCTATCCATCCAACACCGATGATGGGCAACGTTGGGATTGCAATGGCAGGACTCCGCACCACATTCTTAATCTGAACACCGAGCTATCCGGCAAAGGTATTTACGCAGGTCATATCGGCATTGGAATTTGGATGCGGGAAGGTTCCGGTGTACAGGATAAAATAGCAGACATATGGTATGATATGTATACCAGGCGGGATAGAGCCGAAGAGTATATTAGTGAGGATATATTTAACTAATCTATTGTTATAGCATCTTGTACCTTGCCTGCTGAGTAACCCCAACAGTTTGAATAGCGATATATAACACTTAATTTATGTATAGCCTTATCAGTAAACCGAAAAAAGAGCAACATCGAACCGCTATATTTTTTAAAAAAACTTTCTAAATTAACAGAAATTAGGAATTTGCACTTATTTCCTTAAAATATATTTTTGTTTGTGCACTCACATCGTCGGGGTGCCCCAACAAGGCTCGAACCAAAATACGTCTCTATTTACTTTAATCAAGGCCTAAAAACAGGCTTAAAATAAAAACGGCCTCCATGATATTATGAAGGCCGTTCGTGGTCCCGACGAGAATCGAACTCATATCTAAAGTTTAGGAAACTTCTATTCTATCCGTTGAACTACGGGACCATTTATTGCGCAAATATAACAAAAGTTTTGTCGCAAGAAAATTCATTTTAATAAGCATTTACCGAAGGAAATTGCCTTTAAAATAAATGATAACAAATGCCTTTTAAGATTATTGCTTAGAGATAAGTAAATAAAAAAGCCATTTGAAATCAATCAAATGGCCTTATATTTTAATCAGGGCGGGCAAATACTATCTGATTACACTCCCCTCAGAGAACTTTTCTGCAGGCGCTACAAAAGCAAGTTTTCCTTCTGCATTTTCGGCCATCAGGATCATTCCCTGAGATAAAATTCCCTTGATTTCCCGCGGAGCAAGGTTTACGATCATACTTACCTGTTTACCAACAATGTCTTCAGACTTATAATGTTCGGCAATGCCCGAAACCACTGTTCTTTCGTCAATACCGGTATTTACCGTTAATTTTAATAGTTTTTTGGTTTTTTCTACCTTTTCTGCGGCTACAATTGTGGCAACACGGATATCCATTGCCGAGAAATCGTCAAACTGGATATTCTCTTTTGCCGGTGCGGCTACAGCTGTACTTGCTGCATTGCTGGCTTTGCTCTGATTTAGTTTCCCGATCTGAAAATCAATCTCTGCATCTTCAATTTTATCAAACAAGAGCACTGCTTCTCCAATATCGTGACCACGTTTTAACAGGCTAACCGTACCTGCATCTTCCCAATTCTGTCCTCCGTTTTTAAGCATCTTCATTAACTTTTCGGCCGTAAACGGCAAGAAAGGTTCGATCAGGATCTGAATATTGGCTGCTATCTGAAGCGCAATATGCAAGATTGTTCTTACGCGATCTTCGTCTGTTTTAATCAGCTTCCAAGGTTCGGTTTCGGCCAGGTATTTATTTCCCAAGCGGGCAACATTCATTACTTCCGATAGTGCTTCTCTAAAGCGGTAGTTTTCTATGGATGCCGAAATTTTAGCAGGATAGCCAGCCAGTTCATCAATAACTGCCTGATCTACATCCGTAATTTCCATACAGGTGGGCACCGAGCCGCCGAAATATTTATGCGTAAGTACCACTACACGGTTCACAAAATTCCCGAGTATAGCTACCAGTTCATTATTATTTCTGGACTGAAAATCCTTCCAGGTAAAGTCATTATCCTTAGTTTCGGGAGCGGTTGCGGTTAATACATATCGCAAAACATCCTGTTTACCTTCAAATTCCCTTAAATATTCATTCAGCCACACCGCCCAGTTTTTAGAAGTCGATATTTTTTGGCCTTCGAGGTTTAAAAATTCGTTTGCGGGTACATTATCTGCCAAAGTATATTCGCCATGTGCCATTAACATCGCAGGGAAAATAATACAGTGGAAAACGATATTATCTTTACCAATAAAGTGAACGAGTTTGGTTTCGTCGCTTTTCCAGTATTCTTCCCAACCACATTTATCGTTTTCGTAACCGTTAATGTAATATTCTTCGGCTTTTGGGTTCCAAACATCAAGTTTTGCATAGTTGCAAAGCTCTTTGGTAGCAGAAATATAACCTATTGGCGCATCAAACCATACATAAAGGACTTTGCCTTCAGCATCGCGAAGCGGAACACGTACCCCCCAATCCAGGTCTCTTGTCATTGCTCTCGGCTGTAAGCCTGCATTTAACCAGCTTTGGCATTGCCCGTAAACATTCGGACGCCATTCTTTGTGGCTTTCGATATAAGCCCTTAAACGGTCTTCATATTTATCGAGTGGCAGAAACCAGTTTTTAGTTTCCTTTAAAATTGGTTTATCGCCCGACAGGGTCGATTTTGGATTGATCAGGTCGGTTGCATTAAGCGTAGACCCACAGTTTTCGCACTGATCGCCATAAGCATTTTCGTTGCCACATTTAGGGCAGGTACCTGTGATGTAACGATCGGCTAAAAATTGCTTCGCGGTGGCATCGTAATATTGCTCGGTAATTTCTTCGGTAAAAACCCCTTTTTCGTAGAGTGTTTCAAAGAAATCAGCAGCAGTTTGATGGTGGGTAAGCGATGAGGTCCGGTGATAGATATCGAAAGATATACCAAATTCTTTAAAGGAATCGCCAATAATTTTATGGTACTTATCTACCACTTCCTGCGGTGTTATTCCCTCTTTTTTGGCTTTCAAAGTAATCGGAACGCCGTTTTCGTCAGATCCGCAGATGAATTTTACATCACGTTTGTTCGATCTTAAGTAACGGGCATAAATATCTGCAGGAATATAAACGCCGGCAAGGTGCCCAATATGAACAGGTCCATTTGTATATGGTAGCGCTGCAGTTACGGTATATCTTTTTATTTTACTATTATCCAAAACAATTTTTATTAATTTGGCAAAGATAAGTGTTTTAAAGATGATTAAGCAGCCCCCGTATTTAAAAAAAGGAGATAAGATTGCCCTGGTGTGTCCGGCAAAGAAATTACCCAAACCGATAGACCATGCCATTGAAATATTGAAAGGCTGGGGTTTAGAGGTTATTTTGGGTGATAGTATAAAGGCCAGCCATCACCAATTTGCCGGAACTGATGCGCTAAGGGCTAAAGACATTCAGCGTTTTTTAGATGATCCATCCATAAAGGCAATGATTTCGGGTCGTGGAGGTTATGGTACCATCCGGATTATTGATCATCTGGACTTTACACAATTTAAAAAGAATCCTAAGTGGTTTGTGGGCTTTAGCGACATTACTGTTCTGCTATCGCACTTAATTGCGCAATGTAATACCCAGTGCATGCACGCGCAAATGCCCTATACGTTTGATGAATCGACCGAAGAAGCTTTAATTTCTTTAAAGAAGGCATTATTTGGAGAAAAACAGACCTATTCTTACCAAAGCAGCTTTAAAAACAGGGCAGGAGAGACAACCGGGATTTTGATTGGTGGTAATTTAACCTTGCTTGCCATGGTACAGGGCTCGGTTTCGGAGATGGATTTCACAGATAAAATTCTTTTCTTAGAAGATGTTGGTGAACATGAGTACAGCATCGACCGGATGTTGCGGATGCTCAAAAGGGCAGGAAAACTGGCGCACTTAAAGGGTTTAATCGTAGGCGCTTTTAATGAAATAGCTGAAGAAAAGATTTCTTTCGGACAAACGGCTGATGAGGTGATCTGGGATATTGTTAAAGAATACGATTTTCCGGTCTGCTTTAATTTTCCAACAGGGCACATCAGCAATAACCTCAGTATGGTTTTAGGTGCTGAAGTAAGCTTAAAAGTAGAAACAAATAACGTTCAATTTAAATATTTATAAGATGGCAATTTTAGACAATTTAGGAAAATACCGCAATACAGGCCTGTTACTGCTGCGTATTGGTTTAGGCGTAATGTTCATTATTCATGGTTTCCCGAAACTTGCAGGCGGACCAAACGGCTGGACTGATTTAGGCGGAAGTATGAAAGTAATCGGCATAAACTTTTTACCCATATTTTGGGGCTTTATGGCTGCAGCGACAGAAACTTTTGGCGGTTTCCTTTTAATTGTAGGCTTGTTTTTCAGACCTGCCTTAATTTTATTGGTCTTTACGATGATTATAGCTGCTTTGGTTCATTTTGGTAAGGGGGATGGTTTACAAGGCGCCAGCCATGCAATTGAATTGGGCATTGTGTTTTTCGGATTGATCTTTATCGGCCCGGGGAAATATAGCGTGGATAAGAAATAAGTTACTATTCTTCCGGTTTAAAAAGAAAGGCTAGGAAATTTCCTAGCCTTTCTTTTTAACAAACTATCCGGTTATGTTAATGGTAAAAAAGCGTTTTACTGTCTGCCCATTACCGAGAGTTGCCGTAACTGTTAAGACAACCGATCCGCTTGTACCTGAAGTAGGAAGCGGAGCATCAGCCGCTCCACGTAAATCTTTTACCAATTTAGTAAAGGTATAAGAACCACCGCTTACAGTCGCAGTACCAAGATTGTTAACAACAGTGCCTGTTGGTGTAGTAAACGAAAGTGTTTTCACATCTCCGCTATAGGTAATTACAATATTTACTGTTCCTGTACCTTTTACCAGTGGTGGCGTAGTACTCGCATAGCTTGAATAGGTACCCGATACCGTATTTAAGTTCCCATCAAAAATGATGGTAGCAGCTGTATCAAGTGTTTCAGGTTGCTTTGGATCTTTTTTGCATGAGGCCAGGCCTAAAATTGATGCAAATAATATGATTAAAATTCTTTTCATAGTTATAATTATTTATCCCAGAATACAGATTTTACAAATACTGAAGGTCGGGCTGGTGTGTTAGGATTGTAGCTTCTCTCGTTAAATGAATACGGCAATATACGCGGAACAGCTGTTGAAGGAGATACCGGCGTCAGCACAGGAAATCCTGTTCTTCTCCAGTCCGTCCAAGGCTCAATGGCAACCCCAAAATTTGAAACAAATTTTTCTTCAATAATTTTTTGAAGCGCATTTCCTGTAACCAAAGTTCCATTTGCTGAAGCCAGGTAAGCCGTTAGGCCCGAACTCACTGCTGAAGCTTCAGTTGCATCTGAAAATTCAACCGCATTTGCAAAGGATGCAGTTATACCAGCTTTATAATAGGTATCGGCCGTTAGTAAATCATTTCCTCCATTAGTTCTCGCAAAATATTCTGCCAAAATCTGATTTTGCTCAGCAAAAGTAAACATCCTTATTGGCGCTTCACCAGAATATGCCCCTGCAGAAAGCTTTCCTCTAAGATAAGTGCTCATGCGCGAAAAAGCAGTACTTACTACAACATCACCATTCCCATTTGTAGCACCGATATAGGTTCCTGATTGCAGGGTAAAATATGAGTTTCTTCTACTATCACTCTTGGCATTCATGATATCAACCAAAGTTTTGCTTGGAAAAAACTGGTTTGGCCTTGATCCTTCAAATTGGTGGATAGGATTGGTTTGATTGGCTGAAGTTAAAAACCGCATTTGAAAATTATCGGTATTTCCTCTCAATAGTTTATTGGCAGCCAAAATTGCGGTTATACCTGTTTTAGCTCTTGTAGCATCTGCCGCCGTTCCATTTGTAGAAAAATAGTGGATATACATTCTCAATTTTAAAGCATTTCCAAAGCGCTCCCATTTATCCATATCACCACCATAAAACAGGTCATCAGTTGTAGGGGCTAATAAAGACGCTTTTTTAATATCTGCAATACCCTCATCAATTAAGCTGAACAGGTTATCGTATATTGCTGAAGATCCATCAAATTTGGGTTTTAAATTCGCTTCGTAACCGATAGCTTCGGTATAAGGCAGATCACCATACGCATCCACATGAGTTTGATAAACATAGGCTTTTATCAGCTCTGCAACACCCGCATATTTTGGACTTGTTGCTTTGGTTTTCTCGATCACTTTCTGTAAATCAGCTAAGGTACCTGCAAAAGTTGCCGCCCAGGTGTTATTGATATCACCTTCACCTACCGCATATTTATCATATTGCGTTGGCTGAACCGAGCCACCACCCTGCGCAGCAAACTGCTGTACCCATAATGAAGTAAAACGGTGTATATCGGAGCCCATGGTAAAACCAAGGTTACCTTCTGCGGCGGGCAGAATTAAACTAGCATCAGGGTCTTTTAATCTTGTAGGATCATCATTGATGTCTACAAATTTCTTGCACGAGCTCAGTCCTGTCATGGCTAATGCCAATCCAAAAACTATTTTCTTTATATTAATTTTCATATTTAAACTCTCCTAATACTAAAATGATAATTTTAAAAATCCACCATAGGTTCTTGTTTGAGGCTGGCCATTGTACTCAATTCCCTGTCCGTTACTAACACCTAAAAGGTTGTTCTCCGGATCCAGGTGAGGGAAATTAGGCGCGTACATCAAAAGGTTTCTTCCAGTTAAACCAACATTAATTCCTTTTATAAAGCTCAGTTTGTTTAACAGTTTGCCCGGTATACGATAAGATAATGTGGCTTCACGCAACCTGATCCAGGAACCATCAAAAACCGCATATTGCTGTGCTGCTGAAGAATACAAATCACTATAATATTGTTCGGCAGTAATTAAGGTATTATTTGGTGTACCATCGGCGTATACTGCGTTGTGCATGTATAAACGATCTCTGTTGCCTGTTTCTGCTGCAACACCATATCGTCTTAAATCGGTAATTGTTCTTGAGTAAATATCTCCACCATAACGGATATCTGCAAATAAGCTTAATGATAAGCCTTTATAAGAGAATGTTGTATTTACACCACCGGTCCATTTTGGATTTGGATCACCAATCGGCTGCAGTTCTGCAGTATTGATCTGGCCAGAGCTTAGCCTGCCGTTTGCATCCACAATATCCTTACCGTTAAGTTTTTTAAATACCTGACCAAATAATGTTCCGTACTGATATCCGGTAACAATACGGCCCTGTGGATTGGTGAAACCACCGTTACCAATAAAAGGAACGCCTGGAGCAAGCTCTACTACTTCATTTCTTCCTTTGGTAAAGTTTACAGATAAATCCCAGTTAAAGTCTCTTGATTTTATCGGTGTTCCACTAACCAATAACTCAATACCGTGAGCTTTTAGCGTTCCGGCATTTAACAGGGTACTGGTAAATCCGGATGAAGGTGCACTAGGTACCGAAAATATAATGTCGGTACTTTTGGTGCTATAGTATGCAATATCGAAACTCAACCTGTCTTTTAAAAGCTTAGCCTCTAAACCAATTTCTCTTGACGCTGTAAATTCGGGTTTGATATTAATGTTACCTGCTGCATTAGAAAAAGTTTGCCCATTTACCCCGTTAAATGGAAAAACCAGATTTGGTCCGAAACCATCAGAAGGGCCTGCAGTACCAAAATAGGTGCCCGTACTATAAACTGGTGCCTCTCTACCTACTTTTGCATAGTTCGCCCTGATTTTCAAATAAGTTAAAATATCATTTTGTTTTAACTCAGGGAAAGCTTCAGTAGCAATAAAACTGGCATCTACTTTAGGGTAAAAATAACTTCTTTTATCGGGAGCAAAAGTTGACGAAACATCTCTGCGGCCTGTAAACGACAGATATGCAAAAGATTTATAATCTAAGCTAATATCAGCATATACCCCTACCAGACTCTGTTCGGTTATGGCTTGAACCGGAATGTAAGTTAAGGTATTCGAGATATTGTAATTATGGGCTGCCTGTATACCATTACCGGTAACCTGTAGCTGGTCTAATCTTCTATAGTTAATCTCGTTACCCAATAAAAATCTGGCACCAAAATCTTTCCAAAACCTCTTGTTGGCTACTAAGTTGAAATACGAACTTACCTCGCGCCGGTTTGTTGTATTATCGATAATGGAACCGGCCCTGCTTGCCGATTGGTTATTGTTTGCTGATTTTTCGTTGATTGTTTTAGATACGTTGGTATATTGATCAATACCGATTTTATAATTGGCACTTAACCAATCGGCTATTTTATAATCCAAACCCACATTACCAATGGCACGATCTATCTTTTGTTTATATAAAACATATTTTATTGACCATAGGGGGTTATCGGTGCCTAAAATATTATAATAAGTATAACCGGCATTGTTCACTCTGCTTGTAGGAATATTATTTAATCCTGCCGGGGTTTCGAAAGGATAGTTTGCCAGGTTATAGGTTCTAGGCAATGTCATTCCATCGAATAGGGGATTAGACCTTGCATTACCAGTAGGTGTGCCTACAGAGTTATTATGAATGTACTGAATTGAAGAGCTTAGGGTGAGGTTTTTACTCAATTGTGTACTGGCGTTAACCGTAAAGTTATTTTTAGCCAAAGTGTTGTTATCGATAAATCCACTTTCTTTAAAATTTCCATAATTAAAATAGTAAGCTGATTTTTCGGTGCCTCCAGTAAAAGTAACGTTATTCTGCAGGTTATACCCCCCTTTAAATATATCCTTAACATTATCCGGATAAGCAGTAAGTGTTTCAGGATTACCAAGGTAATTGGTGACCGTTTGACCCGTTATTTTAGCTCCCCACGACATTTGCGAGTAAGAATCATATAATCCATTGGCACCCTGAGAATATTCATTTTGATAATCCGGTAAGCGGTTAACTTCTATATAATTGTAGTTACTGCTTAATTCTACTCTTCCGGCCTGCCCTTTGCTTCCTTTTTTAGTGGTTACAATTACAGCCCCGGCAACAGCCCTGGAGCCATAAAGCACGGCGGCAGCTGGCCCCTTTAAAATGGTTACGGACTCAATATCATCCTGATTTAAATCAATACCTCTGTTCGAATTTGTACTTCCTGTATTTACAGATTGCCCTCCACCACCATTATCAATAGGAATACCATCTAGTACCCATAGCGGTTGGTTCGATCCGGTAAAGGTTGTGGCTTGCCTAATATTAATATTTGATGAAGCGCCTGTTGCTCCACCGGTAGAAAGAATTTTTACACCTGCTACTTTACCTGCCAGCGCATTTACTACGTTGGTTGAACGGCCTGCTGTTAATTTTGAAGCATCAATAGTAGTCGCTGCATAACCTAAAGATTTGGCTTCTCTTTTTTGCCCCAGTGCTGTTACCACAACTTCAGATAATGACTTTGAGTCAACTTCCAAAGAAACATTGATTACATTTCCCCGAATGGTGACCTCTTGTGTTAAATATCCAACAGAAGAAAAAACAAGCACTTTTGCAGCTGCACTTGTCTTAATAGAAAATTTACCTGCCGCATTTGTAGAGACACCGGAATTTGGTGCATCTTTAATTTTTACACTTACACCCGGAAGTGGTAATCCATCCTCACTGGCCGTAACTGTTCCTGTGATTGTTCGATCTTGCGCTATTGCTGAGGTGGCAATAAATAGCAATATGAACAAACTTTGTAGAAGTTTTTTCATAAAAAATAGTTTAGTTTAGTTAATAATTTACAATATAGGGTTTAGTATTTTGTAATACAAATTTTACGTTATTTTTATTAAACACTTTGATAAAAATTAAAATACTCAATGCGAATAAGTTGTTTTCTATTAACCTGCACATGTTTTACAATCATACCTAAGAAATAACCTTATCCGAATAGATAAAGAGGCGTATTTAGTTCAAGAAGAGATAATCAATTTCTCCTGCAACAGTTCGATCATGAAGTATCTTGAAAGCTAAACAACTATGGAGCTGTTTTTACAAAAAACTTAAGCTTAATCAATAATGTCATAATAAAATAAGATTTAATGTGATTAAATATAAATTCACTCACAAAAAGGCCAAAAAATCAACAATCTGCAAAACACCATCGTCAAACTTGGCAAAATGAAATATTCTAGAACAAAAAGAGGCTGTCTCATAAGTCAAAACCGAAGTTCACAAACAGAATTTAATTTTGGAGATTTTCATTAAAACAATGAAATACAACAAAAAACGGTAATTTTCTATATAGAAAATTACCGTTTTTTGTTAAGATAGAGACCGAGATGAAATTTTATTTGGCTACATTAGGGTTAAAATGACTTATGAGACAACCTCTTTTATTTCATCAACTCTAAAAGTTATTAACCTCCGAGTTGGTATTAATTTCTGCTAGTGGGATTGGGAATGTGTAACGATCATCTGTAACGGGAACAGATGCACCAATACCAAATGATGGAAGCGGGGCCGCTTTTCTGGCCAAATCATTATATCTAAATCCTTCAGCTAAAAATTCGATGCGTCTTTCTTTCAGAATTGCATTCACTAAATCAGTAGAGGTAACAAATGCACCAAATATATAGCTCGCATCAGAACGGCTACGTACGGCCTGTAATAAAGCAGCTGAGCGCACAAGGTTACCACCTGTAACCAAAGCTTCTGCTTCGGCAACATTAAGCAATACTTCTGCATATCGGATAATCGGAACGTAATCAACAAATGGAGAAGTTCCTGAAAATTTGATAACTCTACGTACCGTGCTGGTAGAAGATAGCGCTACATTTCCTGTCAAACTAGATTTTCTGGCGTCACTTGCAGGCCAAGCTGGATCTACATATATACCAAGACCGGTTTGATTTAAGAAATACTCTACGTTACTATTGTAGTAATAACCAAGCTGATTTTGGGTACCAGGGGCGTTTGTATCGGCCATTGGTAAAGAGAAAATCGATTCGGTAGTAGTATAAGGTGCCGCAAAAACACTAGAAACGTTTGCTTGCAGCGCATGGGGCGTTCTGGCAGAATTTGTAAAAGGAGCAACCAAAGGAACTAGCTTGTTTCCTTCTTCAATTACTTTAGCATAATTGCCCATAGCAAGATAAACACGTGTTTTTAATGCAATGGCCGTGTTTTTGTGTGCACGTGTTGTACGAAGCAACGCTGTTTCTGAGGCAGATGATACAGAATAAGTATCTGGTAAACCCGCTTCAGCATCGTTCAAATCCTTTAATATTTGTGCATATACGGCTGCTACTGTACTACTTTTAAGCGCATTATTCGCCAATGAGCTTTCAGGCTGTAAACGCAAAGGTAATCCCCTTGATGCGCCATTGTTCAGAATGTATGGTTTTGCAAAAATCTGGATTAAAGAAAAATAACTAAGTGCTCTAACAAATTTTGCTTCACCAATATAGTTTGCATTTAAGGCTGCTGTTAGAACATTCGGGTTAGCTTCCATCCCTTTTAAAAACAGGTTTACCCTATTTATTGTTAAATAGCCCTGCGACCAAAAGCTAGCAGCATAGGTATTGGAAGAGTTATTGGTTCCTTGATAAACATCGTAACCTGTAACATTATTACTTAACCTATTGGTAAATTCTTCAGCCCTGATGTCGTTATAAATTTCGTATCTGCCGCCAAGAAATGAACCAGATTTAAGTGATACATATAAACCATTTACCTGCCCTAAAATCCTGGTTGGATTAGCAAATGCATCTTGATCGGGAAGGTTCAATTCTGGTTCTGCAACCAAAAAATCTTTTTTACAAGAAGATACCAAACCTATTAATGGTAATGCCGTTACCACTAATATTGCGATCTTCAGTTTGTATGTGTTGATATGAAAAATTTTCATGTTGATTTGTATTAAATTATAGTCCTAAACTAATTCCGAATGTGAAAGATCTTCCTTGAGGAATACTATTACGCTCGATACCGCTTGCAAGGTTGGAGTTACCATTGGTAGATATCTCTGGGTCCACACCTGTATAACCTGTAATAATAAAGGCATTGTTTACAGAAGCGTAAACCCTTGCACCACTAATACCGGTTTTACCAAATACGGATTTTGGGATTTTGTATCCTAAAGTTGCAGCCTGTAAACGCAGAAAGTCTCCTTTTTCAACATTCGCATCAATAGGAAATGATGATCCATTGGAAACATTATCTCCATAAACCACTCTTGGAATGTTGGTTACCTGGCCTTGGGTGGTCCATGCATTTAACACCTCCGTTGAGTTGTTCCAGAAACGTTGATCCAATAATCCTGCACGTGAACCATTATAGATATAATTACCACCAGAGTAAGTAAACATGATATTTAAATCGAAGTTTTTATAAGCAAAGGTGTTGTTAAATCCACCATACCATTTAGGCAACGTTCCTCCGATTACCTGCGCATCGCCCGCTGGCGAAGATGCTGGAGTACCATCTAAGTAGGTCCATGCACTTGTGCCTCCAAGGTGAAGATATTGTACTTCGCGGCCGGCAGAATTGATAAAAATCCTACGTCCGTTAGCAGGGTTGACACCATTTGTTTTAACTGCATAAATACTGCCGATAGACTGTCCAACAGTTGTAATACTTGCAGATTCCAAACCGCTTGTGGTGCCTATAATCTGTTTCACGTTAGGATCTAATGCCGTTACCTCATTTTTAATCGTGGTGAAATTCAAATTCGTAGTCCAGGTAAAGTCTATTGTTTTTACAGGTATACCCGAGATTGCAAACTCAAATCCTTTATTGTACATCGAACCCACGTTAGCAAGGATACTTCCACCAGGGATACCTTTAGATGGTGCTTGAGGAACATCTAAAATCAGGTTATTGATATCCTTATAAAAGTAGTCGGCTTCAAAGGTAAGTCTGTCCTTCAAGAAGCCAATATTTAAACCAATATCAGTCTGGTTACTGGTTTCCCATTTCAAATCCTTGTTCCCCGCTTGGCCATACAACCAGGCAAAAGGAATAGCACCGTATAAAGCAGAACTGTAAGTAGTATATTCATTATATGAGCCTACGTTTGCGTTACCCACTCTACCATAACTAGCACGGATACGTAAATTACTAATGGTATTTGCTAAAGATGAGCTTTTGAAGAAATCTTCCTGAGAGATAGACCATCCGATTGATCCACCACCAAAATTACCCCATTTATTTTCTTGTGCTAAACCAGAGTTACCATCTCTTCTAAAGTTACCACTCAAGAAATATTTACCCTTGTAGTTGTAGCTAACGTTGGCCAAATAAGCTTCAAAAGAAATTTGGTTAATGCCATTTCCCCCTGGAACGTTGGTTACATAAGTCCCTTGAAACTGATCGAAGAAAGTTGGATCACCTAAACCTTGTCGGATAGCTCCCCAGTTTACTGTTCTTGTTTTTTGAACATCTGAACCTAAGGTTATGTTTAAATTATGATTGCCGCCAAAAGTTCTGTTATACTGTAAGGTATTAATCCAGTTCCAGTTGTTACGGCGTGCAGTATTATTATATGCATAACCAGTATACGTAAAACCATCCCCAGATAAAGGATTCCAAAACTGAATGTTTTCGGTATTACTTCTGTCCCACGAGTAATTTGATCTAAAAGTTAAACCGTCTACAATTTTGAAAGTTGCACCAAGATTGGTTAAAAATCTAGTATTTTCTGATGTATTTAAATCTTTTTCAATCAATACAGTTGGGTGAGCCCAGGTACCTGCAATAAGATTGGCATTGTTACCAATATACTGACCGTTTAAGTTATAGCTACCATCTTGTTTATATACAGATACGTTTGGTGCAGCAGCAATGGCAATACGTCCTAAACCTGAAGAAGCAAATGCTGAACCTGGAGCAGATCCACTCTGTGGAGACTTGTTGAAACTGTTGTTATAATTCAGATTTAAATTTAATTCTAACCAATCTGTTGCTTTGTGCGTTAAATTGGCGCGTGCAGAGTTTCTTTGGAAAGAGTTTGCTTTTAAGAAACCATTTTGATCGGAAATACCGCCCGAAAGGTAATAAGTTGTTTTAGCTGTTCCCCCGCTTATGGTTACGTTGTGGTTTTGCGAGTAAGCTGTTCTATAAACCTCATCATACCATTTAGTATCTACCAATGAGCCATCGGCATTGTAGCTTGGAAAGAAACTCACCCCGTTTGCATCTCTCTGAGCAGTAGTAAGTGCATTCGGATTGATCCCCAATGCGTTTTTAACTGCAGCATTTTTCGAATCGATGTATTGTTGGGCATTTAATACTTCAGGCAAACGAACGGCATTATTTACACCTACCCAGCCGTCATAGGTTACTTTGGCATCGCCAGTTTTTCCTTTTTTAGTGGTAATTACCAATACACCAGCTGCAGCTCTAGAACCATATAATGCCGTTGAAGCTGCATCTTTTAAGATATCGATTGATTCGATATCCGCAGGGTTAATATCACCCAGTGGATTATTTGTGGCAGAGTTGGCTGAAGCATCACCAGTAGGAAAGGGGATGCCATCCACGATCACTAAAGGGAAAGAGCTCAACGAAATAGAACTTACCCCTCTTACACGGATTACCGGAGGATTGTTTAATAAACCATTTGGCTGGATAATACTCACACCAGCAGCCTGGCCTGTTAAACCCTGCACAAAACTTTGTACCGGTTTGTCTTTTAAATCATCACCTTTAACGCTAGAAGCCGATCCTGTAAAATCTTTTTTCTTGGTTACGCCATAGCCGGTAACCACAACATCTGTTAATGTTTTAGAGTCGCTCTCTAAAGCTACATTAATTGTTGACCCTCCACCAATTGCTCTTGAATGAGTAATATAGCCGATGTAAGAAAATTCTAAAGCCGTTGCTTTTGAAGTTACACGAACCGTGTATTTACCGTCCGCACCTGTTGTAGTTCCGCCTGTTGCACCTTTAATTTTAACACTTACGCCAGGAAGCGGCACTCCATCTTCCTTACCTGTAACTGTTCCAGTGATTGTTCTTTCTTGCGCTATTGCCGAGTTTGCAATAAATAGCAATATGAACAAACTTTGTAGAAGTTTTTTCATAAAAATAATTTAATTTAGTTAATGATGACCTTATATGATTTTGTACTCTGAATGCAAATTTTGCTTTTCACCGCCTCCTATTGTCCAACTGCCCAAAACTTTTATTACTAATATCGAAAAGTAAATGAACACGATTTAATACACATAATTGTTATTGTTTAAGCAAACAAGGAAAGCATGAAGGTGATTAAAATTGACTTTATTCCGTTAATGGCATTTGATTTTCAACACCTAATATTAAAAAGATGATCAGTCACCTCGAATTACATGGATTTTTGCAATAATTCGATCTCATTTTCTTGCCAGAGACAATAAATAACAGTGCAAACGAATCTCGTAAAAGTTTTTTCATAAAAAAGTTAGTTTAGTTTCCGTTAATAGCACAATATACAAGTAAACATCTAGCAATGCAAACACCCATATCAAAAAATATTACAATGATTTTTATTTTAATAAGAAAAATGTTCTTAAACCTATAGAAAAACGTAGCATAACCACACAAAAACAGATAAAAGCTTGTCTTATCGATCTTAAGTTCCAAATTATTTTAATAAAAAAGATACAATTAGATTAAAATGAGATTAGAGAAGCGACTATAAATTAATATTATTATAGATAATTATTAAACAAAAAACACTATCTGAATAGATAGTGTTTTTTACTTTTAAGGATTAAAGCCTATAATGGATTTTGATCAGCGCTAGTTAAGCTCTTGTTGTTGTCCATTTCCGTCTGTGGAATCTGCCACCTCCAGCGGTTATCTGTTGCAGGGATATTTAACAAGCTCCACTGAATACCATTGCGGACTAAACCTCTTTGGTAGCGTTTTAAGTCAAAATACTCTACGCCCATCTCTGCGTATAATTCTTTTCTTCGTTCTACCAGAATCTCATTAATCAACACATCTTTACTTGCTGCAGCAGAACGAACAGCATTCGGATCTCTTTGTTTCTGTAATATAAAAAGTATATCTTTTGCTGGCTCTAATAAACCTTGCTGTGCATCAGCCTCAGCTTCGATTAAATACATCTCAGCAGCACGCATCATTACAAAATCACCTGTTTGGGTTGCATTATCCTGAAATTTGTATGTCACAAACTTTTTCCAAGGTAATGCACTTGATTGCCCAGGCGCAGCCAAGAAGGTATTTCTAATATCTGTAGCCGTAAATAAACTCACAAAAGTATTATTGATATATAAATCATTATACCTTGCTTTGAAAGCCGTATTTGGAGTATTTAAAGGCTCGATATAACCAAAGAAAGAGGCATAAGATAATGATTGAGATGCATTAAATTGCAAACCCCACATCCATTCTGAATTAGAAACAGTATTAAAACCAGCTTTATAATCGGTAGCACTCATTAAAGTAAAACCTGTTCTGGCTGCTTGTGCATTAGCAACTGCTTTAGCCCATAAAGAAGCATCTGCCATTCCCATTTCCTGATAAACCTCTGCCAAAATACCCTGAGCTACATTTTTATTAATGCGGTATTTATCAACGCGTGTCGTCGTTAATGTTGCAGTTGCATACTCTAAATCAGATACCACTTGTGCATAAACATCTTTCATCGAAGAACGGGGCTTACCTGTTGTTGTAGCTGTTGTCGGTTCCAACATGATAGGCACACCTGCTGCATTTACATCTTTAGCATAAGTAAACTGGTACACTCTTGCCAGCTGAAAGTAAGCCCAACCCCTTAAGGCTCTGGCTTCAGCAACAAAAGCATTTTTTACAGCGTCGGATTCTGGCAACTTATTAATGTTTGCTACAATAGCATTGGCATTGTTGATCACTTTATAGCAAAGGTTCCAGATTTGGGTATTACGCGATGCCGTGGCAATTCGGCCATAATTATTATCACTCCAGTTATTTTCGTATAACCACCAATTGCTGGCATCAGAGATCATATCGTTACCCCTCATGTCAAAGTTTAACTGTACTGTTTTCCAACCGTACATATTTTGTTGAGAACCCTGATAATTACGCATAAGGTAATAAATACCTGTCATGGCATTATCAACACCAACTTTAGAATTAAACACCAATACATCTGAAACGCTACCATCAGCTGGCTGAGGTTCGTTAAGATAATCTTTAGTGCATGATGAAAGTGCTATAGCACTTAAACCGATCAATAAATATTTCTTTAAATTCATAACAATCTTTTTTAAATAGCCCTACTAAAATCCGAAATTGACACCAAATGATAAGGTTTTGTAAACAACAGATGCGTTATTGGTAACACCTGCAATGCCTTGTTCAGGATCTAAACCTTTACGACCGAAAATGGTGAATGGGTTTTGGTAATCAACAAAAATTCTGGCGTTTGCAAATTTGATCTTCTCTAACCAACGTTGTGGGAAACGGTACCCTAAAGTAATATTACGGATACGTCCATAACTTGCATCATATAAGAAGCGGGTTGAAGCTGAAGTTGCCTGATCATCAGTTGTACCGGTTAAGCGTGGAGTTACGCCATCACCTGGATTACTTGCACTTTGCCATCTGTTTAAGATATCAACACTCCAATTATAGCCCGGGTTTGTACCAATAGCTGCATGCATCAAGCCTGCATAGTCAGAATCATAAATTTTTCCGCCAAAGCTGAAAGAAGCCAATACATTCAGATCAAAGTTTTTGTAGCTAAATGTATTGTTAATACCCCCTGTAGCATTTGGCAATGCTGTTCCTTTATAGTAGCGCGTTGCTGCACTATAGGTTTTAGTAGTTGTTTGCGTAACATTACCATTAGCATCTGTTTGATCTAAATACCACATTGGGCGGCCATCAGTAGGATCAACACCAGCATAATCTCTTAAGTAGAAATTATATAAAGATTCTCCTACAGAAAGCTGAGAGAAGTTACTTCCTGTGATTGTAGGTTGAGGAAGAGCTGTAATTTTATTTCTGATATGGGTAAAGTTGATCGAAGTTGACCATTGGAAATCTTTGCCTGCAAAGTTTTTAGTAGCTAATTCAATCTCGATACCTTTGTTAGATAATTGACCAATATTATCGTTAACACCGTTTAAGCCGCTTGAAGGTGCCAACGGTCTATTAAACAATAATCCTTTCGATTTTTTATTAAAATAAGTGAATGATCCTGAAATTCTATTATTCAAAATACTGTAATCAATACCTAAATCTAAGTCAGTTTGCTTTTCCCAGGTAAGAACATCATTTGCTGCACTTAAAATGTAAGAACCGCTATATCCAGCAATATTTGCACCACCCGTGTAAACGCCTAAATAAGGAAAATAATTCTGTCCGCCTGAGCTGTTTAATAGCGCTTGGTTACCAGTTGTACCATAACTAGCCCTTAATTTTAAGTCGTTAATTGCTTTAACATCGGAAAGAAAAGTTTCACGATTAATGTTCCAGGAAGCACCAACTGAATAGAATGTTGCCCAGCGAACGTTTTCTGCGAAACGGCTATTTCCATCACCACGCACCGAACCTGTTACATGATATTTATCTTTATAATCGTAACTAGCTCTACCGAAGAAACTGGTCTGTCTGTTTAAATAGGTATTTGAACTCGCGGTGTATGGTGTTGCACCATAAGATAATTCTGTTGTGCCTGGAAAAGTAAAACCTCTTGATTCTGCATCTGTATAACCATCTTTAAATTTATATATTTCCCAACCACCCAATAAATTGATATGGTGTATACCATATGTTTTATCGTATGTAGCAGTGTTGGTCAAAGTTTGGGTTACTGTTGTTTCTCTTAATTTTTCACTTCTACCGCCATAAGCAGCACCGTCACCAACAAATGGATTGTAATATTGATCAAATGCATATTGATAGTAGTCTAAAGCGTATTGAGAACGAATAGTTAAACCATCAATTACCTTAGCTTCAGCATAACCATTTAAAGAAGTTAAATAACGATCATAAGTAGTTGGATTCATTGAAGTGGTAGCTGCAGGGTTACCTGGTCTCAACACCGGACGAAGTAAAGGGCCATTATTACCAAAGTCATACTGCTTATTGCCGTTGGCATCTAAAATAGGCTGACCTGTTGTAGGAGCTAAAATATACTCCGGATAAATGCTTGATACTGTACGGATCCAAGAAATTACATTTGAATAACCTGAACCAGCCTGGTTAGGATAATTTTGCGTAGAGAAAGCCCCACTTACATTTGCACCTACTTTTAACCAGTTGGTCATTTGGTTATCCAATTTAACGCGACCGCTATATCTTTTAAATTTAGATTCGGTTGCCAAACCTTCATCTGTCAAATAACCACCACCAATATAGTAGCGTGTCTTATCAGATGCGCCTGAAACAGATCCATTAATATCTGTTCTTTTACCGGTTCTTAATAAAGCGTCAGCCCAGTCTTGGTTCCATAAAGCATTGGCTCCAGAAACCAATTTACCATCCTGGCCAATTGGCTGAGCGATGTTATATGGGTTATAAACAAGCGTAGGTACCACGGTTTTACTTGCGTAGTCTGCTGCTGATGTAGAACCAGAAGAAGTAACCAATGTTGGAGTTATTAATGCTTGATTACGAAGGCCTTCCCACGTAGCTTCATAAAGTCCTTGAGAACCTAAATACTCATAATCTTTAACTGCTCTGTTAGAAAAACCACTATTAATACTTATATCAACCTTTGGTTTACCATTTCCTGATTTTGAAGTAATAAATAAAACACCAGCAGCTGCTCTTGATCCGTATAACGATGTTGAGGTTGCATCTTTACCAATTGTGATACTTTCAATATCGTTAGGATTGATATTATTTAAGTTACCGCCGAAGATTGCACCATCCAAAACAATTAAAGGATCGGCTGAAGCATTTGCTGAAGCAATACCACGCACACGGATAGTTGGGTTAGCTCCAGGTTGGCCTGTGCTGTTAATCGCAATTACGCCGCTTGCCTGTCCTTGCAAAACATTGCCAATACTACTTACCAGTTGATCTTTAATCTGTGTATTACCAACGGTTGCTGCCGTTCCGGTAAAGTTTTGTCTTTTTACCGTACCATAAGCCGTTACTATAACATCCTGAAGCGACTTGCTATCAGCAACTAATGCCACATTGATTACTCCCGCAATAGATAAAGTTTGCTTGTTGTAACCGATATAAGAAAATTCTATTGTTTTTGCTGAGGTCGGAACACTTAAGGTGTATTTTCCATCAGCGTTTGTTTGAGTAACAGTACCTGTGCCACTCGCTTTTACACTCACTCCCGGAAGAGGTAAACCATCTTCTTTTGAAGTCACTGTACCCGAGATTGTTCGGTTTTGAGCCATTGCAGAAGATGCAATTAACAAAAACACGAACAAACTTTGTAGAAGTTTTTTCATGAAATTTTAAGTTAGTTAATGATATAGTTTTTTGAAAAGTTAAATATAGTAGACATAAATAGTACTCTAAGAAATTTAACTAAAAACACAAGCATAATGACGTTCTAATGACGATTTGTCTGTATTATTTAAACTACAAATTCTGAAAGACAACATGGGTGTAAAAAATATTTCCGGTGAAAGGATCTAAAGATATAATACAATTACTCCCCTAAATGGCAGGAATAAAACACAATTTCACTAAATATTAATTAACCTGAGTTCTGTTTAAGCTCCCAAGGTTAGCTGGTTAGAATTATCAAATTGTTTTTAGGGGAGAATGAATTGGCTGCCAGTGCCCTTAGTATATTGAGCAGAAAGTTTCCACTGGTCTATGCCTGTATGCTGCAGTTTACAGATATTCTTAAGTTCATCATTTACAAATTCCGTAATGGCTCTTTTTCGGAACATAATCCTGTCGAGCTGGCTTAGATTAACGGAAGTAGCAGGGCCTATTAATCCTGTACATAAGCGGTATTGAAGGATACCTGAAATATTCGGTTTTGTGTAATTGAAGACAGATATAAATAAAAAAGAGCTTAAAAATAGCTCTTTTAACATTGGCATTAGGTTATAGCCAATTTATTCTTTTATGATTTCCTTCCTGGGCAGGAGCATTAAGTTTGGTCTTAATAATAAACTCCGAAGGATATGTTTTACCTTCATACGAAGCAACAACCCAATCGATAAAAAACGGATCTTTATCAACTTTAAGCTTATATTCTTGCTTTTTCCCTTTTATCTCGTAGTTAACAAAATATTCTGCTTTTCCTTGGTCGTCAACCTTAGCTGTAATATACACAGAATTCTGGTCGAGTTTATAAATGTCGGTTAAAGGAATTGTAGATTCTGCTAATCTTGTTACTATAGGAAAGTATTGCTCTAGTGAGATCAATGGAAGGCTTACAGAAGCTTTGGCATTAATATCTTCATTTCCTGATTTAACATTCACTGTCGCTAGAGCCAACATCTTGGTATCAACCGACAACAATTTCTTGGCATCGTAATTATACCTTGCAAAAAGACTTTTGTCTTTATTGAAGAAATACCAATTGCCAACCCGTTTTTCGTTGACGTAATTACCCCTTAAAACTGTTAAACCATCCTTATCAATCAAATAAATTCCATTGAGTTCGTTGTTTATAGTTTGATAGGTTAATTTAGAGCCATCAGGCAAATCCATTTTTTGCTGACGGAGGTTTTGAGCATTGGATGAGAACATCGAAATGCCAAGCAGGAAGGCGAATAAATATTTCATAAATAAAGAGTTATAATTCAATGTAACAAATTTAACAAAATACTCCAGAAACAATTCTGTCATAAACCAAAAAAGAGAGCTAAGCGCTCCCTTTTTTGATCATTAAATATTAAAGTGATTATCTACCGTTTTTATATTTAATAATAACAGTAGCCTCCCTTGGAGTTGTAGTTTGATTCCAGTCAAAATTCAACGTAAATGTCTTAGTTGCCGGATCGTATTTATTATCCTTTCCAGGTGTATTACGTAAGTTAGGAGTTCCTAAAGATTTCATAGTAACCAGGTTTGTTGCCGGGTCAATTACGATCTGAAGATTATCGATACCTGCTACTCCTGAAGCATTACCAGCCCATTTTAAGTTGGTAATTTCAACAGTGTTACCGTTAATAGTCGTTAATGTAAGGTCTGAGTTATTTGAAATATTACCACTCAAAGCGTCGTTTGCAGGCACACCAGGAGCAGTGTAACGGGTAATCACACTACCGGTCTGCATCGCATAAATACCATCCCATTGGTTTTTAGCGGTTACATTTAAAAGTATAGTACCGAAATTCGAGCTTACTCCTGCGAAACTAGTGCTGGTAATCGAAATAGGTAATGCATATTTAGTAGTGAAGCTAAAATCTGCTGTTTTATACAAAACCTTAACTGTTGCTTTTCGCTGGCCAGCAGGAATAGTAACCGTTGGAGTAGAGATCGTATATAATGTGCTTGGTAACACTACATAAGGAACATAAGAAGGTACTACTGATTTCTCGCTATTTAACTGAGCTACAGCGGCTGGATTAACTCCTATATTCACAGTGATATCCTGAGCTGCCGGATTTGGCCCGCTCAATTGAACCACATAACTAGCTTCTATAGAAGCTCCAACAGCGTAAGAAACCGGAAAAACGGTGAAAGCTGATCCTCCCGGTGTTTCTGAAGCAGGTGCACTTGGGTTAGCAAATTCTATCACGCTCGGACTGTTATCCGGGTTCATTTGATCGAATTTATTCTTTAGGCAGGATGACAACGTTGTTGTCAACACTAATGCCGGAATAAGTAATTTAAATATTTTCATGTTTTTAAGCTTTATAATGGTTTGGCATAAAATATCGGTGTTGTTGTGGTAACTCCTTTAGGCACATTTTCTGTGTTTACCTGAAATTCTATAGCTGGGTAAAGTATCCGTGTTGGAAGTTTATCTGCTGTAGCTTTTGCCGATTTAATAGAAGCAAAAGTTTCAAGTTGACCTGTTGCACCATTTACAATTCTAGGATAACCGGTTCTTCTATATTCATTCCATCCTTCATCGCTCGTAATCATATTAACTGCGATGTATTTCTGAGTAATAATTGCCTCCAACTTTTGCTCATCTGTTGTAGTAGCCCCGAAATTAACCGTTAACTTAGTTGCATTAGCCGCTTTATAATTAGTAAGTAAGGTTGTAACCGGTGTTGCCCAAATGTAGGTTCCTGCAGCATTCTTTCCTAAATAGTTATAAGAAGCTGAAATACCACTGTCAAACAAGTTTGAGCTATTACCAGCAACAAGATTTACACTAGGAAGTGCCGCTTCTGCCTGAAGGAAGTAAGATTCTGCCGCCAAAATCAATACGGTACCCATGGTTGCACCTTTTAAAACACCCGCAACATCGGTAGCTGCATTGGCATCCGTTCCGGTAGGGCGTGATGAACGTGGCTTTCCGCTATACCAATACGAACCAGCAACCCCGCGTTTCACCGGCTCAGTATCGTAACCCAATTGGTTAGTTGAAGGGCCTACAAAGGTGATGGTGTTACCATTGATATTATTGTTTACGTTAGTGCCATAAGAAGCATAGATCATCTGACCACGAACATCATCCGATAATTTACCACCGTTATAGAATGATAAAATCCATGGAGTAGGAACATTGGACAAACCACTACCAAGTGAAGCACCAGCATTATTCCAGGCGTAAACACTCCATCTTGGGTTAAATTGATTTGCGTTGGAAGAAGTATAACCTGGCTGAACAATCGCGTCATCAGTTAAATAGCCTGCTGATGTAGTTGGTAAAGAGGCCTTAGAGGTACTAACCCAAGCACTCAATGTACTTACGTTTCTTGCACGAATTAACATTTTTAACCTGATGGTATTAGCAAATTGCTTCCATTTGGTTTGAAAATTAGCCAAATTTGCAGTTGCACTTCCGCCAAATAAAGGATCCTGCCCAGCACTTACAGTTATTGTAACATTGGTTACCGGAGCAGTATTCAACACGTCAATAGCTGCTGTTAAATCAGCAAAAACAGCCTGATAAACATCTGAATATTTATCATATTTAGGTGCCAAATTATCTAAACCTTTACCTACTTCAGAATATGGTACATCACCGTACTGGTCAACCAGCTTTTGATATAAAAAGCTGCGCATAATTTTTGCGACTGCGTGATGGTATTTTAATGGCCCACTGGCTGTCGAATTATTAATTACGTAATTTAATTGGTTAATGGCATCGAAAGTACCTGTGAAAACACTTGCATAGTCGCCAGTGGTGAAATCGTATGTCCATACAGTACCCCAGCCGCCATAACCTCCCGCATTAGCCTTGTAACCAGCTGTCCAGGCGCCGACATTATCATAGTTATTCATTGCTGCCGCAGATGTTACAATGGCCTGAGGCAATACCAACGTTGGACTAACCTGATTGTCGGTAGTTGGGTTGTTTGGGTTCTCATTTACATCAAGAAACTTTTTACAAGCTGAACTTGACAAAATTACCGCCCCCACAATAAGTATATTGAATATCTTTCTCATATTAATTTATCAATTAGAATGTTACCGTAACAGATCCACCAACAAAACGGGTTGGAGGTGTATAACTTAGTGTACTGATACCTATTGCATTGTTACCAAGCATATAGTCAGGATCTGTAAAAATGTTTTCTTTAGGTGTAAATAGGAATAAGTTACGACCTTGAGCCGCTACTACGATTCCTTTGATTACTTTATTGTTTCCTAACCATTTTTTAGGAATGTCATAAGATAAGCTTATCTCACGGATTTTCCAGTAAGCACCGTTGAAAGCGTAGTTGGTTGCAATACCAGTATTGTAAGCAGCAGATGGCCAGAAACCAGCACCACCATCTCTTACTGTTACCGATGTATTGGCTACGTACTGGCCACTTGAATTCAGGTAAGAAGAATTAGGGAATACAAAACGCTCACGGTTATACGCTACTGTTCTTAAACCAGAACCAGAGAAATCGAAACTACCGGCATCTGCGTAAGCAATATAACCACCTCTGTATTCTGCTACAGCAGCTAATCTGAATGATTTATATTTCACCGCTAAGTTAGTACCTAAAATGTGTTTAGGGCTAGAGTTCCCTAAGATTACACCACTCTCTGTTGCTGAAGGATAACCTGTACGTGGATCAACAATCACACGGCCTTGAGGATCTCTCTTATAATCGATACCTCTTAACATTGGATAAGTTTGACCAGCCTCAGCAACAACCTGAACGCTACCACCAGTTGATAAGTTCAAACGGGTTACCGCATCGCTGATTGATTTTACCTTGTTATCATAGTAAGTGTAGTTACCACCGATATCAATTTGCCAATCGTTGTTACGGAAAACCACAAAGTTTAATGTATTTTCCAAACCGAAGTTGGTTACTTCACCTGTATTGGTCAGGTAACTAGAAAAACCTGAAGCAGAGCTGATTGATACGGGAACAATCTGATCTGTTGTACTTGTGTGGTAAGCTGTTACACTTAACGACACGCGGTTATCCCAAAGTTCTGCATCGATACCACCCTCAAAACCTCTTGTTCTTTCAGCTTTTAAGTTAGGATTTACCACCCTTGAATCAATTCCATATCCAGGAACGTTGTTATATGGATAACCACCAGATTGGCTGAAAGTGGTTAACAGGCTGTAAGCACCTAAGTTTACGTTACCCACCTCATTATAACCAGCACGAACTTTCAAGGAGTTAACAAATTTGCTATCTTTTAAAGCAGGTATAGCATTGCTTACAATAAATGAAGCATCTACAGCAGGATAGAAAATTGATCTGTTTTGAGTTGGCAAAGTAGACCACCAGTCGTTACGTGCTGTTGCGTGTAAGTATAAAAAGTCTTTGTAACCTAACCTTAGATCTCCATACACACCTTGCTGTCTGGCAGTTGAATTGCTCTCTGAACCACCAATATTTGCAGTAGTACGGTGAGCGATATTAAATAATCCCTGGAAAGTTAAGCCTGTTGCATTTACACCAATGCTTTTTGCTGTATTATTTCTTAAAGCAGCACCTAAAGTAAAATCCAACTTAATATCTTCAGTTAATTTCTTATTTACTTTAGCCTGGAATTCTGTTAATAACTGAGTGGCAAAAGAAGAACCATCAGAAACACTTCCTGCGATATCATTATTTTTCAAGGAAGATAACCCTAAACTTTTAGTATAGTTTGATAGTACAAATTTATCCGTCCAGTTTTTATTAGATGAATTTTGAGTAGTAATGTTTACACGATACAAGAAACTTAACCAATCTAACGGCTTGTATTTCAAATCCAAGTTACCTGCTAAATAATCATTACGTACATCCTGACGTTGATTGTCTAATGTAAAGTAAGGGTTAGCATAGTATGCATTGTAGTAGCCGTTTGGATTTGCAAATTTATTGTTTCTCCAATCAGAATAATCAGTTAACATAATTTGCGCCGGAGTTTGCAAAATCTGATCATACATAGATGAAGTTGCAGTAGTTACATCATAACGGTTCTGGATGTAGTTAGTAGTGAAATCCAAGCTAACTCCTTTACCGAAATCGCGGCTACCGTTGAAACGTACAGAGAAACGGTTCCATTTATCTTTAGGAGTAGTACCTGCAACATCAACATACTGTGCAGACACATAATATTTTGACTTATCGTCACCAGTAGTCATTGAGAAGTCGGTAGTATTAGTCAAACCAGTATCCCAAAACTCTTTTTTAGAGTTGTTTGGCGAATACACAGCGGTTTGCATGCTTCCGTCTTCTAAAAGATCACCAATTGGACGAATGCTACCATCAAAGGCAGGGCCGTATTGCTGGTTTTCGTGTGGAGTATAGATTTGTAAATCAGAATCCGCACCAGAACCAAAGCTAGTTTGTAAACCAGGATAGAAGCTAATCCATTCTGCATTTACAGTTTGTCCGATTTTGTAGGTTGTTACACCATTTTTACCTTTTTTAGTCGTGATGATTAACGCACCGTTAGATGCTTCTGAACCATAAAGGGCTGCAGCACCACCACCATTCAGCACCTGAATATCTTCGATATCATCCGGGTTGATATTTCCTAAAATACTATTAGGAGAAATGATGTTATCTACAACAACCAGGGCCTGGTTATTACCCAATAACGATCTGTTACCACGAAGAACCAAACGATAATTCGGGTTAACACCTGTACTTACCGCGTTTAACTGTAAACCTGCAACTTTACCTGAAAGGGCAGAAGCTACGTTAGTTTGTTTTGCCTGTGTTAACTGCTCTGCACGAACCGTAGTTGACGCAGTACCTAACTGGGCTTTTGTGGCCGTTAAACCTCCGGCTGTTACAACCACCTCATTTAGAGACTTTGCATCTGATTCTAAAGATACTGAAATCCTTGTAGAGGAAATAGCAACTTCTTTAGTTACGTATCCGATGTAAGAAAACACAAGTGTTTTTCCATTTGATGGAACTCTTAACGTGAACTTTCCGTCACCGCTTGTTTGAGCTCCGAGGCTTGGCACCTCTTTAACTTTAACAGATACACCAGGGATAGGTAATCCGTCTTCCTGTGCTGTAACCGTTCCAGTAACCGTTCTTTCTTGAGCAAAGGCAGAAAATGCGCACAGCACAAGAATGAACAAACTTTGTAGAAGTTTTTTCATGAAATTTAAGTTAGTTAATGATTAGTTTATTTGAAGTGCTAAATATAAAATAGTTAAACAGTAATTTAACAAAATTTAACAAGTCCAAAATTAATAATGACGTTATCATGACAATAAAAACGTCTTTTTAAAAAGACATATTTATAAATTTTCCTTAATGTGTGGAATATTTTGGACAGTTTATACTTAAAGCTATGCATATGACTAAAAAAATAGTTCAATGAGAATTAAAAAACCATGCCAAAATTTTGATGCCATTTAACCATTGATAATCATATTTCTTTAGATATAGTTATTTAACATTTTCCTCGACGGCAGAAGTTAATAGAGTTTGAAATGTTTCCTTATTCATTTTGATGATGTAAAACAACAAAGCCCTCCGAAATAGTCCGGAAGGCTTTGTTATCATTTTTGTTGAGCTTTAATGGTCGTCACCAACAAATTTGGTTCTGTGGTATCCTTTAAGATGATAAATCGTTCCAGGATCATCAGAAAATTCAACATCGAGCGCGATGGCGTCTGTCACCGCTTTTGATGATGGACCAACAGCGCCGTTTGGCGTTACTTTTCCATTCGTTACTGTAAAAGTTAAACCACCAGCATATGTTCCTTTATTAACCACATTCTGACCGTTAAAGGTCTTGCTATCAAGATTCACACTTACTTTACCAAATATAGTATTGCTATCATTACCATAAAACTTGGTAAGATTCAACCACATTTGGCTTGAGGAATTGTCTGCTGTGTTATAGGTAGAAATCCCATAATAATCGCCGGTTCCATCAATCTGCACCCACCATTCTCCGGAAAGGTCTTGTACTGCTGTACCTCCAATCGGCTCATCCTTTTTGCAAGCCGATATGCTTAATACAAAAAGTGTTAGTATATAAAAATATTTTTTCATCACGTTTTAATTTAATAATCTTCCTAACTATTTCTTCACCCAGCTCCTTGTCGAATTGTTAATGCCCTGTTCAGGGATACTCACCACATACTTTAAACTACTACCTGCCAAAGTTCCCGTGCCACTAAGGGTACCAAAAGCGGTTGCCTGACTTGGGACGATAATACTTTGTCCATCAACAGAAAGCAGATAAGCCGAAATTGTTGTCGCTGCAGACCAAATATTACTTGCCTGATAAAATCCTGGTGCAAGCTTGGTAATTGTAGAAGTTGTTCCTCCGGTTGCATAATTATAGTCGCCAGCAATATTTGCTCCAGCGGTTTCTGCCGATGGCAGGATTGCGATGTAACGATTAACCGTAGCCGGAAAACCATCTCCATTGACTGCACTATAGGTAATTATATATAAACCTACCGCTGCGGTATTTACCGAACCTGAAACCTTTACAGTTAAATCGCTGCTACCTTCTTTGGCCGTAACCCCTTGTTCTGTATAAGTGCCGCCTTTAACGATCGATTGATATACATCCCCTTTCATGGTAAAGGTGGCATATTTTGTGACTTTAGATATTCCAACATATCCTTCGGGATAGTTGAAATCTTGTTTCTTACAAGAGCTATAGGTTATACCTATCAAGCCAAGTATTATTATTGCGAAATATTTTTTCATGTTGTTCTAGATTAAATTGCTTACTTACCCCACCAAACTTTAGTTGTAATTGGTACCTCTGCAGGTGTATTACTATTTCTATCCCTTGATGATGCCGGGAAAACCAAACGTTTAGGGAACAAACCAGAAGTAACACCATTTTTAGAGTATACCCACTGTCCCGGAATGTAACTTGCATCTGTTGAATATACCGCGCTTGTTTTAGGATATCCGGTACGCTCCTGCTCAAAAAAGCCCTCCAAACTGTGTGAGCCAGCAAATGAAGCCCATTTTTGAACGATAATCTTTTCTAATTTTTGTTCAAAGGTTCCGGTATATACCAGGTAAGCCGCAGGAACAGAAGTGCTTGCTAACCCAACTTGCGTAAAGGCAGCACGTACGCCATTCTGGTACATAGCTTGGGCTCCTGTTCCGCCGTAGTAGCGCTCAAGAGCCTCCGCCTGCATCAGATAAGATTCAGCAGCAGAAATGAACCACACCGGGTCTTTAGCCGTCTGTACAAAAACAGTAGCACTTGCATAAGTTGGTTGTTGAGTAGCTGTAGCTGTATAATCGCCCTGATTCATCGGGGTAGGATTAGCTGTTCCAAAATAATAATTAACCCTTGGGTCGTTATTAGTCGTTAACCACGAGGTAAATGTTTTACTTGCTCTTAAGTTAGTTGTGGTATTTAAACGACGAATGTTGTATTCATAAAACGGATTACTGTTATCTGGTGTTCCCTCAAATGTGGCAAAACCTGCATTCGTGGTCAAGAAGTTTGCACCGTCAGTATACAATTTAGTAATACCCGCCTGTGCTTCTGCAGGTTTTGCATTCACCATTCTTAAGTACATTTTTAATTTTAAGGTATTAGCAAACTTCGTCCAGAGGCTCATATCGCCACCAAAAAGAAAATCAGTTTTTTTCTGATCGCTACTTAAAGCAACGCTGGTGTAATCTTTTGCTAATGCGTCATTAATTTCAGCAAGTAAACCTACATAAATGGTATAACCATCGTCAAATTTAGGCTGTAAATTATCTACACCTTTTAACGCTTCAGTATATGGAACCTGGTCATACAAATCAACCAATACCTGATAAGTATAGGCTTTCATTACTGTGGCCATCAGGTTATAACGCCAATCGCTCTTAGCTTTAGCCAGGTTGATAGCCAGTTGATAGTCAGCAAGTGCCCCAGAAAACAGTTCATTGTAACTGCCATTAAAATCGTTACGGGTTAATGCATACGAATCAATGGTTTTGTACTGGTTTGAAGCATTTGCCTGTGTATAATACTGCGACCAAATACCGCCCAGAATGGTTAAATCGCCACCAACACGTCCTGCCGTAGAAGCTACAGCCGAAGGAAACAATACCTCAGGAGTAGTTGTTTCTATTAAAGGGTTATTTGGACTTACATTAATATCCAGTGTTTTCTTACATCCAAAGGCAAGAAACACCATTGCTGAAAACATCAGCGCTTTATATTTTTTATAATTATTTTTCATTGCGAGATAGATTAAAATGAAACTTTTAACGATGCACCAAAGAACCTAACCGGAGGTGCAGTTCTAAACTCACCAAATTCACTTCCCAAATCATTTCCGAAGTTAGAAACCTCCGGATCGATCGTCTTGTTCGTTTTAGCCAACCAGGTTAATAAATTCCTTCCAAATACAGAAATACTTGCTTTTTGGGCACCTATCTTGCCAACAACCGCTTTTGGAAGGCTGTAGCTTAACGTTGCCTCTCTTAACTTTAGGAAAGAGCGGTCTAAAATACGGTTGGCATAAGCATCTGCCTTGTTCGAAGTGTGGTAGTAGAAGTCGTCAATGTTGGCTTCCGTTATTGGTGTAGTGTTTTCTACGTAAGTACCATCTGACAGTTTTTGTACTGAGTTAGGCACAATAAAAGGGCGACGATCGTTATAGGTTGTTTTTCTATCCGCTCCAACGAAGTTTAACAAATCAGCAGTACCTGAATAAAATACACCGCCTTTATGCCAATCCAATGTAAATGAAAGTGAAAAATTCTTGTAACGGAACTGGTTGTTTAAACCCATTACAAAATCCGGAACGGTTGTACCAAAACTTACATTTTCAGATGAATATACTGGATAGCCATTTGAATCTACAATTACCTGGCCGGTTGGGCTGTAAGTACGGGTAGGCGCTTCGATAATACCTAACGGCTGACCTACACGCGCAACAAACTGTGCGTCGTAAGCTGAATTTAAAACTACCTTATCTAGTCCTGCCGGCAATTCGGTTACTTTACTGTTCTCTTTCGTGAACGTATAATTTAAAGCCCAGTCAATATCAGTAGTTTTTATTGGTTTAATATTTACTGCAATTTCTACGCCCTTATTACGTACCGAACCAAAATTTACAATGTATGATGAGTAACCTGTAGCAGGATCAATAGGCAATGGGATAATCTGATCCTTTCTTAATTTGTTGTAATAGGTTGCGTCGATACCGATTCGATCTTGTAAAAACCTGATCTCAGCACCTAACTCAACCTCTTTAACACGCTCTGGTTTAAAGTTGTTGCTGTTTAGCTGGTTTGATATTGAATAACCCGGAACACCAAAAATAGGGAAGGTTAAGGTACCGAAGCCCAATGGAACTGATGTTCTGGTAGCACTGTTAAATACACGATAAGGATCTGTATCACTACCTGTTTCACCATAACTTGCTCTTAATTTTAAGAAACTGATAGGTGTTTTACTGAAGTCTATTGCCTGTGAAGCAATGAATGCCAAACTTGAAGCTGGATAAAAATAGCTGTTATTATCTTGTGGTAAGGTTGATGACCAGTCATTTCTTCCCGTCACAGTTAAATACAAATATTTATTGTAACCCAGGGTTGCAGAGGCGTAAGCACCAAATAAGCGACGGTGCGACTCTGCACTTGTTGAGGTTGGTTTATTTGCAGAGTTATTGATCTGATAAAAACCCGGGATTGCTAAATCCTCAATACCGGTTGTTAAAACCCTCGATCCACGATCGTTATAGTTAACCCCGATTAATCCGTCTAAATCAAAATGATCATTAAACACTTTGTTAAAAAGAGCATTTAATTTTGAATCGTACTCAAAAGTTTTTACTGATCCGTCAATTACATCACCGGCATCAGCGGCCCTTGAAGATCCTTCAATATTTCCTCCCGCATTATAACTACCAGGGCTCGGTGCATTTTTGTTATGCCAGATTTTGCTAATCGCATTATCAACATCCGCACCTTGCTGGAACTGGAAACTTAACCAGTTGGTTGCTTTATAGTTTAGATTAATATTTCCGTATACACGATCACTTTTATACCTACTGCCGTTTTCATAAATAGAGTAGTAAGGGTTTTCAGCATATGGCGTAAAATAATTATCTACGTTAAAAAACTTGTTTTTATAATCCTGAAGGTCTTTAATCGGGATATCACCCGGGATCTGAAGAATATCTTCGTAAAATGAAGAACCAATACCCGAATTGGCACCGCCCTGATTGATAAATTTAGTCGTTTTACCTACATAGTTTAAAGAGGCATCGGCGGAGAAGTTACCATACTTGGTCGATCCCTTTAAGGTAAAGTTATTTCTTTTATAAGAATCGTTATCAGAAGGCAGGTAACCATTACTGTAAATGTTACCGTAAGAAAAATAGGCTGTGCTATTTTCGTTACCACCACTTAAAGCAATGTTATTGTTTAATTCAATACCTGTTGTTAAGGCATCTCTTACGTTGTTCTTAATAAATGAATAAGGTTTTAATAATTGTGAATTATCTACGATAGCACCCCACGACCTTAATTGTCCATCATATTTCGGCCCCCAGTTACCGTTTTCAGAAGGAATATAGGTACCATCCCAGCCTTGACCAAACTGATCTTGAGGTTTGTAAATAGAAGCAACGTTGGTTAATGTGGTCGATGTAGAAAGATCAACTTTTAATTTACCGGCAGCTCCTTTTTTAGTGGTTACGATCAAAACACCGTTCGATCCGCGCGAACCATATAACGCTGTTGCAGCCGATCCTTTTAAGATACTGATGCTCTCGATATTATTCGGGTCAATATCGTTTGCATTATTACCAAAGTCGTAGTTATTATCAGAACCTGCTGTTGAGTTATCCAAGGGCACACCATCTATAACATATAAAGGCTGATTACTGCCTGTTATTGAAGAAAATCCCCTTAAAATAACTTTTGTAGATCCACCTGGTGCACCAGAGGTATTGGAAATGTTTACCCCTGCCACTTTACCTTGCAGACCGCCAAATAAACTTGCCGGTGCTGAAGCGTTCACCTCGGCCGATTTTAAAGTGCTTTGGGAGTAACCCAAAGTTTTAGTAGCCTTGTTAACACCCAATGCGGTAACCACTACCTCACCCAGGGCTTTAGAATCGGTTGTTAAAATTACATTGATCACATTTGAACTTCCGATCGGTCTGGTTTGACTAGCAAAGCCAATGGAAGAAAATTCAATCGCTTTAGCATCAGCAGAAACTTTAATGGAGAATTTTCCATTCGAATCGGTAGAGGTACCTCCCGCGGCTCCCTGAATTTTTACGCTTACTCCAGGAATCGGCAGTTTGTCATCTGCGGACGTAACTGTTCCTGTGATTGTTCGCTCCTGTGCCATTGCGTTTACCGCAAAAAACAGCATGATGAACAAACTCTGTAGAAGTTTTTTCATAGTAGAAATATGTTAGTTAGTGTGTATAAATAATATGCTAAAGTAGAGTTAGTTATACCTTTAAGCAAATTATTTTTAACGTTTTTTAACTAAACCTGTCCTAAATGCCTCCAAAGGCCTTTTTTGAAGCACAGTTTTTTCTAAGAAAAAACTCTTTAACTAAAAAAGCAGTGATCACAGCTGATTTTAAACATACCTACTAATACCCGCAAAAAATTACATTCCCGAATAAAGTTTTTCCACCCTCCCAAAAATTCCTAAAAAGCGGATCGTTGGCTAAATAGACCACCTGCCCACGGCCAAAATCCTGTACGCCAATTAAAAGCCCGGCTTTAAGTTCTTCCCTGGCTTTTTTTCCTACTATACCGGCCATTAAGCTTTTATCGTTAATCAATCCCACGTTCCAGCCCTTAACAAAAGGTTCATAAATCTTCCGGTCTGTTTTTAAGCTATAGTAAAATTTACCCAGACCGTAAGAGAAAGGATGTGTAGCATCGAGGTTGATCTTATAAATAGCTCCCGGTATGGTAGTTTCGAAATCATCTTTATCCTTATCTTTAAACGGTAGTTTGTTCGCTTCAGGCTTTTCGTCTTTTTTTACCGCAGCTTCTTTCTTTTTAATATCAAATCCTTTTTTCTCGAGTACACTTTCTATAGCGTCTTCCATTAAGATTAATCTTCCGCCTTTATTTAGCCATGTGGTTAATCCATCACCTATAAAAGCGCTGTAAGTCCCATCCGGCAAAATCAAGGTGTTTACTTTATTAATATCCAGGTTATTCAGGTCTTTGGCATTAATAATACTCGGCGAAAGATTCAGATCGTGCTCAAGAAAAAACCAGGCTTCGCCAAAAGCAAGAGAAGAAACCTCCATACCCGATACTATGGCAATTTTTGGTTGTTTTAATAAGGGATAAACGTTAGATCCGAAGTCTTTACCTTTTTCTACAAAACCACTGCTTACTGCCTGAATGGGTTTATCGAACATTTTTGCAATAAAGGCGATTTTATCGTTCATCCCTTTTATCGTTTTTTCATTTTCTGCCCGCAATACAATGAGGGTTCCCGCAGGGTAATCTTTCCCGTTTACCGAGAACGGCTGATCGGCCTGCCTCACTTTTATATTTTCCTTTTGTAGCGCCGTTAAAACCTGAACATCTTCTCTTGTTCCCCAGCTAAACAGCCAGGCTAAAGGCTTCTCAACCTCAGTATTGATTATTCTAGGTTCTTCGATTGCCGGAAATTTACCTCTTATACTTTCTTTACTGGCATATCCTTTCAATCCATATACATAGGGCAGGGCCCAGGCCGTAATATCATAGGTATTAGAGTCGGTTACGAAGGTTTGGGGTTCTAATAAAACATTAGCCAAAACCGCCCTTGGCTGCTGGATGTTAACAATTAAATCGTTTCGGGCGATGCTAAAATTTTCTTCCTTCTGCGTATCGTAATCATAACCTCTGCCTGTTTTATCCCCACCAAAAGCGAATTCGATTTTATTTTTGGTTAACAGTTCGGCGAGTTTCTTTAAGCGTGATAGATTAGTTGCTTTTATAATATAGCTTTTATAAATGCCCGGGCTATTGGCCAACTCTTGCTGGAAATACTTTTTATATTCTTCTAATAACTTCTGATGGTTTAAGGAAGTTACTTCAAGGGTCGACATTCCCGTTGTAAAATGATGCGCAATGCGGTCTTTTAAGGTTAAGGTATCGCCATCGTTGGTTACTATCGATAATCCGGCCCTGATGCCGCCCTGTTCGTAAGTCATCCCGATTGATCCATTATATAAAGGATAAGTATCGCCATAAGAAGGGTAAAGCAGGTCGAACCGTTCTTTGGTGAAATATTGCCAGCCTTCGGCATCAAAATATTTGGCATTGTTCTTTCCCACAACCACCTGGAAACTTTTTTGCCAAGGGGTAATGTCCTGGTGAACAGGTTCTGCTGCCGGTGCGAAATAGTAAGGTTCATTATAGCTTTGCTCATGAAAATCAACATGTACCTGGGGCATCCATTGGTTATACAGAGCTAACCGTTGCTGGCTTTCAACCTGTGTTTGCCAGGCCCAGTCGCGGTTTAAGTCGAAATAATAATGATTTGGTCTGCCTCCTGGCCATGGCTCTATATGTTCTCTTGACAGTGGATCAGAATTTGGCGTTTTACCCACTACGCTATTAAAATAATTAACATAACGATCTCTTCCATCCGGATTTAAGCAGGGATCAATTATCACTACTGTATTTTTTAACCACTCAGTAGCCGGTTTATTCGAACCAGACACAAGCGTATAAAGCATTTTCATGGCTGTTTCGGTCGAGTTTGCCTCGTTGCCATGTACATTATAGCTCAACCAAAGTATAGCAGGCTGATTTGTTAAATCGACACTATTATTCGTACCTGTTGCCAAAATTAAATTGTTACTTCTGATCTGTTCCAGTCTGGCGATGTTTTCTGGCGAAGAAACAACTGCTGCCATTAATGGCCTGCCCTCATTGGTTTTACCATATTCTATGAGTTTCATGTTTTTGGCGGAAGCCGCAGCGGTTTGCCTGAAATAATCGGCTACTTTATGGTGAGGCGTAAAATGCGAACCGAGAGGGTAACCTAAAAACTGATCGGGAGTTTGTATTTGGGAATAACCGCTTATACTGACAAATAGAGCAATGCAAAACAGAACGTATCTCATGAAATAAATTATTTAACCAATAATACATAAAATAAATTTTATTTGATAAGGTGATTCCATATCATTTTTGTGGTTAAATACCTGCACAAGCAGATTTAGAACGCTTAAAAACCCAAAAAGGCAACCCAAAAACTGGATTGCCTTTAAAAAAGATCAAAAAAAGCTTAATTTGCCCACCAAACCTTTGTTGAGGTAGCAATATTTTGCTGTGGTTGTGGGTTTGAAGTAATTTCCTGCGAAGGATAAGGAAAACGCTGTGGAATATAAGGCTTAAAAGCATTTTGAACCACAGATAGGGCAGGATACCCTGTTCTACGCCAGTCGTTATACACTTCGAGAGATAAAAAATCGGCAATATATTTTTCACCGATGATGGTTTTTAAAGGAGTTACCGGATCAAGCGTTGCATGAGCAGCAAGATAAACAGCCTTATCTGCAGCCGCAACCTTCAGCAGATCCATATGTGCTCCAATGGCACTGTTATAAATCGGCGTTGCTGCAGCGGCTCCTGACTTATAAAGCGTAGCTTCTGCTTTAATAAATAATGCTTCAGCATAGGTAGCCAAGAATACAGGAGCCGCTGATCCACTATCATTTCCATCAATATATCCGCCATAAAATGTTCCTACGGTAGCATAAACACCCGGGTCTGTAGCTGCGGCTGTACCACTTGTTCTTCCTATATAATCGTTACCCGAGCCTGGGTTTGCCAAAATTGGTAGCCGAGGGTCATTATTTGTTTTTAAAATATTAACCAAATTTGAAGATAAAACAACGCCTCCTGCACCCGGTAAGGTATTTTCGTACCAGGGATTTTCTGCTTTTGCTGTTCCGGCATAAGTGATGGAAGCATTATCTGCATTTGAAGTGAAACCGTTCTGAAGTGCTGCAAGTGCCAAATCAGCTTGGGTTGCTGCATTATAACCCGCTGCCTTACTCAAACGCAAATAATACCGGGCCTTAAGCGTGTAAGCAAATTTCTTCCAGGCAGCTAGATTCCCGCCATAAATAAAATCGTCAGAACCAATAGCCTTTCCGGATGATGTACTGTTTAGTTTAGCAATAGCGTCATCAAGCGTACTTTGAATAACCTTATAGATACTTTCTTGAGAATCGTATATTGGTTTTGTTCCATTAAGTGCCTGAAATGCCTGTGAATATGGGATGTCGCCCCATAAATCGGTACATACAGCTAAGTTATAAGCCAATAATACTTTGCCAACGCCCGAATAAGCGGTATTACCTTTCTGATCTGCGTTGCTGATCAGTTTGCGTAAATTGTAAAAGATAGCGGGATAAAGATCGAAGCTCCAGGTATTGTTTACGTCTGTTGGCGTAATGCGATAAGTATCGATATTGGGTGATTCTTGATTTAACGCCAATTGTTGTGTCCAGTAAGCTGTGGTAACCGATGGATAACCGGCAGCAATTTGCGTTGTAGTATAAAGTTCAATTGGAGATAAAATTAAAGATTCCTGTACCGTTGTAGGGTTATTTGGATCCTGATTGATATCCAAGAATTTTTTACATCCTGTAAAAGAAAGCAGCAATACCGTAACGATTGAATAATATATAATTTTCATGTTTTCTAGATTAAAAGGTTGCTTTTATTGCAAAATTATAACTCCTGTTTGTTGGGGTAACAAAATTGGTAAAACTGGCACCATTACCTGTTCCGTACAAACTTACCTCCGGATCTGATCCCGTGTAATGTGGCGCATAAATCCATAAGTTCCTTCCGGTGGCAGCAATGCTTAGTCCTTTAAATGGAGTTCTCTTTAAAAGCGATGGATTAAAATTATAAGATAAGGTTACCTGCCTTAGCTTATAATAAGTACCATCTTCTACACCGGTTTCATCTACCGCACTCTCATTATTTTGATAATACGCTTGGTCAAGTTTAGCAACTGTTGTATTTACCTTACCATCACTCTCTCTTATCCCGTCGAAGATTTTAGTTGCTGTTCTGTCTTCGGTCTTTTTGGTGGTACCATAAAAATCTAAATAATGGCCGTCTAAGTTATATACATCGCCACCATAGCGCACATCAAATACAGCAGATAAGCTAAATGACTTGTAAGTGAAGCTTGTGGTTAAACCTGCATTCCACTTAGGGGTGGTGTTTCCGATTACGCCAAGCTGATCATCAATAATCGGATAGCCATTATCATCGATCAATAATTTACCATCGCTATTCCTTTTATACCTCGAACCATATATTACGCCGTAAGGCTGGTTTTTGTAGGCAAAAATTCCGGGGTTTGTAAATCCGGCAAATTGTATATTTTCCAAGCCCTGACCAATTTCTGTAACCTCATTCTTAATTTTAGAGAAGTTAAGGCCAATATTCCAGGTAATATCTTTGGTTTTAATAGGCGTACCGCTCAAGATTAATTCTATCCCTTTATTGTACATGCTTGCCGCATTTATGGTGGCTGCATTAAAACCTGATGATGGTGTAATTGGAGTAGTAGTGATTAAATCAACGCTTTTCTTATCAAAATAGGTGGCTTCTAAACTCAACCGGCTTCTGAACATTTTTAGTTCTAAACCTGTTTCAAACTCCTTTAAACCCTCATTTTTAAGATTTGGATCGCCATAAGTGTTGGTAAGCAAAAATCCATTTTGCCCTTGATAAGGAAATTCTATATTTGAAATGACAGGGTGCAGGTATGTAGTGCTTAATGCATATGGGCCTACATTATCGTTTCCTACATAAGAATAAGATAGTCTGATTTTACCGAAATTTAATATGGCATTATCCTCCAGATGGAGAGGTTCAGTAAAAATAAAGGCTGCCGATGCCGAACCATAAGGATAATAGTTTTTATCCTGACTCAGAACCGAAGTGCCGTCATAACGCCCCGTTAAAGATAAAGATATCATCCTTTTATACTCCGTTGTTAATTGCGCGTAGTAGCCAACCTTTCTTTTTGTATAATTGTTTATAGAAGATATCTGAGTAGAAGCATTATTAATGTTGTAAAAATCATTAACAGATAAGCCTATGCCCTTATCAAAAACAATTCGCTGAGAGTTGCTCAGAATGTTGTTACCAACCAGTATGCTACCAAACCAATCTTCATTAAAATTCTTTTTCGCCTCTACAATAACATCATTGTTAAACTGTTTATAGTTTATTTCACGGTTATACATTTTACCGTCAGCAGATTCTCCACCTACTATACCTGGTGCTTCATGGTAGTTACTGCCATCATTATAAATATCAGCCCCACCACGTTCGGTTATGGTTAACCACGGCAACGGATTATAACTCACCGTAAGTACAGGTAAAAAGCGGTTAACAGCCGAAACAAACTTGGTATTATCTACCAACCAGTATGGGTTATTTCTGGCCGCCCGGTATACCCGCTGAGAACCGTCAGGATTTGTTGTAGGAAATGGGTTCCATGAGATAGGAGCAGCATATACCGTCCAATATGGGCTAGACAATCCATTACCTTCTGCCAAACGATCGTTTACAGAATTAACATAGTTAAACTGACCGGTAAGTGTAATGTCTTTTGTAATTTTATTCGAAAACTTGGTAAATAACGAATGTCTTCCAAAATCTGTAGATGGCACCGTTCCATTCGTTTTTAAATAGGAATAGGAAACCAGGTAAGTTGAATTATCTGTTGACCCATTTACTGCCAGGGTATTATCTGTTGTAAAACCTGTTTTGAAAAATTCTTTCCTGGGATCGTGCTTCTGTACAGGCTGACCATTTACCATTAAGCCATCAATAGGCGGACCCCAGGAAGATGAACTTAACTTACCATTGTTTCCATCAACATAAACGCCTTGGCTTCCCTGGGCATATTTATCTTGAAATTCAGGAAGAATAGGATTATCGAACGTTACTCCAGAACTTAAGGTTACAGATGGTTTTCCTTTTCCTGTTTTGGTGGTAATAATCACAACCCCCCTTGCTGCAGCTGCTCCATACAATGCACTTGCCGCTGCCCCTTTTAATATCGTTACGCTTTCAATAATATTCGGATCGATATCAATGGCACGGTTGGACGTTCCTCCGGCACTTAGGGCTCCATCAGGGTTACCTGCTTCCGAGTTATCAATCGGTACACCATCCAAAATAAAAAGTGCTCCATTTTCGCCTGTTAAGGAAGTATTTCCACGGATTACAATTTTTGAAGAACCTCCGGCTGCACCGCTCGAATTGGTTATCTGCACACCTGCAACCTTACCGGCAAGGGCATTAACCAGGTTATTTTCTTTTGCATCAACCAATGCACCACCACTAACCTCTTGCGTAGAGTAAGTAAGTGTGCGTTTCTCTCTTTTTATGCCCAAAGCCGTAACAACAACATCACCTAAAATCTTAGAGTCAGTAACCAGCACAGCATTAATTACATTAGCGGTACCAATGTTAATGGTTTGCGTAGAAAATCCGATTGATGAAAATTGTAAACTCTTTGCCGATGGTGAAATTTTAACAGAAAACTTCCCATCTGCACCGGTTGACACACCTGCATTGGAGCCGATTACCTTAATACTCACCCCGGGAATCGGAGCGCCATCTTCTTTAGCGGTAACCGTCCCTGTAATGGTTCTCTCTTGTGCCATCGCCATAGAGGCAAATAGCAACAGGGTGAACAAACTTTGTAGTAGTTTCTTCATGATATGAATTAGTTTAGTTAATAATGATCGAAAAGCGATGCCAAAAACAAACGCATTTCCTTTATAAGCAATGAATGTAGAGCCTTTCTCAAGGAAATTCATGAAGAAACAGTGAAGATTGGAAAAAGAGTGTTTTATTTGGGCCTGATTCGTACTTTTACCTTCGCAATTCATTTGAAATGACAAATACAGAAACCCTTTATCAGCATTATTTAAAGCATAACATTATTTCTACCGATACCAGGAACATTATTCCGGGCTGCATCTTTTTTGCCCTTAAGGGAGACCTTTTCAATGCCAATGAATTTGCTGCCCAGGCCATTGAGAAAGGGGCGGCTTACGCGGTAATCGATGAAGAAAAATACGCCCAAAACGATAAATGTTTATTGGTAAGGGATGTTTTAAGCACTTTACAGGATCTGGCACGCCATCACCGCAAACAGCTCAATATCCCTGTGATCGGTTTAACCGGCAGTAACGGAAAAACCACAAGTAAAGAACTGGTAAATGCTGTATTGGCTGAACGTTATAAAACTTTTGCCACTTTTGGCAATTTAAATAACCACATTGGTGTTCCTTTATCCATATTATCCATCACAAATGAGGTACAGATTGCCGTAATTGAAATGGGAGCCAACCACCAAAAAGAGATAGAACTGCTCTGTACCATTGCCCAGCCTACACATGGCATTATTACCAATGTTGGAATGGCACATTTAGATGGTTTTGGCGGGTTTGAAGGTGTAAAAAAAGGCAAGGCAGAACTTTACACTTACCTTAAACAGACCAATGGATACACCTTTATTAATAGGGATAACCCTAATTTACTCGAAATGAGCATTGCCGCGGGCTTAAACAAACTCATTTATTATGGAACGGAAAATGGGAATACCATAAAGGGCACGTTAAAAAGCAGCGATCCTTTTATCGAAGTAGACTGGACCAACCACGATGTTTCTTCTTCCGTTAAAACCAATTTAACTGGTAGCTATAATTTCGAAAATATCCTGGCGGCAATCTGCATAGGAGACTTTTTCGACATGAGCCCTGAAGAAATTAATACCGGCTTATCCAATTATCAACCCAAAAACAACCGGTCGCAGCTCACAAAAACCGAAAAAAACACTGTTATCTGCGATTTCTATAACGCCAATCCCAGCAGTATGGCGGTAGCATTGAAGAATATTGCCACGCTATCTGCCGATAAAAAAACCGCTATCTTGGGCGATATGTTCGAATTAGGACCAGAATCTCCTGGTCAGCACGAACTCATTGTAAAACAAGCAAATGAAAGTGGTTTAGACCAGCTCATTTTTATCGGGAAGGATTTCTACACGTTTAAAGACAATTTTAGCGGTATATTTTTCGAAACCCCGGCCGAGGCAGCCACTTACCTACAGGAAAACCAGGTTCATGATCATTTAGTATTGCTAAAAGGATCAAGGGGAATGAAACTGGAAAGCTTGTTGCAGTATCTATAGTTCCAGTCTTTTAGCGTAAAAAGAATTAAGCACCAGGTATTAAGTAACCACAGATATAAAGGATGCACACAGATATTAAAACCGTGTTTATCTGTGTACATCCGTTGCTAAAAAACGCTTAGCAAAATTAAAAAGTACAGGCAATTTTGCCGTAAACATACCTGCCATTGAAACCAAATTGGCTAACAGCCCTTGAGTACAAGAACCTGCCATTAGAAGTATTGTCTAATCCACCCGAATAATTACTGCTTGCATTTCCACTGAGGTTATGTTCATTGTTGCGCGGATCGATATATAATCTATCGGGATAAACATCAAAAATATTATTAGCACCTACGGTTACCGACCAGGTTTTGCTGGCAGCATAACTTACAGACAGGTCGGTTATCCATTTCGGGGCAAAAGTTTGATCTAACTGGGGAGGCAAACCGTTTGAAGGAATATTCGGGTCGATCGCATTTAAATAAGTGACTTCTCCAAAACGGACTGTTCTTGCCACGAATGATAATTTACTCACATTATAGGTTGCGGTAATATTCAATTTATTTTTAGGCACGGAACTTTCGAAACGGGAGCGTTCCAAACGATCGAATAATTTCGCTTTCAGGCTGGGGTCGCTTTCAATTTTATCCGAACCCTGTATGCTTCTCACCACGGTTTTGTTTAAATTTCCGGCAACACTTAAAATTAAGCTGCTTTTTACACCCAGATTGAACCTGTTGGTTAAAACCACATCTATTCCGGCGGTATTGGTGTTAATGGCATTGGTAAAAAACTGCACACTGTTAATCTGAGCAGATGGATCTACTGTATTTAAAATCTGGTTCACCACACCAGTCGGAACCAAAACGCCGCCAGAACGTTCGCGGGCATATTGGCTCGAGAATACAATACGGTCTCTGATATCAATATTATAAGCATCAATGGTAAATGTAAAAGTTTGGGCAATTTTACCTGCCAAACCTAAACTTCCCGACTTAGATATTTCAGGCTTTAATGCCCCGACACCAAATTGGGCAACAATAGGATTTGCATTATTTACCGTTAAAACCTGCGTGGCATTGGTACCTACAAACTGCGTGCTTTCATTATTAAAGTATTGCTGGTGTAAAGATGGCGCCCTAAACCCTGTGGCATAAGCCCCCCGTAACGCAACATCACCAAAAAGTTTAACCTTACCCGTAAATTTGTAAGAAAAGTTCGAACCAAAATCGCTGTAATTCTCATATCGGCCTGCAGCGCCCAGCGTTACCCTTGGTCCAAATTCAGCTTCAAAATCTGCATAGGCACCAACGTTATGCCTCGATTTATCCAGTGCATTGCTCGGCTTAAAACCTGGAAATACCTGCGCACCCGATGCAGTAGGCGTGGTTCCGATCAACCTTCCACCATTGGAATAAGATAAAACCTCGCCTTCTCTGATCTGATAATTATCAATCCTGAATTCCCCGCCAAAGGCCGCATTTAATGAAGTTAAAAATCCACCGTCAAAAGTATATTTTTTGCTTAAATCGAGGTTACTGGTGTTTTGCCTGAAAAGCAATTCCCCAGCGTAAAACGAAGTAGGGCTTGTTCCTGTGGGCAGCGAAGCATTAACCGTATTATCGATATTAAATTTAATGGTATTTTCTCCGCTTGTATTGCTCAGGTCGTACTCCCAGGTTCCAATTTTACCCCTTAAGCCGGCAGCAAATGAATAATCATTGATTTTGGTATTTATAAAAGGTAGAAATCCGTTCGGATAGATTGATAAGTCTATCTGTGTGGTCTGCGTTGGCAGACGATAAAACCCTGCTGCACTGCCCGTTTTATGGGTAAAGCCTGCTGCATAATAGAGCTGGGTGGTTTTTCCGAAATTAAACTGTCCGTTCAAAAATCCACCCCCGTTTTTAGAATCAGAATTACCTACGCGCATGTTATTTCTGTCTAAACCGTTTGCTGCAGCCCTGGCGTCGTCAGCAGCTTTCAAACTGGCAAAACGGGCCTGGAAATCGGCTTCTGACTCTGTTGCTCCTTTAGTCGGGCTTGCAGAATACAATAAAGGACGGGTATCTAAACCACCTCTGTTGGTATACCCGCGCTGAAGATATTGGGCTGCAAAATTGATAAATCCTTTATCGTTTTTAAATGCCCATCCCTTGCTAAAATCAACCTGGAAAGTCCGGCCATCGCTAAAATCGCGACCCAGTGTACTTGAAGAAGACTGACCAAAGGAAGTGGAGAAGCTGTAAGGTGTTACTTTTTTTAATACAATGTTGATTACCCCGGCAATGGCATCCGAACCGTACTGGGCCGCAGCACCGTCGCGCAGTACCTCAATACGTTCAATTGCTGAAACCGGAATGGAATTTAAATCAGTTCCGACAGAACCGCGGCCAAAAGTACCGTTAATGTTTACCAATGCTGTAGTATGCCGGCGCTTTCCGTTTACCAGCACCAAAACCTGATCGGGCCCTAAACCACGTAAAGATGCCGGATCAATGTGATCCGTTCCATCCGAAACCGTTTGCCGGTTAGAACTGAAAGATGGTGCCACAAAGTTTAAAATCTGCGTTAAATCTGTCTGAGCAAATACTTTAACATCTTTTGCAGAAATCAGATCAACAGGAACCACACTCTCGATATTCGTTCTTGGCGTCGACCTCGACCCCACCACAACTACATCACTTAATAATTCTTTTGTATCCTGTAGCGCGAAATCCATTGTTTTTACGGTATTATCAATCTGAACAGCTACCTCCGAAGTTTGATAACCGGTAAAAGAAATCCGGATTTTATAGGACCCGGCAGCAGGAAATTTTAAGGCATACAGTCCGTTTCCATCAGAAGATGTTCCGATTTTTGAGCCCACCACCTGGATCGTAGCGCCGGGTATTGCCAGACCAGCAGAATCAGTAACTTTACCTTTTAAGCCTTGTGCAAATAACTGGGCTGACGTTAGAAAAAGGAGAATAACGAGGATGTTTTTGAATAAAATTTTGATCATAGTTCATAGGTTTATAAACAATAATAACAATTTTATTACACATTTTCATATTACAAAACCCTGATAAAGAACCAAATAACAAATAAACCCGCCATTTATGTAGAAGATTTAAGACAAAAAACTAAAATAATGCAAAAATTAGCCCGCAGGGGCAGAAAAAATAAACTATTGGGCCAAATCAACTAAAACACCCACATCACTCACTTCCAAAAGCGGATTATCGCGCATATTCTGCTCAATTTCGATCTCAAATTTGCCGTTATGAGGAAAATGATAGTTGGTAAGCATGGGTAAAGTATAACTGAATACATTTCCGGAGCCACTACCTAACCATTCGCCGTCATTTTTGGCCAATTTGTATTGATAACGTCGTGTTACCATCTTTTTGCCATCCTTAAAATGGGCCAGGATAAATATGTTGGCATATTTATAATCAGCAGTATGCCTTAACTTAAAATAAATATTGTAGGCTTTGGTATTATCCTTAATTTCAAACGACGCCAGAATATGGTTACGGTAGGTCCACCTGCGGTTGGCAATTCCTACATTACTATCAATTATACTGGGTTTACAGCCAGTAAACAGCGAAGTAATGAATAAAAAACCAATCAAAAATATTTGTCCTTTATTCAGCTGCAGGTTTATTTTCTGAACCATTGTTATTGTTTCGGCGGTTATTGTTTTTCCTACGGTTATTTCTGCTTTTATTTTTGCCCTGCTCTGGTTTTTCACCCTGCACCGCATTTCCTTCTGCTTTAGCAACCGGTTTTTGCACCTGTTGCTGCGGTTGCTGTTTAGGTTTATTGTTTTGAGGCTTTGGCCCGTTAACATGTGCAGGCTTTGGTACGGCTTGCTGCTGAGCTTTAGGTGCAGTATTTTGTTGCTGTTTCTGCTGCTGCTTTCCGCCCTGTTGCTTCTGACCACCTTGCTGCTGCCTGTTGTTATTATGCTGGGCATTTTTCTCACCTACAGATGCCTTATCGCGATTGTTTTTCTGGCTATTGCGGTTATTTTTCTGATTGTTATTCCGGTTGTTTTTACCGCGCGAACGTTCGTCCAGACGGGTTAAACTATCCTGACCAACAACATTTTCGTAATCGAAAGATTTTTCAACCACTATCGGAGCAGCAACCTGAATGGCATCTTCTTTAAGGTTTGGCGCTTTTTTACCAGCCTTGTTCATGGCCATGATTTCTTTAACACGCGCAGCTTTAACCGGGATCCAGTTTTCATCGCCCTGGTAGCTAAACCACATTACTTTTTTAAAAATGTCGGTTTTTTGGTGACGGGCATAACCTGCCTCAGTATCTAAATTTTCAATTTTATCTGGAATATCTTTCAATGCATCCAAATAAGTATCGAGCTCATAGTTCAGGCAACATTTCAATTTACCACATTGCCCGGCAAGCTTCAGAGTATTTAATGATAAGTTTTGATAACGTGCCGCAGCCGTAGATACGGTTTTGAAATTGGTTAGCCATGTAGAACAGCATAATTCGCGTCCGCAAGAGCCGATTCCACCTAAACGGCCGGCTTCCTGACGCATCCCGATCTGACGCATTTCGATCCTGATCCGGAAACTCTCGGCCATTTTTTTGATCAGTTCGCGGAAATCTACACGTCCATCAGCAGTATAAAAGAAAGTAGCTTTGGTTTTATCGGCCTGGTAATCTACATCACTTATTTTCATCTGCAAACGTAAATCCAATGCCAGTTTACGGGCTTTGTGCATGGTTTCCCATTCCATTCCCTTAGCGGAATTCCATTTTTCTACATCAGCTTCGGTAGCTTTACGGTAGATTTTTTTGGTTACCTGATCAAGTGTCGTTTTACGGCGTTTCATCTGGATCCTTACCAGTTCGCCTGTAAGCGAAACATGCCCTACATCAAAACCACCCGTTGGCCCTTCAACAGCAACAAGTTCACCGATTTCAAGGTAAATGTTATCACTGTTTAAGAAAAACTCTTTACGTGAGCCTTTAAATTTAATTTCTGTAACCTGAAAAGGTTTATAATTAGAAGGCATATCCAAATTAGACAGCCAATCGTGAACTTCCATTGTTTGGCAACCACCGGTGCCGCATGAGCCATTACTTTTGCATCCATTAGGGGTGCAACCACCACCTGTTGAACAACTTCCACATCCCATATTAATTGTATATATATTGAGTCCCCGCAGGGAGCGTTTTAAACTTGATAATTTTTACCAATTGTAAAGATACATCTAAAAACAGAATTTTTGGGTTCGCGTTTCTTTCAATGTGATAATGCGCCCTCTCCAATTCGCCGATTATAGCCTCTGCCATGGGCAATGTAAGTACGTGAGTACTCAGTTTTTTTGCCGTTTCGAAGGTAAGAGGAGGTAATTTCACCAGTTCTTCAGCACCACTTAAAATTAAACAGCACTCGCGTAAATAATTTACACCGTATTTTAAAAAGTTCTTCTGGTTTTCCCTTCCCCATTTCGCCACCTCGTCGGTAAACTCGATCAGATCAGGCACTTTATTCCCAAATCCCATCCGCAACCATGAAGTAAACGTACCCGAACTGTCGCTCTGTGTATCTGCTGCCAAAGCTTTTGCCTCAATCAAATTTCCGTCGGCCAAAAACGAGTAATCAATCGCCTGGTTTTCAGTTAACCCACTGCTGTTTAATAGAAAATCCGTCACCTCTTCTGATGATAATTTCGGGATCTTCACAATCTGTGTTCTGGATAAAATGGTGTTTAAGATCTGATCCTGACTTTGTGCAATTAAAATAAATAAAGTATTTGCAGGTGGTTCCTCAATTAATTTCAACAGCGCATTACCAGCTTTGTCCAGATATTCTGGCAGCCACATAATCAAAACCTTGGTTCCGGCCTCGAAAGCTTTAAAACTTAGTTTTTTAATAATATCGTGGCACTCGGCAATGTTAATATTGGCCTGTTTATTGGCGGCATCGAGTTTGGAGCGCCAGATATCCATATCGAAATAAGGATCGCCCAGTACCATATTACGCCATTCATCCAGCACATCAACCGCAGTTTTTACACTGGCTGAAGCAAAGAAAGGATATGAAAAATGTAAATCAGGGTGAATTAACCGCTCGTATTTTCTACAGCTTGAACACTCTCCGCAACTATCCGTTTCTCCCCTGTCCAGGCAATTGATATACTGTGCATAGGCAATAGCCAGGGGTAAAGCACCGGAACCGGCAGGCGATAAAAATAACTGCGCATGGCTAATGCGGTTTTCCTTAACCGTTTGCACCAATTGTTGCTTTACTCTTGCCTGTCCTATGATTTCTTTAAACTGCATTTGGTGCAAAATAAGAAATAGATATGAGATTCGCACATTCGTCATCACGTTCTTACTTTTGGCGTACATATTTTGGCGTGTAGCAACCTCTTAAGTTTTCAAAATTTAAGAGGTTTGCCTGCCCATCGCATAGCGATAGCGAAGTTTCGTTATTGTTTTTTTTGGAAATGGCTGGTTCTGTTCCAATGGCAAATGCAGTCCTGCTATCTCTTCAAGTCCTCGTTGCGCTCCGGGCTTTTCGCTCTATCAGGTTTATTTAACTAAATCAGTAATTCTTCGGGAACATCAAATAGCGCACTACGCAACTTTATTCAAACCGTCCAGACCAGCATCAACTAAACCTTATGGAAGCAGCAGCTCCCGACTTTACGTCGGGACTAAAGCATACAGCAGGACATATCCAAGTACTACAGGTTTTGCTTTCCAAAAATAGAAAAACCAATTTTTCATTGAATAACACACGCTTTACCAAAGCATTACCCCTTGGGTTTACCTATTATTTCAAAAACCTTACCTTTGACCTTTTAAAATTTAAAGATTGGGCAACGCTTTACGCCAAACACCCAAAGCTTATATTTATGGCCAGGATTTTAGCTTTTGATTACGGCACCAAACGCATCGGCATGGCGGTAACAGATCCTTTGCAGATTATTGCAACCGGTTTGGATACAGTGCACCCGAAGGATGTAATCGAATACATCAAAAAATACCTGATTACCGAGCAGGTTGAAGCTTTTGTTATTGGCGATCCTAAACAAATGGACGGCACACCTTCTGATTCGGCACAGCATGTAAAGGGCTTTGCCACGCTTTTAAAGAAATCGTTCCCCGATATTCCCCGACACTGGGTCGATGAGCGTTTTACCTCCAAAATGGCACATCAGGCTATTATGCAAAGCGGATTGAAAAAGCATGACCGGCGCGACAAAGAAAGGGTGGATACCATTGCCGCAACCATCATTTTACAATATTTTATGGAAAGTAACCGTTTATAACCAACAAATGAGCCTGATAAACGACGATTTACAAGATTTACTGCTAACCTATTGCGAGCCTGAAAGTGAGCTGCTGCAGCATATCGACCGCGAAACCAACCTGAAAGTTTTAATGCCCCGCATGCTTTCCGGCCACTATCAGGGCCGGGTGCTTAGCCTGCTTAGTAAAATGGTTTCGCCCAAAAGGATTTTAGAAATCGGCACTTTTACCGGTTATGCAACCCTTTGCCTGGCCGAAGGCTTAACTCCTGACGGAATTTTATACACGCTGGACATTAATGTGGAGCTGGAGGATATGGTACGTAGCAATTTTGCAAAATCGGCCTATAACGATCAGATTAAGTACATTCTGGGTGATGCCAATATCACACTAAATGATCTGGACGAAGTTTTTGACATCGTTTTCATCGATGCCGACAAGAAAAATAATGGCACATATTACGACCTTATTTTTGAGCGTGTGCGCCCCGGAGGGATAATTATTGTGGATAACGTGTTATGGAGTGGAAAAGTACTCCAGGAGAAACAAGATAAAGACACGAGAAATATTACTAGTTTTAATGATAAAATTGCAGCAGATGAGCGGGTTGAGAAGTTAATACTGCCTGTTCGCGACGGCTTGTTTATCATCAGGAAGAACTGATGATGGCATAGTTAATGGCCTTATAAACCAAGGCTATCAACCATTAAACCATGGTCTATTAACCAAAAAACGATGAAGAAAATTTTCACTTTTTGTCTGCTCCTTTTAGCAGGAATTGCTGTAAAAGCACAGGATACAGACGAATATATTGCAGAGCATGTAGAGTATGCGCAGGGTTTAATGCGCGACCACAAAATTCCGGCAAGTATTATCTTAGCGGTTGCCATACACGAATCGGCCTCGGGAAACAGTAAAATTGCACAACACCTCAACAACCATTTCGGGGTAAAAGGGCCCAACAACAGTGCAGAAATCCGTTCTTCATATCGCGATTATTTAAATGCCGACGAGTCTTACAGTCATTTTGTCGAAATCATGGAAACCCGCGAGCCTTTCAACAATCTTTTTAAAAAATATGATCAATACGATTATAAGGGTTGGGCTTACGGCATCAGAAGCTGTGGTTATGCCCGTAGCAGAACCTGGGCAAACCAGGTAATCGGACTGATCAAAAAATATGAGCTTTACCAATATGACGAAAGGCCCGAAGGCTATGAAGAACCGGTTTACGCTTCGCCGGTAAGGCGTCACAGCAGGAGCAGAAGAACAACCAAAACTTATACCGTAAAACCTGGGGATAACCTGAGTATTATTGCCAAAAAGAAAGGCACAAGCGTTAAGAAACTGATGCAGAAAAACGGCATCAAAAAGGCAAATTTAAAACCAGGACAAAAGTTGAAGTTTTGAGTCTTGTGTAGTTTGCAGTTCACAATTAACCAGTTAACCGATTAAACAATTAACCCCATATGCGTTCATACCATCATTATCTTCTAATCGCGGCAATCCTTATTCTTTTGAGCTCATGCGGTTCACGGAAATTTTCAAAAAACAACCGTCAGATAGAAAAGGAGGCCAATAAAGCCAATAACAATTCGTACAAAAGCTATAATACCTTAAGTTATATCGACGAATTTAAAGGCGTAGCAATAGAAGAAATGAACTCTTCCGGTATTCCTGCCAGTATTACCCTGGCCCAGGGAATTTTAGAATCAGGCAGCGGAAACAGCGACCTGGCCAAGTATGCCAATAATCATTTTGGCATTAAATGTACTTCAGAGTGGAAAGGAAAAAACTATTTCCGTGATGATGACCAAAAAAACGACTGTTTCAGGGTCTATAAAGATGCCCGCGAATCGTTCAGGGACCATTCAGATTTTCTGAAACGCAAACGCTATAGTTTTCTTTTCCAATTGGATAAAAACGACTATAAAAGTTGGGCGCAGGGCTTAAAAACAGCCGGATATGCCACTAACCCTAAATATCCCGATCTGCTGATCAATACCATCGAGAAATACCAGCTTTATCAATACGATCAGCCTGAAAGTGAAAAACAGAAGATTGCACGTGAAGACCGGGTTTTTACAGAGATCAACCAGAATATCCCACAGGAAAAAGCAAAGTTTACGCCGGTTGATACCCCCCCTCCTGGTGCAAAACCAATTGTTGCCGATGGCACTTATACCGTTGTTAAAGGCGATACTTTGTATAACATTTCAAAACGTTTTAATTTAACAGTTGATCAGTTAAAAATGCTGAACGGAATAACTACAGATGGAATTAAATTAGGTCAGGTACTTAAGGTTAAATAATGTTAAGGAAAAACATTGCCTGCCAGATATTTGTAGTTTTGTAGCCTAATGAGATTTTTTTTCACCTTTATTCTTCTTACAGGACTCTCTAAGCTGTTATATGCACAAACAAAACCTGTGCAGGGAATTGTTATTGAAAAAGAAACCAAACAACGCCTGGCCAAGGTTTATATTTACAACATCCGCACCGGCGATGGTTTATATAACAATACAAAGGGAGAGTTTAGCACCTTTGCCATTCCGGGCGATACTTTGGTTGCGGCTTTATCGGGCTATGGGGTAGATACGATGGTATTTAAGGGCCAAACCGCTATGTATTTTCAGCTTAAAACATTGGGAATCAGGCTGCGCGATGTGGTAATCCAACAGAAAAGGCTAACACCGCAGCAGCTTTACGAAAAAAATGTGCAAGAATACCGTTATCAAACCATGAAAGGCAGCAGCAAAGATTTATTAAACCTTGGCAACGGTGGGGTAGGTTTGGGTATCGATGCCATTTACAACCTGTTGAGCCGACAGGGAAGAAATGCCCGTCACCTGCAAAAAATCCTCGAGAAAGATTACCGTGAAGATCTGATCGATTACCGTTTTAATGCCAACCTGGTGCGGCAGGTATTGGGCATACAAGGCGATGAACTGACTGATTTTATGCAGCAGTACCGTCCGACTTACCAGTTTGTGCTCGATGCAACAGATTATTCTTTCAACCAGTTTATCCGGAACGCTTATAAAAGCTACAAGTTAAACCCGAAAGCGCTGCAATTACCTAAACTGCCAAAAATAACGATCGATAAACTGTGAGGGCGCCGATTATCATCATTAAAAAACTTCCGGCGGCCGGCATGGCCATATTTCCTTTTATATTATTAAAATCAGAAAGGTTTAAAAATGATATGGAAATTATTAACCATGAAAAAATCCACCTGCGCCAGCAATTAGAGCTGCTTATTTTCCCCTTTTACATCTTATATTTTTTTAACTACTTCATTAATCTTTTCAGATACCAAAATCACGACAGGGCCTATCGCAACATTATTTTTGAAAAAGAAGCCTACGATCATGAAACCGATCCTGATTACCTGAAAAACGGACATTGGTATGGGTGGATTGGAAAAATCTAACTGCATTATTTTTAAGCATCATTTCTATTGTCAATCTGGTAATCATTTTGTTAAATGCTTTTTATCTCTGAAATTTTTCTTTTTCTTTGTAACAATGAAGAACTGTTTAGCTGCCATCATCCTGATTCTAACTTTCTGCTCTAACCAATTACATGCACAGGAGATTGATACTATTCCCATCAATACCAAAAACATGAACATTAAGTTAAAACGTAGTCCGCTGCCGAGCAGGCAAGGCCCGTTAAACTTTGAGCCTGTAAAAATCAAACCTTTGGTGGTTAATGCAAAAATCAACTACTGGAAAACCAAAACCAGTATCGGTGTAAATGTTAACCAGGCGCAGTTTAGTAACAACTGGAAAGGCGGGGGTACCAACTCGGTAGCTGTTGGCGGTTTGGTTAACTGGAAAGCAGAATACAACAAAAACAGTTATAGTTATGTAAGTGAGCTTGTTTTGCAATACGGTAAGATAAAAAACAAAGATCAGCTGCAAAAGAAAACCAACGACCGTATTTTTTGGGATAATAAAGCATCCTTTCAATTGTCGAAAAGCTGGTTCTTTTTTGGATCGGTAAGTTTTGAATCGCAATTCGACAAAGGTTTCAGGTACTACAGGGATGGTAACGGGGACGAACAGCAGGTTCTGATCTCAAAATTTATGGCCCCGGGTTATTTAACAGAATCTATCGGTTTTGAGTACAAGCCTGTTAAGTACTTTTCTACCCGTATTGGTACTGGTACAGCCAGGCAAACCTTTGTAGTTGATACGGCTGTTTATGACAATAAACCAAACGTTTATGGGGTGGATAAAGGCAAGAGATTCCGTAACGAGCTTGCATTCCAGGTGGTAAGTGCCTTTGACAAGGATATTTTCACCAACACCAACCTTAAGGCTCGCTACCTGATGTTTATTCCATATGAAAACATTGGCTGGTCGCGAATTGACCACCGTTTGGATATTGCGCTTACGGCAAAAATTAACCGTTTTATGAATACCAGTTTAACCGGTGTGGTTTTGTTTGATAAAGATACCGATGTAAATATCCAAGCCAGTCAGACCCTGGCGCTGGGCTTTGCTTTTACCTTTCCAAGGTAGCTTTAACCACCGCCAACTTTACCGATTTCCCAATAGGGCATGGTAACAATTTGTCTAAAGCTTACACCCCTTTGTTTAAGGTAGCGTTTAAACTGTCGTACCGATTTTGCCCTTCCGGTTAAATAAAACGTCGCATTTTGCCACATTTGCCAACATATCGGGTGCATATTATCCATCCATGTAATGGCGTTTTTTGCCGGTGCATTTACATCAGATGGTACGGTATCAATCAATAATTTAAGGTGTTCAACTGAGCTGAGGTTTTCTTCCTGAAGCTCCAGTACCCCAAAATATTCTACATCCTCATCCAATGCTTTTTTACCAAGCGATTCGTACAGGCCAAGACTCGTTTCATCCCCAAAAAAGAAATGCTGGTTGGATGCTTCGTTGTATTTTACCCTGGCACGATCGATAATAAGCCTCAAACTGTCTCCTTTTTGAATATTTACCGCTAAACTATGGCCTGGTCCCTGTCTGTTCAGGAAAAAAATCACATCGCAGGTTTGATTGGTCTCATCAAAGTTAGATATGGTGTAATGTCTGTACTCGTTGGGATTTACCCTCAACAACACTTCATTTCCAGGTATAAATTTTGCATCAAAAAAATCGCCTTTAAAGGTAACGCACTTTAAGTTGCTGCTTAACATTTTAGTTTCTACAACTTCTACTTGATATATTTTATTGCTGATCACTTTTTCCACTGTATTGGCCAGCCATGAAGGTAATTTAGGCATCGTATTCTTTTGTTTAGTAACTTTGGACAAAATTAATTGTCTAATAAACCGGTCTTTTTATATTAAAAGGATTAAAGTTTATATCAAAAGGATTTTATGGCCTTAAACATTTACGATAGCGATAACAAATACTATGTTGTAGGAAATAAATTCGACATTTCTCAGTTTAATCAGCCAATGGTAACTGAAAGGAGAGATAAATACAGCTTTCCTTTTGGCGATGCAGAGATCGTACAGATTGCTTTTTCGGGTATTTACATTGTTTATGGCGATGTAATTGTAAGGCAGAGCCGCCTTCGTATTAAATCTTTTGACGAGCCTGATGTGGTAGAGCTGCACTTTTCGCTCACTGGCGGAGGCATTATGGAAAACTACCTCACCAACAAGCGCCTGGACATTAAAGCAAACCATCACAATATTATTTATAGTCCTGACTTTGACGGAACGGCAGAATTTGATACCCGGAATCAGCATAAATTTTTTGAGATAAATTTCGAAAGGTCGCGTTTTATTGATTTGACCAACGAAAGCAGCATCCTGTTAAAGAATTTTGCAGAAAATATCATGAACGGTCGTTCGGTAGAAATTTCATCAGAAAACCTGCCCATTACCCTGGCCATGCACAGCTGCATTAAAGATATTATGAACTGCCATTTTACAGGCGGCTTAAAATTATTGTTTCTTCAGTCTAAATGTCTGGAATTACTGGCCCTGCAGGCCCAGGCTTTTGAAGACGCCGCTAAAAAGACAGAAAGACCGGTACTTAGGGCTTATGATAAAGAAAGGATCTATTACGCCCGAGAATACCTGCTGGCCAATGCCAACCATCCGCCATCTTTAACCGAGCTGGCAAAAATCGCCGGGATAAACGAATTTAAGCTAAAACATGGCTTTAAAGAAGTGTTTAAAAATACTGTTTTTGGCTATTTGAGCGATTATAAACTAATGAAAGCCAAAGAATTACTGGCAGATCACAGTAAAGACATCAAAAACATTTCAGACCAATTGGGTTATTCTTCAGTACAACATTTCAGTAATGCCTTTAGTAAAAAATTTGGGATAAGTCCGGGTAAAGCGCGGTAGGTTAGTTGGGCGTTTGAAATCCAAAGTCCCCAGTCTTTAGTCTTTAGTCTTTAGTCTTTAGTCTTTAGTCTTTAGTCTTTAGTCTTTAGTCACAGAATGCTTGTTATAGTCTATGGTTTAAACCTTCTTTCTTTTTTTCTTCAGGTCTAAATAATCAACGTAATACAAAACCTTAACAGACAGGCTATTATTTTGAGGAGCATCTAAAATCTTACTCAGGTTTTTATTGTAGCGCTGTGTATAAAAAGTATCGTAAGTTTCTGCGGCATCTTTATAGGAAAGCGACAGTGTACTACCTGGGGCAAACTGCCAGGTATAAATTAAATCGATATTGAAGACATTGTAATTTCTATCCATGCCGGTTAATGGCGCACCTTGGTAATCCGTTAAATTACCATCGGGTTTAAGCAGGTAAAACTCTTTATTTCTTCTATCGCTCCAATAATGCCGCAACACTACCGTAATTCCCATCAGATTGGTAAAAGTGTATTTCGCATCGAACGAGTTTTCAACCGTCCGTCGGTCGTATTTCGAAAAAATAGCCTGATTTCCCTGTGCCGTTACCCAGTTTACGTAATTGTAATTGGGGTTAAAGTTTAAATCCAGTCCAAACGCCACTTTATCATTCAGCCTCAGGTTTTGAAAAAAGTAAAAATTATACATTTTTCCTTTAAAAAGCTGCTGTTCAAAAAAGCGGATATTCCCGCCAAAATTATAGGCTTTGGCACGGTTAGGGTTAATATACAAGCTTATCCCATAATTTTCGGGAGCATGATAAAGCTGCCCATTCCGCGCTTCGTAAAAGTCGTTACTTTTTCTGTCCCAGCTTACATCCAGCTCTGCTGACCATAGATTTTTAAACCGGACCCAATAACCACCATTCAAGCCAGTTTTTTGGTAAGCTGCCGGAATGGCCCTGCGCGAATAGGTTAAATTAAGCCAGCTTTCAAATTGGTTGTACCATTTACCGGGTTTGTATATATTGTATCCAACACCAATCCGCTGGTCTAAAAAGTTGTTATTGGTAAAGAAACCCATATCTGACGGATCAAATTGATCATCAGCATATACATGGTTGTAACTCCAGGTAAAATTACCGCTTTGTTTACCAAACCGCAGTGTATAACTATACCCCGTATTCGATTCTTTCCCCCGCAAATAACTCATTTTACCGCCACCGTTCACGAAATATTTATTGCCTTTATTGTTTAAATTGAAAAGCAAGGCGCTCACATTGGCATCATAGGCAGTACCCTGTCTCAGTACATTGGTATTAATGAAAGTAGCCGAACTGTTGTTTTTTAGCGATTGATCGAAAACCAGGATATTATAATTGGTAAGCGGTTGTGTTTCTACCATCCTAATATTACCCTGGGCATCTTCTACCTCAGTTTCCATACTATTGGTAATGGCATTAAAAATGCCAATACCGAGGCCTTTAGCCGTTCGCCCTGAAATTTTGGTGGCATTTAATACCTTGGCCTCTTTCTGATCTTTTAGAATTTTATCGTTGCCCACTCCGCTGTAATCGTAATAAGCCGGAATGGAACCGATACGCTTTGAATAAAACAGGTCTCCTTTGTTAAAAAGCTCTGTTCCCTCGGTAAAAAACTGACGGTTTTCGTTAAATTTTACCTCAAAGGGGGTAAGGTTAAGGATCCTGTTATCTGATTGTACCTGGCCAAAATCGGGCACCAAAGTCATATCAAGGGTAAAGCTGTTGTTGATCCCGTACTTCACATCCATGCCGCCATTAAACCTCGCGGTGGTATTTTTTACCCCGGGCAAATTAACGGGATAGTGATTGATATAACCCGAAATATAGGGAGAAAAAGATAACCTTAAGGGTGGTTTAATATCCTTTATCCCCATCCAAAGCCCTTCCTGATTGATAAAGCCATTTACTTTAGGATCAACAAAATTCCAAAAAGTCTGTGTGTTGCTGCGCTGTATCCTGCGACTAAAGTTCAATCCCCAGTTTTGCACATCTTTGCCCGAAAAACGTAAAGCCGAATAGGGGATTTTCATTTCACAGGTCCAGCCTTTATCGTCTATTTTAACTGCGCTTTCCCATACGGCGTTCCAGTTCGGATCTTCATCACCTACCTGCGAATATTTAGCATCAAACTGCACTCCTGCAGCCGTAACAAAAAAACCGTTACCGTTCATTTTATCATAAAAAGGATCAACAATAATCGAAATAAAATCGGCATTACCTATGTCATCCCTCGAAACCAGCTCGTGCAAAACACTGTCTGGATGATCGTACATACGGGCGTAAACATAAATGGCAACATCATCATAAAGCACCTTCATTTCGGTACGGCGATCATGAGTTTCTATCTTTCCCGGATTTGGTCTGATCTGAATAAAATCAGTTGCAATGGGAACGTTGATCCAGCATTCATCATCCAAAACACCATCAATTTTAGGTGCTTTTGATGTTCTTTTGGCATCCAGTTGTTTTTGTTTTGAAATATCCTGGGCCTGAGAAAAAGCACAAATAAATATGAAAAAAAGGAGGATACAGCGTTTCATTTGTTTAGGTTAGTTACCTATAAGACTGCATCTTGAATAAAATGTTGCACCAAAAGAAAAATTTAATCGACGGCCTGTTACGTTTATCCCATATGTATTATTAATAAGTTCGTTAATTGGCCCTTTGTGTTTCTCTAAAATTAACCTGTTTTTGGTTGCCCTTTACTTTCGATTTGCCAAAAGTGTAAGTGAAATTTAAATTAAAAGAACGGGTATCGTAATAGGTGCTGCCATATTGAACCGCATCGGCAAAGTACAACCTATTCCGTTCCAAATCGCCTTTTAAAATATCATTGACCGAAGCATTGATCTGAAATTTATCTTCTGCAAAGGTAACCCTTGCTCCGGCAGAAAGTACATGCCGCCCCTGATAGTACATATTGCCCTGTCTTGAAGATAAAGACTGCCTAAAATTAACGAAGGCCGAAGTCTGCCTGCTTGTTTTAAACGTATTATTCGTGCTGTAATAGAAGGCCGATCCGCTTTGCGTAAGTACCTGGGGGAGGATCGACTCAGCGCTCGAATAGCTGTAAGAAGCATAGCTGCTGTTTTCCCACCAGGGAAAGAATTTTTGGTTAAGGCTTACAGTTAATCCCACATTATATTGGGTAAGGTAATTGTACGCATTTACGACTTTAAGGGCATCTTTAACCTCTACAACATAACCATATCCATTAACCAGTTTTTGACCATAAGCGGTAAAAGACAAATTGCCCCTCAAGTACGATAATTCTATATTATGATTATAGGAGGGGGCTAAAAACGGATTTCCCGTATAGTAGGTGTATGGATTAGAGTAAAATTTGGCCGGATTAATCGCCCTTAAACTTGGCCTGTTGATCCGCTTTGAATAATTGATAGAAAAGGTGCTTTTGGTGTTTGGTTTATAACTAAGATAAATTGTCGGGAAAAGTTTGCCGTATTCAGATTGACTTCGCAAATCTACTGTCGGAGAATAGCCATCAACCCAGGTATATTCATAACGTAGTCCGGCTTTTGCAGTCCATTGTTTGCTCAGTTTTTTTTCCATGCTGATATAACCAGCCATGTTTTTTTCATTGTACTCGAACCGATTGCTTTTTAAAGGATCTACCTGAAATACATCCTGAATAAAATTAGCATAAGCTATTTCCGCGTTATTATCAAAATTAATAAACTTTAAGCCTGTTTCAACCAATGCCCACTTGTAGGGCAATACCAAATCTGCCTGTGCCGACCATACATTGTTCTTAATAGTATTAAAATTCCGAACACGGTAGGTTTGGCCGGTTTGATCAGAGCTGGTTTGAAAGTTATTGGTAATTTCCGGTTGTGTTGCAAAAAAGTTGAATCCTGTGCTCAGTTTTTTTCCCAAACTCTCCAGTTTCTGGTCGTAATAAAGGCTAAGCGTCTGGTTCAGATTCGGATTTTCATTGTGCGAAACCGTACGAAGCACCGAATCGGTTAAGCCCCTGGTCTGGTAAACCGTTACGTTGTCAATATTCATGTCTGAGCTGGTTTTGCCCAGATCGTAAATAAGGCCCAGGTTTGCCTTTTTGCCCGCCTTATAATCCAGACTCAAATTTACACCCGCGCCATCAGAGATAGTTTTCCTCGGATCGCTGCTCAAAATAGAATTTACGCCAATGTTATTGGTCTGCTCTTCAATATGCGATAAACGGTGGTATTGCCTCAGCTTCACAGAACTGCTCAGTTTTTGAGATTGATAATTGAGGTTAAGGTTATTGGCATAAGAAGAATAGGTATTTTGCCCAAACGAAGGACTAAAATTGCCACTCCAGCCCAGGTTCGGATTGCTTTTAACTACAATGTTAATCAGTCCGCTGTTGCCTTGGGCCTCATATTTAGCAGGAGGCGTGGTAATTACCTCTATTTTTTCAACATCGTCAGATCTCAGCGATTTAAGGTAATTAATCAGATCATTACCACGAAGCTGTATCATCCGTTCATTGATCATTACCGCTACACCACCTTTTCCAATAAGAGAAATTCCGCTTTCGTCAACCCGTACCATAGGCGTTAATGCCAGGGCCTGGGTAAGATCGGTACCTTTTACCGCGATTGAATTTTCGAGGTTAAACACCATTCTGTCTATCTTTCTTTCTATTAATGGCCTGCTTCCTTTTATAGTTACCTCTTTAAGCTTGCCGGCACTACTGGTCAATATTAAGGTAGGCACCATAAAATCGGCATGAATAACCTCAAAGCTTGGAGATTTTGCTCTTTCGTAGCCTAAATAAGAGGACAGAACAATGTATTTTCCCGGTTTGATATTTTGAAATTCGAATAGCCCTTGCTGATTACTGTACTGCGTGCCTATAATAGCCGAATCAGGCAACTGAACTAATGTTACGGATGCATAATCAAGGCCTTTTTGTTTATTGTTTTCTATAACTTTTCCGCTAACCTTAAAGGTCTGGGCCTGTGTTAATAGCGCCATTAGCATTAAAATAAGACACAAGGAAGTCTTCAAAATTATTTTCATTTTGTATTTGTTCGGTTTAAACAACAGACAGCCTTTCCAAGCGAATGTTGCATTGCTCCCAAATTGGGCTGCCCTATTGAGGTATCAAAAGATTGAAACAGATGGCTGAAGTACTGCACTTATGAAAACCAAACTGTACATTTTCAAAAAAAGATTTTTGACTTTGGGGTGCAGCGATTTACAAGCAAAATTTGATACATTTGCCTTTTATTAAAAACAAGTAGCTTTATGCTTTTTGGCATGAAGCTTTTAGCTTAAAAAAAGATGTTTGATAATTTACAGGACAAGCTAGACAGGGCGTTTAAAGTATTAAAAGGACAGGGCAGCATTACGGAAATCAATGTGGCAGAAACCATGAAGGAGATTCGCAAAGCTTTATTGGATGCCGACGTTAACTATAAAACAGCAAAAGCATTTACTGACGAAGTAAGACAAAAAGCATTAGGACAGAATGTACTTACCGCGGTTTCGCCAGGTCAGTTGCTTACCAAAATCATGAATGATGAGCTTGCAGCCTTAATGGGCGGCGAAGCTACCGAATTAGATACAAAAGCCAACCCAACCATTATTTTAATTGCAGGTTTAAACGGTGCGGGTAAAACCACGTTTGCGGGTAAACTGGCCCTGCACTTAAAAGGCAAGGGTAAAAAGCCTTTATTGGTTGCCGGCGATATGTACCGCCCTGCTGCTGTTGATCAGTTAGAGGTATTAGGTACTACAGTTGGCGTTTCTGTTTATGCTAACCGCGCATCAAACGATCCGGTGGGCATTGCCTTAGAGGGGATTGCCCATGGTAAACAGAATGGGAATAACGTTATTATAATCGATACCGCCGGTCGTTTAGCGATTGACGAATCGTTGATGAACGAAATATCGGAGGTTAAAGCCAAAACCAACCCACATGAAATTTTATTCGTAGTAGATTCCATGACCGGGCAGGATGCGGTAAATACGGCAAAGGTATTTAACGATCGCTTAGATTTTACCGGAGTTGTTTTAACCAAATTAGATGGTGATACCCGTGGTGGTGCGGCCCTTTCAATTAAATCGGTAGTAAACAAACCGATTAAATTTATCGGTACCGGCGAGAAAATGGAAGCACTGGATATTTTCTATCCTGATCGTATGGCTTCGCGTATTTTGGGTATGGGTGATGTGGTTTCGCTTGTTGAACGCGCGCAGATGCAGTTTGATGAGAAAGAAGCAGCAGAACTTCAGAAAAAAATCCGCAAAAATAAATTCGACTTCAACGATTTCTACAATCAGATCCAACAAATCAAGAAAATGGGTAACATGAAAGATTTGATGGGCATGATACCGGGTGTAGGTAAAATGATGAAAAATGTGGATATCCAGGATGATGCCTTTAAATCAATTGAAGCCATTATCAGTTCGATGACACCGTTTGAAAAAGAAAACCCGGATGCCATTCAGCAAAGCCGCCGTTTACGCATTGCGAAAGGTTCGGGCAGCAAGGTAGAGGAAGTAACCAAGCTGATTAAACAGTTTGAAGATATGCGTAAAATGATGAAACAGTTTTCTAATCCTGCGGCCGCAGCAGCCATGATGAAAGGTATGCCTAAAATGCCATTTGGAAAGAGATAACACAAGGTTTGAGGTAAAGGACTAGGGTTACATAATCTTTATTTCTATATAAAATATAAATCCCAATCAGTAATGGTTGGGATTTTTTGTTTGAGGGGTTTTAGAAAGGTTTTACCCATCAGGTTTATTTAACATAAGCATTAATGAGGCGAATTCAATCCAAAACCTATGCTAATATTCCCTTTTGAACGAACCTTTTTTGATTGTAGCGTTGCAGCAACCCAATTTCCAGAGGATCTCAACAACCTCAATGCCTCTTCATTACACTTATTATTTAATCCGCGTGTTATCACCACATCTGTTATCCTACCATCCTTTTCAATTACAAATGATAAAAAAACTCTTCCAATGGCTTTATCCTTTCTGGGCATTTTAGAATATTTTGAATGGGTTAAAAGGTATTTTTCCCATTCACTTTCTCCATTTGGGAAGTGAGCTTTTACACCTACCTCATTCGAATGATAAACGCGATTTTCTTCAATTTTTTTTAAGTTTATGGGAATATTCTCCTCCCTACTTTGGGAATAAAGTTGTTGACTTAATATCAGAAAAAGTATGGTCGGTAATAGCTTTAACATTTTTAATATTGATTTAAGGTATAAAAATTATTAATCATATTCTTATATTAGTGATCAATATTCATCCCGAATAATTTACATCCGAATTTATTTTAATTAAAAATCAATGCTTGTAAAAACATACGGGAGTGCTGTTTATGGCGTAAATGCACTAACCATAACCATCGAAGTGAATATCAGTGCCGGCACCAAATATTATATGGTAGGTCTACCTGACAATGCAGTAAAAGAAAGTTTACAGCGGGTGGCCAGTGCCATTAATGTTTCTGGTTTTCGCATGCCAAAGCAAAAAATAGTTGTCAATTTAGCCCCTGCCGACATTAAAAAGGAAGGCTCTGCTTACGATCTGCCCATTGCCATCGGCATTTTGGCCGCTTCAAAACAGATCCCCTGCGAAGAACTCGAAAAATTTTTTATTATGGGCGAGCTCTCCCTCGACGGAAGTATCCAACCCATTAAAGGTGCTTTACCCATTGCTATACAGGCTCAACAAGATGGTTTCGGAGGTTTTATCCTGCCTAAACAGAATGTACGTGAAGCCGCCATTGTAGATGGCCTTCAGGCTTACGGGGTTGAAAACCTGGCCCAGGTAGCCGCTTTTTTTAATAAGCACCAAAATTTGGAACAGGTGAAAGTGGATACCAGAGAAGAATTTTTAAAAAACATCAATAACTACGAACACGATTTTGCTGATGTTAAGGGACAGGAAAACATAAAACGTGCACTCGAAATTGCGGCAGCTGGTGGACATAATGTTATTCTGATCGGTCCGCCGGGAGCGGGTAAAACCATGCTCGCCAAACGTTTACCTACCATTTTGCCCCCATTAAATTTAAGCGAAGCACTCGAAACCACAAAAATCCATTCTGTTGCCGGTAAGCTATCTGCTGCCGATTCATTAATAACCTCTAGACCATACCGCTCACCACACCACACCATTAGCGATGTAGCCCTGGTAGGTGGGGGCATAAACCCACAGCCTGGCGAAATATCACTGGCCCATAATGGAGTACTGTTTTTAGACGAACTGCCGGAGTTTAAACGTACAGTTTTAGAAGTAATGCGTCAGCCATTGGAAGACCGTAAAGTTGCCATTGCACGGGCAAGGTTCTCGGTAGAATATCCTGCCAGTTTCATGCTGGTCGCTTCAATGAACCCATGTCCCTGCGGTTTTTACAACCATCCGGAAAAGGATTGTGTTTGTGCCCCCGGTGTGGTTCAAAAATACCTGAGCAAAATATCCGGCCCGCTTTTAGACCGCATTGATCTGCATGTAGAGGTTACACCCGTTAATTTTACTTCTCTCGCCTCATCATCCGATGCTGAAAAAAGCGATACCATCAGGAGCCGTGTAATTAAAGCCCGTGAAATCCAGGATAAACGTTTCGCTGATAAACCCAAACTGCACTATAATGCACAAATGAGCACTAAAATGGTGCGGAAAGTATGCGAGATCAATGAGGAGGGGATTATGCTTTTAAAAACTGCGATGGAACGTCTGGGTTTATCTGCCCGCGCTTACGACAGGATTTTAAAAGTAGCTCGTACCATAGCCGATCTGGCAGGAAGCGAAAATGTAGAACTCGAGCACCTGGCCGAATCCATTAACTACAGGAGCCTGGACAGGGACGGTTGGGCGGGGTAAATTCCCTGCTCTCAAGCAAGCTGAGGCTTATTTTTATTTTATTAAGCTTTCTCCGACTTATTTTTAACCTCCTAATAATTACCCGGCTTATTATAGGGTCAAAATAAACGTTTTACGTTAATCATCATTTCTTTCTTGCTTAAAAGGTTAATCCATTTCTTCGATTAATCTTTAGTGATTATGCCTGATTTTTGTAATTACTATCATTGCGTTCAGAAACCAAAACTGCTTACACGTAACATAAATGATAAAAATGACAATAATCTTCATGCTTTTAGTAACGGCACTGGCCGGGAGCAGTAAGAAAGATAAGGTAAACAATAACTTCAAGTGAAGATAAATAGTGAGATTTGGCGGCCTGGAAGTACATATTAATCAATTAAGGATTTACATCTACCTATTAAAAGTTCATAATAATTAACCTTAAGCTCTCAAAAAAAATCAAATCTAAATTGCGCTCTTCTTTTGCAGGCTTCGGCTTGCTTATGCATTTTCATCTGCAACCTCAATGCACAGACATGCAAGCAGGCTTTAGGCCTGTAAGCTTGCTCATAAAAGTCTTGCGGGTTTTTATTTCCAGGAATTGGAACTCACTTCATCAATCAATTGGTCAATCTCCCGGTTTGAAACATATAAATAGCGATTGCGGTCCTTTTCACCATGGCCACTGTATGATACCGATTTTCGCCTCAGCTGATTCATCCACTCTTTAGTTTGCATGCAATATTGCGGGTTGTCGGTTTTCAAATAACCAAAGGTATTAAAGCGGTTGTAGCAGGTCATGCCGGTAGGGCTTTCTACCAGATATGAGATGCTTCCAAGCACATCGCAACAGTACCAGTTAAAGGTGTGTTTCTCGCTGGTAGTCTTTTTGCTTTCGATTGCATAGGCATTGATATCTGCAAGACAACTTTTGAGCTGCTCCAGGATAGTTACTGCAAGCTGTGTATCCTGTAAATAACCCGCTTCTACTGCATATCTGATCTGCTCAATTGTACCATGGACAGTATCTTTAGACCATATTTCGGTGCTTGGTATTTCCAGATAGGCTTTATTGATCTGAGCGGCAAGGCTGATCACATCATCTTTTATGTATTCCTTATCAAATTTATTCTTTGAATTCTTTAGGCTATCGGTCCAGAAAAACAGCTTAAAACAGGTAAGCTCAGGAAACTTAAAGAAGTGAAACAGGGGAATGTCATCAGTGGTGATATAGATATGTTTTGAATTTAGTTTCCCCACGAGGGTAACACTGGCGAGAATTTCCTGCAAATATAATTTAATATCAAAATCAGAACTGTTAAAACTTGGTTGTTTAAAACTGATATAGCCACTGCCACTGGGATCGTAAGAAAAAGGTATCTTGAAGGCATCGCATAATTGAATAAGTTGCGCAAAGCTTAGTGCACTCTTTCCCCTGATCTTTTTATAGGATTCATTGGTACTGATATTAAGGATATCAGCAATATGCTGCGCGGTGTTTTGATAGGGCGGAGATAACCTTTTCAAATGGTCAAAAAAATCAGCTTGAGAAAAGGTCATTAGAAATAGATGCTGTAATAGTAATTTATGGTTGTAGCAGTTTCTTCGTAAGCAGATTTAACTATAAAATTTCTTACTGATGCGATAAATCTAATAATAAAAGGTATTCCCGCAAAATTTTCTTATTATTAATACGCTCAAAGGAACTATTATTAAAAACTTAAAGCTAATCCCTTAAAAAAACCTGTCCATTAAATATGATCCTTTTCAGAAAAAGCATGAGCATTCTTTAACACTCCAAAAAAATAGAATTTATTTTAACACCCAAATAAACTACTAACTATCAGCTAATTAAAGCAACAACCAAAACACTTTCAACGCAGTTTTTCACTTCTATAGGTTCCCCTTTGGCACAGTCATTGTCATAGACCCGTTACATTAATTACCTATTTAAAACTAAAAAAGTGAAAGAGATGAAAAAGACAGTTCAAATTTTAAGCATGCTTTTAATAGCATTAACCGTGATGGTATCGTGTAAAAAAGATACAGATCCTGCAGACAGGGATTTCTTTGTGGGCACCTATAAAGGAACCGTATCATACAAAAATAACGAAACAACAATTAACAGTACAGATGGTAAGGTAACAGTAAGTAAAATAGGAGAAACCTATAGTTTTTATTTTGGAAACGGTATTCCTGATATTACCGGCGTAAGGTTCGAAAAATCGGGCGATAATACTTATGTAAGTATAGGTTCTGGAGTAACAGGAATCACTATTGATGCCAGCACACTTAAAATGCTGGTTTCGAAAGATGGGCAAACGTGGACCGCAAACTGCACGAGATAAGCATAAAAAGCAATAAAAAAAGGCAATTTTCGATCTGAAAATTGCCGTTTTTTTATTAAAAGAGAACCTGTCTTGGATTAATTTAGCCTCTTAAGCTCAAGTGACTTTTGATTCTATCTATTTTTATAATTCTTCTTCCTCATCCTCTTCAGGTACATAGTTTTCAATGGCCTGCCCCACCGCATTCACCTCTTCATCCTCCTCAAAAATCGGAAGCTCGGTTTTATAATCCATTTTTAACCAGATCGATGAAGTATCCTTTTGGATCTGCATATATTCTTTACCGTCTTTGAAAATGGTGTAAGTTTGATTTCCTTCAGGGAATACCGAATAATTCACTGGTCCGATTTGTACATCAAAAGGTTCTTGCATAGCTGATATTTTTTGCAAAGATAAAAATCTTTTTGCTGAGTATAATTTAGTCAGCAAGATCAAACATAATTAAAAAATTACGCCTGATTGTTTAAAAAATCCCTTCAATTATATTACTTTACGGCGAAAGAATTTACGCGAAAGATAAGAAGATGAAGTTAACGTTTTGGGGCGCAGCGCAACAGGTTACCGGGAGTATGCATTTACTCGAGATCGGGCATTACAAAATATTGATAGATTGTGGTTTAGACTATGAAAAGGAAACCTACCAGGAAGAAAACCAGCAATTTCCTTTCGATCCAGCAAGCATTAACCTGGTCATTTTAACCCATGCACATATCGATCATTCCGGTAATTTACCTACGCTGGTTAGGATGGGCTTTGAGGGACAAGTGCTTTGTACACCACCAACAGCCGATTTAACTTCGATACTGCTATTCGATTCCGTTGAACTGTTTCTAAGAAAAGCGGGCAGAAAACCGCGCACCAAACACGGTAATTTTAGCGGACCAAAACCTTTGTACCTGCATAAGCATGTAATGGATACGATCGATCGTTTTGTAACCATTGCTTTTAACAAACCTTTTAAAATTAACGGCGACATCACCTTAACTTTCATCCCCGTTGGCCATTTGCTGGGCGCTGCTGCGGCTATTTTAACCATAAACGATAACGGCATAGAGAAAAAAATAGCTTTTACCGGCGATATAGGCAGAGAAAACTATCCGGTTTTGGTTAACCCCGAGCCACTGCCGGAAGTAGATTATGTAGTAAGTGAGGCAACTTATGGAGGCAGGATGCACACCAAAGACCAAACACTGGAAGAACGCCTTGTTCAGGAAATTACAGAAGCCTGTATTAAAAGTCCTGGCCGCTTAATCATTCCTGCATTTAGCATCGGTAGAACACAGTCGCTGGTATTTGCCTTAAACCAGATATTCACCAAAAAACTCTTACCACCAATTCAGATTTTTGTAGATAGTCCGATGGCCGTTCAGGCTACCGATGTTTACCGCAAACACCATAACCTGGTGAATCAGGAAGCAAAAGATTTTTACCGGACCATGGGCGACGAATTTGAGTTTGAGCACCTGGCCTATGTGCAAACCATGAAAGAAAGTAAAGATGTTTCCAATTATTTCGATCCCTGCATCATTATTTCATCTGCCGGCATGTTAGAAGGTGGTAGGATTCAGGATCATTTGTATTACAACATTCAGAATTATTACTGCACCATTCTTTTTATCGGTTACTGTGCAAAGGGAACACTCGGCTACAAATTATTAAGTGGCGCGCCGATTGTAAGAATTAAAGACCGTGAAATGATGGTTTACGCTACCATCCGTCAAACCGATCTGTTAAGCGGGCACGGCGATCATAACGATTTAGTGAAAACAATTAAACAAACCGGTCAGCCTAAAAAAGTTTTCCTGGTGCATGGTGAAGATAAAAGCCTGCAAAGTTTATCACTGGCACTGCGGGAAGATGGTTTTAATGTGGAAGTGCCTGAAAGGGGAGCGGTATTTGAACTTTAGTTCAGTTGTTCATTGGTCATTAGTTCATTGAGGGCTTTTTGTTGATGTTTTTTTAGTTAATAGCTCACATACACTTAAGCCATCAACTATGATCTATTAAACCATCAACAAAAAAGATACAAGAAGTAGCTATTGATTCTTAGCTTATTATTCACCCTCGTCCATTATACATCTTACATCAACCTTATTATCCTCTCACTTGCCCATCACCTCTTACCACCCATTTATAACTGGTCAGTTCCTCCAGACCCATTGGTCCGCGGGCGTGAAGTTTTTGTGTACTAATGCCTATTTCCGCACCTAGACCAAACTGCGCGCCATCGGTAAAACCTGTTGAAGCATTGGCATATACTGCCGCAGCATCCACCTCATTTAGAAACTGAGCAATATTACCGGCATTTTCAGAAATAATGGCTTCACTGTGTTTCGAACTATAATTTGCGATATGATTCAATGCGTCCGTTAAATTATCAACCACTTTAACAGCCAGTTTTAGCGATAAGAACTCGGTTCCGAAATGTTCTGGATTTGCCTGATTTAATAAGTGGGATGGATAGGAAGGTTTTAATACTTCGAAGCTTTTTTCATCTGCGTATAATTCTACATTTCCATCAGCCAAAGGGGATAAAAGTACAGGCAGATCATTCAACCTGTTTTCGTTAACCAGCACACAATCTAAAGAGTTGCATACGCTCACCCTCCTGGTTTTTGCATTAAAAATAATCGCTTTACCTTTTTCTAAATCGCCCGATTCGTCAAAATAAGTATGCACAATGCCTGCGCCTGTCTCAATAACAGGTATTTTACTGTTTTCGCGCACATAATTAATCAACGATTGACTTCCCCTGGGGATCAGCACATCGATAAATCCCCGTGCATTTAATAAGGCTTCTGTTGCAGCTCTTTCCCCAGGCAATAAGGTTAAAACATCACGGTTGATATTATGGTTATCCAATACCTGATGTATCACCCTTGCAATAGCCAGATTAGAGAATTCGGCATCGCTACCTCCTTTTAGTACCGCTACATTCCCTGTTTTAAAACAGAGTGAAAATACATCGGCAGTAACATTTGGCCTTGCCTCATATATTACGCCAACAACTCCCAGCGGCACACTAACTTTCTGTATATGCAGCTGATTATCCAGCGTCTTATCAGAAAGGATTTTACCCAATGGACTGTTTAAACCGGCAACATTTTTAAGATCGTTTGCAATATCTGCAATACGTGACGCGTTTAACTTTAATCTGTCATATTTTGGATCTTCGATGGGCATTTTAGCTAAATCTTTAGCATTTTCGGTAAGAATTTCGGCTGTATTTGCTACCAGAGCTTCAGCCAGATCAGTCAGTACTGCATCTGTTGTTTCTTTGCTTAGGTTAACCAGGGTACGGCTTGCCTGCTTTGCTTTTTCGAAGTATTGTTTGTAATTCATTGTTTTCTTTTTTACAACAGAGGTCACGGAGTTTTCACAAAGGAAAAAGAGAATTGAATTACTCGGTGTCGCTCTGTGATTTGTTCTGTGTACTCTGTGGTTATATCCCTACTAAATCGCCGAATAAAAATAATCGTAATGCACTAAGGCTTTTTGCTTTTTTTGCCCAATGCGCTCCCGGGCCTTATCAGATCCATATTCTGCAATTCCCAAACCAATTAAATGATTCTGCTCGTCTACAATCTTAATAATATCGCCTTTTAAAAAGTCGGTTTGTATTTCGATAATCCCTACGGGCAATAAGCTGGTTGCTTTGCCTGAGGTTAATACCACTTTTGCGCCATCATTTAACTTTACCACGCCAGTTGCTGCTGTTTCTGAATGGGCAATCCATTTTTTCTTGCCCGATTTACTTTTTTCCGGTACAAAGCGGGTGTGTACCAGATCATTACTCAACAAAGAAATCAGTACATTATCTTTGGTTCCATTGGCGATGTGTACAGAAATACCCAGTTTAGCCACCTTTTGCGCCATGGTCGATTTGGTAATCATTCCACCACGACCAAATTGCGATTTCCCTGTTTGTATAAAAGAAGCCAGGTTAGCAACCGAGCCATTAATTTCCTCAATAACGGCTGAACCTGCAACTTTTGGATCGCCATTATAAATGCCATTTACATTCGATAAAATAATCAACGCGTCAGCATTTAACATGGAGGCAATTAGCCCTGCCAGTTCATCATTATCTGTAAACATCAGTTCAGTAACCGAAACTACATCATTTTCATTCACCACAGGAATTACCTCATTTTGAAGCAAAATCTGTAAGCAATTTTTCATATTTAAATAATGCGCCCGATCACGAAAATCTTCTTTCGTAACCAAAACCTGTGCGCACTGAATTTCATGGGAGGCAAAAAAATTAGCATAAGTATTGATCAGTTTAACCTGACCAATGGCCGCTAATAGTTGTCGGGTAGTTACTGCATCTTGTTTATCTGATACTTTGATCAAACTTCTGCCTGATGCTACTGCACCTGAAGACACCAAAATAACTTCAATACCCTGCTTTTTAATGTCTGCCAATTGATTTACCAGGTGTTTTATCCTTGTTTCATCAGGCAAACCATTCGCTTGCGTAATTACATTCGAACCAACTTTAACAACTATTTTTTTGTACCCTAATTTCATTATTATTTTCAAGCAATTTGATGTGGCAATTTACCATCAATTTTTCTAATTCAGATGATTATCTATAGGCTTTATGGATTTTTACGAAAATAGCAATGGTTAAGGTGAGTCATAAGTCTGTTTCTACGTGTAAAACCTGCACAATGCTAACTAATGAACCAATGACTATTGAACTAATGAACTTTTCATAAGTCCGGGGTCAGAGGACCGGGGTTAGAAGTGTTAGTTGCCTAGAACAATTAGCCACCATGCACTAATAAACCAATGACCATTGAACTAATGAACTATTTCATTAAATTGCGGTTGAACCTAAATCAACCCGCTATGAAACATCTCTTACCCGTCTTAATTGTTATCAGTACAATTACGGCTTGTAATAACCCACAAAAAAAAGAAATGAAACCGATAAAATGGCCTAACGCAAAAGCACCAATAGCAGACATTATTCCCCACCAGAGAGTTATCCATGGCGATACGGTGACAGACAATTATTACTGGATGATCGATTATTTTAAAAAAGGTCCCGACAGTACCAAGGTTGTAAATTACCTGAAGGCCGAAAATGCCTATTTGGATACCATGATGAAAAGTACTGACAAGTTTCAGGCTGATCTGTTTAAAGAAATGAAAGGCAGGATTAAGGAAAAAGACGAATCGGTGCCGGTTTTTAAAAATGGTTACTATTATTACAGCCGCACAGAAGACGGACAGCAATATTTTAAATATTGCCGTAAAAAAGGAAGTCTATCAGCAGCTGAAGAAATTTTACTCGATGTAGATCAATTGGCAAAAGGGCATGCTTATTACAGTGCCACCGGATTTAGCATCAGTCCCGATAATAAACTGCTGGCTTATGGAGTAGATATGGTTTCGCGTCGCCAATATACCATTCAGGTGAAAAACTTAGAAACGGGCGAGACTTTAAAAGATGCCATTACCAATACCCAGGGCGATGTGGCCTGGGCCAACGATAACAAAACCTTCTTTTATACCTCAAAAAATCCGGTTACTTTATTAAGCGAAAAAATAAAGAAACATGTGCTTGGTACCGATGCCAAAAGCGATGCGGTAGTTTACGATGAAAAAGACAACACGAATTATATCGGTGTAGGGAAATCGAAAAATGGCAGGTACATTTTTATTGCCTCGCAGGGAACGCTTACCTCAGAATATAAAATAATCGATGCTGACCATCCCGAAAGCCCCTTTAAAGTTTTTGCGGCCCGCACCAAAGATGTATTATATGATGTAATACCTGTTGATGGCAAGTTTTTGATCCTAACCAACTGGAATGCCAAGAATTTCCGTCTGATGCAGTGTCCTCTGGATAAAACCGAAAAAGAAAACTGGAAAGAGGTTGTTCCGCACCGTGCAAACGTTTTATTGGAAGGTGTAGAGGAATTTAAAGATTTTACCGTTTTATCGGAACGTAAAAATGGCTTAACAGAGTTGCGTGTACTCAAAAATGACGGTAGCGATTATTACATTAAGTTTGATGAGCCTGTTTATGATGCAGGCGTTGGTTCCAATCCTGAATATAACAGCACCACGCTACGCTATGCTTACACCTCATTAACAACCCCTAATTCTACCTACGATTACGACCTGGTAAAAAAAGACCAGAAGCTGATGAAACAACAGGAGGTTTTAGGAGGTTACAGTGCCAAAGATTATGTAACAGAACGTGTTTTTGCCACTGCTAAAGATGGCACCAAAGTCCCGATAGCCCTGGTATACAAAAAAGGCTTTAAAAAGAACGGCGAATCACCTTTGCTGCTTTATGGTTATGGTTCTTATGGCTCAAATTCAGATGTGTACTTCTCTTCACCACGTTTAAGTTTATTAAACAGGGGATTTGTTTTCGCCATTGCTAATATCCGCGGCGGACAGGAAATGGGCCGTCAATGGTATGAAGATGGAAAACTGATGAAAAAGAAAAACACTTTTACCGATTTTATTGCCGCAGGGGAGTATCTGATAGATCAGAAATATACCTCAAAAGGGCACTTATATGCACATGGTGGCAGTGCTGGTGGTTTATTGATGGGAGCAATAGTAAATATCGCCCCTGATCTATGGAACGGTGTCATTGCCGACGTTCCCTTTGTAGATGTGGTAAACACCATGCTCGATGAAAGCATTCCGTTAACAACAAACGAGTTTGATGAGTGGGGAAACCCAAAACAAAAAGAGGCTTACAATTATATGAAAAGCTATTCTCCTTATGAAAATGTAGAGAAAAAAGCTTACCCTAACATACTGGTTACCACAGGATTACACGATAGTCAGGTACAGTATTTCGAGCCGGCAAAATGGGTGGCTAAATTAAGGGCTACCAAAACCGATAAAAATGTTCTGCTGCTTAAAACCAACATGGAATTTGGCCATGGGGGAGCCTCAGGCCGATTCGATTACCTCAAAGATGTCTCTTTAAGATGGGCATTTTTATTCGCCCTGGAGGGGATAACGAAATAATTTTTAATAGATTCGTCATTTCGAGCGGAATGCAATGAAGTCGAGAACCACGGAGTGCTCAGCGAAGCTAAATCTACATCAAAAGATCTCTCCATTTCGCTATGCTCCAGTCGAGATGACGAACCTTTCTAGTACCTTTCGATCAAATCATATATCAAAAGTACCATACAATGAACACCAAACTAAAAACACTCCAGATCATCCACCTTGCACTATGCTCGGGCGTTTTCCTATTCGCCCTGGTAACCGTATTCCTTAACCGCGAAATCATGTTTTTTGATGCCAATCCGCAAACCAACTCACCTTTTAATCCTATATTTCCGATTATGGGGCTGATTACGATATCAGCAAGCATTTTCTTTTACAGAAATTTAATTTCTAAAATCGACAAATCTGCTAGTGCCGATATCAAGATCAATATGTACCAAAGTGCCTTTATCATCAGCTCGGCGCTTTTGGAAGGAGGGGTCCTTTTTAATATCGTTGGCTTTTTTATGACACATAACTCGTTCTTCCTGATTTTTGGACTTGCTAATTTTGTCTTTTTAGCCCTAAAAAGGCCAACCAAAGATAAATTGATTTCCGCTTTACAATTGCAATACCCAGATACAGAGGCTTTGTAAGCAATTAGCCTTATCTTTGCCCTTCAATGGAATACAATGTTCACACCCTGCCAAATGGCATACGCTTATTGCATGTGCCTTCGGCTTCGACCATATCTCACGCTTGCATCATTATTAATACCGGATCGCGCGACGAACCTGCGAATAAAGCCGGCTTGGCACATTTCATCGAGCATTTAATTTTTAAACGTACCGAAAAACGCAGTACCAACCAGATTTTAAACCGTTTAGAAAGTGTTGGAGCCGATTTAAATGCCTATACCACTAAAGAATATACTTGTGTTCACGCCTCTTTTTTAAACCCCTATCTCGACCGGACATTAGAGCTGTTTAACGATATTGTGTTTCACTCTACTTTTCCCGAAGAGGAAATGGAAAAAGAGAAAAGCGTGATTTTGGATGAAATTTCTTCCTATCTCGATCAGCCTGAAGAAGCAATAAACGACGATTTCGAAGATATGCTTTTCGCCGGGCATCCGCTTGGGAATAATATCCTGGGCACAACAGATTCAGTTCAGGCTTTTACCCGCGAAGATGTAATCAATTTCAGAAAAGCAAATTATCGCACAAACGAAATCGTAATCGCTGTTTTGGGAAATTATACCTTAAACAGTGTCATCAACAAAGGGAGCAAACATTTTGCAGATGTTGAGGTTAACAATCCGGAGAAAAAGCGGATTAAACCGGCTATTCTTGCACAAAGCAATACTACCGTTTATAAACCGATTATGCAGGCACACTGCATTTTGGGTACACAGGCTTATTCCATTCATCAGCCACAGAAAGCTGCACTTATGCTGCTCAACAACTACTTTGGCGGCAACGGCATGAGCTCTGTTTTAAACCTGCAGATCAGGGAAAAATACGGTATTGCTTATACCATCGAATCAAATTTTTCTCCCCTGAGCGATACAGGCATTTTTACTATCTATTTCGGAACAGATAAGGAAAAACAGGCCAGGGCACTCTCCTTAATCTTTAAAGAGATTAAAAAACTCTGGGAAAAACCGCTTAACGAGCTGCAATTACAAAAAGCCAAAAACAAATTTATCGGGCAAATCGCGTTAAGCGAAGAAAACCGGATCGGTTTAATTATTTCGATGGCCAAAAGCCTTATCGATCATAGTAAAATAGATTCTTTAAGCACAGTTTTTGAAAAAATCAATGCGGTTACACCACTTCAAATGGCCGACGTGGTTAATGAAGTGCTCGATGTTGAACAACTGAATATCTTTACTTTCTGTCCAATAGAGGAATAATTGCTATTTTTGTAGTTTAAATTTTATTTGTCTTCCTGAGCCTGTCGAAGGGCTTAACAATAGGTCTTCGACAGGCTCAGACTGACATTATTTTGCAACAATTAATGAGCTCAGACCTAGATCTGAAAAAAATACAATACAATGAAATTACCTATAGTAGCTTACGGAGATCCTGTTTTAAAAAAGGTAGGGACTGACATCGATAAAGATTATCCGGAATTAAATCAATTGATCAGCGATATGTTCGACACCATGTATAATGCCAGTGGTGTTGGTCTGGCTGCTCCTCAAATCGGCTTGCCTATCCGCTTATTTATTGTTGATACCGGCGAAGATGAGGATGGAAATCCAGGTTATAAAAAAGTGTTCATCAATGCCAAAATTTTGGAAGAAAGCGGTGAGCCCTGGGCTTTTAATGAAGGTTGTTTAAGTATACCGGACATCCGCGAGAACATTATGCGTAAACCGAACATCAAAATTACCTATTTCGACGAAAACTGGGTAGAACATACTGATGATGTGGACGGAATGCCTGCACGTGTAATCCAGCACGAGTACGATCACATCGAGGGCAAGTTATTTACAGATAAAGTAAGTGTGCTCCGCAAAACGATGTTAAAAAGTAAACTGGATGCGATTTCTAAAGGAAATATCAAAACAGATTACAAAATGAGGTTTCCGAACAAGAGCAAGAAAAGATAGGTTCTGAAGGAAGATGTACAAGGGAAAATGGAAACGTTTTCCCTTTTTTATTGCAAAAACATGCATTAATTACCCTTGGTTCGTCATCCTGAACTTGTTTCAGGTTCTTTTTGCTACAATTTATCCACCCTCCAGTCTTTCCCCTTAAAGATCGGTTGCGGCTCAACCTTAAAAACAGTATTTAGTGCTTTCCGGCACTCTTCACAATCAGATTTGAAGCCCAAAGAAGTTATTAAATAGCAAAATCCAAGCATGCCCAATGGAACTAATGCAGCCAATGCAAAATTCGGATCCAGCTTTGTTATGGTCCCAAAAAGAATCGTTAAAAAACCAAATGCCGCTATAGCACTCCAAATTGATAAAAAAATTTTCACAAAAAGCATTAAACTTAGTTCAATATTTATTTTACAACCGCTACCTTCTTCAAATATTTCTCCTTTAATTTCTGCCTGAAAAGAATTTCTGTAAGATAAATTTCTCTGAATGGTGAATTTAGATTGATAGATGCAACCTCTAAACAGTTCAACATCAGGGTTTTTGGGAAAAAGAATTGAAAAAATTTTTTGATCTTTTAATATCGCTTTTGATAAATTATTCCAGGCTTCGTTAGCCGGAATATCCGAATGTAATACGAATGATTGATAGGGAAAAATTTTCATGTATCATATTATAAGAATCCTGAAATAAATTCAGAATGACAATTGAAAGCAGTAAGCACCCGAGACTAAGGACTTAAGAATGCAGACTAATTATTACCCCTGCTTTTGTCTCCGTCGAAGATTTGCTGCATCAGCTTGCCCCAGGCAAAAGGATTAAGCAGCGGATTGGTTTGTACCATGTTTTTATTGATCATCCTGTCAAAATTATAGCGGTAATTCTGACTGCCGATTTCCTGTCCATCGCGTGGAAGCGTCTGGATCAACCCATCAATTGAAGATCTCGAAAGGTTCTTTTTGGCAATGGCCATATCATCATCTGCCAGTTTCATCGATAAAAACTCGCGTGTAAATTCTTCTGTTGTAGCCCATGGAAAAACACGCACCGAAGGTAAATCGATCACATTTGCTTTCAATTTAACCATGATGGTGTATTTACTATCCGGCGTACTTTGTGGTATTATGGTTGAGAATTTTTTGTATCCGATGGCGGTAAAAAGAATGGTATCGCCCGGGTTAACAATAAAGGTAAAGTATCCCCTGTAATCGGCACCAACCCTTTTACTTTTCGCCGAAAGATTGGTGATGGTTACGTAAGGTATTACATTTGAGCTGTCGATATCGGTAATAATCCCTGAAAATTGGATGAGTTTATCCTGTGCCGGTTTTTGCTGTGCAAAAGCGGTTATGGAAAAAATTAGACAAATCAGGGCAATACAATATCTCATTAAGACAAAAGTAATTTTTAAAATAAAACTTTCTAGTTAAATAGTGTTAAAGCTTACTCTTGCTCTGCCATGTTTACGGCAACAACCGAAGTGATCTGTGGAACAGCTTTCATAATTGCCTGTTCAATACCCGATTTCATGGTCATGAAACTCATCGGACAAGAGCCGCAATTACCCAAAAGCTTCAGTTTTACCGTCCCCTCAGATGTAATTTCTTCAACAGAAACATCACCTCCGTCGGCCTTTAAATATGGCCTGATGGTTTCCAATGCCTGTTCTACTTGTTCTGTTAAATTCATTATGTATTTTTTAAGGTTATAAAAATAGTAATTTTTTAGCAATTCACCATTTGCGCATTGTTGATGGAAATCTGCTGTGCAATCTTACTGGCGATGTCGCCAAATATGCCATCCAGCAAAGGATTTTGGTTCAGAGCTACCGGTTTTCCCTGATCCCCGGCTTCAGAAATACTTTGGATTATCGGTATTTCACCCAAAAATGGCACATCAAAACGTGCTGCAAGCTCTGTTCCACCACCTTTCCCGAAAATATAATACTTATTTTCAGGTAATTCTGCAGGTGTAAAATACGACATGTTTTCAACAACACCTAAAATCGGGATATTAATTCCAGGCATTCTGAACATCGCTAAACCCTTATGCGTATCGGCCAAAGCAACCTGTTGAGGTGTGGTAACCACAACAGCCCCCGAAACCGGGAAACTCTGCGTAATGGTAATGTGTATATCGCCGGTTCCAGGAGGAAGATCGACAATTAAATAGTCAAGTTCTCCCCAGTTGGTATCGTTAAAAAGCTGTTTTACCGCATTTGAGGCCATCGGGCCACGCCATGGCACCGGCTGGCCAGGATCGGCAAAAAAGCCCAGCGATAATAATTTAATGCCGTACTTTTCGATCGGTAAAATTTTGGTCTTCCCATCGGCAGTTTCTTCAGCACCAGGTTTTGCGTCAACCAGATCGAACATCGTAGGCACCGATGGCCCATAAATATCTGCATCAATAAGGCCTACTTTAGCACCATCCTTAGCCAATACAACGGCTAAATTACTCGATACCGTAGATTTACCTACACCGCCCTTCCCAGATGAAACCAAAATGATGTTTTTGATGTTATCTAGTGAAGATGAATTGGCTGGCTGCGTAACCCTCGAAGTTACATTGATCATTACTTCTGCCGTTGATGATACAAAATGCTTAATGGCATTTGTACAGGCGTTTTTCAGCATATCCTTCATCGGGCATGCCGGCGTAGTAAGCTCTAATGTAAAAGTAACTTGGTTATCTGCTATCTGTAAATCCTTAATCATGTTTAAGGTTACCAGATCTTTTTTAAGATCAGGATCTTCTACATTTTTAAGCGCATCTAAAACTTGTTGCGGGCTAATCTGCATTGTATTAATTTAAATTCAAAATTAACAAAACATAGCCATAAATACTTTTATTTAGGCTTTTAAACTGTAATTTTAACACGAAATAAACATTTATTTGTTACGTTTAAGCATTTAACCATTTTAACGACTTTATGCGAATACCAAAAATTAAGATCCCCAAAAAATATTTGAAAATCGGAGCCTGGGTTTTAGGTGTTTTTTTAGTCGTTTGTATTGCATTAGGTGCTGTAGCCTATAGCAAAAGGGAAGCACTCCTCAAAAAAATGGTAGCCAAGGCAATTGCAAAGGCCGACAAGGACTACGGTTTGGAAGTTAAAATCGGATCTGCAGGGTTTACAGGATTAAGTACCGTAAAAATGACTAAAATCTCTGTTGTTCCAAAAGAGCGCGATACCCTTTCCAGCATCAACGAACTGAGCATAAGCGTAAAGCTTTTCCCGCTTATTTTTGGTAATGTAAAACTTTCGGAGGTAAAGCTTAAAGAAGGTTTTGTAAGTGTAGTGCTTAAAGATTCTACCACCAATATCGATTTTATTTTAAAAAGGAAGAAAAAAGACAGTACCGAAACCAAGGGAAAAGTTAACCTATCAGAAATAGCCAGCAACATCTTAAACCAGGTTTTATATAAAATACCTGATGATATGGACATGCAGAACATGATTTTTAAACTGAATGATCATGATACTGCTAAACTGAGCTTCTCTACCATGGCCACAATTGAGAGTGGCGACCTTAAATCGGCCATAAGTGTAAACAATGGTGAATCTACCTGGCATGTGGATGGCTACGTAAACCCGGGGAGTAAAGAACTGCGCTTTACGGCTTATGCCGATGGCAAAAAACTCGAATTACCCTACCTGAACAATAAACTCCACGCAAAAATCTCTTTCGATACTTTGCAAACGGAGCTTAAAAATGCAAAATATAGTGGCGATGACTATAAAATATCGGGCTCTTGGTCGGTAAAAAATATGCTCATTAATCAACCGCGTATTGCTTCAAACGACATTATTGTGCAAAGCGCAAAACTGGACGCCGATATTCTGGTCGGACAAAATTATATCGCGCTTGATAGCTCATCAACAGCCTATTTGAAAAATGCACAGATCCATCCTTTTATTAAATATACCTTAGGTAAAAACAAGATATACGAATTAAAATTAAACGCTGAAGAACAGGATGCCCAAAGCATTTTAGATGCTTTTCCACAAGGTTTGTTCGAATCGTTGGAAGGTTTAAAAGTACAGGGCAAGGTTAAATACAACCTCAGGTTTTACCTGGATACCAAAGTGCCTGATAGTGTACGTTTCAATTCTACATTAACACCCGTTAATTTTAAAATTGTACAATGGGGCAAAACCAACCTGCAAAAAATAAACAGCACCTTTGTATACACACCGTATGAATATGGTAAACCGATGCGCGATATTACTATTGGTCCGTCAAACCCTAATTTTACGCCTTTATCGGCCATTTCCAAAAACTTCATCAATGCGGTTTTAACTGCAGAAGACCCCTCTTTTTTTACGCATAACGGTTTTGTAGAAGAATCGATACGTAAATCTATTGCGGTAAATTTTAAAGAAAAGAAATTTAAACGTGGCGGCAGTACCATCAGCATGCAGCTGGTTAAAAATGTTTATTTAAGCCGTCAGAAAACTTTGGCCCGTAAGGCAGAGGAGATCCTGATTGTTTGGCTGATTGAACACAACCACCTGATCAGCAAAAAACGGATGCTGGAGGTCTATTTCAACATTATGGAACTCGGCCAGAACATTTACGGAATAGGAGAAGCATCAAGATATTATTTCGGAAAACAACCTGCCGATTTAACCATTGGAGACGGGTTATTTCTGGCCAGTATAGTGCCCAAGCCAAAAGCAGCGATGTATAAGTTTATGGCCGACGGCAGTCTGAAACCTTATATGTACAACTATTTCAGGTTTATGGGAAATATTATGGCCAGAAAAGGTTTGATTGCCAGCGATACATCCGGCTATGGTTTTTACAATGTACGCCTAAGGGAAGGATTACGCCGGTATTTGGCACCAGATACTGCCGTTGTTGATACCACTGCCTTTGATGATGATGGCGATGGTTTACCGGTTGTTATTGTACCTGATAAAAATAAAAGCTTTTTTGAGCGGCTTTTTGGGGGCAGATCTAAAAAAGACACCGTTACAACCAAACAACCTGCAAACCAACCAGATAGCACTAAAACCAAAAAGCAATTAAGACAGGAACGCAGGGAAGAACGCAGGCGGCAGAGGGAGTTGGAGAAGAGCCTGCAGCAGTAGTTTTCAGTTGGCAGTTAGCAATTTTCAGTCCTCAATTCTGAAAAACAATCCAACAATAAAGCAATTTACAACAATAACTTTCCAACATAAAACCATTTAACAGCAGCATGCATAAAATAAAAGTAGAGGATAAAGAGTTCGAGATATTTTTAGAAAACGACAACCTAAACAAACGGATTCGTTTGCTGGGTATCCAGATGAACGTTGATTATGAAGGTAAATGCCCTTTATTTATCGGTATATTAAACGGCAGCTTTTTATTTATGGCCGATCTGATTAAAGAAATAAATGTACCCTGCGAAGTTACTTTTATGCGTGTAGCCTCTTATGAAGGTTCTGAAAGCTCTGGAAAGGTGAAAGAACTGATCGGCCTTCCTGAAAATATTGAAGGGAGGGATATCGTCATTGTAGAAGATATTGTCGATACCGGACTTACCCTGACCCACATTTTAAAAACAATTAAAGAAAAAAATCCGGCTTCAATTAAAGTGGCTTCTCTTTTACTAAAACCAGCCGCCCTGAAGTACGGAATTGAAGAGCTGGAATATGTTGGTTTTGAAATACCTAACGAGTTTGTAGTAGGTTATGGTTTGGATTATAACGGGCTTGGCAGAAATTTGACTGACATTTACAGGGCAACAGGCGCATAATTTTTAAATTGGATTAATTTATTTTTCGCACCTTTGCCCAATAATTTTTAACACAATGACCATACACAAAGAAGGTTACACCACCATTGCCATAAGCATCCTGTTTATTTTCGTAATCAACGCCATTGTTGATTATAAATATCACGATATTACCTGGTTACGCTGGTTTATTTATATTTTTTCAGCTGCATTGTTCATTATTGTACTGCAGTTTTTCCGCAATCCAAGCCGCAGCTTCTCTTCAGGAGAAAACCTGGTAATCTGTCCTGCAGATGGTAAGGTTGTGGTAATTGAAGAAACTGAAGAAGGCGAATATTTTAAAGATAAACGTTTACAGGTATCTATTTTTATGTCGCCAGTTAACGTACACATCAACCGTAACCCCATTTCGGGAGTTGTTAAATTTTTCAAATATCATCCGGGTAAATACCTTGCGGCATGGAATCCTAAATCATCTACTGAAAATGAGCGTACAACCACCGTAGTAGAGCATAAAAATGGTACGCCGGTATTATTCCGTCAAATTGCCGGGGCTTTGGCACGCAGGATAGTATGGTATATAAAAGAAGGCGATGAGGTAAAACAAACAGAACAGTTCGGTTTCATTAAATTTGGATCGAGGGTAGATGTTTTTCTTCCGGTAGGCACCAAGGTAAATGTAGAGCTTAACCAGGTCGTAAAAGGTGGAATTACTACATTAGCCACTTTAAGCTAAGGATATAATAGTTTACAAAAGCCGGTTTAGTTAATGCTAAACCGGCTTTTTTGTTTTATTATCTTATTAATACAGTGGCTGGGAATGGAAGAAACCTTGAAACACTGCAGAATCTGAAATTAATCTAATCTGTAGTATCATTACCCACTTCCTTTTCTGAAGTATTGCTAGCCGGCCTGTCGCTGATCAAGCGTTGTGTCGGATAGGCAAAATCTGATTTATTTCGGATTACGATATCCATAATCTCCAGGTTGATTTCCTGCCTGATTTTAAGGAAATCAGTGTAATTAAGTATCGTTACAAAATAATTGACCTCAACATTTAATCCCGAATCGCCAAAGCTTTTAAAAGAAGCATTGCCATCATCGCTGGTACCCTCATGATTATTGATGTAACTTTCAATTTCGGTGATAATTTTTCTTAACGAATCGGAACTGGTTTCGTAAGTAAGTCCGATCACAAATGACACCTTACGTGAATTTCTCAATGAAAGATTTTCTAAAACCCCGTCTATCATGCCTCTGTTGGGTAGGGTAGCCATGGTTTTTTCCGAAGTTCTGATCCTGGTGCTCCTAAAACCCACTTTTTCTACTGTTCCTTCTACACCATCAACTTTTACCAGGTCACCAACTGTAAAGGGCTTATCCAAAAAGATCGTAAAAGAGCCGAGCAGGTTCTCTAAACTCTCTTTCGCCGCCAAAGCAATAGCGATACCACCAATACCCAATCCGGTAATCAGTGTTAATACGTTTACTTCGAAAACAAAACCCAAAAGGGTAAAAAAGCCGATAAAAATTACAATCGTTTTAAACAGCTCCTTTAAAAAGGGTACCAGCTGATCGTCGGCCTTATTAGCTGTAAGCGAAGCTTTATACAGAAGCACCTGGCTGATGAAATCGATTATCCTTAATATAATCCAGAAGATTGACAGGATAATGCCGAATAGGAATATCCGGTCGATACAATCGCCTATTGATACCGGTATAGACTCTTTAACCTTTCCAATTAATTTGCTGTAATGGAATACTGCCACCTCTAAGGGATGTTTTAACTGGTTGATAGAAAGATAAAGTGTGGTTAACAGAATAAAAACCTCAATGGGTTTTACCAATAAGGCAACAAAAGCATCGTCATGCGATTGGCTTGAAAAGTTTCTGAAAAGTTTAAACAGCAACCTGCTCAACAGTTTAGAAACGATGTTCTTAAAAACCAGGCCAAAAAAAAGTATGCCTCCAAAAAGGAAGTAGGCCTTTACGGTGTTACCCCAAAATACTTGGTTGAAAAAAGCAGAATCTAACATTTAACAAAGGTATAAACAAAAAAACCTCCACGAAATTAATCGTGAAGGCTATATCTTATAATAAAGAATATTATTTTCTTAAAGATTTGATACGGGCAGCTTTACCAGTTAAAGCACGTAAATAGAACAATTTCGCTCTACGAACCTTACCAAAGCTATTTACTTCTACTTTCTCGATGTTTGGAGAACTAAAAGGAAAAATACGTTCAACACCAACGCCGTTGCTCATTTTACGAACGGTGAAAGTTTCATTAGCACCTGCACTGTTACGTTGTATTACAACACCTTGGTAAATTTGAACACGTTCTTTATTACCTTCGCGAATTTTATAGTGTACGCTCACTGTATCGCCAGACTTGAACGCAGGAAAATCTTTTTTCGCGATGGCCTGCTCTTCAACAAATTTTACTAAATCCATGATTTTAAGCTATTAAACCAACTTTCTTTACCTTGAAAATCGGATTGCAATATTAGGGATTTTTTTTGATATAAAAAAACCTATTTTAATTTTTTCCACAATCTTTGCGAATTCCACATTGTATTGTGTTAAATGCTTCTATTCCAAAAGATCAGGACGGCGGATTTTGGTCCGCTCCAAAGCCTGTTCGTGCCTCCATTCGTTCACTTTGGCTTCATGTCCGCTTAACAAAACATCAGGCACTTTATGCCCGCGCCAATCAGCCGGACGGGTATAAACCGGGGCATCAAGTAATTCACCCTGAAAACTGTCAGACAGGGCAGAAGTCTCGTCGTTCAAAACACCCGGGATTAAACGCACTACAGCATCTACCACAATCGCAGCAGGCAATTCCCCTCCGCTTAAAACATAATCGCCCACCGAAATCTCCCGGGTTACAAAGATATCGCGTATGCGCTGATCTATGCCTTTATAATGGCCACACAAAATAATGATGTTCTTTTTAATAGAAAGCTCATTGGCCGTGCTCTGATTTAAGGTTACGCCATCAGGGGTCATGAATATAATTTCATCGTACTCCCTTTCAGCTTGAAGTTTTTCAATACAGGCGGCGAAAGGTTCAATACTCATCACCATCCCACTGCCGCCACCATACTGATAGTCATCTACACTTTTTTGCTTGTTGGTTGCATAATCACGTAAGTTATGCACTACAATTTCGGCAAGCCCTTTTTTCTGCGCACGGTGCAGAATGGAATGGGCAAAAGGACTTTCCAGCAAGGCGGGTAAAACAGTTATAATATCGAAACGCATAGTGCAAAGGTAAGTCTTTAGTCTGAAGTCTTTAAAGCAAAGTAGATTTTTACCTGATTCCCTTCAGTTCCGGCCCATTTTCATTGATAATAACCTGCGTTTTGGGGAAAAGCTTAAAAACCCGCTTTTCTTCTTCTTCGGTTATCCTACCATATAATTTCAATGTTAAAATGCTGACCTCAGCCAGTTGATCGGGTATTTTAATTTGATTTTTAAAGCTGAGTTCGAGCACACGCAGATTTTTAGCCTTATACACCTCATCGGGTATCTCGGTGATGTTATAAGCACTCAATGCATCAGATTTGCTCATTGGGCCACCACCGGCTGCGGGTGCGCTAATGGCCCAGCCAATTTCAGGCTTTAATGAAAAATCATTTTTATTTTGCTTCAAACCAATAAAACCTGCCCAAAACTCCATGTTGTAGGTCTTGTCATCTGCTTTATCCTCCAAAATAAAAGGAACTTTCACCAACTCAGAAGCCAGGCCGCCAATATCAGTAATAGGCTTAAAATTGGTTTTGAGTCCTTTTTTATTGTATGGAAACAGCTTAGTAATCCAACCATCTATGGTATTAATTGTACCGTAATTTTTGGTGGTATGCACTTTAATCATATTCATCCAAAACTGGTTATTTGCCTTGCCCTTTTTGGCGAGGATAATTTCTTTTACAATAGGCTCGAGTTCGGTTGTCCACCAGCTTAAATCATATTGTTTAATGAATTTTATTTTTTGGAGTAGTTTTTCCCAATCGCCCACAGTTCCTTCTAATGCTACTCTCGGGATACCGCAACCTATCAAAATAACCTGGTACACAAAATACGATTTCATGCCATCCATCAGCGTAATTTCCGAAGCGATTTTGGTAGTAGGGGTTGTCGTACTGAAATCAGCTGTTAAATTTTTAACAAACTTCTTTCCGGTAAACAGACTTATCTGTTGATTAAATTGAGGAAAGAGGGTCTCCCAATTACTGTTGGGATTACCAAGCACAATATCGTTAGCAATCACAGTCAGCACTTTTCGACTTTCAAAATCGACCAGTTTATGCCTTAAAGCTTCCTTGTTGTTATCAATATGTCTTGCAAACCCCTGACTAATGAGCAACCAAATCATATCTGGTGATAAAACTACCGGCCTGTGATCTTTATAGGCGTTAAATAATCCGGTTAAAAAAGGATGGTCCTGATAAAACACCAGACTATCGGGAAGAGGAGAGGTTTTTTCGAAGGTACTATGGTATAAATCCGGCAAATTTTTAGTTGCCGTTTCGGTAAGTAATTTTTCCGGGAGAGATAGTTTCTCAATTTCTACGATGGTGATTTCCTGAGCGTTTACTAATGCTCCAAATGCAGTAAAAAATATAAATGAGAGGTATAATTTTCTGATCATAACATCGGCTTTTAAGTTATGATGCAGATTAATACAATTTCCATAAAAAACCTGCTGTTCGGGTCTTTTAAACTGTCCACTGGTCGTGAATAACAGCAACCAGGTAATAACTATTGTTGTATTTTTTAAAAACAAACCGCAGGCTGGTCCAATCTAAACCCCTGTATTTTTCGTCGAAACCTTTAAAATGATATTCTGTAAAATGGAGTTGCGGATAGGCTTCGTTCAGGTTATCGATCGAATTGCCTTTGCCTATTACTGCATCGTAGCTTTTCTGCGGCGCATGTAAATAATCAGCATTGTAAATAAACTTATCAATATAGGCCTTTACCCTGATTTTGATGGCTTCGCCACTTCCGTCAACATGGCCCCAGGTTAAAATCCAGTTCCGGTTTATTGCTTCAAGAAAGTCTTTGGCTAATACTTGTTTGTGCGTAGGATCGACAAAACCATAAGGCGAAAACCGAACACCCTCCGTGGGATGAAACAGCGCAGCAAAAGCTTCGTAATTTTTAGCCTGTAAAGCGGTTAATGCCTTTAAACCTATCTCTTCAATTGAATCCCGCTGGGTTACGCGCTGTACTTTTGCTGCCTGTATAGTTTTATTTTCTTTACGGTTACAGCCTACGCTTAGTAATACGGCAATTATTAAAATAGATAAGCACCTCATAAGAGGTAAAACGGAAATACCGTCTAAAAAGTTTGCCGGGTTTATTTCTCTAAATAAACATCAAGCAGGCCTTCTGGTAAATCGAGCGTTAAAATCTTATCGTCTTCATCGTATTCTACAATAAAATCTTCATTTAGCGGGAACAGGATTTCGGTTTCTTTATACATCACTGTAGCCACAAATTGCTGTGGATATTCGTTTACCTCCAAAATTTCGCCCAGTTCGCCCAAAGTTTCATCTATGGCTAGATAACCTTTAAAATCCGTATAGAAAAATTCTCCTTCTTCGCGTTCGGGCATTTTCGACAGGGGCAGGTACAATTTCTTTTTTAATAGTGGTTGTACTTTATCGATATGATCAGCATCATCAAAGTTAAAATAGCCCGTGTTATTGGCCTGCAATTTAGCCGAAGCCACGAAATAAGGTACCAACTTGCCGTTCATATCGGCAAAAACCACATCAAACTCAAGCTGTTCGTATTCATCAAATTCGAAAAATACCTGAACTTCTCCTTTTAAACCTCTCGTTTTGGTAACGTATCCTATGTAAAATGCTTCTTCGTGTTTCATAATAATTTGCATTGTCATCCTGAGGCACGAAGGATCTTTTAATGACGAGAAAGGTCCTTCGTGCCTCAGGATGACATTTTTGTTTAAAAAAATAGCGTCCCGGATTTCGGAACGCTATTTCTTTGAAACTGAATAATTAAATTATTCTGCTCCTTCTTCTTTAGTAGCTTCTGCTGCAGGAGCTTCTTCAGTTGCTTCAGCCTCAACAGCTGGTGCTTCTTCTTCCACAACCTCTTCTGCAACTGGTGCATTTTTAGCTGCGATAGCTGCTGCTTTATCTTCTTTTTTCTTAGCTTCTGCTGCTAATGCCGCTTTACGTGCATCTGCTTTTGAAGCAGCTAAACTTTCTGATTTACCAGAAATTTTACCAGCTTTAGCATCTAACCAAGCTGCAAATTTTTCATCTGCCTGTTCTTGAGTTAAAGCGCCTTTTTTAACGCCACCTTCCAAGTGTTTTTTGTATAAAACACCTTTGTAAGAAAGGATAGCACGGGCAGTATCTGTTGGTTGTGCACCACTGTTAACCCAAGCTAAAGTTTTTTCGAAGTCAATTTCGATAGTAGCAGGATTGGTGTTTGGGTTATAAGAACCTAAACGCTCAATAAATTTACCATCACGTGGAGCACGTGAATCTGCTACCACTACGTGGAAAAAAGGTTTCCCTTTTTTACCGAATCTTTGCAATCTGATTTTAGTTGCCATTTTCTTTTGTATTTATGTATTCAACATAGTTCCCGGAGCTCCATGCTGCGGGCTGCAAAGATAAGTAAAATACTGGAAATTAAAAACATAGTTTAATTTCTTTGTTTTCAGGATATTTGCGCCAAAATATTTGCAGATACTAAATGGAAAGAATTGCAATTGACATGGACGAGGTAATTGCCGATGCCCTTGGAAAATTTATTAAACTCTATAACCGCGATTATAATGTTCCGCTCGATTTAAAAATAGAAGCCGGCAATGAAATTTATCACCATGTTCCCCAAGAAGTTAACCAAAAATGGTTCGAATATATTAACGAACCGGGTTTTTTCCGCGATATGGAAGTAATTCCGGATAGCCAGCGGGTAATTAAAGCCCTTCAGCAAAAGTACGACGTCTACATCGTTTCGGCAGCAATGGAATTCCGTAACTCACTAACAGACAAATACGACTGGATGGCCGAACACTTTCCTTTTATAGATTGGCAGCACATCATGTTCTGCGGGAATAAAATTGTTGAAGCCGACATCATGATCGACGATCGTATTAAAAACTTTGTTGGATTTAAAGGCCGGCCGTTGTTGTTTACCTCGCCCCACAACTTACTCATCACCCAATACGAACGCGTAAACACTTGGCAAGAAGTAGCTGGTTTATTACTTTAATTTACTAAAGCAATAAACCAGCCCGGTAAGTGTAATCCATTAATCGTTGAAATCTCAATTAAAATTAAATTCGCCCACAAAATTCCCTTTTCCCTGGTTAGCCACTAACGGCATTACAATTACCTTACGTTGCTGTTTACCGCTTGCATATTGGGTATAAATTTCAGCGGTTACCGTTGTTGGTCCGCTGATGTTGATTTGCCTATCGCCATAGTAATTCACCTCTATCTTGTATTTTCCTTTGATGGCTTTTTTGATCATAAACTGCTCAGGACCGTAACCGGAAGTAAAATCGTTGCTGATCCTTCCGCCTATTTTCGTCCTGGAATTTCCATAAAACCCTTTTTCGCCGGTAGGGTCGGTTAACCAAAGGTCAATATCGGTATCATTTTTATTCCAGTTGAGTACCACACGAACATCTACAGGCAGGGGCTGGATCAAACGCTTATCAATTTCCTTTGTGTTAATGCTATTGCCGTATTTGCTGATTAGGTTATTCATTTCTGAAATGATAATCTCTTCAATCCCCTGGTCCCTGTCGGCAATCTGGGTGTTATAGCTTTGGGTAAGCACTTTGTACAGGTTATCAACCGCAGCCTGGTACTGCCCATTATCAGCCAGGGCCAAGGCATAATCACGATAGCTCTGCGCATCCATTGACCGCCATTGTAAAATCTTTTGAGTGATAAAAAGTTCATCCTTATAATTACCTACCTGTTTTAATTTATAGGCCAGGGTTTTATATAAATCGGCATTTTCGAGATCCAAATCGGCGATATTACTCAAAATAGTTAAGGCCCTCACACTATCTTTCTGCTGGTAAAACCAATTGGCCACATCGAAATAAAACATGGGTGTAGAAATATATTTCGGCCGCATTTTTAAATAGGCCTGGTAAGCACTGTCGGGGTTACCGGCCAAATTCTTCATATAATCCTTATCGCTTTTAAATTCAGGGATCACGATAGCGGGTTGTTGCTGTGCAGGTGCCGGCGGCTTTCTCATAGCATTAGCCTGTGTTGCTTGTACCCCTGTAAGCCTACCTTCAAGCGCATTTGAAACATTCCCCCTAATGGTTGTGATCGATTGGGTAACGGCCCTTTTTTGTTGAGCAGCATAGCCCACAACTACCACTTCACTGAGTTGATTTGATTCTTTATCCCGGCTGGCAGCTGCAGCCTGTGGCATAGGCGGAACCAACATCTCAGCTGCATTAGTAACCTCTCGCCTCGTTACACCGCCAATTGGCTCCATTTGTGTGCCCCTTTGCTCGGGATCAGGGTATCTTTCTTTTTTCTTTCCAGGCTCTTTATGGTAAAAATCTGTGTTCCACCAGGTCTTCAACTCTTTGGTCATGGCTACAGCAGCATTGAGCAAATCCTGTTTTTGCTCTAAAAGACTTACCCTACGCTGTTTCAATACGGCATTATAAGCCTCTTGTAGCTCTAAGGGAGGAACAATATCATAACGGAGATAATCATCTAAATTTTCTAAAACAATTAAACTGGTATTTCTGGTAACGATTCCAAATTGTTTGCTTAAAATGCTGATATCATCTTTGTTTTCTTCGTATTGAATATCCATTTCTGCAATTTTCTTCTGCGCCCAAACCCGGCTTACATTGATACTGCTCAAAGTATGTTCTGTGGCATTTAAGTGTACTACCTGTTCGGCAACTACCGTGTTTCCGAAGCCGAACTGTAAAGTAAATTCGGTATTAAAATCGCTCATAATACCTGCCAGCGAAAAATGCCCGTTTACATTTACCTTCATTGAAGGGTAGGTTTGCCTGATGCTGTTTCCGTTTTTAATGCCTAAAAACTGGAGGTTCTGCTGATTTAATTGTTTAAAAGCATCGTTAACAGCAGTAGAATTGAGATTTATAAATTGTCCTCCTGTTTTTAAGATAATATATTTTAAAGTGCTGTAATCTGCCTTTAATGCCGTGTTGATACAATGAACAGGTTTATTTAAAGCAATGGTATTTTTTCCGAATGTAGATAAGCCATCCGTAAATAAAAGGTACTCATCTGCCTGAATGGCCTTTGCGTTTATCGCACCGAAATTTGTGCCGCCATCGTAAACCAGGTTTTTCAGCTTATCTTTTAATGCCGACCAATTGCCGTTTACAATAACAAAGGTTCCGGCATTTTTAAAGCCGTTGTTTACTAAACCCAATTGGATGGTTAGGTTTTGTTTTTGTTTGATGATTAAATCAAGTAATGCCATCTCTTTATCGGTATCGCGTTGAAGGCCACTTAATGATACATCCCAGATCAAACCGATATGATTGGCCCATTTGCGTTCCCGGTGCTCCATTTTTGGAAAAACATTCACCAAAAAATAATAACCGGATGATGCTTTCTGCATTTGTACCTCAGGTAAATTATTGCGTTTTGGCAGGTTAATGGTCAGGCCGGTTTTGGGCTGGTAATTGGTTTTATTAATTTCGCCAATGTAGGTGTTTCCATTGGCCTTTAAATCAAAACTGCCATCGGGCTGCTCGCCAAGTTCCGGTTTGATAATGCTTTCAAAAACGGTAGCCTTTAAAGTAAATTTTTCAATGGCCTGATTATAATCCAGGGGTAGGTGATACCGTAAAACATTAGCGCTATTAAAATTCAGCTCCTCTTCGTACCCCACAATGATGGTTCTGCTGCCATTTGCAGGCAAAGGATAAATTCTTGTACGGAAATTATTCCCTTCAACCTTTTCCAGCAACCCCGGATCAACCCGCCGGCGCTCAATGCTTTCGAAAACTTCAGTTGCTTTTGCCTTTTCTACAGGCACCGCTTCGCGCATTTTTCCATTGATATCCAAAGCATAACGGCTAATGCTCACACCCTCGGGCATAGGAAAAGTAAGTTCGCCCTCTAAAATACGGCTGCTGTTATTATGGAAGGTCATGGTCATCACCGTTGTGGCAATATTCCCGGTTATCTGTACATCGATATTCAGTTTTTTAAGTTTAACAGCTTCTTTCTGTTCTGCGGTTTCGGCCTGCTGTACCTTTAGCGTTGGCATTTGTGCCTTAGCAAAAAAAGCAACCAATAATAGCGGGAGGAAGAGTAAATTTTTAGATGTGCTCATAACAACGATTTTTAATAGTGATGCAAAAGCACTGGCGATTTCATAAATTTATTTTTAGGTGTGCTGAGCCCTCCTGGCTTGGCGCCACAAACCATTTAAGAAAGCCTTTAAAAAGCTGTTCTGAAAAATGTAACATTTTTTAAAAAATTTGTTCTAATAATAAAAACTGAAAACATGTTAGTAACCACAACGCCTACAGTTGAGGGCAGAAAAATTATAAAATATATCGGTCTGGTTACCGGAGAAACAATTATTGGCGCAAATATTTTTAAGGATTTATTTGCAGGCATAACGGATATTGTAGGGGGCCGGTCTAGCTCTTACGAACGTGTTTTACGCGAAGGAAAAGACACCGCCGTTAATGAAATGCAACAATATGCGGCCGCTTTGGGTGCCAATGCAATTGTTGGTGTAGATCTGGATTATGAAACCGTTGGTAGTGGTGGCAGTATGCTCATGGTAAGTGCCAACGGCACTGCGGTAATTTTAGAAGATTAAGAAATTGCTTATTGCATTAAGCAAAAACAAGAAAGTCTTTCCGGTGCGGGAAAGACTTTTCTTTTTATATCCTGTTTTTCGTTTTAAAACGAAAGTATATCGATTAGCTTAAGCCATTTGGTGCTTACTTTTTCTGCATTAATGTGTTTAATGGCATGATCGAAAGGAGTAAAAATAATTTCCCGGTTTACCTGTCCTGCCATTACACCACTTTCCCCGCTAATTAAACCTTCTACCGCAGCAACACCTAAACGGCTTGCCAATACACGGTCCATACAGGTGGGTTTACCTCCACGTTGAATATGGCCCAAAACCGAAACCTTGGTATCGTAGTGCGGGTATTTTTCCTGCAAAATTTCGCCAACTTTAAACGCACCTCCGGTATCGTCACCTTCGGCAACGATAATAATTTTCGAAGACTTGTCTTTACGGCTGTGCTCTAGTTTATGTAGAACATCATCGGCATTCATGTTTGCTTCAGGAATCATGATGGCCTCAGCCCCAGCGCCAATTCCACTTCTTAAAGCAATTAATCCGGAGTCACGACCCATTACTTCCACAATGAAAAGCCTGTCGTGCGATTCGGCTGTATCCCTGATCCTGTCTACCGCATCAATAACCGTATTAATCGCAGAGTCGTAACCAATGGTAAAGTCGGTACCTGCCAAATCGTTATCAATTGTTCCGGGTAAGCCAATAATCGGGAAGTCGTATTCTTTAGAAAAAATATTGGCTCCCGTAAACGTTCCGTCTCCACCGATTACTATTAAAGCATCAATTTCTTTGGCTTTCAGGTTTTCGTAAGCTTTCTTTCTGCCTTCAGCAGTTCTAAAAGCTTCGCTGCGCGCTGTTTTTAAAATCGTACCACCGCGCTGAATGATGTTCGCTACAGATTTTCTGTCCATAGGGATAAAATCATTGTTGATCAGCCCTTCGTAGCCACGGATATACCCGGTTACTTCAATGTTGTAATAAATAGAGCCTCTAACTACGGCCCTGATGGCAGCGTTCATGCCTGGCGAATCGCCGCCAGAGGTTAAAACACCAATATTCTTGATCTTATTCATTTGTTTGTTTCTTGGCAAATTCTGATAATCCGTTGTCCAGATATTGCAAATATTTGTCTATATTAAATTCTACTCCGATAGGGGGTGAAACTAATTCTTTCTCATCAGTACCCAAAAGTACATAATATGGTTGCGAAATGGTATTAAATCTTTCAGCCTGTAAATGTTTAAATTTTTTACCCACTGTATTTACTTTTGTGCCTAAAATTTTCGAATCAAACTTTTCTGCTTCCGGAAGATCTGTTTTATCATCGGTATAAAGCGATACCACAATGTAATCTTCTTTTAACTTTTTAAGTACCCGAGGGTCAGACCAAACACGGGCTTCCATTTCGCGGCAATTTACACAGCCATGTCCGGTAAAATCCAGAAATAATGGCTTTTTTACTTCTCTCGCATAAGCTAGGGCTTCCTGATAATCGAAGAAGCCATCAATATTGTGAGGAATATGCAGAAATTCAGAATATTTACGTTTAGCATGGCCAGGAGCTGCAGTTTGACTTGAACCGCCACTATTATCCTGTCCGATAACAAAATCCTGGGTAGAAAGCGGAGGAACCAATGCACTAACAGCTTTTAAAGGTGCGCCCCACAGGCCCGGAATTAAATAAATGGCAAATACAAAAGTTGCAACTGCGATGAATAACCTTGGTACAGATACATAAGCCAGATCGCTATCATGAGAGAATTTGATTTTTCCCAATAAATAAACACCCAAAATGAAGGCAAGTACAATCCAGATGGCTAAAAATACCTCACGGTCTAATATTCCCCAGTGATAAGCCAGATCAGCCGTTGAAAGGAATTTTAAAGACAAACCCAGCTCCAGGAATCCCAGAAAAACTTTAATTGAGTTTAACCAGCCTCCTGATTTTGGCAAGCCCGTCATTAAACTTGGGAAAATCGCAAACATGGTAAAAATTAGCGCCAACGATAGCGAAAAACCAAACATAACCACAATAGGGGTTAAAAGATCGGTATTAATGGCAACCAAAGAGGTCCCAATAAGCGGGCCGGTACAGGAGAAAGAAACAACGGCTAAAGTTGCGGCCATAAAAAAGATTCCGCTTAAACCTTTAGCATCTGATTTTGCATCAAGTTTGTTTACAAACGAACTTGGCAGGGTAATTTCGAAAGCACCCAAAAAAGATACGCCGAAAACGACCAGTATAAGGAAGATAAAAATATTAAAGAATCCGTCAGTAGATATTTCATTTAATGCACTGGCACCCCAAATCAAAGTAATAATTACGCCTAAACCAACATAAATTACAATGATCGATAAACCATAAATAATGGCACTTCTGATCCCTTTTGCCCTGCTTTCGGCCCTTTTGGTAAAAAAACCAACAGTAAGCGGAACCATCGGGAAAATACATGGAAGAAAAAAGGCGGCAATACCGGCCAGCAGGCCCAAGCCAAAAGTTACCCAAAGTGATTGTTTTGGTGCATCTTTACCAGCTACCGTAGCTTTTTCTACTTTAGCTGTATCCTTTTTTAGGGTATCTTTTTCTGTTTTTATCTGACTATTGGCTGCACTATCCTGCGCGGAACCTACTTCAGTAAAAACAATATCATCAGGAGGAGCGGTTGCTGTAGTATCTTGTGTTACGGCGGCGAAACTTTTAACCGCTGGCAATGCGATAAACATGCTGGCCATTAGTAACAATAATAAAACCTTTTTCATTTGTGTGTTATGTGTGTGTTTGAACCTGTGAAATTAAGCATAATTTTATAAATGGTTCTTTATAAACCCATATACGGGATAGATTTTACTTTAAAAAGAAACAGTCCCGAAAATTCGGGACTGTTTCTAAATATTTTGAGGTCAATTATTTAACGGGCACGCTAAATTCAACTTCTTCCGGAGGAAGACATTGTTTATCGTTACAAACCATAAACTCTACCTTACCTTTAACCACAGTAGCGCCTTTGTTTAATTTTATTTTCTGCTGGAAAATAACTGCTTTTTCAAAATAACTTACGTTCATTTTAAAGGTGCTTTCGTATTTAACAATGGCTTTAGGCTCAATGGTTTTACCAACAAGGCTAAAATCCTTAGAAGGAGCAAAGGTGAATGTGGTTTTTACAGGTCCGCCGTCTTTAACATTTTGCGAATAGATATGCCATCTGTCATCAATCGTCGCTTTTAAATAGATTACAGCTTCTGTTTTACTTGTTTTTTTTGCTGAGTAAGCCCATGTTACCGGCTTTTCTATCTGAGCAAAGGCACCAGCAATGGTAAAAAGTACCATTGAAAAAACTAAGGTGATTTTTTTCATTATGTGTTTATTTTGTGTGTATGGATTCTATTTCTTTAAAATTAAAGCTTTTCAAGCCTTCATTTGTATCAACGGTTAACCTGCCGCTATCTTCAACTCCTTTAATTATACCTTCAAAAATCTCTCCGTTATGTTTATATAACGCAGGAACCTGATAGTTGTATAGTTTCGCAAGGTAATCATTTTGTAAAATACTGTATTTCCCTGCTCTCAAAATTAAATAGTATTTTTCCATAAAGACGAATATTTTCTCCATAATATCCATCAAAGGAACATTTTTTTGTAAAATTTGAATGACCGAAATGGCTCGCTCACTGATACTTTCAGGGAATTCTGATTGATTCACATTTAAACCAATGCCAATTACAGAAGATTTAATAGAAGTACCTGTCAGTATATTTTCAATCAGTATGCCCCCCAGTTTCCTGTTCCGATAATACATATCATTTGGCCATTTCACCTTTATTCCCTCTTTTATAAAAGATGTTAAAGCATCGCTTACAGCCAAACTAACCGCAATATTGAGGTAAAACTGCTTATTTAAGGGCAGAAAAGACGGTTTTAAATAAATACTGGTACTGATGTTTTTACCTGCCTGGGTTTGCCAAACGTTTTCCTGCTGCCCCCGACCTGCAAATTGATTATCTGCCATAATTACAGTACCTTCGGCTAATGGCTCGGATTTTGACACCAGATCTTTTAAAAAGTTATTGGTAGAATCAACTTCTTTTAATTTGATTAAATTTTGACCAACAAATAGTGTCGAAAAAGTGTTATTTTGCAAGTGTTGAATTTATATTATTTTAATTCCAAAATTAAAGCATTTTAATGGTAAAAAAGAAAATAGTAGCCCTTTCTACATACCTATCTGAGTTGGCTGTTCACGGCATACAAGAGAAAAAGGGGGAAGATATAGTGCGGTTAGATCTAAGAAATATTCATTCTTCAGTAGCGGATTACTTTATTATTGCGAGCGCCAACTCTGCTACGCAGGTAAAAGCTATTGCTGATAGTGTAGAAAAAGAAATATATAAAGCCACCCAGGCCGATCCACGGCATAAAGAAGGTTTTGAATCAGCAGATTGGATTATTCTTGATTATTTTGATGTGGTTGTGCACATTTTTAAAACCGAAAAGCGCCACTTTTATGGCATAGAAGAACTTTGGGGAGATGCCGAAAGCACAAATTTTCAAAGCGCATAGCCCTTACAACCATTTTTGACAAAGACAAATGAACGACAATCAAAATACCAACGAAAAACAGGGAAAAAGAATTCCAAACATTCCTAAAAAGCCTCAGAAAGGATCAAAATTTAATATTTTCTGGGTTTATGCAGCCATTATCATTGCAATTATAGCTGCGCAGTTTTTATTTACTACCGATGGAGGTAAAGAGGTTACCTACCAAAAGTTTGAACAACAGATGTTGCTTAAGGGTGATGTTCAGAAAGTTGTTGCATATAAATCAGACGATTTAGTAAGGGTAGAGGTTTATATCAAAAAAGATAGTCTGAAAAAACCAATATACAATGCATACAAAAGCAATAGTGCCTTTAATGTAAATACTAACAATGGTCCGATCGTGTTTTTCAATGCCGGCACTATGGACGGTCTTGATAAACAACTTGCCGATTCGCAAAAAGACCTTCCTGCTAACCAACCCAGGGTATTGGCAGAGAAAACCAGTCGCAGCAATCCATTAGCAAGTTGGTTTTTAAGCATTATTTTACCTGTATTGCTTTTAATCGGTTTCTGGATCTTTATGATGCGCAGAATGGGCGGTGGAGCAGGCGGTGGCGGTCAGATTTTCAGTATCGGAAAATCAAAAGCAACTTTATTTGATAAAGAGAGCCAGGTAAACATTACTTTTAACGATGTTGCAGGTTTAGAAGAAGCAAAAACGGAAGTAATGGAAATTGTTGATTTCCTTAAAAACCCTAAAAAATATACCGACCTGGGCGGAAAAATCCCGAAAGGAGCCTTATTGGTAGGTTCGCCAGGTACAGGTAAAACCTTGTTAGCCAAAGCTGTTGCCGGCGAGGCACAGGTTCCTTTCTTCTCTCTATCAGGATCTGATTTCGTAGAGATGTTTGTTGGGGTTGGTGCATCACGTGTGCGCGACTTATTTAAACAGGCAAAAGACAAATCGCCATGTATTATCTTTATTGATGAGATTGATGCCATTGGCCGTGCCCGTGGTAAAAACGGAGTAATGGGCGGAAATGACGAGCGCGAAAATACCTTAAACCAGCTTCTGGTTGAAATGGACGGTTTCGGAACCAATACCCATGTTATCATCTTGGCTGCAACCAACCGTGCAGATGTTTTAGATAAAGCATTATTAAGGGCCGGAAGGTTCGACAGGCAAATCTATGTTGATTTACCGGATGTTATCGAGCGTAAGCAAATTTTCGAAGTTCATATCGCCCCTCTTAAAAAATCAGAGGAGCTTGATACTGAATTTTTAGCAAAACAAACCCCTGGATTTTCGGGTGCCGATATTGCAAATGTTTGTAACGAAGCGGCCTTAATTGCAGCCCGTAAGAATAAATCGGCTGTTGATAAGCAAGATTTCTTAGATGCGGTAGACCGTATTGTTGGTGGTTTAGAAAAGAAAAACAAAATCATCACGCCAAGTGAAAAACGTGCTATCGCCATTCACGAAGCCGGTCACGCTACAGTGAGCTGGTTGCTGGAACATGCGGCACCATTGGTTAAGGTTACGATCGTTCCACGCGGACAAAGCTTAGGTGCGGCCTGGTATTTGCCGGAAGAACGTTTAATTGTTCGCCCTCACCAAATGCTTGATGAAATGTGTGCCACAATGGGCGGCAGGGCTGCAGAAAAAGTAATGTTCGATACCATTTCTACGGGTGCCTTAAGTGATTTAGAAAAAGTAAACAAACAGGCAAGGGCAATGGTTACCATTTATGGTTTGAACGAGAAATTAGGTAACATTACTTATTACGACTCTTCGGGTCAGAATGAGTATAATTTCTCAAAACCTTACTCGGAAGACACCGCTTTAACCATCGATAAGGAGATTTCGGCATTAATTGAAGGCCAGTACCAGAGAGCGATTAAATTATTGGAAGAAAACAAAGATAAATTGATCCAATTGGCTGATATTTTGATCGAAAAAGAAGTTTTATTTAAAGATGATTTAGAAGTGATTTTTGGTAAACGTTTATTCGAAAACCAAGCAGAAAGCGGAACTCCCGGACATATTACTCCGGTAGAAGCATAAATAAATAATTTCTATTATTACATTTGCTACCCTGATTTAATTATTGGGGTAGCTTTTTTTTACCATGAAGGATAATACGACAGCGAAAGAACAAATACTAAAAAAGATAAGGAAAGCGCTATTAGAGAAGCGGGAAAATCCTTATCCTAATTTGGAAGAGAGTGCGTTGTATAAAAAAAACACCGAAGAATTAGAGGTATTGTTTGCCGAACAGCTTACTGCCATATCGGGTAATTTTATCTTCTGTGAAGATGGGATCGATTTTTTTGAAAACATGCTCCATCTGGCTGATAAATTTAAGTGGCGCAAAATATACTGTTGGGAACCCGAACTGCAGCAGTTCTTAAACAAGTACGAATTTCCATTTTACCAAACCGATAAGGACTTTGGCCAGGCAGAGGTTGGCATTACCCTTTGCGAGGCATTGATTGCGCGCAATGGAAGTGTAATGGTAAGCAACAGCGGTGCTGCCGGCAGGAGGTTGAGCATTTTCCCACATCACCACATTGTAATTGCCAAAACAAGCCAATTGGTTTTGGATCTTAAAGATGCCTTTCAATTGTTAAAAAACAAATACGGCAACCAAGTTCCATCCATGATCAGCAATATTACCGGCCCGAGCAGAACTGCCGACATCGAAAAAACATTGGTTTTAGGTGCACATGGACCGAAAGAACTATTTGTATTTTTGATTGATGATTTTAGTTAATTACCACTCGTAATATGCCTGGAGGCTTACCCATGTATGCCATCGGTTAAACTCGCTAACGGTATTAAATTCGGGTGATCGTCCAACAGCCATAGCAGATAGCCTTAGCGCCTGTTTTCCACAAAAAGGTATTTTGGTACCAAAGCCTAAATTCCAATCGAGAGTGCCTTTATTTAGTTGCTTAAAGCTTATAGTATAAGGACTATTTTTAAACTGCCCCATTAATAAAGCATTGTAAAGCCAGGCATTACCTTTAACACCGGTTAAGAGGTATAATTCCCACAAATTTTTATTATCACTGGTTAAGCCTGTTAAATTGGCCATTGGCAAGGTATTTACCGCCCAGTTTTTCTTATCAAGCAAACCTAATCTTGCATTAATGCCTAAGCCGCTACTTACATAATATCCTAAACGTACTTCAGCATTGGTGCTTAACTGAAAAAATCCAACATCATTTCCTCCACGCTTGCCAATAAGCAACCAATCTTTTTTCCCTGTAACCAAGAGGGTGGGCTCTCCTCCATTTGAAATCTGACCTTCCCATCCGTATGGAATATCTGCTGTATTTCCGAACCAATGATCGCGGTGAATGGTTGTTTGCACCGCTCTAGAAACATTTAAGCCTATAGCGCCTACATTAATGCCTAAAGTCATTAATTTATTCCCGGCATCATCCTGCAACCCCAAGCTTGTACCGATAATATTCAGACTGGCAAAAGGCCGATCGTTTTCGCGCTGAAATTCGCTCACCGGATCATGCAGGTTACCTAAATATTCTGGTGTGAATGTAGTGTTTGCAAGCATTATTGTTGCATCGTAAATATCATAATCCCTTAAGGTTTTACCAAAAAGTTTTTTTGCTAAAAATCTGTGCGGAGCAAAAACCCATGATGTACCAAGTTTCTTATCCTGGTAAATCAGGCCTAAACCCATTGTATAATTTCTATCCGTGGCATAGGATGGTTTTACGAATTTTAAAAAGTAATCCTGGTCTAGAACAATTCCGGCTCGATGCAACGGCTTTTCAGTTTCTTGTGCCAAAGAACCATAAGTTGTAGACAATATTGAAAATAATATCAAAAACACATTTTTAAGAGAGGTCATAGATGATAAATAGTTATATGAATTACTTTATTGAGTTTGATCGGTAGAAGCAGATGTCTTACTTTCTCCAAAAAGGCTCACGCCAATAGCAAAACCCAGCCATGGTTTGCCTTGATAACCCCAATTAACAGAACCAGATTTGTCAATAAAATCAAGGCCTGTAAATATCCCGATCTGAAACTTATCATACTGATACATGTAACCCGCAGATAAAGAGACTGCAGATGCTGAATTATCTTTATCTAACTTCACACCACCAACAGATACCCCACCCAATAGGTTACTTGCAGAATAAACAGTTCCGACATGTTGCCATTTAACTCCTGCCGATACCCCAAAGTTAATTTTTTCTTCAAAAGTAAATGGCGCTTTTTTATTGCCGAAGCGAGCCTTTATGGGAAGGGTTAAAAAGCCCCAGGTAAATCCTCGCTTATGTGGATAGATTGACTCGCACCTGTTGTTAAAATCTTTTAATGACATAAAGAATTGAGCATTGTTTGCCCACTGATCAACATAGGCAAGATTTTTATATTTATCGAAAGGACTTCCCGAATCTTTTGGAGCGGCTATTCCAACCTGCGTTTTCGGCATTTTATAATATTCATCTGGCTTAACATCTTCTAACTTCTTGTTTACGCCCAATTGCTTATAAAATGCTGTTTTCTTTTCTTCATCCTGAGTAAAATCCCATACAGAAATGATATAACCACTATCAACAACCTCATAGATGTAGAATTTTATTCCATCATTCAGTAAAAATGAGAGCTCTTCATTTACCTTTTTCGTTAAAGGGTCGTAAACCTTTACCGCAATGCTGGTTTTGGTTACATAAGATTGCCCAACAATGTCATTGGTTTTAGCTGTTGTTTGTGCAAAAGATTGATCGACAGCAAACAATAAGATTAAAATTGATAATAATTTGTTCATCTGATTACGTTTTTAGATGGTAAATATTTAAATGGCTAGAGTTCAACGCCTGCACTTTTACACCAGAGTGCAACCTGTTTATAAGTATCCTCATTGATCATAACAGCTTCATTGCAGCTTTCAGCTTCCTTATAACCTCTTGAGTGTACACCAACTAATCTAATCCCATTCTTTTGTATCCAAACCGGAGAGCCGCTATTTCTTACTGCAGTGAATAGATCATATTTTAAGGAAAAATCCGTAATGGAAAAATTATTGGTTGATTGGGTCCACATTTCAAATAATTTTTTATCCCCAGGCGAACCGGTAAGATTTAGGGCCGTAGTATGCAATTCTTCTGGTTTAACCGGGATAAACTTATAACAGCCTCCTACTTCTTTAAAAAGGGAAGAATCGGGCAGTATAATGATTGAAAAATCGCGGTTTGTTTTTGCGTTTATCCAGTACCCAGATTTAAAAAATTTATTTTTTCCCTTCACTAATTTTAATGTTCTTTTAGCCTTATAATTATTACTGTCAATAGAACCAAAATATAAATCGATCTTTCTGGTACCTCTGAACAGAAAGAATGGGATGCGTTTTACAAATGGAAAATATGCCAGGTTGTGTCCGGCCGTAATAATTACCCGGGGATGGATCAACGCTCCAGATCCATAGTATTTATGCCACCCCCTGGTCATTTCCATATAACAGGAAAAATCATTTGGAATATTTGCAGCGGTAATACGCAGTCTTTTGGTCGAATCAGGCTTGCAGTCCTGGGCTTTTACATACGTAAAAAAAAAGAGGAGTATGAGCAACAGGATTATCGGGTTTTTCAATTCTGTATTTTCAAGTTTCATGAAATGGAGATTTAGTCGTTTAATTTACTATATAAAATTAATCTATCACTCTAAAAGCATATATACCCACTATTCGGTATATTTAGTAGTTGCTTTATGTTACTATATTTATGGAATTGATTATATCTTTTGATAATCCGCTCAATGAATAAAGTTTTATTACTATTCTTACTATTACCGTTCCATTTATGCCTTGCACAGCAGGGCAATCCCATTCTGATAGATACTGCTAAAAAGTTCAACATCAGCAAGCACGGTTATTTTTATGAAGACAGGAATTTAAACCTCAACATCGATTCGATTATTAAACTTAAACAGGCAAACAAACTTAGTCCGTTAACAGTTGGAAAGGTTTTTAGTAAAGGTTATACCCAGTCGTACTACTGGGTTGCTTTCGATATCAAAAATACCTTAAACCAATCGGTCCATCTCATGTTTAAAGAACAGAGCTCAAGTATTAACCGGCTTCAGCTTTTCAAGGTAGACAGTGCCGGAAAAATACACCCGCTTGGTTTAACCGGCGATCATTTCGCATTTAAACAGCGTCCGTACCGCAACAGAAGTTTTATTTATCCGCTTGTACTTTCTCCGCACGAAAAAGCCTCATTTTACCTCTGGGCCGACAAACGTGGACAGAATATGTACATGCCCATGTCAATCGGACGCGATATTGATATTATCCAGGCCGAAATCCCGCAGCATACATTATTCGGATTTTATACCGGTATTTTTGTTTTTGCCGTCATATTTAACTTGCTGCTTTATGCCTCTGTAAGAGACAAGATCCACCTTTATTATGCCATCTATATTTTTTGTACACTGATTTTTATCCTTGAAGAGGAAGGGCTCGCCTTCCAGTGGTTTTACCCAAATTTACCTGGTTTACAGGATTATATGCGACTTATTATGGCTTCGTTAAGCTGTGGACTATTGATCCAGGTGATGCAGCTGTTCGTTAACCAAAACTCCGAAAATAGCCAATTGTACCACTTTACCACCTATTACAAGCGTTTTTGCTGGCTGATGGCCATCATACCCGTTTTCATGCTGTTCAAATCGTTTATCGCACTCGAGAAAACCGTTTTTTATATTAACAACTTTTTGGCCCTGCTTACGGTTATTGTACTTATTATTTGCGTGGTAGAACGCATTAAGGCGGGTTATAAATTGGGCTGGTACTACTTTATTGCTACCGTAATGCTTTTATTTGGGGTGTTCAATTATGTTTTTAACACCCTTGGCCTTACCAATTTTAACCTGTTAAAACCAAATGGCTTAGTGGTGGGCTTAACTGCCGAAATTATATTCCTGTCATTCGCCTTAACCCAGCGTTATAACTTCCTTAAAAAGGAGAAAGAAATCCTGCTCGAAGAAAAAAGTAAACATCAGGTTGACCTCGCGGACGGTATTTTTAATGCACAGGAAGACGAAAGAACCCGTTTGGCCCGCGATCTACATGATGATTTAGGGGGTACATTATCCATTATCAAATTAAACATTACAGCTTTTCAGCAAAAAGCACTAAAGCTGACGGAAAACGAGCGCATATTTTACGATCAAACCATTGGGATGGTGGAGAAGGCCTGTGCCGATTTAAGGGAGATATCGCATAACTTAATGCCCAAAAACTTTGAGCAACTGGGCCTGATCGAAACCCTGAAAGAACACTTCAGCAGTTTGAACAACTCAGGCAAAATTGCTTTCGAATTTGTTTTTCAGGTAGAACAGCCTATAGAAAGCACGACCGAAATTACCATCTACCGGATTGTTAACGAGTTGGTAAACAACATCAACAGGCATTCGCTGGCTACAAAAGCTACCATACAGATCTTATCTTTTGATGAAAGAATCAACATCATGGCCGAAGATAATGGCATTGGTTTTAATCCCGAAGAGGATAAAAAAGGTTTGGGCATGCAAAACATCCTCTCCCGGGTAAATTACCTGAACGGAAAAATCCAGATCGACAGTAACCAGAACGGTACCACCATCGTAATTGATATCCCCTTGAAATAATGAATATGACTGAGCAGAAACCTACTACCTTAATGATCGCAGACGATCATAAACTGTTTGCCGAAGGGTTGTCGGCCATTCTTTCTGAACAGCCTGATTTTAAAATAATCGGCATGGCATCTAACGGGAAAGAAGTTCTACACCTCCTGAATCATCAGGTTCCGGATATTTTAATACTTGATCTGAATATGCCGGTTTTAGATGGCGAAATTGCCACAGAAAAGATCAGGCAACTCTTTCCTGAGGTTAAAATAATGGTTTTATCGATGTATTATTCCGCCAAACTAGCGGCCAAGCTCGAAGCTATAGGGGTAATGGCATTTGTTCAGAAAGATACCGATGCTCGAACATTGTTCAAAATCATTTCTGGAATAAGGCAGGGGGAAAAACATTTCCAAAAAATAAAACCAGATGTTCAGCCATCGGTATTTAATGATGGGGATCATTTTCAGAAAAGCCACAATTTAACCGCCAGGGAAATGGAAATTCTCCATTTGATCAGTGAAGATTACTCTTCACAGCAAATCGCTCAAAAATTATTTATCGCTTTAAGTACTGTTGATACACACCGGAAAAACATGGCGCAGAAGCTAAATGTAGCAGGGAAAACAGGATTATTAAAATTTGCTCTCGAAAACAAGCTTCGGTAAAATCAAATATATTTCCTTTTATCGAATAAAATTGGTATTTTTATACTACATACCGTTTTAGTCTCCGGTATTATAATTATGAGCAAATCGATTAACACGGTAATTTTAGGTACCGGAAGTTACATTCCACAGAACATTATTTCTGGAAACGAATTCTTAAACAGTACATTTTTCGAGAACGGAAACCGGCTGGAAAAGGAGAACTCAGAGATCATTCATAAATTTTCCGAAATCACCGAGATCGTAGAAAGACGTTATGCCTGCCCTGAGCAATTAAGTAATCATATTGGTGCCAAGGCGGCCGAAAAAGCCATAGAAAACGCAGGTATAGATAAGGAAACTTTAGATTATATTATCTTCTGCCATAATTTTGGCGATATCCCCCTAAATAGTAACCGAAGTGATATTTTACCTTCCCTGGCTTCAAAAGTTAAACAGCAGTTGGGTATCCATAATCCTGATTGTGTAGCTTACGACCTCATATTTGGTTGTCCTGGATGGGTACAGGGAGCCATACAGGCCGATTATTACATTAAAAGCGGCGATGCCAAAAGGGTGATGGTGATCGGTGCAGAAACGCTGAGCCGTATTATTGATCCACACGACCGCGACAGCATGATTTTTTCGGATGGAGCCGGAGCGGTAATTTTTGAAGCAACAGAATCAACGGAAAAAAAAGGAATATTGGCCCACAAAACAGAAACACACGCGGTTAACTACGGCAACCTGTTAACCATGGGCAAGGGTTCACACCCGGATGAAACCAGTGGAAATTTCTACCTTAAAATGAACGGACGTAAACTTTATGAGTTTGCAGTGGTTCAGGTACCTCAAGTGATAAAAAAAGCCATTGATAAAGCCGGGCTGAGTGTAGAAGATATCAATATTGTATTTGTACACCAGGCCAACGGTAAAATGGATACCGCCATTATGAAGCGTTTATTTAAGTTGTATGGCAAGGATGTTGTTCCTGAAAACCTGGTTCCGATGACAATTTCCTGGCTGGGGAACAGTTCTGTTGCCACTGTACCAACTTTGTTAGACCTTGTTCTAAAAGAGCAGGTTAAAGGTTATAAAGTTAAAGCCGGCGATGTAGCTGTTTTTGCTTCAGTTGGGGCAGGCATGCACATCAATGCTTTTGTGTACCGTTTTTAATTCGCTAAACGCCTCAATCCGGCTTTAGCCTGGCTTTCGATACTGCTTTCAAATTCATGATTTTTCATGGAAATGGCGGTATTGAAAGCCTCTTTTGCTTTAGCTTCGTTTTTCTTCCGCTCGTAAACTTTTCCCATTTGCAAGGCGGCGTTGGCAGCAAAATAATATTTAAGATTTTTTCCTATATTAATCGTTTCCTGGTAAGCAGCCAGGGCCTGCTCATCTTTACCCAGATCGTCATATATCCTGCCTAAACGGTAATTAAACTCCGTTTTATCTTTTTCATTGGTATAATCACCAGCTTTTTTATCATCCAGTAACTGCAGGGCCTTGCTTAAATAACCACCATCAAACAAAAGCCTGGCTTTTAAAAGATCAAGGGTCGGTGTTCCGGCGGCGGCTTCACTTTTAGCCTGCTTATCTTTTTCCATGTAAGTGTAGCCATTTTTAACCGCCTTGGCAGCAAATGCCGTGTAGCCTGCTTTATCTCCTTTCAGTAGCGAGATCCATCCCAGGTGGAGGTAAGCATCCTTTACAAAATTTACACCCTTTGTGGCCTGTAAAAACCGGTTAAAATAAGTTGCTGCATTTAAGTCCAGTTTATTTAAGTGCGCAATTCCTTCCAGGTAATCCAGGTAAGGGAAAGGCTGATAAACTCCTCCTTCGGGCCGTTTCGCTAGAATAGCTATAGCCTCTTCGCTGTGCGAATTTTTAATGCACACATAACTTTGCAGATAGCTTTTAAGCAAACTGGTATCGGCAATCCTTTCGGTATATTTCATTGTTTTAGCATAAGCCTGGGGGCTGTGCGCCACATCGGTTAATACGTAGGCGTAATAAAATACCACTTCTTCGTAAAAAGGCTCATAAGATGATTTGGGCAGGTTATCGGCCAGTTTTTCAAACATGTTCAATCCGTTCTGCAAATTTCCTTTAATACCGAAGGTAGAAAGTGCTGTTTTTAAGGCGCCATCAGGCAAATTGCCCAAAACAGCATTAATCAGTCCTAAACCTTTTAAATTAAGGTGAAAATTGGGGAATTTTTTATTGTTATCCTGTAAAAGACTGTTTGCTCTTTTAACTTCCATTGCCGCGTTAAAATATTCTCCAAAACGACCACGGATGAGTGCCCATTGCAAATTAATCTCTGCCTGTGCATAAAGATAATAAGGTGAATTTTTATCGTCATCGCTGATCTGATCGAGCCTGGATGATTTATTTCCTTTCAAACGATCGAAATCAGCCTTGCTTTCTGAAGTAAGTACGGTAAAATAATCTATATAATTTTCGAGCAGCGGGATAATCGAATTATTGGGATGCAGCTTCTTTTCGGTTGAAATATATGCCTTTGCATTGCCAAGTTTTAATTCGAAAATGCTTTTATAAGCGTTCAGGCAATTGTTATTGAAATCGAAGTTTGCAAGGGAGAACAAAGGAGAGAGGAGCAGCGCAGAGGTTACAAAAAAACGGAAGCTTTTATTCATCAGGGATTCTATTTCGGTTGGTTCTGTGCTGCCGCTACAGCTTCACATGTTAACAAATATCTACATTAAACGCTAAAAAGTTATTCTTGTTTTGTGTGAGCAAAAAACAGGCCTAAACAAAAAACGTCCCGGTTAACCGGGACGTTTTAATTATTTTAATATTTGGTTTAAGCTTCAGCTACTTCATGGGTTAAAGCCTCATCAACCAAAATACGGCCGCAATGTTCGCAAACAATGATTTTTTTACGCTGACGGATATCTAACTGGCGTTGAGGTGGAATCTGATTGAAACAACCTGAGCAAGAGTCACGGTCGATGGTTACTACAGCTAAACCATTTACTGCATTTTTGCGTAAACGTTTATAAGCAACCAATAAACGATCTTCTATCTGAGTCTCAGCTTTATCAGCTTTCTTCTGTAAATCTTCTTCTTCTTTTTCAGTTTCTGCAGTAATTACGTCAAGCTCAGTTTTTTTAGCTTCCAAATCTTTCTTTCTGCCATCTAATTCTGCCTTAGCAGCTTCGTAGATTTCAGTTTTAGAGTTGATTTCGAAACCATGTTCCTTAATTTTCTTTTCAGAAACCTGGATATCTAAACCTTGAATCTCGATTTCTTTGGTTAAAGCATCGTATTCGCGGTTATTTTTAACTTCTTTTAATTGAGAATCGTATCTTTTGATGGCAGCTTGCGCATCTTTAATTGTATTTTTACGGGTTACGATCGAATCCTCAAGATCATCAAGTTCGCCTTTGATTTTTGAAATTCTGGTCTCTAATCCTAAAACATCATCCTCAAGATCGGCAACTTCCATTGGTAATTCGCCACGTACCTGACGAATCTTATCAATTTTAGTGTGGATATTTTGTAATTCGTATAAAGCTTTTAGCTTTTGTTCTACGGTTTGTTCCATTAAAACAAGTAATTTATGGGGTTTGTATTTTGCTCCGTTAAACGGATTGCAAAGTTAGTAAATTTTTTCTGAATAATTTCAAGCAATAAATTTGAGGTAAATTGTTCAGTTTCAAAGTGTCCGATGTCGGCAATGATCAGTTTTTCCTCTGCATCAAAAAACTCATGATATTTGAAATCTGCGGTGATAAAAGCATCCGCCCCAGCGGCAATTGCATCTTTTAAAAGGAAGCTTCCTGAACCACCACAAACTGCTACTTTTTTGATCCTCTTACCAATTACTTCGGTATGCCTGACCACTTTGGCCTGCATCCTGTCTTTTACCAGATGTAAAAAATCATAGCCGTCCATATCGTATTCCAGCCAGCCAACCATACCCGAACCTACCAGCTGGTGTTTATTTTCGAGTTTGTAAATATCGTAAGCCACCTCTTCGTAAGGATGGTTTTCGAAAAGGGCAACCAAAATTTTCCGCTCTGCCTGGGTAGGGTACACCATTTCGATCCTTACTTCGTTTTCGCGATGGCGGAAACCTTTTTCGCCCACAAAAGGATCTGAATCTTCATTACCTTTAAATGTGCCAAAACCATCGGCATTGAAACTGCACTCGCTATAATTGCCAATGTTCCCTGCGCCGGCATAAAACAATGCCGATCGCAACTGTTCGGCTTGTGCATGCGGACAATAGGTAACCAGTTTTTTTAAGAGTCCGGCTTTAGGAGAAAGTACCTTGGTACCTGTTAAACCCAAACGCTCACAAATCATGGCATTTACTCCGGTATGGATATTGTCTAAATTGGTATGTATGGCATAAAGTGCGATGTTGTTCTTAATAGCTTTTAACACCACACGTTCAACATAGTTTTTTCCATTCAGCTTTTTTATCCCCTTAAAAACAATGGGGTGGTGGGTGATGATCAGGTTACAGCCTGTAGAAATGGCTTCATCAACAATTTTTTCCACGCAATCTAAAGCCACCAAAGCAGCATGGATTTCCATATTCGGATCGCCCACAATCAGGCCGGAGTTATCGTAATCTTCCTGATAATTAAGCGGCGCAATGCTTTCTAAATAATTGGTAATTTCAGCTAATTTCATTCGATAAATATAGAAATTTCATTGATTTCTATTTAACAGAAAAATCCGCATTCAAATAAATTGGATGCGGATTTTAATATTAAGATTTAGTTATCCTAGAATTTTCCTGCCTGCTGAAATCCACCGCTCATTCTTACCATCTGTAAGCTTTCGAAAACCATTTTCTGGTTATGCTCAAAAGCAAGGGTTTTGTGGTTAATTACATCAATAATCGATCCGATAAAACACAAACCTGCTGTTACCAGGTATAAAATACCCATTCCGACCTGGCCTATGATAAACCTTTGCAAGCCCGGAACAACAAACAGTCCGATTAAGCAAAAAATCAACATATCTGAAGGGTTTTTTCTTTTGCTGCTGTAAACCATCAGGAAATTGCGCAACTGCTCTTCAGTTAAACCTGTTGTTGCCTGTTGTAAATATGAGTATTCCTCTGGTGTTATACCTGGTAACGACATTAGAGGTGATTGAAATATATCCATGGTTTCTATGTATTTGTTGGTAAAATTTTAAACTTCTTTTTATTTTTTATCAATGTATAAATTCTGTAAACTATAATCAAAAGTGCCGGAAACCCAAACCAGTGTTCGGAAAAGCTTTCGGTAAACCTGCCATGTAAAATATGACTGATTGACCTGCCTATACCACATCCCGGACACCAGTCCTCAAAACCCAAATTGGCTAAAGGACAAAGTGTAAAATGATGCTCGTGGCCATTCGCTGTTGCCAGTAATACTAAAGCCGTTAACCAGAAAAAAAGTTCCAGTGGAAAGCTTTTAATGTATTTCATCGTTTCACTTTTTATACAATTTAGAGGCTACAGAACTACCTTTGTTACACCGATTTGCCCTTAATCGACGAAAGGGGGATATATTTCGACCAAACGAACGATACCATCTAAGAATAAGTTGCTGTTTTTTCCTAAATCCGATTTCTATATCGCAGTTCAGCCAAAAATAGTTAAAAAAACCTTTACATAAATTACAGGTTAATATTAAAAGATAAGCTTATTTTTGTGCCTTGAACATTCGAGATTTAATAAACCGATACAAAACCGACGAGAGGGTAACACAATTTACCAAAGCGTTGAATGCTGCCAAAAACCCTAAGATACAATTAAAAGGATTGGTGGGCTCAGCCGACGCTATTGTTGCCCTGTCTTCTTATTTCCTATTGCATAAACCCATAATGTTCGTTTTGCCAGACAGGGAAGAGGCCGCTTATTTCCAATCCGACCTGGAAAGCGTGCTCGACAAACAGGTTTTGCTTTTTCCTTCTTCTTACCGAAAATCTTTTGATTTTACACAGGTAGATACGGCCAATGTACTGGCACGTGCTGAGGTATTGAACGAGTTAAACCACGATTCGGAATATGGAAAAATTGTCGTTTCTTACCCCGAAGCCATTGCCGAAAAGGTGATTGACCGCTCGGCATTGGAAAAAAACACATTAGAGATCAGTCTGGGTGCGAAACTGGGCATCGATTTTATCAATGAATTTTTAATTGATTACGATTTCGACCGCAGGGATTTTGTTTACGAGCCGGGCCAGTTTTCCATCCGTGGCGGAATTGTAGATATCTTTTCTTTTTCTTCTGATTTGCCTTACCGCATCGAGTTTTTTGGCGATGAGGTAGAAAGCATCAGAAGTTTTGAAATTGAGAGCCAGCTTTCGGTTGCCGATGTTAAATCGCTTACCATTGTACCGAACGTTCAGGCTAAATTTTTAACCGAAAGTAATATCAGTATCCTTGATTATATCGACCAGGATACCCAGCTGTGGTTTAAAGATGTAGAATTTACTTTAGACATTGTTAAGGCCGGATTTAAAAAAGCTGTTGAGCTTTGGAAAGCTTTGCCAGCCACAGATAAAGCGCAGAACCCGGAGTGGATCGACCCTAAATTTGCTTTCAGCGACGAAAAACTATTGGGTGATCATCTTCATGATTTTCCCCTTGTTGAATTCGGCAAGCAGTTTTTTTATAAAACAGATAACCGTTTCGAGTTCGAAACCAAACCGCAGCCTTCTTTTAATAAAGATTTTAACCTCCTGATCCACAACCTTAAGGAAAATGAAAAAGAGGGCATTGTTAACTTTATTTTTACCGATTCGCCAAAACAGATCGAGCGTTTATATGCCATTTTAGAGGATATTGACAAAACAGCCAAATTTACGCCTATTAATAGCATGTTGCGCGAGGGTTTTGTAGATCCGAAGATCCAGACAGCATTTTATACCGACCACCAGATCTTTGACCGTTATTACAAATACAAGTTAAAGAAAGGCTATCAGAAAAGTCAGGCCATTACCTTAAAAGACTTAAGGGAGCTAAAATCCGGCGATTTTGTTACCCACATCGACCACGGGATCGGCAAATATGCCGGACTTGAAAAAGTGGAGGTAAACGGTAAAACCCAGGAGATGATCCGTTTAATTTATGCAGATAACGACCTGCTTTATGTAAACATCAACTCATTAAACCGTATTGCCAAGTACAGCGGCAAGGAAAGCGGAGTACCCAAGATGAATAAACTAGGTACTGATGCCTGGGATAAGCTAAAAAAAACTACAAAAAAAAAAGTTAAAGACATTGCCCGCGACCTGATTAAGCTTTATGCCTTACGCAAAACCCAGGCCGGAACTGCATTTTCTCCGGATAGCTATTTACAAACTGAACTGGAAGCTTCTTTTATTTACGAGGATACCCCAGATCAGTTAAAAGCCACCCAGGATGTTAAAAAAGATATGGAATCGCCCCATCCAATGGACCGTCTGGTTTGCGGCGATGTAGGCTTTGGAAAAACAGAGATCGCTGTTCGCGCGGCCTTCAAAGCTGTTGCTGAGGGCAAACAGGCAGCTGTTCTGGTTCCAACTACCATTTTAGCTTTACAACATTTTAAAACCTTCTCTTCCCGTTTAAAAGATTTCCCGGTTACGGTAGATTATATCAACCGTTTTAAAACCAATAAACAGATTAAAGATACCCTGGCCGAAGCTGCTGCAGGCAAAGTTGATATTCTGATCGGAACACACCGTTTATTGAGCAAGGATGTTAAGTTTAAAGATCTTGGCATCATGATTATTGACGAAGAGCAAAAGTTTGGTGTTACTGCAAAAGAACGGTTAAAAGCCATACGTGTAAACGTTGATACTTTAACGCTAACCGCAACGCCGATTCCCAGAACGCTGCATTTTTCTTTAATGGGGGCAAGAGATTTATCTATTATCAGCACACCACCACCAAACCGGCAACCGGTTAACACCGAGTTACATGTTTTTAATGATAAACTGATTCAGGAAGCGGTTCAGTTCGAATTAGACCGCGGCGGACAGGTATTTTTTATCCATAACCGGGTAAATGACCTGATGCAATTGGGCGGATTAATCCAGAAACTGGTACCAAAAGCAAGAATTGGCATTGCACACGGCCAGCTGGATGGCGATGAATTGGAAGATGTAATGCTCGACTTCATTAATGGAGCAAAGGATGTCCTGGTGGCCACAACGATCATAGAAGCGGGTTTAGATATCCCTAATGCTAATACCATCATCATCAACCATGCACACATGTTTGGTTTAAGCGACCTGCACCAGATGCGTGGCAGGGTAGGGCGGAGTAATAAAAAAGCATTCTGTTACCTGCTTTCTCCACCTTTATCTACTTTAACCTCTGAAGCGCGTAAACGTTTAAGCGCCATTGAAGAGTTTTCTGATCTCGGCAGTGGTTTTAACGTGGCCATGCGCGATCTGGACATTCGCGGCAGTGGAAATTTATTGGGTGCAGAGCAAAGTGGTTTTATTGCCGAAATCGGTTTCGAAATGTATCATAAAATATTGGATGAAGCCATCCAGGAACTAAAAGAAGCTGAATTTAAAGGATTGTTCGAAAATGAGCCTGCCCGTCCGTTTGTAGGCTTTACGCAGGTAGATACAGACCTGGAATTGTACATCCCTGATGCTTACATTACCAATATCACCGAGCGTTACAACCTATATACCGAACTTTCTAAACTCGATAACGAAGCCGAACTGGCCATTTTCGAAAAACACCTGACCGATCGTTTCGGACCAGTTCCTCCACAGGTAAAAACCATGCTTAGCGTGGTGCGTTTGCAGTGGCTGGGCAAGAAATTAGGATTTGAGAAAATCAGCTTTAAGAAAAATAGTTTGCGCGGCTATTTCTTAAGCGATAAACAATCGGCTTATTTCGATTCGAATACTTTCACCAAAATTTTAACCTTTGCACAGAACCATCCACGGATGTGCAATTTAAAAGAGGTAAAAAATACACTCAGGATTGCCTTTGATAATATAAATACGGTTGAAGAAGCAATAGAAACTTTGGAACTTATCGACTAAAAATGTTAGACCCAACCCTATTGCTTGATTTAGTGAAAATGCAAATGCCTTATGGAAAATATAAAGGCTACCTGATCTGCAATATCCCCGAAAGTTACCTGCTTTGGTATAAGGATAAAGGCTTCCCGAAAGGTAAATTGGGGGATTTAATGGCTACAATGTTTGAGATTCGGGTTAATGGCCTGGAATATTTATTAACACCATTGAAGAATCAGCGTTGATGGGGCGCTAATGGAGATAACTTCATTTCGTGTGGAGTGCACACACTCGACAACCACGAAGTACTCAGTGAAGGGAAATCTATCTAGACAGATCTCTCCATTACGCTAAGCTCCAGTCGTATTCTAGGTTTACCACAATTGCA
>JAGIAD010000003.1 GCA_017745075.1 Sphingobacteriaceae bacterium | reverse complement strand
TCTGTTACCGAATTACTAAACCTTTACAGCAATGACGAATTTTTGTAGGAATTTGTCAATTGTAGCATGGCAAACTTTTAAAAAGAACTTGTATATAAAACAAGTTCTTTTTAAAAGTTTGCCAATACTCTGATTTTTCATGAAAACCAAGTCGCCATCACTTTTTGCAGTTCGTTAATGTCTACCACATCATCAGTAGCCCAGGCTACAATTCCATCAGGGCGGATCAGTGCGGCATTTAAACCCAATTGATTTTTTGCAACTGCAGAAATGTAATGGATTTGACCGTCATATTCATTAGCCAACTTTTTGAGTGAATTGTTATGCTTAAAATCGAGCAGGATTGCATGTCCATGATGCATCAGCTGGCCAATTTTTGTACCATCTTCAAATTCAAAGTTAGGAACACTGTAGCCAACCAGCGGATGCTTTCCATCAAGGTTAATTTGCGTAGAAACACCCCAAACCCTGCCGGCAAAATAGGTAGCACCATCGGTGGTATTAATAAGGTCGGCAATAATGGCATGCAAAGCGCGGGCATTGGGATCAGGTTTCATAATTGTAGCCTGGGCACGCGACCAATCGAGCACTTGCGCACCAATTGGATGTCGTTCTGTAACATAGCTATCCAATAAACCTTCGGGAGCTTTCCCATGGATGGCAGCTGCGAGTTTCCACCCCAGGTTCATGGCATCACCCATCCCCAGGTTAAGTCCCTGGCCACCTAAGGGCGCATGAATGTGAGCAGCATCGCCCGCCAAAAATACTCGTCCGTTTCGGTAGCTTGTCGCTTGCCTTGCCCGGTCAGTCCAGGTGCTTGCAATATGGAGCTTGCTGATGGTAACATCGGTACTTGAAACACGACGCAATACCTCCTGTAGATGTTCGCGTGTAACAGGCTTTGCTGAACCATGAAATGCACCACCATCAAAATCCTGTATGGCCAGGTAACCCGGTTGCGATTGCATATACATGCCGGTTGGCGTTACATTTCGGCCTGGTTTAAGCAATTCCGGATGGAGGAGGTCTGCCTTAGCTGAGTAGCCTGTAAATTCGGGCTCAGTGCCGGCAAATTCGAAGCCAGCGGTTTTGCGTACCACGCTCCGGCTTCCATCGCATCCTACCAGCCATTTACATGCGAAAGATTCTCCGCCGGCCTGTACAATTACGCCTTCATTACTTTGATTGAAACCGGTAACTGCAAAACCCCGTTTTATTTCAGTACCCAAGGCTTCTGCGCGCCTGGAAAGTACCGTTTCCAGCTCCTGCATTTCAGTAATTAAACTGGCAGGTGTAGAACCTGGCAGGCGGTATTTCCATTGTGTGATATCAATATCACCATCATGAAATGGAATGCCGGCAAAATGTCCTGCCTGACGGCGGGGCCCCTGCACAGCGTTTTGGTGAGGGTTTTTAAGGTGTTTATGAATTTCGAGTTCCTGCAGTAAGTTACGGCGATAAAGTGCTTCAATAGTTGGCGACGATAGGCCGCGGATACCGAAGGGAAGCTGCTTTAAAGGCGAATGTGCCTCTATTGCTTTTTCGAGTACCAGGACCGAACATTTGGCCAACGCCAATTCACAGGCCAGGAACAGGCCTACAGGGCCAGCACCAGAAATAACGACATCGTAAATAGCCCGTGCTGATTCGTTTTTTAAAGTTGTGTTCATATGGTATTATTAAAACACAAAATTCAGCAATGTACTTAAGCCAGACTTGTATAAATACGACAATCCTTATGTTGGTTTTATGAAGAGAGGTTAATCAAACCATTGCTTAACACCTGTTTCCCTTTTTTCGCCTTACGGGCAAACGCTGCGGGACTGGTACCACTATAACGCTTAAATTCCCGGCTCAGGTGGGGCTGATCGGTATAACCAAACTCCTCCGCCAGGCTCGCCAGGTTGGCACCTGGATCCATCCACAACCGGTTGCGTACCTGCTCAAAGCGCATCAGTCCTGATACATCTTTAACGGTATGGCCAGAGGATCGCTTAAAGTTTCTTTCCAATGTACGTACCGTTACATGTGCCGCTGCTGCTACCTTGCTCACGGGTAAAGTACCTTTTGCTGCCTGCATTGCAATTCCGGCCTTGTATAACATGCTGTTAGCCGCAACCTGCGCCCTGGCCTGTAAGAAATATTGTTTTACTTCAGCCACCGCTTCATCTATTTTTTCATCAAGAATTAAGGCATTCAGTTTGGGTTGAAGCCGGGCTACCGGGTGTTCAAACAGGTGTAATCCATGCTTGTTGGATGGAAGTTCCAGTAAATCGAATACCGTCCATGGAAAGCACCTGATTCCAATGATTTCAAGACGGTTTTTCGCGTGAAAAATAACAGGCTGATTAAGCAGACCCATCATGAAAGGTGAGGGTAAGGACTGTAAAGCTCCGTCAGAAGAAATGCTGCAACCGCTGCCAAAATGAAAAATAATCTCCGCGTAACCATCAGGTACTACTTCAAAAGCCGATGGTTCGGCCCCGGCTTCTCTCTTGTTGTACCAAAAACACTTTATCGTATCCTGCAGTTCTTCCGGAGCTTCGAATTCCTGATGGTGCATTTTAACTGGTGGCATATCCGATGGTATTGAATACAAGTATAGGGCTTATTATTTTCAATTAGCTAAGGTTTGCAGCGTATGTAAGGATATTTTATTGCAGTTCTTCCTGCTGATTACCAATATCAAAAGCTATAGAATCTTTGTACAGCAAAGAACATTCTATAGCGAGGCAATTGCCAGGCAGAAATAACAGTGAATAGGAGCATTTTATAAACACAAAAAAAGTTTACCCCCGAAGAGGTAAACCCTACCTAAACCACCATACCATGGTGCGCTCACATTTCAAAAGTAGATCGGCAACATGAAAATAAGATGAAAAAAATAAAATTTAAATTTCATGTTGCTTTCATCTTCGGCCTTCAACTTTGAAATGGGAAACTTTAAATAAAAATCTATAGTTATGAAAACAAATTTTGTAAATGCCATTTGGCCATCTTCATCTTAACCGGGAACTGTTTTGCCTTTGGCTGGACATCCCGAAGTGTGGATTATTGCAAAACTGTAAAAACGAATTGTTCACATCTAAATTTAAACCTATGAAAAAGTTATTTCTGTTGTTGTTCGTATTGGTAAGCAGCGGCCTTACTTTTAAATCTCAGGCCCAGGTGAGTGTAAACATAAATATTGGGGCACAACCTGCATGGGGGCCAGCCGGATATGATTATGTAGATTATTACTATTTGCCCGACATTGAGAGTTATTATTATGTGCCTAAAAAACAGTTTATTTATTTAAACAATGGAAACTGGGTGTTTACTACTGCGCTTCCACCGAGATACAGTAGTTACAATTTATATAACGGCTATAAAGTTGTAATTAATTCTCCGCGGCCTTACCGTTATTTTGAAACACATAAAGTAAAATATGCCAAATTTAAAGGCAACCATGGCCAATCGGCAATAGGGAAAAGCAAAGGCCCAAAATATTCACCGGCCAAGGGTAATGCTAAAGCATATAAAAGTGATAAAGGAAAACCACATTTTAATAAAGGAAATGGGAAAGGCCATGGAAATGGTAAAGGAAAACATTAGTTGTTTGTGTAATAAAGAAAGAAACCCTCCAAATTTTGGAGGGTTTTCTTTTTAATTTCTTTTTTGTTGTCCTGGGGCAAAAGGTCTGGCCGATTTTGAACCTGTTCCTTTTTTGGCTTGCCCTGGAGGAACTTTTCCGCTGTTACCAGCTGTTCTGACGCTATAACAGGCACTGGTAAGCAGCATTGCCGATAAGGCTACAATGAGATATATCCGTTTCATAATGTTACCTAAGCGATAATTGTGCCAATTGCCTGGTTGTCACCCTGACCTGTAGCACAGCGGGCACTGTCTTTAAAGCAAATCATAATCGAACTCAGGTTAGTGAGATTTTTAATAAAAACAGGCTTTATGAATTAAAAACTTTAATCATTACATTTGCCCTGGTGAAAAACTTTGTATTCCTTTTTTCTGTTTACCTGATCCTTCTGGGCTTTATGCCCTGCCAGGACAAGGAAGATATGGTTTCCAAGTTTCAAACTGAAAACATCGTACGCAGCAATGATACAAAACCTGAGCATCAGCATGGAGAATCCTGTCCGCCATTCTGTAGCTGTGCCTGCTGCTCGGTTGGTCAGCACTTTCCATCCGAAAAATTAACAGATCTGATTGTTCCTGTGTATAGGAAGCCCTATCCTGTTTTCCAGTGCTCAGCATTGAAAAAACAACCCTTTGATATTTGGCAACCGCCTAAACTCGTTTAAATCAATTTTTTATCTCATGGCCTGTCCATGAAAAACATGCTTTTTACACGCAAATTTGCATTATAAAGTGCAATGACGCTGTGTTATTTATTGATTTTTGATTTAAACGACAATGTTGAACAGAATAATACAATTCTCCATCAGGCAAAAACTGTTGGTTGGAATTATGATGCTGGCGCTGATCGCGTGGGGCGTATACTCCCTTAAGCAGCTGCCTATAGATGCCCTTCCTGATATTACCAATAACCAGGTACAGATTATTACTTCTTCACCAAGTAACGGTGCTGAAGATATTGAGCGCTTTGTAACCTACCCGGTTGAGCAGACCATGGCCACTATTCCCGGAATAGAAGAAGTCCGGTCTTTTAGCAGATTCGGCCTTTCAGTTGTTACAGTGGTATTCAAGGAAGGCGTAGAAATTTACTGGGCCCGTCAACAAGTGAGCGAAAGACTTGTTGAAGTAGAAAGGGCTATTCCGAAAGGGATCGGCACACCCGAAATTGCGCCTTTGACAACCGGATTGGGGGAGATTTACCAGTACGTAATCCATCCCAAAAAGGGATATGAAAAAAAATATGACGCCACCGAGCTGCGCACCATTCAAGACTGGATTGTTCGCCGCCAGCTCCTTGGCGTAGAGGGCATAGCCGAAGTAAGCAGCTTTGGCGGGTACCTGAAGCAGTATGAGATTGCCCTCAATCCAGATAAGCTGAGAAGTATGGATATATCCATCGGCGACATTTTTAAGGCGCTTGAAAAAAATAACCAGAATACCGGTGGATCTTACATTGATAAGAAACCTAATGCCTATTTTATCAGGAGCGAGGGACTTATCAAGAGTATAGAAGACATTGAGAACATTGTTGTACGGACCAATGAAAACAGCATTCCTGTGCTGATCCGGAATGTAGCTGAAGTGAGGATCGGCGCCGCAACGAGGTACGGTGCCATGACCAGAAACGACCAGGGCGAAGTAGTAGGTGCGGTAGTAATGATGCTAAAAGGTGCAAATTCTTCCAAGGTTATTGCAAACGTAAAAGCCCGTATGGACCAGATTGCAAAGAACCTTCCTGAGGGCGTGGTTATCGAGCCATTTCTCGACCGTACAAAACTGGTAGACAATGCCATCGGTACGGTAACCAAAAACCTGGCAGAGGGAGCATTGATCGTGATTTTTGTACTGGTGTTACTTTTGGGGAATTTCCGTGCCGGGCTAATTGTAGCTTCGGTGATTCCACTTGCCATGCTTTTTGCCATATGCCTGATGAACCTTTTTGGCGTTAGCGGAAACCTGATGAGCCTTGGTGCTATTGATTTCGGACTAATTGTAGATGGCGCGGTAATTATTGTGGAAGCTTCACTTCACCACCTTGGCATCAGAAAAAACAAAAACAGGTTGAGCCAACAGGAAATGGATACAGAGATTTTTGAATCTGCTTCCAAGATCCGTAACAGTGCCGCTTTCGGTGAAATTATTATCCTTATCGTTTACCTGCCGATTCTGGCGCTGGTTGGTATAGAAGGCAAGATGTTCAGGCCAATGGCTCAAACGGTGGCTTTTGCTATCCTTGGCGCATTTATCTTGTCGTTAACCTATGTGCCAATGATGAGTGCGCTGTTTCTAAACAAAAACATCAGCACCAAACGAAATATCTCAGACAGGATCATGGCCTTTTTCCAAAGCGTGTATACACCGATGCTCAATTTTGCGCTACGGGCGAGAAAGGCCGTGGTAGGTATTGCAGTAGGATTATTTGTTATCGGCCTTGTTATTTTCAATTACCTGGGCGCCGAATTTATCCCCACACTGGAGGAAGGCGACTTTGCTGTAGAAACCCGGGTGCTTACCGGAAGCAGCCTTTCTCAGACCATCGAGGCGGCTACGAAGGCTTCGAAGGTATTAAAGGCAAATTTTCCTGAAATAAAAGAAGTAATTGGGAAAATTGGCTCCAGTGAGATTCCTACAGACCCCATGCCGGTAGAAGCTTGCGACCTGATTATCATCTTAAAGGATAAGGGAGACTGGACAACTGCTTCGACCAGGGATGAGCTTGCAGGAAAGATGCAGGCCAAGCTTGAACAGTATATTCCTGGTGTTACTTTCGGTTTTCAGCAGCCTATCCAGATGCGTTTTAATGAACTCATGACGGGCGCAAGGCAAGATGTGGTTGTTAAAATCTACGGTGAAGATTTTTCGAAACTGAGTACCTATGCAAGCAAGATCGGTAACATAGCCAGAAAAATAGATGGGGCCAAGGATATTTATGTTGAACAGGCCTCGGGGCTTCCACAGGTGATCATTAAATTTCATAGAGAAAAGATTGCGCAATTCGGATTAAATATTGAGGATGTGAATACTGCTATCCGGTCGGGATTTGCCGGAGAGGTAGCTGGCCTTGTGTTCGAGGGCGAAAAACGATTCGATATGGTTGTCCGCCTGGAAAAAGAAAACAGGCAGTCGCTGGAAGATGTGAAGAATCTGTTTGTAACAGCACCCAATGGCAACCAGATCCCGCTGGAACAACTGGCCGATATCCAGTACAAGGAGGGACCGAACCAGATTCAGCGCGATGATGCAAAGCGGCGGATTACTGTTGGCTTTAATGTGAGAGGTAGGGATGTAGAGAGTATTGTAAAGGAAATTCAGCAGAAAATAGATGCCGACATTAAGTTTTCACCAGGATATTATCCAACTTTTGGAGGCACTTTTGAGAACCTGCAGGCAGCCACCAAAAGATTGGGCATTGCCGTTCCATTAGCCTTGTTGCTCATTTTACTGCTGCTTTATTTAACTTTTTCATCACTTAAGCATGCGCTTTTAATTTTTACCGCAATTCCATTATCGGCTATTGGCGGCGTATTCGCCCTGTGGGTAAGGGGTATGCCATTCAGCATCTCGGCCGGTATAGGTTTTATTGCACTTTTTGGTGTGGCGGTACTTAATGGTATTGTACTCATCAGTGAATTTAACAGATTGAAAAAAGAAGGAATGAAAGATATGCTTGAAATTATTAAAACAGGAACTTCGGTCAGGCTTCGTCCGGTTATTATGACGGCACTTGTAGCCTCCCTGGGTTTTCTTCCAATGGCCATCTCGGGCGGTAGCGGAGCTGAAGTACAGCGTCCGTTGGCAACAGTTGTTATCGGTGGATTGATCTCAGCAACATTGCTAACCCTTTTGGTGCTTCCGGTGCTTTATATCTGGATAGAAAAAATAGGCCGTAAAAAAGTAAGAATTGCTCCTGTGGCAGGTATAATAGTTCTGTTGGTTAGCCTGTGCGGTTTGCAGCCCGCTAAGGCACAGACAGCGTTAACGCTTGAGCAGGCCATATCTTCGGCACTGGAAAATAACAGTGCGGTTAAGGTGGCCAACCTGGGTGTAGGGTTGCAGCAGGCCCTCAAGAAGAGTGCTTTCGAAATGCCTAAAACAGAAGTTTTGATGCTTTACGGGCAATACAATAGCCTGGTTAAAAACGATAATAATTTTACTGTTTCGCAAACGATTCCCTTCCCAACACTTTTCGCTGCAAATGCTGCATTAGGCGACGAACGCATCAAAGCGGGGCAGCTCCAGGTTGCTTCAAGTAAAAATGAACTTATTTTCCAGGTGAAGACGGTTTACACCAATCTTCAGTACCTCTATTCGAAGGAAAAATTGTTGCTCGAGCAAGACAGTATTTATAAGGGCTTTGTAAAATCAGCTTCGTTAAAGTACAAAACAGGTGAGGGTAACCTGCTCGAGAAAGTTGCCGCTGAAACACAGCTGCAGGATGTAAAGAACCTGCTTGATCAGGACCGGGCCGATATCGAAATTTATAAATCGCAGTTGGCTACGCTTCTTGGCAGGGGCGGGCTCCCCATGATCGCCGACAGGTTTTTAAAGGAAACACCTGAAATTTCGATCGCAGATACGGCTGTTTTAAATGAAAATCCAGCCCTTGCCTATTTCAGGCAGCAGATCGTAATTGCCGAAAAACAACACAAAGTAGAACTTGCCAAAGCGCTGCCCGATTTTACCCTTGGCTATTTCAACCAGTCACTAACCGGTTTTCAAAACGTTAATGGAAATGAGGTTTTCTTTGGTCGCGACAAACGTTTCCAGGGTTTTCAGGTGGGGCTTTCCATTCCCTTGTTTTACAAGGCCTATTCTGCGAAGGCAAAGGCCGCATCTATTAACAGGGATATTGCTTCGAACGACCTGGAACTTCAGCAGCGAAAACTAACAGGCCAGTATCAACAGGCTTTTGGCGAATACCTGAAAAACAGGAAGCGTTACAACTATTTTATGACTTCGGCTTTAGCCAATGCGGCATTGATATTAAAAAACAGCCGTATTGCCTATCAAAACGGCGAAATCGGCTATTCAGAATACCTCTTGAACCTTAAACAGGCAAATGGTATTTACGAAGGACGACTGATGGCCCTTCTCCAGTTAAGCCAGAGCATTAACCAGATCGAATTTTTAACCGGTAATAACAAATCATTTTAAGCATAAATCTCATGAGATCCATATATAAATATATTATCCTCGTATCTTTTTCATTTTATTTGGCAAGCTGCAGCAATTCCGGTTCGAAGAAGGAGCCCGAAAAGGAGCCCGTTCACGAAAAGAGCGATATCGTAACCCTTACACCAGAGCAGCATAAGCTATCAGAAATTACACTGGGCAATATTGAGCTGAAAGAATTAAGTGGAACAACCAAAGTTAACGGCATGCTCGACCTCCCTCCGCAAAGCATGGTGTCTATATCCACACCGCTTGAAGGGATTGTAAAGAGTACCAGCATGTTGCAGGGAAAGCGCGTAGCAAAAGGGGCGCTCGTAGCCGTAATGCAGAACCCTGAATTCATTCAGATGCAACAGGATTACCTGGATTATAAAAGTCAATTACAGTTCTTAAAGCAGGAGCTAGACCGCCAGGAAGAATTGGCAAAGGAAAACGTAAATTCTAAAAAAGCACTTCAGAAAGCAAGGAGCGAGTACCAGAGCGTGAGTGCCAGATTGCTGGGACAACGTTCAAAACTTTCCCTTATGAATATCAGTTTTGCGGCACTGGAAAAAGGACAGATCCAGAAAACTTTTAACCTCTACACACCATTGGCGGGTTATGTTACGCAGGTGAACACCAATATTGGTGCTTTTGCCAGTACCACTGATGTATTGTTCAAGATTGCCGATACCGAGCACCTGCATGCAGAGCTTACGGTATTTGAAAAAGATGTACCCAAGCTTAAGCTGGGCCAGAAAGTACGCTTTGTATTGGCCAATGAGGAAAAGGAACGTATGGCAACGGTTCACCTCATCGGCAGGGAAATCAGTAAAGAGCGTACGGTACAGATTCACTGTCACCTGGACAAGGAAGATACGCAATTGCTTCCGGGAATGTACCTTAAAGCCTATGTAGAAAGCGGAATGAACAAGGTTGAAGCACTGCCTGATGCAGCAATTGTTGAGTTTGAAGGCAAAAAATTTGTGTTTATCGATCAGCCTGCTCTTAAAGGCAGTAAGGATTACCGATACCGGATGGTGGAAGTAAAAACAGGAGTTGCCGAGAATGGTTATACCCAGGTTTCTTTTGCAGAGCCGGTCAGTGAGGTGAAGGTAGTGGTAAAGGGCGCTTATGATCTGTTAAGCAAGGTGAAAAATGCCGAAGAAGAAGTTGAGGGGCATTAAATCAGGTTAAGGTTGTGGTAGGAGCAAGTTGAGTTTGGAAACTCAACAACATTCCATAACTAGAGTCGCTGTGCTTAACTCTACGGACAGATGGGGTAATTTTGCTTCAAATTTGTCACGTTGATCCTGTCGAAACGCCTTTAAGGCATTTAAAACGTCCTTCGACAAGCTCTCCGTAGGAGTCCCTTGGACAAGGATGACAATTTTTTTAATATTGTTCCAACATTTCATAATCCGGAGAGTCGCTGTGCTTAACTCTACGGACAGATAGGTAATAGCACTTCCTTTGTTCTTAAACCTGATCGCAGCGAACACGGAGTGCAACGAAGTAAAGCGAAGAGCAGAGACAAACCCACCTATGAAACACAGGCTTTGCTTTCCAAGACAAGAAAAAAAATAATCTTTCCGGAAAGCAGGTTCAGTAGCATTTGGGTTAATGCAACCCCGCTGTACGCTATACTTTGTGTCGCTTCCATCGGGTTTAGGTGGCACGGCTGGTAATCATATTGGGGGTTGTAGGGCGCAGAAAATGCCCGGATCATTAAAACGACCCGGGCATTTTTTGGTTAGCTCAAAACCACTATTTTATGGTCAAATTAATCGTGAAGGTAGCAGTTACCTTACTGCCCGAAGCCAACGTATAAACCAATGCCTGTTTCATGGTATACCTATCACCTGTATTAACACGGTTGGGATACTGACCAGCGCTTAACTTAAAATTCTGTGCATCAAACTCGCAAAACACACGCGAATTAGCCGAACTATAGCTAACTACATAACCATTGGCATCGAACCACTGCCCGTAGCCATTAGCTGTCAGGGTAGCATTCAGGTTGTTATTGGGTTCAAGTGCATAAAATTTAATGTCGGTGCCTATCTTGTTGGTAATGTCCTGTTTAGGTAATTGAAAGGCAGTGGCCAGTTTAACTATATCAATTTCGGCTGTGGCATAATCGTAAGAAGTGGTACTCCTGTTTACTTCAAGATCGTATGTAAAGGCCACATCTTTAGGTGCCTGATTATTGTAACCGGGTAAATTGGTGTTCTGGAATTTTACTTTATATGGCCATTGTTCATCATTGGTATTGTTATCATCCCAGGCATGCGGCTTGTATTGTGTAGGGGCGCCGGTCACCACGAACCAAAGGCGGCTGCAATTAACCGGAATAGTAAAGTTTGCATTTCCGGAGGTACTTGTAAACATGGTGCTGTAGCTTCGGGTACCATTTGTTGATAAAGCAACGAAACCATACCTCCAGCCGGCAATGCTGGCATCTACTTGGTTATAGCCCGAAGCGTTTGGCAAGCCTTGAAATACCGCTGTAACCGTTGTGCCGGCAGCAGGCACCTCTAAAGGGATGACATTGTAACCGGTTGTTTGCGGGCAAAAACTTGGGTCAGGCTGGAAAGCACCATCGCTCATCAGGTTCATCTTATAATGGTGTGCACCAACTCTGCTTGCACCCAGCGTGCGGATGTTATCAATATCCCAGGTTACAAATTTAGATGCAGCATCATATAATTCATCGTTTAGTTGGCTCACAGAAAGTCCGTATAAACGTTGATAAACCTGAATCGGGTCTTCATAACGCTGTGCCGCCTGCCATATTTTGCCGATAACGGTAATGCCTCTTTTTTGTGCCCAGTACTGATGGATCATGTAGTTGGCATAGCGGTAATCTTCGTGGATGAGGTGTTTTTGGTAATTATCCAGGTAAGGATCGAACCAGCTGCTAAAAAGTTCATTAGGGTAAGAGATAAAAGATTGCCATTGTGCCGTTTGTTCCCAAAAGGCATTTCCTCCTGCTCCATTGCCCCCGAAACCCCACCTGAAGCCATGAGCCGTACCTAAATCGCAAGATACCTGGTATTGAAAACTATGGCCGATCTCATGCCCGATTGTTGAGCCAACCGGCCGGCAGGTCTGCGGACTTACCCATAATGCACCTATGGTATCGTCGTATCCTGAACCAGTTGCACGCCAGCCATCCTCATAATATAAAAAGATCATCAATTTGTATTTGTCCAGTTTTGAAGTTCCGTTTCCAACAGTGACAAATTTCAACGTATTCACATTCAGGTTATAAAACGATTCGGCCTTGGCCAGCAAATCGTCGATATCTACACGGTATTTTGCATCTACATTTGTAGAGGAAGGATTGTTACTGCCATATCCCTTGCCCCAGAACAGAATAAAGTGATCAGATTGCTTGGAACGGGCATAACACCATTCGCTTTCGGTAGAGTTCCAATCCATATTCTGCATGGAGTTTGGTTTGTAAATCTGCAGGTTGGTAACCGCCCGCGTACTTGTTTCGTTTGCAGGAGGATCAGAGGCTACCTCAGCTTTCTTACACGCGGTAAAGTTTAAAAATAAGATTAAGGAAAGTACAGCACCGATGCGCCGGTGCGGCATTAATTTTGATAAGTTGTTCATGGTTTTAAGGTTAAATGATGTATTCAGCAAATTAACCAGAACCACAAAACTATAATTACAGGTTTTTATCTATAAATAGCTCATTTTTAACCTGATATTGTTCAAATGGTGATTCAGTCCTGTTTAGTCCGGCCAGATTTTTATTTAATATCTTCTTGTCCGGATGAGCCTCAAATCATATCCTGAAAACTAAATGTAATAAGTGAGTGTTAGGTATCATGAAGTAAATCAGATAATTAAGCGGCAAAAATTGGTAATCGCATCTATTGCTTACTATTTTTGCTGAATAAGTACATAACCCCAGGATAATATGAATACCAGAAGAGACTTTCTACAAAAAATGGGCGCATCAGTATTGATGTTGAAATTAAGTTCAATATCGGCATTTGCTAACACTCCTGATGAGATTGAACAACCTTACGAGGGTAGGGTGCTCCGGGTGGCCATTATGGGTTTAGGTGGGTATGGCACCCGTGTAGCGGAGGCCATGAAAGCCTGTACAAAGGCGAAACTGGTAGGCGTAATCAGTGGTACGCCTTCAAAAATCAAAGAATGGCAAACGAAGTACAACATCCAGGAAAAGAATTGTTATAACTACGACAACTTCGATGAGGTGAAAAATAATCCGGATATAGATGCAATTTATGTGATTACGCCAAATGCCCTGCACCACAGCCAGGTTATACGTGTGGCAAAAGCCGGAAAACACGCCATATGCGAAAAACCAATGGCCTTAAATGCCAAAGAGGGTCGGGAGATGATTGATGCTTGTAAAAAAGCAAATGTAAAGTTGCTGGTTGGTTATAGAATACATTTTGAACCCCGTACGCTGGAGGTAATCCGGATGAGAAATGCGGGCGAATTCGGTAAGGTCATGTTTTTCCAGGGGCAATGTGGTTTTAAAATAGGCGATCCTTCGCAGTGGCGCTTAAACAAAGCGCTTGCAGGTGGCGGATCAATGATGGATATCGGAATCTATGCGATTAACGGGTCAAGGTATATGACAGGCGAAGAGCCGGTTTGGGTAACAGCTCAGGAAACCAAGACTGATCCGGTAAAGTTTAAAGAAGGTGTAGATGAAACCATACAATTTCAATTAGGTTTCCCCAGCGGTGCAGTAGCCTCCTGCCTGTCGAGTTATAACATAAATTACCTGGATCGATTTTTTATGAGTGGCGATAAGGGATTTGCAGAAATGCAACCTTCTACCGGCTATGGTCCCATCAAAGGTAGAACACATAAAGGCGAACTCACGCAGCCCATAACTACGCATCAAACAGTACAGATGGATGAATTCGCAACGATTATTTTTGAAGATAAGAAACCGGTAGTTCCTGTAAATGGTGAGGAAGGCTTAAAAGACCTTAAAATTATTGATGCCATTTATGAGGCTGTAAAAACAGGAAAAAAGATTAAACTAACGGCTTAGCTTTTTTTTGCTATATTAGCTATTCAAACTTGTTCTATTCAGTTGCTGGAAAAGGTACTTCATCTTCGAACAATGTCATACCTGCCAAAACGAAAAGTGCGAGTCTGTTAATTACTTTAGGCTGGAAACCAGCTGCCTGATCATTTTTGAACGAGATTACCAATTAATTGAACAAATAAACAAAACGTCTTAACCTTATAGTAGCCATTTTTGTAAACAACAATTACATACTCAACAAAAAAGACTATGGGACTATCAGGTTTAGGAATTTTTCATACCATTATTGGTATTGTTGCCATTGTATCGGCTATCATTTCATTTGTACGCTTTGGCAAAATTGATTTAACACAACTTAGCGGTAAAATATACTTTTATACGACTGCTGTTGCGGCTTTAACTGCATTGGGGATCTCCAAACACGGAGGCTTTAATGCGGGGCATATTTTTTCGGTATTCATTTTTATTTTGGTAGTGTTAGCTTTTTGGCTCTCGGTAAAGCGAAGTACCAGTAATAAGGCCCGCTATCTAGAGAATTTTTTACTCTCTTTAAGCTTCTTTCTCTCGCTCATTCCTACCGTAAACGAAACCTTTACCCGCGTACCGCTGGGACATCCGTTGGCCAAAGGCCCTACAGATCCGCTAATTGCCAAAACCCTGCTGGTGCTTTTAATTGCATTTATTGCAGGTGCTGTTTACCAGTATATTAAACAACGCAGGATAACTAAATTGAATTAACAGGCATCATGCCTTTTTGATCATTTAAATTATTATCATCAACAGACTAATGCAAGTGCTTAAAAAGCCAAACCCTGCATTAGTTTTTCTATTTTTATAGCTGAAGGTTTTTTAACATGATCATCGACCATAAAAAATACGAATTGTTTGGTAAATCCATTATCCAAAACATCAGGATAAAGGCACCTTTTACCTTCGATTTTCCCATTACCGATAATGCCTGCTTTTTGTATATGTTACAGGGTGAAATGCAATATCACCGCGAAGAAGACCGGGTAAATATACCGCATAAACATGCTTTGTTTTTAAATTGTGTACAGGCAAGCAAAACCATCAGTAATTTAAACGAGGGGAGTATTAACGAAATTATGATCGTTAATTTTCATCCCGATATTTTAAAACGGATCTACGATCGTGAACTGCCCGCTATACTTCACGCAGCCGATCGGATGGTTTCGAACAAAAGTGTCGAAATTTTAAATAACAATTTTTTAATCGAAAAATATATCGAAGGCTTGCTGTTTTATTTTCAGCATCCGGCACTGGTTAATGAAGATATACTCGTTTTAAAGTTAAAGGAAATTATCCTGCTTCTGGCCCAAACTGCTAATGCCCGGGCCATACAAACCATATTTACACAGCTTTTTTCTCCTGCTACCTATACCTTTAAGCAAATTATTGAGGCTAACCTGTTTTCCCAGCTCAGTATTGATGCCCTGGCACAGCTCAATAATTTGAGTTTATCGTCTTTTAAACGCGAATTTACCAAACATTACAACGATACCCCAGCCAATTATATCAAAACCAAGAGGCTCGAAAAAGCTGCTGAGCTGCTGTTAATTTCGAACGAAAGGATTAAAAATATTGCTTTTAATTGTGGTTATAACGATTTGGCCAATTTTACCAAGAGCTTTCGCGACAGGTATAAATGTACACCCAGTGATTTTCGGGCGCGCCGACAGGGCTAAGAATGGCTGGTGTACAGCCCAACTGACCAAAACGAGTGTATTGCAATGCTTTTCTAACTTAAATCTATCTTTGAAGTCCGATCGTTTTTTTTAATATTGTTCAGAATAATCGCCTTGTTAAATAACATATTTTCTATAGTATCGGCCTGTTATTAACGTTTTATTCAAATATTATTTGGTTTGTGCCTAGTTGGTGATGCTTAACAGCAAAATAAACTTGTATAGTAAGGTTTTATTGCTTTAATTTGTCTATTAAATCTATAGATTTAATAGACAAATAAGCATGAAACATTTTTTACCATTAATTGCACCCGGTACAAAACGGGCTGATTCTCAATTTTCGCTACAGACAAATGCTGTAATCAAGGTTTACGGATGCTGGCTGATGTGCGATGGTTTAGGCTGTTAGTGCTTTAGTAGTCTTCCCAACATCCAATTTTTAATTCTTCATTTTCATACAGGCTTTTTAAAAGGCTTATGGAAGTGTTTTGTTCAAACTTTCCCAAACAAAAAATGAAAAATCTTTACAGAAAAGGGTTCTATCTTTATTTATGCGTTTTTTGGTCAACATTGGCCCTCGCTCAGGTAAACTCGACCATTAAATCACAACTCAACGGTACCGTGGTTGATGCTACTACAAACCTGCCTTTACCTGGCGCAGTGGTCAAGATTAAAGGGACTACCCACACCGTATCTACTGATACAGATGGCAGGTTCAGCTTTGTAACCGGACAGAGTTTCCCTTATACCCTGATTGTTAGTTTTATCGGTTACGATCAAAAGGAACTCACAGTTAACGGAAGCCCTGTTACCATTCGTCTGCAGGAGATCCAGAGTCAGCTGAATGATGTAGTGGTAACCGGTTATAGCACTCAGGAACGTAAATATATTGCTGGTTCGATCAGCAGTGTAAGCGGATCGGTGGTACAGAACCAGCCTTCAGGCGGTTTTAACCAATTATTGCAGGGTAAAACAACCGGTGTTCAGGTTTCTTCCAATTCTGGTGTTCCGGGCGGAGGCATAACTTTCCGTGTGCGTGGAAATAACTCCATTAATGCCTCTGTTGATCCGCTATACATCATAGATGGGGTATTTGTAAGCAATGCAGATCCGATTACTGCCGGACTTGGTAACCAGGCTGCATCAAACCCAATTGCCGATCTTAATCCATCTGATATTGAAGATATTCAGATTTTAAAAGATGCCAATGCCACAGCTATTTATGGATCACTCGGGGCCAATGGGGTGATCATCGTAACCACAAAAAGAGGTAAACGAAATACGAAAGCCAACATTTCGCTCAATACTTTCCAGGGCTGGTCTACGGCAGTGAATAAATTCAAAGTGGCCAATGGACCCGAAGTTGCACTTCTGACCAATGAATCGCGGATCAATACCGCCAAAGATAATGGGCTTGATCCTTCAACCGTGGTACTTCCGTTCCCAAATCCTGAAAACCAGCCGACTTACGACCGGATCAGCGGGCTTTTCCGTACGGCAAGAACTTCAAATTATGAAGTTTCTACCGTAGGCGGAACCGATCGCAGCACTTATTATATCAGCCTGGGTTACCTCAATCAGGAATCTATTGTAAAACCATCAGATTACACCAGGTATTCAGCACGTTTAAACTATGATAATTACCTTACCGATAAGTTAAAAGTAGGGACTAGTGTTAATTTTACCCGCTCTGACCGGAACCTGAGCGGAAGCGATAACAACCCTACAGGTGTAATCAATTCAGCGCTTTTTCCAAGATCTTACCTGCCCATCTACAATAATGATGGTACTTACGCCCGCTACGGAAGTTTTGACAATCATTTGGCGCTGATCGAAAATCTGGATAGTAAAGCGGTTGGCTGGCGTACAATCGGCAATATTTATGGCGAATATACTTTTATCCCCGGATTAAAACTTCGCAGCAGCTGGAGCATCGATAACAGCAGCGAATACGACAACAGCTACTCGAGTACCCTGATCAGTGCCGGTATTGCTACTAATGGTTCTGCATCTTCAATTGAAAATAAAAACCTGGTGCTAACCAATGAGCAGGTGCTGAGTTTTGTGAAGTCGTTCGGTGAAGGCAAAAAACATAATATCAATGCACTGATTGGAAATACACTTAATACCGTATTAAACGAGAGTACGAGCGCCAGTGGAACCGGTTTTGCCGCAAATAGTTTAAGATCTGTATCAGTAGCGGCTACGCGCTCCGGGTCAGCTTCCCGCGCAGAATCAAAACTGGTTTCATTTTTCAGCAAGGTGAGTTATACCTATGATGGTAAATATACCATTGATGGAAGTATCAGGGCCGATGGCTCAAGTAAATTTGGTACGAACAACCGTTGGGGCTATTTTCCTTCAGGCGGACTTGCATGGAGACTGAGCCAGGAAGAATTTATCAAAAATCTGAACTTTTTTGATGAGCTTAAAGTGAGGGCAAGTTTGGGGCTTTCGGGTAATCAGAACGGTATAGGTGCTTATGCTGCACAGGGATTATGGTCATCAGGGGCAAATTACCTGGAACAGCCAGGTATTGCACCAACGCAACTCGTTAATCCTGATTTAACCTGGGAAACCACGAGGCAGTTTAACGTAGGAGCAGAATTTGGGATCTTTAAAAACCGCCTGAGCATTGTAGCAGATTATTACAATAAATATACCTACGATCTGTTATTGAATGTTCCGGTTCCTTACCGCTCGGGTTTTGCCTCTTACCTGCAAAATTTTGGTGCAGTGCGGAATAAAGGATTCGAACTGAGCATCAATTCAACCAATATCGAAACCGACGCATTTCAGTGGACTACCAATTTCAATATTTCATTCAACAACAATAAAATTGAAAAGCTGGCTTCCGACATTAGTCTGGGTGCATCGGGAAGGAATATTTCTATCTTAAGACAGGGCTATGCCACCAATTCATTCCAGTTGTATAAACAGCTGTACGTTGACCCGCAAACCGGTAATGCCGTTTATGAGGATGTAAATGGTGATGGTCTGATTACTTCTGCCGACCGTCAGATTGTTGGTAATGCCCTTCCAAAGTATACCGGCGGATTAACCAATAATTTCACTTTCAAAGGATTTGACCTGAACTTTTTCTTTTACTTCCAGCAGGGTAATAAGATTATGAACATGAACGACTTTTTTATGGTACATGGTGGTACTCAGGCTAATATCGGGTTTTTGCCACGCCAGCTTGACCGTTGGCAAAAACCTGGTGATATAACCGATATCCCAAGATTAACGACCTATAGTGGAAACCCGACGCAGAACGGCGGTGCTGCCAACAATTATGGCGGTAATGTAGCGAGTCTTTCTTCGCGTTACCTGGAAGATGGGTCTTTTATCCGTTTAAAAACCCTTACACTGGGTTATACCCTTCCTAAAAACGCACTGCAGAAAATAGGAGTGAGTAAGCTAAGGGTTTATGCACAGGGCACAAACCTGCTCACCTTTACCAGCTATGGCGGATTAGATCCCGAAGTGAGTTCACAATCCAATAACCAAAATACCGTGGGTTATGACTGGGCTACTGTTCCCCAGCCAAGAACTTTTCAGATCGGAGCAAGCGTAACATTTTAAGGATTTAGAATTTTAAAAAATGAAAACATCATATATCAGAAATGCAGTTTTTTTAGCCGTTGTATTGTTATCGGTTTCCTGCAAAAAATATTTGGAAGAAATACCCAATAATGCCCTCCCTACAGAAAGTGCAATTACCGATGCGAGCACGGCAAGGGCAGCTATTATTGGTACCTACGATCGCCTGCAAGGTTATTATTCATCGAGTTATCCAACACTGGGTACCATAACAACCGATAATGTCGTTTTTAATGGTACTTTAAGCGAATATTTGCAGCTCGATCAGAATGCCATCCCAACCGATAATGTGATTACGGTTGCCGCCTACCAGGGAATCTATAGAACCATTAATTCAGCAAACAGTGTAATTGCTTATGTGCCTTTGGTAAATGATCCCCTGCTTACCACAGCAGAAAAGAACAGGATTCTGGGCGAAGCTTATTTCATCCGGGCATTATCGTATTTCGATCTGGCGAGGGGCTGGGGCGGTGTTCAGCTCCAGTTGAAGCCAACAACTGATTTAAGTGTTTTAAAAGGTATCAAGCGCAGTACGCTCGATCAGACCTACGACCAGGTTTTGGCCGACCTGATACAGGCCGAGCAATTGTTGCCTGAAGATGCAACTACCAGAAACAGGGCACAGAAAAGTGCTGCAAGGGCATTGCGTGCAAGGCTCCATCTTTATCGCAAACAATGGGCAGATGCAGAAACCTATGCCACGCAGGTGATTAATAATACCAAATACACTTTGGTAAAGCCTTATAAATCATTTTTTACGGCACCTTTTCAAACAGCAGAGTCTGTGCTGGAACTGGCCTATTCTGTAAACGACAGGAATAGCTATTGGAACCTTTGGTATCCGAGTTCTGCCGGCGGACAGTTTACGCTTAAACCTTCTGATGGACTGGTAGCCAAGCTCAATAACCCGGCAATCGGCGGAACGAGGAACAGTCTTATTGCGGGTAGCGGAACTGCTGTTTATGGTGTGCTTTATAACACTACAGCTACCAGTACAGATCCATCATATCTGATCAGGATAGCAGAACTTTACCTGATCCGTGCAGAGGCAAGGGCACAGCAGGGCAAACTTCTGGAGGCCGCTGCTGATCTGAATACGGTAAGGGCCAGGGCTGATGTTGGAGTAACCACAGCAACTACACAGAGTGGGCTTATCCAGGCCATTGAAGATGAAAATGCGATCGAGTTTGCCTTTGAGGCACACCGCTGGTTTGATCTGGTACGTACCGAAAGGGCAGGGGCCGTTCTGGGTATTAACAACAAGAATTTCTGGCTTTTCCCTATCCCTTATTCTGACATACAATCTGATCCGGATGTAAAGCAAAACCCTGGGTACTAAATTATTTAAGCTAAAAAATGAAATCACTCCTTAATACAGTAAAAGTCATAATTGTGCTCAGCATCGCCTGGGTACAACAGTCGTCGGCACAAAACAGTTATTTTTTTCCAAAAGCAACCTCGCTTGACGCAAAAATACCAACTCCAGAACAGTTTCTGGGCTATCCCATCGGAACTTATTTTACCAGGCATGAACAGGTTGTTGCCTATTTTCGCCAGCTGGAAAATGTATCAGGCCGGGTACATGTAGAAAGCCTGGGTAAAACCTATGAACAGCGCGAGCAGGTCATTGTAACCATTACTTCGCCAGCTAATTATGCTAAACTGGAAAAGATCAGGCAGGAACATTTAAAGCAGGTTGACCCCTCAAAACCTGTGCTGGGCAGTGATGCACCTGTCATTATCCATTTGGGTTATGGTGTGCACGGAAACGAAACTTCCAGCACCGAAACGAGCCTGCTTACTGCTTACTATCTTGCGGCCAGCAATGATGCTGAAACGCAGAAATGGCTTTCCTCGTCGGTTATCTTTATAGACCCTTCTTTAAACCCCGATGGAAGAGACCGGGCGGCCAACTGGCATAATGCCTACCACTCTGATCCCGCAGTTGGCGATCCGCTTGATAAAGAACACCAGGAAGCCTGGCCAAATGGCAGAACCAACCATTATTTTACTGATCTTAACCGCGATTGGTTAAACCTGGTACAGGTAGAGAGCCGCAACCGTCTGGTATTTTTTCATAAATGGTACCCTAACGTGCAGATTGATTTTCATGAGCAGGGCACCAACGCAACCTACTATTTTGAGCCTGCACCAAAGAGCCACGAAAGTCCGGTAATCCCCCAGTTTTTATACGAATTCCAGGTGATCCTCGCAAAATACCATGCCAAGGCACTGGACGATATCGGTTCTTTCTATTTTACCAAAGAGAACTACGATAATTTATCGCCTATTTATGGCTCTACCTACCCTAAGTTCTTTGGTTCTGTTGCTGCTACTTTTGAACAGGCCAGTTCACGTGGGATCCTGCAGGAATCGAGTAATGGACCATTAACCTTTGCTTTTACCATACGCAACCACCTGACTACCAGTTTTTCGACAATTAGAGGTGCTGTTGAAGAAAAAGCAGGGTTGTTTAAAGTGCAGAAAGATTTTTTTAAATATGCTTTAGATCAGGGCCAGAAGAATCCGGCCAAAGGATTTGTATTTGGCGATAAGAACGATGTTAACCTTACCCAGAAGTTTTTAGGGCTTTTGCTGGCCCATCATGTAGAGGTTTTTGAAGTACAGGATAACCTGAACCTGGATGGCAAAACATTCGAAAAAGGTAAATCTTATATTGTGCCATCTGCACAGCCCAACTTTTTAATTGTTCATTCTATTTTTGAAGAAAATACGCTGAAAGACAGTATATTTTATGATAATACCGGGTGGAGCATCATCCACGCTTACGGTTTAAAATACGCGAAGCTTAATGGTGCATTTGCAAAGGGAGCTGCGGTTAAAAACCTGGCAGCAGAAACAGGAAAAGTGTTGAGAGATCGTTCCGCTTATGCCTACCTGATCAATTCAAGCGATTATAATTTTACCAGGGCACTGTATCAGCTACAATTAAAAGACATATTGGTAAAAACAGCTTTCAAATCTTTTGTGGCCAACACTGCCGGAGGTAAAAAAGCTTACCTTCCGGGTTCGCTGGTTATTCCGGTGGTTGGGCAGAAAGTTCAGGCCGATTCACTTTATGCTACGCTGCAATTGATAGCCAGATCTGCCAATATCGATATTACAGCGGTTTCTGGCGGTTTCAGTGCTGAGGGGATAGATCTGGGAAGCAGCAATATCAGGGCGGTGCGCAAGCCGGAAGTGGCCCTGGCCTTCGGACAGGGGGTAACTTCTTCAGAGGCCGGCCAGGTTTGGTTTTTATTGAACCAGCAGCTTAACCTGCCAGTAACCAAACTGGATCTTCAGAATTTTGCAAGGGCACCTTTAAACCGCTATAATGTATTGGTCCTTCCTGGGGGGAATTACAGTACCTGGGACAAAGCAACAGTAGATAAAATTAAAAACTGGGTGGCAGATGGTGGAACGCTGATTACCTTTCAGACCGCTACTGCCTGGGCAGTGCAACAGGAAATTGTAAAAGAGAAGCTGTCAGAAACAGATGCTTTTGGAAGGAGAGGGGAAGCACCTGCAGTGCCTGCGGCTCCTGTGGCAAAGACCGGCGATGAAGCCAGAAAAGACCAGCCAAAGATTGCCGGAGCAGAAGCTGTTGCAAAAGGTGTAAAGCCGATAGCCGAAAGACTTGATTATCAAAGACAGGAAGATGTGGAAGGTTCGAAAAGAATCAATGGAGCCATATTTCAGTCTGATCTCGACATTACCCATCCAATTGCTTTCGGGGTAACTTCACGTAAGCTTTTCATTAACAAAAACGGACCAACGTTATTGTTGCCGAGTTCGAATAAGTACGCTACTGTGGCACAGTATACCTCAAAACCATTGATTAACGGTTATTCTTCAAAATCGAATACAGCCAAGGTTGCGGGTTCTGCAGCCATTATTGCCACCGGAAGCGGTAATGGAGAGGTAATTTTATTTGCCGATGATCCTACCTACAGGGGGTACTGGCTAGGAACAGGCCGTTTGTTCCTGAATGCCATATTCTTTGGTAATTTATTGAATAACGGGTATAGGTAATCCATAAATCTAAGGTGGCCTTAGGCCACCTTTTAACAAGGCAGGGGTCTGCAAAACCTTTTATGGCGGTTCGAATCCGCCCCCATGCCTCTTTGCGTTGCAAATATTGGGTATAAACATTTAATGGCTGCTATCCTATTGATGTTTAAAAACAAACCTCGCCATTGGTCACTCGTTCACAGAGTATCGCTCTTACTTTCTGATCCCGAAACTAAACCCCTAATTTCTCCATCAACTGCTTTTTATAGGCTTGTCCGATGGGAATAAATTGCTGGTCGTTGAGGACCAGATTGTCCTGTACTATGCGGGCAACAACTAATTTATTGACTATGTAAGAGCGGTGCGATTGGATGAAATATTTCTGGTTCAACTTGTCTAAAATTCCCTTCAACGTATGGTAGAGTAAATACGTTTCGGTAGTGGTAATGATTTTTATATAGTCTTTGTGCCCTTCAATTAATCTGATGTCTTGTTGGTTGATTGTACGGTAGCCGTCTTTTACCCTGATCACCAGCTGATCTAAGGCGTTATTTGGCTCATTTCTTGGCTGAAGTTTATCTATAGCCTTCATAAACCTCTCATATGAAAAAGGCTTCAAAAGATAATCTGCCACGCCCAGCTCGAAACCTTCGAAAGCGTAATCTTTAAAGGCAGTTGTAAAAATGGTAGTGGGCTTATATTTTAACGCTTTCAGAAAGCTGAGGCCATTGATAAGCGGCATTTCGATGTCCAGAAAAAGCAAGTCGATTTGATGGTTTCCCAAATATTCAAATGCTTCAACTGAATTTCTAAACTGCGCTACCAGCGTCATCCCCGGAGTTTGCTCGATATAATGTTTCAGCACATCATGTGCAAAGGGCTCATCGTCTAAAATTACGCACTTCATTTCAAGGTTATGCTTAGGTTTGCGGTATAAATACCGTTTAATTCTTGTATCCGGAGGTTGTGTTTGTCCTGGTAATAGAGCTCCAGTCTTTTTCTAATATTAACTAATCCTATACCGCCCCTGCTGCTTTTTAAGGGCTGGGTTGGCAGCATTTCATTTTCTATTTTGAAGGACAATACCTGTCCATCCAACGTTAATTCGGTTGTAACACCAGCGTTATTTTCCAGTTTGTGCCTGCCGTGCTTGAACGCATTTTCTACCAAAGGCAAAAACAGGAGTGGTGGCATTTTTACATCAGGTATGGTTTCAGGGACCTTAAAGCGGATTGAAGCCTCTGGAAACTTTTTCTGCTCAATCTCAAAATATCCCTTTAAGAAATTGATTTCTTCGCTTAATGGAACCTCTTCTTGGTTACAATCATACAAAATATACTGCATCATTTGCGACAGCAGTAAAATAAACCTGGAGGTATCTTTAGATTGTATCAGGCTCATGCCATATAAACTGTTCAGTGTATTGAACAGAAAATGGGGCTGGAGCTGACCCTTTAACAAGTCTAACTGGAGCTTCAAATGGTCGGTTTCAGCCTTGTGCCGCATCACTTCATTTTGGTAGGAGAACCTCGAGAAGGCGATGCTCAAAAAGGCAATTGTATCAGTCATGATCAGGTTCCAATCTGAAAAGAAACCATTGTACTGGTGGTCGAAATAAGCGTACACCGGACTACCGTGGGTGAATTGCTTGAAAATCCATGACAGGAACATGTTGATGTAGGGCGTCATAAATACGAAGTATACTACAGTGATCAGTATAACGGTAATATATTTTCGCAGGTGCAACAGTTTTGGAATCGCCCAGCGGTAATAGGGAATAATGGGTAATGTACTGCAAATTCCAAACAGGCAGATCATTGGATAGGGAAAATCGTTACCCGGAATTCGCTGTAATCCCGAATTTTCGATCAGGTACGAATATTTATATAATGCGACATAAAATACCCAGATCAGGATTTCGAATATAATTGAGAAGTTGAAGGTTGTTCTTTTGCTCACCTTTCAAAAGTCGCTAAAATTGTTGAAATAGTTTTTCTCCTGCGACCAACCACAGGTTTTGCACGACGAATACACGCCTATCTTGATTGATCGTGCAGGGAAGGCGCGTGGTCGAATTTTTTTCATGCCACCGGCTAATGTTCATTCTTTTGCTTCGTAAAACAACACATTATGAAACCTATTACCTTAATAACCATTTGCCTGGCCGTCATTTTTCAGTTCAACAATCAGCTTGTTTTCGCTCAGCAAAAAGACACGGTTGCGAAATTGACTGTTGCTCAAAAAAAATCGCTGAAGCACGTCTCTCTTGAAAGCTATGAAAAATTTAAAGCCTCCGTTAAACCGTTAATTGCCGAAATGGGCGAGAAGCAGATTGTAGGTCTTGGGGAAGGAACCCACGGTACTGCTGAATTTTATAAACTCAGGTATTACATCAGCAGGATATTGATTGAAGAAAAAAGGTTTAATCATGTTGCTTTCGAGAACGATGTTACCGAGATGTGGTTAATGAACCAGCAGTTAAATCAAACGACTGATGTTACTGCATTGATGAAAAAATACATGATCGGAATATGGCAGAACAAAGAAACAAAAGAACTGCTGGATTGGATCAGGACATATAATAAAAGTCACAAAAAAAAGGTTTCGGTAAACGGTATAGACTTCCCGGTTCAAAAGCCTGATATTGATGTGATTACACTTTTGCTTAAAAAAGCAGGTATTAATAGTTTCCAGAAGGAAGTTGAGCGCCTGGGTGCTGCAGCCAATCTTCAGGATGAGGCCTGGTTTGGCATGAACCAAAAAGATTTTAAGGTAGACTGGAAGTTGTTGAACCAATATTGCGGCCAGGCCTATTTCACTGCCGATTCCCTCGAACAGCAAGTTAAAAAAACAGAAATGGAAACAAGCCTCCGGTCTGATCTGCTACTGGCGATCAGCAATCTTAAACAGGGATTTGAACCGTTTAAGCCAAAATCTAAATATGTATCGAGAGATAGCATAATGGCCCATAATACCGCTTTGATGATAAAGGGAAAGGAAGATAAGGTGATTATCTGGGCACACAACGCCCACCTTGGGAAAAAAGAGATTTACAACAATGCCGTTGGCGGAACGGGAAAATACCTGCTAAAACTATTTCCTGATAACTATTTCGTATTGGGTACAGGAACTGCGATTGGTGAATTTGGGGCAACAACCGATGCCCGCCCTGTAAATACCACTGTAATGCTGCCCTATAAACTTGAAGAGCCAATCAAAGGTTCCTGGGAGGAATTACTGGGTACATGGTCTAAAAATAATGTCTATTTCTTCACTAAAGCCTTTAACGCGGATCACCTGGTCAAACCACAGCGATTTGTAGGTTATGGTACAAAAAGTGGTGTAAGTTTATACGATAAGGTGAATTTGGCCGAATTGTATGACGCTTTTCTTTTCGTTAAAGAAAGCCATGCGCCAACAATGCTTTGATTTGGATAGGTAATGATTTACTTCCAAAGCAAAAAACTGAACCACTAAGCGGGCGCTTTTAAGTAATTTTATTTTAACAAATCTTTATACGTTCTTCCAATGGGTAACTGCTTGCCGCCTTTTACCTGAACACTTTGGGCGCCTATTGAGACAATATCTTTTTTTCTTACAATATACGATTTCTGAATGCGAACAAATCCCAGTTCGCCATTTTTGTTCATGAAATCTGAAAGCCTTTGTAATACAAGATATTGCTTAAACCTGGTTATGATTTTAATGTGTTCACGAAATCCTTCGATCCACTGTATATCGTCTAATAAAACTCTATTCAATTTGTAATCAGATTTAAATGTCAGGTACGATTGTTCTGCCTCAGATGTCGAAAATTTCAAATAGTCAATAGCTTTTTGAACTGCTTTTTTGAACCGGTCAGGAAAAACGGGTTTAACCAGGTAGTCGATAACGTCCATGTCGAAAGCTCTGGCAGCATAGGTCGGGTCAGCAGTAATGAATACATGCTTAAAACACATATATTGTAATCAGCAATATGCATTTGAAACAGCCCTCACTTTAAGGCCTCATCAACTAGCTTCTTTAACTCCACATAGTACTCGTGCCTGCCTTTATTGTTAAGGTAAAAGGCCATTAAAAAACCAGCAGTCTTCTTCTGGTTATCTATCCACGGATAACTGCCAAATAAGCCTGGACTGGTAACAGCGTTACCCGGTTTATTGGCTGTACTGTTTTCCATCACCCATTCTCCATAGCCATAGCCAAAATTTCCGGCCTCGGTGGGCACGTATGCTTTGTTAACCCCATTGGTTACCCGGTTAATTTGCATTTGGTTTACGCTGTTTTCTGATAGGATTCTCCTGCCGTTAAACAGGCCTTTATTTACAATCATAATAAGAAAATTCATGTAATCTTTTGGCGTACTGCTCGCTCCACCTGCAGGTAAAGCAACTTTACCATTCCCGAAATCGGTATTTTTCATTTCTAAAGGCCTGGCAATTCGCTCTGCAAATAAGGTTTCGAAACTTTTGCCACTTATTTTTTCAATCACTGCTCCGGCGATTTGCAAGCCAGTATTGCTGTACCGGAAAACCTTTCCATGCTCCCCCTCCATAGGCATGGCAGCAATCATTTGTATGGCTTCATCCATGCTATTAGTCTGTCGCATTTCGCTTAAACTCTCTTTTAAATCGGGCGATTTTATGGCGGTCATGTGTGATAAACATTCGCTAATGGTAATATTCCCTTTGCCCGATTTAGATAAAACCGGAAGATATTTGCCAACCGTATCGCTAAGTTTCAACTTCCCCTCATCAACAAAGGTCATGACCAGGGCAGCGCTCAGCCATTTACTACAGCTGGCAATCTGCTGCCTGGTTGTAGCTGTATAATCACTGAAATCGGCAGTTTTGCCTTGTCTTTTGGCTAATATTTTACCCACCATTTTCTGTTTTGCAGAAAGCTCGCTTACTCCTTTGTTGTACACAATCTTCCCATCTTTACAGAGTACGAGGTAAACTCTTCCACTCATTACATCGGCGTGGTCCTGTAGCCAGCTATCGATTTTAGAAAAATTTTGTGCGCTTAGATTTCCGCAACAAAATAAAATCGAAATCATGAAAATTAATTTCTTCATACCATTTAATTACAATTTCCAATTCTGGGGTTAACTATACTGCCGCACTGAAATTCATACCGGCTTTGTGCATATTTAGGCACTGGGTTATCGCTCACTTCTAAAGGCGGCAAAACTTCATTTTTATAACCCGGCATGGTTATTTGTGCTGTTGATCCGTTTCCTAAAGCTATATTTTTTGCAGCCTGATTACCATTAAAGCTATAATCCATCATAGCGTCGAGCAGGCGATAAATGCCATAATAATCGTAAGCATCGAACGCTGTTCTTGTATTAGGCATGGTATGTTCCGTGTGGTAAGTGTAACCGGCAATTGTAGCTGCTTTAATGTAGATAAAATCTTTTTCTGCAGCGGAAATACTGATGTTTTTAAAGATATCTATCGCTAAACGATGGTCGTTAATGGTATCTTCATCGTAAACCTGCGCAATCATTTTTGTATTGGCAGGGAAATTCTGAAGTTGTGCATTGGTGATCTGATAGCTGTACCACGGTGCCATGGTGAAAAGAAAACGGGCATTTTGTCCCCAGCCAAAATCGGTAAAAGCTTTATAAGCAAGGGCAATTGAGGCACCACCGCCAAAAGAATGCCCCATAAACCCCACACGTGTCTTATCGATAAGATTTGGGTAATCTGTTGCCGCTTTTAAAAATCCCGCCCAAAGTGTATTGTATCTTTCATCTATACTTACACCTGTTGTAGGGTACGGAACGAAAACCACCACAAAGCCTTTTTTTGCAATAAATTCGAAAAGGCCTCTTGCGTAATTTTTATCCTCACCGCCATAAGGATGTGAATAGAAAACAGTTCCTTTGGGTGAGGTCATCCCGGCAGGATAGAAAATAGTTACATTGGTTCCGGAATAGGTTGGGTTTGCAAAATTAATTTCTGCAACCTTAAAGCTCCCGTCTGCCCCATAACCAGCCGCTGGACGGGAAATAGGACCATCTAAATCATCATCTGCAGGTTCTGTTGACGGCGAATCGCCTCCTTTAGCGCAACCTGATAAAACCAATAATAGAAAACAAAGTCTGAGTAAATTTTTCATCTTACATTTTATCTTTTAGTTTGCCTTTTAACTCCTCCTGAAACTTTTCGTATTGCTTATATTGGCTGCTTGTAAATACCTTTTTCAGTTCCTCATCCTTTGCCTTCTGTAAAGATTTTGCCTGTTTATACTTGGTTAGCTTGCTATCGCTGCTTTTTATTATTGGCTCGAACTTTTTAGCATAGTTTAAGTTTATCGCTTCAATTTTAGTTTGCTGTTCGACATTTAGGCTGAGCTTATTCTTCATCATTTCCGTTTGAAACTTGGCCCGCTCTTCGGGTGTTTTATTCATTAAATCTTTCGCTTTGTTTTGGGCAAACGCTAAGGTTAAACTGGAAATTGATAAAGCCAATAAAGCAACGAAGAAATTTGTGGTTTTCGGGATTTTCATGATTTGATTTCTGCTGATTTAAAAATATAAAAATTGTTAAAGATTAGTGATGAACAACCACTGCTCTTCTCCTCCATGCTGGTTTTACCACAACAATTGCTGCTGGCTTTACCCTAACAACTCCTGCAACAGGTGTAGCATTTACCGGGCGGGTATGTACTACGATTCTTTTAGCAGGTTTAACTACAACTGTTCTGCTTTGGGCATTTGTAAGTAAGACACTTGAAAATGCAATGCTGATTGTTAAAATGAACTTTTTCATCATGTGTTTTTTTATTAAATAGACAGATTAATTTAATGCATGTTTCTGCTTTTCGGTTGAAACAGAAAGATGCGGGGTTGAACTGTTATTACCCGGGGTTGAACTTTTAGGCTTAAACCAGTTGATAAAACCTTGAGCCACCAGACGAAAGGGATTATAGCTTAAAAAACCAGTAGTTAGGCCATACCGTACTTTTTCTGTTTCGGGTTGATAAGTAGCAAATAGCTTATCCCAGATAATTAAAACACCGCCAAAGTTTTTATCGATGTAAATGGGATTGCTTCCATGGTGGACCCGGTGCGATGACGGTGTATCCATTACATGCTCAATAGGGCCTAATTTTCCAACGGCTTCAGTGTGCAGAAAAAATTGGTAAGCGAGGTTAAGCACATAAGAAATAACAATGAAATCGGTAGGTAAACCCAATAATGCAGCTGGTATAAAAAACAATGGACTAACAATTGCCGAAAACCAGTTAAGGCGATAAGCTGCCGTTAAATTCATGTGCATGGCCGAATGATGGATCAAATGAAATGCCCAAAGTGGTTTCCAGCTATGTGAAATGCGATGAAACCAGTAATAAATAAAATCTGCGGCGATAAATGTTAAACCAAAAACCCAGGCATTATGCGGCAGTCTGATTGGTGTCAGGTTTGAAAAGAAACCCAGAATAGTTAATTGATACCCGGCAAATATGAATTTTGAAAACTGAAAACCTGCAAAAATAGCGAGGTTGGAAAAAGTTTCCCTAACATCATAAGCGCCTTTTTCTTTCTTCCAGTTCCAGATAATTTCGGCTAAAATTAATATAAAAAGGAATAACAGGATGTAAATGCGATATGGACCGATGTGATTTTTCATTTTATCTAAACTAAATGCTGCCTTGTTATGACAGGATAAAGTTGAATAAAAATGAATAATGATGTGGCCTTAAAACAGGTGAAGCTGAAAAAGAAAGGGGCGAAACGATTTAAGCGTTCATCCATTTTTTAAACTCAGGCACACGGGCTTTGCTGATCAGTATTTGCGCTTCCGCAATTGGTTTTACTTTCACCAGCAATCTTCCGTTGAAATAAAATTCAACTTCGGTTATCGCCTGTCGGTTGATCAGGAACTGACGGTTGGCCCGGAAAAAAGTCTCCGGATCAAGCTGCTGTTCCAGCTGTTCCATGGTAAAATCCATTATAAATTGCCTATCGTCTGTTGTTCTGGCGTAAACAATTTCATTGGCAGTATAAAACCACGAAATTTTAGCCGTTTCTACCGGTATGAGTTTATCACGGTAGTGAATAAGGAAAGACTTTTTGTAAGATTTTGAAAGATTGCCAATTTGTGTGGCTAAATCTGCAAACACGGGCAAGACCTGTGGCGTAGCACTACCCATCCATCTCTTGTATTTGTTAATGGCATTAGCAATTTCTTCTTCGTCAAAAGGTTTCAGGATATAATCGATACCATTGTTTTTAAAGGCCGCAATGGCATAATCGTTATATGCGGTTACAAAAATTACAGGTTTATCGATATTAATCCGTTTGAAAATATCAAAAGATAACCCATCGGCGAGCCTGATATCCATGAAAATTAAGTCGTACATGTTTTCGTTGCCGGCAAACCAGGCGATTGCTTCTTCAACTGTACCTACTATGCAAACAATATCAATATCATGCGCTATCTCTCCCAATAAATGGATGAGGTTCCTTGCTGTGACGGCCTCATCTTCTATAACAACAGTTCGAATGGTGCTCATGGCTTTAACGGGATTTTTACCAGAAATCCGTTCCGGCCTTTATTTATTTCAATTTCTTGTTTCATCATGATCTTAAAACGTTCATTCAGGTTTGCAAGTCCCATACCGTTGCTGCTTTCGGGTGTCGGAATTTCATTAAGGTTATTGCTCAGTACCAGCACATCACCGTCTATATACAGCTTTACATTTAAGGGTTTTGTTAAGGTTGCTGCGTTGTGTTTCACGGCATTTTCCAATAAAGGCTGCAAAGTCAGATGGGGTAATTTATAATTCAACACTTCAGCGGGAATATTAACATCCATTTTAAAGGCATTTTCCAAACGCATGGTTACAAGCCGGGCAAATGCTTTTAGCATTGTTAATTCATCGTTAAGTGTTACAAGATTATTTTTGGAGCGATTTAAAGCATAGCGAAAAACGGTAGATAAATCGCGGACATATTTTTGTGCCAGGGCTGGGTTTTCCCTTATAACACCTGAGAGGCTGCTTAAAGAATTGAATAAAAAATGTGGGTTCATCTGTTCTTTCAAAAGCTCCAGTTCTGTTTGCATGTAAGCCGTTTTGAGTTGCTCGTTTTCTACTTCTTTACTTTTGGAGGAACGTACAAGGAGGACAATTTTAATCAGAATACCCGTTAAGATACTGCTCAGGAATAACCGCAAAAAGTTGCCTGCCAGGTAAACCTTCGGCAATTGCGGCGTAAAAAATAACCTGCTTTGAAGCACGCCGCCCAGAAAAACAGCAAAAAGAAATATTAATGCATTTGAAATGACATATAGGCTAATTTTATTTTTCTCACGGTAAATACTAAGTTTTGAAGATGGATTGAGGTTTAGATAGAACATCAATCCACAGAAAAGCAGGTTGAATGAAAACTGATATAGCCATTCAAAAGGATTAAAATGCCAGTATTGCGCTATAATTCCTTTTTCGCGTAAAGCCAGCAGCTTCGGTGTATTTACCAATAAGGCAATTAACAGCGAACTATACCAGGAAATTCGTTGCTCATTTTTATCCATCGTTTAAACTTATGAAAAAAATAGATGAAACAGCCTTCAATCATGGTAAAGCTGACAGATTTGGGGGTCAGTTGACTTTTCCTCCCATTGGTTCTTATTGAGGACTAAGAAACTGCACTCCTTAATGGGCTCAGTGAGCAGACATCATTCCTACTGGCATATAACTATTGCTTTTCGGAAATTAAGGTCGATTTGGCATTACGGAAATCAGAAGGCGCGTAGCCAGTTCGTTTTTTAATCCTGCTACCCAAACTATTTTTGATAACCTGCAAAGTATGGTAGGTTTTGTACCCAACCTATATGCCATATTTGGTCATTCTGAAAGCGCATTGGGCGATTACCTGGCACTTCAAAATAGAAAGTCATCTATTCGCGCTAAAGAACGGGAAGTAATCAATTTAGTTGTTAGCCAGGTAAACGAATGTTCATACTGCCTGAGCGCCCATACTCAGTTTGCCAAAATGAATGGTTTTACCGACGAACAGATTTTGGACATCCGTAGAGCCAATATCGGTTTTGATGCAAAGTTAGATGCTTTGGCCAAACTGGTTAAAGCCGCTATAGAAAACCGCGGTCATGTAAAGGCCGAAGTTTTAGAAAACTTTTTTGCAGCAGGTTATACCGAAGCGAGCCTGGTTGATGTGACCCTTATAATTGGTGACAAAATCATTACCAATTACTTACATGCCTTAACAGATATTCCTGTAGACTGGCCATTAGCCCCGGCTTTAAACTAATTGATAAGCTTTAAAATGGTAGCGGATAAAGCCGCTACCATTAAAAATCATCTGAAATTATTTAAGATCGTGTTTTAAAAAAAAGATCTCTCGACAAGATCTCCCTAGGAATCCCTACAGGAGGGCAATTATATAATATAATACAGCCTCAATCCATTTATCCTGTAATCCTCAATGTCTGTATCAAATCATCAACTATTTCCAGATGATAACTCAATACAATAGGGCTTCCGCTAAATTTTCCTGAAGCTTCTGCTTTTAAAATGCTTTCCGTTCCTTTTTCTTCAAAGCTTAAGGGCTGCATGGTGGCCTCGTATCGCTCGTTGGCATCCGCAATCCAATGTTCAATCTCTTTTCGTCCTTTGTGCGTTTTACCTTCATCATAAACGATGGCTGTTTCAGAAAAACAATTTGCGTAAGCAACGCTATCAAAGTTATTTTGTGTTTTTACTAAATCTGATACTACTTTTGGTAAGTTCATTGTTTTTTATTTTTGAGATGATTAAATAGTGGGTACAGTTCCACCGTCAATTACAAAGTTTGTTCCTGTTAAATAATTAGCTCTTGGTGAAACTAAAAAACCAACAAATTCAGCAACTTCTTCTGGTTCGGCGGGTCTGCCAAAAGGGATTCCACCCAAAGCATCCATTACACTTTGCAGTGCTTCTTCTACAGTGCTATTCGCGTTTCTTGCAATTTCGCCCAGCCAGGCTTCAGATGCTGAGGTATTGATCCATCCCGGCGAAACCGTTAGCACACGAACACCTTTTGGCGTAACTTCATTAGATAAACTTTTACTGTAATTGATCAATCCTGCTTTTGCAGCGGCATAAGGCAAAGTAGAATCATATAGCGGTAATGTACCCTGAATGGATGCAATGTGAATAATAACACCACTTTTTCGATCTATCATTTGTGGTAAAAAACCTCTGTCAAGCCGAACAGGAGCGAGCAGATTAGCTTGAAAGGTCGATTCCCAATCTTCGTCACTCAGTGCAGCAAAACCGCCTGCCGGTGTTGATGAAGAACCAAGGTTATTCACCAGAATATCGAGCCTGCCATACATTGACAGGACTTCGCTGATTACTTTTTGTGTTCCCGCTGCCTTACTCAAATCGGAAGGAATGAAATGTAACTTCCCGTTTTCCTCTTCTGGTGTATTCCTTGCAGTAATAATAACCGTTGCCCCGGCTTGCAAAAGCCTTTCTGCAATTGCTTTTCCTGCTCCTTTTGTTCCGCCGGTTACCAGGGCAATTTTGCCTGATAACTCATTATTGAAATTAAACTGTTCCATTTAATGTTGTACTTTTAAGAATTAATTACAGGACAAAATTGGTGTATAAAAGAAGTTCAGGCAAGTACGGAATTACGATTCAGATAGGGATAAATTTATCCCCTATTGCGTAGATTGAGCCATACGTTTAATTTTACAAAATGTATAAGAGAAAAATAATACCCAACCTGAATTGCGGACTCGATCTGATAGGTGAGGTACTTTATGGTAAATGGAAAATCCGTTTGATTTGGTTTATCAATGAGGGATATAAAAGACCAAGTGAGCTGCAACGCAAAATACCCGATGCCTCACGCAGGGTTCTGAATATTCAGTTGAAAGAATTGGAAGAACACGAACTGGTTACGAAGAAAATTTATCCCGTTGTACCGCCAAAAGTTGAGTATAGCCTTACCGGATTTGGTAAAACGTTAATTCCCGTGATTGCAGCATTAGGGCAATGGAGCGATGAACACGAAGACCGTTTGCGGGATGTGATTTTGAGACAAGTGATGAGTTCTGATTTAGACGATACTTTAATCAGTTAATCTGTTAACAAAAGCTACCTTCCTGTTTTAACGGCTTAAATTAAAACGGTGTTGCCGGTAACATGCTCCAACAGGTACAAACAAAAAACAGCAGTTGCCTGGGCTACTGCCGTTCTTATTACATTCGCTCCGCTTACAATAACTCACCCATCCCGAATACCTTCAATCCTTTTGCAAATTGCTCGGCTACAGCCTGGTTAGCAGCTTCAATGTATTGGCCGGTTATAGGATCTACTACCGTACGTAATGGCCGGGTGCCTTTTGGGGTACCGATCAGTTTTACAATGGCATCTGCAACATGCTGTGGATCGGGTTTTTTAGCCTGCATTTCTTCACCCAATGCGGCTACCATTTTGTTAGGTATACCGGCAATGGCGCCGTAACCCTCAAATACACCCTGATCAGATGCAGGATTGTTCTTTTGCTGCATTTCTGTGGGGAAAGCGCCTGGCTCCACAAGTGCCACGTCTATACCTAAACGTTTCACCTCGTAATGCAGGCCTTCGCTTATCCCTTCCAGCGCAAACTTGGAGGCCGCATAAATGGTAGCGAAGGGGAATGATACCCGCCCAAAGCCGCTGGTAACGTTAATAATTAGTCCTTCGGCCTGTTTGCGCATGGCGGGTAGCACCTGCTTAATCAATCGCCAGGGGGCATAAACATTGATATCAAAAGTAGTGTGCACATCGGCCGTGGTGAAGCTCTCGGCCACACCGGTCATGCCGTAACCGGCGTTGTTCACTAACACATCAATGGTACCTTCTTTGGCCAAAATGGCATCAACGGCCTGCTTCACGCTTTCATCGCTGGTCAGGGTAACGTCCAAAACAGTTACGTTCTCTACTGCGCCCAAAGCCTGGGCCTTTTCGGCATTACGTCCCTGGGTATCGCGCATTGTGGCATATACCCGATGCCCTAAGGCAGCCACGCTGTGGGCGGTAAGCCAGCCAAAACCACTATTTGTTCCGGTTATTAATACGATCTTTTTGCTCATCTTTTTGTATTTTTTTAAATGAATAAGCAAAGGTTGAGAATGGTAATTAAAAAACATTTACCATTTGGTAAAAAGCACGTTAACGGATATTACGGCGTATGCGGCTCAGCGATTGCTGGGTGATGCCCAGGTACGAGGCTACGTACGAAAGCGGTATGCGGTTGATGAGTTTGGGGAAACCTTCGATGAACGACAAATATCGGGTGGTGGCATCTTCTGAAACCAGCGGACTGCGCCGTTCCATAGCCAGCGTAAGGCATTTTTTGACCATGTTGGCCTTCATCATTTCCCAGCCTACAATGGTATTGGATATCTCATCCCAGTCCTTTTTGTTAAAAACGAGCACCCGGCAGTCGGTAACGGCCTGTACATATTCTGTAGCTGCAATCTGCGATTCAAATTTTTCGTTATCCACTACAAAATTGCCCTCGTCTACAAAATAATTGGTCACTTCTTCGCCCTTGTTGTTATAATAACAGAAACGGAACACACCTTCGAGCACGAAGGCTACATAGCGGGGTACCTTCCCGGCTTCAGACAGGTAATCATCTTTTTTGAATTCGAGCATTTCAACCTTGCTCAGCAAAAAGTCAATTTGCTGTTTGTTCAGGTCGCCAAATTGCAGAATAAGATTTATTAATGCTTCCATTGGGTAAAGATAGCATACACCGCAAAGCAGTCATTTACCATATGGTAAAAAATGAGTTAGGCCAGACACAAGCACCCAAAGCCCCTGAGCTATACAGGAGCTTCTGTAGGTGCGGCTGAAATGTTAAAATGGCGTAAGCGGTTAGAGCAGCTTTTCCTGCGCTGCCTGGTGCACTGTTCTTACCGAAGCCCGAAAGCCTAAACTACGGGCCAGCGATGCATCGATATGCAGGTGCCATGGGTTAACCAGTGGTGCTGCAGATGGGGCCATCGGTTCGCGAACAAGCTGCAATAATTCGTAAAGTGTTGTGGGTGCCTCATCTGCGATATTAACTACCCGGTCATCCATGGTCCCTTGCAAAGCCATCACTATTGCGGTATATATATCACGGTGGTGGATGGTACTCATCCGCATGGCCGGATGAAATTTAGCGGCAACTACGTGTTTTGGCAATTCTTCAAGATGGCCGTCACCATCACCGTAAACAAAAGGGAAGCGCAGAACCGACCAATTCAACCCGCTTTCGCGTAATTCCTTTTCTGCAGCCACTTTACTGGCCGGATAAGCATGCTGCGGGTTAAGTGCATCATCTTCACGGCCGGGGTGCGGGTTGCTTGCGTCATAAACATTACTGGTACTTGCCAGTATGAAGCGGGCATCTGCGGCATTATGCTTTACGGCGTTAATGAGGTTGCGCGTACCCTCCAGGTTACTTTTCCAGATCAGGTCTGTATCCGGCGAGCGGAATACGGCGGCCAGGTGAATGATGGCCACTGCATCTTTTACGGCCGCTTGCAGTGTCGGTTGATCGAACAAGTCGCCCTCTATAGGCGTTACTCCGGCCGTTACTTCTTTGCCACGTACCAGCGCAGAACAATCATATCCTGCTTCAACAAGGCGGGGCAAAAGCCTTGAACCTACCAAGCCGGTTGCGCCGGTTACTAATATTTTACCAAATTGTCTGTTCATCATTAGTTATTTTTAGACAAAGGTGGTACTAATGTAACAGATAGGTTCGGACAAAAGCCGCTTTTACAGGGACAAATCCTGATAAAAGGCAGCTATCGTTTTACCGGTTACTTTTTTGAACAAACGCGAAAAATAACCCGGGTCATTAAAGCCGAGTTCAAATGCCAGTTCCTTTACAGATGTATTGGGTTCATTATACATCCGGCGCCTTGCCTCTGTGATTAAACGGTCGGTAATGAATTCCTTGGGTGAAACACCGGAATGTTGTTTTACAATTCTATACAAACAATCTGTGCTTAAGGCCAGCTTTTCTGCAATTTCTGTTATGGCAGGTTGCTCCGTAAGGTTATCCTCTACAAATAGTTTGAACCCTAAAAATTTATCAAGGCCCTCTGGCGCAGGTTTTTTATGCAATACAAAATAAGCAGCATTTATCTCTGTAAGCAGGCTGTTCAGGTACGCCAGGATCAGCTCCGGATCATTGTCGGCAGTGCGTAACAGTTCATTTAAAATCTTAAAGGTATTCCTAAGCCTCCGTGCGGCATCAGGTGTAAAGCTTATTTTTTGCCGGTTCAGGGGATTGAGCAAAAAGGGGAATTTTCTCGGCAACCGTAAAAGACACTCGTCGTCAAATCCCAGTTTATAATAATCTCCGCTATGGCCGGTTGAAGGGAATTGCCTGAGCTGCTGAGGCAACGCAAAAAAAAGTTCATGTTTGCCTATTTCAATAAGCTCCCCGTCAATAATCTCTTGGCTGTTTCCCTGCAGCACGAAAAGAAAGAAATAATAAGGCAAACGTTGAGCAGAACCGTATTGACCCGCTGACTTCGGCGACAGATGCCCGAATTCGGGGGAAACGATACGGATAGAAAGCCCTTTGTTCTGACTCAGGTTTTCAGGAAAAGTTTTAATGGCCATAATTTCCAGCGATCATCATTAAACAAAGTTACCAATTAATCGCTATCATTTATTTTAAGCGGGGTTATGCTATCTCAAACGATTGGCAGTATAATTTGCCAGGTTACAAACCGGTACACCTGTTGCTAACAAATATTTCAGTTAAAGGATTGCCTGAAATCCAGCGGGCTTTGCTTTGTCTTGCTTTTAAATAATTTATTGAAAGACTGAGGATGTTCGAAACCAAGTTGGTAAGCGATCTCACTTACCGACATGCTCGTTGTAGATAATTTTTCTTTCGCCTTCACGATCAGTTTCTCATGGATGATCTGCTGCATGGTCTGGCCGGTTAGTTGTTTCAACAGGCTACTTAGGTATTTGGAAGACAGGTTTAAAGCATCGGCAAAGTATTGCACGGTTGGCAGTCCTTTAGAAAGCAGGGCTTCGTTGTTTAAATAGCTGCTTAAAATTTCTTCCACCTGGTTTAAGACCTGGTGGTTGGTGATCTTCCGGGTGATGAACTGGCGCTGGTAAAAACGTTCGGCATAATTCAGCAAGGTCTCCAGGTGCGAGATAATAATATCCTGGCTAAACTTATCCATATTGGAATAATATTCAGCTTTAATATTCCTCACCAGGTCATTGATCACCAGTTCCTCCTTGTCTGAGAGAAACAGGGCTTCGCTGGTAGCATAGCTAAAGTATTCGTAGCGCTTGATCTTGGTCGCAAGCGATGTGTTCCAGAGAAAGTCAGGATGGACGAAAAGCATCCAGCCATCCAGGTCAGGAGGTACACCGTTCTCTTCGCCACGCAGGATCTGGCCGGGAGACATAAAGGCCATAAGCCCTTCGTCAAAATCGTATTTCTGTTGCCCGTAATGTAAGCCGTCGCATCCTCTTTTCATGGATATTACATACAGGTCGAATACAACTGCATCTATACCCGTATCATTTCTCAGGCCTTTCAGGTCAACAATGCTGATCAGCGGATGCTGCGGTTTAGGTAGCCCCATTAAACGGTGTATCTCCGTTATAGAACCGATCCGGTAGGGTTTGCTGTTTGCCATATTGCAAGTTACTTGAATTTAAACGGATATTTTAGCCATATCATAATAAATGGCATAACTAAAAATGGAATCTCTATCAGCGCCATGCGGTAATTTCCAGCCCGCACCGCCAGCCCCATAATCATCACGATCATGATCGCATTGAGCATATTGCCCGTGAAAAAGGTTTTGGGGATGAGCAAAAAAAGCCCGATTACTATGGCTGCAATAGCCAGGTATGGAATAAACATTTCGCTGATCCCTAAACTTTCCATCGTTTTAACAGATTCCGGGTTGTTTTTGTAATGCAGGGTATCCCAGGCATGCCTGAAGCTGAGCGTTACCGAAATAAACAGCAGCAGTATGGAAGCTATGTTTTTAATCATGGTTTAATTAAGGATAAAAGTGTTCATGATGTAACCTCCGAGTATGGCTATCGGCACGCCGGTTATTGCACTTATTAAGGCGCTTTTGGCCTTGTTTGGACAGGCTTCCCTGTATCTGAAATAAAGGAAGAATCCTACAGGGGGAGCGGCATTGGAAATAATGAACCAAAACCGCGACAGATGGTCTTTATTTGCTTTCATGAGAATGGTTTTTATAATTTACTGCACCCTGTTCCATTTAAATGATTTACCTACTAAAGGGATACCTTTATAGCCCCGGGTTTCAAGCTCGTTGAGGCTTTTCAATTTACCTTTAAGGCTATAGGTATTTCCATCCTGTACGCTGTACAACTTACCATCCACATATTCGCCATCCCTGTAAACAAGATCGGTGATATGCGTAAGGCCTTGTACAGACCTGCCCCGGAGTTTTTCATTGGGATTTTTAACGTCTTTCTTTGCCGTTTTACCGTCTGCTTCGAACATCTCTTTTGACCATAAGAGCCTGGCCGAGTAAGTATTACCTGTTTTAAATACCTCGATTTTGTAATCAGTACATTTCCAGGTACCTAAGATTTGATCTGCAGGCAGTTTCTGCGCGAAAGATGCCAGTGATAACAGCAGTGCAAACACTGCTACAATTGATTTTTTCATAACGGATTGTTTATTGTTTTTTATTGAGTTGTTTGAATTTTTCAAATTCCCGGTGGCCCAACTTTATCAATTGCTGAGGCACCAGCCTGCTTAAAAATTTTATTACCTTCACCAGGAATGGCTTAATCTCGGGTGTGTCGTTCAGCAGGCCTTTAATGGCTACACTAACGAGCTTATCAACATCCATCATTTGTCCCGGATTTGGGGGCAATACCCAATCATTCTGGAGATTGGTATTTACGCCCGGGGGGATCAGTTCGAATACCCTGACATTGGTTTTGTTCAACTGCAAACGCAGGGCCTGGGAATAGGCATGAACGCCTGCTTTTGAAGCACTGTAAACCGGAGCGGTAGAGTATGGCATAAAAGCAATGGCAGAAGAAACATTCACAATTGCCGCCGTATGCTTTTTAAGCAGGTGGGGCAAAAACTGATGTACCATCCTGATCGTTCCGGTAAGGTTAATATCAATTTCGCGCGTGATGTTTTCGAGGTCCTTGCTGGCGTCCTGAACATCGAGCAGCCGCATTTCACCTGCGTTGTTAACAATCATATTCAGATCGGGGAATTGTTGTGTCACCTCTTTATACAGCAGTTCAATATCATGTGGGTTGCTTACATCGCTTTGAAAGAGGTGTATATTTGGGAAACGCCTTTTGGTATCATGTAAGGACTCTGGTTTACGGCCTGTAACGATGATTGTTGACCCTTGTTCGGTAAGTTGTTTAACAAGCTCCAAACCTATACCGCTGGTCCCTCCTGTAATCAGGATGGTACTGTTTTTTAAATCCATATATTACTTACTATTGTTGGATACAAAGTTCAGCCAATGTAGATGAGCAGATGTATCCAAAAGTCGCAAGGTTGTAGTCAAAAGGAAGATGACCGGCTTCGGTAACAGGAAATACAGTATGCTTCAGGTCAGTACACACTAATTGTTTCCTCTTCAGGGCGTGAAATAAAATAGCATATTCCGCTTTCAAATTCTGTTTTGAGCTATTTTTTTAGGTTATTTGAATATTCTTCTGTAAGTGGCAAACGACTTAAATGATATCGACCTTTGGGATAACCATATTGGCCCATCTTGGCGATAAACCGGCACTCAAAACCCTTTTAGAAAAAAGCGTTTTTGAAAACCAGAGCAGTGCCGAAATGCTATCGATGCTTAAAGATATGTACATCAAAAGAACCGGTAGTGAGAAGGGCTACGACCAATATTTAAACAGCTTGAGAAACAGCGCAGGCGGTGCGAAAATGGCTGAGGAAATTAAAAAAGAGATGTTCAGCAAACCGATGGTCGATTTTGCTATGGAAGATTTAAATGGCGCAATAGTGAAGTTGGGCGATTTAAAAGGAAAAACCGTGGTTTTCGATTTCTGGGCCACCTGGTGTGTGCCCTGTAAAGCATCCTTCCCGGGAATGAAATTGGCTGTAGACAAATATGCAGGAGACCCAAATGTTGTTTTCTACTTTGTAGATACCGAAGAACGTTCGGCAAATTATAAAGCCGAGGTGGCCAAATACATTAAGGATAACAATTACAATTTTAACGTATTGTTTGATAATAAAGCCAAAGATGCCAAAGCTACCGGCGAAGTGTTCGAACGCATTTGCAAGGCATTTAACCTCTCCGGGATCCCGCAAAAAATAATTGTAGATGCTAATGGGAATGCCCGTTTTGTTACGGTCGGTTTTAAAGGCAGTGCTACTGAACTGGCTGACGAGATTTCTGCCATGGTTGATATGACAAAAACAGGTAAGTAATGAGGTATTTCGCTTTTATTTTTCTGCTCTTTTCGGCCATTTCTTCCAATGCACAGGGAGAAAAGGTTTTTAAGGTCGCATCAGATAGCGTTCGCTTTAAGAGCGCTGATGGTAAAATTGTATTTGGCGGCACCCTGAGCAAACCTGTCGGCAGGAAGTCGTTTCCAACTGTGGTCATGGTATCGGGTACGGGCAAGCAAGACCGCAACGGCACCATGGCCGGACACCGGATTTTCGAGCAGATAGCCACCTACCTTGCAGCACATGGCATTGCCACGTTGCGTACCGACGACAGGGGCGTAGGTACAACCACGGGAGTTTATGAAACGGCTACCACTGGCGATTTTGCTACAGATGCACTTGCCGCAGTGGCCTACCTCAAAACGAGAAAAGATATTGAACCTGGTAAAATCGGTTTGATGGGGCACAGCGAGGGGGGAGCGGCAATCTCCATTGCAGCCGCTAAAAGTAAAGATGTTAAATTTTTAATAAGTATTGCCGGTTTAGCCATGAGCGGACTGGATGCCCAGCTTAAACAGAATGCAGATCTTGTTGCGGCATCGTCATTGCCTGATTACGATAAGAAACGCTCAAATGAAATTAATGCCATGATGTTTAAAACAGCTTATCGCTACGCGAATTCCGATAGCCTTGAAATGAAGCTTAACGAGACTTACCAGCAATGGAAAGTTAAGGATGATGCCTATTTCAAAACCCTGAATATCGAGTTTGACCATTTCCGTTTTCCAATTTATAGCTATGTACAAAACGCCAAAGGGGCATGGTACCGGTATTTTATACGCTACGATGCCGAAAAAACCATTGGTCAGATCAAGGTTCCCATTCTTGCCATTAATGGCGATAAAGACTTAATGGTAGCTGCCGATGATAACCTGGCCAAGTGGAAAAAGTTCGCACTGGCGGGAGGAAACAAGAAGGTAACCACGGTGAAAATTCCGGGACTGAACCATTTACTGCTGCCTTGCAAAAGCTGCGACAATAAAGAAATTTCGAAAATCCAGTCGGGCGTTTCAATAGAGGTACTTAGCTTAATTAAAGATTGGATTTATAAAACGATCAGGTAATCATAAAGATAAATTAGTAGAAGTATAGTTTAGTTAATGATGAAGGCCGGGATGGATGTCCTGGCTTTTTTGATGTTGTGGCCCTAAAAGCCGATAATAATTAACTTATTTGTGGTTTGTCTGAAATGAGTAGTGTTAATCCGCGAGAAATCGACCTTTTATGGGCATTGTGAAGCAATGGTAAATTGCAATAAAGTTTTGACGAATAAAATTGAGCCGCAGTTTAATGCGAGCATAATTTTGGTTCTTAGTTCTGGAAAAGGGAAATTAACTGGTGATATGTAGGTTTGATCAGAGGATTTTCAAACGCGTGCGCTAACTATGGACATCGCGTTTAAATTGGTTCTTTTCTATTCAATCATATTGCAAAGAATCTGCAAAAAGGTGCCTAATAAAAAGTTACAGATAGTACCCGCGTTTTGCGAGTTCAACTACCATTTTTAAGATTTCGGGATCATTTCTGTGGTATTCTTTTCGCATCATCCATCTTAATCTTTCGACAACCGGCTTACTTGGAAAGCCGAACAACTCCATAAATCTAAATAATTCATGACCGTCTTCTGCTCTTTTCTTCATATTCTCAACCTCCTGTAAGTTTTCAGGATTATTCTCCCCATACTTTTGCTGATCCGCTATGTGTTTTTTAACAGTGCCAATTTTTCCCAATATCCAGTCGTCAGAACTTTGCTCTACTTGTAGATTTGTCGTTAGGGAAAACCATTTATCTCTATCAGTCCTATAAATGGTATCAATCATTGCTTCTTCTGTATTCGGAAAAATGGATAAGTAGTGTTTGTTGTCCAGTGGGAGAGAAATCATATTCGTTGGATCAAAAGGATTTAATAAACCGATATTATTAACACCGTGCATAATTACTGGATTATCACTGGTTATCAACTCTGAATCATCTACTAATCGATAGACACATATTGCGGCCTTCATTTTAAATTTTACGAACTCATGCCAATCTCTAATATGATTTTCGAGAAAAGCTTGTTTATTTTTTACTTTAAGAGAAGTTCTTACTTCTTCAATATCTTCGATGTTGAAATCAAAATTTATTCCCCTGAACTTGAATTTAATATTACCTTGTTCATCTTTAAAGTGTTTACTGGCATAGTCTAGAACAATATTTGTACGTCGCTGATTGGCATTCAGAAATTTTGGTGTTCGGAAAAATAAACTCATCGTTGTGAGCAATATTTTAATCCGCTGTTCAGGAGTAATCTTTACAAGTTTTGGATCAGTTAGCCAGCCATATATTTCAGGATAAACCTGATCAATTTTTTCGGCATAGTAATTTTCCAATGCATACTTGTCTTCCCCTTCTCTATGTGCTAATGTGTATAAATTTTTATTTACACATATATCTTTTATACTAATAGGTTTGGGCTTGACTTGTTCGTCTGATTTGAGCTTAGCTTCAACTACTTTTACTCCGCCAATTTCCTCGGCAAAGTTTTTTAAATATGATTTTGGAATAAAATGTTGGTGTTTAGGTTTGTTCATCAGACGAATCTTTAGCTCCAATAAAATTAAGATAATAATTGCTTTTTTTGTTGGCTGAAATAATTCTCTACATCGAAAAATAGTTAGAATTATATATGTTGCTATTTTAAAGCGAAATACAAATTATCAGAGTAATTTGCTAATTAGAAAACAGTATTTTTCTTAGTTATAAATAAATTAGCTAAATTACAAATCACCCGGAACTACTATTCTAATCTAAAATTGAAGCTTTTGTGAAATTTACCGAATTGCCAGATTATCATCGAATTACGCCCTTAGATGAAAGCATTCATATCCTTAATGTTATAAGCAATAATATTATAAGGTATCATCGGGCGTTATGCAGCTTACCTGACTATCATGTCGATCCAAATATTGTCATTACTTTAAATACGATGAGTTTTGAAAATGGCTGTATATTGGTGACAAGTTATTTTGATGAGTATCATGGTCACTTTACAAGACTTTTAAGTGAGCAACAGAAAAAGTATATAAACCCTTACTTTAAGCGAATTAAAAGTGTACTAAATCTTTTTCCCGACATTAAAGAGTTCAGAAATCAAGTAGTGGCGCATAATTTAAGAGTTAAAAACAAAAGTATACCCATAAATAAAAGTCTTAACAGTTTCATAGTGCCGCAAACAATTATTGAATTCAGCTTAGTTATTGAATGTATAAAATATCTTACCATGATAATCAATAGAATGTTTCCACTAGCGTTGGAAAAGGTTGTAATGCATGTATCTGATACGGCTAAGAGATCAAGTGTCGTTATGAAACCACCGCTAACACCTGCAGATGCAGAGACAATTCTATTGGAACTTATTCGTGATCTAGACAAAATAACAAACTATCAGCGTATTCCGGATGAACAATAAGCGGATATTTTCAATTAATTGGAAAAGCCAATAGTTGATCCCGTTCCATAAAATCTATAATCGCAGGATATTAATAATTTATTTCCCTACTGTCTGTAGAGTTCCGCAGGAGTTCTACGGATTACTTAATGGAAATGAGCCTCTGACTCAGTTGAGATAAAATGAACCCCCTCTCTGGCGCACGTGTATCGCGTGTGTATGTTTGCCAGATCGGAAGCGTTACAATTTCATAAAAATACAGCAATAAAAAAGCCTCTAGCTTAGTTCAGCTAAAGGCTTGATACTCATTGTGGCGGGAGCCAGCGAATGTTGGATTTTTGAGCATTTACAAGCTATTCAGCATGCACAAATAGTCTTTAAAACCTTTGGTTACTAAATACCCACTATTCTCGATCGCGCTATTTTTGGTCAAGTGGTGTGGTCAGGATCACTTCCCGTTTTTCCAGCAGAGGCACGATCTGGCCGAGTACAATTTCCTGAAAGTGCGTCGAGCTGCGGTGTTCATTCAACGCTGCTTCGTCTGTATAGCCTTCAAACAATATGATCGTATCGGGCTCCGTAATACTTTGGTGTACCTGGTAAAACAGGTTACGTTTTTCTTTACGGCTTTCTTCTGCTGCGGTTTTAAGAAGGGCCAGTACCTTTTCGGTCTGCCCTTTTTTAACCTGCCATTTGGCAAATACGTGTATGTTGCTTGTGTTCATGGATTAAGCGGTTACGGTTTCTAATATATCGATCATTTTTTCGCCCACGCCTTTGGCTGATGCCGGGTTCTGGCCGGTAACCAGTTGACCATCAGCAATGCTGTTGGCAGACCATGGGGCGGCAGCATGGAAGATGGCGCCTTGTTGGGTCAATGCCGTTTGCAGGTCAAACGGAACATCGGGCCTGGCGTAATTGTCTTCTTCTTCCGTAGTAAATGAGGCGATGTTTTTGCCATTAACCAGGTAAGAGCCATCGCTCAGTTTAACGTTAAGCAGGGAAACCGGTCCGTGACAAACGGCACCAACAACTGCGCCACGCTCGTAAGTTTCGGCGATCACTTTTTTCAATAATGGCGCTTCGAGCATATCCACCATCGGTGCCAATCCACCGGGTACAAAAATTGCGTCATAGCTTTTTACGTCTACGGTTTCCAGTTTTACCGCTTTTTGCATATCTGCCCAGCCCTTTCCTATCAGGAATTTCAGGTTATCGGGATCATCAGCCAGATTCAATGCATCCAGGTAGGGGGTGTCGCCGGTAAGGCTGGCAAAATCGATTTGATAACCGGCTTCACTGAAAACGGCATAAGGGTGCGCTACTTCAGGTAAAAAGGTTCCGGTCCTCCTGTTATTAGGGCCGATGGTGTTTGCATTAGATACGATGATTAAAATGTGCTTTTTCATGACTGTAAGATTTTTGGTGAATGATTACAGTACAAATTTGCGCTGAAAACAAGGGGCGGCGTGAGGAAGCAGATCACTATTATCGTGTGATTTGGATCACACGATTTTAACCGGCGTAAAGGCGGCTGAGGGTTTCGCGGCTAACGCCCAGGTATTCTGCAATCAGTTTTTTGGGCACCTGCTGCAACAGGTCGGGATATAATCTGGCAAAAGCTTCATAGCGTTGCTGCGGGGTACTGGAAAGCAGCAGTTTGATGCGCTGTTGCTGCGCCACATAGCCGTTCGTAAGCTTCACGCGGAAAAAGTGCTCCATCTGGTGCAACTCCTTCGACAATTGTTCCCGGGCATCCAGCGTAGCATAAAGTACCTCGCCCGCAACCAGGCACTCGATAAACATGGAAGCTTTGCCCTGTTTAAAAAAGGCTTCGTAATCAGACATCCACCAGCCTGCTTTAGCAAATTGGACAATATATTCCTTACCCTGCTCATCAACATAAAAAACTCTGTAGATACCAGACAAGACGAGGTATTCATATTTTACCTCGTCGCCTTCATTAACCAGGTATTGATGCTTCCGCACCTTTTTTAAGGTAAAAAAAGATTGCACATGATCGAACTCCGCATCGGTTAATGGGATGATCTCTTCGATATGTTGTCTCAACGAATCCATGTTTTCTTTGAGCGAATATAAACAGACATGCTCACTTTACAAAAAACCGAAAATCAGTGCTTTTACCGAGAGACAATTAGGGTATTTGAGCATTCCCCTACTATCCGCAGAGTTCCGCAGGAGTTCAAAGGATCAGCCAATAGAAAGCGTCTCTGACCCGGTGAAGATCAGGTTGAGTTAAAACTAGTCCTTGATAGACTGAAGTTATGTATGCCTACCTGATGATTCTTTTTGAAATAGGATTGTCTTAGAAATGAATAGGAGAGAATTAACGGTAACTGGCTTATTGCCTCAAGGCGGGGTACCTTTATCTGGCAGGATAAAAAACTGTTTGACCCAACTGAATTTTAATTTAATTGAGCCGTGCAGGAAAGTTTTTTGAGCCGTTTAGGAAACCTCGCTTATTGCGGTTTGTGCATCTTTGTGTTATGAAAAGCATAGAGCAAATACATTTAGGCCAAAATGGCCCACTGGTGTCCAAGCTGGGGCTGGGCTGCATGCGCATGTCTTCGGTATGGGGCGGACCAACTCCTGACGAAAAAGAAAGTATCGCCACAATCCGGCAAGCATTGGACAAGGGTATTAACTTTTTGAACACCGGCGATTTTTATGGTGCCGGCCATAATGAAATGCTGGTTGGTAAAGCGATAGAAGGGAGGCGCGATGATGCGTTTATCAGCGTAAAATTCGGCGCGATCTTTCATAACGGAACCTGGTTGGGATTAGACCTGCGGCCCATAGCGATCAAGAATTTTATCAATTATTCGCTGACCCGTTTGGGTATAGAAACCATCGATCTGTATCAACCCTGTCGCATGGATGGCAGTGTACCGGTGGCCGATATCATCGGTACCGTAGCCGACCTGATCAAAGAAGGAAAAGTAAAGTACATTGGCGTATCGGAAATCAATGCAGCGCAATTGCGGGAAGCTAACGCGATTCATCCCATCAGCGCACTGGAGATCGGTTATTCACTGGCTGACCGTCAGATCGAAAATGAATTGTTGCCCGTGGCAAAAGAATTGGGTATTTCGGTAGTTGCCTTTGCCAATACTGCGGAAGGTTTACTGACCGGTGAAATGAAAGCGCCACTACCTGCAGGTGATTATCATAGCCACTTTTCGCGCTTTCAGGGCGATAACCTCATCAGGAATTTAGAAAAGGTAGAGGTGTTAAAGCAGTTAGCGAAGGATAAGGGCGTAACGCCAACCCAATTGGCCATTGCGTGGGTGAATGCCCAGGGTGAGCAGATCATGCCCCTGGTGAGCATGAGTAAACGTTCCAGACTGCCGGAGAATATCGCGGCGATGAGCATCGGCTTTAGTGCGGAAGAGATTAAACTTTTAAATGATACCTTTGCAATCGGCGCTATTTTAGGCGGTACTTACTTGCAACGATAATGGTCAACCCAGAAGAAATATTACCAGGTGTCATCTTTTATGCATACCTGTCTGCCGAGCGCAGGGAGAAAGTATGCTTCTGGAATCATCATACCCTTGTTTTGCAGGTTTCAGGACAGTTTAAGCTGGAAACTACCGATCATACCATTGCCATGAGCACCGGCCAAATGTTGCTGATCGGTAAAAATCAGCTGGGTACCATTACCAAAACGCCACTGCCTGGCGGTAATTATGAAACGATCATTATTTCCCTGCAGGAAGACCTGCTGCGTAAGATCGCTTTGGAAGAAAAGATCGAAGCGGACCATAAGTATATTGGTCCGCCCAATATCCTGATTCCGACAGATGAATTTCTGCAGGGATATTTTCAGTCCATCGTACCTTATGCCCGCCGGACTTCTGCGGCCTTGACCGAGGAAATGGGCATGCTGAAAATAAAAGAAGGCGTTAAGCTGCTGCTTAATGCGCAGCCAGGCTTACGAAGCTTTTTGTTCGATTTTTTTGAACCGCATAAGATCGACCTGGAAAGGTTCATGCTCAGCAATTATCAGTTTAATGTTCCCATCGAAAAATTTGCCCGGTTAACGGGCCGTAGCCTGGCAGGCTTTAAACGCGATTTTAAAAAAACTTTTAACGTACCGCCACGGCAATGGTTGCTGGACAAACGACTCAACGAGGCCAGGCACCTGATTGAAACCAGGCATCAAAAACCCTCCACCTTTTATCTCGACTTGGGTTTTCAATCGCTCTCGCACTTTTCCAGTTCGTTCAAAAAAAAGTTTGGCAAAGCGCCGACCGCTTAGTATTGCTGTGCGTCGGGAGCACCGAGTTATGCTAATTCCTAAGCTTACTTAGTGGGAAGGAGTCTCTGACTCCATTGAGCTAAAATAAAATCGTTTTAAATAAAAAAAAGCCCATCTTTCGATGAGCTTTTTCTCAGTAGCGGGGATAAGAGTTCGTTCGAACATTTACAGACGATTTTAGAAGCAATATCAACGTTTCAAATACATGAATAGTGATTTGAAAAGGCTAGTTTAATCAAGCACTAAAAGAAATGTGATATTTATAAATTTTCAACAATTACTGTAACACGTATCCTTAATTTAGGGTTACTTCCTATCTGTATACGCACCATAGCCTAATATTTGTTGGTGTTTTGTAACGGTTTTGTTGCGATTTATTCTCTCAAATTTTTAGATTAATGCGGATTTTAGCACCAATATATTTAGGTTGTTAAATTTGAAAGATGTGAAAATTAAGCAGGTGCCAAATTGCTCTATAATCGGAGTTGTTTTGCTGTACCTGATTATCTCTTTGGGTAACATCTTTTTTTTATCCAACCTATCCTTTCTGGAGTCCGCCCGGGGAATAAAGTCAGCCAGCCAGTACAGTGGCAGCTTTTCTCCGCTCGGGAAGGATTCAAAAATTACCCGACAATTTAAGTGTATTCTCGATGAACGGAAGAAAACCGTGCTTCCTGTTTTGGAAGCTGTAATCATCGGGATCATTTTGTTTTTGGGGCTTTCGCTTTTAGCCTCCAACCTCAACAGGTATTTTCTTGAGATCAGATACAGGATTGCCGGATCAGTCCCAATTTATATTTCCAACCAGGTCTTTCGGATCTGAGATTTATCTCCAAATTTCTTTTTTGGCAGGTTCTTCATATGATGAAGTGACGACGGCCGGTTAATTACCGTGTTTCCTGTCCTATAAGTCCGTCAAAACTTTTTCCTTAAATTTTAATTTAAAGACATGATCCGTATTAAACAGATTTTCTGTTTGTTCCCACTTTTATATATGGGGCTGGAAAGCCATGCCCAAACTCCCCCAAAACCCATCGGGATCGTCGATCTGATCGATCACGTGACTGCTTTTTCGCCTTCACTGGCCGCTGATTCAGCAGCCGTGGACATACGTGCAGCTCAGTTAAGAGAGACCGCAGTGAATGCTCTTCCAAATCTGAAGCTTAACTATCAGGCAGATTTGGGCTCAAACAATAACGTGGCAGGCCCATACATGGCCTTTGGTATTGTTCCATCCAACTCCAGGGGTGTTCGGACCGAAAGCATCACCAAGGCCGCACTTACTAATCTAGGCATTGTTTCTCTTGATTGGGAAGTGTACAATTTTGGTGCCTATAAGGCCCAGAATGCGGTAGCCAAAGCAGAACTCGTTGCTGAGCGTTCCAGATTTGCCCAGCGACGCTACCAGGCTAGGGCCATTGCTATTGATGACTATCTGAGCCTTTTGAAGCTTCAGGATATGCTATCTATCCAGCAGCAGAATATCAGGCGCAATGAGCAGATCAGCCGCTCCATACTATCCCTCGCCAAAAGCGGTGTGCGTTCGGGCGTAGATACCAGTATCGCCGGTGCTGAGCTCTCCAAATCAAGGCTGAACTATATCGAAATGGACAATACGTATAAACAGGTACAGCTCAATATTGCAGCAATCAGCGGGCTGAATCCAGAGGGTATTGTTGCCGATAGTACGATCCTCGACCGGCTAAAATCGCTTGAGGTAAACCTATCTGTAAACCTGACCGACAGTTCAAGCCATCCACTGCTTGATTTTTACAAAAGTAATTATCTCAGCAGTATGGAGAAGGAAAATTTGGTCAGAAAAGCCTATAACCCAAAGATAAGCCTGCAAGCTGCGGCCTGGTCAAGGGGATCAAGCATTGATGCCAATGACAATTTCAACAGCCTCTCGAATGGCCTGGAATGGCAACGTGAAAATTACCTCGTGGGCGTAGGGATCAGTTATAACCTCTTTGATCTCCGCAGGCGTCAGTTGAAGCTTAGGACCCAGAAGGCCAACAGTAACTTTTACTTAAAGGAACTGGAGCAGGAGCGGCTAATGTTATCAAATGCCGCCCTTCAGGCAGGCCTTGAAATCCGTACCGCGCATAAAAGACTCGATGAAATACCCAACCAGTTAAAGGCTGCCGCCGCAGGATACCGCCAAAAGCTCTCCCTTTATAAGAACGGGCTGACCGATATCATTGAGCTCAATGCCGCCCTGAGCATCCTTTACCGTGCAGAAACTGATTTCGTGAATGCAAAGTACTTGTATATCCGGGCTCTTTTTCAAAAGGCTATTGCCACCAATCAAGTAGATTCCTTGTTAAACGCATTAAAATAATAAAGATATGTCAATGGTTACCTCGGCCCTGAAAAAGCCGATTACAACAGTGGTGATCACTGCGAGTTTACTGCTTTTTGCAGTGCTCAGTGCGCTGAAGATCCCAATAGATATTTTTCCCCAGCTTAACTCTCCAACCATATATGTTATCGAATCCTACGGGGGCATGTCTCCCCAGCAGATGGAGGGTTTTTTCTCTACCCGTCTGCAGGATCAGTTCCTTTACGTAAATGGTGTAAAGAATATTACCGCCAAGAACATTCAGGGTTTGACGATGCTCAAGCTGAGTTTTTATGAAAGTACAAATATGGCCGAAGCCTCAGCCCAGGTTGCCCTCCAGGTAAACCGGGCCATGAAGTTCTTCCCGCCCGGAGCCTTACCTCCTCAGGTAGTCCGCTTTGATGCGTCTTCACTGCCTGTTGGACAGCTTGTGCTCTCTGCCAAATCTCGCAGCCTCAAAGAAATCTATGATATGGCGGCAACGCGTATCAGGCCTATGTTTTCGTCGGTCGCCGGACTTTCTGCGCCACCGCCGTTCGGTGCCAATTCCCGCTCGATTACCATCAGTGTAGATCCGAGCAAACTCAGGAGTTATAACCTGACCCCGGACGAGGTGGTAGGGGCTTTATCCAAGTTCAATGTGATGTCGCCTTCGGGAAACCTAAGGTTGGACAATAATATGATGGTGACTTCAATGAACTCGCTGGTTAAGACTGTTGATGAATTCAACAACATTCCAATAGCCACAAAAAACGGCGTTTCGATATTGGTAAGGGATGTGGCAAGAGTTGCAGATGCAGCAGATGTTACAGTAGATTATGCACTGATCAACGGAAAACGTTCAGTTTACATACCTGTAGTAAAAACTGCAGACGCATCGACCTGGTCTGTGGTTAAATCCTTAAAAGCCAAAATCCCGGAAATGCAGAGCCTCTTGCCAGACGATGTCCATATCTCCTATGAATTTGACCAGTCTGTAGCAGTTATCAACTCAGTAAAAAGCTTGATCACTGAAGGTGGGCTGGGGGCGCTATTAACAGGTCTGATGGTGTTGCTATTCCTACGTGACCTGCGAAGCAGTCTTATCGTGGTGATTACTATTCCGGTCTCGATTTTAATTGGCGTGCTTTTGCTGGGGATGTTTGGTCAAACCATTAATATCATGACCCTGAGCGGTCTGGCACTTGCAATAGGAATCCTGGTCGATCAGGCCACGGTGACGATTGAAAATATCCACCAGCACCTGGAAATGGGAAAGCCTAAGCGTGAGGCCATTTATGATGCTTGTGAGGAAATAGCCTTCCCGCTGCTGCTCATCCTGCTGTGTATATTGGCCGTTTTCGCGCCATCTTTTATGATGAACGGAATACCGAAGGCAATGTTCCTGCCGCTATCCCTCTCGATTGGCTTTACCATGATTGTATCTTTTATCGTAGCCCAGACGCTGGTTCCGATTTTATCCAACTGGATGATCAAGGAAGAACGGTACCAACACTATGACCATGGCAAGGTCCATGCTCATGCGGGAGAGGCGCTGAACGAAAGGGAAGCAGAACAGATTGAAAAGCATCTGGAAAACGAAAAGGAAGAGCCAGAGAAAAACGATTTCTTTGAACGGGTGAAGATAAGATTTATGGCGATCATCCAGCGGTGGATGCCGATGAAGAAAGGAATTGTCGGAGTTTATTTATTTTTGGTTATTGTCCTTGCGGGACTGGGCTTTGTTTTTATTGGAAAGGATATGATGCCAAAGCTCAACAATGGACAGTTCCAGATCCGCATCAAAGCGCCTGATGGCACCAGGTTAGAGCGCACCGAAGAAAAGTTCAAGCAGGTGCTCTCCATTATCAATCAAACGGTGGATAACCATGTCGCGGTAAGTTCGGGCTATGTGGGGCTTATTCCAAGCAGTTACGGAACCAGCAACCTGTATATCTTCAATACTGGAACCCATGAAGCTGTGCTACAGGTGAATTTGGATGAAGATTACAAGGTGAATATGGATGAGCTAAAAGATGCCCTCAGGAAAAATATCGCATATAAACTTCCTGATCTGCGTATCACCTTTGAGCCGATTGACATGACCGAAAAGATCATGAGCCAGGGTGCTGCCACGCCGATCGAGATCAGGGTAGCAGGAAAGGATATGGATCAGATCGAATCCTACTCTAATAAGGTGTTAGCAAAACTTAAAAAAATTAATTACCTCCGTGATATCCAGATTGCTCAGCCCCTGCATATCCCTGTGGTATCCATTACCCTTGACAGGCTCAAGGCAGCGCAGTTCGGATTGAACGTCGTTGATATAGCCAGATCGGTTACCGCAAGTACCTCTTCTAGCCGTTTTACCGAAAAGAACCAGTGGCTTGATGAAAAAACTGCCTATACCTATCAAGTACAGGTGCAGGTTCCCGAATATGTAATGAATACAATGGATGAGCTGAAGGAAATTCCTTTGGTTAAAGGGCAGAGCAGCCCGGTATTGGGCGACATCGCTACTTTCAATACCAGTTACCTTCCTGGAGAATATGACCGCTCAGGTCCGAGGCGCTTTCTGACGGTGAGCGCAAACATTTATAAAAAGGACCTTGGAACGGCGACAGCTGATGTAGAAAAGGCGCTAAAGTCTGTAGGTGTTCCTCCTAAGGGATTGACTGCGGAAGTGAAGGGAATGTCGAGCCTGCTGACAGAGACACTCTCTTCTCTTCAGGGCGGACTCGCCTTTGCGATATTGGTGATTTTCCTGCTGCTTGCTGCCAACTATCAGTCTTTCAAGCTTTCGCTAACTGTGCTTTCGACTGTTCCGGCAGTAATCTTAGGGTCGCTTACCGCATTATTGCTAACAGGCTCTACACTTAACCTGCAGAGCTATATGGGGATGATTATGTCCACCGGGGTATCAGTGGCAAATGCGATATTGATCGTGACGAATGCCGAAAAACTCAGGCTGGAGTATAAGGATTCTACCCGGGCTGCAGTAGTGAGTGCGGGGATCCGTTTAAGACCGATCCTGATGACCAGTTTTGCGATGATCGCGGGTATGATCCCCATGGCCTCAGGGCTGGGCGAATCCGGTGAACAGACCGCACCGCTCGGAAGGGCCGTTATCGGGGGGCTGTTCTTTTCTACCCTTGCAGCGCTCTTCATTCTTCCGCAGGTTTTCGCCTGGGTACAGAAAAAAAGCAGTCTGAAAGAACCTAACCTAATGCCTAGAAAAACAAGAATTTAAAAAGATAAATAACATGAAAACCAGATTCATTCCAATTATAATTTTGATCAGTACCCTGGCAGCTTGTAGCGGAAACCAGAAGCCTGTGGACATCAGTCCCGCAAAAAAAGGCAAGAAATCCAAATATGAAACCGCCAAGGTTGAAGAGCAGGCCCTTTCCAGTTATACCCGTATTCCGGGGATGCTCAAGCCTTTCAATCAGGTAAACATTTTTCCGAAAGCCAACGGGTTTGTGAAGGCCATATTGGTCGACTTGGGCTCAAAGGTTACCAAGGGCCAGCTGCTGATGACCCTGGAAGCACCAGAACTTGAATCGCAGTTACAGTCAGCAAATTCCCGCTACCTGCAGGCACGTGAGACTGCATCAGCAAGCAGTGAGAAATACAGGCGGCTTAAAGAAGCAGCAAAGGAGGAAGGTTCGGTATCTCCATTAGAGCTTGACAATGCGCTTTCCAGGATGAAAGGCGATAAGGCCATTGCCGAGGCCGAACGGTCAAACGTTGCTTCTGTACGCACCATGCAGGATTACTTAAAAGTATATGCGCCTTTCGATGGGGTGATCGTGGACAGAAATGTTTCTCCGGGAGCACTGGTATCAGCAGGGAAATCCTCGGACCTGCCTATGCTGGTATTGCAGGACCTGGCCCGAATGAGGCTTGAAGTATCTATTCCTGAGGATTATGTAGACAAAGTTGACCTCAGTAAAATTGTCAAGTTCCGCTTCAATGCGCTACCGGGCGAACAGCACCAGGCAAAGATCAGTCGGTCTGCAAATTCCCTTGGCAATATGCGCCAGGAAGTAGTGGAGGTTGATGTAGCCAATAAAGATAACCGTTTAAAGGCCGGAATGTATGCAGAGGTTGAAATACCGCTTAAATCCGGTGCAACCTCGCTTCTTGTGCCAAATTCGGCTATTGTCCGGTCTACAGAGCGCAAATATGTAGTGGAGGTGGAAAACGGTAAAGCCCATCTCGTTGACATCAAGGAAGGGATGAAGGGAACGGACATGACCGAGATTTTCGGAGCAATCAAAGCAGGGGCAGAGATTGTCTCGCCTGCTAATGATGAGATCAAAAGCGGTCAAGCGCTTTAATACTTTGCCAGGCGGAGCGCAACCTGCCTGGCAAATCTTTTTATTAGTCAGATAAGAGAAAAGGAAAATATGAAAAATTTAGAATTCAACCATGAGTTTGAAATGGGTGGTATGCACGTTTGTATAGGTATACCGAAGAAAAAATGCAATCAGATCTACATCGAGGGAGAACTCCTTGGGACGGTTTGGGAATGCAGAAAACAGGGCGTTACGTCCTTCATCTCCAGGGATTTTAAACTTGCTCCATATCTGGAGCGCATAATAAACGAGTTGAACCTTTTTACCAGGATTTCCTTATGAGTACTTCCGGCAAATGGACATCGAAGTTTTGTTTGATAGCGGTATTTTTACTAGTGGCCGCAATGGTACAGGCGCAGGGTAACGCTGCCTTCTCTAAAATATCCATGGGTTTTGTGATGGGCTTTCCAACAGGAAAAACAGCGAAGGTGTATGTCAATGGATACGGTGCTTCGGTTAAGGCAGAATATAATATCGCAAACGCTATTAACCTTACTGGTTCTGCCAGTTATTTGGTTTTTCGTTATAGGGATGAAGTCAAAAAACGCCTTGATTATAACGGAGAGGAGACCCGTGCAAATGGTGTACTACCCATAAAACTGGGGGCTAAATATTATTTCGCAAGGATTTACTATGCCGCAATTGAGGTGGGTACTGCCAATACCCTGGGGGATAGGATCAGTTCGTCATTTTCCTACGGCCCAACCCTTGGCGTTTATCTGCCTTTTTCGAATAGTTATGGTGCAGATCTTGGTCTGCGGTATGAAGGATGGAAAGGTAGCGGCGGTGAGGTCTCTTTTTTTGGCTTGCGCTTGGCTTTTGCAATAGGTAAAAATAGATGATCTGGAAACTTAATTCAATATAAATTATTATGGTAAAAGTGAAAGGAAACAGGTGCATTGATGAGCCCGTGGGAAAAATTATTTTAAAAAAACCTTGGCTGGACGGAAATGTTGCATCTGAAGACCCGGAATCAAGGCAAAGATTTCTAAAAAGACTTTTGGAATGTTTAAATGAAGAAACGGGATTTTCTAAAAAGAAATGATTATTAGAATCACTGCATATGAGAAAAAAAATCATATTACTGGAAGATAATGATGGTATCAGGGACATGCTAAAATTCTTTCTTGAGGATGAAAATTTTCAGGTAGCGGAATATGCATCAATAGGCTCATTTATCGGTGTTGCAACCAATAGCCCGCCGGATCTTTTTATATTGGATGTTATGTTGGGGGATGGAAACGGGATGGAACTATGCAATAAGTTGAAATCAGATGAAAAGACCAGGCATATCCCTGTCATCATGATGAGTGCCCATGAAGATATTTACAGGATGAGAGAAATTTGTACTGCTGATGAGTTTGCTTCGAAGCCCTTCGATATTTTTGAACTGATATTAAAAATCAGGAACCTTCTTAAAGAAAAGGAATGAAGATTAGGCTATCGCTATGCGATTGCTTTCATCAAATAGACGAGCAGAGCTATACTTGATACAAAGATCAATACAGTCATTACTTTTATAAATAATGTTGAGTGATAGTAATGCCCGGCATCAAGCTGCACCTTGGTTTTACGGTAACGGACAAAGGAGAATACGATGGTTATCGTTCCCAGTGCGACCAGTAATATGCCTATCCGTTGGGAATCACCGGTCTGGTGTACAGAAGCCTTTGTTCCTAGCGCAAGTGCAATCTGTCTGATAAAAAGTGAAAACTTAACCACGACAAAACCAAAGCCCATTACGGCAATACTCGTCCTGACCCAGGCCAGGAAAGTCCGCTCATTGGCCAGATGGTCTCCAGGCGTACCCGCATTATGCATATCCTTCATTTTTTTGTTTTATAACCGAACACTCATTGGTAAAAATGGTTTTCGTTCTGTGGTTTATTAACTTACATCAACCTTATGGAATGCCTTTCCACTATTTTGGTTAGAATAATACTAAGCTAATTTATTGTGATCTGACAAGATGCTTAGGAATTGTTTTTTTTCTGGGAAATCCCTCTCGGTAAACTCTGAAGCAATATGAAGGCAAATACAACGAGTACCAGCTGTGAAACAACAGGAAAGACATAGTAAAATATACTTGAAGTCGTTGAACTGTCCGAAGAGGCGAGCCTGTAAAGGCTTCGGGCTACTAAAGGTATTAACAGGTATTTGGCCCACTTAAACCTGCGCATGATTAGATTTGAAACAAGATACCTAAAGCTAAGTATGACCAGGGTTAGAAAAATATCTGCGGCACCTTCAATACCTTGTATGAAAATATTTGATAAGCCAAGCAGTAGGCTGATCAGTACCATGTTTGACGCAACCTTGAATTTTTCAGCGGTTTCCATTTCTGTAAGTACTTTTTGATAACAGAAGTTCCAGTTATCTGACCATCTCTCTAAATTACTATTATTCAAATAAAATAAAAATTCATGTAAGATCATTCCATTACTCTATCGGAATGTTAAGTATTCCTAAATTTCTTCAAAACCACTGTTTCTATTAATAATAAATTTCAATGCTTACTATTCTGAAAGTATGTTTTCAAACTGTTCCCGCTACTAAATCAAGTATTATTAATGTAGATGTTGGTAAAATTAACTATAGGTTAATATAAGTGTAAGAGGTAAATACTAGATTAGAACTTATCCATCATTCATCAATGATTAGCAAGATTATTTATAGTTTGGCCCAAATGAATTTCTGGGCCATTCTTTTTCTACTTTTAAGTCAGCTTATTGCCTTTTTTGGATAAACTCCAATATAATTACCGATCTAATGGATTAATATAGAAATGTAATTATAAATGTTCAATATGAAAAAACGCCGAGCAAATCGTATCCAAAAATCACGAATAATCAAAGATGAAGAAAAACAACTATTGGACTTTATGGCAAGCCTTATCGTTGAAATTATCCTTCGCGAAAACATTGATCAAACGTTCGATGTTGGTGTAGAAACTGAAAATAAGCCTAAGTGATTGATTATCAGTTTGTGTTCGAACATTCCTGTTCTGGTGTGGAGTGAGGGTTGAACTTTGAAATTTGGATTAATTGATTGATTTTGAGTGTTTTATGAATCTGTAGGAAATTCAAAGCATTTTTAAAATAAGCCTGTTTTAACACAAAAACCGCTAACAATCAGTGTGTTAGCGGTTTTTGTAATTGGTGTAGCGGGGAGCAGGATCGAACTGCCGACCTCAGGGTTATGAATCCTGCGCTCTAACCATCTGAGCTACCCCGCCGGGTGTATATTTACTCAATAACGTAAATACAACTATGGTTATTTTTAAGAGCTGCAAATATAGAATAAATATACATTCTATAAAAAAGAAATGTGAAAAATACTTTAACGTGCTATCAATCAGTAAATTTTATTGTTTTGAACAGGCTGTAGTGGTTGTTTTGGCCGCTAACGGAGCCTGTTTTTAGAAGGCGGTAGCACTAGGAACCGCTGTATTTATGCGGCTTAAACAACCGGTGGTTATTATAATAGTGTCATTAAGCCTGTTATTTGCTGTACATATTGAGGGAATTTCAGCATATTGAAGAAGTGTATCGGAGCGCTATACCTGTTGGTGCGGGCAACTAATCCCCAGGATGACCTTTGCTGTAGCTGATGTTCGCCAAATCTTTACCCTGCAGGTAATGAATTAGGTAAGGCCAGGGTAAAGAATGGGTAAGCAAAGGGTTAACATGGGGTTAACCTGGTGTACAGAAAAGGTAAACAAAAGGTAAATAAATGGTACAGAAAAGGTAAAGAATAGGTAGGGAATGGTAAACAAGGGGGTAGAGAATGGTAAACTCTTATACTGGAATAGGTTTACATTTTGTTCTATACTGAAAGTAGTGAACAGATTTCAATAATTACCTGCCTTTCCTCACCATATAAGATATATAAGGTTCATATAAGCTCAATCGAGAACTTAAATGGACTAAAATTTCTTATATGGTAAAAGACCGATAAGCCTGCTTTTTAAATTTTAACAATTACCAGCCTTTCCTCACCACATAAGATATATAAGGTTCATATAAGTTCAATCGAGACTTAAATAGACTAAAATTTCTTATATGGTAAAAGAGCTATACACCTGCTTTTTAAATTTCAACAACTACCTGCCTTTCCTCACCATATAAGATATATAAGGTTCATATAAGCTCAATCGAGAACTTAAATGGACTAAAATTTCTTATATGGTAAAAGGCCTATACGCCTGCTTTTTAAATTTCAACAATTACCTGCCTTTCCTAACTACATAAGATATATAAGGTTCATATAAGTTCAATCGAGACTTAAATGGACTAAAATTTCTTATATGGTAAAAGACCTATACGCCAGCTTTTTAAATTTCAATAATTACCAGCCTTTCCTAACCACATAAGATATATAAGATTCATATAAGTTTAATCGAGAACTTAAATGGACTAAAATTTCTTATATGGTAAATTAGGAGTCGATTAATCAACTACCCGCCCCGCGTTTGTGATCAAAATAGCCTGCTGGCATGAACTAACGAGGGGAATGACCACTGAATAATGAACTAATGACAAATGAACTAATGACAAATGAACCAATGCACCTAATAAAAATTATATTGTTGCAGATATAGAATAAATTACCTTTCTTTAGAAAAATAATATTAAAAAAATAGTCCGGAAATTATCCTGGTAGAGTACTAACATGGCAGAAAAGAAAAAATTTACACTAGAGTACGAAGTTAGATCGTCACCAAGAATATTATATAGTTTTATAAGTGAGCCCAACGGCTTATCGCAATGGTTTGCGGACGATGTGAATTTTCGCGATCAGGTATACACTTTTACCTGGGATGATGAGCAGCAGAAAGCCAAGCTGGTTGCCGTTAAAGAAAATAAACTGGTTAAATTTAAGTGGCTGGATGATGAACCTCAATGTTATTTTGAGATGGAAATTGTACAGGATGAACTGACCAACGATGTTGCCCTCTCGATTACTGATTTTACTACCGATGAACTCCTGGCAGAGAAAAAATTAATCTGGGATAACCAGATCGATTACCTGATTAGCGTATTGGGTGCATAATATTATCTGCGTATTGTTTACCTTTGCTGGGTGAAAAAAATACATCTTCTATTAATAAAAGCATTTGTGAAGCCATTCATAGCAACATTTTTTGTTATGATGTTTATTCTGTTAATGTTTTTCCTCTTTAAATGGATTGATGATTTAATCGGGAAAGGTTTCGAGTGGTACACCATTCTGGAGCTGATGTATTACGCTTCGGCGGCCAACGTATCAATGGCACTTCCATTATCGGTATTGCTGTCTTCCATCATGACTTTTGGTACACTTGGCGAAAATTATGAGCTCGTGGCCATTAAATCGGCGGGTATTTCTCTACAGAAAGCCATGCGCCCCTTATTTGTGGTGATTTTGATGCTCACCTTTGCCTCTTTCTTTTTCGCCAACTACATGCTGCCCAAAGCCAACCTGAAATTTGGTTCGCTGCTGTACGATATCAGGAACAAAAAACTCTCTTTTTTAATCAAGCCGGGTGTTTTTAACAATGATATTCCAGGTTATGCCATTCGCGTAGATTCTAAAGAAGAAGATGGTACCCTTCACAATATCATGATTTACGATCACCGCGAGAACAACGGTATTCCAAAAATTATTCTGGCCAAAGAAGGTAAAATGAGTAAAACCTCTGATGGTAAATTCTTACAGCTTAACCTTAAAAACGGCATCCAGTACGAAGAGCAGGCCTCAAAAAACGGCATGTACAACCCAAGGCAGATTTTTACGAGGAACCGTTTTAAAGAGACCTGGCCACGTTTTGACATGTCGTCTTTCGATCCGAGTACAACCGATCCGAATGCATTCGGAAACAGCACCCCGATGCTCAATTTAAAGGGGATCGTAAAAAAACGCGATTCGCTTAATAAACAGCTCGATAGTTTAAATATCAGGACCATTGCCAACTTTACGAGCAACTTCAGGCAGTTTAACACCACTAAAGGTTATACCAAAGTAAAAGCAGTACCGAAACAAATTAATGACGTCATTCTCAAGAGTATTCCAAACGGATCGCGGAAACAGGCGCTTGAAAATGCCACGAATACAGTAGCGAATATTATGCAGCACGTACCCAACTGGGTTCCGCGCCAAACTGATTTAATGGGCGAAATTATTTTTACAACGGTAGAATACCAGCGCAAGTTTACATTGGCCGCGTCCTGTATACTGCTTTTCTTTATCGGCGCGCCACTGGGTGCCATTATCAGGAAAGGGGGGATGGGTTTACCCGTAGTGGTGGCCATTTGTTTCTTCCTGGTGTACCACATTATTACTACCGTGGCCGAAAAATCAGCACGCGAAGGAAACCTGAACCCGATATTCGGCATGTGGATTGCTGTAATTGTGCTGTCGCCTCTGGCGGCCTTTTTAACCTATAAAGCTACTGTAGATTCTGCTCTTTTTGATGTAAATTATTACAAGGAGCTTATCGTTAAAGTGTTTAAAAAGAAGAGAAAATAAGGCCCTTTTTCCTTTACTTACAAATGATATTTCGATCCGAATAATGCGTGATAAGGTTGTACATTTGTACTGGTTTATGATTGCGGAATAAAGTGCTTTTACAGTGCCATACGCAAGCTTAGCCCGATAATGCTATATAAAATGCAAACGAAATTAAACACAATAGAAGAAGCCATCGCAGATATAAAAGCTGGTAAAGTGATTATTGTTGTAGATGACGAGAATAGAGAAAACGAAGGCGATTTCCTGACGGCTGCTGAAAATGCAAGCCCTGAGATCATCAACTTTATGGCCACTTACGGTCGTGGTTTAATCTGTGCGCCCTTAACAGAAGAGCGTTGTAAAGAACTAAACCTGAACCTGATGGTAGGTAAGAATACAGCAGCCTACGAAACCAATTTTACCGTTTCGGTAGACCTTGTGGGCCATGGCTGTACCACGGGGATTTCAGCAAGCGACCGTTCTAAAACCATGCTGGCTCTGGTAGATCCTAAAACCGATCCAGAAGAGTTGGGCAGACCGGGGCATATTTTCCCTTTAATTGCCAAAGATGGTGGGGTTATCCGTCGCGCTGGCCATACTGAAGCTGCGGTAGATTTAGCACGTTTGGCCGGGATGAAACCGGCAGGTTTATTGGTAGAGATTTTAAAAGAAGATGGCGAAATGGCCAGGCTTCCCGATCTCTTTAAAATTGCGGAACAGCACCAGTTAAAAATTATATCGATAGAAGATTTAATCGCTTACCGTTTAACCATGGATAGCTTGATTAAACAGGAAGTGACCATTGATTTGCCTACTGCCTGGGGCGATTTTAAAATGACAGCTTATACACAGCTGGATAACAATGCCACACACCTGGCCATTTCTAAAGGCGAATGGAATCCTAACGAACCAATTTTGGTACGGGTACACAGCTCTTGTGTAACGGGAGATATTTTTGGGTCCTGCCGTTGCGATTGCGGTCCGCAGTTGCATAAAGCGCTTGAAATGATCGAAAAAGAAGGTAAGGGTATAGTGGTATACATGAACCAGGAAGGCAGGGGTATAGGGCTGATTAATAAATTACGTTCTTATAATTTACAGGATGCCGGTTTCGATACGGTAGAAGCGAATATTAAATTAGGCTTTAAGGGTGACGAACGCGATTATGGTGTAGGTGCACAGATCTTGCGCTCGGAAGGGGTTACTAAAATGCGTTTAATGAGTAATAACCCAACCAAAAGAGCAGGTTTAATAGGTTACGGCCTGGAAGTGGTAGAAAACATCCCGATCGAAATTGCGAGTAATGTACATAACGAACGTTATTTAACCACTAAAAGAGATAAAATGGGCCACTCGATTATGAAGGGCTAGGTTAGACTTGAGTTTGGCGTTTGGTGTTTTTCCCAGCTTGCGCCCGATAACTAAACCATAAAAAGAAGAAAGCCAGTATTGAACTCATGTTCGATACTGGCTTTTTTTGGTTAAAGGCTTAAGCCGTGAAACAGGAGTTGATTTAACCACACAATCGTCTTTTCGACCGGAGTGTAACGGAGTGGAGAAATCTGCTTTGTCATCCTGAACGCCGTGAAGGATCTTTATCAAGGCGTTTTATAATCATCAATTTTGTTTGGTAACGAAGCTACTGGTTCTTAGGTTAAAGATTCTTCATTTCATTCAGAATGACAGAATTTGAATATGATTTATAATCCTGAACGCCGTGAAGGATCTTTGTCAGTGCGTTTTACAATCACCAATTTTGTTGGGTAATGAAGCTGGTAGTTCTTAGGTTAAAGATTCTTTATTTCATTCAGAATGACAGATTTTAAAGCTGATTTGTCATCCTGAACGCCGTGAAGGATCTTTATCAGTGCGTTTTGCAATCATCAATTCGTTTGGTAATGAAGCTACTGGTTCTTAGGTTAAAGATTCTTCATTTCATCAGAATAACAGATTTTACGCTCAGAATGCCAACAATTAAAGACTAACCAGCACTGCATTTAGCCTCTATTACCGATTTTAACAATTACTCCCAAGCCATTAGCCATGAACCAATAAACCAATGACCAATGACTAATGACCAATGAACTAACGACCAATGAACCAATCCCTATCTCCTCTGGTTTCCCTTACTCTGGTTAATAATCGCTTCCTTGTTGATCGATTTGTTTGTTTTAACAGGAGCCTGACTTTGTTTTCTTTTCAGGTTCCGGCGGTAAGCACCAGAAATTTTCTGAATAAACTCTTTAAATGTGTCGAACTGCTGGGTATAAACCAAACCAAAAGAAGTTACATTGGCCGTAGGGCTAATACCACTGTTTAGGAATATACTTTGTTGAGTAGGTGGTTTATTTGCAGCCTTTACCGTTAAGCTTCCGTCCTTTTTAATTAAGAAAAGCGCCTCCACCTCTCTACCCACATTGTCTCTGGAGAAATCGATAACGGTAAAATCATTTACACTATTTCGATCTACAATACCTGCATTAATAATCAAACGGTCGTTAAAGAATTTGAACGAAGCATTGGCCTCACTCAGCGAACGTACGTTCAGATCGACGAAGTTTAAGTTTAATGAAGAGAGTACATTGTTAAACTGGTTAAACACCAGCTCGGTAGCGGTACTGGTTGCGGTAGAACTTAGCTGATTACCAATTGATTCTCCACCGTTACCAGGTGCAAAACTTCTCCTGATGATTAAGCTGAAAGCCTGTAAGTTCAGGTTGTTCTGATCGCTGAAATAGGTTTGCAATTCTTCTTTAATAGAAGGTTGTGCAGGGAAATTAATATCGAGCTTAATATCTGGTTTTAACAGTAAACCCGTTAATCCCATTTCTACCTCTGTATTTACCCTTTGGTTGGCATTACTGCTGGCATCGCGGTTGGCCGCTTTGTAAAGATCGTTTAAACTCGCCCTTAAGGCATATATGGCCTTTAAGTTAATCTGCGCTGCGGTAGGGTTACCTGTCCAGCGGATAGTACCACCCTGTCTGATTTCGAATTTTTTGTTGATTACTTCCTGGGCCGTAAAGTCGAAACTTCCGGTCTCGATGATATAATCGCCAGACATCTCGAAATCGCCAAAACTATTGATGTTCAGGTTCAGGTCTGCATTACCCTTACCACTTAAATTACCCAATGTAGTGTAAATATTGGCTGTGCTATTCGGATCGATCGTCAGTTTAAAAGTAAGCGTAATACCATCGAAATTGGTTTTTTTCTTCACCAAAACAGTCGAATCGCGGCTCACAAAATTGATAAAGTCTTTATCTGATATGGTTTCAGAGCTGTTTAAAGGCAGGTTGAAAACGGTCCCTTTTTCTGTTTTTGCCTTGATATCAATCTTCATCTTATTGGTTGGCCCCGTAAATGTAAATACACCGGTACCATATGCACGGCCATAATAAATGGAATTGTCTTTCGCGGTCGTATTTAAAGCCATTAAACTGTTGGCATTGATTTTTACAGACAATGTTGGATAATTGATGTCGTTTAAATCAACCGAACCGTTTGCCGTTCCTTCATGTCCTTCCAGATCGTTCAGTGTAAAATCTTCAAGCTTAATCACACTGTTGTTCACTTCTACCTTATCGGTAATTACATAGGTAGTTTTAAGGTAGTTTACCATCAGCTGCCCCTTATCAAGGGCTACACTTCCGTTAATCTCCGGTTTGTCGAATTTTCCCTTTACTGTTAAATCGGCAGAAATGTTTCCCTTTAAATTCGATACCAGTTGTTTAACAAAAGGCTCAAGGATGGTCAGCTTGCTCTCGTTCATTTTCAGACCGAGGTCTATTTCCTTTTCTTTAAGATCGAGGTTTCCGGTAAGTTTAAAAGTCTCCGAATTGTCGGCCATGATCCGGGTAAATACATTTATTTTCTTACTCTCATTGGTATACGATGAGGTGTCGGTTAGGGTACCGATGTAAATGTCGTTAAAGTTAAGCGAGTCGATTTTTAAATCGTCGGTCACCCTAAGGCCTTTTAGCACACCATACAGATCCGTTGTGCCGTTTGCGTTTCCGCTCAGTTTAACACCAAAGCCTTTGGTAAAGGGATTAAGGGTTTTCAGGTTAAAATCTTTAAAGCCGATGCTAATTAAATCTTTAGGGTCTTCTGAAATTAATCCGTCGATAATAACCTGCTGCTTCCCGTTGGTTAAGTCGAAATTGCTGATTTCTGTTTTGCCATTATTCAGTACGATGCGCACTTTTTCCTGTATGCGCCATTCCTCATTATTTATTTTTAAGATGGATGGCAATACACTAAGCCGTGCGGTAGTATCCTGGTTTTTAGTAAATTCTACCAGCCCGTTTAAATCGAGCTGATTGTCTTCGTCAGCGTTTGACATTTTTACGTTGAAAGCCAGGCTATCATTCCGGAGGATATTCGAAATGTTTACATCTTTAATAAACAAACTGTCGTTGATCTGTACCCGGTCGGAAGTCACAATCAGTTGCAGTTGCTGCGTAGTGGTGTTTTCGTCGAGAATGATATTGTTGATGACAATACCGTCATATTTTAATTTTTTTACGAAACCGTTTAATGTTGCAGTATTGTTGCGCGAATCGAAATTACCGGTCAGCGTAGCCCCCTCTTCCAGTACCAGGCCAGGAGCGAAAAGCTGTGCGAGCGGCTCGAATTTTTTCACCTTCAGGTTAAACTCAAAAATCTGGTTTTTGTATTTAATGATATCGGCCCGTAAAGATGGGATATAGGTTTTGGCTATGGCTTTATAATACGAAACAATAGAATTAAGGTCGTATTCGCCTTTAATGCTGGCATCTAAAATATCAGAACGGATGTCGAGTACCCGGTTGGCACCCGTACCATTAGCGGTAAGCTGAACTGAATCGACACTGTAAGTTCCCTTAGGATTTTTTAAACTGATCTCCTGGATCAATAATTTACCAGAAATATTATTGAGGTTGGTGCCCGAAAAATTGGTGTTAAATTTGGCATCAATCATCAGCGAATCTTTCAGTAGTTTTAAAGCCTTTAACCTCGCTTTGGAAATGGTTGCATTAAAGTTGAATACCGGTAGTTTGGGGTTCAGGTTTACCCCGCCATCAAAAACCAGTTTTACATTACGGTCGTTAATGCTCAGTTTGCCGTCAAAGTATTTTTTGTCGAAAGTTCCGTCGACCTTTACATTGTGGTAACGGTAATGGTTAAAGTCGATATAGTCAATATCACCATTTATTTTCTCGGTCAGGTCTTTTAGTGCTGTTCCACGGCCTTTTACGTATAAGGAAGAACTGATACGGCCCAAACTCTTTTCGTCAATCAGGTTCCCGATGTTAAAATCGTAGGTTTTTACATTCCCGGTGTAAGATGGGATATCCTTTTTATCGATTTTCATGTTCACATCCGAAACGATGCGACCAAGTTTGGTTTTAAATTCGCCATAGGCGATAAAATCGTTCTGGAACCCTGTAAAGCTTCCGTTAAAGTTAATGTTGCCAAATTTGTTTACAATTGCCGGAACAATTTGCTTTTTGCTGTTGGTAATCCCCGCCAGTACTTCTGCAAGATCGGTTCTGTTGGTACCTGCCATCTCGATATTCAGGTCCATAAAGGTTTCTTTCCATTTTGGCAGGCCCTTTAAAATAAAATCGCCTTTTATGTGTGTGGCTTTACCGGTTCTTAACGATAATTTTTTGGCTTTCAGGTTATTCACCAGGCCTGTAATCTGACCATCAACATCGAGATCGAGTTTCATGGTGCTCATTTCAGGCGCAAAAAATGCAATATCTCTCGAGGTGATGTGGCTATCTTTAAAAATAGCTTTCATCCGCACATTATCTACATAGTGGTTAAAATCTTTATAGCTTTTAAACCGCATTTGGTAGTAATCGGTTAAACGGCTCTGGTTGGTTTCGAGCAGTAGATTTTTTAGCTCAATGGCGTTACTGTCTATAGTGGTTTGGGCCGTTAAATTTTTCAGATAAAATCCGCTATGCTCTTTAAAAGTGAGGTTTTTGATATTGGTTTTAATCAAATGATTTTTGGTATCAAGCCCTTCAAAAATTCCGCTCAGCTCCTTAACACTTACATTCTCAAAATTTACGCTTTTGCCCTGGGTGGTATCTTTTGCATTGTAATTGATATACCTGAAGGCAAATTTATTTAAAATAATGCGGCCTATATTGATGTCGTAAGGCTTGCTTTTCTTTTTCTTTACTTTAGGTTTACCAGAATCGAAGTAGTTGATGATGAAATCGAGGTTAGAAGACTTATCTTTGAAATCCTTTAGGAAAAACTGGCCATTGTTAATTTGAACAGTGTTGATGTCGATAATCTTTTTATCAATGGATAATTGATTAATATCGACCATAAACTGCGGTGTGCTCAATAAAGTGTCTTTTTGTAAATCTAAAACCAGCAGGTTTTCGAGAACAATAGATTTAAAAGGCTTGATGTAGAGACTCTTGATTGATACGGTAGTTTTAAGCTCTTTAGACAAATATGCGGCAGCTTTTTGCGCAAAATAAGTTTGAACAGGCTTAAACTGTAACGAAAAAATAAGAAGCGCAAGCAGCAAGATTATTGATGCGATTACCCAAAGGAGTATTTTAAATAGTTTTTTAATAATTTTGCAGCTTAAATATTAATAATTTGTCTGTTATACTTGCCATCGAATCTTCTTGCGACGATACATCCGTTGCTATTTGTAACAACGGCAAAATTACTGCCAATGTTATTGCAAACCAAACAATTCATCAAAATTATGGTGGTGTGATACCTGAATTAGCTTCAAGGGTGCACCAACAAAATATTGTACCTGCCGTACAGCAAGCTTTAATTAATGCCAAAGTTACAAAACAGGACATTAATGCTGTAGCTTTTACACGTGGCCCCGGTTTATTAGGGTCGTTATTGGTCGGCGTTTCTTTTGCAAAGTCATTCGCCCTAGCTTTAAATGTACCTTTAATTTCTGTAAATCATATGCATGCGCATATTTTAGCGCATTTTATTGATGATCCTAAACCCAGCTTCCCTTTCCTGTGCCTTACTGTTTCTGGCGGACATACACAGATTGTGCTGGTTAAAGATTATTTTGATATGGAGATTGTTGGCGAAACATTGGACGATGCAGCTGGCGAAGCTTTTGATAAAACCGCCAAATTACTGGCGTTACCTTATCCCGGCGGACCTCTTGTTGATAAACATGCGCAGCATGGAAATCCTTTGGCCTTCAAATTTGCTGAACCTCAAATTGCCGATTTAAATTTTAGTTTTAGTGGTTTTAAAACTTCTATCCTGTATTTTGTCAGGAAACAGGAAAAAGAGAATCCCGATTTTATAACCGAGAATTTAGATGATATCTGTGCATCGGTTCAATACAGCATTGTGCAGATTTTACTGAACAAATTAAAGAAAGCCGCAAAACAATTCGGAATTAAAGAAATTGCTATTGCAGGAGGTGTTTCTGCAAACTCGGGTTTAAGAAACGGGCTACAGCAGGCTGCAGATGAACTGGGCTGGAACATTTATATCCCTGCTTTTCAATATTGTACTGATAATGCAGGCATGATTGCCATTGCCGGATACCACAAGTTTTTGAAAAAAGATTTTGTCGGGCAGAATGTTTCGCCAATGGCACGGATGGAGTTTTAATTTTGGTTCATTGGTACATTGGCCATTGGTCAATAGTTTATGGTTAATTGCTGAAATTGGTTAATTGATGCTAAACTTCAAATGAAAGGCTTAATTATTGGTCTTTCCCTTCGCTCGTCATTGCGAGAAGGAACGACGAAGCAATCTTATTCCAGTGGTTAATGCCATGTAACTCCGTGCTTCGTGGCAAAAACTGTAAACAGCCAATTGAAAACTGGCAGAGAGAATTATTTAATTGAACTTATATATGACTGGAGCATCATTAATATTTTGGATTGTTTGTGCGATACCGCTTATCGCGATCATCTATTGGTTAATCAGGAAAGATAAAGACAAGCTTAAAGGAAGCTGGGGTGTGATTATTTTAGGTGCCCTGGTTATTGCCGCGCTCCTGGTAATTGTATATGTTACCAAAGACTTCGATGCTGTTTTTAGCCAGAATTAGGATCTTTTTATTTTTTATTTAGACTTATTCTATTTAGTGTTTGTTTTTCTATCTTTGCCAAAATTTAAGATAGATGAAAAAACTTATACTGATTGTTACTGTCTTGGCCTGTAATTTTCTTATTGTGCGTGCACAAAATGTTAAGATAGAAGGACATGTTAAAGACCAAAAAAGCGAAATCCCTTATACCAGCATATCGATGTTTGGTCAGAAAGTCCAGGCAGATAGCAAAGGTTATTATTCCTTGTACATCAAGAGCGGTATGCCTTTTAATATCAGTGTAAACGCTGTAGGCTACAAAACATTTACACAGCATATTCCATCAATAAAAAACGATACAACCATCAATATCGCACTTGAAGCTTTTGCCAACACCCTTGATGATGTGGTGATCTCTACTTCAAGAAAACCTGAGGACATTAAAAATATTACCACTTCGGTAAGTATTGTAAATAAGAAAAAGCTCGAAAAAGAAATGGCCATTACGCCCGATTTGAGCACTATTTTAGCTAATCAGGTTCCTGGTTTTGCACCAACGGCCCAAACCGGTAATAATGTTGGGCAGAACCTGCGTGGCCGCCCGATGCTGGTGATGATAGACGGCGTTTCACAATCTTCGCCATTAAGAAATGCAGAGGTGGACCTGAGATCAATTGATCCATCGGTACTCGAACGCATTGAAGTGGTAAAAGGGGCAACTGCTATTTATGGCAATGGTGCTGCGGGTGGATTGGTAAATTATATCACCATGGTTCCCGATACTGCTACAAAATTTGCAGGTAAGACCCAGATCAATTTAAACGGATCGCTGGTGAAAGTTAAAAACTCAGAAGGGGGCAGAATTAACCAGATGTTTTATGGGAAGCTCGGTAAGTTTGATTATGTACTGAGTGGAATGTACGAGCAAACCGGTGAATATAAAGATGCAAAAGGCGATGTTGTTGGACCTAACTATAGCTTAGGCGAAACAGATACTTATAATGCATTCGCCAAATTGGGTTACGTGCCTGCCAAAAATCAACGGATACAGCTTACCTATAATACTTACAGCAGTTTGCAGAACAGTAATTTTACTTTGGTAAACGGTAATCTGGCAACGGGACAGAAAGCTACAGGTGTATTGGGAAAACCACTTGGCATTCCGACCGGGGTTGATTATAACCACAATTTAAATCTGTCGTATAAAATAGATAGCACTTTTCTCCATTCGAGTTTAAACGCCGATGTTTATTACGAAACCCGTAAAGACGTATTTTATGTTTCGTTAGGGCGTTTTGATGGTGGCGACGGGCAGTCGCTTGCCAGGAACGATAAAAAGGGCGCCCGTTTGTTTTTTGAAACCCCGATCCTGAACCTCAATTCTTTGAAAATAAACCTGGCTTATGGTGCTGATTTCATGAAAGATAAAACTTCGCAGCCATTGGTTGATGGCAGGGTATGGGTACCAACAATGGATATGACCAATACCGCACCTTTTGCACAGGCCGATTTTAATATTTTAAGCAAGCTTGTATTTAAAACAGGCTTGCGTTACGAAAATGTAAATATAGCGGTTGATGATTACCGTACATTAAGAACTACAGGAGCCAACAATACTACCATTACCCCGTCTTTTGATGTAACCGGAGGAAATTTAAAATACAGTACCTATCTTTTTAATGCAGGTTTAAGGTATAATCAGTTTAGCGTTTTTAGCCCTTTTGTGAGTTTCTCTCAAGGCTTTTCAGTAATGGACATAGGTCTGGCCTTACGTGATGCAAAAGTGAACAGCATCGACAAGATCAATACGGATGCTGTAAAAGTTAATAATTATGAGGCAGGGTTCGAGAGCAGGATTGCGGGATTAACCTTATCTGCTTCTGCTTATATCAGTACCTCAAAGCTGGGTATTGAAGTGGTTTACGATCCTGCAACCGGTTTGTTTAATACTGCAAGAAATCCGGAAAGAATTTACGGTTTTGAAGTTGCTGCAGATTACCGTTTGGCAGATGTTTTAAGTTTATCGGGTAGCTATAGTTATACGGAAGGAAAACGCGATATTGATAAAAACGGTAAATTTAATGATGAAGTAGACCTTTACCTTAACGGACGCCGCATTTCGGCCCCAAAGGTTACGGGCTCGGTTACCTATAGCCCGTTAAAAGTATTGGATCTGACCCTGAACTATACGGGCATCAATTCGCGCAACAGGTTTGTGAAAAATGCCAATGGCGTATATAACGGAAACGAGGGCGCAGTAAAAGCTTATCATTTATTCAGTTTCGCAGGGATTTACCAGGTTAAAAAGAATACTAAGCTTACTTTGGGTATCGACAATATTTTTAACCAGGATTACTTTCCGGCAAGAGCACAATGGTTTATGCAACCAGGTTTTTATTCAAAAGGAAGAGGTACTTCGGTAAACTTTGGCATTTCGGTTAGTTATTAACCAAGGTTCTAAATAGAAAAGCGTCCCGGTTTTAAATCGGGACGCTTTTTTTATGTTCAACAGCAATTGATCCGGTTTATTTTTCTGCCAGATGCTCGCCTGTTACTTCGGTTTTAATTTTAATTTCCAGTTCTTCTGCAAGTTCAGGATTGTCGCTCAACAATTGTTTTACGGCATCCCGGCCCTGACCAAGTTTAGTATCTCCGTAAGAGAACCATGAACCTGCTTTCTTGATGATACCAAAATCAACACCTAAGTCGATAATCTCACCATTTTTAGAAATACCTTCACCAAACATCACATCAAATTCTGCAATACGGAAAGGAGGGGCCACTTTATTTTTAACAATTTTTACTTTAACGCGGTTACCGGAAACTTCGTCAGAATCTTTGATCTGCGAAATACGGCGGATATCTAAACGTACTGAAGCATAGAATTTAAGGGCATTACCACCGGTTGTAGTTTCGGGATTACCAAACATTACACCAATCTTATCGCGCAGCTGGTTAATAAAGATACAGCAACATCCGGTTTTTGAAATCGTACCGGTTAATTTACGTAAGGCCTGGCTCATTAAACGGGCGTGTAAACCCATTTTACTGTCGCCCATTTCGCCTTCAATTTCACTTTTAGGAACCAAAGCCGCAACAGAGTCGATTACAATTACATCTATCGCACCGGAACGGATCAGGTTATCGGCAATTTCCAGAGCCTGCTCGCCATTATCTGGCTGGGAGATTAAAAGATTATCGGTATCTACCCCAAGTTTTTTAGCGTAAAACTGATCGAAAGCATGCTCCGCATCTATAAAAGCTGCGATTCCGCCTTTTTTTTGTGCTTCGGCAATAATATGTGTTGCCAAAGTTGTTTTACCGGAAGATTCCGGGCCATAAATTTCGATGATACGTCCTTTTGGAATACCACCAATACCTAAAGCAATATCTAAACTGATTGATCCGGTAGAAATAAAATCTATGGGTTCAACGGCAGTATCGCCAAGTTTCATGATAGTACCTTTACCGTAAGATTTCTCTAGTTTATCTAAAGTAAGTTGCAGGGCTTTTAATTTATCTGGATTTGCAGTGCTCATTTCTTTTTTCATTGATTTCGTAAATATAATCGAATATCGGCTAATATGCTTAAATGTTGATATTTATAATGCTAATATATTTAGCTAAGTTAAATGTTTTTTAGCTAATGTCAATAGTAAAGTGAAAATAATTTTTTAAACTTTTAATTTGTCTCTTTCGTTTTGGGCAGTTAAACGTTCAAAGTACCTGCACATGTAGGTAATTTCACAAACATCACATTTGGGGTTTCGGGCTACGCAAACGTAACGCCCATGTAGGATAAGCCAGTGATGGGCAATGTGAATGTCGTGTTCAGGAAGGTTTTTAACTAAATCCTTTTCAACCGCCAAGGGGGTTTTACCATTGGTTAAACCCAAACGGTTGGCCACCCGGAAAACATGCGTATCAACCGCCATGGCCGGTGCATTGTAAATTACCGAGGCAATTACATTGGCTGTTTTGCGCCCCACGCCAGGCATTTTCTGCAGGTCTTCAACTGCTGAGGGTACCACATCGTTAAACTCATTAAGCAGTATTTTGGCCATGCCCACCAGATGCTTTGCCTTATTGTTGGGATAACTGATGCTTTTGATATAATCGAAAACAATGTCGGGCGTAGCTTCAGCCAAAGCTTTGGCATTGGGAAAGCGCTGAAAAAGGGCAGGGGTTACCATGTTTACCCTTTTATCGGTACACTGTGCAGAGAGGATTACCGCCACTAAAAGCTGATAAGGGTTATTGTAATGTAACTCGGTTTCTGCATCAGGCTGCTTGGCCGAAAAATGTTCTACAAAAAGTTTGTAGCGTTCTTTTTTAAGCATGTGCAAATATAGGCTAAAGATGGAAAATGTAATATGGGAAATGTAAGATGGATGATGGGAGAGGTAAAACTGTAATTTGTCATCCTGAGGAATATTTATAGCATGAAATCAATAAATGACTTTAAAATATCAGGCGGTATATAATTCCCCTCTTTTAGAGGGGTGTCCGCAGGACGGGGTGTTCTATTTGTTCTAGCCAGACAGGCATACTCAAAGAATTTTAGGGGTGGAAGGTTAATTACTTAATCCACGCCAACCGCTTTACGCCAAACTCATGGCCCAACTATAATTATATAAACATTTTAGGTTAAAGTGTAACATTTGGAATGGCCATACCGCTAGTTTTGCTTAAAATTAAAACACAAATGAAAACTTTATTTAAATTATTGACCATCCAGGTCCTTGTATTAATGATGGCTGCTAGCTTATCAGCCCAGGAAAAAGTAGCAGTGGCTAACCCTCTTCAGGCCTACTACGATGTTAAAGATGCCTTAATTAGCAGCAATGCAAGTGTGGCTGGTGCCAAGGCTACTGCATTTATTAATGCGATAAAAGCCAACGAGAAAACCAATGGATCGAAAGTGCTGCGCGACAAAATATTATTTGATGCCGAGCACATTGCCGAGAGTAAAGACATCGAACATCAGAGAGATCACTTTACTTCTTTATCGACCGATTTTTATGCTTTGGTAAAAGCAGTAAAACTGAACGATAAACCCGTGTATTACGCCTATTGTCCGATGAAAAAAAGCTATTGGTTAAGTGAAGTCGAGACGATAAAAAACCCGTATTATGGTAATAAAATGTTAACTTGTGGTAAGGTTACCGAAGTACTTAAGTAAAAACACATTACAGAATGAAGTTTATTTTAGTTTGTTGCCTTAGTATTTTGCTCCATAGTTTTGCTTTTGGCCAACATCAGCATAAGGAAGTAAAAGCAGCAGACCCTAAAACTGTCTCTCAAAAGGTAAATGGTGCAGAAACTTTAGAAAATAACAAGTTGCCAAGGGTGGTGCGTTACGATTTGTACGTTGCCGATACAACTGTAACATTTGGCGGGAAAGCTAAAAGAGCCATTGCTGTTAACGGGCAGATACCTATGCCAACACTAACCTTTACCGAAGGCGATACCGCAGAAATACATGTGCACAACAGGCTAAAAGAGTCAACCTCATTGCATTGGCACGGGTTATTTTTGCCTAATCGGTATGACGGGGTTCCGTATTTAACCCAAATGCCCATCGAACCTAATAAAACCCATGTGTACCGTTTTCCTATAATACAGAGCGGTACACATTGGTATCATAGTCATTCGGGCCTGCAGGAGCAAATTGGCATGTACGGTGCGATGATCTTAAATAAAAGAAAAGAGCCTGCTATACCTACTGTTCCTGTTGTTTTAAGTGAGTGGACAAATATGATGCCCCACGAGGTGGACAGGCGATTGCACAATGCCAATGATTGGTTCGCCATAAAAAAAGGCACCACGCAAAGTTATGCCGAAGCTATAAAAGGCGGGCACTTTAAAACCAAGCTTACCAACGAACTGAAACGGATGACTGCCATGGATGTGAGTGATGTGTATTACGAAGCATTTTTAGTAAACGGGAAAAACCAGTATCAGGTGCCAAACCACCTCAAGGCAGGCGATAAGGTAAGGCTACGCATTGCTAACGGCGGCGCATCTACCTATTTTTGGCTCAGCTATGCTGGCGGTAAAATAACAGTAGTGGCCAATGATGGTAATGATGTAGTGCCGGTAGAGGTCGACAGGCTCATTATTGCTGTTTCCGAAACCTATGATGTAATCGTAACGATTCCTGAAAATAAAAGCTTCGAGTTTTTGGTCACACCTGAAGACCGGACCAAATCGGCTTCATTATGGCTTGGTAGTGGAGAAAAGGTACCTGCTCAAAAGTTACCTAAATTGAAATATTTCGAAGGCATGAAAATGATGAACGAAATGATGGATATGAATGGTAATCTGGTGCAGATGGACGGGATGAAAATGCAGAACCAGGTTATGGATATGAATACCGTAATGTATGCTGAGCTGGATGACGCTGCAGCAGATGCTGATGTGCATAAAGCACATAACATGGGTAGCCAAAAAGGTGCAAAAGGCCCTATTACAACATTGAATTATGATATGTTGCGTTCGCCTGAAAAAACGGTTTTGCCTAAAGCCCCAACCCGGCAATTGGAGTTCCAGCTTACGGGCAATATGAACCGTTATGTGTGGACGCTGGACAATAAAACCATTTCGGAAGAAGATAAAATCCTCATTAAAAAAGGCGAAAACCTGCGCATCATTTTATACAACAACAGTATGATGCGTCACCCTATGCATTTGCATGGGCACGATTTCAGGGTAATTAACGGGCAGGGCGACTACGCTCCTTTAAAAAATGTACTCGATATCATGCCCATGGAACGTGATACCATTGAGTTCAGTGCTTCTGAAAGTGGTGATTGGTTTTTTCATTGCCATATCTTATACCACATGATGAGCGGGATGGGTAAAATTTTCAGTTATGAAAACTCACCGCCAAACCCCGAAATCCCAAACCCTAAACTGGCGCAGCGAAAACTTTATGCCGACGATAGAATGTTTCATTTTATGGCCGAAAATGATTTTGCCAGCAACGGAAACGATGGTATGGCTATGTTGGCAAATACACGCTGGAGCATTGGAACCGAATGGCGCCTGGGTTATAATAATATGCACGGCTTTGAAACTGAAACCCATATTGGCCGGTATATAGATAGAATGCAATGGTTAATGCCTTTTGTGGGATTTGATTGGCGGTACCGTAAAATGGAAGCAGGTAAACAGGAAAGCAATATTTTTGGCCAAAAAAGTACAAAAGATAAAAGAAGCATGTTTAGCCTGGGGCTTGCCTATACCTTGCCCATGCTGGTAATAGCGCAGGCTGAAGTTTATCACGACGGTAACATACGTTTACAGTTAATGCGCGAAGATATACCGGTTTCTAAACGCTTAAGGGCAAGTTTTATGGTAAACAGTGATAAAGAATTTATGGGCGGACTTAAATTTATTGCCAATAAATATATGGGCGTTTCTGCACACTATGATAGCGATATGGGCTTTGGTGCAGGCTTAACGCTTAGTTATTGATCTAACCACTGGTAATCTCCCTCAGCAACTTATCGCATTCGGCAAAAGCATTATACAAATACTTATTGCGGTGTTTCTCTCCCTGACCGCTAAAAGAAACCGATTTCATAATCAGGCCCTGCATCCATTTTTTAGTTTGTTTGCAGTAGGCCTGGTCTTCGGTTCTTAAGTAATTAAAGGTGTTAAACCTGTTGTAACAGGTCATACGGTCTTTAAAATCAACCAGGTAAGCAATGCTGCCCAGTACATCGCAATTGTACCAATTAAAGGCATGGTTCGGGTCGATGGTTTTTTTGCTGCTAATGGCATACATATTCATATCGGTGAGGCAGTACCTTACCTGCTCTACAATTTTTACAGCCAGTTCGGTATCGGTAAGATGGCCGGCTTCAAATGCATACCTGATCTGTTCGAGCGTGCCTGTTACCGTATCTTTCGACCATATTTCGGTGCTTGGTATTTCCAGATAGGTAGCGTGTAATTCCTGCGAAATTTTAATAATCTCATCAGATAGAAAGGAAGCACTAAATGGTGTTTCGAAGTTATTGGTGCTATTTGCCCAAAAGAAGAGTTTAAAACTGGTGAGTTCAGGGTACTTGAAAAAATGAAATAAGGGAATATCGTCAGTAGTAATGGTAATGTGTTTATGATTGCTGTTCTTGATGGTTTTTATATGGTCAAGTAAATTCCGGAGATAACCAATCATATCTAAATCCTCATTTACGCTTAAATAGCTGAAAGTAACAGATAAAGATTGTTTCGGGCTGTACAGAAAAGGGACATCGAAACAATCAGAAAGTTTGATGATCTGCTGAAAAGTAAGGTTGCTGTCGCCCCTTATTTTCTTGTAAGCCTCGTTGGTGCTGATTCCTAACTCTTCGGCTACACTCAGCGCCAGGTTCTGGTATTCGGGCAGGGCCGCTCTGATGGCCTGAAAAAATAATACTTGCTGATTATCCATAAAGATTAATTTGTAAATTGAATCTTGCCATTTTTAATAATCAAATGGATTATTATAAGCAGTTAATTTAATAAATATAATTTATAGTTATGTATTGGGAACATAAATTTTCTTTAAAATTAATTTTTTAATAAGGCGTAATCTTTAGGATTAATGACCCATTATGGAGTGTTTTAGATTTGATAAACAAATTTAAAATGCATCAAAATGAATATGCTTATCTCAACGTCAATTCAACCTCATGCCAATGGTAGTAGGCTGAGTAATAACATCAACTGTTTTAGGCTGGTGATTTGTATGATCGCGTTCTGTCTATTGTTTTCGGGCTGCGCTTCTTTTTCTGACAGGCCCATCAGGCGCCACAAGGTTAAGCTCAGTGAAGGCCAGGTGTCAAAACTTTCGGGTACCTACCAGTTATTTCCTGATTTAGCTTATGTTAAGAATGGAGTGGCCGAATCGCTCCGTTATCAGCCTGTAATCGAGCACTTTCATCGATATATCAGCAAACACAGGATTAGTTTTAAGCCTTCTGAAAATCTGACTGTAGATGTAAGGGTGATAGATAATAACCAGATCACTTTTAATTTTAAAAAGGATAGCTTAATTGTAGATAGTGTAACCTTATCTGGCAAGCTGCAATCGAGAGGTTTACTGCTTTTAGGAAACAAATATGTTGAATTTCACGGGGTACCCTACATTTTAGGTGGATCAAAAAGTGAGAAGACGCGAATAGGGCTGGCTAGCGATGGCGGGCTTATCTTAAATCATGCTTATGACAGTTCAGGTGCACTTTTATTGTTTATCGGGGCAGGTGTTTCTTACGATTCTGCTTATCATTTTAAAAGGGTTAAATAAATAACGACATGAACAAATTAAGATTTATAAAAGATGAAGGCTCCGAATTCTATAAAGAATTAAATGAGCAGATAGAACAGTATTTTGCGCAAAATGGCTTGAAGAAAACCGGAAACACCAAAATGCTCTTCAAGATTTTCCTTTACTTTGGTTTAGACATCCTGTTCTATACCTTGATGATCACCAGCCATTCGGTATTGGCATTTTACGCTTTCTACCTGCTGACGGGGCTTTCTGTTTTGTTAACTGCTTTTAATGTTTCGCATGATGCAGCACACGGTGTAGCGGTAAAAAGTAAATTCTGGAACAGAATACTGTTTTTGATAAGTTTTAACCTGCAGGGTAACAACGCCTATGTTTGGGGTAAAAACCACACCGAATCGCACCATTTGTATACCAATATAGAAGGTAGCGATATTGATGTGTTGAATAATCCATTGTTCAGGATGACCGAATCGCAGCCTTTGGAATGGTACCACCGGTATCAGTTTATTTATGCGCCGTTTTTATACCTCTTCTATTCCATTAACTGGTTCTTTTTTAGAGAAATACTGATGTTGTTCAATTTATCAAGCCGGACCATTAAAATTGAGATTCCGAAAAATGAAGCTGTTAAACTGGTGATATATAAACTCCTGTATATCGGTTATATGATTGTTTTACCTGTTTACCTGCTGCCTTTTAGCTGGCAAATGGTTTTGCTGGCTTTTCTATTGAATCATTTTATTATTTCGCTATTGTTTGTGGCTGTACTGGGCGTAGCGCATTTATCTGATTATGTATCTCATCCTGTGCCTGATAAAGATCATAAATTGAATATGAGCTGGCCAAAATTACAGTTGCTTACTTCTATAGATTATCATTCGGAGAGTAAATTTCTTAACTGGGTTTTGGGAGGGTTTAATGCACATGCAGTGCATCACCTGCTTCCGAATATTTGCCATGTACACTACCTTAAAATTATACCGATTTTTAAGGCTCTGGTTAAAAAGCATCAGCTTACTTACATGGAAATGTCGTACGGTGAATCGTTGGTTTCTCATTTCAGATTTTTAAAAATAATGGGAAGAAATAAACAATTAATCCCGGCACGTTATGAAAGATAAGCATATGCATGTTGCTGCCGATAGTCAATTGCTAAAGTTAATCTATAAGCGTGTTGCGCAAGAACTTGTAGTAGATAAACCTGCTTTTATCAGGACTATGGTAACTAAATTCCTGTTTTATTTTTTGCTTACTATACTGGCCTATCTCGGCCTGTTTAAAATTGCCAATCCCATCGGTTTTGTAGGCTGTTTTATAATGTATGGCTTTATATCGCTACTGTTTGCTTTTAATTTTTCACACGATTTTTCGCACAATACCATTTTTAAAAGCAAGCGCCTCAACCATATTTGTTTTGTTATGATGTATACTGTAGTAGGTGCACATGCAGAAGCCTGGAAATTAAGGCATGTTAATTCGCATCATTACGCGCCGAATGTGGCAGAGTATGATTCGGACCTAAAAATATCTAATCTGATCAGGGTGGTGCCAGGTAGTAAACATTACTGGTTTCACCGTTACCAACACCTGTACGCTCCACTGGCTTATACCAGCTATTCCCTGTTCTGGATTTTTGTTAAAGATTTTGTCATCCTATTCGGCAAAGATGATTACACCACTAAAAAAACATTTAACTACTATTTGTCTTTTACACTACAGAAAATAAGTTATGTGGTACTGTTATTGGTTTTGCCGATGTGTTTTGCAGCTCAATCTTGGGAAATGGTATTGCTAGGTTTTCTGTTGATGCATTTAGCGCAATCCTTATTTCTGTTGTTTACTTTCTTTATGACACACCACGTCGAATCTACACAGTACCCGATTACCGATGCAGCCGGATACATTAATACTTCATGGTTAATGAACCAGATTAAAAGTTCTAATGATATGCATCCTTTTAGTAAAACAGCTAATTTTATCCTCGGTGGATTTAACAATCATATTGCCCATCATTTATTTCCGCATTATCATCATATTTTTTATCCTCAAATCAGCCGTATTTTATACCGGATATTAAAGGAGCAGGGCATTGAGCCAAATGCTACCAGTTATTGGGGCGGAATCCAATCGCATTTAAGGTTACTCAGGAAGATGGGGGTAGCCGGATAAATCAGTCTTTTTGTCCTGATTAAATATCACGAAATACTGAGCAATTATTACCGATCTGAATAACCGGGTAAATCTATCCGGTTATTCCTTTTAACCTGTGTTTTTTTAAGATGGGTTTTGTTAACAGCACTGACCTTTAATGCTAAACCTGATGGAAACGACAGCCCGAGCTTTTTCTGCGAGGCTATAGTGTACAGCAGGACTGAAATTTTTGCTTTGCACCCACGTTCGTTTTCTAAAAAGTTAATGGGTAAATAATTTTGATCTAATGAAAAGAAGTAGCGGGCACTTTAACCTCTTCTGTTACCCCCTGATTGCTCTTAATTAACCAGAATGCAAAGAAAGCGCCTACCAGTGCCATTGCCGCGCCAACGTAAGCCGGCGAAGTATAATCGAAGCCATAAACCAGCGGAAGCCCTCCGAAGAAAGCACCTAAAGCATTGCCAATGTTAAAGCTTGCCTGACTAGCAGATGCTGCCAGCATTTCAGAGCCCTTAGCACTCTGGATCATTAACATCTGGATAGGGGCAGCCAATGAGAAAGCGACCGCACCGGTAACAAAAGTCATAATTAAGGCTAATGGCTGGCTTGCGGATACAAAGTGTACAATGGTTAAGGTCACAACCATGGTGAGCAATAAAGCGGCAGAGGCTTTTGCCGGCGAGAATTTATCGGCCAAACGTCCGCCAATGTAATTGCCGAACATCATGCCCAAACCAGCCAGCATTAATATATAGGTTACGGCATTTGGCGAAAAACCTGCAACATCTGTCATTAGTGGGGCGATATAACTGTACCAGGTAAATAAGCCGCCCGTTCCGATAGAGATCATAAAAATGATGATCCATGCTTCCCTTTTTTTGAAGAAACTTAACTCGGCTTTTAAATCGCGGTTTTTTGTGGCTTCCAGCGCTGGTAGCCATAATTTTAAACTTAACAGGGTAACCAGGCCAACAAGAACCACAACGGCGAAAGATATGCGCCAGGAGAAATTATGGCCGATAAAGGTGCCCAAAGGTACACCCACAATATTGGCGATGGTTAGGCCCATAAACATCAGTGATACCGCTTGCGCGGCTTTGCCTTTTTCTGCAATTCTGCTGGCCACTACCGACCCGACACCGAAAAATGCTCCATGGGGTAATCCTGAAAGTAAACGGGAAACAAACAGAATATTGAAAGTAGGCGCAAATGCAGAGAAAGCATTGAAAACCGTAAACATGATCATCAAAGCCATTAATATCTTTTTGGGCGGATATTTACCTGCAATCATAATCAACAAAGGGGCGCCGATAACCACACCTAATGCATAAGCCGAAATTAAATGCCCGGCCTGCGGGATGGTTACTGCTAAATCTTTTGAGATATCGGGTAATAGGCCCATCATCACAAATTCAGTGATCCCGATGCCTAAACCACCTAAAGTAAGTGGAAGTAAATTCTTGTTCATTTGCCCTTAGTGTTAAAATTACACTATGCAAAGATAGGGCTTTTTATGGTAGGGGATTGTAAAAATTAGGCCATTTATGAGGGGTGGAAGATGTGGGATGGAAGACGGGTAAGGTAGGGTTAAGCGGTTGATGGGGTCAGGTGGTTTATTATTGGCTTGCTTTATTGTTGGATTGTTCACAATTTATGGTCAGGTGGTTCATGGTTGATAGACAAAATAGTTTATTGTTGGATTGATCATGATTTATAGTCAGATGGCTCATGGTTGATAGGCAAATGGTTTATGGCACTTTGAAGTTACTAATGAACCAATGGCCAGTGAACCAATGAACTATCGTCAAAAAAAAAGCTTGCCCCACCTTGTGGAACAAGCTTTTTTTGACCTGTGTATAATTTCCTACTTTGTTCTGCTGTAAGCTAAAATCTTGTTGATGGTTTCATCCTGGGGATTTTTAGCCAGTCTATCTAACTTACCTTTTATTTGATCATAAAATAAGTCGATTTCTGCATCAGATTCAATATCAGTTTTAGGCTGAAACATGTTAGGTGTAGGTAAATTTACATTGTTTTTTGATGTAGAGGTTTTTGTCATAAGCAACCGAATGTGATAAGTTTTATAAACTTAACGATTGTTCAGATGCTTTATTTCAACCCCTAAAATATTTTATGCAACAATTTTGTTACCCTTTATAGGTCATTTCCTTTGTCTTGAGCATTTTACGCAGATTACTCAATGCATAACGCATACGGCCAAGGGCAGTATTAATACTTACATCGGTTAAATCGGCGATTTCCTTGAAGCTCAAATCAGCGTAATGACGCATTAAAAGCACTTCTTTCTGCTCATCAGGCAATAAATGGATCATGGCCTTTAAGTCTTTATGAGTTTGTTCGCGAAGCATTTTGTCTTCTGCACTTTCGTCATAAAAGTGTAGCATATTGAAGACATCCATTCCATCTGAACTGGTGATGATCGGAGTCCTTTTTTCTTTTCTGAAATAATCGATAACAAGGTTGTGCGCAATACGCATTACCCAAGGCAAAAACTTGCCTTCTTCGTTATACCTTCCTGATCGCAGGGTATTGATTACCTTTATAAAAGCATCCTGAAAAATGTCTTCCGCCAGATATTGGTCTTTAACCAATAAGTAGATAGAGGTATAAATTTTACTTTTATGTCTTCTTAAAAGTTCCTGCAATCCATCTTCGTTCCCGGTAATATATACCTTTACCAGGTCCTGATCGTTATATGATTGTAAATTCATAGGTTTACCTACACTAAATCCCTTACTATTTGCCAAAAATTAATTTGTAGATGTTTAATCTCTATAGCTGTTCTCCTATGTTTTTTGAATTGTTGGTTTGGTTTTGAGGTTGTTAATATCCAAAGAAAGTTATTTTTTTATCAAAAAACAAAAAATAAAATGTTAAAAAATAAATTAACCACCTCAGTACCCTATTTTTGTATCTTCTTAAAAACCCAAATTACTTTGTTGGGTTTATACCTTTATATCCTTTACAATACATGAGCAAAAAAGAGGCCGAAAAAGATCCGCATAAAAATATTATCATAAAAGGTGCCCGGGTGCACAACCTAAAAAACATCGATGTTGCCATTCCAAAAAATAAACTGGTGGTGGTAACGGGTATGTCGGGCTCGGGCAAATCTTCACTCGCATTCGATACTTTATACGCCGAAGGGCAACGCCGGTATGTAGAAAGTTTATCATCATACGCACGCCAGTTTATGGGGCGGATGAATAAACCTGATGTAGATTATATTAAAGGTATAGCTCCTGCAATTGCGATCGAACAGAAAGTAATTACTTCGAACCCGCGCTCAACAGTAGGTACCTCGACCGAGATTTACGATTACCTGAAACTGCTTTACTCGCGCATCGGGAAAACCATTTCGCCTGTTTCGGGCAAAGAAGTGAAAAAGGATTCGGTAAGTACTGTGGTAGATTATGTGAATGCTATGCCTGAAGATACAACGGTAACCATTTTTTGCCCCTTATATCCGCACAACAACCGTACGATTAAAGAAGAACTGGCTATTTTACTGCAGAAGGGATTTTTACGGGTACTGATCAATAATAAAATAGAAAAGATAGAAGCCGTTTTAGATGATACTGACTTTAAAGATGTTGAACTAACTGACGATAAAACGGTTCAGATCCTGATCGATCGTATTGTAACCAACCAGGAAGAAGAAACCCTAAGTAGACTGGCCGATTCGGCACAGACTGCTTTTTTTGAAGGTAAAGGCGATTGTTATGTAGAAGCCGGGGGTAAAACGAAACATTTTAGCGACCGTTTTGAACTGGATGGGATAAAATTCGAAGAGCCTACTCCTAACTTTTTCTCTTTCAACAACCCTTACGGTGCCTGTAAACGTTGCGAAGGTTATGGAAACGTAATTGGCATTGATGAAGACCTGGTTATTCCTGATAAGAGCAAAAGTATCTACGATAATGCGATAGCTCCATGGCGAGGCGAAAAAATGAACGTCTGGCTGCAAAACTTTATTAAAGCCGCACCGAAATTCGATTTTCCTATCCACCGTCCATATAGTGCACTTACTGAAAAAGAACAGCAGTTGCTTTGGACGGGTAATAAATATTTTGCCGGTTTGGATGCTTTTTTCAAGGAACTGGAAGAGCAGACTTATAAGATCCAGTACAGGGTAATGTTATCGCGCTACCGGGGCAAAACCACCTGCCCTGATTGTAAGGGATCGCGTTTGCGTAAAGATGCCTCTTATGTAAAAATAGCTGAAAAATCCATTATTGATGTGGTGTTAATGCCATTATCAAAAGCTTTGACATTCTTTAACGAACTTACATTAAACGCTAACGATACCAAAATTGCCAAACGTTTATTGGCCGAGATCAATAACCGCTTTCTTTATTTAAACAATGTAGGCCTGGGTTACCTTACACTCAACCGTTTATCGAATACTTTATCGGGTGGGGAATCGCAGAGGATCAACCTGGCTACCTCATTGGGAAGCAGTCTGGTGGGATCGGTTTATGTGTTGGATGAACCGAGTATTGGTTTACACCCGCGCGATACAAACAAACTGATCGAGGTACTGGTTTCGCTGCGCAATGTAGGCAATACTGTGCTGGTGGTAGAGCACGAGGAAGAAATGATGCGTGCGGCCGATCACATTATCGATATTGGTCCTGAGGCTGGTACACATGGCGGTAAACTGGTTTTCAGTGGTGATTACGAGGAGATTTTAAAAGATAAAAATAGCTTAACGGGCCGTTATTTATCGGGGCAGGAAAAAATCGCCATTCCGGAGAAACGCCGTAAGTGGAAAGATCATATCCTGATTAAAGGGGCAAGGGAGAACAACCTGAAAAATATAGATGTTAAATTTCCATTGGGTGTGTTTACTGCCGTAAGCGGGGTTTCAGGCTCTGGAAAAACAAGTTTGGTTAAAAAAATATTATATCCTTCGCTGCAAAAGGCAATTGGAAACTATGCTGGCGAACAAACAGGTGCTTACGATGGTATTTTTGGTAATTACGACCTGGTAAGTGCAGTAGAACTGGTAGATCAGAACCCTATCGGACGTTCGAGCCGTTCCAACCCGGTTACCTATGTAAAAGCCTGGGACGATATCCGTACCCTATTTTCGGGGTTGGCTGCTGCAAAGGCTGCCGGACTTAAACCTGCAGCTTTCTCATTTAACGTAGAAGGTGGCCGTTGCGATGTATGCCAGGGTGAAGGCGAGGTGAAGATCGAAATGCAGTTTATGGCCGATATTTACCTGCCTTGCGAGGCCTGTAATGGCAAGCGCTTTAAACAACAGGTTTTGGATGTCACTTATAAGGAGAAAAACGTTTCAGAAATTTTGGACATGACGATTGATGAAGCGGTCGAGTTCTTTAAGGATGAACAAAAAATCCTGAATAAGTTAAATCCGCTGGTTGATGTGGGCTTGGGTTACGTGCATCTGGGGCAATCGTCAAATACATTATCGGGTGGTGAGGCACAACGGATCAAACTGGCTTCGTTCCTGATTAAGGGTAACAATGCCAATAAAACGCTGTTTATTTTTGATGAGCCAACCACTGGTTTGCATTTTCATGATATTAAAAAACTTTTAAAAGCATTAAATACACTGATAGAACAGGGAAATACCATTTTGGTTATCGAACACAACATGGATATGATTAAATGTGCCGATTGGGTGATCGATATCGGTCCTGAAGGCGGTGATGGTGGCGGTAATGTGGTGTTTGAAGGGGTACCCGAAGACCTGGTTAAAGTAGAAAATTCGTATACCGGAAAATATTTGGCTGCGCATTTAAATTTAAATCCATAATTTCGGCAATGCTTTTTCTAACGTTTTTCATAGGCATTATCCTTAACGCTATGGGGTATATCCCTCCCGGCAATATCAACCTCACTGTTGCACAGCTCGCCATCAACAAAGGCATGCGGCAGGTTTGGTATTTTATTTTATCTTTCTCCTGTGTAGAAGTGTTTTTTACTTTCGGTATGATGCGCTTTGCCCGCTGGGCCATGAGCGATATTAACCCGAATGAGGCTGTAAGCGAGGTACGTCTGAGCACTTTGGTAGATTGCTTTATGATTGTGATGTTTTTGGTAATGGGTACTATTACCTGGAAAAACAGGAAAAAAGTGCCTAAAACCAGCAATACCAAAGAAGATAAGCGGAGCGGCAGCGTGCTTTACGGATTGATTTTAGGGGTGCTTAACCCCGTTCAGATTCCATTCTGGTTGTTTTTTGGTAACTATGTAATTTTACACCAATGGATCGAAACCGATTACCTTTCACTGGTCATTTTTAGTCTGGGCTCGGGTGTTGGCTCGGCACTTGCCTTATATTTATATGCACACTTTGCCACTTATATTCAGGAAAAATTTGCCTTGAGCAGCCTGATTATCAATAAATCTATCGCCATATTTTTATTTGCCCTGGCAGGATATTTAATGGTGAAACAAGCGATTGTTATCTTTTAAAAGTTTTTCCCGCAGATTTAAAAAGATACACGCAGATTGCCTTTCTATTCAGATTTACAATAGTTTTAGTTTGCCACGGAGGCACGGCAAGCACGGATCATTCCTCTATAAACTATCTGGGTATTTGCATCGTTAAAATTGATCAGCGGAATTTGCGTGATCAGCGGGAAACTTTTTTGTTTTCCCCGCAGATTTAAAAAGATACACGCAGATTGCCTTTCTATTCCTATTTAAATAGTTTTAGTTTACCGCGGAGGCAGGGCAAGCACAGATAATTTCTTTATAAACTATCTGGGTGTCAGTACCGTTAAAAAATCATCAGCAGAATTTGCGTGATCAGCGGGAAACTTTTTTGTTTTCCCCGCAGATTTAAGAAGATTAAACGCAGATTGACTTTCTATTCCGATTTACAATAGTAATTTGCCATCGCGACACGGCAAGCACGGATCATTCCTCTATAAACTATCTGGGTATTTGCACCGTTAAAATTGATCAGCGGAATTTGCGTGATCAGCGGGAACCTTCTTTGTTTTCCCCGCAGATTTAAAAAGATACACGCAGATTGTCTTTCTATTCCGATTAAAATAGTTTTAGTTTGCCGCGGAGGCACGGCAAGCACAGATCATTTCTTATAAACTTTCTGGATATTTGCACCGTTAAAAATCATCAGCGGAATTTGCGTGATCAGCGGGAAACTTTTTTGTTTTTCCGGCTGATTTAAAAAGATAAACGCAGATTGTCTTTCTATTCCGATTTAAATAGTTTTTAGTATGCTACGGCGACACGGAATGCACGGATCATTTCTTATAAACTATTTGGGTATCGGCACCATTAAAAAATCATCAGCGGAATTTGCGTGATCAGCGGGAACCTTTTTTGTTCTTCCCGCAGATTTAAGAAGATACACGCGGATTGCCTTTTTATTCAGATTTAAATAGTTTTAGTTTGCCGAGGCACGGCAAGCACAGATCATTCCTTTATAAACTATCTGAGTATTTGCGCCGTTAAAATTGATCAGCGGAATTTGCGCGATCAGCGGGAAACTCCCGCAGGCCATCTTTCTGTTATAAAATTGATACAGTAATCCCCTGCACTTAACCCAAACATAACATTAAATTTATATTTAAGAAGCCTGACTGGCCGAATTTTGCCGGTTGAAACGAAACATATTTATTAATTATGTCTGACAGACGGTTTTTTCTAAAAAGTAGTCTGGCTGCTGCAGTAGTGGCCGGTTTATCACCAGTTCTCCCTTCATTTGCTGAAGAAAACAGTATTCCAGCCACACCGGGAAAGGGGCCAAAACTTCGTTTTGCCATTGCATCCGACGGTCATTATGGCCAACCCGGAACTGATTATAAGCTTCACCACGATAATATTGTAAAATGGCTTAACCAGGCGCATGAGCAAAATCCGTTGAATTTTGTAATTATCAACGGCGATCTGGTACATGACCGGCCTGAATTACTGAAAGAAGTAAAAAAGGATTATTACGATCGTTTAAAAGTTCCTTTTTATGCTGTGCCTGGGAACCACGACCATGCAGATACCCCACTCTGGAAATCGGTTTTTGGTTACGAGGATAACTTTTCTTTCGAAAAAAACGAGGTTGGCTTCGTTCTGGCCAATACATCGGATACAAAAGGTGCCTATCTATGCCCGAACAACGATTTTTTAAAGCAGGAACTGGATAAATTCAAAGATTTAAAAACGGTGTTTGTAGTATTGCATATCCCGCCACATTTCTGGGTGCCGGAAAGTCCCTTTGTTGAGTGTCCTGATACCCTTAAACTTTTGCACAGCTATACCAACGTGAAGGCTGTATTTCATGGCCACGACCATAGTTTAGACGCGGTATTTTATACCGATAAGCTGCCACACTTTTTTGATGCACATATTGGCGGCAATTGGGGTACAGCTTATAAAGGCTACCGTATTGTTGAAGTTGATGAGAATGACAAGATTAAGACCTACCAGGTAAATGCAAGTCAATCGCCTTTATTAAACGAAACTAAATTTTAACAGCTTTTAAGCAATTTAAAATGAAAAAGATATTTTTTGCAGCAGTTTTTGTAGCATTCGCAATCCATTGCTCAGCTCAGAACCCGTTAACCGTTCCTGCATTAAAAACCGGCAGCGATGCAGCACAACCCTTTTTATTTACCTTTAATACCCTTACTGCAGAAAATCCCCGCTGGAATATCCATTATTCCGGTAGCTATGGCGAACGCACCAACGGGCAATTCGGTTTCGATGGTTTAGGGCAGCAATTTGGCGTTAAGGGTTATTTGGGTAGCCGTTTAACACTTTATGCTACAGCGGCGCTGGGTTTTGCCAATGGCGGTGGTATTGCCTCTGCAGAGCAGGCCGAGGTAATCCGCGACCTGGTAGGAGGTAAAGGGATAACAGGCTTTAGATTGGGGGCAGGTTTAGGCTTAAGCCGCGACTGGTCTAATACCGGATCGGCCATTAGCCGTATTACAGCTTCATTCGATCGTAACAACTGGCGCATGGCGGGTAATTTACGGTTTGAAAAAGCTTTTAGCCGCACACGCGATAAGCTCGATTTTATTACCAGTATCGGTTTTCAGCATCGCATTTCAAACGCTTTATACCTGGGTTTCGAAGCCCTTGGTCAGGATTTGGAAGGCTTTTGGGAGAAAGACGAAGCAGAAGGCGGGGCAAAACTGTTAATCGGGCCATCTATTAACCTGGAACCCAATCACAGCAAACTTTCGTTCTCTATTTCTGGAGGGCCGGTATTTTACGCTACACGCAGCCAGGTTACTTCTCCTGCAGCGATACGCGAAATCGGCAACATTGCTTCGGGCAATGGCTACACCATCAGGGCTCTGGTAAATTTTAATCTTCACCGGTAATTTGTCAAAAATTAAAACAATGAAAAAATCATATATCCTTATTCTTTTAACGTTTTTGCTGGTACAGCAGGGCTTTGCACAATGGCCAGGTAAAAATGAAACTACACAGCAAATTTTATTACCCAATGGCTGGAAATTAAGTCCGGCGGGGCATTCGATACAACTGGGCGACCTGCCTTTAAATATGCAGCTTAGTGCATCGGGTAAATACCTGGCCGTTACCAATAATGGTCAGAGCACACAGTCGCTGCAGCTTATCGATCCTAAAACCGAACAGGTAATTGACGAAAAGGTGACGGCCAAATCGTGGTACGGAATTGCCTTTAGCAAAGATGAAAAACACCTTTATGCATCAGGTGGTAACGATAACTGGATTCTGGATTTTAATATCAGGAACAATAAGCTTGACAAGAGCGATACCATTACCTTAGGACCAGTTTGGCCGAAGGGTAAAATATGTCCTGCAGGCATTGTGGTAAATAAAAGCAACAGTAAATTATTTACCGTTACCAAAGAAGACAGTGCCTTATACATTATTGACCCGACGGCTAAAAAGATTTTAAAACGTGTTCAGCTCCCTGCCATTGCTTATAGCTGTGCCCTGGCTGCCGATGAGCGTAAATTGTATGTTTCGCTTTGGGGCGGAAAAGCGGTAGCTGTTATCGATTTACAATCAGAAAGCATTATTCAGCAGATTCCCGTTGGCGACCACCCTAATGAGCTTCTGCTTAATAAAAAAGGTAATATTCTTTATGTAGCCAATGCTAATGATAATACGGTTTCCGTAGTGAATACACTTAATAACAAGGTAATTGAAACCATTTCTACCACGCTTTATGCCACGCAGTTAACAGGCTCAACCACTAACGGTTTAGCTTTAAGTGCCAATGAAAAAACTTTATATATTGCCAATGCAGATAACAATTGTTTGGCTGTTTTTGATGTAAGCAAACCCGGGCTAAGCCTGAGTCAGGGTTTTATTCCGGTAGGCTGGTACCCAACAAGTGTTAAGGTGCTGGGAGCTAAAGTTTTGGTTACCAATGGCAAAGGCAATACTTCTATGGCCAACCCAAAGGGACCGCAACCCATTTCTAAAGTAGATAACAGTGGTTACCAAATGGGAAGCACGGCCAACAGCAGGCTACAATATATTGCAGGCTTGTTTAAAGGCACTTTATCCTTTATTGATGCACCAAAACCTGAGCAGTTAAAATTATATACCAAACAGGTTTATGCCAACACACCTTTTACGGATAAGCGGACAATCACCGCAGATGGCGAAGCCGGAAACCCTATTCCACGCAAGCAGGGAGAAAAATCGCCTATGAAGCATGTTTTTTATATCATTAAAGAAAACAGGACATACGATCAGGTGCTTGGCGATATGCCAAAAGGTAACGGCGATTCCAGCTTAACCCTTTTTGGCAGAAAGATTACGCCTAACCAGCATGCCCTTGCAGATCATTATGTATTACTCGATAATTTCTATGTTGATGCGGAAGTGAGTGCCGATGGCCACAATTGGAGCATGGCAGCCTATGCAACTGATGTGGTAGAAAAAACATGGCCAACCAGTTATGGTGCACGTGGCGGAAGCACCACTTTTGAAGGTGGCCGTCCTGTTACCTATCCAAAGGGCGGTTTTATATGGGATTACTGCCAGCGGGCAGGAGTAAGTTACCGCAGTTACGGTGAGTTTGGCGATTATGGTAAAGCCAACATTAAATCGCTGCAGGGCCATATGTGCGCTGCATCACCAGGGTTTGATATGGATATTAAGGATCAGGTAAGGGTAGATGCCTGGCAGCACGACTTCGACTCGTTATTGGTGGCAGATGCGGTACCTCAATTTAATACTTTAAGAATATCTAATGACCATACCAGCGGACAAAAAAAAGGTAAATACTCGCCACAAGCTGCAGTTGCCGATAACGATCTGGCCGTAGGCCGTATTCTGGAGCATTTATCGCACAGTAAGATCTGGAAAGAATCGGTGGTTTTTATTTTGGAAGACGATGCACAGAATGGCCCCGACCATGTTGATGCGCACCGTTCGCCAGCTTATGTAATTGGCCCTTATGTAAAAAGGAATACAGCTGTTCATACCATGTATTCTACATCGGGTTTTTTAAGAACAATGGAACTCATTTTAGGGCTGCCGCCAATGAGCCAGTACGATGCTGCTGCTAAACCTTTATACGAATGTTTTACAGCTACACCAGATTTTACCCCTTATACCGTATTGCAACCACTTATTGATTTAGATACGCGGAATGTGGCTGTTAACGAAAGCAGCAGACGTTCAGAATTCTTCAATTTTGCAAAAGAAGATTCGGCGCCGGATTTAGACCTGAATGAAGTGGTATGGAAATCGGTTAAAGGTGAGCAATCGGTAATGCCCGCACCAAAGCGAAGTGCATTTGTGATTCTCGAAAAGAAGAAAAAAGATGATGATGATTAGAAGAGTACCGTCATTTCGAGCAGAGTGGAGAAATCTAATTAAATAGATCTCTCCACTTCGCATTGCTCCGGTCGATATGACGATTTATTTATTGAGTCTGCCATTGCGGGAAAACGAAGTAATCCTATTAATATGGGGTTAATAAACTTCACACCCCAAACTCCCAACTCTAAACTGATTTATAATTTCCAGTCTGGTCTTTCAAAATGGCAGGTATAACCGTATGGGTTTTTCTGCAAATAATCCTGGTGTTCTTCTTCTGCATCCCAAAAATCGGTTTCGGGTACAACTTCGGTTACAATTTTGCCTGGCCATTTGCCAGAAGCATCCAGTTCGGCAATTAATGCCTCAGCGGTTTCTTTCTGTTCTTCACTATTATAAAAAATAGCTGAGCGGTAAGATGTACCGATGTCATTTCCCTGCCTGTTGCGTGTGCTCGGATCGTGGATCTGGAAAAAATATTCTAATAATTTGCGATAGGTTAAAACAGTTGGATCAAAGGTAATTTTAATTGCTTCGGCATGGGTACCATGGTTCCGGTAGGTTGCATTGGGCACATCGCCACCGGTATACCCAACAACTGTCGAGATCACACCGGGGTAATGACGGATCAGTTCTTCTACTCCCCAAAAGCAGCCGCCGGCAAGAATGGCTTTTTCAGTATTCATATATCTTTCCTCTTTTTTGATTACATAAAGATACGGCGAACTTGTGTAAAAGGAAAGTAAAGAAGGGTATGGACTCCATGTGAATTCGTCATTGCAAGAAGGCTTTTATTTCGATCGGAGCGACACCAACCGATAGGTAAATAGATAGGATAAAATGTCATCCTAAGCGGAGTCGAAGGATAATCTTTTTAAGCGCATTTGATTAAGAATTTTATTTGAAGCGCAGTGCCTGTGCTAAAAGGGAAGTTTCCTCCCGTCTTTTGCTTTTACGCTTCGCTGCCTCGTGCCTCGTTGCTGCAGGGTAACGCTTCAGCCGGGGCTAAGTGGCTACGGCAGCATTTCATTATTGAGGTTGCAGGGCGCATAAACCTTTGTTCCTTAACCCGATTAAGCGTATAGCCCGGAGCGTAGCGAGGACTATAAGCGAAAGCGGGACTAAGTTGCCAAGAACCACAAGCCATTCATTTTCTGATTTTAACTCTATTTCGGTCGGTCCGACACCAACCGATAGAATGGATTTTCATTGCTGTATTACCACTTAGCGTTAACCACCGAAAGCAAAATTCACAAAACTCACATTGTTTTTGCGCGAAGAGCTTACCGCTATCCCTTTATTGGCCCTATCGGTAAAAGTAAAACCTTCCAGTTCATCTGGTTTATCGGTATCGATTACATTTAAAACAACCTCTTGCCCTTTGGTTAACGAGTTAATATTAATTAAAGAAGTTATTCTTATTAGTATAAAGAGTTAACGCAGGGGATACATAGTGTTAAAAATACACCTTTACTTTTGCGGCTGTAGAACGCTCCAAAAAATTACTTGTTAACCTTAAAAGGATAAGCCTATGTAAATGTGAAAATCTACGCTTCTACTTAAAAACACAAATCCCCAATTATTTAAAAAATCATTACAAAGAACAAAATGATGACATCATTTTTTTTAGCCGCAAGTATAAAAAATGCTTGCAGGAGATTGCTTTTGCCCTTGGGTTTACTGGCCATCTGTAATTCTAATGCCATGGCGATAAGCTACGGTATATCTGTTTCTGGCTTGCACAATAAAGCATTTATCACGGTGAGCGGAACGGTGACCGATCAAAATAACCAGGTTTTACCCGGTGTAAGTGTTTTCGAAAAGAAAACAAAAAAAACTACCGTTACCGATACGAATGGTAAGTATTCAATTAATGTAGAGGAAGGTGCTGTTCTGGTGTTTTCATACATCGGTTATGATAATCAGGAGGTTGTGGTTAATGGCCGCCAAAATATCAATGTTACTTTAAAGGAAAGCAGCAATACTTTAAATGAGGTTGTGGCTATTGGCTATCAGAAAATCAGAAAATCGGATGTAACAGGAGCTATCAGCAGTGTTAAAGCTAGCGAAATGAATTTAACTTCTCCTACGGTTGGCCAGGCATTGGTTGGTAAAGTTGCAGGTGTGCAGGTATCGCAAACCAGTGGTGCGCCTTATTCGGGTACCAAAATAAGGGTACGGGGTATCGGTTCCATTAACGCCAGTTCGGATCCTTTATATGTAATTGATGGTTACCCGGCAGGAAATAACGTGTCGATCAATCCAGAAGATATCGAAACCATCGATATTTTGAAAGATGCAGCTTCTGCTGCCATTTATGGTTCAAGAGCATCAGGAGGTGTCGTATTAATTACCACCAAAAGAGGCACGGATGGAAAAGGAAAATTTGAATATGATGTTCAGGGCGGAATTTCGCAATTGGCGAAAAAAATAAAACTACTGGATGCCAACCAGTTTATCCAGCTTTTAATTGACGGACGTAACAATGCCTATAAAGATTTGTGGGTAAATGCTGGGAAAACCTGGAACGATGCCATGTTTAGTGATAACAATGCTACCCGAATTGCCAATGTGGGTAATGGAAGCAGTGTGAGTATCCCGGCTGATCTTTATAATTTTAGTACCCAACAGGCCATTCCTGCCACGTACAATACCGATTGGCAGGACGAACTTTACCGTAATGCTGCTTTTCAGCGCCATAACCTTTCTTTTTCTGGCGGTACCAAAGATGTAAAGTACTTTTTAAGTGGTGGCTACCAGAATAACAATGGTATTGTAACCAACACCAACCAGAAGGTAACCAACTTTAGGGCTAATATAGATGGCAAGGTGAGCGAGCGTTTACGGGTAGGCGCAAATATTTCATATACGCAGAACGATAACCGCGAGGTGAGGGAAGGTCGTTACGATTTAAGTCCGATGATGTCGGCACTGATTTACCTGCCTTATCTGCCGGCAAGGGATGCCAATGGAAATCCGATCCAATTTGGCATGGGCGCTTTAGCCTCTCAATACGGTATCCAAAATCCTGAAAATCCTTTAGCTACAGTTGAACAGGTAAAAATTACCAGAAAGGGAGCCAGAAGTACCTATAATGCCAATGCCACTTATAACATATTGAAGGGATTGGATTTTAAAGCCAATGTGGGTACACAAACTTACAATGAAAAATATGATTTTTATTTGCCTACAAGCTTAAGTAATGGTAATAACCCTCCTTATTCTACTGCTGCGATAACGGCGGCGAATGCAATTGCACAAACCGTTAACCAGGTAGATCAGCTTGGTGAGTTTACGCTAAACTACAGTAAAACCTTTGGTAAGCATAAAATTGATGTACTTGGCGGATATTCTGCACAAAAAACAACAAGTGATCAGATCAGGATTGCTGCCAGTGGTTTCCAGAATGATAAAATTGGCGAGATTACGGATAAGGGTGCCGATGCGGGTTTTTTAACTTTAATAACCGATGGATCAAATAAAACGGCAAAAGCCACCAATACCTTGCTTTCTTATTTTGGCCGTTTCAGCTATAACTATGCCAACAAATACTTTTTAACCGGTTCGTTCCGCCGTGATGGATCATCAAGGTTTGGTCCGTTGAATAAATACGGTAATTTCCCTTCAATAGCCGCAGGGTGGAACCTTTCAGAAGAAGATTTCTATAACAGTTTTCTAGGCGAACAATCAACTGTTAAGTTAAGGGCAAGCTGGGGATTGAGCGGTAACAATAATATTCCGAATTACAGAACCGCACAGGAAATGAGCGCACCGAGTGGTGTGGTGTTTGGAAATGCGATTTCAACGGCAATCTGGCCAAACGCCATTCAGGACCCGAAACTGGGATGGGAATCTACTTCTCAGTACAATTTTGGTACCGATATCAGCCTCTTCAAAAACCGTTTAAATATTATTGCCAATTATTACCTGAGTTACTCGTACAATCTGTTGTTCAACCAGCCTATTTCTGCCGTATCAGGAACTTCTTCCATCTTAACCAATCTGGCTGACAGCAAAATCAGGAATAAAGGCTTCGACTTACAGTTAGACGGAAGAATTATTCAAAGCCAGGATTTTACCTTGGGCCTTAGCGGAAATATTGCCGTTAACCGTAATAAAGTATTAAATATGGGAGGTGCGAGTACTATTTTAACTAATGGCGCAGAACGTTCTTATTTAACACATATTACACAGGAAGGTCAGCCGGTAGGTATGTTTTATGGTTTTAAAGTATTGGGCAGGATCACTGCTGATAATTTAGGAAAAGTTGCCCCATCAGCTTCCTCAACCAATCCGGCAAAAATAGGTGATTTATATTTTCAGGATACGGATGGAAATGGCATTGTAAACGATGCAGACAAGACCGTTATCGGCACACCATACCCTAAATTCACCTATGGTTTTGCCTTAAATACCACTTACAAAACATTCGATTTAAGAGCGTCATTCAACGGATCGTACGGGAACCAGGTTTTAGATGGACAAGATTATTACCTGTATAACTTTGAAGGTTCTGGAAACCAATATGCAGAGGTTGCCAACCGTTACAGAAACGAAGCTAACCCTGGTAGTGGTTTAAACTATCGTGCCTCGCGGGCAGGTACACAAAGTAATAGTACGCGTTTGTCTTCTTTTTATATTCAGGACGGATCTTACTTCAGATGTACCAATATTACTTTAGGGTATAGCTTCCCTAAAATGCTTGCAAATGCCCTAAAAGTGAGCAATATCCGAGTTTATGCCAGTGTTGATAATGCTTTTACAATTACCGATTACAAAGGTTATAACCCGGAAGTTGATTATAGCGGAGGTTCTAACCTAACGCCGGGTGTCGATTACGGAAACTATCCATTGGCAAGAACCTACAATTTGGGTGTTAAACTTACTTTTTAGAATTAGGAAATGAAAAACAATATTTATACAATTTTGGCCCTAGGCACGGTTTTAACTCTGGGGGCGTGTAAAAAAGATTTTTTGGCGCAAAACAACCCAAACGCAGTTACCGTTGACGACTATTTTAAAACCGAAAACGACGTATTACTGGCCGTAAATGGTGCTTACCAATCGTTAAGGAGTAGTAATACCATGGGCGAGAACAGCGGTTTATTTACCGATGAACGCTCAGACGATACCGGAAGAAACGATAACCAGAGTAATGCTGGTGAACCTTTCCAGTTTAATGATTTCTCCTTATTGCCAAGTAACTCTTATTTAAAAGCCCACTGGCTGGCGCTTTTCAACGCAATTACCCGAAGCAATGTAATTTTGTCAAACATTGATAAGGTAACGTTTATAACACCGGCAAACAAGATTAATTATATTGCCGAAGCCAAATTTATCAGGGCCATTATGTATTTCGAACTGGTAAGGAAATGGGGACCTGTGCCCTTGGTTACCAAACAATTGCAAAATACTGATGAGGTTACCGCAGCAACATTCCGGGTACCTGAAGCTGATGTATACAACCAGATTGTTGCCGATTTAAAGGATGGTTTAAACAGCACCTTGCCTAACTTTCAATCTACAGCTAATATTGGCAGAACATCTAAAGCGGCAATTAACGCTTATTTAGGTAAAGTTTATCTCACCATGGCGGCTACACTGCCAAATAATAAGGCCGAAAACCTTGCCAATGCCAATACCTACCTAACGACGGCTTATAATATGAGGGCCTTTGGCAACTTATCAGAAATCCCTTATACCGATGTTTTCGATGTAACCAAGAAAACCACCTGTAAGGAACTTATTTTTCAGATCTCTTACAAACAAGGCGATATTAATTATAGTTCGAGTATCGCTGCAAACAACCAGGCAAAAGGCGAAACAATCAACTCCTTAAAAGTTTCTACCGGTGTTGGTGGCAATGTTACGCTCGATTTGATTAACGAGTACGAATCTGCCGATCCAAGAAAAGATTTCTCGGTAAAATACGCTAACGATGCAACGGTAAAGGATTGGTTTATTACTAAATTCCGTGATGCCAGTGCCTTGGCTACCAATAATGGTTATGGCGGTAACGACTGGATTTTAATGCGTTACGCAGATGTGATCTTAATGTTGGCTGAAGTAAATATGCTGCAGGGTAACGATGCCCTGGCCATCCAATACCTGGATATGGTTAGGACAAGGGCTGGAATGCCATTATATGCAGTAGCTAAAACAGATGCCAGTTATGCGGCTAAATTCCCAACTTTAAAGCTTGCTATTTTGCACGAGCGCAGGGTAGAATTTGCTTTTGAGCACCAAAGGTGGTTCGATCTGATCAGGAATTTCACCGCTGCCGAACTGGTTACTTATTTAAAGGCCAAACCACAATCTGCTTTCGGTATTGCAAAACTGGCCAATGTAACCACAAAAGACAGGTATTATCCTATTCCCTTTGATGAGGTGAAATTAGACCCTGTTAAAATGTATCAAAACCCTGGTTATTAAACCTTTTGAACTATAAGCAGAAACGGGCCGGTCATTGATCGGCCCTTTCTTTTTATGATTTTAGTTATGGATTATAAAATGCCCAAACGGCCCGGATTACAAACCCGGACCAGCTATAGTATAATTGTCATCCTGAGCTTGTCGAAGGATGTTTTAAGGTGTTTCGACAGGCTCAACATGACAAAATAGAGTTGGAAAATTATAGTTTATTTATAAGCAATTTCCAATTTCCAAAGCAATTGAACCAGAAGTATTACTCTTGGTGTTAGATCCTGAAACAAGTTCAGGAGGACGTATGGGGTGGGAATAGTTCTGATTGGGCGGTTTGTAGTTTTGGACTTGCAGGTAGAGGTAAGGATCTGTTCAATAAACTGCATTAATAATTAAATCTGCGCTTAAATCTGTGTGTTCTGCGGGAAACCTCTTTAATAGTTTCTCCCGCTGATTTAAGGTGATAAACGCAGAATCCAGTTTTCAGTTGGCAGTTTGTGGCTAACAATTTAGCAATCCTGTAATTAAAAAACCAGTAAACAATTTGCATACACAGTTAACCGATTTGAACAATTAACCAGTTAACCTACATCATCAAATAACATTTCTCGTAATTTTCCCCTTAATGATGTAAAGCGATTGGATATTCTTTTTACTGATCACGGTATCGCCTTTAAAATTTGGATTTGAAGAGCGGAGGATGAGTTTGGTATCATCCGTGTGCTGAAAAATTAATTTGATGGTGCGTAAACTGTTACTGTCTTCATCTGTCATCACCACATAAGCCTCGCCCCACTGTAAAATTTCGTAATTGGTAATTTCTTTTATGGCTATAATTTCGCCTGCAGCATATTTAGGGTACATGCTATCGCCGTAAACCGGCAGGTAGGCAGTGCAATCGTTAAAAGGGAGATAATTTACCATGTATTCTGCCTGTTGCTCTTCTACGATGAAATCTTTCGTATCCGATAGGCTCATGTCGAAATAGGGTACACCCTCCTTACTTTCGCCAACGGCTGGCTTCTTTTTAAAGAAAGGTTCGCCAACTCCGTCTTCGAGCCAGGTTAAATTGACGTCGAATTTCATCTCTAACTTATCTTTAATAGCGTTAGATACATTGATCCTTTCTCTTAAAATATCCGATAAAGAGCCCTGTTTAATATTCAATGCGCTGGCAAAATCTTTTTGGGTTCTGAAATCCAACAAATCCATTAATTTTTTTAAGCGCTGATTTTCATTCATAATTTTTATGTTGATAAGTTATACTTAAAATATATAGTTAAACTTATTATTGTTTGCTAAATTCGTTAGCTAATATAATCATTTAAAAAATATACGCTATGAATGGGAATTTGAATTTTAAAAAAGAAACGATGGCATTTATTAATGCGATTGAAAGCTTTTTTTCATCAAATGGTGTAAGCTATCATTTAAATTTTTTAAAAAACTGGTTAAACCCTCCACAGAACGAATTCGATTTTTCGCCACAAAAGCACCCGGCGCAGTTGCTGGTTTTTTACGAAAAACTGGTGCCGCTTTTCGATTATTCGGATTTAATTTTTAACCATACTGAAGCAGATATAGCATTTGTAAAAGCAATTGCAGTTGATGAATGTAGTGTGGAGCGCGAAACCGTGCTACTTGATTATTGCCCGAAATTATTGAGCAGCGGAGAAATGAAAAATCCAAAACTTACCTTTCTTGATATTTTCCTATTCTTTCAATCAGATACCTATAAGGTGGTTTACAAAGAATGGCTGTTAGCTGCATTGGAAAATAACCTTGATCTGGATTGGGACCAGTATATTTTTCCGTTTTACGAGAACACCAAAAAAATGCTGGAAGCCTGCTGGCTCATCCACGAAAGGATAATTACCAAAAATAGTTTTAAAAGTATAGATCGGTATTACCATATGGCCATATTCGAAAGTACATCGCCACTGGCATTTGAACCGGAATTATTGCATGATCCGTTTAAGGCAATTGAATTTTTCTTTAGTTTGGATAACCTTGGCGGGCATAAAACTTATTTAAAAAACTGGTATAAAGCAGCCCTGGCTGAAGAGCAGTGCGTTGGCGATGTAGCCGATTATTTTTTCCTCTATAACCAGTTTACAAAACTGCTTAATGCAGGTTATTTAATCACCGTCAAAAAACTAACTTACCAAGGTATTCCTTTTAAAGGTTTGCCTGCCGCTACAGATCATGTTGTAAACCGCAATAACAAAGAACTGTGTGAGGTAAATACCCTGGCAGCAGAACATGTGGAAAATCCTTATCTGTTTGCAGAGTCTTTTTTTATTCCCGAAAAAATTAAACAGCTCCGTTTAGGGCTTTTAGAGTGGTTGTATGCTGCTTTCAGTACCAGGAGCAGTATTAAACTCATGGATAAGGCATTTTTATTTGAACAGTACGAAGCCATGATGATGATTATGGAAGCCTTTTTTATAATGATCAGTAACCCTGCGTTAAATGAAAGTGATGAAAGGGACTATTATGCGGGGTAAATCTTTAAACCAGAATCATGGGGAATTAAAAGACGAAAAGATAGTACGTTTGTTAAAGGACATTACTGCTGCGGTACCTGCTCAGTATATTTATCTTCATCGTCATTTTTTTGCCGATAAGGCAGCGCAGGAAATGCTGATCATGGTTTCGTTTAAACATGTACGTATTTTAAACGAATTAACGCCTGTGTTAAATATTGTATTTAACGGGCATATGGAATTGAGTTATCGCATTTTCCATGTGCACGAGGTGGAGCAGGCTTTATTGGAAGGGAGTTTGTTTTTTCATTATGCTGTTGCTGCTCAAAATTGCTTGTTCAGTAAATCTGGCCGTTATCTGAATGGCGGAGCACCTCAACTTATTGCAGATCAGGTGAGCGCTGCGTATCGGTACGGAATTGATAAGGCCAATAAATTTTTATCGGGTGCAACATTTTATTTTAAACAACAAAATTTCGAATACTGTGCTTTTATGTTGCACCAGGTTTTCGATCTGATGTACCGGGCAATTGAAATTCTGGTGATGGGAAAGGATAAAAAAACGCACCGCATTAAAATTCATCAATTGTATATTAAACCTTATGTAAAACCGCTTGCTGAGCTATTTAGTCATAGTGAGGAAGAAGATGGCCTGTTGCATTTGCTTGATGAGGCTTATCTGGCCGTCCGCTACGAAAACAATTACCAGATCGGTGAAACTGAGTTAGTACGCCTGTTTGAGAAAGTAGATTTATTGTATGTGCTCGCAGAGCAGGTTTATCAGGGCATGATGAACAGTCATTTCGATCGGCAGGTGATTAAATTTTTGTAAACCCAAAGCCGGCCTCTCCAACTTTCCATAATCCCCGTTTGAAGATCATGGGCGAGATTAATCATTGTTCATAAACTCACTCGGAGTTTTGCCAAAATGTTTCTTAAACTCCGAACTAAAATATTTCCGGTCGCTGAAACCTACTGAGTAGGCAATTTCTGAAATATTACCTGTCCCTTGTTTAAGCAGCTGCGCAGCCCTTTTAATGCGTATTGATTTGATAAAATCGTTAACAGAAAGATCGGTAAGTGCCCTTATCTTTTTGTATAGTACCGGCTGGCTCATGCCAATTTCAGCTGCAAGGGTAGGCACATCAAATGCTGTATCGGCAATCCGGTCTTCGATAATCTGAATAATTTTATTTATGAAGTTCTGCTCAGTGGTATTAATTACCATATTTTTCGGTTCGAGCGTAATTACCTGAGCAAACTTTTGTTTAATGGTTTCGCGCGCATTGAGCAGGTTTTGAACATTCAATTCGAGTATTTTGAGGTTGAATGGCTTCATGATATAAGCATCGGCGCCATGTTCGAAGCCATTAATCTGGTGTACATAAGCAGAACGCGCAGTGAGCATTACCACCGGGATATGGCTGGTTCTTTGGTCGGTTTTAAGCTTACGGCAGAGTTCGAGGCCATCCATAACCGGCATCATCACATCGCTGATAATGAGATCGGGAATGATTTCCAGTGCCAGTTCTAAGCCTGTAGCTCCGTTTTCACTTTCGTAAATGGTGTAAACATTGCCCAGCGCATTTTTAATAAATGCCCTTACATCTCCGTTATCCTCTACCAGTAAAATGCTGTATTTTTTAGCAGCGAGAGATACCACAGCTTCCGTTTCTGGAGCCTGCTGAGGTTCAGCGGCAGTTGGGAGTTCATAATTGGTGGCGTCATCATAATACACATAGTCTTTTACAAAATCAGCAGGTTTAAAATGTGCTTTTCCGGTTTTTAAGCTAACGGTAAAGCAGGTAGCACCATGTTGATTTTCGCTTTGGGGGGTACTTTCGAGAGTAATTTCGCCATGATGCAGTTCCACAATGCTTTTAGATAAGGATAACCCCAAACCCGTACCAATGCTGGTTGTGGGGTTGGCCTGATAGAAATTGGTGAACAGGCCATCCTGATCGGCAGGCGCAATCCCTTTGCCATTATCGCTGACCATAATATGTATGCCGTGATTTTCCTGACTGATTTTCAAACTGATTTTGCCCCGATCGGGTGTAAATTTAAATGCATTCGAAAGCAGGTTAAACATTACTTTCTCCAATTGAACTTTATCAAAATAAAGCTCAACAGCCGGGTGTTCGGTTTCAAAACTGTAATCGATGTTTTTGGCGATGGCAATATTCTGGAAAGCAAGGAATATTTCATGGCAGAATTTTACAATATCTCCCGGGCTAACATGCAAGGTCATTTTTCCGCTTTCTGCTTTTCTGAAATCGAGCAGTTCGGTCACCAGGTCCATCAGGCGGTAAGCATTATTTTTAATGGGCTGCAGTTCGCGGTTTAAGGCCGGATCGTCTTTGGCATTTTCGATCAGTTTATCAAGCGGACCTACAATCAGCGTTAAAGGTGTTCGGATTTCGTGCGAGATATTGGTGAAAAACTCGAGCTTATGTTCATTAATTTCCTTTTCCTTTTTAAGTACGGCCTTAATCAGCAAATAGCGGATAAACACAAACGATATGGCTATAAAGGCTGCCAAATAAAATAAATACGCCCACCAGGTACGGTAAAAAGGCGGCAAAACGGTAATCTTAAGGGTACTCGTTTCCCCGGTCCATAATCCATCGTTATTGGTACCCTTTACCATCAGGGTATACTCGCCCGGCGACAGGTTGGTGTAAGTGGCCGACGGTACATCTACATAGTTCCAGTTTTTTTCGAAACCACTTAGTTTGTAGGCGTAATGGCTTTTGTTCGATTTAATGAAATTGAGGACGGTAAAATCGACTGAAAAAACATTCTGATCAGATTCAAAGGTAATGGCCTTTAAGGTACTGATGTTCTGTTTCAGTAAACCATCTTCACCATTTAGTACCACTGGTTTGTTAAAGAGCTTGAGGCTGGTAAAAATTACGGGTGGGGTGGTTTTGTTCTCCTTGATCTGGTCGGGATAGAAACTGATCATTCCACTCAGGCTACCGAAGAAAAATTGACCCTGGCTGTCTTTTAAAAACGATTTGTAATTAAACTCGTTGCCAGGTAAACCATCTTTTATGTTATAAACCTTAAAGGTATGCCCTTTCGGGTTGTATTTGCATAACCCTTTATCTGTCGTAATCCACAGGTTTTGAAAATCATCTTCCAGAATACCCATAATGGTATTGCTTGGCAGGCCATCAAGTGTGGTTACCCTTGTACATTGGTACTTTTCAGGATTCAGTTTAAACAATCCGTTCCTAATGGTGCCAATTAACAGGTAACCTTTCTGATCTTCGGTTATGCAACTGATTTCGTTGTACTTTAAAATTTCAGGATTGGCGGCTACACGGTTTGCAAATTTGGTTGCGCCGTTTTTTAGTTGGTAAAGCCCCGAGTTGGTAGCCACCCACAGGGTTCTCTTACGGTCTTCGAAAATATAAAGTACCGCATCGGTAAGGCCGTTTACCCGGTTGCGGATAAATTTGCCGGTTTGTGTATTAAAACTGTTTAGACCGCCATTGGTGCCCACCCAAAAACGCCCGAAACTGTCTTCAAAAACAACCGTAATTTCATCGTTGCTTAGTGAAGACGTATCATTTTTGCGGCTGGTATACCTTACAAAACTTTTAGTATCGGGGTTAAAAAGGTTTAGTCCGCCATAATGCGTACCAATCCATACTTTATTGTTTTTATCGCGGATAACCGATTTCACCAGGTTGGCACTCAGGCTTGAAGGGTTATTGGGATTGTTTTTGTAACGGGTAAAAGTATTGTTTTTCCTATCGTAATAATTAATGCCTTCACCTTCGGTCGCAATCCATAGGTTTTGGTGCTGATCTTCCATTATTGAACTCACTACATTACTGCTCAGGCCATTTGGCGTGGCGGTGCTGCGATAAATCTTAAAAGGCGTATAATTGGGATAAACCATGTTAATGGCGCCATAATAAGTGCCTACCCAAATAATACCCTGACGGTCCTGAAAGATATCGTAAACCGAATTCTGGCTTAAACTGGAAGGATTTTCGGGCTCATTCTGCAAAGTACTGAAACTTTGGCTCGCCGGGTCGTAAATGCTAATACCATGTAAGGTACCAATCCACAGTTTACCTCCCTGATCGAGCATGATTTTACGTACATTATTACTGCTGATGCCCTGGGGGTTAAGGCTCGAATATTTATAGCTGGTAATGCTTTCGGTACTTAAGTTGAGTTTACTTACGCCAGTTTGTTTAGTGCCAAGCCAAAGGTTGTTTTCGCGATCTTCTGCCATAGTAGTGATATGGTTATCAATGGCTTTGGCTAGCTCATCGCTATAGGCCTTAAAATGTTTATAAGTAACTCTTTTCCCACTGAAGCGCATATTCATTAAACCATTACTGGTACTTAGCCACAAGGTACCATTGTGGTCTTCTGTAATGGTATAAATTTGTAAACCCTGGTTCTTCTGGTATAAAAAACGCTTAAAATGATAGCGAGTGGTATCGGTTAGTAAATTTAGTCCGTTTGCTGTGCCTACCCAAACCCTGTTTTTTTTATCCTGATAAACGCAGTTGATAGCGGAGCTGCTCAGGCTGGTGGGAAGGCTGTCATGGTGCTGGTAACGGTCAAAATTATCGTCCTTTTCTTTGTATTTATTCAACCCATTTTGAGTACCAATTAACAAAGCCCCGTTTTTAAGCGATACGATGGAAGAGATGTAGGCAGATGTACTTATGCTTTTTTTATTGCCTTTTTCATTGTTGTAGATTTTAAAAGTTTGAGAATCGTATTTGTTGAGTCCAAAACGGGTTCCGAACCAAAGAAAACCCCTTGCATCCTGGGCAATTGATAGTACCGAGCTTTGCGAAAGTCCGTTCTCTACATTAAGGTGTTTAAAAGCGTACTGGTCTTGCGCTTTGCCTGCTATAGCGAAGAGTGTAAATATAAAGAGGAGCAGGGCTTTCATGTTCACAAAATACAGGGTGGTTAGCTTATTGGTATTAAATGTACAACTCTATTTTTATTATTAAAATCAAATTGGCTTAGCGGCGGCAATTTTAACACTTTATCTGCTTATAGCCTTGCGTTAGCAGCTCTTTTAGCAGTTTTTTAGAATTTTACACCCATTTGTTTAGGATTTTACCCCCTCAGTTTTTAGGCTTCTGGATAGATTTGACCTTATGCATTTACCCCGGTAAAGGCACAATAATAACCAAATAGACAATAACCAAACGCGTGGACCTGAAAGGGTAACAACACATTTCATCAGGCGCGCACCAGCAACTAAACCAAAACAAAATATGAGGAAAACTTACTTAAAGCAACTAATGCTTTTTTCGTTAACCGTATATACGGCGGTGCCGGCTTTGGCTTATGCCAATACTATACGAGTCGAAAGGCATGTAGCAGGCAAAATTGAGAGCCAACAATTGGAGGTTACCGGAACTGTTTCTGATAACTTTGGTAATCCGCTGTTTGGCGTTAATGTTACCATTAAAGAAACCGGTACCAGTGTTTCGACTGATAAGAATGGTAAGTATAAAATAAGCGCTGTTGAAGGCGATATTTTAATATTTACACTAAACGGTTACCTGGTAAAAGAGGTAGAAGTAAAAGAGGCTTTGTTAAATGTATCGCTGGGTGAGAGCCAGAAACGCCAGGCTACTACACCTGTATTATATGGTGAACAAAGTACAGTAACTAACCTGCAATCTACTTCAACAGTGTACAATGCCGATCTGATCAAGGTTCCGGTGGCAGGTATTAATAATGCTTTATCAGGAAGGCTGGCCGGATTATACACTTTACAGAGTAATGGCAGGCCAGGGGCCGATGGAACCAGCATTACCGTGAGGGGCAATGCGCCATTGGTTTTGGTAAACGGTATTCCAAGAGATTACCCTTCAATTGATCCGGAGGAAATAGAATCGGTTACGATTTTAAAAGATGGTTTATCTACAGTAATGCTTGGACAGCAGGCATCGAACGGTGTAATTATGATTACTACCCGCAAAGGAGAGGTAGGCAAGCAGCGCATTTCGCTTACCGCACAGGCGGGTCTGCAATCGGCCATCAAACTGCCTAAACCCCTCGGTGCTTTTGATTATGCAACGCTCTATAACGAAGCGCTGGCTAATGATGGTAAGGCTCCACGCTATACTGCAGCAGATTTAAATGCCTGGGCAACAGGCTCTGATCCGGTATTTCACCCGGATGTAGACTGGTACAGTACCATCTTAAAACCTAATACAACTTTTAGTCGTTATAACCTGAATACTTACGGAGGAGGTAATTCTACCCGTTATTTCCTCGACGTTGATTATTTAAACCAGAGCGGTATTTTAAGGCAGGACGACGAAAGAAATACCTACAGTACCAATACCGATTACAAACGTTACCTGGTGCGCACCAATATCGATATTGATATTACTCCAACAACCTTATTAAATTTAAACCTGTTTGGCCGTATCCAGAATGGTAACCAGCCGGGTGGGGTAAGTGCAAGTACCGGAATTTTTACTACGGGTACCACCTTATCCAATTTTGGTAGTAATAACGTTTTTTCGCAACTGGCTTCAATTCCAAACAATGCCTATCCTGTTTTTAACCCTAACGGATCGTTGGGCGGTACTTCCGATTACCAGACCAATTTGTGGGGAGCAACTACCCGCTCTGGCTATTTTTACAATAGTAGCCGTGATGTTTCTGCCGATATATCTTTAAAAAAGACACTGAATAGTGTAACCAAAGGTTTGTGGTTAAAAGGTTTGGCCAGTTTCAATACCAGCGTATCTGAAAATATTATCCGTACCAAACAATATGCGGTTTACAAATTAGCCAGCACCAATCCCGATGTATATCAAAAATTTGGGGTTGATGGACAGCAGGTTAATTTATCTACCAACACCGGGCAGAGCCGTAACCTCTTTGTCGATTTTTCTGCCGGCCTTGATAAAACCTTTGCTAGCCACAGTTTGAATACCTTGCTGAAATTCAATTCACAAAGTGCACAAACCGCCAACCAGATTCCCATGATTTTTAATAATTTATCCGCAAGGGTTGATTATAATTACAAAGAAAAATACCTGGCCGAAGTGGCCCTAAGCTATAGTGGATTAAACCGCTATGAAAAAGGTAACCGTTATGGTTTGTTTTATGGCTTTGGTTTAGGCTGGAACGTTGCCAAAGAAGATTTCTTAAAAGATGTAAAATGGCTTAATGCCTTAAAAATCAGGGCTAACTATGCCTATACTGGCAATGCCAATGCAGGTTATTTTGCTTATAATCAATATTATGTAACAGGTGCCAGCTATAATTATGGTGCTACTCCAACCTCTATTAGCGGTATTGCCGAAGGTACATTGGCAAACCCGCATATTACCTGGGAAAAAGCTAATCAGTACAACGTAGGTATTGATGCCAGTTTATTCAACAATAAATTATCAGTAATCGCTGATTATTTTAACAACGAAAACTTTGATCTGGTACAAACCAGAGGCAGGAATTCGGCCTTACTCGGAACAGCTTATCCGTTAGAGAACATCGGGATAAGCAGGTATTCGGGGGTAGAATTCGACCTGAAATACAGCAACCATATCGGCAATTTTAATTATTATGTAGCTCCTAATGTTTTCTCGCTGCAAAAAATCATCAAATATCAGGATGAGATTGGCCGGCCATACCCATGGATGGAACGCACCGGACAAAGAGAAGACCAGACTTTTGGTTATGTAGCCGATGGTTTATTTCAAAACCAGACTGAAATTAATTCGAGTGCCAAAATACAGGGCTACAACCCAGTTCCGGGCGATATTAAGTACAAGGATCTAAACAACGACGGGATAATTAACGAGCTGGATACAAGGGCACTTAAAAACAATAACCCCATCTGGTTCTACGGCCTTAACCTGGGCTTTAGCTACAAAGGATTTGATTTTTCTGCACTCCTACAAGGCGTTCAGAACCGCTATGTGTACGTTTCGGGCATTACTGAATGGGCTTTCCAAAACAATGGTTTAGGGCAGGCCTTTGAGCAGAATCTTGGCCGTTGGACACCAGCTACGGCTTCAACCGCTACCCAACCACGTTTAACCATTGGTTCTAATCCAAACAATGAGGCTACCTCATCATACTGGTTACACGATGGCAGTTATGTAAGATTAAAAAATGTCGAACTGGGTTATACTTTACCCAAAGGCTTAACCAATAAATTAAAACTGGCCTCGGTACGCCTTTTTGTAAATGGAGTAAATCTCTACACGCTTTCGGCTTACGATAAGGTTGATCCGGAAGTATTTGGAAGTGGCTACCCTTTGCAAAAGGTAGTTAACGCTGGTTTGAATGTTAAATTTTAATGCTGGTTGATATGAACATTAAGATAAAAGAAATAGTTGGCATATTGGCCATCCTGATTGTTGGTTTTTCGGCTTGTAAAAAACCTTTATATGAAACTGAGCCCATTACACAGGATATCAGTTACATTTTTGATAGAACCGATTCGCTGGGCGTACAGGCAAAAGCCTTTCTGGCCGATATTTATTCGTACCTGCCCAATGGCTATAACCGTATTGGTAACGATGTTTTAGATGCTGCATCTGATGATGCCATCAGCTCATCGCCATCTAGCACGATTGAATATTTTGTAAATGGCCGGATTTCGGCGGTTACACCTGTCGATAACTCTTGGGATAACAATTACAAAACCATCCGCAAAGCCAATATATTCCTGGCCAATATTGATGTGGTGCCCTTAAACCAGAAAGGTTTAAAAGTGTATCTGAAAGCTGAAGCCAGGATACTGCGTGCTATTGCGTATTTTGAACTGATTAAACGCTTTGGCGGTGTTCCGCTCATTGGCGATCGGGTATTGGGCATTGATGATGATATTCAGTTATCGAGAAATACTTATGCCGAGTGCCTTAAATATGTGGTAGATGAGTGCGACGCTTTAAAAACCATTGCACGACCAGATAATACACTTTCAGACGAAGATTATGGCCGTGTTACGCAAGGTGTTGCATTGGCACTGAAAGCCAGGATACTCCTTTACGATGCCAGTCCGGTAAATAACCCTACTAACGATTTGTCCAGATGGGCTACTGCTGCACAGGCTGCTAAAGACGTAATGAACCTGAATGTATTCTCATTGGCATCGGCCTATACTACGGTGTTTAATACCCGCAAAAACAGCGAAATCATTTTAGCTTACCAGCGGGCGGTAAACTTCGATGTAGAAACCAGAAATGCACCAATTGGCTATACTGCTACTAATGCATCAGGTTCAGGCTATACAAGCCCTACACAAGAGCTGGTTGATGCCTTTGATATGAGCAATGGCCGGGCCATCACCGATCCGGCATCTGGTTATAACCCTGCAGATCCTTACGCGGGGCGTGATCCGCGTTTTACCCTCACCATTATCCATAACAATGCGCGTTGGTTAAACCGCTTGGTTCAAACTTATGATGGCGGTTTGGATAAACCCGGCAGTACCGTAAACGTACAAACGCGTACCGGTTACTACATGCGCAAATTTATGAACGAAACTTTCGTAACGGCAAGCGTGTATAGCAACCAAACGCATAACTTCCCGATTTTCAGGTATGCTGAAATTCTGCTCAACTATGCCGAAGCCATGAACGAAGCAGCAGATAATGCCGTAAACCGTACGGAAGCTTTTAACCAGTTAAAAGCATTACGCTTAAGGGCGGGCATTCCGGTGGGTACCACGGCAGGCTACCAGCATGGCTTAAAAACCAGCATGACACAGGCAGAGATGCGGGAAGCCATCAGGCATGAACGCAGGGTAGAAATGGCTTTTGAAGAACAGCGTTTCTGGGATATCCGCCGCTGGAAAATTGCCCAAACCGTATTGAATGGAACCTTACACGGCATGCAGATTATTAAAAATGCCGATGGCAGCTTTTCTTATACCCGGTACAATGCACTTAATGTAACCTTCGATGCAAGTAAAATGTACCTCTATCCAATAGCTGCAAGCGAAGTAAATAAAAACAGGAATTTAAAACAGAACCCAGGCTGGTAATTGGAGATTGCTAAAAATTGTTAAATCGTAACCAGACATGTTATGCAAAAAATATTATATAAATTATTAATCCTTTTTACCCTTATACCTGCGGTTTCGTTAGCGCAAACGGTTATTAAGGGCACCGTAGCCGACGATTCCGGTATTATTCCCGGAGCTACTGTTGTTGAAAAGGGACTTACCAATAACGGTACCATAACCGATGCTGAAGGTAAATTTCAGCTTACCTTAAAAGGAGGAAGCAAAACCCTGATTGTTAAATCTATTGGCTATTTAACGCAGGAAATTAATGTAAATGGGAAAACAGTTGTCACTATTAAATTAAAAAACGATACTAAAGGACTTGATGAAGTTTTAGTAGTTGGTTTTGGTAAACAGAAAAAGATTACCAATACTGGTGCCATCAGCTCTATTTCTGCAACCGAGATTAAACAAAACCCTAGTGCAAGTATCCAGAATACGCTTGCGGGTAGGCTGCCGGGCTTTACCTCTCAGCAAAGAAGCGGTCAGCCTGGTGCTGATGGTGCTGCTTTCTTTATCCGTGGAGTAAGTACTTATGCTGGTAGTGCCTCTCCTTTGATTATTGTGGATGACGTGGAATATGATTATAACCAGGTTTCAGATATCGACCCTAACGAGGTTGAAACGGTTACCATTTTAAAAGATGCTTCTACCACTGCCGTTTATGGTATTAAAGGTGCCAATGGTGTATTGGTAATTACCACCAAAAGGGGATTTGCCGGTAAACCACGTATCAATTTAAAATCAGAAGCTGGTTACCAGATGGATGTGAATACACCGGAGTTCCTGAATTCGTATGAAGCAAAATTACTAAACAACGAAGCGCTTAGAAATTCAGGAGATATTAACAACAAACTTTATGCAAGTGATGCCGACCTGGCTGCCTACCGTGATCATACCGATCCTTATGGCCATCCTGATATCAACTGGTGGAAAACCATTTTTAAACCCGGCGCTTTAATTACCCGCCAGAACCTCGATTTTCAAGGCGGTACGGAAAGTGTGAAATATTTTGTTTCTGCTGGCTATTTGTGGCAAAATGGTAACGTTCGCGATTTTAGTTCCGATAATGGCGTAAATAGCAATTACTATTACAAACGTTATAATTTCAGGTCCAATCTCGATATCCAGGCCACTAAAACGCTGAGTGTCCGTTTAGATTTGACAGGTCGCTTTGGCGAAACCAACCAGCCTTACAATTCGCAGCAGGGCAATGCTTATTATGCCAACGGAAACGGTATTGTGGGTGAGATTTACAGCGGAGGGTATTTACCACCATGGGCTTTCCCGGTTACCAATCCAAATGGGTCATATCCTTATAATCCTTTACTTACCAATGCCAATACTAGTATTATTGGTCGTTTAGCAGAATCGGGTTACTCGCGAACTTTCGATAACGATTTAAACATTGTTTCGAGCGCAAGTCAGAAACTCGATTTCATTACACCAGGTTTAACCGCCAAGGTATTGCTATCGTATGCCAGTGCACAAAGTTACAGCGTGAGCGCCAGCAGAACAACATTACCGTATTACTTGTACAACTCGGCAACGGGAGTTTATCTGCCTTTAAATGCTAATCAGTACCGTACACCACCATTTACTGCGGGTTATAGCAACTCCAGTATTTTCAGAACAATAAATTCTCAGTCGTCTCTAAATTACGATCGTAATTTTGGTAATCACCGGGTGTATGGTTTGGCATTGTATAATGATAACCGGGTAATCAATTCTACCACGGTTGATGATACCAATCAGGGGCCAGGTGTGCCTACAGTAGTTTATGGTATAACGATGAGGGGAGGCTACGATTATAAGAACAAGTACCTGGTTGAGTTTAACGCGGCCTACAATGGTACCGATCGTTTTACTGGGAAAAAAACCAGGGGTTGGTTCCCTGCGGGATCCGTAGGCTGGAATATTTCTGAAGAGAAATTCTTTTCAGATAATATCAAATTTGTAGACCTTTTTAAAATCAGGGCTTCTTATGGTTTGGTTGGATCAGACGATATTGGCGGGGCTAAAAAATATATACAGTTTTATACTGTAGCCACCGGTGCTTATAATTTTGGTACATCTTCTACACCTTATAGCGGGATTACAGAGGGTAATTTGGGTAATTTAGATGTAACCTGGGAAAAAGAAAAAAAGCTCGATATCGGTTTCGATTTAAATATGTTTAAAGGTAAGCTGAAAATTACTGCCGATTATTTTAATAATGACAGGTTTGACATTTTGACCACCAGATTAAGTGTTCCTTCAACCATCGGAATTGGACTGCCGAAGGTAAATTTAGGTAAGGTGAACAACAGAGGTTTTGATGGTGAACTGAGCTATAATGAAAAAATAAACAATTTTACCGCAGGTGTACGCCTTACTTTCTCTTACGCCAAAAATAAAATCCTTTACCAGGATGAAGCACAACCTGCTTATCCTTGGCTTGCTGCAACAGGCAATCCCATTGGTCAGTATTTTGGCTGGCATTTCTTAGGTTTCTATACGGCTGCAGAAATTGCTGATCCGAAAGTGGCAAAACCAACTACAGCAGTAGGACCTGGCGATATGAAATACCAGGATTTAAACGGTGATGGCATTATAGACGACAGCGATAAAGGCGTAATCGGAAAGCCTAATCTGCCTAATACCACCTATGGCGCAAACTTTAATTTCAGTTATAAAAACTTTTATCTGAACGTTTTCTTTCAGGGATCGTACGGTTACAGTACCCGTTTCCACTCAGAAACTATCGTTCCCGGAAACTCTAATTATCAACCGATACACTTGAATCGATGGACGCCGGAAACAGCTGCTACGGCAACCTTCCCACGTTTGGGAGGCAATGCATTAACTAATTATCCAAATGCCACCAATAATTTTTCAGATTTCTGGACCAGGGATAATTACTATGTTCGCTTAAAAACGGCCGAAATTAGCTATCTGTTCCCGAGCGCTGTTGCTAAAAAACTACATGTATCAGGCATTAGGTTGTATGCTAATGGGAATAACCTGCTTACCTGGACCAACGTAACTGATCTGTACCAGGTTGACCCTGAAAATGGAAACAGTACCACCACGGTAATCAGTGTATACCCTACCCAACGCATTTATAACCTGGGTTTAAATGTTACATTTTAATTAAAATGATCATGAAAGAGAAAATTTCAATTATAGCTTTATTTGTTATTATATTCTTTAGCTATTCCTGCAAAAAAGGAGGGTTGTTAGATGAAAGTTCAACCACTATTTTAAATGAAGAAACTACTTTTGCAGATAGCATTAATACGCAGGCTTTTTTAACCCGTATTTATCAGCAGGTAGGTTTTCAATACGATATCCAGTATCTCGATGCCGGCGGCCACGCAGGCGCAGCCGACGAAGCCGTTACAGGACGCTACAACGGTACGCAGAACTCCGGTGTAGTTATTGCTTTTGGTTTAATTTCCAAAAGTTCTACCAATAGTGATTTTACAGGTATGTGGTCGGTTCCTTATCAAAATATCAGAAGGGTAAACGTACTTTTAAAAAATATAGGTAATGCACCGCTAACTGCAGCAACTAAAAAAGGCATGATTGCCGAAGCCCGTTTTTTACGTGCCTGGTATTACTTCTTGCTGATCAGGGCTTTTGGCGGCGTACCATTATTGGGCGATAAAGTGTATGATATTACGGAAGATTTTACACTTAAAAGATCAACCTATCAGGAATGTGTAAACTACATTGTTGCGGAGTGCGATGCAGCTAAGGCCGATTTGCCAACCAGTGTAACTATTCTACCACAAAATTACGGTCGTATTACCCAGGGCGCCTGCATGGGCTTAAAATCGCGCGTATTGTTGTATGCTGCCAGTCCGTTGTTTAACGGCGGGCAGTATGCCACCTCGGGCGAGGTACATGATTTAACCGGCTATGCCAGCTACGATAAAGAACGCTGGAAAAAAGCAGCCGATGCCGCATTGGATATCATCAATACTGGAAATTACTCCCTTTATGTAGATAACGGCCCAACCAACAGGCCGGGATACGGTTTTTACAAAGTATTCCAGATGCGCGTAAACAGTGAGTATCTCTTTGCTGCCATGCGTGGTGCGCAGCGGGAGTTCGAAAGCTTTTTACTGCCACAAAGCAGATCTGGTGGTTATGCCTTTACCGTAAGCCAGCAAATGGTTGATAGGTTTCCGATGGCCAATGGAAAAGCCATAACAGAAGCAGATTCAGGTTATGATCCGGCTAATCCTTACGTTAACCGTGATCCGCGTTTTGCCAATTCGGTAATTTATAATGGTGCCCCATGGATATTAAGTGGCAACAACAATGCTCCTGTATACACTTATGTAGGTTCGGGTACTACCGATGCTGTGAGTGGTCCGCTGGCCTTTAATTCAGGATATTTTCCACGTAAATATTTATTGGAAAACTCAACTGGTAATGGTGAAAGATGTTGGGGTCTGATCAGGTATGCCGAAATTTTATTGAATTATGCTGAAGCATTGAACGAATATAGCGGCCCTACAGCGGAGGTTTACGATGCGTTAAGAAAAATCAGAGATCGTGCAGGTATTAAGCCAGGTGCAGATGGAAATTATGGTATTAAAGCCAATGCTACACAAGATGAAATGCGTTTGCTGATTCAAACAGAGCGCGGTGTGGAGTTATTTATGGAAGAGCACCGCATGTGGGATGCCAGAAGATGGAAAACTGCTGCAGTTGATTTTGAGAAACCAATTAGAGGTGTTAAAATTACTAAAACCGGTAATGTGTATAACTATGAATATGTAGATGTACGTGAACATCATTTCCCTCCCCATTATGGTCTTTATCCGATTTTGGCTTCTGAAATTGCTAAAAACATAGCCCTGGTACAGAATGCAGGCTGGTAAAAAAATAAAGGATTACCCGGTTTTTCCGGTTAAATTTGGTTAGTTTGAGTTGGTTAGGCCACCTTGCCTGGGCTTGGTGGCTTTTTTCGACACCCTCATCCAATTAAATAGTTAAACAAATGCAGCATCACACCCTGTTAAAGTATTGCAGAATAATTATTAATTACAGCCTATTGCTCCTGTTTTTGTGTTCGCCGCGCTGGTGTAAAGCACAGGTACCTGCCGGCGAAGTAAACTGGCCGGTATTTATGGCCCGGCAAAATTTAAAATGGGACCAGCTCGGAAAAGATTACTATAGTGGTATTATTTTGGGTAATGGCTTGCTTGGTACCAATATTTACAAGGAAAATGACAGTTTAATCCGTTTTGATATCGGGCGTACAGATGTGGTAGATCACCGCGAAAAACTACTGCCGGATGTTGGCAAGCTGTATACCCAGGGGCGTTTGCCCATTGGTTATTTTACCCTTAAAACCGCAGGTAAGATAACCGGTGCTAAAATGGAACTCGATATTTACAATGCCACGGCCAGCGGAACGGTTTTTACCACACAGGGCACACTAAATTTCACCGCTTTCGTTGCCTCAACGCAAAATGTGATCAGTATTGCCATAAAAGCGACAGCGAAAGAACAAGCCGGTAACTGGAAATGGAATCCGGGAAAGAGCATTAGTCCACGGTATTTTCAGAGTTACCCAACTGATAAGCCGGTAAATTATCCCGAAAACCCGCCGGTAAAAATGAGTTCGGCAAACGGTTATACCTTTTGCAACCAGCCGTTGCTTAACAACGGCGGTTATACTACAGCGTATAAAATATTAAACCATGGCCAGTCGCAACAACTTTTAGTGAGTGTAGGTTACGATGGAGAGGGGACTGCCGACGAAAACAAGGAAGCTGAATATAACCTTCGCAAATTCGAAAATGATAAGCAAAGTTTGGTTGCGCACCACAACTGGTGGCATCAGTATTATCAAAAAAGCTTTATTGCTCTACCCGATAAGCGAATGGAAAATTTTTACTGGATACAACTCTATAAGCTGGCGTCAGTAACCCGTGCCGACAAGCCTGTTGCCGATTTAATGGGCCCATGGACCACGGCTACTCCCTGGCCGGCCATCTGGTGGAATTTGAACGCACAGCTCACTTACTCGCCTATTTTTACGGCCAACCACCTCGAATTAGGCGAATCGCTGTTCAGCTCATTAAACCGCAACCGGCAAAACCTGATTAACAATGTGCCCGAAAAATGGCGTAAGGATGCTGCAGCTATTGGCAGAAGCTCTGCTTATGGGCTGGTAAGTCCCATCAGTGAGGCCGAAATCAGTAAAGGTACTTTTGAACCCGCCAATCTTACATGGCTGCTTTATTATTACTATCAGTATTATACTTACAGTGGCGATAAACAAACACTTAAAACCAAAATATACCCTTTGTTAAAGCGATCGGCTAATTTTTTGATCCACCAGCTTAAGCCAGACGATCAGGGCATTTATCATTTCCCCATGTCGCACTCGCCCGAATATAAAAATGCCGAGGATGCCAATTATACTTTGGCCAGTTTAAGCTGGGCATTGCATACACTGATTAAGGTAAACGATGAACAGCAGTTAAACGACGCTGATGCCGGCAAATGGAAAATGGTCCTGAAAAATCTTACTCCATTCCCGGTTGGCGAAAGTGGGTTTTTAATCGGTAAAGATGTGCCCCTAAACAGCTCACACAGGCATTATTCGCACTTGCTGATGATTTATCCCTATAACCTCATTAACTGGGACCAGCCCGAAAACAGGGCACTGATCAGCCAATCGTTAAAAAACTGGCTATCCTACAAAAATGCACTGGCAGGTTTTTCTTTTACAGGAGCGGCTTCCATTTATGCCGGTACGGGCAATGGCGATATGGCCTATAAATGGTTAAACGAACTGTTGGATCGTTTTATACAGGTAAATACCCTTTACCGCGAATCAGGTCCGGTTATCGAAACACCTTTGGCTGCGGCCACTTCCATACAGGAAATGCTGTTGCAGAGCTGGGGTGGAAAAATCAGGGTTTTCCCGGCAATTCCATCAAACTGGCAAAACGTATCGTTTAAGCAATTGCTTGCCGAAGGGGCATTTTTAGTAAGTGCCGACAGGCAGAATGGCCATACGCAGAATATAAAAATAACCAGCTTAAAAGGAGGCGGTCTTACACTGGCAACCGATATGCCAAAGTTTACCATCCACTCCAATAAACGTGGAAAGGTTGATTACCAAGTTCAAAAAACAGCCGAAAAAACAATAATCGAAGTGACAAAAACGGTAAGCGGAGAAACCATACAATTCGTTTCGGCCGGCTTTGAAAAAAAGCAGGCGCCTTATTTTCCTTACACAGAATACCAGAACTGGTTTTGGGGGCTCAATAAAAAATAACAGATGTTCGCTAACAATACAATAAAAGGTTATTCCATATCCGCTTCCGCAATCATGAGATCGGGTATGCTAAAAATTATGCTGCTCTGCCTGTTGTTCAGTACGGCCAGGGCCCAGCAGGAACCTTATGAAACCATTTTACAACGCATCAGTACCGATTTGCAGATCTTTGTAAAGGATCATGAGCTGGCCAGGGAAGTGGAGGCTGACCTGAAAAATTTAAACCCCGATGGAAGCTGGGCCGATATCAATTATACCGATGTGCAGTATGCCCCGTTGAAAAGAATTAAGGATATGGCCACGGCTTATATTCGGCCAGACAACAAATGGTACAATAATGCAACCATACACGCATCAATTGTTAAAGCTTTACAAAACTGGTTCGATAAAAATCCAAAGAATAAGAATTGGTGGTATAACGATATTTTTTACCCCCAGGCCATCGGACAAACACTCATTTTAATGCGGAATGCCAAAGTGCAGCTGCTTGCTGGTCTCGAGCAGGCACTGATTCAGCGAATGATGATTCGCCGTTTTAGAACCGGTGATGGTGCCAACACTTCAGATGAAGCTTTACATTGCCTTTACCGGGCCTGTTTAACCAGGAATAAAGCCACCTTAGATTCGGCCGCAAAGTATTTGTTCGAACCCATTGCCATTATCGATGGAAAAGAAGGGGTGCAGGTTGATGGCAGTTATTATCAGCATGGCAAACAACAGGCCATTGCCAGTTATGGGCGCGTTTTTGCCGGTAACTCTGTAAACGCTGCATTTTATTTAAATGGAACGGATTATGCTTTGCCTAAAGACCAGCTGGCCATCCTGGTAAACTATCTTAAAAATACTTTTCTGCAGACCATACGAGGTTCGTTTTACGATTTTAATGTGCGTGGCCGCGGTATTAGCCGTAAAGATTCATTAAGCAGCGGAATGGGAGGGATGATCGAGAAAATTAAGTTATTTGATCCCGAAAATGCTGACTACTGGGAGGCTTCAGCCCAGCGAACATCGCAGAAAAAACCTGCCAATTACGGTATTGTGGCGAGGCATACCCAATTCTGGAAAAGCAATTATACCCTGCATATACGGCCTGCTTATACCTTCAGCGTACAAACTGCATCCAATCGCACTTTACGTACTGAACGCGGAAATAACGAAAACATCCTGGGAAAATTTTTACCTGATGGGGCAACCAATATCCAGCGTAGTGGATCCGAATATGCAAATTTAATGCCTGTATGGGAATGGGATAAGATACCCGGAACTACAAGCAGGGATTATCCCGGCGATGAAGGAGCAACCATACGCAAAGACTGGGGAATACCCGGTACAACCGGGTTTTCCGGAGGGGTTAGTGATGGGGTTTACGGTGTATCGTGTTACGATTTAAATTACGACAGTGTTCAGGCTAAAAAGGCCTGGTTCTTTTTCGATAAGGAGGTAGTTTGTTTAGGGGCAGGAATTAAGAGCAATAGCCCGGAACCCATCACCACTACCATTAATCAGGCCTGGTTAAGGGGTGAAATAGACCGCTCACCAATTGTAAAAGGCGAAAAAGGATTTTGGGCACTGCACGATAGTATTGGTTATATTTTTCCGGAGGGTAACCAGCCTGAAATCAATAATGCCCTGCAAAGTGGCAGCTGGTACCGCATCAACCAGTTTCAGGCTAAAACTGAACTGAAGCATCCGGTATTTAAAATCTGGATAAATCATGGCATAAAACCAGATCACGCCAGTTATGAATATATCGTTGTTCCGGGGATTACCACCGCAGGACTTAAAAAATACGACCGTACCATGATACAGATTTTAAAAAATACAGCCGAACTGCAGGCGGTAAAACATAATGGCTTAAATATCTTGCAGGCAGTATTTTACACCGCCGGAACATTAACCTATGATGGTGCTTCGCTTACTGTTGATAAACCTTGTACCATATACATCAAAAATTTAAATGCAGCTGTTCCGGTGCTTTATATTGCCGATCCGGCTCAGGAAAATACTTCCATTCAGGTACAGTTTAAGCCTGCCGGATCATCAAACCCTAAAAATATAACCTGTAATCTGCCTGCCGGTGCCTTTGCTGGTGCCACGGCGAGTTTTCAAATAACAGAATAACACAGCTAAACTATGAAACCATCAGGATTACCGTTGTACAGGTAGACGGATAATCTTGTTACAGAAGAACAAAAATGATATGATGAAAAAAATCAACTTAGCCACTACAGTGCTCCTTTTAATCGGGAGTGTTTCGTATGCACAAAGCCCAAAGAAGCCAATGGCTCAATTAATTAGCGATGAATTTAAATTTGCTGCCAACCAGTACCAGGTGCTGGCCAAAAATATCCCTGCTGGTAAAACGCCACAGAGTTTCGATAAGGGCAAATCCATCAATTACGATATTAAATGGTGGTGCAGCGGATTTTATTCGGGCAGTTTGTGGTACATCTATGAACAGACCAAAGATGCCGGTATAAAACAGGAAGCAGAGGCAGCCTTAAAAGTAATAGAACCCAACCAAACCTTCACCGATAACCACGATCTGGGTTTTATGATGTATTGCAGTTTTGGCAATGCTTATCGTTTAACTAAAAACCCGGCCTACAAAGCGGTTATCCAGCGTTCTGCCGAATCTTTAGCTACCCGCTATCGTCCGGTCATAAAATCAATTCAATCGTGGAACAAGAGCAAGTTGTGGCAATGTCCTGTAATTATCGATAATATGATGAACCTGGAAATGTTGAACTGGGCAAGCGATAATGGCGGTGATTCAAAATATAAAGAAATTGCCATTACACATGCCAATACCGCTATTAAAAACCATTTCCGTCCTGATTTTAGTTCTTACCATGTGGTTGATTATAATCCGCAAACTGGTGATGTGATCAGAAAAGCCACCTGGCAAGGTGCTGCAAACTGTTCTGCATGGTCGCGCGGACAAGGCTGGGCTTTATATGGTTATACCATGATGTACCGTTTTACCAAGGATAAAGCTTATTTAAAACAAGCTAAAGGCATTGCCCATTTCATTTTAAATCATCCGAATTTGCCTGCTGATAAAATTCCGTTCTGGGATTTCGATGCACAGGGTATCCCTTTTGCCAAACGCGATGCTTCTGCGGGTGCACTGATGGCTTCGGCCTTATTGGAACTTGCCCAATATACTACAGATGAGGAGAAAGCAGAATTCAAATCTGCAGCCGAAACCATGATCTATTCGCTTTCCAGCAGTGCATACCATGCAAAACTGGGCGAAAACGGGGGCTTTTTATTGATGCACAGTACAGGTGCCTACCCGCTGAACAGTGAAATAGACGTGCCTTTGATTTATGCCGATTATTACTATCTGGAAGCTTTGGCCAGGTATAAAAAATGGTATTTATAGGCATTTATTGAACTTGGGTTTTGGGTGTCGGGTTAGCCCAAAACTTAAGTTAAATTTATTGTTTTTATCAGGAAATGAAGGTTCAGCATTTCTTCGGCAACAGCAGTCCCGTTATCCGCTATAGTCCCGACCTGAAGTCGGGGGAGCTGCCGCTACTACCGGGTTTATGAACAGAGGTTGTGCAAAGACTGCCAAAATTAATGTTGGCTGTTGGGCGTCCAATCTTTAATAGTAGTACTTGCTGTGCCACCCAGACCCGATTGGAATGGACATCCCGATCCTTCATCGGGATAAAATGGAAAGCGGGAAGAAACCTGAATAATTGAACAGAAATCTGCTCTCCAAATAACTGAAAAAAAAGCGTTAGCTATTAAACTCACATATTTAACAAAAATGAAATTTAAACTGATTATTTCTGCGTTGCTGATCTGCTCGCAATTTGCAAATGCACAAAAGAAACCGACAACCGGTGCCGAAGACCGTGCCATTTGGGTAAAGCAATTGTATCGGATTGCCTACCCTGTAATCCACAACCTGGCCAACGAAACCTTAAAAAAGAATATGCCTGTAGAAAAAGCACCTGGTTATGGCTTAAATGCGGCCAGGGTTACTTATCTCGAAGCATTAGGCCGTACAGTGGCCGGTGTGGCGCCATGGCTGGCTTTACCTGACGATGAAACTGCCGAGGGTAAATTGCGAAAAAACATGCGTACTGAACTTTTAAAGGCCTTAACCAATTCTGTTAACCCCGAAAGCCCTGATTATATCAGTTACCGTTCCGAAAGTCAGCCAATTGTTGATGCGGCCTATGTTGCCCATGCTTTTTTACGTGCTCCGAAAGCTTTATGGGAACCACTTGATGAAACCACTAAAAAAAGGTTTGTAGAAGAGTTTAAATCGCTCAGAACCCGTACAGGTGCTTACAACAACTGGTTATTGTTTGCGGGTTTAACCGAAGGCTTTTTATTAAGCATTGGCGAACAGTACGATCCGGCCCGTGTGCAGTTTGCTGTCAATAAAATGAAAGAATGGTATGTTGGCGACAGCTGGTATAGTGACGGCGAAAAATTCAGCATGGATTATTACAATTCTTATGTGATCCACCCCATGTTGGTCGATCTTTTAAAAGTGCTGGTTGATAAGAAGAGGGCGCAACAGGCCGATTATGACCTGGCTTTAAAACGGATGGTGCGTTACTCAGAATATTTGGAAAGGATCATCTCTCCTGAAGGCACTTATCCGGCTTATGGCCGCTCTATTACCTACCGTACAGCGGCCTTTCAGGCACTGGCGCAAACGGCTTTGATGGAAAAACTACCTGAATACGTAAAACCTGCACAGGTACGCGGGGCTTTAACCAAAGTAATTTATAACCTGTATAATGGAAATCAGAATTTTGACGACAAAGGCTGGCTGGTGCTGGGTTTTAACGGACATCAGCCTGAAGTAGCCGATACTTATACCTCTACCGGTAGTTTGTACATGGCAACCTTGGGCTTTTTAACCCTGGGTTTACCTGCCGATCATAAATTCTGGACCGATGCGCCTGCCCCGTGGACCAGTTTAAAGGCCTGGAACGGAGAAACAATAAAAAAGGATTATAAAGTTGAGTATTAATATCAATAATCAATATCGTATAAATATATTTGCGGGTAAGATCTGATCCGTTCAGTTCTTGCCTCACAACTCAATTTTTAACCAATGAACAAATTCGAAAGCCGTTACGCTCAAAGCCCAAAAGAAGTTAGACAAATGGATACCGCAGCCCTGCGCGATAATTTCTTAATTGAAAACGTGTTTGAAGTCAACCAGGTAAATTTAACTTTATCTCATTTTGACAGGTATATTGTTGGGGGAGCTATGCCAATTGACCAGAAAATAGCCCTTCCAAACCCTGATGATTTAAAAGCCAGTTATTTTTTAGAGCGTAGGGAGCTGGGCATTATCAACGTAGGTGGAAAAGCAATCGTTACAGCTGATGGAGAAACTTACGAATTGGATTACAAGGAAGCTTTATATATAGGTAAAGGCACTAAAGAAGTGTTTTTCGAATCGGCAGATAAAGGCGTAGCCACCAAGTTATACATCAATTCGGCCCCGGCACACCACGCTTATCCTACCAAAAAGGTAAGCAAGGCAGAGGCCGAAATTGTTGAGCTGGGTTCGCCCGAAACTGCAAATCACCGTATCATTAACAAATTATTGGTGAATAGTGTATTACCAACCTGCCAGTTGCAGATGGGCATGACCGAGTTAAAATCGGGCAGTGTTTGGAATACCATGCCTGCACATACACACGACAGGAGGATGGAAGCTTATTTCTATTTTGAGGTTCCGCAGGGGCAAAGCGTTTGCCATTTTATGGGCCAGCCACAGGAAACGCGCCATATCTGGATGCAGGGCGATCAGGCGGTAATTTCGCCTAACTGGTCAATCCACTCAGGTGCAGGTACCAGTAACTATACCTTTATCTGGGGTATGGCCGGCGAAAACCTGGATTATGGCGATATGGACCACTGCGCCATTACGGAATTGAAATAAATCGTCATCTCGACTGAAGCGTACCATTTATTGGTAGCAGAATGGAGAGATCTTCAAAAGTATCAATAGAATATAAACATGTCAAACGTATTTAATTTAGCAGGTAAAACTGCTTTGGTTACCGGTTGTAAAAGAGGAATTGGTAAAGCCATGGCTTTAGCTTTGGCTGAAGCAGGGGCCGATATTATCGGTGTTTCTGCAAGCCTTGAATTGCAGGATAGCGCCATTGAAAAAGAAGTTCTGGCCCTTGGCCGTAAATTTTATGCCTATCAGTGCGATTTCGGTAAACGCGAAAATACCCTGGCCTTTGCTGCCCAGGTAAAAGCCGATCACCCGGTAATTGATATCCTGGTAAACAATGCCGGAACCATTTTGCGTAAACCCATTGCCGAACACCCTGATGAATATTGGGATGAAGTAATTGCCGTAAACCAAACTGCTCCCTTTATCTTAACCCGCGAGGTGGGGCGTGATATGGTAGCCAGAGGTAGTGGAAAAATTATTTTTACCGCATCATTGTTGTCGTTCCAGGGGGGGATTACTGTGCCGGGTTATGCCGCAAGTAAAGGGGCAATTGCTTCTTTAACCAAAGCATTTGCCAACGAATGGGCCGCTAAAGGTGTAAATGTAAATGCCATTGCACCTGGTTATATTGCTACTGATAATACCACGGCCTTACGCGAAGATCAGGATAGAAGCACCTCGATTTTATCACGTATTCCGGCAGGAAGATGGGGCACACCAGAAGATTTTAAAGGCCCAACTTTATTCCTTGCCTCAGCAGCAAGCGATTATGTTCACGGAACAATATTAACCGTTGATGGCGGTTGGATGGGAAGATAGACTAGTCTGAAGTCCTCAGTCTGGATTTATAATAAAAAACCTCGCATGTTTTAAAACATACGAGGTTTTTTTGCTTATGCTCCGGTCTTCTGACTTCGGACCCCGGACTAATAAAGCTTATAAATCTCTGTAATATCTTTCAAAATCTTTTCGAAATCGATTTTAAGGTCAATTAATCTGCCTGTATGAATATCAAAAACCCAGCCCTGAACGGTTAATCCTCTGTGCACAATAGCTTCCTGTACTGCCGCCGTTTTAAGCAGGTTAACACATTGTTCTTGTACATTCAGTTCAACCAGGCGGTTGTATCGTGCATCCTCATCGGCAATGGCATTCAATTCGTCTTTATGCAAACGGTAAACATCGCGGATGTTTCTTAACCATGGGTTTAAAATACCCAAATCGGCAGGCTGCATTGCTGCTTTTACACCACCGCAGTTATAGTGGCCGCAAACTACAATATGGTTTACCTTTAAATGCCTTACCGCATAATTTAAAACGGTCATTACACTTAAATCTACGTTGTTTACCAGGTTAGCAATATTACGGTGTACAAATGCCTGCCCGGGCTGGATTCCCATTAAATCTTCCGCCGTAACACGGCTATCAGAACATCCGATGTATAAAAATTCAGGGCTCTGGCCTTTAGCCAGATCGGTAAAATAATCCGGATTGATGGATAATTTTTCAGCAATCCATTTCTCGTTGTTCTTAAAAACTTCTTCTACATTCATAATTAACTTGGATAAAGTATGTTGTTGTTAAGCGGAAAAAACATAGTATATATACGGGCATAAAACTATAAAAGATTTCCAGATTCTGATAACAAATCAAGGCTGCAAATGTTTAGCGAAATAGAAGATATTGGCAATTAATGCCTTACACGGGCGTGGTATAAAATAAACAGGCGGGAGTTGATGAAAAGCCATCGGCAGGCTTCAAGACTGACAATAAGAATTATCACTTCATGGAAAGAAGTACTTCCGAAGTTTGGTTACCAAACTTCGGAAGGGAGTATTTTATTTAGCTGGCAACAGCTACTGCGTTTTTATTAATGTGGTTAGGAAGTTCTTCCAGGGTATACAGGTTAACCAGCGATTCTCTTAATACGTTTTTTGAATCGTACCAGGTATTTTCTTTGGTAAAGTGGCAAAGGCCTTTGCTCAGTTCGGTAATAATGGCACCGATCAGTGTAGCAAAATGGTTTTCGAAAACATCGCCCGGATGGTATTTTATAGAAAAAACCTTGTTATAATTTTGGAGCTGTGATTCAACCTCAGCGCTCAGTTTAACCGGTTTGGCAACTTTCCTTTTTTTCTTTTTAAAAAGGCCCAGTAATTTTTGGACAAAGCTTTGTTTGATGATTTTCTCTTTAAACAGTTTTTTCTTGTATTCTTTAAGGTCGAAAGATTTTAGCGATACGTTAAAATTAAGTTTTAAGTTATTTTCGTTAAATATTTCAAGGCTTGGTTTATCCCATTTAAAAACAATAGGTAAGGTACCATTCGTATTTCTGAAAGAAAATGAAGAGTTGAGGTCCAAAACATTTTCATGTTCGTTCAACCGTTTTAAAATGGTAGGAATAAGGTCGTCTGTTAAAGTGTTTGTGTAGATGTTAATATAAGCACTCATGTTAGGTTAAGATTAACTAAAGTTAATGTAATGGCGGATAAGCTTTTAGCCCTGCGCCCTGTTTAAATGATAATTAAGGATATCATTGTTGTTGAGCAGCTCCGTTTTACGGATAATGCTCTTAATACCGATTAACCTGGTGATCTTAATGGGGATTGATAGATGTGGTTTTTCATTTATATATATGGCTATTTGTGTGTCTGGTTTGATACTGCAAATAATTTTACGGCTTAAACGTGCAAAAGTGCTAAAACGCTACAATTAACTGCAAATTTTTTGAAACAATAATTATACCATAATACTATTTTATGGTTTAAGGCGTTGCACAAGTTTTTTCATATGGCTTAGCTCTAAAATGTTCTTGAACTCGGGAGTATCGAAACCGCCCTTGTCAATCACCAGCTTTAAGCCTCTGTTAAAGCTTCTTACAGATATGCCTAAGTAGGCAGCCATGTCTTCTTTGGAGAGTGAAATGTGTTCATCTGCCTGAAGTTTTAACAATTTTAAAAGTGCATACTCCAGGGTGTAAAGCTGCTGAAAGGCGGCCCGTGTACTGGTTTGTATAATCCTGGTAGACAGTTCCTGGAGTAAGATTGTAGTAAATTCACTACTTTTACTGATGAGCGAATGAAAAATATGGCCGGGGATCACATAAGCCGTAACATCGCTAATGGCTGCCACATTACACAAACAATCTATCTTTTTTAAGGCCTCAAGCTCGCCCACAACTTCCCCTTTGCTCAAAAATTCGATGATAAAGTCCTTTCCGTTCTCTTCAGAAATAAAACATTTGCTTATCCCTTCTTTAATCACGTAAATATTGCTGATTTTTTCGCCTTGTTCAATAAAGCGGTATCCGGCAGTAAAACTCCTGAGTGTAATTTTTGCCTCAGCGTTTTCTGAGGAGAAACGTTCGATAAAGGATAACAAGGTAAGGTTGGTACGTAACATATTCTATCAGTCGGGACAAATGTCCTTTTTTAAAGGGAAGAACCGCGCTATTTTTGCCACAAAAGTAAGCATAACCATGAAAAATAAGATTAGCATAATTGCTTTTGATGCCGACGATACCCTTTGGGTAAATGAACCTTATTTCCGTGAAACGGAAGAACGTTTTGCCGACCTTTTAGAAGATTTTATGCCCCGTCACAGCATTATGGCAGAATTATATAAAACAGAAGTAGCCAATTTACCTCTTTATGGTTACGGGATTAAAGGTTTTATGCTGAGCATGATCGAAACAGCCATGCAGATTACCATGGGCAAAGTAGATACCGTAATTGTAGAAAAAGTACTCGAATTGGGTAAAGAAATGCTTAATAAACCTGTAGAACTGTTGGAAGGGGTAGAAGGAGTGTTAAAAGCTTTATATGGAAAATACAGATTAGTAGTTGCAACCAAGGGTGATCTGCTCGATCAACAGCGAAAACTCACTAAATCAGGGCTCGATCATTATTTTCATCATATCGAAATCATGAGCGATAAACAGGAAAAAGATTATCAAAAACTGATCAGGCACCTGGATTGTAAACCTGAGGAGTTTATGATGCTGGGCAATTCCTTAAAATCGGATATTTTACCGGTGCTCAACATCGGCGGCCATGCGGTACACATTCCTTATCACACCACATGGGTGCACGAAAGCATCGATCACACCATTGAGCACCCCAACTTTTACGAGATGGGAAGCTTGGCCGAGGTTTTACCAAAATTAATAGAATGAAAGAAAAAATAGATATAAACAACTGGATCAGAAAAGATCATTTTAAATTTTTTAGCGCTTTTGAAGAACCTTTCTTTGGCGTTACGGTAGAGGTAGATTGTACCGCTACCTACGAAGAGGCAAAAGAAAACAGCCTTTCGTTCTTTTTGCTTTACCTGCATAAATCGCTGCTCGCCGCAAACCGGGTAGAGCCTTTTAGTTACCGCATTATAGATGGAGAAGTTTGGAAATACGATACCGTGAATGCCGCTGCCACCATAAACCGGCCAAATGGTACCTTCGGCTTTGGCTATATGGATTTTTACGAGGATTTTGAACAATTCAGAACCGAAGCCAATAAAGAAATTGAAAAAGTACAGGCTAGTAACAGTTTAATACCTTCCTCATCAGGTGAAAACGTAATTCATTATTCTGCATTACCCTGGTTAAATTTCACTTCCTTATCGCATGCCCGTAATTACGCCCATCAGGATAGCTGCCCGAAAATATCTTTCGGTAAAATACGCGAAGAGAAAGGAAGGAAAATAATGCCGCTTTCTATACACGTAAACCATGCGCTAATGGATGGCTATCATGTGGGGCAGTTTGTAGAGGCCTATCAGGATTTATTAAACAAAAAGAATTTAAGCCTTATATGTAGTTCGGCACTTTAATAAATTAAACCTAAAAAAAACTTAATACGAGGTTAATATAGAGAATTTATTTTCGGCAATGTTTATAGCTGCCGTTATTATTCCTTTCTATCTGCTGGCCATGGTAGCCATGGGTTACATGGATACTGTATACAAAGCTGTAATGTTTCTGGTGATGTTGTTAATCGCTACATTTATATTGTTCCTGTTCATCAGCTACCCTTTTCAATCGGCTGTTACGGTAATCTGTTTTATGGGCATGTTTGCCTTTAAACCGAAAGATTGATTAAAAAGATCAATTATCATTTGCAATCGAGAAAGTATTTACTATTTTTGCTGCGCAAGAAAAAATCTTGTTTTCTCTAACCGGTTTGGTTAGGGAATAACCAAAATTTGGGGGATTAGCTCATTTGGCTAGAGCGCTTGCCTGGCAGGCAAGAGGTGACCGGTTCGAATCCGGTATTCTCCACTTAACGGAACACCTACATTAGGGTGTTCCGTTTTTTTATGCACTTAATATTTGATAATAGCAGGTTTTAGCCCTCTAAATTTTGTGTTCTGTTTTCTTTCCAGATTTCCAAGGGCTTTGCAGGTGAAAATGTATGGTGCTACTTTTAAGATATTTTTTTGATGTTTGGTTCCCTGGGATTTATCCTGGAGAAATTAAGTCAGTTTAACCGGGCTTCAGCTAAAAAAAATATTTGACACCTGATCTAATAATCAGTATTTTGTTCCAAATTAAACTGGCCACTAAATAAACGCCTCTCCAATGTTCAAAGATCCTTTTTCTTTTTATGGCAGGATCCGCCGTACGGAATTCGCCTTAACCCAAATCTTCTATATGATCATTTACTTTTTTGTTCTGATTTGCGAGAACAATAAGTCAGTTGGCAGCTGGATTGAGATTACCTTGTTATTGCCGATCTATCTGTTGATTTCTCAGGGCGCAAAACGCTGTCATGATCTGGGTAAATCTGGCTGGTGGCAGCTGATGCCTTTTTACGTGATAATGATGCTTTTTTCAGCCGGTGATTTTGGTCCCAATGAGTATGGCGATAATCCGAAGGGAGAAGGGAATGAGGATTATGATGCATTTGGATATGACTTTAAAACCGGCAAAATGAAGGAGGCCGAGGAGAATAGCCTGTCGCAAGCTTTGCAGGAGATAAAGCCAGATCCTCCGCAGATACCGGAACACTTTAAAAAAACGTTATAATCTCTCTAAAATAGAGAAACAGCAATAGCATTCCGAATTGTAAACATGCTTACAGGGACGATTACTGCTTCAGCACAAGTTTAATACAAGCACCTCCGCCTGCAGCCAATCTGACATTTAATATATCTTTTCTGCTGATATTCTTTTTTACTACCTTATAAGTTTCCCGGTTTGTTAAATAGTCTGCATGATCTCCATCTTCTATAACTTCAGCCACAAAATTACCCTGAGGTAAAAAAGACATTGGAATCTGAAGTACCCTTCCTTTTTCGTTTGTTGCAGCACCTACCAGGTACACGCCGTTTGAAGCCTGCCGCATGGTTACGATATATTCACCAATTTCACCTGCTAAAGTTTTACTTTCCTTCCAGGGCATTTTCTGGGCCGATAGAAAGTTGAGCAGTTCAGGGTATTTCTCATAATACTCTGGAATATCGGGAATAACGGTTGCCCCCGAAAAAGTGATTAAGGTGCGCGCAGCCTCTGAAACAACTGTAGAAGGAACTTCCATATTGTTATCTTTCCGGGTGGTTTTTCCCTGGCGGAGATCGAACATGCCATTGTTCATATCAACCGGCCCTGCAATCATATTCACAAAGGCCGAGGTGACAAACGTTTTAGGATAAAATATATCCCGCCCATCCAGCTGAGCTTTGCAGTATTCGCGGGTAACGGCATTTGGCCAGGTACGCATTTGTCCATACGGATGCACCGGACCATCATGGAAATCAACCAGCAGTTTATTTTTTGCACACAGCTCTGTAAGCATTTTTGTACGGATATTTTTTTCTTCCGGACTACCAGACATAAAACCATACTTTACACCGGAGGCTCCCCACTGATGATATTGTTCCAATGTTTTTTCTATAGGAAATCTCTTTCCGCCCACATCATTTAGATAGAGCCATACACCTACGCCTTTTTCTTTTCCGTACCTGATGATATTCTGTACATCCTTTGCTTTATCGCCCTTTAAAGGATCAGAGTCTTTTGAAAATTCCGGACCGTACCAGTTGGCATCGAGTACCAGGTGGGGAAAACCTTGTCTGGCGGCAAAATCGATCATTTTAACCCACGAAGTATAGTTCATCCCATAATGGAAGCCTTCCCATACTGCACCATCTATTCTCCAATCCCAAAGTGCCACACCCGGCTTAACCCATGAAAAATCCATTTCGGGGTCGGGATTTAACAATTCCAGTAAGTGCGAATCAACCAGTTTGCCTGGTGTATTTCCAAAAAAGATGACCCTCCAGGCAGAGTGATAGCCCGGATGAAGTTTCTGCGGTTTCGAAGTAATGGAAAATAAAAGGTTGCCTTTTTTCGACCGTAATTTAAGTGGTTCGCCTTCGTCTAAACGGGCCTCGTGAATAGCCATATATTGGTTGCTGTCAGCTTTTATGGTCATCACCGGCATTCGTTCGCCGTCAGCCTGCGAGAGCAATTCGGGTCCGATATTATGCCGTTCAAAATTGTAGTACCAGGCCGTAAAATCACCAGTAAAATTAAATCCTGTAAGTTCAGATAGAACTGCCTGTTCGACTTTACTTTCCTGTGGGATAAGGTATTGGAATGCAACGCCGTCATTATATGCCCGCAACACGATGTTCATTTTATCTGAACTGTTGGCTGCGGAAGACAGCTTGATTGTTAGTTCGTTATAATGATCAGAAACCAGTTGCCTCTTGCCCCAAACGGGTTTCCATACGGTGTTTACTGTTTTTCGGTTTTGGGCAGTAACTATCCATCCTGTAGAAGGGATTGTGCCATTTTTTACCGTTTCAAAACCCATTGGTGACCTGTCTATTAATAATTTTTTGTTGGCCGAAAAGCTGTAGCAATAATTTCCATCAGGTTGTTTATATACATCGATTTCCAATTTTTTATCTGGAGAATACAAGGCGTATGACTTCTGAGAAGTTTGGGTATATGCTGCACAAACAGAAAACTGGAGAATTAAAAATAGACTTAAAAATTTCATGTTTTTAAAAGACTTGCCTGGTTTAAATTTCATTGTATATACAGCTTTCAATACAAAACGTAAAAATAGTATGCAATTAAGAATACCCTTTCAGGCATAATTGTAATTAATACTGATTTATGATCAATTAATAAATATAAAAAACAGGCGGGCTTCTGCAACCTGTTTTTTTATATAGATGTATTTAACATCAACTACCATACTCACTTGTGGAAAGAAATATTTTTACTTTTCAGAACAGGATACTTGTTTAGCCAGTTTTGTATTCAGATAAGGTAAGTTTGTATCGATTTCAAAAATCTTTGTGTTATTTTTAGCCCGATCTTTTTTAGCCATGGGGAAAACCACCAGTATACTTCCTTACTATACCGAAATTAATGATTTTTTAGCTTCCATTCCATGGCCCGAGCGGACAACCAACCCAGATTTTTATTGTATGAGGTTGAAACCGATCGAAGGGGGGCAGGTGCCAGTTTACAGGCCTCCTTTTAAGCGATCGTTTTACTTTTTCGCACTGCTTTTCAATTCTGGTGAAATTAAAGTGGAATACGGGCAGCAGACCATTCGGAACCCTGACTCTTATTTGGTATTCCATTCGCCAAACCTGGTTTATAGCTTTGCCCACAATAATGCGCTGGAAGGGTACGTGGTTTATTTTAAGCCTGACGCTTTTTCTTTTTTTAAGCCGGGATTCCATCGTCAGTTCACACTCTTCGATCCCCATCGCACCAATCTGTTTAAATTTGATCACGGGATGTTCAGGCAGTTAGCCCCACATTTTGAGTCCGTTTTTGCCGCTTACGAACATTCAGGGAAGGATGCCCACCTGGAAGCGCGATTAAAATTACTGGGGCTGTTGTGTCATCTGCAGAATTGTGCACTGGAAATTAAACAGAATGAGGAGCCAAGCAGCAGGCCGGAACTATTAATGCGTGACTTTTTACAGTTGATTGAAAACAACTATATCCATAAACGAAGCATCAAAGAATATGCTGACCTGCTTTCGGTAACCCCAAATTATCTTTCAAGGTCTGTTAAGCAGGTTTCCGGGCGTAATGCATTGGCTTTTATCACAGAACGTTTGGTTTCTGAAGCCAAATCGCTTGTCCGCTATACTGATATGGAAATTTCAACGATTGCCTACCAGTTGGATTTTTCCGATCCGGCTAATTTTGGTAAATTCTTTAAAAAGCACACCAGGTTTTCTCCCTCAGCCTTTCGCAGTGAACATAAGGGATTAAATTGACCTGTAAAACCAAGATTTAAACCTATCTTTTCAATCTGCTTCTGCCGTTATTTGCTCATAAATTTAAATTTATGCCAAGCAAAATATTTATTAATCTGCCGGTAAAAGACCTGGGCAGATCTGTCGGGTTTTTTACAAACCTGGGTTTCTCCTTTAATGCGCAGTTCAGCGATGAGAAGGCCGGTTGTATGGTTATTAGTGAAAGCATCTTTGTGATGCTATTGACCGAAGCCTATTTCAGTTCATTTATCGATACCGAAATCTGCGATGCCAACCGCCAAACCGAAATGCTCATCGCGCTCGATGCGGGCTCAGTAAAGGAGGTAAAAGAATTGATCAGCAAAGCGGAATCCCTTGGCGCCAGGATTTATGCAGACCCCAAAGACCACGGATATATGTACCAACATAGTTTTGCTGACCTGGATGGGCACAAATGGGAGCTGGTATTTATGGATATGAACCAGTTTGGACAATCTTAAGAACCTGGAGATGGAAAAATTAAAATATGACCCTGCCATTGATGCCTACATTGCTAATGCTGCAGATTTTGCCCGGCCTGTTCTTGAACATTGGCGCCGGCTTGTGCACGAGAACTGTCCGGATGTGAATGAGGCAATCAAATGGGGAATTCCTCATTTTGATTACAGAGGAGACCACATGTGTGTGATGGCCTCGCACAAGGCGCACTGCTCTTTCACCTTTTTAAAGGGTGAACTGATGGGTGATGCAAGGTTGAAAACTGCAAAAGACCTAAAAGCCACCAGCCGGTTCCTTGGTAAAATAACCAGGGTTAGCGAGTTGCCTTCCGATCAGGAATTTATCGGCATGATAAAGGAAGCGGTGCAGTTGAATGAGCAAGGGGTGAAGATCAGGCGCGAAAAAACAGAAGGGGAGAAACCTAAAGTGCTTGATACGCCCGGTTATTTCCAGGATGCATTGGACAGCGAGCCAAACGCCAAAGCAGTTTATCTGAGCAAATCAAATTCGTTCCGTAAAGAATATATTGTATGGATCAGCAGCGCAAAGACCGATGAAACCCGGCAAAAACGGATACAGGAAGCAGTGGCTTGGATAGCCGAAGGAAAAAGCAGATTCTGGAAGCATCAAAAGTAATGCTGTGGCTGGAACTCCGAACCTGGGGAGATTGGTGATTTGAAAATGATGCAATCTCCCTCCAATCCCACCGAAAAACAATACCATTAGTCAAGGTAAACTCACTTGCTAAATATGCTAAAAGAGCGGTAAGGCATAAATTTTTTACGACCTTTAAAGAACCAATTTGAAGATATTATGGTGGATATATTGTTGCAGACGATTGAAAAAGCAGTAAATGTAGACCAGGATGAAAAAGAACTCATTGCCAGGCTTTTCCATGAAAAAAAGTATGCGAAGGGCGATTATTTTCTGAAGGAAGGTGATGTGTGCCGGAATGTTGGATTTATAATAAACGGTGTAATGCGATATTATATTAACGACGATGGAGAGGAAAAGACTTATGGATTTGCCAAAGAATCTGATTTTGTCTGCAACAATGAAAGTTTTTTGCCTCAACAGCCATCCCGGCAAATTATCCAGGCGCTGGAGGATTGTACTTTATTGGTTATCGGATACAATGATCTTCAAAAATTTTATACTTCAATTAAAAGCGGTGAGCGTTTCGGGCGGCTTGTTATCGAGCAGGTTTTTGTCAAGACCTTACAAGGGCTCAATTCTTTCTATACGGATTCACCGGAGCTCCGTTATGAGAAATTTGTAAAAGAATATCCTGATCTATTACAGCGTATCCCACAGTATTATATTGCTTCCTATGTGGGCGTTAAACCGCAATCGTTAAGTCGTATCCGGAGCAGAAATACACGCAGAGAATGAATTGTTAACCCAGGTGCATGAAATGGGAAAAGGATGCAGATAACTTTGTTGTGAACTTAAAAAATAAATATTATGACAACAAGAATTTGTTACAGCATCTCATTTTTGACCGGAATAGGTTTGCTATTTATAGGTCTGCGATTTTTGATTTCACCGGTTAACGCTGAATTCGATTATGGTATCTTCACTAATACTAATGGAGATTATTCCTTTCATTACATTAAAGGCATCAGGGATCTATTTTCAGGTATTCTCCTGCTGCTTTTAGTGTGGACAAGGGAAAGAAAGGCTCTGGGCATAGCACTGCTTTCTGCCACTGTTGTACCCTTGGGAGATTTCATGATCGTAATGGGCAAAAACGGAAGCGATTGGCAGCATGCAATAGCTCATTTGATCGCCATAGCCATCTGCATTATCGTTGGCCCGGTGCTTTTATTGCAAAAAACTAAAAAAAGCAGTCCCGGTAACCAGATATCCTTCAGTTTAATTCAGTCAGCGGCCGATGGCGGACCTACAATAACGGAGTGTGATCTGCTTCCCGGTGCAAAAACTCCATGGCATTACCATACCTTATTTTCTGAAAAGTTTGAAGTCCTGGAAGGCGAACTGGAAGTTGGAAAGGCCGGTAAACGTTATCAACTCAAGCCCGGTGATGAGATCGTTATATTGGCCAATGAGACACATCTTTTTTACAACAGATCCGGGAGTGTGTGTCGGATAAGGACAACTATAGACCCGGGAAATATTCCATTCGAGCAGGCCTCATTAATTCTATTGGGACTTGCAAAGGATGGTTTTACTAACAAGAACGGGATACCAAAAAGGCTTTCAGACCTGGCTTTGTTTATTTATTTGAATAACTCCAGGATGACAGGAACAATGAAAATCGCGGAGCTATTTTTAAGTCTTGTTGCGAAAATTGCTATAAATAAAGGCCGATTGAAGGTGCTTCAGGATGCCTATTGTAAAACAACAGGGTAGTTGGTAGGTGGATTTCTTTCGTAAGCCCAAATTTGTGAATCAAATCTGCCTGCGTTTTAACCCGAAATGGACTGATCCATTTCACTGAAATACGCAGTTTATGTCGTTAGGCTGCAACTCTTGATCAGGCCAATTAAAATATTTTTAAATAAAAACTATAAAATCTATAGAAATTATATACATTTGTGCCGTTAATATATTTTTGACTTATCCAGAAAGACGGAGGGAAAGGCCCTATGATGTCTTAGCAACCTGTTGCCAAATAAGGTGCTAAATCCTTCCCGTAAGGGAAAGATAAGAATAACTTTCTCCGGAAATCTGAATAAGCAGTGGTGATTTAAAATTGAAAGATGAATATTTATTTAGATAATGCAGCTACCACCCCGCTTGCCAATGAGGTTTTTACAGCCATGAAGCCATATATTTTTGAATCATTTGCAAACCCGTCTTCGGCACATGCTTTAGGCAGGTACGCCAGGGAAGCCGTAGAGCGATCGAGAGAAATGATCGCAGCTACTTTACATACAGAACCAGGAAATATCTTCTTTACTTCAGGCGGAACCGAAGGCGATAATACCGCCATACTTTCGGCTATTTATCAGCATAATATCCGTCTTGTTATTACGTCCAGGTTAGAACATTATGCAGTTCTGAATACCCTTAAGGCCCTGGCAAATAACGGTACAATCAGGTTGGTATACTTGGAAAACGATAGCAAAGGAAAATTATCGCTCACTGAGCTGGATACTTTGCTCGAAAATGAAGAACCGGCACTGATATCCTTAATGCATGGTAACAATGAAATAGGAAATTTAAATCCCATTTTAGAAATTGCCGATCTTGCTGAACATCATGGTGCCATATTCCATTCAGATACGGTGCAAACCATTGGCCATACCGATATTAACACCCGCCAGCTGTCGCCTGATTTTCTGGTAGGCTCGGCGCACAAGTTTCACGGACCGAAAGGCGTTGGCTTTCTATATGCAAAAGAACCGGCTAATCTGCGTGCTTTTATTAAGGGAGGAGCGCAGGAATCGGGAAAGCGGGCAGGTACCGAGAATGTAGCAGGTATTGTAGGGATGGCAGCCGCACTTCAGCATGCCTATGATAACCAAAACCTTTACGAAACACACATTCTCTCGCTTAAAAAAAGACTGCTTAACGGGCTTACAAACCTTGCTGGAATAAGCTTTAACGGCTATTCAGATCAGGTTGACAGAAGCTTATCAACCGTATTGAGTGTTTCCTTACCCGCGCTACCCGATGGTGCAAATCTGTTGCAAACTTTAGACAGGGCCGGCATATTTGTTTCTGGTGGAAGTGCCTGTTCGTCCAATCATTCTTCGCACGTTATTGAAGCTTTGAGAAACGGTAAAAATGAAGAAACGATCAGGTTCTCTTTCAGCAGGTTTAATACCGGATCAGAAATAGACGAAGTAGTTGCGCAGCTGAACAACCTTTACCGCAACCGCCAGGAACGGCCAAACCTCCTTTACGCTTAAAAATAATTCCTAATTATACATAAATCAATCTGAAATGAAAAAAACACTACTCGCTGCAGTTGCTGTACTACCACTGGCTGCATTGGCACAAAAGCCATTCTCGTTAAACGGAACCTTAAAAAATGATAAGGGAAATGAGAAAATTTACCTTAGCTATTCGAAAGATGGTAAAACGTTTTTGGACTCCACCGAATTAAAAAACGGCACTTTTGCTTTTAAAGGCGAAGTAGCTGATCCGCTAAGGGCTTCGGTTTATAAAAAGCCTGCTGAAAAGAATGGAAAACGCGATTTTCTGTCCATTTACCTTGAACCTGCCAACATCCAGCTGGTATCTGCCGATTCTTTAAAAAATGCATCGATCAGCAGGTCGAAAGTAAATGCCGATAATGAAAAACTTAAGGCTTTAACCAAGCCGGTTCAGGATAAACTGGCTGCAATCAATAGCGAATTTGGCAAATTAACAGCCGAACAAAGGAAAGAGAAAACCTTAACCGAAGCCATTTATAAACGCTACGAAACTGCAAGTAAAGAACTGGAGCCCATTTATATTGATTTTGCCCGTTCCAATCCACAGTCTTACGTGAGTTTAACTGCCATCTCGCAGATTGCAACCAGCGAATCAGCCCAACCTGAGGCCGAAAAGGTTTATGCTGCATTGAGCCAGAACCTTAAAGACAGCAAATCGGGCAGAGATATTTCAACCTATTTCAATGCGGTAAAAAATACCAAAATAGGTCTTCAGGCTATAGATTTTACACAAAATGATGTGAATGACAAGCCTGTAAAATTATCTGATTTTAAGGGTAAATATGTCCTGGTCGATTTCTGGGCATCGTGGTGTGGGCCTTGCAGACAGGAGAATCCGAATGTAGTAGCTGCCTATAACCAATATAAAGATAAAGGCTTTACCGTTTTAGGGGTTTCTTTAGATCAGCCTGGTAAAAAAGAGGCCTGGTTAAAAGCCATTGCAGATGATCAGTTAACCTGGACACACGTTTCTGATTTAAAATTCTGGGATAATGCCGTAGCCAAACAATATGGTATCCGTTCCATTCCGGCAAATTTCCTGATTGATCCGAACGGAAAAATTGTTGCCAAAGGACTTCGCGGAGAGGCTTTAAAAGAAAAATTAGCTTCGTTACTTGACGCTAAAACCAAATAATCACATTTATAAAATTTATAAAAAACAGGACCGAAAATGATAAAACCAGCTTTTGCGCAAAGTGTGTAAAAGTTTACCGGATAAAAAAACAGGGGCGATTGCACTCGCCCCTGAATAAGTGATTTATCACGGTATGTGACAACTAATGCTGAATTAATATTTAACCACTTAAAATCGAATATAATGAAAATATCCTAATTATTTAGTTGCTCCTGCAACTTATTAGCGAAAATATGGGCCAAATTACTGGCAACATGCGCTATATCCATTTATGCCAGCACATTTTTTTTGACACACTTTAATGTTAAAGGTTTAACAACTTGTGTTAAAACCGGCTTTGGCAAATAAATAAATGCCGTTTGGCATCACTAATCATATTAATCTTCATAAATGAAATGAAACGAAAATTACTTTCGCTTGTTATACTATGCCTTGTTATAACCTTTCCGGTATTTTCACAAAATAAAGTGATTACCGGAAAAGTTTCAGCAGCCGAAGATGGTCTTCCCATCCCGGCTGTATCTATCCGGATTCCGGGAACAAAAGCCGGAACACAAACCGATGCAAACGGTACATATTCCATCGCTGTTCCGCCATCTGCCAAAACAATAGAATTCAGCTTTCTAGGTTTCGTTACTGTCCGCGAAAATATCAATGCCAGAACAGTAATCAATATCGCTTTAAAATCAGACGCAACTGGTTTGGACGAAGTGGTGGTAACCGGATTTGGGCAAACCATAAAAAAAAGGGATATTACCGGGGCTGTATCCAGTATTTCTTCAAAAGAGATTGAAAAAGTGCCCCTGATAAGTTTCGACAGGGCAATGCAGGGTAATTTGCCCGGCGTACGTGTAAATACCAATTCAGGCACACCCGGCTCATCTGTAAGCGTTTTAATCCGAGGTACGGGTTCATTTAATGCCAGTACAGCTCCATTGTACATTGTTGATGGTATTCAGGTCAACTCGGGCGATTTATCCCGCAGCTTATCAACATCCAACATCCTTAGCAACATTAATCCCGATGATATTGAAACCATTGATGTTTTAAAAGATGCTTCATCGGCATCTATTTACGGCTCCCAGGCTGCCAACGGTGTAATAATTATTACCACCAAACGTGGTAAAGCAGGCAAAACCGAATTCGATTTCAGCAGCTATTTTGGTTATGCCGAAGAGGTAGATCGTTTGGATGTACTTAACGGACCGCAATGGTTATCGGTTTATACCGAAGAATATGTAAACCGTTATGGTGCCAACAGTCAGCAGGTTATTGGCCCGTCGGGCATTAAAACCGTTTTTGGTGCAGATCCGGCTGCAGCACCAACTTATAGCTGGTACGATGCCGCTTATCGTAAGGGACATACTCAGAATTATCAGCTTACCGCCAGGGGAGGCGATGCTAAAACCAAGTTTTATATCTCGGCAGGCCTATTTGACCAAAAAGGCCAGCAGATACAACAGGATTTTAAACGGGGTACATTTAAAAGTAACCTCGAGCATAATGTAAACAACAGGCTTTCGCTCGAAGCCAACATCAACTTAAGTACATTTACCCAGAACGGTACACTAAGCGGCTCTACATTTGCAAACCCATCATTTGGAGCCAACTTCCTTATTCCCACACAGGCGGTTTATACAGCCAGCGGCGATTATAACGAACCCCTGCTGGGAGCTGTGGCCACCAACCCCATAAAATCGGCCAATTATGATATCAATAAAGGTACCACCAACCAATTGCAGGGAATTTTTGCCTTAAATTATAAGATTATAGAGGATCTTAAATTCAGGGTTACCGGATCGATTGATTATGGCGATATTAAAGAAGACCGCTTTCAGGATCCGAGAACCAGGGATGGAGCTTCCGCCAATGGCCGTTATACTTTCCTCGATACCGAGTTTAAAAATTATCAAACCAATGCTACACTAAACTACAGCCATTTGTTCGGTACCAAACATAAAGTTTCCGGATTGGCAGGCTTCGAGTATCGCCATCAGGTTAACAATACCGTCACTACCCAAAAAACCGGATTCCCGAACTATTTATTCAGAACCCTGAACGGAGGTACTGTTCTGGGATCTATATCATCGAGTTTTACCGAATTTAAAAACCTGGGTTACTTTGCAAGAGGCGAATATGCCTTTGATGATAAGTATATTGTTAACGGAACCATCCGTTATGATGGAAACTCGCGCTTTGGCGAAAATCAAAAATTCGGGCTTTTTGGTTCAGGTTCATTAACCTGGAGACTCTCCAGAGAAAATTTCCTGAAAGATGTGAAATGGCTCAGCGACTGGAAAATCAGGACCAGTTACGGAAAAGTAGGTAACTCGGGTATTGGTAATTTTGCTTCTCTTTCTACCTTTGGTTCTAACTCAGGTTATAACGGGATAGGAGGCATTTCGCCCGGCGGTTTACCAAATGTAGAGCTTACCTGGGAAGACAGCTACACGCTTAACTTAGGAACTGATGTTTCGTTATTTAACAACAGGTTGAGTTTTACGGCCGAATTCTATAACAAACTGAATAAAAACCTGCTCTTAACCCGCACCTTGCCTAGTACAAGCGGTTACAGTGGTGTAAGTGATAATGCGGGCAAAATGCAGAACCGGGGTTTCGAATTTCAGATCAATTCCCAAAATTTGACCGGAAAATTTAAATGGAATACCTCATTTAATATTTCGTATAATAAAAACAAAGTTCTTCAACTGATTACAGACGATCTCGATCCGAGGTTCCAATTGGTTGGCAATTCGGTAAGCAGGATTTTATCTTATCAGTATGCCGGGGTGAATCCGGCTGACGGAAGGCCGCTCTGGTTAGATGCCAACAACAACCTTACCTATAACCTCACCACCAACGACAGGAAGATTATCGGAGATAGCCAGCAAAAATATTTTGGTGGTTTTACCAATAACTTTTCTTATGGTGGTATTGGCCTCGATATTTTCTTCCAGTATGCTACCGGTTTCTTGTTGTTCGATCAAAACAAAAACTTCCTCGATGGTTACGCCAATGCATCAAACAGGAGTACCGATGTATTAAGAAGATGGACAACACCCGGACAAATTACAGATGTTCCGCAGGCTTATACAGGAGGTAATTATGTGAGTGGCGGCGTGGCTTCGAGTGCTTACAGCACCTCATCAACACAGTGGTATAAACCTGGCGATTACCTCCGGTTAAAAGAGGTAAGGCTATCTTATAAACTGCCTAAAGATTTAATTTCTAAAGTCAGGTTAAATAATGTATTACTGTATGCAACAGGAACAAATCTGTTAACCTGGACCAAATATACCGGTATTGATCCTGAAACTGTATTATCTGATAATGGAGGGGTGCCACAGGCAAGAACCTATACCCTTGGCTTCCAAATTGGACTATAAAAAATATCAAAATGAAAAAATACACATATATATTTATCTTCTTATTTCTTTTGGGGCTTTCGGGTTGTAAAAAAACACTCGAAACTAACCCGAAAGATTCCATAGCCTCATCGCAGGCACTAACCAATATAACTGGTGTAAGCAGTTTGCTCAATACTGTTTACAGTAACCTGAGGGGGACCGGTTATTATGGACAGTCGTTTAAGATTAATCCGGATATCATGGCCGATAACATTTATCCGATTCCGGGGCTTAATTCCAATCGGTTGATCACCAATTCTATTAATGCACCTGGCGCCCATATGAGCCTTTGGGGTTTATACACTTCGGGTATCAACCAGGTAAACCTTGTGATTCAGGCAGTGGGTAATGTTGCCGGAAGTCAGGCAGACAAGAATAAAATTTTAGGTCAGGCTTATGGTCTCCGGGCCTTATTTTACTGGGACCTGGTAAAACTTTATGGTTATAATCCGCAATTTATTGTTAACGGATTTAATAAAGGGGTTCCACTGGTTTTAAAACCTACGGCAACACTGGCCGATGTATCCTTTCCAGCCAGAAACACAGTTGAAGAAGTTTATAAACAGGTTGAAACCGATTTTCTGGCAGCAGAAAGCCTGCTCGATAATTCGGCAGGAAATCGTTATATAACCAAAACTGTGGCTCAGGCCATTTTATCGAAAGTTTATTTGTATTGGGGTAAATATGCCGAATCTGCAACTTATGCTGATAAGGCAATTGCTGCGGCAGGCCCTACTTTTGTTACAGGGCCAGCTTATACATCGAGTTTTTATGCCGACAATAATCCGGAAGCCATATTCAATATTGTAATCACTTCAGAGCAGTCGAATGGTAACGAATCTTTGCAGTCATACTATGCCCAGTTTCCGGCCGATTATGGCAAACGCCAGGACCAGGCAGCTTTTGATAACAATAGTGAGCCGAAAGTGGGTTATGGCGATTTTACACCAACGCCAGAGTTGCTGGCCTTATACGAAACAGGAGATGTAAGGAGGGGAACAATTACCACCGGGAAGAAAAGTAACGTAACCGTTAATTATGTACGCAAATGGGTACCTACCAATGGTGTTAATTTTTTACAAAATATTCCGTTGTTAAGGGTTTCAGAGCTATATCTGATCAGGGCAGAAGCCAATTTCAGGGCGGGTACTGCTATAGGGGCAACTGCACAGATCGATTTGGATAAAATCCGCACCAGGGCAGGTTTAACCAGTGTACCGGTTTCGATAGCTGCAATTTTAAAGGAACGCAGAATTGAACTTGCTTTTGAAGGCGACCGGTGGTTTGATTTGGTGAGGCTTGGTCTCGATGTGCCCAAATCGAGTGCATTGGGTTCTATTGCACCCGTTGCCTACACCGATTACCGGATCCTTGCGCCAATACCACAATCAGACTTGAGCGTAAATCCAAATCTTATTAAAAATCCAGGTTATTAAAAATGATTAACAATATGAAAAGAATACAATTTCCGGCTATTTTAATGCTGCTGCTTTTTCTTTTTAGCTGCAAGAAATACCGGGTAGAATACGATCAGCCTTCCCAGTTAGAATTTAAACCCATTACCGCCACCCTGGCAAAAGGAACTTCTGCTGCTCCAGGTAGTGTAACCATTCTGGTGCAGTTGGTTGGGCCGCAAAGAGATGCCGATGTAAATGTAGAGTATGTGGTAGATCCGGCCAGTACTGCTGTTTCTGGTACACATTATACCGTATCAGGTACGGCAGGGAAAATTACTATACCAGCCCATAGCAGCTCGGCCCAAATTGTGCTCACGGCAATTCCGGCTAACCTGGATGCGGCTAAAAAATTAATATTAACACTTAAAGATGGCACTTTGCCAGTAAGTGTAAACTATAAAACTTCGACCATAACGCTCCAATAAATACATGCCGGCAGCAATTCATGCTGCCGGCTTTATAACTTGCCAATAGAGAATTTTAGTATAATTATCTTTTCTTACCGCTCTCTGCCGCGGGGGCATGCTAGTTTTTCAAAGCAAGCTTAGCATAATGCCAAAAACCATTTTCAAAAAGATGGATCAAAACGGACGTGACTATGGAACATCACGCAGGAACAGAGTAGACTTAACGATTGGTACACTTTGTGTTTTTGAAACACAAATGGCATTATGTATTCGTTTAGGGCTTGCATCTCATTCAGAAACCTAAAGCTGCCCCTAATGTTTTTCAAATCATGGCATCCACCACCGTTTTGCTATCAACAAATTGCTCAAAACGGACAATTTTCTCATCGTTCAAATCCCAAACATGCACCACTCTTGCAGCAAATGGCTTCAAGGTTATTTTATAGATTCCCGTATATGTGCCAACAACCGCAACTCTGTTGTCGCCTACAATATAATTTTCAGGAGTAAATTTATAATCTATCCATTCTGTTGCTAAACGCTGGAAGACATTTTTCGAAATTTCCTCAATTCCAACATAGGTACCTGCATAAGGAAATCCAGCAGCCTCTGTCCACTCGGCATTTGGAGCCAAATGTGCCTGAAGATTTTTACCGTTTTCTTCTGAAGTTTCTCCTTCGTATGTGCTTTTTACAATTTCTAAATTTGTCATAGCTGTAATGTTGTCAGATGCAAGCCTGACGATGAAGTTGTCATCGCCAGACTGAACAATAAATTTACCAGGTCATTTCTCCGGTTAACACCTTAGCGCCAAGCATCAATGCTGTTTCAAAAGTTAAATTTGGATATTTTGCTTTGATGGCTTTTATTAAGGCTTCTGAGGTTTTGTTGGTCTTCAATGCCTCTTCATAAAAAAGAATATAATCTTTTGTGTGCTTTACTGAAGTTAGGTCAAGAGCATCACCGGCTTTACCATGTGCAGGAATAACAATAGTCGGATTTAACGCAATAATCCTATCAAGTATTTCGATCCATTTCGAACGTGCTTCAGCGGTCTGAACATCAGCCATCCAAAGGTTAAAACCGTTACCAAATACATTTATCCCACCAACAACCGCTTTCGCTGAAGGGATATAAACAAAAGTTTTGCCTGGAAAATCTTCCAATCCAACAATGTCAAATTTTTCGCCTTCTAATTCAATTGTATTACCTTTTAAAACTTGTGGCAATACTACATTAGAAGTAATTGCTTTTCCTAAACGTTCGCCCCAGACGTCTAATTTTTTCTGAGCGCTTTTTATAATCTGTTCCACAACAGCCGGAACTGCATAAGCTGTTACCTCCGGAAAATGTTTTTTAAATACTTCTAATCCGAAATAAAAATCGGGATCGTTATGCGATATGTAAATTGTTGTCAATTTTTTTCCAGTTGCCTTGATCTTTTGGGCAACCGTTTCGGCATCTGCTAATGTAAACTGTGCATCAATTAATATTGCATCAGTTTTTCCTGATACGATTACAGATGCCACCCCAAAGCTGTTTTCCGATGCATTGAATACATCAAGGTCATAGTTACCAGCTTTGATTGTTCTAAAGTTTTGCGCTTGTGTTGTCATACTAGATATGATTAAAAATTTGAATAATATTGCTTTGATGATTATTTTCATTTGTTTTATGTTCCTGCTTGAAAAAATTAACAGGTGTTCTATCAAGGCTTTTAAGCAGGATCAATAACGAATCTAAAATGGTCTGTTAAAACGCGACATGTAACACTTAGCTGGTCTTGCTTCACATTTTAGACTTGCTGATACAAAAATGCGAAGATTACAGGCTAAAAAACATTGAACAAGTTCAATAAATTCAAAGCTATTTACCCAATGCAATTTTTTTTCTGATCTTACTCACAAATTCGTGGCTGATGCCCAGGTATGCTGCAATCTGTAAGTTCGTGAGCCGCTGTGCAAGCATGGGATATTTTTCAATAAAATCTGCATATCGGTGGTCAGCGGTTTTGCTTAGATTATCTATCATTCTACGCTGTAATGCAACATGCGTTTTTTGGGTCATTATACGGAAAAGCTTCTCAACAGCCGGAATGCTTTTATAAGCTAATTCCTTGTCCTTTTTGGAAATTAAAAGTAGTTCACTATCCTCCAGAGCTTCGATAAATAATTGCGACGGCTTTTGATTGGTAAAGCTGTCGATGTCAGTTACCCACCAATCTTCAACTGCAAAATATAGCACTTTATCCAATCCATTAGCACCAATGTGATATACCCTAAGAAGACCTTTCACTACAAAAGCTTCAAATTTACACACTTCGCCTTCGCGTAATAAAAATTCTTTTTTTTTAATACCTCTTTGAGTAAATAAATTACAGAATTGCTCCAGATCTGATGCAGAGAGTTCAATATGATTGGCGATATTTTCTTTGAGCTGTTTTATCATTTGTCCTGTTCCATACCGGTATGGCAATATTATTCTTCAATCTAAAATAATGATTATATCGGAATTGCTAATGAAAGTTTGATGCCAAAGAAGCACTTGTTTATTCCTTTATTTCTGGATATCGTATCTTCAATCGGTTAAATCTATTTCTACTTCGTAATAAAGTAATCAATTGTGACCATGCGACTTCACAAAGACAGAAATATTTACACAGTAACAGCATGAGCTTTTCGCCAATTCTGAATGTAATGATTAATTTTACGGGGCAAGCGAACGGCTACGGTCCTTTGGGTTGTGGTTGTTGTTAAATCAATTTATCATGGAAATCAGAAACCTGAAGGTATCAGACTGGGATTCGGTAGAATCAATATATGAAAAGGGTATTGCTACCGGAAATGCCACATTCCAAACCAGCGCACCCTCTTGGGAAGAATGGGACAGCGCTCATCTCAGTAGCTGCCGGATTGTTGCCGATGACAATGGCAAAGTTGTAGGCTGGGCAGCACTTACACCTGTTTCGTCACGGTGTGTATACGCTGGAGTCGCCGAAGTCAGCGTATATGTTGATCCCGAATTTTCAGGCAGGGGAATCGGTTTTTCGCTACTCATAGCACTCACAATCTTGAGCGAAGGTCAAGGGATATGGACCTTACAGGCCGGTATATTTCCGGAAAACTTAGGCAGCCTTAAAATCCACGAAAAAGCAGGTTTCAGGATATTGGGAGTAAGGGAAAAGATCGGGAAGCAACATGGGGTCTGGCGGGATACAGTGCTGTTGGAAAGGAGAAGCAAAAACATTTTCTAAACACCTCTTTGAACATGCAATCAATTGAAGGAGTGTAGCTCGGCATACAAGTCATTTATAAGGGAAATCGCTCTCATAATCATTACAACATCGCTAAAAATCTCTTAGCGTAGCATATACCCCATAAGATTGCGCATCTATATCATATAATGGCCTGAGTATATAATTCTTATTAAAGTTTTTAAGTTGAAAGGTATTATTGCTGTGATCTAATACAGTAAGGTTTTTCAGCAGATCATTTGCCTCACCTTTCAAAATCACTTCGTTTCCCGTTTCAAAGGCTAGTAATGCCGGGCCATAAGAAATGGACACTACCTGTGGACTGTTTGGCATTTGTTTTACCTGAAAACCATAGTGAAATATAAGTTGTACCTCATCGTTATCCTTCCAGATCCTGTTCAGGTTAAGATACGATCCGGCTTCTGCATTAACAGTTAATTTCTTTTTGTTCAAGTATACTTCTGTATCCCGGGCCCAGGATGGGATAAAGAGCTTAAGTGAAAAACCAGTACTCTTTTTAGTTTTTACCAGTAAGTTTACAAGAGAATCTTTTGGCAATTCTCCTTTTTGCTCCAGGCTAATATTTTTCCCCTTCCACTCAACTTTCGAGGGCACGTAAAGATTTACATAAAGTGCCGAATCATTGTGGTAGTAAATCCGGGTATTGAGCTGGGCGAAGGCCTCAGAACACGAACCGGTACAGCAGGCGTAATCTTCTTCCTTTAGGTATTTTTTGTTCCGGGGCGATCCCAGCGGCAAATGATAAATAAATGCGCCGGTACTATGGCTTTGCGCCGGTAGTACTGCGTTATAAAACATGTTCATATAGGCATCTGCATACTTGGCGTCAGCTGTCCAGGTAAAGAGATTTGAAGTCAGTTTTTGCGTATTATGCGAAACGCAACTCTCTGCAATTTCTTTTGTAAGTGTGAAAAGATGCCCTGGTTCACCCCAATGTTCGGCAGTAAGAGAAGTTGGGGTGGTAACGTTTGGCCTGGGGCCACTGCTGGTGCCGTTAACATATGCATGTCCTTTCATCAGTATTTCCCAGAAATTTGTTGCTGCTTCGCGATAGCGGATATCACCGGTAGTATTATAACCTTCAGAAAATCCGTTAACCAGTACCAGGTGGGTATTGGAATGAAGTCCGGAGAGGATGTCGCGGTTCTGCAGAAGCGGATTGAAAAACCATTGAGGGTCGAAAATTTTTGCCAGTGTCAGATGTTTTGGATCCCTTGAAATAGCATATAGTTTATACAAAATTTCATTCATTGCCCCCATCTCGTTCTGAGGATTTGCTTCCACTGTGTACATCATTCTTTCCTGGGTTTCCCTTGGCAATGCTGCCATCCGCTTATCTACGTATGAAGCCATCCCCAAAAGTATTTCATAAGCCTTTTTGTTTTGTGTATGGATATAAACATCAAGCATACCCTGCATGATTTTTTGATAAGTATAATACGGCGCCCAAACCCCTGTAAACCTGGTTTCGAGGGTTTCAAAATCTTTATCAGGAAAGGCACCCAGATAGCCATTGCCAAAAGCTTTCTGGCATTTATAAAGCTCATCGATCATGTATTTTAACTTCGATGTAAGTTCAGGCTGATGGTATTTTTCTACCAGGTGGGAAACCGCTGAAAGGTAATGGCCCACAAAATGCCCGCGAAGGCCAATGCCGGGTGCTTCCCATCCTCCAAGCGGTTTGGCAGTAGAGGGGAGGCCTGCAGTTAGCCTGAAATTATGCAATAACCTATCGGGTTCCTGTGCGTTTAGAAATGAAATATCCAGTTCTTCGCGATGTTTAATCTCTGAAATACCCAGGCTCACTTCCTGATCGCCAAAAGGCGACACTGCGGTCTTTAAAACTACAGTACCCTGAGAAAAACAATTTAAGGTGGCCAGGATAAAAAGGAAGGATATAAATAGATTTTTATGCATCAGTGTTGAATAATTGTGAATATAGACAATAAATAATGGAACGGATACCCCTGGAGGACCTGCATCTGGCCGATAAAAGCTTAAAGCTTTTTCCCCGAAAGGAAACTAAAGTATGTAATTGCCAACATTTTGTAAAACAAAAAGTATAATAATTGCATGGGGCGCAATCTTTTGCTTACATAAAAGATTTCCTTAAAGGCTTTTAGCTGTGATGTAAATGGCAGCTTTTCAGTAATTCTTAAAAGCTTCGGTCAACAACTTTACATTTATTGCCCGGAGTAGTTTTAGAGCAGAATTATTTTTTTAAAAATAAATAGAGTATTAAATCTGGTAAGCAGTGTCTATTGGTAAATAGTTTAAAAAACTATAGATGAGTTGTTGAAGAGTTTTATCTTCATCCTTGCGACCGGATAGATTAAAGAATGAAAATTTAAAAGTTTCATGGTGCTACAAATAGCATTTGCATGAGCAAATTAAACCATAGGGAAACGAATAAAAACCGATCCAAATTAGGAGCAGATTAATTCAGAACAATTCATCGCGAGGAGGCTTAACTTACCTCCAAAACAAACTAACTAACCAATATAGACCAGTTAAATCTAAAATGTTCATCAATATTTTTAGAACTAACAGTCCTAAGAATTTTTATTATCAACGAACAAACTATGCGTATTATTGTTGTCTTGTGTGTTTTTTTGTTGAAGTTTTTGAGCCCTGCAATTGCATTTCAAAAAGTTCAATCTGATCCACTTTCGAATAAGAAGCCTTTAGAAGATACTTCGAAAGTCTTGATCAAAAAGCAACCGACTAAGTCAAAGGGTTTTCAGAGTGTTCCAGTACCTATAAAATCTAAATTCCCCGCTAATAGTATACAACAATACCTTAAAGGAAATGTTGCAGGATTATTTGCTACCGAAGCCAGTGGCGAGCCAGGTACCTACCAGTATATGTTTATCCGTGGTACGTCGACCCCGCTGATTACTCAGGAAGACGTGTTAAAAACCCAGCCATTAGTGGTTATTGATGGCTTACCTGTTCTTTCATACGAAAACCCCTATGTTTATGATATACAACGTCCTGATTATAGTTTTAACAGAATTGGCCCTTCAACCAATCTGCTTGCAGGGCTCAATGTTGCTGATATAGAGTCGGTAGAAGTATTAAAAGATTTGTCTAAAACGGCAATCTATGGCCCCCGTGGAGCAAACGGTGTAATTTATATCCGGACAAGGGCTGGGTCGACAACATCAAATATGAGTTTTAACTCTTCTTTTGGTGTTGCCGCAAAACCATCAATTACAACATTAAACGGGGGCTACGAAGATAGTTTCAGACAACGCTTTTATACCAGGTATGCTACTCCTGTACAGTTACAGTCTTATCCTGGTTTTTTACGGGATTCTATTACCACCAAATATTATGGTGAATCATCATGGGCAGATGCTTATTATAAAAATGCATTAATATACAATGCTGATGCGCTGATGTCTGGAGGATCTAAGAGAGCCACCTTTAAATTTAACGTGGGAACACAAAAAAGCTCGGGTAACGCAGACGAGACGTCTTTGAATAAATATTATACCTCTATCGACCTAAATATTATACCAAGAAGCTGGATAGTAGTGAGTGCTAATATAAAAGGTACCAGGTTAGACCGGAACCGGAACAGATATAACAGGGACCGACTTGCCGAGGTAGGATATTTACCTGACCTGACAGAGGCTCCGGCACCAAATATTGACAGTTACAATTCATTCATCAATGAGTTTGACAAGGGGTTCGATAAGAATTATAACAATATTGCGAATGGTTTTTTAAATGTGGCGATCAAACTGCCATTACAAATCGATTATAATACCCGTTTCGGGGTAAGTTACAATGAAGGAGGAAGAGACCTTTTTTATCCGAGTACCTTATTAGACAATTCGAACTATGCATCCAATTATTTTGGCCTTAGCCAGCGCCTGGTTTACGATAATTCACTCAACTACAAAATAGACCTGAAGTCGAAGCACTCCTTTGATTTTTCGGTAGGCAGTTCTATACAATGGGATAAAGACCGTTACAGCTATTCTTATGCCTATAAGGGAGTTAGTGACTATTTAAAAGTGAATTTACTCAAAGCAGGCAGTTTTAGTTCTAATGGGGCTTTTAAAGACCAGTTAACCTTCAAGTTCCTTGACCAAACCGCTACAAACCTTTTATCTTTCTACACGACTACAACCTATAAGTTTAAAGATTTTTACAGTGCAAGTTTATTGCTCAGAACCGATGGCGCATCCAATATGCAACCGGTTCACCGCTGGTTCTTTTCTCCGGTTCTTTCAGGCGCCTGGGACATCAAAAATCATAAACTCGCAAAGTCTCCGATAATTTCGGCTTTAACACTTAAAGCCAGCGTAGGGCGCATTGGTCTCGCTCAACTGACTGACCGCATTTCATTGGGAACACAATACGCATCAGAAGCTGGCTGGACAAATGATCTCAGAATTCCCTCTTACCTAAATACCGCAACCTTGATGAGGTCTTATTTATATGGATACCTGGGTTATGACATACCTTGGAGTTATAACGAGCAGTTAAGTGCCGGGGCAAGCTTTGGTTTTTTTAAAAACAGGATCGTAGGAGAACTGAGCTTTTATTCAACAACAACAAAAAACCAGTTAATTAACATTCCGGCTGCTGCTGAGTATGGCTATACAGGGTTATTTCAGCCAGGTATGGACATTAATAATAAAGGTGTCGATTTATTTTTATCTGCAGATATTTTAAAATCTGCTTCAAAGAAAAGTTTTAACTGGAACTCTTCTATCAATTTAAATTTTAACCGCAATACCTTAAAAGCTTTGCCAGGCGGTTTATCTGAAATTATTATAGGCGACAGAAAGCTACAGGTTGGCCAGGCTGCTGATAAGTTTTGGGTGTTAAAAAATAATGGAATATATAATGCTGATGACGAGGTTCCTGTAAACCCGGCCACGGGAAATAAAATGACCTATAAAGGTACTGAATTAAAAGCAGGCGATCCGAAATGGGCCGACATCAATGGCGATTATAACGTAGATGATAAAGACAAGATTTTAACAGGTAATATATTGCCCGCAGTTTCAGGAGGTTGGAACAACAGCCTGAAATATAAAAAGTGGGACCTGCAAACCAGTTTCTATTTTAATTTAGGTAGAAAAGTTCTGAATCAGAATATGGCTAACCGCTTCAATTTCATTAACCTGGAAGCAGAGAATAGCATTAATTCGGTAAAAGAGTTTACCTTTTGGCAGGAACAGGGCAACACGGCTTTATATCCTACCTACAATCCCTGGAGTCCGGTTATTCCCTACCGGTCAGAGCAGGATCTGTTTTTGGAAAACGCCTCTTTTCTTAAGCTCAGGAGCATTAGCCTTGGCTTCGACCTGACCGATAAGTTGCTGGCGTCAAACAAGAAGGCAACAATGTTTAAGTCATTTTATGTTTTTGTGTCTGCAAGTAATTTATTCACCATAACATCATACTCAGGCCGTGATCCCGAACTGGTTAATACAAGCGGTATCGATACCGGTTACGGACTTTCGTTGCCAACGATGTTTGCTGCCGGATTAAAAGTTGATTTTAAATAGTTTTTAGAAATGAGAAGATTAAGTTATATAATGCTCATCAGCCTGTTGCTTCCCTTATTAGGTTGCAAGAAGATTTTAGATGTAGACTCTACGCGTGCTATCGGAGATGTAAATATGTGGAGTACATTAGAAGATGCAAGAGCCGCATTATTTGGCGTTTATGCACTTAACAGGGCTGCAATGTCTGATAATAACCGGCACGTTATTTACGGAGATGTTCGATTGGCCGATTTTGAGCCTACTACAAGGCTTGATCTTAGGGCTATTCACAATAACATGCTGAACGCCGATTATAAGCTAATCAACGACCTTTCAGATTGGCGCCCGTTTTATGCAACCATTAATGCGGCTAATTTATACCTGGAAAGAATCCATGAAGTATATGAAAAGGATAAAAGATTTGTAGAGCAAACTTACAATTTAGACAGGGCGCAGGTAAAAGCTTTAAGGGCTTTCTCTTATTTTTATATGTGCAGGATATGGGGCGACGTGCCACTCATTTTATCCTCGCACGAAGGTAGTTTTACCAACAAGCCACGCGATCCCCAGGACAAGGTTTTTGCTGCAATAGAACAGGATTTGCTCGAGGCAGAACCTAAATTACCTTATGCTTATGATGGTTTTGATCCTGAGCAAACAGGAGCTTATTACGGGCAGAACATAGCAACTTACTACGGCTACGGTTACCTGGTCAGCAAACAAGCGGTTTGGGCAATGCTTGCTCATATGTATGCCTGGAGGGGTGATTATGCCAATGCGGCCATTTATGCGCAAAAGATCGTTGATAAAACAACGAGGGTTTCAGGATCGGGGGCAGCATTGGCCGGAACATTCCGTAATGTAAACGACGGACTTACAGTAAACGTTCGTTACATTGGATACATGTGGGGCGCGAATCACACCGCAGTATTGTTCGCAGCAGCCCGGGGTGAATTGGCAACATCGGATGTAATAGAAGAATTAACTGCCGCTGATCCTATTGTGCCAAACCGAAAAATCCCGGCAATTTATGTACCTAAAGACAGTTTATTCTCCATTTATAACGAGGGAGGGGATGCCCGCTTCAATATGGACAGTGTAACGAAGATTGTGAGGTCGGCCGACGGCTTTTTTACAGGTTTTGATAAACCCTACCCTGTTTTCAGGAAAATATTCGTGCCATGGTTTAGTTTCCCAAATAAGCAGGGTATTAATGTGCCCTCAGACTTAGGCGTTTTTGCCAGCCCAATCGTTTTTACCAGGTTTACAGAAATGGGACTTCTTTTAGCGGAGTGCAGGGCTGCACTGAACGATAAGAATGGCGCTATAGCCATCTTGAATCAGGTCAGGCTCAATAACAGCGTACCGGCTTATGTAAGCGAAAGCGATAATGGTCCGCTTATCGATGCCATCTTCAAGGAAAGAAGACGTGAATTGATGGGTGAGGGTTGGCGATGGTACGATTATGTAAGGTTTAAGAAAATTAAAAATAACGATCCAAAGTTTAACCAGCTTATCCAAAGTGGCGGTATCTATTGGCCAGTTTCCCGTACGTTGATCAGTCAAAATCCAATGTTAACACAATACCCTTATTGGAAATAATATGAAGAAATTTAGTTTCATTATAATGACACTGGGCTTGGTAGCAGGTGCATTATTAAATTCCTGTCAAAAAAACGAGTTAAAAGGTGGGCCTTCAGAAACAGGGAGGGGTTTCTCTGGCAATACATACGATTACCTGAAGAGTAAACCCGGAACCTTCGATTCGTTATTATTTGTGATTGACAGGCTGAAATTGGCCGATGTGCTGAAATCAGATTCAATAACCCTTTTTGCCTCTACAAATGCCAGTTTTAGGTTGGCTTCTGACGACTTAAATGCGCAAAGATTGCGTACAGGCAAAAAGCCTATCTACCTGAAAGATTACCGCCTGGATCAATTGGATAGCCTGATGTGCCGTTATATACTCAATGGTACTTTTTCTTCTAAAAAGTTATCGGTTCTTAATGGAATAAATGTTTTTGCGTACAAATACGGATATGAGCTGAATGCTAAGGCAACTGCTTCATCAGCAATGGGGCAGGTAGGTGCAGGGCCATCGTCAATCGTTTATAGCAGTAAAAACAGAACCGAATTTAAAGCTAACTGGTCGTCGGCCATAGCTTATTCTATCGATATACCAACGAGGAACGGTCTGGTACATATCATCGACGATAAACACTTTTTTGGTTTTGGATATTACAGCAAACAACCTTCAACACCTTTCCGCGATTTTGCATTCAGGTTGCCCGAAACATTCGATGTTGATTCTGAACCTTTAGAAGCAGAAGATTACGATAATGGTGGTTGCGGTGTAGCCTACCACGACACCAGAAGTCCTTGCAACGAGATTGACGGGAGGTACTGGAATGATGGCGGGCAGTACAGAACTCAAGAAGGGGTGGATCTCTGGGGACAGCCTGCAGCTTACAATAAAGGTATTTTTTACCGGCAAGGGTACAGGATTGCTGCTATGAGAACCGGCGAATGGACAAACTATTCTATCGAGGTACCTGCAGATGGTAATTACGAAATCAAATTACACTATAGCGTACAAAATAGCACGGGTAACCCTCCTGCATACTGCGATCTCCGGCTTGACTGGAAACTATTGGCCAGGCGTGTTGCGCTGCCAATTACCGCAGGAAAGATGGATGAATTGAAAGCAGGCACCTTTCCTTTAACCAAGGGAATTCATTACCTCACTTTTTGTACAATGACCTCCGTACCTGATTTAAGTTTCGATGCTTTCGTATTTAAACGCGTTAACTAATGAACCAAAGCAATATTAAAACCTCATTGATAATGAAAAAAATTATCTTATTTGTAGCAATAGTAGTTTTTTTTCTTTCTTCATGTAAAAAAATATTCGATTTACCTGAAGACAAGCCCTATCTTAGTCCGGATGCGAATTATACCTCAGCGCCTGTATTAAGACCAATTCTGGGCCGTAATACCTTATTCAGCTATTTCAAATCGGATAATTCAAGTTTCCCAATTAAGTTTGAAATTATCAATTTTACCAACCTCGACCGGTCTCCTGCAGATAAATTAAACCTGAAGCGTAATGTGTTGGTTTGGAAACAGGCTTATACAGGTAACGAGAAAAGCCTTGAAGAAATAAATGCCAAACGGAGTACAGAAGAACGCCCGCTTTTTGAGGTTAATTCGGCTGGCGAATTTATTATGTGGTCATCGGCTGCTGATGCAGATTTTCTGAAACCGCAACCAGACACCGCTTACCGGTTCAACGTGAAGATCAGTAATGCTGGCGGTGAAAGGGTGCTGGGCCCCTTATTCGTGGCCCCTTTAGCCACAAGACCTTACGAGCCATCCTATCATCTTAATGAAATTACTGCGCTTCCACGAAAAGAAGTTTCTGGTGCCGTTAAAAGGCTGATCCCCGCTACTCTGGTAAACATGGTTGGCGTAACTACGGGTAACCCCTTAGTTCGGGAAACAGGCGCAGGAACCACCGCATTGAAACAGGATGTTTGGGTATATTTTAAGCGTAAAGGCAACGGAAACACGCTTACCTTCAAATTTTTTGATAAGGATTCGATCGCTATTAATCCTTTAAAATTCAATGGTACAAACTGGCAGAAACTGATTCATGGATTCAATCCTGTAATTACCCCAACTTCGGTGAAGTATGATGTAGCCTATCCAATTCCGTTAACAAATTTACCTACATCTTACACCACATCAGACGGGCTCCAGGCACTACTCACTTTCAGTTACAACAGAATTGGTTTTAGTGGACTTAGGGTGATAGCAACCATGACCTTGCCATTTAATATCTATCAGGCCGGCGATTGGGAGATTGTGTTTTTCTTTCATAACGAGAATCCAAAGTTTGAAGATGAATAAGGGCATGAAACTTAAAAATCAATTATTATCTGGTTTAGATTTTACTCAAATGAAAATATTTTTTTCCGTACTCACATTCATCTTTTTTTGCTCGGTAAAGGACCTTTCAGCTCAGGGTACCTTGACTGTGAGCGGTACCGTTAAAGAAAAAGGGACGGACGCTGGCCTGCCTGCAGTAAATATAACACTGAAAGGATCACCGGATAGGGCAATCGGTTCAACAAGAGCCGACGGTAGCTTCACGGTAACCGTACCGGTCAATTCGAGGTTAAAATTTAGTATAATAGGCTTTGAGACCCGGGAAGTTAATGCTGCAAAGACCCTTAACATTGTACTAAATCCAGATGTAAGCACTTTAAATGACTTGGTTATACGCGGATTTGTTACCAAGACCCGCGATTTAAGTTCTGGTTCTTCAGTAAAGATTTCTGGTGACGATCTGCAGCAGGTTCCGGTTTCAAATGCCGAACAGTTGCTGCAGGGTAAGGTGGCAGGATTAAATATCCAGGTAAATACCGGGGCACCGGGTTTTCGGGGCAGTGTATTACTGAGGGGTCTTTCGAATGTGGATGTAAACGCCTCATCTACAGGTAATGATGCCGACGCTTTTCTTAGTCCAACTTCACCTTTATACGTAATTGATGGTGTACCGACCGATGTAGACCCTGCCACTGCCGATAGTTTTAATTCTTTTGGTGGTGCAAGCCCGCTGTCACTAATCCCTCAGGAAGATATTGCCAACATAGAAGTGCTTAAAGATGCACAGGCAACCTCATTATATGGATCGCGTGGGGCTTATGGTGTGATTCTGATCACCACACGCCGGGGCATGTCGGCTATACCCAGATTGCGTTACACCACCAATTTTTTTATCAGTACCCCTCCGAAGCTACGGGCTACAATTGGGGGCAAGGCAGAACGCGACTTAAAATTGCAACAGATTTACCAGTACGGAAGTTTCAGGGACATTAATTCGCTTCTAAACTCAACTGCGGCTTTGGTTGATAGTTTAAACCCTTATTATAGTAACTCTACAAACTGGCAGGAAATCTATTATGGAACAACCTATAATCAAACGCATAACATTGGCGTAGAAGGTGGTGATAAAACTTTTAATTACAAGACCAATTTTGGCTATTATAAGGAAACAGGTATCCAGGTAAATACCGGAGTAACCCGCTTTACGCTGAGTAATAACTTCGAATATAAGCCAAGTTCAAAAATTTCACTTTTCGCTTTGGTTAATGGTAGTATTATGGACAGGAAAAAGGGGAATGGTGTTGGTCTGTTGAATATAGGGGTTGCGCGAAGTGCGGCCGCTTCGTCTCTCTTACCGGGACCCTCATTATTTTTAGCTTCTAATGATGCCCTTGCCAATCTTAATGTAGACAACAGCAACCCAACCAAGAACCTAAAGACCAATCTTGAATTTACCTATTACCCTATACCCGGATTAACCTTGCGTACAACCGGTAGTTATGATATCGTAAATTCAGTTGATTATACCTTTACCCCTGCAATTGCCAATACGCAACAGGCTGCAATACAGTATTTCAATGATACACGTAAGACGCTTTATAACCGGAATTTAATCTCCTTTTCGAAAAGTTTAAAAGGCGGGCATGACTTTACAATATTTGGTTTTAACGAGGTTTATTTTAAAAAATATCAGGCAAACGACCTTAAGCAGGTTGGGCTTTCTTCAGATTACTACCTGGGACCTTTTGGTTTTATCAGTGCGGCTTCTTCTACAAGAGGTGCGGGGCTACGTGCATACAGTAATTTAAGGGCAGTTTCTTTCGCAGGAAGTTTCTCTTACAATTATAAAAGAAAATATGTTTTTGATGCCAGTTACCGGATGGATGCCACCTCTTTCAGTGGCGTTGACGATCCGTACACCAGGAGCCCTTCTATCGGTTTGAGGTGGAATATGGAAAGGGAAACTTTTTTAAGTGGATGGAAATGGCTTACATATAGTGCATTACGATTAACCTGGGGTAAAAACATAACGCCAACAGGAAACATATTTACGGTTTATGGAACTTATAATCCGAATGGAACCTATAATGGTCAATCAAGAATAACCATCGACCAGGCTTTACTTCCAAATAAAAACCTTGGCTCGGCCGAAGGAACAACCTACAACCTGGGTTATGATTTAGGTTTGTTTAATAATAAGGTACAATTAACTTTTGAGTCGTACTATCGCGCCATCGATCGCCAGGCCAGAACTTTAGCCCTTCCAAATATGGTAGGATTTGACAATATTTTAAGCAATGAGGTATCGATCCGCAACTGGGGTAACGAAATTTCCCTTACCCTTCGCCCGCTTCCGTTAAATAGCAAGGTGAACTGGTCTTTCACGATTAACGGGGCAATGAACCGGGATATGTTAACCAGGTTACCTGGCGGTGTGCAACAAATTGTAATTGGTGGTACAGTGCTGCGTGTAGGGCGTAACTCGCTTTCAAATTATATCTATGAAAACAGGGGTGTTTATTCCAATCAATCAGATGTTCCTGTAAACCCGGTAACCGGGCTTCCGTTGCGCCAGGGAGGCTCAGGCGGTGGTTATTTCCAGGCGGGAGATCCAATTTTTGTTGACCGTAACGGCGATTATATTATTAATGATCAGGATGACCGTTCAGTAATCGGAAATTCGCAGCCTATCTATACGGGCGGATTTGCAACAACAGTAAGTTATAAAAACTTCTCTCTTTCATTAAATGGTTCATTCACTATTGACCGCGATATTATGAATACGGCCATTGCCGAAAGATTGGTGATGACTGGAAATCCATTTGGAACACAAGCCGTTTTACCGTTAACCGGATTGGATTTCTGGACTAAACCGGGCGACATTGCAAAATATCCGAATCCGTACAACTACACAAGGGCAGTTCTGGTTAATCCATTCAGAACCAATCAGAGCCTGTTTATGGAAGATGGTTCTTACTTTAAAATAAACGCCGTTACATTGGGTTATACGCTTCCAAAGGAACTGGCAAATAAACTTAGGCTTAATAATTTGAGGATCTATTTAACAGTAGATAACCTGGCAACCTTTTCAAGGTACAGCGGACCAAACCCCGAAAATGTAACTGCACTTGGTTTTGATAATTCTGGTGGATATCCTTTGGCTAGAAGGTATACGGTAGGCTTGAATCTGGAACTATAAATTACGAATATGAACATTAAGAATATACGATTTTATTTAATTCTTGCACTTGTATTAACCGGTACAGGTTGCAAGAAGTTTCTTGAGGTTGAATCGATAGAAAGGTTCTCCGGAAATCGCTACTGGAAAACAGGTGCAGATGTGGAAGCATTTACCATTGATATTTATGCAAGGCTTTGGGATAAACTCTCTAATTCATGCTTTTGGCCGGCTGCGGGCGAATTCAGGTTGGGAGAGATCAGATCGAATACAGCAGCTGCAGGAGTAACGAGCTTTCAATCCAATGACCAGAACCGAAGGGTAGTTTACGATTACCTGGCTAAAAATGATATGAAGGCTGCCGTTTACGGAATAGCACCTAACTCACCATGGCTAACCAACGGCTCATCGCCCAGAACATTTAATACGGTGCTGGCTTTTAATTTCGTGGTTAATACCAATTGGACAGATTTTTACCGGGTTATTCAGGAAGCTAACATCATGTATGAAGAGGTAAACAAAGGAATTCCCGGCTTAAGCGATACCGATAAACAAAAGTATATGGCCGAGGCTGTATTTATCAGATGCCTTACCTACTTCATTATGGTTAGAATTTATGGAGATGTTGCCTATTATACCGATGCAAATCACTCTACGCCGCTTGGCAGGGAGAAATTTGTGAGTGTATTGAACAAATGTATCGCCGAACTTGAACCTGTAAAAAATAACCTTCCATGGAAATATGATGATCCGGCGTTAAACGGCGTACGGGCAAACAGAGCCGGGGCAATCTCCCTGCTCATGAACATGTATATGTGGAATGCCGGATTTGATGAGGCAAACAAAAACAGCTATTATGAGAAAACTGCAGTTTTAGGAAACGAACTTATTCAGAGTAACCAGCATTCGCTTATCCCTATTGAAGAAACGAGCCGGATATTCCTTGGCGGAACCAGTGAGAGTTTAATCGAATTAAAAGAAAGTTCTGCCTTTACATCGGGTTCCAATCTGTTTTATAAATCAGCATTTCCTGGCGAGCCCGTTGTTTTAACCAAACACGAAGAAAACGGAACAACAACACACCTGCATTATAAAAAAGCATATATCGATTTTCTGTTCGGTACTGGAAACGATTACCGGGCAGACATGATTCAAAACAGGGACCAGGAGAATGGGCGGTTTGCCTTATCTAAATTTGAAGGTCCGGTATCTGTACTGGGCTTTCCTGACTGGGGGCTTGTGCTTTTCAGGTATGCTGATGCTGTATTACTCCAGGCTGAGGCCCTTGCCAACTTAGGAAGAGACGGAGAGGCGACGGCTACGGTTAATCTGGTTAGAATGAGGGCTAATGCGCCTGCTTTATCCGGTTTGGTAGGCCAAGATTTGAAAGATGAAATATTTAAGGAAAGAGGCCGCGAACTACTCGGCGAGGGTTACCGCTTCTTCGATCTGGTACGCACAAAGCGAATTCTCGATCCGAAATGGAGTTCAAATCCACTTTCGCCTGATCAGTTTAACCGGGGGGCATGGACATGGCCAATTGATCCGGCAGCCCGCGATAGAAACCCTTTTATGACTTTAAATGAATACTGGTTCTAACAATTTATATGATCACGATGAACTATTTTAAAAAAATATCAATCCCATGGTTTTTAATATTATTTTCTTGCCTGCTGTTTTTTGCCTGCAAAAAAGATCAATACTATTTTGACGGTGGTAAATCTAATCCTTTCTTCCCGGGAACTACTTTGGAATACCTAAAGTCAAACCCGAGAAGCTTTGACACGATTGTCAACATCATTAAAATCGCCGGCATGGAGCGCCAGTTTAACGAAGATACCCTTACATTTTTCGCCCCGCAGGATTATGCTGTTGCATTGTTGATCAAACAGGTCAACTCAACATTATTCATCTATGGAAAAGATACGGTGAAAACCCTAACCGATATAGATGGATTGATTTGGCGCAGGTATCTTTCAAACTATATTTTTAAGGGAGCGAACAAGCTTAACGATTATCCGCAAATAGATGTTGGCGCAAAAGCCATATATCCGGGCCAGAATTATGTATCCTATAGCGGAGATGTATTTAATATTGGCGTAAGATATGCCGATGCGGGTGGGGTAAAATACACAGGTTACAGGCAGTTACTGTTGTCTTATATACCGAATATTTCCCAACCTTTAGATAATTGGGTCAGTATCCCCATTACTTCTTCTGATGTGCAGCCAAAGCATGCCGTGGTGCATGTGCTGAGCACAGATTTTCCATTTGGGGCTGATCCTCAAAATTTAATCCAGGACGTATTATTAACTAAGTAATTCAAAATATGTCAGTTTTTAAAATAAAAATTTGGTTTACTGCCTGCAGCCTTTCGTTGCTGTTGCTAGCTGGCTGCAAGGATGAAGTTAAAGAATTTGAAAACCCCTATACAGGCGGGAAATTGCCTTTGGGCTTAAAATTTAACACAGCGAGTTTTATAGAACCTGCGCAGGGCAGTGCCAACGATGTGGTAACCGTAAGCGTGGTCGGAGCCGAACAATATAAAACACAACTTCATTTCCAGTTTAGCGGGGAAGAAGCGGAGATTGTGTCGATTGTTGGCGATGTGGTAAAAGTTAAAGTTCCCGCTGCGGGCAGTTCAGGTTCAACCTCTATACAAATCGGCGACCAGATCTTTTTTGGTCCGCAGTTTAAGGTTTTTGGCAAAATATCAGATGATCCCTACTTCAAGGCAAAAATAGGTGCCAATAACACCATTTACGATGCCTATAAATTGAAGACCGGAAAATACCTGATGGTAGGAGAATTTACCGATTTTAATGATAAAGGAATTGTTTTGGCGATCAAAAAAATAGCGGAGACTACTTATGAAGGTGAAGTTCAACGGAGTTTGCAACTGGGTACAGGCGTGGTTAGCGGCTACCTCAGTGCCGTTACTTCAAGTACGAACGATGCCAATATTTTCGTTGCCGGAAATATGTCTGCATTCGACCTCAAGGGGCCGGTTAAAAATATCACAAGACTTACTTCTCTTGGGGCGATTGACCTGAAGCAGGTTGATACTTATTCTTCAAAGAATGGAGGTCCAACTTATCCAAAACTTACCGTTCCTGTTTTTAATGGTGGAACAGATGCCCCGATTAAGCGGATTTTTCACTTCAACAACGGAATAATTGCCGTAGGAGGATTCAAATATTACATTGCTCATCGATATGATGTGGGTAGAACGTTTACGTATACATCTGGAAATACAACATTAACGGGCTATAGAGATAGTCTTGTTCGGGATTCTATTCCGATCAGGCAGGTGGTACGCTTTAAGCTGGATGGAAGCCTTGACAATACCTACCATTTCTCAGGAGGAACCACCCTCGAAGGAGGTAACGGTAACATTTTAGACGCCGTGATGCAGGCAGATGGCAAGCTGGTATTGGTAGGGGCTTTTTCAAAATTTGATAATAAGGCAACAGGAGGTATTGTCAGGTTGAATACTGACGGAACTGTTGACGATTCTTTTCAGGTAGGTAAAGGTGCTACAGGTTATATCACCAGCATTAACTGGAACAGCACTACGCAGCGATTTGTACTCACTGGTGTTTTTAGTTCATTTAACAGCCGCTCCATTCAGAATATTTTGGTGCTCAAAGCCGACGGATCAATTGATGATGCCTTTGTTTCCGGAAATTTTGATAGCGGCTATCCGTCCTTTGCACAGCAGTTATCGAACGGCCTCATCATTGTGTCGGGCAATTTTAAAAAATATAACAATGTACGGCGCGGAGGATTTATGGTTTTATCGCCACAAGGCGGTTTGGCGCCAGGTTACAACACGTTAGGCGAGTTAACAGGAACAATTAACAGGGTGTTGGAAGAGAGAAATAAAGATAATAAGCGAAGCATTGTTTTGCTCGGCTCGTTTAGGAAATTCGATTCGCAGGCTGTTCAAAATATCAAAGGTTTAGTGCTTGAGGACTAATTAAATTAAGTATTGATTAAATTATGAAAAAGAATTTTACAACGGTGATGGTAAGGCTGCTCTGCTTTTGGATGGTGGCCGTTTTGGGAAGTTCCTGCCAAAGTGAATTTGACAAGGTAGCCCCTTTGGTTATAAACGATACCACTTTCAATAATCCGAAGGCTAGGAAAGTTTTGGTTTTGGTTGTTGATGGATTGCGCGGTGTAGCTTTAAAAGAAGTTGGACCTCCTAATATGACCAGCCTTTTAAAAAAGTCAACCTATTCATATTACTCCGTAAGCGATGAAGGTTATGATGAGGCGACCACATGGGCAGACCTGTTTACCGGGGTATCAAAAGCCAAGCACGAGGTAACAAGTGCAACCCTCGGTAATAACAAACTGAATTTGTATCCTGTAGTATTTCAGCGTATTAAGGAGGCAAATGCAAATGTCAGGATAGCAACTTTTTCTTACAGCAGTGCATTTACAGACAATTTTACAAGCAACGCTTCGGTTGATTCGAGGGTAACGTATAACAGTGATACTGAAATTCAAAATGCGGTTTTGAAAGAACTGGCCGATGATAATGCCGGTGTGGTAGTAGGTATGTATAAAAATGTAAATACAGCCGGTAGCACCAATGCTTACGAGAGTTCAAATCAACAGTATAAAAATGCTATCCTTCAGTTTGATACTTATGTAGGCCAGGCCATAGAAGCATTAAAAAATAGAAAAAATTATAGCAAGGAAAACTGGATGGTTATTATTACTTCAAGTCGCGGAGGAGCGGCAGCAAGTGTGGTGAACGATAATACTATATTTTCAAATCCAAAGGCCAATACCTTTACTATTTTCTATAACGATAAGTATCAGTCAAAATTAATAGACAAACCATTTACCGGCAATGTTTACGACGGAAACTTCGTTCGTTTTTATTCATCTACGGGAGTAGCATCTGAAGCCGCGCTGCAAAGCGGTGCGATCAGGGCTGAACTCAGATTTGATGACGTTTTAAAATCTTCTGCTATAAATCCACTGAATTTCGGTAGTAACGGCGATTTTACCATCGAACTGAAGGTGCGAAAGAACAAAAACACTATAGGGACTTTTGCAAAGGAAAATATAGGCACTTATACTTTTCAGTGGCCAAGTTTCTTTGGCAGAAAGATTACCAGGCTTAACAATACCGGAGGTACCGGCTGGTGCCTTTCTATAGAAAAACTGACCTGGCGTTTTTCACTTGCCAGGGGAGCAACCCCTGCAGGTACCAATGAGATAGGGGTAAATGCCGATGATAAGAAGGTTATTATTGCCGATGGAAACTGGCATGCGCTTGCTGTTGTAATCAGAACTGAGGGCACAAAGCGTTTCGTTTCGCTGTATACCGATGGGATTTTTAATACTAAAGCAGAAATCCCTGAAACCCTGTGGCCTTTGATCGATACCTATAATGCACCCTATACTATAGGTTATATTCCCGATGAAAACAAAGACCCCTTTGATGGCAATGTGTCTGATATCAGGATCTGGAGAAAAGCATTATCTGATGAGACCATCAGGCAATTTTCATGCGACACCTATGTGAGTAGCTCTCACCCCGAATACAGTTATCTCGCAAGCTACTGGCCTTGCAGAGATGGAGCTGGCGGGAGGTTTAAAAATGAAATCTTAACTGAGAATGGCAATTATGATTTTAAAATACTCAAAGGCGGTACACCTCTTGTAAAGGGTACTGAACTTGGAAATAGTACCCCATGGGAAAAAAGCAACTACATCGTTTGCCCGATTTCGCTTCCCGATATCTCTGCAACAGTGCCGGGATCTGATGATATAACAGCACAGATCTTGTCGTGGCTAAGTATTCCGATCAAGGAAAACTGGAATTTGGATGGCAAAGTCTTTTTAAATAATTAATTCGTCGATATGAAAACTTTATATAGATACAATATTCAACTGGTTACCGGCATTTGTTTTCTTTTCGTACTGACGCTTACTTTTCTGTACTCTTGTAAAAGGGAAGGCTTTGTAGATGAGGTGAATTCCTCGCCCGGGGTGCTTAGATTCGACTATCCATCGCTGGTTAATGCCGTAAATGCCGGCGATGTTACAAAAGGAGAAGACAGAATTATTTTTCCGGTTCGCATAGCACTGGAAAACCCTGCAAATTCTACCTTTACGGTTAATCTTCAGCCCGAGCCACAGCTGGCAACTTCGCAAACGGTGGCCAATGCTGCAGTAATCAATTTTCCCGACTTTTCAATGCCTCAATCTGTTGAAGTGAGGTTTGGTACAAAGAATGTAACTTTTAATGTAGCTGTTTCTGCAAGTGCTATCGAGCGGAATTATGGTAAAAACCTGGTTTTTGCCATAACGCTTACTAGTCCGTCGAAATCACAAAAATTGGATGAAAGTAAAAAATCTGTGGTTTTTACATTAAATACTGCTGATATAGCTAAAATAGATGAGTTACACTTTTTATCATTTACTGCTGCGGCAAGCAACCCAAACCTGGTTGTAACACAACTCACTTCTCCTAACCTGGCTGCCAATAATGTAAGCTTTGATAATACTGGTTTCTCTATAAAAGCCCAGGTAGATTTAGGCGGAAAAGCTTCCAGGGGTTTTAGAACATCAGTTGCCTATAATGCCGACACCCTAAAAAAATTAATGGCGAAAGGACTGCTTCCTGCAGGCACCGCTATTCTTACAAATGCCGCCATGGATCTTACAGATGTCGACCTGGCCGATTATAAGAGTTCGGCAGTTGTTGAAATGAGGGTTAACATCGACAGTATCTTTGCCAGATTTCCATCAAAGGTTGCCGTGGCATTTACCTTATCCAACCCTGAAAAATACCAGGTTAACGCCGCAAAAAGCACGCTGGTTTATTTAATAGACCCTTTGCGCATATTTTCGGATATCACCAAAGTGCTGAAAAATACTTCACAGCCTTTTAAAACCAGTACAATAGATCCAAATCAGGGCAGATGGGGTGTGCTAGCGGGCTGGCTATTTAATCAGCAAGGAAATACCCATCAATCTTACAGCCCAACAAACCAACTGAACGGTTCGTATGGTTCGTTTGATAATAACAACAGTACCCAGATTGCCTTCGAATCTGGTTTTGCCGCTGCTGATGCCGGAAAGCCGGGAGGTTCTCCTACTGCGCCTAATATTACAAATGGCAAGATTTATCAGACCGTTTTGTTACCAGCCGGTACTTACAAACTTGATGCAAATGTGCGCGGCGGCGTGACAACTGACAACACCAAGGGAGCATATAGTGTTGCTGCCATAGGCACAAACATTCCTGATATTGCTGCTCCAACAACTCCTGCAAACTTTATAGGAAGGGTGGCCATAAACGGATCAGGAAGCAAATCGTTTACCTTTACGCTAAATGCCACTGCTACGGTATCGATGGGCTTTGTTGCCACGGTCTCCGGTAGCCAGGCTGTTAACATATCGGGGGTAACGTTAACACGTACGTTAAATCCTTAATGTTTATTAGAAAATATCCTTGAATTGAGAGTCAAAATGGTAACTTAGTTAAAGCCTTTAAAATCAGATGAGTTTAAAGCATTCTTGATCACCTTTATTTATGAGATTTACACTTAATTTTTTATGTCAGACTTTTTTGCTTGTTACGCTCAGTGCCACCGTTTTTGGTCAGAAAACGGAAAGCTGGGGCAGGCAAAAAGATGGTACTTTTTACAACCCGGTTATACCTGCCGATTACAGTGATTTAGATGCTATCCGTGTTGGTGATGATTTTTATGCCATATCGTCAACCATGCAGTTTTCTCCCGGAATGGTCGTATTACATTCGAAAGATTTGGTGAACTGGGAAATTGCGGGACATGTGGTTGCCGATCTTACCCGGATCAGTCCTAATTTGAACTGGACAAAGATGAACAGTTATGGCAAAGGGATCTGGGCGGGCTCTATCCGGTATTATAAAAATAAGTTCTGGGTTTATTTCGGTACTCCTGACGACGGATTTTTTATGAGTTCGGCAACTGATGCTAAAGGCCCCTGGGAACCGCTTCACCAGGTTTGGAATGTGTCAGGATGGGACGATTGTTCTTCTTTCTGCGATGATGACGGACAGCTTTATTTTATTGCCACAAACTTTAAACTAGACCCTAAGACCAATAAAAAGTACAATATTCACCTCTTTAAGATGGCTCAGGATGGCAAGAGCCTGCATATGGATACTGATACGATTATTCATCAATCATCTGGTAGTGAGGCAAATAAGCTATATAAGATTAATGGTCTATACTACCATTTTTTTAGTGAAGTAAAAGCAGAAGGCCGCGTAATGATGATGGAAAGATCGCGGAATATAACCGGCCCTTGGGAAATCAAACAGTTGAACCATGTTAATAAAAATACCGATAGGGAACCTAACCAGGGTGGATTAATGCAGTTGAAAAATGGGCAATGGTGGTTTTTTACGCACCATGGTTCTGGTGATTGGGAAGGAAGGGCTGCAAGTTTGTTACCGGTAACATGGGTAGATGGCTGGCCCATAATCGGTAAGGTGGGCGAAGATAATATTGGGAACATGGTATGGTCTGGAAAAGCCCCGATTCCCCTTAATCCAAATATAAAGATCCAGACAGACGACGATTTTTCATCAGCGGTATTACGTCCGCAATGGGAATGGAATTACCAGCCCAGAACTGACAAGTGGTCGCTTTCAGAAAGAAAAGGCTTTCTTCGCCTTAAGGCTTTTCAACCTATAAAACCTGAAGATCCGAAAAAGATATTATTAAGGGCCGGTAATACCATTACGCAGCGCAGTATGCGAACCAGGGCTAATGAGGCTACTGTGAAACTGGATATTAGTGGTATGGCCGACGGGCAGTTTGCAGGCCTGACACACTTTTCTACAACATCTTTGAGCATGCTTGGCATTAAACAGCAAGGTGAGGAGAGGCTGATGGTGTACAATACGGATGGGCAGGAATCTCCTGGAATAAAAATAAAAGAGAATACGGTTTGGCTGCGTTCGACCTGGGATTATCAGGGCCAAAACCGCTATTTCTACAGTTTAAATGGGAAAGATTATCTTCCTATTGGCAATGTTACCCAGTTAACCTGGGGAAGTTACCGGGGCGATAGGATTGGCATTTTTAATTACAATAAACTCGCAGAAAAAGGCTTTGTGGATATAGATTACTTTAACTACAAATATACCAAATAAAGGGTAGGTATTTATGGCTTTAGGTCATTCAAATTTGAGAAATACCCCCAATTTAAAATTAAACACACAAATATTAACCTATGATTCGTTTTTTATTTTGCCTGACTATTTTTTTCAATTTATGCATTAACTGCTTTGGACAGAAAAATGACTTGCTATGGTATAATGCACCTGCAAAAAAATGGACTGAAGCTTTGCCGGTTGGAAATGGAATGTTAGGTGCTATGATTTATGGCGATCCGTCTAATGAATTGCTCCAGCTTAATGAGGCAACTTTATGGAGCGGAGGGCCTGTAAAAGCAAATGTAAATCCTAAAGCACCTGAATACCTGATGCGCACCCGGGAGCTGCTTTTGAAAAATGAGAATTATCAGGAGGCAAATACCGAGATCAAAAAAATGCAGGGGGTATTTTCTCAATCTTACCTCCCCCTGGCTGATCTTAAGTTGAAGCAGGATGTTGGCCCCGGTCAATTCGAAAGTTATGTAAGAGACTTGTCTATTGATGAAAGCCTGGCTTCTGTTAATTTCAAGGCAAACGGAGTGGCCTACAAGCGAGAGATTATAGCTACAGCTCCGGGTAAAGCCATAGTTATTCGCTTAAGTGCGGATAAGCCCGGCATGATTAATTTTTTTGCCAGTGTAAGTAGTCAGCTTAAAGGGGCTATAACTGCAGATGGGAACAATGGCATTATTTTTAAAGGAAAAGCCCCATCGCAGGTTGATCCTAATTACGTGAACTATAACCCAAAGCCAATAAACTATGACGATGCAGATTGCCGTGGTATGCGGGTAGCCATGCAGCTTAGGGCTGTTTTGAAAGGTGGAAGCATAAAATCAGATACCTCTGGTGTAAAAGTTTCAAATGCCGACGAAGTGTTGCTGTTTATCTGTGCTGCCACCAGTTTTAATGGTTTTGATAAGTGCCCCGTAAGCGAAGGCAAAGATGAGATAAAAATTTGCGGTGATAATCTTGCGGCAGTGATTAAACGCCCATGGAAAGAGTTATTTACTGAACATGTAGCCGACTATTCGCGTTATTTTAACCGTGTTAAATTTGAGTTGGGTTCGGCAACTGATCATTCAAATGCGAAGCTTCCAACCAATGAACGCCTTATCGAATTTAGTAAAGGTATAGCTGACCCGTCATTTGAAACACTTTTATACCAATACGGAAGATACCTGTTAATCAGCTCTTCAAGGCCTGGTGGGCCACCAGCGAATCTACAGGGGATTTGGAATGCTTCGATGAGACCACCATGGAGCTCAAATTATACCATCAACATTAACACCCAAATGAACTATTGGCCTGCTGCCATCAGTAACCTGGAAGAAATGGAATACCCCTTGTTTGCGTTCATCAACAATTTAGCTGTTACAGGTAAAGACACAGCGAAAGATTTTTATAACATGAAAGGCTGGGTTGCCCATCATAACAGCGATATCTGGGCTTTAAGCAACCCGGTAGGAAATTTAGGAAAAGGAGATCCCAAATGGGCAAACTGGTACATGGCAGCCCCCTGGTTAAGCCGGCACTTGTATGAGCATTATCGCTTTACCCAGGATAAAGACTTTTTGAAAAAGGCTTATCCGGTGATGAAAGGTGCAGCAGAATTTTTAGTGGATTTTTTGGTAGAAGATAAGAATGGGTACCTGGTTACCGCACCTTCATTCTCACCTGAAAATGAATATTATGACGATAAGGGAAAAAAAGCAAATACCTCTATCGCTACAACCATGGATATGTCGATCGTTCGAGACCATTTTCGCAATTGTATAGAAGCTTCAGAATCACTAAAAATTGATGATGAATTCAGAAAGCTGCTCAAAGCAAAATTAGCGAAACTATACCCGCTTCACATCGGTAAGGAAGGTAATTTACAGGAGTGGTACAAAGATTGGAAAGATGTAGAACCGCATCACCGCCACGTAAGTCATCTTTATGGCTTACATCCCGGACGTGAAATATCGCCACTAATCAATGCTGATATCGCTGCTGCCAGTAAAAAGACACTGGAATTACGCGGGGATGAAGGAACCGGCTGGAGCCTTGCCTGGAAAATCAACTTCTGGGCCCGTTTACTCGACGGTGACCATGCTTATAAACTGGTTCGCGATTTAATGCGCGACTTAAGTGTCTCAAAAGGAGGTGGTTTATATCCGAACCTTTTCGATGCCCATCCTCCGTTTCAAATCGATGGAAATTTTGGTGCAACATCAGGCATGACAGAAATGCTCCTGCAAAGTCAACTCGATGAGTTGCATCTTTTGCCGGCACTTCCAACATCGTGGGCAAACGGAAGCGTATCCGGACTAAAGGCCAGAGGTGCTTTTACAGTTGATATGGAATGGAATGCAGGTAAGTTAAAGTCGGCATTGATCAGATCTGCAAATGGAGGCAATTGCGTAATCAGAACCAGCAACCAGATTCAGGTAGAAGGAGTTAAAACCAAAGTTGTAAAATCTTCAAATGGATACCTAACAACGTTTTTAACCACTAAAGGAAAGGCTTACAAAATAAGGGGCTAAGCATAAAATATCGGTAATTTACACGTTACCATATACTGTGTGTCTTATGTGTGTGTATCTGGCTTCTAAGATCCGGCAATGGTATTTTCAAATAGGTACAACAATTAAAGTTGGATATTTATAAACCAACGATTCTTATAAAATAGAAATATTTTGATCTGCAGATAATCATTAAACTTCATGTTAAATTAAAAATTTTAACATGAAGTTTAATGATTGTTTCCTTAACATTCCAATGCCTTTTCGGGCTCGAATTTAACAATTCTGTATTTTTTACATCATAAATCCCTAACTAACCAGGCGCATCTTTGTGGCAAATTAGTCAGGGAATTTTGGCTCATTTACGAGCCGTCCTCGCTAATGCAAACCAACCATAAATTATTTTTCATGAAAAAAATTTACAAACTGATTTACTTCACAGGGGTAGGCAGGCTGCTGGGTTTATTGATTATGCTCATGCTTTTCTCCATAAATGTAATGGCTCAAAATACCCGGAATATTAGCGGTAAGGTTGTTGATGAGACAAACCAGCCCATGCCAGGAGTAACCATAAGAATAAAAGGTGCTACCGGCGGAACCTCGACGGATACTAATGGAGACTATACTATTTCTGTAAAACCATCAAATGTGTTGGTTTTTTCTATGATGGGTTGTATATCAAAGGAAGTACCTGTTGGTAATCAAACGCGAATTAATGTAACACTCCTGCCAGATAATCAAAAATTAAAAGATGTTGTAGTAATCGGTTATGGTACAGCAAATAAAAAAGATGTAACCGGTGCGGTAACTTCCATTAAATCTGAAGAGTTTAATCAGGGCGTAATGGTAAATCCTGCTCAACTACTTCAGGGAAAGGTTTCGGGTTTGAATGTAACCAAAAGTGGCGATCCAAATGCCAAACCATCCACTATTCTGCGTGGTCCGTCTACATTAAGGGAGGGGGCTGCACAGGAACCATTTTATGTGATTGATGGTGTTCCGGGTGCCTCGATTGATTTACTGGCACCTTCCGATATCGAAAATATTGATATTTTAAAAGATGCTTCTTCAACCGCCATTTATGGTTCAAGGGCAGCTAATGGCGTAATCATTGTAACAACCAAACGCTCAAAAAATGGCCAGGCACGCCTGGCTTATAGCGGTTATGCTGCTGTTGAAAAAGTATCAAAGAAATACGATATGCTTTCTGCTCCTGAACTGAGGCAGTACCTAGCTGATAATAAGCAGGTACTGAATGCTGCCGATGATGACGGCTCAGATACCAATTGGCAATCTTTACTGGAAAGAACCGGGTATACTTCAAATCATAACCTTTCTTATGGAGGCGGCGGACAATCTTCTGATTACGGTGCAAGTGTAAACTACCTCGATAATAAAGGAATTTTGAAAAATACATCCCTAAAAAGAACAATTGTTAGGGCCTATCTGAACCAAAAGTTTTTCAATGATAAGTTAAAACTAGGTTTAACCATTACCAATAGCAATTCAAAAAGCACCGATATCTATCAATCGACAGCCTTGCCAAACATGCTTTTTTATCTTCCTACGGTTAGTCCCTTTAATGCAGACGGTTCTTACAAAGAAAACTATAACCGTACCGGAAGCGGAACAAGAAATCCATTATCGGTTGTAGACAATAACAAAATTGATAACCTTAACAACAAGACCCTTATTAATGGGATGGCCCAGTTAGACATCCTTGATGGGTTGAAATTTACGGCCAGTGTATCTTCACAGCGCGATCAAAACAATTACAGTACCTATTTAAACAGCCAATCGGGATTGGCACGTGGGGTAAACGGACAAGCACAAAAAATTGATGCACTTAATAAAAGCGAGGTTTTAGAAGGTTACTTCAATTATGATAAATTGATAGGCAAACACAGCTTAAAATTATTGGCAGGTTACTCCTGGCAGGAAGACAGAACAAATGATGGTTTTGGGGTTACAACCCAGAATTTTTCAAATGATAATTTGGGTTATAATAACCTCTTTTTATCAAACCCGACTTTACTTTCGCAAATTGCTTTTAATAATGCACCAATTTCTACCCTGAGGTTAATTTCCTATTATGGCAGGGTACAGTACAATTATAATGAAAAATACCTGTTTCAGGCTTCATTGAGAAATGATGGCTCATCAGCTTTTGGCCGTAATAACCGCTGGGGATTATTCCCGGCTGTTTCAGCTGGCTGGAGAATAACAGGAGAGGAATTCATGAAATCAATACCAGCAATCAGCGATTTAAAACTCCGCGCAGGTTACGGCGTTTCTGGTAACAGCTTAGGATTTGATGCTTTCTCCTCATTGCTTATTTATGGTACACTCTCTGGGAGCAACAAATTTCTTAACAATGGCAATATCAGCAATGCCATTGGGCCCGTTCGTAACGAAAACCCCAATCTGAAATGGGAAAGTACAGCAACAAGTAATATTGGTTTAGATTTCGGACTTTTTAATAACAGGCTGACGGGCTCTGTTGACTTTTACATAAAACAGACTTCTGATCTGATTTACGACCGATATGAAGTATCTACTACGCAGTTTTTCTTACCTACCATAACAGCTAATGTTGGTAAAATCAGAAATACAGGGGTAGAATTTTCATTGAATGCAACCGTAATCAAATCTGACAGTTTTAAATGGGTAAGTTCTCCAAACCTGGCGCATAATAAAAATAAAGTCGAAACCTTATCTGATGATTTTTACAAGATCGCAGCCATCCAGACTGCCCAGCTCGGCGGTAAAGGTCAGTCGGGTAATTTTAGCCAGCTTATTCAACCGGGTTACGCTTTAGGAACTTTTAATCTCTGGAATTATGCCGGGAAAAATGCTGCTGGTGTAAGTACTTATATTAATGCCGCCGGGCAAACAATTGCTACACAGCCTTTAATAACAGATGCAAAGATTGCAGGAGATGCACAACCAAAATTAATTTACGGGTGGGCAAACAGTTTTAATTATAAAAACTGGGATTTTAACTTTTTGGTAAGGGGAGTATTGGGCAACAAAATATTAAATGCAACTAAAGCTTCTCTGAATAATCCGGCAGATGCCAAGCTTCAGAATATTCCGAGGTTTACTTTAGGAGAATCTTTTAACGATATTAATGCTTATCTGATTTCTGACAGGTTCCTGGAAAGTGGCTCTTATCTGCGTTTAGATAATGCAACCTTAGGTTACACCATAAAGCCTAAGAATCCGGCCATTAAAGCCATCAGGTTATATGCAACTGCAAACAATCTTTTCGTCATCACAAAATACAGTGGATTAGACCCTGAAATTAATATTGGTGGTTTAACACCAGGTATTGACAACAATAATTATTATCCAAAAACAAGAACGTTCAGTTTTGGCGTAAATGCATCATTCTAAAAAATATAACGATGAAAAAAAATATTATTCTGTTCAATATTATAGTTTGCCTAATGGTTTTCCAATCATGCAGCAAGCTCGATGTAGATGTGGAATCTCAATATGTTAAGGAAAACTTTCCACATACCAATTCAGATTATGCCTCGCTTTTCGGTACGATGTATTCCAACCTGTCCTCTTCATTCGGTGTGCCTTACTGGCGGATGCAGGAACTCTCTACCGATGCAGCTATATTACCGGCCCGCGATGGAAATTTCGATGATGGCGGGCAATACCGTCAGCTCCATTACCATACCTGGACAATTGATCACCCTAATGTAAGGGACATCTGGCAATGGGGTTTTGGGGGGATTAATAACTGCAACCGTTTAATCAACCTTACAAATGAGTCTTCAGTACCTCAGGCCACTAAAAACAGCAGCATTGCAGAGGTAAGGGCCATGCGCGCGTTATACTATTTCTTTATGATGGATCTATATGGCAATGTGCCAATTATTGATACATTCCCAGTAAGCGCTCTTCCCGGTAACCAGCCCAGGGAAAAGGTTTTTGAATTCATTGAAAAAGAGCTTTTGGCAGTTGTTGGGCAGTTACCAGTTAAGGATAATAATAATAAAGTAGCAGTTTACGGGCGTCCAACGCAGGCTATGGCTTACGCGTTACTTGCAAAAATGTATTTAAACGCAGAGGTTTACACAGGCCGTGCCAGGTACCCGGACGTTGTAACAATGGCCGATAATATATTGAAAAACAATAACTACTCACTTGATGCCAAGTATTCAGATATTTTTGATGTAAATAATGGTCCGCAAATTAATGAAACGATATTTGCCATTCCTTACGATCAGCAAATTCCGGGAAATCAAATGACCAGATTTGGTTTCTATCCTGCGCTGGCTGCAGCCTATGGCATCAATGTGGGTTTCAGTATTTCGATGAGTACCACGCCCGAATACTTCAACCGTTTCAATTTAAACAATGATGTTCGCACAACTTTCTGGCTGGTAGGTAAGCAGTATGCGCCTGATGCAAACCGCAAACCTGATTTAACAAAGCCTGTTTATATTGCGGGAACAACAACTCAGATTGAAATTACCCCTGATCTTATTTTAAAACCGGGTAAACCAATGGATTTGGGCAATACAGTTGCTGACCAGGCAAAAGGTGTGCGTTCGGTAAAATACTGGCCAGATCCAAATGCCATCCAAGCCACCCGCCTTAATGGAAATGATATGCCTGTATTACGCCTGGCCGATGTAATGCTGATGAAAGCCGAAGCGATTTTGAGAGGTGCAACAGCCACTACGGTAAATGGCGAGTTACAAACACCGCTTTTATTGTTAAATAAAATAAGGGCCCGTGCAGGTGCAGAAACCGCAAGCGAGGTAAGTTTGCAGAATTTACTTGATGAGCGTGCACGCGAATTCAGTTGGGAGGCCTGGAGAAGAAATGACCTGATCCGTTTTGGTCAGTTCGAAATAGAATATCCTTTACCAAATGATGTCTTAAAAATGAATAAGGATATCACCAGAAGAATCTACCCTATTCCTGCAAACGAATTAAAGCTTAATAGCAATTTAAAACAAAATCCTGGATATTAACCAGATAAAACAAGGTGTTGATGAAATTAACAAGTTCCCTGCTTTTAGTGTTGGCGATGCCCGTAATTGCTTTAGTTACTAAAAAGGAAGATTTGCCAATTAATCAGATACAGGTTATCGGCTCGCATAACAGTTATAAACAAGCCATTAACGCTGAGCTGCTAAATGTTGTCAGATTAAAAGACTCGGTAGCAGCAAACAGTTTGGATTATGAACACATACCCATGCCGGAACAATTGGACATGGGTTTAAGAAATCTCGAAATCGACGTTTATGCAGATGAGAAAGGTGGCAAGTACGCGCATCCATTTGGGCTTGAGCAGGTAAAAGGTCAGCCTGCATTCGATAAAGATGGAGAGATGAATAAACCGGGTTTCAAGGTCTTTCATATTCCGGATTTAGATTTCAGATCCTCGGCACTAACTTTGGTTAGGGCATTGCAGCAGCTAAAAAAATGGTCGGAAGCCAATCCGGAGCATACGCCGGTCTTCATCACTCTGGAAGCTAAAGATGACTCGGTAAGGCGTACAGGATTTACGCAGCCTGAGGTTTTTAGCAGTAAAACTTTTGATGCGCTGGATGCAGTGATTATCGAAAATTTAGGAAAGGAACATATTTTAAGGCCCGATGAGGTAAGGGGCAAATATAAAACTTTGGAAGAGGCTGTCCTGGCAAAAAACTGGCCGAAACTTAGTCGCACGAAAGGTAAATTTCTTTTCGTTCTTGATGCTAAAGACAGAAAACGCTCAACATATATCCAGGGGCATCCTTCACTTAAAGGCCGTGTAATGTTTGCCAATGCAGAACCTGGAACTCCCGAAGCAGCTTTTATGATTAGAAATAACCCAAAAGATGAACAAATTCCTGAATTGGTAAAGAAAGGTTATATCATCCGAACCAGGGCAGATGCAGATACGAAGCAGGCCAGGATGAATGACCGGAGCGATTTCGAAGCCGCCTGTAAATCGGGCGCTCAGGTTATCACCACAGATTATTATAAAAAGAGTACGCATTTTAAATCAGATTATGCCATCAGTTTTGCCGATGGAAAATACTTTAGAGAAAACCCATTGTTTAAAAATTAAGTGCAGATATGAACAGAAGGTCGTTATTAAAAGGAGGTTTATTAACCGGTTTAGGTTTGCCTTTTATAGGTATAAAAGATGTGGTGGCTTCGCCTATAGCCGGGCGCAAAAAAGCTAAAAATATCATTATGATGGTGAGCGATGGGATGAGCATCGGAACGCTGAACATGGCCGATATCTATTCTAACCGCATATTGGGCAGAAGCAGTAAGTGGTTAGGCCTTTACAGGGATAATAAAGTGGTAAGAGCACTGATGGATACCGCTTCGGCGAGTTCTTTGGTTACCGATTCTGCCGCTGCAAGTTCATCATGGGGTGGTGGCTTGCGTGTTAAGAATGGTTCGTTAAACGTGGGCCTTAAGGGTGAAAAACCTCAGCCAATTTTTCAAAAATTTAAAGAAAAAGGTAAAAAGGTAGGTTGTGTAACCACTGTACCCATTACGCATGCAACTCCTGCGGGATTTTGTGTAAATATTGATAATCGCGGTGGACAGGATATCATTGCTGAAATGTATCTCGGGTTAAAATTTGACGTGATGATGGGAGGAGGGCATCAATATTTCGGAGAGAAAAGGCCAGGTGGAAACCTGATTCCAAAATATTTAGCACAGGGCTACAAAGTTGCTGAAAACAGGACTGAAATGTTAGCGTTAGATAAGTCAAAGCCGGTTTTGGGATTGTTTGCAGAAGATGGAATGCCTTACGAGGTAGACAGGTTACATGATCAGGAGCTCATGAAATCTACACCGAGTTTGGCAGAGATGACCATGAAAGCGATAGCACTCATGAAAGACCATAAAGATGGTTTTGCATTACAGGTTGAAGGTGGTAAAGTAGATTGGGCCGCACATTCAAATGATTTGAGCGGTTTAATTTTCGATCAGCTTGCTTTTGATGAAGCTGTTGGAAAAGTAATGGAGTTTGCCGAAAAGGATGGCGAAACATTGGTGATCATCACCACAGATCATGGTAATTCGAACCCTGGTTTATTTTACGCTGATGAAGCCAACAAAAAGTTCGATAGCCTTCAAAACTTTAAACACAGTAATACCTGGCTTTTGGCGCAGCTTAATCAATCATTCAGCGAACAGAAAATAATTGATTTGATAAAAGAAAACCAGGGTTTTGAAATGAAACCAGAGGATGTAAAATCTCTATTGGTTCATTTTAAAGATATTGTTCCGGGGCAGCTTTACAACGAATCCAACCTGCCATTTTACGAATACGGCAAAATTTTAGGTAAATACACAGATGTACAATGGGCGGGTATGAACCATACCGGAGATTATGTCGAACTAGCCATGTTTGGTCCCGGTTCAGAAAATCTAAAGCCTTTTGTTAAAAACTATGAGCTGCATAATTTCATGCTGAGGGCTGCAGAAATGCCCGAAACATTTTTAGTAAAAGCCTGATCTTAATCACTAGGTAAACAAATAATCAGGGGCTGTCTCCTAAATGCAATGTCACAACCCTAAATCCAATGTCATAAGTTAAGCCCTGGATGCAGGCAGACGTAATTTAACCACAGATAAAAATGATGAACACAGATATAGAAATCCGTGTTTATCTGTGTACATCTGTGGTTAAAAAATTTAAATAATGACATTGACCCTGAGCCTGTCGGAGGGTATCAAAAAATAACTGTTAAAGCACTTCGATACTTCGTTAAGCTCAGTACAGGCTGAGCTCAATTTCACAAAACCCAAGTGGCTCAATAGCCGCAAAAATACTTCCCTGAAATTTGCAGTTGGCTATGGCAAGGATGATTTCTTGAGTGGATCCACAACTTAAGTAATCCGATTGTACAAAATTCTTTAGAACTGTACTAGCGTCAGATGGGAACATCTGAGACCACGGGTATGTCAGCATTTTATGTAGCACCATAATTGGCGTTATGTTCGTAGTTCCGGATTCATTTTTTTTTATAATTTTACTGGCTATGAGCAACCAGCATAATCATACTGATGAGGAACTGATCGTAATGTTGAGGGAGAACGAAGTGGTTGCTTTCAAGGAAATTTATACCAGGTATTGGTATGAGCTGTATGTCATTACCAATAAAAGATTGAGGTCAAAAGAAGCTGCCGAGGAAATTATCCAGAATTTCTTCACCACATTCTGGATCAATCGGGAAAAAATAAATATCAAGGGGTCTTTAAAAGCCTACCTCCATTCTGCTATCCGCTATTCAATTATTGATTATATGGCTAAGGAGGCAACCCGGAACAATTACCTCGAACTGCTTTCTTTTAATTACCAGGAAGCAACCAATACTACCGAAGAAACCATATTTATAAACGAATTAGAGAACGGAATCAACGGTGTAATTTCCAGGTTACCTGCAAAATGCAGGAAGGTATTTGAGCTTAGCAGGAAAGAACACAAATCTAATAAGGAAATTGCTGAATTATTGGGGTTATCTGAAAAGACGGTAGAAAACCATATTACCAATGCCCTGAAGTATTTTAGGCTGCATTATAAGGTGATTTTGATCGCTTCTGGTTTTGCCTGGTTACTCCGATAAATTGACTGCGTTTACTAAAATTCTCGTCATCTCGACTGAAACGCAGTGAAATGGAGAGATCTATCTTGTATGGAAGACTCTGAAACGAGTTCAGGATGACGATATCCTGGAGAGATTTGCTTAGATTTCGGGTTCTCCATTTATACTTATCATACAGCCCTGTTAATTTTTTTATTTTTTTTTGGGGGCAAGGGCCGGGTTAACCGACTATACCATTAACGAACCAAATATAACTGTAAATCAACATGAGCCGATCAATAGCCGTTTCCTTACTTAAAAAATATCTTTCTGGTGATTGTACTGTTAGCGAAATCGAACAGGTAGATCAATGGTTCGATAGTATGGATGCCGTACCTGAAGATCTTGCCGGCCTTTCTGATGACCAGCGCAAGCTCGTAGAGGATAGGATTTTTCAACGCATTCTGCTCAACATTGAAGCTAAAAGTGAGCAAAAGATAATACCAATTCATAAAAAATCAATACGTGTAAGTACAATATTATGGGCGGCTGCATCACTCATTCTGGTTTTGGGTGCAGTGCTGACCTGGAGATATCATTCGCAGCAGCATCAACAAGATCAAACCGCAAAATTACATCAGGCAGTTCACATCAAACCTGGTGGCAATAGGGCCGTGCTGACATTAGATGACGGCTCATCAGTGGTGTTGACCGACGCCAAAATAGGTGCGCTGGCTAACCAACAGAATGTTAGCGTGGTAAAAACAGCCGAAGGCGAACTCAGCTATGAAGTGCATACCGGGCCTGAATCTTCTAAAATTACCTACAACAAGATTACCACACCACTTGGGGGCAAATACAGCGTTGTGCTGCCAGACGGAAGTAAAGCCTGGTTAAATGCGAAATCGAGCTTGCGGTTCCCAACTGCTTTTACAGGAGCTGAAAGAATAGTGCAGATGACCGGTGAGGTATATTTCGAGGTAGCCAAGAATCCTAAGCAACCCTTTAAGGTACAATCGCGCGGAACGGAAATCAGTGTGCTGGGTACGCATTTTAACGTAATGGCTTATGAGGATGAGGCGGAGCAGAAAACAACATTACTTGAAGGCAGTATCCATTTATCTTCCGGTAAATTTTCACAACTATTGAAGCCCGGGCAGCAAGCCCTGGTAGATCCATTCGGCATCAAGGTGAATAATAATTGCGATATGGAAGCGGTGATGGCCTGGAGAAACGACCTTTTTATCTTCAAAGATATGGAGATTAAAGAAATTGCCAGGCAGTTGGCCCGTTGGTACGATATTCAGGTCGTATTTAAAGGAACGCCTTCAAAAATATCTTATACAGGAACAATATCTAAAGATGTAGAACTTTCAGAGTTGTTGAGTATGCTTCAGTTTACAGGGCTAAAATATGAATTGAACGGGCACCAGCTAACTATAATCGATTAAAGAGACACCATCGATAAAAATAAAACTTAACCAAATAAATATTTCAACATGAGAAACTACTACAACACTGCATAATGTAAGGGTAACCATGCTTTTTAAGAAAAAACCGGATCGTGTTCGCAGCACATCCGGTTACAGTAAAGGTTACTTACAATCCGATTCAAACAACATTATAATTTAACCAAAACTCCATAAAGATATGAATTTATTTTTTAGGATCAGGCAGGTATTGCGCCGTGATTCTTACCAAATCTTGTTAACAATGAGACTCGTAGTGCTTTTTTTTACGCTTACCCTTATGCAGGTTAGCGCTAGCAGCTTCAGTCAGAATTTAACACTTAAACAGGATAATTCTGACATCATTTCCATCTTAAAGCAAATAGAGAAACAGAGTGGTTACCACTTGCTTTTCAGGCGTGCCGATATAGATGATAAATATAAAATAAACCTGAATGTAACCGACATGCCTATTGAGCAGGTAATGGGTGTAGTTTTAAAAAATACCAACCTTGATTTCAAAATCATCAGGAAAACCATTATCCTTAAAAAGATTCCATACTTGCCTTTAGCAACCGTTTCGGTTCGGGATGTGGAAATTTCCGGTACGGTGAGCGATGAAAAAGGAGTAACGCTTCCCGGGGTGGTTGTTAATGTAAAGGGTACCAAACAATCAACGGTAACCGATATTAATGGTAAATTTAAGATTTCGCTGCCTGCCGGATCAACCACCCTTGTATTTTCTTTTGTTGGAATGGAGCCCCAGGAAATTAACCCGGGCAACAAGAACATCCTGAATGTGGTACTTAAAGCACAGACCACGGCACTTTCTGATGTGGTGGTAATTGGTTATGGAACACAAAAACGGGCCGATCTTAACGGATCTGTTTCATCTGTAAAAGCTGCCGATATTGCCAATGTGCCTCAAACCAGTATCGATCAGATGCTGCAGGGCAGGGCTTCGGGGTTAACGATTTCGCAAAACTCCGGCGCACCGGGTAGCAATACTTCTGTGCGTGTACGGGGAGTAACTTCTTTAAGCGGAAGCAATGAACCTTTATATGTGATAGATGGGGTGCCAATTTCGGGCGATGCAGGCAATCAGAGCACCAGTGGAAGATCTCCTCTACAGGCCTCATCTTCCAATGCCAACTCGCAGACTACCGTAAGCCCTTTATCATTAATCAATCCTAATGATATTGAATCTATCGATGTCCTCAAAGATGCATCTGCAACAGCAATATATGGAAACCGCGCTTCAAACGGGGTTATTATCATCACTACCAAAAGGGGAAAGAGCGGTAATTCTGCTATAAATTATGATGGTTATTACGGTTTCCAGCGTGTGGCAAAGTATATGGATGTAATGGACCTTCGCCAGTATGCCATGCTGCAAAACTCACTGGGCGATATTTATGGTACCGGAAGAAGGGTCGAATTTGCAGATCCTTCTGTGCTGGGAGAGGGTACTAACTGGCAAAAAGAAATATTTAGAACTGCGCCACAACAGAGCCACCAGGTAGCTGTTTCCGGAGGTAAAGAAGGATTAACCTATTACATTTCCGGTGGATATCTCGGACAGGACGGTACCGTTATCGGTTCTGATTTTCGTCGCTACAGCCTCCGGGTAAATGCCGATGCACAGGTAAAAGAATGGTTTAAACTTGGAATTACCTTAACCGGCAGCCGGTCGGCAGAAAATGTAGTCACCAGCGATAATAACGGGATTATTTACAATGCTTTACTGCAGGCTCCTGATTTAGCGGTAACCAACCTCGATGGTTCTTATACAGGTCCTCCCGTTTCAGATCCGCTTGCTGCCGCTGCTGCATTAAACCCGGTTGCACAAGCCCAGCAGATCAAAAATAAATTGAACAGGAGTAATATTAACACCAATATTTACAACGAAATTAAGTTCATTAAATCATTATCGCTAAGATCAGAGCTTGGAGGCGATTTTAATTTCTCTGATAATAATGTGTTTACGCCCAGCTATTCGTGGGGCCGTTTTACCAATCCTACTGCATCATTAAAGGAAAGATTTCAGCAAAGTACATTTCTGATCTGGAAAGAATATCTTAATTATAACCAGACATTTGGCCAAAAGCATAACCTAAGTGCCATTTTGGGTTACGAGGTTCAACAGTCAAACTGGAGGGGAATTGAAGGAACACGTCAGGGTTTTTATAGTAACGATGTGCAATCGCTGAATTTAGGCCAGGCCGTTACTGCTACCAACGATGAATACATTGGCACACAGCGCCAGGAATCGATCTATGCCCGTGCCATTTATACCTACAACTCAAAATACAGCCTTACTTCTACGATCAGGAGAGATAAGACCTCCAAGTTCGCCGATGGCTCTCAAACGGGTTATTTCCCATCATTTGCCGCTTCGTGGAGATTGTCTGAAGAACCACTTATGAAAGGGATCAATAAGGTGGTAAACGGGCTTAAGATTCGTTTAGGTTACGGAGAAGTAGGTAACCAGGATGTTCCCAATTATCTTTACAGCTCTTTGCTGAGGTCATCACAGACAGGTTTAGGCACTGGTTTTCTTGCCGGACGGATTGATAATAAATCCTTGAAATGGCAAACCTCTATCCAATACAATGGTGGGGTTGATATGAACTTTCTGAATGGTAAGATCAGTGCAAGCGTAGATGTTTACAAGAAAACATCAAAAGACTTCTTATTTCAGCTTACCCTTCCGGCCTATCTGGTAGGTGGTCCTGATTATTTAGGCGGTATTAATCCTCCATATGTAAATCTTGGAAAGATTGATAACGTAGGTTTTGATTTGAACATTAGCTCGCACAATATTGATAAGGGCGATTTCAAGTGGAACACCAGTGTGGTGCTTTCGCATTATAATAACGAGGTTAAAGAGCTTGGTAACGGCCTTACTGAACTCTTCGGAACCATCACCAATGCTTATCTGCAAACCCCGGTTACCCGTACAGTGGTGGGCAGATCTGTGGGCGAATTTTATGGCTATAAAGTAAAGGGGATATTTAAAACACAGGAGCAGCTTCAATCGGCCCCGGTTCAATTCGGACGTGGTATTGCCAATAACAGCAACAGCACCTGGTTGGGCGATGTGCAGTATGAAGATGTAAATGGCGATGGGGTAATCAATGAGAAAGACCGTACAGCGATTGGAAATCCAAATCCTAAATTTACCTATGGCATTACCAATACATTCAGTTATAAAGCTTTTGATTTTACCTTGTTCCTGAACGGATCTTATGGTTCTAAAATCATGAACCTGTTAAACAATACCATGGGTAATTTGGCGGCGGTATATCAGAATCAATACGCGGCATATAGTAATTTCTGGTCGCCTCAAAATCCAGATTCCAATATTCCTGCACCTAAAATCGGTATCGATAACCCGAACCTGTTTGTATCTGACCGTTATGTGGAAAGTGGATCTTTTTTACGTATACAAAATGTTAGCCTCGGTTACAGGGTGCCTGTTTCGTGGATCAGGAAATATAAATTCTCTAATTTAAAAATTTACTCAAGCGTACAAAACCTGTACACGTTTACAAAGTACAAGGGCTACGATCCGGAAATCGGGGCGATGAACCAGAGCGCCATTTTAAATAATATCGACCTGGGTAGATACCCGATTGCCAGGACCATCACTTTTGGAATAAATGCACAATTTTAGTGACCTACAATTATTGAACAAAATGAAATCATATTTAATATACAGCTTTATTTTTATAGCCATTGTTAGCGCTGGCTGTAAAAAAGATTTTTTTAATATTCCTCCACAGGATTCGCTCAGTGCTGATAATTTTTACCAGAACACCGAACAGGTTCAGGCCAGTACCATTGCCCTGTACAACTCTCCTTGGTTTGATTGGAATGCCAAAGCTTCCTGGTGTATTTCAGAATTGCTAAGCGGCAACGCACACACTTATTCTCCTGATGTAATCAATTTTGGAAATTTTTCTGTAACAGGAGATAATACCCAGTTGGCATCAGCCTGGAATTCGCTATACAGTGTAATTGCACAATCTAATACATTGATAAATAACCTGAAAACAAAAGTGCCTGCCAGTGTGCCGGCGCCTGTAGTTAACAATGCAATTGGCGAGGCCAGATTTATGCGGGCCATGGCCTATTTTTATTTGGTAAGAACATGGGGAAATGTGCCAATTATCGAAAATAGCCTGGATTATGTGGGCAATTACCAGATTAATACCAATCCGGTAACTGATGTTTATAAGTTTATTATCAATGACCTCAAATTTGCTGAACAAAATTGCGATAAAATGGTCAGAACAGGATCTGTTTCTCAGGGTAAAGTATCCAGCGGATCGGCTTCGGCATTACTGTCTAAAGTTTATTTGTACATGCGCGATTATTCGAATGCCCGTTTAAAAGCAGAGCAGGTGATGAGCAGTGGCGAGTTTAAATTGTATGGAATAGATATTTCGGGAAAAACTTATGCTGATTTGTTTAAAACGGCCAATAATAATAACGAAGAGAGTATTGCTGCCATTCAATGGCTGGGCGGATCTTCTTATGGACATGGTAATGCTCTACAATCTTTTCTTGCATTCAACTCCGAAATTACGGGTACTGGCGACGGTTATGGAAGCGTTACACCTTCGATTGATCTGCTTACCGCTTTCGAACCCGGCGATTTAAGGAGAAAGCCAACGGTGATGATGCAGGGCGATGTTTACCCGGAAATTAACCAGGCCAAAGGCGGTTACACTTTACCTGCCGGAGCAGTTGCCCAGGGGATGCCAGCTTTTATTAAAAAATATGTAGTGGGTACACCTGCTGATAATGGCGGTAAAGGTGCAGCATTTTCGACAGGCAATAATACTTATTTAATGCGTTATGCTGATGTATTGTTAATCGAAGCAGAGGCGGTTCTGGCAGGTGCTGATCGTACTTCGGATGACGCCGCGCTTATCCCTTTTAACAAAATCAGAAGAAGGGCAGGCCTCATTCCTAAAACCTCCATCACTATCCAGGATATTTATCAGGAACGTCGTATGGAATTTGTATTTGAAGCCGATTACTGGTTTGACCTGGGCCGTTTAGATGGTTTTAATGTAACCTCGCACCCTAAAGCAATTGCCATTATTTCCAACCAGGAAAGAGGAATTTACAGCAATACTACACCGGTTGTAATCTGGGGACAAAAGTATACCCCAACCGATGCAAATTTCCGTTTGCCTTATCCTACAACAGAAACCATTTTAAATCCTAAATTATTATTGCCTCCGGTGCCTTACAATTTTAAATAAGCTAATATGAAAACGTTATATAAAAATACTATAGCCCTTTATCTTATAGGCATGTTTTACATGCTGATCTTTGCCGCCTCCTGCAAAAAAGACAAAGAGGGGCAGGGGGCGCCAAGCATTACCAGGGTACGTACCTTGGTGCGGCCAGGAGATAGTCAACTCACCCCGCTCGATTCAACAGTTACATCGGGCGATGTTGGGGTTACTTATGTAATAGAAGGAGAAAATCTGAAATCGACCAACAGGGTAGAATTCAATGGCGCATCAGCCTATCTTAATACGGCTCTTTTCAGTGATAAAAGTATTGTGGTAATGATCCCGACAACTGCTACGTGGATTAATCAAACAGGGAAACTAACACTAACCAATGCATACGGTACCACCAGCTTTAATTTTAGTATTAAACAGCCTGCTCCAACGATTAATGACCTGAGTCAATTTGCCGGTAACCCTGGTGATGTAATTACCATTACCGGTTTGCGTTTTGATCAGGTATCGAGCGTTAAGTTTGGTGCCACAGCTGCGCAGGTAGTTTCTTCAACCAGCACAGAACTGAAAGTAACGGTACCGGCAGGCGCGCTGGGTGCAGTAAGTGTTACTACTCCGGGCGGTACAGGTACGGGGCCATACCTATCTTACGATGGTGTTGTGGTTCCGATATTGTTGCCATTTGGATTCAGACATTTATTTTATGATGATGCCATAACAGCCGGGTACGATTTCAACTTCGGGGGGGCTAACGCCGATGTGAATAATACCGAGATGGTAAAACGCGGTACCCATTCCATTAAACTTACCTATACCGGAAGTTACGCAGGATATGCCGTAGGCAGTAATACCCCTGTTGATTTGACCGACAAAACCTATGTGAAGTTTTCTATTTATGGCACAACTGGTACGGAAGGTAAAATAGTAAAAGTTGCACTGGGCGATTTTGACAACCGTAATGTGAGCGTTGTACTGCATGCAGGTAAGTGGACCAATTATGTGGTTCCGATAGATCGCTTTCAGAATGCCAGTCAGCCGGGGAAACCTACAAGCCTGAATTGGATCGGGTTTCAGGAGCTAAGCGGCAACGCACCGGAAACCATTTACCTGGATGATATTGGGGTATATTAATTGAAGCAAATTTTAGTTTAATAAAATAGCTCCATCAAGTTATCGTCATTGCGAGGAGGAACGACGAAGCAATCTTTCATGCTAGAAAACTTTGCTATAAAGATTGCTTCGTCGGCTGAAAAGCCTTCTCGCAATGACGACTTTATTAAGGAAATCCATACGGTAAATATGCTCCAACCTCTTCCATATTTATAATTTTAAAATAATCAATTAATGAAAGTGATAAAATATATGGTTGCCGGCATCATGATGCTGGCAGCCACTACCCATGCTTTGGCCCAAAAAAACCTGGTGGTTAATGGTGGCTTCGAAAATGAGTTAGAGGACTGGGTCGATTATTCGGCCAAGGCAACCCCTTATATGTACAGCTCGGGGAAAATGAGCGCTGCTATATTTTCTTCAGATTCTTCTAAATGGACCGGTATGCATCAGATTGTATCTTTACCTAAAAATACCCAGTACATACTCATGAGTGCAAAGATTAAAGCTGATGCGGTGAGTACCGGGAAAAACTCGTGGAACGGTGCATTATTTCTTTTTGAAACCCTTAACAAACAGGAAGTTAAAATCGGCGAGGGAATCAACATTGCTTCGGTTACAGGAGACGCCGATTGGAAGCTTTATGAAAAGGCATATATTATTCCGCCTGGTATTACGAAAATAAAGTTGTTATTTGCACTGGGTTACGTCACTGGTACCATGTTTGTAGATGATGTAAGCCTGAAAGTAATTACTCAATCTGAATTCGAAAAATATTTATAGTATGATGAATGGCATGTTGTACAGGTCGGTTTTAATATGGTTATCGCTGGTTGCCACTGCAGCCACTGCCCAGGAAACGAAGGTTCCTGAGATTGTTGTAGACCAATCAGGTTATTATCCAAAGCTGGAAAAAAGTGCAGTCGTGCTCCGGGCAGTTTCAGAAAGTAAGTTTGAGTTGTTATCCATGCCAGACCGAAAATCTGTGTACACAGGTGTATTATCTGAACCTAAAACTACCGGCTATTCGAAAATTAATACAAGAATTGCAGATTTTAGTCCTTTCGACCAACCTGGCCAATATATCATCCGGATTGCCGGGATTTCTGAATCGCCTGTTTTTAAAATTGCAGATGGTGTGCACCACGATCTTGCAGTGGCTGCATTAAAAGCTTTTTATTACCAGCGTGCCTCCTCTGCACTGGATGTTAACTATGCAGGCAAATGGTATCGTGCGGCCGGGCATCCTGATACTTCAGTTTATATCCATCCATTGGCAGCCTCTAAAGACAGGAAGGCTGATAGTAAGATCAATGTTTCTGGCGGATGGTACGATGCGGGAGATTACAATAAATATGTGGTGAACAGTGGTATCTCTACCTCTACTTTACTTTCTGCCTATGAAGATTTTCCTGAATATTTTCAAGGCCAGAAGGCGCATATTCCCCATGCCAAAAACAAGGTTCCTGATGTGTTAACTGAGGCCATTTACAATTTGCGTTGGATGCTTAAAATGCAGGACCCCGGCGATGGCGGAGTTTATAATAAATGTACCAACCTGAATTTCGACGGTATGGTGATGCCCGATAAAGCAACATCAAAACGTTATGTGGTGGCAAAAGGTACGGCAGCAACGCTTAATCTGGCCGCTGTTGCTGCACAAGCTTATCGTATTTTTAAACATTTTCCCGAACAATACCCTGGACTGGCAGATAGCTGCCTGTTGGCCTCCAGAAAGGCCTGGAGCTGGTCGGTGAAGAATCCAAATATCGTTTACGATCAGGATGCGCTCAATAAAATGACAGACCTAAAGGTAACAACCGGAGGTTATGGCGATGGGAATTTCGAAGATGAATGGACGTGGGCCTCGGCAGAATTATTGGCTTCAACCGGGCAAAAAGAATATTATGACGCTTTTTTTGCCCGTTTAAATGCTCCAATAAGCTTGCCTAGCTGGAACAATGTAGCTGCGTTGGGATATTATACCTTGATTAGATGCGAGGGGCGGCTTCCTGAACAGTATAAAAGTGTAACCAGTATTCTGAAGAAGAAAATACTCAACCTTGCCGATCGCTATTTAACTGCTTTTGAAACAGGTCCCTATCATACCGTAATCGGTGCTTCAATTAACGATTTTGCATGGGGAAGTAATTCTTCAGCAATGAATCAAAGTATATTGCTCATTAATACTTATTTGTTTTCAAAAGAGGGCGCCTATCTTGATGCGGCACTTAGTAACCTGGATTACGTTTTGGGTAAAAATGCAACCGGTTATTCATTTGTAACGGGTATAGGTTACAAATCGCCTATGCACCCGCACCATCGTCCGTCGTTTGCAGATGGTGTTGCCGAACCTGTTCCGGGCCTGCTGGTTGGAGGACCCAACCGGGGGAAACAAGATGGACTAAAGTATAATGACGAACCCGAATTGTCATACCTCGACGATGTTAGCTCTTATGCCAGTAACGAAATTGCCATTAACTGGAATGCGCCGTTGGTGTATGTGGCAAATGCAGTGGAGTGCCTGCAAAAGGGGAAAAAAGAAGGATCAAAATAATTTTATAAATGAGGATGGGCATATCTTCGTTGCTGGATTATTGGCTTCTAAAATTTCAGTAATGGAGAGGGTACCTGCCCTTCTTCAAGAGCGGTCTATGCATAAGAAACTAATTCCAGCTCTGACAACAGCCCTTGGCTCTTCGTTTTTTCAAATATTGGAATCTATACGAATGACCAGGGCATTCAAGAGCATGATCTATTGAAAAAAACGTCAAATTGCGAGAAGGAATGACAGCTTGTCCCGACCTTTGGGAAAGCAATCTTTCTATGCTGGCAGTTCTTGCTATAAAGATTGCTTCGCCGGCTGAAAAGCCATCCCGCAATGACGACATTTCTTAGATAGTTATCAAATAACAGCTTTAAAACCATTAGCTTATTGATCTTTTTTGAAAAGACCTGCCTTTAGATGAGTACCTGCAGATCCTGCTGCCAATTGCAAGTAATTACGTTTGCTCTGATCTTTCTCGATCTTTACTGTTCCGGTAGTTTGTACATTCTTCATCTCCAGAAAGCTTGTTGAAGTGGCGTCGTTGCTGCTTAACGGACCACTTCCATATCCGGCCAAATTGGTATAGTTTGTAAAAAGGCAATCAGAAGCTTTATACTGCCGGGTACTACCTTTTTCTCTGACCCATACCGTACTCGTATTCGCAATAATGTTGTGGTGAAAATCGAATTCGTCGCCATTTGTACTTTGGGTAGTCCAAACGCCACTAAAATAGCAGCCATATACTAATGAATAGCGCATCACACTCCGGCTGCCGGTTCCTCCATCGTTTTTCCAAAAAACAACCGGGTTTTTGCAGTCAAAAAATACGCAATGATCAATAATAAGACCGTAACCATTGGCTATAACCCCTACATGCAATGGCAGTACATCAACATTTCCGGCAAAAAGGCATTGTGTTACAAGCAGGTCGTCTAATTTCTTTCCCTCGCGCCATACCGGATAAGAACGCCTTAAATTAGAACCATCTACATAGGAGTAGTCAGGGCTACCGGTAAACCGGAGGCCTTCAATGGTTACATGACTGATTTCGGGCTGTATACCCTTTGCTTCTTCTCCACCTACGCCCGGTTCAAGTGGAACTGCTGTTACTACAACCGGCATTTTCTGAGGAGTCCAGCCCGTATCGTCAGGCATCACGTCCGCGCGGATAACCAGGCGGTCTTTAACGGTATATTTGTCGTTAGTGAACATAACAGTTTGGGTTAACAGGTGTAAACCCTCTGAAAGGAAAATTGTGGTGGGGCCAGGCGCTTTATTAAGATTTACCTGTTTTGCAGCTGCGAAAAGTGTCTTTAACGGATGGGTTTTCGTTCCTGCATTTCCATCGTCGCCTGTTTTAGGATTAACGTACAGATCTTCTGCCTGTACCAACAATATACTCATGATGAATAATAGGAGGGTAAGCGTGTATTTTACCATATTCTTTTTTTTGTAAAATTAAGGCACGCTTACCTGCCTGGAATGGTCATTTTACATTTAAACTGGTCATTTACCACTTCTTCCGGTACCGCTGTGGAGTAATGCCAGTAAATCTTTTAAAGAAACGGTTAAAATTAGATGGATCTGAGAAGCCAAACTCATAGGAAATTTCTTTTGCAGATTTATTCTGGCAAAGCCTTTTCTTTATCTCTGAAATCAACTTGTAATGGATCATTTGCTGAGCAGATAATCCACTAAATTGCCTGCAGATTTTATTAAGAAACCCGTAGCTCACTTGGAGCATTTTCGCATAGCCTTCGGCACTTAACCCATCGGCGATTTTCTTTTCAAGTAAAGATCGGAACCTGTAAAAATCTGGATGAACAGATGTGTCGCTTTGCACGTTGTAAATCCCGGCATAATACCGGTTAAGGGTAACAAGCAGTTGGTACAATAACGACCTGATGAAATGACTGCTATCGTTCTGAAGCCGCCCGAATTCTCCTTCTATTTCGTACAGCAGTTCAAGGCATTTTCCGAATGGAACTTCGGCTACCAGCATATTGGCGGGACGTGAATATTGATGGAAATATTGAAATCTGTACAGGAATAGCTCATCTGAAAAAAAAAGATGGAGAAAATCTTTTTCGAAAAAAAGTGTAAAGCCTTTTACCTCCTCTTCGATTTTCCAGCGCCGGACTTGCCCCGGGCTGGTGAAAATAATGGCTCTCGGGCTTATTGTGATCTCATTTTCGTCGAGCGTAAAAGTACCTGTTCCCCTTTCTATAAAAAGAATTTCATAGAAGCTAAGTTGATGTGCAGTGTTATCTAAGACATAATTCTTCAGTGTTTCGATACGTCCGATGTCCAGTAGCAGTTCAGTACCATACTTATACGGGAGAAAATTATAGGTTTCAATTTTTGCTGTTGAGGCCATTTCCTTTTACAATAGATGAGTTAAAATATAAAATTTTGCACCTAATAATATAAAAATCCTTTGAGAAGGAATTGATCTTACCATGGCTCTGGTACTAAGTTTCACTCTTTCGTTAGTATAGCCAGCAACTCCTTTTCCAGGTTATTGCGGTTAGCCAGGCTATTGGTCAGGATTACCAATCCTGCGTTGAGCTGCGGTATGCAATCCAGTGAACTGCGTGAACCACCCGTACCGCCGCCATGTTCTAATATACGATAACCTTTTGGGCTGCTGTGGATAAACCAGTTCAGGGCCATGCCCTCCTGGTTGGTACCGAAGGTTCGTTGATGGGATAGTTTAACAGCCGGATTGGTCTCGGCATTGTTGGCATTGATGTAATTGACCATATCGGCAGTAGTAGATCTTAAGGCCCCCATTGCGGGTACTTCGCCCAGATCCCAAAGTGGCACGGGCTTCTGTTGTGCGTCATGCGGCCATGCAACCCGATCAGGCGCTACTGATCCGATATCAATCCGGGTATTCGTCATCCGGTAAGGCTTCAGGATGTTTTTTGATACCAGCGAAAAGTAGTCTTGCCCGTAAGCATCTTCCAGTATGGTACCCAGTAAAGCAACGGCCATATTTGAATAAGAATAAATTTTGCCGGGTAGCGTATCCATCTTCATTTGATGCAGGCCTTCATATAAAAGCTTTCTGGAATAATTGGAGAGCGGATTTAGGGAATCATAGCTGGGCCGTTCCCACATGTTCGGAAATATCCTGGTGATCCTTGAAGTATGGTTAGCCAGGTCTTTAATCCGTATAGGTGTACCCTGATAACTCAGGTTGGGATAAGAACCTTTAAGGTATTTCCTGATATCGTCTTCCTGGTTAATTTTTTTATCCAGAATAGCCCGTGCAAGGATAATCCCGGTAAATGATTTGGTGATGGAACCAAGCTCATAAATGGTTTTGTTATCAGGAAGTTTCCCGTTTCCCACCTTTGTTTCCCCGTAATTGTAAAAATGTGGCTTGCCGTTCTGTACCAGGCCTATTGAAAGCCCTACCGCTTTCTGATCCTGAAAATACCGCTGAACGCTTTTGTCGACCAGTGAATCCAGTTGTGAACTTAGCGGGTTATCTGATGGTATCCGTTTGCTCTGCCCATAACAGGTCGGGTTATTCTGGCAAAAGAACAGTATCAGGAATATCAAACTAAAATGCTTGTTTACATAAAACTTTTTAAACGGACGGTGATTGATCAGATTGCGCATAAAGGTTTAACGGTTTAAACGATGTAAACATATTTCCCGATTTTTAAGAAATATCGCATTAATTTTTCATATCTGGTCTGTGTTTCTTGAAGTAATGATCAGGTACCGTTCTGTTTTTCTTTTGTAGCTTCTAAAGTATTCGACCGCCAAATCAGTACCATCATGATAACGGTAACGCCCATATAAGGCAGTAGCACATACAGTGGTTGATAATACTGACCATCCTGAGAGAGGGTAAAAAGCATGGTTTTACTTTCGTCAGGCGAGCGGGGAACAAGTGACTGTGCCAGGTTCCATCCAAAGTGTAAACCTATCGGTAATATCAATTTGCCGGTTTTGAGATAACAAAGCCCGTAAAGTACCGATCCCATTCCAGTGGTAAGCCAGGTCATCAGGAACTGTTGCCAGGTGATGCTGGCATTCAGTTTTAGGTGCATGATGGCGAATGGTAAAGTAATTGCGAGTTGAGCAACCCATGGGCCATACGATTTCAACAGACTTTGAAATGGATAGCCCCTGTAAGTAAATTCCTGAACAAATGACGACCAGACATGCATCAAAACCAGTATCAGTAAAAATACAGGGTCAACACGGCCATTAAATTTCAGGTGGCTACCGTTTAGTCCTATGGTAAGTGCAGCGCAGGTTAGCAGGGCAATTATACCCCAGCCCAGCCCGTAAAAAAAGTTTTTCCAGTCAGAGGCCCCTGTAGGTACAAAACCGAGGCTGGTTAATGGTTTTCTTTCTGCTTTGAGAAACAAAAAACTCAGGAGCAGGGCAATCCCGAAATAAAAAAAGATACTGTCAAGCACAGGGATTGCACTGGCAATGTAAGCCGCTGCAATAATCACCACGAAATAAATACTTACCCTTAACCAGACAGGCAGTCGCTCAATTAATTTTTTCCTTTCCATATTTTATCATTCTTGTTTGCAAAAAGACAGGATTGTGGCGAAGCGAGAAAATAAAATCGACGAACCGGTTGGAATTGGCAACCAAACTGCCTTGCTCACCGATAGCACTGTTGCAGCTTGTTTGCACCTATTGCACTTGTCAGTTTGCAGCCCGCTATTGGAAATCACCTTAAACTTTAGCAATCATTTTATTTGTTTCAGAGCTTTAATTTTTGAAAGAGCTCGTCCCTGTTACTCGGACCGATGGGGATTTCTGCATTTTCCAGTTCGATTGTATTGCCTTTAATGGCGCGGATAGCATTAAGATTAACAATATATGACCGGTGTACCCGTAGAAAGTGCTTGGGCGGGAGTATATCTTCGAATAGCTTCAGGTGCATGCTTGCAAATAACCTTGCTGTTCCCTTTAGGTAAACCGAACTGAAATCTCTTTCTGCCTGTACGTATAAAATTTGGTCGTGTTCCACACGTACCAACCTGTTATCCTGGCGGATGAATAGGTAATCCGGCTGATGTTCTGTTGCGGGCACTGCGTGATGTTTAACAGCTATTCTTTCGTTTACTTTTTGTACGGCCTGGTAAAAACGTTCAAAAGTGATCGGTTTTAAGAGGTAATCTACAGAGTTGAGTTCAAAGCCTTCTACAGCATAGGTGGAATAGGCGGTAGTGAATATTACCAGCGGCGGCTTGCGTAGCGAGCGCATAAATTCCATACCGGTAATCACTGGCATCTGGATGTCGAGGAAAACAAGGTCTACCTGTTGATCGTAAAGACCTTCGTAGGCTTCGGTGGCACTACGGCAGCTTTTAACAAGCTCCAATTCGGGAATTCGCTGAATATAAGTTTGCAGGATATCCCGCGCAATCGGCTCATCATCAACGATCATGCAATTGATCTTTTTCATAATTCAGGGATAAGTTCACCAAATAATTATTTTCTTTGTTGCTTGTTTCATAACGATAGCGGCCGGGATAATATAATTCGAGCCGTTTCTTCATATTGCTCAGGCCAATACCACCGGGCACATCACCTGACCCGTCCGGATCTGCAGTATTCTCTATTTTAAAATCAATGGCGCCGGGCCTGATAGTGATTAAAATATCGATAAAAGCACCCGATTCGTCTGGTGTAAATTTAAATGCATTTTCGATAAGGGGAATAAACAGTAAAGGCGCAATGTGGATATTAGGTAAAATTGTTGGCAGGTTAAACGTCACCCTTGTAAAATTTAACCTTACTTTTTCAAGTTCAATATAATCGGTCATCAACTTTACTTCTTTGCTAAGCGGCATCGTGTCTGCTTCTGATTCATAAAGCATATAACGCAGCAATTCAGATAGGCGGGATACCAGGTTTGCTGACTGCTCAGCCTTACCTTTAATGATCAGCCCGTATATATTATTCATGGAATTAAACAAAAAATGCGGGTTAAGCTGCGCCCTGAGAAAATTAAGCTCCAGCTCCAGTTTTTCTTTGGCCAGCGTTATACTTTTCATGTTACTCCGGTAGGCATTCAGTGCGGTCTTGATGCTGATTGGAATGGTTAAGGTAAGAAATAGAAAAAATGGGGACCCAAAAGTTACCAGCCGAACGAGAACGATGTTGCTTAAGTTGGTTTGGATAAGCTGAAAGTAAGCAGGTTGCGCCTGTGCCAAACGAGCGGTACAGGTTACACAACTACTGATCAGTAATTTTTCGGCAATAGCATCAAAGATTGTATAAACCACTAAAAGTACCAGCAACAGCAATAAACCCTTAACATAGTGATGGTTTGCCAGGTACTTTGGCCACAGATAGTAAACAAGGATGTAATAAAAGAGAACAATAGCTACGATATTACTGGTATTCAATAAGAATATGTTGATGGTAGGAAAACCGTTGTATACATTAAATGAAATGCTTGTGAGGTAAAAGCGCAATCCCAGCAGCACCAGCCAGAACAGGCCATGCTGCAACCAGCGCAGGGCTTTGCCCGGCTGAAGAAAAAAACTGGATGGAAACAATGACATGTTTAAAGTTGCTTTTTTTTAGCGGTGTTGTCAATATAAAACGACCAAGGCAGGGAAAAAGCGGATGAACCTGCCATTAGAGCCAATAAGATATGTCTTCTCAAGTCCTATCGATGAGTAATTGGCTCGTTTTTGTGCCAGGCCAGGGCTGCTATCAGCGGTTTCCCAATGTTATTAAGTTAAGGGATTTTAACCACAGATGTACACCGATAAACACGGATTTTTTATATCTGCGTGCATCCTTTTTATCTGTGGTTAAACGATGCTGGTTTATGAACAGAGGTTTGTGCACTTCGCAGACCCTAAAGATGAAATGCTGTTTTGGCCACCTAGCCCCGGTTGAAGCATTACCCTGCAGCAACGAGGAACGAGGCAGCGAAGCGTAAAAGCGAAAAACGGGAGGAAATTTTCTGTATTGCATAAGCATTGCGCTCCAAATAGAAATTAGTGTTTACGTTAGGAAATGAATGGTCTGTGGTTCTTGGTGGTGTATAGTCCCGCTTTACGCTTTACTTCGTTGCACTTCGTGTTCGCTGCAATCGGGTTTATGAACAAGGGTTTGTGCACCTTGCAACCCCAAAAATGAAATGTACACAGATAAACACGGATTTTTTATAGCTGTGTGCATCCTTTTTATCTGCGGTTAAATTATACCTGCTTTATAATTAATGGTTTGAGTAGCAGCAGGATTTAAAACCTGATGTCGGATTTGTTTAAAAAATAGTCTGTTAATGACAAAGATGTTGGAGTATGCTGTTCTAAATTTGTTGTCTATAAATAAATCTAACCAATTTTTATGAACCGCAGACAACTAATCCAAAGCCTTGCTATTGGTATTCCTGGAGTTTTACTTTCCAATAAACTTTCCGCATTTCAATCAAATGATGATGGAGCAAAAGAGTTTGTAGAGAAGATTCTCGCAGGACCATTCTCCCCAACATGGGAGTCGCTCGCCAATTATAAAACCCCTGAATGGTTTAGGGATGCAAAATTTGGTATGTGGGCACACTGGGGGCCTCAGTGCCAGCCAGAAGCCGGCGATTGGTATGCCAGGGAAATGTATATGGAGGGAAGCTGGAAGTATAAGTATCACATTGAAAAATACGGACATCCATCTAAATTCGGTTTTAAAGATGTAATTAATGTCTGGAAAGCAGAGAACTGGGATCCCGAGTCGCTTGTTTCATTATATAAAAGTGCAGGGGCTAAATATTTTATGGCGCTGGCCAACCACCACGATAACCTCGATCTTTATAAGAGTAAATACCAGAAGAATTGGAATTCTACCAAAGTAGGCCCGAAAAAAGACATCATTGGCGGATGGGCTGCTGCGGCTAAAAAACATGAACTGCCGTTTGGTGTTAGTGTACATGCTGCACACGCCTGGAGCTGGTTTGAAACCAGCCAGCGTGCCGATAAAAACGGCCCGATGGCAGGCATCCCATACGATGGCAAGCTTACAAAAGCTGATGGAAAAGGTAAATGGTGGGAGGGACTCGATCCGCAGGAACTGTACGCCCAGAACCATGAGCTGAGTCAAAACAGCCAGAATAACGGAACAATACACAGGCAATGGGATTGGGGCAATGGGGTTGCCCCGCCTACCAGTGCATACATCAACAAGTTTTATAACCGCACTATCGATCTGATCAACAAATATAACCCTGATATGGTGTATTTTGATGATTCGCAATTGCCTATGTGGCCAATCAGTGATGCGGGGTTAAAAATTGCCGCACACCTTTACAACAAAAGTATTAAGGATAAAGGCCAGCTCACTGCAGTAGTTACCGGAAAAATACTTAATGAAACACAGCGTAAAGCTATGGTGTGGGATATAGAACGCGGTCAGAGCAACGCTATTGAACCCCTGCCTTGGCAAACCGATACCTGTATAGGGGGCTGGCATTACGAACGGGGAATTTACAACAGAAATGGCTATAAAACAGCAAAAACCGTTATCCATACCTTAATTGATGTGGTGAGCAAAAATGGTAACCTGATGCTCAATATCCCGGTTCGCGGTGATGGTACAATAGATGAACTAGAGCGTAAAATCGTTGAAGATATCGGTGTATGGATGAAAGCCAACGGGGAGAGTATATATGGTACCCGGCCATGGAAAGTTTTTGGAGAGGGACCTGCACAGGAACAATCAGCTGCGTTAAGTGCCCAAGGATTTAATGAAGGCAAGGGTAAACCTTTTAGTGATAAAGATATCAGGTTTGCCGTTAAAGAAAAAGACCTGTTTGCTACGGTGATGGCCTGGCCCGCAGAAGGTTCGGTGCTGATTTCCAGTTTGGCCGAAGGATCATCAAATTATCCTGGAAAAATAAACAATGTGCAGTTGCTGGCCACCAAAGAAAATTTGCGTTTTGAAAGGAATTCGCAGGGATTAAAAGTTTATTTTCCTGCAAATCAGCCACAGGCTTCTTATGCTAATGCCCTGAAAATTACATAAGCTTTAACCATTAATTGCTTAATGGCTGTAGATTGGATCAACCTGTATTGTGTTGATCCAATTTTTATTTTACTATTCCCAAAATAGTTTTGGTTGCTTCGCTGTCTTCTGATAAAACTGCATAATTAACATTAATTCTTTGGAGCGCAGAGGCAGTCACAACGATTAGCGTTTGTTCCCGTTCTTTGCTATATCCCTCCGCTGTGCTCCGGGGATGCCGCTTCGCCCGGGGCTGGGTACTTCTTATCTGCAAGGAAGCCGATACAAAGCCGACTATCGCTAATCTGTACAGTAGCTTTGTTCCACAGGCCCCTGTTAAATAAACCTTATTGGAGCGGTTATACTTTTTGGTACACAAACAAAAATGTTTTCACCAGCCTTCACAAAAAGATAGAAGCGGAAAGAAGGACTGCCCGAACCGACGGGTGATAAACCTGCTTTCCAAAAAAGAAAGATCATAATTTTGGAGCGCAGAGGCAGTCACAACTATTAGCGTTTGTTCCCGTGCTGCGCTATATCCTTCCGCTGCCAGTTACTGCAAAAACAATTGAAAAAGGTCATTTTCTTCTCTATACAGACCTTTGTGTGTTCCTACTTAAAATAACCTGTTCTGCTGAAATTAAACATCCTTCAGCGCAAATCTCTCTTTAAAAAAAATCTCGTGGAGAGAGTATAGAAAAGCATAGATATTGTCTTATGGTAAATAAGCGAAAAATCCCGCTTGTTTGAACCAATTAACTAAATATCTAACCAAATCTCAACTCAGCATTATGAAACTATTTTACGCTATTCATCCGTTTTTGTGATCTTCTCATGATCGAAATGGTGTTTTTGCAAAGGTTGTGTAATTACCCTCTACAAGCTTAATGATACTCTTACTTTAACCATTGGTTAATTTAAATAACTGATAACACACACACACACATTTTGATGGCTACCTCAGCGAAATAAGGCCACTTTACCGGCTTCTTATGATCGTTCTGGAGCTTGCCCGTAAAATGTTTTTTTGGTACCCACAGAGTGCTAAACTACTTTGCAATAGAATACCTAAACAATATTGTATGCTCATCTCTATCTTGGATGTAGCTTTATTGAGCCGTGTGGCGATAGATACTCCGATCCATATTTTAAACTGTTCTAACCATTTCCGAGCCAAATGCCTGGAAAACCAATGGCTCATTTTGTTTAAATCAATAGATTAACAAATATATAATATGATTATAATTTGCGTGGTGTACATTTGGGCAACCAAACTTATGTATGCTACGTAATGCAGATATTACTGATTAATTATTTTTAATCTGTATAATATTTTTTACAATAAGAGTATATGTACTCTATTAATTTGTCTATTTGAGAAATGAACCTGCGTTGCCTCATCCCCAGCGCATTATGCTAAAATTTTATCTGAATAAATTAACAAATGGTCTCATTTAAAACGCATCGCGCTCAGGCTATTTTTATGGCCATTCTATTGAACTACAGGAAGATACTGTATTACGATATTGCTTTTGACACTTTTCAACAGGTACAACCGGTCAGGCACTCTTTTTTTAGCGAAGAACCCGTTAAAAACTCTATGTGGCACCTCAGTTTTTGCAAGCCCTTAAATATAATAACCTAAACCATTGACTATGAAGAACAATTACTTTTTTATCTTGCTTTTATTCATTTTGAGTATTTGCTTCACTGCACGATCCCAGACCTTCGTGCACCCGGGTATTCCGCTATCGGCTTCCGATCTGAGTATCTTAAAAGCACACATTGATGCCGGAGATTACCCCTGGAAACAGGCTTATGATGTGCTGGCTGCCGATGGCAGGTCGCAGTTGACCTACACTTATCAGGCTTTTGCCACGGTTACCCGTAGTCCAGACTTAAACCTTTATCGTTGGAGAAACGATATGACTGCTGCTTTTAATATGTCGCTGATGTGGTATTTTACCGGAAATCAGGATTATGCTGCGAAAGCCAGGGATATTTTAATCGCCTGGGCCACTACCCAAACGGAGTTTGGTGGTCAGCTAGGCAACCTGGACCTGGGTGACTACGCTTATGCTTACGGAGGAGCAGCATCGATCCTCAGAGGGACCTGGAACGGCTGGACTGCGGCAAACACCACAGCCGTTAAGAACCTGTTTAACAACGTGTACTGGCCACCGTCTGGCTGTGGTGGTTATGCTTTAGGGCCATCCAATAAAGGTAACCTGAGTTTATCTGCTGGTGTTGTAATCGCTGCCTTTTCCGACGATCCTGCTAAAATGGCCCATATCCTCTACCTCTCGAGATATATCGCCTCTTGCGGGCTTAAAAATACCTTGCCAAGTGGTCAGAACGGGGAAAGTTTGAGGGACCAGGGACATGCTCATGGTACCTGGAACAACCTGGCCTTTACTGCAGAAGTGCTTTATAAACAGGGTATCGACATTTATTCAGAGCTGGAAGACCGAATCATGGCCAATGCCGAATATTTTGCGCGGAAAAATTTAAGTTTACCCATCCCTTACGTCCCTTATGGTACTATTGATGCCTATTATTTAAATGATGTAACCGTTCCGTGGGATATGGGAAGGTTTGGCCCAACGTTGGCTCACGGGGCCTATGTAGTACGTAAAAACCAAAGTTCAGTTTACCTGAACAAACTGCTTAATGCCATTCAAAGGCGCTTTGACCCGGCAATTACCTGGTTCTATAAGTCGGAAGACAACTCTACAGCTACTGTTCCGGCACAAACCGAAACGGTTCCGGTTCCGACAAAAGTGGGAACGGGAGGCTTAACCTCGCTTGATATCGGGGCCACTTCTCCTGCCGGGAGCAGTTCTTACAATAACAATGTGTGGACGGTAAAAGGAAGCGGTGATATGTGGACCCATGGGGCAGATGCTTTGCACTTTGTTTACAAGCAAGTGACCGGTAACTGCTCTATCATTGCGAAGGTAGAAACTACCGGAGGTGGTGCCCAGAATGCCCGGGCAGGTTTAATGTTCCGCTCTGATCTGACCCCTAATGCCGCGCAAAGGGCCTGGATAGGGATAACTCCTGCGGTAAAAGCCGAATCGTTTATGCATGGATGGTCAGAACTAAGGGGCGGTGCTTATTATGAAAAATCGTCAAGGCCCGTAACCGGTATTCCTTATTGGGTGAAAATTGAACGTGTAGGGGAGATGATTGCCACCTATTATTCTCCCGATGGGGTAAGCTGGGCGGCAGCGCATGAGGGCAGGTATACTGGCTTTACCGGCACGGCCTACATTGGCCTTGCGGTTTGCTCCAATGTTAATGGTGCTTTAAATACCGCTACTTTTAGTAATGTAAGTGTAACCGGCGGACAGGGCGGAGTGGTTACTGCACCACAAGCTCCGCTTTCGGTATATGCTTACCCTGGAGATAAAAATATGCGGGTAAGGTGGTTATCCTCTTTTGGTGCTGCTAGCTATACGCTTAAGCGTGCTTCATCTCTGAATGGGACCTATTCTACCATTGCCACCGGTCTTTCAGGAAATACGTTTTTAGACAGTAATTTGTCAAACGGCCAGACCTATTATTATAAGGTTTGTGCAATAAATTCTGCAGGCACCAGTCCGGATTCACCTGGAGATGGAGCTACTCCTGAAGCCCCTCCGGTTCCACAGGTATTAAACTCAGGCAGTTTAAATGGTGTGTACCGTATTATAGCTACGCATAGCAATAAGGCAGTAGAGGTTAAAAACGGATCAACAGCCGAAGGTGCCTTGCTGGGACAGAAAACCTATGCTTATTTAAGCAACCAGCATTGGCTCATCAACCCTATATCGGGTACCGATTATAAAATTATTAATGTACAGAGCGGAAAGGCTGTGGATGTCGTGTCCAATGCCATAACAGATGGTGCACTGGTAGAGCAGCGCAGCTATTCGGCAAGCGATGCCGCCCAGGTATGGACGATTAAAGACCGGTTTAACGGGACGTTCAGCATTGTAGGAAAACAGAGTGGAAAATCGCTGGAGGTTGCGGGATCAAGCACTGCCGAGGGCGCCTCAATAGACATTTTCAGGTGGACTGATAATCCGAACCAGATCTACAGAATAGAACCGGTTCCGGCTTCCGAAATGTCAACGGCTTACCAGAAAAAACTTGCGGAAGCCATAAAATTACGCGATACTACACAGACGAGTGCTACCAATGTACCGGGTAAATTTCCGGTAACAGCCAATGCCCAGTTAAATGACAGTATTACCTATGTTCAGTCTCAATATAATACACAATCTACAGCTATCCAGATAAGCAACTATATTACCGTACTGGATAATGCGATGAAACGGTACTTAGCGGCTAAATATTATCAGACCAACATGCTGGCCAATGGGTATTATTATCTTAAACCCCTAACCGGTGATTCATTATTGACCAAAAATGATACCAATATACCTTTATTTGATATAGCAAGTCCTGAGCCCCAGCTACAGATCTGGAATGTGTCCAAACAGGGGAATGGCAGGTATAAAATTGCTTGTTTGAGTGCGCCGGCATCGTATAAGAACTATATAAACGAGAACGCCCAGTTTGGTACCAATAACTATTCGGACGTATGGAATTCGTTTAATATTTACTTTGACGGAACCTCATATGCTGTTCAACGTGCGCAAAACGCAGGGAACGGCTACTGGTATCAAAGTGGTAATAAAATATTAGCTGTAGGTGGCAATACGAACGATCCTATACCTTATAATTTCCCTTTCCGTTTAGTGCCGGTCGAAGTTATCCCCTTAAACCTGAAAGTAGCAGCAGGCGATGGTAAAAACATCCTGGATTGGGATCCTATCGCTAACCTTACCTATGTTGTAAAACGTTCCACTGTAGCAGGTGGATCTTATAGCACTATTGCTACGATCAGCGCCAGTGCCAACCCCATCAGGTACATCGATAGTGTTAGTGTGAATAACGGAACTACCTATTATTACCAGGTAACTTCATCGGATGGCACGGCTTCCAGCCCGGTGGTGTCGGCCTCACCTAATGTTGGCCAGCTTATTTACTTGAAATTTAACGAAATAAGCGGCACTGCTTTTGATAGTTGGGGCGCAAAACATGCAACGTTGGCCTCTTCGGCAAGCCGGGATAACGGAAGATCCGGAAATGCCCTTAAACTGGATGGTTCGGCCAATGCTTACGCTACCTTACCGGCAGGTATTGTGAGTAGCTTAAATGATTTTACCGTTTCTACCTGGGTTAAGATGGATGCACTTTCTACCTGGATGCGGGTATTTGATTTTGGTATTGGTGCTACACCGGTTACACAATATATGTTCCTTACCGTTCAGGCAGGAACGCCCACAGTAAATGGTGTAAAGCTTTCTACGGTTCGTTATGCCATTAAAAACGGAGGAACAGAGCAAATAGTCAGTTTTAACTATCCTTTGCAAGTGAATGGCTGGACGCATCTTGCCGTTACCCAATCCGGAAATACAGCCAGCCTGTATATCAACGGAACTTTGGTGGCCAGTAATACCGGGGTTACGATTAAGCCTTCGCAGCTGACCGCTTCAGGCGCCACAACCGGCACTACGCTGAATTACCTGGGTAAATCACAGTTCAATGATCCTATGTTTAAAGGTTCAATTGATGAGTTTAAGATTTACAGCAGGGCTTTAAGTACAGCAGAGATTGCCTCGGCATTTACCAGCCAGTCGATCACGATGAATGCCATTGCGCCTAAACTTATGGGCGATGCTGATTTTGATCCTGCAGCTACCGTAACGTCCGGACTTCCGGTAACCTATACCAGTTCAGATACCACGGTTGCAAAAATTGTAAATAACAAAGTCCGTGTTCTTAGTACCGGAACAACTGTTATTGCGGCCTCACAGGCAGGAAATTCGGTTTACTGGCCTGCAACGCCGCAATTAAAGGTATTGTCGGTTGCCATTACCAATAATACACAGCCAACTGCTGTGATAGGCAAGCCATTTACCTATACCATTACCAACAATGCACTGAGCGATTTTATGGTAACAGGTTTACCTGCCGGTTTAAACCTGAATGCCTCAAACGGGGTCATATCCGGTACCCCAACCCAGTATGGTACCTTCCCGTTATTTATTAACGCGGTCAATGACAGTATTCCGGGAACGCAGACCATTACCTTAACGGTAGAGAAGATGGTCAGCAATGTTATTGTTGCTTCAGGAGATTCAAAAAATGTGGTAGAATGGGATGCTCTTCCAGGTTTTAGCTTTAATGTGAAACGTTCAACTACATCGGGTGGTCCTTATACCACTTTATCAAATGTAACGACCAATAAGTTTACCGATACGGGTGTGAGCAATGGAACTACTTATTATTATGTGGTTACAGCGGTAGATAGTCAGGGTGAAGGTTCTCCCAGCGCAGCTGTAACCGCAAAACCTGCTGCTGGCCAGCTGGTTTACCTGAAGTTTAATGAGGCGAGCGGCACCCGCGCTGTTGACAGCTGGGGGGCTACCCACGGAACAATGGCTGCAACAGCAACCCGTGCAGCCGGGCAAGATGGAACTTCGCTTAAATTAGACGGAACAAGTACTTCATATGCTACCTTGCCAACAGGAATTGTAAAAACATTATCCGATTTCACCGTTTCGAGCTGGGTAAGGATGGATGCATTTTCCAATTGGATGCGTGTATTTGATTTCGGGAATAGTACTGCACAATATATGTTCCTTACCGTTCAGCAGGGAACGCCAACGGTAAATGGTGTAAAACTATCAACCGTTCGTTATGCCGCTAAAAACGGAGGAACAGAGTTAAACGTAAGTGCTAACTTTGCCTTTCCGTTGGATACCTGGACACACCTGGCAGTTACCCAGTCAGGAAATACGGCAAAGCTGTATATTAACGGGACTTTGGTATCAACCAATGCCAACCTCACCATCAACCCTTCGCAGCTCACTGCTTCGGGCACTACTACGGGCACTACGCTGAATTACCTGGGTAAATCACAGTTTAACGATCCGCTTTTTAAAGGTTCAATTGATGAGTTTAAGGTTTACAGCAGAGCACTAAGTGATACGGAGATCGCTAACGAAGGTACAGCCAGTTTCAGCCAATCGGGCAACCTTTCAAGTACACAGTCGCGTTCAGGTATAATCCCGGCGCAACCCCTTGCTCCAGAATCATCAAGCAGCAATATCATCTATCCGAACCCGGTTAAAGAACAATCTTTCAAAGTGAGGCTTACGCCTGATCTGAAAGATCAAAATATTAAGGTAACGGTTAGGGATGTTGTAGGCAGGGTAATGCAGAGCGGAAGCTACCGTGCTGCAGACCGCGACTTGCAGGTAGGCCTTTCCGGAAATTACCGTTTAGGTGTTTATTTCGTGTACCTGAATAACCTGATACCGATCAGATTGATCGTAGATAAATAAGAATATTAAAATACAAAAGGTTGTTTAACAGCCTTTTGTGTTTGATTTATCACATAGATAAATGAACCAGGGTTGACTCATCACCAATGCCTGATGCTAAACTATTATCCAAATAATTAACAAATGGTCTCACTTAAAATACATCATGCTCAGGCTGTTGCCTGTAATGACCCTCCTGAATTCGGCTGTGAAGGTGATAAGCCCTACTGCTTTTGGATTCTTGCAACTGAAATAACAAATCAGATACTCTTTTTTAGCAAAGAACCCGTTAAAAGCCTTATGTGGCACTTCATTTTTTGCAACCTTTTAACCTGAACTCGATTAATAACATGTCTTTAAAGATCTTTTGTGGATATTTTCAACTCACCGTCGTCACCCTGACCTGTAGCGAAGCGGAAAGCTACGAAGTAAACCGAGCCCTAAGCGAGCTCACCGAAGGTAATTTATTTCAGGCGCTATCTAGTAGGAAAGATGCTGACCACGTAGTAGCTACAAGACAATTGAAAATACTACTTCTACTTGTAAAACAAGTTCAGCATGACGATCGCGTTAGGAAAAAGAGACTAAAAATGGATCACAACGCGTAAATATTAATCGAACTAAGGTTTTTAAATAATTAACAACCTAAACTATTGAATATGATGAACAAGTACTTTTTTATCTTGCTTTCATTCATTTTGAGTGTCTGCTTTACTGCACGGTCCCAGACCTTCGTGCACCCGGGTATTCCGCTATCGACTTCCGATCTGAATACGCTGAAGGCCCATATACAAGCCGGAGATTATCCCTGGAAACAGGCCTATGATATCCTGGCTGCCGATGGTAAGTCTCAATATACTTACAAGATGTTGGGGCCTTTTGCTACGGTTACCCGCAGTCCTGATTTAAATCGCTGGCCATGGGCATCAGACATGGTGGCTGCCTTTAATTTATCATTGATGTGGTATTTTACGGGCAATGAAGAATACGCTAAAAAGGGGAGAGATATTTTAATCGCCTGGGCCACTACCCAAACTGAGTTTGGAGGCCAATTGGGAAACCTCGACTTAGGGGATTATGCCTATGCCTATGGAGGCGCGGCCTCTATTCTTCGCGGAACCTGGAGTGGCTGGACGGCGGCGAACACAGCAGCCGTAAAAAACCTGTTTAACAACGTATATTGGCCGGCTTCAGGTTGCACTTTTTATGCTATAGGCCCATCCAATAAAGGCAACCTGAGTATGTCTACAGGAGCGGTCATTGCTGCCTTTTCCGATGATCCTGCTAAAATGGCTCACATCGTCTACCTGGCAAGAAATATTGCTTCTTGCGGAATTAAAAACACCTTGCCCAGCGGCCAGAATGGAGAGAGTTTAAGGGATCAGGGACACGCCCACGGGACGTTTAATAACCTCACCTTCACGGCAGAAGTACTCTATAAACAGGGTATCGATATTTATTCCGACCTGGAAGACAGGATTATGGCCAATGCCGAATATTTTTCCAGGAAAAATTTAGGTTTACCTATCCCTTATGTGCCCTTTGGTACTATTGATGCCTATTATTTAAATGACGTGACCACTCCATGGGACCAGGGAAGGTTTGGCGTGACTTTAGCTCACGGGGCCTATATAACCCGTAAAAACCAAAGTTCGGTTTACCTGAACAAATTGCTTAATGCCATGCCACGGCGTTTTGATCCAGTAAATACCTGGTACTATAAATCAGAAGACAACTCCACAGCTACCATTCCGGCTCAAACAGAAATTCTTCCTGCGGCTACAAAAGTTGGAACCGGGGGCTTAACCTCTGTTGATATAGGCACGGTATCGGCTGCCGGAAGCAGCTCGTATGCTAATAATGTGTGGACGGTAAAAGGAAAAGGGGATATATGGACACATGGAGCGGATGCTTTGCACTTTGTATATAAGGAAGTGACCGGAAATTGTTCCATTATTGCTAAAGTAGAATCAGTTGAGGGCACTACTTCCAGTAATAAAGCGGGAGTAATGCTCCGGTCTGATCTGACCCCTACGGCTGCGCAAAGGGCATGGATAGCGATAACTCCGGAGGTGAAAGCCGAGGCGTTTATGCATGGATGGACAGAGCTAAGGGGTGGTGCTTATTATGAGAAATCGTCAAGGCCAGTAACTAAAATTCCTTATTGGGTGAAAGTTGAACGTACAGGGGAGATGATTGCCATTTATTATTCCCCTGATGGTGTAAGTTGGGCGCCCTCACAAGAGGGCCGGTATACGGGCTTTACCGGCACAGCCTATATTGGCCTCGCGGTATGTTCATCTGGCACAGGTGCTTTAAATACGGCTACTTTTAGTAACGTAAGTATTACCGGCGGGCAGGGAGGTGTGGTTACCACACCCGAAGCACCGCTTTCGGTATATACCTATCCAGGAGATCAACGGATGCGGGTAAGGTGGCTATCCTCCTTTGGTGCAGTGAGCTATACGCTTAAACGGTCTTCTTCTCTGAACGGGAGCTATTCCACCATTGCCACAGGCCTTTCCGGAAATACGTTTTTGGATAATAATTTATCAAACGGTCAGACCTATTACTATAAAGTTTGTGCGGTAAATGCTGCGGGCACCAGTCCGGATTCACCGGGAGATGGAGGTACTCCCGAAGCACCACCGGTTCCACAGGTATTAAATTCAGATAGTTTTAACGGAGTATACCGGATTATAGCCATTCACAGCAATAAAGCTTTGGAAGTTAAAAACGGATCACTAGCCGAGGGGGCCTTGTTGGGACAAAACGCCTATTCTTCTTCAAGTAACCAGCATTGGAGAATAACGCCTATATCCGGTACGGATTATAAGATCATCAACCTGCGGAGCGGAAAAGCAATGGATGTGGTGGGCAATGCCGTAACCAATAATGCGCTTGTGGAGCAGCGCAGTTATTCGGCTACAGATTCGGCCCAGATCTGGTTTATTAAGGATCGGGAGAACGGGACCTTCAATATTGTGGGAAAACAAAGTCAGAAAGCACTTGAGGTTGCCAGTTCAAGTACTTTAAACGGTGCCGCAATAAACCTGAACAGATGGGTTGACGGGACTAACCAGATTTATAGAATAGAACCGGTTACGCAATCAGATATGTCTTCCGCATACGTTAAAACGCTGGCTGAAGCGATAAAATTACGCGATACCACCCAAACGAGTACAACGGTTGAGGGCGGTAAATTTCCAGTGGCGGCCAAGGTACAGTTAAACGACAGCATCACCCATGTGCAGTCTTTGTACACCCCTCAATCAACAGTTTTTCAGATAAGTGACTACGTTACCACATTGGAGAATGCAATGGAACGGTATAAGGCCGCTATGTACTACTATACGAATACCCTTGCTGACGGGAATTATTATCTTAAACCGCTTGACAGCGATTCGTTATGGACGAAGAACGAGACGAACAGGCCTTTATTTGATGTGTCGAATCCTAATCCTTTAACTCAAATGTGGAATGTGAAAAAGCAAGCGAACGGGAGGTATAAAATTATTTGCCTAAGCTCACCACTTCCTGCATTTAACAATTACATCTATGAGGATGCATTATTTGGCCGTAATGTTATTGCCTACAACGACGCTTACAATTCATTTAATATTTATGGTAACGGTATCTCGTATGCGGTTCAACGGGCACAAAATGCCGGAAACGGGTATTGGTATAAAAGTGGTAATCAGATACTTGCTGTGCTTGGAAATGATAACGACCCGGTTCCCTATACTTTTCCTTTCCGTCTTGTACCTGTTGGAACTGTTCCGATAAGCCTGACTGCTTCAGGAAGCGATGGGAAAAACATCCTGGAATGGGATCCAATTGCGAATTTAACCTACACGATCAAACGTTCAACAACACCAGGCGGGCCTTATACCGATCTTGCCACAGTAAGCACCACAGCGTTTACTGATACTGCTGTTGTGAATGGGACAACTTATTATTACATCGTTGCTTCACCTGATGGTGTTGCAGCTAGTCAGGAAGTTTCGGCCTCACGGAATGTAGGAATGGTTTACCTGAAGTTTGACGAAAGCAGCGGAAACCGTTGTGTTAGCAGCTGGGGAACCATTTATGGCACTTTGGCAGCTACAGCAACACGTGATACTGGTAAAACAGGAAATGCACTTAAGCTGGATGGGGCAAGCACTTCTTATGTTACATTTCCCACCGGAATTGTGAGTAAGGTAACTGATTTTACCATTTCGGCCTGGGTAAAAATGGATGCCCTTACCAACTGGATGCGTGTATTTGATTTTGGTACCGGTACTAACCAGTATATGTACCTTACCGTGCAGGGAGGAACCACTACAGCGAATGGGGTAACCTTATCAACCGTAAAATATGGAACTAAAAACGGGGGTACAGAGTTAGGTATAACTGTTCCATATGCTTTTCCGTTGAATACCTGGGTACACCTGGCGGTTACCCAATCCGGAACCACAGCTAAATTGTATATTAATGGCGTGCTGAAATCGACCAATACCGCAATTAATATTAATCCTTCACAACTTACCCCTACGGGTACCACTACAGGCACAAATTTAAATTACCTTGGCAAAGGCCAATTTAATGACCCGATGTTCAAAGGTTCAATTGATGAGTTTAAGATTTACAAGCGTGCTTTAAGTGCTGCGGAAATTGTAGAAGGCATGAAAGTATTCCAAACCATTACCTTTAATACCATTACACCAAAACAGGTTGGTAGTGATGATTTTGACCCGGAAGCTGTTGCTTCTTCAGGGCTTCCGGTAGAATACACCAGTTCGAATCCTGCTGTTGCAACGATAGTAGAAGGAAATGTTCATATTGTATCTGCCGGAACAACAATCATTACTGCTTCACAGGCAGGAGATGAACTGTATGGGCCGGTATCACAGGCAAGAACATTGTCGGTTGGCATTACCAATAATACACAGCTTACTACTTTAATGGGTAGACCTTTTAGCTATACCATTACCAATAAGCCATTAAGTAATTTTACGGCAACGGGTTTGCCTGCCGGCCTAAGTGTAAATGCTACAACTGGCGTAATATCAGGCACGCCTATCGAATATGGTACTTTCCCGGTAACTATTGGCGCTGTTAAAGACAGCATTACCAATACCCAAACCATCACCTTAACGGTAAAAAATAATGCGGTAAGCAACTTTATTATTGCTGCAGGTGATGCAAAAAATGTGCTGGAATGGGATGCTATTCAGAATTTTACCTATAATGTTAAGCGTTCAACCGCATTAGGAGGTCCTTATACTGCAGTGGGTAGTACAAGTACCCCTAAATTCACCGATACCGGTGTAAGCAATGGAACTACTTATTACTATGTAATTGCAGCTGTAGATAGCATAGGAGAATTGCCTCCGGGCACAGCAGTAATCGCAAAACCTGCTGCTGGCCAGCTTACTTACCTGAAGTTTGATGAAGCTAACGGCACCCGCGCCATCGACAGTTGGGGAGCTACCCACGGAACATTGGCCGCAACAGCAACCCGTGCAGCCGGAAAATTCGGTAGCTCGCTAAAACTTGACGGCACAGCAACCTCTTATGCTACCTTGCCAACAGGAATTGTAAAAAATTTATCCGATTTCACTGTTTCTGGTTGGGTAAGGATGGATGCACTCTCTACCTGGATGCGTATGTTCGATTTTGGTACAGGTACCACGCAATATATGTTCCTGACCGTTCAGCAGGGAACGCCAACTGTAAACGGTGTAAAGCTATCAACCGTTCGTTATGCAGTTAAAAACGGGGGTACAGAATTAAATGTTAGTGCTAACTTTGCTTTTCCGTTAGATACCTGGACGCACCTGGCGGTAACCCAGTCAGGAAATACGGCAAAGTTGTTTATTAATGGCACTTTGGCAGCAACCAATACCAACCTGAATATTAAACCTTCGCAGCTTACTGCTTCGGGCACTACTACGGGTACTACGCTGAATTACCTGGGTAAATCACAGTTTAACGATCCCCTCTTTAAAGGCTCAATTGACGAGTTTAAGATCTACAGCAGGGCATTAAGTGATGCAGAGATCGCCGAAAGTTTAAAAACTGCGCAAACCATTACCTTTAATGCTTTGCCAGAAAAAACGGTTACCGATACAACCTTTAACGCTGGCGCAGTTTCCAGTTCAGGTTTAGCAGTAAGTTATGCCAGTTCAGACACCACAGTGGCAAGAGTTGCCAATAATATGATCCAGATTAAAGGAGCTGGTGTTACCACCCTTACAGCCACTCAGGCAGGTAATGCAACATATGCGGCTGCAGCACCTGTAAGCCAGGTATTAACGGTTAATAAAATTGCACAGATCATTACCTTTAATGCTTTGCCAGAAAAAACAGTTACGGATACAAGCTTTAACGCCGGTGCGATTTCCAGTTCAGGTTTGGCAGTCAGTTATGCCAGCTCAGACACCACGGTGGCAAGGGTTGCCAATAATATGATCGAGATTAAAGGAGCAGGTGTTACCACCATTACGGCTACCCAGACGGGCAATGCAACATATGCAGCTGCCGCACCTGTAAGTCAGGCCTTAACCGTTCATCAAGTTGCACAGAGTATTAATTTCGCCAGCTTACCTGCCAAAAGGATAGGAGACGCCGATGTAACACTGAGTGCCACTTCAAATGCCAATTTACCGGTCAGCTATTCGAGTTCAGACACCACGGTTGCAAAGATCGTAAATGATAAACTGCAGGTGGTAGGTAAGGGAACTGCGATGATTACTGCAAAACAGGAAGGAAACCACACCTATACTGCAACTAGTATAACCCAGTCGTTTAATGTGATCCCTTTCAATATCCAGGTACAATCAATGGATGGCGATGGCGGACAGCTTACCAACAATGTGATCAGGCCTAATTTCAGCCTGGTTAACCAGGACTCGATCGGCGTAAACTATAATGAGCTCACCATGCGTTACTGGTTTACAGCAGAAAATTACGCGGGTATAAATACCTGGATAGATTATGCCCAGATGGGAAACAGCAATGTTAAAATGAAGTATGTACAAATACCAAATCCTGCTACGGGAGCATTAGGGTACATGGAATATAGTTTTGTACCTGGTGGAAAGTTAAATGCAAACAGCAACAGTGGGGTAATCCGTACCAGGTTTGCCAACCAGGACTGGTCAAATTTCTCAGAAGCAGATGATTATTCTTACCAGGCCAATACCGCTAGCTATGGAACAAATAACCGGATAACCTTATACCGCAACGGTAAATTGATATTTGGAGAAGAACCAGCCCCGGTACCTGTTATAACCAAGCTGAATGTGTTGTATCAGAATCAAAATCAAACAGCAAACGGCAATACCATAAGTGTTTTTCTGGCCATTAAAAATACGGGCAACAGTGCCATTGATTATGGCGACCTTACTGCGCGTTACTGGTTTACTAAAGAAGGCACAGCCGGACTGAATATGGCGGTTGATTATGCCAAACTTGGGAATAACAAGATCAGGGGGCAGTTTACAGAGCTCAATCCTTCGCTGGCCGGAGCCGATACCCATCTGGAATTATCGATTGATCAGTCAGCTGGGAAATTGCATCCTTTAAGCAGTACCGGAAATATCCAGTTCCGCATTTATAAAAGCAATTGGTCTGCCTTTAATGAGGCCGACGATCATTCGTATTTGCCAAAAGCCGCAATGGATAGCAATGCACACATTACCTTGTATTACAAAGGGCAACTGGTATATGGAACAGAGCCAGCAACGGGTTATGGTCAACCAGGCAGTCTTTCAAGTACGCAACCCCGTTCAGGTGTAACACAGGCGCAACCCCTTGCTCCGGAGTCGTCAACCAGCAATATCATCTATCCGAATCCGGTTAAAGAGCAGTCTTTCAAAGTGAGGCTTACACCTGATCTGAGAGACCAAAATATTAAGGTAACCATTAGGGATGTTGTAGGCAGGGTAATGCAGATTGGAAGTCATCGTGCTGTTGATCGCGACCTGCAGGTAAATCTTACCGGAAATTACCGCTTAGGTGTTTATTTTGTGTACCTGAATAACCTGACGCCGATCAGGCTGATTGTAGATAAATAAATAAGAATATCACCCGACAAAAGGTTGTTCAAGCAACCTTTTGTCTTAAATAACGTAGAAACAAATACCTTATTGGAGTTACTTTAAATACTGGCAGTTAATCTTACCAGGAATATATTGCTGCTGCCAAATTAGCTTAACCAATTTATATATATCTTATGAAAACAAAAATGAATCAAATCATGCTTTGCGCTTTAGCCATCTTTTGTGGTTGCAGCAAGCCAATCGCCGCTGATGATCCGGCAAATTTGGGTACCGGTTTGCTGTCGGGAAAACAAATGGCCGTTGCTGCACTGGGGCAGGTAACTGCAGTAGTACACCCTGGAATGCTCCATTCTGCAGCTGATTTTACCCGTATGACAACCAAGGTAAATGCAGGGGCACAGCCCTGGCTGGATGGCTGGAATAAACTGGTAGCCAATGGCCGTTCTGCTGCCACCTATGTTCCGCGGCCGGTTGATACCATTGTGCGTGGAAGAGCAGCAAGCGGAAGAGGAGAAAATTACATTCAGGCATGCCAGGATGCAGCAGCAGCTTATCAAAATGCTTTAAGATGGAAAATTAAGGGCGATGCAGCCTGCGGCGCAAATGCCGTTGCGATTATGAATGCCTGGGCCCGTACGTGCAAGTATATTGATGGCGATAGCAACAAACAACTGGCAGCTGGCCTGCAAGGTTACCAATGGGCCAATGCTGCAGAAATTATGCGGGGTTACAGTGGCTGGTCTACAACAGATTTTACGGCCTTTAAAAATTTTATGCTCAATGTATATTATCCGGTTTCGAGCGATTTTCTGAACAGGCATAATAATACCTGTGGCACGCATTACTGGCTAAACTGGGATATGTCTAACTTATGTACTGTGTTGGCCATTGGCATTCTTTGCGATGATGTAACCAAAATTAATTATGCAATAAATTATTACCAGCATAGTGGAACCGGCACAGCCTTTATAGGCCGGGTAACAACAGCAACTTATCCAAATGGTATGGACCAGGCGCAGGAGGCAGGGAGAGACCAGGGGCATGCCACCATGGAGGTACCACTTTTTGGAACCTTTTGCCAGATGTTATACAACCAGGGGCAGAATTTTTTCGATTATAATCCCTGGAGCCATGTTAATCCGCCACTTTTAGGAGTTAGCGAGTATATAGCGGCTTATAACATCAATACCACCAATACCGTTCCGTATACTACTTATAACAACTGTGAAAATTCAAATCAAACAGTTATTTCAAGTGCGGGCAGGGGTAATATCCGTCCGGGATGGGAGCTGGTTTACAATTATTATGTAAAGATAAAAGGCAAGTCTGCCCCATACACAACCCAATTTGCCGAAAAGGTGAGGCCTGAAGGTGGGGGTGGGGACTATGGTTCTACCAGCGGAAGCTACGATCAGCTTGGCTTCGGAACGTTAACTTTTTCTCGTTAAATAATACACTAATAACAACAAAGAGGCTGTATCATATTTGTAATTTCACCTGTAATCTGTCACATTGAGCTTAGCCTGTACTGAGCTTGACGAAGTATCGAAGAATCGTCATCTCGACTGAAGCGCAGCGAAATGGAGAGATCTATTTAAAATAGATTTCTCGACTGCGTAACACTCCGCTCGAAATGACGATCCTGGAGAGGGCTGTCATCTATATTGATTTTTATACAATAAATTATCCTTCAGGATGACAGTTTTATAATTATGATACAGCCTCTTTATATATTGTGCTATCAGTAAATTTAACAGCAGACTTTTTCTTTTAGATTTTTACAAATCCCCACTGTTGGTTTCTTCCACCTGAGTACGTCCATTGTATGGCCGCAGTTCCATTGTTTAATGAGGAACCAGTTATATCCAGGGCTTTCCCGCTATTTGAATTCGTGATGCGGTAATAGCCATTGTCGGTTATCTGTATAGACCATTTTTGGTTAGCACTGCCATTGTAATCCCATAAAGCTGCCTGTCCTCCATCAGCAGTGCTAAATCCGCTAATTTCCAGGCACTTGGTCGGTGCATGAACAGGAGTAAGACGGAATAATCCACCGCCTGCATCTTCTACTTTAAATTGTTGGTTAGCACCTACACCATATAGCCATTGTTGCGCAACTGTTCCATTTGAACTACCCCATCCGGCAGCTTCAAGGGCTTTAAAGCTATACCTGTTGTAGATCTGGTAAGTTTGCCCGGCCTGAATGCTTGATGTGCTGGCATTTTGGCCTGCCTGTACAACCGCCGCCAAAGCTTGTTGGTCGGCTGAACCAATATTTTGCCTGTCTAGGATCCTGAATGCATTGTTTCCTGAAGATCCATCATCAAAATAAAACGGTTTTAACCCATATTGTACCGCCTGCCGGGTAACATGGTTGATATAATAAGCCCTGCTGGCCAGGTGTAAAGTTAAGTTATCGCCCGATAAAGTATTAGGCCTTCTGATGGCACCGTACTCTCCGAGTATAACCGGTATACCTTTATCAATATACTTTGTTTTCATCAGGGCAAATTGTGGCCCGGCATCCCCTTCCTCTCCATAAGTTGCATTACGCGAGGCATCGGTTGTAGAGTGGTAACCATTACCCCAATAGTAAAACGAATTTCCCCAACTTGCATCAGTAGCCAGACCTGCGAAATTGAATGGTGTGTAGTAATGTACTTCTACCATTAACCGGTTAGGAGCTGAATCATTCGGTAAAGCATTCATCAGGTTGTTGGTATAGTCTATATTGGTACTCGGCCCCTGAATTACAAGTGTACGGTAGCTATTTTTACCACCGGTAGACCGCACTGCGTTCACAAAAGTTTGATGATACGATAACAGCACACCCATTCCAGTAGCGTCAGAAACTGCTGGTTCATTGGCACTGGCAAAAATAAGATGTTCATCAAAATTGCGCAATTGTGTAGCAATCTGTTCCCAGAAGGCTTTTTGCATGGCATTTACATAAGGCTGTTGGGCCGTGGTACAGTTATTTTCAAGCCATCCTCCATCCCAGTGGATATTCAGGATTACATATAAGCCATCATTTACGCAGTATTGAACTACATCTTTTACCCTGTTAAGCCACGATTGCTGAAGCTGTGCAGTACTGGTATTGGACATATACTGGTTCCATGAGCAGGGGAGGCGTACTGCCGTAAAGCCACTTCTTTTTACCTGGTCAATCATTGCCTGGGTGAGTGCAGGGTTACCCCAATAGGTTTCGCCGCCTATGGCTTCAAGGCTATTACCGGCGTTCCATCCCAGTGTAAATTTCGCAGCAAGCTGGGCAGCAGTACTGCCAACGCCCGATTGATCTGCCGGTTGTGGCGAAGTATTGTAATTGGGATAACTGGTGGAAGTGGGCATGGTAACCGCCCGTTTTGTGGATTGAAGAACAGTAGGGTTTTCAATCTTTTGTTTTTGACAGCCGACCGCTAAAACAGTCAGCATAATGCCTGTTAGGTAATTGAGTGTTTTCATATTAAATGATATTTGGTTAGTGGCTTAATAATCGAATTAAACTTTTTCGACCTTGCCTATCAACTAAATTAGAAACCAGTACCCCAATGCAATCGCTCATTTGTTAAATTGTATTCGACATATGTTAACTTCATTGGTGTATTTTAAATAAGTCAATTATTGTAAACAACCTCATTGTTTAAAACCACTTTCTCTTGATTTTTTATCTGTGGGCTTGAAATATGCCATCTGGAAGGGTGTTATTATTCAAATATTGAGGTAACAATCTTAATATCTTTTCCGCCTTGATGAGTATTGCTGTAAACACCAGTTGTCTATAGACCATATCAACATGAAATATTTAGCTTTTTATTTAATTGCAACGTTGGGCCTTCTGGGTAAAGCTGCAACCGCACAGGTAGATGCATCCAAAGAGCTGGCTTATTGCACAGCACAAATACAGAAGACCCTAAAACTGATTCCCGGTCAGAAAAATAACATTCCCAGGTCGGTTATCCCCGGGTCTGCCGATTGGAAGTTTGTAGGCTATAAAGACTGGTGCTCCGGATTTTGGCCCGGCATACTTTGGTACGGTTATGAAGCTACGGGTTCAAAAAAATTGTTGAATGAGGCAACTCGCTTTTCGGAAGAACTTCAACCACTTTCAGAGCAGCATGCATTTGACCATGACCTGGGCTTTCAGATTTTTAACAGCTATGGAAATGGCTACCGGCTTACCGGAGATACAAAATTTAAGTCCGTCATATTAAAAGCCGCTGATACACTGGCTACACTCTTTAATCCTAAAGTGGGTACCATCTTATCATGGCCGAGGGCTGTACCGCAGATGCAATGGCCACAACATAATACCATTATCGATAATATGATTAACCTCGAAATGTTGTTTTGGGCATCTAAAAACGGGGGTAGCAAAAAATTATATGATATCGCCTTATCTCATGCCAAAGTTACCATGGCTAACCATTTCAGATCAGATTACAGCGCTTACCATGCAGTAATTTATGATAAGGAAACCGGGAAAAAAATAAAGGGCCTAACGCATCAGGGATATGCTGATGACTCCATGTGGGCACGTGGACAATCCTGGGCCATTTATGGCTATACCATGTGCTTTCGTGAAACCGGATATTTGCCTTTTCTTGATTTCGCACAGAAAGTTACAGACGTTTACCTGGCCAGGTTACCTGCAGATAAGATTCCTTATTGGGATTTTAATGATCCTGAAATTCCGGATGCTCCTAAAGATGCCTCGGCAGCGACAGTTGTGGCTTCCGGCCTTTTAGAGCTGGCTACTTTGGTTAAGGATAAAGAAAAAGCCCAAAAATACCGCAAGGCTGCAGAACAGATGCTCATGTCTCTTTCTTCACCGGCGTATCAGAGTAAAGATAAAAACACAGCTTTTTTATTGCATTCAACCGGCCATAAACCGAATGGTTCGGAAATAGATACTTCAATTATATATGCAGATTACTATTATATGGAAGCCCTGCTCAGGTTGAAAAAACTGCAAATGGGATTGAGCCTGGAAAGTAAGCTCAAATAAACATAAACGCATATTGGAGAGGATATTGCAGGGGGCTGACAGTTCGATTTTTATTCTTGTGTTGCTGATGTTTTGTTTTAGTTTTAGTCGTCAGTTAATCAATAACCTGATTATAAACCAGCTTTTACCTCCTGCTTAATTTTTTTTCTTAGGCACTATTCTTTTACGTAAAAGAGAGTATTAAGCCAATAAACGGGTGTCAACAATAGGTCGGTATGGCTTAGTCGGCTACCCGAAACCGATGGTTTATGATCTGATAAATACCCTGATACAGTGGTATTTTCTCAATGCGCTCCAATCTGAGACCAAAAAACAGGGGAGGCTGTAAAGCCTTAATTGCATTCTAATCAAATAAAAAATATCATTCATGATAGACAATTACATTTTAGTTAAGAGAAAACTTGTACTAAGTTCAGTTATCCTGCTGCTACACGCTTACTGCTTTGCTTCACCAGGCAGATCTTTCAGCAACCGGGTAGTAGAAAAAGTATTAACCGATTCGCTGAAGGGGACAGTTGTGGATAACAACGGGAAACCGTTAAAGGGCGTAAAAATTTCAGACATTACCAGCGGTGCAATAACCACATCGTCTATAAACGGCTATTTTGTGGTTGCAGGTTTAAAAGGAGATCAATTAAGATTTGAGCATCCCGATTTTTATACGCTCGAAACACCTTATTCCGGTCGCAAAAATGTAATCATTCAACTCATCGGGCGATACCTGCCATCTAAAGATTTTAATGGCATAAACCCGGGTGATTCTGCTGCAGTAGACAGGGCTTCGGTTGATATTCTGCATGGCCGCCAGTTAAAAGAAAATTTACTGCAATCCATATCGTCAGTTAATACCAGCCAACTGAATACCACCCCTGCATCGCAGTTTCTTCAGGCACTTCCGGGGCGTATTGCAGGATTAAATATTGGTTTTACCAGTGGAGGGCCCGGGCTTGACGGGAATGGCCTCAATTATAATGTACGTTCTGCCCTTGGCAACAACATTATTTTAATCGATGGTGTTCAGCGTCCATATCTTTCCATTGATCCCGATCAGATCGAATCCGTTTCAGTTTATAAAGATGCGCTGGCTACGGTAATGTTTGGCATGCGTTCCTCAAATGGAATCATTGCAATTACCACCAAAAAGGGCGATAAGGGGGCACCACGCATTTCGTTCTCTGCCCAGGGTGGAATTGAAAGACCAATTGTATTGCCAAAATCGCTGGATGCAGCAACCTATGCCATGCTTTATAATGAAGCGAAGCAAAATGACGCTCCGCCCGGAGTAACCTTAACACCATCGTATTCTGCGGCCGATATTGCACTTTATCAAAACCAGACTGATCCTTTCCGCCATCCCAATGTAGATTGGTACAATACCGTATTGCGGAAGCAATCCTATATCAACAGGTACAACTTCAATGTACAGGGGAGTGGAAAGGGATTCCGCTATTTTGTAGACCTGGATAATTTAAAGGAGACTGGCTTGTTTAATACTAACGATTCATTAAACACTTACAATACCAATGCACAGCTTGATCGGTATATCGTAAGAAGTAACCTGGGGGTAGACCTAACCAAAACCACCGTGATGCAGCTCAATCTTTTTGGACGCATTGCAAAGAATAATCAACCTGGCGGCACAACTGCCACAGTTTTTTCGGGCCTTGCCGCTACGCCAAACAATGCCTATCCCGTATTTAATCCAAATGGTACGCTTGGCGGTACCAGTACCTATGCGCAAAATGCCAATCTTTACGGACAAATTTTGCAACGCGGTTACCAGTTTCAGGATGCAAGGGATGTTTCGGTCGATCTTCAGTTAACCCAGCGCCTCGATATGCTCTTACCCGGACTATACGCTAAAATTCAGGGTTCGTACAACAATTCTACACTCTATAAAACCGACAGGTCAAAGAATTTTGCATCTTTTCAGCTTAATGCAGATAATTCTTACACCAGCGTAGGAACCCTTACCGAGCAGGGTACAACAGGAACACCGGGTGTACGCAGCAGGGTTATTTATACCGAAGCCGACCTGGGGTATGAGCATAGTTTCGAAAAGCATAACCTATCAGCCCTTGTTTTAAGAAATGAACAGAGTACCATGCAGTTCGATACGGGTACACTTCCGGAAATTTATACCGATTATGCAGCCAGGTTCCAGTACAATTACGATCAGAAGTATCTTTTTGAAGCAGCAGGCAGTTATGCCGGTTACAACTGGTTTACACCAGCCAATCGCTGGGCCCCTTACTGGGCTTTGGGTATGGGCTGGAATATCCATAACGAAGCATTTGTAAAAGACAATTTAAAATGGATCAGCAACCTTAAAATCCGCGGTACCTATGGGCTAACCGGACAGGCAAACGCTGGTTATTATACCTATATCCAAACCTATTGGACACCGCTTACCAATACCAATAATGGGGATGGATATTATTTTGGAAACACAGGGGTAGGCGTTACCCGCAGTACCGGCGAGAACAGCCTTGCAAACCCTAATCTGGCAGCCGAAAAGGCGAAAAAGACCAATATCGCACTCGACCTGGGCTTTTGGAATAACAAATTAATCATTACTGCCGAATATTTTAACAACAGGTTTTATGATCTGGTAGGTAGTCCGGGTATAAAAACCAATATTCTTGGTGCGGCTTATTCCAATAAAAATTTATACACCTATAATTATAAAGGATCTGATATTTCACTTACTTACCAGGATAACATCAGCAATTTTAACTTCTTTGTTTCAGGCAATTTTTCGCTTGTTCAGTCGAAGGTTGTTTTCATAGACGAAATTGCCAGAAATTACGATTACCAGCGCCAAACAGGCAAGCCGGTAGGTATGCTTTATGGCTATACGGCTATGGGGCTTTTCCAGAGTTTTGCAGAAATTAACGATCCGGCAACAGCTGTACTTGCAGCTACTCCAAAATCTTCGTTAAGGCCGGGCGATATCCGTTACCTGGACAGGAATGGCGATGGGATAATCAACGATCTGGATAAAGGGCCTATTGGCAGCGGAAAGCCAACTGTTTACTACGGAGCCACAATTGGTTTTAATTTTAAGGGCTTCGATTTTAGCGCATTGTTACAGGGGGTAATGAACCGCCAAACCGCATTGGGAGGACCAACCGGGCAATATGGCGATTTCTATAATGGTTTTGGCAATGGCGGTGCAGCCAATGCATTTGAGTTTAACCTGGGCCGTTGGACACCTGCAACAGCAGCTACTGCTAATCAGCCCCGTTTATGGTTAGGTGCCAACGCCAACAACCAGGAAGTATCCAGCTATTGGATTCAGAATACCAGTTTCGTAAGGCTTAAAAATGTCGAAATCGGGTACACCATACCGGCATACCTCTCCAAAAAGATCGGTGTTCCTTCTATCAGGTTATTTAGCAACGGGCTAAACCTGTTCACGTGGTCGCCGCTATCTAAATTCAGGAATGATGTTGATCCTGAATCACTAAACCCAACTTATCCAATGTTAAAGGTTTTCAATTTTGGAATCAACGCTAAGTTTTAATTAAAAATGATATGAAAAAATTAGTTATCAATATTTTACTTGCATTTTTCCTGGTTTTATCGATATCATGTAAAAAATCCCTTGAAGATCATCCGCTGAATATCAATAGGGAAAGCGACATCTGGGACCAGAACGATGCAACCGGAACCAATGCCCAGGCATGGGTAATTAAAATATATTCGCAGTTACCTAATGGTTTTATACGCCTGAACGGAATGGAACTCGATTGCGCTGCCGGAGACGGCGTGCCGAGTAACAGGGCCAATGCGGTTTGGAATGTGATTAACGGCGGATACAATTCGATTAATACTTTCGACGATAACTGGGCCAACTCTTACAGTGCCATACGCAGGGCCAACATTTTCCTGAATAACTATAAACGTGTGCCCTGGAGCGACCCTACATTGCCCAAATGGCTTGCGGCCGAAGTACGCACCTTAAGGGCCTATTTCTATTATGAAATGATCAGGCGTTATGGAGGTGTACCCTTGCTGGGCGAAAAAGTTTACAGTCCTGATGATCCTGCTTTACTGCAGTTAAAACGCAGCAGTTTTGCTGCCTGTGTAGATTATATCGTATCAGAGCTCGATGCCGTTAAGGATCAGTTAAGGCCCGATGCCTCATTGGCAAGCCGCGGCAGTGGCAATGGAGTAGCAGAGGGTACAGATAATGATGCCGGTCGTATGCGCCCTACTATTGCTATGGCCATAAAAGCCAAGGTATTGTTACTTGCTGCAAGCCCGTTATTTAACCCTTCAGCTACCCCGGCGCTTGATTTTACCGGATACCCGAGTTTCGATGCCACTAGGTGGAAAGCCGCGGCAGATGCCATGAAAGCTGTTATGGACTTAAACATGTTCGCCTTAGAGCCTAACCGCTATATTCTAAACACAACCCACGTAAACAAGGAGTTTGTTTTTACACGTTATGCAGCAAGCTACCAGGTTACCTGGGGCAACCTGGCCTCGCCTGTTGGTTATATCGTAGGTAATGTGGTAAGTGGTGGAATTGTAAGTCCAACACAAGAGCTGGTAGATGCCTTCCCGATGGCAAACGGTAAAGCCATATCCGATCCCTCATCAGGTTATAACCCGGCCAATCCGTACGCAAACCGCGATCCGAGGTTTGCTCAAACCATATTTTACAATGGGGCCACCTGGCTCAGAAGGCCTGTACAAACCTACGAAGGCGGTTTAGACAAACCAAATAACACCAATATTGCCGGTGGTGTGCAAACCCAGACCGGTTATTACCAAAAGAAATTCCTGGCGCAGGACGATAACAATACAGCCTTTACGCCAACCATGTATCACCCGTCAGGCATATCAACTTTTTGCCTCATCAGGTATGCCGATATCCTGCTCAACTATGCCGAAGCACAAAACGAATCAGCAGGACCAGATGCAACAGTTTATGCAGCGGTTAACGCGGTAAGGCAACGTGCAGGTTTAAACCCTTTTGCAGTTCCTGCCGGATTGAGTAAAGACCAAATGAGGGATCTGATCCGGAATGAATGCCGTTTGGAATTTGCTTTTGAGGAAAGGCGTTTTTACGATATCCGCCGGTGGAAGATTGCCAAAGAGGTATACGGAACAGGTTCTCTGCATGGCGTCAACATCGTCAAAAATGCAGATGGTTCCTTTACCTACACCCCGGTTACGGTGGCTACTCCTTTCTTCAATGCCAATAACATGTACCTTTTACCTATTGCAAATAGCGAGATACTGGCCAATCCAAATATTGTTCAGAACCCCAACTACTAATCGATAACCAAATATTAGTTATGAAATTTATAAAGATAATCTGTTTGTTCCTGCTTGTTTTTACCTCCGCAAAGTTATATGCCCAGGTAAGGACAATAAGAGGGCATATCGTGGATGAAAAAAATATACCCTTGCCCGGTGTTTCTGTTTCTGAAGAAGGAAATCTGCGTAACGGTGCGGTAAGTGATGAAAACGGGGATTTTGTAATCACCTTAAAATCAGCTAATAATACAATCCGTTTTACCATGGTAAGTTACATTACCCTTAGCCTGCAGGCCGATGCCGGAAAAAAAATGGCAATAAAAATGAAACCTGATACTAAAGGGCTTGATGATGTGGTAATTGTAGGTTACAGCACACAGAAAAGGATTACCAATCCGGGAGCAGTAAGTTCGATCAAGGCAGCCGAGATCGAAAACATTCCCACTTCGAGTATTCAGAATACCCTGGCCGGCCGCTTGCCCGGCTTTACGGCCATTCAGCGTAGCGGACAGCCGGGATCAGATGCAGCCCAGTTTTTTATCCGTGGGGTAAATTCGATCAACAATGATAACCAGCCACTTATTATTGTCGACGACATTCAATACACATATGCACAGGTGGCCCAGCTTGATCCTAACGAGATTGAAACCATTACGATTCTGAAAGATGCATCCACTACAGCAATATATGGGGTAAGGGGAGCCAATGGTGCCATGGTGATTACCACCAAAAGGGGAATGATTTCTAAACCTACCATTAGCCTCTCCACACAATTTGGTATTAACCAGGTAATTCAGTATCCAAGCTACCTGGATGCTTATGCCACTGCTGTGCTGCAAAACGAAGCCTATATTAACGACAGCTATGGCCTGGCCTCGCCACTTACGCTGCCATGGACTGCGGCCGATTTAAAAATGTTTAAAGATGGATCGGATCCCTATGGGCATCCTAACGTGAACTGGCAAAATGAATTGTTAAAAAATAGTTCAACGCAGAGCAACTACAATGTCGATATCCGCGGCGGAAACAGCAAGGTAAAATATTTTACATCATTTGGTTACTTTAAGCAAAACGGGTTACTGCGCGATTTTACGCCTACCAACCCGGATGATGATGGTGTTGAACCCAATTATTTTTACAACCGGGTAAATTTTAGGTCCAATCTGGATATTACCCCAACCAAAACCCTGAACATCAGGTTTGATTTAAACGGGCGTTTTGAAACGATTAATAACCCTAATGGACCGCTTGATGCAGCCGGATTATTTAAGGAATTGATTTCTTTCAGGAACCTGTCGGCATTTAGTATGCCAGTAAATAATCCAAACGGGAGTTATGGTTATGCAAACCAGAGCTGGGGAAATGGATATGTTAATCCCATAAGCCGGCTTGCCAACAGCGGCTACAAACGCAATTACAATAACAATTTTAATATTGTAGCCGGCGCCAACCAAAAGCTCGATTTTATTGCTCAGGGTCTCGAGGCAAAATTAAATGTATCTTATGCCAGTAACATTAACGAACACCGCAACCTGCAGCGCGATCCGACAACACTCCCGGCTTTTTATTATAACTCAGCAAATAACACCTATAGCAGCAAAGGCAATAACCGGTTCCCGGTTTTTACACAAAATGTTGGCAATGATGTTTTCAACAATTCTGTAAACAGTCAGTTATCACTAAATTACGATCACAATTTCGGTGTACACAGGGTATATGCGCTGGCATTGGTAAATGATATCAGCACGGTTAATGCTGCCGATGTTCCGGTAAACTTCAGGGGAATTTCGGGCAGGCTGGGTTATAATTTCAGGCAAACCTATGGCGTTGAATTTGATGTTGCCCGGAATGGTAACGACTTGTTCAGAAAAGAACAGCGTTATGGTTTTTTTCCATCTGTTTCAGCCTTCTGGAACCTGGGGGAAGAAAAATTCTTTAAAAAACTGTTCCCTTTTATTGATCTTTTTAAGTTCAGGGGATCTTACGGGCTTACCGGAAGCGACTATGGTTATCCTACAGTACTTACTTCAATAGCCTACACACTGCCAGGATCAGGAACGTTTTTTGGAAATGGTGCAACCGAAGGTGCATTGGTAAATGCTGATGTAACCTGGGAAAAATCAAGAAAAACCGATGTCGGGGTTGATATCAATATGTTTGCAGGGAAAGTCACCATGTCTGCAGATTATTTTTATGAATACCGCTACGATCAGCTGATTAACCAGGGGGCAATACCTTCAATTATTGGTCAGACCGTGCCACGAAGGAACGTAGGGATATCTGATAACAAAGGATTTGAGGTTGAATTTAATTACCGCGACAAGATAGGGGCAGTTTCCTATTCAATTGGTGGTAACCTTTCCCATTTTAAAAATAAAATTATTTATATCAGCGAGGCGCCAGATTATCCGTACCTGGCACAAACAGGCCGGCAAATCGGCCTTACCAAGGGCTATAAATTTATTGGTTTTTACCAGGTTTCAGATTTTGATGCGAACGGAACCGTTAGGTCTGGGGTGGCTTACCCTCTATGGAGCACCATCCAGCCCGGCGATATGAAATATGCCGACCTGAATGGCGACGGCTTTATCACCGCTGCCGACCAGACTTTCCTCGCTCAACCTAATATTCCAACCTATACTTATGGGATAAACCTGGGCTTAAATTATAAGGGTTTCTCTTTGCGTGCCCTGATACAGGGAGCCTGGGGCTATGCTATTAACGTTTTTGCCGAAGGAACCGATATTTTTAACGGCGTACCGCAACCTTTACACCTTCAGAGCTGGACCCCTTCCAATCCCGGTAATGCTATTTTTCCACGGATTGGTTTTAATAACAACATTAACAACAGGACCTGGCAAACCATATCCGATTTTAGTCTTACCCCCGGGAGTTATGTCCGTTTGAAATCGCTCGAATTTGGGTTTCAGTTGCCTAAAAAATGGATAGATAAAACGCATTTCATCCAGAACTGCAGAATCTACACAGCGGGTTATAACCTCTTGACCATCAGAGATACCGGTAAGTTCCAGGTCGACCCCGAAATTGCCCAGGGCAGTAATGCTGGTACGGCATATCCAATTACAGCGAACTATACATTCGGGCTGCAGCTAGGTTTTTAATTTTAAAAGAGAGAAAAATGAAAAAGACGATTTTATTTTATAAAAATATAAGTGCGGGTGGTGTAAAGCTAATGGTTGGAGCCGGATCCAGGCTGGTGTTTACCGCACTGCTTATCGCTGCTTTGAGCGCATGCAGGAAATCAGGCTTTCTCGATCAGAAAAAACTGAGCCAGATAGATGAAAATACTGTTTTTACGGATAGTTTAAATAGCTGGAACTATGTAAACAGCAGGTACAGCAACCTCACCTACTCATGGGAACCCACCCGATGGGGAAGGGGTGGTGTTGATGCCGCAAGTGACGAAGTGCAGTCGGCAAACGCCCCAACCGAACAAGAAACCTACTGGGCCGGCGGGGCCATTAACCCAAGCAATGTAACAGCCGAGATCTGGACCATTACCTGGCAACAGGTAAGAGCAGTGAACATTTTTCTTAAAAACCAGGCCCGTATACCCATGACCGCCAATACCAAAAAACTTTTAGAAGGACAAATGCGGTTTTTAAGGGCCTGGTATTATGCAACCATGCTGAAAACCTATGGAGGTTTCCCGTTAATTGGCAATGCCATTTTTAGCGATGGAGATGCGATTGATTTACCGCGGAACACGTACGAAGAGTGTCTGAATTACATTATATCAGAGTGCGATGCTGCTGCGAGCCTGCTACCTGTTGATTTTGTGGCGGCTACAGGCAATCCGGCCGACTATGGCCGGGCCACAAAGGGAGCTGCCCTGGCATTAAAGGCCCGTTTACTTTTATATGCGGCAAGTCCTTTAATAAATGCATCAAGGGGCGATGATCCTTCTCGGCTGGTTTCATTGGGGAGTACCAATCCCAACCGCTGGAAACTTGCCGCCGATGCAGCACAAGCAGTGATCAATCTGGGGCAGTATAGCCTGTTTCGCAGGGTTACGCCATTTTTTTATAACCAGTTTCTCAACGGGCTTACTGCCAGTGCCCCAAATTCAGAAGCAGTTTTTGCTTTTTTACCGGCCACTACCACTCAAAATAATATGATCAGGGAAACGCTGGCCAATCCGGCAACAAGGGCTACAAGATATCAGTCTAACGGTCCCAGCTGTTTCCCCTTACAGGAACTTGTAGATGCTTTCGGGATGGCTAATGGTAAAGCCATTGACGACCCTGCTTCGGGATATCCGGGCATTGGAAATAACATGTACCTCAACCGCGATCCGCGTTTTTATGCTTCAATTACCTACAACGGGGGCTTGCGCTTTTTGAATGGTAAGGCAACAGATCAGCCCGTATGGACCTACACCGGAGATATACCCGCTTCATCTACGAACGATGCTTCCATCTCTGGCGCTCGAACCGATGGAATTTATACCGCAACAGGTACACGGACGGGTTATTTCGCCTATAAAATGCTGGCCAATAATGTGGCCAACGGAGGGGTAGAATTAAACCGGCCAAGAATTCTGATTCGCTATGCCGAGGTGTTGTTAAACGCTGCCGAAGCCACTAACGAATTCAGTGGGCCATCTTCACAGATTTATACCTGGTTAAAGGATATAAGAGACCGTGCAGGCATTGCAGCCGGTACCGATGGCATGTATGGAATGAAAGCCAACATGACACAGGAAGAAATGAGAATATTTTTACAACGCGAGCGCCAGGTAGAGCTTGCCCTGGAAGAACACCGTTTCTGGGATGTGCGCCGGTGGAAAACTGCGCCTCAGGTACTCAATCAAGATTTTCATGGTATGGAAATTACAAGGGCAAGTAACGGAAGTTACAGCTACCGTACAATTGTGGTAAGGAAAAATGTTTTCAGGGATAATATGTATTTCTTCCCGATACCACAGTCAGAACTGACCAAATCACCTTCAATGAAACAGAACCCGGGTTATTAGTAGCCTTAATTATTCAATTTTAAATATATGAAAAACACCATATTTAAATTTTTAATGCTGAGTGCAGTATTAAATCTTTGGGCCTGTACCAAAGGAAAAGAACTCGTTTCGATTAACGGTGCAACCTATACGGTTACCGGTGCTGCAGATGGAGCGCAAATGGTACCGGCAACCGCCGTTAATGCTACCGGAAGTTTTAACGGCTGGTACGATGAGCAGGTAAATGTATTAACCTTTACCCTTTCCTGGAACAATATTTTTACGGGAACACCTGCCGATCCGCTTACCGCTGTAAAATTCTACGGACCTGCCCCTGCAGGTACAAACGGCACATTGATTAAAACCGTTTCTTTTTCAAATGCCAATGCCAGCGGATCTGTAAACCTGGGCCTGGGCGGGTATGCAGAGCTTTCTGCAGCCGAGAAAAATATATTGTTAAATGGGAATTGTTATTACCAGATCTGTACACAAAAATACCCGCAGGGCATCATCAGGGGGCAGCTCAAATCAGTTATGAACTGATCTGTTTAACGAAAAGCAGCTTTGTAACAAGAAAATTGTACGACAAACTGTCTTTAATTTTCATGATGTTGGAGTATATAAAATGCGACTCGGTGTCATATAAATATGAAAAATAAAAAACTACCTGGCCATACCGACCAGGAAGAGCTACCATTTACTTTTAACCGTAAGCAGATTTCTGAAAAGAATATCGAGAAACATTGGCTCCGGATCGCTTCCCGGATAACAGGAGCCGTTTTGCCAAAAGAAATTAACAGGTAAATCGCCAAAAGGTTAATACATACTAACTAAATCTGTCCAGAACATAAATATTTATCTTTTTTAAACGGACCAATACCTTTAAAATCATCTCGATTTGAATATGAAATATAACAGTTATACTATTTTAATGCTCCTCTCACTTCTTTTTTTTAAAGCCACAGCCAAAGAGAGGGGAATATCTGCCGAACACATACTCACTTCACCCGATCGTTTGGTTGAGCTTAAATTTTTTCAAAAGGAAATTACCAGCAAGGAAAAAGCTTTTTTTTATCAGCTAAGTTATAAAGGTAAACCAGTTGTTTTAGAATCAAAGCTGGAACTGCAGCTGGATAATCACCTCTCAGAAAGTGCAATGGCACTTCCGGTAGATAAGCACAAAAACTGGTTCGAAAACCTGCAGATTACCGGTGTACAACATTCAACAAAAGATACTACCTGGAAACCGGTTTACGGCGAAAAAAAACTTATCCGGGATAATTACAACAGACTCATCATCAGTACGGTAAAAGACGATAATCCTAATTACCTGATGAATATTGAAATCAGGGCCTACAACCAGGGCGTGGCCATCCGCTTTTTCTTTCCTGAAAATGCTAAAGGTACCTACTACCGGGTCATGTCTGAGAATACCGAATTTAATTTTGCCCCGGGAACCTTAGCCTGGAAAGCGAACTGGGCGCAGGCCCCTTATGAGAAGGTAGCACTCGAGAACTGGGATTGTGAAGCAGAACGTCCGCTCACCCTCGAGCTGAAGAACGGGCTGTTTGCCACACTTATTGAAGCCGGAATGGTAGATTATTCGAGGTCTAAATTCAAATTAAAGGCTCAAAACAGTTTGGTAACTTCCATGTTTACACCGGTTGACCTGATTTCGCCGGTGGCTACGCCCTGGAGAGCAATTTTAGTTGCCGAAAGTGCGCCTGAAATCGCCATGGGTACCGATTTGATCTTAAATCTCAATGAACCCTCTAAAATAAAAGACGAAAGCTGGATTAAACCCGGCAAAATTATGAGGGTGATGTCGCAAACAACCCGCGATGCGTTTGAGAATATTGATTTTGCTGCTAAACGGAACCTGCAATACATCCTGTTCGATTGGAAATGGTATGGTCCGGCTTTTAGTTTTAATTCAGATGCTTCTAAAGTAGCCATCAACGATTTCGACCTGCCCGCAATTATTAAATATGCAAAAGAAAGAGGAATAGGCGTATGGCTGTATGTTAACCAGCAGGCTTTATTAATGCAGAGCGACAGTCTTTTTTCCATTTATAAAAAGTGGGGCATTGCAGGTGTAAAGTTTGGTTTTGTTCAGTCAGGTTCGCACCGCTGGACCACCTGGATCGAAAAAGCCATACAGCAGGCTGCCCAAAACCAGATTATGGTGAATATACATGACGATTGGCGGCCAACCGGCGAGCAACGTACCTGGCCCAACCTGATGACGGCTGAGGGAATAAGGGGAAATGAAGAAATGCCGGCAGCAACCAGCAATACCGTAATGCCATTTACCAGGTTTCTTGCCGGGGCTGCTGATTATACCATCTGTTATTTTGATAGCAGGATTAAGACCACACATGCGCATCAGCTGGCTTTGGCGGCCATTTATTTTAGTCCGATACAAACCCTGTACTGGTACGATAAACCTGCCCTTTATAAAGGCGAGCCCGAACTCGAATTCTGGGACAAGATCCCCGTTACCTGGGATGAAACAAAGGTTTTATCAGGAAGCCCTGGCGAGCACATTACCACCGCAAGGCGCAATGGCGACGAATGGTTTTTAGGTACCATTACCAATAATGAGGCCCGTAAGGTAGAATTGAAATTGGATTTTCTTCCAAAAGGACAAAAATTTGTTGCCCGGATTTATCATGACGACAATACCGTTAACACTGCCACTAAGGTAGGGATAAAAGACGTCACTGTCGATTCAAAATCCACCCTGAAACTGGATCTCCAGGCATCGGGCGGCGCTGCAATCTGGTTCCACAAAAAATAATCATAAAAAGGATTACAATAACACTAAAATGAACAATAAACCTGCTTTTACCGAAAAGAAATTCCTGTTAACTTTTATCCTGGTTACATCCTTATTTATGTTATGGGGAGTGGCACATTCCATGAGCGACGTACTTAATAAACATTTTCAAAACGTGCTGAACGTATCAAAAGCCCAGTCCGGATTGATCCAGTTTTCCGTATTCGGAGCCTATTTTATCATGAGCATTCCGGCCGGAATATTTCTGAAACGCTTTGGTTACAAGGCCGGTGTAATATTGGGGCTTGCACTTTTTGCCCTGGGTACCTTTCTTTTTGTCCCGGCAGCAAATGCAGAAAGCTTTGGTTTTTTCAGGATAGCACTTTTTATTCTCGGCTGCGGAATGGCAACACTCGAAACTGTTGCACACCCTTTTGCAGCCTCATTGGGCGATCAGCGTACCAGCGATAGAAGGGTAAATTTCTCCCAGTCTTTCAACGCCATAGGCGCAATAATTGGTCCGGCCATTGGAACATTTTTTTTGCTCCGTGCAACTTCGGGGGGGAACGAAAATTCGCTCGATTCGGTAAAACTGCTCTACGCAGGCTTAGGCGGATTTATCCTGATCGTTGCCGTGGCTTTTTTCTTTATCCGCATTCCTGATCTGATCGATCCTCATGGTAGTTCCAATGAACCCATAGCCGCGCAGAATATTGATCTTGCCCCGGGAAAAAGCCTCTTTCAGCACAGGCACTTTGTTTGGGCAGTAGCAGCCCAGTTTTTTAATGTAGCCGCACAGGCCGGTACCTGGAGTTATTTTATTAACTACGGGCATGAAAAAATGGGCTTTTCTGATGAAAAGGCCGGAAATTTTATGGTACTGTTTATGGTTATGATGGCACTTGGACGATTCGTTGGAACTTACCTGATGAAATTTATCGCCCCTAACAAAATTCTGGCAGCATTTGCCATTGCCAGCATTGTGGCCTGCCTTATTGTAGCCCAAAGCTGGGGCTGGACATCTTATTGTGCCCTGCTAAGCATCAATTTTTTCTTTAGTATTATGTTCCCTACCATTTTTAGCCTCGGACTGAAAAATCTTGGTTCACATACCCAGCAGGCTTCCTCCTATATTTCTATGGGTGTGGTTGGCGGAGCAGTAATGCCTTATTTTATGGGTAAGATAGCCAATACTGATGTAGCGCATGCCTACTATTTACCCATTATCTGTTACGTGGTGATCGGGCTCTTCGCCATAAGATTTTTTAAAGTGAAGAAGTAAATGCTTTAACCGGATAAACTGTAGATTATTCACGTATGTTTCACTATTTTAGTAGCTTTCAATCCTCCTGTTGTGCAACGAATTCTACTTTTATTCTTTTTCTTAACCATTGGTTTCTGTTGTGCTGCTGCAGACGAGCCTTTTACAATCAGGCACCTCGCAATTGAGAACGGGCTTTCCAATAATTTTGTTCGCTGCATTTACCAGGATAAAAAAGGTTTCTTTTGGCTAGGTACTAAAGACGGATTGAACAGGTATGATGGATATGAATTCAAAATTTTTAGAAACGAATTAGATAATAAAGCATCCCTTATCCATAATATCATCCACACAGTGAGTAGTGATGTTGATAATAATATGTGGATTGGTACCCGGAAGGGGCTAAGCGTATATAATGATCAGAAAGGTATTTTTAATACAGCAAAATACCGCGATTGGAGAACAGCTAAGGTTTTACCCCTGATTAATGTGATCAGGGAAGTTGTACCCGGACCCCAAAATACCATGCTGGTAGGCACTGAAGGCCTTGGCTTAATCCGCTTCGGGCAGGCATCCGGTACAGGTGAACCGATTCCACTCTTGGTAAATGGCAAAAAAACCTTTTCGTATGGTGTACAGGCTGCTGGTGCCGATAACAAGCGACGTATATGGGTTTTCATTCAAAACCAGGGACTGGCTTTTATTGATGTGAAGGCAGCAACACTCAAGCTTTGTAATACAGATGTTTTGCTGGCTCAGGCCATGGCGGTTAGCGGCGGAAAGGTATACCTGGGTACACAACGGGGACTTTATTGCTACGATCCTGCCACAAACTTAAATACCGAGATAAAGGGCGTTAGAGATATGCTTTTAGGCACATCGGTATCGGCCATTGCAGCCGATAAACATGGCGAACTTTATCTTGGAACCAACGGAAGCGGAGTTTTCCGTTACACCATCGCAAACAACCAGGTTAATGTGGTAAATTCCGACCTCGATAATGGCTTCATTGGCGAAAACATCTATTCCATATTTATCGATAAGAACGACAGGAAATGGGTGGGCACCTCTTCAGGCGGGGTCACGATCCTGGATCCTGAAAAAAAAACGTTCCAGACCTGGGTACACGATCCGAACAAAAATTCACTTCCGGGAAATTCAATATCAGCCTTTGTATCCCAGTCAAAAGGTAAGCTCTACATCGGAACAGATGGCTTTGGACTGAGTATCTGGGATCAGCAAACGGGTCATTTTTTAAACTTTAAACATTCTGCAGATCCGTCGTCAATTTCTACTGATTTTGTTTCTTCACTAATTGCCGATGCAAAAGGCGATATCTGGATCGGTACTTTTAACGAAGGCCTAAACCGCTTTAACCCCCTTACTCAAAAGTTTAAGCGGTATAAAATGATCAACCCGTTAACAGGGATTGAGAGTAAAGTGGCATTTACGGTATTTGAAGATAGCGATCGTGATATCTGGGTAGGTACCCTGAGGCGTGGAAGCCTTCTTGGTGCACTTTACAGGTTCAACGCCCCGCAGGATAAATTTGAAATTTTCGATCAGCAACTGGGCGACCTCTTTACCATGATGCAGGCACGTAACGGCCAGATATGGGCAGGAAATCTGAGTCAGCTTGTTCAAATTGATAAAAAAAACAAAAAACACCGTTTTTACGACCTGGGATACACCGTTAGGGCCATTTACGAAGATAAAAACGGCCTCCTGTGGATAGGTACAGAAGGTGGCGGACTCTTTGTCTTTGATCCGCTTAAAAAGAAGGTCGTTTTACGTTTTACTACCGCCGACGGACTCTGCAATAACTCGGTATTAACTTTAATTCCTGATGAGCGCGGCAACCTGTGGATGAGTACTTACTATGGGGTATCGTGTTTTAATTTTGATAAACGCAAATTCAGCAATTTCTATCAGAGTGACGGCCTGCAGAGTAATCAGTTTCAGATCAATGCAGGGGTGAAACTGAAGTCGGGCGAAATCGTTTTTGGAGGAATCAGAGGGTTTAGTCTGTTTAATCCAGACAAGATTGTTCCGCGAAAAGACATGCCGGGTTTATTTCTTACGGGTATAATGATTAACAATACCCCGATTGAAAAAAATCTGGATTGGGTGGTGGCCGAAGATAACGTTGCCATAAGGGAAATAGAGGTTCCTTATGATCAGGCCGTATTCACTTTTAACTTTACTGCACTCGAATTTTCATCACCCGAAAAAATCTCTTATCAGTATTTTATGGATGGCTGGGACCGTGGCTGGAATAAATCAGGGAAAGACAGGAAAGCCATTTATACCCACATTGCAGAAGGCAATTACATTTTTAAGGTTAGGTCTACCAACGTAGAAGGAGAGTGGGGAAGCCAGGAAATTAGTTTGAAAATTAGGGTTTTGCCGCCCTGGTACCGCACCTTGTGGGCCTACCTGGGCTATCTTGCTGCTATTGCCGGTTTACTTTACGTATATCTGCGTTACCGTAATACCCAAACCAGGTTAAAATACGAAGTTCAGATTATAAACCTGGATGCGCAGCGCAAAAAGGCCGAGTATGATTCGCAGGTGGCCCGGCATAACATGGAACGTTTGGCGCACGAGAAAGAAAGGATTATTAATGAGCAGGAGAAGGCACTTGCCGAAAAACGCATGTCGTTTTTTACCAATATCTCGCACGAATTTCGTTCACCGCTTTCTTTGATTATCAATCCGGTTAACGATCTCATTAAAAAAAATAGTCCCGATAGTCAGGTAGCCAATGAACTTAACCTCATTCAGCGCAATGCGAAAAGGATGCTTTCATTGGTCGATCAATTATTGCTCTTCAGAAAGGCAGAAGAAGGTTTTGAACAAATCAAAGCCCATAAACTTGACCTGGAAAAACTATCGAGAGCAGTTTATGATTGCTTTACACAACAGGCTACAGCCAAACAGATCGATTACAGGTTTGAATCGTCTGCTTTTGAACCAGAGGTGTATGCAGAAGGCATAAAAATAGAAATTGTGCTGTTTAACCTGATTTCTAACGCCATAAAGTATACGCCTGTTGGTGGAGAAATACTAATTAAACTCAGCGAAAACGAACAGCAATTAATACTTACAGTACAAGATTCGGGTGTTGGTATTCCGCAAGCAGCTGCTGATCGTATTTTTGAACGTTTTTATCAGGCAGAGCGAACCGATGGAACACATAAGTCGGGGTTTGGTATTGGCCTTTATCTGGCTAAACAGTTTGTAGAAGCCCACTCCGGAACCATAGCTTACCAAAACAGGCCAGCCGGAGGCAGTATTTTTAGCATTACACTGTTAAAAGGCACAGATCACCTGGCAGGGCTTATTGTAACCGATACGCAGGATGCTGAGGAAGATCTTTTTGATGAAATATATGCACCAGACCTTTTAACGCCTGTTGAAGACAATAACATCAGCCTGGATGTGAGTATAGTAAGCGATAAACAAGCCATCCTTATTGTGGATGATGAAAGGGATATCCGGAAATATATTGCAAGTCTTTTTATAGACAATTATACCGTTTATGAAGCAGAAGATGGTGAGCAGGGACTGCAGATTGCCGGCGAAAAGCTTCCTGATTTAATTATTACCGACTTTAAGATGCTGGGTATAAATGGAATCGAATTTTGCCAGTCCATTAAATCTAACCCAACACTTTCTTATATACCTGTTATTTTGTTAACAGCCAGTTCATCACAGGAGCTGAAGCTTAAAAGCGTGCACGGCGGTGCAGATGACTACATTAACAAGCCATTTGAAAGAGAATACCTGGTGGCGCGGGTAGCCAATTTATTGCGCAACCGCAACAACCTGCAAAACTATTTCTATAACGAAATTACGCTTCAAAGTAACTCAGTGGTGGTATCTGAAGAGTACAAGGCCTTTTTAGATGCCTGCATCCTGGTGGTCGAAAAACACCTTACCGACTCTGATTTTGGCATTAAGACATTGGCCGATGAAGTTGGCATGAGCCATTCAAACTTATATAAACGGGTTAAAAGTATTTCAGGGCAATCTGTTAATGCTTTTATCAGGTTTATCCGACTGCGTAAGGCCGCTGAATTACTTATCGGCTCCGATTATAATGTAACCGAAGTGGCATTCCGTTCAGGATTCAATGATGCCAAATACTTCGGAAAACAGTTTTCTAAACTTTTTGGACTTACCCCAACAGCCTTTATCACCAAGCACCGTAAAACACTGGGCAGGAGATACAAAATGAAATAACAGCCAAAAGAGCAGCCAGATTTCAGCTTAAAAACTGCGTTTAAACATGTTTTAAGGATGTTTGGCGAAAATGTACTCCTATTTTACGAATTTATACCCATCAATTTTTTCAGGCTGAGCCATCTTCGTATTAACCAAATATTAATATTTTATGATGACTGAGAAATTGATTGCATTGTGGGAAGGTACCCTCGAAGGAAGCGAGCACGATTATGCAGAACTGCATGCCAATCTTTACCCTAAACTTTTTGTATTCGCCTCCAGGATCTTAAACGATGATGAGCTCGTTGATGATCTTCTTCAGGACCTCTTTATTAAATTCTGGGAGACAAGGCAAAAGATTGGCAAAATTAAATACGTGGAAGCTTACTTCTACCGGTCGGCCCGCTCAATTGTACTCAACCATATCCGTTTGGTTAAGCATCGTGAAGCTAAGCTTACATTGATTCCTGAACCGGAAACAGTTTTTTCAGCTGAAGATATTATTGTATCCAAAGAATCCGATTCGCTGATAAAACAGCAATTGGTGCTTGTACTTAATTCGCTTCCGGCTAAACAACGTGAAATTCTGACCATGCGCTTTTACGATGACCTCAGTTATCCGCAAATCGCTAAAATTCTTAAGATAAGATACCAGTCAGTAATCAATCATGTTTACCGCGCTATCCAAAAACTAAGGGAGGTTTCAGAGTTATCGACATTTTATGCGGCCTGAAATACGATTGAATTAAGAAAGCGACATTTAGATTAATATCTTAGTGAAATAATGCAAGTTTTGGATGTTTATAGTTGATTATCATATTATTATAAATATCTCGTCATTGCGAGGCTGGATATGAGCGAGCCGAAGCAATCTTTTTTGATAATAAAATTCAGAATAGATTTTTCATCTGTAGCTTATTGTTTTAAGGGTATCCAAGCTCGCTTCGCGGGTGCTTCACTCCGAGACAAAGACCCTTCTTCAGTTCGCAACGATGAGATTAAGGTCCCAAAACTCATGTTAATATAATTTGAACACTGGTAAATGAAAAAAAATATAGGTAGGAAGAGCTTGTTTGGATTTGCTTTTTCATTATTGGCGGTATGCCTGAACTGCTCTGCAGGAACTGCTCAAACGCGTAATGCAATACTACCTGGAGAGGTTTGGCCAGACGACAAAGGCAATCACATTCAGGCCCATGGCGGGGGTATCATAAAGGTAAAGGATACCTACTATTGGTATGGTGAAGAACGCCGGCAGGGATTAGATTCAAATTACCGCTATGTGAGCTGTTATTCTTCTAAAGACTTAACGAACTGGAAATTCAGGGGTGATGTGTTTAAAATGACTGACCCTGATAGTCTGGGGAAAAAATGGGTTCTGGAACGCCCGAAAGTATACCATAATCCCAAAACCGGAAAATACGTAATGTATATGCATGTTGATGGGCAGGTAAAAGGCGAAGTAGGAAATTACAAATACGCCCGCGTAGGAACTGCCATTGCTGATTCGCCGGTTGGTCCCTATAAATTTCTCAGAACATTCCGTCCTCTGGGCCATGAAAGCCGCGATATAGGGCAGTTTATAGACGACGACGGACTTGCCTATCTTATTTTTGAAGATAGGGCTTCCAAAGGCTTTCATATTGCTAAACTATCTGCCGATTATTTGGATGTTGAACGGGATGTTTGCCTGATTAAAGCACCATTGGAAGGCGGAGCTGTGGTTAAATACGATGGCCTTTATTATGCAATCGGATCTGCGCTTACCAGCTGGAACCCTAACCCGAATAAATTTGCCACAGCCCTGTCGTTAAAAGGGCCCTGGTCAGAATTTAAGGATATAGCACCGGCTGAAACCAATACGTACGGTTCGCAATCTACATTTATGTTAAAAGTTACAGGTACAAAAGCAACTTCTGTAATTTTTGTGGCCGATAAGTGGAAACCGCGAACGCAATGGGATTCCAGGTACCTATGGATGCCACTTAAAATCGGGAAAGGCGAACTTCAGCTTCCCCAGCCTCAACCCTGGCGTATTAATGTAAAAACCGGGGAAACAGAAATGCTTAAATAACCTTTTACTTCTATTAAAAAATTAATTATAAAAAATAATGTGAGTTATGAGTATTAATATTTGATTATCAGTTTGTTGTAATGTATTTCGTCATTGCGAAGTGGGATATGAGCGAGCCGAAGCAATCTATCATGTAATTATCATCAAAAAGATTGCTTCACTCCTGCGCAAAGCCCCTTCTTCAGTTCGCAATGACGAAATTAAGACCCAAACTCACGTTAAAATTAACAGTCTCACCCTCCAATGCTTGTTTACAAGCGCAAAAATCAGCAATTTCAGATTATTGGAATTGTTGTTTTTGTTTAAGGGTACCCCAATCTGAAAAGCCAAAAAATTATTTAGCCAGGGGTGCGGGTAAAAATATTTTGTTAAATACGCTCAAATTGATAGGTATAGGGTAATTTCTGTTTAACGCTTTTATTAGAGTATTGCATTTTACTTTTAGGTGTCATACCCTATATATTTATAACCAGTAAAAATTTGAATGATCCGTTCAGATTTACCTTAACTTCGTTTTCAATGAAAAAAAAACATCGATTGGCACTAGCCTTTTTTGTATTCTTCACGGTTTCTGCAGCATATGCTCAGAAAAAATTTGTTCACCCGGGTATTTTATTTAACAAAGCTGATTTAGAGCGGATATATCTAACCGCACAGCAGCCTGCATCGCCAGGTTACGGATCTTATAAATTGTTAAGTAGTAATCCATTAGCCAGTGCCGATTATAAAATGAAAGGCCCATTCAGGATTATTTCACGCGATGGGGAACATGGAAATACCAAAAGCAGGATGGAAGCAGATTTTAGTGCAGCTTACCTCAATAGTATTATGTGGGTAGCAACTCATAATAAAGCACATGCCGAAAGGGCATTAACCGTTCTTGAGGCCTATGCCGATTCTTTAAAAAGCATCCCCGCAACCAATGATGCACCATTGCTGGTAGGGCTCGAAGGTTTAAAAATTGTAAATGCATTGGAAATATTGAAATACAGTTACAAATCTGGTAATAAGGTGCAGCTTGATAAAATAATTGCCATGGTAAAAAATATATTTCTGCCCGTAGCCGAAACTTTTTACCGCACGCCAGCCTATACCAACGGAAACTGGGGACCAATTGTTACCAAGTTTTACATTTCGGCAGCCATTTACTTAAATGATGAGAAAATGTACAATAAAGCTGTAGATTTTTACCTCCATGCAAACGATAATGGAACAATAGCCAATTATATTGACGGTGAAACCGGCCAGATACAGGAAAGCGGACGAGACCAGGGTCATTCCCAGCTGGGTATAGGTGCCATGGCTACGGTATGCGAGATTGCCTGGAAGCAAGGCAACGATCTGTATGGTGCACTGCAAAACCGCCTTTTAAAAGGATTTGAATATGTAGCCAGTTATAATCTGGGTAATAACGTGCCTTTCAGAACATGGAAAGATATTACCGGAAAATACAGCGATTGGAATGAAATTTCTACCGTAAGCAGGGGTAAATTTATCCCGGTTTACCAAATGGTTTACAACCATTATGTTACGCGTAAAGGGATGTCAATGCCATTTACCAAGCAGGTAATCGATCAGGTAGGCCCTGAAGGCTACGATCGTGATCAGCCTGGATTCGGTACATTCTTATATTTAGGTAGCAAATAGGAACTTTTTATAAAATCAACCTGATCAGGATAAGAATTTGCTTATCCTGCCGGACAGCATATTTCATCAATAGATGAGCTATACAGCCACTATGCCTTCATGGTAAAAGGAATTCCGGCCAGCGCATACCGCTATACGAAACAGGTTGCAGAAAAATTCAGGCCCGAAGCCTCAGGAAATGCCGATAATGCCGGCTTTGGTACCTTGTTCTTCTCATTGGAAAAATAGGCTTATCATCAGTTAATAACCAGATCGAATGAAAAAGGTTTTTTTTTTAGCAATATTTATTTTGCAATCGTTGCTCGGTTCAGCTGCAGAGTGGCAATGGTCTGTACCGGTAAATGGCAGCATTTCTACCGAAACCGGCGAGAGGCCGACTGCATTTTTATGGATACCTCCTAATTGTAAGCAGGTGAAAGGGGTAATTATTGGCCAACACAATATGCTGGAAGAAGGCATACTGGAGCATAGTGCATTCAGGAAAAATCTTTCCGGGTTAGGTATTGCCGAAATCTGGATTACCCCATCGGTAGATATGGTATTTCAGTTCAGCTCTTCGGTAATTTTTGAAAATATGCTAAAAGATCTTGCCGAAATTTCGGGCTACAGCGAGTTGGCATTCTCGCCGGTTATCCCCATCGGGCATTCGGCTGCAGCGAGTTATCCATGGAATTATGCTGCCTGTAATCCCCACCGGACCATTGCCGTTTTATCGATACATGGCGATGCGCCTTTAACGAATATGACCGGTAGCGGGCGGCCCAATCCGGATTGGGGAAAAAGAAACCTGAATGGCATTCCGGGTCTTTTTGTAATGGGTGAGGATGAGTGGCTTGAAGGAAGGATTGCCCCGGCCATGAAATACAGGAACGATAATCCCAACACGCCTTTAGCCTTTTTTTGTGATGCCGGTCATGGCCATTTTGATTTTTCAGATGATCTTATCTCCTATGTTAACCTGTTTATTGCCAAGGCAGTTAAGGCTAGACTGCCCAAAAAACAACCTATTGATGCTTTTCCATCACTTAAACCGGTAAACCCTGAAACCGGCTGGTTGATAGACAGGTGGCGAAATAACGAATTGCCCCACTGGGAATCGGCCCCCGCTAAAAAATATAAAGGCAACAAGTTCGAAGCAGGCTGGGCTTTTGATCAGCAAATGGCATCTGCCACCGAAAAATTTTATGCAAGGGCCAGGGGGAAAATACGACGCACCATTGGCTTCAGGCAAAATGGGAAACCATTATCGGTGGCCGATTTTGTCGGTGCGAGGCTAGTTTTTAAACCTTTGGCAGATGGAATCTCTTTTCATCTGTCAGCCATCAATACCAACCCGGCTACGGGTAAAGCCGATAGCAGTTACCGACCGGTCGAAAAAATCGTTATTTCAAGAATATGCGGGCCTGTGAAAAAAATAAACGATTCGACTTTTAAGATTGCCTTTTACCGGATGGGCTTTAATAACAAAAAAAGGAGCAATGATATCTGGTTAATAGCCAGTCAGAAAGGCGATGCAAAATACAGGTCGGCAATACAACAGCTGGGCTTTAAAATTCCTTTGCCTAATCAGAAGGGGGAGCCGCAACAGATTAATTTTCCCGTAATTGCCAATTATCAAAGAAATATAAAGTCATTTACCTTAAATGCTAAATCTGATGTTGGTTTACCGGTCTCTTATTACATTAAAGAAGGACCTGCTGAAATTGCAGATAATCATCTTTTTTTTACACCTGTTCCGCCACGGAGCAAATTCCCGGTAAAAGTAACGGTAGTGGCCTGGCAATACGGATATGATACTCCAGACAAGAAGATTCAATCTGCAACTCCGGTAGAAAGAACTTTTTGGATTACCAACTGACCGCTAAGGTTAAGTTAACTAAAAATCGTTGTGAGAAGGCTTTTCCAGCCGACTAAGCAATCTTTTACGGCAAAACCACTGGTATTAAATTCTATAAAGTAAATCCTACCTTATAAACCTGTTTTTTATATGCCCCGGGCGACATACCAGTATTTTTTTTGAATGATTTGGAAAAATACGAAAGATTATCAAATCCGGTCCGGGTGGCAATTTCAGAATAACTCAATTGACTTGTGGCAAGCAGGTACTGCGCGCGTTCTATCCGTTTACTAAGGATGTAGGTAACAGGACGCTCGCCTGTAAAGGTTTTGAACAGGCGCGAAAAATAGTCAGGATGCTGATTAACACGTGTTGCAAGTGCAGTAACCGAGAGTTCATTGTGCAGATTTACTAAAATATAGCTTACGGTTTCTGCGATCTTAACAGGGGTTGAGGGCATTTCCTGCCTGGTAGATAATTGCTGGCCGAGAAAGCGGCCGGTGAGTTGTAAGATTATCCCCTGTGTTTCCAGGTAGCTCGCTAAATTCTGACGGTTGTTCAATTCCTGGTATTCCCGGTAGAAGATATTTTTTTCATACACTTTAGGATCATCAGATCTGTTGATCCCCCTACCAGGGTTAATTTCAAGCAAACGCTTAAAAAGATCAACGTCAAGCGGGCTGGCTTTTACTTTAGACACCGTTCTTCTTTGGGCAAAAAGCGAAACCCCATCTACAGATTCTTCAAAAAACTGAACAAAATACTGGCTTAAATACCCTGTGCAATGTAAGTTGCAGAGGGTAAAGCTTGGTATAATATAAAGATAACCTGCCTCGAGCTGCAAGCGCTGTGTTTGGTCTGACACTTCACCTGAACCCTCATCTATATAGTAGATGCGGTAATAAGGGCTGATCACATTATGATAGTCCCACTTTTCGTTAAGTTTCACATAATCTACATTAAGTAGCGAAAAGTTGTTCTGCAATACCCGTTTAATCATGTCTTAAATATCGGAATTTTACAATAAATAGTCTCTTTTATTCAAATTTAGATCGGATAAGATACTTATTTTTGATTTTGAAAACCAAATATATAACATTCAATTATGGCTTACACACAAGTGAAACCTTTGGATTAATTTCCAGATCAAAACGCATAATTGCAATTTAAAGCAAATGAAAAAGACATTATTAGTAACCGTTACCGTACTTTCCATGCTGGCAAAAGTGCAGGCACAGCAAAGTAACACCCAGGTTGGGAATGAGAAATTTAAACCCACCGACGAATCTTTAAAACAGTATCAATATCCAGACTGGTTCCGTGATGCAAAATTCGGGATCTGGTCTCATTGGGGGCCGCAGGCCGTTCCAAGGCAAGGCGATTGGTACGCCAGGCACATGTATGTACAGGGCAGTGATCAGAACAAGTACCATGTAGCGCATTATGGCACTCCATCTAAATTCGGGTATAAAGATATCATCCCGTTATGGAAAGCAGAAAAATGGAACCCTGAACAGTTAATGGCCCTTTATAAAAAAGCTGGCGCAAAGTATTTTGTAAGTATGGGCTCACATCACGATATGTTCTTCCTCTGGAATTCTAAAATCCACAGATGGAATTCAGTAAAAATGGGGCCGCATAAAGATGTGGTAGGTTTGTGGCAAAAGGCAGCTAAAAAAGAAGGATTACGCTTTGGCGTTTCGGAGCATCTTGCTGCCAGTTTCAACTGGTTCCAGCCTAGCCACGGATCGGATAAAACCGGCCAGTTTGCAGGAGTTCCATATGATGGTCATGATCCTCAGTATTCAGACCTCTATCATTTGCCAGCCGATTCAAGTAACATCAAAGAATGGCTTACCAATAATCCGGGATGGCACAAAAAATGGTCAGAATATGTAACCGAACTTATTGATAACTATCATCCGGACTTGCTTTATTCTGATAGCAAGCTTCCTTTTGAAGAATACGGGCGTAAAATGGTTGCACATTACTATAATCAGGATATAGCAAAAAATAAAGGTAAGCTCGAAGCTGTTTATACTCCTAAAGAACCATCTGAAGGTAAATGGGCACAGGATGTTGAGCGTGGAGTACTGGATTCGATTAGTCCTTTCCCGTGGCAAACCGATACCTCTATAGGCGATTGGTATTACAGAACCGGGCAGAGATATAAAAATGCAAATGAAATTGCGCAGCTTTTAGTAGATATCGTGAGCAAAAACGGTAATTTATTAATTAATGTTGTGCAGACTCCTGAAGGAGATTTAGAGCCTGATGTAATTAAAATTGTGACAGAAATAGGCGAATGGACCAAAACTTATGGAGAGGGAATTTATGCCACAAGACCTTGGAAAGTATACGGCGAAGGACCATCTACCATTAAATCAAACCAAAAAAGAGGTGATTTCGGGGGATTGACAGATACCCGAGAATATGAGGGCAGCGATATCCGTTATACTACAAAAGGAAATGATCTTTTTGCATTTTGTTTAAATGTTCCTAAGGGTGATATTGAAATGAAATTGTTGGGTAAAAATTCGAAATACCTGAATAAAGCCATTAGCGCCGTTTCCCTGCTCGGCAGCAAACAAAAACTAAGCTGGGAACAACGTGAGGGCTCACTTGTGATCAAAAAACCTGCAGATTATCCGGCCTGGCAGGTAACCGGGTTCAAAATATCATTTGAAAAATAAAAAAATAAAGCAGTTATTAATTTAATAAAATATGAAAAGACATTGCCTGGCCCTGGATTTGGTAGATGACCCGAAGCTTATTGAGGAATATGAACGCTATCACCTTAATGTTTGGCCGGAGATTAAACAAAGTATTACTGAGGCCGGAATTGTAGAGATGGAAATATACCGGGTTGCCAACAGGTTGTTTATGGTGATGGAAACCAACGATGATTTTAGCTTTGAAAAAAAGGCAGAAATGGATGCCGCTAACCTCAAAGTAGCGGAGTGGGAACAGCTGATGTGGAAATATCAGCAGGCTTTGCCAACTGCGAAACCGGGAGAAAAATGGATGCTTATGCAAAATATCTTTAAGTTAACCGCACAGTAATGATGGAGCGATCAGGTGATACTACCCAGGCCTTAAAATCAGAAGAACTACCGCCGGTTATTTTTGGTACCAGTAGTTTGGGCAATCTTTATCAGGCGGTAGATTATAGCGTTAAACTGGAGGTTGTAAAAGCATGTGTGGCTTCATCAAAACCGGTTACGTTTTTTGATTCAGCCGGCAAATATGGAGCAGGCCTCGCACTGGAGTCATTGGGGAAATGTTTACGCGATTTAAATGTAGATCCGCAGCAGGTAGTCATCAGTAATAAGCTCGGCTGGTACAGAACAGCACTTTTAACCCCTGAACCTACATTTGAAGCAGGGGTTTGGAAAGATATTGAACACGATGCTGTCCAGATGATCAGTTACGATGGGATATTAAAATGCTTCGAGCAAGGCAACAAGCTGCTGGGCGATTATCCGGCAAAAATGGTATCGGTACATGATCCTGATGAATATCTTATTGCAAGCGAAAGCCAGGAAGATTACGAAGAACGTTATCAGCAAATTCTGGATGCCTATATGGCATTGGCCGAATTAAAATCTGCTGGCCTGGTATCTTCCATTGGTGTCGGTGCAAAAGACTGGAAAATCATCCGTACAATAGCAGCAGATGTAAAGCTCGATTGGGTGATGATTGCCAATAGTTTGACTCTCAAATCGCATCCTCAGGAACTGGTGGCGTTTATAAATGAACTCAACCAGAAAAATATTAAAGTAATTAACTCTGCCATATTTAACGGTGGGTTTTTAACCGGCGGAGATTTTTATAATTACCAGCCTGTAGAAGCCGGCAGTTTAACCGGGAAAATGCTTTTGGATTGGAGAGCGAAATTTTTCCAGATTTGTGATGAGTTTAATGTACTCCCGGCTGAAGCCTGTTTTAGTTTTTCTGCGGGCTTTCCGGGAGTAAAAAGTATCGCTTTAAATACCACAAGACCTGAAAAAGTGGCTGTTAATGCCGCCCTGGCCGAAAAGAAAATTCCCGACGGGTTTTGGCAGGAAATGAAAGCACAGGGATTATTGAATTTTTAAAATAACAATGAAAGCATTAGTTTGTAAAACACCAGGAGAATTTAGCTATATCAATAAAGAAATGCCACTTGTTGAAGAGGGCATGGTGCTGCTCAGGATGAAAAGACTGGGAATTTGTGGCACCGACTACCATGCATTTGAAGGAACACAGCCATTTTTTGAATATCCAAGAATACTCGGACACGAAATTGCTGCCGAAGTGGTAAGTGCTGACGCAGGGCAGGATTTTAAAGCCGGAGACCTGGTTACAATTAGTCCATATTTTTACTGTGGTACCTGCATTGCCTGCCGCAGTGGCAGAACCAATTGCTGTGTTAACATTAAAGTTTTTGGTGTTCATATTGATGGGGCCATGCAGGAGTATATCACTGTTCCCGCATCAGCAATTGTTAGCGGTAAGGGATTAACAGTAGATGAACTGGCATTGGTAGAACCATTGGCCATTGGTGCACATGGTGTTGGCCTGGCACAGCTGAACAAGGGCGATACCGTGGTGATACTCGGAGCAGGGCCAATTGGCCTTGGTACTATTGCTTTTGCCAAAATAAGCGGGGCTGAGGTGGTTGTGATAGATGTTAATGATAACAGGTTATCTTTTTGCCGCGAACGTTTAGGTATTACGCATACCATAAATCCATTAAAAGAAGATCCATTGGAGCAACTATCGCTGATTACCAATGGTGAGTTCGCTAAAGTGGTAATTGATTGCACAGGAAATTTAAAAGCCATTAACAATGCGTTCAGGTTTTTAGCACATACAGGCAAATTTATCATGATAGGACTTCAGAAAGGTACTATTGAAGTGGTACACCCCGAGTTTCACAAGCGTGAAGCCATGCTGATGAGCAGTAGAAATGCCTTGCCACATGATTTTGCATATGTGATTGACTGTATCAGAAAAGGGTTAATTAAACCTTTGGATTTTGTTACCCATCGTGTTCCATTTACGCAGGTAAAAGAAAAATTTAACCACTTGCTTCATGCAAATGAATCTTTAATTAAAGCATTGATCAGTTTCGAGGAATAAAAAAATGCAGCTCAGAAAACGGGTTTAAATAAATTCCAATAAAAATGAATAAAATAAAAGGCCTCGCAATTGCTCTGCTGATTTTGATCAATAACGCACTGTATGCCCAGGAATTTAAAATACAGTCGCCAAACAAAAAAATCGAATTGTCTTTGGCCTCAAAAACTGGCGATAATTTAAAAAAGTGGTACCTTAAGGTAGACTACCTCCAGGGAAGTACTTATCAGAATGTAATTCCATCTATTGATTTAGGGCTTAAGGCCGGGGCGGCTGATTTTGCTTCAGGTATTAAATTCGAACAGGCCGATAAAGAAAAACAAATTAAAGAAGCATATATTGCGGTTCATGGTAAGCGTAAATATTGTGCTAACAACGCTACAGAGCGCAGCTTCTATTTTAAAGCTGAGCAGGGAAAAAGACTCAGCATTACCTTAAGGGCGTACGATGACGGGATAGCTTTCCGTTATGGCCTGACCGGAAAAAATGGCGAAATTATAGAACTTACCGATGAGCTCACCAGCTATAAAATGCCGGCAGAGGCCGAAAGGTGGTTGCAACCTTTTACAACGAGTTACGAGGGCTACTTCCCGGTGCAGAACGGCTCCGGAACAAAAGGAGAGTGGGGCTATCCTGCCTTATTTAAAAAGACTATTGGAAAGGCCGATTGCTGGATGCTGATAACCGAAGCCGACGTGAATGGTTCATATTGTGCTACCAAATTGGGTAATAAGGATGATCAGGATAATTACAAACTCTTGTTTCCGGCGGCTTCAGATGGAAATAGGCAGGGTAAGGTAAACCCAACAATAAACCTTCCGTTTTTATCCCCCTGGAGAACCGTTATAATCGGAGATCTGGGGCAGTTGTTCCAATCTACACTGGTTGAAGATGTTAGCACGCCTGCTAAGATCAGCGATCTGTCGTGGGTGCAGCCTGGATCAAGTTCGTGGATCTACTGGGCATATAACCACGGTACGAAAGATTTTAAAAAGGTATGCGAATATATCGACCTGGCGGCACGGATGAACTGGCCTTATACGCTCTTTGACTGGGAATGGGATGCCATGGGTAATGGCGGAAAGCTGGAAGATGCGGTGCTTTACGCCAATAGCAAAGGCATAAAACCAATGATGTGGTATAACTCTGGCGGACCGCATAATGGTGTATCAGCTACACCCCGAGATAGGATGCTGACCCACGAGAGCCGGATGAAAGAGTTCCGCTGGTTAACTGAAATCGGAGTTTATGGCGTTAAGATAGATTTTTTTGAGAGCGACAAACAGGATATGATGAAATATTATATTGATATCCTGGAAGATGCAGCAAAATTTAAATTAATGGTAAATTTTCATGGTGCAACTATTCCAAGGGGCTGGAGCAGGACCTACCCGAACCTCATGAGCATGGAGGCCGTGTTGGGAGCAGAATGGTATAATAATGGCGCTGAGCTAACTGGAAAGGCTGCTGTGCATAATGCAACCCTACCTTTTACTCGTAATGTTATTGGCCCTATGGATTACACACCAGTAACCTTTACCAATTCGCAACATCCGCATATCACCTCTTTCGCTCATGAACTTGCCTTATCTGTGATATTTGAATCCGGTATCCTGCACATGGCCGACAGGCCTGAAGGATTTGATAACCTTCCGGATGCACCTAAGGCATTTTTACGCGAAGTGCCTGTGGCCTGGGACGATAGCAGATTGATATCAGGATATCCGGGGAGAAATATTGTTCTGGCGAGGCGTAAAGGAAATGACTGGTATGTGGCCGGCATTAACGGTCTTGATAAAAAAGAGGATATTCAAATTCCGATCGAATTTTTGAAGACAGGAAAACGGTACAAAGCAGTACTGATTGCAGATGGCGATTACGATTCGGCATTTAATACCACTTATCTTAACATAGCAAACGGAGATCATCTTAAGTTGAAATGGCTTCCAAGAGGTGGCTTTACCTGTGTGCTTAAAGAAATACAATAGATTTAAAGAGCAGGGCTAAATTTTACCTTTACCTATTTAGTATCCTGCTCTTTTCCTTTAATATGCTCATGCCTTAACGGCATTTTTAATCCGGATTACGGCTAATTTTTTAAATAGAATTTTATTTCTTAATACAGATGCCATTCCCAGATTCCAGCCACACCATTCAGTATTTTTATCCGAAGGTAACGGCATTTGAGTGCCAGTTGATCTACATGTGGCGATTGAACCTTAATGTCGTTATGTCCTCCGCTTTTTTGCCATGATTTTCCATCTGTTGATGTCTCCAACACATAAGCATGCCCAGCAGCCGGGCGAACAAAATAAACTTCGCTTAAACTTACTGATTTTATTTTTCCTAAATCTGCCACTATCCAGCTTGAAGTATCGCTTTCTTTTGCCATCCAGCGCGAGCCATTTGAACCATCAAAGGCAAATTTAGCATCGAAAAACTCTTCCCGTTTAAATGATGGATCACTAATCGGTTTAATTTTCATCGAATCGGCCGTACTTGAAGCAAAAGTATTACTAATCTGCAATGGTTTACGGCGTTTTGTTTTTGCGAGTTCACCAACACCATCAAGGTTTACATCTATAGGATTAATGGTTCCATCGCTTGCAAATGTTAACGGGCTAACATAAGTTTGGCGGTTAGTGCTACCCCTGCCAAATTCTAAAAAGGCAAAATAGTATTTATCTGTTCCTTCCAGGTTAAAAACAGAACCGTGCCCTGGTCCAAATAATCCTCTTTCATAATTGGTTGTCGAAATGATATCATTTTTAGGAAAGGTATATGGCCCTAGAGGGGAAACTTTGCTCATAATGTAGGCGTATTGGTATTTTTCATTCCCACCTATGGTATACAAATAGTAGTAAATGCCTTTCCTTTTAAAGAATATCGGCCCTTCAGAGTACTGCGTTCTGGGTGTTGAAATGACCTGTATGGCCGAGTCGACAGTAATCATATCAGGCATTAATTTAGCGGCATGCCTGGTGTTCCAGAACACATAGGCCTGCTTATCATCATCTACAAATATTTCTGCATCAATGCCATTTGGCTTTTTGGTTTGCAATAAGGTTGATGGCGTAAAAGGTTTAAACCACTCGTCCTTGCCGCGGGCAAGTTTGAACGGCCCTTCCGGCTTATCGGCTACTGCCGGGTACATATAACCATTAACGGTAGGGTAGATGTAGAATTTACCATTTGCAGGAACAACTTTGCTTGGCGCCCAATATAATTCTTTAACGGCCGATGGAAAATAAGTGCCTTCAAAACTCCAGTTAACGAAATCTTTTGATTTCCAGAGTATAGGAGGGCCTGAAGATTTGAGGCCTTGGCCATAGCCATCGGTAGTGGCATAACAATAAAATGTTCCATTAATCTGTTGGATACTCGCATCAGCGATCATATCCGGAACGAGCGGTTTGCCAAATGGGTTTCTGTTCTGGGCCTTTATTGAAGCTGATATTCCCAGTACAAAAAAGATGGATAACAGTGTTTTTTTAGTCATTGATATTTATTTGAGTGTTTGTAGTTAAAAGCATTTGCTTGTTGACAATATTTGGTAACACTTATACTCTTTAGAGTATCAATTGATGTTTTTCTTGTCATTCAGCAAAAGAAAATCGTTTATGCGGTTTGCAACAATGTACAAACTTTCATTTTAATAATGTTTAAGAAACAAATTTTTCAAGTAGTGATCATGATGGCAATCGCGATGTCATCCAAATCCCAAACCCTCCTTCAGCATAAAGATTTTCCTTACCCCGATAAAATAAGATACGATGGAGCCAGTTTATACCTGGATGGTAAACAGACCTTTGTTTATAGTGCAGCTTTTCATTACTTCAGAACACCCAAAGCACTTTGGAGAGACCGTTTTTCCAAAATAAAATCAGCAGGCTTTAATACCGTTGAAACTTATATACCCTGGAATTTATCTGAACTCAATATGCCAAAAGGCCTCAATGACTATTCGCAGGTAGATTTAAAAGACTTAACCGAATGGCTTAAAATGGCGCAGGATGAGTTTGGTTTTTATACGGTTGTCCGTCCCGGAGCATTTATTTGTGCCGAATTTGCAGGAGGGGGTTATCCCCGCTGGCTGGCTAAGTTCCGCCCTGATGATGTAGAGGGTTTTTGGTTGCGTAGTGCTGACGACCGTTACCTGGACTGGCACGACCACTGGTATAAAGCTGTGTGTAAAGTTGTTCAGAAAGAGCAGATTACCTCAAAACAGAAAGGTAAAAAAGGAATTATCCTGATCCAGATCGAGAATGAGTACAATGCGCACAAAACAACCAACAAGGTTCACGCTTTACAACGCATGTATAACTGCGTGCGCAGCGCCGGTATAACGATCCCTGTTTTTACCTGCCTTACGGCCGAAACCCGCGGTAGTAAAGACCCAGTATTATCGCAGGTATTCGATTGCGATAATTATTATGTTGGGCTTAAAGACGCTATTAATTGTACACAGCGCATGAGCGATTTAAAACAACAGCAGCCTGATGCGCCGGGTTTTGTTACAGAATTACAGGGAGGCTGGTTTTCAACAGTAGGAGGCAAACTGAGCGAAGAGCATTACTCCAACGATAAACATTTTTACGCCATCGGGATGATGTCGATTGCCGGAGGTGCCACAGGTGTTTTTCCTTATGTGTTTGTTGGAGGTACCCATTTTGCAGGCTGGGGTGCCAGGGGACAAACTACAACTTACGATTACAATGCAGCCATCCGCGAAAACGGAGCTTTATCTCCAAAGTACTACGCCGCGCAGAATCTGGGTAATTTTATCAAAAAGTATGGGCAAGGGCTTATTCACTCAAAAGGTGGCTTATGCAGCTTTGAAAATGCTCCAGCCGAAATTGTGGGTGCACAACGCATATCTTCAGACGGCACACGCTTTGTATTTATACATAACAGTTCTGCCAACCAGAAATATAGCGGTGCCGCAACCGTTAAAACTGGTAAAAGCAATAATGCGCAACCCATGTACAACATAGACCAGGATGAAAACAAAGTCCTGATCAAAAGTAAAAATAATGCAGATACTGCAACAGGTGCAATGGCAAACCTGTTCATCCATTACGACCTGGGGCCAATGGAAACAAAAGTACTGATCATTCCTCCAGGTGCCGGAGTTGATAAAGGAACCTGGTGGTTTTATCGTGTACCCGAAGCAAAAGCAGTATCGCCGGTTAGTTTTCGCTTCAAAGCGGTAAAACAATACAACGAAGATACACAAGGGCCGTGGCGTCCGTTGTATGATGGAAAATCACTGCCAGAAATGGAGATAAATGACCTGCGCTACGTCCGTTACCGTTCAGATTTCGAGCTTAACAAAGAAGAAGTAGGAAAATACACCCGCATGTTGTTTAACACCTATTCGAGAGACATTATAAATATGGAAGTTAACGGCAAAATCGCACCCCGCTTATTCCCTTCAGAAAAATGGGTATCGGAAGTTACCCGCCAACGCGATAAATCATTTACTTTTTTAAAAGAAACCGAATACGATAACCAGTTCGATTTAACCGGCCTGCTGAAAGAAGGCCATAATGAAGTATGGCTTGTTTACGAAAATATAGGGCATGAACATGGATACTTTCCGATGGAAGAATTATGTGGTATCCGTACTGCAGGCCTTTCTGATGGAGTTACAACAATTAATAAGGTGCTAAAATGGGACTATTCCCCTAACCTGTCAGGTATAGAGCATAAATTTACTGATACTGCCTTCGATAGCAAAGGCTGGAAAGTTGTACTATTGGATACCGCTTTTTTAATTCCGCGCAAAGGAAATAATATACAGCCAAAAGGAAAACAAAATGCATTGTTTACCTGGTACCAGGCAGAATTTAAACTTCCCGGAAATGCAGGCAAAAGAACCTGGCGACTGCTTATTAATGCTTCCGGTAATGGATTTATCTATATAAATGGTCATAACATTGGCCGCCATTGGGAAGCCGGGCCACAAAGGGAATTTTATATCCCCGAATGCTGGCTAAACCTTAAGGCAGGAGAGAAAAACAACATTACGCTGGGCTTAAGACAAACCCTAAATGGTGCTGTAATAAGAAGTATGGAAATTCAAAACTATGATAACGGTGATAGCTAAATTGTTTATCTAAATCTATCCGTATAATAGGGCGCCTCAGTTATGCTGTAGGCGCCCTTTGGCTTTTGCTGTATAAGAAATGAGTATCTATGACTTTTTTATTTGTCTACCAGTAAAACATTTACATGCAGAAAAAACATAAAGAATCTTTACTCGGTGTTGATATCGGTGGCTCGCATATTACGGCTTCATTAATAGATATGGCCAATACATGCGTGGTACCTAAGTCTTATTCAAGAGAAAAGGTTAAAGACAATGGAGTACCGGAAGAAATTCTGGATGTTTGGATAAACTGTATTAAAAGAAGTATCGATTTGGGAGGGGCTGATGAATCAAATGTGAAAATTGGTATAGCGATGCCAGGCCCTTTTGATTATGAACGCGGAATTTCTTTAATTACAGGTATGAATAAGCTCGAATCGCTTTACAAAGCCGATATCCGCGCATATCTCAGTACAAAATTAGCGATACCCAAAGAAAATATTATTTTCAGAAATGATGCAGAAGCCTTTCTGCATGGTGAGGCCCATTGTGGGGCTGTTAAACATGCATCAACCGCATTGGGAATTACTTTGGGCACCGGAGTAGGATCAGCAATTCATTCTGCTGGAACTACCCTTGATGCCAATTTAGGCATTTCTCCTTTTAAGGAAGGAATTGTAGAAGATTACTTATCTACCCGGTGGTTTGTTTCGCGCTATACCCAACTCACCGGAAAGGAGATTGCCGATGCCAAACCTGTTTTTGATTCAGCATCAGCCAATGATTCGCTAGCCTTGGGTATCATAAGTGAGTTCACATCAAATTTGAGCGAATTTTTATACAATTTCAGTATTCGTGAGCGCCCGGGTGCTATCGTTCTCGGCGGAAATATTGCCAAAGCTTATCCGCTGTATCTCGATCAGGTTAATGCAAATTTGGTTAAGCTTGGAATCAATGTTCTGGTTGTACCATCTGCTTTAGGAGAGGATGCCGCAATGCTTGGCATGGCATATTATTTAAACGGAAACTGCCCGGAAGAAAAAAACATTTTAAAGTCGGCGGAAACTCCGGCCCAAACAGCGGGGGATTTGATCAGCACGGTTTTGGAACCCTAATGTGCGCCCGCTAATTTTTCCTGGTATAACCAGGCCATCATCAAATTAACCCATTATGAAGATCAATTTATCAGTAAAGCCAGTCAAATATTGGCTTGCTCTTTTGCTAATCGTATCACATTATAGCATCTCCGCCCAATCTATAGGCGGTATCCAGACAGATGCGAGCCGCTTGAGTAATATCTATACCGCAGTACCATTCCTGCTGATTACGCCACAGCCAAGGTCGGCGGCCATGGGCAATGCCGGTGTTGCACTTGATGCCGATGCGAATGCCAGCACAATCAATACATCGGCATTGGCATTCCTGCCGGAAGGAGACATCGGGGCCTCGTTTTCATATAGCCCCTGGCTCCGGCAGCTTGCTTCAGGCATGAGTATTTCATTGCTTACAGGCTACTACAGGTTGAATGAACGTAATACGATTTCAGCATCATTAAGGTATTTTTCAATTGGTAATGTAAATTTCAGCGATGATAATTTTCAGGATCTCGGTGTTTATAACCCAAGCGAATTTGCCTTCGATGTAGGCTATGCATTAAAACTCGGACCCGGATTTGCCCTTGGGGGTAATCTGCGTTATATCAGCAGCAACTTAATTGGCGGAGGCGCAGTGAACAATGTGCGTGCAGGTAAAGCCGTAGCGGTAGATGTTTCTGCGCTCGAAAAATCAGAAATCCAGCTGGGAGGAACCCCGGCAATATTAAGTTTTGGAATAAGCCTCTCCAATATAGGTACCAAAATGATTTATGGCAACTCGCTAAAATCTTATTTCCTTCCGGCAAATTTTAAAATAGGCTCTTCATTGAAAATGGGAGAAGGAACAACAAAAGTTAGTTTCGCGCTTGATCTTAATAAATTAATGGCGCCAACCCAACCCATTTACGATGCTGACGGAAATATAGTGAAAGGCAAAGATCCTGATCGTTCCGTGCCTGCGGGTATAATTGGTTCTTTTAGCGATGCACCCGGTGGTTTCAGGGAAGAGCTTCAGGAAGTGGGTGTATCTGCAGGTGCAGAGGTGAGTTTTAAAGATGCATTGTACCTGCGCAGTGGTTACCTTTATCAAAATCCTCAAAAGGCCGATAATTCTTACTTTACGCTTGGCCTTGGTGTTCGTTACAGCAGTTTGGCTTTCGATTTTTCGTATCTGATCGGGTCGGGTCAGAGCCCTTTAAGAAATACGCTAAGATTTGGTTTGCAGGCGCACTTTGGCAGGATCAGATAAGTTGCGATGCAATTTCGAACCAATTGCTTTTAAGGCTCAATACTTAGAAAGAAAACAAGGCTTTTAATGGATTTTACCTCAGGGTTTAATCCCGCAAGGCTTTGTTTTTAAATGTAAGCAATAAGTTATACTTTTACTTGTTGATGATGCCTGATTATGCCACATATGATGATGAAAAATTACTTTCGCTATTAATAGATCGGGATAATAAAGCTTTTTCAGAAATTTACAGCAGGTATTGGCCTTTACTATATAAACATGCCCTGCGGATGCTCAAAGAAGAGAACGAGAGCGAGGATGTAGTGCAGGAGGTATTTACCAAGTTATGGCAGAAAGCACCCCAATTGCCAGCTGACACTTCAATTGGTGCATATCTTTATGTTTCCACCAGAAATGCAATCTTGAATTTTTTTAGTAAAAATCAGGTGCACCATGCTTATTTAACAGATCTCGGTCAATTTTTAGATCAGGCACAGGAAATTACCGATCACCTTATCAGAGAACGTATTCTAAGTAAACTAATTGAAGAAGAAATTGAGAAACTCCCTCCACGGATGCGTGAGGTTTTCGATTTAAAACGAAAACAAAATCTTTCCTATAAAGAAATTGCGGGCATCATGGATATTTCTGAGCTCACTGTTAAAACGCAGATGAACAAGGCTATTTCTACGTTGCGAACCAAATTTGGTAATCATTTGCCTTCTTTTTTTATCTCATTATAGCTCCATTTTCAATTATTTAATAAAAAAGTAACTTTTTTTTAATGTTGAATACAACATTGCCCTGAGCTGCCTGTCATACTATTATACTACCTATAATAAACATGAACAAACAAACTGTAAGTAGATTTATCAGAGACTATCTGGATAATAAACTTAATGACAAACAGAATGCCCAGTTGGAAACCTGGTATTTGTTAAAAGCTGAAGAAAATAAATCGGTTGATCCACCAATAGAATATGAAAAGTTAGAAGCTAAAATCTGGAATAAAATTCTTTCTGATGTTTCGCAAACCGAAGTGGAATTACCTAAAGTTCAAAAGCTGAATAGACCGTATAGAAAAATAATTTCGATAGGAATTGCTGCGAGTATATTATTAATAGCTGGCATAGCTTACCTGATGCTTAAAAATAACAATACCACTCCAGATCGGTTTGTCATCGAAAAAAAATATGACCTGCCTGCCGGTACTGATCAGGCAACACTAACTTTATCTGATGGTAGGGTAATTGATTTAAATAAAGATGCTGTCGGAAAAATTGCTACCGAAGCGGGGATTGAAATTACCAAATCTTCTGATGGAACATTAGTTTATAAAGCTTTAAATACAAAAGGTAAAAGTGCTGGGTTTAATACCATTACCACACCTATTGGTGGGCAATACACGGTTATACTGCCAGATGGATCAAAAGTTTGGCTAAATGCCGGGTCATCATTAAAATATCCGACAGCTTTTGGTGCAGACGGAAGAAACGTAACCTTAACAGGTGAGGGCTATTTTGAGGTAGCACATGTAGAGGGAAGTAAAGGGAGATTGCCTTTTTTAGTATCGGTGATTAAAAACCGTGCCCAGGCAGAAAAGGTGGAGGTACTGGGAACGCATTTCAATATCAATGCCTATGCCGATGAGCCTTTTATTAAAACTACTTTATTAAAGGGAAGCGTGAGTGTTGCTGTAAACAATAATAAAAGTACACTGCTTAAACCAGGGCAGCTGGCCAAGTTAAGTAATGAAAATATACAGGTAGAACCGGCAGATACCGAAATGGCGGTTGCCTGGAAAAATGGAGAATTTGTATTCAGGGAAGATTTACGAAGCGCGATGAGAAAAGTAGCGCGATGGTATGATGTGGAAATAGTTTATCAAGAAACTGCACCAGAAAATTTAATGCTCGGCGGCTGGATGTCTAGGGGTACCAATATTTCAGAAGTATTAAACCATATTCAGTTGACAGGAAAAGTACACTTTAAACTTGAAGGAAGGAGGGTAATCGTTTCTCAGTAAATAAAAAACGATGCCAAAAAAAACCAGAAGTGCTTGGCGGCACCCCTGGATAATTTGGTAGCTAACTATAAATAATCAACTAATCACTGCATAAGGTCTTGATTTCGAAGCCTGGGCCTGATGCAATAAACCAAACAAACAAATGTATAAAAATTTTACTTCACTCGGGTTGCCCAGCAGGCAGCTCCGTAAACTGCTACTCGTTATGCGACTAACGGCTGTGATTTTCTTGGCTGCTTTAATGCAATTAAGTGCATCAACCAGGGCACAAAAAGTTTCTATTGTTGAAAAAAATGCGCCATTGGAACGTGTGCTGAAAGAAATACGCAAGCAAAGCGGTTACGATATTATTTATGACCTCAATATTATTCTGGATGCCAAGCCAGTTTCAATTGCTGTAAACCAGGTCAATGTTTTAGAAGCCATTCAAAAATCATTAAGCAACCAGGCTCTCACCTTTTCTGTAGATGGTAAAACCATTGTAATTAAAGAAAGAAGTATGGCCGATAAACTGGTTGACATGGTAAAAGATATTGATGTTAAGGTGACGGTTAGAGATTCGTTGGGATATCCACTTCCCGGGGCTAACGTGTACAATAAAACCATTAACAAAATGTATGTCACTGATAAATCCGGAGATGTTGTGATTAAGGATATTCCAGCTAACGGGTACGTGCTGCAAATTAGCTATTTAGGATATAAAGGCGAAGAAATTTTTGTAGACAGAAAAACAGTAACTTACTATGTCAGCCTCAGGCCGGTAACAGCCGCCCTTGATGAGGTTAGTGTCATATCAAATGGTTATCAGAAAATCAGTAAGGAGCGGGCTGCAGGTGCTTATTCCGTTGTTACTGGGAAAGAATTGCAAGCCAACCCCGCGGTTAATATCATGGAGCGATTAGAAGGTCAGGTAGCAGGTGTTAAGTTTGATATCAAAGGTAACAGCGTACAGATTCGGGGGGTAAACAATTATGCTGGTGGTACCGGTATCCCGCTTATTGTATTAGATGGTTTTCCTTTAATGAATCCAAGCGACCTGGCGACCTTAGCTAAACCCGTTTCGGGCAATGCCTTTGGGAATTCTGTAATCAGTAATGTGAATATTGCTGATATTGAGCAGATTACTTTTCTTAAAGATGCTTCTGCTACCTCTATCTGGGGTTCGAGGGCTGCAAACGGGGTAATTGTTATTGAGACTAAAAAAGGCAGAAAAATTGCGCCATCATTAAACGTAAGTTATCTTTTTGGTATCTCCAAAAATCCTTCTATTGCCAATCTGCACTGGATGAACAGTGCGCAGTACATCGATTTAGAACAAGAAATGGTGGATAAGGGCTTGCTTGTCGATCCGGCTTCGGCTTTGCCTGCTAACGCGATTTATACGCCTAATAATAGTGAGGCTACCGAATGGATGTTTAAGGTTAAACGCGGTACCGCAACAGTGGCACAACGTGATGCAGCTTTGGCAGAAATCGGGTCGAGAGACGGAATGTCACAAATTGAAAAATATTTATTGCAAAATGCGGTTAACCACCAATATAATCTTTCTTATTCCGGTGGGTCAGAAAATAGTACTTATTATATTTCAGGAAACTACACAAAAGATACACCTATTTTTAAAAGCAATTTTGGAGAAAATGCTTTTGTAAATGCTAATACTTCAACTGATTTCTTTAACAAAAAAGTAACATTAAGGGCATTGTTTAATTATCAATATTCAAATTCGCAATACAATGCTGCTGCTGTAAATGCACTTTCTGTTAGCACTACAGCACTTCGCCCTTATGATTTATTGGTTGATGCTAACGGTAACAGTATTGGTAGAAATATTATCATCCGTGATGCCCTGGCAAATTCTATGGTGGCCCAGGGTTACCTGCCTTTTACCTACAATACGTTAGATGAACTCAATTATTCGAATACCGTTGCGAAAAACAACGTACTAAGGATGAGTGCCGGCTTAAACGGTAAAATAGCTAAATGGTTAAATGCCGATCTTTCTATATCTAATCAACGTCAGTTCGGTAATACGTATACCCTTGATGAATTAAACAGCTATACCGGCAGAATTTTAGTCAATACTTTTACGGTAGTTACCAATGGTAAGGCTGTAAATAACGTCAATTATGGCGGACGTTATTATACCTATGAGAATAGTGCCGCTGAAACCTCTCTGAGGGGGCAGTTAAATTCTGATTTTACCCTTGGTGGGAAGCACCAATTCAGCGCAATCGCCGGAGCCGAAATAAGGGAAACTACATCTGCCAATACATTTGAAACCCGGTATGGGTTTGATGAAGATACCAGAGCCATCAAAACGGTCAATCCTACTGTGCAATATCCCACCATGTATGGCTACAGCCAAATGTTAGGTGCGAATTTAAGTAGCCTGGTAAGTAGTCGTAAAAGATATTTATCTTATTATAGTAATGCTTCTTACAGTTACCAGGATAAATATTTTGTTACGGGTAGTGTGCGTTTTGATGATTACACTTTGCTGGGACTCGACAGGAGTAAAAGAGCTGTTCCATTTTGGTCTCTTGGATTAAGGTGGAATGCAAATAAAGAGAAATTCTTTCAGGAGCTGAACTGGCTTGATGCTTTTAGTGTACGTGCTACCTTAGGTACAAGTGGCGTAGTACCTTCTGCTGGCACAAATGTAGCCATTATCAATGTTTTAAGTACAGACCCCAGAACCAACCAACCTGCTGCAACAATCGAGACACCTGCAAATTCTGAATTGGGCTGGGAAACAACCAAAATGGTTAACCTTGGTTTTGACTTTGGGGTTTTTAAAGGCCGTTTAAACGGAAGTTTCGATGTTTACACCAAGCGGACGAATGGTATATTGGCTTCTTTTCCTTTTAACCCAACCTATGGATGGTCGAGTTTATATTTTAACAGCGGAACCTTAAGCGGTCATGGATACGAGTTCTCCATAAATGGCGAACCCATTAGGGCTGGAAAATTCAGCTGGAAATCGGTGCTGAATTTTGGTTACAATACCAATAAAGTTACCGATTCGCGATTTATAAACAACGCAAGTTTAATTGCCGGAACAGGTACTACGGTTGAGGGAGTGCCTTTGGGTACATTATATGTCTATCGTTCGGCAGGTTTAGATAATAAAGGACAGACGCAAATCTACGATCGAAACAACAACATCATCAGCAATACAACTAACCTAACCAGCGCTTTTACAAAAGACGATCTGGTTCGAGTGGGAAGGCTTTATGCCCCTGTCACTTCTGGTTTTAACCATAACTTCAGGTATGATCAGTTAGAACTTGGGGTAAGATTGGTAGGTTACTTTGGGCATGTTTTTCTCAAAAATGCTATCACCAATTACCCTACCACTACTGATTTTGCTTACGTAGGTGTGCTTGGACGTCAGGGTGAACTGGCAGATCGCTGGAGAAAACCAGGTGATGAGGCTTTTACCGATGTACCCGGTATAACCGGCGTTAATTTCAACAGTATTAACCGTTACCGGTTTTCTGATGCTTTGGTTAGAAAAGCAGATAACATTCGCTTACAGCAAATTTCCCTGGCATACATTGTTCCGCAACGTTTTCTACCCCGCAATTTCGTAAAGTCGCTTTCCATTTCAGCTAATGTAAGAAATCTTGGAATTGTTTGGCGAGCCAATAAAGATGGTATTGACCCTGAATTTATCAATAATGGAAACTTCGGAAGTATAACCCCTACACCGAGTTATGTTTTTGGAATTAATGCAACGCTATAATAACATGAAAAAAAGATATTTGATTATATGGTTTGCTTTAGTAATTGCTTTGGCAAGCTGCAGAAAATATGTAGAGATTGAGCAACTCTCGGTCAGAACATTAAAATATACTTCTGATTACAGGAATACCATGAATAATAATACGGTACTGGAAGGAACTTTTTCATACCCCATTTTATCTGGTGATGATACAGAAATTACAGATGCCACCAGACAAAATACACTGGGCGACATCTTAAGTAACGTGTATACCTGGGCCCCAAAATATACTTCAGAAATTCAAAATGATGGTGATTGGGATCGGCAATATAAAACTATTTATGTGTGTAACGAAGTGCTGCAAGGCGTTTTAGATGCTAAAGATGGAACTGATGCCGAAAGGCAAAAAATATATGCAGAAGCATTGGTACACAGGGCTTATGCTTACCTGGTTTTAGTGAACATGTATGGTAAACAATATAACAGTGCCACTGCTGCGACCGATTTAGGCGTGCCATTACTGACCACCCCAAACTTATATACCAAACTAAACAGGGCCTCAGTAGCCGAAGTATATACGCAAATACTTAAAGATTTAAGAATATCGGTAAGTCGTTTACCTGCTATAGCCGATTTTAACGTACGTCCGTCCAAAGTTTCAACCTATGCCGTATTTTCCAAAACGTATTTAAATATGCGTGATTTTAATAATGCTGCTTTATATGCTGACAGCGCCCTGGCTTTGCAAAATGGTTTGCTTGATCTGAAAGCTTACGAGAATGCACCAGGTACTATTCCAGTGAGGTTAATTAACCCGGAAATTATTTTTTCGAAAATAGCGAATGTTGTTTATCCTGCTATTTCGGTAAGTAATGATTTATTGAATTCTTTAGGAACAACGGATCTACGATATAAGCTTTTTACTGACTTGAGGAGTCGGTTCGGCGGACAATTTAGTACATCATTTACCGGAAGGGCGTCATGCAGATATTTAATTAACGAATTTGTAATTAATAATGGACCGACAGTACCGGAAATGATGTTGATAAAAGCGGAATGCCTGGCGCGTGCTGGAAATACAACTGATGCCATGACACTGGTAAATAATTTAAGAATTAAACGTTTTACAACCGCTAATTATATCCCTTTAACGGCAACTAATGCCAATGATGCGCTGCGTATAGTAGTAGAAGAAAAGCGAAGAGAATTTTTTGGAACCGGTATGCGTTGGTTCGACCAAAAGCGACTTAACCTGGATAGCGATTTTGCTGTAACAAAGAACCGTAATTTTAAAGGTACAAATTATACTTTACAGCCAAATTCGAACGGTTATTTATATCCTATAGGAGATAAATACATCATCCTGAATCCAGAATTGGAACAAAATCCAAGATAAAAAACAAACCATGAAAAAACATTTTTTAACAAAATGTATGCTACTGCTTTGCCCATTTTTTGGGCAGCAGTTAGCTGCGCAAACCGTAATATGGCCGTCGCAAACCTTAAAGCAAGGCGAAAAAACCAGCTTTAAATACCAGCCCAAAGGCGGCGATCTGGAATTTAGTGATGAACCAAAAGCGCTTTTCGCCGTTTATAGCAACCAAAAATGGCACATTAAACCATTAACCCTTGGTAAAGATAATGGAGCGTGGACAGGCAGTTTTCAAATACCTGATCATGCGACATTTATTGCACTGAAATTTTATCAGGGTGATATGGAAAATCCCGAGGCCAGCGACAATGGAAATGGTAAAGGTTATTACCATGAAGTGGTATCCAATGCAGCCAGGGTAGTGCAAGGAACTTACCTGGTAGAAGCCACTTTAAGAACCGGATTAACCGGCGATTGGAAAATGAATAGTTTTGTGAATCCATCTAAGGATAAACAGATAGTTGATTCGCTGCTTAAAAAGGAAGAAAAATTATCGGGCAGAATACCAGATGATTTTTTATTCAACTATCTTGATTTAAAGCAGCTGACTATGCCAGCAGCAGATTTTAACGTTTTTGCAGATAATCTGTTAAAAAAGAAATTAAAGAATTCGAGTCTTACCGAAGATTTTCTGGCTCAGGCGCAGCGTTACTACATTAAATTAAAAAATGATAAAGGTGCTGCGTTAACTGAAGCACTTATCTTCAAAAACTATCCTAAAGGTAAGACCGCAAGATTTTTAGCCTACAGAAAAAATACGGAGCATAAAGGGGGGGATGATCTCGAAGCCGGTGAAGAGAATTTTCTTAAAGCCTTCCCGTATTCGGAATGGAAAAAATCGCCAGACCAGGAATATATCTATTATACCGTGTACAGGGGTTTAGGTACATCTTACTTTGAAACGGGCAAAAATGATAAATTCTTAAGTCTTTTTAAAGAAATCGATTTTAAAACCGCCAACGAAATCTATCGCTGGAATTTAACACGTGGCCAGACTTTGGGTACGGGCGATCAGAAACAGTTATACGCGTTTAGTAAAGTGATCATCCCGTATCTGCTGGAAAGACAAAAAGACCAATCTTACCTGATCGATTTCGGGAATGATCCGGTGAAAGCCCAGGAAAATGCCGACAAGCAGATGGATACACGTTTATTTACACATATCTTCTACGCCAATGCCCAAGGAGATTATGCAGAAGCAAACCGGTGTTTTAAATTTCTATCTGATAAAGGCAGATTTTCCAATGCAGATTTAAATGCACTCCATCTGAATGTTTTAGAAAAACTGAACGATACTGAAGCGATCAAAACTCTGTTAGAAGCAAGCGTATCGGCCAATGCGGTTACCCCGATCATGTTTACCAGGTTAAAAGAAATTTACAAAAATGAGCACAACGGAAAGGAAGAGGGGTACAAAGAATATCTTTCCAGTCTGACTCCAACAGCATTGAAAGAGGAAATGAAAGCGCGTGTAATGGCCGATATGGTCAATTATCCTTTAACGCCATTCAGTTTAGAAAATGCCGATGGTAAAATGGTCAACTCGAAAGATTGGGGAAATAAAATAGTGGTAATCGATTTTTGGGCCACCTGGTGCAGGCCTTGTATTGAAGCATTCCCGGGTATGCAGCTTCTCATAGATCAATATGCGAATGACCCTAAAGTTGGGGTTTACATGATTGGTACCATGCAGTTTGGCGATTACAAGCAAAAATCGGTTAACTACGTAAAAAGCAAGGGGTTTCGGTTTAACCTCCTGCATGACGCTGTTGGTCCGGGCGGCGAGCAGAATCTGGTATTCAGAAGTCTTGTTCCATTGTTCAAGTCATCAGGTATTCCGCGCAAGATTATTGTAAAAAATGGCATAGTACGCTATACTTCCGAGGGCTATTCCGGTAGCCCAAGTCAGCTGAGAGACGAATTATCTACAGCTATAGAAATATTAAGAGCAGAGAAATAAATCACATGAAGAAGAACTTTTTAATATCTTGTTTTTTTACACTTTTTGTCATTTCGGCCACCCAGGCGCAAATGAATCCAAAAATAAAACTGCAGGATGCACTTAAACTTATCCAGGATAACTATGTAGATCCGGTGAATGACGAGCAGATTGTTGATGCGGCTATAAAAGCCATGCTCGGCAGTCTCGACCCGCATTCTAGTTACATTAGCCGCGAAGAAGTGGAAGCAATGAATGAGCAAATGACAGGGAGCTTTGCCGGTATTGGTATCTCATTTGCCATGGTAAACGACAGCACCTTTATTACCAGTATTAACCCTGACGGGCCGGCAGCACGTGCAGGTTTACAGGTTGGCGATCGAATTACTACTGTTGATGGGCAATCTATTTTCGGTAAAGGTTTAAAAAACCAGGAAGTCATGCGTATGCTGCGGGGCGAAAAAGGAAAAGCAGTGAAATTAGATATTATACGCAAAACACAGGCAGAACCGCTTGAATTTACGGTGATGAGAGAGCCTATCGCAGAGCTTTCTATCACAGCAAGTTATATGGTGAGTAAAAATGTGGGTTACATTGCACTCTCTATTTTTAGCCAGTCTACCCGAAGGGAAATGGATGCCGCGCTTAAAAAATTAAAGGCTGCAGGCATGACTAAGTTGATTCTCGATTTACAATCAAACGGTGGTGGTTTAGTAGATGCTGCTATTGGTGTGGCCGATGAATTTTTACCTGCCGAAAAAATGGTCTTTTATTCAGTAACCAACACTGGTGTTAAAGATCATTACTTAACCGGAGGTTATGGCCAGTTCATGGCCGGTGATCTTGTGGTTCTGATTGATGAATCGACCGCATCATCAAGCGAAATATTAACCGGTGCATTACAGGATTGGGACAGGGCTGTTGTGGTGGGTAGAAGAAGTTTTGGGAAAGGTTTAATGCAAAAAGGTCTACCCCTGAGCGATGGCTCGGTGATCCGTTTAACCGGTGCCAGGTATTATACGCCTTCAGGCAGATCTATTCAAAAACCCTATACTAAAGGCAAAACAGATTATTTTGAAGACTTTAATCGGCGTATGGCATCTGGCGAACTTACCGAGGGTGGCCATGTCAACTTTCCTGATTCATTAAAATACACTACGCTCACCAATAAAAGAGTAGTATTTGGTGGCGGTGGTATTATGCCCGATAAATTTATCCCAATCGATACCGCACTTTACAGTGTTTGGTTAAACAGGTTGATGAGCAGTGGTAGGGTTACCCAGGCTGCTTTTAATGAGGTACAACAGAACCGCCAGGCTTTGATCAGTAAATATCCCGGTTTTGATGCTTTCAATGCATCTTTCAACGTAGACGATAAAATGATTGATCAGATCATAAAGAGCGCCGCCGAAAAGGGCGGAAAACTACCTCCAATAACGGATCAGGTAGCAAGAAAGACTATTGCAGTCGAAGTAAAAGCCGAAATGGCCGATATGCTGTATGTTGGTAAAAGCTATGCACTTCGCGTTAGAAATGAAGCGAGCAATGCATTTACAACAGCATTATCTATTTTAAATGACCAAAACGTTTATAACCGTTTTTTGTCTGCCAAACCCCTGAAAAATACATTACCTAAAACTTCAAAAAAAATAGAATTATGAAAAAAATATTGTTATTGGCAACTATGCTCATCAGCGCTGTTGCTGTTTCCGCACAAAAAGGATACACCATAAAAGGCCAGATTGGAAAACTGGGTAAGCCGGCGAAAGCTTTTTTATTAAGCAAAATTGATGGCAAGCAGGTACTGGATTCAGTACTCCTCGTGAATGGAAGTTTTACCTTCAAGGGAAAAGTTTCATCACCAATTGAAGCGATCTTGCGTTTAAAACATGATGATGCCGTTGAGATTCCTGGCAAAAGGATTAATGTAGATGGAGTGAGTTTGATACTGGATAATGAAGACATTACCATCACCGGTAAAGACTCATTAAAAACGGCAGTGGTGAAAGGATCGACACAAACCGAAGAAAGCCATCGTGTAGACGAGTACTTGCGCCCTTTATATACCAAATTGCAAGGCTTAAACAAAGAATATGAAGAGATGCCTGAAGCCAAAAAACAGGATAAAGCCGTTATTCTGGATTTGGATAAACGGGCAAGAGAAGTAGAAAAAGAAATTTTTGACACCAAAATCGGCTATGTGAAAAAAAATCCCAATAGTTTCATGTCGCTGATGGCTTTAAATTCAACCCTGGCTCCAGGTTTTGACGCGATTGAAATGGAAAAAGTATACCTGACCATTAATCCAAAATTAAGAGATTCTTATTTTGGTAAAGAGGTTGGTTTACGCATCGCCACTTTCAAGAACACCCAGGAAGGCGTAGAGGCGCAGGATTTTGCCCAACCAGATGTTGATGGTAAAATGGTTAAACTTTCTGATTACCGCGGGAAATATGTTTTAGTTGATTTCTGGGCTTCATGGTGTGCTCCATGTCGTAGAGAGAATCCTAACCTGGTTAAGGTTTATGAGCAATATAAATCAAAAGGATTTGAAATTTTAGGCGTTTCGCTTGATAAAGCAGCTGATAAAGCCAAATGGATTAAAGCAATAGCCGACGATAAATTGACCTGGAAACAGGTTGGCGATTTAAAAGGATGGGAAAATGAGGCAGCGGCTAAATACGAGGTTAAAGCTATCCCTATGAATTTTTTAATCGATCCAAATGGAAAAATTATAGCTAAATATCTAAGAGGTGATGCTTTAGATGCAAAAATCAAAGAGATATTTGACGGACACACCAAGTAAAAATCTTTTAGGTTAATGATGACAGGTGCAGGTTGATGGATATCGCCTGCATTTTTTGCGTCACCTACTGTTGGGTATGGGAATCGATCATGGAAGCTGAGTCATTTGGTAATATCAAACAAATTAAATCCATAGCGAAAGTATGGCAACGATCAATGCAGCAGTCATAATTACGCTTCCCAATTTTAGAAATGTCCAGGTACTTACTTCCTGCCCCTCACGTCTTAAAGCCACCAGCCAGAGTATGGTAGCCAGTGAACCGGTTATAGAGAGATTGGGGCCGAGGTCTACACCGATCAACACCGCGCTTTTAACCATATCCGGAGTAGGTGTACTTTGCAACACACTGCCTGCTATTAATCCGGCCGGTAAATTGTTCATTAAATTGCAGGCTACAGCAACTAAAGAACCGCTAAGCCATACGGCTGCCGTTTCAGAACGGGCTATTGCATCATTTAATAAGATACTTAATTGCTGTGTCATTCCAGTTTTATTTAAAGCTTCTACCACTATAAATAAACCTGCAACTAACGGAAGCACCGACCAGGATATGCCTTTAATAATATTCACCGGGTTTTTTCTTGCCCTGGCCAATACGATTGCACTAGTGGTTACACCAGTAATTAATGTAGGCAGCCCAAGTTGAATATTCCAGGCCGAGGCAGCCAGTAAAACTGCTGCAGTTCCACAGATTCCAATTAAAGCAGTCTTGCCACCAGTGCTTAATTCAGGCAAATCAATCTCGGTTCTGATTTTCTCTTTAAAGCTTTCGCGCTGTGAGAACCGAAGCATAAAATAAGTGACGGTAATGGCGCATAAAGAGGGAACCAGGTACAGGCTGAGCCAATGCATTAACGATGGCATGTGTGTGCCATAGATTACCAGATTTGCCGGGTTTGAAATGGGCAGTATAAAGGAAGCCGCATTGGCAATGAAAGCACAGATCAATAAATAAGGCAATGGTTTTTCAACTTTAGCTGCTTTAACTGCAGCCGCCACTGCCGGTGTTAGCACAACAGCTGTGGCATCATTGGAAAGGAATGTAGTTACAACAACGCCGACCAGATAGATTAGCAAAAATAATTTTCCGGAAGACCCCCTGGCCCTTAACGTGGCATGGGCAGCCAGCCAATCGAACAGTTTTTCCTCACGTGCGGTTTCGGCAAGCAACATCATGCCGGTGAGGAATAAATAAACATCTAATCCTTTTGCTATTCCGGAAAAGGCATCAGAAAGGGTAATCAACCGGAATAATAATAACAGGGCAGCCCCAATTATGGCGTATACCGCTTCGGTAACTTTAAAAGGTCTGACGATCACACCTGCTATTGCAAGAAAAGAAATGATCCAGATTAGCGTGTTATTCATATTTTTTTATAGCGCTAAGATATTGGTTTTTCCATTATGGTTAGGGCAAAGCGATGTGTATTGCCCAAATAACTGCGAGGCCTGTAACACTGATCGCTTTGCTGATCAAATTGTTTATATTTAAAATGAAAATTAATATGGGTTAGCAGACATCCTTAATTGTTTTTGCAAAGATGATCCACAATAATATAGAACCGATGGCGAAGGCACCAAGGATTATAAAAGTACTGCTATAACCTATTCCCTGGGCTATCCAACCTCCAATTGCCGGGCTAAACGAAGCACCCAGACCCTGTACGGTCATTACCGCCCCCTGGCCGATATTTACCCTTCCCGTACCATTCAGTATATGAGCAACCAACCCGGGAACCGCAACACTTTGCAAACCAGCACCAACGCCATCTAAAATTTGAACTGGGTAGATCCCTACGTGACTGTGCATATAGGCGGCGAACAAACCCCGTATTGGCAATGACAGGAAAGAAATGAATAATACCAGCCAGTAGCCTCTTTTATCAGCCATCTTTACGGCTAACAGTGAAGTACCGATCATTACAAGCTGAGCGATGATAATAGTTAAGGCCACGAACATGGAAGCGTTACTATGTCCATTAGCGGCTGCGGCGAGGCCGTATAGTGGCAGCATAGCACCATTTCCTAAATGAAAAAATGCTAATGCACCAGCAAGTATCAACAATGATTTACACTGAAACAGCACCTTAAATCCGCTTGCTTCATCATTTTTATTTCCTTCTTTCATACCTCTTGCTACATGATCATCAATGGATTTGGCCGGAATCAATAACACCGAAATAATAGATAATACTCCAAAAACAGCAGCCAGGATAAATATTGCGGTTATACCAAATTTATAACCCAGGTAGCCCGAAAGTGCTGAACCTACTACATTTCCGGCGTGATTAAATGCCTGGTTATAGCCGTTTTGCCTGTTAAATCCTTTTTGCTTAACTATTCCAAGTGTGATTCCGATTATAGCCGGCCCTATAGCCGATCCGGCAATAGCGGTTGCCACCTGCGAAATGCTAACGAGCCAAAATTCCTGGGTGAATAAGATTATCCCCGATGCGAGTATGGTAAAGATTGCAGATATAACTACGTAAAACCGCTTTCTTTTGGTAGCATCGATTAATGCACCTGCCGGAATAGTCATGATCATTCCGGCTACTCCGCCAATAGTCATTACCGATCCGATTAATCCGCTTTTCCAGCCATGTGCTAAAAGAAATATTCCTAAAAACGGTCCGATACCAGCCTGAAGGTCGGCCATGAAAAAATTAAGAGATTGCAATGGCCAGATTACACGCTTATCTGTTACGTTCGTTGATACTTGTGTGTTCATATGATCCTCTTAACAACATGAGTATAATTATGTTTAAACCCCTGATAGGAATAATTTGTGTTAATTAGTTGTTAATCAGTTATTTGTATGGTTTTGTGTTGAAATTAATTTTTCTTCATATTAATATTAAAATGGTATTTTGAATCAAAGAAAGCTATGCGCTAATTGGCAGGTCTACTATTGCTTCAAAGAAAAATTTGCCGCTCTCCATGCGGAAATTTCCATGATGTAAGCGCGTGATCTCTTTGACGAGCCAAAGGCCAATACCTGCACCATTTGAGTCTATAGCTTCCCTGTGAAAAGCATTTTGGAGGTTCTCTGTCGGGAAACTTTCTTCGCGGATTTTGTTTTTAAAGCTAATGGCGATATGATCCTTCACTGTAGATTGCCGAACAGAACAACTGATCGTCGTATCTGGAGCAGCATATTTAATCGCATTTTCGACAAGATTCATCAATAAGATGTTCAGCTTATCATCATCGGCAACTACTAAAAATGTTTCAGCTTCTTTATCAAAATCAATCGTAGCGTGTAGTCCTTTTTGTTGCAGGAACGGTTGGAACCTGTGAAATAACCTGAGTACAACTAATGAAAGGTCTATTTGTTGCTTATGTAAAGTAATGCCACTACTTTTTAGCTGGCTTACTAACAAAAATTCCTGTACCACCTGTTGTAACCTGTTGATCTCAGCGAGCTGGCTTTCCATAAGGTTTGATAGTTCTGCTGTTAAGCCTGGTCTAGACAGGTGGATTTCTATTTCGGCACGCATAATGGCCAGCGGTGTCTTTAATTCATGTGAGGCAGAAGCAAAAAAGTTTTGTTGCTGCTGTAATGATTCATCGATCCTTACTAACATCGTATTTATGGTTTCCGTTAATTCCTGTAATTCGTCATTCGTTTTCTTAACCGGAATTACATTCCTGAGTTTATGTGCATTGATAAGTTTTGCTGCATTAATAATGCGCTGTACGGGCTGTAACAAATAAAAAGATAAGATATAGGCAATTAAACCTGCAAGTAAAACACTCAACAGGCTACAGGTAAAAAGCAGTAAGAGCAGGTATCGTAAATTACTGTTTAAATGCTCTGCACTACGTACGAGCATCAATTCGGCAGGGTTATCCTCATTGCTGCTCACCACATAGGCAACCCTCATTCCCAAGGTATCCGTTACACCGGTCTTTGTTGGTGTATGGATATTTTTAATGATGCCTGGCGATTGAAAAACAATTATGGGTTTTCCTGCATAATGGTACAATACCCTGATGGAAGTATTGTTATCAGGCAAAGGAATAATAGCAGGTAACACTTCGGTTTTATCCAAAAGTGTTTGGGCCCTGGCCAGTAAATAAGCATCATTATCTGATATCATCAGCATCCTGATCTTCCGGTAACAGTAGAGGTTGAAAGAGAAACTTAATAAAATAAAGATCAGGCTGAATGCTGCCGTTATTTTTAATTTGATGCCGAACTGACGATTTCTTATCATTTTTAACCCCGTTCTACTTCGCCTTTAAGTACATAACCCCGACCAATAACCGTGTGGATCAATTCTTCATCGTAACCCCTGTCCATTTTTTTTCGAAGCTGGTAAAGGTGTACTTCTATTACATTGCTTCCCGGGTCGAAGTTGATATCCCATACTTTTTCAAGGATTTGTGATTTTGTGACCACGTTGTTCTGATTAGCGAGCAGGAACTCCAGTAGGGCAAATTCACGATTACTGAGTATTACCGGCTTACCTGCGCGGCTAACTTCTCTGGTCAGCAGGTCTACCTTAAGATCCGAAACCTGCAATTTGAGTGAACCCTGTGCTAAAGACCGACGTTGTACAGAACGTACCCTGGCTAACAGTTCGTCAAGCTCAAACGGCTTTTTAAGATAGTCAATAGCGCCATGGTCAAGTCCTTTTATAACATGTTCTGTATCGTTCAATGCACTGATTATAATGACCTGCGTTTGGTTATTAAAACTGCGAAGGTTTTTTAAAACCTCTAAGCCATTAAGTGTGGGTAACATCATATCCAATAGTATAAGATCATAATTACCAACTATAGCCATTTCCAGCCCTTTATTGCCATCGGCAACTTGATCACAGATATGACCAGCTTGCGTAAGGCCGTCGGCAATAAACCCTGCTAACTTTAACTCGTCTTCTATCAATAATATTTTCATCTTACTAGGAACGTTTTGTTATCTATCGTGATGCTGAGCACGATGTATACTTTATCATGATTGATGTTAATGAAGCCCTGGTCATCCTGACGTCTTACCGCTATAAGATGAAATGTGCTGCTTTTTTTGATTAGAGGCGCAATATCATCTACCAGCCCTGGTTTAAAGTGGAATAAAATATTATTCTTTTTCATTGCTACGATGCCACCATATTGATCGGTGATCAAAATAGGTTGCACTAATTCGAATTTTTCTGTTTGATGATTTGGAACATCCGGAGGTGGGGGCACGTCATCAAGGATTTGGCTCATCCCTGTCTTATTATTCTTAATGGCTATTAATTGGTAACCCACTAACTCATCACTCGGATTTAAACCATAAGTTACCGTAACCAACTCGCCGATCGCACCGATCCTGGTTACCAATGCTGCAGTATGTGGCCGAAAATCGATAGTTATTAAGCCTGCCATTTTTGTTTTCAGTTGAAGGGCATTGATATCTAAATGAGGATTGTTTTTGTACCCGGTAACAATTCCTGTAACTACGCGTTGTTTATGAAGCAGTTCAGCCTGTGGCCTGTTATGATGTACCGGCTGTTTTGGTAATAGAGGAACAGGAGGTTTTACTAATAACCAAATAACAACCAGCAGTAAAACAATAATTACCACCAATAGCGGGCGGTTACTTTTCATCTTTAATGGCTCACCCTGTAAGTCATTACCTTGCTCCATTTTCATACAATCTGCAAAATACCTGTATTTTATGAGTTAACACCAAAGCAGCCAATTAGTTCATATCCGCTAATAAATAATTTGAGAATAGGAGAGCGAAATAGCTCTCCCATTTTTATTGCATTATCTCAACAGATAGGTTTGGCCATTGATTTCTATGGTTTGTGGACGAACGACGGTTGGGGCACCGGTTTCCAACGCCACACCTGATGGTGTTGTGTCTTTAAAGCCGGTTACCACAACTTTATCACCAGCTTTCAATAAAGATTGTAACTGTTCAATTGCAGGTGGCGGCAGATCTATCTCTACTTGATTATCCAGGCTAAGCCCGCGGATTGCGCCTCCCTGGTCACGTTTAAAATCGCTGATTTTTCCCGTAAATGTTCCTGACTGCACATTAACAGGTTCAATAGGCGCAGTAGGTGGGGTATCTACTATTTGCGTTCCACCAACCAATAAACTTGCCATTTGGAATACATTTACACCGTCCGGCCCATTGTCTGTAAAGCCTTTTACAGTTACCGATTTACCTTTTCCTGCTGCGCTCATCAATTGTTTACCAAGTTGTTCTGGAAATCTGACCGTGATCACCTGGCTGCCGTTTTGCAAAGTGAAACTGTTATAGATGTGCCTGTCATTAGTTTGATAGGCAATAACCTTTCCACTCAGTGACGTTAAAACTTTTAAAGGATTTCCTTGTTCCAAGCCACCTCTGTGTCTTTCAGGGCGAAGAGGCATTTCTCCAGGCACTCTGGCCGGTGGTAATGGAAGGTTATCGTTTGGACGTACCTGCGCCAGTGTTACTACACTCATCAGCGCGAAACAAGCAGTTATTGCTGTTCTTTTGATTTGACTTTTCATATGCTCTTTTTTTTGATTTACAATAATTTTATAACCCAAAACTATAGGTGCGATCTGAAGAGGGGATGAAAAGCAAATTAAATTTAGTTCATCTGAGATGAGGGGACTTATAAGGTTTTAATAAAATTCAATATTTTAAAGTACCTCTGAAAGTATTAATTGTCTTATTTCTGTTTTAATAATGCTTTAAAAATGTTGGGATTTCGGGGAGGCTATACTTTTTAACAGATCATCCCTATATCATTCTGTTTTATTTACATCACTAAAAGTTAATACCTGACCTGATTTTTTTTTCGTGGCATGATGGCCATAAATCTTTATAAATACCTGATATAATACAGTAATAGATTCTAACTATTTCATTATAGAATTAAATGATTGTGATTAGTTATTTCAATTCTCTAAATTTATCTTAATCTGGTCAAGCCTACTAAAAGATCAGGTTTTACTAACAAAATTATACATATGGAAAAAGAATCAAATGATATTAGCAAATGCCCGTTTCATAACGGTAGCATGAAGAGCAATGTAGGTGGTGGTGGCACCAGAAATGGCGACTGGTGGCCAAAACAATTAAAGTTGAATATTTTACGCCAGAATTCCAGCTTATCCAATCCAATGGATGCTGAGTTTAATTATGCTGAGGCTTTTAAAAGTTTAGACTTAGCCGCATTAAAAGCTGATCTTCATGCCCTGATGACCGATTCGCAAGATTGGTGGCCGGCAGATTTCGGGCACTATGGAGGTCTTTTTATCCGGATGGCATGGCATAGTGCAGGAACCTACAGGGTAGGCGACGGCCGGGGCGGCGCCGGTGCAGGATTACAGCGTTTCGCACCTTTAAACAGTTGGCCAGACAATGTAAGCCTTGATAAAGCCCGTAGGTTACTTTGGCCGATTAAACAAAAATACGGGCGTAAAATTTCATGGGCAGATTTAATGATCCTAACAGGAAATATCGCCTTAGAATCAATGGGTTTCAAAACCTTTGGTTTTGCCGGTGGGCGAGAGGATGTTTGGGAGGCCGACGAATCGGTATATTGGGGTTCAGAAACAACCTGGCTGGGTGGCGATCTCCGTTATGCACACGGCTCTGAAGGAGCGGATAAAGCACACGGTGTGGTGGTTACTGATGATGATGCCGACGGCGACGTACACACCCGTAATTTAGAAAAACCTCTTGCTGCAGTGCAGATGGGATTAATATATGTAAACCCTGAAGGTCCGGATGGAAACCCTGATCCGATTCTTGCTGCCAAAGATATCCGCGAAACTTTTGGCCGCATGGCCATGAATGATGAAGAAACTGTGGCATTAATTGCAGGTGGACACACCTTTGGTAAAACCCACGGCGCTGCTTCAGCAGATCACGTAGGCAAAGAGCCTGAAGCTGCTGATATCGAAAGCCAGGGTTTGGGGTGGAAGAATAGTTATGGTTCTGGCAAAGGCGCCGATGCAATAACGAGTGGATTAGAGGTAATCTGGACCAAAACACCAACACAATGGAGCAATAATTTTTTCGAAAACCTTTTTGGATTTGAATGGGAATTATCGAAAAGCCCTGCTGGTGCCCATCAATGGAAAGCTGTCAATGCAGAGGCCATTATTCCTGATGCATTTGATGGATCAAAAAAACACCTGCCAACGATGCTTACCACCGATCTCTCTTTAAGATTTGATCCGGCTTATGAAAAAATATCAAGACGTTTCTTGGAAAACCCGGATCAGTTTGCTGATGCATTTGCAAGAGCATGGTTTAAGTTAACCCATCGCGATATGGGACCTTTGGCACGTTACCTGGGGCCAGATGTACCACAGGAAGAATTGCTTTGGCAAGATCCTATACCCGCTGTTAATCATGTATTGATCAGCGAAAGTGATATTGCCGGATTAAAGGCAAAAGTATTGGCTTCAGGATTGAGTGTAACCGAACTGGTTTCAACGGCCTGGGCATCAGCTTCTACATTCCGCGGTTCTGATAAGCGTGGTGGAGCAAATGGTGCACGTATCCGTTTGGCGCCGCAAAAAGATTGGGCCGTTAATAATCCTCCGCAGTTGCAAAAGGTATTGGGTGTATTAACGGGTATTCAAAATGAATTTAATGCCGCACAAATTGATGGCAAAAAAGTTTCCTTAGCCGATTTAATTGTACTGGCGGGTGCTGCTGCAGTAGAAAAAGCGGCCGCTGATGCCGGACATACAGTTACTGTTCCTTTTGCGCCAGGCCGGATGGATGCTTCGCAAGAACAGACCGACGTAGAATCTTTTGGTTATTTAGAGCCGCTGGCAGATGGTTTCCGTAATTACCGTAAATCAAAATCTTCGGTTCCTACAGAAGAATTTCTGATTGATAAAGCCCAGTTGCTTACCTTAACAGCACCAGAATTAACAGTTTTGGTAGGTGGCTTGCGCGTATTGGATACCAATTTCGATGGTTCAAAACATGGTGTGTTAACCAGCAAACCAGGCCAGTTAACCAACGATTTCTTTGTGAACCTATTGGATATGGAAACCGCATGGAAAGCTGTTGCAGAAGATAAAGAGCTTTATATCGGAAGCAGCCGCTCAACCGGTCAGCCAAAATGGACCGCAACCCGTGCCGATTTGGTATTTGGTTCTAATTCAGAATTAAGGGCAATTGCAGAGGTATACGCAAGTTCAGATGCACAGCACAAATTTGTAAAAGATTTTGTATCGGCCTGGAATAAGGTAATGAATGCAGACCGCTTCGACCTGAAATAGTTAGGAAGAATAGTTTATATAGAGGCTGTTCAAAAGCCAATTTTCTATAAGTTTTGTCACGTTGAGCCTGTCGAAACGCTTTTAAAGTATTTAAAAGAGGTCCTTCTACAAGCTACTATTGACAGATTCTATAGAAGTATCGTCATTGCGAGGAGGAACGACCGAAGCAATCTTTCATGCTAGTGATCCTTGCTGTAAAGATTGCTTCGTCGGCTTCTCGCAATGGCGGCTTTTCGAGTGATACAGCCTCTTTTCTCCTTGCGTATGTTAGCTGAGCAGCTCTTTATAGCTATCATTTTTAAAATTTATTAAATAACTAAAACAATTCTCAAACTTATTTGTCTTATAGATTCATTAGTTTGTTTGGTTTAGTTTTATTGGTGGATGCTAATAAGACAAAGTAATTAGCCTCATAGCAATATGAGGCTTTCTCATTTATACGGAGCAATAGCCGGCAGGCAAGCTGGGAATAGTAAACTATGTCAACAGCTATATATAATGATGAGCTTGGGCGCTCCCGCTGATCCAACTTATAAGGGTACGGCCAGCTAAAATTTTTATCGGTAATTTACTGCCTTTAACCCTTCTGTACGGCGATTTTGAGCCGACCTCTGCTTGAGTTTAAAAAAATAAAATATACGAAAGTGCTTTTTTAATTTATTAGGCTTATTTTTGCGGCAAATTATTGAACCACACAGGAGCTTGATTAATCCCTGTGAACCTCGACAATCATTAGAAGAACTAATACTTTATCAATGACAAACGACAAAAAAGAAATATTCGAAAGCGTAGCACAACGTTTAAAAATTGAAGGTTTTAATGTAGTAAACCGCGATGAAACCCGTCCTTGGGGAGGTTTCTTTGTAATAGATGAAGCACAGGCACAACAATTTGCCGATACTTATTTTGACGGATTAAATGTTGAAGACCTTAAAATTGGCGGTAAATTAAGTCCGAAAATTTTAATCGTTGCACCAAATACACGTCTTTCGTGGCAATATCACCACCGCAGGGCAGAAATCTGGCAAGTGGTAACCGGTACCGTGGGCATCAAAACCAGCCAGACCGACGAAGAAGGTGAAGTGAAAAAGTATGCACCTAAAGATCAGATCAAACTACAACAAGGTGAACGTCACCGTTTAATAGGTTTAGATGACTGGGGAGTAGTGGCAGAAATCTGGCAACATACTGATGCTTCTAACCCATCGGATGAAAGCGATATTGTTCGTGTTCAGGACGATTTCGGTAGATAATAAATCCTTAATATATGGAATCCTGTTCCACACCGGAACGGGATTCTTTTTATCTGAACGCTTAAAATTCAAGCGCCTTTCCCCACGCTAAAAAACTAAACGCTTTCAAAATCCGTTTATAAAGCATACACATCATACATGGTAATCTTCATTTTTTTTATTTGTCATTGGTTTTTATCCCTGTTTAGCCAAACCTTTTTCCTCCACCGTTACTCCTCGCATAAGATGTTTAAAATGGAGCCTTTTTGGGAAAGGTTTTTCTATCTGGTATTACTGATCTCGCAAGGTTCATCATTTCTGAACCCAAGGGCATATGCCATCCTCCACCGGATGCACCATGCCTATAGCGACACTGAAAAAGACCCGCATTCGCCCCATTTTTTTAAGGATGTTTTCGGGATGATGATTGCTACAAAAAACATGTACCTCAATTATCTTAAATATAAAATCGAACCCGAACCTGCTTTCCGTGGTAATTATCCTGAATGGCCTTTGATTGATCGGATCGGTGATTCCTGGATTTGGAGAATCAGCTGTGGGTTATTTTATATCGGTTTTTATATAGTTTTTGCCAATCACTGGTGGATGTATCTTTTACTGCCGATCCACTTTTTAATGGGACCGCTACATGGCGCAATTGTAAACTGGTGCGGACATAAATACGGTTACGCCAACCATGATAACGAAGACCACAGCAAAAATTCATTACCCTGGGATTTCTTGTTAATGGGTGAGCTTTTTCAGAACAACCACCACAAAAAACCAAACAGCCCTAATTTTGCGACCAAATGGTGGGAATTTGATCCTACTTATCCGGTGATGAAAGTGCTGCATTGGATGAAAATTATCAAAATCAGAAAAATTTAAGGAACTGAGCTAAAGCAAAAAGAGCAAAGCTCAAAGCCCCATTCAATGGTCTGTGTCTCTACAGGCCATTTTTAATTCTTTCTGAATTATTTCCTTCCTTTCACTGTTTTAGGTTAATTAAACCTGACAGCAGTGGAAATCCTTTTTGTTTGCAGTACCTTGAATATACTGTGATGCTGAGGAACGAAGCATCTGCTGCCTATAGAACGGGATACCTGCATTCAGCACAACAGCACCTCAAAAAGATTGAAGCGAATGGCAGGACTATCGCAACAGATATACACAGGAACCTGCTTTTCAAATAACAACGCATTTATGGGAAGTTGTGCGGGTACTATTCGGGTTTCGTCAATCCTGAAGGATAATTTATGATATAAAGATCAATAGAAACGGCGGATCTCGTCTAAAAACCTCGTTGCAGGAGAGCTTTTTCCGCTGATGAAGCAACTGTTCCTTTCTACAATTGAATACTAGCCCGTAAACGATAGCGGAGTTGAAATACGATTAGAAAAAAATCCTTTTTATTTGTCTTACCGTATATACTCCAATAAAATTCCCCTTCTGATGATCAACTTTCTCAAAATCGTTTTCTCTGTACTGTTAGTTTTTATGTGCTATAAAGTAATTAGCACTTCGCTTGAAAATAACCTGTTTGAACAATGGGATTTTCTGGGTAGTATACCATGGATGCGTGCCACACTTTGGGATTTTTACGCTAACATCTTCATTATCACCCTGTGGATGCTTTACAAAGAAAAAAGCACTATTCTTAAAATCTCTATTGTTATTTTGTTCGTATGTTTAGGTAGTATAGCAACCTTAGCTTATGTTTTAGTGCATCTGTTCAAACTAAAAGATGGCGAAGGTGTTAAAGAATTACTTTTAAGGCGGTAGGCGCAGGCGTTAAGGTGTAGTGGTCTTATAAGGAGTTTTTACAGCAAGCTGATTTTAACTTTAAGCCTTAAACTTTATGCCGCTCCAAACAGCAAATCTATTATTCATTGCACTTATTTCTTTAATAGCCTGCTGTTTCATTATGGCCATGGTTTGGCTGTGGGCGAAGAAAATCAAAAACGCTGGTGTGGTTGATGTCTTCTGGGCCCTGAATTTCCCTGTAATTACACTGATTACTTTTTTTATGTCGGATGGTTTTGTCCCCCGGAAAATTTTAATCTGTGGCATGTTTTTATTGGCCGAGCTACGCTTGGGTATCCACCTTTGGCAACGTGTTATTGGTCATTTAGACGAAGAGGAGGGCAGGTACCAACAGCTCCGTAAAGAATGGGGAGATAAAGCAGACCGGAATTTTTTTGTTTTTTTCCAGTTTCAGGCAGTATCAAATGTAATTTTGGCTATTCCGTTATTGATCATCACGGCAAACCTATCGCAGGAAATCTCTATCCTCGAATTTATTGGAGCTGCAGTTTGGGTAGTTGCTTTTTTTGGCGAGATGATAGCCGACAGGCAACTCGCCGAATTTAAGAAAGATCCAGGCAATAAAGGCAAGGTTTGCGATACCGGTCTGTGGTATTACAGCCGCCATCCAAATTACTTTTTCGAGTGGTTAACCTGGATTGGGTACTTCATTTTTGCCCTGGCATCGCCATGGGGAATTCTGGCTATAATCAGTCCGGCAGTTATTTTATATTTATTAACCGGCGTTACCGGTGTACCGAACAACGAAGAGCAAAACCTGAGGAGCAAACCCCTGGCTTATAAAAAATACCAGGAAACAACGAGCGCCTTTTTTCCCTGGGGAAAAAAGAAGGGAAAAGGGAAAATGTAATATGGATGAGGGGCCATACAATTTGCAAAACCATCAGCCACTTTACATCGTACATTACCATTTTTATCCATTAACCATCTTACATTTTCCATATTATGTGGTACGATAAACTTTTAGAAAACGACAAACTCCCGGATGCCGCCCTGCGTATCGGTATCAGAAAATTATGCAAACAGCGCCTGGATGACGAAACGCTTGGAGATGCAGAACTGCAGCAGGAAAAATTTATGCACCTGGTTGAAGAGCTGAAGCAATCGCCGATTGCTGTAAACACTGCAGATGCCAACGAACAGCATTATGAGCTGCCTACAGAATTTTTTCAGTACTGTTTGGGTAAAAATTTAAAATACAGCAGTGGTTATTGGAAACCAGGTGTTAAGGATATCGATACTTCAGAAGACGATATGCTGGCCTTAACCTGTAAAAGGGCCGACTTACAAAACGGACAGAATGTTCTGGAGCTGGGCTGCGGCTGGGGCTCGCTTTCGCTTTACATGGCAGCTAAATACCCCGAAAGCACTTTTACCGTGGTATCTAATTCTGCTACCCAAAAAGTCTTTATAGATGAAACGGCAAAAAAGCGCGGAATCCAGAACCTAACGGTTTTAACTGCAGATATGAACACTTTTACCATTGCCGATACCTTTGATCGTGTGGTTTCGGTAGAAATGTTTGAGCATATGCGAAACTATAAATTTTTGCTCAACAAAGTTGCTTCCTTTATGAAACCTGATGGCAAATTATTTGTACATATTTTTACACATAAAACGCTGGCTTATAAATTTGAGGTGATTGATGAAACCGATTGGATGAGCAAATACTTTTTTACAGGAGGCATTATGCCATCAAACCATCTGTTTTTCTACTTTAACGACGACCTTAAAATAAACAGGCATTGGGTGGTAAACGGAACCAACTACGGCAAAACATCCGAAGCCTGGTTAAGCAATATGGATAAGCACAAAAAACAAATTATGCCCATTTTAGAACGTACCTATGGTAAAGATCAGGCTGTAAAGTGGTGGGTATACTGGAGGTTGTTCTACATGTCGTGCGCTGAACTATTTAATTATAATAAAGGCAACGAATGGATGGTATGCCATTATTTGTTTGAAAAGAATAATACATAATGGGAGGGGTAATGATGTAAGATGGATAATGGAGGTGCCATATGTCCATCTTACCTAGTCCGTTTTACATCATCATTTTTCATGTCACCTATTACATTTTCCATCATGCAAACACTCGCCATTATTGGCTCAGGAATAGCAGGTATGGGCTGTGCCCATAAGCTACAACATCAATACGATATTACCCTTTTCGAAGAACTCGATTATATCGGGGGGCATACCAATACCATTACGCTTGAAGAGGAGGGTAAACCCATTTACCTGGACACCGGTTTTATGGTTTTTAACTATCAAACCTATCCCAATTTAACGGAGATGTTTGCTGAAATCGATGCCCCGGTAATTAAAACTGATATGTCTTTCAGCGTACAGTTTCTGCCTAAAAGGTTAGAGTACAGTGGTTCTAGCTTAAACCATCTTTTTGCCCAGCGGAAGAATTTATTCAATTTTTCTTATTTAAAAATGTTGATGCAGATAAACCGTTTCAACAAGCAGAGCGTCGAAATTTTGGATAAACCGGAATATCAGGATTATTCGATCAGGCAGTTTTTTGCCAAATTTGGTTATAGCAACGATATGCTTTGGCAATACCTTATTCCGATGAGTGCAGCAGTATGGAGTGCACCGATGGAACAGATCCTGGATTTTCCTGCGGTTACCCTGATCAGATTCTTTAAAAATCATGGTTTTTTGGGTTTAAATACCCAGCATCAATGGTACACGCTGCAAAATGGCAGTCAGGCCTACCGCGAAAAACTCATTGCTCCTTTTCGCGACAGAATAAAAATCAATACCAAAATTGTTGCGGTAAAACGCTTGGAGAATGGTAAAGTAGAAGTGGAAAGTCAAAAAGGCGAGAAGTTCGAATTCGATAAAGTGATTATGGCCAGTCATGCCGACCAGACTTTTGAAATCGTAAAAGATAAAACAGCCCTTGAAACCGAACTGCTTTCTAAATTTAAATACCAGCTGAACAAAGCGGTGATACATACCGATGAAAAGCAGATGCCCGAAACCAAACTGGCCTGGAGCAGTTGGAATTACCGCGTAGAAAAGCAGGGAGATAAATTATTGCCAAGTACCATTTATTGGATGAACAGTTTACAGGGCGTTTCTAAAAAGCAGAATTATTTTGTATCCATTAACCCCACCGGTACTTTAAATCCAGCCAAGATCATCAAAGAAATAGATTATCATCATCCTTTATTTGATGTTCCAGCTATGCAGGCGCAGGAGCAATTGCACAGGTTAAACGAAACCGGACCTGTTTATTATTGCGGAAGTTATTTTAAATATGGTTTTCATGAAGATGCTTATAAGAGTGCGGTGGATTTGTGCTTAAACATGTAAGATGTAAATATGGAAGATGAAAGGAATTAATGGATACGTGTTATAAAAAATATACAATGGAAGTTTTAGTGTTGTAAATGGCCAATCATGCCCCATACTGCGTTTTAATTCATCCGTTTTTTTTATTATCTTTAAATTAAATCATCCTTAAAAAATTTACGGATTAAACTTTTTAAGATGAACGAAAAAACAATTCAATTGCTGGAAAGGACATTTCGCTTTGGCGTAGATGTTTTAAAATTTTTAAGCACACTGCCTTATAATTTCATTTATAAGGTTCCGATGTTGCAACTAAGCAGGAGTGCAACTTCTATCGGAGCAAATTATGAAGAAGCCCAAGGGGCTGTAAGTAAAAAAGATTTCAGTAACAAAATTGGAATTTCCTACAGAGAAGCCAGAGAAAGTATTTATTGGTTGCGTATGCTGACGGAGTTATATCGGGATGAAAAATTTAAGGCAGATTTTGAAAAATTTAAAGCAGAAGCTGTTGAACTTAAAAAAATATTTACCTCAATTAAGATTTCATCCAGTAAATAATCCGTATGTAAGATTGCAAGTTATTCCACCTGATATTTTACGCTATAATGAAAAGTCCATCATCCATTTTACATCTTACATCAAACATATACACCGCAAAAGTGATGCACCATCGCCTGGCACCAAAAAAACATTCCTTTTGGTACAACATGTATATGTTTTATATCGATCTGGATGAGTTGGATCTGCTGGCGCAAAAACTACGCTGGTTCAGCCGGAATAAATTTAACCTTTTTTCTTTCCGCGATGCCGAACACCTTCAGTTGCCAAGGGAAAATCCCGATAAAACCAAAAATACACGTCAACACTTAGAAGATTATTTGAAAGAGAATGGTGTAGATGGCAGCAGGCTTAAAATAAAACTGCTTACCAACCTCAATGTTCTGGGCTATAACTTTAACCCTGTTTCTTTTTATTATTGCTTCGATCAGGATGGGAACCCGGTATGTTGTGTGGCCGAAATCAGCAATACCTATCGGGAAATGAAACTTTTTTTCTTTGGAAAGGACGAATTGCATGACAATACCTTTAAAAAAATAACCACAAAGTATTTTTATGTATCGCCATTTATCGATCACGACGATTCTTTTGATTTTAAATTAAAAGTGCCGGATGATAAACTTGATATTAAAATTGATGATCTGGATAAGAATGGCAAGTTGTTTTTTATCAGTACCTTAAAGGGACAGAGAAAGCCACTAAGTAATGCCAGTTTGTTGCGTTGTTTTTTTGCTATCCCCTTAATCCCCCTGCAGGTAATGGGTATGATCCACTGGCAGGCCTTTAAGCTTTGGATAAAAAAAATACCTTTTCATCCAAAAGCCGAAAACCCTGAGCTGCAACGTAACGTATATAGACCCTATAAGCCACAAATAAAATAGATAAATATTATGAATACGCTTACCGCTACCAGAACATCAAGGAGTTTTTTCGAAAGAACTGTCTTAAATGCACTTTCTAAAATGACATTAGGCAAATTGGAACTTTCGTTGCCAAGTGGCGAAACACTGGTTTTTGGAAACGGTGAAAGTAAAATTGAAGCAAATATACAGGTTAACCATCCCGATTTCTTTAAATCCATTGCGCTTTATGGCGATATTGGCTTTGGAGAAGGTTATACTTCAGGCCTTTGGGATACCACAAACATTACCAACGTAATTAAATGGGTGATCCTGAATATTGAAAATGCACCATCGGTTACCGGGAGCAAGGTGAAATCTGTTGCGCTTAATATTTTTAAATGGGTTAACAAAATCTATCATATCCGCAGGGCAAATACCCTGGCCGGATCGCAGAAAAATATTTCGGAACACTACGACCTTAATAACGATTTTTTTGCAACTTTTCTGGATAAAACCATGACTTATTCAAGTGGTTATTTTAATCCTGAAGATTTAAGTTTAGAAGAATCGCAATATGCCAAATACGACCGATTGGCCAGGCAGTTAAAAATTAAAGCAACCGATAATGTGCTGGAAATTGGAAGCGGCTGGGGCGGCAATGCTATTTTTCTGGCCAAAAATTATGGCTGTAAAGTTACTTCTGTTACCATCTCGAGGGAACAACAAAAACTTGCCATGGAGCGCGTTCATGCTGAAGGGCTGGCAGATAAAGTTTCGGTCATTATCCAAGATTATCGCAAAATTGAAGGCACTTTTGATAAAATCGTTTCCATCGAAATGCTCGAGGCTGTAGGTCACCAATATTTGGAAACCTATTTCAGTAAATGCCAAAAGTTATTAAAGCCCGATGGGATTTTTGCCTTTCAGGTAATTACCTCTCCCGATTGCAGGTACGATAAATTGAGAAACGGTGTAGACTGGATCCAGAAGCACATTTTTCCGGGCTCACTTTTACCTTCTGTAGCTGCCATAAATAAAGCAATAAATGAGACCGGCGATTTAACCCTGGTTGATTTAAAAGACATGGGGCTCGATTATGCCCGTACCCTTCATTTATGGTTTGTAGAATTCAATAAAAACCTCAATAAAGTAAAAGCACTGGGTTTTGACGAAACCTTTATACGCAAGTGGAACTATTATTTAAACTATTGCGAAGCTGCTTTTGCCATGCGGAATATTAATGTAATGCAAATGGTTTATTCAAGACCAAATAATATTTCGAGGTAAAAAGATGTATGATGTAAGATGGAGGATGTGGAAATTCCATCTTACATTTTAAATTGTATTTTTTCCATGATTCCTTTTACCGATAAAAGCCTAACATTTACCGGCTAATTAATAGGGTTGGTGTAAAAAGTATGGCGTATAATTGTAACAAAATGCAATTTGCGTAGACTAATTACATAAAGACTAACTCTTAAAATGAAAAGACTTCTACTATTAACCTTTATCCTTGGAATATTTTTTACCGCACATGCCCAGTTTCCCAGCGGCGGCTTTGGTGGAGCAGCCAAAAAAGTCACAGTTACCGGACGTATTACGGCTATTATACTCGATTCACTGACTAAAAAACCAATAGATTACGCAACGGTATCATTAATTACGGTAAAAGACAATAAATCTGTAAATGGCGGGGTAACCGATGAGAAAGGAAAATTATCCTTACAAAATGTTGCTCCAGATGCTTATAAACTGATGATCGGTTTTATGGGCTATAAAACAAAAACGGTTTTAGTTACCACTACCCCATCTAAGCCCGATAACAACATCGGAACCATCTATATCTCCGGAACGGGAAATACTTTGGCCGACGTTGAGGTTCAGGGTACAAAAGCAGTTATCGAAAATAAAATCGATAGAATGGTTTACAATGCCGAAGCCGATGGTACCAATGCCGGCGGCGATGCAACCGATGTGATGCGTAAAGTACCGATGCTATCGGTTGATATGAACGGAAATGTTCAGCTCCGCGGTGGTGCTGTGCGTGTACTGATCAACGGTAAACCTTCCGGTACGATGGCCAGCAGTGTTGCCGATGCATTAAAGATGATTCCTGCTGAGCAGATTAAAAGTGTGGAAGTAATTACCAGTCCCTCAGCAAAATACGATGCCGAAGGCTCTGGAGGTATTATCAACATCATTACCAAAAAATCGAATGCACAAGGGGTAAGTGGCTCTGTAAATGCATCTGTTGGTACAAGACAGAACAATGGTGCTTTTAACTTAACGGCAAAAACAGGTCGTTTAAGTGTTAATACTGCTCTTGGAGGTAATTTTGCATATGCTCAGAATTCGAGGGTTGTAATCGTTAATAATACCACATTAAACAATGGTGGTGTGAATAACCTTTCGCAGGATGGGTACTCAAAATGGAGCAGAAATGGTTTAAACGGTAGCGTTGGAGTTGATTATGACTTTAATGCATACAATAACATTAGCTCTAATTTAAAGTTTAACCGTTTTTCAAATGGCGGACCCGGCGAGTCGGATTTTATTTATAATGGCCTTTTTCAAAAAAATATCAGCGATATGGATATGACCTTTAGCAATATGGATTGGAATGTGGATTATAAAAAGACATCAAAGAAAGAAGGGGAAGAGTTTTCTATTTCGGCACAATTATCTACCGGACGTACGCCACAAAGTTTTAGTAATACACTTATTCCTCAGGGTTCTTCAACAGGTGTAACTACCGAAAGAAACAACACCAGTAAGAATAATGAGTATACTGTTCAAACTGATTATACCTATCCGTTTTCTAAATCAACAACTTTAGAAGTAGGGGCAAAAGGGATTTTTCGTACCATTAAAAGCCAATTCGATTTTTCTTCTCAGGATTTTGATTACAATCAGGATGTTGCTGCTGCCTATGGTGTGATTAACTTTAACTTAACCAAAAAGTTAAAATTTAAAGGTGGTTTAAGAACTGAATATACTGCAATAAGTTTTAATACAAAAGCCAATGGAATTCAGAAGAATGATTATCTGAATTTATTTCCAAGTGCGATCATATCTCAGACCTTAAGTGGTAATACCACATTAAAACTAAGTTATAACCGCCGTTTACAAAGGCCTGGTCAAAACTATTTAAATCCTTTCCTTAACGATAGTAACCCAATTAGCTTGATGCAGGGAAATCCATATCTGGATCCCGAGCTAAGCGATAACCTGGAGTTGGGCTACAGTACATTTATAAAAGGATCGGTAATTAACGCATCTGTATTTTACCGACGCACCGGCGGGATAATAGAAAGTTCGCTCACTACAACTGTTGCAAATGTACCGTTAACCACTTATATCAATGTGGGTACTGGCCAGACTTACGGTTTCAATGTATTTGGTTCGTACAATCCTAAACCTAAATGGACTTTGATGAGTAATTTCGGGTTAAATACTTATGAGGTTAATAACAAAGTTGCCAATTTTAGTACCAGTACTTTTTTAAATTATAATCTTTTTCTCCGTTCAGCTTATGGTTTTGGCAAGGGCTATAATTTTGAATTATTCGGTGTCGTAAATTCGCCAAGAAGAACTTATCAGGGTAAAACAGACGCTATGATTTTTTATGGAGCATCTTTCAAAAAAGATATCTTGAATAAAAAAGGTTCAATTGGTGTTAATACTTTAAATCCTTTTACAAAAGATCTTCACATTCAAACTGTAAACAACTCAGTTACACCTACCGGAACAGTTTTTCAAAGCCAAAATATCTATTACCCATTACGTTCTTTCGGTGTTAATTTTAGCTATTCTTTCGGTAAGCTTAAATATACTGAGAAGAAAAAGATTAAAAACGACGATATTAAACAAGATCAGCAGCAAGGTGGTATGGGGGGCATACAACAGTAAAAACCCAAATTAAATATATTTTTTAAAAGTCTTTCCGGATTAACGGAAAGACTTTTTTGCTTTTAGCCAGAAATCAACTCCGTAAAAATTGGTATAGCCCAATTAAGCAGTGGCTTTAAACAGTTAAAATGGCTTCTGGTACCATATTGATGATTTTAAAAGGTTATCTCCCTAAATTTTTTCGAATATTGGTATTGTATTGTGGTATTTGCGGTTTTTTAGGTTGTTTGTTTGCTTGTTTTTGCAGGATATGCGTTCTGTAATGTAAAAAATACTTTGAAATTGCTTGTTGTTGCTGCATTTTGTGCGTTTTTGTGCCGTTAAAAAGTTATATTGCAATAGCTAATTATTAACCTAAACAAATTCAGATATGAGAAAAATCTTTACCTCATTCGTTTTTCTGTGCATTTTACTTACCGGTCTTACCACTTTGGCCCAGGTAAAAACCATAACAGGAAAAATAACTTCTTCTGATGATGGTGGTCCGTTACCCGGAGTAAGTATAAAAATTAAAGGTACTGCAACGGGTACTTCAACCGATGTTACCGGTGTTTTTGCCATCCAGGTACCTTCGCCGAATGCTGTGCTGGTCATCAGCCTTATCGGTTATAAAACCCAGGAAATTACTGTTGGTAATAAAACTACTGTCAATGCAGCACTGGCTTCAGATGCCCAGGAATTACAGGAAGTAACCATTTCAACGGCATTGGGTATTACCAGGCAGGCGAAGTCTTTAGGTTATGCGGCACAAACGGTGAACGATAAAGACCTTAATTTTAACCACCAGCCAAACCTGATCAATGCATTACAGGGCAAGGTTGCAGGTGCAACCATTTCGAGTACAGGTGGCGGCCCCGGGCAGGGGGCAAATATCCGGATCAGGGGAGTTAACTCTATCGACCCAAATATTTCCGGCGATCCTTTATATGTAATTGATGGGGTACAGATTGACAATACAACCTCAACATTGGGTGCCAATCCGGGAGGAACACCTTATGGCGCAAGAGGGGTAAGCAACAGGACATCGGATGTGAATCCTGAGGATATCGAAACCATCAATATCTTAAAAGGTGGGGCGGCAACCGCGTTATATGGTTTAAGGGGAGCTAATGGCGTAGTCGTAATTACCACAAAAAAAGGTAAGGCTGGCGGGTTTAATATCAATCTTAACAGCACTTATGGTTTTGATAATGTATTGATCAGCCCCGATGTTCAGAAAGAATATACGCAGGGTGTCAGAGGGGTTTATACCAATCCTCCTGCTGGTATAGGACCAGCTTGGGGACCAACTATCGCTGAAGCAAAACTGATAGATCCTACGCATCCCGATGAGCTATTTGATAATTATAAACAGGCATTTGGAACCGGGCAGCAAATTAAAAATTCAGTTTCTGTTGCGGGAGGAAGTGAGGCTATTAAATTCTTTTCTTCAGTTTCTCAGCTCTATCAGAAAGGAATGATGCCCAATACCGATTACAAAAACTTTTCGGCAAGACTAAATACCGATTTTACCATCAGTCCTAAACTTAAAGCTTCGGTAAACATGAACTTTAACAATTCCGGAGGGTATACCTATAGTGCCGACCGGTTTGGTGAAAGCTTAGCTTATTGGTCGCCAAGGTACGATGTTGCAAATTCTGAAAATCCTGATGGAACACAGGTGTATCTGGGTACTAACAACCCGATCTGGGGTACTGCAAACAATAAATTGAAGGGCGATGTAAACCGTTTCATTGGTGGGGCCAGCATAGTGTACGAACCAGTTAAATGGTTAAATTTTGCCTACCGTTTTGGTGTTGATTCCTATAACGATAACAGGATAAGAACTGCAAGGGGACCAATGTTTACCGGGGAAAATGTATATGATAATGAATTTGGTTTTTATGGCGAATACAATACCAAGTTCAGGACTTTGAACAGTACTTTTGTAGCAACATTCAGTTCGAAAATAGCTGAAGGTTTGAATGGTACCTTAAGGGTTGGACAGGAAATTTATGATAAACGTGTTAAGGATGTTGGTGTTCTGGGAAGTCAGTTAAGTATTTATAATTTCTTCAATTTAGGGAATGCAAAAGTGTTAACGCCATCTCAAAATATAACGGAGAAAAGATTGGTTGGCTATTTTGGTGAAGCTACCTTTGACTATAATAACTACCTTTTCTTAACGCTTACAGGAAGAAATGACATTACCTCCACTTTATCAAAAGATAACAGATCTTTCTTTTATCCATCAGCAAGTTTGAGTTATGTGTTTTCAGATCATTTAAAGCTTCCAACGGCAATCAGTCAGGCAAAGCTGCGGTTATCTTATGCTCAAATTGGAAAAGATGCATTGGAATATGCCACCTCTTCGGGCTTTGTAAGTTATACTAATCTCCCGACAGGTACAACCGGATTAACCATTTCTCCAAATCTTGGAAACCCTGCGCTCCGGCCTGAATTTACGAACACTTTTGAGGCTGGTTTAGAAATGTCGTTCCTTAAAAATCGTTTAGGGTTCGATTTCACTTATTATTATTCGCTGAGTAAAGATCAGATCGTACGTGCGCAGGTTTCTTCTGCTACAGGTTACGTTTCATCTTTTATTAATGCAGGTGATATCAGGAATAGGGGAGTAGAACTGGTAATCAACGGAAAACCGATCGTTACAGAACAATTTAAATGGGATGTAAACCTTAACCTTTCAGCCAATAGGAATAAAGTTTTAACCATGCCAAACGGCATAACTGAACTGGTTTACGGTGCGGCAAGGGGTTATGGAAATGCGGGGGTAACCATGAAATTAATTGAAGGGCAGCCTTACGGAAATATCTACGGAAGTTATTTTACCAGGTATTCTGCTCAGGCCCAGGATCCCATATTCTTAGATAAAAATCTTCCATTATTGATTGGAGCAAACGGCTTCCCGGTAATTTCAGGTGGGCAACAACGCTTGCTCGGTAACTCACAGCCCGATTATGTTATTGGTTTAGGTAATACCTTCAGGTATAAACAATTCAGTTTAAATGTGCTTTTTGATGCACGTTTAGGTTTCGAAAAATATAACTGGCTTGAAGATTTTTATGCCGCTTTCGGATTACCGGATTACACTGCTGACAGAAGATCGTATAAAGTATTTGATGGTGTATTGGCCAATGGAACACCAAATACCAAACCGGTATGGCTGGGGCAGAATACAGTAGATGGTGTTGATTATGGAGAAGGTTATTACAGGGTGTACTATAGAAACGTTTCTGAACCATTTGTTTCCGATGCTTCGTGGGTGCGTTTACGTTCTGCAAGTTTAAGTTATACCCTTCCGGCAAAGTGGCTTCCGGCTAAAACCATAAAATCAGCGAGCTTGTCTGTAACAGGAAACAACCTTTGGTTATGGACAAAATACTATGGCGTAGATCCTGAATCCAGTTCTTTTGATGCGGGAAGCAATAATGATGGTTCTGCCGGTTTTACCTATCCAAGTGCCAGGACTATCCTTTTTTCTATTAATGTTGGTTTTTAAAAAAGGGAATACGATGAAAAATAATATAAAATACACAATATTTTCAGCTTTAATAGCAACACTAAGTTTGCAAAGTTGTAAGGATAGCTATTTTGATAAATTGGCTACCAACCCCAATCAGGTTACCGTTCCAACACTGCCATCTCTATTGGCTACATCAACTGCAAAGGCAGGCATAAACAATTATAATGTTGCCAGTATAATTGTACCTTATGTACAGTATACTGCAAATCCATCAGCCAGCGCAGCGGGCGATACTTATCAATCTATTGATTTTAGCACCACCTGGGATGCACTTTATTTCGCCATGGCCGATGCCAATGAAATGAAAAAACTGGCTATAACACAGGGGTCAAGCGAATATAAAGGTGTTGCGGATGTACTGATTGCCTATAACCTGATTATGGTTAACGACCTATGGGGCAATGCGCCATTTTCACAGGCTTTTGATATAAGCAATTTTATACCTAAGTATGATAGTGGGCAAGAGGTTTACAACCAGAGTATGGCGCTTGTGGATGAGGCCATTGTAGAATTGGCCAAAACAAATGCAACCATAAAGTTAACTCCTGCAAACGACCTCATTTATGGAACTACTGGAACAGCAGAGCGGGCAAACTGGTTAAAATTTGCTTATGCACTTAAAGCAAGGCTTTTAAATAAGGTAAGTAAAACATCTGCCTATAATGCAACAGCGGTACTTAATGCGGTAAGCAACTCTTTTGCTTCCAATGCGGATGATGCTGCAATGGGAAGTTTTGTAACCAGAAACTTTTGGGCAAGTGTGGCCATTGCAAATGCTTCCCAATCATTAGGCGGATGGCTTTCTGAACAACTGATTGATCAGCTTAATGGTACCACATATGGCTTGTTCGATCCGAGAATTGCAAAAATAACCGATAAAACTGTCAATAATATTTACATCGGTACGGTAAATGGCGCGGGTAACCGGGGTACCGGAGGAAATACCACTAAAGATGAGTGTTATATCTCTGTCAACTCACCATGGACCAGCGCAACATCCCCGATATTTATAGCAACCTATGCCGAATTAAAGTTTATTGAAGCAGAAGCTGCGTTAGCCACTGACAGACCTCGGGCTTATGCTGCTTACCTGGCCGCAATCGGAGCCAATATGGATAAATTTCAGGTGGCAGCTGTTGATAAGGCAACTTATTTGGCCGATCCACGGGTAGCAGTTGGCGCAGCTGCTTTGACCAAAGATTTAATTTTTAAAGAAAAATATGTTGCCACTTATCTGAATCCCGAAGCCTGGAATGATGCCCGCCGGTACGATTATAAATATAAAGATTTTACACTTCCTGTAAATGCGGTCTTAACCGATTTTATCCGCCGGTTAGATTATCCACAAGGCGAAAGAAGTAAAAATGGCAGCAATGTACCTGTTGATGTACCAAGAACTACCAGGTTATGGTGGGATCAGTAAGATAAAGCGTATTGCGTTTGGCGAAAGCGTTTTATACACCATTCGCCAAACGTTATTCGCTCAACGCCAAACCCCTTACGAAATGAAGAAACTATTGCTTATCCTGTCCATTTTACTTTCTGCCTCCGGTATATTTGCGCAGTCTTTCAGTTTAAAATCTGTTTTATCCTATCCCTTTCCGACCCAATTGGTAGCCGCTCCTGCAGGTACTAAAATTGCCTGGGCAGCTAACGAACAGGGGAAAAGAAATATTTATACAGCACAGGCCCCTGATTATAAAGCAGTAAAAATTACTGATTATATTGAAGATGACGGTCAGGAACTAACCGGTTTATCTGTTTCTGCTGATGGAAAGTGGATTGTATTTGTGCGCGGCGGAGATCACGGAGGGAGAGATGGCGGGCCGGTTAATGCAAATTCGTCTCCAATCGCACCTAAAGTGCAGGTGTTTTCTGTTCCTTTTGATGGCGGTAAAACAGTGCTTTTAGGAGAAGGTGATTATCCGGTAATTTCGCCTAATAGCGACCAGGTTATTTTTGCTAAAAATGGTCAGGTGATGATCAGTCCTGTTGATGGAACATCGGCAGCGAAAAACCTGTTTTACGCAAAAGGAATAAACGGAGCCTATAAATGGTCGCCCAACGGGAAAAAAGTAGCTTTTATTTCAAACCGCAATGATCACTCCTTTTTAGGGATTTATACCGATCAGCAAACACCGGTTAAATGGTTATTACCGTCTTTTTCCAAAGATAATGCCCCGGTTTGGTCGCCGGATGGAAATGACATTGCATTTATAAGAACGCCTGGTGTTGGGGGGGAAACCGACTCCATTTTGACCAGGAAGCATCAGCCATGGGCCATTTGGACAGTAAATGTTAATACAGGTGCAGGAAAACAGATCTGGAAAGCCCCTGAAACCTTACGCGGCTCTTTCCCCTCACTTGATGGTGGAGCAAACTTATTATGGGCCGATGGAAAAATTATTTTTACCTCTTATGAAGACGGGTGGCCGCATCTTTATGCCATCAATCCTGACGGATCAAAAAAAATGTTACTCACTCCCGGCAATTTTGCGGTAGAGAACATTAAGTTAAGTACTGATAAGAAAACATTGGTTTTTGCTGCCAATACGGGTAAAGATGCCTATGATCTGGATAGGAAGCACATTTACAAAGTTTCGGTCAGTCAGGCCGATATGCAGCCCTTAACCTACGGAAAAGGTATTGAAGCATATCCGGTTATTGCGGGCGATACTCAAACATTTTTTTGCTTAAGCGCTACTGCCGAAAGGCCGCTCTTGCCTGTCCTTATCCATACCGGAAAACCACTGAGACTTATAGGTGAATCCCTTATTCCCAATGATTTTCCCCTCAAAGACATGGTGGTTCCTAAACATGTTAGCTTCAGCGCTGCCGACGGAAGTACCGTTTATGGCCAGTTGTTCTCCCCAAAAAAAGCTGCCAGAGATCAACCTGCTATAATATATGTTCATGGTGGGCCACAAAGGCAAATGTTGTTAGGCTGGAATCCTATGGATTATTATTCGATAGATTATGCCTTAAATCAATACCTCGTTAATCTTGGTTTTATCGTCCTTTCGGTTAATTACCGTTTAGGCACTGGCTATGGTTACGATTTTCATAAACCTCTAAAGGCAGGGGCGCAGGGGGCATCAGAATACCAGGATATTAAGGCTGCCGGCCACTGGCTTGCTGAACAGCCTAACATCAATAAAGAAAAAATAGGGATTTATGGTGGTTCTTACGGCGGATACCTGACCGCGCTGGCCCTTGGTAAAGATTCTAAACTGTTTGCCGCAGGAGTAGATATTCATGGTGTAAATAGCCGGTTTGTCAATTTAGGTCAGGAAGGGCGGAAACCGGCTCCAGATGCAGCCCTTGCCGAAAGGGTAGCTGAAGAATCATCGCCGGTAAGTTATATAGATACGTGGGATTCACCTACATTGATCATCCATGCTGATGACGACAGGAACGTTGCTTTTAGCCAAAGTGTAGATCTCGCTAAACGTTTTGAAGATAAAAAGTTCGACTTTGAGTTTATCGCCATCCCCGATGATACCCATCACTGGATGAAATTTTCTAATGGTTTAAAGGTAAGCGAAGCCACTGCCGATTTCCTTAAAAGAAAGCTGATGGATAAAAAATAGTTTGAAATAGTATTGTCAATCCTGAGGGATAATTTATGTATAAAAATCAATATGAATGACGGGAAGAGCCCAACGGCATTGATCTACTCGAAAAATCGTCATTGCGAGAAGGAACGACGAAGCAATCTTTCACGCCGGTAATTCTTGCTATAAAGATTGCTTCACCGGCTGAAAAAGCCTTCTCGCAATGACGACACTCCTTAGGTGTCTGTCAATGGTAGCTGTCGAAGGACCACACTTTAATTGTTAGAAGGCCTTGAACAAGTTTCAGACTTACAACATTGATTTTTTATGTTGAGCTTTTTTTAATCCTTTTTAAAATCATCAGACTTAACGGGTTAAAAGAATAACCGCTAATGTTGTTTTGCAGCATCACAACCGACTGATCGTAGAATAAAGGAACAACAGGAGCAAAATCCATCACCATCTGATCCATTTTACGGTACAGCTCAAATCTTTTCTCATTATTGGTTTCATAATAGCTTTTTTCGAAAAGCTGGTCAAATTCCTTATTGTAAAAAGCCGTATAATTTGGTCCGTAAGGCACTTTGTTTTTGGAATAGAACATGGAGAGAAAATTTTCTCCATCGCCATAATCTGCCAGCCATGAGCCACGGAAAAAATTTACATTATTTTTTGACATCAGATCTCTTAAACTGGCGCTCGGGCTGACATCAATTTTTACTTTGATTCCGATTGCAGTAAGTTCCCCCTGGATAAATTCAATCAGGTCTTTATAAGTAGTGGTGGTGTTTAAGGTTACTTCTGTTAAACCCTTACCTTCAGGAAAACCGGCTTCTGCTAAAAGTTTGGCAGCAAGTTTAGGGTTATAAGCATATCCATGCACAGCCAGGCTGTCAAAACCGGGCATTCCTTTCGGAATAAAACCAGAGGTGGCCGCAATACCGATCCCGTTTCTTAAGTATTTGATCAGTCGGTCGCGGTCTATGGCATAGTTAATTGCCTGTCTGATTTTTTTTAGCCGCAACGGCGATTTTTTCACAATCGAAAGGTTTGTATCTACCAATATTCCCACATATTCCGTGCACAGGTACGGGCTTTTGGTTAACGTGAATTTCCCTTTGTATTTTGAGGTCATTTTTCCGCTTTTGGTAAGGATATCATCCCGGTAGCTCCCATCCACATTGTAGTAAAAATCGAGGTCTTTTTTCAGGAAACTCATAAAGCCACTCTGTTTATCCGTTATAAATGTGGCTTTTACGGCATCCAGGTAGGGGAGTGTCTTTCCTTTTTCATCTTTTTCAAAATAATGTTCATTTTTTAAAAGCACCAATATTTCGCCTTCTTTCCAGTATTTAAACCTAAACGGGCCGGTTCCTACGGGGTGGCTCCTAAAATCTTTGCCATAATGCTCTACCACTTCTTTGGGCACTACCGAACAGTATTGTGTAGTAAGCAAGCTCATAAACGGCGGGAAAGGACGTACCAGTTTAATCCTGAAAGTAGAATCATTCAGGGCTATAAAATTGTTTTTATCCTTCACTTTATCGCTAAAAATCCAACCGCCTGATGAGGCTACTTTTGGATCAATCAGGCGGTAAAAACTATATACAAAATCGCTGGCAATTACTTTTCTGCCTTTTCCGTTTTTAAATATCGGATCGTCATGAAAATAAACATCGTTGCGCAGATTGAAGGTATAAGTAAGTGCATCTTCCGAAATCTGCCAGCTTTTTGCAATGCAGGGAAGAGTTCGTAGTGACGAATCGATCTGTACCAATCCGTTAAAAATTTGATTGGTCATCCAGATGGCGTTCTGGTTACGCGCAAAGGCAGGATCTATAGAGGTTAATCCCTGATCGAGGTTGATATTGAATACTTTTTTGTCTTTATGATCATTGTTTTCCCTGCAGGAAAACAATAAGATGATACAAAAAATCCAAAATATATATTTAAATGAGCCTCGCATGCGATCAGGAATGTTATTTTTGCACAAATTAATAAATTTAATGCAGATGTCTTTTTTAAACGATTTATTTATTGGCCTCGATGCTGCTAAACAGGAAGAACTACAGGAACGTTTAGATTTAGTAGGGCACAAAATTAAATTTATGGACAAAATGCCTGTGGCCTGCCTGGATACCGGCAATAATCCTGTCTTTCTTTTGTCGGAAGAAATTGCGCTGGCAGGAGGCATGTTGGAAACTGATATTTTAAGTGCAGTTTTCATTATTTATTACCAGCCAGGCAAAACCTTAACAGATTTGATGCGCGAAGTACCTTCTGTATTAAACACCGATTGGCCAGCCGTAAAAAATAGCCGTATCATCTTGTTGAATGATGATGTAGAACGCGAAAGAACCGCCGAAAATGCGGTTTCGCTAATAGAAGATATTGCCGAAATGCTGCACCCGGGTTCGTTCATTTTTGGTCACGAAGGTGATAAGTGGATCAGGTTTGAAGTTTAAATGAGATTGGAGAGGTTAGATACGAGACAGATAAAAGTAATCCTGCTTGGTGTTCAAAACCTTAAACCTTTTTACCTTCAACCTTAAACCTCTCTGATCTGGTATTCCTCTATCTTCCGGTAAAGCGTAGTTAAACCGATACCCAATAACCTCGAAGTTTCGGTTTTGTTTCCCTTGGTATGGATAAGCACTTTCTGGATATGCTGTTTTTCTATCTGTTGCAGGTTATAATCGTTTTCTATCGGGGCCAACTCGAAAAACTCTGGCGGTAGCGCAGTTGCACTTAATGTATCACCATCTGATAAAATAACCAGGCGCTCTATCACATTTTTTAATTCACGGATATTTCCCTTCCAGCTATGATTGCTCAGGATGGATAAAATCTTATCGTCCATTTTTGGGGTTGAGCGGTTTACCTTATCGGCAAAATCTTTTAAATAATATTTAGCCAACGCAGGGATATCGGCTTTACGCTCTCTGAGCGGTGGCAAAATGATGGTGAAAACCGAAAGCCGGTAATAAAGGTCTGATCTGAATTTTCCCGATGCCGCATCTGCTTTTAAATCTTTATTGGTGGCGGCCAGGATCCGTACATTTACCTGCTGGGTTAAGGTATCACCTACTTTTATAAAGGTCTGACTTTCCAGTACACGTAATAGTTTAGCTTGTAAATCGAGGTTCATTTCACCTATTTCATCCAGCAGTAAGGTGCCTCCGTTGGCTTCTTCAAGCAGCCCTTTTTTATCTTTGTTAGCGCCGGTAAACGCCCCAGCTTTGTAACCGAACAACTCGCTTTCCAATAAATCTGGACTAAAGCCGCTACAGTTTAAGGCTACAAACGGCTTGGCAGCCCGCGGACTTTCGTAATGGATAGATTGAGCGAAAACCTCTTTTCCAGTGCCGGTTTCGCCCAGCAACAATACGGTAGTATCTGTTGCACTTACTTTTTTAGCAAGATCAATGGCTTCCTTTAAAGCTTTTGACTGACCAATAATGGTTTCGAAACTGTGTTTTTTAGCAATTTTATTTTCAAGGTCAGAAACCCGGCGCTGCAGGTTCGATTTATCCATTGCTTTGTATAAAAGCGGAATAATCTTATCATTGTCATCACCCTTTACCAGATAATCAAAGCCACCGTTTTTAATCGCTAAAACACCGTCGGCAATGGTTCCGTAAGCGGTAAGGTTAATAATTTCTACATAAGGCTTTATGGCTTTAATATCTTTAACCAGGGCAACGCCATTTACATCCGGCAATTTTACATCACTGATTACAATGCTTATATCGTTGTTTTTAAGGAGTTTAATCCCTTCTTTTCCGGTACCGGCCTGTAAGGTTTTAAAGCCTTCTAGTTCTATAATCCTGGAAAGTAAACTGCTGATTTTCTTTTCATCATCAATGATGAGGACTATCCCATTCATAGGTTAAATTTATGCTGCAATATTAACAATAAATATACCGAATAATTAACGGTTATGATAATTCGGTCTTTCTGGCTTAGCTCGAAACTCAACCTTCAGGCAGGGGATACACAATAGCTTTTCAATATGGAAAGAAGCCTTTCAAAATGATATGATTTTGTTCGCGTTTACCACAATGTTGTCTGCTTTTTAAAATTTTAACACTGATAGTCAGTGTTTTGCGATTTTGTTTGTGCTTGGGTATCGCTTTTGATAACTGGCAGATATGAAATTTTATAAAAATGAACAATTCAATAATTTTTGTTAGAGTAGCAACCAAGGCAGATGCAAAATATGCAGATGAAATTGTAGCAGAAACACAAAGCTCCGCATTGTTAAGAGGTTCAGGGATAGCGAAAAGAACGCCGGCTTCCATTGTCGAAAAAATAAATGCCGGGAAAGTCGTTATCGCAGTAACCGCTGCCGGCGAATGGGTTGGCTTTTCTTATTTCGAAAGCTGGCAGAAAAACACCTTCATTTCCAATTCAGGATTAATTGTTGCACCTAAATTTAGAAACTCTGGCGTTGCTAAGAGTATTAAAAACCGGATTTTCAGTCTTTCCCGTCGCTTATATCCCGAAGCCAAAATATTCAGCATCACCTCTGGTGCAGCCATTATGAAAATGAATAGTCAACTGGGATTCGAGCCCGTAACCTTTGCACAAATTACCCAGGATGCCGCCTTTTGGGAAGGTTGTAAAAGCTGTGTTAACTATGCTATCCTTGAAAGTAAAAATAAAACTAACTGTTTATGTACGGCCATGTTGTTCAGTCCAGAACACATCGATCTGATTATCGCCAGTGCAGAAAACACCTTAAAGTTGAAACAAAACCTAAACCTTAAAAGCATTTAATATACCACTATGAATACTGTAGAAAAACAACCGACCAGCCATCCAGATTTAAATCAATTATACAATGAAGCGATAGAACTTTTGTCTGCTCTAATCGCTATACCATCTTTTAGTGGATCAGAGCAGGATACTGCCAATGAAATAGAAGCACATCTGGCTAAACATGGGATTATTACCACCCGTAAACACAATAATGTATGGTGCTACAATAAGTATTTCGACCATTCAAAACCGACTATTCTACTCAACTCGCACCACGATACTGTAAAACCAAATGAGCAATATACATTGGATCCATTCCGTGCCATAATTTATGATGAAAAAATACATGGCTTGGGCAGTAACGATGCAGGCGCTTCGCTTGTATCGCTTATCTCTACCTTTATTTATTTTTACGAATCGAAGGATCTTGCATTCAATTTATGTTTGGCGGCCACTGGCGAAGAAGAAAATTCGGGTTTAAATGGCATCAGAAGTATATTGGACGACCTTAAGCCCATTTCTTTTGCCATAGTTGGAGAGCCAACAGGTATGCAAATGGCTATTGCCGAAAAAGGGTCGATGGTGATTGATTGTGTAGCCAAAGGCCGGTCAGGACATGCCGCACGTGAAGAAGGCGACAATGCCATTTACAAAGCCATTAAGGATATAGATTGGTTTTCACATTTTCAGTTTCCGGTTGAAGATCATTTACCAGCTCCGGTAAAAATGACTGTTACAGAAGTAAATGCGGGTTTGCAGCATAATATTGTACCTGGCGAATGCCATTTTACAGTCGATATCCGTTTCGATCACAATTATACTCCGCGAGAGATCCTGAATGTTATCATCAACCATACCTTAAGCAGTTTTAACGTTCGCCCTAATGTGCTCCATCCTTCCAATATCGATGTGTTGCATCCGCTGGTAGTAGCCGGAATCTCGCTTGGCAGAAAAACCTATGTTTCTCCTACCAGTTCTGATCAGGGTTGGCTGACCATGCCTTCTGTAAAAATGGGACCAGGAGAATCGGCAAGATCGCATACTGCAGATGAGTTTGTACTGATTGAAGAAATTGAAGAAGGAATAACCCTCTACATTCATTTGCTCGAATCTGTGTTTAAAAGATTGTAATTCGCAGAAACTCCATTTTTTGTACCTTTTTCGTTTCGGAGGCACTAAAGTAAAAGCTTTTTGAGCATATTTGATGTGCAAAACAAATATTATGTTTAAAAGATTAACTGCACTATTTATATTATGCTTTCCTGCCATATTTTGCATGGGCCAACAGGTACGTCCGGCAAAATCTTCAGAAATTTACAGAGAACTCAAAACCTTAAAACACCTTCCTAAGGTTTTATATTTAGCCGCTCACCCCGACGATGAAAACACAGGTTTACTATCCTGGCTAATCAACGGGCAGAATGTAGAAACGGCCTATTTATCACTTACCAGGGGAGATGGCGGACAAAATCTTTTAGGTACTGAACAAGGTGCTGCTTTGGGCTTAATCAGAACACACGAACTTTTGGAAGCGCGGAGGTTAGATGGGGCACAACAGTTTTTTACAAGGGCCATTGATTTTGGTTTTTCTAAAAATACCAACGATACCTTTAAGCAATGGGACGCCGACAGCATTACGGCCGATGTGGTTTGGGTAATCAGGAAATTCAGGCCAGATGTAATTATCTGCCGTTTCCCGCCTACTGCTGCTGCCGGTCATGGACAACATGCTGCTTCGGCTGTGGTTGCTGAAAAAGCTTTTAAAGCTGCTGCCGATAAGAATATGTTTCCTAACCAGCTTAAATATGTTTCCGTTTGGCAACCAAAAAGATTATTGTGGAATACCTTCAGGTTTGGGTCTGTGAACACAACTGCCGAAAATCAATTGAAAGTTACTGTTGGCCAATACGATGCACAGTTGGGTATGGGTTATGGCGAGCTGGCCGGTTTAAGCCGAAGCCTGCATAAAAGCCAGGGTGCCGGAACCCAATCGGTAGCCGGCGTCAGGACTGAATATTTTACCAAAGTTTTGGGCGATCCTGCGAAGAGAACGCTATTTGATGGCTTGAATTTTAACTGGTCTGATAAAGGAATTGGAGATATTGATGAACTGATTGATATTGTGCTGTTATCTTTCAATTACAACCAGCCTGATAAGAGTTTGCACGGACTGTTGATGCTCAGAAAGAAAATTGCCGAATTACAGGATCAGGCTTTAAGAAAAGATAAACTGGCAGCTATTGATCAGATTATTTTAAGCTGTGCAGGTTTTATGGGCGAAGTGGTAACCAACCAGCCCGAAGCCATAGCTGGCAATAGCTATAACTTTCGTTTAAATTTAATTTCAAGATCAGCTACGCCGGTAATTGTAGAAAGCGTAAACTGGTTAAATCAGACCGATAACCTGAACAGGAATATCGCCAGTGATTCATTGATTACAGTTGAACGTAAAATCCAGATTCCGGCAGATGCTGCGCTTACAGAACCTTACTGGTTAAGCAAGCCTGCCAAAGATGCTGCAACTTTCAGTGTAGCCAACGATACCTTAATCGGATTACCCGAGATGCAACCAGCCCTTAATGTGTTATTGTCGCTGAAAATTGAAAATGAAAAATTTGAGATCAAATTGCCTTTATCTTATAAAAAATTAGATCCGGTGAAAGGCGATGTGGTTGAAGGATTGAGGATTATTCCGCCGCTTGATTTAAGTTTTGCCGAGCCTGTTTATTTCGCTAAAGAAAAAGAAGCATTAAGTGTTACACTCCGTTTAAAAGCCAATAAAAATATCAATTACGGCAAGGTAAGTTTTAAGATCGGTAGTCAGGTGGTAAAAACTTTTCAGGGGATCAATTTGGCCGAGAATACCATTACCACCAAAGATTTTTTAATTCCGGCTGAAGACTTGGCCAAAATAAAAACCAGTCAGAATAAACTCGAGGCTGTTTTCTCATCAGAGGCAAACGAATATTCGAAAGGGCAGGTACTGATTCAATACCCGCATTTACCCACCTTACAGTATTTTGTACCTGCCACCACATGGTTGATAAAAGGTGATGTGAAGGTACTGGCCAAAAAGATTGGCTATATTGAAGGGGCCGGCGATTTAATTCCTGAATTTTTAAGGCAGGCTGGTTTGCAGGTAGATGTGCTTAATGAAGCCGATATCCTTAATGCGACAAAGCTGGCTACTTATGATGCGCTGGTAACCGGTGTAAGGGTGATCAATACCGAAAAAAGGATTAAAAACTGGCAAAACGCATTGCGTAGTTATGTAGAAAATGGTGGAACCATCGTAATGCAGTACAATACCACACAGGATATGGCCTTACAGGATTTCGGAATTTATCCGTTCTCGATCAGTGGTAAAAGGGTAACCGAAGAAAATGCAGAAGTTAAATTCTTAAATCCCAACCACAAACTGTTAAATTATCCGAATAAAATCACTGCCGAAGATTTTAAAGGATGGGTGCAGGAACGTGGTGCTTATTTTCCTGATAAATGGGATACCAAATACGAACCACTTTTCGAAATGAACGATACAGGCGAAGAACCGCTTCAGGGATCAACCCTTTACGCAAAATATGGCAAAGGGAATTTTATTTACACGCCTTTGGCTTTTTTCAGGCAGTTACCGGCAGGTAATGTTGGCGCAGCAAGATTGTTTTTCAATTTTTTATCGGCTGGGAAGTGATGAAAAATCAATTTAAAAACTGGAATACCTGGTATGTATTACTGGCATTGGCGCTGGTATTCCAGATTGTATTTTATTATTTCTTCACTAAATTCTGGTCATGAGTAATATCGATTGGGCAGTATTAATATTTACTTTGCTTGCCGTGGTAGCTTATGGCGTCTTTATTGGCCGCGGACAAAAAAGTAATGCTTCTTACTTAAAGGCCGATAATAAAATGCCCTGGTACATTGTGCTTTTGGGTATTATGGCCACCCAGGCCAGTGCCATTACTTTTCTGGCAGCTCCGGGGCAGGCCTATACCGATGGCATGCGCTTCGTTCAATATTATTTTGGATTGCCTTTAGCGATGATCGTCATCTGCATTACTTTCATCCCGATTTTTCAGCGCCTGAATGTTTATACAGCTTATGAATACCTGGAGAACCGTTTTGATAAAAAAACGCGTGTATTAACCTCACTACTCTTTCTTTTTTCACGCGGATTATCAACCGGGATCAGCATTTATGCCCCCAGCATTATCCTTTCGAGTGTTTTAAACTGGAATATTTATTTAACCAATATTTTAACCGGGGGCATACTGTTAATTTATACTTATGTTGGAGGTGCCAAAGCCATCGCACATACACAGAAACTGCAGTTTTTAATCATCCTGGGTACTATGGCTTTTGCAGGGTACCTCCTGATACAGAATATGCCAAACGGGATCGGTTTTAAAGATGCACTTTATCTTGCCGGCAAATCGGGCAAGTTAAATGTAATTACCACCGGCTTCGATTGGAAATACAAATACAACATCTGGAGCGGATTAATCGGAGGTTTTTTTCTGGCACTTTCCTATTTCGGAACAGACCAAAGCCAGGTTGGGCGCTATATCACGGCAAAAGACAATACAAATGCAAAAATGGGACTGCTGCTAAACGGCGTGGTTAAAATTCCGATGCAGTTTGCTATCCTCTTAATCGGTGCATTGTTGTTTGCCTTTTTCTCCCTGAAACCGGCCCCGATATATTTCAATGAGCGTTCTTATCAGTATTTAAAAGAAACCCAGCCACAACAGGCTGCCGTTTTCGAAAAAGAACATACTGCGTTGCAACAGAAATTTAACCAGCAATCAAAACGTGTTCTTGAAGAAAAAGAAAAACAGTCTCCGGCATTGAATGCTTCGATAGCAGATTTTAGGTCGATCCAAAAGCAGGTAAAAGAATTGCACGGCAGGGTAGAGGAGGCCATTAATAAATCTAACTATAATGCCGAAAAAACCGATACCAATTATATCTTTTTATACTTTGTAAAAAATACGCTGCCCGTAGGGATGATCGGTTTGCTTTTTGCCGTAATCTTTTTGGCCAGCTGGGGATCGATTTCAGCAGCACTTAATTCTTTGGCCGCGTGTTCTTTAAAAGATGTGCACCTGATTTTTGAGAAAAAGGAAATAGCAGACGAAGATGAACTGAAATATAGTCGCCTGCATACTTTGGGTTGGGGAATTTTCTCTATTGCAGTGGCCATGTTTGCCACACAGATGGGTTCGCTTATTGAAGCCGTAAATGTATTGGGTTCGCTTTTTTACGGTCCGATACTGGGCATTTTCTTAGTGGCTTTTTATTTTAAAAAGATAAACGGGCCCTTAGTATTTATTGCTGCAATTTTAGCTGAAATTGCGATTATTGCCATTTACGAATTCGACATTGTTTCTTTTTTGTGGTTAAATGTAATCGGTGCCTTTGCAGTAATTATATTTTCGCTGTTGAGTCTTTTATTTTATCAGCCTAAAACCGTAATCGGCAAATAGACCTTAATTTTACGTCAGGAAGATATTTGAAATCCAGTTGCCTGAGCAAAATTCTATACCTTTATTTTGATCAAATCAATAATCCGAATATGAACGAAGCCTGGGTTGACCGATGGAACGACCGTTACCGTACAGACGAGTTTGCTTATGGCGAACAACCGAATAATTATTTAAAAGAACAGTTAGAAAAGCTTAACCCCGGCAAAATATTATTTCCAGCAGAAGGGGAAGGAAGAAATGCTGTTTTTGCAGCCAAACTGGGTTGGTATGTTTCCGCTTTTGATATCAGTCTGGAAGGGAAAAATAAAGCCCTCAGGCTTGCAGAAAATAACCAGGTTAGCATCGATTACCAGGTTGGTAAATTAGAAACACTAAATTATAAACCGGAACAATTTGATGCTTTAGCACTTATTTATGCTCATTTTCCGGCTGCAATCAAATCCGCTTATCACCAATCACTCCGTGCTTATTTGCGTAAAGGAGGCATTGTTATTTTTGAAGCATTTAGTAAAAACCACCTTGGTTACCTTGCCAAAAACGAAAATGTTGGCGGACCAAAAAAGATTGATATGTTATTCTCCATTGAAGAAATAAAATCAGATTTTGCTGATTTTGAAATCATCATTTTAGAAGAAAAAGAGATTGAGTTGAGCGAAGGTTTGTTCCATAACGGTCAAGGTTCCGTAATCAGATTTGTGGGGCGGAAAAATTAGAAAATCAGATGTGAAATAATAAAGCGTTTCCGGCGTTTTTAGACACTGGGATTATAGTTTTTTCAGGCTAAAAGTATAAATTCGTAAAATCAAAAAACAACAAAACAGATTAATATAATTCTATGAAAACGATGATCAAATCAATTGCGTTGCTATTAACGGTAATTACTGTTTCTGTAAATGCAATGGCTCAGGATGCTCAGCCTAAGCCAAGTCCTGCCGCTACAGCAACAGGAAAAGTTAAAGGCGCAACTATCACCATCAACTACAGCAGCCCGGCCGTAAAAGGACGTAAAATCTGGGGTGGTCTGGAAGCATTCGACAAAGTATGGCGCGCTGGTGCAAACGAAGCTACAACTTTCGAAACCGATAAAGATATCCTGGTTGAAGGGAAACCTTTGGCAGCAGGAAAGTACAGTTTCTTCTTGATTCCTAAAGAAAGCGGTATCTGGACAGCCATTTTTAACAAAGAACCTAAACAATGGGGTGCTTACAAATACGAAGAAGCAAAAGATGCCTTACGTGTAGAAGTTAAAACCAAGGCTTTAAAAGCAACACAAGAACGTTTGGTTTACAAAATTACTAAAAATGGTTTCTCTTTGGATTGGGATAAAATCTCGGTTCCGGTTACCATTAAATAATTTAAATAAAATTATTCAGAGCCGTCTCAACGTAAAATTGGGACGGCTTTTTTATGCTGTTTTTGAAGGTGATGGCGCCGTAATTCATATCGTTATGGTTCGTGCCTCAAGTATATAAAACCTTATTCCGTCGCCTTGGTTCGTGTCCTCACGTACCGTAAACTATTATTTATACCATCGATCACTGTCTCACTGGAATAGAATCAGGAAATGATTGGTTAGTAGTTCTTGGCGGCTTGCAGTCCCGCTTTTCATTTCAAGTCCTCGGCGCTACGGGCTTTACATTGCAATCGGGTTTAAGAACAAGGGTTTGTACTCCCTGCAACCCTAAAAATGAAATACTGCTGTGGCCACCTAGCCCCGGTTAAAGCGTTACCCAGCAGCAACGAAGAATGAGGCAGCGAAGCGTATAAGCGAAAAACGGGAAGAAAGTTGGTGTTTTGCACGAGTATTGCGCTCCCACTGTAAAAGAAATACTTTAGTTTTATGATTTGGAAATGATTGGCCTGTGGTTCTTGGCGGCTTGCAGTCCCGCTTTACGCTTTACTTCGTTGCACTTCGTGTTCGCTGCAATCGGGTTTAGGAACAAAGTTTTGTGCACCCTGCAACCCTCAAAATGAAATATTGCTGTGGCCACCTAGCCCCGGTTGCAGCGTTACCCTGCAGCAACGAGGCATCCCGAACTTTCGGGAAAGCGTAAAAGCGAAAAACGGGAGGGAACTTATTGTTTTGCACCAGCATTGCGCTCCCTGTAGAAGATATACTTTATTAGTTTAGGATTTGGAAATGAGCGGCCGCTGGTTCATGACAAAAATTATTTAAAAAAAAATAATAAAAACGGCAAACTTATTCCAGATATCCCTGTTGTTCTAATATAAATTCAAGATCATGGCACCTTTAAAATTAAGCGAAGAACAGCATGCTGCATTAAGCAATAGAAGCACATTAGAACAAGTTGAAGAACAGCCTTTAGAACTTCATCCGGAAGCGTACAAAGTAAAAGGTCCATCGCCGGATAAAATGAAAACGGTATCGTCATCGTTAAGAAACTACGCCCACGGTTTGTATGGATTGTTGTAAAAAATAGCTCCAAAAAATCTACTCATGCCCAGATTTTATATAAAGCAGCCAAATTTAAAAAAACGTGGCTGCTTTTTTTATTGAAATTGAAAGAAATCAAGTTTTTAAAGCCTGATAGATTGATTTTTTTATAGAATTTATTATAAGAGGTGTTTTTAGGTAAATCATTATCTTTCCAAAATGGAAGAAATTTGGCTGGAAGATCGTACTTCCTTCGAATTGGTTGATAAACTCCAAATTTATGTGAGGAAATAATTTTAAATTACTAAGCGTGTAAATAAAGATTATTATTTACCCTGACGCGTCGGGCTTTTGCTGCAATCTTTTATTCAAATTGATTACAGATATAGGTATATCTTACCGTTATCAATTCATTTTTATAACTTATTACACATTGTTTAATTTGGGTTCGTGTAAATATCTCTACCATTTGATGTAAGGAACTGCAGTGTTCATGTAAAAAAAAGTTTATTGTGACAATTCTGATGCTTATTTGCAGAACTAATTCTTGAATGGTCTTTCTCTATTAACGCTCAGCACACTATTCCCAGTAGTCTAGTTGTTTATATCCGAATCCTTCGGATTTTAATATTGAATGCATTTTCGAAAATTAAATGTTGAAACTTATTAAAACGATTAAATAACAACTAAAAAAACAAAATTTAAATTAAATGAAAATGCAAAAATTAAAGCAAACATTGCTATTTGCCCTACTGATCATTACGTCTTTTTCAGCATGCAAAAAAGATGGTTCAAACCAAAAATTGACAGCAGATCAATTCAAGAATGCAGGAATTGAACACAATAAAAACCTTGGACTTTTCTTACAGGCGCTTAGTAAAGTGAAGACTGAAAACAGATTAATGTTAGTGAAAGAAAGACTGGCAAAAAACAACATCAATTTTGATTTAAAAGCATATACAAATAATTCTAGTGGTCTAAAAGGTAGATTAACAATGCTTCATGATGATTCCAATAATCAAAATGTTTCACCAGTTGATGTAATTGAAGGTGAAACAAAACAGTATGTAATAGATAGCCAACTTGACCAGTATTTGACAGATGGGCTTATCAATTATACAACTCAGGTGTTCGACGGTGTACCGCTCTATGATGATGAACATCTTTATACTGCCGCCAATGCAGCTCAGTATACAAACAGTGCCAAAAGTGTCCTAGATGAATTGAACGTCGTAGTAACAGATGACGATACTGATCTTGCTTCGTGTATTCACCGAATTCATGTTATTGAAAGTGAAATTGCAACATTAAATTTATCCGAGCAGGAACTAGCCCAGCTATACACAACAACCAATACAGCTATCAACAGTTTAACCTATTGGCACGATAACGGTCAAGATTGGGTAAATGTATTATCTAATAGAACATTGGGTAATAATGTGCCATCAGTTGAGGTTTTGAGAGGTGGTCCTAAAGCTTCTAGCTTAATGTTGGCAGCCAATGGACCGAAACCAGGCTTTTCTTGGAAGAAAGTTGGTAAAGGTGATATTGCTGGTGCTGCTGCCGGCGTAGCGGCGTTCGGCGCGGGCGCAGCTTTGGGGGGGCCTGTTACATGGGGAGCCTTTGGCGCGAGCGTTGGTGGATGGGCTGCTGGGTGCAGTGCTTATGAAGCAATCATGCAATTGTTATAACTCTATATATGAACAGATTACCTCTAATTTTGTTTCCGCCTATCATCGGTGGAATAGTTTTGTTTCTTATTGATTATTTTGTTTTTTCAGAAGTCAATTGGCAACGTAACATTGTAATTATTATCGTCATGGCTGTTATCAACGCTTTTGTAGTAAACAAAGCGAAGCGTCAATAGTTATCCCGGAAGTGGTAGAATAAGAATTGTGACACTAGTCATAGTGACATCAACCATCAGCGTTTTGTTGCAAATCATTATTCGAACCCGAAAAGGATTTCCATGACAAGCCATCACGCCTGAGCACATAGTTAGTAAAGCCCCGATGATTTTTGGGGCTTTACTCATGGTGTATATTCTATAAGCTACAGGCGTTTATAAGAACTGTTAGAAATTTGCTCTACCATAGTCTTAATTGTGGAATTGGCTGACCATTCAGTTTCCTGCCGCACCTACATTTAGACCATTGCTACCATCTGAACCTGTCCTGTATAAATAAATCAGATCAATGATCTTTTGTTAAGTGATAAAATCAATTATTTCACAATGGAAAGCTACACATTCTATTAACCCATTGTTAACGATTTTGATGGCTCAACATGGTTTAACCTGTGATGTTATAAAGTTTATTATAGCCATAAAATGCAGATTAAGCCACATTGCATCATATCAACTTAAAATTCTCAAGTTTTTAAAACTTGACTTCTTTGGATGCAATTCCTACCTTACCGTAATGAAACAAAGTGCAGGAATATTGCTTTTCAGAAAAAACGAACAGGAAATTGAATTTTTTCTTGCTCATCCGGGCGGACCATTTTTTGTAAACAAAGATCAGGGCTTTTGGACTGTACCCAAAGGCGAAATAGACGAGAATGAAGAACCATTAGCGGCTGCCATCCGCGAATTTGCTGAAGAAACAGGTGAAACGTTGTCGGGTGATTTTATCGAATTAACCCCAATTGTTCAAAAAGGAGGCAAAAAAGTTTTGTGCTGGGCAATAGCCGGCGACCTGGCCCCTGAAGTTTTTGTAAGCAATACTTTCGAATTGGAATGGCCACCCCGTTCGGGCAAGAGGCAAAGTTATCCCGAAATGGACAAAGCCGCCTGGTTTAATTACGAAAAAGCGGTTAAATACATCAACGAAAGACAAATTGCACTGCTTGACGAGCTGATCGCCAAATTAGGCAGTTAATTCGAAATGCAAAATCTCCTTTTCAGCACCATTAATGATTATGGATAGCTGATGATCACCCAAATGGAATTTTCTTGTGGTAATTAACACAAATTTTTGTTTGCGTATTACCTTAACCGCTGCACCCGGAGCATAAATCCGTTCCGAAATCTTGTATACCTTCCTGGTATTCTGGCCATTTTGTTTCTTATAGTAAATGGCATATTCAAGGCGTACTTTTTGTTCGGTGGTATTTTCATTAACAATTGAAAATGAAAATCCGAGGCTTTCCCCGATTTTAACTATTGGGTTAAGAATTTTAAAATCTTTCAGCAAAATGCCTTTATCATCCAGGCCATAATGTTTAAGAATAGCGGTGTGTCCCTGTTTAAGCAATGTCCTGCTGCCGTGTTTGATAATGGCATCAGTATCGCGGCTTAAACCCGACCATTTTTTAGCTAAATTTAATACCACCTGTGGATGATCCTTTGCAATGTCATTTAAACTGTTGGCCACACTGCGCCTCACATACTCAGAAGGATCTGTTTTAAGGTTCTCCAGTATGGGTAATATAGAAGCTGGATCTTTTTTCAGAAAAGGGATGCCCATTGCCCAGGGCAGGCGTGGTCTGCTGCCCTCGCTGGCCAATCTTCTAACTTTATGGTTCTCATGTAGAGACCATTGCTGCATCCTTGAGATCATTTGGTTGCCGTATCTTAAAATAAAAGGCCGAACCGCAAATTCGCAGCTTACAAATTGGGTAACAAACTCAAGTGCCTCAACTGAGCTTTCAAAATCGTTAATGCCATAAGTTTCAATATAATCTGGCAGAAACATGTAAGCCAGCCCGTCTTCCCCGATGCCCTGGGTCCTTAATTGTGTGATTGTTTTCTTGATCAGCTCAATACTTTGCTGATAATCCTGGGGTAAAAAATGGTGCAAAACCTTCGATGTATGTTTCATCCGCTCCTTAAGTTCCTTTGATTCAAATTCAGGTGTAAAAATCTCTTTGATAAATTTTTCTTTATCAAATTTTGGGATACTAACTGCTAAGGCATTGCTTAAACGATCATAAAAAGCTGGAGAGTATAAATCTTTCAGGAGGCCGGCCATATTTTGCTGTTTGCTAAGTGAGCTATCAAGTTTATCAGGCGGCTAATTTGCTAATTTTATTAGTATTTTGAGGGTTGGGTAATTAAAATAATTCATTTGCAGTAGTATTTTTACCAACTGCCAAATGATTTCAGCTTTTTCTTTATCACATTTGTTTATCCTAAAAACAACAACATGAACACAACAAAAATAGGTTGGATCGGCCTGGGCAATATGGGAACCCCGATGGCAGAACAATTAATAAAAGCTGGTTACACCGTTACCGTTTACAACAGAAGTAAAGAAAAAGAAGCTGCCCTGAAAGAAATGGGCGCATTGATTGCTGAAACGCCCCAAAACCTGATCAGCCAAACAGAAGTGATTGTATTAATGGTATCGGATGATGCTGCCATTGAGCAGATCTTTAAGGGACCGGAAGGTCTTTTCGGTGCAGAGATTTCGGGTAAAGTTATGATTAACATGAGTACTGTTTCTCCTGATATTTCGAAAGAAATGGCCTCTTTATGCAAAGAAAAAGGTGCAGAATATTTAGATGCCCCGGTTTCGGGAAGTGTAAAACAGGCAGAAACAGGGCAATTGGTAATTATGGTGGGTGGAGATGAAACTGCTTTTGAAAAGGTTAAACCGATACTCGAGAAATTGGGTAAGATGGCAGTGCGTTTGGGCGATGCAGGTACAGGAAATGTTGCTAAACTTGCTGTTAATTCGTTGCTGGCCTTATATACTCAGGGTTTGGCAGAAACGGTGGTATTTGCCAATCAACAGGGGATTAAAACTGAAAGCCTTCTTAATCTGCTCAATAATGGTGCTATAGCCAATATTTTTACCAAAATTAAAGGTGATGCCATTATAGCCGATAATTATAAACCCGCTTTTGCCCTTAAACATATTGTAAAAGATTTAAGGCTAGCCAAAGCAATAGGACTTGATTCGCCTTTGGCCAAAACTGCATTGCAAACTTTTGAGGCAGCAACCGGTAAATATGGAGAGGAAGATTTAATTGCTGTAATTAAGCAGGTTAAAGGGTAAAAGACCTCTTTGGTGCAAAGGGGATAACCATAGGAGATTTTAATGCTTTTCCTATGGTTATTGTACATATCATTTAAATACAAAAGTTTCATGTATATCATATACTTTTGTCTGAAATCCAAAAAGTTTCATGTATATCGTATAAATAACCGGTGTGGCTATATTTTTAATCCACCGAAAGTGCTGCCTAAAATAATGGCCAGTACAATTAAGGTAATAATCACATATAATTTATCCTTTTCGAGTATAAAAGCAAACAGAGAGAATACAATGCGCATAACGGGGGTAATGATTAAAAGCAATACTCCGAACTGGATAATGGCCATGGGTTTAAAAGTAAAAAGGCCCATAAAGATCCCTTCGAAAGTAATAAAGTCATTTTCTTCGCCTTTAAAAATATGGTAATCGGGCCGGCCCTGTGTACCGTTTTGCACCAAAAAAAGTATGCCGCCCAATAAAACAACCAGGCTTGCGGTAATTACACCAAATCTCAATAGTTTGCCCACAATTTTTTCTACATCACGGTCTTGTATAAGGTGTGTGGAGATAATATTTTTCATTTTTCTTTAAATTAGAATTTATGGTGATAACCATTGTAAATCATTTCGAGTGCAACGAAAGTAATGGCAATACAGAAAATAATCCTTAAGGTTGAAGGGTTAATCCTGGTTAATAATTTAGCCCCTGTAAATGCTCCGCCCAACACCCCCAGCACCACCGGGAAAGCAATACCCGGATCCATATAACCACGTTGCAGGTATACCACCGCGCTGGCTGCTGCGGTAACACCAATCATAAAATTACTGGTGGTTGTACTTACTTTAAAAGGTATTTTCATAGCGGTATCCATCGCCAGCACCTTTAATGCGCCAGAGCCTATACCCAAAAGGCCCGACATTATGCCTGCTACCGTCATAATCGAAAAGCCTGTCCCCACGTTTTTGAGTTGATACTTAACCGTTCCGGTTTGGGTGGGATAGCTGCTATTAAGTTTTAGCACGGCAGATAACCTGCTGCCCTCGGTTAAGGCCTCCTGGTTCTTTTTTCTTAAGGTCATTGCAGCTGAAAATAGAAGCACTGCACCAAAAAGAATAGCGATGGTATTGGTTGGGGTATATATTGCAATCAGGGCGCCAATTACAGCGCCAACAGTAGTGGCAATTTCCAAAAACATGCCCAGCCTGATATTGGTAATCCCTTCTTTAATATAAGCACTTGCCGCGCCCGAAGAGTTGGCAATAGAAGCCAACAGGGCAGCGCCGATGGCATAACGGATATCAACATGGAAAACGAGCGTAAGCAGAGGGATTACCACTACACCGCCGCCAAGCCCTGTTAACGAACCTACCAGGCCTGCAAGGTATGCTCCGAGCAATAGGATGAGGGTGAAAGTTAAAATTGACATGATTATATATTTTAATGATTATTGTTCAATATAGTAGTGATGATTTGGCGGGCAGCATCGGCATCCCTGTTGTTTATCGCATCAAATAATGCCTGGTGCAAATGATGGCTCATGGCAAAATGGGTAATGCCGGAGGGTGCGCGTTTGGTAAAAAAGTCACGGATAATTACGGTGAAACTTTCGTAAAGATCATGTAGTACCCGGTTTCCGCATGCCCCGGCAATGGCCAGGTGAAATTCGATATCGGCATTGGCACAAGCCGTTCTCGACTCGTTTTTGATAGCCAGTTTTCGTTTTTCAAGTGCTTCGCCAATGGCCTTTAAATCAGAATCACTTCGGTTCTGTGTCGCTAAACGCACAATTTCCTGTTCAAGCAATGCCCTTACCTGATTAATTTCTTCAAAATTAGAACTGCGCAGACGCTGTTCTATAGGTTCGGCAGGCACTGCATTAACCTTTGTTCCAAAACCTTGCTGAACGGTAAGAATTCCAGATAAGGTTAATGATTTAACCGCCTCTCTAATGGTAGAGCGGCCAACCTGGTATAATTCCATTAAGGCGGGCTCAGAAGGGATTTTTTCACCTGCTTTAAATTTACCATCTTTAATGTTGTTCCTGATTTTGAGGGCTATCTGTTCAAAAAGTCTGCTTTCCTGTTTCATTACTTTTAAAAATAACAACACAAACATACGATGTTTTATTTAAACATCAGATGTTTTGTGTCGTTTGAAAATCATTTTAACTCTGCAGGAATATACAGGGTTTGCCAGGTGCTCTATTTTGAATGTTTATTAATTTTCCCTAATTTGTTTTTTAATACCCATTCGGCACTGCCTGACATTGGTTTATTAGCAGACGATTCTACTATCGTTCCCGATACATTCTACTCTTAAAAAATATGGCTATAATCAAGAAGATCAGATCCATCTTTAAATACGTTATCGAATTTCTTTCTCCATCAAACAAATTACCAGGAATTGCCCAGAAATTGATCGCCGCTTTTGTGGTTATATTTCTATCAACGCTGCATATTTTATACCTTATCGGAAATGTACCGCTTTTATACCTTATTGCTTATCTGTTGTTTTATATTGGCTGTGGAGTTATCTTCTCAGTCTTATTGGTCTGGCTATTAAAACTGGTTAGGTGCATTCCTTCTGCCTATCAGGTAGCCATAACATTTAGTTATCTGGCCGCTTTTTATTTTTTCCATTTACCCACCAACTATGGCTGGTTATTAATCCTGTCGATCATCATATTACCGGTATTCGTGCTAACAGGACTTTACCAATGGAGAAAGGGCGATTTGTTTCCGCTCAAGAGCCCAAAACGTATTCTTTGGTTTTCGATATTGCTTATTTCTTCAATTGCCTTGGTTTCAGGGCTCAATATTTTACTGGGGCAGGGGAGCAAGCCACAAACAGTTATAAATTATAAATGGAAAGGCGGTCTGCCTTTAGCGCTAAATTTACCTGACCCCTCAGGAAGAGGCCGGTATAAACCCTATTTGATAACTTATGGCAGTGGAAAAGATAAATGGCGAAAAGAATTTGCAGATCGTGTTACCATAAAAACAAGCAGTGTAGACGGATCCCGGTTGCTTACTTCGTGGACCGGGGTTTCAGGAAAGCTTAGGACCTTATATTTCGGTTACGATGAAAAATCCTTACCCATGAATGCGCTGGTATGGTACCCTCGCGAGAAAAAAGAAAAACTTCCGCTGGTTATGATTATCCATGGAAACCACCTGGGCCAACAGGCTTCCGATCCGGGTTATGCTTTTTTGGGTGAGTTACTGGCCAGCCGTGGGTATATGGTAGTATCGGTAGATGAAAATTTTTTAAACCTTTCATTAACTGATCTGGACGTATTTGGTGGTGGATTAAAAAATGAAAATGCAGCCAGGGCATGGCTGCTATTAAAACATCTTGAACTTTTGCGCAACTGGAATAAAACGCCGGGCAATATGTTTTATAACCATTTGGATATGAATAAAATTGCCATAATTGGCCATTCAAGAGGGGGAGAAGCTGTAACCCATGCCGCTGCATTTAATAAACTAAGCCATTACCCTGACGATGCCAGAGAGAAATTCGACTTTAATTTTAATATTGGCGCGGTAGTAGCCATTGCGCCTGTTGATGGTCAATATAAGCCCGGAGGAACTTTAACTGTGGCAAAAGATGTTAATTTTTTTGTAATACATGGTGCGCTTGATATGGATATGCAAACTTATGGCGGGTTAACCACCATGAAAAGGATTCAGTTTTCGCCAGGATTTAATGGCTTTAAAGCCGGGCTTTATTTAAGTGGAGCCAACCATGGTCAGTTTAATTCGGTATGGGGAAGGAGAGATGGTACAGGTCCGGGTATCAATAAATTTAATCTAAAACAGTTAATGGACGAGAAGGATCAGCAAAAAATATTAAGCATCTACATCAGCTCGTTCTTAGAGACCACGATTAATGGCAATGAAGGTTATAAACCCTTGTTTATGGATGCCAGGTTCGGCAGGAACTGGTTGCCCAAAAAGATTTACATGAACCAGTTCGAACCGGCTAAAAAAACTGTATTGGCTGATTTTGATGAAGATATAGATGTTAATACTTCAACAATTAATGGCGGCCGGATTACAACCAGTGGTTTGAGGCAATGGAAAGAGCAGCAGAATAAATTTTTATGGGGAATGCAGGTTACAAAGGCGGTTTATTTAGGATGGGATAGCATCAAACACCAGAATGGTTTTTTCTCACTTACGCTGGCTGCTCCATGCTCTTTATCAGGAAAAATGCTGAGTTTTTCTCTGGCAACTAACAAAGAAAATACAGATGGCCATGCAAAACCAACTGATTTTACCATTATACTTGAAGACAGCGGAAAGCATAAACTTTCATTTCCATTAAGCAGTTGCAGTGCTTTGCAGCCACAGATCGCTAAAAATCTGGGTAAGTTTAGCTTTTTTAACGATTATCCGAATTCGGAAGCGGTACCCGATTTTTTCTATTTCGATATTGCGAAACTTTTGAATACTGAAACGAAATTTCAGCTTAATGGCCTTAAAAAAATCAAATTCATTTTTAATAAAACCCGCTCAGGAGATATTATTCTTGATGATCTTTCACTGATTGATAAACCATAAAAACTTTAATGCTGATTTATTTGCTGTTGAGTAAACCTGGTTAAGCCTTATTCAACAGCAAGGCGGGTTGCTGTGCGTTTTCCAGCCATGGGTAATTCGGTATGCTTTCGTTGTTTGTCTCGTTTAACTGCAGGTCCTGTTCAATATCCAATGTTGCATCAGGATCAAGATAAGAGATGAGCAGATCTGCAGGTATACGATCATATAGGTCTGGATAAATTTGCCTGAATAAATTGGTCCTGTTTTCTATATCCTGTAACCTGAATAAAATATTCCTGTTGTTAACATCGGCCATTGCCTTAGGAAGAAAATAACCATTGAATAATGAATCGAGTTCGGGATACCATGCACAGCCCTCCTCAATTTCACATTTATCCATGATAAAGATGACAGAATGTTCTAACGCACTGATGTTAAAGTTGTAACTGGTATAGCTGTAATCGTTGCAGATATAGATGCCGCCCGCTTGGCCCAGCCATATATCAGACGATTTTTGGCTTTCATTACTGATATATCCATTTACGAGTCCTTCAGCAACATATATAATTTGGCCGTTTGCTGTTGGACTGTTAAGCTCAAAAAGCATTTCTCCATCATTAATGTTCCGGAATGTGGTATGTCGATATAAAAAACGGATGGCCGCTCTATTCTTCTTACTGTCTAATAACGAAAGAAATACCTTTAAAAAATACCTAGTGTAGCCAAGTTTCATGTTGTTTAATTAAGTTGAGTAAAATTTCGTTTGTTTTGATATTGTAAATACAGCATTCTTCCTGCCTGCATTTCAGGTTTTGTACCGGCATTTCTGTGTTTAACATGGATGCCACATAGCATAAATTATCATCCAATATTTGTTAAGTATTGGTTATTGCTAAGTTGTATAATTAATACCGGTTTTCCTCTGACTATGGTCAATGCGTATCTTGATCTTTCTCATTCACCGCTCCGGTTTATGCCAATTGGCACTGTTGCTGTTCAAAATTGACAGTGTTAAGCCCTGGTGAATCAGTTTTTCATCATCTCTAAAGATTTAGCATCAAGCACAATAATGTTGTTGCCTTCTTTTTCAATAAGGCCCTCTTTGGTAAAATCGCCTAATACGCGGCTCAGGGTTTCGGTTGCAATTCCAACAATGCAGGCCAGATCGTGCCTTGGAAGTATAAACTGGCCGTTTTCAGCACCATGACCGAGTTTGGCCAGGCCAATAATGGCTTTTGCGATCCTCTTCCGTACCGAGTAGTAAGCGATGTCGAGCAGCTTTTCATCACGTGTACTTAAGGTTTGGGCTAAATCTTTGGCAAAAACACTGAAAATTTCGGGGTAATCGGTTATTAAATGCTGCACTTCGGCAAACGGAATGGTCAATATTTCAGAATTATCAATAGCTTCTGCAATTTCTTTGTTTTCTATGCCCAATAATGTACCCTGCAATCCAAAATACTCGTGAGGGCCATAAATGCCTGTAATAAATACATTGCCGGCTGTATCGGTTACATAAGTTTTAATTTTTCCTGATATAATATAATGAAGGCCAAGTGCACGTCTTTCTCCCTTATAATAAAGCACCTGGTTTTTCTTAAAATGTCTTGGTAAACTTCCTTCAAACCTCGATCTCAGCCACGACATATCATCTTTACTGTTGTCTATATTTCGCAGTTGCAAATGTTTTTTTAAAAATAAGTCGTGCTGCAATCTTTTTTTTCTAAGCCTCACTTCCACCTGGTTAAGCAGTTCGCCGTCATCAAAAGGAATCATTAAATGGCCATCTGCACCAAGTTCCATCGCCCTGCGGGCAAGATCATAATCTTTATCGTGCAATAGCATAATAAAGCTAATGCCTGCAGTTTCAGTAAATTTATTAACCACAAGGAGTACCCCAAATCCATCTATCTCTGATAGGTTTTTCCCCGAAATAATAACATCTACAGGGTTTTTTCTGATGATGTCGATCGCATGCTTGCCATTATCTGTCGATTTTACATTGTATTTCCCAGCTGTAAGTATTTCGGTGATTTTTACTCTTAAATCAAAATCCTCTAGTATAACCAAGATTTTAGATCCCTCCATTTAAATTTATGTTTGATCCTAAAGACAATAAGCTCTTTTTGGATAAGTAAAAAGCATTTAACCTTATGGTGTTTGCATGATTAAAAGCGTTCTTCAGATATTAAACATGGGCCGTTGAAAAAAGAAGATAGACAATTGGCAGCGGTACGGATTACTTTGAAAATCGAATTTAATTTTTCTTGGTTTTGCCCGCCCTTCATCGGATAAACCCTGATGAAGCTGACGGGTATGGGTATATCGTTGATTAATAAGTTAAAAATCTTCATTTATGTATGTTAATAGAATATCTGTCAAAACCGAATTGTTTTGAAGAGTATCCACAGCTGGAAGTCCATTGACTGCAATGGGAATTATATAAGACGACCTGTTAAAAAAACAGTGCGTTTTTTTAACACGATTTTCTATGAAAAGCATTCAGTAAATGTTTTTATAGGGATTAATAGACAAATAACCAATAAAAATGAGCATAAATATGCATAAATAGATTGATAATTGTCAAATTAATTGTTGATTTTGGTTAATGTTGATGAATTTGATGTTTGTTATACGGTAACCTGGCTATTTAAATTGAAAAGGTTGTCTTTGCTGAATTACACAGCTGTTAAACATTCGTTATAAGAATAGATAATTATTAAATTAATCTCTTGCGTTATGGTAATTGCTGGCATTGCTATATAAAAGAATGCTTAATCTGCTTTGGGCAGAATAATGCTGCGGTGTTGTGTAGGGGAATAGTAAAGATTAAAGGATGCAGTACTGCCAACAAAAACAACCGGACTGTTTACGGTAGCCGGATCTAATTTTTCGATAGGGGTATCGTTTTTTGCGCTGTTTAGACAATGCTGGATGTCTACATCTATACGGTTAATTGATGTAAATGTGATTAAAAGACAGCAGCTTACAAATAAATGGAAAGAAAGATATTTAAACTGGAACATCCTGACGTGAAAGAGAATAACCCAAAGACACAGCACAAGGGTGAGCGAGATGCTGATTAATAGAATAGACATTTTTATTTCCTGTAAGCTGATCAAAACAGGTAAAAATGCAAATGGCAACAGGCCTATAATAAAAGCAGCGTTTCTGGTGCGTAATATGGTAGAAGTATCGCAGATCCACGAATGTGCAATAAAGGCTATAGTAATAATTAAAGGCAAAAAGACTAAAAGAGCAGATTTTTCAAGGTAACTTAACCCTCTCTGCGACGACGCCAGGTCACTGAAATCGTAAAGGGTGAGGATTTCGATATCAAAACTCCCAAAAAAATAATCTTCTCCAAAGCCTATCAATAGTAAAAGGAAAGTAGTGGTTAGTATCAGGTAAGTGATAAACAAGGTAGAAATGTTGTTCTTTTTATCTGTCATCTTAATTATAATTAGGTTGTGCAGCTTAAGGATAGAAATAGGCGACCTGGATAGGTTTTATATCCAAATTTGCTGAGCTGTACTTACATATCCTTTGATAAGCATTAAGCCTGTTGATGATTGTGATCAAAATGCGTATTTCGGCCTGCCAGGGTTTTGTAAAAAGTCTTTGAAATTTACCAAGCCAGTTTTGGTAAGCACGATATCAGACGTAAGATCTGGTACCTTTAATATTTTTAACTTATTTGAAATCAGTATTTTAGCAAGTTTTTTTAAAAATATCCATCCTAATATTTGTATCGTACGAAAAATATCGTACCTTTAGGTTATGAAGAATATACAATCCGAAAATAATCTGCCCGAACCTACCAAAGCCGAACTGGAAATTCTCCAGGTATTATGGGAATTTGGACCGTCGACCGTTCGGTTTGTAAATGATAAGCTGAATGAACAAAGAGAGGTGAATTATACCTCCACTTTAAAGCAGATGCAGATCTTAGCTGAAAAAGGAATTTTAAAGCGTGATGAGAGCCAAATGAAACACATTTATATTCCGGTTGAAGCAGAAGAAAAAACCAAAGTTCAGTTGCTGGACCGTTTCGTAAACACCTTGTACAAAGGTTCTGCATCGCAGTTAATGATGCAGCTTTTGGGCAATGAGAAAACATCAAAAAAGGAAATCGAAGAGATTAAGCGGCTATTGGATAGCATGGAATAATTACCAGGACAAGATTCTAAAGAACCACGACAATGGAATTTAAATTAATTAACCTTTTGCCAGAAAACTGGCTTCATGCCCTGGGCGCTACCTTGTTCCATTCGTTATGGCTCGGTGTAATCTTGGCATTGATGGCCGGTTTGGTCATGTTTACTACCCGTAAGGCAAGCGCGGCATGGCGTTATAACCTGCTTACAATATGTTTAGGCCTGTTTGTTGTTGCAATAGCTTTTACTTTTTACCAGGAGCTTCAGCAACCGGTATACGATGTACAGACGCAAGCCGTTCATCAAACGGGGATTAACCTGCCTAAGGCAATTACAAACCAACATACTGTTACAGATGTGCAGCAGGATATGTATTCCGGACTAAACAAAATCCTGTCATTGTGGAATGCTTATGCCAATCAGATTGTATTGGTGTGGTTCCTGATCATCTGCGGAAAAAGCATTCAATTAATAGTAGGTTTAAATGGTGTGTACCATTTGCGTAATAATAAAACTTATGCTGCGGGTAAAAAATGGGATGAAAAATTAAGTGAACTTGCTCAAAAACTGGGTTTAACGCAAAAGGTTAAAGTGATGCAATCGGGTATTGTCCAGGTGCCTATGGTAGTGGGATATTTTAAACCTTTAATCCTTATTCCTTTGGGGTTGCTTAATGGCTTATCGAATGCAGAAGTAGAAGCCATCCTCTCTCACGAACTGGCGCATATTAAGCGGAAAGATTACCTGGTAAATTTATTTCAGAGTTTTATCGAAATTGTATTCTTCTTTAACCCTGCGGTACTTTGGGTATCGCAATTAATCAAAACAGAGCGCGAGCATTGCTGCGATGATTTGGCCATCGCCTGTGTAAACGATCGTAAAAACTACGTTCAGGCCCTTATTGTGTGCCAGGAATTTAAGCAGCGTGCACCTGCTTACGCCATGGCCATAACCGGGAAGAAAGGTAGCCTGTTGCATAGAGCCAGCAGGATGTTATTCAATACCAATTCAACTTTAAACAAAATGGAAAAAACAATATTAACCATCGCCCTGGTATCTGCTGTGGTTTGTACTGCCGCTTTTAAAAGTGTGGGCAATACAAAAGCAGTTACCGAAAAAGAAATAAGCACTTTAAATGTAGTGTTGCAGGATACAACCAGGAAAAAAGCCAGGCCTTCAGAAGGAAAATCTGCTGACCAATTGGAAAGAGAGATCAATGCAAAAATGGACAGCCAGCTGAAAAAACTGAATGAAAAACAACAATGGCAGGAAACGAAAGAAGATAAAAAGGCCAGGCAAGCGGCTGAAAAAGCCAGATTAGCCGATGAAAAAGCACGACAGTACGATGAAATGCAGGCCCAGAAAGATGCCAGGCAGACTGCTATTGATGCTAAGCAAGCCGAATTAGACCGTAAACAGGTAATTGCCGATGCTAAAATGGCCGAAAATGATTCGAAAAAAGCCATTGCTGATGCTAAACAAGCTGCCGAAGATGCAAAAGAATATCGCAAATGGGCAAAAGAGTATAAATCTCAAGGGTACGGTGTACAACCAAGGGCACCTCGTCCGCCAAAAGCACCGAAAGCTGTTGCTGCGGCACCTGCTATCCCTGCTATACCAGCTGTGCCGGCAGTCCCTGCAGTACAACCAGCCCCGGTTTATGCCATTCCTCCTACACCACCAACTCCACCTGTTCATAACGAAAGCAGCAGTATCAGAACAGGTTCGCAGCGCACAATTACCTCAAAAACAGTAACCAATGGCGACGGGCATGATTATACGAACGCTATCAATCAGGAATTGATTAAAGATGGCATTATCAGCAATACCAATAAACTATCATACAAACTCAATAAAGACGAGCTGATTGTAAACGGCGTGAAACAAAATACCGAGACTCAGCAAAAGTACAAAAGGAAGTTTTTGAAAAACGATAACCACTCGCTGATGTATAATTTCCTGGTCGAAAACAACAAAAATTAATTCTCTAAAGCGCTAAACCAATCCTACCATCATGAAATCTGCACTCCTGGCTTTTTTAGCCCTATGGATGAATATTACCCTTACTTTTGCTCAGGACCAATCCTCTTCACCCAAAATTTACGGTCGCGTGTTGGATGCTGAAGGAAAAAATATTGAGTTTGCTACTGTAGCCCTTCTTAAAGATTCGGTACTTGTAAAAACGACCTTTACCGAAAAAGACGGACTGTTCAGTTTCGATAAACTGACTTACGGGAAATACCTTATTAAAATATCGGTGGTTGGTGCGCAAATCTACAAAACCGATACCTTAATTTTGGATACCAAGCACCCTCTTGTAGCTTTGCAGGATATTAAGATGGCTACAGGCGCCACCAATTTAAAGGAGGTTAATATTTCGGGGCAAAAGGCTTTTGTGGAGCGGAAGATTGACCGGACAGTGGTGAATGTTGATGCGCTGATTTCTAATGCAGGAACAACGGCCCTGGATGTGCTGAGTAAATCGCCCGGCGTTAACGTAGATCAGAACGGTGCAATTTCGCTGAAGGGCAAAAACGGGGTGGCCATCTTTATTGATGATAAACCAACTTACCTCTCGGGAGCCGATCTGGAGAATTACCTGCGTTCGCTGCCTTCTTCATCACTTGATCAGATCGAATTGATGACCAATCCGCCTGCCAAATACGATGCGGCAGGAAATGGCGGGGTAATCAATATCAAAACCAAAAAAAACAAAGTTGCGGGGTTTAACGGGGGCATTAATCTGAGTTTAAATCAGGGTGAGTTGAGCAGATCCAATAATAGTGTAAATTTTAATTACCGTAAGGATAAGGTCAATGTTTTTGGAAATCTGAGTTATAACCTCAACAACAGTTTTACCGATCTGGACCTGAACCGGAAATATAAAAATGATGATGGTAGTGCCAAATCATACTTTAATCAGAACTCTTATTTCCGCAGGCATGGCAACACGTTCAACCTGAAAACAGGACTCGATTATTATGCTTCGGATAATACCACCTGGGGCGTGGTGTTAACAGGTATGAACCGGATTTCTAAACAGGTAAACAACAATACCAGTAACCTATCGAATGCATCAATGCAGCTCGATTCGGTAATCAGGGCTGAAAATATCGACCAGATTAAATACCAGAATGCGGGGGTAAACTTAAATTACAGGCACAAGTTTAAACAGGCAGGCAGAGAACTTACTTTTGATGCAGATTACCTGCTTTATCGTAACCAAACAGATCAGACCTATTATAATTTCAGTTACCTGCCGGGTGGAACATTAAAATATCAGGATATATTAAGCGGTAACCTGCCCTCTGATATCGATATCTACACAGCAAAAATGGATTATTCACATCCTTTGGCAAACGAATGGAAACTGGCCGCAGGTGTTAAAACAGCTTATACCAAAACCGATAATATTGCCGATTACTTTAATACCGCAAACGGAAAAACAAGCCCGGATTATGAAAAAAGCAATCATTTCCTGTACAAAGAAAATATTAATGCAGCTTACCTGAACATGAGCAGGGAGGGAAAAAAGTTTTCGGTACAAGTTGGATTGAGATATGAAAATACCGTGTCAAACGGGCATCAATTGGGTAATTTGATTAAACCTGACTCGAGTTTTAAAAGAACCTACAACAGTTTGTTTCCGACGGTTTATTTTTCTTATAAACTGGATACTGCTAGCAACAATCAGTTGGGCTTAAATTACGGACGAAGGATCGACCGCCCATATTATCAGGACCTGAACCCGTTTTTCTCGCCGCTGGATAAGTTTACCTATTACGTCGGAAATCCATTCTTAAAGCCATCATTTACACATAGTTTAGAGCTTTCTCACACCTATAAAAATAAAATTACCACCACTTTAGGTTACAGCTGGGTGAGGGATGAAGTGAACGAAACCATAGAGATTGTAAACGGCACCTATTACAGCAGGCCCGCAAATGTGGGCAAAACAACCGTGGCCAATATTTCGGTAAATGCAGAAATCGACATTACAAAATGGGTTAAGCTGAATGCTTATGTGGAGTATGCAAACATCATTTCAAAAACAGATTTTTATACGGGGTTTCTGGTTACCAATGGAAGTTATTTAAGGACAAACCCGAATTTGCAGTTCAAAATCAGCCCGACATGGAATGCTGAGGTAAATATGCGTTACCAGAGTAAACTATCTAATGTACAGTTTTTATTGGGCGAAGTACATGAGTTTGGTGCAGCGGTACAGAAAAAACTTTCAGCTAAAAGCACCCTGAAATTAACTGCAAATGATATTTTTAGAACCAGGGTTTTTAATGGGGTAATCAATAACCTGGCAAATACAGAAGCAAACTGGATAAACCGCCAGGATTCGAGATCGGTTGTGGTGAGTTATAGCTACCGTTTTGGTAAGGCTTTTTCTACGCCGGCAAAACACGAATCATCCGGTGCCGATGCAGAAAAGAACAGGGTGAAGAATTAAGGTTTTGACTTAAACATAATATATCGGATAAATCTATCGGCTCTTGAAGAGTTGTCAACTTCTAGCTGCCTGTTACTTAATTCCGTGAAGGAGGATAGTGCTGTCGGTTGGGTTTATTTTATCCAAAATAGAAGCACTGTTTAAGCCATTTAAACCCGATCAGAGCGAGATGCCGATTTCTTCAATCGGCAGAAGCGGGAGCGGGACTGCTTTAGCCTAAGAGCTTCTGCAATTGCTTTCCAAAAAAAATAATACAACTGGTCTTCATCCTAACTAGGCATAATATATCGGATTTGTCTATAGTTTATTGAAGAGTTGTCAACTTATTGGCGACATGGCCATAAAAGTTGACAACTCTTTTTCCCTACACAAACTGGTTCAATACCAGCACTCCAACAAGGCCTAAAACAGAAACCAAACTTTCCATCATGGTCCAGGTGCTAAAAGTTTCTTTCAGGCTCAGGTTAAAATATTCTTTAAACATCCAAAAACCGGTATCGTTTACATGAGAAAACATTAAACTTCCGGCACCTACCGACAAAACCATTAACTCTGGCGGAGCACCCGAACTGATTAGCGGCAGTACCATGCCGGATGCGGTTAGGGCGGCTACCGTTGCCGAGCCAAGGGTTACCCGGAGCGATGCAGTAATTAACCAGGCCAGTAACAGTGGCGAGAGATTTAAACTTCCGGTGAGCTGTTTTACGGTTTCGCCCATGCCGCTATCAATCAAAATCTGTTTAAATGCGCCACCAGCTGCAATAATTAAAATAATCATCGCAATACTTTTCACTCCTTCAGCACATGATTCCATCGCTTTTGAAATGCCCGTTTTTTGAATAACCAAAGCAATAATAACCGAAATTAATAGGGCTACCGTAGGGTCGGCTAAAAATATAAACAGCGGTTTACCTGTATAATCTGTTGTGATACTGCTTCCTATGGTTCCGGCGATGATTAAGAATACAGGTAACAGTGCGGTAATAAAGCTTCTGGTGGCAGAAGGGAGATTTTCTTCTTCGCTGATACTGAAGTTTTGAACAGTTGCAGATTGATCTCGTTTGAGGATCAGGCGAGGAAAATAAATTCCGGCAATAATCGCAATGGGTACGCTTAAAGTGAAGCCGTAAATCAGCGTTTTGCCAATATCGGCATGGAAAATTCCGGCTAAAGCTACAGGACCGGGGTGAGGGGGTAAAAAACCATGTGTTACCGAAAGGGCTGTAGCCATTGGGATGCCAATATATAACTTTGATAACCCTGTTGCGGCAGAAATGGCAAAAACCAAAGGAATTAACACCACAAAACCAGCATTGTAAAATAAAGGAATCCCCACTGATAAGCCGGTTAACAGCACAGCCCATTGAATATTCTTTTTGCCAAAGGCCCTGATCAAAATGAAAACAATCTTTTTAGCCGAGCCGCTATCTTCGATCATTTTACCCATCATGGCACCAAGGGCCAGAACCATTACCATACTGCCCAGGGTACTGCCAATTCCATTACTGATGGATGCCATTACCTTTGTTACCGGCATGCCCAATAAAAGACCTGTAATAATCGCTACAGCAATTAAGGCAATCATTGGATTGATCTTTTTCAGGATCAGTACAAAAAGCAGTAAAATACCGAAGAGCAGGATAAGTAATGACATTTGGCCAGGGTTAGGATAATGTGATAAATTTATAGCGTTTTACTTTTTAACCGTAATGGTTCTTCCGGTAACAAGGTTAAATTCGTAAGTCCGGTATAGCCCATCATCGCTGATTTCTATAGTTTCTACCAGGCCTGTTTTGCTGAAGGTATCGGTTACCATATCGCCAATTTTTATATCCTGAAGAACCTCGGTTGGTGTTTCGCTGTTTATTCTGATCATAGTGTAAAAGTATCAAAAATCCGGGTTATTCTGCGCACTGGTATTTTAACTACTGATGCACGAAAAACAAAAAGATATTCTGCAATTGACTTTGTGCTTTTCTCTATGCTCGCTGTGGTTAGCCTGGAGTTAAACTTAAGTGAACGCCACCTGCTAAACGCCTTACCCCTCCGTTCTTAAAATCTTTAAAGGTGGTTGTTTAAGAATGTTCCTTGTACTTAACACACCCGTAATTACCACCAATAAAACAATCGAACCAAATAATAACAGCGTTGGCAAAAACGGTGGTATAAATGCTGCATCGAAACTAAATCTGGCCAATGCCCAACTTCCAACTAGGGCCAGGATTAATCCGGCACCAGCTGCAAAGGCGCCTAAAAAGAAATATTCAATTGCGTTGATCCGGATGATTTGCTTACTGCTGGCGCCCATGGTTCGGAGTAAAATACTTTCTTTTATCCGCTGGTTTTTACTGGTTAACACCGAAGAAATCAGCACAATCCAGCCGGTTACCATGCTGAACCCTGCCATAAACTGAATAACGAAACCGATTTTACCCAAAAGTTCGTCGAGCAGTTTTAGTACCAGGTCTAAATCTATAACCGAAACGTTGGGGAATCGCTGCACCACTTCGCCCTGGAAATGCGCTGAAACCTCGCTTGAAGGTACCCTGGTCATCAGCACATGAAATTGCGGTGCTTCTTCCAAAACCCCTGCCGGAAAAACAACCCTGAAATTAGTCTGCATTCTGCTCCAGTTTACTTCCCTTAAGCTACCCACCACGGTTGGTATCATCATTCCCTGTACATTGAAAAGTATTTTATCGTTTAAGCCTACCTTAATTTGCTGCGCATAACGCTGATCGAGCGAAATGTAGACGGTTTCATCGGTTTTTACACGACCCGTCCATTTGCCCGCGGTAATTTTTTCAGCCGCAGTTAACGTATCCTGGTAAGTAGCCCTGATTTCATTACGATACGCCCTGCGGTTATTGGTATCGGCAGTCGATTTTTTACCGTTAATTTCTTCAATACGCATGGTAATTACCGGTACCTGGTTCATTAATGGTAGTTTAAAAGATTTGGTTAGGCTGTCGAGCCCTTCCTTTTGCGCATTCTGGATATCGAACATCACCATATTGGGCTGGTTGCTGCCCGATGACAGGCTTACCCGGCTCATTAAAATACCTTGTACAAAAAATAAAGTGCAGATAAAAGCCGTAGAAAGGCCAATAGAAACCGTTAACATTAAAGTTTGGTTGTTAGGACGGTACAGGTTGGCAAAACCCTGGCGCCACAAATAACCTGCAGTGCCCGGCAATAGCTTCCTGACCATAAACATTAGTAGTTTAGATAAGATCAGGAGTAAAATAAAGGCAATGGCAATACTGACGGTGAAAAAGAGGGTCTGTATCCAGGTTTTCATCTGCAAATGGGTAAAACCTGCAATAAAAACTGCCATGAGCAGATAGACGAACCACAATAGGGGATCGCGGGTACCTCTGCTTTTCTCAAAAGAAACCCGGATGGCATTTAAAGGCGATATTTTTCTTACCCCTAAAAGCGATGGTAAGGCAAAGAGCACAGATATGATGAGTCCGAGCAAAATACCCTGACCAACAGCTGACCAGGAAACCTGCATAGTAATTTCGATGGGTAGAAAGTCTTTCAGTACCCATGGAAGCAAAAACTGAATGGCTGTACCCAGCACGGCACCGATAACTGCTGCAATTAAACCAATAAAAAAGACCTGGATCAGGTAAATGAAAAAGGCATGGCGTGCTTTTAAACCCAGGCAGCGCAAGGTAGCAATGGCAGCCAGTTTTTCCTGAATATATACCTGTATGGCACTGCCAACCCCTATGCAGCCCAGCAACAATGCAATAAAACCCGATAAGGCCAGAAAGCGGTTTACATCTTTGAACGATCGGCCGGTTTGTTCTTTTTTTGATTCGACAGTTTCGGCATCAAAGCCTTCTTTTTCCAGTTTGCTGTCGTGTTTTTTTACCCATTCATCAACTTTAGATGGATCGTTAAATTTGAAGTAAAACTTATGGTTGATCCGGCTTCCGGTTTTAATCAGATTGGTTTTTTCGAGGTATTGTAGCGGGATGTAAACAGTTGGAGCAATGCTAGCGGAAATACCTGTTTGGCCGGGTGCTTTGGTTAAGGTGCCCAGGATTTTGAAATCGAGGTCGCCAACCTTTACCGAATCACCAACCTTTGCATTAAACTGAAGCATGAGCGTTTTATCAACCAGTGCATTCCTGTCTGATTGGAAGCTTTTTGCTGCATCAGCCGGGATGGTTTCAATTGCACCATAGTAAGGATATTTTCCTTGTAATGCTTTCATTTGAACCAAGCGGCTGCCTCCGCCTTTCTGGAAATAGATCATCGAAGCAAAGGTTTTCTCCTGCGATCGTTCATCACCCAGTGTATCGAGCATGTTGTTCATCACATTACTTACCCCTTTACGGCTATCTAAAACCAGATCGGCTCCTGTAAGTTCTTTTGCCTGTGCATCAATATCCCTTTGCAGGTTATCTTTAAAAGAATAAACGGCTACCAACGCAGCGATGCCCAAAACAATGGCCGAAATAAAGAGCAGCAATCGCGAGCGGTTTTTCCGGCTATCGCGCCAGGCCATTCTGAGCAGCCACGAAAGTTTAATGCGCTGTTTCGGAATACTAAGCATAGGTAGGGTTTTCGTCTGAAAGGATTGTGCCACCTTTAATTTTGATAGTTCTTGCCGTACGGGCAGCGAGCTCAAGATCGTGTGTTACGATAATTAATGTGGTTCCGGCATCTTTATTTAAATCGAAAAGCAGCTTAATTACCTTTTCGCTGGTTTCTGAATCGAGGTTTCCGGTAGGCTCGTCGGCAAAAAGAATGGCGGGTTGATTGGAAAAAGCCCTGGCTAACGAAACCCTTTGCTGTTCTCCGCCTGATAATTGTACGGGATAATGGTGCGCACGATCGGCCAGACCAACTTTATCGAGCAATGCTAAAGCGTGTGCCTTAATGTTTTTTGCCCCCCTTAATTCCATCGGAACCATTACATTTTCTAATGCCGTTAAAGTAGGTAACAACTGGAAATTCTGAAAAATAAAGCCTACATATTGGTTCCTTACAGCTGCACGTTCATCTTCGTTTAAATTTTCGAGGGCTATACCTTTAAGCGCTACCGTGCCACTGCTTGCCCTGTCCAGTCCGGCGCATAATCCCAGTAAAGTTGTTTTTCCGCTACCCGACGGACCGGTAATGGCAACTGTTGAGCCTGCGGCGATCGAAAAATTAATTTGATCGAGAACTGTTAATTCGCGTCCGGCACTTTGGTAAATTTTGCTTACATTTCGGATGTTCAATATGCTTTCCAATTGCTGATTTTTTAGGGTTTGCGTATAGATTGTTGCCAAACATAACAGGATGTTTCCTGTTAAGATAATGTTTTATAATTAGATATACTCCGGTTAAATATGTTACGAAAACGTATAATAGGCTTATTTGTTTTGGGAATAGCCCTGCTTGGCTGCGGTAATGGGCAAAGCAAAAGCAATAATGATAAAACTTTAGATTCAGCTGACCAAAAAGCTGTTGCAGTAAACCAACAGGAAAAAAATATTCTCTTTTTTGGTACCAGCTTAACGGCGGGAATGGGACTCGATCCGTCCGAAGCTTATCCGGCACTGATCCAAAACAAAATCGACTCCTTAAAGTTGCCCTATAAAGTAATCAATGGTGGGCTGAGCGGTGAAACATCTGCAGGCGGTAAGGGAAGGATTGATTGGTTATTGAAACAGCCGGTATCAATTTTTGTCCTCGAACTCGGAGCCAATGATGGTTTAAGGGGATTACCGGTTGCGCAAACCACTAAAAACCTGCAGGATATTGTAGACCGCGTAAAAGCAAAATATCCTGATGCCAAACTGGTATTGGCCGGCATGCAGGTGCCACCAAATATGGGCGCTAAATATGCAGCTGATTTTAAAAATATATTTCCGGAGCTGGCCAGGAAAAATAATATGAAACTGATTCCGTTTTTGCTGGATAAGGTAGGAGGCGTACCGAAATTGAACCAGGCCGATGGGATTCATCCAACAGCCGAAGGGGATAAGATCCTGGCCGAAAATGTTTGGGTAGTGCTAAAAGATTTACTGTAATTTTTTTTAACCGCAAAGGACGCAAAGAGAAGGCGCAAAGCAAGCTAAGTGATAAAAATAGTACTCTGTGGATTCTGTGCTTCCGTGGCAAAAATAAACCATCGCCTTTTTTAACCACAAAGGACACAAAGAGAAGGCACAGAGGGCATTGAGTTGGGCGCAAATGTCAAAGTTTATGTGTTCAATATTCTATGGGTTCAGTGTTTCTGTGGCAAAAAATAAGCCGCCTTTTTAACCACAAAGGGCACAAAGCGAAGGCACAGAGGTCATTGAGTCGCCCGTAGCTTTTGTGCCTCTGTGTCTTAGTGGTAAAATATATCAGGAGTTGTAAGTACAACCAGCAAAGCCACACACAGCTTTGTGTTTCTCTCCGAAATCTTTGCGTTTAAAATAAAAAGAAACTCTGTTTACTCTGTGAAAGCTCCTTATCTCTGTGGTAAAAAATGCAAGCAGGTTAAGGTAAATCTTCAAGTGTACCCAAAAAAGCAATAATCTGTTTAATCTCTGTTTTACTTAAATTCAATTTATCGGCAGATAAAGTTTGGTTATCAACTTTTATGCCCATGCCTGCACCTCCGCCCCGGTTATAGAAATCCATTACTTGTTCCAGGGTCTGGTACACACCGTTGTGCATGTAAGGTGCTGTTTTGGTAATGTTTCTTAAAGTCGGGGTTTTAAAGGCATGCTTGTATTGCAGGTAATTGTAAAGTGCATAACGTCCCAGATCGTGGTCTAATTGCGGTTTTATGGTATCAGTAGTTGCAGGTACCCCCAAAACTTCTGCTTCACTTTTATTGAAAAGCGGGGCAGGGGTGCCGTTAAAAAGCGGTGCGAAATGGCAGCTACCACATTTGGCTTTACCCATAAATAAGTTGAAGCCCTTTTTTTCGTCGGCATCTAGTTGTTTTTGGTCTCCCTGCATGTAACGGTCAAATCTGGAGCTAAAAGGCGATAACGACCGGATGTAGGAAGCCAATGCATGCTGGATTTTCCAGGGGTCGGCTTTGCCAGCTTTATTCTGGTATGCTTTTAGAAATAAAGTTTGATAATTTTTGGCTGCGTTGATGCGCGCTGCAGCCTGTGTAAGTGATCCGTTCATTTCCTGTTTGTGGTGTACCACATCAAGGGCCTGATCTTCTAATGTACCGGCTTTTAAATCGTAAAAGAATCCACGCTGCAAACCTGCATAGCTTAGTGTGGGGGTGTTTCTCAATAAAGACTCTCCTGTGGTAATCCCTGTGGGTTTTACTAAACCATCGGTAAAGGCCTTCGACTGGTGATGACAACTGGCGCAGCTGCGGTTACCGCCGTTAGAAAGTACGGGATCGTTAAATAAGGCTTTACCCAAGGCTATTTTAGCATCGCTGATAAACAGGGTGCTGTTACCTACAAATTTATTTACATTAAAAGCATTTGGCTCAAACATGCTTACAGCCTCATCGCGCAATGCGGAGCCACTTGCCGCAGTTGTGATATTTTTTTCCAACCGGAGAGCGCTTATTTTTTTACTGATTGGATCGAGGTATTGGGTGATGAAATTCAGGCGGTTAAAGGTGTTAAAATCAGGGTTTTTATCCAGATAGGCAATGGCCAATCCGATTGTTTGATTTGCCGATGTTTCATCATATTTCTCTAATACACGCTTAATTCCTTTTAAAGCAAAAGCGGTCTCAGGGATTGATTGTAAAGCATTTGGCGTGTCGAAGCCGGTAATGCCCAAGCTTGTAATCCTGAAAATTTCTAAACGGATGGCATCAAGCAGCTGTGCATCGGTAAGCTGGTATTGCGCATTAAAGCGACTAACCCTTTGCAGGTTGAGCTGCATTTTCTTTACCTCGTTCAGTAATTCCGAACGATTTTCTTTTGTTGGGCTTTCGTAAATTATTTCTTCCATTACCTGAAAACCTGTTGGGTTCTCGATCAGGTTTTCGCCCAGTTCAATTTCATCAATGGGCGCGCCATTAAGCATTACCGCAGTTGATGGAAAAAAATATTCGATATAATATTCCAATTTCTTGTACTTAGCCCTCGCCAGTAAGAAGGATTGTTTAATTGCCTTTTCGTTCCGCTCTTGAACGGCCTTAAATAATTTTTGATCAACAATGTTTTGAAATTCAATGAGCTGCTGGTCGAAATCTGCTTTAACCTGTTCTGCAATTGTTTTGTTTTCCATTTTGCAGAAAATAGAAAGAAGGCTAGTCAGGGCGATTAAGGATGCGAAAAAGACAGTTTTTTTTAAGCTCAGCATACTTGCATAGGAGTTGAAATAAATAGAAAAATCCCTTCCAGCATTTGCTGAAAGGGATGAGAAAGCGTATTGGGTTATTTAGAAACGCCGCGAACAATTACTACTTGTCCACCTTCGTTGTTGTTAACCAATCTGGTTGTACCACCATCGGCATTTTTGTATTTGTCATTTGTCCAGGTGTGTGGGTGTAAATTCACCACAAATGTATCCGGGATACCGGTTAAAGCAGAAATATCGTACATGGCACCATATTCCCAGCTGCTTAACTGTGTATTGTTTCCTGGGTTGTATTTTGCATTAAATGTGGCGTCTGTTCTGCGGTGGTTCATCTGCAACATCGGTTTTAGCGATTTTGAAGCCATTGCAAACTGCCAGATGGTTCCGTCGTGATCGTTGTTTTTGTAAAACGAATCGCCATCTTCCTGGATGTATACGTAGTTCTCAGTAACGCAAAGATTATCAGGATTTACGATGCTTTTTCCAGGATTGTCGTTTCCATCAACAGCTACTTCCAGTTTACCTTTTAACGGGTTGTTCGCATCCAGTACCAGTTTATATACACGCCCCCACATGGTTTTACCACTTACAGGGGTAATTTTATCGCCCTGGCTAACACCAGTTGCAGTAAAGTATATTTCGCGTCCGTTGGCAGCACTGCCTTTTCTGTAATCGATATCTTCTACACGCGCTAACATTAAAGCCTTTTTATCGATGGTTTGTTGCTGTAACTGGGCGCCGGTACTGCTTTTTACATTGTCAAGCTCTACAAATTCTACGTCGTAGGTTTGTCCCTTATCCATGTTGGTTTCAATCGGATCGTTATTGCTGCGTTTCATCACATATAACTTGCCGTTTTCCAAATCGCCCTGTGTATTGGAAACATACATGGCCAACTGTCCGTCGCTCTCGTCTTCACCGATCATGATTACAGTTTTACCTGCAAATGCTCCTTTGGGTAGTGGTACTGCATTTTCTGCACTCCATCTGCCCAATGCACTAACGGTTCTTTGTTTGTTCTTTTTATCGGCAGCTGCAAGCGGATCGATGGCATGAATCATCGATTCTGCACCACTTTCACCGGCAGTTAAGAAAACTGGTTTAGGAAAGCCATGTTCTTCGGGAGTTGCCAGGGTAGCAGAACAAAGACGGGTCATACCGCCATCCGAATCAACAATGTATTCTCCCTTTACCGGTTTAAAGTTTTTATCCAGGTACACGCGCGATACCGACTGAAGAATTTCATGGTTGTTAATCATGATAAAACCTTCACCTGAAGGGTTTTTAATTATTCCTGCACCATCAGGCTGTGCACCGAATATGAAATTTGGCGATTCAGGCAGTACATCGTCCGAACTGATTAAAGTAGTAATGTTCAGGCTTTCGAAACCTGGCATTGCTTTTACCAAAGCAGGGTTTACCGAATAATCTTTTAGTGTTACCGGCGAAGGGGTTTCAGGGGTTTCCGGCTCATTGTTCTTTTTACAGGCACTGATTATTACTGTTGAAGTAACAAATGCAGCAACAGCAAGGGCCAAAGCCTTTTGCTTTAATAGCGTTTTGTTCATAAGTTTTGTTTTCCGTTTGCGGCAAAAATACATTGGCTATGTTGCGAAAAATTAAAGCTTATGTTAAGCTAAAGTGCATGATGTTATTTAGAATGGTTCTGTAGTGATTTTGTTTACTTTCCTTAATTATTAAATCTGTAACTAACCTATAATTGAGTTTTGGTTAGCCCTTAACTTACAGTATATTGCATGTCTTTAATTGCCCGTCATGAAAGCACCTCTATTAAGATTATTGATTCCTTTTCTAACCGCTATAACCTTAGGCTGCGGCAATAACACGTCGCATAAAGTAGGTAATTCGACAGCTGCCGATACCGTCGCCAAAAACTTGCTGCCGGTAAAGAGTATGCAGGAGGATTTGGCTGTACTGTGGGACGCCATTCGGGAATTGCACCCCGGTTACGGTTTTTATACACCAACAGCTCAATTGAAGCAAGCTTATCAAAATCTTTACAGAAGCCTAAAAAAGCCACTTTCCGAAAGTCAGTTTATAGATGCAGTTTATCCCTTTTTATGCCAGCTAAGGTGTGGACATACGCAGTTAAAACATTCAGTTAATTTTAAACCATTAGCAAATGAAAAAGTACCACATTTGCCTTTTCATGTACTGGTACAGCAGCACCAGGTATGGATTACTACCCATCAGGTGCCGGAACTCCATACCGGGGATGAGCTTATGGAAATGAATGGTATTCCTGTTGCACAAATGGTTGATCATGGTTATAACCTATATTGTGGAGATGGCTATAACGAAACCTTTAAAGAATTGTTTTTGAGTGAATATGATGGCTTTGAAGATGTTTGCAATAAATACTATCACTGGCAACCACCGTATGAACTTAAGCTTCGTACCAGCAAAGGTGAGTTGAAAATGATAAAAGTTGATGCTGCTAAAAATGGAGAAAAACTACTAGCCGAACCACAGCGAGCCATCGATAATTTTGCCGGCTGGACTGTGGCCCCAGAAATTGAAAATTCGCGCTTACGCTTTCAAAAAAATGCACCGACAGCATGGTTTCAGGCAACTCCATTTGCCTATACCGATACCGCTTTATATCAACAAGCTTTTGCGTTGATTAAACAAAAAGGCATTAGAAATCTGGTGCTGGATGTAAGACACAATACCGGTGGCGATATCAGGGTGGCAACGCGACTGCTGTCTTACCTGGCTGATGGTGATTTCAATATTGTTGGTGACGTAAAATCACGGTTTACTGATCCTGCTGCCAGCCAGTTTGCCCGGTACTTTGATGCTGAGATAACCAAAGGGTTTAAAATAGGCTTTAAAGCAGACAATAAGCCTGGAGCCTGGCACCATATAACCGTTACGTCTGAGTTTGGGCAACTCTACGGACCATTTAAGCCTGCCAAAGCCAATCATTTTGATGGTAACCTTATTGTGCTGATTGACGGTGCTACTTTTTCATCAGGAGCGCTTTTTACAGCAGCATTAAAGGCGCAAAACAAAAACGTTAAGTTTATTGGAAGGGAAACCGCAGGGGCGGAGGAGGGGTGCAATGGTATGACCGTGCAGCACCTAACCTTACCCAATAGTAAGATTATAGTCGATTTTCCGTGGATGCGTGTAGTTTCAACAGCGAAACAAGCAAGTCGTGGCCGGGGCATAATACCAGATTACACAATTCATTATACTCCGCAGGATGTGGTTAGTAATAATGACCTGGATTTGAAAAAGGCCTTGAGTTTGATTAAATAAACTGGGGATTCCGTCATGCTGGATTTGTTTTATTAGGTGTTTTCTATTGTTTTCAAGGCCTAATAGCTACTGAGTGCTCAGCATCTTTGATAACACCCCTGATCTTGATACGGAAATCGGGAAAGCGTAATGATTAATAATCTGGTATATAAATGAATAGGGTTGTTCTATTTGTTTTTCGTCATTCCTGCCTGAAACTTTTAAGCGTTCCATCAGGGTTAAAGTGGATATCGAAGCGCTCGCGCGTACCGTTAATACTCCCGGGGAACCAGCGTATATTATCGTCCCATATTGAAATATAAACAGATGAGGTAGGTGCTGCACCCTCTACCTGAGCTGCTTTTTCATTATAGATTTTAAGTACTTTCCGGGCATCCGAAAAATGCATGCCACTTAAAGGGAAGGTTCTGCGTTCGATATCTCTGGCCAATACCGGTTTTGGTGCAGACCAGGCCCCATCTCGATATTCGTAAGCATCGGCATATTTAGGGTTTACAGGATGCTGCAACATCAGGTTTATAGAACCATTATCGTAAAAATGAACCGATTGGTACACGATAATATCCTTGTTGCGGTACTGAGGCAATCTCTTTAACTGTTCCTGAGCTAATGCCAGGTCGGCAGTACTTAATAGTCCTTTTTTAGTTTTTACGATCGGTTTTTCCGCATTAGTGGTTTTAAGGCTGCCTTGTGGAAGTTTCATCTCTTTTAGAAACCTGTTTACCCTTTCCTGTATTTCTTTAACTGCAGCAGGTTTTTTTTCTTTCTTTAACGATTCAATGTCGTTGAACATCTCTTTTGCTTTCGACTCCATTTCGGGTGTATTAACGGTATCGCCGTTTATCACGATGGTTTTTTCCTGGTGGCGCTGTATTGAAGTAGAAGAAGATGTTTTTGTATCGCCTTCATACTCTCCACTTTCCCGAAGGCCTTTTTCCTGATCGTATTTTTTAACCAGCGAATCGTTCGGATTAAAAGTTTCATTTACACTTTTAGTGATCTGCCTGCAGCTTAGACCGAGTAAGCCAAGCAGTACAATCAGGCAATAAAGTTTTCTCTGGTTTTTCATCAGAATTCTCCTTTAAGTTCGTTCAGGTCTTTTTCAAAGGCAATTTTTTGCGGATCTTCTTTGAGGTAAAAAATAGAAAAATATTCCTGCCTAACACTGTCCAGATTGAGTAGGTCTACCATCTTTTTGATGTTTGCCCTGTGCTTGTGGTTAAAGTCGTCAGTATATTCAAGGTCAAAATTGATCATCGGCTGCTCGTTAATATACGTTCCAGTTTGGTTAACTTTTACCAGCCTGGCAATAGTATGTGTACCTTTAAATTTAATCAGGTACAATTGATCGGATTTGCCCACAAACTTATTAGCTATAAAAGTGCCAAAGACACGGTAAATAAGCAGCGTAAATGCACAGGTTAATAAAGGATGGCCAATACCCATAAAACGCCAGCCCATGCCCTTGCTTTCTAAATCATAAGAATAAACATAATACCAAACAACAAGTGAAGCTAAGGCTAGCCAGGCCAGGTTAGATAGAAATACAGTCATTTTTTTTACGCTTACTTCTGTAGCCGCAAAAATAAAATATGGGATTTTGTTTACCTCTCTATCTAACAGAATGCCAACCGTTTTACCTGTTTCGTAACGGCGCTCATAAGGTTTGGTATCATTTACTGTAGTTTTATGCATAATTGTACTGCCCCTCAGGTTTTTAAATCCTAAGGTAAGTTCGTAGGTATCGTAAGCCACCCCTGTTTTATGTATTTTTGATGATTCTAATATTTTGGCCTCCCGCGGTTCACCGGTGGTTTTAAGTTTTTCTATATTACGTTTAACCGAAAAAATACGGATCACCCATTTTCTGTAGTAGCCGATTAATAAGATGACCCAAAATAGTATGGATAAGGCAAGCATTGAAAGCGGATACCAGGGATTTTCGCCCATCAGGTTGGATATGCTATCGTCTTTGGTGTTGTAATAGATCAACATGGGGAACGGAATAGCGAAAAACAACATGTAAATGATCCAGAATATCGAAAATCCTCTCATGTTTTTAAAATTATTAGGTCAATGTTTTTAAGTTTATTTATCTGATAAATACTTTATATTGATCCAAACTTTGATCTGTTGCAGTATTGTACAGCTGTTTTTTATTTTAGCTGCAATCTGTTCGCCTTTGCAAATTCCTCCTGCGCAATCTGTGCTGCTTTCATTTTAGCCTCTTCTGTTTCGTAAAGCTTATTTATCTTTCCCATAATTGTACTTACTTCTTTTTCTGTGGCAGTTTTAGGTAATTTGCTCAGTAGAGCATAGGTATCGGTAATTTCTTTTACTGCTTTAATATAATCGAGTACGGCGGTTTTAAACTTTTCACCACCTTCAGGGGCAGGATATTTTTTTACCTCAGCTTCGCATCGGTCAAGATCATTTTTGGAGTTGTTAACCTTAAAAGTAAGGTTAGAAAAGTCGTGGCTTTTCAGTACACTTGTTACAAGGCCGCTCAGGCTCGTTAAGTTGCTTTGCAGGCTATTGTTAACGCCAACCAGTTTTGTGTTAAAGTTATGTGCGTTTTCTGTACTAGGCTTGCAGGCCAGTAATACCAATAAAAGAATAAAAGATGCGATTTGTGTTTTTCTCATAATAGTGCATTTTTAATGTTACCGACTCTTTTTATAGGCGTTTTTAAACGATAGATTTTCTAATTGCTGTGCATTATTTTTTCGATTTCGGTTAAAACTTCAGTTTCAAATGCCTCTTGCCGTGCCCGGCTTTTGCGGTTGGTACCAAACGGTTGGCTAATGGCGAAGCTTTTGCCATATTTATTTTGTTTGTGTGATAAGGCATAATGTAACAGGCCATCTTCCTGTACATGAAGGATATATACGTCTTCCAAGGCCATGATTTTACGGGTAAATAACCCGGGAATTTTTTTGTATACCTGCCTGGTATACTGATCGAAAATATAGGTTACATTAAAATGAAAGATAAAATCATAAATCGCCGTTAGTGCCGATATGAAACCAATGCCCATTACAACCCATTTTGTATCACGATAGAGCTGGAATATAGGTGTTACCACAAATATTCCTGCAGCGAGAAGTGCAAAAAATAAAATCTTCCCCCGGTAATCGCGTTCGGGCTGAAAGCTGAGTTTGCCGTTTTCTATTTTTAAATTATAGGCTGACATATTTTTATAAATCAACATTAAGTTCGTTTAAATCACTTACAAAGGCAATCTGCTTAGGTGCTCTTTCCAGGTAAAAAATAGCGACTTCCTTTTGTCGGGTACTATCTAAATCTAACAGGTCTACAATTTTTTTCAGGGTAACGCGATGTTGAAGATTATTGTGATCAGTAAATTCGAGTTCGAACGCTACCATCGGTTGCTCGTTTATGTATGTACCCGTTTGCCAAGTATTATGCAGTTTTGCGGTGGCTGGCAATCCGTTGTATTTGATTAAAAAATCATTTTGAGGATTTTGATTGGCCAGGTAACCAAAAATCCTTTCTATAACATTCATGTTCCCTAATAATAACATTAAGGCGCAGGTAATAAAGGGATGATAGAAGGTAACGAAACGCCAGCCCATCCCCTCATTTTCTGTTTGGTAGGCGAAATAAAAATAGCCAACAACCAGCGCTACAACAATTAGCCAGGCGAGATGAAGCAATAGAAAAATACCTTTTTTAATATCCGCTTCGAAAGTAGAGAGTATAATAAACGGATAATCTTTGGGGTTTTGATTAATGATTACCTCAACCTGATTACCTTCGTTAAACTTACGTTCGTAGGGTTTGGTATCATTCACGGTGAGCTTTTGTTCTACGTAAGCCCCGGTAAGATTTTTAAAAGATAAATTTAACTCGTAGGTATTGTAGCCCGCATTTGGAATAGATATGTCTACACTTGCCAGGATTTTGGCATTACGTTTTATACCACTGTTTTTAAGTAGTTCGATGTTTCGCTTGATGGTAAAGGTGTTTAATATCCAGCTTTTATAATAGCTTGCTAACAAAATAACCCACATGATAACAGACGCAGTTAATAAAGCTAGTGCAACAACTGGATTTGCCGCAGCCAGATTTGGCGGGTTATCGCCCTTTATGCCATAATATATAATCATGGGAAAAGGGATCGCATAAAACAGGCTAAATAGTTTCCAGAATATCGACATCTCGTATATGTATTAAATAGGCCCGGCTGGCATGTATAAATGCCATAACAGCATATTTTTAATTTTGTGGTAAACCCATTATCGTACTTATTTCCTCACTAAGTTTTTGAAGGGGTTTTGCCGTAAATAAAGTTTGTGCCAGTAAAATATGCCTGGTTTTATTGCCTTTTCTCATCACCATAATGGCCTGGATACTCACTGTAATAAAATAACTTTTTTGTTTTGATATGAGAAAATGATCAAAATCATCAAAGCTATAGTTTGCAGGAGCACTGAAGAAAAAACGTTTACGCTGTATCTCACGGCTTTGGTTATCAAAAGTAATTACACCTGTTGTACGCAAGATGCCCAATACTCCCACAAAGGCAAAGAAAGCAACGTATAAAAATGTTGCCTTACTGGTGCTATATATCAATATGGCTATGATGGCAGCAATACAGCCCAAAGTAATGGTGTAAAATAGCCCTTTTTGCACCTTCAATTTATAGGTATTACCTTCTTGTTCGAAATATTTAAATGTTTGCATTTTGTTTTAATTAGTTGATAATGGATTTGATATGTTATAATATCGATACTTCTTTTAGCCCTCATTAAAGTACTGTCCAAACCATTTATCGAAGTTTTCTTTGTGTTTCTCCTGGGCGGTTTTAATCATGACGTTGGGTTCTTCAACCTGGCTGAGGTTATAATCGCCTTTCATCCATTTTAAATAGGCTGCTAAATCGTCACTTTCTTCGTAGCTCTTTTTATCCTTATAGAAATACGCTCCGTCAAAATCCACCCAGATTTCCGTGTCGTAGGTAAGTAGATGTAATAATTGCAAAATATTTTCTGCCACAATATGAACGCCACCCTCATCTCCAAAAACCACAATGGGCATCTGGTTTAAAGCTTTATGGGTACCATCATTCCAAATGGCATAAAACGAACCTGTTCCGTTTGCCTGGGCAAAGGGACTCAGCTGCTTTAAGAAATTTTCATCCTCACTCCAGCTGCGTAACCCCGATTTATCGTCAATTAAAACAGCGAAACCTTGGCTATAACCTTCAAAAGAAGAAATATTATTTTGAAAATAGATCAGTTTTTGGAGTTCGGGAGGGACTTCGTTTAAATCTAAATTTTGTTTAAAATCGCTTATGTTTATCATTGCAGGTTACTTTAAATAAATGATAGGGCTACCGGATGATTGAGTTAAAGCATACGTTCAATCATTATATTTTCATTGCCTTCATCATCGGTTTCCAGGTATAAATTCCAGTTTAATTTTTCGGCTATTTCTAAAAAAGCTTTAATGTATAGCTGCTGATCTATATTTTTTCCTTTGCCACAAACAATATCAATCAGATTAATAAAGTCTGTTTGCTTTTTTGATGAAGAAAAATTTCCTTGTTTTGCTTCCACCAATGTAATGCTGGCCCATGGGAAATGATCGGTATTGCTCAACGTCTGATGATCTTTCTGCACAAAATTTCCTGTCTGTAACAGCATGTCCATTACGCTTTGAGTTGCTGCCTTCTTTTGGTGTTGCAGGTCACTTTTGATGCTGTAATAATTGTATCTGTCACTCCACATTGTTTTTCTTTTTTAAAATACAATTAATGGCAGGGTGAATGATGGATCTGCTAAAAAGGCATTTTTTTTACCTCAATTTTATTCTCCTTGGCATATGTTTCTGCAAGTTTCCAGAGCGTATTGTACTTCTCTATAAATGCATTATACTGGCTGTTGTCCAGTTCCGCTAAAGCCTTGTTAATCTCCTGCTCTGGCTCATGCTGATCTATCATCCTCGCTATTTTAAGGTGCTCGGCTTTATAGCTGGTTAAAACATAGTTGTGCAAGGTTATAGATGCATCAAGCATGGGTTTCGCAGACGGATTTGGCTCCAGTTTTTTTACTTTTTCCAAATTCTTTTCAGCCCTGTCAATTGAATTTTTCAGGTACGCTTCGCAGCTGGTAACTTTGCCCGGGCCTGATACAACTTTGAGGTATCTTTGATAACCTTGAAAATAGTACGTACCAAAGCGTGATATGTCATTCGTGTTTAGGGCTGCCCGGTCGAAATATTCTTCAGGGCTATTGATTGAAAATTTGCATGCGGTGATGGTAAAGACCACCACCATTAGCATGACATTTTTGATGTTGAGGCGCATAAACTTCTTGATTAATATTTACCAACAAATGAAGATTTATCTTCGAACCACTTGCCAATAAGCGGAATAGGCTTTAGTGCGCCGTTTGCCGCATTAATGATGCCTATAATCCAAAGGATAACAAATGCATAACCTACAAATCCTAAAAAGGATAAACTAGGCACTATACTGGCAATGATCGTAAAAAGGATATTGAAAATAATACTCACAATGGCAATGCCCAACGATTGTCTTAGGTGATATTTAAGCAAAGCATCGGCTTTATCTTTTCCAGTAAAATAAGCTACTAACCAACCAATAAGGGTGATGTAAGAAATGATTGAAAGGGTCTTGTTGTCCATGATTTCTGTTTTTAGATTGAAAAATTATTTGATCCAAAATTGAGGTTAATCAGCAGGTTTTTAAAGTTTTTGCCGCCTACAGAGCATCTACGGCACTTTATAAAAACGTCTACAATGTATCTACAAATGTGTTTAATTTATTGTTTATCAGTTGTTTATGGTTTTTGTTGATTTTTGTTTTTCGTCTACAACTATACCCTGGCTTCAATCTTTATGTTAATTTTACGATATGAAATACCTGGTTCTGAAAAGCATCACATTCTTAATGGGAATGTTTTTGATTTGTTTTACTGCCGACGGGCAAACTACGCTGGATAGTGCGGCGCTTGGCAACCTTAGTGAAAAAGATAAACCTGCCCTTCTTACCCAGCTGGCAGAGCGGAGCAGAATTGGTGGAAATTATCAGGCTGCTGTTACAAAAGCAAAAACAAGTATAAGCCTGGCCTTAAAATTTAAAAATGATGAAGAAGCTACAAAGGCTTATACCATATTGGCTAATGTGTATGCGAATACCAATCAGTTTGCATTATTAAAAAATACAGCTGATACAGCGCTAACTGTTGCACAACGGTCGCGGCAGCCTATTGCCCTGGCTTATGCGTATTTTGCTCAGGCCCTGTTTTATAATGCCATCGATAATAACGAACAGGTAACCAAATATTGCCAGCTCGGTCTTAAAGCATTAGAGAAAAAGTACGATGCTTATATTATCGCAAAAATATATTACCAGTTGTACGCCTTAAATACAAGATGGGACGATGTAAAAAATATAAATAAATATGCACGCCTCGCTGTAGAAAACGCATTAAAAACTACAGACTATAACCTGTTGAGCAATTGTTATATCGCCTTATCGGTTGCTGCCGATTATAATTATGCCGGTACTAAAAGAGAAGTGTTCCGCGACAGCATCATTTACTATTTGAACAAGGCTCAAAACCTTTACATCCAGCATCCGAAATACGTTGCCAGAAAAACCTATGGTATAGCCTGTATCAACAGCGCCGATTATTACCTGAGATATTTCTCGGATACCGATGAACAGGCAAAAAACAATGCCATTCGCTATGCCATCATGGCTAACGAAGTAATGAAAGGGGCATTAAACGGAGAAGAACTGAGGGCTAGTGGCTTGGGTATTTTAAGTGAATACGCCAGGAGGGACAAAAATTTTGTAATGGCAGAAGCCTATTTACAAGAGGCCTATAGCCTCATGAAAAATCAAAAAGTACCCTATTATTACACTTTAATTAATGTGGTAAATGCCCTGTCGAGTTTTTATGAGCAACAGGGGAATTATGAAAAAGCCCTCGAATTCCAGAAAAAGGCAACAGAATACAATAGCAAACTTTTTGCCGAGAAGAAAACCTTAAACGCGCAGAAACTGGAAGTGCAGTATGAGGCCGAAAAAAAAAACAATGAGGTAAAATTGTTAAAGCAGAGTGAAAAATATGCCCGCCAGCAAAAGTACCTTTATATTGGTATCGCTATTGCTTCAGTATTGGGCCTTATATTTATGTTCCGCTCTTACCACTTCAGGTTAAGGTATTCGTTGCAGCGCGAAAGACAGCTGCACCTGGAAAAGCAGGATGCCGAACTGAAGATGAAATTCGAAAAAGAAGAACAGGCCAGGTTAAAGGCAGAGCAGCTGCTATTGGAAAGCCAGCAGCAGCAATTACAGAAAGAGATGATGGCCAGTCAGTTACAGTTGGAGCATAAAAAAGAAATGCTGTTTCAGATCAAAGAAAAACTAAGTGACAACCATCAGCTCAATATCAATAAAATCTGGAACGAAGAACTGCTTTTGGATAACGATTTTGAAGAAGCTAAATTTCAGATCCAGCAGGTTCATCCGGAATTTTTTTCCCTGTTAAATCAAAGGGCGCAACAAAAACTTACAGCACTAGATCTGAAGCTCTGCGCTTACCTCCATTTAAAAATGGATACAAAAAAAATTGCCCAGCTGATGCATATCGAAGCCAAAAGCGTACGCATGAGCCGCTACCGGGTTAAACAAAAACTGGGCTTGGGCAAAGAAGAGGATTTGAATTTATTCCTTCAGAATATGGCTTAAAGCTATATTATAACAAAAAACAGCTGATCTAACTGGTTTTTTGATTGCAAGAAACGATAATCAATAAAGAACGTTTCTTGCACCATAAGCCTCTACTCAGAAATTCTAAATTATTTTCTGTTCAGATCTGTAATTAAGAGCGGATTATCCTTTTTCAGGTTTTCAATCAGTTCTTTTACAGCACCCATTGTCGGATTTTTTTTCAATTGTTCCACTTCTGCATCTGTAATGCCTACCAACTGAAGGAAGCTTACCTCGCCATGAGGAGTTTCTATTTTTCCCAGTTCGGGGTCTAAGGCAAAAACAAAACCCGTTATTTCTGTTTCTGTGTTTAACCGTATGGGTCCGTTGGCCGGGATAAAATGATTTTCTTCGAACCATTTACCGCTCGAAAATACATACCGGGCCAGGTTATTCATTACCTCTATGGCCCATATAGGATCGTTTTGATCATCTTTAAATGGTGCCAATCTAAATGTAAATTCGAATCCCCACTTGCTAAATTCCTCGCCGGCTTTTTCTTCATTATAATACAGTTCGCTCATGCCATAACTAATAATGTGGCGATGAAAAGTTTGATTGTTACTGTCGTAAATACTGGCCCCATCTATCGGGTCTGTTCCGCCAGCTATATAATGAAGTCCGCACAATGGTCCATAATGGCGTGCCTCTTTATCGCCATATATTTTTTCCAGCCGATCATCTATTGCCTGCCAGCCCGGTGTGTCATCTGTAGTAAATTGTTGTTTATATATTTCAGGGTTCATAATCATTTTACATTTAAATAAGTCATTCGGGTTTAGGGTATTATGCTGCCGGCTGCTACGTCTATTCTGAAAATACCGTGGTTCCATCAACAGCCAGTGTTTTTACGTAAAAGCTCATCTGCGGTGAAGTGCCGTTTCCCGTAACAAAAAAGCTTTCTGACGAAGCTGCAAGCCGTCCGTCTGTAAATGTCATTTTACGGATTTTTTTTACGTTGTTCAAGGTTACCATCGTAATTTCACCTGATGTATTTTTGAGCTTCCCTGCCATCCACTTAAGTAAAAATTCGTCAGGATCCTGGGCGAATTCTATATTAATGCTGCAATTCCCATTATTAATCAATTTGCCTTCACGCTCATAAAAGGGATTAGTTAATGAATAACCGGCTCCGTAAAGCTTGTAGCTATGAATAGTATTGGTGGCCTGGTCAGATAATTTTAATTCAATTTCTGCCTGTGCTTCATTTTGTGCCATGGCATTAAAGCTGCCTAGCAATAACAACAGGACCAGGATTTTGTTATACCATTTAGTTTTCATAAGCATATTTTTATTTGATGTTAAGAAGCGAAATTGAATTTCCCTTCGAATATTTTTCCGATAAGTGGAACAGGTTTCTCCAGCTCGTTGCTGGCCGCGATGATACCAAGCAATAACAATACGAACGGAATTAATAAAATAAGATAAAAAAGAGTACCTAAAGATGGAATAACCGCTAAAATAACACTACTCAAAATACTCAAAACAATAGAGGTGATGATCAGTCCAAGCGATTGCCCGAGGTGGTAATTCACCAGCCTGCTTTTTTCTGCCGATTTTTTAAACTCCAGGTAAGAAATGATCCAGCCGATCAGTGTAATGTAGGCTACAATGGCCATTGTTTTCTGTTTCATGTGCTTTATTTTTTTGGTGAATTGAATAAGTCAAAGTTATGGGTAGCTAAATAGTTGGGCAAGAAAAGGCAGGCTACACAGCGACTACCCGATCTTTAAATAACGTCTACAAGGAGTCTACAAATGGCCTTTAAATGCCCATATCCCACTTATTTGTTGTAATTCTGCTTTTGTAAAAGCGTTTCTTTTATATTTTTGAGTATGCAGCTACCACTGAAAAACTTAACAGGCCTTTTTATCTGTCTTTTCCTTTTTTTAAAAAGTGCAGAAGCCCAAAAAATTTATACCGATTCCTTAAGCCGTTTACTTGTACAAAAAGGTACAAGCAAAGAGTTACGTGTAAATTTATTGTGTAAGCTGGCAAAGGCCAATTTCGAGAAAAACCTTACAATGTCTTTCAAGTTAACCGATCAGGCCCTCCAGGTTAGTTCCGGGCTAAAGGACGGGAAGAGTAAAGCAATGATCTATGCAACACTTGTGCATTTGTATGTTTGGAAAAAAGACATGAAAAGTGCTTATCAAAGCCTTGATAGTGCCATGTACTATGCCAGGAAAACAAAAGACAGGGTTACCTTGGGTTTTGTATGGTTTAGAAACGGCTGGTTAGACCTGGTTAATGATGAAAATGATAAATCTATTGCTAAGATGTTTAAAGCACTCGATTTTTTTAAGGGAGAAAATGCTTATGAATATGAGAGTACGATCTATCATTATCTGGCCAGCTTTTACGGATATGGAAATAACCCATCAAAACAACAAAAATATGCCGATCTATGCTACCGAACAGCAGTTAAGAGCCAGCAGGCAGATGCATTGAATAATGCTTATTTTACTATAGGACAAACTTTTTTTGACCGCTTTAAACTGGATACCACCAAACGTAATCTACTGGATTCGACTTTAAAAGTTTACAAAAAATCGCTCTGGTTCTCCAAAAAACAGGAAGGACGTTTGCTTGTATACAGCAATACTGCTGCGGTAGCCCTAAACACCGCAAATACCTATTTTCAATACTTTCCGGCCAGTTATCGCGATAGTGCCGAAAAATATGTAGATGAGGCTATAGAAATTGCTACAAAAACGAATTTACAGGAGATTTTATTAAACTGTTACGGGTTAAAAAGCGAATACTACCTGAGGGACGGTAATTATGAACAGGCCGAAAAAATATTATTGACGGGTTTGAGCAAAATTGAAGATGGAGTAGTTAAAATGCCCCTCACAAAGTCGAGGATATTTCAGGGGCTGGCCAATATAGCTGAGAAAAAAGGAGATAAAGGGGCTGCGCTAAATTATTTCAAACAATATGTCGCAAATTATAAAAAGGCATTCGACGAAGAAAAAATAAATAATACCGTTAAGATTGAGGCACAATATCAATCTGAGAAAAAGGAGCAGGAAATTGCATATCTCCATCAGCAAAGTGCTTATACAAAAAAATTAAATGTTTTCTACATCATTTCCGGCCTTACGGGCATAGTGGCCTTACTTTTTCTGTTGATCTCTTACAATTACAAGCTCAAGGCCTCGGTGAGGAAACAGGAATTAATTGATCAGCAAAAGGATGCCGCAGAGCTAAAAGCACAATTAAAAGAGGCCGAAGCTTTACAGTTAAAGGCTGAGCAGGCCTTACTTAAAGAGCGGCAGGAACGCCTTGAAAAAGAGGTTTTGGCCGGTAATCTGCAGATTGAAGAGAAAAACGAACTACTTGAACTCCTGTCTGATAAGGTAAACAGCGAGAGCCATCTTTCGCTTGATGAACAGATTAAACGGATTGTAAATCAGCAGAAAAGGATGGATAAAGAGTTTGAAGAGTATAAGGTAGATTTTGTTGAGGCCAATCCTGCTTTTTTTGAACGCCTGCAAGAGAAAGCAAACCATACACTTACCCGCCTCGATTTAAAATACTGCTCTTATATGTTAATGGGCTTAACCAATAAGGAGGTTTCTACCCGCTTGGGCATCGAACCCAAAAGCGTACGCATGAGCCGCTACCGGATTAAGCAAAAGCTGGGCTTAGGCAAAGAAGACGACTTAAATTTATTTTTGCAAAACATAGGTTAGAATATAACCTGAAATTAAGAGGCTGTATCATAAGTAATGTCATCCTGAGCTTGTCGAAGGGCCTCTTTAATGTCTTAAAGGCGTTTCGACAGGCTCAACGTGACAAATTAGATATGAAATTATAAATATGATACAGCCTCTTTGATATTAATTTTTTGCAAGTGTTGCATCCGGGCGGTAATAATACTCCTCTTCCTCAAAATCTTCATCTGATTTGTTCTGGACAGGGCTTGCAGGAGTTGGTTCATCCAGCCTCACAACCGGACCATCTTTTGCCAGTTCGCTACCGGCCACTTTCGATTTAAATATTGGCCACAAGAGCTGTGCGTACCATTGGTCGCCTTCATAATGCGAAATGCCATAGGCTTTTGGGTATTTTCTGCTGATTAAAGCGGTACCAAAAATAATGTCCCATAAGAAAAACATGTTACCAAAATTACCTTTATAGTAACCCACACCGTCATCTGTTGTCGCGGCATGATGCGCGTGGTGAGTAGCAGGTGTAGAGATCGTTCTTTCCAATACCCAGGCCAAAGGGTGCAGGATTTTGTATTTATAGAAAGGCTTATCCCACGGAATGCTCGAGTGTGCCAGGGTAGTAATGGTACCTTTTATCCCTCTTACCACAATGGCAGGTATACCTAGCCCCAAATAAACCAGTGCTGTGGTAAGATAAGTTTGCGAAAAAAACAGGGTATAAATGGCATTCTGCCTGCTGGCCATGGCCATGCCCATATATGGTGCCGAGTGGTGTGTACGGTGAAAACGCCATAACCAGGGAATTTCGTGGTGCAACCTATGGTACCAATACTGTGTAAGGTCATCGGCAATGGCGATAATAATACAGCCCCAAAAGAAAGGGACCCACTCAAAGGTATTTTTTAAACCAGGCAGCACGGCCGGTAGAAACTTTAAACCGTAATACGCCACAACAGGTCTGATAACCAATCTCGGTAGGGTAAAACAGGCAATATCAACAAAACGTTCGTTTTTTGGCCACTTGCCTTTATACAAACCAAAAGAGAATTCGAGTACGCCAAGAAAGAATACTAAAAATGGGAAACCGAAACCATTCAGGTTTTCGATTACGCTTTTGATAAAATTAATCACTTGTTCCATTGCTTGATGAATTTTTAGGGTTTACAGATTTGGTTTTTTCAGCTTTATGCTGTTGTTTTAGCCAGGGCCTCTCGCCGGTAATGTAAAAGGTTACAAACATTAAGACAATGGGGAGCACATAGATAAAGAGGCTCAATACCGCATTTCTAATGATTTTTTGTCGGGTTTTTTCTTCGAGTTTCATGGTTCATGATTTAGTTTTTGTGAATGATCTGGGTTGATGGCTTATTGCCCAGTAAACGTTGAGTTAGGTAAAGGCCACCGACAATGATGATAAAGGGGATCAGCGTTACAATGATGCCCACCAATATCTTTTTGCCTAAGATGTTAAAGTCTGATGCTGTCATTTTTTCTTTTGTTTATAAATGAATAATTAATTATATCCCGGATTTTGGGTAAGCAGCGTATTAAGTTCTCTTTCGGTCTGTGGAATAGGGAACAAGATATTTTTTGAAGACACAGCCGATTTTTCAGGAATTTTTTTGAGCGCATCTACATAAACGTTTCCGCCCTGCCGCACCAGATCGAACCATCTATGCCCCTCCTGTATAAATTCTTTTCTGCGCTCCAGGAAAACGGAGTCTCTAAATGCATCTGCAGATAAACCAGGCGTTAAATCCGCAATTTTTGCCCTTGCCCTTACCTTGTTAATGGCATTGTAGGCTTCGGCAGTTGGTCCGTTGAGGTTGTTGATTACTTCTGCGTAAAGCAGCAATATGTCAGCATACCTGATTACCGGATAGTTTATCCCGCTCTGGGCCTGGGTATTTAAGGGAGTCAGCGTATAATCAACAAATTTGTTAAAATAGGGGGTATAGGCATTTTTAAAAACCACATACTTGCCAGTTGCAGCATTATAAACCGAATCGTAAAAGGTGGTTTCGCGCCTGGTATCAGCTGCTGAAAAAAGCGCGTAAACACTTTTATTGGCCGGTACATCGATCGGGAAGGTTCCGGTATTAAATGAGGTAAAACTCTGACTGAGGTTTTGTACCACATTTTTTGCCCCCAGATTACTTTCGAACTGTACAGAAAATATATGTTCGATGCCATTTTTTGTGGCTTTTTGAAAAACATCCTTGTAATTTGTGAATAAGGCATAGCCATAGCCCCCATTAATTACGGTGTTGAGCTGGGCAAGTGCATTTGGCCATAGTTTTTGTGTAACATATACCTTTGCCAGCAGCGAATGGGCTGCGCCTGATGTGGCCCTGCCCAAATCGCTTGTACCATAGTTTTTGGGCAAGCTGGTGGCTTCTGTTAAATCGGCAATAATTTGCTGGTATACTGTTGCGGTAGCAGTTCTCTTAACCAGTAAATCTTCAATGTTTACGCTTTTAGGTTCGTGCAGGATCAATGGTACATCGCCGTATAACCTCACGAGGTTAAAGTAAAGCAGGGCCCTTACAAACCTGGCTTCGCGAACCAGCCTGTTTTTTAAAACCGTATCGGCAGCAACGTTAGGGATATTATCAATGGCAATATTTGCCTTATTGATGCCGTAGTACAGCTGTTGCCAAACTTTTAGTATTCTGCTGTTGGAAGGGATATAGGTTGATACGCCAAGTGCCCTTACATCAGGGTTGGTATTGCTTGGGCTAAAAATCTGGTTATCGCTTGCATTTTCGACCAATAAATTGAGTTGCCGGCCATACAAAGGGAAATCGCCGTTGGGATCGCTGTTCAAGGAGCTATAAACGGCGTTGACCGAGGAAATGGCATCAGATTGTGTTTTGAAAAACTGCGAACTTACTATAACCGAACTGGGGTTTTCTTCGAGTTTTTTGCAGGCTGACGTAATTATTATGATTGCTAATAACCAGATTATAGGTTTAGTGATTATCTTTTTCATCTGTACATTATAATTTATAGGGTGATGGATAAACCTGCCAAAAAGGTCCTTGTGGCTGGGTAAGTCCCAAAGTCGATTCCCTGTTTCGTATTATCGTTATCGTAAAAATTCACTTCCGGATCGAGACCGGTATAATTTGTAATTGTGAATAGATTTTGGGCAGATATATAAAGCCTTAAATTTTTTAGCCTGATCCTGTTTGCCCATTCAGTTTTGAAAGTGTAGCCTAATGAAACGTTTTTAAGCTTCAGATACGAGGCATCTTCTATCAGGCGGTCAGTTACCTGAGGTACTGGCGAATTGGTTACCCGGGGAATAACCGCACCTTGGTTTTGCGGTGTCCAGCGGTCTAAAAGCGTGGCCGAAGCATTTTGGGTAAGCGTTGGCCGTTCTAAGCTCTGCTGCAATAAATTAAATACCCTGTTGCCGTAAGAACCCTGAAAGAATATCGACAGGTCTAAACCCTTATAATTAAAAGTATTGCTTAAACTGCCCGTAAACTTCGGCTGTGCACTGCCGAGGCTGTGTTTGTCGGCGGTGGTTATAATCCCGTCCTGGTTGGTATCCACATATTTCGTATCGCCCACCTGTTGTGGCACACCGCCCAATAATGGGGTGCCGTTGCTAAGATCGGCACTGGTTAAAAGTCCGTTGGTATTATAGCCCCAAAATGTGCCCACAGGTAAACCCACCTGAACTATTACAGGCGATACCTGTCCGGTTGGTGCCACCGGGAAGAAACTTTTTACATTTTCGCCCAAATTGAGCACTTTATTTCTGTTCGCACTAAAAATGATCGTACTTTTCCAGTTAAAACCCGGTGTTTTAATATTTTCTGTATTTAAAGAAAGTTCAATACCACGATTGGATACGCTTCCGATATTTTTTAAAGCACTGGCATAACCGGTGTATAATGGCAATGGCACATTAAGCAATAAATCGGTGGTTTTTTTGCTGTAAACATCGAAAGTAACAGAAATGCGGTTGTTTAAAAATCCCAAATCCAGGCCGGCATTATACTGGGTGGTGGTTTCCCACTTTAGGTCTGGGTTTGCAATCTGGACAGGAGATATCCCGGTAACCAATTTGCCTCCCAGGTAATAATTGCTGGGCGATAAGGAAGAAAGCGAACTGTATGGTGGGATTTCCGAATTTCCGGTTTGCCCTGCGCTTAAGCGGATCTTAAAGTTGTTCACTACATTTTGCAAGGACTTGAAAAATTCCTCATCATTTACATTCCACGAAACGCCTACAGAAGAAAAGAAGCCCCATTTGTTTTCTTTACCAAGCTTGGATGAACCATCAGCTCTTTCAGATAGCGTAATATTGTAACGGTGCAGGTAAGAATAATTGATACGTGCCAAAACTGAATTCAGGCTAGAGCTGTGTGCAGCTGAGCTGGGCAGGTTGGCAATGCCCGCATACGATAAATTATCAAACGTGGTTAAATCATTCGGAAACTGCTGCGCAGATGTGGTAAAAGATTTTCCGTTTTCGTATTGCGTGCTATAGCCTACAAGTGCATTTAAAAAATGTTTTTCAGCAAAAGTATGGTTGTATGTCAGGGTATTTTCATTCAGCCAGCTCAGTGCATTGCCCGAACCGAGCGCAGCATAACCTTTGGTAGCGTAGCCGGTTGATGCCCCTGCTGGCGAAGCGGTGAAGGAAGGAGCGTAGTATTGTTGATTCGTATTCAGGATATCTACCCCGGCAGTCACCTTTAACGTCAGTTCTTTTAAAATTTTATATTCTGCAGCGGCATTGCCTAATATGCGGTTTAACGTATTTTGATTGGCAGTGGCTGCTATATCTTGCAGCGGATTGGTTGGTGTAGCGTTTAAAGGATTACTGGTGTTATAACTGCCATCGGCATTTTTGATTTGGGCAATAGGAGCAGTGAGGATTAGGCTTGCATAGGCATTGCTAAAGTTAATGCTGTTGTAGGCGCTTCCCGACAGCTTATTCTCTATCGATCTGCTCCCGAAAAAATTGGCGGTAACTTTAAATTTTTCAGAAATATCTTTCTCATAGTTTATTCTGGCCGAATACCTTTCATAACCCGAATTAGTGATTACACCATCCTGCTTAAAATAATTACCGGAAATTAAATACCTCGACTTTTCATCTCCTCCTGAAACAGAAAGTTCATGATTAAAAATTGGCGCGCTGCTTAATGCCGATCCTTGCCAGTCTGATCCGGCACCAAATGCAGCGATCTGTGCATCGGTGTAGGTTTTGGCTACGCCATCGCTCGTATTAATGTCATTTATTAATGCTGCCCACTGGCTGCCATTTAATAAATTCAGCTTTCTGACAACCCTTTGCGTGCCATAATAGGTGCTGTAATTTACATTGTTTACACCTTTCTTCCCTTTTTTGGTGGTGATGATAATTACCCCATTGGCTCCTCTTGAACCGTAAATGGCAGTTGCCGAGGCATCTTTTAATACTTCTACCGATTCGATATCGCTTGGGTTGATCGTAGAGAGTGCATTTGAACTGGTACCGATGGAACCAACGTTAACATTGTCGTTGTTGTTGTATACAATAAAACCATCTATAACGTAGAGTGGTGCATTTCCAAAGGAGATGGAATTACCACCCCTGATCCTTACTGTTGCTGTTCCGCCTGGTTGCCCGGAATTTTGTGTTACGCCAATGCCTGAAACACCACCCTGTAGCATATTATCAAAACTTGCAGCAGGCTGTGCCAGCAAATTTTTAGAAACCGAGGCTACTGATCCGGTTACATCGCTTTTTTTCTGGCTGCCATAGCCCATTACCACTACATCATTCAGGCTACTTGTTTTTTCTGCCAATAAAATGGTAATCGGACTCCCATCCACCAAAATCTCTTTGGTTTGGTAACCGATAAAACTTACAATAAGGGTATAAGGGAATTTTTGACCGGTACGGAATGAAAAGCTTCCGTCGGGTGCGCTGGTTACGGCATGCGTAGTTCCTTTTATAGACAAAACCACATTGCCTATAGGTTGTTTGGTTATCGAATCTTTTACTGATCCTATTAAGGTTGAATTAATGATTGGAGTGTTTTCCTGCTGCGCCCTCGCGTTTTTAGTAAGCATGGCAATGGCAAGAAATAACACTAGCCTGACGGCCAGTTTTTTTCTATGGACAGATTTTTCCATATATTTATGCAGTTTTATTTAATGATTTGAATTGTTAGTAAAACTTGATGACCAGAAGTGATTGGCGTTACGCTGGTTATCGAATAATATCCGGCAGGGCTTCCCTGTCGGTTTTGTTTTTTATAATAGACGCTATCTCATTTTGTAAGTTTGTTTAAAAAAGGCTACACTTCTGCATTTAGCCTTAGGCCAGTAATTGTTTTATGGAAAATAGTTTGATGAGCGCTGCCGTATTAGCAACAACAGGAAGGACACACTGGCAAAGAAAAAATAAATAGATTGGGCATCATATTTTTAATAAGCTTTAATGTTATTCAACATGTTTGGGCAAATATAAAAATAATTCTCAAAAAAACTATAAAAACTATAGAATTTATAGTTTTTATTTTCGCAATCAATTTTATTCCAGGATAAAATTTAAGATTAAGATCAATTGGGATGATTATTCTAAGTTTTTTGAAGGCGGTGCTGAAGAGGATATTCTCACTTCTTTACGTTCTTTAGGGGTAGAGAACTTGTAAAATAGCAGCCAATAAGTGATGGCCATAATCAACATACCTAAGAGCGCACTGATTATATCATTCCTTTTCATACACGCTTTGTAACAAAAAAGATGCCGAGTAAAGCAATATCCTTAAAAAAAATATGATTTTTTAAAAATCATATCTACTGTTAAGTACGCTTGTTCATGCAATAAATTTTTCTATCAAAAATTGAATCTGACTTTAAAAAGATTTACTTACAGTCATGGACCTCTATTCAAAAATAATATTGTATCTTAATAGCTAAGTCTTTTTATTAAACTTCAAAATGTCTTCAATATTTGATATCATATTTGTCTATTATGAAAATCCTCATTATTGAAGACGAGCTTGGCCTGCAGCGTAATATAGCCCAATACCTTATGGCCGAAGGTAATCTCTGTAGTATGGCTTCAACTTATGCCCAGGCATATGAGCGTTTGGGTTCTTATGAGTATGATTGTATACTTCTGGATCTTACCTTGCCTGATGGAGAGGGGCTTCAGATATTAAATTATCTTAAAAGAATGAACAGGGCTGAAGGGGTAATTATCATTTCCGCGAAAAATTCACTTGATCAAAAGATACAAGGTTTAACCCTTGGCGCGGATGATTACCTGATTAAGCCTTTTCACCTTTCCGAACTCAATGCCAGGATAGTTGCAGTTGTACGCAGAAAAAGTGCGCATGGCGAGAAACTTATTGAATTTAATGAAATTAGAATAGACCTTGATGCTAAAGAAGTATCTGTAAATGGCAAAGTAGTATATATGACCAAAAAGGAATTTGATCTCTTGCTTTATTTTGTAGCAAATAAAGGAAAAGTAATTTCCAAATCTGCGGCTGTAGAGCATATATGGGGTGATGATTCGGACATGGCAGATAGTTTTGACTTTATTTATACACACATCAAGAATATCAGAAAAAAATTGACTGATGCTGGTAGCATTGATTACTTTCAATCGGTTTATGGCGTCGGTTACAAATTTACGGCCTTATGAAATTATTTGCCAGATATAACCGCATATTAATTGTCATTAGCCTTTTCGGATTACTGTTGATAGGATTCCTTTTTTACTGGATGCTGGGTTACTATCTTGATCAACAAATCGACCACGATCTGGTAGAAGAGGTTATGGAGGTGAAAGAATATTCTTCAAAAGGGAATTTTTATCAGCCACACGAGTTTGAGGATCTTATTGTTCAATACAAAAAAATAGAAAAGGCTTTTCCTTCCAGCAGCTACGCAGATACCGTATTCTATAACCCTGTAAAGCACCGTAGGGAGACTGCAAGGTACCTTAAAACAGAATTTGAACTTATGGGGCAGCCCTACCAGGTACTGGTAATCGCCTCAAAGTTTGAACGTCAGGAACAGATCCGGAACATCTGCCTGATTATTCTGATTCCTGTAGTGCTGCTTTTTGCATTGGTTCTTCTCGTGAACCGGATTTTGCTTAGAAAAATCTGGAAGCCCTTTGAGCAGCTGCTGAAAAATATTACGGCATTTAATATCAATCACGAAAGGCCTTACAAACCTGTTGAAATGCCGGTTTCAGAATTCAGGCAATTGAATCAGGTATTAGTTGAGCTTTCTGGCAAGGTAAAATCGGATTATAACGAGATTAAGCTGTTTACCGAAAACGCATCGCATGAAATGATGACACCTCTTGCCGTAATCAATTCGAAGCTTGATAATATGCTCCAGTCAAATGTTCTGGGCAAGGAAGACGGAGAAACGCTGATTGAACTGTATAAGGCAACTTCACGCTTAACTAAACTTAACCAGTCACTATTGCTCCTGGTTAAAATCGATAATAATTTATTGAAAGATGAGGAAAATATTAATCTAAAGGCGCTTATTGAAGAGAAATACATTTATTTTAAGGAGCTTATCAACGAACGGAACCTAAATGTAGAATCTGTTTTGGCCGATGTGACCATTGTTGCAAGTCGGCAACTTCTAGAAATACTGATCAACAATCTATTTAGTAACGTTATCCGTCATAATTATGACGGCGGAAAGATTGAGATTAGTTTGGATGCAGAGAAAATTGTATTTGCTAATACTGGCCATAACCCGGCACTTGATCCAGAGAAAATATTCGATCGTTTTTATAAGGACAATGCTTCCGAAGGTACAGGTTTGGGGCTTGCCATACTCAAACAAATCTGTAACCGCCAGCATTACCTGCTAAGTTATAACTATCATCACGATCTGCACACTTTCACTATAACATTTAAACATTAACATGGCCATTATCGAACCTGCCAATCATGAAATTGGAGAAATTAAAAAAGGAAAGAAATATGCCTCTTCCACACGTTTCTGGCACTGGGCAAATTTCATTGTCATTTCCGGATCACTATTCACCGTGCTCATCAACTCCACGCTGTTCGATCGGGCGCAGCGTAGCTTTGTAAAGAGCGAACTGATGAATGCCGGAGCAGCTGTAAGCGATAAGCAGGCAAGTGCGGTAACACATGGCCTGGAAGATCAGGTTTGGGGTATACACATTTATTTTGGCTATGCCCTTGCAGCACTTTTTCTTTTCAGGTTGATTGCTGAATTTTTTCTGCCTCCCGCAAAAAGAATAATTCCGAAGCTTAAAAAAGCTTATCAGGCTTATTTTATCTTAAAAAAAGAGCGTGAAGCAGCAAAGCACGAACTGGTAGTAAAAGGGCTTTATCTCATTTTTTATCTTTTGTTATTAATTATGGCTGTTACCGGCTTATTGCTAGCCTTCGAAGATTATACCGGCATCCCTGAAAATATCAATCACAGTATAAAAGAGTTTCATGGTTTCTGCATGTACCTTATATTGGGTTTTATTGCCGTCCATATTGTGGGTGTATTTCTTGCTGAGCGAAAGGATGGGAAAGGAATTATCTCCGATATGATCAATGGAGGCGAACAGAACTAAATGGAGTGATTCATCTGTAATTTTTTATTTCTTAATCTCTAACTCATTATTAACAATATTTAACAGATTTTATCTCAAAACTTCAGAATGTCTTCAGACTTTGCATATAGTTTTGTTACAAATGGTCGTTTTTATCCGCATTTCTGGATAAAGGACAACTGGGATCCGGAATCTTAAAACCTTTTTATAGATAGAATTTTTACTCAAGGATTTTTACAACATAGCCGGGTTGATGCTATACGCTTATATACCAGTGTTTTTGTTGAATATTCCATTGAATTATCATCTTAACTGTAAAAAGAATATGGATAGAAAAGATTTGCTTAACAACATTAGAATGAGTGCAGCAGCCCTTGCCCTGATGAACTGCATAAACTGTAAGAAGGCTAACATCAATAGCTCTTCTTATACCATTGGCCTTACAATACCCAGCTTACAGGTACTACTTTAAAAATTATTCTTAGTTATGAAATTACTTTTTGTTGCTCTTTTAGGGCTTTTCGCTGTTCCGGCAATATGGATGGGGAATTTTTCAGAAGCACAAAAACAAGCAAAGCTTACGCATAAACAGATCCTGATTAATTTCTCGGGCTCCGATTGGTGTGGCCCGTGTATCCGTTTACGCAAAGAGATTCTGGAATCTGAAGACTTTGAAAAATACGCCGCTGCCAATCTGCTACTTGTAAGAGCAGATTTTCCGAGAATGAAGAAAAACCAGCTTCCAAAAGAGCAGGTCAGACTTAATGAATCATTGGCCGAACTGTACAATAAGGACGGCAAGTTTCCTTTTACCGTTTTAGTAGATGAAAATGGGAAGGTACTTAAAAGCTGGGATGGTTTCCCGGGGGAGAGTGCACAGGCTTTCGTTGCAGAGATCGAAAAATTAAAAAAATAACTTCATGATGGCTAAACCTGTTTCTGTAAACCGGATACTTAAGCTCATGGGAAACCGCTTTGAGTTTACTGTGATTGCCGAAAACATTGAAAAAGGTAATATCGCGATAGATGCTGCAATAGCCGAGGTGAGGAGAATAGAATATCTGCTAACCACTTTCAGCGATTTTAGCCAGACCAGTCTGATCAATGAAAATGCTGGTTTAAAGGCTGTAAAGGTAGATGAGGAAGTGATAGGCCTAATTGAGCGTTCCATCAAAATATCAGAAATTACCGACGGTGCTTTTGATATTACCTACGGATCAATAGATAAGCGGCTTTGGAATTTCGATCAAAATATGACCAGTTTGCCTGATGAAGCGGCCGCTCTGGCCTCTGTTGGGCTTATTGACTACAGGAATATACTATTGGATAAGGCACGCTCGACCGTTTTGCTCAAAAAAAAAGGTATGAGGATTGGATTTGGCGGAATCGGAAAAGGTTACGCAGCTGATAAAGCCAAACTCATTCTACAGCAAATGGGAATAAACAGCGGAATCGTGAATGCTGCGGGTGACCTGATTACGTGGGGTACACAGCCTAACGGCCATCCGTGGACAGTAGGTATTGCCGATCCGGAACAGACCAACAGGCCATTTTCTTCGCTTAAGATCAGCAATATGGCGATCGCCACTTCGGGGAGTTATGAAAAATATGTTACTATCGGTGGAAAACGCTATTCTCATACAATTGATCCCAAAACAGGGCTGCCGGTAAGTGGCGTGAAGAGTGTGAGTATTATCTGTCCGAGTGCTGAGTTGGCAGATGCCCTGGCCACACCGGTTGTGGTAATGGGGGTAAAGGTTGGACTCGAGCTGATTAACCAAATTAAACAAGTGGCCTGTATCGTAATCGATGATCATGATAAGGTTTTTACCTCTAACAATATTAATGTGATATAAATATGAAAAGTTCAAAAACATTTATCCTGGTGGCAATCATGGCTTTTTCGGTGGCGGGTATGTTAAGTGCCTGCAGTAGTGTTAAACCTTATCAGAAAAGTAAGCTTAACGATGCCGACATGATTCTTTCGGCCCGTAAAGCCCAAAAATTCGAGCAGAGTTTTCAGCTTTACCGCGAGGGTGCCTCAGGTGCCAATGGCGGCAAAAGTGGTGGAGGTTGTGGCTGTAATTAACATGAGGATTCGGAAATGAAAAAAATATATCTTCATGTGCTTTTTATGTACTTCGGTATCTTAAGCACTTATGCACAAACCAAACCTGAGCCGGCTAAGGCAGATAGCAGCAAATATCAGTCGCGAAAGCTAAAAATTGATGAGATTAACCTGGTTTCGGCCTATTACCATCAAAATGGAAATAATTCGGCGGTTACAGGTGGTATTGGTACTGAGAAACTGAGCGATTTTGCCAATACCATTGACCTCCAGGTATCCAGGTTCAATAAAAGAGGTAAAAAGAATACCTTTCTGTTCGAACTCGGTGTAGATCATTATACTTCAGCTTCTTCTGATAAGATTGATCCCAGCACCATTTCTTCAGCTTCATCTGCCGATACCCGTATTTATCCTTCGCTAAACTGGACACATTCCAATGAAGAAACCGGGAATTCTTTTGGTTTTACAGGATCGTATTCAACAGAGTTCGATTACCAATCGTTAGGTGCAGCTTTTAACCTTACACGCTTATCAAAAGATAAAAATACACAGTTTGACTTTAAACTTCAGGCCTTTTTAGACCAGTGGACGGTAATCTTACCAATAGAACTGCGAACGGGGAATACCGGAAAAAAAGGAGAGCAATATGATACCGCCCCAAGGAATTCTTTCAGTGCATCCTTCTCCCTCTCGCAGGTTATCAATGAGAAATTTCATGCTTCGCTGATTTTGGAGCCTTCTTATCAAAAAGGACTACTGGCCACCAAGTATCAACGCGATTATTTTACGGATGGTTCAATGCGCGCTGAAACCCTGCCTGATAAACGTTATAAATTACCGATAGGTGTGCGCATGAACTACTTTTTAGACGACCGTTTTGTGATTCGTACATTTTATCGTTATTATATGGATAATTGGGGAATAAAGGCGCATACAGCAGAACTCGAAATTCCTGTTAAGATCAATTCGTTCTTTTCTATAAGCCCTTTTTACCGTTACAACAATCAGGTAGGAACCAGGTATTTTGCGCCTTATGGCCAGCACCTGCCATCTGAACAATACTTCACAAGTGACTATGACCTGTCTACACTCACCAGTAACTTTTATGGGGCAGGTATCAGATTTGCACCACCTAAAGGAGTTTTTGGTTGGCAGAGATTAAATATGCTCGAACTAAGATATGGTCATTACTCCCGGTCAACAAGTTTAGTTTCCAATATCGTATCGTTAAATCTAAAGTTTAAGTAAGCCTGGCTTAAAGCTTATTTAACTTTCCTGAATTTGAAGGCTTTGTTCTTTTTGCCGGACAAAGCCTTTTTATTTTTAATATAAATTGCCTGGGATGATAATTTATATGTGCTTGCCCAATATTGCAATACATAAGCCTGTATGATCCATTATTTGTATGCTTGAACCTATGCATATCCAGGCCAGATAAATAACCAACATTCACGTCAGATAATTAATAGAGCAAATTGTTTTATGAATCGAATAATTTTTGTTTCTATAAATTATTATGCCATCGTTGCCGGAACTCAAAAAATTATGAAAATCGTAATTTTTGTTAAAAGTTTGTGTGGCATGCTTAGATGATATAATTTTGACTACTATCACTATAGATTATATATACTTTATGACTGCCGAAACCTTTATCTCTCCTTATCTCAATATTCCAGATACAATCCTACCCGGATTACAGTCAAAGTCTTATCCTAAATTAATACACAAATAAAATAAGATAAAAATTCTATTAAGAAAGGAGCATGCAAACAGAAGATAATACTAAATAACAAGGGGAATGCATTTCTGCATCCTCCCCAGATTTCGACCATTTAACCGGAGATCAATTGGCGTTGCATCCGGTCAATTTATTTAATGATCATGTTAAATTTATGAATTCTACTCATACTTTTCATAATAAGTGGAAGTATTTCATAATTGACATAAACCAATATAATTATGAAAATAAGCGGAAAGTCCTGGAAGGATTCTCATATCGCACCTTTATCGAAAACATTTTTGTTGCCAGGCTTAACCGGAATTTTTCTCGTTTCCGCTGTTTTACCGGTCTCGGCCAAAAATAAAGGCAAACACTATCCGATCAATCATCGTACTCTTTCTGGCCTGGCCATTCAGGCGACACCGAAAATATTTAATGTTGTCCGTTCAAAATCAACCGTGATAAAAGGAAGAGTAACGGACGAAAAAAATCTTCCCCTGCCAGGCGTAAGTGTCAGGCTTAAAGGAACAGCCCAGGTGGTATCTACAAATCCTGATGGCGAATTTCAGATCGTTACTGAACAGCTTCAGCCTACTTTAATTTTTACGTATGTGGGTTATAGAACGCAGGAAGTGCTTTACAAAGGAGAAGCGCTTTCTATAAAACTTGATCCTGACCAAAGTAAGCTGGAAGAAGTGCTTGTGGTAGGTTACGGAACGCAAAAGAAAAGTGATGTATTGGGTTCTGTAGCCACATTTAATGCCAAGGCTGTTGAAGAAAAGCCGATTTCGAGGGTCGAACAGGCCTTGATTGGGCAAATGGCAGGCGTGCAGGTAAGGCAACAAACCGGTATGCCCGGAGCCGGATTGAGCATCCAGGTACGGGGGGCAGGATCAATCACTGCTGGTAACGAACCGCTATATGTTTTGGATGGTTTTCCTTTGGATATTGCAAGTCAAAACGCTGCGGGCGGCATTTCAAACAGTCCTCTTGATAACCTCAATCCTAATGATATTGAAAGCGTACAGGTATTGAAAGATGCAGCTGCAGGGGCTATTTACGGCTCGCGTGCAGCTAACGGTGTTGTAATTATCACCACTAAGAGAGGTTTTCTTGGAAGACCTAAAATTAGTGTAAATGCAAAAGCAGGAACCAGTTCGATATCAAGAAAGGTTGATATGCTGAGTGCCGATGAGTGGGTTGCTCAGGCAACAGAACTTGCCAACTCGGCCTGGGTAGCGTCGGGTACCGGCAGAACCGCTGATCAAACCAATGCCGAAAGGGCTGCAATACTCGGACTTCCTGCAGGAACAATCAATACCTCATATATGACCGATCCGAGATGGGCACAGGCCGGCCATCCCGGACTTGATTATGTAGATTGGCAGGATGCTGTTTTTACACAGGCGCCTTATCAAAATTATGAAGCCTCTGCAAGCGGAGGTACTGAAAATGTCAACTATTTTATCTCCGGTAATTACCTGAATCAAAATGGAACGCTGCTCAATTCTAATTTTAAAAACTACGGATTAAGGGCAAATGTTGAGGCTAATGCCAATAAAAAGTTAAAGTTCGGCATTAATCTCGCTCCATCATATTCCGTTAATAATGCACCACCTGCCGAAGGAAAAGATAACCAGCTGATGAATGCACTACAGATGGTGCCCGTTGTAGAAAGCTCGGCCGGACTCAACACCGGAGCCTACGGAAACAGTACCTATACCTGGGCAAGTCCAAGACTCATCAGTCCGTATGCATATCTGGAAACAGCAATAAATAATATTAAAACTTCGCGGTTGCTGGCCTCGGTGTATGCAGATTATCAGATCATTAAGGGACTCTCATTAAGATCCAGCGTAAACTATGATAATGTAGACAGAAATACATCGCAATATACGTCAGATCAGGTAACTGTAGGTGCTGCATCGGCCTTGTTAACCAATCCCGGACTTTATTCAACAGGGGCCTATATTGTAAGCAAAAAGCAAAACTTTTTAAATGAAAATACTTTGAGTTACTCGACTACAATTGCCGGTGTGCATAAAATTTCGGCAATTGCAGGGGTATCTTACAATATTGTTCATACTGAAGGCGTAAGGCTTGCTTCAGCCGGCGGTTTCGCCAATGATATTATCAAAACATTAAGCAATGCAATTGCCAATTCGGCAGGAGTAACGACTACCGGAACTTCTACAGCCGCTAATAACACACTGTTTTCTTATTATAGCAGGCTTCAGTATGCTTTTAAAGATAGATACCTGTTATCTGCGACCATTAGAAGGGATGCCTCCTCTAAATTTGGTGCCGAGAACCGCTGGGGAACCTTTCCTTCGGTATCTGCAGGGTGGAAGATTTCAGAAGAGCCTTTCCTGAAGAGTGTAAAAGCAATCAGTGAGTTAAAACTTAGGCTTAGCTGGGGTAAATCCGGTAATAACAACATTGGCGATTACAATGCAATCAGTACTCTCGTAAATTCGAACTATGTTTTTGGCGGCAACACGCCTACAACCGCAACGGGTCAGGTCGTTTCCGGGCTGGCCAATAAAGCACTAAAATGGGAAACTTCAAGCACCTACGATCTTGGTTTGGATTTAAGCTTACTGGCCAACCGGATCAATTTCACTTTTGATGCTTACCATAAAAAGAATAGTGATCTTTTACTTAATCTGCCGGTGTTATCAGCAAGTGGTTTCAGTACAAGTTTGCAAAATATTGGGGCGGTGGTAAACAAAGGCCTCGAATTTGGCTTGAATACTATAAATCTAAAGACGGCACGTTTTACCTGGTCAATGAATGCCAATATCGCCTTTAACAAGAATAAGGTTACCGAGCTGGGGCCAACTCATGCAGATATTGAGATTGCTTCGGCCTACAGTGGCAGTAATGCACCTTATCTGTTACGGGAAGGGCTTCCTGCATTCAGTTATTATATTACCAAAACGGATGGCATTTTAACTGCTGCCGATATTGCCAATCCAAATGTGGCTAAAGTATCTGGGCAAAAAGCTGGTGATGCAAAATATGTTGATAGTAATGGCGATGGAAAAATAAGTGCAGCGGACAGGGTAGTGGGCGGGCAACCTTCTCCTAAGTACACCTGGGGTTGGACCAATACCTTTAAATATGGCGATTTTGACCTCGGCATACAGCTGTATGGCCAGCATGGAGGCTCCATACTATCATATCTCGGTCGGGCAATCGATTTTTCCGGCAGCACCACGGCAAATGTTCTTGGGGTTTGGAGAGATCACTGGTCGGTTTCCAATCCTGATCCAAACGCACCAAGGGGCAGACTAGGTGCAAGTTATACCTATCCAAATGTAACATCCGACTGGGTATATTCTACCGATTTTATCAGGGTACAGAACATCACACTGGGTTATAACCTTAAGAAATTATTTAAAACCCCTGCAATTTCTTCGGCAAGAATATTTGTGTCGCTGGAAAATTATTTCTCTCACGACAAATATAAAGGAGGTGCAAATCCGGAGGCGCAGAATACCAACGTGAGCGGCGATGCCAGCTATGCGATTTCAGGCGACTACGGATCGATGCCGTTGAGTAAAACAGCTTCAATAGGTGTAAATATTGGCTTTTAGTAACCATACAAGATGAAAACGAAAATATACTTAATACTGTTCTCGCTATTGCTGCTGTTAGGCAGTTGCGAAAAACAGTTAAATCAAACTCCAGTGTCAAGTTTGGCAACTGATAACTTTTTTACCAATAATAACGACTTCCTTCAGGCGGTGAACGGAGTTTATTCGCAATTGAACAATTATCCGAGCCAGGCGTTGTTCCTTGGTGAAATGCGCAGCGATAATATAAATGCAACCTCTGATGGTAATCGCGACTGGGATGGCATCAACAACTTTACACCAAGCATTGCCACTACAGGATTTATTGCTACCGCCTGGAAAGCCAACTTCAATGGAATTTATAATGCCAATACGGTTTTAGCGGCGCTGGAAACCAAAGGAAGTGTACTGACCAGTGCAAATGCAACACGTTACACTGCAGAAGTACGCTTCTTAAGGGCGTTTTATTATTTTTCATTAGTAAGAACTTTTGGTCAGGTTCCGTTAATCTCAACGGTGAAGAGTGCAGCTGAAGTTGCAGCCATTCCACGTAGTCCCGTGGCCGATATTTATGCATTGATCGAATCTGACTTGCAGTACGCAGCAGCCAATTTACCTGCTTCCTTTACCGGATCTGATCTGGGAAGACCAACCTCTTATGCTGCAAAAGGGCTTTTGGGGCTGGTTTATTTAACCAAATCAGGGCCAACCTATGGGATTAACGGGCCAGGTCTCAATAGTAATGAATATGATAAGGCTGCAGCATTGTTTGATGCGGTAATTACCGGAAGCCCATACAGCTTTATATCAGATTATGCCTCGATTTTTTCATATGCAAAAGAAAACAACAGTGAAGTGGTATTTGATATCCAGTTTGCTTCCAGTTTAAACGGTGCAGGTTTCCCATCACACCTGGTACCAGTAGCCTACTGGACCAGTAACGGTATTTCCAACAGCTTTGGAAACGGTTATGGATCAAGCACATTTCCTGTATCGAAAAGCCTGGTTACTTCATACACTACAAATACGGTAAGCGGAACAGATAGCCGCTATCCTTTCAATGTAGCTACCACTTACACTGCCGGTCCTTTCATCAAAAAATATATTGATGTAACCAAAAAGGGACTATCGGGAAAAGACTGGCCGATTAACTTCATTGTATTGCGTTATACTGATATCTTATTGATGAAGGCTGAATGTATTCTTCATGGTGCACCCGGTACCCAGGCTGATGTGGATGCGATCGTTAATAAAGTGAGGGCGAGGGCGGGAGTTGGCGCACTGTCTAATGTAACCATCCCTATACTGATGCAGGAGCGGCAGCGGGAATTTTTAGGCGAAGGGCTCCGCTGGAACGACCTGGTAAGGGAGGGTTTGGCCGTTTCGCAGATGAATGCCTGGAGAATTGCCGATGCAATAACAAAAATTAACGAAATTGTACCCAACTATATAATTTACCCGGTTCCGGCAGCAGAAATTCAGACCGCACCAGGTCTTTATGTGCAAAATCCCGGCTATAATTAAAGGGTATTTATTGAAAAAATCAAAAGAATAAGTAATGAAGTGGAAGTTATTAATAATGGCTTTTTTGCTCACCTGTAGCGGAGTAATTTTTGCACAGCGGAGGCCCGGACAAAAGCCCAATATCGTTTTTATTTTGGCTGATGATTTGGGATATGGGGATGTTGGTGTTTATGGACAACAAAAAATCCTGACACCCAACATTGATAAACTTGCAAAGGAAGGGACACAATTTACCGATTTTTATGCAGGGGCTCCGGTTTGTTCGCCATCCCGGGGCTCCATCCTCACAGGACTTAATACCGGTCATGCTACCATTAGGGGCAATGCCACCGAACAGGGAGGAATTGCCGGGAAAAAAGGTAAAAATGTAGTGTACAGGGCTAACCTGACCAAAAATGATTATACCATTGGAAACCTGTTGCAAGATGCCGGATACAATACTTCGCTGGTAGGAAAATGGCATGTTGACGGATACGATTCTTTAGCCACGCCTTTACAGCGGGGTTTCGACAAGTTTTCGGGCTGGCTGATTAATATTCCTTCTACTTACGCAAGTACCTACTGGCCCGATCACCGTTACATAAACGGAAAACTCGTAACTGTAGCACCAAATACCAACGGGAATAAAGGTTACTATGAAACCAATATGTGCACTGACGAGGCGTTGGCTTACCTTGAAACTCAAAAAGGAGCTGAGAAACCGTTTTTCCTGATGCTGAATTTCAATAATCCGCACTCTCCGCTTGATGTGCCAGATCAGGCTATTTATAAGAACATGGACTGGCCCGACGATATGAAAACCTATGCGGCCATGGTTTATTATATGGATCAGGCAGTAGGTAAGGTTAAAGATTACCTGATTAAAAGTGGCTTATCGGAAAATACGATTGTTTTTTTCGCCTCCGACAACGGCCCCAGGTCTGAACCAACAAGCCAGCTCAAGGCTGTTTCCGAATTTTTTGATTCAAACGGAAAACTTAAGGGATATAAACGGGATATGTACGAAGGGGGAATCAGAATTCCGTTCATTGCATGGGCTCCATTTCTTAAAAATGTACCCAAAATAAGTAATGTACCTGGTTATTTTGCCGATATAATGCCAACTTTTGCGGATATTGCCGGCAAAACCACCAAATTCAAAACCGACGGGGTAAGTATTTACCCGGCTATTAAAGGTGAAAAGCCTAAAAAAGACCGTTTCTTATATTGGGAGTTTTTTGAACTGGGTTTTGAGCAAGGGATACGCTACGGGCGATGGAAAGGAGTAAAAAGACACCACAAATTGGAACTTTACGACCTGAAAACCGATATAGGTGAAACAAAAGATGTTGCAACAAGCCATCCTGATATTGTTAAGCAGATTGAGGATTATCTTTTAACTGCAAGAACGGACTCTCCATATTGGACCGTGAAGTAGTATTTAATAAGGGGCTATCGTTTTTCTGAAATTCCGGTTAATTTGGCTTTTATTTTTTGCGAACCGGGGTTTAATACAAGTGCTTTTTTGTAGCAGGCAGATGCTTTTGAACGATCGCTCTTTTTTAGGTATGCATCACCTAATTGGCTAAAAGCAGTTGACGATGTGGGATAGTTTTGAGTATTCATTTCAAGTAAATCTATTGCATTATCCAATGCTCCGGGCTGGCTTATTAAATACATGGCCATGTTGTTAATATTTACTTCTGTAGGTATAACAGCATACCCATACCGTTTAGAAAGTTGCTGATAATGTTGCTTTACAGTGGCAGCGTTCAATAATTTGGGGTCCATCTGTGGCAGATCCCATTGTTTGTAAATAAACCTTAAAGCATCATAATAGGCCTTTATCGGCTCCGTCATGTGTATCTCTTCGGGGTAGTGAACATATTTATGATCTAAACCTGTTATCTTCTTTTGGGTTATTATAGAATCGAATTTTAAAAGATTGGTATGGAAAGTAGATTTATCCGATACGCCTTCTTCTGTGTCACTATAAAAGATAATTTTATTGATAACCGAGTAACGCCATCTTTGTATAAGGTATTTTTAAAACCTTATTTTTGCCACTTGAAAGCACAGTAACTTTTGCTTGTCGATCTTTGGAAACATTATCTACATTGTCAGCCACCATCGTCACCATAGCGATAAGGATAAGCAGAATTTTTCTTACTTGTACCATTGCATATTCGGATTAAAAATATTTTGCTAATAATAAATGAAATAATCCTGTTTGCTGCTTAACATTTAACCTAGCAGTTTTCACTATATGCCCGTAAAAATTGATCAACAATTCTGTAGTTTTAAGATACTTTTAGATTTCATATTTCTATTTGTTTAATTAAATTTTAAGCAAACGTTTGTTTAAATAATGTACTTATCTTAATTGATTTTTTTTAATTTATTTGTAACATAATTGATGTTTGAAAGTGTTTCTTCAGGACTTTAAAAAGAAAAACAGATATCAACTAGAGTTTAAATAAGAACAAATGCAACATTGTGATTTAAATGATGAGGAGTTAATCATGCTACTGAAAGGTGGTGATCACAAAGCATTTACTGCGATTTACAATAGGTACTGGGAAAAACTTTTTGCTTTAGCAGCATACAAGCTTGATGATCTGGATGACTCAAGGGAAGTTGTTCAGAATATCTTCGTTGCTTTATGGGAGAAACGGATGCAGTTAACCATTACAGGTTCCTTAAATATTTATCTTGCCGTATCAGTCAAATACGGTGTAATTAAAAGTTTAGCAAAGCAACATAATCAACAAAAGTATATTGATAGTTTAATCACTAAATCTTTGGTAGATGATTCTACACAGGAATGGATGGAATTTTCGGAGCTAAAAGAACAACTGGAAAAACTCGTTACAGAACTCCCTGAAAAATGTAGGCTAGTGTTTAGATTGAGTAAGGAAGAAGGGTTCTCGCAAAAACAGATTGCCGAAAAACTAGATATTTCGGAAAAAACCGTTGAAGCGCATATGGGAAAGGCCTTGAAGAAAATAAGATCTGGACTAAGAGGGTTTTTATTAACCTTATTATAATTTTTTTAACAGTAAGGGTTTTCGTCTTCATAGCGGTCTTCTAATTATAGACAGTTGTATGCATGGAGGAAACAACAGAAAAATCGAGATATAGACTTTTAGCTTCCAGATTATTGGATAGGACTATTACCCATCAAGAAGAGCTTGAACTCATGGGGTGGTATCACAATGATCCTGAGGCTGAAATTAAAATCCCTTATGAGTTCGCAGAAAATAGTGAAGATTTAAGGTTAAAGATTTTTGCCGGTATCCAAAGCAAGATTAGGCCAAAAAGAAAAACACTCAAACTTTCGTATGTATGGACGACAGCTGCGGCTGTTATGCTAATTTTATCAATTGGCTTATTTTTCTATAAAGTTAAACAACAGCAGCAAAATCATCTTTCAATAACCAGAATTGAAAAAAGAGATCCGTTGCCCGGGAGTAACAAAGCCGTACTTATTTTGAGTGATGGCTCTACAATTTCGCTTACAGACGCACATAATGGCCAATTACGAGATGAAGGAGGAGTAAGCATTAGCAAAAACGATAAAGGTCAGCTCATCTATAAAATGCTTGGCAAAAAAAATGCCGGCAAAAACTTAACAAATACCATAAAAACACCGTTTGGTGGACAATATCAGGTCAGCCTGGAAGATGGAACTCAAGTTTGGCTCAATGCGGGATCCTCGATCCAATTTCCCTGTTCTTTCGAAAAGTTAAAAGAGCGTATAGTAAAAATTACCGGAGAAGCTTATTTTGAAGTCAAGCACGATAAATTAAGACCATTCAAGGTTGTATCCGACCATCAGGTAATAACTGTACATGGAACGCATTTTAACGTGAATACATATAATGATGATGGGATTTCGAAGACCACGCTTTTGGAAGGCAGTGTTGATGTTAACGGATTGCTGATAAAACCGACACAACAATTATTACTCACTGAAAACTCTGCTAAAGTTATTTCTGTTGATGTCGATAATGTTGTTGCCTGGAAACAGGGGTATTTTAAATTTGAAGCGGAAGAATTGGAGAGTATTATGCAAAAGATTTCGCGGTGGTACAATGTTAATGTAGAATTCAAGGATAGCAAGTTAAAAAAGATACAGTTTGGCGGAATAATAAGCCGCTTTGTCAAACTCTCGGAAGTGCTTAAAATGCTTGAGTTGACTAATGAGGTTCATTTTGAGATGGACAACAATAAAATCGAGATTACCAAAAAGTAACCAAATACCAATTAACCAATTAAACTAACCAAACCAAACAAAAATGAAAGAAAAAGCGCAGTGATCTAAAACAGATCTGAACATAAGCATCCAGAGACGCGCTAACGCCTCTGGAGAAAGTTCACCGAAAACAATTCCTAAATATTATTTTCTTAAATCTATCGAATGTGCATAGGCCTAGGATTGCTCTGCCCATCGATTTAACTGAACAAACAAATGTATAAAAATTATACCAAGAATTTTTGTATACCGCCGAGGTATGCCCTTAAATTTCTGTTGATTATGAAATTGACTACCCTCCTATTAATCGGCACCTTTTTGCAGGTCAGTGCGGTTACTTTTGCTCAAAAGATCTCCTACAGTAAAAAAAATGCATCATTAAAAGAGGTTTTCACAGCAATAAACAAACAAACAGGTTACAATATAGTCTGGGCTGAACAAATTGTACAGCCAGTTAATAAAATTGATATTGATTTTCATAATGCAAACTTGACTGATGTACTGGATTTTAGTTTAAAGAACCTTGGACTGAGTTACGTAGTTTTTGATAAAATGATTGTTATTCGAGCCATGGAAATTCCTATCGAAGAAAAAAAACTTCTTAAGCTTGATCTGAAAGGGACGATCCTGGACGAAGATGGTAAGCCACTGGTAGGTGCAAGTATTAAAGTAAAGGGTAGTCAAAATGGTGCCGTTTCAGATGCAAATGGTTCTTTCCTACTCAAAAATATAGATGAAGGAACTGTGCTGGTTGTTTCATTTTTGGGCTATATAACCCAGGAGGTTAAGGTTTCTTCAAACACGATAGTAGTTCGTTTGGTTCCGCAAACCAACGATCTAAATGATGTGGTTATATCAGTTGGATATGGCACCCAGGAGAAAGCTAAAGTGACTGGATCTATTTCCACCTTAAGTGGTGATGAGATACGAAAAAGACCAGTAACGAACAATACTAGTAGTTTAGCCGGTTTAGTGCCTGGCCTGGTATCGCTGAATTCTTCTGGAAGGCCAGGCTCCGGATCTTCTGTTTCGATAAGGGGGGTAAGTTCATATAATAATGCTTCCGCGTTGTACGTGATTGACGGAGTTGTAAGAGATGCAGGGAGTTTTTCTCAGCTCGATCCTAACGAAATTGAAAGCATATCCATACTTAAAGATGCAGGATCGGCAGCGATTTACGGGGTTAGGTCTACCAATGGGGTAATTCTTGTTACCACCAAAAGGGGAAGCATAGGTAAACCAACATTCTCATACAATACCAATATTTCTTTTGACAAACCTACCCGTTATGCAAATGTGCTAAACGCTTATGATCAGGCGGTGTTGAGAAATGAAGCGAATGTAAATATGGGCAATACATTGTCATTTACACCAAAACAGATTGAAGATTTCAGAACAGGTACCAGCCCATCTACAGACTGGCGTGCGGTAGCTTTTAAAGATCATGCCCTTACGCAACAGCATAACATTACGGTTAATGGAGGCGCTGAAGCAATTAAGTATTTTTTTAGTTTGGGCTATACAGATCAAAACGGAATTTACGATAACCTTTCTTATAACAGGTATAATTTTCGTTCAAATATTGATGCAAAAATAAACGAGAACTTAACATTAAGGTTTAATCTTGAGGGGCGTATTGTTAATAATACCGCTCCAAATGTTTCGGATGAGGCAATGAGCCGTTTATCGATGCAGAACTATCCTACAACAAAGGCATACTATGATGATGGGCTTCCGGTTTACAATGCCGCTACAGATACCCATATTGGCGAAGTAACCAAGGGTAGCGGTTACAACAAATCCAACGATAATCTATTTGTTGGACAATTGTCCTTTATCCAAAAACTATCCTTTTTAACTAAGGGGTTGAACGTTTCTGGTGGAATTAATATCTATAACCAGCAAACATTTTCCAAGCAGTTTAATAAACAATATCCAACCTACGAAGAAGATGACAGCGGAAAAATTCTTAGGTCGATAAACTTAGGAACAAAGACAACAGTAAGTGAAGGCTATAATACTGGAAAGAGTTATACCCTAAATTTTGGTTTGGATTATAGCAGGACATTTGGTCAGCATACGGTAAAAGCAATGACTAATTTTGAGCAATATCAGGCAAAAATTGATTTCTTTAATGGTGGAAGAACTAACTTTCAGTTTTCAAGCATAGACCAGATTTTTGCCGGAGCGAATGATGATGAAAGAACTATCACAGGGAGCGGCTCCGAAGATGGTCGTATGGGTATCATTACCAGGTTAAATTATGATTATGCAGCTAAGTACCTTTTACAGGTGTCTTTTAGAAATGATGCCTCTTACCGTTTTTCACCTGAGAAAAGATGGGGTTTCTTTCCGGCGGCTTCAGCAGGGTGGGTATTGTCACAAGAATCTTTTATCAAGGATAACTTAAAGTTTGTTGATTTCTTAAAGATCAGGGCTAGTTATGGTCTTGCAGGAAACGACAATGTTGGCGGTTTTCAATGGAGAAGCAGTTATGGTTTATCTGGCGATTATTATTTCTCTGGTCTTCCTGTCAAGTACCTGATAGAATCGGCAGTACCTAACCCGAACCTTACCTGGGAAAAGACTAAAGATGCCAATTTTGGTTTAGATGCAACTTTCTTAAAGGGACTGATCGGATTCAATTTTGATTATTTCAGGAAAAATACTTACGATATCTATGGTACCAGACTTAACCAGTATCCTGGTGTTTATGGAGCTACATTACCCGCTGTAAATTACGGTAAAATTGGTGTACATGGTTTTGAATTTGCTTTTAAACATCAATATAAGGTTAATGATTTGCGATACAGTGTATCAGGGAACATCAGCTTTAACAGAAATAAAGTTAAAGAGATTGATTATACCCCGAACATTGCTCCATGGAATACACCAATTGGCAAGCCTACCAGTTATACTACAGGATATACTGCATTGGGTTTATATCAGACTAATCAGGATGCAGCGCTTTCTCCTAGAATTGAAGGGACTAACCCCAAAGCAGGTGATATTAAATACGCAGACTTAAATAATGATGGTATCATTGACCAACGGGATGTTTCTGTGATCCAATGGTATGGGAGTACTCCCGAAATCATGTACGGATTAACGTTAGATGCCGAGTGGAAGGGCTTTGACTTTAATGTTTTCTTTCAGGCAACTGGAAACAGAACCGTACAGTTGACGGGTTTTGCTAGAAACATGTTTCAGAATGGGAATAGCTATGCTTACTTCTTGGATCGCTGGACCCCCGGGAACCCAAATGCAACTATTCCCCGTTCCTGGATAGGGACAAATCCGGTTAATGATCAGAATTCTACCTTCTGGCTTCGTGATGCCAGTTTCATCAGGGTAAAAAATATCCAGTTGGGCTACACCTTACCTGCTTCAATTGTTAAAAGCATCAAATTAAGCAAAGCAAGGTTCTTTGTATCAGGAAGTAATCTTTTTGTATTCAGTAAAATTAAAGATTTCGACCCTGAATTTGGTGGTAGCGGATTTTATTATCCGCAAAATAAAAGTTTAGTAGTGGGGGCAAATATTTCATTTTAATTAAGGAGTAAATCTGATGAAAAGAACACAAAAAATACTATTGATGTTGATAACATTATTGGCATTAAATACAATAACATCTTGTAAAAAAGTGCTGGATGTAAAAAATATTTCGGCAATTGACCAGGGAGACGTTTGGAGTGATCCAGCTGCTATGCAGTTACTTGTAAATGTAATTTATGCAAATGCGGAGCCCGAGGGATTTGGAACAGGTTATTCAAACCTAGGAAGAATTAATTTTGCAATGGGTGCCATGAGCGGCGAAGGTAGACCTAGTTACGAATTTTTAGGTTGGACAAATGGCCCGGTTAACGGAATAAGCTTTAATGTAGCTAGTGCTCCATTTCAGCGATGGTCTTATAGCACCATACGATTGTGCAATGATTTCTTGACAAAAATAGAAACGTTGTACCCAGCACAGACAAGCAATGCTGAAATAAGGAATAACCTGATTGGGCAGGTTAAATTTTTCAGAGCCTTCCTTTACTGGAGGATGATACAAATTTATGGTGGAGTACCAATTGTTGATAAGGTTTTAAACGAATCTTCTCCTGAACTTTATGGAGCCAGGAATACAATGGAAGAGTGTTTTCAGTTTGTGATTAAAGATTTAAAAGAGGCTGGCCGTTTGCTACCATTGAATGTAGGATCAGGTAACAGAGGGAGGATCACCAGAGGGGCAGCTTTAGGCCTGCTTAGCAGAGTCTTAATTTATCGCGCTAGCCCGATGTATTCTCCTACCCCAAATACCCAATATTGGCAGGAGGCATCAGATGCTGCAAAAGCCGTTCTAGATCTAAATGTTTATTCACTAAACAATGTCGCATTTGGTTCCTGGTTCCTTAATAAAGACAACGCGGAAACCATCTGGCAGGTAGAATTTGTCAAAGGCAAGCGGATGCACGGCTGGGATGCTAGTCAAATGGCAAATATTCCTTTTGCCGTTGGAGACGCGGTAAATACTTGTCCAACCCAGGAGTTAGTTGATGCTTTTCCGATGAACAATGGTAAAGCAATTACTGATGCTACGTCTGGTTTTAACCCTAATGATCCATATGTTAACCGAGACCCGAGATTAAGGGCTACCGTTGTAACCAATGGTGAAACTTTTGGGGGAATACCTGTATATAGCTTTGTGAGCGAGGGAGCCAATGTAGCAACAAACTTTAAATATAACCCAAATGGCTTGGGAATGTCCTATGGTACTGGAACCGGTTATTTTATGCGTAAAGCGATGGATGAGTCCTTGGTGACTGCAACACCACGGGAATATAATTATGGCACAGGTAGTTATACCAATTGGGTTGAAATGCGTCTTGCCGAAATTATGCTTTACTACGCTGAAGCGGAAAACGAATTGGGACGTACCGCCCCGGCCTATGATATAATAGGAAAACTGAGGGCGAGGGCAGGTATAGCTGCTGGCACAGGAAATACATATGGTATACCATTAGGGTTAAGCAAGGAGGATATGCGCATAGCAATTCAGAACGAACGTTTTATTGAGCTGGCATTTGAAAACAAACGTTATTGGGACCTAAAAAGATGGAAACTAGCAGAAGTGGTACTGAATGCTCCAACTCATGTTGCTGTGATTACCAAGAAAAACAATACTCCTTTAACTTCAAACGGAACCGATTATACTTACAGGTATGAGGTAAGCAGGCATGATATCTCATTTCCTCCTGTTTTTCAACAGAAATACTATTATTTGCCGATTCCGCAAAGCCAGATTTTATTAAACCCGAAACTGGAGCAGAATCCACTTTGGAAATAGAAAACGATTCAAATCATTGTTATGAAGATTTTTAAGATAAAACATATATTAATGATGCTTGCGATGGCAGGTGTAACATTAATCATTTCTTGCGAGAAATATGAAAAGGAAATCAATTATGCCTCTTTGACAGGAAGCTTTGTCGATGCACTGACCGGAACGAAACTGGATGTTGGAAGTATTACGTTGAGTCCCGCTCAGGTAACTAATGGAAGTATGGTTTTGGACACAGCGGGGAACTTTAAGAATACAAGGATTTTACCCGGAAACTATAAGATTTATGGCAGCATTAAGGCCGCCTTTAAATCTGATTCGGCATCTATATCGCTTCAGGAAGGACAACAAGGAAATGTTGTGCTTAAAATAGAACCATGGTTATCGGTTGGCAGCTATGTAGATCAAGTGAGTGATACAACAGCAAATGTTCGTTTTAAGATTCAGGGAAATAAAGGAATGTTGCCAGCGAGGCATGTGGTGGTATGGAGTTCATCCCCCAATCCGAATGTAACGGTTTATACAAACCCAACCAATACCCGGTATTTTGTAACACCTGCGGTTGGAGCAGAAAATGGCACATTCAATTATAAGATAACAGGATTAGCCTGGAATACTGTTTATTTCGTAAGAGTTGGAGCAAGAATCAATGATCCTGCGCTAAACCCTGGCAATGACTATAATTATGCGCGACAGATGATTATAAAAACACCGGTGAAGCCTTAAGATAATAGTTGGTTAGATTAATTAGATTGTGTTGGGGATGGCCTTAGCGCCTCCCCGACATTTTTTATTTGAGATTACGATGGTTTATATAAAAAAAATAGTAGTTGTATTTGTGTTTTTTACCTTGGCTTTCTGTGCGTTGGCACAAACTCAGCCATATGAAGGTGTTCCCGGATGGACTTCTACAAAAGATAGAAGAATGGAATGGTTTAAGGAGGCCCGTTTCGGTATGTTTATCCATTGGGGCCTTTATAGTGCTGCTGAAGGATATTGGAAAAATAAAAAATATACCCAGCACTATGCGGAATGGATACAGAACTGGGCTGGTGTGTCAAGCACCGAATATGCAGCAGTATTAAAACCTAAATTTACTGCAGCTAAATTTAAACCCAGATATTGGGCAAAACTGGCGAAAGAGGCTGGGATGAGATATATGGTTCTCACAGCACGCCATCACGAAGGTTTTACGCTCTATAATAGCAAAGAACCCTACGCTATAAATAATTCGATTACGGGCGGTACCAATATATCTCCCAAGGGACGGGATCTATATGGAGAAACCATCGCTGCATTTAAAGATCAAGGGCTAAAAACAGGTGCTTATTATTCCTTATTGGATTGGCAGCATCCTGATTCTTATCATACCATGGGCCGTTCTAAGTCGCCTGGTGAAGTAAAACCCGAACATCAGGTTTATAAAAATTATTTGTATAACCAGATTAGAGAACTTTCTACAAATTATGGTAAGATGGATGTGTTGTGGGTTGATTTTAGTGCCAAAAATAATGAAGGAGAGGCTTGGGGTACCAAACGTATCCTGACTGACCTTATTAAATGGCAGCCTGATGTAATCATCAACAATCGTTTTTGGGATGGATTGGAAAATAAAAACGGAGATATCGGTACTCCTGAAAAATATATTCCTTCTACGGGACTTCCAGGCATGGATTGGGAGGTTAATCATACCATCAACGAAAGTTATGGATATAGTGCCCACGATAAAAACTGGAAGTCATATGACAAAATGATGCGTCTTTTTCTGGAAACTGTAAGTAAAGGGGGGAATTTTCTACTTAACATCGGTCCTGATCGGGAAGGTTCAATTCCGGACACTGCGGTAAACATCTTAAGGCAGATTGGAGAATGGATGAAAGTAAACAAAGAAGCCATTTATGGTACTACTGCCTCTCCATTTCAAAAAATGGATTGGGGTTTTTGTACCCAGAAACCGGGGAAGCTGTATTTGGAAGTATTTGATATGCCAAAGGACGGGCAAATCAAATTACCCCTATCAAATAGGATCAATAGTGCATATGCTTTAAAAAATAGAGACGCAAAATTGAATGTTTCAAATCTGGATAAGGCCAAAGCTATAAGTTTACCAAATCATTTTAAAGGGAAACTTCCAATGGTGATAGTGCTCGAAATCACCGGTAAACCAGAGGTAAGCCTTCAACCCGGACCTACAAAAAACACTAATAATATTGTTCTGTTGGCAAACCAAGCAGAATTAAGAAACGAAAAAGGAATAAAAAAAGGTATTAATGATGGGGGAGTTAATCCTTCATGGATAGATATTAATGATTATTTAACCTGGGATCTAAAAATACAAAAACCGGGAAAGTATAAGGTACTTATTCAATACCGGACTAAAGAACCAATAGAAGGGACATGGGGTATCTCGTTAGATAAAACAAATTTTGAGATGAGGATTAATGAGGATACTCCCGGTAATAAACAGAAAGATGTTGGTGTGCTGACGGTGTCTCAAAATGCAATTGGAATGACATCCCTTACACTTGAAATGAAACTAATATCACTTAAATCGGACTCAATGATAGAACTGAGCAATATTACGTTGATTCCATTATAGGGAATGGTTATGCTAACCTTAGGTTAAAATAAGACAGATAGAATTAATTTGAGATACGTGAAAGAACAATTACAGTTCTCCCTTTATTAAATTACTGGTTACTGGAATTCAAATAAAGAAGCTGTACTGCGTAAACAAATGGAAAGCTAAAAACTAAAACATCAAAAATTTATTGCTGGTACATGTCATGAAGTAGGTGATTAGGATAATGGTTTGATAACGAGTTAATAATATGGCCAAAAGTTGAAAATCAGAAATTGATCGCAAATTAAATTATAAATTTATTTAAAACAGATGGTAGCTTTTGGGCTATATCATTAACCTGAGCTTAATACATGGATAATTTATCAAGAAGAGATTTTATTAAATATTCTACTTCAGGTACTCTGGGACTGCTGCTTAGCCATACGCCAGATGGAATTGCTAAAAGTAATGAGCAGCCATCTTTATTAAGCAGGATGTTGCCTGCACCGGTAAATGGTGGTTTTTCAATGGATAATTATTGGGTTTGGGATCCTTCAGTTATAAAAGGTGAAGATGGCTTATACCACATGTTTGCTTCCAGGTGGTCAAAAGATTATGGTTTTGGCAACTGGGTTACTAATTCGCAGGTAGTAAGGGCAGTTTCTACTGTGCCTGAAGGGCCGTACCGTTTCGAAGAGGTAGTGTTGCAAGCAAGAGGAAGGGATTATTTTGATGGCTGTACCACACATAACCCCCGGATTATAAAGGTTAAAGATTATTATGTTCTCTATTATTTCGGAAACAGATATGCCGACGCCGACCCTAAACCAGGAGAAGATGTTTGGGCAAACGGCGTAGCGCACCATGCCTGGATGAACAAAAGAATAGGTATGGCGTGGTCCAAATCTGTGTATGGACCGTGGATCCGTAGTGACCAACCGCTTTTATTGCCAAGACCAGGTCAGTGGGATGCCTCTATAACTTCTAATCCTTCGCCTGTGGTGTTACCAGACGGAAAAATTTATCTCTTGTATAAATCATCACCAAAAGATTGGAACCCACCATTGTTATTGGGTGCTGCAGTTGCCGATTCTTTCAAGGGGCAATATAAACGGCTTACAGACAAACCCATTTTCGAATTTCATAAATCAAATAAACCTGATAGCGATGTGGAAGATCCTTTTGTCTGGTGGGAAAAAGATCATTACGAGTTAATTATGAAAGACAGATCTGGAAGCATTTGTGGCGAGGAAGGCGGAGGGATACATGCACGTTCGAAGAACGGGAAGGAATGGACATTAGCTAAAGAGGTAAAGGCTTATTCCAGAATAATTAAATGGGCCGATGGTACGACTACCAAACAAGGAAATTTTGAAAGGCCGTTTTTGTTATTTGACGAACATGGAATAGCAACACATTTATTTGCTGCAACCGGAGCGGGAAGCCGTCCGTATGCTTTAGATCGTTCATGGAATATGGTAATCCCTTTAAAAAAGCCCTAGCATATTAAATGCGAATGTTGTGCAAGCAAGAAAATTTAAAGCAGATACGCTAAGATAATGATGGCCAGTGTAATTGGCGGAGTAAGTTCGAGTCGCAGGATTTTATTGCATTGGCAACCTATTTGGTTTTTAATCTACATTTTAAAATCCGAAACATCTTGACGAAACCTTCTATTAAGGGTTTTCAGGTACGGAGTATTTGTTCATTAAATCACATACAATCATTTGTTTATCATTGAAGAAAAGCACGAACAGTTACTCATCAACTGTTCGTGCTTTCTGCTAAAGGTTTAATTGGTTTTAGGATACAAAGCTTTTATCGCTACGATGTCGCTTGCTGTAAAAGGTCTGTTTGATCCGTCTGAACAGGCCAGCATCCACGATCCCGGTTCTCCACCCAGCGGTGTTCCTGGTATATGGATTGCTCCAACACCACCATCTCCTTCATTTCCAACCTGTATGCCAAATAATCTTAGGAAAGCATCCCATGGCGTTAAGCCACAGCTATAAGTACGGTCAGCATAGTCTGTATGCCTGAAACCGATAGCGTGGCCGATTTCATGCGCAATTACTGTTGCCAACAGGTTATTATTAGTGAAATTTTTGTCGTAATGGGTATTGCTCAATTTAATCGGGCTTGCCGGGTTGCCATTTGCATCCGGAAAACCAGCTGACTGGCCTAAAACATTCGGATCGCTAAAACTTTCTCCCTTAATCAGAATATCTTCTTTAGTTATCGAGTTAGAATCCAGTAGCGTAAAGGTAAGCTTTAAGCCAAGGTCATTGTATCTTTTGATGGCCTCTTTGGTGGCATTGGTAAATACAGTTTGTGCAGTACCGGCGTTAACCTTAATTTTAATAACACGTGGCAGCCCTGTAACCTGATTTGTGGTTCTATATTGTTCTGTTGTAGCCTCTTTAGATACCACTTTTTTAATGAAAGTTTGTTGTCTTTCCAAATCCGTGGTTTTTAAAAAGATATCTCCCTCAACAATAAAACCTCCATCTGTTTTAATCGCATTTGTTGGCGAGAAACCTGCTTTTGCGATACTGATTTGATCTACTTTACTTAAACCCGATTCTTCAACTTTTGGAATTTCCGTTTCTTTTTGATTTTTCTTGCAGCTGGTAATGGCGGCAACAAAAATTAAAACAATTCCGCTTGCGATAGCAATTCTGAACTTTGTTTGTTTTTTCATAATGTATTTTCTATAAGTTAAATGATAAACTTCGGTTAAAGTACGTCATATTATATGTGCTGTAAACTGTAGTATTTGTTTTGTATAAAAATGATATATGTATGCAATAAAAGTGTATTATTTGTTATCGAAAGAGAAAGGTTGATATTTATTTTTTCTTCTCTGGTTGTAGGCATTTTTGCGAGTAAAAACCTCATATATATAGATTATGTAGTTTTTTAATATTCCTATCTATGGCCTTGATTAAATCTCAATTAATTAAAATTCACCGCGCTCCGAATACTTTTTTTACCATCACCACTGATCACGATAAAATACTAACGAGTTCAGTTCACCATCATCTTGAGTCAGAAATTATCTACATTGCCAGAGGTACAGGGCAGTTTGTTATTGGTAAATCTCAGCATAAGTTCAGCGAAGGGGATGTAATATTCATTGGCCCGGGAATTCCACATTGTTTCTTTTTTCAAAGCCAGGAACCTCACCAGGCGTTTGCCGATGCCGAAACCATTCATTTCTATTTTGGAGCGGTAAATCAGATTTTAAAAAATATTTGTAGTGCCAGTAATTCACGGATACAGGGGTTATTAGCCAATGCTAAAAAAGGCATCCTCATCCCTAAAAATAAATCAGCCTCAGTGGCCGCTTTTATACAGAAAATAGCGGCAGGTGGAAAGGCAGATTTTTTACATTTTTTGAACCTAATGTTCCTCATTGATGAAGTTGTGGGCGCGCAAAACATCATCTATAAACATCCGGTAAATTACCTGAAAACTAAAAATATAAACAAACCGATCCGATTGATCTGGGATTATATCTTAGCCAATTATACGCAGGCTATTGATATCAGAAACCTTGCAGGTATGGCAAATATCAGCCCGAAATCATTTTCAAGATACTTTAAAACAGAATCAGGGTATAACTACATCAGTTTTTTAATGGAGTTGAGGATAAACTATGCCTGCGAGTTGCTGCGTAAAGACGATTTAACGATTAAGCAAGTGTGCTTCCAGAGTGGATTTAATAGTCTGACCGGATTTCACCGGCAATTTAAAAAAAATAAGGGCATTACACCGCTTGAATTTTTGAAGAAATCGCAATTAGAATCGAAGACTAAGACAGAATTGGTGTATACTGATTTTATTTAAGTCAACTAACGCTATGAAACAGATCATTTATACGCTTTGGGGATAATTAGTTATACAACCTCAATATTAAACGATTTTGTTATTGTATTAAGCTGATTTGTCAAAAAATAAATTTTTTAATTATTGATCATTATCTTTAATAGTGAGATATCCCCGATATGAGTGCCAATTCTAGATTTTCTGATGCAGCGTTATTGCCGTTAATGGCGGCTGGCGATCATTCGGCCTTCTCCGAATTGTATAAAAGACATTGGACTTTGCTTTATAGTCACTGTTTGCGTATGCTCAAAGATGAGGAAGAGGCTAAGGATGTGGTACAGGAACTGTTTATCAGTTTCTGGGCTAAAGCAGCTGAGCTGGATATACATACCAATGTGCCGGGTTATCTTTATACGGCAGCGCGGCATCGTGTGCTCAATGTACTCCGCAAACGTCAGAATGGCGATGACCTGATTAACAGATTTGCACTTTTTGCCGAACAGCATTCAGGCAATGTGCTGGATAAGATTACCGAAAAAGAACTTTCTATAGAAATTGACCGGGAGATACAATTGCTTCCGCCGAAAATGCGCGAGGTATTTGAATTTAGCCGGAGAGAACACCTTACACACCGCCAAATAGGAGATAAGCTGGGAATATCCGATCAGACGGTGAAAAAACAGGTGGCCAATGCCATAAAAATCCTGCGCCTTAAACTCGCTTCACCAATTATACTCGCCATCATTATCCTGCCATACCTGCTGTAAATTTTTCTTAGGGTATAATTGCATTCAATTAGGCAAAATCCTTTTTAAGGGGTCGCCTTCGGCATTGATATGCTACTAAACCTGCTTTCCAAAAAAACAAAAATCTATTCTTTTTTTGAAAAGCAAAGCCTGTATTTCATAGCTGGGTTTGTTCCTGCTCTCCGCTTTACTTCGTTGCACTCCGTGTTCGCTGCGATCAGGTTTAAGAACAAAAGGATTGCCATGACCTTAAAACCCTTTCTTTTAAGGCTAATTTTTCATTTTCTACGCCCTGCAACCCCCAATATGATTACCGGCTGAGCCACCTAAACCCGATGGAAGCGACACGAAGTATAGCGTACAGCGGGATTGTATTAACCCAAATGCTGCTGAACCTGCTTTCCGAAAAAACAAAAATCTATTCTTCTTTTGAAAAGCAAAGTCTGTATTTCATAGGAGCATTAGTCCTGCTCTTCGCTTTACTCCGTTGCACTCCGTGTTCGCTGCGATCAGGTTTAAGAACAAAGGGAAGTGCCATGACCTTAAAACCTTTCTTTTAAGACTAATTTTTCATTTTCTGCGCCTAGCAACCCCACATATTATTACCGGCTGAGCCACCTAAACCCGATGGAAGCGAACACGAAGTATAGCGTACAGCGGGACTGCATTATCCTAAATGCTGCTGAACCTGCTTTCCGAAAAAACAAAAGTCTATTCTTTTTTGAAAAACAAAGCCTGCATTTATAGGTGGGTTTGTTTACCCCCCATTACTAAATCCTTACACTTATGATCAGGTTCAGGAACATAAAACAGTGCTTGCCGCTACAGCCATATAAAAAAAAATAAAATTCATCTACTCCCTGCCGCTTCCGGAAGTGTCTTGTTAAAATAAAGCTACACTATCGATGGATCACAACCAATTAAGAGCACTATTACAACGATACGAAAAAGGCGAATGTAACCCTGAGGAAGAGGCGTTAATTGAACGTTTTTACCTCAGCGAATCGGCCAATGAAACGCTGGCAAAAGATCCGGATGGAATAGAAAAAGATCGGGAGAAGATTTGGAAGAACATTGCACAGGCTACCACACCGCCAAAAAACAAGACAAAATCTTTTTATATAGCAGTAAGTGTAGCTGCATCATTTATCATGATACTGGGTTATATTTTTTATTCCAATCCATCGCCCACAGTTAAAACAAATGTACCTGAGAAAAATACAACAGCCTATGCCCACATTGTTCCGGGTGGTAATGTTGCTGTACTAACACTCGCTGATGGCACCAAACTCGGCCTGGATAAAAGCCCGCTTGGTAAAATTGCGCTTCAGGATGGAGCCGAAATCTCCAAGACGGCAAATGGTCAGCTCAGCTACCAGCTGGTGAGTGTGCCTGCTGTAACGGATGGGCAGATGGCTTCGAATGTATTGTCGACCCCACGTGGCGGACAATACCAGGTAGTGCTTTCGGATGGAACAAAGGTTTGGTTAAATGCGGCCTCAGTTTTACACTTTCCGGCCAGGTTTACGGGGCAGCAACGTCTTGTAACCCTTGAAGGTGAAGCTTACTTTGAGGTAGCAAAAGACCGCCATAAACCTTTCAAGGTATTGAGCGCAGGCCAAACTGTTGAGGTACTGGGAACGCATTTTAATATCAACAGCTATGCCGACGAGAAATCAACCAGAACCACACTTTTAGAAGGCTCGGTTCGCATCAGGGCTAAAAGCCACAACGGGCAGGAAAACATGGCAATTCTTAAACCAGGAGAACAGGCCACAAATGCTGCTGACCTGAAGGTTACACAGGCAGATGTGCAGGAAACCATTGCCTGGAAAAATAACCAGTTTACTTTTCACAGTAAACCACTTTCTGCCATTATGCGCGATATTTCAAGATGGTATAACGTAGATGTTGAATATAAGGGCAACATTTCTGAAAAATCATTTACAGGCTCTGTTTCGCGTTATGCCGAGATTGCCAAAGTACTTGAAACGCTCGAATTAACCAATATGGTACACTTTAAAGTTGAAGAAAGGAGAATTATTGCTATGCCATAGAAACCAGATTATTTTTTATGGAAACCGATAAAAAAGCCGGGGATGCAGCGAACATACCCGGCACAAGTAAGGTATCCGCTAATTGAACAATGCAACTAACATAGAACAAACAGACTCCGGTCAATGGCTTCTAAAGAAGGTAAGACCGGCTAACCAAACTTAACCAAATGTATGAAATTTTGTGCTTTTTTAAAGTATAGGCTAAGCATGCCTATATGCTGGCTACTGCATGCCAAAACTATAGGTAGCTACAGGGACCACCAACTAACCAAAAAGATAATTATGAGGGCAAAGCTGACCTTTATTATACTAGTTACCGCTTTTCTCCAGCTTACCATGGCGGCAAATGCCCAACGGATTTCTGTTTCAGCAAGAAACAAAGACCTGAAGACTGTGCTCCGGCAGGTAGAAAGCCAAAGTGGTTACCAGTTTCTTTATGGCGACGAAATACTTGCCGGCGCTAAAGTAAGCCTCAATATCCGGAACGTATCCGTAGAAGAATTTCTGCAGAAATGTTTTGCCGGACAGCCATTTACCTACAGTATTGTAGATAAGACAATTGTAATCAGGAGGGCACCGATGAAAACGACCTACCTGGTTGCTACCGGTTCGCTTAAGGGCATAGTGCGCGATAGCAAAAGCGGTACTGCCTTGCCGGGTGTAACCATTAAGCTTGATGGCGAAGGCGTGTTACTCACCCAAACTTCAGACGACAAGGGAGCTTATGCTTTTTACAACCTTAAAACAGGTAATTATACCATTTCATGGAATTATGTGGGGTATAATACCGTGAAAAAAGAAGTGGTTGTAACCGAGGGGCAAAATCCCTCTCTGGATATAACGCTTACTGAACTTTCGGCCCAGCTGGAAGAACTGGTTGTTGTAGGTTTTGGTACGCAGAAAAAAACCGATTTAACAGGCGCAGTAGGTGTAGTGAATGTAGAGAAATCGCTGGCCTCGCGTCCGGTTACAAACGTACAGGAGTTATTATCAGGTACGGTGCCAGGACTCAATATAGCGAAAGGTTCGGGGGCTGTAGGCTCAGGCGCAAGCGTAAATATAAGGGGTACCTCAACCATTGGCGGCAGTTCTGGGGTATTGGTGCTGATAGATGGTTTTCCGGGAAATATTTATACCCTTAATCCTAATGATATAGAAAGTATTTCGGTACTTAAAGATGCGGCATCAGCAGCCATCTATGGCTCGAGAGCAGCAAATGGTGTATTATTGGTAACCACCAAAAAAGGCAGGAGCGGAAAAGCTACATTGGAGATTAACTCAAGTATAGGCATACAGCAGCCACAGTTTATGCTCGATTTTGTAGGATCGGAAGATTATATGCGCATGTGGGACCGCGCACTGATTAACGATGGCAAACAGCCATTGTACGGTGAAAAAGGGCTTGCTGATCTTGCCGCAGGGAAATATCCCGATAATAAGTGGTACCGGGAAATATATAAGAAGAATTCACTTATAAATAATAATAACATTGCCATTGCCGGTGGAACGGAGAATGTTACCTACCGCATTTCAGGTGCTTACGATTACCAGGATGGAACCCTTCCTAATAACGATTACAACAAATATGTATTCAGGCCTGATGTTAAGGTAAAATTATCCGATAAGTTAAGTGTAATGGCCAATCTCCAATATACCCAAACCTATATTAAACAACCACAGGGTGGAACTGATATCTGGCAATCGCAATCGGCCAGGGCGGCGCCTATCAGCCCAATTTATACAGCCAAAGGTCAGTATGGCATAGGCTCATCGATGGTTGGCAATACCATTGCCGCAGTTAATGAAGGCGGTTATAATTATGCAAAATACAAGGAACTTTTCGGGGTAGCAGATATTGTGTATACCCCGGTTAAGGATCTTACCCTTAAAGGTTCTTATGCCAGAACATCTTCCGATCAGCGTACAACCGACAGGCTTGTATCTTATAACCTTTATGATGATAATGGCGGAATAGCGGCAAAGAAAAACCTGGTAACCGGGTTAACCGAGAGCTTTTCATCTAATTACCGCAACACTTATCAGTTAACAGCCGATTATTCGAGGCAGATTGGAAAACATGGACTAAAAGGACTTGCCGGATATTCGCAGGAATACTATTATACTGAGGGCTTCAGTGCTTTCAGGGATAATTTACCTTTTGATAATATCAATGTGCTCAATACCGGCTCGTCTACCAACATGCAGAATACAGGTAGCGCCAGTGATATGGCCATCAGGTCTTACTTTGGCAGGCTGAATTATGATTATGACGGAAAATACCTGCTACAGGCCAATATAAGGGCCGATGGCTCATCGCGGTTTGCCAAAGGGAACAAATGGGGTTATTTCCCTTCGTTTTCGGCAGGATGGAATATCCATAAAGAAGCTTTCTTTGATGTGAAATGGATAAATGCACTAAAAATAAGGGGCTCATGGGGTATTTTAGGCGATGCAGAAAAAGTGGGCGCTTATGCCACTTCAGAGGTACTTACCTATAACCCTATTATTTATGGCTTTAATGGGGTAACCGTACCTGGTGCTTATAATGGCGTAGCCGTAAATAAAAACATTACCTGGGAAGAATCGCGTCAGGCCGATATCGGTATCGATGTTACCCTCTTTAAACAGAAGCTAAACCTTACCGTTGATTATTTCCATAACAACAGGAAAAATATCCTGAATAACCCGCCAGTAAGCGCCGAATTTGGTCTTCCGGCACCGTTCAGTAATCTTTTACGGATGGAAAGCAAAGGCTGGGAGTTTCTGGGGAGCTATAGGGATGCTGCCAGCGATTTTAGGTGGGGAGTTGATCTTAACGCCGCCTTTTCTAAAAACAAAGTGGCAGATTTAGGCGGAAGAGGATTCCAGATTTCTGGCGATACCTATACCGATGTTGGTTTACAGTACCAGCTGCCTTATGGTTTACATGCCATCGGTTTGTTCCAGAGTGCAGCCGAAATTGCAGCCAGCCCCAATCAGGGACCAAATGTATTTCCGGGCAACATCAAATTCGAAGACCTTAATGGCGATAACATCATTGATGGAAAAGACCGGATGATCCTGAATGATAAGGTGGTGGTACGTTTTGGCGGTAACCTGAACTTTGGATGGAAAAACTTTGATCTCTCGGCCAACTTTACCGGTGCATTTAACGGCAAACGTTATATGAGCGGCTACGAAGGATGGGCATTTTATCTATCGCAAAATGCAAGACCACTAGCCATTGATAACTGGACTCCTGACAATCCGGGTGCAAGCTACCCGCGCTTATCCATCCAGTATACGGCAAATGATACCAAATACTCCAGTTTTTGGTTAAGAAAAGCCGATTATATTAAAATTCAGAACGTACAGCTGGGCTATCAGTTGCCCCAGGCTTTGCTGGCAAAACTGAAGCTCAATTACCTGAGGTTATTTGTTTCTGGCCAAAACCTGGCAACCATTACCAATTATGATGGATTTGACCCAGAAGGAGGGTATTACCCGCTTTCAAGAACATGGTCGTTTGGCTTAAACCTAAAATTTTAAAGAGATGAAAAAGAACTTGATACAGGCCATTATCCTGCTGGCCATTTTTCTAACAGGATGTAAAAAGGCACTACTGGATACCGTTCCGCTTTCGCAACCATCTGATGCTACCTACTGGAAAACGGCAGCTGATGCACAAACCGGACTGAATGCAGTATACGCTACACTTCCCGATAGCCGCGATTTTTGGCGCGATTGCAGTAGCGATAACTCGGTAATGACTAACGCCTGGGGAGAAGGGGGGATGGGCTATATTAGCATGGGTACTTACTCACCAACCGATGGTTACCTGGCCGAAGAATGGAAATACGATTATATCCGCCGGGCGCTTTATTTTATCGATAAACTGAAATCGATGGATATTGATGCGGGCCTTAAAAAAAGGTTCGATGCCGAAGCAAGGTTTATCCTGGCCATGCGCTATTTCCGTATGGCCGAGCTTTTTGGCGATCTGCCCCTGATTAAAGAAAAACCGGTTGAGCTGGATGGTTCAAACTTAGCCCGAAGCCCTAAACAGGAAGTACTCGATTATGCAATCCAAAATGTAGAAACAGCTATTGCAGGTCTTCCGGTTAGCTATTCATCCGCTGCAGATAATGGCAGGATTACCAAAGGAGCGGCATTGATGTTAAGGGCCAATATTTATCTTTATATGGCCAGTATAAAGAAATTTCATTTGGGTACTGATGATCCTAAACTGTGGGCAGAGGCTGCAAAATCGGCACAAGAGGTAACTACGCTTGGCTATCAGCTTGAAGATGATTACGCTTTTCTGTTTAAAAAGGAATCGAATAATGCCAATAAAGAAACCATATTGACTTACCAGTATGTGCAGGACAAGTTTACCCAGTTTTTGGCGGTGCTGGCATCGCCTGCCGGCACTGGAATTACAGGCGAGGGCTGGGCCAGTTTCTGTCCAACGCGCGATTTGGTCGACTCTTACGAATGTACAGATGGAAAATCAATTAAAAATTCGCCACTTTACGATATTAACAACCCATACGAAAACCGTGATAAAAGATTAAAGATGACTTTTATGCTGCCTGGCGTACCTGTACTCAGGCCAAACGGCACATACAGTCCTTACCAGCCACATCCGTCGTATGCTAAACCAGAAAGGATGAATAATGAAGGAGGTGGCCTTACCGGATATATGTATCTGAAATTTAATGATCCTACCAATCCGAAACCCGGAGAGAATTGGGCAAACTGGCCGATTTACCGCTATGCAGAAACTCTTTTGATACTGGCCGAAGCACTTAATGAAACAGATCCCGGCAATCCGCAGATTGTGGTGGCCATGAACAAAGTAAGGGCGCGGGCAGGCCTGCCTGGAGTAGACGCGTTGTTAGGTAACCAAACCGCTATGCGCGTGGCTATTCAGGAAGAAAGACGGCATGAGTTCGTAGCTGAGCACAAACGGTATTTTGACATTCTCCGCTGGAAGATTGCCGAAAATGTACTCAGTAAGCCAGCTTACGGAATCAACAGCAATGTGGCCGATCCGATAGGCGACTGGACCAAACCCATGTTTAAAGCGCAGGACAGGGTTTTCAATCCGGCTAAAAACTATATCTGGCCGGTTCCGCAATCGGTGATCGACCGCAATAGAAATTTACTTCCTCAAAATAAAGGCTGGTAAAATAGAAGACAGTTAAAAATAAAGAAGAGCGGTTTATTCGTACTTCAAAAAATATAAATTTATAGTCAGGCCTTTGAAAACAAAGGCCTGACTTGAGCTAACAATATCAATTAATGGAACATCAATCGTCCGGACGCCGTGCGTTCATTAAAAAGACTGGTTTACTGGGTATAGGGATCATGGCAGCCAGATTTCCGGTATGGGGAAGTAGTATATTTGCCGCAGGCTATCCCAAACATAATATACCTGCAGAAAAAAATATAGATCCCAAATGGCTTGCTGGTTTATACCAAAGGGGTACTGCCACCGCCTATAAAAAAAGCAGGAATGAGCTGCGGTATATTGGAATGCCCGTTGGCGGGTTACATGCTGGTACTGTATATGTTGGTGGCGACGGGCGCTTATGGCTTTGGCAGATCTACAATGAAACCTTTGAAGGTGCCCAGGAGGGGATAGAGCCCAAAATTGTAAATTGGAACGATGGTACAACCGTGCGTAAGATCAGGCCCAGGGATGGATCGGCCTATATAGAGCCTGCCATTGCCGATAATAAACGCATCCTCGATCAGGGTTTTGCACTTAAAACCATTGTTGATGACAAAACCGTTATTAAAGAACTGAATGCCGACCATTGGGATGAAGTGGTATTTACGGGTTCCTATCCTGTTGCCGATATTGTTTACACCAGCAAGGATTTTCCTTTAACCGTAAAATTGAAGGTCTATTCGCCATTTATTCCGCTTGAAGCAGAGAAATCGGCTTTGCCAGCCACCATATTACGTGTTGAGGTACTGAATAATGGCGTTAAAGCACTTCCGGTTGATTTAATTGGCTGGATGGAAAACGGTGTAAATAAATTGAGTGGCAAACGTGGATCAGGAAATAAAATCAATACGGTAAATTATGGAACTACATCGGTTGACATTGTTTCGGGCTTTGTAACCACTGATGCCGATCAAAGCAGTGCCAAAGATCATGGCAGTATGTGTTTTACCTATCATGGTACTGGAGGAAGGGCTAACCCCGCCCTCGATCCATGGCCGGTTGAAACGGTCGATTTTAATCCGCCGAAAACAGCTGAGGCAAAGGTAGATGGCGACGAAAAACTCGTGGGAGGAATCAGTATATCGCGTTTGCTTTATCCGGGAAAAGCCTTGCAGGCAGATTATTCGATAAGCTGGCATTTTAATAACGTAAACCCGAAACTTAAAAAGCTGGTTAAAGATGCAGAACAAGGTTATTACTATGCAAACCGGTTTAAAGATGCCAGGTCAGTATCAGATTATATCAAAAATAATTTTAACGAGCTTACCAGCACTACAGAACTCTGGAGTAATACCTGGAATGCCTCTACCTTGCCGCATTGGTTTCTAGAGCGCACTTTTCTCAATATCGGAACACTGGCCACAGCCAATACCTATCGTTTTGCGAGCGGCCGTTTTTGGAGCTGGGAGGGTGTGGGTGCCTGCGCAGGTACCTGTACGCATGTATGGCAGTATGCACAGGCCATGGCCAGGATCTTTCCGTCACTGGAGCGCGATCTGCGCGAAAGGGTAGATCTTGGCATTGGGTTCGTTAAAGATACAGGAGCCATTATTTTCAGGGGGGAGAACGAAACCCGGCCCGCAATTGATGGGCAGGCGGGCACCATTTTGCGTTTTTACCGCGAGCACCAGATGAACCGCGATGACGCCTTTTTAAAAACAAACTGGACAAAAATAAAACTGGCCGTACAATTTATGCTGGCGCAGGATAAAAACGGCGACGGCATGACCGATACGCCAATGGAAAATACCCTTGATGCGGTATGGGAGGGTGAAATAGCCTGGATAGTTGGTTTATGCATTGCTGCGGCCAGTGCTGCCCAGGCCATGGCTACTGAGGTTGGCGATACCGGCTTTGCTGCTATATGCAAAGCTTATGTAGAAAAAGGGCGCAATAACATGGAACGCGAACTGTTTAATGGCGAATATTTTATCCACCGGCCTGATGCCGTTCAGGGAAGGAAAAAACTTGGCTCATACAATACCTGCCATATCGATCAGGTGTATGGGCAGAGCTGGGCCTTCCAGGTTGGGCTTCCGCGGGTACTCCATGAAAAGAAGACCCGCAGTGCACTCCAGTCGCTCTGGAAATATAATTTTACCATGGATGTGGGGTCTTACATTAAAACCCACATTGGTGGCCGTCCGTATGCGCTGAGCGGAGAAGGTGGGATGGTGATGAATACCAATCCGCATAATGAAGAAGCTCCTTTTGGCGAAAATGTAAGCTGGCAACTCGGCTATTTTCACGAATGTATGAGCGGGTTTGAGCATCAGGTGGCCGCCCACATGATGGCTGAAGGCATGCACCAGGAAAGCCTGATTCTTACCAATCGGATTCACGACCGCTACCATGCCGCCAGGCGAAACCCTTATAACGAAATCGAATGCAGCGATCATTACGCTCGTGCCATGGCCAGCTACGGAACATACATTAGTGCATGTGGTTTTAGCTACCATGGCCCTAAAGGGATAATTGGTTTTGGTCCGAAGTGGAATAAAGAAAATTTCGTTGCAGCCTTTACAGCAGCTGAAGGATGGGGAACTTATAGCCAGCAATTGCAAGGTGCGGTACAAAACCACCAGCTACAGCTGAAATACGGTACATTAAGGCTCAATGAAATTAAGCTGGAAAAGATCGGGAAACCGGACATGAAGCGTGTTAAAGTTAGCCTGATGGGTAAAAATATTAACGCAGTGATGGCTGGTACAGGTGCACAACTCAATATCAGGTTGGCACAAGAAATAACCATTCAAAAAAATCAGACACTCGAAATTTCAATCTTTAGTTAAAAAGCGATATGAATAAGCTAAAAAAAATAAAGCAGTTAGGTTTGCTCGGCTGTGCCATCTGGCTTGCAGCATGCACAAGTAAACCGCAAGCCAATAAAAATGACCAAATCACAGACTGGAAAACCGAATTTAGAGAGAAACTGCCCCTGCTTGGTCACCGCAACTGGATTTTGGTAGTTGATAAGGCTTTTCCTCTCCAGCAATCGGCAGGGATGGAATATATTTATGCCCCCGAAGGTATGGAAACAGTATTGGCTGAGGTGATTTCGGGGATCAAAGCTGCTGACCACGTAGCACCGGTCATTTACCGCGACAGTGAACTCGAATTTGTTAAGCCCCTGGTAGGTGCAAAAGCCGATCAGTTAATTCAATCAACGCAGGCCATATTAAAAGGAACTGCCGTTCATACCATGCTGCACGATTCTGTTTTTAAGCAACTCGACCGCGAAGCCGGACTTTTTAAGGTTCTGGTGATTAAAACCAACGAAACAGTGCCTTACAGCTCAACCTTTATTAAATTGGATTGTGGCTACTGGAATGCAGCTAAAGAAGCGGAACTGCGCAGCCAAATGGCTAAATAGCTGGCTAATTATGATTACTGCTATTTAGTTTCAGCTATTTAGGACTAATTCGGCAGTATATTTTGCGGTCATTAGACCAAATTTACTTACCCTGATTATGCTTTTTATGCATGTAGGCATCTCAAAAATTAAAAAAGAGATATGAAAAACTATTTTAATAAATTACTGCTGGTTTTAATCTTAGGCTTAACTCCACTGTTCTCCAACGCTCAAAAAACATCTTCAATACCTGATTGGGAAAGAAAAATCCACAAGGTTCTCGCGAATGACAAATCTCATGCTGTAATAAAAGATAGCATCGCGTTATACTGTTTCAATGTCAAACTGGAAATTGTAAAAAATAAAACCGGGAAGCCAGAAATAAGCCGCATGGTTGCCAGCAATAACCTGTTTTACAAGATTTTTCCCAACTATAACGAGCTTAAGGCTATTGACTATGGAACTCTTTTGGGAGTTAAAAAACAAGCGACGCTTGTCATCCCAGTCATAATATATAATACATCCGCGACTGCATCAAGCAAATATAACAGGCAAGACGAGGTTGCGCTTATAAGCCTTGAAACTGCTGCAAATGCAACTGCCAGCGCTTTTTCGTTTATTGACAACGCATCAGGATCGCAGAATTATGTCTTCGTAAATCCCCGCGTGATTCATGTTATCAATAAAAATGATAAAGAACCAATTACATCAAAAAACTAAGTCAGATTTTTTTTGAAGGAATTTCATGATTAATTATTGAGTGATTAAAATGAAACTCCGTATAAGTTTAAAGACGTAATCGATAATTGATTCGCCAAATTGCTGAATGTGACAGCGATTTAGAGTAAATCGGGGAATGCTTATTTGCATTCCCCGAGTAATAAAATTATCTGATTAAGGTAATAAACCCGGTATAAGGTTGGTTGGTACCCAGATCAATCGAATAGAAATAAGTATCCGTATCAAGGAGACTTCCATTAAATAACCCTTCCCAATAATTGGAGTCATTGGAATAGTTTTTTGTACTAAATACAATCTGTCCCTTCTTTGTGAAAATGGTTACTTTATTATTTGGAAAATCGGAAATATTTTCAATTATCCATTTGTCGTTTATACCATCTCCGTTAGGCGTAATGACATTTGATACCTTTATGGCATCTTTCTTTTTCTCCAGGTTCACCGTAATTGTACCAGAGGTAGATGTAAGTCCTTTATTGTCAGTAGCGATAGCCGAAATATAATAAGTTCCTGCATCTTTTGGCTGCCATTTAAAGCTATAAGGCGGATTCGTCACTGTTGAGATTAACGATGACCTTTCAAAGAACTCAACCTTAGCAACAGATCCATCTGTATCTGTGGCCTGTGCGGTAATTGTTACCTTTTTATTTGGGTTAAACAGGCCTCCGTTTTCAGGACTAACAATTGCTACAGACGGCGGTACATTTGCCGGGATCACCTGAAGTGTTACCGTATCAGAAATGCTGTCCTCTCCATCATTATCAATTGCTTTTGCCGTAAATTCATGGCTGCCTACCGTTGTCGCTGTCCAGCTGATCTGGTAAGGAATGCTAGTGCTTTCTCCAATTTTTACGGTTCCATCATAGAATTCTACTTTTGCGATGCTGCCATCGCTATCACTTGCCTCCGCATGGATCACAATGGATTGTGAGGTTTCGTAAGTATCCTGTTCAGGGGTAGTCAAAGCTATAGTCGGGCGTACATTATTTTTAACTGTAATGGTAATGCTGTCTATCGCAACCATGCCTGGGTTGTCAATCGCTTTGGCGAGCAAATTGTAATTCCCTTGAGGAAGTGGTGCAAGTGTGTAATTAAAAGATGGTCCCGAAGTTGTTGTAAGCCTGGTTGATCCTAAATAGAGTTCAACCTTTGGTGCAATACCATCAGGGTCTGTAGCCGATCCCGCTATTCTTATCGTATCTTTAGTTTTATAACTGGCATGATCAGCCGGTGTACTAAAGTTAATAATTGGCGAGGCATTGGCTTTGCTGTCAATCATAACCTGGCTGTTCCTCATATCACTGATTCCAGAAAAAGAGGTAGATCCTGACTGATTGATACCGTTTACAGGGGCATTCCAGTTTCCAATTTGATTAAAACCACGTTTGTACAGGTTCAGGTTGACACTGCTATTGGCTACACCTGTTAACTCTGCACTTTCTATGGCAGTGCCTTCCGCATCTCCGTAATTTCTGATGATCCAGTATTTTGAATCCAGTGCAGTTGTGTTTTCTGCAGGATTAAAAGGAAGACTATTCAGTTTGCTGATTACAACATTTCCTTTAGGATATGTTCCTGTTGCGCCATAATTTAAGGCCAGCCCGGTGAGGTTGAAATCATATTTTCCGGCAGCATTTATGGTTAAGGTTTGGCTTAATCCATTGGCTACAGGGGCAGAAGAAACCCCGCGTTGTGCGTTTCCGGTGGCTTCAACTACATAGTGGTTGGGAGATACATCAACAAGTTTACCGGCACCGGCAGCTCCCTGACCCTGTAAATAAACCTTTAGCCCAGCCTCATTACCATTCAGCGTTAAGTGCATGTTTTCCTGGATTTCCTGGGCCGTACGTGCCGTAGACCAGATCCGGAATTCATCCATTTTTCCGTTGATTGTGTTGCCATCCATCGTTCCGATATTGAAATTGTCCCAGGTAGAAGGGGCTGATGAAGCAGGTTTTGAAGCTGATAACTGACCATCAACATAACATTTGGCCAAACCATTGTCGTATGTAAACGCAATATGGTGCCAGGTGTTTAGCGTATTGAAAAATCCTGGAATAATGATTCTTGAAGCAGTATTGTTGGCCACACCAATATTCAGGGCATTATCACTGTCTGCATGGATCAGAAAGCTTCCCCAGCCGTTTCCTACCGACTGATTCCATGATTTTGAAGAAGCCGGGTTCAACCAGTATTCAATAGTAAAGGTTGTTGGCTTCCAGTTTAATCCGGTTACTTTCATCATCCCCGCCGTTCCGTCAAACTGGTATGCTTTTCCTGCAAGTGTTTCAATCGGTTCGAAATCGCTGATCTTATTGAGTGCAAGTTGCCCTAAGGTGATACCAGCAGGGGAAGGATTGATCATAAAACTGAGCTGGCCACTCATCGGGCTTACTGTATTTGCCAGGGTGTTCCAGGTTGATCCAAAAGCATTAAACGCCCTGGTGTTTAAACGATACAGACTTTGTGACGCGGAAACAGCCTGGCCTGTTTTTAAGTTTATCCCCGTTAGCCCTGTAGGTGTAAGGTTACTTCCGTAGTTGTTAATTACCCAATAGGTGCTGTCAAGCACTGTTGGAATTGTATTTTCATTAGGGATTGATTTTAAACGGCTTACCACAACTTCGCCATTAGGGTTTGTGCCTGTTTCCGAGAACTGAAAACTCAGACCGGTGAGCGGGAAATCGCTGGTTCCTGCTGTGGTAATCTGCTTGCTTTCGCTAATTCCTGCGGCTACAGGTGCATTAGAGGTTACCCTGGTGGCGTTGCCGGTTAACGATACCTTATAGCCATTATCTGAGAGCTCAGAAACCCCTTTAGGAGAATCCTGAAACTGCAGGTATACTTTTAATCCGGGTTCGTTTCCAATTGAAGTCAGGTGCATACCTTCCCGAACCTGTTGCTGGGTTTTCTCAACAGACCACATCCTGAATTCGTCAATTTCGCCATCAATAGAATTTCCATCTGCAGTGCCTATATTGAAACTGCTCCACAGCGGCGGCAATGAAGAAGCCGTTTTGCTATCGGCTAATTTTCCATCCCGGTAAATTTTTGCTACTCCATTGTTAAAGGTATAGGCGTAGTGATGCCAGTTTGCATCTTTGAAAGCGTTGGCAATAAACAATCTGGAAGCCGTATTGTTGGCTACACCGATGTTGAGTCCTCCGTCGGTATCTGAGTGAAGCAAGAAAGTTCCCCAGCCCTTACCCATTTGCTGGTTGTAGTTCTTATAAGATTTGGCTTTGTGCCACCACTCAATGGTAAATACTTTTGGTTGCCAGTTAAGCTCCTGGATCTCCAGGTAATCGCCATTGCCATCAAAACTCATGGCCTTCCCTGCAATTACATCTGCCATAATTCCATTTTGATTAACCTTAACTTCGGATAATACCTGGTTGCCGGCACTGATTTTAATTGTTCCGGTATATAACTGAGCGGATGTTGGACTGAACCGTACATAAATTTTTAAATCCTTAACCGTGCCATTTACCGGATTCACCGTAAGGGGCGTGCCTTCATCTATGAAAGTTAAATTATCCAGTGAGAGCTGGTAACCTGCAGGTGCTTTTACCTGTATAGCAGATGAAGATAAGTTTGTTCCGGCCAGCACAAAACTCTGTGCCTTTGTTTTTGCACCTGCCCTTACATCATTGAATATGAGTGAATCGACATTGCTCAATAGGAAAGGTGTACTGTCTTTAATAAATATATATTGTCCGTAACTGCTTAAATTGTTCACCGTAATGGTATTATTCACATCATCTACTGCAGAAGCCGGGCTAATAAATTGCCACTTCAAACTTCCGTAAGAAGGCCTGCCCATTACCAGGATTTTTTCCGGATTTAACTTATCTGCTGCGGTAAGGTCTTCGCTACTTGTAAAGGTGAGGTTCATATTCAGGTTCGCATTCGTGTTAAAACGGTTACCAACCCAGTATTCATTACCTATTCTAGTGGCAGTTGAAGAGAAATCATCAAAGGCAGGTGAGCTAAAGTCTATTTTAGAGAATCCTGCTATTACAGGTGTTACCGAATTGTAAAAAGCAGTAACATTAACCCCATTGCCAAAAACCAAGTTCCCGGCAACTTCTGTTTTCGCTTGCGAAACCCCGCCACCAAATGGATAAGCCGTTTTAACCCGCTGGGGAGTTCCGGTAACCGTAACAGCCGTTTTACTTACAATATCATATATTTCCGGCTCTGGATTGTCAAAATTAGCATAATAGATAAGCCCTGGTTCATTGCCCTGTACCGGGTGGTGGAAACCTTGTTTAATTTCGAATGAGCTTAATGCCCGGCTCCAGACTTTCACCTCATCAATCTCTCCTTTAAAATACTTATTGCTGGGTCCGCTGTTCCATAGCCCCAATCTTACCAGTCCATTGGTGGTATTTAAGGCAAGAGGAGTAGGAGCAAGCTTTTGTTCGCCATCATAATAAAAACTAACGTTCGTACCATCAAATACTAAAGCGTAGTGGTGCCATTCTCCTTTACTATTTGCCAGGGTGAAATCTTTATTGGTATTCCAGAAATTGGCTCTCCACAGATTATCGGTTGTCGTAGTTCTCAGGCTGAATTCTCCAAGGGTGGTTCCGGTAATTCCCGAGGTAAACACACCGCCATCATTAAAGGCATCGGCTTTTGCCCAAAGTTCAATTGTTCTTGCCTTTGTACCGCTGATAGCTGCATTGCTACCCAATGTAATATATTCGGTTCCTGTGCCTGTAAAAGCTACCGAATTGCCTGGAGCAGGTTGGAAAGTATGGTCGTCGCCAAAAACATCAATGCCGTTCGCATTGGCTTTTAACCTGTAATGCCATACCTCTCCCGATTTCATGGTTAGCGAAACTTCCTGCTGAAATGAGTTTAAATTTGAACCGGAGAAGGTGCCTGCAACACTGGTTTGTGAACCGTAAGCACTTGTAGGGCCATATTCAAATACCACATTGGTGAGCGTTCCTCCCAATGCATTGGCTTGCCCGGTTAGCAAAACTGCATTTTTGCGTACATTGAATGCCGTTCCTGTAATCAGGTTCTTGAAATTTTGTAAGCCAGTTTCTTTCGGGATGCTGTTGCTTCTAAGCCCCTGCAAACCATTGGCACCAATGGCCCGTACGGCATACCATTCCTGTTTGTTAGGATCAGAATTATTTACAACCAGCGTGGTATCTGCTGTTACACCGGCTGATTCCATATATTTTTCTCCCAGTTTGAACACTTCATACTGTACTGCCGGTACCAGTTTTTTCCATGACAACTGTAAGGCCGTATTGCCTGCCCAAACTACTTTGAGCCCATCTGGCGCGGCAAGTACATTAACATTGTTAGCAATGCTTACCTGTGTGCCTCTTCTTATCCTGATTTTTATCTTTGAAGAAAGGTTGGGCACTGTCCACTTGAACTGCCTTTTATCGGCGGCTATATTACTGGCAATAGGAGACCAGGTTGTACCGTTATCGGCAGAATAATCAAGGTTAAAAGTTCCCGGTACCCCATAGGCATCCCACCGGATATATTCTGATTTTCCCGGGGCCAGAGATTCGCCGCCAAGTGGATAGGCCATCAGTACCTCATCTTTTACAAATTCATAAACAATGTAGTATTCCTGAGGTCCCTGGGGGATAAGGTTTCCCGTTAAGTTCAGCGTGTAAGTTCCGGCAATAGGATTGTCTATGGTAACCTGCTCTACGTTATTAATATGGTCTGCCTTTCTGGTTGGCAAGGCATTCAGACTCACCGCATTTGCGGCAGTATCCAGTCCCCACGGAAGAAAGGTGTTAGAAGACGGATCGGTTACGCTTAAGTCTAAATCATTTACCAGTGATTTTGCTGCACCAGGTGTTGCTTCGTAATCGTGCCAGTATAGCATAATCCTTACCTGACTGGTTCCTGCAGGCACGGTAATGGATGTGGTTTTCGACTCCCCGTTGGCCATTTGTCCAGTGCTGAAATTTCTGGCCTGGATGGTCTGGAATGCACGCCGTACATTTGGTCGCCCAAATCCTGTTTTAAAATCAATACCGGGATTATAGATATCATCGGCAGTATTTAATAAAATTGCCTTGATCAGTGCAGATGGAGCTGAAGTTGCCTGTGTTTCTGCTTTATAGGCCTGGTTTAAAATGGCAAAAATACCAGATACCTTTGGTGCGGCAAACGATGTTCCTCCGGAGCCCTCGATGGTTAAGTCAGGCTTTATTCTGCCATCATAAGCCGGACCTTTATTGGTCCAGTCTAAAAAAACATCCTCGTAATCAGTACCACTAATAGTCAATAGGTTTTTTGCATGTTTGGCACTTCCGGTAAGATTGCCCCATCCGGCCAGGCCATCATATTTTCCACCAATGGGTGCAATATCTCCACTGTTACCAGAGGAGTAAACCAGCATGGCTTCGGGTCTGGTCCTGATAAAATTGTCATGTTCATTAGAAAGAGAACTGTAATTCGCATCTGCCCCCCAGCCATACGACATATTGGTTACCCTTATTTTTTTATTTGGATCGTCGTAATTGGTATAGGTACTCTGTCCGCTAACTACATAAAAATTAGAACCCCAGGCATTCGACTGATCTTTAGGGTCATAGTTTCCTGCGCTTCCCAGACGCTTGGAAACACTCCAGGAATGTCCACCGGGATTAACATTCATGGAGCCTGGAATCATCCTGCCTTGCATGTCGATATCCTGAAGAAAATCATTTTCGCGAATGTGGATATTTACGCCTGCCCCGTTATAATTCAGGCCCATGTAACCGCTGTTAATGTAGTTGGAACGCCCGATGTTGTTACTGAAAATATCTCCGGGACCATCAACTTCCGGTTTAGGTTTATCCTCGATAGGCGCTATAAATTTGATCTGGTTAACTGCGGCCAATGCTTTAAGCTTGTTTTGTGGAACTGTAATGATCCATTGTTTGCTTTTAGATTGGATACTGGCTATCTTAACAATTTCAGCCTCGGCGGTTTGGAGATCGGCTTCATCATAAAATGTTACCGCTACTTCTATGTCATTTCCTTTTTTGGCATGCTTGGGAATTTTATTACGAAACAAGCTTTCTGAAAGTTTAAAGCCCTCATCAATGGGTAAAACAGTCCTGATGTGAAAAGCAGCAAACTGCTCTGAGTTGAGCTCCTTTTTGAAATAAGCATAATAGGAGTAATTGGGTACGTAATCCAAAAGAGTAATCCCGAGCTCTTTCAGTTTTGCTTTCTCTGCGGAATTGGGAAGCTCTTCGAACTGGACAAGGAAGTAGCGGTGTTTGTTGTATTTCATCCTTCCTTTTTTCTGATCGGCTACAATGTTTTTCTGATCATCGCGAAAACCCTTCTCAGGCCGGAATTCTTTGTTGGTATTCAGGATCCGGAAATCCTTTTCAGCGGGTTTTCTGACCTGTGCGATCAAAAGTGTGGGCACTAGCATGCCCCAAAAAAATAATAGAATTTTTCTCATAGTGGTTTATGTTGTTGATTTATAGGTTTGCTTTAAAGGATATGTAAATTAATACAGGGATTTTTTTCCCGGCAAAGGGTAGCCGGGCATAAATAGCCATAAAATGGCGCAATTATCTTGAGCGGGTTCATAGAGGGTGGTTAGAAAGTGGTATTTAGTTTAGGTTGTTTAAGACAATTTATGCAGAATTTAATGAGTAATCATTTTTAATTTCAGCGCAAACGTTTGATAATGTTTGTGTTGTCTTTTTTGAAGATTTTTAGGGAAATTATGGTTTCCGGTTACAAATGATGGAGAAAACTTGAAGTTAAATTTAATATTAACCTGGTTTCGATTTGAAAATGTAAGAAACACCTGTTTTTTTGATGAAGGTATTATTAGTGTTACAATACAATATTATCAATTTCAACGCAAACGTTTGCTAAGAACGAAAATGTCATATTTAACAGGTATTAGGTAATTTAGATGGATAACCATTGTTTTAGCAAATCATAACTACAACAGCGAATTATTTTGCCGTTTTATTTCTTTAATTTTATTATTAAGGTAAAAAAGATTAAAAAGTCGGGAACTAGACTTAAAGGTTTTTCTTGCCAATTACTCATTTTTGAATCCTAAACAATTACATCATTCCAATACATAATAGCTGATGACAATTAATAATATGGAATGGCAAAATAACGACGAACTTTTTGAAATTATAAGAACAGAGCTTTATACTGCAGTAATTGGCGCCATTATAGATAAGATGGAGCCTTTGCACCAGTTTTTGCCACCACAAATACAACCTTTATTAAAAGTATTCAAATTGTAACTTAGGGGCTTGTATTTTTTAACATTATTACCTTACGGATCGTGGAAAAAATCATCAATTATTTTAATAGCTATCTACCCCTTGATCAATCAGAGATCCAGGCGTTTACACAACGGTTAATTAAAAAGCGGATCAAACGCAGGCAGCTATTACTGCAAGAAGGCGATGTTTGTACTCACTTTACCTACGTAGAGCAAGGCTGCCTGAAAATGTTTGGTGTTGATGACAATGGGGTAGAGCATAACCTGCTTTTCGCCGCAGAAAACGATTGGATTACTGACCTTGGGAGCCTGCATAAAGAGCGCCCTTCACGGCTTTACATCGAAGCGGTTGAACCTTCAGTGGTATACCAGATCTCCAAAGGCGATCTATGGTATTTATATACAAATTACCCTAAGTTTGATAGGAATTTCCGGGTAATTATCGAAGATAAATATATTGAGCTACAGGATAGGCTTTTGCAGACTTATAGTACTCCCGCACTCGAGAGATATAACGAATTTCTTACCCGATATCCGCATCTGGCCCTTAGGCTGCCAAATACTCAGATTGCTTCCTATTTAGGGATCACCCCAGAGTTCCTTAGCAGGGCGAAAAAGAAAAGTTTCAAACGCTAATTTACCCCTTAACCTAGGTTAAGGGTATTTCTTATCCTAGTTTATTGGTCGCTGACGTCTATATGGGGCAACTTTGTATTGTCAATGTTGACAAATAAAAATATAGACAATGAACAATAGAACAAAAGTAGCCGTTATCGGACTAGGCAATATCGGTAAAGGCTTGATCGCAAACCTGATCAAAGGTGGACACCCTGTAATAATATCTTCGCGTGATAACCAAAAAGCCGTTTCCTACGCTGAATCACTGGGCAAGCTAGTTACAGCAAAAGAAACGGCTTTGGCAATAGAAGAGGCGGATGTGATAATTCCAGCCATCTATTTTGAAAAAATCGAGGATTTTGTTAAAGAGTATGCCTCAGTTTTGGCAGGAAAGGTTATTGTAGATGTATCTAATCCTATTGCCCCAAATGGCGAGGGAGGATTTAAAAAGATAATTGGCGCTGATCAATCAGCCGGGCAGATACTATCGGCGCTGATCCCCAAAGATGCCCATCTGGTAAAAGCTTTCGGGACCCTTGGAGCAGCTTCGTTAACAGAAGAGGCTTTTGCAGAACCAGAAAGAAAAGTACTCTTCTATGCTTCAGACCATACCAATAGTAATAGGCAGATTGAAGAGTTGATCACAGCTGCAGGTTTTAACCCACTGCATATTGGAGGAATCAACCAATCTATCCATATAGAAGTATTTGGTGAGCTCCACCAGTTTGGTGCACTTGGACGAACAGTAACCCTTGAAGAAGCTAAACAAGCACTCAAAAATTCACCTGTACTGTAAGCAAGATGAAGAAAATTATGCTTTCGGCAGTATTATGCGTTTTATTTGCAGCCTGCCAAAACGAAAAAAAACAAGAAAACAAAGAAGCTGAATACACAAACGCTAACAATTTACCTAATATGGGAAATCAATCAGTGAACACCGCAATCCAAAATGCATTAGATATTTATTTTGATGCCTTAAATAAATCAGACGTAGCACAGGCAGTCGGACAATATACTGCAGATGGAGTATTTATGCCCACAGGGTTTCCAACTGCAACCGGAACAAAGGAGTTAAATGTAGCCTATGAGAATGTTTTTAAGGCTATCCAGTTAAAGGTAACCTTTAAAGTCGAAGAAATCATTACGCAGAGTGAAGACCTGGCATTTGTGCGCACGGAGTCTAATGGCACGCAATTAATCCATGCCAACGGAAAGACTACCGAAGAGCTTAACCGCGAGTTTTTCTTAATGAAAAAGGTCGATGGTAAATGGAAAATCGCCCGTTACATGTTCAATCAGCCCAGGTAACGATGCTGAGCAGAATTCCTCTTAGGTGGGATTAAAGCTTTTATAGACTAAAACAAAAAAGCATCAATAATTTGAAGTCAATTATTGATGCTTTTTTTATGGTTTCAGTAGTAAACAAAACTACTTTTTACTGAAATTACAAAAGGTAAAATTCTGTAATTTACCCGAAGGTGTCATATGATCCTCTGAAATACATTCTACTTTACTAAAATATTCCCCAAACTTACTTACCATATCCGATTCATCGTATTGTTGTATGGGAAGGTTACTGCACTTGGTAGGTCCGGATTTGGAGAAAGTTCCGATTATCAAGTTACCTACAACCGCATTTTGGGCGACCTGGACATATCTGGTCTGTTGCTCTTCTTTCGTAAGAAAATGGAACGTGGCCCGATCATGCCATAGTTTAAATTGGCGGTCTGGCACAAAATCATTGATATCTGAAACAATCCATTTCACTTCATCAGCTTTTTTGCCCAATCGTTGCTTTGTGCGTTGGATAGCACCTGATGAAATGTCCAGGACTGAAATGTCGGTAAACCCCTCTTTTAGCAAGAAATCGACCAGTAAGCTATCCCCGCCGCCTATATCAATAATCGGAGCATCTTTGGACAATTTCAGATCCTTCATAAGGAATAAGGAGATTGCTGGTATATCCTGCGTCCAACTTACATCCTGAGGTTGTTTTGTCTGATAGATATTTTCCCAATGGTCTTTTTGATTTGTCAACATGATCACAAATTAACGAATAAAATATTTTTTTCCGAATCTGAAAGCCAGGTTAACCAATGCAATTGTGTAGTTACTTCACACATTTCGCATAATCTCTCTATGTAGCTCGTGCAAGTAAAATTGCTTGTTCAGAGATATTGAGAACTATCATATTTTGGTAATCATCCAGTAGGAGAAAATCAATAAGTTTATCGTCACCGCTCTCAACATCAATTATGCTTGCTGCTTAGGGAGCTTAAACTCTCGAATAAAATCCGGTGAAGTTTGTGGTATACCCTGTCTCCCCTGCAGTTTTATACCGGAAGGTTAGTATTGCAATTAAATTGTTTTTATCCATACGGAAGGCAATACTGGAATAAGTTTACATGCAACTCTATTGCAGAAGGTGAATTAAATAGCCGTTTAGGGAGCTGCTAAATGGTAAAAAAGTTTATTTTATGGATAAACACGTTTATCAAATGAACTTAATTATTCGCTTATTTTGTCATCAGAGCTTAAAAAAGATTCACAAAGTGATCGCGTTGTCTACATGACCGGAAGTTCATTAAAAAACCGCAAATGCATGCAATTGGCTTAGATTAATTTAAAAAATGTAAAACTACGATGTGGGTTAGAAAATTAACAAACCTTTTGAAAAGCAGTATATTCATTTTGATTTGGTTTCCGATGTCTAAAGTATTGGCCCAAAATACCGTTGCTGTAAAACAACAAGGCGATTCGGTTTCAATTATTAACAATAAAGTAGCACTCCATTTTAATCTGAAGAGCGGCAGATATAGTATGACTAAGACCAGTGGAGAAAAAATTGTAACTGGCGCTTATTTTCAAGCAGAAGCCTGGGAGTCGAAAGATTCCGGAATAAAAATAAACTGGTCAAAAAAAATAATAACTGACCATTTGGGACAGGGCCTTGCTTTAATGATAAACACAGTGCCAGTATCCGGCATCGCTATACAGTGGACAGCCAGCCTGTACAACGATAAGGCATTTTTTGTTTTTCAAATGAACATGCAGAATAATACTGACCGAGCACGTCACCTTCGGACCTTTTATCCTTTAATTTGTGATTGGGTGTATCCCGGCAGGGACAATAGCATTAATTATCGTGTGCTCGACGGAAATGGAGGTGCTAGCCCCACAAAGGTTACCGATGTGAAAGAGTTATTGAGCTTCAATAACGCAATGGTTAAGTTTGGAGAAGGCAATGCTCCTAATATTTTAGTAGCAGGTGGTATAACTTATCACGATTTTGAGAAATTCACGAAGATTACACGTTCTAATAAGAACCTGAAACTTGAAATGTATGCTGCAGATCCCGTTGGGAAACTGATCGATATTGGCCAGACCTATGAGAATAAAGAGAAGTTTTATATTTGTTTCGATAATCAGAACCCATTTCAGGCTCTGGAGCAATACGCCTCGGTTTTAAAAACTGAGCAAAATATCAAATTAGATTATTATGATTTTCCTACAGAATGCCTTTGGTATGCCGCCTTTTATAACACTGATAATGTACGCCCTAAGTTCAACAATTCCAAAGGTGCGGTTGAAGAAATGGACAATGCAATTAAAAGCGGCATCACAAAGTACACGAAGGTAGCCATTCGTTTGGTTCCTGATGCTTATGGGGTCAATAACCAACAAGGGTGGTGGGATGATAAACACTGGGGCATGTACAATGAGGCTATGTCGACAAAACTTCCCCACTATACAGCACCGTATCTTACTACCGAAAGCTGGGCCAAAGCGATAATAAAAAAAGGAGGTTATCCTTTTACTTATATTCAATCTGCACGTAGGTCAGAAGACTTTGTTAAACAACACCCAACTTGGATGCTGTTTAATGATCCATATCGATTATACTATGGTAACCAGACCATACAATTAGGAAAAGAAAGTAGTTATCAAAATCAGTTTATGAACGATTACTCCAAACAATGGTGGCAGGATGCCCAGCGCCAATTTTGGGGATATGACTTTACCGATCCAGGATTTATAGCACATATGAAAGAAGTGTATGCCAACCTTAAACAGGCAGGTATTAAAGGTATTTTTTATGATTACCCTGAAACAGGCTGGGCTTATGAGGGAGGATTTGAAGATAAGTATGCCACAACAGCATGGGCCTACCGAAATATCTTTCAATTGGCAAAGGACGGTCTGGAGAAAGGCGCTTTGCTACAGGAAAGGAATATTATTCGTGGATCAGATGTTGCGCTGGGTATTATTTCATCTCAGAGGGTTTGGGCAGATACAGATGGCATCAACCCAGAGATGTTGAGTTATTGTGGTTTGCTCTGGTATAAAAACCGTACTGTGATTAATTATGACATGGATTCAAAGGATCCCAGCGATGCGCTTCCAAAAACCCATAGTGATGGTAACCGTTCTATGCTCACTATGACCTATGTTACCAGTGGGCGATTTCTACTTGGCCGCAGTTTTTCTCAGCTAAATCAGGAGCAATTGAACGATTTGAGTAGAACATTTCCGTACCATACCAACGCGCAAAGTGCAAGACCTTTAGATGCATTTAATCCGGGAACAAAGTATCCAAATATTTATGATTTTGCGGTAAACTCCAGTTGGCATCAGTTGACCTTCTATAATGATGACGAAAAAGCAGAAAAGACGATTTCCTTAACGCCATCTGGATCTTTAAACGAAGGAGGAATGGAGCTGGATTCGCTAAAAAAATATTATGTCTATGATTTTTGGAATAATAAACTGATTGGTCAGATCAGTGTAAATCAGGAATTTAAACAGGTTTTACGAGCCGGTGAAGCCAGGATGATGTCCTTTCATGCAAAAGAAAACCATCCACAATTTATCTCTACAAATCGTCATATCATGCAGGGGTATGTAGACTTAAAGGAGGTTAAATGGAAAGCATCTTCGAACAAACTAGTTGGAGTAGCCGAAGCGATAGCGGACGACCCTTATGCCGTGGTTATTGCTACTAACGGGAAAAAAATAAAGAGCTGTAAAGTCAGTGTGGGCAGATGTGAAATAAAGCCGGTGGATGGACAAAGTGGGATAGCGATATTAACCATTACTACTAAAAAGACTGCAGCAATCAACTGGGAGGTGAATTTTAAATAATGGAAGACGGTAATTATTACGGGGTAAAGCTTGCTGGAAAGAAACTGGAACTGCAGATCAACCCTGCCCTCGATTTCATTGAGGGAACACAAGGATCTTTTTATAATTGATTCCATCGGTACTAGAAAAAGCTCTACAGACCCGCCTTAAGAGATGTACAGGACCTGGTTGATAAAGGAGTTCTTGAAAAAACCGACACCGGTGGCCGAAGCACGAGCTATATCCTCATCGCTATATAAAGTGGCTTACATGAATAAAGTAGTTTTAGAGCACCTTCGGTTAGGGTAGGTTTGAGCATAAATTATTAATACTCAAAGAAAAAGGGGGAATCTTTTTGGAGCAACCCTCCGATTTTTCTGAAGCAATCCCTAATCAATACCATTGCTTAGAATATTTTCTTAGGGTATATCAATTATATGTTTAGAAAATAATTTCATCGCAATCATTAGTTCTGAAATGTTCGGCTATCGAGAAGGCTTGTGATATAAGGCCTGCTAATAAAAAGGGTGCTGTAGATAGATAAGTAGGGCTTACTATCAATTCAGCTAGGGTTAGTTATGCAAGATAGATAATCAATTCTCCAATCTAGATGGAATTGCTCCAATTCAATGAGAGATTTATAAAAAGGGCAATTAAACATAATAAAGCTTTACGCTAACTTTTTATATTTGATGGAATAAGTTAAGATGTCAGTCTTAATGCCTAACCAAATGATTACAGATAGCCTCATTGTGCTCAAAAAACTTTGGCTAAAAGCTGGAAGTCTTTCAGGCTTCTTAACAAATTTTCAGGAGAACAGCTGGGAACATTTAGCGGAAAATTTTCCATTCCCAATTTCCCTGCCAGATATGGAAGATTAATTGAAGCCGTATCTGTCAATTAGCAAAAACACTTAGATAATTGAAATAAAAAAACACATTTCAACATGCACACCAAAACTACCCTATTAATTATTTTGCTTTTTACCTCAATTACTACTCTTGCACAACCTGGCCAGCGAGACTGGCTAGTGCAGGGTACTACAAAAAAATCAATTATCCGGGTTGAAAATGATGGAAAAGACATCGTCCTGGATAATGGTCTTGTAAGAAGGACATTCAGAATCCGCCCTAATGTTGCCTGTACAGAATATGTAAACCTGGTAACTGGTCAGCAGCTTTTACGCGCTGTAGAACCTGAGGCAAAACTGACGATTAATGGAAAGGAGCTTAACGTTGGTGGGCTTTATGGTCAAAAAGAAAAAGCATACCTGCTTTCAGAATGGATAGATAAATTTACTGCCAGTGATAAGGACTTTAAACTTGTAAAATATCGGATTGATAACATTAAACCCTATTTGAACAGCAGCACAAAGTTCTGGTCTACCAATAAAGTCCAGTCTAAGGGAAAGGAAATTAGCTTTGAATATAGTCTTGATGGTGAACTTAAGGGGCTGGTGGTTACTGTTCATTACAATTTGTATGATGGCTTACCCTTAATAAGTAAATGGCTAAGTATTGAAAATCATTTCGGCAAACCTATCAAACTGGATCGCGTAGTCAATGAGGTTTTGGGACTCGTCGAAGAGCAGAGTGCTGTCGTAGGAAAAACTAACGCAATGGAAGTACAGAAGGGGCTTTATTTTGAAAGTAATTATGCATTCAATAATTCCATGCGCTATGACCTAAGTGATCAGACCACCCACTGGAAAAGGGATGCTGATTATACTTCACAGGTTAATTATGACTATAATACCCCAGTGAAAGTAGAGATTTATCCGGAATCAGGCCCTGGTATTACGTTATCGACTGGAGAAATGTTTACTTCGATAAGGACCTGGGAGCTTACAATGGATTCTTATGACCGGCAGCGTAGAGGAATGGCTATTCAGAAAATGTACAGTACCATTGCCCCTTGGACTACGGCCAATCCTATCTTTATGCACCTGGTAAGTAAAGATGATGAACAGGTGAGGACAGCCATAGATCAATGTGCAGCAACTGGTTATGAAGCGCTTATTTTAAGCTTCGGCAGTCATATAAATATGGAAGATACTTCTCGAATAAACCTTCAAAGATGGAAAACGCTTGCAGATCATGCGCATAATAAAGGAATTGCTATAGGCGGGTACTCGCTTTTCAGCTCAAGAAAGATCAGCGTGGATGATGATGTAATTGATATAAAAACCGGAAAACCGGGAGGAGCTTTTTTTGGAAATGCTCCTTGTTTTGGTAGCCGGTGGGGGCTAGGTTATCGGGATAAGATTAAGACCTTTTTTCAATCAACCGGATTTGATATCTGGGAGAACGATGGGCCGTATCCTGGAGACCTATGCGGCTCAAAGAATCACCCCGGCCATAAAAACTACGAAGACAGTCAATGGAGACAAATGGAGATTCAAAAAGAGCTCTATCACTGGCTCAACGCCAAAGGGGTTTACATCAATGCCCCAGACTGGTATTTTCTTGATGGAACCAATAAGATTGCGCTTGGATACAGGGAGGTAAATTTTTCACTCCCAAGGGAAAACCAAATGATACTCAACCGGCAGAATATCTTTGACGGTACCTGGGAGAAATCTCCATCAATGGGATGGGGTTTTGTGCCCCTGACAGCCTATCAGGGCGGAGGACCTGAAGCGGTACTCGAACCGCTTTCCACTCATCTAAAGGATTATCGGCAATTGATGATGCAATATTATGGTTCTGGCATACAGGCTTGTTATCGGGGTCCAAGGTTGTATGATACCGAAAAAACAAGAGCAACGGTGAAAGAGGTTATTGACTGGTATAAGCGCTATCGAGACATTCTCAATTCACCTGTCATACACCTAAGGCGGGCCGATGGCAGGGAATGGGACGGAGTGATGCACGTGAATCCTGACCTCAACGTTAAGGCATTGCTGATGTTATATAACCCCTTAAAACAGGATATTAAAAGAACCATAAAGATTCCTCTTTTTTATACAGGGCTAACTAAAACAGCCAGGTTAAGCGAACAAAACGGTTCTGTAAAAACCTATACCATTGATAGGAATGATGAGGTTACTTATACCATCAACCTGAAAGCGGATAGCTACACCTGGATAAAGGTCCAGTAGGTAATTGAATATTTACTGCTGTCCTCCCCTAATTTCCCGCGCAATCATAGGACTTTGTTTAACTGAAGGACTTACGCCTCTGTAGAGGCTTTCTATGGCATGTTAAAAAACAGTCGATTTTTATTTGTTTTACTATTGATTTGGTCTATGTCTACAGGGCTGTTTTTGTAATTTTTCCTCTTCTTTAGGTAAAAGAGTAAGCTCAGGTTAATCTTCATAATGATTCACCTTAAAGTGTAACAAAATTAGCTTCGCAGTCATTAAAAATCAAGATGTATATCTCCGAACAATTTGTTTGTTAATGTGTTACAGGCTTTTGAGTGCGCGCTTTTCAATTTTGAATTTACTCACCGAATTGCTCACCAGAACCATGCTATTTTATGCATGTTTTGGATGAGTCGGAAACGAAAAAAATCTGCTATCTCAACGTACTTAGCTTTTGGCTGGTTAGCGGTTACATAAGCTCGATAAAATACCGGGCTTATGTAATTATATGAACTGCTCCTTGTCTTCTGGTTAGATTTCTACTCATGAAGTAATAACTGGTTTGCAGCATTTTCTGAAAAATTTTAAACAGCCTTAGTATGATACAAACCTCAATTGTTTGGAAATATAGCCTTCAGTAATCCAACGCTAAAAAATCATTTTTACCAAAAAAACTAAATAAGTACATTTATTGCGAAGTATGTCCATCATTGTTAAAAACAAAATTCCTGAGCATAAAATATTGAAAGTGTCGCCTTTTAGAAAAGGGGTAAAGGTTACTGCACCGCATAAGCACAATAGTTACTTTGAAATTATTTATCTCGCCAAAGGCACAGGTTTTCATTACATCGACTCTAAAGCTTACGAAATTGTACCCAACAGTGTTTTTTTTGTGCGAAAGGAACAACTGCACCATTGGGAAATTACCTCAGAGCCTGAAGGATATGTGGCCATTATTAAAAATGGTTTTATAGGCCAGACAATTGACCGGGAAATTAATACACTGCTGCTGCAGCTGAGCAGATATGCTTTTCTCCAATTAAAAGATGCCACTTTTATCGATAAAATTTTTCAGCTGCTTGTTGAAGAAGTTGAGGGATTGGGTAATTCATCAGGTGCGGTTGCCGAAGGCTTATTGAAGGCATTACTGGCCAAAATCCAATCGGAAGGTGCAGTTCTGCCAACCGGAAAAAAACAGGATACCAACAGTTTATGCTACCAGTTTCGCGAAGTGTTGAGTCAGGAAAAACAATTAAAAAACAGTGTGGCGTATTATGCAGATAAATTGAATACTTCTGCACAGAACCTGAACCTGGCCTGTAAGAAGGAAATGAATATGGCTGCTTCGGCAGTACTCTCTGAATATATTATTAACGAGGCCAAACGTTTGTTAATTTATACCGACAATACAGTGGCCGAGATAGGCTTTACCCTCAATTTTAATGATGCATCGCACTTTGTAAAGTATTTTAAACGCTTTACCGGCCTAACTCCCCAAAATTACAGGGCTGGCGTAGTTTAATACCATATTATTTTCAAATGTACCATGCTAGAAAGAATTTTACCTGCTTCTTTGCGAAACATTATTTCCAATAATAATAGATGACTCATTATTTTAGTAAATCCATTATGCCATTCGCAAAATCTATCGTACTTTTTGTATTAGTTCTTTCCAGTCTCGTTGTTAAGGCTCAAAACGTAACACTTAAAGGCGTTCTTATTGATGAGCAAACTAAACAGCCGCTCGAGTATGCCAGTGTGGCCCTCTTAAAACAATCAGATACCACTGTTGTTGGAGGGGCGTTAACCCGGCCGAATGGGGCGTTTGAGATTGGTAAACTCCAAAATGGCCAATATGTGCTTAAAATCGCATACCTGGGTTATAAAAATAAGCAGGTTAGGGTTAACATTGCCGATACAAGAATTGTTAACCTTGGGCAGCTTAGCCTTACACCTGCCGCTGCATCTCTTAGCCAGGTTAATATTAACGGTGCAAGGGCAAATACAGCTAATAAGATCGATAAACAGTCGTATCGTGCTGATCGTTTTGAAAATGCCAAAGGCGGAACCGCGGTTGATGTGTTAAAGAACCTGCCAGCCGTATCGGTTAACAGCGAGGGGCAGATCAGTGTGCGGGGATCAACAGGCTTTCTTGTTCTGGTAAATGGCAAGCCCGTGCTTATCGATGCCCAAACGGTTTTGAGTCAGTTGCCGGCCAACAGTTTAGAACAGATAGAGTTAATTACTTCTCCTTCTGCAAAATATGATCCGGATGGAAAAGCGGGTATTATTAATATCGTAACCAAAAAAGGTGCAAATGATGGATTTACTTTAACAGCTAACGCTCAGGTGGGGCTTCCCAGCACTACTGATTATAATAACAAGGAAAAACCCAAACGTTTCGGTGGCGATGTTACCCTGAATTTCAGAAAAGATAAATGGGATATCGCTCTTGGCGGAAATTACCTGAGGAATGACAATGCCGGTTTCAGGGAAGGAGATGTTTTTACTAAAAATTTTACCAATAATACGATTACACGATTCCCGTCAAACGGCGAGCGCAGTTTTGATAAATACAATTACGCTGGCAGGTTATCAGCAGTTTATACCCCTAATCAGAGCAATTCTTTTTCGTTTGGTTTTTTTAGTGGGAAGCGTTACCAGGCACGCCTGGCCGACCTGATTTATAACAATAGCACTTCAGATCTTTCAACAGGTATACCCATCAGGGCTACTACCTACTATAATTCTAATTTACAAACCAAAGAAGGAAGCTTTACATTAGGTAATCTTGATTATACGCACACTTTTGGAAATAAATCTACGCTGGCGGTGTCGGTATTATATGAAAATGCAAACCTTTATGGTAATACCAAAAACAGAAACCTGGGCTACCCCAATACAGCTGATACCTTACAGTATGTTTATAATCCATATAAAAACCCCATTAACGGCTATAGGTTTAAACTGGATTATGCCATTAACCTGGGCAAGGGAAAACTGGAGAGCGGTTATCAGTTCAGATATGATACACAAAACGGGCAGTTTGATTATTTTGTTACTCCTGTAACCTCACAGCCAGATGCTAACCGCTTTAGGGGAAGTGCGGAAGCCAGAAACCAAATCCATTCAGTCTACTCACAATATTCAGGCAAAATAGAAAAACTGGAATATATTGGCGGACTGCGTTATGAATATGCTACGAGGACCGTAAATCTTTCTTACGACCCTTTAAAACATGAACTCGATCTTTCCAATCTTTTTCCTTCGTTGAGTTTGCTTTACAATATGAATGAAGGTTTGAAATTAAAGGCCGGATATTCCAGAAGGATACAACGTACCAATAATTTCGAGCTAAACCCTATTCCTGAAAGGGAGCATTCAGAGACCCTGGAGCAAGGTGATCCTGACCTTAAGCCCTCTTTTATTGACCTTGCAGAACTGGGCATCACCCGGAGCTTTAAAAAAGGATCTTTTTTCTCTACCTTATATTATCAGCATATTCAAAATCCAATTCAGCGTGTAAACAGCGTTTATGCCGACACGATTTTGAACAGGGTGTTCACCAATACCGAAAGGGCACGTTCCTTTGGGCTCGAAATGGGGGCTAACCTCCAGGCCCTGAAGTGGTGGAGCTTATATGTTGGTGGTAATGTGTACAACTACAAGGTTTCAGGGAATTTAAACGTACTGGGCAACAATTCGGTTGTAAACAATGCGAACTGGGTATTTTCGGTAAATGCCAATACCAACTTTCAACTGAGTAAAACCTGGAGCGTACAGGGAAATGTAAACTACTTATCGAAAAGGCCGACTGCTCAGGGTGAGGATTCAAAATTTCTGGTTCCCTCCACGGCAGTTAAGAAGACATTCATGAACGGACGTTTTGCTGCTACCTTACAATGGCAGAATATAGATCTTGGCATGAATCAGTCGAACAGGCAAAGGATAACCACCTATGGTAAAGATTTTTATACCACAACAAACTACATTTACGAAACCGATGTTTTCTTATTGAATTTTAGCTTTAACCTGAACAAACTCACCGGTAAAACTAAACTTCCAAACAGTGAATTTGGCGAGAAGGAGTTTTAAGATGGAGCTTTTGCAAACTGTACTTATCAATAATGGTGTTCAGGCTCGTAACTAAATGTATTAATGCACAAGGAAAAAGGGTTGCTCTTTTTGGAGCAATCCTCTGATTTTTCTGAAGGAATCCCTTCCTGCGGAGAGCGAGGGATTCGAACCAGCCTCATTTATGCCGTCGTATGGCACTTGTTTCACATGTTTTTGTGTAAAATTAAGGCATGATCTCGTCCATCGGAATGGGAAGACGAAGGATGGGAATTTTATTGTAATCACTGAAAAGCAAATTAACGAAGCATTGGTTACCATTAAGGGTTTCATACAAGAATTATCAAATAGAATAGCGGCTTTAAAGGATGATGAATTCCCTCTTCCATTTTTTCGGCAAATGTGTACACGCGTTTCGCATTTATGATGACAACTCATTTCGCTCCAAACTGACGGACTTTTTCCCTCCAAGCTGTACGCACTGATCTTCGGATCAGAAATTCTTCGCTCAGCATTTCCAATAAAATTTCTAAGTTCAGGCCAAATTAAAGCCCAAGAAGTAAACAGACTCCTGGTGTGATCTTGCAAATCAGCCAGATTTAAACGCTTCTGCGCGTTTTTTTAAAGGATTCCAGGTCTCAATCTGCAAGCTGTTCGTTAATTGATCCTGAGAAAAGGATAAGATTTAGACTCAGGTCCAATCAAAACGGAGCGGCCCAGGGAAGAAGAAAATCTGCAGCCAGATTCGCGTACAGTTTGTAGCGAAATGGACTGTACAGTTTTAGTGAAATACGCAAATACCCTATTGCAGTGGTTCCATGGTTGAAGTACAGCTAAGGAAATGACTATTCAATATTAATTAGCTCTTGGAGCTTTATATTACTTAGTTGAACGATCTGACTATCTCGACCATAATCATCAGCGAAAGATCTGCCTATAACTATGTCAACCCCGTCTTTATTCCACATCTGTGAGTTAAAATCGCCATTCGCGTAATCTTCAAAAGAAACGTTGCCGGGATGGCCCCATAATTTGGCGAACATCTTCAAATCATCTCTCTTGATATCTAACAAAATGTATAGCGCAAATTTATTTTTTTCACTACTATCATAATAGGCGCATATCAAGTCTACGGGTCTATCAAAGAAAGTATACTTTTTATCAGTGTCTTTTAAGGTTTTGTTGAACTTGAGATATAAAATCGGCTGAGACTCTTTCTCAACCGCTGTTAAAGGCTTTAGATCTTTGAAATCTGATTGAATAAACTCAATTGCTTTTTTTTCATTGATGAATAAACTTGATAATTCCATAGGCTTAGTATTATTTTGACTCCACGCAGTGAAGCCAAAATAATTGAGGATAAGAAAAATTAAATAAAACTTTTTATTCGACATCATCACAATCTAAAGGATCGGTAATATAAGATCTTTTTTCGTCGTTGAAAACAATATTAGTGCTTCCGCTACCGGTTGTCCCTGCGGTTCCTTTATTCGCGGCCATGATAAGGGCTACTTGAGCAATAAAGTATTTTTTCACTTCTGCGTCTTGTGGGTAATAAGGGCTGTCACGAAATTCAGCATAAGTGTATCTCCTTGCCATCTCAACTGCTATCGCAGCTCTGTTGGCAGCTTTCCCGGCACTTAAATTTGTGGTAGAACCATTAGAATTGGTATAATAAGTAGGAAAGCCCAATACAAGTCCACTTACCTGCATATCTCGTGAGGTGTAAATGCCACTTGATCCACCAAGCCAAACCCAGCTCAGTTTAATATTATTTACACCGGCCTCCTGCCAATTTGCTTCAGTCGTTTTTCTGAATGTAAAAGTCTCACAGTCCGTTTGACGCTTAGCTTCCTTTTGCTCTTCTGTTTCCTCCGGTCCAGTTGGTGCTGTTCCTCCACCATTGTTATTACCACCAGAACCACCGCCTCCAGTCCCGCCTGATCCATCAACGGCTCCATCACTTGCAATAGGCACATCCGTACAAACCGTTGTGTAGTTGTAGCCTTTAACATATGGTGTACATTCAGTGTAAGTTTCCACCGTAATACAACTAAACCCATATACAGGTGAAACATCAGTATAGCAGGTTTGGGCCATAGCAAGCTGCAATTTTCTCCCACTGATACCACGCAATGATACAGGTCTTTCAATCAGTGAAGCCTTATAAGCCTCCGCATTCGTGCCTTTTATTGATTTGGTCGCTTTACCTTTGTCATAAATAAATCCATTAATGAGATTTCCGTTCGACCCATAGTAATACACTGCACCAGTATAATTTTCATACTTTTTGTAATGTGGGTTTTCATCTGAAATCGAAACCATGTAATATCCCCCTGTGATCTTACCGCTTTCGTCATCTTTAAAGAAAAGCATTTTGATTTTGCTTTTTGCAGCAACGGAGTCTGCCGATGAAGGATCGGTAAATCCTAGTGATAGGAATAGTTTCTCCTGATTGATAACATCAACTTCGTAAACATTTTGATTTTCTTGGTGATTAATAAAAACTTTGCTCCAATCTGGCTTCAAGGTGTTAAACAATAGCGCATTGTGGTTAAAGTTCTTTGTTTCCCAGTTTTGGAGTTCGGTTAGATTAAATACATCCGAGTTGTCGCCTGAATGCTTCTTGCAGGAAGCGATAATTAATGAAATACTGAATAACAGTAAACAGATCAAGCCAAGTGGCTTAATAAAAGAAGTTAATTTTTTCATCTTGTGGATAAACGTTATGTTAATAATGTTGACGACCGACACAAAAAATAATATCCAGGAATGGGGATTTATAGAATTGGAGAGCGTCTGGGTTAATTTTTGGCAAATGTAACTTTCCTGATACTACTTCTATCGCGGCTTGTAGGTTTATTACACGAACCCCTATGTTTTATTACACGAATTCTACAGTTTTATTACACCAAATTTCAATGAAGTCTTTTTTGCGAGATTGAGTAAAATTGAAAAATTTGAAGCTTAAAAATTTCGGGTTGTAAAGAGGTGAAAGTCCAATAGAAAAAGGCCTTTCTGAAGCAGAATGGCCTTTATAGAAACTCTTCGCGGAGAAAGAGAATCCCGAACCTTAGCCCGAGAAGCCCGCCATCAAGTACTTTTTTATTTTTTTCTCGAATACCCACGATTTACTCGAGCTGTTCGATATTGTCATAAAAAGTCTGTCCGGTGCGGAGAGCGAGGGATTAGCTGCGTTGCGCTCCGTGATCCCTAAAGGAGGAGGCTTCATTAAAACGAAGCATTGGCTACGCTCATCTTTTTGTTTCCCGGTTTTCCATTTAAGGCTGCGCCTTAGTGAAATTCTGGAAAACAAAAAACCCGACTATCGTCGGGCTTCGTTTTTTTCGGCGGAGAGCGAGGGAGTCTATTGGAACACTTACAGGGAATATTGTCTATAGTTAAAGAAATTTATAAGGATAAAAATAATCTGGCATTAATTTAAACTTTCTATTTGCCTATTTTATGGGATAATTTTTAAACCGCTTTACGCAAAGGTTACGTAGTTTGTATTTTAGGACTTCATCATTTATGACGTTGAGATGGAAAACGAATTACCTTTTAGAAATTAATGATTTATTAATAGGTTCGTGTAATAAATTGGCATGTTCATGTAAAAAAGTAATGGTGTTGTTTGCCAGTTTCACATCTTTGGGGCGTTGAAATTAAACTAAAATTAACTGCTCATTTTAAGCTCTCAAAATGCCTAAAATCTATCTACTTCTTTTAGCCGTAGTGTTTTGCTATGCACCTGTACAAGTACATGCGCAAAAATTAAACTTCAGTTATGACGCTTCAGGCAATCAGTCCGAAAGACGGTGGCTTTGCATCAATTGTAGACCTGCAGCAGGTTTGCTTGCGGAAAAAAAAATGTCAACTGGGATTTCACTAGCTCAAAACGAGGGCAATGGGATTACCGAAAAAATACTAAAAGTCTATCCAAACCCGGTAAGTGAGAGTGTGAATGTATCCTGGACGCTCCCCAATAGGGCTTATGTCAAATCCATGGAGGTAATTGGGATGGGAGGCAATAGAGTATTTACAGATAAGTATAGTCCTGAAGATAAAAATACCCAGATTGTTTTAAATAAAATTCCACCAGGGACCTACCTGTTGATTATCAAATATTCAGACAGTACTTCAGAGTCCATTAAACTCATTAAAATCTAGCTAATACCGCCATATACTCATGAAACATTTTTTGCTCTCAATTTTTTTTTCCATCCTTTTTATTGCTCTCTGTTCAGCTCAAATGCAGCCTGAGAAATCAACCAAGCAGGCTGATACCTCTGTAAAGGATTCTACTTCTGTTAAACCTCTGCTGTTTAAAGAGATCCGTTATGTAGAGGGAGCCGTTCCTGTCTCGAAAAAGGATACTTTGGCTTTGCAAGGGGCTAAAGGAGAAAAGGTATTCAGAAATACTGCCAATAAAGTGGTGGATCCTGGTGATCCAGGTTATCCACCTATTGATCCGGTAGACCCTGTCGATCCGGTAGATCCAGTTGATCCACCAAGTGGAGGGGTGATTATTGATGCTGGCAGGACTGCCAGTTCTTTGGATGTTTCGGCAACGGGCGGGGCAACCTATAGTATTCCAATTACCGTTCCTCCGGGGATTGGTAAGGTACTTCCCCAGCTTTCCATTTCGTATAATAGTCAGGCTGGGCGTGGCATTGCGGGATTGGGATGGAGCGTGACAGGATTATCTGCGATAAGACGTATCTCTACTAGCATGTTTCATGATGGCCGGATTGATGGGGTAAATTTTAACGAAACTGATAGGTTTGCCCTTGATGGTCAACGTTTGCTTCCTAAAAGTGGCATTTATGGAGCTGATGGGAGTGAATATCAGACTGAAAATTATTCCAATCTCAGAATTATTTCTCATGGAAGCTCGCCTTTTGGCAATAATAGCGGGCCTGAATATTTTGAGGTTTTATATCCTGATGGCTCTAAAGCGTTTTATGGGAGTAGTTCATCTTCCAGGACTCCGGATGAGTATGCGCTGACTTACACGGAAAATCCGGTTGGAGCACGTATTAGCTATCAGTATCTTAACACAAACAATGTTATGCTTATCTCCCAAATCGAATATGGTGGGATTGGAGCTGCGGCTGGTATTAATCAGGTTGTCTTTAGCTACGGTTATGCCTATAGGGCCGAGCAGGGTTACACTGGTGGAATTTCGGCCTATCAGGATAGGATTTTAGATAAAATATCGGTAATAGGAAGTGGTAGCTATACCAGGCATTATAAGCTTTCTTATGGCGTGGTAGGAACCTTAAATTATCAGAAGCTTACTAGCATACAGGAATTCAATGGAAGTGAGCAGTCTTCTTTTAGTCCAATTTATTTTAGCTATGGGGCGACAAATGATGTTGTAGTTACCAATACGATAAGTAATCTTAGTCTTTCGGGAATAGCGAGTAATAACTCGGAGATCCTGACGGCTGATTTTACCGGGAATGGTACTATGGATTTTTTATTGTATCCAAACGGTTATAAGGATAAGTTCTGGGCCTTTTATGATATGGAGCCCAATTCGCCTTATTATCAGATCGGTTATCAGGTAAATACTGGAGCTTTTTTAGATATATTTCCGACCTCTTCGCTAAGTTGGAACAATAAGGTACTTCCAGGGCAGGGAATGCTTTTGGTTAAACAGAATGGTTCAAATGCGTTTAAGTTCGATGTTTACTCTTCAGGAACGGTTCAGCCGGTTTATTATCAGTATAACAAAACCTGGGATAATGTGCCTGCAGGGCCGGCATATTTTTCAGATTATGATTATCAGACTCATGATGGGATGCCTTTGACGATGAAATTTGTTTCAGGTGATTTCAATGGTGATGGTTTGACAGATATTATTGCGGTCAATGATGGATTTGTGGTGACCCATGAGTCGCTTGAATATTATCAGGATCCATGGGATGACCGGGCAAGCTATTATTATGGAATGCCGCAATATGAGGATAGGGGATCTAACGCTTATTTTGTAAACATGGATAGGGGGCTTACCGTTAATTATGTTACTAACTTAGGTGGACTTGCTCAGACTTATATTACAGGAGAGAAGCTGTTAACTGGAGATTTTAATGGTGATGGTAAAACAGATATTCTTCATGTAAAAAATGGGGTAATGAATGTCTACAGTATGAATAGTACAGGTGGTCTTCAGCTGCTTTGGAGCATTCCTGATAGCAGGATTAGCCTTTCTCAGCAAATACTTCTAGGAGACTACAATGGTGATGGGAAACTTGATGTGATGTTTTCTACAGGGAACAATTCTCTTTTCGCTACCTTTATGTCGACAGGGAAATCCTTTGAAAAAAGGGAACAGTACCAACCATTTAGTAATACTGCCGGTACCTGGAACGGAAATCCTCCTGGTACGCTTGATCTTTATTATCTGGTTGCCAACGATGTCGATGGGGATGGTAAAACAGATATTCTCTCTTCGAGGACCGTTACCACCAACAACAGCGACTATGGCAGTACTTATATGACTGTCTATTATAGTGGCGCTCCATCTTCAAATGGACAGCCGAATTTCTTTTATGGAGCTTCAACAAGTAATTATGGCCCTTTAAAGCATTATCCTATCCCGATCTTTTTAAATCCATCTAAACCTAATGTTAGGTTGGAGTTTGGCTTTATGAGCAATAATAGCATTTCTATTTATCGCTTCAATAGGGATTTTAAGATCGAGTCTCAACTTACCAATATCAATCAGGATGGTGTAACCCATGCTATAGAATATAAATCTATTGATAGCGAGCAGGTCTACACTAATGATATTCAGGTTTATGCTGCAGGTTATGATCAGAGTTATCCTTATGTCGACTTGCAGACTATTCCGGGTTTGAATGTGGTCAGTAAGGTCACCCGTTACTATGGTTCCGAACAGCTTAACCAAGTATTTGGCTATGGAAAGGCCGTGAGCCATGCCGGTGGGCTCGGTTTTCTTGGCTTTGGTGAGGTTATCCGGAGTAATTGGTCTACAGGAAATGGTGACAATAACCGTAATTTTACTACCCAGGTTTTTGATCCGCAACTGCGAGGTGCATTGGTCAGGCAGTTTGTATCTAAGAGCACTTATATTAATCCCTCGATAAAGAATATGGTGTTTACTTCTCCACCAACTAATGCTGGGGTGACTGATGGGGCTTCATTGACTGATTATATAAGCAGGGCCGACCAGGCTTTTAGTACCCAGCTGCTTGCCAACAAGGTGTTTATTAACGTAGCTGTTGCTAGCTGTGAGAAGGATATGCTAAAGAATACTTTCCAGACCCAGGTTACCCAATATGATGGTTATTTTAATAGAACTAAGACAACCAATAATATAAATGGGGTTGGTAGTCAGATTGTTGAGGTAACTTATGAGAATAATCCTTCAGGCTATTATATAGGCAGACCTCTGAAGGTATCCACAACCCTTAACAATGGCTCAGATATCACCAGTAAGGAAGAGGAATATACTTATTCAGGTTTTCTTCCTACGCAGGCCAAAAAGAAGGGACAGGGAACAGGTTGGTTAACTGAAGATATTCAGTACGATAGCTTCGGTAACCTAAAACAAAAAACTGTTACCGCACCAGGTGGTGGACAAAGAACAATGTCTATGACCTATGATGCTTCAGGGAGATTTGTGATATCTTCTACCGATGTTAATGGTATTTCATCTGGTTCTGTCTACGATCCAGTTATGGGAAATAAGTTAAGCTCAACAAGTCCGACCGGTCAGGTGGAGAGCTATGTTTACGATACCTGGGGCAGGTTGGTAACTACTACTGATTACCTTAATACCAATTCACAAACGAGCTACCAGCGAGATGGCTTTAATATTCTCATTACCGATACTGATGATGAGGGCCACTCTTCTATCTCGGTTACTAACGCTTTGGGACAGGTAATCGAAGTTAGAAAGAAGAATATTTTAGGACAATATATTGGTACTGCCACTCAGTATGATGTTTATGGACGGGAGAGTGCGGTAAGTGAACCCTCCCAGGCAGGAAATTATTCACAATGGAATACCACAAGTTATGATGAGTACGGTAGGAGCAAGCAGACTGTTAGCTATACCGGTAAAGTTGTCAATTTAAGCTATAGCGGTTTAAGTATTACTGCTAATGATGGGGTGAAGACGATTACCACAACGAATGATGCTTTTGGGAAAATTGCGAGCCTTGCTGATCCTGGGGGAACGATCAATTACACCCATTTTGCAAATGGCAATGTTAAAACAGTGAATTATGGGGGATTTGTTCAGAGTATTGAGCAAGACGGTTGGGGTAGAAAAACAAAACTGACCGACCCGAGTGCAGGGATTTATCAGTATGAATACGATAACTGGGGACAGCTGACAAAAGAGATCTCACCGAAAGGCTATACGGAATACAAATATGATGCGGCGGGAAACCTTGATGAAAAGAAAATCGTTGGGGATGGAACTAATATGAAGTATAACTATACTTACGATCCTGCGACCAGGCTGATTTCTAACCTTGTGCTGACCAATTCGGATGGAAATAACGCCAACTATAGCTACTCTTATGATAGTTATAAACGATTGAGTAGCACGGTGGAGGATAATCTGCATGCACGTTTTGTTAGATCTTATACTTACGATAGTTTCGGAAGGGTAATAACCGAGGGCTATGAGGCTAAGGATAAGCAGAGTAATATCATCGTTCAGAAAGTGATTGAAAAACAGTATCAAAACGGAGAGCTTCTTCAGACTGTTCTTCAGGGAACAGGTCAGGTTATTTGGAAATTAAATAATCTGGACAGTAAAGGTAAACTCAGTATTAGCACGCAGGGATTAGCATTGAAGAATACCTATCAGTATAATACTTATGGTTTGCCTCAACAGACTGTTGTAGAGAATACTTCGGGGAATCCAGTAACGCTTATGAATCTGGAGTATACTTTTGATTCGCAACGTGGCTTATTAACAAACAGGAGTAATAGTGCTTTTAATTGGGCTGAAAGTTTTAGTTATGACAACCAGGATAGGTTAACTAATTTTAACGATAACCAAGGTAATAAGAGTCAGACTTATGATAACCGCGGGAGGATTTTGAACAATAGCGAGTTGGGTGATTATACTTACGATGGAGGAAGCTATAAACAGACGGAGCTCGATCTTAGTAATAATGCGACTGCAAATGGATACTATCAGCAAGAGCATGCCCTTCAGCAAATTAGCTATAATGCGTTTAAATCTCCTATCGAAATAATTGAGCAAGGTAAGGAGAGAATCTCGTTTCAGTATAATGCCGGTATGTCCAGGTCTCATATGTATTATGGTGACGAACAAGCTGATCCGCTGAACAGGCGTTTCAGAAGGCATTACAGTGAGGACGGTGGCATGGAGATTACTAGCGATATGCAGACTGGGAAAACCAGCTTTATCTTTTATCTTGACGGAGATCCTTATTCAGCTCCGGCCATTTGGAAGGAGGAGTTTCAAAGTAGCCAGCATACTCAAAATTTATACTTTTTGCACCGTGATTATCTCGGCAGTATAGTCATGATTACAAATGAGCAAGGCGGTGTTGTGGAGAAGAGACAATTTGATGCTTGGGGTAATATTTTGAAGATTGAAGATGGTTATGGAAATGCGCTCGCTGCATTCCAAATATTGGATAGGGGTTTTACAGGTCATGAGCACCTGCTTGGGGTAGGACTGATACATATGAATGGAAGACTTTATGATCCCAAACTTCATCGGTTCTTAAGTCCAGACAATAATATACAGGACCCTTCAAATACCCAGAATTTTAACCGGTATGCTTATGCGATGAATAATCCCTTAATGTTTACAGATCCTAGTGGAGAATTTATCTTCGCATTTCTTATTCCTCTTGTAGGCAAACTTGTAGCGACCATTATAACCGGTGCAATCATTGGTGCAGGAGTAGGAGCTGTGAGCTACACTGCAAGCGTGGGACTGAGCAATGGAGGATTTAAAAATTGGGATTGGGGACAGTTCGGTAAATCGGTAGGTTTTGGCGCGCTCTCAGGGGCGGTCACGATGGGCATTGGCGAGCAGTTCGGGGGGATTGGCAAATTTGGGCATGAAATGTTAAGAGGTGCGGCACACGGACTAGCTCAAGGTGGTATTTCTGAGCTTTCAGGTGGTAAATTCTTGACAGGTTTTGCCACAGGCGCAATAAGCTCAGTTGCAGGTAGTGCCTGGGGTGCTTGGGGTGGAGATTTTGCAGATAGTCCTATCGGAATGCTTGCATTTTCTGCAGTTTCAGGGGGAGTAACAGCTGAGCTAACGGGGGGCGATTTCTGGAGGGGGGCAAGTACCGGAGCAATAATTGCCGGATTGAACCATTTGGCGCATAACCTGTTTCAGCCAGACCCCAATGAGAGACAATTAAAGTTATTATCCAAAGGAGAGATACAAAAATTGAAGGATAGTGGGTGGGATCACTCCGACAAACAAGGTGGTGGAAAAATAGATCTCTATAAAGATAAAGATGGATGGGTATATGAGGTACGAAAAGGCGGGAATGGGCCACCTGAACCCACTTATATCAATTTGAAAAATTTAGATCAGATGAAAGTTTATAATAATGGTTGGTGGCATATAAAGTACAGGAGTGGTCTAACACTTCCGGTAATCTCGCCTGCTCCTGTTGTTACGGTCCCAGTAATGCCAACAATGCCAATAGTAGCTCCTAGGATTGTAGCACCACGGATATTTTTTCCAGAGCTTTTGCCAATTTTTTAAGGAAATGAAAAATATCGGATCTAGATTTTAAAAACTATAACAAAAAATAGAGCTAACATTGTAGTATTTTACAAGCTTTTTGATATACTTTACTCACTAAGAAAAGAGTTAGAATGAACTAGGACGGTAGATATGGAGTCTAAAGTGTTTGTGTATTGATAAAAGGCTTTACTATTACAATGTTAGCCGTTTAAGCGTCTGGAAAAAAAATCATGAAATTAACTCGTCTTCACACTTTAATGTGAACTAATAGTTTTAGAAAAAAAAGTATCTAGTGAGTGGGGATATTGGGATGTTTTTTAAAAGAGGTTTTTAAAGGTTTGTTATATCCTAAACGGAGAAAAATGAAACCATACTTATAGAATATTGCGTAGATCATTTATTGAATATCGGTCGTTTTAGGAAAAGTAATCTGTAATGTATTATTAAAAGTATATGAAAAAACATAAAGTTGAATTACGTTTTTGTGTGAGTGGATTTGAAGATATAACTCACGCAGAACTGACTAATTTATTTGGAATCACACCCGTTAAAGAATATTTTAAAGGTTTGCCAATCAATCCAAAATTATCCCAGAGAAAACTGGCTACCTTAAATAGATGGCTGATTTGTTCTCCAAATTTTAAAGTTGATGATGATTTTGAAATGCAGATGAATAGTTTTATTGAATTGGCAAAAAACAAGACAGAGGTTTTTAATAACATTTGTAAAAAATACTTTTGTGAATTTTCCTGTGCTATTTTTTTGGAAGCAGGTATTGAGATGAGTACCCCATGGATTCATTTAGGGGATGACTATAATACTTATTTTGGAAAGTTAAATGTTCATTTTGATATGGATTTATACATATAGAAGGTACTTTATGCAAAAGTATGTATCTGTGTGTTTAATAAGAGGTTTCCTATTGGGTGTTTTAGTGCTTTTTCAGCTACGCTAATTAGCTCAATCGATAAAAGTGTATAGCAGATGCGGGGATAAGGAACAATATCCTCATTGCGGTACCTTACTGTTGATTACATCCCAACGGAGGCCTGGAACTACTGGTAATGCAGATGTAGCTCTTGATTCTGATGCGACAGCCATTAACATATCGGCTTTAGCTTTTCTCCCAGAAGGAGATTTTGGTGTATCATATGATTTATGGTAGTACGCTAAGTCTTATATCCTTCCTGCAAACTAAAAACTGTACTTTCTTTGAGGTTTGGTGAGGACCAATAAAAGTCACTTTTGCTCTTGAGTTAAATAAACTGATGGTACCGACTCAACCGATCTATTATTCGGCGGGATATAATAAAGGAAAAGATCCTGACCGTTCAGTGCCCGCTGGCATATCTGGTTCCTTCAGCGATACTCTTGGGTAATTTTGAGAGGAGTTGCAGTAGATAGGGGCGAAGGAGTTGAACTGAGTTTTAAGGAAATTCTTTATCTACTTGGTAAGCTATCTTTATCAAAATGCACAAATGCAGGCGATTCATATTACTCTGGGCTTCATGGTACATTATAGCCGTTTAGCTCTGGATTTTTCATATATAGCCGGATCTGGTTATAATCCTTTACGTAACACTTTAAGATTTGGGATACGGGTGAATTTTCACAGGGTGAGAAAAGTTTGGAAAAAATAGAGCTTCTGTAAAGAATTCATTTTAGTCTAGCTTTTTGATTAGGGTAGTTGCGCTGAGCCCAATAACCTTCAAGAACAAATGGCTAATGATATGGTTGATAAGATCCTGAAGCATGAATTATAGCATTGGTAATGATTTGTCAGGGTGCAGTAAATACTTGATTTTATAATGAAATTTGCACTTTTGGCTGCTGAGGATGTAAATTGAAGGTGTTCGAATCCCCTAAAGCTCTCGGGGTTTTATGGTCTATTTTTAGAAAAACAATATGATTTTTAGTATAAAACGTTAATACCCATCAAAGGTTGTTCTTTTTGTCGTTTTGAAAATGCGCTATATAAAAACAAAAACGCGTGTTCTAAAAACACGCGTTTTAATACTTTCATGCGGAGAGCGAGGGATTCGAACCCCCGGACCTGTTACAGTCAACAGTTTTCAAGACTGCCGCATTCGACCACTCTGCCAGCTCTCCGCTGCAAAAGTACGAACTTGGCGCAAATCTGCAAATGATTTCGAATCAAATATTTGCATAAATATTTTAAGTCTTGCTAATCATCTAGTTAGCACGCATAAAAATGTTAAAAAAGTAATTAAAGCGCTAATAAAGGCTGCTTTTCGGCTTTAAATTTAAATTAAAGTGCCTGCTTCGGGTAATTTTTTTCACGGTCTACCGATAAAATTCCATTTCCCTCTATTGCAAAACAAACGAGCCCGATCAATACAGAAACCGAGAACCAAAACTCTGAATAAGGTTTAAAAATATCTCCTGAAATATTCACAAAGAATACCGCCCCAATCAGTATTGGTAAATTAAGAAGGCAGAACAAACGGGTATATGTACCCAAAGCAATGGCCATACCACCAATAATGTGCATTAAAATGATTAAGTGTGCCAGTAAACTGATGCTAATAGCAGTTCCTAAAAATGCACCCCGCATGAGGTTGTTAAAAGCCTGCATATTGATGTAAAAATCAATACCCTTCCAAATTAAAATAAGGCCTAATAAGATTCTAAAATAGTCTAACCATTTTGGGTGATGGTGATCGCCCCAGTACTGGATTTTCTTAAGCATGTTCATAACCTCTATATTTAGTTATAACAATTTACGAAAAAATAAAGAAAATAACAATAGCTAACTATTTGATTTTAAGACTTTTTTTTATCTGTAATTTTACTGTTTACATAGTCGGTTGGCGACATGCCGAACTGTTTGGCAAAGTTTCTTCCAAAGTGCGATTGAGAACTATAACCAACCATTTCTGAGATTTCATAGATTTTTAATACCCCTTCATTTAAAAGTTCTGCAGCTTTTTTGAGTCTGGTTAAATTAATCAGTTCATTCGGGCTCAGGTTAGAGATAGATTTGATTTTGCGGTATAGGGTTGGCCGGCTCATGTTCATCTTTTCTGCCAGGTGTTCTACATCCAGGTCCTGATCGCTGATGTTTTTATTAATGATATCCTGTAATTTCTCCAGAAACAACTCATCTGCCTTAGAATAAGCAATGCTTTTAAGATGAAGAAGGGGAGAACTGGAGAAATATTCCTTAATCTTGTTCCTGTTTTTAATCAGGCTGGAAATCTGTACCTGCAGAAATTCTGGCGAAAAGGGTTTTTCTACATAGGCATCGGCACCCAGTTCTAAACCCTCAATTTTAGATTGCAGCGAATTTTTTGCGGTAAGCAGGATCACGGGGATGTGGCTAAACTCCAGGGTCGATTTAACTTTTGCGCAAAATTCGAAACCGTCCATTTCGGGCATCATTACATCGCTGATAATGAGTTGAACAATTTCGCGTCGTAATATTTCTAAGGCTTCTATGCCATTTCTGGCCTGTATAACATGGTATTTTTCTTCCAGATCATCTGAAATGAAATCAAGGATATCTTCGTTGTCATCAACCAATAACACTACAGATCTTTCCATATCTTCAGTATCTTTTATGGTATATTTAACTACAATTTCTTCCATTTTCCGTTCAGGTTAAATTCTATAAGTTGATGGACAGGCAGTTCTAATACAAATATATTAAAATCACCATCATTAAAATCTAAATAAAGCTCCCCGCTATGCAGTTGCGCAAGCGATTTCGAAATCGATAAACCTATTCCGGTTCCTGCCTTTATTTCTGTTTCTTTGCTCCTAAAAAAAGGTTCAAATATCTTGTCCTTAATTTCTACTGGAATTCTGTTCCCATCATTTTTTACGATTACGGCAAACTTATCACCTTCCGGCAATGATAAGCGAATTTGCACATTGGCTTTTCCATATTTAATGGCATTATCTACCAAATTGCTGATCATTTTGTAAAAAGCCTCTACATCGATATAAGCATGGAGTTTTTGCTCAGGTAAATGGAGGTTATAGGCAATGTCTTGCTGCTCTGCAGCAGGCTGGAACTGAAGAAATACATCTTTTAATATTTCAGAAATATCGGCCTTTACAAAGTTTAACGAAAATTCGCTGGTTTCTGTTTTTCTGAAATCCAGTAACTGGTTGGTTAATTTGAGCAACCTATCGGTGTTTCGGCCCATAATCCGTAAATTCTTTTCTATTGCAGGTACGGCATCGGCCTGTTTAATCAGTTTCTCCATCGGTCCGATAATCAAGGTGAGCGGTGTTCTGATTTCGTGGGCAACATTGGTGAAAAATTCGATCTTCGCCTGGTAAATTTCTTTTTGTTTTTCATGTTCAAAAACTTCCATCCTCCTGCTGTTTTTTAATGCAATTTTTCGGTGGTATCTCCGCACCAAAAAGAAAACAATTCCGCCTGCAGCAATTAAATAAAGCAGATAAGCCAAAGGACTGAGGTAAAAAGGAGGATGTATTTTGATCAGCAGTTTAACATTTTTGGTGCTCCAGTTGCTGCTTCCTTCTACCAAAGCTTTTACCTCAAAAGTATAATTGCCCGGAGCAAGTTTGGTAAAATAAACCTTCCTGTTGGTTTTTAAATATTCCCAGTTTTTATAAAGCCCGGTCATTTTATAGGCATACTCCGTCATTTCGGGCGATAGGTAGCTTAAGGCAGCAAAATCGATGCTAAAGGAGGATTGGTTGTAGATAAGTTCGATGGTATCGGTATAAACAATGGATTTATTGGCTACGGAATCGGCACCGTTTAAACCCATTTCTAAACTGTTGATCTGAAATCCGGTTAAAAATAGAGGAGCCTCGTACCTGGTTGCCTTTAAGTTGGCCGGATTAAAGCTGACCAGCCCTTTTACGCTCCCAAAATAGGTCCGGCCGTTCTCATCCTGATAAGCAGAACTGTAATTAAACTGATCGGTAAGTAACCCGTTGGCTTTAGTGTAGGTTTTGCTCAAACCTGTAGCGGGGTCAAAATGGATAAGGCCCCTGGTACTGCTAATCCAGAACTTATTGGCCGCATCTTCTTCTATGCGGAACAGGTAATTGCTGGGAAAACCATTTTTTATCCCATAACGCTTAAATTGATGTGTTTCCTGATCAAAGCTGCAAAGCCCGCCACCATCGGTAGTTACCCAAATGTGCTGTTTGCTATCTTCAAAAATACTGTTTACGGTGTTGTGGCTCAAACTTTTCGCATCCGTTGGAATATTTCGGTAATTTACATAACCTGGTTTAGATAAGTTAAACTGAAATAAACCATCGTTAAAGCTCCCCGCCCAGATATTGCCCTTACTATCTTCCATAACCGAATCGTAAAAAATAAAGGGGAGGCCCGCAACAGGGTCGAAATCATCTTTTTTGCGGTTATAACGGTAAATCCCATTAATGGTTCCAACTAAAATTTCACCCGACCGGGTTTTACAAAAAGTAACAATGAAGTTGGTGCGTAAAGCATTTCCAACACCTGCCTGGTAATGTTTAATTACCTTTTCTGTTTTCAGGTCTAAAACATCCAGTCCATGTTCGAAAGTGCCAACCCAGAGCTTGTCGCCGTCAACCAATAAACCGTGTATGTTGGAATAGGCAATGCTTCCGGGTTTTCCGTCGGGCAGAAAGTGTTTAAATACGCCTGTTTTTACGTCGAGTTTGTTCAGCCCCGCATCTTCCGTACCGATCCAGAAATTTCCGTTACCATCTCTGGTAATTTCCCTTACATCGCTTCCACTGATCGAATTTGTACCTTTTTGAGGAAAGTATTTGGTAAACAGTGAAGTATGGCTCGAATAGTAATTTACACCTCCAAAATAAGTGCCCGTCCAAACCCCACCTTCACGATCAAGGCAGATGGTATAAACGGCATTATCGCTTAAAGAATAATCATTGTTATATTGTTTTTTGAGGTGAATAATTGCTCCGTTTTCATCATTATAAATGTAAATGCCCGATTCTGTGGCAATCCAAAATTCATGAGGTCCTGTTTTTTTGATATCCCTAACAAAAATTGGTGTTTGGTCGTCGTTTAACCTGATTATATTTTTTGACGCTAAAGTAACCGGGTTAAAGAGTTTAACGCCCTGATTGGTAGTGCCCACCAATAAATTGCCGTTTTCGGTTTCTGCAATTCTCGATACCCAGCCATATTCGGTTTTGGCATTTTTGCCATTAATATTAAACTGCTCAAAATGATTTGTTTTAGGGTTGTATTTTTCCAGTGTCTCCTTTCCGGTACTGATCCATACACTGCCATCTTTTAAAACTGTTACCAACGATGCATCGAAAGGTGTATTATGGGTAAAAGCCTGCATTTTCTTAGTCCGCTTTTGATATAAATATATTTTGAATGAAGATAAGATCCATAAATTTCCGCGCTGATCGCTGGCCAGGTCGATAATCCGCATCCCATTAGTTTCTTTAATAATAGCAAAGCTTTCTTTTGCAGGATTATATTGGTATACACCGCTGTTGGTACCTACCCAAAGCGTTTGTTCCCGATCGTGGTGGAGCGCATAAATTAAATCGTTGCCTAAACTGCCCGCCTGATCCGGATCGTGGCGATAGGTTTTAAAAGAATAACCATCAAAGCGGTTTAAGCCATCTTTTGTGCCAAACCACATAAAACCATTTCCATCCTGTACACTGCAAAATGCTGTATTGTTAGAAAGCCCGTTTTCTACCTGATAATGCCTAAAATAGTAAGGCTGTGCCCAAAGCTGGTGGACCGAAAACAACAGACATAAAAGGATGAAGAGTTTTTTCAAGATATTTTGGTCAGCTGCATCAAATATATTAAAGAAATGCTTTGCTTTCAGGCTAATTTAAATTTGAGCCGATAAGTAGAAAGATTGAGACAGAATTTCGTTTAAGAAATTCAGTTTTTATAGACCTGAAAACTATAAATCGCCAACTGTAAACGGATAATTGTTAACTACTAAACTGTTAACTGATCAGGGCGTTACCTAAGCTGAGCAAAGGTCCGGGCTTTTCAGGGCTGCGCTTTGCTCCGGTACCGATGAAGGATCGGTACTGAACCCTTACAATCCCTAACGCAAAACCCAGTGTAAAAAACCTGTGAGGTTTGATTTAATAGCACTACAAGCCTGTGTTAAATAAACCTGATAGTACGAAAAGCCCGGAACGAAGTATGAGTGAGGACTTGAAGGGATAGCAGGACTGCAGTAACCGAAATGAGCCAAACCCCTCGTTTCCAAAAAATAAAGACTATTTAAGTAACGTATGCATATATAAGTGATGCGGTTAGCGGTGTCGATAAAACCTGAAAATTATAATCGCCAACTTTAAACTGTTAACAGATCAGGGCGTTCCCTAAGCTGCGCAAAGGTCGGGCTTTTCAGGGCTGCGCTTCGCTCCGGTACCGATTAAGGATCGGTACTGAACCCTTACAATCCCTAACGCAAAACCGAGTGTAAAAAACCTGCGAGGTTTGATTTAATAGCACTACAAGCCTATGTTAAATAAACCTGATAGTACGAAAAGCCCGAATCCCGATTTTTTCTATCGGGAGAGGACTTGAAGGGATAGCAGGACTGCAGTAACCGAAATGAGCCAAGCCCCTCGTTTCCAAAATAATAATAACCCGCTATTGTGTACTATAAGTATTCAATACCTGCGCCCGAACTTATTTATCATATTAGTCTGTTATGATTAAGATCCTGAGCTGAACTACCATTGACAGATACTTAAGGAATGTCGTCATTGCGAGAAGGAATGACGAAGCAATCTTTCATGCCAGTAATGCTTGCTATAAAGATTGCTTCGTCGGCTGAAAAAGCCTTCTCGCAATGACGATTTTTCGAATAGACCAATAACATTAGGCTCTCCTGTCAATCATATTGATTTTTATACAATAAATTATTCCTCAGGATGACACATTGAGCGGCATTTTCCGTGTTTCTGAGTCTCCGTGGCTAAACAAGACTCCCCGATTACAAATCGAGACAAAATGAAGAAAGATTGATACAAATACGTATCCCTCTGAAAAGCTAAAAACCGAATCTTTGGATAAGAATTAAATGAACTAAATCCATTTACCTCTTTAACTAACCAAATCCCTAACCTAATATGAAAAGAAGTTTATTCTCTTATGGCGGCTTTGTACGCGAGGATGGGTACTTGCTTCAAAAAATGTTTTTGAAACGTAAAGTCCTCTCCGTTATTTTTACTTCCATCACCCTGATCTTAATTTCCTTTCAAATCCGTGCCCAGGAGCAAACGGCTGTTACCGGAACAGTAACCGACGAAAAAGGAGAAACAGTTGTTGGCGCCAGTGTTAAAGTTAAAGGTACCAACACCGGCGTAACAACAGATGGCGATGGAAAATTCAGAATTCAGGTAAGTGATAAAAATGCCACGCTGATCTTTATTTATGTGGGCTACGTTAACCAGGAAGTTGCACTGGCCGGCCGTACACAAATCAATGTTAAACTCAAGCCATCTGATAACGATTTATCAGAAGTTGTTGTAGTAGGGTACAATACACAGAAAAAGGAGGCCATAACAGGGGCTATTTCGTCAATTAGCAGCAAAGACCTTGAAAAAGTGCATGGCGGTTCTACCGTAAGTACAGGCCTGGCCGGAAAGCTGCCAGGTGTATCTTTCAGGATGCCTGATGGAAGACCAGGCTCCAGTGCCAATATTCAGATCCGTAATATGGGCAATCCGCTTTATGTTATTGATGGTATTCAGCAAGATGCCGCGCAGTTTAATAATATCTCACCTAATGATATCGAAAGTATCAGTGTGCTTAAAGATGCATCGGCTGCTATTTATGGCAGCAGGGCATCAAACGGTGTAATTTTGGTAACTACTAAAAGGGGTAAAAACAGTACGCGTAATACCTTTAGTGTTGATGCTTATACCGGCTGGCAAAACTGGGTGCGCTTTCCTGAAACAACTGATGCTTATCAATGGATGTTAGGTAAAGCCACGGCAGAAATGAACCAGAACGGAAGAACAGATATTACACAGGCCGAACTGGATAAATGGAAAGCGGGCACAGAATATGGTTATCAGAGCCAGAACTGGAAAGATATTATCATTGCGCCAAACGCACCGCAAAGTTCAGTAAATTTAAGTGCCTCGGGCGGGAGCGAACGGGTAAACTATTACTTTTCTGCTACCCGTTTAGATCAGAAAGGGGTATACGGTACCGCGCGCGAATTCGAATTCAACCGGACCAATATCCAAAGTAATATCGAAGCTAAAATAACCGACCGTTTTAAGGTGGGCATGCTGATTAATGGTCGTATAGAAAGTCGCGATCAGCCAGGCGTACCAGGTGGAGATGATTACTGGGCCGCCCGTTTTGCCCTGTTGAGAAACAGGCCAACCGAACAGGCTTATGCCAATGGCAATCCAAATTACCCGAACGATATTGGGCACAATACCGAGCAGTTTGCCGTGCAGAGTAAAGCTTTAACCGGATACTGGAAATCAGACTGGAGGGTTTTGCAAACCAATTTATCGGCATCTTACGAAACACCTGTAAAAGGTTTGGAAATAAAAGGTTTATATTCTTATTACATCGCCGATAACGTCATCAATGGGCATGAGTATACCTATAATGTATATACCTATCATCCGGAAACAGGTGTTTATGAAGAAAAAGTAGGAAGTTCAAATCCTTACAGAGAGCGTAGAAACGAAAAAGTATATACCAATACCTATCAGCTCCAGGCCAATTATAACCGCACCTTTGGTAAACATACCGTAGGTGCCGTATTGGTGGCCGAGCGTTTAGACCGCTTTAGAACCTATACCTTTCAACACGCTGTACCACAAACTAATATTTTGCCTGTGCTGCAGTTTGCAGATATGGATGGACAGGATTTTGCCGACATACAGGAAGAGCAGGCCCGTATTGGGTATGTGGGCAGGATAAACTACAATTACGACAATAAATATTACCTGGAGCTTTCTGGTCGCAGAGATGCCTCATGGAAGTTTGCGCCAGACAGACGTGTGGGTTATTTCCCTTCCGCATCTATTGGATGGAGAATTACGCAAGAAAAATTTATGAAATCGCTTTTGGGGGAAAGCAGTATCTTAAACGATCTGAAGCTTCGTGCTTCTTACGGGCAGCTTGGGGATGATGATGTGGGTATCGATCCCTTTGCTTATATCCCGGGTTATAACTACAATCAGGGCAGTGTGATATTAGATGGGAAAAATATTACCACATCAAGAGATAAAGGCCCTATTATTAATAACCTAAGCTGGTTTAAAAGCAAAATCACAGACATTGGCCTTGATTTTTCGATGTTCGGCAGTAAACTTTCCGGAACAGCAGATTATTTTTATAGAAAACGCTCTGGCTTACCGGCCATTAAAAACGACGTAATTGTTCCGATCGAACTGGGATACCCCTTAAATGTTGAAAACCTGGAAAGCGATGCACAGTTTGGCGGGGAGTTTTCTTTAAACTACCGGGATAAAATCGGCGAGTTTAATTACAATGTAGGCGGAAACATTTCCATTAGCAGAAAGAAACTTTTGGAAAGATATAAGCCGCGCTTTGGCAACTCGTGGGAGAATTACAGAAATAATGGTACCGATAGATATGCCGATATTTTTTGGGGTTATGAAGTAACCGGTCAGTTTCAGAGTATCGAGGAGATTAATAACTACAAAGTAAATATTGACGGGAAAGGTAACCGCTCTTTGTTGCCTGGCGATTTAATTTACAAAGATCAGAATGGCGATGGTATTATTGACGGTTTGGATGAAAGACCAATAGGTTATACCACAACGGGGCAACCAAATGTAGGCTTTGGATTTACCATCGGTGGTTCTTATAAAAACTTCGATTTTACTGCCGATTTTTCTGGCGGTGCGATGTATTCATGGAATCAGAACTGGGAGCAGCGCTGGGCATTCCAGAACGGAGGAGCTTTACTGCAGAATTTTGCTGATGACAGCTGGCACCGTACCGATCCTTTTAACCTGAACAGCCCATGGGTGGCTGGTAAATATCCTGCCATCCGTTTTAACGACCGCGATCATAGTAACAATAACCGAAATTCGACTTTCTGGTTACACAACGTGAGGTACCTGAGGGCGCGTACACTAGAGATTGGCTATACCTTGCCAAAAAGATGGGCAGAAAAAATTAAGATCCAGAACGCAAGGGTATATGTAAACGGGTACAACCTGTTCTCGATAGATAACCTCAAAGACTACGGGGTAGATCCTGAAATTGCGGACGACAATGGCTTACAATATCCGCAGAACAAGTTTTTTAACATCGGTCTTAAATTATCGCTTTAATATGAAAAAGACTAATCAAATGAAAAAATATATATACGCATTCGCTGCCATTGCATGTTTAAGTTTTGCGCAGTCGTGTAAAAAAGATTCTGAGTTTTTAGATAAACAGCCAACCAGCACCCTGCCGATTGATGCGGTGTGGAAAGACCCTAACCTGGTGCTTACCGTGGTTGGCGATCTGTACGATCGTTTCCCTGATTTTCAACGTATCGAATCGTGGTGGTTATTTGCCGATTTTGATGAGGGCTTTGCTTCAGCAAGTGGAGATTATTTTCGCCACCAGAATTTAGAGTATGGGTACGACTCATGGAGGTACTGGGATATAAATGTTTATAGACTGGTAAACGACCTGAATCTGTTTATTAAACGTGGACAGGAAGCTACAGCTTTAAAAGCCGAAGACCGCAACCGTTTTTTAGCTGAGGCACGTTTTATCAGGGCTGGTGTATACTTCGAAATGGTAAAAAGAATGGGCGGCGTTCCTTTGATTACTGTGCCACTGGCTTACGATTATAGCGGAGATCCGAGTTATCTGCAATACCCAAGATCAAAGGAATTTGAAATTTATGATTTTGTGATTGCCGAATTGGAAGCCATTAAAACGATGCTTCCAGATAATGCAACCGTTCAGAGCAGGGCTACAAAAGCTGCAGCCCTGGCTATGGAATCGAGGGCTGCACTGTATGCAGGTTCCATTGCAAAATATAGCAATGCCCAGTTAACCCTTCCGGGTGGAGAGGTGGGCATACCTGCAGCAATGGCTAATGCTTATTTTACCAAAGCTTTAAATGCGGCAAAAGAAATTATAGATGGTGGTAAATATTCGCTTTACAAAAAGAACCCAAACCTGTCTGATAATTTTGCAGCCCTTTTTACCGATAAAGGCAGCAATCCGGAAGTCATATTTGCCAAAGACTTTAAATTAAAAACCAATAAAGTACATGGTTTTACCATCGATAACCAACCGCGCTCTTCTGCCGAGGAAGCACAGGGCGGAAGGTTAAATCCATCATTAAACTTGGTTCAGTCTTTCGAAAAACTAGATAATACCTATGCTTCTTTAGCTACTGTTGATGGTAGTGGAAATCCGGTTTATTATACCAACATTACCGATATTTTTGCCGATCGCGATGCGCGTTTAGCCGGCACGGTAATTCTCCCTGGAACACAGTTTAAAGGTAAAACGGTTGATATTTGGGCGGGCTATCAATTAGCCAATGGTACAATTGTAACAGGCGATAATTTTGCACAGAGTAAAAGCAATGTACTTCCCGGTAACCCGGGTTCGGTGCAGGTAGTAGGCGGCGACGGCCCTGTTGATGGTTTAGAATTTAGTGCACAATCTGGTTTTTATGTGCGTAAATATTTAGATCCGGCCACAGGATCAGGCCAGATTGGTACCCGGAGCGATGTATGGTGGATCCGCTACCGTTATGCCGAAGTGTTGTTAAATGCTGCTGAAGCTGCTTTCGAATTAGGTGATGCCGCTACAGCAGCCAACTACATCAAACCGGTAAGAGACCGCGCAGGATTAACCACCGCCTTAACACCTGCTCAGATCACTTTCGACCGTATTGTACACGAACGAAAAGTAGAATTTGCTTTCGAAGGTCATCAACTTTGGGATATGAAACGCTGGAGACTGGCTGATAAGGTATGGAATGGCAACAACATGTCTGCCGCTGATTTTACCAATGCCAGCAATATCGGAAGCGCAACACGCACCAGTACGCAAGTGTTTGGTTTGTGGCCATATAAATATTATAACCCAGGCAATACAAACCATTTGAAATATATTTTTAAGGTGATTAAACCCAGTCGTGTTACTGCGGCACATCGTTTCCGTATTGGCAATTATTACTCTTCAATCGGGCAGGATGTACTTAACGGCAACCCGAAAATTATCAGAAACCCTAATCAATAATCAATTATATAGATATGAAAAATAGATTTTATTTCATTATAGGGGCAATTATAGCCGTGTTTTTCTCCTCCTGTAAAAAGGATAATTATGAGGCACCTGCGGCCGATTTTACAGGAAGGATCGTGTATAAGGGCGAAGCAATCAATGTGGAGTACGGCCAGGTCAATTTCGAACTCTGGCAGTCGGGCTTTGGTAATTATTCCGCGCTAAAGGTAAATGTAAGCCAGGATGGTAATTATTCGGCCAAGTTATTTGACGGGGACTATAAATTGGTTTTCTCACCAAACCAGGGACCATTTTTATGGAAAAAGAATGCAGCAGGTAAACAAGATACCATAGTTGTAAATATTAGCGGTAGCAAGGCAATGGATATACAAGTAATACCTTATTATATGATCCGCAATGCCAGTTTAATGGCTGCTTCCGGAAAAGTGAATGGATCCTGCAAACTGGAAAAAATCATTACCGATGCCAATGCAAAGGATATAGAAAGCGTATCGCTATATATCAACAAAACTCAGTTTGTAGATGGGGGCAATAATATTGCAATACAACAGCTTACCGGTACAGCTATTGCCGACCTCAATAACTTAAATATGAGTGTAAATATCCCCGCAATTGTACCAGCGCAAAATTATGTTTTTGCCAGGATAGGGGTTAAAATTGCAGTCGTAGATGATTTGATTTTTACGCCTGTAACTAAAATAAATTTTTAAAATAGGGAAGGTGTTTTAGAACTTAAAACTGTACTTATTCTAATCGTACCGTCATTCCCGCGCAGGCGGGAATCTTAATGCGCATGTAACCAATCTAATCATTGGACACAAGATTCCCAATCAAGTTGGGAATGACGATCAATCGAAGTATTGTTAATAATCAATATCTTACCCTTAGCTAATTATATTAAATGAAATATCTTTTTGCCTTTTTTTTAAGCTTCTTCATATTTTTTATTGGTAAAAGCGTACTTGCTAAGCAACTAAACGATACCATTTATTTAGCCGACCCCACTATTTTCTTAGATAAAGGCGTTTACTATTTATATGGTACCAGCAGCGATCAGGGTTTTTTGGTTTATTCGTCAAACGACCTTATAACCTGGAACAAAAAATCAGAAAATAACGGGTTTGCATTAAAAAAAGGTGATGCCTTTGGCAGTAAGGGTTTTTGGGCTCCACAGGTATTTAAAAGAGATAAAACCTATTATATGGCCTATACCGCTGATGAGCAGATTGCAATTGCCCATAGTAATAGCCCAACAGGCCCTTTCGTACAGCAAGAATTAAAAGCAATAACTGGTACAGGGAAACAGATCGATCCATTTGTATTTACCGATACCGACGGAAAAAATTACCTCTATCATGTGAAGCTCGACCATGGCAACCGGATTTTTGTAGCAGAACTGAAGGATGATTTTTCTGATGTAATCCCCGGAACAGCAAAGTTTTGTTTAGCAGGAACTGAACCCTGGGAAAATACCGCAAAAACAGATTGGCCGGTAACCGAAGGACCAACAGTAATTAAAAAGAACAACCTATATTATCTGTTTTACTCGGCAAACGATTTCAGAAATCCCGATTATGCAGTGGGTTATGCCACTTCAGGCTCGCCCGGAGGGCCATGGTTAAAATATACAGGCAATCCCATCATCAGTAAAAAGTTATTGCAAATAAACGGCACGGGGCACGGCGATTTTTTTACCGATAAAAAGGGAGTATTACAATATGTTTTTCATACCCATTATTCCAATCACAAAGTATCGCCAAGGGCTACTGCTATTATAAAAGCTGGTTTTGTAAAAGATAAACACGGCAGTTACCGTATGCAGATCGACACTGAAAGTTTTCGGTTTTTAATGCAAGGTAGGGCAAAAGTTTTCCAGGATTAAATTGATTCCATATGTAGAAATATTGAGATAAAATTGAGCGGATTTGAGAGAAGAAATCCCTTTTTTTAAAATTAACAAAATGAATACTTTGAAAATAAAATATCTGCTTATCGTTTTATGCCTGTTAAAGGTGGCGGGCCTATATGCTCAAACATTTACCAATCCTTTATTGCCATCCGGTGCCGACCCTTATAGTTATTATAAAGACGGTTTTTATTATTATACCCACACCACCGGAAACCGGGTAGATCTTTGGAAAACCAAAACCTTAGATGGTTTAAAAGATGCGGAGCGCAAAACCATTTGGCGTGCACCTGCTGGTACTTTGTACAGTAAAGAAATCTGGGCGCCAGAAGTGATGTTTTTAAGGGGGAAATGGTACGCCTATTTTGCCGCCGATGATGGAAGAAACGAAAACCATCGTATGTATGTCTTAGAAAATGCTTCGGCCGATCCGATGAAAGGAGAGTGGATATTTAAAGGCAAAATTGCCGATCCGACCGATAAATGGGCTATTGATGGCGATGTGATCGATTTTAAAGGCCAGTTGTATATGATATGGTCAGGATGGGAGGGAGATGAAAACGGAAAGCAGGAAATTTTCATTGCCAGGCTTAAAAATCCCTGGACAGTAGAGGGCAAACGCGTAAAGATTTCTATACCCAAATTTAGCTGGGAAAAAATCGGAGACCTTGGTGGGGGAGCGCACGTTGATGTAAATGAAGGGCCCCAGTTTTTGCTGCACGGCGATAAGATATTTGTCATTTATTCTGCCAGTGGCTGTTGGACAGATTTTTATGCTTTGGGTATGCTTTCCGCTTCGGCTAAAAGCAATCTGCTCGACCCTGCTTCCTGGACAAAATCAGATCAACCTGTTTTTCAGCAATCGCCAAAAGACGGTGTTTATGCGCCGGGCCATAACTCATTTTTTAAGTCGCCGGATGGAAAAGAAGATTGGATCCTATATCATGCCAATGATAAACCGGGCCAGGGCTGCGGAGGTTTCCGCTCGCCCCGGGCCCAAAAATTCAGCTGGAATACCGATGGAACACCAGATTTTGGAACTCCGGTAAAAGCAGGGTTGAGCTTAACATCACCATCAAACCGAAATAAAAAATAACCAGATAAATACCGATATGAATTTAAAAAACTATGCGCTACTTGCTGTATTGAGCCTTAACATCAGCATGGGCTTTGCACAAAAAACCAAAAAAAATACCGGGCCTGCAAAGGTATGGTCAATAGAAAAAGCCAATGCCTGGTATAAAGAACATAAATGGTTAACAGGTGCTAACTATATTCCTGCTAATGCCATTAACCAGTTGGAAATGTGGCAGGCCGATACCTTTTCGCCCGATCTGATTGATAAGGAACTGGGCTGGGCCGAAGGAATTGGCTTTAACACGCTGCGCGTATTCCTGTTCAGTAAAGCCTGGAGCCAGGACCCTGAAGGTTTTAAAAAGAGAATGGATCAATTTTTAACCATTACCCAAAAACATGGTATTAAACCTATGTTTGTCTTTTTCGACGATTGCTGGAATAAAACTTCAACTATTGGTAAACAGCCCGAGCCTAAAACGGGTGTTCACAACTCGGGCTGGTTGCAAGATCCTGGCGATCCTGCCTTTAAAGAAGAAGCAAATTTTCCCGAACTCGAAAAATATGTGAAAGATGTGCTTGGTCATTTTGCACACGATAAAAGAATTTTACTTTGGGATTTATACAACGAACCCGGAAACAGCGGAAAGTTAGAAGCCACCATACCTTTGTTAACCAAAACCATTAGCTGGGCAAGGTCGGTTAATCCGGATCAGCCTATTTCTATCGGGTTATGGAGCTGGGGTTTCGAAAAACTTAACGAAATACAGCTGGCCAACTCAGATATTGTAACCTACCATAACTATGAGGCCCCAGAATGGCATCAAAGAACCATCGACCTGTTAAAAGCCAGCGGCAGGCCATTAATCTGTACCGAATATATGGCCCGATCGCGCAATAGCCGCTTTGCTAACATTTTGCCAATGCTAAAAAATGAAAATGTTGGCGCTATAAACTGGGGTTTTGCTGCTGGTAAAACCAATACCAAATATGCCTGGGATACCCCACTTGCCGATGGTTCTGATCCGATAGAGTGGTTTCACGAAATCTTTCAGCCTGATGGTACCCCGTACCGTATGGATGAGGTTAACTTAATAAAAAAACTTAATAATAAATAAAGCAAGACATCATTATTGCGAGGCACGAAGCAATCTTTCATGCTGGTAATCCTTGCCATAAAGATTGCTTCGTCGGCTGAAAAAGCCTTCTCGCAATGACGACTTGTTCATAAGAATCTGTCATTTGATAGCTGGACCGAAGGTCAAACCTTATAGTGAAGTCTTCGACAAGCTCTCCAAAGGAGTCCTTTGGACAGACTGACAATTGTTAATAATTAACTTATTGGCATTGAAGAAACTCAACTTTAACACACAAATTTAAACCAATGAACAAAAAAGTATCAATCCTTTTCTCGCTGCTGGGACTCTCGCTTTCCCTTTCTGCGCAGCAGCAAAACAAATCGTGGTCGGCGGTAGGAGGGAAAATCTCTTCACCATGGGCACAGGAAGTTAATCCTAAAAATGTTTTGCCAGAATATCCCCGCCCTCAGTTTGAGCGAACCGGTAACTGGAAAAACTTAAACGGGCTTTGGGATTATGCCATCTCCGAAAAATCGCAGCGTCCGGCCATTAACCAGGGTAAAATTCTGGTTCCCTTTGCCGTAGAATCTTCACTGTCTGGTGTTGGCAAAACGGTTGGTAAAGATAGCCTGCTTTGGTACAAAACCAGCTTTACTGTACCTGCAAATATGAAAGGCAAAGAAATTTTGCTTCATTTCGGTGCGGTTGACTGGAGGAGCACCGTGAGTATCAACGGTAAAGAAGTTGGTAAACATGAAGGCGGTTTCGATCCTTTCAGTTTTAACATTACCCCATTTTTAAACAAGAACGGAAATCAAACTTTAACTGTAGAAGTCTGGGACCCTACTGATGAGGGTCCTCAGCCAAGGGGAAAACAGGTGAAAAAACCGGAAGGTATCTGGTATACCCCTGTAACCGGCATCTGGCAAACGGTATGGATTGAAGCCGTAAATAAAGCACGTATCGATCATATTAAAATAACACCAGATATCGATCAGCAAACGGTAGCCGTTACGCCAATTTTAATGGGAGCCGGTGCAGGCAATCAGGTTAAGGTTTCGGCATGGGATGGTACTACAAAAGTGGCTGAACAGGTTGCTGATGGCAGTGGCGCCATCAGTTTAAAAATTGCGAACCCAAAGCTCTGGAGTCCTAAAAATCCATTTTTATACGACCTTAAAGTTGAGCTGATTGCTAACAATAAAAAGGTAGATGAAGTGAAAAGTTATTTTGCCATGCGCAAAACCTCCATAGGTAAAGATCAGAACGGTATTCAGCGCATGCTGTTAAACAATGCGTTTGTTTTTCAGTATGGTCCCTTAGATCAGGGTTGGTGGCCAGATGGGCTTTATACCGCGCCAACAGATGCAGCCCTGAAGTTCGATATAGATAAAACCAAGGAAATGGGTTTTAACATGATTAGAAAACACATTAAAGTAGAGCCTGCACGCTGGTATTACTATTGCGATAAAGCAGGTATGTTGGTTTGGCAGGATATGCCAAGCGGCGACCTGGGTAACGGCTGGGAAAACCGTCCTGGTGTTTTAGATCATGGATCGGATAAAAACAGAAGTGCCGAATCTGAAGGATATTACAAAAAAGAGTGGAATGCCATTATCGATGCACTTTATAATGTGCCCTCAATCATAGTATGGACACCTTTTAACGAGGCCTGGGGCCAGTTTAAAACCGTAGAAATTGCCAAATGGACAAAAGAGAAAGACCCTTCAAGGTTAGTGAATACGGCCAGTGGAGGTAATTTTTATCCGGTAGGCGATATGATCGATCTGCACAATTACCCACATCCGGCCATGCCTAGTCCTGATTATTTTGGAAAAGATTATGCCCTTGTACTTGGCGAATTTGGGGGGCTCGGTCTTCCTGTTGATGGCCATGTGTGGCAACAGAAGAATAACTGGGGTTACCAGAGTTTTAAGAACAAAACAGACCTGTTTAATAAATATGCCCAGTTTATGAAACGTTTAACAGAATTAATCCCCTTAGGGCTCTCTGCCGGAGTATATACCCAAACTACCGATGTAGAGGTAGAAACCAATGGCTTGATGACTTATGACAGAAAAGAGATCAAATTTTCGGAAGCGCAGATGAAAGCCTTGCACGATAAACTTTATCAGATCAATGTGCCGGTAAAGCAATAAGCAGTATCAATCTGTAAATTACTAAGTCATTAGCCTGTATATCAATCCGGGCTAATGATTTTTAAGTAAATGGCAGCAGAGTTTTGTTTACCTTTCTTTACCCCCTTGTTTACCTTTCTCTACCTATTCTTTACCCTTTCTGTACCTTTTGTTTACCTTTTCTTTACCTCTTGTTTACCTTTTCTGTACACCAAGTTAACCCCAGGTTAACCCCATGCTTACCAATTCTTTACCCTGGCCTTACCTCATTCATTACCTGAAAGGTAAAGCCAGGGTTCATTTTGAGTTTAGTTTAGGTTAACTTCGGCCGATGTTGCCTGCCGGCAAGTACCTCTATTGGTATTAGCTATATTGGCCATACACCGATCGAGAACCTTTAATTCATATAAAAAAAAACGGTATCTTTCGCTGAATAATCATCTTAACTGCACTAGTTCTTCACTCAGTCCTTCCAATTTTTAACCTTCAACTCGTCACCAACCTGTATGCTACCTAAATGATGATGAAGCAGGTTCTGTCCGAACATGATTTTTTTGCCTACTGTCCGGTAGCTGGCCAGTGTTCTTAGCGGTTCCTGTCCTTTCTCGCCGGTTTGCTGATCAATCGTAATGAGCACACACCTCGCACATGGTTTTACGGCTGAAAATAAAACTTCGCCGATATAAAAATCTTTAAAGCCGTCTTCAATGTGCGGCTCACCTCCGGTAAAAACAAAATTTGGACGGAAACGGTCCATGAGGATTGGTTCTGAGAGTTTTTCATTCAGTCTGTTAAGCGAAGACTGGCCTATGATCAGGCAAGGGTAACCATCGGCAAAGCTCACTATTTCATTATTCGAGGCATAATCGCGATCAACCAATCGCTTTTCAGTTAAAGGCATTTTTACCAACTTCACTTTAAACTTCAGGAAATCAGAAAACCAATGGCTTACCGTTTTATTTACCTCAAGGGCCGTAGCAGTGTCGTTCCAGATTACAACTGAAATCTGTTCTCCGGTATCTTCATCCAAAGAAAAGGAAATACTGTGCTCAGGTAATGTTTTATGGGAAACGCTTAATTTATCATCATGAATATTTACCTGTAACAGGGCCAGTTCGAAATGTTTCCGTTGGGTAATGAATATACCTTCCTCATCAACAAGCATCCATCTCCTATCATATTGTAAGCCTCTTTCTTCAAGTTTTGCTTCCTGTAAACTGATGCCTCCCAGCGATTTGATGGGATAAATATTGATTTCGGAAATGACAAACTTATTCATGCTTTAAAGGTAAAAAAACACGGGTGGATTTATTTAATTAATGTGTACGAAAATGATAAGATGGATTTGAAGAGCAGAAATAGCTGTTGATGCAAATGGAATAATTTAAGATTTTATTCAATCACTGAAAACAAAAACGGGCGGCAAAATTATTCTTGCCGCCCGTTTTAAATTTTGTTAAAGAACTTATTTTGCTAATGAGGCAGTTTGTTCGGTGCCAGTTACTGGCGAGCTCACTTTAGTTTTCATTGCAGCAAATCTGTCTAAATTTAATTTAGGTGTAGCTCCCATTACCAAGATGTGTTCTCCGGTGGCGCCGCTTAATTTTAAATCTGCACGGTCTTCAATTACAGTGTATAAGCTTTCTGTATCTGAATTGATCTCGGCAGTAGCGTTTCCGTTTAAGAATAACTGAAGATATTTTGAATCTAATTTACCTGCAGTTTTTACCACTGCATTTTCAGAAGCCTGTACTCTGTAAATGTTGTTTACATAAACGGTAATCTTAGCCGTATTACCATCAGCAGAACTGATTTTTAATGCATGTCCATCCTGGATCACTTTTACTTTGCCGGTATTGTCATCATTATAGCTTACACTTTCTTTTTTTCCTTGTACCAATGTAATTTCTACATTTCCGCTTACAATAACCTGGCTGATATTTTTAGGTGCCGACATTTTGGTAGGCTGTTTCTCGCCAGCCATTACACTTGTTGAGAAAATAGCAGAACTTAAAACGATAGCTGCCAATACTGATTTTGTTAGGGTTTTGATTGAAGTTTTCATAATGCTGTATTTATATTTTTAAATAATATTTTGTGATTGTTTTTGTAGATAAGACGCCACTAACCACGAAACGTTGCAGCAGAAAACCGTCAATTATACCAACACAGCTTAATTCTCGACAAACGGGTATAAAAATCGGGCGAAAAAGCGTTCATTTTCCGGATGAATCTATGCAGATAGGTTGATTTTTCCGGATGAGTGCTCACTTAAAATTCCGGAATGATAACAATATGTTAGTAGTTTAAGGCTTTGAGCAGCAAGATCCAGACCTCCAATTAGGAGAAAGATAGTGGATAAGACTGCTACCTTTGGACAAAGTATAGCGATTGAAACGTAAAGATATTTCAATTATGGTCGAAAGGTCACCCTAACGGTTCAGGATGACTAAAATTTAATCGATAGTTTTTCCGAAACAAGAACATTGTTTTTGTAATACTCGAAGAACCAATTTCCATTCTTTTTTAAAACTATCCCGTTAGTATTGTCCTTGTTCGAAATATAACAATCCTCAACTGAGGTTTTTAGCAGGGTCATTACAATTTTAGGTGTTGCATCTATCAGCTGGTAGCCATTGCTGATGGGCTGTGCATACAATAGTGCTTCTTGTGCTTCTGTTTTGATTGCAACCGGCTCATTAACAGGTAATGGTATAGTTTTTACCTCCGCGTTTGTATTGGCAGGCACGGTGTTGGTTACTGCTGTTGGCTTATCAGCTGCGTATTTAAAATCGTTAAATGATGTCAGGGCTTCCTTTAATGCCAGGTTATAGGAAGTTTCATACTCCTTCTCCCTGCTTTTGCCAGGCTTGCTCTGCATTACTGTTGCCCCCCTGCAATCTTTAAGCAGAAGGGTAACATTGGTAACAAACATGGTATTGTTTTCCTGCAGATCTGCTACCAGGGCCTTGCATCTGTCGGTTGCAATTTCCTGAGGTATCTCTGCATTATCAAAATACACAGTAAAGCCTTTTTCCTCAAAAAATGACTTGATAAGGGTATTCAAGCCATATCTGTTAACCTGCTTAAGAAAACTGAATTTCTCGGGCACGATGATGTATTTGTAATTGCCGGCATTAGATTGTGCCTGAACTGAAAAAGAGATGGCTAAAAGGACAATAAAAAGATACCTTTTCATAACGGTTAATGGAGTTTGGACAAGACCCGGCTCAATTTATAGAATGAAACGGAGAAAATCAAATTTATCGTTCAGCAATATAATCCCCATCTGTTGCTTATAACCAGAACAATCGATTGAATTGATATGCTATCGCATGTCAAAAAAGAATAACTGTTTGTCATAATTCGTTGCATTAATCAATTCAATTGTTTATTATTATGGCGATTAATGATCATCATCTAACCATAACGCTGCAATTGTGGCGTGTAATAAAACCAAATATTCCAGAAAATGGAGGAGCGCCAACTTATTAAATTACCTGCATGGGCCAATGTTAAATTACAACCAGCTTGTTGTTTGCAGATGGAAATTTCTCAATTGACCTTCCTTTTTCTCCAGAAATCAGAACCAATTTTAACCTAAATCTGAGTATATGCTTAACATTCAAACCACAAAACTATTTTGGGCAAGCTGCCTGGCATTATTAGTCACCTCTCTTTCCTTCGGCATTCGTGCCGGGATAATGAACCAGCTCGGTATCGATTTTCAACTAAGTACTGCCCAATTAGGCACCATAACAGCCGCTGCTTTCTGGGGCTTTCCACTGGCCATTGTGGTCGGGGGATTTGTGGTTGATATAATCGGTATGAAACGTTTGCTGATCATGGCTTTTGTTTTTCACCTCGCCGGAATTATCCTTACCGTTTTTGCCCAGGGCTACTGGAGCCTGTTTTTATCTACCCTGCTGATCGGCATTGCCAACGGTACTGTAGAGGCTGCCTGTAATCCATTGGTAGCCGCTTTATATCCCGAGAATAAAACGACCAAATTAAATCATTTTCACCTATGGTTTCCCGGAGGCATTGTAATCGGTACCTTACTGGTTACCCTGTTTGTTCAGCTTGGACTTGGCTGGAAAGTGCAGGTAGCTATGATGATTATTCCTACCTTGATTTACGGATACCTGTTTTCAAGATTGGATTTTCCGGTTACCGAAAGGGTATCATCTGGTTATTCGAGTTCAGATATGTATAAAGCAGTATTTTCTCCTTTGTTTATATTTATGTTTATCTGTATGTTCGGTACGGCCATTACCGAGTTATTTACCGGTCAATGGATCGGTTTACTGCTTAAAAATGTAACGGATAATGCCATTTTACTGCTGACCCTTACAACGGGGATCATGGTCATCGGCCGGGGTTTTGCAGAGCCCGTGGTGCATCGCCTGGCTCCTCAGGGTGTACTGCTCTTATCGGCAATATTTGCTGCCGCCGGACTTTATATGCTGAGTACCTTTACCGGTAATTCCGTTTTCTTTGCCGCAATCGTTTTTGGTATTGGTGTTTGTTATTTCTGGCCAACCATGATTGGTTTTGTAGCCGAAAATGTTCCTAAATCGGGGGCACTTGGCTTAAACTTAATGGGAGGTGCCGGGATGTTTGCTGTTTCTATTTATACCATGTTTATGGGTAGTTTTTACGACAGCCTGATTGTTAAACATTTACCTGCCGGTGCCTCGTTTGATGCTTATTTAAAGGCTCCTGAGAACTCTGAATTTGCGCAGGCGCTTTCCAATGCCAAAAATCTGGCCGGTCCTGAAATTTTGCAGGCTACGCTGATTATCCCGGTAATATTAATTGTGGCTTTTGGCGGATTGGTGATATACATGCGTTCGCGGAAAAAGAGTACCGCCGTAGCCTCATAAAAGATAAGATTTCTGTTTAATACCTACAAGTGATGCGAATTGATCATCATTTGTAGGTATTTAGGGTTTTATTTCCTTACTCATTGCCACGTTATTCAGGCGCTAATTACAACAATGAACTTCCTGGAGGGCACTCATATGGAGCTTTGCCTGCTTCAAAAATCCTGGTGGACTCACTGCCCTCCGTAGTGATTTTATTATTTAATATCCTGATCCAATTGCCTTCACGCAAGCCTATTACCTTTGTATTGTTTTGTGTTAGAAATTCCATGATCCTCGTTTCCCTTGTTTCGCCATTGTGTTTTAACTCAGGGTTTGGGTCAAGATAATGGGGATTAAGGTTAAAGGGAACCAGGCCCATGCACTCAAAAGAGGAAGGATATACAATAGGCATGTCATTGGTAGTTTTCATGTTCATGCCACCAATGTTGCTTCCGGCGCTACAGCCCAAATAAGGTTTACCCTTTTTGATATTTTCGCTCAGAACGCCCATCAATCCAAGTTCGTGCAATCGCTTTACCAATAAAAAAGTATTGCCTCCACCCGTGAAAAAGCCCTTAGCTGCATGCACAGCTTCAATAGGATCGGCAAATTCATGTAGACCCTTTACATTGATGTTGAGGTGAGAGAAAAAATCTTTAGCTTTTGAAGTATATTCTTCATGCGAAATACCTCCTGGCCTGGCAAAGGGAATAAATATGATTTCATCTATCCCGGAAAAGAGCGTAATCAGCTCATCTTTTAGGTATTCCAGGTAATTGCCGCCAAACAGTGTGGAGGTAGAAGCGAGGATGACATTCATTTTGTTTTGCTTTATAGGCAATTATAGGCTTTTTCGTTGAAATAACAGTCCTTTGATCCAATAACCACAAATCGGCCAGGTTTTAATCTTACAATTAGATAACACAATAGATATTTGAGCCTGGTAGGTTTTTGCTAAGGACGCTGGAGTTGTTAAAAATGCAATAAAAACTAATGCCGGGAATTAGATACAGCGGTTGCAGAAAGATATTTTCTTCTATCGTTTATCCACTCCTTCATTTTTGGAAAAATATACAGGATGGCAAAGGCCAGGATGGAAATAAGTGCCTGTAAAGAGAGGTTTATCTTCGTTACCGGGTGAATATCTCCATCGCCCACTACCACACAAAGGCGGTATACACTTCTTATAATGATTAGGATTAACAAGTATTTACTCCATTCGAACCTGCGCTTAATGAGGATAAAAAGAAGATAACGCGTAATCAGGATAGCTATAAAAATAACCAGTTCTTGCGTACTCTTATAATCGTAGAAAAACAGATTTACGATTCCGATTAAAAAAGTAATTAAAATAAGATTAGAAGATAAGGAATACTTATTCTTCATTAATTTAAAATTTATCACTTAACTAAGTTTAGGGCGACAGACACTACAAATGTCTAGATATTTTTTTAAATAAGGTAATTCTGATTGTCAAAGAAGTCTTAAGCAGTTGATATTTGTCAACAAGTGTTGAAATTGCTATTCAAAAAAAACGGATTGCAACCTGGCAATCCGTTTTTATATTTTTAGTCTGGATGTTGTATTAAGATTTCATTACACGATCTTTAATCTTTACTGCGGGATTGCCCTGGTAAATGGCATAGGCCATTAAGCTTTTGGTAGCCACACTGCCTACTGTTAAAACTGCATGGCTATGCAATGTTACACCCGGGCAAACCTTCGCTGCGGCTCCAATCCAGGCTCCTTCTTCTAAAAAGATCGGTGCCACCATTAAATCAAAATTTGTACTGCTAAAGTTGTGATTGCCGGTAATAAGCACAGCCTGTTGTGATATACAACAATTTTCGCCGATAGTAACATGCGCTAGATTTTCGATATAACAATCGGCAAGCCAGCTATAATTGCCAATCTCCAGTTTCCAGGGATATTTAATATGAATACCCGGTTTGATGCGTACTTCTTTGCCTATTTTGGCACCAAACAACCTTAACAGGGCTATCAAAACCGAACTAAAGGGCATCACACGGCTTTTAAAAAACAAAATATCTGTAAAATACCACAGCAATTGCTTTAAGGTGTTTGCTCCAACCTTAAAATCGCCGGTATCAAAATTTTTATGGAGCCTGGTTTTTAACAAAATCTAAGCTTTACTATTTACGGTTTGTTTACTGTTATTTTTAATCCAGAAGTATAACATAGTAAACACGCAGACATACACAATAACATTAAAAACTTCGTGATGGTAGGTGAAATTATGCCGCTGCGATTTAAAAACACCAAGAAGTACGCCCAGACCAGCTATGCGGAGAATATTTAAAATGTAAATCGCAATAATGCCCATCACAAGCATTTTAAAGGTCGATTTCCATGAAGCAGGAAAAGCAAGTACAAATGCAGCCAAAAAACTCATAACCCCTAGTCCGAGGCAGGAGTAATTTACCCTTAAATACGGGCCTGCAACCACCATCACATCCATGTCGTTGTAAATGGCGTAAAAGCCAAAGAGTTTAATGATCCACACAGCAGGTACAATCAGGGCCGATTTTAAACCTTGTATGTAATTAAAATGTGTTGAAATATAAGCATTGTAATAGGTAGATCCCGGGGTCATTACGCTATTCATAAACAGGTTACCCTGACTGAACAGGATGTAAAGTAAAAACAATGCAATTACAAATTTGATAGCCTTTTTATTGGCCTGTTTTTTAGCTTCTTCTGGAGTCATATTTATCGGCAGTTTATATTTTATCTGCTTGTTTCAGCAAAATTTTAATCTTTTTATCTACCAGCTGTCTGAACCAAAAACTCTGCAGATAATGGAATTTGATGCCTGTAGCGCCTTCAAATATACCCAGTTTAAAAAACATTCGGTAACTAAAGTATAGATAGGGCCGAAAACCAAGGGGGAGTTTCCACCATAGGCGTTTTAACCAGGCACGTTTTTCATCAGGGCTGCCCAGTAAGTTGGGTTTAATACGCTGAACCCTTAATTTTTGCATCCTTTCTATTTCTTCCTCGGCAATCAGATCGCTGTAGCGCTCGTGTTTGCTTTTCCAAAAAGCAATATCGTTTTCTTTCAGGTTTTCTTCCAATAGCCAGCCTTTTTTCCATATTTTGGTTTTCCCGGGAACGATAAAACGGTGATCCATATTTTCGTTCAAATCCGAAAAACCAATACCGGTTCTGAACATCTTTAAAAGATAAAAAGGGTAGAAGGTACCAAACCGGATCCATTTCCCCTGAAAGAAATTTTTCCGGTTAAAATAAATGCCGTTAATATTACGATGTTCATCGTCATTAAAATTAGCAAGCATTTCAAAAAGCTCAGGGGTAACAATTTGGTCGGCATCAAGGCCGATTGTCCATGGTGTGGCGATCTGAAAGTTTTTTAAAGCATGATCCCACTGCCTGGGGTGATTTTCGAAAGGGTTCTGCAGCACTTCTGCACCATAATCAGTAGCGATTTCAAGGGTTTTATCGGTGCTGCCACTATCTAAAATATAAGTTTTGGCATTCAGGTTTTTGATGGATTCCAGCAACCTTGGCAAATGAATTTCTTCATTAAAGGTAAGTATAACGAAACTGAAATTTTTGTTCATGCCATTGGATAGTTCAACCGGTAATTGAACTATAGCTTATATCGTTTTATAATATTCGAGGTATTCTTTAGCTAATGCATCATCACTAAAATCCCTTCGGACAGTTAAAGGGGTAATGTTACGGATATTTCGTCTTTTTTCCTGACTTTGGTAAGCCTCTATAATATTCTTTTTTATGGTTGCTGTTTCCAGACCTGTAATCCAGCCAAATGCCTTGCTCTTAACATAATCCGATAGGCCAACTTGCTCGCCAATCAATACCGGGGTGCCAACACTCAGGCTTTCTATAACCACATTGGCAAAGTTTTCGTTATAAGAGGTAAGTACGAGCAGATCGTGCGCGGCCATTAGGGAATACTTATTTTCATTACTAACTTGTCCAATCCAATAAATTTTATCGCTTAGCTGTAGTTCCCTGGCCAAAAGTTTAAGGCTCTGTACATATTGCTTTTCTCCAGAACCGGCAATCGTTAGCCTCCAGGAAATATCGATTGTAGCCAATGCATTAAATAAAAGCTCAAGCCCTTTCTTTTCTTCGATGCGCGAAAGAAAAATAAGTTTAAAAGAATCGTGCTGATCCCCGCTTTTTGTTTCTTGTTTTATGCCCGAAGCTCCTAAAGTTTCGTATTTTTCTTCTATAAGAGGTAGGCTAACCAAATTCGGAATCACCCTGATACTTTTTGGCTTTACAATCTTCAGAATATCTGTTTTCTCCTGTTCGCTGGTGGCGTGGAAATGGCAGTAATTTAATAACTGTTTCCCCATCAGTTTATGGATGATCCTTTTTGAGAATGAATTCCGGTTGCCAAGTGAGTAGGCGGTAAGCATTCCCCGTGGAGACAAAACCACCGGAATCTTGTACCATTTTGCAATAAAACAGCTGAGCAACGAAACTAAATTCCACCAGGCGTGTATGTGAATAATGAGTTTAGGCGTTTCGATCTTATTGCCACCCTGAGCACCCGGTTTGTCATCCTGAGTGCAATGAAGGATCTCTTTTCTTAATCCCCACAATAATCCCGGCGAAAAATGACTGTGATCTTTAGTTAAACGTTTATAATAAGTAACGGATACACCATCAATTGAAATGGGCTTGTTTGTAGTTACCTCCAGTTCGTTTTGTCCATTTGCCGTAGTTGTTAATACCTGTATATCCTGAATCCCTAACCCTTCAACGCTAACCGTTAACCCTACCAATGTTTCACAAAGCTTCCCAACACTCTGTATTGGACCACCATAAATGTAGGCTGGCTTATAAGAAGCTGTAATGTGAATGATTTTCAATTTTTTATCTGAAACACTAACCCTCTAAACAGCTAAACGCTTTAATCAAACACAGGCTTTAAAACCTTTATTGTTCTGAGTAAAGCATACAGAAACCACATAATTATATAACCCCAAAAAATATTATTGAACATAAATTCGAAGTTATTCCCTCTCCAAAGCCCCTGAAAAATACTGTTGAACATAATGACGCAGCCAAGCTCATAACCTCCGAATATTTCTTCAGCTTTATCTGAAAGGTGTTGTACCAACATACCATAGAGTAACATAAAAAAGAAAATTCCAATAATGCCAAAGCTTAAATAAGCATCCACAATCGGACGTGTTTTAGCAGAAACAGCCGACATTTTATTCGCAACCCCAGCATCATACACCCGTTGCATCGAAATTGTTTCCATATTGGGCTTTCCTGGCCAAAAGGCCCTCGGAATTAGTCCTTCTAAAGAATTTTCTATAATTTCCCAATCGTAATAAGGGTGGTGACTAGGTACATAATCTACAAATTGGGTAAACATTTCTATTTCGCTCAGGCGTTTCGTCATAAACCCCCAGTTTGTTTCTTCAATCTGTTCTTCGTTTTTCGAATTTAAATTTTCGAAAGCCTGATCTTGTGCTTCCTCTGCACTTACTTCTCCGCTCCAGCTTTGTCGAACGGTATTATTGTAGGTAGGCAAAAAATAAAGGAGTACATAGGCAATTGGAATAGCTAAATAGAGTATTATTTTTTTGAAATAAGGAAAAAATACACAACCGAGAATAATTACATTAGTAATGATCGGCTCTTTGTATCCTGATAATGAGGCGTGTATGAAGTTTATTGTAAAAATCGTAGCCCCTATACTCAGATATTTAATGTTTTTGGTATTAAATCCTTTAACAAATAACACAGCTGCGCATGATATACCGACTAAGGTTAGTGGTAGGGCGATCTGATTCAAGGCTGAGAAACGCTGACAGATAGAACCAATTCCAAACACGATGATACTCAGCCAGATCAAAAAATCGTCATTATCAAAAGTTTTAATGCTTTTAATTTTAATGTGATTTTTTTGAACCAAAAGTATACCGGTTACTAATGCTGCGTGCGCCAACAAACTCATGCGTTGGCAGCTGGCTATCAGAGCTGTTTGTTCACTTTCTTTAAACTGTGCACCATAATTTACCTCGGTTAAATAGCGGTATCCCAAGTGATCCATAAAATAAAATACAGAGGTGGTACACATAAAACCTGCAAAAATGAGTTGAGTAAGGAAAATTGGCCGCATAATTTGTTTATGAACAGGCGAATCTTGATTGATAATTGCAGCGGGTGATAATATGGTGGTATAAAATATAAAAAGCGAACCAAACCAGGCTATAAAATAGGATATGATCGGACTATTGATTAATACATAAGAAATTAATACAGGAAGGTATAGTGTTAAGATAAGTTTTGTTGGTTTATTATGCATTAAATATCTTAGAATAGGCTTTTTTAATAGAATTGTTGATATTTATTTTCAGACCTGTAAAGTTTGTCAGTATATTTTAATCGATTATAGTCTTGTGATTATTAATAATAACTTCAAAACTATATTTTTTTATAATTCGCAAAGATTCTTCAGACATTTTTGTTCTTTGGTCTATACTGCTCATCCCTATATTTAGAATATAGGCAGCAAGCTTGTTAATATCACCCACAGGATAAATATAGCCATTTGATTTGACAAGATCAGACGAACAACCTGTCACATCAGATACGATTAACGGCAGCCCGAAATTCATAGCTTCGTTTACAGAAAGTCCCCAAGTTTCTCCCAAATCTGAACACATCACAAATACGTCGGCTGCACGGTAGTATTTGTAGAGATCAGATTGATTAATAAAACCAGTTAATGTCACTCGTTCTTGTAGTTGATTTACACGGACGTAGGTTTCCATTTCATCTCTCAGCTCTCCTTCTCCTAGCATGAGCAAACTAGCGTTTGCGAGGTCTGCTAATTTAAAAGCTTTAATTAGATCAAGGGGTCTTTTTTTGTAGATATATTTTCCGCAAAAAAGCAGGGTAAAATTATCTGGAGCAATGTTTAACAGTGTTTTGGCCTCATTTTTAGACAACAAACTCGCTTCTTGCTGAAATCTGGCATTATCGACACAGTAGGGTGCAAATATGAGTTTCTTTCGTTTTTGGCCCAGCCGTAAATAGAATTTTTTATTCTCTTGACCGATGTATAAAAACGTTCTGACAAATAGAAATAGAAAACGCAAATAGAAGTGTTTGAGAAGGGTAGGAAACCTAGGTTTCATGTCTTCTTGTATATTGGGCGTTTCTGCTCTTAAGGCAACTTTATGCCCAAACAACCTAGCAAAAATTAAGGTAAGAACATGAGTAAAATAGCCCCAGCCATGAACTACAATCAAGCTCTTGGGCTCTTTGTAAAGTGCCCTTATTACACCTAGATTTATTAATCCAAAAAAGCCTCTATGGATGGACGCCATAGGCGAATGGTTTCTAAAAAACTTATATGAATATCCATCAAGGAGGTCGATATCCCATTTGATTTTTTTATTAAATCCAGGATCATGGTTGCTCGATAAACTTTCGTCAGAACAATACCAGACCTCTAGATCACCAGCATTTTCTGACCAATATTTATAGAGCGGTGCAAAGTATTGTATGGGGTGTGAATTTAAGAATATTGTCTTCAAATTAGTTCTGCATTACTTTTTCGATAATCGTTTTCCACCGTTTTCCATAATTCTCCCAGCTAAAACCTGCTGCGCTTTCCTTCGCGTTTTTTGACATCTGTGTTAATTTTTCGCGATTTTGTATAAAGAAATTGATTGATTTTTTTAGAGTATCAAGATTTCCAGGCTCGATAACAAACCCATTGTAGCCGTCCACAACCATGTCTTTCGCACCGGAATTTACGGAACCGATTACCGGTAGACCACAACTTAGTGCTTCGAGTTGAACTTGTGCTAATCCTTCAAAATAGCTTGGAAAAACAAAGACATGGGCATCATTGTAGATCTCTGGAAGCCTATTTTTTTCTATCTTGCCCAGAAACTTAATGGTTGGATCTGCAAATGCAGCATCGACAATAGTAGGTATTTGATTTGCGCCCGCTAGCACCAATTCGGCATTTTTGAGCTTCAACTCTTCCCATACCTGCAACAAATCAAGTATACCTTTGCGAACATTGATGGTGCCGACGAATAAAAATTTTAAAGTTTGGGCTTGGTAATCTCTTCGATCGAGGTCAATAAATAGATCTTGGTCGATACCAAAGGGATTGACATGGATTTTAGCCCTTGAAACGCCGTTTGATACAAGTGTATCCTTGACGAAATGGCTCGGTACTACTATTGCATCAGCCATAGCATGTTCGGAGGTTTCCAACTGTAGCAAACTTTCAGGTTTAGGCGAAAGGTCGGTATTGGAATGCCATTGAGCATATTTATTGTTTAATTGTGTAAAAAGATTGTATTTGGATGAAGGATGTCCGATAGTTTGATCTAATATAAATTTTTTATGTGCTTTTTTTGCCCTTTCGGCAATGATCCACGATGAGGTGTCAAAGCCGATCAATACATCTGACCGGTCGATGATTTTCTTTTCGACCGCATTTTGAAAAAAGGAATTCCTCTTGAAGATGTAGCGCTCGATTTCATCATGGTCTTGGTGCTTTTGAGTCAAATGAAAGCGTAGTTCGGCAAAGGGATAGGTAACTAATTTGTGCTTCTCTATATTGAACACCCTATTAAATAGCTTTTTATATAAAGATGTACTGAAATGCTTTAACAGGAGTATGAACAGACTTTCGGATGTCCAACCTACAGATGTGACGAAATACAATAAGAGGTTTAATTTGCCAAGCACTTTGGCCAGGTTAGGCGCATGTTGTGTTCCGGGATGGATCACACTTACTTTAGGTGGCATTGGATTTTTTCTGGACAAATGGTTTTTCTACAACAAAATGAAGTAAGTAGGAAATTAGTATGCATAATAAGGCACCAATAAAAACATAGCCTAGATGTTGAGGATATTGGCCCTTAGTATATTTTAGCAAAACTCCGCTAAGCAGTATCAGAATAGGAAAATGTATGATATATAGTGTATAGGAAAAATCGCCTAAAAATTTCATCTTGTCTAACAAATTGGTTGAAATGCCCTTGCTTTTTAGATAGAAGAGCGAAGAGATCAGTCCCATGAATCCGACAGACCACAACGAGTCATAAACTTGGGTACTGCGCAGGTTGTAGACTGCCAAAAAAGGCAATAACAACGAAAATAAAGAAAGCGTGCCAAAACTAATTCTGATTCTTTTGCTGTAAACATCAGCCAATATTGCACCAAGCCACCAGCATATTATAGCTCCAAAAATTTGTTTAAATAGTTCAGGCATCCAAAGTGGCTGAAAGAACGAGAAAAGAAACAATACAGCAACAAGCCCGAAAGAGTAAAGTACAGATTTTCTATTGACGAACAAGATAAAAGGATAGAGCATATAGAACCACCATTCAAATTTTAGCGACCAAGTGGGGGTATTGCTGCCCCATGGATCTACATAAGCCTGCATCAAAAATACCAAGTTACCAAGCAAAGTCTTTATGTCGTAGGCATTCCCTATGGAAAAGTCATTCGGATCGACTTTATAATAAGGAATAGGAAAATATAAACGTCCAATATAATCAAGGCAGTAGGTAAGCAAAATGGAGAATAAAAAAGGAGGATAAATCCTTTTTAATCGACGCTTTAAATAACAGGACCAATTAAATTTTTCACTTCCGTAATTGGCAATATTCCTGGCATATTTTAAGTGTATAAGAAAACCAGATAACACAAAAAATAATAACACCACTTCGTGGCCAAATCTAGCTGCAGTGAACAGGTATATGAAGATTTTGTTAACGATTGAATATTCGTTTTTGTGTATTAGAAAACCCTTCGAATAGCCTTCCCAAAGAAACATTCTGGCGTGGCACAACAAAACATAGAGCGCGGCGAAGCCTCTTAAACCGTCTAAAAAAAGAGTATTAATCCTCAACTTTTTTAATATTGATAATTTTTGCCGGTACTCCAGCAATTACGCTTCCTGATGGAAAACTTTTAGTGACTACGGCACCTGCGCCCACAATACAATTGTCTCCAAGTACCACATCTTTTAAGATGACCACTTTGGCGCCAAGCCAACAATTGTTCCCGATCATTACCTTGCCTTTTTGCATCGGCAATTCCTTTGGGGATGCCTGGCCATTGTAGCTATGGTTTGAATCGGTGATGTAAATATCCGGGCCAAACATATTATTGTCTCCAATTTCAATGCTTCCACAGGCATCAATCATAACGTTCCTATTGAAATAGTTGTAATTGCCAATTTTTATTCTTGTGCCTTTGAAAGGTGCATCTTCCGGCCAAAGCATATAACCCGAAGTAAAGGCATTATGCTGTCCCAATTCAATTTGTGTAACCCTCCGGATCCTACCGTTTTCGAATCGGTTTCTTTTGCCTAATTTCAGTCCTAAGGCTTTGTAGAGCAATATTTTGGCTCTGCTTTTTAACCCGAAGGTTTTTTTAAATAAAAGTGCTTCCCATATATATCTGTCCATGATTTTTATAAGATTGGTATTTTTTAAATCCCCTGACCGATACTGCTTTCCTAAATGTTTTTTTGGTCAAGAGCCAAACAAAAAAGTCATATATCCCTTGGGCCGTACTGCCACCAAGCCTATTTTTCTTATAGGTGAAAGCAAATAGGAACTGTTTGATGATTTTTGAAAAGAGGGCAGGAAAAAGATAAAGTATCGGTGTTCTTCTGTAAGCAAAAACCAGGTCGTTGCATACACCCGACCTGTGCTGCAATTGCAGGTCGCGTTCAATGTTGGTTTTATCATGCCACACATATTCGCCGGTATATTTTAAAATCAGATAATTGCTGTCGATTAGCCTCAAGCAAAGGTCCTTTTCTTCGCTTCCATAATAGCCGGGTGCCAAGGTATACAAGCCTACTTGGCGCGCCGCGCTGCAGTGTATCACATGACCGCAGCCGATATAGCTGTTGGTTAGCAAAACCGTTTGTTTGACAACTGACGGCAAACCGTTTTGCTTGTCTAGCATGTCAAAGCCAATTGCTGCGATCTGACTGTCATTTTCAAAAAAATGGATAACCTTCGACAAGGAATCTGATTTGAGAAACCAAGCATCATCATCTAGGCTACAGAAAAGTTCGAACCCTTCTTGACCCATAAATAAGTTTCTGGCGTACATCAAGCCTTTTGATTCTGCTGATGTAATCCAATTAACCTGTGGATATCGGTTTTGCAGCAAAGAGGTGTCATCTGTCGAAGCGTCGTCAAACACCCACACCTCCTTATTTTGATAGTCTTGCGAAAGTGCGGAATCAATTGCCTTTGGTAAAATCTCTGCCCGGTTTTTTGTAGTGATGCCGATGAGTATTTTCAACTTAAAACGATCTGATTTTTTGGATTGCATTCATTTTGGCTTTCCAGTATTTCGATTTAAATATATGCTTTGTGGCTATCCCACTGAAAACCTGTTGAAGCAACAACTGCAACTTATGTTTAAACGAACTACGATGCAAAATATATTTCATAATATAGTATCTATTTACCAAATCCATTTCTGCCATGATAAGCAGGTTGTTTTTTTCGTCGCCAGGTTGGCTGTTATGATAAATTACGGCATGTTGAGAATTAAGCAGTGTCCATTTTTTGCCAACCCTTAGCGAAAGCGCCAAGTCTTCCATTAATGAATAACCTGTAAAATGCTCATCGAACACAGGGCTCGGCAATGCCTCTCTCCGGTACAGTGTGCATGTAGTATTTAGCCAGTCTACTTGGACTATATCTGAATCTTGTGCGCTGGCCGGAAGGAATGTGATTATGGGGCCAACACATTTTCCGGGCAAAAACTGGGCGGTATTGATGCCCATTGCCCAATAAACCAATTTGCTGAGGGTGCCTAGTGGATGAAAAGATTGGTTACTTATAGTAGCATTGATACCACCACATCTTCCGTTATCAATCAACCCTCGATATAAATTTTCGATGCATTTTGGTTCAAGAATAATATCGTCATCGACAAATCCGATGATCCCGTTTTTCGCCAATTCTATTCCCTGGTTGCGTTGCTTGGCCGAACCCTTTTGCCGGGCAGGCAGATGCAGAATGTTGCTCTTTAAATCAGGAAAAAGTTGTTTAAGCGAATCGTTTTCAGGTATAAAGGGAACGGAGGCATCTATAATAAAGATTTCTTCTGGTTGGCACTCTTGGGTCGAAATGCTCTCTATCGTTCTGTGTAGCGCTTCCTTTCTGTTAAAAGTTGGAATAATTAATGAAATGTCGACGATCATCTAACTTTTGTAAACGATTTTTTTAGATAGGGCTATTGCAGGAGTTTCTACAAATGTATTGAACAGGTACGAAACACCCACCACTAATAAAATGTCAATAAAAACGACGAGCGATTTTATGGACGGGTCTTGTACAAGTGAATCAGTTATATTAATAACCCTCATGCCTATTGGTATATGGAGTAGGTAGATCGAATAGGAAATCTTGCCCAAAAATAGGAGCAATTTATTGGCGATATCATACTTGTAAAATATCACTAGGGGAAGCAGCGATGCTATTAAATATCGATAATCAAATTTCAGCAACACAAAAACGTAGATGCTGACTGCCAATGTGAGAAAAGTCTTAAAATCTATGAAAGATCTGTAATATTTAAAAAAAACGATGCCCAGACAGAAAAAAGGGAGATAGCTAAAAATGAAGTCGTTAGTTTGAATGAAGTAACTGCTTATTAGAGACAGTGCGATAAAGACATGTAAATAGGCTCCTTTTCTGATTAGCAAAGGATAGATGAGGGCAATCAACAAATAAAATTGAAATTCTAAAGCTAGGGTCCAAAATGCGGGGTTTATCCAGGCTTTGCCAAATATTGATGTCAAATACCCAATATGTAAAGCGATATTGACGTAGTCTATGCAAAATGGTAAGCCTTTATATAAAGGTGATAAAGTACTAAGGTAGGCAAGCGCAATACTCAATACGATTACCACTAAATAGGGTATATCTATCCTGATAAGTCGCTTCAGGATAAAAGTGAAATAGTTTTTTAGCAAGTAATTGCTAGACTCTAAAGACAGGGGGAGTATAAATCCTGATATGATGAAAAAAATCTCCACGCCTAAAAAACCACAGCTGCCAATTTTCTTAAGATAGTTGGCTGGGGGCAGATAGTGACCGTTTCCGTGTACAAAATGAAAAAAGCAGACGCTTAGGGCAGCCAATCCTCTCAAACAGTCTATCGCGCTAACCCGTTTTTCCGGCGTCATTTATAAGTTGCATAAATTTTTTGTTAATCTGATAGGGATTGAAATCGTCAATATCCTTCAAAGTAACCAAAGTTTCTCTTAGCTTGGGCGAGTTTTGCTTTAAATCTGCCAATATACCCATCAAAGATGTTGAGTTGCCGCAAAAGATGCCCTTTTTTGTGTTTGCCCATCTTAGGCCATTTGCATAATCAGGACCTATCACAATGATAGGCATCCCTAATAAAACGTATTCGGGGATTTTGCTCGGAAAATGAGTGCTATATAGCGATTTAAAGCGTTGTTTTGAAGAATAGGGTAGGATAACGGCGTCACATTCGGTTTTTATTTTTTCAAAGGTCTCTTCGGCAGTTTTAGAAAAGCCGCCATACTCCAAATTTTTTGATGGTGGCAACAGACCGTTTTCATCCCTGTATATTTTTAGCACGGTATCCGTTTTTTCAAGGATTGGTATTATTTCTTCTATGCCTTCTTTATAACCATATGCCAATGAACCCGCATAGCCAATTTTGAGCTTTTTTTTGGGTTGCAGGCTTTCAATATCAATTTCTTTGGCTGCCAAAGTGGTAGATGCTGTAGGATATAAAAAATCACCATCTGCGTCGTATTTGACTTTCCATTGGCAAGCCATTTCCGGACTGATACAAATTCGTTTGGTCGCTGATCTATAGATTTTGCCATTCAGTTGCAATAATTTTCTTTTAAATCGTCGGTGTATCCTCGAAAAATCTTCTGCGTCATCGTGGCAAAATAAAACGAATGGCAGTTTTTCCTTTTTGGCAAGTTGATAGGCGGGGTAGTAGTAGGTGAGGTGCTGCATCAGGCTTACCACCAAGTCTGGTTTGAAAACCTTGGCCACTTTTACCAGACTTTGGGGCAATTTAGGCACAAAAAGTTCTAGCGCTTGCAGGTCTGATAATAAAGATGTAAATCTGGACAGTCTCATCCTCTCTAGAAAGGAATACTTTAATTCATAATAGGGACAATCTAGAATAGCAGCGCCGGGTAAGGGCGATTTTCCGAAAACCATCAATCGGTTTGGTGGATAATTTTCGAACAGGCGATAAAACTGTATTGATCCTGCGTTTATTGACTGAGGAACTTCGTCTGCGATAAAAAGTATTTTAGGAAGCTGATCCAAAAATGGCAAATTAAGTTAGTACCAATAGGTGTCTTTTTTTCGTTTAATGCGGTTTAGCAATTCTCTGGTCCATACCGCTGCGAGAGGAGCTACATTTGCAAATAGCCGAAAGAATTGGGATTCTGTAGCTGGCGCTTGTTCTTTCATCTTGGCCAGAAGTGAAAGGATTTCCCTTACCAGTTTCCAATTAGAAATCCATGCTGCATGCCGAGTATATAGCCAAAGTTTGGCTGCGATATCTTTCTTGTATTTTTTTCCGGTCAGCTCATAGTTCTTTTTCATGACCTGGAACTGGGAGTTGACGGTCTTTTGATAGGCGCTAGGTGTTCTAGACATCGAATTGTTGACCCTGTAATTGATGATGGAAACTTCTGTCTCAGCAGTAAACGAGAGTCCAAATCTGGCTAGCTTGCAATGCATGGCAACGTCTTCATTGTAAAGCACTGCAGGATCCAAATCAGGTCCCCCGGCCTCTAGAAATCTACTTTTCAAATAAACACCGCAAAAAGGGTTGATTTGGTGTCTGATTGTAAACCTAATCGGGTCTTGCTCCAACTCCTGCTTATCAAACAAATTCACACTAAGCAATTCGTTGCTGTCGTAATCACGCCATTCATAAGCAAAAAGGATCACATCGGGTACATATTCTCGATTGATCCATTTGTGGGCCAACTGGGTAAAATTAGGTAGCATATCGTCGTCTGCATCATGAAAGTGAATCCATTTACTAGAGGCTTCCTGTGCCAGTCGCAGTCGGGCATGCGAACAGCCGACGTTTTGGTCGCCGTTGATTACCTTCGCACCAAATTGGCGGGCAACGTCCTCAGTATCATCTGTACTGCAGTCATTGTAAACCAAGATTTCGTCGAAAGGAATAGTTTGGCTTTTCGCCGAACTCAGTAGCTTTGGCAGGTATTTGGCTGCGTTATAAGCTGGGATGCAAAGCGACAAGATTTGTTGCTGGTTATGCATAGTAATTTCTAGCCCTTGTTTCTGAGATGATGTTTTTGTAGATCGATCTGTTTTTGACGAGTTCACACGATGAAAGGAACCAGGTTCTTAGTTCCAAAGAGATCTTTTTTACGTCGCGAATAGCCAATAGATGTTTTATCCTGAGAAACTGGTAGGACATGAAGTTCCAAAAAAAAGATGATTTTATTTTTTTTCTGTTTGAAAATTTTTCTTCAAGTAACACTGAGTACGCTAATAAGACTGGAAAACTATAGCAGGCACCTAATAAAAGACCATTATAGTAATGCTTCGTAAGTCTTTCCTTCGGTATAAAATGGACAAAGGTCAGGCGGTCTGAATAATACTGCCTAAAACCTGCTAATGAAAGCACGGCTCCAAGCTCACGGTCTTCTCCGGTCATCAGCTTCCCGCCTAAGCGCCCTGTTAAGTAGAATTTAAAACCCTTGTTTTGAATTGTAGCTAAGGCTTCGCGCCTATACGTGGTTGCAGCACCGTAAAGCGTTGCTCTGGCTGGCAGATAACCTTCGGCGCCAAGCTGTGGGCCAACAGCGTATGGGCCAGGAGCTTCTTTAATAGCTTTTGGCGGTACAGTTTCAAATACCGGGCTACCCAATCCGCCTAACGCGGCCATTTCGCTGTCGCTGTTCATTAGTTCAAAAACTTGTTCAATATAATGGTCGGAAAGCCAATTGTCATCATCACAGAATAATAGAAAATTATACTTGGCACATGCTATACCTTTTTCTCTGGCATAGCTCAATCCGGGGATGGGTTGGCTCACAATTGTAAAAGATATTTGTTGATTTATCAACAGTGTTTTCGCAATGGCCACAGTATCGTCGGTGCAGGCATTGTCTACTAGGACGATTTCCCAGTTGATATCATTACGAACGATTTGTTGTTTTAAACATGTCAACGTGGCTGCTATTCTTCTCGAACTGTTAAAACAGCAGATGATTACAGAAACTCCTGACTCTACCAAAATCTGACCGTGTTTTTAATCATTCTCGACAACAGATCTAGCCTGGTTTTCAAGTTTAATCTGGCTGAAAAAAAATAAGCCATAAAACTAGCCCACGCAGTCAATGCATGCTGTTTTTCTTTGGTAAGGTGAAGACAGCAGTTAATGGACGTCATTAGTTCAGGGCTGAAATCGACATGTGGAAATTCTTTCGTTGAATCTTTGATGATTGCGTAGTGTTTGGAGAAAAAGAGATAATCTACATTGGCCGAGCTGAAGCCCTTTTCTCCATATTCACATATAACTGAGTCTACAAATCCATAATCTCTTTTCTTGTGTAGCAACTCAACCAGGGTAAAATAATAATCAGCAGAAACTTTAAATTTTGCATCAAAACGGGTATTGTTGTCAAATAAAGTCTTAGAATAAAAAAAAGCTTGGTGGTGAAATCCGGTCCTTATTAGCGAGAGTTTGTTTGGAGACCGGGTAACTTTTTTTGAATCGGTTCCCATAACAGTGCCATTCACAAGCTGGACTTTGGTTCCAAAAACAAAATCATGCACATTTTTTAGTACCTGCTTATTATATAGTTTATCATCGCTGCCAAGAAAATATACCCATTCGCCTGTTGCTATGTCTATCCCTTCGTTCATGGCGTTGTAAATGCCTTTGGTCTTGGCTTCAAGTATTTTAACTTTGGAACCAAAGTTGTTTGCTACAATCTGGGTTTGATCTGATGAATGCCCGTCGACGATAATAATTTCGAAATTTTGGAAACTTTGTTCAAAGATACTGATCAAGCATTCCTGTAATGTGGCTTCCGAATTTAAGGTGGGGATTATAATGGTAAAATATGCCTTGCTTTTTTCGAGGATCACTTTACTTAATTTTATCAAACTGTCCCCAAGTTCTTCTTATAGCGATACTTTCTATAAAGATGTCTTCTAAGATTTGAAGTTCATTGTTGAGGTTGCTTGTGGTCGTCTTTTCGGTTTTTAGATTGGCATTTGTAAGAGAAATCATTGCTTCTGCAATCTCTTTATCCTTTTGTGGATCGAAATATACAGCACTATCACCAAGAAGTTCGATGTGACCAGGAAGATTGGAGCAGGCAATAGGACAGCCAATATTTAAAGCTTCCAAAAGGGGCATGTTTGTTGGCCCGAGAAACGATGGAAATACGAGTCCGACTGCATTTTTATATAACCACTTGAGTTCCTGCTCTTTTACGAAACCTGGAATAACTACCACATCTTTTAGTCCATAAGTATCGACAAGGTTTTTGATATAAGCCATATTTCCTTTATCGCTGCCAGTAAGCACCAGTTTATAAGCTGCATAAAGTGGCTTTTCGCGGAATAGACGTAAACCGTTAAGCAAATGGTAATGGTTTTTATGTGCCCAAAATTGAGCCGGGTAGATAAAAAAAGAATCAGTTGAACTAATCCAGTCGGGTTCTTCCGAAATAACATCGTGATCAACTATTTTGCCTGGAAACATGGGGAGTATCTTGATTCTTTCGGGATTGATCCTAGAATATTGTACTAGTTCTTGCTTGCCTCTTGCCGATTCACAGCAAATGATTAAGGCTTCGTTCAATACCTTGTTAAAGTAGGCATCTCTTTTTAGAAATTCACCATTCATAGTCAATTCAGGAAACGAGAAGGTACTTTTATGACCCAGATCCCAATTGATGCAAATGTATGGGTAATTATCAAGCGCAATGAATGGATTGGTGTAAAAGATCAGCTGGATGTCGTGATGCTTTAAAATTGCCTTGGCTTCATTATAGTTTTTGACAATGTCTTTTCGTTCGAGGCTTATTGATAAAAAACGATGATAAAAGTTTACCCGTTTTCGTTCCCAATAGCTTTCTTTGAAGGGTAGGCTGACCGTTTTTTTATTGAATTTGCCCTTCAGGTTAAACCCGACAAAGAGAATTTCAATCCTGCTATCGAATTCCCTTTGGTTTATGCTATTTATTAGTCTTTCGGTATAGGAAAATCCGCCTCCAGTTTCAGGAAAATCGTCTTCGTTAATCCATATCCCAATTTTAAATGCCTTTTCCATTAATGATTTCACTAACGATTAGCAATTCTTTTTCTTTTAAACCAAGCCCACTTGGCAAATAAAAGCCATTTCTGGCTAGTTTTTCCGCTACAGGATAGCATTCGTTTTTAAACAGTCCCATTTGTTGAAATACAGGCTGTTCGTGCATACACCAGAAAAAAGGTCGCGTGCCGATCTTACTGTTTGTCAAATTCTTTACCATTATTTCTTTCTCTGCCATGGTGGGCGCAACCAGGCCAAAAACCCAATAGATGTTTGTGGCATAGCTTGTTTTTGCTAATGGAAGCTGATAGCCCTTTGTATGAAGGCTATCAAGGTTGTGCTGGTAAGCTGCGCCCATTATCCTTTTTCTTTCGATAAAAGTGTCAATTTGTTCCAGTTGTGCTAAACCTAATGCTGCTTGAAGATTAGTCATCCGGTAGTTCCAGCCGATTTCGTAGTGGACAAAGCGAGGACCGTTTGGTTCGAAGCAGAGGTTTCTGAGTTTTTTGCACCTGTCGGCCAACTTGCTGTCATTGGTGAGTAACATGCCCCCTTCGCCCGTAGTAATATGCTTGTTGGGATAGAAACTGAAAATACTAATATCTCCAAAACTGCCACACTTTTGGTCTTTGTAGGTTTGCCCGTGTACTTCTGCTGCGTCTTCTATCACTTTTAGATTGTATTGCTTGGCCAATGTCAACACTGGGTCGATATCGACCGGAAGCCCATAGATATGTACCACGAGAATGGCTTTGGTACGAGATGTAATTTTGGTTTCTATTTGGGCAACGTCCATATTCCAGGTATGCGGATCGCTATCCACCAACACAGGCAATGCACCGGCAGATACCACCGATTGCGCTGGTGAAATAATCGTAAAAGTAGGCATAATAACTTCGTCGCCGGGACCGATGTTTAGTGCCCTCACTGCAATGTCTAGGGCTGCAGAGCCATTACTTACCGCTATACCGTGGCTTTTGCCAATGTAATGGCTAAATTGTTGCTCAAACTTTGTGATAAATGGTCCCTCGCTACTGATCCATCCCGTTTCTATGCATTCGGTGACATATTTAAGTTCGTTGCCGTCAAGCAATGGCGTATTTACTGGAATAGGGTTCATGCTATTTTTTTCTCAGGATATAACAAACACCCCAGGTTTTTGCAGAAGGAGGTACTTTGCTTAAAAACTCTTCGCTATGGAGCACTTCAAAGCCTGTTGCAAAGGCCAGTAGTTCTATTTCTGGTTTGCTGAAATGACGCATAGGATGCTTTTCTTCTATAATGGTGCTTTCTCCGCTGTGTAGGTTTCTGGTTTCTATAGTATAATTTACCTCAACAATATTGTGCTCGGCATAAATAACCGGACTGGCTCGTCTAACCACCTCAATGTCGTCGCTTTTAAGAGTTTTTATGCGTTGCTCTGGTTTTTGGGCATATACCGCCGGACTATGCCATACATCGAATATAAACAGGCCCCCTTTGTGTAGGTGCTGTCGGGTATGGTTGAAGGTATTGATCAGACTTTGGTTGTCGGTTAGGTAACTGATTACATGAAAAAGTGATAGGGCCACGTCAAATGATTGGTTTATTTCAAAGCTACTTATGTCGGCAACTTGAAAGCTAACATTTTCGTTAGCCGTGCCATTTGCAATTTCGACCATTGACGGACTGCGTTCTAAGCCGACTATTTGGAAACCTTTTGCTGCCAAAAGTCGGGCATGCTTTCCAGTACCTGAGCCCAACTCTAAGATATTCTTTGCAGTTGAATGATAATACTGAATCAATGCCACCAAATAATCTGTTTCAGCTTGATAAGGTTTGTCTTTGTACAAAAGATCATAATACTGACTATACAGCTTAAAATTCTGATTCATTGTTTTTATGTTTGAGCTTAATTTTTTCGGGTTTATGGTCAAACCTTACTTTATCTTCATCGCTACAATATGGACCTTGCTTTACTTCGATCATCTCTGAATTCTCGATCATTTCGAAGCCGTGACCACCAGAAGCTAACAGGATAACATCTCCGGTGTACAATATGCTGCTTTCAAGATATATGCGATCATCATTGTAAAAGTCTACCCTTACCTTGCCCGATTTTACATAAAGCACTTCTTGCGTTAAAGTTACCTTGCGTTCAACAAGATTATGAACATGTGGATCAATTACATAGCCCTTTGGCCGGTTCATGTAGCCTAATTGTTGCGAGAAATCGCCTGGTGTAAAAAAAGAAATTCCTTCTTTTTTGTAATCGGCACGGATAATAATGGCGAGCAGTATTTCCTGGAAAATTATTTGTTCAATCATTTACTAACTGCTTATAGCTTGTTTAATGCGTGAAAATATCCTTTTATTCATCGATGCAAATTCCTTAAATGCAAACGGAAATCTGTTATGCGAGGGGCTGAAATAATAAGATATGCCCTCTAGGTAGCATTTTAAACCTAGAAAAATCTTACCACATTCAAGGTATTGGAGGGCAATATTTAGAAGGTGCCTCGAAAAGGATTTTGCTCCGCAAAAGACCAAGATATCCTTTTTATAATTATTGAACAAAAACTCCCAACCTCTCGCTACGTTGACCATATTTTTTGTCATCGAGTCAGGAGCACCGTGTACTTCGGCCAAATGTTTTTTAATTACTTTGAAGGGATAGCGTTTTGCGAGCCGAAAACAAAAGTCGTCGTCTTGGCAAATACTGTATCTGAGGTCGAATGCGCCTATGCTGATCACCGGATCTTTTTTACTAGTGATACTGATCATGGAGGAAAGATACCCTTGATTTAATACTTCTCCGTACTTGTTTTCTCCCTCTAAAGTCCATAACGGGGAATTTATCAAAGAGCAATAAACAAACGCTACCTCCGGATTGTCGGCATAAGCTTGTTGCATTTCTAGTAAATAATTTGGGGTCCAGCTGTCGTCACTATCCAAAAAAGCCAGGTAATCAAAACTTGCGACAGCGATCCCACTATTGAGTGCTGCATTTTGACCACGGTTTGTGTCGTGGCGGACAATTTTGATTCTGTTGTCTTTGATATTTTCAATACTGGCGATGCTGCCGTCAAGGGAAGCATCGTCAACTACAATAATTTCGAATTTTTGATAAGACTGTGATAAAATGCTTGTTATGGCTCTTACAATAAGAGCTTCGCGATTGTAGCAAGTAATAATACAACTGAAAAATATTTCTTTCATTAATCAAGGGGCCTGCAGATCAGGAGCTGCGTTGTTTGCCACACATTGGTGATTTGATGAGATTCGACTTTGAAATATCGGCTTACAAAAACACCAAATTCCCTATAGTTCCATTCTCTAACATGTGCAGGGTTATCTGGAGGTCCATAATTCTGGATACCGTATAACATATCTCGCTCAGGTGTACTTAAAAAAAGGTACTTGAAATCGATTTTTTGGATTTTTTTCAGAAGCTCGTCGGGATCAAGTACGTGTTCGATCACATCTGAACAGATAACAATATCACATGCTACTGGAAACGGTTCAATACCGAAAGCATGTATCCATTTTCGATTTGGATATTTTTTAATCAGGTATTCGTATGTAGGGTCAACATCTATTCCAACTGTATCGTTGCCGTCAAAATATTTGAGCAGTTTGTAAGCCGAACCACAGCCTATATCTACTATTTTGTTATAATTGTGCTTTTCCAGGTAATATTTCGCAAGCTCATAAACCTCGCGCTGATACTCATCAGTATAGGTCCGGTCATCGTCATAATTGTAGTCTTTTCTATGCCTGTAGCCATTTTTTATCGCAAATTGGGAAGGTATAAATTTTCCGCGGATCTTTTCATATATAAGTTTAGAAATGAATTTAAAAAATGGCGTTATCTTCATATCATTTTTATTTGATTAGTCTCTTTATTATCCGCTTTAGTTTATTTACCACTCTCTTTATTAAGGGGGACGTAAATCCCAGCTTATAGTATTTTCTGTATTTTTGTTCAATCTTTTTTGAATGGGTGAGGGGCTGATCTGAGACAAACTGTGGAAGAGTTATGCGATAGTTGTTCAGTTCCCTTCTCTTATGTTCCAGATCTGTTTTGACATTATAATGCACACCTGAACCATCTTGGCCAATATTGTCTACAAAAGAAACATTAGCATAAATGCCTTTTCTGTTTTGAAGTACATTTACTGCGTGCCACTGAACATCCCAGGTATCGAATACACCATTAATTTGCCCGTTTAGAATCTCCATATGCCCTCCATATTCAAAAATACCGAGTTTGTTTTGTTCGATTAGTGCTCTTTTTAGGAGTACTGCATCTGGGGTATAGGTATCCCATCTGCTTTTCCAAGTCGCCCATCCCCAGCAATCAGAGCTTTCTAACAGAAAATAAGGTGGGAATCCTTCATTTTTTGAAAAATCAACTGCAAATCCGTTAACCGAACCGATATCCATCCGTTGTTGGAATAACTCAAGTGCATCGTTCATATACCTTAAAAAGTATCGGGAAGTTAATATATCATCTTCTAGCACGATAACCCTACCCATTAAATTTATTACTTCGGTTACGCCCCGGATAATAGATTTTGATAGTCCAGAATTTTGATCGTTTTCTTGTATTTTAACCTGGCCGCACCATTGCTTTTCTCTAATGATTTTTCTGGTTTCTTTAATGGCCTCCATCTGGGTGGGGGATGCGTCTATTTTTGGTCCGTCTGCATAGATATAAAGCGTAGAAAGATTGGCCAGTTCATTTCGAGCCAGTTCTTCCAATACCTGTCTTGTGTGCTTCGGTCTGTTATAAACAAAAAGCACAATTGGTGCTAAAGTCATTTTATAATACAGATATAATTTCCCAGCCTTTAACGAAAATACCTAACGGCTCCTCAGTTTTTTGTTTTTGGCCGAGCCAATATTGTGGCGCAATAACCATTGTTTTCTTTGTATTGAGGTAGGCGCCCCACCAGCTAAATGAGCTGTTAGAGAGAATGCAGATATCGGCATGCATCAGAAATTGAAAATCAATAATTTCGTTATGATTAGAAATGTATTTGTTGGGTAGGTAATCAAATTCTTTGTTGACAAAATCTCGATCGTCAGAGATTATGACGTAATAGTTCATAGGGTCTTGGATTTTTGCAATGGCCCGACGAAAGTAAGCACTTGGTAAAGTGTAGTCGTGGTCGATATAGTCTGTTCTTCTTACATGTATCACTACTAGCTTAAAACCTTGTGGCAAGCTAAAAGAGATTTTACGAAATTGCGAAATGGCTTCTTCTTTTAGACGAAACTGCAAAATTATGTCTTTCTTGTATTCAATGAAATATAGTTCAGACTGGAAAAAGCCAGCATAAAGTATACAGTCATTTAGCTTTAACATCTCTATCTTAGGATCCACATCATTTGAGAATTCGATTTCTTGAAGTTTTGAAAATTTTTTCAGTTTCGAATAAAAGCCTAGCTTCAAAAAGGAACTGAAAAAATTCTTGAAGCCCTTTATTGCAAATAAGGTACGGTCTAGTAGAGATGCACGGTCTTCCGTTAACAAAAAATATTGCGAAATGATATCACTTGAAAGACGTTTGTCAATATAGAATTTAGTGTTTAACTTTTTTGCAGTAGCATAGGCAAATGCATATTGAAACAATTGATTTCCCATTCTACCATGATATTTAACACTAATCATTTTCCTGGATTCTTAAACCAAAAACAGCCACAGCCCCAATATTGTTGGTCGGCTATTTCCTTACTGGCATTTTTAATAAGACCAACATCTATAAAATCGTCCGGTAACAAAGAGAATTCTACCAAATCGAGAGGAGCAAAATAAGAGACAACTTGATCGTAAGCATAAATGCGATGGGCGTTATAGGCTATTTTGGGTTTGCCAATAGGCACAACCATAAGCAAATTACCGTTGGGTGCCAAGACTCTTTTAAGTTCCTTAATTGCTTTTAGGTCTCCATCATAATCCAGAGGATCACCATACCTGCCTAGACCAATATGCTCAATGGTGTGCATGCAAGAGATTGACGGAACAGAACCACTAGCGAAGGGCAAGGCAGTAAGGTCGGCATGCTCCGATTTTAAGCCTGGCAGGATTACTTTTGCTGGCCGGTAATCGTAAAAATCAATGGGTACGAAAGCCGAAATTAAGGTTGAAAAATGTAAAATCGACGAAATGTCGACATGTTTGTCTGGTCTTGTTTGCGCCAGTATCCTGGCAGCCCAAGCCGGGTGATAAGTGTAATGTGATTCAAAGGGCGTATCTTTGGTTTTATCTTCCATTTCGGGATAAAATTCAAATTTATCATCAAAACGCTTGTTCGCTGATTCGGCTATTTTCCGAAATTCCTGAAAATCACGTTTAAAGTCGCGCTCCTGTTTTCTTTTTTGTTTATAGTCGCGGTAGCTGGCATATACATTGGGAAAACTGTCTTTGATTGATTTTTTTATTTTACTGAACATTGCCACCTATTTTCCTTTTAACTTGTTGAAAACTCTCGATAAAATGGTTTTCTTGCCTGTACCTTGAGGTGTATTCTCTGCGAATACAGCATCTTTTTTTATCCCTTCGGTTACACTAATTGGTCGTTTTTCGATGTTTTCAAACCAATCATATCTATTTTTGGCACTCAGCATATAATCAATATCTTTATCTGAAATCTGATCAAAAAAAGGAATCAGAATTTGTGTGGCTCTTAAGGAAATTGATTTACGTTTGTTCCAGGCATCTCTAAGAAAATAAGAGTTTGGCAGCAACCTATGGTAGTAAAAAGAGCCTTCTAAGACCATCACCTTCGCATCGGTAAGTAATTGCCTGATGCCAAATCCCCAGGTATCTAATGCGCCTGAAAACTCAGGATAGCCGCCAGCAATTAACCAGCTTTTTTTGGTAAACAGGTAATTTCCCCCAGCTCCGGGTGTTAGTGCAACGGACAAAGCATCGGTTTTGGCAAACAAGCCAGGTTTTAGGGTCCAAGTAAAATCGATTTCGGCGGTAGATTTAGAAAAATACTGTAATAGCTGAAAAGAAACTACATCGGCCTGGTTTTCCAGAAGATACTTTTTTATAGGTTTGATGCTCCCTTTTTCCAACACATTATCCGAGTCGAGACAAAACAGCAGCTCGTTTTTGGCCAATTCTACCGCAGTATTTCGTGCTGCGCCACCACCTTTGTTTCTGGTGTGGCGTACCAATTTGATGAAAGGGTATTTTTCGAAATATTTGGTAAGTATTTTTTCCGTTCCATCTGTTGAACAGTCGTTTACAATGATCAATTCGTCGCCTTCCTCAAAATTATCGAGCATGATTGAGTCGATAGATTCTGCTACTGTTGCTTCGCAATTGTAGGCAGGTATAAAGAAGGAGATGTTATGCTTTGAAATCATAAAACAAGCATTTGACGCATTTTTTTATTTATAAAAGTTCAGTGAGCTCTTTGATTACATAGCTGCACCACTTTTGGTAGTACAGTTCTTTTCGAAAAAAGGATTTCGCTATTAGCCCTTTTTTTAAGGCATCTCTTTTATTTAGGTTAGATAACAATAAGGCCAACTCATCAACATTGGCAACGTAGTAACTCATTTTGTCCCAATCAATGAACTTTTGGAAAGGCCGTACATCTATATCGCCGATAAGGCAAGGGGCCACGCCAAACTGCATGGCTTCAAAAAATCTAAATGAATTTGCACTCGTGCCCCGTGGACACAGTGCCACGTAAGATGCCAAGATATTCAGATTAAACTGTTTGCCTTGTAACCATCTTTTATAGAACCTTGTAGTCAGGTTGCCGGCAATGTTTACAGATCGATCGCCTGTAAACCTGGCACGTATTTCCTCCCTTATTTGGTGGGTATCAAAAGAACCGTTAAACGAGGCAATAAATTTTTTACGCACAGGAAACAACGGCATTTTATGAAGGCTGCATAATATAGGGATATCTATTCCATTGTTTGTTGTTTTGGCCGCCGTAAATTCTATTGCCTTGCCAAGGTCAATCAACGTTCCGCCGTCAAATTGAGTTATAGTAAAGGTTTTTTTGCTGTCTATAATAGCCTGGTCTACAAATGCCTGGAGTTCGCACAGCCCTTCTCCGTTTGCAGCAAAATTATGGTTAATGTGCCATCTAGTCCAAAAAACGGGTAAATAGTGCCAGTCAGCTTCAGCAGGATTATCGGTAGTTAAGTATGCATGTGTATGTAGCCATTTTAAAAAATCTTGCTCAACACCATAATCTCTATTATGGTTTGGATATCGTAGGTTTTGATTTAATGGTTGTAAGCTCTTCTCTATAGGTAAAATGTAAACTTTCATTTAATATTCACAATTGCACCAAATGCTTTTCAAAATACATTTAAAATTCAAAGAAACCTGTTGTCTTGAAAAAAATAGAATTCCCAGTTTTAGCAAAGAATGAGTAATTTTTTTCAAATAGAAATTTATATACGTCTGTCTCAAAAATTTCACTTATTGATTTATCAATTACTTCGATAACAATTACCTTCGGTCTATAATCCCAATTATGAGATTTTAAGACTGAAAGTTCCGCTCCTTCTACATCTATAGAAATAAAATCGATTTTCTGATTTGTCGGTACATAATTAGATATTATTGCCTTGAGTGGTTCTGATTTAACTTTAACAGTTTTTAAAAATATACACCAATCAAATTTTTTATTCTCAGCAAGTTGTGCATCAGACATTGTATTCATCAATGGTGGATCAAACAGATGAAAGTTCACTTCATTACTTTCTTCAGAAATAAGTACTTCCAAGTTTATATCAAAGATTCGTTCTTTTTCAAATATTGTTTTGCTACCTGGACTGGGCTCAATATTTATCCCTCTCCATCCTAAATCATAAAAATATTTTGTGTTTGAGAAATGACTAGGATGATGAGCACCAATATCAATGAAAAAACCGGTGTTTTGTTCAGGAAAAAGCCTTCTTAACACCATGTCTTCTCCCTCTTGCGAAAAAGAAGGGCAGCTATATGCGAATTTCTTATGCTCAGGGTGAGAGTAATATAGGTGATTAGAAAAATTTCTGGGTAAAGCCCCTAGTAAATATTTAGTTACTTGCTTCGTTATTTTCAAGAAACGTCCTCTTACCATAATTATTAGATAAATTTATAAATCCGATATTATTAAAATCAAAATCTACACTCCATTGCTCCTTCACTTCAAATGATATCAAATCTTCTAATAAAAACCACTCTAAGCGACCTATTTCATAATTTGAATGGTTAGAGTTATGTCCCCCGATGGAAATTGAATAAGTACCAGGCCTTAAAAAATTCGACGGTATTTTTACTTCTGATTTATAAGCCCCCACCTGCAATTTTTCAGTTTGATTTGTGTCATGCAAAGTTAAAATACGCTGTCCGTCCCTATAAAGGATAAAGGAAAACCTGAAATCTGTTATTAACTGGACCGTTTTATAGAATAATTCTATTATTATTTGGCTACTTGGACTTATTTCAATGAAAACAGGAGATGTATTTACAAGGATTTTACTGATTAAAATATTACTTTTTATATTTGATCCGATTTTATTTAAAAGTTCTAAATCTAAGACTGTCTTTGGCTTAAGATAATTTTGAACTCCTTCATAGGAAGTTCCATTAAAAGAAACTTTCCCATTATTCAACAGTATAACATTATTGCATAATTGCGTAATGGCATTCATATTATGGCTCACAAAAAGCACAGTCCTTCCTTCACCCTTACTCACTTCACCCATCTTACCCAAACATTTCTTTTGAAATTCCGCATCGCCAACGGCCAATACTTCATCTACAATCAAAATCTCACTTTCTAAATGCGCTGCAACGGCAAAAGCCAGCCGTACATACATGCCGCTGCTGTAACGCTTAACTGGCGTATCCAAATAACGCTCAATACCTGCAAAATCTACAATTTCATCAAGTTTGCGTTGGATTTCTTTTTTGCGCATGCCTAAAATGGCACCATTTAAAAAGATATTTTCCCGGCCACTCAACTCGGGGTGAAAACCTGTGCCTACTTCCAGTAAGCTTGCAATACGGCCCTTTCCTGATATTTTTCCGGTGGTAGGTGCAGTAACTTTACTTAGTATTTTAAGCAAGGTACTTTTCCCTGCACCGTTTCTGCCAATAATACCAACAGCATCGCCCTGCTCAATTTCAAAATTGATGTCCTTTAAGCTCCAAACTACATTGCTTTCGCTTTTAATATTTTGATCATTGCTTTCGCCAATACGTAAAAAAGGGTCTTCCTTACCACGAACCCGCGCGTACCAACGTTCCAGATCACGACTGATGGTACCTGTACCAATTTGGCCGAGTTGATAGGCTTTACTTAGGTTTTCTACTTTAATTGCTATGTTTTTTGACAATGTTTAGAGATTAGAGTTTAAGAGTTTAGTTCTTGAAAAACGTTTAAGGAAGTTGTGATTTTCTCAATGCACTAAGTTTAGTCGTGATAATTTCGATCTTACTCCTTGATGTTAAGTATTCTTGTTCAGAAATATAATCTAAATCCATTGCAGCGATTAAATGATTTAAGGTTTCGAGCGTAGTGGTGTAAGCCATGTTGGTGTAGTGAGCTTTGTCTTTCAGGGTAATTTTTCCTGATCCTTCTGCTAAACAAGCACCGATGCTGCTAACCGATCTCTTAATTTGACTAACTAATCCAAAAGTTTCTTCTTTTGGAAACTTAAATGTTAATTGATAAATGTCTTTTCTAAAAGATCTGGAAAGTTGCCAGACTTCTAATTTTTCAAATGAGTAGGTGTGCATAGTCCTTATTTTATAGATGAATAAATAAGGGATGATTAATTTGAATATATAAAATTTTCTTTAAAACCCGACACTAGCAACTAAACATCCTACACTAAACCCTAACCCTCTAAACTCTAACCCCTAACTAATTAAACAGTATCCACAAAATTCCGCTCTACTTTATTGAACACTATAGTGCCCAGCAACATAAGCAAAATGGTAACCGCTGTTGCGTAACCCAAGCTAAGCCAGCTAAAACTTCCCTGACCCAGAAAGCCATATCTGAAAGTTTCGATAATTGGTGTCATGGGGTTATACTCAATAATCCACGCGTAGGCAGGGTATTTTTTTATAGCCTCAGATAAAGGATAGATCACGGTTGTGGCGTACATTAAAAGCTGCACACCAAAACTAATGAGGAAGGCCAGATCCCTGTATTTCGTTGTCATAGCAGATATAATCATTCCTGCTCCAAGTCCTAACAAAGCCATCAATGTTACAATAACAGGGAACAGGCAAATCGCCCAGCTAATGCTAAAGTTGGCCCCGGTAAAATAATAATAGGCCATTAAGATGAGAAACAATAACATTTGTACCCCAAAGCGCACCAAATTACTCACCACAATGCTGAGTGGCATGATTAACCTCGGAAAATATACCTTTCCAAAAATAGCTGCATTATCCTTAAAAACTGATGAGGTTTTGGTTAAGCAATCGGCAAAGTAGTTCCAGGCAGTAATTCCGGCCATATAAAATAAAGGCTTCGGTAAGCTATCGGTTGAGATACCCGCCAGATTGCCAAAAATAAAGGTGAAAATGATGGTAGTAAACAAAGGCTGAATAAAAAACCATAAGGGGCCGAGTATAGTTTGTTTGTAAAAGGAAACAAAATCCCTTCTTACCAATAATACAAGTAAATCGCGATAGGCCCAAACCTCATTCAGTTTCAAGTCAAATAAAGATGCGTTAGACTCAATGGTCCATTCTTGCTCTTCTTTAACCATAAATGTTTAGATTATTGTTCATGTTTCATTGTTACTGCCCGTTAGTTCCTTTTTGATACTCTTGTACATAAGCACTTTACCTAAGCCTTTACTCTGAACCAAGCTTAAGAAGCTGCAAGTTCATCAGTACTAATTTTTCCATCAAGCAACAGGTTGCGTATCGATTGGAGGTATTGGTTATAACCAAATGCTTCAATACATTTTTTCTGAAGATTTCTTTTCTCTTGTTGCGTTTGTGTATGTCCAAGCAATGAGCAGATGCCCGTTAATATTCCTTGCTGATCATCCGGATCGACAAGAAGGCCCAATTCACCACCGCGGAGCGCGTCTACGCTGCCATCTTTATTGCCTGCAATTACCCTCAGACCACTTGCGAGGGCCTCTATAAATACAATGCCGAAACCTTCTTTTTTGCTTGGGAGTATAAAAAGGTCAGATAATAAAAAATGTTCAGTAAGTTCAGATTCATCAATAAAGCCAATCATTTGGATATGATTCTGGAGCTTGTTTTTATCAATCAGGTCATCCAATCGTTTCTTTTCGGCTACATCCCACTTGCCTGCCAGTAAATAAACCAAATTTGGATAGCGTTCCAGTAAGGTTGGTAATAACTCGATGGTATGGTCGTACCCTTTATATTTTTCTGAAGAGGATAAACGGGAGAGCGAAAACAAAATTAAATGGTCATTATTTAAATGATACCGATCCAATAACGACTGCGGTTTCTTAAAATCAGTACAGCGATAATAAAAAGGATCGAGGCAATTGTTTAATATTTCAATCCGCGTTGCAGGAATATGATGCATATCCATCACCTTTTGTGCGGTGAATGCACTTACGCAGATAATTTTATCGAGTTGATTCAGCATTCTGAGCTTCGCGTCTGAAAATTTCTTCCAGATCTCGATACCGTGTGCCAGCAGATAAATTTTTTTATTGGGATGTATTTTCTTAATGAAATATACGATGTTGATCAAATGGATATGGCTTAATAAAATCACATCTGCCTTTAAACCCGCTAAAAATGACTCTACCACGAAACGTTCCCGCTTTCCTCCAAATCCTTTAAACTGTTTTTTGCTTAAATACCTCGAATCGCGGTCGGTATTTTTATCATACATCGAATAAACGGTCGATTGTAATACTTCTTCTTCGCTTAAATCATATAAAACCCTACTTAAACTGCGGCATACCTTCTCAATGCCTCCTGTTAAACTAAATGTTTTAAGTGTTAAAAATAAAACCTTAACTGGCATGGTAGGTTCTGTACAAGGCCAGGGCCGAGCTCCAGTGTAATTTATTTTCATTAAAGTTTTGCATCAGTGTTTTTGCCCTTTTATTCGTGTAACGGGATGGATCGGCAATATCGTTGCTTTTTCTCATCCATTCCTGAAATGGAAAAGTAAAGCCCATTTTCGATCTTTTCCAGGTTTCTACCGGTAAATCTTCCTTATAAGCTTCTACCAGGAGCTTTTTTTTCTGTTCGTAACTAAATTTTATTTCTGTTGAGATGGAAAATACCAGGTCAACAAAATTACGGTCGAGAAATGGAACCCTTACTTCAACACCATGGCTCATACTCATAAAATCGGTATCTTTTAATAACTGATTTTGCATGTACATATTAAACTCAAACCAGCTTGCACGGGTTTCATTACTGGTTTTTTTTATCCCGGGGTGAAGCGGGATTTCTTCAAGGCAGTCGATAACGGTTTTCATATCGATGTCTAACAATTCGGCAATCACATCAGGAGAATAAACCCCTCTCAAACACAGGTATTCACCAATGGGAGAGTTTAAACTGAGGTAGTATAATCGTTTAAACCTGGTGTTGCTGGAGAAACGCATGCTGCGTAAAAAGCTTTTACTCAGCCAGTTTAAATTCTGTATTTTATGTATCCGGTCAAAAGAAGGGTAACCTCCAAAAAGCTCATCGGCACCTAAACCCGACAGTACCACTTTTATGCCCTGCTCTTTTGCTGTTTTACATACAAACCAGGTATTAATACCATCATTAGTAGGCTGGTCCATATTGGCTAAAACAGTTTCGAAATTCTGTACGAAATCGCGATAGGTAATCAGCTGTTCAATTTTTCGGATATCCATTTTTTGAAGGAGGCTATTCCGCTGTTTCTTTTCTGAAAAATCGATTTCATTAAAATTGGCAGAAATACTGGATAACTGTTTGTGATTATATTGATGAGCAAGGATGGTAATGATGCTTGAATCGAGCCCCCCACTGAATAATACACCTATATCAACATCAGAAATCATTTGCTGCTTAATAGAATAACCCAGTTGCTCACGGATTCTTTCTATGGCATAGCTTTCATTATGAATGTAAGGTGTGTTTTCAAACTCATGGTACGATTGTATAAAATGTTCAGCACTTCTGATGTTATACTTCAGAAAACAGCCTTTTGCGAGGCTACATACATGTTTAAGGGTAGTATAAGGTTCTGGAATATGGCCAAATGCGAGGTAATAGATTCGCCAGTTATCATTTTCCTGTTGGATATCGGCGTATTTAAATGCCTTTACTTCCGATGCGAAAGTTAAAGTTTCGCCTGCTAAATGATAATATAAAGGTTTGATCCCGTTTTGATCCCGCACCAGGTAAACGGCTTGTTCCCGTTTATCAAAAATACAAAAAGCGAAAATACCATCCAGTTTGCCAAAAGCAGCTTCTCCCCAATGCTGGTAGGCATATAATATTACTTCGGTATCGGTTTGTGTTTTAAATATATACCCCTGGTTAATAAGTTCGGTCCGGATTTGCTGGTAATTATAAATTTCCCCGTTATAGGTAATTACAAAGTCCTTTTTGTGGCTTACCATAGGTTGATGACCACTGCTGGTAAGATCTAAAATAGCCAGGCGGCGGTTACCTAAGCAAATGGAGTCTTTTTGCGCGGCATAGGTATAGATGCCATGATCATCAGGGCCGCCATGGCGCATGCTATCGCACATGACCTTTACCTGCTCACTTACTTTTTCTAAAGAATTTTTGCTATTGATAATGCCTGCTATGCGACACATTTTTTTAGAATCCGGACTATTTTATTCTGCACCGTATACAGCTTCGCCCCCTCAGTCACATTTTTTTAAAAAATGACCGGTTATGCTGGTTTTATAAATTATGCTGAGTACTATGTCTCAGCGGTTATTATCTGGTAATGGCACCGTTCTCCATCTTCCATCTCACATTTCCCGCCCCACATCTCAACTCTCACATCTATTAAAGCGGTTCTACAAAAGCTACCGATGTATTTATATTTATCGAATAACCCATATTCTGCAAACGTAAAATAATACGTTGTTTATTTTGTACAGATACCAATTCTGCTATTATGCCTTTAAACGGACCTGCCTTAATCAATACGCTTTCTCCTGGTTTAATGTCATAATCAATGATTTCCAGATCGGCATCTGTAGCGAGCAAAAGCTTAAGATCATGGATTTGTTGGTCAGGAATAGAAGCGACTTGGCTGGAGAAATAAATAAATCTGGCAACACCATTGGTCATCAAAACTTCTGCATATTCTCTAGCCGAAATATACGCAAATAGATAAGATTTAATCAAGGGCTCTTCAACGATTTTTTTGCGGTCGCTCCATTGCTTAACTGTCTTTTTAAGAGGTAAATAAGTCTGGATTCCCTTTCTGTTCAATTCTCCGTTCGCTTTTTTTTCGGCTCTCGAATGTGTATAAACCGGATACCACCTGTAATTTTGATCTATCATTAGCTATACTATGCACTGATTAAACTTCATTAGCACCTTGTTATCCTTAAACCTTAAACGGCTAAGCTCTAAACGTCTAACCTCTAACCCTTTTTCTTCCAAAATTCCCACCAGCTTTTCTCATCATCGTAATAGCCACTTTTTCCGTAACCTGTGTAATTAGAATAATAATAGGTTCCGGTATTGCTATGTGCATAATTGGTGGTATAAATATTTGCATGTAACTTCTCATCACCAAATGAATTTAGGATAATGGCAATATTGTTAAGCCCATATTCTTTCGATAAACGGTCTGGAATGGTGGCGGCCCTGAATTTAGACACACCCGACCGGATAATAAAGAGATTGATATCGGCCTTTCTGATCAGTGGCACAGAATCGGAAACCAAGCCAATAGGTGCAGTATCAATAATGATGTATTCATAGTTTTCCCTTAATTTTTCGATCAGCGTTTCCATTGATTTGTGATGGAGCAGTTCTGAAGGATTGGGAGGTACCGGACCAGAAGTAATGTAGTCGATATTGTGTCGTTCATCTGTAAAGATAATATCGGCTAAATCGGCCTGTTTGGATAAATAATTACTTAAACCAATGCGGTTGTCGGAACCAAAGGCAAAGTGGAGTTTAGATTTTCGCAAATCTGCGGCAATCAGGATCACCTTCTTATCTATAATGGAAAGGGTGCCGGCGAGATTTAAACTGACGAACGATTTTCCTTCACCGGAAACTTCAGAAGTAATGCAGATTACCTTGGTTTTCTGATCACTAGCCATAAAACTGAGGTTTGTTCTCACAGACCTGACCGATTCAGCAAATATGGATTTTGGTCGTTCTATCGATAAAACACTTTCGCCAGGCTGAACTTTTTTTGGATATTTTAAAATTACGCCTATAATCGGTGTTGCAGTCAGGCCCTCGATGGTTTCGATATCATACAGGTAAGGGTTTAATATTCTGACCAATAGAATTAAACCCAATCCGGAGAATAAACCTATAAATAAATAAGAAGAATAAATCTTCTTAGGTACAGGTGAAATCGGGAAGAAAGAAGGCTGTGCTAAACTAATAATGGTTGCACCAGAAATTACAGCTGCTGAGCTGATCTGTGCAGAGAGTTTCCGTTCAAACAGCATTGAAAACATACGCTGGTTAATATCAAAATTACTTTGCAGTTTAGCAAAATCGTTTTGTTTGGCTGGTATGCTGCTCAATGCCTGATTGGCTTGGCCAATTTGTCCGTTAATATAATTGATTGTTTTTTGATTACGCTCATGTAATAAGCGGATATTGGTTACAATGGCCTGCTTTACCTCATTAATTTGCCGGTTAATATCCTGGATAGGCTGGGCATCGGCATTGAAATTCTGTAACTTATTCTCCCTGGTTATAATCAACCCGTTAAGCTGTGCAATTAAGCCTGTTAGCAGTGTACTGTTTATACCTTCTAAATTGAGGTTAAGCTGGATCCGGTCTTTATTATTTTTAACCTGTGTTTCCAATTGCTGGATACCAAGCTCCTGCAGTTGCAATTCTGCAATCTGGTTTTGCAGCGTGCTCAGTTTCGAATTACCCAGTTGTTTATCTGTATTTGGATCAATGAGCTTGTTACTGCTCTGGAAACTGGAGAGCTTGTTGCCCGATTTATTTACCTGTGCATCTAAAAATGCGATCTGGCTGTCCAGGTAATCTATAGTTTGTTTGGCCGATCTTTTCTTGAGTGTGGCATCATTCTTTACATATTGCTTAATGATCTCATTGAGCACATTGGCAGAGAAAACAGGGTTGCTATCCGTGTGGGTAACGCCCATAATATTGGTGTTTTTTTCCTGCTCGAAAACATTCAGCCCGCCGGCTGCCCTTCCATACAAATCTCTGATCCCGTTAAATTTGAAACTGTAATTTCCGGTGGCAGGGATTTCGGTTTTAATGGTAAAAACCATGTTGCCAGCGTTGATCGCCTGTCCGTAACGATATTTTTTTGAAGTTTTGTTGTTGTCGTCGCTACTCGATAATTCAAAGGTTTTACTATCGATAGGTTTAACAGAATAAGTAGCTCTACTGAAATTTACAGAATCCTGGGTTAAAATATCAATCTGAAAAGGTTGTTTCGGGTAAAGTTCGGTTACACGTACCCTTCCTTCCAGGTAGTAGCTGATTTTATAATCGAGGTTCTTCAGTGCGTTTAAAATTACATCTTCCGAACGCATAATGATTCCCTCAGTCTGGATCTGATTTTGGTTAAAAGGGCGATAATTTACAGGTGAGCCAGGAAGTGAGGCCATTTGTTGCTGCTGATCGCCATCTAACTTTAACGAAGCAGAGGTGATGTAAATAGGGGTGATGCTACGCACATACAACCAGGCCATTACAAAACTGATCAATACTGTTCCGGCTACCCAATACCACCTGCTCAGAAAAATCAATACGATTTTCCAATAATTAATGTTCTGGCTGGCTAACTTTCTGTTTTCTGTTGTTGTACTGTTATCCATTAGCGGGTTAAAGTAAAAATTAATACAGCCAGGTTAACTACTACAAGCAGAGGTTGTACGATATTATTAACACTTGTAAGCTTTTCGCTTAATGCCGAGCTTTTGGTTTGCTGCAGTACAATAATATCATTGTTCTGAAGGACTAGTTTTTTACTGGCTAAACTGTTGATGTCATTCAGATTGACATAAATAATTTCCGGATGACTCCTGTCGCCGCGGATAATTTTCAGGGTTTTAGGATCGGCTGTTTTGTTTATTCCTCCTGCTTCACCAATAATATCAATGAGGGTAGTGTTTTCGCGTTCGAGTAAAAAATTTCCTTGTCTACTGAATTCTCCTAATAAAGTAACCTTTAAATTTACCACACTGAGCTCTATAATTGGATCGCGCAGTAATTGTCTGGCATATAATTCCTGAATTTTAATGGCGGCATCCCTTCTGCTCAGGCCTACTACATCTACCTTCCCGATAGCCGGAAGGTTTACTTTCCCATCAACGTCTACCAGATAAGAAAGGGTGTTATTGATAGATCCACTGGCAATTTGATTACCGTTTGTGCTGCTGTTTGTCGAGGCTGTGGCACCAAATTCTTTATTTTGTAAATTTCGGATGGCCAATTGATCATTTACCTTTATTTTATAATAGGCATCACTAATACCCTGATCATTAACCACGTATACCTGTTTAATGGTGTCGGTAACCACATCACTTGGAGCGTTAAACAGACTATGTTCTTTTCTGGCAGCGCAGCTTGCCAAGGCGGTGCAGATAGATAAAATACAAAGAAGTTTTAAAATTGCTTTTGTCGGGATCATAGTCTTAATCGGAAGTAAGTGCAAGCTAGGCGCTTAAATGCAAAGATATAGCTTATAGATGCTTAAAAAAAGTTAAATTAGAAGTAAGACTCTTTATTGCCTTTTTAAGTTTGATTTTGGATCTTCCTCATAAACAACACCTTCCAGTTCTTATGCTATTTAATCTGAAGATTATCATAAAACGTATTTGAATCAAAAGATCTTTTTTTGTTGATATAAATCAAATTAAAGTTTGATTTATATGTTTTTGCGGCGGGGTTTGGCGATATATTTGCAACGTTTTATTTAAGCTATAAAGTTGATTAGGTTTTATAGTTATTAAGTAGAATGTCGCTATTCCTGTTGTAATACCATTTGGATATCACCTGTTCCCGAGGTGTAGTCTATGCTGGACTTTATATTTTCAGACACCATAGCGGCAGTTGTTTATTTAAAGCGAATGACATTTTAAGATATTGGTGTATGAGGTATTTGAGATTTTTTCTGTTGGCTATTTTTACGTGTTTTTTAAGTAACGTTCAGGCACAAAACGGTTGTGTAAAATATTATGGCCCTGGATTTGACACTGTATATTATCCGACCTATTTGGGTACTACTGGGCAGTTCGGCCCTGATTATGGAGGAACTCCTGTTAGTATTCCCGCTGGCTGTTGGCTCACTGAGCCAGCAAGCACATCCACCAGAGAATGTACTATAGGTACAGTTTATGGTGGATTACTCTTGCAGAACCATATACAGTGTCCAATCGATGATTATTTACCGTTTTTGATTTTACTAGCCGGTTTCACCGGAACAATATTTATCAGGAACAAAGTGTACGCAGCTTAGAGAAACATATACTCGCTTGTTTTTACTATTGATCATTTAGGGGGGTAAGGCCCCGTTAAATTTCTACTGCTTTCCAGGATAAATTGCCTGATGTTATAATATCCTTTTGCTATTATTTATTATGCTTCTTGAATTGAGAAGCGGGGGGAACTATTGATCTAATGAGTAATGTAGTTTTCAGCAATTTTTGATTTGTGTTAAGTATTTGGTGTGCTTCGGAAACGCTTAAACAATTTTGTTGTTGATTTTAATCAAATAGCACTGTTAGTTCACTTTGGTGATTTCTGATGATTTTTGTGCGTTTAGACTGCCTGGAGCCTGTTTTTCTCTGTTTTTTCTTTAATTATCAATAGAATACAATTTGTCATATCAATCTGAATTAACATTTTGTTCATTTTGTTCATTGTCAAAATAAATTAATTTTGTAGTTGTAATTAGACTGCTTTTTTGATTTTTTGTGATGGATTCATTTTTCAACTAGGCATCTTCATTTAATATTTTTAGTTAGTCGTCTGTTGAAAAAAGTAGTTTTTACCTTTGTTTTTTTTATTTGTTCCCTTCATCTATTTGCCGGAGATCCCGGATCCAATTATGCATGCTGGCAGTATGGGAATAATAATTTCTATACACATTATTGGAAAGATGATACCTACTCAAATTGGGGATCAACATATCATTATTATGACGATGCTTCCGGTGTAATTACTGGCACTTATAGCAATTCTCCTAATTGTGGTGAAATTAATCCTAATAATTCCAGTGTATGGACCCAAGGTGGCGGGAGTTGTTTCATTAGTATCAATGGTAATATATACCAGGGCAATTTGGGAACTATAAATTATAGTAATTATAACCAGTGTAACTTGCCTTTGGACGACTCAATTTCAATATTATTCGCCGCATCAGCATCACTTGCCTTTGTTGTTTTAAAGAGACAGAAGAAATTAGTTGCTGAGTAAAAATTAGAGAAATTTGACCTTTAAAATTAAAAGGAAGTTACAAAACGTATGAATCCTCGTCGTAATTTTAAAAGACTACTTGATTAATGATGAGGTTAATTCTCGAAATCAAATATATTTAGTGTAAATAGGGTTTAATTAGGATGGATTGAATAAAACGAACGTAGCTTATAGCTTGTAAAGGCGGTAAATTAGCATATCATAATCAAATGATATGAAGAATTTTTGCTTTTTCATTTTAATATTTCTCATTCCTACTTTCTCCTATGCTCAGGGAAGTGCCACGGGCTGTTTAATAACAGATGGCGGTGCTAATAATAATAAAGTATATACCTCAAAAACTGTTAACTTATTAACAGGCGGGTACGCGTTATATAATAATGCTCCAAGTATTTCTTTATCTACCGACTATTGCAGTTGGCAAACAGTAAGTGCTACTGGCAATACATGTGGGGTATGTTCATTGCTTGGTGTATGTGCACTTGGTGTTTGTGCTTGTTTAGGTACTACTAGCTACGGTTTTGAAGGGGAATTTAATATGGTAGCTTGCAATCTTGACGATTACACCTGGACACTTGGTGCTGCTGCAGGCCTTTTTGGAATATTCATTATTCGAAACAGAAATAAAGCATAAATTTCTGTTTTCAATCAAATTTACCTGCTTAGGTTAATACCTTATTATTATATTTACAGCAGCTTCATTCCTTAACCGAAAAATTAGGGAAGCTCATTCCGTAAATGAAAATATCCCTTATTACAGTCGTTTACAATGGCGAAACATTTTTACAGGAATGCTTTGATTCTGTAAAGGCTCAAACTTATGCTGATATAGAGTACATTGTAATTGACGGGGGCTCGACAGACAGAACGCTGGAGATTATCCAGGAAAACCGATCTAACATCGATTATTTTGTATCAGAAAAAGATAATGGCTTGTACGATGCCCTCAATAAAGGAATTAAAAAAGCAACAGGAGAGGTGATCGGGATTTTAAATGCCGACGACCTGTTTGCAGACGCAGGTGTATTGGCAGCAGTGGCAAAGGCCTTTATCAATCAGCCGGAAATAGATGGGCTTTATGGCGATCTCAATTACATTCATCCCACAGGCCACCAGGTTATCAGGACATGGAAATCACGACAGAATACCTATGCAGATCTTAAAAATGGCTGGATGCCAGCACATCCTACATTATATCTGAAAAAATCGTTATTTGAAAAAAATGGAGGTTATGCCTTAGATTTAGGTACCACCGCCGATTACGAATTAATATTGCGCTACTTTTATACCCATAAAATAGAAGCAGTTTATCTGCCTGTCTTAATGGTAAAAATGCGTACAGGCGGCCTAAGTAACCAATCTTTTATGAGCAGGATAGCTGCTTTTGTTAATGATTATAAAGCCCTGAAAAGAAACAGCGTACCCTACCCGCTTTTTGTGGTGATGAGGAAAAAGCTAAGTAAACTCAGTCAGTTTTAATTTTTTCCTGCAATCAGCTGTCCGGATAGCTAAATTGCATTCTAAATCCAATTCCCATTTGATTTATATCATATAAAACATTTGTATTCCAAAGCTTTGTTTATTTTAGGATAGTTATATTTGCATACCAGTCGCTATAGGTTTTGCTAAAAGATATTCTGAATACCAGCCCAAACTATTTCTATATAGCCATATTTATTTTGGCCTTTTCAGTCGTGATCATTAGTATTCCAAGCATAATCTATACTTCTTTAAAGTATGGTCTTTTTGATAAGAACGACTTGTACCGTAAAAACCATAAACGTAATATTTCACGTTTGGGTGGTTTGGCTATTGTAGGTAGCTTTACCGTATGCATCTTACTCTTTTCAGCTATTATTAATTTTAAAGAAGCCAATTTTTTAATAGCATCGTGCATCATCCTTGCTGCACTTGGCTTAAAAGACGATGTTTACGGCACCAATACCAGTACAAAATTTATTCTGCAGATCGTTGTAGCCTTTATACTCGTTTTTTTTGGGGCCTTCCGTTTAACAAGTTTGTACGGGGTATTGGGAATAGGAGATATGATGCCTGTATGGGGGAGCTTTTTTTCGGTTGCATTGATTATTTTCCTCAATAATGCATTTAATTTAATAGATGGTATAGACGGATTGGCAGGTGGGATAGGCATTTTAACGAGCCTGGTTTTCGGGCTTTTGTTTTCCTTGATGGGGCAGGTACCTTATGCATGTATCGCCTTTGCACTTGCAGGCGCTATAGCAGGCTTTTTAAAATACAATTGGTTTCCTGCTAAAATATTTATGGGCGACACCGGAGCGCTGATTATTGGGCTTATTTCCGCTGCACTGGCTATTAAGTTCATCGAGCTTAATAAATTTACAGCCGGAAGTAAACCGGCCTTTTATTCGGCACCGGCAATAGCGGTAGCTATACTCATCGTACCCATTTTCGACTCATTAAGGGTCTTTACCATCCGTATTTTAAAGGGACGCTCTCCATTTAAGGGAGACCGTAACCACATCCACCACCGTTTAGAAAGGTTAGGTTTTAAACCAAACTGGATTGTACTTGCTTCGCTGGCCTTTAACATTCTTATTTTAATGGCTACTATTGCGCTGCAGCGACTGGGAAATTTTGTGCTCATTTTCCTCATTATAGGGGTCTGTGTTATCTTTAATGGATTGCTATCGTTAAGCTTGTTTAAAAAACGGAAAGCTTAATTACTACTTTGCGCGAATCACAAAACGTCTTTAATTTTTCTGCTTCCATATTGCTAAATTCCTGGTTATAGGCCTTAATTTCTAAAGCCCAAACTAACCTTTAATCCAAATCATTTATTGCACATTCAATTCATAAATAAACACTAATTTTGCGCTCTAATTTTTATACACAATGAGGCTGGCAATAAATGGTTTTGGTAGAATAGGAAGAACATTTTTACGTTTAGCATTGGCTGAAGGATTTGAAGTGGTAGCGGTTAACGATCTGGCTGATGCCAAAACGATGGCTCATTTATTTAAATATGATACCGTACATGGTGTTTATGGCGGTCTGGTTTCTGCCGAGCCTGATGCGCTGGTTATCGATCAGGTTTCCATTCCTGTATTTTCCATTAAGGAGGCTGATGAATTACCATGGTCGGCGTTAAGGGTCGATATTGTGGTTGATTGTACAGGTAAAAACCTGAGCAGGCAGGCAGCCGAAAAACACATTATAGCGGGTGCAAAACAGGTACTGATCTCGGCCCCGGCTGCTGACGATATCCCGATGGTGGTATTAGGGGTAAACGACCACCAGATCGATTTGGGCAGCACTGTACTTTCAAATGCCAGTTGTACAACTAATAATATTGCCCCAATGATCAAAATTTTGAACGATAACTGGGGTGTTGAAGAAGGCTACATTACAACCATCCACTCGATGACGGGCGATCAGAATCTACATGATGCAAACCATAAAGACCTACGCAGGGCCAGGGCAGCTTCATCTTCCATCATTCCAACAACAACTGGGGCGGCCAAAGCCATTACGCACATTTTTCCGGAACTGGAAGGCCGTTTGGGCGGAGCAGGAATCAGGGTTCCGGTTTTAAACGGGTCGTTAACTGATTTTACCTGCCTGTTAAAGCAGAAGACCACTATCGGAGAAATTAATGCGGCTTTTAAAAAAGCTGCCGAAAATGAATTGAAAGATCTTATTGAGTATACCGAAGATCCGATTGTTTCCATCGATATTATCGATAACCCCCATTCGTGCATATTCGATTCATTGTTAACTTCAATCGTTGGCGATCTGGTTAAAGTAGTGGGTTGGTACGATAATGAATTTGGTTACAGCAGCCGTTTAATCGACGTGGTGAAAAAAATTGAGTCGTTACAAAAAGGCTGATATTTTCTTTCATTGTGAGATTTTATCTCCACACAAACTGTTATAAGTGGGAATATTAGGCTTTAAATATATAAGGTGCTTTTTTGGAGCGCAGCGCCTGTATAATTATTAAAGTCTGTTCCCGTTCTCCGCTATATCCCTCCGCTGCGCTGCGGGGATGCCGCTACGCCCGGGGCTAGGAACTTCTTCTCTGCAAGGAAGCCTATACAAAGCTGCTTATTGTTTTTGCTAATATATACGGTTGTTTTGTTTCGCAGGCTCGTGTTAAATAAACCTTATTGGAGCGGTTATCCTTTTTGTTTTACTACCTGTCATCATTCACTTACCATCACAAAAAGATAGGAGCGGAAAGAAGGACTACCGCAACCGAAAGGCAATGAACCTGCTTTACGAAAAAATAAAATAAATTTTAGGAGCGAAAGACTTAAGCTACTCTTAACATTTGTTCCCGTTCTCCGCTATATCCCTCCGCTGCGCTGCGGGGATGCCGCTACGACCGGGGCTAGGAACTTCTTCTCTGCAAGGAAGCCTATACAAAGCTGCTTATTGTTTTTGCTAATATATACGGTTGTTTTGTTTCGCAGGCTCGTGTTAAATAAACCTTATTGGAGCGGTTATCCTTTTTGTTTTACTGCCTATCATCATTCACTTACCATCACAAAAAGATAGGAGCGGAAAGAAGGACTACCGCAACCGAAAGGCAATGAACCTGCTTTACGAAAAAATAAAATAAATTTTAGGAGCGAAAGACTTAAGCTACTCTTAACATTTGTTCCCGTTCTCTGCTATATCCCTCCGCTACGCTGCGGGGATGCCGCTACGCCCGGGGTTAAGTACTTCTTTATCTGCAAGGAAGCCGATACAAAGCTGCTTGCTAATATATGGCGGTTTTGTTTCGCAGGCTCGTGTTAAATAAACCTTATTGGAGCGGCTATCCTTTTTGTTTTACTACCTGTTATCATTCACTTACAATCACAAAAATATAGGAGCGGAAAGAAGGACTGCCCCAACCGAAAGGCAATGAACCTGCTTTACAAAAAATAGAATAAATTTTAGGAGCGGAAGACTTAAGCTACTATTAACATTTGTTCCCGTTCTCCGCTATATCCCTCTGCTACGCTGCGGGGATGCCGCTACGCCCGGGGCTAGGCACTTCTTTATCTGCAAGGAAGCCGACACAAACTGCTTATTGTTTTTGCTAATATATACGGTGGTTTTGTTTCGCAGGCTCCTGTTAAATAAACCTTATTGCAGCGGCTATCCTTTTTGTTTTACTACCTGTTATCATTCACTTACAATCACAAAAAGATAGGAGCGAAAAGAAGGACTACCGCAACCGAAAGGCAATGGACCTGCTTTACAAAAAAACAGAATAAATTTTCAGGAACGCATAATTTAAGCCCCCATTTGCTCCTGTTCTCCGCTGTATCCTTAATCTCAATGTCGTTAAGTTAAGCCCTCGAAGCAATTAGCATCATTTAACCACAGATAAAAAGGATGCACACAGATATAAAATCCGTGTTTATCTGTGTAGATCTGTGGTTAAAACTTTAACTTAATGAAGATACCTACCCGGCGAGTAGCTAAAATGTTGAAAATTCTAAGCCGTATTATTATCGTGTTTCAATTGCTTTATTAACTTTGCAAACGTTTGCGGTGTATCCCTATAGCAATGTCTTCAGATATAAGCTAACGATAAAAAATATGGTCAAATTTATTCTTCCGGAAGAAGTACTGCCTTTAAGAAGCCTGGTTTTACGCAATAATAAGCCATTGGAAGCCTGTGTTTTTGAAGGCGATCTTGCCTACGATACTTTTCACCTTGGTTTTTTAACAGATGGCGAAATAAAATCCATTGCCACCTTTATGCGGAACGATTTTTTTTCGGAAGAGGGAGAGGGGTACCAGCTCCGTGGCATGGCTACGCACCCTGAAGCCGTTGGAAATGGATATGGTGCCGCACTGGTTACCTTTGCCATCGAATACTTAAAAGAATATAATACCGATTACTTATGGTGCAATGCCCGCTCAACAGCAGCAGCCTTTTATAAAAAAATCGGTTTTACCACCGAGTCGCCCGAATTTGATATCCCAGGGATCGGCTTCCACTATGAAATGAAATTAAACTTAAAATCAAAATAATTAAACATGAACACAATTGACCAGTTCGACTTTAAAGATAGAAAAGCCCTGATCAGGGTAGATTTTAACGTTCCTTTAGACGACGAATTTAAAATTACTGATGATAAAAGGATCAGGGCTGCCTTACCTACCATTTCTAAAATCTTAAAAGATGGTGGTTCTGTTATTTTAATGTCGCACCTGGGCCGTCCGAAAGATGGACCAACCGATAAATATTCTTTAAAACACATTTTAAGCGATTTATCTGCTTTGACCGGTGTTGATGTAAAATTTGCTGATGACTGTATCGGCGAAAGCGCGGTAAAACAGGCTGCGGATTTAAAACCTGGTGAAATTTTATTGCTCGAGAACCTCCGTTTCTATAAAGAAGAAGAAAAAGGTGATGTTTCTTTTGCCGAAAAATTATCAAAACTTGGCGATGTTTACGTAAACGACGCTTTTGGAACGGCGCACCGCGCACATGCTTCTACTTCGATTATTGCACAGTTTTTCCCTAATGCAAAATACTTCGGTTATTTAATGGCTTCGGAGGTTGAAAATGCTGAGAAGATTTTAAACCATGCAGAACGTCCATTCACGGCCATTATGGGCGGTGCCAAAGTATCTGATAAAATCCTTTTGATCGAGAAATTATTGGAAAAAGTTGATAACCTCATTATTGGTGGGGGCATGGCTTATACTTTTGCCAAAGCACAGGGTGGCGAAATAGGTACTTCTTTATTAGAGGCCGATAAACAGGAGCTTTCGTTAGAACTGATTGAAAAAGCAAAGGCAAAAGGCGTAAACCTGATTTTACCTGTTGATACGGTAATTGCCGATCGTTTTGCCAACGATGCAGATAAAAAAGATGTCACATCAGGTCAGATTCCTGAAGGTTGGATGGGGCTGGATATTGGCCCGAAAACAGCCGAATTGTTCCAGGAGGTGATTAAAAACTCTAAAACTTTATTATGGAATGGTCCAATGGGTGTTTTCGAGATGGAAAGCTTCCAGGTAGGTACCAAAGCAGTTGCCGATGCAGTTGTAGCGGCTACTAAAGATAACGGCGCATTTTCATTGATCGGCGGTGGCGATTCGGCTGCAGCGATTGCCAAATTCGGAATGGAAGATGAAGTAAGTTATGTTTCTACCGGCGGTGGTGCTTTACTCGAATACATGGAAGGTAAAGAATTACCGGGCGTTAAAGCCATTAACGGGTAAAAAATACCAATAAATATGAAAAGGCCTTGCAAATATCATCTGCAAGGCCTTTTTTGTAATGTAAGATATTGACTTTCTATATAATAACAAATAAAATTGTGAGACCGAAATACCTGACTTAAAAAACCTGTAATCCCGTATTCAGCAATACCATATAAACAGCCAGGTAACACACCAGAAATGCTGTTGACAGCGCGAAATAACGGGTTACTTTGTAACTGCCTTTTTTAAAAGGTAATAAAAACAGGATATTGAATACTTCAGATAATAAGGCACATATAAAATTTAAACACACCATCACGCAGCTGAAAGCCACTACAAAAATGGCCGGCTGGATAATGATTCCCGAAGGCAGGCCGTACAACGCACCCATAATAAAACTGATCGGAAGGATAATCAAAGCATATTTCAATCCCGATGTAAAATTAATTACAAAATATTTGCCATGTTTGGGTAACGTTGCTTTAATTTTAGCTGGTTTTGATACATTCTCATCTATGGCAGTTTCCGGTGTCTCATCCAAAGCTACTCCTCTTGTTTTTTGCTTATTGCCTCTTTTTTGTTTTTTATAACGGGGCCACCAGATCAAAAATCCGGTAATAAAAAGGGCCAATGGCATTAATCCTGCAATAATGGCAATAACCTGCGTAGGTCTGCCTCCGAAACTGCCGTAATGGATGGGGGTTAACCAGCCGAGGTAGGCATTACCAACATTTGGGAAGTCCTTGCGACTGTTTAACAATACTTTGCCGGTATATTGGTCAACAACCAACATTTCCCGCTTTCCTTGTTTAGGTAAGTTTCCGCTCAAAACATCTAAACGGTATGTTCCTATTTTGTCGGCCGGAAAAGCTATTCCTCCAATATGGGCATCTGGCATTTCTTTAACTGCAGCAACAATCTGCTTAAGCGGAAGAGGTACTGCCTGTGCATGCCATGCCGATTTTGCGCCTAAGAGTTGGGCGACTCCTTGTGGCGATTTTCCGCTAAGTAAAAATAATAGCGGTATAACCAGCGTAGAAAAAGTAATAGAAAAACCGGTAAGACTCAATATCGCTACAAATGGAGAGGAATAAAAACCGAGTGAATTGTGCCAGTCGTAATTTTGCCTTTTAAAAGAACCCCTAAACCTTACCGTAAGTGCCGATTTTAACTGTTTCCATTTCTTTGGGATCCATAAACGCAGGCCGGAAATGGTTAAAATCAAAAGGCATAGGGCAGCTAAACCACAGATGTACCGCCCCACAACGGGGATCAGCAATGTACGGTGCAGTTCGGTAACCACATGGATAAAAGAACTGGTGTGTATTCTTTTGCCGCTTATCTTTCCTGTATACGGATTAATAAAAGTTTCTTCATTGCTTTTTAAATCTAGAATGCTGTAAGCTTCATTGGGGTTTTTGAAGTTGTACAGCATCAGGTAGTCGATTTTAAGTTTCGGATAGTTCTTTTTAATGAGCGGCACAATCTCTTCGGCCGGCATTTTTTGCTTTTGCGCCATTACCTCGAAAAGCTTTGGGTTTAAAGCGCGGTCAATCTCATCCTGGAAAACAAGAATGCTACCTGTTAACCCTACAAAGGCCACTATTGCACCTGCAATAATACCAAGATAAAGGTGCCATTTACCGAACCATCTCTTTTGATGTTTTGCCCAACTGATTTTTTTAGAATTGCCTGCTGATTTCATTTAGCGGATATACCCTTAATCGGGAACGTATTTCAGAATTTGTTTTGCTACAAAAAAACAGTTTTAATCCCGCTTATCCAAATTATTTTTAATGAGTCTAAATAAGTCAAAAGTTTTTAATCATTAAAGTAAGTTGGGGTTAATCCCGTCATTGCGAACTGAAGAAGGGACTTTGCGCAGGAGTGAAGCAATCCCTTGATAATAAATTACAGAATAGATTGCTTTGGCTCGCCCATATCCCGCCTCACAATGGTGAAGTATGTAATTCTTAAAAAGACTTAAAGTGGGAAGAGTCATTACATTTTAAACCTATAAATGAGCATTTTTAGTAAAAACCTAAAGATTTATGAATAAAAATGGGCCAGCGTGACACTTTGTTATAATTTGCTTTTAACCCGCTTATTATCAGTATTAAAGCTTTTTTAGGTTGTTTTAGTTGGCTTATTCTAATAATATTGTAGGGCCATTACTGTAACAAAAAAGATGTGGAAAACTTTTTTGTGGTAAAAAGTGGTAAAAAGTGGTAGAACTCTTTACTTTTACACTAGATAAAAAGTGTAGATACCACTATGACCCAACTTTTAGGAGAATTTGATTGTAAACTTGACGCAAAAGGTCGCCTTATGGTGCCTGCTGCGCTTAAGAAACAATTGCCTAATGCCGAGAATGATGGGCTCATAATTAACCGTGGTTTTGAGAAAAATCTGGTTATCTATCCTAAAAATGTATGGGACGCTGTTGTGGCTGACCTTGCTAAGCTTAATATTTACGATCAGGAAAACAGGGCCTTTGTCAGGGCTTTTACGCGTGGGGCAACTGAGCTTTCGCTTGATGCTGCCGGCCGTGTGTTGTTGCCGAAATCATTGGTGGAGTATGCGGGTATCGGGAATGATCTGGTTTTGGCTTGTCAGTTAGACCGTATCGAGGTTTGGGATAAAAAATCTTACGAAGATATTTTTGATGATGTGCCGGCCAATTTTGCTAACCTGGCTCAGAAAGTAATGGGTGGTAAGAAAGGAGGTGCGGATGGCGAATAATTATCATGTACCTGTAATGCTGCAACCTTGCATTGATGGTTTGAATATTAAACCTGATGGAGTTTATGTGGATGTTACTTTTGGTGGCGGTGGTCATTCGAGAGAGATTTTAAAGCATCTGGGACCGAAAGGAACTTTAATCGCTTTTGATCAGGATCCTGATGCGCAGGCCAATATTCCTGATGATGACCGTTTCGTGTTTATTGACCAGAACTTCGGGTTTTTGAAAAATAACCTGCGTTTAAAAGGTTTCAGGCAGGTAGATGGTATACTGGCTGATCTGGGAGTTTCTTCTCATCAGTTTGATGTGCCTGAACGTGGTTTTTCAATCCGTCACAACGCCGATCTGGATATGCGCATGGATCAGCACCGCAATTTAACTGCTGCTGAAATCCTGAATACCTATGCTGAAGATAAACTGCATAAAATTTTTGGCATTTACGGTGAGGTAAAAAATGCGAAGTCTTTGGCTCGAGCCATTGTTACTGCGCGTTTAGAAAAGCCTTTTACTGATATCAATAGCCTGAAAGCGGCTATATCGGCCTATATTCCTAAAGGTAAAGAAAATAAATACCTGGCGCAGGTTTTTCAGGCGCTTAGGATAGAGGTGAATGCAGAAATTCAGGTGCTCGAAGATTTTTTACAGCAAGCGGCTGAAGTTTTAAAGCCTGGTGGTCATTTGGTGGTGATGTCTTATCACTCTTTGGAAGACAGGCCGGTTAAAAACTTCATGGCAAAAGGAAAGTTTCAGGGAGAGGTAGAGAAAGATTTCTTCGGGAACCAGCAGAAGCCATTTAATGTTATTACACGTAAAGCGATCATTGCCACTGATGAGGAGATTGCGCAAAACAATCGGGCTCGCAGTGCGAAACTAAGAATTGCAGAAAAAATATGAACAGGTTTAGAGAAGAGATAGAAGAAGAGGAAGCTGGACCTGAGCCGGAATTAAAAGCTGCGCCCAAAAAGCCAAAAACTGCTGAAGAAAAGATGGATAGTAACTCCTTCATCAGCAAGCTTTTTAATGATGGATTGGTAAGTAAGGAAGCGGCAACCGATGCTTTGCCTTTTCTGTGTTTTCTGGCCTTTTTGGGGATGGTTTACATTGCTAATAGCCACTTTGCAGTAAACAATGTGCGCCGCATTGATAAGTTAAATAAAGAAGTAAAAGAATTACGATGGGAGTATAAATCGTTAAAAGCCGACCTGATGTTTAAAAGTAAACTGACGGAAGTTGCTAAAAAGGTTGATACCCTTGGAATAAAAGAACTGATTGAACCACCAAAAAAAATAATTGTTAAAAGCGATGAATATTAGAGCAAACATCTTGCTTCGTGTATATCTGGCATTTGGCTTAATTGTGCTTTTTGCTTTTGCGGTGTTTTTACGCCTCGGTCAGGTGCAGTTTGTACAGGGAAAGAAATGGAAAGCTATGGCTGATAGTCTTTCTACAAGATATGTGAGTGTAGAAGCAACCCGTGGTAATATTTATTCTAATGATGGCAGTTTGCTGGCCACTTCGATTCCGGAATACGAACTGCGTATGGATATGTTTGCTGGTGGAATTGCTGATGATAAGGTGTTTAATGAAAAAGTCGATTCGCTGGGTTATAAGCTGGCGCAGATTTTTCAGGATAAAACTGCAAAAGAATATGCACGTTACCTGCGTAAAGGTCGTCAGGATAGTGCCCGTTATTTATTGATTCACCGTAAAGTTGGTTATGCCGACTTAAAAACGATCAGGACTTTTCCGCTTTTTAATATTGGCAAATACAGTGGCGGTTTAATTGCTGTACAGCAAAACAAACGCATTCTTCCTTTCCAGGCTTTGGCTGCCCGTACAATCGGTTACAAAAACGAAAATGTGGCCAATGGAGTAGGTTTAGAAGGCGCCTATAAAGAGTATATCAATGGCGAAACCGGGAAAAGACTCATGCAGCGCATTGCCGGTGGGGTTTATATCCCGGTGAATGAAGAGGCAGAGGTTGCACCAAAAGATGGGGCTGATATTATCTCTACCATCGATGTGAATATGCAGGATTTGGCGCAAAGTGCCTTAGAAAAACAGTTGATCAAATCGAAAGCTGATCACGGTACTGTGATTTTAATGGAAGTAGCAACAGGTGAAATCAGGGCGGTAGCCAATTTCTCTAAAGTAGAAGAAGGTGTTTATAAAGAGAAATTTAACTATGCCATTGCAGGTAACCAGGATCCGGGTTCAACCTTTAAATTGGCCTCGTACATGGCCTTATTGGAAGATAAACTGGTTGATACCAATACCATGGTTGGAACAGGTACTTATAAAATTCCGGGGCATACCATTAAAGATTCTCACGGAAGCATAGGCGTGGTAACAGTTAAAAAAGCATTTGAACAATCATCAAACGCCGCGATTGCATATTTGATCAACAGTAAATATGGTGCAGATCCTAAAAAGTTTACTGACCATTTGTACGATTGGCATTTGAACGAAAAAATGGGTTTGCAAATCCCTGGCGAAGCTACGCCTGCAGTAAAGAATCCGAAAACAAATAAAAGTTGGAACAAGAACATGACTTTGCCACAAATGGCTTATGGTTATGAAATGCAGCTAACACCATTGAAAATGTTATCGCTTTATAATGCTGTAGCCAATAATGGCAAAATGATAGCGCCAATTTTTGTGAAAGAGATCAGAAGGCTTGGTAACCCGATTGAGCAGTTTAAAGCCAGGGTAATCAACGAAAAGATCTGTTCGGATGTGACGCTAAGCAAGGTGAAGAAAATGCTTGAAGGGGTGGTAACAGAGGGTAGCGGTAAGCAGATTGTTTATAATCCCTTGTACCCGATAGCAGGTAAAACCGGAACTGCCCAGGTGGCCGATGCGAACAAGGGTTACAAAGCCAACAAACAGTATCAGGCTTCTTTTGTAGGGTACTTTCCGGCTGATAAACCTAAGTATTCTTTAATCGTGGTAATTAACGATCCTAAGGGTGCTTATTACGGTGCTTTGGTTTCAGGTCCGGTGTTTAGAGAAATTGCCGACCGTATTTATGCCAGCGATATGCAGATGTATAACGATGTGCCGAAGCGTTTAGTGGGCAATACTGGTACTCCGCCAACCAAAGCTGGGCAGAGTAAGGCCACGCAAAAAGTATATAAAGCATTTGGGTTTAAGCCGCTTTTCGCGTCGAAATCTGAATACTACAATATAATAGATACCAGTGCGGGAACTATTTTTCAGGAAAATAGCGAGCGTAAAGGGGTGATGCCTAACGTGACAGGAATGGGACTTAAAGATGCCCTGTATCTGTTAGGAAACGCCGGGTTAAAAACAAAGGTTTTAGGATCTGGCAAAGTGATCAGTCAGTCGATAGCTGCTGGTACAAAAGTGGGTAAAGGATTAGGTATACAGATAGAATTGAATTAAGGTAAAAAGGTTTAAGGTATAGGGTGTAAGGTAAAAGATTTAAAATCTTGATACTAGATACTTATTACTAAAAAGAATAGAAAAATGCAATTACAAGATTTACTCTACGGTGTAACGATTAAAGAATTGGTTGGTAAAACCGATAGGGAAATCAATGCGCTGAATTTCGATTCACGTAAAGTAGGTAAAGACGATGTTTTCTTTGCAATAGTGGGTACATTGGCCGATGGACACCAGTTTATCGATCAGACCATTGCTCAGGGAGCTACGGTGATTGTTTGCGAGAACCTTCCTGAAAATCCAAATGCAGAAGTAAGCTACATTAAAGTAGATAATACTTCGGTTGCTTTGGGCATTATGGCCGGTAATTATTTTGGTAACCCTTCTGCAGGGCTAAAGCTGGTTGGCATTACCGGTACAAACGGAAAAACCACCATTGCTACCATTTTATTTAAGTTGTTTAAAGCCCTGGGTTATAAAACCGGATTAATATCAACGGTTGAAAATTACATTAACGAGACCGTGGTACCTGCTACGCATACCACACCAAACCCAATTGCACTTAACCAGCTTTTAAGGGATATGGTAAATGCCGGTTGCGATTATTGCTTCATGGAAGTAAGTTCGCACGCTGTGGCTCAACACCGGATTGAAGGGTTGACTTTTGCAGGTGGTGTATTTTCAAATATTACGCACGATCATTTAGACTTTCATAAAACTTTTGACAGTTACCTGAAGGCTAAAAAGGCATTTTTTGACGGCTTGCCTAAATCGGCATTTGCATTAACCAATACCGACGATAAAAACGGTATGGTGATGCTGCAGAATACCAAAGCACATAAAAAAACTTATGCGCTTAAGCAACTGGCCGATTTTAAAGCTAAAATTATCGAGAACCAGTTTAGTGGTTTGCACCTGGATATCGATAACGAGGATGTTTATTTTAAACTGGTTGGCTCATTTAATGCCTATAATTTGCTTGCAGTGTATGGTACAGCTGTTTTGCTTGAGCAGGATAAATTAAAAGTATTGACACTTTTAAGCAGTTTATCAGGAGCTGAAGGCCGTTTTGACTATATCACCTCGCCCGATAAAATTATTGGTATTGTAGATTATGCGCATACACCAGATGCTGTGCAGAATGTACTTAGTACCATTGCCAATATCCGCAAAGGTACCGAGCAGGTAATTACGGTAATTGGCTGTGGTGGCGACCGCGATAAAACCAAACGTCCGGTAATGGCTCAGGTAGCCTGCGATTGGAGCGATAAAGTAATTCTGACTTCTGATAACCCGCGTACTGAAGATCCGCAAACGATTATCAACGAAATGGAAGCCGGTGTATCGCCAAGCAACAAACGCAAAACTTTATCCATTCTGGATAGGAAAGAAGCTATTAAAACGGCCTGTCATTTGGCCCAGCCAGGCGATATTATTTTAATAGCCGGTAAGGGACACGAAAAATATCAGGAAATAAACGGTGTTAAGAATCATTTTGATGATAAAGAAATTTTACTTGAACAATTAAACCCAATCAGCTAATGTTATATTTATTATTCGAATACCTGCATAAGCATTACGACATTCCTGGATTGAGGTTGTTTCAATACATCACCTTCCGTGCTTCAGTTTCTATCATTTTATCGCTGATCATTACCACGGTATATGGCCGCAGGCTGATTGATTTTTTGCATAAAAAACAGGTGGGAGAAACAGTAAGGAATTTAGGCCTGGAAGGTCAGATGCAGAAACAAGGTACGCCTACTATGGGGGGTATCATCATTTTGCTGGGCATTTTAATCCCGACATTGCTATTTGCCAATATTACCAACATCTATGTTATTCTGATGGTAATTACCACCATCTGGATGGGAGCAATTGGCTTCCTAGACGATTATATCAAAGTTTTCAAAAAAAATAAAGAAGGCCTCGCCGGCCGTTTCAAAGTGGTTGGTCAGGTAGGCTTGGGACTCATTGTTGGTACTACAATGTATTTTCATCCCAATATCGTAGTAAGAGAAACGGTTCAGGATAATGTGAAAAACACTTCTTCTGTGCCGATGGTATTACGTCAAAAAGGTGAAACTTTTTATTATACACAGGATGTAAAATCTACTAAAACCAATATGCCTTTTTATAAGAACAATGAGTTCGATTATGCTAAAGTGCTGAAGTTTTTGGGCGGCGATTACCAGAAATATGCTTTTATTATCTTTTTAGCCTTTACGGTATTTATCATCACTGCTGTTTCTAACGGGGCAAATATTACCGATGGTATTGATGGGCTTGCAACAGGTACTTCTGCTGTAATTGGTATTACGCTGGGTATTCTGGCCTATGTTTCCGGTAATACAATCATGGCCGATTACCTGAACATTATGTACATCCCCAACTCGGCAGAGCTGATGATTTTTGCGGGGGCATTTGTTGGGGCATGTGTAGGATTTCTGTGGTACAACTCGTACCCGGCTCAGATTTTTATGGGCGATACCGGAAGTCTGGCCATAGGAGGTATTATCGCAGCCTTTGCGCTGATGATCCGTAAAGAGCTTTTGATCCCGATTTTATGCGGAATATTCCTTGTTGAACTGGTATCGGTAATTATGCAGGTTTCTTACTTCAAATACACTAAAAAGAAGTTTGGAGAAGGACGCCGGATTTTCCTGATGTCGCCTTTACATCACCATTACCAGAAAAAGGGATATCACGAAGCCAAAATTGTAACCCGTTTCTGGATCATCGGAATTATGTTGGCGATTATGACCATTGTAACATTGAAGTTGAGGTAGTTCAGGGTAGAAGGTTAAAGGTTGAGGGTGATTAAATAAGGAGAAAATATACTTGAATGCCCTTAGGTGTTTCAGGTGATAAAAAAGACCGAAGTCGGAAAGTCGGAGGTCCGAAGACGTAAAGATTAAAGAAAAAAATAAAAAGTAATGAAGTTGAGATGGTGTCTTGGTGCCTGATACTCACTACTTAATACTAAAAAATATAAAACAATGAACACAAGTAATATCACATCAAGCAATACTAAGTCAGCAATGACCGGGCATGGCCGTGTGGTTATTCTTGGTGCGGGCGAAAGCGGTGTTGGCGCTGCGAAGCTGGCACAGGCCAAAGGTTTCGAGGTCTTTGTTTCAGATTATGGCGTAATTGCCGATAAGTATAAAGCTGCCCTTGAAAAACTGGGCGTGCCCTTTGAATCTGAAAAGCACACCGAAGATCAGATTCTCAATGCCACAGAAGTAATTAAAAGCCCGGGCATTCCGCCTACGGCGCCAATTGTTAAAAAACTGGTAGCTAAAGGGATTCCTGTTATTTCGGAAATTGAGTTTGCCAAACGTTATACCACAGCTAAAACCATTTGCATTACAGGTTCTAACGGAAAATCGACAACAAGCCTGTTAACCTACCATATTCTTAAAAATGCAGGTTTAAATGTAGGTTTGGCCGGTAATATCGGGCAAAGTTTTGCTGCCCAGGTAGCTACAGAGAACTATGATTATTACGTGCTGGAAATTTCGAGTTTCATGCTTGATGATATGTTTCAGTTCAAAGCAGATATTGCGGTTTTATTAAATATCACGCCCGATCATTTAGACCGGTACGATTATAAACTGGAGAACTACGCAGCATCAAAAATGCGCATTATCCAAAACCAGACAGCTGATGATGTTTTCATTTACTGTGCAGATGATGAGGAAAGCTTAAAAGCCATGGCTATTGCCAAACCTCTTACCAAAACCTATGCTTTTTCAATTGTAAAACCGGTTGAAACAGGTGCTTATTTAGAAGAAACAACTATACATATCCTTACTGAACCAACTAATCAACTAACCATGTCTATTTCAGATTTAGCCTTACAGGGCAAGCACAACGTTTATAATTCTATGGCTTCTGGCATTGTAGCCAAAGTTTTAGAATTAAGAAATGATTCTATCCGCGAAAGCATGGGTAATTTCAAAAACATTGAACATCGCCTGGAGCATGTAGCCAAAATTTCTGGAATTGATTTTATCAATGACAGTAAAGCTACCAATGTAAACTCCACCTGGTATGCCTTGGAAAGCATGACCAGCGACGTAGTACTCATTATGGGCGGTGTTGATAAAGGTAATGACTACAGCATGCTTAAAGATCTGGTAAAAAGCAAGGTTAAGGCGATCGTTTGTTTGGGTAAGGACAATAAACGTATTCACGATGCTTTTGAAGATGATGTAGACGTGATTGTAAATACTTTTTCGGCTGATGAGGCTGCTCAGATTGCATTTCACCTGGCTAAGCGTGGTGATACCGTTTTACTCTCACCAGCCTGTGCCAGTTTTGATTTATTTAAAAATTATGAAGACCGCGGTAACCAGTTTAAAGCGGCAGTTAGAGAATTATAATAGGAGGCTCAATGATGTTGCAGGCACTACTTAATAAAACAAAAGGCGACAGGTGGATCTGGTTGATCATCATCCTGCTTTCGCTTATATCAGTAATGGCAGTGTATAGCGCAACTGGAACTTTGGCATATAAAAAAGGTGAGGCTGTTGAAAAGCTTTTGTTAACCAAGCACCTCATCTTTGTATTGCTGGGTATTGGTATGATTTATATTGCCCACCTGCTCGATTACCGCTACTATGCCGGTATTTCGAAGGTGCTCATGATCGTAACTATTCCTTTGCTGTTTTATACGCTGATATTCGGAACCAATTTAAACGATGCATCACGCTGGGTTAAAATACCGGTAATCGGGCTGACATTCCAAACATCCGATTTGGCTAAGCTGGCATTGATTACATTTTTGGCGAGGATGCTCACCAAAAAACAAGAGAATATTAAAGATGTAAAAGAATCATTTATACCAATTATGGGGTCGGTTTGTGTAGTGTTTGTGTTAATTGCACTGGCCAACCTCTCTACAGCATTAATGCTGTTTGGTGTAAGCATTTTGCTGTTAATTATCGGACGGATCAGTATAAAGCAGATTGCCATCGTTTGTGCGGGGGGCTTTATCCTGTTAATGTTTGTTTTCTTTTTAGGTCCAAGGAGGAAAACCTACATGTCGCGTATAAACTCGTTTATGCACCCCGAAATGCAGCATTCAGATAAAACTTTCCAGGCAGATCAGGCAAAAATTGCCCTGGCTACTGGTGGTGTTTTTGGTAAAGGACCAGGTAATAGTACGCAGCGCAACTTCCTGCCACATCCGTATTCCGATTTTATTTTCGCCATTATTATTGAAGAATGGGGAACTGTGGGAGGAATTGTAATCATGATACTATACCTGGTGCTTTTATACCGGTGTATTAAAATTGTCACGCGGGCGCCCAAGGCTTTTGGCGCGCTTCTGGCGGCCGGACTAAGCTTTAGTCTAACCATTCAGGCTTTTGCCAATATGGCTGTAGCGGTTGGTTTAGGTCCGGTTACAGGGGTTCCGCTTCCGCTGGTTAGTATGGGGGGGACTTCAATGATTTTTACCAGTGTGGCTTTTGGCATTATTTTAAGTGTAAGCCGTGATGTGGAAGAAAATGCTAAAATTACTTCGAAAGAAGAAAAAACAAATAATAAAATCATCGTGGGAGAGATCCCGGCGATGGCCTAATGAAGGTGGAGAGTTGAGGGTTGGAATGTTTAGAGGGTTGAAAGGTTGAAAAGCTAAACCAAGTGCTAGAATACTTTGTGTCTTCGTGCCTTGGTGGTTAAATAAACTCGGTGCCCTCTGTGAAAACTCAGTGCGCTCAGTGGTAAGAAAAAATAAAATAGTGTGCTTTGCGAAAAACCTTGCGCACTTTGCGATTAAAAAATAAAACTCGGTGCCCTCTGTGAAAACTCAGTGCACTCGGTGGTAAGAAAAAATAAAATAGTGTGCTTTGCAAAAAAAACCTTGCGCACTTTGCGATTAAAAAATAATACTCAGTGCCCTTTGTGAAAACTCAGTGCACTCGGTGGTAATAAAAAATAAACAGTAAAATGAATAATTCCCCAAAAATTATCATATCAGGTGGTGGCACCGGCGGGCACATTTTTCCCGCCGTAGCCATAGCCAATGCGCTTAAACGCTTGGTTCCTTCCTGTGATATTTTATTTGTGGGCGCAACAGGCCGGATGGAAATGGAAAAAGTTCCTGCGGCCGGATATAAGATTATTGGCTTAAATATCAGTGGAATGCAACGCGGCTCGATTGTAAAAAATCTGGCACTTCCATTTAAAGTAATTGGTAGCGTAAATAAGGCGATACAGATTATTAAAGAGTTTAAGCCCGATGCAGTGGTAGGAGTAGGTGGCTATGCTTCAGGGCCATTATTGTATGCCGCATCACTGAAAGGAATTCCTTACCTCATCCAGGAACAGAATTCTTACGCCGGTGTAACCAATAAATGGTTGGGTAAAAAGGCTTCCAAAATTTGCGTTGCTTTTGATGGGATGGACCAGTTTTTTCCTGCCGGCAGGATTTTAAAAACAGGAAACCCCGTTCGGAAGGAAGTAGTAGATATCCAGGGGAAACACTTTCAGGGAGCTGAGCTGCTAAAACTCGATCCTTTGAAAAAGACAATTATGGTTACCGGGGGAAGTTTGGGTGCCGGAACACTGAATAAAGCAATTGAAAAACACCTGCCCGATATTCTTGCACAAGATGTGCAGGTGATCTGGCAAACAGGAAAATATTACTACCAGGGGATTATTGAAAGATTGGGACTTGATTATCATCCAAATGTTCGCATCCTTGAGTTTTTGAACAAGATGGACCTTGCCTATGCCGCTGCAGATGTGATCATCAGCAGGGCAGGAGCAGGAACGATTGCTGAGCTCTGTTTGATCAGAAAGCCGGTAATTTTGGTGCCTTCGCCAAACGTGGCAGAAGATCATCAAACCAAAAATGCAATGGCTTTGGTGAAAAACGGGGCTGCATTGTTAATTAATGACCGTTCTGCTGAAGATACTTTGGTAAAAGCAGCTCTCGAACTTTTAAATAACAAAGAACAGAGCGAAAAGCTTTCTGAAAATATAGGTAAAATGGCTTTGCCTGAAGCCGATGAAATTATTGCAGGCGAAGTATTGAAATTGATTAAATAAGCTTAAAGACTAAAGCAGAAAGACCAAAGCAAAGACAGATCGTCTTGCAAGGTACGAAACAATCTTAAAGCGATAGAAATAAAAAAATAGAACAGTAGAAAGATAGCTTTAAGCTTTGGTCTTTTTGCTTTTAGCTTAAAAACATGGAATTAAGTAAAATAAACAGGGTTTTCTTTGTAGGTATCGGTGGTATCGGTATGAGCGCGCTTGCCCGTTATTTTGCTAAACGCGGCCAGGTGGTTTGTGGTTATGATAAGACCAGGACCAAGCTGACCGAAAAACTTGAACAGGAAGGTATCTTAATTACCTACGTGGATGAGGCTGCTTCATTGCCTTCTGCATTTTTAGAAAATAAGGATGATACCTTAGTGGTTTATACACCGGCTATACCAAAAGACTCGAAGGTTTTAAATCACTTCATTGATAAAGGTTTTAGCCTTAAGAAGCGTTCAGAGGTACTGGGCATTATTAGTAAAGGTATGTTTTGTATTGCTGTTGCCGGCACCCACGGTAAAACAACCACTTCGTCAATTATCGCACATATTTTAAAAGATACCGGTTATGATTGTACAGCATTTTTGGGTGGTATAACTACTAACTATAACACTAATGTGCTTTTCGGCAAAAATAATGTGGTAGTGGTAGAGGCTGATGAGTATGACCGTTCTTTCCTGACCCTTCACCCTGACATTGCCGTGGTAACATCTATGGATGCCGATCACCTTGATATTTACGGAGATAAGAGTCACCTTGAAGAATCATTCAGGCTGTTTGCCGGGCAGTTGAAGGCCGAAGGTACATTGTATGCACATGAAGGATTGCCTTTGGAAAACAGCATTAGTTACGCGGCAAGTCTGACAGCAACAGCAAAGGCTGAAAACCTGAGGGTTGAAGGATCAAGATTTGTGTTCGATTATGCCGATACCACGCACAGCATAAAAGATATCAGTTTGCAGCTGCCTGGAAAGCATAATGTAGAGAATACCACCGTCGCCATTGCAATTGCCCTGACTTTGGGTATTGATGCAGACAAGGTGAAACAAGCCGTTGCAAACTTCAAAGGGGTTAAGCGCCGTTTCGAATATATTGTAAATAATGGCAATCAGATCTATATCGATGATTATGCCCATCATCCTGAAGAACTGAAAGCCTGTTTTGATGCAGTAAGGCAATTGTATCCTGATAAAAAGTTAACAGTGATTTTTCAGCCGCACCTGTTTACCCGTACACGAGATTTTGCAGATGAATTTGCAAAAGTTTTAAGCACGGCCGATGAACTGTTGCTGCTCGAAATTTATCCGGCCAGAGAATTGCCTTTAGCAGGTATAAATTCACAGTTTTTGCTGGATAAAATCACTTTGAGTGATAAGAAAATATGTGGAAAAGATTTTGTGGTTCAGTATGTTAAAGACACAAAACCTGAATTAATTTTAACTGTGGGAGCCGGTGATATTGATACCATTATCGACCCGTTAAAAAATACATTAAACAATGCTTAAACGAATAAACTGGAGCGCAATTTTTACCGGCTTTGCCTGGCTCATCAGCCTGGCGGGGGTGGTTGTGCTTTTGAGTTTTATCAATGTGAAAAAGCAGACGGTTAAATGTACGGATATTAAAATACTGATCCCCGGAGCAGATAATTTTATTGAACGCGAAGAGGTGGATGCCATTTTAAAAGAAGATCAGGGAATGCTTTTGGGCCGCAACCTCGAAAATATCAATATCCATAAAATTGAGCAAAAACTGCAATCGAACCCTTACATCGGCTTTGCTAAAGTGTATGTAGATATGGATGGTGTATTGCATATCGAGGTAAAACAAAGACAGCCTGTCCTCCGGATACTGAATGAGAGCGGTCAGGATTTTTATATTGATAATGATGGTTTAAAAATGCCCATTTCATCAAATTTTACCGCCAATGTTTTGGTTGCAACAGGGCACATTACCGAAGTTTTTGGTAGCCGGGTTGATACTTTGCACACCCAGCTGGGACGCGATTTGTATAAAACCGCGCAGTACATAAAAAAAGATACACTTTGGGATTCGCAGATCGAACAGATTGTGGTCGATCAGAAAAACGACATCACATTAATCCCCAGGGTGGGTAACCAGCGTATTATTTTGGGTAATGCCGATTCGCTGGAAAAGAAAATGAAGAACCTGTTGCTGTTCTATAAAAAAGCAATGCCGCAGGTGGGCTGGGATACTTATAAAACCATCAATATTAAGTATACCAACCAGATTGTTTGCGAAAAAAGAGATTCGACAGATTTAGGAAAAAAATCGAAAACATTTTCGGCAGCTGATAGTTTGAGGATACAACGTAATGTAACCGATTCACTAATCAGAAATACCATCGGTACAATAATGGACGATAGGCCTCAAGCCGATGAGTCAGAAAAAGAAGAGCCTGAAAAGGTGGTAGTGGCGAAGCCCGAGCCTAAAAAGCCTGAAGCGAAAAAAGTGGAACCCAAAAAGGTAGAAACTAAAAAAGCAGAACCAGTTAAAAAAGAAGAAAAAAAGCCGGCAACAACGCAGGTTACCAAACCTAAAGAAGTAAAGCCAGCAGATAAAAAAGAAAAACCGAAGCAAACGGTAACAACACAGCCAAAGCCGGCAAAATCTGAGGCAGATTTAAAAAAACAGAGAGAGGCAAGAGAGAAAGAAATCAAAGCCCTGGAGAAATTGTATAAAACTCAGCAAAATTAACGAATATGGACAAGGCAAAATTTACCAGTCAGTCGCCCATTGTAGTAGGATTGGATATCGGTACTACAAAAATTTGTGTTATCGTTGGTCGTAGAACACAGCACGGTAAGATAGAGATCTTAGGAATAGGCAAGGCAGAATCGGCGGGTGTAACACGTGGAGTGGTTTCTAACATTCAAAAAACCGTACAGGGCATTGCTCAAGCAGTTGAAGTAGCAAGCGGACAATCCAACGTAGAAATACAGGTGGTAAATGTGGGTATTGCTGGTCAGCACATTAAGAGCTTACAGCACAGAGGAATTTTAACAAGAAGAGAATTAAATAACGAAATCGGTAAAAAAGACATCGATAAACTGATCGATGATATGTTTAAACTGGTAATGCCACCGGGTGAGGAGATCATCCATGTATTGCCACAAGAATTTACCATCGATAACGAACCGGGAATTAAAGATCCGATCGGTATGGCAGGGGTTCGCCTTGAAGCCAACTTCCATATCATTTCTGGTCAGGTTACCGCTGTAAAAAATATTATCAAATGTGTAAACAATGCAGGTCTGCAGACTCAGGATTTAATCCTCGAGCCATTGGCTTCATCCGAATCGGTGTTGAGCGAGGAAGAAAAAGAAGCTGGTATTGCATTGGTTGATATTGGTGGTGGTACTACCGATATCGCTATTTTCCACGAAGGTATTATCCGCCATACCGCAGTAATTCCATTTGGTGGCAATAGTGTTACCGAAGATATCAGAGAAGGTTGCTCTGTAATGCGCAACCAGGCTGAGCTGTTGAAAACACGTTTCGGTTCTGCATTGGCTGAAGAGAATAAAGAAAACGAAATTATTTGTGTTCCTGGCTTACGGGGCCGCGAACCGAAAGAAATTTCGGTTAAAAACCTGGCTTATGTGATCCAGGCCCGCATGGAAGAAATTATTGAGCATGTTTACTATGAGATCAAATCTTCCGGATATGAGAAAAAACTAATCGGTGGTATTGTAATTACCGGGGGTGGTGCCTTATTAAAACACTTATCTCAGGCGGTTGAATATGTAACCGGTTTAGATTGCCGCATTGGTTATCCTAACGAGCATTTATCTAAATACGAAGATATGCCTAAGGCCATTTACGACGATCTGAAAAGCCCGATGTATGCAACCAGTGTAGGTTTACTGATTAAAGGTATCCAGAAAGCAGAAGAGCTGATTGAAGAAATGAAACAGCCAGGTGTTTTTGTAGAGAAGCCAAAAGCAGCCAAAGAAAAAGAGAAACGCGGACCGGGTCTGTTCGATAAATTACTGGCAAAAACAAGAACTTTCATTCAGGACGACATGAATGTGAGCGATGAAGATTACCTGAAAAGCTAATTATTTTTCAACAAAGAAAGAGTTTTCCACATTCTTAACACTTGTGGAAAACGTCTGTTGAAAAAGTGTTAATATTACATGGAGTAATGAACAGAATTTAAAAATTTTTAAACAACTGATTCATAAAGATATGCAGTTCGAAATGTTAAAAGATAAGTCTTCGATCATCAAAGTAATTGGTGTTGGAGGCGGTGGCGGCAACGCGGTGAACCATATGTACCTGTCGGGTATTACTGGTGTGGATTTTATTATTTGTAATACAGATGCCCAGGCTTTGGAATCTAGCCCTATACCTAATAAGGTACAATTAGGCGCTAGCTTAACCGAAGGAATGGGGGCTGGTTCTATTCCTGAGGTTGGTAAAAACTCGGCAATAGAAAATATAGATGATATTAAGGCAATGTTGGGTAGTACCACTAAAATGCTTTTTATTACAGCAGGAATGGGTGGTGGCACCGGAACAGGAGCTTCGCCAATTATTGCAAAAGCTGCCAAGGAACTTGATATTTTAACTGTAGCCATCATTACTACACCATTTTCTTTCGAAGGTAAAAGACGTAAGTTGCAGGCTGATGAAGGATTGGAAGAACTGAAAAAATATGTAGATTCCTATCTGGTAATCTCTAACGATCGCCTGCGCGAAATTTTTGGGAACTTAACCCTGGGTTCTGCCTTTGGTCAGGCCGACGATATTTTAACAACGGCTGCAAAGGGAATCGCAGAGATCATTACTGTTCCGGGTTATATCAACGTCGATTTTAAAGATGTGCGTACCGTAATGAAAGATAGCGGTGTAGCCATTATGGGTAGCTTTGCTGCCGAAGGCGATGACCGTGCATTACAGGCTGTAGAAGGAGCTTTGGCTTCGCCCCTATTAAAAGATAGCGAAATTGAAGGTGCCCGTTACATCTTATTGAACATCAGTTCTGGTCTGCGCGAAGTAACCATGGATGAGGTTTCGATCATTACTGATTACATTCAGGAAAAGGCTGGTTTATCGGCCGATCTGATCTGGGGTAACTGTACTGATGAATCTTTAAGCGATAAACTTTCGGTAACGATTATTGCTACGGGTTTCCAAACCTCTGAAGAGCGCGTAAACGAAGAAAAAAATAAAAAGAAAATATCGCTTTTAACACCTGAAGAAGCTCCGCTGGTTCGCCCTGTTGAACCGGTAAACTCTTTTATTAAACCTAAAGCGGCGCCATCTTACGAACCTGTTTTAAAAACCAAAGAAGAGGTTTCGCAAGCAGATCTTTTTGGTGGCATGTTCAATAAATCTGAACCTCAAAAAGTTCAGGAGCCTGAAAATAATGTGGTTCGTCATACTTTGATGGAAGAAGAGCCTCAGGTAGAAGAAGCCAAGGAAACCGGATTTGAGTTCGAAGTAAAATTGGCTGAAACTAATTTTGTATTCGAAACACCTGTTGCACAAGCGCAGCCAATGCCTGAACCTGAACCAGAAATCGAAATACCGGTTGTAGGTTTAGACGACAATAAAAGTGACGAATCAATGGAAGAGCAATTGAAAAAATCTAAAGAACGTATCCTACGTTTGAAAGATCTGAGCATGAAATTGCGTACCACTAACGGTTTACAGGAGTTGGAAAATGAACCTGCCTACAAACGTAAACAAATGCAGTTGCAGCAAGTTCAGCATTCGTCAGAATCGCAGGTAAGCAGATTTACTTTAAGCAACGATCAGGATGGCGGTACCGAGATCAGGCCGAACAATTCTTTCCTGCACGATAACGTTGATTAGAACAGACTAAAATAAATTTAAAGCCCCGGGGTTTAGCCCCGGGGCTTTTTTGGCATAAAATTAGCATGTTAAAAGGTTTAATTGAGACCTAAAATATTCAAGCAGGTTGATTTTAAGACGAATAAAGCTTAAATTCGCAAAATTTATAATAAAAAAACAGGTAATACATTGGATATATTTGATAAAATAGCAAAACACATGGGCCCGATTGGTCAACACCAGAAATGGTCTCATGGGTATTTCTCATTTCCAAAATTAGAGGGAGAAATTGCGCCACACATGCAATTTAAAGGAAAAGAGCACTTGGTTTGGAGTTTAAACAATTACTTAGGCTTAGCCAATCATCCTGAGGTTAGAAAAGCTGATGAAGAAGCTGCAGCTCAATATGGTATGGCTTACCCGATGGGTGCCCGTATGATGAGCGGTAACTCTAAGTACCATGAGCAACTGGAGCAGGAACTTGCTGCCTTTGTGGGTAAACCCGATGCATTTTTATTAAATTATGGTTATCAGGGCATGGTATCGATCATTGATACACTTGTTGATCGTAACGACGTAATTGTTTATGATGCAGAATCACATGCATGTATTATCGATGGCCTTCGTCTGCACATGGGTAAACGTTTTGTATATAAACACAACGATATCGAAAGCGCACGCAAACAACTAGAACGGGCTACAAAATTAACGCAGGAATCAGGCGGTGGCATTTTATTAATTACCGAAGGTGTTTTCGGAATGAGTGGTGCACAGGGTAAATTAAAAGAACTTGTTGACCTTAAGAAGGATTTCGAATTCAGGATCCTGGTTGATGATGCACATGGTTTTGGTACCATGGGTAAAACAGGTGCAGGAACCCACGAAGCACAGGATTGTATTGACGGTATCGATGTTTACTTTGGTACATTTGCCAAATCAATGGCCGGTATCGGTGCATTCGTAGCTTCTACCGAAGAAATTACCAATTTCTTAAGGTACAATATGCGTTCGCAGACTTTTGCCAAAGCTTTACCTATGCCAATGGTAATCGGTTTATTAAAACGTCTGGAACTGTTAAAGAGCCGTCCTGAATTAAAAGATAAACTTTGGGAAATCGCCATGACCTTACAAAAAGGCCTGCGCGAACGTGGTTTCGATTTAGGTGTTACCGACTCGGTAGTTACACCGGTTTTCTTAAAAGGAGAACTTTCTGATGCAACGGCATTAACTTTCGACCTCCGCGAAAACTATGGTATTTTTTGTTCTATAGTAGTATATCCTGTAATCCCGAAAGGAATGATCGAATTAAGGTTGATTCCAACTGCTGTACATACTTTAGAAGACGTACAGCGCACTCTGGATGCTTTCAGTGAAGTGGCTGAAAAATTAGAGAACGGATATTACAAAGAGAATCTTTTTGCTACTGTTTAAGATCATTAAAAAATAGTATAAAGCCCTTTAAATCAGTTTAAAGGGCTTTTTGTTGAAGTTATTTTTGCAAAAACCTGTATTTCAGCTACTTGATTCGTTTTTTTTTGAGGTAATATGTTTATAAAAGCATAGAATGTGGAAAAAAACGGCATAGGAGGCCATTTTTTATTGATATAAAAATTTTTTTATTTCATCAAACCCTTTAAATTAGAGTAGATAATTAAAACTAAAACCTTAAAGAACCATAGGAGTATTTAAAAATGAAAAAATTCGAAGAAGTAAAAAGTTTAGTGGCAGCTTTAGAAGCTGATGTAGACAAATTTTATAACAAAGGTAACAGCGCAGCTGGAACTCGTATACGTAAAGGTATGCAGGATTTGAAAAACTTAGCTCAGGCCATCCGTTTAGAAGTTCAGGAAACTAAAAATAAAGCATAAGCGACCAAAATATTATAATTAAAGAGCCTCAGGATATATTCTGGGGTTTTTTTGTGCCCATAATTTTCCTTCCCACTATTTATTTATAATGTCTTTTTTACTGTAAAATATATAAGACAAATTGCCTTCATTGTATAAGTTTTCTTAGCTTTCTTTTTATTTGCCCTAATCAGTCTTAGATCCAAACACTAAGCAGAAATTTTGATTTTACGATATTGGAAGCTTTGTGTTAAGGCAAGGTAAGTAGAGTATTTAATTGCGCCAATCAGTTGGTGTTAAATGATAAATATTATTAAAAATATAAGGTGCCGGAACATTTTCAATACCATAAAGCAGAACCTAAAGATGTGGAGTATTTGCTTCATATACTCCGTAAGGTACATACAGTAGATGCTAAACTGATAGAAGAATTTGAGACACATCTCTTAAAGCTCAGGATAAAAAAAGATCAGGTACTCTTTAATGAGGATGAAGTATGCGAATATATTTACCTCATTGTTAAAGGTACCCTGATGGGCTGCACTACTCACAATAAACAAAAGATAACCACCTATATTTCGGTTGAAAACGATTTTGTGAGTTCTATATCCGGTCTTCACGGATCAGGATATTCTCAGGAATATGTTGTTGCTGTTGAAGATACCGAATTGTTGGCCATACACAATAATGAACTTAACCGCCTTTTTGCGTATCATTTCGATCTCAATTATATATTCAGAGTTATTTTGGAGAAATATTATAGAGATGCACAGCAAAGGGCCCATATTATTCGTGTTGGCAATGCAAAAGAACGCTACCTGTATTTTGCTAAAACCAACCCGGGTTATTTAGACCGGCTGCCTTTAAACCTGGTTGCTTCTTTGTTAAATGTTAAAACTTCAACATTATTATCCATCAAGAAAAGTTTTTCGGGGCTTACAGACCGTCGTAAAGAGTTAGAAGAGTGGGGCCAAAAGTTAGAAGTTCATATTCATAAAAATCAATCATTCAGGCATAAAGATATCAGGCTCCAGTCTCTTGCTAAAGAGATTGGATTGAGCAGTCATAAGCTTTCTATTGTTTTAAACAGCTATTTCAATAATAGTTTTATTGATTATATTAATCAATACCGTGTAAACTGGGTCAAAGAAAGAATCCGGAATCCTGATATTATACAAAATTTCACTTTAGAAGCATTGGCTTATAGTGCAGGTTTTTCTTCCCGTAGTGCCTTTTACAATGCATTTAAAAAGCGGGTAGGCATGAGTCCTATTGAATATTCGAAAAATCTAAATAATAGCGCCTTAAATTAACGTTCCTGTTACAAAAATGTATTCTAATGGTCCTTTTTATTGCATTATTGTGTTGATTTATAATACAGGACAAACTTGTTTCTGTATTATTTACCAGATGGCGCATGTTTGGCTAATTTAGTGTAGTAAAACATAAATTTCAAAGGGTAATACTGGCTAAATTAATTTAGACTATGATGAAAATAATGCGTTCAACAGATTGGGAAGAAGTTAAAGCTATCTATCAAGAAGGTATCGCTACTGGAACCGCAAGTTTCAGAACACCAGAAATGTCATGGAAAGATTGGGATTCATCGCATCTTAAAGCCTGCAGGTTTGTAGTTCGCCGTGGTAAAGAAATTGTTGGGTGGTGTGCACTTTTACCGGTAGTAGCTAATTATGATGTTGGCGGTGTTGGAGAAATCGAAATATACGTTAAACACGGCTATAAGGGGCAGGGTATTGGCTCCTCTCTATTAAATGCTTTGATTACAGAAAGTGAGAAGAAAGGAATCTGGATGCTTCAGGCAGGGATTTTCCTTCAGAATTCGGCCTCATTAAAAATTCATGAAAAAGCCGGCTTCAGGGTAGTGGGGTACCGGGAAAAAATTGGTAAAGCAAAAGGCGTCTGGCAGGATAACCTGTTACTGGAAAGAAGAAATAAGTTGATTGCCTGATAAGAAAAAAAGAGCTTCGAATATATTATTCGAAGCTCTTTTTTTTGACCTACAGTCCTCTATGGTTAATGCCCGGCCATTTAAAAAAACAGGCTATTATTCAACGTGAGTTTGGGGATTCGTCATTGCGAACTGAAGAAGGAGGTTTGCGCAGGAGTGAAGCAATCTATCATGTAATTTATTATCAAAAGATTGCTTCGGCTCGCTCATATCCAGCCTCGCAATGACGGAATATCTTATAATAAGCTGAAAGTCAGTTATGAATACCCGAAATTTACACTAATTAAGCCACTACGCTTAATTTATCTACTTCTGCTACAATTAATTGTTCTAATGCCGGAGAAGCTTTAACCAATGGCAACCTTACGGTATCGCCACAAACACCTAAATGTTTTAATGCGGCTTTTATGCCTGCCGGATTACCCTCTGCAAAAGCCAACCGGGTAAACTCTATTAAGCTTAAATGCGCAGGCAGGGCTGCTTTATAATCGCCAGCCAAACAAAGTTTAACCATATCAGAAAACTGCTTAGGTAAGGCGTTTCCGATTACTGAAATAATACCTGCAGCACCTAAGGCAATCATTGGCAAAGTAACCGGATCATCTCCGGAGATTAAAAGAAAATCTGCAGGTTTATCTCTCATAATCTGGTTAAACTGATCGAAACTTCCCGATGCTTCTTTAGTAGCAATGATGTTTTTAAAATCATGAGCCAGCCTGCAGGTTGTTTCCGGACTCATATTACTCCCAGTACGGCCTGGTACATTGTATAAAATCAAATCTAAAGGAGAAATTTCAGCCAGATATTTATAATGCTGATAAATTCCTTCCTGGGTAGGTTTGTTGTAATAAGGACTAACAGATAAAATTGCACTGTAACCAGCAGCATCGAAAGATTTAATCTCTTCAGCCACAGCTACCGTATTATTGCCTCCTATGCCGGCAACCAATGGTAATCTATTGTTGTTAATTTCAGCAGTATAGGCCCACACCTTCTTCTTCTCGTCCTTGGTCATTGTAGCGGTTTCGCCGGTTGTACCTAAAGAAACGAGGTAATCTATCCCTCCGTCTACCAAATGATTAATCAGGTTTTTTAAGCCGTTATAATCAACTGATCCATCTGTGTTGAAAGGTGTAACCAATGCTACACCAGTACCCTGAAATTTGTTCATTATATATTTAATTATTATTCTCTAACCACGAAGCCATAAAGGCACGAAGTTTTTTTCTTATTTTGGGTTATAAACAGCCATTTATTACCCGCTTAATCCCATCTTTTATTTTTGCCTCATTAATTAATGAGTAAGTTTTTTGTTTTTACCACGGAGCCACAAAGGACACCAAGGCTTTTGTTATTTGGGTTATAAATAGCCATTTATAACTCTTTTTATTCCGTCTTTTATTTTTGCCTCGTTAAAGTTAATGAGTAATCCTAACTTACAGTTAGAAAGCTTTAAGTAGGTTATTGTTTGCGCTAAGTGAACATCTTTAAGAATATTTACTGCTTTCACTTCAATAATAACTTTTTTTTCAACTAAAATATCTATTCTGTAATTACAATTAAGCTTTATACTCTTGTAATAAACAGGAAGATCTATTTGATTGGAAACCTGCAATCCTGCATTAACCAATTCATAAACTAGGCAAGCCTCATAGGCTGATTCTAATAATCCTGGACCCAGCTCAACATGAACTTGATACGCAGCATTAACAATTAATTTAGAAATTTCATCTTCCGTCATCCCTTAATGTTTTAAAATGTTTCTTATTTATTAAGCAATAGGGATGCTTTTAATCAATTCACTTTGTGTTCTTAGTGCCTTTGTGGTAAATTACCTATTTTATCATTTCTAAAAGCTCCGTGTCGCTGATGATCGGAACATTTAGTTTATTCGCTTTTTCCAGTTTTGATGGGCCCATATTGTCGCCTGCTACCAGGTAATTCAATTTGCCCGAAATACCGCTCAGCATCTTACCTCCATTGGCCTCAATTATATCTTTGAGCTCATCGCGACTAAAGTTTTCAAAAACGCCCGAAATTACGAATGTTTTTCCAATAAGTCTATCACTGGCCAGCGTAATTACTTTTTCTTCAATTTCAAACTGTAATCCTGCTAATTTTAATAATTCTATCTGCTTTAAATGCTCTGATTTTCCAAAATACTCAACAATACTTTCTGCAATACGCTGCCCGATCTCATCAATTGCTATTAATTCCTCTACGGTAGCCTTAGAAAGATTGTCGATATTTTTTACACCAGCAGCTGTTTTTTTGGCAACTGTTTCGCCAACATAACGAATGCCTAGTCCAAAAAGCACTTTTTCGAAAGGCATTTCTTTCGATTTTTCAATTCCGGCTAGCATGTTTTCTATTGAGCGCTCTCCAAAACGGTCTAATGTTTTAAGCTGATCAGACTTTTGGTATAGCGTATACAAATCGCTTATATGTCTTACAAGACCATGTTTGTAAAAGGTTTCGATGGTTTCGTCGCCAAGGCCATCAATATTCATGGCCTTGCGCGAAATAAAGTGTTGTATCTTACCTACAATCTGCGGCGGACAACCTTCATCGTTAAGGCAATAATGAACTGCTTCTCCTTCTCTTCTGATTAATTCTGTTCCACACTCGGGGCAGTTGTGTAAATATTGAATCTTTTTAGCACCAGGCAATCGCTTATCTAAATTTACTTTGATAATTTTTGGAATAATCTCACCACCTTTTTCAACATAAACGGTATCGCCCTCGTGTAAATCTAGACGATCTATCTCATTTGCGTTATGTAAAGTGGCACGTTTAACGGTGGTACCAGCCAATAAAACGGGTTTTAAATTGGCAACTGGCGTAACTGCTCCGGTTCTTCCTACCTGGTAGGTTACCTTTTCCAAAACAGTTTCTACCTCGGCAGCTTTATACTTATATGAAATGGCCCAACGTGGCGATTTAGAGGTAAAACCCAATTCCTGTTGTTGAGCATAACTGTTTACTTTAATTACAATCCCATCAATATCGTAACTCAATTTAAAACGTTCGTCTTCCCAATAGTGGATAAATTCGAGGACGGCATCTATACCCGAAACCAGTTTTGTATGCTCGCAAACGTGGAATCCCCACTCTTTTACAGCATTTAAGCTGTCCCAATGGGTTTTAAATTCATTTCTATCTGTATACAGAAAGTAAATAAATCCATCCAAAGGCCTTTTGGCTACTTCTTTACTGTCCTGCATTTTTATAGTACCCGATGCAAAGTTACGGGGATTGGCATAAGGGATTTCACCAAGCTCTTCACGGGCAGCATTCAATCGTAAAAAAGCAGCTTTATGCATGAAAATCTCCCCACGGATTTCGAAATGTTCAGGAGCAAGGGTCGATTTGATTTGGTGTGGGATGGTATGAATCGTTTTTACGTTATTGGTTACATCATCCCCTTTAGTCCCATCACCACGGGTAACGGCACGTAAAAGTTTGCCGTTTTCGTAGGTAAGGCTAATTGATAATCCATCAAATTTCAGTTCACAAACATATTCGAAATTATCGCCAATGGCTTTACGGATACGTTCGTCAAAATCGCGGAGGTCCTGTTCATTATAAGTATTCCCCAACGATAGCATGGGGTATTTATGGTTTACAGTAACAAAATTTTTAGTGATATCGCCACCAACCCGCTGGGTAGGCGAATTCGGATCGGCCAAATCAGGATGTGCTTTTTCGAGTTCGGCGAGGTGCTTTAATTTTTTATCAAACTCATAATCGCCAATGGTAGGCATGGCCAGCACATAATAATTGTAATTATGCTGGTTTAATTCGGCCACCAGGGCATCCATTTCTTGTTTTATTGCAGTTAGCGACATAAGACAAATATAGAAAAAGGAGGAGAGTGATTAATATTTTAGTTGCAAAAGCTGCAAATCTACTTTCTTACTAAAAATGCCCATACGCTCTACGAATGGAATAATAAAGCTATTATTTAGCCAACTGATCGATTCTGTATTGGCATAATAAGAACTTTTAATATCATCTTTAGGGATCATATTGATCTTGTTTATTTTACCCGATCCTAGATCCATTTCAGCATATATGGTAGCAACAGAACCACCATCTGATTGATTGGCCAAGATGCGAAGCGTATTTTCTGTTTGGTTAAATGATAGGTCCGAAGCTTCTCCCATACCACGACTTAAGTAAGTACGCGGTAGAAACTGGTGATAAAGAGGCTTCATCTGTGCATCATATCCATTCATCAGTACCGAGCCTTCTGATGTAAACGAACCACGACTGCTGGAAACGCTGTATTTTGGAGAAATAGTAACAAGAAGTGTATTGTTGTATTCTGAAATGTTTCTGATGTTCAGGTATTTAATGTCAGAAAAATCGAGGTCGTCGAATTTCTTATTGGCTGGTACAAAAGATTTCTGTAGGTCTTTAAGATGGGCCTTATCAAATACTTCCTTGATAGAGGTAAAGGTTCCGTTATTAAAATCTATTCTTGCAATCAAAGTAGAACGTTCTTTATTCGCATTTTTGTAGAATATACCAATGTAGTTGATTAATGGCTTTTTGCTGCTTGCAAAAGTAATGGAAGAAATATCATCCTGATTAAAAGCATCAACAGGAATGCTCACCGTTTTGAGTGGACTTGGGCTGCTGCTTAAATAGATCGCCACATTACATTTTCCCTTCGAGGCATCTACAGTGCTTATAATAAAGCTTCCGTCATCACCACAAGATGCCTTCCAGGTATCTCCATCTGGCATATCAGGTTCCATTTTTTGAATTTGTTCCAGCTTATCATTAAAATCGATTACGGTATAACTTTGAGATTCGTTAAAGTCTTTGTCCATTTTAAGCGCCGTGAAAAAGCCCACTATCGGTAAGCCTATATGAACCTTACGCTTTAACGATGTTAGTCTTGTCGCCATTTTAAAATAGGCGCCATCTTCAGAAAAAAAGAATTCTGGCATCTCTACAAAATCCTTACTTCCATCATAAATTATCTTTTCTGAGATCAATTTGCCGGTTTTTTCTTCTAAAAGGTAGGCTTTGAACTGATTGGAAAAACTTTTGAAATAACTGTGATCTGTAGCGGCAATAACCATAATGTTGTTTTTGAATTTTCCGATGGCCATTGGGAAACCCGAAAGTTCAGTAATCCATTTCTGAGTTAATTTATCATCAATGGTAACTACGGCGAAATCAGCATTCGGAACATCTACAATCATGGCAATAGCGTTACCTGATAAATCTACCTTCGAACCATACTTACTATCGTAAGAAGCTCTGATATTCCATGTTGGCTTTTTAATAACGTTAATCTGCTGTTGGGTAAAGGCATTGAACTGCAAAAAGACTAGCAGTAAGGAGAACATTAGTTTAATTTTCATTTAGTTGTTTGGTTTTTCACCAAATATCAAATAATTAAACCAGTTTTGCCTCAATCTCTCTAAAAATCTCCATGTAATCTTTCTCTAAAACAGCTTTGAAAATAGCCAGCTCTAAGGTAAGTAAATCTAATTGTCTCTCGCTTAATGTTTCAGGCCATAAGCGCATGCAAATCCTGTTAAGGGCATAACTGATATTTTCGAGCTTCCGGTAACTCAACAAGTACTTGCTGCTGATAAATTTTTCCAAAAAATTAAAAAATAGCTCAGGATTTTTAAGGTTGCAGTGTTCAAGGAAATCACTTAACGATTCTTTTTTTACCGCATTAAGCTTGTCATAAAAATGATTTACCTGGATTAAGTTGTGCTCAACCAATAAATGGTCTAACAAAAGCTCCAGGCCTATATGAGCCAGAAATGACGGGCGAACATTTGTGTTTTCTACAATAGGCTTAATGAGCTGCTTAAGCTCAGTGGTTTTTTCCAGGAAGAAATCAGAGGAATGAAAAAACAGGTCGACAGCTAGGTGCCTTTTCCAGCCCATAAGCAGGTTTTCCTCGTCAGGATTTCCTTTAAACAGGAATTCATTCTTTTGGGGATATAGATTTGCTTCTTTTAGAGCATTTTTAATCAGATCTGGTAATACCGTTCCCATTACCACATTGGCATCGCTACTTGTCCGGTCGAAATAATAATGGGATAAAAAGTTCATCTTGCAAGGTAATATTTTCTTGTATGGTTGTAAAGAACCAATGTTAAAATATTGGAAAGGCTATAGGATACAAAGCGTAATTGCGATAACTCATTTACAAAACCAACTAATTTGCTTTAAACTAAGCTAAAATTTTATCTTTGCACCCACATTATTAAAGTGTTTGTACAATGACGAATTTTGTTGAAGAGTTAAGGTGGCGGGGCATGCTGCATGATATTATGCCGAATACTGAGGAAAAGTTGAACGAAGGTATGACTTCTGGTTATATCGGTTTCGATCCTACTGCAGATTCGTTGCATGTTGGTCACCTAACGCAGATCATGACACTGATTCATTTTCAAAATGCCGGCCATAAGCCCTATGCTTTAGTTGGCGGGGCTACAGGTATGGTTGGCGATCCATCCGGGAAATCTGATGAACGTAATCTTCAGACCCCTGAAATGATTGAGCATAACCTGAAAGGGATGAAAAAGCAATTGGCTAAGTTCTTAAAATTTGAAGAAGGCGGAAATGGTGCAGTAATGGTTAACAATGCCGATTGGTTTAATGATATGAACCTTTTTACCTTTATCAGGGATGTAGGTAAACACATTACCGTGAACTACATGATGGCAAAAGACAGTGTTAAAAGACGTTTGGAAGGCGATTCTGGTCTATCTTTTACCGAGTTCTGTTACCAATTAATACAGGGGTACGATTTTTATCATTTATGGAAAAACGAAAACTGTCTGGTACAGATGGGGGGCTCCGATCAATGGGGTAATATTGTTACCGGTACAGAGCTGATCAGAAGGAAGGATGCCGGAACAGCTTATGCCATTACAACACAGCTGATCAAGAAAGCAGACGGAACCAAATTCGGTAAAACTGAAAGTGGTGCGGTTTGGCTTGACCCGGAGAAAACTTCTCCTTATAAATTCTATCAATTCTGGTTAAATGCTTCAGATGATGATGTGAAAAAATGGATCCGCATTTTTACCCTTAAAAATAAAGAGGAAATAGAGGCCTTGGAAAAGGAGCACGATGCTGCACCGCATTTGCGTATTCTTCAAAAAGCTTTAGCTGAAGATATTACCATCAAAACCCACTCGGTAGAAGCTTTAGAAACCGCTATTAAAACATCCGAATTTTTATTTGGCAATGGGTCGTTAGAATTTTTAAAAACCTTATCTGGAAACCAGGTATTGGAAATGTTTGAGGGTATTCCGCAGTTTAACATTTCGAAATCTGAATTGGCTGAAGGTATTGATGCAGCTACCTTGCTTGCTGAAAAGACTGCTGTTTTTCCTTCTAAAGGTGAAACAAAAAAACTGATCCAGGGTGGAGGTGTTTCGGTTAATAAAGAAAAAGTAAGCGATACGATGCAGGTTTTTAATACCGCAAACCTGATTAACGATAAATTTATCGTAGTACAAAAAGGAAAGAAAAACTATTTCCTTTTAACTGCTCAATAATATTTCCAGGCCCAATGAATAATCTTAAGTTCATTGGGCCCGGGTTTAAAATTGAACCCCTAAATACCATTTAGCGTTCCAGCAAACGCACAATGTCATTATTTAAGGGTTTTTAACCATAGATGTACACAGATAAACACGGATTTTTATATCTGTGTGCATCCTTTTTATCTGTGGTTAAATTATACTACGCGTCAAGAGCTTAACTTAACATTGAGCAAACGCGACCACCTAAGGCCTGCTTTTTGATTCGATTTACAACTACTCCTGATTCGGTAACCTGTCTTTTTCGTCTTTTTTACGGTTAAAGCGGTAAACCAGCGTTGTGGTGATTAATCTCCCGATCCCTTTAAAACTTGATTCTAAATAATACGTATCTGTTGTGGTAATCTGCTTATCAATAAACGAATCGAAAATGTTGTTGATGGCCAGGGTAACAGAAACTTTATCTTTAAACAGGTCTTTATTGAGGGCGATATTGGCACGGTACTGTGCTTTATTAACCGATTGGATATCGGTATTTTTAGCCCTATAGTTAAAACTGTATTCTATTGAAAAACTCTTAGGAAACTTCATCCTTGAATTAAGCCGGGTAAACCAGGTCTGGTCTTCAGATCCGTATGTTTTATTTTCAAAACTGCCTTGCTGCTTAAAGGCGTAATAGTTAAAATCCCACGATAAGCGCCACCACGATAGCGGATTGTAGGTGGTTGAAATTTCCAGCCCGTAACGGTCTTCATAATCGAGATTAACCGGCGTGTTTACAAAACCATTTGCAGATTGTTTCAATATAAATTCGAAGTAATTGGTGGCATGTTTATAATAAATTGATGGGTTGAAGGTGAGTTTCCCCCACCTTTGCAGTATGCCCAGTTCGAATGAGTGTGTATACATCGGGTTCAGATCGGGGTTGCCCACTGTTAAGTTTCTGGTATCTGATAAGCCTGAAAATGGATTTAACTGCCAAAACTGAGGCCGGTTTATTCTTCTGCTATAACTTAACCTCAAATCGGTATTGCTCTGCAGCTTGTAGGTAAGGTTTGCGGTAGGGAATAGGTCGATATAATTTTTTGAAGCTGCGAAATCGCCCTTACGGTCTGAAATACCGATATCAGAAAGTTCGGCCCTAAGTCCCAGCAGGTAGTTGAATTTTTTGAATTTGTTTTCGTATTGAAAATAGGCACCATAAATATTCTCGTTGTACTTAAGCTTATTGTCGTATGCCGGAAGCAGTATGTCATCTGCCTTGGCCCAATAATCACTTCTGATGGATCTGATATTTGCCCTTATCCCGGCTTCGAATTTCGAATCGCCGGAGAAATTGCCTGTAAAGTCGCTTTGGATAAATAATGCATCGCTGCTTTCTATATCTCTTGAGGTTAAGCGGCTTGCACTATTTAAGGTTGGGAATGTTTTTTGTTGGGTGATGTCCTGATTTTCATCGTCATTCCAGAAAACATATTGTAAGCTTGTATTCCACTTCTGATCCTTTTTATCAAATGTTTTTGCATAATTCAGTTCGAGCTGATTGAATTTTTGCGGCTCCCTGTAATTCTCGAAACGGTTAATTGTACTGTCCGGTACATTGTTTTTATCGTAGTAATTGTAGCGGTAATTGGTGGTATCTTTATTTACCAGCAGGTCATGATAAAAACTTCCCGTTAAGGTATTTTTGGCGTTGACGTAATAATCCATTCCGAGGTAAACATTGTAAAGATCATCGTTTCTTCCCTGTTTGTTATTTTGCCTTAATATGGTTTGTAACCCATTGTTAAAAACACTTTGGTAACGCTCTTCCGATCCGTAAAGGTTCCGGTACCGATAACCAACATTGCTGAAAAGGTTAATTTTTTCGGTTTTATAACTGAGGTTTAAATTACCGTTATAATTGGCCGGATCGCCGGCCCCGATTTGTATGGAGCCATTAAAGCCGCTTAACATATTCTTTTTTAATACGATATTAATAATTCCGCCTCCTCCCTGGGCTTCATATCTGGATGATGGATTGGTAATTACCTCCACTTTCTCGATATTGCTGGCCGGTATCTGCTCTAAACCATTGTTATTGGTGAGCATAGATGGTTTTCCATTAATCAATACTTGTACACTTCCATTTCCGCGCAGGCTTATGGTGCCATTGGCATCTACATTTACAGAAGGTACATTATTTAAAATATCGTTGGCAGAGCCGCCTTTTGAGATCAGATCTTTACCTACATTAAATATTTTCTTATCTAAACTTAATTCGACAGTGGTTTTTTCTGCTGTTACATCAACCGACTTTAACAGCTGTACATCTTCTTTAAGTATGATATCTTCAAGTTTAATACTCTGTTTTATTTCTTTATTTGTTAAATGCTGTGTTTTGTATGCAATAAACTCAATTTTAATATCAAACCTTCCAGGCAGTGCAGATAATGAAAATTCACCTTTATTATTGGTGAGGGTAGCTTTTAAAAGTTTCTGATCTGTTACCGATAAAAGTTTGATCCCTGCATTTTCAAGTGGTTTTAATGTTTTTTCATCTATAACTCTTCCGCTAATAACGATTTCAGTTTGTTGTGCAAAACCTTGCAGGGCCAGTAACAGCAGGAATAAAAGGTACAATTGTTTTATCAGATTCATAATGGGTTTCAATTTTCTGGCGAATATGAATAATACAGTTAAGCCAAAACCCAATGGTGGTTATATACACGAACTTTACTGCTAAAGAGCTTTATTTTAGTCCTGAAAGCATTTGAGGACCATTTAAGCTATATTCATATGCATTTTTACTCTCTTGGTCGACACAATAATTTCAGATTGCTAAGAATTGTATATTTGTGTTGATGCCATTAATTGAGAGGATAACCAAGTTCAGTTCCACACACCGGTTTCTTAGCCATGTTGTTTTTTGGCTCGTTACTTCAATTGTGTTTCTTAACCGCTATGATATTGACGAATACCATGATTTTCATAAAATCCTGATCCGGCATGCCTACTTCATATCCTTTACCATTATTGCCTCTTATTTTCTGACCTATTTAATTATTCCGAAGCTGATTACAGCCAAAACCTATTATATGGTTGCGGTTTACTTTCTGATAGGAAGTTATATAATCTGTGTGTGTTCAAGAATAGTGGTGGTGCATGTGCTTGAACCCTTTTTAAGAACACCGCCATTTGATCAGGAAACGATCCTTGAAATTGCAACAGATGTACCTAAGCTCATTACACATTATTTTCCCTTAACTTTTTCTGCAGCATGGGTTTTTGCCTTTATAAAATTGATTAAAGAACAGTATGCTGCGCAGCAACATAAAATTTTGTTAGAAAAGGAAAGTACTGAGACTGAATTAAAGGCTTTAAAGGCACAATTAAATCCACATTTTCTTTTTAATACATTAAATAATATTTATTCACTTTCTCTGGTTAATTCGCCTGTCACTTCAAAATCAATTGCCGGATTATCTGAAATACTAGATCATGTGCTGTACCGGTGCAATGGGAGGTATGTTTCCCTGTCTGCCGAAATTACACTGATTAAAAATTATATAGAACTCGAAAAATTAAGATATGGGGAGCGTTTGGTGGTGAACTTTAGGCATACTATAGATCACGATACGGTTATTGCTCCGTTAATTTTACTTTCACTGGTCGAAAATGCTTTTAAACACGGTGCTGGTGAAGATATTGGCCAACCCGTAATTAATATAGATTTAAAGCTGGTTGATAACCAGTTCCGTTTTATGGTTTCAAATGGTTTTATGCCAGGAAGGGAGAAAGAAGAAAACAGGATTGGGATAAATAACATAACCAAACAGCTTGAGCTGCTTTATCCTGGACAATACGATTTGAGCATTACTACTCACGATAATATCTTCGTAGTTTTACTGCACATAAACCTAAAAAACAGTACAGATATAAAGGATAAGCACTATGAAAGTAAGGTGTCTTTTAGTTGACGACGAGCCTCTGGCTATTCAATTGATACAGAATCATATTAAGCAACTTGATACTTTCGAGGTAGTGGGTACCTGTTCAAATGCAATTAAAGCATTGGAGATGCTCAGAACGATACCTGTAGACCTGCTGTTCCTTGATATTAAAATGCCACAGATTACAGGAATTGATTTTCTTAAAACCTTAAAAAACCCGCCTGCCGTAATTATTACCACCGCTTACCGGGAATATGCGATAGAGGGTTACGATCTCGACCTGATCGATTATCTGCTTAAACCCATTACTTTTGATCGCTTTTTTAAGGCAGTTGACCGCTATTTAAGGTTGAGAAGTCCTTTAATTACAGTAGGAGCAATGCCTGTAGTTAACGAACAGTTTATCCATATCAAAACAGGAGGTAAAGTTCACAACCTGAACAAGGATGAAATATTGTTTATAGAGAGTTTAAAAGATTACATTATCATTCACTGTAACGATAGAAAAGTAACGGCCAAATACAAAATAGGCGATCTGGAATCAGAACTTCAGAACAGTTCTTTTCTGCGCATTCACCGCTCCTATATTGTTAACCTGACTAAAGTAACCGCTTTTACGGTTTACGATATCGAAATAGGTACAAAAGTATTACCAATAGGTTCCAGTTATAAAGAATATGTATTTAAGCGGCTGCAGTTAAGCGAACTTAAATAGTGTAAATAATTTTAATCGAATATTTAGTTTTTAAACAAAAAAGCTGTATCATAATAATAGCAGGGCCGGAGCAGCTGTTGCCGCCAGCCTTGTTTTATGATACAGCCTTTTAAATGAGCTGCTAATTAATAGATTTTTAATTAAATACGTAAAACTTATTAAAGCACTTATAACACTTGTATCTCTTAACCGAAATCCAGGGCATAAGTGTTTTAAAGATAAAACCTCTTGGTACCCGATAGGTTTCGAAATTTTTACACTTCGGGCAAGATAAGCGGGTTTTAACTAGAGTTAATTCTTCTGCGGCATTCATGATAAGTTTGGGTTTGGTTGGTTAAATCAAATTTAAGCAAAATAAAACCCAAGCGTATCATCAAAAAACTACCATTTTGTTCATTTCATCGACTATTATTTCATTTTATGGCAAAACACGCTCAAAAGGGTTGTTAAAGCTGTTTTTTGTTTTGTAATTTTTTATCTCTGTATCAGTTAACAGACAATATTCGAGCGATTTTTTTAACTCTTCGCTGTTCATTTCCTGTCCGATAAAAACGAGCTCATTTTTACGGTCGCCAAAGTTGTTATCCCAATCTGCTTCAATTTCAGCTCTGTTTTCCCGGTAGTCAAGGTATTGTTCACGTTCGTGTTGCTGCATGCTTGCCCACCAAACTCCGGCCATATCGATGCGCAAAGAACCACCTGCCTGCGAAAAATTAATGGCCTGTTCTGGCATGGCAGCTAAATAGAAGATACCTTTCGAACGGATAATGTTCTGAGGAAATTCCTTATTGATATAATGCCACAATCTTTCAGGGTGAAAGGGTTTTTTAGAACGGAATACGGTCGAGCTTATTCCATATTCTTCGGTTTCTGGCTGGTGGATTTCTTCCAGCTCTTTTTTCCACCCGGCACCCTCTGATGCCGATTCAAAATCGAATAAACCCGTATTTAAGATTAAAGCCGGATTTATTTCTCCAAAAAGTGTCTGATAAATTTTTGCCGTTGGATTAAGCTTTGCAATTAAAGCTGTGAGTACTTTAAGATCGGTATCGCTTACCAGATCTGTTTTGTTCAATAAAATGACGTTGGCAAATTCGATCTGGTCGGTAAGTAGATTTACAATAGTGCGTTTATCCGCTACATCATCAACCATGTTACGGTCTGCAAGTTTGTCTGCAGAACCAAAATCCCTGTAAAAATTATAAGCATCTACAACAGTAACCATGGTGTCTAGCCGGCTAAACCTGCCCAGGTCGATACCCGAGGCTTCATCTGTAAAAGAAAATGTTTGCGCTACCGGGATGGGTTCAGATATTCCGGTGCTTTCAATCAACAAGTAGTCGAACCGGTTTTCTTTAGCCAGTTTTTCCACTTCAATCATCAGGTCTTCGCGCAGGGTACAGCAGATGCATCCATTGCTCATTTCTACCAGTTTTTCATCGGTTTTAGATAAGACATGCTGATTTTTAACCAAAGCAGCATCAATGTTCACCTCACTCATGTCGTTTACAATAACCGCCACTTTTAAATCTTGTTTATTCCTCAATATGGCATTTAGCAATGTGGTTTTACCACTGCCTAAAAAACCGCTTAATACGGTTACCGGTAATTTCTTTATCATTTTAATGCAATTATGTTGCAAATATAACGTTGATTGTATTAAATGCAACTAAATTGCTTTTATATTTGGACACTAAATTTATTTCAATGAAATTACGGAGCTACAAAATCAATCTAGACCGGCTGGGCATTACTGCCTCAACGCTTTGTGCCATACATTGCGCAGCACTACCATTTTTAATTACTGTACTGCCAATGTGGGGAATGGGTTTCCTGGCTAATGAAGGGGTTGAAATTACCATGATTGCAGTTTCATTGATTATTGGTATCTGGAGTTTAAGTACGGCATATCGCAAACAACATCGCCGCATTATACCAATCCTGGTGCTTATTGCTGGTTTTGCGTGTATTGCTTTTGGACATTTTTCTGATATAGGAGCATTAGAAGCCATCCTGATCCCCATTGGCGGCCTTATCATTGCTGCGGCACATTACATTAATTTACGATTGCTTAAATCTTGCCCATTGGGCCATTAATAGTCAATTATGTCTACGAATTATAAATGTTTCTTCATTACAGCATTATTGTTTATTACGATGTTAAACCCTGCCTGTAAACATGGTACAAACGATGGAATGGCACTTTACAGACGTTATGCTATAAAAAATCTGGTTGTTAAAAAAATGCAAAAAGCGGTACATCATGATTAAGATCAGCTCGTTAGCGCATATTTATGATAAGGGGAGAAGCTTGAAATTTCCGTGTTGGGAAATCGCCGATATGGAGCAATGGCTTTTATTAGGTGCTTCGGGCTGTGGAAAAAGCACGCTTCTTAATATTATTTCAGGTCTTTTAAAGCCAAGCCAAGGTGAGGTTTTAATTAATGGAACCGATTTGTATACTTTGCCTGCGCGGGCATTGGATAGGTTTAGGGGAAGACATATAGGCATCATTTTTCAAAGACCGCATCTTATCCGTTCTCTTGATGTGCTCGATAACCTGGAGCTTGCTGCGGTAATGGCTGGTTTGCCTGTAGATCACGAACGTAACCTTTCGCTTTTAGCTGGTCTGGGTATTGCCGGGCTGGCCAAAAATTATCCTGACGAATTAAGCCAGGGGCAGTTGCAGAGGGTTTCTGTAGCGCGTGCATTGGTAAACAAACCTGATTTGTTGATTGCTGATGAACCTACCTCCAGCCTGGACGATGAAAATGCCAATCAGGTTATCCATATGCTCACCACCCAGGCTAAAGAAAATGGTGCTGCACTGATTATTGCTACGCACGATCAAAGGGTTCGCGAACACATTGCTAAAACCTATCTACTCTAATGAATACATTTAAAATCAGCAGCAAAAACCTCGTCAGAAACAAACTGACAACTATACTGAATATTATTTTGGTTGCCTTTGGCGTGGGCATCTTATCTATTCTTCTGCTGGCCTCCAACCAGATTGGCAATAAACTCGAAAAAAATGCCAGGGATATCGATCTTGTAGTAGGAGCCAAAGGAAGTCCGTTACAGCTGATATTGAGCAGCATTTATCATATCGATTACCCGACAGGGAATATACCGGCAAAGGATGCCTACAAACTGGCGCATCATCCAATGGTTAAACGGGCTGTTCCGCTGGCACTGGGCGATAATTATAATGGTTACCGCATTGTGGGCACAGATACTTCTTTCAGGACGCTTTATGGGTTATCGATCCTCAAAGGTAATTTTTGGCAGAAAGATTTAGAAGTAACTATCGGAAGTACAGTCGCGTCCAACTCTAATCTGAAAATAGGCGATTCTTTTTTTGGTGCGCATGGTTTAACAGGCAATGGCGATGTCCATAAACAATATGCTTACACAGTGAAAGGGATTTTAAAGCCCCAGGGTAACATTACCGATAACCTGATCCTCACCAATATTGGCAGTGTTTACAAAATGCACGAAGAAAAGCCCGGACATGCAGCGCATCATTTGTCGTCAACTGAAGCTAAAGAAATTAACGATAAACAGATTACAGCATTATTGATCCAGTATAAATCGCCCATGTCGGTCATTCTCTTTCCAAGGATGGTAAATCAGAGTACCAACATGCAGGCCGCCTCTCCGGCAATGGAAAGTGCAAGGTTATTTTCGTTAATCGGGATTGGGATTGATACTTTAGAGTGGTTTGCAGTGTTTATTATGGCTATTGCGGCACTAAGTATTTTCATCAGCCTCTATAATGCCATGAAAGAGCGTAAATACGATCTTGCCATAATGCGCTGCCTTGGTGCATCTAAATCGAAACTCTTTTTTTTAGTATTGTCTGAAGGTATCCTGGTTACCCTTATCGGGGCCTGTTTTGGTTTACTGATCGGGCACGCAGCACTGGAGCTAATCGGGGCGTACCAGGAATCATCGCAGGCAAAGTTAAGGGGCCTAACCGCTATTCCGCAGGAAATTTATTTAATATGTACCGGCCTGTTTATCGGAGCCTTGGCTTCACTTATTCCCGCTATGCAGATTTATAAGGTAGATATTGCAGCAACTTTAACGAAAGACCGTTAATGCAATGAAAAAAATAGGTTTTTGGATTATTTTATGTTTAGGTGTCCAGGTATTGGCAGCGCAGGTTCGGGTACATACCGACATGCGCACGCCGACCTGGAATATAATCGGACAGAGGTACGATGCAGAACTTGCACCGGGCAAATGGGGAAGTGTTTTTCCACCGGCATTAAAAGCATTAAACAATAAAGTAATCGAATTGCCAGGTTATATCATCCCTACAAAAGTTGGCTCGAAATTCAGCGAATTTATGTTCTCTATCGTGCCCATTGCCTCCTGCCCATACTGTGGTGCCGGAGATATACCATCAATGATCCAGGTGAAAATGTTAACCGCTATCCCCATTACCGAAAAACCCATCAAACTTAAAGGGATCTTCATCATTAACGATTCAGGGGATGACAGGAGCGAGTTTTTTCTTTTAAATGCAAAACAGCTATGATGAAAAAATATATGTCAGTACTTTTGATAATGACTGCTTTTTCGTCATTTGCGCAGGTAAACGTCCATACCGATATGCGTACACCCACCTGGAACCTGATTGGTCTGAAGTACGATAAACAGGTTAAACCGCTGGTTTGGAAAGCAATTTTTCCGCCTGAATTAAAAGCAATTAATAACAAGGTGATCGAACTGCCCGGTTTTATTATCCCAACCAAGGTGGGCAACAATTTTACCGAGTTTATGTTTTCCATTGTGCCGGTTGCTTCCTGCCCTTATTGCGGTACTGGCGATATCCCCTCAATGATCGAGGTTAAAACACTGAAACCGGTTACCTGGACGGATGAGCCGATTACGCTGAAAGGAAAATTTGTAATTAACGATTCGGGCGATAGCCGGTCTGTCTTTTTTTTATTAGATGCCGTGAAAAAATGAAAAGACTATATTGTTTATTTATGCTGTTATCAGGAAGTGTTGCTTTGGCGCAGTCGCAGAAACACAACCCTAACGATCAGTTGCGTTCAATGAACTGGGATATAATCGGTTCGGTAAAATTCGAACTGACGGAGAAAAATGAACTTTTTCCGCTGTTTTCCGAGTCAATTAAAAGGTTTGATAACCGCGAATTTGACCTTAAGGGTTATCTGATCCCGATAAAAAGCGGACAGAAACAGCAAAAATTCTTATTGGCTACACTACCGATCAATCAATGTTATTTTTGCGGACAGAATGGTATTCCGGTAATGATTATGGTCGAAATGGAAAACGCTACAGCTTACAGCGAAAAACCGATACATGTAAAGGGTATTTTAAAACTTGAAGAGAAAGATGCGAGCTATGCGCCACCAATCACCATCAAAAATGCCAAACTCATTAATTAATTGCTTATTTTTGTATTGCTATGGAAAATAAAACAGAGCGTTTCGAAAAACTTTTGGTTAAGAACGGATTAAAAAGGACCGCACCACGTTTACAGGTGCTGGAAATTTTGAGTGGGCGTGATTCTGCAACTTCGCAGCCATATTTGGAACAGGTAATGGGCAAAGATGCAGATCGTGTTACTTTATACCGTGTATTGCAGGCCTTTGAAGAAAAAGGGATTATCCATAAAGTTTTAGACCAGCAGGGAACGGCTAATTATGCCATCTGTTCGGATGGATGCAGTGCACACGAGCATCACGATGAGCATGTGCATTTTAACTGCGATAACTGCCACAAGATTTACTGTTTGGATACCGTTAAAATTCCTACTTTAAAAGTGCCGGTTGGTTTTAAGGTTGAGCATTTAAACCTCATTGCTACAGGTCTTTGCGCAAACTGTTCAGATAAGGTTAACTGATTATTGAACCAAAAGGTTGCAGCCCCTGATATCGGCATTGTCAAACCTGCCCAGTACTTCAAAACTCTGATCGGGATTAATCCTTCCCAGGTCTTGCGTAGCAATAAACGAACAGGAATTGATGTTGGCCAGGTCGATTACATTAATACCTCCGGTTCTGCCGTTTGGCATTAAACTCAATGGATCGTTGGTATCGCGGATCATCACTTTCATCCAGTTGGGGCAGTTGAAGATCCCTTCGCCCAAAGAATAAGCCTGAGAAAGTAATTCTGTCATCCCGTATTCACTATGGATAGCTTTTACGCCAAAACCTTTCGTTAGCTGTTCATGAAGTTCTTCGCGGACCATTTCTTTGCGTTTTCCCTTCATACCACCGGTTTCCATTACAATAAGCTCAGGAAAGTGGATATCGAAATTCTCTATAAAATCGAGCAGGGCATAAGTAACGCCAATTAAAACGGTTTTTTGTTTTTTTGATTTTAAATCGAGCAGGGTTTGCAATAACTCGTCGTGGTTGTATAAAAAATAACCGCTTTGTGGATGTTTGCTTTTTTCGATCAGATCGTTAACCATGTAAATCAACGACGAACCTGAGCGCTGTTGGTAAGAAGGTAACAAGGCCAAAAAGCAATAATCGGTAACTGCTCCATAAAACTCGGTAAATGCCTGCAGGTAACTTTGTTCATAGAGTTTTGCATTAGTTACATGATGATTGCTCTGTACCATGCCGGTTGTACCCGAACTGCTAAAAGTTACCTCAACAGGATCGTTGCTGCTTAAAACCTGATGGCTTTTAAAAAAGCTGATCGGCAGAAAAGGGATCTGCTCTACTTTGGTTATTTTATCGGTATCCACACCCAAATGGAAAATATACTCGCGGTATACATTACAGTTTTGGACCTGTAACTTAAAAATACTTAAGGCTATTGAGTTAAACTCACTGGCACTTTTTATATAAAATATATCCTCAGCTGTTAAATTCACGCTGCAAAAGTACTAAGCGTTATGCTATTTTCCCGTCAGTTTTTTTGCCAGCATGGCCATTCTGAACTGGTAGCCGCAATACCCGCTGATACCGGCAACCAAACCACTTAAAAAGCCGGTAAGGATAAGCAGTACCCACCAAAGTTTTACCCCGGTCATTACTGCTACACGGCCGGCAAGCAAGTTATCGTTCGGTAAACTTTTAAACAGTGCATAACCGATCCATAACAAGAAAATAGCCAGGAACGATTGCCAGAAGGCGATTTTTCCAGTTTTACCGATAATGCCACAGGTGGCAAATGAAATGACGATAATCACCCACCACGGCGCAATCATTTGCAAGAAAAAACAGATTATTAATATAACGATGAAAACCATTTTAGCCTATTTAGAAATTTTTAAACGGGAAATAACTTTGCCCGATTTATCATCGGGGCTTTGCATATAAAACAGATCGTATAACTTGCCACTGGCCCAGGTATCAATCATATTATCATAAAATTTGCTTCCGGGATTGCCTGATTGTCCGCCAGGATAAACACCATGTCCTTTTGGAGTTTTACCCAGTTCGATTACCATTCTCCATGATGGCCCGTTACTTTCGGCCAGGGCATTAATGGTCGATTTTGCGCCACCAATCTGTAATATTTTGGAGCCAAGTCCCGGTATTTTAGCCAGGTGAGGTACATGGCTCTGTTTTACATTTGCCCAGTCCCAGTCTTTATTGATCGGGCCAAAACGTTTTTCCAAACTATCGCAGCTAAATTTAAAAGATTCGTTCACCAGATCGGCGAGTGTTTCTTTTTTAGCAGTATGAATATTATCGTACCATGGGGCATTTGGTTCTTTCAGGATCATTTCGACCGTGCGGTCGCGCGATGGGAAACGCATAGGAATTCCTTTTACTTCAAACTCATCGCCCCATATATCATAAATTAAGCGGTTTGCCCATATCTCGAATACACTGGCTCCAATTTCATTGGCATCATAGCGTTTGTTCCATTTATTTACATAAGATAATGCTTCTTTTTGGGTGGCATTAAGCTGTTCATTGTTCAACAGGGGTAATAGTGCAGGCAAGAGGTTTTGCGCAAGGATACTGTAATTATCGGTCTGCATTAAACGGATACTGTCTAACGTGGCCCTCTTCATTGCTGTTAAACGGTCGTTAATGTGTTTACCGCGTTCGTATGGTGCAAACTCCCAGTTGATATAATAGGGGTAAGACGGATCGGTAGAAGACTGGTTGGCCGAGCTCACAAAACCGCGCGGCGGATTTTTAACCGTTGGATTCTGTGCATTTGGGATCCATCCGTGCCAATCGTAAGCCGGATCGGTCCCATCAAGGATAAACTTGCCCTGATCTTTCCATTTTAAAGGGAATTTACCGTTCGGAGTAATGGCAATATCATTATCTACACTGGCAAAAACGAAGTTCTGTGCCGGTGCGGTATAAAAAGTTAAAGCCTTGCGGTAATCATTATAGTTTTTACCCCTGTTAAGGTAATAAAAAGTCATGAGTTCGTTCGATTGGTCATGCGCAATCCACCTTAAAGCATCACCAACCGGCACATTGTCTGCCCTGCCGTATTTCGGCTTCTGGAAATAAACCACGGGCCCGTGATGGGTATAATAAACCGTATCAACTTCGTCTTTTCCTCCACGGATTTTGATGGTTTCTAAGCGCTTTGAAGTCGCTTTCCATTGGTTGTTGTACCAATATTGGTTATGTGACGAATCTTTAAACCTGATCTGATAAAAATCCAGCACATCAGCGGCAACATTGGTTACACCCCAGGCAATTTTCTGGTTAAAACCGATAATTATACCGGGTGCGCCAGGTAAAGAAACACCATAAGTATTAACGCCTGGTGCATGTAGCTGGATCTGGTACCAGATAGAAGGCAAGGTTAGATCCAAATGGGGATCGTTTGCCAGAATAGGGTAACCCGAAGCGGTTTTGGCACCAGATAATGCCCAGTTATTGCTGCCGATACCTTCTACCTTCTCTTTCGTTTTCACCTCACCGGTTAAGGCTTCAGTAAAGCTTGCCGGCGTTTTAGGTATAGACAGTGGTGTGAAATTCCATTTGGTGCCCACCGGGATAATCGGATCTTCGCGGAAAGGATAATCGGGAAAAAGATCTTTGGTAATATCAGGGCCAAATTTTTTAAGGATATTGGTCATATAGAACTCATCAGAACCCATCGCCAATACCGCCGACATCTGTTTAAGGAGCAAGGCACATTTTACAGGTGTCCAGTTTTCGGGTTTGAAATCGAGTATTTTATATTCTAATGGATAATTGGCCTTCGAAAGTGTTTTGATGTAAGCATTAATGCCTTCGGTATAGGCCAGAATCATTTCTTTAGCCTTTGGATCGGCCATCATGCCTTTTAACGAATTTTCAGCACCATAAACCATGCCCATACGGCGCTGATACCGGTCTACTTCTATGGCTTTTGGGCCCACTACCTCACTAATTCTTCCGGCGGCAAAACGGGTCTGGAAATCCATTTGCCAAAGGCGGTGCATGGCGGTAACATAGCCTTGTGCCAGATATAGATCATGATCGTTCTGCGCAAAAATATGAGGGATCATGCGGTCGTCGAAAACAATTTCAATTTTATCTGTTGCACCTTTAATCTTTGCTTTATGGTTGAACATAAAGTGATTGTTCTCGGCATTTTGCCAAAAACCCATAAAAGGATCTAGAAATTTTAACAGTGGTGGTGTATTGCCTAATTTGGTATTAAATAAAAAAGCTAATGCTATCGGTATGATGACGCAAAATAAGGCCTTAATTTTATTCATAATGGTTAGCTAACAAGTCTTTTGCTAAGATAGGGCAAAATGACGGTTTATGTTTAATGCAAAATACAACAAACTGTATATCAATCAAAATTATAATTTGAATTGATATTATTATGCTAACATAATTTGTTTAATTCAAAAAAAGAGTTTAAGTTTATGTAACTAATCATACAAATAAACAGTATAACTAACTAGTTAGGTAACCAAATTAACAATCTTTTATGAGCAGAATTTTTACACAGATCTTCTACGTGTTATTATTGATGTGTACAATTAATATTGTGGCACAGGCACAGAGCATTACGGTGAGTGGTACCGTAAAAGATAAGCAATCGAAAGAAGGCCTCGCAGGCGTAAGTTTAACCATCAAAGGTCAACCGGGTGGTACGGCATCTGCAGCCAATGGAAGTTTCAGCTTTAGTACAACGGCAAAAGTACCTTTTACTTTGGTAGCATCTTACGTGGGTTATGCTACGGTAGAACAGCAGGTAACAGGCAGCACAACAGGTATTAACCTGGAGCTGGAAACGGCCGTGGTACTTGGCGGTGATGTGGTGGTTTCGGCCTCGCGTACGCCTGAACGGATCCTCGAATCGCCCGTATCTATCGAGCGCATGAGTGCTGCTACCATAAGGGAAATTGCTGCACCGTCATTTTACGATGCTTTGAACAATATGAAGGGTGTAGAGAGCAGTATGCAGAGTTTAACTTTCAAATCGATCAATACACGGGGTTTCAATTCAAATGGTAATACCCGTTTTAATCAATATATTGACGGAATGGATAACCAGGCCCCTGGATTGAACTTCTCGGTAGGCAATATTGTGGGAATTACCGAGCTCGACGTAGACAATGTAGAGTTGTTGCCAGGTGCTTCATCAGCCCTTTATGGCGCAGGTGGTATCAGTGGTACTTTGCTGATGACATCAAAAGATCCTTTTAAATATCCAGGTGCAAGTTTTCAGTATAAAACAGGCGTAAACCACGTTAACGACGATAACAGTACTGTGCAGCCATTTAATCAGCTGGATGTACGTATGGCAAAATCGTGGAACAATAAGTTTGGCGTAAAAGCAGCATTTTCTTTTGTACAGGCGAAAGACTGGCACGGAAACAACTATTCTAATTTTGACAGGGTGGCAAGAACTGCAAAATCGGGCGATAGAAGCAGCGATCCAAATTACGATGGCATTAATGTTTATGGTGATGAGGTAAGCCAGAATATGCGTAATGTGGCCCTAAGTGTGCAAAATGCAACCATTTCGGGTATAAATGCAGGTTCAGGTGGTTTAATCCCCAATATTAAATCGACTATGGATGGCGCTTTTGGTGCAGCTATTCCAAATGCAGCACAGCAGGCCGGGTTTTTGGCTGGTTTACCTGCGGCTTTACGCCCGGCGGTTCAGAACTATTTTCCATTTTATGTTGGTTTAAAAGCAGGGTTAATTCCCGATCAAAATGTTTCAAGAACAGGTTATAATGAAGAAAACCTGGTTGATTATAACACAAAATCGCTAAAAGCTTCGGGAGCATTGTATTATAACATCAGCAATACAGTGCAACTGGTCGGACAGGCCAATTGGGGTACAGGAACTTCGGTATATACCGGTTCTGACCGCTATTCGCTACGTAATTTTAATATCGGCCAGTACAAATTGGAATTAAAAGGCGAAGATTTCTTTCTAAAAGCCTATACTACACAGGAACGTTCAGGCGATTCTTATATTTCTTCTATCCTGGGTAGTTATATCAATGAATTATCAAAACCATCAACAACCTGGTTCCCGCAATATATCGGTAATTATGTAGGTGCAAAAGCCGCTGGGCAAACCGATGCACAAGCCCACGCTTTAGCAAGAGGTGCTGCCGATCAAGGCCGCTTTGCAGCGGGAAGCCCACAGTTCGAAGTGGCAAAAAATAATATCATGAACACCACCATCAGTGCTTCCGATCCGAGTAAAGGTATTTATGGTGCAAAATTCGACGATAAATCCAATCTATACCATTATGAGGGAATGTATAATTTTACCAATCTTTTCGATAAAGTAGTAGAATTCCAGGTGGGTGCATCTTACCGTTTGTACGATCTCAACTCCGCAGGAACCATATTCAATGATTTAAACGAATCAATCGATATTAAAGAGTATGGCGCATTTGGACAGATCGGTAAAAAACTTTTTAACGATAAGGTTAAATTTACTTTTGCCGGCCGCTATGATAAAAGCCAGAATTTTGAGGGTAGGTTTACTCCAAGGATAACAGGGGTATTTACGGTTGCTAAAAACAACAATATCAGGGTTTCTTACCAAACCGGTTACCGTAACCCCACTACACAGAACCAGTACATCGATCTTTCGGTGGGTGGTGGTTCACAAAGGTTGATTGGTGGTCTGCCCGAAATTATGTTCAGTAAATATCATCTTGATACCAATAAACCTTACACTGATGTAAGTTATCGTGCCTTTTTGGCTTCGGCAGCTGCTACCGGCACGCCTAATCCGGCTCTTTTACAACAGTATACCTTCGATTCGAGGGGTGTGCGCCCGGAGAGTGTTCAATCTTATGAGTTAGGTTATAAAGGTTTGATACTTCCTAATTTATTGGTTGATGCTTACGGTTATTACAATATCTATAAAGATTTTATCACGGCTGTTGATGTTTATCAGAATGTTAATGGAAGCTTTGTGAAATTCGGTGTTCCGGTAAATGCCGCAGGTAAGGTAACTTCATACGGAGCTGCTTTAGGTTTAGATTACCTGGTTGGCAAATACAACATCAGTGGTAACGTTTCTTATAATAAGATCGGCGATCTTCCTGTTAATTATATCAACGATTTCAATACCCCAAAAATCCGTTATAACCTTGGTTTCGGAAACAGGGAAATTATTAAAAATTTAGGTTTTAACCTGGCTTACCGCTGGCAGGATCAATTCTACTGGAATTCTTCGTTTGCATCAGGTCAGGTGCCGGCATACAGCTCTTTGGATGCACAGGTTAGTTTGAGGATCCCTTCGGTACAATCGGTAATTAAATTGGGCGGTTCTAATGTGCTCAATAAATATTATTTCACTTCTTATGGTAACCCATCGGCAGGTGCAATTTATTACGTGGCCCTTACCTTTAATCCATAGCAAGATATTGAGTTTTGAGCGGCCCTCTGTATAGTGTACAGGGGGCTTTTTTGTTGAATTAGATCCTTGATTTCATGATCTTAGTGTAAATAATACACTTTAATCAACAGGCCTTGAAAAAAAGCTTGATCCCTTTTAATAAAATATTTGTATTATAGTACTTTCTTAAGCACATCCCAGTTTAAGAGCTATGAATTTAAAATTTGAATAAATAAGGATGGAAGCGCAAAACGACAAACCTAACGAGGCAGGTGATCTGATCGAAAAGGAACAGGAAATACAGCATTTAAACAATCCAGTTGATATATCGGTAAAACCAATTGTTAAACAATACCTTGGGGCAGTTAAAAAAGTAAAAAAGGAAGGTAACCGTTTTTATTTTTCTGATGGGGATGCAAGGGTAGAAGTAAGGGTAGTAAGCGATGATATTATCAGGGTACGCCTGGCACCGCATGGTGTTTTCCTGGATGATTTTTCTTATGCCGTACCTGAGGTAGACCATAAAGTTTCGGTATTTAAGATGCAGGAACACGACGATCATTATACTGTTTCTACACATGCCGTAACCTGCAAAATAGAAAAAGCCAATTTCCATATCTCTTTTTATGACAACATCACCAATATGATGATGGTTGATGAAGCCAACCCCATGCACTGGGAAGAGAATGTAGATTTTGGAGGCTATTATATTTATGCCACAAAAAAATGCCATCCTGAAGAAAATTTCTTTGGTCTTGGCGATAAATCAGGCAATTTTAACCTGCGTGGCCGACGTTTCGAAAACTGGAACACCGATGCCTACTCATACGGTTGGAACCAGGACCCGCTTTACCGTACCATACCTTTTTATATGGGGCTGCATAATCAGGCCGCTTACGGTATATTTTTCGACAACACCTTTAAATCGTATTTTGATTTTGGTGCAGAAGATGTAAATAAAACCAGTTTCTGGGCCGATGGGGGCGAACTGCAATATTACTATATTCACGGACCGCATATTATGGACGTGGTAAAACGTTATGCAACATTAACAGGAACACACCCGATGCCTCCGAAATGGACTTTAGGTTATCAACAATGCCGTTGGAGCTATTATCCCGAATCGAAAGTCAGAGAAATCGCCAAACAGTTTAGGGAAAGAAAAATTCCTTGTGATGCCATTTACCTCGATATCGATTATATGGATGGTTATCGCTGTTTTACCTGGAACAAAAAGTATTTTCCTGATCCCCGTAAAATGATCAAGGAACTTTCTGATGATGGTTTTAAAACCGTTGTAATGATTGACCCGGGAATTAAAGTTGACGACGATTACTGGGTTTTTAAAGAAGGTAAAGAGAAAAGATTTTTCTGTCGCCGGAGCGACGATTATTATATGGAAGGCCATGTTTGGCCGGGCCGTTGCCAGTTCCCAGATTTTACCAACCCTAAAGTACGCGCATGGTGGGGAAACTTGTATAAAGAACTGGTAGATATGGGGGTAGCAGGTTTCTGGAACGATATGAACGAGCCTGCTGTATTCGGTTCGGGTACTTTCCCTAACGATGTACGCCATAATTATGATGGTTACCGCGGTTCGCACCGTAAAGCGCACAATGTTTATGGTATGCAGATGGTGCGTTCTACCTACGAAGGGCTTAAAAAACTGATGCGTAACAAACGTCCGTTTACCATTACAAGAGCCGGCTATTCGGGTATGCAGCGTTATGCCAGTGTATGGACGGGCGATAACATTGCAACCTGGGAGCATTTGAAGATCGGTAATATCCAGTGTCAGCGTTTATCCGTTTCAGGTGTGCCGTTCTGCGGTACCGATATTGGCGGGTTTAGTGGAGAGCCTGATGGAGAACTGTTTGCCCGCTGGATCCAGTTAGGCACTTTTTCGCCATTTATGCGGGCACACTCTGCAGGCGATACTGCCGAGCGCGAGCCCTGGAGCTTTGGGCAGTTTTTTGAAGATATTAACCGCAAGTTTATCGAATTAAGGTATCGTTTAATGCCTTACCTGTATTCTGTTTTTTGGGAACACCACCGTTACGGATTCCCAATTTTAAGACCATTGGTGATGCTCGAGCAGGAAAATATCAGCAACAGTTTCCGCCAGGATGAATTTTGCTATGGCGATAAATTATTGATCTGCCCTGTTTTGGAACAAGGTGCAATATCGAGAAGGGTTTACCTGCCAAAAGGTGCCTGGTATAATTTCTGGACCAACGAAATTTTAAATGGAGGTAACGAATATACCGTTGATGCCAAGATAGACAGTATGCCGATATTTGTGCGTGCAGGTTCTGTTTTACCAGAGTATCCGGTGATGCAGTACGTTGATGAAAAATCGATTACCGAAGTAATCCTGAACATCTACCATAGCGATTATGAAGTGAACTCGTATATGTACGAAGATCATGGCGATACCTTTGCCTATGAACAGGATATTTACCTCGAAAAGAAATTTACCGTTAAAGGCGATAGCCAGGCCATTAAGGTAAACCAGCGTAATGAGGGTTTATATACGCCTAACTACGAGTTTTACGTTTGCAATATCATCGGCGTAAAATTCCAGGTTAAAAAAATCATCATCGATAATAAAGAGGTGAAAGATTTTTATACCGACGATCAGAATATTCTACATTTCAAGTGCAATAAAAATTTCTCGGAAATTCAGATCTTAAGTCTGTAACATTTAGCCCCAAATGCTGTTTAGTATTTGGGGCTTCATTTATCTAGCCAAAATATCTATGTCAGCAAAAAAAGTTCCTGCAAAAAAAGCAGCGTTACCTAAAATCGATAAGAAGAAATCCGTTTGGGTGCACAGTTTATTTACCGATTACGACATTGATCTTTTTCTTGTTGGAAAACATTTTAGGCTGTATGAAAAAATGGGCTCCCATTTAATTACTGTTGAGGCCACCGCCGGGGTCTATTTTTCAGTCTGGGCGCCCAATGCTACCAAGGTAAGTGTGGTAGGCAATTTTAACGGTTGGGATAACAGTTCACATCAGTTGTACAAACGTTGGGATAAATCGGGCATCTGGGAAGGTTTTATTCCCGGTATCGCCAAAGGCGAAGTATATAAATATTTTGTAAAGGGTTTTGACGGATCGGAACACCTGAAAGGCGACCCTTATGCACGCAGGTGGGAACATCCGCCGCAAACGGCCTGTATTGTTTGGGATACCGATTTTACCTGGAAAGATAAAACCTGGCTTAACAAAAGGGCAAAATTAAATGCCTTAGATCAGCCTATTTCTGTTTACGAAGTACACCTGGGTTCCTGGGAACGCGATCCAGGTAATCCTGATCGTGTTTTAAACTGCAGGGAAGTAGCCGGCAGGCTTGTACCTTATGTTAAAGAAATGGGCTTTACACATGTAGAGCTGATGCCTGTAATGGAATTTCCGTTTTTCCCGAGCTGGGGATACCAGATTACCGGATATTTTGGAGCAAGCTCGCGCTATGGTTCCCCTCAGGATCTAATGTACCTGATTAATGAATTGCATAAAGCTAATATTGCGGTGATCCTGGATTGGGTGCCTTCGCATTTTCCTGGCGACAGGCATGGTTTATATGAGTTCGACGGAACCCATCTGTACGAACATGCCGATATGCGGAAGGGTTTCCACCCTGATTGGAAATCGTACATATTCAACTACGACCGTAACGAGGTGCGTTCTTTTCTCATCAGTAATGCCATATTTTGGCTGGATCAATACCATGCCGATGGTTTAAGGGTTGATGCAGTTGCCTCGATGTTATATTTTAATTTTTCAAGGGAAGATGCTGATGCCGCAACCAACGAATATGGAGGAAGTGAAAACATTGGTGCCATCCAGTTTCTTCAGGACCTCAATGTAGCGGTTTATGGCAATTTTGAAGGTGTACAGACCATTGCCGAAGAAAGCAGCACTTATCCGGGTGTAACCCGTCCGGTGCATAATGGCGGACTGGGTTTCGGCATGAAGTGGATGATGGGTTGGATGAATGATACGCTGAAATATTTTAAAGTAGATACCCTTGGCCGCAAACATCACCACCACCAATTAAGTTTCAGCATGACTTATGCTTTTACTGAAAATTTCATGCTGCCTTTTTCGCATGATGAAGTGGTACACGGTAAATCGCCCATGTTATATAAAATGCCGGGCGATGATTGGCAGAAATTTGCTAACCTGAGAGCGCTTTATGGCTATATGTTTACCCACCCGGGGGCAAAGTTGCTGTTTATGGGGAATGAATTTGGCCAAACCAATGAGTGGAACTTTACCCAATCGCTCGATTGGCATTTGTTGCAGTACGCTCCGCATAAAGGCATGCAGGAAACCGTTAAAGCCTTAAATTTTCTTTACCGTAAAGAACCTGCCCTGTATCATTTCAATTTTAGTTACGAGGGTTTTCAATGGATTGATGCCGATAATGCAAACGAATCCGTGTTTGTGTATATGCGTAAAGGACCAAAGGCAAAAGATACGCTGGTAATTGCCATCAACCTCACACCAGTGGTGCGCGAGCATTATAAAATCGGTGTTCCTTTTAAAACCAAGTGGACGGAAATTTTCAATACCGACGATATTGTATATTATGGCGGCGGTATCAATAACCGTGGCGATATTGTTCCTGCCTTGGAAGGTTTTAACGATCAGGCATATTCAATTCAGGTTAATCTGCCGCCTTTAGCTGTAGTTGTTTTCAAGAGTAAATAATTTTTTGATTGTATATCACACCAGATCTACTCATAAAACATAGTTTTGGCGAGTTATAGAATTTTATATCACGCCAAAACTATTTATAAAAACATAGTTTTGGCGTGATATATTTTTTTATTTTACGCCAAAACTAATAAATTTATTACCTTTATTGCTATAAATTAATGGTTTATGGAAAAGGTTGTAGGCAGGGTAGACGAAAGATTGTTATTAGAGAAGATTGAGAAATCAGGCGAACCTGAACTCATTGCTGTGTATGGGCGCAGACGGGTTGGGAAAACTTATCTGATCAGGAATGGCTTTAGTAAAGACATTGCATTCGAATTTTCGGGCATCCATCATGCAACTTTAACCCAACAGCTTGAAAACTTTGCTCTGGCACTTACCCAAGCTGCGGGTGGACTTCCACTTGCGATCCCAAAAAGTTGGATTGCTGCTTTCCAGATGCTCCGTCAATATCTTACGCCTTTGGTGAAAAAGGAAAGAACAATCATTTTTATCGATGAATTCCCGTGGATCAATACTCCTCGTTCAGGATTTTTGCCTGCCTTCGAAAACTTCTGGAACAGCTGGGCTTCCAAAGAAAAGAAACTGGTTGTGGTGATCTGCGGTTCGGCAGCTTCCTGGATGATCAATAAAGTAATCAATAACCGTGGTGGTCTGCATAACCGTGTAACCAGAAGGATCAGGTTGTTACCCTTTACCGTTGGCGAAACAGCAGCTTATCTTAAGCACAGGAAAATAAAACTCGATAAATATCAGCTTTTGCAGGTTTATATGGCCATGGGCGGCATTCCTCAATACCTGAAAGAAATAGAGCCCGGAGAAAGTATTGCACAAGTGATAGACCGGTTGTTTTTTACCAAGGATGGTTTACTGCTTGAAGAATTTAAGAACCTATATTATTCCCTATTCGATAAAGCTGAAAACCACATCGATATTGTGCGGGCCCTGTCTAAAAAAAGTAAAGGCTTAACCCGTACAGAAATTATTAGCACCTGTAGGTTAAGCAGTGGGGGCTACGCTACGCAACTGCTCGCAGAACTGGCCGAGTCAGGCTTTATTACGCCATATGTTCCTTTTGGTAAAAGTAGCAAGGACGCATTATACAAGCTTACTGATGAGTATTCGATTTTTTATCTGAAATTTATCGATGGCAATAAAGCAATGGGGGCCGGTACCTGGCTAAAATTTTATTCGGGTACCTCGTGGAAAAGCTGGGGTGGATACGCTTTCGAAAGTATTTGCATGAAACATATTGCGCAAATTAAAAAGGCAATAGGGATAGAAAATGTTTATGCTGAAATTTCGGTGTGGCGTTACCTGCCTAAAAATAAAGAAGAGCAGGGGGCACAAATCGATCTCCTGATCGACCGGAATGATTCCTGTATCAATATCTGTGAAATAAAATTTTCGGTTGCTCCTTTTGAAATCAGTAGGTCGTATCAAAAAGAACTGGATAACAAACTAAAGGTGTTTCAATCGCAAACAGGAACAAGAAAGGCATTGTTTTTAACCATGATCACCACCTATGGAATAAAAAATGGCACAAACTATCCGGGTTTGGTACAAAAAGAGATTACCATGGATATATTGTTTGCCTGATTTAAAATAAGAAAAGCCTCCCATTGCTGGAAAGCTTTCTTAAACCCTGGAGTGGAAGCTTCCAGAGAGGGTGCAAAGATACGATAACTCTTTTTCCCCGCAAGTATTTTCTGCTAAATAAATGTATAAGCATTTTGGTTGTTATATCATTGCTTAACCTGCATTATTAAATCATTTCTCCCTGTCAAAATCAAAAGGTAGTACAACTTACCTAATTCTTGGATTTTACAACTTAAAATTTGTGTTTTGTTGATAAATGTCAATAAAACAGCGTGTTACGTATTCTTTATGTGTTTAATGAATAAAGTGAACGGCTAATTTGGCCATTGGCCTACATACTTTTGTGTCAACCAACAAACTGTTTTAAGTCACATCCCGAAAGAATTGAAAAGGCGCTCTTGTCTGTCCTTCCTGGTATTTGTGTTTTGCTGTATGCCTGTATGTTTATATGCGCAGGTTACGGCACCATGCCAAAATACCAAACGTACCTACGCTGATTTTCAGGGTTCGATTCAATATGGGTTTAAAATATTGGGCGGTTCCCTAATTATGGGGACCATCACTGATGCGCCGAATGCGGTTAACGGGCAGGTTAGAGATGCATCAACGTTAGGTGTTGGACTTGGTTTGGCAGGTTTGGCATCGTCTACCCAATTTCTGCAATTTACCAATAGTAGCGGTACCGGCCCGAGGTCAATTCCTGCCAATACACCCGTTACGGTTAAAATTTCGTTGCCAACTGAGGTTTTGAGCGTATTAAGCGGGATAGAAATTGGAAGCTTTACAGACTTACAGCCAATTGGCGCCGATTGGCCATTGCTGGGCTTGCTTGGACCTGGGCATGATGCAGGGTATACTGCAAACATGAATCCTATTTATAATTCTACGAATATTGCCGGTGTAATCAGCGGTTCGGGCGAAGTAGAAATTACGGTTACCCCTAATCAGGTGTATAACGGTATCTATGTTAAGGTTTCGGGAAATTTACTTTCTGTGGCATTGTCAGCGAAGGTTTTTCATGCTTATATCATGGAGACAACTACCGATATAATAGATTGCGATGAGGTAATTGATGTATTGTCGGGCGTACAGCCCAGTGTTGTTGGTGGGGTATTAAACGTTACAGGAAAGGTAACAGATCCCTTTAATGCAATCGACAGTGATAAAGATAGTTACGCCCTAATGGATGTGGGATTATCTGTTTTAAATAAAATTTTCCTTACAGCAATATTTAACAAGCCCTCTCAGCCTAAGGATTCTGTGAGTATTATATTAAGCAAGCCCGGGGGTGGCTTACTTGACCTGAGCCTGCTTACAGGATTTACCATACAACCCTATCTGAATGGAGCGAAAGCCGGCGATCCATTTAATAATGTTGGGACTTTTCTAAATCTCAGACTTTTTCCAGGCTCGACAGATAAATATGTATTAACCTTCCCGATCACGGAGGTTTACGACCGCCTGGAAATTACTACGGGAGGTTTGGCTGGTGTACTCGGTTCGCTCAGGATTTATGATATCAGAAGAAAACTGGCAAAGCCGCGTACACTTGTAGATCCGGTTGCGGAAGACATAAGAACTGTTTGCGAAGGTGAAACTACTACTTTTGCTGTAAATAATCCTCAGGACTGTACCGAATATAAATGGTATGATGCCGAAACTGGCGGTACATTGTTAAGTACAGGATTAACCTATACATCGCCATCAACCCTTGCTGCCGGCGAATATAATTATTATGTTCAGGCAAGCAGAACTTACTGTATCAACGCTACATCAGAACGCTTAAGGGTAAAGTTAAAGGTCAATCCTTTGCCCACACTTATTGTTCCGGGCGCAACAATCTGTAGTGGTTCTTCCACAACGCTTGCGGTAACCAATCCGGATGCGGGTTTTACCTATAACTGGTACTCCTCCTCTGCTGGTGGTACACCATTTAATATTGGTACAACTTATACCACCCCCGGACTTACCGCTGCAACAACAACCTATTATGTTGAAGCGGTAAATACGCTAACAGGCTGTAAAAATGCAGGTGGTTTAAAGGCTGTAGAGGTTAAAGTAAAGCAATATGCACCTGTGCCTGCAATTACTGGCGTTGCAACCATGTGCGGAGGAACAACCTCGATCTTTACCAATGCTTACCCTAATGGAACCTGGATTAGCAGTGATGTGGGTATTGCAACCGTAGATGCTGCAGGTTTGGTTACAGCAGTTGCGGCAGGTAATGTAGTAATCAGTTATACTGTTGCTGATGATGCCATTTACTGTGGTAAAAAAGTTGATTTTAATTTAGCTGTGAATCCGCAGCCAAATTTAACCCTTGGGCCTGATCCGGGAATTTGCGAAGGCTTAAGTTCCACAAAACTCACCTATACTAACCCTGTTTTCAATCCTGTTAGCTATAGCATTTCATGGGCCGGGAACCTGCTTCCGGCGGTTACCAACCAAACATTACCCGCAAACGAAATTACCATCAATATTCCCTCTACCACACCTGTTGCGGTGTACCAGGGAAATTTAACCATTAAAAATACAAATGGCTGCGAGCGTACCATTCCTTTCAGCTTTAGGGTAAAGCTTGTGCCGCACAAACCAATCGTATCTATTAATTAAAAAAGAAATAATCATTCACCCCTAACAAATTAAAGTCATGACAAAAAAAGCTACAAAAAACCATTTAAGGATCTTTGCATTCCTGCTGTTCTTCCTGCCGATTGCTGCAATTGCACAAACACCAAATGTATATTTATGTGGTACAGGTACCGTGAAACTTACGCCGGCATTTAGCGGATATACTCCTGTAGCGGGCGATAAAATTACTTGGACTGTTGATGGTACGACTCAAAGTCCGGTAACATATGCTACAGCTGCAGATGCCATTTTTAACGTACCTGCAACATTAACAACCGGAACACATACCTACTCGGTTCAGGTAATACCAGCCGATGCAAATCTTTGTCCGAGTGATGCATCAGATAATACTGTTGTTGAAAAACTTCCGCCACCGGCCATTACTGTAAGTGCACCCGGAAGTGTTTACTGTACTGATCAAACTGCTTCAACGGTAATTACGGCAGGTAAAGATGCAGCACTTACGTTACCAGCTGGTGTTTCTTTGGTTTATACCTGGACAGCAACCAAAGGTGGGGTAGCGGTAAGTGATCCTACAACCCTTGGAACAGTTTCGGGTACCAATAATGAATTGTTTACCCTAAAAGCAGGTGTTTCGCCAGAAGCTTATGTATTTACTGCAGAAGGTAAATATGCAGTTGGTTCTACACCTATTGTACCATCTACAAGCTGTACCGCAACAGCATCTAAAAACATTACTGTTACAGTTAAACCAGGTAAAGCAGTTATTACTGTAGCACCATAAATATTAAGATTTAACCATTTATGATGTTTAGCAGGTTAGGGATAATTGTGTTTGGCATGCTGCTGTTTCCAGTGGCAGTATGCTTTGCGCAATCTAATAATCCCAATGTGCTTAATCTTAAACCAGGTATCACTGTTAAACTCAGGGCTAATGGTGCAGGAGCAACCTCTTATCAATGGTTTAGAAATGGAAATGCCATTTTAGGCGCTACCGAACAGGATTATGTAGTAAGCACCGCAGGAAAATATACCGTTATTACCTTTAGCCTGGGAGGATGTAGTTCAGAACTTTCAGAAGAGATGGAAGTAGTTATGGAGCAGGTGGTTTCAGCAGATGTTTCCATTCTTAAAAGGTCGGAGAGCAGGCAGGTAATCAATATGGAGGTGTTTAAATATAATTTATTGGTACGCAACAATGGTACGGGCACAGCAACCAATGTGCAGGTAAAAGATGACCTTCCTGAAAACCTGACATTTGTAAGTGTTGATCCTACCATTGTAGGTGCTGCGAGTTATAACGAGCAAACCCGGACGGTTTCGTGGGTTATACCTTCGCTGGCTAATGGCAGTTTTGTTGAACTTATTATTAATGTAAGGGCAACGAAGCCCGGAAATGTAATAAATGGTGCCACCGTTACGCACGACGAACCTGATCCTGATCCATCTAATAATACCTCTATTGATACCAAAGAAATTACCGGACTTAAAATTCCGAATGTATTTACGCCAAACGGTGATGGAAAAAATGAGACCTTTTCTATAGAACACCTTGACCGTTATATTGAAAACCAGCTTACCATTATTAACCGGTGGGGAAGTACTGTGTATGAGAAAAAAGGCTATCTGAATGAATGGATGGCCAATGGGCTGGTAGGTGGAACATATTTCTACATACTTAAGGTAAAAGCTACCAATGGACAATGGCAGGAATTTAAAGGCTATGTTACCGTAATCAGATAAATGAAAGTTAAAAGGTGAGGATATGAAAAAGATAATTTTAACAACTATATTTAATTTAATCTGTTTGTGTTTGTTTGCCCAGCAAAATGCACAGTTTGGGCAATATGTATTTAATGGTCTTTTCATCAATCCGGCTTATGCAGGTTATAAGGAAGAATTATATATGCAGGCTTTTGTAAGGGCACAGTGGACTGGTATACAGGGGGCACCGCAAACGCTTTCTATAGCTGTTGATGAAGCGGTTAAAGAAGAAAGCCTCGGTTTAGGTCTTTTGGTTTCGAAAGACAAAATCGGTGCACAAACTTCACTTAATTTATCGGGTAATTTTGCTTACCGCATTAAGCTCGATCGTACTGAAACCAATGTGCTCGCTTTTGGGATCGGACTCGGGGTAATGCAGATGGGATTAGACGGCAGTCTTTTAGATCCCAATGAAACAAACGATAACAGGATACCTACGGGTTACGAAAGCCGTATCGTGCCTGATATCAGGGCAGGCTTTCATTATTCGAACGAAAAATTCTTTATCGGTTTCTCTGCCAATAACCTGCTTACACAATACCTTCCTGCTTTTAGGAGCAATAACCTATTGAATATTACTGCTGAGCCTCATTTTTATTTAACCGCCGGAATGGTATTTCCAATGAACAATGATTTTATGTTCAAGCCTACTTTTTTGATCAAAGATGATTTAAACGGGCCAACCTCACTGGATCTTAATGCCTTTTTAATGATTAAAGAAAAGCTTTGGCTGGGTGCAGCCTATAGAACATCCGTAAAATTTTATCCTAAGCCGGCGTTACAAAGCAATTTAAGGGCAAGGAGTGCCGTCGGATTGATTACCGAGCTCTTTATACGCGAAAATCTCAGGATTGGCTATGGCTATGATTACAGCTTAAACAAATTAGGTAGCTATGATTATGGCTCGCATGAAATATCTGTAGGTTATTACTTGCAAACCGCAAAAAGCAGAAGACCAAAGTGTTACTTCTAATAATAGATTGCCTCCCGTCCAGGCTCTTTCATTCCTTTTTTATTGACTGTCAAATTAGCATCTGGGTTGCCCCGGTTTGCTTTCCTGTGAAGAAAATGAACGTTCTGAAAAAAAGCTTCCTCCATATTGTCTGCGTTTTTTAAAGATTGATGGGCAGTTGTGTATACTCCGTTCGGTTGTTTGATTTTCCGGCATTGCATAAACAAAGGGAAAAGCGCTGTGTTATAGCAATAACATTAAATCGCTCATGCAACCGTTATACCCAAAGGTTACCCGTCAAAAACAAAATGTTGGTCATGATGCCGGTTCACCCGGCGATGAAGTCTTTTTTACTACATTAAAGACATATGATTGTGACACATTTAAAGCACTCTATAAGCGGTATTCTTCTGCTATTTATGGAAACATTATCAGGTCTGTTAGAGAAGAGGAAAAAGCCAAATTAATTTTGGAAAAAACATTCTTCGAAGCCTGGCAATGTTTTTCTCAATTTGATAATAGCAAACTGAGAATTTTTACCTGGATCAATCAGTTTGCTGTTCAAAACATCAAGAAATATACGCTATAAAGGCATTATGTGTCATAATTGTCTTAATTAATCTACTTTATTTTTGTATTTTATTAAAAATCGTTATAATTAAGGGTCTAAAGTCTATCCCTATTTGTGTATGCTCGAATCCCGCAAGGTATTTTTAGTTAACGCTGTATTAAATTATTTCAGCAGTTTATGCCCGATAACGCCGGGTTTTATCCAGGAAATTGAAAAAAATCTCCAACCTATCCTCGTTAAAAAGAATAAATACATTCTCTCACCGATTGACAATAATGATGATGTTTTTTTTGTGGTAAATGGATTGGTAAGAGGATTTGTAAAAGATGATGGTAAAGAAATTACGACCTGGATCAGTTTTGGAAATGAATTTATCGGTGCGATCCAGCATCCCGGTGAAAATGTAAGGCCTTCAATTGAATATTTGCAGGCCCTCGAAAACTCTGAACTGGTACCTATGTCACGCCTGTTTATAAACAGGTTGTATTCAAATTATCAGGAAACCAATGTGATCGGACGGAAAATCCTTGGCCTCCAATACTATGCTGCTTCAGAACGGTCTATCCTGGCGCGTATCCCTTCAGCAGAAAGGCGCTATGAAAAATTTATGGAGTTAAATTCCTTCGATGTATCTAAAGTTCCATTACGTTGTATTGCCAGTTATTTAGGCATGCGCCTCGAAACACTGAGCAGAATACGCAGTAAGTTGGTAAAGGATTTGGCATAATTGTGATAAAAGTTCTTTTGCCCACAATAAAAGAAGAACAAGATTGGCGTTGGGATTATTTTTTATATGGTTCGGCCGTATTAACTACAAGTTTAATCCCTTTGGTAAATTACAAACGAAGTGATGCTACCAGTGGCGATGGTGGGGGTGGAGACAGTTCATGTGGCTCGTCATGCGGGAGCTCTTGCGGAAGTTGTGGGGGAGGTGGTGGTGATTGATCCAAAAAATCTTTATCAAAATCTTCAATAAATTAAAATCTTCATCAAATCTTAATCTTTCTGCCGTAATATTGTAGGCATAAGGGGTGAGAGCCTTATATCAACTTCTAGTTGAGAGCGTTAATTTAGATAGAGGGTGTAGCCAGTGGCTGCACCCTTTTTTGTTTTGGTAATATCCATTAAGCCACTGCGAGCTTTGCTTCCTCCAGTTTCTTCAATAAAGCGGGTACCTCTTTCCAGTGGTTGATCCGCTGATGATGATCTTTTTCTACATTATGGAAAGCCGTAAACATTAAAGGTTTACCCTTGCAGAAATCGAGGTTTTTGCAATGATCGTCAATTAAATAATCAGTATCTATAATGCTTTTGTCGCCGCATAAGATAATGTTCTTCCAACTGATAAAAGGGAAATGTTCTGCCAGCCACTCGCGTTTTTCGAAAAGTGATAGCGGAAATTCCATGGCAGCCGAAACAATATAGATTTCGTAATCTTCCATAAGTTGTTTTACGGTTTCAACGGCACCTTCCATAACAGGCAGGTTCCTGAAAAAGCCCTCCCTGTTGCAGATTTTCATAACCATGTTCCGATCTGGAAAAAGCTCTTCTTCCGATTTGCCTTTGATGTCTTCCCGGGTAAGCGAAATGCCGGTTTCCGAATGATAAGTTTGTAATATATGATCTTCGATGTCGGCCAGTACGCCGTCCATATCAATGCCAATTGTCTTTTTCATTGTTTGCTATTTTATGCAACAAAAATATTTAATATTGCAATATATTGCAAATTTTAATTCAATTAAATTCTTATATTTGCAATATATTGCAGTAATATGGTAAAAGAAGAGCGACTTCAGATTATTATCAATACCCTCGATAAGGACAGTAAAGTGAGGCTTGACGAGTTAAGTACATTGTTAAATGTGTCAGAAGATACAGTCCGTCGTGATATTAAAGAACTCGATTCTCAGGGCCTGCTCCGTGCAGTTCGTGGTGGGGCAATTTCCCGTTCTCCAATACCACAGCATTACAGGGACAGGGAAAAATATAACCAGCAACACAAACAAACCATTGCAAAAAAAGCTTTACAGTTTCTGAAAGATGGGCAGGTCGTATTCTTTGATGGGGGTACTTCAGTAGTTGCACTCGCAGCAGTATTGCCAAAAGATTTAAAGATTACCATCATTACCAACAGCTTCCCGGTAGCTAATATTTTGGAAGACCACCCCAGTGCAGAAGTCATATTTGCCGGTGGAAGATTGCATAAAACTGCATTTATCACTATAGGGCAAGAAACCATAGATACTTTTAGAAAGGTACGCGCCGATATCTGTATTTTGGGGATCTGCAGCCTGCACCACAGTATGGGCATTACCTCCATTATATATGAAGACTCGCAATTGAACAACATTATGATTAGCCAGTCCCGGAAAACCATTGCACTTTCGGCACTCGAAAAAATAAATACGGTAGAGCCTTATTATGTTTGCCCGGTTACCGATGTTGATGTAATCATTACTGAAACCGAGCCTGATAACGCTGGTTTGGCTCCTTATAAACACTTGGGTATTGAAGTGCTTTAATTATATCTTTTTATAGCTGGCAATTGTCTCGCTGAATTTATTTCAGGATCTCCCATTAAATGTTAACAACAAAATTAAGGCTTCGAAAAAACTATCGATAAAATAACTTAATTTGTATCATCTAAATAACGCTCAATAATGGAATCCGGTTTAATGCCATCTTATCTTTTGCCAGAACTAATGCTCATCTACGCTTGCTGGAGCATTGTTATATTCTTTTTGTCCAGAACTAAATTCATTAACCAATCTGATATGGTTGCTGTTTGGTTGATCAGGATAGTAGGAATTGTTTACTTATTGTATTTTCTGGTAGAGATTATATTTGGTGGTCAGGCTAGTTTGGTATGGATTAATCGCTATGCTGGTCCGTATTGGTTGGCGGCAGTTTTTCCAGTATTAATGTGTTTTTTGGCTACACAGAGCCTTTGGATGGCCCGTTTCCGTTTTTCTAAATACTGGCGTTTAGTCTTTGGGTTACTGCTGGTAATAGGTACATTTTTTAATGATATCTTAGTATGGTTTAATGATTTGCAAAGCAATCACCATTCTTCACCTTGGTGCATGCTTTATCAATCACCTTTTTTGCATATTCAATCTATAATTGTATTTAGTTTAGTAATAGGAGTTGGGTATTTTATTCTTAATAAGAAATAATCTTTGTCTTTTGTGTTTAGGGCTCAATAATGAATTTGAACAGAATTTTGATTTTGCTAATAACTATGCCGATCTGCTTTATGGCAAAAGGCGTAATTGCTCAGTCTATTAAACTGAAAGAGCAGGTGATAAATGAAACAATGCTTTCTAAAGGTGAAATTAAAAAAATAGTACGAATTGTATCCCAAGATAGGATAACAGAGAAGGTTAAAGACTCCATAGCAGATTTGATTTATGATAGAACGCACAATCCCTTAAGCTTCGATAAAACTCATAAACGGAAAAGTACCCAATTTATAAATTCAGAGGAGCACGGTGAGACAATTGACGATTGGTGGGCGCACGATGGAGATAAGAAATCATGGGAGTTGACAAATATAGAATACTTTCTTTATGAATTTGCTTTGATTGGTACTATAGACGGATTTGGAGGGGTATTAACTTCTTTAGAAAGTTCCAGGCATTGGCATTCAATTAGGTTTGACTCTTCAAATTTTAAAAGAAATGATTTTCTTACTCAGATGAAAGCCCTTAACAAAGAGTTCAATAAAACAAAAAGAACGCTGCTAACCATTGATATAACTGTTTTTGTTATTGATAGTGCGCATCTCTCTGAATTTAAGAAAATCGTGAAACGAACAAAATGGGGTAACGTGATTCAGTATTAGATTGGCTATCAGAAAGCTGTTAGTCTGTGCTTCGGTTGAGATGCTGAAACAAGTTCAGCAGGACGATCATGTCACTTTTCTTTAATCCGTTACCGGCAAACTTTCTAACTTGGGCAATGAAATAAAAAACGAACTGCCTAAGTCTTTCCCTGAGCTGTTTGCCCAAACCTTGCCGCCATGCAGCTGTACCAGTGTTTTAACAATATAAAGCCCAATGCCGTTCGAGCGTTCTTTTGCGGTAGGTACTGATGATAATTTGGCAAACTTGGTGAAAAGCTTGCCGATATCTTCGGTTGTCATACCAACACCATTATCCTTAAATTCGAAGATAATATCATTTATTCGGGCATTGCAATTGACTTCTATTTCTGCCCCGATTTGTGAATATTTAATGGCATTGCTCAACAGGTTTGTTAAAACATCGGTAATACGTTCCTGGTCTACCTGGATATAGCCATCTGTCTGGCAATTTATTTTAAGTGTTTGTTGTTTTTGTTTTAAGGCAAAATCAAATGTCGCAGCAACGGTATTTAGCAGGTCTCTTACTTTAATGGTTTCAAATTTAAGGTCGATAGAAGCATTTTCGTTCTTAGCTTCATTGAGCAGGTTATTCATTGTTTGCTCAATGTTCCGGCCGGTTTGCTCAATTTTACTACCCAATGGTGCAAGTTTTTCCGGGCTAAGTAAGCCTTTTTTCAAAAGTTGCCCGTAGGCAACCAATGATGTTGCAGGGTTTTTCATATCATGGGCGAGGCGGTGCAAGCGGTCATCGTAAGCACGTACCGAAATACGGTTAATCAACCGCGATTCCAGCTTTTCAAGTGTAATCCGTGCCAGCCATTTCAGTACCATTAGCTGATCTTCTTCGATATCAAACCTGGGTTTATCATCCATCACGCTAACTGCTCCGATTACAAAGCCCTCCATAGTGGTTATGGGTGACGAGGCATAAAACCTGATTCCGTTATCCATTTTAACATAGGGGTTATCTTTAACCTCAGTGCAGGTTTTGGTATCTTCAATCAGGGTAATCTCTCCTGTTTGGGAAGAAACGGTGCATAAGCTGTCTTCTTTTCTGATTATTGAAGCCTGTATAGGGCTAGTATTGGCTTTAAGGTACACCTGTGTATCATCAATAAATGAAACGAATGATCCCGATGCTTTAAAAGTGATCTTTGCAATTTCCGCAATCAGATCGAAAAGAAGCTCGGGTGGTGTATCAATAATGTGGTAACGCCTAAGCTTATTGAGACGCTGAAATTCATAATCAGATATGGTATTTGAGGGTTTGCTAAACTTACTCATGTACTCTGTTTTAAAAATTTACAATGACAAGAGCTTATTACAAATATAACGTAAAGAAGTTTTATTTGCTGAATTTAGCCTGGCCAGATTGAGAATGTATCAAAATTATTAACCTTGGAGGAGGAAGGATGCTGATCAATGGTAGGGTGGTTGCTTACTCTATTAATTGTCTGGATATGATTTTGCCTTAAAACAAGAAAAGAGATACTCCATCCAGACGTATCTCTTTTTTCTAACCAAATATAAACCTGTTATGAGCCAGGCTTTGTCTTTAATCTTCTATCTAAACCGGGGTTTTTCAAGAAAATGATTTATCTTTTTTAATGGTAATAAACATCGTCCCGTTTATTACACTACAAATATAGTAAAAAATTTGATAGTGTAAAAAATACACTAAGAAAAATTTAAGTATTTTTTTTGTCATTTTTTATTTACTGATCTTTTTCTGAAAAATTTAGGAGTTTAAAACGACTATGTTGCAAAGATAACTTAAAATTTTGTTAAATAATTGTTAAATATTGTCAATTTATAATGCGATATAGTTAAATCTTGTTAATTTTTTGCTAGAAAATGATTTTCACGAATTTTTTAACCTCTTTTTATTGTGTTTGTGGAGGTTGAAGCATTTTTTGGATGAGTATTTTAATAAAAAATAATTTTTAAGTTAAAATTAAAATCTAATTTATAAGTGAAAAATAGGTTTCAAACAAAAAGGCAACATTAAATAAATAATGTTGCCTTATATATGTGTTTTAAAAGCGCGCTGTGGGCTTTTTTATTATAAACTTGCGTAATATTCTACGAATTTAGCTAATGCAGTAGAATATCCCCACTCATTATCGTACCAAGATACCACTTTGACGAAATTATCGTTCAATGAGATACCTGCTTTTGCATCAAAAATAGATGCGTGGTCATCGCCGATAAAGTCAGAAGAAACAACTTCATCTTCAGTATAACCAAGTACACCTTTTAATTCGCCTTCAGAAGCAGCTTTCATTGCAGCTTTAACTTGCTCGTAAGTAGCTGGTTTTTCTAAACGTGCAGTTAAGTCTACAACAGAAACGTCGGCAACAGGTACACGGAAAGACATACCAGTTAATTTTCCTTTTAATTCAGGAAGAACTAAACCTACCGCTTTAGCTGCACCGGTTGACGAAGGGATAATGTTAGAGAAACCACCACGGCCACCTCTCCAGTCTTTAGCCGATGGGCTATCAACAGTTTTTTGAGTTGCAGTTACCGCGTGGATGGTACTCATTAAACCTTCAACAATACCGAAGTTATCGTTTAATACTTTAGCAATTGGTGCTAAACAGTTTGTAGTACATGAAGCGTTCGAAACGATAGTTTGATCTGCTGTTAATTTATGATGGTTAACACCCATTACGTAAGTAGGGATATCGCCATCTTTAGCAGGAGCAGAGAAAACTACTTTCTTAGCACCGGCAGCGATGTGTTTCTCAGCATCAACGCGGGTTAAAAATAAACCTGTTGATTCGATTACTACCTCAACACCTACAGCATCCCATTTTAAATCAGCAGGGTTTCTTTCTGAAGTTACACGGATGGTTTTGCCGTTAACCACAAGGTTGCCGTCAACAACTTCAATAGTACCATCAAATTTACCGTGTGTAGTATCATATTTTAACATGTATGCCATGTAATCCGGATCAATTAAGTCGTTAATGGCTACAATATCTAATCCTCTTTTTAATGCGGCTCTGAAAACCAGTCGGCCAATACGGCCAAAGCCGTTTATTCCAATTTTGCTCATTGTTTTTTGTTAATTAGTGTAATGTTTTAATAAATTTTGTATTGGTTCTTTAATGATGCTTTTTATTTCCAGGTCATATTTGCCTGCTATAAACCTTAACCGGTCTTCCAGTTCGGCTGCTACCTTACCTACAATATGCACTTCACGAGTTTTATGTTTCTCAACGGTTGGTAAAATATAAGTTTCGAAGTATTTTTCAAATCCCTCATCAATCAGCCTACGGATATATTCGTGTTTACTGTTGTGGGTAATAAAGTCGAAAAATGAAGTTAAAAATATATTTGCCTGCGGCTTATTGTAGATCCGTTCTAATATCTGAGGACGGTCTAGATTGTGTGTTAATGTAAATTTGGTTTCTATATCCTTTGGCATTTTAAGGCTTAAAAATTCTTTAAGGAGTATTTTTCCAAAGTAATTTGAAGAACCTTCGTCGCCGAGGATATAACCTAATCCAAAGTTGTTATTTATCGGTTTTTTTCCGTCGAAGTAAGCGCAATGTGCACCACTGCCCAACATCCCAACAATACCGGGTTTATTGTAACAGGCAGCTTTAGCAGCGCCAAACAGGTCATTTTCTACAACAATTTTGCTGTATCTGAAAAATGACGAAAGGGTTTTGGCTAATTCCTCTTTCCTGTCTGCTGATGATGCCCCGGCCGCAAAGAAGTAAATCTTTTTGATGTTTTCGGCGTTGTTAACCAGGACAATCTTTTTATTTAAAATCTGTAAAATCGTTTTGGGATCGACAAAGCAAGGGTTTAAGCCGGTAGTGTTACAATGCGACACCACCTGTCCATTTTGGGTTAATTTCCAGAATGCTGTTTTCGATCCGCTATAAACAACTGCTATCATATTATATTGAAAGTACCTCTGTCATTTCCATTAAATCGGGTTCGAGTTTAAAAGAATGAGCGGTTAAAGCCTCTCTTATACTGGTTAATTTTATTTCATTTCCTTTTAAACCTACCATTTTCTCTGTTTCGCCTGCAATTAACGCATTTACTGCCGCAAAACCTAAGCGGCTGCCCAAAATTCTGTCGAAACTGTTTGGACTACCCCCGCGTTGCAGGTGGCCCAGAATGGTTACTTTGGTATCGTAGTGATCAAAAGTTTCTTTTACTTTTTTTGCAATATCATAAGCGCCGCCTTGTTTATGGCCTTCGGCTACGATCACAATACTCGACGTTTTTTTGGTGGCAGCACCTAATGCCAGTTTATCGATCAATTCGTTTACGCTGGTTTCCTTTTCAGGTAAAAGCACTGCTTCAGCACCACTTGCAATCGAACTTCTTAAAGCAATACAGCCAGAGTCGCGTCCCATTACTTCGATAAAGAACAGGCGGTCGTGCGCATCGGCAGTATCCCTGATTTTATCGATTGCCTCAATTACTGTGTTAATGGCCGTATCATATCCTAAAGTAAAATCAGACCCGATCAAATCATTATCAATAGTACCCGGTATGCCGATTACCTTAACGCCAAAAGTTTCAGAAAAACGTTTCGCTCCGGTGAATGTTCCATCACCCCCGATTACTACCAGGCCATCAATATTATTCTTTTTTAAATTGTTGTAGGCAATCTGCTGACCTTCGTCTGTTTTAAATTCTAAACAACGTGCAGTTTTTAATATGGTACCTCCCAGGTGTAAAATGTTACTTACAGAACGGGCGTCCATTGGTTTTATGTTGTCGGTAATTAAACCCTGGTAACCTTGCATTACACCAAACATGTTGATGCCATGGTAAATTCCGGTACGAACAACAGCTCTGATTGCAGCATTCATTCCAGGGGCATCGCCTCCGGAAGTTAGTACAGCTATATTTTTTATATTTGGTTCCATCTTTATAATACGAATATAGTGTGTATTTTTTACACTAAGTAATTTATTTTATTTTTTTTACTTAATATTGAAAGTCATACCTTTATCTGCTTAAAATAACTAAATTTTACTTTGGAACAAATTTTACCTCATTTAGATTCTGTATTCTCGATAGATTGCGTTTTGTTTGGATTTGATGGTAAGGAACTCAAAATCCTGCTCATTGAAAGGAATGAAGAACCGTTTAAGGATTGGTGGGCATTGCCCGGTAACATTGTTGGTCCTGATGAGAGTTTAGATCAATCAGCCTCTCGCATTTTGTACGAACTTACGGGTTTGCGTGGCATTTATATGGAGCAGTATTATGCTTTTGGCGATCCGCACAGGCACCCGCAAGGCAGGGTAATTACTTTGGCATATTACGCTTTGATCCGTTTGGGTGGCGATAAAGAACTACGGCCCATCAGTACCTACGCCAAGCGCGCCAACTGGTTGCCGATTACCGACCTGCCTAAACTTGCTTTCGACCACCAAAAAATATACGATAAAGGTTTAGAAAAAATAAAACGCCGGATTAAACACCAGCCAATTGCTTTCGAGCTTTTGCCCGAGAAGTTTACCTTAACACAGTTACAACATGTGTACGAACTGGTTTTAGGTAAAAAACTGGATAAACGCAACTTTAGAAAAAAGATTATCAGTTTTGGTGTATTAAAAGAACTTGACGAAAAACAAAAAGGTGTATCGTACAGGGCGGCTACATTGTACCGCTTTGATAAGCGTAAATACGCAAAACTTTTTGGTAAGGAGATTTCTTTTTAGCATAGCGAAAAGAAGCGGAGGGCGTTGAGACCAAAGACTAAATTGGAAAGTCCAAAGCAGCATAGCCATTTATTAAAAGAAAAATCCCCGGTTTGAATTTCAAATCGGGGATTTTTGTATTGTTGTATTCCAACGCTGGACTAATGACTCCAGACTTAGGACTGAAGACTAAACCTTCGGCGCTAACTCTAAATGGTAATGTACCAAATCATCTATAGGAGAGCGGATAATTTTGCCTACACCCATTTCATAACGGTCGGCTACGATGCTTAAAATATCTCGGAAACTGTAGCCAACAGAACCCACACAATTTAACTTGTGATCTTTATAGTTAGGATAGTGGATAACCAAAGCTTCGAAAAATGCGGTAAATGCATAATCAATGGTTGCAAAAGCATAATCCTCGTAATTATCTTTAAAATCGTATAAAAATTTACTGAAGCTTGCACAGAAACGGTTTGGCAATGGCTTATTGTAAATATTATCGAAAATATCTTCGTTGGTTAATGCGTAGTTATCGTAAAAAGCTTCGCGTAAGCCTTTTGGCATGTAACCTTTCATGTAATCGCTTAAAATACGTTTACCAATATATGAACCGCTGCCTTCATCACCTAAGAAATAACCCAAAGAATCGATATTCATGGTAATTTCGTTTCCATCATACAGGCATGAGTTGGTTCCTGTACCTAAAATAGCAGCAAATCCTGGCTCGTTTCCAAGAAGTGCCCTGCAAGAGGCAAGTAAATCATGGCCTACAAAAATTTTTGCATTGGTAAAAATCTGTTGCATCGCATCGGCTACGATTTTTACATTTGCAGGGGTAGAGCAGCCGGCACCGTAGTAATAAACTGCTGTTAATTTTTCTCTTTCCAAGTGGTCTGGAAGAGTCTCATTCAAAGACTTTACAATGTACTCTCCCTTGGAAAAATATGGATTGTAACCTTCGGTGTTAAAGTAAATTTTTCTGCCGGCCTCGTTAATCAAACACCAATTTGTCTTGGTAGATCCGCCGTCTGCAATTACTATCATTTTATTTATTTTTGGTTTTAGCACGATAAAAGTATAAAAACTCTTATATTTTGTATCCTTTTTTTTAATAATTTTTTAACAATTTGTTGTTGCCGAAAATTAAGTGTGTAAAAAATACACTATATAGGGCGCTTAATCGACGAAAAACCTTAAAATTATACCAGAAAAGGCATTGGTCTTTTTTTTTAACATTAAGAATATTTTACAATCCGATAGGGAAATGAACAGCAGATTTTTAGATTTCAGGAGTGATACCGTAACCAAACCAACAGCCGGAATGTTGGATGCCATGATGACTGCAAAGGTGGGCGATGATGTTTTTGGCGAAGATGAAACAGTACATGAACTGGAGACAAAACTGGCTTCGATCTTTAACATGGAAGCCGGATTATTTTGTCCGTCAGGAACGATGACCAACCAGATTGCGATCAAGTGTTTTACCCAGCCGATGGATGAAGTGATCTGCGACCAGACTGCACATGTTTACCGCTACGAAATCGGTGGCATTGCCTATCATTCTGCCGCATCGGTAAGATTATTACACGGCGAACGCGGTATATTAACCACTGATTTGATTGAGCCTGAAATCAATGAAGATAATATTCACTATCCTAATTCGAGTTTGGTAGTTTTAGAAAATACCGTAAATAAAGGTGGCGGTAGCTGTTACACGTTAGCGCAAATTGCCCCGATCCATCACCTATGCAATATAAAGGGGCTGAAACTGCATCTGGATGGTGCACGTATTTTTAATGCACTTGTAGCCACCGGCGATCATGCAAATGAGTATGGCAAATACTTCGATGGTATTTCGGTATGCTTATCAAAAGGTTTGGGGGCACCGGTTGGTTCTGTGCTTTTAGGCTCCAAACAAATGATCCATAAGGCACGGAAAATAAGGAAAGCTTTTGGTGGAGGTATGCGCCAGGCAGGATTTTTGGCTGCGGCGGGTATTTATGCGCTCGATAATCATGTAGAACGGTTAAAAGACGACCATGCTCATGCCAAAGCAATTGCCGTTGCACTTGCACGCACAGCTTATGTAAAATCAATTATGCCGGTCGAAACCAATATTGTAATCTTCGAGGTAGAAAAAGGATCGGCAGAGAAAATTGTAAGCCAGTTAAAGGAAAAAGGGTTGCATTGCAATACCACCAGCGCCAGTACCGTCCGTTTGGTTACCCATTTAGACCTAACCCCCGCAATGATTGATCAGGCAATTGAAATAATATTACATTTGTAAGTAAAGTCTGGATTCCTAGCCAGGAGTCCGAAGTCAAATAGTTAATGTTCAATAGCCGGAAAGTTTAAAGTACACCTGCATATACACAAAGTCTAACCAAAAATGCCTGAAAACCCTAAACTCCAAAGCCCAATCTCCAAACTCTTAATCGCCAACCGTGGCGAAATTGCTTTACGCATTATGCGTTCAGCTAAGGAAATGGGAATAAAAACGGTAGCTGTTTTTTCTGAAGCCGACCGCAATGCATTACATGTGCGTTATGCCGATGAAGCTGTTTTTATCGGACCGGCACCTTCTAACCAAAGTTACCTGGTGGGAGAGAAAATCGTTGATGCCTGTAAATTAACCGGCGCTGAAGCCATCCACCCGGGTTATGGTTTCTTGTCAGAAAATGCAGGTTTTGCGCAAATGGTTGCCGATGCAGGTTTAATTTTGGTTGGCCCCTCGCCACAGGCTATGGAAACGATGGGTAATAAACTATCGGCAAAGGCAGCGGCATTAAAATATAACATTCCCATGGTGCCTGGAACAGAAGAGGCGATTCAGGATGTAAATGAAGCCAGGCAGCGCGCCGTCGAAGTGGGTTTCCCTATATTGATCAAAGCTGCTGCAGGTGGAGGAGGTAAGGGGATGCGTATTGTAGAGCGGGTTGAAGATTTTGAAGAACAGATGCAGCTTGCAGTAAGCGAGGCTACATCTGCCTTTGGCGACGGGGCTGTTTTTATCGAACGTTACGTTACTTCGCCAAGGCACATTGAAATACAGGTTTTGGGCGATAAGCATGGCAATATTGTCCATCTTTTTGAACGGGAGTGCTCGGTGCAGCGGCGTCACCAAAAGGTGGTGGAAGAGGCCCCTTCTTCGGTTTTAACGGACGAGATCAGGCAGCAGATGGGTAAATGTGCAGTAGATGTGGCCCGTTCGGTAAATTACACAGGAGCCGGTACTGTTGAGTTTATACTCGATGAAAACCTCGACTTCTTTTTTCTCGAAATGAATACCCGTTTGCAAGTGGAACACCCCGTTACCGAACTGATTACTGGTATCGATCTGGTAAAAGAACAGATTAAAATTGCTTCGGGAGAAAAATTGAGCTTTAAGCAGGAAGATCTAAAAATTAACGGGCATGCCATCGAACTCAGGGTTTATGCTGAAGATCCGGCTAATAATTTCCTGCCCGATATCGGTACTTTACAAACTTACAATACGCCTAAAGGTAACGGTGTAAGGGTTGATGATGGCTTTGAGCAGGGGATGGAAATCCCGATTTATTATGATCCGATGATTGCCAAACTCATTACCTATGGTAAAGACAGGGAAGAAGCCATTGAACGTATGGTAAGGGCAATTGAAGAATATGATATTACAGGGATAGAAACTACCCTGGGTTTTGGTAAATTTGTAATGCAGCACGAAGCTTTTAAAAGTGGCAATTTTGACACCCATTTTGTGGGCAAATATTTTAAAGCCGAAAGTTTAAAGGTGCAGGATGAAACAGAAGCGTTGATTGCCGCAGCAATTGCCGCAAAACTGTTTCAAAAAAAGGAAGTTATATTGAGCGATGAAGCAATTAAAAGTACTTCAGATTGGAGAAAGAATAGATTAAAATATTAACAACATAGAGAAGTCCACATTGGAAACGTTATACTGGACTTGTTTCAGCATCTTTTTCGATGATAAATAATAATGAAGTGCGTCATTTCGAGCAGAGTGAAGCGAAGCCGAGAACCACGTAGTGCTCGGTGAAGCTAAATCTGTCTAGGTAGATCTCTCCATTTCACTGCGTTTCAGTCGAGATGACGACTTATTTTACTAAAAATTATCAATGGGAGCGAAATGCAACGCATTTAAGATGACGGCTGTTATACAGGAATGATACCCCAACATAAACAAATAAAAAAAATGTTTACAGGAATTATAGAAACACTTGGCGAAGTTACTGCCATTAAAAACGATCATACCAATATTCACTTTACCATATCTTCGGCAATTAGCCATGAGCTCAAAATTGACCAGAGCGTAGCCCATAATGGCGTATGTTTAACGGTTGTGGCTTTAAGTGATGGAACACATACCGTTACCGCGATAGATGAAACACTGAACAAAACCAATTTAGGAAGTTTAAAAGTAGGGAGTAAAATTAACCTGGAACGCTGTATGCAAATGAATGCCCGTTTAGATGGCCATATTGTGCAGGGGCATGTAGACCAGACTGCAGTTTGTATTAAACGCGAAGAACTGGATGGCAGCTGGGAATACCGCTTTAAATATGACTCCAGTGCCGGAAATGTGACTGTAGAAAAAGGCTCGGCCTGTGTAAACGGAATTAGTTTAACCGTAGTCAATTCTGCGGTTGATGAGTTTTCTGTATTTATCATTCCTTACACCTTTGAACACACCAACTTACAGGAAGTTAATGTTGGCGATACCGTAAATTTAGAATTCGATATTATAGGGAAGTATGTGGCCAGATTAATGAACCGCTAATTTTACTTTTATTTTTGTTTGTAATTATCTGATTTGTAGTTTTTTGTGTGGTAATATGCGTTGTGTTAACAATTAACTTTTCATAACAGTGCAGGATGGTTGGTTCAATTTTATTGCTGAATATAGTAGTGTTAAGATTTAAAAAATTAACACTAACCATTTATGAACAGAATCTCCGGCATATTTAGCGCAATATTTGCGACTGCGTTACTATTTTCATTTACTATAAATGCTTCAGCTCAAAAAATCTTCTTAAAAGATTTAACTGTTGAGCATTTGGTTAATCCTTTTAGTATTGATAATCCTAAACCCAGGTTTAGCTGGAAAATGATTTCAACTGCAAAAAATACCAAACAGAGCAATTACGAAATCAGATTGGGCTCCTCGCCAAAAATTGACAAAGTTTTATGGAAAACGGCTGTAAACAATGATCAATCTGTTCTGGTGGCTTACGATGGCCCTCAATTATCATCAAAAACCAGGTATTACTGGCAGGTAAGGGTAAAAGATAACCACGGTAATACCTCGGCCTGGTCGCCGGTGCAATATTTTCAAACAGGTTTAAAACCCGAAGACTGGCAGGCGAAATGGATAGCTGTTGAAGGAAAAGACACTTCACTTGCCAGTCCGTTATTCAGAAAAGAATTTAACCTAAAAAAAGAAGTCCGTTCTGCAACCATGTATATTACCGCAAAAGGTTTATACGAGGCCAGTCTCAATGGCGGGCGCGTAGGCGATGCTTACTTTGCACCGGGTTGGACCAGTTACAAAAACCACATTCAGTACCAGGTTTACGATCTGAAAAACGCATTGAAAAAAGGTGCTAACGTAATCGGTGTTTCATTGGGCGATGGCTGGTACAAAGGAAGGATCGGTTTTAACTCCCAAAAAGAATTTTATGGCAATACAAGAGCTTTATTACTCCAGCTAGAAGTAGAATATGCTGATGGAAGTAAAGAAACCATTGTAAGCGATAACAGCTGGAAAACCAGTTACGGAGCGATAAGATCTTCCAATATCTACGATGGGGAGACTTACGATGCAAGGTTAGAACAAGACGGCTGGAATAATGTCAATTTTAAAGAAAACGCAAACTGGAAAGCGGTACAGGAACTGCCAAACGGACCAGAAAAACTGGTTGGCATGAGTGGCCCGCAGGTAAGTAAACATGAAGAATTTAAGGCCTTAAAAATATTTAAAACACCTTTAGGCGAAACTGTGGTCGATTTCGGGCAGAACCTGGTTGGCTGGGTAATGCTGAAGGCAAAAGGTAAGGCAGGTACAAAAATTACCATCAGCCATGCTGAAGTGCTGACCAAAGAAGGAAATTTTTATACTAAGAATCTCCGCTCGGCCAGGCAACAAAACAATTATATCTTAAAAGGAGAAACGGAGCAGGTATTTGAGCCGCATTTTTCTTTTCAGGGTTTCAGGTATGTAAAAGTAAATGGTTATCCCGGTGAACTTAAATTGGAAAACTTCACTGCTGTAGCAGTTTATTCTGATATGAAAACAAGTGGTAAATTCAGCACTTCAAATCCTTTATTAAACCAATTGCAACATAATATTTCGTGGGGGCAAAAGGGGAATTTTGTTGATGTGCCTACTGATTGTCCGCAAAGAGATGAACGTTTGGGCTGGACAGGTGACGCACAGGCATTTGCCTTAACAGCGGCCTACAATATGGATGTGGCAGGCTTTTTTACAAAATGGCTAAAAGATGTTTCCGCAGATCAGCTTCCGAACGGCAGCGTTCCTTTTGTAATACCGAATGTACTAACCCAAAATGATGCAGGCTCAGCGGGTTGGGCCGATGTAGCTACCATTATTCCATGGGATATGTACGTGGTTTACGGTGATAAAGGCCTGTTGGAAACCCAGTATGCCAGTATGAAAAAATGGGTGGATTACATCACTTCAAGAGCTAAAAACAACCTTTGGAATACCGGTTTCCATTTTGGCGATTGGCTGTTTTACCGACCAAATGATGATAACGATGGCCGTGCTGCCGTGACAGACAAGTACATGATTGCGCAAACCTTTTACGCGCATTCTACCCAACTGCTTATTAACGCAGCAAAAGTTTTAGGTAAAACAGATGAAGTGACCCAATACAGCGATTTGCTAAGCAAGATAAAAGCAGCATATCTGGCCGAAAATATGACCACAAACGGAAAATTGATTTCGAATACCCAAACGGCTTATGTTTTGGCTTTACAATTCGATATGCTACCTGAAAACCTGCGTGCACAGGCGGCACAACGTTTGGTCGATAACATCAGGGATTATGGAAACCACCTGACCACAGGGTTTTTGGGTACCCCATATCTTTGCCATGTATTGAGTCGGTTCGGGCATGAAGATGTGGCTTACGATCTGTTATTGCAGGAAAGTTATCCTTCATGGCTTTATCCGGTAAAGATGGGGGCAACTACGATCTGGGAACGTTGGGATGGTATTAAACAGGATGGATCTTTCCAGACGGCCGATATGAATTCTTTTAACCATTATGCCTACGGGGCAATTGGCGACTGGATGTATAAAAATATTGCAGGGATTAATCCAATAGCTGCACAACCGGGCTACAAAGCCATTTTAATAGCACCAAAGCCGGGTGGGAGACTAACCAATGCCTCTGCAGAACTGGAAACTGTTTACGGCACTGTTAAATCGTCGTGGACAATTGCTGATGGTGTGTTTAAGCTCGATGTAACCGTTCCGGCCAATGCTACAGCTACAGTTATTTTGCCAAAAACCGATAAAAAAGAAGAAATTGGTTCCGGAAGCTATCATTTTGAATATAAATATTAATCGCTTATAATTGCAGCTTTGTGATAAAAGGGCGCGGAGATCGTCATTTCGAGCGAAGTGTAGCGAAGCCGAGAAATCTATCTTATAGATCTCTCCGTTTCGCACGGCTCCAGTCGAGATGACGATACTTTTATCCTGCTCAATGCTAAGAAAATAAATGTACAGTAAAGAAGAATCGGCGCGGTTACGTCAACAGTTTTGGATCAGTTTCGGGCAGTACATGAAACCTGTTCCCTCAGCCAGCGGCTCTACCGTAAACTGGACCAATTATAAAACCGGGGTGAAGAATATCTTCTTTAAAATGGATGTTGATGGTAAAAAGGCTTTTATCAGCATCCAGCTTTCACATCCTGATGCTGATATCAGGCACCTCATATTTGAGCAGTTTGAAGAATTCAAACTCATGTTTACCAATACGCTAAATGAAGAATGGGACTGGATCAAAGATAAAACTGATGATTTCGGGAAAACGGTTTCTTTAATTTCCACCAGCATCAGCGGCGTAAGTATATTTAACCAACAGCACTGGCCAGAGCTGATTTCCTTTTTTAAACCAAGGATAATCGCACTAGATGAATTCTGGGACAATGTAAAGCCTGTTTTCGAAGACCTGGTCTAATCCGTCAGGTTCAGTTGTGCAATCCTGTCTTTCGTAAATTTGATTTCCTGCTTATCATCCGTCAGGTTCGGTCTGCTTTTTAAATACAGGTTATAATATTTAAGCGCATTTTTTCCCTGTTTTAGGCGTGTATCATAAAATACAGCCATGCGATAGTACAAGGCCGGAACGACTTTAAATTGAAGCCCTTTTTTATAGGCGGCATTTGCCAGGCTCAATTGGTTGTTTTCTTCATAAACCAGTCCTAATAAAGCATAATAACTCGAAGTATTTGCAGAAATAGCTTCATCTATTGTTTTTTGGGTGTAAGCGGCAGCCTGAGGATAATTTTTCAATGCCCGGTAACAGAGAGAGGTATAATAAAGGGTAGTTTCATTTTGCATAAATGCTGCTTCAAGCTGTTTAAAAAGATCGATGGCTTTCTGGTATTTTCTGGTGTAATAATAGGCCTTGGCCACATCTTTAATTACGCCTGCATCGGTACCATCTTTTAATAGCTTCTCTCCGGACGCAATTACTTCTGCATACTTTTTAAGCTGGTTGGCGATCGGGAGTTTCGCCCTTTGCAGTATAAGGTTATCGCTATCTCCCTTAATGGCTATATCAAGCACATGGTAAGCCTTTTCGTACTGCTGATATGTAGAATGAACCTCGGCCAGATCGGCGGCAACATCACCCTCTAAGGGATTAATCTGGTTTGCCTTAAGCAGGTAAACAAGTTTCATTGAATCCGCTGGCAATGGATAGAGATTAGCTAACAGTTTATAAACATTAAAGTTATTACTGTCTATTTGCACAATTTCCCCATAATACTTTTTAGCCTTTTCGGTATTTCCCCTTTTGTTATTGATGCTGCCCAAACTAAAAAGGATAGAGAGATTTTTTGGTTGTATGGCATAGGCCCTGCTGTAAAAACTTTCTGCGTCAATATTGTTGCCCGCCATTAAAAAACAATAACCGATCTGGCTGATGATTTTAAAATCATCAGGCTTGTCGCCATAAATACTTTTCAGGTACTGGGCAGCATCGGCATAACGCTGCGACTGGTAAAAATCGAAAAGTTTTTCTTTATCTACTCCTGGCGCATTTTGCGCGAAAAGTGTAAGTTTTAAACCAAGCAATGTTAAGAAGACAAGCAGATTTTTCATAACCGATAATTTTAAACTAATTTATTAGTTATTTATGAAGTTTCCAAATCCGGCTGTTAAAAAATGGGAGAGATCAAACAAAATAAATGCTAAAGGGTTTATACAGAATAGTTGAACTTAAAAATAAGAACCTATGAATACTTTAAAGAAGTTTGAATTAATGGAAAAAATAGTGCGTGAATTGGAAGATTTGCAGAACTCTCAGCAGGCACTTATTCAGAAAATTGGAAAAATTGAAGTAGATAATATCGAGCTGGGCGATAACCGCCTTGAAAAAGATTTACCGGATGTACATCAAAATTTAGCTGATAACTTAGATACTATTTCAGGAATTTTAGATTACTTTGCAGGTAAAACACAAAACTTTGGCGATAAAAACAATGTTGAGGCTTTAAAAGAACAGGAAGCCATTAACAATGCCACTAACTAAATTAACTGTATATGAAATTTTTATCTTTAACCGTTGCATTTTTACTTGCTGGCCTATTTGCAAGTGCACAAGTACTGCCATCTTTCCAGCTGGGCGTTAAAGCTGGTGCAAATTTTTCGAAATTTAATAGTGATAACACGTTTAGCAGCGAAAACCGGACGGGTTTTTATGGTGGTCTTTGGGCAAGGATAGGTGCTGCAGGTATTCACTTCCAGCCGGAACTTTATGTTTCGGGCAAAACAGCAAATCTGGTGAGCGATGCAACAGGTGAGGTGAATAAAGTACGGTTTACAAGTTTAGATGTGCCTTTACTGGTTGGAACTAAATTCGGAGCTGCCGGTATTGGTGTACGTTTAAATACCGGGCCTATGTTTTCATTGATTTTAGATGAAAACCAGAGCTTCAGCCAGGCTGCAGGAAGTGTATTCCGTGCCGATTTTAAAAATCAGGCGCTGGCATGGCAGTTTGGTGCCGGACTTGACATTAAAAAGTTAAGTTTTGATGCCCGCTACGAACTGGGATTATCTAAAATCAATAAATCAGGTTATCCTGGTACTAAGTTAAATTTATTTACAATTGGCTTAGGTTACAGGATTTTGTAATATTAGTCGATTATACTCAGACTACGCCACCCTAAATTCGTTTCAGGGTCTTTGGATTAAAAAAAGATGCTGAAACAAGTTCAGCATGACGATTCCAGTTTATTAAACTTAATCAGGTAATAGGCAGATAATTAAATTTATCTGCCTATCTTTTAATCCCCCTTTTCCAGCTCAACTTCGGTAAGCTCATAAGCAAACGATCCGTTTTTTGGTATAATCGGCGTGGACCTGCCAATGCTGAGTGCTTTAATAAAAGATGCACCGAAGTAAAATATAAGCGAAGAGTAGAATACAAAAAGCATAATTACGATAATCGACCCGGCTGATCCGTAAATATTACTGATATTGCTCAGTGGCAATAAAATTCTCAAGATATATTTACCGGCAGTAAACAGGCATCCTGTTAACAATCCACCAGAGATGGCTGCCCTCCAGGTAGGCCTCCCATTGGTTAAATACCTGAATAAGATGGTAAACCAAGTGGTTACAATCAGTACGAATACCAGTTGATTGATCACAGAAGTTAAAATCAAACCAACAGAAGGTGCTCCATTCTTTAAGTATGCACCAATATAAGCCTGTACACTGTCGGCTAACAGCCCGATAAAAAACAATATGCCCGCCAACAGGATAATGGTAACTGATATCGCCCTTGATTTGAGCGTATTGATGATGCCTTTTTTATCTTTCTGACCAATATTCCAGATCTGTTCTAAAGAGTTTTTGATGACGTTGAACAAAGTGGTGGCTACAAAAAGAAAAAATATGAAACTGAACAGTGTAATGTACCAGGCCTGATTAATACCCCTGATATTTCTTAAGGTCGTTCTGATCTGTAAAATACTTTCATTGTCGAGTATATTGGCCAAACGTTCAAATAGGTGGGTGGCCAATAATCTTCTATCGGTGAACAAACCGAAAAGTCTGATGAGGATAATGAGGATAGGTGGTAACGCAAAATTGGTGAAAAAGGCAGTTGCTCCAGCCAGACGCAAAGGATCATTCTGTTGAAATAAATTAAATGCATTCTTTACGGTTGAGAAAAAGAACTTCAGATCTTTTGTTATCGATGGCATTATTCCTGCGTTAAACTCAAAAGGCCGAAAATAGCAAAAATACTTTATTCAGCCTTTTTGATTGTAAAGATTCTAGTTCGTTTTGGTGAAAACCAGTAATGTTTTATCGCCATTTAACAGATAAAGCTTATTGTCAGTTAATTTGGCGCTGTTTACCTGATTTAAGGCATGCAGGAATGAGCGTTCAGCTGCATCGGTTTCCTGACAGAACATTTTTGTACCGAAAATATTTTTAACCGTGATCTTGTTATCTGCAATTTCTGCACGGCCACCATAGCCGTTACAAAAAGATTTTCCGCTTATTTTTAAGCTATCGGCAAAGTTTAATGTTGCTTTTGCTGATGCAGGCAAGGTTAAACCCGGTAGTTCTGTTAGCTCCCACCTGGTGTTGGTAAAGCTTGCAGGATCTAATTTCTCTTTACAGGAACTCAATAATAAGATTAATATTCCACAGAAGATAAGCTGTTTCATGACAATAAGATTTAGTGATTTTGTGATTAACATCAAAAACTAAACCAATAAAGGTAAATTAGCCTTTGATAAAGCTAAACAGATTTTTCAATCTTCATCCGATGGTGTTTTATGCCGCCATAATCGAAAATAGAAATCCGTTTTAAGCCTACTTTTTCTAGGACATGGATAGACCCCAGGTTATTTATATCTGCAATACCAATAATCTCATTCAGCTTTAGTTCATGAAATCCATAATCCCTTACTGCTGCGGCTGCTTCTGTGGCATAGCCCTTGCCCCAAAAACGCTTGCTGAACCGGTAACCCAGATCGTAATAGTTACAATAGTTATTGATGGGTTCTTTAATCAGTTTCAATCCCGCCCAGCCAATAAAGTTGCCCGTCGATTTTTCCATCGCAGCCCACCTGCCGATCCCGTTTTCGATATATTGATTTCTTATAAACTCAATGTCTGCTTTGCTTTGTTCTATGGATTGAACAGGTTTATTACCTAAAAAAAGATGCACTTCAGGGTCACCATCCATCTCAAACATACCTGCAGCATCTTCTGGCAGTAATTCTCGTAAAATTAATCGTTCCGTTTCGGCAAAAACTTTCATATTCAATTATCGTGGGGTTGGTCAAAAATAAGATAATTTGTTGAAGAGCTTAGTGTGGGGAGATGTGCGCAAAAGGGGAAGAATGTAAGATGTAATATGGATGATGGAATGGATTCTGCCTTGATCTGCGAAATCAGCGGGAGACCGTAAGGTTTTATCCCGCAGATTAAGGAGATATGCGCAGAGGGGGGAAGAATGTAAGATGTAAAATGTAAGATGGATGATGGAACGGATTCTGCGTTGATCTGCGAAATTAGTGGAAGGCCATAAGGTTTTGTTCCTGCAGATTAAGGAGATATGCGCAGAGGGAGGAAGAATGTAAGATGCAATATGGATGATGGAATGGATTCTGCGTTGATCTGCGAAATCAGCGGGAGAGACCATAAGGGGTTTACCCGCAGATTTAAGAGATGATGCGCTGATTGGAATCTATATTCCTTTAACCATTTCTCTGTGATCTCAATACCAAAAAAATGCGCTTTTATTTAAACTACCTGAGTTTTTACCGTATCGATGGGCTTTTTTCTTAAAATCCAGGCAGCTACCAGCGAAATCAATATTCCAACAGGCAATATTTCCATATAGGTAAAGAGAACAACCATAACCGGGTTTTTATACATTTCCTGATTAGCAGCCAGTTCTTTAGTCATTTTTGTCAATTCTGCTGCCGATGCACCGTCTGCTTTGGCTTCCCTTAACACTTGTGCAACATATTTATCCATAAAATCGGGCATAAATACATAATAATCTACAAGCCAAACAATAACATATATGGTTGATGCTACCAAGCTGATCAGTGCCCCAATTTTAAATGCTTTGCCGAACGTGATCAATCCATCGTTATACTTATCGCGGTAGTTTTTGATCCCGACAAAAATAAAAGAGAAGGCCAATACCATCGACGCATAACCGATTAGCATGCTGTGCTCCAGGTTTGGATCGTTGTAGCACCTCATCATCGAGAGGACCATCAATACCGATACAATTACTCCTGCAATTAATCCGAATACAATTACGTTCTTTTTCATGTTTGAATTTTTTATTGGTTTATACCACAAAATTCGTCCGATTATCTGTTTTTGGCTTCATACTTTAGGGTGATTTTCTAAAAAAAAATGATTTTTCATGCTAAAGTATTAATGCAATTAAGGGATAAGACTGAGCTTTTTCGACATTTCTACAGCCTGTGTTCTACGTTTTACTTCGAGTTTTTCGAAAAGCCGTGCAATATGCGTTTTAATGGTATTTAAGGAAACGAATAACTTTGTGGCAATTTCCTGGTTACTCAATCCCTCCGACATTAGTTGTAATACTTCCAACTCCCTTTTGCTGATATTGAGCCTGATCATTTCCTTTTCGTTGAAGACAAACGTTTCTGGTTTTTCGGTGAAAACTTCTTTCTCAATCAGGATGGTTTTAGGCTTTGTTAATTTTAATGCCAACCAAATGCCTAAAACGGTAAAAATAACCGCAATAGAGCCTGCATAAATTTCGAAGGCATGATTGATAATGATGAAACGAAGCTCTAACCATTTCAATAAAAGGAGCAATATAGCCAAAAATATCCCATACAGGATTACACTTTTGTTTTTGGTTAGAAAGTTTGTTGAGCCTGGCATTGGATGATCTTTTAACCAAAAATAGGAAATTTAGTTTTAAGTCTGGTGTTTGATGGATGTAGGGCGTAAAGGATGTAAAATGTAATATGGATGATGGAACGGATTCTGCGTTGATCTGCGAAATCAGCGGGAAGCATAAGTATTTGATCCCCGCAGATTTAAGGAGATGTGCACAGAGGGGGGAAGAATGTAAGATGTAAAATGTAAGCTGGATGATGGAACGGATTCTGCGTTGATTTGTGAAATCAGCGGGAGGCCATAAAGTTTTGTTCCCGCAGATTAAGGAGATATGCGCAGAGGGGGGAAGAATGTAAGATGTAGAGATGGATGATGGAATGTGGTCTGCGTTGATCTGTGAAATCAGCGGGAGGAATAAGTATTTGATCCCCGCAGATTTAAGAAGATGTGCGCAGAGGAGGAAGAATGTAAGATGTAAAGATGGATGATGGAACGGATTCTGCGTTGATCTGCGAAATCAGCGGGAGAGACTATAAGGTTTTATCCAACAGATTAAAAAGATGATAAGAATAGAAAATGTTTGATGGAAAGGTGTAGGCTGTGATCTCCTTTATGTTTAAAAACATGTCAGGGTTGGTGCTGATTAAATTTTTAACCAAAAGCGGTAATTTTCTGGTGACTTTAACAACAGAAAAGCCAGAAAGATTATAAATTAGCAAAAAATAAATAGCCATACCTATGAAAATTACGCTTTATGCACTCTTTCTTTCCGTTGTTTTATTTGGCTGCGGAGGCAATTCAGAAAAAACTTTTAAAGCACGCGCATTTGCGGTGAGCGATGATTTTAATGTATTTCCAAAATCAACAAAAGACATATTAACCATAGTAAAAACCGATTCAGGAAAAATAGCCGCTGCTGATCGTTTTATCATTAAATCTAAGGATACAACCATTATTATAGACGATGCGCCAAATGCTGAAACCAAGAAATTTAAGATTGCTTCTTTTATCAATACACAAAAAACAGCAGTTTTGGTTCAGGGCGATAATGGAAAAGATAAAATGGATCCCTTTTATATTATTTATGTTAATGGCGGAAAAACTGAAGTGGTGAGTTTAAACAAACCATCTAAAGGTGCCGAAGATAAAAAGTATACGAACGGATTAGAAGAATTAACCAGGAGCAATCTGTTGGTAAACAACGATTTCTTTATTACCACAATCAACTCAAGGGTTTACCCGATCAAGCGCCAGAATGAAGATGAGCGTATCCAGGGGAAATTCTTTATGTATTCGAGCGACAAAACTACGCTGGCATTTCTAACAGCTAATGCCTTATACCAGGTAAATACCAAAACCGGTGAAACCTTTAACCTGCCTTTGCCTGTATCATTAACCAGTCAGCCTGAAACCCTGGTAGGAAATATCCAGAGAGACTACACTTGGGTGCCAAATGAGCATGGAACGTCTTTTTTAAAGAAAAATGCTGATGATGACCGCATTGTAGATATCAAGGAGTTTAAGCATTAAATTTTTGCTGTCAGTCTGAGGTTGTCGAAGGCCTTTTATCATTCTGGAGCAAACAGCATTGCTATTAACAAATTCCAAGACAAGGATCGTCATTGCTGTAAAGGTTTAGTAATTCGGT
>JAGIAD010000031.1 GCA_017745075.1 Sphingobacteriaceae bacterium | reverse complement strand
ACTAGGATTTATTTTTTAATATTCATATTGACCATTTCCGCAGGTTTTTTACCATTAATTCCCTGGTGTGGTCTTTCCCAGTTATAATAAACAATATATTTTAAAAGTTCATCCTGTAACTCTTCCAGACTATCAAAGTCTGTATCCTCAATGAGGTCCTCTTTTAGTGTTCTCCAGAAACGCTCTACCTTTCCGTTTGTCTGTGGGCGGTATGCCTGTGTATACCGCCTTTTGATGCCTGTTTCCATCAGCATTCTTTCAAATGGATGGTTCTGTTTGTTCCTGCTGATGGAGGGGCCGAATTCTGGTCCGTTATCGGCAATCATCTCCTCAAACAGTATCCCAAATTCCTGTTTTAGCATCTGCATGCAGCGCATGGCGGCAAACATCGTGCTAAGTGCGGTAATATCCTCCATTACCTCTGCCCATGCAAGGCGTGAATAATCATCAAGTACACAGATCAGGTAAAGCTTCCTGTTCTCTCCCCTGATTACACTCTTACTTAGATGGTGACAATCAATATGTCCTAACTGGCCCATACGTTCCTTGATAATCTTTCGTTTAATTTCCTTTTCGGCACGCTCCAAACGGTTCTGCCCATAACGCCTGAGGATGTTGTACACCCCGGATGCCGATGGTGTAAATTTATTCGATTTTTGCTTAAGCTGACTGGCTATTTCAAATTTACTGTTGCCAAGTTTGCGAAGATCGAGTACTTTTTGTTCATCCTGAAGATCGGGTCGCCTGGTACGGTACCTGGGACCGCGTTTTGCAGGAAGAAGATCCAGCTCATTGCCAGACTGTTTAAACCTGTTGTAATATTTCAGAAAACTCCTCGCATCAGTATCATGCGCAGAATAAAAATCTTTTACAAACCTGAAATTAGCATGTTCCCCAGATTTTACCTGCTCATATTCTCTGATCAGAAAACGGTATTTGTTTAAATAATTGCGCTTTAAGGTAAGGTCATTCGTGTTTATTCGCATAAATAATAATTAGCAGTTTACAAAGCTAATT
>JAGIAD010000030.1 GCA_017745075.1 Sphingobacteriaceae bacterium | reverse complement strand
AAATTTATTTTAAGAAAAACTCCTTTTGCGAGTTTTTCTTAGCTTTATGATGCTCTCCTATAATTCTCAACATACATTTCTCCTCTCTTGACAAGTGAGAACATCCTTAAAATCAGTTTGAACTTTACATTGTTCAAAACAAGATTATAGCCTTTGGTCTTTTGTTTACGTTCTGCATAAGCTGATATTTCGGGATCATGTTGCATAGCAGACTTTGCGGCCTGATTAAGTTCCTGTTTCAGTTCTTTTTGTGCCAGATAACTCACCTTTGGCTTTCCTTTTATTGAGGTTCCGGACGTATTGCCAAATGGTATTACCCCCACGTAGACTGCGTACTTCCTTGCATCTGCAAAAGCGGCAAAATTTTCCGTGTATGCGATCGTCATCCATGCATTTACATTGCCTATACCCTTTATACTGAGTATTATGCGGTAGTTTGTATATAGTTCGGTATCCTGAGCAATAATAGCGGCAATCTCAGCTTCTATTTCGGAATGATGCTTTTGGTCTGCCTTTATCTTTGTGCGGATAATCTTGCTGATCCTATCGTCCTTGCCGGTTGAAAACATGTATGCCCTCTCTTTTAAAGTACTTTTTAGGCCTGCCATTTCCCGTACCAGTCTTTTCCGAAACGATAGCAGCTGCCTTAGTAGAAGAATATTGTTGTTCAATGGCCGGGACGCCTTCAGGCGCTTGATCTTATCCTCACCATACTGACCTATGCGGAAAGAGTCATCTTTGTCATTTTTTCCGCGTACCATGCCCATAGAATTTTTGATCTCCAGGCCAGATATCCTGGTGTAGGCAATGGATTGCGATTCCAAAAACTGTATAAAACGGTACTCATAGCCGCCTGTATATTCCATAACAACCAATGCTTCTTTAAGCTCAATTGCATGGGTCTTACACCACTTTTTAAAAATGGCAAATCCTTTGCTCTGATTATCGATCTTAATGTGAAGCCTGCGTTCCGCACAGCTGATGTCTAGTGTGAGTTTCGATACATCCACACCTAGAATAACATTCCAGTTTCCCATACGTTTATCTTTTAGTATATTTAAATAAACTGTCTTTTGCCGATCACCTTTGATAGTTCAAAGAAAGTATTCTAGCTA
>JAGIAD010000002.1 GCA_017745075.1 Sphingobacteriaceae bacterium | reverse complement strand
TCTGTTACCGAATTACTAAACCTTTACAATTGCGAGGAGGAACGACGAAGCAATCTTTCATACCAGCGATCCCTGCTAATAAGATTGCTTCGTCGGCTGAAAAAGCCTTCTCGCAATGACGGAAAAGATAATAGGATTATTTTTTAACTCATAACCACATCGTAACAATGATGGCACTCATTACCTTTATCGGGTAGTAAATATTAAAAAGCAAGTATAGTTACCCCAAATACCGTAATGCATATATCAACTAGCTCTTCAGGAACTCTTTCCACCAATAACCGGAATCTTTAATGGTACGTTCCTGCGTTTTAAAATCGTTATAGATCAAACCAAACCTTGCTGTAAATCCCTCAGCCCATTCAAAATTATCGATCAGCGTCCAGGCCATATAACCTGTAACATTTACCCCTTCATTTTTAAGTTTTAGCAATGCGGCCAGGTAGAGTTTAAAATATTCGATCCGCTCGGTATCTTCTATCTTGCCATCAACTAGTTTATCGTGATAAGCGGCGCCATTTTCAGTGATGATAATATTTTTGATATTTGGATAGGCTGCAAACTGTTTTACAATATTATAAAAGCTATTGGCGTTAATCTCCCAACCCATGGCTGTATGCGGTTTTTTCCTGCTTTTGGCTTTCACTTCCCAGGCCTGAACCACCGGGACAAAAGCATTGTATTTTACCGTAAGTGGAAAATAGTTTTGAAGCCCGATAAAATCGAAGTCAAATTTCATTCTTTCCTGCAATCGCCAGGTACCATATTCGATCTGAAATTTTTCTAACACATCCCAATCGGCAGTTGGAAAACCTAAGCCCAATGTAGGTTCTACAAACAAACGGTTCATTAAACAATCTACTCGCTTTGCAGCCAGTATATCGTTATCGCTTTGGGTGTAGGGAAGTATTTCGGAGCAGGAATAAGTAGTACCAATATTGGCTTTAGCCACCTCCGCACGTAAAATCTTACCTCCCTCGGCCTGCGCTAAGGCTGTATGCAAAACTGCGGGAAAGAAATTGCTGAGACCCGTTTTACCTGGCGCATGTACGCCCAGCATATAACCTAAAGAAGTGTAACCAAAAGGCTCGTTTAACACAATCCAGTTTTTCACTTTATCGCCATATTCCAGCGCACAGATGCTTACAAAAGCATTAAAAGCCGCATTGATGCTAAAGCTGGTCCAGCCCCCTTCGTCTTCAAGTGCCTGAGGCAAATCCCAGTGATAAAGGGTAACATAAGGGGTAATGCCCTGGGTAAGGCATTCATCAATGAGGTTATGGTAAAAGCGGACGCCTTCCTGATTTACTTCTCCCCTGCCTTGTGGCAAAATCCTTGACCAGGCAATAGAGAACCTAAAAACCTTAAAGCCTAAATGTTTAACCAGCGCAATATCTTCTGTATACCGATGATAAAAATCGCAGGCAGGATCTAATTTGTGGTTCTTCTTTATTTTGCCATTTTTAGCCGTAAAAGTATCCCAAATAGAAGGCCCCTTACCATACTGGCTTGCGGTTCCTTCTATCTGCGCTGCGGCAGTAGCCACCCCCCACAAAAAATCCCGACCAAAATCGCTTGCATTAATCATTGTTTACCAATTAATTGCCATAAGTTGCAAGTTTAATATTAACAAATCATTAAGCCATAAATTTTATGTTAAAGATTCGGTCATTTTTAAAAGACGATCAAACATCAACACTCGATAATATTAAAACAATTTAAAAATTTGTTGAAATCGTGAAGAAAAAGGCCTTAATGACCTTTATTATTTTAACTGGCTTTTCTCGAACATGATGTGAATTTCACTTAAATAGTACCGCGATAACCGGTTTTTAATTGATTTTGTTTCCAATCAATCCAAAGTCAAGCCAATCTCTTTCAACAAAATAGCCGCATTAAAAGTCTTACATGGGCCATGTTTTAGCAAGTAATCAAATTTCATTTCGCCATCGGTAATCTGGATATCGAAGTGAAAGTTGCGGACCGCTTTGGGATGATCGATAATCAGATCAGCCAACTGGAGGTCGTGGGTAGCAAAAAGTGCAGGTGTTTTTTCAGCGATTAGTTTTTCTATAAATACTTTCGATCCGAGATATTTATCCCTGCTATTGGTGCCACGGAGCATCTCATCAATCAGTACAAGAGTATCCCTATCCTTCACCACATGGTCTAAAATCATTTTCAACCGGTTTAATTCGGCTTTAAAAGTAGAAGTACTCTCGTTCAGCGAGTCTTTTATCCGCATATAGGTATTGATCGAAAAAACCGATAACCGCATGCTTTGGGCACAAACAGGCGCACCGGCATATGCCAATACCATGTTGATACCCAAAGTACGTAAAAAGGTACTTTTACCGGCCATATTCGAACCTGTTACAATATCAACAGTTGGTTCTGCCGTTAAATTAAAATCATTGCTAACCCTTATTTTTTTGTTGATCAGCGGATGACCCACCTGAGTAGTTGTTAGTTCAAATTGATCGGCTATAACCGGAAAAACCCAATCAGGTTGATTATGGGCTGTGGTAGCCAGCGAAATCAGTTCCTCAAAATCGCCCAGATGATCAAGCGCAGCAACAACATCTTTTGATGAAGATTTATACCAGTTATCAAGATTTATACAACACCTTAAATCCCATAATAGAAGTACGTTTAACACCGAACCAACAATAATATTTAGCCGGGCATCAAAATTTTGAATGATTTTGGATAATCCCTTAATTTCTTTGCTTACCGGGATGTTCGAATCGAGTAAACCGAGTGTATATTCACTTTTCCAGTTTTGCTTTTCTGTCCACAAAATGGCACTTGCATAGCCGCTCAACAGGTTCGAACTTCCACCGAAACTATAAAAAACCTTGTTTACTTTGGAGCCCACCAATACATTCCATCCACCATGGATGATACAGAAAATCACAAGTATCTTCCAAAAAGCACTGCTTATAAATAGCCCGGCCAAAATGAGGGCAATAGAAATGTATGGCACCGATTTTACATAAAGCCTTAAAAACTTTCCTGCCACAAACTCCAGTTGCTTTCCCAATTGGAATTTTAACTGCATTTTGATCTGTTCTATTTTTTCGGCATCATAACCATGAAGATGAGCCCTGAAACTATACGTTTCTTCAATCTTGCCGATCATTTCCTTAACTGCTTCCTGGCGTAACAGTATTTTATTGCGGGTAGATTTTTCCGACAGGCTTTTGGCCAGCACCTGATTACCGTTTTTGGTGCTGCAACGGTTAATTAAGGCAAATAAAGAAGCGTTTCCAAAAATATCGAGGTCGGAGGTATAGGGATGCGTTTCAGACTCGAACACTTCACCATGATCGTATCCGTTAGCGGAGCCATTTAAAATATCCCATTCGTTCTGGTAAACCCATAACAGTTGTTTTTTATAATCAACTTCCTTATCGAGTTTACTCTGTTTACGTACAATAAAGGCAAAAGCAATTACAGGCAACAGTAAACCGATCTGTATAAAAATATGCAAGCCATCATCAGCAACGCTTACCAACAGGATAAATAATAAAATTTCGGCAAGGAACAAACCGATTCGCGCGAAGGAAAGCTGATCGATCAATTTTTTAGTCTGACTGATATCTGCAGTAATTTCTTTAATCTTAAGGTCGTAATCGGCTATTATTTCTGCTTGTTGTTTTAACATGGTATCGCTTCGGTGCATATATTTTTCGGCGGTATTGGATGAATAGATTCTCTTTTTTGTTACAATTTTCTCTAAGTTTGAATCTCGAAATTCTAAAGATAGGCAAAATATTAAATGAAGATTACCCTGATTGCCATTGGCAAAACCGAAGATAAATATCTGATTGAGGGGATTGATAAATACATCAACCGCCTGAAACATTATATTAATTTTAGTTTTTTGGCTATACCTGATGTAAAAAACGTTAAAAACCTGAGTGAAGCACAGCAAAAAACTAAGGAGGCAGAACTCATACACAAACAAATCAATAATGGGGATGTTGTTATTTTGTTGGATGAGAAAGGAAAAAAATATTCATCTGTAGAATTTTCAAACTACCTGAATAAACAGATGATAGGTAGTGTACAGCATTTAATTTTCATCATTGGTGGGCCATACGGATTCGACGAAAGTATTTACAAGCGGGCAAACGGTTTAATTTCGCTATCAGACATGACTTTTTCGCACCAGATGATCAGGTTGTTTTTTGTAGAACAACTTTACAGGGGATTTAGTATTTTGAGGGGAGAACCTTATCATCATGCTTAAGGAATGGAAGATGGGTTTTAGGAAGATGGATGACGTAAATTTTATGGTCATAATATGGAAAAAGGGAATAAAAATCATCATTAAATAAAAGAAACGATGTTACTGGATAAATATAAAAGGGAATACAGATACAAAAGCGATCAGAACCGCAACAATAAATACTTATGGATCAGCATTATTGTTTCTTTGGTGATTGTTGCACTGCTTTGGTATTTTTTCGATTAAAACCCTATAAAAAAACACCAGACGAATGGCCTGGTGTTCCTTATATCAGTTAAATAAAGCTTAAACGCCTTTTTTACTTGTCATGCTTGCTTTTTTAGCAGGAGCCGAAGTTTTGGTTGTTGCCTTTGCGCTTGCCGATGATTTGGCCGTAGCTTTAGGCTTTTTATCGGCAACTGTTTTTTCTTCTGATAATTTAACTTCTGCTGGCGTACCAGGAGTTTCCGGAGCTTCTTCAGTAAACAAAGGCAGGTCTTTTAACAGGTTATACCAGGTAATGATTTTTTTCATATCAGAGGCATAAACTTTCTCCTGATCGTGGTTTGGGGCTACTTCCAGGAAATAAGCACGCAAATCGCCTTTTAAATCCGGAGTAGATCCTTTTGCAGAAATCTTAGCAAAAATATCAGCCAGTTTAATTTCTTCATCTTCACCATATACTGTGATATCTTCTAAGGAAGCTAATTTAGTATTGGTAATATTGGCAACGATTTTAGTTTTTTGAGCATCCAGGCTCTCTAAAATATAACCTACTTTATTTTGTCCAACCAGTTTAAACAAACCTGGCCTGCCGGATACGGCAACAATTCCTCTTAAATTCATATGATGTGTGTTTAGCGGTTAGGGTTTGGGGTTAGCACAATAATCGCCTACCGCCAAACGCTTCGCGTTTTATAATATTTTAAAACTAAATATTGAGCAATTGGTATTAGCGCTTTGAACGCTTATCGCCAAACGCATTGCGCACTAATCTTCTAAAACTTCAATATTTACAATCCTATCACCCTGACGGATATCATCAACAAGATCTACATTTTCGATAACTTTACCAAAACAAGTGTGGTTTCTGTCTAAGTGTGCAGTATTTGTTCTGCTGTGGCAGATAAAGAACTGCGAACCACCGGTATTGCGGCCTGCATGTGCCATTGATAATACACCACGGTCATGATATTGGTTATCGCCATCTAATTCGCAATCGATTTTGTAACCCGGACCGCCAGTACCAGCCAAATGTGCGGTAGCAGGGTCTTTTGAATTCGGACATCCACCCTGAACCACGAAATTTGGAATTACACGGTGAAAAGTTACTCCATCATAAAAGCCTTCTTTAGCTAATTTTTTAAAGTTTGCAACGGCTTTTGGCGCATCGTTATCGTAGAATTCTACGGTCATATCGCCTTTTTCTGTTTTTATTATTGCTTTACTCATATCAATATCGGTACTAATTTTGAACACCAAAAAAATTCTCATTTTTTTGGTAGAGGGCAAAAATAACAAAATTGTATAACTTATATACATCATTAAATTTTTCTATCCAGTTTAAATGCGGTATTTTAGTGTTTTAAGTATACCGATTTGATCAAAAAATATTATATACTGCTCATTTGCCTGCTCTGCTCTTTAGGGCTCAGGGCTTCATCGTTATTGATTTATATGGATGAAGACCAAAAAAATCACCTGAAAGCGTATGGAATTGCCTATTGGACAATCAGCAAACAGCTGGAAGTTGATTGGCTTTTAAATTACCGCGGCGGAAGTTTTTTAATCAAATACAACAAAATGGTTGAAGACGAGCTAAAAATAAGAGGAGTATCTTATGAGGTAATGGCCGACGGAAAAGTGGTGAGCCTTTTAAACGAAATAAGCGACCCATCAGTGAACATGGAAATGGTGAAGCTGGAGAAAACACCAAAAATTGCGGTATACTCACCTAAAAGCAAATTACCATGGGACGATGCCGTTACGCTGGTACTCACCTACGCCGAGATTCCCTACGATGTAATTTATGATGATGATATTTTACAGGATAAATTAAGTAAATATGATTGGCTGCACCTGCACCATGAAGATTTTACAGGACAGTACGGACGTTTTTGGGCCAATTTCAGGTATGCTACCTGGTACCAGGAAGATGTTAAAAACCAGGAAGCATTGGCAAAACGCATGGGTTATAAAAAAGTATCTGAAATGAAACTGGCTGTAGCCAAACACATTAAAGAATATTGTGCAGGCGGAGGTTTTCTTTTTGCCATGTGTTCGGGCACTGATAGTTTCGATATTGCTTTGGCAGCAGAAGGTGTAGATATCTGCGCACAAATGTTTGACGGAGATCCGGCCGACCCAAATGCGCAATCTAAACTGGATTTTAACAAAACATTGGCCTTTCAGAACTTTAAACTCGACAATAACCCCATGAATTACGAGTTTTCCGATATCGATGCCACACAAACCCGTACCTTAAACCAAACAAACGATTACTTTACTTTATTCGATTTTTCTGCAAAATGGGACCTCGTTCCAACTATGCTTACCCAAGACCACGATAAGGTGATTAAAGGTTTTATGGGACAAACCACAGCATTCAGAAAGAGCTTAGTAAAACCGAGTGTAACCGTTTTAGGTGAAAACAAAGGTGCAGCAGAAGTAAGGTATTTACATGGCGAAATTGGCAAAGGTCAGTTTACTTTTTATGGAGGGCACGATCCGGAAGATTATCAGCATGCTGTAGGCGATCCACCAACAGATTTAAACCTGCATCCAAATTCGCCGGGATATCGCCTGATCCTCAATAATGTACTTTTTCCCGCAGCAAAAAAGAAACCTCAAAAAACATAATTTATCAAGAATTTTAACTTTTGGTATTATTTCTTTTCAGGTTAATAAATTGGTAATTCACTACCATATTCCAGTTATGTATACAATAAATGGCACTTCATACCATTTCTGATCTGGCCCATAACCACATTCAAGCAATGCAAAAAACACACTGATAACCAATAAATTAGCTTCCTGATTGTAACACACTTGATACTTTGGCACAGCTTTTGGATTAGCACTGGCAATTAACAAGCAGGATAAAACCTGAATTTTTAAACTAGATTTTTATAAAAGAAAAATATCATGAAAAAGTTACTATTAAGTGCATCGATCATTTTATTAGCAACAGGTGCTTTCGCTCAAACAAAAATGACAGGCGAAACTGCACGTTTTGGAATTAAAGCTGGTGTTAACCTTTCAAAATTCCACGCAGGCGGTGATGATAACGCAGCCAACTCTTTTAACGATAATGCAAAGAACAATGTAGGCTTTAACGTTACCGCATTTGGTGATTTTGGTGTAGGAAACAATTTCTTTATCCAACCAGGAGTATCATTACAGAATAAAGGTAACAAGTTTGAGTCGACAGGTACAGCAACTGTAGGAAGCAATACCATTACAACAACATCGTCTATTAAAACAAATTTAATGGCTATTGAAGTTCCGATTAATGCAGTATTCAGAATCCCTACTGGAGATGCTGGTGCGGTACAGATCAGTGCTGGTCCTTACATCGGTTTTAATATCTCAGGTAAAGATAAAGGACAAACTACCACCACAACGGTTAACAACACCAATAATACAAGTGCAACTGTAACCAGCTCTAATGACAAAGACCTTTCTTTTGGTAGTGCAAGCGACAAAAATTATGGCAGCACAGACTTTGGTGCAAACTTTGGTTTAGCTTACCGTACATCATCAGGTTTCTTGATTGGTGCTAACTACGGTTTAGGTTTAACCGATTTAACACCAAAAGACAGACAAGCAAATTCGAATAAATTAACTAACCGTGTGTTAGGCTTCTCAGTTGGTTATTCATTCTAAGGAAAACCCTAAAAGCAAAAAACCTTCCTGGTGTAAAATCAGGAAGGTTTTTTTATGCCTTTTAAATTGTTAATCGTAAAAGTTCCAGCTTACCCCAAATTTTAACAAGGCATCTTGCATCGGGTACCTGTTTACCGTGTAATAGCCCTTTTGAAATAAACCCTGGTTTACAAAATCATATTTAACAAAAATATTGGCCCTTTTTAAATTTGCCTTAAAAAATACATCGATTACCGGTTTTGAAGACAGATTTGTCGGATTGCGCTCATCTATATAAAACTGGGCCGTTGCGGGTGAATATAAGTAATTTGCATATTCAGAGTTATACCTTATATCGAATCCTACATTAGATTTTAATACTTTGAAAAAAGTATTATCAAAATAAACACTGTTATAAGTATAAAATTCTGGTGTTCTTAACACGGCATTTTTATCTGTTTTTTGATAAGCGACATAATTTTCGATTACAAATCTGCCAAACCTGGTTTTCTTAGACAGGTCCAACCTAATTAAGCTAATATCAGCAGTTTCTTGTTTTGGCAAAATAGCGGTAGTACCATTGCTATGGTCGGCCGCAAAATAAACATAGTTGCTGGTTAAGTAATATTTGGCTCCCGCAGTAAAACCATATTTATCATTGATATAGTTAAATGATAAATTGGCAATTTTAGTGTTCTTAAAATCAGTATTTGTCCATTGGTAATGATTACCATGATAGTAATTAAAAATAGCTGCCGGGGTTTGGTTCTGAACATAGGCATCCAATTCAATCCGCCCTATGGTTTTACTTAAAAGAATTTTACTTTTTGCCTCATATAAATAATCGCCTGCATTTTCACCCTGCAAAATTTGCTGTAAGTCTAAATTGAAATCGATATTATTAGAGAACCGGTAGCCTGCCGCACCTAAAATGGTAATGTTTTGGTAAGCAAACCTACTCTGTTCGTAGTTGGTTCCATCTTGTTTTATACCAAGGTATTCATGCCTGTAATAATCGTGCCTTACGCCCGCATCAACCTTTAGTTCATTTTTAATAACAGAACTATTTTTTGGTCTTAAAAAGAAACTATAAATAAATTCATTTTTAAAATGTTTTACATGGGTCGAATCATTCGTAAACGTTGTACTTGCAATTCCAGGAGGCAGCACATTATTAACATCTGCTCCATTTTTGTAAAAATCAAAACTGTCGTTATTATACTCAAAGGTGTACGAAACCTTATTGGTTGGTAAAACAGAATTGTTCGCATTGGCTGAAGTATCTATCCTGCCTACATAATAAGTTTGCTTTAAAAAAACAGTGTTTTTACGGTATAAATTTCTTGCGTCTGATAACCTAATCGGCTCTGCCTCCCGTGCAATTTTAGCATAGTCCGGATCGAATAGGTTTGTTGCTACAGTAGAACCGTTCTCGTATGCGCGCATGGTATTAAAAATTGCCGATGCCCACATATTATAACGTTTACTTGGCGATTGATACCAGGAAAATATAGCCACGTTCAAATTATCGCCACGCTGCCTGGAGTAAAAACCTCTGGAATCGCCACGGTTAAAATTAACACCAACATTCCAGTTTCTTTTTATATTCTGTGTATGGATGGCCCTAAAAAGCTGCTCCTTTTGTCCGGCGCTAACAAAATACAAACTGGTAAAAGGGGTTCTGGCCTGATAGTAAATAATATCTTCGGGCGTTAACGCATAATAATCAAGCGAATGGAAGCCTACATCAAAACCAATCCTTTTACTGGGCTCGTACAGCAAAGGTCTGGCTGCCTGCCCCATGTTACCATTGCTTATGGTAGGGTGCAATGGCTGCAAAAGCGGACTATAATTTTGAATATTGGTTGTTGAGGTATCTAAAGGCAACAGTATAATACTGTCTTTAGTTAACGATAGCTTGGTAAACTTGATATATTTTGCGGTAAAAACAACAGAATCTTTGCCCCCATCCAGCTTTTTCCTAACCGAATCGAGTTCCTTATTGGTACCAACACTTGTTTTTAAATCTTGTGCAAAGGTTTTGTTAATGCTTAACAGCAGTAAGAAAAAAAAACAGATTTTAACGCCTTTATGCATCTTACAGTTCAGAAATTAAACGGATTAAAATCTCTGTCATTTTAGGTTCGGCTTTGGCTGCTGCAGCCAAAATTTCATCCAGATTAAAAGGTTGCAGATCTTCCGGGAAACCTTCGTCTGTTAACACGGAGATGGCAAAAACAGGCAAACCGGCATGATTGGCCACAATAACTTCAGGCACAGTACTCATACCCACAGCATCAGCCCCAATTAAACGCAGGTATCTGTACTCAGCTTTTGTTTCTAAATTAGGCCCTGAAACGGCAACATATACCCCTTTATGGCATTTAATATCCACATCTTTAGCTATTTCCAGTGCTTTGCCTATGATATCGCGTTTATACGGCTGACTCATATCCGGGAAACGGGGACCTAATTCACTCTCAATTAAACCACGTAATGGGTTATCTGGCTGCAAGTTGATATGATCCTCGATAATCATTAAATCCCCCTTTTTAAACTCAGGGTTTAACGATCCGGCGGCATTAGATACAATTAAGTTCTCGATACCCAGGCCTTTCATTACCCTAACCGGAAAGGTGATCTGCTGCATGCTGTAACCTTCGTAATAATGTAAACGGCCCTGCATCGCTACGATCTTTTTTCCGCTCAATGTTCCAAAGATCAGTTTCCCACTGTGGAACTCTAAAGTAGAAATCGGGAAATTTGGAATATTAGAATACATCAATTGATGCTCAACTTCAATTTCCTTTACCAGGCCGCCCAGACCAGTGCCTAAGATAATGCCTATTTCCGGCTTAAAATTCTCTGTTTTACGTTTTATATATTCAACGGTTTCTTCTATTGCTCTTAACATAGTTTAAAATGAGTTCGTCAAAGATAATCTTATCCTCTTCAAATAATTCAACCTCTATGGGTAAATAATATACCGGTAAATCTACCAGTAAATCTTCAAATCCGGTAGCTTTTAAACGTTTGCTATCCTTTTCTGTTGTGATGATGATTTTATCTTTTTTATTTTCTGCCAAAAATGCTGATCTAAACTTCTTAATATCCCCTTCTTTAAAGGCATAATGATCAGGAAATTCTTCGTGTTTAATGTTATGGGAATATTTTTCCAGTTCTTCTATTAAAGGAGCAGGATTTGCAATTCCGGTGAGCAGGAAAATTTCAAAATCTTTAACCGACTTTAACGGAAGGCTTTCATTATGATATAAATGGATCAGATCGCCGTACTTAAGATAAGAGTGTAGTACCGGTTGGCCTGCATTTGGCTGCAGCTCATTTATGGAGGCTTGCTGGGCTACATGCAACAGCGGGACAGGCGATTTTGTAACCAATAATACTTCCGCTCTTTTACGTGATGAGAAGACATCCCTTAAATTTCCGGCAGGCAATAAAAACTGTAAAGTACCCAGTTTCCGAAACTCGAATAGCAAAATATTAAAGCCAGCCCTTACCGCACGGTGCTGAAAGGCATCATCAAGAATAATTAAATCGTGGTTTTCTTTTAACTGTTTAATTCCCTTTACACGGTTTTCGCAAACAGCAACGGTAACACCTGCAAATTTTTGATGGTACTGCAAAGGTTCATCGCCAATCGTTTCGGCTGTTGAAGCGCTATCGGCAACGATAAACCCTTTCGTTTTCCGGCCATAGCCCCTGCTCAATATCGCAACTTTATAATTGGCCAGCAACCTCACCAGGTATTCGGTTGTAGGTGTTTTGCCCGATCCGCCAACGGCTAAATTACCAACACAGATTACAGGTAAATCAAATACTACAGAATCTATTACACCCCAATCATAAAGTTTTTTACGGATTAGAATAGCCATTCCATAAATAACTGAAAACGGAAGCAGTAAAAGGCGTAGATAGTTAAGTAGCATATCGTGATTTCAAAAATAAGGATTATTTAAAAAAGAAAGGCATCGACTGAAGCCTAGGCACAACAAAGCAACCATTAAAGAAGGTAAATGGTTTGTAGGAAGGTGATTTAGTCCGGAGTCAGAAGCCAGATATTAATAAACCAATGACAAATGAACTTATTTAAGTTTGGAGTCAGTTAACCGGTTTAAACAATTAACCGATTAACCAAAAACTCAAACGACCGGAACAAACAACTTATTAAAACGTTATATTGGTATTCGATCTTATTATATGCATTCCGAAACAGAAATTTTAATTATTGGTGGCGGATTGGCTGGTTTAACGGCTGCACTCCATCTGAATAAGCTCGGACGAAATGTGATATTGATCGAGAAAGATACTTATCCACATCATAAAGTTTGCGGCGAATATATCTCGAATGAGGTTTTGCCTTATTTAAAATGGCTAGATCTGGATATAGAGAGCCTTGCTCCGGCTTCGATCAATGACCTGCTTTTCACTTCACTCTCGGGCAAAAGCATACACAGCAAATTGCCCCTTGGCGGTTTCGGGTTAAGCCGGTACAGCATTGATCACTACCTCTATACCGAACTCATCAAAAGGAAAATAAAAGTGGTGCAAGATCGTGTAGTACAGGTGAATTTTACAGGTAATCAATTTATAGTTGAAACAGCAACAGATCTTTTTGTTGCACCTTATGTAATCGGGGCTTACGGAAAAAGATCAGCCATTGATGTAAAACTGAACCGCGCATTCATTAATAAACAATCGCCTTATTTAGCGGTAAAAGCACATTACAAAGCCGATTTCCCTAACCATGTTGTAAGTCTGCACAATTTTGAAGGCGGTTACTGCGGTGTTTCAAAAGTAGAAAAAGACAGATTAAACATCTGTTATCTTGCCAATTACGAAAGTTTTAAAAAACATAAAAACATTTTGGCTTACCAGGAAAATGTGCTTTACAAAAACAGCCACCTTAAAGCCATTTTAGAAAATGCCGAAAATTTGTTCGAAACACCATTAACCATCAGCCAAATTTCCTTTGAAGCCAAAGAGCCTGTTTATAACCACATTTTAATGATCGGCGATACTGCGGGCCTGATCCATCCACTTTGTGGAAACGGTATGGCTATGGCCATTCATAGCGCCAAAATTGTATCGACCCTGTTGCACCAAAAAATAGATGGTAAAATCCCTTCGCGCCATATGCTTGAACAAAATTATAGTTCGCAATGGAACAAAGAGTTTAAAAACCGCTTAAAAATGGGCAGAATTTTATCTTCTTTGTTAAAAAACAATGCTTTCGAGCGTTTTACAATGAACACTTTAAGTAAAATGCCTTTTTTGTTAAATGGCATTATTAAACAAACACATGGAAAACCGATCATTATTACATAAATGCCTATAGATACCACTCATAGAAGCACTGCACCCGAAATTATGGACGATTTTGCCATGGAAGGCGATATATTACGTGATGCACTGGATAAAATCGCCCGCATTAACCAACTCCTTGGCGGTAATAAAGTTACCTTGGATGGCGTAAAAACATTGCTCGATAGCAAACCAAAGGATGAATTGATACGTATTACTGATATTGGTTGTGGAAACGGCGATATGCTTCGCACTTTGGCCAATTATGCCAAAAACAAAGGCTTAAATTTTATGTTGAAAGGAATAGATGCCAATAGTTTTACCATCGATCACGCAAAAAGTTTATCTGAAAATTATCCTAACATCATCTACAGTTGTAGCGATGTTTTTGATGATCTGGACAAAGATGATCCCTGCGATATTATACTATGCACTTTAACATTGCACCATTTTAAGGATGAAGAGATTATCAAACTGTTGGAAAACTTTAAAAGATCGGCAAAATTGGGCATCGTAATTAATGACCTGCAAAGAAGTGCACTGGCCTATCGGCTTTTTAAGGCGATATGTTATGTATTCCGCCTAAACGATATGTCGCGGGAAGACGGATTGGTATCAATCCTCCGTGGATTTAAAAAGGCCGATCTGATTAAATATCAGGAACAATTAAAGCTTAAATCGAGTTCGATAAAATGGAAATGGGCTTTTCGCTACCAATGGATAATTAAAACAATATGAGTGTAACCGTAAAAGCTGTAAGCAAAGCCCTTCCTAAATTCTGGAGATCTACTGAAGAAATTTTGCCGTTTCTTGATGTTTGGCTGAAAGGTCAGGATGAACGTTTTATCAGAAAGGTAAAAAAGATTTTTGAAAGCGCAGCAGTAGATAAAAGATATTCGATCATGTCTCCCAAAAAGGTCTTCAGCGATTTAAGTTTTGAAGAACGGAACAACATTTATGTAAGTGAAGGAATAAAACTGGGAGCTAAATGCTTAGAAACTGCACTCGAAAAAGCCAATTGGCAGGCCCATGATTTAGACTACATTATTACAGTAAGCTGTACCGGAATCATGATCCCTTCTTTAGACGCTTACCTGATTAATCTGCTCAAACTCCGTCAGGATATTATTCGTTTACCGGTAACCGAAATGGGTTGTGCCGCAGGTGTATCGGGCATGATTTACGCCAAGAATTTCCTGAAAGCCAACCCAGGGAAACGCGCAGCAGTTATTGCAGTAGAATCGCCTACGGCAACCTTTCAACTAAATGATTTTTCGATGGCCAACATTGTAAGTGCAGCAATATTTGGCGATGGTGCAGCCTGTGTATTATTAAGTTCGGATCAGGAAGATACCGGACCAGCGCTTTTGGCTGAAGAAATGTACCACTTTTATGACGCTGAAGAGATGATGGGATTTAAACTTACCAATACCGGATTGCAAATGGTGCTAGATGTGGCCGTCCCCGAAACTATTGCCAATCATTTTTCAGACATTATTCATCCATTTTTGAAGAAAAACGGGTTCGAAATTAACGATATAGACCATTTGATCTTTCATCCTGGCGGAAAAAAGATTATCCAGATTGTTGAAGAGTTATTTGGGCGGCTTGGCAAAAACATAAATGAAACGAAAGAAGTATTAAGACTTTATGGGAACATGAGCAGTGCAACCGTACTTTATGTTCTAGAGCAGATTATGGATAAAAAGCCACTGCCTGGAGAAAAAGGGCTAATGTTAAGCTTCGGACCGGGGTTTTCAGCACAGCGTATACTTTTACAATGGTAATCAGCCATTTCAATAATGCAATCATGACAACACAAGAAATATTAGATAAACTGCCTTACGGAAAATCTTTTCTTTTTGTTGATGAGTTATTGCACATTGATGAAAACGGGGTAAAGGGCACTTATATTTATGCCAAAGATTTACCTTTTTACGAAAGCCATTTCAAAGATTATCCGGTTACGCCTGCTGTAATCCTCACTGAAACCATGGCGCAGATTGGCCTGGTATGTTTGGGGATTTACCTGTTAAAAGATATCAATCTAAATACCTCAATTGCGATGACTTCAAACGCAATCGATTTTTTAAAACCAGTTGCACCAGGTGAACAGGTAACGGTAACGAGTGAAAAGGTGTATTTCAGATTTAATAAACTCAGTTGCAAGGTTAAAATGGAAAATGCAGCCGGAGAAGTGGTTTGCAAAGGAAATATTTCTGGCATGTTAATTTCGAAAGAAAATGGATAACAGAGTTGTAATTACCGGTTTGGGCGTATGCGCACCCAATGGAACTACCATTGATGAGTTCTCTGATGCCATAAAAAAAGGCCTTTCCGGGGTCCATCATCAACCCGACCTGGAAGCCCTGAACTTCTCCTGCCAGATAGCAGGTAAACCATCGCTTAACGAGGAAAGGATCAGCCAGTATTTTACTCCGCTCGAATTACGAAACCTAAACAGCTCAGGAATTATATACGGTGTTATTGCTGGTTTAGATGCCTGGAAGGATGCCGGCCTTACCATCGGAAATAATGATGAACCCGACTGGGATAGTGGTACTATTTTCGGAGCCGGCACTTCTGGTATAGATAAATTCAGATGGGCCATTAATAAGATAGATGCACTTGAAATTAAAAAATTGGGAAGTTCGGTTGTGATACAAACCATGGCCAGTGGAGTAAGTGCTTTTATCAGCGGGAAACTTGGCTTAGGTAATCAGGTAAGTACCAATTCATCTGCCTGTGCAACAGGAACCGAAAGTATATTGCTGGCTTACGAAAGAATTAAAACAGGCCAGGCTACAAGAATGTTAGCCGGCAGTACCAGCGACAGTGGCCCTTATATTTGGGGTGGTTTTGACGCCATGAAGGTCTGCACTTTTAAACATAACCACGATCCGCAGAAAGGTAGCCGCCCTATGAGTACAACGGCAAGCGGCTTTGTACCCGGAAGCGGTGCAGGCGCTTTAGTATTAGAATCGCTCGAAAGCGCAGTGCAAAGGAAAGCAAAAATTTATGCAGAAGTATGTGGTGGTCATATCAATTCCGGTGGCCAGCGGGGCCTGGGCTCTATGACTGCGCCAAATCCTACCGCTGTACAGCGATGTATCCGGGCAGCCTTAAAAAATGCAGGTATTAAAGCCAGCGAAATCGATGTGATTAACGGCCACCTTACGGCAACAACTAAAGATGCGCTCGAAATAGAAAACTGGAAAACAGCACTGCAATTACCAGCTGATGAATTCCCATATATTAATTCTTTAAAAGGCATGGTAGGTCATTGTATTGCGGCTTCGGGAAGTATAGAATGTGTGGCTTCAGTACTTGAGCTTGCTGAAGGTTTTATATTCCCTAATATTAATTGCGAAGACTTAAGCCCCGAGATCAGCACTTTAATTGACGCGAAATGCATTCCGCAAACCGTAATCTGTAAACCATTTAATACCTTAGCTAAAGCTAGTTTTGGTTTCGGCGATATCAATGCGTGCGTTATCTTTAAAAAATATACCCATGAATAAAGAAGAGATTATCGATACTTTAAAAACAATTATCGAACTTTATAGCGAAGAGGCAACGGCCTTGGCTCATATTGACGAAAACACCGATTTTATACACGATTTAAAAATAAATTCGGCTAACCTGGTTGATATTGTTTTAGATATTGAAGAGAAATTCAACATTGAAATAGACAACGATTCGATGGCTAAAATGCTTACGGTAAAAGCCACGACCGAAATTATAGCTCAAAAACTGGATGCACATGCTGGGTAATGATATTGTTGATCTGGACCTGGCTAAAATCCAAAGTAACTGGAGGCGTAAAAACTACCTGAATAAGATTTTCACCGCCGAGGAACAGTTGATGATTGTTTCAGCATCAAACCCTGATGAAATGGTATGGCTTTTATGGAGTATGAAAGAATCGGCTTATAAAATTTATAACCGTAAAACCGGGATCCGAAATTTTGCACCAAAAAGCTTAAGCTGTACTCTTTCATCAAACGCGGATCGCATAAAGGGCACAGTAAGCATTAATAACGATATTTATTTCACCCAAAGTGAGATGCGTCCAAGTTATCTTCATACGATAGCCACTCCTATCTACCATCAATTAGCTGAAATCAGAATAAATATCTACCAATCTCCGGAAAATCTTTTTGATTATAAAAGCACCAAACCAGGTTGTGTAAGCCATCACGGCCGGTATTTGGCTTTGGTGTATTAATTTCAAACTACTCACATTTTAACCACGCTTTCTTTAAAATTACCCATTACTCAGTTTCGGTCTTCGAACCTGCGCCTCCTGACTATCCTACACAAACGTTTGCCTTGTTTTCTTTACAGAATAATAGAATGGCCTACCCCAAAAAGCATTATCTTTGTCCAAATCATAAAAAATAAAATATGCTTAAAGGATTTTTTAACGTACCCATTCCGGTAAACGAACCTATATTAAATTATGGCCCAGGCAGTAAAGAACGCGCACTTTTAAAAGAAGCACTTGCCGAAGCCCGCTCTTACCAACAAGACATTCCGATGTACATTGGCGGCAAACAAGTTCATACCACAAAAAAAGGGAAAGTTGTTCCACCACACGATCATCAACATATTTTAGCTCAATTTAGCATTGGCGACAAAACCCATATTAAACAAGCTATTGATGCTGCTTTGGCGGCAAAAGAAGACTGGGAAAACCTGGCTTGGGAACATCGAGCGGCTATTTTCTTAAAAGCTGCCGATCTGATTGCAGGTAAATACCGCTATAAATTAAATGCTGCAACTATGTTAGGCCAGAGTAAAAATGCCTACCAGGCCGAAATTGATTCCGCATGTGAGCTAATCGATTTCTTACGTTTTAATGTAAGCTACATGGCTGATATTTACAAACAACAACCTCCTGTTTCGCCCCGCGGAAGCTGGAACCGCGTTGAACAACGTCCGTTAGAAGGCTTTGTTTTCGCCCTTACTCCATTCAACTTTACTGCAATTGCTGCTAATTTACCAGCATCGGCAGCCATGATGGGTAACGTTGTGGTTTGGAAGCCTGCTGATACACAAGTTTACGCCGCAAACCTCTTGATGGAAATTTTCCGCGAAGCAGGTGTACCTGATGGTGTAATTAACCTGGTATATGCTGATGGTCCTGAAACTGGCGAAGTTATTTTTAACCACCCTGATTTTGCAGGTATTCACTTTACAGGATCAACAAAAGTTTTTCAGGAAATCTGGAAAACAATAGGAACAAACATCCACAAATACAAATCGTACCCACGTATTGTTGGCGAAACCGGTGGCAAAGATTTTATTTTGGTTCACCCATCAGCACAAACAAAAGTAGCCAGTACAGCAATCGTTCGCGGCGCTTTTGAATACCAGGGACAAAAATGTTCAGCAGCTAGTCGTGTTTACATTGCCGAAAGCCTTTGGCCGGAAATTAAAGAACAAATGTTAGCTGATATTGCCAGCTTTAAAATAGGTGGAACAGAAGATTTTGGTAACTTTATTAATGCTGTTATTGATGAGCGTTCTTTTGACAAATTAGCGAAATATATCGATGAAGCTAAAAAAGATAAAGGTGTAGAAATTATTGCTGGTGGTAACTACGATAAGAGTAAAGGCTATTTTATCGAACCAACTGTTTTAGTTGTTGATGATCCGAAATATACAACCATGTGCGAAGAATTATTCGGTCCTGTGTTAAGCGTTTATGTTTATGCAGATAAAGATTTCGATCAGATTTTAGGATTAATCGATACCACATCTCCCTATGCCTTAACTGGTGCTTTAATTGCCCAGGACAGATATGCAATTGAAAAAGCGAGTCATGCTTTACGCAATTCGGCAGGCAACTTTTACATCAATGATAAATGTACAGGTGCCGTTGTAGGTCAACAACCGTTTGGCGGTGCAAGAGGCTCTGGTACAAATGATAAAGCGGGCTCAATGATTAATTTATTGCGCTGGGTTTCTCCACGTACCATTAAAGAGGTTTTCGAATCTCCGACCGATTACCGTTACCCATTCTTAGCAGAAGATTAAAATATAAGGCCAGGCATTGTTGTTTGGCCTTTTTTATAAATATCGTCCTTATTTGTAATAAGGACGATACCAGTTTTTTTCAACCTCAACACCTTTTCTAACCGTGAGCCAAAAATTTTTACTATCCTTTATTATCTGTTTTACCAGCTTTAGTTTTTATGCTGCAGCGCAAAAGAAACCCAATGTAATTATCATCTACGCAGATGATCTGGGTTATGGCGACCTCAGCTGTTATGGTGCAACCAAAATAAAAACCCCAAACATCGACGCCTTGGCAGAACAAGGAATACGTTTTACCAATGGTCATGCTACCGCATCTACCTGTACACCTTCGCGCTATTCTTTAATGACAGGGAGATATGCATGGCGTAAAAAGGGAACAGGTATTTTGCCTGGCAATGCGGCATTAATTATCCCGACAGATAACAGTTCCCTGCCATCAATTTTTCAGCAGGCCGGTTATAAAACAGGTCTTGTTGGCAAATGGCATCTGGGTTTAGGCAATACCGTCGAAAAAGACTGGAACAAAGAAGTAAAACCCGGTCCGAAAGAAGTTGGTTTTGATTATTCCTTTATTTTTCCGGCTACTGCCGATAGGGTGCCAACCGTTTTTATGGAAAATCAATTGGTGGTAGGTTTAGATCCTAAAGATCCGATTACGGTTGATTATAAAAATCCAATCGGTACAGACCCGACAGGTAAAGATCACCCCGAACTGCTAAAAATGCCAGCGGAAGCTAATCACGGACACAACCAGACTATTGTAAACGGTATTGGCCGTATTGGTTATATGCAGGGAGGCAAACTTGCCCGCTGGACGGATGAGGAAGTACCGCTTACTTTTTTAACGAAAGCGAAAAATTTTATCGAAGATCATAAGCAGGAACCATTTTTCCTGTACTATGCCTTAACCGAACCACATGTACCACGTTTACCTGCCACCATGTTTAAAGGTAAAAGTGAATTGGGCAATCGGGGCGATGTAATTTTACAACTCGATTGGGCAGTTGGTGAAATAACAAAACAACTCAAATACCTGGGGCTTGATAAAAATACGATGATCATTTTTAGCAGCGATAACGGTCCGGTAATTATGGATGGCTACGAAGATCAGGGTTTTGAAAAATTGAACGGACACACTCCTGCAGGTAGCTTGCGTGGAGGAAAATACAGCATTTTAGAAGGTGGTACACGCGAGCCTTTTATTATTTCGTGGCCGGCAAAAATTAAACCCGGTGTTTCCGGAGCTTTAGTTTCTCAAATCGATTTCTTAGCCTCATTTGCCAGCTTTTTCAATATAGAAAGTAAAAACGCCATCGACAGTAAAAATGTATGGGACGCCTTTACCGGGAACGACCAAAAAGGCCGCAGTTTCTTTATCGAACAAAGTAGTCAATTGGCAATTGTTAAAGATAACTGGAAATACATCAGACCATCAAAAGGAGAAGCTTTTTATAAGCTTACCCATACCGAAAGTGGAAACCTCTCAGTGGCACAACTGTACAACCTGACAGATGATCTAGGCGAAAAAAACAATCTTGCCCTAAAATATCCTGAAAAAGTGAAGGAATTGGAAGCTTTGTTAAGCACCGAAGAAGCAAAAACCAAGTAAAAACAGATCAGCTGGCCGGCTTTTCTGGTCAGCCCTATTATACAACACGGGTTAAAGATGTGGAAACCAATCTTCTTTTATGCTGTTTATATAAAATATAGCTTAAAGGAAGATCATGGAAAACACAAAAGATAATAACAAAAACCTGGGCAATAAAAATGCAGATAATGCAGCAGATAAAACAAACATGCCCGATCAGCAGGTGCCACGCCACCGCAGCAACAATAAAGAAAAGAAAAATACAGTAGAAACCGATGCCGGCAACCTGGGCAGAGATTTCGGAGGGGGCGATTTTGGCGCCGAAGAAGCAAGGGAAGATGCAGAAAAAGGCAATAAAGGCATGGCTGGCAATATGCCCCACAGCACAAAAAAATAAAAGCCCCCGATGTAAAATCGGGAGCTTTTCCTAACAACTAAAAAATAACACCTATGCAGATGTTTTATCCTACTTTAAACGCAGGAGCAACATCATCAAGACAAGTACAGGTTACTTTCATGTCTTTAATGATTCCTGTTTTTAAGCTATATACCCAGGCATGTACAGCTAATTCCTGACCATTGGCCCAGGCACTCTGTACTATTGATGTATTGGTTACATTTGCAGCGCCTTCAATGGCGTTTAATTCAACTAAGCGGTCAAAACGCTGATCAGGATCCTTGATTGTAGCCATTTCACGTTCGTGCGTACGGTATACATCGCGGATGTTTCTCAGCCAGTTATCTATAATACCAACCTGTTTATTGCCTAATGCAGCTTTCACACCACCACAGCCGTAGTGACCGCAAACAATAACGTGTTTTACTTTTAATACATTGATCGAGTAATCGAGTACCGAAAGCAAATTCATATCGGTATGCACCACCACATTGGCAATGTTTCTGTGTACGAAAATATCTCCGGGTCTCGTATTGGTAATCTGGTTGGCAGGCACACGGCTGTCAGAACAACCGATCCATAAAACGGGTGGAGCCTGACCTTCAGATAGTTTATCAAAAAAAGTAGGATCACTGTCTATTGTATCCTTAACCCAGTCTTTATTCCCTTGTAATAAACTTTCGTATGTGATGTCTTTCGTATCTATTGTTTTAGCGCACATAATTATATTTTATTAATATCTTCTTCTACTTTTATATTCAATTTTGGAACAGAATAATGTTTCTGTATGTTTTCTAAAGTTACCACAATGCCCTTCGTGTAAGCATTATGCTTGTAATTGTAAATGGTTTCGAGCACATCCGGATCGATATACCTTGCGTTTGAACCATCAATAATCACATTGGTTTCTTTCGGAATATCCGTTAAAAGTACCTGTATCGCTGCTTTGTTTAAAAAGGAAACCTCTTCGGCCAGTTTAATCCTGATGTTTTTTTTATCGCCCTCTTTTGAAATCCTGTAAAAAAAAGGGTTACGCATGTTGGTACGCAAGAGGTAGAAAACCGAAACCAGCATGCCAATGGCCACGCCTTTTAACAGATCGGTAAATAAAACCGCTACAACGGTAACCACAAATGGTATAAATTGGTCCCAGCCTTTATGGTACATGTGTTTAAACAGGCTGATGCGGGTTAATTTATAACCGGTTACCAATAAAATAGCCGCTAAACACGATAGCGGGATCATGTTGATCAAACCTGGGATAAATAACAGGGACAACAACAACCAGATGCCATGAAAAATAGCCGACATCTTGGTTCTGCCACCCGCATTAACGTTGGCCGAGCTGCGCACAATTACCGATGTCATTGGTAAACCGCCTACCATACCGCTGGTAATGTTTCCGATACCCTGCGAAATCAGCTCCCTGTTTGTAGGCGTTATACGTTTAATAGGATCGATTTTGTCAACCGCTTCGATACTAAGCAAAGTTTCCAGACTGGCAACAATGGCAATGGTTAACGCTACGATATAAACGTTTTTATTGGTCAATTGTGAAAAATCGGGCAATGTAAATAAACGGGCAAACTCATCAAAGCCATTAACCACCGGGATTTTCACCATCTGATCAGCACGTAGCGGATGATCGGTACCTGCAAAAAACAGTGTACCCAAAACGCCCAGGGTTACCACCAATAACGGAGCCGGAACAATAGCCAGTTTCTGAAATTTAGGCCAGATAATCAGGATGGCTATTGATAACACACTGATCACCACAGCTCCCAAACTGAAATGGCTTATGGCCGCCGTAATTGCTGAAAAAGTATTTTCATGATCCTGTTGAAAGAAACCTTCGTCGCCCGTAAAGTCGGTGTCAACACCCAATGCATGAGGTAACTGTTTTAGGATCAAAATCAGTCCAATGGCAGCAAGCATCCCTTCAATTACACTCGAAGGAAAATAATTACCAATGGTACCTGCTTTAACTAAACCTAAAATCAATTGGAATACCCCGGCAAGTACCACAGCAAGTAAAAAGGTAGGATAACTCCCTAACGAGGTTATTGCTCCTAAAACAATAACCGTTAAACCCGCTGCAGGGCCACTCACACTTAATTGCGAACCACTGCATGAGGCAACCACAATCCCCCCGATAATACCGGTGATTAAACCGGCAAATAATGGTGCACCAGAAGCTAATGCAATGCCCAGGCATAGCGGCAGGGCCACTAGAAACACTACAATACTTGAAGGTAAATCTTTCTTTAGATTCTTTTTAAGAAAATATTTTTTCACGTCCGAACCTGAAAAGGCCGGGTTAAACTTTTGCATAACGATATAATTATCTGGTAAATTTTAACGAATAAATCGCAGGAGGATTTAAAGGCATATTCAGAACAGCATCACCTCGAGGTTTAAAATTTTAAACACGATGTTCACGCTCAATTCAATTGAGTAGGCCAGAATTCCCCAATAATAAAAAACTAGATTACGTTAGGCGGTGGTGTCGGGACAGTAGGATGATATGGGTCTACATATCTTTTAAAATGTTCTATAAAACTGCTCTTCAGAAAGAAATGGCTTGAAGAGAACTCGTAAGAAAAGATAGGATGATTAAGTTCAACAATTTTAAAATCGGTAAATTTTGCTGTGTCTTTGGCGGTATCCTTCCCGCCTTCATGCTCTAACTCAATCTGCATGATTACAGCATTCATGATTTCCTTGTCAATACCCGTACAAAATACCGGTGCAGCAGCTATACCCATCTTCGCCATGAAGATGAACATAAATGAAGCAACGATCAAATACTTGTATTTCCTTAAAAACATCTGAAATTCTAATGTTATTTTAATACTAACAATTACAAAAATAAACGGATAATTGGTTTTTCAATACCTTAAGCTGTAAAAAAAATGTAATTTAAGTAAAACACAGGCATTTATAATGTAAAAACAGGGTTCTTTATAGGTTTAGAAAAGGGTTGGTTCAGTCATTATCGGTTAGTTCAGTCCTGCCATCCGCTAAATCTTTTTGGTAAAATTGGCTTTAATTTAAATCAACAAAAGCCAAAAAGGATGCCGCTGCTGCCAGGTTTATAAACAAAAGCTTGTTCTAAACAGCCCATTTTTATTCCCGGCAGATGAAAAACCGATGTTCCCTGCACTCACCCAGGTTAAATAAACCCGATTGCAGGGAAGAGCTTCCGATCCTTCATCGGAACTCGTACCAAAAAGCGGGACTGAAATGGCCAAAAGCTCAGAACCAGCTATTTCCTATTCCTTAATATTTTCTCTTTTTTAGGAAATGAAAGGGTCGTATTTCATAGGTGCTGTAGTCCCGCCATCCGCTTTACTTCGTTGCACTCGTGTTCGCTCCTGTCGGGTTTAGTTAACAATGATCTGTTTACAATAGCGGGGTTTTATTATACGGATGAAAAACCGATGTTCCCTGCACTAACCCAGGTTAAATAAACCCGATTGCCGGGAAGAGCTTCCGATCTTTCATCGGAACTCGTACCAAAAAGCGGGACTGAAATGGCCAAAAGCAAGGAACCGCTCATTTCCAGTTAACACTAAAATATTTTTCTTTTCCGGGAATGCAAGATCGGTTTTCATAGGCAATATAATCCAGCCATCCGCTTTATTCAAAACCGCGTGTTGGGCTTGGATAAAATAACACCGCTTATCTTGCATTACCGTTAGTAATTTTTAATTTTAAAATCTCATAGCATCAGCAATGGATAAAAAAATAGCATTACTTAAAGATAAAATCAACCAGGCCTACCTTGGCGGCGGACAGGACCGGATCGATAGTCAGCATAAAAAGGGAAAACTTACCGCCCGCGAGCGTATCCATTTTTTAATGGATGAAGGCAGTTTCGAAGAAATTGGCATGATGGTTACCCATCGCAGTACCGATTTCGGTATGGAACGTGAAAAGTATCTTGGCGATGGCGTGGTAACCGGTTATGGAACCATTAACGGACGCCTGACCTATGTTTTCTCCCAGGATTTTACGGTATTTGGTGGCTCATTATCCGAAACCCATGCCGAAAAAATCTGCAAACTGATGGATATGGCCATGAAAAACGGTGCGCCACTAATTGGTTTAAATGATAGTGGGGGTGCCCGCATACAGGAAGGCGTTGTTTCTTTGGGCGGTTATGCCGATATCTTTTACAAAAATGTACAGGCATCAGGAGTTATTCCACAGCTATCGGCTATTATGGGGCCCTGCGCCGGCGGAGCCGTGTATTCGCCTGCCATTACCGATTTCATCCTGATGGTAGAAAATACTTCCTATATGTTTGTTACCGGGCCTAATGTAGTAAAAACAGTAACACATGAAGAAGTAACTTCAGAAGAACTGGGCGGCGCCAGTACACATGCAACAAAATCGGGTGTTACCCACTTCGCCTGCGCCAATGAAATAGAGGCCATTAACCACCTGAAAAAGTTATTAAGCTATATACCTCAAAATTGTGAAGAGATTGCCGACCTTCTACCGTACGAAAGTACTGACGAAAACCGGCCAGAACTAAACACTTTTATGCCGGAGAATGCTTCGCAGCCTTACGATATACGCGAAGTTATTACAACCGTTGCCGATACGGATAGCTTTTTAGAAGTGCATGCTGCTTATGCAGAAAATATTGTGGTTGGTTTTGCCCGTTTAGCAGGAAGAAGCATCGGTGTAGTAGCCAATCAACCCGCCTACCTGGCTGGTGTTTTAGATAGTAATGCCTCAAACAAAGCAGCCCGTTTTGTTCGTTTTTGCGATTGTTTTAACATCCCTTTACTGGTTTTCGAAGATGTACCGGGCTTTTTACCGGGTACCGACCAGGAATGGAACGGTATTATCACTAATGGAGCCAAATTATTATACGCCTTTAGCGAAGCCACAGTGCCGCGCATTACTGTAATTACCAGAAAAGCCTATGGTGGGGCTTACGATGTAATGAACAGCAAACACATTGGCGCAGATATGAACTACGCATGGCCAAGTGCCGAAATTGCCGTTATGGGTGCAAAAGGTGCCGCTGAAATTATCTTTAAACGGGAGATTACTTCAGCAGAAAACCCTGAAGAAAAATGGCTGGAGAAGGAAAAAATTTATTCCGATATCTTTGCAAATCCCTACCGTGCAGCAGAACGCGGCTTTGTTGATGAAGTGATAGAACCTGCCCAAACCCGCATAAAGTTGATAAAAGCTTTCAAGATGTTAGAAAATAAGGTGGTAAACAATCCAAGAAAGAAACACGGAAATATACCTTTGTAAGGATGGAAGATGGATAAGGTAAGATGGTAAATGGAGTAACTTAATATCATCCATTTTACATTACACATCTTACCTATTTAACCCATCATCCATTTTACATAGTTACATCTTACATTAAATTACATGTTAAAACGAGCAGATATCCTCCTCATGGCTTTTTGCACAGGCCTTATTGTTGCAAATATTTATTACTGTCAGCCATTGGTGATCTTGATTGCAAAAGATTTTAACCTCACCGAAACCGACGCCGGTAAAATTACCTACCTTACGCAGATTGGCTATGCGCTTGGGCTTTTCCTTTTGGTGCCACTGGGCGATATGTTTGAGCGTAAAAAGCAGATCCTCGTTATTACAGGCCTGGCTATTTTTGCGCTTTTGATTGCTGCACTTTCGCGGAGCTTCTTTATACTGGAAGCAGCTTCGGTGCTGATCGGTACCTGCTCTATCGTGCCACAATTAATTTTGCCTCTAGCCGCTAATTTAAGTAGCGACGAAAACCGTGGAGCAAACATCGGCATAATTATGAGTGGCTTGCTGGTTGGCATTTTAGCCTCGCGTGCGGTAAGCGGAAGCATAGGCTTTTGGTTAGGATGGAGAGCGGTTTATTATATCGCTGCTGCGATATGTGGCCTGTTGATCTTTTTAATGGCCAAACGTTTTCCTCAAAGCTTTCCGACGTTTAAGGGATCTTACAAGGCACTCATGGAATCGATGTTCGGTTATATTAAAACACAACCTGCCTTAAGAGAAACTTCCCTGATCAACTTTCTGGCATTTGCAATTATCAGTGCATTCTGGACCACGATGGTACTATTTTTAGCTAATCCACCCTTTAACTTTCAAACCTTACAGATTGGTTTATTTGGTATTGCCGGTGCTGCCGGTGCCTTAGCTGCCCCATTGGTTGGAAAATTAAGTGATGGCGGCAATCCCCGCAAAAATTTGATGATCGGTTTTATCCTGCAGCTGGTGAGCATGGCTCTGTTTTATTTTACCGGGAACCATTTATACCTGTTTGTAATTGGCATTGTATTGATCGATATCGGACAGCAGGCGATACATGTAACCAACCAGACCCGCATTTATATGCTGATCCCTGAAGCCAGGAACAGGCTCAATACCATTTTTATGTCGGTTAGTTTTATCGGTGCGAGTTGTGGCTCAGCGCTGGGCTTATGGCTTTGGGCCCAGGGCGGATGGGCATTATTCTGTTATGGAATGACAGGCATAATCGTCCTTAATATTCTAATTTATCAGTTCTACGGAAAGAAAAAATCAAATAACTAAACTATAAATCTTCAAAGCCGGCTTTAGCTTTTTATTATAATTATGGTTCAGATTGAACAGATATTCCCCTCTCTCACCTGGCGGATCAGGCATGAGGCCATGTATCCGGAATTACCTTTTGATTCAGTAAAACTACCCGATGATTTTGAGGGCATCCATTTCGGATTATACCTCGATCATAAACTCACGGGCGTTGTTTCACTCTTTCATAAGGACAGTATTTATCAGTTCAGAAAGCTGGCTGTTCTCACATCGGCACAAAAAGGAGGTTTGGGTTCGCAGCTAATGGCTTATATACTCGATTTTTGTAAAATTCAAAAAGCGACAAAACTATGGTGCAATGCACGTGTAAATGCTAAGGAATTTTATTTTAAATTTGGCTTCCACGAAACAGATAGAACCTTTTTTAAAGATGGCTACGATTTTGTGATCATGGAAAAAGAACTTTAAATTACCAACCGTCATGCTGAATTTAGTTCAGCATCTCGTTAATCAGATCCTGAATCGAGTTCAGGATGACGAATAATTATAGAATAACATTATGGCTAAGAAAAAAGACGACGAAAAGAAAAAACATGTTGCTGTGGTTACTAAAAAATCACTGCAGTTTCTTGAAGAATACATCAATAACCCTGCTCCTACCGGTTATGAGTGGGAAGGACAAAAACTTTGGTTAAACTATTTAAAACCATACATAGACGAACATTTTATCGATAACTATGGTACAGCCGTGGGTGTTATCAATCCTAAAGCTTCTTTTAAAGTAGTTATAGAAGCGCATGCAGATGAAATTTCATGGTATGTAAATTATATCACAGCTGACGGTTTAATATATGTAATTCGCAACGGTGGCTCAGATCATCAGATTGCACCATCAAAACGGGTAAATATCCATACCGAAAAAGGACTGGTTAAAGCGGTATTTGGCTGGCCGGCAATCCACACCCGTCACGGCGAAAAAGAACAGGCACCGGAATTAAAGAATATCTTTTTAGACTGTGGTTGCACATCAAAAGAAGAGGTAGAGAAATTAGGCATCCATGTAGGTTGTGTAATTACCTATGAAGATGAATTTATGGTTCTGAACGACCGCTATTATGTTGGCCGTGCCTTAGATAACCGTGTTGGTGGCTTTATGATTGCCGAAGTAGCCCGCTTACTGAAAGAAAACAAGAAAAAACTTCCTTTTGGCTTATACATTGTAAACTCGGTACAGGAAGAAATCGGTTTGCGTGGTGCTGAGATGATTGCCCAGCGCATTAAACCAAATGTGGCCATTATTACCGATGTAACGCACGATACTACCACACCAATGATCAATAAAAATGTTCAGGGCGAGTTATTTGCAGGTAAGGGTCCGGTAGTTTCTTATGCACCTGCAGTACAAACCAATCTGAATAAATTATTAATTAAAACCGCTGAGAAAAACCATATTCCATTCCAGCGTCAGGCATCTTCTCGTTCTACCGGAACAGATACCGATGCATTTGCCTATTCGAATGGTGGTGTGCCATCGGCATTGATTTCGCTGCCATTACGTTATATGCATACTACTGTAGAAATGGTTCATAAAGAGGATGTTGATAATGTAATCAGTTTGATTTACGAAAGCTTACTGAACATTACTGACGGACAGGATTTCAGGGAATTTAAATAGTGAAATTAAATCGTCAAAAAAGATCATTAATGTCATCCTTGTTTTGGGCTAACAGCTTATTGCTGTAAGATTGAACCGGTTAAAAAAAGGTAATTGACAAAAGTTTAATATCAGGAAGTCAGGTTTTGAAATTAAAGCCTGACTTCTTTTTTGCAGCATATCTGCATCATTATATTCCATTCTATACCCCGTATATCATTTAAATTAGCATTCTGGCACTACGTTTATTTTATTAATACTCAAAATATCTTTACATTGTTTGTGTAATTACCCAAATAGTATATCCTTTATTATGAGTAACAAAAAAAAAAGCATCGACCTGTCCATCATCCGCGATGCGCATTGGGATGTGGTATTCGACCATGTTGGTCTTGGTTTTTGGGAGTTGAGTATTGCAACCGGCATACTCCGCTCAACACGGTCATTTAAAAAAAGCCTGGGTTGCCCTCCAGACCAGGTTTTAAGTTATGAAACCTTCTTAAGCTTAATCGTACCGGAAGATCTTGACTACGTTCAGGACGAGATTGAACTTACGGTTTCAAAGGAAAAAAACAGCTACCACACGGTGCATAGAATTTGCCGGCCTGATGGAAAAATCAGATGGATCAAAGCTGATGGGATACTATCCCAGCAGGACGGCGAAAGCTTAAAATTAATAGGAACCATTTTAGATGTAACCGACTTAAAGCAATAAGTTTAATATTGCTAAACTTCACTTAGCTCAATCCAAACCGGGCCGTGATCGCTTGTTTTTTCCCAACCCCTTACCTGTTTGTCTACTCCCGCAGATTTTAAGCGATCACTAACTTGAGGACTTAGTAAAAAATGATCAATTCTTAATCCCGCATCTCTGCCGTATGCGTTTCTAAAATAATCCCAAAAGGTATAAATTGTTTCTGTAGGGTATAATTTTCTGATCGCATCTGTCCAGCCTTGTTCCAATAAATTTTGAAATGCCAGGCGGGTTTCAGGTCGGAATAAAGCATCTTCAACCCAACGTTCTGGCTTATATACATCCTGCTCAGTAGGTATAACGTTATAATCGCCGCATAAAATTACCGGCAAATTATGCTCCAATAGTTTTGCTGCATGGGCATTAAAGCGTTCAAACCAGCGCAGCTTGTATTCGAATTTTGGCCCAGGTGCAGGATTCCCATTCGGAAGATAGAGGCAACCTATAATCACATTATTAACCATTGCTTCGATATACCGGCTATGCAAATCTTCAGGATCACCATCTAAATTTCGTTTCAGCTCCTTTATTTCCAGGTTACGGGCCAATATAGCAACGCCATTCCAGCTTTTTTGACCATGCCAAATGGCATTATAACCCGCATCTTTAATGGCCTGTTCCGGAAATTTTTCCTGCGGCGCTTTTAGTTCCTGTAAACACACTACATCAGGTTTGGTATCTTCCAGCCAACGCAACAGCACAGGTAAACGTCCGTTTATTCCATTCACATTATAAGTTGCTATTTTCATCTTTATAAGTATGCTTTTTTTAATGAAGCCATGCCCGGGCAGGCTGGTACCATCATTAATTCGAAGTGCGATTTCTGAAAATTACGATGGTTTCATTTTATAAAAATGAGCAATAAAACTCAAAAATGAAACTATTTAACATCAAATTAAAAAGCATAACAGGCAATCTTTAACTATTAATATTTTTTTAAAACTAATATTAAACTAAAATGTTTACATTTCCGAGATTCATTCATGTTTGAGCGCATGTTTGAGTTTAGATATGGGGATAAGCTGCATAGCTTGTCCCTTTTTTATCTTTCTACAACATTATTGGTTTGCTATTTAGCCAATCGAAGCTGCACTCAAATTACAGGCAATATTATAAAGCCAGCCCATCCCTATAGTTTTTAAGCATCTTTTTTAAAAGCCCCCTGGCAACATGTATTTTGGTTTTAACCGTTCCTAATGGAATACCGAGTTCTTCAGCAATTTCATGATATTTATACCCTTCAAAATAACGGCAGAAACAAAAGCGGCAATCATCGGGCAGGCAGCTTAAAGCGCGTTGAATATCTTCCATCATAAATTTGGCAGATCCACTATTGGCCGATGCGCTTGGCATGAGCTGAACAGAGGTGAGGTCGTCTCCTTGCTGTATCATTTCATTTTTGCGCTTTACCTTGTAATAATGGTTCAGGAAGGTATTTTTTAAGATCGTAAAAAGCCATGCCCTTACGTTACTGCCCATTTCGAATTTTGCTGAAAATCTAAATGCTTTCATAAAAGTATCCTGCACCAAATCTGCTGCATCATCTTCATCACGGGTATAAGCTAGGGCACGATCTAAAAGTGGTTGTCTGTACTGGTAAATGTCGTAATTGAAATTTAATATTTCCATATTCAGTTAGGATTGATGTACCCATTGAACAAAATAGCATCATCCAATGTTATCTGTAGAAATACCCGATTTTTTACGGTTTCTTTAAAAACCGTAAAAAACGCTCCAAAAACCAGGTAAAAAACTAGGAAACATAGCCATTTCGCATGGCAAATCTGACCAGCGAAGCGGAGTTTTTGGTACCGGTTTTATTGATCAAAGCTTCCCTCTGACTCTCAACAGTACGCCTGCTGAGGTATAATTTATCAGCAATTTCCTGGTTGGTAAAACCATCAGCAATAAGTTTTAGCACATTGATTTCGCGCTCCGAAAAGTTGATTTCAGTACTTGTTTTTTGCGATAACATATTAAGTTCGGTGTTAAAACGTTCCAATATCGCAATGCACAAATTGGAAGAAATATAACGTTTCCCTTTCATTACATGTTTTAGGCAAAACAACAGTTCATCTTCTTCAATGTCTTTTGAAAGATATGCAAAAGCTCCTGAAATAAAGGCGTTTGAAGCATATTTTTCGTCGTCTAAAATAGAAAGTATTACCACTTTTGTATCGTATCCACCTGCCTTAATTTTACTGATCAAACCGATCCCGTCGAGGTTTGGCATTACAATATCTGATAAAACAATATCAGCCTTTATTCCTTTTTCAAGAAGTTCTAAAACACCTAAACCATCCGATACTTCTGCTACCACTTTAATCTCTTCGTGTTTTTCTATCAGTACTTTTAGAGAGGTCCGGATGATATTGTGATCGTCCGCAAGAATAATGTTAATCATAATCCAAATATAACTTACGGTATTTTAAAATTAAAAACGGCTACTTTGGCAACTCGATATAGAAGGTAGTTCCGACACCGGTTTTGCTCGTAAACCAGATTTTTCCCCGGTGTAAATCTACAATTGCCTTAATAATGCCCATTCCGAAACCGCCAGATTCTTCACCCTTCAAACCCGGTCTCAATGTTTCTGGCAAATGATCAAAAAGACCTGGCTGCAGTTCTTCCGGAATCCCGATCCCGTTATCGGTTACCGTAATCAGTACGGTGTTTTCAAATTCTTCGGCATGCAGGCCAATAAAACCATTATCGTCGGTAAACTTTATCGCATTCGAAATTAAGTTATTAACCACCTGAAGAAATTTCATGGTATCTAAAGGCAGGTAAATCTGTTCTGCAGAGCTGGTAAACCTGATGTTTTTGGTTTTGCCTAATTTAGAGCGTTTGTAAAAACGCACCACATCACGGAGTTCCCAAACCAGATCGACCCGCTCCTTCTCAATTTCTATATTGGATGATTTTAAAAACTCGCGGTTAATCATGCTTCTAACCAAAAGCAAATTACGTTCGCACATGTCTTTTATAAAAGCGAGCGAATCTATCATCTGCTGGTTACCTGTTTGGGCAATACTATCTTCCATAGATGAGGCAGCCAGCTTCATCATGCCCAAAGGTTCCTTTAAGTCGTGAGCCAGTACCTCTAAGGTGATGTTTTTACGGGAATTGATCTGTTCGATATGGATTTTATTATGCCGTGCCACAGTAGTATCTTCTACTGTACCAATTAAATACTTACCGGCTTTATACTCAATTACAGAAACAATAATGCGTAAATATTTCTCTCTGCCGGCAAATAACAGGCGCAATTCATATTTTTTTTCTTTGGCTTCCGCCAGGCATTCTTCGTAGCAGGATATTGCATGTTGCAAATCTTCGGGATGTACCTGTTTTAAAAGAATTTCAGGACGATCAAAAATCTGATCAGCTTCCAATTCCCAAATATTAAAAAAAGATTTATTGAGGTATAAAAATTTTTGCTGTTGGGGATCAAAAATAAAATATCCGTCAACAGACAAATCGCCTAATGCGCAAAAAAGCTCTTTATTTAATTCGACCATGATTTTATATTTGATAATCTTAGCTATAGAGGCTATCTATCCCTGTGGAATAGCCAAATCTCAAACATAAAATACCGCAGAAAAGTTTTTTCTTTAAGAGTTTAGCCAGAATTATATCAAAATCCGAATTCTCAGGTCCCCTGGCTTAAATCAAAATAGATATTAACATTTTCCACACGATGTTTAAAATTTTTCTACAGGAAAAAACCAACTATTACCTAAATTGTTATGCATAAAGGAAAGACAAAAAGTCCTGTGAGCGGGAAATCCGCGGAGGGCAGGCACACCATAAAAAAGACGAAAATCTTTTACCGATAGCCATCATGTAAAGATGGCTATTTTGTTATGTATCAAGCGCATTAAAAATACCTTTATCCAGGCAAGCTGATTTCTTTGCTTTTGTTTAAATTCAATGCAGAAAATTATTGGGTTAAACTCCTATATTCAACATCAAAAAGATATGGCGCAGAACAAAACTACTGAAAACGATTTGAGTGTTACAGACTTTTTAAATACCATTCCGGACGAAAATAAAAAAGCTGATTGTTTTAACCTCTCGGATATAATCACTGAAACTACAGGTTTCAAAGCGAAAATGTGGGGAACAGCCATTGTGGGCTTTGGCAGTTACCACTATAAATACGAAAGTGGCAGAGAAGGCGATGCACCCTTATTTGGCTTTTCGCCACGAAAAGATGCCATAGCCTTATACTTCTCCTCCAGGTTTAATAACCGCGAAGAATTGCTGGCTAAATTCGGGAAACACAAAACCGCTAAAGCCTGCGTATACATAAAAAAAATGAGCGATATTAATGTAGAGGTGTTAAAAGAAATGGTTACGAATTCTGTAGCCTGGATAAGCAGCCTGTATCCATAAAGGAAGGAAAAATGGAAGATGGGTGATGGAAGAAGTGTACCTTCAAAAACACCCTCTTTTCAGACACCAAGCAGCGAAGCCGGGAACAATGTAGCGTTCGACGAAACTAAATCTATATCGAGGTAAACCCCTTCGCTCCACTGCGTTCCGGTCGGGATGACGTGACTTTTATCAAAGTATGTTACTGGAACACTTTGCACTATACCTTGTGCCTCAGTGTCTTGATGGTTAAATTTGCTACCACAATCCCCAAAAACCCTCCTAAACATGTAAATAAGAAGTTACGCTACAGTAAGGTAAATTTTCCAATATTTGATCATTCCTTATTTCAAAAAAACCGGAAATGATTAAAAAATTACACCTCTATTTATTGATAGCTGGCGCATGTGTGTCGTTAAATGCCGCAGCTCAGGATGCCATAAGCTATCAAACTCCACCAAAAGAAATCGCCGACCTGTTACTTGCAAAGCCAGTACCTGGTGTGAGTATTGATGGTAAGGCCGAGTGGATCTTATTCAGCGAACGGAACTCCTACCCTTCAGTAGAAGAGCTGGCAATGCCCGAGTATCGGATTGCAGGTTTAAGATTAAATCCTAATAACTATTCGCCTAGCAGACAGACCTATATCAATAATTTCAGTCTTAAAAATATAAAATCCAATCAAAATTTTCAGGTTGCGGGTCTGCCTTCACCGCTTTATGCAAATAACATCAGCTGGAACCCTTCAGAAAACAAAATTGCTTTTACCAATACTACACAAAAAGGAGTAGATCTTTATATTATCGATCTGGCTACAAAAAAAGCAACTAAGGTTAATAAAGTTTTCTTAAATGTTGTTTTGGGCAGTGGTCTGATGTGGTTAAATGATAATACCATTATTTACCGTACCATAACCAAACCTGCCAGTGCTGCACCTGCTAAAGCTTTGATGCCAAAAGGACCAACCATCCAGCAAAATTTAGGGAAAGCTGCGCCGAGTGTTACTTACCAGGATTTAATTAAATCGCCGTTTGACGAACAGCTGTTCGAATTTTTTGCCACCTCACAATTGGTTAAAAATACAGCTGGGGTAGAAACGCCCGTTGGTAAACCTGCCATTTATGGTTCAACCAGTTTATCACCAGATAAAAGTTATATGATGGTAGAAACTATCCATAAACCTTTTTCATACCTTGTATCGGCTTACGGCTTTCCATCAACAGTAAGCATTACCGACTTAACCGGTAAAACCGTTAAAGTGATTGCCGAGCTGCCCTCATCAGAAGGTACGCCATCAGGTTATGATAATTTACAAAATGTAGCCCGTGGTTTTAATTGGCGTGATGACGAACCTGCTACATTGATTTGGAGCAAACCTTTGGATAGTGGCCTGATCAAAAAAAATGTTCCTTTTCATGATGCGGTTTATGCACTAAGTGCTCCTTTTACCGGAACTGAAAAAGAATTGTTCAAAACGCAGACCCGTTATCGCGGGGTACAATGGGGCGATGCTAATCTGGCTCTTATTACGGAAGGCTTACGCAGCAAACAAACCAGTAAAGTAAGCCGTTACAACCCTTCAACCGGAGTGGCAGAAGAATTATACAGCCGTAACCAGACCGATGCTTACGGTAATCCAGGCTCGCCGGTAACCGTTAAAAATAAATATGGCCGCCAGGTGATTAAAATTGTTGATAATGGCACCAAGCTATTAATGAACAATACAGTTGGTTCATCAGAAAAAGGAGACCTGCCTTTCCTGGCTAAATTCGATTTAACCACTAAAAAGAACGAAATTATCTGGCGCAGTGCCGAAGGTACCTTCGAATATGTAAGCGATGTGATCAATCCTGATAAACTGGTCTTACTTACCCGTAAAGAAAGCCAGAAACTGGCTCCGAATTACTTTATCAAAAACCTGATGCTGCGTATTGCTGATCAGCCGATTACCAATTTCACCAACCCATACCCATCTCTTGAAGGTATCACGAAAGAGAAAATTTCTTATAAACGCAGCGATGGGGTTGATTTAACCGGCGATTTATATTTACCTAAAGGCTACAACAAAGATAAAGACGGACCATTACCTACATTAATCTGGGCTTACCCTCGCGAATTTAACTCTGCCGCCGATGCCGCCCAGATCCGTGGTTCGAAAGACAAGTTTACCACCATCAGCTGGGCCTCTCCTATTTTTTGGGTAACCCGGGGGTATGCGGTATTAGATAACGCAGAAATGCCAATTGTTGCCAAAGATGGCAAAAAACCTAACGATACTTTTGTAGATCAGTTACAATTAAATGCCGAAGCGGCCATTAATAAACTGGCCGAATTAGGCGTAGGCGATAAAAAACGTATGGCCGTTGGTGGTCATAGTTATGGCGCATTTATGACTGCAAATCTGTTGGCACATACCAATCTTTTTGCCGCTGGTATTGCACGCAGTGGTGCTTATAACCGTACGTTAACACCATTTGGTTTCCAGAACGAAGAACGCACCTATTGGCAGGCTCCTCAACTCTATTACGAAATGAGCCCGTTTAGTTATGCAGATAAAATCAAAACTCCGATATTATTGATCCACGGCGATTCTGATGATAACCCAGGTACTTTCCCCATTAACAGTGAACGTTTGTTCAATGCGATCAAAGGCGCCGGTGGTACTACCCGTTTTGTATTTTTACCGTACGAGGCACACAGTTACCGTGGTAAAGAAAACCTGTTGCATATGCTTTGGGAGCAGGACCAGTGGCTGGAAAAGTATGTAAAGAACAAAAAATAAATTTCTCTCTACCTTTATCGATCAAAGTGCTTCAAATTGAAGCACTTTTTTTGTTTATAGTATTGCCGTCCAGAGCCTGGGAAAATATGTTAGTCAACTCTTCTTAATCTTTCTCTACACTATATGCGCTTCGCCCCATGCTCATTCCGCTTTAAAACCTTACATTTATATCATAAAATTGAACATTCCCTTTATTTATTTGTTAAGCCAACATGGACTACATAGACTATTATAAAATCCTCGATTTAAAAAAAGATGCAAGTACTGAGGATATTAAAAAAGCTTATCGAAAACTAGCGCGGAAACACCATCCCGATCTTAATCCTAACAATGAGGAGGCCAATAAAAAGTTCCAGGAGATCAACGAAGCAAATGAAGTATTGAGTGATCCGGAGAAAAGGAAGAAATATGATAAATATGGCAAGGATTGGCAACATGCCGACCAATTGGATGCCCAGGAGCAGCAACGCAGGCAGTACCAATCAAATAGCGGGGCTTATAGTGGAGGCAGCAGCTATTCGGGAGGTTTTGGCAGTGATGATTTTTCTGATTTCTTTTCTTCTATGTTTGGTGGCGGTGGCGGTAGAAGCAGCCGGAATTCGCCTTTCAAAGGTCAGGATTATAACGCCGATTTGCAGCTAGACCTGCTCGATGCCTATACCACACACAAACAAACCTTAACCATTAATGGCAAACAGGTCCGCATTACCATCCCGGCAGGGGTAGAAAACGGACAAAAGATCAAACTTCCGGGTTATGGTGCACCGGGTGTTAATAATGGCCCTCCGGGCGATCTGTATATCAAATTTAATATTAGCGATGACCCTAAGTTCAAACGGAAAGGAAACGATATTTATATCCAGGAAGAAGTAGATCTGTATACTGCGGTTTTGGGCGGAGAAAAAATTATTGAAACGTTGAATGGAAAAGTAAAGCTTAAAATACCCGAAAGCACACAGCCCGGTACTACCCTACGTTTAAAAGGCAAGGGATTTCCGGTTTACAAAAAAGACAATCAGTTTGGCGATCTGTATATTAAATGGCAGGTTAAGATACCAACCAATCTGAACGCTGAACAAAAAGAACTATTCGAAAAACTTTCCAAATTCTAACCATTATGGAAACTTATCTAATACCCATAGAGGATATTTGTGCCTATCATCATGTGGAAATCAATTTTATCCAATCTCTCGAAGATTTTGGCCTCATCCACACCACCATTAAAAAACAATCTTTGTTTTTACCTGTTGATGAATTATCCAAGTTGGAGCAGTACCTGCGTTTGGCAAACGACCTGCAGATTAATCTGGAAGGGATTCATGCCGTTTCGCATCTGCTTGATCAACTGCAGAATTTGCAACAGGAAATAACCGCACTTCAAAATGAACTAAATTATTACAAGCAACTTAATCAACCATACTAAACAACCGTTTGTGCAGTGTTTCGGATTAAAAGTGCCAATAAAAACACCGCCTTTTTAAGATATCTTTCTTAAATTGGCAGTCTAATTTTAAAAAATGAGTGATCTTTCTTCAAAATTCATCGAAAAAATAAAATCATCATATGCCCCAACGGGCTCGTACATTTATTTAGGCGCCGGAATTTTAGACGGACAGGTTTATAGCGAAGCTGAAGTTAATTTATCATTAAAAATGATGAATAGACATGGTCTGATTGCTGGAGCAACGGGAACGGGTAAAACGCGTACATTACAATTGCTCGCAGAACAGCTGTCAGACGCCGGCGTTCCCGTTTTTATGTTAGATGTTAAAGGCGATTTATCTGGTTTGAACCAGCCCGGAGCGGTAAATCCCAAAATCGAAGAAAGGGCACAACAACTTAACAAAGCTTTTTCTCCAACAGGTTTCCCTGTTGAGATTTATTCACTTTCGGGCAAAACGGGTGCACAGATGCGTGCTACCGTACTGGAATTCGGCCCTACATTATTATCAAAGATTTTAGATTTAAATGATACACAATCAGGTGTTTTGGCTGTTATATTTAAATATGCAGATGATAATAAACTGCCCATAATCGATTTAAACGATCTAAAGAAACTGATATCCTACCTTTCAGAAGATCCCGGTGCTTCCGAAATTAAAAGCAGTTATGGCAGTATTTCAGCAGCTACATCGGGTACCATGCTTAGAAAAATCGTTGCTTTAGAGCAACAGGGATTAAGTGGCATGTTTGGAGAAAAATCTTTTGATATTGAAGATCTTTTCGAGCGGATTGATGGCAAAGGAGTGATCAGTTTATTAAACATTGCTGATGTTCAAAATCAACCTGTACTCTATTCAACTTTTTTACTCAGCTTATTGGCCGAGTTATTTAATACCATGCCAGAGGTTGGCGATTTAGATAAACCCAAACTCGTATTCTTTTTTGATGAAGCACATTTGTTATTCAAAAATTCATCAAAAGCATTTTTGGAACAGATAGAAACCATTATCAGGTTGATCCGCTCAAAAGGGATCGGTGTTTTCTTTTGTACACAAGCACCCAGCGACGTTCCCGAAAGTGTTTTAGGGCAATTGGGTAACCGTGTTCAACACGCATTGCGTGCTTTTACCCCTAATGATGTAGATGCTTTAAAAAAGACGGTTAATACTTATCCTAAATCAGACTTTTACGAGATCGATAAAATATTAACCTCTTTAGGAACCGGACAGGCATTGGTTACCGTACTCAATGAGAAAGGTATCCCAACAGAGGTTTCAGCAACAATGCTGACCCCACCCAGAGCCGTTATGGGACCTTTAACCGCTGCAGATTTTGATCAATTGGTGCATGCCAGCCCGATGTATACCAAATATAAGGAAACAGTCGATCCGGAAAGTGCTTATGAGATACTTACCCAGCGCATTAATGACCAAACTGCTGCAGCCGAACAACAAAAACAAGAAATTGAAGCCCAAAAACAGGCAGAAGAAGAAAATAAACCAAAACCAGGAGAAAAGAGCCTTGTTGAGAAGGTAATGGGTGCAACCATAACACGCCAGATAGGTAAAGAAATTGTACGTGGTATTTTTGGTATGCTTACGGGAAAAAAACCACGGTCGAAAACTGGCGGAGGGCTTTTTGGATTTTAAAAATCAGCTTATGAAATATCTATTTTTACTGCTCGCATTTATTTCGCTAAAATCATACAGTCAGTATGCCCTTAGCCCATTTGCAGATGTACAGGGTACATTACTGAGAGAAATCAAATATGAAGATGTAAAAGACTCTCCTTATCTGTCAGATAACTGGACATTTGGAAAAGTGACAACAAAATCAGGTAAACATTATGCAGATGTACCGTTAAAGTATAATGTAATGGACGATAAGCTGATCTTTAAACATGAAAACGGCAACCCGATGTATTTTGTAGAACCGGTAACTACATTTGAACTTAATAACATTATTTCAGGCACCTCAGCTAAGTTTGTAAACGGATTACCTGCAACAGACCACTATAATACCTCATCATATTATGAAGTTATATTTTCCGGCCAGGTTTCGTTATTCAAAAAGACAGGTAAAGTTATTACAGAAAGTAAAGAGTATGGTTCGGCCGTAATAAATAAATCTTTTAATACAATAAGTAATTATTTTGTACTTTCTGATGGTAAGTTTTCTAAAATCACACCTAACAAGAAAGCCATCATAACTTTATTTCCTTCAAAAGAACAACAATTGAATGATTACCTGAAAAAAGAAAAAATTGACTTTAAAAATGATGATGATTTAAAGAGACTATTTGAATACTTAAATAAAATTTAAACGGCCATTGTGATTTTCGCAAGATGACACCAAAACGGCGAATTCATCGTTACATCACAGAGGTCTTCTTACCCAAAAAAAATAATAAATGAAACCCACCTTATTAATATTGGCTGCCGGTATGGCGAGCCGTTACGGAAGTATGAAACAGATCGATGGTTTTGGTCCCAATGGAGAAACCATTATCGATTATTCTATATATGATGCAATAAATGCCGGTTTCGGTAAAGTTGTGTTTATCATTAAAGAAGAGTTTGTAGATAATTTTAAAGCTATTTTCGAACCTAAACTTGCCGGAAGGATAGAAACAGATTACGTATTCCAAAATTTCGATTTAAAACAATTCGGAATAGAAGAAGAAATTTATAGAGAAAAACCATGGGGGACCGCACATGCAATCCTATCGGGCAGAAACGTAATTAAAGAACCGTTCTGCGTAATCAACGCCGATGACTATTATGGTTTTGATGCCTTTAAAAAAATGGTTGATTTCTTAACTACAGAAGTAACCGATAGCAATTACGCTATCATCGGTTACCAGATCGGTAAAACTTTATCAGAATTTGGTGCTGTTTCGCGCGGTGTTTGCAAGGTAGATGCAGCTGGTAACCTCGAAGAAATTGTAGAGCGCACCAAAGTTTACCCTAAAGATGGTAACATTTTTTACGAAGAAGACGGCGAAGAATTTCCGTTAAGCTACGAAACTCCTGTTTCGATGAATTTCTGGGGCTTTACACCTGCTGTTTTCAAAATTACCGAGGAGTTATTCAGGGAATTTGCAGAAGCCAATAAAGATAAGCCTAAAGCTGAGTTCTTTATCCCATTAATCGGCGAAAACCTGGTAAAAAGCAATATTGCAACCTTTAAAGTAATACCTACCGGTAACAAATGGTTTGGTGTAACCTATAAAGAAGACAAACCTTATGTTCAGGATAGTATTGACCAATTGGTTAAGAACGGAACATATCCGGAAAAACTATGGAATTAAATTTAGATTCCGAAGTTTTAGAAGCGTACGGATATACTAAAGAAAACACAAAAATTACGCAGATAGGTACGGGGTTAATTAACCGTACCTATCTGCTCTCCCCTTTAACTGAGGAAAAGAAATACATCCTTCAAAACATCAATACTTCGGTTTTCAAATCGCCACAGGCCATTGCCAATAACCTTAGGGCAATTGCCGATTACCTTAGCCAAACTTCCCCCGAATACCTCTTCATAAAGCCCGTTTATACGAAAAAAGGTGAAGAAATGGCGCATATTAAGCAGGAATATTGGCGGATGTTACCATTTGTATCCAACACCATCTCTTTAGATGTTTTAGCTGATCCTAAACAGGCTTACGAGGCGGCCAAACAATTTGGTAAACTAAGCCGGTTACTCGATAAATTTGATGCAAAAACACTCGAACCTACTATTCCGGGTTTTCATGATTTAAACCTGAGGTATGAACAGTTTATATTGGCATTAAAGGAGGCAAAAGAAAGTATTAAAGAAGATGCAAAAGCACAGGTAGAAAATGCTTTATCACATAAATATATCCTCGATTATTATGCTTCTTATTTGAATAGAGCTGATTTTCCCGACCGGGTAATGCACCATGACACGAAAATAAGCAATGTTTTACTCGACGAAAAAACGAATGAGGGGATTTGTGTAATTGACCTGGATACCATCATGCCCGGAAAATTTATTTCTGACCTGGGCGATATGATGCGTACTTATCTCTGTGCCTTCTCTGAAAACGAAACCGATCTGAACAAAGTAAAGATACGCTTGCCCTATTTTGAAGCGATGATAAAAGGTTATTTATCCGAAATGAAAAGTATTTTAACGCCATCGGAGAAAGAGCTTATTCTTTTCTCGGGTAAATACATTATTTACATGCAGGCTTTACGCTTTTTAACTGATTTTTTAAGTGGCAATCAGTACTATCCTACCGATTATCCTGCACAAAACCTCGACCGGTGTAAAAACCAGTTTAAATTACTGCACGAATTATCTGTAAATGAAAAAGAACTGCAGGATATTATTGAAGAACACTTGGTTTAAATAAAAAGTGTAAATCCATTTTCAAATTACTCCCGTTAATATTATTTTGTTTTTAAAAAGTAAACGACCGTCCTCTGTTGAAAATCAAGCATACTCTTTTCGGGATCGTTATTTTTTATTCTCTCAATTCGCTTATTAAGAATATAACCAGGTTTGATGTATACCGTTCCTTTTCCCTTAAAATTATCAATTTTATTGAAATTTGATTTACTTAATTCGTTTTCAAATAATTCATTGTTTACATCATTAAGAGCATAAACCAGTTCTTTTCTAGGTGTAACCTTGATTATAATTTTCTTGAAATTGTTGCTAAAAACATAAGAATTGTCATTAGATGCTCTTTCGTACTGCCATTTTTGATTTATAGAATTTAAATATTGATTTATTTCTAAGGTACTTTTTAGTTCTATAAGTTTCTCTAAATCCAAAACACTAATATCCCTTATTTTTACCTTTAAATATTTCGCTATGTCGGTATCCTTTTTGAGAATTTGTAGTATTGTTGGATATTTACTGGAATATACTATTGGAATCTCCTGGAACCTGTAATAATTTTCAAATTCATCAGCAGAAATATCTTGAGCTGTTTGATATACTTTTCCATCCTGCGTTTTATATTTTATAATAACACTCGTAAAATCTGCCTTTCGTGTCTTAAAAGAACTACCATTAACAATTTCTCCTACAGTATACTTGCCATTTTTTTCAATTTCCTTACTACTTTCATTTACTGTATTAAAAATTAGAAATCCAGAGAATCCAAAAAAGAAAAGTACAATTACAGCAATAAAAATACAGCCAAAATTTTCTTGCTTTTTATCTTCAGCTTTTACAGCAGTTGGTGGATAAAAATTAAAAATTGTTATTGCAAGCAATATGGTGGATAAAATTCCTCCAGCTAGCGTCAGAATTGTAGTGTGACTATGAAAAACATCGAGAGGAATACCTTTATAGAAAAAAGCGATCGATAGTAAAGTAAACGCTAAGAATATATATTTTTTATGCATTTTAATGAGGTTAATTTAGTAGGCAATAATACATCCTTTAATTAGAAAATCCAATTTTATAATATTTAAACAATTATTGATATCTCAGATGCTATATATTACATCTGCAGAAAACACCTATCATTTCCAAAATTTGATTAAATGGCTAAAGTTTACAGCGGATGATAAATAATATGAATGTAGAGTACTGACCACGAAGTAGCTACAAAGCAATGGAAAACACTATTTCTACTTGTAAAATAATCAGCATGATAATTAGTGCCTTAGTTAACTCTAGGTCTAAACAAAAAAGCGTTCCTGAACTTAATCAGAAACGCTTTTATTTTATGCTCCCAAGACTCTCGGCTCAGGACTGAAGACTCTATGCTTATTTCTCTTCTTTTACTTCTTCGAAATCAACGTCAGTAACGTTATCGCCACCTTGAGCCTGTCCGTCAGCTTGTGGTTGTTCACCACCACCCTGAGGCTGCTCACCAGCTTTGTACATTTCTTCTGATGCTACGTTCCATGCAGCTTGTAATTCAGCCGAAGCTGCATCGATATCTGCAAAGTTACGTGAACTGTGTGCTGCTTTTAATTTCTCTAAACCAGCTTCGATCGGTGCTTTCTTATCAGCAGATAATTTATCACCAAACTCTTTCAACTGTTTTTCGGTAGAGAAAATCAATGCATCAGCACCATTGATTTTATCGGCTTCTTCTTTCGCTTTAGCATCATCTGCAGCATTAGCTTCAGCTTCTTCCTTCATTTTTTTGATCTCAGCATCAGTTAAACCTGAAGATGCTTCAATACGGATTTTTTGCTCTTTACCAGTAGCTTTATCTTTAGCACTTACATGTAAGATACCATTGGCATCAATATCGAATGATACTTCTACCTGAGGCACACCACGAGGTGCTGGTGGAATACCATCTAAAATGAAACGGCCAATTGTACGATTTTGAGCAGCCATAGGACGCTCACCCTGTAAAATGTGGATCTCTACTGAAGGCTGGTTATCAGCTGCAGTTGAGAAAGTTTCAGATTTTTTGGTCGGGATAGTTGTGTTAGACTCGATTAATTTAGTCATTACACCACCCATAGTTTCGATACCTAACGATAAAGGAGTAACGTCTAATAACAATACATCTTTCACATCACCGGTTAATACACCACCTTGAATGGCAGCACCAATAGCTACTACCTCATCAGGGTTAACGCCTTTGCTTGGTTCTTTACCAAAGAAAGCTTTAACAGCCTCCTGAATCGCAGGAATACGGGTAGAACCACCTACAAGGATGATTTCGTCGATATCACCAGTGCTTAAACCAGCATTTTTCAATGCAGATTTACAAGGCTCAATAGTACGTTTGATCAGGCTATCAGCCAATTGCTCAAATTTAGCACGAGATAATGTACGTACCAAGTGTTTAGGGCCGCTGGCATCAGCAGTAATGTATGGTAAGTTAATTTCAGTTGAAGTTGTGCTCGACAACTCGATTTTAGCTTTCTCAGCAGCTTCTTTTAAACGTTGTAACGCCATTGGATCTTTAGAAAGGTCCATGTTGTTTTCTGCTTTAAACTCCTGGGTTAACCAGTCGATAATAACGTGGTCAAAGTCATCACCACCCAAGTGTGTATCACCATCAGTAGATTTTACTTCGAAAACGCCATCACCCAATTCTAATACAGAAACGTCATGTGTACCACCACCACAGTCGAACACTACAATTTTCATGTCTTTGTGTGCTTTATCTAAACCATAAGCTAAAGCAGCTGCAGTTGGCTCGTTAATGATACGTTTTACAGATAAACCCGCAATTTCGCCTGCTTCTTTAGTAGCCTGACGTTGCGCATCATTAAAATAAGCTGGTACGGTAATTACCGCTTCTGTAACTTCCTGACCTAAGAAATCTTCGGCAGTTTTTTTCATTTTCTGCAAAATCATTGCAGAAATCTCCTGTGGAGTGTATTTTCTATCGTCGATTTCAACACGTGGTGTGTTGTTATCGCCTTTTACTATTTTATAAGGTACACGGCCAGCTTCTTTCGCACTTTCGTCGTAGCTGTTACCCATAAAGCGTTTAATCGAATATATCGTTTTGGTTGGGTTGGTTATAGCCTGACGTTTAGCAGGCTCGCCAACTTTACGCTCACCGTTTTCTGCAAAAGCAACAATAGACGGTGTAGTACGTTTACCCTCACTGTTTGCGATAACTACAGGCTCATTGCCCTCCATTACGCTCACACAAGAGTTTGTTGTTCCTAAGTCTATTCCAATAATTTTTCCCATTGTATTTTTAATTTCTCTTTTTAAAGTATTATAATTTCTATTCCTATTAAACAATGCCTGTGCCAATTGGTTTTTGGCAGATAATATGGGCGAAAGACTGATAAAATGTAAAAAATAATCAGATTTGGTACTGACAGCATGACAGAAAAAGAAGAAAGACCAAAGCTAAAAGCAAAAAAAGACTAAAGCGGAGAGGGCATAGGACTAGAGATCAGGGTTAAAGCTAAATTCTTAAAGTGATTATAAAATGAAAGCCGGTAATTCTTAGGGAGTAGCAGCCCCGTGCCAAAGGCACTCCTTTGGAGCTATCCGCTTTACTTCGTTTCACTCGTGTTCGCTATTATCGGGTTTATTAAACAACAGTCAGTGCAAAAAAGACCAACGGGCTAAAACATAATCACACAATAATAATTCTCAATTTTTTATACCTTTAAAGGTAAAATCAATCTATAAAATCATTTAAATCTGTGTAATCCTATTTATAATGCAGACAGCAGCACAAATCGTGATCGGCTTAGTAGCCTTCATCCACATCTATATACTATGGTTAGAAATGTTCGCATGGACAACCAAAGCACCCAAGGTATTTAAAACCATCCCAAAAGATTTGTTTGCGCCAACTAAAACTTTGGCTGCAAATCAGGGCTTATACAATGGTTTTTTAGCAGCAGGCTTAATCTGGTCGTTATGCATTAGCGATCATCAATGGAAATTTTATGTAGCCATATTCTTTTTAACCTGCGTAATTATTGCAGGTATTTATGGTGCCGCAACAGCAAGTAAGAAAATTTTATATGTGCAGTCTATCCCGGCACTGGTTGCTTTGATTTTATTGCATTTATAGGTTTTCCGCTAATGGTCGGTGGCCGCCGACCGAAAACGAATAGATGACAGATTCTGAAACGAGTTCAGAATAACGAATTTCTTTATAGGTTCAACAACCGCTCCAAATGGTGATAACCAATGCCAAAATATTCTTTACTCGCTTTAATTTTCTCTAAAACTTCCGCTTTACGCTCCGCGCTTAGCGCTTTACCCTTCACCCCAATCACAAGTACATTTTTAGGTGTATGTGCATCAGAAATAAATTCGAATACTTTGGTTTTATAACCGAAATATTCTAAAATCAAAGCTCTGATGCCATCAGTAACCATCTCTGCCTGGCGTTCCAAAAAAATGCCATATTTGGTTAAAAAAGAAACATCGTTTTTTACTTTACTTTTCTCTATTTCCCTGCGGATTTGTTTGTGACAGCATGGTGCCACCACAATCAGTTCTGCATTTGCTTTTATTCCTTTAAAAATGGCATCATCTGTTGCCGTATCGCAGGCATGTAAAGCAATTAACAGGTTTACATCCTCTGCCTGATAATCTTCGATGGTTCCCTGAACAAAATTCAATTGAGCGAAAGCAGATTTTTCAGCAACGCTGTTGCATAGATCAACCATATCCTGGCGGTATTCTACCCCTACTACCTCAGTTTCCAGTTTTAAAACTGAATGCAGGTAATCATACAGTGCAAAAGTTAAATAGCCCTTACCCGAGCCCATATCGGCCACCTTTTTAATGACTCCTTCCGGTAGTTCTTTAATCAGGGAACTTAAAATCTCAATGTAGTGGTTAATCTGCCTGAATTTATCCTGCGCATTTTTAAAAACCTTACCTTCCGCGTCGGTAATTTTTAACTCTGTTAAATATGATTTCGAATCGGGTTTAATAAGCCTGGTCTTTTCCTTGTCATGATTGGCAGATGGTGCTGCCGTACTCGATGCTTTACCTTTTCTCAACACAATTTTACCATTGTTCAGCTCTTCCAGTATAAGGTCATTTTCTGTGGTAAAAAGCGTAGCGATTTTAAATCCATTTTTAAGATAATCCTCAATTAAACCAATTGCCTCATCAATAGCATAGTTTTTCACCACATCGCGTGTCTTGTAACGATAGGTAAAAGCGAGTTTATCTTCCCGTTTAATAGAAACCTTACGGACCAGCAATTGCTTTAGGGCTGCCTCCTCTCCTTTGTAGTTTCCTAAAGAAATTTTCACAAAAGTTCCGGTCTTTAAACTTTCTCTTAAAGCTGTGGTAAATTGGTTAATATATTCTGACACAAGTATTGATTTGAAATACAAAGATAATCAAGTTTATCCGGAGCAGAACATGCAGCGAATAATGTAACAATAGAGAGACCATATGACCAGGTATGGAAAGGGGTTCCGACTGAAAACCCCTGACATTAGGTTAAACAAATGAATGTGGTAATACGATTTAGAAATATATAATGGCATTATTATCTATATTGATTCCAAAGTAGCTGAACACTTTTTTTTCAAAAAATTAAACTTTAGATTTAGGGTATTTAAATCGTTAACCACAATACATGAGTGACTTTCAGATAAAAAAATCGCCTACCGTATATGATGCCATCATTGTTGGCTCAGGTGCCGGTGGCGGGATGGCAGCCTATGTTCTGGCGCATGCTGGCCAAAAGGTTTTAATGCTCGAAGCTGGTCAAAATTTCGATCCGCGATTAGATTCACATCAGTTAAAATGGCCATGGGAATCGCCGCGCCGCGGGGCAGGCACTGTTCGCCCATTTGGTGATTTTGATGCTTCATATGGTGGATGGGAATTAGAGGGCGAACCTTATACCCAGAAAAACAAAAGTGAATTCGAATGGTTCCGTTCGCGCATGCTGGGTGGCCGCACTAATCACTGGGGAAGGATTTCTCTGCGGATGGGTCCGGATGATTTTAAACCTAAAGACGGTTTAACAGATGCCTGGCCGATAACGTATGCCGACGTAAAGCCATTTTACGATAAAGTTGACCGCATGATCGGCATTTATGGCACAGCTGAAGGTTTAGAAAATGAACCTGATGGAATCTTTATGAAACCACCTAAACCAAGGTTAAATGAACTTTTCATTAAAAAGGGAGCGGAAAAGGCCGGTGTAAAGGTAATTACGGGCCGCGGATCTGTATTAACAGAAGCCTTGCCGAACAACAATGACCGTGCACCCTGTTTCTACTGTGGCCAATGCGGCAGAAGCTGTAAAGTTTATGGCGACTTTTCATCATCATCATGCCTGGTAAATCCTGCCGTAAAAACAGGAAACCTGACCGTGATTACAGATGCAATGGTACGTGAAGTCATTACAGATAAGGATGGTACGGCAAAAGGTGTTTCTTATGTGAACCGTAAAGATTTGCAGGAATACCAGGTAAATGGCAAACTGGTTATTTTAGGTGCCAGTGCCTGCGAATCAGCACGCATTTTATTGAATTCAAAATCAACTTCACATCCGAATGGCCTGGCAAATAGCAGTGGTGTAGTAGGTAAGTACCTGCACGATTCTACAGGCGCGAGTGTTTCGGGCTTCCTGCCGCAATTGATGGATCGGAAACGTTATAACGAAGATGGTGTGGGCAGTGTACACATTTATTCTCCATGGTGGTTGGATAACAGGAAATTGAATTTTCCACGTGGTTACCACATCGAATATTGGGGCGGCATGGGTATGCCTGCTTACGGTTTTGGTGGTGGTGTGCCTCAAATGAATGGAATGGTACCTGGCAGGGACGGTAAAATGAAAGAAGCCGGAGGTTATGGAAAATCCTTAAAAGATGATTACCGCCGTTTTTATGGAACCGGTGTTGGCATGGCTGGCCGTGGTACTGCAATTGCCAGAGAAAGTAACTATTGCGAAATCGACCCGAATACGGTAGATAAATATGGTATACCGGTTTTAAGATTTAACTACAAATGGGACAAGGATGAAATTCTGCAGGCTAAGCACATGCAGGAGACCTTTCTTTCGATCATGAAAGAAATGGGTGCCGTGGTTACTTCCGAAATTCAGGGTGCCGATACCAATTATGGCCTGCTTAATCCAGGAAAAATCATCCACGAAGTGGGTACAATCCGCATGGGTGATGACCCTAAAAAATCGGCGTTGAATAAATACTGCCAGGCACACGACTGTAAAAATCTATTTGTGGTAGATGCAGGACCGTTTGTGCAACAGGGCGACAAAAATGCCACCTGGACGATTTTAGCACTTTCGATGCGTACTGCCGAATATATTTTAGCTCAAAAGAAAAAACAGAACATTTAAGAATTACCATCATGAACAGACGTGATTCACTAAAAGCCTTGGGTTTAACAGCAATAAGCACAACCGTGCTGCTGGATGCATGTAAACAACCTGAAACGAAAACCGAAGCCGCCACACCTGAAGAAACGACGAAAGAAGCGGGTAGAGAGCAATGGGAATTAGACCGCGATAAAAACCTGAAATCAGAAACCTTTTTTACCAAACATGAAATGGCTACGATTACGGTTTTGGCCGATATCATTATCCCTAAAGATGAAGTTTCGGGCAGCGCATCTGATGCCAAAGTACCAGAATTCATCGAATTTATAGTAAAAGATATCCCTGAACATAAAGTACCAATGCGTGGTGGCCTGAAATGGCTGGATGTATATAGTTTTAACAAGTTCCAAAAACCCTTTGTTGAAGCTTCGGCAGATCAGCAGATCTCGATTGTAGATGAGATTGCCTATCCTAAAAAAGCACGGCCGGAAATGCAGCCAGGCGTGACCTTTTTTAACAGGATGAGAAATTTAACGGCATCGGGTTTTTATACTACAGAAATGGGTGTAAAAGATATTGGTTATGTGGGTAATGCCCCAAATCAATGGGCCGGTGTACCAGCCGACGTATTGAAACAATATGGGATGGAAAATGTGAAGATATAAATCATCCATTAAAAAAATAGCTCAGGGCTTAAACCCTGAGCTATTTTTTTGTTATCGCATCGGTACGTGACTCCATGTACCGAAAATTATATATCCAAATACATGGTTCATGCAGACACAAACCATGGCACAGTATAACATAAAAACCGTCATCTCGACTGAAACGCAGTGGAATGGAGAGATCTGTCTCGAGCTAGATTCCTCGACTTCGCTGCGCTCCGCTCGAATGACGGTAACTTTAAGGGAGTAATTACTCCACAATCAAAATCAGACCTTTTCCTTTTTCAACCGGAATTGATTTTCCATCCGTATAACTTCCAGCTGCCTGGAATTTATCAATTGCAGGAGCAGTAATGTTAACTTTCGATGCATCTAAACCGAGTTTGGCCCAATTGATGGTTAAATTAACCTTTGTATCCTCTTCGGCCCAGCTGGCTAAAGCTACCATGATTTTACCCTGCTTTTTATAAACAGTAGCCAAAACTTTGGGATTATCGGTTTTAACCGGGCAGTTTTCGCTCCAGTAACCTATCATTTCAGATCCTTTTATGCCGAAATTATCCCATGCTTTCCACAAAGGTCTTGGATCGCTTTTCTCCGACCAACCTAAACGGCTGGTCATACCATAAATCATTCCCCGCCAAGGATTGCCGTCATCCTGTAACATCTCGCCCATCAAACCAAACGGAATGCCACTTACTTCGGTCAGGAAGAAATCGGGATTGTTTTTTTGATAATCAAAATATTCACCAAACCATAAGCGGTTCAGGTAAGGGAAATGCTCCATGTATAGAATGGCACTATTGTTAAATCCGTCGCTCTTGTTATACTGGTTGGCCGAGTGCAGATCAATAATGCCCGGATGGTTATTCTGAGTCAGTACACGTTTTATGCGCTTCATGGTTACACGATCGAAAGCTACATCATCTAAATACACACCATCAATCCCAACATTGTTTACCAACCAGTTCATGCCCTCCACATAGTAATTATGCCAACGATTCATTCCGCTGTTAATTACAGCAGCATCCTTAATTTCGGGCACAAACCAGGCAGCAATATAATTAGAATCTAAATGTTCCTGCAACCAGCTGAAACCACCGCCTTTACCTGGAGAATATACTTCGGTTCCTAAACTTCGTAAAGCAGGCCACTCGTAGGCATTGTTAGATAATTCGCGTACGGTATTATAAATTTTTACTTTTAATCCTTTCGAATGGGCGTTATCGATATAATCCTTCATTTTTTTCCATTCGATAAACGGATAGTTGATCCACGGATTGATCGGAGTAGCGTGGTGAATATTTACCACGCTGGCACCTGTAGCTTTAATGGCATCTAAATCACCATATTTGTGGTAAAAGCGGTTATCCCACTGAAAATCGGTATTCAGTAAATGAAATGGCGTAATCAGCAAGTTGAAATTATAGTATAACACCTCTCCTTTTTTCATGCTTCTTGCGCCGGTAAAGTTATCGGCGAGCATTGAACTGCCTTTTACATTGATCTGGATCCCTCCTTTATCCTCGTTACCCCATGATTTAGGCAACAATAACGGCTTTTGAAGGTAGAAATTGGTATTCAACGGACGAACATAGCGTTCATCCCTTAAATTATAGTACAGGCCTGCATTTACATTCCCAATCCAAACTGCATCCTGGTTTTTATTGGCTACATCCCACTTCCATTTTACGGTATCGGGCCTAAGACCGCCTTTTTCACCCAATCCCATTAAATATTTGGTCGAACCCTTATCAAACGGGATGTGAAAATCGACATTACTGAAATCTACATCATTTAAAGCCGTAACCTTAACCACATAATGCACATAACCATCAAATTCCAACGCACCTTCCAGATCCATTTTCAGATTTTCGGAAGTATTGGTAGCCGTCCATTTTACAGTACCTGCCTCTTTGCTTGTAATCTGGAAATTGCTTGCAACAAATTTCTCCTGTTTTTGAGGTGTATTAAAAAAGTGGAAGTGAATAGGTTCAGCTAAGATATTGTTTGGTTTATCCGAATAAGCCGTCATCTCGGCGTTAAAGAAAGTCTGGATTTGCTTAGGGAAGCCATCTGGGTTGATCTCAAATTTACGGCCTAAAAGCGAAATTACATTTCCTTGTACGGTTAAAGGTGTATAAGGAGCTACTACAGTATTGGCTTGTGCCAAAGTAGAATTTAACCAGGTTAAACGGGTCTGTTTATCAGGTGTGCCTACACCGGCATCGGCCAAAACCTGGTTACCCACCGTAATTTTCACAGCGATTGCCTTCGATTTACCATTTGCTTTAACTACAAAATTACCGGCATATGTCCCGGCTGTGGTGGTTTTAGGAATATCAATAGTAACCCACATCGGTTGAACCTTACCCGAAGCTACATTTACCACTTCTACCAGGGGTTTACTGTCGTAGCTTGTTCCTTTTGTATTTAAACAGTTGATAAATTTCGAAGATATTACTTTTCCGTTGGCTGTTTTTAAATCGCCAAAGCTTACAGTTACATTGTTTAAGTCTCTTAATGCAAACACACCAAGCTGAAAGGCATAATTTTCGCCTTTACTAGCCGCACCGGCAAAAGTACTGGCTGCCCCTTTCTGGATCCAGCGGTAAGGTAAATCGCCTTGCATTTTAATCGGGAACATCCTGTCTTCCGGAAATACCACAAATGCTTCTGCTGCATATTTGGTTTTTATTGCCGCTGTTTCTTTGGCTGTGGCAATTACTTCCATAGGATAGAAGCTATTAAATGCATCAACAGATTGCACCTCTAATACGGAAGCATTTACGGCAGTATGCTTAGCCTGGTTTAACCAATTCTGATCTGTCGGTTTTGGTTTTAAATAAACGCCTTTTGGATAATTGCTTCTTCCTTCGTTTTTATAAGCCAGGTAATACACGTAATATTTTCCAGTGCCATTTGGTTCGAAATAAATGTCTGCGCTTTCGCGACTTAATTTATCAACACCAAAAACAGCGACATTTTTGCCGTTTGCATCCTGAACAATTATTCCCTTTGCTTCAGGATGTTCATCTCTTCTGCGCCAATCTATTTTGGCATGTGCAATTTTACCTTTACCAGCGAACTGCAGCACAACCCGGTGGTTACCCAAAGAATCGGGATTCCAGGCATTGTTGCCGTTGGTATATTTTAATATTTGTGCATTAAGAGAAAGCTGCCAGAAAAGACAGAGTAATAGAAAAAGCCTAAATTTCATTTCATATTTGTTTAAGGCTAATTTATAGATACCTATCTGAAAAAATGCTATGTAATGAAAAAATGAGACAAACGTTTGCTTTATTGGTTCATTAGTCATTAGTTTATTGGTCTGAGGTCTTGTATCATTCTGAGCACAGCGAAGAATCTTTTTCCTGGTGGTGTAAGTTGTTACCAACTTACACACTGACGAATCACTGGTCCAAATATTACGGTAAAGATAATCATTGAAAGATCTAACAAACTATCAGGCGGGAACATCAAACGGCACCGCAAAAGATTCTTTACTGCATTCAGAATGGCTAGAAACAAAAAAAGTCCTGCTCTTTCGAACAGGACTTCAGTATGCTTAAGGTGAATAAAATTATTCTCCTTTTGGTTCTTCAGTAGCTGGAGCTTCTTCAGCAGGAGCAGCTTCTGGTGCAGCCTCTTCAGCAACTTCAGCTTTCGCTTCAGCAGCTTTTTTAGGAGCAGCAGCAGATTTACTTCTACCACGACGAGTTGTTTTCTTCTCTTCTTTAGCTTCTACTTCTTTACCGTAAACTTCGTTATAATCTACCAATTCAATTAAAGCCATCTCAGCATTATCACCTTGACGATTGTTTAATTTAATGATACGAGTGTAACCACCTGGACGGTTAGCAACTTTCTCAGCCACTTCGCGGAACAAAATAGTGATTACGTCTTTATCCTGTAGGTAAGAGAAAACTGTACGACGTGAGTGAGTTGTGTCATTTTTCGCTTTGGTGATTAATGGCTCAACATAAGTACGTAAAGCTTTGGCTTTAGCTAAAGTTGTAGTAATTCTTTTTGCTTTAATAAGTGAAGTAGCCATGTTAGCTAACATCGCTTTTCTGTGGCTGTCGGTTCTGCCTAAGTGATTAACTTTTTTACCGTGTCTCATTGTTCTTGGATTAAGTGTATACCGTCTCTGTCTCAGAGGGAATTATACACTGTTATACATTATTTAATTTTCAAATTTCAATATCCAATTTCCAAACTGAAAACTGTCAACTCAAAACTGAATTATTCTTCGTCTAATTTAAATTTAGACAGGTTCATACCAAATGATAAACCTTTTGATTTTACTAATTCCTGGATCTCTGTTAAAGATTTTTTACCGAAGTTTCTGAATTTTAACATATCAGCTACATCGTAAGAAACCAAATCAGCTAAAGTACGGATATCAGCAGCTTTTAAACAGTTTAATGCCCTAACTGAAAGGTCCATATCAACTAATTCAGTTTTAAGGATTTTACGCATATGTAAAATTTCCTCATCAACTTCTTTAGTTTCTTCTTTAGCCTGAGATTCTAATACCAAATTCTCATCAGAGAATAACATAAAGTGTTGGATAAGGATCTTAGCCGCTTCTTTTAATGCTTCTTCCGGATGAATTGAACCGTCAGTAGAAATATCTAAAACCAATTTTTCATAATCCGTTTTTTGCTCAACACGAAAGTTTTCGATCGTGTATTTCACATTTTTCATCGGAGTATAAATCGAATCGATCGCGATTACACCAACAACAGCATCAGCAACTTTATTTTCTTCAGCAGGTACATAACCACGTCCTTTATTGATGGTTAATTCCACTTCCAAAGTAACAGATTTATCCATGTTGCAGATTACATGCTCAGGGTTTAAAACTGTAAAGTTGTTAGAGAATTTAGTGATATCACCAGCTTTAAACTGATCTTGACCATTAACGATGATGAAAACTTTTTCAGAATCACCTGAATCACCTGTTTTCTTAAAACGAACCTGCTTTAAGTTTAAGATAATATCAGTTAAATCTTCTACAACGCCTTTCATGGTAGAAAACTCATGAGAAACACCTGAAAAACGAATAGTAGTAATAGCATAACCTTCTAACGAAGAAAGTAAAATTCTTCTTAAGGCATTACCAATTGTTACACCGAAACCGGGCTCTAAAGGACGAAATTCAAATGTGCCATCGAAATCAGTTGATTTCTGCATGATCACTTTGTCTGGTTTCTGAAATGCTAAAATTGCCATTTATATTTTTTTAAATTCGTTATTGAATATATAGTAACATGAAAAAAGTTAATTACCCTTTTGAGGTAATTAACTAGATCATTTATTACTTTGAGTACAACTCGATGATTAAGTTTTCCTTGATGTTTTCAGGAATCTCATCACGTTGAGGGTAGGTTAAGAATTTACCAGTTAATTCGCTGGCGTTCCACTCTAACCAAGCAAACTTATTAATAGTTCTACCTGCAACTGAGTTACTAATTGATTCTAAAGATTTAGATTTTTCACGAACAGCAACCACATCACCAGCTTTTAACTGATATGAAGGGATATTTACAACTTCACCATTCACGGTTACGTGTTTATGGCTAACTAACTGGCGTGCACCAGAACGGGTTGTTGCAATACCTAAACGGTAAACTGTGTTATCTAAACGTGCTTCTAATAACTGAAGTAAGTTATCACCGGTAATACCTGCACGTGAAGATGCTTTTTTGAAAAGGTTACTGAATTGCTTTTCTAATACACCATAAGTATATTTTACTTTTTGTTTCTCCATTAACTGGATAGCATATTCAGATTGTTTTCCTCTTCTTTTTGACACACCATGTTGTCCAGGAGGATAATTTTTTCTGTCTAACACTTTATCAGGACCGAAGATTGGCTCTCTGAATTTACGTGCGATTTTTGATTTTGGGCCTGTATATCTTGCCATTTTTTTCTGTTTTTAAAGTATCATCCAACCTGTAGCTGGAGATTCTTAGCTTTAAAATTAATTAAACTCTTCTCTTTTTAGGAGGACGACATCCGTTGTGAGGAAGTGGAGTAATATCTTTAATAGATGTTACTTCAAGACCTGCTACTTGCAAAGTTCTGATTGCAGATTCACGACCTGAACCCGGACCTTTTACAAATACTTCAACTTTACGTAAGCCTAAATCAAACGCAACTTTACCACAATCTGAAGCTGCTTGACCAGCTGCATAAGGTGTGTTCTTTTTAGAACCTTTAAAGCCCATTTTACCAGCAGAAGACCATGAAATAGTCTGTCCGTTGTTGTTTGTTAAGGTAACGATGATGTTGTTGAAAGTAGCATTGATATGTGCCTGACCAACAGGCTCAATTACAACGATACGTTTTTTTGTTACTTTTTTACTTTTAGCCATTTTATCTTTTAGATTTTAGATATGAGACTTGAGATATGAAACTTTCTCTACCCCGATACTCAGTATCCTAATTTTCTCTTTTATTCCAGATTTGAGCAGATTTTAAAGACATGGTGCTCACATCTAAAATCTCACATCTCCTATCTATCTATTACTTAGTAGCTTTTTTCTTGTTAGCAACTGTTTTTCTCTTACCCTTACGAGTACGTGAGTTGTTTTTAGTACGCTGACCACGAGAAGGTAAACCTTTTCTGTGACGTAAACCACGGTAACAACCAATATCCATTAAACGTTTGATGTTTAACTGAACCTCTGAGCGTAAAGCACCTTCTACTTTAATCTCATCGTTGATCATTGTACGGATTGCTGATAACTCATCATCAGACCAGTCTTGTACTTTTTTGTTAAGGTCGATACCCGATGTTGTCAAAATACGTTGTGCAGTTGTTCTGCCAATTCCGTAAATATAGGTTAAACCGATCTCGCCTCTTTTGTTTCTTGGTAAATCAATACCTGAAATCCTTGCCATATTTATTGATGTTTTTAAGTAATTCCGAACGGCGGGCCACCGTTGTACGGTTGATTACAATATTCTTAATTACCCTTGACGTTGCTTGTATTTAGGATTTTTCTTGTTGATTACGTAAAGTTTACCTTTACGGCGAATAATCTTGCAATCAGCGCTACGTTTTTTAATTGATGATCTAACTTTCATTTTATCTATATCTATAAGTAATGCGTCCTTTTGTTAAATCATAAGGAGACATTTCCAATTTAACTTTATCCCCAGGAAGAATTTTGATGTAGTGCATCCTCATCTTTCCTGAAATGTGCGCAATAATTTCATGTCCGTTTTCGAGTTCAACCCTGAACATCGCATTAGACAATGCTTCTCTTATTACTCCGTCTTGTTCAATTGAGGCTTGTTTAGCCATATTTTATTGATTGTTACTTAATTAGCTGCTTCTAAACAGGGTTGCAAAATTAAATAAAAAATTTTAATTATTTATTTTTTTTGTTGTAAAACTTCTTCTATTAGAGAAAATGTTGATAAAACCTCTGCCTTGCCCTTTTTTATGGCCACTGTATGTTCAAAATGTGCCGATGGCTTATTGTCTTTACTCGTTACTGTCCATCCATCTTTATGGAATTTAACACCGGCAACGCCTGCGTTGATCATTGGTTCTATCGCAATTACCATTCCTTCTTCAAGTTTTGGTCCTGCACCACGTTTTCCATAATTAGGGACTTCTGGTTTTTCATGAAGCTTTACGCCAACACCATGTCCAACAAGTTCTCTTACTACTCCAAATCCATTAGTTTCTGCATAATGCTGAACTGCGAAACCAATATCACCGGTACGCATACCTGCAACGGCTTTCTCTATTCCTAACTCCAGGCAACGTTTGGTAACCTCTACCAGCTTTTGTTTTTCAGCATCTATCTCTCCTATAGAGAAAGTATAAGCCGAATCGCCAAAATAGTTGTTTTTGATTACGCCACAATCAACCGAAATCAGATCTCCTTCTTTAATCACATACTCGCCTGGAAAACCATGAACAACCTGCTCATTGGGCGAAATGCATAAAGAATAAGGGAAACCATTGTAGTTTAAAAATGCCGGGATCGCTCCATTGTCACTAATAAACTCGTAAGCCAATTTATCTAATTGGATAGTAGTCATGCCTGCCTTTATTACTTTGGCAACTTCGGCCAAGGTCTTAGAAACAAGCATGGAACTTTCTCTTATTAACTCGATCTCCTCAAGAGATTTGTAATAGATTTTAGACATTCTTTACACTACAACGCTGCATTGCTACTAGCAGCAGGAACACCTGTTCTGCCGGTAACCCTACCCGTTTTCATCAAACCATCATAGTGACGCATCAATAAATAGCTTTCGATCTGTTGTAAAGTATCCAATACAACACCAACCAAAATCAATAAAGAAGTACCACCAAAGAAGTGAGCAAATTCTTGTTTAATACCAAACTTAACCGCCAACGATGGAAGGATTGCAATAATCGCTAAGAATACAGCACCTGGGAAAGTGATTTTGGAAATTACATCATCAATAAAAGTTGATGTTGCAAAACCAGGTTTAATACCTGGAATAAAACCACCATTTTTCTTCATATCATCGCTCATTTGAGTTGGATTAACTGTAATGGCTGTATAGAAGAAAGTAAATGCAATAATTAAAATAGCGAAAGTTAAGCTATAAGCCAACGAGGTTGTGTTGCTGAACTGGATTAACCATGAACCTTGCAAAGAAGGAACAAACTGCATCAAAGCACCTGGAATGAACATTAATGCCTGAGCAAAAATGATAGGCATAACACCGGCAGCATTCACTTTTAAAGGGATGTACTGACGTACACCGCCAAACTGACGGTTACCAACAATTTTCTTAGCATATTGTACAGGCACTTTACGTACACCCTGAACAATTAAAATGGTAAACATAACCACCGCAAATAATGCAACGATCTCTAAAACCAATGCAACCGGGCCTCCACCTTCACTGGCAGAACCTACACGGGCACTGAATTCCTGAGAAATTGCAACTGGTAAGCGGGCAATGATACCAACCATGATGATCAGTGATGTACCGTTACCAATACCTTTATCCGTAATTTTTTCACCTAACCACATTACAAATAATGTACCTGCAGTTAATACAAATGTAGATAAGACTAAAAATAAAGTGTTCGGTAATAAAATAGCTTCTGCAGGAACTTGCGTTTTAACATAACCAACAGATTGAACGATTGTTATCGCTACCGTTAGGTAACGGGTAATCTGGTTCATTTTCTTTCTACCACTTTCGCCTTCTTTCTGCATTTTTTGAAAAGAAGGAACAGCAATACCCAATAGTTGCACCACGATTGACGCGGAGATATAAGGCATTACCCCCAATGCCAGGATAGAAACACGAGAGAAAGACCCTCCGGCAAACATGTCTAGTAAGCCTAAAAGTCCCGATTTTTCGTTATTACCCAAAGCAGTTGGATCCACACCTGGTAAAACCACGTGAGATACAAAACGGTATACCAAAAGAATTAAGAGCGTAAACAATATACGCTCTTTTAATTCCTGAATTTTCCAGATATTACTTAAAGTAGTAAATAGCTTCTTCATTTAATAATTACAATTTTACAATAGAACCACCTGCAGCTTCAATAGCTTTTTGTGCGGTTGCAGAGAACGCATGTGCTGTAATTTCCAGCTTTGCTTTAATTTCACCACGACCTAAAATTTTAACTAAGTCGTTTTTAGAAGCTAAACCATGTGCTTGTAAAGCAGCAAAATCGATAGTTGTTAAGCTGTGTTTTTCAGCTAAAGATTGTAAAACATCTAAGTTTACACCAACATATTCAGTACGGTTGATTGGTTTGAAACCAACTTTAGGCACACGACGTTGTAAAGGCATCTGACCACCTTCGAATCCGATTTTGGTTTTGTGACCTGAACGGGAACCCGCACCTTTGTGACCACGGGTTGAAGTACCGCCACGGCCTGAACCTGTACCACGACCAATTCTTTTGCTGTTTTTTGTAGAACCTACTGCAGGTTTTAAATTACTTAAATTCATTTTTTTGAATTTGTGTTGCCCTTCGCTTTCACTAAACAGGTACAACGATTAAACATATATAAAGGTAATACCGGTTTTATCCGATATTACCTTTAAAACTTTTATTAAATTGCTTCGATTGCTACCAAGTGGTTCACTTTGCGAACCATACCGATAATCTGTGGTGTAGCTTCAACCTCAACACTTTGGTTCAATTTAGATAAACCCAAAGCCTGAACGGTTCTTTTTTGGCGCTCGCTTCTGTCGATAACGCTTTTTACTTGTGTTATTTTGATCTTAGCCATGATATTATCCGTTAAATACTTTGTTTAAATCAATACCACGGGTTTGAGCCACTGTGTAAGCATCGCGCATTTTGGTTAATGCATCAACAGTTGCTTTTACCACGTTGTGTGGGTTAGACGATCCTTTAGATTTTGCCAATACGTTGTGTACACCGGCACTCTCTAATACGGCACGCATTGCACCACCAGCAATTACTCCGGTACCTACTGCAGCTGGTTTGATCAATACAAAACCACCAGAGAATTTACCGATTTGCTCATGAGGAACAGTACCGTTTAAAATTGGAACTTTTACCAGGTTCTTTTTGGCATCATCCACACCTTTTGCAATTGCTTCAGTTACCTCTTTCGCCTTACCTAAACCGAAACCAACAACACCGTTCTCATCACCTACAACAACAATTGCTGAGAAGCTGAAAGTACGGCCACCTTTGGTTACTTTGGCAACACGTTGTATACTAACCAAACGATCCTTTAATTCGATATCGGTGGTTTTTACTCTTTTTATATTAATAGTTGACATCTTACTTTTTCTTCAGATTAAAATACTAAACCAGCTTCGCGGGCACCCTCTGCCAACGATTTTACACGACCGTGGTATAAATAGCCATTTCTATCGAAAACAACTTCTTTAACACCTGCAGCGATTGCTTTTTCGGCAACTAATTTACCTACAGCAACCGATTGGTCGCTCTTGCTTCCAGTACCAGTAAAATCTTTCGATAATGATGATGCTGATGCTATCGTTGTACCGGTTACATCGTTAATTACCTGCGCATAAATCCCTTTATTGCTTCTATATACAGATAACCTTGGACGCTCTTCCGAACCGGTAAGTCTTTTTCTGATCCCTTTTTTAATACGATCTCTTCTTGATAATTTTTTACCTGCCATGATTACTATTTTTTAGATGCTGATTTACCTGCTTTTCTTCTTAACACTTCACCTACAAACTTGATACCTTTACCTTTATATGGTTCTGGTGCACGTAACGAGCGGATTTTCGCTGCTACCTGGCCAATCAATTGTTTGTCGATACTCTCTAAAATGATTTTAGGAGTCTGACCTTTTTCTGATTGAGTAGTTACTTTAATCTCTGCTGGTAACTGGAATACATAGTGGTGAGAATAACCTAAAACTAGATCCAGTGTGTTACCCTGGTTTGTAGCACGGTAACCAACACCCACTAATTCTTGAGTTAATGTATAACCTTCTGTAACACCAACAACCATGTTGTTAAGCAACGAGCGGTATAAACCGTGTAATGCCTTGTGTTTCTTTTGATCAGATGGACGTTGAACTGTTAAAATTCCATCTTCCTGACTTACAGTGATATCTTTATCAACTGCTTGTGATAATTCACCTTTAGGGCCTTTTACAGTTACAACGTTATCGTTAGATACTGTAATGGTTACACCTGCAGGGATTGTAATTGGGGCTTTTCCTATTCTTGACATTGTGTTGTTCTCCTAAATATTAATAAACGTGACACAATACCTCACCACCAATGTTTAATTTGGCTGCTTCTTTATCGGTCATTACACCTTTAGAAGTAGATAAGATTGCGATACCTAAACCGTTTAATACTCTTGGCATATTTTCAACGCCTGCATACTGTCTCAAACCTGGTTTACTTACTCGCACTAACGTACGAATAGCAGGAATTTTAGTGATCGGATTGTACTTCAAAGCAATTTTAATGGTGCCTTGTACAGTAGTATCCTCAAATTTATAATTCGCGATGTAACCTTTGTCAAAAAGTACTTTCGTAATTTCCTTTTTAAGGTTTGATGCAGGAATTTCTACAACTCTGTGGTTGGCCTTAATGGCATTCCTTACTCTTGTTAAATAATCTGCTATTGGATCTGTATTCATTTTTTATTGTTTTTGATAGTGGTTTCCTTCTGCTACCCAGCTGTGGGACCTGCTATCGGTTAAAATTCTTTTTTTAGTATAAAGACATAAGCATCAGGTATCGAGACATAATTAAGTCTTGATACCTGATACTGCAGTACTTTAATACTATTTTATATTACCAAGATGCTTTTTTAACACCTGGTATTTTACCGTCTAGTGCCATTTCGCGGAATGTTACCCTTGAAATACCAAAGGTACGCATATATCCACGAGGACGACCAGTTAATTTACAACGGTTGTGTAAACGTACCGGAGAAGAGTTTTTTGGTAATTTATCCAAACCCTCATAATCTCCTGCAGCTTTTAATGCTGCACGTTTTTCAGCGTATCTAGCTACCAATTTTTGGCGCTTAACTTCGCGTGCTTTTACACCTTCTTTTGCCATTATTCTGCTGTTTTTTGATTTTTAAATGGTAATCCGAATTGTTTCAATAACTCAAGCGCTTCTACGTCAGATTTTGCCGAAGTTACGAAAGTTATATCCATCCCTAAAATTTTATTGATTTTATCTATATTAATCTCAGGAAAGATGATTTGCTCAGTAACACCTAAAGTATAGTTACCTTTTCCATCGAAACCTTTATCGCTAATACCTTTGAAATCGCGGATACGTGGCAAAGCTACTGAGATCAAACGATCAAGGAACTCATACATGTTGTTGTCGCGTAAGGTAACGCGTACACCAACTGGCATACCTTTACGTAATTTAAAGTTAGAGATATCTTTTTTAGATTGTGCTGCAACTGCTTGCTGACCAGTAATGGTAGTCAACTCAACAATTGTAGTATCCATAACTTTTTTATCAGTAACAGAAAAACGACCTACACCCTGATTGATACAGATTTTCTCCAATTTAGGAACCTGCATAACAGTTTTGTACTGAAATTTCTCTTTTAATGCATTTACAACTTCTTCTTTGTATTTGCTTTTTAATCTAGGTGTAGCCATTATTTAATCTCCTCCCCTGAAATTTTTGCAACTCTAACCAATTTGCCATCAGCGTTTAGTTTACGACCTACACGGGTAGCTTTACCAGATTTTGGATCAACCAACATCAGGTTAGAAATGTGAAGAGCAGCTTCTTTTTTAATAATACCACCGTTAGGATTTGCAGCATTTGGTTTAGTATGTTTAGATACTAAGTTAACGCCTTCTACAATGGCTCTGTTTTTATCTTTTTGTACTGAAAGTACTTTTCCTTGTTGACCTTTTGAATCGCCAGCAATTACTTTAACTAAATCTCCAGTGCGGATTTTAAGTTTTGATGGTGTATTTACTTTGTTTCCCATTTTATAATACCTCCGGTGCTAATGATACAATTTTCATGAATTGTTTTTCACGTAGTTCTCTCGCAACCGGGCCAAAGATACGTGTACCTCTTGGCTCATCCTGTGCGTTCAATAATACAGCCGCATTATCGTCAAAACGGATATAAGAACCATCTTTACGACGGATTTCTTTTTTAGTTCTTACAACAACTGCTTTAGAAACCGTACCTTTTTTAATGTTACCTGAAGGTAAAGCGCTTTTTACGGTAACAACTATTTTATCACCAATTGAAGCATAACGTTTGCCGGTTCCACCTAGCACACGAATTACCAATACTTCTTTTGCGCCGCTGTTGTCAGCAACGTTTAATCTTGATTCCTGTTGTACCATCTTATTTCGCCCTTTCTAAAATTTGTACCAATCTCCAGTTCTTGTTTTTACTCAAAGGACGAGTTTCCATAATTAATACTGTATCGCCGATACCGCATTCGTTTTTCTCGTCGTGAGCCATAAATTTGGTAGTTTTCTTAACGAACTTACCATAAATCGGGTGTTTTACTTTACGCTCAACGCTCACTACAACAGATTTATCCATCTTGTTGCTTACCACTAATCCCGTTCTTGTTTTTCTTAATTGTCTTTCCATGACTCTCAAATTATTTAGTTTCAGTAGCTGCCTCAGTGTTTTTCACCTTAGTTAACTGCGTGTTTAAACGGGCTATGTCTTTCCTTACTTTTGCAATACGCGAAGGATTTTCGATAGCTGAAATAGTGTGAGCGAACTTCAGTTTTGATAAGTTCTCTTTCTCTTCCGCAATCTTAGCTACTAATTCTTCTTTTGAAAGCCCTGTGATTTCTGAATTTTTCATTTTTCTTTTTCTTTTACGTTGAGTGTAGCGGTTATAATAAACAAGTATTTACAACATTCATCTCAACACTTTACTATGCTTCTACGTAATCTCTACGTACTACGAATTTGGTTTGGATTGGTAATTTCTGAGCAGCTAAACGTAATGCTTCTTTAGCAATTTCTAAAGGCACACCTTCAGCTTCGAAAATTACACGTCCAGGTCTTACAACTGCTACCCAATACTCAGGAGCACCTTTACCTTTACCCATACGTACCTCAGCAGGTTTTTTAGTTACTGGTTTGTCCGGGAAAATCCTGATCCATACTTGCCCCTCACGTTTCATGAAACGTGTTACGGCGATACGGGCAGCCTCTATCTGACGACTTGTGATCCAAGTAGCTTCTAGAGATTTGATACCGAAAGATCCGAATGCCAATTCAGCTCCACGAGAAGCTAAACCCTTCATTCTGCCTTTTTGCATCTTCCTGAACTTCGTTCTTTTTGGCTGTAACATTTTATTTTGTTCTAATCGTTAAACGATGTTAATAAATCAATTATTTACGAGGACCTCTGTTAGCGCCTGCGCCACCACCTCTGTTCGCACCACCCTGGCCCGGACCACGACCGCCTTGGTTTCCACCACGTCTGTCGTTACCGCCGCCACGGTTCTCTCTTCCACCACCTCTGTTATCTCTTCCACCGAAAGCTGGTTTCTCTGATTGGCCTTTAGGACCGTTGTTTGCTGCACCAATGTTTGGAGACAAATCACGTTTTCCATAAACCTCACCTTTACAGATCCATACTTTAACACCTATTTTACCATAAGTAGTTAAGGCTTCAGCTAAAGCATAGTCGATATCAGCACGGAACGTATGCAAAGGCACTCTTCCTTCTTTGTACTGCTCGGTACGTGCCATCTCAGCACCACCTAAACGACCAGAAGTCATGATTTTGATACCTTCAGCACCCATACGCATGGTTGATGCGATAGAAGATTTCATTGCTCTACGGAATGAGATCCTTGCTTCTAATTGTTTTGCAACACCTTCTGCAACTAATTGTGCATCAAGTTCCGGGCGTTTAATTTCGAAGATGTTAATCTGAATTTCCTTTTTAGTCAATTTCTTTAACTCTTCTTTGATTTTATCAACCTCAGCACCTGCTTTACCGATTACAATACCTGGACGGGCTGTGTGGATAGTTACAGTGATACGTTTTAACGTACGCTCAATAACTACTTTTGCAACACCACCTTTAGCAATACGGGCAGAAAGGTATTTTCTTATTTTCTCATCTTCAACTAATTTATCGGAGTAGTTGTTGCCACCGAACCAGTTAGAATCCCATCCTTTGATAATTCCTAATCTGGCACCTATTGGATTTGCTTTTTGTCCCATTTCCTAATTAGTTTTGAGTTGTTTCTGTGTTTTTACTATCTACAATCAGCGTTACGTGGTTAGAACGTTTACGAATTCTATATCCACGGCCTTGAGGAGCTGGACGTAAGCGTTTTAACTGACGGCCACCGTCAACCATAATGGTTTTAACAAAAAGTTGACTTTCTTCAGGGCGGGCACCATCATTTTTTGCTTCCCAGTTTTTGATAGCAGATAATAATAATTTCTCAACTTTTACTGCTGCTTCTTTATTGGTAAACTTTAAAATGCTTAATGCTTTCTCTACACGTTCACCTCTGATAAGATCTACAACCAAACGCATCTTACGCGGTGAGGTTGGACAATTGTTTAATTTTGCTACTGCTTCCATTGTCTAATTATTTTTTCTTTTCAGCGTGTCCTCTGAATGTTCTGGTTGGAGCAAATTCTCCCAACTTGTGACCAACCATGTTTTCTGTTACGTACACAGGGATAAATTTATTTCCGTTGTGTACTGCAAATGTATGATTCACGAAATCTGGTGATATCATTGATCTGCGAGACCAAGTTTTGATTACAGACTTTTTGCCTGAATCATTCATAGAGTTTACTTTTTTCTCTACGTTATGGTCAATATAAGGTCCTTTTTTTATCGAACGAGCCATTATTTCTTCCTTCTCTCTATGATGTAACGATTAGAATATTTTTTAAGTTCTCTGGTTTTGTAGCCTTTAGCTAAAACACCTTTTCTTGAACGTGGGTGACCACCTGATGATCTACCTTCACCACCACCCATTGGGTGATCTACTGGGTTCATCGCTACCGGTCTAGTTCTCGGACGACGGCCCAACCAACGTTTACGACCAGCTTTACCTAATACTTCGTTTGCGTGATCTGAGTTAGATACTGCACCGATAGTAGCAAGACAAGTAGTCAAGATTAAACGGGTTTCGCCTGAAGGCATTTTTAAAGTAGCATATTTACCATCGCGGGCAGCTAATTGTGCATAAGCACCTGCACTGCGGGCTAATTGTGCTCCTTTTCCAGGGTGAATCTCCACGTTGTGGATGATAGAACCTAATGGAATCTTCGATAAAGTTAAAGTGTTACCTACTTCAGGTGCTGCTTTCTCGCCCGATAATAATACCGAACCAACTTGCAATCCTTCTGGAGCAATGATATAACGCTTCTCGCCATCTGCATAGTGTAACAATGCAATGCGGGCAGTACGGTTTGGATCGTATTCAACAGTAGCAACTGTTGCAGGAATATCGAATTTATCGCGTTTGAAATCGATTAAACGATACGATTTTTTATGACCACCACCGATATAACGCATGGTCATTTTACCTGTATTGTTACGTCCACCAGACTTTTTTGATGATACAACCAATGATTTTTCGGGCTTGGTTGCTGTAATCTCCGTAAAACTAGCACCTACTCTGAAGCGGGTACCTGGAGTAACTGGTTTAAATTTTCTTAAGCCCATAGTTATAATGAATTATTAAATTAAAGAGTTGCGTAATAATCTATTGTTTCGCCGTCTTTTAACGTTACGATTGCTTTTTTGTATTTAGGGCTACGGCCTGATACAAAACCTGCTTTAGTATAACGAGATTTAGCTTTTCCATCAACAACCATAGTGTTAACTGCAACGATGGTTACACCGTACAATTTCTCAATAGCTGCTTTGATCTGGATTTTGTTAGCCTTGTGGTTAACGCTAAAAGTGAAACGGTTAGATTTCTCAGTTAAAGCTGAAGCTTTTTCGGTTAATATTGGTTTTTTTAAAATTTCCATATTACTTGGCAAATGCCTCCTCCAAAGTTTTAACAGAATCAGCAGTTAACACAAGTACTCCAGCATTTAATACATCATAAGTATTCAAATCTGAAGCAGCAATTACTTTAGTTTTCTGAATGTTTCTGCTTGATAAATAGATATTATTATTTTGTGCAGGTAAAACCACCAAAGTTTTTTGGGTATCTACTTTTAAAGCAGCCAATAAACTTGTAAAGTTTTTAGTTTTAATGGTATCGAAGCTGAAATCTTCTAAAACTACCACGTTGTTATCTTTTGCTTTGTATGCTAAAGCCGATTTACGTGCCAATGATTTTAATTTCTTGTTCAATTTAAAACTGTAATCACGTGGCTGAGGACCGAAAACACGACCACCACCGTTAAATAACGGAGATTTAATGCTACCAGCACGGGCACCACCTGTACCTTTTTGTTTGTATAGTTTACGGGTCGAACCAGCAATCTCGTTACGTTGTTTAGATTTGTGAGTACCCTGACGTTGGTTAGCCAAATACTGTTTTACATCTAAATAAATCGCGTGGTCGTTAGGCTCGATACCGAATACCGATTCAGGAAGTTGCACCTTGGCACCTGTTTCTTTACCTGAAATGTTTAATACTTTAACTTCCATCTGATTATTTATCTAAGATTACGTAAGAACCTTTAGCTCCTGGAATGGAACCACTAACTACTAATAAGTTTTGCTCAGCATAAACTTTCAAAACCTGTAAGTTTTGAATTTTTACCCTGTCTCCACCTGTTCTTCCCGCCATGCGCATTCCTTTGAATACACGTGATGGGAATGATGATGCTCCCAATGAACCTGGGGCACGTAAACGGTTATGCTGACCGTGAGTCTGCATACCAACACCGGCAAATCCGTGGCGTTTTACAACACCTTGAAAACCTTTACCTTTTGAGGTACCTACAACATCAACAAAATCACCTTCTGCAAATGCATCTACAGTTACCACATCACCTAAGTTAAGTTCAGTTGTAAATGAGTTGAATTCTACCAGCTTGCGTTTTGGAGTTGTGTTTGCTTTCGCGAAATGGCCTTTTAACGGTTGAGTTGTGTTTTTCTCTTTTTTCTCATCGTATCCTAGCTGAACAGCTGAATACCCGTCTTTTTCTTCGGTCTTAACTTGTGTCACTACACAAGGCCCAGCTTCGATTACAGTACAAGGAATGTTTCTTCCTTCTGCATCGAAAATACTGGTCATTCCTACTTTTTTTCCAATAATTCCTGACATTTTATCTTTTCTTTTTAACACCCATCGAAGCAGTAGGGCTTCGTTCAAGGTGGTTGTACATCCCCCGAAAGGGACGGCAAAGATAGACAAGAATTATTAATTTTCAAATAGTTAGCCAAATATTTTTTCAAATAAATTGCTGATATGATGCGATTTAACTTTAAAAGTAGTGTTAATGTGTTAAACCACCATTTAAACTGACGGTTATAATAGCTAAAATGATAAACCCGATCAGCACGTAAAGGTAATCGCGTTCTATTAAAAAGCTGAAAATAGCAAAAACAATACGCGCAATAGGTGTAAAAATGAGCATCAGGATGCCAAATTGCACAATAGCATCGCCCTGAAAGGTTAATACGCCCTTAAATATCCCTGCTATTGAAGAAAATTTATTGAGCTCGGGTTTAAAAACTTTATAATCGGTAATGGAGCCATTATGGTGCACCAAAAAGATTGCCCCCCCGATCAGCACAATGCTCATCGAGATGATTACACCTGCACGCAACAGTGTACCCAGAATTAACTGGATATCTTTATCGTTCAGGTTTTCTTTCTTTACGCTGTCCATTATAATCCGCTAATTCCTTTATAAATCATTTGCAGGGCCAGGAATACCACTACAACAGCAAATACAATCTTAAGCTTATCGGTTTTGGTTTTCAATAAAACCTTTGAGCCCAAAGATGCTCCCGTTAACACACCGATGCACACCGGCATGGCAATACCCGGATCAATCTGTCCGCGGTGCAGGTAAACCACTGCACTGGCGGCAGCTGTAACCCCCATCATAAAATTACTGGTGGTGGTTGATACCTTAAATGGAAGGCGCATAATGTTATCCATTGCTATTACTTTTAAAGCCCCACTCCCTATGCCCAGTAAGCCCGATAAGGTACCAGCGAAAAGCATCATAAAAAAACCACCCGGGATATGTTTTACCGCATAGGGATGATCTACCCCCCTGTCGGGATAAGATCCGTTGAGTTTAAAAAATCTGGCCCATTTATCGGTATCGTCTAAAGTGGTGTGGTTTACTTTCTTTTTAAGGGTCATAATGGCCGAAAAAATGAGAATACAGCCGAACAGAATAGCAATATAGTTGGCATTTAAATAAACCGCTACAATTGCCCCGCAAATGGCACCTATGGTGGTGGCAATCTCTAAAAACATGCCAATACGGATATTGGTAATCCCTTCTTTTACATAAGCCGCCGCCGAGCCGGAAGAAGTAGCAATAACCGAAACAATAGATGCACCAATAGCATAATGGATATCTACGTTCAAAGCCAGCGTAAGTAAAGGAATAATAATTACTCCTCCGCCTAAACCAGTTAGTGAACCCAATAAACCAGCTAAAAAAGCCCCAATTAAAACGATAATGGTAAACAACAATACCGACATGCGGGCAAATATAATGTACTGTTTTTGCCTAAACGAAGAATTCAGGGAATAAAATAAAGTCTATATGTTATATGGATGATGTAAGATGGAAGAGGTAAGATGGATAATGAAAAACAAAAAAGATATGCATCACAACTCATCATATTCACTTTCCAGCTCAGTTAAAATAAATTCAGGCCTGGCAACAGCATATTTGAATTTTAAGGAATCACCCACCTGCAAACCTTTTGGATTAATATCCCAACCTCCATTAAAAGTGTAATCGATATGATTTACCTGATATTTTATTTTAATAGAATGCCCTTTATAATGTTTAATATCTACAATCAGACCTTTTCCATAATGATATCCATCTTTAACAAAATCAATACGCTCTTCATAATCTTTCTTTGAAGATCTGTTTATTATAAATAAACCTAAAAGCACAAGGCCTTTGATTACAATAAGGGTTATGACTGCTTTAAATTTATCACTCATCAGGTTTCATTATAGATTTAAAACCATCTTCCATTTCACATTACACATCTTACATCATTTCCCCAACCTTTTAATCATCTCCGCGCTCAGATCCCTGCCATCGTTCAGCCGGTTGGCAAAAAATGATTTAGCCGCTTCGAAATGTTCTTTGTAGCCTTTTAAATCGCCGTAACCGATAATCGATGCCCATTCGTGTACAGCAGTATGGAATTCCAGATCATCCCCCCGGATCGATTTATCATACAAGGCAGTGTTGATTGATTCCTCTAACATGGCTTCGTTTTTAAAAAGATATTCGGCAATGCCCAGCCTCAATTTAAAAGGTGGCGTTTGGCAGATCAGGTTATCGTAAGGATTTACGCCCATTTTATACCAGGCATATACCATGCTTAACAAACTTAAATGCGAGTTGGGTTTTTGTTTATGGCTGGCATCCGACAGGCTGAATTCTTTCATGATGTTATCATCCAAAAGCAGTAACGAACGGCTTTCGTGAAAAACGAAATCGCGGGCTGCATAGATTTTTTCCCTAAATTCAGCTTCATTTTCACAGATCATCAGCTTAAATAGTTCAGATTCTGCCTGAGCATAATATTTTACCTGTTTTTGTGCATAAGGATTTAAAATAGCCAAACCTGCATAAATGTGCGATTTGTAACTAAAAATCCGCAGGGTGGTTAAAATCTTCACATTATCAATACCGCCCGCATAAGCCGGGTTATCCCAGGGAAAAAAACCTGCATTTTTCCAGGCTGATCCCATACTTTCGAAACCCATATGGGTTACCGCCTGTGTATCAGCCACAATCCTGTCGTGCTCCCTGTAATCATCCATTTCAATAATGTTCGATTTTAAAGAACGATAAATTTCCAATGCTTTAGCATAAACCTCGTCTGTAGCACGGTAACGCACCACTACCAGCGTTTGTCCTTCAGGACTAAAAGCAGGACCATGTAAAGAATGGCAGGTTACAACCTGGGTATCGGTTGGAAGATGCTTCTCAAAAGCAGCAATTTCGGGGTGTTTAACCGATGTTTGGCCTGAAACAATTGCACCATACTTGGTAGAACGTGCAAAAGTCGCTACCACTTCATCAATTTTTTCGGCTTCAACGCAATAAATTATAAAATCAGACTTCCGGGCTACCTCATGGCCATCGATCAAAACTTCGATCCCTTTAGGTTCCAGCTCGTTTTTTAAATCTGTAAAACGTAAAGGCATATCTGCCCCACATACTTTATAACCAGCGTTTACAAACGATACAGCATATAATTTGCCCATATCGCCTAAACCAATAATTCCTATTTGCATGCAACAAATGTAACCTATCGCAAATAATTTTATAATAAAACTTCGATAAAATTGTTATTTAGAGGTAAAAACGAAAATATTCAGATAGAAGCGGATGAAAATGTAGCTTTACAATCTAATACCTATATTAAACTATGCAGAAAATTAAACACACCCTATTGTTTTTAGTAGCTATCCTGTTTTTCAATGTTGCCTTTGGCCAGGTTCAGCAAGACACCTTAAAAAATACCGACCCATCGTTAAACGGTCAGTATGAGTTCATGTTAAAGAAATCTAAAAGCTTCAACGGCGCAAGGCTCATCAACCCAAACCGGTTATCAGCTTTATGGAAAAGTGTTAACGATACGCTAAGAAAAGAGCGTAAACAACTACAACAGGCCAGACAGGAAATTAAAGCACAGGCCGGCAATATTTCGAGTTTAAAAGGTGAAGTTAGCGGAAAGGAAAGTTCGCTGGCCAATGCAAACGCCGCTGTTAACGAAATTAAATTTTTAGGGATCGCTTTTGACAAGGGAACCTACAATACCATTGTATGGACCATTATTATTGTACTGGCAATAGGTTTGGCAATTGTTATTTTTCAATCTGGTAAATTACGGCACGAAGCTAAATACCGTACAGAACTTTACCAGGAAGTGGCAGATGAGTTTCAGGCACACAAAGTAAAGGCAAAAGATAAAGAAATGAAGCTTGCGCGCGAACTGCAGGATGAACGCAATAAATGGGACGAAGGCCGGGGAAGATAAATTAAGTTAAAAAAGATTTAGCCACAGGTTAATACGAATAAATCTCTTGTTTCCGGCACTTTTAGAAGGTTCGAATGAGTATAAGATGGCAACGCTGACAACACTGATTTTTTAGAAAAGCAGGGCTCGTAGTGCTTCGCTTCTGCCAATAAAGGAATCGGCAGAAGCGGGAGCGGGAATGCTCTTTCCCGAAAGCTACCGCAACTGCTTTCCAAAAAATAACAGTTTTAAAAAAATATGTTAAAAACGACTACGTTTCTGAAGGAAAAGAGATTCCTTTAATGTTACGGTACAGATCAACCGCGTACAGATCTGTCATTCCCGATACAAAGTCTAATACACTTTGAATAATGGAGTAAATATCAGTCAGGTCTGTATGGTATTGCTTAGGAATCAGCTTAACAAGTTTTTTATAATAGTGTGTATTATTATGAATCAAGGCTGGCACAAATTCTTCCAGTAAACCAGCCATAATTTTATAACCGGCAACTTCTTTTTGTATTACCGACGAGAAATTATAAATACGTTCTACCGAAACCTTTTCTACCGCTTTCCAGGCCGAAATATAAGGTTCCGGAAGCAGGTCGGTTAAACTCTGGTTAAGCGCTCCCTTTAACAGTTTTTCCTGCTCCCTGAAAAAGATCCCTGCGCATTGGTTGGTTAATGTATTGATTGCTTTTGCCCTTAACAAACCGATTTTAGCATCGTCATCCTCATAATCGTTTTTTAAACGGTCTTCGATGGTATCTGAGTTTGCAAATGGCAATAAATAATTTTTCACCTCTTCGTAAGATAGAATCTTTAACCGGTGGGCATCTTCCAGGTCGATAATAGTGTAACAGATATCATCAGCTGCTTCTACCAGGTATACCAGTGGATGGCGTTTATAAACCAGGTACCTGTTCTCTTCCTGTTCTAAATGAAGTTCGGCTGCTATTTTTTTAAATGTTTCTTCCTCTGATTGGAAGAACCCATATTTTTTGCGGTGTAAAAGGCCTTTTTGTTTGCCTGCGATAGATGCACATGGATACTTTGCAATAGAAGCCAGGGTTGAATAAGTTAAGGCATAGGCATCATTGCCTTTTCCTTTAAGCGGATGGGTAAGGATCCTGATGGCATTTGCATTTCCTTCAAAGTTGATCAGGTCATGCCATTGCGATTCGTTCATGTGTTTTTCATATACACGACCATCGCCATCAGTAAAGTATCTCGAAATGGCTGCTTCGCCAGAATGACCAAAAGCAGGATTACCTAAATCATGCGCCAGTGCAGCTGCTGCAACAATGTTGCCCACTTCATTAATTAAAGGCACGGTTTTAATCAATTCAGGGTTGTGCGTACTTATGCTATTGAGGAAAATATTGGCCATAGAGCGGGCCACGCTTGCCACTTCCAAACTATGGGTAAGGCGATTGTGAACGAAAACACTTCCTGGTAAGGGGAAGACCTGGGTTTTGTTCTGCAACCTTCTAAACGGGGATGAAAAAATCAAACGGTCATAATCGCGCTGAAAATCAGAACGTGCACGATCGGTACTGGCACCATATTGTTCCTGGCCATACCGTTTATTCGAAAGTAAATATTTCCACTCCATTACTCAGTTTAATTTTGCGCGAAGTTAAGGATTAGCAGGATTTAATAAAACCTGTCTGCTAAACTTTCTAAACAGGTTTTACCCCACCTATTGTTCTTCGTAATGGTAAGTCAATCCGCCATCTACAAAATAAGTTGAGCCTGTTACATATCGGGCATCATCTGATGCCAGGAAAGCCACAATCGCGGCTACATCTTCAGGTGTTCCCAGTTTTTTCATTGGAATATTCTCCAATAACTTACCCAATTTCTCCTCATCATTTAACAGCGATTTATTAATGGGTGTAGCAATAGCGCCCGGAGCCACATTGTTTACCCTGATATTAAAAGGTGCGAGCTCAGTAGCCAAATTACGGGTTAGCATTTTCAGAGCTCCTTTGCTGGCGCAATAAGGCGCAAAGTGTGGAAAAACAATTTCTTCGTGAACGGAACTCATATTTACCACAACTCCTGTTAATTTATTGGCGATACAATGTTTAACAAAAGCCTGAGTGCCAAAAAATACTCCTTTTAAGTTAGTATCCATCACCAGGTCGAAATCTGCCTCGGTTACTTCCCAAAAGTTGTGGTTCTTTTCAACCCCTGCGTTGTTTATTAATATATCTAATTTCCCATATGCTTTAACTGCGTTATTAACCAAAGCTACTACATCTCCAACCCGACTAATATCTGCTTCTAAAAAAACAGCGCGCCTACCCAACGCTTTAATTTCGGCAATTATTTTCTCCCCACGCTCATCCAGTTTTCTTCCATTTAAAATAATGTCGGCACCTTCGGTTGCTAAACGCAAGGCACACGCGGCACCGATTCCCTGGCTGCTACCTGTAACTAATGCTACTTTATATTTAAATCTATCCATTATCTGATCATTAACTAATTATAATAGTGCTACTAGAGCTGTCCATCCGGTTTGATGGCTTGCCCCTAAACCTTTTCCGTTATCGCCATTAAAATATTCGAAAAACAAAATATAGTCCCGAAACTGTTCATCGTGGTTTAATTTTGCGTCGTCCCCAAAAACAGGCCGTTCTGCCTTTTCATTTTTTAAAAATATACTTTTCAGCCGTTTAGCCAATAAGTCTGCGATTTCGGCTAAAGAAAAATATGCGCCAGAGCCTGTTGGATATTCAACCCTAAAATCGTCGGTATAATACTCATGAAAATGTTTCAAAGCATCGATTAACAGGTAATTAATGGGAAACCAAATTGGTCCACGCCAATTGCTATTTCCGCCAAACATGCCGGTATCACTCTCTGCCGGAATATATTTAACCGAGTAATCGTTTCCATTTAACCAATAATTATAGGGTTCTGTTTCATATTTCTTCGAAATAGAGCGGATCCCAAAATCCGACAGAAACTCACTAGTATCTAACATCCTGCGCAACAACATTTTCATCCGGTGGCCACGCAACAGCGAAAACAAATGCTTATCATTACCACTTTTATCTGCCCAATGGTTCACCAGCTGTACCAAATCTGGCCGCTGGAGCATAAAAGATTCTAACCGGGTTTTAAGTTTTGGTAAATCTTTCCAATCCTGATCGCTAAAAACAATAACAGCAAACATCGGAATCAAGCCCACCAGGGTTCTCACACGGAGCCTATCCCAACCACCGTCTGGTTTACGCAGTAAATCGTAATAAAAACTATCCTGTTCATCCCATAACCCGGTATGGTATTCGCCCATGTTATCAATAGATCCTGCAATAAACAGAAAGTGCTCAGAAAATTTAATGGCCATATCTTCATAAATCGGGTTTTGCAGGGCCAGTTCAATGCTAATCTGTAACATATTTAAAGCATACATAGCCATCCAACTGGTACCATCGGCCTGCTCTAAAAAGCCACCACCGGGTACAGTTTCGCTTCTGTTAAATACCCCGATATTATCCAGACCAAGAAAACCACCCTCGAAAATATTATTGCCTTCGCTATCTTTTTGGTTTACCCACCAGGTAAAATTGAGCAGCAGTTTCTGAAAAACCTCTTCCAGGAATTTCAGATCGCCGGTCCCCTTATTCTTTTTATCGGTTTGATAAACCTTATAGCTGGCCATGGCGTGTACAGGCGGGTTGGTATCGGTAAAATCCCACTCGTAGGCTGGTAACTGCCCGTTGGGATGGATATAATTATTGCTAACCAGTAACCGGAGTTGTTGTTTGGCAAAATCAGGATCGATGGGTGCCAATGCAATACAATGAAAGGCAAGGTCCCAGGCAGCAAACCATGGGTACTCCCATTTATCGGGCATCAATATAATATCGGCCGCCATAAAATGGTTCCAATGAAAGTTCCGTCCGCAAGCCCGCTTTGCAGCCGGCTGAGGTAGACCTGCATCTCCTTTCAACCAAACATTTATATCGTAATTATAGTACTGCTTATTCCAAAGCAAACCCGCCCAGGCCTGGCGCTGCAGTTGTTGCTCCTCCCCGCTACTCTTCTCTTTATATTTACCTGCGTAAAATTCGTCAGCTTCGTTTTTCCTCAATTCAAAAATCTCATCAAAATCTTCAAAAGGTTTTTCAATTGATTTATTGGACAGCCTTAACTTAAAACTCAGGCTTTGTTTTGCCGGCACAACTTTATGGTAATGTACGGCTACCTTGGTTCCGCTTTTAGCCGGATTTACCTGATCTTTTTCTCCATTAACGATGTAATTATTGATTCCATCTTTTACATATGGCGAAACATTGTGTGATTGATATAAAAGTTCATTGTTACTTTCGTTATCGGTAAATAAAAAATCAGGATCGCCATCTGCATAGGCGTACATTTTACCTTGCTTTTCTGAATGAAAAAGCAACTGGTTTTGGCCAAGGTAATTTATGGATGGTTTAGCGGCACTACCCTCCCAGCTCCAATTGTTGCGGTACCAAAACTGGGGTAACAAATGGATCTCTGCATCTGCATTACCATGATTAAAAACAGTATAATGAATTAAAATATCTTCCTCTTCGTTTTTCGCATAACCGATAAACACATCAAAATATTTATCCTGATCGAATATGCCGGTATCCATCAGCTCAAATTCAGGATCGTGACGGTTGCGCCTGGCATTTTCAGTTAAAAGCTGTGTATAGGGAAAAGCCGATTGCGGGTATTTATACAACATTTGCATGTAGGTATGCATGGGTGTATTGTCCAGGTAGTAATAAACTTCCTTTACATCCTCACCATGGTTTCCCTCACCATTATTCAGTCCAAAAAGGCGTTCTTTTAATATGGCATCTTTACCGTTCCAGAGTGCAAGGCCCAGGCATAACAGCTGCTCACTATCACTTATACCGGCCAACCCTTCTTCACCCCATCTAAAAGCCTTGCTTCTGGCGCTATCGTGGGTTGTATACACCCAGGCATCACCATTATTACTGTAATCCTCGCGTATGGTCCCCCATTGCCTTTCCGATACATATGGCCCCCATTTGAGCCAGTTTTTACCTATTTGATATTGAGCGTTGATCCTGCTTTGTTCGGCATTTGCCATATAACCTATTTAAGATGTGTAGACCGATTAATATGATTTAAATATCGAACATTCAAATCATATTAATCTGGATGTTAAGCCATGGAAACGCTAACAAAAATCAAACCTTTTAATTGATGAAATGTTTTATATACAAACATTTAACCGTAAGATTATGAAAACCAGCATCTATAATAAAGCAGAGCATTTGGAAGGTTACATTGGTAAGCAGGGCGAAAGTGAAGAAAAATCTGACGTGCAAAAAGCATACGAAGCCTGTAATGATGTGGATGTGGTAACTGCCTATGGCAAGGAGCCAAGCGAAATGATTAAGGGCAATCCTCTTGCAAAAGATGGCTTCGATAATACGGGTACACAAGGCAAAGATTCACTTAGCGATGATGCATATAACAGCGCTGATAAACATCCTACAATAAAAAGTGCCGAAAGCCATACCGGAAGTTCTTCTGATGATTTTAAAACCAAAACTGGTCTTAATGAAACGGATGAAGACCATGCATTAAATACGGGGATATAATTTAACAGATTATGGGACTATTAAAATATGTGATTTTAAGTGTTGCAACAGTTTACGGGTTCAAATATATTACGAAGAAAAGAACCGCTGATGGAAAATCACTGTTGGATGACTTAAAGGAAAAAGCGCCTGAATATATTGATAAAGTGAAACAGTACGGAGAAAGAATTAAACAGGATTATTCACAAACCAGCCAATTATACTGATATTTTGCAGCAGTCAGAAAAGACTTTTTAAATTGACATATATCAATAGGTATATCTGTACGTCTTTTGGAAATTATAATAAATGGCTGAAATTTGTACCGCTGTAGGATTCGCGACAAAGATTAACTAAAAAATCAGAGACTAAACGATTTTAGAGGCATAGCTTCTTGATTAACGCATTTCAGTTGTGGAATCCTAATTAATTTCCATCTACCGGAAAATGCATTTATTTTATTAGGGGATTATTCTATATGGATATTCCCTTCTAAATTCCAAGCTACTGTTCTTTCCCACTAATACCTTTATCGGCATCTTTATTTCTATTGGCAATGTCCTCATCTTTACTTAAGATGGTATTTTTCAGGGTTTTGTTCACATCGTGCTCCGGATGTCCTTCTGTACTTGCCAAATGTGCTTCATCGGGCTGGTCCTTGCGTTTAAATTCGGTACGTTTATGCCCATAGGTAGCTTCTCCATTATCCCAATCAATCTCTTCATCGTGATCAATATCCAGTTGCGGATCCGATCCTTTCTTTTTATTCTCATCATTCATTTCCATAATGCTATTGTTTTCAGTCGCTTCTACTTTTAACAACAATTTGTGGGATGAAAAGTTTAGCTGTTCAATTATTATTAATGCCCTTGCTCTGATTGATCCTGGTATCGCTATTTACATCATCCTTATCCGATCCATTTTCTTCCCGGTGATCTGGTGGATTTTCCATCCGGCTTTTCTCCAGTTCAGAAAAATCTCCATCTTTTTGGCCCGCTACTTCGCCCTGTGAGGCTGGCTGCTTCTTTTGCTCCTCATCATGCTTGGCAAAATCATGTCCCTCTACCGGCAGTTTTCCGTGTTGATTTTCATCTTTGTTCATACTAGTTAAACCCGAACTTGACTGCTTTTGTTTGGAAATGCCAGCGCATAAAAAAAGGCCGCAATTTGCATTACGGCCTTTTATTCTTTTTTTAAAATCAATTAAACTTTGATTTCAACTTCAACACCACTAGGCAATTCAAGTTTCATTAAAGCATCAACTGTTTTAGAGTTAGAGCTATAAATATCTAATAAGCGTTTGTAAGCGCATAATTGGAACTGCTCTCTAGCTTTTTTGTTTACGTGTGGAGAACGTAATACAGTAAAGATTTTTTTCTCTGTAGGAAGTGGAATCGGACCACTTACAACTGCACCCGTAGGTTTAACAGTTTTTACGATTTTCTCAGCAGATTTATCTACCAGGTTGTAATCGTAAGATTTTAATTTAATTCTGATTCTTTGGCTCATCTTGTTTTTAATTATGGTTTCCTGTTAGAGCTATTAACAACAGAAACCGGATTTATCTTTTTAGTATCAAGAGATTAAGTATCGAGTATCAAGACAATAATCCATCTTGATACTTGATACTAAAATACTTGTTCTAATTAGTCTTCAGATTTAATTCTTCCTTTAGATTTAGCAACCACTTCATCCTGAACGTTTTTAGGCGCTGGTTCGTAGTGATCGAATTCCATTGTAGAAGTTGCACGGCCTGAAGTGATGGTACGTAACTGAGTTACATAACCGAACATTTCTGAAAGTGGTACCAATGCTTTGATAACCTGAGCACCGTTACGGGTGTCCATACCTTGTAACTGACCACGACGACGGTTCATATCACCGATAACATCACCCATGTTTTCTTCAGGGGTTAAGATCTCGATTTTCATGATTGGCTCCATCAAAGCAGGTTTACATTTAGGTAAAGCCTCACGGTATGCCATACGGGCAGCAAGCTCGAATGATAAAGCATCTGAATCGACTGCGTGGAATGAACCATCAATCAAACGTACTTTCATATCAGGAAGCGGATAACCAGCTAATACACCATTTGCCATTGCAGATGCAAAACCTTTCTCAACTGAAGGGATAAATTCGCGAGGAATAGCACCACCCACAATCTCGTTAACGAATTGCAAACCACCTTTTTCAAAATCAGTATCAATTGGAGAGATAACCACTTTGATATCGGCAAATTTACCACGACCACCTGATTGTTTTTTATAAACTTCGCGGTGTTCTGCAGTACCGAAGATAGCCTCTTTATAAGCTACCTGTGGCGCACCCTGATTAACTTCTACTTTAAATTCGCGTTTTAAACGGTCAATTAAGATATCTAAGTGAAGCTCACCCATACCAGAGATAACTGTTTGGCCAGTTTCCTGATCAGTTTCTACTTTAAAGGTAGGATCTTCTTCAGCTAATTTACCTAAAGCTAAACCTAATTTATCAACGTCAGCCTGAGTTTTAGGCTCAATAGCTAAACCGATAACCGGATCAGGGAATACCATTGATTCTAGAACAACAGGGTTTTTCTCTTCACAAAGTGTATCACCGGTTTTAATATCTTTGAAACCTACTACCGCAGCAATATCACCCGCACTTACGTTAGGGATTGGATTTTGCTTGTTAGCGTGCATCTGGAAGATACGTGAAATACGCTCTTTACTTTCAGAACGGGTATTGTATACGTAAGAACCAGCTTCTAAGTTACCTGAATAAACACGGATGAAACATAAACGACCTACGAATGGATCGGTAGCAATTTTGAATGCTAATGCTGCAAACGGCTCTTTTTCAGACGGTTTTAATAAAACTTCTTCGTTAGTATCAGGATTAGTACCTACAACACCTTCTGAATCAAGAGGTGAAGGCAATAATTCCATTACGTAATCCAACATGGTTTGAACACCTTTGTTTTTGAAAGATGAACCACAAACCATAGGAACAATTTTAGCATCCAATACAGCTGCACGTAAAGCGTCTAAAATTTCGCGCTCAGTGATTGAGTTTGGATCTTCGAAGAATTTCTCCATCAAAGTCTCATCATAATCAGCAACTGATTCTAATAATTTCTCTCTCCACTCTGCAACCTCATCTAACATATCATCAGGAATTGGCACTTCAGTAAAGGTCATACCTTTATCGTGCTCATTCCAAACGATACCACGGTTGTTGATCAAATCAACCACACCTTTAAAGTTATCTTCAGAACCGATAGGTAACTGCAATGGAACTGCATTACTACCCAACATATCTTTAACCTGTTTAACAACTTTTAAGAAGTCGGCACCAGAACGGTCCATTTTATTAACGAAACCGATACGGGCAACATTATAGTTGTTGGCTAAACGCCAGTTGGTTTCTGACTGAGGCTCAACACCATCAACTGCAGAAAACAAGAACACTAAACCATCTAGTACACGTAAAGAACGGTTTACCTCTACGGTAAAATCCACGTGTCCAGGGGTATCGATAATGTTAATGTGGTATTTGCTACCACGGTAGTTCCAGTTTACTGTTGTAGCAGCAGAGGTAATGGTAATACCACGCTCCTGCTCTTGTGCCATCCAGTCCATTGTTGCAGCACCTTCGTGCACTTCACCAATTTTATGACTTACACCAGCATAATAAAGGATACGCTCAGTAGTGGTAGTTTTACCAGCATCAATGTGAGCTGCAATTCCAATATTTCTTGTAAATTTTAAATCTCTTGCCATGTTATGTTTTTGATTTATCTGATTTTAAATGATTGCACCGATTATGTGAAAACAAATCGGTGCAAATTATTTAATCAGTATAATCTTCTAATTAAATCTGTGTAATCTTACTTGTCTGTTAATCCTAAAATTAGAACCTGAAGTGAGAGAACGCTTTGTTAGCCTCAGCCATTTTGTGCGTATCTTCTTTCTTCTTAACAGCAGCACCTTCACCTTTTGCTGCAGCTACGATTTCACCAGCTAATTTCTCTTTCATGGTTTTTTCACCACGACGACGAGCGTATAAAATTAACCATTTCATACCTAAAGCTGTTTTACGCTCTGGTCTAACCTCAGTTGGAACCTGGAAGTTAGCACCACCAACACGACGAGATTTAACCTCTACAGCTGGCATAATGTTAGTTAATGCACGTTTGAATACCTCTAAACCGTTTTCACCTGCTTTTTTCTCAGCAATTTCAACAGCATCGTAAAAAATAGCGTAAGCGATAGATTTTTTTCCATCGTACATCATGTTGTTTACAAAACGAGTTACCTGAACATCATTGAATTTTGGATCAGGAAGAATAATTCTCTTTTTTGGTTTTGACTTTCTCATTTCTTATTTCCTCCCGATTATTTCTTTTTACCTTTTGTTGGCGCCGCAGCTACTTGCCCTGGTTTAGGACGTTTAGTACCATATTTAGAACGACGTTGGTTACGACCAGCTACACCTGATGTATCTAATGCACCACGGATGATGTGGTAACGTACACCTGGTAAATCTTTAACACGACCACCACGGATCAATACGATTGAGTGCTCCTGTAAGTTGTGACCCTCTCCAGGAATGTAAGCATTCACCTCTTTACCGTTCGTTAAACGAACACGGGCTACTTTACGCATTGCTGAGTTTGGTTTTTTAGGGGTAGTGGTGTACACACGTGTACATACACCTCTTCGCTGTGGACAGCTGTCCAACGCTGGAGACTTACTCTTGAACTCCAGTGCTACTCTACCTTTTCTAACTAATTGTTGAATGGTTGGCATTGTGCTTTTTTATGTTTTTTTATTAAAAAATTTACCGCTCCCCCGGCCTCTTTACAGATAGCCCATAAAACGGACTGCAAAAGTAGAACAATTCTTTTTAAAAATCAAGGGGTTAGCACAAAAAGTTTTCAGCTGGCAATCGTCAGTTTTTAGTTTGAAACTTAAGGAGTTATTTACAGCTTCCACTGAAACCCCACCACAGGTTTATCTTGCCGAAATGTTATAATCGCAATTATTATAAAAATGAATTCCATATTTTTTTCATTTAAGCCAACACTTCCCCTGAAATAACGCAAGTTTGGGAGATGTATAACTGAATATCATTACAAGATATCTCGTCAATTGCGAGGCGGGATATGAGCGAGCAGAAGCAATCTATTCTTTAATTTAAGAAAGATTGCTTCACTCCTACGTAAAGTCTCTTCTTCAGTTTGCAATGACGTAATTAAGCCTCTAAGACTCATGTTAAATATATTGTTTAACGATCTTAATTAACGGTGCTGCGCGGGTTGCTTCTTTCGTTATTTGCCCCAACCCGGGTTAACTTATAAATAATGGGTAATATTATGTAGCACACATCCTTTATGTGGTTGTTTACAATCCTGTCGATACCGGTATCCTGGTTCAATAAAAAAGTCTTTCAGTTTACCTGAAAGACTTTCTTTTTAAACTTTAGCTACTTTTTTTGCATGCTTTTTATGGTGGTGTTTTTTATGGCCTTTTTTGGTCTGGTTTTTTTCTGTTCCTGCTTTTGCCGGAGTGGTGGTTTGAGCGCTTACGGTATTGATGGTAAAAGCCGCTACCAGGGCGATTACTAAAACTTTAATTGCTTTCATTTTACATTGATTTAAAGATGAATAAACCTTGTTATTTTGTTTATTAAATTTCAAAAATCAATATGAAGATTGTATGAACTATGGTGATGGGAATTATAGAATGATTGAACCAAAAATGAGTGATTTGACGCTAAAAACATTCTCACATTCAAAATTCAATCATTCTATATTCAGTCATTTACTAAACGTATCGAGGTATAACTCTTCTACTTTCTTACGCGCCCAGGGCATCCTTCTTAAGAATTTTAAACTGGATTTAATGCTCTGGTTAGTGTTAAAACAATCGATCCTGATCAACGATCCCAGTTTTTCCCAACCGTAATGCGCTTGAAGATCGGTTACAATTTTTTCGAGAGTGATACCGTGTAAGGGATTGTTTTTTTGCTGTTCGGCCATGGAACAAAGTTAAGGTAAAATGATCAGGGTTTGTATTGTGCCATCCAAACATTTGCACCACCGCATTCGGGATCATTTATTTTGTGCCTGAGCACTTCAAATTGGTTGGCCTGAAGCAAGGTCTGATATTCAGCAGTAGCCAGAGAAGCATGGAAAAGATTTTCGCCGCCATTCATGCCCCACACTTCTCCCCTTTCTGTTCCGGAAGTAAACAGTAAAATGCCATTGGGCTTCATGTGACGTTTAAAAACAGCAAACATGTTAGGTTGATCATCAGCCGGAAGATGAAAAAAACTATGCCAGGCAATAATTACATCAAATTTTTCATCCAGATCCAGTTCACGCATATCCTTTAGCAGAAACCTGGTAGATGGGAAATTCATTTTTGCCAGTTCGATCATTTGTTCGCTGGCATCAACTCCTAAAACATCTACGTTATGGTTAATAAAATATTCCAATATGGGTTTTCCGTTACCACAGCCCAGGTCTAAAACCTTTGCATCTGTTGGAAGGCGCTGGAAGATATCCTGAAGATAAACCTGCTCTACAGCATCAGCATAACGATTTTCGGCAAACCAACGACCTATCTTATTGTATACTTTGTAAACGTTTTTACGTTCTCCTTTTTCCATCCTTATTACCGGTGTTAATTTTTCATTGAATGATTTAAAATATCCAGAACAGTTCCTGTGCTTTAAAACAATACCAAATTAATTATATTTCTATTTTTTTAAACAAACGTACAATGCTTCTTGGCAAATGCAGCACTGCCATCCGCTTTATTCCATTGCACTTCATGCAAGGCATCCCGCCAAAGGTACCGGACCGATATTTCTAAACCCGATTGGAGTGGAAGCCCACAGCGCAGCGAGGACTTCGAACGGAAAGCGGGACTGACATCCGCCAAGGGAGCAGAGCCCCTCATTTCCACACAATAACAGTTTAATAATAATTGTAACCGGGTATATAAATTAACCAACAGCCGTAGCATCAATTTCGATCAGCATGCCATATAAGGCCAATCTTTGTACCGGAATAAGTGTATTTACCGGAAATTTTTGATCGGGCCATATTTTGCTGGATTCCTCAATCAGGATCTTGTGCTTAGCTTCGTCATAATCAACCACCAAAGTAGTGAGTTTTGCAATGTTGGCCATGGTTAAATTTTTGCTTTTTAAGGCCAGGGCAATATTTTCGAAAACAATGCTTACCTGTGTTCTAAAATCATTGCTCAAAATCCCATCTGTCCTACTTCCGCCCTGTCCCGCAACAAATACCAACTGACTTTGGGCCGGAACTGAAGCCACATGAGAATAGCCATGTGCACGTGGATCATATATACCTTCAGGACTGGTAATTTCTAAAACCGGTTTTTCCATATCTGTAAATTTTGAGCGCTAAATTATCTTATAACCTACAATAAAGCGTCGGCAGTTTGCAATAAAAAACCTCCTGATCTTTTAAATCAGGAGGCTTCTAATTATTAATGTAAGCTTAGTTACCTGTTGCTGTCCAGGTATCGTTATCAGGATTCGAATCAGGCAATACTTTACCCGGATCTAAAGTAACTGATTCAATTTCTTCAGTTGTTGGGTAACGCACCAGCCAGCTGGTATTTTTCATCCAAACATCAACCGGAACCTTTACGATATCAGTTTTTCCGCTTTTGGTTTTGATCTGGAGGATAATCGGCATTGGCATTTTTTCCAGGTTAACCACTTTAATGGTATAACCTACCAGTTTATCGTTGTCCTTTACCTGGTCAACCGCAGCAATACCCTGATCCATTTTCCAGTTGTTTAACCACCAGCTTCTCCAGAACCAGGCTAAATCTTCGCCAGCCCCGTTCTCCATTGAACGAAAGAAATCAAAAGGTGTTGGATGTTTAAATGCCCAGTTTTTAATGTACTGACGGAAGGCATAATCGAAACGGTCTTCGCCTAAAATCTGGTTTCTTAAAATATCCAGTCCCCATCCCGGTTTGCTGTACAGATTATTACCGATGTTTTTTTCGGTCATGCCATCAGGCATCAGCATAATGTTTTCGTAAACCGGATTGCCAATAATATTTTTACCGATTCTATGTAAATCGGCCGGCTGACCAGCATATTCGCCATTATTAAAGTTTTTCTTGGAGATGCCATTTATGAAAGTATTAAAACCTTCGTCCATCCAACCGTATTTACGTTCATTTGAACCCACAATCATCGGGAACCAGGTGTGACCAAATTCGTGATCGATTACTCCCCATGCGCCGGCTTTTTTAGCCTTCCAGCCGCAGAAAACAATACCAGGATATTCCATACCTCCAATATTGGTTGCTACGTTAACGGCCATCGGGTAAGGATATTCGAACCATTTTGATGAATAATGCTCGATGGTAGATTTTACATATTCTACACCACGCCCGTAAGAATCAGGTCCGTTACTTTCTACCGGCTGAGCAGAAACAGCTAAACCGGTTTTACCGCTTGGAAGTTTATACCGCGCAGCATCTAATACAAATGCTTTGGATGAAGCCCAGGCAGCATCGCGTGCATTGATAATTTTGAATCTCCAGGTTAATTTATCTTTTGCCGGACGTGATTTTGGATCGGTTACTTCTGCTTCAGAACGGATATGTACGGTGGCATCGCTCTGTTTAGCTTCGTTCCATCTTTTTAACTGCTCTGCTGTAAATACTTCTGTAGGGTTTAATAATTCGCCCGAACCCATTACAATATGACTTGCAGGAGCGGTAATGGCATAATTGATGTCGCCATATTCGCAATAAAACTCTCCGCCACCCCAGTAAGGCAATGTATTCCAGCCGATTACATCATCATAAACACACATACGCGGGAACCACTGTGCAATAGCAAAGATTTCGCCGTTTTTAGTAGTTAAATGCCCTGTTCTGTCCGATCCTTCTTTAGGTACAATGTACGAGTAATCCATTTTAATGGTTATAACATCTCCGTTAGCGGCCAATGGCTGATCTAGGCGGATCTGCATACGGGTATCTTCTACCAAAGAAGTAAATTTTACAGCACCTGCTTTTTGTGCTACACTGATGTTCTGGATTTTATACCCACCATCAAATTTTTCGCCCTGCGCACCATAACGGCTGCGTGAAGGGGTAATGGCATAACCTCTTGAAGTTTCTTTAAAGGTATTCTGATCCAATTGTAACCATAAGTACGGTAACTTATCGGGACTATTGTTTTTGTAGGTAATGGTAACTGTTCCCGAAACCATATTCTTGGCATCGTCAAGAGTGGCAGTAATATTATAATCTACACGGTTTTGCCAGTATTTTGGCCCGGGTGCACCAATTGCCGAACGGAATTCGTTTCCATTTTGAGTGTAAAATAACGGACCAAATGCCTCAGCAGGGTTATAATTGGTCGCTGGTGTAGGGGATGTAGCCTGTTGAGCCGATGCCGAAAAAGCAAAAACACAACAAACCAAACCAAAATTAATCAGTTTAGTCAATTTCATGATAATAATAAGGTTGTTATATTGCCGTAAATATAAAAAATAACCACATACAGTTTTGTTTGTGGTTATAATGTTACCAATAGCGGTTACGATTTGGCTAAATAAGAAATTTTATCTGCTAGTTAGCCTTTAATTTTGGCAGATCCTGGAGCTTTCTTTCCTGCGGGCTTAATTTTTTCCATGCCACAAAGGCACGTGAGATGTAAAAAGTATAACGGAAAGGCCTTTCTCCCTTCACAGCTTCTATAGACGGTCTGTAAATAATCATAAAGTTTTTAAGTTCTTCGCCTTCCAGTTTGGTAAGATCGGTAATGGCTTTGGGTGTAAAATTTTCATCGATCTCCTGCTGGTACATTTCCTTTTCTTCTAAATCGGCTTCTTTACGCTGTTGTCTTTTGTATTTGCCATAACCCAGGTTCAGGTTTAAACCCCCAACTTTATCGGTCATACGCTTACGGTTTAAATTACCGCCGGTACTTAATAAGGTATACTTCTCGGCCAAAGGGTCTTTGGCGTCGGTAATCTTACTGTTCATCCTTACTGCACTTACCTCAACATCATTTAAGTTGTTGGTTTTAACGGGAAGATATATTGTACGGTTTAACAGGTTGGTGAGATATAAGGTATCGGTATGATAACCTACTGCCGAAAACTCGATAAGATCGCCAATATTTGCACTAATGGTATATTTACCATCTTTGTTTGTGATGGTCGACTTTTTACTGTTCAGGTTCCTTACCGAAACACCCGGAATGGAAAGTGTTTTTTTCGTAAAATCGAAAACCGTACCTGTAGTTACCGTTTGAGCAAAAACGCCGATAGGCATGACAAGCAATAGAAAAATGATCAGTCTGTACATACTCAAAAGTAAATTAGTTCGACGTTTAAAATCTGCTTTTAACAAACTTTAACATTAGAACAAATGAATTAGGTTAGTGTTTTTAAATAATTTTCATCGTCAAACCCAATTAATATCGCTTTGTTATTTTGCTCAATAACCGGTCTTTTGATGGCGCTTGTGTTCTCTTTTAAGTAAGCTATAGCCAGGGCCTGATTATCAATTCTGGCCTGTTCCTCTTTGGTCAGTTTCTTCCACGTTAATCCCTTTCTGTTCAGCACAGTTTCCCAGCCAAAGGTATTGCACCATTCGTTCAATTTCTCTTCAGTTATGCCCTTTTTCTTAAAATCGTGAAATTCAAAATTAATTTGATGGTCTTTTAACCAATCGAGCGATTTTTTAACTGTATTGCAATTTGGAATTCCGTAAACGGTCATATTGGATGAATGTATGATAAATGGAAAATGTATAACGGGTGATGGAAAATAACCCGTTTCAAAGATAGTAAAAAATGGAAAATGTAACGGAATAATCCCCAATGATCCATTCGCAATAACCAATGTCAATCAGCTTAAAAACTATGTAGATCCTAATATCCTTAATTTCTTAATGGTCAGATGAGGTTAATGTAATACGGCTGATGGAATTATCGCCTTATCTTAAAACCTTTTAATTCCTGATCATTCGTCACATTTTTTGCCCTATCCATCACATTTTAAATATTACAGCAGATTCTCTTTGTAAAATTGCACTATAAATTAAAAAAAATGGAAATTATTTCAGGTAAACCATATACCACCAAAAACATCAATCAGCTTGAGTTTTGGATTTCAACTACCCTGTTTATTCTTGCCCTGATCAGTATCTGCACGCAGACCACTTATGGTGGTGGCAGTGCTTATCATTTTTCGCAACATTCGCTTGATTATAGCGTGATGCAAAATTTCTTTCTGCCCGAGATCTTCAAAATCAGTATCCTTTACTTTAGCTTTTTGCTTTTCAATTTTGTTTCGATGCCGCAATTGGCAAGAAAACAGCACATAGCCATGAACCTGATTATTACAGTTGCAGTGACCGCCTTTTCTATTATTGTATGGATGGTTACCAATACTTATTCGCAGGCTTACAGACTAGTTGAATATGATAATTTAGATAAAGCCTATGATATGTTTTTTGGCGAGGCTTTTACCTATATCTTTTTTCTTTACCTGCTTTTTAATACTTACGCTTATTTTAACGAGCGTGGACTTGAACTGCTTAAAAGAATTCCGCTGTTAAAGCAAAACAATAACAATATTATACCGGAAGTTTTTACCACCACAAAAATCTGGTTGATTTCACTGATGGTATTTGCGGCAGTACTCTCCTTAAGGATCGATTACGAAATATTAATCATTTGGCTACTTGTACCTCCCGTAAATATTTTCTTTGCTTTTTGTGCCATTTATTACATCATTCCAAATTTGCGGAAGAATTTTAAAGGTTTTGGCAGATATTTTTGGGGAAATGTAGGCTTAACTATTATTGTTTCACTGCTGCTTTTGATTATACTTATCCCTTTTATGCGCAACAGGGAAATTGTACCCATCACACTGATTTTGAATGCCATATGTTTAATCTGCATCACCACGCCATCAGCATGGTATATCTACAAACACAAGTTTGAAAAACTGAGCGAAATACAGATGCTGAAAACGGAGTTGGGTAAATCAGACGCCAACCTGAATTTCTTAAAATCGCAGATCAACCCGCACTTTTTATTCAATGCCCTAAACACCCTTTATGGAACAGCTTTACAGGAAAACGCAGAAAGAACCGGCGAAGGCATTCAAAAACTGGGCGATATGATGCGTTTTATGCTCCATGAAAATACACAGGATAAAATTTCGCTTACCCGCGAAGTAGAATACCTGAACAATTATATTGATTTGCAAAAACTCCGCACCTCGCGCTCGGCAGATATCAGGATCGAAGCCCATATTGAAGAACAACTGAATAATTTGCAGATTACACCAATGTTATTGATCCCTTTTATCGAAAATGCCTTTAAACATGGGATCAGTTTACAACAGCCATCGTATATTAAAATTACTTTACAGACCAAAGAAAAGACTTTATATTTTGACGTTAGCAACAGTATTTATATCAAAGCCGATAACGACCCTGAAAAGTTAAAAAGCGGTATAGGTTTAGAGAATGTAAAACAACGGTTATCGTTGCTTTATTATGGAAAACATGAACTGATTATCCGCGAAAGCGCCAACGAATTTTTTGTTCACCTGACTTTACAGTTGGATTAATCCAGTAAGTCTATTGGGAGCAACAATTGAAATGAAAACTGGCTTAATCCCGAAATTTGTTTGTAAAAATCGCTATTATTGATCCCGGAATGTCGTCATTTCGAGCGCAGTGCAACAAAGCCGAGAAATCTATATCAGTAGATCTCTCCATTTCATTTCACTTCAGTCGAGATGACGATCGCATGTTACCTTTGCTTCCTTCCTTTAGCAAAACAGAAAGAGATTAAAAAAGAAACAAATATGATTGCCATTGCTATAGATGATGAACCGATTGCCCTGGATATTATAAAATCGCACGCCTCGAAAGTTCCGTTTGTAGAATTGGTTCAAACCTTTACCGATGCCTTTGCCGCCATCAGTTATCTTCAGCATAATAAGATTGACCTGATTTTTTTGGATATTAAAATGCCTGATATCAGTGGCATTGATTTTTTAAAGAGTTTAAGCAAAGCACCCATGGTTATTTTTACCACGGCTTATACCGAACACGCGGTGCAGAGTTTTGAACTGGATGCTGTTGATTATTTGTTAAAACCTTTTTCACTTTCGCGTTTTTTAAAGGCCTGCAATAAAGCCCACGAACTCTTTAACCTGCGCAATCAGAAACAGGAAGCGAAAACGGAGTACATTTTTGTAAAAGATGGTTATGAACAGGTAAAGGTTGAATTAGATGATATCCTTTATGTGGAAGCTTCCGGAAATTATACAAAGATCCAATTAAAAGACAAACTTCTAAGCTCCCGCATTACCATCAACGACCTTGCCGAACTGTTGCCCAAGACGGATTTTATCCGCTGCCACCGGGCCTTTATTGTAGCCAAAAACAAAGTATCCAAATTTGACCGCAGCCAAATTTGGATAGGTGAAAAGATCATTCCCATTGGAGCTACCTATGGTGGCATTCTGCTTACCTGATGCGATTTAAATCTCGAAGTTTTAAAACCTGCGAGGTTTGCAACCCAATTATTTTACATTAACCCTAATCCCTGCAGAATGCGTGGTAAATTCCGGCGCATACATGCTCTGCAAACTGGTAATCCCATTTGAAAAGTTTCCTGCATGGGTAACCCTTAACGGGTATTCGAACACATAGGTTCCTTTTGGCATATAACTAATGAAAAAATTGGTTGATGCATCTTTTGTACTCTCATAATAACCCAATCCATCCTGATATTTATAGCTCGAGATCACATTTACAGGTTCGAAACCTGATGAACGCATATCCTTTAAATGAAGGTATTCCATATCCCTGTCGCAATAAATTTCTATCCGTACTTTCAGTAAATCGCCTGGTGTTAAAACATTGTTGTTCGTAAGCGGTGTTAGCACATCACCTTTATTACTGGCTTTTTGAATAAACATTTGTTTTTTGATTTTGATGCCGGTATTTGCAGGTGTAATTTTATCCAATTGCTCAAAATATTGCCAGTACAATGCACCCCAGGCTATGGTTTTGTTATTGTTTTTAACTTCAACCCTGCCCATTCCGGGTTTAACATCGGCACCTGCGATGCTTATTTTCTGATAACCGGTGCCAGCCTCTTTTGCAGCATTGGAAAGTTGCAGTTCTGCTAATTTCCGGCCATCAATGGTAATTTCCGGTTCATTACTTTCGGTCAATAAATCGGTACCTCTCATTAACAAAGCATAACAGGCTGCCGTAGTAGCTTTTGTGGTTTTCCAATCGTTGGTTTGTTTGTTTTTGAGCAACCAGATTTTCATTTCCTCCACTGCTTTGACATCATTAGCCACTTCATCAAAAGCTTCGATCAATAAAGCCTGTGTTTCAACCGGACTTTGGTACCACCACCAACCTGCTTTGTTGGTAGACCAGTACATTCCCAGTTCGTCATTTTGTTGAGCGGTTTGACTCAACAGCGTAATGATTTTTTTCGCTTCTACACTATTGCCATTTCTATTGAGTACCAATGCGGTTTGCGCCAATTGATAAGTATCAAAAGTTTTCCATCCGGATGCCAGCTTTTTGAGGTAAAAATCTTTGGCTTTAACAAAATCGGCACTGGTATTTTTTTGATCGGTATAACTTCTGGCAAACAGGTAATGCAAGGGTAAATGGGCAAAACGTTTTCCTTTCAATTCATCTTTGTAATCTTGTATCAACGCTGCATCCAGGTAAACAATCGCCTTATTGAGCATGGTATTAAATTTCGGATAAGCCTTTTCATTAACCATTTTCAGTTTTTTTAGTTGGCCCATGCCCAAAACAATGTGTTGGGTAATATACCTATCCTCACGCATGCCGTTAAACCATGGGAAAGCACCATTATTAAACTGCATTTTTTCTAACTTCTCAAAATTGGCTTTCAACTCATAGGTCATTCTGTTTAAGTCGAAAAGTGTTGCCAAACGTTTTTTACGTTCAGTTTCATTATCTGCATTGCGTACCCAGGGCGTTTCTTCCAGTAAAATCGATTTTAGTTCCTGGTTTTTCTCCAGGTTGGATAACAATGCTTCGCCGTTATTGGTATTTTTCCACTGTTCAAAAACCGTTTTGATTTTTGGCGATGAATTCATGATTCCCGTTGCAAAGCTATTGGCATAAAAGCGGCTAAAAGTCTGCTCCGCGCACTCATATGGGTATTCCATCAGATATGGCAAGGCCTGTATGGCGTACCAAACTGGGTTTGAGGTAAACTCGAAAGTTAGGCCCTGGTTACGCATGGTTTTGGAACTGCCCGATTTTTCGAGTTTTTCGAAATCGAAAGTTTTAGTGGTGTTGCCGCGTACATTGATGGGCATACTTTCAGTGATCAACATGGAATTGGCTAACACCGGAACAGTATTTTCTTCGCCATCGCTAAATTTGCCACTTTGAGCCAAAACTTTATAGGTAATGGCACTAATGCCCGAAGGGATAATTAATGTCCATTTGATAACAGTATTACCCGCGTCGTCCACTTCAAAAGTTTTTTCTGGTTGATCATCTGCGCCAAAAATCCGGACTGATTTACCTGTTAAGGCATCGGTAAGTGCTAAACTGGCATTACCTGTAAGTTTTTTACCTGCCAGGTTATTGAGTTTGGCACTTAATAAAATGGTATCGCCCTCGCGGAAAAAACGTGGCGCATTAATTGCAACGGCCAATTGTTTCTGCGTAACCAGTTCATTGGTGATGGATGCCGTTCTCAAATCTTTGGTATGCGCAAAACCCATCATTTTATAGCGGGTTAAACTTTGCGGTATGGTAAATTCGATTATGATCTCACCCTTTGCATCAGTTAACAGTTGCGGATAGAAAAATGCAAGTTCATTAAAGTTGGTACGGGGAGCAATATCTGTTTTTTCAGATTTAAGCGGTCCTATTTCCTGGCGCAATGTTGACTGATTTTCAGCTGGCATTGGAACAATCATCTCATATGCAGATTTACTACCATAAATCACTTCTGCGGCTAAACCAGGGGCCTTGCCTTGTAAAGCAACACCTCTAACCTTCATTACTGCTCCGGTTAAATTTTCCTTTTTTCGCGCACCATAACCGGTCACCATTACTTCGTTTAAGGCAGTACCATCTTCTTTCAGCCTTACATCAACCCGTTTTTTAGGGCCCAGTTTTATGGTGTATTGCTTAAAGCCGATAAAAGAAAAACGCAGTGTCTCTCCTGCTTTGGCCTCAATGGTATAAATACCGAAAACATTGGTAGTAGTTACCTTTTTACCTACACTCACCTGTACGCCAGGCAGTATTGCACCCTGACTATCGAACACCACCCCATAAATTAATTTACCTTTTTCTAACTCTGCCAGTTTTTTTACCACATCGGGCGATAAACCTCTTCGTTTAGCCTGCTGTAAACTACTGATATAGTTCCGGTATCCGTAATTGTATCCGCCATAATAGTTATAACCAAATAGATTAAGGCTTTCGTAACCACGGGTAATGATGCTATAATCCCTGTCTGTTCTTAAAAACCATAGATAACCGGGGTTAGCAACATTGTTTGTATTGAAATTCCAGTTATAAAAACCATAATTAAAACTGGTTTGCAGGTTGGTATTCCAGTTCATCTGCCTGAGGTCGTCCAAACTTGCATTGTAAAGCGTAGCCACCATTTCGGCCATTTGTTTTTCCCCCTTGTTATTATTGATCTGCAGTTTCCAGCTTTCCTTTTCACCTGGCTGTAATTTATCGCGAAAGGTTAAAAAGCGTATATTCAGTTCTTTCTGCGGATCTACAATTTTAACCTGTTGCATGGAGTTGTAAACAGTACCCTGATGTACCATTACAAACTGCACGGCAAAACCATCCTCGTAATTGATTTTTGGCCGTATTTTAAGGATGCTCTGTTTAGGTGATAAATTGATCCACACTTTTTCGGCTATGCTATCGCGATAATAAACCTCATAATAAGCCTTGCTGTTCTCTGCAAAACCTGCCAAACGGAATATAGCGCTTTCGCCAGGTTTGATTACCGTAACTTCTGGTGCAATCCATTCGATGTTAGATTGTATTACAGCGGGTTCTGCATGGTAAACCACCAGGTATTTATCTACTTTAACCGTATCGTTTTGCCCATTTACAGCCGTTAACCTGATTTTATAATAACCAGGCTTCAGGTCTTTCTGACTAAAATTTAAGCTCCCGCGACCATTTTTAACAGTAAAGCCTTGCTTAAATTCTACCGATTTTACCGGCCATTTGGCCACTTCGAGTTCATTATCATAATCATCATCAGGAAAGTTTTTAATAAAATCTTCCTTGCTTATGGCATAATTTTCGGCATAAAACGGGCTTTTGTTCATCAGCCTTGATGGCGCCTGCAATAAACTCCATTCTGCTTTAACATCAGCCTTAATGGTTTCGTTGTTTAAATTGGTAACAGAAAACGGAATACTATCAGCCTTATTGCTCAGATACACCACCTGTTCCGTACTGATATTAAGCATTATATCCTTTTTCCCTACATTTATGCTGGTTGTCTTCGAACGGGTTTCGCCATTTAAATCAGTGATATCGGCCACAATTTCATAACTGTAATTTGCTTTATTATCTGTGGCGCTTGCAAAAAAAGTAATCTCGAATTTACCTCCGGCCTTAGTATTGGTTTTACCGATGGCCACCTGTTTTCTTTCAGCATACATCCTGGAGCCATAAATCGCACTCCGTTGCGGGTAGCTGAACCTGTAATCGTCAAGCTCACTCCTGAAAACTTTATAATTCACCTTTGCATTGCTTACCGGATAGCCTGAAAAAGAAATTGCCTTACCCTCTACTCTAATGCTGTCATTCAGTTTATAATGTTTGTCGGGTTTATCAAAAACCACTTCGAAAGTCGGACGTTTATATTCTTCAACCTGTACGGCAATGCCTCCATGTTCAGTTTCAATTTCCATTTGCCCATTCAATATACCCATCGGAATAGTAAACGAACCTTGAAAGGTTCCATAATCATTACTTATCAATTTCGTTGAGGCAATCTCTTTTCCATTGGCATCATTAAAAGAAATATCAACAGCCTTATTTACTGCAATCTTATTTTTTCCATTCAGGATTTTCAAACATAATCCCTTATAATAAACGTTTTGTCCAGGGCGATAGATCGGTCTATCGGTAAATAGAATTACACGTTCCTTTTCCTCATCTTCGTCATCCCTGTAACCATTATAATTGTTGATATTGACCTGTAATTCATCCTTACCAAGCTTTATCAATGCGGCACTTATGTCTGTCTGAATTTCGGTTGTACTGGCGTAACCATTTCCATCTGTAGTTAATAATCCGCCATCAATGTACTTACGGGTATTGTAATCATATTTCCTCTGCCTGATTGTTACATTTTTTAAAGGCGCACCATTATCTAACCGACTAACAAAATATTCATGTTTATCAATGTTACGCCTGTTAATAACGGCCATTGCTGTAACCTTAAAATTAATATTGCTATAAACCGTATCGTTCTGTTTACGGTTAATGGTTTGGACAATTAAAGTGTAACTACCAAAAGGCAATGCCTCAATTTTATCAACTAAACTGTGGGTTTGATAATCGTTGGTTTTAGGAACTGCTATTACCCACTGCCTGACGGTTTTATTCTTTTTTAAAAAGGCTAAAAAATCGGCCTTGTCTTTAAATTGTTCATATTCATTCTTCAATTCCAGCGAATGATACAACCTCAGCTGCACGGTATCCGTATTTTTATAGGACAGATATAATTGGGCGGGGTGATCAGGCTGCACAAATTCTTTTACTTTAACCGACAAACTACTGCTTTTAATCTCTTCAACTAAGCTGCGGGCATTCTCTGCCCCAATGCTTTCGGGAAAGGCATTTATCGCTTTTTCGGCCAAAGCAACTGCCTTAACCAGGTTTTGTTTATTGGTATCAACAAGTAATTGCGCATTTTTATGTATCGTGGCCTGCTCATACAAAACATCAGCAAAAACTTCGCTTTGTGTACTTTGCTCAGCCAGCTGACTTAAAGCTTTATCGTACAACTCCTGCCCGTTATTGGCAAAATGTTGTTGAACAAATTTTAGCCGTTTTAAATCCACATCGTTTAATGCTGAAGAATTACCGCTGTTCTGATGAAATCTGATCAGGTTTTTAAACAGCTGTAAAGCCTGTGCATTAAATGAAGTACTATCAGTTGGTATCGTGATGTTTAAAAATGTCTGCCTGTTTCCAAACCAGTTAACATTGCTCATATCGATTAATTCATCATCATATTGAGTAAGATTGAGCTGTGTATTGCTAAAAACATCGATGGCACGGTGGGCCAGCAGGTCGTATAATGTAGGCCTAAAGCTTCTGTATTTTTTATCTCCTGCCAAAACCGCATCTAAAGTATCTACCTTAATTTGTTGTAAAATCCGGCTCTCCTTTAATGAGAGCATATAATACTTTACCGCTTCATTATTCAGTTTTTTAATATCCCAGGTTCTAATGTCATCGCCAATACCACCCTGAACCTGGGTACGCTGGTTAATCTGCCAACGGTTCTGTTGCAGGTAATTCCAATAGGTTTCGGCCAAAAGTGATTGTAAAATGCTTTTTTCAGGCTGTTTAGCACTACTGATATCTTTACGCAGATCGATCAAAATCTTATCAAATGCATTTTCTTCCAGGTAACTCTGAAACATCATCCGGTAAATAACCGATTTAACCAGCAAAGGCGTATTGTTCGCCTGGCGCGCCTGTTCATTTATTTTTTCAATCAGGGCAAGTGCATCCTTTGGTTTGCCCTGGTTGGCAATGGAATCGACCCTATAAAAATCGTTAAGTGTATATTTCTGCTGGGCAGAAACATGCAGTGATAGCAAAATGAAGAGAAAAAACAAAGTGGAGAGGCGTACTGATATATTCATAGCTGGGTTGCGTTTTTTAATATAGATGGACTGAACGCTTAAATTCCATAAGCGTTAAATATTTATCTGATTCTTACACGAATCTAAGTATTAATGAACTAAATGTTACAACCAGCAAACATTAAGGTTTTTAACATTGGTGGCATAACATTATCTTTGCCCCATGTCAACACAATTAAAAAATCTATCCGATTTCTCTCATACTACAGTTCCAAGCGGTGCAAACTATAAATTCGGGATTATTGTAGCTGAGTGGAATGCCGAAATTACCGGTGCTTTATACAATGGCGCATTAAAAACCCTGTTATCAAATGGCGTTGCCGAAGAAAATATTATTTCTTTACCGGTACCCGGAAGTTTTGAATTAACCGGTGGCGCAGAAATCCTGCTGAGCAAAAGAAGCGATATTGATGCCGTAATCTGTTTAGGTTGTGTAATCCAGGGCGATACCAAACATTTCGATTTTATCTGCGATGCGGTAGCACATGGCATCACCAATGTTGGCATTAAATACAGTAAACCGGTTATTTTCGGGGTTTTAACCACCAATAATTTAGAACAGGCGCAAGACCGTGCTGGTGGTAAACACGGCAATAAAGGCGATGAGGCTGCAATTACAGCCATTAAAATGGCAGATTTTTCAGCGCAGATTTAAACTTGTTTTTAATAATTATTTGTAACTTAGAAGTTTAAAAATTATCAGATCAAATGAAACCATCATGGCTAATTCATGATAGCTTCATTACCATTGAAACAAATTTATACAGATGAAAAAAGTAGCCATTTTATTATTGGCGGTGTTCTGCACCATTACCATTTTAGAATCTTGTTCTTCTAAGCTTTGTCCTGCTTATGGATCTTACCCTGAAGGAAAACGCAGAAGGAATTAATCTATCTCATTTGTAATCTCATATACAGGTCATTTGTAGAACTTTATTTCACTGCACATGTTATCCTGTAAAACAATATCATATCATGAATTGGGTTAACTTAACTTCAATAGAACAGCTTGATGAAATTAAAAACGCAAGCGGTTTTAGCCTTATTTTTAAGCACAGTACGCGTTGCTCGATTAGCTTAATGGCTAAAAAGAACTTCGAATTTGATTGGGATATAATCCCGGCAGATACAAAACTTTATTTTTTAGATTTAATCAGCTATCGTGATATTTCCAACCAGATTGCTGAAATCTTCCATGTAGCCCATCAATCACCGCAGATTTTATTAATTAAAAACGGCGATTGTGTACTGGAAGCCTCCCACAGCGATATTTCTGCCAGTGAAGTTGCAGAGGTGATTGCAGCTTAACAATAAAAAAAATTAAGACACAGGGTATTCAGGCAATTGGATACCCTTTTTTGTTTATTATTTGTTTTTTCAGCAAAGCAATGCTCGGTGTGTTATCGGTTAAGGTAGCCTTGCTGTGCACTTTAGTTCCTATAAAAAAATCGGAAGCTGCCGTTCCCATCAGGTTTATTACCTTAAGGTCTGTGCACAAAAAACATTAAACGTTCCTATGGAACGAAAAAAAGCCGTTCTTGTCCTAATGCTACCTACGATACGTCCCGTTGGGACGTATTATAAAGTTTTAACTACAGAAGTACCAATTGTGAAGCGTAACTGTCCGTAGTGTTCCGAAGGACACTACGGATTGCAGCATAGGAAAGAGTCTCCGACTCGATCTTAAACATTGAGTTACAAACTCCATTTGATTCATCAATCCGTAGGAGGCGCTATGCTTAACTCTACAGGCAGATAATTGATCTTCAGGAGCACAAACCGAGTGGTAACAACAAAAAAGGTCCCGGTTGCCCGGGACCTTCTAAAATTTATTGTGGTTATGGCTTAAGCCAGCACCGGGTTTTCTATTTTCAATACTTTCGAAGTTTCATTTCTGGTTGCTTTACAAAGTACGGCATCCTGGGCCAGCGATTTTCCATAGGTTGGGATCATCTCTTTAATTTTGGCCTGCCATTCTTCTGTTGCCAGGTCTTCAGCAAAACAACGGCTTAATAAATCGAGCATGATCGATACCGCTGTTGAAGCGCCTGGAGAAGCTCCCAGCAATGCGGCAATAGAGCCATCTGCTGCACTTACAACCTCGGTACCAAACTCTAAAATACCACCTTGTTTTTCGTCTTTTTTAATTACCTGAACACGCTGTCCGGCATATTCCAATTGCCAATCCTTAAGTTCGGCAGTTGGCAAATATTCTTTCAATGCTTCCAACCTGTCTTCTGGCGACTGCCTAACCTGCTCAATTAAATATTTCGTTAAATCTAAATTGTGCAGCCCGGCTGAAATCATCGGGCGGATATTATTAAACTTAATCGATTTTGGTAAATCTAAAAACGAACCATTTTTAAGGAATTTAGTAGAAAAACCGGCATATGGACCAAACAACAAGGCTTGTTTGCCATTGATCATTCTGGTATCCAAATGCGGTACCGACATTGGTGGTGCACCAACCGCGGCTTTTCCGTATACTTTTGCATGGTGTTTTTTAATAATTTCCTCATTGGTACATTTTAACCATTGTCCGCTTACCGGGAAACCGCCGAAACCTTTTCCTTCAGGAATATCTGATTTTTCCAGTAATGGTAAAGAACCACCACCAGCACCTATAAATACAAATTTAGCAACACGTTTACGTTTATCACCACTATCCAGATCTTTCACCTTTACAATCCAGTTGCCATCCTTATTCTTTTTAAGGTCGCGGATTTCATGGTTAAAGAACAGATTTACATTGGGTTGCTGCTTCAGGTTGTTAAACATGTCGCGGGTTAAAGTACCAAAGTTAACATCGGTACCTAAATCCATTTTTGTAGCTGCAACCTTTTCGTTTTTCTTGCGGCCATCCATAATTAACGGCGCCCAGCTTTTTACGAGCTCAGGATCTTCTGTATACTGCATATCGCTAAAAAGGTCACATTGCGTTAAGGCGTCGTAACGTTTTTTAAGATATTCTATATTCTTTTTCCCCCATACAAAACTCATGTGAGGGATGTTGCGGATGAAATTACATGGATCAGAAACCAGTTCCTTGTTTACTAAATAAGACCAAAACTGCTTAGATACCTCAAAATGTTCGGCAATCTGTACTGCCTTTTTAATTTCAATGGTACCGTCTTTCTTTTCGGGTGTATAGTTTAATTCACAAAATGCAGAGTGCCCGGTTCCGGCATTATTCCACGCATCAGAACTTTCTGCTGCTGCAATATCCAAACGTTCGTAAATTTCTACACTTAAGTTGGGCTCTAATTGTTTTAATAAAACACCGAGGGTTGCACTCATGATGCCTGCCCCTATTAAAATTACATCAGCGTCAGTTTTACCAACTGTCTTTTTCTTTTTTGTCATCTTAGTTTAAAGGAGTTACAAATTTAGAATGATTTTAAACATCACACGAATTTTAAGCCATTAAATCTTAAAAAAATTGCCTAAAAATTAGAAATATTTCCTTTTTACAGAAGCATTTATCAAAGTTTGATCCAAAGTTTTAAATCAAAAATCCTAAATTTTAAAAAGACATTAAAACAACATTAGGATCACGTTGTCAATCTTTCAAAAAATCAACCCAATATCCATTCAATTTTATCATTATGCATCAAAATGAGGATATTTTTTGATAGTTTTTTAACCAGGCTTAAAATCAATGATGTCTTACAGCAGCCGGATGCTTAAACAAGAAAAAGAATTTAATTTTTAAGCTTCGCTTTAAATACCTTTTCGAGTTTATCTATTTTCGGCTGGATGACCAATCTGCAGTAAGGCTCGCTTCCATTTTTGTTGAAATAATTCTGGTGATAGTTTTCAGCCACATAAAACGGCTTGGCAGCCTCAATGGCGGTAACCACTTTTTTGCCATAAGCATTGGTTTTGTTTAATTCTGCTTTATATTTTTCGGCCAGAAGTTTTTGTTCTGGTGTATGGTAAAAAACCACCGAGCGGTATTGCGTGCCACTATCAGCCCCCTGGCGGTTTAAGGTTGTCGGATCATGGCTTTTCCAAAAAACTTCCAATAAATCGTCATACGAAATCACCATCGGATTGTAGGTAATTTCTAAAACCTCTGCATGGCCGGTGGCGCCCGTGCACACTTCTTCGTAAGTTGGATTGGCCAAAGTACCACCCTCGTAGCCCGATTTTACAGAAACCACCCCTTTTAAACGTTGAAATATCGCTTCTGTACACCAAAAACAGCCCATACCAAAAGTGGCTTTCTCTGTTTTTTTCCCTTGTGCATGGGCCTGGTTTAATGCCAGTACCGCCAGCAGAATTAAAATTATTTTTCTCATTTTGTGTTTATTTATTTTTTATCTGTAATGAAACTTCCATGGTTTTGCCTGCAAAATGCAAATCCTGGTTTCATATGTGCGTTGTATTGCTTAGTCGGAAACAATCCATAAACCTTACAATTATCCTGAATGATTCACCTCTAATTATACGCAAAAAAACAGGCAGTAGTTTGCGTTAAATCAATAATGGGTTTTATGTGACAATCATATCAACCTGTCGATTTCGCCTTCAATGTTAATAACTTAGATCACTAACCAACAAATACTTAAAGAGATATTGCACAGGGTAAATGCACTTATTAACAATTCTTTTTTTAAATTCGTATAACAAAAAAATTTAAAATTATGTCTACACCGTATATTCCTTGCCTGGATCTAGGCTCTTACATCAATGGTTCTGAAGAAGACCGCAAAAAGTTTTCTGATGAATTGGGCAGGGCTTTTAACGATTCGGGCTTTGTTACCATTACCAACCATGGTTTAAGTCAGGAATTGATCGACAAGCTTTATGAAAATATTAAAGCTGCTTTTTCGCTCCCTATAGAAATTAAAAGAAAATACGAAAAACCTGAACTTGCCGGTCAGCGCGGTTATACCAGTGCAGGCAAAGAAACAGCGAAAGGTGCTAAAACACCCGATCTTAAAGAGTTTTGGCAGATTGGCCAGGAAGTTACCGATGGCGATCCGGTTAAAAATGAATATCCAGACAATGAGGTCTTAGAGGAACTGCCTGAATTTAACAAAGTAACAAGCGATATCTATAAAAAACTGGAAGAAAACGGAACGCATTTATTACGCGCCATTGCTACTTATTTAGATTTGCCTATTAACTATTTTGACAAACACGTGCACAATGGAAATTCGATTTTAAGGGGTATACATTATTTCCCGATCGAAAATCCTGAAACGATTCCAGATGACGCGGTACGTGCCGGTGCACATGAAGACATTAACCTCATTACCTTGCTTATTGGCGCAAGTGCCGATGGCCTTGAAGTATTAACCCGCAGCAATGAGTGGTTGCCAATTAAAGCGCACCATACCGATATTGTGGTAAATGTTGGCGATATGTTGCAACGTTTAACCAATAACAAATTAAAATCGACCACCCACCGGGTAGTAAATCCTCCGCGCGAACTGATGAAAACATCGCGTTACTCCGTGCCTTTTTTCCTACACCCGCGCAGCGATATGGATTTAACCAGTTTACCATCAACCATTGATGCTGAACATCCTAAAGCGTATAGCGATATGACTGCCGGAGAATACCTGGATGAAAGATTAAGAGAAATTGGATTGAAGAAGTAGTTCGGAGTCGTGAGTCTTCAGTCATGAGTCTCTAGCGAATCGTAAATAAAAAAGCATCGGATAAAACCGATGCTTTTTTATTTATAATACCCACTTCACAGATCTCTGGCTACCGCTATAATTAAATGTTTAAGGCTCATAATCATTAGGTAATAAAGTTGAAACTCCGTAAATAAACGAAAAATACCCAGTGAGTTTAAGCCCTTTTGAAACACCATTAACTTTGGGATTAATGATTATTTCTTTCCCTTTCAATTCGACAATGGACTTATTAATATCCATCGGCTTACTGATAAAGCTCTTTTTATTTCTATCATCGAAAAAACGAGATATCGCACGGTCCAATGGTTTTGTATAAGTTACAGATAATAAGGTATCTGTTGTCTTAAATATGGTATTCCCATTACTATTTACAGTTTTAATATCTTCAGCATTAAGCAGTTTATCCGAAAAAGCATCAAAATACCCAGGCTCGCTTAAAAATTTTCTGTAATAGGCAGAAGAATCGTCAAACGCATTGCTATTTTTATTAACGATAAATTCACTCTTTCTCGCGAAATCCAGCTGTGATACAATTTTCAAAACCCTTTCTTTCTCTACATTCTGCTTTCTGGCAATACTACGTACTTCAAAGCCTTCAGTATTTAGGCTGTTATTATAAACTGACCTAAGAAAATGGCTCATTGAGCCATAATAAGATGCATTTCTTAATTTCCGTTTATTTTCTGTTAATTCTTTGTCACTTAACTCCTTAAAAAAAGATTTACCAGCTAGAATCCTTCCTGATGGCAACAGCTCAAAATGTTCCAGATCATATTCGATAATATATCCCAATGCTTTATTTACAATCACAATCGGTTTTTTTGCAACTGCTTTCATACCACGTGTTTCTTTTACATACCTTAACTCAATATCATCTATATTCTGTATGGTACATTGATCTGAATATGGCGTTATTCCTAAAAAGCCATCTTTAAATTTTTGCCAGTTTTGCTTATTTCTTATATCCAAGACCGTATAATTCCCTTCTATAGTAACTTCATTAAGTTCCTGAACTTTGGGTTTCAACTTAAAATCAAGTTTTAACGGCAATTGTGCGGTAGAAAAAGAATAAGATATAGTTTCATATCCAACATAACTAATAACAAGTTCCTGAGTACCTAAAGGAATATCATCAAACGAAAAGTTACCTTCTTCATTAGACATACGGCCAATCGTAGTACTATTAATGTAAATGCTGGCTCCGGCAATTGGCTGCCCGCCATTGTTATCAATTACCCTTCCGCTAAGTGTACGTTGTGCAAATAGAACTTGTGGGAGAAAAATTAACAGAAATAAAGTTATTTTACTAAGCGTAATCATTTAACAAAATATTTTAGCAATCATAATAAATTTCAGCTTAAATTAGTCTATATATTAAATTTTTCAAACTTCTTCTGAAGAGTAGTTTAAATGATATACTTCCATTAAAACTTACTTATTTTATTATTAAACCAACCCTAAATAGAAGCAACCGGGTATTTCATTTTTGAATAAAAAACCATAAGCTGACTGCCTGGACAATGATAAATCAAGGTGATTATTGGTATTTTTAACTTTCAACATGTTTTGATATGAAAATTAACGCACTCAGATTTTGTCTATTTCTCCTTGTCTTACTTTCAGCTTGTCATCCAAATAAGCCTAGTACCCAGCTCAATGTAGTTAACGACGTTACACAACTTAACCCTATTAAGGTTTCACAAATAATCACACCACAAACATCGGCCGAAATTGTTGAGGCAGTTAAAAGACATAAAGGGCCTATTTCAATCGGCGGAGGGAGATTTAGCCAGGGTGGACAAACCGCGACCGAAAATGCCCTGCAAATCGACATGAGAAAATTTAACCGGATTTTAAGCTTTTCGAAAGAGAAAAAGGAAATAACGGTTCAGGCTGGAATCAGGTGGCGTGAACTGATCCGGTTTATAGACCGTTATAATTTATCGGTAAAGATTATGCAAACCTATGCAAATTTTACTGTTGGTGGTTCACTTAGTGTTAATGTTCATGGCCGTTATGTTGGTCAAGGCCCCATTATCCTCTCGGTTAAAAGTTTTAAAATCGTTTTGGCCAACGGAAATTTCATCACTGCAAGTCCTGCGGTTAATAGTGAAGTTTTTTATGCTGCAATTGGTGGCTACGGTGGTATTGGTGTAATTACCGAAGTAACTTTATCTCTCACCACTAATTGCAAAATAGAGCGGAAAGACACTTTGATGAATATTGCTTCATATAAGAAATTCTTCTTTTCGAACATCAGAAACCAGGCGCAGTTTATATTTCACAATGCCGACATTTATCCAAATAGTTACACAAAAGTCAGAGCAGTTACTTATGCCAAAACCGAAAAGCCTTTAACCATTACCGAACGCTTAAAACCAAATGATAAAAACTACGGAATGGAAAAATTTGCCATGAAAGTAGTTTCGGGCTCCGATTTCGGAAAATGGCTAAGGCAGCATATCGTAGAGCCTATCCTTTATAAAAATAAGGTTGTAGAATGGAGAAATTACGAAGCTACCTACGATGTAAAAGAACTCGAACCGAATTCTAGAAAAAAAGCTACCTATGTTTTGCAGGAATATTTTATACCAGTAGATCATTTCGATTCCTTTTACCCTAAAATGGTTAAAGTATTAAAAAGTAATGATGTAAATGTGATCAACATTTCGATAAGGCATGCAAATAAGGATTCGGGCGCTTATCTCGCCTGGGCCAGGGAAGAAGTTTTCGCTTTCGTAATTTATTACAAACAGGAAGTTTCCGAAACAGCAAAGAAAAAAGTCACCAAATGGACAAGAGCACTGATTGATGCAGCCATATCAGAAAATGGTGCTTATTATCTACCCTATCAGCTACAGGCAACACCACTTCAGTTTACAAAAGCTTATCCAAATGCTGATGTGTTTTTTAAACTGAAGAAAAAGTACGACCCGGATTATAAATTCAGGAATAAACTTTTTGATGCTTATTACAATCCAAAGAATTAATATTAATACAGTTGTCAACTTTATAGCAAACTGGCTATTAAAGCTGACAACTCTGAATGTCTGTAAACCAGGTTTTATTTCTTCGATTCATCTATCGCTTTATTCACCACATCCTGTATTCTACCCCTGATTTTCAGGTTAGAAAGCTTATCGGTAACTGTTGGGTTAACCCGGTTTGACAGAAATATATAAACCAAACCACGCGATGGATCTACCCAAACGCAGGTTCCGGTGTACCCTGTATGCCCGTAAGTCTGTGGTGAAGCCAGGTCAGAAGGGTAATGTTTGGTGCTATCAGGATCCCAACGGTCGAAACCTAAACCCCTGCGACTTACATCCGACTGCTTTGAAGTAAACATATCAACTGTAGCGCTTTTGAAATACTCTACCCCACCATAAGTACCGCGGTTTAACAGCATTTGATAAATAATGGCCAAATCATTTGCACTGGCGAATAACCCTGCATGTCCTGAAACTCCGCCGGCTAAAGCTGCCCCCTGGTCGTGCACATAACCTACAAGTAAGGTTTTTCTAAAGTATTTATCATCTTCGGTCGGAATAATCTGCTCTGGTTTAAATCGGTTCCGAGGCAAGAAACCTGCAGTCTGCATGCCCAGTGGTTTATAAAAATTTTCGTAGGTATATTGATTTAAGGGCTCTTCGCTGATGTGCTCTACAATATCTTTCATTACATACATGCTGATATCGCTGTACACATATTTACCACGTGTTTTAATGGGCGAATTGAGCATTTTAGGCCACATAAAATCCTTAAAAAAGCCTTTTTTGATGTAATAATTATCGGCCACCTTGGTCGGGAAGGCAGCAGATGAATCCCTGCTGTAATCGCCGGTTTTCACATAATCGTGAAAAGGGATGTAGGGAATAAAACCAGCCTGATGCAGCATTACCTCACGTATCTGGATATTGTTCATTGGGGTGGTACGTGCTTTTGGAATATATGCCCCGATATTGGTATCCAGTTTTAATTTTCCTTCTTCAAACAAACGCATCACAGCTGGCGTAGTTGCGGTTACTTTCGTTACGGAAGCCAGATCAAAAATATCAGTCACCTTATCGGGCACATTGGTATCGTAAGTATGTGTGCCATAGGCCTTGTTAAAAATTACTTTGCCATCTTTAGCTATCAGCACCACCAACCCTGGGGTTGCTTTCTGGCTGATCGCTTCGGAAGCAATGGCATCAATTTCTTTTAAGTTGTTGGAGTTGATCCCCGCATCTTCCGGCACGGTATATTTTAAGCGGGTAGCAGTGGTCACAAAGCCAGAACCCATCGTATAACGCGCAGAAAAAGTTGTAGTGAGCTTATTCACCGCAGCAATTCCCCCAAAAATATACTGCGGAACAATCGCAGCGGCATCGGCATTGTTCTGTGCGGTCCATATAATCGGCGATTTCAACAGATCAAATGATTTTAAACCAGGTCCGTTTCCAAAAAAAGAAATGATTACCTGCTTATTCTTACTGATGCTGTTGATAAAATTGATGTATTTGGCTTTGTTTACATTCTGATCGTCAATGCTGATTAAAATGGTGTTGAAATATTTTAGATCGTCTTCCAGATCGTTCAGGTTTACACTGTCTTTATAAGAATCGGCAGAAAATGAAGTGATTTTATCATATTTATTGGCCAAACTATCGAACACATTACTATAGGCAAAACTCAGGCTAACCGCTGCGATATTTTTCTTTTCGAGCGATTTTAACGGAACAATGGCATCCTGGTTATTTAATAATACGGTTGTGTTTGAAATGGCATTGGCAATGGAAAGTTTTTTCTCGTTCGTAGCATGCTCCTGTGCACAGGCCATTAAACATAAAACATTAAAAAAACTCACCGCAGCCAGGATATACAATCTATTTCGCTTCATATACTTTTTTCTCCGTTCAAATAGGTTTTAAGACTTTTAGTTTTTAATATGTTTGTGTATTGGTTAAATATTGTGATCGTTGATAATAAATCGGCCCATTTCCATCTGATTTTTTTTGCATCTTTCTTCAGTGTTGCTGTGTAAAACGTTAATCATGGATTAATATTTTCGATCAGAAAATCGGCACCCAAAGAAACCCAACCACTATATTTAACAATTGTTTGTATGCTGAGGCATTTAATTATATCAACTGCTGCTTTTTTGCGCAAGAAGTAAATCATTAATACCTGAAAAAGGCTTTACAGCTCGGATTTCATACCGATAAAGATATAAAATTGAAATCATTTGGCTTTGTAAATTCAGCTTTACAGAAAGGGCGGGTGTTATGCTGAGGCACGAAGCATCTGTAACCGATCAGCACAGATTCATACCAGCTAATTTCAGCGGTTGCATTTTATTATTAAAGATTTTTCATTTGCAGCTTATTGTTTTAATGGTATTCAAGCTCGCTTCGCGGGTGCTTCACTGCGTTCAGAATGACAAATGACAATAAATATATACAACAGTTATTTTTTGCCACGGAAACACAGAAAGCACGGAGATTTGGATTGTATTATTTTTCCATTAAGATGGTTACTGTATTTATGGCTACTGTCTCAAGTGAAATAAACCTGATGGGAACGGCACCTTTTTGGCTGCCTTTGACTCTGCTCAGGACGACAGCCAAAAAAGTATAGTGTACAGCAGGACTACCGGAACCGATTGGCAACGGAGCCTGCTTTCCTAAAAACTAAACTGAGGAGGGAAAAATAAATTATTCTTAAAAGATTCTTCACTGCGTTCAGATGACAAATGGCAATAAACATATACAACAGTTATTTTTTACCACGGAAACACAGAAAGCACGGAGATTTGGAGTTAAACCTTTAAAATTGGAATGCAGGTTTGGGTTGTTATATTTTTTCCATTAATTAAGATGGTTACTGTATTTATGGCTACTGTTCTAAGTGAAATAAACCTGATGGGAGCGGCACCTTTTGGCTGCCCTTTGACTCCGCTTAGGATGACAGCCAAAAGTATAGTGTACAGCAGGACTATCAGAACCGACTGGCAACGGAGCCTGCTTTCCTAAAAACTAAACTGAGGAGGGAAAATAAATTATTCTTAAAAAGATTCTTCAATACGTTCAGCATGACAGGCAGTAATCAATCCTGTTTAATTACAGTCATTTATGTGTTGAGTTTTAAACAAACCGGGTTCATTAAGCTTATTTTGCATAATTTAGCGAATTCACTTTGCCTTAATACATGACTGATATCATCCACCTATTGCCTGATGCTGTTGCCAATCAGATTGCTGCCGGAGAAGTTGTTCAACGACCTGCTTCTGCAGTGAAAGAATTGCTCGAAAATTCGATAGATGCCGGCGCAGATAAAATTCAACTGGTAGTAAAAGATGCCGGTAAGGCACTGATTCAGATCATTGATAATGGTTGTGGGATGAGTGTTACCGATGCGAGAATGTGTTTTGAGCGCCATGCCACTTCAAAAGTGAAAAAGGCTGAAGATTTATTTGCCATCCGCACCATGGGTTTCCGCGGTGAGGCCATGGCTTCTATCGCAGCAATTGCACAGGTAGAAATGAAAACACGGAGGCACGAGGACGAAATTGGCACCTGTATTTCTATCGAAGGAGCACAGGTAATCAATCAGGAACCTGTAGCAACGCCAGCCGGAACACAGATTTCGATTAAAAACCTGTTTTTTAATACACCTGCCAGAAGAAATTTCCTGAAAAGCAATCCGGTAGAAATGCGCCACATTTTAGACGAGTTTCAACGGGTAGCCCTGGCACATCCCGGCGTATTTTTCAGTTTGCACCACGATGGAGTGGAGATTTTTAACCTGCCAAAGGGCAATTTAAAGCAGCGCATTGTTCACCTTTTCGGCAATAACTATAACGAACGCCTCGTTCCTGTTGAAGAGGAAACCACCATAATCAACCTTAAAGGTTATATCGGGAAGCCAGCTTTTGCAAAAAAAACCAGGGGTGAACAGTTCTTTTTTGTAAATAACCGTTTTATTAAAGATCCCTATTTAAACCACGCGGTAAGTTCGGCCTTTGAGGAATTATTACCTGATGACAGTTACCCGCTTTATGTATTGTTTATTGAGATCGACCCGTCAAAAATTGATGTAAACGTTCATCCAACCAAAACGGAGATCAAATACCTGGACGAAAAATCTATTTATGCGATCATGAAATCGGCCGTAAAACGTTCTATAGGCCGTTATAACATTGCCCCCAGCCTGGATTTTGACCAAGAAACGGGCTTTAGCAACATGATTACCCAAAAAGCGGTTGAAGATATTGTTCCGCCGAGTATCAGTTTCAACCCTGATTTTAACCCTTTTGCCAGCGATAAAAGCGTTGCAAACAGTTATGCTTCATCGCCAAGAAATTATGACGCAAAATCAAGTACAAAAAACTGGGGTTCGTTATATGAAATAACAGAGCAGCCCGTGGTAGAGCAAACCTCTATTTACGCTGATGAAACGGTTTTAGAAACCAAGCAGAAACAATACATGCAATTGCACAACAGGTATATTGTTTCGCAGATTAAGTCGGGATTAATGGTAATCGATCAACAAATGGCACATGAACGGATCCTTTACGAGCGTTTTCTCGTACATCTTGAGGATCGGAAAGGTGCATCGCAGCAGAGTTTGTTTCCGCAAACCATTACACTTAATGCCAACGATTTCGAACTGGCCAAAAGTTTGCTGGATGATATAAAAAGTTTGGGCTTCGATGTACGCGAATTCGGGAAAAATACGTTGGTAGTAGAAGGTGTTCCGGTTGATCTGGGCAGCAGCAATATTAACGAAACACTATTATTTGAACAGTTGATTGAGGGCTTTAAAAACTCGCAGCAGGAGTTAAAATTAAGCAAACGCGATAGCCTGGCCAGAAGTTTGGCAAAAAACAGCGCCATTAAAGCCGGTACAAGCCTTGGGCAGGAAGAAATGAATACACTGATTGATGAACTTTTTGCCTGCAAAACCCCTAACTTTAGTGTGAATGGAAAACCGGTTATACAAACCATTACGCTGGCAGAGCTGGATAAGAAGTTTGAGAAGAGTTAGCTGCTTGGAGTCGGAAGTCTGAAAGTTGAGAGTTTAGAGCTGGGAGTTTGGAGACAATTAACCCAATGAACCAATGACTAATGAACCAATGACCAGTTTAAACATTAACCCATTTTTAAAATTTAAATGAACAACATATATATTCCACCGGTAGTAAAAAATCTACTGATTATTAATGTTTTATTTTTCGCGGCAACTTATTTATTAACCAACCTCCATCTGGACGATATTTTAGCCGTGTATTATTTTGATTCGCCAAAATTCAAAATATGGCAGCCTATAACCTATATGTTTATGCATGGCGGTATAGCCCATATCTTTTTCAATATGTTTGCCTTGTATTCTTTTGGAAGCATCCTCGAATCGAGGTGGGGAGCAAAAAAGTTTATCATATTTTATTTCATTACCGGGCTCGGTGCCTTGTTCCTCCAATGGGCGGTACAGGCATTTGAGGTTCAGCAGATATTAGGGACTATTACAGCGGGCGATAAATTAAATTTAAACAATTTATACAATGCCACAGAATCTTCTCCTGCCCAGATTAAAACATTATTTAGTATCTATTTTGGCGGTATGGTTGGTGCCTCAGGTGCCATTTTCGGTTTATTGGTTGCTTTTGGCATGCTTTATCCAAATGCCGAATTACTCATTATGTTTATTCCGGTTCCAGTAAAAGCAAAGTATATTATACCAATTTATATTTTAGTAGAGTTATCTTTGGGTGTTGCGCAGTTTGAGGGCGATTCTGTTGCACATTATGCTCACCTGGGCGGTGCTTTAATCGGCTTTATACTCGTTAAATTATGGAAAGATAAAAACGATACATTTTATACACTCTATGAATAATACTTTCAAAGATTTAAAATACAAGGTTTTTCAATCCGGCAACCCAATATTCTTTTACATTGGCATAAATGTACTGTTGTTTCTGATTATCGCTGTTATTGGGGTATTTACCTGGCTAAGCGGCAAAGGCGATGTGATCAGTCCCTTGGTTAGCGAATATGTAGGTTTGCCTGTAAACATTTCCAGGTTACCGGAGCGCTTTTATACGATATTTACCTACATGTTTATTCATGACGGGATTCTTCATATCCTTTTTAATATGCTCGGATTGTTCTGGTTCGGAAATATATTCATGAATTTCTTAAAAAGCAGGCAGTTCCATTTTGTATACCTAACCGGTGGTTTATTTGGTGGCTTATTTGCAGTTGCAGTATTAAACCTGTTCCCGGTTTATGCAGCAGGCTTAACCGATGTAACTATTGTAGGTGCTTCTGCTGCGGTAATGGCCATTATTTTTGCTGCTGCAACGCTGGTACCCAATTACACCGTTGTGCTCTTTATTTTCGGGGAGGTTAAAATAAAATGGATTGCTATTGTTTATTTTATTCTTGATTTCTTGGCCATCGGCTCTATAAATGCAGGTGGCAGTTTAGCGCATATAGGCGGTGCCCTGGTGGGTTTTATTTTTATTAAACGCCTGCAAAACGGAAGCGACTGGAGCAAGCTTTTTGAGCGCAAACCCAAACTAAAAGTGGTGCGCAATGAAAAACCGGTTAAAAAACCAGCCTTTAAAGGTGGGGTTTCCCAACAGGAAATTGATGCCATTTTAGATAAAATATCTACTTCGGGATATGATAAATTAACTGCGGCAGAAAAAGAAAAACTGTTTAAGGCAAGTAAAGATTAATGGCAAAAAAAAAGAAGAAGTACAGTTTTTTGGATAAACTCCTCCTGCCCATTGCAGTTGCACTGGCCATAGCCTTGCTTTTGGGAGTGCTTGCCGGAAACATGGATCCACGTAAACATGCACTAATTGCATTTTTTGGCCTGGCCTACCCCTTCGTACTCTTCGGCAATATTATTTTCCTGATCTGGTGGTTTTTAAGCAAAAAGTGGATTTTCGCAATTGCTACTATTTTGGTTATTGTTATTGGAGGTAAAACGTTAAAGGCAACTTTTGCCATCGGTGGTGATGAAGGCCCGGTTGAAAAAGCCGATAACAGCATCAGGATGATGACCTACAATGTACATAGTTTTAAACTTTACGGCGAAGACAATACCGAATCGGTAAAGGAAAAAATGCTGCAGGTAGTAAAAGACCAAAACCCCGATATTATCTGTTTTCAGGAGTTTTTTACACGTTATAAAGGCGCATTCGATACTGTCGACAGCTTAAAAGTATTGTTAAATACCAAATATTATTATTTCGTACCCACCAATAAAAACGATTACGAAGCCACTGGTTTGGCTATATTTTCGAAATTCCCCATTAAAAACACAGGTAAAATCCCATTTGTTACCGGCTATCCTGGCAATATGAGTATTTATGCCGATTTAAACATCAAGGGGAAAACCCTCCGGATATACAATGTACATTTCCAGTCCATTTCTTTCGAAAAACAGGATTACGAATACCTGGATAAGGTAAAAGAAATGAATACAGAGTTAAAACCATCCAAACGGATCTTAAGCATGCTAAAAAGTGCCTTCCTGAAACGCAGCGGTCAGGTTGATATTATGAAAAAAGAAATGGCTTCCTGTACAACGCCTTATCTTATTGCCGGCGATTTTAACGATACACCGGCATCATACGTGGTTACCCAGATTACTGCCGGATTGAATAACAGTTTTATAAAAAAAGGAAATGGCTTCGGTAAAACCTATAACGGTAAATTTCCCAATTTCCAGATCGATTATATCGCCACATCAAAAGAGCTGGAGGTATTGAACTACAAAATTACTCATGCAAAATTATCCGATCACTTTCCGGTGCGTAGTGATTTAAGGTTTGTTCGCTAGGATTTAATACCAGTTTATAGATTGGAATACGAACCATAGCGACGGGATAAATTAATGGTTTTCTTGTAGTAAACGGTTTTTATATTTGGAGCGCAGGGGCTGTACAAAACACAAACTTTCCTCCCGTTTTTTGCTTTTACGCTTTCCCGAAAGTTCGGGATGCCTCGTTGCTGCAGGATAACGCTCCAACCGGGGCTAGGTGGTCAAAACAGCATTCCATTTTTAGGGTTGCAGGGTGCAGAACCCTTGTTCATAAACCCGATTGAGCGGAATAGCCCGCATCCCGATTTTTCCATCGGGAGAGGACTATAAGCGAAAGCGGGACTGCACGCTGCCAAGAACCACAAGCCACTCATTTTCTAACAATGATACAACATTAACCATATAAGAAATATAAGCTTAATGCAAGTGAATACCAGATTACCTCTATTTTGCTTTCTTACCATACATCAACAATAGGTTTATTCCTTATTTCCATATTTGCTACATAGAATTTAAAAAAATCTTCAAAAATATGAGCTTAATAGATGCCCTAAACTGGCGTTATGCCGTTAAAAAAATGAATGGCCAGCCTGTTGAACAAGAAAAGGTTGATAAAATTATTGCTGCTGCACACCTGGCACCTACTTCATCAGGTTTACAGCCTTTTAAAATAATCGTAGTAACCAATCAGGAATTAAAAGAGAAAATTGCGCCGATTGCTTCTAACCAATCGCAGATTATCGATTCATCGCACCTGTTAATTTTCGCTGCAAACGAAAACTATACAGAAGAAGGTATTGATGCAATTTTCGACAGGATGAATGCAGAGCGCGGTTTACCTCTAAATACCACCGATGATTATAAAAAACGACTTAAAAGCATCCTTTTACCAAGAACTGCAGAAGAAAATTTTAACCATGCTGCACGTCAGGCTTATATTGCTTTCGGCATTGCCATTGCAGAAGCGGCTTTGTTAAAAGTAGATGCTACCCCAATGGAAGGTTTTAACGGACCTGCTTTGGATGAATTTTTAGGTCTAGATAAAAAAGGGTTAAGAAGTGTTACCTTATTGCCTTTAGGTCACAGAGACGAGGAAGGCGATTGGTTGGTTAACCTTAAAAAGGTACGTGTTCCGAAAGAAGAATTCTTAATCGAGTTTAAATAACAGGCAAACACCATTATACTTAAACGGGCCGCTTTTTAGCGGCTTGTTTTGTTTAGAGGAGATCATTTGAAGTCGGTTAATCGATTTGAATACTGTCCGTAGAGTTAAGCGTAGAATCTCTGCGGATTGATGGATGAGATTGAGTTTACAACTCAATAACTATAAAGCGAGTCAGAGACTCTATTCTATTCTTAAATCCGTAGTGCAACTGTCCGTAGAGTTAAGCGCAGCATCTCTAAGGATTGCAGAATGAGATTGAGTTTACAACTCAATAATTATAAAGCGAGTCAGAGACGCTATTCTATTCTTAAATCCGTAGTGCATACTGTCCGTAGAGTTAAGCGTAGCATCACTACGGATTGATGGATGAGATTGAGTTTACAACTCAATGATTATAAGCGAGTCAGAGACTCTATTCTATTCTTAAATCCGTAGTGCCCTTCGGAACACTACGGACAGGTAATAGAGTTGGGAGTTTGAAATCAATTTAAACAACTAACCGAATGAACCAATGAACTAATGACCAATGAACCAATATTTTGTAAAAAAGTGTTAAACCTTCGTACAATTTAGGCGCTCTCTTTATAATTAGATATATTTACGGGCATTGCATTTAATAACCAATCCATGAAGATTTTTAGACTATCTTTTATCATACTTTCTCTTTTATCAGCGCTCAGTTTCTCTTCGTTGGCCCAAACCGATACCATAAGCATTAATACCATCATTAGCAAAACCAATAAGGTTTTAAGCGATTATCCTGCCGAAAAAATCTACCTTCATTTTGACAAACCTTATTATGCGGTGGCCGATACCGTTTGGTTTAAAGCTTACGTTACCGAAAATCAGAATTTCTTATCGGGAATCAGTAAAATTATCTATGTCGACGTGATCAACCAGAATGATTCGCTTATCCAAACCTTAAAATTACCTATTACAGGTGGCTTTGCCTATGGTAACTTCCCCCTGGATCAGGTAAATTACAAACAGGGTAATTACCACATCAGGGCCTATACCTTATGGATGCTGAACAGTGACGATCCAGCCTATTTTAACAAAACTTTTTATGTGGGTGAAGCAATAGATAAAGAAGTAAAAACCCATATTACCTATAAAAATACCTCGACTGATAAATTAGAAAAAATTGATGCGAGGGTTCAGTTTAAAGATGCCAACAATAAACCGTATGCCAATAAAAATGTAAGCTGGCAGGTAATTACCAGTTATACGGTAATTGTTAAAGGCCGGGGTACAACCGATGCCAATGGTTACCTAACCATAGCCATGAGCAATGCACAAAAGGCCGAATATCAATTGCAAAAGGGCCAGCTTATTACAAGTATAAATACCACTGATAAAGATATAGCCAGCAATACTTTTTCATTAAAAAATGCCATTTTAAGTAAAGATTTCCAATTTTTTCCGGAAGGTGGAAGCTTAATTGCTGGTTTAACCAATAAAGTTGCTTTCAAAGCCATTAAAAGTGATGGTTTGGGCATCAGCTCTAAGGGTACTGTTACCGATAATGATGGCAAAACGGTAGCCACTTTTGTAGCCCAGCATTTGGGCATGGGCAGTTTCAATTTAGCTGCCGAAGCCGGAAAAACTTATAAAGCCACAGTTACTTATGCCGATGGCACTACTCAAACTTATAACTTACCAGCAGTTCAGGCAAATGGCGTTGTTGTAAATATCGACAACAGCAACGCTGATAATATAGCGATAAAAATCGCGGCAAATGATGCTTTTTTTGAGCAAAACCAGGGTAAAAAACTTTATTTAATTGCGCAGAGCAAGGGCGTAATCTGTTATGGTGCACAAACTTCACTATCAAACAAAGAATACAATACCACTGTACTTAAATCTAAATTTCCCAATGGAATTGCCCAATTTACCCTGTTTAATGAGTTTGGGAAACCCCTGAGCGAAAGACTGGTTTTTGTACAGCAAAAAAATACCATGGCCATTAATTTAACCACTGCAGCAACTACTTACGGGGTTAAGAAAAAGGTAAAAATAAATGTCGCCGCTAAAAAAGACGGTGCTCCTGTTGAAGGTAGTTTTTCTGTTTCGGTTGTTGATGAAACTAAAGTACCATCAAGCGAAGATGCCACCAGCACCATTTTAACAGGCCTGTTATTAAGCAGTGATCTTAAAGGTTATATTGAAAGGGCCAACTATTATTTTAATGCACCTGATGCCAAGAAAAATGCCGATTTGGATGTGCTGTTACTTACACAGGGTTACCGCAGTTTTAAATACACTGATATTATTGCCAATAAATTACCTAAAATAGATTTCTTACCAGAGCAGGGCATCGAAATTTCGGGTATCCTGCGTCAGAACAATGGCATTCCGGTAAGAAAAGGTGCGCTATTATTGAGTATTCCTGATAAACGTTTCAATTTGGAAGGCACTACAGACCCTGTTGGGAATTTTAAATTTTCCAACCTGGTATTTAACGATTCGTCAAAAGTGACCATTACGGCTAAATATAACGTAAACTATAAAAATATGACGTTAAGCTTAAACGGTACACCTGTTCCTACACTAACCAGGAACTTTAGTGCTGCTGAGGAGGTCCTTAACATTGATAGTGCTTTAACTAGTTACCTGGATAACAGCAAAAAACAGTACGCTTATTTGCATACCCTGAAAGATGTAAACATTAAAGGGGCAGTGGTGCCAAAAGTTAGCCATAAAGATTACCCGGCATTATCAGGTTTAAGCCAAATGGCCGACCACGAAATCAGTGGCGATCGTTTAAAAGGTTGCGGACTTTTGATTAACTGCTTACAGGGTATGCTGGCCGGTGTTACTTTTGCTGATAACAACTTCTATGTAACCAGGGATTATAACCAGGGCAAAAGAATTCCGATGGGTATTTTTATCAACGGAATGAACGTAGATGTAAACCAGATCAATACTTTGGATGCGAACCAGCTTGAATCGGTTGAAGTATTTTTAAGAGACGATTTAGGCCTGGTTAACCGCGCCAACAATGTAAATGGTGTGATTGTATTTAACCAGAAAAAAGCGCCTAAAGGAACAAAAATTACAAAAGCCCAGTTAATGGACATGCTGCCTAAATATTATGAACTTACTTTCTCACCACAGGGCTATAACAAAGAAAGACAGTTCTATTCACCTAAATACGACGTACCGGCAAGCATGAACCGCAACGATTTAAGAACCACCATTTACTGGAACCCTAAAGTAGTAACTGACGCTACAGGAAATGCCTCTTTCGAGTATTACAACGCTGATGGCAGAGGTCAGTACAAAGTGATTATTGAAGGTATAGATGCCAACGGAAATTTAGGCCGGTCGGTGTTGAAGTATCTTGTTAAGTAAAATGGAAAATGTGAGATGGAGGATGGGAAAGAATCCAGTTCCATCATTCATCTCACACCTTCCGTCTTACATCATTCTACTCCACTTGAAACGGTAATTTCTCACCTTTCAATCCCGCTAAAATATTCTTCACAATAATCTGTGCCATGGCGGCTCTGGTTTCTTCTGTGGCTGAGCCAATGTGTGGTAAAACAGCTGCATTTTCCATAGAAAGCAAGGGATTTTCCCGATCCATAGGTTCAGGATTGGTTACATCCAGGCCAGCTCCCCAGATTATTTTTTCTTCTAAAGCTGTGATCAGGTCTTTTTCGTTGTGGATGCCTCCTCTTGCGGTATTGATAAAAATGGAATTGGGTTTCATCTGTTTAAACACCCCTAGTGTAAATTTATCTTTAGTTTCGGGCGTGAGTGCAGTATGGACGGAAAGCACATCACTTTGAGCCAACAGTTCCTCAAAAGATACATATCTGGCACCTATTGCCTGCTCAGCCTCTTCGTTACGCGAACGGTTATGATAAATTACCGGCATGTTATAGGCACCGACACATTTTTTGGCCATTTCCAGGCCAATTTTCCCAAGACCAAAAATACCAAGCGTTTTGCCATTTACCTCGATACCCAATTCGGCTGCAGGCTCATATTTTTTCCATTCGCCTTTAATAATTTTCCTGTGCATGTAGAAGGCCTTTCTCGAAACAGCGAGCATCAATAAAAAAGCGGTATCGGCAGTAGCGGCACTTAACACACCGGGGGTATTCCCTATCGGAATATTTAATGCCTGTGCTGCAGCTATATCTACATTATCATAACCTACCGAATGCAGGGCAATAACCTTTAAATGGCTACAGGCTTTTAGAAACCCTGCATTGATCTTATTTGGACCAACACTGATCAAAGCATCCTGACCCTGGCAGACCTCTATCAGCTCTTCCGGACTGATCTGCCGGTTTTCTTTCCATTGGGTAACCAAAATATTGTTTGCTTCCAGTTCTTTTAATCCAACCGGCGCAATGTTGCCACTTATAAATACTTTCATCTTTTATTTAACAGTAAATTACGATCAGGAGTTTTGACTACTTTACAGTCATGGTAAGTACCTGATAAGTGTTTGCACTGAAATAACCCAATGCATTATTTGTAATGTTTGATGTTGGATTGGCCGGCGTGGTACCCTGATTTGGTCCGCGGTCTGATTGCTGACTCAGGGCGTACCAATAATCAAATATATTACTGTCAACACATTCCATTTCAATCTTAACCTTATCATTAGTATTCAGTTCATCGCTGTCGTGATCGTTGTTGGGTTTAAAGAAGAGCTGGATCCGTAACTCGTTACCGTTGGTTAATCTGTCATTGTTAGCATAATAGCGCCGCGACAGCACATCATTTACATACAGGTTAAAGTGGTAGAAATTGACTTCATTAGCCGGATCTTTTAAAAAAGCAGCAGCTGTTTTGCGCTCGCGACCAAAAAAATTATTTTTAATGATTCCGATCGAATCCATTTTAACTACGTTGGGCATTTTAGAGCTCGCGGTATAGTTTTGCCCTTCAACAGTAGCATTTAAATGATAGGTAACACCGGGCTCACCCTTCATGTGATTAACGTAAGTTCCAGGCTTGGTTCCTTCTTTAAATACAAATGTATTTCCCTTACTATCGGTTACGATAACGGTAGCACCTGAAACTTTCGGAAAAACATTTTCCTCGGTATAACCTATCGTTTTGCTGATTTTAATTTCCTGATCTATTAATTGGTCATTAATGATACCTTCAATTACCAGTTGCGGGTCGGCATTTTCAGTCTTAATTGAGATAATTTTCTTGCATGAAGTGAGGCATAAAGTAAAAAGGACAAAATATATCGTAAGTTTTTTCATGGCATTAAAATTTAAAGTTCCAGGTAATGGAAGGAATGAGCCCAAAAAGTGAGGTTTGCTGTGCAGCAGTTTTATTCGGATTTTCAGGATCGGTAATAAACTCTATTGAGTAAGGGTTTTTACGGCCCAGCACATTATAAATCCCGAAATTCCAGCTCGATTGATATTTCTTTCCAGGCTTCCCTTCTAAAGTAGCACTTACATCTAAACGCATGTTGTAAGGCATACGACCTGCATTACGCTGGGTATAATAATAAGCTGGTTGTCCGCCAATAATATATTTTCCTGCCGGATAAGTAACCGCATTACCCGTGCTGTAAATAAAACTCGAAGAGAAAGTCCAACGCTTGGTCATATTGTAAATGCCCACTACCGAAATATCATGTGTACGATCCTGCCTGGCCGGAAAGTATTTACCATTATTCAATTCGGTAAATTTACGCTCGGTACGTGATAAGGTGTAACCTACCCAGCCGTTCAGTTTGCCAAATTTCTTTTTAAAAAACAGTTCCATGCCATAAGCGCGGCCTATACCGTAAATCAGCTCCGATTCTACATTCGAATTGGCCAGCAGTTCTGCCGCATTTTTATAATCGATCTGGTTCTGCAGCCATTTGTAATAAATCTCGCCTGAAAGTTCGTAATTGTTATCCTCGATATTTTTAAAATAGCCTATTGCAACCTGATCGGCAATTTCGGGCTTAACATTATTGCTGCTCAACACATACTGGTCGGTAGGTGAGCTGGAAGTAGCATTGGTTAAAATATGTACATTCTGAGTATTACGGTTGTACGAGGCTTTGATTGAGTTCTGTTCGTTAAATAAATAGCTTACCGAGAAACGCGGCTCAAGGTTAAAATAACTTTTATAAAATTTCCCTTTGGCTACACTCTTGGTAGATGTGATATTTCCGTCCGCATCATAATTATTAAAATTGCCTGGCCCCATTAATGAAAAAGCAGCTAAACGCATACCATATAAAAAATTTAAATGTTCGTTAACCGCCCATTCGTCGGAGATGTAAGCTGCTGATTCTATACCATAACGTCTTTCCTGTGTTAGCGAATTTACCTGCGAAGATTTATCGCTGTCGATATCAATAGGAGAAATACGGTGCTGTGTAGCATTTATACCAAACCTAAGGGTATGTTTGTTGCTGAAATACTGAAAATCTTCTTTAAAGTTAAAATCGCGAACCAATGAAGTAGCCTTAAAGTTTGTGGCATCGTTTAACAACCTTACGGTATAATTATAGTTGTTGTAAATTAAGGAAGTGTTAGAAAATAAACGGTCGCTAAAAATATGGTTTAAGCGGATTGTTGTGGTAACATTGCCCCAGTTATTTTCAAAAAGGTCTTTAACGCCAATATTATCTTTACCGAAATAACCCGAAATGTAAATGGTATTCCTGTCGTTGATTTTATAATTCGCCTTTGCATTGATGTCGTAAAAATTCAGGGTACTGCCATTTACGGACGAATCTGGCGAAGAGCGTAAAAACGCATCAATATAAGTTCGGCGGAAACTCACCATAAACGAACCCTTATCTTTAACAATTGGTCCTTCGGCTTTAATACGCGAAGCAATCAACCCGATACCGCCCTGAAATTTAAACTCTTTATTGTTGCCATCATCCATTTTAACATCTAAAACAGACGATAACCTCCCGCCATATTGTGCGGGCATGCCACCTTTATACAGGCTCACATCCTTAATTGCATCAGCATTAAAAGTAGAAAAGAAGCCCAACAGGTGCGATGAATTGTATACTACAGCTTCGTCCAGGATAATCAGGTTCTGATCGGCAGCTCCCCCTCTCACGTAAAAACCGGTATTTCCTTCCCCGCCCGATTTTACGCCTGGCAACAACTGGATGGTTTTCAAAATATCTTTTTCACCTAACAGCACCGGTATGGTATTTAACGCTTTCATATCAACCCGTTCAAGCCCCATTTGTGCGCTTTTTACATTTTCATTTTTACGGTTATTGGCATTTACGGTTACTTCAGCAAGATCGTTTGCACTTTTTAGCTCTTCGTTTAACCTGGTATCTTTTGTTAAATTAATGGTTTTCACCACCGGGGCATAACCTGTATAACTTATGGCCAGGGTATAAGTACCCTCAACCTGTTTCAGGGCGAAATAACCATAATTATTGGTGAGGGTTGCAGCAGTAGAGGCGCCAGAAATCCTGACAGTGGCACCGATCAGGGTTTCACCTGTGGCGGCATCCCTGATGGTTCCGCTAAGGGTAAATTTATTCTGCGCAAAAATAGATGTACTGAAAAAAAGAAGGAATAAAGCTAAGTAGAGTCTTATAAGCATATGGGCAACTATCTAAGATGAAGGAAACCAAATGTACGAAATCAAAGCTCTTTATCAGCACATTGTGCATTTCTGTCCCGAAATCTGGTTTATTTACTATTAACGGGATAAATACCGATATGGTGTGACCGCAGTAAATAAGCACTTAAATCAGCTTTACCAGCCTGTTGAAAAGTGATGAGTTTGGAAGGTATTTTAGGCATGTGGCAATTAATACAATTGGTGCTCAGCGATCCTTTTGCAAGTGTAGCTTGGCTGTGTTTACTATCCTGGTGACAACTGATGCAACGTTGCGAGTAGATTTTTAAATTGCCTTTAATATTTTCGTGCGTATTATGGCACGATTGGCAGGTCATGGTTTCGCTTTTGCGATAGCAATTACTTCCTTTCAGCATTTCGGTCTGGTTGCCATGCACGTCGGGATCGGCACCACCAAAGCCAGCAAAGTCTTGAGCATAATAGTCGTCTAAATTGTCGCCGGGTTGAAAGCCGAAAACCGATTTCTGGGCAACCAATGCATTGCCGGAGTGGCACACCCCACAGGCATCCATCTTTTGTTTTCTGCTAAGCGTTTTATAAATGGCGATGAATTTTGCCGTTTTCTCTTCGGGATTTTCCAGGTGAAAAACCGCATGTTGCCGGCCTGGTCCGTGGCAACGCTCGCAATCTATACCGTAAATCAATGCACCACGCTCCAGCTCCTCATCTGTAGAAACACCCGAAGTTTGGGTTACTTTCTTGTCTACATAGGAGGCATGGCATTCTAAACAACGGCTACCAATGGGACGGTCATAGTAAAAGGTTTGTTTAGGGAAACCCGGACTAATGGCCCAGTTTTGGATGGCCGAAAAATAAGAAAGTGGCAACTCATACAACTTTTTGCCTTTCCAATAGGCGTAGGTATAAGCCTTCTCGCCCGAACCAAATACCATATCGAACTTTTCAGCTCGTACTTCTTTTCCATCTACATAGGCTACCTGAAAAATGCCTCCTGCCCGTTTTTCGATCATTACCTTCTGGTGTGCATCATAACTAAATACATTCGAACCGGGTGTAAAAACCTGTAACAATTGCTGACCGACTATTGATTTAGAGGTTAAACTATGTGCATTATGCGTAAAAGATTGCCCAATCTCTTTATGGCATTTTACGCAGGTGGCAGCACCGGTATAGGCTTCGCCCCTGATGTCTTTTGGTAACTGATCGGCCGCATTCATGCACCTTGAAAGGATAATGATGACTATTGCCATCGCCCCTAAAATAACCAGGATTCGTTTTATACCTTTCAAGATGATGTCTGCTTTTTATTTTACAAACTGAATATAGCTAAAATTATAACCTCCGGTATCAGCCAGCACCCTGATTTTTTGCCTTCCGGCTTTTAATGGTACATTTTTGATTTCGAAAGTGGCAAACTTTTTCTCATCACCGGTATTTGGAACCATTACTTCTTTGGCAACGGTTTTACCATCAATCAAAATGGTGATCCGCCCGGCAGCATTTTCAGCTGCTGCATTTATTTTTAAGGTGTAAGTACCTTTCTGCACAACATTAACCGTGTATTGCAGCCACTCACCTTTTTCGATGTGGTTTACATAATATTTTTCGTACTGCAGCGAATCTTTGGCAATATCAACACCATCATTGCGGTAAATCCTGCCGCGGTTTCCGACTGATCTTTTACTGGTTGAAGTGTGGTAATCGGCAGTATCGGTATCAAAATAGGCAAAACTATTTTTACCCAGATCGTAATCAACCGCGTACACAATACTTTTGTTTTGAATTAAATTGGCTTTAAAAGGTTTGGTTTCGTTACTAAAAGGCTGACGGATCATAGCATCGATTACATCACGGTGAATGATGGTATTTTCTAACCTTGAATAAATGGCCAGTTCCATCAATCCGCTGTACACATTGCTATCTTTAGGTTTATTACCACCGTTGTTCAGGTACTTAACCAGCGCATCATAATTGGGATTCGATTTAATTTCCATCGGATTATTGACACCGATTTTTTTCAAAGGCCACCATGACCAGCCAATATTGTTTTTTTCTAAAAGGTGGATGGCATCGGTAAACCAGACATTCGAATTCTCGCCGGTTTCGCCCAGCCAAACGGGTACTTGCTGCTCATCGCGGGCTTTGATGATATGCGCTATTGAAGCCTGGTCGTTATAATTCCAGTATTTATGAAAACTTAAAGCCATGTTTTTATCCCACAATGGGAAGATACCATTATAGTTATTGCCCCAGCCATTACCTTCAATAATAATAAGGTGTTGCTGGTCTACCTCGCGGATGGCTTTGGTAATTGCTACCATCAGTTTTCTTAAGGGTGCATTTACTTTTTCTTTGGTACCGTTTTTATCTTCCTGCGGGTTGCTGAAACCATAGTTTGGCTCATTTATAATATCGTAGGCGCCAATGTAAGGTTCATTTTTATATCGCTCGGCCAGTTTTCGCCAAAGTGCAATGGTTTTCTCCTGGTTGGCTTCGCTATCCCACAGGTAGGGTTTTGACGGATCGCGGTCGGCAATGTTTAAATCGTTACCCTGCCCACCCGGTGCAGCATGCAGATCTAAAATGAGGTACATTTTATTGGCTTTACACCAGTTGAGCAAACTATCGGTTAAAGCAAAACCTTTTTCGAGCCAGGTATTTTTTCCGGCAACAGGTTCCTGATCAACCGGCAGGGTATAAAGATTATAATGCATAGGCAAACGGATGGAATTAAAACCCCAGCGTTTCATCGAGTCGACATCAATTTTACGCATGTGGTTAGCCAGCCAGGCGTCGTAAAACTCCTGCGTTTGCTTTGGCCCTACCAGGTCGGCAATTCTTTCGCGGATACGATACTGCTGTGCCTCGTTATTAATTTTTAGCATATAGCCTTCCTGCAACATCCAGCCTCCAAGGCCAACGCCACGCAATAATACATTCTGACCGCGGCCATCAACAATTTTTGTACCCGATGCTTTTAAAAAACCCTGACTAAAACCGGTAAACGAAATGCTGCTGAACAGCAAAATATATAAAAGTGATTTTCTTAAAAACATAGTATAAATAATTGATAATTACCAGATATAAGTGGCTACTGCGCCCTTATCGAGCGCTGCAGCATATGTTTTGCCATTCTGACTGATGTTAAAGGCAGCAGCTTCTTTGCCGGTATTGGCTACAATAAGTACATGTTTACCATCAGGTGTTTTAAATGCAACGTTGGCCAAACCATTCAGCTCGTTAGAAGCAACCCGTACGGAGCCCGGCCTTACAAACTTTGAGGCATGAGCAATGGAGAAGTAAGCCAGGTTGCGGCTATACTTATCGCCATTAATGGTAACCGCCCCCTGACACATGGAGCAACCGCCCCTATCGGTATATGGTTTATTTTCAGGATCGGCAGCGAGGTTCCATTCCAAAACATTTTTGCTCCAGTTACGCGTAGCACCAATAATTAAACGCTTTACCGGATTTACAATATTGATGGTTGCGGCATCGGGCTGTTCAACCACCATCTGCTCAGAGAAATAGATGTTTTTATCGGGATGGGCATTATGCACATCAGTTAAGGCCTCTATTTTTCCTCCATAAAGGTGAAAGGCCGAACCTGCGATGTATTTCCTTGCTTCGGGATCATCTAAAATACTGATCGGATAATCGGGCCGGTCGGCGTTATGATCGTAAATAATAATTTTGGTTTTAATATTGGCTTTGGCAAAAGCGGGCCCTAAAAACTGTTTTACAAAAAGTGCCTGATCGGGTGCTGCCATAAATAAACTGGGATTATTACCCGGGTGTAAAGGCTCGTTTTGCACCGTAATGGCATCGATAGTAATACCTGCTTTTTGCATTTCCTGTACGTACCGTACAAAATATTTAGCATAAGCCCCGTAATATTCGGGTTTAAGCATACCGCCGCGGGCATCGTAAGTTGTTTTCATCCATAAGGGAGGAGACCATGGCGAACCCATAATTTTAATTTTGGGATTAATGGCCAGGATTTCCTTCATTACCGGAATAACATCTGCTTTATCGGGGCCGAGGTCAAATTTTGCCTGTTCTAAATCGGTTTCGCCTTCGGGAAGGTCGTTGTAAGAAAATACTTTTTCATTTAAATCGGATGCACCAATACTTAACCTGATGTAGCTTACACCAATGTTATCGCCATTGGTAGCAAAAAGTTCTTGAAGCAGTGCTGCCCTTGCCGGCGCCGACATTTTAACAATGTGCAGTGCACTACCGCCGGTTAAAGCATAGCCAAAACCCTCTATACTTTGATAAGTTTCTTTATCGTTTACAACAATTGCGGGTTGCTTATTTTTGGTTGTAACCAGGCTTAGGCCTGTAGCTTGGCGGCTAAATAAGGCTGTACGATCGGCTTTGGTTAACCACACTTGTGGCTGTCCCTGTGCCATAACAGCAACCGAAAAAGTAAAAGCACAACCAATTAAAAGTCCAAAGGACCTGGTGAATCGCATATAAGAAAAATGATCTGGTAAAAAACAGGAAGAAAGACCAAGCTTTCTTCCTGTAACAATTAAACATTAAGGATATACAGACTGGAATTATTTAGTGCCACCCCATTCTTTACTTTGCAAAATTTTAGAGTTGGCCAGTTCTCTTTCAGGAATTGGAAAGATTTCGTTTCTGCCTGCTTTAAAACCTTTACCGGCCAATACTGTTGGCGCTAAGCCCCAGCGTACCAGATCAAACCAGCGGTGTCCTTCTGCAGCAAGTTCCAAACGGCGCTCGCGCATAATGTTGTCCATGGTTACCGGTAGCGGATTTAAACCCACCCTTGCCCTTACTGCGTTAAACATGATATAGGCTTTTGTTCCGGCACCAACACCTGCACCGCTTTTCAGCAAGGCTTCTGCCTCTAACAAATAAGTATCGGCTAAACGGATTTCATACATATCCTGACCGAAATTAAGTTCTAACTGGCCACTAGCCGCTTTGGTAGAGGTACGGCCGGCATATTTTTCTATAAAATACCCGGTATTGGCATTGGCATGTTTATAGGTCACAATATTTGCCTTTTCCAGACTGTCAAGATTGGCAACAGTTGCTTTATTCCTCGGGTCGTAATGAATCTGATCAAAGAAATCTTTGGTGAAAGGCAGGAAACTCCAGCCTGAAATATAATCGGGAGCTAAAGCTGCATTTACCGGTACATAATTACGCGGACCAACCAAAATACTCATTACGTTACCTTCGCGGCTACCAACCGTTCCCCAGCCCATATCAGAGGTGGTGTTATACACAATTTCCAGAATTGATTCTGAATTGAATTTATTTTTAACATTCCATAAATCGGCGAAATTTGGCAGTAATTTATAACCATATGTGCTCGCTCCGGGAGTAGGTCCGTTTACCAAAGCAAATTCAGCCGCAGCTTCAGTCCACTTTTGCTGCCACATGTATACTTTACCCAAAACTGCATGCACTGCACCTTGAGTAAGCCTGCCGCCTTGCGAGGCAACAGGAACCGTAGCTGGTAGATTAGGAATAGCTTCCGATAAATCTTTAACGATCAAAGCATAAACCTGATCTGCAGGCACCTGTAATACATCAAACATTGCACTGGGCTCAACTACATCGGTTAATAAGGGAATATTCTTAAATAGCCTCACCAGATCGAAGTAATAGATTGCCCTTAAAGCTTTTACCTCTGCAATGTACCGCGTTTTTGTGGCATCATCTAAACCTGCACCATTTACTTTCTGCAGAAATACATTAGCCCTATAAACACCGGTAAAGCCTTTGCCCCATAAGTGGCTGGCTGCCCCTGAGGTAGACGTTAAGGTGTAGTTATTGATGGTCTGTAAATCGCCGATATCAGACGGAGAATCACCTCCCGCAAAATGGTCATCAGAACCTGCCGATAAAATATTCACTTTAGTCAGGTATCCTGAAGATTGATTTCCCAGAACATCATACACTGAAATAAGTGAGGTTAATGCTTCGGCAGGAGTTTTGTAATAACCGGTCTCCAAAATGCGCTCTCTTGGGTTTACATCCAACTGTTTTTTGCAAGAGACAAACAATTGTGATGAAGCGGCCAAAGCCGCGATATAAAAAATACTCTTTTTCATTGTTCAACTATTAAAATCCAACATTTAAACCAATCATAAATGAACGTGCCTGCGGGTAAACACCACGGTCTACTCCTAATACCGTTCCGCCGATTTCTGGATCATATCCCGTGTATTTAGTAATGGTCCATAAGTTTTCACTCATTAAGTAAGCCCTAACTTTTTGTGCGCCAATTTTTTTCGAGATATTTTGAGGAAGAGTATAACCCACCTGTAAAGTTTTTAACCTGAAATAATCGCCTTTTTCGAGGTATAGTTTAGAGAATTTGATATAGTTTCCGTTCGGATCAGATTCTACAATACGTGGCATGGTAGTAGACGGGTTAGAAGGCGTCCAACGGTCTAATATTTTGGTTTGCCAGTTTGCATAGGTAACATCTAAACGACGTAAGCCCTGAAAAATCTGGTTTCCGCCAACACCATTACCGAAAGCTACCAGGTCCCAGTTTTTATAAGCCAGGTTAATGGTAATACCATAAGTATATTTCGGGATTGGACTGCCTAAAAATGTTCTGTCTGATGAGTTAATTTCATTATCGCCGTTTAAGTTGGCATATTTAATATCGCCCGGTTTGGCATTAGGCTGTAATTTAGTACCTGCCGGACCAACATAACTATCAATTTCTGCCTGGGTTTGGAAAATACCCAGCATATCGTAACCATAGTATTCATTGAATGATCTGCCTAAACCGGTTCTGGTAAAATTACCCATGGTTTGGAAGCTTTGCGCATTATCTTCGATAAAGGTTTTACCTGGTAATAACTTGGTTACTTTATTTTTAAGGAAAGATATATTTCCGTTTACACCCAAATTAAAATCGCCGATTTTTTTGCGGTAGCCCAGTTCGAACTCAAAACCGGTATTTTGCATATCGCCAACGTTTTGTGTCGGCCCTCCGGCTGCCCCCACATACAGTGGAATATCTGGTGTTTGTAATACCCCAACGGTTTTCTTTTTAAAGTACTCTGCCGATAAGGTAAAATTAGTAAACAGGGTTGCATCAAAACCAATATTGGTCTGGCGGGTTTCTTCCCATTTAAGATCGGGGTTCGATAGCGCAGCAGGGCTCCAGCCGATCATACTTTGATCTGTTGTACCGAAAGTATAGTTACGGCCACTGCTTACCAAAGAAACGTACCTGAAATCGCCCAGAGCATCGTTACCGGTAACTCCATAACCTCCGCGGATCTTTAAGAAATTTACGATATCATTTTCTTTCCAGAAAGCCTCTTTTGAAGGTACCCAACCCAATGAGAACGAAGGGAAATAACCGAAGCGGTTATTGGTACCAAAACGCGATGAACCATCACGCCTGATAATACCGGTAAAGAGGTATTTCTCATCATAATCGTAAGTAACGCGGGTAAATAACGAGTTTACCACATGCAATGTTCCATCGCCACCACCTACAAGTTTATTAGCCGTTCCCGGATCATAGTTTAAATTCGCCTCATAAAAGCTGTTGGCAATGATGTTCTGGTAAGTAGTATTTAAACTTCTGGTGTTGTTATCCATATAATACCCCTGCCCCAGGATAATAAAAGCATGGTGTTTACCAAAATTGCGCGAATAACTTAAAGTATTTTCCCAGTTATAGTTTAATACGGTATTAATTTCGCGGTAGAACGATTTCTTATCATTTTTAGAAGAAGAGTTCAGGTAAAAAAGCGGGGTGTACGAATCACCGCCATAAAAAGCTACTTTAGTGCCTAAACTTGATCTGAATTTCAAATTGGCAATAGGTTCAATTTCCGCAAAAGCGTTACCCACAATGTTGTGGTCCCAGCTGTAATTACCCAGGCGGGTTTGAATGTAAGCTACGGGGTTAGTCATTTCCTGACCAACAATCGGCGAAATACCATATGGGAATCCATCAGGGTTTCTGAGTGTATTGGCAATGGTGTAAGGCGATTTCGCAATTAAAGCCGGGTCGGTTTCTACTACCGGTGTAATCGGATCGAGGTTAATGGCCGAGCTTAAGGGGCCACCAAATTCGCTGTTGGTATTACCTAAACTGCTGTTTACAGAATGGCTATAACCCAGGTTCTCGCCAAAAGTAATCCATTTTGCAGGTTTATAGGTAGAATTGATCCTTACGTTTGCCCTGTTCCATTTAGAAATTGGGCTGGCAACAATACCATCCTGTTTAATGTAACCCACCGAACTGTAGATGGTAAATTTATCGTTTCCTCCGCTAACGCTAAACTCGTGGGTCTGGCGGCGGGCATCATCATTAAATACCTGATCCTGCCAGTTGGTACCCACACCTAAAGCAGCCGGATTTGCATATGGCTGAGGCAAGCCGGAGTTGTCCGCCGATTCGTTCCTGATGGTAGCATACTGGGTGGCATTTAGTAAATCGAGTTTTTTGGCTGGTGCCGAAGTACCATAAAAACCATTATAATTTATACTGATTAAACCTGCTCTTCCTTTTTTAGTAGTAATAATAATTACCCCATTAGCAGCCCTGGCTCCGTAAATAGCCTGCGAGGCGGCATCTTTTAAAACTTCGATAGATTCGATATCGGCCTGGTTAAGGTAACCTATACCACCGTTATCTACAATTACCCCATCTACAACCCAAAGCGGATCGTTGTTACCTCCCGAAGCAAAAGAAGTATATCCCCTCACACGTACGGTAGAAGAAGTACCAGGCTGTCCGTTACCGCTGGCAATGGTTAAACCAGATGTTCTGCCTTGTAAAGCCTGCTCTACCCTGTTAATGGGCATGCTTTCTAAATCTTTGGCTTTAACGCTCGAGATAGATCCAGTTACCACGCTTTTCTTTTGGGTACCGTAACCTACTACCACTACCTCGGTCAGATCTTTTGAATCGGCTGTCAGCGTTACATTAATGCGGCCTCCTGCCGGAACAGTTACCGTTTGTTCCGCCATACCAATTAAATTAACAGTGAGCTTTGCCCCTATTGGAGCCTGGATGGTAAATACACCATTGGCATCAGTCGATGCTGCTCTTGTAGTTCCATTTAACTTAACTGTTACGCCGGGTAATGGCAAGCCATTTTGCTCTGTTACCTTTCCTGTAACCGGAATGTCTTGTGCTAATAAAGCAAACGGGAAAGCAAGGAGACAGTAAATGAAGAATACGAATGTAAATCTTCCTCTCATAGAAATTAGTTTTTAGTTAATAATATTTGGTTAGTTCATGATACAGACTTACAGACTGCTGTTTCATAAATCAAATCTATAGACGCGATGAACAATAGCACAATTTACCACTACTACACAAACCATACACCAACGCTCAACCAGCCTGAAAAACAGAAAAAAAGGGCCTACATAAGCCCTACAGAAGAAACATAAAACACTGTTTTACAGTATTTTAATTTTTTTAACAAAAAACGACAACAATTACCAAAAAACATGCGTTTAAGGTGCTTTTTGCCGCGCTATTTCGATCAGGAACTCATATAAATTGGTTTCCGGCTTAAGCTGAAGTTTCTTTCTGAGGCGATAACGCCCCACTTCTATGGCCTTAATGGTTACATTCATCAACTGGGCCATTTCTTTTGAAGAAAGGTTCATAGAGAGGTAGGCGCAGAATTTCAGATCATTCTGGCTCAGGTCGGGATAGAGATCTTTTAACCTGCTAAAAAACTCGGTATTTACGTGGTTAAAGTGCACGCTCATGTGATCCAGTTCCTGGTCTTTCTTTTCTACATCCTTAATCAGCCTGATCAGGTGCCTGAAACTTGGTGAGCTTTCGTTAAGATCGTGGTTTTTAATCACGGCCGATATTACTTCCTTTATTTTGGCCAAAACCTTACCACGCTGTACCAGGTGCATGGTCATGGTAGAAAGTTCTTTGTTTTTATAATTCACGTCGGCTTCAAGCTTTTCGTTCCGCAGCCTTACAATTTCTTTTTCATTTCTGTCAAGCTCCAGCTGGTGCAGGTAACTCATGCGTTCCTGTTCTTTAATGTGTTTCTTTTTCTGCCACCTGATAATTAACCTCATGGCCAAAACAATTAAAACAAGGTAAACCATACGCATCCAAATGGTATTATACCAGGCGGGCAAAACCACGAAAGTATAACTCACAACTTCAGATTCGTTACTGATGCCGGTACTTGCCTTTACATTAAAAGTATATTTTCCGGCAGGCAGGTTGGTATAGTCCTTTTCACTTTTAGTATTCCATGCCGACCATTCACTATCAAAGCCAATAAGCTGATAGCTGAACTTAATGTTTTTATCGTGCTCAAAAAGTGTAGAACCATACTCGAAATGGATAGAATTTAAGCTGTATACATATTCAGGTATTTCTTGCAAATCCTGCTTTGGCACAATGGCGCCCTTATTTACAAAATAGCCACCAAAAACCACGCTGTCTTTATTACCCATTAATTTAAATGTGCCTAACACTACATTTGGCCGGGTTATATTCTGAATGTATTTCTGATAATTGATATGGTAAGCCCCTTTGTTTGCGCCTATAAATATGTTTTGGCTGTCGGGCGTATATATCGATTCGAAGCCACCAACCACTTTGCCGTTTAGCTCGGGCAGGTATAAAATACTGAAAGCATTTTTGCCCTGAGGCCTGTGGAAATCAATTACTCCCACCTTTTTATTGGTAACAAACCAGATATTGCCATCGTTATCCTCTTTAAGGTACTGGATAGGAACACCGTTGAGTGCCGATCCCAGTAATTTAAACCGGGTAAACTTTTTACTTGCCGTATTATATTCAAAAATACCGCTGGTAGTAGCAATTAGCACTCTGTTTTTAAGGTGGAATACGTAATTGTAAAGCTTGGTGGGCAAGCCATCCCGGTCAGAGCATAAGGTAGTGCGCAGCACACTTTTATGATCGGGTTTTAGTTCTATTTTATATACCCCATGATAAGGATGCGAAGCCCAGATCAGGTCAGGGTTATTGTTGTCGGCCACAATAAAGCGCAGTGTTTCGTTAATTCCGGCAATTTTGCCACCGTTAATAAAGCGGCTTCCATCGTAATTTATTTCCTGTAGTCCGGCATAGGTACCTGCAATTACTTCTTTGCTAGGGTAAACATTATCCATGCTTTGGTACATCCAGGTACCAATTGAGTTGTATAACGGGGTGGCAGCATTATCCTTCACCAGCAAGGTTCCGTCTTCGTGCGCCATAAGCAACTGGTTATTAATTTCATCAAGCCCCCATACCTGCCCTTTTGTATTCTTTACCTCTTCGAAATCGGCAGGCGAATAGCTCAAATCGGGCATGGCCGTATTAATTTTCGTCCGGTATAAGCCATAAGAGGTACCAATGTATATCGATCCGCCGTATTTACGGAAAGCGTAACTGGTAATCTGCTTATTGCGATCGGGGGCAATACTTTTAACTGCACTGTTTATGGCCACATAAGCAATTCCATCATCGAGAGCCAGCCACATGTTCTTATCCTTATCAAGCAGTATGCCCCTTACATTATTATTTTGCAAACCTTCTTTATAGTTATATTTCTGCATCAGCTTGCCCTGCTTATTCATAATATATACGCCGCCCGAAGTGGTGGCTACGCCATATAAATCAGGGCCTATCTGGGTGGTAAAATAAATCCGATCGTTTAAAAAAACCTGATCTAAACTGGTTTTTAAAGGTTTTAGCTGATGATTAACCACCAAAAAGAAGCCTTTTTTTAACATCGAAACCAATAAGGTATCGCCACCATAAGGCAGCACTGCCGTAATACCCGAGCGGTTTAAAACGCTATCTACACAAAAGGGCTTCCACACTTCGTGATCGTAAATCATCAGGCCGGAATCAGATGATTGTGAAAAAACCTTACCTTTTGCAGTGCCCATAAACAGCCAGGTCGTATTGGTTTTATAACTTTTAACTACACCGTCTTTATAATGCAGAATAGCATGTATCGACCTAAAAAACACTTCATCATGTACAATTGCAACGCCCCATATATCGGCTAGTTTCCGCATATTTTCGGGCAACAGGTTTAACAAGGAGGTATATTTTAAAACACCTTGTGCATTGGGATAGAAATAACCAAATTCATCTTGTCCGCCAACATAAATGCGGTTTTTCGAATCGATCCCCACTGAGCGTACAGAAGTAAAATTAGGTAGCCGATAGAGGTTCCAGTAGCGGCCGTTAAAAGTAAGTAAGCCTTCGTTGTTGCCAAAATAGAGGATGCCGTTTTTGTCCTGTTCTACATCCCAGTTCTGAATACCGCCATTATACTGTTCGTTATTGTAATTTACCACTTGCGGAATCCCTAATAGTACCTGTGCCTGGGCATAGTAAGCGGTCAGGAAGAATAATATAGCCAGTAGAAGTCTCTTCATGTAGGTTTGGGGAACGGTTAACGCAATAATAAATATATAATTTTAATTCCGGTTTGCCGCGCTTACAATTTCAGTCGCTTGCGCGCGTCTCTAATGCGTGCAGAAATAGCTTAACAATTGCATCGTTAATACGCACCAATATTTTTTTACCATCTCAGACATCTAAGAACACCCAAGCCTTTTGCTTTTGTCTTTAAGTTTAGTCTTTTAAACTCCCAATCACCGGACCTCCGACTTTCCGACGGCAGATTTTTTTAACCACCTTAGACATCTAAGTACACCTAAGCTTCCGCTTTAGTCTTTGGTCTTTCAGCTTTAATCTTCATATTATTTTGAAGCGCACTGCCTGTGGTTAGTGGGCTGGGTTTGGTCCCGCTTTCCCTGCAAGTCCTCGCTGCATTCTTCGCTCCGGGCTTTTCGTTCAATCGGGGCTGGTTTATTGGAGACTGTGCAATAAAAAGAAAAGATACGGTTGGATGGTAAGTAAGAATAGACCGGAAAATTTCTAACCATATAAGAAATTTAAGGTCATGTAAGCTTATGTGTCCTTATAGTTCTTATATGGTAATATATAGCCAGGTACCTGTAGTATTTAGCAAAAGAACTACTTAAGTAAATATGGTTCAACTGCTTTTCGCCAAATGGCATAACCGGCAGCATTCATGTGCAGCATATCGCTAACAAAAAGCTCAGGGCGCAGCTGGCCCTTTTTGGTAAGCATTAAAGGGTAGATATTAATAAATTTGGTATTGGCTTCGCCTGCAAGGAACTGTTTGATTAAAGTATTTGAAGTCACTGCTTTTTCTTTAAACTTATCGCGGCTTGGGCTTGGTTTAATTGAAATGTATACAATAGGCACAGTTGGCAGTTTTGCCCTGATGGCTTTGTACAGGTTAATGGTTCGGTTCAACACGGTGTCGGGTGTTACCGCATCATTGGGCAGGTCGTTTTCTCCAACATAAAGTACAATCTGTTTAGGTTGATACGGGAAAACAATATCATTTAAATAATAGGTAATATCGTTAATCACCGCACCGCCAATCCCCCGGTTTAAGGCATTGTATTTGGCAAAAATCTGTGTACAGTCGTCCCATTTGCGAATAGATGAACTCCCCACAAAAAGCACCGGGTTTACAGGTGGTTTATACATTTGATCGTACTTTTTAATTACCTGTACATCATCCCAAAAGTTGGGTTTCTTTTGTGCAAAAGTAGCTGTGGTAAAAAAAGAGAGAAAAAGTAGAATGAAGGATAGTCTTTTCATATTATTTTGTATTAAACCGGGCACAATATAACATTATACCGGTGGCTGTGGTTAAATCAAACAAATTTATTACGGCTGGTTTGTGATATGGTTGCCATGAAGGCACGGATTAGACACGGAGGTAATTGCCGGGGATCTGTTATCCTGAGGGATAATTTATTTGTATAAAAATCAATATGAATAAATTACAGTTGTTTCTCTTGTCCTAAGGCGCAGTCTTTCCTCGGCTCACCGCCGCCGAAGGGCTCTTACTTTTTGGCATCAAAAAGTAACAAAAAATGCCGGCTGAAAATTTTTCTTTCAAAGCCAGTAGTAGGGCTTGGTCAGTGAAGCCCGAAAAATTTATTAGGCCGGATTTAAATAGAACGGTGATACAGTGCTGAGGCCTTGCTAGATGGAAACGCATACTGCCGCAGCACACTATTCTAAATAGTCGAAGGATCTTTTATGTATAAATTACATTTTAAAAATTAACTTCTGACAAGATCTTCGACTCGGCTCTCCGTAGGAGTCCTTTGGACAGACTGACAAACAATTAAATTCATGATCAGAAACCAGCACTAAACCTCTTGAAATCCAATGATAAAGCGGCAATATGCACCAGCTTTTGCTTGGTAGAATGATCATCATGATTTACATCCATGGCATCAACATGTGGTACTGCATCATTTTTTAATCTAGCTTCATTACTCAGGTTACCCACAATTTGTTTAACCAAAAATGGATCGGTTTGCCCGGCCTTATGGTTAAGTGAAAGGTATATAGATGTAATAATGGCATTGATCTGGTATATAATGGCCTGTACATCGTAAAGGCCATTAAAATCGATGTGTTTCTGGATGGGTTCCTGCCTGGCTGATTCTATGGCTTCGCTCAGGGCAGATAAGCTTAAATTAGCATTTTTACGGGCCATGCGCGATTGGTTTTCATCGCGTTCGGCTCTGTTTTGAATAGCCACTCCAAGGTAATGAATACTGGCCTTCGCGGCATTAGCAATTTTTGCTTTCAGCTGCCTGCTATCCCATACCGGAAACAGGTAAGTAGCAAAAATGGCAATTATACAGCCCAACAGCGTAAACATAATGCGGTCGTGCACAATATGATCAAAATGCCCCTGGTAACTGCCCAGTGTTAAAATTACCGCCGGGGTAATAAACAGTACGCTAATGGTATAATTTAAGCGGTTAAAAGCATAAAAACCCAACAAGAAAACAACCGAAAATGACAACAACACTGCTGGGCTTTTAATCAGGTAAACCAGTACCAAACCAATAACCACACCGCCCATGCTTCCTTTTAAGCGCTGCAGGTTGCGTTTCCAGGTGATTGAAAATTTGGGCCGCGCCACAATTACCAGTGTTAAAAAAAGCCAGTAGCTGTATTTGCTGGGTTCTAACTGCCAGATGAGCAGAAAACCAAAAAGGAAACAAATGGCCAGCCGAAGCGAAAATCTGAATATGGGCGATTTTAAGGTCAGGTGTTCTTTAACCGAAAAGCGATCGCCGGTAATAAACAAGGGGTAAGCGATGGTGCCGCTTAACTCTTGCTGCTCCTTTTCGGGTACATGCTCATTGCCCCTGATCATTTCAATAATACGCACAATATCATTCATATTGGCCATTACTTTGAGCACAATTAACCGCTGGGTTTCGTTTAATCGTTCCAGCTCCTGCAGCAACAGTACCCGGTTTTGGTGGTAGGCCACATTGGTGGCTAGCTCGCCCTTGTAAGCTTTGGCCGAGCGTACATGCCTTCCCAATTGCTCCAGCTCTTTGGCTAAAATCTCAATCAGCGTAGCAATCAATTGCAAACTGGCTCCCTCGTTAAGGGTTTTGCGTACCAGGCCATAATCGTAATGTACGGCATTTAACTGTTCATATAAATCGATCAGCAACCTTGCGCGCTCCAACAACAACTGCCCCTTGGCATTATCAGGGTTCATGGCATACTTATCGGTAAGCAGCAAATTGCGGATCAGCTCGTGTTTCTGATTTACTTTGATATGCAGCTTAATGGCTGCTTTCTGCTGCAGATCGAGCGGTACGCTTACATCGTAATTTTTGGCTTTAATGTGCAGAAATTCGGCACTGCTCATTAAACATTCAAAAATAGCATGGTGCAGCGAGCGGTACGGGCGAAGCAAGGTCTGGATTAAACTGATGATATAATACCACAGCCCTCCTATTAAGATACAGGTACTAAAATACAAAGGTCGCGCAGGGTGCAGGCCCATGGTAAAGGTACACACAATTAAAGCCATGGTACCAATTAAGGCCAGTTTTTGCCCATACACAGCAAACATTGAAAAACTAAAGGCGGCCAGCACCACCACAATGGCAGTGAGGTAAACCCGGTCTAAAACTGACGATACCACCAGCGTAGTTAAAAAGAAAACCGAAATACTCCATACCGCAGTTTTGAGTTTATTTAAGCGGTTATCGGGTAAATCAGTCAGGCTAATGAGTAAGGCGCCTACACCTATCCCTTTTGCTGCATCGGCATTACCCAGGTAAAAAAACAAAATGATGGGCAACACAACCGTAATAGTAGTGCGCAGTGCATCAGAAAAATATTCGCCTAGAAAGAAATAAGTAATGGTAGAGCCGATGCTGTTTTTGCCCATGAATAATGATGTGAATACTGATTATGCTTAAACGCTGCAAAGATACAGTTTTATAATGCATGCATAACAAATAAGTAGACAAAACCAGATACTGATTTGTTCTTTAGGTTTTAGAAGAGTAATTGGGTATTCATAACTTAATCCTCTTTGTTACTCCGTAGTGACGCTGCGCTGAACACTACGGAGAGGAAGGGGTTCTTATTATTTCCACGCTTGACTGAATACAGCGCTTATTGGAGCGATCATGGGAGCAGCTCCGAATTTTTCAGCAAGTTCTTTTTCCACCTTAATTTTTATCTCGTCTATACAGTCAGGATTATGTTTTTTGATCTCCTCGTAAACAGGCCCCCACTCTACCAAACCGCATGCAGCTTCCTTTGCGGTTGGACTTACGGAAAAAAGTTTTACTTTTTCAATTGATATTTTTGCAAAGCCCGCATCCTTTAGTAATGGTGTTATAATCGCTTCATTATTCATCGAGGTTGCAAGATTATGTGATTCGGGCAAGGACCACCCATCTAAATATTTCATTGCAATAGATCTGACAGTATAAGATGCAGCATTATTCTCCAGTTTATCCCAGGTTGTAAATAAGAACATGCCACCTGGTTTTAAAACCCGATAGGCTTCTGCAAATGCTTTCGGTTTATCAGGAACAAACATATACCCGAAGCAGCAAACAATCAAATCTATACTATTATCGTTAAAAGGAAGTTGCTGGGCATCAATACTTTGCCAATCAATATCAAAATGGCTCAATTTTTTTTTGGCTACGACCAACATCTCATCGCTAATATCTGAAGCGATTAGCTTTGCTGAGTACGGAATATGCTCCCGAATATGACGGGTAACACGACCTGTACCTGCTGCAATTTCGAGCACGACCGAAACCGGGATGGAGTGAATTCGTTTTGCAACTTCTATAGCATAGGGTTCGAAGAATAATGGACCAAAAAACTCATCGTAATGAGTAGCAGTACCTCCCGGCAAATTAGCCGAAGGATCTTTTGTCAAAGTATCGTTCATAACGATTAGTTTTATATTCGTTCAACTTACAATAAGTGATATTATGACTTTCAGGGTGGACTCGAACCCTGAACCCATAACTCAAGAGTTACTCTACCAACTGAGCTAGAAGCCTAGTTGAATAAATATAGGTAAAAAATCACTTCGCACCACGATATTATCCCTCCCCCTTCTGTTCAGCAATGACCTATCTTTTGAGTGAGGCACACTCACTTCCGACCTCGGTCAACCGACTCCCGATTACTTAAAAATATACCCAATAGACGGTATTGATGTTGCGTATAAAATTTGGCAAATTCGCTTGCAATAAACAAACAATTTTGAATATGAAAGTAAACAAACTCCTGCTGATGGCACCAGTACTTGTGCTATTGGCAACGGCATGTGATGTGATGGCGCAGGTAAAGAAATCGCCTGCCAAAGCGACTGCTCCTGTTAAAACTAAATATGGAGCGTTAGCAATAGACCGGTCAAATGGTTTTTATTACGGCTTCTCCTTCGATCAGCCAAACCGGCCGGAAGCCGAAAAAAGAGCCATCGACGAGTGTACCAAACGAGGCGGTGCCTGCAGTATTGTGCTTACGTACTCAGGTACAGGTTGCGCAGCCTACCGCACCATTGATGGTAATGTAGGTACAGCATTTGGCTGGGGTTTAGCTAAAACCAAAGAAGAGGCTGATGCCATCGCCATTAAAGAATGTGTAAAAAGAAGTGGCGGTATACAGCCCACTAACTTTGTTTGGAGCTGCAATTCAGCCCAGGCGGCACAGTTAAACGAAATATACAACGCCTCACCTGAAATTACGGGTCCGGTAAAAATTGGTAACCAGATATGGACCAGCACCAATTTAAATGTAAGCACCTATAGAAATGGCGAACAGATCTATTATGCTGCCAACCAGAAAGAATGGGAAAAGGTAAGCAGGGAAAAGATTCCGGCTTATTGCTATCTGAATTTCGACCCCAGTAACGAAAAGAAATACGGCAAGCTTTACAACTTTTACGCAGTTACCGATCGTCGTGGTTTAGCACCTGCAGGCTGGCATGTACCCAGCAGCAGCGAATTTTTAACACTTATTGCTGCTTTAGGTGGCGAAAAGGTAGCGGGTAAAAAAATGCGTGGTACTACCGGCTGGGACATCAAAGATTCGTACCAATTTGCGCATGGCAATGGCGATAACTCATCAGGTCTTAATTTACTGACTAACGGTAGCGCAGGTGGAGATGAATATGGCGGCGGTCAATCATTCAAGTATGGGATATGGTTAAGCTACTGGTGGTCATCAACCACCAAATCGAGTGGCGACAGCTTTGCCTACTACCTTGATTTTAATAAATACAGCGAACCACGTGTAACCGATTATAGCAAGACCACAGGCTGTGCGGTAAGGTTAGTGAAAGATTAAATATCTCTTTTTAGCACAAGTCTTAGCGCCTAAGCCCTTGCAATGGCCTGACTTGTGCTTTTTAGAATAAGCTACTCAAATGTTCTTCTGAAAAGATTGCTTCACGCCATCACATTATCTCCCCTTCAGTTCGCAATGACGTACCTTTTGAGAGTAATAAAATATTCCCGCCGGTACTCCTCCTCCGCGCTCTTAGTGTTCTTTACGCCGTGACCTTTGTGGTTAAAAAGAAATTGAGTTTAGCCATCGCACCTCAGACTCCCGACTAATTAACAATTACCAAAACAATTGCCTTTTAAAAGGGATTATATAAGTACACTAATAACATTTGATATGAAAACGAAAGTAATAATATTAATGGCAGCATTAGGCTTAATATTATCAGCATGTACGGGTAAAAAAGCTGACCAGGAAAACGCCGATACCATGCATAAATATACCGATACCAGCAAAATAGTCGACAGTACACATACAGATTCTACAGCCGATTCGACCACAAATGCACCAGCCGATGTTAAACGTTAAAGATAATCAGTCAAAAACCAATCCGTCAAACGTTAGGTTAAATAAAGATTCTTCACTGCGTTCAGAATGACAATATTGGTTCCCGCTGATTAAACAGATGCACGCAGAAAAGATTGCTTTGTGGTTAGTCCGAAAGTCAGGAGACCGAAGTCCGAAGATAATGTTGCAAAGAATACCCCCGCTACCCTTCTGTTCACAACAACGACATACAACAATTACAACATTCCAAAGCTCTGCGCTCATCATCTTAAATCTGCGGGAGAATAACTATAAGTCCCTCGCAGACTACACAGATATTCGCAGATTTTTCTTTGTAAATTGTCAGTTCCGCGATCTCTGTGGTTAAATAGTAAAAAGTCAGGAGACCGAAGTCCGAATATAATTGCAAAAAAAAATAACCATCCAGCTCTGTGTATTTCTGTGCCTTCTCTCCGCGATCTCTGTGGTTAAACCGTGAAAGTCACCATTCTAGGCATTCAAGCCTGTGGATGATTGCATGTTTTTGGGCATCATTTAACTATCCGCCGTTAGGTTTGTCTTTTGCTTAACTAAAAAAGCTATAAAATTTCTATCTTACGGGGACTAAATTAACCATCATGCTTTCTTTTCAAACGATTCCTTCTAAAAGACACACATCTTATCTCATTTATTCATTGTGTCCTTTAGCAGCTGCATGAGTGCAAGCAACCATTTCCGATCAAAAACTAACAGGTGATATAAAAACATATGAGTTGGGATATTGTAATATTCAGTTCGAAACAAAAAATACATGCAGTTGAAGAAGTTGATGAAGAATTGCTTGTAGCAGTAGATTTTAACGCAATTTTAGAAAAGCACTTTAACAATATTACCGCGGATAAAAATCAGCATGAAATAAAAGGCGATAACTACGCAATAGTTTATTATGCTGATCAAGAGCCAGTAAGCAATAAGATATTTAGCCTTTATGGCGAGGAAGCGCTTTTTGAGTTAGCAAGAATTGCAAAACTTTACGGCTGGCAAATATTTGATACGGGAAATGGAAAGATGCTAGACCTTGAATATCCGGAAAAAAATGGCTACAGCAATTTCCAAAGTTTTTTGCAGCATGTTTTGAAAAATACAGATAATTAATATGAGCAAAGCCAGCAGAGACCGACGACAACAGCGCAGTAAAGTTACCTTCTCTAAATTAACCTTTCATAAACTCAACTGGTTAGAATACCTTACCATTGGTTTAAGTGTATGGTTCTTATTTTTCCCAAAGCCTTACGAGATCCTTTTTACAGTATTGCTCTGCATGCCAATTATTGGCCTTATATTAAATGGTTTAACAGGCAGGCCAAGTATTGCCAGTTTGGTAGAAATTTGGAAAGACAAGGATGGGAATGATAAATACGATGTAGCCGATTTTATAGACATTGCCGCATGGGCTATCCTGTTCCGTGTAATTATCGATTATAAATTTGAAAGCTTTTATAGTTTGATCATACCCGGTACCATAGCCTTTGCAATCATGCTGATTATTCTTTTTGCTACACATAATCATATCATCAATACCGATAAAAGCAAAACCTGGATTTACTTATCGCTTATTGTTAATGTTTTTCTTTATAGTTATGCCGGCACTTATGGGGCAAACTGTGTTTATGACAATTCGGAACCGACTGTTTACCAAGCCGAGGTGGTAAATAAAAGGATTAGCAGGAGCAGAAGGTCGAAATCGTATATTCTAGAAGTTACGCCCTGGGGGCATCATTACGATCAGGAAGAAATTTCTGTTACAAGCGATCAGTACAACGGAATCCAAACCGGTCAAACCATAAATATCGATCTAAAAAAAGGTTTATTTAATATCCCATGGTTTTATGTAGAGTAAGCTGTAACAGCCATGCTTACATACCATCTAACAAACAAGAAAGCGTTATATTAATCCGTTTAAAAATTGACCTCCTATCCTGAAGAAATAAAATTTATATCCAGTTGGCGAAAGTATCAGCAACAGGTTCTCAATCATTTAACTATCCGCCATTGGGTTGTCTTTTGCCTAACTAAAAAAGCTATAAAATTTCTATCTTGCGGGAACTAAATTAACCATCATGCTTTCTTTTCAAACGGTTCCTTCTAAAAGACACACATCTTATCTCATTTTATTCATTGTGTTTTTTAGCAGCTGCATGCAAGCGCAAACAACCATTTCCGATCAAAAACTAACAGGTGATATAAAAACAGATCTTACCTGGCTATTACCAATAGGAACGGTTAAAGCAGACATTATAGATGGCGTGCAACAAAATCCAAGACAGATGGAATTGGCAAAAAAGCTTCAATCATCCATAGCGCAAAATTATGAATGGTTTGTTGACTATATGAAAGCAGTACCACAGGGTGAAAAAATACCTTATCACGTTAAATTGGGTTTAACAAAAGAAGAATATACGGAACTCATGAGTTTTATGGACAATATAGAAATGGTTTCGACAGGCAAAGAAAATATCTCTATCCAAATCAAAAATGATGTAATTTATTTTAAATCTCAGAATAAGCTTTCAAAGCTAGATTCGTTAACCATTGACCTCAAAAATAATATGGTATCATTTGGGAAAATCAAAATTCCTTTTGCAGACAAGCTAAATATAACAACCGACAAAAATTCGCTAAAAAGTAAATGGACGGGCTATAGCTGGATTTTAGAAGAGCCAAAAGATTTAGATACCAGTACAATGAAAGATTTAAACAATTTAAAAATGAGGCTGTATAAATTCACAATAGGTAAACTCGAAAAGAGCGGAAAAACTTATATGAATCTAAAGGGCAGGGAAATTGAAAATGGTGCAAAAACAATTGATTTCGAATTACCAGTTCAATTCTAGAATTAAAAACCTGCATTTAAAGATTTTTGAATTAATAAGCGACCTAAATGACAACTGCTGAGATAAAAACATTTATGTTAGCTCACAACATCCAGCATATCTTCATTCAATCCTTTAAATCATTATTGGACCAAAATAATTGTGAAGACTTAGATATAACAGATAAGAACATATCAGTTGATATTGAAAACATCGAGCCTGAAGTAGGGGATTCAGATACTATAACTTTAAAAAGTGCAGTCCATCAAAACAATAATAAAATAGGTTATTATAAATTGGTCTTTACACCTGCAGGAGAATTGTTAGATGAGTTTTTTCTGATCCATTAATAGGTAATAGACTTTTTTAGTAACGCTGTAAAGATTGCTTCACTCTATCTCACATCCCAACCTTTCATTTCGCAATGACGACATATTAGCAACTAAGATTATAAAATCCCAAAGCTCTGCGCTGATCATCTTAAATCTGCGGGAGAATAACTATAAGTCCCCGCAGATTACGCAGATATTCGCAGATTTTTCTTTATAAATTGTCAGTCTGAACGGAGTCGAAGACTATACAACTTTGTGTCCTCTGTGCCTTTTCTCCGCGATCTCTGTGGTTGAAAATTGAAAAGTCCGAAGTCGGGAGACCGAAGATCATATTGCAAAAGGATAATTGCCAAACGCCTTACGCCATGCGCTTAACAAACAATTATTCCGTTAACTTCTTTTTAATGCCTTCAGTAAGTTTTTTCACTTTCATATAACTTGCCAAAGAACTATTCCTTTTATCGAAGTTGATTTCTATCCAGCCCTTTTTGGCTTTAAGGTTAAATTTATCACCACCATTTAAGTTTACAAACAGATCAATATGCTGATCGAGTGGGAGTTCATTGTTTAAAGCACTGTCCAGGTATTTTTCCAGCTTAGCTGTTTTACCATCTGCATAACTCGCCTCAAATTTAAATGAGTTGTTCGTATCCTGTGCACTGATGGATAAATAACCACTGCTGCGATGGCATCCAAAACTTAAAGCGGCAACTAAAATTGCAATACTGTAAAAGATATTTTTCATTATTATGGTGTTAAATGGTTAATTGAAAATTGGTAATTGGTTCATTGGTCATTTGTTCATTGGTTATTGGTTATTGGTTCATTGGATTAATTGTTTTAATCGCTTAATTGTCTCCAAACTCCCAACTTTCAGTCCTCCGTCTTCGGACTTTCGGACCTCTGACTTTCCGACTGCAGACTCAAGACTGCCTTAGCCTCCTGCCCTGTTTTTAATATCATCGGCAGCTGTTTTACGGTTTTGGTTCGATTTTAAATTTTGGTTTCCAAAGTTATAACTGATGCTGAATGAAGCCCTTCTGCTGATATAATTGTTCTGCACCCTCAAATTCACATTCTGATAATCGAGCGTTCCTTTCCAATAGTTGCTCTGGAAGATATCATCAACATTTAATCTAAGTTTTAAAGTTTTGTTCAAGAAACTTTTTTGTACGCCCATATTTAAGGCCTTTTGGTAAATTGTGGTCCTTTCTATACCGCGCACACGCGGCGAATTTAGCCAGAAATTGGTTTCAAAAGTCCAGTTATCTGGTAACGTTATAGAACTGTTAATGTTAAAGTTGTACATTACTTTACTCAATGTAAAAGGGGCTCCTTCCAGGTTATCGTCTTTAAATTTATTGTAAAAAAGATTAAAATTATTTTGAAGGCTCCACCATTTGGTAATGGTAAGCGGAAAATATAAGCCCGCTGTATAATATTGTCCGCTGCCTATATTGCCCTGTCCAACCGTAACAATCCTGGTGCTGTCGTTTTGTGCAGTTTTACTATCCAAAATAAGATCTTTTGTTTTTGAATAACCCAAAGAAATCGACAATCCACTTTTATAATTATAACTCACTTCGAAATTATTCGTAAACTGAGGTTTTAAGTACGGATTTCCTTGCGCAATGGTATAAGGATCCATATAAAAATTAAAAGGATTGAGTTGCTGGTAATTTGGCCGGTCTATCCTCCTGCCGTACGAATAACGTAAATTACTGCTCTCCGAAATTTTCTGATTAACAAAAACAGTTGGAAATAACGATAAATAATGCTGCTTTGTCTCGGTATTATTAGTTACCGATGTCCCGGTAGATTGCGTATACTCAGCCCGCAAACCTGCCTGAAGCTGCCACTTGCCCCAATCTTTAGATACATTTGCATACGCTGCATTTACGTTTTCTTTATAGATAAAATTATTGCTTTGCCCTACTATATTCTGCCATTCATTGTTGATCAGGGCTGATGAAAGAAAATCGTTATTGGTTTTAACATAAGCGCTTTTCAAACCTGTTTCGATCTTTGCAGTTTTTGATATTGGCCAGGTAAAATCAGTTTTTGCGGCGTAAATATCAATCGCTATTTTACTATTGTTCCTAATTATGGTATTATTATAAAGAGCGCCGTTCGCATCATAAAAATTGGCATTAAAATTTTCCAGGCCCGAATAATCAAAACCAGAGTAATCTGCATCGAAATTTAAGCTAGCGCCCTCTTTTTTAAAATCGTGTTTGAGATTAAAGTTGGCACTGTAATTCTTGTTGGGTGTATTGGCATCAGAATACTGAATTAAAGAATTTTTACTTACTGTACCGGCTTTAGCTTCGTTTATAAAGGTTTGAGAGAAATTATCTAGTTTACGCGTACTTGTGCTGCCATCTAACATCACCCCGATCGTCGTTTTTTCACTTACAAAATAATCTGCACCCAGTTTTGCAGCCAGGCGCGATCCGGTATATATTTTTTGAAAGTCTTGATTAAATACGCTCTGCAAACCGTTTGAATTGGTAGACCGATCTAAAAATAAATTCGAGAAGTTATTGTTTTTTGATGCATTTGCGTTGGTATAAAAATTCCACTTTTTTACGCGGTGATTTAAGTTGAAGTTCAGCTCCGATCCATAAATATTGGTAGGCAGATTAGCCCTTATCGCATTGCGATAGGTTGATGAAATGCCTCCGTTTGTACCAAATGCCTTATTTTTTTTTAATTTAATATTGATAATGCCCGAATTGCCTGCGGCATCGTATTTGGCTGAAGGATTGGTAATAATTTCAATGGTTGCTATCTGACTGCTGCTTAAACTATTTAAATAAATAGTTAAGTCAGCTGCCGATAAAAAATTGTTCTTCCCATCAATCATCACTGTTACACCCGATTTATTATTCAATAAAATCTGTTCGTTTTGCCTGTCGATCTGCACACCGGGGGCCTTTTCCAAAACCTCTAAAGCTGTGCTACCAGTTGCTGTAATGCTGTTCTCTACATTCAGTACCGTTTTATCGATCTGATGTTCAACAAAAGGTTTTCGCCCCTGCACACTCACTTCTCTTAACTGTTTGCTTAAACTTTCGATCGTAATGGCAGGCATATTTAAATCACCGTTAAGTGGAAAATGCGCCGTCTTTTTATTTTTAAAACCTACTATTGAAACCGAAAGTACATAATCGCCACTTTTTAACTGATCGATACTAAACTCACCGTCTATATTGGTCGATGCGCTTTTGGCAACGCTTGTATCCGGATAATTTAGGACCCGAACAATGGCAAACGATACCGGAACATTTTTTTCATCAACAATTTTTCCGGTAAGTTTGCTTAATTTTTGGGCAAAAGAAGCCCCACACACCATTAGGCATGCAATTAACGTAAATAATGGTTTCATGGTTTCTTCTTTTTAGGTATGCTTTTATCTCGTCCGACCTTAATCGTCATTGCGACGAGTTTCTAAATTTCTTCTAACAATGACTTTATTTTATCATAGCCTATTAACTATTAATAAGCGATTTGTTGCGTTAATGCATTTCCACCCAACTAGGCCAAAACACTGTATCTCCGTTCCACTTAATTCCGGCCTAACAAATTTTTCGGGCTCCACTATCCTAGCCATATTACTGACTTTGAGAGAAAAATTTTCAGCCGGTGGTTTTTGTTTCTTTTTGGCAGCAAAAAGAAAGAGCCCTTCGGCGGCGGCGAGCCGAGGCAAGGATGAGCTATTGGCAAAACTTCATTCGTATTAAAGTTTTAAACTAGCTAGCAATGCTATCATTCTTCATTCGCAATCCCCAACTCTTCTTTAACCTCCTTAATCCTGTTTGATACAGAATCCTGATAAACAGTATCAGTAGGTTTATTCTTTTGCAATAATTCCAGATCGAACAACTCTCCCTTTAGTTTTTGTTTTTTTAGGGCCTCCTCCTTTAATTTGGCAATACATTTCAAACCATCATCGGTCATAATCCATGTACTGGAATCGTTATGGTCATTTTCGCTGTCGTTACATTCCCAGGTCCAGTAATTATTCACGTAGCGGTAAGTATCCTGCTTTAAAATTAATTTTGTGCCCACCGGGATTTCAAGATTTAACCTTACTTCCTGGTTTCTCCAGATGGCTCCCTTTCTCAATTGAAACCTCGGACTTAAAATCAGCTCCGAATCTTTCATTGCATAATTGTAGCTAATGTTCTGGGCATTTTGCAAGGCACTTTGAAAGGTTTTGCCCTGCGATTCATATTTCTGTGTTAAGCGGGTAACACCTGTTTCACTTTTGTTAATATCAATACGGATACGGTTCGGCGAAACAAATGGTCCGTCTTCAAAATCGTCAATCACAATCTGGTGGCGGTTGTTCGCATCAATGTGGTAAGCAATACTATCCTCTTTACTGAAATATTTACTTCTATCGATACTGATGGTATAAACCGGGTAAGTCTTCAGGTCGGTTGTTTGTGTTAACTCTGCATGTTGCTTAAATTCTGATAAAATCTTTGCAACCTGATAGCCTGTTACTGCTACGCCTACCAACCAGATAATCAACAAGGCAAAAGAAAGTGTTTTATTAGTCGTCTGTTTGTTAAAGGCAATCCTGATCGAGAATAACACCAAAGCCAGAACCGGCACAAAACATACAATAAATGCACCGAACAAAATGATCCCTCTATTGCTTTCATTAACAATCGAGAATGGAAAATATTCGTAAACGCTTGCATCCCAAAAACCCTGGAATATGGCTGTACCCGTAATTAGCGCCAGTAAAAAGAGTACACCAAATACAACGATAACGCCGGCAATTACTTTAAAAATTATCTTTCCGGTACCCGATATAAAGCGGCCTATCCATTCGAAAAATTCGCCGATAAAAATCCCTAAGCGGGCAAATATCGGTCGTGCATGTTTATTTACTTCACCCAGGCGCTCTTTAACTGCCTGCAATTCTTCATCCAGGTTCTTTTGGAAACCCTGAAGGTTGGCAGGTTCGCCTTTCATTTCCATTTTTTCTACCCGCGATTTTGCTTTCGGCATGATGATCCAAAGGATGGCATACACCAATAAGCCAAATCCACCGGCAAAACTGATCAGTAATGTAGCCAGCCTGATCCATCTGGGATCTGCATTTACAAAATGTGCAATACCAGAACAAACACCTGCTACCACGCGATCGTCCATATCGCGGTACAGTTTTTTCTCTGCATACTGGTACTGATAAGTATTGCTGATTACAGGTTCCTCTTCGCTTTCTTCAGCCGTATCAAAATCCTGCACCCGTCCCATCTGTGCAATTACCGAATTTACATTGGCCGAATCTACAACCTGTTTTTTCTGCTCTTCCAACTGCTCAGTCAATAGTTCTGCAATCCGGTTTTCGATATCTGTTACAATTTCCAGATCGTCGGCATGATTGGCAAAATATTGTTTTACCTCATTCAGGTAAACCTTTAAGAGTTCGTAGGCACTTTCTTCAATGTGAATAATCGTGTTCCCTATATTTATGATGATGGTCTTTTCCATTTCTTTGTTACTAATGATTATGAATTGGCTCCTTGTTGCGAAACCCCTACCGCATAGGCCAGTTCCTGCCAGGTTTGATCTAATTGTGATAAAATGCCCCGACCATCTTCGGTTAAGGTATAATATTTACGGGGAGGGCCTGAGGTAGATTCTACCCAGTTGTAGCTTAACAAACCATTGTTTTTAAGCCTAGTTAATAATGGATATAATGTGCCCTCAACCACCAACAGTTTTGCCGACCTTAATTCGGCAATGATATCAGAGGCATATATTTCGCCCCTCGAGATGATTGATAAAACACAGTATTCCAGAATTCCCTTCCGCATTTGTGTTTGCGTATTTTCTGCTATCATAATACAAAGATATATGTTTTATAAACTACCATGCAATACATAGTACTAAAATAAATTAAATTTATTTCATAAATAACTGATTATCAAATAAATAATTTTTAATAAAATTTTGTGATTTAGAAATAATTCCGTAGAAATTGAAGGTTTTTAATCTTTTTTAGAAAAGCAAGGTCTTGTAATACTTCGGTTTCAGCCGTCCTGCTATTGCCTATAGTCCCGATTAAACGTATCTTAAATAAAATCATTTTCGTAAATCGGGAGCTATCTGGCGCTATCAGGTTTAGGTGTAAAAGGTTGGTATTCTATTTACGGCTGGGGATAATGCCAGAACAGTCCTTTGTAAATGAACCCGACTGAGCGGGTAGCCCACAGTGAAGCAAGGCGCAACGAGGACTACAAGCGATGGCGGGACTACAGTACCTATGAAAAGCAGCAGGTACATTTTCAAAAAATTGTTTGTGACCTCTAAAGTTAGGCGGTACATAAGTATGTTTGGGCTTAGAGGAATTAATATATAAATACTATAGATTTAATATATTTTAATATTTTTGCAGCGTCTCTTAACTTATTTTCATGAAGAAATCTATTGCCAGCATTGTTGCTGAAGCAAGCGAAAGCGGCGAAGGTACGCTTAAAAGAACCTTAGGCCCCATAAATCTGATTTTGATTGGCATCGGCCTAACACTGGGCGCAGGTTTATTTTCAATTACAGGTTTGGCAGCGGCCAATTATTCAGGCCCCGCTGTAACCCTATCGTTTGTAATTGCAGCTTTAGGTTGTGGATTTGCAGCACTTTGTTATGCAGAATTTGCTTCCATGATCCCGGTTGCAGGTAGTGCATACACCTATTCTTACGCTACTATGGGCGAGCTTTTTGCCTGGATTATCGGCTGGGATCTGGTATTGGAATATTCCGTAGGCTGCGCTACAGTGGCCATCAGCTGGTCGCAGTATTTAACCAAATTCCTGGCCAGCTTGCACATTTATCTTCCCCCGCAGTTAACCTTATCTCCTTTCGAAACCGCTAAACTCGCCAATGGCACTACCGTTAATGGCATTATTAATATCCCTGCAGCGCTGGTTGTGGTATTGATGACAGCCATATTGGTGCGGGGCACAAAAGGCTCGGCCATAGTAAATGGAATTATTGTATTTCTTAAAGTGGGCGTAGTTTTGGTTTTTATAGCTTTGGGCTGGCAATATATCGACCCTGCAAATTATCATCCTTATATTCCTGAAAACACAGGAACATTTGGCCAGTTTGGCTGGAGTGGTGTATTACGTGGTGCAGGACTGGTATTTTTTGTGTTTATAGGCTTCGATGCCGTGGCTGCTTCAGCGCAGGAAACCAAAAATCCGGCACGCGATTTACCAATCGGTATCATTGGTTCACTGGTGGTTTGTACGGTTCTGTTTGGGTTGTTCGGCCATGTAATGACGGGACTGGCCAATTATAAAGAATTTGCCAATAGCGGTGCACCGGTAGCCATTGCTATCGAGAAAACGCCTTATGCCTGGCTAAGTCAGGCCATTATTTTAGCCATTCTGATCGGCTATACTTCGGTAATCCTGATCGATTTAATGGCGCAATCGCGGATGTTCTATTCCATCAGTAAAGATGGATTATTGCCAAAAATGTTCTCTGATGTGCATTCAAAATTTAAAACGCCATACAAATCAAATATAATTCTTTGTTTGTTCATTGGTCTTTTTGCTGCATTTGTTCCCATGAATGTTGTTGGCGAGATGACCAGCATCGGTACTTTACTGGCCTTCTTAATGGTTTGTGTAGGCATCCTGATCTTAAGAAAAACAAACCCTGAAGCGAAACGCCCGTTTAAGGTTCCACTGGTGCCTTTAATCCCTATTTTGGGCATATTAACCTGCATCGCTATGATGGTATTTTTACCCTGGGAAACCTGGATCAGACTAGCTGTGTGGTTAATTATTGGCTTAGCCATTTACTTCTGGTACGGCAAGAAAAACAGCAAATTAAATACGGCAGAAAAACCGGCTGATAAGTTATAATAAAACACGATTACATACATCGGGCAATCGGGCTGTTGGATATTCCATACAACCTGATTGCCCTTTTTTAATGATGCGTTGTATTTACAACCGTATAAATATCAATTAATTAAGAAAAAAACACTAGTTATCCACAATTTAACATTTTTCTAATTTTTTGGCTTGGGATTTGTCTTAAAAAGATCGACCCCATTAAACATGACCCCATGATTATTAAATTAGACACATCAGTTTTCAGGCTTTCAAGGCATAAAGCTGAAACTGTAAAAAAAGTTTTAGTACCACTTACAAGAGATCAATGGATCACTGCTGATAGAATTGTAATGGCAGCGATGTTTATTCTTACTATTATTGGTGCCATCTTATTTTAATTTCTGATGATGCATCAAAAATCTTCAGAAATCAGTTCCTTATTAATCATCACTGCAGCCATGGTTCCAGCGGCTGTAACGATAGGTAACGACCTGAACAAGGTTGTACAATCTCCTGCGGCATAAACGCCCTTTGCAGTGGTTTGCTGCTGTTCATTTACTTTTATCGTTTTCAAATCTGTCAATTCAAATCCTAACTGGTCGCTAAAGTTTACGTGCTGGTCGATCTCAGGCTTAATATAAATTGCTTTAAAGGTTAGCTTTTTCCCACTTTTAAAAACGATATTTTCGAGCTGACCATTTTGATGTTCCAGTTCAACAACTTCCTCTTCTAAAATAGCAATTGATTTAGACTTTAGCTTTTCGGTCTGCTCGGCAGTAAATCCCAATTTTCCATTGGTTAAGATGGTTAAATCTTTATTCCAAAGGTGAAGGTTCTTAGCCATCTCGAAGGCATGGTCGCCGTTCATTAATAAAGCTATTTTTTCATTTTTCACTTCATAACCATGGCAATAAGGGCAGTGTATTGCAGAAACGGCCCAGCATGCTGCCAATCCTTTAATGTTGGGCAGCGTATCTTTTAAACCAGTGGCCAGTAAGATTTTCCGGGCGGAAAAACTTCCTCCATCTTCTAACCCAATGGTAAAGCCAATACCTATCTGTTTGGCAGAAATGGCGTTCCCTTCTAAAAACCTGACAGTTGGATATTTCAGCGCCTCTGCTTTTGCAGCTTTAGCAATATCAACCGGCCGATCGCCATCATGTGTTAAAAAATTGTGTGAATGCGGAGTCTGCCTGTTACACGGTTTGCCTGCATCGATTATCAAAACATTCCGGGTTGAACGGCCCAGGGTTAATGCAGCAGATAAACCCGCATAGCTGCCTCCTATTATAATTACATCAAAATCCATATCCTTATCTTTTAGAGCAAAGATCTGAAATCAAATTTTTAATGCAACATAGATGCATTAAATCAATGTCATTTTATTTTTTAAAAATAACTGCTTTTATAAAGTCCCGGTAATAGAAACGCAGTTCTAAAATCTGATAATCTGCATTCAAAAAATAAGGGTTCATATCGATTAGCTGGTTGGCTTCTACAATTCTGAGCAATTTAAAAAAGCCATACATAGATCTGAGCAGCAGCAATTTCCACCAGTTTCCGTTGTTTTTTTGGAGTGAAAAATCGACCAAAAACCACAGGCCATCTTTTTTCAAATATGAGTTTAGCTGTTCAAATACTTTTGCAGCCCGTTGCCGGGCAAAGTTATCGAAAAGAAACGGCGTTAAAATTACGTCAAACTGCACATCAGTTTTAAAATCTTCGATGCCAATATTCACAAACGTAACAGCATTATCTTTATAGTTCCGTTTTTGAGAAAGTGCCATCATTTTAGCTGATATTTCTACATAAACAATCTTTAAACCACCCGGATGTACTTTGGCAATTTCTTCTAAAATCCATCCTGTACCGCCACCAACAATTAAAACTGAGCTATTTTTTGGAAGATACTGAAGCTGATTGACCTGTGCATTGACCTGCGATTTAAAAAACACCAGACGGCTTAGGGTATCGTAATGATTAGCTATTTTATCGTAGTTGTTGTTCATGGTATCGGGTATTGAGTATTTAGTATCAAGTATCTAGAATCAGGTATTTAGTATCAAGTATTGAGAATTAAGTATCAAGATAAATTTCTAGAATGTAAATACACTTTGGTCTTTCTGCTTTAGTCTTTCAGCTTAATGAACAAACTGCATTCCTATTATCCCACATATGGCTTTAAACAAAATCAAACCATCAATAACCATCAGATAATAGAGGATATTTTTTCTCCTGTGCATAGAATAAGCCACGTAAATGGTTAATATAAATGGCAGCACATTACATAAAACCTGTGGTATTCTGAAGCCCTTGTAACTGGCAAATATGCCCAAAGAGATTAAACCGATAATTAACAGGGGAATTAAAATATTAAAGATCGTTCTCCTCAGGCCATACCGCACTACAAAAGTCCGCAGGTGTTTATTGGCATCTGTCGGGTAATCTTTAATATCAAAAATGATTGCATTTACGGTGCAGAACATCCAGTTTTTAATAAACAACCAGGTCCACAGTACAGAATCGTGATAACCCACCCCTGTTTCAATTTTAAGCATGATCAACGGCAGCACGTTGGCACAACAGGCCCAAACAAAACCGATCACGAAAGCTTTAAGCCAACCGGTATTGCGAAGGTTAAATTTAAGGAAAGATTTAGGCAATAAACCGTAGTATAAAACGCCTGCAACAATGATAATTATAATAGCAGCCCAATAACTGGTTGGAAGTGCCAGGATATGCTGAAAATTTTGATATAACAGGTTAATGGCCAATAGCATGCAGCAGATAAAAAGCACAGCCTGACTCCTGTTAATAAAAGTCTTGTGTTTGAAATACCATTGATTACGCGGGTTGTTGGTAGATGGAGCAGTAGAAACTTTATTGTAAGCGTAGGTATAATAAATGGTGGGTGCCAAAAACAACAACAGGTAATAATTGAGGGAATTAAAAGGCAGCTTTAACTGAAGGGTGGCTTCGACGGTAAGGGCTACTGCCAAAATACCTACAAAGTAGTTCCCAAAAAATATAAACCTGATTATTTTACCGAACATTTACCGCTGTTTTTCATCAGGCAATTTCGGATATATAATTGAATAAGGTAATAATAAAGTTGATTTTCTACTATCTTAGGGCTAGAAAGAAATTGACCAAAAAAAATTATAAACCAACAACAATATGGAAGATTCAAAAAACTTAACTCCGGATACAGGTAACGCACCAAAGGTGACAGGCATAGGTGGGATTTTCTTTTTTTCAGACAACCCAAAGGAAACAAAAGACTGGTATGCTAAAAACTTAGGAGTAGAAGTTAACGCATGGGGATCGGTGAGTTTTGATTCCCGCAATATCAATAATCCTGATGAGGTTGAAACATTACAGTGGAGTCCGTTTAAAAAAGGTGACGAATATTTTTCACCTTCAAAAAAGGAATTCATGATCAATTACCGTGTTCAAAATCTTGAAGCACTACTGGAGAAACTTAAAGAAAACGGTGTAACTATACTTGATGAAGTTGCCACTTACGATTTTGGAAAATTTGTCCATATTATGGATGCCGAAGGCAATAAGATTGAGTTATGGGAGCCTAAATAAGTACCCCTATCCTTCTTCGTCATCCTGAGGGGTAATTTATCGTATAAAATCAATATGAGTGACAACCTTCTCACGAGTCGTCATTTCAAGCGGAGTGCAACGCTGTCGAGAACCATGGAGTGCTCAGCGAAGCTAAATCTGTCACTATAGATTTCTCCGTTCCGCCACCGGTGAAAAACCGGCGCACTCCAGTCGAAAAGACGATTCTTCTATAGGATTTATGATAGCCTGTTGAAGGATCTTTTAATACATTTAGGCAATCTTAATAATGGTACTATTTTTAAGGATTCTTCACTGCGTTCAGAATGACAGCATAAAAAAAGCCTTTCAGCTTCCTGAAAGGCTTGGTGGGAAATGATCCCGACGTTCAATCGGGACGCCCCTCCTCGGTGTAAACGAGCTGCTCTAAACCAGCTGAGCTAAATTATATTAATGTATTTTGCAATTAATTTTTCTATCATTAGTCTGCTCTTCCAGTTTTTAATCTCTTTCTCTTTTAGGATTGCCTGAGTTCTTGTTTCAAAAACTTCACTCCAAACGATACGCCAGTCTCCGGTATGACCGGTAAAACCCGGGTGATTTGTATTATGTTTTTTTAACCTATTCTCGAGATTAGTTGTTGATCCAACATAATATTTATTTCGAGCTGCTGAATATAAAATATAAGCATAAAACATATAAATAAATATAAGAATAAGCTAAATAAACGCTCCGGTTAGAGCTAAAAAAGATTTTATCCCAATGTTCAAATCAAGACAGTCCTTTCGATTTAAATTACGGGATGCACTGAAAAAACCTAAAATTTGATCATAAAAAAAGCCTTCAAGTATCCTGAAAGGCTTGGTGGGAAATGATCCCGATGTTCAAATCGGGACGCCCCTCCTCGGTGTAAACGAGGTGCTCTAAACCAGTTAAGCCTAAATTTCCCTCGTAAGTATCTGTATTCAGATACAAAAATTTGAACACAAAAAAAGCCTTCCAGTATCCTGAAAGGCTTGGTGGGAAATGAGGGGTTCGAACCCCCGACCCCCTCGGTGTAAACGAGGTGCTCTGAACCAGCTGAGCTAATTTCCCTTTATGGTGTATCTCAATGTTTGATAAAAAAGCCCTTCAGAATCCTGAAAGGCTTAGTGGGAAATGAGGGGTTCGAACCCCCGACCCCCTCGGTGTAAACGAGGTGCTCTGAACCAGCTGAGCTAATTTCCCTTTTATATTTATCAAACTTTAAAACCCCATCCTCCGTTTGGGAATGCAAATATAGCGCTATAAAACTGTTCTGCAAATCTTTTTTTCTTTTTTTTCAACTTAATAAAGTTTCGAGGATTTTGTGCGATTGCACCACACCAAACGAGGCTGTATGTAAGGTATAGAAAACCAATATCTTATCTAATAAAAAGCGCCGTTGGGTATTGCTTAACTTTATTTCTGAAATTTCGTGGAGTGGTGAATTAAACAGCGAAATAAAACCTATTGCATCATCTAATTGAAGATAATTGGAGTGAACCGGCAACCGTGAAGTAAATTCTCCTTCCTGCAGGTCAAAATAAATCTGGTCGTTCCTTCTTTTTCCGTTGGGCGAAAAACCTAAAAACCGTGTAAGCTTTAATAAGAAGGACAGGTGAAAATTAGGACTAATCTCTCCTACTTCATCAAACCAGGCTATCGAATTAAAAATGTAATCGAACAAACCTTCATCAGCCGATTGTTGCCTGATACTTTTATACAGCACTTCGTTTAAAAAAATAACGATACTGGTTTTAATCATATCGTAAGGAATACTTTTAAAAACAGGTGCCTGCCGCAGCTCCGATATCCGTTGAATATTGGTATTGGCTTTATGATAAACCACCATATCCAACAAATGCAGCGATTGCAGCATATTCATTTTAATCTTGGCTTTCGGCTTCTTAACTCCATTAATAAGATAAGATTGCATGCCGAATTTATCGGTCAGTACCTGCACCACCACACTGCTTTCACTGTAATCTGTGGTCTTTAAAACAATGCCCCTAACTTTATGCAACATGCCCTTAAAACAATTTTTTCAAAAGTATGTTATTTGTGCAAATTTAATTGCGCAAAAAGTAATCGCATTTTATAAATAAGATTAGTTTTGCCATTAATATTATCATTTAAAAAGCTGCACATGTGGGTTAAGCTATCGAGATTCATTCTTCAGAACCGTATCGCAATCATCGTATTTTTTGTTTTAGGAACTATTTTCATGGCTTACCAGGCCAAAAATGTAAAACTCTCCTACACGGGAAGCAAAATCCTGCCCGTTACCGATAGTGCATTTGTAAAATACAATGCTTTTAAAAAAACTTTCGGCGAAGATGGAAGCGTAATGGTGGTGGGAATACAATCGCCAGATATTTTTAAAAAGGAGATTTACAACCAATGGGTACAGCTTTCTAACGAAATTCAAAAATTAAAGGGAATTAAACAGGTTTTATCTTCAGGCCGGATCTTTCAACTGGAAAAAGATACCGTGAACCAAAAATTTATTTTAAAACCGATTCCCGGTGGCTTGGTTAAAACCGATGCCGGCATGGATTCGATCAGGAATATGATTTATGGCAATCCGTTTTTCGAAGGATTGGTCTACAATCGCCAGAATGCCACTTTAATGGCCATTACTTTCGACACCAAAATCTTAAATACTGCCGAACGTAATCCGATTTTAAAAGAAATCGAAACCAAGGCAAAAGCTTTCCAGGAATCGACCAAAATAAAGGTACATATTTCGGGCCTGCCTTATATTCGCACTGCAGTAAGCAAACTGGTAAGCAACGAGTTTGTACTATTTTTAGGCTTATCAATTCTGGTTTCGGCTTTAATCCTGTTGTTTTTCTTCAAGAAATTTTACGCGGTCTTCTTCCCTATCCTGGTGGTAGTAATGGGTGTAATATGGAGTATAGGCACTTTGGTATTGTTCGGTTTCGAACTAACCATTTTAACAGGGTTGATTCCGCCACTGATTGTAATTATCGGTATCCCGAACAGTATTTTGTTGCTTAACAAATACCAGAATGAACTGCGGAAACATGGCGACAAGCAAAAAGCATTAAGCGTCACAATTGAACGGATAGCCATTACCACATTGATTGCCAACATAACCGCAGCCATTGGTTTTGGTGTTCTTTATTTTACCGGAAGTGAACTCTTAATGCAGTTTGGCAGTGTAGCTTCTATAAACGTAATGGTTACCTGGTTAATGTGTTTATGTTTGATACCAATTATTTTCAGCTACCTGCCTACACCAAAACTGAAACCGCAAACCCACATTGACGAAGGTATACTGCATAAATTGTTGGTTAAAACCGATATACTTGTACAGCATAAAAGCGGGCTCATCTATATCGGAACGATCGTTATATCGATTATTGCTTTCATCGGGGTAATGAAAATCAACGTTAATGGATACGTGGTTGATGATCTTCCGAAAAACTCTGAAATTTTAACCGACCTTAAATTCTTTGAGAAAAATTTTGAGGGCATTTTACCTTTGGAAGTAAGCGTTGATACCAAGAAAAAGAACGGGGTTTTCAATTTAACCAACCTAAAAAGAATGGAAAAGCTTGAAAAAATGATTTCGGCTTATCCGGAATTTTCACGTTCTATTTCGGTGAATATGGGATTAAAGTACGCCACCCAGGCATTTTACAATAACGATTCAACTTTTTTCCGTTTACCGGATAACTTAGAAAAGAATTTTATTTTAGCTTACATCGCCAACGGCGGAAAAGGAAATGCAAGCCTGTTAACGAACTTTATCAGCAAGGGAAATCAAAGTACAAGGATCAGTTTCCAGATGGCAGATGTAGGTTCGAAACGTTTGGATGCGATTATGGCGGAGCTAAAACCGCGCATCGACAGCATTTTGCCACCCTCAAAATTTGATGTAGAGCTTACGGGGTCGAGCATTATCTTTTCGAAAGGAACAGATTACATGTTAAAGCATTTGGTAGAAAGCATTGCACTTGCCATTGTATTAATCTCATTGTTAAGGTTAATGCAGTTTAAGAGTTTGGGCATTATGTTTATTTCCCTGCTTCCAAACATTGTTCCTTTGATTATTACGGCGGGAATTATGGGCTATTTCGGGATTTCTTTAAAACCTTCTACCATTTTAATTTTCACCATTGCCTTTGGCTTGGCTTCAGACCAGACGATTTATTTCCTTACCAGATACCAACAGGAACTAAACTTAACCAATTTCAGCGCACCAAAAGTAATTACAGATACCATTACCGAAACCGGGGTAAGTATGACGCATATTGCACTTATTTTATTTTTTGGCTTCGGGATATTCACAGCTTCCACTTTCGGTGGAACAGTAATATTAGGCTTACTGCTATCGATCACTTTATTCGTAGCTTTAATTTTCAATTTAACTTTATTGCCAGCACTGGTTTTATGGCTGGATAAAAAGAAAGTAAGAAAAGTGATTTCTGATGAAGAGTCGGCAAAGAATCTTGGCGAGTTTGACCATTAAGTGAGTTTGGAGTTTTCAGTTGGGAGTTTGGAATCAGGATTTCTAACCCGAAATGCAATAGCTATTTATCTTGGATAAAAAATATCGCTCGTGGTTCGTACCTTCACGAACTACGAGTTAATATCTTTCGGTCCGTGGAGACACGTACCCCATGCGTGGGTTTCTGAAACCTTATAGGTCTTTTTATAAAACCACCAATCCCACATTCCAGCCAATCCAGCCTGTATATCTCGAATCTTTAAAAGTAAAATCACGATGTTTTTCTTGTAACAGGCCAAACGCACCAATTTTGGTGTTCTGTTTGGTGTAATACACATTTACAGATGGACCGCCTTGAATAGCAAGCCACTTATTTAACCTAATGTTTACGGGGAGTTCAAATTTGTTCAGCAGGTTAACGGCCCAACTGCCCTGGTATACAAGCTGACTGCTGATTTCGGGATTTAAAGAAACACTTTTGAACAATTTCATTTCCTTGCCAAAGCCCAACCCACCGGTATACATTTTTTCTGAAGATTTGGTGTTCATACCAAACATCAGCATATTGTATAAACGTTTACTCCCTCCTTTGTAGGCCAAATTGTAAGTTGTGCTCTCGTTGGTACTCATACTAAATTTGTGATAGCCCTTAAAAGCAATATTAATCAGTCCGATTGAGTAACCATCATTTTCATCAGAGATGTTAAAAACACCAAGCTGTATACCCTTTAAATTTTTAGCATAATTGATTGTGCCTGTTTGTAATCCATTTGCAGTAGTTGCAGTATAATTTGCTAATCCTGCTATATTTAATCCATCCGATTCTTGATTTAAATTGGCAATTCCGCCGATCTGAAAGCCCCGGGATTTCCCTTTTACAATATTGCCCCCAACCCCAATCTGAAAGCCTTCCTGTTTCATGGAAATAAGATTTAGCGCTCCAACCTGGAAACCGCTAAAGTTTTTGCCTATGTCATTTAAACCCAATGATACCTGCATCCCGCTAAAATCCTCATTCACTTTATTGTAAACCCCGCCAACCTGAAAACCTTCGAAATTTTTACCTACACGGTTGTAGGCCAAGGCAATCTGTGCTGCCCTAACATCTCCTATAACATAATTAAAAAAGCCCCCTATCTGTACACCGCGTACATCTCTTCCCACCATATTGAAGGCCCCGGCAAACTGAAAATATTGCACATCACTTTTATCTATATTAAAACCGAAACCGATTTCGGCACCGTCTACCCCGGCACTGTAAGCCCCGATTACATTAAGTGAAAATTTATTTACCACCTGCCCGCTTAATGAACCATGTGAGTTTAATTTCGGGATCAGGGAAAACTGAAATGGCGCTTTAGAAATAAATCCGCCGATATTGATCGACTGGATTTTTTGTTGTGCAGTTACCAGGGCATTCCCTAACCAGGTTTTTTCTACATTGCTTAAATTTCCACTGATAAAAGCCTCGCCTGTATTTTCTTTTTTAGGCCTGATGTTTACCTCGGCCAAAAAATGGGTAACCGTAGATTTGTAATTTTCTTTACTTACAGTTAGCGATATAGGCTGTGTAATATTCTTTAATCGCATAGAAAAATAACCGTTCTCATCTGATATTTCAGAAACCAGCAGATTTTTTTCATAAATACTGGCATCCTGGATCGGTTTATTTGTCCGTTTATCTACAACCTGTCCGGAAATGGTATAAAGTTCCGGATTACCGACTGATTCATTAATCAGCAGAACAAGTTCAAGCGGTGCATACCTGATGATAACAAAATTACCAGATTGACGGTATTCGAACCGATGGCTTAGTAATTTATCCAGTGTTTCGGCAATATTCAGATTATTTTCATGGATAGTCACCAAACTATCGACCGGCAAAATGTTGCTGTTGTAAGAAAACCGGAAGCCACCTTTCTCTTCAATGGCGCCTAAAACAGCACTTAATTTCTGTTGTTCTATGTTGAGGGAAATATTCCTGGATAAAGTAGACTGGGCTTTTAACAGAGAACAGAACATCGTGAGAAAAACAGCAGTAATTTTGAGGGCGCGCATAGGTATTATTTGAGTTTAATCACATTCTGCCCGTACTCTACCTTTATTTTAAAAGTTTCGGCAATTACATCTAAGATTTCTTTAAGCGATTCTTTTTTAAAAGTAGTACTGATGGGCAGTGTCTTTAGGGCTGGGTTCGCGATTACAATATTGCTCTTAAATTTTTCGTTGAGCACTAAAACCAGATCAGCAAGCGGTGTTGCCTCGCAGATCAGCTCATTGGTATAATAATAATTATACAACTTTCCCTGACTTTGACCTTTGGTTAAATGCACCTGATTCAGGCTTACTTCTACTTTTTCTCCCGCTGTTAAACGCACACTGTCTTTTTGGTTATTCACCTTTACAATACCGCTTTCTACAATTACGATAGTTTCTTTTTCATCACCTTTAACATTAAATGCAGTGCCCACAACGGTTACCTGCACATCGTTGATATTGATAACAAACGGTTTCGATTTATCGGCACTTACATTAAAAAATGCTTCTCCTTTTAATTTTACCGCACGCGTTTTATTAAAAAATCCTCCTACAAAAGATATGGATGACTGTTTGTTCAATATAGCAGTAGAACCATCAGGCAGAACCTGGGTTAAAGTTTCGCCGCCACTGCTTACATTGATCTTATTGCCGATTAAATTGTTGTAACAAAATAAACCTGCACTGAAAATGATGGCGATAAGCGCCACCCAACGTAAAATCAATTTATAGTTAATTGATTTTCTCTCGCGTTGCAAACGGATATTTAACCGCTCCAAAGCCTCATGTTCGTCTATAGAATGGTCGATCTGAAGTTTACTGGCCTCCAATATACTCCTGAAATCCTCCAACTGCTTACGGTGATCGGGATTTGATGAAGCCCAGGCTTCGACCTGCTTGCTCTCGGGCACAGTAGCCTCTCCAAGCAGGTATTTTGCCAGTAGGTCATCATTAATATTTGTAGAGTTTTTATCCATAAGCTTATTTCAATAATAAAAAAATGAGCACCAAAAAATCGACAACCTTAAGCCGTAAAATTTTTAACGCTTTCCCCATCTGATTTTCAACTGTTTTGATAGAAATATTTAATGCATCAGCAATCTCCTGGTATTTCATCTGGTCGAACCTGCTCAACTGGAATACATTCCGGCATTTCTCTGGCAGTTCGTTTATTGCCGAATGGATATTTTTTTCAAGTTCTGTTGCCATAATCTCCGTATTTAAATTTCCGGTATCGTTCTTTAATGCATCAGTATAATGAACATTAAAATTCGACCTCACTTTTTGATGTTTGAGGTAATTTAAACTTTCATTATGTACCGAACGGTATAGAAATGATTTTAAAAACCCATCTTCTTTGAGCTGTTCTCTTTTTGTCCAGATGCGCACAAACACATTCTGAACAATCTCTTCAGCATCATCCTGATCTCTGATTATAGTGAAAGCATAGGCATGCAGACTTTTGAAATGTTTTAAAAACACTTCGTCAAAAGCCTGCTTATTACCGCTTTTAATTAATCCGATAAGATGGGTATCGTTATTTTCCAAGCTTGTTATTTCAGATACTATGTTGTTAAAATCGATTTCAATTTACGCCTAATAATGATTTCTTTTAAAAAGCCCGGTATAATTTTATCGAGCACAAGCAAAAAGCGATTGGCAAAACCCGGTATAATTTCTTTTTTCCCCTTCAGCATACCATCTATAGCTGTTTTGGCTACATAATCGGCTTCTAAAATAGTTGCTTTTGCAAAACCTTTCAATTCATTGTTCATGACCAATAATTCGGGCTTGGTATTAATTCCACCAGGACTAAGCAAACTGATGTGTACATTCGAACCGCTTAACTCCAGTTGTAAACAACGGGTAAAATAGCCTATAAAAGACTTGGTTGCTCCATAAACCTGCTTTTTCGGGACAATAAAATGTTCACCCAAACTCCCGACGTTTAAAATATAACTTGCGGTGTTTTTATCAATGTGGTTTAAAAACAAACGGGTAAGCAGCACGGTATTCGTAATGTTAAGGTCGATCTGTTTGCGGTAAAAATCTACATTTTTATCTTCAAACCAACTCCAGTTTCCCAAGCCTGCATTGTTGATCAAAACGTTAAGCTCAATTTTATCTTCTTTTAATTTGCTGAATATTTCTGTTGCTGCATTGCTTTTGGTCAAATCGATCTCGATGCAGAATACTTTGCAGTTAAAATTTACCCGGAGATAATTTGCGAGGTGTTCCAAACCACTGTCGGGCAGCGAAACCAATACCAATCTGAGGCCACGCCTGGCCGATTCGATAGCGAAAGATTTTCCCAAACCCTCACTTGCCCCTGTAATTAATACGGTTAATTGTTTCATTTATATCTTTTTTATATCGTCCTCGTTTGCAACGAGGATGCAGGAGAATGTCGATTGTATTGACTTTTGACAACTCTATAATCCACATTACAAATGTGGCTCTCAACTATCCTCGTTACAAACGAGGACGATAATCTTAATCTAATTAGATTTAAAATGATTAATGGTCTTCCCCAAACCCACAACAAAAGGTGTAATCCTGTAATTTAGTTCGGCAATGGCCTTATTGCTTGAGTATTGCTGATTATATTTCAGCCTATCTGCAAATTCTGGCAGGAAAAATGGTGTAAGGTTAAACAGCCTGGTTTTTACCGACTCCAACAAACTATAGGCCTTAATGATGCTTACCGGGATTTTATATAAAATGCGCGACTTCCCGGTTAGCTGCTTTAATGTATTGAAAAAGCCGTTAAAGGAAACATCTGTTCCGCCTAAAATATACCTTTCGCCGTTTCTTCCATTTTGCATGGCGGCAATATGCCCATCTACCACATCATCAACAAAAGCATAATTGGCTATTGCTTTTCCATCGCCGGGGATAAAATGCCAGGTACCATTGATATAACCTGTAACCATTTTACTTACGGTATTGCTATCGGTAATTGGTCCGTCGCCGTATACCCTCGATGGATTGACAATCACCACCTCCAGTCCCTTTTTTACAAATTCTTTTACTTCAAGCTCGGCGAGATATTTTGTGCGTTCATAACTGATCGGGAAACCAACCGCCCGGGGGTCGTTCTCCGAAACCGGCAAATTTAAACTTGGCCCCCATACCCCACAGGTAGAGGTATGAACCACCCTTTCTATTCCCAGTTTTAATGCACAATTGAGCACATTCCTTGTCCCGATCACATTTACATTATAAAAATCCTGCTCGTTTTTACACCACATTTTAGCCATGGCGGCGGTATGGTAAACCTGGTAACAACCTTCCATTGCACGTTCTAAACTTGCGGGGTCCAAAACATCACCTGTTACAAACTGGATATTTCTATGATTGATCAAAAATGGATGTTTTATATCCCTGCAAAATGCAATGACATCATAACCCATTTCTGCGAGAGCAAAGCTTAATTTCCGACCAATAAATCCTGATGCACCGGTAACCAACACCCTTAAATATTTATTTGCTACAGCTTCCATATCAAACTCTTTCCATCCTGATGGTGTACAATGAATGATTTACAACAACCAGTTTACAGATCCCGTTTTCAAAATGGTAATCGTTATAATTTCCATCCGGAAGTTTAATGCGGTACTGATGTGCACCACTTTTTTGAACGGGAATAAAACATTGGAAATTATCAGAATATATTTCAGAAATATTAAGGGGCTCCTTGATATACAAAAGCATCATGTTATAACTGATCGGCTGATCGAGTGTATTGGTTTTATTGCCGGTTTTAAGCTGATAGCGGTTATTTACCCAATCTGTTTTTTTAAGCTCTCTGGCATTGCCATTTACCGTCCGGCTTACGTTTGAGGTTAATAACTTACCGTTTTTAAAATGGGCCTGATCTTCGGTTTCTACATTGATTTTAAATACAAACCGTGTCTGCACTTTTGAAGTTATGGTTAAATAGGTATTTTCTCCTTCATTTTTTTGCTGGAAATACATCTCCCCAATGACCTCGCCGTTACGCTTGATATTAAATTTACTCTGCTGCGCAAAAGCTGGCAGCAATGAGCAGATCATAAAAAGTACGGTAACAACACTTTTTGGATTAGCCGGATTTTGGGAGGAGAATTTTTTGTAGCGTTTTGGTGCAAAGTATTTCTTGCAGACCCAAATAATAATTGCTGGAATCATAATATCTCTATTTGTTAATTTAGAGCTATTACAACTCACAAGAGATTTACCCCTATATGAAATTTATTTTTTTTGAAAAATTTAGGGCTCAGGAAAGAAAACCCTATTTCTTACTCCGTCCCAGGGACCCTAAACCTGATGGAAGCGACAGCCCCGAAGTATGAGGGCTACAGCGTACAGCAGGACGAACATTGAAATGGAACACAGTTTTTGCTTTTCAAAAACCTTTTTTCACCCGGGTTTGGGCTCAATGTTATTAAGTTAAGGGCCTTTATGTCTGTGTAAATCTTTCGCCAATAGACTTTTACCTTTTCAGGTATATTTATATTTCGGGCTTTTCTTCTTCATCTGCCGGAACTTCGACCGTTGGGTCGGTAATGATTTCGGCATTGCCGTCTTTATCCTTTTTGGCGAATAAAATGGGGTATAACAGCCATAATGCACCAACTATGATGAGCACACCTGCCAGCATTTGCAGATAAATACTTCCTTTAACGTGGTTGGCATCTAAAACTTTATAGGCAATAAAAGAAAGTAGGCCAGCTACAAGTACGAAAACGGCTTTTTGCAATTTTAACAGCTTGATCATGGGTTCTTTCTTTTTAGTGTGATGATATGGAATAAAACAAAGATAAGCCCAATTAGTTCGAGCAAGCCGCAGAAATAAAATGCGTAAAGCACAAAATCGCGGTTAGATGGGTTGATAACCGCAACAATTGGCAATGCAATTACAGCTACAATCATCAATGTAAGCCCGATGTTAAATAATTTCACGTTAAAAGTATTTACATCAAAACTACCAAAATTCAGTCAATTCTGTTAACTTTGCAACCTTAATTTTTTTGAGGTACTTAATTGATGTATAGCGAATTTAAACAATTGGAACTTGCCAAAATAGGGCAAGAAATACTGGATTTTTGGAAAAAGGAAAACATCTTTGAAAAAAGCATTTCATCCCGTCCTAAATCTAATCCGTTTACTTTTTACGAAGGTCCGCCCTCTGCCAATGGCATGCCGGGTATACACCACGTAATGGCGCGTGCTATTAAGGATATTTTTTGCCGTTATAAAACTTTAAAAGGCTACCAGGTTAAACGTAAAGGCGGTTGGGATACGCATGGCCTTCCGATCGAACTTTCTGTAGAGAAAAAACTGGGCATCACCAAAGAAGATATCGGCAAAAAAATCAGTGTTGATGAGTATAACGAAGCCTGCCGTACCGAGGTAATGCGTTATACGGATGTTTGGAACGACCTGACCGAAAAAATGGGTTATTGGGTTGATCTTGAAAATCCATACATCACTTATGAAAACGAATACATCGAAACCCTTTGGTGGATTTTAAAACAACTTTACGATAAAGGATTTTTATATAAAGGTTATACTGTACAGCCTTACTCGCCTGCAGCTGGTACAGGTTTAAGCTCGCACGAGTTAAACCAGCCGGGAACCTACAAAGATGTTAGCGACACCACAATAGTGGCACAGTTTAAAACCATCGAATCGACTTTACCTGAAGCTTTAAAAGGTTTTGGTACGGTTCACTTTTTGGCCTGGACAACCACACCATGGACCCTACCGAGCAACACCGCTTTAACCGTTGGGCCTAAAATAGACTATGTATTGGTTAAAACCTTTAATCAATATACTTTCGAACCTATACAGGTAGTACTGGCTAAAGCTTTGGTAGGTAAACAATTTGCAGGAAAATATTTCCTGGCTGAGGGAGATGAGGCTTTTACGGATTACAAAGCGGAAGATAAAAAAATCCCTTACGCTGTTTTAGCAGAATTTGTAGGTGCAGATTTAGTAGGCATTAAATACGAACAGTTATTACCATATGCTTTGCCTTATCAAAATCCGGAAAATGCTTTCAGGGTAATATCCGGAGATTTTGTGACCACCGAAGATGGTACCGGTATTGTACATACTGCGCCTACTTTTGGTGCAGACGATGCCAGGGTAGCTAAACTGGCTACACCAGAAGTGCCGCCAATGCTGGTATTGGATGATAAGGGAAATGCAGTTCCATTGGTAGACCTGCAAGGAAAGTTCATTGCTTCTTTAGGTGGAAATTACGGTGGCAAATACGTTAAAAACGAATATTACAAAGATGGTGAAGCGCCTGAAAAATCTGTCGACGTGGAAATTGCGATCCAGTTAAAAGAAGAAAACAAAGCCTTTAAGGTAGAAAAATACGTCCACACCTATCCGCATTGCTGGAGAACAGATAAACCTGTTTTATACTATCCGTTGGACAGCTGGTTTATTAAAACCACTGCCGTTAAGGATAAAATGGTAGAATTGAACAAAGGCATCAATTGGAAACCAGAATCGACCGGAACAGGCCGTTTTGGCAACTGGTTGGAAAACCTTGTCGACTGGAACTTATCACGCTCGCGTTATTGGGGAACTCCATTGCCGATCTGGCGTACTGCAGACGGAGTGGAAGAAAAATGTATCGGTTCTATCGCCGAATTGAATACAGAAATTGCCAGATCGATCGAAGCTGGTTTTATGCCGGCAGGTTTCGAACTGAAAGATATGCACCGCCCATATGTTGATGATGTAGTTTTAACTTCATCAAAAGGCGAAAAAATGACCCGCGAAACCGACCTTATCGATGTTTGGTTTGATAGCGGTGCCATGCCTTATGCACAATGGCATTTCCCTTTCGAAAACAAAGAAGAGTTCGAAAACGCCTATGCAGCCGATTTTATTGCAGAAGGTGTAGATCAAACCAGAGGTTGGTTTTTTACCCTGCACGCCATAGCCGTAATGCTTAGCGAGGCCAGCGATGAAATTAAAGCGGTAAATGCAAAAGTGGGCAATCCTGGTGTAGCATTCAAAAATGTGGTGTCGAACGGCTTGGTACTGGATAAAAACGGCAATAAAATGTCGAAACGCTTAGGTAACGCCATCGATCCGTTCAGTACCATCGAAACTTATGGCGCCGATGCTACCCGCTGGTACATGATCAGCAATGCTTCACCATGGGATAACCTTAAATTTAGTTTGGAAGGCTTGGACGAGGTACGCCGTAAATTCTTCGGAACGCTTTACAACACCTATGCTTTCTTTGCTCTGTATGCCAATATCGATAAATTCGAAATAGATAAAAACAACCTGAGCAAGGTAGAAGACCGCACAGAGCTAGACCGCTGGATCTTGTCTTTATTGCAAAACCTGATCAGTGAAGTTGATGAAAGTTACAACAGCTACGAACCAACCAAGGCAACGCGTGCCATACAAACCTTTGTTGATGAGCACTTAAGCAATTGGTACATCAGGTTAAGCCGCCGCCGTTTCTGGAAAGGAGAAATGACCGATGATAAACGTGCAGCTTACGAAACACTTTATACCTGTTTAGAAACTTTGGCGCAGCTGATGAGTCCGGTGGCACCTTTCTTTGCCGATTGGTTATACCGCAACTTAACTGTTACCGATGCCCATGCTCAGGAATCGGTTCACCTGACCTTATGGAAAGAAGCTGATCAAAGCCTGATCGACAATGCACTGAACGAAAGAATGCTTTACGCACAGGATATTTCATCAATGGTTCTGTCATTGCGTAAAAAATCAGGCATCAATGTGCGTCAGCCGCTCGAGAAAATCTTAATCCCATCTTTAAATGGCGATTTCGAACAAAAAATCTCGAAGGTTGCTGATTATATCCTTTCTGAAACGAATGTGAAACATATCGAGTTCATTACCGATACACACGGCATCGTAAAGAAAAAGCTGAAACCGAACTTTAAATCGTTGGGTAAAAAAGTGGGTAAGGATATGAGCATCGTAAAACAAGCTTTGGAAAACATGAATCAGGACGACATCCAGCGCCTGGAAGTTGACGGTTACATTAACGTTTTTGGAAGCGATAATTTTCAGCATGCTATTGATTTAAACGATGATGTAGAAGTTTTTGCCGAAGATATTCCCGGATGGCAGGTAACTAACCTGGGCAGCTTGACCGTTGCTTTAGACGTGACCATTACCGATGAGCTGAAACAGGAAGGAATTTCGCGCGAGCTGGTTAACCGCATTCAGAATTTACGTAAAGAATTAAATTTTGAGGTGACTGACAGGATTAAAGTTTCGTTACAAAATGATAACTTGGTAGCTAATGCAGTTGCTAAAAACAAGGGTTACATTTGCGCGGAAATATTGGCCGACGAATTAGAATTAACAGATACTGTAACTAATGCAAACAAAATCACCATTGATGATGTTGAGTTAAGCATTTCGGTAACTAAAATATAAATCCATATATTAGAAAACTAAATTAAAAACATGGAAAACAGTAATAAAACACGCTACTCAGACAGTGAACTTCAGGAATTTAAAGAATTGATCCAAGATAAATTGCGTATGGCGAAAGAAGAACTTAATGCGCTTACTGCATCATTAAGTAATCCTAATGCTAACGGAACGGAAGATACTTCAGGTGCTTACAAAACACTGGAAGATGGTTCTGCAACAATGGAAAAAGAACAGATCAATCAATTGGCTGCCCGTCAGAAAAAATTTATTGATAACCTGGAGAACGCATTGGTGCGTATCGAGAACAAAACTTATGGTATTTGCCGTGAAACTGGTAAATTGATCCAAAAAGAGCGTTTACGTGCTGTTCCGCATGCAACTTTAAGCATGGAAGCTAAATTAAAGCAGGGTTAATGAAAGGCTATACAAAACCTTTAATTGTAATCTTTTTGGTTTTACTGGCCGATCAGCTGGTTAAAACCTGGGTTAAAACGCATATGTACCTGGGCCAGGAATTCAATATTATTGGCAAGTGGTTCATTATCCATTTTACCGAAAATAATGGTATGGCCTTTGGAATGGAGTTTGGCGGCGAGTTCGGCAAACTGGCCTTATCACTCTTCCGCATTGCCGCTGTTGCAGGAATTGGTTATGGCTTACATTATCTGATAAAGCATAAATATCACCGCGGATTGATCTTAAATGTAGCTTTGATTTTTTCGGGCGCATTAGGTAATATCATCGATTCGGTTTTTTATGGCAAAATTTATGGCTATGAAAGCTGGTTCCATGGCCGTGTGGTAGATATGTTCTACTTCCCGATTGCGGAAGGACACTTCCCGAGCTGGTTCCCGATTTGGGGTGGCGAAGAGTTTGTTTTCTTCAGGCCTGTTTTTAACCTTGCAGACGCGGCCATTTCTGTCGGTGTGATCCTGATCCTCATCTTTCAGAAAAACTACTTTAAAGAGGATGTAAAGGACGAGGTGAGCATTAACAGCGAAATTGTAGAAGATTAATCAAATCAATTGTCATTCTGAGCTTGTCGAAGAATACCCAATAAAAACATTGCCCATTTCTTAACTGAGATGGGCTTTTTTATTTAAAACGGCTTTCATTTGTGAGGAATTCCTCTTTTCAATTCTGAACATCTTTACCTGTAAAGTTCCGAAGGGCTCTACGGATTACAACATGAAAAAGAGTCTCCGACTCGCTTATTGTTGAGTTTGTAGACTCAATCTAATTCAACAATCCGTAGAGACACTGCGATTAACTCTACGGACAGCTGAATTGTCATTCTGAACGCAGTGAAGAATCTTAATAAGGAGAATATAGGGCTTCACACTCTATCCGTAGAGCCCTTCGGAACTCTACGGATTACAACATGAAAAAGAGTCTCCGACTCGCTTATTGTTGAGTTTGTAAACTCAATCTAATTCAACAATCCGTAGAAACGCTGCGCTTAACTCTACGGACATCATAATTGTCATTCTGAACGCAGTGAAGAATCTTAATAAGGAGAATACTGGACTCCAACTAACCTTCATTTCATTCAGGATGACAAACACATTATTTTCCAATTTTTTAGAATATATTTGAGAAAACCAAATATTGCCATGAAATTATATACTACCCTACTCCTGTTCATTACGCTTAGCTTCTCTGCATTGGCCCAAAAGAGCCTTTTTAACGGTAAAGATTTAAAAGGCTGGCATGTAGATGTACCCGCTATGGATAAAAAACCCGACACCATTAATCCATTTATTGTACGCAATGGTATGCTGGTAAGTTTAGGTACTCCAGGAGGGCATTTAATCACCGATAAAATTTATAAAAACTACCAATTAACCGTACAATACCGTTTTGCAGGTAAACCTGGCAACTGCGGTGTTTTGGTGCATGCCTCTACGCCAAGGGCTCTGTATGGTATGTTCCCAAAATCTTTAGAAGTGCAGATGCAACATCTGGATGCAGGCGATTTCTGGTGTATTGAAGAAGACATTACCGTACCTGATATGGTTAACAGACGCGGTCCGAAAGAAAATTGGGGTGTAAACGGAAACAAACTCCGCCGCATTAAAAATTTAACGGATAACAGCGAAAAACCTGTCAGCGAATGGAATACCATGGTGATACAATGCCTGAATAACGAAGTTAAAGTTTGGGTAAATGGCACATTGGTAAACTACGGCACCAATTGTACGGCTAGCAGTGGGCAGATTGCCCTACAGGCAGAAGGTAGCGAGGTAGAGTTTAAACAGCTGGATATTAAACCGATTAAGAAATTATCGAAATAGATTTCGTCATCTCGACTGCAGTGTAGCGAAATGGAGAGATCTACATAGACAGATTTAGCTTCGCTGAGCACTCCGTGGTTCTCGGCTACGTTGCAACTTTGCTAGAATGACGATCTCAGATAGGATGCCACTCATAATGATTTTATACAATAAATTATCCCTCAGGATGATATTCGTATTTTAGAAAGTTAAACGTGAATTTCATTTTTAACCAAAAAGCCCCGATTTACATCGGGGCTTTGAAATATTATTGATCACCAGAGAGACCCTAAAATAAATTCAAGGCGACGAATCCTCAAGAAGATTAAACGCCTAGTAACAATCTTGCCGGATCTTCCAGTAATTGTTTCACACGAACCAAGAAACCAACTGACTCACGTCCGTCGATAATTCTGTGATCGTAAGATAAGGCAACATACATCATCGGGCGGATCACCACTTCACCTTTTTCAGCAATCGGACGCTCAACAATGTTGTGCATACCTAAAATAGCCGATTGTGGTGCATTGATAATCGGGGTAGACATCATTGAACCAAAAACACCTCCGTTAGTAATGGTAAATGTTCCACCAGTCATTTCTTCGATGGTTAATTTACTATCGCGTGCTTTTAAAGCCAATTCTAATACCGATTTTTCGATCTGGGCCAAAGTCATGCTATCTGCATTACGGATTACCGGAACAACTAAACCTTTTGGAGCAGAAACAGCAATAGAAATATCAGCAAAATCACTGTAAACCACTTCATCACCTTCGATACGGCCATTTACCGCAGGAAAATCTTTTAAAGCCTCGGTAACTGCTTTAGTAAAAAAGCTCATGAAACCTAAACCAACACCAAATTTCTCCTTAAACTGATCTTTATATTTTCCGCGTAAATCCATAATCGGCTTCATGTTAACCTCGTTAAAAGTGGTTAACATAGCGGTTTCATTTTTAACAGCAACCAAACGTTTTGCAACGGTTCTGCGTAATGGAGACATTTTCTCGCGACGCTCGCCACGGCTACCTGCAGGAGCTGCAGCAGCAACAGGTGCGCTGGCTTTTGGCGCTTCAGCTTTTTTACCGGCTTCTGCTTTAACAGCATCATCTTTGGTAATACGGCCGTCAACACCAGTACCTTTTACTGTAGAAGCATCAATACCTTTTTCGGCAAGGATTTTACCAGCAGCAGGCGAAGGAGTTCCTGTAGCATAGCTTTCGCCTGATTTTTCAGCAACCGGAGCTGCAGCTTTTTCTTCAGCAACAACTGCTTTTTCTTCGGCTTTTGGCGCCTCAGCTTTCGCAGGTGCTGCACCACCATCTTCAATTTTACAAACTACTGCGCCAATGGCTAAAGTATCACCTTCGGCGGCTATGGTTTTTAAAGTTCCAGCTTGTTCTGCGGTTAATTCGAATGTAGCTTTATCCGATTCCAATTCAGCAATCACTTCATCCATTTCAACAACATCGCCATCGTTTTTTATCCAACGTGATAAAACAACTTCGGTTATCGACTCACCAACAGGTGGAACTTTTATCTCTAAACTCATAATGTAATATATATCTTATTATCTTCTAATGATCAAATTTCAATAATCAATTATCAAACGCTATGCGCCAAACGCATGGCCCTATGCTCTTAATCTATCTGAACTAACTTCTTTGTTGCCTTCTTAGCAATATCCTTAACATCTTCCGTAACCGAAATTTCTAAAGCTTTTGCTAAAATATAAGCCTGCTGGTTAGCATGTTGTTTTGCAAAACCTGTAGCTGTACTGCTGCTCTCTCTTCTCGAAATTACATCAATACCTTTTAATGCAGTTTTGTATAATTTACGGAATAAATATGGCCATGCCCCCATGTTCTCCGGCTCTTCCTGTACCCAGAAAATTTCTTTTGCATTTTTATATTTTTTCTTGATGGCTTCCAGCTGATCAACCGGAGTTGGATACAATTGCTCAACACGAACCAAAGCTACGTGTTTGATTTTATCAGCCTGTTGTTTCTCCAGTAATTCATAGTAAATTTTACCACTGCAGAAAACAACACGTGTGATATCTGCAACTTTAGCATTTACATCATCAATTACTTCTTTAAAACCACCTTCGGTAAATTCTTCTAATTTAGAAACACAAGCCGGGTGCCTCAATAAGCTTTTAGGCGTAAATACGATTAGTGGTTTACGGAAATCACGTTTAAACTGGCGGCGTAAAACATGGAAAAAGTTAGCCGGAGTAGTACAATTGGTTACCTGCATGTTATAATCGGCACAAAGCTCCATAAAACGCTCAATACGTGCTGATGAGTGCTCTGGTCCCTGGCCTTCATAACCGTGAGGCAATAACATTACCAAACCGTTTTCGCGCTGCCATTTGGTTTCGGCACTAGCCACATACTGGTCTACTACAATCTGCGCACCGTTAAAGAAATCGCCAAATTGTGCTTCCCAGATGGTTAAAGCATTAGGGTTAGCCATGGCATAACCATATTCGAAACCTAATACGCCGTACTCTGATAAGTGCGAGTTATAAATATCAAATGCAGCTTGTTGATCAGAAATATTTGCCAATGGTACATATTCTTCCTCGCTGTCTTCAAGTGTTAAAACGGCATGACGGTGAGAGAAAGTACCACGTTCTACATCCTGGCCGCTTAAACGAACGCGTTTACCTTCTGATAACAATGTACCATAAGCCAGTTGCTCGCCCATTGCCCAATCGAAAACATGCGTTTCGTTAACCATTTTGGTGCGCTCAGCAAATAGTTTTTCGATCTTTTTGAAGAACTTTTTATTAGATGGTAAAGTGGTAATGCGTTTACCTATTTCAAGTAAAGTTGTTTTTTTAACTGCTGTAACCGGCGAGGCCTCGAAATCTTTAGGTGTAGCCATCCGCAAATCGGCCCAGGCACCACCAAATTTCACTTCGCTATTGCTGGCCACAAATTCTTTAGCTTCATTTAATCGCTCCTGCAAAATACCACGGAAATCTTTTTCCATTTCTTTTGCCAAACCAGCTTCCAACTTACCTTCTTTGGTTAACTGCTCGATATAGATTTCCCTTGGGTTAGGGTGTTTTTCGATAGTTTTGTACAATAAAGGCTGAGTGAACTTAGGCTCATCAGACTCATTGTGCCCGAAACGACGGTAGCAAAGAATATCAATGAAAACGTCGTTTTTGTATTTCTGACGGTATTCCATTGCTAAATTGATTGCATAAACCAAAGCTTCAGGATCATCACCATTTACATGGAAAACCGGCGACAGGGTTACTTTAGCAATATCGGTACAGTAAGTACTGGTACGTGCATCTTTATAATTGGTGGTGAAACCGATCTGGTTATTGATCACCAGGTGGATGGTTCCACCGGTTTTGTAACCTTCAAGGCCTGCCATCTGGATTACTTCGTAAACAATACCCTGGCCGGCAACAGAAGCATCACCATGGATCAAAATCGGCGCTAAACGGCTATTGTCGCCACCGTATTTAAAATCGATTTTAGAACGGCTCATGCCTTCTACCACACCATCAACAGTTTCAAGGTGAGATGGGTTAGGGCATAAACTTAAGTGAACACTCTTACCCGCATTTGTAGTTACATCGGTTGAGTAACCTAAGTGGTATTTTACGTCGCCGCCAAATGGGGTATCCGGATTATAACTTTTGCCTTCAAACTCTGCAAAAATATCTTTATAGGTTTTCTGCATGATATTGGCCAGCACGTTTAAACGTCCGCGGTGGGCCATACCAATTACAAATTCTTCAATTCCCAATTCAGCACCTTTTTCGATAACAGAGTCCAGTGCAGGAATTAAAGCCTCAGCGCCTTCAAGAGAGAAACGCTTCTGACCTAAAAATTTTGTTCCAAGGAAATTTTCAAAACTTACGGCTTCGTTTAATTTCCGGAGAATGCGTTTTTTTTCTTCGATAGAGAAATTAGGGGTATTACGTGCACTCTCCATTTTCTGCTGAATCCAGCTCAACACTTCAGGTGTACGTAAGAATTTAAACTCGGCTCCTATAGAACCAACATATGTTTGTTGTAAAAACGCAACAATATCTTTCAGTTTTGCCGCACCGATACCAATCTCTACACCAGAGTTGAAAACGGTTTCCAGATCTGCATCTGATAATCCAAAATTGGCCAGATCTAAAGTGGGCAAATGTTTACGTCTTTCGCGCACCGGATTGGTATGTGTAAACAAGTGACCACGGCTGCGATAGCCATCAATCAGGTTTAAAACATTAACCTCTTTTAAAAAATGTTCAGGAGTTTCTGCGGTTACTGATGGTGATTCCGATCCTCTTCCAAAATCGAAACCTTCGAAAAATTTCTGCCAGCCAAACTCAACCGACTCAGGATCTTGTTGATACGACTGATATAAAGACTCTATATATTCGGCGTTTGCGCCATTAAGATAAGATAATTTATCCATTATTAACTATTTACTATAAGCACTACAAAATTAGAATTTTACCTTATATAAACGGCAAAAATCTCGATTAAAATGAGAATTATTGAATGAGAGAATTATTAAATTGGAGAATGACAAAAATACGACTTGTACCAATCGACAAAATTCAATTCCATCATTCAACACTCAACCATTCAGTCATTACAACTATGATGCCCAAGTTAAAGCATAGTTGCCTTTTGGGTCGAGATTTTTGATGTTTTTATCTAAATCGAATACACTTTTTGATTTCTGATCGTTTCCTACGCCAGCAACATTGGCCCAGTTGCCCCAGTTACTTGCCGGGTTATAATCAATCAGTTTTTCTTCAAAATAAGCGGCTCCTAAAACCCAGCTTACTTCCAGGTTATTGATCAGGTATAAGGCAGCAGTTTGCCTGGCAATATTCGAAATAAAACCGGTCTGGTTTAATTCCGTCATTACCGCATCTACCACGGCAAATCCTGTCTGCGCAGTTTTCCATTTATGAAGGTTGTCCTGCTCATTAACAACATCTACCAAACCCTGACTTCCAAATCCATCTGGACTGAAGAATGTATTACCGTATTTTTTAAACATAAAACGGAAATAATCTCTCCACAGCAGACCTAATAAAATATGATTGAACATGGCCTTGGTATTGGGTACACCTTCCATTTTTTTAATTTCCCAATACACTTTACGGGGCGATAAACTGCCTATAGCCAGCCAGGCAGAGAGTTTTGAGGCGAGAATTAAATTCTTGGTAGTTGCAGCCTGTTGCATCGCCAGGATCACCTTCTGCAAGTGAGCCAAACCTTCTGCTTCGCCGCCTATAAATTCGAAATCAGCACGCTGATCTTTCTGATGGACTAAAAGATTAAGGTCTTCCAATGATGATAGGGTGCCCCAATCGATCACTTCGGCCACATTGATCCGGTCTGGTGCAGCAAAACAGGGTTTGATGATCGAATCGCGTTCAATTTTCTTTTTAAACTGGTTAAAAGCGTCGGGGATATCCTTAATGGGAAAAGGCAGATCTTCTTTATTATATAAGGTATGGCCGATAAAATGTTTCAGGTTAACACGCAATTTCCAAAGTGCATTTTCTACCAGGGTAGAAACATGGGTCTCTTCTCGCGCTACTTCGCGGTGATGGTATACTTCGGTAATTTCGTATTCCTGTACAAGTTGCGGAATAATCTCTTCCGGGTTACCTTCTGCAATCAGCAGATTACCACCAATCTGTTTTAAAGCATTACGTAAACCTAAAACGCTCTCTAAAATAAACTGCGCTCTAATATTGCCGGTTTTCAGTGTACCATATTTGGTTTCGCCAAAAGAACGGGGATCGAGAATGTAAACAGGCAAAATCGAATCAGATTTAGCAATTGCCTCGACCAGCATTTCGTTATCATGCAAGCGAAGATCATTTCTAAACCAGACTAAAATTTTTTTGGACATCTTTTATCGAAAAGGGTATAAGAACGCTTTACAAATTTATCTTATTTTTCTTCCGTATCAAACCCCTGAATAATTCTTTACAAATAGGTAACAAAAGAATTAAAACCAGATTAATACATTTTAATTCCTGCAAACAAACCCTTTTGTATCTTCGGTGTTTTAAAAATATGGCAAAAAAGATCCTGATTACCGGAGCTACCGGACTGGTGGGTACTGAACTAAAAAAGCACCTGTTAAACAAAGGTTACGAGGTAAATACACTTTCGCGAAAGAAGAGTCATGATCCGAATGGTTTTGTTTGGGATGTGTACCGGGGAACCATTGATGCAGATTGCCTTAATGGTGTTGATGCTGTTATCCATTTGGCAGGAGAACCGGTTGCAGATAAAAAGTGGACCAACGCACGTAAGAAACAGATTATTGATAGTCGGGTAAAGTCTACAGAACTGCTCTTCAGAACCATTAAATCCAAGCCTGATCATCAGGTTAAATCTTTTGTTTCTTCTTCTGCAGTTGGCTTTTATGGCGATTGCGGCGATGAAATTTTAACAGAAGAAAGTCCAAATGGCTACGGTTTTTTAGCAGAATGCTGTAAACTATGGGAAGATGCAGTAGATCAGGGCAAAAAACTGAGCCTGAGGGTTGTAAAACTCCGCACTGGTATTGTTTTCAGTAGAAAAGGCGGAGCACTCCCACAACTGACGCAGCCTATCAGGTTATTTGCAGGTGCACCACTGGGTACCGGCAAACAATGGACACCCTGGTTACACGTTGATGATATGGTTGAAATGTATATCGAAGCCATAGAAAACCTTAAAATGGAAAACAGTTATAATGCCTGCGCGCCTTTTCCGGTAACCAACAGTACCTTAACCAAAGCCATTGCCAAACAGCTGCACCGCCCGGTATGGCCCATTAAAGTCCCTAAAAAAGCATTGGCGCTATTGCTTGGAGAACGCGTAGAAGCCGTTTTAATGAGCAATAATACCTCAGCACAAAAAATTTTAGACGCAGGATTTAAGTTTAAATTCACACATTTGGAAGATGCTTTGAAGGATCTTTATGAGTAGGTTAACTGGTTAATTGTTCAAAGTGGTGTTAACTGCAAACGGCCTGTTGAACTGCATTAGTGGTTTATCGGTTAATTGACACCAAACGCTTATCGCCCAGCGCCAATAAATATATCCAAAGCAAGTTATCATTATAAATCACACACATGACTCCAATATCCATTCACTGGTTCCGCCGCGATTTACGTTTAGAAGATAATGCTGCTCTATACCAAGCACTAAAAAGTGCTACCCCCGTTCTCCCTCTCTTTATTTTTGATAAAAACATACTGGATAAACTGCCAAAAGATGATGCGCGCGTAACTTTTATTTACCAAACCATCAGTGATCTAAAAAAAGAACTTCAGCAACTGGGATCAGATTTATTGGTAAAATACGGAGAACCAGAAAAAATATGGCCCGAAATTTTAAAGCAATTCGACGTTAAAGAAGTATATACCAATCACGATTATGAGCCTTATGCACGAGAACGTGATGATAACATGGCAGAATATCTAGCCAGTGAAAAAATTTCCTTTAAAACATATAAGGATCAGGTTATTTTTGAGAAAAATGAAATCTTAAAAGCAGATAAAACGCCTTATACCGTATTTACCCCTTTTTATAAACAATGGCATGCCAAGCTCAACGATTTTTATATAAAGGCCTACCCCAGCAAAAAATACCTCAAAAATTTATTGCAGACCAAGCACCTGTCTATTCCAACTTTGAAAGAAATGGGCTTCGAAAAAAGCAAACTGGATTTCCCGAAAATCAGTTATAAAAACAAACTTGATGATTATGCAAAAGAACGCGATTTTCCGGCAGAAGATGGCACTACCCATATTGGCCTGCATTTACGTTTTGGCACTTTAAGCCTCAGAAAAGCTGTGCGCGATGCTATAAATGCGAAATCGAACGTCTGGCTTTCGGAACTGGCCTGGCGTGAATTTTACATGATGATACTCTGGCATTTTCCCTACTCGGCTTTTGATTCTTTTAAAAAGCAATACGACAAGATTAAGTGGCGCAACAATGAGGATGAATTTAAGGCCTGGCGCGAAGGCAATACCGGTTACCCGATAGTAGATGCCGGAATGCGGCAACTGAACGAAACCGGATGGATGCACAACCGTGTACGCATGATTGTGGCCAGTTTTTTAACCAAACATTTACTGATTGATTGGCGATGGGGCGAAGCCTATTTTGCCGAAAAGTTATTGGATTACGAAATGGCAAGTAATGTTGGCGGCTGGCAATGGGCGGCGGGCTCAGGCAACGATGCCGCGCCATATTTTAGGGTATTTAATCCCGAACTGCAAACCAAAAAATTTGATCCTAAATATGAATATATTAAAAAGTGGATACCAGAATTCGGGACAAAAAAATATGCCCAACCGATAGTTGAGCATACTTTTGCAAGGGAAAGGGTATTAAAAGTTTTTAAAGAGGCCTTATCTAATTCGTAACACTTACAATTTCGATATCAAAGTCTAATACCGCGTTAGCAGGGATGGTACCACTACCCGACTTTCCATAAGCCAAATCAGATGGGATAATCATTCTAAATTTTGTGCCAACCTTAAACTTTGGAATCATAATTTGCCAGGCCTGAATCAGGCCGGTTAAAGTTGATGAGAAACCATCAGAATTGGAATCAAAGGATGCTCCATCTAAAGTTCGGCCAGTATATTTTACATTTACTGTGCTTTCAATTCCATTTATAGCATCACCGGTACCAACAGTATTCACAATATAATAAATTCTGCTTGGATCTTTTATCGCAGTTGCGGTTAAACCTTTAGCAGTTAAAAAATCTTTTATTTTACTATCATCAAGTAACCACTGTTTACGATATGGATATGTTTTGATTGTTAAGTCAAGATTTTCATTAGAAGGTATCGGCCCCGCACCATTTTTACCAAAAGCTAAATATGATGGTAATAATATCCTGGCACTTCCGCCCGGCTTAAGACTCAAAGCAGCGGTTCTTAATGCAGGTATATTGTAAGTGACAGATGTTGATAAAGATGATTGGAAAAAACTATTTAAATAACCTACGTAAGTGCCAAGGTTACCATTAACAGGAGACTGAAGATAAGTTACTCCAGTTTGCATGGATTTCACTGTAATATCATAAAATACGGAATCAGAATTCAAAAAAAATGTTCCATCCGTAGGATTAGTAGGCTGATAATAAAACCCCGTTTTAGCAGAATCAGGGATCATTTGTGTTAAATTATTTTTTGATATATAAGCTTTTATAGCGGCATCATCTATACTTTGAATAGACTCATAGTCCTTTTTACAAGAGCTGAATATCACAGTAGCCAGTAAAAGTGTAAACAGGCCAAGTTTAGTAAATTTGTTCATTTATTATTGTACGTCTGTAAGTGTTATAGTAAAATCGAGTATAGAATTTGCGGGAACAGTACCTGATGAGCTTCTTCCATAAGCGAAATAGGATGGAATAATTAACCTGATCTTTCCCCCTTTTTGTATTTTTTGAATCCCAAACTGCCATCCTAAAATAACATTTCCAAGTTTAAAAGAAACTGGGGTTCCTTTGGTACTGTCGAAAATGGTACCGTTTAATAATTTACCCTCATAATCTGCAGTAATTACCGTAGAGGTTTGATAACTTACATTTCCTGACCCTGGGGCTATAATCTGGTAAAAAATACCACTGGCGTCTTTTGTTGCCGGGATATTATTCGTCTTAACAAAAGCACTTATTGCAGCTGTATCGGCTTTAAACTGTGGCGTAGGATCGTAATCATCAACCGGCACATTTTTTTTACAGGCGGCAAGGCATCCCGTAAGACATATCAATAAAATAACTTGTTTAAACTTAACCATAGTCAGCAAAAATAAGCTTTTAATGCAGATGCTGCAATTTTTAACCTATTTTAACAAATTTAAAGTGCTTAAACGTAAAAGCAAAAAGACCAAAAGGCATTATAGAAAATTGGCAAAACAGCTTTCTGCTTTGGTTTTTCGCCTTTAGTCTTCACTTATTGAGTATTTAATAGCTGGATATTAAAATCCAGTACCGAATTTCCGGGAATAGGCCCCACTGCATTACTGCCATAACCTAAACCTGGTGGAACGATCAACCTGATTTCGCCACCTTTTTGAATTTTAGGAATGCCAATTCTCCAGCCCTGAATTAACTCAGCTAGGTTGAATGTCTGTTCATTACCTCCTCCATTATCAAAAACATCCCCCATTTAACAATCTTCCTTCGTATTTGATGGTTATTCTGGTATTGCCTGGATAGGTAAAAGAACCGGTGCCGGGCTTAATGATCTGATAATATAATCCCGAAGCATCTTTGGTAGCGTTAATATTGTTCTTTTTGATAAATTCGGCAATCTGTTTCTCAGGGTCTTCGTCTTTTTTACAAGATGAAACAATAGTTACACTTAAAAAAAGAAGGGTAAGTAATCTAAATTTAATCATATGCGAAAATATGACTTTAATACCTTAAAGCTAAATGTTATGCACTTTTGAATTTCTGCCGTGTTGAACATCTGCAACGAAAGATGCTTCGTGCCTCAGCGTGACAGCTTATAGTGAGCATCTGCAAAATAAAAAAGGGTTTAAGATTTAGGCATGCACCTCAACCTTAAACCCTCTACCTTTCGACCTTCTACCTTAAAAGATATATTTATTTGCTTCGATAAGCTGTTGCGCAACCCTTTGGCGGGCATCTTTAACGTTAAATGGTTCCATTTTGGTAAAACGGCGTAAACCTACCTGCATCATGCGCAGCTCATCACCTTCGGCAAAGGCCCATAAGGCTTCTTTACCAGCCTTGGCAATTCCATCAACCGCTTCAACCAAATAGATGCGAAGCAAATCCAGCTGACCGGCAACTGCGGCTTCGCCACGCATGGCCACCAACTTTTCGGTTCTCAACAATGCTGATTCGGCTACATAAACGTAACTCGCCATATCGGCAATGTTCATTAAAATTTCCTGCTCTTTGCTTAAGGTCATCATGAGCTTTTGTACCGCAGCACCTGCCACCATTAAGGTTGCTTTTTTCAGGTTCGACAATATTTTTTTCTCTGCAGCAAATAGCGTAGTATCTTCTTCTCCGAAATCAGGAATGCTCATTAATTCGGCTGCTACGGCTGTGGCTGGCGTCATCAAATCCAATTCGCCTTTCATGGCGCGTTTTAGCATCATGTCGACGGTTAACAAACGGTTAATTTCGTTGGTACCTTCGAAAATCCTGTTGATACGTGCATCACGGTAAGCCCTGTCCATTGGGGCATCTGCAGAAAAGCCCATACCGCCATAAATCTGAACGCCTTCATCTACGGTATAATCCAAGGCTTCTGATCCCCATACTTTTAAGATGGCGCATTCTACAGCAAACTGCTCAACAGATTTTAACCTGGCCTTGCCCGATTCCATTCCACCTGCCACCAATTGGTCGTAAGTATCGTCTATGTTCTGTCCGGCACGATAATTCGCCGCATCAACAGCATAAATTTTAGAAGCCATCTCAGCGATTTTGAAACGGATAGCTCCATATTTAGAAATAGGACGGCCAAACTGAATCCTTTCATTTGAGTAATTGATCGCTGTATTTAAAGTTGCTTTTGAAGCACCGATAGCAGCAGCCGACAACTTAATACGGCCAATATTTAAAATGTTTACCGCGATTTTGAAACCGTTTTCGCGTTCACTTAACATGTTCTCAACTGGTACCGGGCAATCGTTAAAGAAGACCTGGCGTGTTGAAGAGCCTTTGATACCCATTTTATGTTCTTCCGGGTTCATGGTAATGCCACCAAAATCTTTCTCAACAATGAATGCAGTTAGGTTTTTATCGTCGTCTATTTTGGCAAAAACAATAAAAACATCGGCAAAACCACCATTTGTGATCCACATTTTCTGACCATTGATGATATAGTGTTTACCATCATCGCTCAATTTAGCCTTAGTTTTACCAGAATTTGCATCCGATCCCGAATTTGGCTCTGTTAAACAATAAGCTGCTTTCCATTCGCCCGAGCCCAATTTCGGGATATACTTTGCTTTTTGTTCTTCATTCCCGTAATATAAAATGGGCAGGGTACCGATCCCTGTATGTGCAGAAAGTGCCACCGCAAAAGAGTGTCCGGCACCAACCACATCAGCAACCAACATGGAAGTGTTGAAGTTTTTACCAAAACCTCCGTATTCTTCGGGTACCGAAACGCCCAGAATACCCAGTTCGCCAGCTTTTGTTAAAAGTGTTGGCATTAACTCCGGGTCTTCCTGCTTATCGATTTTATCTAAATTGGGATAAACTTCAGCCGCCAAAAAATCGCGACAGGTCTGCGCAATCATCTGCTGCTCTTCATCAAATTCTTCAGGGATGAATACTTCCTGATAAGTGGTATCTTTAATTAAAAACTCTCCACCTTTAATTGTCTTTTTTTCCGTTGTTTCCATTGTTATAAGATTTGAGAAATGAGATTTGAGATTTGAGACCTGCTCAAATTCAAACTCAAATCATTAATGTTATCTTTTTTAGGGTCCGTCATGCTGAACTTGTTTCAGCATCTATTTTCTAAAGACCCTGAAACAAGTTCAGGGTGACGGTTGCATTACACTTTAAATATCCTTGTTTACTTTATTTGGCTTCTCAAATCTAGAGAAGTTCAAAAATCCCCGCAGCGCCTTGTCCGGTTCCGACGCACATGGTTACCATTCCGTATTTTTTGTTCTGTCTTTTTAATTCGTTCATGATCTGTACGGTCAGTTTTGCTCCGGTACAGCCCAGTGGATGGCCAAGCGCAATTGCACCTCCATTAACATTGATCACATCAGGGTTTAAATCTAAAGTTCTGATTACCGCTAAAGATTGAGAGGCAAAAGCTTCATTCAGTTCGATTAAATCGATATCTTCTTTTTTCAATCCAGCCTGTTTCAGTGCTTTTGGAATAGCCTCAATTGGCCCGATACCCATAATACGCGGCGGAACACCAGCAATACCATAACTTACCAATCTGGCAATCGGCTCGGCATTCAGTTCTTTCATTTTCTTTTCAGAAACCACCAAAACAAAAGCTGCGCCATCTGATGTTTGCGAGGAGTTACCGGCAGTTACGCTTCCAACCGCATCGAATACAGGTTTCAGTTTCGCCAACTTATCTAAGGTAGTATCTGCACGTGGGCCCTCGTCGGTATCAACCACGTAAGAACGGGTTTTCTTTTTCAAGTTGTCATCCAGGTAATTTTCGTTCACCGTGATAGGTAAAACACCATCTTTTAAGTGACCGTTTTTAATGGCATGAATGGCTTTCTCATGAGATTTTAGTGAAAATGCGTCCTGATCCTCACGACTTACCTTGTATTCTTTGGCAACAGCTTCGGCGGTTAAGCCCATTCCCCAATACCAATCCGGATTATTTTTTGCCACTTCGGCATTAGGTACGAGTTTCCATCCACCAAAAGGCATTCCACTCATTACCTCCACTCCACCGGCAATGATACAATCGGCCATACCAGCCTTAATTTTAGCAACTGCCGTAGCAATGGTATCTAAACCCGATGCACAGTAACGGTTCACGGTAACACCAGGAACCTTGTCGGTATCCAGTCCCATTAGCGAAACCATACGGCCAATGTTTAGGCCTTGCTCAGCTTCGGGAGTAGCGTTACCCACAATTACATCATCAATCTGTTCTTTATCTAAATTCGGAACCGAAGCCACCAGGCCCCTGATTACTTCTGCAGCTAAATCGTCGGCTCTTGTGAAACGGAATACACCGCGGGGTGCTTTACCCACTGCTGTACGGTATCCTGCTATTATGTATGCTTCCATTTTTTTTAGTATCTAGTAGCTTAGAATCAAGTATCAAGACCTAATCCTCGCATTGTTTTATTTGTTAATTAATGTAAGTAAAACTTTATTCGTCATTCGTATCCTGATACTTGATACTCATATCTAAATATTTAACTCACTAATTCCTCAAAGGTTTACCTTTCGTAATAATTGACTGAATCCGTTCTAACGATTTCCTTTCTCCGGCAAGTGATAGAAATGCTTCTCTTTCCAGGTCCAATAAATATTGCTCGGTTACTTCCGTTGGAGAAGATAAATCGCCACCACACATCACATAACCTAATTTTTCGGATATTTTTTTATCATGCTCAGAGATGAAATGCCCGGCATACATGCTATTTGCACCTGCATAAACAATTCCCAATCCTTGTTTACCCAATACCTTAATATCGTTACGCTGAACCGGCTTGGTATATCCGGCATCGGCCAGTTCAATAGCTTTGGCTTTTGCATCGGCCAGCAAGCGGTTGCGGTTCATCGAGATTGAAAATTTATCTTTTTGCAGATAGCCCAGTTCATAAGCTTCGTAACCTGAAGTAGAAACTTTAGCCATTCCAATGGTTAAGAAACGGTCTTTCAGGGCATTCTGCACAATCTGATCGTCCTTATATTCATCCGATGCACGTAAAGCAAACTCCTTTGTTCCGCCACCACCTGGAATAACCCCCACCCCAAACTCTACCAAACCCATATAGGTTTCAGCCGAAAGCTGCACATGATCGGCATGTAAACTGAACTCACATCCACCACCCAACGTTAAATTATGAGGAGCTACCACAACCGGGATAGAAGAATAACGGATACGCATTGAAGTATTCTGGAACATGCGGATCGCCATATTCAGTTCGTCCCACTCCTGTTCTACCGCCATCATAAATATCATCCCCACATTTGCACCAGCAGAAAAATTCGCACCATCATTACCAATTACAAGGCCACGGTAGTCTTTCTCAGCCATATCAATGGCCTTGTTGATTCCAGCAATTACGTCGCCACCAATGGTATTCATTTTGGTATGGAATTCTACATTCAGAATACCATCGCCAAGATCAATGATCGAAACACCAGAATTTTTCCACAGTGTTTTATTTTCCCGGAGGTTATCCAAGATGATAAACTCTTCAGTGCCCGGTAAAGCTTTGTAACTTTTAGAAGGGATATCGTAATATTTTTTGATACCGTTTTCAACTTTATAGAATGAGGTATTTCCGGCGTTAAGCATATCGTGCACCCAAGCTGCAGCTTTATTGCCATATTGTTCCATTCCTTCTATGGCCTCTTTTACGCCTACGGCATCCCACAGTTCGAAGGGACCAAGTTCCCAGCCGAAACCTGCACGCATGGCATCATCAATGCGGTACAGTTCATCAGAAATTTCGGGAATACGATCAGATACATATTCGAATAAACCAAAAGAAGAGTGACGGAAAAGTTCGCCTGCTTTATCTTTTCCTTTAGCAAAAATTTTCATCCGTTCCCGAAGGTTCTCCACAGGTTTGGTCATTTCCAAAGTGGCCGATTTTACTTTTTGCTGAGGTTTATATTCTAATGTTTTTAAATCAAGTGCCAGGATTTCGGTTTTACCATCGGCAGTTTTTGTCTTTTTGTAGAAACCCTGTTTGGTTTTATCGCCAAGCCACTTGTTCTCTTCCATTTTTTGTACATAAGCCGGAAGTTTAAACAGTTCGTGTGCTTTATCGTCAGGGCAGTTATCATAAAGGCCTTTGGCCACCTTGATCATGGTATCTAAACCCACTACATCAGAAGTACGGAAAGTGGCCGATTTTGGTCTTCCCAGGGCTGGTCCGGTAAATTTATCTACTTCTTCTACAGTGAGATCTAATTTCTCAACAAGGTGTAAAAGTGCCATAATGGAATAAACACCTACCCGGTTCGCAATAAAAGCCGGGGTATCTTTACATAAAACAGTTGTTTTACCTAAAAACTTATCGCCATAATGCATGAGGAAATCAATGATCTCGGGCTTTGTATGTGGCGTAGGGATAATCTCCAGTAATTTTAAATAGCGCGGCGGATTAAAAAAGTGTGTTCCACAGAAATGCGCTTTAAAATCTTCGCTTCTGCCCTCTGCCATGAGGTGTATCGGAATACCGGAAGTATTGGAAGTAATTAAAGTGCCTGGCTTACGGAACTGCTCTACCTGTTCGAAAACTTTTTTCTTGATATCAAGATTTTCGACTACCACTTCAATTACCCAATCATAACCGGCAATTTTCGACATGTCATCGTCGAAGTTTCCGGTTTTGATCTTATTTAATGCTTTTTTAGTATAAATTGGTGATGGATTTGTTTTCACTGCCGTTTGCAAAGCCGTATTTACAATCCGGTTTTTTACCGCTGGGTTATCCAGTGTTAATCCCTTTGCCTGCTCCTCAGGACTGAGTTCTTTTGGGGCGATGTCCAATAACAGTACCTCTACACCAATATTGGCGAAATGGCATGCAATACGCGACCCCATAATACCAGAACCTAAAACAGCAACTTTATTAATACTTCGTTTCATTGTTATCTATTTGCTTTTCAGTAGTCTTTAAAGAACCTGTTTTAGCTATTTACCAAACAGGTTGATTTATATCTGATTAATCAACAGTATAAGCTACCGTGATTTCATTCAGTTTTATGAGTAAATTAATGAAGGTTTCTTTCTCCTTTTTAGTAAAATGCTCATCCAGGTATTCGTTAAATTTCCGAACAACACCTTTGGCCAAATGTTTTTTCTCTTTACCAAAATCGGTAAGGAAAACTTTTACCGAACGTTTGTCGCCCGCTGAAGTTTCGCGGTAAATCAGGTTGGCTTCTTCCATATTGTTCAACATACGCGAAAGACTGGTGGCTTTAACACCGAGCAAGGCAGCTAAATTTGAAACTGCTGTACCATCAGTATCGTCAATGTTGATGAGCATATATCCGATGGCCTGTGTAATCCCAAAACCGGATGCCATCTGATTATACTTATTGAACATATTTTGCCACGCAAACTTAACATGGTAATCTATGGTTTGATGTTGTTTCATTTTTGTTAATTTATTATGCTTGCATAACAAAGCTAATGAATGTATTTTGTTAATGCAATAGAAAAATTCAAAATAATTGTCAAAATTTTTCTAATATCGTTGTGCACAAAATGAAAACAATGAATATATCAAAAGCAAAGGGGATATACCTTTTTAGCCTGCTTCTTCTATCCGCTACAATCTGCAAAAGTCAGGTATCTTATTTTGGATCAGCACTTCAGAATAGTCAGAAATTAGAAGTTTTTAAGAAAACTACCACCTTGTTTACCTTTCAATATGCTGATTATGCCGAACTGGAAAAATTTGACCAGGCGATAAAGAAAACCTGGACCATTACCCCTTATAAAATTATTAAACCTGATGAACTTGCAAAGTATGATACACTTGCCAATTATTCATTTTTCTATTTCGATGCCTATACGGAAAAAACGGATAACAAGACCGATATAAATGTAGTTTATGCTTTGAAATTAATTACACCATCTAAAAAACCGAAAGTAAAGGAAGAAAGTGTGCTGGCAACAGTTAATCTTTTTAGCGATGGGAATACCAATCTGTTTGTTAGCTTACTGGATCAACAGATTGGCTCTAAAAAGAGTAAAAAAGTTACTCTTTTATCCATTCTTTACAACAAGTCTCATTTCCTTAACTGGTCGCCGGGATTTTTGACCGGTTATTTAAAACAGATCAATGACGGTTTAACATCTAGTGAAGATCATGGCATAGATTATCAGTTTTACAATAAAATACGCCTGCCAGAGCTGGCAACAGGAACACTTTATGTACCAGAATATATTAAAGAGGTATTTTCTTCAAAATTGACACTTCTGCCTAAATCGGGGGTCGTATTGGAACCTTATCATTACAAACTCAAATTTGCACCATATAAAATGCTCGATAGTTTGATTCTTAACCATGAAAACCCAATTAAATATGTAATTTATACGCAACGCTCGGATGATAAAATTATCAGCGTTTATGACAGCAAGGACAACAGGATTATTTATCAGCGGTTTTATCCTCAAACACCAAATTTTGAGATGAATGATTTGAGTGAAATTAAAAAGGTGATTGTTTCGCTTAAGTAAGCTGAATTGGAATAATCTAATCTCTAATGGAAATACTAAACCTAATATTACGGAACCATCTTATGCCGTAGCGAGACGCCACGACTAGAGTTAGTCTAATAAAGATCCTTCACTGCCTCAGGATGACAAACCCATCATAAACCCCTTAAACCAAAAAAGTCCCGGTTTGCACCGGGACTTTTTTATGTTATTTAAAAACTGACTAGTAAAGTGTAAACTCTACGCGACGGTTTTGCTGACGACCAGCTGCTGTTTTATTAGAAGCAATTGGCTGGCCCATACCGTAACCTGTAGCTTCGATACGTGATGCATTAGCACCTTGAGAAACTAAATAAGCTTTAACAGATTCTGCTCTTTCTTTCGATAAACGTAAGTTTAATTCTTTCGAACCAGTGTTATCAGTGTGACCTGCTAGTTTTAAGCTGAAGTTTTTCTGAATTAACAATGCAGCAACCCTGTTTAATGAAGCATAAGATTTAGGACGAATAGTTGCTTTACCTAAATCGAACTCTAAGTTTTTAATTGCTTCGTTAACTACCTTACGGTCTTCTTCAGTTACAATTACTTTTTCTACAACTTTTTCTGGAGTTTTTAATGGACAGCCTGAACCATCTACTACAGTACCTGCAGGTGTATCAGGGCATTTATCCAATTTGTCTGCAACACCATCACCATCTGAATCTTTTAAAAGATCGTTTAATTCAGCACGTAATTTTGCGTTGTCTGCTTTTTGAGCATTTAAATCAGATTTCAAACCTTCTGAAGTTTGTTTTGCTTTTAAAGCTTCATCATAAGTTAAAGCAACCGGATTATGGAAAGCCAATTGTTTTCCGCTACCTAAAGCAAACTCTAAACCTGCATAAGCATAGTTGTATTTATCGTTACCGCCTCTGTAGTAACCATCTAAGTTATCTCCATCAACAAAGTTAATTGTCCAACCTAAATCGAAGTTAACCGCATCTGAGATTTTAAATTTAGCACCTAAACCTACAGGGATGATCAACTCATTGATGTTTTTATCTCCTGCGAAAAGGAAGGTACCAGCTGCTGTTGTAATTGTTGGTTTATAACCAGCAATACCTGCACCAGCAGAAGCATATAGTTGTAAAGTGTTCTCTTTTTTAAACAGATCGATGTTGAACATGTTTACTACAGCACTCAAAGTTCCCGAATACGATAGCTGCGTATCGAAAGCTCTTACTGGAGAATTGTTTACCGCACCACTTTCATAAGGTTCGGTGTTATCGCCTTTTAATTTACCGCGAACTCCGTCTAAACGTAGGGAGAAATAAGGGGTAAATTGTTTTTTAATGTAAAGGCCGTAACCAAAACTCGATTTGTTGTTGCTAAAATCATTTTTACCACCCAATGGCGATAATGGCGTTAGCACACCGGCGTTTACACCGATAGACCACGTTCTGAGCGTTGTTGATGAAGTTGCTGGGCTTTCCTGAGCTGAAGCAACCGACCCGATAAGTAAACCAGCGAGGGCAACTGGCAAGGTTTTGAATAATTGTAATTTCATAATTTTCTGTATAACGTTGAATAGCGTTTCACAACCTTTACAATAGCCATACCAAAAACTACAGACATGTAAAAATACTTATCAACTTTTCCACAACATTCGTCTTAGAAATCTTATCTTGATTATCGAATTTCACTTACTTAATATCGCCCGCAAATTTCCACCGGGTACTGAAATTTTCTGGTAATTGCTGGTTTGTAAGCAAAGCCCTTACCATTTCTACCGGCATATTATTTTCGCGTAATATGCGATCGTGAAACTGGATATTACTCATTTTACCACTTTCTACCAGCTCCTTATGCAATGCTCTGAACTGTAACCCACCCAACATATAACCAATTTGGTAAAGTGGCCCGTAGCCTCCGGTAAACGATCTGCGCACCTCTGCTTCGGCATTAGCGCGTTCAAAACCTACACGATCTACCAGGAAATCGATACATTGCTTAGGCGTCCATTTGCCCAAATGATAGTTCATTGAAAAAATAATGCGTGCACAACGGTGCATGCGCCAAAAAAGCATTCCGATTTTATCTTCAGGAGATTTGGGGAAATTTTGGTCCCAAAGCAACATTTCCCAATAAAGAGACCAGCCTTCGGTCCAGAAAGGTGTACTAAATACTTTCCGGTATGGCTTGTAGCGGCTTTGCATAAAATATTGCAGGTTATGTCCGGGAATAAGTTCATGAAACACTACTGCTCTTGAAAAATGCCTGTTATTACCTCGCAGTGTCATCATTTTGGTCTCTTCGCTCATATCTTCAGTCGGGTAGGCGATTAATACTGATTCGCCACCCAAAAAAAACGGGGCATATAATTGCTCCTGCGGAGTTAACATGCGCATGCGCCAACCTTCTTTAGCCAATGCTGGAACAACAATCAGCTTGTTTTTTTCTACAAAGTTTATGGCTTCATTGGCCAGCTCATAAACCAGTTCGGGTTGTTTACCCAATTCGGGATAGTCGGCTTTTACCTTTTCGAGTGCTTTTTTCCAATCGTTACCGAAACCCATCTGTTGCGAAGCTTTGAGCATTTCGGCATCACACCAGGCAAACTCCCTCATCGCAATCGTTTCGATCTGCTCGGGTGTGTAGGCAATCATTTCGTCCTTTAAACTGCTTAACAATGCATTTCTGCCTATCGGGTTGCCAACAATACCGCTTCCATCGTCCTGAACATGAGCAGGTTTGGCCATTTTGCCGAGTACCGCAGCATAATCTTTCAGTGCATCAACAACTTCGGGATAAACCGATTTGGTAGCTTTGGTAAATTGCGGATCGTAGCCATCGTAAAACTTATAGGCCTCGGTAAATACAGTAAGATATTGATCGACGGTTTGCTGTGCCCACAAAGCCTGTACAGGTGTAACAGCGAGTTCATTGTTTTCTACTGCCTTTGCTGTTTTCCGGATAGCAGCCTGCAATTGTTCGAATTGCTGCTGTGTGGTTTTACCATTCTGTTGCTGGCCAATCCTTCGTTTTGCCTCAAAATCCAGCAGGATATTGGCGAAAGGCAAGGCAAAAATATTGTTTTTAAATTCGGCGTAATTTTGTTGTATACTTGCTGAATCAGAACGGATATCGCGTTTTAGCAAGAGGTAATCTACCCTCTCATTTAAAGTAAGTTTACTAAATGGCAATGCTTTTAATTGTTTTTGCCATGTGGCGTAAAAGCGCTCCATCCGTTTAAAGTATTCTTCTGACCGTTTGATGCTGTATTTGCGGTTAAGCATCGTCTTGTCTGACTGGTATTGGTTAATCAGCGGGCTTACAAGGCTGGCTTCATTGGTTTGGGCCTGCAATTTTACCGTAAAAGTGAAGAGCAAAAGCAGTGGAAATAGTTTGCGCATAGCAATAGATGGTTTGTGTTAGCTGACGCAATATAAGAAACAGGAAGAATTGCTCATAAGAGGGTAATGTAACTTATTGAAGATAATGGCCTTTTAACCATCAAATAATGGTTAAACGAAGCGCTTTCAATCCGCTTAAGCCCTGCAAGTCTTCTAAATCGAGATCTTCGCTTTCAGCCCCCAACACTCCGGTTTCCTGAAGGTATTTTACAAAAGGAAGGTAGTCATCTATGTCCCTTTTATTGAAATAGATCAGTGCGAGTTTATCAGGTTGGGTAAGCCGCTCTTCTGAATTACGGACAAGCACTTTATCGATCCTTTTTTTAATCATCTGGTACCTGATGTTGTAGGCTCCTTCAACATCAAACTTTCTTTCATCTACCCTGAAACTGATATCGATAGGATGATTATGGATAAAAATTAATTGGGTAGTAGCCAGTTTAACAGGCAGATCGGGCTGGCGCTGCCGCACCATTTTAGCTATTGCTGCCATTGATGTAAGCTGCCACAAACGCAGGTTCTTCAGGTGAAAATGGTTGAAAATCCGCTCGGGGGCAATAGACTGCCCAATGTAGATGTCGTACTCCACCCCGTCGGTCCTGAATTTTTCGAAATAGCAGGGAAAAGATTCCTGCAGTTTTTCGCGTTCAGCTTCGAAATAGTTGTTGATATCGGTATTAATCAACTGCATGGAAGTTTCTAAAGCCTGCCGGTTTTTGTGCACCTCGCCACCCTGAACCGAAATACTTTCGAGGTATTGATCAATAATCTTTTTTGTATTGGGATGCGATTGCGAAATGAGTTTTAAATAATCGCTGGTTTCTTCATTGAGGAAAATATTAAGGCTGTTTTCTTCGGTAGTATTCAGCTCATCGCCATGTAAAATCGTATTCCATTTATTGCAGTTAAAAATAATTTCAACAAGCAATGCATCGCTATAGGTTTTACTGAGCTGTTCGAGGGTATTGCGAAGCAGGTTCAAATGCAGATTAAGGTCGGCCTTGCTGGCAAGATTTCTCTCAGTTGTTGAGTTTCTGATATCTATTGCCCCATAAAACGGATAAACATCGGTAAAGCTGATATCTTCGATACTCAGGGGCAGATTCTTTTTCTTGTGGTGCAGGTAATGCCAGGCGGCTTCGTTAAATTTCCATTGCACAGCAGGCTGAATGGAAGTATATTTCTCTTTAATGATATTTTCTATCTCGAGGTTAAATTCATCAATATAAACCTGCAGCAACTGAGCAATGGGTGCCAGTACCTGTTCCAGCAGCGTAATTTTCTTTTCATCGAAAGTTTCGCCAACCCAGGTATGCATGCCTAATACACCAACCAATACCTGATTATGAAATACAGGCAAAAGTGCCATCGACTTTACATTCAGTTCTCTAAAGCGCTCTAACCATGGAAACATTTCCTTGCTCTCGGCCCAGATATCGGGCGAATAAAAGGAATTGGGGTTTGCAGCATAACCTTCTGCAATTTGCTGAAAGGCCTCAGGGCTTAGGGTTTCTTCGCCCCATACCGAGAAAAGTAATCCGCTGCCTCCTTTTACATAACCATAAACCATTTTATTGTTAACCCTTACAAAAGGAAAAAGATCAAATTCTATGTTGGCATTTTGTACCAGCACCTTAAGCGATTGAATGACCTCCGAATAAGCTATACCGTCGTTACCTGGCACACGGCTCAACCTTACGGCTTTAATATTTTCTACGGCCTGCCTTGCTGTAACATCGGTAATTGTCAACACCGAAATCCCCCTGAGTTCGAAAAGCGATAAGGGCAATACCTGCTGCAGTTTATCAAGTCCGGATGCTTCACTTAAATATTGCTGCAACTCCCTGTAACTGAACTCGGGCAAGGGCTGCTTAGCTTTTACCTCGATAAATCCTGTATTTACCCCAATATGAAAATAGCCTGGCAGAGCAGTATCTGAATTGATTCCCGAATGGTATTTTTCCTTTAAGGGTGCATGGAAAGCGTATAGTTCACTTAGAATAAAGGAATAGATAAAATGTAGCCTGTCGCGCTGCTGCTGTTCAGCTGTTCTTGATCCGGAAAAACTGTTTTGATCTTTTTCTTCATGCTCAAGCAATTCGTACATCAGGTCTGTTCCGTAAAAAGTAATCGGCTGCATAGGCGCACAAAGCCCCCAGGCCATATGATCTTCTGTAAGAAGTACCGGAGAAAGACAGGCATACATATGTTCAAGCAATAATTCGTGCCTGTAAATATCTTCGAGAGCGATAACCTGATCATCGACACCCTGCTTCTTAAATTCTTTCAGTGCATTGTGGTAAAGCACAGATTTTACAGTTTGCTCTTCCTTTATTTTTCGATGCAGGAATTGTATAAAAGGGCCAAAAGAGATAGCAGAATCTATTCCAGGTAAATCCGGATAATTGATGGCTAGATTAAATATGCGCTTTTTCATCTCTTAGAGCTTTAAACCATACAACTAACTGTATGGCCAAAAGATTAACTCATGCTAAGATAAAAAATAGATTGGGAAATTGCTACCAGCCGATGGCCTTATCGTCTCCCCTTGGGTCGGCTCCCCCCTGATAATTACCCCATTTGGTTCTTAAGATGGCATCAACCCTACCGATTGGTCCCCTAGTGACAATTTTATAACCTTTTGCTTTTAATTTTTCTGTTGATAAGCTATCGATGGCATCTTTTTCTACATATACCTCATCCGGTAACCATTGGTGATGAAATTTTTTAGCAGCTACCGCCTGCTGCATCGACATATTAAAATCGATTACATTAATGATGGTCTGAAATACTGAGGTAATAATGGTAGAGCCGCCGGGAGTACCCACCACCATAAACAGTTTCCCGTCCTTCTCTACAATGCTCGGGGTCATGGAGCTTAACATTCTTTTATTGGGAGCAATGGCGTTGGCTTCGCCGCCAACCAGACCATACATATTTGGTGCACCGGGTTTAACCGAAAAATCGTCCATTTCGTTGTTCAACAAAAAACCTGCTCCCTTTACGGCAACTAACGATCCGTAAGAGCCGTTTAACGTTGTGGTAATCGAAACGGCATTACCATCACGGTCTACAATAGAAAAATGTGTGGTTTCTTCATGTTCGGCACCTTTAATTTCGCCGGCCATTACGGTACTGCTTGGTGTTGCCGCAGCCCAGTTGAAATTCGCCATCCGGTTTTTATTATAGGTAGCATCTAATAACTGTTGTTGCGGAACGGCATAAAAATCGGGATCTCCCAAATGCGTGGCGCGATCTGCATATACCCGCCGCTCAGCCTCCACAATTACCTGTACAGAGGAATCGGCATTGTGTCCCCATTTTTTTAAAGGATAAGGTTCTACCGACTGCAGCAACTGGATTAAAGCAATGCCCCCGCTACTGGTTGGCGGCATGGTAATGATTTTATATTCCTTATAATTACCGGTAATGGGTTTTCGCCAGGTTGCATGGTAGTTTTTTAAATCCGCTTGGGTAATTAAGCCCTTACCACGCTGCATTTCGGCCACAAGCGAATCGGCCACAGCACCTTCGTAAAAGCCAGCCCTGCCTTTTTCCTGAATCAGTTTTAAAGTGTTGGCCAGTTCCTGCTGTATCAATACATCATTTTCACGCCATGGATGTTCTAAGTTTACAAGTGCAGTTCCGTTGGGATTAAAATCCATTAATTTTCTGTGCAGGCTGTTCAACTCGCCGGCCTGACGGCTGGTAATTTTAAATCCATTTTTAGCTAAATCTATTGCAGGTTGAAGCACCTGTGCCCAGGTTAGCTTTCCATATTTTTTATGAGCCTCTACCATGCCATCAACAGATCCGGGTACACCGGCAGCCAGATGCCCGTAAAGGCTTTTATCTACTATCGGATTACCGGCAGCATCCAGGTACATATCCCTGCTTGCTGCGCCTGCGGCTTTCTCTCTAAAATCTAAAGCATTTATTTCGCCATTTGCGCCTCTGTATACCATAAAACCACCGCCACCGATATTACCGGCATTGGGATAAACAACCGCGAGGGCAAACTGTACGGCAACAGCAGCATCAACCGCATTCCCGCCCTTTTTTAAAATATCTATACCTGCCTGGGATGCTTCCGGATGCGCAGAAACCACCATGCCGTTTTTATATTCGCCACTATTGTTTTTGCCCAGTTGCCCGGTTACGCAACCCGCCAATAAAACCACTACACTCAGGTAGCTTACCGATCTTTTAAAATTATTGAGGGGTTTTATCGTTCTCAGCATCTTTATATATTTTTCTATTGCTTTATTGTCTTTTTCGGTAATCAATTCTCTTTTTTAACCTCGGTTATAAGATAAAGAATAATTTCAGGGAAGTTATAAATATTTACCGATCTGCCTATATAATTTTTCTTTATCACTTGGTCTCAAAGCATCTCTAACGACTAATTTTCCATCTTTAATAATTAAATAACGGGGGATGGCGTATCCCTTACCTTCCCACAATTTATCAATTAAATCTTTCTGTAAAGCGTTATTTGTCCGGATATGACTACCTGAAAGTTTATAATATTTAATCATCTCTTTCCACCTTTGGTCTTCCGTATCTTTATCCATAGAAATAAATAACATTTCGACACCCTTGGCTTGTAGAAATTTTTCCAGCCCTGCACTATATTCAAATTCGGCTTTGCATGGCCCGCACCAGGTAGCCCAAATATCTACAAATACTGTTTTGCCTTTAAACCTATTCATTAAGCCGTCTAAACTGTTAATTTCATCATAATTGGCCAAAAATTTCTCATTGGATGCATAATCCTTTTTTATGTCTTTTTGGTAAGTTAAAATTTTCTCGGCCAGTGGTTGTAAAAAAGGCGAAAAATTGCTTTTCGGATAGTTCGACTTAAATTTATTGAACAAATCAATCAAAATGCTTTGATACTTGCTCTGCATCATTTCGTCATAGAGAAAGGTTGCCAAAAGGTATTCTTTTGTTTTGCCGCTAAAATTATCTTCAAAGTTTTTATAGTCGCTTTTAATCTTTTCGTCTTCGCTTTTTTGTGATGGCTTTACCCCATTTTTTAAAGGCAGGTAATAATGAAGATAAGTGCTGGCATAGTATCTCGCATGGTGGTAAAAATCTGGATAAAAGGCGTATTGAAAATTATTTACCGGGTATTTCTGATACACATCGGCCCACATTTTATCCAAATCGTTATTTATTTTTTGCTTTGTACTTAAAACGATCATCGGGATGGCAGCCTGCAGAATTACCTGTTCCGCTGAAAAATATCTTTTTATTTCGTTATAAAAGTTTGCCGAAATTTTTTGTTTCGAAAACAACTCAGCGTAAGGTTTTAATGTTTCATTCTTATCATTTTCGAGCAATTGATACAAACCGGCAACAGTGCTATCTCTCTTATAATAATCTATGGCCCTGTGCTGATAAAACCCGGTATTCCTCTTGCCAAAAAGCAACATTCCTTCCATATTCCGGTCACTTTTTACCAAAATATTGTTATCTAAAACCAAATTAGTGGTACCCGGCTCAATTAAAATCTGGTTGTTATTGATACTTAACCAAGCAAAGTTTTTGACAGGAAAAGAATAATTTATTGTACTATCTGCACCAAAACTCAACTCTTTTATGGCGGGATAAAACCACGTATTATCAACAGGGGTTTGGATTTTAACCAGGTTACTTTTGGCATACAATATTTTGATATTAATTTTTGCCTGCTGAGCAAAAGTGTTTATTGCACCTGTAATGAGTAAAATAAATAAAATAGTCCTGTTCATAATTTGGCTGGCATTAAGGCTTTTTTAATTCTTACGCAGAAATCTTTCTACGGTTTATACCCTTCTGCATCTTTATATATCTTTTCTATTATTTCGCTGTTTTTCTCGGTAATTATCTTTCTTTTAAGGCTTAATTTTGGCGTAAGTTCACCACCATCAATGCTCCACTCTTTAGGCAATAAAGCAAATCTTTTTACCTGTTCCCACTTACCGAAGCCTGCGTTGGCGGCCTCAATTACTTCGTTATATTTGGCTAAAACCTGTTCATTTTTAATCAGCTCCTCTATTGCTGAAAAACTAATGCCTTTACGGCCCGCCCAGGTCTTTAAAGTTTCGAAATTAGGCACAATCAGTGCAGAAGGGAATTTCCTGTTCTCGCCTAAAACCATTATCTGTTCGATAAAGATCGATTCTTTGTATTTATTTTCGAGCATTTGCGGTGCTACATATTTACCGCCTGCTGTTTTAAACATTTCTTTTTTACGGTCGGTAATTTTTAAAAAGCGGCCATCTACTAGTTCGCCGATATCGCCTGTATGGAACCAGCCATCCTGATCTATAGCTTCACTGGTTAAATCAGGTCGGTTGTAGTAGCCTTTCATTACCTGGTGCCCGCGTGTAAGTACCTCACCATCTTCGGCGATTTTAACTTCCACGCCATTAATTACCCCTCCTACAGTACCGAACATGGTACCTCCAAAATGGTTTACAGTAATTACCGGCGACGTTTCGGTTAATCCGTAACCTTCGAAAACAGGCATACCTGCTGCCCAGAAGATCCTCGCCAGGCGTGGATTTAGTGCAGCTCCCCCTGATACAATCACCACAATTTCGCCACCAAGTGCTTCCTGCCATTTTTTAAAAACCAGTTTACGGGCTATAGCAAGCTTAAAATTATACCAGGCACCTGCATTAACGTTATATTTTTCGGCCAAAGCTACCGACCAGAAAAATATTCCTCTTTTAATTCCTGTTAACTCTTTCCCTTTTTCCATTATCTTATCGTACACTTTTTCAAGAAGCCTTGGAACGGTAGAGAATACATTTGGTTTTACATGCTGAATATCGGAAACAATGGTTTCCATGCTCTCTGCGTAATAAACTGAAGTATGGTTAAACAGATACAGATAAATGATCATCCGTTCGAAAATGTGCGATAAGGGCAAAAAGCTCAATCCTTTTTTAACCCCTTCGGGAATGACTACGGATGAGTTGACAAAGTTGGCCACTAGGTTAGCATGCGTAAGCATTACCCCTTTTGGAGTGCCTGTTGTACCTGAAGTATAAATTAATGTTAAAATATCTTCGGGCTCAACTTTTTCCCGGTAATCGTCGAGGTTAATTTCTGTAGCGGCCTTACCTTCTTCGGTCAGCACATTCCAGTTCTCGGTTTCGGCAATTTCATTGAAACTATAAATCTTAATGCCTGGGTTTATGGCATCAATACAAGGCTTTATTTTTTTATACAATTCTTCGTCGGCCACAAACACAATCGTCACTTCTGCATCCTTTAATATAAACTGGATATCGTGTTCGGCCAGGGTTGGATATAAGGGAATCTGATAGGCTCCGATCTGGTTGGCAGCAAAATCGGCAATGTTCCATTCGGGCCTGTTATGCGACATTACGGCTACTCTTCCACCTTTGCCGATCCCCTGTTTAATTAATCCACGGCTTAAATTATCAACCGCATTGCAAAAATCGGCTGTACTATAATTTATCCATTTCCCATTAATTTTTCCACTGATGAATTCGTCTTTGGGATTTTCGAGGCTATATTTCAAAATATCAAAAACCCGGTTAATTTTTGCCGCCATATGAATTGTTATTATTTGGTTAAGTTAAAAAAATCAATCGTTAAGATTGAGCATTATGCACTCTTTAATTAAAATAATGCCATTTCCTGCCTTGCCAGGAGCTGTATTTATTATCATTAAAAATTTAAAACTAAACTTAGCAATTACAAAATTACTATGCAAGCATTGTTTTTTAATCTTTTTAGATTTTGACCTTAAAAACATAAACGGCATTAAAGTTGTTAGGCAGATAATTATTTTACAAAAACATATAAATTATGAAAAAGTTATTTACAATTTTAGGATGCATTGCATTATTTGCCTTGAGTACAACAAACGTTAAAGCCCAAAACTATAAAACCGGATTAGGTTTAGGTATTGATTTCGGTGATGGCGCAACATTGGTTGGTCCATCTATCAGACATCACTTTAGTAGAAACGGAGCTTTACAGGGTGAAGTCCTATTTGGTGGAAATGCTACTTTTTTACAAGCTTTTATCCAATATAATTCATCTATCCCTGGAGCTAAAGGTCTTGATTGGTTTGCTGGCGGTGGTCCATCAGTTGGCCTTGGAAATGGAAATTCTTCTTTTTACTTAGTACCGATGGCTGGTTTGGATTATAAATTTGATGGCGCACCTTTAGCATTATCGTTGGATTGGAGACCAAGAATTTATATTGGTGATAATCATAGCGGCAGCTTGCCAGGCAGATTTGGTTTAGGTTTTAGATATACATTCTAGTAAAACGCATGGCGCTGAGCGCAAAGCATAAATTAATAAACAAAAAATCCCGTAAGATAATTTCTTACGGGATTTTTTATGCCTGAACTATAGACTCAAGACCGAGAACTTAAGACTAAATTCCTGTCCATTTTTTTAACACAGCCTTTTGCGCTGGTGTTGCATTTTCGTTAACCGTTGCTTTTAACCTTACAGTTGGGTTTTCTTTTAAGGTTAAAGAAATTTCTTTCTCAAGCCCATCGCGGATTACTTTTAGTTTCAACACGTCGCCAATATTCTTTTTAGCTACCAGAGGAATTACATCTAAAGAAATCAGAGGGCTTTTTAACCTTACTGTTGATAGTGCATCGCTCAGTGACGTATCATCTAAACTAAGTACCACATCATTTACATTTAAACCATTGATCCAGGCTGCGGAATTCCTTACTGTAGAAGTAATTACCAGACCATCATTGGTTAATTGTCCGGAAGCACCCGTAACCGGCTTACCTGGCGTTGCATTTTCTGTTGATACATTCACACCTGCATAGCCAAAGTATTTTACATACTCAACATCATCTACGCCGTTAACATATTTCGCCCAGAAATTGGTAAAGCTAATTCCTGATATTTTTTCGACCATAGCTTTAAACTCTGCATCGGTGTAACCCCGCTTTAAAGTTTTACATTGCAGGTACATCGCTTTCATTACATCATCCAGGCTTTTAACACCTTTTGTAGCATTAATAATTTCGAGGTCCATCAAAATACCGATTACCTCGCCTTTGCTATAATAAGAAATCGAATTGTTTTTTGAATTTTCGTTCGGGCGGTAACCGATAATCCATGCATCATAGCTTGATGAAGCAGCTGATTGATATTTCGCACCAGGTGTATTTAATACCGTACCTATACCACTTGCCAAGTCTTTCAAAAATTCATTTACATCGGTAAAACCAGCCCTGTGCAAGTATTTATTTTCATAATACGATGTAAATCCTTCAGCTACCCAAAGATTGGTGGTATAGTTTTCATTATCATAATCAAACGGACCCAAAGCTACCGGGCGTAAACGTTTAACATTCCAAAGGTGATGGTACTCATGTGCCACCAAAGATAAAAAGCCCTTGTAACCCTCAGCTGTATTATAGGCATTTCTGGTAGCACCCAAAGTGGTCGAGTTTAAATGCTCTAAACCTCCGCCACCTTTTAAAAAGTTATGTACGATAAACACATAATATTTATTTGGGTTTTCGCCATATACCTCTGTTTCTTTTTCTACAATTTTGGCCATATCAACCTTAAGTTTTTCCTTATCGTAATTACCTCCGCCGTACATGGCCACTTCGTGGCGAACACCTGCTGCTGTAAACTCGAAAATATCCTGGTTGCCTACTTCAATAGGGCTGTCGTACAATATATCAAAATCGGTAGCTTTATAAGTAAACTGCTCGCCTGCAACCGGAGTTAAACCGGTCGAAACTTTGTTCCAGGTATTAAAAGGTATAATTTTAACTGTACTTGGCGAGCTGATCATACCATCAGGATGCATAAAAATCCCGGTTGGAGATAAGAAAGCATGAGACTCGTCGATAAAAGGTGTACGCACAGAAATTTCAAATGCATAAACACGGTAACTGATCTGGATATTGGCAGCCTTGGCTGAAAAAATTCTCCAGGCGTTTTTCCTTACTTTTTCAACTTTTACCGATTTACCAGCAGCTGTAGCCTTAAATTCTTCTACACTTTTTTCAAACTCGCGCACCAGATAAGAACCAGGTGTCCAAACCGGCATTTTTACATCTACATAATCTTTTGCCAGGCCAGAAATATTCATCTTCACCTCTGCATAATGCGCTTGCGGCTCTTTAAAAGAAACCTCAAAGCCTATTTTTACCTGCGCCTTCGCTGCCATAATACACGTTAGTAGTAAAACTAAACTTAAAACTGATTTTTTGTTAAACATATTGATATTGACTGTGTTTTGCTGCAAATTTAGATTTATTGGCGGGGTTTTAGTATAAAATAGCTAAATATGGTGTAAAATAGTTGTTTCTGTTCCATTGGTTCATCGTTGATAATTAATGGTCTTTTAGCCAGTTAAACTGTAAAAATCAATCGCCTTTCTTGCCTGCAGCTTAGTTGTAGTATATAAATATCAATTACACCCTGTTCCTGGTCAGCTTAACTCCAAACTGAAAACTGCCAATTCCAAACTGAAAATCGGTAACATCCTTAATACAACAATTTTAGGACTAAACTATTTGAATATTTTTGCGCTATAATGCTGGAATATTAATCTTATTTTAATGTTCAGAATAGGCATAACACAAATATAAACATGAAGAAAAGGTATTTCATCTATGCTGTTTTGGCCATAGGCTTAGCTTATTTGGTTTATTACAGAATTAACGCTAACAAAAAACTTGAAGGAAAAGGCGGTCCGTCTGCTGGTGCAGGAAAAGGTAAACCTGGGGGTAAAGACGGAAAATCGGCACCTCTTGTAGTAGATGGTGTTGTGGTAAAACCGGTATCATTTGATAACGATCTCGAAATTACCGGTGCTATTGATGCGAACGAATCGGTTGCCTTAAAAAGCGAAGTATCGGGTCTGGTTACCGGAATTTATTTCCGGGAAGGCTCCATGGTATCAAAAGGAAGTATCTTGGTAAAAGTAAACGACAGGGATATACAGGCACAATTGCAGGATGCGCTGACCAAACAAAAACTTTCGGGCACGAACGAGAACCGGGCAAAACAATTGCTGGCCAAAGGGGCAATAAGCCAGGAAGAATACGATACTGCCCTTGCAGATTTAAAATCGCTGCAGGCACAGGCACAATTAATCAGGGCGCAGCTGGCCAAAACCACAATCCGTGCACCTTTTAGCGGTAGAGTGGGCCTGCGCAATATCTCTGAAGGAACCTATTTAACACCTGCAATGGTAATAGCCAACCTGGTAAGTACCAATCCGGTTAAGATTACTTTTTCTGTTCCGGAGAAGTATGCCGGACAAATTAAAGTGAATTCAGAAATCACATTTACCACCGATGGCTCTTCCAAAGAAAATAAAGGAAAAGTTTATGCGATAGAGCCTGGAATTAATGCAGCTACCCGTACTTTACAGATCAGGGCGCTGGCTCCAAATGCAGATAATATGCTGTTGCCTGGATCTTTTGCTAAAATTAAACTGGCACTCAATACCCTTCAAGATGCCATTCTCATTCCAAATGAAGCAGTTGTTCCGGTTTTAAAAGGCAAAATTGTGTATATCCAAAAAGATGGGAAAGCGCATGAAGTTAAGGTAGAGGCCGGAACCCGTACCGACGAAAATATCGTAATTACTTCGGGATTAAAAGCCGGAGACACCGTGCTGACTACCGGATCAATGGCTCTAAAGAAAGATGCTCCTGTAAAAGTTCATTTGGTTAAGGAAAAATTATGAGTATCTCCACTACGAGTATAAAACGGCCGGTTTTGGCCATTGTGATGAACTTATTAATTGTTCTTTTTGGCATTATAGGTTATACTTTTCTGGGCGTTCGCGAGTACCCTTCAATTGATCCTACCGTAGTTTCAGTAAGAACCTCTTATCCGGGTGCGAACTCAGATATTATCGAATCGCAGATTACCGAACCTTTAGAAAAATCGATCAATGCGATCGATGGGATCCGGAACATTTCTTCTTCGAGTAACCAGGGAACAAGTAATATCACCATAGAGTTTAACCTTGATAAAAATATCGAAGAGGCTGCAAACGATGTTCGCGATAAAGTATCGCAAGCTGCAAGAACCTTACCCAAAGATATTGATGGTTTACCGGTGGTAAGTAAGGCTGATGCCAACTCTGATCCGATTTTATCGATGACGATCCAGAGCGATAAGCGCAATACCCTGGAGTTAAGTGATTTTGCTGAAAACGTAATTGCCGACCGTATCCAAACCATTCCGGGGGTAAGCAGCGTACAGATCCAGGGTCAAAGGAAATATGCCATGCGCATCTGGATGGATCCGAATAAGCTAAGTGCCTATGGCTTAACCTCGCAGGATATTGTTACCGCCTTAGATAATGAAAACGTAGAGCTCCCATCAGGAAAAATTACCGGGGCTACAACTGAGCTTACCGTTAAAACCTTGGGAAAGCTAACCAACGAAAACGAGTTTAACAACCTGATCTTAAAAGCCGACAGCAACCAGGTGGTTAAATTAAAAGATGTGGGTTATGCAGTTCTGGGACCGGAAAATGAAGAAACCATTCTGCGCGAATCGGGGAGGCCGATGGTAGCCATTGCCATTATCCCACAGCCAGGTGCCAATTACCTCGATATCAGCAAAGAGTTTTATAAGCGTTTTGATAAATTAAAAGCCGATATTCCTCAGGATATTAAACTGAAGGTTGCTTTAGATAATACCCTTTTCATTAAGCGTTCGGTAACTGAAGTGGCCGAAACCATTGGTTTATCGCTGGTGCTGGTAATTTTAATCATTTACTTGTTTTTTAGGGATTGGGCCATCGCTTTCAGGCCCTTGATCGATATTCCGGTATCACTTATTTTTACCTTTTTTATCATGTATGCCTTTGGCTTCTCGATAAATGTATTGAGTTTACTGGCCATTGTATTGGCCACTGGTCTGGTGGTAGATGACGGTATTGTAGTTACCGAAAATATCTTTAAAAAGGTAGAAGAGGGCATGTCGCCATTCGAAGCAGCCATAAAAGGATCTAACGAAATATTTTTCGCCGTAATTTCCATTTCCATTACCCTTGCTGCTGTATTCTTACCGGTAATTTTCTTACAGGGGTTTGTTGGCCGCCTGTTTAGAGAATTTGGAGTGGTAATAGGCGCTGCCGTATTGGTATCGGCCTTTGTCTCCCTCACCTTAACCCCGATGTTAAATGCCTACCTGATGAAAAAAGGTGGTCATAAACCATCGAAATTTTACGATTGGACCGAGCCCTACTTTGTAAAGCTGAACGATGCCTACGGATCCAATTTGAATAAGTTTTTAAATAAAAGATGGCTTTCCATTCCGATTATCCTGGTGTGTTTGGGATTAATTTTCCTGTTCTGGAAAATCTTACCAAAAGAAACGGCTCCTTACGATGACAGAAGTGCAATCAACATCAATGTAACCACCCCTGAGGGTGCATCCTTTACCTACACCGATCAGTTTATTATGAAACTGAACCAGTTGGTAATTGATTCTGTTCCCGAAAAAAATGTGAATATTACCATTACTTCGCCAAGTTTTGGGGGTTCGGGTGCTGTAAACTCTGGTTTTGTAAGAATGGGTTTAACAGATCCGGATACGCGCGAACGTTCGCAAAAGGATATTGCAGATATGCTTACCCGGATCACTAAAAAATATACTGAAGGTAAAACCATCGTTAACCAGCAGCCTACCATTTCGGTTGGCCGCCGTGGTGGCTTACCGATCAGCTATATTATACAGGCACAAAATTTCGAAAAGCTAAGGGAAAAAATTCCCCAGTTTATGGATGCAGTATCAAAAGACCCTACTTTTACTGTTTCTGATGTGAACCTGAAATTTAACAAACCTGAAATCAACCTGACGATTGACCGTGATAAAGCCAAGAATTTGGGGGTTTCTATCTCTGCTATTGCACAGACCTTGAATTTAGGATTAAGCGGACAAAGGTTCTCGTATTTTTTCATGAACGGGAAACAGTACCAGGTAATCGGGCAGTTTGACCGGGGCGACAGGAAAGACCCACTGGATCTGAGTTCGGTTTATGTTCGTAATGATAAGGGCGAACTGGTTCAGCTTGACAATGTGGTTACCGCTAAAGAAGAAAGTAGTCCGCCACAGCTTTACAGGAACAACCGTTTTATTGCTGCTACCGTTTCGGCAGGTTTAGCACCGGGAAAAAGCATTGGTGAGGGTATTGATGCGATGGACGCCATTTCTAAAAAAGTGTTGGACGAGACTTTTTCTACGGATTTAAGTGGCGAATCGCGCGATTTTAAAGAAAGTTCTTCGAATACCTTCTTCGCATTCGGGTTGGCACTCCTGCTCGTTTATTTAATCCTTTCGGCACAATTTGAAAGCTTTAAAGATCCGATTATCATCATTTTAACGGTTCCTATGGCCGTTGCCGGGGCATTTTTATCACTTTGGCTGTGCGGCCAGAGCTGGAATATCTTTAGCCAGATTGGTACCATTATGCTTATTGGTCTGGTAACTAAAAACGGAATCTTAATTGTAGAGTTTGCCAACCAGCTTAAAGAAAAAGGTATTGCCATTCCGGAAGCCATCAGAGAAGCAGCAGTTTCGCGTTTACGCCCAATTTTAATGACGAGTTTGGCCATTGCCATTGGAGCCTTACCTATTGCACTTGCATTGGGTGCAGCCGCTAAAAGCAGAATGAGTATGGGAACCGTAATTGTAGGCGGTACCTTGTTCTCTTTGGTATTAACGCTATTTGTGATACCGGCAATTTACTCTTATTGGGCCAAACCTTACAAACCAAATAAAGAATTAAAAGAAGCCCATCGTTTTGAACAGGAAGCTTTACATACAGAAGAATAAGATGAGCACGAAATTAAGAATACTTATCCTATTGATAAGCTTATCGCTTTCAGGCTTTGCACAAGAAAGGCTAAGCCTGAAAGAAGCCATTACCATTGCTTTACAGCATAATTACGACATCAAAATCAGTAAAAACCAGATCGATATAGCAAAAAACAATGCCAATATTGGCAATGCGGGTATGTTACCTAACTTAACGGGAAATTATACGAACGGTGGAAGTATCCAGAACACCCGGCAAACCCCTGCAACTGGCCCCGACCGGGTAATTACTGGTGCAAAGAGTACCAATAACAGTTATGGTGCAGAATTAAACTGGACCATTTTTAATGGTTTCAGCATGTTTGCTAATTACGATCGTTTAAAAGAACTGCAAAAACAGGGCGAATTAAATTCACGTTTAACCATTTTAACCACTGTGGCCGATGTTATTACGGCCTATTATGATATTGTAAGACAACAGCAACTGGTTGCAGCGGCTGATAGCGCTATGGATGTTTCGGTATTGCGCACCAATATTGCCAAAACCAAATTACAGCTTGGCCGCGGTTCTAAATTGGATGTATTAACAGCACAGGTTGATTATAATACCGATACTTCAAATTATCTGCAGACCAAAAATGCATTACAGCTTGCTAAAATACGTTTAAACCAATTAATGGTTAGAGACATTGGCACCACCTTTTCTGTTACAGATAGCATTGATGTGGACAAAGGCATTCTATTTAGCCAAATGGCGGAAATAGCCGAACAACAAAACCCTAACGTGCAGAATGCCTTTATTAATCAGCGTATAGCTTCCTTAAATTTAAAATCCATTCGTGGGGCCCGTTATCCATCAGTTAGCCTGAACTCAGGGTACAGCAGGGCAAACAGCACCAGCCCAACCGGTTTTAACCAAAAATTTGCGGCAAATGGATTTACTTATGGCGTTACGGCAAGTATAAATTTATTTAATGGTTTTTTACAGCGTCAGCAAGAGCGTAATGCAAAAATAGAGATCGATAATTCTATTCTTAACCTGAATAAGACCAAACTGGATGTAAATTCGCAGTTGCTTAGCGCTTACGAAAATTATAGTACTTATCTGGACCTGATGAAATTGGAGCAACGCAATGTAGATATTGCGAAAGAAAACTTAGATATTACTTTAGCAAAATACCGTTTGGGCAGCATAGCCCCTTTAGAATTAAGAGAGGCGCAGCGCAATGCCATTGACGCCCAAAACCGTTTCATCGAAATGCAGTATCAGGCCAAAATAGCCGAAACTAATTTAAAAGCCATCAGCGGAAATATAGATTTATCAAAATAGTTGGTTCATTCGTAATTGATTGGTCATTTATTTATCGATCGGCAAACTGTTATTGCAAATTGAAATGTGGTTAATTGTTTAACCGGTGCTAAATACTCAACTCCAAACTGGTTCACTGGCAATTGGTTATTCAGTTGATACTGATGAACGGTTATTTTATCTGCTAAACTAAAACGGTTTAACACAAGTAACGAAATTATTTCAAGTATAAAATTCTATAATTAATTTTTATATTTAGTCCCATGATACTTGTTGCAGATAGTGGCTCATCAAAAACCGATTGGATGGGCTATCATAATGGCGAAACCATTAAATTTAGCACCCCCGGAATAAACCCTTATTTCTTAAGTGAACAAGAAATAACCAAGCTGATTTCTAAAAACGAATCCTTATTACAATATGCTGATGAGGTAAAAGAAATCTATTTTTTTGGGGCTGGTTGTTCTTCGCCCGATAAACATGAGGTGGTTTCAAATGGCCTTTCTGCCATTTTCGCCAATGCTTTTATTTCGGTAGATCACGATCTTCTGGGCTCTGTATATGCTACCTGCGGCAATGCCGAAGGCTTAAACTGTATTTTAGGTACCGGCTCGAATATCTGTTATTTCGATGGAAAAAAAATCCACGATGGACACCATGGCCTGGGCTATGTTTTGGGCGACGAGGGTTCTGGCACTTTTTTCGGTAAAAAAGTACTTTTAAGCTACCTGTACAATAAAATGCCCCCCGCTTTGGCAGCAGAGTTTAAAAAGGCTTTTCCGGCAGAAAAAGAACAGATTATTACCAATGTATATCAAAAGCCTTTCCCAAATATCTACCTGGCGGGTTTCAGCCGTTTTATGGCCAGCCATAAAGAACATCCATTTATTCAGGATATCTTAAGAACAGGTTTCCAGGAGTTTATAGATACGAATATTAAAGATTATCCCAAGCATAAAAGCGTACCATGCCATTTTGTAGGTTCAATTGCCTATTACTATCAGGATGTACTGATTTCGGTACTGGTAGAAAATGGTATCGAACCCGGTAAAATTTTACAAAAACCGATAGACGACCTGTTTAATTTCATTTTGCAGAAAGAAGGTATCATACAGCAGCAGGTGGGCTAAATCAAAATCTACTTTAAGCTATAATAAAATTGTTAAAATATGCTTAAGATTGTAAACATATCCGCACAAACGTTTGTTATAAGCTTAATGGCGCATAATTGCTAACACATATGAAGAGAATACTGGTAGTAGACGATGATATTGAGGTTTTAGAAACCATACAATTAATACTGGAAATCGGGGGGTTTAAAGTTTCGGCACTGAATGATGGCGAAGAGGTTTTTAACAGGATTGAAAAATTTAATCCTGATTTAATTTTATTGGACATTTCTCTGGGCCATATAGATGGGCGTGTATTATGCGAACAGTTAAAATCGATTGAAAGCACCTCTAAAATCCCAATTTTGCTTATTTCTGGCTTATATGACCCGAAAGATTTTACAACGTTAAACTACGGACAGGATGATTTCTTATCAAAACCTTTCCAGATGGACGTGCTCCTGAAGAAAATTTCAAAGATTCTTTCCCTTGAAGAAGATAAACCCAGTTTTCTTTTAAATTAGAGAACATCATATACAATATTAATAGCCAAAGAACTTGCCGTTTTTTGGCTTTTCTTTTTTCGCACCACCTTCCATCCTTCTATCTTCCTACCCTTCACCTTTTCTAATCTGTCATTTTGGCAAACAAATCCTTTTGGAACAACCCTTGTTATGTGGGATGTAGATTTAAACAATTTATTTACGTATGAGCATACAGGAAAAAGGAAACATCTCGATACATACCGAGAATATCTTCCCGATAATTAAAAAGTTTTTATATTCTGATAACGAAATTTTTCTTCGTGAATTGGTTTCTAACGCAGTAGACGCGGTTCAAAAGATTAAAAGGCTAGCTTCATTAGGTCAGTTTAACGGAGAAGTGGGCGCACCGTTGGTACAGGTTGCGGTTGATAAAGAGGCAAAAACCATCACCGTTAGCGATAATGGTTTGGGTATGACTGCCGAAGAGATAAAAAAATACATTAACCAGGTGGCATTTTCTGGCGCAAGCGAGTTTGTAGAAAAATTTAAAGATGCTAAAGATGCCAATGAAATCATAGGTAAATTCGGTTTAGGTTTTTATTCGGCCTTTATGGTTGCAGATTTAGTTGAGATTCAGACTTTATCGTACCAGGATGGTGCTGAACCTGCACGTTGGGTTTGCGATGGCAGTACCGAATTCGAAATTACAGAAGGTACCAGAACTACACGCGGTACCGATATCATCCTTCATATAAACAAAGATTCTGAAGAGTTTTTAGAAGAAAGCAAACTTCAGGGTATTCTGGATAAATATACTAAATTCTTACCTGTTCCGATTAAATTTGGCACCAAAACAGAATCTGTTGAAGACGGCGTTGATGAAGAAGGTAAAGCAAAATACAAGAGTGTTGAAGTAGATAACATCATCAATACCACCAACCCGATCTGGACAAAAGCTCCTGCAGATTTGTCAGACGAGGATTATCTAAGTTTTTACCGCGAGTTATATCCGTTTAGCGAAGAACCATTATTCTGGATCCACCTTAATGTTGATTATCCGTTTAATTTAACCGGGGTATTGTATTTCCCTAAATTGAAAAACGACTTCGAAATACAGCGTAACAAAATCAAGCTTTACTCACGTCAGGTTTTCATAACCGATGAGGTTAAAGATATTGTACCTGAATTTTTGATGTTATTGCACGGTGTAATCGATTCGCCTGATATTCCATTAAACGTATCACGTAGTTTCTTACAGGCCGATAGCAATGTTAAAAAGATCAATAACTACATTACCAAAAAGGTTGCCGATAAGCTTGCTGAACTTTTTGCAAAAGACCGTAAAGCTTATGAAGACAAATGGAAAGACATTGGTTTATTCGTTAAATACGGTATGATCAGTGAAGAGAAGTTTTATGATAAAGCCAAAGATTTTGCTTTGGTTGGTAATACTAAAAATGAGCTCTTTACGCTTCCTGAGTACAAAGAAAAAGTATCTCCTTTACAAACTGATAAAAACGGTACAGTGGTTTATTTATACACCAATGATGCCGCTAAACAGGATGCTTTCATCCAATCGGCCAATAAAAAGGATTATGATGTTCTGGTATTAGATTCGCCTATTGACAACCACTTTATTAATCAGTTAGAGCAAAAACTGGAAAAAACATCTATTAAGCGTGTAGATTCGGGCGTTGCCGACAAATTAATTGAGAAAGACGAGAAGAATGAACATGTATTAAACGAAGATCAGGTAAAAGAATTAACCGCTATTTTTGAAAAAGCAGTTACCAAACCTGGTATGCATGTAGAAATTGTAGCTTTACACCCTGAAGAATTACCGGTTACCATTACCATGGATGAATTTATGCGGAGAATGAAAGATATGGCTGCAATGGGTGGTGGAATGAATTTTTACGGCCAAATGCCGGACAACTACAAAGTTGCCATTAACGGAAACCATAAATTGATAAGTAAAATTTTAAAAGCTGAAGGCGAAGAGCAAAGCAATCTGGCCAAACAGGCCGTAGATTTAGCGCTTTTAGCACAAGGGATGTTAACTGGTTCCGAATTAACAGCTTTTGTAAGCAGAAGCGTGGAACTAATTTAACCAGAAATCATTTATAATGTAAAAGGGAGAAACCGGATCGGTTTCTCCCTTTTTCTTTGCACAACCTATAAAAAAAGCCCTGATCAGATCAGGGCTTTTTATAATAATTTTTGGAAACGCTTCTTTGAATTACATTGAAGCAACATTATGATCTTCGATCATTTTGGCAATGATAGCCGCTTTAGTATCGGTTATTTTAAATTCAAACAATGGTTCCTGATTTTTCTTTGATCTTACCATTTTCTCTGTGTAAAAGCGATATACTAAACCATTGGTTAATAAACCATATTTAGCTTTTGTTTTACGGAAATATTTCGAAAGACGTGAATCGTGAATATCTAAATTATCATTATGATGTTTACATTCCACTAAAATAGTTGGTTCGCCATCTTTCATAATGGTGTAATCAACTTTTTTACTTTTTTTAACCCCAAAATCTAAAACAGCTTCAGATTGAACCTCAGAAGGATCAAATCCTAAGATTTGGATAAAAGGCATAACTAACGCATTCCTGGTTAAATCCTCAGATTGAACTTGTGGAAGCATTTTCTTAATTCTTACGGCAAATTGCCCGATTTCGTCTTTCAATTCCATGGTTTTTATCTATTATTAGGTGGTTAGTTTTTTAAATTGTACTGATTAAATACCGAGTTAGCGGTGATAATAATCTGATCTAAACTTTGCTTATCAAAAAAGTTTCTGTTCAACATATCAACCATGTATGTCAATTTATTGATATCAGCTGCCTGCATGGTAAACTGAAGGCTTTTCATACCATCTTTAATGGCCTGCTGAACATAGTTGCGTACAACCAGGAAAGATTTTCTGAATGCGTAATCGCCTTCCAACTGACCCTTAACAATGCTTTGCCCGTCAAGATTGCTATATTCATTTTGCATTCTTTGGTACATATCTGCATTGATTCCTTGATTTTTCAAAATCCCTTTGTAATAGATTTTATTCAGTAAATATTCGTATTCGTTGTGTTTCATGTGGAGGCTTGGTAGATGTAGGGAATATTTCTTTGTTTTTCGGTTTTTGTTTTTAATCAATTTTAACCCAGTATTGTATGGCCTGTTTTTAATTTTATTATCTACAGGCTACACAAAATTGGGCAGGTAGATGTTTTTTTTCAATTAGCAGTTTTCACTTCTAATTATTTGTTTTTGGCAAACAGTATAAAGATTAACAAAAGAAGTGGTGGGATTAATTTTTTTACATGAACCCCCCAGAATTTTACACGAAACCCCTAAGTTTTTTAGATGAAACGGATTGAAGATTTTTTTTAGCCCATGTGCTAAATCCATTCATTTTTATTTAACTTGCATTCAAATCAAAACAAACCTATTTATACCCATGAATCTAAAATGCGTTGTTATAGACGACGAGCAACACGCAATTGAAGTACTAACTGATCACATTGCAGAAATGCCTGGTTTAACAGTTTTTAAAACTTTTACCAGCCCTGTCCAGGCGCTTACGGAGATAAGTTTAAAAGACGAAATTGATTTATTATTTATGGATATTGATATGCCGGGAATAAATGGATTAGAACTGGCCAAAAATATCAGGGAAAAAGCAAAGTATTTAATTTTTACTACAGCGCATCCGGATTATGCCTTGCAAGCATTTGACGTACAATCGGATCAGTATTTATTAAAGCCCATTTCATTTTCCAAATTTGCAATAGGTATCGACAGGATTTTAAAGAAAGAAGCAAATAACGTAAATGTTACTTCCAAAGAAGTAGAACCGGTAGCGGCATTATATATTAAAGGCGACCACAAGTATGCTTTTTCCAATATTGCCATTGACGAAATACTTTACATCAAGGCATTGCAGAACTATATACAGATTATTACCAAATCTGAAACCCACACCACCTACCTCACGCTTAAGGAAATTGAAAAAGCCTTAGAAAACTACGCATTTATACGTGTTAATAAATCTAATATTGTTGCTAAGGCTGCAATTAAAAAGGTAGATGGAAATATTATCCGTTTGGTAAATAATGAAATGATACAAATTGGCGAAGGTTATAAAGATACTTTCTTCGCCTATGTACAAAACAGCTTATTAAAATCCAACAGGAATCAATAACTGTTTAAATATCTGCGATCCAGCTGGTCATTATTATGGTGTGACTTTGATCAGAAACAGTGCCGGTAGAGTCATTGTTTTGAGACTTGATATTTTTGTAAACGAAAACAGTTTTTTTGGTAAGTCTAGCTGTAGTTGTTGCTTGTTGAGCTTTCATAATATGATGTATTTTATTTGTTATTAATTTTCTGTAAAGATGCATCGCAAAACCAAATACCACCATTTTTTTACACAAACCCCGAGTTTTAGAAGATAAAAACCCTATTTTAATAGATATAAAGCGAAAAAATGACTTTTTTAACCCTTAAAACCTTATATAAAAAATATAAACTTCACCTGTTTGTGTGGAGCATTTACATCATATATGAGGTTTTCATATTAGGTTTGTTTTCCAAATCATTTAAACCTCCGGGCATTTATCTTCTTATCTATGTTACCAATATTACCATATTCTATACGCATGCATTTTTATTAAAAAAGCTACTAACAAAGAAAGATCAATCTTTTCAACTCATAAAGATTTTCCTGCTTATTATATTCATGTTGCTAAGTTATATTATAATAAGTTATGCGTTAGTGCTTATTTTCGGTAAAATTGGCTTAATTGAAAGTGAAACATGGGATTCTCTCGGCCTTAATTTCGTTTTATCCTGCATTTACCGTTCTTTATTATTCATTGGCTTTGCAACCGGCTATGTTTATATCATTAAATCATTCCAAGACCAAAAGAAAGTAGAAGCCCTGGAAAGACAGAACCTGGTAAACCAAATCGAAAAACAAGCTTTAGAGAATGATCTGGTTCAATCTCAAAACGATTATCTGCGCAGTCAGATCAATCCACACTTCCTGTTTAATACTTTGAACTTTATTTATAACGATGCCCGCAAAAAGGCACCGATGGCGGCAGACGCAATCATGAATCTGTCTGAGATGATGCGTTATGCATTAAAACGGCCCGAAGCATCAGAGATGGTTCCTTTAGGTGAAGAAATTGAGCAAATTGAACACCTCATCAATCTCCATAAGCTCCGAACAGCCAACACAATTAACCTTGAACTCGAGGTAACCGGCGATATGTTCGGGTTAAGGTTTCCACCGCTTATCTTATTAACTTTAGTAGAGAACATGTTTAAGCATGGAAATGTTTCGCACTCTACTCAACAGGCACTAATTAAAATTGCTTATCATAAAGACAAACTTAATATCAGTACAACCAACATGATCAATGATAATAAGGGCAAGCAGACAGAAAGCCATCATGTTGGAATTGAGAATATTGCGAAGCGCCTGAGTAGTTTTTATGGTAATGATTATGTATTCAGGCATTACAAAGATCCACTTAACCGTTATATTACTGAAATAAGCGTAACTGCCGTGAATCCATTGGCTAAGTTAAACCGCTAAATTTTCGTAGCATTCTGGCGCTGAATATCTTTTAGCAGAAAATAGTACATGATCATTTCATGAGTCCGTTGATCTTTGCTGAAAAGCCGGTTTACATGCATATGTATTAAATCGGTCAATAGCTTTAGTACGTTTTCCCGGCTGCATAATGTAAGAATTTGGATAAACGAACCCGAAAACAGGTCAAATGCCTGCTCCTGCGCTGCTGTTAATGTTGTGCTTTCTGTTTTTCGAAACTCCTGATAATGAATATTCAATTGTTTAAAATCGGCTGCATCTAACCGGTGCTCTTCATTAAAGTTATCAGACATTAATTTCACAATCTTATTGATGGCGACTTTATCTATAATATCGGATGCAATGATCTTTGAAAACAAGATGCTGCACAATTGATATTTGCTGAAATCGTTAGTCTGCGTTTCCAAAAGCGATAATACAAATTCACTATCAATGGCAAAATGCTGTTCAACATGTTCGATCATATTACTGCCGTAACGCTCTAACTCACGCTTATAGGTTTTAATCTGCACATCAGACACCAGGCCTGAATTTACAAACAGCTCAAGCTCATCCATAAGTTTTGATGTTAACAGCTGTCCGTCTGCCGGATAGTTCAGTTGAATCCTAAACCTGATATGGTTTCCATTTTCATTGTAGCGGATAAAAAACCACGCTTTAATAAGATCTGTATAACCGGACACAAACGGGGCGATTATTTCCGTCAAAATCTGATCGCCACGTTGATGGTGACAATAAATTTCGAAATACAGCCATTCTTTACCTGGCAGGAAAAATCGTGTTACCTCTTCATTTGCTGATGTTTTAGCCAAACCCCGATAAATTTGTTCGTCGTGACCTATGCTGATTACAAACTGCGCTAAATAGGGCTTAGCGGCCTCATCAATTACGATACTGTTTTGAGGAAGCAACACTTCTTCGATGTAAGTACTCCCATTTTTTTGCAGGTATTGCAAAAAAGCGTTTATATCATCATCATTTTGAAGGGCAAAGCATAAGGTCTGATCGGATATACCTGCTTTAAAATAACCACTAACGCCTAAATTGCTCAGGTACGACCTAAAGTTGGCGATAGATAATGGCTTTTGATCGTTTCCTAAAAGGGCTTCTTTTTTAATTTTCCATTTATTATTGCTTAAAACAATATTTTGATATTGTAGCCTTGGATAATAATCCAGATCCGGGAAAATAGCATCAGGTTGAAAAGAAAGATTTGCCTGTATGCCCTGATATTGCAAATCGCACAGCAAGCGGAATACAGAAAGATCGGAACGGATGTAGTTGTATGCAGAAGCCATTCTTGGTACGAGCCGTTTATTTAATTGCCTAGAGCGAAGAATAATTTCTGTGCCCTTAACTGAAATCTGTATATCGTTTAAGGCCAGTGGCGATGCTGAGGTATCAAAATTTAAGATGGATAATTGGTGTCCATAAATCAGTTTTCGCCTGTTTACATTATCTACATTGGCCTCTACCATGTAAGCCACATCAAAAAATAGTACCTCCGGGTTTGCCTGTTGTTCTGCAGTTGCAATGTCTTTAGCATATTGTGCTACCTCATCAGCTGCCATTGTAAATCTTCCGTTCAGTGCATTTGAAGTTACTCCACCTATCTGTTCGATAAAAATCAAATCTTCATGAACAGACATTACCATGCTAAACGAATTGGGCAGGGGTGCTAATTTCTGATTCGGCTTCAAAGCAAGTTTGTTCAGGTAAACAACTTTACCTTTTTCGAAGTTTTGTTCTGTCAGGTAGGATTTTAGTGCCGTTCTGATATTTTCTGCCTCTGCTTTTTTAGGGGACTTATTATTAAAACGGCTGGTAAACCCGCTGTTCTGACCAGCTTGCTCCAGCTCATCATAGCCTACCCCCATTTCTGGATCAAGCGCCAATAAAAGCGGTACTTCCTGATCTTCGAATTTCTTTTTAAACCTGGCCTGGAACTGGCTCAGGGCATCACGGTCTTTTGCAGGCATTATACTATGCAGCGTATTGATTAAACCTGGAATGGCCTGAAACAAACGTTCATTAATACCACCCGATAAAGCTGTGCGTTGTGCGATAAGATATTTCGGCAACCCGGCTGCAGCAGTGAAGCCTAAACGCTCAAAATAATCATCGCCAATAATATTGGGGTCATAATTAGTAAAAATAAGCTGTAAATCATGCATATCCTGCAGCAAACTGAACAGATTATGGGTTTCAGCATCATTTAAATTTAATTGTTTTACCAGGTCATTAAACCTGACCGGCTTTAAACAGGCAGCCAGCACCTGTTTTACGAAGTCGTCCTGATCTAACTCGGCCAGTTCGAAAACACCATCGCTACAGGCAATATACCGGATACTGTTGGGTGTTAAATAATAACTGCTGTTACTAAACAGGAGGCAGTTCTTTTGCAGCAGATCTGCCAATGGCAATTGAATATTATTCTTATAAGGCCAATCTACCAGTTCGCGTACCTTTTGGGCCTCTTCAATTACGATTTTGCTTTCAGATGGCTTGATGGCATCATTTAACAAGCTAAAGCCAGCAAAAGTGCCATAAGGTGTCGACCGGAATTTCGCACGGTTAAAATATTTCCAGATGGTAAAATAAACCTTAGGCGGAAGATCTTTGACTTCGCTTGCCTTTACTTCTTTTATGGTTTCGTAAAAAGCTGCTGAAGATACAGAAATGGCTAGTTTTAATTCCTCCCAACAATCTACCAGTTCGGATTGATATGAAAATTTAGGTGTTCTAAAAATTACGGTTGGTCGGATATTCAGCTTCATTGCGTTTAAATGATAGCCGGAAATTACAAAGATTAATTTAAAAAGTGATCAATTGAGAATTTTCAGTTTGCAGCTAAGTGCAAATTGCCTATTCGAAACTGTTTATGCAGTTAGTCGGGATTTGTAATCGCGACTGAATGAACTAAGGATTTTTAATCCTTTACCGGTGGATTTGTAATCCACCCCTCATCTGGTCGAGGTTACAAATCTCGACCAGCATAAAAAAGCCATCCTTTTTTAAAAAAGATGGCTTACCGGGATGTTAATTGTTTATTATTTTTTGGTCACTTTAAATTCTGTTCTTCTGTTTTTTGCTCTTCCTTCAGGATTATCTCTTTTCTTACGTTTAACGATAATTTCGTTTGGCGCAATCGGCATCGATTCTCCATATCCTTTAGACGTCATTCTGGAAGCAGCAATTCCTTTGCTTTCCAAATAATCGGTACAAGATTTCGCCCTTCTGTTGGATAGATCCAGGTTGTATTCATCTGTACCAATGTTATCGGTATGTGAGCCTAATTCTATTTCCATTTCAGGGTTATCTTCCATAATCGGAATCAGAAAATCCAATACTTTTTTAGAAGGTTCGGTGAGTTCGGCACTATTAAATTCGTAATAAACGTTTTCTAAAGCTATTGGAATGCCCAATTTGAAAGGACTTAAGCAATAATCTTTATAAATCAGGGTATCTGCTTTTGCCAATTCTTCGTAGGCATAGTTTTTAGTAATTGCAAAATAATTATCCTTTGCGAAGAGCAATTTGATCGGTCTTTTAGAATCTACCTTAAACCTGTAAATACCGTCGGTACCGGTTGTGATTTTCTGAGAACCTTCTGCGTTGGTTAGGGTTACACTGGCACCTGCTAATGGTAATTTAGTTTTACAATCGGTTAAAAGGCCTGCTATAAAAAGGTATTCTTTTTTCACTTCAAATACTTCTAAACAGCATGACGATTCGCGATCAGAACTGATATAACCTTTTGTACCTTTATCATCGGTTGGGGTAAAGTAAAGATCATCTTTTGATGAGTTGAAAGGATAACCCAGGTTTTTAGGGCTAGACCAACTTACCAGATCGCCTTCCGATTCAAAGAAATCAAGGCCTCCAAAACCTATTCGTCCGTTGGTGCTAAACAATAACTTTTTGGTTAAGGGATTATAGTATGGGGCACGTTCATCTTCTTCAGTATTAATTTCAGGGCCAAAGTTTACGGCCTGGCCTAATGAACCATCTTCCCGCACGGCACAATACCAAAGATCGAATTTACCATAACCACCGCTCCTGTCGGATGAGAAAAGGAGGAATTTACCATCGCTGGTAACAAAAGGCTGTGATGAATTAAAATCTTTACTGTTCACCTGTAAACCAAGAGGTTGTGGATCTGACCATTTATCGCCTGTTTTTTTTGAAGAATAAATAGCATATTTTTCTTTATCCTTCCAAGCGGTGAAGTAAATCGTATTTCCGTCGGGAGTAAAAGCGGCAGCTGCAGCTTCTGTATTTTTAGGGAAGTTGATATCGACTTTTTTTACTGCAATATCAGTCGAAGTTAATCCGTCTTTAGCCACATAAATGCCATTAATAAATGGATTGGTTTTGGTTGATACCTGAACTTCGCCGGCATCTGTTTTAACCATGTCTTTTTTACTCCCTACAGCAACGGGGCGGGATGAAGTAAAATACAACTCATTATTGATTTTAACAGGAGCATAATTAGATCCTAGACCATTTACATTACCAGGCACTTTTTTAACCTGCACCATACGTGGAAAGCGCATTTCATCGATCGCAAATTTGCACGATTCGATTTCCTTTTGGGCATCTTTAGCCAACGCATCTCCCGGATTTTTCTGGATAAACTGTTGAAAAGCATCAATAGCCAGGTTAAATTTTTTATTTGCCCTTAAGCTTTCTGCATAATAGTATAGTGCTTTTCTGTAGCGTGTATTGGTAAATGTTATCGCTATTGCATAATATTTTTCAGCTTCGCTAAACTCCCTATACAATCTGCTTGACTCTGCAAGGTTATAAATCGATCCTTCGTAATCTTCTATCACTTTATCATTAGTCGCCGATTTTCTTTCCATACCGTATGGTAAAATGGCCTGGGTACTATCGCCAGTAATTTTTAAGGCTTTTTTATAAAAAGTTGATGCTGCATAATAATCCTTATTTTCGAAATAAGTATCGGCAACCTTTTTATAATTTACCACATACTGTGCGTTTGCAAAACCGCCAAATGCCACTAACAAAAAGAGTAATATTTTTTTCATTTGATTAATTATAAACGTGGACAAAAGAAATTCGGACCAATAATTCCGTTACGGCCAATAAGTGATATTGAAAGCTCTAATCCACCGTTACTGTTAGAAGCACGGTTAAATGAAGAGGTATTTATATCATAGCTTAACCCGAACACCATGTTTTTTAACTGTAAGCCCACAAAGGCAATCGCAGCATCTTTATTACGGTAATTGCCACCAAACAGGATATTTGCTGATGGGTTAACATTAAGCTGTGCATAAGCACCTAACGAAACTTCGTTGGTATTACCCTGGTACATGAACAATGCATTGGGTACAATATCCAATAAATCTGAAGCCTTGATACGTGCTCCTCCATGTGCAGTAAAACGAATTGGAATACGCGAGTTTGAGCCGGAAAAACGATCCATCGGACGTGTTAAGTGTGCTGCACTTGCTCCAAGGAAAACGTTTACACTTTTGTTAGGATTACCATCAAAAAACATTACACCTGCGTTTACATCAGGAACCAAAGAGGATTGCGATGAAAGTGTTTCGCCACTCATCATACCACCATCATAACCCGAAATCGGATTAAACTGGTTACCAAACCTGGCCTGAGAGAAATCGAAACTGCGGTTAATTACACCGGCCTGCAATCCAAAGCTTACCATCTGCAAACCTTCGGCACCAAACCTTAAACGGTATGAGCCTGATACGAGGGCCGACAGGTAGTTAAAATCCAGCTCTCCCGCCCTTTGGTTTAAAACGGTTGCACCAAATGCAAAGTTCTTTTTAGGAGCCATATCGAAAGATGCACCACCCGTTAAGAAAGAGCTGTTAAGCGCGCTCCATTGTTGTTTAAAGTTTACAGTTGCACGGTAATCGCCATCTATTACTCCCGTCAGCGCCGGGTTAAGATACAATGGGTTTGCATAATATTGTGAAAAATGCGGATCAGTTTGTGCGAAGGACTTAGCTGTACACAGCAGCAATCCTAGCACTGCAACATATATTTTTAAAGCCGGTAATATTTTCATGGTCTTTGTTTTTATCTGTTTATTATTAATCCTCTTCTTATCTAATCAGCGTTACAGTACCTTTTCTCAATGATGTTGTTCCATTGGTGAATGTAATATCAACCATGTAAACATAAACTCCGATCGGTTGATTTACACCTTTGAAAGTTCCGTCCCATCCATTTGCTACGTTATCTGATTGGAATATCAATTGGCCCCATTGTGTGTAAATACTCATTTTCGCACTTGATATGGTATTACCATAGATTAGGAAGACATCGTTTTTACCATCGTTATTCGGGGTAAATGCGTTTGGTATGTAAACCTGATCTCCAAAAGGATTGGCGGCCTTACCAGTTACCGGGTTAGAATTTGCACTGGTTTGACACTCAATCTGACCTCTGGCCCTTACAATGATAGTTACACTTTGATCTGGTTTCAAACCGGTAACCAAATGGCTTGTTCCGTTTGATCCACTACTTGGATTAACCCAGGTTAAACCATTATCTAAAGAAACCTCATATGCTGTAGTACCTGCAACCGCAGCCCATGCAAAGTTTACACTGTTTGGCGTTGTATTTTGAACCACCACTACTGGTTTTTCTAGTATCGGCAATACATTAACGGTAACACTTGTTCTTGTCGGACTAGCACAACCTCCAACGGCTATTGCCTCTACATAGTAGATGGTGGTAGCACTTAAGTTTGGTGTAGTAAAGGTTATACCTTCAGCCAATACCGCTCCGCCCGAGCTTGCAGCATACCATCTGTATACTAATCCTGTTACCGGATTATTTACCGTTAATATGGTTGAACTACCTGCGCAAAGTGTTCCATTTGCTGCTGTTACCGATGCCGGTGCAACTGGTACAGGTAATGCAATTACATTTACCGGTGTTCTTGATGACGATATACAAGTTCCGTTTGCCCCTTCAACATAGTATGTGCTGTTTCCATTAACTGCAGGCGTTGTAAAGTTTACACCCGTTCCAGCTAACGTTCCACCTGCTGATGCAGTGTACCAATTGTATGTTACACCTGTTTGAGGGTTTGTAACGGTTAATACAGCTGAACTGCCTGTACAAACACTAACTGATGTTGAAGCCACTGTTGGTACTGTTGGTTTCGCGTTAACAGTAACCGTTACTTTAACACGACCACCATTGTTGTTACAGCCTCCGGTTCCGATTGCCAAAACGTAATAATCTGTTGTTGCCGCTAAGGCTGTTACATTGAATGTAGTGCCAGTGAATAATAAATTACCACCCGTTGCTGCATTGTACCATTCGTAAGTAACACCTGCCTGTGCATTAGTTACAGTTAAGGTAGCACCATCGCCTGCGCATATACCTCCATTCGGAGCAGATACTACAGGGTTGTTTGGCGCTGCATTTACAGTAACAGCTACTGCTCTTGCGCTTGCTGCTGTATTTTCACATTTATTGTCGCCTTTAACGGTTACATAATAAGTTGTACTGGCAGTTAATACTGGAGTGGTAAACACTGAACCAGTAAATACTACGGTGTTTAAAGAAGCATCGCTATACCAGGTAAATATTGGATTGGTAACCGTTGTGCTTGTTGCGGCCAAGGTTGCAGTCGTGCTTGCACAAACTGAGGTTGATCCATTTACCGTAATATCTGTTGCAACAGCATTTGGACTAACCGTTACTGTTACCGTTTTCGCGTTTGCGGCAGTACTTTCACACCTATTAGCACCTTTAACGGTTACATAATAAGTTTTACTGGCCGTTAATACCGGAGTAGTAAATGTTGGTCCGGTGAAGGCAACACTGGTTAATGAAGCATCGTTGTACCAGGTAAATATCGGACTGGTTACTGTTGTCGAGCTTGCACTGATTACTGCTGTTCCGGAGCCACATATTCTGGCCGGCGTTGATAATGTAATATCGGCAGCTGTTGCTCCTGTATTTACATTAACCGTAACTACTTTCGCATTTGCAGCAGAACTCTCACATCTGTTATCGCCTTTTACAGTTAGGTAATATTTAGTTGTTGCAGTTAATGCCGGTGTGTTAAAGGTTGCTCCCGTAAATACCGGTGTTGTTAAAGCAGCATCGCTGTACCAGGTAAATATTGGATTAGTTACCGTTGTTGTAGTGGCCACTAAGCTGGCTGATGAGCCTGCGCAAATGGTTGCATCTGCTGCAGTAACATCAGTTGCCGAAGCTACCGGGTTAACAACAATATTAACAGATTTGGCCGTTGCCGCGCTGCTTTCGCATTTGTTATCACCTTTTACAGTTACATAATAAGTAGTGTTTGCGGTTAATGTTGGCGTGGTAAATACTGCGCCTACAAAAGCTACATCAGTTAAGGTTGCGTTGGTATACCAGGTAAATACCGGGTTGGTAACTGTTGTGCTACTTGCCGTTAATACTGCTTTAGAACCTCCGCAAACATTTGTTGAGCCGCTTACCACAATATCAGTCGCAACTGCTACCGGGTTAACCTTAATGGTAACACTTGCTGCATTTGCTGCACTGTTTTCACATTTGTTGGCACCTTTTACGGTTACATAATAAGTAGTGGTAGTGGTTAGTACCGGTGTGGTAAATATTGGTCCGGTAAAGGCCACACTGGTTAATGAAGCATCATTGTACCAGGTAAATACCGGACTGGTTACTGTGGTTGAGCTTGCATTGATTACTGCTGTACCCGATCCGCAAACCAATGTAGGTGTTGATAAGGTAATATCTGCAGCTGTTGCACCCTGATTAACATTTACAGTTACCACTTTGGCAGTAATACCTGAGTTTTCACATTTATTGTCGCCTTTAACTGTAACATAATATTTAGTCGTTGCCGTTAATACCGGTGTAACAAATGATGCACCGACATAAGCAACCGAAGTTAAGGCAGCGTCGTTGTACCAGGTAAATGTTGGGTTAGTTACCGTTGTTGTACTTGCTACCAGCGTAGTACCAGATCCTGCACAGATGGTTGCATCAGCAGCGGTAATATCAGAAGCAGTAGCAACAGGGCTAACCGTAATGGTGATTATCCTTGCAGTACCAGGTGCATTTTCACATTTATTGTCGCCTTTAACCGTTACATAATAAGTAGTGGTTGTATTTAATGGCGGTGTAGTAAATGTTGCACCAATAAAGCTTACATTGGTTAGAGCCGCATCACTGTACCACGTAAATACCGGATTGGTTACTGTTGCCGAAGTTGCACTTAATACTGCCGACGAGCCTGCGCAAGCAGTTGTACTTCCGTTAAGAATAATATCGGTAGTAGTAGCCAATGGATTAACAGTTACAGTTACCGCTTTAGCATCGGCTGCAGCGTTTTCGCATTTATTGGTTCCTTTAACACTTACATAATAAGTGGTAGTAGCGGTTAAACCAGTTACAGTAAAGGTTGGTCCGGTAAATACCACATTGGTTAATGAAGCATCGCTGTACCACGTAAATACCGGTTGGGTTACTGTGGTGCTCGAAGCCATTAACATTACGGTAGAACCTGAACAGATCTGGGCATTGCTTACTGCAATGTCTGCAGCGGTAGCAAAATCCTTAACGGTTACGGTAACTGCCTTCGCGTTAGCAGCAGAATTTTCACATTTATTATCGCCCTTAACGGTTACATAATACGTTGTGCTTGCGTTTAGTACCGGTGTAGTAAAGTTTGGTCCTACGTAAGCTACAGTTGTTAAAGCAGCATTACTGTACCAGGTAAACACCGGATTAATTACGGTAGTTGTTGAGGCAGATAATGCCGCGGTTGATCCTTTACAAATTGAAGTGATTCCGCTTGCGGTAATGTCGGCATCAGTGGCAGCAGGATTAACCGTAATGGTAATCGATTTTGCTGTTGCCGCCGTATTTTCGCATTTGTTATCGCCTTTAACCGTTACATAATAAGTGGTTGTAGCACTAAGCGTTGGAGTAACAAAGCTAGCTCCGGTAAATGCCACTGTTGTTAAGGCAGCATCACTGTACCAGGTAAATACCGGATTGGTTACAGTTGTACTTGTTGCAGTTAAAGTAACTGAAGAACCGCCACACACCGTACTTGTTCCGGCTAAATTGATATCAGACGGGCCTGCAACAGGATTTACCGTAATGGTAACCTCTTTTGCATTACCTGCTGTGTTAGCACATTTATTTGCTCCGCCAACAGTAACATAATATTTGATAGTGGCTGTAATGGCTGGTGTAGTAAACACTGCTCCAACATAAGCTACTTGTGTTAGGGCTGCATCACTGTACCAGGTAAATACAGGGTTGGTTACGGTTGTGCTGGCCGCAGTAAGTACTGCCGTACCAGAAGCGCATAGTGAGGTTGTTCCGGTTACAGTTAAATCAGTCGGTAATGCTGAAGGATTAACGGTAATTGAAACCTTGGTACGGGTTGAGCTTGAACAAGCTGCTCCACTTACGGCTTCTACATAATAATCGTATGTTCCGGCAGCAAGTGTTGCAGGTGTATTAAAGCTGCTGTTGTTGGTTACGAGCATATTTCCACCTGTAGCCGCATCGTACCAGTTATAAGTAATGCCAGCAACCGCCTGTACACTCAGGGTAGCAGATGTACCGATACAAGTAGTAGCCGGATTGGTAGTTGATGGAATTGGTGCCACTGCCGGAGGCAATACAGTTACCGTTACTTTAGTACCTAAAGTTTCACAGCCATTAGCTGTTGCAGTTACCGAATAAACATATGTTCCGGCAGCTAAAGTTGGATCTGTTGTGAATGTTACACCATCTTTTCCTGCCTGGTAAGTTGTGCCCAGATACCATTTATACACTACACCTGCTTGTGGGTTCTGCACATTTAAGGTTGCAGATGATCCTTGACAAGCACTTGCTGTAGCTGCACTAACTGTTGGTGCAGTAATTACCCTTTGAGCATAGTCGAAATTAACCGAGGTTAGCGCTCCGAGTAAACCCGAATTTAACCTCAATTCTACTCCGTCAAACCTGCTGGTAGGTACGAAAGTTAATATAGCCGATGTTCCGCCGGTTAATAATTTTAAGCTAATTAACGGATTAGATACAGAAACTGCATCGTTATTACTGGTTGTTCCCTGGAAGGTGGTTACCGTTAAGTTAGGTAATACAGCTACTGAAAGTAATGTACCTGGAGTGGTAATTTTCACCCTTAAAGTATCGCCTACATTTGATAAGCCTGGAAAACCAACCTGGTGATAAACAGATGCACCCAATAATCCCACTGGGATAACCAAACTAGAGCCTGTGTTGATATCGTTATCAACCGCAAAAGAAGGGTTGTACACGCCGGCCAATACTGCTACACCGGTTACACCGCTTGCAACTGTTGTTGTAGCCGCTCCACAAGGGGTAGGTATCGGGCCGCCATTAGGAATTACCGTTACAGTTACAGTTGCTCTGCTTGTTGCAGTACATCCGCCAGGTATGGTAGCCTCAACATAATAAGTTGTGGTAGTGCTTAACTGAGGCGTTACATAAGTTTCGCCAGTATATACCGGAACAGTTCCGTTGGCGGTAGTATACCAGTTAATGGTTGCTCCTGCTGTACTCGAAGTTGCTTTTAATACTGCAACAGAACCTTCACTAATGGTGATTGATGGTGGCGTAATTACCGGAACATCAATGGTTCCAAGTATAATTTTACCTTCTGTTCTGGTAGATGAAGTACCACAGCTGTTTACCGCAGCCACGAAATAACTTCTGTCTGCCGTAATTAGCGGTGTAGTAAAGTTATCACCGGTAAATAACACAGTAGTTGAGGTGGCGGTATCGTACCAGTTATAAGTGGTACCTGCAACCGGATTTTTAACCTGGAAGGTAACCGACGTGTTAGGGCAGGTATTAACCGATGCCGAAAGTAAATCAGGAGTTACCGGAGCAGGGCTCGTAGTAACATTTACTACTGTTTTATAGCTTACACAACCTGTTGCAGAAACCGCGGCCACATAGAATTTAGTATCGCCTGTTAAAACCGGTGTAGTAAATAAAACACCGTCTTTACCGCTGAGGTAAGTACCGCTTGCATCATACCATCTGTAGGTTAAGCTTGCTGATGGGTTGCTCACCTGCAGCTGCGCAGTAGAACCTACACATGAGGTCACATTGGCAGCCGTTACTGTTGGTGCCATTAAAACGCGCTGTGCGTAATTTAAGTTGATCGAAGTTAAAGCACCCAATAAACCTGAGTTTAATCTAACTTCTACTCCGTCGAAAACATTGGTTGGAACAAAAGTGATCAGGGCCTGTGTATTGCCGCTTAATAACTGGATATTGATTAAGTTATCATTCAAAAATTTCGAATCGCCATTGCTGTTGCTTCCAACATAAGTGGTAATTGCAGCGTTGCCCAATAACGAAAGTGATAATAGTTTTCCTGGCGATGATACCAATACACGTACCGTATCACCTACTTTAGATAGTGATCCAAAGCCAACCCTCTGATAAACCGATGCACCAAGTGCACCCACCGGCATTACCAATGAAGATGCAGTTTGTGTATCATTATCAATCGCCAATGCAGGGTTAAACACACCCGATAATAAAGCTACACCTGTAACCCCATTTACCTGTGTTGTTGCCGCCTCGCAAGGAACCGGATTAGGAGAACCGTTGCCATCAACTGTAATCGTAACCTGAACGCGGCTTGCTGATGCACAACCATTGGTAGAAACCGATTCTACATAATAAGTTGTAGTTGCTAACAATGGTGGTGTAACATAGGTTGCACCTACATAAACCGGTGTAGTTGAAGTATTAGAAGTGTACCAGTTAAAAGTATTGGTTGGATCTGCAGAACTGGCCGTTAAAATGGCTGTTTGACCGGCACTTACTGTCGATGAACTGGCAGTTACTACAGGTAGAGCCGGACGAGGGTTTACTGATACTGCTGCCGCAGCACGTGCAGCACTTGTACAGTTGCCTTGCGATGCCTCTACATAATAAGTAGTAGCAGCTGTTAAAGCCGGAGTCTGGAATACCGCTCCGGTAAACACTAAATTACCAGCAGTTGCGGCATCGTACCATTTGTATGTTACCGCCGGATCAGGGTTTGCAACCGATAAAGTTGCTGACGATCCCTCACAAACATTGGCAATTGTTGCCAATGCTGGTGTCGGTAATGCTGGGGTAACCGTTACAGTTACCGGAACCCTTGTTGTGTTCGGGCAACCGGCTTTGCTTACCTGGATATAATAAGTTGTTGTAGCTGTTAAAGCTGGTGTAGTAAATGTTTCGCCGGTGGCCAATTGCGTACCACCAGTTGCAGCATCGTACCAGGCTAATGTTGTACCACCGTTTGCTGTTGCAGTTAAAGTTGCTGTACTTCCGGCACAGATGGTTTGTGCACCTGCTGTTACCGTTGGGTTAGGGTAGATTACTGTTGCACCATAAACATCTAAGCTGGTTAAAGCCGTAACTAAGGCTCCGAAGCTAACCTGTACCCTATCGTAAGCACCACCTGCTTGTACAGTTGCAGTGAAACGATTACCTGATAATAACCGCAGATTTAATAGTCCGCCGTTTAATTGTACTGTTTTAATAACTGTAGTACCATTTAGTACGGTAACAGTTACATTATTTAACAGGCCAACATCTGCTAAACCGGTTGGTAATGCCAGGTCTAAACGAATACTATCTGTAGCTGTTCCAACTGATGGGAAAATTAATTGCTGGTAACCAGATCCGGTTACACCTACTGCAAGAGATATTCTGGTAAAGTTAGTTGGATCGGCATCAGTAGAATTTCCTGCGCCGGTTATACCGCATAACAAGCAGATTCCGTTGATACCTGAATTTTGTGAATTAGCTGCGTTACAGGCAGTACCACCGTTGTTGTTTAATACTGTTACGGTTACCGGTACGCGGCTTGCACTTTTACAGCCATTTGAATTGGTTGTTTCAACATAATAAGTAGTAGTTGCGTTAAGCACAGGAGTGGTAAATGAAGTACCTGTTCCTACCTGTGTTCCGCCTGTGGCAGCATCGTACCATTGAATGGTATTTCCGGCATCGGCCGTTGCCAATAAAGTGGTAGACTGTCCGGCGTTAATTACCTGGTTATTGGTGGTTACGGTTGCCGCTGTTGCTGGTGGGTTAACCGAAACATTAACAGCGGTTCTTGCACTTACTGCAGTTCCTGATACTGCCTCAACATAATATACGGTTGGAGCAGTTACCGGAGGCGTTACAAAAACACCTGTATTATTGGTAGCCAATGGTGTACTTCCGGTAGAAGCATACCAGTTGTAAGTTACCCCGGCCTGTAAATTGCTAACGCTTAATGTAGCCGGGCTTCCGGCACATACTGTAGCCGCAGCAACCACTGGTGCATCAACCGTTACAGTTAAGCTATAGGCTGTTGTTGCTTTGTTTCCGTTTGCATCTGTTGCAGTTAAAGAGATGGTATAAGTTCCACCTAAAGTTGGTGTTCCTGTAATTTCCCTTGTTGCAGTATTAAAACTTAATCCCGGAGGAAGGTTTGTAGCCAAATAAGTATATGGTGCTGTTCCACCAGTTACCGCAGGTAAAGTTTGTGTTGGATAAGGGGTACCTACCGTACCGTTTGGTAAAGTTGCACCTGGTAACGATAATACACCTGTTACTTTAAGTGCATAAGTATTGCTTGCTGTTCTGCCTTCACTATCGGTAGCAGTTACACCGATCGAATAATTTCCGGCCTGTGTAGGTGTTCCTGAAATTTGTCTCGTTGCCGGATCAAAAGCTAATCCCGGAGGAAGATTGCTGGCTACATAGGTATAAGGTCCAACACCACCAGTGGCCGAAGGCAGGGTTTGGGTAGCGTAAACTGTTCCTTCTGTTCCATCAGGCAAAGTTGCAGTTGGTAACAATAAAGGATCAACCACTACAATTGTATAGTTACTGGTTGTTGTTTTTCCATCAGCATCGGTAACGGTTACCGGTACGGTGAAAGTTCCGGATTGTGTAGGTGTTCCGGTAATTGCTCTTGTTGCCGGATCGAAGGTTAATCCCGGAGGAAGGCCAGTTGCCGAGTAAGTATATGGTCCGGTTCCACCTGTTGCAGATGGAATAGTCTGAGTAGGATAAACTGTACCGGTAGTTCCATTAGCTAAAGTGGCTGCTGGTAGAACCAATGGATCAGTTACTTTAAGCGTATAATTCGAAGTAATAGTATTACCATTGGCATCGGTTACCGTAACCGGAATTGTAAAGGTCCCGATCTGGGTTGGCGTACCTGTGATTTCTCTCGTTGCCGGATTAAAAGTTAATCCAGGAGGAACACCTGTAGCCGAGTAAGTATATGGTCCGGTTCCGCCTGTTGCGGCTGGAATTCCGTTTGTAGTATAGGCTGTACCTGTTACACCGTTAGGCAATGCTCCTGGAGTGAGCGCCAAGGCAGGTGTTACAGTTAAAGTAAATGTTGCAGTTGTATTACAACCTTTTGTATCAGTTACCACAACATCGAATGTTGGGTTACCTGTTGCAGTTGGTGTTCCGCTTACGAGGCCACTAGCCGATAAGGTTAAACCAGCTGGCAAGGTACTACCAGCAGCTAAGGCATAAGTATAGCCTGGCGTTCCGCCGGTAGCTACCGGAAGTTGTTTGCTGTATGGAGAAGCAATTGTTGCATTGGTTAAAGTAGTACCCGTAAATACAATTGCCGGGTTAACCGTAATCACTACCGGAACCCTGGTTGTATTTGAGCAGGTTCCTTTACTCACCTGAACATAATAGGTAGTAGTTGCTGTTAATGCCGGAGTAGTGAAGTTTGCTCCTGTTCCAACTTGTGTTCCGCCTGTTGGCGCATCGAACCAAGCTAAAGTTGTACCACCATTTGCTGTAGCACTTAATGTTGCAGTGCTGCCCGAGCAGATAGATTGTGCACCTGAAATAAATGTTGGGTTAGGATAAACGACAGTTGCACCATAAATATCTAAGCTGGTTAAAGCCGAAACCAAGGCCCCGAAACTCACCTGAACCCTGTCATAAGCCCCACCCGCTAAAACAGTGGCAGCAAAACGATTTCCGGATAAAAGTTGAAGACTTAATAATGCACCGTTTAATTGTACTGTTTTTACAACCGTAGTGCCATTTAATACCGTAACGGTTACATTATTTAAAAGGCCAACATCGGCTAAACCGGTTGGTAAAGCTAAATCTAAGCGAATACTGTCAGTAGCTGATCCAACCGACGGAAAAATTAACTGTTGGTAACCGGTTGCAGCAACTCCTACAGCCAGAGAAATCCTGGTGAAGTTGTTGGCATCAGCATCAGTTGAATTACCTGCGCCACTTATACCACATAACAAACAGATACCATTAATACCGGTATTCTGGCTATTAGCCGCATTACAAGCTGTTGCACCGCCACCATTAATTACGGTTACTGTTACCGGAACCCGGCTTGCGCTTTTACAGCCATTGCTGCTTGTAGTTTCTATATAATAAGTTTTGGTTGCCGTTAAAGCTGGTGTAGTAAACGTAGTTCCAGTTCCAACCTGTGTTCCGGCAGTTGGCGCATCAAACCAGGCAATGGTATTTCCAGCGTCAGCGGTAGCGGTCAGAGTTGCACTTTGTCCAGAGTTGATGACCTGGTTATTGGTAGTAACTGTTGCTAAAGTGGCAGGTGGGTTAACTGAAACCGTAACCGATGTTCTTGAACTAACTGCTGTTCCTGAAACAGCCTCTACATAAAATACTGTTGCCGAATTTACAGCAGGTGTTACAAAAGTACCGTTATTACCGGTTACCAATGGAGTGCTTCCTGTTGATGCATACCAGTTATAGGTTACGCCGGCCTGAAGGTTACTTACGGTTAAAGTAGCAGAACTTCCACTACATACCGTAGCCGAAGCCACAACAGGCGCATTTACAGTTATGGTTAGAGCATAAACGGTAGTTGCTTTATTATTATTGGCATCTGTAGCAGTTACAGAAATATTATAATTGCCACCTTGGGTTGGTGTACCTGAAATTTCTCTTGTTGTTGGATTAAACGACAATCCCGGAGGAAGGTTCGTCGCTACATAGGTATAAGGTGCGGTACCACCTGTTACCGCAGGTAATGTTTGCGGTAAATATGAAGAACCAACCACTCCGTCAGGTAAAGTTTTTGTTGGTAAAGTTAAGGTACCATTTACCTTAACAGCGTAGGTATTACTTGCTGTTTTACCTTGACTATCGGTAACCGTAACACCGATTGCATAATTACCTGCCTGAGTTGGCGTACCGGTAACCTCTCTCGTAGTTGGATTAAAGGATAATCCCGGAGGAAGATTAGTGGCTACATAGGTATATGGCCCTACACCACCAGTAGCAGCTGGCAGCACCTGAGTGGCATAAGCCACACCCTCTGTTCCATCCGGCAAGGTTGCTGCCGGGAGTACCAACGGATTATTTATAGTAATAGTATAGTTTGTAGTTGCCGTTTTTCCATCAGCATCGGTTACCGTAACCGGTACAGTATAAGTTCCTGGTGTTGTTGGTGTACCCGTAATGGCCCTGGTTGATGGATTAAAAGTTAAACCCGGAGGAAGACCCGTTGCCGAATAAGTATAAGGTGTTGTTCCGCCTGTTGCACTCGGAATAACCTGCGCAGGATAAGCTGTTCCAACTGTACCATCAGCTAAGGTAGCTGTTGGCAGTAAAAATGGGTCAGTAATTTTGATCGAATAACTCGCAACCAAGGTGTTTCCGTTAGCATCAACAACTGTAACCGGAATCGAATATATTCCAGGTTGTGTTGGTGTTCCGGTAATTTCTCTCGTTGCAGGGTTAAACGTTAAGCCCGGAGGCACGCCCGTTGCACTGTAAGTATATGGTCCTGTTCCACCGGTAGCGGCCGGAATAGTCTGCGTAGGATAAACTGTTCCGGTTACACCATCAGGCAATGTACCTGGAACTAATACCAATGAAGCTGTAACTGTTAAATTATAAGTTGCAGTTGCTTTACAGCCTTTACTGTCAGTAGCCACTACATCGAATGTCGAATTACCGCTTACCGTTGGTGTTCCTGTAATTGCTCCGGTTGACGATAGCGTTAAACCAGCTGGCAATGTACTGCCTGCGGCTACAGCATAAGTATAACCCGCTGTTCCACCTGTGGCTGCATCCAATTGTTTAGAATAAGCAAAGCCTGGTGTAGCATTAGGTAAAGTTGCCCCATTAAAAATAATTTGTGGGTTTACGGTAATGGTAACAGGAATCCTTGCCGATTCTGCTGTACAGCCCAACCTTCTGGCTGCAACATAATAAGTTTTGTTAGCCGTTAATGGCGGTGTGGTAAAGGTACCGTTAAAAGCAACTGTTTGTAAGGCCGTTCCTCCTTCAATGGCATCATACCATATTAATTCGTTAGTAGATGGAGTAGTTGCATTTAATGCCACCGTACTATTATAACATGCAGCAATTGCAGTACTTGCCGGTGTTGGCCGACCTGCTGACCGGGTTACACCATAAACATTAATGGTTTGTGTAAGATTTACGCTAAGTACTGAACTGAGCGTTACTTTTACACGATCGAAAGGTACGCCAGGAGAAAATGGTATGGATGCGGGTTGCCCGCTGTTTAATAATCCGAGTAAATCTAAATTTAATAAGTTTGATACCGATGAGGTGTAAACCTGGGTACCGCCGTTATAAGCCGTTACCGAGATATTTTGTAAAACACCTGCAGTTAAAAGTGCTGGAGAAGAACTCAGTCTTAGGTTAAAATCATCACCAGGATTGGATGGTGTTGTAAAATAAAAATTTTGGCTGATGGATGAGGCCACTCCAAGTACACCTAAACTGAGTTGAGAATAATTGTTTGGATCTGAATCAATTGCCCTTTCACTATTGGTTACACCCGAACTGCCTAATTGTAATGCATCAAGTGTAATGCCGGTTCCTTCATATCCGGTAGTAAACGCCTGTGCACAAGGATCGGTGCCTGAAGTATAAAATGAGTAATAAACCTTAGTACTATTGGAAACCGAAAGCAAAAGTGCATTGGTTACATCTTTTATAAATACCCTGTCGTAAGCCTGCGTAGGGGTTATTTCAATGTAAAAGAACCCGTTTGCATCTTTTACCAGCCGTAAATAATCTGAAGAAAATCCATCCACACTATTTCCACCTGTTGGGGGTACTGCCGTAGTGCCGTTTCTGGCACCCACCTGGAATGAGTGGTTTCCAAGAACTACAGTTCCGCCTACATTAGCCAGTAAAGTACCTAAGCTACCGCCCAGTAGCCTGTTCAGGATATCACCATCAAAGTCTATCCTGATATAAGATGTAACTCCCGCAGCAACCGTGGCCGGATATTTTAATTCCAGCTCGCCACTATACGACCCGATACCAACAGCAATTCCGCCATACGAATTAACCGAAGCAAAGGTATTGTCGTTTAATGTTGCATTGGTTGCATTAGTAACATGATCTGATTTGGTAACTGTATTTGCAAAAATTTTAGTTTGCGAATACGATTTAGCGGAGAAGAGCGTTAATACAATGATGATTGCAATACAAGTATTGCGAAATATCCCATTTAGGGACGAAAAAGTATGAGTTTTCATCATGTCAGGCGTTATTTTAGGAGACATACTATGCGCTAATGCTGCTGTTAGGTAAATGTTTGGCAGTGCATTATATAATTATGACAAATCTAAATCTAGAATGGCATCCTATCCTATCCATTGCTATTCATTTTTATGCAGTCTGTTTCATTCATTTTATTCATACAGGGCTTTCTTCGTGAATAGATTTCCTCAATTGTGAAATTATGATGACATTAGCGGTAGTCATCCCCATCTGTTAATTAATGAATGCTAACGATCTCCTTATCGAACTCAGGAAGTTTGTCCTTATAAAATCTGGTTTGAGAAATATCGACCCAGCTCATTGTAAAATTATTTCCGAATATGTATTTCAAGAAACCAAAAACTACGTAAGTGAAACAACCATCAAGCGATTCTTTGGCTTTGCAAATACCTTACATAAATTTTCTTTATTTACTTTAAACAGTTTATCGCAGTATATAGGCTATAACGACTGGGATTCATTCTGTAAAGACAAGGAAAACCAGACGACCTCTGTACAAAGTATCTGGCAGGATTTAAAACTAAAAGCACATGCCATCACAGAGGTATCATTAATTGCTCAAAAAAATAATTCGGGCGTTCCATTTAATGCGACCGCCAATAGAAGTTTTTTTTATCCCGATTTTGATTATTTCTTAAAAAACAATTACCTGTTTACAACCATAAGTGCTCAACCTGGTCAGGGAAAATCGATACTGCTAGCCCATATGGTAGAGTATTTTTTCTTATCAGAAAACGCCCTTTATAAAAACGATATTGTTTTAATGGTTAATTCTACCAGCATCAATACCATTATTCAAAACGGGGATACTTTAAAAGACTGGTTTTTAAAAGAATTTAAGTTCGGGAGTCTTTCCGAGTTAATTAGTTTTTTTAAAAAAAATCCGGAAAAGAGAGAAGGCCGTTTCATTATTATTGTTGATGGTATTGATGAACACTTAGGAAAAAGTAATTATTTTAAGACGTTTATCGATTTTTTATATAGCATTGAAGAAAACAGCTTTGTTAAGCTTGTATTTAGTCTCAGAACAAATAGTTGGATCAATCTTCAGCCTGCTATTTATGGTTCTGCATCTTTAACTAAAGCCTGGTATACGGGCTTATTTTATGATCAGGAAACCCTAAGTAATGTGCCATCGCTAAATGCCGATGAGGTACTTTACACCTTAAGTCACATAGAAAACAAAATCATTAACCGGACCGATGTAAGCGTACCCCTGTTATCTCAGTTTAAAACACCATTTTGGTTACAGGTTTATTTTAAGCTCAAAGAAGAGAACCACCATCTTGAACTGAGTAATCCTTTGTTATGTTACGAATTAATCAGCTATTTTTTAGAGAAACGCGTGTTTTTGGCCAAAAAAAGTACCGAAAAAGTATTTCTCCTTAAAAAAATAAGCGACTGCATTTCAGAAGGGAATAAGAAATTAAGGGTTTCAAAAGAAAAAATCTTAAGTTATATCAATTGTTATCCCGATGCATACGAAGAACTTTTACATGTAGGGATCATCATCGAAGAAAAAAGGCTAAGTACAACCATTCCTACAGAAATTGTCCGTTTTTTAAATGATGATATTTATACCTATTTCCTGTTTATACAGATCACTGATAAATTTGATTATAAGCCTTGTAAATCATTTTTCGAGCATATTTTAAGCAATTTCCCTGGTCAAACCTCTCTCAGAAACCATATACTCAACTGGGCAATCAGGTTCTGTATCACCCGGAATGAGATTGCGGCCCTGAAAAACATTTACAGGCTACCGTTTACCAACAGTGAAAAAAACAGCGCTTTTGATTTTATCTGTTACGTGTCTAGATACGAAATTGGCAAACCCAATTCCAACTTCAATAAGTTAAGTATCGGTATCGATTTTATCGATATTATGGCAACAGGACGAACCATGAGCGACCTGTACAAGGAAACCATCAAAACCATTTCAGAGAACGTTCTAAATGAAGATATTCAGATCATGCTGCATGTAATAGAATGCAATGTTAATCTGATTGATGTGGATAAAATAGCTTTAGCCAATACCATGCAGCTGTTAAAGCGGAATTACAAAAGATTAAACGAACTTTTCCCGATCAATCCGTATGATTTAATTCTTTACTTCTACAATAACCTGGTTAATAAGCCCAACGAGAGCAAAACCCTCGAAGAGAAAATAGTAAAGCTTTGCCAGGAGATAGACCAAAGTAAACCACAAAAAAACGAAGAGATCACTTCTGCCGAAATACTCTCTTACCGTTTAGTGTTGATTACGCTGTTTTCTCAAAAAAACTATGCGGAATGCCACCGCTTTATTATGGCCATTTTAAGCAAGTATCCTAATATTTTTTATGTAAGATATTCTGTCTTTTCGCCTTTTTTATTACTTCATTTAGGGCAAACTTATATCAAGCTTAACTATTTTAAAAAGGCACAGCGTATTATACAATTCGTTGATAAGATCATCAGCAGCGATTATACCTATTACACCAATTTTATATTGGCCAGCTTTAGTGTATTCAAAGCCAACTTTTACAATGCCACCAATAATTACGAACAGGCACTCATAGAAATTAACAACGGACTGACTATTACGGCAAAGAATAATTTTAAGATGTTCGAGATCGCCCTGCTGTTAAATAAGATCGAAACTTTAAAACATACCGAAGAATCGGAAGAAGTATCAAATGTAATTAAAGAACTGCTAAATTTTTTAACAGTGCACAAGCTCTCTATGCCCGATTATTCAAATTTAAGCAGTCATGAGTTTGATCATACCTTTAAGATTTTAAAATCTTATCGCCGGCACCAAAACTTATAAAAAGAGCTCGTATCAAAAAATTAACCACAGATGTATACAGATAAACACGGATTTTATATCTGTGTGCATCCTTTTTATCTGTGGTTAAATTATACCCGCACCAAAGTCTTAACTTAATGACGTTGAGGTAAGGCTCCAACCAGGACTAGGTGGCCAAAACAACATTCTATTTTTGGGGTTTACTAAGTTCAGAAACCCTTGTTCATAAACCAGATTGAGCGGAATAGCCCGGAGCGCAGCGAGGACTATAAGCGAAAGCGGGGCTACACACCACCAAGAACCACAAACTGATCATTTCCCAATCATGGAATTAATTTTATGGGGAGCGCAATGCTAGTGCAAAACAGCAAATTTCTTCCCGTTTTACGCTTTTACGCTTTCCCGAAAATTCGGGATACCTCGTTGCTGCAGGGTAACGCTTCAACCGGGGCTAAATGGCCAAACAGCATTCCATCTTTAAGGTTGCAGGGTGCAGAGACCTTTGTTCCTAAACCAGATTGAGCGGAATAGCCCGGAGCGCAGCGAGGACTATAAGCGAAAGCGGGGCTACAAACCGCCAAGAACCACTGAATGCTCATTTCCTTATCCTATTATCGTACGTGAGGATACCAACGATAGTTTAATTTGGAGTGCCCTGTACGGAAGCAAGACACCACTCCTTATTACATATTATTGTTATTTAATTAGATTATAAAGCTCATCCAGCTTTGGCGAAAGTACAATTTCGATTCTTCTGTTTTTGCTTCTGCCGTCGGCATTTGCATTGGTACCCAGCGGTTGAAATTCGCCTTTACCAGTGGCCGTCATCCTTACGCTCTCTACTTTTTCATTTTCGGTTAAATAACGTACTACAGAAGTTGCTCTGAGTACACTTAAATCCCAGTTGTCTTTTATCTGTCCTAAATTATTTATTTTCTGGTTATCGGTATGCCCTTCAACTGCAATATTGATTTCGGGCTGCTGTTTTAATACTTTTGCCAACTGAGTTAAAGCCTGTTTTCCTTTTTCATCGATAATGATACTGCCCGAAGGGAATAAAAGCTTATCTGTTAGCGAAACGTACACTTTACCGTTTTTAATCTCCACGGTTAAGCCGCTTTTGGTAAAGCCCAATAAAGCTTGCTGAAGTTTCTCTTTCAAGGCGTTAGTGGCTTCATCCCGTTTACGCAATACTTCTTCTACTTCTTTCAAACGCTTTTCGCGCGCAGCCAGATCACCTGATAATTTGGTAATTTCGGTTGACGAGTTGCTCTTAAGCTTTTTGTAGTTTGCATCAACGGTATTATAGCTGTTTTGCAGATCGCGCAGTTCTTCGGCCATTAAAGTGGTATCTTTTTTCAGTTTTGCCACTTCCTTTTCGAGGTTTTCTATTTTGATCTGGCTTTCGTTAAAAGCAGTATAAAGTGAATCTTTGGTTCCCAATAAAGCTTTGTACTTTTTTGGCGATAATACAACACAGGAAGTTAAGGAAGAAATAAAGAGGAGAACGGCAAAGGCAAGAAAGGTATTTTTCATGTTTAAAGTTTCAAGAGTTTAGTAGCAAGTGTTAAGTAGCAAGTATCGAGAGGTTATTCTCTTTGAAAATTGTTATTGATTATTGCTGCCTGGTTATTGCTATTTGGTCATTGATTATTATTTAATTACTGCTCAATCGCATTTCGTAAAAATGCAACTAAAGGCTGAACTGTTTTAAAAGAACTTATCAACTTATTAACGAGGTTCGGTTTAAAAAATTCTTCATCGTCTATTTTTGTGATGGCTTCGAAGCTTTTCAGCTTTAAAAATTCGATGTTCGGATCTTCAGGATCATAGCCTTTCGGGGCGTTTTTAAGCGAATTATCAAAGCCTAGTTTAAAGTTTTTCTTAAAATCCTTCCCGTTGATAATTTCTTTAAAATCGCCTATATTATAATCAATTTCCTGCCTGATAAGCTTTAAATGTGGTGCTTCCGGCATCCAGTATCCGCCGGCAATAAAACTTTTCCCTGGTTGGATGTGCAGGTAATAACCCGGCTCGTTTCCTCCTTTGCTTTTTGCCGAAAACCAGATACCAAAGTTATTTTTATAAGGATCTTTATTCTTACTGAAACGTATATCGCGGTAAATGCGCAACAGGCTTTTTTTCGGATCAGCTTCTGCCGAAAGCAATGGATCTACCTTGGCCAGTTCAGGAATTAGCTTGGTCACCAATGCCAATACATCGGCTTTTGCTTCTTCATATACATCTTTGTTAGCGGCAAACCATTCACGGTTGTTATTCTCCGCCACATCTTTTATAAATTTTAAGGTTTCTTTTTTAAGCATATCTTGTGGTTCATTCGTTCGCCGGTCATTTGTTATTGGTAATTGCAAATTGCCAATTGTAAACAATCAGTTGATTCATTGGTCATTAGTTCACTGGCCATTGGTTTAATAGCCTAGACTTGCGCATTGTTTAATCTTCACCAAATGCTTATCGCTCCCCCCTAAACCAACTGCCTACTTATCGTAATAAGGCTTGTATTTGATATTCGGCGATAAAACATGAAGCAATATTATCCTCGAATATCGGTAATTAAAGGGATACAGGACAAAACAGCCTGTAAAAATTACGATGAGGTAATGCCAGAAAGTAGCATCGGTAAGTGGTCCGAAAATTAAATAGGTAATCAAACTGGCCAGGAGCATTTCTATCACATTCATGGCATAACTTACGTACATGGCTGCATAAAAATAACCAGGTTCTATTTCAATGCGCTGCGCACAATGTCCACAGATTTCTTTGGTATGCTGAATATTCCAGCCGTACATACTGCCTGTAAAGATATCGCCCCTACGGCAATGCGGGCATTTGCAATGCACAATGGCATAAAGCTTTGAAGTTTGCCGCCGCATACCTTTAATTTAGATTAATAGGTTCTTTACGCATATTGAGGTGGATATTTTTTTTACGGTATTTTTTATACCACACCACGCCAACAATAATGGCCATTAAATAAGGGACAGATAAAAGATAAAGAACACCCGTATTTAAACCTGCGGTTTGTGTATTGCCATTTTTAACACCCTGTTCGGCATTAATGCTGCACATGGCACATTGTGCAATAACATTTGGGGCCAGCGCAAAAGTAAATACGAGTACCAGCAGGATAAAAAATACTTTTTTCTTCATGATCTACAAATATATGAATAAACGACCGGAGGGGTTTAAAAATTATGTCATAAAAAAACCGCCTTATCGGGCGGTTTTAAATTTAGAGATTTAATTATTTAAGTGTTTCGGTTCTTTACTGAATCGTTTCTCCCACCATATAAAAGCAGTTAATAAAATTATATTGATAATACTAAAAATATATGAACCCGATAAAATCCACATGAATAGGTTTAAAGTGATTAACAAGCTTGGTGGGATATAAAACTTTCTTGCTTTTTTATAATTGAAAGAATAATCGATCAGGCCTATAACCAAAACAATAAGGCCCAAGATAATACTGATTAGCTTAAACTGTAAAGAATATACTTTTTGATTAAGCAACATATAGAAGAGGTGGTTTACAATAAAAACCAGGTAACCCAACATTTGTTTATAAAGCATAGAGGACATATAAAAATAAGCCCCCGAATATCTCGGGGGCTTCGTTAGAGATGTTAATTTATTACAAAATGACCAATTTCAAGCTTTCATCAGCATTGGCATAATAGCCCTTTGTGTAAGTAGCTGTTGCCGCCTTAAAGGTTAACTGTTTAAATGTTATGCCATCAACGGTATATTGCTGGAAACCATCAACGCCTGTATCTGTTGGCCTAAATGAATAGTTAATGCTTCCTGCCATTAAACCGTTATACGTTCCCCACGATAAAGCAGTAGTTTTAGTCGCTGTTACAAAACGGAAAGAATTTGCATTATAAAAGCGGTTAAAAGAAGTTCTGTAATTAGCAATTAAAGCAGGTACGCTTGCTGCATCTCCTGGTACTGGTACCATAACTAAGGTTGTGTTTCTTTTTCTACCTTTTAAGATAACTGAATCGGCATTGGCTTTTACTACCAGAAACTCTATATCTCCTCCTAACCCGGTATCAGAGGGCCCCCAGTTGCTGAGTACACCAGGCAATGCAAAGTAATCCAAAACAGAGTTATAGGTGTCAAAAGTTAATACTGGGCCTGCACCAGGATATACTTTATATGAGCTGGTAATATTCCCGGTTGTATAATCGGCCTGTATATTTACATCGGTAGAAGAAGTAAAATTCACAAATAAATTAACTCCTCCGTATGGCGCATTAGCACCTGGGAAATATTGAAAAATCCAACCGTTGGGTTTACTTCTTAAAATATTTTGCGCATTAGCCACCGCCGCGTTTAATCGCACCGTTGGACTTTCGTCAAAAACCCTGTCTTTTTTCTTGTCGCATGCAGCTAAAAACAGAAAACAGATGATCGTTAACAGATAATAATTTCTTTTCATAATATATAGATTATAATGAAGTTTGATTAAAATTAGGCAGATTGGCTATACGAGCCTGGATATTTGCCCTTAATACATCCATATCAATATTCCACACCGTTAGCATGTAATTTTTCACCAATATCAACTTATTGTTGATAATTGTTCTACCTGCGGCGGTACTTCCGGTGGCGTTTAACCTGGCATCCCACTGGGCGGCCGACAAGGTTACGTAAAAAGAATACAGTTCTGCAAAGTCTTCTTTATCCGAACTACTTGCATACGGCGAAATAAAGCCGGCTGCGATTGCTGCACCATCATTAGCCCAGGCAGAAACCCAAAGATCATCTACATAAGAAGTTCCAGAAATTGTTCTAAAACTACTTGGAAAATCGGTAGTTTGGTTTAAGATATGTTGAAACTCATGATGAATGGTATGAAAATAACTGTCGGTTAAAAAGTTTGCGTTAACCCCGCTGGTAGCATTCAATCTGTTCACCTCATAAAGTGTAATCTTTCTGGCACCTTCTGCCGTACCTAATATTTTAGTACCATTATTTCTGTAAGCTGCTTCACCGATGTAGTTAATCAGTTTTGGAAAATAACCTTTGATAAAAGATTTTCCTCCTGTTATATCATCATATGGTTCAAAGCCCAGGTATTTTAACAACTTGGTCATTCTTATCGAGCTGTCATAATTTGCAGGAACCAGATTATAGTTCTGGTCAGATTCTTTATCTACATATTTATATAGAACATCAATATTATAATCCAATACTAAATTATTGTAGATATAATTATCTAATGCATTTTTTTCGATTTTCGAATCAACAAAAACACTATTTGGATCCAACTTTTCCTTTTTGCAGCCGTTTAATACTAATGTTCCTGCCAAAAGAAATAAATAAATTTTATTAAATTTCATGTCTATCTTGGATTAGGGGTTAAACCAGAAGTGATTACATCTTGTGGCAATTGTATTGCTCTTCTATTATCTCTTACTACTAATGTATTGCTGCTAACTGGGCCTGGTGCACCGGCAACAATTGTACGTCTTGTAACCTCTATACCATAACGTTTAACATCAAACCAGCGTAAACCAGTAAGTAAGGTTTCTATTCTTCTATAATACAATACTGCCTGAAGCATATTTTCTTGTGTACCTGCTTCAATATTAAATTCTGCATTGAACTTTTTTCTTGGTGTTGAAGCTGTAGGAGTTGAATAGGCAAATGATGTAGCCCATGCATCAACCCTGGCCTGTGTTACAGCTAAAGATGAAGTAAAAGTATTACCTACGAAAAGATTAATATCAGCTAAGGCTGCAGTATAATTTTTCAATTGAATATAAGCTTCAGCACGGGTAAGTAAAGCTTCTTCTAAGGTAAACGGCGTAAAAACACTATGTGTATAGCCAATACCTGCAACCGGATCGGTATACTCAAATTGATAAGAAACATGAGGTAGTAATACTTTATCTAAATTTGCACCTGAATAGGTGTAGCTCCGAACACGGTAACCAGGAGCACCAGAATAAGTTCCATGAGGGGTATTTCTTATTAAAATTGATTCATTATTTGCAATGTAAGCACCATGAGAATACCTGCTACCCGTATAATAATTACCAAAATTTGCTGCAGCGGATGACACGGGTGTACTGATCAGAAAATTTGCTTTTATACTACTTGAGTTGTATTCTCTTGTTGTATTGGCAAAGTTGGCACTAAAAGTGGCGATGTACGCATAATCCCTTAAATAGGTAGAAGGCGAATTATTAAATGAAGCTGTGGCATAGCTTATCGCTTTAGCCCAATCGCCTTTGTAAAGAAATAACCTTGCTGCAAAAGCATTTGCTGCCGATTTGTTAAAGTGATATTTAGCAACGTTGGAGTTTGAATAAGCAGCATCATTTATCAACGGAATACCCTCTTCCAAATCTTTAATCATGAGGTCGTAAACTTCTGCTACAGTATTGCGTTGATATTTAGGATCAAGTGTAGATTCAGGCTTAGTCATATATGTTATGCCTAAATCTGTTGCCGATTTTGAAGGGGAATAGTGTTGTGCAAACATATTTACCAATATAAAATGGCCATACGCCCTGGCCACTAAGGCTTCACCTCTTTGTGGCGATAAATTTGCCGGGTTACCTTGCTCACTAATAGCATTAAGGGCAGCATTAGCACTCGCTATTGCACTGTAGCAACCGCTCCAAACCCTATCAATACCATCGTTATTGGTTTCAGTGATATCTTGCCAATTAAATGCCTGTGTAGAAAACCTATCATAGTATGGGTTTGAATCACCATAATCATCAACATTATCTGAAGATAACTCAGACACCAACACATAGGAGTTTGCAGGGTAGGCTGATACCAGCATTTTAGCTATTTTTTCGGTATTATTAAGCTCTGCCCTGTTATCTGGCAATTCATCCAGATATTTCTTACAAGAAGAAAAACCGGAAATAATAATTGCACTAAATGCGAGAAATAAATATTTATTTTTCATTGTAAGTTTCATTGTTAAAATCCAACTCTTAAGGTTAAAGTATATTGTTTGGCTAATGGCAATGCTACACCACCTGCATTTACAAATTCAGGATCCTGGCCATTCAGATTTTTATCTGCGTAGATTAACCATAAATTGGTAGCATTTAAGCGTAACGAAGCCGCGTTAAGACCAATTCTCGACAATAATTTCTTGTTGAAATCGTAAGAAAGCGAAATATCTTTTAAACGAACGAAATCTCCTTTTGCAATATTTGCTGATGAATAATTATAAGAGTTGTAAGCAATACTATAATTACTGTTATTTCTAATATATCTGGTATCCAATATAACAGGAATATTTGTTCTTAACTCATCACCAGGAACAGTCCATGCATCGTAAAATTCTCTGGTACTGGCATCAAGATCGGTATAACCCGTTTTGAAAGCCGGATTTAAGCGCACTACATTACCAAAAGAGTAAGTAACAAAAACATTTAGCTTAAATGCTTTATAGCCGAAGATGTTTCCTAAACTTCCTAAATGAGTAGGTTCAGTAGTTCCTTCGTATTTTAGGAAGTCTACCTTATCTCTATTTTGTAGATATACTCCTGTAACAGTTTCGCTGCCATCGCTGTTGGTGAAAATTGGTAATCCATCATTTTGTAACCTAACAAAAGGGATGGAGAATAAAGAACGGGCCGGATAGCCTTGTAAACCATAACCTGTACCCGTAATCAAATCAATAACGCGGGCATTATTTTCAGAATTAGTTACTTCATTCTGGTTGTGCGTGTAGATAAAATTCGCGGTCCAAGAGAAATCGTTCTTTTTAAGTATTGTACCAGCCACACTAACCTCAATACCGCTTGATTTCAGATCGGCTACGTTACCATACTTCGTAATTTCGCCACCCAATCCTTGCGTATTGATAATACCAATCAAATCAAAATTATTTCTTTTATACCAGTCTACATCAACTGCTAATCTGTTTTTAAATAGGCTAAAGCTGGTACCAAGGTTTAATTCATGTTTTTTCTCAAATGTGAGTTGAGAGTTTTCTAAAGTACTGATTTCTAAACCTGTTTCCCTATCAGCAGCCGTTGGTCTCCAAGGGGTGTAACTGCTGTAGATCGCTTTCGAGTTCGTTACATAACTCGGACCTCTATCGGCTGATAAACCATATGAACCTTTAAATGATAGGCTCGAAAACGGTGTTTTTAAATCCTGAAAGAATTTTTCTCCCATCACATTCCACAAGCCGGACACACTCCAGGTTGGTAACCATCTGGCCGAGGTAGACCTACCTAATCTGTTACTTCCTTCATACCTTCCGGTTGCTTTAATGGTATATTTTTGATCGTAAGTATAGGCTGCTTCACCGAAGAAAGCAACTTCTTTACTTCTGGTATTACCTACGCTATAATAGTTGGTGTTTTCTTCTGAAGCTCTTTTAAATACACGATAATCCGTAAATGGAATTTCACCTAAATCATATTGTAATCCCCAGCCTCTAAAGAAATTATTATTTCTATAAATTTCACTTAAAGTAGATCCGCCAACAATATCGATATTATGCTTATCGGCAAAAGTTTCATTATATTGAGTAATAAAACGGAAATCGTTACTGGTAAGTTTATTGTCTACGCGATTGTAAATACCTCCTGACGGTAGAATTGAAACCGGAACGGCATATAAGATACTAGGATCGGTATACAGGTATGGATTGTTATCTCTGATGATCGTAGTTCCCATTGCCCGGTATGCTTGCGCCTGGTTCGAGCTATCCTTAATATAGTGTTGTTGTGAGGTTTGGTTATACCTTGTTGAGGCAAGAAAACTGAAGTTTAACGTTTTCAGTGCTTTCCAGCTCAATTCTCCCTGAAACTTAACATCAGCCACATTAACATCCATATAATTGTTCTCTAACTCATGTAAAATATTAAATGGTGCATAGTTTCTGGTGTAAAAAGTATTTGCATCTAATGTTCTAGATGTATTTAAGGCATAGGAATATGGGTTAATATCGAAATTACGACCTACTGTTCCAAAAACCACATCTGTAGATTGACCTAATGTTCCCGGAGCTCTTTGATCTCTATATGACCCATTTGATAAGAGCGTTAATTTTAAATTATCACGCAGGTTATAGGTGGCATTAAAATTGGCAGTATATCTTTTCACCTTGCTCTGCTTGGTCCAGCCAGGGTCATAAATTGCACTTAGAGACGAATAGTATTGCGCTTTTTCTGTTCCGGACGACATGCTAAGGGAGTGATTTTGCATAATGCTATTGTTAAATAGCAAGTCAAACCAATCCGTATTTCTGTATTCTGCTTCCCGTAAATAAGCATTTTTAGCAGCTTCAGTGTTTTGTAATTGACCAGAATTGATGAGTTGATACATTTTTCCATACACCCCGCTATTTGAAGCATTGGATACACTTGAATTATTTAACCAACCTCTTTGCTCTAACATTTGATAAACACCCATTTGTTCCTGGGAATTCATGATGTTAAAGTTATCATAAGAGAACTTTGAGCGTGTCGTAAGTTCTGATACGTAATTAAAGCTATTTACACCTACCCTACCTCTTTTAGTGGTAATTACAATTACACCACCTTTTCCTTTTGCACCATAAATTGATGTTGCCGCGCCATCTTTTAAGATTTGAAAACTTTCAATATCATTTGAGTTTAAGCCCCCAACAGCTGAACTAATTAGTGTTAGCGCATCTCCAGATGATAAATCATCAGAGCTGATATCAGCAACATCTTCCAGAATTACTCCATCTACCACCCAAAGAGGTTTTGAACTTCCGTAAATAGAACTTGCTCCACGAATTCTAATTTTTGGAGCTGTACCAAATGTACCTGTTGTATTTTGAACGGTTACACCGGCAACACGACCGTCAAGCATCCTGCTCGGATCAGGCAAACCTCCAATTTCAGCATCCGATACTTTTACATTTGAAGTAGCGCCTGTAAAAGTTCTTTTATCTACTTTGGTTCCCATACCGGTAACTACAACTTCATTTAACTCAGCTGCATCTTCCTCTAACGTAACATTGATGCTTGTCCTGCCGTTTAGGGGTATTTCAACCGTTTTATAACCGATAAAGCTAAAAACCAGGATAGCCCGCTCATTTACGCTGATTGTATAGTCGCCAGTAGAGTTAGTTGAAACTCCGTTCGCAGCCCCCTTTTCCTTTACACTTACTCCTGGAAGTTCGTTGCCATTCTTATCTCTTACCTTACCGGTTACTTTTACCGCTGCAAAGTAATCGATAACCTTATCGAACAAAGATTTTTCCTTAGGTTTAATGAGAACTGTTTTGTCCTCTATTGTATAGGTCAAATCCATTCCAGAGATAATTTTCCCCATCACTTCCTCAATGGTTGCATTGGTAAAATCGGCATTAATAGTTGTGGTGCTTTTTATTCTGTTTGTTGATAACAATACATCGTAACCAGACTGTTGCCTGATTTCCCTGAACATCTTCTCTAATGTTACATTCTTCTCCTTTAATGTAACCAGCTGGCCAAATGAAGCTGCACTTACCTGCATTAACGAGGCAAGCAAAATGACCGTAATTAACTTCATCATTAATAGCAATTTAGGTATGTAGCGGCGATGCGTACATAAAATTCCAATATAAATTTTGTACATTTATTAGTCTTTTTTTTTGCGAACGCATTTATGTTTAAGCGCTAAAAGGCGATTCGCGGTTAATCCAAGAAATAATTAATTAATCGGTTCCGGCGTACCGGAACGAATGAACAGATGAACAAAAGGGGGTGTTGGAAGCACTCCTTTTTTGTTGTTCCAATTCTTGATAAGGCTAGATATTTTGTCGAGATTTCTTCATAGTTTTGATTAAGTTGATTAGTTGATTAATTTTAGGTTCTTTTATTTAAAGACAAAGGTTAGTTACTCCCCTGTCTGCTAATTTTATTCTTTATAAACTATAATTTTATTACCCTTTATATCGAAACGAACCTTACCGGTTTGTTCCAGTTTGGTTAAAACTTTCGATATTTTCTCAAAACGGCTAACCGTTCCATAGTATATTACATTTTTTGCTTCCTGATCGGCATATTCTACTTCAACATTATACCATCGGGCCAATTTGCGTAAAATACTCACCTGTTTTTCGTTATTAAACTTGAAATAACCGTCTTTCCAGGCAATGGCTTCATCTACATCAGCTTCCTTTATATCGATGCCAGAAGCAGATACAATAGATTGCTCGCCAGGCTTTAATATTTCACTTTCATTAGTTGCCTTATGAAAAACCCGTACACTTCCTTCCAGTAGGGTTGTCCTGGTTACGATTTCGTCATTGTAACTGTTAATATTAAAGTGCGTTCCCAATACTTCAACAGATTGTTTGTCTGTTTCTACAATAAAAGGATGCGCTTTATCTTTAGCTACTTCAAAATAGGCTTCACCATCTAGTTTAACCAGCCGCTGCTTTGCCTTGCCAATGTTTAAACTGTATTGCATAGATGAAGCTGCGTTTAACCACACTTTGGTTCCATCTGGTAAACGGATCTGCCACTGACCACCATTAGGGGTAGCTATGGTATTGATCCTTGTATCATCAATATTTTCAGATTCATCAATATTATACACCAGCTGGCCATCTGCCGTTTTGGTAATCGAGAATCCTGCATCCTTGGCTACATTGCCAGTTAAAGCATCAGAAAGCGAAATTTTTCTCCCGTCTGCCAAAGTTAAAATGGCTTTATTTTTACCCGGAGCTACATCAGTTGTAAAAACATGCTCTTTCTTTTTCTGTAAAGAAATATATGCCGTAACTGAAAATACGATAAAAACAACTGCGGCAGCCGCCCATTTTAAGCTGTTCATTAAAACCCGTTTTGGCGATCGTGCCGGTTTATCTACCGTCAGAATTTTATTCAGAACCCTATTCCACTTTTCATCAACAACATCAGTAGCATGCTCCTCTTCTGCGATAATCATTTTCACAATTTCGTCTGAAAGCAATGAATTGTTGTCGACAGCCAAAGCCAAAAGTTCTTCTCTTTCAGCTTGACTTAGTTTCTTAGTTGTAAACTGTTGTAATAAATAATGTATACGTTCCTCCATAAAGATTCTGATATTAAGAAGCAGCAAAAGAAAATTAGGACTATCGGGATTTCAATTTTTTTATTTTATTTTAAAAAAGAAGCAAATAATTGGAAAAAAGAATACAATCCCATGCTGATCGAGGTGGATGCGTATTGATTTTAATGCAATTACAAGGGCGTTTTTAACGGTATTGGGCGAAATATTTAATATTTCGGCAATTTCGGGTATGGTTTTGCCATCACGCCTACTTAATTGATATATATTTCTGCGCTGATCAGGTAATTTTTCGACTGCAATAGCTATAATTTTGGTTACTTCGTTTAGGTTGATAGTTTCGATGGTATTGTTATGGCTATCCTGTTGCTTGGCTGTAAATGCATCTACAACCCTATCTTCTTTTAATTTTTTACGCAGGTAGCTCAAACACTCGTTAGAAACATATTTATACAGATAGGCTTTCACATTATCTACTTCAGCCAGTTTATCGCGGTTTAACCATACCCTCAAAAAAGCATCCTGGATAATTTCTTCGGCGGCATCATCAGATTTTGTAAATTTTGCGGCAAATAATTGGAGTACGGGCAGGTATTTGAAGAACAGTACTGAAAAAGCCTGCTCATCACCCTCTACTATCTTATTAATCAGGGCCCGTTCCTTATCCATATTACTTACTGCCATAAGTTAGTTCATCATAACCGCCATGTATTTCATTTTCTGAATTTATCAGATAGATAACAGAGATGGAAAACTAAAACTATTTAGTTAACCTTAATATAACTGTATAACCAAATATACAGATTAAGAAATTTTACGTGCTAAAAAATGTATAAAAAATAAAAAGCCTTAATTTTTAAAATAAGGCTTCATTTATACTTCTTATGATGTTTCTAAATTCCCTAATATTGATAATAAGGTGAAATCATCAGGTAAACCACAACCCCGGTAACCGCCACATAAAGCCATAACGGAAAAGTGATTTTGGCGATTTTCCGATGCGCATCAAAACGTTCGGCAATTGCCCTCACGTAACTAACCAAAACCAATGGGATAATTGCTATAGAAAGCAATATATGTGTTAAAAGGATGAAAAAATAGATGTATTTTACCGCACCATCGCCACCAAATTTGGTAGAAGGAGTAGTCATATGGTAGGCGATGTACATCACCAAAAACAAAAGTGAACAGCCTATGGCCGTTTTCATTAAATTTTGATGCAGCGCGATTTTTCCATTTTTAATTGCCCAAACCGCAATTATCAATAATACAGCTGTTATACCATTGATGGTTGCATATATAGGAGGCAAAAATGGAAGTGTTGGTGCATCAATACCAAGATCCTTTAGTTTTACAACAAATAAAAAGGCTACGGCAACAGGAATAAAAATGGATAAAATAATGATCCACTTGTTATATTTCTTCTCTATTGGGCTATTTTCCATGAGTATTTAATCAATTTAATTATTCTATTCGTGCGTAAACTTTGAACTCCAAATTATGAACTCCCAGCTCCAAACTAACCTACCTGCCGTCTTTAACGTTTCTCAGGTATTCGGCAATCAGCACTTTTATCTCGTCTTCCAGCCTTGAATTGGCCTCAGCATTATCAGCATCATAAATACCGCGAATACGGTGAAGGTTATCAATGAGCAAGATTTTATTGCTAAAAATAAAGCCTGGTTTTTCTTTGCTGTCATCTTCAAGCACATCGAGCAGTAAGCCCTGTTTAATCAAAGGATAAGTCTGCACGGTATCACCTGCAAGAAAATCCCATTTACCCTCTTTCGCGTTAAAACCTTTAGCGAAATCGCTCAGTTTATTTTTATCAGCAGGATCTACAGATAAGCTTAAAAATTTAACCAATGGTTTTTGTTCATAACCATCAGACAACTGTTTAATGTATTTATTAGTTTGTTGACTACCAGCGCCTGAATAAAACAGGTTAAGTACCACAATTTTATTTTCTAACGATTTCCAGCTGATGGTATCGTTATGTTGGTTGATCAGTTTGAAATCAGGAACCTGGTGGTAAATGGTATCTGGTATTTTCTTTCCCTTAACGCTATGGAATGTGGAAGCAACTATTTTTTTTCCAAAAATTGGTAAACTCTTATATCTGTTTTTTGCGAAGTGCGGCAATAAGTAAAAAAATAAAAATCCCGGTATAGCTAAAATGCTTACCAGGATTAATACCTTTTTTATCGGGCTTCTTTTCATTAATGGTGTAGCATGTGCAGATTTAAAAATCCACCTTCTGTTAGCATTAAAACAATAAAGTAAATAATAAAAATGAATGATACCGTTAATGAAAGCTGCAAGCCCAGTTTCTCATACTTTAAGTGCATAAAATAAGCTACGATATAAAATGCTTTCAATAAAGTTAACACAATATAAACATAGTTACCGATGTGCTGGGTCATGTATCCTTTAGGGATCAATATCAACGCAATGATAAACTCAATTACCGTGATTAATAAAAGGATACCAAAAACTTTCCAAATTTTACCTTTTGATAAACCTGCGTGCTCATCGTGCCCGTGACCTTCTGTTGTATGTGAGTGCTCTGACATAAAAATATTTTTATAATATGATAAATTAAACCAAATAGAAGAATGTAAATACAAACACCCATACTAAATCTACAAAGTGCCAGTATAAACCAACTTTTTCAACCATTAAATAATGACCACGTTTTTCGAAAGTTCCGTTAATGGTCATGATCAGGATGATGATATTAATGATTACCCCGCTAAATACGTGGAAACCGTGGAAACCTGTAATGGTAAAGAACAAGTTTGCAAATTGTTGTGCTGCAATTAAAGATACATCTTCAGGTTTATTGAAAAAGTGTTTTAATTCTTCAGCAGAAGGGATATGTCCCCACCAGAAACCATCGTGGTGTAAGTGAGTCCACTCAATTGCCTGACAGCCTAAGAACATGAAACCACCGATAATGGTTGCAATCATCCAGCCGATTACTTCTTTTTTAGAACGCCTGTGTCCGGCTTCTACAGCCAATACCATGGTTACCGAACTCATGATGAGGATAAAAGTCATGATCCCCACAAATACCAATGGAGCACCGTGTTCCATTACACCTGGGATAGATTGGAAAACTTTATCTGGAGCTGGCCATGTTAATTTAGAAAAACGCTGAGCGCCGTAGTAGATCAATAAAGATGAAAAGGTAAAAGCATCTGACAAAAGGAAAAACCACATCATGATTTTGCCATATTCTACCGACCACGGAGAACGACCACCATTCCATGGTCCGGTTTTAACTTGATCTAATTGTGATACTGCATTCATTTGGAAATAGTATAATAGTTTGTTAACAAATTTAACGGTTCAAAAGTAAAAAAACATACAGATATATCCATAATATATCTATAAAATGCCAAAAAATAGAAGCAATTTCCATTCTGTACTGGCTTTTAGCGGTAGGGATATTCTTATAGCTACCTGCTAATGCATTAATAATAAGGCCAACACCTGCAATAATGTGCAGTAAGTGCATACCCGATACCACATAAATAAAAGAAATGGCAGCGTTGTTGCCTACCAGGGTAGCACCTGTTCTTACCATGCTTCCCCATGCATTAAACTGCATTACGCCAAAAACGATGGCCAATATAACCGTAACCCAAAGCAGGTTACGCTGTAAGCTGAAATTCAGTTTTTTTAGTGCTTTCGCCGCTAAAAATAAGGTGATACTGCTGGCAATAATCACTATGCTCGAGTAAATAAAAGCATCGGGAAGCACTAAACCATGCCCTTTGCCTTTAGATGCTGCAAATACCAGGTAATAACTGGTAAAGCCTCCAAACATAATGGTAGATGATACTACAAATAGCCAAACAATAAACTTTCTGGGTTTTGGATCAAATGTATCCTGGAATTTTTCCATCGCGATATCCATAAGTTATTTTGCTATAAAATTTAATAATAGGCCCAGCTGTACAGCAGGGATGTAAAAAAACGAACAGAACATCACTTTCTTTGCATCACTTAATTCTCTGTTCATTAAAAGTTTAAAAGCCAGCCAGCTAAATATCAATCCGGCTATTAATGATAAGCCTGCGATATAATAACCACCAAAGCCATAAATGGTTGGCAATAAGCTCACCGGGATTAAAATCAGCGTACTTAAAAATGTAAGCAGCGCCGAAGTTTTATCTCTTTTTTTAGTTGGTAACAACCTGAAACCAGCTTTTTTATAATCATCATCCAGCACCCAGGCAATGGCCCAAAAGTGAGGGAACTGCCATACAAACTGGATCAGGAATAAAATAATGGCAATATTATAGTCTATTTCGTAAAACATCTCCGACTTTAAGCTACCAAAGGCAGCCAAATAGCCTATAAGTGGTGGCAATGCTCCTGGAATAGCTCCAACAAAAACAGCAATAGGCGATTTTCTTTTTAAAGGTGTATAAGCAAATGCATATAATAAAATCGAAAATACAGATAAAAGCCCTGTTTCAAGGTTTAATTTTCCTAATAACCAGGTTCCGAGAAAGCCCATAAAAACACCCAGGATTAAGCCTTGTCCGGTAGTCATCCTACCAGCCGGCATCGGGCGGTCTTTTGTTCTCGACATTAATTTATCCAAATCCTTTTCTATAATCTCGTTAAAACAGTTTGCTGCTGCCGTAACCAAGAACCCACCTGCGATCAGGATCAGCCAGTTCCCCCAGTCAATTGTAGGGATATGGCCTCTGCCTACCTGCATTTTCTGGCCGATCAAAAAAGAAATCGATGCAGAAAATACTACCGTAAACGATAGCCTGAATTTGATAAGTTTAGAAAAATCTGAAATATATTGTTTCAATTCCCTTAAATATTATTGTTTATAAGTACTTGTGCGGTAAACCAACAGGTACAGATAAAATTGTAAACTAAATAGCAACGTAGAGAACAGGATGTGCAATACCTGTGCTGCCGGCGGAAAAGCAATGTAAGCCAATGCAAAACCACTTAATAATTGTACCAGGAGCGTAATCAGAATAAACCGCGCCGTTAACAATGGTGCAGCCTTACCACTAAAGCGGTCTATTACCATTTTATACACAATTGCGTTGGTTACCACTACCAAAATGGCCAGGTCGCGGTGGTAAGAAAATATCGGCCCTACCTTCGAAAGCCAGGTATTTTTACTGCCATAGGCGAGTTCTTTTGCAATTACATCTACCGCTTCCCTTACATCGGTTCCCAATACAATCTGAACAATGCTGATCACAAGTGTAAAGAAGAGGAAGCCTTTTAGCCACAATATCCGGTACATAATAACCGAAGGCGCTTTATTGAGTTGTTTCGCGTAATTATAAGTATAAATAGATATGGCCAGAATAACCAGTGCCAAAAGCATGTGTACTGTAACAACCCATTGCGTGAGGTTGGTTGATACCACTATAGAACCTAACCACCCCTGGTAACCTACCACAAATAAATTCAGTATACTTAATACGATAATGCGTTTAGCCGTTTTACGGTAAGTAAATGAATAAACCGCGGTTAAAAACAGGAATATTCCTGCTGCTGCGCCAGCTAAACGGTTAATGTATTCTGTCCAGGTTTTTGCCGGATTAAACTCTTCCGGTACAGTAATGCTTTTATCGTGCCTGATACTGTCAGCAAGGGTAACCTTTCCCATGCTTTCGAGGTATTTGGCAAATTTTTCGTTCTTTTTTAACCTTCCGGCTACATATTTTTCTTTATAGTTGGCAGGAAGCTGCGATACGTCGGTTGGCGGAATATAACGGTCGAAACATTTAGGCCAATCCGGACAGCCCATGCCCGATCCTGTACTGCGTACAATACCTCCGGCAAGTATAACCAGCAACGTAACGATGATGGTTATAAGATTGATGCTAATGAAACGTTGTTCTGATCTGCTGACCATATATCTATTAAGATGAAAAGGGTATCCGGATAAGCAGAAACTTAGTCAGATACCCCTTTTAAAATTTTATTTAAAGCTTAAACTAGCCCTTGTTTTCTGCAACAGGATTAGCTAATTCCCACTCCTGCTGAATTTTCTCTGCTTCTTCATTTCCTTCAAAATCGTGAGGAAGGTTAGAACTCATGGTTTGAGAGAAAGGAACAGTTTGAGGAATAAAGTCTGCATCATGTCCAGGTTTACTATAATCGTAAGGCCATCTGTAAACAGTTGGAATTTCTCCTGGCCAGTTACCGTGTAAATGTTCAACTGGTGCTGTCCATTCTAAAGTATTAGCTTCCCAAGGGTTTTGAGGAGATACTTTTCCTTTAAAGATCGAGTAGAAGAAATTGAACAGGAATGCTACCTGAGCAAGTGCAGCCATAATAGCAGCCCAGGTTACAAACACGTTTACGGTTAACCATTTCTTCATAAATTCGAACTCGGTAAATGCATAGTACCGACGAGGTACACCATCTAAACCTAAGAAGTGAAGTGGGAAAAATACCAGGTAAGCTGCAATGAAAGTTAACCAAAAATGCAGGTATCCCAATTTGGCATTCATCATTTTACCAAACATTTTAGGGAACCAATGGTAAACACCTGCAAGCATACCAAAAATTGCTGCCGAACCCATTACCAGGTGGAAGTGGGCAACAACAAAATAAGTATCGTGCAAGTTAATATCTAAAGATGCATTTCCTAAAAAGATACCGGTTAAACCACCAGAAATAAAGAATGAAACCAAACCGATAGCGAATAACATTGCCGGAGTGAAACGGATGTTACCACGCCATAATGTAGCTAAATAGTTAAAGGTTTTTACCGCAGATGGTACCGCAATGATCAACGTAGTGATCATAAATACACCGCCCAGCAATGGGTTCATACCTGTTACAAACATATGGTGACCCCAAACGATGAACGATAATACAGTGATACCGATAAGTGAGTAAACCATTGCGTGGTAACCGAAGATCGGTTTACGCGAGTTTACAGAGATTACCTCAGATGAGATACCTAACGCAGGCATAATTACGATATATACCTCAGGGTGACCTAAGAACCAAAATAAGTGTTGCCATAAAATTGGAGAACCACCTTCATTTGGTAAAATGTCAGTACCTATTACGATATCTGATAAATAGAAACTTGTTCCAAAACTACGGTCGAATACCATTAATACCACTCCGGCTACAAGAACAGGGAAAGATAAAATACCTAAAATAGCGGTTAAGAAGAAAGCCCAGATGGTTAATGGCATTTTCCAAAGGTCCATACCTTTAGTACGCATGTTCAGGATTGTACTTACGTAGTTGATACCTCCCATTAAAGATGAGGCTACGAAAAGTACCATACTTACTAACCATAATGTCATACCTAAACCCGAACCCGGCATAGCCTTAGCTACAACAGATAATGGCGGATAAACCGTCCAACCTCCGGAAGCAGGTCCCGTTTGGATGAAAAACGACGACATCATTACCACACATGCCAGGAAAAAGAACCAATATGAAAGCATGTTCAGGAATGGTGAAGCCATATCTCTCGCCCCTACCTGAAGCGGGATCAGTAAGTTACTAAAGGTACCACTTAAACCAGCGGTTAGTACAAAGAATACCATGATGGTACCGTGGATGGTTACCAAAGCCAGGTAAAAATCAGGTTTGATACGGCCACCTTCTGCCCATTTACCTAAAAAAGTTTCTAAGAATGGGAAGTTTTTATCTGGCCATGCCAATTGAATACGGAATAAAATTGATAAGCCCATTGCAATTACCGCCATAATAATACCGGTAATCAAAAATTGCTTAGCAATCATTTTATGATCCATACTAAAGATATACTTTGAAATCAAAGTCTCTTTATGATGCCCATGATCAGCGTGATCGTGATTGTGTTCGTCGTGTAATGCTATTGTTGACATAATTCGTTCGCTCCTGCTTAATATTATTTATTTAAAGCCATTTGGTTAGTTTTCACAGCAGCTGAATCTTTAGCTGCTGAATCTGCTACCGATTTTACAGGTGCAGGTGCCCCTGGCAAATTAAATTGTTTTCTTAAATCGTCGTTTAAGTATGTTTTCTGCTCAGCTATCCAAGTTTTGTACTCAGCTTCAGAAACTACACGTACCACCTTTTGCATGTTGTAGTGACCTGATCCACAGATTTTAGCACAGTAGAAAAGGTACTTAAAGTTAGGATCATTTGTTTCCTGTTGCATTTCTGCAGTAGTTTTTGTAGGTGTAAACTCAAAGAAAACACGCATACCCGGTACGGTATTTAACTGTACCCTGAAATGCGGCATATAAAAACTGTGAATTACATCTTTACTGGTCAGGATCAGTTTTACCGGTTTTCCAACAGGAATTACCATCTCATCTGCCATCTCATCATCACGTGAGTTTAAATCCTTGAAATCGATACCCAATGGATTGGTCGCTGTAGTTAACTTATAGTTTTTAGCGCCAACAATTCCATCGGCTCCAGGGTAACGGATAGACCATTTGAACTGCTCTGAAGTAACTTCGATCTGCAATGGTTTATTTTTAGGATCTTCGGTTTTGAAGAAAATCGATCTCCAGGTTAAGAAACCCATCAATACCAATACTGTTAATACTAAAGCCGGAATGATTGTCCAGATTTTTTCGATTGTATTGTTATGCGGGTAATAATAAGCTTTTCTTTTAGCAGAATATTTGTAGATATAAGAAAAACCGAATAACAGGATGTGTGTAACTACAAATACGATTGTGGTAATGATCAATGTTAAATTGAACATTTTATCAATTTTCTTTCCATGTTCTGATGCAGCATCAGGAAGCAACATCGCACCATGTACGGTATATTCCCAATATACACCATATAAACCTACCACTAAAAACAGGGCAAATAAACTTGCATGAATCCTGTTCCAGTTGATGCCAACAGGTTTGCCCTGTGCTTCGCGGCTTAATTCATATACCCTTATTGCTTTACCAATAATGGCGATGAATAAACATACGGCAAGAAAAGCCAGTACATAAAATATTACTGATTTATAAATCTCGCCCATATCAACCTTCGGTGCCGCGGCAGCTCCTGCTGCTGCATCTTGCGCAAATACGCTAGTGTTTGCAAAAGCGGTAATCAATACTGCTAAAGCTGCGGTCGTTTTATTCGTTATAAACTTTCTTAAACTCATTTTCTTAAAAGTAGTACGCCGTACTGCTAATTATAATAATTAAAATATTTGCTATATCCTACCACCACTATAACTGATGGTGCAAACTTTCTTGTAATAATGGGTGGTTCTTTGCAATTAAAGGTTTTTTGCTCAGTGCTGTTAAAACCGTAAAGGTAAACAATCCAACAAAACCCAGTGCTGTACCAATTTCAATAATGCCAAAACCGTTATGTGCTTCTACTGTTCCTGGCATAATCATCTGGTAGTAATCTACCCAATGGCCTAACAATACCACGATCGAAACGAATAATAATTTAACATCAGTTCTTTTGTTATCCCTGTCCATTAATAATAATACAGGCGCTAAGAAGTTCATGGCAAGGTTTAAGAAAAACCAGAATTTGTAATATTCAAAGCGTTTGTAGAAATATACGGTCTCCTCTGGCATGTTTGCATAGTAGATCAATAAGAACTGGGCAAACCATACATAAGTCCAGAAGATAGAGAAACCAAAGATAAACTGACCTAAGTTATGCAAATGGCTATTGTTAACCCATTGCATATAACCTGCTCTTCTTAAAAGGATAATGATTACAGCGATAGTTGCTAAACTGCTCACCCACATTGCTGCGAAGTTATACCAGCCAAACATGGTTGAGAACCAGTGAGCTTCTAACGACATGATCGTATCAAAAGCAAATACAGGTGTAGTAAAACCGTAAATTACCAGGAATATACAAGCATTTTTAAAGCTTTTTCTGTATGAATTTAAACCACCTGCTAAATCTTCATTATAAGAATACTTAACAAAAAGGATCGAAAATATACTGTAAATACCTAAGAATACCACCTGGCGACCTAAGAAGAAAGGTACGTTTAAGAATACCGATTTACCGGCAATAATGGCGTCGTAGTTAGGGCTGCCCTCTACGGTTAAACCATCTGCATGCCAGTGGTGATATAAATTGTGTGAGTACAAACCTGCTGAAATAACTACAATAAGTATTACAGCAGCTATAGGCAATGTTTTTGCCATAGCTTGTGGTACACGTAAAATTGATGCAGACCAACCTGCTTGAGCTACATATTGAACAGCAAGGAAAAATGTACCCGACATACATACGCATGCAAAGTAATACGCCATAAGCAACAGGTTAGCAAAAGTACGCTCGTGCATTACTTTATCGCCAGCGAAGAAACCGTAAGCTATTGCAGCAACACCTAAAATGATGCCTACGATGCTTAATGTTTTTACTTTACCTGTAAACTCAAACTGTTCACTAAAATTAATATTGTGAGTTCCCATTTATATTCTGCTTTACTTATTGTTGTTTTTGTAATTCCTGAACATACATCACCACTTTCCAACGATCAGTCGGAGAGATCTGCGATGCATGCGAACCCATGTTATTTACACCGTAGGTAATGGTATGGTAGATTTTACCGGCAGTAAGCGCTTTCATCTCTCCCCCTCTTGACGAACTTCCGGAGAAGTAAGAAGGTACACCACTAAATTTCTCAATTTTTACCAGGTGTCCCTGTCCATCGCCTTTCTCGCCATGGCAAGGGCTGCAGAACACTTTAAATAAGTGTTGTCCCTGTGCTAAATTGATTGTATCAACAGGTAAAGGATTCACCATGCTAACACCTGCTGCTTCATATCCTTCTTTCGTGTTAGGATACTCATCGTATTCGGTAAATCCTACCGGTTTGGTATGTGCAGGTGGCAACTGTGCAGTTTTACCATCCTTAAAATTTTTGTTTGGCTGATCCGGGTTATAAGCAATCGGATCATACATGTTCCTGGCATATTCTAAACCAGTACTGCGTTTATCTCTACATGCCGAAAAGGTAACTGCGAAAGCAATAGCTAAAAACGACGTGTAAACAAATTTATTCTTATTCATAGCTAACGTACTTCCTTTCATTATACTTTACTTCTAAAGCACCGGCATCTTTTAATAAACCATCAATTACAGTGTGTTCTGCATTGTCTTTTGCATCAACTGCAATGACAAAGCGGTCATCAGTAGCCCTTAAATCCATTACGCGAGGTGCTCTTCCTGGAAATAAGTGTGTAGAAGCATAATATGTTAATACCATACCAAAAGCACAGAATAATACTGTAAGCTCGAACATTATCGGCACAAAATCCGGCAATGCGAACGATGGTTTACCACCTATGTTTACTCTCCAGTCAATTACTGCGCAGAAATAAATCAAAGCGAATGCACAGCAGGTACCGGTAATACCAAAGCAAAACGCTGCGATATCGATCCTTGATCTTTTAATTCCTAATTTGGCTTCTATTCCGTGTATAGGCATTGGAGTATATACATCATAAATACTGATGTTATTTTCCTGAAGCTTTTCGATGCCGTGCATCATTTCATCAGGATCGCCAAAGCTGCCTAAAATATATTTGATATCACTCATTGTTATATTTTTGCGTAATCTTCTTGTTTAACACTATCAAATTTTTCTAACGATTCAATATACTCGTTAACGTATTCAGGTTTTTCTGAACCTTCTTCAATAATCTTTTTCTTAGCCTGCTCTGAAGCCGATTTAAGAATGATTTTTACCTCTGCGATAGCAATTGATGGTAATACCCTTAAGAACAATAAGAATAAAGTAAAGAATAATCCGATTGAACCTACGAATACACTGATATCAACCCAGGTTGGATAAAACATTGCCCAGCTTGAAGGGATGTAATCGCGGTGTAATGAAGTTACGATAATTACGAAACGCTCAAACCACATACCCACGTTTACCACGATTGATAAAATCCAGGTAGCTTTAATGCTTAAACGGATCTTTTTGAACCATAATAACTGTGGTGAGATTACGTTACAGGTCATCATCATCCAGTACGACCACCAGTAAGGACCTGTAGAACGGTTAACGAATGCGTATGATTCGTATTCAGAACCTGAATACCAGGCAATGAAGAACTCTGTTAAATAAGCTACACCTACGATTGATCCGGTTAAGATGATGATTTTGTTCATCGACTCAATGTGGAACATGGTGATATAGTTCTCCAGACCTAATACTTTACGTGCAACCAATAATAAGGTTAATACCATCGCAAAGCCTGAGAAGATCGCCCCGGCCACGAAATATGGAGGGAAGATAGTAGTGTGCCATCCTGGAATTACTGAAGTTGCAAAGTCCATTGATACAATGGTGTGTACCGAAAGTACAAGTGGTGTAGAGATACCGGCTAAGATTAACGAAACCGCTTCGAAACGCTGCCAGGTTTTAACGCTTCCGCTCCATCCAAATGAGAAAATTGAATAGATTTTTCTGCGTGTACCCACGGCACGGTCGCGGATGGTTGCGATATCTGGTAATAAACCTGTGTACCAGAATAACAATGATACAGAGAAGTATGTAGAAATCGCAAACATATCCCATACCAATGGTGAGTTAAAGTTTACCCAAAGTGAACCGAACTGGTTTGGTAAAGGTAATACCCAATACGCTAACCAAGGGCGGCCCATGTGCGATACAACGTAAGTTGCGGCACAGATTACGGCGAAGATTGTCATCGCTTCTGCCGAACGGTTGATCGAGTTACGCCAGTTCTGACGGAAGAGTAAAAGTACGGCCGAAATAAGTGTTCCGGCGTGACCAATACCTACCCACCATACGAAACCGGTGATATCCCATGCCCAACCTACTGTTTTATTTAAACCCCAAGATCCGATACCGTTCCAAAAAGTGTAGCTTACTGCTACAACCCAAAGTAGGGCACCTAATGAGGCAACGATGAAACCAATCCACCAAGCTTTGTTTGGCTTGTTTTCTACCGGCATCAAAATATCGTCCGTAATTTTAGCATACGTGATATTATCGCCGGTAATTAATGGTTCTCTAAGTATTGATTCGTTATGTCCTGACATAATTTGTATTTTCTTTATGCTAAAGCTTACGCTTGTACTTTTGTATCTGTATTTCTAATTTTAGTCATATATCCGATACCTGGTTTCACATTGATTTCTTCTAATACGTAGTATATACGCTCAGAACGTAATGCTTTTGAAACCTCTGAATTAGGATCGTTTGAATCACCAAATATGATTGCATTTGCTGAACAAGCTTCTTGACAAGCCATTTTAATATCGCCATCTTTTAATGGACGTTTTTCCAATTTAGCCTGTAATTTGCCACCTTGTATACGTTGGATACACATTGAGCATTTCTCCATCACACCACGAGAGCGTGTAGTTACATCAGGGTTTAAAACCAATTGGGTAAACTCGTTATTTAAATAGTTATCGAAACGCGAATCGTTCCAGTAATTGAACCAGTTGAAACGGCGTACTTTGTACGGACAGTTGTTTGCACAGTAACGTGTACCTACGCAACGGTTATAAGCCATGTGGTTTAAACCATCTGAAGAGTGTACGGTAGCTAATACCGGACAAACTGTTTCGCAAGGTGCGTGATCACAGTGCTGACATAACATTGGTTGGTGAACCACAGAAACGTGATCTAAGTCTTCCAACTTAGCAATTTCTTTTTCTTTGGTTACATCACCAGCTGGTGTTTCGTAGCTATAGTAACGGTCGATGCGGATCCAGTGCATCTCGCGGCGACGGCGAACCTCATCGCGGCCTACTACCGGAATGTTATTTTCTACGTTACAGGCAACAATACAAGAACCACAACCTGTACAGGCATTCAGATCGATTGCCATTACCCAGTTGTTACCTGGTTTTTCATATTGATCCCAAAGATCGTAATCTTTATGCTCGCCTTTCTCATTACCAGCTCCAGGATTTTTTAAGTACTCTTTAAAAGTAGCTTCTTTAATCACTGCACGGCCCTCAAAAGAGTGGTGAGTTTGTGTTTGCGCAAGCTCATAGTAACCGCCTGTTGGGCTAATGGTTACGTTTGTAGCATATTGCATGGTTCCGTTTACAAAAGAAATGAAAGGGAAAGCGTTTTTACCTACATCGTTACCTGCTTTACCTGCCTTCTGACGGCCATAACCTAAAGCGATAGAAGCTGTTCCCTGTGCTTGTCCCGGTTGGATCAAAACAGGAAGTTCTACCGAATATCCATTGCTGCCTTTAACGGTAACAACATCAAATTCTTTAACTTTTAATTTTTCAGCAGTTTTTGGTGCAAGTGCAACAAAGTTATCCCAGGTTACTTTTGATACCGGATCAGGTAATTCCTGTAAGAAAGCGTTGTTGGCATTTTTACCATCGCGCATCGGTACGTTTTCGTAAACCTGTAATTCCAGCTGATCGCCACCTTTTGCAAGGCTCTTGCTGCTATTGATGATTGAAGTTGCTACAGCATTTAACGATAAAGTAAAGCTGTAGGCCCCAGCTGTTTTAGCAGTGGTAGTTACTACACCTTTTTCTAAAACCTGATCCCATTTAAGACCAGCAGCCGGTAATACTTTAGCTTCCCAGTTGCTGCGTACAAACTGGTAGTAATCTTTAACAGGAGCATCTGCCCAGATCAATAAACTCTCTTCTGCCTGGCGGCTATTGAATACCGGGTTAATGGTTGGCTGAACGATAGAATAATATCCCTCGTAAGCATTTGCATCACCCCATGATTCTAAGTAGTTATGGTTAATCGCAATGGCATCACAAAGTGAAGCAGTTTCATCAGCACGGTCTGAGAAAGAAATTTTCGCAGGCACCTTGGCTAATGCATCAGTAAATGCCTTTGGATTTGCTGCATCGTAAGCCGGATTGCTGTTTAAGAATAATACAGCCCCAACTTCACCGCGGCTCATTTCGGCAACTAAACCATTAAACTCGGCATCGTTACCAGCATATAAATGGCAAGCATTATCCAAATCGATAGTAGTTCCATAACTTCCGATAGCGGCGTTAATGGCATTTACTAAAATTTGTGTAGAAACATCGTTCGAACCGCTAACTACAAGGCCTTTGCCTTTATTTTGCAATAATTCTTTTGCTGCCAGTTTAATTACTTTATCAGCAGTAGCATTGTTACCCAATGTTCCGCCTGGTAAAGCAGCACCTGTAATTGCATTATATAAAGCAATTAATGCAGGACCTTCTTCCGATAATTTAACCGGAACACGGGTATCTGCATTGGTACCAGTTAAGCTCATTCCACTTTCGAACTGAATGTGGCGGCTCATTTTTTTATTTTCTAACGATTTGTAGTTACGGTTAGCAGTGTATTGAGCAGTAAACTCTTCACCGCTGATCCAGGTACCCAAGAAATCGGCACCGAAACTTACTATTAAATCGGCTTTATCAAAGTTATATTTTGGTAAAACAGCTTTACCGAAACTGTTCTGATTGGCCTGAATAATACCTGTATAAGAAACTGCATCATACTGAACTAGTTTAGCAGCAGGATATTTGGCAACAAAAGCTGCAATTACTGCATTTGTTGACGGGCTGTTCACTGTTGATGATACAATACGGATTTTCTTTCCACCCGCCTGTGCTTTTGCCAGTTCGCCTTTTACAAAGCTATCGATCTTCGCCCAGGTAGTTTCTTCAACCTGTCCGTTTTTTACGGTAGCAGGTGCTTTTAGTTTAGATACATCGTATAAATCTAATACAGAAGCCTGCGCTCTTGCATCCGTACCGCAGTTAAATTGTCCCGCATTAGGATTTGGTTCAATTTTAATCGGACGTCCTTCTCTTGTTTTAACCAAAATACTCTGGCCATTGAAGCTCGAAGTATAGAAGTTAGGTATACCAGGGGTTACCTCCTCAGGTTTTACCAGGTAAGGGATAGATTTTTTTAACGGTGTACTTTGACAGGCAGCTAATGTAACCGCACCTAAACCAAAACCTAACGCCTTTAAAAAGTCGCGGCGTGGGGTAACGGTACTTAACCCTGCTTCATTTAAAACATCTTCAATTGGAAGTGGCTCGGCGAATTCGTTTTTGTTATTCTTAACAAAATCGGGTGTATTGTTATACTCCTCTAAGCCTTTCCAGTATTTTTTATTGCTTTCCATTTAAGCTATATTACTGTTTATCGAACGTTCTTACTAAACTCTAATCTATTAATAGTGGCATTTACCACACTCTAAACCACCCAATAAAGCTGGTGTGATTTTCTCGCCTTTTTTAATTTTCTCGTGCGCTTCGATAACCTTAGCGTAGAAAGCATTGTTTTTCTGACCAGAAATATCTGTTTCTTTATGGCAGTTAATACACCATTTCATGGTTAGTGGAGAATATTGATAAATTTCTTCCATGGTATTAACCGGACCGTGACAAGCGAAACAAACAGGTTCAGTTGGCTGTAATCCTTTTGCTTTACGGATTGCATCTTCTGCAACTACCACGTGTTGAGAGTGGTTGAAGTAAGCAAAATCAGGAAGATTGTGTACACGTACCCACTCCATTGGTTTTGACTTACTTTCGTCGTATTTCTGTGTTTCAGGATCGTAACCTAAAGCACTGTAGATTTTTTTGATCTCAGGAGAAATCTCACCATCATATTTATCCCTTGCCTGTACCGCTTTGTGGCAGTTCATACAAACATTTAATGAAGGGATAGTAGCATTTTTAGATTTAAACGCGCCGTTGTGGCAATACTGACAGTCGATCTGGTTGATACCGGCATGCAACTCGTGCGAGAATTTAATTGGCTGAACCGGCTGATAACCTGTGTGAACACCAGTGTTCCACATGCCCATCCAACCGAACGAACCTAAACAGATGATCAAACACAAGATAAAGAACATTACGAACTTCTTGTTTTTGAACATTTTGCGTACACCCACTTTCAATGGCACATCTTCTTCCATCTCGATGCCCTGTTTCTGCAGGATCAAACGCTCCAGTAATCTGGAAGCACGACCCAGGATAACCAGGATCACGATAGCCAATATTACAATGGCAACGATACCCGCGATTGATAGACCTGAAGTACCTTGATCTTCAGCACCTGCTTTTGGTGTATTTGGATCAACAGCTGCTTTAGGCTCACCTTCTTTAATGTATGCTAAGATATCTTTTACTTTCGCCTCATCTAGCTCAGGGAAAGTAGTCATAGGTACTTTACCGTTATCGTTAAATAATTTAACAGCGGCAGGATCTCCGGCAGCGATCATAGCTGCGTTGTTCGGAATCCATTTTAACAGGAACGCTTCAGGGTGACGATCGCTTACTCCTTCTAATGCCGGACCAACAACTTTGTGATCTAACGCATGGCACGAAGAACATTTCGCTTTGAAAAGCGTTCTCCCCTCTTTAGCATCCTGCGCATTTACGGTAGAAACCGCCATTACGGAAATTGCTGAAAATACGAATAACGACTTCCAAACGCTTTTTAAAATCATCGAGATATCTCTCATAATGAACACTTTATACTTATTTAATTTACTTTTTGTTGTGAAATTGATGATTGAACCCAGATAGCCCCACCAAAACTTGAACAAAAGTATAACTTATTAATAAATCCCATGACATAATAGTGACGGGAAATACAATTTATAATCATTCTAAACAAACATCATTTCAGGCCGTTTGGGCAATAAAAATGCCCATTTTTGACACGAAATTGCTGGCGGGTATACCAAAAACCAATTTGGTTTATTAAAATCTTATGATTATTGTTTTAATATCCAGGCAAACATTAACGGTGCTACAATTGTTGCATCACTTTCCACAATAAACTTTGGCGTATTGATATCCAGTTTACCCCAGGTAATCTTTTCGTTCGGTACAGCGCCTGAATAAGAACCATAAGAAGTGGTCGAATCTGAAATCTGGCAGAAGTAACTCCAAAACGGAATATTCTCCATTTCCATATCCTGGTATAACATCGGTACCACACAGATCGGAAAATCGCCGGCAATACCTCCACCAATCTGAAAGAAACCTATTCCTTTGCCTGCTGAGTTTTTAACATACCAATCGGCAAGCCAGCCCATATACTCAATCCCGCTTTTCATCGTTGTAGCTTTGAACTCGTTTTTGATCACATAAGAAGCAAAGATGTTACCCATGGTCGAATCTTCCCATCCCGGTACCACAATTGGTAAATTCTTTTCCGCAGCAGCCAGCATCCACGAGTTTTTAGGGTCAATTTCATAGTATTGTTCTAAAACACCGCTCAATAACATTTTGTACATAAACTCGTGCGGAAAATACCTTTCACCGGCATCATCTGCATCTTTCCAGATTTTGTGGATATGTTTCTGTAAACGACGGAAAGCCTCCTCCTCAGGGATACAGGTATCAGTAACACGGTTATAATGGTTCTCTAACAAATCCCACTCATCCTGCGGACTTAAGTCGCGGTAATTAGGCACACGTTTATAATGTGAGTGTGCAACCAGATTCATAATATCTTCTTCAAGGTTGGCACCTGTACAAGAAATAATGGCTACCTTATCCTGACGGATCATCTCTGCAAGTGAAATACCCAGTTCGGCTGTACTCATGGCACCGGCAAGTGTGATCATCATTTTACCACCCTCATCTAAATGCGTTTCGTAGCCTTTAGCCGCATCCATCATGGCAGCAGCGTTAAAATGGAGATAATTACGCTCCATAAACTGAGATATTGGTCCTCTTGTATTGCTCATTGTGTTCGTTTTGTATTGTTTGCGGCAAAAATAGGCATTTAGGCCGAAAGGTGAAAGCCTAAACGTGTTTAGCGTTTTGCAGGCCGCATTTGGCATTAATTAGGCAGAAGTGAAGAATCTCGAGTCCATAGTCCTTAGTCAGTTACATCAGATAAATCTTCTCCCGCGATTGTCATCCAGAGGGATAATTTATTGTATAAAAATCAATATGATTGACAGCCCTCTCACGAGTCGTCATTTCGAGCGGAGTGCAACGTAGTCGAGAACCACGGTTGCTCAGCGAAGCTAAATCTGTCTCTATAGATTTCTCCATTTCGCTACCGATGAAAAATCGGCACGCTACAGTCGAAAGGACGATTCTTCTATAGGATCTGTCAATGGTAGCACAGCGAAGATTTTTTTTGGAAAGCAATTGTTTAGCTATTATTAAAGGCAGTCCGGCTTTCCGGTACAAGTCCTCGCTTCACTCCGGGCTTTCCCCTTCAATCCGGTTTAGGTGGCGGCAGACATTGCATCAAATCCTGGCGATCGTCATCTCCTGACTGAAGCGCAGTGGAACGTAGAGATCTAAATCAATAGCTTTCTCAAGGCAGATCTCTCCACTATGCTGCACTATATTTGAAAAACATTTTGGGTATCTGAAATTGAGATTAAGCAGTCGCTACGATTTAAACAATTAACCAGTTAACCAACTTATTACTAAATTTCCTTTTCTTTGCGCTGATGAAAAAATATTATCTAATTATTTTGCTTGCGCTCGTTTCAGGAACCTCCTTTGCACAGATGAAACTGATCAGGAAAATGCTCTCCAACGAAAAAGACACTACCCGTAAAGCCAGCTTTTTGCCGCTTCCTGCTTTTGGCTATAGCCAGGAAACAGGATTCGAATTCGGTGTTGGCGCCATTTACTCCTTTTATATAGACCGTAAAGACACGCTGAACCGCAGTTCCAATTTTGCCCTGAATACCACTTATTCTACCAAAAAGACGGCTAATTTTATGTTTAAGGGCGATATGTGGACAAAAGGGAACAAATATCACTTCATCGGCGATATTCGTTTCAAAAATCAGCCTTTTAACTTTTACGGCATTGGCAACAACTCTAAAAAAGCAGATGAAGATAAATTAGACCAAAGGGTTTTTAAAACACTTTTCGATGCCGAAATGAATACCCTGCCCAGGGCTTACACCGGTGTATCGCTGGGTTTCGAGAATTACCATTTTATAGATAAGGTGGCCGGTGGGATTTTTAGCACCAATCCAAATATTTTAGATAAAGATGGTGGCTCGGTAGCCTGGGTAGGTGCTTCGCAGAGTTACGATACCCGCAACAGCAATAATTACCCTACCAAAGGTTTTTTTGGAAGGGCAACTTATCAGTATGCACCTGATTTTTTCGGAGGCGAAAGTTTCAACGGCTCACAGATTAAATTGGATCTCCGTGCTTTCTTTAGCCTCGCACCGAAAGTGGTTTTGGGCGTACAAGGCATATTTTATACCATACAAAGTAAAAATACACCGTTTTATTTGTTGCAACAATTAGGCAACGACCAGATGATGCGCGGTTATTATAGCGGGCGTTACCGTGATGAAAACCTGATGGCCACACAGGCCGAAATCCGTTACCGTTTTATGAACCGTTTCGGAATTATAGCCTTTGCTGGTACCGGAAAAGTTTTTAGCAACGGAGCATTCAATTTCGACGGTCTAAAACCAAACTTCGGTGTCGGCGGGCGTTATTTCTTCGATCCGGCGAAAGGCTTAAGTGTACGTCTTGATTATGGCGTAGGCGAAAAACTACCCAACGAAAAACGGCAAGCCGGTTTTTACATCAGTTTAGCGGAAGCGTTTTAAGAGATGGAAGATGTAAAAGGGGAAATGGATGATTGAGCAATGGCTTATCCTATCCCTTTTATCATCCTGAATACAATTAGGTATCTTTTAATTATGGAAGGGGAAAACAAGGACTTCTCCTGCATCACCCATTTTCCGTCGTCCATTTCCCATCCTCCCATTCTTAGTTACTCCTTCCCCGCTCTTCTTCATTACCCGATTTTCTATCGCGGGTTTTAATTTTTTCATTACCAAAATTATACCTGAACACCAACCGCAGCTGCCGGCTATCGTAATAGTTATTATATTCCTGCCTGATATTGTTTATCATATTACTAAAACGGTATTGGTTTGTTTTTAACACATCAGCAGCTGTAATGGCCAATTGTATTTTTTTATTAAGCAATAAAGTCTTTATGCCCAGATCCAGGTTATATTGACTTTTATTTTGGCTCAATCCGTCAACAGTGGGGAACTGATACCACAGGCTTATTTCACCCAAAGTGGTTTTCGAAGAATTAAAAACAAACTGATTCAGTGTAGAAAAGTAGGCACCAAATCCGTTTAAATTAGTCAAGGTCTGGGCAATGCTCGAATTGGCCGCATTGAAAAAAAAATCCAACTGGCTGGTACTCTCCCACCCTTTTACAACATTAAAACTAATGGCATGACTCAGTTGATAATGGTAACCGGTTATAAAATTAACCGGTTTGGAAGCTTGAATATTAGTCGCCGGATCAGTAAAATTAACATCATTAAAACCATTTGAGGTTTTTGTAAAAGACAAAGAACTGGTAAATATATTATAGGTATGGGAAAATTCGATGTTATCGTTATAAGATGGCTGCAAAAACGGATTGCCTTCGGCATAAGCGTACTGGTTGCTGTACCAGCGGAAAGGATTAAGTTTACGGTAAGGAGGGCGGTTAATGCGGCGGCCATAATTTAGCGAAAAAGTGTTTTTATCATTCAACCGGTAAACCATGTATAACGTAGGAAAGAGACGGAAATATCCGTTTTTATTCCGTTCATTAACCGATATTCCATCAACCTGTGTGTATTCGCCCCTTAATCCACCCTGAAAATCCCATTTTTTAATCGTTTTATTAAAATTTACGTACAATGCCTGGGTGTTTTCACTGTAATTGAACAAATTGCTCTGTTGCGGATCTATTTCATAATTACTATTCCGGGACTTATAAAAAGCAAGATCACTCTGGTTTTTAATAAAACTCAGCTTTGTACCGAAAGATAATTTAAAGCTTTCATAAGGAAGATCTACATCAGCTTTCAAAGTATATAAATCTATGTTTTGTTTACTTGTCGACAGGTATTCTGCAAAGGAATACGGAATTATTATTCCGTTTTGAAAATAACTGGTATTGTTAAAAAACCTGCTTTTATCATCCCGGTAGGTAAACCAATCGCCATTAACGGTAAACTGTTTACCGGCCGAATCCAAAGCTTGTTTTAAATAAATATTCGCCGAATGGTAATGAGATTTAATTTTAGCATTCGCATCAGAATTCAGCATTGAATCTAAACCGTAGTGTTGGTTGTAAACATTCGTTTTAATATTCTCCTCAGAATGGAAATTGGTAAGTGCCCCATTATACGACAACCCTAGTAAGGTACTTTTAGAAAACTGATAATCAACCCCTAACTGCCCTCCAGGTACTGTTCTGAAATTACGGTCTTTATTTACAATATTCCAGGTTTGAGTATGATAAAAAACATCACTTTGCTCAAAGGGAACGATAGACCCTTTTCTGATATTAAAATTAGCATAGAGCGTAACCTTGTTTTTCCGGTAATTTAAATTGCCACCGGCAGATCCGGTAAAATAACTTGCTTTAGTCAAAGTCGCATTAACAGAACCTTTAAAACCTTCGGCATTAACTTTCTTAAGTAAAATATTGATCAGCCCATTATTTCCCTGCGCATCGAATTTAGCAGGGGGATTGGTGATGACTTCAATTTTGGCAATATTGTCTGATGAGATAGATTTTAAATAATTCGACAGTTCATCTGCCGATAAAGGCACCAGTTTATCATTGATCATTACATTGACCCCACCTTTGCCTACCAGCAAAACCTTATCGTTCAAAATGCGTACACCGGGAACTTTAGAAAGCAGCTCCAGGGCATCTGTTCCGATTGCCGAGATACTATTTTCAGCGTTGAAAACCGTCCTATCGATCTTTTTCTCAATCAATGCTTTTTTAGCACTAACCTGAACATCGGCAAGTAACTGCACATCATGCTGCAACTTTATATTGATTATCGTATCTTTATTAAGCCAAACTAGTTTTTCAACGTGCTCAAAACCCATTGCAGAAAACAAGAGTGTATATTTCCCCTTAGACAATGATGTGAAATGATAAGAACCTAAACTATCGGTTTGGGTATAACTAACCGCCTGATTAGCATCAGAGATTTTAATGCTAATAAAGGGTAATGCCTCAAAATCATGGTTGACTATTGTTCCGCTTAGTTTAACCTGCGCTTGCAATGAAAGTGCGGCAAATAAGGCTATACTAGATAAAAAAAACTTCAGCATCCACGTTTTGAGAACTGTACAAAGCCATCTAAAATCAGGTTACTGATCTTACGGATATTTTTTTCCTGATTGATGTAATCCAGCGTTTTCGCATCCGAAATATTTCCCATTTCAATTAAAACTGCAGGCACTTTCGATTCTCTTAACAACAACAGGTTTGCATCTTTTAAAGAATCTTTTACCGCCAAACCATTCAGTAGTTTCAGCTTGCCTAAAATGCCCGCCCCCAGATCTTCGGCAGCTTTGATATTGCCATTCAGTTTAGATACACAAAGTTCAATTCCGCCAAAAGGGGCCGCTGTATTGGCAAGTGCAGCATTATGATGGATAGAAATAAATGCCGTAGCTTGCTGTTTCGGCAACCTGTCGCGAAGTGAAATAAACTGGTCAGAATTTCTTGTTAATATCACATTAATGCCTCTTTTTACAGCTTCCTCCTTCAGTATTTTTACCGCCCTGAGGTTCAGGTCCTTTTCCTTTTGTCCGTCAAGGGCAGCTACCGCACCATCTTTACCCCCATGACCGGCATCAACAATAAGCACCGGAACAACCTCGTTAAAAGCAGGCCTTGCATTCGGATTAACTTTAATATTACCGTTTAAATACCTCATGGCATAAACATTTGGTCTTTCCGGTGCATCTGCAGAGGACAGATTTTCATTTGCAGTTTTAGCTACAATAATTTCTCTTCGGGTTACAAAAGCCATACAGCAAATCATTAAAACAGGAATGATAGCCAGGTAAGCGAGCTTTTGAAACTTTACATTTTTTGGCTCTTTGTACAACATCATAATCCTGTTTTTTAATGGAAGTTTGCTGAAACTATTCACCACTGAATATTTAGCGGGCATAGCCAGGTTTAACAGCAATGAAGCATATATTTTTTTATCTGCAAAGCGGACTGTTCCACGATCGGCCAAAAATTCATGGTTATGATCAATTGCATTGCGCCAGAAATAAATAACAGGATTAAACCAAAGAACAGCGGTTACCAGGTTAGCAAGCATTTTATCAAGTGCATGCCATTGCTGCACATGTATCGATTCGTGCCGGATAACCAAGCGCTGTTCATCATCCGGCAAGGAAGAATCAACTATAATCTGGTTTAAAAAAGAGCAGTTTTTTATGGTTGATTCCTTATCAACCAAAATAATATCACCATCTTTATCTATCGCATGTTTGCGTAATTGAACCTGGATACGAACCATCATCAACAGCATCCTAAAAACAAGGACTGCCAGTATACTACAATAACCATATATCAGTATTTGATCCCATTTTATGTTATCTTTAACTGATTTTACCACATTTTCGTTATCCTGCTCCATAAAACCATCGTTATTATAGGCAATTTTTGATGAGGTTTCTTCACTGGCAACCACCACTTCATGCCGGTTTTCGAGGGTAATGGCAGGAATACCAAAACTCACGAGCAGCATCAACAATAAATAAGCACGGTTAAGGTTAAAGAAAGTAAGCCTGGCCAACAATAAGCGGTAGGCCGCAAAGAATAGAAGTACGCAGGCCGAAACCTTTAACAAATAGACTAAAATCATGGTTTTGAGTTTTGGTTGATGATCCTTTTAATTTCTTCTATATCCTTTTCACTTAATTTTTCTTCTTTTACCATAAAGGATAAAAGACTGCTTGGAGAGTTATCAAAATAACCTGAAAACAATTTTGAAAAGGTGGTTTTAGCGTATTCATCCTTGCTAATGGCCGGAAAATACTCGTATGTTTTTCCGTAAGCCTTGTAATTAACATATCCTTTCTTCTCTAAAAGTCTAACAATTGACGAAATGGTATTATAGGGTGGCTTAGGTTCTTCATCCAACTCCTCTATAATGTCTTTTACAAATGCCTTTTGCAGTTTCCATAAAACCTGCATAATGCGCTCTTCTGCTTTGGTTAATTCTTCCATAACCAAATCTATAACTTATTTTTCAGTTTTACAACTATAAAATAAGTTATATTACTGAAAATTCAGTTTAAAAAATATAAAACACTGATATTCAAATGAATAAAATTAATTTTCTTATTTATTTGAGAACGAATGGTCTGTGGTTCTTGGCCAATGCAGCCCTGCCATTCGCTTTATCCCGATGTAAAATCGGGATGCTCGCTACTGTCAGGTTTATGATCGAATGGCTTGCTCCTGGCATGGAGCCAAAAGCATTTAACCGTTGTAAATAAACCTGATTGGACGAATGCAGATTTCTTCAATCTGCAGAAGGGAAAGCGGGACTGAAGCCCGCCAAAAGAACAGAACCGTTCATTTTCCTAAAACTGATATAATATAGTGCTTAATAGGATACAGATACTTAGGTTGTTGCTTAGATGCTCCAAGGTGACTGAGGTGGTCAAAATACGGCATAATATAGTTTGATAGATCTCTCCATTCCGTTGCACTTCGGTCGGGATGACGAACTTAAAAAGTGATTCGCCTAATTACTTAAACCTGCAATAGCATTAATGGTCAGCGCTACAATTACTGTATTAAAGATAAATGCAATTAAACTATGCAAAAGGGAAAGCCTCCTGATTTTCTGGTCTGAAATTTCCACATCAGAAACTTGGAAAGTCATGCCGAGTACAAACGAAAAATAGGCAAAATCAACAAAATCAGGCTCTTCATCACCGGGAAATTCTAATCCTGAACCCTTTTTTTCTGTATTACCATCCTGATCGTCGCCATAATAGAGATGCGCGTAACGCATGCTAAAAGTGGTATGCACTAAAAACCACGATAAAAACATGCCGGTAATGGCCACAATCATATCGAGCGGTTTGATATCTTTATTGATCAGTAATAAAACCACCGCGAGTAATCCTGCAAAGGTCGAAATCACCACAATGGCAAAAATTTCGACCCGGGTTTCATCCTGCATCCTGGCTTTGAGATGTGTTTCGGCCGTAGAAGTGTGTAAAAACATGTACCAATGCAGGCTGATCAGCACCAAACAGAATCCATCCCAACCAAACATAATGTGGGCAAGCACGCTCATTTCTATAAACCGCGAAGCCAGGTAAATTGCAATTCCCGAAAATAGACTGATCAGCAAAATAAATAATGCCGATCTTTTTTGGATACCTTCTAATTTCGGTTCAGCGTTCATGTTTTAGAATTTAAGCTTAAAGTGTTCTTTTGCCTGTCCCTTTTTAAAATATACCAATCCGATCCAGAACAGATCTACCGTTACGGTAACGTCGGGATGGTTTTTAATTTCAGCCCAGGCTTCTTTCATTCCTTCACTCCAATAAATATCGTCAAAAATCAGCAATGAATTTTCATTAACTTTTGGCAGGCACCATTTAAAATAATTCAGCGTAGCCTCTTTACGGTGGTTTCCATCAATGTAAACAAAATCCAAACTGGGCTGTTTGGCAATAATATCGGGTAAAATCACATCAAAATTACCTACATGAAGCTCGATATTATTAAGATTTAACTCCTCGAAATTCCTTTTTGCCACTTCAGCCGTCTGCGGGCAGCCTTCTATGGTAATGACCTCTGTTTGCGGATCTGTTTTGGCAAGATAAGCCGTGGTAATCCCTAAACAGGTACCCAGTTCTATTGCACTTTTAGGATGGGTATTTTTTGCCAAACGGTAAATCAGCTTAGCCAAGCGTGGGCTTTTCAATGCGTTTTTTGCAATTTGGCTTACTTTTTTTGTACGGTTTTTATTCAGATGGGAACCCGCTCCGAGGTCGGTAACGGTTACGACCGAATCGTCATTAAAAAGTTTTTTTCGCTGTTCTTCTATATTTTTGTATTCAGATTTGTCGGTAAAGTCGTAAATTACCTCATCAGCTAACTTGTACACGAATGGCGAATGCGTTCCATGTCGGCTTTTTGCTGTTAAACGGTGTTTAAGGTAATCTGTTATAAATTGAAATAGCATAATATTGCAAAAGTAATTTAAACGCCGCAAACGTAGGTATGTTTTATGGAAAATAACGCAGAGATAAGTGCTTTAGTAAAATTGCTGGATGATCCTGACGAGGAAGTATTCCATCATGTAGAGAAAAAACTGCTTGAATATGGCGGTGAGGTGGTTCATTTTTTAGAAAATGCCTGGGAACAATCTTTTGATGGGCTTTTACAGGAGCGTATTGAGAACATTGTACACCAGATTCAGTTTAAAACGGTCAAAGAAGATTTAAATTTATGGTATTTAAGTGGTGCTTTTGATTTATTGCAAGGTGCTTTAATTATTAACCGTTATCAATATCCTGATTTAGACGAACAAAAGGTAATTAACCAGATCGAAGAGATTAAACGCGATATTTGGCTGGGCCTGCAATATGAAATGAGCTCGGTTGAAAAAGTGAAACTCATTAACCATGTGCTTTATCAGCAATATGGCTTTGGGGGGAATACCAAAAACCACCACGATCCTCAAAATTCTTATTTAAACCAGGTATTGGAAAGTAAAAAAGGCAACCAGATTTCGCTGGCCATCATTTATTCTACCCTGGCACAGAAACTTGATTTACCTATATACGGAATTAACCTGCCGCAGCACTTTATTTTAGGTTATATTGATGATAGTAAACAGGAAGGAACAGAATATGGCGTTCTTTTTTATATTAATGCCTTTAACCGGGGTAATATTTTCGGCAAACATGACGTTGACCAGTTTTTACGTCAGCTTAATTTAGAAGCCCTGCCCGAATATTACAGGCCTTGCAGCAACACCGATATTATCCGCCGGGTAATCAGGAACCTGATTTCTGCTTATGAAAATGCCGGGGCTGCCGATAAAGTTGCCGAATTGAACGAACTACAGGATATTATTGCCGAAAAGTAGTATATCCCAAAACCTATGCACAAAAGAAAATTTAAAGTACTGCTCTGCATTACAGCCGTCACCTCCTTATTATTTTTGAGTATCCAATCAAAAGGTCAGAATACAGTTAAACCCAATGTGATTGCATATTACACCGGACAGAATTCGGTGATTGATAGCTTTCCGATTGAAAAACTGAGTCATCTGATCTATAGTTTCGGACATTTAAAGGGCGATAGTTTAAATATCAGATCGGCTAAGGATTCGGCCTTAATTACCAGAATGGTTGCTTTAAAACAGCGTAATCCTGGTTTAAAGGTGATGATTGCGCTGGGCGGATGGAGTGGCTGCGCATCGTGTTCCGAAGTTTTCAGCAGGGCCGGCGGACGGAAAACCTTTGCTGAAACCGCTAAAGAAACCCTTGATTTTTTCCATGCTGACGGAGTTGATATCGATTGGGAATACCCTGCTGTTTTAGGCTATCCCGGACACAGGTACACCCCAGAAGACAAGCATAATTTTACTTTATTGATTAAAGAATTGCGGAAGAAACTTGGCAAAAAAGCAGAAATTAGCTTCGCAGCAGGCGGAACAAAAAATTGTATCGATTCCTGTTTTGAATGGGACAAGGTAATGCCTCTTGTAAACAGGGTAAATTTAATGAGTTACGATCTGGTGAGCGGTTACGCTGTTAAAAGTGGTCACCATTCGCCTTTATATGCTACGCCTGAACAAGATCTATCGGGAGATTATGGCGTAAAAGCCCTGATAAAACTGGGCGTTCCTGCACAAAAAATAGCCTTGGGAGCTGCCTTCTATGCCCGCGTTTTTGAAAACAGCACAGATGCAAACCAGGGTTTATATCAACCAACAAAATTTATTGGCGGAGTTTCTTTTAAAAATTTCAAAAAAGAATTTTCGAACTTAAACGGCTACAATTATTATTGGGACAAAACTGCCCAGGCGCCGTATTATTATAATCCACAAACAAAACACATCGCCACGTTTGATGATCCTAAATCAATATCCTTAAAAACCAAATATGTGATTGATCAAAAACTAAACGGCATTATGTTCTGGGAGCTTACGGATGATGCCTATACAGATGGTTTGTTGGACGTGATCGATAAAACCATAAAAAAATTATAAGGAACTGCCAAAGGCTACTACCCAGTAATTGTGCGTTGTACCTGCCCCTGCCTCTTTACTTTTAGCATCCATCATTGCTTTGCAGTGGCTTACACTACTTTTCCAGGCTGCAATAACCTGGTCAGCCTGACTGTATCCCTTGCCTAGATTTTCTGCTTTAAAATCGCCTGTATAACCTGCATTTAAAGCTCTTTCTTCTGGTGTACCACCCTCCGGTGATAGGTGATCAAAATAGTTCCGCTCTGCCATATCTTTAGCATGTGCCCGTGCGGCATCCTGTAATTGCTTATTTATTGATAAATTGGGTACCGGAGGCATGTAGCTGGTACCACAATTACATCCGCTCTGCCTCAGTTCATTAATTTTAGCTATCACCATCAAATCAACATCCCGTTCCGGCAAAGCCATTTCATCTTTTTTACATTGCACCAAAATAAAGAGCAGCATTGCAGCAGAAACAGTCAGATATTTTTTCATATTCTATTTTCCCAAGAAAGGAGGCAACTGTAAAGTTACCTCCTCATATGCATGTTGATTTTATGGATTAAAAGGCTCTTTCTCTGCCCATATAAACATTTTTACCGGTATAAAAAGTATCACCAGACGGACCAGGAGAACCGCTATCGCCTTCCATTTGCATATTGATGATAAGCCACATCGGTTTATTTACCGAATTGCTCATGGTATGTTTTGCTACCCAAACGTTATCGATATAGTAATGACAATCTACATCGGTTGCGCTTACTTTATTGTACCAGCATTTATAATTATGGTACGAGCCAGCATTAGAAACTGTTGTGAGTTTATTTTCCCAGCCCCCATCGTAAGTATTTTGCCAGTTGGTATTATTACCCTTAAACTCCATAATATCACTTTCTGGTGGCCACGAATTAACCCCGGTGATCCAAAAAGCAGGCCAGGTACCTTTATTGGTTGGTACGGCAAAATCGCCGGAAATTGTATAACTAGGAAACTGATCGTTAATTAAAACCTGCTGTTTGGCATAACAGGCACCTGAGTTATACCATATTGCTATATTGGTAAAACCATTGGCTGTACTGTTTCCGGGTGAGGAAGCCAAGCGTGTAGCTTTAATGGTTAAAACTCCTCCGCTTAATGAAAGCTGGTTGTGGTTTGTGGTACTCCCTACCATACGTGCAGACCCGTTATGATCGGTACCCCAGGGATAATTATAATTCCACTGTGACTCGAAATTGGCATAACTGGCCAGCGAATTTCCATCGAGCAATGTTTCCCAGGCTTTAACCTGAGCTTTTTCTACTTTAACTTCCGTCTTATCTTTTTTACAAGATAAAAGTCCGGTAAAGAGACATACCAATAGCAGACACCATTTCATTGTTTCTTTTCTCATTTTTTTGATTTTAGGTAAATATTTGGTTAATTATAAAAGCTTCGCGCCTGATCTCAACCGCATAAAACCCCCAATACAAACTAGATTTACCATCAAAAGGTAATCAGCTTGTACTTAATCAGATAATTTGGTTAGATCAATACAGTACATCAAGATTAAAAACCGACGTACTTGTAAGCAAATTTATACACACCTATACTAAAAAATAAGGGGCTAAATCGTAAAAATAGAGTGGTAAAATGGGAGTTGCAGTTCGTTTCCTGAAAAAACATAAAACCATATAAAACAAAAGCCTGACCGCATAAATATGGTCAGGCTTTTACTATTGGTTTAAATTCTATTTACAGTTATAAGTTAAAAGAAATTTTCCGTTGTAGGTTTGCGTTTCTGCTGGTCCGCTTGAAGGATAAAAGGTAGAGGTATTGATATAGTTTAATGCAGTAGCATTTCCTTTAGAATCATATTGATACGTGTATGCTAAAGTCTCGTCATTAAATGGATCTCCATCCTGATCGACGGTTTTTGATACGCTTTTAATCAGTACATTTTTAGATTGTTTACCAAAGTACCCGCCAGGAAAATAATCAACATGATACGAAAGGGGATCGGATATTTCGTAAACATTCACCGCAATTTCGTTAGAATAGGTATAAGTTATTGTTTCCTTATAACTACCGTGAGCAGCAAGTGAAACAGCACTTACCAAATTACCATTGGCATAAGTTAAGTTATCGGTCGTGCTTAATTCGTTATTTAAATAGTTTTTTACCTGAGTTAAATAGCCTTCTGCATTGTAAGTATATTTCCGGGTATAATCATAGGAAATACCTCCTACCGTAATTATGCCATCGCTACCACTCGAAACTGCCCTACCGTTTTCGAGCACAATTTCTGCTACAAAGCCATCTTCATCGGTAGCCGTAATTTTATTGGAGGTATAAACATAAGTATTGGTTTGAGCACCGTTGGTTAGCTTCGAAATACGACCCTGGGCATCATAGTTAAAAGTTATATCATAGCTTCCTATAAAATCGATATCAGCTTTTAAATTGGCCAGCTTACAACCATTTCCATTAGGATCAGGCTTGGCATTCCAATTAATTTCTTTTTTACAGCCCGCTATTGCAATGACAGCTACCAGAGCTACCATAACATATTTAATTGTTTTTTGCATTAAAATTTCCGGTTAAGAGGTTAAAATATCGGCAAAGATATTAAAATTTCTCTTTTTTCATCCAGGCTGCCAACAAGTTAAACCAATCTACATCCGAAGTTTTGTTAATTAAACCAAAACCATGCCCCCCCTTTTCGTACAGGTAAATCTCTGTGTCTACTTTGTTCTGCTGTAGTGCCTCGTTCATCAACACACTGTTTTCATAAGGAACAACTTTATCATCTTTGGCATGCACAAAGAAAACAGGAGGCGTTTTTTTGTTTACATTTTTATTGGCAGAAAAATAGTGTTTGAGATTTTCGGGCGGATTTGGTCCCAATAAGTTTTTCATCGAACCAGTATGTACTGATTCTTCGAAACTGATAACGGGATAAATTAATGCGCCGAAGTCTGGCTTCAAATTTATTTTTTCAGGGTCAGCAATCTTTACATCATTATAATGGGCTATTAAAGTTGATGCTAAATGACCACCTGCAGAGAAGCCCATAATTCCGATTTTATTGGCCTTAATGCCATACTTTTTAGCATTTTTCCTGATCAGATAGATGGCCTGTTGTTCATCTTGTAAAGGACCGTAAGTTTTATCTACCATGATGGCATCGTTAGGCAAGCGGTACTTTAATACGAAAGCCGTTATGCCGATAGCATTAAATCTTTTGGCCACATCAGTTCCTTCATGACTAAAGGCAAGCGAGTGATAACCTCCACCCGGACAGATAATTACAGCTGTGCCGGTTGCAATATTTTTAGGTGCTTCGAAAATAGTGATAGTAGGTATTGATACTTTTGTAACACTTAAAGTGCCATTTGGGCGCACTTCGGTATTTTCTACATAATCAGCAGGTGTGACCTTAGCGCCCGGAATGTCGCCAGCATACAATGGGATTACTTCTTGTGCTTTCACATTAATTATTAAAAAGGATAGAATGATCAGGTTTAAAATAAATTTCATATCTATTTGGTTTCTTTTTTAGTAGATCTAAGATAAAATGCTGTCTTAATTTTCAGCAGCCTAAAACTCCATTAAATATGCCTTTAAAAAGTCGTTGATATCGCCGTTTAAAACCGCATCGGGATTAGAAGTTTGATAATTGGTACGGTGATCTTTAACACGCCTGTCGTCCAGCACATAACTCCTGATCTGCGAACCCCACTCTATTTTCTTTTTCGACCCTTCTATCAACGCAGTTGCTTCGTTGCGTTTGCGTTCCTCAATTTCGTATAACTGTGATTTTAATAAGCGGATGGCATTTTCCTTATTCTGCAGCTGAGATCTCGACTCCTGGTTTTTAATAATAATACCCGACGGCTTGTGATATAAGCGTACAGCCGTTTCTACCTTGTTTACATTTTGTCCGCCGGCACCACCAGCCCTAAAAGTTTCGAATTCTATATCGGCCGGATTAATATCGATCTCTATCGTATCATCTACCAGGGGATAAACATAAACTGAAGCAAAAGAAGTATGCCTGCGGGCATTAGAATCGAATGGAGAAATCCTTACCAAACGGTGTACCCCGTTTTCGCCTTTAAGGTAACCATATGCAAAATCGCCATCAAATTGGAGTGTTACTGATTTTATACCTGCAATCTCCCCTTCCTGGCTGTCTTGCTCGGTAATTTTGTAGCCGTTTTTTTCGCCCCACATCAGGTACATCCGCATCAGCATATAGGCCCAGTCGCAGCTTTCCGTTCCGCCCGCACCAGCAGTAATCTGCAGTACAGCCGGAAGCTGGTCTTCCTTGTTCCGCAGCATATTTTTGAGTTCAAGCTCTTCTACAGCAATTTTAGCGATCTCGAACTGGTCTTTCAATTCAGCTTCCGAAGCATCTCCGGATTGGAAAAAATCGAACATCACAACCGCATCTTCAACCGCATTATTGGTTTGATTGAAGCCATCTGTCCACTTTTTCTTTGCACTTATTTCAGCCAGAATTTTTTCTGCTTTTTTTGGATCGTCCCAGAAATCGGGCGCCATTGTTAATTTTTCTTCTTCGCGGATGGCGTAAAGTAGCTCATCAACGTCAAAGATACCTCCTCAGCGACGTTACCCTGTCCCTTAAATCCTGAATTTGTTCTTTGGTCATGCAACAAATATAGGAAATCACATTGAGCATAGCGCATGGCAGAAAGCAATTTCAACTTAAAGCTGCAGCCTTTACTTTATGTTAATCAATTTTATTTGTTTTGACCCATCAGGCACCATGACTAATGAACCAATGACCAGTGAACAAATGAACGTATGAACGAATAAAACTATTTCTTCATCGCCATATAATCCAAAGTAAGGTTAGACAGCAATTTAACCCCTAAAACAAAACCGCTTTCGTCAAGGTAAAAATCTGGTGTATGATGCGATGGCGCTTTTAATGGGTCTTTACCTTTTGGCATTCCTCCCAAAAACACAAACAAACCTGGTACTTTTTCCTGGAAGAAAGAGAAATCTTCTGCCCCGGTAACGGGTGGCTTTAACTTAACATGCTCCTTACCTGCTGTAGATTGCATACTTGGCAACATCTTTTCGGTTAGCGCGATATTATTAAAGGTAACAGGATAATGATTGCTGTAGGGGATTTTAACTTCAGCAGTAGCACCGCCGGCTTCGGCTGTTTTGGTTACGATAGTTTTAATACGCTCAATAAACATCGCTTCATCTTCCTTGCTGAAATTACGTACGGTGCCCAGCATCTCTACCTTTTCTGGGATAATATTCGATCGTACCCCTCCATTAATGGCACCTATAGTAACCACGCCTGGGTTTTCAGTTACATTTAAATTCCGGCTTACAATGGTTTGCAGGTTATTGACAATTTGCGAAGAAATAACCACCGGATCGATACTGCTCCATGGATAAGCGCCATGTGCCTGTCGGCCGGTAACCGTAATTTTCATATCGTTTACTGCGGCCATGGTTCCACCCGGGCGGTATGTTACCTCGCCAACCTCGGTTTGAGAATTGATATGCAACCCGAAAATCACATCAACTTTAGGATTTTCCAGTACTCCCTCTTTAATCATTAATGCTGCACCACCCTCATCTCCTGCAGAAACACCTTCTTCTGCCGGTTGAAATATGAATTTCACTGTACCCTGGATATCTTTTTGCATGGAGGCCAGTACCTCAGCTACGCCCATTAAAATGGCCACATGGCTGTCATGTCCGCAGGCGTGCATTACACCAACTTCCTGCCCGTTATATTGCGTTTTCACTTTTGAAGCAAATGGAACATCTACTCTTTCAACAACAGGCAATCCATCCATATCGGCACGTAGCGCCACAACAGGACCCGGTTTGCCACCTTTTAAAATCCCTACCACACCCGTTTTGGCCACACCTGTGGTTACTTTTATTCCTAATGCCTCGAGGTGTTTTGCAATGATGCCTGCTGTTCTTACTTCGGTATTGCCCAGTTCAGGATGTTTATGAAAGTCGCGTCGCCAGGCGATTACTTTTTGTTCGATGGCATCTGCTTTTTTAGAAACCAATTGTCTTAAATCTGATTTTTGTGCAAAGGCGTTTAATGCCATTAATGAAAAACCGACCAGAAATATTTTCTTCATAAATAAATTGTTTAGTTTAGGTGCCCTAAGCTAAACAATTTTGCGGAGAGATGGAATTGTGCAAAACGACAAAAGCCATCCTGAGGGATGGCTTTTTGAAAATTAACCTTTTTATAGATAACAATTTTTCTTACTTCGAAATAAGTATCTGACATTCATTTTTACCCAAACATTCCCTTCAACTTATCCATAATCCCGCCTTCTCCGGCCTGTCCACCCTGTTGTGATTGCCCACCGCCTGTGAACATGCCGATTACATCCCCCACATCAAACTTACCGTCATCGCCACCCAAACTCCCCAAAACATCCTTAATATTAAAAGAACTGTCGTTAGGATCATTCGTTTTTTGGGTAAACTTGGCAATAAGCCCCGGGATGATACTCGACGCCAAAGATTTTGCCGTATCAGCGTTAATCCCGAGTCCGCCTAATTTATCGATAAAACTTCCGGAGGCCTGTTCAGCAACCTGGGTGCCTTCTGCTTTATTTCCATTAAAAATATCAGTTAAAGCGCCAATATTGCCTGAAGATAATTGATCTTTCAGACTATCGAAAATAGATCCGGAAGCGGCCTGTATAACGGCTTCATTGTGCTCGTTCGGAATAGCAGCATTGTTAACAACACTTTCCTGTACGTTTTCACGCACCATTTCTTTTAAATTTTCTAACATAAGTGCAGAATTAAAGGTTAAAACAATTAATGAATTAACGGGTATTGTTAAAGTTAAGTGGATTAATCGAGATTAAAAATTATAAATTCGTTACTGCAAAAAGTTCTTAAGCATTTAATCAGCTGATCATATTTAAGCAGTTAGCTTTAATGTATTTTCGGCTTACAAAAATTACTTCATACGGGGAAAGTCCCACTATATTGCATTTTATGCAGATAAATAAATTAATATCTTCTTAACAATTTTGAACATTAAAAAGACAGTTTTAAATTTTTGCTTTATTACTTTTACAAAAAAACAAAGATTATGTTACCTAAAGTAAATTTTACAGAAACTGAGGCCTATAAATATTTAGCCGATCATTTTATAGATATTAATCAAAAAAGTATTAAAGATCTTTTTGCTGAAGATGCAGATCGTTTCAATAAGTTTTCTGTTTTCTTCGAAGATATTTTGCTAGACTATAGTAAAAACCGTATCAGCGATGAAACATTGGCGCTGTTAATTCAACTGGCACGCGAGTGCAAATTGGATGAAGCCATAAAATCCATGTATAACGGAGATAAGATCAATGAAACAGAAGACCGCTCGGTACTCCACATTGCTTTACGTAATTTGAGCAACACCCCGATTTTGGTTGATGGTAAGGATGTAATGCCGGAAGTGAATGCAGTTTTGGCTAAAATGGAGAAATTCAGCAACAGCATTATCAGTGGCGAATGGAAAGGTTACACAGGCAAAGCCATCACAGATATTGTAAATATTGGTATCGGTGGTTCCGATTTAGGTCCCGTTATGGTTACCGAAGCATTAAAGCATTACAAAAACCACTTAAATATTCACTTTGTTTCTAATATTGATGGTACACACATCGCAGAAACATTAGCAGATCTAAATGCCGAAACCACTCTATTCTTGGTGGCATCGAAAACCTTTACCACGCAGGAAACCATGACCAATGCACACTCTGCACGTACCTGGTTTTTAGAAAAAGGAGGCAAAGAAAACGATATTGCCAAACACTTTGCAGCATTATCTACTAATGCAAAAGACGTTTCGGCTTTCGGTATCGACACCGAAAACATGTTCGAATTTTGGGACTGGGTTGGTGGTCGTTATTCGTTATGGAGCGCTATCGGTTTATCCATCTCGTTAAGCATCGGCTTCGATAACTTTAAACAATTACTGGCCGGAGCACATGCCACTGATAATCACTTTAAAACTGCCGAATTTGAAAGCAACTTACCGGTAATTTTAGGTTTATTGGGCGTTTGGTACATCAATTTCTACAATGCAGAAACACAGGTTATTTTACCTTACGACCAGTACCTGCACCGTTTTGCAGCTTATTTCCAACAGGGAGATATGGAAAGTAATGGTAAACATGTAGACAGGAACGGTAATGAAGTTGATTACGAAACCGGACCGATTATATGGGGTGAGCCGGGCACAAATGGTCAGCATGCATTTTATCAATTGATCCATCAGGGAACCCGGATTATCCCTGCCGATTTTATCGCACCTGCACAGAGTTTAAACCCTTTAGGCGATCACCATCCAATTTTACTATCCAATTTCTTCGCACAAACCGAAGCTTTAATGAACGGTAAAACCGAAGAGGAAGTTATAGCCGAATTAAAGAAAGAAGGTAAATCGGATGCCGAAATTAAAAAAATCGCTCCGTTTAAAGTATTCGAAGGCAACCGCCCTACAAACTCTATTTTATTGAAAAAAGTAACGCCTTATACTTTAGGCAGCTTAGTGGCCATTTATGAACACAAAATATTTGTTCAGGGTGTAATCTGGAATATTTTCAGTTTCGACCAATGGGGAGTGGAACTTGGCAAGCAACTGGCTAAAAAAATCCTTCCGGAATTGGCTGGCAATGAAAAAGTATCAAGCCACGACAGTTCTACCAACGGCTTGATTAACCAATACAAGGTCTGGAGATAAAAATAAATAAAAAAGCGGGTGTTAATACCCGCTTTTTTATTTTAAATCCCATAATTTAGGCCTGTTCTTATTATTATTTCACGCTAGTGAAAATCCAAATTAACTTATTAATGAAATAATTGCTTGATTTAAAGTTATTTCATAACCATTAAAAAACAATTATAAACCTATGAAAAAAAGAATACTTTTTGCTTTGGCCATTTCCAGCCTGTGCTTAAGTGCTTCTGCACAAAAGGTAAAGTTTACCGAATTTGACCTCGACAATGGCCTGCATGTTATTTTACACCAGGATAAAACCGCTCCTGTGGTTGCTGTTTCAGTAATGTACCATGTGGGATCAAAAGATGAAGATCCGCAACGTACCGGTTTTGCCCATTTTTTCGAACATTTATTGTTCGAAGGTTCAAAGAACATTAAAAAAGGCGAATTTATGAAGCTGGTAAGCAGCAATGGAGGTCAGAACAATGCGAATACCTCGCAAGACCGTACCTTTTACTTCGAACTTTTCCCATCAAACCAATTGGAACTGGGTTTATGGTTGGAAAGCGAAAGAATGCTGCACCCCGTAATTAACGAAGGTGGTGTAAAAACACAGAATGAAGTAGTTAAAGAAGAAAAGCGCCTGCGTATCGATAATTCTCCTTATGGAAAATTTACAGAGAAAATCTTCTCACATCTTTTTGATGGCCACCCTTACCGCTGGCAACCGATCGGTTCGATGGAACATTTAGACGCCGCAAAATTAGATGAGTTTATTGCTTTCTTTAAAAAATATTATGTACCCAACAATGCCGTTTTAACCATTGCCGGCGATCTTGATATCGATAAAACCACCGCTTTGGTAAAGGCTTATTTTGCCGAAGTACCTAAGGGCGAACCGATAGTACGTAAAGATTATAAACTACCCGAGATTACCAAAGAAATTATTGATACCGCTTATGATGCCAATATCCAGATCCCTGCAATTTTTGCTGCTTACCGGGTACCTGGTATGAAAACCAGAGAAAGTAAGGTTTTAGGGATGATCAGTTCTATTTTATCTGAAGGAGGAAGCTCGAGATTAAGTACCAAAATGGTCGACCAAAAGAAAACAGCGTTACAGGTTGCCGCTTTCAACTATTCGCTGGAAGATTACGGAGCCTACATTACCCTTGCATTGCCGAATAAAAACACTCCGCTCAACGATCTTCTAAAAGATATTGATGAGGAAGTTTTAAGGCTTCAAACTGATCTGATCAGCGAAAGCGACTACAAAAAGGTGCAGAACAAATTTGAAAACAATTATGTAAGTGCAAACAGCAAGATGCTTGGTGTCGCCGAAAACTTAGCTGATGGCTATACTTTCCACGATAAGGATACGAACGATATTAACGAAGAATTGGAGGTAATCAGATCCATTACCCGTGAAGAGATCAGGGATGTTGCCAAAAAATACCTGAACAAAAACCAAAGAGTTGTATTGTATTACTTACCTAAGAAATAAGCTGACCGCTTTTTCATTTTAATTATTAAAAACATGAAGAAATTATTCATTATAGCTGCAGTTTCCTTATTGGCCCAAGGTATTTCAGCACAAACTATAGATCGCAGCCATAAACCAAAACCAGGCCCGGCCCCGGTTATTACCATAGGCGACCCTGTTATTTATAAACTGGCCAATGGTATTACCGTTTTGGTGGTAGAAAATCATAAACTACCTAAAGTTTCAGCCAGTTACAGTATTGATGCCGGGCCAATTACCGAAGGGGCAAAAGCAGGTGTTATAAGTTTAATGGGCAGTATGCTTAACGAAGGCACAACAACCAAAACAAAAGCACAGTTTGACGAAGCTGTTGATCAACTGGGTGCCAATGTAAGTGCAGGAGCAGGTGGCGGTTCTGTATCTGCCTTAACACGTTATTTTCCACAGGCATTTAATTTAATGTCCGAAAGTATCCGTAAGCCTGCCTTTCCGGCAGAATCTTTCGAGAAATTAAAATCGCAGACCATTACCGGTTTAAAATCTAACGAAAAAAGTGCAAAAGCCATTTCAGCCCGTGTAGTAAATGCGTTGGCATATGGTAAAAACCATCCAAATGGAGAATTTGAAACCGAAGCCTCACTTAATGCCATTACTTTGGCAGATGTTAAGGCCGCTTATCAAAAATACATTACTCCTTCAAGAGGTTATTTAACCTTTGTTGGTGATATTAAACCAGAAGCAGCAAAAGCGCTGGCCGAAAAAGCATTTGGCGATTGGAAAGGAACAACTTTAACACTACCTGTTCTTCCCAAGGTTGCAAATCCCGCCAAAACAGAGGTCGATATCGTAAATGTAAGCAACGCCGTACAATCTGAAATTACCGTGGTTAACTTAATCGACCTTCCAATGAGCAGTCCTGATTATTTCCCGGTTTTATTGGCCAATCAGATTTTAGGAGGTGGTTCTGAATCGAGGTTATTTGATAATCTCCGCGAAAAACATGGTTTTACCTACGGCGCCTATTCAAGTACAGGATCGGGCCGTTTCCAATCCAAATTTTCGGCTAATGCAGCAGTGAGAAACGAGAAAGTTGATAGTGCAGTGGTCGAATTTTTAAGAGAAATTAATACTATCCGTACCACAAAGGTTACGGCTGATGAATTACAGAATGCCAAAAATCTTTTTAACGGATCTTTTGCATTAGGTTTGGAAAACCCGGCACTAACAGCAGGCTTCGCCAGCAACATCTTAATTAATAACTTACCTAAAGATTTTTACCGCACGTACTTACAAAGAGTAAATGCAGTAACTACCGATGATATTTTAAGGGTTGCCAAAAAATATTACAATCATGATAACACACGTATCGTTATTGTAGGTAAAAGCGATGCATTTGCAGCTGGCTTAACTAAGGCAGGTTTTAAAACCCAGCTTTATGATAGTTATGCAAATCCGGTTAAAGCAACAGAAACCAATACCATATCAACAGTTGCACCTGCAGAAATTATCAAAAACTACATTAAAGCCATTGGCGGTGAAGAAGCTGTTAAAAAAATTACAGCATTACAGCAAAACGGTGAAATGGAAATGCAGGGTCAAAAACTTACGGTTACCATTAAAAACATGACGCCTAACCTAAGCAGCATGGAAATCTCCATTGGCGGTCAAACGGCGATGAAACAGGTTTACAATGGTAAAACCGGTTACTCGTTGCAAATGGGTCAAAAAGCTGAATTAACCGGCGATGACCTGGCTGAAAGGAAAGACGACAAAGGTTACGGAGGCCAATTATATTATGCAACTGATGGAACTAAAGTTGAAGCAGCCGGAACGGCAAAGGTAGGTACTGCTGATGTATTTAAATTAAACATCACTTCACCATCAGGAAAAAAGAAAACTGAATATTACGATACCAAATCAGGCCTACTTTTAAAAGAGGAGAGCACCACGACCAAAGGAGGAGCTGAAATTAGTCAGTCTACCGAATATTCAAACTACAAGAAGGTTGGCGATGTGTTATTTCCCTTCACCTTAACCCAATCGGTGGTAACCCCTCAAGGTTCTCAGGAATTTACAGTATCAATTAAAGATATTTTAGTAAATCCGCCGTTAAAAGCCGAAGATTTTAACTAGGTTTTAAATAAAATTAACCATAAAGCCGTCCCGATGTAAAATCGTGACGGCTTTTTTTATGTTTTTTTTCATTGGAGGCAACCAATTGTAAAACGTGTACGTAACGATTAAGATTTCAGTAGAAATTAATTAAAAAACTATCATTACAACAATGGCGATTGGCATTTTTAATAAGCAAACCCTACACTGACTAGCAGTTAATAAAATATATGACAAGAAAAATAAACCTCTATCCTTCTAATTTTAAATAAATACCTATGAAAAAACAAAATTCAATCTTTTTATTAGCCGCAATTACTGCCTTACTTTTTGCCTGCTCTAAAAAACAAGCTGAGGAATTGAAACCAACAACCCCAACGGGTCCAACCGCTGTAACCACTGCAAATGTAACCTATAGCAATTTTGCGGGTGCATTGTTTCAAACCAAATGCAACAATTGCCATGGCCCTAATGGCTCAGTAAAAATTGTTTGGGCGTTCAATGGCCTGGCTTCGATAAAAAATGATACACGTGTAGCCAACAGCATACTCGTAACCAAAACAATGCCTAAAGGTGGCACTTTAACAGTGAGCGAAAGGGAATTATTACAAGCATGGTTTGATCGGGGAATGCCTGAATAACGATTAAAGCAAAGTATAAATTAACGCTTATGAACAATATTTCACTAAAAACTTAAATCAATTTACTGATGCAAAAATTATTTTTCACGTTAGTCGCCCTGTTTTTATGTACCGGTTTAAAAGCACAGATTTGGGTAAGTAAAAATGTAACTTCTTCATTTTTTTCTTCCACACCAGTAGAGGATATAGATGCCACAAGTAAAGCTGGGGCCTCGGCCATAAACACCAAAACAAACGATATCATTTTCAAGATCAACAATACTTCTTTTCAGTTTAAGAAAAAATTGATGCAGGAACATTTTAATGAAAATTATATTGAAAGTGATAAATACCCAACTTCGGAGTTTAAAGGGAAAATTGTAGAACAGATCGATTTTTCAAAACCAGGTACCTATCCCATTACCGTTAAAGGAAATCTGCAGATCCACGGTGTTACGAAAGAATATCAGGCAAAAGGATCGCTTGTTATTGCAGGCGGGGAAGCAAAGGCTAGCTCAGCGTTCAGCGTAAAACTTGCCGATCATAATATTAAAGTCCCAACCATTGTTTTCAAACAAATTGCTGAGACTATACAAGTAAAAATAAGTGCTGTTTATGAACCTAAAAAATAAAAACCTTATGAAATATCATCTAAAATCTCTTTTATGTCTATTTATCATCTGTTCGCCGTATTTGGCTTTTAGCCAGGATTCCCTGGAAAATGCATTACAACTTCCTAAAGAAAAAAAGAATGTACAGGCTACTTTTAAAGCAACTAAGCTCATTAACATTCAAACTAACGAAACCATTTATAAAAATGAGCTGGATTTTAGGGTAGATCACCGTTTCGGAGACATTGCCGGCAGTGCAGGTGGCATAAAAAATTTTTTCGGACTTGATCAATCCACTGATATCCGTATCGGTTTTGAATATGGGATCAGCGATAAGCTTTCTGTAGGTTTGGCAAGGGCTAAAGGAGCCGGTGTGGTAACACAGTTGTACGAAGGAAATTTAAAATACCGGTTACTGGAGCAAACTACCGATGATAAAATACCGGTTGCGGTAACTTTATTCGGCAGCACGACCATTTCGGCAGCGAAAGCTTCGACAGATCCCACCACTGCAAACGCATTCACCCAATTCCAGGATCGTTTGACCTACGTGGTACAGGCTGTAATTGCCCGTAAGTTTAACTCAAACTTCTCGATGCTGGTAATGCCATCATATGTACACCGCAACTTTACTGTTTTTGGCGATCAGAATGATATGCTTGCCCTGTCTGTTGGTGGCCGTATTAAAATTACCAAACGCATGGCATTTGTGGCCGATTATACCATTCCGTTCAGAGATAAAAATAAAGAAACCTATCTCGAAAATACGTTGGGAACACAATATTATAAGACACTTGGCGCCGGACTGGAGTTTGAAACCGGAGGTCATATTTTCCACCTCAATTTCACCAATGCCACCGCAATTCAGGAATCGCAATTTATTACCGATACAAATACTTCGTGGCTTAAAGGTCAATACCGTTGGGGCTTTAGTATAGCACGAAGATTTTCTTTCGATAAGAAAAAAAGCAAAGTAGATTAATTGAACCAAAAGTAAATTAAGAAAGCAATTATGGAACGTAATGAATTTATCAAATCTTTGGGCCTTGGTGTAGCGCTGGTATGTACAGGCACCTGTTTTTCGGCCTGCGGTAAAAAAAGTGATTCGCCGGATCCTGCCATACCGAATGGTGGAGGTGCGCCTGCAGGTACTACCGCCAGTGTAGATCTGAACACACAATTGCTAACGGTTGGCGCATCGGTTGTAGTTAACGGTATTTTATTTATCCGTACTGCAGCAGGAAACACAACCACTTCTTTTGCGGCTACACAAGCCACTTGTCCACATCAGGGTGGTGCATTAAGTTTTATTCAGGCCAGCAACTATATCCAGTGTGGTTTACATAGTTCGAGGTATACTACCAGCGGAAGTATTTTGGCTCAACCAAATGATGGCGGAACAACCAGTGCATTAAAAGTTTATCCGATTACGGTTTCAGGGAATAAATTGACGGCGACAGTTTAAACTTTTGTCTTTAAGATAAGAGACTGTACATAAAATGGTGATCACGAGTTTGTCGAAAGGTCTGTTTTAATTATCTAACAAGTGTTTCCGTACCTTGCGTGAAGCACAATATAAGAGTAGGCTCAACACGATAAATCAAATGTGTATCACAACTTATAATACAGTCTCTTTTTTTATACCGTTACATTTTGCCCTTTCACATCAAAGGCATCGCGCAAGCCTATGGCAAGCACATTAAAAGCATAAACGGTAAACATAATGGCTAAACCGGGCAAAACGGCAAGGTAAGCAGCATCCATAATGATGTAACCATAGTGTTCCTTAATCATGCTCCCCCAGCTGGGCATGGGCGGTTGTGCACCAAAGCCCAAAAAGCTTAATCCTGTTTCCAGCAATATCGCCGAAGCAAAATTTGAGGAGGCCACAACCAAAATAGGACCGGCTATATTGGGCAATATATGTTTGATAATGGTTCTGGCCGTACTGAATCCCAAGGCCCTTGCTGCCTCTATAAACTCTACTTCTTTTAAAGCCATTACCTGCCCTCGCACCAGTCTGGCTACATCTACCCAGGTTGATAAACCAACTGCGATAAATATCTGCCAAAAGCCCTTACCCAAGGCAAATGAAATGGCAATAACCAATAAAAGCGATGGCAACGACCAAACTACATTCATAAACCAGCTGATGGCCGCATCTATCCTTCCACCAAAATAACCAGCTATTGCACCTAAACTTACCCCTATAAAAAGAGAAATAAGAACCGCCATTAAACCTACTGATAATGAAACGCGTATACCCAAAATCAAACGGCTTAATAAGTCGCGGCCATAAATATCGGTTCCCAGAATATAGGTTTGTTTATAGATGTTATTCTTCTCGAAAAGAGCTTGTGGCGAGCCTGTTTTTGAAGGCAGAACACAATCCGGGCATAAATCTTTTAATGCGTACTCCGTTTCTTTGGCTTTTTCGTCATCTCCGATATACTCCTGTACCAAAACAGTATTGCCTTTTATCTTGTATGAAGTTATCGGGATACTTTTAAAAGTGGGGGGTTGTCCATTCAGCATTCTTTTAAAAAAATTAACTTTTTCCACTTTGGGATTCCGGCCAATAATTAAAAAAGTAAAGGTACTGCCTGGCTTCTTTTTGTTTAACTGAAGGGTCTGCACATTTGCATTTGGAGAATGATCGGGCATAATCAAATATCCCAAAATGCCCATCAACATCAATAACAGGATAAAGATCAGCCCGCCGAATGCCAGCTTGTTCCGCTTAAACTTTAACCATACTTTTTTTGATGGGCTATTATCCATTATTTAACCATTCTGCCTTTCCAATTATATTTTCCGCTGTTTCCGGCAATGCCGATGTATACCATATAAATGATATGCAATACATTTAAAACAGGCATTAAAATCAGTAAACTGCGCCTTTTGGCAAAGCCGGTTACATCCCATAAAAATAAGGTTTCTACCACCATTTTAAATAAGAGTTGGTAGAAAACAAGGGTTAAAAAACCGGGAATAAACAATCCCGTAACAAAGTTTGACAGTATGCTGAGATTGAAGATCCAGATCAGTACACCTAAAACAATAATAGCCTTGTTTTTATAACGCGTACTTTTCGATGCCCAGCGCTTGCGCTGCTGGATAAAATCACCTAATGTCTCTTTTGCATGCGTATATACGATCGCATCCCTGTTTTTTAAGAAGCCGATCTTATCAGGATATTTCGCAGCAATTTTATGCAGTAACAATTCATCATCGCCTGATGCAAGATCATCAATCCCCTGAAAGCCGCCAACTTCGTAGAAAGTATTTTTTTCATAGGCTAAATTGGCACCATTACAGGTTGATGGTTTCCTGTTTCCGATGGTGGAAGCCCCCAGTCCGATCAGGTAAAGAAATTCTAAGGCCTGTAACCGCTCAAAAAAACTTTTCTCCTGAAAGTATGCTACAGGAGAGGAGATCATTTTATAGTTTTTCTCTTCGTACAGGCCAACAATAGTAACCAGCCAATCTGGCCCCATTCTGCAATCAGCGTCAGTGGTTATGATCAGGTCACCCGAGCAGGTGCCGATAGCGGTTTGTATTGCCTTTTTCTTGTACGAGTTTAATGCCCGGTCTTCGTTTAACTTAATCAGTTTTACATTACGGTGGGCATAACTTAACACAATTTCTGCTGTTTTATCAGTAGAATGGTCGTCAATAATAATAATCTCCGTTAAAGCCTGGGGGTAATGCTGCGCAATGAGGTCATCGATCGTTTTATTGATATTTGCTTCCTCATTTCTTGCAGCCACTATAATGGAAACCCTGGTTTTCGGATCTGATTTTTGTGGGTTGAAATAAATCAGCCTATGCCATCCCCTGATAAAATAAAGGACTAAAAAACCATAGATTAAGGTTAAAGCAACAGAAAATAGACTATTTAGATTTAAGATTTCCAAAAAAATTGAGTTTAAAAACGAAATAAGTGCCTAAGATAGCAGGAATTATGATATTTACGAGCCAAATACCAGCCGTACATGCAATAACTGCCACATGTTGGTTGGTTATATGTTTAAATAGCTCTACAGCAGTAACACTTCTGATACCTACATCGAAAAGATCGAGTGAAGGCAGTGCCGATTGTATCAAAAAGAGTAAGCAGGTCATCATCACAATGTCTGCGTAATGCATGCCGGGCACCAGCCAAACAAAAAGAATAAAATATTGTGAGCTGAATACCACGTAACGGGCAAAACAGTAAGTAATAATCCTGAATAATTCCCTTTTCCTGTACCGGGCTAAAATGCTGTAAAATTTCTTGTATTTCCTGGTGAATTTAATGGATAATAAAATCCCGTTTAACCAACGGATGTTAAAATAAAAGATCAGAAAAAACAGGCAAAAAATTACCGCAAAGAATACCAGTGCAATAAAGAGCACGCGGTTTACTGGAATAAAACGGTACACAAAAAAACAGGCTGCAATAGCGCCAAAAACATTGGTCAGCACCAACTGACCGATGCTGCCCACACTCATGGCCACTATACCAACAATTCTTCTCCGTGGTGAGAGGAAAAACACGCGCCCTCCATACTCTCCCAACCTGTTGGGCGTAAAAATAGCGAGCGTTAAACCGCAAAAAACCGATTCGATGGCGCGATAAAAGCTAATGGGTTCGATGTGACTCATCAGGTATTTCCATTTCCCGGCTTCAAGGAACCAGTTTACCAGCATCAATATTACCACAATACCAATTATCGTAATAATTTCTGCCTGGGGGATATTTTTTAACAGTGCACTAAAATCGCGGAGGTTTTTATTGGCAATGAGTTTATGGTAAATAAACCAAAAGGCAAATATTACAATTGCAACTTTGATAAAAAGCGATAATATTTTTTTGTGCCTGCCTGTCAAGATTCTCTTTTTTTTTGCAAATATGCTTAATATTGCTGTAATGTTGAATGAAAAAAAGGAACGGGTAATTATGGGCATCGATCCAGGCACTGCGGTGATGGGTTATGGCGTAATTTTAGAGAAGGGCAACAAAACGGAACTGATCAGTTTAGGCGTGGTTAAAATGACCCATTTAGACGATCCTTTTCTTAAACTTCAGCGGATATTCGAAAAAACAGTTGTGCTGATGGAGCAGTACAAACCCGATGTACTCGCTATCGAAGCACCTTTTTATGGTAAAAATATCCAGGTATTGCTGAAACTCGGCCGTGCGCAGGGCATTGCCATCGCAGCTGCATTATCCAGAAATGTGCCTGTAACAGAATATTCGCCCCGTAAAATCAAACAATCCATTACAGGCAGTGGAAATGCCACCAAAGAGCAGGTTGCAGCCATGTTACAGCGTTTATTGAACTTTAAGGAAACGCCCGAATTTTTAGATGCCACCGATGGTTTAGCGGTTGCCGTTTGTCACTCCTTTCAGAAAATTACTGCAGGTGGTAAATCCAAAACCTATTCCGGCTGGGAATCTTTTGTAAGCGATAATAAAACTAAGGTTAAAGGTTTGGTTTCAAAAGTCAAGAAATAATATTTAATTTATCTCCAATCTATTGAGGTATCCATTGATCCTCGTAAATGACTTTTTAATCTCGGCAATGCTACCATAAATCATTGTATCCCGATCTTTAATTACTTTTATCTTATTAAAAAGAATGCTCTCATCTTTATCACCCCAACCGTCGATACGTAAATGCGAATTTGGCAAAAGCGAATAACGTTGTATCAGATTTACGGTATCAGCAGAAATTAGCTCTCCATTTCCACTTCCCGTTTGCGCATAACTATATATTAAAAAAGTTCTAAAATCATCTTCTGACCAATATTCTTTATAATTCTCCTTATCAAAAAATAATTCAATGGTAAGATTACGATATGTTTTATTGCAAATTTCGATAAAAGGTCTGGGAGGGTCGTAAACACACGATGATGTGAGCAATATAAAGAGTGAAAGTATATAAAAGTATAATTTAATGCCCTTTTTATAAGAAAGTCCAGTCCGTGCATCGATTGACAAGCAATTAGCTATTGAATAAGGTTCCATTTAGAAAATAATTTATTTGATTTATTCCGTATATGAACGGATGACAGAATAAGAATTTGTGTTTTCGAACATGGTTCGTGTCCGCACGAACCATGTTCTGGACTGTAAAGGGGAGATTTATCCCTGATTATTTTCGATCAATTTTTTCGTAATCAGGTCTCTTGCCGACCTATCTTTCCTAATCAAATGCCTGATGGCTAAAAATGCCAATGCACCAACCAATATCAGTACCCACAGGTTGGAAATGGCAATGATAATTTCTTTGAAGATCGTCCAGCCGTTTACTATCCCCAGCCATAGCCTATTTACAAACGAAGGTCGGTAATCGTACAGGTTATCATTCGCAACAACCATAGTCTTCACCGTATTGTCCTGATAAAAATTAAGGGTAATGGTACTGAACTTTACACGGTTATCGATCTGCATATTCTCTATCCTTTTATCAACATAATCATCTTTGATGAGAAGGGAAGACTCTACATTGGCACTCTTTTTTGAAGCTACTTTATTGATCTTTTCAATCGCATCGGTCCGGTTCTGTGCCTTTAATTTATTCGATAAATAAGCAATGCTCTGATCGTCCATTTTCATCGATTGATTATCCACAAAAACGGCCATTTTCGCGATGGTATTGGTAAAATCATCCAGTTTATCTGATGGTACCTTAGCCACCAGGTAGCCCTGGGTGCGGTAGGAAGTAATTTCTTTTAAAGAATCGGTTGATTGTTTAACCTTGTCGGTTTCCTGGATAATACTTTCAATCGAGAATTCGGCAACCGTGCCTCCTTCGGCCTTAATGGTTTTGCTTAGCTGTTCTTTCGTTTTCTGAACATCTTTTACCCTAAACCTCATGTCGGCAGTTTTAATGATCTTCTCAGTTGCCGTACTATCTGTAGCCGCTTTATCTAATGGCTCTAAAGCTACTGTATCGGCACTTGCGTATTTTTTGCTTTCGCTCTGGCAGCCAAAAATTGTTAAAACTATGGCTATAGCAATAATATTCCTTTTCATGATTGTGTGGTTCTAAATAAGTAATCATTTTAAATATTGCTTCAAATGGCCATGAGAAGTTCAGCGCCTTTGGTTAGATTATAACGCTGTATTTACCCTTAATACGATAATTGGATTTAGGTAACCCAATATTATGTTTAGCGTAGTGAGAAGGTACTTTGGATGGCTCTTCGTTAAGAATAAGAAAAGCTTAAGTAATGTAAATCTTTACAAATGCGGGTATTCAACACTTATCTTATTTTTTGGAAAGCAGGTACAAAAGCAGTTGGGTATAGCAGTCTCGCCATTTGCTGTAGCCCTGATGCTAATTTAGTTCCGATTCATCGGCAAAGAATCAGGGGCTGCCGCGACTGTTAGGTTTAGGATAGGAAAGGTCTGCCTAAGTAATTTAAATCTTGACAGGAGCGGGCACGGAGAGTAACGGAGTAAAGCGGATGGCAGGGCTTTTGGAAACTATTTTACTTAAATCCATCAGGTTTTGAAAACCTGATGGATTTGTATATAATAAAAAAGCCGATAATGAATGAACATAACCGGCTTTATATCTTGATAGCAAAAGCTTATGCGTCTAATATTTTGAATACTCCTTTAATGGCAATAATTGCACCGATGAACAAAACAATCCATGATGCCAATGATACCTGCCAAGAATCGTAAGCGAAACGTGCGTAAGTACCCACAATGCATATCAGTACACCCAAAACCATCAATTTATAAATTCCTGGCTGGTTAGCCGTTTGCATACTTTCTGTATTGTGCTTTAATTTGTTGTTCTCCATAATGTTTATTTTTATGTTGCAGCAAAAGTAATACTTATTGCCGAATAATTATATAAACTTAGTAACTTTTTAATCGTTCTAAACGTTGCTTTGCTTTATCCTTATCTGATAGCTTTTCACCCTGATACAAAGGCTTTTCCCAATCGCCATACATAGGGTCTGGCAATACAATAAATTTGGTACCGAAAAGATACTGGTTCTGTTCTACCTGCTCTTTCGTGTTTTTATTTTCACGGTAAAAAATATTCGAAAAATCGCTCAGGTTATCTCCACAAAGCATCAGTATATTATGGGTTTCGGCTACCTTTTGCCGGCGGGGCTCTTTATCTGAGGTTCCTTTCGAAACCACCAAATGCGCATCATCTGCATAAGGAAATCCAAATTGCTGCAGGTTTTTTAAGGTCGCCTGATAATCCTTTTCATTACGATTGCTTACATAAAAGGTTTCGATATTTTTTGATGCGGCAAACTTTAAAAATGCCAGTGCGCCCGGAACGGTATCGGCCCGGGCTAAACTTGTCCACGCGGTCCAATCATCAGGTGCATAACTCAACCCTTTTTTAATTTCATGCCCCTGAAAAGCGGAGTTATCCAGAACTGTTTCGTCTATATCAACAATTACACAGTTTGGCTTCTTACTGGTATCGGCCCATAAAGCCTCTTTTAGCGATAAACGTGCAAAATTGTAAGCCTGGAAACATAGCGCGCGGTATTCGCCAGATGTTTGTTGCCAAAGCACCGCATTGGTGTAATCACGGGCAGGATTTTGCGCTTTAGCAAAAAATGAAGCAGACAACAAAATGATGAGGATGTATTTTTTCATAACCTGATATTAGGTTACAAAGATACAGAAAACGCTTATTTTTAACTTTGCAAATCCCATTTCTTAATCGAAGTGAGATTAATTTTAGCCATTTAAAAAACTTCCCCTATCAGTTTTTGAAACCAATAATGTTTCTGCATCGGGGTAAGCATGCTTAAAAGTAAGTGAAATTTTATTTTTCCCCCTTTCGCTCCATTTAAACTCAACAGCCAAAAATTTTTCTTTTGCTTTTTCGATATAATCAATTTCCTGTTGCTGCGTGGTACGCCAGAAAAAGCATTCTGCTTCTATCTGGTTCTGATGCAAAAACTTTATACGTTCGGCAATCATATAATTTTCGAACAGTGCCCCAACATCATTTCTATTGGCTAAGGGGTTAAAATTCCGTGTAATCGCATTAATAATACCCGTATCATAGAAATAAATCTTCCTGCTCTTTTTAATCTCATTGCGTACATTGCCCGAAAATGCAGGCAGGCTAAAAATCACGAAAGATTTTTCGAGCAGGCTGATGTACTTATCAACTGTTTTCTGATCGGCCTTTACCAGCTGTGCCAGCTCTGAAAAATTCACCTCGCTTCCAACCTGTAAGGCCAGCGCTTTTACAATTTTCTCGAACAGGAGCGGCTTTTTTACCTCTTCTAACGCAAACAGATCCTTATACAGATAACTATCGGCAAGTAATTTTAAATGCTCTTCTGCGCTCTGCGGGTCGTTTATAATTTCAGGATAAGAACCATAAATTAGCCGCTGTTCCAATGATCTTTCTTCGGTAATAAAATCAGTATCATTTACCAGTTCAGCGTACGAAAATGGCAAAAGCATCATTTCATATTTCCTACCGGTTAGAGGCTCATTTATTTTACCTGATAACTCAAATGCTGAAGAACCTGTTGCAATTACCTGAACAGGTTTAAAACGATCGACAATAATCTTGATCAACAGACCTACATCATTTATTCGTTGGGCCTCATCAATAAAGAGCACTTCGTAACCAGCGAGCATTTGCGCTATTTGTGCTGCATTGGGCTTAGTCAGGATTTCGCGTACATCGGCATCATCCCCGTTTAGGTATAGGGTCTTCTTATCAACCTTTGCCAATAACTGTTCAACAAATGTGGTTTTACCCGTTTGACGTGGCCCAAAAATGATAAAGGCTTTCCCTTTAAAAAGCCTTGCAAAAGCATAATCTAATTGTTTCCGAACAATCATAGCAATCTAATCTTTATACAAAAGTATAATAATTTTGGATTACGATCCATAAAAAACATAATAATTTTGGATTACAATCCATAAAAAACATAATAATTCTGGATTATAAAATCTAAAAGTATAAAAAAACCCATTTCAATTAAGAAATGGGTTTTAAATTATTTTTAAGACTCAGGATTAAAAAATCTCAATTCCAAACTAAACTTATCCTTCCAATGCAGCAGCACCACTTACAATCTCAGTTAACTCAGTTGTAATTGCAGCCTGACGTGCCTGGTTGTATGAAAGTTTTAAGGCTTTTAATAGTTCGCCAGCATTTTCAGTTGCTTTATCCATTGATGTCATACGTGCACCATGTTCAGAAGCATGTGAATCTAACACGGCTTTGTATAACTGGATTTTAATTGATTTAGGAATCAGCTGTTCTACAATTTCTTCCTGAGAAGGCTCTAAAATATAATCAGCATTTGTTGTTTTCTTAACGGCCTTTAGATCTGTTGCTTCTTCTGTTTTAGGCAAAGGCAGCAATTGTTCAGTAGTAATAAACTGCACAGCAGCGTTTCTGAAACGGTTGTAAACCACTTCTACCCTATCAAACTCACCTTTAACAAAACCTGCCATAATTGTATCCGTAATTTTGGTTACGTTTTCGAAAGTCAGGGCTGAATATATTTCGTTATTGTTACCAATAACATTGTATTTACGTTTTTCGTAAAAATCCTGAGTTTTCTTACCAATAGAAATAATGCTCACATTACCGTTTTTCAACTGTTCGCTATATTTTCCGGCAATTAAATTATTGGCCGCTTTAATTACGTTCATGTTAAAAGCACCTGCCAAACCACGGTTTGAAGATACAGTAACAATTAACACCTTATTGGGCTCACGCTCTTGGATAAAAGGCGATGACGACCCCTCTAAACTTGCTGACAGATTACCTAAAATCTCTTTCAGTTTAGTAGCATAAGGACGTAAAGCGATAATTGCATTGGTAGCACGTTTCAACTTTGCTGCCGAAACCATTTTCATAGCTTTGGTGATCTGCTGTGTTGACTGTACCGATGCAATCCGGTTTCTTACTTCTTTTAAATTAGCCATTTTTTAAGTATCGAGTATTAAGTATCAAGTATCCAAGAAAGGCAATCCAATCTTGATACTTGATACTCGCTACTGTATCTAATTAGTATTTACTTGAAATCTCTTTTGCTACTGTATCTAAAACACCAGTAATGTTATCATCAAATTTACCAGCTTTTAAAGCCGCTAAAGTTTCAGGATGACGTAATTCCAGCTGGGTTAAGAATTCAGTTTCAAATTCTTTTACTTTATCTACCGGAACGTTACGCATTAAGTTTTTAGTACCTGCATAAACAATTGCAACCTGTTTCTCTACAGTAAACGGAGAGAATTGAGCTTGTTTTAACATTTCTACGTTACGTGCACCTTTATCCAATACTGATTTTGTTGCAGCATCTAAGTCAGAACCGAATTTAGAGAAAGCCTCTAACTCGCGGTATTGAGCCTGATCCAGCTTTAAAGTACCTGCTACTTTTTTCATCGATTTGATCTGCGCATTACCACCCACACGTGATACCGATATACCTACGTTAATTGCCGGACGGATACCAGAGTTGAACAGGTTCGACTCTAAGAAAATCTGTCCATCAGTAATTGAAATTACGTTGGTTGGGATATAAGCAGAAACGTCGCCGGCTTGTGTTTCGATAATTGGAAGTGCTGTTAATGAACCACCACCTTTAACGATGTGTTTAATCGACTCAGGTAAATCGTTCATGTTTTTAGCGATATCATCGTTAGCGTTGATTTTCGCAGCTCTTTCCAGCAAACGGCTGTGTAAGTAGAAAACGTCACCTGGATAAGCCTCACGACCCGGTGGACGACGAAGTAATAAAGATACCTCGCGGTAAGCCACAGCTTGTTTAGATAAATCATCGTAAACAATTAAAGCCGGTTTACCTGTATCGCGGAAAAACTCGCCAATCGCAGCACCTGCAAACGGAGCATAGAACTGCATTGGAGCAGGATCTGCAGCCGAAGCAGCAACAACAACTGTATATGGTAAAGCACCGTTTTCTTCCAATGTACGTACAATGTTAGCTACAGTAGAGTTTTTCTGACCAATAGCTACATAGATACAGAACACAGGCTGACCTGCTTCATAAAATTCTTTTTGATTAATAATGGTATCGATACAAACAGCAGTTTTACCAATCTGACGGTCGCCGATAACCAACTCACGCTGACCACGACCAATTGGAATCATCGCATCGATTGCTTTAATACCAGTTTGTAAAGGCTCATTTACCGGCTGACGATAGATTACACCTGGTGCTTTACGCTCTAAAGGCATTTCGTAAGTTTCGCCCAAGATCGGACCTTTACCATCTAAAGGCTCACCTAAAGTGCTTACTACGCGACCAAGCATACCTTCACCAACTTTAATAGAGGCAATTTTTTTGGTACGTTTAATGGTATCACCTTCTTTGATCTCGTCAGAAGGTCCTAAAAGTACCACACCAACGTTATCTTCCTCAAGGTTTAATACGATACCTTGCAGGCCATTTGCAAATTCAACCAACTCACCCGATTGAACTTTAGTTAAACCGTAAACACGGGCAATACCGTCGCCCACTTGCAGCACGGTACCAACTTCTTCCAGTTCGGTTTCTGATTTGAAGCCCGCCAATTGCTGTCTGATAATTGCCGATACTTCGTCTGGTCTTACCTCTACCATAATTTTACTTTATATCTTTTTATAAATGTTTAATGCTTAGCGCATGGCGCCTGGCGTTTTTCATGCCATACGCTTATCGCAATACTCTTTGCGAGGCGTTTCGCATTTGGTGTTCTATTACCTTACACTCACGCTTCACTATGTTTTTCAGGCATTTTGCAAATCAACGCTAAACACCCTACGCAAAACGCTACACGTTATTGCGCAAATTCTTTTTTAAGTTTATTTAAACCGTTGGCAATACTGGCATCGAATTGCTTATCACCAACTTTTAATATAAAACCACCAATTAGTTTTTCGTTCACCTTTTCGTTTACGATTACCTGATTGGCACCTAATTCTTTTTTTACAATGGCTACAATTTCCTCCTTGGCCGCAGCACTTAAAGCTGAAGCAGTAGTAACATCAGCAGCAACGATACCTTTAATCTGATTGTATTGTTGCACAAACTGTTTTGCAGTAGCAAATAATATAGACGAACGTCCTTTGTTTACAACGGTTTTGAAAAAAGTAAGTGTCAATTTGCCGGCTTTGTCTGCAAAAATGCCGTTCAGGATACCTGTTTTTTTATCTAAAGGTACAATCGGGTTTTTTAATATTGCTTCCAACTCAGGGCTTTCATCAACCACTTTCTCAAACAAAACCATATCATTATAAGATTCTTCCAGCGCATTGTTTTCGATGGCTAGGTCTATTAATGATTTGGCGTATCTGCTCGCAACTTTAATTTCTGACATATTTATTTGGGTTGGCGTTAAGCGTTTGACGCGCTTACCGCAATACGCTTAGTTTAATTCAACGTCTTTTAACAAATTAGCAACTAATGCTTCCTGTTTAGTTTTATCATCTAATTGAGTACGTAAAACACGCTCTGCAATTTCTAATGATAAAGAAGAAACCTGACCTTTAACTTCTGCTAAAGCCGCTTTCTTTTGGTTTTCGATCTCAATTTTTGCTTTCTCGATCAATTTTGCACCTTCAGTTTGCGCTTGTTTTTTAGCTTCGTTTAAAATACTATCCTTTAAGGTTTTAGCTTCCTTTAAAATTTCATCACGCTCGGCACGGGCCTGTTGCATCAAATCCTGGTTCTGGCTGGTTAAACGTGCCATTTCCTGTTTAGCCAATTCAGCTTTGTTCAAAGCCTCATCAATGCTTTGCTCACGCTCGTGAATGGCGCCTAAAATAGGTTTCCATGCAAACTTTCTAAGTATAATCAATAAACAGATGAATGCTACCGACGTCCAAAAAACCAATCCTATGCTTGGGGTTACTAATTCCATTTTATCTAATTTTTAAATACAATCTTTTTAATAAGGCCGGGTAAATAACCAATCGTTAATTACCCAACCTAATTTCTTCAGCGATTATTAACCGTTTAAGCCTAATAATGCAACTACTACACCGAATAAAGCAGCACCCTCGATAAGGGCCGCAGCAATAATCATTGCAGTCTGAATTTTTGATGCAGCTTCTGGTTGACGAGCAATACCTTCCATTGCTTTACCACCTACTTGACCGATACCGATACCTGCACCGATTACTGCTAAACCGGCACCAATTGCCGCGATTGAACCTACCATAACTAATTTAATTTATATTAATTTGTAAAAAATAGTTTTCTGTTAATGATGTTCTTCTACTGCCATACCAATAAATAAAGCAGTAAGTAATGTAAAAATAAAGGCCTGTAAAAATGCTACCAGTAATTCCAGCACATCCATAAACAATACGAATGCTACTGATACCGGAGCAATAGCCAGTGTTTCGAAAATAAATATTAACGATATTAAACTTAATACGATAATATGGCCTGCAGTGATGTTCGCGAACAAACGAACCATTAAAGCGAAAGGTTTAGAAATAATACCGATTACCTCCACAACAACCATTAAAGGCCATAACCAGAAAGGAACATCCGGTAAAAGAATATGCTTCCAGTAATATTTGTTACCGTTTACATTTACAATAATCAAAGTACCCAAAGCCATTACGAAGGTTAATGCAATGTTTCCTGTAACGTTAGCACCACCTGGAAAAATCGGAATTAAGCCCAATAAGTTATTAAACCAGATAAAGAAAAACACGGTTAACAGGTAAGGCATAAATTTATTATATTTATGACCGATGTTCGGTTTAGCAATATCGTCTCTAACAAAAACAATAATCGGCTCGATTAATGATTGCAAACCCTTAGGTGCTTTACCCACACGTTTTTTATAAGCTCCGGCCACTGAAATAAATACGATCAGGATTACCAGGATAGCAACAAACATTGCTGCAACGTTTTTAGTGATCGAGAAATCAAGAATAGATTTGCTTGCCTCCTCATCGATCTTACCATCGGCACCAACCACTTTAATATGATCTTCTTCCAAACGATAGTTATTGTACTTACCTTTATAATCATGCTCACCATGATGAAAATGAGCTGATGAAAAAACCTCCAGACCGTTAGCCGTGTATAAAATCACAGGAAGAGGCAATGAAGTGTGCCCCCAGAGATGCCAAACATGTGAATCAGCAATGTGCTCCATGATCACTTTAGTTGGCTCGAATTTTTCTTTTTCATGCTTAGCAGATCCATGCTCACCTGAAGCCACATCTGCAGACTCAGCAACAGCACTATCAACAGGTACAACAGCGCTATCAACTTGAGCGAAAGTATCAATTTTGATAGATAAAAACGCGATTAAAAGCGTAAAAACGATAGTTAGCCTTTTAACTTTAGACACAAAAACTCGGTTACAATCCATTTATTGGCAGTTTTTTACTTTAAATTTTGGTGGCGCAAGTTACGTAACAAACAGTAAACTTCAAAGACCGAAAACAATAAATATAAAGAAAAAAAATTAAGCAGAAATACAAGCCCAATTCCCTTTGCTTTTATACTGTAAATCAGCACAAAAGCCATACAAAAAATCATCTTCACTGCAATTGATCCCATAATAGCCATAATCCCCACTTCGGGATCTCGTTTTATCCCTACATCAACAAGCATGTATGCGATATAGGTAATACCGGCCAAAAAGCCGAACATTACCCAAAAATTATTCACAAAAATCTGTTTATCAGGAAATAACAAAGGTAAAACGGCAGCAACGCCTATTAATAAGCCTACAAAGATCAGATAGATACTGGTAAATTTGGCTAGAGTCAATGGAATAAATTTCTTAGCAAATGAAAACTTTTGCAAAGATAAGGTTTTTATTATCAAGTAACTAGTAAGGAGAAGAAATATTATAAGGATGGTTAATTGTTCAAACTGGTTAACCGGTTGATTGAAGCGCTGCGCGATCATTGCTGCATAGTTAAATTGCTAAATTGTTATTTAAGCATTGCCCAACAAGCTAGCATATAGCAATTAGTTAGGAAACTGTCTATAAACTAACTGTCTAACTAAGAACTAAACTAACTGTCTAACTAAGAACTAAAAATGTTAACTGTAACCTAACCCCTTGTAACCTGCCTGATTGCCTGATAAAGGGCAATCCCCACCCCTGCCAGGGCGAAAGCTGCGGTAATTAAATTGGTTTTGCTGTTTCTGTGCTCATCAATTTTGTAACCTATAAAAGTAAGCAGACCTATTGTAGCGATCATCTGGAAACCAATGGCAGAATATTTGGCAGCAGCGTTCACCTTTTTCTTTGTATCTTCTTCTTTTGGATTTTCCATTTTTTATGCAATAATTAAATTAACTTTGGATAATTGAAATTTGTTGCCGGATAAAATATTTTTCTATATATATTGTTTTATTATATATCAACTTAAGAGATTTACCATCATTGAAAAACAACGCTAGCAAACATTTAAGTCGCTTCGCCATCTTTTTTAGTGCCCTCCTTATTTATGGCTGTGTTGCAAATAAAGATACTGCAGTAGACCGCAGGTTCCAAAACCTGACGGCAAGGTATAACTATATCTATAACTCTAATGTTCTGCTTACCGAATACAACGAGAGTCAACTGCAAAGTTATACAGATAATTATGAAAAAATACTGCCTGTTTATCTCGATCCTGAGCCACAAGTAAATCTGGTGCTCTCGGCAGGTACTGCCAATAAACAGCTTGATGATGTAATTGCCAAAGGACAAACCATCATTAATGAAAAAAGTTTCAGCAATTATATTGACGATGCCTACATGCTTTTAGGAAAGGCCAATTACTTGAAGGGCAACTATTTTATCGCAACTGAATATTTCGATTATACGGCAAAAACCTATAACAGTGACCTGAAGACGTTCATCATGGCCTTAAACTGGAAAGCTCGCAGCCAGATGCAGTTGAACAATATGGTACTTGCCGATAAAATCCTCGACACCATGTTGCGCGCTTCCGATCAATTAAAAAAAGATCTGGCCGAGCCTTTGGCAACTGCAGCCCAGATGCGCATTTATCAGAAACGTAATAAAGAGGCTATCTTATTTTTAGAATCGGCCATTGCCTTGCCTGCAGAAAAACAGCTACGCATCCGTTGGCGCTTCATATTGGCACAGCTACAGGAAAAAGAAAAAAATATTCAGGATGCTTATATCAATTTCACCAAAGTGGAAAAGAGCAATGCGCCTTTCGAAATGTATTTCCACGCCAATTTAAACCGGATTAAACTAAAAGCATTGCTTAGCGGGGTAAAACTGAACAAGGAAGACCAGTTACTCGCGCTGTTAAAAGACGATAAAAACTTCGATTATATCGATCAGATCTATTACCAGGTGGGTGAGCTTTTCTCGGCAGAAGGGAATTTTGTAAAAGCAGAAGAAAATTACCATAAATCGGTTTCACAAAGCACGCGTAATCAAACACAAAAAGCCTTGTCTTATTTAAAGATTGCAGATTTAAACTTTAAAGAGTTTAACAATTACATTAAAGCAAAACTGTATTATGACAGTGCGGCAATGATTTTACCTAAAAATTTTCCTGATTACAACAATATCGTTAAAAAGGCCGATAACCTCAAATACCTAACCGACAGATACACCATTATTGCTAAAGAAGACACTGCCCAGTATATCGCGAAACTTCCTGCTGCTGAGCGTGAAGCCAAAGTAAAAGCTTATTTAGCTCCAAAAGTTGAAGTAACGAATACAGGCACATCAATCAGCAACCAGTTCTTAAATGATCCGGATTTTCCAAACAGAAGTTTAAATGCACCAACAAATACCGGAGGGAGCACTTTTTATTTTAATAATAATGCTGCCATAAGCAATGGTTTTGGCGATTTTAAAAAACGTTGGGGCAACCGCCCGCTTGAAGATAACTGGCGCCAGAGTGTACGTTCATCCGGACAGGAAACGAACCAGGTTTTAGCCGGAGGAAAGGTTGCCACAGAAATTACACCTGCAACTGGACAAACCAACACGACTCCTACTGAACAAACTTCATTGGAGAAACAGTTTTTGGACGCTTTACCTACTACACCAGCACTGTTGGCTGCATCTGATCAAAAAATTATAGATGCTTATTTTGAAATCGCCAGTTTTTATCAACAGGAACTGAACGATAATCCAGAGGCAAATAAAATATTCCTTGAACTGATTAAAAGATATCCTGAAAACAATCACCTCATAGCTATTTATTATAGTCTTTACCTCAATTATAAAGGTGTAGATGAGGCAAAATCTGATCAGTACAAACAATTGGTACTTACCAAATTCCCTGAATCGAATTTTGCAAAAAATATTTTAGATCCGAACTATTCTGCCAAACAGACACAGATGGAAAACATTGCCATCAATAATTACAATGTGGCTTTTGATGCTTACACTAAAAAAGATTATCCAGGTGTGGTAAAGCAGGCTGATGATAATATTTCGGCTTTTCCCAATAACGATCTGGCCCCGCAGTATGCTTATTTAAAAGCCATAGCAGTTGGCCGAACGTCAAAAATTGATGCCTTATTAACCGAATTTAACCTGATCACCAGCCTTTATCCGAACGATAAAATTATCACACCTTTAGTTCGCGATCATTTAAAATACATCGAAGCTAATCTTGATGAGTTTAAACAAAGGCCTGTGGCATTGATCGATTTTGATCCAAACGAGCCTCGTTTTGTGGCACAGGCTAGCCCGGCTGCCGTTTCAACAAAACCTTTGGTGGTCGAAAATCCTGTAACAAAAACCATTGAACCTACCCCTGTGGCAAAACCTGTTGAGGGTAAGCCAGCTGATCCGACTAAATCGGCCAGTATTTTCAGTGCGGAAAAATCAGAAGAGTATTATTATGTAATCGATGTAGCCGATGCCACTTTAACCCTAAGTTCATCACGTTTTGGTATCGGTCAGTTTAACCGTGGAAATTACCCCGATAACGATTTGGAACATAAATTGGTAGAGTTAGATAACGATCAGTTGATTTATATTACGAGTTTTGTGGATCTTGAAGATGCAAAAATTTACGAATCGAGCATTAAAGGCCAGTTAAAGAACATTATGAAAGTTCCGGCTAACCTTTATAAAGGCTTTATTATCAGCAAAGAAAACTTCCAGAAACTTACAGACAGATCGCGGATTAACGAATACCTGGAGTTTTTAAAAGACAATTATAAATAAGCAGAAAGCTTAAAGAATAAAGACTAAAGCTAAAAGCTTTGATGGCCTTATATGCCTTAAATGGTGAAAGCAAGATGAAAGTAAAGATCAAAGCTGAAAGATTAAGGCGAAAGCTTTGATAAACCTTATATGTCTTAAATGGTGAAAACCAAACGAAAAAACCAAAGCTTAAATGTCTTTAGTTGTAGAATTGCCAATTTGCACAGCTTAAATTTGATTCTATAAAAAATTAATAAATTTGCATCCAAACCTTCTTTATTACGGTTTTGGAAAATAACAACATACAATGAATAAATCCCTTTCTGCACAGGATATAAAAAGATACAGTTTACTCATCTGGAAATTATTGATCGGGGGAATTGCCCTTTTCGCTATTTTCATTTCAATGATCGGTTTGGGCCTTTTTGGAGCTTTACCTTCTTTCAGGGATATCGAACACCCAAAAAGCAACCAGGCTTCAGAAATTATTGCCGAAGATGGTCGGCCGTTAGGTACCTATTTTGTACAGAACAGATCGAATGTTACCTACAAAGATATTTCCGAAAATGTAATCAACGGATTAATTGCGACAGAAGATACCCGCTTTAAAGAACATTCTGGTATTGATTTTAAACGGACCTTCTCTATTATTGGTTACAATTTAATCGGCAAAAAACAGGGGGCCAGTACCATTACCCAGCAATTGGCCAAAAACCTTTTCCCGCGTGAATCGAACCTTAACTTTTTCTCGTTGGTATTAACCAAGTTTAAAGAATGGATTGTTGCCGTTAAACTCGAACGCAATTACACCAAGGAAGAAATTATTACCATGTACTTAAATACGGTCGATTTCGGTAATCAGGCTTATGGTATTAAATCGGCTGCAAGGGTTTATTTCAATACCACTCCCGATAAACTGAGTATAACACAGGCAGCAACACTGGTAGGTATGCAAAAAGGAATTACCATGTATTCGCCTACAAGGCACCCTGAGCGTTCCAGAGACCGTAGAAATACAGTAATGGCCATGATGGTTAAATCAGATCTTTTAACCCAGCAACAATTCGATGAAGAGAAAGATAAACCTTTAGGCTTGCATTTCAATGCCGCCACAGTTAATGATGGCATTGCACCTTATTTCCGTTCGGTATTGAAGAATGATATCAAAACCATTTTTCAGGAACAATCGATCACCAAACCTGATGGCACTCCTTACGACCTGGACCGGGATGGTTTAAAAATTTATACCACATTGAATTATGATATGCAGGTATATGCCGAAGAAGCACAAAAAGAATACATGAAAGTACTGCAGGCACAATTTATTGCCAGCTGGAAAGGTAGAAATCCTTTTAAAGATAAAACCTTGCAGATTGAGCAGGGCATTAAAAGATCTGACCGTTATAAAGCGTTAAAACTCGAAGGAAAATCGGATGAGGAGATCACCAACGACTTTAATACGAAAACAGAAATGACCATTTTTACCTGGAAAGGTAACATTGATACCGTAATGAAACCTATCGATTCTGTACGATATTACAAAATGCTTTTGCGTAATGCCATGATGACAATGGACCCAACCAATGGACATGTAAAGGCATGGGTTGGTGGGATTAATTACGAGCATTTCAAGTACGACCAGGTTAAGATGGGAACCCGTCAGGTAGGCTCGACAGCAAAACCATTTACTTATGCCGTAGCCATCGAAAATGGTTATTCTCCTTGTTACACCGTACCGAATGTTCCGGTAACGATTGAAGGTTACGGAGAACCCTGGACGCCAAGAAACTCAGGCAAACCACTACCAGGCAGCATTACCTTACAAAAAGCGCTGGCCTACTCGCAAAACTACGTTACAGCTTTTTTAATGAAACAGGTTGGACCTGTGGCTGTATCTACACTGGCCACAAAAATGGGTATCCCTAATGTTCCGGCATTCCCGTCTATTTGTTTGGGCACTTTCGATTCTTCTGTTTATAATATGGTTGGTGCTTATGGCGCTTTTGCCAATAAAGGAATTTATACCAAGCCGATATATTTATTGAGAATTGAAGATAAAAATGGTGTGGTATTGTTCTCTCAAAAGGAAATACCAAAACCGATTATGAGCGAAGAAGTGGCTTATGTAATGACGAGGATGCTTAAAGGCGTAGTAACTAACGGAACTGGATCGAGATTGAGTTATAAATATAAAGTTAATGCACCGATCGGGGCAAAAACAGGTACTACTCAAAATAACTCTGATGGTTGGTTTATGGCCATTACCCCACAATTGGTTACCGGTATCTGGACTGGCTGCGAGGATAGGGCCTTCCATTTCATTAGCACAAATCAAGGTGAGGGTGCCAATACTGCCTTACCAATTTTTGCGGGATTTATAAAAAGAGTGTACGCCAATCCAGCCTTAAAGATCAGTCATGCCGATTTCGAAGCACCAAAATCTGGTGTCTCCATTACATACGACTGTAATCAATACCAGCAGCAGGAAGAAGGGACGAGTGAACTTGATGAGAAGCTAGGGTTTTAACACACTGGGGTTTGCGTGAAGGATAGCAGTGAAAATCCTTTTGTTGCAAAGTTGAGCGCAGCCGAGACGCAACAAAAGATTGTAACGGATAGCCTGACCCTTTGCGCAGCTTAGGGGCACGCCCAAATTATAAATACAGCAAATCGGAACATTTAATCAAAATTTCCATCCCGAATATTATTTTTGTTAATAATGAGCAGTTTCGACCATAAAACAGCATTAACCGCAATTCCACATAAACCAGGTGTGTACCAGTATTGGGATGCAGATGGCAAGTTAATGTATATTGGAAAAGCAAAAGATCTGCGTAACCGCGTCGGCTCTTATTTTAACAGCGATAAAAGCCAGTTTAACGGCAAAACCCGGGTATTGGTTTCAAAAATCAGAAAAATTACCTTTACCATTGTTGATACCGAAATTGATGCCTGGCTGCTCGAAAACAGCTTAATTAAAAAGCACCAGCCTAAATTCAACATAAATTTAAAGGATGATAAAACCTATCCGTGGATTATTGTTAAAAATGAACATTACCCCCGCATTTACTGGACAAGGAAAGTAATTAAAGATGGTTCGACCTATTTCGGCCCTTATGGTTCAATAGGCATGATGCACACCATATTAGACCTGATCAGGGAAATCTACCCTTTACGCACCTGCAATTTACCTTTAAACGATAAAAATATTGCAGAAGGAAAGTTTAAAGTTTGTCTTGAATATCAGATTGGCAATTGCAAAGGTCCCTGCCAGGCCTATCAGAGCGAAAGCGATTACGATAAAAACATTGCTGAAATAAAGGAAATACTGAACGGAAAGATCGGCAATGTAATCCGTGAAGTAAAATCGACAATAAAATCGGCTGCCGAGGACTTAAATTTCGAGTTGGCGCATCAATATGCGCGCAGGTTAGAGGTTTTAGAAAAATACCAAAGCAAATCGACCGTTGTAAACAGCGCCATAACCAATGTAGATGTTGTTAGTATTGCATCGGATGAACGTTATGCATTTGTGAACTACCTGAAAGTAATGAACGGAACCATTATCCAGACCCAAACCATTGAGGTTAAAAAGCAACTGGATGAAAGCGACGATGAAATCATGACACTTGCCATGCTTGATTTCAGAAGTAAATTTAACAGCACTTCGAAAGAGATTATTGTTCCTTTTGAGCCTTCGCTTGAGGATGAAAGCCTTCGCTTTACGGTACCTAAACTGGGCGAAAAGAAAAAGCTCTTGGAACTTTCGCAAAAGAATGTGCTTTTCTTCAAAAAAGAAAAATTAAACCAGTACGAAAAGCTAAATCCCGATTTACGTACTGACCGCATATTAACCACCATGCAAAAGGACCTGCGTTTAACACAGTTGCCCAGGCATATCGAATGCTTCGATAACTCCAATTTTCAGGGAAAATACCCGGTTTCGGCAATTGTGGTATTTAAGGATGCCAAGCCATCAAAAAAAGACTACAGGCACTTTAACGTTAAAACCGTAGAAGGACCAAATGATTTTGCCACCATGGAAGAAGCAGTTTTTCGGCGCTACAGGCGCATGCTGGATGAAAATCAGAGTTTGCCGCAGCTTATCATTATTGATGGGGGTAAAGGTCAGCTATCGTCGGCTGTGAAGAGTTTAAAACTATTGGGTATTGAAAAACGCGTAACGGTAATCGGTATTGCCAAACGCCTCGAAGAGTTATTCTATCCTGGAGATTCATTTCCGCTTTACCTGGATAAAAAATCGGAAACCTTAAAAGTAATTCAGCAATTGCGTGATGAGGCGCACCGCTTCGGAATTACCTTCCACCGTAAAAAACGCGACCAGGGAACGCTCAAAACTGAATTGGAACAGATTGAAGGTATCGGTAAAACCACCGCCGATAAATTACTCACGCATTTTAAATCTGTAAAGAAAATTAAAGAAGCTACCAAAGAGCAGCTTCTGGCAGTACTCAACAAAAAGCAAGTACAGACCTTACTGGCACACTTTAACCAAGCCTAAATCCAGTTTGTAAAAAAGGAAAGACAGCTATGTAAAAAGATTAACAGTAAATTAATCTGGATTGCGTATGGCTTAAATATTTTTTAAATAACTTAGGGTTGTTAATACAGGTAAAACTGCATCCCTATTTACATGAATAACAACATCCTGACCACAATTACCAAACTCTTATTGGGCGTATTGTATTTTACTGAATCAGAAAGCCCTTTCAAAGTGGCTGATTGGGGCAAAATCCCCCCTTCTGCATTACAGCAAGAAATAGCATCCCGTTATCAGTCTGCCCCAATTAATTTAAAACAAGTAGACCATATTACCTTTTTTAATCACATTATATCGAAGGTAGATGCTAATGACGCACCAATGGTTGAAAATGCCGGCAAAATTGAAGCGTTTCGAGCTTTTATTGCGCAAAACCTATCCAATATACAGGTTACGCGTATAGAGGGCAGTAGCAAGATTCCTATCATTATAACCGGTTATCTGCCTGATGGCAGCTGTCTGGCTATCGAAACTTTTGCCATAGAGACTTAAAATTAATCCCCATAAATAAACCAAACCAATTAAAAATGAAAGCATTAAAAAAATTAAGCTTAATGGCAGTGCTTTGCCTTGGCCTGGCCTCTTGTAAAAAAGAAAATCCAATATTGCCGGAAGCAAATCTATTTGAACAAAAATTAAATAGTAAAGCAGCTACCGCAAGTGCACAGGCAATAGTTGCCGGTTTCCCTGAGACCTTCGAATCGGGCAGCAAAGGAAGTTATAGCGCTGCCTCAGTTACTTTAAGTAGCGGAAGTTGGACGCTGGACGACGCCTTAATCGGAAACCTGGCCGCAGATGCTAAAAATGGCAGTCAGTCGGTACGTATGCGCAACACAGGTACATTAAGTATGAATTTTGATGTTAACGGAGCCGATGCAGTAAGCATCGCCCATGCCAAATACGGCAGCGATGCCAATAGTACCTGGCAGCTATGGTATTCTACCAACGGTGGTTCAACCTGGCAACAAACCGGCAGCACCATTACCAGTAGCTCCACCACGTTATCTACTGCTACTTTTAACACCGCTATTTCTGGAAATGTACGTTTTCAGATCCGTAAAATTAGCGGGGGTACTAACCGTATCAATATTGATGATTTTAGCATTTCTACAGGCGATAGCACCTCAAACCCTCCAACCACTCCGGGCGATAATAGCCATCTTTTAATGGGTAATCCGAGTAATGCTGTTGCCAGTACTTCCTATCCGGAGAATTATTTAATGGAACGTACTTATTATTCAAGTTCATATAGCAAAAGCAGGGCTACACCTAACTGGGTGAGCTGGCATATCGGAGCTTCTGATCTGGGTTCAACCCCTCGTCAGGACGACTTTAGAGCTGATAACACTTTGCCTGCAGGCTGGTATCAGGTCTCGAACAGCAGTTATTCTGGTTCAGGTTTCGATCGCGGACACAATTGCCCTTCTGCTGACAGGACAGCTTCAGTTGCGGCCAACTCTTCTACATTCCTGATGAGCAACATGATGCCACAGGCACCTAATAACAACCAGGGGCCATGGGCCGACCTCGAAAACTATACCCGTTCATTGGTAACTGCTGGTAACGAAGTTTATGTTATCTGCGGTTCCTACGGATCTGGTGGTACGGGAAGTAATGGAGGCATCACCTACACTATTGATAATGGCCGTATAAATGTTCCGTCTAATACCTGGAAAGTAATTGTGGTGTTGCCTAACGGTAATAACGATTTAAGCAGGATCAATTCATCTACAAGGGTAATTACGGTAAACATGCCTAACACAAATGGATTAAATACCAACTGGAAAACCTATCGTACTACCGTTGATGCAGTAGAGGCAGCAACAGGTTATGATCTTTTATCAAATGTACCAGTTGCTATACAAAATGTAATAGAAGCGGCGACTGATAACCAATAGATCATCTTAACCCATTAACAAAAAAGCGGTAACCAAAAATTTTGATTACCGCTTTTTTGATTTAAATAATTATTATAGAATAAGCTATTATGACTGAGATTAATTGATCTCATAAAAATCACTCTGAATGACAGAAGTTTTTTCAGCTAGCAAGACAATGACAGATTTTTTAGTGAGGGTGGCTAATGTTAGTGAAGTCTGCCCACAGTTTGGAGGAGATATAAAGAAGCTGAATCTATACAGATAGCGATCTCCCCGGAAAGATTGTGACTACGTTTCAGTGAGAATGATAGCATAAAAAAAGCTCCGATTTGTATCGGAGCTTTTTTATGAGATTAATATTCCCAAAGGCCTTGTTCGTAATCAAGAACAGATTTTTTAATCCTTTCTGATTCGTACAATCTCTCTTTAGGATCTGAAATAATATCCCTGATCTTGTTATCTCCCGGATTAGACTCTTTAACAATATAACTACTGAATAAGCGACGGATAAAGAAATCGTCGAAGCTTAGTGAAGAAGCATCATTATTTGTATTGATTAAACGTTTCTTGGTCAAAATCTCTCTTGCTTCCGGATAATACACCCAAAATACCGGTTGCCATTGCTTAGAAACCTCGTTGTATTTTAATGGTGCAATACCTACAATACGCGGTTCAAAAACAGAGCGTTTGGTATCGAAGATCCAGTCTTCTTTAATTCTGAATTTCAAAAATAACTCCGGGTTAAAATCATTAACCACAGTAGTAACAGTTCCTGTTTTATTGTTCGAAACCTCTGCCGTTCCTAAAGCTGATTTAGCAGCAGAATCTGCAGACATAGGATTTAAGAAAGCATCATCTTCATTCAATGCACTATCAATAGGAGAATAAGCAGTTAGCTCATCCTTTTTAATCGCACCGATCAATACATCAATTAATCTGGATTTCGGCGATCTTAGAGGTGAGTTTACGGTATCACGTAAATCAATCTCTCTCCAGATTCTTTTTGCGTAAAAAACGTCCTCTTCCCTTACATCGGCCAAAGGTACCATTTCAGTACTGTCGATATCCTTACGGGCATAAAAACCATCTTTAGGGGGTACCTTAAGTTTCTTTTTAGCCGTTTTAACAGGAGCTTTTACCGTATCAACAGCAGGAGCAGCAGTTACCGGGGCCGCTTTCTTTGGTGCTAACTTGGTCGGCTTTTTTTGCGCAAAAGCAAACGCTGTCAACAAAACTAAAATAGCAATACTTAAAATCCTTTTCATCTTCTTTTTATTTTACACTAAACGCTAATGAAGGCAAAATTTTCTGACGGCCATCAGGACCAATAGAAACAATATCTTCAAAAAACACCCTTGTTCCAGGAGTTATTGAGTTTATAGCACCTTTAACCGCACCAGCAAAACTTCCACCAGTACCAGGAATCGTAACCGCATCAGAACGAGGTTTGATAATGGTTAATTTATAACGCTGTATCTTAAACTTAACATCGAAAGGGAAATCATCCAGGTCGGCTTCGATTTCGGTTTCGCTTTTCAACTGCACAGAAGCTACATCGCCACCTGCGCGGCCGCCAACTTTTGCAACAGGTGTTGGAATACCCTTAACCCTGAATTTTTGTGATCCTAAACTAACTGTTTTGCCAGCGTTACTTGCAGAAACATTAATTGATACTTCTGAACCAACCATGCTACCAGGAACATTTACATTATAGTTTCCATTACTGCCCGACATTGAACCTCCCGATATAGAAGCACGAACGCTTTCTAGCGGGAAACCTGCTGCCGATACCGTAAATGGATTTGGAATACCTGCATAAATTACATTTAATTTTGTAGATGTAACTGATGCTGATGGTTTTGCAACCTGATAAGTTTGTGGCTGCGTTTTGTATTCTTTAACCTGTCCATCGGTTTGACGAACGCGGATCGTACCTACCCAGGTAAACTGACCAACACTCCCCGTGGCACCACTATATGTTCCTTTACCATCTTTAACAGATAATTTGCTTCCGTTAACGGTAATATCAGGAGTTGACCTTGAATCGCTCGCTGTTAAAAAGACTTCAGCAGTATAAGGCTGTCCCTGGATCACATAAGAAGTAGGCGCTACAGCCACTGCAGCAAACTGATCGAGGTTTACCTGCGCTTTGTCCATATTTCCGAATAATTTTTTAACCACTTCTGCTTCAGCATTTTTCGTGTCTGTCTGCAATTTGGTTAAAATAGTCATTGCTGCAGTTAATGGTGTTCCTTCACCGAAGTAGGTCTCCTGCCAGTTTCCTTTTCTTTTTCTGGCAGGATCTTTAGCTTCAAGAGAAAAGGCAACACTTGCCCTGTCAGCGGGATCCAATAAAGAAATTAATTTTTCGCGTGTTGCATTGATTCTTTTCTTTAACTCATCTGCTTTCTTCTGGTTAATCATGATATTTTGAGCAATATCCTGATTTGATCTATTCACTAAATCTTCAGTTTCAGGATCGATTCCGTCACCTGCCTGCGTAAATTCTTTTTTAATGCTCTCAATATAATTATTCAGATCATCAGCAGCCTTCTGTGCTTGCTTCGCCTTCTCGTAAATGGGCTGTGCACGGGCTGGTTCTTCTTTTAACTTCGAATTTTCGAAGGCAGAAAACAACTGATTAATGCTTGTATTTACATTGTTTTTAGAAGTATCCAAACTATCGTTTATATTTTTGAATGCATCTAAAATGGTATCTGATACGTTTAAGGCAAGCATGGCCAACAATACCAAATACATGATATTGATCATCCGCTGCCTTGTTGTTTCTTTTCCGCCTGCCATGTTTAATGTAGCTTTTCCTTTAAAAATTAAAAACTAAACAAATTATACACGTGGGCTGTTCATAGCCGATAACATATTACCATAAATTGCATTAAGTGATGACAGGTTTTTAGCCAGCTTGCTCACCTCTTCTTTAAACTGTTTCGAATCTTCCATCGATTCGTTAAAGTTTTGCATGGTTAATGATAAATTTGAATAAAATTTATTCATTGATTTTAAATGTGCGCTAGAATCTTGCAATTCCAATTCATATACCGCATTTAACGCTGATAAATTTTTGGCTAAATTGGTTACCTGATCATGATAAGCCTGAGAATCAACAGAGCTTTCGCCCATTGCCTTTAAATTAGCAGTAGCTTTTTCGAAAGATGCACTTAAGTTATCGAACCCTGCTGAGGCCGTTTTAATTTTGCCGGTAAACTCGTTTGTTGCAGTAGAAGCATCAGCAACATTAGAAATTGTTGCCACTTTATCACCAAATGTACGTAAACCCGAACCTAAGCTTTCGATCAACTCCGGACCGATTTTCGCATCTGATAACATTTTGTCTAAAGCTGCTGTATTAGATGGAGCAACTGCAGCTACAGGCCTTGCCGATGCGGTTGGCAATTCTCCTTTAAAATCTTCTTTTAATTCAGGGTATACTCTCTCCCATGCTGGTTCTGGTTCCGGTGGAAAAAATCCGGTCAGGAAGAATAAAAATGCCTCCACTCCTAGCCCAAGCCCGATCATATAGTTACCCAGAATCCCACCAATGTGTAGAATTTTAAATAATGCTCCGATAATTACAATACTTGCTCCCCATGAAATCGCTACGTGTAACCAGCCTGGTTGTTTCTTTGCTGCCATAAATTTGATGTTTTTCTTTAGTTTTTAGTTTGTTTGGTTTTTAATGTCTTAGATCGGTACCAGGGTAAGATGAAACGCACCTGAAACCAATGTACGACCTTTGTGTATCCTGATACTCGTATGTTGCAACGGCATTTTGTAAAAAGTAACCGGTATCTTTCCACGACCCGCCTTTTACTACTTTACGTTTCTTGTACTTACTATCATTTGGGCCTGCATCGTAAGTAAAGTTAGGGTTCAAATCGTGTAATAATGGGCTGGCGCCTTTATTATACGAGGTGATTGTCCATTCGGCAACGTTGCCTGCCATATTGTACAAGCCATAATCATTAGGAAAATAAGATCTTACGCCTACCGTATAGATACCACCATCGCTGGAATAATCGCCACGGCCCGGTTTAAAGTTAGCCTGTAAACAACCCTTGGTGTTTCTGATATATGGACCGCCCCACGGATATTTCGTTTTTGTATTACCACCTCTTGCAGCATATTCAAATTCCGTTTCAGCAGGTAACCTATAATCCGATCTAGAGCCAACAGGCAATTTTCTCGCTGTAGCAACACCATCATATAACCTGGTTCTCCAGTGCGAGAAAGCTTTTGCCTGCTCCCAGCTTACCCCTACAACAGGATAATCATCATAAGAAGGGTGATTGTAATATCCACGAACCATTGGGTCGTTCTGCGAATAAGAATAGTCTGTTTTCCATACCATGGTATCAGGGTAGATGGCAACAGTATAACGATCGATATAATCCTGACGCTTGCTGTTCGGATCTTTATGTCCGGCAGCGGCTTTCTCCATGTTTAATTCAGCATAAGAGTAGATGAATTTACGTACGTCAAGTTCTTTTTTCCCCGGAAGTGCATCAAGGCCCGAATAATACATGCCATCTAACTGGCTTACCTGTGCGGCGGCGGCACCTCTACCTTTGTTTCTCCAGATATTTGCCCCGTTTGGTCCAACTTTTTTCCAATCGATGTATTTATCCCCACCAACAGCGTTTGCAGCATTTCCTTTTGGCGTTATCATAAATTGTTGAGGGTTGCCCATCATCCCAATTGCAATCGAATCGCGCACCCAATTGGTAAACTGACGGTATTCTGCATTGGAGATCTCAGTCTGATCCATAAAGAACGCACTGATGGTTACCATTTTACTTGGTCCATTCTGAGAGAATGTAATATCTTCATCCGATCCTCCAAGCGGGGTGTGCCCTGGCGGCACATAAACCATTCCTAGCGGGATTCTATCGTTTTTGAATTTTCGGTTATAAGCACCAACCAGCTCACCCTGGCCACCATGGCCACAGCTTGCTAGCATTACAGTTATACCTACAATAGCTAGAAGGTAGATTTTCTTCATATTTTTATAGTGTGCAAAGCACGATTAGGAGCAATTTTATCAAAAATCACAGAAATTATCAACAAAAGCAAATATTTTACGTTAAATCATCACTCCAGAATAATTAAAGTTAGATTAACGTTTATCCAACCGAGTCATATTTTGCCCAATAGCATGCATAACTTCCTTATTAACAGTAAAGTTACGCATTTTATTGTATTGACTTAGAATAAATTATTTACGGTATTATTTATTAGATATTTTGATATAATTTTCAATGGCCATTGTCATAGATGGGACACCTGGGGTTGGTGCAGCAATATCTACTATCAGATCCATATCGGTACAAGCCTTACTGGTATTGGTTCCAAAAGCAGCAATACGGGTATTATTTTGCTTAAAATCAGGAAAATTTTTAAATAAAGACTGAATACTTGAAGGACTAAAAAATGCAATAACATCATAGAACACTTCAGCCAAATCTGACAGGTCGCTTACCACTGTCCTGAACAAAACGGCTGGAGTAAAATTATATCCGCCTTTTTCCAGAAATTTCATCGTATCCTCAGTAGCAACATCAGAGCAAGGATACAAAAATTTCTCGCCTGCATGTTTTTTAAGCACCTCAGCCAAGTCAGCTGCAGTTTGCTTACCAAAAAATATTTTACGTTTTCTGTATTGGATATACTTCTGTAAATACAAGGCAATGGTTTCAGACAAACAGAAATATTTCAGTTCTGCAGGCACTTCATAACGCATTTCTTCACAGATTCTAAAAAAGTGGTCTGCTGCGTTACGGCTGGTAAAAATTACTGCCGTAAAATCGGCCAGGTTAATCTTATCCTTCCTAAAGTCTCTTGCGGGCACTCCTTCAACATGAATAAAAGACCTGAAATCAACTTTTAAATTGTGTTTCTTGGCCAAATCGTAGTAAGGAGATTTTTCTGTTTCAGGTTTTGGTAATGTAACCAAAATACTTTTTACTTTGCGGATTCTAGAGTCGTTCTTTTCTTGCATTTTCCTTTTTCCTGCTACAGCCCTATCGTTTTAATTAGTATGAGTATAGGACATATTTCGAGGGCGCAAAAGTACAAAATTAAATGCATTTTAGAAAACTTATTGTTAGAAAGTATCGTAATACCTGCCCTTAAGAGCTGAAAAGCAAAAATGACACCTAACAACAAGAATGCCAATACGATATAAACCTCTCCGTATTTCAGTGGCGATAAGGCAAAAGCTACCACCAAAGGAATAAACAATAGCGACGCGTTAAAGTAACTGAGATACAATATTGAGATGTATTCACCAACAGGTTTCTGAACATTGAACAGGTATCCGAGAAAGCGCAACAGGATTAATTTAAGTGCGTAAAAAGCAATTATAGTGATGGATATGCTAAAGAAAAACTTGAAACCATCTTTAGCCTGGTACATATCATTCCATTGTGCCACCAGGAAAAAGAACATCCCGAAAACAAAGCCAAACTGAACAAAAAGTAACAAAAACGGCCAGGAGCTAAATAAGTTATCTTCTTTATTGATATTGTTCAATATCCTGTTGCTAAAAAACGATTGCACAATGTCTGATAGCTGTTTGGAAAAGGCATTTTTTAAAATGGCGAAAATAATGAGCATACCAAAAATAAAGCCCAGCAAACCAACATTGCCTTTGGGAATTTTTGTTCCTAACTGGTAAGGATTTGCTTTTTTCTTTAAATGCTGGTATTTCTTATGCCATGCCCATAAATCCAGCTTTGGAAAAAGATATTCTTTTTCAATCGTGTCTAAAAGCGCATTTTTATTGATCAAACTATCAGGAAGTACCCAAGTATGGTGAATTAAGGAATCGGTAGAAAATTTCTGCCTGGCCAGGGTTGCCGAATCAGGACGGTATCTTCGATATTGATATTGATTTGCAGCTACGCTATCTGTTTGTACAGGAATTTCTTGTGCCGCTACAAAATTGGCAGACCATACAAACGCGAACAAAAAGAAAATAAATTTCGGCATGCTGTAAATCAAAACTTAAAGTTGCAAAAGTAGTCGAATAATCATTGTTTACCTAAAGAAAATGAATAGCTTTATTTAAAACGAAAAGTGCATACCAGGGGATGTTTAATTCAAAGAAGGAAAATACCAATATTTGGAATAATAACCGATACTTTGGAAAAGAAGGTAAGAAAAGCTAGAATAAAACAGCTGAAAGAATTTCCCAATAAGATTTCAGCTACGGATTTAAATATTAGTAAAGCTATTACTTAACAAAAACAACTAAAAGTAAAGCTATTACTTTACCATTTGATTATTCTACTTACAGTTAACCTATTGCTATAGGTTTATAACAATAAAGAAAATTTAACTTCGCTATCTTTGCAAAATGTCTGGTATCTATATCCATATTCCTTTCTGTAAAAAAGCTTGTCACTATTGTGATTTCCATTTCAGCACCTCATTAAAATATGCCGATGAAATGGTAGAGGCCATATGTAAGGAAATAAAAATGAAAAAAGACCGGATTACAGGCCAGGTTGGAAGCATCTATTTTGGTGGTGGCACCCCTTCAATTTTATCTCAGGTGGCTTTGCAAAAGATTTTTGATGCCATTAACCACACTTTTTCAGTTGATGCCCATGCAGAGATTACTATCGAAACCAATCCCGATGACTTAACTGCACAGAAGCTAAAAGAACTGAAACAATTGCCTGTTAACCGCTTTAGTGTAGGTATACAATCTTTTTATGATGAGGACCTGACCTGGATGAACAGGGCGCACCAGGCCAGGGAAGCTGAAGATTGCATCAGGAGAAGTCAGGATGCTGGTTTTGAGAATTTAACCCTCGATCTGATTTACGGTTATCCTTTGCTTACGGATCAAAAATGGTTAAACAACATCCAAAAAGCCATTGAGCTTGAGGTTCCGCATATTTCTGCCTATGCCTTAACCGTAGAACCCCGAACGGCTTTGGCCCATGCCATTAAAAACAAAAAGCAGCCTCCGGTAAACGATAACCAAAGCGCCGCACAGTTCGTAATTTTGATGGATAAGCTGGTCGCTGCCGGGTTTGAGCACTATGAAATTTCCAATTTTGCTAAACCAGATCACTATGCAGTACACAATACCAATTACTGGAAAGGTGTAGATTACATCGGCATTGGCCCATCGGCACACGGTTTTAGTGGCCAAAGCCGGTATATGAACCCAGCTAACAATGCCTTATACATGGAAATGCTGGAAAAAAACAAACTTCCCGAAATTGTTGAAGAACTGAGTTTGAACGACAGGTTTAACGAGTACATCATGACTTCGCTCAGAACCATTTGGGGAATTGATTTACAAAAAATAAATACCGATTTCGGAAAAGACTTTTTAGAAGAGACCCAATATAACCTTAAAAATTTTGAGGATAAAGATTGGTTGGTGACTCAAGGAAATCACATTTGTTTAAGTCAGAACGGAAAATTATTTGCCGACCACATCGCTTCGGAATTGTTTATTGTTGAGAATGATTAAAGGAATGAATTAGAAAGTGAGTGAATGCCCTTTTACGCATTTATCATTCTTTAATTCAATAATTTATATATTATGTCAAAAATTGTATGGATTACAGGTGCATCATCTGGTATTGGCGAGGCCCTGGTATATGAATATTTTAAATCGGGCGATAAACTGATTATTTCAGGACGAAACCGCGACGAATTGTTCCGCGTTAAGGGAAACTGCCAAAATTCCTTTAACGTACACGTTTTACCATTCGATTTAAGCGAAACCGGAACGCTGGAAAATAAAGCCGCTGATGCCATCCGTATTTTTGGTAAAATAGATTTATTGATCAATAGCGGAGGTGTAAGTCAGCGGAGCCTGGCCTTGGAAACCGATCTGGAAACAGAACAGCAGATTATGGACACTAATTTTTGGGGCACAGTTGTGCTCAGCAAAGCAGTTTTGCCTTTGATGATTGCCAATGGAGGTGGACAGATCGCTGTTATCAGTAGTCTTGTTGGAAAATTCGGCACGAAATTGCGCTCTACTTATGCAGCATCAAAACATGCGCTGCATGGTTATTTCGATTCGCTCCGATCGGAAGTTTATGACAAAAACATCGATATTACGATTATCTGCCCTGGATTTATCAGAACAAATGTAACCTATAATGCGCTCACTGCAGATGGCAAGCCATTCAATGCTATGGGTGAAGCGCATGAAAATGCAATGACACCTGCAGATTGTGCCAAACAGATTGTACAGGCAATCCGTAATAAAAAAGAAGAGGTTTATATAGGTGGAAAAGAAACAAAAGCAGTATTGCTGAAGCGTTTTTTTCCAAAGCTTTTTTCTAAAAAAGTGAGAACAGCAAAGGTGAATTAGATCAGCGTGGTTCTTGGCGTTAAGCGCGTCTTACGAGAGCTTAAAAGATGCGACTCAAGTGACGACCCCACCTTGTCTAAACCCGGGTGAAGCGGTATCCTTTTGGTGTCATTCTGAGGGATAATTTATTGTATAAAAATCAATATGATGGAGAGCTCTCTCCAGGATCGTCATTTCGAGCAGAGTGCAACGCAGTCGAGAACCACGTAGTGCTCAGCGAAGCTAAATCTGGCTCTATAGATTTCTCCATTTCGCTACCGATGAAAAAATCGGCACGCTCCAGTCGAAAGGACGATTCTTCTATAGAACCTGTCAATGATAGCGTAGTCGAAGAACAGCCAAAAGATTTAGCTAAAAACGGGAGTGCCCAAGCCGAAGAACCACTACAGCACCTTTACAAATCAAAAAAACAATAATTAAAACGCTAATAATCAAAATATTAAAATTATTTTTTAATTTCTAAAAACCAAGTATCTGTAAGCCATCGTAAATGGGTTCAAATAACAGAAACTTAAAAATTAGAAATAATGAAAAATTTAATCTTATCAGTTTTTGCCGTAATTACAATGGCATTCACAACTCAGGTTTACGCTCAAAAAAACCCAATGGTTGGGGGCGCAGCAATGTATGCAACTAAAGATATTGTAGACAATGCAGTAAATTCAAAAGACCACACTACATTGGTGGCAGCAGTTAAAGCAGCAGGTTTGGTAGAAACTTTAAAAAGCGCCGGACCATTTACCGTTTTCGCTCCAACCAATGAAGCATTTGGTAAGCTTCCTGCCGGAACCGTAGATAACCTGGTTAAACCAGAAAACAAAGCAACTCTTACCAAGATTTTAACTTACCATGTTGTTGCCGGTAAATTGGATAGCAAAGCAATTGCAGCGGCAATTAAAGCTGGTGGTGGCAAAGCAGAATTAACAACTGTAGAGGGTGGTAAACTTTGGGCCTGGATGAAAGGCAAAAAATTAGTGTTAAAAGATGAAAAAGGCGGAACAAGTACGGTAACAATTGCAGATGTTTACCAAAAAAATGGTGTAATCCATGTGGTTGATACCGTTTTAATGCCTAAATAATATTTAATATATCCTCATTGTTCAATAAAAACGTTCCAGCCGTTGGCCTGGAACGTTTTTATTTTTTAAACAGATTAATACCGGGACCCGCAATACAATTACAAGCAGTTATACAATCTGACTTTTTTTGATGAATTGTCAGTTTTTTTTCAAGTTTTTGCATTTGTAATGCTTACTGTTTTCTAACTATTTAATTTTGCCGGTATTAATAGTTTCTTAACATGAAATTCAATTTATCTCCCATAGATGTAGTTGAAGATATATCTAAATCAGATTTCGAGCAGAACTACCTTAAACCACGTAAACCTTTGGTAATTAAAAATATGGCCAAAAAATGGCCTGCTTATCAAAAATGGACGCTGGAATACATGAAAGAAGTTGTTGGCGATAAAACTGTTCCGCTTTACGATAGCTCTAAAGCCGATCCTTCCAAGCCTATAAATGCATCAGCTGCCGAAATGAAATTTGGCGATTATATCGACCTGATTAAAGAAACACCTACTGACCTGCGCATCTTTTTGTTCGATCCGATAAAATTTGCACCGAAATTACTGGAAGATTACATCGCACCGAAAGATTTAATGGGCGGTTTTTTAGATAACTATCCCAATATGTTCTTTGGTGGAAAGGGCTCGGTAACCTTTTTACATTATGATATTGATCTTGCACACATCTTCCATACGCACTTTAACGGACGAAAACATGTGATCTTATTTGATTATAAATGGAAAGAACGCCTGTACCAAATTCCGTATGCAACTTATGCCCTGGAAGATTATGATGTAGAAAACCCCGATTTTGATAAATTCCCGGCTTTAAAAGGCGTTCAGGGAGTGGAAGCCTTTTTAGAGCATGGCGATACCTTATTTATGCCCACAGGTTACTGGCATTGGATGAAATACCTCGATGGATCTTTCTCCATCAGCTTAAGGGCATGGGATAAAAGCTGGGCAGTAAAAGCAAAAAGCTTGTATAACTTAACTTTACAGCGTAAATTTGACGACTTTATGAAAGCAAACTACCGCGAGAAGTACATGCAATGGAAAGAAGAACTTGCAATTAAAAGAGCGAGCAGGGCGCTGGAGAAGAATTTACCGAAATAAATAATGATTGAATCATTTAAAGTCTTGAGAGAGCGACACGATTCAGTCATCCACCTATTCAATATATGCATTCCAATATTATAAAAATCCAAAAAGAGATAGAACCTCTCAGACAAGAGATTATTAACCATAAAGTTTATTCGGCAATTAGTGAACTGGAAGACCTCCGCATTTTTATGGAACACCATATTTTCGCGGTTTGGGATTTTATGTCGCTGCTTAAAGCCTTACAAATAAATTTAACCTGTACTACTTTACCATGGTTCCCGGTAGGTGATCCGGTTACCAGGCAGTTGATCAACGAAATTGTTGCCGGTGAAGAATCGGATGTAGATGCTGATGGTGCTATTAAAAGCCATTTCGAACTGTATTTGGATGCCATGGATCAATGCGGAGCAAATACAAAACCCATTAATGATTTCTTAAATGCCTTAAAAGCCGGCAAAAGTTTTAATGAGGCATTTGATGTCGCAGAAGTGCCTGCTGCTGCCAAAGATTTTGTGAATGCCACATTCGAAACCATTAAAAGTGGGAAAACACATCTGCAGGCAGCCAGTTTTACCTTTGGCCGCGAAGATCTGATTCCCAATATGTTTTACAGTATGGTAAATGACCTGAACAGCAGCCAGGCCGACAAAGTATCGATTTTTAAATATTACCTGGAACGCCATATCGAAGTAGATGGCGATCACCACAGCCATTTGGCCCTCTCCATGACAGAGAAACTCTGCGAAAAAGAGGAAGCATTTTGGGCCGAGGCAGAAGAAACCACTAAACAAGCCTTACAAAAAAGGATCGACCTTTGGGATGCCGCTTATGCCGAAATCGTTAAATATAAAGTTGAAGCATGATTATTAAATTATTAAGTATTTGCTAATTTAGTTAAGTGATTTTAGTCACATTTAGCTGTTAACATCAATTTTATAAAATAAAATTTACACATTTGTTGTTCGGTACAAATAACCGATTTAAGCGCATGAGTTTCATTTTAAAACCTGTTGATATTGTCGAGAATATCACTCCCGAAGATTTTAAGAAAAATTATCTGAAAACTAAACGTCCGTTAGTCATCAGGGGCCTTACCAAAGATTGGCCTGCGAGAGAAAAATGGACGACTGAATATTTAAAAGAAATTGGAGGCGAGCTGGAGGTTCCACTTTATGATAACTCTAAAGCAGATCCTTCAAAACCGATCAATGCGGCTACTGCACACATGAAATTTGGCGATTACCTAGATCTGATCAAACGTGAGCCAACAGAATTGAGAATTTTCTTTTTCAACCTGTTTAAAAAAGTGCCTAGTTTAATCAATGATGTAAAAATCCCTAAAGATTTAATGGGTGGTTTTATTGAAAGCATGCCGGCCATGTTTTTTGGTGGTTCCAACTCGGTAACTTTTTTACATTACGATATTGATTTACCACATATCTTCCATACACACTTTGGTGGCAGGAAACACGTTATCCTATTCGATTATAAATGGAAAGACAGGTTATACTGCCTTCCAAATGCCACTTATGCCCTGGAAGATTATAAGGTTGACAACCCGGATTTTGAAAAATTCCCTGCATTAAAAGGCGTAGAAGGTTACGAAGTGGTTTTGGAACACGGCGATACTTTATTTATGCCAACCGGTATGTGGCACTGGATGAAATACCTTGATGGCTCATTCTCTTTAAGCTTAAGGGCATGGGACCAATCCATTACACGCAAAGTGGCCAGTGTTTGGAGTTTATTTACCCATGGCGCAATAGACAGTCTGATAAAAATGACCTTCAAAGAAAAATATGCCAACTGGAGAGAGAAAAAGGCAGTTAAAATTGCCGAAAGGGCTTTAGCCAAAGGCAGACCATAAAATTTAAAAAGATTAAAATACAACGGGGCATCGGTAACGATAGTCCCGTTTTTTGTTATTATTGCGAATAATAGCTGGTGCAAATTAAAAATCAGGTCGTAAATGGATACCAATACACTTACCGAAAAACAAAAAATGCTGGCAGGAAAAGCATACCAGGCAGGTGATGCAGAACTGGCAAAAGAGAGATTGAAAGCCCGCGAAATTGTTTTCGAGTTTAATAACCTGGCTCCAAAGTTTATTAAACAGCGCAAGGAATTACTGAAAAGACTTTTCGGCAAAACAGAAAAGATGTTTTATGTAGAACCGCCATTTAGGTGCGATTATGGCTACAATATCGAAATCGGCGATAATTTTTATGCAAATTTTAACCTCGTTATTTTAGATTGTGCTAAAGTGAGCATTGGCAACAACGTTTTTATTGCGCCAAACGTAGCCATTTATACAGCAGGGCATCCAATCCACGCACATTTACGTGATCAGGAGTACGAATGGGCGCAGGAAATTACCATTGGCAACAGCGTTTGGATTGGTGGCAACGTGGTAGTTAATCCGGGAGTAAAAATAGGCTCTAATGTGGTCATCGGATCGGGCAGCGTGGTTACAAGGGATATTCCGGATCATGTTTTCGCAGCAGGAACCCCATGCAGGGTAATCCGCCAGTTAACCGACGCAGATAAAGATTATTATTATAAGGATTTTAAACTGGGTGAATAAATTTCTATGCAACCCTAACCATTTTTATTTCGTCTTTATGATAAATTAATGTAATGAAAACCACCTTACCTTTTTTATTCCTGCTTTTTCTTTTCTCTTCAGGCTTTGCACAGCGAATTTCTAAAGCAGAAGCAATTGAAGACATAGATCTTCTTGATAAAACGATAAGAGCGGTTCATTATAACCCGTTTTTGTTTACTTCATCATTCAAATACCTTCAAAAAGTAAATGAACTAAAACATTCACTTCCTGATTCGATTGAAACTAGACTTTTTACTTTAAAACTTGGAGAAATAACGGGTATTATTGATGATGCTCATACGGCACCAAACATTATACAATCTATTTTCCAGTCAGATTTCAGGAAACCTGTCTTTTTACCGCTGACCTTTGTTGCCGATAAAAAAGGGAATGTCTATTCAGACGGAAAATCTTCCCAGGATATTATTCCTGCAGGTGCAGAAATCATTTCGGTAAATGGAATACCGGTTTCCGAATTTTATAAGGCAAGTGCTTTGCGCGTAGGTGGGCTTCAAACTTACCGAAATGAGATAGCCGGTAAAATGATGGGTTATAACCTTTATCTTTCAGGGATAAGGCCACCTTTTAAAGTTGTTTATCGGCATCAACAGAAAAAAGTGACCAAAGACATAGAAAAAGGTGCGATTTTACGCGATATAATGGGCAATGCATTCCCGAATCTGGTTAATAAACCCTATTCTTTTAACGTGCTGAACAATAAGGTTGCACATATCGAATTAAATACGCTGGCTGGCGATTATCACCCCTACCTCAAATTTTTCGATTCATGCTTTACGATAATAAAGCAAAAAAACATTAAATCCGTTGCCATTGACATTAGAAAAAATACGGGAGGCAATTCCATCAATGCAGATTTACTTTTAGGCTTTTTTAACGCTAAGAAATATACGCTCTCTACCGGAAAAAGCTGGAAAATAAGCCAGTTGTACAAAGACAAACTGATCAAACAGGGTGATAGCAGCAATCAGTATCTGACGAAGCAAAACAACAGCATTTGGGAGATCAAAACCTGCGAACCTTATGCGCCGAAATACACCAGCGAAGATGCATTTTTTAAAGGCCAGGTTTACCTAATTACCGGCCCGATGACGTTCTCCAGCGCTAATATGCTTGCTGATGGCGCAAAACAATTTAAACTGGCTACTTTGCTGGGAGAATCTACCGGAGAAAATACAAACGACTTTGGCGAAGGCTATCGCTTCCAATTACCAAACAGCAAAATCAGCATTAACGTTTCTACCAGCTTAGATTTTGGGGCAAATTGCAACGACAAAACCAAACATCCTGTAATACCTGACCGGTATATTGAAACAACTTATCTTGATCAGATCAAGGGCATTGATCCTGTTCTTCAATATATTAAGTCAGTAAACAACTAACTGCTATGATCAGCGATCACCTTCCATTCTCCCTTAATTTTTTTGATCAAAAGCGTAAAATATCCTTTTAATTCATCCTTTTCACGCTTAACATTCCAGCTGCCCAGCACAAAGGCCAGATCCGGTTTCAAAAATTCGACCTTTTTGATCCCAAACACCAAAAAGCCCATCGCAGATTTATCCGGGTAACCTTTTTTATAATTATCCAAAGTTTTTTGCCAACCATAAGTTGGTCCGTTTTTACCTACAAAAAGTAAACTATCTGATTTTTCGTACCCCTGCATAAAGGCTTCAACATCGCCTTTATTCCAATCGGTGCGTTGTTTTTCCAGTAAGTTGAGTATAGCCTGCTTGTCTTTTGCATTCTGAGCATAAGTGCCTAAAGAGATAAAAAAGAAGGCAATAAGGAGTATTTTTTTCATGATTATTAGAATTTTGATAAAAATTAAAGATATGAAACAAAATATTTTGTTCCATGGCTAAAAATTGGTTATTTACAGTTTTTTATCAATCTAAAATGCAAAATCAAAATAAGGTAATCACAATTGGCGAAATACTTTGGGATGTTTTCCCGGAGGGTAAAAAAGCTGGCGGCTCGAGTATGAACGTTGCGCTTAATTTACATAAACAAAGTATAGAAAGCAGTTTTATCAGCGCCGTTGGTGATGATGATAATGGCAAAGAACTACTCAGCTTTTTAGCCGGTAATCATTTTTCTACAGATTTAATTCAAACCCACCAGGAATTGCCAACCAGTACGGTTGTGGTTCAGCTCGATGAGCAACATCAGGCCACCTATACCATTAAACAGCCTGTAGCCTGGGACGCCATTAAAATTACCGATAAAAATATAACGGCAATAAAAGAGGCCGATGCTTTAGTGTATTGCAGTTTAACCTGCCGTGAGGAGGAATCTAAAAAAACGATTCTTGAACTTTTAACGCATGCGAAAACCAAAATATTCGATATCAACCTCAGGGCGCCATTTTATACGAAAGAACTCATTGGCGAGCTTTTAGCAAAAGCTGATATTCTTAAAATAAACGAAGATGAAATTGTTTGGGTAAAGGAATCGTTCGGCTTAACAGGCAATACCGACGAACAGTTATTAAAACAGCTTTCAAGTCGGTTCGATATCGAAATCATCTGCCTTACGCTTGGCGATAAAGGTGCCTGTGTTTTAAAAGATGGAAAATTGTTTAAACATGCCGGTTACAAAGTTCAGGTTGCAGATACCGTTGGCGCCGGCGATGCCTTTTTAGCCACTTTTATTGCCTGCTACCTGCAAGGCTACCCCATGGAAACCACTTTGGATAATGCCTGTAAAGTGGGGGCTTTTGTAGCCTCGCAACCGGGTGCAAACCCTGATTACAACAAAAAGATTTACCATATGGCGCTGGGATAAGTTTTATAAGACCTTATAGGTTTTGAAAACCTATGAGATCTCACAGTTGGCAGTTTATAGTTAATAATTTTTTTAGACCTCGCATGTTTTAAAAATCTGCGAGGTCTGTATTCCGCCCTAAATATGACACCGCGCTTAAATTATTACAGAGCGAAACTTTTATCTTCGGTAAATCGTTAATACAATCACATGAGAGGTTTTCGTTTTTCTGATTATAAGCCGGGAGATACGCCAAAAGGTGGCTTTGATGAATTGCTGAAATTGTTTAGCGAACTGCTCAATTATACAGCAGGTGATGCCGCTGAAGCTTTAAGCTGGCTGAATGAGCTCGACAAGCAATATAAATTAACCAATAACGATTACGGCATCGGTAATTTTATCGACGACCTGAAAGATAGAGGCTACCTTACTGAAGACAACCAATCGGGAGCGTTTAAGATTACCGCCAAAACGGAGCAGACCATCCGGAAATCTGCGCTGGACGAAATTTTTGGAAAGCTTAAAAAATCTGGTCGCGGTAACCACAACAGCAACCGATCGGGTATTGGAGAAGAGAAAAATGCCGACAGACGTGAATATAATTTTGGCGACAGTCTGGATCAGATCGATATGACTGCTTCTATCCAAAATGCGCAGATCAACCACGGCATCAGTGATTTCACCCTTACTGATCGTGATCTGGAAGTAGAGGAAAAAGATTTTAAAACCTTAACCTCTACGGTATTGATGATCGACATTTCGCATTCCATGATATTATACGGCGAAGACCGTATTACCCCGGCTAAAAAAGTTGCCATGGCACTTGCAGAGCTGATTAAAACAAAGTACCCTAAAGATACTTTGGATATTGTTGTTTTTGGGAATGATGCCTGGCCAATCAGCTTAAAAGACCTGCCGTATTTACAGGTTGGCCCTTACCACACCAATACCTATGCGGGTTTGGAACTTGCTGCAGACCTGCTCCGTCGCAGGAAAACCCATAACAAGCAGATCTTTATGATTACAGACGGAAAACCAACCTGCCTGAAGGAAAATGGGAAATACTATAAAAACAGTATGGGCCTGGATAGAAAAGTAATCAATAAAACCTTAAACATGGCGGCGCAATGTAAACGCTTAAAAATACCCATCACCACATTTATGATTGCCAAAGACCCTTACCTGCAACAGTTTGTCCGGCAGTTTACTGAAATTAATGGTGGCAGGGCTTTTTATAGCTCGCTAACAGGCTTAGGTGAATATATTTTTGAAGATTACATTAAGAACAGACGTAAGACAGTTAAATAAGGTAGAGGGTAAAAGGTGGAAGGTTTAAGGTAAACCTAAAGCCAAAAAGACCTATCTAACAAGCATTAGAAACATTTAAACAAGGGAAGATTTGGTGATTGGATTTGCGTTCTGCAACCTTAAACCCTAAGCCCTAAACCCTAAACCTATTTTAAAAGATGCAAAACACCACATTAGGCAAATTAAAAGACACAGGATATCAATCAAGATCTGTAAAAGAAGAACTCAGAGAAAATTTGGTTAAAGTTCTGCGCGATAAAAAAACGGAATTTGAAGGAATTATTGGTTATGACGAAACGGTAATTCCTGAGCTTCAAACTGCTATTTTATCACGTCATAATATTTTACTTTTAGGCTTACGCGGACAGGCAAAAACACGTATTGCCCGTTTGATGGTAAATTTACTGGATGAATATGTGCCTTATGTTGCCGGTAGCGAGATTTTTGATGATCCAATGAATCCAATTTCGTGGTACGCCAAAAATGAAATTGCTACCAAAGGTGACGACACCGAAATTGCCTGGTTACACCGCAGCGAAAGGTATACCGAAAAACTGGCTACACCGGATGTTACGGTTGCCGATTTAATTGGAGATGTTGACCCGATAAAAGCCGCCACTTTAAAGTTAACTTATAACGATGAGCGTGTAATCCATTTCGGCCTGATTCCGCGTGCCCATCGCAGCATTTTCGTTATTAACGAATTGCCCGATTTACAGGCCCGCATACAGGTAGCATTGTTTAATATGCTGCAGGAAAAAGATATACAGATCCGTGGATTCAAATTGCGTTTACCTCTGGATATTCAGTTTGTATTTACCGCAAACCCTGAAGATTATACCAACCGTGGAAGCATTGTTACACCATTGAAAGACAGGATTGAAAGTCAGATCTTAACCCACTATCCAAAGTCAGTCGAAATTTCGCGCAAAATTACCTTCCAGGAAGCAAAATTGACAGCTGATCAAAAAGCCAGTATAGAAGCCGATGGCTTAGTGAAAGATCTGGTAGAGCAGATTGCTTTCGAAGCCCGTAAAAGTGAATACATTGATCAAAAATCGGGGGTTTCGGCAAGGTTAACCATTTCTGCTTATGAAAACCTGATCAGTACCGCAGAAAGAAGAATGCTGATCTCAGGTGAGAAAAATACTTTCGTGCGTTTATCCGATCTGGCCGGGATTATTCCTGCCATAACCGGTAAAATTGAACTGGTTTATGAAGGTGAACTGGAAGGGCCTGCACATGTGGCTACCACCTTAATTGGCAAAGCGGTTAAAACGATGTTTGCCCGTTATTTCCCTGATCCTGAAAAAGCAAAGAAAAGCAAAACGGCTAATCCTTATACCGAAGTAACCGAATGGTTTACCGAAGGTAATCAAGTTGATGTTACCGATGTTTTAACCAACGCACAATATAAAAAGGTACTGATGCTGGTACCGGGTTTATACGACCTGGTGAAGAAATTTCATCCTAAGTTAAGCGAGAACCAAACGTTACTTTTAATGGAATTCGTATTACATGGCTTAGCCGAATATTCGCAACTGAGCAAGAATTTTTTAAATGGCGGCTTCGGCTTCTCCGATATGTTTGGCAGTTTATTCAATGCCGAATTTGATGAAGAAGAGGATGAAGATGATTTCAGATAATATTGAATTTCTCTAATTTGATTAGCTTTGACAGATTCTTCTTTTAAAAGAAGAATCTGTCAAAGCTTTTTTTATTTACAAACCCGAATATAATGGGAAGATTACCTTTCATCATTGCCGCCTGCATTTTTATTATTGCATTTGATATTTACTGCTTTAAAGCCATTATTACTGTTTTTAAAAAATGGAAACCTGGCACAAAAAAAGTATTTGGTATTGCCTACTGGACTTATAGCGCATTATTGATTATTGGGGTATTCTGTGGTATTTACCTTAATCTTTTTCTTACGTTAAGGGCCATTATTTTAGTTGCTTTCTTTTTAACCGTAGCCTGTAAGCTGGCCACCCTGCCTTTTTTGATATTGGATGATTTACGCAGGCTGTTTATTAAAATTTTCAGAAAAAATAAAACCGCTAAAATTTCAGGAGAGCCGGAAACAGCACCATCTACAGGTGCAGAGCCAATTTCAAGATCAGAATTTTTGGTTAAAGCCGGATTGGCCGCTGCAGCCATCCCTTTAACCTCGTTAAGCTGGGGTATAATTTCTGGTGCCTATGACTATCAGGTACGAAGGGTGAATTTAATCCTCCCAAACCTGCCGAAAGCATTTGACGGTATTACTTTGGGCCAGATTTCGGATATCCACTCAGGAAGTTTTTACAACAAAACAGCTGTAAAGGGTGGTGTTGAAATGTTATTGGGCGAAAAACCTGATTTTATTTTTTTCACTGGCGATTTAGTTAATAACCTCACCAACGAAGTAAGGGATTACCAGGATATATTTTCGAAAGTAAAAGCACCACTCGGCGTGTTTTCATCGTTAGGCAACCACGATTATGGTGATTATTATTTTGGCAGAGAATCTTCCCCTGCCAAGATAAAAAACCTGAAAGATATGGTCGATGTGCACAAAATAATGGGTTACGACCTTTTGATGAACGAAAACCGAAGGCTCAAAGTAGATGGGGAAGAAATAGGAATTTTAGGTATCGAAAACTGGGGTATGGGCCGTTTCCCTAAATATGGGAAAATGGAACTGGCTGTTCAGCATACAGATGATTTACCTGTAAAACTATTATTAAGTCACGATCCTTCGCACTGGCGCGGAGAAGTTTTACAGAAATATCCGCAGATAGATGCCATGTTCAGTGGCCACACGCATGGCATGCAGTTTGGCGTACGTTTAAAAGAATACCAATGGAGCCCAGTACAATACATTTACAAAGAATGGGCAGGTTTATATCAGGAGCAAAAACAACAGCTTTATGTAAATGTGGGCTACGGCTTTTTAGGTTATCCGGGCAGGGTTGGTATTTTGCCGGAGATCACGATATTCACCTTGAAAAGGGCATAAATAATAAAATTTGTCATTTCGACTGAAGTGCAACGAAATGGAGAAATCTATAAAAGACATCTAAGTAATCATTCATTAGATTTCTCCACTGCGGTCGAAATGACGATTCTGTTTATCCCGCGTTAAAGCGATAACCTACTCCCCTGACTGTTTGTAACAACTGCGGATTATCTGGATTCAATTCTATCTTTTTACGCAAGCGTACAATATGCATATCAAGCGTACGGGTATTTACGTCAGAGTTGTAGCCCCATACCACCAGCATCAGTTCATCACGGTTGATTACTTTACCCGGATTACGCAGGAAATATAGCAGGATACGGTTTTCCAATATGGTTAATTCGATTTTTTTTCCATCCCTGAATAAAGTGTGGATATTAGGGTGATGTTCCATATTGCCAAAACGGTGGATTTCGGCAGTATCTTTATTTACAATAAATTTCACCTTACTATCCAGCATGGCTACCAAAACATCCATATTAAATGGCTTTGTAATATAATCAGATGCACCGAAGTTATAAGCATCGATTTTATCTACGTCCTGCGCCTTTGCAGTCATCATAATCACCAGGTTTTCGAAACCCTGTTTACGCACATTCTCGCAAACTTCGGCACCCTGTTTACCTGGCATCATCCAGTCCAATAAAACAATATCAGGCTGATCGGCTAAAATCATTCTTTCACCAGCTTCGCCATCATTTGCTTCAAGTACATTATAACCTTCAGCCTTTAAACGGTGTGCTACCAAAAAGCGAAGATTTTCATCATCTTCTACGATTAATATTTTTACTTCTTTAGACATTTATGTGTGTGTTACATTGTAATGTTGAAACGTTGCAATGTTCGAAGGTTAACTTAACTTTACAACCTTCCAACCTTTAACTTTCCAACTCCTAAATTTAACTATTATAAGGCAGCACAATTTTAAATTCTGTACCGCTTCCTACCTTACTCTTTACTGTAATTTCTCCCTCCATAAAGTTAACCAGTTCTTTGCAGAATGCCAAACCCAGGCCAACACTGCCCATTTGGTTATATTCATTCTGTATCCTGAAAAACTTCTTAAATATATTGTTTAATTCTGATGATGCGATACCGATGCCTTTATCGGTAAAACGAAGCACCAGCACCCCTTTAATCAGCTTTGCACTGATATGCAGCTTCTTTTGTTCGGGTTTCGAATATTTATACGCATTTTCTGCCAGGTTATCGAACAAACTTCCTAACAGCACCGGATCGGTAATAAAGGTTTTAAAGCCACTTACCTCATAGGTAATTTTAAAATCGGGATGTTTTAAGGTATGCGACTCTATAGTGCTTTCGATAAAATCGACAATATTCACCTCTTCCTGGTTCAACTTAATTGATTTGTTTTCGATCTGCGTAAAGGCAAGCAGTTTGTTCATCAGGCCGTTCAGCTTATCGGCTTCCTCATCCAATATTTTGCCGTATAACTGTTGCTCTTTCTGACTAAGTACCGGCGCACTTTTAATATTGTTTCCGGCAATTTTAATTACACTCACCGGTGTTTTAAATTCGTGCGTAAGGTTATTCACAAAATCGTACTGCAGCTTAAACATTTTACTATTGATGTTTAGGTTACGGTAAATTAGAAAAGCGACCAATAACAGTACACCATACACCAATAACAATATGAGTGCTATTGGCATAAAGTAAATGAAAATCTCTTTTTTGATGTAAGATTTAGATGAAATAAGGTAAAGCTTAAAATCAGAAAATGCACCTGGCAGTGCTATTTCAGTGGTAATATTTTCATCAGAAGTATCAATCGGATCGTAGGTAAGCGGCTCGATCCTAATGGTCTGATACAATGAAGGCCTTGTATTAACGATTTTTATCCGATGCGCATCCAGCTTAAAAACCATGATGTCTTGCGGATAAACAGGAGCAGGATTAAGTTTACGCCTGATCATATCTTTATAAACCCTTAAATCAGCACGCCTGGGGATATTGAGATATGTGATTTTATTTTCGTTCGAGTTAACAATAGAAAAATTGGTAAAAAGCTCTTCCTGAGTGGGTACCGAAGCTGTATCCAGATCTTCAACAAAAGTGGCCAGTTTAATTGCTATTGCGTTAAAATCGCTGCCCACATTAAAAGACCGGGTATCATCTTCTGAATAGAGTTTAACAGAATCTGGTTTAACACCCTTGCCGAATTGATAAATGGATTTCGGACCTATGCCCAGGTGGTTTGCGTTGATCCCATCTTTAACCGGAACGTTTTTAACCTCTGTATCGTAAAAAGTAACCTTCGAGATAAAAGGATATTTTAACATTAGCGTATCTACAAACTTCGATGCGGTAGAGGAATCTAAATAACCATTGTAATAAGAAATCTCGGGCATTTTGTTCTGAAAAAAATCATTATAAGGCTTAATGCTCTGCTCCAGCACATTTACCTTCTCAGAAACAAAGTCGTTCTCTATTGATTTTTTGCTGTAGTTAAATGCAAGAAAAAGCGACAGGATAAAAAGAATGGAAATGAGTATAATAAAAGTTACACCTAGTGAGAAGTTTTTACGGTAACTGCTTTTCTTATCTAAGGCCATACCTATTTCTTACCTAGATTTTCTTTTAAAAACTCTTCTAAAGCTTTATACAGTGCTGTTCTGCTCTGTTGGCGTACTACGGGATCAGGACCTTCTTCTTTTTCGATATAGGTAACCTGAACATTTCGCTTTTTAAGTTCTTTGATAAACTGTACACCCTCCGCTACGTTAACGCTCGGATCTTTTGGATTTTGAGCAATAAAAACAGGAGCTTTAAAGCGGTCGGCATGAAATACAGGCGATGCAAAACGCATATAATCGGTTTCAGTTATCGGATTGCCTACAATTTCGTAATACATCTGTAATTTGGCCTTTAAAAATGGAGGAAAGGTTTTCAGGTAACTGAACAGGTTAATCACACCTGAATTGGATCCGCCGCATTTATAAAGATCGGGATTTTTATACAAACAATTTAATGCAATATATCCACCGAAACCATTACCATAAATGGCAATTTTTTTAGGATTGGCAATTTTCTCTGCAATAAGCCATTTTACACCATCATTTACGTCTTCCTGTATTTTATCGCTCCATTGTTTAAAACCCGCAGCATAAAATGATTTTCCATAACCCGTAGAACCACGGTAGTTTACCTGCAAAACGGCATAGCCACGGTTGGCCAAAAACTGTACCTCTGCATTATAACCCCAGCTATTTCTTGATCTTGGCCCATTGTGCGGCAACACCACAACCGGTAAATTAATGGGCTTTTTGTTTTTAGGCAAAGTTAAATAGCCATTAATGGTTAAACTATCGCGGCTTTTGAAACTGATCGGTTTCATGGCATTCATATCTTCCGGTTTAATGGAAGGACTCACATCGGTCAGTTTTTTAAGGCTTTTATCAACAGCTGTGTACAGGTAATAGGAGCCCGGATTTTTATCGGTAAAGGTGCGTATTACAAACACTTTATCTGTTTTATCCTTATCCACAATTACCCATTCGGTTCCCGGCAAAAGTTTGTCTATTATGGAATAGGCAACTTTTGCACTGTCGTCAAGGTAAAATTTTTCCCTTTTCCAGGTTTCGCAGGTTGCAAAGAGCATTTTTTTCCTGAACCGCGAGTAGGTTGCATCCACCACATTCAGGGTATCGTTTGCAAAAAGCACCTGTTTTTCTTTACCACTTTTTAAATCAAGTGCTACCAGCACATTTTTATCGCGGTTAACACTTGAAATGGCATAAAGTATATTGGGTTGGTCTTCCGAAAAGGCAATTGGCTGCAAGGTAGTTTCAAAATTATTTGTAATTACAGGGGCAAAAGCCTGATTTTCTTTTTCACGGTACATTAAGGTTTCATTTACCCCATCGCTGGCAACGGCAATTTTAAGTACCCCTTTGCTGTCAGTCATCCACTTGGTAATGTTACCCGGATTTTTTGCAGCAATTTCCATTTTTCCATTTCTGACATTTAAGCGGTATACATCAAAAACGGTCGAATCGCGCTTGTTTGAAGCCACGATAATGTATTTATCGTCAATCAGCTGATCTTCGATCACCCTCAGCCTGTTTTTTTCATTGGCACTCAACTGTACCTGCTTACTTCCATCTTTATTAATGACGAAAATATCAGACCTACGCTCTTTAGAACCATCTTCGGTATAATAAATCAGTTCATTATTGCTTGTCCAGAATTGAAAGCTGATATTTTTTCCGTTTAAATGGGTGAGCTGTATGCTATTCCCTGTAGCGAGGTCCTCCACAAAAAGATCAAGTTTCTTATCATGCAGTTTTAAATAAGAAAGGCTTTTGCCATCGGGAGAAATACGGTAATAGGCTTTATCCTGCGTTTTAAAAAAATTGTCCACAGGAATAGTATCATTGTTTGAACCCTTACAGGCCCAGATCAATACTACCATTAACATTAGAAAAACTCTCTTCAACATAAATAAACCCTTCACCGGATGACAAAAATAAGTAACCAAACAATTTTAAGCGATTTACACCAACAATGTTACTTACGCAAATAATAAGTTGTGGTTCAATTTAGTATTTATAAAATTTACTCAAAATAAAATACAGGTAACATTTAAAATACGTTTTACACGTATATGTGCTTTAGCTAAAGATGTATTAAAATGTTACATTTAAATTTATAATTTAGGATTATGAACCGCTTGCTTTTCATCGTATTTTTATTGCTGACACTTGGGACCAATGCGCAGATTTTCCGTCCCAATCAGCAGGTTGCACCAGATGAAAGTACACTGGCGATTCAATATTATCAGGATGGAGATTATGAAAAAGCTGCGGTGCTGTTCGAAAAACTCTACGCCATTCCCAACAACAATGCTTATTTCGACATTTATTTTAATACGTTGTTAAAATTAAAACGTTATGACATTGCCGAAAAATTGGTAAAACGTGAGATTAAAAAAAATCAACAAAACGAACTTTATTCCATAGCCTTGGGTAAACTCTACCAGGAAAAAGGCGACGTACAGGCGGCCAACAAAATTTTTAGCGAGGTAATTGCAAAACTGCCTAAAGAAGAATTCAGGATCCGAAATCTGGCCAATAGCTTTTACCGTTTCGAAAATTACGATTTTGCCGTTCAAACCTTTAAACAGGGACGAAAATTACTGGGCAACGACCAGGCTTTTACTTTCGAACTGTTGAACATTTACCGTTTCAAAAAGGATAAACCCATGCTGATGCAGGAATACCTGGATGCCATGGCCACAATGCCACAGCTCTTGCCTCAGGCCGAAGCGGTATTATCGTCTGTTTTTGAAGACAAAAACGACTATGAGACTTTTCAGGCGGCCATTTTAAAGAAAATACAGAAAGAGCCCGATGCCGAAATTTATATCCAGTTACTTACCTGGAATTACATCCAGCAACAGGAATTTGATATGGCCCTGCGTCAGCTAATTGCTTTTGATAAAAGGACGAAAGCAGATGGAGGAACATTATTTAATGCCATTTATACCTTTGTAGACAATGGCGCTTATGAAACGGCGATTAAGGCTTATGATTACCTGCTAACCAAAGGAAAAGACAACCAGTATTATCTTCCGTCGAAAATAGAAATGCTCAATACCAGATATAACCTGCGCACCAGCGGAAAATATACAACTGCTGATCTTGATCTGCTGGCAAAAGATTATGAAGCCTTACTGGAAGAAAATGGCAAAAACAGAAATACCCTTTTCGCGATTAAAAAATTGGCCAATCTGCAGGCTTACTATTTAAACCAGCCTGCCAAAGCAGAAAAAGAACTGGAAGAAGCGATTAAAATGCCAGGCATTAATGATACGGAACTTGGCCAGCTGAAACTGGATTTAGGTGACATTTACATTTTAACCAATCAGCCCTGGGAAGCATTTTTGGTGTACGAGCAGGTAAGCAAACAATTCGAGGGTCAGCCTGTAGGCAACGAAGCCCGTTTCAGGAGTGCTAAACTTTCCTTTTATCAAGGCAATTTCGAATACAGTAACAGCCAATGTTTGGTTTTAAAAGCCGCTACCTCTCAACTGATTGCCAATGATGCATTGAACCTGAGTCTATTGATCAGTGATAACATCCAGACCCCGGCCGATAGCAACGCCTTAAAGATGTATGCCGATGCAGAGATGCTTTTATTCAGAAACCTGCCCGAAAGAGCGGTAAAAAAAATGGATAGTATCGCAATTGCTTATCCGCAAAACAGCTTAACCGATGCGATAATGATGAGCAAAGCGCGGATTTTTATTAAAGCGAATGATTTTCAGAAAGCGGCTGATATCCTTAAAAAGGTGACGGAAGAATTTAAAGATGGGATCTGGACAGATGATGCACTATTTACTTTAGGTGATCTGTACGAAAAGAAACTGAATGATATTGCACAGGCAAAAATATATTTCCAAAAACTGATTACGGATTATCCCGGAAGCATGTTCAGCGCAGAGGCCAGAAAAAGATTCAGGAATTTAAGGGGGGATGGGGTTTAGAGATGGTTCAATAGTTCATTGGTCATTAGTTTATTAGTATGGTTAATTGTTTAAATTGGTTAACTGACCTCCAAACTGCTTATCAGTTAATGGTTCATAGCCAAATCGGTTAACTGATCCAAATACCTATCACTAACTGCCAAATTAAATATTATCGTCATCTCGACTGAAGTGCAACGGAATGGAGAGATCTACATCGACAAAGCCAAATTTCTTCGCAATTTAACAAATTAGCTAATTTAACTCGCGCCAGTCCCAAACCACTACATTCCACTCTACACCGCTATTATCGGTATAGGTGTAAATTACTTCGAAGCCAACACGCTTGTGTGCATTCATCGATCGAAGATTACTACTTGCAATTTCGGTGATTGCAAAATCATATTTTCCTTTAAAGTAATCTTTGTAAGCATTATAGCATTGATCAAACAAGCCCTTACCGCGATAAGCGTACCCTACACAAACCTGCCCAACCACAATATAACGATGATCAGAAACCGGTTTACCCTGGTATAAAATATGATCGAAACTTTCGTACATTTCAACGAGCCTCGGGATATCGTTTTTTGATTGTCCGGTCATTCCCAGCACATATGCCGCAACAATATCTCCGTCTTTTGCAATAATATTAGGCTCATATTGATGCATTTTCTCAAGGTCACCGAGCGAATGCGAAACTGTAACAAACCCTTGCGTGTTAATCTGTTCGGGTGTTAAATCCTGTTTTAAGTTTTGCTTTTGAAGTTCAAGAATTCCTTCGAGTTCTTTTATGGTAGAGGATGTGGTAATGGTAATCATATTGATATTGCAAGTAACTTATGTGTCTAATGCAATAATAGTTAAGGTTAACAACAAAATGAAGCAAATACCCGCTAAAATTAAAATTCTTGCGCCATGCTGTCTGTCCGTTAAAGAATAAGAAAACACCCTTTCGCCAGTATATAATATCTTTTTTTCTTCATGATATCACAGCCGATTACCAATCCCAAAACCCCGCCAAATATGGCAGTAAAGTAACCGGTATAAATGTAATTGCGCGTTGAGTTATCGATTTTTTGAGAGGCGTTATTTCGTATCAACCTAGATAATAAGATATTACAAACTAAACAAATAATAGCACTTAAAGAATAAAAACAGTTGTCCATACATTTTCTGGCATTTATATATTATTTACCTTTGCAATATGTTTTTATATAATGTTACGCTCATCCTGGAAGATGCAGCAGCCGAAGAATGGTTACAGTGGATGCAGGATGTTCACATCCCTGAAGTAATGGCAACAGGTATGTTTGTTTCCAACCGCCTGTTAAAGGTTGTAGATTCGCCTAATGAGGGCGTAACTTATTGCGCTCAGTATGTAGCAGAAACGCTGGAGCATTACAATAAATACCAGCAAGAATTTGCACCGGCTTTACAGGCAGCATTAAACGAAAGGTATAAAAACCGTTTTGTAGCTTATAGAAGTTTGATGGAGTTCGTCGCTTAGACTTCGGACTCCCGACTAAGGACTCCGGACTTATTTAAGCTTCTCATTGTTCTTATGCCTGTCGGCATCGCGGATACTCTTCTTCTCCAGGTTCTTTTCTAAAGCTTCGGTTAGGTTAATTCCGGTTTGATTAGCCAGGCAAATCAGTACAAACATTACATCGGCCATTTCATCGGCAAGGTTTACCTCTTCATCGCTTTTTTTAAACGACTGCTCGCCATATTTCCGTGCCATAATCCGTGCAACCTCCCCAACTTCTTCCATTAAAATGGCCGTATTGGTTAATTCATTAAAATAACGGATGCCTGTGGTATTAATCCAGCGGTCTACGGTTTCCTGTGCTTCGTTAATGGTCATTTTTTTCTTCTTCTATTTCTGATTTTATAATGCTGTTTACTTCAATTTTGGCACCTTCTAATAAAAACACGCCTGCTCCTCTTTCCCTCACATAAGGTGTTTTTATTTCTCCAATTTTGGTAATCTTGTTAAAATAAGGCTGTTCTCTCTTGCGCTGCGGGTCCTTATCATGCCATCCTGTAATTATAATTAAATCTTTAATAGGCTTATCCATTTTAAACCAATAAAGATAATCGGCATTGTACGATACGGCATTAATGTTTTTATATTTCGAATAATAGTTAATTGCACCGGCCTGGCCATAATTATCGGCACGTACCAGGAGCACCGATTTATCTTTAACCTTTCCGTAAGCAACATCAACCAGTGCAGCCAATTCTTTCCAGCCTTGCATATCAGCATAGTCCTGCGGCACCTCATGATTTTTACCATCTTCCCAGCGTAGTGTTCCCGCCCGCTCAAATCTATCATGGTCGGCAACAATTTGATCAGGACTATAAAACGGCATTATAAATGGCAAAAGAAAAATAAATGAACCAATCGTAAAGGCGAACAACAAACCTGTTAGTATATACGACTTAGCTAAAACCCGGCTTAAATAATGAGCGCCAAAAGCCAGTAAAACCGGGTATAAACCCAAGGCGTAATAATCTTTAGCCTTAAAATAACCGAATACGGCCAGGGTAATAACATAAGTCAGAATAATCCAGCTGTATTTCCTGAAATCTTTATAAAAAATCAAACTCCCTATTCCGGCCAAGAGAATAAAAATTGAGCTGATAAAAAAGAGGAATTGTCCGATAAAAAAATCTATCCGGTTTACATACACCAATTGTGTAGCTTCCAAAGTTTTCATGTGGACGAGTACCGGAAAGTGATGGTTAATCTGCCAGATTACATTAGGCGAAATGATTAAAAGTGCAAGTAAAATGGCCAGATAAAGATGTTTATCGGTAAATATTTTTCGTTTTGAGGTGAGGAGTATAGCTGGTATTAAACCAATTACGAGAAAAAGGATGTTATACTTATTTAAAAAGCCTAAAGCTACAAAAATGGCAAAAGCATATAGGTATTTAGCCTCCTGTTTATCGAAATATCTCAGTAAATAATAGAAGATGGCTGTCCAGGCTAAAACATCAAAAGAGTTAGGCTGGTAAAGGGTATTTAGTCTCATTAGGGAAGAACATAAACACGCTACTGCAACCAAACATTTGGCCAATAAGCTCCCCTTTAAAAAACCAACAATTTTCCAGCAATACAAAATGGTGAAAGCTCCCATCAATGCCGGTACAAGCCTTACCATAAAAAAGCTATTGCCAAATGCTTTAATCAGCCATGAAAACAATGAGGTTAAAGGCGGAACAGAGGTAAAACCCGCAGCCAGGTGATTGGCCTGATCTAAATGCAGAAATTCATCGCGATGTAATTCGTAAACCGAATTAACCAATACAAAAGATAAAATTAGCTTTAGCGCTAAAAAAAATACCAGGAAACCATACTCTGTTAAACGGTTCGAATTTTTATCTTTCATATTGGCTTAGGTTAAAAGTCTTAGAGTAAATTAATATGTTTTTTTAGACCATTCAATACTTAATAAGTTACGCCACAGTTTTATTCCTTATTTTTGGTATCAATCAAAATCGTAACCGGTCCGTCGTTTAAAAGCGCTATTTTCATATCGGCGCCAAAAATTCCGGTTTTTACTTTTTTACCTGATAAAGCCGATAGTTTTTCAATCATTCTTTCATAAAGTGGGATTGCTACATCGGGACGTGCAGCCCTTGTAAAACCCGGACGGTTTCCTTTTTTGGTAGATGCGAACAAGGTAAACTGGCTGATCAATAAAATATCCCCGTCCACATCAGCAAGTGCTTTGTTCATCATTCCGTTTTCATCATTAAAAACACGCATCCCGATAATTTTCTGCGCCAGCCACTCCAGATCTTCTACCTCATCGGCGTCCTCAATACCTAATAATACCAAAAATCCACCTTCAATTGCTCCTGTTATTTCGCCATCAACAGTGCAACTCGCCTGTGTAACTCTTTGTAAAACTGCCCGCATTTTATACTATTTTTGTTCAATAAAATTGATATGCGCAAGATAAGTATTTTAGTGATTTCTCTATTTCTCTTCCTTGGTTGTAAGCAAAAATCGATTGTTCATCCTACCTTTTATTATTGGAAAACAGATTACCAGAACAAGAAGGAAGAAAGCACTTATCTCAATCGGTTTAAATCAAAATCTTTGTATGTACGGATTATGGATGTAGATTTTAATCCGGATCTGCAATTACCAGTACCCGTTTCGCCGATTAAATTTTCTGATCCGATACCTAAACAGACCGATATTATACCGGTGGTGTTTATTGTAAACCAGGTTTTTAACAAAATAGATACCATGCAGACCATGGTGATGGCCGATCGCATTGCCAAATTTGTGGAGGCTAAGGTAAAGCAGGCCGGAAAACAAAGCTATCATGAACTCCAGATCGATTGCGACTGGACTAAAGGCACGAGAAACAGGTATTTCAAATTCCTCGAACAATTAAAGGCCAACCCGCTTTTAAAGGGGAAAACCATTTCGGTAACCTTGCGCCTGCACCAGGTTAAAAATATTGTATCAAGCGGTGTGCCACCAGTAGAAAAGGCCATCTTAATGTGTTACAACATGGGCAATCTGCGTAAATATGGTGCACAAAATTCTATATTGGATCAACATGAAATGGATCTGTACCTAAAAGATTATTTAGGACAATATCCGGTACCGCTTGATGTGGTCCTACCGCTGTTCGAGTGGGCAGTGGTATTCAGAAACGGGCAATATGCAGGAATTTCTAAACGGATCAGTAAAATCCAGATCGATGATAAAAAACTTTTTAAACAGAGGGGAAATTCCATTCTTTACGATCTTTTGGTTGATTACCCTGCAGCGGGATTAAAACGGGGTGATGTAGTAAGATGGGAAAGGGTTTCTGTTGAAGATTTACTTGCCAGCTCTAAATTTTTATCCCGATATTTAGCACACAGAGACCGGAACCTTGTTTTCTACCATTTAGACACCGACCTATTAAAACATTTTACCAATGAAAACCTTCAAAAAGTTATCGCTAATTTTTAGTGTATTCCTGATTACCTTTTTCGGCGAAATTGCCATAAATCTTGCCTGTGGTGGCGAGATGGATCCTTACGATTATTATATCACCTATTTCCATAACAATATTGAAGGAGATGAGTATTCGCCATTTGCCTATAATCAGCTGGTTTACCTCAACAGCGAAACGGATGTAGAGAGTGAGCCAGATATCAACAGCCGTGAATGGGCGAAATACCTAAATGTTAAAAAGGACGATGTGCTAAAAGTAATGTATAAAACAGATAGCGCCACTGATGTAAAATTGGTAAATTTTGAGGGTAATGTTTCGCAATTACCCGATAGCCTGCAACAAAACAGTTTTATCCAGGCACTGGCTAAACACAAAGCACCTTTAAGATATTATCAATTTGCTAAAAGCTGCGAACCATTGGCCAATGTAGCATTCAGCCTTTGGGATGCAACACCCCGCGATACTGCCGGAATGGCTGCCAAAGCCAAAGAAGGCTTAGCATTAACAGCAGCAGAAAAAGACGATTTTCTGAAATTACGTTATGCTTACCAGGCTGAACGCATGTTTCATTTTGCAGGATTGCATACGGAGAGCAAATCAACCTACGAAAAATACATTAAAACCAGCAAGGTAAACAGTGCGGCTAAGGGTTGGGCATTGGCATTATATGCCGGATCAACCCGTAGGTTGGGAAATCCAGAAGAATCTGCTTTTTTATTCTCAAAAGTTTTTGCCAGCAATCCGGAACGGAGGATACAGGCTTATAAAAACTATTACTATACCAGTTCTCCTGTTCAGGGTGCTTTAAAATATGCAAAAACCAATAACGAAAAAGCCAATATATGGGCAATTAATGGATTCGGCAATGCCGATTCGGGAATAGAAAGCATCAACAAGGTCTACAGCTATGAGCCCAAAAGCCAGCTGAACGGCACATTACTGGTGCGCGAAGTAAATAAGCTGGAGCAAGACCTTATTGAAGCAAATGATATCGCTAAAACTGGTTATAACTATTATTTTTCGGATAATGGAGGTTCTAAATACCGGGATAGCATAAAAAACATCAACCTGAAACGCTTAAACGAAATCAGAACTTTTGCAGTAAAACTGGCCACAGAAAAGAAATACCCTCAACCCGAACTGGGCACGTTAACTGCGGCCTATTTATCCTGGATGGAAAACAAAGATTTTATGGCTGCAAATTATCTGGCTATTTTAAAACCAGATAAACTACCAGAAAGATTGCGCGATCAGTACCGTATTGTTGATTTATTGATTAAAGCAAAAAACATCAAAAAGGGTAACCCTTTTAACGAAAATGATTTGTTACCTACCTTAAAATGGCTGGATGAGAAGCGTTTTGCAGAAAATAAAAACCAGCCAAGCGATCAATATTATGATAATCGGGCCGACAAACGTTTTAGCAGAACCACAAGGAATTTTTATCAGCAGATTCTGGCGCCTGCTTATTTGACCATGGGTGATACTGCAAAAGCAGCATTGGCAATGGTTAAAGGCGATCTTGAACACAAAACGTTAAAAGAGTATTCGCTTTTCCAGAATATGAGCTACCAGAGTATTAATTTTTGGCAGAAAAATTTGAGCCCGAAAAGTATGCAGGGCTTAGCGCTTTATAAAACCAAAGCAGCGGGCAATGATGTTACCGGTTTATTGGCAACGGCTTTAAATCAGCTCAAAAACGACGACTTTTACGAACTTTACGGCACTACCTATCTGCGTACGCACCAATACGATAAAGCTGTACAGATGTTTGCAAAGGTTTCGCCAAATTATAAATATTTCAACCCGGAGAACTGGTATGGTGATGATTCAAATGCAAAACTTTATGCTAATCCTTTCATTGAAACCATTAACGATTTCCCTAAAAAGTATGTAACAGCCAAAGCATCTATTACCAAAAAAGCTTTTGCTGCAGAAATGCTTCGTTTGCAGAAATTACTGGTTAGCGATAAAAAGAATGCAGCCCTTTATTATTATAAAATGGCTAACGCCGTTTATCAGACCGGTTATTTTGGCAACAGTTGGTTCCTGATCAGTTACGACTGGTCATCTTACGATAACAGCAGCCCGGCAAAATATGTGTATGACGTGGATTACAAAAAAGCACAGACGGCAAAAGCATGGTATTTGAAAGCCAGGGCTTTAAGTACCGATGCCAATTTTAAGGCAAAATGTACTTTCATGCTGGCTAAATGTCTGCAAAAACAGATCATTATGAACGCCAGCCCGCTATCATTTTATTACTACGACAAAAAGGATGTGAAATGGAGAAACTTCATCAAAGCGAATTACAATAACCCTTATCTCAAAGAATTAAGGTTTAATTATAGTAAAACACCTTTTTATGCTGTTGCAGCAGGAGAGTGCAGTTATTTAGCAGATTTTATTAAGCCAAAAGCACAAAACTAGCGATCCCACGACCATTAAGAAATTAAGGTAGTTAAGAAAGTCCCGTGAAAATTTAATGTCCTTAACTTCTTAATGGTTTAATGGTTTTATTCTAACTTGCCTGGCTATTTTTTCCTAAACCATAAACCATAAACCATAAACCATAAACCATAAACCCTAAACCCTAAACCCTAAACCCTAAACCTACCACCTGATCAGCGCACTTGCCCAGGTAAAGCCCGATCCAAATGCTGCCAGGCAAACCAAATCTCCATCTTTAATCTTCCCGGCTTCCCAGGCTTCACATAAAGCAATCGGCACGGAAGCTGCTGTGGTATTGCCATATTTTTGGATATTATTAAAAACCTGGTCGTCGTTTAAATCCAGTAATTGTTGTATGTATTGACTGATACGCAGATTTGCCTGGTGCGGTACCAATAGATCAATGTCTTTTGCGGTTAAATTATTGGCAGCCAAGGCCTCTTTAATTACCTCAGGAAATTTCACTACTGCTTTTTTGAAAACTGCCGGTCCATCCATATAAGGTAACGCAGCACCACTTTCTAAAATTTCATGAGTCATAAATAATCCGCCCAATTCCTGTTCCGGATAAGCGGGCTTATCCTTTAACCACTTATTAGCGTGAGCACCCGGATAATACATGGCCAAAATTTCGGCATCAGCACCATCACTATGTAAATGTGTACTTAAAATTCCTTTTCCTGGCTCATCTGTAGGTTGTAACAGCACTGCACCGGCACCATCGCCAAAGATTACCGAAACATTACGGCTCCGGGTTTCAAAATCCATTGCAAATGAGTGCTTTTCACTGCCTACCACCAAAACATTTTTATACATGCCCGTTTTTACAAACTGATCTGCCACCGAAAGTGCATACACAAATCCGGAACACTGGTTACGGATATCCAATGCACCAATCTCGCCCATACCCATTTCGCGTTGTAACAATACACCGCAACCAGGGAAATAATAATCAGGACTAAGGGTAGCAAAAACAATAAAATCAACATCTTTAACGGTAATACCAGCCCTTTCTATCGCAATTTTGGCAGCTTCAATACCCATTGTCGTGGTAGTTTCCTCATTACGATCTGCAAAACGCCGTTCTTTAATGCCCGTTCGTTCCTGGATCCAGGCATCGCTGGTATCCATAAAATGGCTTAAATCATCGTTGGTATATACATTTTTAGGAACGTAATAACCTATTCCTGCAATTTTAGACTGGTGCATACTTGTATTTATTATTATTTGGTTAGCAAATGTATTAAAAGAGGCGGAAGAATATGTAAAATGTACGATGTAAGATGCAGTACAGACTTTATTAATCAAAAATACCATCCACTGAACGATACGATTATAAACCCAGGACCAGATATTTCGATATAAGTCAGATTATCATCCATTTTACCTATTACATCTTACATAAAAATAGTTATTTTTGCACCATGTCTACAGAAACCAAAGAAGAGACCTTTACGCTCGAAGAGATTTTAACTTCCCTTAAAACTGTACATCGCCTTATTTTGTGGAATGATGATATCAATACCTTTGATCATGTGATTTATTGCATGATGAAATATTTGGATTATAACGAATCGCAGGCCGAAAAAATTGCGTGGAAAGTGCATAATGAAGGTAAATGCCCTGTTTTAGAAGGATCTTTTACCGAAATGGAAGTATACCGCAAAATTTTACAGCAAGAGGGTCTGACTGTTACTGTAGATTAAAAGATTATTTTTCTCGCGAACGACCCTCGCAATACCGTCATTTCGAGTGGAGTGCACCGTAGTTTAGAACCAGATAAGTGTTCAGCGCAGTTGGATATTTCTCGAGATAGATCTCTCCACTCCACTGCGTTCCGGTCGAGATGACGCCCATTTTTTTTCATCCTGAGCGTAGTCGAAGGATCTCCATTTCACTGCGTTTCAGTCGAAATAACGACTATTCCACAAAAATTAACTCTCCAAACCTTCCAAAAGATCATTTAATCCCTGCTGCGTGGTTTGTGTTTTATCTTTAGCATACCATCCGTGAAGTTTTTCTGCCAAAACCGGCATTTCGGTAATTTCTTTCCTCCATTCCTTTAAAAGCTCCTGCAAAATTTGTGGTCTTGGACCCCAGGTTGCCAGAACTTGATCTGCAGATTGATTTAATACAATTAAAACGGGGATTGCTCTTCCACCATTAGTTAAATGCGCATCAATTAATGGCAGATTTTTATCTCTAAGAACAAATCTCAGGTCAATTTTACCTAACGATGCAACCGCAATTTTATTAAACACCGGAACAATCTGGGCAGCATCGCCGCACCATCCTTCAGTAATTACTAAAAATTTATAATTTTCCTTAAGACGACCAATGCTTGAAATCAACTCATCATTTAAGCTAATCGTTTTATCCACGCGATTCATCCTTTGCACATTCATTTTAGTATAGTGCAAATCGTAAGTTACATCACCAGTAGTCTTTCCCTCTAACAGAAGTTGATCAATCAATGCGCGGTAAGTTTGATAATCCATTCCTTGTTCGCTGAAAATTTCGCTGTAATTAACCATGATGTTTAAAATTATGCCGCAAAGGAAAGGAGAAATTCAATGAAAATAATCACGGATTTGCAAGAAAACACGAGCAGCTGATTGCTACCAAAAACCACAGGATGCTCATTTCCTGACGCTATTTCGTTCGGTAAGACACCAACCGATCCTCGTACCTCGTTGCTCCAGGGTAACGCTCAATGTAGTTAAGTTAAACCCTAGATGCAGGTAGACGTAATTTAACCACAGATAAAAAGGATGAACACAGATATAAAAATCCGTGTTTATCTGTGTGCATCTGTGGCTAAAAATCTTAACTTAAGGACATGGCTGCAGAAACCCTTGTTCCTAAACCAGATTGAGCGGAATAGCCCGGAGCGCAGCGAGAACTATAAGCGAAAGCGGGGCTGCACACCACCAAGAATCACTGACTGCTCATTTCCAAATTCTATTTTGGCCGGTAAAACACCAACCGATAGTATAAACCCATACCCTATGAAATAGATGTTTCGTGCCTCTCAGCTTAACAAAAAAGTCGCTAAGCTTCCATCAACTTACTCACGTGCTGCGTTAAGGTCACAAAATCGGCAACAGTTAATTGCTCCGCACGCTTTTCGAAATAAATATGATCGTCCATTTTATCTTTTGGCATCACGGCAGAAACGGCATTACGCAGGGTTTTTCTACGTTGGTTGAAACCAGCCTTAACTACACGCCAAAATAACTTCTCATCACAGTCTAAAGTCTCCACTTCGTTCCGGGTTAAGCGGATCACGGCTGAATGTACTTTTGGCGGCGGATTAAATGTTCCGGGTTTAACGGTCATCAGGTATTCGATCTTATAATAAGCCTGAAGAAATACGCTTAAAATACCATATTCTTTACTGCCTGCAGGTGCGGCGCAACGCTGGGCCACTTCTTTTTGGAACATCCCCACCATCTCTACCACCTTGTGGCGGTTATCTAAAATCTTAAATAAAATCTGCGAAGAAATATTGTATGGAAAATTACCAATGATGGCAAATTGACCGGGAAAAACATCATCAAAATTAAGTTTCAAAAAATCACCGTTAATCAGGCGGTCGCCAAGCTGCGGATATTTCTCATTTAAAAAGTGGTAAGATTCGGTATCAATATCAATCAGATAGGTTTCTAGGTCTTTCCGCTGCAACAAAAAATCAGACAGGATGCCCATCCCCGGCCCCACCTCTAAAACCTGGTGGTATTTATCGGTATTTACCAAGGCCTCGACAATACGGTTGGCAATGCCTTTATCGGTTAAGAAATGCTGACCTAAATGCTTTTTTGCTTTTACTAAACTCATCTTACGCTTTATTTTGCCACGGAGGCACAGAAACCACAGAAAAATTTTCTGAAAAAATGGGAAAACCTTTTCCCCCTCTCCGTGCAAACCGTGTTTCCTTGGCTACTCTATTTTGTACAAAATAACTAATTTTTATCCGTTAAGCACCTCTTTAAACGAAAATCAGTAATTTGCGCTAAAATTTTCCAGTAATTATGAGCAATAAACTTAAAATTGGCATCAGTATAGGCGACATAAACGGTATAGGTTTAGAGGTAATTATTAAAACATTATCAAATCCAGCCATTTTAAATTACTGTACGCCAATTGTTTATGGCCACACCAAAGTTTCCTCTTTTCACAGAAAGGCAAACAGCCTGGGCGATTTCAGCTTTAACGTGATCAGCCAGGCCAATCAGGCACAGGCAAAAAGAGCAAACATGATCAATTGCTGGGAAGAAGATGTGAAAATAGAACTGGGCCAGGTTACCGCAACGGGTGGTAAGTATGCGCTTTTATCGTTAGAACGTGCTACTGCTGATCTGGTAAACGGCGATATTGATGCCCTGGTTACCGCTCCGATCAATAAACACAACATTCAATCAGAAACTTTTGCTTTTCCGGGCCACACCGAATATCTGCAAGAAAAAAGTGGAAGTAAAGATGTGCTGATGTTTTTGATCAGCGAAAATTTACGGGTAGGCGTTGTTACCGGCCATATCCCAATAAAAGATGTTCCTTCATCAATTACAAAAGATAAAATAGTTAATAAATTAAAGCTGATCAACGAAAGTCTGAAAAAAGATTTTTGGATCGAAAAACCGAAAATTGCAGTTCTGGGCTTAAATCCACATGCCAGCGATAATGGTTTATTGGGTACCGAGGAAGCTGAAATTATTACCCCGGCCATTCAGGAAGCTTTTGACAAAGGCATTATTTGTTTTGGTCCATATCCAGCTGATGGCTTTTTTGGTAATGGCAGCTACAGGCAGTTCGACGCAGTTCTGGCCATGTACCACGACCAGGGGCTGATTCCTTTTAAAACATTAGCTTTCCATAATGGCGTAAATTATACCGCTGGTTTAAACTTCGTCCGCACCTCTCCCGATCATGGAACAGGTTATGATATTGCGGGTAAAGATTTAGCCGATCCGACTTCATTTACCGAAGCTTTATTTTCGGCCATCCACATTGTGAAAAACCGCAGGGAACAGGAAGAAATGTTAAAAAACCAGTTGCGCACTGGCGGTAAAGTGGTAGAAACACAGTTTGATATAAAAGATGATGCTTCTTAAAAGGTGGAAGGTTAATTGAAAGACCAAAGCGTAAAGACTAAAGCCAAAGGTCAGAAGTCCGCAAGTAGTCCGAAGATTGGATGTTTAAAAACCAGACTCTAAGAAAAATCGTCATTTCGACCGTAGCGGAGAAATCTGTAGAAGATATTCAATACTCTAAATTTCCTTTATTTTCTTCTTTTAATTACCAAACATGCACCCGAAAGCTTAAGAGGAACTGAGTTAATATTGGTAAATTATATCTGTTTGGAATTACTCGCTTTAACAGCGAAAAATGAATTAGGTACGATTTCCAAAATCTCTTATCTTGCCAAAAATTGAACAGAAAGCTGCTTATGGGACTTGACATTCACCTAATTACCAATAATCACGAGGAATTATTTTCTCTTCAAAATGCATATAGCCATACCGATTATTTCAATCAACATAGTTTAAGCAGAACTTTTTGCAACCTAATGTCCAGGAAAAACGTTATTAGTGGGGAAACTGAGCTTGATCAGATAAGTAGAATGATCAAAACAGATATTACAGTTCTGTACGATATGGAACAATACTGGGATGAGGAATATATAGATTACAGATTAATGGTTGCCGAAAATGAAAAAGAAAAACAAGTAGTTTTTGAGCAAATTGCTGCAAATAAAGAAAAACTAAATGGGAATATAGATCTCGTTTTGGAAACGATAAAAACGATGATTGAGAAGCTTTCAAAATTTTGTAACCTAAGCGAGAAATTAAATAGTCATGGCAACGATACTTTGGACTATGAATATTATTTCACCGACTTTGACCTTGATAAAGGGGAAGGATATATTGGCAACAATTTTGGTCAGGATTTAAGAAATTTTAGAAAATTTCTAGAATACGCAAAGGCCAATGGCGCAAATACTGTTTGGTTTAATTACGGATAAAGGATATAGATATGGAAAACAAATTATCACCTATTATAAAACCCTCAGAATTAACCTGGTTAAACCAGGATGAAGAAATTGTAATCATCGATGCGAGTGCCGGCTCAAAAGCCAGGTACGATGAGCAGCATTTAGCAGGCGCACTTTTTGCCGATGTAAATGAAGACCTGGCCAATATTGGCGATTTTGCAGCGGGCGGACGGCACCCTTTACCCACTTTTGATCAGTTTTCTGCCGTTTTACAGAAATTGGGGATTACCAAACATAGCCATGTTATTGTGTACGATGATAAAAACGGAGGTAATGCGGCAGCAAGATTATGGTGGATGCTCAAGGCCATTGGACATGAAAAAGTGCAGGTAATAGACGGCGGTTTCCAGGCGGCTGTTAAAGCAGGCTTCCCCACCACAGATAAAGTAGAAATTCCAAAATCTGTTGAAAAATACGAAATCACAGCCTGGAACTTACCCTTATCTGACATCAATGAAGTAGAAAAAGTAGCCAGGACCGACGATTATATAGTAATCGATGTACGCGATGCCAACCGTTTTGCCGGTCTAACTGAACCTATTGATTTGATTGCCGGACATATCCCAGGCGCAGCCAATATTCCTTATACCGAAAACCTAGATACAACCGGCGCTTTCCTTGCTCCCGAAATATTGAAAGAAAAATATGCAGAAGCCCTGGCGCACGTAAAACCCGAAAATGTAATTGTACACTGCGGCTCTGGCATTACTGCATGCCATACCCTTTTGGCTATGGATTATGCAGGTTTGCCCATTCCTAAGCTTTATGTTGGCTCGTGGAGCGAATGGAGCAGGAATAATAAGGAAATGGTATTGGCTGGTCAGTAATTTTATTGGCCAGGATTTACAATCCTGGCTAGCTGAACTGCAGATTTGCAGTCCACCCAGGGATTAAAAATCCTTTACCTAAAGTCGGGATTGCAAATCCCGACCAACCAGAACACCTGTAAGATCTAAAAATCAAGAGTTAACATCAACAATTTTCAAAAAACATTTTTAATCTAATTTTTTTATCCCTACATTTGCAGGCTAAAATTTTACAGTACTTTGAACCCACTAAAACAATTTTCATTACCGTTTACCGGATTAAAATTGGGAACTCATCAGTTTGATTATGAGCTTGATGATCGCTTTTTTAATGCATTTGAGTATTCGTTAATTAAAAGTGGAAATTTAAAAGTAGACCTGGAACTTGAGAAACAAGAGACCATGTTGCTTCTAAAATTCAAAGTTATTGGTACCGTAAATTTAGATTGCGATAAATGTTTATCTGAGTTTCCCTTGCCAATAAATCTTTATGAAAGGCAGATTGTAAAGTTTGCTGAAGATGAACTGGAGAGCGATAATGAGGAAATTATTACGCTAAGCCGTAAAGATACCGAGATTGATATATCGGGGCCTTTATACGAAATGATTAACGTAGCGGTACCTTATATCAAAAACTGCGAGCAGGCAGGTAAAGATTGCGATCAGGAGATGATTGACCGTTTAAATCAATTATCGATCGAAAACCAGGCTGAAGAAAATGAACAAACAAGCGACCCACGTTGGGAAGCCCTTAATAAGTTAAAAAAATAATTAGATTATACACCAATGGCACATCCAAAACGGAAAATCTCGAAACAGAGAAAAAATAAAAGAAGAACACACTATAAAGCTGTTACTCCTTCTTTAGCAACATGCTCGGCAACAGGTGCTATTCACGTACCTCACCGTGCTTACAACGTTGATGGTAACCTATACTACAACGGCAAACTGGTTATCGAAAATACTCAGATTGGGTAATTTTCTTAAAAAATTGTTTGTGTTTTCAGCGGCTTTAGTCATACCTTAGTCAACTGAAAATTCAGGACTATCCTGACTTAACACAAACAGATTTTTTCTATGAAAATAGGCCTCGACATAATGGGCGGAGACTATGCTCCCAAGGCAATTGTTTTGGGAGCAATAGCAGCTCATCAATCGCTTAACGCCGGAGAGCATTTAGTTCTTATTGGCGATACTGAACAGATTAAACCCATTCTAGCAGAAGAAGGCTTTAATCCTGATCATTTTGAATACGTTCACACCGATGAAGTAATTGGTATGGGCGAACATCCTACCAAAGCAATCGTTCAGAAACCAAATTCGAGCATAGCAGTTGGTTTTAATCTTTTAAAAGAAGGTAAAATCGATTCTTTTGCAAGTGCTGGTAACTCTGGAGCCATGCTGGTTGGCGCAGTTTTTAGCGTTAAAACCATTCCGGGCATTATCCGCCCTTGTTTATGTACAATTCTTCCGAAAATTAAAGGCGGTACCGGCTTACTGTTAGATGTAGGTGCAAATGCCGACTGTAAACCCGATATTTTATTACAATTTGGTGTTCTAGGTAGTTTATATGCAGAAAATCTTTTGCAGATCAACGACCCAAAGGTTGCCCTGATGAATATCGGTGAGGAAGACGAGAAAGGAAATATGCTAAGCATGGCAACCTTCCCGTTAATGAAAGAAACCAACCTGTTCAACTTTGTTGGAAATGTGGAAGGAAGGGATTTATTTAACGATAAAGCTGATGTAATTGTGTGTGATGGTTTTACCGGAAATGTAATGCTAAAATTAGCAGAATCATTTTACGTGCTTACCATCAAAAAAGGACTTAAAGATGAGTTCTTCGATCGTTTTAATTATGAACAGTACGGCGGAAGCCCGGTTTTAGGTGTTAATGCCCCTGTTGTTATCGGACATGGGATTTCCAGCCCGTTAGCTGTTAAAAATATGGTTCTGCAATCCCGGGAAATGATTACAACCGGATTGGTAGAAAAAATTAGAATGGCATTTAAATAATTTATTAAAATTCTTAAAATGAGTAAAATTCACGCTGCTATTACAGCAGTAAATGGTTACGTTCCCGACTATGTGCTTACAAACGCAGAGTTAGAAACCATTGTTGACACTTCGGATGAATGGATTACCAGCAGAACGGGGATTAAAGAACGTAGAATTTTAAAGGGAGAAGGCCTGGGTACTTCAGATATGGCTGTTCATGCTGTAAATGGTTTACTTAAAAAGAGAGGAATTGATGCAAAGGAAATTGAACTGATTATCTTTTGCACCACTACTCCTGATTTTACTTTCCCTGCAACTGCAAACGTTTTGGCTGATAAAATTGGTGCAACCAATGCATGGGGTTACGATTTACAGGCGGCCTGTTCAGGCTTTATTTTCGGCCTTTCAACAGGTGCATCTTTTATCGAATCGGGCAGACACAAAAAAGTATTGGTAGTTGGCGGCGATAAAATGTCGTCGATTATTAACTATGAAGACCGTACAACCTGCATTATTTTTGGCGATGGTTGCGGTTGTGCCCTATTAGAGCCAAACGAAGAAGGTTTAGGCGTTCAGGATTCAATTTTGAGAACTGATGGTTCCGGAAGAGATTTCCTGGGCATGAAAGCCGGTGGTTCCGTTAAACCGGCAACCCACGAAACCGTTGATGCCAAAGAGCATTTTGCACACCAGGAGGGCCCTACCGTATTTAAATTCGCGGTAACCAATATGGCCGATGTGGCTGCCGAAATTATGGAACGTAACAGCTTAACCGCTGAAGATGTTGCCTGGTTGGTACCTCATCAAGCTAATAAACGCATTATCGATGCCACTGCAAATCGCATGGGAGTAACAACCGATAAGGTAATGATCAATATCGAGCGTTATGGAAATACAACCAACGGAACCATCCCTTTATGTTTATGGGAATGGGAAAGCAGATTGAAAAAAGGCGATAATATCATTTTAGCGGCCTTTGGTGGCGGCTTTACCTGGGGATCGGTTTACCTTAAATGGGCATACGACTCTGAGTAGTTGAGTGGGAAGGTTGGAGCTGGGAGCCGGTGTTTATAGATAAAGTATCGTGACCTTCAACAATAAAACCATCAACCTGAAGAGGTTACAAAGAAAAATAAAACAAAAAAAGTATAACTTAGTTAATTCAATAAACACTATTTTTTACATAACTAGCCTAAAAAATGGATATCAAACAAATACAGGAACTGATTAAATTTGTTTCTCGTTCTGGAGTAAATGAAGTTGCCATTGAACAAGAAAACTTCAAAATCACGATCAAAACAAACCAAGCACCAACAGTTGTTCATGCAACCGTACCGCAAGCTCCGCTTGTACAGGCTGCTGCACCAGTTGCTACAGCTCCTACTGCTCCGGTTACAGCAACACCTGCCGTACCTGCCGCAGAAGATACTTCGAAATACATCACAATTAAATCACCAATGATCGGTACTTTCTATCGCTCAGCTAGTCCGGAGAAACCAGTGTTTGTTAATGTTGGCGATGAGATTAGTGCAGGTAAAGTAGTTTGTATTATTGAAGCGATGAAACTTTTCAACGAAATCGAAAGTGAGGTTTCTGGCCGTATTGTTAAAATCCTTGTTGATAATGCATCACCTGTAGAATACGATCAACCGCTATTTTTAGTAGAACCTATTTAAAGATTGACGTCACCCTGAATTTATTTCAGGGTCTTCTTTTTAAATGGATGCTGAAATAAATTCAGCATGACGATTATTTTAAAACAGAGACGAAACGTAAAAAATTATGTTTAAAAAAATACTTATTGCCAACAGGGGTGAAATCGCTTTGCGTATTATCCGTACCTGTAAGGAAATGGGCATCAAAACGGTTGCTGTTTACTCTACCGCAGATCGCGAGAGTTTACATGTACGTTTTGCTGATGAGGCTGTTTGTATTGGCCCACCCCCCAGCAAAGATTCTTATTTAAATATTCCAAATATTATTTCGGCAGCAGAATTGACCAATGCCGATGCGATACACCCAGGTTACGGTTTCCTATCGGAAAACGCTAAATTTTCTAATATCTGCCGTGAGTACAACATCAAATTTATTGGTGCTACCCCTGAGCAGATCAACGATATGGGCGATAAAGCTTCTGCAAAAGCAACGATGAAAAATGCAGGCGTGCCTACTATTCCCGGATCGGAAGGTTTGCTTACCAGTGTTAAAGAAGGTATTGCAATTGCCAACGACATGGGTTACCCTGTTATCCTGAAGGCAACTGCCGGTGGTGGTGGCCGTGGTATGCGGGTAGTTTGGAAAGACGAAGATTTTGAAAATGCCTGGGACAGTGCCCGTCAGGAATCTGGTGCAGCATTTGGCAACGATGGTTTATACCTCGAAAAATACATCGAAGATCCACGTCACATCGAAATCCAGGTAATCGGAGATCAATTTGGCAAGGCCTGTCACTTATCTGAACGCGACTGTTCTATTCAGCGCCGTCACCAAAAACTGGTAGAAGAATCTCCTTCTCCTTTTATGACGGATGAACTCCGCAAAAGAATGGGCGAAGCAGCAATTAAAGGTGCTATGGCCGTAAATTATGAAGGTGCAGGTACAATCGAATTTTTGGTTGATAAACACCGTAACTTCTACTTTATGGAAATGAATACCCGTATCCAGGTAGAACACCCGGTTACTGAAGAGGTAATCAACTTCGATTTAATTAAAGAACAGATTAAAGTTGCTGCCGGTATTCCGATTTCAGGCAAAAACTATACTCCGGAAATGCACGCAATCGAGTGCCGTATCAATGCCGAAGATCCGGCAAATAACTTCCGCCCGTCACCAGGAAAAATTACGAATTTCCATTCACCAGGTGGTCACGGTGTTCGTGTAGATACGCACGTTTATGCCGGTTATTCAATTCCTGCAAATTACGATTCGATGATTGCAAAATTAATCTGCGTGGCCCAAACCCGCGAAGAAGCTATTTGTACCATGGAACGTGCCTTAAGCGAGTTTGTAATTGAAGGTATTAAAACTACTATCCCTTTCCATTTACAATTGATGAAAGATCCTAACTTCAGGGCGGGAAACTTCACCACTAAATTTATGGAAACGTTTGAGTTTTCAGAATAATATAAACTATTTTTATATTTAACACGTAAATACCATTCTATTCAAATAGAATGGTATTTTTGTTTTCAACATGAGCGACAATAAAAAAACTTCACTTACCAAAGCAATCGGACAAAAGAGCACCACTTTAGAGGCAGAAATGTCTTTTTTTGATCACCTGGATGTTCTCCGTAAGCATTTAATCAGAGCCGTAATTGCCATCGCCGTTTTTACCGGTATCGCTTTTTACTTTAATGAGGAAATCCTTGACAAAATCATTTTCGGTCCTAAAAAACCAGATTTCTGGACTTACCGTATGATGTGCAAACTGGTAGAACACTTCCCTTCGCTGGGTAAGGATATGTGTATTACCAAAATCAACGGCGAAATTATCAACACCGAAATGGCCGGTCAGTTTAACCTGCAGTTAAATGTTTGTGTAATGTGTGGAATAGTGGTAGGCTTCCCTTATCTGTTATGGGAAATCTGGCGTTTTGTTAAGCCTGCTTTGCATGATAATGAGCGTAAATCGGCCAGTGGCTTTGTATTCTTCGCATCACTATTATTCGTGATCGGTATCTTTTTCGGCTACTTTGTAGTTTGTCCGCTATCGGTTAACTTTTTAACTGGCTATACGGTAAGTTCTGAAATTAAAAATACTTTTACCGTTGATTCTTACCTCTCGTCTGTTGCAACCCTTACTTTAGGTACAGGGATTATTTTTGAGCTTCCGGTGATTATTTTCATTTTATCAAAGCTCGGTTTAATGACCCCTAAACTGATGCGGGCAAGCAGACGCTATGCTACTGTAATTATTCTGATTATTGCGGCAATTGTAACCCCTACCCCAGACATTATGACGATGCTGATTGTGGCTACACCTTTATTTTTATTGTATGAAGCAAGTATTTTTGTTTCGGCTTACATTGAAAGAAAGAAGAAAAAGGCCGAAGCAGCCTTTTATGCTAACTAACAGAAACATTACGCACAGAATTCATAATTCTCTATAAATTTGACAATGTCTGATACAAAAATTAAAATCGCTATTGGCGCAGATCACGCCGGGTTTGAATACAAAGAATTATTAAAGGATTTTTTACAGGATTATGAGCTAAAAGATTTTGGCACCCATTCCGAAAATTCTGTAGATTATCCCGACTTTGCGCATCCTGTTGCCACAGCAGTAGAAAACGGCGAATTTACCTATGGCATTTTACTTTGTGGCTCTGCCAATGGTGTGGCCATAACGGCAAACAAACATCAGGGTATTAGAGCAGGCTTATGCTGGGAAAATGAAGTAGCCGCTTTGGTACGTCAGCACAATAATGCTAACGTATTATGTATCCCGGCACGTTTTGTTTCAAAAGATGAAGCAAAAAAAATTACTGAAACCTTTTTAACAACGGCATTTGAAGGCGGTCGCCATCAAAACCGGGTTGAAAAAATTTCGTGCTAAGCAGAAACTCAACTAACTATTATTATAATGAACAAAAAGTTTTTAACCCTTGGTTTGGCCACACTTGTTACAGCAAGTTGCTTTGGTCAGATTAAACCACTGCCAGCCAATAAAGACGCTATCAAATTTAGCAAGGCGATTAACCCTAACAATGCATATAAACACCTTTCTGTGCTGGCTTCTGATGAATACGAAGGTCGCGAAACAGGAACTAAGGGTGCCTGGATGGCTGCTGATTATATCCGTGATTATTTTAAATCCATTGGTTTAAAAGGTCCGGTAGATGGCAGTTATTTCCAGAAAATTAACCTGGTAAATGTTACTTTAAAAGAAAGCCACGTAACCGTTAACGGTCAGCCGAAAGAATATCAGAAAGATTATGTAGTTCTGCCAAACTTAATCAGCGACAACGGTTTCACTTTTTCTACTGATCAGATCGTATTTATCGGCTACGGAATCAAAAAAGACAACTACAACGACTTTGCCGGAACCGATATTAAAGGAAAGGTAGTGATGATGTTTAGTGGTGGCGACCCAACCATTAAACCTGGTACACGGGTTGACAGGAAAGCTTACCGCGCCATGTTAGAAAGCAGGGCAAAGTATTTTACAGAAAATAATGTTAAAGCCATTATCCTGATCGATCCAGGTGTAGATAGAATTACCGAAGACAGCAAGGAATCTCAAAATAAAGGCCGTGTAATCGTAAAAACAAATGCAGCTATCGAGGCTCAAAAACAAAACGATATTCCACGCATTTCAATCTCTGTAGCCTTGGCAGACGATGTGTTAAAATCATCCAATACTACGGTAGCCGATTTACAAAAGAAGATTACAGAAAGCCTTACTCCTGCTTCGCAAATTGTGAATGTTCCCTTTTCGGCAAGTGCTGCCAAAAACGAAGCACCGGTTAGGTGCGAAAATGTGCTGGGTTATTTAGAAGGTTCTGACCCTGTTCTTAAAAAAGAAGTATTGATCTTAACTGGTCACTATGATCATATTGGTTTAGAAACTAATCCAAATGCAAAAGACAAGGTAAATAATGGAGCAGACGATGACGGATCGGGTACTACCGGTGTTTTATTGATGGCAAAAGCTTTTACCGATGCTAAAAAAGCAGGTAAAGGTCCTAAACGCAGCATCTTATTTATGACAGTGGTTGGTGAGGAAAAAGGCCTTTGGGGTTCTGAATGGTACTCTGAGCACCCTGTTTTCCCTGTAGCCAATACCATTGCAGATTTAAATACCGATATGATTGGCCGTACAGGCGAAGAGTATTTGGGCAAACCAGATTCGGCAAACTACATTTACTCAGTAGGCTCTAAAATGTTAAGTAGCGACCTGGCCAACATCAGCGAGCAGGTAAATGCTACTTACACCAAAATGAAGCTGGATTATAAATACGACGATCCGAAAGATCCTGAGAGCATTTATACACGTTCTGACCACTACAATTTCGCTAAACTGGGCATTCCGATTATCTTCTATTATGACGGCATGTTACAACAGGACTACCACAAACCAGGAGATGAAGTAAGTAAAATTAACTTCCCTTTACTGGCAAAAAGAGCAAAATTAACCTATTTTACTGCATGGGAGCTTGCCAACAGAGCAAAACGCCCGGTAGTAGACATGGATGGAAAAGGAAATCCGAAAAAATAATATTCAAAAAATGCAAGGCCTCAACGAAATGTTGGGGCTTTTTTATGCATATTACTTTTGGTGCCTGCATAAATTCCTATCTTTGGTTTTTAACGAAGGAGTGTCAAACTAAAAGTAGCTATTCTTCGTTACCCCTATAATAATATTGCCATTGATGAAAACTGCCGAGGAATTTTTAGAGAAATCTGATGAGAAAGCTTTCGATTTACCGCACCGTAAAACCATAAATTATAATATTGGTAAATACAATGCGGCAGTTGAGCGCGGATTATCGAAATTCGAAAACCTTGAGTCCTCTAAAAAAAAGGCACATGTCATCAAATGGCGCGTAATGGAAAACCTCGACAAGTTTTTACCCGAGTTCGAATCGAACTTTCAGCGTCGTGGTGGTAAGGTAATTTGGGCAAACGATGCGGCAGAAGCTCAGCAGGAAATCCTCAACATCATTAAAAGAAATAACGGGAAAACGGTCATCAAATCTAAATCGATGACGACCGAGGAGATCCACCTGAACGACTTTCTGGAGCAAAACAATATCGAATCGCTGGAAAGCGATCTGGGCGAATATATTGTTCAATTGCTGGGGCAGGCACCATATCACATCGTTACTCCTGCCATGCACCTAAGTGCAACAGATATTGCTCAGTTATTTCACGATAAATTTGGCACTACCTTAGATGCTACTCCTCCGCAATTGGTACAAAAAGCGAGGGAATTGCTCCGAGATAAATACCTGAAGGCCGATATCGGCATCAGTGGCGGTAACTTTTTAATCGCTGACACCGGAAGTATTGCCTTAACCGAAAATGAAGGCAATGCACGTTTAAGTACCACTTTCCCTAAAATTCACATCGCGATTGTAGGGATTGAAAAAATCATTCCTTCTATAGCCGATCTTGACCTCTTCTGGCCTTTACTGGCCTCCCATGGAACCGGACAAAACCTAACCGTTTACAATACCATTTTAAGCGGGCCGCGCCAACCTAACGAAACCGATGGCCCTGAAGAAATGTATGTGATCTTGCTGGATAACGGGCGTACCAATTTGTTGGCGCAAAAAGACCAAAGACAGGGTTTATACTGCATCCGTTGCGGTGCCTGTTTAAATGCCTGCCCTGTATATAAAAATATTGGCGGCCATACCTATAACACCACTTATAGTGGGCCTATTGGTTCGGTAATTACACCACATTTTAAAGGCATGGAAGAGTTTAAACACTTAAGCTATGCTTCCAGTCTATGCGGAAAATGCTCAGAGGTTTGCCCGGTAAAAATCGATATCCATAAAATGTTATTGCTAAACCGTAGAGATGCTGCAGCGGCCCATGAAAATGGCAAAAAAGAAGAAATTGGCTGGAGCATGTTCAGCAGGATGATGCAAAAGCGCAAATGGATGGATTTCTTTGGCGGAAAATTTAAAAACTTCATGCTCAAAACCTTCTTCAAAAAGAGCTGGGGTAAATACCGCGAAATGCCAAAAGTTGCCGATAAATCTTTTGCCAAACAGTTCGAAGAGATGAAAAAGGAACAGGAACCTTAATCAGAAACCATTAGCCAGACAACCAAATATGCATTTCAATCGAGGAGATAAAGACGACAAATTCTTATTGGATTTATACAAAAGATTGCTTTACCCCCGGATGGTTGAAGACAAAATGCTTAAACTGTTACGTCAGGGTAGAATTGGCAAGTGGTTTTCCGGTATTGGTCAGGAAGCCATAGCGGTTGGCAGTACTTTGGCCATGCAAAGCAATGAATATATTTTGCCCATGCACCGTAATCTGGGCGTTTTTACCTCCCGCGATATTCCACTCAAAAAGTTAATGGCCCAGTGGCAGGGTAAAGTAACAGGGTTTACAAAAGGCCGCGACCGTTCTTTTCATTTTGGCACACAAGATTATAAAATTATTGGCATGATATCTCACCTTGGTCCACAAATGGCCCTGGCAGACGGTATTGCACTGGCCGACCTTTTGGCCAATAAACAACATGCTACCCTGGTTTACACCGGGGAAGGTGCGACCAGTGAAGGTGATTTCCACGAAGCAGTAAATGTGGCTGCCGTATGGGGGCTGCCGGTTATTTTTCTGATCGAGAATAATGGCTATGGGCTCTCAACTCCAAAATCGGAGCAATACAGGTGCAAAAACCTGGTCGACAAAGCCATTGGTTATGGCATCGAGGGCCGGCAGATTGACGGCAACAACATTCTTGAAGTTTATGATACCATTAACCAGCTGGCCATGGAAATCAGAAAAGACCCACGACCTGTTCTGGTCGAATGCATGACTTTTAGGATGCGTGGCCATGAAGAAGCATCAGGGACTAAATATGTTCCGCAAGAACTGTTTGATGAATGGGAAAAGAAAGATCCGCTTAACAATTACGAAACCTACTTAATTGAACAGGGCATTTTAACTTCCGATACGGTTATCGATATCAAAATTCAAATTAAAAGAGATATTGAGCTGGAAGTTGAAGAAGCATTTAATGAAGCTGAACCAGAGGCAAATGCCGGCAAGGAGGAAGCTGATATGTATTTTCCTTACCAACAAGAGGTTGTTCAGCCCGGTCAATCTTCAACAGAAAAAAGATATTTAGATGCCATCAGCGATGCGCTCGATTTAGCCATGCAGATGTATCCCAACCTGGTTTTGATGGGACAGGATATTGCCGATTATGGCGGCGCTTTTAAAATTACAGACGGTTTTACCACCAAATATGGCAAGGCGAGGGTACGTAACACTCCTATTTGCGAATCGGCTATTGTAGGAGCTGGTTTAGGCCTGTCTATCAATGGTTATAAGGCAGTGGTAGAGATGCAATTTGCTGATTTTGTAACTGTTGGTTTTAATCAGATTGTAAACAACCTCGCTAAAACACATTACCGTTGGGGTGAAAAAGCCGATGTAGTGGTGCGCATGCCTACGGGGGCAGGAACAGGTGCCGGACCATTCCACTCCCAGAGTAACGAAGCCTGGTTTACCAAAACGCCAGGTTTGAAAATCGTTTATCCGGCTTTCCCTGAAGATGCAAAAGGATTATTGCTGGCTGCGATCGAAGATCCAAATCCGGTTTTATATTTTGAACACAAATACTTATATAGAAGTTTGACAAGCCCTGTTCCTGATGGTTATTATACCACTGAAATTGGCAAAGCAGTAACACTTGCAGGCGGGAATAAATTTGCCATCATTACCTATGGATTAGGCGTACACTGGGCTTTGGATTATGCAAGTGAGCACCCGGAATGCGGAGCCACAATAGTTGATTTGCGCACGCTTCAACCATGGGACAAAGAGGCCGTGCAACAAGCGGTTGAAAAAACCGGAAGGGTTTTAATTTTACATGAAGACACTTTAACCAATGGCTTCGGGGCAGAAATAGCAGCTTGGATAGGAGAACATTGTTTCCGGCATTTAGATGCCCCCGTGATGCGTTGCGCAAGTTTGGATACCGCAATCCCGATGAGCAAAGTATTGGAAGAAGATTTCCTAGCCAAGGCAAGGTTAGCAGAAACAATAGATAAATTATTAAAATATTAAAATATTAACTCCTATCGTCATGCTGGATTTATTTCAGCATCTCTGAGTTAAGCTCCTGAAATAAATCAGGGTCATGATTATTTAAACACAAATAAATGAGCAACTTTAAAGTCGAAGGAAATATCATCGACATCCCGAAACGAAATATTTTCTTTGGAGAAATCGTGGTAGAAGCCGGTAAAATAAAATCAATTACCAAAATTTCCGGTCAGCGGGAAGGCGCTCATTTTATTTCCCCGGGCTTTATTGATAGCCATGTACACATCGAAAGCAGCATGTTAATTCCGAGTGAATTTGCAAGGTTAGCCGTTGTTCATGGAACAGTTTCTACAGTAAGCGATCCACACGAAATTGCCAATGTTTGCGGCATGGAAGGTGTAGAGTTTATGATCGAAAATGGCAATAGCGTTCCTTTTAAATTTAATTTCGGTGCACCAAGCTGTGTTCCGGCTACTATATTCGAAACTGCCGGTGCAGAACTTAACCATGATGATGTAAAGGCACTTTTAGAACGGCCCGAGATAAAATACCTCAGCGAAATGATGAATTTCCCGGGTGTACTTAATCAGGATGAAGAAGCTTTAAAAAAGATTGCAGCCGCCCACCATTTGGGCAAACCCGTTGATGGACATGCTCCAGGTTTAAGGGGCGACGCCGTGCAGCAATATATCGATGCGGGTATTTCTACCGACCATGAATGTTTCACAGCCGAAGAAGCGCTGGATAAATTACAGCGTGGCATGAAAATTCTTATCCGCGAGGGAAGTGCAGCTAAAAATTTCGAAGCGCTGATCGGTCTGCTGAATGACTGGCCTGAAATGATAATGTTCTGCAGTGATGATAAACACCCGGATAGTTTAGTGGAAAACCATATTAATCAGCTTTGCGCAAGGGCAGTAGAAAAAGGAGCCAATATTTTCAATATCCTGCAGGCAGCCTGTATCAACCCTGTACTCCATTATAAGCTTGATGTTGGAACATTACAACTTAACGATCCGGCAGATTTTATCGTAATAGAAGATTTAAAAAATTTCAGGGTTAAACAGACCTATATTGATGGGCTATTGCTTGCCGAAAATGGCAAAACCGTGGGCGACTGGATAAAACATGTGGAAGATAAAGAATCGGTAAACCATTTCGACTGCAGCTTAAAAAAGGAAGAAGATTTTACATATCCTTTTGTCGGGCAAACAGAAATACCAGTCATCGAAGCCTTAGACGGACAGTTAATTACAAATAGATTATCTGCTAAGCCAAAAGTGTCAAATCAAAACATCATCAGCGATCCGGAAAACGACATTTTAAAAATGGTAGTGGTAAACCGTTATCACGATGCCCCTGTTGCCATATCCTTTGTAAAAAACTTTGGTTTAAAACAGGGAGCCATTGCTTCAAGTGTTGCACATGATAGCCATAACATTATTGCGGTAGGCATCGACGACAAAAGTATCTGTGATGCGGTAAATTTGGTAATTAAGGAAACGGGCGGAGTAGTTGCACTCGGAAATGGAAAGGAAGAAGTTCTGGCTTTGCCTGTTGCTGGGTTAATGAGTAATCAGAACGGTTATCAAGTTGCGGAAAGTTATACCTCGATAGATAGATTTGCGAAAGATCTGGGTTCTACTTTACTTGCTCCGTTTATGACACTTTCTTTTATGGCTTTACTGGTTATTCCACATTTAAAATTAAGCGATAAGGGTTTGTTTGATGGAGATGAATTTAGGTTAATATAATAATGTATACACCACCCTAAACCGAGCATTAACGAGCTCACCGAAGGTAATTTATTTCAGGGTCTTAACAGTTAAATAAAGATGCTGAAACAAGTTCAGCAGGACATTAGTGTTAAGTTAATCTACTAAAAAAACTTCAGCCAGGGGATTAAACAGATATAAACGTTTATCATCCAGACAGATACAACGATACCGTTTTCTAATCCTTTCTCCTTTGGTAAAGCGCCTGCCATCTTTAATTTTAAAGTTGGTATGAATAGGCAATTGCTCTAAATGTAAAGTTTCCGTTTGCTTACTATCATACTTTTTTAAAGCACGTGATAAATGCAGATCAGAGCAGCTTGAGGCCGCAGGATTGGACATATAATTATCAATTGCTTTATGAATATCATCCGGAAAGATATTCAGCTCAAAGAACGGGACCATCATACGCTGAAAATTCCTTTTCCATTCCGAGCCATGTGGTTTTACTTTATTTTTAAAATCGTTCCAGGTAAGTAAATGTGCAAATTCGTGTACAGTAGTAACCAGAAAAGCATAATGGTTAAGGTTAAAATTTACTGAAATCCGGTGACCTTTGCCCTGGTAAGGGTGACGGTAATCGCCCAGTTTTGTAGAGCGGGTTTTAGAAATCTTAAATTCGCACTGAAAATAATCAATCCACTTGGCAATTAGCGGTGCCGCAGGTTCTGGCATGTACTGCGCTAAAACTTTAACTTTCTCCATTTAACCGCAAAGTTCGCAAAGATTTACTTAGAAAACATAATTTTATGATAGGGATTTAATAAGCATTAAAATATGCTTTATCAGTCTCCAATTTAACCACGGAGCACACCGAGTTTGCACAGAGAAAACGGAGAGGGGTGCAATAACTACTAACAATAAGCTTTATCCCAGCTTCTAATTTAACCACAGCGCATACAAAGTTTGCACAGAGGAAACTGAAATGTTTTTAATACCCATTAACAACTCTTTTGATTCCATCTTTTAATCTTAAAACATTAAAATTCATTAATAATCCAAATCTATAACCACCTAATTTCATATAGGTTAAGGTTTGTGCTAAATGAATATCAGTTAAGTTTTCGATACTTTTCAATTCTAAAACTAATTTATTCTCTACTAAAATATCAATCCGATAACCGCAATCCAATCTTACATCTTCAAATAGCAGCGGCATAATTTTTTCCTTTTCGACCCGAAAACCCGCCTTATCAATTTTATAGAATAGACATTCTTTGTAAGCACTCTCCAGCAATCTAGGGCCAAGAGCCGTATGAACATCTATAGCCAATCCAATAATCGTTCTTGTTAATAAATCTTCTTCCATAAACTTTGTGGCAAAATGAATTAACACCTTTTCGCGTTTATATTGCTAATACATTTATTGTATATACTCGGTATTCTCTGTGCCTCCTCTCTGTGAACTCTGTGGTAAAATAATGATCTACTCCTCAGATGGGAACAACGATGCCAGCACCAGTTTAATCTCACCAAAAGAATAATCTTTTCCTAGAAACTCCCTTATCGTGGCCATCGATTTTGTTTTCTGGCTTTCTACTGCATCGCTAATGTTTCTGATTTTATTGGCCTTCACCAATTTGGTTACATCGAGTTGTTGTGTTGATACATAATAAGCCAGATGCCCTTCAATGGTACCAGCAGAAAAACCGCGTTCTTTTGCAATTTCATCTATCGTTTTACCCTGCTCGTAAAGTTCAAAGCTTACCAGCTTGGTATCAATTTTAGGTTCTTTTTTCTTCTTTGCAGCAGCCGATTTTACTTTCAGCGTTTCGCCTTTTAACTGAATGGCCTGCTCAAGTTGTTTGCTTCTTTCTACAGTGTTCAATAGCGCATCGGTATCGGCTTTGCTAAACTCCTTACCATCGATCAATGCCTGTAAAAGCGCTTTACTTTTGTGCATCTTTTTCAGTTGTTCGTATACCAGGATTTCGAGTTCGAGCAGCTCGGTAACATAGGTTTTTATTTGTCTCTCTTCCTTAACCGTTTCTATCTGCATCAGAAAGCGGTCTGAAATTTCCTTAATCAAAGGATTAAAATAATTCAGCGCAGCCACTACCCTTTTCGAAACATTAAATAAAGTATGTTCTGTTTGTTGGGCGAATAAATTTTTCAGCTGGTTAACAAAAGTATCGGCAGTAGCTGTTATTTTCTGGAAATCGGCATAAACCGTCTGTGTCCAGTCTTCATATTTTTGCTTCGCTGATTTTTCACTTTTATCAAAAGTCTGACGGTGTTCTTTTAAATAATAGCGTATCAGGTTCAGATCAAAAGCGGCAAGCAGGTAACTGCGGATAAAAATATAACTCTCCGTGCTGATCTGCTGGTTAAGTACCTCTGATGGTTGCCTGGTTTTGGAAAAATAGTGTACATGCTGATCCTGCTGCAAACCGCTATCGCGAAGGTGGGATGTTAACACCAATCCTTTTAAAGAACGCAAACGCGATAATGCCACATAAGCCTGCCCCGGCGCAAAAGCTTCGCCCACATCAATAACGGCCTTATCAAAAGTTAAACCCTGACTTTTATGGACCGTTATGGCCCATGCCAATTTAATAGGATATTGGATAAATGAACCAGCTACATTTTCCTTGATTTCGTTGGTGGCTTCGTCCAGTTTATATTTCACATTCTCCCAGGTATAAGGCGAAATCTGGATTACCACTTTATCTTCGGGGAGTTCGATTTCGATTACATCTTTTTCGATATGATGCACCACTCCTATTTTGCCGTTGTAATAGCGTTTTTCGGCGGTGATGTCGTTCTTGATAAACATTACCTGTGCACCAACTTTTAACTCTAATCTTTTATCGTTTGGATAAGCGTATTCGTTAAACTCGCCCTGGATCCTGGCTTCAAAAAAGTAAGATTTGGTATTTAGCTGCTCTAACCGTTCGCGGTTTATACTATCGGCCTTATTGTTGTGTGTGGTTAAAGTGATGTAATTTTCGTCAGCAGCGGGTTTAAAATCCTGCTTAAAGTGCTGTTTTAGCAAAGCAGTATCCTCCGGGGTGATTTTATTGTTCCGTAGGTTATTTAACAGGTTGATAAAAACTGAATCGTCCTGGCGATAGATTTTATCCAGTTCGATGTAAACCGGTGCATTATCCTGCAGCGCCAGGGCATCAAAAAAATAAATACTTTTATAAAACTTAGCCATAATGCGCCACTCATCGTTTTTTACCACTGGTGGTAACTGATGCAGATCGCCGATAAACAGCAATTGTACACCTCCGAAAGGCTGGTTTCTGTTTCTCCGTACATAACGTAAAGCAAAATCAATGGCATCCAGCATATCTGCCCTCAGCATACTTACCTCATCAATAACCAATAATTCAAGTTCCTGCAGCATGCGGCGTTTATTACCCTGCATGTTTAAATGCTTGACTAAAGTTCTGGGTGTATTAAAATTGAAGTTGATGTTCTCGTTCACCAAAGTGCTCGCAGCATCAGGAAAAAAAGCACCAAAAGGCATTTGGAACAGCGAATGTATGGTTACTCCTGCCGCATTAATAGCTGCAATACCTGTAGGGGCTACAATCAACGCTTTTTTATGCGTAAGCTGAATAAGTTTCCGTAAAAAAGTTGTCTTACCGGTTCCGGCTTTTCCGGTTAAGAAAACATGTTTTGAGGTGTAATTAACAAATTTAGCCGCAATCTCTGCGGGCATAGAAGTTTCTTCTAAAGTGGGCATCGGCAGTAAAATTTTAGTTAGCAATACACGGAGGGATGAATAAAGCTAAACATTTTAGCACAAAACTAAAGAATGATTGATGAGAAATTTTAATTTTAAGCGGATAATTTTCGACATGAGACCTGATAAATAGTAGAAACTTGACGATTGGCCAGGATAAAACGTTAATAGAATCACAACAGAACCAACCTAAACCTGACAGAAACGGCGGCCTCCGATTTTTTTCTATCGGAGCTACAGTGTATGGCAGAACCGCGATAACAACAGAACCACTGTACCTGCTTTTCAAATATATAATATCAAATAAAACAATACAACAACCTAACAATTAATGATAAAGCTTTTTATTATCTTTGCGGCCTGATGAAACAACAATATTCAAATCTTATCGCTGTTAAATTCCTTTAACAAGGTTTCATCATCTTTAATACCCAAAATTTATTATGCTTAACCCCGAAATAGAAAAACGTAAAACCTTTGCCATTATTAGTCACCCCGATGCGGGCAAAACCACACTGACAGAAAAATTTCTGCTTTTTGGCGGGGCCATCAACACTGCAGGTGCGGTAAAAAGGAACAAAGCGAACCAAAGCAATACTTCCGATTTTATGGAGATCGAAAAGCAGCGCGGTATATCGGTCGCAACTTCGGTAATGGGTTTCGAATATAGTGGTAAACGCATCAATATTTTGGATACTCCCGGACACAAAGATTTCGCCGAAGATACCTACAGAACTTTATCGGCTGTAGACAGCGTGATTTTGGTGGTCGATTGTGTAAAGGGTGTGGAGGAGCAGACCGAAAAACTGATGTCGGTTTGCCGCATGCGAAATACCCCGGTAATTATCTTCATCAACAAAATGGACCGCGAAGGTAAGGAAGCTTACGATTTGTTGGACGAGATCGAAGAAAAACTGAATATCAGCCTTTGTCCGCTTTCATGGCCAATTGGCCAGGGGCATACCTTTAAAGGGGTATACAGTATTTACAACAAGCATTTAAATTTATTCAACTCCGATAAAACCAAAGTAACCGACTCGGTTGTGGCGGCAAACGATTTAAATGATCCATCTTTATTGGATTACCTGAAAGAAAACGAGATCAAAACATTAAAAGATGATGTTGAGCTGGTTGATGGCATTTATGGTAAAATAGATAAGGACTTATACACCGATGGTTTGGTTGCACCAGTGTTTTTTGGCAGTGCCATCAATAACTTCGGGATCAAGGAACTTTTGGATACCTTTATTGAAATTGCACCGAGCCCGAAACACCGCGAAGCCGAGGAGCGCGATGTTTTGGTAGAAGAAAAAAACTTTAGTGGTTTTGTGTTTAAAATTCATGCCAACTTAGACCCTAAGCACCGCGACCGGATTGCCTTTTTAAGGATCTGTTCGGGCAAATTTGAGCGCAATAAATTCTATTACCATACCCGCCAGGATAAAAAATTGAAATTCTCCAATCCGATGGATTTTATGGCCAACGAGAAAAGCATTGTTGAAGAAGCCTGGCCAGGTGATGTAGTTGGCCTTTACGATAGTGGTAACTTTAAAATCGGCGATACCTTAACGGAAGGTGAAAAACTGCAGTTTAAAGGAATACCAAGTTTCTCTCCTTCTATCTTTAAAGAGGTAGAAAACATGGATCCGATGCGTACGAAACAATTGGAAAAAGGTATAGAGCAATTAACAGACGAGGGTGTGGCGCAGTTATTCGTCATGCAGCCCGGAAACAGAAAAGTAATCGGTGCCGTTGGCGAGCTGCAGTTCGAGGTAATCAACTTCAGGCTGGAGCACGAATATGGTGCAAAATGCCGTTTCCGGACCTTGAGTTATACCCGTTCGAGCTGGGTAACTTCTACGGACAGAAAAAAACTCGACGAATTTGTGAAGCGTAAACAACAGCACATCGGTTTCGATAAGGAAGCTAACCCGGTTTACCTGGCCGATAGCGAATACATGATCAATTTAACCAAACAGGATTATCCTGATATTGAGTTCCATAAAACAAGCGAGTTTAAGAGTTAGTTTTTTAGTCCCGAGTCAGAGCTCCGGAGTCGGAAGTCTATAATGCGAAAACCTTTCCTACTTGTTTAGAAAAGGTTTTTATGTATAATATACTTCCGTCATTGCTAGAAGGCTTTTTCAGCCGACGAAGCAATCTTTACAGGAACAATCATTAGCTTGAAAGATTGCTTCGTCGTTCCTCCTCGCAATGACGATTTCAACTATTTCCTACTCAAATCCCAGATCTTTAAACGGCTTAATACGCTGCTTCCATCTTTAGCAAACACCGTTATTCCCGTTGCTTTTTCGTCCGGGAAAATCATGGTCGAAATCACCTTTTCACCACCATTGCCAAAAACTTCAAGTGATGATTTATCAATCAGGATCTGAATTTTCACTTTACCGCCAACGGGATTCATTTTAGCGTTTTGAATAATATTTTTATCGTTTTTGATCCCTTTTTCTGAGCGCGAGCAATCTACATACAGTTCGTTTTTATCAGCTCGATAAACCACCTCGATTTCTTTAATCACTTTCCCTTGCCCGTCTTTTAACTGAGTCAGCTTAAAGCCCGCATTTTTAGCATCACGCAGATCAAACTCTGCTTCAATCCAGTTTGTATTGGTAATTTCACCCAGTTTCAATTCACCGCCGCTAATAACCAGATTCTGCTTGGATATTAGCCGGTTTTTGGACAGTTTTTTAAGGTTGCCTGCAATAACCGAACTTGGTTGTTGAAACAACCTTATACCTTCAGGGGTGGTTTTTAATGCCAGGTCTCTCGGGATGGACATCTGCCCTTTCCATGGGAAGGTCTCTCTACCGCCCGGCTGCAACCAGCCCAAAAGAATGCGTTTATCATTTGGCGCATTGTTCCATGGAATGGCCGCATAAAACGAATCGCCATCATCAACCAGCAAAGTTAACTGTGCATCGTTATCATTTTTAAAAGTTTTGCCGTCAAAATCACCTACAAAATACTGAATGGTTGGTCCTTTCGGCCCAAAGAGCGAAACCATCAGTACCCATTTGGTGTTGTTCTTATCTCCATCAACCGCCAACGGAATGATGAAAGGGCATTCCCAACCACTACCCTGGTTACCTCGCTTACCAAAATCGCTGAGCATAGACCAGTCTTTCAGGTCTTTTGAACCGTAAAACCGTACCTGATGCTCATCAACCATTGCAACCGTCATGATCCATTGTTTAGAAGCTTCGTGCCACCACACATTCGGATCGCGGAAATCTTTTTTGTTTAAGTCGATGATTGGATTTTTACCATAATCGGTAAATGTTAAACCACCATCGTTGCTATAAGCCATATACTGCGATTCATTATGCTGTTTAGGTAAATCAGCCGTATAAAATGCCAAAATGGGTGCTTTGCCTTTTCCTAAACCACTTACATTTTGTTTATCCAAAACTGCCGAACCAGAGAAAATCATGGTGGTGGTATCCTTAGTAATCTTCTCGGGTATGGCAACCGGAAGATGTTCCCAATTTACCAGATCTTTACTTTTGGCGTGCCCCCAGCTCATATGTCCCCATTTATTTTCGACTGGATTATACTGATAATATAAATGGTATTCACCATTGAGGTAAATTAAACCGTTAGGATCATTTAACCAATTGGTTGGTGCAGTAAAATGATAATCTGGCCGCCATTGAGGAGTAGCTTGCTGCGCAAATACGCCTAAAGAACAAGCCATAAGGATAGACAGGATATATTTGGTTGTGCTCATAGTTGGTTATTATGCTCTTAAAGTACAAATAAGAACTGAATTACTAAAACGTTTAACTAGTTGCAGTACCCATATCTTCACTTATTGTTTTACTTCTGTTATTTCATATTGTCTGTAAGTCTGTTCTAGACGTCGCTTAATTTTAGCAATCAAAAACCTTGGCGAAAGCACTTTAACACATTCGCCAAAACCCAAAATCTCCCGCTCCAGTTCGTAGTTTAATACCACATCGATTCTGAAAGTGGTCGTTTTATCATTTTTAGCCAATACTATTTGCGACGAATGCAAAGGTTTGGTTAATACATAAGGAGCATGATCATTGGTAAACTCGAGGATAACTTTTTGGGCACGGTCGCGCTCGCTCTTGGTTACGCCGATTAAATCATCGTAATAGCGGTCGAAATCTACCCCTTGGTAAGCAACAAATTCTTCATTGGGCAGTTCCTGAAATTCGACAATACGATCTAAAGCTAAATTTAATATCCCAGGCCGTTTTTTCGCCTTACATATCAGAAACCAGCGGTTCCTGTACTCTTTTAACAGGTATGGATAATAAATCGCCTGTTGCGATTGCTGTGCTTTGAACGATTTATATTCGATCAGCAGTGACCGTTTATTTAAAACGGCCTGATATAAAGGTGGAATGCATTCCAAACCCTTAACCAGTTTATTGCTTTCCAGCTGGATATTATTACCGCTCTGTTTGGTAGATTTGTAGAGGTTATTTTCCAGACGGGCAATCATATCGCTCATTTCGTCGAAATAATTAAAGGCATTAAACTGTTTCAGCACGCCAACAATTTCTTTCATTTTATCTACATCCGCATTATTGATCGGCGCTTTGGTGATACTGAAATTTGGATCGCCATAAGCATAAAAGCGTTTATCTTTTACTACGATCGGAGCATTGTAGCCCAGTTTATCACTACGCATCAGTTGGATATCGGCCTGAACGGTACGCTTGCTTACACCTGTGGTAATGCCTTCCAGCTCATAAAGTGTTTCTGATACTTTTTCGATAAGATCATCTAAAGTCCATTTTCGGAAACGGTTTCTCAAACAATCGTCGATGGTTTTGTAACGGATGAGCGCCAATTTATTTACAGCCATTTTAGCGTGATTTTAAGTTTATGCCAAAAATCTGGTGATTTCTTTAAGCTAAATATATGAAAGCATTTCTAATCTACGCAATACAATTGCGCAGTTAACAGCTAAAAGAATTATTTTTAATAAAAAATAAAATTTATCATGCTGAATATCAATTAATTAAACATATAATTACAAAATATTTCTTACTACGCAAATCAGCCGCGCAGTGGTGATGGCATCTTTGTAATGTCAGAACGGCAAAGAAATTTGCACATGTAAAACAAAGATTAAACACTTAATTCAACAATTATGAAATTCAATTTCTTTAACAAAAACACACAGGCAATAAAAAATCATGAGGGTGCAAAAGCATATGTGATGAGTCCTGAAATGGAACTATATACTGCAGTTGTTACTACGGGATTGAACGATTCGTTTTATGAAGCTGGAGATACCAGATTAGAAAGAATCAAAGGTTTAATTGAAAAATGTAATCCTGAATTTATCGCCAGATTGGCTATTTATGCCAGAACTGAAATGAATTTAAGGTCTATACCAATGGTTTTATCGGTAGAGCTGGCAAAAAAGACATCGGGTAACTCTATTGTAAGTAAAACTGTTAACAGAGTTGTTTTACGTGCAGATGAGATCACTGAAATGTTAGCTTACTATCAAATTGCCAACAAGCGAACTGAAATTAAAAAATTGAATAAGCTTTCAAAACAAATACAAAAAGGTTTGATAGGAGCTTTTAACAATTTTGATGAGTATCAATTTGCTAAATACAATAGAAATGCAGCGGTAAAACTAAAGGATGCTTTATTTCTGGTACACCCTAAAGCTAAAAATGCTGCTCAGCAAGCTATTTTTAACAAGATAGCATCTGATAGCCTGGATACGCCATACACATGGGAAACTGAACTTTCTGCTTTGGGTAAAAACAGATTTGCAGATGAAACTGCCAGAGCATTAGCTGTAACCAGAAAATGGGAGGAGATGATCGAAAGCAAAAAGATCGGCTACATGGCTATGCTAAGAAACCTGCGTAATATTTTAGAGGCTAATGTTTCGGCTAAGCACATTGAGCTAGTTTGCGATTACCTTGCTAATGAAAAAGCAGTTTTAAATTCGAGACAACTTCCGTTCAGATTTTTGTCTGCCTACAGAGAGTTAAAATCCATTAAATCGAGCTTTACATCAGCAATATTAGATGCTTTGGAAAACGCTGTAATGTGTAGCGCAAAGAACATAAAAGGTTTTGGATTTGATACCTCAATTGTAATTGCCTGCGATGTTTCCGGATCAATGCAAAAACCAGTTTCAGCTAGAAGCACTGTATTGTTATACGATATAGGTTTAATGCTTGCTATGTTACTTCAGTCGCAATGCAAAAATGTAACCACTGGTATGTTTGGAGACAGGTATAAAGTAATAAATATGCCGAAACAAAATGTTTTAGCTAATGTAATGGAATATTACAGACGTGAAGGTGAGGTTGGCTACGCTACAAATGGACATCTGGTAATCGATGACTTAATAAGGCAAAGAAAGGTTACTGACAAAGTAATGATATTTACAGATACGCAAATGTGGAATAACAATAATATCAACAGCACTTTCGCAAATTCGTGGTCTAAGTATAAAAAAATCGCACCAAATGCCAAACTGTATTTGTTTGATTTAGCTGGCTACAGTACTCAACCGGTAGATGTTAGACAAAATGATGTGTATTTGTTGGCCGGTTGGTCTGATAAAATTTTCGATATACTTTCTGGAATGGAAGATGCAGTTTCTGCGCTTGAAAAAATAAGTAAGATCGAAATATAAACCTATCCCACAGTAAAATGGCTGTGGGATATTAAAAAACATTTATAAAAAAGCAAGTGTCGTTAAAAAGAGTTACTTCGCATTCAGGACGCCCTGGTTGTAGGTTCGAGTCCTACTTCTTTAAACAGAATAGCTCAATGGTTAGAGCAGGAAAACAGTCTCTTTTGCCTTTAACCTTGCCTAATTATAGAAAAAAATAGAAAACAAGCAAGTGTCGTAAAGAAGAGTTACTTCGCACTCTTAATGCCCGTGTCGCAGGTTCGAGCCCTGCCCCATGTAAATGGGTAGCTCAGCTGGTAGAGCAGGAAAATAGTCTCTTTTTGCCTTTAACCTTGCTTAATTAAAATACAAATAAGTGCCGTAGATAAAAGTTACTTCGATTCAAGACCAGAATGTTGATTCAAGTCCAGCTTCTACCCACGTAGAATAGTTTAAGTCATAAAAACAGAATGCCGTAAACAAGAGTTACTTCGTCACAACTGAGGGGAGGAATAATGAAGTTGTAAAGCCAGCAAGATTATCCGGTTCGACTCCGGCAACGACATGCCCCGTAGACTTTTGTTGCTTTTTGCTTCTGTTCATTAAAAAGTTAAGATGCCGTTGCGCAAGTGTTACTTCGATTGGTTGAATATAGTGCAGGTTCGAATTCTGCTAGTAAATACACACTTGCCAGTATTGCTCTTAAAAATTTTCGCTCTCTCAAAAAATGAGTGCCGTTGCTAAATGTTACTTCGTCCAAAAAGTTAGATACATTTTGCACTTGTAGCCTCATTAATTAAAACTAAATTTAGAAACCCCTCGGCGAGGTGAATGTTGCCTGCCGGGGATTAATTAGAGAAAAATGAAAACCGAGATAATAAGGAAACTTGGCGAAATAGAGCGCAAGCACAACATCAAAATATTATTTGCCTGTGAGTCTGGAAGTAGAGGCTGGGAATTCCCGTCACCAGATAGCGATTATGATGTAAGATTTATTTATACACGCCCTTTGGATGACTATTTATCGGTTTCTGATAGCCCAGATCATCTTGATTTCCCAATAAATAATGAACTTGATATCAATGGCTGGGATATAAGGAAAGCGCTCAAACTGATCAGAAAATCAAATACAACTCCGTTTGAATGGCTACAGTCACCAATAATTTATATGGAGCATAATAATTTCAAAGAGGACTTGTGGAAATTATGCCAGCAATATTTTTATAGAAAAACAAACGTTAATCATTACCTGGGTATCGCGCTTGGTGCTTTAGAAACTGGTACAAATGAAGGTGAAATCAAAATAAAAAAGCTTTTTTATGTGCTTAGGTCATTACTTTCAGCAAAATGGTGCTTAGAAAAAAACACTATTGCGCCCATGACAATAGGACCATTAATTACCTTAATGCCCCGAAATTTACAGCAGATTGTTAGCGAACTTATTTTGCTTAAATCAACGTCTGATGAAGGATTTCTGGTAAAAATAGTCCCTCAATTAAGCGAATATATCGATCATGAATTTGAAAGATGTAGAGATGAAGCTAAAGATTTGACAAAAGAAAGTTTTAGCGGGGAAGCCCTCGATATTTTCTTTAGAAAAACTATAAAGAGTTATGACAATTAAAGATCTAAAAGATAAAAATCTCTTGTTATTCGAATGTTTAAGTGGCAGTAAAGCTTATGGCTTAAATACTCCTGAATCTGATACAGATATAAAGGGTATTTATTACATGCCTAAAAGCATGTTCTTTGGCTTAAAGTATATCCCACAAATCAGCAATGAGAGTAATGATGAGGTTTATTATGAAATTGGACGCTTTATAGAATTGTTAATCAAGAATAATCCGAATATTGTTGAAATTTTAGCAACTCCTGAAGACTGCATTTTATATAAGCATCCGATAATGGAGAAATTAAACATTACGATGTTCTTATCCAAATTGTGTAAAGATACATTTGGCGGATATGCTTTAACCCAGATCAGAAAGGCAAAAGGTTTAAATAAAAAAATTTTAAATCCAATGCCAAAGTCTCGAAAAACGGTGCTTGATTTTTGTTATATAACAGAGAATTATTCGGTAGTTAAAGTTAAAACATGGCTAAAAAAAAGGAATATCTTACAGGAAAACTGTGGATTATCAAAAATTCCGCACACCAAAGATCTTTATGCTTTATTTTACAACAATGAAATAAACATCCCCTATAAAGGCATAGCAAATAAAACAAATGCCAATGAAGTTTCAGTATCTGCCATACCCCCTGGAGAAAAGGGAATTGCTTATTTATTCTTCAACAAGGATAGTTATTCTTCTTACTGCAAAGAGTATAGTGAATATTGGGAATGGGTAGAAAAAAGAAACGAGGATCGATACAGTTTAAATAAGAATCATGGTAAGGATTATGATTCGAAAAACATGATGCACACCATCAGGTTATTACAAGTGGCACTTGAGATTGTACGGGATGGAAAATTAAATGTAAAACGACAAAATCGGGATGAGTTACTCATGATTAAAAGAGGAGAACTTGACTACGACGACGTATTAAAAATGGCAGAGACTCTAATGGAACAAATTGAACAAGAAACAACCAAAAGCAAACTCATGGACAAGCCAGATACAGCTTTAGTTGAATCTTTACTTGTTGAGATGCGAACAGAGCTTTATGCAGATTAAAAAAACGATAAAAATGAACAACAACATAACAGGTAACAACCTGATCGAGATAGGTTATACCGAAGGAAAAACAGTAGGTTTAGCTTTAGATATTCTGAAAGAAAATTTTACGGGTACCGAAAAAAAAGAATTGCTGGCCTTATTTAAAAAAGTAAAAGATTACCCGGAAAGTTTTTTGGATGATCCGGTTTTAAATCCACTGGCTACAGCTATGATTGAAGCAGCCAATGCACCAAAAGATGAAACCATTGAACTGGTAAGCCACGCAAAGCCCTACGCGGTATTTGGCGCTGATTACATTGAAGAAGGCGCGCGAAACCAAATGGATATTGCCATGAAACTACCGGTATCGGCAGCGGGGGCTTTAATGCCCGACGCCCATCAAGGTTATGGTTTACCGATCGGAGGTGTATTAGCAACCAGAAATGCCATTATACCTTACGGCGTAGGCGTAGATATCGGTTGCCGGATGGCTTTAAGTATTTTCGATATCCCCGAAAAACATTATTTTGGGAAAGATGCCATGTACAAACGCGAATTGATTGCTTTTACTAAATTCGGAGCAGGTAGAGAGTTTAGGGGATTGGAAAGAGCCGAACACGAAGTATTGGATAACGAAGCTTTTAACTCAACTACTTTTCTTAAAAACTTACATGGAAAAGCCTGGGCACAATTAGGTACATCAGGCGGTGGTAACCACTTTGTAGAATGGGGAATTATCGATTTTGCAGAACGTGATGAGATTTTAAATATTGATAAAGGTCGTTATGTAGCTTTATTAACCCATTCCGGTTCGCGCGGTTTAGGTGCTACCATTGCGGGTTATTATACCAAACTGGCTAAGGATATCTGTAAATTGCCTAAAGAGGCTGTAAACCTGGCTTATTTGGATATGAACACGGCCGAAGGGCAAGAATATTGGATCGCGATGAACCTTGCCGGCGATTATGCTTCTGCTTGTCACGAGGTGATCCATAAAAGGCTGACTAAAGCAATCGGGGCAAAAGTTTTGGCCAAAGTAGAAAACCATCATAATTTTGCCTGGAAAGAAATCCTTGATGGTGAAGAAGTAATAGTGCACCGAAAAGGCGCTACACCTGCTGGCAAAGGTGTGATGGGGATTATACCGGGAAGCATGACTGCACCGGGGTTTTTAGTGAGGGGTAAAGGTGAGACAAGTGCAATCAACTCGGCATCGCATGGCGCAGGACGTCAAATGAGCCGTTCGAAAGCTTTTCAATCAATTACTAAATCGGATATGAAAGCCATTTTAAAGGATCACAATGTTACGTTAATTGGAGCTGGTTTAGATGAAGCACCAATGGCCTATAAAGACATCCATAAAGTAATGGCTGCACAAACAGAACTGGTTGATGTGGTGGCTAAATTCGAACCTAAAATGGTGAGGATGGCTGATGATGGAAGCAGGGAAGATTAGTTGGGAGCCGGGAGTTTGGAGTCCTATGTCCCCAGTATGAAGTTCTAAATCTAAAGCATCTCTTAAAAACCCGTCATCTCGACCGAAACGCAGTGTAGCGGAGAGATCTATCTCGAGATTTAGCTTCGCTAACCTGCGGGTTCTCGACTGCGTTTCACTCCGCTCGAAATGACGATCAAATTAACAAAAAACCCTCTTCAAAATTAACTGAAGAGGGTTTTTCTTTATGCTTATAATTTTATTTCAACTTACTTAAAGCTGTTTTAATTCTCGGTAACATATCTTTAATGTCCTGTAAAGTGCAGGCACCAACTGATGCCCTAAACCACGGCATACTGTCTTCATTTCCAAAGGCAGAGAAAGGGACCAAAGCGGCACCTGCTTCTTTGATCAGGTAAAAATTTACATCTGCACTGTCTTTTAAAACCTGGCCATCTTCTGTTTTCTTTCCAATATAATCGATTTTAATGGTCAGGTAAATGGCTCCCATTGGCTCTACCGCATCAACATTAAAACCTTCTGCTTTTAATTCGTTAAAACCATTGTAAAGCGCATTTAAGCTATCCTGTACCTGCGCCTTAAAGCCGGTTAAGAATGCATCAACCTGTGGCTTATCGTTAAAGTATTTAGACATGGCTACCTGCTCGGCTTTTGGAGCCCAGGCCCCCATATGGCCTACCAGAGCTTTCATTCTGTTAATGATATCTTCTGGACCAAAACCCCAACCCACACGCACACCGGTTGCAGCCAGGCATTTCGAACTGCCATCTACAAAAATGGTAAATGGCCTCATCTCTGGCCTTAAAGAAACCGGATTTACGTGCACCTTACCAAAAGTTAAAAGCGAATAAATCTGATCGTACATCATGTACAATGGTTTTTCATCTGCCCCGCGTGAAGCATTTTCTTCTAAAACAGCATCACAGATTTCGGCCAGCGAATCTGCATCGAACATCGTTCCGGTTGGATTTAATGGCGAACATAAAGCCAGTAAAGTTGCGCCTTTTAAATGTGGTTTCAATTGCGCGGCTGTTGGCATAAAATTATGCTCAGCATCAGTTTCTACAGCAATGGTTTTAGCTGAAGTTAAATGAGAATAGTGATTGTTGTTCCAGGATGGAGCAGGGAAAACTACGGTATCGCCAGGATCGATCAAGGCCAGGTAAGTAGCATAAATCAGTGGGCGTGAGCCACCTGAAACCAAAATACTATTGGTGTTGTATTCTAATCCAAATCTGTCTTTTAATAATTCAGAAACCGTTTCGCGTAATGGCAAAACACCATCAGCAGGCGGATAATTGGTTTGATTGGCATTATAGGCTTCCACAATTCCGGCCTTTAATTCAGCCGGTATCGGGTAAATATTCGAATCGAAATCGCCAATAGTAAGGTTAGCAATCGATGCGCCTTTGCGCTTCATCTCGTTAACTTCGTTACCAATTTTTATAATTTCTGAGCCAATTAATGAGTTGGCTATTACTGAAACTTTCATATTATGCTATTAAATCTGCTATTGCTTTATTCACTTTTTCGAAGCCAAACTGTGCCAATACAGCATTCATTGCATCAGTAATCTGCTCGTTGCAAAGATTACCTATACTGCCTTCGTGGGTATGGTGTATTTGGTTCGATGGGGCAAAAGTACCACTTTCAATCTGCTCTCCAACAATTTTGTAAGCTTCTCTAAACGGAACACCCTGTAGGGCAAGTTCATTAACCACTTCAACACTAAACAGGTAATCGTACTTTTTATCCTTTAAGATATCATCCTTTATGGTAATGTTCTGGAACATAAAGGTGGCGATTTCCAGGCACTCATTTAGCGAAGTAATTGCCGGGAAAAGATTTTCCTTTAACAGCTGTAAATCGCGGTGATAGCCTGAAGGTAAATTGGTAATCATCATGGCAATTTCATTCGGTAAGGCCTGAATTTTATTACAACGCGAACGGATCAGTTCGAAAACATCCGGATTTTTTTTGTGCGGCATAATGCTTGAACCCGTTGTCAGTTCTGCTGGAAAACTGATAAACCCGAAATTCTGGTTGATGAACAAACAAACATCCATCGCCATTTTAGCAAGTGTTGCTGCTACAGCGCTCATGGCCTGCGCCAGAATCCTTTCGGTTTTACCGCGTCCCATTTGTGCATAAACCACATTATAGTTTAAGCTTTCAAATCCCAGTAGTTTAGTGGTTAAAGTTCTGTTCAAAGGGAATGATGAGCCATAACCTGCTGCAGAACCCAGTGGGTTTTTATTGGTAATTTTCCAGGCGGCCAACATCAGTTCCATATCATCGGCAAGGCTTTCTGCATAAGCACCAAACCACAAACCAAAAGACGACGGCATGGCAATCTGCAAATGCGTATAACCTGGTAATAGTTTATCTTTATGGGTATTACTCAGCGCTATTAACTGGTTAAACAAAGTAGAAGTCTGGTTAACCATATCTTCGATGCAGGCACGGAAAAACAGCTTTAAATCGACCAAAACCTGGTCATTGCGCGAGCGGCCACTGTGAATTTTTTTGCCTGCTTCACCAATGCGCTGGGTAAGCAGCCACTCTACCTGCGAGTGTACATCTTCTACACTGTCTTCGATGGTAAAATTTCCGGCTTCAATTTCAGCGTAAATATTTTTAAGTTCCTGCTGAACTGTTTTCAATTCTTCAGCTGTCAGCAAATTAATGGTTTCCAACATTTCCGTGTGAGCCAGTGAACCCAGCACATCAAATTTTGCCATTTGCAGATCGAGTTCACGGTCTTTACCTACAGTAAAATTTTCTACAAACTGATTTACATCAATATTTTTTTGCCAAATCTTCATTTTAATTTATTTAACCGCTAAGGGCGCCAGGCTTTCGCAAAGCACGCTAAGCTATATTATTTTTACCACAGCATTCACTGAGTCTTTTACAGGGCATACAAAGCATTCAAATATTTAGATCAGGCACCTAATCCTTATCCCCTAAAGCCCTTTACCTTTAACCTTGTACAACCGGTTTCAACATGTTAATGTATCCTTCAACCCCTTCGGCAACCTCACGTACATACAAAAACTCATCAGCCATGTGTGAGCGGCCAGAAAAGCCCGGCCCCACTTTTACCGATGGAATATCCAGTAAAGCCTGATCGGAAGTAGTTGGCGAGCCATAAGTTGTTCGGCCCAGTGCAATCCCAGCCTGCACAACCGGATGATTTTTATCGATGGACGAAGGTTTTAAACGGATAGAGCGTGGTGTAACATCACAATCTACATTTGCACGGATAATTTCCAATACTTCTTCATTGGTATAGGCATCTGTTACACGTACATCAACCGTGAAAGTACAATTTGCCGGAACTACATTGTGCTGTGAGCCTGCATTGATAATTGTTACTGTCATTTTTAATGGCCCAAAAACCTCGGATACTTTAGGAAACTGGTAATTTCTGAACCACTCAATATCTTTTAATGCTTTGTAAATGGCATTCTCGCCCTCCTCGCGGGCAGCATGACCAGCTTTTCCATGCGATACACAATCTAATACCAGCAGGCCTCGTTCAGCAATGGCCAGGTTCATTTCAGTCGGTTCGCCTACAATACCAAACTCAAGCTCACCTAAATCCGGCAATACCAGCTCTAAGCCATTGTTGCCCGAAATTTCTTCCTCGGCTGTAGCGGCCAAACAGATATTATATTTTAAATTTTCCTGTTCGTAATAATATAAAAATGTACCGATAAGCGAAACCAAACATCCACCTGCATCATTGCTACCTAAGCCAAATAATTTATCGCCTTCAATTGCCGCATCGTAAGGATCGCGCGTATAGCCAGAGTTTGGTTTAACCGTATCGTGATGGGAGTTTAACAACAAAGTTGGCTTACTGGCATCAAAATGTTTGTTGTAGGCCCAAACGTTATTCATTTTGCGTTGGGTTCTGATCCCCCTCTCTTCCAGAAACTGGGCAATTAAATTCGCAGTTCTGTCTTCTTCTTTACTGAAAGACTGGATACGGATTAACTGCCGCAATAAATCCAGACTTTCTTTTTGTATATTTTCTAATGACATAGTATCAAGTAATTAGTAGCAAGTAAGAATAAACACATCTTTAAACTTTCTACCTTTTATTTTGCTTTTGGCTTATTCTTTTGATGTTGCAATTAACCTTAAGCCTTAAACCCTACACCGCTAACCCTCTTTAGTATACAAATTTCCGGCTTTTAAGGCCGAAAGTTTGATACCTTTTATCAGCGATGAGCTAAAACCATTGTGTTCCATTTCATTTAAGCCAGCAATGGTGCAACCTTTCGGCGAAGTTACCTTATCTATTTCAGTTTCGGGGTGTGTTGCGTTTAATAAAAGTAAATCTGCTGCTCCCTTGGCGGTTTGTACAGCCATTTTCAATGCTTCATCGGCATGAAAACCAATTTCGACCCCACCTTGAGATGCTGCCCTGATTGCCCTTAAAAAGAATGCAATACCACAGGCACAAAGCGCCGTGGCCGATGTCATTAAATCTTCGTTTATTTTTACCACCGAACCCACTGTTTCAAACATCCTGGTTACCTCTTTAATGTTTTCTGCTGAAGCATTATCGCTGGCCATACAGGTCATTGACTGGCCTATGGCAATTGCAGTATTCGGCATTACACGGATCACTTCAACATCATCTCCCAGCTTTTCCCTAACCGCAGCACAGCTTACTCCCGAAATCACTGAAATAACAAGGTGTTTAGCCGGTATAACCGAAGTCTTGATTTCATCTAAAACCGTATTTAATTGTTGGGGCAGAACGGCTAAAATCACAACATCAGCAGCAATAACGGCTTGTTTATTATGATTAGTAACGTTAAAACCTGCCTCGGCATACGCCTTTAAATGATCAATATTTCTACGGGTTAACGTAATATCGGCAGCCTTGGCAAAATCGGCTTTCACCAAACCTTTTGCTAAAGATAAACCAATATTTCCGCTACCAATTATGGCTATTTTTTTTGACATGATTATTAATTTTCCTGCGGGTTGATTACACAGATTATTTAATTAAACAGATTTATATTTTTTCCCTTCTGTTTTGAAAAGCAATTTCAGTAATTCTATTGATGTTCCAGTCCTGCTATCACTTCAATCTTTTTAACTTCTGCCATTTCATACATTCATCGTCATTGCGAGGAGGAAGGACATAGCTATCTTTCTCGTTTTGAGTATAAAAAGTATTTCCGTTTCTATCAGGTTTAGCCTGCAAAAGCAGTGGTTAATCGGTTTCTTTTTCCATGCAAGAGCAAAATTCTTTACCACTAAGATACAAAGGCACTAATTATATTCTAATTCTTCGTGTCCTGGTAGTTAAACTATTAAAATATGAGCTGACGTTCCTTTGCTTCTCTCCCGCCTTCGGCCTTTTACCTTAAACCTCCCTACCTTTACTTCAGCATTTTTGTTCCAAAAGTGCCGTCAGCAAGTTCGGCCAGTTCATCTGCTTTACCGATATAAACGGCAGAAACACCTTTTTTAATCGCTTCGAAAGCATTGTGCAGTTTGGGAATCATTCCTCCCTGTACCGTTCCATCTGCTTTTAAACCTTCAAATTCATTTGCTTTAATTTCTCTCACAACTGAAGCATCGTCATTAACATCCTTTAGTACACCTTTTTTCTCAAAGCAATATACCAAACGTGTTTCATATAAAGATGACATGGCCACGGCAACAGAAGAAGCAATGGTATCAGCGTTGGTATTAAGTAACTGCGAATTTCCATCATGTGTAATGGCACATAATACCGGAACCAGGCCAGCTTTCAACAAACTATCTAAAGTACCTGATGACACAGCGTTTTCATCCAAATCGCCCACATAACCATAATCGATTACTGAACCGGCTAAGGGCCCTGGCTCATTACCGTAGGTTACAGCTTTTACCGGTCTTTTGGTTGCTTTGATCACATTTCCGTCTGCACCGCTCAAACCAATGGCATTGCTGCCTTTTGCCTGTAATTGTGCTACCATGTTCTTATTGATTAAGCCAGCATAAACCATCGTCACGATCCGTAAGGTTTCGATATCAGTAATCCGTCTGCCCTCAATCATTTTGGCCTCAATGCCTAACGACTCGCTCAACTCGGTTGCAATTTTACCTCCACCATGAACCAAAATTTTATCTCCGGGCAAAGCCGTAAAATCCAATAAAAACTGATGCAGGTTTTCTGAATTATCAATTACATTTCCACCAATTTTTATGATAGTGAGCTGTTTCATAATCTATTTTAGTAGTTAACCACAGATAAAAAGTATATCTGTTCATCCTTTTTATCTGCGGTTAAATTTAGGCAAAAACTATTATTTCAATTTTTCCAACATTGCTTTAATCACCGCCTGTGCGGCCCACAAACGATTACCTGCCTCGTGGATCACCAAGGAATTTGGTCCGTCTAAAATTTCGGATGATAATTCCAAATCGCGACGTACGGGTAAACAGTGCATTACTTTTGCATCATTGGTAAATTTCAACTTCTCGTTGTTCATCATCCAGCCATCAGGATAGGTTAATACTTTACCGTATTCTTTATAACTGCTCCAGTTTTTCACATACACATAATCTGCTCCTGATAAGGCTTCTTCTAAATTATACTGAATGTTTGCTCCAGGTGTAAAATCTTCCGAAAGTTCGTAACCTTCTGGCTGGGCAATCGTAAAATCGATCATGCCTTCCTCCTGTGCTTTACACATCCACTCGGCAAAAGAATTTGGTACCGCCTGTGGTAAAGCCTTAACGTGAGGCGCCCAGGCCAAAACTACCTTTGGTTTCCGTCCATCAGGCTTCTTTGTCCAGGTTTCATGGATGGTAATAATATCGGCAAAACTTTGTAACGGGTGGCGTGTTGCACTTTCCAAACTCACTACAGGTACAGCGCAAAATTTAACGAATTTGTTAAAGAAATCCTCGCTATAATCCTCTTCCCGGTTATTCAACTTCGGAAAGGAACGCAAACCCAAAATATCGCAGTATTGTCCCATTACGGCTGCAGCTTCACGGATATGTTCAACCGTTGTTCCGTTCATCACTACACCATCCTGTGTTTCTAAAGCCCAGCCTTCTTTATCCATATTCATTACCATTACATTCATACCCAAATTCAAGGCCGCTTTTTGCGTACTTAACCGGGTACGTAAGCTCGGGTTCATAAAAACCAGACCCAAAGTCTTGTTTTTACCCAAATCCTGGTATGCAAAAGGATTTTCCTTTAAAGCAAGTGCATCATTTACAAACTGTTTGATGCTTGGAACATCATGTACGGAAGTGAACAAGTTCATCTTTTTTATAAAGTTAAAGGTTGAGCGCCGGACGGGTGAGGTTTATTACCACTCCATCTTCCAACGCTCAAAATTTATAATTGCGATTGATACCGCCTGATTTAATTTTTTAATTTACAATTCTTAGCCTTCCAGCCTTCTACCTACCCGTCATCTACCTTATTTTACCAGCTTACTAAACGCTGCTAAAAATTCATCGGCATGTGCTTTCGTTAAATTTAAAGCAGGTAATAAACGGATTACATTCGGTTTTGCTTCTCCGGTAAAAATATGGTGTGTAAACAGTAACTCTTTTTTAACGTATGCCAGTTCAGAAGGCAATTCAATTCCGATCATTAACCCACGACCACGTACTTCTACTACCTGTTTAAATTTTTTAAGTTCTGCAATCAGGTAATTACCTACTTCTTCAGCATTTTTGATGAGGTTATCTTTTTCTACCACTTCCAAAACCGCTAAAGCCGCAGCACAAGCCAAATGGTTCCCCCCGAAAGTTGTACCTAACTCTCCATGCCAAGGTTTAAATTTAGGCGCAATAGAAATCCCCGCTACGGGGAATCCATTACCCATTCCTTTGGCCATGGTATATATATCGGCTTCTACGCCCGAATAATCGTGCGAATAGAAAGAGCCTGTACGGCCGTAACCACATTGTACACTATCGGCAATGTAAACGGCATTATATTCATCACAAAGTGAGCGGATTTTTTGCAAGAAACTTTTTGAAGCCTCTTTAATGCCACCAACACCTTGTATACCCTCGATAATTACCGCTGAAATGTCATTGCCCTGCGCCTTAAAGGTTTCCTCTAAAGCTATTTCATTATTAAAAGGCAAAAAGATTACATTTTCGGTCTGGTTAACAGGAGCTACAATTTTAGGGTTATCAGTTACGGCAACCGCCAAAGCGGTACGCCCGTGGAAAGCGCCGGTAAAAGCAATTACTTTTTTTCTCTCATTATAGAAAGAAGCCAGTTTTAAGGCATTTTCGTTTGCTTCGGCACCGGAATTGCATAAAAAAAGCTGGAAATCTTTTTTACCGGAAACTTCTCCCAATTTTTCAGCAAGCTGAACCTGTAAAGGAATCTTCACAGAGTTGGAGTAAAATCCAACTTTGTTTAACTGGTCAGTTAAACGGCTTACATAATGTGGATGGGTATGGCCTATTGAAATTACTGCATGACCGCCATACAAATCTAAATATTGTTGTTCATTAGCATCCCAAACATTGCTGCCTGCTGCTTTGGTTATTTCTATATCGTTAAGTGGGTAAACGTCGAATAAGTTCATTTTTGTTAAGGTTAAAGACTAAAGACTAAAGACCAAAGATTCCTGTCATTCTCTAAAATAACAGTTAGCTCAATTCAATAGCATTCAATCCTGTTAAGGTCTTAGGTGTTTAATTAAGCCAATTAACATTGCTTTAACTTCACCTGTCATTTTATATATTTCTAAATACTTACTTTCTTCAAGGTATTCCAAATCCTTTGCTAGAAAACAAGCGTACTCTAATTCTTGGACTGAGCCCAAAGCATTATCAAGAAAATGGGCAAAATCCTTCTCTGTGCGCCGGCCAGCTCCTTCAACAATATTGAGCGGAACAGAATAAGCTGCCCGTTTCACTTGGCTTTGCAAATCATATTTTTCATGAACAGGAAAACCAGGCAAAACAGACTTGTAAACATATAAAACCATCAAATGTGATTTTTCCCAAACATCTAACTTCTGATAATCTCTCATTTTCTAAGCTTAAAGGTAAAAGCAAAAAGACTAAAACTTAATGCAATATCTAAATGATCATTTCCTTTATGTTTGCACCATGCTATCCTTGCTTTAGTCTTTGGTCTTTCAGCTTTGGTCTTAATTAAAAATTAGCCGCCTTCAATTTAAGCCCCGCGGTTTCATCCAGACCAAACATTAAGTTCATATTCTGAACCGCTTGTCCGCTGGCGCCTTTTAAAAGGTTATCGATAATGCTGATGATAAATAATTTACGGCCATGTTTTTCTACATGAATTAGTGCTTTATTGGTATTTACCACCTGTTTCAAATCGATGTTTTTCTGACTAACATGTGTAAAAGGATGAGCACTATAATATTCTTCGTAAATGTTTTGTGCTTCCTCCAGGGTTAAATCCGTTTCCAGGTACATGGCGGCCAAAATTCCCCGGGTAAAAGCACCCCGCTGTGGCACAAAATTTAAAACTTCCGAAAGTGAAGGCTGCAATTGCAATAAACTTTCACTGATTTCGTTCAGGTGCTGGTGCTCAAATGCCTTATAGATAGAGAGGTTGTTGTTTCTCCAGCTGAAGTGCGAAGTGGCAGCCAGGCTTTGTCCGGCACCGGTTGAACCCGTTGTTGCGTTGATATGAACTTCTTTCTGGATCAGTCTTTTTGCTGCCAAAGGCAATAAACCCAACTGGATACAGGTTGCGAAACAGCCCGGATTAGCAATGTTTTTAGCCGTTTTAATTTTATCGCGATTCAGTTCTGGCAATCCGTATACAAATTCGCGATCTTCGAATGCCGATTTCTGATGCAACCTAAAATCCTGCGATAAATCGATGATTTTAATATTTTCGTTGATCGGGTTTGCGGTTAAAAATTTTCTCGCATCGCCATGGCCAACGCATAAAAACAACACATCGATATCTTGTGGAATATCGCTTACAAATTTTAAATCTGTATCGCCGATCAAATCAGTATGCACATCAGAAATCAGGTTTCCGGCATTACTGGTACTGTTTACGAAAGCAATTTCGACATTTGGGTGATTAACAAGGATGCGCAACATTTCGCCCCCTGTGTAACCTGCACCACCAATTATGCCTGCTTTAATTTTATTCATCCTCTATGAGTTTAGTGCTATTATTGCTATATTATTCACAATCAGTCCTGTCATTTTGGGTTGATGGGTAGGAGAAAAGAATAAATTCCAAATCATCAATGCCATCATTCATAATTTTATGTTTATCGCCAGCTTTAATCTGCAAACCTTTGTTAGCCTCAACAATAAACTTTTCACCTTCAATTAAAAAGGTTGCCTGCCCCTTCATGATGAAGAAAAACTGCTCTGCATAAGTATGAAAATGTAATTTCTCAGCAGTTTGAGCCGGCATTAACTCTTGTTTAATGGCCACATCAGGCTTGCTTACAAAATTCCATCCATCACAGTTATCCCCCCATTTATAGTGACTTAAACAATGTTCTTTTGAAAGGATTTTGTTCATTTTAGTATCAAGTATTAAGGATCGAGTATCAAGATTACGCCTTCAACCTTTTAGCCTTCAACCTCACTATTCACTTTATGCCAGATCATCACCTGGTTACCGAATATTTTAGAGAAACCTTTAACGTCTTCGCCGGTCCAGGCATTATTCATTTCACCGTAGCTACCAAATTTATTGCTCATTAAATCGTGGTCTGATTCGATTCCGATAATCTGGAAACGGTATGGCAACAGTTCTACAAATACTTTACCGCTCACAAATTTTTGCGTGTCGGCTAAAAATGCCTCTATATTCCGCATGATCGGATCATGGAACTGCCCTTCGTGCAACCAGTTACCATAGAAAGATGATAACTGCTCTTTCCAGCTTAACTGCCACTTGGTTAAGGTATGTTTTTCTAAAGTATGGTGCGCTTTAATGATAATAATCGGTCCGGCGGCTTCGAAGCCAACGCGACCTTTAATGCCGATAATAGTATCTCCCACATGGATATCCCTTCCGATACCGAAAGGTTGTGCAATGGCCTGTAATTTCTGGATTGCCCTAACAGGAGCTAATTTTTCACCATCAATGGCTACCAATTCGCCTTTTACAAAAGTTAATTCTACCTTACGTGATCCGGTTTCCGAAACCTGTGTTGGCCAGGCACTTTCTGGTAAAGTTTCATGAGAGGTTAAAGTTTCTTTTCCTCCTACCGAAGTCCCCCATAACCCTTTATTGATGGAATATCTTGCTTTTTCGGCACTATATTCAACACCATGTTGCGCCAAATATTCTATTTCCGCTTCGCGTGATAACTTTAAATCCCTGATCGGGGTAATAATCTCAACTTCAGGGATCAGGATGTTGAAAATCATATCAAAACGTACCTGATCGTTACCTGCTCCGGTACTGCCGTGGGCCACATAATCAGCCCCGATTTTTTTAACATAGTTGGCAATAGCAGTTGCCTGACTTACGCGTTCTGCACTTACCGATAGCGGATAGGTGGCATTTTTAAGTACATTGCCAAAAATCAGGTACTTGATGCAATTATCATAATAACCTTCGGTTTCATCTACCACAGCATGCGATTTAACGCCTAAAGCATAAGCCCTTTTCTCAATTTCCTGCAACTCTTCATCAGAGAAACCACCGGTATTTACAATCACCGAGTGAACTTCCAGTCCACGGTCTTTTGCCAGGTAAATACAACAAAACGAGGTATCTAAGCCTCCGCTAAATGCTAAAACAACTTTTTTCATGCTACTTAAATAAAAAGGTAAATAAAAATAAAAGGGCTTTTAATCCGGTTTTTGGCTTAGGTTTAACCACCAAGCGCTGTTTAATGCGCATAAAGCGCTCATATAATTTGGGTTTTTTCTGCAGTTCTTCGGCAAACTTCTTGGCGGCATCGTGCTTTTGTGTGGCCGGATCGTAAAGCATGGCCGTACACATGCAGTTTTTACGTTCCTTCATCTTCAATATCTCGAAGTTTACACAGCTTTGGCAGCCTTTCCAAAATTCCTCATCCTGTGTAAGTTCAGAATAGGTAACCGGTTCGTACCCCAGGTCGGAATTGATTTTCATCACGGCCAAACCTGTAGTTAAGCCAAAAATCTTTGCCTTTGGGTATAGGCTTCTGGAAAGCTCGAAAACTTTCTGCTTAATGGCATGTGCCAAACCTGCTTTCCTAAATTTAGGAGAAACGATTAATCCGGAATTGGCCACGAACTGTCCATGGCTCCAGGTTTCTATATAGCAGAATCCGGCCCATGTGCCATCCTTGTGGAAAGCAATTACAGCTTTGCCTTCGACCATCTTGCCTGCAACATACTCTGGCGAACGCTTGGCTATACCGGTGCCTCGTGCTTTAGCAGATTCGGCCATTTCGGTTACAATTTCTTCGGCAAATACACGATGTTCAGGAAGTGCAACCTGCACTATAAATTCGTTAATATCCATTCGTTTTCTAACGAAAAATTATAAGTATTCTTGTTAATTGGGTTTTTAGAGAGGATCAATTCCTCGTTACGTTTAGTATAGGTACTAAATACGTGGAGTGAAATTTTGCCGGCTTATGGGAGAATAAAATACGGGCTGACAATGATTAATAAACAAACCTTTCCCGCACACTGTTTGTGTCGGGGAAACTGAAAGTTTATATAAAATTTGTTTAATCATTTCTTGCGTATTCAAACGGCTTTAACTCTATTGAGGTGCAAAGGTTTAAATAAAAATCGAGTTACACAATAATATCGTGATTTTTTTATGTTAAGCTTTTGTTTTTTTTAAATTAACCTGACTTAATCAGGGTTTGAAGGGCATACAACTGCTAAGAATTATTTGGCCGGTAATTCATTTTATCGTGATCTCTCCGGTCAGTATTAAGATTGTTAAAAAAGAGCATCAAATTTTAACATCTGCTTAACAACTTTTAACATACAAAAATGCCGGTTAAAGCCCAATATTTGTATTGCTGTAGCGAATGCTGCTGAGCCGTCGTTTTATTGATGTTTCTTAATATTAAATCAAATTTTAAAAACTATGAAGAATTCTACTCCATGTTATTTTAGAGCGCTTTCCTTATTTGTCCTGTTTGCTTTTACGGCACTTACTTCCTGCAAAAAAGCCGAAACTGTTGATCCCAATATCTCTTATATCAGGGTAATTAATACTTCGCCCTCTTTAGCAACTTATAATGCTTATTTTAATGGCACGATGGTTAATTCGGCAGCTTTGCCATTCGGCGGGTCTACTTCCTACACCTCTTATGCGGCAGGTTCTTATAGTTTAAAATTTACTACGGCCAGCAGCACAGAGAGTGTTTTAACCAAAACTGTAACTTTAAGTGCAACGACATACTATTCTGCTTACCTCATTAACAAACCGGGAGCTTTGGATATTTTTACTGTTGGCGATGATCTCTCCACTCCCTCAACTGATAAAGCTTACATCCGTTTCATCAACCTATCGCCAGACGCCCCTGCCCTTGACCTGGCAAAAACCAGTGCAACCACGGCCTTAATCAGCAATAAAGCTTACAAAAGCGCAAGTGGTTTTATCACTGTAGATGCCGGCACCTATTCGCTTGATGCAAAAGAAACTTCAACGGGAACAGTTAAAGCTACAATAGGCAGCACCAGCTTTACAGCAGGTTATCATTATGATATTATTTGTGGCGGTTTGGTAACACCTGCAAATGATACCGAACGTCCATTGAGTTTACAGGCGGTATTGATCAAATAACAGGATTTCTGTAATTGTCATATCAATCAAAAACGGCAATTTTCGATGTGAAAATTGCCGTTTTTTTTATGTATTTCGTGATATTATTTTTTGATTACATCAGTAAATTTCACCTGTATTACATAAGTACCTTCTAATTTGAGTCTCCAAGACCACCTTGGGTTTACAGAGAAACCTGGTGATGATGGAAAGCCATCTATTGATTTTATAAAGGTACTCGGTATTCTATAATACATTAAAAAACCCCAATCGGTAGTTGGTGTAACATATTTTGTTAAAGGAAAAGGTGCTAACTCAAAATCGCAAATCATTGCGGTATCCGTTTTGATAACGGGGTTAAACTTTGCATAGTTTTCAAAAACCGGACGGTCTCCTCTCTGTATGATCTCACCAGCTTTAGGATTAAAGACATTTCCATTTTTATCCACCATTTTAAGTATAGCTCTTGCACCAAGAGATGAAATTTTTGTACAGGTAATGATTGGGTTTTTCATTGGCGTTGCTACACCTGTAACATCATTAAAGCCGTTAGCTACATTATCAGTAATCTCAAACAGGTCTTCTATAGTGGGATCCACCACATTAATTGTTGCTAATTTAGGAAACAGCTTAGTACCAGTACCATTAGTCATTTCTACATCATATACATATCTTCCCAGAGGTAAGAAACCAGATGCTTTGTTAAAGGTAAGTTGTCCGCTCAATTCATTAAACTCCATTGGTTTCTTTTTCACCACCTCCCTTTTTTTATTCAAAAGCTCAAGGGTTACATCTGTTTCTGGATCAAAATTAGCACCGGTCTTAAAAACAGTAATTTCGTATTCCTTCGAAAACTCTGCCGGTGCAGGAGAACCATCTTCTTTTCTCAAATTGAGCAATTTATAGGTAAAAGGCGGCGTAGAACCATCTGCGTTAATTCTATCTGACTGAAAAAGAGGCAAGCCTCTTTTTGCATAAATATTATTGTCTTTATATCGAATGGAATCACTTAGAAAACCATTCTGTATTTTTTTACAGGCCACTACACTTAACAAGAGTAATAAGCCTAAAATGTATTTCATTTTCATAATTAATTGCGATTAAATTAATTGCCCAAAGATTGTGCATTAAAAAATAACCTGTGGTTTCCATTTAATACATGAACAATACCATTTGTGGTAATGATTCCTGACGTTTGGCAATCCACAGCCTTATCTTTTTGTGAATCGGGAATAGTACTCTGATCAGCCTCCTGATCATCGCGGGTTCCGATTACTTTAGTATAAGTTACATAATCTACATAGTTAACATACTGTGTATACTCGTAAGAACGCCTCAATTTGATCAAATATTGAACATTTGGAATAGAACCCAGTAAACTATTATAAAGCTTACCGCCAATTGTCATCTGGTCTCTGTTGATCTTGCCCGCAAATAAATAGGTCTTTAATGAATCATTTAATTCCTGTGCCGGAATATCCTTGATACCGAAGTCAAAGTTTTCTGTTCCAAGCTGGATAGATTTCTGATATTTTTTGGCTTTCACATACGCAGCTATGCCATAATTTGTAGTTGCAAAAAGGGTTACATTACCATTTACCGCATCTTTTAAACCTGCCCTGTCTATCACTTTCACTAAAGAATCGAAATTGCGGTTAGACTTTAAGTAATCGTAAGTACTTAAGTTTACATTGGGGTCACTTGGGCCGCCATCCCTTTTATAATCATTTTTTTTACAAGCCGTTAGCGCCAGTAATATTAATGAAAGATATACTAATATATTATTTTTCATATTTTTAATCTCTTAATAAAAACAACTTATACTTTACCCAACCAATATGGTGTTTGTTTCAATAACGGATTGTTTCTAAACAATGCAGGGTCTACAGGCCAATAAAAACCTTCTCTTCTAAACCTGCTTTCTGTAAGCCAATCTACGATAAGACCGTATCTTCTGGTCCTAAGCAAATCATAGAATAAATGTCCTTCCAGGTACATTTCTTTACCACGCTCATAAGCATATTCATCCATTACCTGATCTACGGAGCTTCCAGCAGGAATTAATACCGGATTGGGGTCATTTCTTTTTCTGAAATCATTGATAATACCAATAGCTGTTGCTGCATCCTTCTTATAAAGTGCAATTTCCGCTTTAAGTAGTTTCATATCGCCCAGTCTGAAAATGATAATGTTATTACTCAGATAAGGGTCTAATTTTTGCCCAGGATTTCTGTACGTTACATTACTGTACTTTATACTCATTGGTTTATCTGGGTTAGCAAGGTCAAAGCCCTTTTTATAACGGATATCAGTAGTTGTTTCGAAATGATTATTAAGATACAGAGGCGTAGTATAAAAACGTGGATTGTTTCCATAACCCTTAATATAATTCTCATTTAAAAAATAAGAACCTATGGAACTATTAGAACCTTCCAATGTATTCTCGCTGATGTTAATTTCGAATATACCTTCGGAAGAACGACCAATAAAAGTATTTTTATAATTAGCGGTATCTGTTAAAGCATAGCCTCCTTTGCTAATTAATGTATTTATGGTTGTATCGGCATTGTTCACATCAGTCAAATTAGGCGCATCAACTGAAACGTCAGACATGGTTGCTCTCCAAAGATACAAATGCGCTAAAAGGGCATATACTGAACCTTTATTTGCAGTAACCTTTGCGTCTCCGGTATTGGCATAATTCCAGCTTAATAGATTAATGGCTTTGTGACAATCATTTTCAATCAATTTCATAACGTCCGATTTTGAACTTCTTGGCAATTGTGGCGCATTGATCGGATCGTCGTAAGACTCTGTAACCAACGGTACATCACCCCATACCCTTACCATCATAAAGTAACTTAATGCACGAAGGAAATATGCCTGGCCAATCGCTGAATTCCGGAATTGTGCAGGATCGTCTTCAGCAGACAATTGCGCATCGCTCATAGCATTTACTTTTTTCAAAATCAGATTAGACATGGCAATACTTTTATAATATAAAGTATAATTTGCCAAGGTATTAAGATTGTATTGAAAGGTAAAATCTCCACCCTGAATTCCTTCTAAACCATCCCCTGTATACTGGATCGTAAAATAGTTTTTGGCAATAGCATCACCATACATAAAATAACGATTGTTTTTATTAGTAATCGCACTGCGCATCATGGCATAATTACCGGCAATGGCACTTCTTACATCCTTTGATGACTGCCAGAAGGTTTGTTCGTAAGGTGCGTCCTTAGGTTCCTCATATAATAATTTTTTACAGGAACTTACGGTAACCGCTGTAGCCACTGCAATAAGTACACCGATTTTTGTGATTATATTTTTCATTTATTGACGATATTAAAATTGAACTTGTACACCTAAAGTATATTTTCTTGGAATAGGATACCCAGTTCCATTATACTCCCCATATCCGCTAACAGCTTCTGCATCTGGTAATTTTTTTGATTGCTGGAACATATATACGTTATCAGCAATAGCGTATAATTTCAGCTGACTTAAGCCTAATTTTCTTATGATTTTAGGGCTGAAATCATAACCAAGGTTGATACTTTTGATCCTTGCATAGCCACCCTTTTCGAGGAAAAAGGATTGTGCAGCCGTATAATAATATCGATAGGATCCCAAATCGAGTTTTGCATATTCAGCCTGATCTCCAGGGTTTCTCCAGATGTTGAGGCGGTCTAAATCCGGTGAAGAGACACTGGCAAAATTATATACCGCATTAGCATCAGTTGCGTTCGTAAAACGATCTGAATCAAATAGATTTAGTACGTCACGCTTGAGAGTGAATGTTACGAAAATCCCCAAAGAGAAATTTTTATAAGAAAAGTTATTGGTCCAACCACCGGTAAAACGTGGGTTAGGATCGCCAATTGGAGCTTTATCCGGATTGATACCATCATTAAAAATATCTATAAAATAATCTCCATCCAGATCGGCCAGGTAAAAATCACCTGCACTAAATGTTCCATTACTGTTTCTATATCTTTCTCCGGTATAAGGGTTCTGGGGAATATCGGCTGAAGTAGAAAATACACCTTTTGTACGATATAAATAGAAAGCATTTAGTGGACTACCTACAGAAAGCACGTGGTTTTTATCAAAACGATCTCCACTCAAAATAATATCACGGCCACCATTCGGCAAACTCATGATCTGATTTTTATTATAAGAGATATTAAAAGAGCTATTCCACTTAAATTCCTTGCGGAAAGGATTTGCAGTTAAAGTCAACTCTAAACCTGCGTTACGAACCGCAAATGCATTGGTGAAAGCATTGTCATAGCCTGATGTAACCGGCAAATCAACATTAAAAAGTTTTTGTTTTACTTCTTTGTTATACACATCGAAGGAAAGGGCATATCTACCGTTATCAATTTCCAAATCGGTACCAATATTCCATTGTGTAGATTTCTCCCAGCTTAAATCCTTTTGTGCAACACCATTTACAAAATTAGGGGTAATTGCGGTTACACCATTATATGAGGTTGCTCCACCATTTCCGCTAAAAGAACCATTGTTAACCTGGTAAGTATTATATTGCACGTAAGCATTTCTTTTATCTTCATTTCCTGTAACGCCATAACTTCCTCTAATTTTAATCAGTGTAAAAGGGTTATTGGTTAAGTTTTTCATAAAGTTTTCTTCTGAAAGAAGCCATCCTGCTGAAACGGAAGGAAATACTCCATATTTATTATTTTCTCCAAAACCAGAAGAACCGTCCGTTCTGATCGTTCCGGATAAAAGGTACTTGCCATCATAATCATAATTAAAACGGCCATAATAAGCTACCAGCCCATGGGCTATGTAATTTGAGTAAGCATAAATATTCTGTTGCTTAAAACCAGTAACCGTTTGTATGTTATCTGATGCACCTCCATAGCCGGATGCCTGGGTAGATTGAAATAAACTATACTCTATATCCTGACCCGCTACCGCACTAAAAGAGTGTTTATTAATAGAGCCATTATAAGCGAGGTAGTTCGATGTTCTTAAACCCATTGCACTGGAAGAGAAACTGGAAGAGCTGTTGCCAAAACCATTGTTTAACAAATTGCTCATACTTACATCCCTACGGGTATTGTCATTAGTATAGGACGACTGGGAATTTAATGTAAAGTGTTTATTAAACTCATAGGCCAGGTTAAGGTTAGCTCCAAATTGGTTCGACACATTTCTGTTTAAGTTTTCACCATCTTTACTTACAAAATAATCCAATTTTTCAGGAGATACATTCAACAGTGAGGAAGGTAAATTCCCGGAACCGATTTTAGTAGGCTTGGATGGATCATTTGGATCTTCATTACCTCTGCCTCTGCTGGCACTTGAATAATAAAATATGGGGTTGATCATTAATTTTTTATTCATTGCCCTCGAGGTAAGATTTAAGCGCGTACTATAGCGTTTAAAGCCTGTTCCTTTTACAATACCATCCTCATCATAATACCCTCCACTGAAACGATAAGTTGTTCCATTATCAGTACCACCGCTTATACTCAGGTTATTATCATTGATTTTACCCGTCTGATAAAATAAATCCTGCCAATCGGTATGGCCATTAAAAGCGGGGTTTAAACTATCTGTAAGTATATAAGGCAATTGTACACGCTGATCGTAACTTAGCTGTCTTTGAAGTACTTCCATTTTTTGCCTGCGTTCTGTAGTACCCATGGTAGCCTGCCTTAAATTAGGGCGTTGCACCATACCATAATAAGAGTTAAAGGTTACTCTTGTATCGCCACCAGTACCTTTTTTTGTTGTAATTAAAATTACACCATTAGCTGCTCTTGAACCATAAATAGCTGCTGCTGAAGCATCTTTTAATACATCGATAGATTCAATGTCATTCGGATTAAGGCCGGCCATATAATTGGTTCCTGTTCCGGTACCTGGCGGAACATAATCGTCAGATGATTGAGGAACACCATCTACCACATAAAGCGGCGATCTGATGACGTTAAACTGGTCGTAACTTGTGCTACCTGTAGAGTTACCCCTTACGGATACAGTAGGTGCAACACCTGGCTGACCTGTAAAGTTCTGAACATTTACCCCCGATAAGCGGCCCTGCAACAACTGATCAAAACTTGCCGCAGGCAAGTTAGCCAGTTCTTTACCTGAAATACTGGAAATTGCAGCTGTAGTTTTCTTCCTGGTAATTTTTTGATAACCGATAGTAACCACTTCGTTCAGTGTATTATTATCCTCTTCCAAAGAGAAGTTTATCGCACCGCTTGCCGGTGCTGTTTTCTCGACCGAACGATAGCCCACTATTCTGGCTGTAACAATAGCACCGTCTTTCTGAACCGTTAAGGTAAACTTTCCGTCGGCATTGGTAGAGGTACCATTTTTCGTACCTTTTTCGATAATTGAAACTCCTGGAATTGGTTTACCGGACTGATCTAAAACGGTTCCCCTGATTGTTTTCTGGGCGAAAGCCAGCCAGGGAATTAACAGATAAAATAATGTGACTGCTAAAAATTTCACATAGGCATGTCTTGTAGAATTTTTTTCCATTGATGATTAGTTAGTTAGGTTTGATTACCAACTAAAGTATCAACTTTTCTATTTGACATTTAATTACTTTTTAGCTAAATAAAACCATATTTTAACTTAAAAATTTAACATTAATTAACATTTAATTCTTCAATACCAGGTTTTTGCAATTCAAAATATGCTTCTATTGAATGCAATGACACATTTAGCCAAATAAACCACGATTTTCTTCATTATTTAGCATAAATTCAGTTAATCAGTAAACAGGTAAGTTTTTTTAAAAAAAACAGCTGAAAAATCTAAGAAAAGAAACAGCTAAAACGTTAAACTAATCTTTTAGGGCATTAACAACATACGGATTAAAGCCGAATGCCTCTCACCCTATTTAGAATAATTCAAAATAATTTGGATAATCCGATTTTGTGTCGTTATTTTGCGTCTCTTTAGAATTAATCCAAATAAATATTAGCATGTTTAAAATCAAACTTTCCGGTTTAACTTTTCTTTTCACTTTTTTCAGCTTGCTCTCCTTTGCACAACAATTTTCAACCATTAGCGGTCAGGTAACCACCTCAGACGGTAAACCGGCAGCTTATATCTCTATAGGTTTAAAAGGGAAAGGTTTGGGAAACATAACCAACGATAAAGGTTTTTTCGAGATTCACCGTGTTAAACCAGGTTCTTATATCATACGTGCATCGGGTGTTGGCATTCAGAGTATAGAAAAATCAATCATAATCGCCGCAGGCGAGAACAAAACAATCGATTTTGTGATCAGCCAGAATTCCAATCAGCTCAGCGAAGTCAATATTAATAAAGGTAAAGCCAATAAATATGGCGTCCAAAAGAGCGATTATGTAGCCAAAATGCCGATCACCAATTTAGAAAATCCACAGGTTTACACCACCATTACCAAAGAAACTTTTAACGACCAGCTGATATTCTCGGTTGATGATGCAACGCGTAACGCGGTAGGTATCCAAAAAATGTGGGAATCAACCGGCCGCGGAGGCGATGGCGGTGCATACTATGCATCAAGGGGTTTTATTGTTCAATCGAAACTCAGAAACGGGATTGTAGGCAATATAACCAGCCGTAACGATGCGGCGAACATTGAAAGTGTAGAAGTAATTAAAGGTCCGTCTGCAACCTTGTTCGGCAGTACTTTAACTTCATATGGGGGGTTAATTAACCGCATCACCAAAAAACCTTTCGAAGGCTTGGGCGGAGAGGTAACCTATTCGGCCGGTAGCTATGATGTAAACAGGGTAAGCACCGACTTTAATTTCCCGGTTGATAAAAACAACCACATTTATGCACGTTTAAATGCTTCCTACAATTACAAAGGCTCTTTCCAGCAAAATGTATTCGACAGGGGTTTCTTTGTTGCCCCGAGTTTAGCTTATAAGGTAAACGATAAGTTGGACTTTACCTTTGATGCTGAGATTTCTAATGGTAAAAACACTTTAAAACCATTTGTTTTCTTCTATTTTCCAGTAAAAGACCTTGGTTTTGACCGGGCTGATCAGTCTGGTATACCTTACGATAAATCGTTTACCGGTGATGTGATGAAGCAAAAATACAACAGTACAAATTTCTTTGGCCAGGCGAATTATAAATTTAACGAAAACTGGTCATCGCACACCAGCTTTTCATCCAGTTATAGTTTTTCTAACGGCCGTGGCACTTACCTGTTCCTGGTTCCAAATAATTACCCGCCGCTGGGCAATCCAACTGCTGCACCAGGCGCCGACTTCATTTCAAGGGCAGATCAATCAACAGATAACAGTAAACTTTACAACTACGAAATCCAACAAAATTTTAACGGTACTTTTAACCTGGGTTCAATCAAAAACAGGCTGGTTTTAGGTTTGGATTATTTGCGTCAGAATTCCGATCAATTGTTTTATTCGATCGATAGTTTTGACATCACAAATAAAAATGGAACGGGTGCCAATTACAATAATTTTACCGAGGCTAATCTAGCTGCATTTTATGCGGCAAATCCTTCTTCTAAATATCCGATTAATTTCAAATCCAATACTTACAGTGCTTACGCATCAGATGTAATTAATTTAACAGACAGGTTAATTGCCTTAGCTGCATTAAGGGTAGACAGGTTCGATAACAAAGGCAATTCTGATCGCGCGGGTTCAGCTCCAAAAGGAGCTTACAAACAAACGGTTTTCTCTCCTAAATTCGGCCTGGTATTCCAGCCGATTAAAGATCAGTTATCGCTATTTGCCAATTACCAGAACGGTTTTAATAACATTAATGGGATTGATTATAAAGGCGATTCATTTAAGCCAGAACAAGCTAACCAGATAGAAGGTGGTATTAAAAGTAACCTGTTTGATGGCAAATTAACAGGATCGGTATCTTATTATTACATCAAAGTTAAAGATATTGTAAGGGGCTATAATGGAGATCCGTTAAACCCAAATGCACAGATCCAGGATGGTAACAAAATCAGCAAAGGTATCGAAGCAGAAATTGTAGCCAACCCTTTAAATGGTTTAAACATTATTGCAGGCTTTGCTTATAATGATAACCGCCTGCAAAATGCTTCTCCTGATGTTGAAGGGAGACGTGATGCTTATTCAGCTTCGCCATACTCGGCCAACTTATGGATCAGTTATAAGTTTGCTACAGGTTCGTTAAGAGGCTTTGGTTTAGGTGCCGGTGGTAACTATGCCAGCGATAACAAAATTGTAAACAGCGTAAGTCAGGGTGTATTTATATTGCCGGCTTACGAAGTTTTTAACGCATCGGTATTCTACGATCACCCAAGGTTTAGGATCGGTGCTAAAGTAGACAACTTTACCAATCAAAAATACTGGACAGGTTACAGCACCATGAATCCACAGGATTTAAGAACCTTTACCGGTAGCGTAACTTATAAATTTTAATAAAATCAACCGGGAGCATTTGGATCAGATCAGCTGCTCCCGGTTTTAAAAACCGAAAACATGAAAACTAAAATCTCATTATTGGCATTATTTCTCGCCTTGGGCATCACGAATGTGTTTGCACATGCTTTATGGATCGAAACATCGGCAACAGGCAAAAAGGGGCAAGCACAGGGCATAAAAGTTTTTTTTGGAGAATACGAAAGCAACGAGTGTGATACCACAGCAAAATGGTTCAGCAACCTGAAAGATTTCAAATTGGTTTTAACGGCTCCCAATGGTACCACAACAATTTTAACAACTTCGCCTGATGTACTTTTTTACAAAGCCAGTTTTACACCCGATCAGGACGGAACCTACAAAATTGCTATTGTACACGAGGTAGCTACTGTTTACGAAAAAGCAAAAATCGAATATTATGCTTTCGCTGATGTTGCTGTTGGTACTTTAAAAATAAATAAGGTATTTCCTGCTGATGCGACCTTAACCATCAGGCCCGGTAAATACGCTTTAAAAGTGGGCGAAACTGCAGTTCATGAGGTTATTTATAACAAAACACCTTTTGCAAACCAAAAATTAACTGTTGTTGGTCCTGATAAAAAAGCACAGACAACTACAACCGATGCAGCAGGTAAATTTACTTTTAACCCGGGTGCAAAAGGAAATTATTTTCTGGAGGCTTTTACCGAAGATAAAACACCGGGTAAACTGAACGGACAGGATTACGAAAAAACCTGGCATTTGGTAACCTATACTACTGAAGTTAAATAAACCGGATTAACTTAAAACTTTTCAACCATTGGCAGCCAAAGCTGTCAGCCGGTTCATGATTAAAAACTTAATGTCGCCAACAAAACCTATACAGAAAAAAACAAAGAAATCGCAAATAAGAAGAATCAGCGATTGGCTGCACTTATGGCTAGGTATAGCATCGGGCCTTGTGGTTTTTCATTTGGGCATTACCGGCTGTATTTTTGCCTTTCAGAAAGAAATTACAGAGTTTATCCATAGAAAAGAGTTTTTTGTTGAGGTACCGGCAGATAAAAAAACAATTCCTTTAAGCCTATTAAAATCAACTGCCGAAAAAGCCCTGGGCGGAAAGAAAAAAGTGAATTTCATTTCGAGCTATGCCCAGCCCGATCGGGCATGGGAATTTAGTACTTATAAACCCGGCAATCCTAAAGCATTCTGGTATTTCGATTCGATAGATTATTACGATCTCGTGCTCATCAATCCTTATACGGGAAAAGTTACCTTAGTTTCCGATAATAAATACGAGTTCTTCAGCATTGTTAAAATGCTGCACTGGAGTTTTCTCATTAACCATCCCATTGGGCAGCAGATTATCGGCTGGAGTACCATTATTTTTGTTTTTCTTTTAATCTCAGGTATGGTAATGTGGTGGCCTAAAAACCTCAAAAAATCAAACTTCGATAAAAGTTTCAAAATTAAATGGAAGGCCAAATTTAAGCGCATCAATTACGATATGCACAACGTATTGGGTTTTTACGTGATGATTATTTGCCTCATGCTGGCATTAACAGGCCTGGTATGGGCATTTCAATGGTTTCAAAAAACGGTGTATGTAGTGGCATCAGGCAGCACTAAACCACCCAAAGAAATATTGGCCAAATCAGATTCGACCAAAACCATTAAAGCCGTTCCATTTGATATGGCCTTCGAAACCGCGCAGAAAACCTTTAAAAATGCCGACCGCATCGGGATGTCGCCGGCCGAAGGGGGTACGGCAACCATTTATGCAACCGGCTATAAGGGTGAAGAAACCTATTGGAATTTCGATGTTCTGCTGGTCGATCAGTATACAGGAAAATTGCTTGGCCGTAAAAACCAAAGCGATAAAAACGCCGGTGAAGCACTCATCGGCATGAATTACGATATCCATGTTGGCGCTATTTTAGGCCTTCCCGGAAAAATAATTGCCTTTTTTGCCAGTTTAATTGCAGCAAGTTTACCCATCACCGGATTTATCATCTGGTGGGGCAAAAAGAAAAAGAAGAAAAATCCCGCCATTGCGGAAAATTAACCACAACCTAATTAATGATAAAAATGAAGTTTTTAAACCTAATTTTGGTGTTAACCGGCTTAATAGCCCTTAATACCAGCGCCCAAACCAAAGTAGATTCTCCTGAAGAAAAATTGGAAAAAGACAGAAAGGCCATAAAATCTTTAGCGGGTTTCTATGAAGTGAATTTCAATTATGGTGAGGTAACTGCACCCGATCCAAATTACAAATTCAGCAAACCTTACGAAAGCCATGGCAATGAATGGGCCGAAATCATTGTTGATGAACCCAAACGAATTGTGATTCAGCACATGCTGGCCATAAATGATACAACGGTAATTAAACACTGGCGCCAGGACTGGACTTATGAAGATACCGATATTATGCTTTATACTGAAGGTAATGCATGGAAAAAAGGCAATTTAACACCAGCTGATGTAAAAGGTAAATGGACACAAAAAGTGTATCAGGTAGATGATAGCCCGCGTTACCAGGGTTATGGTACCTGGAGCCATGTTGGCGGTCATGACGTCTGGCAGAGCGAAACCGATTCGCCTTTGCCAAGAAGAGAATCGACCATTCGCAAAGATTACAATGTATTAAACCGCGGCAGTAGAATCACTATCACCAAAGATGGCTGGATGTTCGAGCAGGACAATAAAAAGATTATACGCTCGGCCAGTGGCGATAAATTGCTGGCTGTTGAAAAAGGTTATGAGGAGTTTACCAAAATAGATCCTAAAACTTTTGCCAATGCGCAAAAATGGTGGGCCAGCCAAAAATCTTACTGGGCCGATGTTCGTGGTGTTTGGGCCGATATTATCGGGTCTCAGAATACCTTCAAAGTACAGACCATGGCAAATGGTAAATTGCTTTACGAAACACTTTTTAGCCTGGGTGATCAATCTATCAAAGAAAAATGGACGGCAGCGCAGAACAAAGAAAAAATTAAAACGGCTTTGCAACCTTACCTTGCAAAGTAAAAAAATAATTTATACCCAATGGTTGATGTTTAATGGCAGTTGCAGTTAAACATCAACCATTTTTTATTTTCAATTATCGTCATGCTGAATTCACTTCAGCATCTATCAGGTTCCTGAAATAAATTCAGGGCCACGATCATCTTTTCCTCAGTTTTATTTTACTAAATTCCGTCATGAAAAAATTCAGTTTCTTCATCTTGTTGTTTTGTACCATAAACAGTTTTGCGCAGGATTCTGCTTATGTGCGGACCGTGGTAAACACCCTGACATCAAAAGCATTCTGGGGCAGGGGGTATACGAAAGAGGGGATGAAAAAAGCAGCTGGTTATATTGCAGATACCTATCAAAAAATCGGCTTATTGCCAATGGGGGCTCAGTATGAGCAATATTTTTCTTTCCCTGTAAATACCTTCCCGGGAAAAATGACAGTCGCCATTAATGGACAGAAACTCGTTCCAGGTAAAGATTTTATCGTAAATAACGAAAGTCCGGGCATTAAGCAAAAAGCCGGTTTAACACCGATCGATAGCCTTAATTACCAGGCTACGCCCTCATTAATTATTTCGTTAAAAGATAAACTTACCTGGTCGGCAGCTACAGAAGTTGGCGAAGTAACCAATATCCAGGTTAACAAGAAATATTTCAAAGCCACTCCTAAAGAAATCAGTGTTGATATCGAAAATAAATTCATCCCCGATTTCCAGGCAGCCAATATTTGCGGGCTGGTTAAAGGAAATAAATACCCTGATTCACTTTTAATCATTACCGCGCATTACGATCATTTGGGCGGAATGGGTGCCAATACCTTTTTCCCCGGAGCAAACGATAACGCAGCTGGTGTGGCCACCTTATTGAGTTTTGCTAAATATTATGCCGCCAATCCCCAGCCATACTCTATTGGTTTTATCTGTTTTGCAGCAGAAGAATCGGGCCTTTTAGGATCGAGGTATTTTGTAGAAAATCCGCTGGTTCCCTTAGGCAATATTAAATTCCTCCTTAACCTCGATCTGGTTGGAACGGGTGAAGCCGGAATGACTGTAGTTAATGCATCTGTTTACCCAAATGCCTTTGCGCAACTCAATGCAGTTAACAATGAACATCATTACATTTCCAAAATCAATCCGAGGGGTAAAGCAGCCAATAGTGATCATTATTTCTTTACCGAAAAAGGCGTTCCCGCGTTTTTTATCTATACCCAGGGTGGTCCTTCAGCCTATCATGATATATTTGATAAACCCGAAACCCTACCCCTCACTAAATATAATGATCTCTTTAAACTGATAATTGGTTTTAACCAAAAACTAATGGAATAAGCCTTACATACAGGACGAAAAGCTTAAACCGCTATCCCAACGTTTAATTCTAAGGTATTAACACCCAAATTCCTTTTTTATCCAATTGGGATAATATATTGAGGCTTTGGGATAATTAAATATAGCATACAAGTGCATCTGTTCATCTTTGAATCAACAAAACGAAACAAAGATGAAAACCATACAAAAACTTAGCCTTGCATTTTTATTATTAACCGCAATCGCGTTTAAATCAAATGCCCAAAATCAGATCGAAATTGTTATAGTAGGCTCTGCCCACGATAATTCTAAATCGGCACAAAACTTCCAGGCGATTATTGATAAGCTGAAAAACTTTAAACCTGATATGGTTTTTGGTGAATATTTACCTGAGGCCGATTATGCTAAACTTGAAGAAAGCAATTGGGCGGTAAAAGTTTTTAAAAAAGGTCACGATTACATCGAAAAACTAAATCCGGAAAAGCCCAAAAACATTTCTGCTCAAATTAAAAAAGATCGGAAAGCACTTGAATCTTTTGCTTACTACCATAAAACCCGTATGAATTTAGCAGTTAATTATGCCAAAAACTGGGACAGGGCAAATGCTGAATATCAGATTTTTATTCTCCAAAATTATATGAAAAATAGTTTTGGTAAAGAAGAACAGCTTGAATATACAAAAATGTTTGGTAGCATAGATTCTTTAAAAAAAGCAGGTTTATACCGCCCAGGAAGCGAATACAGCAAAATCTATTTCCCGCTCATTTATCAATTGGGTCAGAATCAGATTTATAAAATGGATTGCCAAACTTATGATAAACCATGGAGCGAAGCCTGGGCTAAAACCGATTCTTTGTACAAAGTCATGGTCAATAAAGCTAAGGCCGACAGCACTTCGGCTGAAGCCGCAACGGTTAAAGCTATAGAAAGCTATTGGAGTTATGGTGAAGACGAATCGAAAGTTTTTAATGCCGATCCGTATGCGGGCATGAACACGGCGAAATATGGCATGCTGGATGAAGCCTGGAACTTTTATGGTGGTCCTCATTTTTATGGTTATGCAGGCTTTCCTACCGAATCGGTAAAAGCAATGATTACCCAATGGACATTAAGAAATGAGGGCATGTGCAAAAACATCGTTGAGCAGGCGAAAGCGAAAAACGCCAAAAGGGTTATTGTGGGTGTTGGCGCCTCGCACCGCAAATGGATGGAAGAAATACTGGCCAAAAACCCAGCAATAAAAATTATTAATTATAACGATCTGCACTAAATTAATAATCTTTTCAATCGGCCTCCTTGCAATGCAATGGGGCTTTTTTTGTTTTTAAGATTGTAATTTTTCTGTGGCTATTTGCAAATACAGCATAATCAGCCTACTTTTAAACTAAATTATTAGTTATAAAATTTTACATGCAACATCTCAAGAAATTTTGTGTCAGTTTTTTAACCAAACGCTTATCCATCACATTTTTAGCCGAATTCGTCACATTTATTGATTTCGTAAAAAAATAGCCAATAATTTCAGATTCCTTATTTAAAACCATACATGAAAAAACTCTTACTCTCGCTTGCTTTTAGCTTAGTTATTTTTAACCTGTTTGCACAAAAAAACGGAAGCATTACCGGAATATTAGCCGATAGTGCCAATCATAAAGTCACGCTGAATTATTCTACTGTTTCGGTTTATAAAGTTGGCGACAGCGTATTAACCACTTACAAACTTTCAGACGATAAAGGTCTTTTTAAAATCAATGGCCTGGCCACGGGTATAAAATACCGCTTAGTGGTAACGGCATGGCAATATGGAACGCTCAGAAAAGAAGTCGAGTTGACCGTTGCAAATCCGACTGTAAACCTTGGTACCCTCTACCTTTCTACCAAAGCTAACGATTTAAATGAAGTTGTAATTTCGGCAGAGCGGCCGCCTGTTATCGTACGCAAAGATACCATTGAGTTTAATGCAGAATCTTTTAAAACCCTGCCCTCAGCAGTGGTAGAAGATCTTTTGAAAAAATTACCCGGCGTTTCTATAGCACCTGATGGGTCTATACAGGTTAATGGAAAATCGGTGAGTAAAATCCTGGTTGACGGAAAAGAATTTTTTGGTGGCGACCAGCAAATTGCGACCAAAAACCTGCCCGCCAATATTATCGACAAAGTGCAAGTAGTTGATGATAAACAGGCCAAAAGGCGCGATCCGGATTTAACGGCAGCAGAAATTCCACAGGTTATTAATCTGAAACTGAAAAAAGCCATTAAAAAAGGTGCTTTTGGAAAGCTATATGCAGGTGGTGGACCGAGAGACCTTTACCAGGCTGGTGGATTAATGAACTTTTTTAGGGATACCACACAGGTAAGTGTACTGGCTTATGGTAATAACATTAATCAGCCGGGCTTTAACCCTAATGATGTACAACGTATTGGTGGTTTTAACCGAAGTGGGATAAACTCAATGATGATGACCTACGGAGGTTATTTCGAGTTCAACGGGATTAGTTTTGGAGGGAGTTATAACGGTATTCAGACTTCATCGGGCGGTGGTTTTAATTTTAACACTTTAACCAAAAAAGGGATCAAAATTAATACCCAATATTTCTTTGGCCGATCTGATAATCTCCTGGAGAAACTCAGCAATACCAATCAGACACTGGGTGCCGACAGGTTGATTACCAATGCTAATGAAAATACCAGCTCCCTTATTCTAAAACACAATATTGGTGGAAAATTAGACTGGCAGATCGATTCCTTAACGCAACTTACTATCGAACCGGCAATCGTACTCAGCTCCAACAATTCAGTAAGCAAAGTTTCTTCAGGCAATACCAATGCGAATAACCAATTGATCAATACACTTGAGAATTTAAACGACAGAAACAGTTCTACAAATAAATATCAGTTAAGGGCAGATCTTAGTAAGGATTTTAAAAAAGCAGGAAGATCATTTAATATGGGTACCGATATTTCTGCAAACCCAAATCCTATTGTTAATTATAACAGGAGCAACAGTATTTTTTACCTTACTCCTTCTACCTTAGAGATAGACCAGCTAAGGGATAATACTATCGATAATTTCAGGGCTTATATTTATGCCAATTATACCGAACCCATTAGCAAAAACGTGAATTTTAAAGCAGATGTAAGCGGCAATATCATCAACAATGAAAACGCGTTAAGTACTTTTTACCGCAATCCGGCCAACCAGTTATATGATATTGTAATTCCGAATTTGTCGCAAACCGTTAAGCAGGCAGGTTTTAAAACCAATACCAATATCAGTTTGAGGTATAAAATAACCAAGGATCTCTATATTCAACCTGGTTTGGTGCATAATTATATCTTACTCAATAATAGTTTCACGAATGCGGCAGACATCAATCAGCGGTATAACTTTACATGGCCAACATTCCAGCTCAAATACAAAATTTTCTCGTTCAATTATTCTGCAAGGTTTACAGAGCCCAACGTAAGCTATCTTCAACCTGTTGCCGACAATACCAATGCATTTTATATCAGGAACGGAAATCCAAACCTGCTTCCGGCAAGAACGCAGAACTTAAGCATGAACATGTATAAATATGATCCAAAAAGCTTAGTCAACTATAGTCTATATGGTTATGGTAATTTTACCAAAAATGGTATTGTTAATAGCATCTCCATCAATAATGGTGTGCAAACGGTTAATCCAATCAACATGAGTGGTATCTATAACTTTCAGGGTGGGGCTAACATCTCAAAAGATTTCAGGAAAAATAAAACAAGCTTAAAAGTCGGACTGGGTTTCTGGGCCAATTTTGATCATACGCCGGTTATTGTAAACAATATCCAAAGTGATGCGAATGTATTTAACATTGGGCCAAATGGGAGTGTGAGGCTAAATCTGAACGATAAGGTTGAGATTAACCAGTCGTATTCGATAAACCTGAACCGCAGTAAGTATAACGATAGTTTTTATACCAATATCAGTTACAATACCCACCAGAGTACATCAGAACTGATTATCCGTTATCCTAAAAAACTGGTTTTCGAAACCAGCTATTCTTTAACCATCAACGACCAAAAAATTGCAGGTTATAACAACAATATCAAATTCTGGAATGCTGCCCTTACTTACCTGTTTATGAAAAACGACAGGGCACAGTTGAAATTTTCGGTTAACGATATTTTACAGAGCAATGTGCGCAGAAACATCCAGATTACAGGCAATAGCGTTATCGATACGCAGACTAATAACCTGGGTAGATATGGCATGCTTACCCTTACTTATAATATCCAGAATTTTGGTCAAAAAGTTGGCGGCCGACAAACGTTTTTTAATTTTTAAACCGTTCCGTTATTCTGAAAGTTAAACTCTGAGGCCTGTATCTGCACAGGCCTCGGAAAGGAATATAATATGCCCTAATTAAAGATTCTTCACTACGTTCAGAATGACCGATTTAATTTATTTTACAGAAATAAATCGGACAACAACTCATACGATTTTATCCGGTCTTCAAAATGTTCGGTAATGGTAACAAGCATTAATTCATCAACATCATAATCAGCAGCCAGTTTGGAAAGCCGCTCTTTTATTACTGTTGGTGTGCCATAAATCATTCTCGGTTTATTGGCATTTATCCGTTCCTGTTCCGCAGCATTATAACTGATATCTTTAATATCATTCCAGCCCACCGGGGTTAATCCTCCGCCCTTTTCCAGCTGGAGAAAACGATAACCCATTAAAGCTTCCTGCTGCTTTACCTTTTCTTCATCTTCCGAGCAGAAAACGAAAAGGGCCACATTTGCAACTGGTTTTATTAAATCAACTGAGGGCTTAAAATGTTCACGGTAGTATTGAACGGCCTGTGGTCCTCCATGTGGATTAATAAAATGCGCAAAAGAAAAACCCATTCCAAAGTGGGCCGAAAATAAAGCACTTTGTCCGCTACTGCTTAAAAGCCATTGCTGCGGAACGGTTTCAGCAATCGGTATTGCCTTTATTTTTGTCTGGATACCACCATCAGAGGTATCGTGGAGGTAATGCTGCAATTCGTGCAGTTGTTCTATAAAATCCTGTTCACTCCAGTTATTTGATGGGTTAAGCATCGAAGCCGTAATACGGTCGGTACCAGGTGCCCGGCCCATACCCAGGTCGATCCGGTTAGGATGCATCACTTCCAATAAACGAAAACTTTCTGCCACTTTTAACGCGCTATGGTTAGGCAGCATAATACCGCCTGAACCTACTCTCAAGGTTTTGGTATGATTGGCCAAATGGGCAATTAAGATTTCAGGGGTTGAACCCGCTAAACTCGTGGTATTGTGATGTTCTGAAACCCAAAAACGGTAGTAGCCTAACCTTTCGGTTTCTTGTGCAAGAATAGTAGTTTCTTCAATGGCACGACGGGCAGTAACACCTTTGCGAACCGGAGATTGATCTAAGACACTTAGCTTTATTTTTGTATTGCTCATAATTCGTATATAACAAATGTATAAGCCTGTTTATTTAAAATATCAGCACAAAAAGCTTTATGACTTTAAGATTATTGCGATAAAGTCAATTTTACCAAATACTGATCTTCCCCATCATCGAAAATCAGTTCAGCATCCCATCCCGTTTCCTTTGCCGTATGTTTAATAGTTTCTTCATCTATGTAAATCCAGTTAAACCAATTGCCTTTTTTGCCTTGGTATTCGTACTGGTAAGATACTTCCCCGTAATATTGGTTTTCTGGCTTTGTCATATCCTCATATAAATAGGCAATATCCGAAGAATCGAAAATTACCTGTCCATTGGGATTAATCAGGTCTTTTAATTTGATCAGAAAATCCTTAAAACCAGGCAAGGTTCCGGTAAGGCCTATGCCGTTCATCAGCATGATAATGGTATCAAATTTCTCCTGGTAAGTAAAAATGTCCTGTACAAATGCCTTTTTTACACCGCGGTCTTTCATAATATTTACCGCAGCTTCCGAGATATCAATGGCTGTAACATCTATATTAAAAGCCTGTAGAAGTAAAGCATGACTGCCCACGCCAGCACCGATATCCAATACCTTACCACTGCACATGTGCAAAGCCTGAAGTTCTAACACAGGCATATCTTCATCATCACGGAAGAAAAATTCTAAAGGCATCTCTTCAGGTTCTCCGTAAGAATTGTGTAACCAAAGGGTATCAGCCTCGCCTGTTCTGTAAATATCTGTTAACGCTTTACCAAAAACATCCATGGTACAAAGATAGGGAAAAAGGTAAGGATGGGAAAAAGGACGATGGTTGAGGAGCCCTATGAATCTGGTCGGGATTTGCAATCCCGTCTTAAGAGCTAAGGATTTAATCCTTCATAAACAAGATTAAAAACCGGAAATGGAGACGGATTGCAAATCCGTACCAATCGCTGATGCATGAGGTCCGGATTACAAATCCAGACCAACATTTCCAATAATGTTACGCCAACTGAAACACCTGATGATATTCCGGTATAGCTACATGTTTAAAACCAGCATCTTTTAACCTGGTGGCAAAATGTTGCTGTACTTCGTATTCGCCGTGTACCAAAAACAGCTGTTTCACTTTTGCGGGATCCTGACAAGATAAGAAATGCAGTAAATCTTCATAATCGCCATGTGCACTCATCGATTTAATTGATTGCACTTCAGCTTTCACTTCGTATTCCTCACGGAAAATCTCTACTACTTTTTGTCCGGCGATTAACCTGCCACCAAGTGAATTTGGCTCACAATAACCCACCATTAAAATGGTATTTTTAGAATTACCAATATTATTACGGATATGGTGCTTTACACGGCCAGCCTCTGCCATACCCGATGCCGAAATAATTACACAAGGCCGTGGATCGGCATTTAAAGCTTTAGATTCTTCTACACTTTCAATAAAACGCAGACCTTTAAAAGCAAATACATCATGATCAATTTTTAAAGTTTCCTTAACGCCATTATTATATACTTCAGGGTGGTTTTTAAGAATTTGGGTTGCTTTCGAAGATAAAGGACTATCTACGTAGTATGGAACATCAGGTAATTTACCTTTCAGTTCCAATCCGTTTAAAGCATATAGCAGTTCCTGTGTACGGCCAACTGCAAATGCCGGAATAATTACTTTCCCTTTTTTAATTTTGCAGGTATTGTTAATGATTTCCAACAGCATATTTTCTATCGGATCGAGGTCTTTATGTAATGAATCGCCATAGGTTGATTCCATTAAAATATAATCGGCCTGATCAAATTGCTGAGGGCTTTTTAAAAGCAGATCACCATAACGCCCCACATCGCCCGAAAAAGTAATCCTGGTCGGCTTGCCATCTTCGGTAATCGTAAGGTGAACAGCAGCACTGCCTAAAATATGGCCTGCATCTGTAAATTTTAAATGTATGCCAGGTTCAATCTCGAAATCTTCTTCATAATCTACGATCTTCATCTGGCTCACCGTTTTGGTTACGTCTTCTTCTGTATAGAGTGCCTCCTCCATTTCTTCGCCATGGCGAAGGTGACGGTTAGCATATTCGGCATCCTGCACCTGGATCTTTGCAGAATCCATCATCAGTATGCGGGCTAGGTCCATAGTTGCTGGTGTACAGAAAATTTTACCTTCAAAACCTTCTGAAACCAATTTGGGTAACAAACCGCAATGATCTATGTGCGCATGCGATAAGATCATGTAGGTTACCTTTTTGGCATCGAAACCAAAATAATCATTTAGTTTATCAGTAACATGGCCCATTCCCTGGAATAAGCCACAATCCAACAGGATCTGGATACCGTTTTTTAATGTAATAAGGTGCTTACTCCCGGTAACTGTACGGGCGGCACCATGAAAAGCAATGTTCATTAAGATAGTGGTTAGAAATATATAGAATAAAAATGCCGGATATTTCCGGCACTTCCAATTCTTTAAGCATTTATTTCTGTTACTTTATCTTTAACCTTGCCTGCAACGCTTGCGGCTTTATTTGTCAGTCCTGCTAATTTATCTTTCGAAGCATCTAAAAGATCAGCAAAAAAATCTGACACCTTGTTTTTCAGATCACTGGTAGAATCTGATGATAATGCCAACGCGATAGTTGCTCCTAATGCTGCTCCGGCTAAAACGCCTACTATAATTTTTGTCTCTTTTTTCATGTTCTTAGTGATTTACTTATTAAACATATTTAACCAACAGGTGTTTTTATTTTTTTCACCTCACAAAAACCAATCCACAATGAAGCGTATATTTTTTATTGACCTGGACAATACCATTTATTTTACCAAGGCAAACGAAGAACAGCTGATGGGCGAATTATACCGTTTTTTAGAAAAGCTGGATTTAGGCATCAGCAAAGAAGATTTTCAACTGGCCAAACAGGAAATGTTGAGGGTGCCTTTTCTAAAAGTGGCTAAAAAATATGGTTTTAAAGAAGAAGTGATGCCTGAAGTGATTTCGTACCTCGAGAATAGGGAGGTAACCAAGCCTTTAAAACCAAGTGATGATTATCACCATATCAAAAGCCTGAGCGGCAGGAAGTTTATTATAATTGCAGGTTTTCCAAAACAGCAACAATCAAAAGTAAAAATGCTGGGCATTGCCGATGATTTTGAGGAAGTACATGTTGTAGATGTTTCCATCACCAATAAAAAGGAAAGCTTTCAAATGTTCATTGATCGCCATCACCTTAACAAAGACGATATTTTAATTATTGGCGACGATGCGGAATCGGAAATCAAATCCGGACTGGAGCTGGGGATCAGCACTTTTTTACTTGATCCCGAAAACCGGTACCCAAATGCCGAAACCACTTTTAGGGGTACTGATTTGAGTAATCTGCGTGCAGCAGCAGGACAATAATGCAGCATTACTTTCCATATTTAATAAAATTGAAAAAAGGGAACACTATTTTATGGTTGATTATTGCCATATTAAACCTAAATTTATTCTTTACACTTAATTAAAAAATACTTAGTTTTATCTTACAGCGAAACTAAACAATGGCGATTAAACCTCTTCCTAATGAAAAAGAGTTGCTACTGGAAATAGCCAATGGCGACGGTATTGCCTTTGCCGAATTGTTTCGTGCATACCATGGTCCGTTAACCAAATATATTTACACCATGCTCGAATCGGTAGATATCTGTGAAGAGATGGTACAGGATGTATTTTTGAAAGTATGGGAAAACAGGGCAATATTACCTAAATTGGACAAGTTTACCGCTTATCTCTTTATTTTAACGCGTAACTATACCATCAGTGCCATCCGCCGGATGGTTAAAGATAAAAAACATAGCCAGCTGTACGCAGAAGAAGTATTAAGCCTTAATGAAAGCGAAGAAATTTTTAATGTAGACCAAGAATATCAGAATATTCTGCTCAAGGCTATTGCAGAATTACCTCCTTCGCAGCAAAGGGTATTGCAACTTCGCCAACAGGGGCTCAAAAGCAGGCAAATTGCTGGGGAGATGGGAATATCTATCGAATCTGTTAAAAAATACCAGCAATGGGCAACCAAGTCGATAGCTAAATTTCTAAAATTACATACCGCAATAACCATTTCTGTTATCCTAGGTATGAATTAGGCTTTTTTTCCTGATTTTATTTTTTTTATATCCCGTTTTTTATTTCTCTGCGTCTTTAGTGGTGATCCGTCAGGAATCCTAACCAAATATGACTGAAAACCAAAGATTGAATTTTTTATTCGATCGGCAATTGCAGCGCTTAAATTCTACTGAAGAAAAGGAAGAATTTCTATCGCTGATGGCCGATCCCTGCAATAAAGAACAGGTTAAACGATTGCTTAAGAGCTATTGGGAGGCGTTTGACGAAAATGAATTTAGTCCGGCCGTTTTCCTGTTTGGCGATGGCGAAGAAATCCTCTCTAAAATACAAAGTGAAAATATTTATGCCTTACCACAACCTCGGCGATGGCCGAAACGTTGGATAGGAATTGCTGCTGCATTAGCGATCATTATATTCGGTGCAAGCCTGTTTTATTTAAAGCAAAATGCCGGTCTAACCAGTTTTTCCGGCACTAACGCACACATTATACCTGGTTCAACTGGTGCAATACTTAAACTGGCCAATGGTAAAACAATTAAATTATCTGATGCAGTAAATGGCGAACTCGCAAACGAAGCTGGTGTAAGCATTACCAAAACTAAAAATGGCCTATTGATTTATGAAATAAAAGGAAATACACTTCCTGATCAAATCAATACGCTCTCTACCAACAATGGAGAAACCTATCAGGTCCGTTTGCCTGATGGGTCTCTGGTTTGGTTAAACGCTGCATCCAGTATTTCATACAGCACAGCTTTGGTTCATTCGGGGAAACGCTCAATTAACCTGGTTGGAGAGGCATATTTTGAAATCGCAAAAGATAAAAAGCACCCTTTTATTGTTAAAACAGGCACACAGGAAGTGGAGGTATTGGGAACGCATTTTAATGTAAACGCCTACCAGGATGAATCAACAGTAAAAACCACCTTAATTGAAGGAAGTGTTAAAATTAAAAATAAGGCGGACCAAAAAATTATTGTTCCCGGAGAACAGGCAACCGTGAATGGGGATGACATTTCGGTTGATAAGGTAAATACTGAATATGCTATAGCCTGGAAAAATGGCGTTTTCCGTTTCACCGGTAAAACACTGGAGGCCGGTATGCTTGAGGTGGCCAGGTGGTATAATGTGCAGGTTACCTATAAACGTCCGGAACTGAAAAATGAACTACTTGGTGGCCGGATTTCCAAATATGCAAACATTAATCAGGTACTGAAAAAAATGGAACTGGCCAAAGCCTTTAAGTTTACGGTAAAAGGGCGCGAAATCATTGTAGAATAAAAGAACCAATTAATTATTAAATCAACTAAACTAATCAAAAACAGACATGAAGAAATCAGCGTACGATTAACAGAAAAATTCTTTCTGGCAAGATTAAAATAAAACTGGAAGTGCGACCAACACTTCCAGCGAATGACTTGTCAGAGTAAAACTAGTTAGCAAACTATTTTTTTAACCTAAAACAAGACTAACCAAATGTATAAATTTTACCTAAGAATATTAGGGGGCTATTCCTTTATACCTAAAATCCTGCTAATTATGAAATTAACGACGTTATTACTCATTGTAACGATCATGCAGGTCAGTGCTGTCAGTTATGCACAAAGACTAACATTTAAGCAACAAAACGTGAGTATTGTCAGGGTATTTGAAGAGATTGAGAAACAAACGGGTTACGATGTTTTTTACCTCCCGAAAGTATTAAAAACGAACCGCACCATCGATGCTGATTTTAACAATACCCCGTTAGAACAGGTAATGAAAGTTTGCCTGATGAACCAACCAGTGGCATTTACGATTGACGAACGGACAATTGTGATCACAAAAAAAGAGCAACCTATACCCGATCAAAGGGCCGTTGTACCCAAACCTGTTCTTGAACAAGCCAAGTATAAGGTTAGCGGCACGGTGAAGGACGAACTGGGCTTACCTATTTCAAGTGTGACTGTACGGGTAAGGCACACCAGAAATGGCGTTTTAACCGATTTAAACGGAAAATATGCCATAGATGTTGAAGCTACTGACTCGCTTGAGTTTATTTACGTGGGCTACAAACGTGTTGAAGTAGCCGTGCGAAACAGGGTGGATATTGATGTGATCATGGAGCCTGAATCAGGAAGTCTGAACGAAATTGCCGTTATTGGTTTCGGACGACAGAAAAAGGTAAGTGTAGTGGGTGCCCAGGCCACCATTAAACCCGAAGAGCTGAAACTTCCGGTAAGGGATTTAACCTCTGCACTGGCCGGACGTTTGGCCGGTGTAATATCTACGCAACGTGGTGGAGCGCCGGGGGCAGATGGAGCCGATATTTTTATCCGTGGGATAGCAACCTTTGCCAGTAGCCCTCAATCGCCTTTACTCGTGGTAGATGGTGTTCCAGACAGGCCAATCAACAACATTGACCCTGAGGATGTAGAGAGTTTCACGATATTAAAAGATGCAACAGCTACTGCGGTATATGGCACAAGAGGTGCCAATGGCGTAATCCTCATTAATACCAAAAAGGGGAAATTAGGAAAACCAAATATCAACGTGGAGCTAAACAGTTCGCGTTCAAAATTTACGGAGCTTCCAAACTTCATAGATGCGCCTACTTTTATGACTTTATATAATGAGGGCTTATCAACCAGGGGAAGAACGCCACAATATGATCCGGCAATTATAGCAAAACATGCCAGCGGAGAAGATCCCGATTTATATCCTAATGTAAACTGGTACGATTATCTGTTCAATGATTTTTCGAGTGCCAGCAGAGCCAACCTGAATGTAAGTGGTGGTGTAGATGCTGCCAAATATTATGTATCGGCCGGTTATTACACCGAAAAAGGAATGTTTAAACAAGCTGAGGCACAATCTTTTAATTCGACCCTAAAGCTCGAAAGGTTTAATTTTAACAGTAATGTAAGTGTTAAAGTAACCAAAAGCACCAATCTTGAGCTCGGAATTAACGGATTTATTACCAATTATAATGCGCCCTCAGCTGGTGTAAATGCAATTTTTGATTACGCTACGCAGCAGGCGCCACACGTGGTACCTCCTATTTATTCGAACGGACAGTGGCCCAAATATCCGGGCGTTCCATTTAACCCCTACTACTACCTGGTGGCCAACGGCTATTCAAACACCTATTCAAACACTGTTAGAAGCAACATCAAAGTAATTCAGGAACTGGACTTCTTAACCAAAGGGCTGTCTTTTTCAACCATGTTTGCTTTTGATGCGGTTAACGGAAGCAGCTTAACCCGGTCAAGAACCCTGCAATCTTACCTGGCCACAGGCCGCGATGCTAATGGCAAACTGATTACCAGAGTTGCCGAAACCGGTTCAGACGTATTGGGCTTTTCGGCCGACCGCAACAGCAACAGAAGATTTTATACCGAAACTTCCCTTAACTATTCGAGAAAATACGGTAATCATGATGTTTCAGGGCTGTTGCTTTTCAATCAATCCGATTACGTAAATGGAAATGCTACAGACTTGATCAGTTCTATACCCTTCAGGCAGCGTTCGTTGGTTGGAAGGGCAAATTACGGCTATAAAGACAAGTATTTTATCGAAACCAACTTTGGTTATTCAGGATCTGAAAACTTTGTTCCGAGCAAACGTTTTGGCTTTTTCCCTTCAGTTGGTGCAGGTTGGGTAGCTTCAAAAGAGAAATTTTTTGAACCTGTTAAAGACGTTGTATCTTACCTGAAATTCCGCTACACCTATGGCTTAACGGGTAACAGTAATACCAATTCCCGCTTCTTATTCTTATCAACTTTAGGCGATGCCTTTTCATATACTTTCGGTATTCCGGGAGCAGACAGGGGTTATACCGGCTACCAGGAAAACAGAATCGGCAGCGATGTGCAATGGGAAACCGGTTTCAGGCACAACCTCGGTATTGAAATCAATTTCCTGAAAGACGATCTTCAGCTGATTGTTGAGTTATTTAAAGAGAAAAGAAACGGCATCCTGCTTCAAAACTACACTATCCCCTACATTTCCGGGTTCACGAATACCAATATCCCATATGTAAATGTGGGTAAAACAGCAAACCGTGGTATCGATCTGACTTTAAACTACAATAAGAGCTTCAGAAATGGATTTGTAACTTTCAGGGGAACCTTCAACATGAATGAGAACAAGAACATTTTTGATGGTTTACCTCCTTGGCAATATCCATGGCTTAATCGTACCGGACACGCTATCGGTCAGCGTTTTGGTTACGTAGCCATGGGATTATTTAAAGACCAGAATGAAATCGACAATGCACCTACACAGGCTGGCGATGTACGTCCGGGCGATATCCGCTATAAAGATCTGAATGGAGATGGCATCATTTCTTCATTTGACCAGCAGGCTATTGGCTATGGCAGTACCCCACGAATTTTATATGGTTTAAACGTTGGTGCAGGCTACAAAGGGTTTGATTTTGTGCTTTTCTTCCAGGGCGCCGGTCAGGTTGATTTCAGCTATAACGGGGGTACGGGAACAACGCCTTTCTCCCAGGGTGCTACTTTCGGGAACATGTATACCAAAATAACGGATCGCTGGACGGTGGAAAATCCTAATCCAAATGCATTTTATCCGCGCTTATCTACCAACCAGGACGTTACTACAAACTATGATTCCAGTACCTGGTGGGTTAAACGTGCAGATTACATCCGCCTGAAAAGCGCAGAAGTGGGTTATACTTTTAGTATAAAGGCACTGAGCAAAGTTGCTGTTAAAAAGCTGAGAATTTATGCCAATGGGACCAATCTGCTAACCTTTTCAAAATGGAAATTTTGGGATCCTGAACTGGGCGATGGCCGTGGGGCATCTTATCCAAACATTTCAACTTTCAATTTAGGTTTACGTGCTAATTTTAACTGATTATGAAAAACAGATTCGCAAAAAAATTAATTCTGGCGCTATTAATACCGTTCCTTTTTCTACCCACAAGCTGTAAAAAAGGATATTTTGATACCGTACCGGATAATATCAATACCATAGATAAAGTATTTTCGAACCGGGCCAATACCGAACGCTGGTTCTTTAGCCTGTATGCAGGTATACAGGATATATGGGATCAACCTTATGGCTATCAGTATGCGGGCATCAGCGATGAGCTGGAATATGCCAACTGGGGAACAGGCAATGCCTTAACCATCAATTCAGGGGCGGTTACCAGCGATAATTCGCCTACACGTTTCGAAACCTATTACCAATTGGTCCGGAACATTAACATCTTTCTGGAGCGGGTTGATGAGTGTAAGGAGCTTTTAGACCAACAGAACGGCGAATCCATTGTAAAAGAATACAAAGGAGAAGCACGTTTCTTAAGGGCTTATTATCACTGGTTGCTGATGAAAGAAGTAGGTCCGGCAGCAATTGCGCCCCTGGTTTCGGGTTTGCCAAATGATAATTTTCAAATCCCAAGAAGTTCGTGGGATGAATGCATAAAATTTGTACTCAATGAAATGCGTGCATCGGAAGCCAGCCTGACGAGCTTGCACCTTACCGGTTCAAACACCGTTGATGATTATCAGGTAGGCCGGATTACAATACCTATAGCTGCTGCAATTGAGGCGCAGATTTTACTGGCACATGCCAGCCCGTTGTTTAACGGAAATTCAGAATTTGCAGACTGGAAAAACTTTGACGGAAAACAATTATTTAACCAAACCTACGATCCTACCCGTTGGACGGCCGCAGCTGAGGCAATGAAAAGAGCCATTGATCTGAATGCCGCCCAGGGCCATAAACTTTTTATAAAACAGAATGCCAACTTATTTCTGCAGGGTTTTAATTCGACCAGAGATATGTTTTGGGATGGCTGGAAAGAAGAAGGTGTTTGGCTGAGAAGAGCAAATAATGTGCATTCTGGCTGGTCTCAGCATTGTGCCCCAAAAAATTCCTTATCCGGCAACGGCTGGAACGGTATCGGTGTGCTGCAGGAGCTTGTTGATGATTTCAGGATGGAAAATGGGCGTGGTATTAAAGAAACACCTTCATACAATGAAACAACGTTCACCAACACCGCAACACCTTATTATTCGGCAGGAACAAATAATATGTATGTTGGAAGAGAGCCCCGTTTTTATGTCGATGTAACCTTTAGCGGGGCCGTAATACCGGTGGTTCCTGCTGCCGGACAAACCTATGTTACTTATTATTCTACAGCAGCATCGGGCAAAAAAGCAAATGCACGGGATTATCCGAAAACAGGGTATACAGCCAGAAAAAACATTCATCCCAATACCAATTTAAGCACCGGGAGCAACCCCGCACGCCCGGCTATGCTGATCAGGATGGCCGAACTGTATTTAAGTTATGCAGAGGCGCTGAATGAATCGCAGCCAGGCCATGCCGATGTGTTAAAATACCTGAATGATGTACGTACGCGCGGAGGCATACCAGCAATCCCGGCAGACCTTGGTCAGGCAGAAATGCGGAAACAAATCCGCCTGGAAAGACGGATCGAGCTCTGCTACGAATCGGGCATCAGGTTTTGGGATGTACGCCGGTGGAAAATTCCGGATGAAATTGGTTCGAAACAGGGTGGCGATTTTTATGGCATGAACATGGATGCCGGTACTTCTTTGTCTGACCCTGCTTTTTACAAGCGCGTGGTTGCAACCACCAGGGTAACGTGGCAACGTAAATTTTATTTCCTCCCTTATCGCCAGAATGAAATGGACAGGAACAAACAAATTGTTCAGCTTCCGGGATACTAACTTAAAACGATGTTATATGAAACTATATAAAATATTATCCTGTATCGTAGCTGTTCTTACGGTTATGGGTGCATGTAAGAAAGAAGAAGCATACCTTGAAAAATCAGACAATAAAGAAAATGCAGTGGTATATGTTTCCAGAAAAGCCAATGCACAAAAAATAATTGTTTATCCGGCAAAGGATACTATTGTATCTTACGATTTTGGCGCATCTTTCGCTGCCGTGGGTTTGCCGCTAAATAATATTACGGTGAGATTTAAGATAGATGATAAAGCCTTTGATAGTGTAAATGTAGTGCGTAACAGTCAAAACCTTACACCCTATGCTAAACTCCCTGAAAGTGCTTATACCATTAGCGCAATGGATGTAACCATATCAAGCGGAGCAATTACTTCCAACCTGGTTTCCTTAAAATACAATTCCAAAAACCTGGATCCCAACAAAGTGTATATGTTACCGATCAGTATTGTTGATGCATCAGGATATAAGATCAATCCTTTGCTAAAAACAATGTTTATTACCACCGTGAAGTACAAGGCGCCAGAGATTCTTGCTGACAAAACGGGCTGGGCCCTTACTGCATCAAGCACTCAGGCCGGCGATGGATCATTGGCAAGCGTAATTGATGGCGACCTGGGAACTTTCTGGCATTCGCAATATTCACCTACCGTTTTGCCATATCCACATTGGATCCAGGTGGATATGCTTACACTAACGAATGTAACAAGCGTATCTATGGCTCCCCGCAACAATAACAATACAGGATTTACCAAATTTAACCTGAAAGGAAGTATTGATGGTAGCGTTTGGATTGATCTTTTAACAGCCAAAGCCATGGATCCTAATTTAAAAGCTTTACAGAACTATGAGCTCGATGCCCCTACCAAAGTAAGGTTCCTGAAGTTAGAAATGACGGAAGGGTCTCAGGATTATACGCATTTAGCCGAATTTCAGGTTTTTAAAGTAAAATAAATGTTCATGAATAATATGGCCATCTTCTTAAAATCCATCCGGATCAGGAATAAGCCTTAACAATAAAAAAGTCCCGGTTTGCACCGGGACTTTTTTCTATTTATCCTCTACCGCCTCTTGATGGTCTTCCTCCTTCAGAGCCACCTCTTTCACCTCCGCCGCCACGTTGTTGTGGAGCTTCCATTCTTCTTTGTTCTTGTCGCTGTTGCATTTGCTCGTTACGTTGTTGCTGCATTTGTGCATCACGTTGAGCCCTTTGTTGCTCCATTTGAGCGCGTTGTTGTTGCATCTGCTCATTACGTTGTGCACGTTGTTGCTCCATTTGGGCACGTTGCTGTTGCATTTGCTCATTACGTTGTTGTTGCATTTGCGCATCACGTTGTGCCCTCTCCTGTTGCTGTTGCTGGGCTTGTTGTGCACGTTGCTGCTGCATTTGCTCATTACGTTGTTGTTGCATTTGTGCATCGCGTTGGGCACGTTGCTGTTGCATCTGCTCGTTACGTTGAGCCCTTTGTTGCTCCATTTGGGCACGTTGCTGATCATCCTGACCACGTTGTTGCGGTTGCATATCACGTTGTGCACGTTGCTGATCTACGCTCATGCGATCCTGATTACGCTGCTGCCTCATCTGCTCTAAACGTTGTTGATCCTGGCCACGGTTGGCATTGTCTTGCCTGTTTCCATTATCGATACCATTTGCACCTCCACGACTAAAACGTCCGTTTGCATCCCGGTTATAAGGCTGATTATTATTATCTCTGCCTATATTTCTATCCGGTTGTGTAGAATTACGGTTATCTCTTGATCCGAAACGGTTATCGTTATTGCCCGGATTACGGCCGTTTTGATCACGGTTGGCATAACCTTCGTTTCGTCCATTCCTGCTCAAACCTGCATTTCCCTGTTCAAATCTCCTTGGCGCAGCATTGCGGTTATCTACATTACGCTCCGGCCTTGGCCTGTAAATAGAAACCTCCCTATCACCAACCCTGCTTGCGCCAGGTCTTGAACTTTGTGCATAACGGTAAACGGTTACATCCCTGTTGGTTGCACGTCTGATATCTTCAATCCTTGGTCCGCCATAATAAGTTCTCCTGTTATATACATAAGTATTATTGATGATGGTGGTGTTACGGATATATACATTATTGCGCCCGTAATCGTATCTTGGGAAAACACTAACATAAATATTGCGCTGTGGAATAAAGTTCCAGCAAAATTCTGGCACTACATAACGGCGGCCAAAACTTAAATTAATACTGATTCTTGGTGCCATTGGTGCCCAGCCGTAATAGCCATCGCCACTTCTCCAATCAACCCATGCTGGTCCCCAATTGGTATCAGGTAACCAAATCCATTGCCTGTAGCTGTTAATTACCCAACGGCCATAGTGGAAAGGTGCCCAGCCCCAATCGTAGTTGGAAACCCAGGTATTACCATATTCGGTCATCACCCAACGTCCGTTTGTGTAATATGGACGGAAATCACTTTGATCTACGTCCGGACGCCAAACATAACCATATTGTGGATCCTGTATCCAGGTACCATAGGGCGAAAGTTCATCGTAAAATGTCTGTAAAGAGATGTTACCGGTACTATAACCATCGTTCCGGTAGTCATTTTGGTAGTCTTGTGCCCTGACAAGGGTTGTGGTTCCGGCAAGGAGCCCAAAAAGCCCCAGCACAAGTGCCGTAAATTTCAGTGTTTTCATTTGTGTGTTTATTTTAATAACCTAACAACCATGTATCAATTAGAGAACCAAAAATACAGAAGGTTTAATATGCATGCATAGTTTTTAGTTTTTCCTGCAAATATTGCCCTTCAGGCCATACTTAACTAATATCTAACGCTTTAAGTATGTTTTTAATTGTGCAGAAAATAAGTCAGTTAGAAATAAAATTTGCTACACATTTGTTTACCAAATAGATTATATTGCCGTTTCGGTAAGCTTTCGAACTTAAATTCTATTTATTGTACGTATTTTTGTAGCATGCAAAAAGGCACTTTATACCTTATTCCCGTACCATTGGCCGAAGAGGTAGCACACAAAACTTTTACTCCTTACCTGGTTGATACCATTAACCAGATTGATACTTACATTGTAGAAAACAGTAAAACAGCCCGCCGCTTCTTAAAAGAGGCCGGTTTAAAAACCCCTCAGAAAGATTTAATCGTGCACGATTACGGTAAACATAACCGGAAAGATTTAGGTCAGTTTTTTACAGAGCTAACTGCTGGAAAAGACGTAGGCTTAATGAGTGAAGCGGGTTGCCCGGGTATTGCCGATCCGGGAGCTGATATTGTGGCTGAAGCGCATAAATGCGGTATTAAAGTAGTTCCGCTGGTAGGACCAAGCTCGATTTTACTGGCTTTAATGGCATCTGGTTTTAACGGACAGAGTTTCGCATTCTGGGGATATTTGCCCATTGATAAGGAACAACGTACCAAGAGGATCAAAGATCTCGATGTATCGGCCAGCCGTTATAAACAAACCCAGATTTTTATCGAGACACCGTTCCGCAATAACCAGCTTTTTGAAGAGGTTTTAAAAAGTTGCAAACCCAATACACAGGTTTGTGTGGCCAGTAACCTTACTGCTCCGGATGAATTTATTAAAACCCAGAGTGTTTATAACTGGCGTAAAGAAACTATAGACCTTCATAAACAGCCTACTATATTTTTGCTGTATTAGATTGGTCATTGGTTTATTAGTCATTAGCCATTGGTTCATTAGTAGTTTATTGGCCAATGGTTGATAGCCATTTTTTTAGCCGTCACCATTTCATTTTGGTGGTTATTCGCAATTTTTCACTGATTTCCACGCATTCGTCATCCCGACCGAAGCGCAGCGAAACAGAGAGGTCTATTTAATTAGATGGGGCTTCGCCGGGCATTTGGTTTGAAATAAGGATTAATCGATTTAAACCTAATTCAAAAAAACCAAAACATATCCAATCTTACATTGGTTGTTTTTATAGCGCTCTGCTATTTATTTACCAAATCCTTGCGTTATGAAAAATACGGGCACACCAAAAAACAATCCTACAGTTCAGGGCAGTTCAATCGCCGACAGAACTAACCACGATGTTAAAACAGATAAAAAAATCCAGGGAATTACCAATGGCGGCGGCCAAAGGTCAGATCAAACTTCCAATAAGGATAATCAAAGAAAATACGATAATAAAAAATAATTAATGCAACTGAATGCATCAAAAGGGCTTGTCAGGAGACCAGATTGAAACAGGGTTTCTGACAAGCCATCTTCATTAATCATATTTTATTTCGCCACTACATTATAAAAGTTATAATCTGTCATAGGAGCACCAGTTATCCCCAGATTATGGCAAATGGTAATGATTTGACCGCGATGATAAGTACTGTGGTTAAAAACATGCAGTACATATTCGAAATTCTCAAAATCAGATGTAAACCAGGGGCTTTGAATTTCTGTTTTTTCATTAAATCTATCTTCTCCGATTGCGGTAATATAAATAGCAAGGTTTTCTGACTGTTTTAACAGGGAATCAAAAATATCATTTAAACTCCCGTATTCCCTAAATTCAAATTCTGTTTTAGTTAGAATAGAATACCAATATTCCTGCGCCTGTAAGATATGCGCAAGGGTTAGTTTTACACTCTTAAAACTCGATAACACTTCTTGCTCCAATAATGCCTCAGGATGTGTTTTTAACCAATTTACCAGGGTTAAATTTGCCCAGAAATTGTAGTTTGCATAATTCTTCATTAAATACACAAGGGAAGTTTCTTCCATTGTTTCTGCAGATAATTGTTCCTGTATCATAGCTTTTTGTTTTTAGTTAAACAAAGAAAACACAGGTTACTGACAACCCTATGGCAGTGTAAAATTCAAATAAAAAATATTTTTTATTCAGGTTAGAATTGATTCTGTAATGGCTGAGAAATGCATTTAATCCTATCAATAAAATATGTTGCAGCTCGAGTTTAATTTAAAGGCGCATCTAAAAAACAGACTGTTCATGTAATTTTTTAAATACAACAATAGATTTAAACAGCCACAAAGCATACAAATTAAGTTTTCGTGTAAAATTCGCAGTTCGCCCAAAATTTATGTAACACGTTCTGTTACATTTGTTCATCAGCTCTTAAGGATTAACTAACCTATTATCCAATGAAACAAAACCTAAAAAAAATCGCTGTTGTAGCGATGGTTGCAGTAGCAATTGCAGCATGTAAAAAAAACCAGGAAACATCAACACCAGAACCACAAGAAACTGTTAAAAATGCCGATAAGGTTTTACTGCACATTAAAAATCTAGGATTCCCTGAATCAAGTATTGTAGATAACGGAAATGAATATATCGTTGAAGAAGATATTATATTTCCCAAAAACATGAATATCCCGGCTAGTGCTGCCGGACCAAAAACCGAGCAGTATTATACCGGAAGCATTGTAAACAGCACCAATAAGTTAAACATCAGGGTTTTTGTAGATGCATCTATGACATCTATGAGCAGTGAAATCAATAGTGCAATTGCACAATGGAATGGTGTAGCTGGTTCTACGCTACGCTTTAATATCGTAACTGCTGCTCCTTACGACATTTTGATCAAAGATGAAAATCTAGGGTCGGGTGTTTGTGGTCAGGGCCAATTCCCATCCGGTGGAAGTGCAGGTGCTTTAATCAAAATCAACAAAAGCTATATTGCGGGTAATTCGTTTGCTCAACGTGCCAGAACCATTTGCCATGAATTCGGTCACTGTATTTCTTTCAGGCATACCAACTGGGCAGCACAGGGAGAATCAACTGCAACAAATGTTCCTGGTGTTACCGGAACAGATTCCCAGTCGCTTATGAACGGTGGGCAATGTGGTTCAGGTGCAACCGTATTATCACAAAAAGATAAAGACGCAACCGCTGTATTATATTAAACCCAAAATAATAATCAATTAACCTAAACTAAATCCTTAACCGGCTGAAGATGAGCTCGGATACTTAAAACGTATCTGAGCTTATTCTTTAGCTAAAGCGATGATATCTTTGCCTTCCAAAACCCGCCTTTCACCATGATGGCTCAAGGTATTGATCATCGCCTGTGCCAGCTCGGCCATGGTACAGAAACCACTTGGGTAAACCGCTCTACCGATAGGAAATAACCAGTTGATGTATTTATAGAATTTATGCGCATATTTTTGGTCCGTTAGCGGCTTGATAAAACCCGGTCGGAAATTAAAAACCTGGGCGAAAGGCAGTTTTGTTAAATCGCTTTCCGTTTTGCCTTTTACCTGTGCCCATTTTAAACGGCTATGCTCATTCGTTCCCCCGCCAGAAACATAGCAAAAAGTCATATCGCTATTGAGCCTGCTCAGGGTTTGTGCAACGTGCATGGTAAGTGTATAGGTCATTTTATAATAGGTTTCCTGATCAACACCCACCGAAGTAATGCCCAAACAAAAAAAGCAGGCATTATAACCTGTTAACTGATTTTCTATTGCCGTAAAATCGAAAAAATCAGGATGGATAATTTCCTTTAGCTTTGGATGGCTATAACCGCAAGGTTTGCGGTTAACAACTAATACGCTATTAATTTCAGTAATGTTTAGGCATTGCATCAATACACCTTCGCCAACCATGCCCGTAGCTCCGGTTATGATTACATTATTCTGATCCCTGGTTTTTCCCATGATTAATATTTATACATTAAACCACTGGTAGCTGGTATTGTTTCTAAAGAAGAATCGTCATTCCGACTGGAGCCAACTGGTTTTGCCGGCAGCGAAATGGAGAAATCTGCCTATATAGATTCCTCGACTGCGTTGCACCCGATAGCTATCGGCTCCGCTCGAAATGACGATCCCGGAAAGGGCCCTCACCCACATTATCTTGCTGTGGCGCCTTTCATCTGGTAATCTTTAGGTGCTTCTGCACCCAAAAGGTTTTGTACAAAGTAATCCCATCGGCGGCGCATCATATAAGGTGAGTAAGCACCATACCCGTGGGCGCTGTTTGGAAAAATAACCAGGTCGAATGACTTGTTTGCTTTTTCAAGCGCCTCTACTACCAAGAGCGTATTGTATGGTGGCACATTATCGTCCATCAATCCATGAACCAACATCAGTTTTCCTTTTAAATTTTTAGCATAATTTTGATTCGCCTGTGCTTCGTAATCTGAATTTTCTACAAGGCCGTTATAGCGTTCGCCCCAATCGTCCTCGTAATTTCTGTTGTCGTGGTTTCCCGATTCCGAAATGCCTACTTTAAAGAAATCTGGATATCGGAACATTGCTGTAGCAGTGGCAAAACCACCGCCCGAATGCCCCCATATACCTACTTTTGTCGTATCCATAGGATATTTTGCAGAAAGTTGTCTGATGGCTGCAATCTGATCAGGTAAAGTATTCTCGGCCATATTACCATAACTCATATCATGGAAACTTTTAGAACGGTCGGGATTGCTGGTTCCCTCTATTACCACAACGATAAAGCCCAGCTCGGCCAAGGCCTGGTTATCGCCGCGCGAGGCCGCAAAAGACCAGCTGCCTACACTACCGCCCTGCGGACCTGGATAAATATAATCAATAACAGGACATTTCTGGTTGGCATCCATTTTTGTTGGTGTAAAAACCAGCCCATAGATATCGGTCTTGCCATCCTTGGCTTTAACCGACACCGGAGTTGGCGCTTTCCAGCCTGTAGCAGCTAACCTGGAAACATCCGTTTTTTCTAAAGTATTGATCAGTTTTCCGTCTATGCTTCTTAATACGGTAACCGGCGGAACATCCGGCTGCGAGTAACTGTCTACAAAGTATTTGAAAGATGGAGAAAATACAACCTGGTGGTTACCGGTTTCTGGGGTTAAAAGGGTTAAATTTTTTCCATCGAAACCAATTTTATACAGGTAACTGAAATAAGGATTTCCTTTTTCGCGGCCATTGGCAAAGAAATAAAGCGTACGTGTTTTTTCATCTACTTTAACCAAACGCGAAACCACAAAATCGCCTTTGGTGATCTGGTTTTTCAATTTTCCGTTAGCAGAGTCATATAAATACAAATGCCCCCAGTTATCTCTTTCTGAATACCAGATAATTTCTTTCGAAGCAGGAAGATAACGCCAGTTGATGGCACCCTGACCCGACTCGTATTGTGTTTTTATAGTTTCTTCAAAAACTTCCCTTACAGCGCCTGTTGTGGCGTTGGCAATACGGAATTTTTCATTTTTATGATCGCGTGAGGTAGATAGAAAAGCTACTTCCGAGCCGTCGGCTTTCCAATCGATATCATCAAAAGTACCACTGCTTGATATATCATCGCTCAGTGTTGCACGGTGCGGGTCAGCAGGAATGTTAAGTGAAATTACTTTTGGGTTTTCTACATCAATGATCACCCTTCTGATGGTCGCGATCTGTTTATCACCAGGCAAAGGGTATTTCCAGGCTTTTAATACCGGCGCCCCCACATTAGTGGTTACCAGGTACATGTCTTTTGAATTTCTTTGATCCTGCTGAAAGGTGGCTATCTTTTTTGAATCGGGTGACCAACGTAAAATCGGGGCATCGCTGTGTCTCCAGCCTGCGTTATCGGTAGCATATCCATAATCTTTAATCCCATCGGTGGTAAGCTGCGTTAATCTATTAGAAGCCACATCTCTCACAAAAAGATTATAATCTTTAATAAAAATGGCTTTTTTTCCATCGGGCGATAATACCTCATTACGGTCGCCCATGCGTCGCGATGGCATTGTGCCAGTTTTAAAATCTGTTGTTGGTGTTTTGGTTTTTTTTGCAGGATCTACCAGGAAAGTCTGTTCGGTACCATTGGTTTTAGTGTTATACCAAAATTTATCATCATCGAGCCAGTTGGGTTGCACGCTGGCATGATCTACATACTTTGCTGTGTTGTAGCTCATAAAACTTTCCGCTTTTTCATAATCGCTAGCGGTTAAAGCTTTTTGCTGAGCATTTGCTGTAATGGCCAAAGTACAAGCCGTTACAGTAAGCCAATATTTATTCATCATGTTAGTTAATCTTGAGGTAAAAATACTGCTGTTTTAGCAAACGATTGGTATTAATCGTGATACAAATAACAGGCTTTTACCCCAAAAGGTGCGGAGATAAGAACAAAGAGCATAAAACTGAGGGTTATTGCTACGCTTTACCTTCTGACCTCCGGCACCGCAATCTGACTTAACTACATTTTTAACTGTCTGCTTAATTAATTTAGCTCTCCAGTATCTCTACATATCCATCTGTTCCATTCACCCTGATGCGCTGCCCATCTTTGATGAGTTTAGTAGCATTTTCTACACCTACAACTGCTGGCAAACCGTATTCGCGCGCAATAACAGCCCCATGGGTCATCAGGCCGCCAACTTCGGTAATCAGGCCCTTAACAGATACAAATAATGGGGTCCAGCTGGGATCGGTAAAGGTGGTTACCAATATATCTCCATCTTCGAGATCAGCACTTTCTATATTTAAAATTACACGTGCACGTCCTTCTATCACACCCGATGAAACCGCTAAACCAACAATAGCACCGTCCGGAAGGTGTTGATGATGGTATCTGCCTGAAATAATTTCACCATCGGATGTGATTACACGCGGTGGATTAAGTTTTTCAAACAAGTGGTGTTCTTCTTTTCGCTGGGCAATAAGCTTTTTATCGGGCTTATGTGTAGCCACTAATTCCTTCAGCTCATTAAATGTGAGGTAATAAACAGTTTCTTTTTCATCAATCACCCCAGCCTCTACTAATTTTTCGGCTTCTTTTATCAAGGCTTGTTTATACACGTAAAACCGGCTAACAATCGCATACTTAGGGTATTCGCGATAACCTGCAAAATTGCGTAGCAGGCTGATCATCTCCTTTGTTTCCCCTATTTTTTGTTCGGCCTCAGGTAAAACCGCGAGCTTATCCAATAATTCTTTTTCTTTTTTTAAGGCCTGTGCCCTTCCCTGATCGAACTTCTGTTTACCGGCATAAGGTTCAAAGTTTTTGATATTGCTGAGTACGATCGGGATCAATATCGACGGTTTTTCTCCCCAACGGGTATTGGTAATATCAATTTCGCCTGCACAGCGCATGCCATACCTGTTTAGGTAGCTTTCAACGGCATCTTTAACCGTTGCTCCGCCATTAAACCGTGGTAACTCTTCTAAAAACCGATCGTCTTTAACCTCCTGTAAATAATTGATAATTTCAGGGAAAGGCCGGATAGCATCTGCTACATCGAGTAGTGCCAGTCCCATTTCGGATGTGATGTTATTTGGTACGGATTGTGAAAGTATATCTGATACATTTTTTTCACCCAACCACTTGCCCATCTTTTCATTGATCCAGGATGCAGCATTCATTACTGCAATGATTACGTTGATATGTTTCGAATCAAACGCCATCTTTTTCGATAGCTCAATGTCTTCCATAATAAAGTCAAATAGCTCCGGCCCTGATTTCGTTTGTATATTCTGTTTCAATATTTCTATTGATTCTTCGCTCTGTTTAATCAGCTCAGAAACAATTTCGGGGTCTTTTCCTACCTGAGCCAAAATTTCGGCGGCGGATAAGCCTTTTGTACTTTTAACAATTAAAACGCTTTCTTCATCATCAGGCAGCGATTTTATAAAACCTTTCCTTTCAATTATGGTAACCAATGCATCTTTGATCAGCGGATCGTGCTGCTCCATGGCTTCCAGTAAATTTTTTCTTCCTGTAGCGGTAACAAGACTATCTATAACATCTACAAATAATCTTCCACCAGCTTTATACATAGGCCTGGCAGCTCTTAATTGCCATAAAGATAATCCAAGAGGTTTCATCGGGTCGGTCATCATTTGCTGGTGGCCAACAGAAATATAAACATGTTTTTCTTTATCGCCTGCTTCGGGCACCGGGTATAAAGTAGTAATTGGTCTGCTCTGAACGATATAAAAAGTATTATTTATACGGCACCATTCGATATCTTGCGGACTACCGAAATGTGCTTCAATTTTTCTCCCTAGTGCTTCAAGCTGTAAAATTTGGTTATCGGGAAGTACTTGCCTAGTCTGCAGTTCTGGTGAGAGTTCCTGTACTTTTGTTCCTCCGTCTTTCACTGAACAAATGGCCAGTTTCTTGGCCGGTATTTTCTTATCAGTAATCTTACCATCGCAAACCTGATAATTATCGGCATTAACCAAACCCGAAACCATAGCTTCGCCTAGGCCGAAACTGGCATCAATGGATAACACTTTGCGGTTACCGGTAACGGGATCGGCTGTAAACATAATTCCTGCCGCTTCAGCAGAAATCATTTTCTGTACTACAACAGAAAGTTGAACCTTATGGTGATCAAAGCCGTTCTGAATACGGTAAATGATGGCACGATCGGTAAACAACGAAGCCCAGCACTTACTGATGTGCTTCAAAATAGCCTGTTTGCCCACGATATTCAAATAGGTATCCTGCTGACCGGCAAATGATGCATTAGGCAAATCTTCTGCTGTGGCGCTCGACCTTACAGCAAACGACTCATTTTCATCATATTGATTAAGATAAATCTCAATTTCTCCGGTAATATCTTTGGGGATTGCTATATTTTCTACAGCAGCCCGGATTTTTGAACCGATTTCAGCAATCGCAGTGCGATCTTCTGCTTTAAGGTTGGTCAACTGATCCAATAAAGTTTTAATAGTTTGATCGTTTTCGATAAGCTTCCTGTAAACTCCGGTGCTGATGCAAAAACCATCAGGCACTGCTATACCTTTAATTTTCGATAGTGCACCCAAATTGGCGCCTTTGCCACCAACTTTTAAAATATCCGACCTGTCGATTTCCTGAAAACCAATTACGTAATTGCCCATATTTATTCTTGTTTTATCTGGTAGAGATGCTGTTCCTGTTAGTTCTTTTTTAAGGAACAAATCCAAAAATATAAGCTAAAAATCACGAAATCAACGTTTTTCAACTATATTTTTCAAAACGCAATAATGGTTATAAAGTTGGCGTTATCCTTACAACGAATCGGTTATTTTTACCAGGCTCCAATCACAACAAGAGTGTTACAGTTGTTAAAAAAGTGAGGCTAGGGCCGTAGCATATCTTGGAAATTAAACTTACTCTCCATCACAACGCATTGTAATTATTGACAATTAAAACTATCCGAGGAGTTTAGCGTTTATAACCCGGATACTCTTATCGCCTTCACTGTTCGATCGCTTTGACCGTATTGGAATCAATTAAAATCGAAAGGCGATGGAAAAACATGTACTCATCATAGAAGATGACCAGGAAATTAGTGAGCTATTCCAAATTATCTTTGAGTTGGCAGATTACCATACTACCGTACTCAACATTGCACCTGCCCCAGAGTATATGAGTAAGCAAAACTTCCACCTGATTATAACGGACATCAGGCTTGTAGGATCTAAATATAATGGTAACGAGTTGTGTCGCTTGTTTAAAATGCAATATCCAGAGAATAAAACTCCTATCTTACTGATATCAGCAGAATCAAACGGAGATATTTTGGCCAGAGAGTGCGGAGCAGATGGCTTTATGCATAAACCGTTTAATATTGATGAGTTGCTTGAACGTGCTTCAGAAATGATGGCCTAGACGAACAGAGCGCTTTTATTGCCCTATCACACTAAAACATTAATTGCTCTGTTTTCCATCTTCTAATTGGACAAAACATGCGTCACCTCTTAAAGCTACTGATTTTCAGTGGGCCAGGGGTGATGCCTTTGCATCGAAGGTAATTGAATAATATAGTAAGTTTTATTGGTTTGTAGCGGTCAGTCATGCCGATAAATTCGGAAAAGCAATAGGGCTTGCCGTGGCCGATAGTCCTCTAGGCCCATTTCGTGATGCCATCGGGCACGCGCTCATCACGCACGATATGCTCCCTGCAACAGACAATGAAAAGGCCAACCCTGATCCTTCGGTACTCATAGACGATGATGGCAGTGCCTATCTATTCTGGGGCAACGGCCAATGTTACTTTGCAAAGTTAAAGGCTGACCTGATGAGCCTGGATAGCGAAATTAAGAAAGTTGATCTGCCCTATTTTTCTGAAGGGGCACACATCCATAAGCGGAATGGCATTTATTACCTTTCTTACGGTTATGGGTATCCGGAAAAAGTAGCTTATGCCATAAATTCCTATATTAAAGGCGAATGGGAGTTTAAAGGAATTATTAACGAGATACCTGAAAATTGCGAAACCAACAGGCCAGCTATAATCGATTTCAAAGGGAAGACCTACTTCTTCTACCACAATGGTGCGTTGCCCAATGGTGGCAGCCACCGGCGATCGGTATGCGTTGACTATCTATATTACAATTACAACTCCATAGCGCCTGTGGTCATGACGAAGGATGGGGTAATTTGATCAGCCCTTAAGTGAATAAAAGTTTTCTCCAATGGCCAGTGTTAATTTGTTAAAAGTAACGAAGAACAACCATGCCGAATCCGAAATTTATTGACAAATATTCAGTCCGTAGAGAATTTAATTGTAGTTTGATCCAAATATCTACTCAGACTGTATTATTTATTCACCTTGCTTTTTTCTATTTCTTTTAAATAGCTATTATAATCAAAAAATGGCTCATTAACCCTTTGGTTCAGTTTGAGATAAATATGACCGTTGATATTGTCTAGGATCACATTAAAATGGCTAAGAATTTGGTTTCCAAACAAACTTGGCCTTCCATTTGGTTTAGCAGGATCGGCCGCATTGGTTACCAGATCTTTAAAAGAGAAACCCGCAATATCCGCATCCAGACGTACGATTTTTTTGCCATTAATCACCGTCAGCGGCTGCAATGCTCTCCAATGATCATCAATACCCGTAAAATCTTCGCCCAATAACATAGTCCCGTCGCGGCCAGTATCGAACAGAAACCAGAAATTATAGCGCTTTCCATTATGTGTCAATCTGGCTTTAAATTTTGGGCGGTTCTGTTCATAAAATACAGGCAGTTTGCGATACTGCTTTATTTTATCAGGTAAGTTGTTGTATACCACGAGTTGCTTTGTATCGTAATCGATCTCGATGACACGATCCCTGAAAAAGCCATTGCCTATTATAAGATCTTCATCAGACCGCATATTACCTACTTCAGTCAGTGGCACACCTACCCACTCTGCATTTCCGATGTTCAGGATATTCCCGATACTGGTTCTTTCCTTATTAATCCCTGAAGTATTGCTCACAATAGTATGATGTGAGAACTTCAGCCCCAGTTTTTCTGAAAAATTTCTGTTCACCACACTGGTACCCGCCCCCAAGTCAAATTGTACGTTAACGTTTTTCTTATTGATGCGACCTTGAAAATATAGTTTAGACCCGCGAAGTTCGAAAGGAAAACTGACAGTATCTGACTCCGCGCTGTGCATGCTTATCTGAGGTAATTCTGGCGGAAGTTTAGCCGCAATCTCAACAAAGCAGGTATCCTTCTTATTGAGCCTTACCAGAAACGGATATGTCTTCCCGGGTTCCGTGTAAAATGTCAAAGAACCTTGGTCAGTTGTAATTTTGACCTTACTCTTCTTTGTGGGAATATTCACATAATAGACATCTGGCTTTGCAGCAGGATCCAATTTCCAGGCCAGGTTTACCTGATCGCCATCTCGTATGAATGCTTTTTCGTTAGTTGCTTCGATGAGCGGTATTTTGGCTTGAGCAAAAACTCCTGTTGGAAGTAATAATGACAGGGCAAAACCCAATATCCAGATTGAAACATTCATTTGTGGTGTGCTTACTTTGTACATGGTTGTTCATTTTTGCCACAAAGTAAGTGTATTTAACGCCGAAAAGAGGCCATAACTACCCGCCAATATCCCGCCATTTAGCCGTCAAGCCGATTTTTGTTTAAAAGAGAATCAGATTCGGCAAAATCCGGGGGGACTCTTTTTTAGCCATTTCAAAAGCATTGTTTACTATCATTACTACGCCTACAAGTAACCAGCCTATGGGAATGAGCATAGTATATTGACTTTTTACTCCCAGCCAGTCGTTAAGCATCAGTACTGTAAAAAAAAGAAACACTGCGACCAATGTCCAGATGATTTGTAATGAAATAAGTTTCCTGGCCAGCAGAGAATCCTGCTTCTTGCCAAAGATGATCGCCAGTGGAACAAGTACATTTAACGGAGGCAAAAGCATCAAAGGCAAGGAGCAAAAATTGATGATCTTACACCATTTAAGACGGGAAACTTCAGGTGCTTTGGAAAATTCGGAAAGAACAGCCTCATCAACAGCTAATGCTACCGCCAACGCTTTTAATGTATAACCTTTTGGCGTTTGACCAGCCTCCAACCGCTGTATAGTCCGCACGGAAATCCCTGACTTTTCTGCCAATTCCTCCTGGGTTAAATTACATCTTTCTCTTAATTCTAAAAGCTTGTTCATCACTCGTCCGGTTAAGTTACAAATTTAATTGCTCATTTATATTATTATAAGTTCTGAACAATGAAGTATAATGAATTGTAAAAAATCTTTATTCAGTCAGGACTGAGAATGTAAGCTATGATACTCCAAATGGTTTTCGTTTCAGGTATTTTAAACAGAACAGGTTAAATGCAACAAAAAGAATTTTTGTGCGTCGTATAGAAAAAGTATCATGAAGAAGCTGATCATTTCCCTTGTTTTTTTCTTAGTTACGGCCTTTGGCTATTCTCAAGTTGTTGCAGAAAAGTCTATTGATTCCATTATGAAGGTTGCCTACCAGAGGGGTATTTTTAATGGAAATATTTTAGTTGCTCAGCGTGGAAAGGTTATCTATGAGCAGTCTTTCGGTTTTGCAGATGGCACCAAAAGCCTGCCGATGAAGAAAGACCTCCGCTTTGATATCGGATCGATCAGTAAAGAATTCAATGGGGTAGCCATTATGTTATTGAACGAAAAAGGAAATCTTTCGCTTGATGATAAACTCTCAAAGTATTTTCCGGAGTTTCCGGCCTGGGCCAATGATATTAAAATCAGGCACCTGATTAACTACACCAGTGGTATCCCGGTTTTCGGACCAGCCGGCGATGGTAATGATAGTTTAATTTACCAGAGCTTACTCCAGCTGAAATCATTAAAGAGTGCACCAGGCAGTTTATATATCTATAATGCTGTTAATGTGTCGCTTCAACGAAAGATCATCGAAAAAGTGAGCGGTATGAGTTATGCCAGCTTCCTGAAAAAATATCTTTTTAAGCCAGCAGGTATGCAGCTCTCTTTGGTCGACTATCCGGTTGATGCAAATGGCATGGCCCGGGCTTTTGACGAACAAGGTAAGACTACTGTTTATGAACAACAAACAAATGGCTGGGTAAGATTACCAATAAACGACCTTTACAAATGGATTACAGCACTGGATCACAATAAAATTATCAGCCCGGCATCGTTTCGCGAGCTTTCTAAGGCGTTTCCGGGTGGGGAAAGCAGCATCGGAACCTCCGAATTCAAGGATGATACACTATTGTGGCATCAGCATCAAGGCTCAAATAGCAACTATGAAGCAGCCTATTACAGTAATGTTAAGGATCGCATCGTTATCATCATGATGACCAACAATCAGCAAATGAAAGTTTGGTCCTTGAAGACTGCCATATTACAGGCTCTGGGAGGACAAAATTTTACTATCCCTAAAAAATCACTCTACCTTGCCATCCGCGACAGAATGCTTGCAGATACCGCTTCCGGAATGTCTTACTATAGAAAACTGAAGAAAGAGGCTCAGGAACAATTTGATTTTAGCTTTGAAATAGGAGATCTGATCAGTACCGGCAAATATCTTCAGCGTAGAAAAAAATTCGACGAGGCAATTTTGTTATTTAACACTGCTGTAGCATTGAAAGCGCGTACAGAAGACTTATCTTATGGTTATGAGTTGATGGGGGAATGTTTTTACAGTAAAGGGGAAGTGGTACCGGCGCTTACCAACTATCAAAAATCGCTTGATTTAAATCCGATGAACAAAAATTCGGCAGAAATGGTAAAAAAACTGGGCAAATAAACAGATTACATCAAGGGCTAACGGATTAAAGACCAGCAAATCAAAGAAAATCAAAAAAGGGCAAACTACCCAAGAATAGGTAGTTTGCCCTTTTTTATCACACTTGCACTTCTGCTATTTAACAATCCATGGCGCCTGGTTAATATCATCAATTCCACCAAACTGGCGCGTCAATGCCTGTTTAAGGTTTTCGCCATTGGTTGTTCTTTCAATATCAGGATACTGAAAACGTTTAGGGATCCTGCCGCTATTACCCGTTCCGGATCCGGTTTGAAATTCTGGAATTCCGGTACGGCGATATTGATAATAGGCTTCAAATCCCGAATTACGAAAATAGGCCAGGTATTTTTGGGTTAAGATCTGCTTAAGACCTTCTGCGGTATTACCTGCATATTTAATAACAGGTTGTGCATAATAATCGGTTTCGAAAGTGAAATTAACGTTGTAGGTTTCAAATTCGCCTAGTTTGCCATCCTTTTTAAGAAAAGTAACTACGTTATTGCCATCATGAATGCCGTAAAAAGCCATAGAAGCCTGGATCCCTTTTTTGTACCAGCTTTCGGCATCGCCGGTGGTCCATCCCCTGTTTATGCCTTCGGCCATGATGAAACACAATTCGGGATAAGCAATAATAAATGTATTTTCTGCGGTGTAGCCACTATAATATCTATAACGGCCAATAAGCGAATACAGGCCTTTCTGTACCTTATCCAACATTACGCCCTGGTCTTCGCCAGAATTGGCACCAACAAAGTTGCGGTAATCGGTAATGGCATAACCATTGGCTTCGGCAACGCCCCTTGCAGGTTCTGCTACCATATAAGCACGCGGATCTTTATAGGCCGAAAGGGTGTTCAAATAGGTGCCTGCCATGTTATATCGCAAGGCGTCATTACCGAAATTATCTTTGTTATTAGGGTATTTGTTAAAACTTTCGTTGTACACAAACTGTAAATTATCGGCCATGCTGCCTATTAGCGGGTATTTTGCAGGGTTGGCTACTACTGTTGCAAACTGTTGCTTTACCTGCAAATCGGTATCATCAACCCGGCTGCTTAGCTGGATCAGGGTTCTTAAGCGGAAGGTATTTACAACTTTTTGCCAGGCAACGAGATCGTTTTTGAGGTAAATATCGCCTTTCAATTCATTGTTACCTGCTGCAATTAAAGTTGTTAAATCGTTGTTCGATTCATCCAGCCAGGTTAACGATTGTTTAAAAATATCTTTTTGGGTATCGTATTTTGGCGTAAGGTTAGAAAAGCCTTTTAAAGCGTCGTTCATAGGCAAATCGCCAACTTTTAAGCTCATTTTCACAAAAAAGTAAGCCTTAAAAAATTTAGCCAGAGCCAGATAAGGTTTGGTAACTGCACCACCAAGTCGGTTAGCCTCTTCTTCCATTTTTGCCACATTTTTTAAAGTGGTATAATCCAGGGAAGCGCCGGTCCAATCGTAATTATTGGTAGCATAATAATAGTAATTGGCCGCGGTGTACTGATCCCATCGTTCTGTGCTCGAGAATGGTGCTTCGTACATATCGTAAAGGATGCCATTGAGCAACAAATTTGGCGGTACGTGTTCGGCCTGGTTTGGGTTTTTAAAATTCTCTTCAAATTCTTTCTTACATCCGCCGCAAACAGCAACGATGATAAAGAGGAACAGTGTTTTATATATTGATTTCATGTTCTGGCGATTAAAAAGTAACATTAAGGTTAAAGCCTATACTTCTTGTAGTTGGCGTTTGCAGCGTAGAAGTACCTTCTCTACCCGAATACTGGTCTACATCTACATCGTTATAAGTAGAATTGATAAAGTATAACAGGTTGCGTCCTACTACCGAAATATTGGCCGATTTGATAAATGTGCGCTCCAATAATTTTTTAGGTAGCTGGTAGCCAAAGGTTACTTCGCGTAATTTGGCATAGGTACGGCTCATCATCGTATTTTCTTTGGCACCGTAAAAAACGCCCAAATAATCCTGAAGCAATTGAGGTGTGGTGTTCGGAGCAAAAGTAAGATCGCCATAATTGGTAATGACGCCTGTAACGGGATCGAAATTGAGTTTAGCTCCATTTGCAACTACTACACCTTCACCTATCCACGTTCCCTTGTAATTTTTATCGTTTACGTGCAGGTAGTCCTGGTACCTGGCTTCGCCCATTTTGCCCTGAACCGTTTCGATCTGGCGACCACCCTGGAAAGATTTAAGTCTTACATAATCTTGCATTACGCCACCAACTTTTCCGTCCAGCTGAAAGCTAAACGAGAAATTATGGTACCTGAACTTATTGTTGATGCTCCATACCCAGTTTGGATCGGCATGTCCCAGCAATTGGTTTACCGGTAAAGAAATAGGTGTACCACCCGAAGTATGTATCACTTGTCCGCTCGGTGTTTTAGCCAATACAGAGCCATAAATATTATCAATTCTATCGCCGGTCTTAAAGAACTGGTCAACATAGGTTTCGCCAGGGGCAAGTTCTTTATAGATCTGCTTGTAAGTAGACCAGTTTACCATTACATCCCAGCCAAATTTATCGCCAACAATTGGTGCGCCTGATAAGCTTAACTCCACACCGCTGTTTTGGGTCTTACGACCGTTGATGGTGTTGGTTTGATAACCGGTAGCAGGCGAAATGTTCTGCTTGATAATTTTTGGTCCGTCGATATACCTGAAATAAGTAGCCTCAAAACCTAACCTGTTCTTGATAAACTTAAGGTCGATACCACCTTCATAGTTCGTTCTGCTTTGGGCCTTAACTGCATTTAAATCAATCAGGTTATTGGTATAATAGGCACCTGTTTGGTTGTTGTAGGTTGGCCTGACGCTATATGGCGATGAAAGGCCGTAGCCAGGGCCACCATAGGAAGAAGTATATTCTGCACCATAGCCTATTGGATAAGTTTGCAATGGCGTTGCTCCGATATATTCAAGCGTACCCAAGCCCGGATCTTTAACATTAGCGTACGATGCCCTTATTTTTGCAAATGAAATAAAAGCAGGCATTTTTACGTAATCAGAAATCACAGAACTTAACGAAACTGAAGGATAGAATGCAGCGTTATTACCCGGAGGCAATGCTGAGTTTTTATCTACACGGCCAGTGGTATTAATGTTCAGGTATTTTTTAAAGCTGATATCAACTGAATAAAATGCGCTTAGCACCAACATTTTCGAATTAAAATCAAACGCCTTTACAGGGTTTTTAGAGTTGGAGAAGTTATAAACGTTCGGAACATTTAAATAATCGGTAGTAGTAAAACTTGAATTATAGCTAAAATTACGGGCATTACCACCGCCAAAGGCGCTAACCTCAAATAAATCGCTAATATTTTTGTTAAACTTTACAATTAACTGGGTGTTGTTCTCGAACATGCTTCTGCGGTCTTCGCGGTAATCGCCAAGCCCTTCCTCACGACCGTATGGATGCGCAGAGAACGGCATTTTTTCTGTTCTTAGCTGGTCGTAGGTAGAAATCTGCGTTTTAAGCATCACATCCAAACCCTTGGTAAAATTGTAGTTTAGGGAGGCATAACCGTTAATATCGTTCTTTTTATGTCCGCGCAGCCATTCGTACGACATGAAATAAGGGTTATGATACCTTTGGTATTCGGCATAAACAGACTGGATGCCTTCTTTGCCTGGTTGCCAATAGTTTTTCATATCGTCGATATTCCAGTCGGCCCCGCCCCATAGGGTCATGTTGTAAATCACACTGTTCGGGCCATAATTTACGTCGGGAATATTATCAGAAAACTGGCGACTGTAGTTGATATAAGCTTCGGCCCTTAATTTCGGGCTGATGTTATAAGAACCACTCACATTAAAGTTATTAATGTTAAGCTGTGTATTTGGAATAATTCCTTTCTGGTAATTGTTAGAAATGGAAACCCTTAAATTGTATTTATCGCTTGCTGAAGATAAAGCAATGTTGTTGGCAGAAAGCAATCCGGTTTCGATAAAGCGCTTTAAATTGTCTTTTCCGCGGGCTACCCAAGGCGTACCCTGGCGCACACCGTTTACAACCGGGCTATCATACTGAGGAATTAACTGACCTTCGAATTTAGGCCCCCAGATATCGTAATCGCCATCATTTAAGCCCCCGCCTTTTCCATCACCAAATGCATAAGCACTGTGTTCACCCGGGCCATATTCATCCTGGCTTTTAGGTAAGGCAATAAATCCTTTATTAAATTGTGTACTCGAATTAAATTCTACCTCAATGTTTTTATCGTTCAGTTTCCCTTTTTTAGTGGTGATCAATAAAGCACCGTTATACGCCTGGTAGCCATATAGTGCAGCCGCAGCCGGCCCCTTTAGTACGGTATAGGTATCAATATCGTCTGGGTTGATGTTCCAGGTATCCGAATTGATTGGTACCCCATCTACCACCACAAGATTTACGTTATTGCCACGAAGGTAAAGAGATGAACGCCCTAAAAGCTCTGAAGATACACCAACGGTTAAACCCGCTACTTTACCAACAAGGCCGTTTACCGGGTTTGGTTCTCTGGCTTTAACCAAATCTGCTCCTTTAACTTCCTGAATAGCGTAACCAAGGTTCCTTTTCTCTTTGCGGACACCCAGTGCCGTAACCACAACTTCGTTCAGATCTTTCGAATCTGTTTTTAGAACGACTTCTAAGTTCGGGCCGGAAACCTGGATTTCGCGCGAAACAAAGCCGATAGCGCTGAAAACCAACGTTTCACCAGTTTTAGCATCAATGCTAAAGCGCCCTGACAAATCGGTTGATGTGGCTTTTTTATTTCCTTTTACCAGTACACTCACTCCTGGAATAACCTGTTGGGTTTCGTCTTTAACCGTACCCGTAATTTTTGTTTGTGCCCATACAAAGTAAGGCGAGAGGCATAGAAACAGCATGGCCATTATGCCCAATTTTAACTTGTGCAGATATTTCATTTATTAATAAAAAGTATGAAGGTTTACGAAGGCAATAATAAGATGTGCATGTTAGCATTAAACCAACTTTCAGTTAACAAAACACCCTATTTTTGTTTAGTATTTGTTAACTGTATATTTTCTTAATACTTGCTGCAGCATAACCGGCACTCGCCGTCATGCCTTTACCACCAATGGCCGTCCTAATGTGAATTCTCTGATCTAAATCGTACTCTACAATGTGCTTGGTAGGATGCTGAGGATAAAAGCCTGCCCAGGTAGTCTGCAACTTCCTCACATCGAAATCTACAATCCGTTCGGCTTCTTTTAACATGAGTTCGTTAATATGATGACTTAAATCGAATCCCAGGTCGTCAAAATTGTTCACTCCTGCATAGATGTGCGAATCGCCTATGATAATGCTGTTATCAGCAGCCTTTTTAAACAAGATATGAATGCCCCATTTTTTGAGTTCTTCATAAGCGCCCGGCGTAGGAATACTTTTAAAAGAAGGGCAGTAATGCTCAAAGCTCTCATATCTTCTAATGGTTAAGCCGGTAAGAATATTCCCTTCGAGTGCTACATTGCCCATTGGTAGGCTGCGCATCATCTGCAGTTTACTTACCACAATACCGCTGTCGCTGAACAATTCGGGATACAGCAATTTGAATTCATAACCGTTACAGATAATTGCTTTTTCGGCAGTAAAGGTTTTAGCATTATTTTGCAAACCAACCACTACATCAGTGCCTTTAGTTTCGCAGGCTGTAACCGGGCTATTGTACAGCAGGCTGTATTTGGCAAATTTTGCCTGCATATATTTATGCAGGTTGCGAATCATCAACTCGGGCTCTACACTAATTTCCTGGGGAAAATAAAGTGCTTCTTTGGCATAGCTCGATTTAATTGCCGGATATTTGGCCAGTATCGCTTCCTTGCTTAACAATGCTGCCTGATAACCGATCAAATCGTAATGTGCTTTTAGTTCGTGAATAAGGGTCTGCTCACCTTCATCTGAAGCAATGTAAACGCTTCCATTGTTGCGAACAGAAATATCAAATTCCTGCTGGATATTCCTGTAGATCTCCAGTCCGGCAACCCCATATTCGAACCATTCGACTTCCATACCCGATGGTACTACCTGGCCAAAATTGCGCACCGTAGCTCCTACCGGATAATTGTCTTTTTCCAGTTGCAACACAGATTTTCCGGCAAGCAAGGCATGGTACGCATGAAAGGTGCCTAATATCCCGCCGCCCACTACAATAAGATCGAAATGTTTATCGCTCATTTTCTTTTTTTGTAAGTTGTGCACAACTGAAGTCAGCTTCAGCATGCACGAATTTATTAAATACTTTGTTTTATAATTCTAATGCATCATGACCAGGCCCTTTTTAAAGCAGGCCCGGTTTTTTTAACGAGATCTTTCTTTTTCGTTTTTTTTAAAGTTTTTCGCCTAAAATAAATGAGCGACAATATGCCCGATAGGCCACCAATCAAGGGCACAGCCAGCAGGCAATGCCTGAAAAAGTGCATCCATCCCATATTTGTTTCTCCAAACTCATGAAGCATCAGTACCGAAAAACTTCCTACATAGCCTATCGAATCAGCTACGTACATAATAAAACCGATGTTGCTTTTGTAATGGAAATTGGCAATCATACGCTCAAAAAATATAGCATTATAGGGGATATAAGCCATGTATAGCCCCATACCCAGCAATGCCATCCAGGTAACCGCATCAATGTGCCCCCGATCAAAAAGAAAAGTGCCAATGCCAACCAAAAAACAACCGCCGATAATCATCAGATGAATAACTGTAAAAGCCTTTAAGTTGTCTTTGATCAGGATAAGCAAACCCATCATGACGAGTACAACTACCGAAATAACAGTATCTATCTGCGTGTAAATGTGGTTGTTATGAATACCCAAACCATTCCATATTTCTACTTCGAAATTATCGCGCATATCGCGGATGCAGGTAAGCAGCACATAAACAATAATGGTGAGTATAATTCCGGGAAGGAAAGCCAGGATAAATTCTTTTCGTTGCTTTTGATCCATCGGCACCCTCTTAGTGCGCAATTGCTGGTCTTCTTTTGATGGCGCCGGCATGACCTCGAGGCAAAAGACAAAGAAAAATAAGGGCAATAGAAAAACCAAGCCGGTAAGAAAGGGCATCCAGTAATCGCTTACCGAAAAAACAGCCATTAAGGTACGGGCTACTGTTTTAACAAAACCTGAGGCAAAAATTAAACTGATAGACATCAAAGCGCCCATAAACTCAGTGGTTTTCCGCCCTTCGAGGTAACTGAAAACCAGTCCCCAGATCATGCCCAAAGGAAAACCGTTTAACAGCAGGAAAACAATATTATATGGCGCAGGTACCAGCGCAAAGCCTAATAAGGCGATCCACGAGCAAACAATCAAAAAGATAATGCTTTTTGCCCGGTTGCTTTTGCCCGATTCTGAGATGAAGCGGATCCCATAAAATTTGCTTAAGGTATAACCAACCATCTGCGCAATAACCAGCCACACTTTATAATCGATATGAAACAGTTCCTGGTTTTCGAAAGTGGCCGAAGCAAATGCTTTTCTAAAAGCATACATACTGGTATAACAACCAAAGGCGGCCATACCACCAAGCACGGTAATGAGCCAATAAGGCCATTTAACGGCTTTTTGATGGGCAACATGGAGCAAATTCATTAACCAGCTATAATATCGAGCACCTGTGTCAGATCGTCTATGATATGCGTTGGCTGATAAGGCTCAAGCTCCTCCCTGGTAAACGAGCCGGTGGTAATGCCAATTACGTACTTGCAGCCCGTATTTTTTCCTTCGTTAATGTCAACCTCTGTATCGCCAACTTTCGCAATTTCTACTGCATCCGTAACGTTCAGCTGCTTCATCATCTTATGGATCATGTCTGGGTAAGGGCGGCCGTTTGCCACCTCATCGCTGGCAACTACCACATCTACCTTATCAGACCAGCTTAGTCTTTGAATAATGAGGTCGGCGATATCTTTTGAAAAACCGGTATCCAAACCGATTTTAATTCCCTGGTTACGCAGCGCTTCGAAAGTTTCTTCTGCATTGGGAAGAGGGACGATCTGATCAGAGCTACGGTAAAATTCCAGCATGTTCTCTACAAAATCATGATGGATAATCCCGATCAGGTTGTCTGTTATATTTTCGGCGTTGGGCTCGTAAACCTCCAGCATCATTTTGATGGCCAAAGGTTTTTCGTAACCCATAATCGGATTGATCTTCTTTAAAGGAATTTCATAGCCGTGATTTTTCATGGCCTGCTGAAAAGCAAGGCCTACATAATTTTCATCCTTAACGGTCGTGCCCGCCATATCGAACACCACTAATTTAATTGACATAACTTATATTTTACAGCACAATAGTAAACTTTGTTTATTATTTGTAAACAAATATTAAGTTATCAAATTGTTAAGTCTAACTGCTGGCGGCCAGCGATCTATTTTTCGAACACCTCGCTAACAGGCTTGCCACGCCAGCTTTGGGGCTGTTTTAAACCCATGATCCATGCAAGGGTTGCCGCAGTGTCGTAAGTAATGATTACATCTTTTATCTGGTGGTTTTTACGAATGCCTGGTCCGGCGATAATCCATGGAATCTGAACTTCGTCAAGCGTTTTTCCTCCATGGCCTTTGCCCGTGCCACCATGATCGGCCGTTACCAGGATAACCGTTTCGTCTGCTATGCCTGCATCCTGAACCGCCTTTAAAATCTTACCAATGCGCTGATCTACCAATTCCAGTTGCTTGTAATAGGCAGGTGTACGGTGCCCTATACTGTGGCCTGTACCATCGGGCTCATCAAAGTGAACAAAAGTGAAAAATGGTTTTTCCTTTTTTATAATCGAGGAAACGGTATCTGCGCAAAAATCGTCCTGCTCTTTACCATTAACAACAATGCTTACCGCTTCTTTTTCAAATAAATAGCCAATGCCGCTCCAGCTGTAAACAATTGCTGTTTTAGCTTGCTTTTTTTGATCCCTGATTACACTAAATATACCGGGGAACATGCCATAAGCCGTTTTGGTTACGGAAGGGATTTCGGGCACTTTACTGTTCCATTCAGTATAACCATGTTCAGTTGGGCCAGCCCCCATTAACAAAGATGCCCAATTTACCGCACTTGATGAGGGCAGCACGCAACGCGCCTCCGCTGTCCAGGAACCGTTACGCATCAAAGACTTAAGATTAGGCATATTTGCGCTTTCTATTGCATAACCGCCAAAACCATCGCAGCCTATTAAAATAAGGTGTTTAGCTTTTTTAAGCTGTGCCTGTGCAAATACCGACAGGCAAAGCAAAAGCAGGGTTGTTTTTAAGAATATTTTCATAGTCGTTTTCATTTATGCCACAAAAGTAAGGGCCATATATGACTATGAAGGTAAGCAATTGTTAAGTATTAATAAACATTGTTTACTAAAATTACTCGAAGAAATAAACAACCAGCATCAGTGCTTTCGTATTGCCGATGTTAACGGGGGTATGTGAAAGCCGGCCATCAAAAAGCATCGAATCGCCTTTTTCCAGGATTACTTTCTTTTTGGAGAATTGATATTCCACTTTGCCTTCAATCATATATTTAAACTCGAAAGCTTCGGTTTTAACCATAGGCCGGTGGGCGTTAACTTCCAGTTCCAGCAGCACAAAATCTGCAGTAGAAAATTTAATGTTCTTGGTCAGGATGCGCGAATAATTAAACCCTACAGCCTGTTCTTTTTCGAATTTTTGGTACTGATCTTTTCTTTTAACCAGCACCGGCGCATCTTTTTTATGGAAATTAATGTCTTTAAAAAAGCTGTTCAGGTCTATTTCCAAACTCTTGATGATATCCATCAACACCATTAGCGAGGGGATGGTCCGGCTGTTTTCTATTTGCGAAATAAGCCCTTTGCTTACCTCTGCTTTATCGGCTAGTTCCTGAACGGTGATCCCGAGTTCTTTACGTCGTTCTTTAATCTTAAGACTTATCTGTAGAAGAATTTCTTCCTGCATAGCACAAAATGGAGTTAACGATGCTAATGTATTATTTTATTCCTGTAATCTGCATGAACGATTGCATTAATTACCAGGAATTGCTGCCTGGTTTCAGGTTATAATATCGAAGATGCCAGGTTTCTTATGATCCGGATATTGTTAAGTTTTATTGAAGTTTTTGAGTTATATATTGTAAAAATTCAGCTTGTTGATCAGCATATAAATAATGAGAGCAATTATCTAAAATCTGAAAATTAGATGAACCTACAATTCTCCGTAAATCTGACAATTGACGACTTGAAAAAATCAAATCGTCTTTTCCGTAAATGGCGTAAATAGGAATTTTAAATGTCCTTATCAGTTTCAGTACAGGCTTATTATTTACATTATTATTCGATTCGTTTTTATAAAATTTTATGGGTGAAAGGTGATTTCTGATATTGGACTTATATAAATCACTCTTCTCATAGCTTTCCCTTAGCTGGATACTCTCTTGGGTCGGGTTTGGCATATTAAAATAATTCATTTTGCCAGACAGGTCAAAACATTGTTTTCTGTATTCAGCAGAATTCTTGCTCAACCCCTTAATATCTGAAATCTGTTTGATTTTTTGTGGATCGGTTTTAAATTGTCTTTCTGCATTTTTCAGAATATTATCATATGTCTCTTGTTGAGAAACCAATGCTCCTGCAAGAATTAGCGATCTGACTTTCCCTGGATATTTTTCTGTAAACAATGTTGCAATAATTCCACCAAAGCTGTGCCCCAAAAGATGTGCTTTTTGGATATCCCACTTTTGATAAATCATCCTTAAATCATCAAAACTTTCTTCGAATGTCATGTTTGCATTTATATCTGCGGATCGACCTTCTCCTCGCCTATCATAAACAATTACATAAAATCCTAAATCTGCTAAATTTTGAGCAGTAGTTGCTTCGAATAGGTTAGAATTTCCGCTGGGGCCTCCATGGATAAAAATTATGGCAGGATTTGTTTTATTCCCATACGATTTTGAGTAGATATTCACCTCTTGGGCAAACACAAAACCTGAAGTTAGCAGATATATTAAAAGTAGATGTATTGTCCTTATCTTTTGCCCTATTCCCTGTCTTTTCATAAAGTCACTAATATTTTATATCTAATTGATTATTAGGTTTTTACTATATAGCTGACCAATTTTCATTTTACACCTTTTAGTCGTTTAAATATACTACTTGATATTGATTTTGGTGACATAGAGTTCTCCTTTACTTATTCCCGGGCCGGGAGGTATTACCGCACGCATAGCACCAGGACCTTCGCAATGCCATTTCCTACCTGGGAAGACGCAGCATTGTAACCTGCTAAATGTAAATTACAAGTTAAATTAATATTTTGCGTCGAACCTCTTTTGTATGGTCTTATAGGCATCTTCACTGGGTGTTAATCTAACATTCGGCGCGAAACCGACATTATCAAGTGGCTGGCCGGTAATGCATGTTCATTCAAGCATTCTTTATTTATCTCAAAGTATAGAACCGTCATATCATTATAATTACTTTTAAATGTGACCATGTTTTTTTCTTTTCTGAGTTTTTCGACCGGTAATCCGCCATGTATCTCACCTTATTAGTTCTGGAAGCAGATCAATTTCACTGTTTAGTTCCGTTTCGATTTGCGTCGCAGTGATAATTCATGTTTCAACTGATGGATCAACAATCGGTGTTTTTCCATACTGTCCGGTACCTGTAATCTGCCATTGATGTAAAACGAAGGTGGTCCATCTCCGATGGATATCAGCTTATATTGGGTACCATCAGGAGCGGAAGTCTCAATAGTGTTCTCTACAGTTTCCTCCGGTGCATTGCTTACTTTTTCGTATGATACTTTTTTTTCTGACGCAGGCTTAGCATACCACCAGAAACCAGCCAGAACCCCCAATACTACCGCCATTCCTACGGCAAACAATATTTTTGATCTTATAGGTGAAGCACTCACGGGATAACTGATAATTGTCCCTATCGTGTAACCTTTTTTAGGCACCGTCCGGATAAGATCTTTTTCTGTATCCTGTAAGATCTTCCTGAGCAGTGCAACAGCATGGTTCAGTGCCTCACCCGCGCCGCCGTAATTATCCCACACTTCCCTGATCAGCACTTCCCTTGAAACCAGGCTGCCCGCATCTTTCACCAGGAGCTCCAGCACTTGCATCAGGCGAGGCTCAAGTTTGGTGTCAACATCGGAAAAGTTATCTCTAATCAGATGCAACTCCGGGTAAACCTGAAAACGATTACGTATAATATAAGCTGGGCTATCCATCTTTCTGTATTGAATTATACGTGCTAAAATATTCAAAATAAACAGCCAATCCCAGCACTTATAAAATCTATAGCAAATCCATAGGTATTCTTTAGTGGGTTTAGCCTCAACATGGCATAGGTTTGAAGAAAAATATTGCCATGAACAAAAAAAAGTATTTTGCCATCTTGTGTCTGTTGCTGATCAGTTCTTCTGTCATTGCACAATCTACCCGTGAGCTTACCGATAGCCTCTCCATTCTTTTGCGGCGCGCTTACGTCTTTCCTGAAAAAGCAGACACAATGGGCAGCCTTATCCGGAAAAAACAAAAGGAGGGCAAGTATGAACAATTCGGCAAGCCCGGAGATTTGGCAGCTACGCTTACCTCAGACCTGCGGTCGGTCTATGCAGACCGTCACCTGTCTGTCCGTTACGACCCTCAGCTCGAAAAAAGGATTAGCATCTTCAGCCAGACCAGGAAACAAGATACAAACTCAATCAGGCGTGAACAACGACAGAATTTCTTTTTCAGAAAGACGGAGATACTTCCAGGTAATATTGGGTACATTGATTTCAGCAATTTTCCGGATACCAATGCACTTTCGCGCCAGACTGTAAGGGCCGCCTTTACCTTTGTGGCCCACACCGATGCACTGATCATAGACCTTCGGGGTAACTTTGGCGGCAGTACGGCTATGGCCAGCGAGATATTAAGCTATTTCTTTCCTTCCAAAACCTATTTAGGACGGCACTATAATCGGATCGAAAATAGTTGGAAGAACGAATGGATTGTTAATGAACCATCGGTAACAGGAGGGCTATCCCTATCCATGCCGGTGTATTTCCTGACCAGCAGGCGTACTTTTTCAGCGGCTGAAGGTTTCGCCTACACATTGCAACAGTTGAAAAAGGCAAGGATTATTGGGCAACCAACCGCAGGTGGGGCACATGCCACGCGCAGCTTTGCACTTGGGCAGGGCTACGTAGCTTTTATCCCCTTTACCCGAAGTGAGAATGCAGTATCAAGTACCGACTGGGAAGGTAACGGCGCTATTCCAGATGATACAACCTCAGATTCCGAGGCATTGATTTCCGCTAAAAAGATCATTTACAGTCAGTTCTTCCATACCGCAACCGACAGCACAGAGATACGAAAATTCAACTGGTTGCTGAATGACCTCAGAACGGCTTTTCCCGTTCTGGAAAAAGATCTGGCATTGTATTGTGGAAGTTTTGAGGAATTTACGTTTTTCAAAAAAGAGGGGCAACTGTATGGAACAGCGGACCCGAAAGGTCAGTCTAATAGTCTGACTTATGTGGGTAACAACCTTTTTAGGGGGAGCCAGTGGCAGGTGGAATTTATAAAGGACGAATCCGGCAATTTTAGTATGATCAAATTATATTGGCCGGATGGATGGGTAGATACGATCAAAAGGTCGGCTAACCCCGAAAGATCTTCGGATAAATAACGCTTATTTAAAGTTTGAAAAGTGTACTTCTATGCTGACATAACTATTCAGTTTTAAATATCTGAATAGCATTCAAAACCGCCAAGAATACGCATCGACTTTAATTATTGACAATCAATGATTTAAAGCGAATATCTAAGATGTTTTAAAGAAAAACTTAAACCCCCGATTTACCGCGAGAAAACATTGAGTAAAATTGAAAAAATTTAAAATTTGGAGCAGAAAACTGGGAAGTAAAACTGGAAAAAGCCCAATACAAAAGGCCTTTCTTAATCAGAAAGGCCTTTTTAGGAACTCTTAGCGGAGAGAGAGGGTCTTGAACTATCCTCGTTTTTGCCCGTCAAATCGCACTTTTTTATAGTGTTTTAACCAACTACACACGATTTCCACACGTGAAAAGTTGACTATTATAAAGATGATGTGCGGAGACGATTGAACCTAGACCGTCCTGCTTTTTATATTTCAACTCTGACTTTCAGCAATTTCAATAACACCCAGATTCTACAGATGGCATCCATTCTAACTTAAGTAGAACCAAATTTTCTACAAAAAAGAATGAAATGAAATCTGTTCGTAATCATTGGATAACTACCAGAAGAGCTTACAATCGATAATCAAAGAACTCTATTCGTTTGTTTGTACTAAGTTACTGATTGTATTATAATAATCAAAATCAGACAGCCCAATATCGCCTAACAGAAAATTTTTACAGGGAATAAAGAGACTGCAAATCCAACTATGTCATACTGAATCATGAACAAACTGCAATATTTAATCGCCGGTTTCAGTTATCAATGAAACTATTTTAATAAGTTCGTTCCATAAGGATTGAAGCACAGAGGTTCTCGGTTTACTTTTCTAACTTCCTCATTAAAACTGTCAAACATTTCCTGGCCTCTGGGCTTTTAGAATTTTCAACGAGCGTTCCTACGATTTCCAGTGCCTAAGCAGAATCCTTCCTATATTTCGTATTTACAGATTTTACAGAATTGAAGGCATCAGTAAAGTTGAACGGTTATAGATTAGGCATTTCGGTAAATGTGTACACGCGTTTCGCATTTATGCTTACAACCCATTTCGCTCCAAACTGACGGACTGTTTTTCTCCAGGCTGTACGCAATGATCAACGCATCAGAAATTTTCCACCTACAGGTTCTAATTAAATTCTCAGTTCAGGCCAAATTAAAGTCCCAGAGACAAAGCAGACTTCTGGTGTGATTGCATTCATCAGACAGGATTAAAACCCATTTACATTTCTTTTTAAAGGCTTTCTGGTGTCTATCAGAAAGCTGATCGGTAATTGATCGCTAGAAAAGGAAAGGATTTGGGTCCAGGGCAAACTAAAATGTAGCTCCCCAGGAAGAAGAAAATTTGCAGACCAGATTAGCGTACAGTTTGGAGCGAAACGGACTGTACAGTTTTAGTGAAATAATATTCCCGAAATACACAGCAGATCATCTGTTATAACTTGCCTGAATTACTGGTCTATAAACATCGTTTTAAATATTTTTGGTAATGCTTTTTATGAGTTTTTCACTAAATTGACCCTCTCTTTTTATTAATTTCTTTCCCGAAACGCTCATGAAATACGCTTTGTTCGGTTATACCTATCAACATGCTGTTGCCTGTTTACTACTGGCTATGATGGATGTTGAACGCAAAATTGAAAATATAAGCCTGGAGGCCACTGTTGATCATAATTTTGATGATATTACGATTGAGGAAGGGGGTGAAAAATATTTTTTACAGATCAAGGATTTTGATAATGCAAAGTTAGATGAACTTGTGATAACGACAGATAAAGTCAAAATTTCTAAAACCTGGCATTCGCTTTCAAGACACAAGAACATTCTATTCTTTAAGGATATAAAAATTAAGGCCAACTGCAAGATCCTGGGATTCTCCGCTCAGTTGAAAGATGGTATTTACATCATTTCCTTAAAACGGTCTGATATTGACAAATGTATTTCGAATTTATATCGAAAAGACCCGCACAGATCACAACTGATCAATAGTTTTCTAAGCGAGAAGCTTGACGAGCGGAAATTAGATATCAGTATTTTTCAATTGCCCGCCATACGTGCATTTGACACCCGGCTTAGCGATAAAAGCGTTCGACTTGCGAGGAAAATTCTTAATTTCGGAAGCATTCTACATATAGAGGGCAAGCCGGGGGTAGGCAAAAGTCACTTGGTTGCCCAGCTTGAAAAAGAGATCGGCATTACGGTTCTTTACCGTTTCTGGATATCAAATCAGGATAAATATTACAAGGAGAGATTGCGTTATGATGATTTTAAGGCAGATCTGAATAAAAAACTTTTCTTCGATCAGAAAGAACGCTCTGAAAAAGAGTTATTAAATAAGCTTAAAGACGATGATCGAACCTTGATAATTGATGGTTTGGACCATGTTGAGAATTACCATCTGGAAGATCTACAGAAGTACATAGATTTCATCAATCTCGCCGCTGATGAAACTAAGGTTATTGTGCTAAGTCGGCCACTTAAGGCAAAATTGGATTGGGAAAAACAAATCCTGCAAAATTGGAACAGTGCCCAGACTAGAAAATTATTAAAAGAATTTTATCATATCTCAAAGTATGCAGTAGCCGAGGAGATCTACAAACTTTCTGGGGGCTATCCGATACTGGTTAAATATGTTGCAGAAGAATACAAACTCACCCATCAAATACCTTCATTTTCAGCCCTTGCTTCTGTAAGCGATTATTATGACCAGCTTTTTGTGAATGAAAGCGGTAAGCAGGCACTTGCACTTTTTTTGTGCTGCAAAGGATTCTTCATGCAGGAGGAAATTGGGCTGTTTTTAGATGATTTCGGCGAGGGCCTAGTTAGAGAGTTTGTACTCGAACGTCCCTATCTTTTTGAGCGCAGGTTAAACAGGCTCACACTATATCATGATAGCCTGCTCACTTATCTTCGTCAAAGCGGCCTATCATATAGCTCTTTGCAAGATAAAATGAATACTCTGGTAACAGTATCGCTGCTAAAGGGAGAAACTAGGTTTCAATCCCGTGTAGGTCATTTTGATTTGAGCAAAGATAATTTGGTAGCTATTGTCAAATATTATGCAGATGTCAAACGATTCAAGAGAATAATGAAATCTGTTGTGGATTTTGAGGCAATAAGAGAATTTTATACTCAGCTTTTGGAAGTTATAGCAGATCTGGAGGCTGTAGACTTAAATGTCTCGGACTATTATAATATGGCGCTACTGCTAAATATTATCTCAAGAGATCACCTTGACTTGATGAATGGATTTCATTACACTTACATGACTGCACTTTTGCAAAATGGTTATCAGTTACAAGATATTACTTCAAGTGGCTACCTCTTTGGAATGTTAATTTTTATTAAGAGCAAGGATGCCTCGATGATGTACAACATTGCTGAAGATCGGATGCGCGATACTAGTCGTTTCTATAAAGAACTCGAACAAGAAATAGAAGAGGAAAGCTCTTTCTTTAAATATCAATCCAAGCAATTTAATGTAGGGAAGATTGAAAAGGTGCTAGAAGATTATGGAGACGTAAATTATGCACAAAACCTTACTCAAATATTAGTTAATCTTTACCGATTTCCTAAAAAAAGCAAACGTATGATTGCATTGAGGGATGTATTTTTACTATATATTCAAGGTGAGGAGCTTTTAGCAGGTAGGAAATTATCCAGAATTTTGGTTGATAAGAATTGGGATGATTACCGTTTCCAATGGATTCTAAGGGACGCTAAAAGTGCCATTTTAGCTCTGGGAGAGTTGCAAGATACTAACGACTATATAAACCTTTCTCTTCAAGAATACCTTCAGAAATATTCCGAAAAAGGATCTTTTAACCTTTGGCCGGAGGTTCTGGCGTATATCAGACTTGCACTTCATCAAGGCAGGCGTTTTGACATTAATTCCATTTCCGCTTTCTTTCTGAAATACCATATGCGTCACGATTACTCACTGCGAAGTATCCCATACGCATTATGTATGATGGAAGAGCGAGGCCTAATAGATTGGAAGGAGTCTTTAAGACTGTTAATTCAGATTCAGCATGTTTCCGAGAAGGGTTATCGGGGGCTAACTCAAGATTATTTAGACAAGCACGATCCCGAGTTTATGGTAAAGGCAATCGAGGAGTTTGGTTATGATCAGCTCAAGGTTTCCTGGTTCGATATGGAGCGTCCTTATATTGAGAGGTTACCTGAGCAAATTTTCGACCTGCAAATGCAGGATAAATTTTACTACTATCGTTCTAGGAGCCAGTTCGACGTTAAGGAAATAGCTGGCTTACTGGACACTTCAAAAATTAGGCAGCTTGCGGATTATATAAAGTATTATCAGTATCTGGTAACAATAAAAAGTGGAGATCCAAGGGAGCAGATATTAAAAAAACACAAAATTCCTTATAAAATAGATGCCAATGATGCTTACGTAACACCAAGAAATGCAGATGAAAGCTTTTCGATTGGCTATTTTGATGATAGCAATGTACATTTGGTGTTGGAAAAGAAACTTAGCCCTGTTGACGTAGCACAACTTCACCAAATTGATAACACGGCTATATCATTCCCCGAAATGTTTGAAGTGTTTCCTGCTGCGGTTTTAAAGACGAACATGCATTCTATATTAAAGGCTGCTCTCACCGGGAAATCAAAACACGGAGTATATCCACAGAGCCCGAGGCTTTTACCTGGCAATCTATTGAAATTAATTTCTATTTGCGGCTTCAATGATCTTGATGAGCTATTTGAAAGCTTTAGTCTATTTATGGAATTATCCATGTATCCCCTTTCCAGTCTAAAAATAGCCGATGCTGATAACGATCAATAGCATCACGTGCATTAGGAGGTGAATGGCGTTTATAAAGGAAAAAACACTACTTAATATTATAAAAAAACTCCACGTACCGTATGCAATTTTCCAATCTTAAAATGAGCTTGTTAATCAAATATTCTTTTCTTTTCGGAGGAGAAGAGTTGCCTGATCCCATGGATTTAATCAAACCTTACGGACGCAATTTGGTTATGAAGATTATTGCCCTGTTGAATAGTTTTATACAACAGGAAATGAAGGATGTTAAACTACAGGTTGTTAATTGGTTCGGCCAAGGTGACTATGCAGATCAAATCCTACAGCGCATAGCAGCAGCATACGGCCCAATAGTATTAAAAGAAAAAGGCCTATTCCTAATTAATGCTTATAGTAATCTAAGGTTTAATGAGCTGGCAATGATGATCCCTGATGCCAATCCTGTAGAGCCCTTTGATCATAATCAGGGGCATTTGGCTTTATTTAAGGCCTATCTTGTTTTAAACGAAAGATTTATCCAAACCCAAGATCATTTATTGCAGACGTTACCAGAAAATTATGAAGGGATAGAAAAGGCCACTTGGATGATAAGCGCAACGCTGATTAGTCATTTTGACTTTACTTACTGTTCCGAAAAATCAATGCTGATTGGCTTAGTGAAAAGCTTCTATTGCTTTTCTTTCATCGAAATGTATAATTCTAAACTTTATAAGGCATATTTAAATTCATTAGGAGTTGATAGTTTCCGCGATTATGCGAAAAGGATATTGCCACTCGCAAGCCTTTGCTTTAGTGAAGTGAAAGAAATAAATGCCAAAAGTGATGAGGATGACAGTTTTCTTCAAAAGTTAAGTTTTGATATGGATATTTCTGAGGAAAGTGGAGTTGGTACGGGTGATTTCCTGGAGATTCGCAATAGACCGCTTTACCGAATTGGTGAGAAATCGTATCTACTCCTTAATAGGGCGATGGTAGTTTCAAAAATATACGGGGGCATTTATTGGGGAGTTAAATCTATAATCGAAGATGATAAGTCATTTGGTATATCGGTAAATAAATTTAGAATCGATTATACAACAGATTTTTCAGAGGGCTTACTGGTATATAAATTACTTCAAAAGTCTTATCGTCGAAAAAGCTATAAGCAATTTTCTGGAAAAGAAATGCAGACTTCTATGAGAAGTAATGAGCCTGATTATTACGTCCGCAATGGGAATAAACAGTTGTTGTTCGAAGTAAAAGACAGCTTTATCTCCGGAGAAGTAAAGCAATCTTTCGAAGTGAAGAAGATTGAAACAGAGCTGAGGAGCAAGTTTTATAAATTTGAAAAAGAGGATGGCAAAATAAAGGAGAAAGCTGTGCAGCAACTCATTACCAGGATTGGCTACGCTGCACGAAAGAAATTTCCTTTCGATACCTCTTATAAGATTCAGAATTTACGCATATATCCTATACTTGTCGTCTACGATATTAACCTAACTGTTCCCGGAATAGAAAGACTATTAGTTGATTGGTTTGATCAGGAACGAGATAAGTTAATGAAAGAGCTTGCTCAAGAGGGGATTACTGGATTAAAAATACAAGACTTGGTTATATTACATATTGATGGCTTAACCATGTTATCTGAATACCTTTCGATTGGTAGATTTAGCTTAGAAAACCTGATTGATGAGCATAATCTTAGAATAAAATTTTTACGAAGGTTTACCAACAAGAAAACTTTTGACCAGCTTAAAACAGATGTTTTGAACAGTTACCTTTCCTTTAACGATTTTGTAATGACAAAGATAGATGCTATCCCAAAGGACAGGAAAATAATGATGTCGGAAATAAGAGAACTGTTCTACAACATTGATTAGTATTTTGTTTATTTCGAGTCTATTAGTAAAGGATTTCCAACTGCAACCCAGTATATAAATTGATATATTTGAAAAATTTCATCTTAAATGGCGGCCTCAAAACAAACTAATAGAACAGAAGCGTTAATCCTTGATTACCTCAACACCAATACTGAGCACGCTATCATGATTACAGCTCCATGGGGATCTGGTAAAACATATTTCTTAAAGCACACTATTTTCAATAATATCAATGACACAGGTTATCGAGGAATTGTAGTATCCCTTTTCGGTGTCAGAACGATAGACGAAATAAAAGAGAGAATACTGATCGAACTATATCCAATACTGGAAAATAAGTTGATAAAAGTTGGTGCCCTCGCTGCCAGTGCTATTGCAAAGGTCGTAGATATCGCTAAGCTTATTACGCCCGCAAATTGGGTACCCATCAATCTAGATAATGCAGATACCGGTAAGTTAAAAAAAGCCGCTGCCGAATTGGTAGAACTTAAAAAGTTGCTGATTTGCTTTGATGACCTTGAACGGGTAAATCCTGATCTGCTTAAAGCTACTGAGATTCTCGGGTATATCAATTCCCTGGTTGAAGAAGAGAATATAAAGATTTTAGTTGTCGCCAATCAAGACAAGATTGATGACGAAAAATTCAAAGAAATTAAGGAGAAGGTTATTGGCAATACAATACATTTTACCCAAGAGTTTGACGAAGTCTTAAGCGCAATTACTGCTGAAGTCGGATATCCTACAAGCAAATTTCAAGATTTAATCGATGATAATAAGTACGCTATCAAAGCGATGCTTGAACAAGAAAACGGTGGACATGTAAACTACCGCACTTTAAAATACTTTCTTTCCCATTTCCAAAAAATCGCTCACTACATCCAATCCAACAGAGATAAAGCAATCGTTAAAATCAAAGATGATCTACTGAAAAAAGTATTAGATTTTTGTCTGGTGGTCTGTATTGAATTTAAAACCGGCAGAATAGCATATAAAGCGAACGGCGGAATGGATGATCTATCTAATGCTGTTATAAGAATGATGTTTGAGGATAAAACTGCTAAAAATCGTGCTGATGAGATAGTGGATCAATATTATGGTGGTAAGTATGATGGCTATCATTATTACAGCAATCTTTATAATTATTTAACCGGAGGAGATGTCTTTTTAGAAGACGAACTCTACAACGAAATTATAAAGCAATACAATATTGTCGATGGAAACCTGGATGAACATTATGTAGTCTTCAGATCTTTAGGATTTCAGGAGGTAAACAAAATGAGCGATGATGAATATATCATCCAGACTAAGAGATTACTTCATTTCCTTAGAGCGGGCAATTTTCATCTTCGGGATTTCATTACAATTTTTTATTTTCTCACACGCTTTGGAAACCCTTTGGAGCTAGATCCAGAAGATCTTAAGGAGGAAATGATATCCATTCTTAAATCAAATGCCACACGGTACAATTATCAACCGATGTTGCACCAGTATACAAAGCTTGATGACAATCTATCGGATTATAAATACTATGCTGCATTAAGAAATGTAATGATAGAGATAAATGATCAGAATGCGGAGAACGATCAAAAATTGGCAGATGAAAACATTGCAGATTTACTGCAAAATAATTTCGAAGATTGTTTTAGTTATTTCACCAGTGATACAGAACCTTCACTGGCGAAGAAAAGCCTGTCAGCAGTTAGTCCGGAAATATTTTACGATGTTTTTCTTAAACAGACAAATACCAATAAGCTTAACATGAGTATACTTTTGGGAATAGTGTTCGGCGCTGGAAAAGGTAACGACGAGCCGAAAGACTTGAAGTTCTTAAAGGACTTAAAAATACTCGTTGAAAATCATATCGCCAGCAACAAACCTAAAAATGTTAGTGGCAACCTTTTCTCAGAACTTTTGCGTTATGTAACCAAGGCAATTGAGCGGATAAGCCCTTATGCCCAGATATGATATCTCGTTGAAGCGAATTTCAACCTAGGAAGTAAAGTAAATTATTCTCTATATACTTCGGTGATCTTTTACAGAGTGTTAACTATCATAGTCGAAATGATTGAGTGCTTCTAGCTAAAGGAATTTGGAGGCCCAAACGGATCGTACAATTCCATTGAAGTCTGCAGGGATCTCTTCCAGTGTGATTAAGTTAAGGGAATAACTGAATACTAAATCCAACAAACCGAATCCTCGACTTGTTGGATTTAAAAGTTTTAATGATTTACACCAACCATATCCCAGCACATCTGGGAAGAGTGTTCTAAATACTCGTCTCTTTATTGGAGTGCGATATCAAAAAATCTATTGTACTATACAGGATGCTACTGAATATCTTAATGAGAAACTCTACCAGAATATCCTTGATCCCTCCTCACTTAATGGCACCTTTCCACCAATCAAGCAATGATGTCCAGGTGTCATCCTGTAACACGATCTCTTACTGTAGTATGGCGAATTCATGAACTGCTACATATACCTGAATTCATACTGATGAATTAAAGACCATTCGATGAGGTTATGCCACATGACATGCAGGTTTTTCTTTACATCTCCTTTATTCTGGCAGTCGTCCCATAATCTATTATTTCGATGCCAAGGATGAAACCCTTCATAACCTAGATGGAGACTGCAATACCTGAAGTCTTGTGTAATCAATCACAGGTAAATCTGACAAGCATCACAATTTAAACCATTCATAACCAATAGGTTTGACACAACAAATTATTGGATAATGAAAACAATTGTCAACTTAGCCGCCCTGCTTTTTATGCTTACGATTCTCCGCTGTAATGATAAGGCAGTAAGTAGGGAAATTGAAACTCAGCTTGAACGTTCAACAGAACTAAATTATCCAATGTCTGTCAAGCGTTTCTATAAGGAGAATAATTTTCAGTCCATTTGGGTACAATCAGTTGAAAAGCCAACTAAAACATGGTCTTCAATGTTACTTCTTGACTGTGTACTTCAGTATGGATTATCGCATGAAGACTATCATCCGGAAAAACTTTTATACCCTAAGTTAAGGGAAATTTTAAAAGACCAGCGAAATGCAACTGCAGAAGAAAGGGCAACATTCGAAATTTATTTAACCGATGCCTTGCTAACGTTTATCAATGATCTGCATTTTGGGAAAGCCAATCCTGTACTGCCACGAAGAATAATTGATGAAGGGAACACGTCAGGCTTTAGTGCTGAAACAGTACTTAAAAATGCGCTGGTAGCAAAAGATTTCTTAGCTGCTATTTCGGATGTACAGCCCAAATCACAAGCATATACAGACTTGCAGAAATATATGGTCTTAATCAGGGGACAGTACCTGGATGACTGCTATACCGTACCTGAAGAAGAAGTCAGAAAGGTAGCCATTAACATGGAAAGGGCAAAATGGAACGCTGTTTCTTCAAAGGCCTACCTGGAGGTCAATATTCCATCCTATACACTAACTTATCATCTACCCGATACTTCCCTTACATTTAAAGTCGCCATTGGCAGGCCGGAAAAACCGACTCCGGAACTCATGAGCGCAGTATCCTACATTGGTACCGCACCAGATTGGAAAGTTCCTGATAACATCTTTGTAAACAATATATTGCCTAACGCATTAAAAGACATGGGTTATCTGGAACAGAAGCATTATACAATATATGACAAAAACGGGCATTTTATAAAAGCGACTACAGCAATGCTAATCAGTATCCAAAAAAATCCGGCAGGCTTCAATGCCAGACAATCTTCCGGATGTGAACTTTCACTTGGAAGAATGGCCTTCCATTTTCCAAATGAAAGTGGCATTTATATACATGATGGCCAGCAGAAAGAGATTTTTTCGATAAACGAACGGGCTTTGACCAATGGATGCGTAAGTGTAGAAAATGCCGACAGGCTTGCTTCGCTAATGTTGAAATATGACGGGCAGGAAGAACGGATCAATGAGCTTTTACAGGCAGCTGATCGTTACCAAACCAAGAACTTTATCTTGAAAAAACCACTGCCTTTACTGATCAGTTACCAGACCTGTGCAATTAAGGATGGTCTATTGGTAAGGTATTCTGACCCTTACAATAAAGACAAGGAACTTGAAAATAATTTATACAGGCATGATGTCATGCTTTCAAAAAAATAATCCTAAAACAATGATCCCAAAAACAATGAAAGCTGCCGTACTCCATGAATTCGGCAAGCCGCTCAGCATTGAGCAGGTTAAAGTAAAGATGCCTGCGGAAAACCAGGTCTTGGTCAAAGTGGTTTCAAGTGGTGTTTGCCATACTGATTTACACGCCTGTATGGGCGATTGGCCGGTTAAACCGAAATTACCGCTTATTCCTGGGCACGAAGCCGTTGGCTATGTTGTAGCCCTTGGCAAAGGTGTTGAACATATTAAAGAAGGTGATGTGGTTGGTGCACCCTGGCTTTTTAGTGCCTGTGGATGCTGTGAATATTGTATTACGGGTTGGGAAACACTGTGTGAAAGCCAAAAAAATGGAGGTTATAGTGTTGATGGAGGTTATGCCGAATATGTAGTTGCAGATGCCAGGTATGTTGCCAGATTTCCACGGGGAATAGATTTTCTTCAAATGGCTCCAATTACCTGCGCCGGAGTAACGGTTTACAAGGGATTAAAAGAAACCGAAGCTAAGCCTGGCGAGTGGGTGGCCATTTCTGGGATTGGCGGGCTTGGCCATCTTGCAGTACAGTATGCAAAAGCAATGGGCCTCCATGTTGCCGCTATTGATGTATCTGACGATAAGCTTGCCCTTGCCAAAAAACATGGTGCAGACCTTACCGTGAACGCAATGGATAATGACCCTGGTCTTTTCCTGAAGAAACATACCGGCGGTATGCATGGGGTTTTGGTAACGGCTGTTTCGCCCATAGCATTCAATCAAGCATTAACCGCATTAAGGAGAAAAGGAACAGTTTCCCTAAACGGCCTTCCATCTGGCAGCTTTAATCTTCCAATTTTTGAAACCGTGTTAAACAGGTTTACGATAAGAGGTTCTATCGTAGGCACAAGGAAAGATATGCAGGAAGCCATCGGATTTGCGGTTGAAGGAAAAGTGAAGGCTACCGTACATGCAGCGCAACTGGAAGATATCAATCAGGTGTTTGATCAAATGAGGAACGGAGAAATTGAGGGCAGGATCGTACTCAAGATTTCCGATCCATTATAGTAACTAAGCCATGAAAACAATATTAGTAGCGACCGACTTCTCGGTACCCGCAGAAAATGCGGCACACTTTGCTATTGGGATTGCAAAAGAAATCAGCGCTAATGTGCTGCTTTGTAACACCTATAAAGTTCCCGATGATGCGCCCATGGCTGTGCAGGTTGCCTGGCCATTAGTTAGCGAAGAAGAAATTGAACAAGAAAGTGATCATAAGCTTATCCAGTTAATCGAGAAATTAAACCATAAAGACTGTAATGGCAATAGTTTTTGTCCGCAAGTTACTTTCAAAAGTGAAAAGGGAGAAGTTTGCCAGATAATACAGGAATTGGCGCATCAAAAAGATGTTGAGCTGGTGGTAATGGGAATGTCGGGCGCCGGACAGTTGATACAATGGGCGCTTGGAAGTAATAGCCAGAGGATGATCGATGAGGCAGAATTTCCGGTGCTCTACGTGCCGAGCGTGGCTACGTTTAAAGGGATCAGGAAAATTGCTTTCGCAAGCTCCTTATCGGGTGATGAGCTGGAACCGTTACAATTCCTTTGCAAACTGGCAGAGCCAATGGAAGCCGAAGTAATCATTTACCATATTACAAGCTCTGAGCAAAAGCGGATGGAAGAAATAGAAGGAACAGAAGTGGATTTTAACCAAAATGTGATCAGAAAACTAACATACAAAAGATTGAGATACGAGAACATATGGCATGCCGACGTACATAAAGGCTTAAAATGGATAAGAAACAATGATGCAGTTGATATCCTCTCTATGGTCCATCACCATCATAATTTAGTTGATAGATTGGTAAATGGAAGTTATGTACATAAACTTTCCAGGTTTACCCGCGTTCCGCTGCTCATTTTCCCACATCAATAAATTTAACTATGAAGCATAGGAGTTTTAATATAATTGGTTACGAAACAAAGTATTGGTGGTTCTTACTTGCTAATGGACTACTATTTATTATACTTGGCGGATGGATTATTCTATCACCAGAAAAAAGTTATTTTTTCTTAAGCCAATTGCTCGCTATCGGAATGTTGGCCACGGGTTTTTTCGAGGCCATTTTTTCGCTCTTCCATATCAACAAAATAAGGGATTGGCAATGGATATTTGCCGGAGGCCTCATAGATGTCATGCTCGGAACTTATGTCTTTAACTTCCCTATTTTAACCATGATCATAATGCCCGCAGTAATCGGTATCTGGATGCTGATAAGGGGTTTTATGACCATCAGTGGTTCCCTGACCATAAAAGCCCTTGGTATAAGGGATTGGGTATGGCTTTTATTCACAAGCATGCTCCTTATCTTTCCCTCGCTGGTTATCCTAATTGATCCGTTTGTTGTATTGGTCAATTTTGTTAAACTCACCGGAGTAGCGTTTATTCTTTCGGGCCTGTTCAGGATATATTTTTCCCAGCAGTTAAGGCGGCTAAAAACAGTACACCGACAACTCAAGAAGAGAAAAAAACACCTTGATTATGATCACCATTTTGGCTGACCAAGCCTAGTATCTGGTCCTGTAATTCATACTAAATTTAATTAATAATCATATGAAAAAACGAACAAAATCGAATGGTTCTCCTGCATTGAGATCAATGATGGAGGATTTCTGGCATGTAGATGGCTTTTCTAATAAGCCATTACTTAATGCCGAACTATTGCCCGCTGTGAACATCAAGAATAAGAAGGATAAATACCAGATCGAGGTATCGACTCCTGGTTTTAAAAAGAAAGACTTTGACGTCTCGGTAGAAAATGGGAAACTGCATATCAGTGCTGAAACTTCCAGCGAGGCTGAAGAAAGTGATGAAGAGTTCACCAGGAAAGAATTTTCCACTTCCTCTTTTTCAAGGAGCTTTAATCTGCCTGACGATATTCTGCAAGACGAAGTGAAAGCCAGTTATAAAGAAGGTTTGTTGCGCATCAACATTAAAAAATCTGGGGAAACCAAAAAATCCGGAAAGACAATTGATATCGATTAGGCTATGAAGTTTAAAATGGATTTTCTTATAAATCCGCGCACTATCTGTTCATCGAATAAAACCGGACAACCGGGATAGAAAAACTTCGATTCGCCATCGAAGTTTTTCTGCTTTCTGTTAGAGGATTATTTTGTTTGTTTTCTCTCAAATAATTTTGACACGTAGAAACCAGGCTTTGCCGACTTGACCAAGAATCCATTAACAACAGCTATACAGGCCTAATCACTTTTAAGCCTTAAACGTATTGATAATAGTCTTTTAATGCACTTTTCAGTTTGGCCCTGGCAACATGGATCCTGGTCTTGATCGTCCCTATTGGCAACTTCATCCAAGCAGCTATCTCGCGATATTTATATCCATTGGCAAGCATTTTCAAAGGTGCGGATTCTTGTGCATTCAATCCTTTCAGGGCAAAGTCAATATCTTTCATTGCCAGGCTTTCTTCACCATCATTCTGGTAAACCCGTGAGGTAAAAAAAGTTAACTGTTCATCGTCAGCTGCCTCCGTAAAACGCCTGTAAAGGTTTATCTTTCTGTAATTGTTAATGTAGATATTCCTCATCAGCACATACAGCCACCCTTTAAAATTAGTTTCGTACTCGAACCGGTTATAACAAAGCAAAGCCTTATATACCGTGTCCTGTACAAGATCCTCTGCATCTTGGATATCTTTGGCAAAACTGGAAGCTAACCTTTTAAGCGTGGAAATTTCCTCCACCAGTCTTTCCTTGAAACTTGATGGGATTTGTAACATTACCTCGTTCATGATTATTCTTATTTGCCATAAAATTCGTTATCTCAGCCGTAGCCTGGTTTGATACGGGGCATGGAAAATTATGATGTTAATCATTTAAATGTGTGGTTGTACTCACCGCCTGCTTAAAATATTCCAATCATATTTACAGAAAAAACGAAATGAAATCCATTATACTCGAATCGCTTGGAGCCGCCGGAACAGTAACCGGTTCTAAGCACCTGCTCAGAACCCCTGATCTTACCATCCTTGTGGATTGTGGACTCTTCCAAGGAATAAAATCTCTGCGCGAACAGAATTGGGCAGAGCTCGCAGTAGATCCACATTCGATAGATGTAATCCTGCTGACGCATGCTCATTTAGACCATTGCGGATATATTCCCCTGCTGGTAAAAAAAGGATTTCGAGGAAAAATCTACATGTCGGCACCTACGGCTGAGCTTACCAGACTGATCCTGCTTGACAGCGCTAAATTACAGGAAGAAGAAGCCGAGCATGCCAACAGGCAGGGCTATACCAGGCATCACCCAGCCAGGGCATTATACAGTATTAACGATGCAAACCTATCGTTCAGGTACTTTGAAATTGTACAAGAAGATATAACGATAAAGCTTAGTGAGAACTGCACGGTCATTTTCAAACTGGCCGGGCATATTTTGGGTGCCTGTTCGGTAATGGTGAGTTGTTACGGGAAAAATATTTTATTTTCCGGCGATATTGGACGTCTGCACAGTCAGATCCTGCCAGCTCCGACCTGCTTTGCCCAGGCCGATTTTGTTATCATGGAATCTACCTACGGCGACCGGTTGCATGGAAGTACGGATCCATATCAAGAAATCGCACAACAGATTAACCGTACTTTAAACCAGGGAGGCAATGTTATTATTCCAAGCTTTGCAGTTGGCCGCGCACAAGAACTGTTGTACATTCTCTATGTGTTAAAACAGAGAGAAATGATAGCCAATGATATTCCGATCATACTGGATACACCTATGGGTGCAAGTGCCAGCGAAATCTCGGTCCGGTTTGCGGATCATTACCTAACGGTGCCCAAAGAAGTTTGGAAGGATATTCTTAAAGGCGTTAAGGTGAATAAGGAATATGCCGGGACTGCTAATATTGTAAACAACAGGCGGAGCAAGATTGTAGTGGCCGCAAGTGGCATGCTTACAGGAGGAAGAGTGCTGGAATACCTGAAACATGATCTTGGCAATAAAAAAAATACAATCCTGATTATAGGATTCCAGGCCGAGGGAACGCGCGGGAGGGCACTACTCAATGGTGCCTATGAACTTAAGATTCATGGCAGGTATTATCCCGTAAAGGCAAAAGCAATAGAGATCAGCGGGCTTTCGGCACATGCTGATCAAAAGGAGCTGATCAATTGGGTCAAAAAACTTCACAAAATGCCACATTGTATATATTTGGTACATGGCGAACCATGCGCAATAGAAGCCTTACGTGTAAAGTTAAAGGATGAGACGCAATGTGAGGTGCAGATCCCGGTTCAAAATCAGCCAATTACCCTTTTTACCTTAGAAGACCTATCTAGTCTTCCAGAAACCATCATCCCCAATTCCGATAATCCCTTTGCAAAGTATTGAGATCGATGAATATTAGACTCTGCAGAATAGTGAAACTGATACTGGCAGAACAGTGGGGTTTACACTTAACTCTTTCAGAATTGGCGTTGCCGTAAGGGAAAATGTTGTTACCTTATTATTGGATATGGAAATTCCTCAAATGGCTTTCTAATCATACAAGCAGATCCGACTTAGACTATTTCCGGATTATTGGGGAGGCTTTTGTTATTTATGGATATGGGCTAAATGCATAAACAATTGCATAATTGATGTAATGATGATTACCAATAGTACAATTGTTTTGAACAGGGCTGGAGGAATATGCTTCAAGATGGATTTGCCAACCCATGTTCCTAAAAAACTAACAGCCAAAAGGATGGGCAGCATCACAAAGAATTGCTTTTGCACATAGCCATTGGCCGAATATATGATTGCCCTGCTCGTATCAACACCAAGATCGATCAGGGCTGAAGTGGCAATAAACACATTTTTTTCAAGCCCGAATGCGGTTAGGGTAAGTCCGCGTATTGCACCTCCTGTTCCGACAAGCCCGGCTAAAAATCCCGAAGACAGTCCTCCGGCAACCAAGCTTTTATCTGTGTCAGGCAATTGCTTATTTGAATTAAAGAGAAGGTATAGTGCTGTAAGGAAGATCCCGGCACTCATGGTTATTTCCAATTCCTTCTGAGGCAGGAAATCTGTAATCAAGGCTCCGATGATGACCGCGATTACAGCTGGTATACCCATCTTTAATGCTATCCGCTTATTAATTCCATTTTTGAAAAGGTATATTTTGGAAAGATTGCTAAAGATATGGAATATGGCAGTAATGCCTAGGACCAGCTTAAAATCAAAAAACATGGATGCAATGGGAATGAAAAGGATTGAAGAGCCAAATCCACTCAAGGTACCGATGATCTCAGCTAATAATGCCAGCAGATAAAAAAGCCAGTATTTTTCCATTCCTATTCCCCCAAAATATAGATTCTCTTAAATGTTTGTCTCCGTTTCTCAGCATGTTTTGCCAATGCCACTTTTCTGATGTGTCCCAGTGTTTCTTCTACTGAATCGGTGAACAGTATTAGCTTGAGGTCTTCGCTGCTAATCATTTTAGCGCCCAGCATCGAGTTGAACAGGGGTTGAAGTGGCCTCCAAAAATCCTTTCCGAAAAGAATGATGGGAAAATCAATGATCTTTTTGGTCTGAATCAGTGTAAGTGCCTCAAAGAACTCGTCAAGGGTACCTATCCCACCAGGCATAATAATAAACGCATCCGAATACTTGAACATCAGCACCTTTCTTACAAAAAAATACTTACAGATGAACCATTTATCAAGGTAAGGATTGGGCTGCTGTTCTTTGGGTAATCTGATGTTACAGCCTACAGATTGCCCAAGATTTTCTTTTGCCCCCCGGTTGGCAGCCTCCATGATTCCTGGGCCACCCCCGGTTATGGTTGTAAAGCCTTGGCTTGCTAAACCCGCTCCAATTTTTCTAGCACTTTCGTAGTAGGGAGAACCTTCGGCAACACGGGCTGATCCGAACACGGCTACACATGGACCAAGAAAGTGAAGCACCCTAAAGCCAGAAATGAACTCTATCCATATCTTAATGGTAAAAATCAGTTCCTTAATGCGAGACCTCGGTCCTTCAAGGAATATCTTTTCACTATCTTTTTGCTTTGCTGGAATTCTTGTTTCCTGTGGAATTGCCTGCGAAGGGCTTATAGCCTCTATCTTATCCATATTTAGGGATTAATTGTTATGCTACCCGATCTGGCCATGATACGTTTGCCAGGAATTAGCTGGAAAAATAAGCATCGGCAACCTTTGGTTTTTAATCAATTTCGACACGTGGTTTTCATGAAACAGTTCCCATCCAAATGAATGTGAGTAATATGCGATGGCTATCATATCAATATCTCTGGCAGCAACGAACCGGTTAAGAGATTTCACTAAGTTTGCTCCTTGCAATTCATTCAGGCAAATGCCTCCGCGCCCAATTTTTGAAAGTTCATGACCAAACTTAAGAATCCTGTCTTCTTCATTAAAATCAGCTACAAAAACAGGTTTTGAAACATGGCATACACAGAAGTGAACATTATGGTTCCTTGAGCAGCTATACAGCTTATCAATTATTTCAAGATCACTCCTGCCTGCATTGGAGGCAAACATAAGATTATTGACAACCAAATGCCTAAATGTTTTCGGGACAATTAATAATGGACAATTTAGTCCTTTCAATAATTGATGAGCATCCATCCCGGAAAAAATAAATGGAAGTGTGCTTTCATGTACCCCAGCGACAACCAGCTTTACTTCGTTACTCTTCGTTAACCTGCCTATTATATCAGGAAGAGGTTCGAGCGTTGAAATAGTTTCAACAACTGTTTTCTGTGCTCCTCTTGGCTTTGAATCCATAATCTTGCACAGCCGTTTAACTTCTTTTTTGAGTCCGTTTTCACTTGCAACCGCTATGAGTGACACATCAAATGGTGTCCTGCCTTCACCTTCTGCTGCAAATATGGCAAAGGGGGTGAGATAAGAATTTACCAGTTGTACATCTAAATGCACATTAATTGCTATTTCCAATGCAATATTTGCAGCATTTCTGGCTGTTTTTGAAAAGTCGGTAAGTACGATAAGCTTTTTCATTTGATTATTCATTTACCATCCTATAGGTGTCTTATCCTCAGGCATCACCAATAATGGGAGATGGATAGATTTTGCCAGTTTTTGTGTGTGGCTCCCATCCAGTATTCTCGAGAAAATACTGGGATGGCGATGGATCATGGAAAGGATATCCGCCTGGCCGTTTTCGGTCAGCCATTTTAGTCCCTTGTCAATATCAGTCTCGCTAATGTGCCGGTAGTAGATCTTATTGTAATTGACATTGCAGGTAACCCTGTTAAGAAATTGATTTGACGGAGTTCTGGGATCATGGAAATCCGAAACCTGGTCATCAACATGCACCAATAAGATCTCAGGATTATAAAGAGCGAACAGTCTTGCCAGATCCTGGATTGAATTCAGGTCATTTTCAGAAAGGTCTGTGGCAAAAGCAATCTTCTCTATCGGCCGGTACCTGGCTTTAGCAGGAACCAGCAGGATTGGTACTGTTGCCTTTTCAATCATTGCCCTACTAGTACTGCCAAGGAAAAAACGATTGATTCTTCCCTTCTCTTCCATCCCCATTATAACGAGATCGGGTTTCTGATCTAAAATGGCCTGACCAATTACCAGGTTTGTACTGCCTATGGCGGTACTATAACTGATATTGCGCAGATAGGGATACTGAAATGACGGGTTTCTTCTGATATTCGCAACGTATTTTTCCATATCAGCATCTGCTTCCTGTTTGAGTTCAGTAAAATCTTCAGAAGGCCAGACCATAAAACCTGGCATAGCAACGAATTCGGGGGTTTCTATCCCATGGAAGAGATGAATATTTGCGTGTATCTTTTTTGCAATCTCTAGTGCATATACCACCGCATTGTCAGAATGCAATGAGTAATCCATTGGTACAAGAATTGTTTTCATAGCTGTTTATTTAGTTGATGCCTTTGTGAGTTCACTTTGTTGTCCATACATTTTACCTTCCAAAGCCTTATCCTGAGAATAGATATCGGCGTGTTTAACCAAAAGTTCGCTTTCCACAGTGATGGTGAGGTAGGTTATGATAATGGGAAGAGGCGTTTTAAGTATAAATTTTTGCTTGCTGTAACTGCTTAAAGCTTTTTTTAACAGGGGTATCCGTTCACCCTGTTGATCGTTCTTAATTAATGATATAGCCAGTTGTTCGGCATCGGAGACCCTGACACATCCATGGCTGAATGCCCTTTTCTCACGGCCAAAATACTGCTGTTCGGGGGTGTCATGTAAATATATACCATAAATATTGCTGAACCTGAAAACCACTTTTCCTAAGGCATTGTCACAGCCTGAAGTTTGCCTGAGGTGGTACCTCCGCGGATTCTGCCTGATCAGCAACAGGCTTTGGTTAGTTATCGGAACAAAATTTTCCTGTAGATCATAAACCGCCATATGGTTGTTTTCAAAATAAGCAAGATCCCTTTGCACCCTGGGCAGCAATTCTTTTATAAAAATATTTTGTGGAACCATCCAATCAGCACCAGTCTCCAAAAATCCAATCGCACTTTCCAGTGTAGGCGTTGGAGTTGAAGGCTTACCAACGACCACTTTGTACTCGGATATTTTAAATGGTGTATAATAGGTTAACTCAAAAGATGGAATGTTAATATGCAGGTAACTATTAGCTTCAACAGTCAGCCAACGCAGCCGTTCCATATTTATAGCAATCAACCTGATGTCCTCTTCGGGTGTTTCATAAGAATCACAGGTATATTGTCCGGCAATGAGTTTCATATAGCCCTGCAGCTGTACATATTGATCAATTTTGGGTTGCACGGTTAATACCGCCTGCATGAGATCCCCGCTACCGGTAGCCAAATGAAGAAAAATTTCAGCATGTAGCTCATCTTTTAACCCATTATCTATAGCTGTCTTACTCAGCCTTGGATTATATGCTCCAAAGTGAAGGTTGTTAATTATGCTCACCATTGCATCGGTAAGCATAAGCTCGAATTCGATCTTTTGCCCGGCCGACAACTGTATTTCAGAGCTGAATATACGATGCATTTCTTCATAGGTTAATATTTCCGGATGGTAATCGCGCGGCTGCAGGCCGTACTGCTTAACGCAATCCAGCAAGCGCATCGCCATATCTGTTGGTCCCGAATTCTCTTCACTTCGGAGCCAGTTTGTTTGTAGGTTTACCTGATCGTAAAACCGCTTTACAGTTTTAGGGAAATTCAAGCGTTTTTGTATTTCCAGATCGCTAAGTTGTTTGCCAAGTTCGGTTCTCAAAGAATCCTTACCTTGTATATATAACTGTTCTATAGGATTAGCGCCAACAGCAAAAAGGAAAGCCAGTTGCAACAGAATGATTATAAACCCGATAGCTAGTATGGTTTTATTAAAATATCGTTCTGATGTCGATTGTGTCTTGTTATGAGGTTTCATGTTATTCGGTTTTAACAATGTAAAGCTCGCATTACATCAACGAGGAAATACTGATGCCGGTCATATCTAAAAATGATATGACACAAATCGAAAACCCACTATAAACACCTTATTTTAAATCATTTAAGAAAAATGTGATCGGGATCATTTTTTTAGATGATGGTGGTATTAATCATAATGGCGACATCAGGATATTTTTGGACGATACAATTATTCAAATGCATGGCACATAAATTTCATATTCCCGTTCTTGGTCTAGGTTTTTCAATAGATACTCCTTTAAAGGTTGCCAAATATGGCATCTCATCCGTAGTTTCTATAGTAGACGATGAACTAATTGAACGCATGAGAGCATATCATACCAAAAAGCGTAATATGATCTATGTACCTATTCCTAAAAACAGCCACAATAGCAGAGCCAAGAGAATTCACTGCTACCTTAATTTTCTGGACGCAACCATAAAGGAGGACTTCGAGAAATTAAAACAGCTCCCTTTTGAAGCAGGCAATGATCTTTGCAGGTACTTCGAGCTGCTACCCGATGATTCACAACTAAAGCATGGATATAAGCTAATGCTGGATTATCCGGATGGGAAGAAAAAAGAAATCTTCCAAAGCATCTTGCGAAAGCGGATGGAACTTGGAAAAATTGATGTCAATATCATGTCTAAAGTCGATAGAATTAAACACGAAAACAGAAATGATACAGCTGATGAGAATAGCGATGCATTGGCTGCATTAAGGGGCTTTGCCGAAAGCAGCTTAACCTCATCGGTTGTGCTTTCTGCCGGAATGAACCCAAGGTTATGCAGTTACCTGGAACATTTTGAAGATTTTTACCCAGATGAGAATAACATCGTGAAGAAAAGCATCATCCTCAAGGTGAGCGATTTCAGGTCGGCCTTTATCCAGGCAAAGTTTTTAGCAAAAAAAGGTTTATGGACAACCGAGTTTAGGATAGAGAGTGGTCTAAATTGCGGAGGGCATGCCTTTGCTACAGATGGATACCTATTGGGGCCGATTCTTGAAGAGTTTAAGCAGATGAAAACCCGCATGAAAGAAGAACTTTTTGAATTGTACACAAAAGCACTTCAAAAAAAAGGCATCAGCAGGGTTCCATTAACGGAGTATCGTATCAGTGTTCAAGGGGGAATAGGTACAGCAGCAGAAAACGAGTTCCTGCTGAAACACTACCAGTTGGATTCAACTGGATGGGGCAGTCCGTTTTTATTGGTACCGGAAGTGACCAATGTGGACGATGATACGCTTAATCAGTTGGCTAACGCCGACGAAAGTGATTTTTTTCTAAGCAATGCCTCACCATTGGGAGTACTGTTCAACAATTTCAGGAACAGCAGTATAGAGGCTGAACGTAAAATGCGAATAGCACAAGGACGTCCTGGCAGTCCATGTAAAAAAAAATACCTGTGCACCAATACAGAATTTACAGAGACTCCGATCTGCACCGCATCCAGAGCGTATCAAAAGTTAAAAATAGAACATCTAAAAAAGGAAAAACTTCCGGTTGCTGAATTCGAGAAGCAGTTGCTCAAGGTAACCGAAAAGATCTGCCTCTGCGAGGGACTATGTAGTTCGGCCTATCAAAAAGTTGGCATTCTTAAACCAAAGGAAAGCAAAGCGGTAGCAATCTGCCCCGGACCAAACCTCGCTTACTTTTCGGGCGTCTATTCCCTGGATGAGATGATCGGTCACATTTATGGCAGGACCGATCTTCTGGAAAAAGTTAAGCGACCAAATTTTTTCATCAAAGAGCTTGAGCTGTATGTGAATTACCTGGCTACAGAAATCAACCTGCTAATGGAAGGATATACAGAAAAGAAAAGGAACCAGCTCATCAGGTTCAAAGAAGAGCTTTTCCGTGGAATCGACTATTACAAATTTCTCTTCAGGGAATTTACCAGGAAGGAACAGCGTTTTGAGGGCAGGTTCTACCAATCGTTATTAGATGCCGAGTCCAGGTTGAGGCAGTTATCCATCTGATATTTTTAAACTATATTTGGATGGGATACTCAACAATGGAAAGAGAAAAATTACTAGCTGCCATTATCGAAAATGCAATCGACGGTATCATTACGATCGATGACCGCGGCCTGATCGAAAATATCAACCCTGCAGCACTTGAACTATTCGGTTACCCGAGCAGAGATGTACTTCTGGGCAAGAACGTTTCCGTACTTATGCCAGAGCCGGATAGGTCACATCATGATGGCTATCTTGCAAACTATGAGCGTACCGGAAAGCAAAAGATTATTGGAATCGGGCGGGAAGTGAACGGACAGCGTAAGGACGGTAGTATTTTTCCGTTCAGGTTAGGCGTAAGCGAGATCAAGTTCAGCGACCGGAGAATATATACCGGATTTATCCATGACCTCAGTAGGCAAAAAGAAGATGAGATCAAGATCAGGAGTTATACCGAAGAATTGGAGGAAAAGATCAAAGATCGCACACAGGAGTTGCTCAAGTCAATAAATGAGCTCGAATCGGCTAAAGAACACATGAGCGCACTGTTTCAAAAAGAAAGAGAACTGAACCAATTAAAGACCAGGTTCGTTTCAATGGCTTCCCATGAGTTTAGAACACCATTAAGTGCTATCCAGCTATCGGCATCACTGATCAATAAATATGTCGAAAAACACGATATCGAAAGCGTGGAAAAACATACATCAAAGATCAAGAATGCTATAAACAACCTAACAACTATACTCAACGATTTCCTTTCGCTCGAAAAATTGGAAGCGGGCAAAGTTATGGCTACACCACAATGGTTTGATATTTTCACATTTGCGGAAGAAATTGCCGAAGAAATGCAGCTGATGACCAAACAGAAGCAGACCATTGTATATGAACACCAGGGCACTACTGGCAAGGTATTTCTGGACCAAAACCTTTTGAAAAATTGTATCATCAACCTGATTTCAAATGCAATAAAATACTCTGGAGAAGACACCATGATCCAATTTAAAAGTATAGTCAGTGAACACGAGCTTATTTTAGAAGTGAAAGATAATGGTATTGGTATTCCTTCAACTGAAATGAAAAGCCTCTTCGAACCGTTTTTCAGGGCACATAATACTGGCGATATCCCCGGCACAGGTCTTGGGCTCAATATTGTGAAACGCTATGTGGGCCTGATGGATGGCACTTGTACCTGCGAAAGTGAGCAGAATGTTGGCACTACTTTCAAACTTAACTTTAAATTTTGACCCCTTATGAAGAAAGCTTTGATCATTGAAGACAGCGACGATATCAGGGAAGGTATTGTAGAAATGCTGGCTCTGGCAGGTTATGAAACATTCTCTGCAAAGAATGGCAAAATAGGTGTTGAGCTGGCCACCAAGCAGCTCCCGGATATTATCTTATGCGATATTATGATGCCTGAACTGGATGGCTATAGCGTATTGTACCTGCTGCAGAAAAATGCCCTCACCGCAACTATCCCTTTTATATTTATGACGGCCAAGGCGGAACGCGCAGATATGCGCAAGGGGATGGAAATGGGTGCCGACGATTATCTTACCAAGCCCTTTGATGATGTTGAACTATTCAATGCAATAGAAAGCAGGCTAAAAAAACGTTCCAAACCAATAGGTTTCAAAACTACTGGTGGAGATAGTGCGTCGCTACTCGAATCAATGAGGACAAAGGGAAAAACCAGATCGTTTGCAGGCAAACAAATCATTTATGTTGAACTGGATGAACCTGCACATCTCTATTTTATTAAAAAAGGTCAGGTAAAAACCTATAAAAGGGCGAAAGATGGGCGTGAACTCTCTTCTACCCTTTATAAGGAAGGCGATTTTTTTGGTTATGAGAGCCTGTGCCGGGGAGCATCATATTCAGATAATGCTGCCACGCTATGTGACAGCGAACTGATTTTGATCGCAAAATCAGATTTCATGGATGATCTCCTCAACCATCAGGAAATCGCCAATACATTTTTAGGGATGCTTTCAGGAAGTGTTCAGGAAAAAGAAGAACAGATGCTGAGACTAGCCTATTTCTCAGTCCGTAAACGGGTCGCAGATGCACTGGTGAAGGTGGCAACCAAATTTGGAGAACCCGATTCAGATAGCTGTACATTAAGGATTTCACGCGACGATCTGGCCGCCCTGGTAGGTACAGCCAGCGAAACCGTTAGCCGTATGTTGGCTGATTTTAAAGACGAAAAACTTATCGAAAAGAATGGGAACGCCATCCAAATTCTTTCGATAGAAAAGCTTAAAAATGTAAAGCAATAATTTTTTTGCCCCATACGACCGGTTGGTATAGCCCCGAAGCATTCTTCCGCCCGGCCCCACTGCATAATCACTTTTAGTCATGCTGCAAGAACATCATCAAGATGCAGCTATCATAATTGGCATGAGTTCCCTTAATATATAATCCGGCACGTGAATTAAGTGCCCGTAAACGCCATTGACTTTTGTATCATCAGGAGAACCGCGATATCTTCTTTAATCATATTTAAAGTTTGAGATTTTCAATCCACATCAAGCTGATTACCATCGCTTTCAATAGAATTGTACCGATCCAGCCTGAATCCTTAACTTCTGACTAATATCATTTTTTCTTCTAATCAAGATCACGATGGGCTGCATCGCATGCTATAGTTTTGCTTGAAGAAAAATTTAGATATGAAAGCTATTGTTTATAACATCGATACCAGGGAGAAAGAATGCCTTATCCTGGCTAATTATAAAAAACATGATATTACCGTAATTGCAAATCAGCTAACACCAGATACGCTGAATTTTGTATCTGGTAAAGAAGCGCTGATCGTTTTCAACGGGGACCTGGTGGATGCCAGGATCATTGAAGGACTGAAATCTCTTGGGGTCAAATATATTGCCACTTCCACATTTAGTTACGATAATATTGATTTGGGCGCTGCAAAATCTGCAGGAATAAAAATAGCCAACATTCCTTTCAAAGATGGCGGTACCTTGGAAAATATGCACCAGGTGATTTCCAATCTCGACAATTGGGCAGCGGGAAAATGCGTGGGCAATGCCTGTTGTTGCCAAAAAGATTGTACCATCAAAATAAAAGAATCAAAATGATATGGACACATCAGCCTTGCTTAAAAAATATAATATAGCTGCGCCACGTTATACCAGCTATCCAACGGTTCCTTATTGGGAAACTAAATCATTTAACGTAGATAAGTGGAGACTTTCTTTGACAGATGCGTACAATAAATACCGAAATCAGGGGGTAAGCCTTTATATCCACCTCCCATTTTGCGAAAGCCTTTGTACCTACTGTGGCTGTAACACCCGCATCACAAAAAACCATGGGGTTGAGCTTCCATACGTTGAAGCCCTTTTGAAAGAATGGCATATGTACTGCGATCTGCTCGGGGAAACACCAAAAATAAAAGAATTGCATCTGGGTGGAGGTACCCCAACTTTTTTTAGTCCGGAAAATCTGCACAGGCTGATGAGTTCAATTTCAGCAGAATTAGACAATGAGAGCACCTGTTCGTTTGAGGCGCACCCAGACAATACGACTTTCGAACATCTGACAGTTCTCTCCCGTTTGGGCTTTAAACGGATGAGCCTGGGTATACAGGATTTTGACCCAAAGGTACAGATGATGATCAACCGGTTCCAAACTCCCGAACAGGTATTCAGGATCGTGACCGAGGCCAGAGAGATCGGTTATGAGTCAATCAACTTCGATCTTATTTACGGTCTTCCGGGACAAACTCATGGTGGCTTAGCCCAAACGTTTAATGAAGTACTCGCCATGCGGCCTGAACGTATTGCATTTTACGGATATGCGCACGTTCCGTGGATGAAGCCAGGACAGCGGCATTATTCCGAAAAAGACATTCCGCACGGAGAGGAAAAATTTGCACTTTATCAGCAAGGCAGGAAAATATTGCTAAATGCGGGCTATCATGAAATTGGCATGGACCACTTTGCTTTAAAGAAAGACAGTCTTTTCAAAGCGAGTGAAAGTTACCAGCTCCATCGTAATTTTATGGGCTATACAGACAAACGCACCGAAGTACTGATTGGCTTAGGCGTTTCAGCAATCAGCGACTGTAAAACAGCCTTTGCCCAGAACAGCAAAACGGTGGAAGAATACCTGGAAAAAGTGAATAATGGGGAACTTCCAACTTTTAGGGGGCATATTTCCAGTGACAGAGACTTATATGTACGCGAACATATACTAAACCTGATGTGCAAAGGTGTTACGTGCTTTACCACCGCTATACCCGGGTTAATTTATGAACGATTAGCCTCTATGCTGGAAGATCATTTGATTGAAATTAATGGTCTACAATTGCAGATTACCAAAGATGGCAGAGCCTTTTTAAGGAATGTGTGTATGGCTTTTGATGAACGCCTATGGCAAAAAGAGCCAGGCACAACTTTATTCAGTCAATCCGTATAACAATGAGAACGCAAAAAATTCTGGATATCAGCATTTGCTACCATTGCGGTGAAGAGATCGCCGGAACAGACCGTATTTTAGACGACAAACATTTTTGCTGCACGGGCTGCCTTGGGGTATACCAGATCTTATCATCGAACAACCTTTGCGCCTATTACTCGTACAATCCTGCTCCCGGCAAAAGATCGGTATCAAATGCCTATTTCGAATACCTCGATGAACCCACTATAATCAAACAACTGATCGATTATCAGGATGATAAAAGTACGATTGTGACATTTTACATCCCAGCTATACACTGTAGTTCCTGCATCTGGCTTTTGGAACACCTGTATAAGATTAACCCGGCAATCTATAATTCCAGGATCGACTTTCTGAAGAAACTGGTTTCCATAAGTTACCAAAATAAAGAAATAAGCTTAAGGCGCCTTGTTGAGACTTTAGTGGAGATTGGATATGAACCCGCTATTAACCTACAGGATGTTGTTAAGGAGAAAAGCCATTCGGTAAACAAAAGCCTCATCTTAAAAATTGCAGTTGCCGGCTTCTGCATGGGCAATGTAATGCTTTTCAGCTTTCCGGAATATTTTGGTCTTTCTAGCTTGGAAAGCCAGTTTCAGACCTTATTCGGTTGGTTGAATCTTACCCTCTCTATTCCGGTAGTTTTTTATTGCGGCCGCGAATATTTTGTATCAGCCTGGAATAGCCTGAAGCATAAACATGTTAATTTGGATACGCCACTTGCATTGATCATTGTTGTTCTCTTCCTTCGTACCACTTATGCTGTAGTATTCAACTCTGGCCCTGGCTTTGCAGATACCTTAACCGGACTCGTATTCCTGCTTTTAATGGGCAAATGGGTTAAACAACGAACCTATCATCATATCTCATTCGACCGGGATTATCGTTCCTATTTTCCAATTGCTGTTACCACCCTTATCGGAGGAAGACAGACACCGAAAGCCATCAATGAACTATTAATTGGTGACCGGCTTTGGATACGAAATGGTGAACTGATACCCGCAGACTCGATATTGATGAAAGGCAGTGCATGGCTCGACATGAGTTTTGTTACCGGTGAAACCGAACCACAAGAAAAGGTGCTCGGAGAAATTGCCTATGCGGGCGGCAGGCAGATGGGAGAAGGAATCGAGCTCGAAGTAGTAAAATTACCATCGCAAAGCTACCTTACAGGATTGTGGAACAAGGAACACTATAGCCATGATGCCAAACACCATTTTAACGACAGGGTGGCCAAATATTTTACCATTGCTGTATTTGTAATTGCTTTTTCAGCAATGGGTTATTGGCTCAGCTACGGTAACAGTAACAAAGCATGGGCCGCATTTACAGCCGTAATCATTGTGGCTTGCCCCTGTGTGCTTACGCTCAGTACTCCCTTCACTTTATCGGCTATTTTATCCGTATTTGATAAAAAAGGTTTTTATGTAAAAAACACGGATGTAGTAGAAGACATGGCCTCGTGCAATTCTATTGTTTTTGATAAAACAGGAACATTGACAACAACAGAGCAGGCAAAGCTCACATTCACCGGTACGCTGGGTGATGAAGATCATAAACTTGTGGCCTCACTTTTAACAAATTCTTCCCACCCGCTGAGCAGGCAGATACTTAAAAGCCTGGGGTATGGCAGCTCCTATCCGATTTCAAAATATAAAGAGATACCAGGTAAAGGTATCAGCGGTCAGGTGTGCAACCGGATGGTGTATGCCGGCAACAAGTCTATACTTCCTTTTGATCTCAAAGGCGATCAACAAAGCGGCGTACATATTGTAATTGATACCGCCTATAAGGGGACTTTTATAATCGAACAACAATGGCGTGAAGGATTGAAGGAGCTGGTTTCGACACTTCAGCATAATTTTATATTAACTGTGCTATCAGGAGATACAGCAAATGATCAGGAAATGCTGAAAAAAATCTTTCAGAAAAAAGCCGGTATTAACTTTGAGCAAAGTCCACATGATAAACTTAAAGCCATTTTGACGAAACAGAAAAATGGTGAAAAAGTGATGATGATCGGCGATGGCCTCAACGATGCAGGGGCATTAAAACAGAGCAATTTTGGAATTGCGATCACAGATAACATCAATAATTTCACACCCGGTTGCGATGCGATACTGAAAGGAGATTCGCTTACCTACCTGCCCAACTTCCACCAGTTGAGTAAAGATGGGTTAAAAATCATTAGCATTAGCTTTGGCATTGCCATTGCCTACAACTGTATCGGTTTATATTACGCCGTCCAGGGAACCCTTTATCCGCTTGTTGCGGCCGTCCTGATGCCAATCAGCACAATCACTATTATCAGCTTTACCTCGATAGCCACCAGATTTTTTGCACGTAAAAATAACCTGCTATGAACATCCTTTATTTTTTAATCGGATGCAGTGTTGTAATGGCACTGATTTTTTTAGCTGCATTTGTGTGGTCGCTTAGAAATGGGCAGCAGGATGACGTTGTAACACCCGGCATGAGGGTTCTTTTCGATGATGAGATTGATGGAGAGGGAACAGATGAATAGTGACAAGCATCACTTTTTTGGCTAACAATCATCAGCCAACGATCAGGACCCTGTAGATACTTTTGGGCTATTAAAAACAACAATTCTATTTATTTATGCAGTTGGAAAAATTTACTTACGACAATAAGATTGTGCGCAATTTTGGCCTCGCCACTCTTATCTGGGGCATTGTTGGGATGACCGTTGGTCTGCTCGTTGCCATGCAGCTGTTCAAACCGGCCATGAACATGGGCAACCAGTACACTACTTTCGGCAGGATCAGACCTTTGCACACCAATGCGGTCATTTTTGCCTTTGTAGGCAATGCCATATTTATGGGCGTTTATTACTCTCTCCAACGCCTGCTCAAGGCTAGGATGTTCAGTGATGTTTTGAGCAAGATTCACTTTTGGGGCTGGCAACTGATTATTGTTTCGGCTGTGGCTACCTTACCACTGGGCTTTACCACATCACATGAATATGCAGAGCTGGAATGGCCAATAGATATTGCCATTACATTGATCTGGGTGGTGTTCGGCATCAATATGTTCGGAACAATTATTAAACGCAGGGAAAGGCATTTATATGTTGCTATTTGGTTTTATATCGCCACTTTCGTAACTATTGCCGTACTGCATATCGTGAACTCTTTTGAGCTTCCTGTCTCATTTCTAAAAAGTTATTACCTGTATGCCGGAGTTCAGGATGCGCTTGTACAATGGTGGTATGGCCATAATGCAGTGGCATTCTTCCTCACTACGCCATATTTGGGAATGATGTATTATTTTCTGCCCAAAATGGCTGGAAGACCAGTATACTCTTACAAGCTGAGTATCCTTCACTTTTGGTCGTTAATTTTTATCTATATCTGGGCCGGTCCGCACCACTTGTTGTATACTTCTCTACCTGGATGGGCGCAATCTCTGGGTGTGGCCTTTTCAGTCATGCTAATTGCACCAAGCTGGGGCGGGATGATCAATGGCCTTTTAACCCTGCGTGGGGCCTGGGATAAGGTCCGTGAAGACGTCACCCTCAAATTTATGGTTGTTGCACTTACTGCCTATGGAATGGCCACTTTTGAAGGTCCTATGCTATCACTAAAACAGATCAACGGTGTAGCGCATTTTACTGATTGGATTGTTGCACACGTACATGTTGGCGCACTGGGATGGAACGGATTCTTGACATTTGGAATTTTATATTGGCTAATCCCCAGAATTTATAAAACTGAGCTTTATTCTAAAAAGATGGCCTCGTTTCATTTCTGGATCGGTACACTTGGTATTCTTTTTTACGCAGTTCCAATGTATTGGGCCGGATTTACACAAGGGTTGATGTGGAAAGAATTCACTCCGGAAGGACTGTTAAAATACCCAAATTTTTTATCTACCACCCTGCAGATTATTCCCATGCATGTACTTCGTGCCATTGGTGGAACCTTTTACCTGGCCGGGGTAATTGTGATGACGGTTAATTTAGCCAAAACCATGATGCGTGCAAAGCTGGTGGTTAATGAGCCTGCAGAAGCAATGCCTTTGCAAGAAGTTGTTGTTGAAGATGCTGCCGATAAAAAATGGCACCGGAGGTTAGAGCGCAAGCCCATGAAGTTCATGGTTTTCGCACTTATCATTATTTTGATCGGCGGTATGGTGGAAATGATGCCAACCTTTACTATCCAGTCAAATGTGCCAACTATTAAAAGCGTAAAACCCTACTCGGCATTAGAGCTTCAGGGAAGAGACTTATATATCCGTGAAGGCTGTGTAAACTGCCACTCTCAAACGGTAAGGCCTTTCCGTTCGGAGACCGAGCGGTATGGGGAATACAGTAAGGCCGGAGAGTTTGTATACGATCATCCTTTTTTATGGGGTAGCAAGCGTACCGGACCTGACCTGCACCGCGTAGGCGGGAAGTACAGCAATGCATGGCATTTTAACCATTTGTTAGATCCAACTTCTATGTCTCCAGGTAGTATTATGCCATCTTACCAATGGCTCATCAGCCAGAAATTAGACACCTCAACAACGGCCGGCAAGATCAGGGCAATGCAGCGTTTGGGCGTACCATATGAGGCCGGATATGATCGGAAGGCCAATGCAGATCTGATGCTACAGGCCGATTCCATCGCGAAAAATCTGGCCAAAGACAATATCAAAGTGACCAGCAATAAGGAAATCATTGCCATTATCGCCTACCTGCAGCGCCTGGGTACCGATATAAAAGCCAATAAATCAACAATTCCCACAAATCAACACTAGTCATGTTCAAACAGATCAAAGACCTTGCGGGAGGTGAAATGTACCTCATTACTTCCCTGCTGATATTTATGGTATTTTTTATCCTCGTTGCGGTATACCTGCTCAAGCTTAACAAAGGTCATACCACACTCATGAGCAATATGCCAATCGAAGACCAAGAAACCCAAAGCCATGAAGAAATTTAGCCTATTCATTTTCTCGTCAATACTTAGTTTAAATGTTTTAGCCGCTCCGGCAGAAGCTGTTCCAACGAAGCCTGAAACATCAACTATTGGCTTAAGTGCTTCAGAAATACTGGTGCTGGCAGCATTCCTATTCGCACTGGTGGCACTATTTGCCACAATTGTAATGCTAAAGGCCCTGAAAGTGATAGTTGACGAACGCCTCCACCCAAAACCTTTTATAAAATATGAGGCCCCAAAACCCTTGGATTATGAAACCTGGCAGAAGCAAAGAAAGCAAAAGCCAAATATCTGGAGCAAATTATTGAGCCTGAAACCGATTGAAGAAGAGGAGGCGCTGGTTATTCCACATGCCTATGACGGAATTCATGAGCTAAACAACCCGGTGCCCAGGTGGTTCAATATATTATTTTATGGAACGATGATTTTTGCTGCATGTTATCTCTACTATTATCACATCAGTGACGGGCCAGGACAGGACGAAGAATACGTTGCCGAAATGAACAAGGCAGCAATAGATAAAAAGGCCTTTCTTGCCACTGCTGCAGAAAAATTTGACGAGAATTCGATTAAGCCTGACCCTTCACTGATCGCAAAGGGAAAAACCATATTTATGGCCAACTGCATCGCCTGCCATGGGGAACATGGACAAGGCATTGTCGGGCCAAACCTCACCGACGAATTCTGGCTTCATGGTGGTAGCATCAACGATGTCTTCAAAACGGTAAAATATGGAGTACCGGCCAAGGGAATGGCGAGCTGGGAGAAAACCCTGAGCGCCAAAAATATTGCCGAAGTGGTCAATTTTATCATGTCGCTACAAGGAAGCAAGCCGGCTAATGCCAAGGCACCTCAGGGAGAAAAGTACGAACCTAAAAGTGTGAAGGATACCGTGACCCATGAAAGCATCACAAAAAAATAAAAGCCTGAAAATTTTTGGCAGGACATTTATCTATCCCAAAAAACCTTCGGGGAGGCTTTATTCCTACCGAAAATGGTTCAGCTATGTGCTGTTGATAAGCCTGTTTTCATTTCCATTTGTTGAGCTTAGAGGTGAACAACTGCTATTGCTCAATTTTCTGGAAAGGAAGTTTGTCTTCTTTGGATTGATTTTTACCCCACAGGATTTTTATCTCTTTGCACTGGCAATGCTGGTCTTTATCATCTTTGTGATATGCTTTACAGTGATATTTGGAAGACTTTGGTGTGGTTGGGCCTGTCCGCAGACAATTTTTATGGAGATGGTCTTTCGAAGAATAGAATTTTGGATCGAAGGAGATGCAAATCATCAGAAAAAACTGGATCAACAGCCCTGGAACAAAGAGAAAATACTCAAAAAAGGCATCAAGCACTTCCTTTTTCTGTTGATATCCTTTGGCATCGCCAATATATTTTTAGCTTATTTGATCGGGTCAAATGTGCTTTACCATATCATAACCGAACCGGTTGATAAACACATTAGCGGATTTCTATCGATATGGCTTTTTACCCTGATCTTCTACGCAGTGTTTGCTTATGCAAGAGAAGTGGTATGCACAGTTATCTGTCCTTATGGCCGCTTGCAGGGCGTACTATTGGATAACCAGAGCCTGATTGTTGCCTATAATGAACAAAGGGGCGAGCCCAGGGCATTCCTGCAGAAAAGCAACGTGGCCCCTGCAAGGGGCGATTGTATAGACTGTGGTCTATGCGTACAGGTATGCCCTACTGGCATTGATATCAGAAATGGGACACAACTTGAATGTGTAAACTGTACAGCATGTATTGACGGCTGTAACGAAGTGATGGCAAAAATTAAACGCCCTGCAAACTTAATCGGCTTTTATACCCAGGATTTTATACAGCAAAAGAAACCTTTTAAACTGGGCTTAAAAGCCTATGGTTATACAGCGGTGCTGTTGATCGTGATGCTTGTCTTTTCCAGCCTGATCTATAAAAGGCAGGATGTAGAAACAACCGTATTAAGGGCCAGTGGAACTCTGTACCAATTGGGTAACGACGGAACAGTGAGCAACCTTTATAATGCAGAACTGATCAATAAGACCAATCAGCCAATCGGGTTCACGTTTCGTTCCCAAAATAAAGAAGATGTGATCAATTTTATCCAAAAACCGGAAGTTTTGGCAAAGGAAGGCACAATGCATCTCACCTTTTTCCTTATCCGAAAAAAGAATGAGCTCAAAGATTTCAAATCAGAAGTGGTGTTTGAGGTAAGTACTGGCGGAAAGGTGATCAGCACCGCATCCTCTTCTTTTTTTTCTCAACCTTGAACAATAAACTAATTAGTATGAACTGGGGAACAAAAATAGTTATAGGCATGACCGCATTCATGCTGTTTATTATTACAATGGTCATATACATGTTTAGTACACATGGTAATGATGCACTTGTTGATGAAGATTATTATCAAAAAGGAATCAATTATGAACAGCAGTACAAGGCCAAGCAAAATGTTGAAAAAGAAAATGCACAACCGGTAATCAGTATCAGCAAATCAATGCTGATTATCAAACTGAAAGATAGTGCTGCTTATGAACTGAAACTTCAGCGCCCGTCAACCGCAAAAAATGATTTTCATATCAGGGCAAAAACATTTGGCAAGCCCATCCGTCTGGATTTAACAAAAATGCCGAAGGGGCAATGGTTTCTTGAACTCAGGTGGACCAGTAGTAACAAGGATTATCTGTACAATCAAACAATTTCATTATGAGTAACCTACCACTGGCTTTTTTGATGGGCCTGCTCAGCAGCCTGCATTGCGCAGTAATGTGCGGACCACTGATGCTGGGCCTGCAAGCACCCAATAAAAACCATTTGAGGTCTGTGGCTCAACTATTGCTTTACCAATCGGGCAGGATATTCGTATATACTTCTCTTGGGGGCCTGGTTGGAGCGGTAGGAAGCAGCATAACCTTATTTACAAGCCAGGAAACCTTAAGCTTTATTGTTGGTACTATGTTAATAGGTTTTACCCTGATACATTTTTTTGGACGATTCCTACCTTATTTTAACGGGTTTCAAAAAATATTAATACACCCGATCAGTAAATTAATGGGGCGTATACACGGCAGGCCGTTATGGGGCTTCTTCGCTGGTATGTTGAACGGCCTCATTCCCTGTGGAATGATATATCTCGCTATGGCCACTGCTCTCAATTCAAACTCAATAAGAGGAGCGGCAAGCTTTATGTTCTTGTTTGGCCTGGGTACTACCCCACTAATGATGATGATATCATTGGGAGGAATCTACCTTGGTAAGTATGTTCACTTCAGGCTAAATAAGTTGGTTCCATGGTTGGTGTTCTTTCTCGGAGCAATGTTCATTTTGCGTGCTGCCGAGCTTGGAATTCCATTTTTATCACCCGACCACCATCTCGGTGCTAAGGGCCATGTATCTGAATGTAAGCCTCAATAAACCTTGTAAAACACTATGGCAGATAAAAAATCATTTTGGTACACATTTGGCCCTGGTATCGTAACTGGTGCTAGTGACGATGACCCTTCGGGAATTGCAACTTACTCCCAAGCCGGAGCGCAGTTCGGTATGCTTACACTCTGGACTGCCCTACTCACATTTCCACTTATGGCGGCCATTCAGGAAATGTGCGCCAGAATTGGAATGGTTACCGGAAGAGGAATCACAGGAACGTTAAAATTACACTATCCTAAATCAGTATTATACCTTATGCTGATCTTCAGCTTCCCTGCAATTGTTCTGAACGTCGGGGCAGATATAGCGGGAATGGGGGCTGTTGCAAACTTGTTATTCCCAAACATCCCCTCCTCTTTTTTTTCTATACTGTTTACGGGATTGCTCCTAGTACTGATCATTTATCTTCCATACCAGAACATCGCAAAAATACTTCGCTACCTCTGCATTGGATTATTGGTCTATCTGATTGTACCTTTTTTGGTAAAGCAGGATTTCGGATTGATCCTATATCATACAGTTATCCCAATCATCAGGTTTGATAAAGATTTTATTACGGTGCTTGTCGCCCTCCTGGGCACTACAATTTCTCCTTACCTATTTTTTTGGCAAGCTAACATGGAAGTTGAGGAAATGAAGCACCGAAAGAGCCATCTCATGGTCAATAAAAATCTCATTCATGGGATGAAGCAGGATGTCAACCTCGGAATGTTCTTTTCAAACGTGGTCATGTGGTTCATCATTCTAACTGCAGGAACTGTTTTATTTAATGGAGGGGTACATCAGATTAATACCGTTGAAGAAGCCGCAGAAGCACTGCGTCCGCTGGCAGGAAGACAGGCATATTGGCTTTTTTCATTGGGTGTTATTGGAACCGGGATGCTCGCCATACCTGTTTTAAGTGGTTCACTATCGTATATTATCTGTGAAACTTTTGGTTGGAAAGAAGGACTGGACAACAAGTTTCACGAGGCAAAGGCATTTTATATCATTATTATCCTCTCACTACTGATCGGTCTTTCGATGAGCTATATAGGGATTTCGCCAATTGATGCATTGATCTATTCGGCCATATTGTATGGTCTAACGGCTCCGGTATTAATCATATTGATATTACTGATCTCAAACAACAAAAAAATCATGGGAAAATTCACAAACAATCTCAAATCGAATATTCTCGGCGTACTTACATTTTTATTGATGGCCACCGCTGCTGTATTGATGATCATCTATCAGCTGCACCATTTATTTGGAACGCGGCTGTAAATCTTTTTTTGTTCTCGTTCTGAAAAATATCAATATTTAATAACAGATAAAGTGCTAGAATTTTGACAATAAAAACTGTAGAGGTTTAATCCGTTGCCATCTTTTCTAATAACTAAGGTTATACGGAAATATAAAGACCGAATTATTACTCTGATGCTTTAGGGTTTGCTGAAAAGTATTTAATCAAAACTGTTGATATCGTTTCGTTCATTTTCACTTTAATAGATCAAAGAGACTAATCATTATAAAGGGATTTAATATAGGATGTTATTTTAACAAGTGAACTAATTTTCCTTCTAATATCGTAATGTCAGAAGAAATCTTTACATCATCTATATTTACATACCTGAGCGTATATCTGAGTGAAGAATGCGAGAGCATTAAACGGACTGTCTCAATAGGAACACCATTCGAGACTGCAATTGTGGTGGCAAATGTATGCCTGGCCAAATGAAAAGTAAGCAGCTTGGTAATTCCGCATAGATTTCCAATTTCCTTTAGGTATTCATTGACTTTTTGATTTGAAGGAATCGGGAAGATTCTAGATAGAGAATCTGTTTTACTCCAACGGGAGTACCGTTTTATTATATTTAAAGCTGGAAATAGAATAGGCAATCTGATCAAGTTACCAGTTTTCTGCCTAGTCGCTTCAATCCATAGCCGACCATCACAGCCATAGACTATATTTTTCGTAATCAATGCTTTAAGATCCCCATAACACAATCCGGTAAAACAAGAAAAGACGAAAAAGTCTCTTATTTGCGAAAGTCTCTTGGTAAAAAAGATCTTTGACATTATCGCCAGCAGCTCTTTTATAGATAATGGGATACGTTGTTTTTCTTTATAAGCAAGTTTGAATCCTTTAAATGGATCTTCATGGACATATCCACTTTGTAAAGCCTTGAGTATAATAGTTCTGATATTGGATAAATACTTTTTTGCCGTCACTTCTCCAATACGTTTGTCGTGTCTTAAATATTCATAAAATGAAATAATGAAGTCATGATCAATTTTATAACTAGGAATATCTGCAAGATGAAAACGGGAAGCCATAAATGCCCTCAAATGGGTCAGGATGTATAGATACTTCTTTGGCGTCGAATTAGTGATGTCTCCTGCCTTTACCAACTTTTGAAGATTAATGATATGGCTACTTATCAAGTCTGTAAATCCAACCTTGTCTGGAGGCCTGCCTAAAAGCTCATCAATAATATCTTTTGGACTAACGCTAATATTCTTAAGTCTTCTATGGTTTCTGATGGTAATTATGGAAGCAAAAAGATTATCGAGCCAAACATTGAGCGCCTTAGCATCGTCCCTCATGCCCGACGGCCTCATGCGGCGGCTGTTCCACCTGTCGCTATACCAACGTTGTTTTGTGCTAAACTCCAGAACTTGCTCACCGCTTCGGATTCGGCAGTAAATAAACCCATGCTCCCCACCACTCCTTTTATCCGTCTTTACGAAAAAATACACTGAAAATCTCTCACGGTCCATTTCATTCTCCTATTCATATTGGGTATTAAATTTATGTGTTTTTGTATTGAAATACAATACCTAAAGAGATTTTTAAATAAGATATAGTCAACTGGATGGCTTGGTTTTTGGATAAATATAGCTTTTAGAATAGCATATAATCATCGAAATAAACAGGAGAGGGTGTTTTCTATTTTTTATCGCGCAACATAATAGATAAAAAAAGTACGTCAACGATAAGTTCCAATGAATAGATCCTTCTAATAAAGACCTTGGGTGTTTAAGTTATATGGTAATTCTTTATATTATATTGTGTGGGTGATTTATGGCTACCAAGACACGCCATAAACACCCACATATTTTTAAATGATTCTAATAGGATTAAAACAACAAAGTGCCTTTTTAGGCATCTGAACATATATTTATTAATTAAAACATTATAAAAATGGCAAGTTTTGAGAGGTTTTTGATTTGGAGCTTTTGGAGGGATATAGAGGTTATTATTTGTTTTTAACACTCTGACAATCAATAATTTAACCCTATTGTTTAACCAAAAAAAAAACCTGCAGCGCAGGTTCATTTTTATTTCAGCGGAGAGAGAGGGATTCGAACCCTCGATACCGTTGCCAGTATACAAACTTTCCAGGCTTGCTCTTTCGACCACTCAGACACCTCTCCGTGTTGGGATTGCAAAAATATATTTTTTATTGGTAAAAAAAATGCTCCCGGGTAAAATCGGGAGCATTTATAATATGATAATATCAGAAATTAATCTATAACCGTAATTTTTAACATATTGGTTTTTCCTTTTGCTTCCATTGGAATGGCAGCAGTATTGATAACGATATCGCCTTGTTTAACCAATTTTTTGCTTTTTAAGAATTCGTTCACCTCAATAATGGTGTTATCAGTACTTTCCCACTTATCGTAGTAAAAACCCCTAACGCCCCAAAGTAAACTTACCGCATTTAATAATGCCCTGTTACTGGTAAAAATAAAGGTTAAGGCTTCCGGACGGTGGCTGGAAATTTCGAAAGCAGTATAACCACTTAATGTCATCGATACAATACCTACTGCGTTGGTCTGTTTTGCTAAGAAACAAGCAGAATCGCAAATGGCATCACTTAAGAAAGATGGCGATTTTGGCTTTAAGAATTTATCAGGGTTGAATGGATAGTTATTCTCTTCAATGTTCTGGATAATTTTCTGCATGGTTTCAATAACGATCAGCGGAAATTCCCCTACCGAAGTTTCACCGCTCAACATCACCGCATCAGCACCATCAAGCACTGAATTGGCCACATCGTTCACCTCTGCACGGGTTGGCCGCGGGGTGGTGATCATGCTCTCTAGCATCTGTGTAGCTACAATTACCGGTTTAGACGCCGCCCTGCATTTGGCAACGATCATTTTTTGTAACAATGGCACTTCTTCCATCGGACACTCCACACCCAAATCACCACGGGCAACCATGATACCATCAGTTGCAGCAATGATTTCGTCGATATTGGCAATCGCTTCCGGTTTTTCTATTTTGGCAATAACACGTGCTGTTTTCCCACGTTCGGCAATAATTTTTTTCAGTTCAACAATATCTTCTGCTTTACGCACGAATGATAATCCGATCCATTCTACATCATTATCTAAAACGAAATCAAGATTTTCGCGGTCTTCAGGTGTTAAAGAAGGGATAGAAACTTTGGTATTTGGAAGGTTAACCCCTTTTCTTGAAGTTAGGATACCGCCATGAACAACCTCGCAAACCACTTCGTCCTTTAAATTGGTAGATAATACTTTCATCTGGAGTTTTCCATCATCCAAAAGGATAATTTCTCCTGCCTGAACATCCTGAGGAAAGTTTTGGTACGTAATATAAATGCGTTCTTCGTTACCAATGCATTCGTTGGTGGTAATAATGGTTTTGTTGCCATTGATCAGGTTGATACCGCCTTCTTTTACTAAACCAATACGGATTTTAGGGCCTTGTAAATCGGCAAGGATACCTACATTATAATCGTATTTCTGGTTTAAATCGCGGATGGTATCTAAAACCGCCTGGTGATCTGCCTGCGATCCGTGCGAGAAGTTTAGACGGCAAACATCTAAACCTGCGTTAAACATACTGTATAATACATCTGGTTTTGCTGATGCTGGCCCAAGCGTGGCTACAATTTTGGTTCTCGAATGAAAAGGTTTCATTTAATTAATTGATTTTTAGCTATGCAGTTATTAGAACACTGAATGATGATCTAAATTAATCAAACTGCATTAAAATTTATATATTTTGTTCTTTTGTTCTTGGTTTGTAACTGTCAAATATAGTGTATTTAATACACCAAGTATATAATTTTTATATTACCAAATTCTCCTTACTCTTCAACTTGGTCGGATCTATTTTTGCAGCAACCTGAATATCAGGTAGTTTATTAAGTCCGTTGATAAGATAATCTAAATCCTCTTTATCAATAAATTCTTTAATGATAATAAAAAAATCTACCTTATTCATCTCGGGCACCAAAAAACCATCGCTGCTTTTATTGCATATCAGGTAATATTCCACCTCGCCCTGCTCTACAAAAAAGTAATATTTGGAAAAACACCAGGCAGGTTCGTCTACATTAAAAAATATTTCGTGGTCATCTATTTTTTCGAACTGCGTATTTAGCCGGGTATTAATTTTGTGGCAAAGTACATAGTCTTTAAGGGGAGCTGTTATCGCAATTAGTATAAAATCAAGGTCTAAGGTAAGTTTTAGGTATGTCTTATTCAAAGCGAAATAAATTATTTACAGAACGAAATTAAAAAACTAATTCTATATTCGCTGTGTTATTGAGATGGCAAAATTACGTATCGAAATAAAAACATTTGAAAATTGTAAGAATTTATTTTTCTTTGCACAGAATTATTTAACCATTAAATTATAAAATTATGTCTGATATTGCTTCAAGAGTTAAGGCTATTATCGTAGAAAAACTAGGTGTTGACGAAAGCGAAGTTACGCCAGAGGCTTCATTCACCAACGATTTAGGTGCAGATTCTTTAGATACCGTAGAGTTGATTATGGAATTTGAAAAAGAATTCAATGTAGCTATTCCTGATGATCAGGCTGAAACCATCGGTACTGTTGGTCAAGCAATTGCTTATTTGGAAAAAAACGTTAAATAGAATTACGCTTTTTCAGTATAAATGGAATTAAAAAGAGTAGTAGTAACAGGGTTGGGTGCGCTCACTCCCATAGGCAATAATGTTCCAGATTTTTGGGAAGGGTTGACTAAAGGAGTGAGTGGCGCTGCTCCTATTAAGGGTTTTAACACTGAAAAATTTAAAACTAAATTCGCTTGCGAGGTAAAAAACTTCAATCCTGAAGACTTTTTGGATAAAAAAGAAGCCCGTAAATTAGATCCATTTGTACAATATGCACTGGTATCAACAGAAGAAGCAGTGAAAGACGGTGGTTTTGATTTTGAAAAATTAGATACCAACAGGATCGGCGTAATCTGGGGTGCAGGCATTGGTGGATTAAAAACTTTTTTGGATGAGATTTCAAATTTTGCCAAAGGAGACGGAACACCAAGATACAATCCATTTTTTATTCCTAAAATGATTGTTGATATCGCCCCAGGGCATATCTCTATCAAATACGGCCTGCGTGGGCCAAATTTTGCAACTGTTTCAGCATGTGCTTCTTCAACAAACGCCATGATCGATGCATTCAACTATATCCGCCTGGGTATGGCCGATGTAATCATCAGCGGAGGATCTGAAGCCATCATCAACGAGGCAGGTATGGGTGGTTTTAACGCCATGCATGCATTATCAACACGCAACGATGATCCGGCAACTGCATCACGTCCCTTTGATAAAGACCGTGACGGATTTGTAGCCGGTGAAGGTGCAGGAACCATTATTTTGGAAGAACTTGAACATGCAAAGGCAAGGGGTGCAAAAATTTATGCAGAACTTGTTGGCGGTGGAATGAGTGCCGATGCCAATCACATCACCGCACCACATCCTGAAGGTTTGGGCGCCAGAATGGTAATGACCAATGCACTAAAAGACGCTGGTTTAACAACTGCCGATATAGATTATATCAATGTACACGGTACTTCTACGCCGCTGGGCGATATCAGTGAAACCAAAGCCATTGGTACATTGTTTGGTGAAGATGCTTACAGGTTAAACATCAGCTCAACCAAATCGATGACGGGTCACCTTTTAGGTGCAGCCGGAGCTATTGAGGCCATTGCAGCAATTCTTTCTGTTAAAAATGATATTGTTCCTCCAACAATCAATCACTTTACAGATGATCCTGCATTTGACCCTAAATTGAATTTTACTTTCAACAAGGCGCAAAAACGTACTGTTAGGGCTGCTTTAAGTAATACATTCGGTTTTGGTGGCCATAACGCTTCTGTCATTTTCAAAAAATACGAAGATTAATTTAAAACAGCGCTACTATATAATTTTGTATGCTAATTAAAAATAGATAACTTAGTTAAATATGCTAATTAGCCGTTAATTGTGTTGTTTATTTAATGCCGATATTAAAATTATATAAACTTTATTTCTCTCCTGAAAAGGAGTTTGTTAAAAAGCTGAAAAATATTTTAGGCTTTGTTCCGGGCAATGTTACGCTTTATAAAATGGCGTTCAGACATCGCTCTGCTGCAAAAATCCTAAAAAACGGAAGCAGGAGCAGCAACGAGCGCTTAGAATTTTTAGGCGATGCTGTTCTGGGTTCGGTAATAGCAGAGCTCCTTTTTAAACACTACCCATACAAAGAGGAAGGTTTTTTAACCGAAATGCGCTCAAAAATCGTAAACCGGGCTAATTTAAACCAGTTGGCTAAAAAAATCGGTTTCGACAAACTTATCCAGTTTGATCAGCGCTCGGTAAGTATCCAAACCAAACACAATTCGATGCTGGGCGATGCCTTTGAAGCGATTGTGGGCGCTATTTACATGGATAAGGGCTATAATTTCACCAAAGAATTTTTATTGCGCAGGATCGTAAAACCACACATTGATATCCATACCCTCGAACTTACCGAAACCAATTTTAAAAGTAAACTCATTGAGTGGTGCCAGCGTCACGGTAAAGATGTCATGTTCGAACTGGTACAGAACAGTGATGGCGAAAGTGCAAAGCTGTTTACCATCAGTGCCATTGTAGAGGGCGAACAGTATGGTACAGGAAGAGATTACAACAAGAAAAACGCAGAGAAACTAGCCGCAGAGAAGGCTTGCGAAGCATTGAGTATTTAAAAGGGTTATTAGTTCACCGGTCACTGTTTCATTAAGTAACTGTATTTTGTTTAACCGGTTAATTGTTTAAACTGCTTAATTCACGATCAACTCTAAACACCTAACCCCAAACTAACTAAACCTACTTCCCTTTCCCAAGCGTATCTGTAAATTTTTTCGAAGATTCTTTAATATATTTAATATAATCGTAGCTGTTCCAATACTGGGCCTTATCAAATTCAGGGCGACAGTTCAGCATATACTTCTCCAGCGTGTCGCCCCTTAGTTCAGTATTGTTTTTAATGATCGTTTGGTTAAAATAAACATCAATCTGCGATTGCTTGATTTCATTATCGGCATACCGGCTAAATCTTCGGGCGTTTTTCGGATCGGTACCCAATAAATTATACAATGCATTTAATGGACTAAATATAGCCGATAGAAATGTTGTTTTACCGCCATTGTACACGCCCTTCTTTTTAAATTCCCGCTTAATTTCATCCAGGTCTTGCTTTTTGGTATTTCCTACAATGGTTACATCGGCCAATGTAGTACTTCCCCTAACCAGGTAAATTACCAGGTCTTTTTCACTGTTCACCACAACACGCTGATCAATCAGGTCTCTTTTGGTCACCAGTAGTGTATCGCCAATCCTGGCTTTTAACTGGAACATACCGATATCGTTACTCCCAACACCGATTCCGGTACGCAGGTTGGTGATTTCTGATAATGCGATCCTGATATTGGAGCCTTTCTCAATGACCACACCCCTCACAATAAAATCCTGTGCTTTTGCGAAAAAGCCAAGTGTTGTAAAAACGAACAGTATAACCGAAAATTTAAAGTTTCTCATGGGGTATTAATTTGTTTGTTTCAAAGTATCGGTATATTTTTTAGCCGATTCTTTGATGTATTTAACAGCATCGTAATTGTTCCAATTAATGGTCATGCTGCGTGTCGGGTAATAGTCCAGCAGAAATTTATCAATATCTTTCCCTGTCAATGTAGTATTGTTCAAGACTAAACTTTTATTAAAAAACTTGTCTACCTCGATCAAACTTAACTCTTTTTTATAATAACGGTTAAAATTACGCGCTCTTGCAGGTGTTTTCCCAAAAAGCTCGTAAAAAAATGTTATAGGGCTGCCACCGAATGGATTTAATAGAATTAATGGTGGTTTACCAGCATAGAAAGAGCCATTGTGCTTCAAATCGCGCTTAATATCTTCCATTTCCTGCCTCTTGGTCTGCCCTTTAACCGTAACCTCCTCTAACGTCGTGCTTCCTCTAACCAAATAAACTACCAGGTCATCATCCGTTTTAACCACCACTTTTTGTTCATTCAGGTTTCTTTTTTGAATTAACAGCGTATCGCCAATCCGGCTACTTAACTGAAACATTCCAATATCGTTACTGGTTGTACCCATTTTACTACGGATATTGGTAATAACTGCCAAGGCAATCCGGACATTTGAGCCTTTTTCTATCACTACACCTTTCAATACAAAATCCTGGGCGCATACTTTTAAGCCTTGTATTAAAATGATCAGTAGGGGAATAATTTTTAAATGCTTCATTGTAAAATGGCAAGTTAAATTATCAGGTAGCGCGCAGATTAGGTTTATATTTAACAGCAGATTGGTTTGGTTGTTTTGTTGCCTTCTTAATTGTTACATCTTAAGCAGAAAACCATTTATCTCCCCGAATGAAGATCAAAATACTTTCCTTTCTACCGATATTTTTGTAAAATTAACATTTGTTAATCTTGCAAACTGTTAAATAAACGTTAATAATCATGAGAAAAATAATAGGTGGATTTTATTTACTCTATTCAGCAATTGTATTTTTCCTGCTCATGCTTATTGTTTGCCCCTTTATTATCATCAGTATGGGTATTTTCAAGGAGAAAACAGGAAGAAAAATTTCATTCTATTTTTTAAAATGCTGGGCATGGAGTTTTAGCCTGTTCACTTTTTTATGGTTTTCGTCCGACGGAGCAAAAATTGATACCTCACGGTCTTACATCTATGTAGGCAACCATAGTTCGTTTTTAGATGCTGTTGCCATTGTAATCTGTATTCCGCAGGCTTTTAGTCCACTGGGAAAAATAGAAATGCTCAAAATCCCCGTATTTGGATGGATTTATAAACGTTTGGTTGTTATGATTGACAGGAGCAGCAGGGAAAGCCGCGACCATTCAGTGGCCGAGCTGCGAAAAGATCTGGCAGATGGTCAATCCATTTTGATTTTCCCTGAAGGCACCATGAACAGATCTGAACTACCCCTGAATCCATTTTATGACGGGGCATTCCGTTTAGCCATAGAAACACAGACCCCCATTTTACCATTTGCCATATTGAACAGCAGGGCGCATTTACCACGTACAGATCCACTTTTGTTGAACCCCGGATTGATTAAAACTGTGTTTGGAGAAGTTATCGAGGTAAAAGGCTTAGGAGCTGAAGATCTGGAAAAATTGAAACAAAAAACGTTTAATGCTATTTTGGGGATGTTGGAAAAGTAACCTCATATTCCTTTTTTTTATTAGGAAATGAATGCTCCGGCACTTTTGGCTTAGCCAGTCCTGCCATTCACTGTAGCTCCGATAAAAGACCTGTGAAACAAGCAAGCACACCAAAATATAACATAAACCGGTGCTTAAATCGGAGGCTGCCGTTCCTGTCAGGTTTAAAAACTGTGGTTCTGCACCCTGCAAGGAGCAGGCCTCTGCCAAAAGCGGCTCCACTTTGTACCTAAACCCGATTGCAGCGGGCACGTAGTGTAACGAAGTAGAGCGTAAAGCGGGGCTGCAATCGCCTAAGAAACACTGAGCGCTGATTTTCTAAACGAAAGTATTTTATCCGGAGCGCCACAAGTCTGGCTCCTTGGTCATTATTATTTCTCCTTTCGGCTTAAAACCATATCTTTGCACATGATCAAATCCATGACAGGATACGGCTTAGCTACAGCCGATTATGCAAATGCAAAATATAGTATCGAAATCAAATCGCTCAACAGTAAATTTCTGGAGCTGAATTTAAAATATCCTAAAGCTTTTTCTGATAAAGAACTGATCCTGCGCAATATCTGCAGCAAAGACATCGAACGCGGAAAGGTAAGTTTAAACATCAATGTAGAACGCACTAACGGTGAAGTTACAGGAGCAACCATCAATACGGCATTATTAAGCCATTATTACAAACAACTTATTGCAGTTAACGAAGAGTTGGGTGCAGAAAGCAGCAATTTATTACAAACAGCATTAACTTTCCCTGATGTAATCAGCTACAAGGAAGAAAGCATAAGCGAAGATGAATGGAACCATCTTTACCAGATTTTTACCTCAGCCCTGGCCAATTTCAATAAATTCAGGGAAGATGAAGGAGCAGTATTAAAGGCTGATCTGGAATTGAGGATTAAAAATATTCTTTCTTACTTTAAATCTGTTGAGGAACTGGAACCCAAAAGGATTTCGGCTATCCGCGATAAATTCAGCCAGTTCCTGGATGATGCAGTAGGCAAGGTAAATATCGATCAGAACCGTTTTGAGCAGGAATTGATCTATTACATCGATAAAATAGACATTACTGAAGAAAAAACACGTTTAAAAAGCCATTGCGATTATTTCCTGCAAACTTTAACCAGCAGTGAAGCAAACGGTAAAAAACTGGGCTTTATTTCGCAGGAAATCGGCCGCGAAATCAATACCATGGGAGCAAAAGCGAACGATGCCCAGATGCAGCAGTTTGTTGTAGGTATGAAAGAGGAATTAGAAAAGATAAAAGAACAATTACTGAATGTGTTGTAATGTTTGAATGTTGTTAAGTTGCAATGTTACATTCAACCTTCCAACCTTCCAATCTTCAACCTTCCAACAATATTAAAGCATGCAAGGCAAATTAATTATATTTTCGGCACCATCAGGAGCAGGTAAAACAACCATAGTACATCATTTATTAAAAAAGTTTCCTGAGCTGAGCTTTTCTATTTCTGCCACAACACGCGAGTTACGTGGAAACGAAACACACGAAAACGATTACTATTTTATTAGCAAGGAAGAGTTTTTACACAAAGTTGCCCGTCAGGAGTTTGTAGAGTTCGAAGAGGTTTATAACGGAACCTTTTACGGCACCCTGCGTTCAGAAATAGAACGTATCTGGAACGAAGGTAAACATGTAATTTTCGATATCGATGTAGAGGGCGGTTTACGTTTAAAAAGAAAATACGAAGAAGATGCATTGGCCATTTTTGTTCAGCCACCATCACTGGAAGTATTGAAAGAACGTTTAAGCGGCCGCGGAACAGATAGTCCCGAAAAATTGCAGGAGCGTTTTATCAAAGCCGAAAAAGAACTGCTTTATGCCGACAAATTCGACGTGGTCTTAAAAAATTTCGACCTTAATACGGCCTGTGCAGAAGCGGAGCAATTGGTGGGTGATTTCTTGAAAAGTTAGCAGTTTGCGATTTGATTTTTCAGTTAACAAACATCGGACTAGAAAGAGAGAAAATTTAGAACCCGTTTAAATTTTATTCAACATATAACACTTTTCTGTCACACTGAGCTTGTCGAAGTGCTTTGGTTGGATTAAAAATAGAGGTCTTCGACAGGCTCAGACTGACATAGCAGTTATTTTTACTGAATTTTAAACAGTTCCTTTCAGCTTTCAGCATAGGAAGTATAAAAACAGCAAGGTAAACGTTTAAATAACAGATTTCAGGATATTTTATGGGCAATTTCTTTGATTTATTTGTGTATAAGAAGTCATTTGAGTTAGCCGTGATTATTTTGAAATCAATAAATCTTTTCCCAGGGAAGAAATTTATTCAGATCTTCACGTTATCCACCTGAAAATTGTTAACTGAAAACCCCAAACATGAAAACTGGACTCTTCTTCGGTTCTTATAACCCCATCCATACCGGTCATTTAATTATTGCCAACTACATGGCCAACCATACCGAACTGGATGAGGTTTGGCTGGTGGTTTCGCCGCATAACCCGCTAAAAGATAAAAATGGCTTAACCAATATGTACGACCGGCTGGAAATGGCCAAACTGGCAACCGAAAATGCCGAACACATCCGCGTTAGCGATATTGAATTCGGCCTGCCACAACCTTCATACACCATTGATACCTTAACTTACCTGCACGAAAAATACCCGGAAAAGGAATTTGTACTGATTATGGGTGCCGATAACCTGGTTTCGTTTAAAAAGTGGAAAAACTACGAAGTACTGTTAAAAAATTACCAGATTTATATATATCCCCGCCCCGGAGCTGATGTAACAGAGTGGCAAAACCATCCGGCCATTACCTTTACCCAAACACCCCTGATGGAGATTTCTTCAACCTTTATCCGCAAGGCAATTAAAGCACAAAAGAATGTCCAGTTTTTTCTACCCGATAAGGTAATTGATTTTATTGAAGGCAAAGGGATGTATAAGTCATAAGCTAATCAACACTTTTATTAAAATACTGTATTAAATCGATTACTTGGACGAGTTTTTGTTTAATACGGCTTTGGTTTATTAATTTAGCTGACCTGATACAACAAAACAAGTGAAAAAAAACCTTTTTATACTCATTGCTCTTTGTGGAACTGCGTTTTCTGGCAGCGCACAACAAAAATCTTATTTAGAAATGTTAGCCAATAAGCCTAAATGGGTCGATTCGGTTTTTAATAAACTAAACCGCAGGGAGCGCATTGCGCAGATGTTCTTTGTACGTGCACACACCAATCTGGGCCAGAAATATACCGATTCGGTTGGCCAGGTAATTAAAAGGGAGCAATTGGGTGGAGTTATATTTTTTCAGGGCGGTCCGGGTAGGCAGGCCATTGCCACCAATGCTTATCAGAAATTGAGTCACGTGCCTTTAATTGTAGCCAACGATGGCGAATGGGGTTTAGGTATGCGTTTAGACAGTACCATTTCTTATCCTTACCAAATGACCCTGGGTGCAATCCAAAATAAGGAACTTTTATACAAAATGGGGTTAGAGGTAGCCAAAGATTACAGGCGCATGGGCATGCAAATGAATTTAGCACCAGATGCCGACATCAACAATAACCCTAAAAACCCGGTGATTAATTACCGTTCTTTCGGCGAAAATAAATATAACGTAGCAAGCAAAGTTGCGGCTTATATGAAAGGCATGCAGGATGGTGGTTTATTAACCACTTTAAAGCACTTTCCTGGCCATGGCGATACCGATGTAGATTCGCACTACGATTTACCGCAGCTCACCTTTTCGGCTACCCGGCTAGATACTTTAGAAATGTACCCATTTAAAGAGCTGATTAAGCAGGGCGCATCAGGGGTAATGATTGCACACATGAACATTCCATCGCTTGATAATACGCCTAACTTACCTTCTACCCTTTCTAAACCCATTGTTACCGGTATTTTAAAGCAAAAACTCGGGTTTAAAGGCTTGATCATTTCTGATGCGATGGATATGAAAGGTGTGGTTAAATATTTCAAAAACGGCGAAGCCGATTTAATGGGTATTATTGCCGGTAACGATATCCTGGAACTTTCTGAAAACAGCGACAGGGCCATTAAGCTGGTGCGTAAAGCGGTTAGACAAGACCGCATAAATATGAAAGACATCGATGCCAGCGTACGCAAGATATTAACCGCTAAATACTGGGCAGGTTTAGCCAAAAAAGATACAGTAGTAACACAGGGTATAGTTGCTGCAGTTAACCGGAATGCCAGCTATGCACTGGTGCAGGAACTCGCCAATGCTTCTGTTACTTTGTTAAAGGGCAAAGATTATATCAAAAGGTTAATACCGATTAGAAGAACAGCTATTATCAGTATCGGAGTGCCTTCAGTTACCACTTTCCAGAAAGAAATTGCCAAAGGTTATTATAATTCAGTTTATTACGTTCTGGATAAAGATGCTAACCCAACACAAATTTCGAATATTGCCCGCGAAATCAGTGCCTTTGATCAGGTGATTGTAGGTATACATGATAGCCGCTCACGTCCGGCCAATAACATGCCGCTAAATGCCGGAGTAAAGAATTTTATTAAAGAATTATCTACTAAAAATGCTGTTTTTGCTTTGTTTGCCAACCCGTACAATTTAGCAGGCTTACCAGGCTTAGAAAACAGTAAAGGTTTGATTGTGGCCTATCAAAAGGAAGATTTCATGCAGGTTTCTGCCGCAGCAGTGATCAATAACAGACTGGTGCCAACAGGTAAATTACCGGTAAGTGTGGCTCCGTTTTATAAATTTGGAGAAGGTCAATAGTAATTAACCGCACAGACACAGATTGCACAAAGGATGGATTTTGAATGATAGCAGGAGTGAATGTATATTTTGCATCCCGGGCGCACTCATTCAAAATTCATTCATTTCAAAATTAGCAATCAATTGCTTGATCTTTCTGCTTTTTCTAAAACAATTTCAGGCTGAAAACGATTAATCTATTATAAAACCTCAATGTTATGATAGACCCAGAAGATGACGATTATTCAAACGATCCTAACGATGCACTGCGCCGGGAGGACGAAGTAGAAAACATCAACGAAATTAATGGCGATGATACCAGTATCGAACATGATAAAGACCTACTGGAGCAAGCCGACAGGGCATCCAGATCATCTTACGAGCTAAACTTCGATGATGAAGACGAGGATGATGATTTAGACGATTAAAAAAAGCGGCAGATCATATTGTTAATCTAATCTGCCGTTTTTATACAAAAGCTTTTGATTAAAGAAAAGATTATTTTCCATTATTTAATTTAATAGAAATTTCATTCTCAATTCGAGCCATTTCAATACTGCTAAGCTCACAAGTAACTATTTCATATTTTTTAGATCTCAAATATTCAATGAAATCATGATCTAAATACATACCAGGATATCTTGATAAATAATAGGGAAGGTAGGCAGGCCAAATCCATAAACCGTCTGTAAAATAGCTATCAGGTGCAATCAGCGTTTTAGTTTCAACATCCACAAAGTAGCCCATCCAGGCGAAAGCTAGGGTGCCATCCTTTAGGTAATTTATAATATCAAGATAATCCGGTCTATCATCATGATATTTTATTACATCATGTAGAGATTTAGCACAATCAATGACATTGTATTCTTTAATAAAGCCGATATATTTCATTTTTGAAATTTCTTATTAAAATAAATATCGACCAATTTTCAAACTACTTTGCTTTTGACTTATATGTTTCCGGATTTACCGCAGTGGTGGTCCATCCTTTTAAAAATGCTGTTATTTTCTTTACGTCGTGGCCAACTTTCTTTTTGCCGTTAGCTCCAACCTCATCCGTTTCTAAATAAGAAGAATTTTCAATGTGCAATACCTTTCCTTTTCCATCCAAAATTAAAAACACCGGGAAACCAAAACGTTGCGGATAGCCTAAACCAGCCAGTACACTTTCGTTTTTATTTTCCGGGCTGTAATTTACCAAAACCGTTTCAAAGTTATCGTCGATGTATTTTTTCAACGTAGCAGTGCTATCAACCAAATTATGGAAGGCGATACACCAGCTGCACCAGTTACCACCAACCTGTACCAATACATGTTTATTTTCTTTAGCTGCTTTAGCCACTGCTGAAGCGATTTCTGCTTTGGCATCGGCTTGTGGATTATAGATGTGAACGCTTTCTTTTTTCGTCTGACTAAAAGTCGTAGTCGCAAATAATAAAGCGGTTAATAAAATGATTAATCGTTTCATAATTTATTAGAATAATAAACACAAATCTAATAAAGTCTAGTAATGTAATAGATTATTCGCAAATTCTTTACAGAAGGGAAACATTCATTGGTCATTGGTCATTGGTCATTGGTCATTGGTCATTGGTCATTGGTCATTGGTCATTGGTCATTAACAGAATTGTTTTTCCCAAAAGGTTTAATCCAGTTTACCATTTTTCCATTTTCCTGCATCTTCCGTACTAACATTTTCCATATTCCATTTTCTTTATCTTTGTCATTCCATGGAGTTTTTAGACATACACACCCATAAAACTGCTATACAAGAAGGGGTAACCAGTATTCAAAGCCTGTCGTTAACCAACGATATCTTTTTAGCCATGCCTAAAACAAAACCGATTTCGGTTGGTTTACACCCATGGTTTGCCAAAATTGATCAGTTAGCATCCCAAATGAAATACTTAACTGTTGTAGCCAATCAAACGAATGTAAAACAGATCGGTGAATGTGGTTTAGATCGATTGAGGGGCGAAAACCTGGAAAATCAGATCATTATTCTGGAAAAACAGATCGAACTCGCCGAAAAAATCCAGAAACCACTGATTTTACACTGTGTTAAATGTTTTTCAGAATTAATCGCCGTCAAAGAAAGATTAAAAGTGAAAGTTCCTATGATTATCCATGGTTTTAATAAAAATGAAGCGCTTGGCAAACAGCTTCTGGATAAAGGTTTTCTGCTTTCGTTTGGCGCGGCTATATTAAAAAACGGAACAGGAGCAGCAAAACTGATCGAAAATACGGATCGCTTCTTTCTAGAAACTGACGATTCAGATATTTCCATCCGGGAAATTTACCAGGCCGCAGCCATTTTAAAAAAATGTAGCGTTGATGAGCTTAAAGCTCGTATTTTTGCCGACTGGAATAAATTGAATTTAAAAAAATAGCCACGGATAGACAGAAAGTATAGAAAGTTTTACATCTTATTGAGTTATAAGGTAACTACATCTGTGCCATCCTTTACATCTATGGTTAAATACAATAATTGATATGTCTGATGTAAGCTGGCTTTCGCGCTCTGCGCTCCTTGTTGGAAATGAGGGAATCGAGAAACTCCAATCGAAACATGTTCTGGTTATCGGTTTGGGTGGTGTAGGTTCTTTTGCCGCCGAATTTATCTGCCGCTCCGGCATTGGCGAAATGACGATTGTAGATGGCGACGTAGTAGATCCCACCAACCGAAACAGGCAACTGCCCGCATTGGCAACCAACCATGGAGTAAGCAAGGCTGCCATTATGCAGGAACGCTTGCAGGCGATTAATCCGGCCCTGAAACTTCATGTGGTAAGCACTTTTTTAACACCGGAAAAATGCAGGGAAATCCTGGAGTCTGATTTTGATTATGTAATGGACTGCATCGATAGTGTAATGCCAAAAATCACTTTACTCTCTACAGCACTTCAAAAAAACATCCCGATTGTGAGTTCGATGGGCGCCGGAGGCAAAATGGATCCGACCAAACTAAGAATTACTTTACTTCCCGAAACCTACCAATGTGTTTTTGCCAGTTATGTACGCAAACGGTTAAACAAACTTGAAAATTCGGCTAAAATTAAAGCCGTTTTCTCAACTGAAGAAGTCGACAAAAACTCGATGATTATGACCGATGGGAGTAATTTTAAACGCTCAGCATACGGCACCATTTCTTATTTACCTGCGGCTTTTGGTGGAGCTTGTGCATCGGTTGTAATTCGCGACCTGCTTGGTTTGCCTATCGAAATGGCTCAACGACCGGCAAGAATCAGTTTAAAAACCATTCAGAAAAAGAAGAAGAAAAAGGCCTGATGTTGATATCATGATTTCGGGAAAATTTTAAATTGTTGTAAGTTAGGGTAAGGAAATAGCTTGATCTATTAATGACCACTCCGAGAGGAATAACACAACAAAAAAATGCAAAAAAAAATTAACCCCGATGCCGGTTTAGGCGCCCTGCATTCCCCTCTCCCAGAGGGGTGTCCGAAGGACGGGGTGTTAAAAAATACTTTGCAAAAAGAAATTGTAATAAACGGGATAACTTTAACCACAACACCGGTTACCAATCTACCTTATCAGCCCCGATTAAGAGAAAGGGCAAAAGCATTACGTCAGGCGGGAAATTTACCTGAAGTATTATTCTGGATGCAGGTAACAAAAAAACGCTTTCACAAAATAGATTTTGATCGGCAACGTATAATAGGTAATTATATAGTTGACTTTTACATCAAGCAGCTTGGTCTTGTAATCGAAATTGATGGCTGCAGTCATGATGACAAACAAGATTATGATAAACGACGGGAAGATTATTTAACCTCTCTGGGATTAAAAATTTACCGTATAACGGTTGATGATGTAATGAAACAAATGGAGTTTGTAATCACGGGTTTGGAAGAATATATTACTACAACATATGGAAATCAATCGACCTTAATTAAATAAATTTAGATAATTAACCACCCCGCCCTGCGGGCACCCCTCCAAAGGAGGGGAATAAAAGACACTATGCCTCAACCCCTTAAAATCCTTCAAGCCTCTGCCGGCTCTGGTAAAACGTTCAGTTTAACTGCACATTATCTCACACTGCTCTTCAGTGGAGATAACAAATACCGCGAAATTTTAGCCGTAACTTTTACCAACAAAGCTACCGAAGAGATGAAAACGAGGATATTAGAGGTGTTGCTTGGATTGGCAAAAGGTGATCCATCTAAAAAAATCGACGATTATCGGAAACTTATTTTACAGGCCTATCCGATATTAAACACTCAGGAACTACAATTTAAAGCAGATAAGATTTACCGCAAAATTCTGCACGATTACAGTCGTTTTTCAGTGAGCACCATAGATGGTTTCGTGCAAAAAGTAATTCGTGGTTTTGCTTTCGAGCTGGGCCTTAACGCAGATTATAATTTAGAAATGAACTATGATAAGGTGAAAGACGATCTGGTTAACAAATTAGACGAAGCCCTTGATCATAACAAACAGCTTCTGCAATGGATCATCGATCTGGCCATCGAACGCATCAGCGATAACAAAAGCTGGAACTATAAATTCGAACTCTATAATCTTATCGGAGAAATATTTTCAGAGCGTTTCCAGATTTTTGAGGATGCCGTAAATGCCCTCGGCCTGGAAAACATTGATGACCTTTTTAAAAAATATATACAGGTTACCAAATCAGAAATCAAAAACTTCGAAGAAGAACTGGTAGCATTGGCAACTGAAGCTAACGAAGCACTTAATGTAATCGGCGTAGAAAACGATCACCTTAAAGGCAAATCAAGAAGCCCGCTGGCAAAAATCATTTTAGTGGCCAGGGGCGACTTTTCAAAAATAGAACCACTTTTTAAATTAATCGATGAACCGGATGAATGGTTCCAGAAAAATACAAATTTTCCTGAGGCTTACGAAACGGTAAACCCGATATTAAAGAAACTAAAAACGCATTACTTAACACATCTGCCCAATTACGGACTAGCCATCGCCTTTAATAAAAATCTCTATTATTTAAGGCTGATGCAGGAAATTGCCGTTCTGCTTAAAGAGTACAGGGCCGAAAATGACAACCTGCTGATCAGTGATGCGCAAAAACTGATTTCGGGAATTACAGAAGATGCCGGTGATAACCCTTCCTTCATTTGGGAAAAAGTTGGCAACCGTTACCGCAATTTCCTGTTTGATGAGTTTCAGGATACTTCCACCAGTCAATGGGGAAGTTTTAAATCATTATTGACCAATGCAATGGCAACGCCAAGTCAGGATTTAATCGACCACCTCATCGTTGGTGATACCAAGCAGTCTATTTACCGCTGGCGTAACGGCGACTGGAACATCCTGCACAAACATGCTAAAATGGATGTGGGCGCTAAAAATGTTCTCGAAGAAAGTCTGGAAGAAAATTACCGAAGTGCAGAAAATATCATCACTTTTAATAATTTTCTCTATAAAGCCATTCCCCTTACTTTGCAGAATGAACTGAACGAAAACCTGGCCTCTAAACCTGAAAGTATTCTCAAATGGTGGCAGGAGCAAAATTATCAGCAGATTATTACTGACATTTATAGCGGATCTACCCAGAATTTCGCGACCAATACTTTAAAAGGTGGCACCATTAAAATCAAGAAATTTGGTAAAGATCATGCTCCGGATGAGGCCCGCTTTACCGAAACTGTTTTTAGGGATATTGCCCTGGATGATATAGTTAAAGAAATTAACCAGCTCAAAAATGAGCAGCACTATGCGTTAAAAGACATTGCAATCCTGGTACGATCGAACAGTGAGGCCCTGTTAACGGTAAAAAAGCTGATGGAACACAACTTGCCCGTTTTGTCAGGAGATGCCTTATTAATCTCAAACAACTCAGCCATACAACTCATCATCAACACCTTAAAAACAATAATAGGTTTAGAAAGTCAAACGGCATTATATAAAGCCAATTGCATCGCACTTTACCATTCCTTACATGGAAAAGATGCCGATGCCAACCATTACATTAATCTTGGCCAAAAACCGTTGCATACACTAACCGCAGTTTTACCTACCGCTTTATGCCTGAACTGGCAAAGCTGGTTACAGTTGCCCTTGCCAGAACTGGTCGAAATACTGATTGAAAGCTATGGCTTAAAACACCTCACAGCTAATTTACCCTACCTGCTGGCATTTAGAGATTTAACAGCATTGGCCGGAAAACTTGGAGAAAAGGGCATTATAGCATTTTTAACCTGGTGGGAAGAAGACGGCATTAAAAAATCTTTACCATCTCCGGAAGGTGCCGATGCCATTCAGATCATTACCATTCACAAATCGAAAGGTCTGGCTTTCAGGGCCGTCTTCGTGCCATTTTGCAACTGGGAAATCAAAGGTAAACCTAATGGGACTTTCTGGGTTTCATCAGAAGAAACGGTTTATAAAGAACTGAAAGGCATACCCCTAAAATATAATGAGGCTTTGGCCGATTCGGCTATTGCAAAAGCATATTACGAGGAGCTGCTCTACAATAACATGGATGCGCTGAACATGCTCTATGTGGCTACTACGCGTTCAAAAGATTACCTGTATATTGCTACTATGGCCAAAAAGGAGCTGAAATTATCAAATATGGGCGACGTAATCAATTTTACTTTTGAAGAGCAGTTTGACGAAAATGGTGTTTACGAAATTGTTGATTATGTAACGGTCGAAAACAAAGCCGAACAATCTAATTTTATCGACCTGAAAAGTTATCCTACTACTACCCGTTTATCTGAACTTTATATTCCATCAGAAGAAAAGCACTTGAAACATTTAGTTAATATCGAAAAATCAGGCAGGAAAGGTTCATTACTGCACGATATCCTCGCCAGTGCCCGCAACCAGGAAGAAGTGGAAGATTATACCGATCAATTGGTTTTACAAGGTATTATTAAAGATGAGGAAAAGCAAAAACTGATTGGATCTGCATTGAAAGTATTAAATAATCCGGAATTACAATCCATTTTAGGTAAAACAAGCGAAAATATCATAGAAAAAACCATTGTTGATGAAAAAGGAAAAAGCCACCGGCCAGACAGGGTACTGGTAAATGGAGATGAAGTGATTATTCTTGATTATAAATTTACACTCGAAGAAAGCGATAAACACATTGAACAGGTGCATACCTACAAAGCCTTACTTTCGCAAATGGGCTATGAGAATATTAAAACCTATCTTTTTTACGCGGTTAAGGGCAAATTGAAATTAGTGTAATATGGAAAAAGCAAATGATTTATACAAAAACATATTAAATATACTGAAAAGATACAGAGCCGAAGCCTACAAAGCCATTAACACGGCTATGGTAATTTCTTATTGGCAAATCGGGAAGGAAATAGTTGAAAATGAGCAGGGAGGGAATGTAAAAGCAGCATATGGAGAAGAAATTTTACAATCATTATCTAAAAAATTATCAGCAGATTTTGGTAAAGGCTTTTCATATTCTAACTTGAGAAATTTTCGTTAATTTTATCTTACCTATCCGGAAGAACAAATTTGCTACGCAGTGCGTAGCACTTCTTATAATGCTGATAATCAATAAAATGAAATATCATACGCACTACGTAGCAATTTAAGCTGGACACACCACCGGCTAATTATGAGGGTAGATGATGCTCAGGCCAGAACATATTATCTAAATGAAGCAGAACATCAACAAAACAATAAAGCAATTATCGAATTGCAATTAAAAAACCAAGGGAACTATTAAAAGATCTACATGAAACCATTTTTACAGGAAGTTGCCGAAGATTTAATTGCGAGGTTTGGCCAGCAGCTGGAAAGTTGTGCCATCGTTTTTAACAATAAACGTCCATCTGCTTATTTGCAGAAACACTTTGCCGATATTATTGGTAAACCATTTTTCAGCCCGTCATTTTTTACCATACAGGAATTCTTTGCCAGTTCTACCAGTTATAAAATAGCCGATTTTTACCTGCAGTTTTTTACCCTCCACAGAATTTATAACCAACTGCTAGCGGAAGAGAAGCTGGAAAACATATCAAGTCACAAGTTTTTTCCTTTAGCCAAGATCATCCTAAGCGATTTTAACCAGATTGATGCCGATCTGGTAGATGCGGAGAAATTATACCGTGACCTGGAAGATATTTCGACGATCAATAAAGACTTTGATTATTTAAGTCCCGAGCAATACCAGTTTCTTGCCCAGTTCTGGACTTCCTATTCGGAAGGAAAACATAAAAAGCAGCAGGAACTTTTCATCAAAATGTGGCGCAGAATGCCTAAACTTTACCATAAGTTTCATGCTGCGCTAAAGGAACAAGGCTACCTGACTAATGGTTCGGTTTACCGTTATCTTTCAGATAATATTACCCAGCACCAGGCTTTCAACGCTAATTTTAAAAAGGGCAATATTATTTTTGTCGGATTTAATGCTTTAAGCAGTGCCGAAGCCAAAATATTCACGCAATTGCAGGAAGCCGGTAAGGCACTCTTTTATTTCGATGCCGATAGCTATTATTTAGATGATGTTTCGCAGGAGGCAGGCCTGTTTTTACGTAAAAACATCAACCAGCTTGGATTGAAAAATGAATTTGCAGGGCAGAAAAGTTTAATGAAATCAGTGCCGCACCATGTAAATGTTTTTAAAGTTCAGGGGCAATCGGCTCAGGCCAAAATACTCAATAACATTTTAGAAGAAGATTATAGATCAGCAGAAGCCGTTGGAAAAACAGTGGTAGTTTTGGCTGACGAAAGCCTTCTGATCCCAACGCTGCAAACCATTCCAACCAACATTAACGGCAAAGAAATAGACCTGAATGTAACCATGGGTTTTGCCCTGTCAACCTCCAGTATTTTTGGACTGGTTGATTTATGGTTAAGTAGCCAGCTTGAAATTTTACAGCGCGATAAAGTAAGCTATAAAAATGTAGAAGCCTTTTTAACCCATCCTCTAACCGGTTTAACACAAAAAATGCGCGATAAAGTGTTAACCGCCTTGCTGGAAGAAAACCAGGTAGAGATCGATCATAAACGTTTATTGCGCCAGAGCGGACTGTTTGAAACTTTCTATAAAAAAATTGACGACCCGCAACGTGTGGTAACCAATCTTTTGGATGTACTCGATTACGTGCTTATGCGTTTATCGAATGCTAAAACACTAAAAAAGATAGATGCAGAACTTTTTGTAAAAACCATACAGGAATTAAACAGGTTGCACGATACGTTTAGCAACCACATCGGTAAAGAAGAAATTCCTTTTGTAATTTACCTGGTTCAAAAATCGCTACAGGCCATTGCAGTACCACTTTCAGGTGATCCGCTAAACGGTATACAGGTAATGGGGTTACTCGAAACCCGGAACTTAAATTTCGATAAAGTAGTCATTTTAGGTTTTAATGAAGGAATTATTCCTAAATCATCCATTGGCAACAGCTTTATACCTGATTCCATACGCCGTGTTTATGGTCTTCCGGTCCTCGAAAATCTAGACGCCATCTCCTCTTACATGGTATATCGTCTATTACAACGGGCAAAGAATATTAATTTTGTCTATAACAGCTTAACCGACGAATACACCTCCGGCGAGGCCAGCCGGATTTTAAAACAGCTCGAGTATGAAAGCGGTTTTGATTTTGCCTACAGTGAGCTTAATCTCGAAGTAAAAACCGAAGCTTTTAAAGAGGTAAAGATCGAAAAAACCAATAATGCCTTTATACAGGAAACACTTCAAAAATATCTCGATAAAAAAAAGGTACTTTCGCCTTCCGCAATTACCCAATACATTTCCAATCCTATTGATTTCTTTTTCAATTATATCGCTGGTATTAAAGAGCCTAAAGAAATAAGTGCAGTGGTAGAAGCCAACGAAATCGGTTCGATTTTGCATAAGGTGATGGAATATTTTTACGAGGATTTAAGGTCGGCTGAAATCACCGCAGACAGGATTAAGGAGAAAAGAAAGCAAATTCCTGCATTGATCCAAAAAGGCTTTAATGCCGTGATGTTCAAAAATCCCGATACAGTGATGGAATATAAAGGCATGCAGAAGGTTATTTTATCCATTGTGGATGCCTATGTAAATATCATTTTAAACCAGGATGAAACACAAACCCCATTCAATATCATTAGTCTTGAACAAAAAGTAGAGGCAGAAATCAGCTTCCCATTAAAGGGAAAAGAGGTAAGCGTGAAGATATTCGGCTTTATCGATCGTGTTGATGTAAAAGATGGCATAACCAAAATTATCGACTACAAAACCGGTAGCGACAAGTTAACCTTCAAAGATATTCCAGAGCTGTTTAATTCTGATGGCAAGCACATTAATAAAGCGCTGATCCAAACTTTGTTATACACTTATGCTTATGAGCAGTTTTCGGGAAAAAGTTTTGTAGAACCGAATCTGTATGTGGTAAAGACCATGAGCGTAGATGGTGTTTGGTTTAAATCAGGCAGGCAAAATTTATCTGGCGCTTATTTAGAAGAAATCAAACCCGAATTTCTTGCTGAGTTGAGAAAAAAACTGACCGAGCTTTTCGAAGCTCCCTATTTTGTGGCCAGCGCTGTTGAGGATAACTACAAATATTCTATTTACAAAACTTTGTTTGGGAAATAATTGGCTGATGGCTGAAGCCGACAGCCATAAATTAATATATTTTAATAATGCCGTGGGTATATGACTATATTCCTGATTCATGGTAGTCAGCTTCAGCTGACTGAAACATATAATATTTCTATATGGCTTTAGCCAAAAAATAAATAAAACCTTATATTAGGATGGAATAATCATAAATTTTCAATTATGTCGTATGTAAGAATTTGGGTACACCTCGTGTTCTCAACTAAAAACCGACATCCCTATTTAACTAAGAATATCCGTTACAAAGTCCATAAGCATATTATGGATAACTGTAAAAATAAATCCATTTTTCTTCAATCAATAAATGGATTTACTGACCATTTGCATTGCTTAATTTCTTTGGGAAAGGATCAATCTATTTCAAATGTTGCTCAGTTAATTAAAGGAGAATCATCCTTTTGGATCAACCAAAATAAATTAACCGAAATTCCATTTATGTGGCAAGGCGAATACTATGCAGTTTCAGTAAGCGAGTCACAATTAAATTCAGTTATAAATTATATCAAAAACCAGGAGGTTCATCATTCGAAAAAATCATTCGCCAACGAGGTAAAAGAATTTGAGGATAAATATAAATTTGTAACCCTAAAAGAAACTTGATGCTAACCTTAAATTTTACAAAATTTCCTGTACTGGAAACCGAACGCTTAATCCTCCGCGAACACGATCTTGCTGATGCCGAAGCACTTTTCGCCCTGCGCACCAACGAAAAGGTAATGAAATATATTGATAGGGAAAGGCCAAAAGATATTTTTGAGATTAAAGATTTTATCTCCCGCTTCAGAAATGGCTATGAAAATGGCGACAACCTAGCCTGGGTAATTGCCTTAAAAGATAATCCTGGGCAAATGATCGGTTCTGTAGGATATTGGCGTACCGACTTTGCCAATCACCGGGCAGAGATTGGTTACATGCTGCACCCTGATTATTGGCGACAGGGAATCATATCTGAAGCCTTAAAAAGATCAATTGATTTCGGCTTTAATGAGGTCAACCTGCATACCATCAGTGCCAATATCAATGTAGAAAACGATGCTTCTAGGCAAATGCTGATCAAACATGGTTTTGTAAAAGAAGCACATTTTAAACAGGATTATTATTTCAGGGGCCAGTTTCTTGACAGTGAAATTTATGGATTATTGAATCCAAATCATTAAATTAACGTAATGTAGTTAAAATGCTTAAAACCGCAACAGCGCTTCTCGCCTGCTTAAATGCAGAAGAAGCCATAAAATTCTCTACTGAAAATTGGGTTTTACTTTCTGTGACAACCGGGATTTAAAAAACATGGCTTGAGGCATGAGGCAGTTTTCTATTCTGGACAATAACAGCAATATCATCCATTTTGGAGAAGATATTTCGGAAAAAGCGTAAGCTTTGATACAAAAAGCTTAACAAAAACACAATTACCCAATAATATTTCCTCTTTAAACTGATAAACAAAAAACATAGCCAGAAAAGTGCGAAATAATGAACCAAAAACCCCCACAATTATTACAAAACATAGGCATTTTAGCCTTTGGTTTCAAAGCGATTAATAATTATATTTGCCCCCGTTATAAAAATTTACAATGAGAGAAATCCAATTTAGAGAAGCACTACGCGAAGCCATGAGCGAAGAAATGCGTAAAGATGACCGCGTTTTTTTATTAGGTGAAGAAGTAGCAGAATATAACGGGGCGTACAAAGTGAGTCAGGGTATGCTTGACGAGTTTGGTGCGAAACGTATTATCGATACCCCGATTGCCGAATTAGGTTTCGCAGGTATTGCAACTGGTGCCGCAACAGCAGGCCTTATTCCGATTGTTGAATTTATGACTTTCAACTTCTCATTAGTAGCTATTGACCAGATTATCAATGGTGCTGCTAAAATTTTATCAATGAGTGGCGGTCAGTTCTCATGCCCTATGGTTTTCCGCGGCCCAACAGGTAACGCCGGTCAATTAGGAGCACAACACTCTCAAAACTTCGAAAACTGGTACGCCAATACCCCAGGCTTAAAAGTGGTAGTTCCGGCTACACCTTATGATGCAAAAGGTTTATTAAAACAATCAATCCTTGATCCTGATCCGGTTATCTTCATGGAATCGGAGGTAATGTACGGCGATAAAGGCGATGTTCCTGCCGAAGAGTACTATCTCGAACTAGGAAAAGCGAACATCACCAAACAAGGTACCGATGTAACCATCGTAACTTTTGGTAAAATGTTAACCCGCGTGGTAAACCCGGCTGTAGAAGAATTAACCAAAGAAGGAATCAATGCAGAAGTAATCGATTTACGTTCTGTTCGTCCTATCGATTATGCAACCATCATCGAATCGGTTAAGAAAACAAACCGTTTAGTTGTGGTAGAAGAAGCCTGGCCATTGGCTTCTATTTCTTCAGAAATTGCTTTCAATGTACAAAGAAATGCTTTCGATTACTTAGATGCACCGGTTTTACGTATCACCTGTGCCGATGTTCCGCTTCCATACTCTCCAACTTTAATTGCAGCGAGCTTACCAAATGCAGAGCGCGTAATTAAAGCAGTAAAAGAAGTAATGTACGCAACAAAATAAATTGTTATTCTGCGCATAGCGCAGCGTTTCATTAAATATATAATCCTCCAATTAATTTGGGGGATTTTTTTTGACCTTTTCCCGCTTACCGGAATTTTAAACCAAGGGACACGGCACTAAGCCGTTGTATGATGCAATAAATAATTTTTATCAATAACTTCGTTCGAGATCCACACATCATTATGCCAGAATACATTGCCGACCAAACCTTCGAAAAAGCCGATTTTACTTTACGTGCTTTACCAAAAACAGAATATGAAAACTGTAAATTTATCAACTGCGATTTTTCAGGTTCAGATTTAAGCGGTGTTAAGTTTCTGGATTGTCTGTTTAGCCATTGCAACCTGAGTTTGGCTAATATTACCAAAACAACTTTTAACGAGATAGACTTTAGCGACTGCAAAATGCTGGGCCTAAGGTTCGAAAATTGTAATGATTTTGGTTTGGCGCTTAACTTTAGCAATTCAAAACTGGATCATTGTTCTTTCTATAAACTCAAATTAAAAAAAACAACCTTTAAAAATGTGCAGCTACACGAGGTCGACTTTTCAGAAACCGACCTGTCCGGCTCAACTTTCGAAAATTGCGATTTACTCAATGCTACATTCGACAGAACGATGTTAGAAAAAACTGATTTCAGGACTGCTTATAATTTTTCAATCGATCCTGATAACAACCGGATAAAAAAAGCTAAATTCTCGCAATCGGGTTTAGCGGGTTTATTGCACAAATACGATATTCTAATCAGTTAATGATTTATCCGAGAATCTTTGTAATTTCATAACAAGATAAAGTTATGGAACAGCCAAAGCCAGAAAACATCGACCAATACATTGCCAACTTCCCAGCTGCAACCCAAAAATTGCTGCAACAAGTACGTGAAACCATTCACCTTGCTGTGCCTGAAGCTAAAGAGGTAATCAGTTATGGTATGCCTGCGTTTAAGCAAAAAGGCATTTTAGTTTACTTTGCCGGTTATGCCAAACACATTGGTTTTTACCCAACAGGTTCAGGCATCGAAGCCTTTAAAGATGAATTTAGCGGTTATAAATGGAGCAAAGGCGCGGTGCAGTTCCCTTTGAACAAACCTTTGCCCTTAGAGCTGATTAAGAGGATAACCCAATTTAAAGCGGAGCGTGACTTGCAAAAAGCCTCAAAAAAGAAATAAAATACCAATTAAGGCGCTACTACCTCAATTTTCTACAAAATTTACTCACACATTTCGGTGGAAAACTTGATTTGAAAAACCCTTAATTTCTAAAAATCCTAACTAGCTTTGATCTTTTAATTTTAGATATGTTAACCCACCATAAAATAATTGCAGCCGAATTAAACGTTGCAGAAAAGCAGGTAACTGCTACTATAAATCTGTTAGATGAAGGCGCAACAGTGCCTTTTATTTCCCGTTACCGTAAAGAACTGACCGGCAGTTTAGATGAGGTTGAAGTAGCCGCGATACGCGACCGGGTTTTACAGCTACGCGACCTCGATAAACGCCGCGAGGCCATCTTAAAATCGATGACCGAGTTAGGAAAGCTAACTCCCGAATTGGAGAAACAGATTAACGAGGCTGAAACCATTTCGCTTTTAGAAGATATTTACCTGCCATACAAGCCTAAACGCAAAACCCGTGCATCGGTCGCTAAAGAAAAAGGACTGGAGCCACTCGCTTTGCAGATTTTAGATCAGGGCAATTTCGATCTGGATACCGAAGCCGATAAATTTATAGATGCCGAAAAAGGCGTAAATAGTTTAGAAGAAGCATTAGCCGGGGCAAGGGATATTATTGCAGAAATGATTTCAGAAAATGCAGAAGCACGTACCAAAATGCGTACCTATTTCCAGGAAAAGGCTGAATTTAAATCTGAAGTAATTAAAGGAAAAGAAGAAGAAGGCATTAAGTATAAAGATTACTTTGAGTGGAACGAACCCGTTAAAACTGCAGCTTCGCACCGCGTGCTGGCCATGCGCCGTGGCGAAAAAGAACTGATCTTACGTTTAGATGTGCTTCCACCTGCCGAAGATGCCATTGCTTTACTTGAAAATCAGTTTATTACCAGCAATAACGCAGCATCAAAACAGGTGCAGCAGGCTTTGGAAGATGGCTACAAACGTTTGCTGGAGCCAGCCATGGAAACCGAATTACGTGTTTTCACCAAGCAAAAAGCCGATGAAGAAGCCATAAAAGTTTTTGCTGAAAATGCGCGTCAGCTTTTACTCGCAGCACCAATGGGCCAAAAAAATGTGCTGGCCATTGATCCTGGTTTCCGTACCGGTTGTAAAGTAGTTTGCCTGGATAAGCAAGGGCAATTATTAGAAAATACCGCTATTTATCCGCATACCGGACAGGGGAATGTTAAAAATGCCGAATTCACCATCCAACAGCTTTGTGAGAAATATGATATCGAAGCCATTGCCATTGGCAACGGAACCGCAGGGAGGGAGACAGAAGCTTTTATTCGTAGTTTAAATTTACCGAACATTGCAATTGTAATGGTAAATGAAAGCGGCGCTTCGATTTATTCAGCCTCCGAAGTAGCACGCGAAGAATTCCCAACCCAAGATATTACTGTTCGCGGAGCGGTATCCATTGGCCGCCGATTAATGGACCCACTGGCAGAACTGGTAAAAATCGATCCGAAATCTATCGGCGTCGGCCAGTATCAACATGATGTAGATCAGAATAAATTGCAGGCCAGCCTTGATGACACTGTAATCAGCGCCGTAAATGCCGTTGGTGTTGAATTAAACACGGCTTCTAAACAAATTTTAGCTTACGTTTCAGGCTTAGGCCCAGCTTTGGCACAAAATATTGTCGATTTCAGAAATACTCACGGTGCCTTTAAAAACCGCGACAGCCTTAAAAAAGTTCCGCGTTTGGGCGACAAAGCCTACGAGCAGGCTGCGGGCTTCCTGCGTATCCGCAATGCCGAAAACATATTGGATACCAGCGGTGTACACCCAGAACGCTATGATGTGGTAGATAAAATGGCCAAAGACCTTGGTACAACGGTTTCAGCACTGATTAAAGATACCCAGTTGCAAAAACAGATTAAACCACAACAATATGTTACTGATGAAATTGGTTTACCTACGCTCAATGATATTCTAAAAGAGCTGGCTAAACCTGGTCGCGATCCGCGCGAGCAGTTTGAAGCTTTTAGCTTTACCGAAGGGGTGAATGAAATTGCCGATTTAAGAACTGGGATGAAATTACCTGGTATTGTAACCAATATTACCAATTTTGGCGCCTTTGTTGATATCGGTGTACACCAGGATGGATTGGTACACACCAGCCAGCTGGCAAACCGTTTTGTGGCCAACCCGAATGATGTGGTAAAAGTGCATCAAAAGGTAGAGGTTACAGTGATGGAAGTAGATGTAGCCCGTAAAAGGATTTCGTTATCAATGAAAACTGAAGCCGGTCAGAAGTCGGAAGTCCGTAGTCGGGAATCCAGAGAGCAAAAACCTAAACATGACTTTAAAAACAATAATAAACAAAACTTTAAGCCCCGTAATGAGCCCAAAGATGCTGATGGCGATTTACAGGCAAAATTAGCAAAGCTTAAAGGCATGTTTAAATAGTTTAACCTGTCATACTGAGCCTGTCGAAGTATCTTGTGGTCTTTGACAGGCTTTTTTTATATATCCCTAACCTCCAAACGCTTTCTCGGCAAGCTTTCCGGGTAATTGGTCTGGATAAAGGCAATCATTTTTTCCCTTACATAACAGCGCAAATCAAAAGCCTTTGAAGAATTGGAGGCACTCATCAAAAAACGAACTTCAATAGTGCCATCTTTTGTACTATCAGTTACCTGTACCACATTAACGCGTTTATCCCAAATAGGGCTTGCATTTAATAACCTGGTAAGTTCTTCTCGCATGGGCTCAATAGGGATTGTATAATCGAGGTAAAGAAAAACCGTACCTAATAAATCTGCCGAAACCCGCGTCCAGTTTTGAAAAGGTTTTTCAATAAAATAAGTAATCGGCAAAATTAACCGGCGCTGGTCCCAGATATTAACTACCACATAAGTTAAGGTAATTTCCTCCACCTTGCCCCATTCGCCCTCTACAATCAAAACATCATCAATACGGATGGGCTGCGTAAAAGCAATCTGAAAGCCTGCCAATAAGTTTCCCAGCGATTTTTGCGCTGCAAAACCGATAATAATCCCACCGATCCCCACTCCCGTAAGCAAACCGGCCCCTATTTTACGCATGCTTTCAAAACTCAACAGAATAATAGCAACAGTAACAAGGATAATTAACGAAACAATAAACTTGCGCATAAATTGCAACTGTGTTCTGATTTTACGTTCTTTTAGATTGTTTTCCTTATTTAAATCGTATTTGAAGTAAAAATAATCCTCAAGCACATTCATAGTACGCACCAGAATCAAAGCAAAGTTAATGGTCAACGCAATTTCCAAAGTCTTTTCCAGTGGAGTTCGGTAAACCGGTGCCATTTGCATCAGCGATAAAGAAAAATTTAACAGCAATAAGGGAATAAACACACCAACAGGATGGCGCAGGTGTTTGATAATGGATTTTATAATGATAAAATTCCACCAGCGCGATAACAGGATAAATACTTTATGGATAACAAACCTGATGAATATACCCAGCAGAACAGCAAGCAAGCCAATAATGATATTCTTTAAAAACAAGGGAATGGGCGAACCGGATAAATGATCTAAATACTGCATAGAAACTGGATTGATTAATATAACCGAAAGGCATTAGCTAATCAATTAACATCAACAGCTTACTTTTGTTTATAGACACATCAGTGAGGCCCATTAAATTTTACATATTTTAGGGCTTATATTTATGAGTTATCTGCTTATGGATTTTTTCAACGCCCAAAGTATATTTTTTACGGTTCTGGATTACAAAATGAGCTATCTCGAGTTCTTTGCCGTAATAACCGGAATCATCTCGGTGATTCTCTCTGCAAAAGTCAGTATCTGGAGTTGGCCTACCGGAATTATTAATGTGTTTCTTTCAGCCTTTTTATATTACCAAACCCAGCTTTATCCCGACATGTTCCTCATGGTCTTCTTTTTCATTACCAATATTATGGGTTGGTGGAGATGGGCTAATCCTAAACCGGAAGAAGAAGACAAAAATAAAGAGCTCAAAATCAGTTTTATGCCTCTGAAGCAGTTCCTGATTTTATTTATCCTGGGGGTTATTGGCACATTGCTTATGGGTACCTTAGCCAGTAAACTCCACCATTGGCTACCATTATTGTTTAATTTGCCCAGTGCCTACCCTTTTGTCGATTCTTTTATTTTTGTAATGAGCGTGATCACTACTTTTTTAATGATCCAGAAAAGGATAGAATGCTGGATTATCTGGCTGATGATTGACATCGTAGCCACCTATCTCTATTTCTTAAAGGGTATTAAATTTATGGGGATCGAATATTTCATTTTTACCATTATTGCCGGCTTTGCATTATGGAACTGGATTAAAGAATACAAAAGCTATAGCAAAACAGGTTAATCGAAACTATATTTCGGAGCCAGGAAGTGATTTTTAACAATCCGATTTTCATATTTTTTTGAAAAAGAATGATTTGATTCGTATCTTCAGTTAAAATCCAACATGATATGACAGCTAAACCAATGCTTCCTATCATCCCTGACAATATCCTGGTTAATAAAATCTACGAACTGAGAGGCCATAAAGTAATGCTCGACAGTGACCTGGCGGAGCTGTATGGAGTGGAAACTAAGCGACTCAATGAGCAAGTGAGTAGAAACCCTGATCGATTTCCGGCAGATTTCATGTTTCAGCTTACTAAGGAAGAATGGTTAAACTTGAAGTCGCAAATTGCGACTTCAAGCTGGGGTGGCAGAAGAAAACTTCCTCATGTTTTTACCGAACATGGTATCCTGATGCTTTCGAGTGTATTGAGCAGCAAACAAGCTATCCAGGTAAACATTCAAATTGTAAGAATCTTTAGCCGTATCCGCCGGTTGCTTTCAGAAAATACGGAACTCAAACTTGAAATCGAAGAGATTAAAAAGAAACTAAGCAACCACGATAAAAATATCGAATTGGTTTTTGGCTATCTCGATCAGCTTATTGAAAAGAAAAACACGCCCAGAAAACGGATAGGATACATGCCTGATGAGCTTTAATTTTATACCTAAATATTTATGATTAAGTGCTTCATAGATATGCTAAAATAATTTTAACCAAACCGTCGGAATATTTAATCCTGAATATCCGCTCAGAAACCTCAAACTTTTTTCAATCAACTATTTGATAATAAAAGTATTCTATCTATCTTTGCAGTCCCAATTTTAATGGGAATAATAAATTGTTTAATAAATTAAATACAAGCAAGTGAATACGTTAAGTTACAAAACTGTCTCGGCCAATGCGAAAACTGTTAACAAACAGTGGGTTGTTGTTGATGCGGAAGGCGAGATTTTGGGGCGCTTGTCATCGAAGATCGCTATGATCATCCGTGGTAAAAACAAGCCTGAGTACACCCCACACGTAGACTGCGGTGATAACGTAATTGTTATTAATGCAGACAAGGTTAAATTGACAGGAAACAAATTCAGCGAAAAGCAGTATGTTTCTTACACTGGTTATCCAGGTGGTCAACGTTTTATCTCTCCAAAAGAGTTAATGGCGAAACACCCTCAACGTGTAATCGAGAAAGCGGTACGTGGTATGTTACCGAAAACTAAATTGGGTAAAAAATTGTACACTAATCTTTTTGTGTATGCTGGTGCAAACCACCCTCATGCAGCTCAATCTCCAAAAACCATTAAACTTTAAGAAATGTCAGTTACTAACACTTCAGGAAGAAGAAAAACAGCTGTAGCACGTATCTACTTAAAAGATGGTGCTGGCGCAATTACCGTTAACGGTAAAGATCACAAAGAATATTTCCCTACTTTACCTTTACAATATATCGTAAACCAAAGTTTAGAAGTTGCTGAGCTTGTTGGCCGTTACGATATTACAGTAAACGTACAAGGTGGTGGAGTAAAAGGACAAGCAGAAGCTGTTCGTTTAGCTATTGCTAAAGCGATTGTTGAACTAGATGCGGAGAAAAAACCTGCATTACGTGCTAAAGGCCTAATGACGCGTGATATGCGTATGGTTGAGCGTAAAAAACCAGGACGTGCTAAAGCCCGTAAGAAATTCCAATTCAGTAAACGTTAATCACAGGAGGCAAAGACAATGGCAAGAACAACTTATCAAGACTTATTGGATGCAGGTGTACACTTTGGTCACCTTACCCGTAAATGGAATCCAAAAATGGCTCCTTACATTTTCATGGAGCGTAATGGAATTCACATTATAGATTTAAATAAAACTTTAACTAAAACTGAAGAAGCTGCGGCTGCGATTAAACAAATCGTAAAATCAGGACGTAAAGTTTTATTCGTATCAACAAAAAAACAAGCTAAAGGAATCGTAGCTGAGCAGGCTAAAAAAGTAAACATGCCTTTCGTAACCGAGCGTTGGTTAGGTGGTATGTTAACTAACTTTGCTACAGTTCGTAAGTCAATCAAAAAGATGTCTAACATCGATAAAATGACTAAAGACGGTACTTATGCTATCCTTTCTAAAAAAGAGCGTTTAATGATCCAACGTGAGCGTGTTAAATTAGAATCACTTTTAGGTGGTATTGCTGATTTAAACCGTTTACCTGCAGCTTTATTCTTAATTGATGTTAAGAAAGAGCACATCGCCGTAACTGAAGCGTTAAAATTAAACATCCCTACTTTTGCGATGGTTGATACGAACTCTGATCCTTCTAACATCGATTTCCCTATTCCTGCGAATGATGATGCTACAAAATCTATCTCTTTAATTACTGACGTAATTATCAAAGCGATTGAAGAAGGTTTAGAAGAGCGTAAACGCGAAAAAGATGACGAAGCAGAAAAAGAAGCAGTAGCGGCTAAAGCTGCAGCTGATGCGCCTGAAGCTAAAGAGCCAAGACGTAAAAAAGCTGCTGAAGCTGAGGTTGAAGCCTCTTCATCAGAAGAAACTAAAACAGAAGAATAGTAATATTTTTTAATTGCAGGTTACTGGTTTCAGGTTTTAAGTTGGCTTAACATGAGTTTAACTTAGCGCTTGTAACTTGTAACCTGTAGTTGTTATAACAAGATTGTAAATTTTAAAAAAAAGAAATAAAATGTCTACAGTACAAATTTCTGCAGCAGATGTAAACAAATTGCGTCAACAAACTGGCGCTGGTATGATGGATTGCAAAAAAGCTTTAGTTGAAGCTAACGGTGATTTCGAAGCGGCTGTTGATTTATTGCGCAAAAAAGGTCAGAAAGTATCTGCCGCTCGTTCTGGCAATGCTACTTCTGAAGGTTTGGTATCAATCGCTGTTTCAGCAGATGGCACAAATGGTAAATTAGTTGCTTTAGCTTGCGAAACTGAACCAGTTTCTAAAGTTGAAGATTTCCGTAACCTGGCTCAGGCTGTTTTAGCTGCAGCAGTTGCCAACAACCCTGCTACTACTGAAGAATTATCAGCAATTGCTTTGGAAGACGGACGTACAGTTGCCGAAACTATCACTGAATTAACAGGTAAAATCGGAGAGAAAATCGTTATTCAGGAATACGTAAATATATCTGGCGAAAAAATCGTTTCTTATATCCACTCTAACGGCAAAATGGGCGTTTTAGTAGTATTTGAAGGCGCTAATGGCGTAGATATTACTGAAGCTGGTAAAGATGTTGCCATGCAGATTGCTGCAATGAACCCGGTTGCTGTTGATAAAGACGGTGTTGATCCGGCTACTATTGAGCGTGAAATCGAGATTGCTAAAGACGTTATCCGTCAGGAAGGCAAACCAGAAGAAATGGTTGAGAAAATTGCTGCAGGTAAATTGAACAAATTCTACAAAGACAGTACTTTATTAAACCAGGAGTTTGTTAAAGATAGTTCATTAGATGTTCGTAAATTCTTAGACAACACTGTTAAAGGATTAACTGTATCAGCTTTCAAACGCGTACAATTAGGCGCATAAGCGTACAAAAATATATTTAAAAAGCCCCATTCCTGGGGCTTTTTTTTGCGTTATACTTTAAGAAAAGTAACATCTTGACTGAAGTGCAGCGGAATGGAGAAAACTACAATGACAGATTTAGCTTCACTGAGCATTACATGGTTCTCAACTGCGTTATACTCCGCTCGAAATGACGATCCTGGAGGGGGCTCTCGCCCATATTGATTTTTATGCAATCAATTATCCCTCAGAATGACGACCGTTAGTAGCCTTTCTATTTCTTCGAAGCAGCGTAAGCACCTACTTCCTTACCAGAGTCATCCAGCATACTCACCACCAGGCGATTTTTATCAGCCGTAATTTTAGTAATGGTCCTGGTCCCTTTTACAGGTCCACCACCTACAATTATAGGATAATGATTCAACTTCTCATCTGGGAGATTCACCTTATACTCATGGGTATGTCCACTTAAAACTAAATCTACTTTTCCCTTATTAAATAAGGGTTCAAATAGAGTTGTACAGTGAGTTGGCCCATGCCAGTCTCCAGAATAACGAGGTGGAATGTGCATTAATACGACTCTAAAAGGTGCTTTTTTAAATTCTTTTGAATCGATTTCCGTTTTAAGCCATTCAGCCTGCTGAACACGGTAATCGTCGAAATTGACAATCCCTGCATAAACCGGATGTGCATCTTCCTTATCCTCTCCGGTATCGATAATCACAAAACGCACTGGTCCCAAAGTAAAAGCAGCATGCCCCACATGCATATAATATTGTGCAAATTCACGTGCAAATTTACCGCGGGTCTCATGATTTCCCCTCACATATATAAAAGGGGTATTTTTAGCAAAATTATCTACACAGGGCTTCAGCATATGATCGATAATCTGCTTTTCATCAGATTGATAATCAAAAATATCTCCATTAAAGAAAACAAAATCGCGTTTGGTATCAGATACAAGCCCCAATAAATGCGGAATAGACTCAGGTCGATCGTGAATATCGTTCATCATTAAAAACGACACCTCCTCTTTAGCCTGGTTGGCATTCAAAAACCACTCAATATCACTGCTTACTGTTTCTCCATAGGTTAATTTGTATGGCTGAAAATCTTTGATTTCTTTAGAAACAATTTTATAATAATACTTTGTTCCGGGTTTTAAATGATTAAGCGTTACTGAATTTAGCTTACTGTTCGCCTGCATTAAGCCGAGTTCAGCCTTTCCATAAGCTTTTTGGTTTAACTGGTCGGCCTGCTCACCAAATTCAATCCAGCCCGCTGCATTTTTGTTGGTTAACCACAAAATCGTCATCGAGTTATTAAAATTGGTTTGCAGATAAGGACCAACTGCAATTTTAAATGCATCTTCTCTTTCGGTAACATCTGCAATAGCTGCACCAGGAGCAACCAATGTTGCAGCACTTAAAGTAAGTCCGGCCTTAAGAAAGGACCTTCTATTGGACTGATTTTCATTCATTTGATTAGTTTATCTTATTAATCAAATATATCGCTACAATATTTAACTTTGATTGTGTAAGCTTAAATTTACTCAAACGTTTGTTATGTCCAAGATCATTCCCAATACCTCCTATTATCATAACGATACACTAATAAGCGGCCAGGAAATTGAAATCAATCGTACCGATATTACCAATATCAGACCAGCAACCACAACAGCTAACAGCCAGTCGATCACCGTACCCGGTTTTATAGATTTACAGATTTATGGTTCAGGGGGGCGTTTATTCTCAGCCGATCCAACAATCGAATCGTTAACCATTATGGAAGATGATTTGCTAAAAAAAGGAACAACAGGTTTTTTGGTCTGCCTGGCTACCAATACACCAGAAGTCTTCAATGCTTGTATCAAAACTGTTAAAGCGCACCGCTTTTCGGCAAAAAACTGCCTGGGCTTACATTTAGAAGGCCCATTTTTAAACCCAAAACGTTTGGGTGCACATGTTCCGGCATTTGTACGCAAGGCCACGCTGGATGAAATCAAACAATTGCTCGATTTCGGCGATGGCGTAATTAAAATGATGACCATTGCACCCGAGCTCCAGGATGATGAGGTAATACAATACCTGCTGGATAATGGCGTAGTGGTTTCTTTAGGACATAGTAATGCTACTTTTGAAGAAGCTACAGTTGCCTACAATAAAGGCATACAAACCACCACACATCTTTTTAATGCCATGAGCCCCATCCATCACCGCGAGCCCGGTATTCCAACTGCGGTTTTTAGCCACCATAAAGCTATGGCCAGTATCATTGCTGATGGGCAACATGTGGATTTTGAAGTGGTTAAGTTTGCTCAAAAGCTATTAAAAGAACGTTTATTCCTGATCACTGATGCCGTTACAGCCTGTTCAACCGGACCATACCAGCATATCCAAAAAGGAAATAAATATGTAATGCCGGATGGAACGCTTTCAGGTTCGTCGCTTACCATGCTAGAGGCTGTTAAAAACTGCGTATTGCATTGCGGCATCAGCTTAAACGATGCCGTTAAAATGGCTACACAATACCCCGCCGGTTTAATCGGGATTGAAAATCTTTGTGCAAAGATCGCGATAGGAGCGCAGGCAAATTTGGTGGTACTTGATGATGAAATAAATTTAAAAGAGGTCATTTTTAAAGGCGAGAAAGTATAATTTTATCCAATATGTTCAGAAGAATTCTGCCTGCACTTATTTTGTTTTCCATTTATACCTGTAAGTTATGGGCACAGGGGACAAACCAGGGTTTTACCATTATTCCACTGGGCGTTAAGGGTGGCGATGATGAAAGCAATTTATCATCTTACATGATAGCACCAGAGGGAAGTGAAAAATATGTCTGTCTTGATGCAGGAACCATAAATGCCGGCATCCAAAAGGCAATCAAAATGAAATCGCTGAAAGGAATCAGCGAGGAAATCCAACGCAGGCAAATTAAAGGTTACCTGATATCACACGGACATTTAGACCATTTAGCCGGGTTGATTATCAATTCTCCAGCTGATACAGCAAAAAACATTTATGGCCTGCCTTCAGTACTCAACATTTTAAGGGATAAGTATTTTACCTGGGATGCCTGGGCCAATTTTGCTAATGAAGGAGAAAAGCCACAGCTAAAAAAGTATACTTATTTTTCATTGATTGAAAACACTACTTATCCGCTGAAAGATACAGAGATGAAAGTGAAAGCTTTTGAACTGAGCCATGGTAATCCTTATAAAAGCACGGCTTTTCTGATCAGCCATGATGATGTTTATATACTTTACCTTGGAGATACCGGTGCAGATGAAATTGAAAAATCAGATAAACTGGCCAGCTTATGGAAAAATATAGCACCGCTGATTAATGCTGGCCAGCTAAAGGCCATCTTTTTAGAAGTTTCTTTTCCAAATGAACAGCCCGATAAACAACTGTTCGGGCACCTTACACCTAAGCTTTTCTATAGTGAATTATCAAAACTCGAAGGTTTAACTGATTCAAAAGCTTTTAAAAAAGTATCTTTCATTGTTACGCACACTAAACCGCCACAAAAAACTGCCGAAGAGGTAAAAAAGCAATTGATTTCAGAAAAATCGAAAGATTTAAAGTTGATTTTTCCTGAACAGGGCAAGCACTTAACAATTAATTAATGTAAATTAAACATTAGCAGTATTAAGTCAGCGTATTTTTGTTGAAAATTGAATGAAATATCATAATTTTATTACGATAAGGGTAACAATAAATTATAATTGCTTCATTACTAACAAAAAACATGAATTAATGAAAAAATTGCTACTATTATTCGCATTTATGCTTGTGATAACCGTTTATGGTTTCGCACAAGGTGTTACTACTGCATCATTTATTGGTACAGTTAAAGATCAGAAAGGGGTAATACCAGGTGCAACGGTTACGGCCATACACATTCCATCGGGCACAAAATACTCGACCCTAACCCGTGCCGATGGCAGATATAACCTTCCAAACGTACGTGTGGGTGGCCCATACACCATTAAAATAAGTTATATTGGTTATAACGAACTGGTTAAAGAAAACCTGAACACTACCATTGGTGAAGATTTAAGGATTGATGCTTCACTTACCGAAACCTCACAAAACCTGGCCGATGTAGTGGTAAAAGGAACGCAGGATAAGGTGATCAACTCATCGCGCACAGGTGCAAGGGAAACCATTACCAGGCAGCAGATTGATAATTTACCAACCATCAGCCGTTCGTTGTCTGATTTTACCAAATTAACACCATCAGCGAACTCTACAACCATTGGAGGTTTAAGTTTTGGCGGCAGAAGTGGCTCTTACAACAACTTAACGGTAGATGGAGCCCTATTTAACAACTCGTTCGGATTATCGGGTAGCTTGGGCGGACAGGCCAACTCGCAACCGATATCATTAGATGCGATTGAACAGATCCAGGTTGATATCGCACCTTATGACGTGCGCCAGGGATCATTCACCGGAGCAGGTATCAATACCATCGTAAAATCCGGAACAAATAATTTTAAGGGTTCGGCATATTACTACACCAGGGGTACTGATTTAACAGGTTACTCGGCAGGCGTAACCAAAATCCCAATTGTTGATTTCAGCTACAACCAGCGCGGTTTGAATATAGGCGGACCGATTATTAAAGACAAATTATTTTTCTTTGTTTCGGGCGAACAGGAAAGGATCAGTACACCGGCAACTTCTTTCGTAGCATCAAGACCAGGTTTATCTGGTGCCAATGTTTCGGCAGCAGATGCGGCCACATTAGATCGTTTATCAAACTATTTAATGAGCAAATACAATTATTCAACCGGTCCGTATGAAAATTATCCTTATAAAACCCAAAGCGATAAAATTACCGCCAAAATAGACTGGAATATCAATGCCAATAATACCTTAAGTGCAAAATATTTCTACCTGAAATCGAACAGACAGGTTGTTGCCAGTGGCTCGGGCATCCCCGCTGGATTAAATGGTAGCCGTTCACCATCATCAACCTCCATGCCTTATTTCGGTTCAAGTTATACCATCAACAATAACTTTAATATCGGTATTGTTGAGTTAAATACCAGGATCGGCAACAACATGTCGAACAAATTAACGCTGGGTTATTCTGCATTAAGAGATTTCCGTAATTCAAACGGTTCTGAATTGCCTATGGTTGATATCGGGAATGGAAACGGCGGTATCTTAACAAGCTTTGGTTATGAGGTATTTACCGCTAATAACCTGTTAAACTCTGATATCTACCAGTTTTCTGACGATTTCTCAATTTATGCAGGTAAACACGAAATCACCATTGGTACCAGTAACCAGTTGAATAAATTCTTAAACGGTTTTGCGCCAAACTATAACGGGCTCTACTATTTTAAAACAGCAGATGATTTTATCAATAACCAGCCTGCGGTAAGTTATTCGTACCGTAACTCGGCATTGGCCGATGGATCATTTCCTTTCGCAAAAATGTCGTCGTACAACCTAAGTTTATACGCACAGGATAAATACCAGGTGAGCGATAATTTTAAATTAACTTATGGTATCAGGGCCGATTATACTTATTTCCCTACCAAACTGGATCCTAATCCAAATTTGGCTGCATTAACCTTCCAAAATGGTTTGCAGGTAGATATTTCTAAATTCCCGAACAAAAAGTTGTTGTTCTCGCCCCGCGTAGGCTTCAATTATGATGTTTTTGGTGACAAAACTACGCAGCTACGTGGTGGAACCGGAATTTTTACCGGCCAGGTACCATATGTATGGATCTCTAACCAGGCTTCAAATACCGGAACATTATTTAGTTCAAGTACTGTTTCTACCCCGGGCGATCCCCGTTTGATCTTTAATCCGAATGTAAACGCCAACCGTCCTGCACCGGGCACTGCAACGGCCAATACTTCTTATGAGGTTGATGCAGCTTCGAAAGATTTTAAATATCCACAGATCTGGAGAACAAACGTTGCGGTTGATCAAAAATTACCGATGGGCATCATTGCCACTTTAGAGGCATCGTACACCAAAGATATTAACGCTGTAAGTTTCTCAAATGCGGCATTGCCAGACAATTCAACAGGCTTAATCACCCTTCCCGGAATTGAAGGGCAGCAACGTTATAACGCCAAGTCTACGCATACAGGTAATACAGCGGCAAACCCTTCTATTTCGCCGTTTATTTATATGCAGAATACTAAAAAAGGCTATTCTTACTTCATTACAGGTCAGTTGCAAAAATCTTTTTTCAACGGATTTAATGCAAGTGTAGCTTACACCTACAGCCAATCTAAATCTGTAAATGATGGTGGTTCTACTGCAAGTTCGATCTGGTCGCAAAGGACAATTGCAGGTGATGCGAATGCTGATGTTCTGGCCAATACCAACTTCATCCAGCCAAACAGGGTTATAGCTTCTTTAAGCTATAAAAAGGAGTATTTTAAACATGCAGCTACTACAATTGGTTTAATTTTCGAATCGGCCAATAATGGGGCATTCAGTTACGTTTCATCTGGTGATATCAACAACGATGGTGGCGCGAATGACCTGGTTTATATCCCGCGTAACAAAGGCGATATTGTTCTGGTTCCCGATTTTGCCGGCGATACCCGTACCCAGGATCAGATCTGGAACCAGTTGAATGCTTATATTAATCAGGATAGCTACCTTAGTAAACACAGAGGTGAGTTTGCAAAAAGAAACGGTGCCATCATGTCGTACTTTAAAAGAGCAGATTTACACATTGCACAAGATTTCTTTGTTGGGCCAAAAGGTAAAAGAAATACCCTTCAGTTTACACTGGATATCATTAACCTTGGCAACCTGTTAAACAGCGATTGGGGTTTATATCAAACTCCAAATATCCCATTATCTACCTATAATACCGCCGTATTGCTGGCTTATAAAGGTTTAGATGCTACATCAGGAAAACCAACTTATTCTTTCCCTTATCAGGATAAAGCGAATTTAGTACCATATACCACAACGTATAAAAATATTACCGACCAGATTTCGCGCTGGCAGGCCCAATTTGGCGTACGTTATATCTTTAACTAGTAAATAATTTAATTTTTTTTTCTGCTGCCCCCAAATAGTAAAGCTTTTTGGGGGCAGCTTATTTAATAAATTCTTTCTATTTCTTTAAACCGCTATTTCTATTTAAATATTTACATCAATTATTAAAAAGCATAGCTCGGTATTAAAAAAATGTTAATATTTTTGGGGTCATGAAATACAAGCGCATCCTACTAAAGCTTAGCGGAGAATCGCTAATGGGCGACAAACAATACGGTATTGATAATGATCGTGTTAAGCAATATGCAGAAGATATCAAAGCAGTACACGATAAAGGTTTAGAAATCGCTATCGTAATTGGAGGAGGAAATATTTTTAGAGGCCTAAGCGCCGAAAAAAGTGGGATGGACAGGGCTCAGGCCGATTACATGGGCATGTTGGCAACCGTGATCAACTCTATGGCCCTGCAAGATGCCTTAGAGAAAGTTGGTATCAAAACCCGTTTGCTTACAGCAATTAAAATGGAACAGATCTGTGAGCCCTTTATCCGCAGGAGAGCTGTTCGCCACCTGGAAAAAGGCCGTGTAGTCATTTTTGGCGCTGGTACGGGAAATCCATATTTCACTACCGATTCTGCAGCAGCTTTACGTGCAATCGAAATTAAAGCTGATGTAGTTTTGAAAGGAACGCGTGTTGACGGAATTTATACCGCAGATCCGGAAAAAGATCCTTTAGCTACAAAATACGGCGAAATTTCTTTCAGGGAAGTGTATGATAAAGGCCTTAATGTAATGGATATGACGGCTTTTACCTTATGCGAAGAAAACCAACTTCCAATTATTGTGTTTGATATGAACAAACATGGTAACTTCATGAAAATTGCCAGTGGTGAACCAATCGGTACACTGGTGAAGTAAGCATTAAAAAAAATATTATTTTTGTAGATATAAATACAATTATGAACGAACTCATACAATTGCAATTAATGGATGCGCAATCTTCTATGGAGAAAGCGATCGATCATTGTGAAGCTGAATTAACTAAAATAAGGGCTGGTAAAGCATCAGCTGGTATGTTGGATGGTATCTTTGTTGACTATTACGGAGCTTCTACAGCATTGGCACAGGTAGCAAGCATTAATACACCTGATGCAAGAACAATCGTAATCCAACCTTGGGAAAAATCACTTTTAACCACTATCGAAAAAGCAATTCAGGTTGCCAATATCGGTATCAATCCCCAAAACGATGGTATTGTGATTCGCCTGATTGTACCTCCATTAACAGAAGAGCGCAGAAAAGAGCTAGTTAGAAAAGTAAAAGAAGAAGCAGAAAGAGGCCGTATTACAGTGCGTAACATCCGTAAAGAGGCCAATTCTAAAATCCAGAAACTAAAAGGCGAAGGCGTATCAGACGATGAAATTAAAACCGGCGAAAATGAAGTGCAAAAACTGACTGATGCTTATATCATCAAAGTTGATAAACACGCAGAAGCTAAAGAAAAAGACGTAATGACGGTTTAACCCGCATTAAAACATGATAAAGGGAATTGATTAAAAATCGGTTCCCTTTTTTTATGCTATTTTTTTGCACTTGATCCCCTTACATTCAATACTGTTGGAAGTGATACCTGTGCACTTTCTACATTTCTACTCGCTTTTTTAAGCTTGTTCAATAAAATTTTCATAACGTTTTCTGCTATGGCTTCAAGTGGTTGTGCAATTGCCGTAACAGGCGGATTGCAGAATTCAAGGATTTCGAAATCATCAAAAGATACCACGGCAAGATCTTTATGGATGTGGATACCTTCTTTTCTGAAAGTTCGTAAACCATCCAGGCAGATATAGTTGGCTGCAAAAATTACAGCATCCAGCTGCTTTTCCTTTTTAAAGAATTTAATCATTTCCTTGATCGATTCTGCCGAGTTAACATACTTGATCTTTTTTACAATAGCCGGAAGTTTATGTTTTTCTACAGCAGTTTCGTAGCCCGATAAACGATCAACCATTTGCTGCTGAAGGGTATCTATTGTTACAAAACCTATATTCTTATACCCGTTGTTTATCAGGTGTTCAGTAGCCCGGAAAGTGCTGTTCTGATTATCGATAATTACATAATCGGTTTTTACATCCTGCACATAACGGTCGAAAAGTACCACCGGTGCATCCGTTTGGATCAGTTTTTTCACTTCTTCTTCCAAACCTTCAGGTAGTGCCATGATGTAACCGTCAACATGCCTGTCTTTAAAAATCTGTAAAAGCTCTATGGCTTTTTCTGTATCGTTACGGGTACTGCTAAAAAGAATTTTATAACCCAAACTCGAGGCAATTTCATCAATGCGGCGTGCTATTCCCGAAAAAAACGGCTCAGAAATATCATCCACAAGGAAACCGATAATTTTCGTTTTGCCTGTTCGCAAACTGGTAGCAAGGGCATTTGGCTGGTAGTTTAATTCGGTAACGAGATCTAAAACCTTTTTAGTAAGCGATTCGCTGATGTTCTTCTCTCTCGCTTTTCCATTAATTACGAATGATACGGTAGTAATGGAAATATTTAACTGTTTGGCTATATCTTTAATGGAGACACGTTTCTTCATCACAGGCATTGAACGAATAAAAAATTGACTGGTAATATAATAATATATCTGTAAATATACGCGATATTAAAAACTGGCCTAAAAATAAAAAGAGCAACCTATCCAGGATTGCTCAATTAACTAACTTATTATTCATAAAAAATGCTGTTGGGGAAGGAGTCGAACCTTCAAGGGGTAGTTAGCTACAGTTCAAAAAATTAATTTGTGGTCAACCCAATAAACTGCGTTTGTCCCATTATTCCCCACCACCGAGACAAGGAGGCGTGTCTGCCAATTTCACCACCCAACAATTTAGTCATTAGTCCATAGCCTGCAGTCGTTAGTCTATTAAAGACAATTGACTCTTGACTTAGGACTAAAGCCGCTGTAGGGGAAGGAATCGAACCTTCAAGGAGTGGTTAGTACCGTTACCGGTATATTCCCATTATTCTCCGCCACCGAGACAAGGAGGTGTGTCTGCCTGTTTCACCACCCTACATTTTGTTAAACAATTTTGAAAGAACGTTTCCTTTTTGTTAATTGCTTGATACAAATGTAAAAGAACATCCAATACCTTGCAAATATTTTAAACATTTAATTTTATTTTTATAATATTGATAAATATTTGTAAATTCGCTTATCATAATTCAAAAATATGCTTAAAAAAGACAATTCCAATTTAGAAATTGACAACCTCGACATCGATATATTGAAACAATTGATGCAGGATGCCACTAAACCTTATACAGAAATTGCTAAAGATCTTATTGTTTCGGGCGGAACGATACACGTCAGGATGAAGAAACTACAGGAAATGGGCATTATAAAAGGCTCTCACCTCATTATTGATCCGCAGAAAGCAGGTTATGACATCTGCGCCTTTTTGGGCATCTACCTCGAAAAAGGTATCCAATATAAAGATGCGGTTGCCCAGCTGAGTAAAATTAAAGAAGTGGTAGAGTTACACTATACCACAGGTGCTTATAGTATGTTTGCTAAAATTATCTGCAGAGACACCAATCACCTGCGCCATGTTTTAAATGAAGAAATCCAGGCCGTAACCGGCATCCAGCGTACAGAAACATTAATTTCGCTAGAAGAAAGCATTAAAAGACAGATTGAGCTGGGCTAAGGAAGACTAAAGACCAAAGCAGGAAAGACTAAAGAGGAGAAAAAGTTATAAGCCCAGGCGACCTTGTATGTCTTATATGGTAAAAAATTAACATTTTATTTGAAAACGGACATTCAGCAGAGATTCGGAAACAGCAGTCCCGTTATCTGCTATAGTCCCGATTAAAAACCGGGAGCTGCCGCTTTTACCGGGTTTAGAAACAAAGGTTCGTGCAATAAATAGCAATTTGCCTATTCGCTCTTCGACTCCGTTCAGGGCGACAAGCGCAACAACCTGCTCAATAAAAGACTCAGAAAAAGGCACATATGCTCCCAGCCAAAATAGCATCACCTCACTAGCCATCTAGACCCGATTGAAGTGAACACGAAGCTGTAGGCAAAGTAAAACGGAAAGCGGGAGAGAACCCATCAATAGTTGTACAATCACTGCTCTCCTACACTTCGACTCCGCCATCATTGAAGTTATTTTGTAATCACTTATTAATGAACGAATTGCGGAATTATGTATTTCCGTATAGCTAGGCCATAGCACAGTGTCCCCGTTCTACTTAAAACCGGCCTAATAAATTTTTCGGGCTGCACTGCCTAAGCCAACCTACTAACTTCGAAAGAAAACGGCGAAGCCCTCATGAATGCTGCTGAAGGCTATAAAAACAGATGAATAAATTTTCAGCCGGTGTTTTTTGTTTTTTCATACACTTTTATGTTTTTAATTGTATTCAAGCTAGCTACGCTGGTCTTTTTGACGCCAAAAAGAAAGAAGCCTGTCCGGCTAGGGCTAATAAAACACCCCGTCCTGCGGACACCCCTCTGAAAGAGGGGAATTACATAGCGCACAAGAAATAATCTCCGAAAAAATACTCTTTATTTTAACAACTGGTAAGCAAGGAGTGCGCTTATATAGGCGATGGTGGTCATATAAGCCAACTGAATTACCGGCCATTTCCATCCTTTGGTTTCGCGGTAAACAATGGCTACGGTACTCATACACTGCATAGCAAAGGCGTAAAAAAGCATAAGCGAAATACCCGTAGCGAAAGTATAAACCGGTAAACCTGTACGGCTATTTTTAGAAGCCTCCATACGCGCCCTAATGGTGTTTGTATCCCCATCACCGCCATCAACACTGTAAATGGTAGCCATGGTACCCACAAAGGCTTCGCGTGCTGCAAAAGAAGTAATCAGACCAATACCGATCTTCCAATCGTAACCCAACGGACTAATCACAGGCTCAATTGCATGACCAATGATACCCACATAAGAGTTTTCCAATTTTTCTGTAGCAACCAAAGTTTTGATGTGATCGGTATTTTTTGTGGTATCGGCCAATGCCCTTTCGTATTTTTTGTCGATATTTTCAAAACGGTTCCCCGGCCCGAATGAAGCCATTACCCAAAGGATAACCGAAATGGCAATAATTACCTTACCTGCTTCGAGAACAAAGGTTTTAGATTTCTCGTACATGGTGTAAAATACATTTTTCCACCTGGGCATGCGGTAAACTGGTAGTTCCATGATGAAATACGACCGTTCTTTGGTTTTAATGATGAATTTCATTATCCAGGCCACCAATACCGCAGCAAAAATACCCACCAGGTACATCACCATCAGCGCTAAGCCTTGTAAATTGAAAATACCCAACACCGTTTGCGAAGGGATAATTAAGGAAATAATAAGGATATATACCGGAAGCCTTGCTGAGCAGCTTACTAATGGCGTAACCATGATGGTAATCATTCTATCTTTCCAGTTTTCTATATTCCGGGCAGCCATAATAGATGGAACAGCACAGGCCAAACCACCGATCATCGGTACCACAGATTTTCCGTTAAGGCCAACTTTACTCATGATTTTATCCATCATAAAGGTAACACGAGCCATATAACCGGTATCTTCTAAAATGGATATAAAGGCAAAAAGGATGGCAATCTGCGGAATAAATACAAAGATACCCCCTAAACCGGCAATTACTCCATCTAATAACAGGTCGGTAAGCATACCGGCGGGTAAATATTCGTGTCCAACATTGGTGATATAACCAAAGCCGCTTTCAATCCAATCCATCGGATAAGACGACCATGCAAAAATGGCGTTGAAAATAATGAACAGGATGAGCAGGAAAATGGCGAAGCCCCATACTTTGTGGGTAAGGATTCCATCTATTTTATCACTAAAAGAAAATTTCTTTTCGGTGCCTTTATCTACCACCACGCCAGATAGTACGCTGCTGAGGTGTTTGTAACGCAAAATGGTTTCTGCCGCCTGGATTTTGGACGATTCGAAATGATGCGACTGCTCTATGTTTTCAATTTCCTCCTGCTCTTTTTCACTAAAAAACGTAAGGTATTCGTGCTGATGGAGTACCTGAAGGGCGTAATAATCGTTATCTGAATTCAGTTTCGATTTGATGGCATTAATGGCTTCTGGCGCCAGAAAGTTTACATCAACATCCTGCAGCTGGGTGGCAATTTTATTGGTATTGGCAATGGCCTGTTTTAATTTATCAATTCCGATGTTATTTCTTGCTGAAATGGAAACCACCTGAACGCCCAGTTTTTGCGAGAGTTTATCAAGATCGATCTCAATACCCTGTTTAGTGGAAAGATCGATCATGTTCAGCGCCAGAATCATCGGGATACCCAAATCAGCCACCTGCGAATACAACAGCATGTTTCGCTTTAAATTAGAAGCATCGGCAATTAATACGATTACATCGGGATGGCTATTGTTGTTTTTATCGGCAAGTACCTGAAACACGATACTTTCGTCAGAACTTTTTGGATATAAGCTATAAGTACCGGGTAAATCGATGATTTCGGCCTCTTTATCGTCAGTAAGTTTTGTAAAACCGGTCTTCTTATCGACAGTGATACCTGGAAAGTTTCCTATTTTTTGATTTAACCCTGTTAAACGGTTAAATAAAGTAGATTTACCTGTATTGGGATTACCAACTAACGCAACTTTAATATCCAAACCAGCTTATTTATTGTATAATGATCACATCGGCCTCGCTTTTACGCAAACAAAGCTGATAACCAGCAACACGGATCGCCATTGGATCGCCAAGAGGGGCAAAACGCTCTACCTCTACCATCTCGCCTGGCAAACAGCCCATCTCCATTAACTTTACAGACATATCTAAATCTGTAAAGGCTACAATTGTTCCTTTTTCTCCAATTTTTAGGTGCGACAGCTTCATGTGCTAAATTTGGCGCAAGTTAGCCTTTCTTTAGATTTATTCCAAATAAGAAACAAGATATGCTGCTATTAATTATACAGGTTTACGCTAAAATGATCAATTTCTTTGTCGGCCGCCGCCAAAGCCCCCGCCACCATTTTCGTCGCGGTTCCGGCCACCTTCTTCACCTCCCCTAATCCTGTTCCTGCCACCCATGCGGTTTAGCGAATAGGTAAACGAAAACATAAAATAACGCCTCAGTACATTATAACTTACATCCTGGATGGTATTGTTATTGGCGGTGCGGCTTACCCCCTGGTTTTCGTTCAATAGATCGTTTACCGCAGCTTTGAAAGTCCCCCTGTTTTTAAAAAACTGTTTACTGATGTAAGAATTAACTAATGTAAAGTGAGTATCGAAAGCTTCCCCCCTTCCGGTGTTCTGGTTATAATCGGCGTCAATTGACCAACGGATATTTCCTGGAAATAAATAGCTGATGCTGATATTGGGACTGAAAGTATAAAAACGGGTATTGGAATTCGGCTGTACTGAATAGGTAGCACGGTTAATTGATCCGTTTACACCCGCTATTAAATCCAGTTTATCTAAATTAGAGACCAAACGGTAGCCGTTGGTTATAGACCAGCTATTGGTAATATTTTTTAATGCGTTGGTAAAGTTTACATCGCGGTCATAGTTCCCACTGATATTGACGTGGAAATTAAGCTTATTTTCGGCCATAATGGGCAAACTCAACGAAGAGGATAGTGAACCTGAGTAAACACCGTTTACGTTTACAGGCAGTACTGCAAATTTACCCTGGTTAATACCGCTTTCAATTAAGCTGCTGCTGTTGGCAATTTTGTTGGAGGTTTGGGTAAGGTTTACATTTACAAATAACGACCTGTTTTTTCCAACCGTAAAAGTGTTGTAGGCAATGCGCAGGGTATTGTTAAACTCGGGCTTTAAATCGGGATTACCCAACGGGATGCTTTGTGTGTTGGTATTGTTGGGTACAGGCTGCAATTGTTGTATGGTAGGCTGATTGGTACTACCACGGTAATTGAAAACCAAACGCTTGCTATTGCTAAAGTTATACCTGAACATGGCAGAAGGTGTATAGTTGAATACGTTCTGTTTTAATGTAAATCCCCTGGAAATGTTATTGTTTGTACGATCGGTATTTTGAACAGCTATCCCCACATTCCAGTTGTATTTTTTGGCCATTTTATTAAAACTGAAACCGGCCGTATTGGTTAAAATGGTATTTTCGTAAACATTACTCAATGAATCATTCCTCAAATCATAATTTAATGTAGCCGGGTTAAAGTCGTAGGTGAAACGATCGGAAGTATTGTGGTTATAACCGTTCTGGTAATTAAACTCCAGGCTCAGGGTTTTATCTAATGGCTCTGTATAAACGAGCCGGGTATTCTGATTGATCGATTCACTCTCCTGATCGTTGAACTGATCGGTAGTCTTTTTTGTAGTAATACCATTTTCCTGCCTGGTTTCGGGATTACTATTGTAATTATCTGCGTCGCTGTTGTTAATGCTCGTGTTGAGGTTTAGAGAAAGTGTTCTGCCCCTGCGCATAAATTTCTTCCGCAATAAAATATTGTTACTGATGGATGGTGCTGTACTATGGTTCCTGAGTATCTGCGATCCACTGATCATATAGGTATTAAAGTCGCGGGTATATTTGCTGACATTCAAACTTTCGTTATCGGTATAACTTAAATTAGGTTGTACTTTGAGTGATGTTAAGGAATCGAGCTTGGTATCGATCATGAAATTTAAACGGTGGTTTAAGCGATCTGAATTGTTGTTCTGGTTATTATTAAAAACCGTGGTCACATTACCCAAAAGATTCTGGGTTACACTGTTCCTTAAAATAAGGTTATCGGATTTATTAACAAAATAACTTAAACTCACTTCAGTTTGATCGGCATATACATCTGAGAAATTGAATCCACCGGCCTTGGTATCGGTAATCCCGCCACGGCCGCCGGTGCTTCCACCATTTCCCCCACCTAAGCCACCACCAAAATTTTGTTTATTTACATTGTTCAGCTGTGCAATTACGCTCAGTCGCTTATCCTGGTTAAAATGGTTGATATTTGCATTTACATCATAGCGGTCGTTAGAGCCATACCCTCCTGTACTATTTCCGAAGTAACCGTGTTTCTTATCTTTTCTGGTGGTGATATTGATGATCTTGGTTCTTGAGCCATCATCAATCCCGGTAAACTGTGCCTGATCCGAAAGTTCATCAATGATCTGAATTTTATCGATCATATCGGCCGGCAGGTTTTTAGTGGCCAATAAAGGATCATTGCCAAAAAACTCTTTACCATCTACCTTCACTTTGGTAATGGTCTCGCCCTGTGCTTTTACTGTTCCGGCCTTGTCTACTTCCACTCCCGGCAATTTCTTTAACAAATCTTCTACTACAGCATTCTCTACTACTTTAAATGAGCTTGCGTTAAATTCGAGCGTATCTTTTTTTACCACAATTGGTGGAACCTCGGCTTTGATATCGACAGTTTGAAGATCGATGGCGCCACCTTCCAAAACAATATCTCCCAAAGCTACATCTGCCTTATCAGCCGTTATGGTAAAATCTTTCGTAGTATTTTTTAAGCCTAAAAATGCGGCATATAATTTATAACTACCGGGTTTCAGGTTCTTGAAAACAAATTTTCCGTCTTCATTTGTACTTATTGCGCCAACCATGCTCGAATCGCTAAGATTTTTAATCGCTATTGAAGCATAATCGATTGGTTTTTTATCTTTCGACTGGATTATCCTGCCACTTACCGAACCGGTTTTCTGGGCATAAACATAAAATGATGATAAAATGAGGAAAAGCGTAAAAATTTGTTTCATCCGGTTAGTTTGATTGTTGGGTTAAAGACTAACTCTTATGCTAAAGGTTTAGTTCTGCTTTGGTAACATTTGGAATACAAAAAAAGGCCCCGTTTTAACCGGAGCCTGAATTTGTTTTATCCATTAGTTTACATCCTCACACGACCACCGCCTCCGCCTCCGCGCTGACCTGGCATCTGCATATCACCACTCATGTTTCTTCCGCCAATGCGGGTTAACGAATAGGTGAAAGAGAACATGTAATAACGTTTTAATACATTAAAGTTTAAATCGGTAATTGATGTACCAGTAGCTGTCCTGCTTACGCCTGTGTTCTGGTTCAATGCATCATTTACAGAAAACTTAAATGTTCCCCTGTTCTTAAAGAACTGACGGCTGATGTAAGGGTTAAGAATGGTATATTCCTGGTTGTATAAATCGCCACCGCCAAAATTTCTGAAATAATCGATATCGATGGCTAACCTGATATTTGCAGGAAATACGTAACTCACATCAAAACTTGGGTTTATCGTATAAAACTGCGTATTTGCTGATTGTTGAGCTGAAAACGTTGAATGGGTATAGCTACCGGTAATACCACCTGTTAAATCGAATTTATCAACGTTGGTAACCAATTTATAACTGTTTGAAATGGTATAACTATTTGTAACGTTTTTAACAGATGTGGTACCTCCCTGTGGAACAATGTAATTCACATTTCTATTGTAAGCACCGTTTCCTGAAATGTTCAGGGTTAATTTACGTTCTGCCATTAACGGTAAAGACCAGGTGGCATTAGCATTACCTGCGTAAACACCATCAACATTAATATAACTCACCTGTTGGATACCGCTTGGCAATTGTGCCACACTGTTACCAATACTGTTAAATGTTTGGGTTAAATTTAAACCGGCAAAGAAAAACCTGCCATTTTCAATATTGAAGTTATTAAAATTGATCCTCAACTGGTTATTAAACGAAGGTTTCAAAGCCGGATTACCTACATAAATAGTCTGCGAGTTTGTGTTATCCGGAATTGGCTGGATCTGATCAATAGTCGGTTGAGTGGTAGAACCACGATAGTTGATAAACAAGCGTTTACGGTTACTAAAGTTATACCTGAACTGTGCAGAAGGGGTAATATTGATAAAATTCTGCGTACGTTTTAAACCTGTGGTTAAATTGGTATTTACCCTATTGGTCTGTTGTGCAGCTACACCAATATTCCAGTTGTATTTTTTCTCGGTTGTGGTTAAACTGGCACCTACGGCATTGGTTAAAGTACGGTTGTTATAGATATTCGAAAAGTTATTATCCACAATATCAAACTGTAAAGTTGATGGATTGTAATTAAATACATCCCTTTGCGAATCGCTGTTTGAATAACCATTTTGATAGTTAAACTCTACGCTTAATGTTTTGTTTAAAGGCTCTGTATAAACTACGCGTGCGGTGTTATTTAGCGAATGACTGGTTGTATTGTTTAACTGATTGGTTAATGAATCTCTTGAAACACCATTCATTGTGATTGTTTCATTACGGTAATTGAAGTTGGTACCATCATTATCGTTTATACTGGTATTTACATTTAATGAAAGGGTACGGCCCCTGCGTTTAAAGCTTTTCCTTATCAATAAATTATTACTCACTGCAGGCGTAGCTGCTGTTGTGGTGTTACGCTGTAAACCAGTTGTTAAAGATGTAATAAAATCACGTGTGTAGTTTGTAACGCTGTTACCGTCAGTTTCTGTATAAGTTAAGTTAGGCTGAATTTTGATTGATAATGAGGGATCGATTTTAGTATCCACCATAAAATTGAAACGGTGGTTGATCCGATCGGTTGTATTATCCAGATCTTGGCTGATATTGGTTGTTCCCGTACCTAAAAGATTTTGGGTATTAGAATGCTGAATACTTTCTGAACTGGCCTTGTTAAAGAAATAACTGGCTTGGAACTGGGTACCATCTTTATAAGTATCGGCAAAGTTTAAACCTGCTGCATTCGTATTGGTTATACCGCCGCTGCCACCGGAGTTACCTCCTCCACCGCCGCCGCCAAAACCGCCACGACCACCACCAAAGCCTCCACCACCGAAACCGTTACCAACACCACCGCCCTGGCCAAAATTCTGCTTGTTCACATTGTTAAACTGGCCAATAAAGCTGATCTGCTGGTCTTCGTCAAATTTGTTAACATTTAAACTGGCATCGTAACGGTCATTAGAACCATAACCAGCCGTACTGTTTCCAAAATAGCCATGCTTCATCCCGTTTTTAGTAGTGATGTTCAAGATTTTATTTCTTGTTCCATCATCAATACCCGTAAACTGTGCCTGCTCAGAAAGCTCATCAATTACCTGTATCTTATCTACCATATCGGCAGGAAGGTTTTTCGTTGCCAGTAAAGGATCGTTGCCAAAAAATTCCTTCCCATCAACCTTTACTTTGGTAATGGTTTCGCCCTGGGCCTTAACACTGCCATCTTTTGCAACCTCAACCCCCGGTACTTTCTTTAACAGGTCTTCTACTACTGCATTTTCACGTACTTTAATTGATTTGGCATCAAACTCAACAGTATCTTTCTTTACCACAATAGGGATTGTTGCTGTAACATTAACCGTTTTTAAATCAACCCCATCATCACTCATGGCAATTTCACCGGCATTTACGGCGGCTTTGGCTACTTCAACATCTTTGGTTGCTGTCTTTAAACCTAAAAAAGCTGCATAAATCCTGTATTTACCGGGTGCTATCGTTTTAAAACTAAAAGTTCCGTCAGGACTGGTCTGAGCGGAGGCTACCACGCTTGAATCTTTCAAACTTTTAAGTGCAACGGTAGCAAAATCGACCGGTTTTTTATCTTTTGCGTTAATTACTTTACCGTTTACAGCGCCCGTATTTTGGGCCTGAGCGATGTAACCACAAAAAAGGAGTACAATAAATATTACCTTCTGTATGTTTCTTTTCATCAAAAAAAATTAAATATAAAAATATAACTAAGCTATCAGACTAAAGAAAAGCTTAAAGGTTTGTTAAAAGCTCGGTAACATTTTAAATACAGCTTTTGGAGAGGCCATCAGACCTGAAAGGAAAGCTGATTGGAAGTGGGGAGTATTATTTTTGGGGCGAAGGATAAACTTTATAGTATACTTTCGGGCAGTTACAGTTCTTTTTAAAGATACTGCATGCACTTAAACACATGGATATAATTACAAAGAAAATACTAACTTTTGTTTTCATCGATTTTATTTTATTTTCAATTGCAATGAAGCTGTTCAGAATACATTAGCTGTTTTTGGTAAGCGATGTATTCGTTGTGGTTTCATTGAAATTCAATTTATGGAGCAATACATAACTAAAAACGGCCATACATGCACCTAGCATATCGCAGCCAAAATCCCACCATTCTGCGGAGCGGTAGGTAAAAACTTTCCATTGTAGTAACTCTATTCCGCCACCTATTATGGCATTGATGAGCAAAATTTTAAAAATGGTTAATGTCCTGAAAGCGTAAGTATGTTGATATTTTATCTTGCCAAAAAAAAGTAAGACCGATAAAACGAAGAAAAAGCCCAGGTGGGTCATTTTATCAAATCCTTCGAAGAAAAAACCACTTTTCGAAACGGAATCGGAAATGTGCATATTACAAAACACTAAAACAATGATGGTCCAAAGGATGGCCCATTTTTGATGTTTTAGTGTTTTGTACAAAATATAATGATTAAGCGCCTACCAGTTCCTGATAAGCTTCTGCTGTTAATAAACTTTCTAATTCAGCTAAATCAGCTAAAGATACTTTTACCATCCAGCCCTCTCCGTAAGGATCAGAGTTAACCAATTCCGGATTATCGTTTAATTCGGCATTAACTTCCAATACTGTTCCGGTAACCGGCATATAAAGGTCAGATACAGTTTTAACAGCTTCTACAGTACCAAAAACTTCTTCTTTTGCCACTTCGCTACCCACAGTGTTGATATCAACATAAACGATATCACCCAATTCGCGTTGTGCAAAATCAGTTACGCCGATGTAAGCTTCATTACCTTCAACTCTAACCCACTCGTGGTCTTTAGTGTACTTTAATTCTGATGGAAAATTCATTATTTTAAGTTATTGAATATAAGTTATTTAAGTTATTACAATGCACTCCTTGCACACATAATTACAAAAATTTAAACATTTAGTTTACCCTTCAAAAATACAATTTAGTTTTCATATCGCAATGCCAGGTGAATTAACTTTAAAAGAAAACTAATGCATACAGCGTGCCCAGCCTGTGCTGTTAGCTTCTTAATTCAACGTAAACCTTAAGCTAAATCCAAAATTACTGAAAGAAGTATTAAAGGTTTGCGAAGTATAAGGCTTTGTAATATTCGAATCGTAAAACAGTTTGATATTAAATTTCTGGTTCAATACATAATCTACACTTGGCCTTAAAGTAATGTTCTTCGCTCCCGAAGATACTTCTGCCTCGGTTACATCAGCACGATAGATTACCGTTTTATTATCACGAATGGCCACATCGAGCTTAAAGTCCATATTGTTATCCATCTTTAAGCTTTTAAACCAGCCAAAAGGGAAACGGAATTTATTGGTACGGTAACCTATGCCCAAAACCATATTATTCTCTGACAGCTGTGCCAATTGACTATTAGCCAGACTCAGTCCCAGCAACCTCGACCGGTTTAACTCGAAAGAAGCAGTAAGGTTATTTTTAAACCTGGTATCAACCCCTATTAACGGCGCAAAATACTCTGAAACGGTTACCTGTGCAAACTGATATTCGGGGAGGAAGTTGTTGTTTACATCTCTGCTGCTTACAGCACCGTTGGTTTCCTGGTAACGTAATAATGAATTAAATCCATTAATGTTGTAAACCGAGCGATAGCCATGACGGATATCTACAGATGAAAATTTATCGGCAATAAAAGGAATACGTGTTAATCCGCTATAAGTTAAATTCCAGTTAGGGAGCGGAATTTTTGGAAACGCATTCATGCTCATTTTTCCTGCATCCTTACCCGAATAGGCCGCCAAAAAAGCTGAGATAATTACATCCTGGCTTTCTTTACCATAACCATCGGCATAACCTCCGTTTAACCCTGATGAGTTAGGATTCTGCGCACCTAATCTTCTCGAAATAATAATCCGGTTAGCCATAAACTGATTAAACAGTACCGAAATGGTGTTCGAATTGCTTTCTTTAAATGCGGTACCCAAAGCTATATACGAAATGCTATAATCGCCGGTGGTAATGGCACTCAAATTTTCGAAAGAGGAAACGCTGGCCACGTACCTGAAGTTGGTAGAAAAATTCCGCGTTTGTGCTTTATTGGCCTTTAAGGTAATGCGTAAATCTTTAAACGGCTCTAATTGCCCGGTAAGCTGGAAATCTTCGCGCAGTGTATTTACATATAACTGGTTCTGTAAGGTATCGGTTGTTAACCAGCCATTGCCAAGTGCCATCTCCCTGATATCGCGCTGGCTACCAAAAACAAAGCCTAGCCCCGGCGCTCCGGTAGCCTTATCAAGGCCAAAAAACTGCGTTGTAGGCATATAACCCGGTAAGAAAATGCCCTTTGTTTGCACAAAACTGGCATTAACATTTTTCAAACTTGTTAACAGGTTGATGAAAAACTTTTTAGCCCCACCTGCATCCTGGTCATTGACAGATTTCCTGATGAAACCAAATTTGTTATAAAGTGTGGTTAGGGTTAAGGTAGGGTTTAACTGAACTGTCCTACTGTTCTGGATCGTATTGCCCAAATTGATATTGGGATCGCGTAAGGTAGAAAGGGGCTCGGTTTGCCAGTTAAAATTGGTACCATAACGGGTTTTTACTGAAATCCAGTTTAGTCCTGGTATTTTATCAATCGGCAGATTATAGGTAACATTTAAATTGTGGTTATAATCGGTTGTACGCCCTAAACGTTTTAAGTTTTGCCAAACAGTATCGCGTTTTAAACCATCAATTCTTCCGTCTGGTTCGTCAATGATCGAATAGTTTGTGGCATTAAAATCCAGCTGTAAAGAGCGGGTAAGGTTCCATGCAATGCCATAAACCCTGCTCATGGTAAAGTTTTTATTAAACGTGGTCCCATAACCACTGCGGTAAACTCCAATGGTATTGTTTGGATCGTTGTTCCGTAAGGTATTTTCTGAATATAAACGGTCTACGTCAATTCTGAAATTAATGGCGCTTGGGAAAATACTAAAGTTAAAATCCTTTAATAAGGCCAGCATATTTGATTTTATAATCTTTTCAAATGGCGCTATGGTTTTAGCCTCTTTAGAATAACTATACTGTAACGAGGCCCTGTAAGTATTCTGAATACTGTTCTGATTAATAAAATCGCGGTGATTGTACTGCGTGTAAGCATAACTTACTGCAAAATTCTCAATATCCCATAGCTGCACAGGTTTGCTGCTGTTCATCCGGTCTTTTCTGACATTGGTAAAATTTATACCTCTTCTAACCGTATAATCCTGTGCAAAATTTAAAATCGAATCTTTTTGTTCTTTTGTCGATCGTTCTAAAGCATTTTTCAGTTCGATATCTGGTGTTCTCGGGTTGTATTGTGGCGTAGAAACCTGTTTCGAATAATTAACGAACATCGGGATCTTAACACCCGATTTTTGCGGCAGGAATTTACCCAGCTCTACTGATGACGATACATCCAGCAGCACATTGTCTGCACGGTTTCTTTCACTCACTTTCGAATCGATAGAACCAAAACCAACGGTAGATTTGCTACCAGAAATATTTACATCTGCAAAATCAGCCAATTTTAAGTTCAATCTTCCTGTGGCTGCCCAGCCTCCTCTTTCATCAAATTCGGTTAACCTTAATTCGTTGAACCAAACCAGTGCACTTTTATCCTGTCCGTCATCACGGTTGGCTCCTCCATTTGCAGCGCGCAGCGGGTTTTTAACGCCCAGCATATAAACCCTTACCTTGCTCATATCAGGCTGGCCTTTTACTATAATGGTCCGCTCGCCATCGGTATAAGTAAATGGAACATTGATCGGCCATGGTTGTCCGTTAGCCTGTTTAGCTACATTTCGAGCAAGTTTGGCATTTTGGAAAAGGGTTAATTCGATATCCATTCTATTGGCTTCAGGCCATATCGCATCCGGATCGCTAGTTCCCGGGTTCGTCACCTTTAAAGGCATTACATATTCGTAATAGTTATCCTGGTTATCTGTCCCGATCCTTAAAAAAGCAGCAACCTCGTTATTATTTAATACCTGGTTGTTTATCGCTTCTGCATGCACAAACATTTCTAAATGCTTGTAAGACCTAAAATCGCTATAGGCAGTTTTAAATGCAGCTCTGCCATAACCATCCCTTAATGATTTAACGGTAACCGATAACGATTGCTCGTTTAACCTGGTATCGCCACGGTAATTGCTATAATCGCGCTCGCGCAAAATTCCCGGAGGAGTAACATAAGGTATCGGCGAGCGTTTACCGTTTTCTTCGATGTTTACGGTTGATACTTCAATGGTAGAATTATCTGGTGTGAGCGCCGGTAAAGATGGATCGACGATTACCTGTGCGGCAAGATTCGAAGCATTGTATTCTCTCCACTCCCCACGGATCAATTGTAATTTTGCAAAACGCAACACCGCTGTATCGGCAAAATTGGTCATGAACATCCTGAAAAAACGGATCGATTTAAAATCCTGGATACCACCTACACGGTCCTGATATTGGCCGATCGGAATCCTGAACTGATACCAGGTAACAGCCTGTGTATTTCCATTGGCCAGTTTTACCTGCGAGGTAACCTTATCGGTAATAAAGTTCTGTCCAACATTTAAATCGCCCGGGCGCATGGAAACTTTATACTGAAAGTACTCATCGCTTTGGGTCATGTTGTTATCGCGATTGATATCTTCCCCATCCGGCAATGAAGTTGAAGCCGAATTTTCCAGTCCCAGTTCTGCCTGCGATTGTTGTGACGTTTTAGAGTTTCCTTCTGTTCCGTTATATTTTTCGTAACGCTTAAGGATTCCGGCATTAATCTGATCTAAAGCGGGTCCTCTGAAATACGAATAGTTATCTGATGCCGGATCGGCATCAATTGCTGTAGCCGCAGTAGCGTTTAACTGCGATTTGATCTGGGTGATTGCCGCCGCAAATTTTATTTTCTCATCTGCATCAGATAGTCCATCCAAACCTACATCCTGCGCACGGCGCGAATTAGGATCATTATCAAAAGCCTGTACTACAGGCTGCAATTTCGGTACACGGCCCCACACCGTTTCATCATATTTACTGGGGTCGTTGGTAGCCGGTAAGCCATTTTCCAGCGATTTTCTACCATCCTTAAGGATATCTTCAGAGATATTACCCAGGTTGAAATATACATCACCACCGGCAGAATTTGGTTTATAAATAAATGGATCCAATACCCAAAATTCGATAAACCCAACATTCAGGGCTTCAAAATCATTGGTTTCGATTTTCCGTTGAAAACCACCCCAGCTATTTTTAGGCAGCAATAAGGATCCGTCGGGTCTAAAATCTGTTGTACGGAAATTGTATGGTCCCCTAACGGTTGGATAATAGGCCACATCAAGCGTTGTAATATTCAATGCCTGTCCTGTTGCAGTTTCCTTAAAAGGAAAAACTTCCTGCTCGATCACTTCTCTTACATAGTGGTTGGAAAGCTCGTTCCGGTTGTTGCGGATATTGGCCGGAGTGGTAGATGCAGCAGAATTATAAAAAGTAGGGTCGATATTATAAAAGGCAATCCTTGCGCGGTTATAGCCATACGATAAATCGTTGGATCGTTCATACTCAGGAAAAAGCTGCGGCGTACCCGAAAGCTGCCAGGCAATGGCACTTTTTAAATCGATTACCGATCTGGATGCTTCGAAATCGTCGAGATAACTTACCCCATTTTTACTTCCGGCAAAATTCAATGCCCTCGGATGACCTGGGATCAGTTGTGCAAACTCGCCGTAAAAGGTTACACTTGATGGTGCTTTGGTTGAAATGAACGGAAGCTTATCGACCATTTTGGTTAAAAACCTCGAAGGTGAGCTGTAGTTGATATCAGCGCCCCAGATCGTATTGGAAATGGGTTCTTCACCAATATTTACCTTTTGGGTTAAAGGCTTCTCGGTAAGGTTCATGAAAGTACCCCCAAGGTTAAGTTTGTTGTTAACACGGTAATCTAAACGGGTTCCGAAGAGCGAACGTTGCTGCAAGCCAAAAAGTTCGTTGTTTTCAGTAGTGATCCTGATCGGCTGGCCAGAAATTAAAAGTGCCTGGTTGATGATACTTACACGGCCACCCTGATAATCGACCGTAAAATCGACACCTTCTGTTAAGGGCATGGTTCCGGCGAAGACCTTTACCGATCCTTCAGGAACGTTAATGGCATTCAAACTAAATTCGGAAGAAATATCTGATTGATAATTCACCTTGATCACATACCTGTTCTGGTTCTGGAACAATTGTTTGGCAATGGTCTGGGTAGAATCGTAAAGTGCGGTAAAAGCGTATTTATTGATCAAAGCCTGCTCACTAGGCAAAAATCTTGCAGCCAAATCTTTACCAAAAGGCTCAATTACAGGAAAAATAATCCTTCCGTTTGCCGGATCGATGGTAATATAGCCCGAATTGGTATTGGTAACCAATGAGGTTTGCCCGTTGCTACCCACACCGAACATACTGGCCTGGTTGGCATTACTTGCTGTAGAATAAGAACCAAAAGCATTATTTGCGGCCACGAAATCGAAAACACCATCCGGTTTACGCTCATTTTGTTGGTTTAAGCGATCAAATTCGGTCAGGGCAATCCACTGCTTGTTTGCAGTATTCTGTCCCTCTGTCATTACCGGATTATCTACACCAGTTTCGTTATCAATGCGGTAAATATCGAGTTTAAAATTCTGGCTGCTGATCTGGTACCCACCGATAGAATAGATGTTTTTCATCATCAAGTCCCAGATTGGCAATTGAATTTTTGTAGTTTCGTTCTTTAATAGCTTGGCATAAAGCACCTTAGGATTTGCAGCATCAAAAGGAATATCGGTAGAAAACTCACCTACCTGGTATTCTACACCATTATAAGTATAGCGGTAAGCAACAGCCAAAACTTCATCTGCATTTAGAGGATTATTCAATGAGAGATAACCCAATTGCGGCTGAAAGGTAAATTCGCGCTCAGTAAGTTTACGGGCGTAAATCAGTTTGGCAAAGTTATCGGTATTACTGCTATTGGCAGGGGTTGTTTGAAAGAAAGATAAAACTGCGTTAGAATTGGTCTGCCGTATGGCGCCACCCTGATAAGCATTTAATTGTGCAATCAAGTTGTTCGATTGCTGAGGGAAACCCGTAGCAGTTGTACCTGCCGGCAAACCAGAGGTTCCTCCATTAATTAAAGTATTGTTAAAAGGAACATTCTCTCCCAAATCAAGCAAACCCAATACATCTCTGGAGTCGGTGGTGTTACCGGCCTTATTGGTAATCCAGACCTCAATTTTGGTAATCTGGATCGGCGAGGTAATAATAGGTGCATTGGCCAGGTTTTTATTATAGTTGTTCCTGAAATATTGCGAGAGGAAATAGTGTTTATTGGCCTCATAACTATCAATACTTACCGTGGTACTGTTCTGCTGTGCACCGTTGGTAATTTTAATCTCCCTCGATTGCGATTTTTGTTGAGTGTAAACACTGGTTACATTTAAGCGCCCAAATTTCAACTGTGTTTTAATACCGAAGAGTGCCTGTGTTCCAGTAATCAAAGAGGTATTTAAAGGCAGGCTTACATTACCTGCTTCAATTTTTTGGATAATATCGTCAGGTCCGCCAGTATAATCGAGCTTAATCTGGTTTTCGAAATCAAATTGAGCCTCGGTGTTATAATTGCTTTTAATTTTTAATTTGGTTCCGATGTTACCAACCAGATCCATCTGTATCCTCTGGTTAAAATCGAAATTGGTCTGTACCCGTTGTCTTTCGTTAAAAAGTGGGTTTTCATTTTTATTTACCCGGCCTAAAAAAGTGAGTTCAGCTTCTCCACGAGGCTGGATATCGATGGTTGTTCCTCCAAATAACTTTTCAAAAGCTTTACTGTTTACCTGGATCTGGGGAATAATGCCGGTACTTCTGTAATCACTTACCTCTGCATTTGAAATGCTGCGCCAGTTACCCCGTTTTATCTCACTGTTAACCAGTCGCTGGTACTCGTCGATAGTTAAATATTGTGTATTTAGAACAAATTTTTCGCCAATTAATTCTTTTACCACATACCGTTTATTTTTGGCATCGTACTCTACAACACGCCTTAAATTGCTTGGGGCAGGATAAAACGGATTAACGGCCGGACTAAGCCCTAAACGTTCTTTTTCTTTTAAACCGAAGTTATTTTTTGGGGCAATAGTGTCTGCTTTGCTTGGAACCACTTGTGAAAAAGTGTTTTGAGAAGCAATTAAGAAAAGAGGGATGAGAAACAGAAATGTAGATATTCTCTTCAAAGGCAGTAGATCTATAAAGTTTTTAAAGCTTGTTTAATTAGTTGCTCTACCGAAAGTGTCCCCTCTGTCACTTTTAAAATCTGGTCTATAGTTTTTTCGGCGGTTTGTTTGGCGAATCCGAGCATTACCAATGCTGATAACGCTTCATCTTTAACAGTATTGTGTTGAGGAACAGAAATTAATGAATCTGCCCCTTCTTTTTTTAATTTATCCTGTAATTCTAAAACCAGGCGTTGTGCCGTTTTAGCCCCTAAGCCCTTAATCCGCTGAATGAGCGGCAAATCTGCCTTAATAATCGCCGTTTGAATTTCAACAGGAGTAATGGATGATAAAATCATTCTACCTGTATTTGGTCCAATTCCCGATACTGATATTAAGTGTAAAAATAAACGGCGTTCGCCTTCATCGGCGAAGCCGTATAATGTATGTGCATCTTCTTTTACATGAAGCCAGGTGTAGAGTTTACACCTTTCTTCATCTCCTAAAGCGCTGTATGTATTTAAAGAAATATTAATATGATAACCTATACCTCCGGCTTCAACCACAACATATGCCGGGTTTTTGAATGTCAATTTACCATCAATATAAGCGTACATGTAATTCTACTTTTTAATTGTTTTTCCAAATATACCTTTTCGTTTCGATGTTTCAATTTCTTCTTTAGCCTGAACATCTACAACTGCAATAGTAACCATATTTACAATTTCTCGCACAGAACTTCCTAATTGAACAATATGAACAGGTTTATTTAGTCCAAGCAAGATCGGACCAACTGCTTCGGCACCACCCAGCTCCTGTAACAATTTGTATGCAATGTTTCCTGATTCCAAATTCGGGAACACAAGCGTATTTGCCGGCGCATCAGCTAATGTACTAAAAGGAAAGTTATCTTTTAGCAATTCATTGTTAATGGCAAAATTTCCCTGCATTTCGCCATCTACCACCACTTCAGGGTGGTTTTTATGGAGTAAATTAACAGTTTCCCTTACTTTATTAGGGGTTACACCGTCATTTGAGCCAAAGTTTGAATAAGACAACAGCGCAATGCGCGGCTTGATATTAAACTGTTTTACCGATTTATCAATCAATAAAGTAATGTCAACCAGTTCTTCTGCAGTTGGATCAACATTTACCGTGGTATCGCCGAAGAAAACCGGACCTTTTTTGGTCATCATCATGTACATACCGGCCACACGTTTTACCCCTGGCTTTACGCCTATTACCTGCAAAGCAGGTTTAATGGTGGCCGCATAGTTTTTGGTTAAGCCCGAAATCATGGCATCGGCCTCGCCAAATTCTACCATCGATGCACCGTAGTAATTACGGTCTCTCAATAACTTAGTGGCATCACGCATAGAGGAGACCCCTTTACGCTGGCGTTTTTTGAAAAGTGCCTCGGCATACTGCTTGGTTTTATCGGGGTTCTGCATCTGATCAATGATCTCAACACCTTCCAGTTCCAAAGCATGCTCATCAATAATGGCCTGTATTTTATCTTTATTCCCCAGAAGGATCGGAATAGCGATATTATCATCTTTTACAATCTGTGCTGCCTTTAAAATTTTGTAATTATCAGCTTCAGCAAATACCACACGTTTAGGAGCCATTTTTGCTTTGGTGGTTACGGCCCTCATAATGGCATCATCCAAGCCTAAACGTTTTCTTAATTCTTCATTGTAAGCGTCCCAGTCGGTAATGATTTTTCTTGCCACACCACTCTCAATAGCGGCTTTTGCCACAGCAGTAGAAACCTCGGTAATCAACCTGAAATCAACCGGTTTTGGAATGATATAATCTTTGCCGAATTTAAGGTTACGTGCATTATAAGCTAAATTAACTGCTTCAGGAACCGATTTTTTAGCCAGTTCGGCAATGGCCTTTACCGCAGCTATTTTCATGGCTTCGTTAATGCTGGTTGCCCTAACATCCAGTGCTCCACGGAAAATGTAGGGGAAACCCAGTACATTGTTTACCTGGTTCGGATAATCGGAACGGCCGGTAGCCATAATCAGATCTTTACGGGTTTTAATGGCCAGCTCGTAGGCAATTTCGGGATTTGGATTGGCCATGGCAAAAACAATAGGATTTTTAGCCATCCCCATTAACATTTCAGGGGAAATTACGTTTGCAGCCGAAAGTCCGATGAAAACATCGGCACCTTTCATTGCTTCGCCGATATCGGCAATTTTCCTGGTGGTTGCAAAACCCATTCGGATATCATCCAAATCAGTACGATGGATATCGATTAAACCATTGATATCGAACATCACCAGGTTCTCTTTTTTAACCCCCAGGCTCAGGTACATTTTTGAGCAGGATACTGCAGCAGCACCGGCTCCGCTTACCACTACCTGAATTTTATCGATCTTTTTTTTCTGGATTTCGCAGGCATTCAATAAAGCTGCGCCAGAGATAATGGCAGTTCCGTGCTGATCATCGTGCATAACAGGGATATTCATCTCCTGTTTTAAACGGCGCTCGATCTCGAAACACTCAGGAGCTTTGATATCCTCAAGGTTGATACCGCCGAAAGTTGGCTCCAATGCTTTAACAATTTTCACAAAATCATCCACATTTTCGGTATCAAGCTCCAAATCGAAGACATCGATATCAGAAAATATTTTAAACAGAAGGCCTTTACCTTCCATTACGGGCTTACCCGCCTCAGGACCGATATTACCGAGCCCCAAAACGGCCGTTCCATTACTGATTACTGCAACTAAATTACCTTTGGCGGTATATTTATAAACATCTTCTGTGTTGTTTGCTATTTTTAAACAGGGCTCTGCAACTCCCGGAGAGTATGCTAAAGTTAAATCCCTTTGCGAGGTTGTAGGTTTTGTAGGTACTACCTGTATCTTTCCCGGACGACCATGCGAATGGTAATCCAATGCATCTTGCTTTCTATTCGTATTACTCATTAAGTAACTTATTGGTGACCGTGCAAAGGTACAATTCTTTTTATGAGGCTTAAAATAAAAGCCTTTCAAAAAAAGTTAAATAAGAACATAATGGCTTTACCCACGAAACCTTTAAATGGCTTATACTTTGACCATAAAAGGATAGAAACAATGCCTAATAATTACGAACCATCACTTCTGATTACAGGAGAATGTGAACCTCCAAAGGAGGTGAAAGGGGCCGTCTAAATCATGCAATAAGGATGAATCTGTATCTTATCCCTTACTGATCTTCAGCACCATTCCAACCTGTAAACCTGCTTTTGATAAACGGTTATCGCGTTTGATGCTCTGAACTGTTGCGCCATCGAATTTTTCTGCAATTTCTGATAAAGTGTCTCCTGTTTTTACCTTATAGCTTAAAAATGACGAAGGTGTTTTTAAAGGTTTATGATTTTTAGCGTAGATTTTTAATTTCTGTCCAGGCACCAAAGTTTTACTCTTTAGTCCGTTCCAAACCCTAATATCCTGTACTTCTACACCATATTTATCAGCAACCGTAGTAAGGTTCTGCCCGCTGGTAACTTTGTGATAAACAACAGCAGATGTAGCTACGCTTTTATTCTTTTTCTTTCTTAGATCTCTCACATCATCAGTACTCGCAGCCACCACTTTCATGCTTACATCTACTTCCTGGTTGTTCAGTACATCATAAATGCCGGCATAATCGGCATCCTTTAATTTAGGCATTACAATCCGCTTGGGTTCATCATCCGTACCATTTACAATTTTCTTCTTATAAGATGGATTTAAGGCCATCATGGCTTCTTCTTCAACATTAAGCACTTTTGCAAGCGTTGATAAAGAAACAAAACGGGTAGTTTGAACGGTATCGGTTTTAAGGAACATATTCGAAGCCTGAGCCGTGATCTGGTGCTTACTGGAATAATTCATTACATACACCGCAGCGATAAAGGCAGGCACGTAATTCCTGGTTTCTTTTGGTAAAAACTGCCGGATTACCCAAAAATCTCTTGATCCGGCCTTATCTATGGCCCGGTTTACATTGCCCTTACCACAGTTATAGGCTGCAATAGCCAAAAGCCAATCGCCAAGTTCTTCAAAAGCATCCCTGAAATAAGCTGCAGCGGCATAGCTGGCCTGTATCGGATCTTTACGCTCATCAACAAAATTATCCATTTTCAAACCATAGGCCTTGCCTGTACCGAACATGAACTGCCAGATACCTGTTGCCCCCACACGCGAAATGGCGTGCGGATTCATCTGCGACTCTACAATGGTTAGGTATTTTATTTCCTGTGGGATGTTATAATCTTTTAATGCCTTATCAAAAATCGGGAAGTAATAGTGAGATAAGCCGATCATTTTCCCGAACATTTCCTTGCGCTTGGCATAAATATCAATATACTGCTGAACGTATTCGTTGTAAGGAAGTGGAATGGTCTTCGTGATAGAATCGAGCCTGAGTTTATAGATAAAGTTCCCTCCCATGGTTAATGGATTTTCAGAAACTAATGGTACGGCTACGGTATCGGTATTGATAAAAATGTTGTTGTGTACCTTAGGGAGACTATCTAATTTGAGGGTTTGTTGTGCAGAAGTGGAAGAAAAGTATCCTAAACAAGCACAAATTGAAGCAAAAAGAATTTTTTTAATCATGGGCTATTGGTTTACTCAGTCGCGTCAATAACTAACTCCACTTCTGCACCATTTTTAATGGTATGAAAATAAAATTAAGCCGTAACTTGCCTTTACCGATCAAAAATCAGTAAAAGTTTTGCTACAGTTTTTTTGACAGCTACTGCATACAGCTCAACGAGCTGATGCCTATTTTAAAAATGCCTGAGAAAAAGCTAAAAGCTGATCTTCCTCAAAATGTTTGGCTATAAATTGAATACTTAACGGCAAACCTGCTTCATTATTGCCCAAAGGCAGTGCAATAGCCGGATTTCCGCTCAGGGATGGCAGCACGGTAAAAATATCGGCCATGTACATCACCAGTGCATCCTGCACATTATCGCCTATTTTAAACGCTGCTGTTGGCGCCACAGGAGAAAGGATCAGGTCGTAATCCTGGAATAAGGAATCCATCTTTTCCCTTATCAGGCGGCGAACCTGCTGTGCTTTCTGGTAATAGGCATCGTAATATCCGGCGCTTAAAACAAAAGTACCTAAAAGGATACGACGTTTTACCTCCTCACCAAAACCTTCTGCTCGTGATAATTTATAGAGTTCGTTTAATGATTTTGCTTCGGTATTGCGATGGCCGTAATGCACACCATCATAACGCGAAAGGTTGGAAGAAGCTTCGGCCGTGGTTAAAATATAATAGGCCGGAACCAGGTAATCCAAAAGATCAAAAGATACATATTCAATGGTATGCCCTTCTGCCTTTAGTTTTTCAATTGAAGCTAAAATAGCCGATTTAATTTCAGGATCAAGGGCATCGCTCTCGATGGTTTCCTTTAAAACCGCTATTTTTTGTTTTTTGTATGTGTTTAAATGTGCAGGATAATCAGGAACTTCCAAAGGCGAAACCGTCGAATCGTGCTCATCAGCGCCAGCTAAAACCTGTAAAAGCAAGGCAGCATCTTCAACGGATGAAGTAATGGGACCAACCTGATCGAATGATGAGGCATAGGCGATAACACCATATCTCGAAATACGGCCATAAGTAGGCTTCAAGCCAATCTGTCCACAAAAAGCTGCGGGCTGTCTTACTGAGCCTCCGGTATCAGTACCAAGGGCAGATAAACACATATCGGCCTGAACAGCAACGGCCGAGCCCCCGGATGAACCACCTGGCACAAGCTCAGGGTTTGCTGCATTTTTAACAGCGCCATAATAAGAAGTTTCGTTAGAGCCACCCATAGCAAACTCATCACAGTTTAAACGTCCGATAATAATGGCGTCTTCCTGTAACAAACGTTCAACAACGGTTGATGAATATGGAGATACAAAGCCTTCGAGCATTTTTGAGGATGCAGTTATCACATGGTCTTTATAACAGATATTGTCTTTAATACCAATTACCATCCCCGCAAGCTTGCCTGCTGTGCCTTCTTCTATCTTCTGCTGTATCGCTTTAGCCTGAACCTCGGCCGAATAAAAAAACACCTCGTTAAATGCGTTGAGGTGTTCTTTATCTTTAATCTGCTTAAAATAATAAGCTAATAAATCGGGTAAAGTTAATTGCTTTTGCGAAATGAGTGCTTGAATCTCTTTTAGAGAGCTGTACTTCTTCAAAACTAAAAATTATTGCAATTAAACGGTTTTATCACGGTTAGACGGATCTACCTGATCGCCATCAACACCATCCTTACCGTCTTTAAATTCTTTAACACCTTTACCTAAACCTCTCATAAGTTCAGGAATTTTTTTACCACCAAACAATAACAAAACCACTACTGCGATGATGATAATTTCAGGTGTTCCAAGCATTGCTGCTATAGTTGTATTTAACATAACTTTTTTGTTTAAACTTTTTGATTGTCTGCTACATTTTTTTCATCAACGGGAGTACCTGTTTCAGCATGCGGTGTACTTGCCGCAGCATTTTCGTGAACAGGACTTTCTTCTGTTGGGTGGTGACGTTGATTATGATTGTTTACCGCTGTTTCTTCCGCTTCTTCTTTATCTAAGTCCATTGCATTAATATTCCTGTGGATCTCGCGCTTCACCCCTTCCGACGCATCTTTAAACTCTCTGATCCCTTTTCCAAGTCCTCTCGCCAGCTCAGGCAGTTTTTTACCCCCGAACAACAACAGAACTACCACTAAAATGAGTACGATCTCCGATCCCCCCATGTTTAAAAACTCTAATAACGTGCCTTGATACATCACTGATATAATTTATACAAATATAAACAATTTAAAAAAATTCTATTTACTAATCCAGGCTTCAGGGTTTAGAGTGGCCTGCCCTCTCCTGATCTGGAATTTCAGGATGGCATCATCCCCTGTATTGGCCACCACCCCTATTGCCTGTTTGGTATCAACCTGCTCATTCACACTCACACTTACCGCTCTTAGGTTCTGGTAAACGGTAAAGTATTCACCATGGTTAATCAGCACCACTGTTCTGCCCATAACTACCTGTACTGCGGCTACCTTACCTGCAAATACAGCCCTAACAGTTGCCCCGTTACTTGTGGTAATATCTACTCCATCATTGGTGTAGGTGGCCTGGTCTACCTTGTGCATACCAAAGCGTTCGGTAATGGTTCCGGTTGCTACCGGCCAAGGCAGTCTTCCCCTGTTGTTTTCAAAACCTGCTGATAGCCTGGCAGCCTCTGGAGTAGCTGTAAGCAATTCTGCTGTTGATTTTGATTTGGCAGCAGGTGCTGTTGGCGTTGCTGGCGCCGGCCTGTTTTCTGCTTTGGCTTTGGCCGCAGCAATACGCGCTTCCTCTGCTGCTTTCCTCCTGGCCTCTTCTGCTGCTTTTCTCCTCGCTTCTTCAATTGCCCTTTGGATGGCTGCACTAATGGCCTTGTCTATCTGTGCCTGTTGTTTTTTACGGGCAACAATATCCTGTTTAAACTGCTTTTCATCTTTGCTCAGTTTGCTTAATACAACAGACTGCTCATTTTTATCTTTACCCAAACGCTCACGTTCCCTTTCCTGTTCTTTTAACAGGTTGCTTTTTTCTTTAAGGGTTCTATCCAAAACCCTGATCTTTCCGTTAAGATCATTTTGCGTATTTTCGATATAACCTGCCTGTTTTTTCCTGTACTGGCTAAACTGCTGTAAATATTTTATCCTTTTATATGCCTGGTTAAAATCTTTTGAAGCAAAAATAAACATCATCTTATCGTACGCATTCCTGTTCCGTTGCGCAAAACGGATCATGCCTGCATACTCTTTTTTAAGGTCGCCCAGCTGCCCCTGCAACGTATGTACGGTATTGGTGTTCTGAGAGATTTGGTTATCTAGATTTTTTATTTCAGAATTGATTGTTCCGATTTTATCCTGGCGCAACCTGATCTGGGCATTTATGGTATTAATCTGCTGCAGGGTAAGTTTTTTACCATTGGCAGTTTTGTTCAGATTTTTCTGAAGCTGTTCAATTTCACGCTGTATTGCTTCTTTTTTCCTTCTCAGCTGACTTTCTGTTTGTGCAACGGCCGAAAGGGTTAACACGCTAAAAAAAAGGATAAATAGGAGTTTGTGTAGCTTCATTGAGCCAAAAGTATAAAAATTTTGCAGTAAAAAATATTAAAATCGAGATACTAAAGTCATAATTAACTATAAAAGAACAGTCTTCACTCAATCTTCATATAATGCAAAGATGATCAAAAGTGCTGTGTTTATACAACAACAGCCATCGTTGGCAAATGACTAATTTAAATAAATAAAGATTAAGATTAATCTATTTTATAACCGAAAATCTCTTTGGAACATTAAACGGAAAATCGACAGGAACATTGCCATCAATTTTAACAAATTGCAGATCTATGTTTATTTTTTTCGCTTTTGACAAGGTTTTGATCTGCAATGAGCCAGGGAATAAAGATTCATTTAGTTTTTGATAATCTGAATAGGTAACCTTTAAAGCCTGACCGTTTTTAACATCGTTTAAATTGGTTTCGGCAACCTTTAACAAGGTATTGAAAAGCAATTTATAATCAAGTTCTTCTTTGCTGCCCGATACGACCCAAACACCGTTTTCAAGTTTAAGATCAGATTGCTCAGTTAAAAATTCGCCCATGGCATTGCCGGTTAAAACGGCCTGTAAAGTATTAAAATTTACCTGTTTATTGGTAAAGTTATAAATATAGCTGAAAGGCTTTTTAAGGTACTCGTTTTTCAGGCGGTTCATGATCTTGATGCTATCGGGCGTAATCAATGCCCTGGCCACTTCAGCCAATCCCCCTAAAGCAGTAACACTCACCCAGATGGTTTCCTTGTCTTTCATTTTAAAATTCATGGTTACATCGTTTGCATCGCCACCAATATCGAGGCTTGCCTTGGCTTTTAAAGAAAGGGTATTAAACTTCAGCTGTTTGCTATTTAACAACGTCAGGGTTTCTGCTTTGGAATTATCGGTTTTGGATTCGGTTTTGGTAGGCGGGGCAACCACAATTTCTTTTTTAGGCTTACATGCTGAAATAAAAACTACTGCTCCCAATAGGAATATGCTATTTAAAATATTTTTTTTCATTTATCTTTTTAATTAATACTTCTGATCCGTTTCCTGCCTCTTTTGCTTTTTGCCATTGAATTAATGCTGCATCCTTTTGGCCTTTCATGAAAAGTATATCTCCAAACCGCTCCAGATAAACACCGTTTTTAGCGCTATTGTTTTGCAAGGCCTTCTCAATCCATGTTTTTGCGAGATCATACTTTTGCTGTTTAAACAAAACAAAAGCATAAGTGTCAGCCACTGAAGGGTTATTTGGCATGGCAGTGGCCGCTGTTTCGGCATATTTTGCTGCTTTGGCCAGATCTTCATTTCTTAAGGCCAGGTAGTAGGCATAATTATTCATGATGAGGTAATTATCTGGTTCTAAAGAAATGGCTTTTTCGAATACGGTTTTAGCGGCCTGAAAATTATTCTGATTGATGTAAATATCGCCCTGTAAAGCATAAATCTGTGCCTGCAAACTTTTATTTTCTACATCCAGTTGCAGCGAAGTTTTCAGATTGCTCTGCGCGAGTTCGTATTTTCCGGTTTTATACAGTGCATAAGCCATGTAATAATACAAACTGGCCTGGTTTGGATAAATGGTTAAAGCTTCATCACCAACTTTAATGGCATTTTCGTAATGGCCCAGCAAAGTCTGGATATTGATAACCTGCTCCCAGACAGCATAAACCTGCTCGTTAAGTTTTAAAGCAGCCTCATATTGCACCAGCGCATCTTTCAGGTTATTCTGCTGGTAAAGCACATCGCCATAAAGTGCCAGAGCCTTAGCATCACCCGGATTTTTTTCGGCAAGCAGTTTACATAGTTCCGTTACATTTTTTGCAACAACAGGCCGGTTCAATTCGAGGAATAAGGCCATAATGATTTTAACTTTTTCAGTTAGGGGCATTTCACTGCTTTCGAAAGCAAGTTTTAATGAAGCAAAAGCTGCTCCTTCATTTTTCTGTTTGCGGTAAATATCGGCGAGGGCAAGGTTTACCTCAAAGTTATTCGGCTCTAACTGCTGTGCTTTAAGCAGCACTTTTAGTGCTTCCGCATCATTGCCTTTCTGTAAAAGTAAACCTGCTGCATATAAATAATTCTTTACATCGGCCTGGTTGCCTTCCAATAATTTTACAATATCGCTTTCGGTAGCACTACCGTTAGATTGAAGTCGCTTTCTGGCATTTACCAGATCCCTGGAATCGCCGAATTTACTTTCAATTTCATCATAGGTTTTTTTGGCAGCATCGAGCTGGTTGCCTAAAAACTGGGCATTGGCCTTATCAAAATAATAACCATCGTTTTCCGGATCGAGACGGATCAACTGGTTAAATACCTCGATCAGTTCAGGCATTTTATTGGTGCGTTTATATACCTCCCCGAGTAAACGCCAATACCATAAATTGTCAGCGTTTAGTTTAATTGCCTGCTTGATGTGCTGTTCGGCTTCCGTGAGCTTGTCTAAACGCAGGTCTGTATTGGCCAGCTCGAAATAGGCTGCATGGTTATTGGGATCCAATCCAACAATTTTATTGAAATTGGTAGAGGCTACGACATAATTTTCAGACATTTTCTCACGCAGGCCGGCAAAAAACAACTGTTTTACCATATTGCTGTCGCGGTTGCTGGCTGGTGTAACCACCCCTTGCCCAAAAGCCCGGAAGCTAAAAAAAGCAACACCGGCAAGAAAATGTATTTTGTATTTCATATCATCCAAAAATTAACTCCAAGCGGAGCACTACATTGAAAACTGCAAAACTACTTTCCCGTATGTCCGTAACCACCATCACCACGTGCCGTTCCGCTCAGTTCTGTAACCGGCTGCCAGCTCACAGTTTCGTGTTTAGCCACTACCATTTGGGCAATCCTATCGCCATTAACGATTTTAAAATCTGTATCTGATAAATTTACCAATAAAACTTTTATTTCGCCACGGTAATCGGCATCAATTGTACCTGGCGAATTTACAATGCTAATGCCATGTTTATAGGCCAGTCCGCTCCTTGGCCTGATCTGCGCTTCGTAACCAACCGGTAATTCAATGAACAGCCCTGTTGGCACCAATAAGCGCTGTAAAGGTTTCATTACTATTTCTTCTGTTATTGAAGCCCTAAGATCCATGCCTGCTGCATGTGCAGTTTCATATTTTGGCAGTGGATGCCCGGATGTATTGATGATTTTTATTTCCATTTTATTAGATATGAGATTGGAGAGGTGGGATTGGAGACAATTACCAATCCCGATCATTACCTTTTAAGTATTTTCAATAAATCTTTCCTTTCGAAATAAACAATGCCCGCAACAAATGCAATTAACAGGGCATTGCCAACATAGATGTTTTTATTAAATACAAAAAACGAAAAGAATACAATTATCGTCGAAATAATTAAATAGGATAAAATCTTTTTAAGGTTATAAGGAATAGGGTAATATTTCTGTCCGAGAACATAAGATAAAACCATCATTACAAAATAGGCCAGCATACTTACCCAGGCAGATCCCATATAGCTAAACCGTGGAATTAAAACAACATTGAGTACAATTGTAATTACAGCTCCTGCCACAGAAATATAGAGTCCGAAACGAGTCTGATCGGATAAGCGGTACCAGATAGACAGGTTCATATAAATGCCGAGGCACACATAGCCTAACAACAAATAAGGTACGGCCGGTAAACCCACCCAATACTCTTGTTTGCGGATGAAAAATTTTAACAGTTCAATATTGGCTATAATGGCAATAAAGAGAACAGATAGGGCGATTACAAAATATTTCAAAATTGTAGCGTAGGTATCCCTTGCATTTTTCTCTTTTGCATGGCTAAAGAAAAACGGTTCGGCCCCCAGCCTGAAAGCTGTAATAAAAATACTTAGGAAAATCGCAATTTTACACACTGCACCATAAATTCCTACTTCTCCATCGGCAATTTCAGGTGGTAATAGTTTTTGAAGTACTATTTTATCCAGGTTTTCATTTACGATAAATGACAGGTTTGCTACCAGAATTGGCCAGCTGTAAGAAAACATATTGCCAAAAAGTTTACTGTCAAAACGCAACTGCAGCTTCATAAATTGAGGCAGCAGATAAATCAGGGTAGCAACCGAGGCAATCAGGTTAGCTACAAAAACATAACCGATCCATTGATACCTATACCATGATCCAAACCATTCTGAACCCATCCAATGGTGTTTTATGATGGCAGGAATCAGGTAGATGAATATAAGGTTGAAACCAACAAAGCAACCGATATTTAAAAATTTGGCAATGCTGTATTTAAATGGCTGACCATCAGCCCTCAATTTTGCAAAAGGGATTACACAAATGGCATCAACAAAAAGTATCCATAAAAAGAAACTTACATATTGTTTATAATCGGCAATTTCTGATGTTTTTGTGGCTAAATAACCCACAATCGAAGAGGAAAAAATTAATCCCGTAACTAAGAAAAGTGTTGAAATGAAAGCAATACACAGAAATGAATTATTATACACCTGTTGCTTCTTATCATCAAATTTATTTAAGTACCTGAAATAGGTACTTTCCATACCAAAAGCCAAAACTGCATTGATCAACGATGCATTGGCATACATATTTGTGAAAATGCCATAAACACCCTTTTTATAAACACCTGTATAGATAGGTGTAAGGATAAAATTGAACAACCTGGAAAAAACGGTACTGATACCATAAACCATGGTTTGTCCAAGAAACTTTTTATATACCGACATTTAATATTGAGATTTGAGCATTGCGTATTGAGATAAGCTCCGCTACTGGAACACTATAGCAATCCAACAATTCAGCAATTTATTTTCTTAAAACTTCAAAATTACGATAGTTTTTTACTTCGCCATCACTAACGGTTACATTTTCTACACGCGAGCGGTCAGGGCCTTCATGGCACCAGTTTACAAATTCCTCTAAAAAAATTTCTTCGCCTTCTGCTTCGATATAAACCGATCCGTCTTTTTCGTTCCTTACAAAACCATTTACCATCATTTGGTTGGCAATAATTTTAGTAGTTTCCCTAAAACCAACGCCCTGCACTTTACCCGTTATTGTTATATTCAGATGTTTCATTTATTGCCGCAAAATTGAAATATTTTAAAGCTGTAAAGGTAAATGAATTATCACAAATCTTCTGCACATCCTTTACCATCAAAGTATTCGTAAAAACAGAAGAAACATCCGCAAATCTGAAAGTTATAATTAGACTGATTATCATTAACACTATTTTTTCCGGAATAGGCCAACATTTAGGTAATTTGAATTTTAAAACGGAGACCATAATGAGTGTACATATAGGATTGATGATCTGGAAGGAAATGAAAACCAAAGAGATTTCTGTTTCCATGTTCGCAGAAAAAATGGCCATTAGCAAAACAAAGGCACAGGAAATCATCAATAGTTCTACCCTGGATGTTTCCTTGCTTGCTACTGTAAGCGAAATACTGGGTTACAATTTTTTCAGCTATTACGAAAAGGGCAAGCTATTATCCCAGCTTAATCAAAAGGAAAAACAAGCATCAGCAGAAGAGATCAAAAGGCTTAAGAGCCTGTTAACTGAGAAGAACAAAACCATCGAACTTAAAGATAAGATCATTCAAAACCTCTCGCATACTGTTTCTTTGCTCGAAAAAGTACAGTACCGTTAATTTGGAAGGAAGCAAAATCGTTTCTTTATCTCCTGATTTCTGATCCCTTTAGGCCTGTTGAAATAACCGCACGGCAACAGAAAGTTAATTGCATCATAAATAATATACCATTTTTTTTGCGTTATTACTTTAATAGACGCTATCTATCTGGATTTTGCCTCAAATTGGTTTGTCTATTTAAAACGTGACCCAGAAATTACTGCTCTTACTAAGAAAAAAATAAGATGTTCAGTACATTTATTTGATTTTTATAAATTTATGATTGATGCAAGTTGAAAGCGTAAGCGATTTTTATGGCAGGCTTCCAAGCCATTCGTTAACAGGTGTTCCGTTGAACAACGCTGGCATCGGACATATCAATGTATTCTCAAGGGAAACGTGTGCAGTGATGAGCCCTTATAGTCGTCGAGATTTTTATAAGGTATCTCTAATCATAGGCAGGGGAAAGATCTATTATGCAGATAAATGGATCCAGATCGACCGACCAGCATTATTGTTCTCTAACCCTATTGTCCCCTACTCCTGGGAGGCAGAATCTGAAGAACAATCTGGCTGGTATTGCCTTTTTACGGAAGAATTTATTCAACATAGCGAGCGGGTTTACTATCTGCGCGATTCGCCTTTGTTCAAGATTGGCTGTAATCCCATATTTTTCCCTGACGAGGTGCAATTAGCCGAACTTTCGGCCATATTCAAAAAAATGCAGGCAGAAATGCATTCTATTTACCCATATAAATATGATGTACTGCGTAGCTTTCTCCACCTGTTGATACATGAGGCCATGAAAAATAATCCGGCCACGAATTTTCATAACTATACCAATGCCTCCTCAAGGGTTTCTGATTTGTTTTTTGAATTATTGGAAAGGCAATTCCCCATTGATTCACCCGCATCTGCACTCAAATTGAAAAATCCAACTGATTATGCCACTGCCCTTTCTGTACACATCAATCACCTCAACCGCTCAGTGAAAGAGGTGACAGGAAAAACTACAACCACCCATATTGCTGCCCGGATTATTAAGGAAGCTAAAGCTTTATTGCAACATACGGATTGGAACATAGCCGATATTGCCTATAGCCTCGGTTTTGAATATCCTTCCTATTTCACTTTATTCTTTAAAAAACATACCGGTTTGGCTCCTACCCGTTCGCGGCAGGCGGTTTGATTATTATAAGAATCTGTTTGATGGTTATAAGTGGTAGTTTCGTTGCTATACCTACATTTGAATTAATAAAATACAATCACTATGAAATACAGAAAACTTGGAACAACAGAAGAGCAACTATCTGCACTTGGCCTTGGCTGCATGGGTATGAGCTTTGCCTATGGCCCTGCAAATGATAAAGAAAGTTTGGCAACCCTGGAGAGAGCACTCGATCTTGGCATCAATTTCTGGGATACTGCCGACATGTATGCCAATGGTGCCAATGAAGAATTAATCTCCAAAATACTGGTACCCAACCGCAACAAGGTATTTATCGCAACAAAATTCGGTTTCCGTTTTAGGGATGACGTAGCGGCACCTAGCAGCGCTGTAGGGGCATATTTTGATGGCTCGCCGGCCTGGATAAAAATTGCAGTTGAGCAGAGCCTGAAACGCCTGAAAATTGACACCATCGATCTTTACTATGCGCATAGAGTTGACCCTAATGTGCCCATTGAAGAAACCGTTGGTGCCATGGCCGATCTGGTAAAAGAAGGAAAGGTGCGTTATCTGGGACTAAGCGAGGCTTCTGCCGCTTCTATCAGAAAGGCTCATGCTGTTCATCCGATTGCGGCACTGCAAAGTGAATACTCACTGCTATCCAGGGATGTTGAAAATGGCATATTGCAAACCATCCGTGAACTTGGTATTTCACTTGTACCTTATTCTCCATTGGCACGAGGCCTGGTCACCAATACGCTCGATATCAATACTCTGGCAGATGACGATTTTAGGAGAACTTTGCCACGATACCAGCCAGAAAATATAGCGAACAACAATAAATTAATAACGGAATTTGCAGCGTTTGCAGCTTCCAAAAACTGCACACCTGCACAACTTGCATTGGCCTGGGTTTTGGCACAAGGTGATGACATTATTCCTATCCCCGGAACCAAGAAAATAAAATACCTGGAAGAGAATGCCGGTGCGATCGAAGTTGAACTAACTGACACCGATCTTACAGAAATTAATGCGCTAATTAAGCAATACCCTGTAATCGGCGAGCGATATAGTGATGCTGCAATGAAGATGGTTAATCACTAAGTAAACAAACCAGAATTAAATTCCCCCTTATCACTCATAATAAGGGGGGGGGGAATTTTATTTTTTAAGATCTTTAGGCGGAATAGGCGATTATCATTAAGCTCTAAAAACCAATAAAGGTATATTAGTGTGCTAATAAAGGTAAATAAGTAACTATTTTGCAGATTTAGCGATTCAATTCGTTTTGCAATTGAGTAAGGCGGGCAATTTCTACCTTAAATTCCTGCCATATTTCTTCGAGTATAACCTTTGCAGGTTTAATTTCATTCAGCATTGCCGATACCTGGCCTATTTCGAGTTCTCCGTTTTCCATATCACCTTCAAACATCCCCAGTTTTGCTCTTGCCCTGCCTAATAATTCTTTTAAACGTTCTATCCCTGCACCTTCGGCTTCTGCAAGAGAAACGGCGTCAGCAAATTCATTTTTTAATAACCTTACCGGAACAAGCTTTTTCATGGCCAGCCTGGTATCACCTTCGGCCGCCGAAATAATTTTATTTTTAAATGCAGGGTGGGCTGAAGACTCTTTTGAAACGGCAAAAGCCGAACCTACCTGAACGGCATCGGCACCTAAAGCAAAAGCTGCCAGCATGGCTTTTCCGCTCCCAATACCGCCTGCAGCGATAACGGGAATGCGAACGACCGCTTTAATCATCGGGATTAAACACAGGGTTGTAGTTTCTTCCCTTCCGTTGTGTCCACCGGCTTCAAAGCCCTCGGCAACAATGGCATCTACACCGGCTTCCTGAGCTTTTATGGCAAATTTTGTATTCGCAATTACATGAACCACGGTAATACCCTTTTCTTTTAAAAAACTGGTCCATGTTGCGGGGTTACCGGCAGAAGAAAATACAATTTTTACCTTCTCTTCAACTACCACATCAATAATCTCCTGAATATTAGGATAAAGCAATGGAATATTAACGCCAAAAGGCTGATGAGTTGCTAACCTGCATTTTTGGATATGTGATCTTAAAACTTCAGGATACATTGAACCTGCTCCAATAATGCCCAGGCCTCCTGCATTAGAAACTGCTGAAGCCAGTCTCCAACCGCTACACCAAACCATTCCGGCCTGAATAATAGGGTATTTAATATTGAATAGTTTACAGATGGGATTCATATAATTAAATCAGTCTTTTTACCTGGTCATTTTCAATTTTAAAATCAGCCGACAGTTGGATTAAATTTAATCCTGGCTTTTTACCCACTTCTATTGTTCCTAACTGTTTATCGAGCGCTAAAAATTCGGCTCCGTTTACAGTCGCCCAGGTCAAAAGTTTTTCAAAAGCAACCTGCTTATGTTTCTGCAAGGTGAGCATTTCTGATAGAATATTAAGCTGATGGTTACTGGCTAAACTATCCGTTCCTAAGGTAATCTTTACATTTTCATCAATTAACAGGTTAACATCAGGTAAAGCATTTTCGATATATAAGTTGGCCTGCGGGCAAAGGCACCAATATAAATTAGTATGCTGTTCTTTTGCAAAGACGATATCAGCCTGATTTGAAACGGTATTGTGTACCAGCAAAGTTTTCTGCGCTTTAATATAAGGTAACCAGCTCTGTAAGGATGTTTTATTGGTTGGATTGAAGAAAGTAATATCCAGTCCTAAAAACCGATAGAGATCTAAAAAGCCTCCCGTTTTATTTTCGAAAAAAGCATTTTCATCTGCTGTTTCCTGATTATGGACACTAATAATGGTATTATCTTTTTCTGCCTCTTCCCTTATTAATTCAAACAATGCCGGAGATACTGAATAAGGTGCATGTGGAACAATAGACGAGGGCAGCGGTTTAAAATTCTGCCTGAGCACTTTCACAGCATCCATTATGGCACCGGCACGTTCGGGATTAAAACCCATGGCCTCTATAAAGGTATGGTAATGGATTTTGCTGTTCTCTTTTATTTCTTTAGATGAAATTTGGTTGGAAATATCGCCAACAGCCACAATTCCATTATCGAACATTTTTTGATCGGCCGCTTCCATTGCAGCTTTAATCTGCGCTGCATCGCCCTGCCTGCTTTTTATAATGCCTTGCACAAATGCGACCAACCCGGTTTGCTCGGGAATCTGCCCCAGCATATGCGAAAGTTCCAAATGGCAATGGGTGTTGATAAAACCCGGAACAATAGCCCCCTTAAAATGAACGACATCAAGATTTTTAGCCTCATCCGTAGTAAATACCTGCTGTATTTCACCCGTCGCATTTACCGCAACTACACCATTTTTAATTGGCGGACTACTTACCGGAAAAATCCAATCGGCAGAAAAGTATTTAAGCATACCTGCAAAGTAAGCTGATTAGGTCAAGCTGTCAAAATATTTTAAGGAAAATAGAATGGGAAGGGAAAATAAAAGAGCCTCCTATCGGAATCGAACCAATGACCTACTGATTACAAGTCAGTTGCTCTACCAGCTGAGCTAAGGAGGCTTTTAATCGGGCTGCAATGATAGAAAAAAATCTTCTTTTTTCAAAAATTGAAATTTATTTTTTGTGCTGCCAAATTTCATTCCTGTCAGATGGTAACACCTCACAGCACAAGAACACCTATTTGTTATTAATCATGGAATAACGGCAAAACTTGTGGTCATTCACCACAAAGTGTGGAGAAAATCCACAATATTCAAACTTTGGCACAACAACAACAACCTGTAAATCAACAATTTAATTAAAAAACTTTATTTGGCATCATTATGAAACATTAGCAAGTATTGTTACACAAATTAAATTTTAAAATACATACTATGAAAAAGATTTTTTTAGCCGCTACATTAGCATTCGCAGGATTCTCAGCAGTACAGGCAAGTGAAGTAAAAGATTTTAAAACTACTGCAATTGTTGCAGTTCAGGATAGTGCAGTGAAAACCCCGGTTAAACTGGAAGAATTGCCTGCACCAGTAACAACCGCATTAAAATCTGATGCTTACAAAGGATGGACCGCTACTGAAGCCTGGTCAGTTAAAGAAGGTACCAAAGAATATTATTTAATCAACGTTAAAAAAGAAGCTGAAACCGGTTCAGTTAAAATTGATAAAGACGGTAAACCTGTTCAATAATCAATACAAGTTAGCGCTCCACAATCAATAAGTATTTAAACAAAAATTTTCAATCATATCTTAAAACATCATATCATGAAAAAGATTTTTTTAGCCGCCACATTAGCATTCGCAGGATTCACAGCAGTACAGGCAAGTGAAGTAAATACAATGAAAAACACTGCAATTGTTGCAGTTCAGGATAGTGCAGTTAAAACTCCTGTTAAATTGGAAGAATTACCTGCACCGGTAACTACCGCATTAAAATCAGATGCTTACAAAGGATGGACCGCTACTGAGGCCTGGTCAGTTAAAGAGGGTACTAAAGAGTACTATTTAATTAACGTGAAAAAAGAAGCTGAAACCGGTTCGGTAAAAATCGACAAAGACGGTAAACCAGTTCAATAGTCAGAAGTAAATACTCCCTAAGGTATAATCAATATTAGCGCAGCTTTCGGGCTGCGCATAAACTAAAAAAGAAACAAGATGAAAAAATTAATTTTATCAGCTGCGTTCCTAGCTTTTGCAGGATTCTCAGCAGTACAGGCAAGTGAAGTAAAAGATTTTAAAACTACTGCAATTGTTGCAGTTCAGGATAGTGCAGTAAAAACTCCGGTTAAATTGGAAGAATTACCAGAGCCAGTAACTACTGCATTAAAATCAGATGCATATAAAGGATGGACCGCTACTGAAGCTTGGTCTGTGAAAGAAGGTACTAAGGAATACTACTTAATCAATGTTAAAAAAGAAGCAGAAACTGGTTCAGTTAAAATTGATAAAGACGGTAAGCCTGTTCAATAAAAACCCAAATAATTACATCTACCTATTATAAGAAAGCCGGATTATGTCCGGCTTTTCTTATTTTTGTTACATGGCGAGAATCCTGATTTTAGAAGACGATACCACATTTGCTCAATTACTTGATGGTTTTTTAACGAAAAACGGTCATGAGGTGACCCTTGTAACCCAGGTAAAGCAATCATTTAAGCAAGTTGAAACCAATGAATTCGATTTACTTTTAATTGATTACCGCCTGCCGGATGGAACCGGATTTGAAGTGCTTACTCACCTTCGCGACCTGGGTCTTTCTATTCCGGTAATTATCATGACCAGCTTTAACGATGTGCGTACAGCTGTAAAATCTATTCAATTGGGCGCTTTTGATTACATTACCAAGCCGGTTAACCCGGATGAGTTATTAATGGTGATCAAAAATTCTTTAGCCAAAAAGGATTTAAAAAGTGCTCCACCAAAAGAAACCAATGGTGATTTTATAAAAGGAAAAAGCGCAATTGCAGATAAACTGTATGAACACATCAATTTGGTAGCGCCAACAGACATGTCGGTGATTATACAGGGCGAAAGCGGCACAGGGAAAGAGTTTGCAGCCAGAACCCTTCACCAACAGAGCAAACGTGCCGATAAACCCTTTGTTGCAATAGATTGTGGAGCTTTATCGAAAGATTTAGCCGCCAGTGAACTATTTGGGCATGTAAAAGGTGCTTTTACAGGTGCCTTGAACGACAAAAAAGGTCAATTCGAGGTTGCCAACGGAGGAACTTTATTTTTAGATGAAGTTGGCAATCTGAGTTATGAAGTACAGATTAAATTACTCAGGGCATTACAAGAAAGGGTAATCCAGCCTTTGGGCAGTACCAAACAGATTCCGGTTAATGTACGTATTATTACGGCTACAAATGACGATCTGGCCAATAGCATGCAACAGGGAGAATTCAGGGAGGATTTATATCATCGTTTAAATGAATTCAAAATCCAGCTTCCACCTTTAAGAGAAAGGGGCGGTGATCTGGAGCTTTTTATCAACCACTTTATACAACTATCAAACCGCGACCTGCAACGCAATGTTAAAAGTATTTCCAATGAGGCAAAAGCACTTTTGCTGAGTTACGATTGGCCAGGAAATCTGCGTGAGCTGAGCAACGTAATTAAACGCATGGTTTTATTAAGCCCTGGCGATGTTGCACAGATTGGTGCATTACCTGATGAAATGATGATTTCTGTTCAACACCAGTCAGCTCCGGGCAATTCATCCGATCTGAAGGCAGTTAACGAACAGAATGAAAAAGCCTTGATTACGGAGACGTTGATTAAAGTGAGGCATAACAAATCAAAAGCCGCAAAGATTTTAAATATCGATCGTAAAACATTATACGCCAAAATGGAACGCTACGGCATAGAATAATTACCCGGCATTAGCATAATCGATTTTTTCCATAAATGCAATTAAACCATCTAGTTTTCTGACCTGTAATAAAACATCAGATTTAATGCGCTCCGTTAAACCTTTTCCGGCAATTTCTATTTCAAGGGAACGAAATGCACCTGCCAAAGTTTTCGAGCCCATCTGCGCCATACGTCCTGCAAGACGATGAACCAGTAACCTGGCCTGATCGGCGTCGTCATCGATTAAATGCTTCTTCAGCGTTGTGGCGTCATCTATAGAATCCTGTTTAAAACGGTTCAAAATTTTATCCAACATTTGTTGGTCGCCAAAGGTCATTTTTTCTATTGAAGAGAAATCAAATTCGGGCTGCTCTGTTAAAATTTCTGTTTTATCAAATATAGACAGGATATCAACTGCCCTAAACGGTTTCATAATCAGGCCATCAAAACCTTCACTTAAAACCATTTCGCGTTCTTCGGGCAGAACCTGCGCGGTAATGGCATAGAACTTAATATGCTTTGGCAATTTCTTTTTCAATAAATGGCAAAGCTCAAAACCGGTCATTTCGGGCATGCGCATATCAATCAATACATACTTTAAATCAGGCTCAGGTTCTGCGTGTAAGATATCAGCCACCTGGGTAAAAATTCGGAATGGGATTTCGTTTTTCTGAAAAATCATTCCACATAAATCGAGAATAAGTTTATCATCGTCAATTACCCAAACCGTACCTGGGTTTACTATCGCATAATGTTCTAAATCTAATGTGTCGTTTATCCGCTCGGTGGTATTTTCATATTTCATGTAAATGTTAAATGTAGTGCCTATGCCTGGCTTACTTTTAACATAAATCCTACCACCTTGTGTTTCGATCAAGGATTTAACAATAGGCAGCCCCAAGCCTGTACCTGCCTGGTTGATAATATATTTCTCCGGAGATTCTATCTGTTCAAATTCATTAAATATTTTTGGGATATCTTTTTCTTCGAAACCTATGCCTGTATCCTTTATGGTAAAATGAAAGTGCAAATCTTCCCCTTGTCTTTTAAACGAAACCGAGAGTTTAATTTCGCCTTTCAACGTAAATTTTACAGCGTTACCCAATAAGTTAAATAAAATCTGTTTTAGCCTAAAAGCATCGCCCTTTACAAATTCCAGGTCGTTAAGATCAAGCGCTGTATTTAACTGGAGTGATTTCTGCTCTGCCAATGGCCGCATTACAGAAATTACCTCATCTAAAGCTTTTTTGATATTGAATACCTGGTTATTGAAACTGAATTCGCCCGAAATAATCCGGTTGTAATCCAATACTTCATTCACAATTTGCAGTAAATGGATGGAAGATTGGTAAATGGCATCCACATCTTTTTTGTTGGGTACATCCTGCTGGGTAATCAACTCGGCGTAGCCCAAAATAGATTGTAGTGGCGTTCTTATCTCATGGCTCATGTTTGATAAGAACCTCTGCTTTGCCTTGCCGTGGTATTCTGCTTCATCTTTGGCAAGTTCTAAGGCCCTTCTATACCTGTTGCTTTTCGTAATATCGGCCAAAATTAGATACAGCAGCACAACTGTTAACAGGAAAAAGATAATGATAATGGTGGTAATCTGCGTAATCCCATCGTTAACCACTTCTTTAGCCTGTATACCATTCAAATCTACCTGGGCCATCGCTTGGCCCTCAACCTCTCGTAAAATCTGCAGCATTTTAGCCGTTAAGGCATTACTGGCGCTTGATAGATCTGCCTCGCGTTTTAAAAATTTCTGGCTTTTCTGACGTTGTTCCAGCTCGATATTCTTTAACGAGCCCGTCATGCTTTTCATGATGCTGTCTTCAGCCTTTGCATTTAACGTATCACGCTTAACCTTAAACTCTTCGTTGATGATTTTGTAAACATCAGATTTCTTCTTGCCAAAAAGTTTGCTCAGAAAACCACGCGATTTTTGTTCTTCTTCTGGTGCAACCGTCGTGGTTGAAGTAGTGGTTTCGGTAGTTAATACGGCACTATCCGTTTGTCTTGCCCTTGTGGCCACCAGCTCATTTAATTTCCGTACCTCCTCAGAGAACGATTTGGTATTCACCAGCGTTTCCCTCACTTTAAGGTAGTTTATAAACTGTTTGTCGCGATCGGACAGTAAGTTTTTAATTGACTTTATCCTGGCCAGCTGGGCAGAATCACCACGGTATAATTTCCTCAGGGTATCCAGACTGGATCTTAATTTACGCGATTCTTTTAAAAAACTGTAATTACCCTGTTTATTAAAAGCCTCATCGCGCTGTAACTGATCTAACCGTGCAATTTTATGCGAAAGATCGTTTACAATCCTCAAGCGATCGTTCGGGGCCGAAATTTCCTCAACGGTATCGAGCATCCGCGTGAAAGCAAACTTACTGATACCCCACGCCAAAAGCAGCGCAAAACAGGCAAACAGGAAACCTATAATCACTTTACTTTTTATTGCACGGAAGAAACGCTTTTGAATAACAGCCGCCATTTAATTTAGATTATTAACTTAAAACCATTATAATAACGGTTTATCGTTTAGAATTGATATGTTTTATCTTTTACAAATAACGTACCACAAGAAAAATTGATTAAAAAACTTTAATTTTAATTGCCTAAAAAACATACTATGAACCGTATCGACCGCCTTTTTGGAATATTAACCCTGCTTCAGTCCAAAAAATACATTACCGCAGAAAAAATTGCAGAAAGGTTTGATATGAGCATTCGTACTGTTTATCGTGATATTAAGGCATTGGGCGAACAAGGCATACCGGTAAGTTTTGAACAGCATAAGGGCTATTACCTGGTTCAGGGCTATTTCTTACCCCCGGTTTCTTTTAATATGGATGAAGCCAATGCCATGTTATTGGTAGAAAGCCTGGTCAACGGTTTTGCTGACAATTCCATCCGAAACCATTATTCTTCAGCGCTAACCAAGGTAAAAGCGGTATTAAAAACCAGTCAAAAAGAAAAACTCGAAACTTTAAATCAGCATATCAAATTGCAGATTCCTGAAAGATTGAACTTCAACTTCGGATACCTGTCTCTTATTCAGCACGCCATCGGCGAGAAGAATTTAATTGAACTGGGTTATAAAAATAATAAGGAAGAAGTAAGCAAAAGGGAAGTAGAACCAATTGGCCTCATTTTCTACGCATTTAGCTGGCACCTCATTGCCTGGTGCCACTACCGCAATGAATACCGCGATTTTAACCTCACGCGGATTACCTGTTTAAAAAATCTGGGCATCCCATTCAGAAAAACCCAGCACATGCCATTAAGCGATTATATGCATTTGTTACCTGTAAATTATTAAAAAATATTTTTTATGCTGCCATAGGGTTGTCAGTGACCCGTATTTTCTTTGTGTAAACAAACATTAAAAGTCATGAGCATTGCTGATTTATTACTTATGGAATTACACACAATAGAAAAGACAAAACAGAAAAATATGGACATTATTAAATTATTATTGAAAGAGTATGAAGCGGAATTTAACACCACGAAAAAATTCCTGGCCATTGTACCAACAGGTAAGTTTGACTGGGCACCTCACGAAAAAAGCATGAAAATGAAATCGCTTGCCGTTCATATTGCCGATTTGCCAAGCTGGGTTTCGCTGGCTTTAACAACCGAAGGATTAGATTTCGAAACAGCACCTTATGTAGAAGAGCCTGCAGAAAATGCCGCTGATCTGGTTAAAATCCTGGAGAAAAATTATGCATTGGGAAAAGCGGAGCTGGAAAAAGCAACAGAAGAAGACTTAAACGGTCGTTGGGTATTGAGGATGGGCAAACAGGTACTTGCCGATTACTCTAAATATGAAACCATCCGCCACTCTTTAAGCCAAACTTCCCATCACCGTGCACAATTGGGAGTATATTTAAGGTTACTGGATATTGCAATTCCGGGAAGTTACGGACCTAGTGCCGATGATCAGAATTTTTAGTACTTTATGTTTTTAAATTAACTGTTGAAAACTGGTGCGTTTTAACAGTTAAATTGAAATGACCATCGGATTACCCGCCTCACTTTATAATTTGTCTTCACTTTACTATTTTTAGTAATGAAAAAAGTATTTGCAATTTCTGGCAGCACCAAATCTTCATCAACCAACGCACTTTACATTTCGGCAATTAGCCATCTTTTGGGGAAAGATTTTGAGGTTTCTGTCTTCCCTACTATTGCAGATGTTCCACATTTCAACCCCGATTTGGATTTAGAAAACCAACCAAAAGTTGTCAGTGATCTCCGCGAAGCCCTCCAAAAAGCAGATGGCATTATCATTTCTACACCAGAATATGCTATGGGTTTGCCGGGTTCTTTAAAAAACCTGCTCGATTGGACGGTAAGTTCTGCATCATTTTCTGGTAAACCTGTATTAGCGCTTGTTGCTTCTACTCAGGGCGAAAAAGCCCATCAGTCTATCATCGATGTTTTAACCGTACTCGAAGCAAAAGTTTTTTCCCAGCTCATTCCTTTTGCAAAAGCAAAGATTAATTTTGAGGCTAAAATTACAGATCAGGAAACTTTAACAAAACTTAAAAATACCATTCATGCCTTTGTTCTTGCTCTGGAAAATGAATAACCTGATTTATTTCCGTAAAATTGCAGCATGAATAATAACTCTGCCACCCGTTTAAATAAATTCATCAGTGAAAGTGGATTATGTTCGCGCCGTGAAGCAGACCGTTATATCGAAAAGGGTACCGTTTTTATCAATGGCAAAAAGGCTAAAGTAGGCGATCAGGTTTTCGCTGGTGACAGGGTAATGGTTAATGGCCACAATATCGAACCTAAGGAAGAAAGTAATTTTATCCTGTTGGCTTTCAATAAACCTGTGGGCATTACCAGTACTACCGAATCCGGTGTCCGCGATAATATTGTAGATTACGTTAACTATAGTGAAAGGATATTTCCTATTGGCAGATTGGACAAAGATTCATCGGGCTTGATTTTCCTGACCAATAACGGCGATATTGTAAACAAAATTTTAAGGGCCGGGAACAAACACGAAAAAGAATATATAGTTACGGTCAATAAACCCATTACCGAAGATTTCATTTTTGGAATGAGCAATGGCGTTCCTATTTTGGGAGTAAATACACGCAAATGCAAGGTTCGTCAAATCAGCACCTTTGTTTTTAATATTGTCTTAATTCAGGGTTTAAACAGGCAGATCCGCAGAATGTGCGAGCATTTTGGTTATGAGGTAAACAAACTTGAGCGTATACGGATCATGAATATCAGCCTTAAAGGTATCCCAACCGGGGAGTTTAGAGAGCTTACCGAAGAAGAGATGAAAGCCATTACCAAAAGTATCGAAAACTCATCTTCCGAAGCTAAACCCAAAACAAAAAACGCTCCCAGGAAAAAGGCAGATGCCTGGGAGGAAGTCTCTGAATTTAGAAAAGAACAGCCAAAAAAGGCATTCAAACCTAAACCGTCGGCTCAGAAATCTCCGGGTAAGAAAACAACTGGTCACTCTGCATCAAAACCAACCGGTAAAAGTAATACCGCAAACAAAAATTCGAGGCCGGCAAAGGGTAAACCGGCAAATAAATCTAATTCAAGAAGCAGGGGAAGATAAGCTAACAAATTGTAAAATTTGGCTTTATCCAGCTGCCTTACTCCATCGATCTTTTACCTTCTGCCTTTTTTAAGTACCTTTGCAACAAATGGTAACAGCAAAAAAAACCGATATTCGTGCATTAGATCTTCCACAACTGCAACAGCACCTTGTAGCGATGCAGCAACCTGCATTTAGGGCCAAGCAGATTTACCAGTGGCTTTGGGAAAAATCGGCTACGAGTTTCGAGCAGATGAGCAATCTGTCCAAAGATCTCCGCAAGGCTTTGGACGAATCTTTTGCCATAAACGCTGTTCAGGTTAACAACTCCCAGTTCAGTAACGACCATACCATTAAAAATACATTCAGGTTAGCCGATGGAAACATTGTTGAGGGCGTTTTAATCCCTTTAGAAGACCGTATGACTGCTTGTGTGAGTTCACAGGTGGGCTGTAGTTTAACCTGTAAATTCTGTGCAACAGGCTACATGGACCGTAAGCGTAACCTAAACGCTGACGAAATTTACGACCAGGTGGTACTGATTGATAAACAGGCCAAACAGAACTATAATAACCCGCTTACCAATATCGTGTATATGGGGATGGGAGAACCTCTTTTAAATTATGCAAACGTATTGAAGTCTATAGAGCGTATTACCGCTCCTGATGGCTTAAATATGAGTTATAAGCGCATTACCGTATCTACAGCCGGTATTGCAAAGATGATCAAAAAACTGGGCGACGATGGCGCTAAATTCAATCTTGCATTATCACTTCATGCTGCTAATGATGAGAAGCGTAATGAAATTATGCCCATCAATGAAGCCAACTCGTTAAAAGCGCTGGCAGATGCACTTAAGTACTACTTTGCTAAAACGAAAAATCCGGTAACTTACGAATACATTGTTTTTAATCATTTTAACGATGAGATTTCGGATGCCATGGATTTAGCAAAATTCTGTAAACATATTCCTTGTAAGGTAAATCTGATCGAATATAATCCCATTTCTTTTGCCGATTTCACAAATGCTGAAGGCGATAAAATTGATGCTTTTTCAAATTACCTAAAAAGCCAGGGCATTAATACCAATATCCGCCGTAGCCGTGGTAAAGATATCGATGCCGCTTGCGGGCAGTTGGCGGTTAAAGAAGAAGCTAATAATTAGTCACATTATTTAATATTCATTAAGGTACAATCCTTAATCATTTACTGGAGCGCGGTTTCCTGTTCTTTTCGGAAGGGTTCTGTCCTGCTGTACGCTGTACTCCGCCAATGAAGAATTGGCTCCGTGCCACTGCCATCAGGGCTATTATACAACGGTGGAGGATGGAAGAGGGATGATGGAACTGCTCAGCGTTTATCAGCGTCATCTGCGGGAACATCACCACCATTCTATCATTAAGAGAATTAAGGCATAAAGGAAGGCAGTTAAAGCAGCTGCATTTTGCTTTGGTCTTTAGTCTTTGGTCTCTGGTCTTTCGTCTCTTGCTGAAATGCCCTTTAAACAAGAAGCCCCTTCAACATCTCTGCTGAAGGGGCTCTTTTAAGATCTGGCACCGACCTACTCTCCCACGTGTTACCGCAGTACCATCGGCTCTGGTGGGCTTAACTTCTCTG
>JAGIAD010000029.1 GCA_017745075.1 Sphingobacteriaceae bacterium | reverse complement strand
AGGCCTTGGACAGTAATAAAAGGCAGGGACTAATACGACCGAAAATTCTACAAAATTAGAGATGACGAAAGTTCACCCTGCCTTTTATTTAAACGCTTACCGATCTTTCTTCTTGTAATACTATGAGGCAGAAAAAATCAGTTTGATAAACCAAAGGAGATGACGACTACTCTATAATGAAACCCGCAGATCAAAATGATTTTCGCAGATATCAGCGTAATCTGCGGGAAATAAATCTATATCTCGCAGCCATTTTCATCACAAACCGCATCATTATTTTTATTTAATGAGGTAAGCGTAGTTTTGGGTTGAGCGGCTTTCCACTCGTTAAAGCTTTGGGTAAGCGCATCGGTAAAAGCCTCAACGGGTTGAGCACCAGAAATACCATATTTGCGGTCCATTACAAAGTAAGGAACCCCTCTAATGCCTAAATTCTGACTTTCATAAATATCATAACGAACAGCTTCAGAAAACTGATCGCTATTTAAAACGGCTTCAGCTTCAGCCTTATCCAATCCGATCTCCGCAGCAAGATCAACCAAAATGTTGTTATCGCCTATATTTTTGCCTTTTACAAAATGTGCTTCAAATAATTTTTCTTCGGCTAAATCCTGCAGATCATGTTTTGCTGCCAAATGGATCAGGCGGTGCGCATTAAAGGTATTTGCAGGAATATTTTTATCAAAATTAATGGATAAGCCCGCATTTGCGGCCATATCGGCCACTTGTTGAGTCATCTGTTTGGCTTGCGCAACAGGCAAGCCCTTACTTCTCGAAAGGTAGTCGTAAACTGTTTCGTTGTTGGTATTATGATACTCCGGATTAAGCTGAAAACTCTTCCAGTCTATTTCAATTTCTTTTTTGAAAGGCAATTTTTCTATCGCCTGTTCAAAATGCCTTTTCCCGATATAGCAAAACGGACACATTACATCCGACCAGATTTCTACTTTCATCATACAAAATTAAGTGGATTATAATTGACTACGGTAAGGCAAAAGTAAAAAGCCACTACCGAGTTTAGGATAGTGGCTTTAATTAATACGAAAACGTCATCCTGTCCAAAGGACTCCTACGGAGAGCTCGTAGAAGGATAATGTTAAATAAGGCGTTTCAATACTTCGTCAAGCTCAGCACAGGCTAAGCTCAACATGACAGCCTAAAAAATAACTGTTGAATTATTTATACAATTGGTTAAATATCAGCTTAAAAGTGCCATGCGTTTGTGCCCTAAAGGTTATTTCAGGGCCAAAAGCAAGCAATTTACCCTTACCAACCTTTGCTTCAAAAGCGGTTATTCCGTCTTGCAGATAAGTCTGGCCCCAAGCCCAGCCGCTACGCAATGGCCTGGCATTTTCAAACCACATTAAAGGTTTAATTCTTCCAGAGGCAATAGCATCACCTGTCAGTTTAAAAACGGGACTATTATCAAAATATACATCAGCTTCCTTTTCCATCCCCCAATTGGTAGGCAAAGAAGTGTCTACACCTACATTTAACACACTTCCAGGAACATAATATTTTTCAGCAGGTAACCGTTTTTCTTCTCCGTTTACAATTTCTACCATCGCATTACGCACAGGCAGGTTTAAGTGATAAGCCAGGTTGGTACTGCTGCCAATGGTTACAATATTGCCGCCTGCCTCTAAAAACTTCTTCAATTCGGGGATCGATTTATCGGCAGTAATCCTGCCTAAACGGTTTCTAAATTCCTGAGGAACTTCATCTGCTTTTGGCCCGAAAGATCTATTTGCACCAGCTCCGCCCTGAACCGATGGAATTGCACCACCCACAAAAATGATCACATCGTACTTAGATTTTAAATTTCCGGCATCAATGTCCTGTGGATAGATTATTGTAGCATTATAATGGTATTGTTCCATTAAAAACCGCACCCAGCCTGAAGCCATAGAACCACCATATGTATCCCAAAGGGCAACTCTGGCGGTTGAAACTTTAATTTTATTCTTTGGTGAGGCCGCAATTTTTAGTTTAATATTTGCCTTTTCCAACACCGGTTTTCCTGCAGAAGAAACATAAAAATCTCCATTTTCGGTAGAGCGGTAAACTTCAACCTTGTTTTTCAATAAATCATTAACTGCAGTATAAGAATCATTTTGTGCTGCGCTTAACACATAACCTGATCCGTTTGGCAATCGATTTTCTGGTTTTAGGAGCTCGCCGTAAGGATTTTTTTCAAAGGGGCCTGAAAAATCATCCATAATACGGTCGAATTTCACATCCATTAAATATGCCAGAGTCCACCCCGCTGCATCGTAAGGTGGAATTGGTGCACCGCCTTCATATTTGAAATCGTTTGGATGGTCCTGCGGCTCAAACATATCCAAAACATGCGGACGGAAAGCCTGGTCGGTTTTTACCACATAACTTCCGGCGGGATAATTTTTCCCGGCAACGGTAAATGAAGTCTTTGCTTTTTGAACCACAATTCCCGTTCTGATCAATGCATTTAAAAATTTAATGGCAGAATTAAAATCGGGCTGATCTGCAGGTAAAATATAACCTCGTGCATCGCGGTTTGCAGGTGCTTTCATTACCGTATCAAAAGCTTTCATACTGATCTGGCGCCTTGGTCCAAAATCGGCATCTCCACCTGCAATTGCAGTGCCTTTTTCGCCTTTTGCAGCGTTGTTAATGGCTTCAATTTTCTTTGGAGAGAACGACCATGTATCTTTTTTACCCCGCTCTATGGAATTTCTGCCCATCTGGTAAATGTTGTACAACAATTCATCACGATAACGTTGTGCATAGTTTAAAACGGCATAGTTTAATGATACAGAATAATCGATCGAGTTTTTAAAGTACCATTTCCTCGGGGTAATCGGGTTTGGCGAATCTCCGTTCGGCAATAAACGCGAAGGAACCAAAGGAATTTCAGAAGGGGTAGGGTTCCCGATAATTTCTGTTAAAAGCCCAACCATGTTATGAAAATAGGTTGTGGTTCTTAATCCGCCATTGTACCAGGTAGAATAAACTGATCCCCCGCGCTGTGTATAACCCGGCTTGTTTTCTACGTTCATCCTGTTGTGCATGGCAGCACCAACAGCATCTAAACTGGTTAATAAAGTTGGGTCGAAAACATAATTAAAGGGATCCCGGTAAGGCGGACCAGCTACTACCGTTCCTGCCGGACCAGCCTGATGATGATTATACATAATCTGCGGAATCCACTCTACAAAAAGCTGACGGCCAATATTTTGGGTTTCTTTAAGGTTTAACATAAAGAAATCACGGTTATTATCGTGTCCGGCATATTTCTCATACAGAACGGGTAGTCCAGAAGTTGTCCTTTTCTTAGGATCTTTTTCCCTCATGTACCAATTGCTTATCAGCTCCTGTCCATCAGGGTTCGCATGTGTAAACAAAATAATCACATTATCCAAAATGCGCAGGGTCTCAGCATCGGTTCTTGAAGCAAACTGATATACTGTTTCGATTAATTGATGTGCGCCAACCACTTCATTGGCATGCAATCCGCCATCTATCCAGACAACGGCTTTCCCCTCTTGCGACAAAGCTTTGGCTTGTTCAGGCGTAATTTCAGCATGGGCCAGTTGTTGTGAAATTTCTTTATAACGGTCTAATTTCTTTAGGTTCTCAGGCGAAGAAACAATCAGCATATACTGACTTCTGCCTCCTTCAGTTTTACCGATATCAACCAGTTTAATACGATTAGAACTTGCTGCAAGCTTTTTAAAGTACGCCTCTGTTTGGGTATAATTGGCCAATTGATAATCGTCGCCGATATCAAAACCAAAATGCGATTTTGGCGTTGGTACCTGCTGAGCCAGCGCTATACCGCTATTTACCATTAAAAAAGCAATGCAAAGCCTTTTAAAGTAGATTTTTATCATAATAGTTTAGTTAGGTGATCAAATATAATAGAGAATAAGCGCCAAAAGCGGCTTGCTGTAAATTTGTTACAAGTTTTAAATCCTAATCCATACATTTGTACTGATGTAAGTTCTTAACTTTATTTTTTCATCAACCGATACAGGTTCCCGGAATACAACCGGGATTAATAGGGAATCGTGTGCAAATCACGAGCTGTCGCGCAACTGTAAATTCTGTCTGTAAAAAAGATAACGGTCTTATCAATCATGCCACTGTGCCATTTACCGGTATGGGAAGGCGATAAGATCGGGAATAAGTCAGGAGACCTGCCTATATTGAATTGACGGTACTTTCGCGTTATAAAGTAATTGGTCAGGTCTGATTGTACACAATAAAAATAAAATTTTATTTGCTTGCTTTAAGCTTTTTGCTGAGAAGTGGGCAGGCTGTGCCATAACCTTTCCTTTTAATTTTTTAACAGAGTATTATAAAATATTGCTTTAAGGGCTTTTAAATGATTTATTTACTTAATCTTTAAAGAGATGCTAACGCAAAATCTGGGCTATCCGCGAATAGGTAGCCAAAGGGAATTAAAGAAAATCTGCGAAAATTACTGGGCAGATAAAACTGGGTACAAAAATGTGCTTCAGGTGGGGAAAAACATTCGCCGCGAAAACTGGAACCTTCAAAAAGAAGCTGGAATTGATGTTATTCCTTCAAACGACTTTTCTTTTTATGATCATGTTCTTGATCATTCCTTAACTTTTGGAGCAATTCCAAGAAGGTATAACGAGGTGATCCTGAAAAAAGGCAACGAAGAGCTTGACCTTTATTTCGCCATGGCAAGGGGTTATCAAAAAGAAGGATTGGATGTGGTAGCAATGGAAATGACCAAATGGTTTGATACCAATTACCATTATATCGTTCCTGAGTTCACTAAAGACCAGTCTTTTAAACTTTTCTCTACCAAGATTATTGATGAGTTTTACGAGGCAAAACAATTGGGCATTACCACTAAACCTGTTCTGATCGGCCCGGTATCCTATCTTTTACTTGGCAAGGAAAAAGAAGCTGGATTTGAAAAAATAGACCTGATCAAAAACCTGCTTCCCGTTTATATCGACATTTTATCGCGATTAGATGCGCTGGATGTCGAGTATGTTCAGTTTGATGAGCCTTTTTTGACATTGGATCTAACTGAAAAAGACAAAAAAGCCTACGAATATGCCTATAAGGAAATCCGAAAGGCCTTCCCAAGATTAAAGATTGTTTTGGCTACTTATTTCGGGGCCTTAGGCAATAATCTCGCCTTAACCACTTCGTTATCGGTAAATGTTTTACATATCGATCTGGTACGTGCTGAAGACCAGCTGGATGATGTTTTAGCTTCGTTAAAAGACGACACCATCCTTTCTTTAGGTTTGGTAGACGGAAGGAACATCTGGAAAAATGATTTTGAAAAATCTGTTGCCATTATTAACCGTGCCGTAGAAAAACGCGGATTGGATAAAGTATGGATTGCGCCATCCTGTTCGTTAATCCACTCGCCGGTTGATCTGGACAATGAAACCAATGAGAAAAATTTATCGGCAGAAATTAAACAATGGCTGGCCTATGCAAAGCAAAAAATTGCAGAACTGGCTACCTTAAAAAAACTGATCACCAACGAAAGCCCTGCATCTACCCTGCAAAAGCTGGAAGAAAATAAAGTTGCCATCAGCAACCGTAAAATTTCCAAGATCATCCACGATCCGGCAGTAAAAGCACGTGTTTTGGCTTTAAAGGAAGAAGATGCGGAACGTTTGAGCCCATTTTCGTCCAGAAAAATTAAACAACAGGAGCTTAATCTACCCATTTATGCTACAACTACAATCGGATCGTTTCCGCAAACTGCAGAAGTAAGAAGCTGGAGGGCCAAGCTTAAAAACGGAACCTTTACTGTTGAAGAATATGATAGTTTAATTGCCCAGGAAACCGAAAAAGCGGTAAAATGGCAGGAAGAAATCGACTTGGATGTACTGGTACACGGAGAGTTTGAGCGTAACGATATGGTCGAATACTTTGGTGAACAACTGGATGGTTTTGCCTTTTCAAAAAACGGGTGGGTACAGAGCTACGGCTCGCGCTGTGTAAAACCACCGATCATTTTTGGTGATGTTTCACGTCCTGAACCTATGACAGTAAAGTGGACGGCTTACGCGCAATCGCTTACTTCTAAATACATGAAGGGTATGTTAACAGGTCCGGTAACAATTTTACAATGGTCATTTGTACGGAACGATCAACCACGATCAGAAACCTGTACACAGATTGCTTTGGCCATCCGTGATGAAGTTGGCGACCTGGAAAATGCAGGGATAAAAATTATTCAGATAGATGAGCCAGCTATTAGAGAGGGCTTACCATTACGCAAAGCCGAATGGCAAAATTATTTGAACTGGGCGGTTAAAGCCTTTAAAATTTCGGCCAGTGGCGTAAAAGACAGTACGCAGATCCACACACACATGTGCTACTCGGAGTTTAATGATATTATCCAGAATATTGCCGATATGGATGCCGATGTGATCACGATCGAAACTTCGCGTTCACAGATGGAATTATTGGATGCTTTTGCCAATTTTAAATATCCAAACGAAATTGGTCCTGGTGTGTACGATATACATTCTCCAAGGGTTCCGAAGCGCGAAGAAATGATTCGGTTGCTCAAAAAAGCAAAAACGGTTATTCCTTCAGAACAACTTTGGGTAAACCCTGACTGCGGCTTAAAAACCCGGGGATGGGACGAAACCAAAAAAGCTTTGATCGAAATGGTTGAAGCTGCAAAAGAGATGCGTAAAACTGAAAAAGTACCGGCAGCAGATCTTCAGGTAAATTAATATAATTTTGGCCTGCGAAGCACTAATGCTATGATGTTAAATATCCCCGTTGTCAGTCTGAGCGCGTCGAAGACCCTCGTGGTGAAATAATTGAAATAGATGGTCTATCGACAGGCTGAGGACGGCAACTTTTGTGTCCTGATCTCAACTTTGACAACTTTCTGATCAGAAAGTTGTCAAAGCTTTTTACTCCTCATATATTTACCGCCATGACCCTAGAAGAAAGAATAGAAAATTCAAAAACCAGTATTTTTAAAGCCGTTTTTCCAAATACAACCAACCATTACGATACCCTTTTTGGTGGTACTGCAATGCATTTAATGGACGAAGTTGCTTTTATCACTGCAACGCGTTTTAGCCGCCAGATTATGGTAACCGTAAGCAGCGATAGGATTGATTTTAAAAAACCGATTCCCGCAGGCACTATTGTAGAGCTCATTGGCAAGGTTAACCATGTTGGGAATACCAGTTTAAAGGTTAATGTAGAAATTTATATCGAGCAGATGTATGCCGAAGGAAGAGAACTGGCCGTACATGGCGATTTTACTTTTGTAGCCATCGATGAAAACAAAAAACCAACGCAGGTAATCAAATAGTCCAATAAATTTTTAGCAAAAACAGTATAAAAATCATCAGATTTAAATCTTTAAATTTGGTAATGGAGCATCAATATTCAGAAGAAGATTTAAAAAATATCGCGAAACAATTAAGCTGTCCTGAAGGTGAGCACGGCATTAAAACCGGGGAAATGATGCATGCCAGTAATCTCGGAATGACCAGTTCGGCCATTGATGCATTAAATCTTCAAAATAATGATACCGTTTTAGAAATCGGCCACGGAAATGGTGGACATATTGCTCAACTATTATCAAAAGCAGAAAATCTAACGTATTACGGAGCCGATATTTCAGAAACGATTATCGCCGAAGCAGAGAAAATCAATCAGTATTTTGTTGATAAAGGTATTATCCATTTTGAGCTGACAGATGGCGATACACTACCTTTTGAAAATAATCAGTTCGATAAGATTTTCAGTGTTAATACCATCTATTTTTGGAACAATCCAAAGCGATATCTTAATGAAATTAAGCGGGTTTTAAGGCCAAATGGAATTTTTGTCTTATGCTTTGCCGATAAAACCTTTATGCAGGATCTTCCTTTTACTTCATACGGCTTTACGCTTTATGAAGTAGAAAAGGTACAGGAATTATTGGAAAGTGCTGGTTTCAAAATTAAAAACACCATCCAAAAAACAGAACAGTTAAAAAGCAAAACAGGCGAGCAGGTGCAGAGGGCATATCACGTTGTGGTTGCTTCAATTGAATAAATAGTCCTCGTTTGTAACGAGGATTAGCGAGATCAGCGATTATATCGCTAATAGTATAACCACATTACAAATGTGAATTTCCTTCATCCTCGTTACAAACGAGGACGATAGAATGGTTAAATGTTCTTTTTTTAATACAAAATCAGATACAGATACGCATAAACTACCGGCGCAGCCAGTAATAATCCATCAAAACGGTCTAACAAACCGCCGTGTCCTGGTAACAAGCCTCCACTATCCTTCGTATCAAGGCTCCGTTTAAGCATCGATTCTACCAAGTCGCCCAGTGTACCAAAATTTGCAATCAATAAAGCCATACCTGCCCATACCCATGCCGGACTTTCTGTAAACCAGAACGACAGGCCAAAAGCAACCAATACACTGGTAAACATCCCGCCAAAAAAACCTTCCCAGCTTTTCTTAGGCGAATGGCGTTCGAACAGTTTTCGCTTACCATATTTTACCCCGAAAAGATAGGCTCCTGTATCATTTGCCCAAAGCATTAACAAAAAGGCAAGTGGAAAATGAAAGTTATATTCGTTCCAGTTTTTTAAAAAGCCCAGGGCATGGAAAAAACAAAAAGGGATGGTTACATAAACAAACCCAACAAAAGTGTAAGAGATATTGGCGAATGGAATTTTGTTCTTTTTATACAACTCGGTAATAAAAACCGAGAAAATAAAAGGAATACAAAGCAACAGGTATTTCACATCATATTTTAAGTAATGCAAACCTGCAGCCATTAAAAAAATCAAAGACCCTGCTACCAAACCTATATTCCTATGCGGCCTGATGCCAGAATTTTTAATCAGCTTATAAAATTCAAATAAGGATAAGATACTTAAAACAAGGTAAAATATCGTAAATGTGTAACTCCCCAAAAGGATAGAGCCAAGCATTACAATGGTAAAAAAGAAAGCAGTTATTGCCCTGGTTTTCATTTAAGGTAGGAGGTAAAAGGTTTAAGGTTTAGGGTAGTCATCACTATTCAATTTCGTTTTCAACGATGTATTCTATGGCCTTATCGAAATCGATCTTATTTACCAAAACATTTATTTCACCAATGTTATATGCCGAGAGCTGTTTATTCATCGTCACTGCCGGGATGCCGGCTTCCGTTAAACCCTGTTTTAATACCTCGGCCGCAAAGGCATCGCTGGTGGTATATACCTTAATCCAATTTTCGCTCACGTGTTGCGTTATCTTTAAAAAATTTAAACAAAGCTATGGTAATTATTGCACTAATTAAATAGCCATACCATGGAAAACCAATTGGCTCATCAACTTTATCGAGAGGCATCTTGTGCTTTTGCATATAAAAAGCAGCACAAACTGCATAAGCATTGTTTAAAAAGTGCGCCAACATGGCATACCAGATGCTTCTGCTGTAATAATATAGATAGCCAAAGCCGGCACCCAGCAACATACGGGGTACAAAACCGTAAAATTGAAGATGGATAGCACTAAAAATAATGGCTGCACTCCAAATGGCAATGTGGTGATTGCCCATCATTTTTTGCAACGAACCCTGTAGCCCCGCCCTAAAAAAAAGCTCTTCGCCAATAGCAGGCAATACCGCAATCATAATCAGGTTGACCACAAAATCCCAGTTACTCCTTACTGTAATCAATTGGATGGTCATTTTCATGGCTTCCTGTTCTTTCATTTTCATCCAGTTTTCCAATCCTTTCAAAAATTCGGGCAATACCATTTTTTGATTAAAAGTCGCTACACCTTCCATAACAGGCATACTCACTACCATAATGGCAAAAACTAAAATAAAAGGAAGAAAACCAGGTTTATTGAACCCATAAAAAGAATTTGGTCTTTGCCCTTCGGTATACGCTAAAGCAATAGGAGGTAAAATAAACATTCCAATAGAACTCGAAATCTGGATTATTTTTAAAGCCGTGATAAATTTAGGATCGCCATTCATAATGGCTCCCAGCTCGCCAAAAATAGAAGTTCCATAAACAACTGCGACTACCACAAAGCCTAATAATGTGCATATTACCGCACCAACCGCCCAGTAAACGCAAAGTAAAAATATCTGTAAAAGTGGGTGGCTCTCTCTGCGGATGGGTGTTACAAAATTCATTATTTGTACCTTTGTATGTTTTATTAATCGTTGAAGATAGAAAATGTCTGTAAAGATAGGAAATATAGATTTGGGCGAGTTCCCTTTATTACTGGCTCCGATGGAGGATGTAAGCGATCCGCCGTTCCGTTATGTTTGCAAAAAAAACGGGGCCGATATGATGTATACTGAGTTTATTTCCTCTGAAGGCTTGATCCGTGATGCAGCAAAAAGCAAACAAAAACTTGACATTTTCGAATATGAAAGACCTATTGGCATTCAGATTTTTGGTGGCGATATAGAACACATGCGCGAAGCATCCGAAATTGCTTCTGCAGCAGGACCTGATTTAGTCGACATTAATTACGGCTGTCCGGTAAAAAATGTGGTTTGTAAGGGCGCAGGTTCCAGCTTACTTCAGGATATTGATAAAATGGTAAAAATGACCGATGCTGTAGTTAAAGCTTCGCATTTACCAGTTACCGTTAAAACCCGCCTGGGTTGGGATGACAATACCAAAAATGTTTACGAGGTTGCCGAACGACTTCAGGATGTGGGTATCCAGGCACTTACCATCCACGGCCGAACAAGGGCACAATTATATAAAGGCGAAGCAGACTGGACGCTGATTCGTGAAATTAAACGCAATCCACGCATCAAAATCCCCATTTTTGGCAACGGAGATGTAGACAGCCCTGAAAAAGCCGCTAACTGGCGCATGGAATACGAGGTAGATGGCATTATGATCGGCCGTGCAGCTATTGGTTACCCCTGGATTTTCCGTGAGGTAAAGCACTTCTTCAAGACCGGTGAACACCTTGCCGGACCAACCATTGAAGAAAGAATCGAGGTTTGCCGTACCCATCTGGATAAGTCGCTGGAATGGAAAGGCCCAAAAACAGGAATTTTCGAAATGCGCCGCCATTATGCAAATTATTTCAAAGGTCTGCCAGATTTTAAACCATACCGCATGCGGTTGGTGGCCGAGGCCGATATCAACAACATTTACAGTATTTTAGAAGAAGTGGCAGAAAAATTTGCCAACTATGACGCTACTAAGGTACTGGCTTGATTTTTGAAAGCTTTTTTCTTACATTCGTTATTACCATGGTTACAGCTATCACAGACGGGGTTAAAGTTTCGGTTGAAACAGTTTACCAGCCAGAATATTCAAATCCGGCCAACGAGCATTTTATGTTCGCATATCGCGTACAGATTTCCAATCTTTCTGATTATGCCGTACAGTTAATGCGTCGCCAGTGGTTAATTTTCGATTCGAACTCCAGCCGTAGGGAAGTAGAAGGTGAGGGCGTTGTTGGGTTACAGCCCATTATCCAACCTGGCGAAACCCATGTATACGTTTCAGGTTGCAACCTAAAAACCGATATGGGCAGTATGAAAGGTACTTACCTCATGAAACGTGACATAGATGGCTCTGAATTCGATGTCGATATCCCTGAATTTCAGTTAATTGCTCCTTATAAATTAAATTAATTTTCGCCTATTGTCAGACTGAACGCATTTCAGGGGCTTTATGGAAGATAGATATCTCTAATTGCACTACGTTCCAGTCGAGAAAACGATATTTCTTATTCAATGCTGTCAAAAGTAGCGTAATTGAAGGGAAACCCCTGCTTTTTTTCAGAAAAGCAATTTCAGCATTTCATTTTAAAGTTAGTCCTGCTTTTTGTTTCAAGTCCTCGCTACGCTGTGGGCTTTTCACGGCAATCAGGTTTAGTTTGCAATAACCCTGCTACTATTAGTGGTTAACGGCATAGTGCGTAAAAAGAGTATTTCTGCTCCCTGCAACCCCCAATAGTACAACCTACCGTGCCACTTAAACCCGATCAAAGCGGGATGCCGATATTTTTCTATCGGCAGGAGCGGGACCGGAGCTCCACCTAGTACCGCAAAGACCTGCTTTCCAAAAATCAGACTTTATTTGTTAGAAAAGCAATTTCAGCATTTCATTTTAAGGTTATTCCTGATTTTGTTTCAGGTCCTCTCCCGATTGAAAAAATCGGGATGCGGGCTTTTCACGGCAATCAGGTTTAGTTTGCAATAACCCTGCTACTATTAATGGTTAATTTCATCGTGCGTAAAAGGGTATTTATGCTCCTGCAACCCCAAATAGTACAACCTACCGTGCCACTTAAACCCGATCAAAGCGGGATGCCGATATTTTTCTATCGGCAGGAGCGGGAGCGGGACCGGAGCTTCCCTAATACCACAAAATCTGCTTTCCTAAAACTGGGTATATCCTACCGCTAAAAAAGTTAATAACTTATGTGCCAAATATCCTTTGCGGATATCAATCTAGACCCTGGCATAAATTTCAGGATGACGACAAATCAAAAACGGCCAGGATATTATCCCGGCCGTGCAATAATTTTAACAATTGGATATTTCTTAATCCCTGCTTCTACCAAAAAGCATAGATGCATAATAGAGTAAGTTAGCAAGCGCACCCACAGCAGCTACCACATAAGTCATGGCTGCCCACCACAATGCGTCTTTTGCCTGTGCGTTCTCTTCCTGCGTTTGCATTACACCACTATTATTTTTTAACCAGGCCAAAGCGCGGTTACTCGCATCAAATTCGACCGGTAGGGTAATAATACTAAATACGGTTACCAAGGCTAAACCGACCACACCAATAGCCAAAACAATTGGGTTTCCGGTAAAACCGATCAACAATATACCAATTAATAAAACCCACTGTAAAAGGTTAGATGATATGCTCACTACGGGTACCATACTGCTTCTTAATTGCAACCAGTTGTATGATTTCGCCTGTTGCACTGCATGTCCACATTCATGAGCCGCTACAGCCGCTGCAGCTACGCTTCGGCTATAGTATACATCTGTACTTAAATTAACGGTTTTATCTGATGGATTGTAATGATCTGTTAATTGTCCTTCGGTACTCATCACCCTCACGTCGTATATCCCATTATCATGTAGCATTCTTTCTGCCACCTCTTTCCCCGATAAACCAGAGCTTAATTGCATTTCGGCATACATAGAAAACTTGTTCCTAAAACGCCACTGTACAAACATGCTCAACAATAATACCGGGACGATTAATATTAAATAAACTCCCATTTTCTTATGTATGTTTTCCGTTCATCGTATATCAAAAAGTGTTCCTATATTCTTTTGGTACTAAAAAACAGTACATTTATACCATGCCAACCGAGCTTTCATACTGGGAAAAAGAATCATTTTTTTGTAATTATGATGCCATTATTATTGGCAGTGGTATTGTTGGATTAAACGCAGCCATACACCTCAAAAAATCGGCTGCAGCCCTAAAAATAGCCATACTCGAAAGGGGATTTTTACCCACGGGTGCAAGCACCAAAAATGCGGGTTTTGCTTGTTTTGGAAGCATTTCTGAACTGATTGAGCAAGAAGAAATGATCGGTACCGATCGGCTTGCAGCACTTATCGAAAAGCGATGGAAAGGCCTGCTCAAACTACGCAATTTACTGGGCGATAATGCCCTGGATTACCAATGCCTGGGCGGATACGAATTATTTAAAAATGAAGACGATTTTTTGGCTGAAAAAGGTGTATCGAAAATTGAACATTTTAACCGTCTTGTTAACGGTATTGTTGGACCAGGTGCTTTTAGCTTAAAGAATAAAAAAATCAGTTCTTTTGGTTTCAATGGTGTAAGTACTTTAATCGAAAACCAGTATGAAGCCCAGATCGATAGTGGTAAAATGATGTCTGCTTTAATCCAATATGCGCAGCAGCTCGGCATCAGCATTTTTAACAATTGTACTGTAGACCGGGTTGAAGAAGACTCAAAAGGCTCCCGTTTGGTCACTAAAAATGGAACTTTTTTCTGTAAACGATTAATTGTTACAACCAATGCCTTTATCAAATCACTATATCCCGCTATTGATATTCACCCGGGCCGCGGTCAGGTTTTAATTACCAAGCCCATTAAAGATTTAAAAGTAGCCGGTACTTTCCATTACGATAAAGGTTATTATTATTTCAGGAATATTAATGGGCGGATTTTATTGGGTGGTGGCCGGAATATAGATTTTAACGCCGAAGAAACCACCGATTTCGGGCAAACTAAACCCGTGCAGCTGGCGCTGGAAAATTTACTAAAAACCGTAATCTTACCGAAAGCCATTTTTGAAATCGATTACCGCTGGAGCGGCATTATGGCCTTTGGTAAAATATTAGAACCCTTTATCGAAGAAATCCGTCCAAATGTATTCTGTGCAACCAGGTGTAATGGCATGGGTGTTGCCATCGGTTCGCAAACAGGAGAAGATGTGGCAAATTTATTGTTGAAGAAATTATAATTGATTTACTTCAGAGAGCACTAAGAAAACACCGAATTGGTTTTTCTTAAAGATCCTACATTGCATTCAGGATGACAAAAACGGGTAGATAACAAGACTTGATTCCATCATCCATTTTACATTTTACATCATTTAAATACAATCGTCTTATTGCCGCTTACAAACACCCGGTCTTCAAAAATAAGTTCCAGTGCCTCCAGCAATACTTTTTTCTCTATTTCCTTGCCGGCACGCACCATTTCTTTCACTCCAAAATTATGGTCGACATGATTGGTATGCTGGGTAATAATAGGGCCTTCATCCAGGTTATCGGTAACAAAATGAGCTGTGGCTCCGATAATTTTTACACCACGCTCAAAAGCTTGGCGGTAAGGATTGGCACCAATAAAGGCAGGTAAAAAGGAATGATGGATATTGATAATTCTACCCGCGTAATCTTTTACAAAATCGGCCGAAAGAATCCGCATAAACTTGGCCAATACCAGGTAATCTACCTCAAATTGGTTAATAATTTCCTTTATTTCTGCTTCGAATACACTTTTATCTTTGTTGTTGTGATCTACATAAAAATAAGGAATACCCAGTTTTTCGGTAAAATCCCTCAGGCTTTCATAATTACCAATAACACATTTAACATTGGCACCTAGGGTTTTAAATTGGTTTTTGATCAGTATTTCAGCCAAACAATGGTACTCTTTAGTTACCAAAACAGCAATCTGTTTCTCCTGTTCCGTAATTAAATTTACCTCAGCGGCATTGGGGAGGTTTTCTAAAAGCTTAGTCTTTAATTTTTCTGCATCTTCTAAATTTCCGGTACAGGCAATTCTTGTAAAAAAGGCCTTATTGGCTTCATCAACAAACTCGCGCATGGCAATAATATTGAGTTGATGTGCAGCCAGTACACGGGTAATATGGGTAACCAAACCCACCTGATCGGGGCAGGAAATAAGGACTGTTAATGCGTTCATTTATAAAATACTAATGTTCAATTATAAATAATTTTTACGGTTTTATCTGCCCCACATTGACTAATTTTTTTTGGTATATCTATTTTAAATTTCCATTTTTACTAAAATTTTTATCATTATGGAGATTGTTGGCATTGCTTTACTAATTGTTATTTTAATTGTTCTGGTCATTTTATTGCTAAAGAAACCACAAGCCGCATTATCGATTGTATCGGTAGAAGATTTTGAACGGATAAAAAGCGAAAATGAAACTTTAAAAATCAGTTTGGCAAAAGCAGACGAACGCGTTTCCAATTTATCTGCCGAAAAAGAACACATTACTGTGCTGCTTAAACAGGAGCAACAGCGCTTAATTGATGAGCTGCAGGCCGAACGCGACCGCCTGGCAGATGCCAACCGTGAACTCGAAAGTACAAGATCATTTTACCTGGCCGAAAAAGAAAAACTGGCAGAACAAAAGTTAAGCTATGAGCAGTCGCAACAAAAGTTGAACAAAGATTTCGAATTGATTGCCAATAAAATATTGGAAGAGAAATCTACTAAATTTATAGAGCAGAACCGGACCAACCTCGATATCATCCTCAATCCCCTGAAAGAAAATATCAAAGCTTTTGAAGATAAGGTAGAAAAGGTTTACAAAGCCGAATCAGATGAAAGAAATATACTGAAAGGCGTGATTTCTGAACTGCAGATTCAAAGCAAACTCATCCAGGAAGATGCCAATAATTTAACCAAAGCTTTAAAAGGTGACAGTAAAAAACAGGGAAACTGGGGAGAAATCATTCTGGAAAAGGTCCTGGAACGTTCTGGTTTGGTACGCGATCAGGAATACCGTATTCAAGCTTCGCATACCTCTGCCGAAGGCAGCCGTTATCAGCCTGATGTAGTGATAGACCTTCCGGATGATAAACACCTTGTTATTGATGCTAAGGTAAGCTTGGTTGCTTATGAGCGTTCTGTATCAGCAGATACCGACGAAGAGCGTGAGGGCTATATAAAACAGCACCTGGCCTCAATTAAGAATCACATCCAGGAACTGTCATCAAAAAATTATCAGGATTTATATAAAATCAATTCACCTGATTTCGTTTTATTATTCGTACCCATCGAATCTTCTTTCAGCATTGCCGTACAAAAAGATGCGGAACTGTTTAATTTCGCATGGGATAGGAGGGTAGTAATTGTAAGTCCATCTACCTTGCTAGCCACCTTACGTACTATTGCCAGTATGTGGAAACAAGAGCGCCAAAACCGGAACGTTATGGAAATTGCCCGTTTAAGTGGCAGTATGTATGATAAATTTGTGGGTTTTATTACCGACATGGAAAATATTGGCAAGTACATCAAAAACGGACAGGATGCTTACGATAAAGCCATTAATAAATTATCGGCAGGTGCCGGAAACCTGACCAATACTTCAGAAAAGATTAAAAAACTAGGTGCAAAGGCTACAAAACAGATTGATACGAAATACCTCGATAGTATCGAGTAATTTTAGCCATTTTGTACAGAATGGGACGAAGCCCCTCGATTTTTTTACGATTTCAAAAAAATGAAAAACCCACCAAGTTAGTGATTTTTATTGACACGCTTAGAACGATTTTTTTAGTATTTTTTATTTTTTCGTGAATAGCGCAATTTTTAATTGCCATAAGGAGCCGGATAACTTCCTAAAAACAAAAATCGTCATTGCAAAGAAGCTTTTTCAGCTGACGAAGCAATCTTAACTTGAAGTGATTATAAACACCTTCTTTAAAATTGCTTTGTCGTTCTTCCTCGCAATAACGATAAAGTAAAATCTTCATCCCGACTGAACACAGTGGGATGGAGAGATCTATCTATATGAATTTAACTTCAATGAGCCTCTGCTTTCTCGACTTCGTTGAACTGCACTCAAAATTTTATTTTTTAAAAGCATTCCAGCCCTGGGCTTTTAGCTCGTGTACATTGTTCGATTTTGAGACCATTTTACATCCTGAATTTTTATCCGTAACATGTCCAATCACCGTGATATCTACATCATGTTTCAATTTTTTATAATCATCCTGGCTAATGGTAAATAATAACTCATAATCTTCACCACCACTTAATGCACAAACTGTTGGATCTAAACCTAACTCACGTGCAGTTTCGTAAGTCATCGGATCTAAAGGAATTTTCTCTTCATAAATTGTAATTCCTTTATCTGATTGTTCTGCCAAATGCAAAATTTCAGAAGCTAAGCCATCAGAAATATCGATCATGGAAGTTGGTTTAATATTCATTTCATCTAAAAGCGCAACAATATCCATTCTTGCCTCCGGTTTCAATTGTCTTTCAATAATATAATCCTTTCCTTCCAGGTCAGGCTGGATCTGAGGATTTTCCAGATAGATTAATTTTTCTCTTTCCAGAATCTGCAAACCTAAATAAGCGCCACCCAGATCGCCAGATACACAAAGTAAATCATGTTCTTGTGCACCGTTTCTGTATACCACTCTATCCGCATCGGCATAACCTATGCTGGTAATGCTGATCACCAAACCTTGTTTACTTGACGAAGTATCGCCACCTATTAAATCGATGTTATACTTATTACAGGCCAGCTCAATACCTTTATAAATTTCTTCAACAGCCTCCAGCGGAAATTTACTTGATAAGCCTAACGAAACCGTAATCTGACTGGCTTTTCCATTCATCGCATAAATATCGCTCAGGTTTACCTGCACTGCTTTATATCCTAAATGCTTTAAAGGCACATAAGACAGGTCAAAGTGGATTCCCTCCAGCAATAAATCGGTCGAAATTAAGATCTGCTTTCCTTTTGCATCCAAAACGGCTGCATCATCGCCTACACCTTTTACCGAATAATCGTTTTTAATTTTAAAATTAGTAGTCAGGTGTTTAATCAATCCAAACTCACCTAAGTTATTAATATCTGTACGTTCTTTGTTTTCAAACATATCCATTAGTTAGGGCTAAACCCTTATTTTATTTAAAAAATTAACTGTCATTCTGAGCATAGCGAAGAATCTTTGCTTTAAGCCAACAATTCATAGCAAACAGATCCTTCCTTCGTCAGGATGACAAGTCTTTATTTTCCATCCAATTTCTACCTTCGGTAAATCTTGCAATCAACATGGCCGCAACATTATCACCGGTAGCATTTAACAGAGTAGCCATGGGATCAACCAGGGTTCCGATAATCATGGCAGGAGGCAAGGCTTCGGGTGGCAATTGATAAGCCGAAATCATTAACAACTCTCCAATATATCCTCCATTTGGTATACCACCCTCTACTATACTCACCAAAACTGTAATGCCTAAAGCCAGAATAATAGTATCTACATGTGCCAGATCCTTACCAAAAATGGCAAAAACGACTGCGATTTTTATAATGGAGCTAATGCTCGAACCATCCTTATGCAATGTTGATCCCAAAGGAATAGTCACATTGGTAATATAAGCGGGTACACCCATTTTTGCAGTACCTTCCAAATTTGCCGGAATAGTGGCAATGCTGCTACAGGTTCCTATTGAGGTTAAGGAAGGTACAATATTGTTTTTCCAAAATAATTTAATTGCTTTAAATCCACCTGCAACAAAAGCATATAAAGTAAAAAAGACAATAAAATAAAATGCGCCAATACTATAGTACAAGCCTAATGCCTTTGCGTAGGTACCAAAAAGCTGTGGACCAAAAACCCCAACCTGATAAGCAAAATAGGCACCTAAACCTATCGGACCAAGTTTCATGATTAAAATGATAAGCTTTTTCATCACTTCATTACCAGAAACGAGGAATTTCTTAAAGCTTTCGCCTTCTTTTTGGCTATACAAAGTAGAAAACCCCACTAAAACAGAAAAAATAATCAGTGCCAGCATATTTTTCCTGCTCCCAATCTCAAAAAACTCTCCTACGGTTAAAAGTTGGGTCATTTGTTGGCCGAATGACTGAATTTTTTCAGATTCTGCTGGTACTGTCGCACTTCCCAATTGCTGATGGATTGGAAAAATCCATGTAGCTACCAGCGTTAAAACTGCAGAAATTAATATAGTTGCAAGAAAAACCAAAACCATTATGGTTAATAATTTCCCCAGTTTTTTATTCCTGTCGATATTTGCAATAGCAGATGATACCGCAAAAAATACCAGTGGAATAACGGCAGTAAACAACAAGTTCAAAAATATATCGCCCAGTGGTTTTATATTCTCCACACTTTTCCCAAAAATTAAACCTACTATGCTTCCAACAGTAATTCCTGCCAGAAGCCATAATAAACCTGAGTAATTTTTAAGAATGTTGTTTTTTTCCATTTTATAGCGTTGTGTCAGTCTGAGCTTGTCGAAGTGCTGTAGTCTTCGACAAGCTTAGACTGACAATTATTTACAAACCCAGCTCTGCTGAAATATCCAACATGCGCTGGATCGGTTTACGTGCCTGTTCGATAATATGCTCAGGAACAGTTACTTCTGGCAAACCATTTTTAATACATAAATATAGTTTTTCTAAAGTATTTCTTTTCATATACGGACAATCATTGCAGGCACAGCTGTTATTTGGCGGCGCCGGAATAAAAGTCTTTGTCGGATTCGCCTTTTCCATTTGGTGGATAATGCCGCTTTCGGTTGCCACAATAAATTCGGTGGCCGGGTTGGTAATGGTGTACTTTAACAAACCGGTAGTAGAGCCAATGTAATCGGCCATTTTCAAAATCACTTCTTCACATTCCGGATGTGCAATAAATTTGGCATTAGGATGGCGTTCTTTCAGTTTGGTAATTTTCTCCTGCGAAAAAATTTCATGTACCATACAGGCACCGTTCCACAATACCAGGTCTCTGCCCGTTTTTTTCGCCACATAGGCACCCAGGTTACGATCGGGCCCAAAAATGATTTTTTGATCTTTCGGTAAACTTTCTACAATCTGCACAGCGTTGGTACTTGTGCAAACAATATCACTTAAAGCTTTTAATTCGGCCGTGCAGTTTACGTAGGTAATTACCAGATGATCAGGATATTTTTCTTTAAACTTTCTAAATAAATGCGGCGGGCAACTATCTGCCAGTGAGCATCCTGCCTTTACATCAGGCAATAAAACGGTTTTATTGGGTGATAAAATCTTTGCCGTTTCGGCCATGAAATGTACACCTGCAAACACAATTACATCAGCATCTGTTTTTGCGGCTTCCTGCGATAAGCCTAAACTATCACCAATATAATCTGCAATATCCTGAATGTCAGGATCTTGATAATAGTGAGCAAGAATTATGGCATTCTTTTCCTTTTTTAACCTCTCGATCTCTGCAAAAAGATCGAGTGTAGGATCAATTTCTTCTTCTGCGAAACCTTTTTTGTTGATTTCTTCTAAGACATCTATGTTCATTTTAAAATTTTCCTTTTTTGAATTTTGACGTTTGTCAAAGATAAAGCTTTCCACGTCTCAATAATTAATAAGTTATTTTAAATAAATAAATCTTGTTTGTTTATTAGTGTGTTAATATTGTTGGCAAGTTTAGAAATTTCTTTCGTTTAGATAAGTTATTAATCGTTTACTAACATTTAGATTACATTTATCTAATATTATAAGTTTGATTTTCAGCTCTATCGAAAATCGACTTAAATTTTATCAATACTGGAATGTTAATTGTTTATAAGTGGTAAAAAAGTTAATTACTTGTATAAAGCTGCTTAAAAATTGCGCAAAAGATTGTGGCAAATTGTGTTTTTAGAGTAGCTTTAAACATTCAAATTTATTTGTTAGAATAATTTAGACACAGAGTTAACATTTATCAATAAGTTGTTAACATCGTGGATAATTAAAAGGTTTTATTAATGAGAAAAGTAGATTTTCTGGTAATTGGTTCAGGTATAGCGGGTTTAAGTTTTGCACTTAAGGCGGCAAAGTTTGGTAAAGTTTTAATTATTACTAAGTCAAACGAAGACGAATCGAATACAAAATACGCTCAGGGCGGTGTTGCTGTTGTAGTAGATAAAGGCGATTCTTTTGAGAAACATATCGAAGATACTTTGATTGCCGGTGATGGATTGTGTGATGAAAAAATTGTGGAAATCGTTGTAAAAGAGGGACCTCAGCGTATCCAGGAGATCATTGACTATGGTATAAATTTCGATAAAGACAACTCTGGTTTCTACGATCTGGCTAAAGAGGGCGGTCACTCTGAACACCGTGTTTTGCACTATAAAGACATCACAGGATACGAAATTGAGAGGGTGTTGCTAAAGGAAATTCATGAGAATAATAACATAGAGATATTAACACATTACTTTGCATTGGAGCTGATCACACAACATCACCTCGGTGAATTTGTTGATAAGCGAACCGAAGATATTAACTGTTATGGTGTATATGCCTTTAACACAGAGCTTAACGATGTGGAAAAGATTGTGGCAAATGTGACTGTGATGGCATCTGGTGGTGCAGGCCATGTGTATTCGGCCACAACAAATCCGGTTATTGCAACAGGTGATGGTATGGCCATGGTTTACCGCGCGAAGGGGAAAGTAAGGAATATGGAATTTATTCAGTTCCATCCAACGGCTCTGTACCACCCGGGTGAATACCCGTCATTTTTAATTTCGGAAGCAGTAAGGGGCTTTGGTGGTGTTTTGAGACGTAAAAACGGTGAAGAATTTATGCATGAGTACGATGAGCGTAAATCATTAGCGCCACGTGATATTGTTGCCCGGGCTGTGGATAACGAAATGAAAAAGTCTGGTGATGATTTTGTGTACCTGGATATTACCATGCGAAGTAAAGCCGATATTTTAAAGCATTTTCCTAATATATATGCAAAATGTTTATCGATAGGGATTGATATGACGAAAGATTATATCCCGGTTACACCAGCATCGCATTATATGTGCGGTGGTATCCTTGTTGATGAATATGGTCGTTCTTCAATCAAAAATCTATATGCCTGTGGGGAATGCTCTTCAACAGGTTTACATGGTGCCAACCGATTGGCTTCCAATTCGTTACTGGAGGCAACTGTTTTTGCACACCGCATCTATCAGGATGCCGTTGAGAATTTTAAAAATAATATCATTCCGGATCATATTCCTGAATGGGATTCGAAAGGTGTTACCCAAAGTAATGAAGATGTATTGGTAACACATAACTTAAGGGAGCTGCAAAAGGTTATGGGCGATTATGTAGGTATTGTACGTTCAGATTTCCGTTTGGAAAGAGCGCATCGTCGTTTATTTTTGATCTACCAGGAAACAGAAGAATTTTATAAAAAGAACAAGGTTTCGGTTAAACTCTGTGAGCTTAGAAATGTAATTCAAACCGCATACCTGGTGATTAAATCGGCCATGCAGCGTAAGGAGAGCAGGGGATTACATTTTACAACGGATTATCCTGAACATGCTAAGGAATTGGTAGATACTGTTTTTTAACCCACTTATTTGTTTATGATACAACTTCAACGTAAAATCATATTATGCCTTTAATACTGCCCGTAAAAGATAAATATCCTGAAATAGGAAAAGATAATTTCATCGCAGAAAATGCCACTATTGTGGGCGATGTAGTAATAGGCGACAAATGCTCGGTATGGTTTAATGCCGTAATCAGGGGCGATGTAAATGCCATTAGGATAGGAAATGAATCAAATATACAGGATGGCGCAGTAATTCATGCAACCTATTTAAAGGCTTCTACCCACATTGGTAATAGGGTATCAGTTGGGCACAATGCTATAGTACATGGCTGTGCAGTGCATGACAATGTTTTAATCGGCATGGGGGCTATTGTAATGGATCATGCTGTTATTGAACCGTATTGTATTATTGCAGCGGGTGCTGTTGTCCTTGAAAATACAATATGTGAAACGGGTTATTTATATGCCGGTATGCCTGCAAAAAAAATAAAGCCCATTACTGAAGAGCAAAGGGCTTTATTGAATAAATTACCTGATAATTATATTATGTATTCAGGGTGGTTTACAACTTAGTATCCGTCATGCTGAACTTGTTTCAGCATCTTTTTTATTAAGGATCTGAAATAAATTAAAGGTGACGAATATTTTAAGGTGTTGGAGGTGGAATAACCAATGGATCTTCCCTTTCCCAATTAGGTTTTAAATCCAGGAGGGCTTTTAAATACCAGACTTTTTCTGGCTGGTAACCACCTTTAATGCTTCCGGTATCCCAGATACCGTTTTTATTATCGTCATAAACAACCCTTAAGAGATATTTTCCGGCAGGGTATTTTGAGAAGGTAATCTTCGAGTTTTTATTTATAGGATACGATTTAATAATCTCTTTTTTCTCTGTTAAGAATTGAACTACATAACTTTTGCTCGTATCGGGAACTGTCACATTTAATACGAGTGTCGTGTATGCATCCTGGCTTTCCAGTGTAAATCTTTTAGGAACATCTTTATTTTTGGCATTAAAAATAGCCGTAAAAGCACCTGCACCCAGTTTTAGATCGTAATTTCTTTTAATCTTCCAGGGATATTTGAGATAATATTTCTGTTGATCTACACTGTCTTTTACCAGTTCAAAATTGGTTCGTTTTACAGAATCTTCAAGCAAGGTAATTTTCGATGGATCTGCACTTACCATTGGAAATGGGAAGATGAGCGTTAATTGCTGAAACGGATTTAATTTACCCCCTGACAGGTTATCATTAATGATTACATCACGTGTATAAGTATCTTTTTTACCTCGTGTAAAATTTAAAGTCTGCAATACTTTTCCCTCATCCTGAATAGCTACTTTTACAGAATCGAAACTCAGGTCCTTTAACCAGATTTTGGCTGTGTCATTATTTTTGCTAAAATGAACATATTTTCCAACATCAACTGCCGGTGGATCTGTAACCGTAATTTTAGGGCTTTTAAGCTGCTGATTGAAGATAATTGATATACTACCATCATTATTCAGTTTTCGGTCTACAACGCGAAATTCTGGGGCTAATTCCTTAAAAATTTGAAGGTTAATGTTATCCAGGTTTTTGTCGATTACGAGCGGTTCTTTAATAAAACCAACTTCATCCGAAATCTGCTGATAAATTTTATCACCGCCACCGCTTTCCTTAAGGGCATAAACTTTATAGGTCCCTTTTCTTAAGTTGTTTAATTTATAATTACCTGCACTATCGGTAGTGGTGTATATGGATGGGCGCTTTTTTCCAAAAATAGTATCTCTTTCCAGGGGAAGAATCAATACGGTAGCATCTTTTTCTGGCTCATCAGTTAACGAATTGATTACTTTACCACTGATTGACAGGGAATCAATTTCCGGCCCGGTAGAAAAAACGTAAGATAAATTTTTAACCACATTACCTTCGTTTACGTCGGCAATGGCTTTACCAAAATTTAAGGTATAGGTTGTATTTTTTTCTAAAGAATCCTGAAGTGCAATTTCCAATCTTTTCTGACGCTTTTTTAAAACCGGTAGTTTTTCCTGATCAGGTGAAATTGAAAATTCTTTAAACTCATCCTTGATGTTAAAATATTCATCAAACTCAATGACGATTTTTTTTGCATTAAAATTCCTTGTCTGATTTTTAGGTGTCATACTCAAAACTTTTGGAGGGGTGGTATCTTTTGGTCCACCCTGAGGACTTTGGATACTCGCACAACCAAAAAATAGGAGCAAGGCTGAAAAAGCCAGTAGATTTTTAAGGTTAAAATATTGATCTTTTAAATTTGGCATATTTTAAACGTTCTGACGGATTTTTATACTTTTTGGAGTAATTACATTAAAAAACTTTTTTATTGCTTTATATCGATTTATTTAAGGTATATATTTTATTATATAAAGTGCTGATTATCAATTACTTATTAATATATACCATTAAAACAGATATATCTGAGGGTGAAACACCTGAAATCCGTGAGGCCTGACCTAAAGTACGCGGTTTGATCTTAAATAATTTTTCTCTCGCTTCTTTTGAAATGGAAACAATTTTATTGTAGTCGAAATCTGGTTTAATTTCCCTGTCTTCCATTTTCAGCATCTTCGCTACAATTTCATTTTCTTTCTCAAAATAACTTTCGTATTTAATTTTGATTTCGGCCTGCTCTATCGTTTCGCTATCTAAATCTTTGGTGGCATCTGCCAGTGGTTTACTAACTTTGATCAAATCTTGTAAACCAACGTGGGGCCTTCCTACTAAGCTATGGATTTTTACATTTTGGTTTAAAGCGCTTGATCCTAAACTTTCGAGAACAGGATTTACATCATTCATTTCGATGCTCTGGTTCTTGGTGAATTTTACCAGCGCATCTGCATTTGCAATTTTCTGATTTACTTTTTCTAAACGCTCATCAGAAATTAAGCCGAGTTCGTGGCCAATAGGAGAGAGGCGGATATCGGCGTTATCCTGTCTTAATAGTAAACGATGTTCGGCTCTCGACGTAAACATACGATACGGCTCTTCTGTTCCTTTGGTTACCAGGTCATCAATTAAAACACCGATATAACTTTCCGATCTTTTCATAATCAGTTCGTGTTTGTTATTGATTTTTTGGTGTGCATTAATGCCGGCCATGAAGCCCTGACAAGCTGCTTCTTCATAACCAGTGGTACCGTTTATTTGTCCGGCCAAAAATAAATTACTGATTAATTTAGTTTCTAAGGTTAACGATAATTGGGTTGGTGGAAAGAAATCGTATTCTATTGCATAGCCAGGTCTGAACATTTTTGCCTGTTCAAAACCAGGTATTAACCTTAGCGCTTTAAATTGTACATCTTCAGGAAGTGAAGTAGAAAAACCATTTACATAAATTTCACATGTGTTCCATCCTTCAGGTTCAACGAAAATCTGGTGGCGATCGCGTTCTGCAAAACGGTTTATTTTATCTTCTATAGAAGGACAATACCTCGGACCCAAACCTTTAATACGACCGGTAAACATTGGAGATTTTTCAAATCCTTCTTTTAACGTTTCGTGTACTTCACTATTGGTATAGGTTATCCAGCAGCAACGTTGATCTGAAGAAACGGTGGTATCTGTGTAGGAGAATTTACCTGGGTTTTCATCTCCCCATTGTTCTTCCATTTTAGAATAATCTAAACTTCTGCCGTCAACGCGGGGCGGGGTACCTGTTTTCATCCTGCCTGCTTCCATACCCAGGGCTACCAACTGTTCGGTAATTCCTGTTGATGATCTTTCAGCTGTTCTGCCTCCGCCGAATTTCTTTTCTCCGATATGGATGATTCCATTTAAAAAAGTTCCATTAGTTAATACCACCGCTGTACTTTCGATCTCTATTCCTAAAGATGTTTTTACACCATATACGGTATTATCTTTAACGATCAGACCTACTACACTATCCTGCCAGATATCTACATTAGGGGTATTTTCTAAGGCCAATCTCCATTCTTCAGCAAAGCGCATACGGTCTATCTGTGCTCTCGGACTCCACATAGCAGGACCTTTAGATTTATTAAGCATCCTAAATTGAATGGTTGATTTGTCTGATATAATACCGGAGTATCCGCCAAGTGCATCAACCTCGCGAACAATTTGCCCTTTAGCTACACCACCCATAGCAGGGTTACAACTCATTTGGGCAATAGTACCCATATTCATTGTAATTAATAAAACAGATGATCCTAAGTTAGCCGCCGCTGCTGCAGCTTCACAGCCTGCATGACCTGCGCCGACAACAATCAAATCGTATTTTGAAAACATTTTTATTTGTATTTTATTAATTGTTCCACGTGGAACAATTTGATTTTATTTAACTTCTATTGAAATGCTGAAATAAATTCAGCATGACGATATCCTGATGTTCCACGTGAAACATAACGTGGAAAACAGAACGGAATTGTTTCTGTTATTCTGAAAGCTCCAGCCAACGCATGGTATAATCATCTAATTTAATCTGAAGTCTTTCTATTTCTGAAGATACTTCCTGTATTTTAATATAGTCGGCAGCATCTATACTGTTTAAGGTTTGCGTTAACTCGGCTATTTTATTTTCTGTTTCTTCTATACCTTTCTCACTTTCTTCCAATTCTTTTTGCTCCTTAAAACTTAATTTTTTTGAAGTTTTAACCGGGGCTTGTTCTACAACTGGGGCAGGGGCTTTTTTAGTTTCAACCTTAGCTTTTGGTTGTTCTAAACTTAAACGGTATTCTGAATAATTGCCATTGTAAATTTTAACTACACCTTCGCCTTCCATGATGAAGAGCTGGTCGCTCATTTTGTCGAGCAGGTATCTATCGTGAGAAACCAACATTAATATACCCGGAAAGTTTTCTAAGAATTCTTCGAGTACATTTAAGGTATCGATATCCAGGTCGTTTGTTGGCTCATCCAAAATGAGGAAGTTTGGATTTTGCATCAATACTTTCATCAGGTTCAACCGTTTCTTTTCTCCTCCGCTCAGTTTCTCTACCATGCCGTGCTGTTTCTTTGGCGGGAAAAGAAATAAGGTTAATAGGGCAGAGGCAGTAATAACAGAACCATCAGCCATCTTGATATATTCGGCATCTGATTTCACTATATCAATTACCCTTTCTTTCGGATCGAAAGTTAAACCACCCTGTTTGTAGTAGCCGAAAACAGTCGTTTCACCAGTATCTACTTTACCTGCATCTGGTTGTAAATGGTTGGTAATAATATTTAATAAGGTAGATTTTCCAGTTCCGTTTTTTCCAGCCAGGCCAATACGATCGCCTTTTTTAAAGGTATAGCTAAAATCGTTAATGATAGGACGCCCATCAAATGATTTTTTTATATGCTCCAGTTCAATAATCTTACCGCCCTGACGAGACATCTTCATATTTAGTGTAATGTTCTGATTGTCAGTCTTTTTCTTGGTTTTTTCCTCAAGATTATAGAAAGCATCGATCCTGGCCTGCGATTTCGTTGCACGGGCCTGTGGCATGCGCCTCATCCACTCCAATTCTTTTTTTAGTAGCTGTTGGTTCTTATGTAAAACCGTTGCGTCTAAAGCCTCCCTTTCGCTTTTCTTTTCGAGGAAGTAAGCATAATTTCCATTATAATTAAATATTTTTCCTTTGTCCAATTCTACTATCGTATTGCAAACATTATCCAGAAAGTATCTGTCGTGCGTTACCAGCAGTATTGTTTTTTGCCCGGTGGTTAATAATTTTTCAAGCCACTCTATGGTATCAATATCCAAATGGTTGGTTGGTTCATCAAGTACCAGAATTTCGGGATCTTCAATCAATAACTTAGCTAAAGCCAAACGTTTCTTTTGTCCGCCAGATAACGTGTCAATTTTCTGTTGAAGATGGGTAATGCCCATGCGGTTGAGAATGGTTTTGATTTGATGCTCATATTCCCAGGCATTATGTTCACTCAGTTCTTCATACAAACGGTTAAGCTTTTTCTCATCCGGATTGGGATCTTCTATCAGCTCTTCATATTCTTTAATTAGTTGCTGTTGTTTGTTCTCTAAAGAAAAAATATGGTCGCTAATTGAAAAACCTGGAGTAAACTGTGGTTCCTGGTCAAGAAAACCAATTTTAACGGATTTATTTTTTACAATTTTACCTTCAAGCGGAGGGAATCTTTCTGCCAATAATTTCAAAAGTGTACTCTTACCCGCGCCGTTGATACCAACCAACGCTACGCGCTGACCAGAGTTAATGCCTAAGGTTAAATTCTTAAATAGCCATTCGTCATGGTAACCATGTCCTAAGCCTTCCGCCGCAATTAGTGTGCTCAATTTTTTTGTATTTCGGATTTATAAAGGAAAATTAGTGCAAAGGTAAGTATAAATTAATTGCAACGGCATATTCAAGTTGAAAGGACTTCTGTATCAGATAAAAATGGCAAAAACTTGATGTTGTTGGTTCTGCGTTTTGCTGGTTAAGTTTTTACTATAAAACAAAACAGCGGTTGGACTCGCTCCACCGCTGCTTCAATCATTAACTAAAACTAAACTTTATCTTGATATAATGTATAGAATATAAATCCCAGCCATTATGTAATTGTTGTTTTTAAATATAAGACTTTGTTTGATTGGAAATGTTGCAGGCAGTTTTGGAGTATTATACCAGTATAGACTAATTGTCGACGAATGCCCGTAAATGTTAGACGAACGGCAAAAATTTAGGTAGCAATATTTTAATTGAAATTAATCGCATTGATACGAGGGATGTTGAGCAGGCAGATGGTACTCATCATGATGATTTATTACATCCTGGCAACATTGATCATGAACTTAAACATCCTTCGCTGTGCTCAGAATGACATGATGGAGTAGAAAATAACAAGTTAAACTAATCCAAATTCGGTCCTATAGCCTAAATGTTCATCTTCTTTTTGGGTCATCAAGGCTTTAGCGGCCTTTCCTTTGTCTTTATAACCCAATAAGTGGAGGGTTCCATGGATCATGATGCGGCAAACCTCGTCAAATTCTGAAGTTTTAAAGGTTTTTGCATTTTCTTTCACGCGTTCTATGCTGATGAAAATATCACTTACGATCTGTTTTTCTTCTTCCGAATTATCGAAGGTAATGATATCGGTATAAGTATCATGATTTAAGTATTGTTGATTGATGCCCAACAGGTACTCATCACTACAGAAAATGAAGTTGAGTTGCTGCAATTGATAACCTTCTTTTTCAATGGTAGCTTTAATCCATTTTTTGATTTTTAGTTTTTGAGGAAGATTATAGCTAACTGATTCAGTAAAAAAAGAAATTGCAGGCATATTGTTGTTTGTTATGGTGCAAATTTAAGAAATATAATTTATGGCAGGTATTTTTGGAGTGCTCTCTAAACCGTAAGTGGTGGTTAGTTCGAGTAACAATCTTAACTAAAGAGAATTGTCTGGATAGATCTCTCCATTCCCGCTAAGCTTCAGTCGAGATGACGACCATCTTATGAAGCTTGTCTCTTCTGAATATGTTCAAGTCAACTAATTTATTGACTAATATTCAACGATTTAAAATATTCAGCAATTTTATTTTTATAGTAATAATTTAAACTAGGAGGAAGCTTTTGCAGCATATCATTTCCATTCTGCTGCTGTTTTTTAAACTGATCGACCATTTTCTGGTAGGATGGAGGGAACTGTTTGGCGGCTTTACTTTCGCGTTTTGAATCTTCTTCCTGGTCGCGCTCTGCTTTCTCCGCTTCCAATAATTTGGTTAAGAGGTCTTTCTGTCTGTTTAAGGTTTCCTGTTGTAAGCGCTTGTTAACCAAATCGCTCTCCGTCTGTTTCATTTCTTTAATCGCCTCATTCAGGTTGCCCATTTTACCGGTTCCATCTTTATTTTCTTCACGATTGATTTTTTCCAGTGCCTGACGGATCATCTGCTGTTGCTGTGCCATTTTACTGAACTCCTGGCTCATCTGCCCTTTACCTACCGTACCTTGATTGCCTCCTGATTTTTGCATTTGCTCTCTTGCTTTCTGCATACTTTTATTCAGCTGATCCTGCATCTGCGAAAGCTGTTTCATGCCCTGCTTTTGTTTCTTTCCGCTGCCGCCTTTACCATTTTTCTGCATGTTTTGCAGCTGGCTTAAGGCTTCACTCAGCATGAGTGTGAGGTTGTTGATAGAAGTCATGGTAAACTGCTGAAAACGATTGGCTTCGGGCGTTCTTCTATCACCCAGGCTTTCTAAACTTTTGTCGAGATTGAAGTTGATTTTATTCATTTCCTCGTTAACCGTCGATTCTATCTGTGGAACCCGCTTGCTTAAACTATATAAACTATCGGCAATGGTTTTAAGGTTATCTTTGATGCTGCGCTGTTTCTGAACATTGCTGGTGTAAGATGGATCAGTCGCATTCATTTTCTTTAAAGCCAGCATAACTTTTTCCTGATCAAATGAGGTGGTCAATAAGTTTTCTAGTAATCTGCGTAATTCTTTGGCATTCAGGTTGTTTTCCATTTCTTCTCCCTGTTGTTGCATATCGCTCATTTTTTTAGATAATTTTTCCATCTGATCTGCAGCCTTTTGCTGTTTTTGGCTCGCATTTTTAGTGTCTTTTTTATCTAAAGCATCTTTACTGTCCTGTTGTTCTTTTTGTATGTCCTGGATATCTTTTTCAGGGTTTTCGAATGGGTTTGGCCTTTCTAATGATTTATTTTTTTCTTCCAGCTTTTTAAGATCCTCTTTAAGGTCTTTCATCTCTTTGTTAAGCGCATCCTGTTTTTGCTTTAGAGATTCGTTATCCTGTTTTTTATCTTTTGTTTGTTCTGCAAGCTCTTTTTGTTCTTTAGCAAGTTCATTCAGCCGGTCGATATCCGTTTGAAGATTTTGCTCAAATTCTAACTGTTTATAGAGTTCTAAAATCCTGTCCAATTCATTTTTAAGGGTTTTATTGTCTAACTGCATTTTGGAAAGCTCATTCTGTGTCTGATCTTTATTTTTCTCATTAATCAGATTCTGCAGCTTTTGCAAAAGTTCTTTTGTTTTTTCATCCAGTACATTATCAAAGAGGTCTTTGATCTGCTTTTGTTTTTCTAAAAGTTCTTCTGTTTGTTTCTGATCTTCCTGTTGCTGGATGTTTTTGTCGTTTTGTTCTTTAATTTCTTTTACAGCTTCATCGAGTTGTTTTTGTTTATCCAACAGGGCTTCGATCTGCTTTTTATCCTCGAAAGAGATCTGTTTTTTATCAATGAGGCTTTCAGCAATCTTTTTACTTTCCTTTTCGATGGTATTGGCCAGACGGATGGCCGACTGCACTTTCTGTTTCAGGGCCTGGTTACTAGCATTTACCTGTTCGGCAGTTTCTTTTTTGGTAGGCTGTTTGAAAGTTTTAATTTCCGACCGGGTAACTTTTGCTCCATTAATCCCATCGTTGTCAGCCACTTCGAAATAATATTCGATTTCCTGTCCGGCTTTTGCCTGAGTGGTTTTTAAATCCCAAAAATAGAAGAAGGTATTTTCGGTAACATTGCTTTTAATGGCGATATTTTTGGTTACAGAACCAATGATCCGGTTATTTTCTTTGATATTGTATTTAAAGCTTAGGCGGCTAAAACCATAATCGTCGGTAACCTGACCACTAAAATACAGGGCTTTATTACTTACAGAATCTGGCTTTTCTTCTACGGTAATACCCGGAGCCTGATCTTTAACCACCGTGATCTGATGTGATAAAGAATCGCGGAGGGTAACATATTCATTTTTAGGGGTAATGCTATACCTTGAATTATTTTTTATAGTGGCATTGAAAACCGATTCATTGTTTTCAACTTTTAAAATATTCTCCGTATTATTTAGGATAAACAGGATTGAATTGCTTTTTCCGGTTTTAAAGTTCCATGTAACTTTTGTTCCTTCGGGCAGGAGCAGGTCGCCAACGTTGGCAATTTGTTCAGGTTTTTTGCCCAGATAGGCCGGAAAATTTAAAGTGGCACTTGCATTAAGCAGCTCCGGTCGCGGTTTAACGGTAAGGGTAAATACCGAAGAGCTAAAGCCTCCACCTTTAAAAATCAGTTTTTTATCGCTCTGGATATTTTTTATGCTGTAATTAAACTTGCTGATATTCTCTTTCTGCAGTTTATAAGTATTTTTTCCGTCCTCTACATAAATTTCGGCAGGCAATTGATCGCCCGATAGTTTCAGGTTGATGGTTATATCATCGCCCTGCGTAACGGTTAAGCTTTTATTTAAAACCGCAAAAGAGAAAGGAGCCTTTGGTGCAATATATTCGTCGTACTTAAAAAAACTGTTGGTACCTTCACGTAAAATGGCGGGTGCAATAATGGCGATCAATAAAATGATGGAAAGGGGAATAAAAAGGTATTTTAAATACTTTCTGTTGTCGTTAATGCTTACCGCTGTATAAAAAGGAACGGGTTTAAGTTCCAATATTTTCTGGTCGATACTGGCAATAATGAGGTGGTTGTTGTTGGGTTGGTTTTCTGACAGGCGGTGAAGCTGCAGCGTGTTGAGTAACTTATCCTTAATATCGGAAAAGTGATTTCCGATGATAACCGATGCTTCATCGAAGGTAAGGTGTTTGCCCAGTTTTAGCATGGCGAGCAGGGGCTTCACAATTAAAAAACCGACTAACAATACGGCAACAAGCAAATAAGCAAAAAATACAAAGGTTTTAAAACCTGCGGCTGGATTGAGATAATAAAGACTTAAAAAAACAACTAAGTACAGGGCGAGAAGTATTGCAGCGGCATAAATACTGCCCCGCAAAATTTTATTGAGATAAAATTTGCGGATAAACTCATCTATCTTCCGTAATAAATCGTTGTAATTATTGCTCACCATATCATTGTAAATGTAAAAATTGTTCCTATCAATTAAAAGCAAAGTATATTTAAGTAACGCGTTTATTTCAAAATAGCTTGTACAATTTTGTTACCTGTCAACTACAAAAAATCCTCTGCGTTAATCATCTTAAATCTGCGGGAACAAAACGGTTAATAGTTTCCCGCTGATTTCGCAGATATGTGCGGATAATTTTTTATTTGATTTTGATACCTGCTTCAATACGAATTAATTGATAAAGCGGGTTGCGTATAGGCAATTAAGCAGGAAATGGATTAATTTAAAAATGTTTATCTTGTTTTTATTAATACAAAGGTTACATTGATTTTAAACGAGTATTCTGATAAAAATCTACTTTTGGTTTTTTTATAATCATACCAGATATGAATCGATTACTTATCTCTACACTAATGTTGTTCATTTTTACAGCTTCTTTCGGCCAAAAATTTAACTGGAACAAAAATCAGGTAATTGCACACCGTGGTGCCTGGAAAAAGAATAATTTCCCTCAAAATTCTATCGCATCGTTAAACGAAGCGGTAAAGCTGGGCTGTTATGGATCAGAATTCGATGTATGGATGACGGCAGATAACGTTTTGGTGGTCAACCACGATCCCGAATTTCAGGGTTTGACTATCGAGAAGGTGAATTATGCAGATCTGCTGACTAAAACCATGACTAATGGTGAAAAAATACCAACATTGGAAGCTTATTTGCTTGCCGGCAAAAAACAAAAAACAACCAAACTTATTCTGGAAATAAAACCATCCTTAATTAGCAAGGAACGCGGCATTGAAGTGACTAATAAATGCGTTGAAATGGTGCAGAAACTCAAGGCAGTTGAATGGACCGAGTACATCAGTTTCGATTATGATTATTGTAAACGTATTTTAGCCCTCATGCCTAAAGCGAAGGTAGCTTATCTGAAAGGCGATATCAGTGCCGAACAAATGAAAGCCGATAAGCTTACCGGTGTAGATTACCATTACAGTGTTTATCAAAAAGACAACTGGATAGAAAATGCACAAAAACTTGGCCTTACTGTAAATGCGTGGACGGTTAATACCGTACCTGAAATGCAATGGCTCCTGGCGCATCAGGTAGAATATATTACCACCAACGAACCGGAGTTGCTTTTCGAAGAGATTAAGAAAACTCCTTTGGCAAGTGGCTGGAAATTAAAATGGAGCGATGAGTTTAACGATGCCGGTTTGCCATTAAGCAAAAACTGGAGTTATGATGTAGGCGGAAATGGCTGGGGCAATAAAGAATTACAGTATTATACCGAAGCCGATAGCTCAAATGCAGTAGTAAAAAAAGGAAACCTGAACATCACAGCAATAAAAGCCGATAAAGAAAACAATCATTACACCTCGGCCAGGCTGGTAACTAAAAATAAATTCGATTTTAAATATGGCAGAGTTGAGGTACGTGCCATGTTGCCTAAAGGCAGGGGCTTATGGCCTGCAATATGGGCTTTACCTACCGATTGGAAATACGGCAACTGGCCGAAAAGTGGTGAAATTGATATTATGGAACACGTAGGCTACGAGCCAGATAGTGTACATGGAACGGTGCATACCGAAAAATTTAATCACGTCATTAAAACCCAGGTAGGTAAGGCTTTAAAAATTAATAATCCTTATACCGAATATCATGTTTATGCGATAGAATGGTTCGCCGACCGTATAGACTTCTTTGTAGATGATCAAAAATACTTCACTTTTAACAATACGAAAAAAGGACCTGGCGATTGGCCGTTCGATCAGAATTTCCATGTAATTTTAAATGTAGCCGTTGGTGGTGGATGGGGTGGAAAAAAAGGAATTGATGACACTATTTTCCCTGCAACCATGAAAGTTGATTACGTAAGGGTATTCCAAAAATAATGTAAGATGTGATAGGTAAGATGGTTCAATAGTTCATTAGCCATTTGTTCATTGGTAATAGCAAACTGCCAACTGAGAATTGTTCCATTGCTTGATTGTTATATTGTTGGGATGAATGGCTTACTCGGCTGTGGACTGCAGACTAAGGACTCAGGACTAAAAATTGGTTAACTGAAAATTGCAAACTGCTAACTTAAAACTATAACTTGCAGTATCTAAGCTATATTATATAATTTATGGATTCACGTAGAGAATTTCTAAAAAAAGCAGCTTTGCTTGCTGGGGCCACGGGTATGGCCAATACTTTACCCAGTTCGGTGCTAAAAGCCATGTCGATCAACCCTGAGCCAGGCAGCACATTTTATGATGCAGAACACATTGTTTTTTTGATGCAGGAAAACAGATCTTTCGATCATATGTTCGGTAAAATGAAAGGGGTACGTGGATTTAATGATCCGCATCCGCATATCCAGCCCGATGGTAACAAAGTTTGGCTGCAGAAAGATGGTCAGGGTTACACTTATGCGCCATTTCATGTAGATATTAATAAAACTAAAATTACCTGGCAGGGTGGTTTGCCACATTCATGGAACGATCAGGTGGCTGCACGTAACGGCGGCCGTTATGATAAATGGCTTCCGGTTAAAACCCCGATGACTTTGGCATATTATGATCGTAACGATATTCCTTTCTATTATGCCATGGCCGATGCTTTTACAATTTGCGATCAGCATTTTTGTTCGTCGCTAACCGGAACAACGCCCAACCGTTTATTTTTTTTCACCGGAACCATACGAGGGGAGAAAAGTGCCAACAGGGTAGCCGTTGTAAATAATGATCAGGCCGAATCGCAGAACAATGTATTTGTTGATTGGCCTACTTTCCAGGAAACACTGGAAGATAATGGCATTGATTGGCGTATTTACCAAAACGAACTTTGGACATCGCGACTTCCGGAGGGCGAAATTGACGACTGGCTGGGAAATTATGGCGATAACCCTGTTGAATATATCACCAGGCACAATGTTAAATTATCGGCTTATTTTAGAAAAAATGGCGATAATACCGTAAAACCTCCTTTAACGGCCAAAGAAGTTCAGGAAAAATATGATAAATTATCGCAAAGAGAAAAAAATCTGATCGATAAAGCCTTTACCACCAATATTTCGCAAAAAGATTACCTGGAACTTGAGCCTTTTACCTTTAAAAACGACCTGGGGCAATCTGAAACCATCAATGTGCCCAAAGGGGATATTTTTTACCAGTTTAGAAAAGATGTAGATAGCGGAAAATTACCAACCGTTTCGTGGTTGGTTGCGCCACAGCGTTTTTCTGACCATACCAGTTCGCCTTTATACGGAACATGGTACGTAAGTGAAGCCCTGGATATTTTAACCAAAAACCCTGAAGTTTGGAAAAAAACCATTTTTATTTTAACCTACGATGAAAATGATGGTTATTTCGATCATCAGCCACCATTTGTAGTTCCTAATCCTGATGATCCGACCAGTGGCAAGGTCTCTGACGGAATCAACTTTGCTACAGATTTTGAGGCCAGGAAGGGGAGCCCGATCGGATTGGGTTACCGTGTGCCTTTAATTATTGCTTCGCCATGGAGCAAGGGTGGTTTTGTAAACTCCCAGGTTTTTGATCATACTTCTTCATTAATGTTTATGGAAAAATGGCTGACCAAAAAAACAGGAAAAGCCATTAAAAGCAACAACATCAGTGATTGGCGTAGAAATATCTGTGGCGATTTAACTTCGGTATTCAGACCTTATAACGGTGAAGCGATTAAATCTCCGGAACCTTTAAAGCGTAATACTGTGATTACCGATATTGGTAATGCCAAAAATAAACCTGCGCAGACAGGCCCAACCGCTTTAAATAAAACAGAGGTAGCCAAAATCAATAAATTCGAAGCCTTTTCACGCGAAACATCTGTGCATGCACCGAAGCAGGAAAACGGGACCAAACATGCCTGTGCGCTGGCTTACCACTTAATGGTTGATGCGAACCTGGTAAACAATGAAATCGAACTTACGTTTCAATCGGCAAAAACCTTATTTGGCAACGAAACAGAAAGTATAGGTGCACCATTTAACATGAATACCCTCGCTAAATTTAAAGGTGTGCCAGGAAAATCGTGGGCCTATGCGGTAAAAGCAGGAGATCTTGTTAAAGATAACATCAAGATTGATGATTTCGACGACGAAGTTTACGATTTGGCTATTAGTGGTCCGAATGGTTTTTACAGGTATTTTGCGGGCAGTAAAAAAAATCCCGCTGTTGTAATAAAAGCTTTTCCTGAGGAAAGCGGGCTGGTTAGCAAAAAACTTAGTGGAAACCTTGTTTTTTTGATAAAAAATAAAGGAACAGCCTTAATTACCCTGCAGATTATCGATAATAAGTATAAAACCGGGATTAAAACCGTAACTATAAAACCAAAATCGGAGGCTAATATTGTACTTAATCTGGCTAAAAATGCCAACTGGTACGATTTCAGCATTGTACAAACGGGAAATAGCCTGTTTAAACAACGTTATGCAGGTAAAATAGAAACCGGGGAAATTACACAGACTGATCCTTACATGGGTAACACATAAAAATCACCCCAAAAGGGGGATGGCATTTGAAAGAAATTATGTTTATTTTGTATTATATGTGCAGTAAACTGTCTATAGTAAAGGTAAATCTCATATTTTCTTTCATTTTGGCCTGTAGTCTCCAGCTATCGGCGCAAAGCTATAACTTTACGAACTACAGTTTAAAAGATGGGTTGCCGCAATCGCAGGTAACAGACATTTATCAGGCCAAAGACAGAACACTTTGGCTGGGAACATTTGGTGGCGTAAGCAATTTCGACGGAAAGGAATTTATCTCCTATGGTAAAGCCGATGGATTGGGATCGAACTCTGTAAACAGCATCGTTGAGGATGATCAGAACCAGGTTTATTTCGGAACAGAATCGGGTATCAATATCCTTAAGAAGAGAAAAATAAGCACTATATTTTCGGGCAAGAGCGTAAGCCATTTATTTAAAGATAAATGGGGAAATATTTGGGGAATAAGTGAACGAAAACTCTTTAGGATCGAAAAAGGAAAACCTGTTTTTCATTCCATCGCCGGTAGCTATATCAATGCCATTAGTGCCGATCAGTATGGAGATCTTTATGCAATTGCTGAAGAAAAAGGGATTTACCTGCTCAAAAACCATAATTGGGTAATTTATAGGGAGTTACCGGCTGCGCTAAATGCCTTATCCATCAGGAAAGTTCTTTTCGATAAAAGGATAAAGAATAAATTTTATGCGCTTACTTACCGTAGCGGTATTTATGTGGTTGAGGATGGGAAGATTGAACCGTTTTTTAAAAATAAAGACATTGATACCTATTATGCCATCGAACAGGATAGCAAAGGCAATATCTGGATCGGATCAGAAAGGGGGGCTTACCTTGTTCACGAAAATGGTTCGTTTGTCTATTTCAATGCCGATAATGGATTGAGCGATAACCAGGTGAGTGAAATTTTCAGCGATGCCGAAAACAACATCTGGATATCCTGTTTTAGTGATGGAATTTATAAATACGAAGGCGATTCCTTTATCCGGTACGATAAATTTAAAGGTCAGAATATTGCCTATCCGATCAGTGGTATCGCTGCCGATAAAAATAATAACCTGTGGTTTGGTACATACAATAAAGGGGTTTTTAAATACGATGGTAATAATGTAACGAATATTAACCATCCCGCGTTTAAGAATAACAAAATCTATTTTGTGTATGCAGATAAAGCAAAAAATATTTGGATTTCGACTTATGGAAATGGTGTTTGGAAATATGATGGAAATAAATTTTCGCAGGTATTAAAACCCGAACGTTATGATAACAGTTCAATTGCCGAAGACAGTGAGGGTGGGATCTGGATCAACGGATTAAAATCTTCGGTCTATTTAAAAAATGGGAAAACTGAAAAGATAACCGGTTTTGAAGGATATTCATCCTGTATTTTCCCCTTTCCATTGAGTAAGGATACTGTGCTGCTGGGTACATCGAATGGTGTTATGCTCATCCGGAACAAAAAAATCGATCGGAACTTTCAGATCAAATCACTTCAGAACACTCATGTGCTTACGATTATTAAACATGGTAATAACCTGGTTTTTGCTACACTTGGCGATGGCATTATTACCTGGGATTTAAAAACAAAAGAGAGTAAGCGTTACGTGGTTGCCAACGGATTAAATTCGAATGATATTTATAGCCTGGCCCTGGATGATAAAAACAATTTATGGGCCGGCACGGGTCGCGGGATAAACAAGTTAACCTATAATAAGGCTGAACAGCGTTATGAAGTTTTCAGAAACCAATCCCTGGTTGTGGAGTGCAACCAGAATGCCATCATAAATTACAAAAACAGTATTTTGGTAGGTACCATCAATGGATTGATCAGGTGCCAGACCTCTCTACCGGCCGAAAACAAAAAAAATCCGTTTATTCATATCGAATGTATTAATATATTTCACAAAAATGACCGCTCAAAAGACCTTTGTATTGACCGAAACCGTAAAAAGGAGGGCTTTTATAAATTAGACTACAGCCAGAACCATATCGCTATTAGTTTTAAAGGGGTTTATCTTACCAATCCGTTAAGTGTGCTTTACCGTTATAAACTGGTTGGTATAGACAACGATTTTAGCAAACCGGTGCCCAATACGGAGATTGAGTATTCAGCCATTAAACCCGGTAGTTACACTTTTCAGGTTTATGCTATAGCAAACGGTCAGCAGTCAAATATAGAGCAGTTCAGTTTTACTATTGTACCCCCATTTTATGATACCGTTTTATTTAAGGTCGGTGCATTTTTGGTCTTAATATTTTTGATCTGGCTTATATTTTACCTGATTTTTAAAACCAGGGAGCAAAAAAAGCACCAGTTTGAAAAACTGAAGCTCAAAGAACAGGAAAAAATCAGAAAACAAACCGCCGAAGATTTTCATGATGATATTGGGAATAAATTAACGCGGATTAATGTTTTATCGGAGATTTTAGATAAAAAAGTTGATGGTTCTGAGAAGGAGCAGAAAGAGCTGATCCGTTTGATCAGGGAAAATGCGGGCCTGCTATATACCGGAACAAAAGATATCCTTTGGGCGCTTGATCCGCATAGCGATAACCTTTTCGAAATTTTGGTTCATATTAAAAATTTCGGGATAGACTTATTTCAGAATACAGGTGTGGATTTTAAAATGGAGGGCGTGCTGGCGAAATACGAAAAATTGCATCTATCGATGGAATTTAACCGTAACCTTACCCTAATTTTTAAAGAGATGCTTAATAATGTATTAAAACATGCAAATGCAACACAGGTACTGATTATGGTGATCGAAACGGATCATGATACCATCAATATTTTAACTACTGATGATGGCCAGGGTTTTGATCTCGAATCAGTAGAAAGAGGGCGGGGTTTAAATAATATCCAAACCCGCTGTAAACGGATAAAATCTACTTTCCAGATTTCTTCTGTTAAGGGAAAAGGCACTACGACCACAATTTCTACAAGAATCGCTGTAACAAAATAGGAATAAATGCTACTATAATTAAAACCAGATACAAAAATGAGCCAGGATTTACGAATTGTTCTAATTGAAGATGATGATATTTTACGGATGGGTTATGAATCGTTATTAAGCGATGTGGAAGATTTTTTAGTTGTTAATGCTTATTCATCATATGATCTGGCAAGGAAACACTTGGAAGCCGATCAGCCGAATGTAATCCTGCTTGATATTCAGATGCCTGGTACAAACGGTTTACAGGCATTGCCTTTTATAAAAAGAACATTGCCCAATGCACACATCATTATTTTAACCGTATTCGATTCGCCTGAGCTGGTTTTCGAAGCCTTAACCATGGGAGCGGGGGGATACCTCACCAAAAATTCGAGCGCGGCAAAAATTATCGATGCGGTTAGAGAAGTAAGTACCGGTGGCGGGGCCATGAGCACCAATGTAGCCCGGATCGTGATGCACTCATTTCAAAAAAATCTAAACTCTCCGTTAACCAAAAGAGAAACGGAGATATTGGATCGGATAGCCAATGGACAAACCAAACCGCAAATTGCCAACGATCTCTTTATTGATCAGGAAACGGTTAGGAGTCATGTAAAAAACATCTACATTAAACTCGATGTAAACTCTAAAGCCGACGCCATCAAAACAGCAAAAGAAAAGCGTTTTATTTAAGCTATAAGAATACTCCGCTAAAAAATAATGCTAAAATCACCCTTTTTGGGTGATCCTTCCTCTTCAATTCTACTTTAATTTTACACCATACAATTAAATGGAATAATGAGCCTTTGCGGAAAATTCTTTTATGTGCAAGTGAAGCAACTAAATGATGCATGGGCCTTTTATGCCAATTGTTTAGGGATGGTTACCGAACCGACGATGCTTCACGGAGAGGAAAAAGGAATATTGGTTAAGGCAGATGAGGAAACCAATATTTTTCTGTCTGAGCGTAAGCACCAGAACCAGACCAATAAAATTGTATTAAACAGCGATGATTGTTTAGAGGATTATTGCAGACTAAAATCGAGGGGCGTTATTTTTAAAAAAACACCATCTTATTTAAGCGAGGGCTTAAGTGTCGAATTTTCTGATCCCTATGGTAACAATTTTACCATTCTGGAACAGCGTAACTATAATGAAGATTAACATGAGGTACGTAAAAGAATTGAGCAACAGGAACAAAATTGTAAGCGAACATACCTGCGAAGCGCTTTACGAACAGCAGAACGATGCTTATACCATCAAGTTTGTTTTTAATGGCGCCGAAGACTGCGAGTTAAACAAGCGCAGGTTCTGCATTTACCCCGATACTTTTGCCGTGGTAAACGCCGGAACCAATTTCTGTAGCAAAATAGACTCGATAAGCCCTGTAAATACATTTTCGGTTTCTTTTGGAGAAAATTTTATAAAGGATTTTCACAATAGCCTCTGCAGCAGCAGCGAAAGTTTACTGGATGGAAAGGAAGTTAAATCTGCACCGGTATTTAATGAATCGCTGTATCCTTTTGCAGGTGACATGAGGTTTAACGTGCAACACCTAAAAAAACAACTCGATAAAGGATTAAAAGATGAAATGCTCATCAACGAATATATGTACCATTGCCTTTTAAACTATTATAAAATTTATGATAGAGAGGTGGTACAGAAGCTGGATAAACTCAGCTTTGTTAAAACCAAAACCCGTGAAGAAGTTTTAAAAAGGTTAAGGATCGCCAGAGAGTATATCAGCAGTAATTACAACCAGAATATCACGCTTGAAGGTATTGCCGAGCAGGCCTGTTTATCCGTTAACCATCTCCTCCGTACTTTTAAAGAGGCTTATGAGATCAGCCCTTACCAGTTTCTGATGCAGCTGAGGTTAAACCGGGCCAAAGGATTATTACAGACTACAGGCTATCCGTTAAATGAAATTGTGGATCTGGTGGGTTTTGAATGCCCAAGTTCATTCATCAGGTTATTTAAAAACACGTTCAATATTACTCCTTTAAAATACAGAAAGAGTAGGTTGAATTAAATATAAATAGTGATTTCTGCATATTTTCTATATGAGGATAGAATTATTTTTGAAGCTCTTGCAGGACAATTTGTAGAAGTTTTTTCCTGTTTAGGTTAATAATGATTAAAAAAGCAAACTGCCAGGATTGGGGTTTGCTTTTTGCATTTTAAAGCCTCCCTATACCAAAATGGTGACTTTCGCACATTTTGAGATTTACGCACCCTGTAAATTGTTCATTGATTTGGTTTCAGCATAGCGGGCTAAAAACTAAAGCACGAACTAATTACTAACTATTTATTTACAAAACATGAAACAAAAATTACTATTGATTTTTATGATAACGGTTTTGTCTTATTTTAATGTGCTTGCACAGAATAAAACAATAACCGGAAAGGTAGTTGATGCAGACGATGGGCTACCCTTGCCTGGTGTATCAATAAAAGTGAAGGGCGCTACTCAATTAACACAAACTACAGGACAGGGAACCTTTTCAATCTCTGTACCTGCCAATGCGCAGACTTTGATATTTAGCTATGTTGGTTATACTGAACAGGAGGTAAGAATAACCGGCGAAACACTCAGCGTGCGTTTGGTAGCCTCGTCTAAAAACCTGCAGGATGTGATCGTTGTAGCCTACGGGACCAGCAAGAAAGAAGCTATTACGGGTTCGGTGGCAACGTTGAGCGCTAAGCAATTGGATAATCGTATCATCACAAACATTACCAATGTTTTATCTGGCGTTGCACCTGGTGTCGTAACCACTTCTGGAAATGGTCAGCCTGGTAGCAGTTCGGCGATTCGCATACGTGGCTTCGGTTCTATATCTGCATCGAATAGTCCGCTGTTTGTATTGGATGGATCCGTATATGATGGCGAACTTGGCGATATCAATCCAAGTGATATCGAAAGCATCTCGTTGTTGAAAGATGCTTCATCTTCTGCGCTTTATGGGTCGCGAGCTGCTAATGGCGTGGTTATCATTACCACCAAAAAAGGTAAATCAGGAGAGCCAACCTTTAATGCAAGCTTTAGCCAGGGGTTTTCCAAAAGGGGTATCCCTGAGTATAATAGGGTTGGCACATTAGATTACTACCCTTTAATGTGGCAGGCTTTAAAAAACAGCCTTGTTTATCCCTCAAGCGGAACTGGTATGAGCGAGTCGGCAGCAGCGACACAGGCTTCTAATACCATACAAGGTCAATTGGTGTATAATCCCTTTAATGTACCGAACAACCAGATTGTTGGTGTAGATGGTAAGTTAAATCCTAATGCACAATTGCTTTATAACGACTTCGATTGGTTTAAACAGGCTTCGCGTGTAGGAAAACGTACAGAACTTAATGTTAACTCGAGCGCCAGCAATGGTAAAACCGATTATTATTTCTCGATGGGTTATTTAAAGGATAACGGTTATTTAATTAAAACGGATTTTGAGCGGTTTAACGCCCGTATTAATGTAAACAGCCAGATAAGGCCATGGTTAAAAACAGGTGCCAACCTTTCGGGAAGCTTGTCAAATGGGAACCTGGCGCAGGATGCTTCAACCGGTAACGCCTCTGCTTTTGTAAATGTTTTCAATTTTGCAAGGGGCATTGGCCCAATTTATCCGGTACATGCTTACGATATCAGCGGCAACCCTATTTATACCACTTCTGGGGAGCAATGGTATGATTATGGCGGGCATCCAGGTGCTGTTAACCGTCCGCAGGGCGCATCGGCTGGCCGGAATGTAATTTACGAAACCTTATTGAATGATGTAACCAGCCGCAGACTTGCTTTAAACGGCAGGGCCTTCGCAGAAATTAAATTTTTAAAGGATTTTACTTTCAGGCCGAGTATCAGCATCGATTTTATCAATTCTTACAGTAGCGAATACCGAAACCCAATTGTAGGCGACGGCAGTACAGTTGGAGGCTCATCAACAAAGCGTAGCACACCAACACAAAGTTACACCTTTAACCAGGTGCTATCATACAATAAATCGTTCGGTAGCCATAATATAAGCGCTTTGGCCGGACATGAAAACTATGATTATGACTGGCGCAGGTTAAGTGCAACAAAACAAAGCCAGATTTTAGATGGCAATACGGAGTTTCCGAATTTTGTTACTCCAAGTGATGCAGGTGGATATAAAGACACTTATCGCATAGAATCGTATTTTGGTAAAGTGGGGTACAACTACCTCGAAAAATACTTTATTGATGCTTCTATCCGCCGTGATGGTACTTCCCGTTTATCAAAACAATCAAGATGGGGAACATTTTTTTCTGCAGGTGGTTCATGGGCAATCAACAAGGAAGATTTCCTGAAAAACACCCGTTGGATTAATGATTTAAGACTGAAAGCTTCTTATGGTGAGGTTGGAAACGATAATTTGATTGATGCAACCCTGGTAGAACACAATAGCCTTTATTATAACTATCAGGCCTTTTACGAATTGGGCTGGAATAATGGTACCGAACCGGGTTTACTTTTGGCTACTGCAGCAACGCCGAACCTGAAATGGGAATCGGTAAATACTTTTAACACGGGGGTAGCTTTTAGTTTATTTAATAACCGCTTAAAAGGAGAGGTAGAGTATTTTAAAAGAGGTTCATCAAACTTATTATTTGCTGTGCCACAGCCTTTGTCTGATCCTATCACATCCATCCGCCGTAACATCGGTTCAATGTACAATACCGGCATCGATTTGCAGTTAAGCGGCGATATTATAAGGTCAGATAGTTTTAATTGGAATTTATTGAGCAACTGGTCGTGGTTAAAAAATAAAATAACCAAAATGCCCGCCGAAACACCTACTGTAACCAGTGGTACCAAAAGGCTTGAGGTTGGCCGCGATATTTATGCTTATTATCTTCGTCAGTGGGCCGGTGTTGATCCAACCGATGGTTCGGCGCTTTTTGAACCTAATGCTGGTGTAACAACTGATTTACGTACCGTAAATGGCCGTGTGCTTACCACCAATATCAATAATGCCCGTTCTGATTATTCTGGTTCGGCTATCCCTGATCTTTATGGATCGGTTACCAATACATTTAGATATAAAAACTTTGGTTTATCATTCCTGATCAGTTATCAGATAGGAGGTAAATTCTATGACCAGAACTACCAGGGGCTAATGGCCACCACTTATGGATCTGCATTGCATGCCGATGTATTAAATTCGTGGATGACACCTGGCCAGGTTACTGATATCCCGCGTTTGGATATTGGCCGTTCGAGCCAGTTTAACGGAACATCGAGCCGTTGGTTGATTGATGCGTCGTACATTGCTTTCCGTAACGTTAACCTGTCATATACTTTGCCACAGCGCTGGCTAAAAGCGGCAACATTAAGTAATGTAAGGGTATTTGCTGCAGGCGAAAACTTAGGTTTGATATCTAAACGCAAAGGGATGGATCCAACAGAATCTTTTACAGGTGTAAATACAACCAATTACGTGCCTTCGAGGATGATCAGTTTCGGCGTTAATGTTTCACTTTAAAATTACTATCATGAACTATAAAAAATATTTACTTTTTGCAGGTTTTTGTATGCTGAGCATTAGTGCCTGTAAAAAAGATTATCTCGATACAAAACCAACAGATCAGGTTGATAATTCCGCGCTGTTTACTTCCGCTGCAAATGCCAAAAACGCCCTAAATGGGGTTTACCGATACATGTACGAGCGTACTACAACCGTGGTTTCTACATCAGCACAGAATAAACCAGGGGTGGGAGGTATTATGCTTTACATGGATTTTATGGGTGAAGATCTGGGTATATCGTCATCAAATTGGTACACCTCTGATGGCGGATCGTGGATCAGTCCCCGTACCGATAACAGTACTATGCTCGAATATATGTACCGCACATATTACCGCATTATTGGCAACGTAAATTATATTATCGATAACATTGATCAGGCTTCTGGTGCTGCTGCGGATAAGAATACGGTTAAAGCTGAAGCACTTACTTTAAGAGCCTACGCTTATTTTGGTTTGGTACAACTTTTCGGCAAACGTTATGATGCGGCCGCCAAACCTAACAATCAATTAGGCGTACCGCTATTATTAGCTTCTACTGATACAAATAAACCTAGAGAAAGCGTAGAAAACGTTTATGCTGCTATTGTTAAGGACCTGGAAACAGCAATCGCGCTTAATGCAACCGCTTCTAATAAAAGCCATGCCGGGATTGCGGTAGCGAAAGGGGTTAGGGCAAGGGTCGCTTTGGTAATGCAAGATTATCCTAACGCAATTAAATATGCCAAAGAGATTGTAGATGCCAACCAATACCCGTTAATGTCAGTTACTGATTACCAGGCCGGATTTAATAATGCCAGTTTAAGCGAGTTTATCTGGGCTTCTATGCCAACCCTTGATCAGGGAGATACCTTTGGGTCGTATTTTGCACAGATTGCTTATAATGCGAATACCAGTTTTATGCGGGCCAATCCAAAACGGATCAATTCTGCCCTATATGGTCAGATATCGGCATCCGATGTGAGGAAAAAAATGTGGGAGCCGGCACCAACAGCAGCAAATTTCCCGCTACCTGCAACAAACTTTTCCCGTCAGCCATACATGAGCCGTAAATTCTCAGTTAAAGAAGTAGGCGGACCATCTTTGGGTGATGTCCCATTAATGCGTACGGCCGAAATGTACCTTATTTTGGCCGAAGCCTATGCCAAAACCCCTGTAAGTGAAGCCGCAGCCCGTACTGTATTATTTAACCTCGTTAAGCAGAGGGATCCTGCGGCGGTAATTTCAATAAACAGCGGACAGGCTTTAGTTGATGAAATCCTTTTCAACAGAAGGATAGAGCTTTGGGGTGAAGGCCATAGGTGGCTAGATTTAAAGCGGTTAAACCTGCCGCTTGATAGAACGGTTGTTCCCAACTATGTTTCTGCTTCAGTTGCGGGTACATTAACTATCCCTGCCGGAGATGTTAAATGGCAGTTCTTAATCCCGAGGGCCGAGATGGAAGCCAATTCAGGCATAGCCGGTCAGCAAAATCCATAATAGCTTAAATGGAGATGATGTGATTGTTTTAGCTGTGTATTAAACACTAAGGCAATTACATCATTTGTTTCATCACTTTTTAGTTACCTCATCATTAAGGTGTTATCGGCATATTATTTTTCTCTAATCCCGCCGAACTTTAATAAAAAAACACCGACAATTATGAAACTAAAAGCTTTAGTGATTTTATTACTAGGTATTACAATCACCAATTATGTTGTGGCAGCAGAAAAACCAACAGCTAGCCATAAATCAGTGATCAATTATTATATGGATAGTTATATAAATTCTGATTACAAGAAATTAAAAGCCGTTTTAAGCGAAGATGCCGTTTTTACCTCAAACAGAGATGTAAGGGTAGTTAAACATAAAGCAAGTGAGATACTGAACCAACTGAAAAAGAACGAGGGTGTAATACAGCGCGATTGTAACATCAGTTCTACCGTTATATCTGAAACGGATGCGCTGGTAATTGCACGTGTAGATATTAATTACGAATTGTTTGATGGCGCACAGCAGAACTTTGTGGTTATCGAAAAAAATAATGATGGCGACTGGAAGATCACCAATGTTTACAAGGTATTTCTTTCAAACGAAAGCGGAGCTAAAAAACTGGTTTCAAATGCCCGTTAAAACAAAAGTCCCGGTTTTGGCCGGGACTTTATATTTTTATATCGTTTTAGTTTTTAAAACTAACTGGTAATTCTACCTGTGTTTTATCCCAGCCGATTACCAGGTTTGCACCATCATTAAGCGGTGTAAAGGTTAGCGAAAAATATTCTATCGGTTTAGCCAGCGTTTTTACCGGAACATTTACCCTTACAATATCTTTTGCCTGGTTATAGGTAAAGGCTCCCCATTTATCAGTTTCGCTGTTTACAATAATCGTCCAGGTATCCTTATTCGGGATGGCAAACAGGCTATAAGTACCTGCTTTAATTTTTTTGCCGCCAATATTTACCTTTTTAAAGAAATGCACTTCTGTGCTTTCGTTGGCGCCAAAACGCCAAACTGTTCCATATTGCTCCAGCACGCCGAAAATATCGCGTCCTTTTTTCTGTGGACGGGAATAAATAATTTTTATAATCGGTTTTGTCAGGTCTCCTGCTTTAACCTTGGGGGCATTAAGCGGGAAATACACAATATCTGCCGGACTTGGGTCGGCAGCAGGAAATTTTACTTCGGCAGCATCGGGCTGTTGTGCCTTCGCACCAAAGCATAAAAGAGCGAAAACAACAATGAAGATATTTTTCATTTATAGGTTTTTGTTTTCTGTGGCAATGCTTAACTACGATTCTGGCCTATCTTCGGCAGGAACCATAATATCTTATCTGCTATGGAATTAATGGGTAAAGCTAAAAGAAACTAGTATTTTCTTCCTTTTACAATAGCGTTTAAAAATAAACCAGCACTTAGCAAACCCAAAACACCGCCTAATAAAGCGAAAATATAGTTTTGCGTAATGATGGCCCCGGTTAAAACTCCGAAGAATAAGCCTAAAGCATAATATAACCAGTTGAAATTATTGCTGCTGTTCTCTTGTACACTCATGTTTTTTATTATTTGGAGGCAAAGTTAATATTTATTTTAAATTTTAATTTGCCAATTGCCCCAATAATCCAATTAATTATCAATTCTGTCCAATTTATAACCCGCACTTTTTAAATAGGTAACCAATTCTGCCAGGCGGTTATAAAACTTATCGGCTCTTCTCGCATCTGTTCCGATATGCAACAGTAAGATAAAGCCATTTAAACCATTTGGCCTTTTTTCATTAAGGGAGATAATCGATTTAAAAATTTCATCGCTCGATCTGTAGCTTCTGCCCATTTCAGGGTAGGTATAATCAGCGTTTGATCTTGTACCCGGCGTAAAGTTGATGAGCTCCAAACCTTGCTCTTTGCTCCAATTGGCAATGGTTTCATTGTACCACTCATAGGGGGGAAGGAAATATTTCGCCTCTGCCTTCTTAATTCCAAAGGCTGCCATTGCATTGTAGTTATCGTTAAGGTCTTTTTCGAACTGCGCTTTGGTAAGCAAAAGACTATCCCGGTTGGTCCAGTCGCAGTATAATAAATGCTGATCGGAGTGAGGGCCTAGGTAATGCCCCTTACTTTTAAGTTTTTTGATCAATCCATTAAAATTTGGGTTCCTGTAAAAGTTTCCGGTGAGAAAAAAGGATGCTTTAATCTGTTCACTTTCCAGCACCTTACTTATTTTTTCGCCTCCATCTCCAAATTCATCACCCGTAAAAACCAGGTAAATTTTCTTTTGGGTAGAATCTCTTCGGATATTGGCGCCCAGGTAAAAGGTTCGATGATCAGTTGAGGTTTTGGCCTGGGCCTCTTTAGCTGCCAGTAAATAAATGAGCGATGCTGTCCCGTCCATGGTTGGTTCATTGGTGCTATAGTCGCCATAATCGTCATGATAAACAGCCAGGTCGCTTTGAAAATCAGCATATTCATCTGCTTCATTGAGCTTAATACCAATCAAAGCTTTATAAATGCTGGTGTACACAGGCCCATCAACCAAGCCTCCATTAATCGGGTAACCTTTCAAATGGGTAAAAGCCGAATGTGGATCTATTGGTGTATCGCCCCATTCTGGTAATCCGTAAACCATGCTTGTGCCCCATGGATTACAGCCAAAAAGCCAGTCGAAATTAGCCTGCTCCAGCTCCACATAGGTTTTATCGCCGCTTAAACTAGCATACCAATTGCATTGCATGGCAAAAGCTACCGTTAAATTATTGCTGCACCAGATAAATGGGACGCCGCGATAAAAAGCATTTTTCTTTGCTCTGTTCCATACCTCTTCGATCCCTTGTTTATAATAGTTCACAGCTGTTTTTCCCTTTTCTTGTTTGGCAACTTCGTAATGCCCAAAATTGATAAAAGGATAATATTGATAATGTGCCGCCGTATCTTTTTGCATCCACGGGGTAATGCTTTCTTGCTCCGCATATTGTAATGCCTTATCTACTCTCTTTCGTCGAACCTTTTTGCCCGGAAAATTGAACGATGCTTCGGCCAGTTCCATATCATCTACCCAATTATCTTCTGCATAAATGTATGGCGATTTTACTGATGCAGTTTGCGTTACTCCTGGCTTTTGCATGGCAAAGAGATAAGCCGTTTTGGCCTTTTTAACAAGTAATTGAGCATAATTAGCGTCTACTGGTTTAAACAGAGCCGCCCCCAGGTTAAAAGCACTCGTAAATTTAGCTGCGGTAGAACTGGTTCCGGTGGTGTTGTTCATAAATTTGCCACGTTGCTGTGGTTCTCCGGTAATAAAATAAAGCGGACGTTCAAATCCTTTACCGTACTGATTGTCTTCTTTTGGTATCCGCATGCTAATGTGGTCGCGGTCGTCGGCCAATTGGTTAAACATGATATTTTTCTTAGGATGCATTTTCAGCAGCCAGTCTAAACCCCATTTTGCTTCATCCAGGATATCGGCCCTGCCATTTTTTCCATCCAGGCCATTTGTCTGTTGTTTGTCGCCGAAAACCTGCGGAAAATCGCGGTAGGCCATTAATAAATGGTAGGTGGCATTGGCAGTAGTGGTCGAGTATTGCAGGTAATCGCTTGCATCATGCCAACCGCCTGTAGCATTAAAATGTGTACTGTCTTTAATACCTGCTTTTGTACCATATAACACAAAGCCATCGTGGGTATGGCAGCTATCTTTTAGGTACGGGTTAAAACCGCTCCTTTGTTGTCGCATGTATTGCAGGCAAAAATCGGCTGCGCCTTTATACACTTCGTCATTAATAAGTACAAGGGGGGATGTAATACCATTTGCCCTGATATAAAAATTCCCCCGTTTTTTAAAATCGCTGAAGTTTAAGCGGGCGGTTTGCCTAAAGGGGCCGTAACTGCCAAAACGCTTAATGCGGGTTGAGGTATAAACAATGTTACCGGATTCTTTTTCTATAATCTCGAAGCTTGCAGGTGTTTCATCGGTTTTACTGACCCACACCGCTACTTTTATGGCATTGGTAGGGTATCCCAGCTGATTGATCCTGATCCAGCTCTGTTCAGGCTTTCTTTTTTCGCTGATAAATGAGATCTGAAACCACGAAATACTGAGCAAAGCAATTATTAAACGGAACTTGTTTTTCATTTCGAAGGATGATTATCTGATTAAAATTAGGGTTTTATCAAGATAATGTAAAAGAAGTAGTAAAACATTTGGAAATTAATCAATCGTTTGATTAATTTTGTGTCGTCAAAAAGAAATGAAAACAGAAAAAGTAGATAAAAGACAGGCCATTTTAGAGGCAGCCGAAAAGCTGTTTTGCGAAACTGGCTACGAGGGAACTTCTACCCGTCAGATTGCGAGGGAATCGGGGGCGAACATGGCCATGATAAATTATTATTTTGGTTCTAAGGAGGGGGTTTTTGTGGAGATTATGAATGAGCGCATCGCTGGTTTTGCATCTCAGTTAAAAATCATCAATGAAGATAAGATTTCGGCATTAGAAAAATTGCACAAAGTTATAGAGGGCTATGTAAATAGAATTATGAATAACACAGCATTTCATAAAATGATGCACCGCGAATTGTCTTTAACCCAGAGACCCGAAATGTACGATAAGATTAAGGATGCTATGAGCCAGAACATGCAGCTAATCGACCGGATTATTACAGGCGGTATTGAAGACGGCAGTTTTAATAAGGTAGATGTGCGAATGGTAATTGCATCCATTATGGGTACCATAACCAATATTGTTATTGCGCCCCATAAGGTAATGTCGTGCTCTAATTTCGACCTGAACAATCCGAAGGATAAAAAAATTATTAAGGAGCGGGCAATAGCTCACTTACAGGATCTAACAACAGTTTATTTAACAACAAAAAGATGATACCCAAATCGATTAGATTAATGCTTGCGGCGTCATTAATTCCGGCGGCTTTATTTGCACAGAGTAGTAAGGAATTAAATATTAACCAGGCAATAGAACTTGGCATAGCCAACAGCAAAAACTTAAAACTTTCTCAGAACAAAATTGATCAGGCTGTTGCAAAGCTTGAGGTGGTAAAAGACAATGCCTTACCAACCGGAACCGCAAGTTTTATGTACAACCATGCTGAAATTCCAACCACCACATTTTCACTGCCAGGAGGAGGATCAGCTTTCCACTTACCAAAAAGAGCAGATGCTTTTGTCGGTACAGCGGCAGTACAAGAATTGGTGTACGGTGGTGGCAAATTAAAATACGCAAAAGAATCGACCAAATTATTGGCTGAGGTTGCACGTTTAGATGCCGATAAAAGTAAAGAAGAAATTACCTACGCTGTAATTAATACCTATTACTCTTTATATAAGGTAATACAGAGCAGAAAAGTGGTTGATCAGAATTTAGAATCGATCGCCGCTCAGATTAAACAGGCACAACGTTTCTTCGAGCAGGGCATTGTAACTAAAAATGACGTACTGCGTTTCCAGTTGCAACAGGCAAACGTTGAGCTAACCCAGATGGATATCGAAAGCAACCGCAAAGTAATCAACTATAACCTCGATATTCTTTTAGGTTTACCGGAAGATACCGAAGTTAAAATTGTTGATCCAACCCTGGGCTTAAAAACACCAGGTTCGTTAAACGAGTATATTGGTCAGGCTTTTGCTAACCGCCAGGAACTAAAACAGCTTGATATACAGAACAAAGTGGCTGATTTTAATGTCAAAACTGTTAAGGCAAACACTTTACCTACAGTTGGAGTCGGTGCAAACCTTTACTACATTAACCCAAGCGGTAACTTTATTCCGCCAACAAACCAGTATTTAATGCCGGTTACATTGGGTGCTACGGTTTCGTGGAATTTCGGAAACCTTTGGACAAACAAGAACAAAGTAAGCCAGGCTAAAATTGAGCAGAGCGAAATTACCATCCAGAAAGATATTTTATCTGATCAGGTAAAAACCGAAATCAACAAAAACTTTCAAAATTACCAGGTGGCCATGAATAAAATTCAGCTTTTGGAAACTTCAATTGCACAGGCAACCGAAAACGATAAATTACTGGCATCCAAATACAAAAACAATGTGGCTTCGGTTACCGACCGCATCGATGCAGAAACTTTGTTATACCAGGCAAAAATAAACTTAGAGATAGCGAAGGCAGATGCAGGTTTGGCTTACTATACATTATTAAAATCAACAGGAAAAATAACGCAATAAAATACAGCAATGACAACTGAAAAGAAAAAAAAGAACATAGTAGTACCCATCATTTTAGGTGTCTTACTAGTAATAGGTATAATCTTCGGGATTACAGAATGGAATTATTATAGCAAACACGTAGACACGGATGATGCTCAGATTGATGGTGATATCAGCCCAGTTGTTGCCCGTGTTGGTGGTTATGTAAAAGACATTAATTTCGAGGAAAATACACATGTAACCGAAGGTCAGGTTTTGGTTAAGCTTGATGATAATGATTACAAGGTGAAATTAGAGCAGGCACAATCTGGCCGACAAGGTGCAGCAGCTGGTGTAGGTGTGGCTCAGTCACAAATCATCGCTACTCAGGCTAATACCGGTACAGCTAAAGCAAATGTAGAAGCAGCAAAGGTTAAATTAAACTTAACCCAAAAAGACTATGACCGATATGCTAACCTGGTTAAAGACGGATCGATTACACAACAGGCTTTCGATCAGGCGAAGGCAGCAAAAGAATCAGCTCAGGCAGCTTACCGGGCTGCGGTAGATCAGTACAATGCTGCGGTTAAACAGGTAGGTACTACACAATCGCAATTGGCAGTAAGCAGTAATGTGATTAGTCAGCGCCAGAGTGATATCGATTTTGCAAAGCTTCAGTTATCATATACCGATATTAAAGCACCTGCAAGTGGTATCGTTTCTAAAAAGAATGTTCAGAAAGGACAATTGGTTCAGGCAGGTCAATCTTTATTCTCTATTGTGAATGATGGAAGCATTTATGTAACGGCTAACTTTAAAGAAACCCAGTTGGAGAAAATTAAAGAAGGTTCTAAAGTAGAAATCGAGGTTGATGCTTATCCAGGTGAAAAAATTGAGGGCGAGGTGTATAATTTTTCTCCAATTACTGGTGCAAAAGGATCTTTATTGCCTCCTGATAACGCTACTGGTAACTTCGTTAAAGTTGTGCAACGTGTTCCGGTAAAAATCAAAATCCATCCATCAAAAGAACTGTTGGCTAAGTTACGCCCAGGAATGAGCGTTAAAGCTTCAGTATCCACTAAATAATATTTAAAATGGCCGAAGTAGGTTTAAAAAAGTGGATTATTACGTTTACGGTAATCACAGCTTCACTGTTGGAGCTGATTGATACTACTATTGTAAACGTGGCAATACCACAGATACAGGGAAACCTGGGCGCCACCCTGGAGGATGTGGCCTGGCTTTCCACCGGCTATGCGGTAGCAAACGTTATCGTATTGCCAATGTCGGGCTGGTTGGGTAACCGGTTCGGCAGGAAAAATTATTTCCTTACCTCCATTATTGTTTTTACACTGGTTTCCTTTTTGTGCGGAAATGCAACCTCATTAGGAGAACTGGTTCTTTTCAGGATTATCCAGGGTTTAGCTGGCGGTGGTTTAATCTCAACTGCTCAGGCTATCCTGATCGAAACCTGGCCACGTGAGGATGTTGGTATTGCAACGGCCTTATTCGGTTTAGGAGCAGTAGTTGGCCCTACTGTAGGACCAACCATTGGCGGGTACATCCTGGATGTGAGTTCGTGGCCATGGATTTTTTACGTGAATATTCCCGTCGGAATAGTCGCGGCCTACTGTACGTACACCTTTGTGCGCGCCACCCCGAAAGAAGGGCAGGGTCAACCTGTCGATTGGTGGGGTATCGCATTATTGGCTGTTGCAGTAGGTAGCTTACAAACCGTTTTGGAAAAAGGGGAGAGTGAAGATTGGTTCGCAACACCATACATTACAGCGTTGGCGGTTACATCGGTATTCGGATTATTGCTTTTCATCTGGAGAGAAATGAGTACCGACCATCCGATCGTAAACTTTAAAATTATGCGACACCGGAGTTTTGCTGTGGGGATGTTTACTTCCTTTGTACTTGGGTTTGGTTTGTACGGTTCAGTATTCGTATTCCCTGTATTCTGTCAGAACTTACTTGGCTTTTCAGCTCTGCAAACAGGTGAGTTGCTCTTCCCTGGCGGTTTGTGTACCATTATCATGATGCCTTTTATCGGTATTATGCTTAAAAAAGGTATCCCTGCACAGTTTATGGCTACTTTTGGTATGATAGCATTCTTTATTTTCTGTTGGATGCTGAGCAACTCGACTTTACAATCGGGAACAGGCGATTTCTTCCTTCCTTTGGTTATCCGTGGTGTAGGTATGGCGCTTTTGTTTGTACCATTAACAACTTTAGCGATCCAGGATTTGAAAGGGGCAGAAATTGGCCAGGGTTCAGGTTTGAACAACATGATGCGCCAGTTAGGAGGTTCTTTCGGTATTGCCGCTTTAACCACTTTGATCCATATCCGCTCAGGGCTTCACAGAAATAATTTGTTAACCAATGTGAATGAATATAACCCGGCATTTTTAGACCGTTTTAATACTTTAATTAAGGGTTTTATGGCCAAAGGCCAGAGTTTGTTTGAAGCCAAAATTATGGCAACAAAGGCGATGGAAGGAATTGTTACCAGACAAACTATGCTGCTTACTTATGACGATGCGTATTGGGTTGCAGGTTTGATTATGTTGTTCTCTATTCCATTACTTTATCTTCAAAAGTTTAAGAAAAATGCAAACATTCCTGCCGATGTGCACTAAAATTGGCAACGAAATAGCCTAAATAATGACAAAAAACAAAAACAGCCGGTGTATTTTATTACATCGGCTGTTTTAACCCAAAAAATTAACAATCAATGCAATGCCCTTAAACATTGCAAATGTTCTTACTTAGCCACATGGTAGCCAAATAAGATTTTAAAATTAAAATTTATTCTACAATTTTCCAAATTGTAAGCATTAGAATTTTAATAACTTACGCATTTTTTGTAGTATTACGGGATACAAAACTATTGCGTAAGCCATGCCTAAACTTCGTTTAACTACACAACGAGAATCTATTTTTAACAATGAGGTAATCTCAAAATTCGAACTCTTTAACAGTTTATTTCTCACCTTGCCTTTTTACAAAATTAAGGATACCGGAACCCTGCTTCCGCTGTTTTTTAAGAGCTGTGAAGAGGGGATCGCAAATGGAGAAAAACCGGCACAGATTATTGAAGGTTTTTTTCGCAAATACACCAGTTATACCGACCGCAAAGACATCATTGATTTGCTTTTCAGGTTCATTCAATACATCGAACGTCAGGTAGTGCTTTTCGATGCCGTAGAAGATGCTTCTTTTACCAAATTAAATACTACCGATGAGCAGAGTACACTGGCTTTTACGCTAAAGAAAAATGCCGATAATAAACCTGTATTGGCAAAAATTGAGAAATTGATCGATGAACTTTCACTTCGTTTAGTTCTAACGGCACACCCTACCCAGTTTTATCCGGGCACTGTATTGGCTATTATTACCGATTTAACTAAAGCCATCAGGGATAACGATATCATTTCGATGAACTCGCTTTTACAGCAATTGGGAAAAACACCTTTTTTTAATAAAAAATCGCCTACTCCTGTAGATGAAGCACTCAACCTGGCCTGGTTCCTCGAAAATACTTTTTATTTTGCTGCTGCCAACATACAGGAAGAGATTGATCAGAACCTCGATGAATATAACCTCGAAACCAAGAAAATTCTCGAACTGGGCTTTTGGCCGGGCGGCGACAGGGACGGGAATCCCAATATCCACGCCGATACCACTTTAGAAGTTTCTAAAATGCTGCGCCAGATCCTGTTCCGTTGTTATTACCGCGATTTCAGGGTGATTAAACGCCGCATCACTTTTAGGGGTGTTGAAGAAAATATTGCAAAACTGCACGATGTGCTTTATCAGAATGCCTTTGATCAAAGCTGCGAACCCCGTGATATTTCGGATGAGTTAAAGGAAAATCTGAATAAGATCAAAGAAACCTTATTGGCCGAACATGAAGGCCTGTTCGTTGACCTGGTAAACAACCTGATTAGAAAAATTGATTTATACGGAAATTACTTCGCTTCGCTTGATATTCGCCAGGATAGTCGTGTGTTAAGGAAAGTACATGCCTATTGCCGCGAAAACAAACCGATTTCTTCTCTATATCCTGCAGATTATGATAAACTTTCAGAAGCCGAAAAACTGAAGCTCATTTCGTTTAAAGAAGCTACGATTGTGTACGCGACCGAGGCCGATGCCTTGACAAAAGATACCATTGAAGTAATTAAGGAAATTAAAGGGATCCAGAAACGCAACGGCGAAAAGGCCTGTCACCGTTTTATTATCAGTAACTGCCAGCAGGCAAGTGATATTTTACAGTTGATTGAACTTTTCCTTTGGAACGGTTGGAGCAAAGATTCGCTTACCATTGATTTTGTGCCGCTTTTCGAAACCGTTAACGATTTAAAAGGCGCTGCCGAAATTATGGATACGCTTTACAGCAACCCTTTCTACAAGGCACATCTGGCTAGTCGCGGCAATAAACAGGATATTATGCTCGGTTATTCTGATAGTACCAAAGACGGCGGTTATTTAATGGCCAATTGGTCTATTTTTAACGGAAAAACGTCACTTTCTGCTGTTTCGGCCAAGCACAATATCCAATTGGCATTTTTTGATGGCCGCGGCGGACCTCCTGCCCGTGGCGGAGGTAAAACCCACCGTTTTTATGCTTCAATGGGTAAAGAAATTGCCAATAAAAATATGCAGTTAACCGTTCAGGGGCAAACCATCAGTTCGCAGTACGGTTCAGTAGAAAGTGCCGAATTTAATATCGAGCAGCTCATTAACGCCGGCCTAACCTCCGGATTGAAAGAAAAGCATAATATTCTTCTTGACCCTGAAAATAAAGCATTGCTTGATGAAATGGCCGAAGAGAGTTATAAGGCTTTTGTAGATCTGCGCGAGCATCCGTTATTTGTAAGTTATTTAGAGAAATTATCACCTTTAAAACTATTGTCGCAGGCCAATATCAGTAGCCGTCCTGTAAAGAGGAACGGTGGTGGTGAGATGAAACTCGAAGATTTAAGGGCGATCAGTTTTGTAACGGCCTGGAGCATGCTGAAACAGAATGTGCCGGGTTTTTATGGAATGGGGACCGCATTAAAAAGCCAGGAAAAAGCCGGAAACTGGGATAAAGTAGTGAAGGTATACGAAGATTCTGATTACCTGAAAACCATAGTTGATAATTGTATGATGAGCATGAGCAAATCAGACTTTGTAATTACAGCCCATTTGGCTAACGATAAGGAGTTTGGTGCTTTTTGGACCCAATTACATGAAGAGTTTAAATTAACGAAGGAGATGCTCTTAAAACTCTCCGGACAGCCAACTTTAATGGCTAATTATCCTATAGATAAGAAATCGATCGCTACACGCGAGAAAATTATCCTGCCACTGGTATTGATCCAGCATTTTGCCTTAGAGAAGCTGCAGCATGATCAGAACCAGAAGGATCAGCATGCTTTGGAAAAACTGGCGGTAAGAACAGTTTTTGGTATTGTAAATGCCGGAAGAAATTTAGCTTAACCCAATTTACAAACCTCGCAGGTTTTTAAAACCTGCGAGGTTTAAGAATACTGCTCAAAGGTCTGTGCCCACACAGGCCTTTTTTATTGCCCGCGGTCATTCTGAGCGTAGTGAAGAATCTGCAACGGAAGAACCAGAGAACCGAGATAAAAGATTCTTCACTGCGTTTAGAATGACAAGTCATTTATAAAAAATCCCCTACAGATTTTTCATCTGCAGGGGGTTTCATGTTTCGAAAAAGCCCGAATAAAGTTTAAGACGATTATCTGTCAATCGAACCCATTACTTTCTGCCCGAAAGCGTTCAGCGCGTCTTTTTCCGTTGTGCCTTCGCTTACCATCTGGTGCACTTCTAGCGCGCCACAAATATTGGTAATCATTTCGCCTGCTACATCAATCTCATGCTCACTAACACCTCTAAATTCGCAGAATGCCTCTAATACTTCTAAAGTATTCTCCAGTTGTGCAGGAGTGGTGTTTTGAAATAATTGTCTTATAACTGGGATCTTCATTACTTTATCTTGTTAAATAGTTCAATCAAGCCTTCTGCTTTGTTGGTTTGCACCTGATCTACCAAAGCACCGCCTTCAAAAGCTGCAAAAGTTGGTAAATTATCAACGTTTGCAAATTTGCGCGAGTTTGGAAGTTTTTCGGCATCAACGATCAGGAAAGCTACATCTTCATTTTCTGAAGCCAGTTTTTTAAACTTAGGTTTCATGATCCTGCAGTTACCGCACCATGATGCAGCGTACTGCACCATCACCTTTGAGTTGTCGGCCAGGTATTGCTGAAGATTATCTTCTGTTAATTCTAAAAACATAACGTTTTGTTTAATTAGTTTGCTGCCAGGTACTCAGCTACGCCGGTTCTGTTTGCATTCATTGCTTCTTTTCCTTCTTCCCAGTTTGCTGGGCAAACTTCTCCGTGTTTCTGAACGTGCGCATAAGCATCAATTAAACGTAAATATTCTTTAACGTTTCTACCAACTGGCATATCGTTAACACTTTCGTGGAAAACTTTACCGGTTTCGTCGATTAAGTAAGTAGCTCTGAAAGTTACGTTAGAACCTGAGAAAGATTCATTTCCTTCCTCATCGTAGTTAACTTCCTGATCTAAAATATCAAGGATGCCTGATAATTGTCTGTGGGTATCTGCTAAGATCGGGTAAGTAACACCTTCAATACCGCCATTATCTTTTGGGGTATTTAACCATGCAAAGTGAACTTCGTTGGTATCACAAGATGCACCGATTACAATTGTATTTCTTTTTTCAAACTCAGGTAAAGCCGCCTGGAAAGCATGTAATTCTGTAGGACAAACAAAAGTAAAATCTTTTGGATACCAGAACAATAACACTTTACTGTTTTTGCTCACAGCTTCTTCAAATACGTTGATTTTCAAGTCATCACCCATGTCTGACATTGCATCAATACTAACACTCGGGAATTTTTTACCTACTATTGCCATAATTTTTTGTCTTTAATTTTGTTGGTACAAAGGTAAGGCTAAAACAAGTGCCTATCAACCCTGTTTTACTAATTGTTAATTGTATTTATTGATATTGATATAGATAAAAACTATATTATTTTTGTGAAATATAGCGGAATTCTATTTTGTAGATTGCGTCATTGCGAGGAGGAACGACGAAGCAATCTTTAGTACCAGTAATTTTGCTGTAAAGATTGCTTCGTCGGCTGAAAAAGCCTTCTCGCAAGGACGACATTCCTTAGGTATCTGTCAATGGTAGCGGAGTGCAACGTAGTCGGAGGATCTATCTTTATAGATCTCTCCGCTCTACTGCATTCCGGTCGAGAGGACGATTTTGTAAAACTACTTCTTCAACGTATTCTCATACAATTTAAAGATTCTTTTATACTCGTCTGTCCAGCTGCTCGGTTCCACAAAACCGTGATCCTCTACCGGATAAACGGCAAGTTCCCAGTTGTTTTTGCCCAGTTCTATAAAACGTTGTGTTAGGCGCACAATATCCTGAAAATGAACATTTACATCAACCATTCCATGGGCCATTAAAAGGTTCCCCTTTAATTTATCTGCGAAGTAAATGGGCGAACTTCTTTTATAAGCAATCGGATCGTTAAAAGGTTCATTTAAAATATTGGAGGTGTAACCATGGTTATAATGTGCCCAATCGGTAACCGAACGCAAGGCAGCTCCGCTGGCAAAAACATCCGATTCGTTAAACATGGCCATCAGGGTAATAAACCCGCCATAAGAGCCACCATATAAACCTACATGCTGAGGGTTAACACCATATTTCTCTACCAAAAATTTAACCCCATCCACCTGATCGGTTAAATCTTTTCCACCCATGTGGCGGTAAATACCTGTACGGTGATCGCGGCCGTACCCCGAACTTCCGGTATAATCGATATCAATTACGGTGTAACCATTATCAGCTAGTAAATTGTTGAACATAAATTCGCGGAAGTAGGTACTCCAGCCAAAGTGCACGTTCTGTAAATAGCCTGCCCCGTGTACAAAAACTACAGCAGGATGATTAGGGTGCGGATGATCTGATTTATAAACCCTAGCATAAATATCAGCACCATAGCGGTTTTTAAAAGTAACCATATCAGGTTCCCGCCATTGGTAAGAATTAAATTCTGCTGAAGTAGATTGTGTAACCTGTAAGGCTTTAGCTCCTGCTTTATTTGGTTGGAGGTATAGTTCTCCAGGCTTGTTCATGTAAGAATAATTAATGGCAAGGTATTTTTCGTCAGGAGAAAGGGTAATGTCGTTCAAACCTTTCATGGTGGTAATTTGAACAAGTTCGCCACCATTAACGCTGATTTTAAATAAATTGGTAATCCCGGGATGTTCTTTATTGGCTTTAATATAAAATGTGCTTCTGTCTTTCGAAAGTTGTACCGATTGTACCTCCCATTTACCGGAAGTAAGCTGTTTTTTATCTCCTGTAGTTACATTTACTACGTACAGGTGCGAATATCCTGTCGCCTCACTTTGATAATAAAAGCGGTTATTATCGATCCAGCCTGTGCTACCCTGGAAAAAACCACTAATGCCCGGACCACCGATCCACGCTTCATCCCGCTGGCGGTCGATCGAAGAAAATTTTCCAGTTAAAGCATCCAGTTTCAGGATCCAGCGGTCTTTATTGTCGGTAGAAGTAGCCACAACAATTGCCGCGCTTCCCTCATTATTCCAAAGCGGACCAAAGAAATTTACAGGGCGATCGGCATTTTTCTTTTTTAAGGTATCCAGTTCTTTTGGATAATCTTTCAGGTAATCGGGCAGGTCTTTTATACCCGTAATGGTCGAAGTCTGGATCGCGTAAACTGTATCCCGTTGTGTATCATATATAAATCCCTGTGAGGTATTTTCATTTTCGCCAACTTTAGTTCTGCCCTGGATATCTTCAGTATAACCTGAGGAAGTAATATAATTTGGAATAATGGTGCCGTGATTATTCTGTGCCGGTGTTGTTAATTTATAAGTAATAAAACGTCCGTTCGGGCTAATAATCACGCCGTTTAGAAATTTATCTTCAGTATAGAGTTCTTTTAATGTTTTGGTATCTGTAGAGGGATTGCCAAAACGGCCTCTCCCGCGGGAACCGTTTCTGGCTTCGGCATTTCGTTTTTTAATAATATCGAAAAGGTCGGTTTGTTGCGCTTTTAACCACTTATCCTGTTCTGTAGCCGGTTTGCTTTCTGCTCTTCCGCTTTTTTTACCTTTAATAAAATTGGTAAGCTGTCTGGTTTCGGCTGATTTTAAATCAACAGCGAAAAGATTATCGCCCAACTGATAAACAACATTTCCGTTGGTTAAAAAAACGGGGTTGCTTTCCCTTTCCTGTGTATTGGTTAAGCGTATTTCCTTATTCGTTTTGAAGTTCTGTAAATAGATATCGCCGCTTTTTTCAACCAAACCCAAAGAATGGTCGGCATTGTAGGTGTAATTTAAACTCAATAGTTTTTCATCTTCCTTTTCTGCTGCTTTAACAGGTTTAGATGAAGTGGCGGAAACCTTGAATAGCTCTTCTTTTGCTTTATTTTCAGGGTTCCAGTTAAAGTATAAGGTTTTGCTGTCTGCAGTCCAACGGAGATTGGTTGGTGCAATGCCTATCCATTTTGGATCACGCATTATTTTTTCGACGGTTAAAGGCGCCAGTTGTTGCGCAGAAGTATATTCGCCCGTGCAGAGCAAAAGTAAAAGTAAATATTTCTTCATGAATTTTAGGTTTGGTTGCAATTTAGGCAAAGCACAAACTAATTTTAAAAGGAAATGGAAATGTTACAACACCACCTTGCCCTGTTAATGTCGGTTGTTGTTTGCATAGCCTGTTCATTCCTCTCCTGGGGAAGATGGACGCAAAGGATAGAAGTAATAGCATTGAACTAAATAGGGTGAGGTTATCGGATAACCCTTCCGGTTTTATCTACATTCACATCGTCGAATGGCTTTAGGTATTCGTTTATGATGACTGAAAACTCACGCCGGGTCAGTATTTTTTTTAGATTGTAGCTGGATTTGAATCTGTAATTCTTGTTCCATTTTTTCTGGAGCTCGGCTTTGGTGGCCTCAACCGATTTATTACCAACGTAGCAGACCAGCGAAATGGTGTTTTCTAAATTAATAGGGATGTTCTGATGGTCGTCAAACCAGAGCTGTGCCTTATAATAATACTCTTTGATCGGTTCCTTGATCTCGGCATATGAAACTTCTTTTTCAGGATTAAAATAAGCTTTGTTCTGCTTAATTTCAGCTTTGATAATTCCGCTTATCCCTACCTTTTGAATCGCCAGCCAATTAGAATCGGCAGGTTTTACATCTTCAAAAGGCATTAATGCGTGTTTGTAACTTAATAACTCGCCTTGAATCCTTTTTAAATTCGATAAACTGGTCTTAGTGTCGAAAAATGCAGCGTAGGCCGCTGTTGCTCCGGCTGCGGATCCAATCTCAAATTGATCTGCAGGAATATAAAGCAGATTTTCCTGATTGGGAATCAATAGGCTGTAAAGCGATAAAAAATTGGCCCCGGCTGAAGCCACACTGGCTACTGTGGTGCGGTACGTATTTTCGTTATAATTTAACAAGCTTGAAGATGCCGGGTTTAGTGCATTAATTTTTAATGCAGCAATCAGTTTTTCGGGGTTATCTGCCAGGACAAGAATTTTGGCTTTAATGCTTTTGTCTTTGCTTAGCTTAATTTCCCAACCACTTCCCGATCTTTTGATCTCGGTATAAGGGGTATTATTGATTACGTTTAAAAGCTGTGTGCTGTCTACTGCGATTACTTTTGTTTGGTTTTTTTTATCAGGCTTTGGTTTAGGACTTTCCAGGCTTTTTGCATTTTCAGTTTCGCGCTTTAAAAACCCCTGATAAAAAGCCTTGCTGGCTGCCGCTGTTTTATTTAAATCCAACTGTTCTTTTTGGGTGAGCAGAATGGTTTTAACTCCTGATTTAAAGGATTGAAAAGATGCAGCATAAGCAGCATTGCCGCTGCCGATAACCAGTACATCTGTTTTTAAGGTTTGGGCATGGATAACCAGGGGAATTATGAATGCGAAAACAAAAAACAATCTTTTCATCTTTGATTATTAAAATTTGCTGCAATATGCTTTAAATGAATGAAATTTTAATGAAACACAGGCATTTTAACTAAATTTAACCTGTGTTTTTTATGAAAATCGATTTTAGGATATAACAAATACGAGGTAATTATCGGGCATCAGCTTAAAAGGAACGCCGAAACCTTTTCGCATGGGAGGACCGTGGTTTTAATCAGATTTAACCAAAATGATCTATCCTCTTTATAATTCACGATCCAACTTTGCATCTTTTTCTCTATGATCTTTGCGGTTAAAAACTCGATAATTCTCCTTATTTTGGTTCCATGGATTTAGAAAAACTTAAATACCCAATCGGCCAATTTGCTATGCCTGATGTTTTCGATCAAAAACAGGTTGATACCTGGATTTCTGAAATTGAAGTTTTGCCAGAACAGCTTAAAAGGGCTACCGAGAATTTAACCGATGAGGAGTTAAATCAAGTGTACCGCCCCGGAGGCTGGACATTGAGACAGGTTGTTCATCACGTTCCTGATAGTCACCTCAATGCCTATATCCGTTTTAAACAGGCTATCACTGAAGACGTGCCAGTAATCAGACCATACTATGAGGAGCGCTGGGCAGAAACGGGAGAAGCCAAAAATGGCGATATTAAGCTATCACTTGATTTATTAACAGGCTTACATCAGCGTTGGGTTGCTTTTTTAAAAACATTGAAAATAGAAGATTACCAAAGAAGATACATCCATCCGGCCCAGAATAAAGAGCTCACTTTAGCCAATATGCTCGGTATGTATGCCTGGCATGGAAAACATCATTTAGCACACATTACCAATACCATAACAAAATGAAAAGAGTCTGTTTATATTGTTTGATTTTATTTTTAGTTGGTTTTTATGGCGCTGTTAAGGCGCAAAAAGCTCCGTTAACAACCTTTTCTTTTGTGTTGGGCTCATGGGAAATGCAAACGCCAAAAGGGAAGATCGTAGAACAATGGAGCGCAGGTGCTGATAAAACACTAAACGGAAAGAGCTACCGCGTAAATCTGAAAGGGGATAGCCTGCTTATCGAAGTATTACAGATCAGAACAATTGGAAAAGATATTTTTTATTGTTCAACGGTGACTAACCAGAACAATGGGAAAGAGGTTTGTTTTAAACTGGTTTCTACAAAAGATCAGATTTATGTTTTCGAAAATGCCGCGCACGATTTTCCTCAGAGAATCGTTTACCAAGACATGGGTAAAAAAGAAATGCTTGCCTGGATTGAAGGCGAGCTTAATGGGAAAAGCCGTAAATCGGAATTTAAATATAAGCGGCAATAATCCATTTATATGCAAATCGGAATTGTAATAAAGCTGCTTCTTGTTCGTTTAAATCGTTATACGTATATTTGAACAAATCACACGTGTTATGACAACTAAGCTAACATTGACCGTACAAAAATCGACCATAGAAAAAGCAAAACATTATGCAAAGCATACCGGGCGTAGCTTATCTGAATTGGTTGAAAAGTATTTAGAATCCATTACTGTTAATGAGGGGGCTGCTGTTTCGTCAGGGTTAAAAGGTATTGTGGGAGCGGTTAAACTCCCAGATGATTTTGATGAAGACGCTGAACTTCGTGATTATTTTGAACGTAAACATCGATGAAAAGGATTTTTGTTGATACGAATATTATTGTTGATTTAATTGCAGACAGAAAACCTTTCAGCAAATTGGCTATTGAACTTTTCGAAAAAACTGAACGCAAAGAAGTTCTGTTGTTTACCTCTTCACATTCAATAGCAACAACACATTATTTGTTAAAAAAATACCTTGAAGAACAACATTTAAGGGCGGTAATCTATAATTTGCTTGAATATATCCAAGTTATTGCAATAGATGAGGATATTATTAAAAGAGGATTGAAATCTAAACATAAAGACTTTGAAGATGCCTTACAGATGCTTTGTGCTTATAAGATAGAAAAGCTGGATTACATTGTTACCAGAAATATTAAAGATTTCAAAGATTCAGAAATTCCAGCTTTTCCACCCGACGAGCTTTTGACTAAAATTTAACTACATCAAAATCAACATGGCTGCGCTCATAGAAATCATAAGTGCGTCTTCAACAATGGTTACTGTGCTCATGGGTAGGTTAAACACCGCGCCTAAGCAGGCACATTGAATTTTCTTTTTGTTTAAAACGCTTTCTAAAACCCCGAGAATACTGACGGTCATTACGATCAGGGTAACCGAATTGACAATAACAGGCGACAGGTTTAATGCGAAGGATAAACCTAAACCTAATTCTATAAAAGCGTAGATATAACCCCACGCACTGAATTTTTTAGCCACAATATCGTACATGGCATAGCTTTCGGCAAAGGCTTTTAGGTTGAGCATTTTAAAGAACGAAAAGGTAAGGAAGAAACCTGCCATGAAAATGCGCATAAATACCATAAAGTTGATGGCATTCTCCTGCCACGAAAGCACCAGCGATATTGCAGTTACATATCCAAAGATTAACAGAATAGGTTTGTAGGTTTCGGCCCATGATTTTGCTTCTTCGAGCGTTTCATTATGATGCGCGGCAGAAATCTGATACTTGCTGTCGGCACCGCCCAAAGCTTGTTGTAAGGTGTCTAAGCCGATATGTTTATCCATGCTGATGGTAGCAGTATTGGTATCTTTTGAAACCTCAACCGAGGTTACATCCGGTAAAACAAGCAGGTAACTTTTAACTTTATTTTCGCAACCGCCACAGGTCATTCCGGTGAGTTGATAGGTGTGTGTCATGATTAAATTCTTTATACAAATTTACCGCTTCAGCGGCCGGTAAGCGTTACAGAATAATCATAAAGTTTTATAGAATTTTAGTTTTTGTCATTCTGAGCGCAGTGAAGAATCTTTGGATTTGGGGCAGAGTTTTTTATCATTAAGGAGTTAAGAAAATTAAGGTTTAAATCATATTGAAAATTGTTAAAACAAGTTCTTTGGTGATTCGTTTCTGCCTAAACCCTAAACTACCCCACCAGAACAGAGGTCATAGTTAACGATCCGCCCACTGCCTTATCGTTAAAAAACGAAATCTCATCTTTGTCGTTTTTCATTCCAAGGGTATAAATCAGCGGCAAATAATGCTCCGGAGTAGGAATGGCCAGCATTGCGTCGCTGCCAAGGTTGCGGTAATTGATTAAAGGGATGTGATCGCCATTTGCAATTAAATTTTTGAATTTATCGTTCATTTCAATTGTCCAATCGTAACCGCCTCCGTTAATCATTTCCCAGCTCAGCATACGTAGGTTATGCACCATATTACCACTGCCGATAACCAATACGCCTTTTTTGCGGAGCGCATAAATTTCTTTGGCAATTTCATAATGTTGTGCCGGCGATTTGGTATAATCGATACTCAATTGTAAAACCGGAATATCGGCATCAGGATACATATGTCTAACCACTGTCCACGTGCCATGATCCAGGCCCCAGTCATGGTCCAAACCAACAGGTGTTGAGTGGATTAAACCGGGTATTTCTGCAGCCAGTGCCGGATCGCCCGGTGCAGGATACTGAACATCGAAAAGTGCCTGCGGGAAACCACCAAAATCGTGGATGGTGCTCGGGAAATCAATCGCAGTTACAAAAGTGCCATGAGTGTACCAATGTGCCGATACAACCAAAACTGCCTTCGGAACAGGGATATGCCTGGCCAAATCTGTCCAGCTCTCACTAAACTCATTGTTTTCGATGCCGTTCATTGGTGAGCCATGGCCAATAAAAAGCGTTGGCATTAAATCTGTTTGAGGCAGGCGTTGAGTAAAGTTTCTGAATTGAGATAGTGCAGACATGGTATTTTAATTTATATTAAACCGTCATCCTGAACTTGTTTCAGGATCTATCTAAAACGAAAGATTCCGGGACAAGCCCGGAATGACGATTTTGATTTTATTTTCCCTGAACAAATTCCAGATTTAATTTAATAGCAACATCTTTTGCAACACCTGCTCCGGTTGGATCATATTTAATATTATAATCTAAACGGTTAATGGTTGTAGTTGCACCAAAACCAGCTTTGGTGTTGCCTTGTTGATCTTTGGCTGTACCGCCATAAACAACAGCAAATTTTACATCTTTGGTTACGTCGCGGATAGTTAATTTGCCACTTAATTCATAATTATTACCACTTAATTTTTTGAAAGAAGTGCTTTCGAATTTCATGGCAGGAAATTTTTCAGCATTAAAGAAATCATCGGTTTTAAGGTGGCCATCTCTCATCTCAACACCTGTGGTAATGCTGTTTACATCAACAGTAAAGCTGATTTTAGCATCGGTTAAATCTGGCTTAGCAGCAGTAACCGTTCCATCGAATTTTTTGAATGAACCATCAACAAAAGAAATGCCCATGTGCTTAACCGAAAAGTTTACGAACGAGTGCATTGGATCTATTTTCCAGCTGGTTTGAGCAAATGATGCCACACTGATTGAGGCAGCAATCATGAATAATAATAATTTTTTCATACCTGGTGATTTTATTTAGGAACAAAAATAGCTGATTATCAGCCGGTCAGTCTTGACTTATGGTAAGAAATTGTTTCGATAGGTTAATCGGTTAACTGTTTAAACTGGTTAATTGATGAATAGCTAAATGGTTAATGGTTTTTTGGTTCATAGCTCATAGGTGTAGACTATCAACCACGATCTATCTAACCATTAACCATAACTTACCCCGTTTTCCATCATCCATCTTACCTCTTCCATTTTTTCCATCCTCAAACCTCATCAAGCGTTTTCCTGCTGTCTGTCGATGCGGCTTTATAAACCGAAGGTGTAATTCCGGTTACTTTTTTAAATTGTGCTGACAGGTGTGCTACACTGCTGTAATTTAGCTGGTAGGCAATTTCGCTTAAGGTAAGTTCGCCATAAGTAAGCATTTCCTTTGCTTTTTCTATTTTTTGAGCAATGAAATACTTCTCAATCGTCTGGTTTTCGATCTCCGAAAAAATGCTGCTTAAGTTTGTATATTCAAGCTTTAACTGCTCACTAAGGTAAGCGGAGAGATTTATTTTTAAAGGCTCTTTGGAATAATGTACCAGATTGATAATGGTGGTTTTAATTTGTTCGGAAATCTGGGTTTTCTTATCTTCCAGCAATTCGAATCCAAAATGAATAAGGCGCTCTGATATCCTTATTTTATCCTCGCGGGTAATGTTTTCGGACAGGCTAACCTCGCCGAGTTCAACCAATAATGGTTTAAAGCCGAGCTTTTCTAACTCGGCCTTAACCACCATTTTACAGCGGTTGCATACCATATTTTTGATATGCAGTACCATTAGTTCGATTTTATGATTTCAGAAACGCTACCACAATCAAACATCATACTTCCATAATATGGGTTTTCGATGTTTTCTTTTTCATTTACCCAGCTCGCTTTCGCCATCGGGCAATGTTGAACATAAACGGTTGCATTATTGAATTTAATGTTCTTCACCGTTTTAATCATTGCGTAAGAAATCCCCTCGAACGATTTGCGCTGGGCTTTGATATCTTTCCCGGCGGCAAGCTCGGCAGCTTTAGCTTTGATTATTTTAGCCTGTTCCATCCAAAGCATGTGCTGCTTTGCAGGAAGATCTTTGTGGGGAATGGCCTCAGCTTTGGCCGACAATACTTTTACTTTCTCTGTTGCCAGGTCTTTTTTATCTGTAGCCAACGCGTTCTTAACATCATAATAAGCATTGAGCAGCTGATTAAAAGCAGCATCAGTTTTACTTTGAGCAAAGGTATTTTTAGTAGTAGCGATAGCAATTATAGCCATCATTATCATTATTTTTTTCATCTGTTGATTCTATTTTAATACGTTAAAAAAGTTGAATTCTGCCCTTAAAAGGTACATGTTTTTGGTATAACGGCCAGTCATACTTCCGGCAACCTGAAAACGATAGCCAAAATCAATACGGGTTTTGCTATTTATAATCATTTGCACAGCTGGCGCGATATCCAGATAAGATTGACCGCTGCTCGGATCCGTTTTTCCCAGCAATTCAAGGTACACATTAAAATTTGGCTGCTTGTAGTCCTTATAAACCACTGGTAAGACCAAATAACCCGACGATAAGCTATACGATAGCATATTCTTTGGCTGTGGCATTCCAGCAATTTGCCTGTCGCTGTTTTCGAAAGCATGTGCATAACCCAAGGTTGATGATAATGCCAGTTTATGCAGAAGCTGAGTGAAAATCAATCCACCCTGTACGCCGCTGTTGTCGCCCTCAAGGTTAATGTCCCTGGTATACGTTGGCCTTTTGCTGGTACTTACCCTTCCAAAGGCCGATGCCCTGAAATGGCTATGCGCTTCATCCAGCGATAAGAAGCGGTACTTGGCGTATAAACTACCTCCTTCTAAACGGTATTTTTTATCCATGTCAGATAAAAAAGCCTGTGCATGCATCATCAGGTTTTTATTGAACCCGATCATCACTTCCGGAATAGTGCGGCTTACATAACCAGGATAATTGAACATGCCCTCGTTTGTTATCCTCACGCCGATTGATTTGGTAGGCATATTGCTTGCCGGCTCTGTAAATACGTATAATTCTTGTGCAGCAACAGTGTTATAAACACCGATAAGCATCAGTGCCAATACTAATATCTGCTTCATCTTAAGAAAGAACTAAGTGATAAATACGGGTCTTTTTACCGTTTACAACGCCTGTGCCACTTGCATAAGCATCAGAATTTGCTGTTGCTGCCTGTTTTTTAAATGCCGAACCAGAAATGAAATCTTTATCTACCACACTGGCTTTTACGGCACCACTAAGCGTTTTACCTTTTACATTTACAAAACGGTACACATTGCCATTAACAACAGCCTGGCCCTTATCGTCTACTTTTACATCATTAAAATTGAAGACAACTGTTAGTCCGCCTACTGAAAAACCGGCATCCTGAACTTTTCTGCGAACTTGATCAAGATTAACATTTGCATCTTTTTTAAAGGTTAAAACGAATACGTTTTTATTTAAATCGGGTTTTATACTGCTGATGAAATTTAAAGTTTCTAAAGATTTTTGAGTAGCGTTTGAGCACATCGAGCAGGTTAAACCGGTTACCTGCAAATCGGCTGTAGATATTTGTTGTGCCGAAACATTAACGGCGAAGAATAGCATAATGATGCTGAATATTTTTATTGCTTTCATGATTTTTTGAATTAGAATAAATTGAAGCCATTGCCGCTCTGCATTTATTTCAGAGCTTATATAGCAAAATAGATGCTGAAACGAGTTCAGCATGACGGGATTAAAAGAATCCTAATTCCTAAAAATACAATTGAAAATATGCAAAGCAACCCGCGTGGAGAGGGGCGGAGCTTTATTTGGAATATTACTGAAAAATTTTGGGGTAATATTGGTTAAAAACGCTAAAACCGGCGGGTGGAGAAAAAGCTGGACAGAGAAGAGCTTTGGCAGCTGTATTTGTGCCCCCGCCTGATGGCTATCTTTAACCTTAACGGTTACCTTTGTGTTTTTACAGCAACCATCGTCTTTCTTTGCAGCAGGAATATCCTTGCAGAATTTGCATGAAGACTCATTGCTAAAAAGTTTAACGTTTTCGAGTTTACCACCACAAAAATGGAGACTTAAAGCCAAACCCATAACACTAACTGCATAAAATACAGCCAAAGAAAGTGCTATTTTTTGTTTTAACTTCATCACTACAAAGGTAAAACAAAAATTATCGAATAACGCAGCTATTTCTTTACTGAATTTCATTTTTTAGCTTAATTTAGCCTCAAACACCAATTAGATGAAGAAAATATTATTATTCCTTTGCACTTTTTCAGTACTTTCTGCCCTTGCTGCGAAGCCTAAAAATCAATATGTGCGCATTAAAACCGAGTTTGGCGAATGCATTGTTAAGCTGTATAACCAAACGCCTTTACACCGCGATAATTTTTTAAAATTAGTTAAAGGAGGTTATTATAGCGAGCTTTTATTTCACCGAGTAATCAAAGATTTTATGATACAGGGGGGCGATCCGGACTCGAGGAATGCCAAACCAGACTCATTATTGGGCAATGGTGGACCAAAATATACAATACCTGCCGAATTTAATGATAGTCTATTCCATAAAAAGGGCGTTTTAGCAGCAGCACGGGAAGGCGATGATGTTAATCCGGCAAAAGCATCAAGTGGTAGCCAGTTTTACCTTGTTCAGGGAAAGGTTTTTACCGATCAGCAATTAAACAGTTTGGAAGAGAAAAGGCTAAAATTTAAAATTCCTGAATGGCAGCGTGCGGTTTATAAAACGATTGGAGGTACCCCACATTTAGACCGTAACTATACCGTTTATGGAGAAATCGTGATGGGCCTCGATATGGTAGATAAAATAGCGGGTTTGACAACCGATAAAAACAACCGCCCAAAACAGGATGTAAAAATGGAGATTACGGTCTTAAAAAGAAGAGAAGCGAAAAAATTGGAAAAGCAACTATTACTTGGTTAATCAAAGATAATCGTAATTCCGAGCGGAGTGTAACGTAGTCGAGGGATCTATGGAGGCAGATCTCTCCATTCCACTGTGTTACAGTCGAGATGACGATCGCAAATAAATATCACTAATTGAATTACTAAGCATTTATTCAATTAATTTCTAAATTTACCGCCCACAACAACTGAAATTTACTGAATGAAGATTATTTCCTATAACGTAAACGGCATTAGGGCAGCAAGCACTAAAAACTTTTTTGGCTGGTTGCAGGCTACAAATGCTGATATGGTCTGTTTGCAGGAAGTAAAGGCACTGCCTTCACAAATCCCCGAAATTACGGCACTGATTGAGCAATTGGGTTATCATCATTATTGGTTCCCGGCAGAAAAAAAAGGATATAGCGGCGTAGCCATTTTATCCAAAATTAAACCTAACCATGTAGAATTTGGCTGCGGTGAAGAATGGATCGATAAAGAAGGCCGGATTTTAAGGGCTGATTTTGACAATTTTTCCTTAATGAGCTTATATATGCCATCCGGATCGAGCGGAGATGAAAGGCAGGTGAAAAAATATGAGTTTATGCGGTTTTTTGATGAGTATATAGGCGAATTGCGTAAAACATATCCCAATTTGATTGTGAGCGGCGATTATAACATCTGCCATACTGCTATTGACATCCATAATCCAAAATCAAACGCCAATTCTTCCGGGTTTTTACCTGAAGAAAGAGAATGGATGCAGTTATTTTTGGATAATGGTTTTATCGATACTTTCCGTCATTTTAATAAGGATCCGCATCATTATACCTGGTGGAGTTACAGGGCCGGATCAAGAGGGAAGAACCTGGGTTGGCGTATCGATTACCATCTGGCTACAAGGCCTATGGAGAACCGGCTGAAAAATGTAAGAATTTTACCCGATGCCGTGCATTCGGATCACTGCCCGGTGCTTTTGGAAATAGATTAGGTTTTTGGGTTAATCGATTAACAGTACCCAATCAACTAACCAATTTATAACATTTGAACAATTAAACCTTTAGAGAAATGCTGATCACAAATATAAAAGGCCTTGTAGGTCTTCATCCTAAAGATAAATTAGTGCTTCGCGGCGGCGAACTGGATCATTTGCCTGTGCTTGAAAATGCCTGGATTTTAATAGAAGATGGCCTGATAAAAGATTTTGGTGAGATGAAGCGTTTTCCATCTACCATTGCACATCTTCCATCTTACAACGCCGAAGGTCGTTATGTTTTCCCCTCATGGTGCGACAGCCATACTCATATTGTTTTTGCGGCCTCGCGAGAGGAAGAATTTTCGATGAAAATACAGGGAAAAACCTACGAAGAAATTGCCGCTGCAGGTGGTGGGATTCTGAATTCGGCCAATAAACTTCAAAAAGCAACAGAAGACGAGTTGTTTGAAAGCGCTGCGGTTAGGTTGAAACAAATGATTCTGCAGGGAACAGGGGCAGTCGAAATAAAAAGTGGTTACGGCTTAACTACCGAAAGTGAAATTAAAATGCTCCGGGTGATCAGCAGGTTGAAAGCTCATTTTCCAATTCCGATAAAAGCCACTTTTTTGGCTGCACACGCTTTTCCGGCTGAATTTAAGAATGATCACCAGGGTTATATCAACTTAATCATTGATAAAATGCTGCCCCGCATAGCAGAAGAAAACCTGGCCGATTATATCGATGCTTTCTGTGAAAAAGGGTTTTTCTCGGTAGAAGAAACCGATCAGATACTCAAAGCTGGGGCAAAATATGGGTTAAAGCCCAAAATACACGCCAACCAGCTTTCTGTTTCGGGTGCTATTGAGGTTGCGGTTAAAAATAAAGCCATTTCGGTCGATCATTTGGAAGAAAGTAACCCCGAAACCATTGAGACATTAAGAAATGCCGATACCATTGTAACATTATTGCCCTCGTGTTCGTTTTACTTGAGTATACCATTTGCAGATGCTAAAAGCTTTATTAAAGCCGATTTGCCTGTGGCTTTGGCTACCGATTACAATCCGGGCTCAACACCTTCAGGGAATATGAATTTTGTGGTATCGTTGGGCTGTATTAAAATGAAAATGTTTCCAGAGCAGGCCATCAATGCAGCCACTTTAAACGGTGCGGCAGCAATGGAGCTAAGCGATAATTATGGGAGCATTGCCGTTGGGAAAAAAGCAAATTTATTTATTACAAAACCTATGCCTTCTATAGCCTATTTACCGTATAGTTTTGGTGAAAGCCAGGTAGATACGGTGATTTTAAACGGTGAGATTTATCATGGATAAGCTTAAAATACTTTCGCAAAGCGACATTGAGCATTTAATTCTCCATCGTGATGGCGAAATCAAACTTGGCGAAAGGGTTAATACCTACCGGCATGAAGTGATCTCGATAGAAGGATTAAAAACTGACCGCTCAAAATTTGTATTGCTGGGCATCCCTGAAGATATCGGCGTAAGGGCAAATGCGGGTATTGCGGGCGCCGCATCGGCATGGCGGACAAGTTTAACCGCTTTTCTGAACATTCAGAGTAACCGTTTTTTAAATGGGGAGGAAATTCTGGTTTTGGGGTATTTCGAAATTGCTGAGCCTGAAAATTCTTCTATTAAAGCTTTAAGAAATAAGGTAGCCGAAATAGATGAGTTGGTTTATCCTGTAATCGAAAAAATTGTAGCTGCTGGGAAAGTGCCAATTGTGATCGGTGGGGGACATAATAATGCTTATGGAATGATTAAAGGTACTTCTTTAGCTTGTAAAGGCCCGATTGATGTGCTAAATGTAGATGCCCATGCCGATTTAAGGGAATTGGAAGGCAGGCATAGCGGAAATGGTTTTTCTTATGCCTTAAAAGAAAACTATCTTAATCATTATTTCATGTATGGCCTGCATCAAAACTATAATAATGAGGCGATTTTGAGCCAGATTGAAGACAATCCTAAGCTAAAGGCCGCATTTTTCGATGATATTTTAATGGGTGCTGATGCCAGCGGTTATTTTGATGAATTAGGGCCTGTTACAGGTTTGGAAATCGATTTGGATTGTATTCAAAATGTACTTTCGAGTGCTGAAACGCCTTCAGGATTTGAGGTTAATGATATTCGGAAGCTGATTTTAAGCCATGCCGGGAAATTTTCTTACCTGCATATAAGCGAAGGCGCGACAAGGATGCTTGATGGGCGGGTGAGTAAGCTCACATCAAAATTAATTGCTTATCTGGTGAGTGATTTTGTGAAGGGCCATGCAGCTAATGTGTAGCGAAACTTCTCGTGCCGTCATTTCGAACGAAGTGCAACGCAGTTGATAAATCTAACCCGAGGTAGATCTCTCCATTCCACTGCGTTCCAGTCGAGATGACGAAAATCGGCGGAGGTAAAGACCTTTGGAAGCACCCGACTCAAACCAATGGCAAGTGAACTAATGAACTATAAGTGCTCTGCTTCGTATTTCTCGCCAGCTTTTAACATCAGTTCAATCTGCTTTAGGTCTTCAGAAGTTAAATCTTCCTTTTCCTGCAGTTCAAATAGCGCAATCATGTTGTCTTCGTATTGTTTTTCGGTTTTGAGAACAATTTCCTGTGGCATTGTGGCAGCTTAAAATTTTATAATTCCTATTGGTGTAATGCAAAAATCGAGTTTAATGTCGTATTCATTTACATCATCGATTTTTTCGATTGCAGGGTACAAAGATAAACCTATTTTTTGAGCATTTATACCCTGGAGAAAACGATCGTAAAAACCTTTGCCATAACCTACGCGGTAGCCCTGCAGATCGAAGGCCAGCATAGGGATGATAACCATATCTATTTCGCCTTCATGCACATTTCCTTTTTGAGGTTCCAGAATGTGGTAAGCGTTTTTCTTTAAATCCTGGATTCCAATATATTCGTGATGAGTCATTAACGCTGTTTCGAAGTCGGCTTTAGGAACAATTATTTTAATTTCGGGATGGTTTTTATTAAGCCAGTCAATGAGCAGGAAAGTATCAGGCTCTTTTTTTTCGATAATGGGCAAAAATAGGTGAAGCGTTTTAATTTCGCCAAAATCAAGCGTTTTAAACTGATTTAAGAGTGATTTATTCAGCGTATCGTAGGCCGAATCGGTTAGTAATAATCTGTCTTTCAGTGCTTGTTTTCTGATTTCGGCTTTTAACATAAAACAAAGATAATATTTTTCAAATCCCGGAAGTTTCGAAAAACCTGCAGGCTTTTGTTAAATAAACCCGATAGCAGCGTAAAACCCGAAGGTAAGGCACGAGCCAAGGCTTTGAAGCGAATAGCGGGGCTGTCGTAAACAGCGTGCACTAACCCTGCTTTTCTAAAAAAATGACCATTTAAGTAATCTTAGTAGATCTAAGAGATACGATTTCAAAAACCTTACAGGTCTTAAAATAAAAAAAGCCCCTAAAAATTAAATTTTAGAGGCTTTTCGGTATTTCGTTTAAATTACTTTACACGCTCAACATAATCGCCGGTGCGGGTATCGATTTTAATTTTATCGCCCTGGTTCACGAACATCGGAACCTTAACTTCAACACCATTTTCTAATGTTGCTGCTTTTAAAGCGTTGGTAGAGGTATCGCCCTTAACCGCAGGTTCCGAATAAGTAATTTCAAATTCTGCAAAGTTTGGCAACTGCGCCATAATGGCTTCGTCGCTTTCCATAGAAACAAGAACATTCATTCCTTCTTTCAGGAATTTGATGGCCGAACCAAATAATGCTTTTTCAACATTAAACTGTTCGTAGGTATTATTATCCATTACTACCAGATAATCACCTTCTTCGTATAAATACTGGTAATCGTTGGTTTCAACGCGGCAAATTTCTACAACCTCGTCGGTATTCATACGGGCTTCAACAATTCTGCCCGATTTAATGTTGCGGAATTTACCTGTGTAAAATGCTCCACCTTTACCTGGGGTACGGTGATTCCATTCGTCAACAGTAACCAGTTCGTTGTTTACGCGAAGGATATTCCCTGTTTTTATTTCTGATGCTTTTGCCATATCGTTTTATTCCCGAAAAGGGGATTATATTTTAATTTTAGTGACGGCAAAGGTAAAATTATTTTGATAAAAACCTATAAGGGTTTAGGACATAAGACTTATGCCTAATTCATTATCATGCTATTTTACCCTTTCCATATAGTCGCCCGTTTTGGTATCAATCTTTACTTTGTCGCCCTGGTTGATAAAAAGCGGAACCCTGATTTCGGCACCTGTTTCTACAGTGGCATATTTTAAAGCACTGGTAGAAGTATCGCCTTTTACGGCTGGCTCCGAATAGGTAATTTCGAGTTCTACACTATTCGGCAATTGTGCCACAATCGGTTCATCACTTTCAAAAGCGATAGTTACGTTCATTCCTTCTTTTAAAAATTTGATCGAACTGCCAAAAAGTAATTTAGGGATGTTGTATTGCTCAAAAGTATTATTGTCCATCACCACCAGGTAATTTCCATCCTCATAAAGGTATTGATAATCATTGGTTTCAACACGGCAAATGGTAACCTCTTCATCGGTACGGAAACGGTATTCTACAATTTTGCCTGTTTTTACGTTCCGCATACGTGCCTGATAGAAAGCCCTTAAATTTCCTGGTGTACGGTGGATATATTCTTCTACGCTTACCAACTCTCCGTTAAAACGAAGAACGTTTCCGCTTTTTACTTCTGATGCCTTTGCCATTTGATAATGAAATATTGTTTTGTCAATTTTTAAACCCCAAAGGTAAAAAAAATGGTTCATTGGTTCAATAGTCATTGGTTCATTGAGCTGGGTGCATAATCCAGACCTGGCAGATTTGATGTTTAGAAATTTAAAATCTGTGAGGCTTTTTCGGGCGAAAAAACTGCGTATAAAAGAAATGCCTTTGGGAACCACTCCAAAGGCATAATCAACCTAAACCTCAAACTAAACTATGAAAAACTCTTTGCCTTTTTAGGGGCTATTTTAATTCTGTAATACAGAAAATATAATCATTTCCTTTAAGAGATAAATTAAATATTTGTTTCTCTTTTTGGTGGTGCAAAGGTAGGTATAATTTTCGAACTACAAAATTTTTTTTCAAAATTTTGTTTTTAGTACAAATGTATGACAAAACAAAGCTTCATTGGTATGTAAATATCACGATAACTTACTTATAATCTGATATTTGTATCTGTGTGGTACAAAAGTCGTATTCCTGTATTTGGTTAGAGCCGATTATCATCAATCGGTCTTTTCCAAAATTCTGGATCAGTTCGCGGTACCAATTTACACCCTGAACATCTAAATTGCTGGTGGGTTCGTCTAAAAATAAGATCGGGGTATCTGTGCAGCAGGCTAAGGCAAGTTTGGTTCTTTGCTTCATTCCTGATGAGAAGTATTTAATCTCTTTATTCCTGGCTTTTTCCAAACCTAATATTCCGATCAGCTTGTTGGCATCAAGGCCATCCGCAAAATTTTTAAACTTAAAATGAAAATCTATCAGCTCTTTTAAGGTCAGGGTTTCAACAAGTTCGAGGTATGGTGCCGCAAGGCTTATGTATTTGTAAATATTCTCTACCGGGATTTCTTGTGTATCGGAGAAAGTAATTTTTCCTTCAGAAGGAGATAGGCTCCCGTTTAAAACACTTAACAATGTTGATTTACCCGAACCGTTAGGACCCAATATGGCATAGCTGTTGCCGGATGAAAATTGAGCACTTAAATTTTTGAAGATCCATTCTTTATTAAACCTTCTGCCAACATGTTGTAAAGTGATATTCATTTGTGCCGGCGTTTAGAGGTTAGCGTTAAGGAGCTTAGACATGCAAACGCTGTTATCAACGCCAATGTATTGGCCATAATTGGGCGTAATACGATAACCGATTTTCTGGTAAAGGGCAATGGCTTCGGGTTGTTTTTTGCCTGTTTCCAGTACCGTGGCCGAAAAACCGATTTCGGTTGCCCAGTTTTCCAATGCAGTTACAATTTTAGCGGCTATACCTTTATTCCGGTAATCGGGGTGTACAAACATCCTTTTTACTTCGGCTTCTGTAGCAGAGAAAGGTTTTATGGCGCCACAACCAACGGGTGTATTGTTTTGGTAGGCAACAATCACTTCTTTAATGGCATCAACCTTGTTAAACTGTGCATAAAAAGCATGATCGCTGCCGTCTCTAACGGCTAAATCCTGATCCAGCAAGGCCACCAATTTTCTAAAATCGGGATTATCTGAATCGGTTCTGATTAGCGTTAGATCACTCATGAATATTTATTTGAATTTGGTTAAGGCAATGGGCTTTACCTTCTGCCTTAAACCCTTCAGCCTTCTACCTTTATTAACTGCCCATGCCGAAACCCTTCATTACCCCACGGTTAGAGTTACGGATAAAATCAACAATTTCATCACGGATTTCCGTTGGTTTAAATTCGGCTTCGATCATGTCTAAAGCTTTGGTTACGTTATTGTGTTTTACGAAAAGTACGCGGTAAATTTCCTGTATCTCATCTATCTGCTCGTTCGTAAAACCTCTTCTGCGCAGGCCAACAGAATTGATACCGGCATAAGAAAGTGGTTCGCGGGCAGCTTTAACATAAGGAGGAACATCTTTGCGGACCAATGAACCCCCGGTTACGAAGGCATAAGAGCCTACTTTAACAAATTGATGTATGGCAACCAAACCAGCCAGAACCACGTTGTTGCCAATGGTGATGTGCCCGGCTAAAGTAGTGCTGTTTGAGAAAATACAGTTGTTTCCAACCTCGCAATCGTGTGCAATGTGCGAGTAGGCCTGGATAAGGCAATTACTGCCGATAACGGTTTTCCATTTATCTTTGGTGCCGCGGTTAATGGTTACACATTCGCGGATGGTGGTATTGTCGCCAATTTCGGCCGTGGTTACCTCGCCGGCAAATTTTAAATCCTGTGGTTCGCCTGAAATAACGGCTCCAGGAAAAATACGGCAGTTTTTACCGATACGCGCGCCATCCATAATGGTAACGTTCGATCCGATCCATGTACCTTCCCCAATTACAACATCTTTATGTATCACTACAAAGGGCTCGATTACCACATTTTCGGCAATTTTTGCCTGAGGGTGTATATATGCTAAAGGTTGTATCATTATTGGGTGGGTTCTGCTTGTTTAACTTTTGAAATTTGGGCCATCATTTCGGCTTCTACGACGATTTTTTCGCCAACCATACCTACGCCTTTCATCTGGGCAATTCCCCTTCTGATCGGTTCGAGCAGGTCGCAACGGAAAACAATCGTATCACCAGGGAGTACCTGGGCCCTAAAACGTACATTGTCTATCTTTAAGAAATAGGTAAGGTAATTTTGAGGATCCGGCACGGTACAGAGTACGAGAATTCCGCCTACCTGTGCCATGGCCTCTATCTGTAATACCCCCGGGAATACCGGAGCACCAGGAAAGTGGCCCCTGAAAAATTCTTCGTTCATGGTAACGTTTTTAACGCCCACCACGTGGTTCTTAGAAAGTTCCAAAATTTTATCAACGAACAAAAATGGCTGGCGGTGTGGCAAAATTTCCATTATTTTCACTACATCGAACAATGGTTTTGCGTTTGGATCGTATACCTTCTGTATTTTTTTGTTTTTCTCTTTTTTAATGGCTGCTTTAATCTTTTTGGCAAAAGCAACGTTTGCCGCATGACCAGGGCGTGCGGCCATAATGTGGCCCTTCAGGTGCATACCAACCAGAGCCAGGTCGCCAATCATATCTAAAAGTTTATGACGGGCAGGTTCGTTCTGGTAACGCAGTTCCATATTGTTCAGAATCCCTTGCGGGGCAACATCAATGTCTTTGCGGTTAAATAATTTAGCCAGATGGCTTAATTCATCTTTGGTAACCTCTTTATCTACAATTACAATGGCATTGTTTAAATCTCCGCCTTTAATCAGGTTGTGAGATAATTGGTATTCCAGTTCATGTAAGAAACAGAAGGTACGGCAGGATGCAATTTCCTTTTTAAATTCGGCAATGGTATTAATACCCGCATGTTGACTGCCCAAAACAGGAGAATTATAATCGATCATGCAGGTGAAACGATAATCGTCTAAGGGCATGGCCACAATTTCTACCTTCCTGTCTTCTTCGGTGTAAGTGATGTTGTGGGGAATAGTAAAGTATTCGCGATCTGCATTTTGCTCAACTGTACCTACTTCTTCCAATAAATCAATAAACTGGATTGAACTGCCGTCCATAATCGGGGTTTCCGGTCCGTCTAATTTGATGAGTATGTTATCCAGGTCCATACCAACCAAAGAAGCCATTACATGCTCTACGGTACTTACGCTGGCACCATTTTGGGTAAGTGTTGTTCCGCGTGAGGTATCAGTTACGTTATCTGCATCGGCTTCGATAATCGGATGCCCGTCTAAATCTATACGCTGAAATTTAAAGCCGTGATTTTCGGGGGCTGGGCAAAATGTTAAAGTAACATTAGCGCCAGTGTGTAAACCTACACCAGACGCTGATATTTCTTGTTTAATCGTTTTTTGTCTAACGTTCATTGTTTATTGTATTCTTTTCCAGTTCAGCTGTAAGCCTTTTCAATTCCTCTTCGAGCGCGTTTATTCTTTTTTCTACATCTGGAAGATGTTTGAAAATTACGGAGGCACGCATCCAGTTGCGCAAAGGCTGCGCAGGGCTTCCGTGCCATTGTTTATTTTCTTCTAAAATATTAAAGTTGATACCGGCTTGGGCACCAATCTGCGTGCCTTTAGCCAGGGTTAAATGCCCCGCAATTCCTACCTGACCACCAACAACACTGTTAGGGCCAATTTTTGTACTGCCTGAAATACCCGATTGTGCAGCTAAAACAGTGTTTTCGCCAATTTCTACGTTATGGGCAATCTGGATCAGATTATCAATTTTGGCACCTTTTTTTACAATTGTTGATCCCATTGTGGCACGGTCAACCGTTGTATTTGCACCAATTTCTACATCATCTTCAATAATGACGTTTCCAATTTGCGGTATTTTATTGTAGGTGCCATCTTTTTGAGGGGCAAAACCAAACCCGTCGCTACCGATAACGGTATTAGAATGAATGGTAACCCTTTTACCGATTACCGAATTATGGTAAATTTTTACTCCTGGGAAAAATGTGCTGTTTTCGCCGATTTTAGAGTTTTCACCAATAAACGTTTGTGCGTTTATTTTGCAGCCATCACCAACTTCTACATGCTCTGCAACATAAGCAAAAGCACCGATAAATACATCTTTGCCGATTTTTGCCGTTGGGTGCACAAAAGCTAATTTATCAATTCCAGATTGAGCTTTTTGCGCATTTAGGGCTTCGTTATATTTATCCAGTAAAATAGTAAAGGCACTATATGGATTTTCAACACGGATTAATGTACTGGTGTAAGGATGTGTGGGGGCGAAATCTTTTGATACGATAATAACAGACGCCCGGGTAGAATACACAAAGTGTTCGTACTTAGGGTTGGAAAGAAAAGACAAGGAGCCTTCCTTCCCGTCTTCTATTTTAGAAAGTTCGGTAACGGCTGCATCGGGGTTTCCATCAATGGAACCGTTCAAAAACTGACTTATCTGCGTGGCAGTAAATTGCATCGTACAAAGGTATATGTTAAATTGATATGAACAAAAAAACCTGTTAGGGTTAATGGGTGTATATTTTACACAATAATAAGACTTTAAACGGCAGTAAAAGTTAAATGTTGTTAAATAAGCTTAAATGCCCCTTGGGTAACAAAGAATATATTTTTCTACAGTCTTCTGCAGCGACTCCAAATTGGATAAATCTGATGCCTTTGCAATATCTAAAATATCGTTGTTTTTCATTAAAATCTTAATATTGCCCACTCCGGCGTTGTATGCGCGGTTCTGGATCGAATCGGTAAAAACAAAATACCTTGCCTCCTCAGGTTTGATTTTCAGCAATTTAACGGCAGCAGTCTGCAGAAAGTGAAGGCGGTCATTGCCTACTTTTTCATTGCCCATTTCTACTTTGTAAAGATTTCTGGAAGTAAGCATTTTACATAGTGTAGACAAAATCTTGTCGGGATGTTTGGCCCAAACTTTAACTGCAGCATAAATATCCTGATCATCCAGGTTGGTAAAATGTTCCAGGTTTTCGTGCTGGGCAAAGAAATTGGCTTCGTTGATATCGTTTTTTAGGAAATGGCTTAATGATGGCGAGGCAAATAAATCCATTCCTGCTGCCGATAGCTCTTTGGCGCGTTCCAATAATTTTACGAGGATCATTTCGCCAGATATTACCGTTTTATGCAGGTACACCTGCCAGTACATCAGCCTGCGGGCAATTAAAAATTTCTCGATGGAATATATTCCCTTTTCCTCGATAACAAGGTCGTCTTCGTGGATGTTGAACATCTTGATGATCCGGTCGGAACTGATTACGCCTTCGCTTACACCTGTGAAAAAGCTATCGCGGTTGAGGTAGTCCATTCTATCCAGGTCCAGCTGACCTGAAATTAACTGGTGAAGAAATTTTTTGTGATAGGTGTCGTTAAAAATTTCAATGGCATGGCTCAATCTGCCTTCGAAATGAATGTTCAGATCGTTCATCAGCTTTGCTGAAATATCTTCATGTCTGATCCCTGTAACCAAAGAATGTTCCAGCGCATGCGAAAAAGGTCCGTGGCCGATGTCATGTAGTAAAATAGCCAAAATGGCGGCTTCTTCTTCGCCTTTGGTTATGCTGTGTCCTTTACTTTTTAACAGGTTGATAGCCAGACTCATTAAATGCATGGCGCCCAAAGCATGGTGGAAACGGGTATGCAGAGCTCCGGGATACACTAAGTGTGTCATCCCCAATTGTTTAATGTAGCGCAAACGCTGGAAATACGGATGCGAAATTACATCATATACCAATTCGGATGGAATGCTGATGAAACCGTAAACCGGATCATTTATTATTTTCTTCTTGTTCAATCGTTAAAAATAGTTAAATAGATGGATACGGTACAAAAATTGCTATTTTTATTCACAGTTTGATTTACCTGCCAAAATTAAAGGGCAATACACATCTATTTTTACAAAAACATGCAAGAAACTAAGATATTATGGGCCGATGATGAAATCGACTTATTAAAACCACATATATTGTTGTTGAATGATAAGGGTTATAATGTAACCACATTTACCAATGGAAACGATGCCCTGGAAGCATTTGGAAAAGAACACTTCGACCTGGTTTTCTTAGATGAAAATATGCCGGGCATGAGTGGTATCGAAACGCTTTCTGCCATTAAAAATCTAAATCCCGATGTGCCTGTAGTTTTGATTACCAAAAGCGAAGAAGAGAATTTGATGGAGGATGCCATAGGCAGTAAAATTGACGATTATCTGATCAAGCCTGTAAACCCTAAACAGGTATTACTTACCATAAAAAAACTGATTGATAATAAGCGTTTGGTTAGCGAAAAAACCTCTATGGCTTACCAACAGGACTTTCGCCGTTTGGGTATGACCCTGGGCGACAGGCTTAACTACGAAGAGTGGGTTGAAGTGTATAAAAAAATTGTTTTCTGGGAGCTTGAACTGGAAAAACTGGACGACCCCCAGATGCACGAAATTTTAACCATGCAGAAGCAGGAGGCCAATACACAGTTTACTAAGTTTATTGAAGAAAATTACCTCGACTGGATCAAAAATAAGGATAAGGCGCCTTTACTTTCGAATGAATTGCTGAAGAAAAAGGTCTTCCCTCATATTAACGATACTACACCTGTATTTTTTATCCTGATTGATAATTTACGGTACGACCAGTGGAAAATCATTAATCCATTAATTTCTGAATATTTCAGGATTGATGAAGAGGATATGTATACGAGTATTTTGCCTACGGCAACGCAATATGCCCGTAATGCCATTTTTTCGGGTATGATGCCTTTGGATATGGAAAAACGTTTTCCTCAGCTTTGGCAGAACGATGATGATGAGGGCGGTAAAAACCTGCACGAAGAGACTTTTCTTGCCGAGAATATTAAACGCAGCCTAAGAAAAGAATGTAAATTCAGTTATAATAAAATTTTAACTTTCGAGCAGGGGAAAGATCTTGTTGATCAGACCAATAATCTGTTGCAGAACGATTTCAATGCCATTGTATTCAACTTTGTTGATATGCTGAGCCACGCCCGTACTGATATGCAAATGATCAGGGAACTGGCAAATGATGATGCCGCTTACCGTTCATTAACCCTATCGTGGTTTGAGCATTCTCCACTGTGGGACCTGTTGAAAAAAATCTCCCAAAAACAGGTTAAAGTGATCATTACTACCGACCATGGTACTATTCGCGTAAAAAAACCTATTAAGGTAATCGGCGACAGGAGTACGAACACTAATTTACGTTATAAACAGGGCAGAAACCTTAATTTTAATGCAAAAGAGGTATTCCTGATCAAAAATCCGCACGATGCCCTGTTGCCAAAAATCAATATCAGCAGTAGTTATATTTTTGCAAGGGAAGATAGTTATTTTGTCTACCCGAATAACTACAATCAGTTTGTAAACTATTATAACGAAACCTTCCAGCATGGTGGAATTTCGCTGGAGGAAATGATTATTCCGATCGTGACTTATTCACCGAGGTAGTTTCAGGGATTTTAGACCCTGGATTTGAGACGTGATCTGTCAAGTTGGTGAGGTTTTCGACAAGCTCAGACTGACAATTCGCAAAGTAATCAGGCAAAAGCAATGCAATTATATGTTACTTTTGCCTTTATTCTTTAAAAATGGATATCGAAGTAAATAATTTAGCCGATTTACCTGTTGTAGCACAACAACTTTCAGATTTTGCGGGCAACGAGAAAGTCTTCATTTTTGAAGGTGATATGGGTGCCGGAAAAACCACTTTTATTAAAAGTTTCTGTAAACATTTAGGAGTAGTAGACGTGGTTTCGAGCCCGACCTATTCTATCGTAAATGAATATAAAAGTCCTGATGGCCCCGTGTTTCATTTCGATTTTTACCGTATAAAAGATATCAGAGAGGCTTATGACCTTGGTTATGAAGAATACTTTTATGGGCAAGGTACCTGTTTAATAGAATGGCCGGAAAGGGTAGAAGAATTAATACCCGAAAACCATATCAAAGTAGAGATAAAAGTGCTGGATCAAGACCGCAGGTTATTCAGACTTTCGAAGGTATAACAATTAGTTATCAATAAATTAACAGATTTTCCGTATCTTGAACAACCTAACACTACGAAAATATTAACTCAGCATGGCTACAGGATTACGCGAAGGAATGGCCGATATAGCTCGTCAAGGTTTATTACAAACACAAGAGGCGAAGCTGGAAACCAGAAATAAGAAAAACAGCCTTTATATAGGAATACCCAAAGAAATATCTTTCCAGGAGAACAGGATTGCATTAACCCCTTTATCGGTAGCTTTACTAGTAAACAATGGTCATCGTGTGGTTTTGGAATCGGGAGCAGGTATTGCAGCCAATTTTTCTGATACTGAATATGCCGAGCAGGGCGCGAAAATTGCCTACGATAAAAAAGAGGTTTTCGCCGCTGATATCCTGATGAAAATTGCCCCGCCCACGTTAGAGGAAATTGAGCTCATGCACAAAGGGCAAACCCTTATTTCATCTTTGCAGACCGGGACTTTAAAGCAGGATTACCTTAAAGCTTTGATGCATAAAAAAATAAATGCATTATGTTTTGAAAATATCCGCGATGAAGGCAATATTTTGAGTGTGGTACGGTCGATGAGCGAAATTGTGGGCTCTACTTCTATTTTAATAGCAGCAGAATACCTGAGCAATGTAACGGGAGGTAAAGGATTAATGCTTGGCGGTTTCACCGGTGTTCCGCCAACTGAAATTGTGATTCTGGGTGCCGGTACCGTTGGCGAATATGCTGCGAGGACGGCTTTGGCATTAGGTGCAGAGGTGAAGGTTTTTGATAGTTCTATTTACCGTTTACGCCGCTTGCAGAATAACCTCGGCAGTAGGGTTTTTACCTCTGTAATGCAGCCTATCGTTTTGAACAAAGCGATTACAACCTGCGATGTGGTAATAGGGGCCATCCGTGCCAGTCATGGTCGTAGTCCTTGTGTGGTAATGGAAGAAACTGTTGCCAGGATGAAGCCGCACTCGGTAGTAATTGATGTGAGTATAGACCAGGGAGGCTGTTTCGAAACTTCTGAGGTGACCAACCATGCCAATCCGGTTTTCAGGAAGTATGATGTAATCCATTATTGTGTTCCCAATATTGCCTCGCGCGTACCGAGAACGGCTTCTTATGCCTTAACCAACATTTTTGCGCCTATTTTATTGGATATTGGCGAATATGGAGGTTTAATGAACGTAATTTGGAACAATCCGGGCATCCGTGAAGCGCTTTATATTTACCAGGGAAACTGCACCAATAAAGACCTGGCTGATATGTTTAATCTCCCGTTTAAAAATTTGGAACTTTTGGTGGTTTCAAATCAATAAAAAATGTAAAACGGATTAGGTAAGACGGATAATGGAGCGGCTTTAGATACCTGATTCAATCGCTTGATAATATGATAATAAAAATCGGTGTACCCGCTTTATTCTTTTTCTTCCTTTCAGTTGCTGTAAATGCCCAGAATAAACCTTTTCCAGCAAAAAAGCTGGTTATAGTCAGTTCTTACCAACAATATCAGGCCTCTGTAAAATCAAATCCGAACAATGAACTGGTTGAAATTAAAAAAGCCATTCCTACGGTTAAGTTGGATATACGATATGCAACCAGTAACAATTTTATGCACCAGGTGATGTATAAACAGGCGAGGGCTTTTGCCAGAAAACCTGTGGTAGAGGCCTTGAAGAAAATTCAAAAAGAATTAAATAAAAAAGGCTACGGCTTAAAAATATTTGATGGTTACCGCCCTTATGCCATTACCGTTGAATTTTATAAAAAAGCAAGCGATAAAAATTTTGTGGCCAATCCGGCTAAAGGGTCTAAGCATAATAGAGGCTGTGCGGTAGATTTAACGCTGATTAATCTAAAAACCGGCAAAGAATTAACCATGCCAACGCCTTATGATAGTTTTTCGGCTGCTGCTGCCGCAAAATATGAGAATGTATCTTCAGAAGCCAGGAAAAACCGCGATTTCCTGATTGCCATAATGGCAAAATACCAAATGAATGTGCTGGAAAATGAATGGTGGCATTATGATTTCTCTGGTTGGAAAAAGTACGACTTAATGGATATTCCCTTCGAGAAGCTTTAGTTTATCGGTTCATTAGTTCAATAGTCATTAGTTTATTTGGGCCGGGAGCATACCAAATTAGTTTCGTCATTTCGACGGGAACGCAGTGGAATGGAGAAATCTATCCTTAACATAAATTTTTACCCTGTCTGGTGTTACCATCTGACAATACTATAGGGACATTTACAAATGATGTGGCCTGCCATACTGATCCATTTTTACCCTTGCTCTATCTCCTTTTACCGATAATTCGAAAATATAATCGTAATCATCGTCGGTTAATTCATCTTTAGGTTTTTTGCCACCAAGGGCTTCAATAATCTCAAGCACGGTATTAGAATGGCCCGCTACAATAACGGTTTTGCCAACATAATTGGTTTTAATGCTATCAACAAGCGATTTAATGTCCTTGTAATCAATTACTTTAGGGATTGTCAATGAATCTAAAGTTTGATGGGCTCTTTTAGTCGGAGTGGCAAAGGCAACATCAAACTTTACCTTTTTTAAATATTTTGCCAGATCGGCAACACGGATTCTCCCCTCATCAGATAAGCTGGGGTTGGTATCCTGTGGGTTTGACTTATCTTTTTCAGCGTGCCTGACAACCCAAACGGTGGTGGTTTGTGCAGAAATTACATTGATAAAAAGTAGGCTTAACGACAGGAATACGAACAGTTTTTTCATGTTATAAATATTCGAAAATTAATTGGATAAGTAAAGGTTAAAAATTTAAGGCTTTTATTAAGCGATTAACATCTTCTTTTTCATGCCAACTGCTCAAAACAATCCGGTTTATCGGTTCAGATTCGGGCTTAGGGTAGGGGAAAGATGAAATCAGGATATTTTCTTTTAACAATCGCTGTGCTAAAGTCTTATCCTGCGCCAGGAATGCCGGGAATCCGGCTTCAAATGCCCAAGTTTTATTTAAATTAGCACCAAGCAGCTTTATATTCTCCTGCAATCTTGTCCACGCATTATGGTATATTTTTTCAGCATGGATGAAGGCAAAAAGGCTGGCTGCAGGTGGAGGGGAGGCCCCAATAAAAATATTGCTGTTTTTGAGTTTGGCGATAACGGCATCAGCGCCCAAAACCAATCCGGCGTCAATCCCTAATGCCTTTGCCGTGGAGGCGACCACAACCTTTTCGATATTTGCTTTAACCGGAAGGTTGACAAATGCGCCCATTCCATTATTATTAACACCTATACCATGCGAATCGTCAACAATTAAGATAATTTCTTTTTCCGGGTGTATTTCGGTTAAGAAGTTAAAATCATAAATTTCAGGAAAAAGATTGTTCATAGAATTGCTGATCAATATCCATGTTTTTTCTACAGAAGCATTGATGAGGTTTACTGTTTGCTCTTTCCAAGCCTTAAATGTTTGCTGATTTGCGGGCTGATCGCTTAGCCAAAGCGCAGGGTGCGTAGCCGGGGCATAAATTACTTTACCTAATGCAGATAAGCTTTTAACCGTAAGCTGAGCGGCTAAATACCCGCTTGAAGTAATGAGCGCAGCTTCGGCTCCATATCGTTCAGCAGCTACTTTTTCTGCTTCATCATAAATACCTAGTTGAATATTGTTGGTACGGCTGGTGCCGTTGTTTAAACCGAATTTTTTAATCCCTTCGATATGTAAGTTGATAAAATCCTGATTTTGAGGGATACCCAGATAGGCTGTTCCGCCAAAATATAAATAGGTACTTCCTTCAATATTTATTTTGTTAGAAAAGGGTTGATTAATCGATTTAAAGTTAAGCTTCATATTAATTGTAGTTTCTACCAAGCTCATCATTTGCAGCACGGATAATAGATTTATCGCCATTGTCGTCATGGTAGAATTCCCAGAACATGATTCCATTTGCAATACCTTTGGCGAGTTTAGCCTTTTTCCTGGTTGTTATGGTTCCATTAAAGTAAAATTGAACCCCATCTATTAATGCATTATCTAAACTTACATCAGCCCCTGCAGATACAAAATCGCGATAAGCCTTAGCCGCATTATTGGCATTTTTACCATAAGCCGGGATGCCTAAAACGGCTTTCTCCTTTGGCATACCGCGCGTATTTAACCAATAATTTAAACTTGCAACGGCCATATTGTACGATGCATGTTGAAAAGGCTCATTTTTATCCCAGCCAATTCCATCATAAACCATAATATTAAAGAAATCTACAGCAGGGAAAACCTCCGATTTTAATCCGTCGCGAATACTGCCTGCGTATACACCCGGGGTTATAGCCGCGCTTAAAAATTTATGGTATTGGTGTAGCGAATCAGAAAGTTCCTTCATTAACAGTACGTAATTGTCTGCCGACCCATCGTTGGTACTTGGATATTCCCAGTCCATATCTACCCCGTCAAGATTATTTGTTTTGACAAAAGCTACTACATTTTTTACAAACAGGTTTCTGGCTGTTGCAGATGCTGCCATGGTTACAAAAATACTTTTCGTGCCTGATATCGAGATGCCTGTTTTTATGCCATTTGCCCTTGCTTTTTGCATGATGGCTGTAAACCGGCCAGGCTGGGCTAATGCGGCTAAACTTCCATCTGTATTGGGATTTAGAAAGGCATAAAACAGGTGCGTAATCATTTTAAACTTCGAATCTGCAACACCGGCCGGATCCCGGTAACTCGGAAAATAGCTTATCACTTTAAAACTGTTGTCGGGTACGTATGGTGTAGTAGGCATAGGAGGTTCAGTTGGAACGGTTATGGGATCGTTTTTCTTACAAGATAATATGATAAGCAGGATAGAAACGCCAATCAATAAGTAGAGTTTTTTCATAGGTTAAGTGTTTTTTTATGCTACATGCGCTTAAAAATTATCGTGTATATAAGTTACTATCCTCACCATTTCTGCACGTACCTCGGCAGTTGGTTTTATAAAGCTGTTATTCATGAAAGAATAAATATATGTTTTACCCTTTTTGGTACGTACATAACCACTTTGATTATGGACACCCCCGAGCGAACCTGTTTTTCCGAAAACAAAAGGGTTATCGGTTTTTGGGTAAGCATTTTTTAAGGTTCCGCTTTTTCCCCCGGCAGGCAGCATATCGAATAGCTTTTCGGGATTATTTACCAGCTTATAGATGGAATCGAGCAAGTAAACATTATCACGGGGAGTAAATAAATTCTGGCGGGACAAACCAGATCCATCAACCCATTTTACTTTATCAGGCAGAAAAGAAAGGTAATTTTTAGTAATGTAATCAATAGCTTTTGTTGTACTTAATGTATCGCCAATCTGGTTTGAGCATACGAGTAACAAATGTTCGGCAATAAAATTATCGCTGGGCAGCATCATATGTTTTAGCACTGAATCGCGTTTTGCACCCTGTAAAGTTTTCGCATCCGAAGGAATTTTAAGGTGAATAAGGCCAACAGACTTGTGCAGGGTATCAGATAATACTTCTACGCTCACCTGTGCGCTGGTTTTATAAGGGTTTTGCTGGTTATAGCCAGGTTTTACTGCAACGTTGGGGTAATGAAAGCTATTGGTTAAAAAATCCCGGCTTACCTGAAAATTCCCTGTGGTTTTTGTCGAATCCAGTTTAAAGCAAGGTGCAAAAACCCTGGGCTCAATGTTTATTTTATTTGGACTGGCATAAGTAGAGGTAACCATGTTGTCCATAATTGGCATTTCGGTAATTTCCGGCTGATAATAATAATCGTAATCATCCCAGGCCCAGCCATCGCCAAAAAAAGTGCCTGAATACCTTCCGGGAGAAAAGAACAGTTTTTTATTTGATGCCAAAAGAAAATTGTAAGCAGATTTATCTTTTATGGCAAATTGTAAAAAAGCCGGATCGCCGGTTCCCCAAAAAATCAATGAATCGTTCTGTTCGATATATCTTAAAGCCGGCATTAAATCTGGCAGCATTTTTAAACTGGCAAAAAAGGTATATAGTTTGGTATTAGAGGCAGGAGTAAAATATTTATTGGCATCTTTCTCAAAAATCATCTTTTTATCGGCAGGGTTGTAAAGTGCAAAACCAACCTGATATTGTTTAATTACCTGCGATTTTTTAAACTCCTTAGCTACTTTTTTCGAAACCATTTTATTGGCAGAACAAGCTGACAGCAAGCAAATAGATAACGCAAATACCAGAAAAGTGAGATTTTGATTTTTTAACCGGAACATCTTCTAAGTTTAGGGATATAATTATCAACTAATTTATTAAATTTAGTTTAATGTTGGCCAAATATAACCCCGGTGTAATAATCTGTTTACGCAAACTAACCATTTGTTTGGGGCTGGTATTTCTTGCTTTTTCCGGTTTTGGTCAAGAATTCCTTTTTAAAAGAAACCGGCAAAAACAGTCTATTCCTTTTAAGTGCATTAAAAACCTGATGGTTATTCCGGTATATGTAAATGGAAAAGGACCATTTGATTTTGTTCTTGATACCGGAGTTGGACCAATGATTATTACAGACCCCTCCATTATAGATTCATTAAATTTTAGCCAACTCCGTAAAATAACGGTCTCTGGCCTCGGGATCGAAACCATTGAAGCCTATGTATCTCAAAGTCTAGATGTTAAAGTGGGCAGTGCAAGCATTGAGCGTATACCAACGGCCATTTTAAAAGAAGACCTCTTTAACCTGTCGGGGCATTTAGGATTGAAAATTTATGGTTTGCTGGGTTTCAGTTTCTTTAACAGCTTTATTGTTGATGTAAGATACAGTGAAAGCAGATTGATTATTTATGATCGCAATGCCAAAATTAAATACCGCGGAATGAAAATTCCGATTGAAATCGAAAATCAGAAACCATACATTACCGGAAATGTGGAGCTTCCGGACGGGAAATTGGCTAATGCCAGGTTTTTAATGGATACCGGTGCCAGTCATGCAATTTCTCTGGAGATGTTTCAGGGAGGTGAATTCCCAGTGCCTGAAAAAAAAATAAAGGCTAATCTGGGGATGAGTCTTAGCGGACAGATTAAAGGTTATGTTGGCCGGGTGAATAAATTGAGTTTAGGAAATTATGTTTTTAATAAGGTTGTTGCCGGATTCCCGGACTTTAAAACCATTGCAGAAAAGATTAATCTATCCAAAAGGAACGGGAATTTGGGGGCCGACCTGCTTCGGAAATTCGATATCCAGTTTAATTACGGAGAAGGCTTTATCTACGCTAAACCAAACGGCTCTAGCAAGATGCCTTTTGAACACGATATGGTGGGGATGGTCGTCTACCTGGATCAAAAAGAATATAAAAGGGTACTTATTGGAGAAATTGATGAAAACAGTCCGGCAGAAAAAGCAGGCCTTTGCCCTGATGATGAAATAATCGCAGTAAACTTTAAAAGTATAGATGCTTATTCTTTAAATGAGCTTAGCGAAATGTTTAAGTCAAAAGCAGACAGAAATTTGATTTTTGAAATTTTTAGAGACAATCAGGTCTATTTTAAAGTGGTTCGGCTTGAAAAGAGGATCTGAAAGCGTAATTTTCCGGTTACAAAAGGATTGTCGTGTAACAAGATTCTAACTTTAACCTCTTATTGCAAAGCAAACTAACTTTTATATACACATGAAGAAAAACTTTAAGGTGCTTGCCTTAGCGGGCATCGTAGCGTTTGGTGTAGCCGGATCAGGTTCCGTATACGCCCAAAAAAAATCTAAAACCACTAAAGGAGCCGCTCCGGCTACTCCAGCTGCAGCCCCGGCAGCTGCACCAAAAAAAGAAGGAATTAAACCATTCTCTGAAGTAATTACTGCAAAAGCCAGAACAACAAACGGCTTGTTCAAAACACACAAAGTAGATGACAAATGGTATTTTGAAATACCAGATTCGATAATCAATCGTGAAATGCTGGTCGTTACCCGTTTGGCAAAAGCACCTGCGGGAGTAAAAGTAGGCAACCAGCAATATGGTGGAGAAGAATTAAACGAGCAGGTTTGGAAATGGGAGCGTAGAGGCAAACAGGTTTACATCCGCGTGCCAAGCTACTCAACCAAGGCCGATCCAAACAGCGATATGTACGAATCAGTACAAAATTCTAACCTGGCACAGATTTTAGCCAGTTTCGAAATCAAGGCTTATAATAAAGATACCACTGGTGTGGTGATCGATGTAACCGATTTTTATAATGGAGATATTATGGCCATCGGCGCTACTGATCAGATCCGTAAGGCTTATAAAGTAACCATGTACGATGCTACACGCTCTTACATTGATACGGTAAAAACTTTCCCGATAAATATTGAAGTAAAGACAGCTAAAACATACCGTTCGGCCGAATCGCCAACAGATAACAGCAATGGAGCAGTAACTTTCGAGTTTAATACTTCGATGTTATTATTACCAAAAACTCCTGTAAAGGCCAGGATAATGGATAGTAGGGTAGGTTTCTTCGGTCAATCGCAGATCGATTATGGAAGTAATGCACAAAAAGCAGAACGCACCGCCTACATTCATCGCTGGAATTTGGTTCCAAAAGATACCAATGCCTATAAACGTGGCGAATTGGTAGAGCCTGTAAAACCAATTGTAATTTACATCGACCCTGCTACACCTAAAAAATGGGTACCTTTCTTAATTCAGGGAATTAACGATTGGCAGGTAGCTTTTGAGGCTGCAGGTTTCAAAAATGCCATTATTGGCAAAGAAGCGCCAACCGCGCAGCAAGATCCTCAGTTCAGCGTAGAAGATTCCAGGTATTCGGTAGTACGTTATTTCGCATCAGATATTGCCAATGCATATGGGCCGCACATCAGCGATCCGCGTACCGGACAGATTTTGGAAACGCACATTGGCTGGTATCATAATGTAATGAACCTTTTGCGTAACTGGTATTTTGTACAAACTGCAGCCATTAACCCGGAAGTACGGAAAGCTAAATTTACAGATGCACAAATGGGCGAACTGATCCGTTTCGTATCATCGCACGAAATAGGTCATACTTTGGGCTTACCGCACAACTTTGGTTCAAGCTATGCTTATCCTGTTGATTCGTTACGCTCTAAAACCTTTACCGATAAACATGGCACTGCGCCATCTATTATGGATTATGCCCGTTTTAACTACATTGCACAGCCGGGCGATGGTGTAACCAAACTTTACCCTCAAATTGGCGAATATGATAAATGGGCAATAAAATGGGGATATTCGTGGATTCCAGGAAATAAAACCGCTGAACAGGAAAAAGAAGTTTTAGATCAGTGGACCTTGAAAAATGCTGGCAATCCATTGTATTTCTATGGCCGCCAGGGTACTTCTTTAGACCCGCGTTTACAGAGCGAAGATTTAGGCGACAATGCCATGAAAGCGAGTACTTATGGTATTGCCAACTTAAAACGCATTTTACCTAACGTAGAAAAATGGACTTACCAAAAAGGAAAAGATTACAGTGATTTAAAAGAAATCTATACCGAAATCGTAGGCCAGTTTAACCGTTACATGGGGCATGTGGCAACAAACGTTGGCGGATTAAGCGAAAATTTTAAAACTTACGAACAAAGTGGGCCGGTTTACGCTTATCTGCCTAAAGCGAAACAAAAAGAGGCTGTTGCTTTCTTCAACCAGCAGTTATTTACCACACCACTTTGGTTAATCAGCAACGAACAGCTGAGCAAATTTGATAATGGTGTATTATTAAACCGTATTAAGGGTGTTCAGACCAATACTTTGGCCAATCTTTTATCTGCTTCGCGTATAGCACGTTTATTAGATAACGAAACTAAAAACGGTACGGCAAAAGCTTATACTTTACCAGAATTATTTACAGACTTAAGGTCTTCGGTATTTGTTGCAGGAAGAGCTGACGCCTTTAGACGCAACTTACAACGTGCCTATGTAGATCGTTTACAGGATCTGATGACTAAAGAAAACGAACTTCCGGTTGGATTCCCTGTTGATTATGCAGCAAGTTATGGTTTAACTCCAATCAATGTTGGCTTATCTGATATCAGGCCATTGGTTAGGGCAGAACTGAAAACCTTATTGGCTACTACAAAAGCCAGGGCAGCTGCAGGCGATGCCATTACCAAAGCACATTACGAAGATTTAAGTATCCGTATTAAAGATATTTTGGATCCGAAAAAATAATAAAGATTAAGTTGACAGCTTAATTGCGTCATGCAATCATATTAAAAATGGCGCGGATCATTCAATTGGTCGCCCGCGTTAGCAACCTCGCTGGTTTGAAAACCAGCGAGGTTTTTTTATTGGCCGCGTTTGTATAATTCTTGATGCTTTGAGCTAAACACGCAACAGTTTTCTAATTTTATGATTAAAACAGCCCTTATGTTTAAAAGATTATTGTTTGTCGCTACCTTATTCACATACGGTTTCTCGGCCTTTGGTCAAAATGCCGATTCTATTACCGTTGTTAAAACCAAATGGCAGAGAAACAAAATTGCCAGACAAGTAATTTTATTCAGGCATCATTTTGATCAGAAAAACCTTTTCGCGGCCAACGAAAACATTTCGTTTTTAGAAATAAAAAATACCGGGCGTAAAGCCGTATTTGCCATTGGGGCTGAAGAAAAGACATTAATTACCACCAGTAATTTCGGTTTAAGAGATACTGCCATTGCTGCGGTAAACGGCAATTTTTTCGATGTGAAAAACGGAGGATCTGTAGATTTTGTCCGTGTAAACGGAAAAACAATCAATATCAACCGTTTGGAAAAAAACGGAAACCGGGCCAGGCACCAGGAGGCAGCAATCGTGATCGATAACGGAAAAATTTCGATCAAAAAATGGGATGGATCAGCCGATTGGGAAACCAGGTTAACCGAACAAAATGTTTTGCTGAACGGACCGTTATTAACCTTAAACAATGTTGATGAAGTTTTGGATACAACCGGTTTTACCCGCTTGCGTCATCCGCGTACCTGCCTGGGCATAAAACCGAACGGAAGGGTAATTTTACTGACCGTTGATGGAAGGAATGAAAACTCGGCCGGGATGAGCCTGTTCGAGCTGACCAGATTAATGCGCTGGTTGGGCTGTAGTTCTGCTATAAATTTCGATGGTGGTGGTTCTACCACTTTGTGGGTAAATGGAATGCCCGATGGCGGTGTAATCAATTATCCGACAGATAATAAAAAGTGGGACCATGAAGGACAGCGGAAAGTGGCCAATGTTATTTTGGTAAAGAAACCGGTTAAAAGATAAAATTCAGGGCAACACAACACTGCTTAAAAAAACTTATTTTAGCCGAAGATTTTGTTGAAATGATTAAAAATTCGATATACTTTTTCTTTTTTGTGCTCATGCTCAGTGCCTGTAAAACGGGCACCAAAACCAGCGATCCAACCCTAAGGGATTTTACTTTTGAGCCTGTTAAAGGCATCCGCTATGTGGAGGTAAAACGCCGGTTTAAAAATGGGTATTCTTTTAATCAGGAGGGTTTTATGCAAAAACCATCCTGGATAATTGAAGTGGTTAAAGAAGATACGATGTCGGCCTGGAGCCCCCAAAAACAGCGGATGCAGAATTTTTACCTGCAATACGATCATGGTAATGTATATAACTTTGCTGCCGAATTTTTTAAGGTGAAACACATCAGTAAAGACAGTCTGGTTTTTCAACGGATCCAGGTCGACGGGAGGGTAATTGCATCAGATGTCCGTTCGGATGTAAACATGACCTTTTATGCGCAGGATTACATTAAAAACAAGTTAAAAGCCAAAGCCGAAGACCTGCAAAAACCCACCAAAGCCGATACTGCTTTTATTGAAAAACGTTCGGCCAAGGTTAACCTGAATAGCGATAGCGCATTTGCAGCTACAGACCCCGTTCAGTTTATATCAAAAAGTAAAATTGCGAGGGTAGAAAAAATAAGTACTGTAGACCGGACAAACAACCGGACAGAAGCTTATGATTACATGTTTCCGCAATATATCATCAGGATTGACAAGGCCTATAAAGATTTTGCTTATCAGGTTGCAGCCATTGTAGATTTCCAGGGAGGTATACATGTAAAAACCATTTATAATGTACTTCCGGAAAATAAGGAGGCAAAAAAAAAGGTGGCTCAGGGCATTGCCGATATCTATGTCAGGAACCTTTTTAACGTGGCTCCGGGAACCACATTGGGTATCCCGCATAACAGCGAAATTACGTTGACGATGATTGGGAAGGCAACTAAAAAGCCTTAATAATCTGGTATTTACAAATTTTTAACGTTAAAAAAATGTTAAAAATTTATTTTAATTTTAAAAATTAAAACTTACCTTGCATTCTTAATTTTAATATTTAATACAATGCAAGAAGGCACAGTAAAATTCTTCAATGTAACTAAAGGTTTTGGCTTTATCATCCCTGCGAATGGCGATAGCGAAATTTTTGTTCATTCAACAGGTCTTATCGATGAAATCCGTGAAAACGACAAAGTACAGTACGAAGTTGCTAACGGTAAAAAAGGCTTAAATGCCGTTAATGTGAAAGTAATTTAATTTATTTATCATATTTACAAACAGCCTCGATTACCGTCGGGGCTTTTTTGTTTGCTGTCGTTTACATCAACCCATTTCATAGCTTCTATGACTCATTATTTTATTGTTCCGGGTTTCGGCAATTCAGGTCCAGATCATTGGCAAACTTATTTCGAGAAATCAGGAGATAATTTTATACGCATAAACCAAAAGGAATGGGATGCACCATCCAACCAGGATTGGATTGAAACCATAGATTCAGCACTTGCCGCATATCATCCGGATCATGTGGTTTTAATTGGCCATAGTTTGGGATGTATGGCTATTGCCAATTGGGCAAAAGCTTACCAAAAGAAAATTAAGGGTGCTTTATTGGTTGCCCCAAGCGATATAGAGGCACCAAAGTACAATTTTGATACACCTGGTTTTGATCACGTACCTTTGCATAAAATCGACTTTAAAACCATTGTGGTTGCCAGTACAAATGACGAATGGGTAACGCTGGAAAGAGCCGAATTTTTCGCCAAAAACTGGGGCAGCGAATTCATGAATATTGGAGCCGCCGGGCATATTAATGCCAATGCAGGTTTCGGGGAGTGGCCCGAAGGATTGGAAATCCTTAAAAAACTGGGTTAAATAAACCGTAATTTCGACCGTAGCGGAGAAATCTATTTACCCGAACTTGATAAATGACATGCCTTTAAAGATTTTCAGTAATACAGTAAATTACTGTCGTTGCCCTGGATTATTTCAGGGTCTATCTGGCAGGAAGCATGCTGACCACGCATTAGCTGTTAATAAAAGTTAGGTTATCTATAATTTTCTAAAAGATTTCTCCATTTCGTTGCACTCCAGTCGTATGACGATCTAGAGCCAAATTAATGCTATTTATGCATCCTTTTCCTCAGAAACTGATCAAGAAATACCAGTCCTATCACCAGGTCAATAAATAAGAAGCTATATAACACCGTAGGCGTAATGTATTGGTCTAAATTATAATTCAGGTTAACATTAAAGCCGAATTTAGGCAAACTTAGGTTCGAATGGTAAAGCACATAGCCAAATAAGGCTAGTAATGAGATCACAAAAAAGCCACTAATGCTATAGATAATCTTTTTATCAACCCGTGTTTTCATGGCCACCGGTGCCGGCAGAGCGGCTACACTTTCCATTACATTACGCGCGAAAGACATGGAGGGTTCATCAAGGTCGAGTTCGCCAAAAACCGAATTAAGTTTTACCAGGTCCTCATAAAGCGATTTAATCCCGGCATCTGATTCCATTTTTTCTTCAATGGCCTTTTTTTCAGATCCGCTTAAATTTCCGTCTATATAATCCCAAAGCTGTTGTTCTATTGCATTCATAGTAACTCCTTTACTTCATCTTTTAACAAATATTGTAATTTTTCTTTAAGCCTTTGCCTTGCCCTGTGCAGCTTTACTTTTATGGTATTTGCCTCCATTCGTAATGCTTCGCCAATTTCATCTAAACTTTGTTCGCCTTTATAAAAAAGGGTAATAATGGCAGCATCATCGGGCATTAACTGGTTAATGGCCTGGTTTAAAAAAGTGTGACTATCTTGTTTTTCATAATCGTTGGCATTTAAGCTCGAGGTATGGTTTTCGAGCTGTAAAAATGTTTCTTCATCGTGGATGGAGTTTGTATCTAACCGCTTTTTCCTTAAGAAAGTCATGGCTGTGGTATAGGTAATGGTGTACAGCCAGGTACTAAATTTCGACGTCTGTTTAAAGGTGCCAAGTGCCTTATAAGCTTTAACGAAGCAATCCTGCGCTATTTCTTCAGCATCTTCACGGTTTTTCAAAAATCTTAACGCAAGCGTAAATACAAATCGCTGATGGCGTTTCACCAGCAAAGCATATTGTGCGGTTTCGCCCGTCAATATATTTTGGATCAGCTCTAAATCTGTAAGTTTTTGCTCCATCTTTAGCTGTAAGACTACATTAAAGATACGCAGGTTACACGTGAAACATAATTAAGGGAAATTATTATTGATGAATAATGTAGATGGCACCGGCTTTGCGCACTAAAAGGATAAAATCTATCATATATTTTTTTTGATTTGGAAATGTAAGGGCAGTTTTTCATCGGAGGGTACAGTCCTGCTGTTCGCTTTAGCCCTCATACTTCGGGTCTGCCGCTTCCATCAGGTTTATGAACAATGTTGCTGCGCTACGCAAACCTGAGAAATGGAATACTATCTCTGCCCTTTAGCCCCGGGTGAAGCGGTACCCTGCAGGCTGGCGCAGCGGCCGAAGCGTACAAGCGCAATACGGGTACTCTTTTATTTTTTTGCACTGGCCTTGCGCTCCAAAAGGATAAAAACCTTTTATATTTTTTATGATTTGGAAATTTAAGGGCAGCTTTTCATCGGAGAGTGTGGTCCTGCTGTTTGCTGTAGCCCTCATACTTCGAGTCTGCTGCTTCCATCAGGTTTACGAACAATGTTGCTGCGCTACGCAAACCTGAGAAATGGAATGCTATCTCTGCCCTTTAGTCCCGGTTGAAGCGGTACCCTGCAGGCTAGCGCAGCGGCCGAAGCGTACAAGCGCAACACGGGTACTCTGTTATTTTCTTGTACAGGTATTGCGCTCCAAAAGGATAAATCTAATTATATACTTTTTATGATTTGGAAATGAAAGGCGGCTTTTCATCGGAGAGTGCGGTCCTGCTGTTCGCTTTAGCCCTCATGCTTCGGGGCTGCCGCTCCCATCAGGTTTATGAACAATGTTGGTGCGCTTTACAAACCCTAAAATGAAATACTGTTTTGGCCATTAATGCGAAGCGAAAAATTTTAAACCGGCAATGGAACCAATGAGTGTGCAGATAAAGAATATCCGCCAGAAGGTTGCTGGTTCATTGAAGTAAAAGATCCCGATAATTACTGTTCCTACAGCTCCAATACCTGTCCAAACGGCATAAGCTGTTCCCATCGGCAGGGTTTGGGAAGCTTTGTTTAACAACAGGAAGCTTAAAACGATGCATACAAAAAATGCCCCGCTCCATTTTATGTTCGAGAAATTGTTCGATAATTTAAGGCAGGTAGTAAAGCCCACTTCAAAAAGGCCGGCAATAATTAAGATAATCCAGTTCATGATCAATTTGTTTCTGCAAAATTACAGCACATTTACCTGGCAAAATTTTACAAATGTTAAAAAATGGATTTATTTGCACATCGCCCTGATGCGGCTTAAGGTAACCTGTGTTACACCAAGGTAAGAGGCTATGTGCTTTAAAGCCACACGTTTGATCAGCTCGGGCGATTGTGCTACAAATTCCTGATAGCGTTCTGCCGCGCCTTTAAAAGCCCTGTCGATTAATCTTCTTTCCGTAGCAATTAACTCCTGTTCGGCAATTTTTCTACCCCAGTTGGCAATTTCCAAATGTTGGCCGTAAAGCAAAAAAAGATCGGTTAACCTGATTTTAACTAAACGGCTATTCTCCAAAAGTTCAACATTCTCGTATCCGGGGCTATTGTTAATATAGCTGTTAAAAGAAAAAAGAACAGCACCGCTTTGTCCAAACCAAAAGGTTATTTGTTGGTTTTCGCCGTCAGAATAAGCCCTGGCGATACCGTTTTCCAGGATATAGAAATCAGGTTCGATTTTATCTGCTCGGATCAAAATCGTTCCTTTCGGATGTTCGACCAATTTGGAAACCGCAGTTAACTTTTCTAAAGCCTCATCACTAAGCGACTTAAGTACCTCTATGTTTTTTAACGTATTGTACAAGGGATTTTTGAATGTATGATAAAGCTATCGATTTTTTTTCAAAGGGGTGTAACCTGATTAAAAAGGATGTAGTCATACTACACAGAACACGGTTCAAATAAATAAGAAACAAAATATTTATACATTAAAAATTATAATCATGGAAGGTATATTAGTTCCCATATCACTTTTTTTAGGCGCATTCGCCATGGTATTCGGCATCCGTTATTTATCCAACAAAGAGAAAATGGCGATGATTGAGCGCGGACTCAATCCGGGTGTAGGTAAATCAGCACCAAAACCCTATTTAAGTTTAAAATTTGGTTTATTGCTTGTGGGCTTGGGTATTGGTTTGCTGGTAGCGCTCTTTACCGTTAGGGCATTATTCGGTAGCGATATGACGCACACTGAGCAAGGACAAGTGGTTCCCATTTATTTTGGTTTCATTGGAATCTTCGGTGGATTAGGCTTAATTATTTCGTTCCTAATTGAAAAGAAAGCGATTGAGAAAGATAAATTCTAGCCGGTTTTAAGGATGAAAACAAAGCGGATCAAAATTCTTGTGGCCATACTTATCTGCTGCCTGCTTATGCCGGCAGTAGTTAAGGCTCAAAAGCTCAATAACCAGATCGATAGTCTGATTATGGCTCTAATGCCCGATAAGCAGGGCCCCGGAGGGGCATTTATGGTGGCCCAAAAAGGAAAGATAATTTACCAGAAAGCTTTTGGGAAGGCCAACCTCGAACTGGGCGATAACCTTACTGTTGAAAGTATTTTCCAATTGGGTTCTATGACCAAGCAATTTACAGCCGTTGCGGTATTGCTTTTAGAGCAACAAGGTAAATTAAAGGTAAGCGATCCGATTTCGAAATATATTCCGGATTATCCTGGAAGCGATAAAATAACCATACACCATTTGCTTACGCATACGTCGGGTATTAAAGATTTCACCAAAATGAAGGCGCTGGCAGAGATAGCCCAGAAAGAGATGACGCCCAAAATGATGGTCGATTTTTTTAAGGATGAACCTGTTGATTTTGCACCTGGCGAACGTTTTGAATATAACAACTCGGGTTATGTATTGCTTGGCTACCTGGTTGAACAGGTTTCGGGCGAGGCTTATGCCGGTTTTATTCAGCAACATATTTTTGACCGGATTGGTATGGATCATTCTTATTATGCCAGCGACAGGCAAGTAATCCATAACAGGGCCTACGGATACCAGAAAAAACAGAATGAATATGTAAACAAAACAGCCATTAGTTTTAGCGTTCCTTTCGCATCAGGGGCTTTAATGTCTACACTGGACGATTTGCTGAAATGGCAAAAAGCCATAAGCCAAAATAAACTGCTAAATGCAAGCGAAACCACAAAAGCATTTTCGCGATATAAGCTAAACAATGGCGAAATATTTAATTACGGTTACGGCTGGCACATTAAAGAGATTGGTGGTTTACCTGTAAGGACACATGGGGGCAGCATATTTGGGTTTAAAAGCATGGGGGTTTATGTGCCCGGTGAAGATATTTATGTGGTTGGCCTCACTAACTGCGACTGCAATTCGCCCACTTTGCTTACCGAAAATATAGCAAAGCTTGTCATCGCCGGAACGTTAAAAAGTAAGTAAACCGCTTTTTACAGCGGTTTAACAATTATGGCCACGGTTAGCCGGCTAATGCAGTTCATTTTGCCCCGCTCATCATAAATTTTAATTTCCCAAACCTGCGTTTTGGCGCCAATATGCAGTGGTTTGCAAATACCCTTAACCAGTCCGCTTTTTACCGGTCTGAGGTGGTTGGCATTTACTTCTAAACCAACGGCCATATACTTATCAGGATCTATGCACATGTAAGAAGCGATACTGCCCAGTGTTTCGGCCAAAACCACCGAGGCGCCGCCATGCAAAATTCCTGCAGGTTGATGTGTCCGCTCATCAACGGGCATGGTACCCGTAATAAAATCTTCCCCGATTTCGGTAAACTGAATATTCAGCAGTGCCCCGATATGGTTTTTGGGGCGGTTATTCAGCTCTTCAACAGTAAAATCTTTAAACCACATGATAACGTTCTTTTAAAATCCCAACATGGTGGATAATGTGACCACCAACAATAAACAAGATCGATTTTACATTAATTTCCCTGCCCGAAGCAATTCCTTTTCTTTCCAGTTCTTCTTCATTTAAAGATTTAAAAAGATAAATATTGGCTTTGCGAAGTGCAATAAATTCCTCAATCAGGTCTTCCAGATCGTGTTCGGCAAAGCGGGCATTTAACACATAATCATCTTCTTCAAAGCCTGGCAAGGGCTGCTGTTCTTTGCGGGCAAAACAGGTAATGCGGTATGCAAAAACACGTTCAGCATCAATAATGTGGCCCAACATTTCTTTTAATGTCCATTTTCCTTCAGCGTAAGCATAATCTGCTTTATCGGCGTTCGTCCTGAACAGTGCCGGAAGGCTTTGGATCTGATCATTTAAAATTTCGAAAATATCCCGGTCAACTTTACTGATATAGGTTTCGCCCCAGGTTGGGTATTCGTTAGGCTGTGGTCGGTTCATATCTTAAACTGCTTTTTAATATTATTCTAAAAGTTGTGCCTTTACCCAGTTCAGAGTCTTTTACAAAAATTTCTCCACTGTGGTAATTTTCTACAATCCGTTTAGTGAGCGATAAACCCAAACCCCAGCCACGTTTGCGCGTGGTGTAGCCTGGTTGAAAAACGGCATCGAACTTAGACCTTGGAATCCCCTTTCCGGTATCGCTCACATCGATAAATACCTGCTCTTTGGCTAGATTTTCTATGATATTGACAGAAATCGAACCTTCGTTTTCGATGGCATTTGCTGCATTTTTTAAAAGATTTTCAATCACCCAGTCAAATAATGGAACATTTAACATCGCCCTTACCTGTTCATCGCCGGTAATGCTGAATTTAACCTTGTCTGAAGTACGAACCTTAAAATACCGGATAAAATCGCTCACCACGATATAAACGGTGTGGTCTTCGAGTATTGGTTTTGAACCGATTTTAGAGAAACGGTCAGTAATAATTTCCAATCGTTTAATATCGTTTTCCATTTCAGCAATGAGCGGATCGTCTTCTGCATCAAACTTAGACTTCATCAGCTCTGTCCAGGCCATGAGCGATGATATTGGTGTACCCAGCTGGTGTGCCGTTTCTTTGGCTAAACCTACCCAAACATGGTCCTGCTCATCTCTTCTGGCAGAGCTAAATGCTGCATAAGCCGTTAACAGGAAAAGGAAAATAACACCCATCTGGATATATGGGAAATATCTCAACTGTGTTAAAATGAAAGAATCGCGATAGTAAGCCTTAAATTTCCGGCCAAAAATATTCATTTCGTCAGGCGGATGCTGTGCTTTCATCTGTCTCAATTGACGCACAAAATAAAGACTATCGTAAGTTAATTTGGCATCTGAAATGGGGTAATTGGTTTTTGTACTGTCGAGGCCGTTAAAAGAAGTGATGATTCCGGCCGAATCTGTCATGATTACAGGGGTTTTGGTGTTTTTTCTCACCGTTTCTACTATAGTACGATAATCATCATTGTCATAAAGAAACATGGCCCGTTCCTGGATTTTCACCCAAAGGTGAAATTGGTCTGCCTCTTCACGCTCCATTTTTTTTACGAAAGAATCTGTGTAAAATACCGAGGCAATGCCAATTAAGATGGCAAAAATGAGAAGGAAAAACTTCCAACGGCGTTTCTTTTGATAAGGGTTCATGCTTTAGCTAGCCAAATTACAATAACAAAACGAAAAAAACATAAAACCATTATGCTTTTTCAAAACCCTGGCCAATCATCCTGAATGCATAGTCGCTTCTTGCAGATGAAAACACAATAAAATGGATGAAAAACATATCTTTGTGCCGTCTGCGCTTTGCGTATGGCGATAGGCGTTTCAATGCGCCTTACGCATAACGCCAACCGCTCAACAATTCAATCATGGATAAAAAAGTTAGAGTAAGATTTGCCCCAAGCCCAACCGGAGGTTTGCATTTAGGCGGCGTGCGTACTGCCTTGTTCAATTATTTATTTGCCAAAAAAAATAATGGAACTTTTGTACTTCGTGTAGAAGATACCGATCAGAACCGCTTTGTAGAAGGTGCCGAACAATATATTGTAAACTGTTTAGATTGGTGTGGCATTACACCGGATGAAAGCCCCGATAATCCGGGTGCATACGGACCGTACCGCCAAAGCGAGCGTAAACCCAGCTATGGTAAATTTGCCGAACAGTTAATTAACGATGGTTATGCCTATTACGCTTTCGATACCCCTGAAGAGTTGGAAGCCAAACGGAAAGAAATTCCAAATTTCCAGTACGGGCAGGCTACACGCATGCAGATGCGGAATTCTTTAACGCTTACCCTGAGTGAGGTAGAGGAATTGTTGGCCGCCAAAACTCCCCATGTGGTGCGGATTAAGGTACCTGCAGATGAAATTGTACATTTTAACGATTTAATCCGTGGCGACGTAAGTTTTGAAACTTCATTGGTTGATGATAAGGTATTGTTAAAAGCCGACGGAATGCCAACTTACCACTTAGCCGTTGTTGTAGATGATAAGGCAATGGAAATTAGTCATGCTTTTAGGGGCGAAGAGTGGTTGCCATCGGCGCCGGTTCATATTTTACTCTGGAAATATTTAGGTTGGGAAGCCGATATGCCGGCATGGGCACATTTACCTTTAATTTTAAAGCCGGATGGACATGGGAAATTAAGTAAACGCGATGGCGACCGGTTAGGTTTTCCGGTTTATGCCATGAACTGGACCGACCCTAAAACCGGCGACATAACCAAAGGATTTAAAGAAATGGGTTTCATGCCCGAAGCCTTTATCAATATGCTGGCACTTTTAGGTTGGAACGATGGTACCGACCAGGAGTTATTCACACTAAAAGAGCTGGAAGAAAAATTCTCAGTAGAAAGAATTAGTAAAGCAGGCGCTAAATTCGATTTCGAAAAAGCCAAGTGGTATAACCACGAGTGGATTAAATCGCAGGGCGCCGGGCATTTAGCACCAGACGTTAAAGCAGAGCTGGAAAAGGCAGGTATCGGAGTTCATGATGATGCTTTTTTAAATGCGGTTATCGATCTGATTAAAGACCGCTGCACTTTGCTGCCCGATTTTGTGGCACAGAGCAGTTACTTTTTTGCCTCACCAGCAGAATATGATGTGAATTCGGTAAAACCAAAATGGACAGCTGAAAAGGCCGATTTCTTTAATGGCTTTGCTGATGGTTTAACCTTAAAAGATGCCGTTTCTGCTGAAACATCATTTAAAGCGCTGGCCGAAGAAAAAGGCTTTAAACCTGGCGAACTGATGTTGCCTTTCCGCATTATGTTGGTGGGTGGTAAATTTGGGCCGGGCGTTTTTGATATTGCTGTATTATTAGGTGCTGAAGAAACCAAGGCAAGGATAGCAAAAGCAATTGCCGTTTTTAATAGTTAGTATATCCTCCCAGGGAATAATAGAGATAAATACCTGAAGCTAAGCTTTAAGCTTAGCTTCTTTTTTTTGCTACAACGCAAAAGAATAAATCAATAAAAATAATTTATACTTTAGTATAACAATTTTCCCATAATTAAGGTTATTCATTAAACTAAAAAGTAAATTATGCAGTGGTTTGGTAAAGGCAGTAATAATGTAGAAGACGGCAGAAGCGGTGGCGGTGGAAAAACCATTCTTGGTGGCGGTGTAGGTATCGTAATCGTGGTGCTCGGGCTAATATTCGGTAAGGATTTAACTGGCTTGGTTAGTCAAATCCCGGCTACTACAGGTACAGAAGAGGTTAAGCAGGGCGTACCTGCTAACGATGAGCAGGCACAGTTCGTATCGGGTGTTTTAGAATCTACAGAACAGGTTTGGGATAAAGAATTCCAGGCCATGGGCAGGCAGTATGAATATCCGAAATTAAGGCTGTTTCGCGATGCTGTACAAACCGCATGTGGAAATGCCAGTGCCAATGTAGGCCCATTTTATTGTCCGGGCGACCATAAGGTTTATATCGATTTATCATTTTACGATGATCTAAAGAACCGTTTTGGAGCGGCCGGAGATTTTGCCCAAGCCTATGTAATTGCACATGAGGTTGGTCATCATGTACAAAATTTATTGGGAATTTCAGAAAAACTAGACCGGGCAAGGGGCCAGGTTAGTGAAAAAGAATACAACCGCCTTTCCGTGAAATTAGAATTACAGGCCGATTTTTTTGCCGGACTCTGGGCGCACAATGCTCAAAACCTTAAAGATTTTAAATTAGACGAAGGTGATATTGAAGAAGCGCTAACCGCTGCAAACGCCATAGGCGATGATAAACTGCAAAAACAGGCAACCGGTAGTGTACAGCCCGATTCTTTTACTCACGGAACCTCTGAACAGCGTATGTATTGGTTTAAAAAAGGCTTTGAAACGGGTGATATCAGGCAGGGCGATACCTTTAATTCAAATAATTTATAAAAAGCTAAAACTTTTTTGAACACATATTGTTTGTTTACAGTTAAAGAGATTTTTATCTCGAAACCAGACATAATTATCCCGGCTTCTTATTTTTTTTAATAAAGATGATCCTTATAGTTGATGACAGGCCCGAAAACCTGATCTCGTTACAGAAAGTACTCCAAACACATAATTTTGAGGTTGATACCGCATCATCTGGCGAAGAAGCGCTGAAAAAAGTTCTTAAAAACAATTACGTCCTCATTATTCTGGATGTGCAGATGCCAGATATGGACGGTTTTGAGGTGGCAGAAGCCATTTCAGGTTTCAGTAAGGCAAAAGATACCGCCATTATATTTCTTTCTGCTGTAAATACAACATTAAAATTTATTACAAAAGGATACCTGAGCGGAGGATTGGATTATATTACCAAGCCTGTTGATATCAATGTGCTGCTCCTCAAGATAAAAACATTTTATCGCATTTACGAGCAGAATAGAAAACTTAACGAGGTGCAGGAGAAATTACTTGAAGAAATCGAATTCAGAAAACAGGCTGAACATAAAAAAGACGAATTCATAAGCATTGCCAGTCATGAGCTAAAAACACCTTTAACCAGTGTAAAAGGGTATATCCAGTTGTTACAGCGCAGCCTTAACAGGGATGATAAGACCATGGCCCAGAACCATCTCGAAAAAGCCAGTACCCAGCTCGAAAAACTAAACGAATTAATTGTCGACCTGCTTGATATCTCGAAAATTGAGAGCGGAAAGATGAAGTTTAATATGAAAAATTTTTATGCTGATAACATGGTAAACAATGCGATCGAAATGTTGCAGCAATCAAACCCCGATTTTAACATCAGAAAACTGGGTAAATCAGATGAAATGATATTCGGTGATGAAATGCGCCTGGAACAGGTGGTGATCAATTTTATTACCAATGCCATTAAATATGCTCCGGGTACCAACCAGATTAATGTAACCATGAATATTAAAGATCAAAAACTTTACCTGGCTGTAAAGGATTTTGGTATTGGTATTTCAAAAGAGCAGCAAGACAAGATTTTTGATAAATTTTATCGGGTAGAAGATAACAATAACCGGTTTAATGGTCTGGGCATAGGTTTATATATCTGTTCGGAAATTATTACACGGCACGGAGGCGTGATTGGGGTAAACAGTGTGCCGGGCGAAGGCTCCGAGTTTTATTTTATCATTCCCACTGTAGAAGAAGAAATTCTTAAAAATCAAATCTAATTATCCTTAATCCATATAATGAAAACAACCCTTAAAAATAATTTACGTTTAGGCCTTGGCTTATCGCTAATTATTCTGTTTATCAGTTCACTTGCCTCATACATAAGTATAGGCAACCTGATTAAATGCACCGATCTGGTAAAACACAGTGACGAGGTTATTTTAAACTCTGAGAATATCCTATCCTATTTAAAAGATGCCGAAACTGGTCAGCGGGGGTATTTATTAACCGGAAACAAGGCATTTTTAGCACCTTATTACGGAGCGAGCGATTCGGCAGCTGTAATACTAAAAAGAGTTGAGTTTGATACCAGGGATAACAGCGTTCAGAACAAAAATATAGCTGCACTTAAGAATATTCTTGTAAAAAGGATGAATATCATTAAATCGACCATCGAGATTAAATCTTTAGGCGGTGTTATTGATCCTACAGTGCTTTTTCAAGGCAAGGTTTATATGGATGAGGCCAGATCTATTGTAAGCAACATCATAACTGAAGAGAAAAGGTTACTCGAAGAAAGAACCAAAGAATTAAATAAACTTACCTCTTATACCCCCGTACTGATTTTAATTGCAGCGTTGCTTGCCATTCTGATCACTTTGTTTTTTTACCGGAGAGTATCTATCGATTTCGATGAACGTGTTAAACTTCAAAAAGAAATGGAGGATAAGAAGCTTGAGATAGAAAAACGCATTGCTGCCATTAAAGAAATTGCCTATCAAATTTCCAATGGTAATTATGGTGTAAAACTCGATAACCAGAGCCAGGATGACCTTGGCGAACTTTCCGAGTCACTCAACGCCATGTCGTTATCACTGAAAAAATCTTTCAACACTTTAGAAGAGAATGAATGGTTGCAAACCGGAGTAGCCAACTTAAACGTAAAAATGGTTGGCGAAAAAGATGTTTTTAACCTGGCAGAAGATATTATAGAGTTTTTGGCCAGTTATACCAAAAGCCAGGTTGGTGCCTTATATTTATTTAAAGATGATGGCTACCTGCATTTAAAAGGGCAATATGCTTTGCAAAGACAAAATCTAATCCAAACCATAGAACTTGGCGAGGGCTTAATTGGTCAGGCGGTTAAAACAGGTAAGCCAATATTATTGGATGATGTTCCGCAGAACGAGTTAACCATTACACACGCTACCGGGAATATTAAACCGGCACAAATAATTGTGCTTCCAATTATTAGAAATGAAATTTCAATTGGCGGCTTGGAATTGGGCACCATTGGTAAGTACAGCGATCTGCAAATACACTTTTTAAAATCGGTTTTATCTGATGTGGGAACCGCATTGCTGGGTGCGCAGAACAGGCAAAAGCTGCAGCAATTATTGGAAGAAACTCAGGCACAATCAGAAGAACTGCAGGTTCAGCACAATGAACTGGAAGGATTAAATGCCGAGCTGGAAGCACAGGCACAGAAACTTCAGGCCAGCGAAGAAGAATTGCGTGTACAGCAGGAAGAACTGTTGCAAAGCAACCAGGAGTTGGAAGAAAGAAGCAGCTTACTGGAAGAAAAAAATGAGCTGATTGAAGAACGGAACATTGAGATTCAGCAAAAGGCAGAAGCTTTGGAACTGAGTACAAGATACAAATCTGAATTTTTAGCCAATATGTCGCACGAGTTAAGAACACCACTTAATTCGATATTGTTGTTGTCGAGGCTGATGGCCGAAAATGAATCTATGGACCGCGAGCACAAGGAATACGCAGAAGTTATCCAAAGTTCAGGTCAGGGGCTTTTAAGTTTAATCGACGAAATTTTAGATCTTTCTAAAATAGAAGCCGGAAAAATGGAACTCGACAGAACGAACGTTAAGGTTGATGAGGTTATCCTTAACATGCGTTCGCTGTTTAACCCTTTGGCTAAGGATAAGAACCTGAACTTTGTTGTCGAAAAATCAGATGGGGTTCCTGAGTTTTTTCATACCGATAAAATGCGTTTAGAGCAGATTATAAAAAACCTGCTATCTAATGCCATTAAATTTACTACTGTGGGTAAGGTAAGCCTAAACATTGATAAAAACGAAAAGTTAGGCGCACTGGTATTTAAAGTTACCGATACCGGAGTGGGTATTGCCCCAGAGAAACAGGCAATGGTATTTGAAGCTTTTCAACAGGCAGATGGCTCTACCCGTCGTAAATTTGGAGGTACGGGATTAGGTCTCTCCATCAGCAGGGAACTGGCCAAACTACTGGGTGGTTACATCGATTTAAAAAGTACGGAAGGCGAAGGAAGTACATTTACCTTAACTCTTCCTATCGATAAAAATAAAGGTTTTGACGGGGTGGTTGCCAGCCTGGAAAAACCTGAAGTAGTCGCTCCGGCAGAGCCTGTTGTTAAAAAAGCGAGCCATTTAACAGTCGAAAATATCCCGCAGGAAATTGAAGATGACCGCGATAATATTCAGCCTGATGATAAGGTAATTTTAATCGTCGAAGATGATACGCCTTTTGCTAAAACACTTTTAGATTTTACACGGAAGAGAAATTATAAAGGGTTGGTTGCCGTTCGTGGCGATGCGGGCATTGAGATGGCGAAAATCTTTAAACCGCTTGCTATTTTACTCGATATCCAATTGCCGGTTAAAGATGGCTGGCAGGTAATGGAAGAGCTGAAATCGGATCCGTCAACGCGACCTATTCCGGTACACATCATGTCTTCCCTGCAGGTGAAGAAAGAAAGTTTATTAAAAGGTGCGGTAGATTTTATAAATAAACCTTTTGCTTTTGAGCACATGCAAGAGATATTTTCAAAACTGGAGCATGCCTTAAGCCGTCACCCTAAAAAAGTGCTCATTGTTGAAGAAAATGAGCAACATGCCAAAGCATTAAGCTACTTTTTAAGCAATTTTAATATCCAGACAGAAATTGTTAACCAGGTAAAGGAAAGTGTTTCGGCTTTACACAAGCCTGAAGTGAACTGTGTAATCCTGGATATGGGTATACCTGATAAGCATGCTTACGAAATGCTTGAAATGGTAAAGAAAACCCCAGGACTGGAAAACCTTCCGATTATTATTTTTACCGGTAAAAACCTTTCAAAAGGCGAAGAGAACCGCATTAAACAATATGCTGATTCGATTGTGGTAAAAACGGCACATTCTTACCAGCGCATTTTAGATGAGGCAGGCTTATTCCTGCATCTGGTGGAAGAAAAGAGCAAGGAAAAAAGCAAAACACCTAAAAAATTCTCCGAACTACAGGATGTACTGGTAGGAAAAACGGTGCTGGTTGCCGATGACGATGTACGGAATATCTTCTCGCTCACTAAAATGCTGGAGCAGCACCAAATGAAAGTGGTGGCAGCTACCGATGGTAAGGAAGCACTTAAGTTATTGAACGAAAATCCGGATGTTGATGTGGTTTTAATGGATATGATGATGCCTGAGCTTGATGGTTATGAAACAACAACCGCCATCAGGCAGGATATTAAATACCGCAACCTGCCTATTTTGGCTGTAACAGCAAAAGCCATGATGGGCGATCGCGAAAAGTGTATTGCCGCGGGTGCGTCTGATTATATTAGCAAACCGGTTGATATGGACCAGTTGATCTCGCTTTTGCGTGTTTGGCTTTACGAAAATCATCATCAATCATAACCTATTTTTATTTTTATGCCTCAAAAATTGATTCTAATAATTGATGATGATAGCCGAAACATTTTTGCTTTAAAAGCTGTTTTAAAGGCCAAAGGCTTCGATTGTTTATCTGCTATAAGTGCCCAGGAAGGTTTTTCTATTTTAGAAGAGAACAGTAATGTCGCCATTGTTCTGATGGATATGATGATGCCGGATATGGATGGTTATCAGGCTATTGCAGTGATAAAAAAATCGGCTAAAATGCGTGATATACCTGTATTGGCGGTAACCGCCCAGGCCATGGTTGGAGATAGGGAACGCTGCTTAAGCGCAGGGGCATCAGGCTATGTTTCTAAACCGATAAATGTTGATGAGTTATTAGTTCAAATAGAAAATTTTACAAAATAACCGGTGATAAGTGATGCGATAAATAACGAACAGGTAGAAATTCTGTTGAATGATGTGTTAGAAACTCATGGCTATGATTTTCTGGCATATTCTCATGCATCAATAAAAAGAAGGATTATACGCCTTTACGGACTGGATAATTTTGTGAGTTTCGCCGAATTTCGTTATACGGTTAAGACTGATAAGCAATATTTTAAGCGTTTTTTAGAGGAGATTACGGTTAATGTTACCGAAATGTTCCGCGATCCTTCTTTTTATAAATCATTGCGCAATGATGTACTTCCTGTGCTGGGTACTTATCCGTTTATCCGCATTTGGGTAGCAGGCTGTTCTACCGGAGAAGAGGCTTATTCACTTGCCATTGTTTTAAAAGAGCTTAATTTACTTAATAAATCGCTTATTTATGCGACCGATATCAATCCATCGGTTTTAGAGAAAGCGAAAAGAGGCATGTTCCCGCTAAATTACCTGAAACAATATTCCGAAAATTACCTGCAATCAGGTGGCGTAAAAGATTTTTCGACTTATTATACAGCGAATTATTCTTTGGCCAAATTTGATGAAAGTTTAAATAGTAAAATGATTTTTTCTACGCATAATCTGGTTTCCGATCATTCTTTTAACGAATTTCAGCTAATTTTATGTAGAAATGTATTAATTTATTTCGATAAAGAACTGCAGCATAAGGTATTTAACCTGTTTGACGGCAGCATCGAGAAATTAGGCTATCTTGCGCTCGGAAGCAAAGAAAGTTTAGAGTTCTGGCCAAAAGCCAAAGAGTACAAAAGGGTTAAAATGGAGAAAATATGGCGGAAACTATAGACGATACGCCCTGTGCTGCTTTATTTATTGGCGGTTCGGCCGGTAGCTTAGATGTATTGCTCGAAATTTTTCCTGCCCTGCGGAACGATATCCCTTTTCCCATTGTGTTAGTGGTACACCGTAAGGCAAGTAACGAATCTCTTTTAACCGATTTGTTAAAATCGCGCACTAAATTGGCCGTTAGCGAAGCAAATGAAAAGGAATTTTTAAGCCCGGGTAAAGTTTTTATTGCGCCAGCAGATTATCATATGCTGATAGAGCAAGACCAAAGTATATCTTTAGATTACTCTGAAAAAGTAAATTACTCCCGACCGTCAATTGATGTTACCTTTCAATCAGCAGCCGAGGTTTTTAAAGAAAAATTAGTCTGCATTTTACTTTCAGGATCTAATGCCGATGGGGTAGAAGGATTAAAAAGTGTAAACAATTTTAAGGGAAGGGTGGTTATACAGAACCCATATACGGCAATAATGCCCTATATGCCGCAACAAGCTGTTCTGAATGTTGAGCCGCATGTGGTGTTGGATAGCCATGATATGGCTGATTATATAAATAATTTAAATGATTAATTGCTTTTCGGGAGGTTAATATGGCAGTTGCAAAAAAGGTATTTGTTTTTGATGATAATAGGGATATCCTTGATCTCTGTACATTTATTTTGGAAGATGCGGGGTATGAGATAAAAACATCTGAAAATGCCAATAACATAGAAGAACAGGTTGCCGCATATATGCCTGATTTAATTTTTATGGATAACTGGTTACCCGATCTGGGCGGGATACAGGCCACCAAAGCGTTAAAAAACCATCCATATTTAAAGCATATTCCGGTAATTTATTTTTCGGCCAATAATGATATATCTGCGTTAGCTAACGAAGCCGGTGCTGATAGTTACTTATCAAAACCGTTTGATATTGCTGCACTCGAAGAAATTGTAAAGAAACATTTGAGTTAGGGCAGAAGACTTTCGAAGTTTTCTAGGGCTCGAAAGATCGTCATTTCGAGCGGAGTGAAACGAAGTCGAGAACCACGGAGTGCTCAGCGAAGCTAAATCTGTCTCAATAGATCTCTCCATTCCGCTTCGCTTCAGTCGAGATAACGAATTTCTATTTGAAATCTGTTATTCCTTTCCCCAAATCCTTGTATTCAGATCCAGCTCTTTAACAATATCATACATAAACTTTATGGTGGAGATATCTTGATTTACTATTTCTGGGCTTAATAATGACTTAAAAACAGGTGCCTCAAAATAATTCCGGTGTAAAGGGAATGCGATATACATCCTCGATTCGATAAAGGATAAACTGATATTATACTTTGCTTGATGGTTGAGGTTTAGTATACGCTCCATCAGAGCAGGTGTAAGGATATACCTGGCTCCAATCTGATCTGAACCATAAGTTACAAAGGTCTTATCAAATTCGACATTTTCCAATTGGATAACATCATTACCGCCAAAAGAAAACAGGTTTTTTGAAAACCATGCGCCAAAGGCTGCTCCGAAATCTTTTGGCCTGACGATGGTTAAGCCATTAAATTTCTTATTAAAATCGGCAGCAAAGATAATACCCTTAAAAATGTCGTGCCACTCTGTTCGCGTTCCGTTTTTTGTTTGCGTTACTGTTTTATATTCGGCATGTACTTCAGCAAAGTAAAAGCGGGTTTTATCAGCACGTCCGCTTACCAGATCCTCTGTTTTGTAACGATCGGGCTCATGGCTAAATAACTGTGTGTACACAAACTCTTGAGCTTCAATTCCTTGTTCGGGGTTAATTGATAAGCTTTCGTCTAAAAATTTAAGGGCAGCACCAATTACATCGGTTTTGTAGGCATTTTGGTAAGCTGTTAAAGAACCGTTGATTTTAAATAACAAAACACCGCCGTAAATCAAAGGTATTAAGCCGCCAATTATACCAGGAATGGGAAAGCCCATGATAAAGCCCAGTATAAAAAGCAAGATGCCCGCTCCAATAAAAATATAAGCTTTGGTTTGGGTGGCAGCAATTCTTTTGCGCGTAATCTCCATTGTAGCCAAAACTTGTTGTAAGGCCACATTATTTGCAATATCGAACAACATTAATTATTAAAGAGTTCTTTTGCGCTAATGTTTTTGCGTTCTTCAGTTGCAGTTTCTAGAACGGCAATCGCCTGGAAATTTAACATCCCGGCAAATAAACTGCCTGGAAACATCATAATTGAATTATTGTAATCCGTTACCGAAGCATTATAGGCTCTTCTCGCAGCTGCTATCTGCTCTTCACTTTCGGTCCAGGTGGTTTGTAGGTTAATAAAATTAGTATTGGCTTTTAAATCGGGGTAATTTTCGATGTTAACCATTAAACCTTTTATATTGCTGCTTAATTGTGCATCTAAATCTGCTTTTTCTGCATTGCTGATGTTCGGAGAGCCAGCTTTCGACCTCAGTTCAACTATTTTGGTTAAGGTTCCCTGCTCGTAAGTAGTATACTGTTTTACTACTTCAACAAGATTTGGAATAAGGTCGAATCGTTTTTTTAACATAACATCAATGGCCGAAAAGGCATTGGTTACCTGGTTTTTCTTCCCGATTAGCGAGTTGTAAAAGAAAATCCCAAGAAGAAAGATAAATCCGATGATAACGAGGGCAATAATCATAAATTTAGTTTAAGGTTTAGAGAATAAAGATAAGAAAAGGTTACAACATGTTACCGCTTTTCATTTTGTTCCCGTTCTCTTTGCAGGCGGCGTTCTAATCGTCTTTTTACCCTCAGGTTATGACTGGCACGCATGGCTTTAAAACGTGCAATATGCTGCTGCACCTCTTTTTGCTTTTCTTCTGTAATGCCGATACTGTATTTTATCCCTATAAAAAGGCTTTTCCAGATCAGGTTAAAAAATGAAGTGTTTGATGGCCGGCTGTAATCAACATCTACCGCGTTCAATTTACCGTCGGCACCCGGGTTTTCGGATTTAATGATGAGCGCATTGGCCAGAAACGAGAGAAATCCCCGGGTAACCAAATGGTCTTTTTCAGGATCATTTTTCATCAGCGCTACCGAAAGATCATAATAAGAGAAAGCCACTCTGCCTTTGGCACCTAAATCATTGGCTTTGAAATTGAATTTCAGCTTATCTACGTTGCCACGGTTAATACGCACCAGGCCAAGCGGTTTGGTAATCTGATTTAGAACCCTGGCGTTAAAATTATGCAAAACTCCGTTGTAAGAAAATTCCCCATCTTTAGCCGTAAGATTAAAATTAAAATTTACATCAAGTTTTCCCTGTCCAAAAAGGTAAGTATTGAGCTTAACCTCCATTATCGGGTTTATGGCTTTAATATTATCAAGGTTGGTGGCATTTTTTATAATTCCTGAAGTGTTTTCAAAACTAATCCGTCCTCTTTGGTTGCTTTCGCGGTTAAAAACCGAATAGGTAACATTTATATCCTTCAGCTGGATTTTCTGTACCAGTATGGGTGCTTTAAGCAACTGTAAAAGCTGATGCGGAAATTTTCCAATTTTGCTCTCCTGTGGCTTCTTCGGGAGCCCATTTTGGTTAAAAACAGCTATAAAACCATTAGAAATGGCCATTTCTTTCGCCCAGAGTTCTTGTTTGCTGATATACAGTGGCAGGTCGATACGGTTGAGTACAATATTGCGCATACCAATATCAAAACGTTCCCTGGGATAACTTGCAACCTTACCGAATTTCATTTCATCGTATAGTGGAACCAGCGCAAAGCTATTTACCCTTAGTTTGCCTGTAGTGGCCCTAAAATCAAGCTGATCAAGCTTAATGTCGTACATTTTATCGGGGGTATGGTACACATAATTCTTAAGATTGATTGTGATATCTTTAAGCAGGTAAAACCGGCTGGGATCATCGGCAGAGGTCGAATCTACCAAAAGGTCGGTTAGGGTTATGTTTAGGTCGTCAATATCGAAAGGTAAAGAGTGGGCTACGTTTTTATTTACATACTTAAAGCTTACATCTTTAAAACGGATGGTTTTAATGCTAAATTCCTTCAGGTTTTTGGAGATGATATCATATGGCGATTTAACCGGTCGCGGTGCGCGCCCTTCATTAAACGGAAACTGCCGGTTAACCATGGTTACCTCTGGCTTATCAAAAACAACCTCCTCTATCTGCAGCTTTTTTTCGCGGTATAGGGTTAAAGGGTGGAAACGTTTCACCACCAGTTTCTTTAATGAAATGCTATAAAGGTTATTCGGTGCTCTTTTTAAGTTAATAAGCTGTTTAAATCGGTTGGTATCAGGCCTTATTTTTACATTTTGCAAAGTAGCATTACCCGTAACCACATTTGTAGAAATCTTGGTAAAACTTATTGTGTATAAACTGTCTGTCGATTTATAAAGGAGTGTTTTTATCCTGTCGGTTAATATTGGCCGCGATTTTACATTTAAAAACCAGGTTACACCAGCCAGCGCAATAAAAATACCGAGTAAGGTACCCGCAATCCATTTAAAAGCTTTATAACCGTTTCTTTTTGTATCAGGCATCAAAAAAATGAGAGGATGTGGTTTTATCAGCAATATACGGTTATAACATAAATTACAGAAATGTGCCGTTAGTTTTTTCCTCTGCGGGCTTTTCTTGCCGCCTTCCTGTCTGCACGTTTTTGTTCCCTTATTTTTTTGGCAATTACTTTTTGCTGTTTTACGGGATTTTTTTCGGGTACAATGCCAACACCTACAATATCTTTTATGCCTACAAAAACGGTTTTCCACATCAGGTTAAAAAACGAAGCTGAATTAATCCTGGTATTTGTCATGCTTGCTGTTCTTGGCTCTTCGCCTTTTTGTGGGTTTTCATCTTTAATCAGGATGGTATTGGCCAAAAAAGACAAAAATCCTTTTTTCCTGGTTCCTTCTCCATTAATATTGTCTGATAGGAGTTTTACTTTCAGGTTGGTGTAAAGCATGTTCATTGAACCTTTTGCCGATCTTAAATTTCCGTTTACCCTGAAATCGACCTGTTGTATATCACCCTTTTCTATTTCTATTAACCCCAGCGCTTTAGATAATGGATTTAGGTTTTTCATGTCAAATCTGTCCAAATGCCCGCTGTAGCTAAAAGCGCCATTATGATCGGTAAGGTTAAAGTCTATTTTTATGTTCAGTTTTCCGGTACCCATTAAAAGCGAATTCAGATCGGCCAGCGCATGGTTCTTTTTGGCAAGCTGCAGGCTGTCGTTGGTTACATTCATAATATTTCCGCTGAGTGCCTTAAAATCAACTGTACCGATTTTTTTGCTCGCAGGATTAAATTCTGAATATTTTACATTTACTTTCTTAAGCTTTACCGTATCAATTAATGCCGGTATACTTAACCTTTTCAGTGCCATGTGCGGATAGTTCCGGCCTTTATCAAGGCCCGGTGGTGGAGGCGATTCGCGGCTCATAAATACTTCAACATTGGCCGGCCCGATATTTAGCGATTTTGCGTATAGTTTCTGATCGGCATTTAATGAAAGAAAATCAACCCCGTTAAATTCTATCTTTTCGAAAGCAAAATTATAACGGTCTTTCTGTACATTATATTTACGGGCAAAAGTCAGTTCATCATATAGCGGTGTAAGTTTAAAGCCCTTCACTGTTATCTTTTTCGATGAAGTGGAACCTTTAATGGTATCAACTTTCATCGAGTACATTTTATCTTGAGTAATGGATTTATAACCGGCCAGCTGAAATGAGATATCTTTGGTATAATAGAACCTCGATGTATCATTAGATGACAGTGAATCGAGCAAGAAATCGTTCACGTTAATGTCCAGGTGTTTGATGGATTTTTTTGTCTTTTTAGCTGCGGTTTTATTGATGTAGTCGAAATCGGCATCTACAATTTTGATGCTTTTAACATGTACCGATTTAAAGATTTTCGAAACCTGCTCATAAAGTGATTTTTCGTCTTTTATGGTGTCAGGTTTCCTGGCAACTTTATTAAAAAACATGTTAATAGACGGGCGCTGTAAAAGGATCTCATTTACATTTATCTGTTTTTTAAAGTAGGCCGTTAATATTCCAGCCCTGGTAATCTGCAGTTTCTTTAATTTAAGCTCAAAAGTATGGACAGGCGCCAGTTGTTTTTTCTTCAGGCTGTCAAAAACCAAGGTATCTGGAATTAAGGTAACATCACGTAAAGCCAAACTTCCGGTAATTACATTGAGGTTTATGCTTTTAAAATCTATCCGGTACAGGTGGCGGGTACCATTATAAACGCCAGTCTTAATTTTTTCAGTCAATATAGGCTTCCATCGGGCGCTCAAAAACATTGCACCAAATGCAACAATTAAAATCAATATGCCGGATATACTTCCTATCCAGGCCCAAATTTTAGTTCTGCGCTGCGCTGTCATTTATTTATTGAAGCTTATCGATAGGTAACAGATGGGAACGCGAAAGGTTTTTTGTTAGAAAGCGAAAAGACTAAAGGAGAAAGACCAAAGAGCGGATATTGTGAAATGTTTTATTGTTAATTTTTGGAGCGCAGGGCACCGCTCCGCCAAGGGCTGGGTAGCAGGTGAGTGTTAAAATTAACGGTGCTTGCGCTTCATGTACAGCCCTTTGTTCCTAAACCTGACCTTAGCGGGATGCCACAATTTTTTCAATTGGGACAGAAGCGGGAGCGGGACTGCAGGCCGCCATTCGCACCGAAGCCTTCATTTCCAAAAAAACGGTTATAGTTTTGGAGCGCAAGTGCAAGGTAAGTAACCTGGTTTGTTCCTTTGCTTCGCTTGTACGCTTCAGCCGTCGTGCCTTCCGGCCTGCAGGGTACCGCTTCGCCAAGGGCTAGGTGGCAGTTGAGTGCTGAGATTAACGGTGTTTATATGCTTCATGTACCGTCCTTTGTTCCTAAACCCGACCTTAGCGGGATGCCACAATTTTTTCAATTGGGGCAGAAGCGGGGGCGGGACTGCAGGCCGCCATTTGCACCGAAGCCTTCATTTCCAAAAAAAAACGGTTATAGTTTTGGAGTGCAACGGCTGCATTAGTAACGTGGACAGGCCGTCGTTGCTCTTCGCAATTGATGAAAATCATAATCGTACTGTAAACATTTAAACTAAATATGTCAATTTGTCACTTTTAATTTTATTTATGTATTTTTGCAATCCCCAAAATGTTTTTAAATAATGATTGATTTACAATTAACAGATAAGACGCACGATGAAGCAAGGCAAGGTGAGGCGCTAATTTTAGACACGCCGGTAAAAGCTGATGCCCGTAAATTATATATCGAGAGTTACGGCTGTGCCATGAATTTTGCTGATAGCGAGATTGTTGCTTCTATTCTTTCTGAAACCGGATTTGAAACCACTGGTGATTACCATCAGGCCGATGTGATCTTCATTAACACCTGCTCTATCCGCGAAAACGCCGAAACCAGGGTACGGAACCGTTTATCGCAGTTTGGGGTAGAAAAACGCCGTAACCCGAAATTAATTGTTGGGGTGTTAGGTTGCATGGCCGAGCGTCTAAAATCTAAATTTTTGGAGGAAGAGCGTTTGGTTGATGTTGTGGTTGGACCTGATGCTTACCGCGACCTGCCTAATTTAATTGAGCAGGTAGAAAGCGGACATAAAGCGGTTAACGTACTGTTATCGCGCGAAGAAACCTATGCCGATATCAGTCCCGTTCGTTTGAACAGTAACGGCATCACTGCATTTATTTCCATCACCCGTGGTTGCAATAACATGTGCTCTTTCTGTGTGGTACCTTTTACCCGTGGCCGCGAACGTAGCCGCGATGCCCATTCGATTGTAGAAGAGGCAAAGGCGTTGTTTGAAGCAGGCTACCGAGAGGTAACGCTTTTAGGTCAGAATGTAGATTCTTATACCTGGACATCAGAAGATGGCACAGAAACGGTAAACTTTGCACAGCTGTTAGAACAAACGGCTTTGGTTAGCCCAGAATTAAGGGTACGTTTCTCTACTTCACATCCAAAAGATATTACCGACGAGGTTTTGTATACCATTGCCAAATACGATAATATCTGTAATTATATCCACTTGCCTGTTCAATCTGGTAATACCCGTGTATTGGAATTGATGAACAGGACTTATACCCGCGAGTGGTACATTAACCGTATTGATGCCATCCGTAGGATTATTCCCGGTTGTGCAATTTCTACCGATATCATTGCAGGTTTCTGTACCGAAACGGAAGAAGAGCACCAGGAAACCCTGAGCATGATGGATTATGTGCAATATGATTTTGCCTATAATTTCACCTATTCAGAAAGGCCGGGGACTTTAGCTGCCCGTAAACTGGAAGATGATATTCCGGAAGAGGTTAAAAAACGCCGTTTAGCCGAAATTTTGGCTAAACAACAGGCACACTCGTTAATGCGTTTGCAGGAGTGGGTGGGTAAAACCATCCGTGTGCTGATTGAAGGTACTTCTAAAAAATCAGATCTTGATTATTGCGGAAGGGGCGATAGCGGTGCAATGGCCATTTTCCCGGTAATTGAAGGCGTTAAACCGGGTCAGTATGCAAATGTGTATATCGAGAAATGTACGTCAGCTACGTTAATTGGTAAAATCGTATCATAAAATCCGTCATGCTGAACTTGTTTTCAGCATCCTAATTTGAAAGACACTGAAACAAGTTCAGTGTGACGTAACTTTAGAAAGAAAAAATGGATACACAAAACATTAAACAGCGGTTCGGTATTATAGGCAATTCGCCTTTACTTAACCGTGCCATAGATATTGCAAGCCAGGTGGCACCAACAGATATGTCGGTATTAATTACGGGCGAAAGTGGTAGCGGTAAAGAGGTTTTTTCTCAGATTATCCATCAAATGAGTGCCCGGAAACACGGGGCCTTTATTGCGGTAAACTGTGGTGCTATTCCTGAAGGAACAATAGATTCGGAGCTATTTGGTCACGAAAAAGGATCTTTTACAGGTGCTCATGAGGCCCGTAAAGGTTATTTTGAGGTGGCTAACGGCGGTACCATCTTTTTAGATGAGGTTGCCGAACTGCCTTTAGGCACACAGGCCCGTTTATTACGTATTTTAGAAAGCGGCGAATATTTGCGTGTAGGTTCATCTAAAGTTCAAAAAACAGATGTACGTATTATTGCCGCCACCAATGTTGATGTATACAACCGGGTAAAAAACGGAAAATTCAGAGAGGATTTATACTATAGGTTAAATACGGTTCCATTGCGGATCCCGCCTTTGCAGGAGCGTAAAGAAGATATTTACCTGCTGTTTAGGAAATTTGCGGCCGATTTTAGTGATAAATACCGTAGTCCGGCTTTACACCTGGAACCCGATGCCATCCAGATTTTAACCAACTACAGCTGGCCTGGTAATGTTCGCCAGCTAAAAAATATTGCCGAGCAGATTTGTGTGTTGGAAAAAGACCGTAATGTAAGCGGACAGGCCATTTTAAATTATATCCCTAACGAGGCAGGCAGTAATTTGCCAATGGCCATCAATTCTCAATCGAAAGAAGATTTTACTGAACGTGATATTCTGTATAAAGTTCTTTTCGATATGAAAAAAGATATGGTCGAACTTAAAAAACTGGTTGCCGAAATTATCCAGCATGGCGGGAATACGGCTACTGTTCTGGCAGATAATCCTCAGTACATCAATCAATTGTATAGAGATGTGGAATTGCCGGTTGGGCAGGAGCACGCCTTTACCATCCAACAACCAACGCCGGGTAATAATAATATCAACAGCAATAACAATGCTGATTATTTTGCGCACGAGGCAGAGGAGGTTGAAGAATCACTGTCGCTGGTTGATAAAGAATCCGATTTGATTAAAAAAGCACTCAAAAAACATAAAGGCAAGCGCAAATTTGCTGCGCAGGAGCTCGGCATATCAGAACGTACCTTGTACAGGAAGATTAAAGAGCTAAACCTGTAATTTTAAATTGCTTATATCAATTCCCGGCAACATTACGTTTTTCCATAATTTAGATAACATTTTCGATAATGATGAAAATTAAAATATTTGTCTTCATCCTGCTAACTTCTGTTTTTAGTGCTTGTTCCTATAAATTTAGCGGGGCCTCTACAACAGGACTAAAAACAGTGGTGGTGCGTGTGTTCGAAAACAATGCACCGCTCGTAGTACCTACCTTGAGCAACCAGATTACAGAATCGTTAAAAACGCGTATCCGTAATCAAACAAAACTGATTATTTCGCCAACAGGCGAGGGCGATGCATCGTTTGAGGGGAAAATAACAGGTTATGATATTAAACCCGTGGCACTTCAAAATAGCGCTACGCCTACCTCGGGTGCGAACAGGTTAACCATAACCGTTTCGGTAAAGTATAAGAATAATATAAAGGAACACGAAAAAGAAAGTTTTGAAGAAAGCTTCACCAAATATTTTGATTTTCCGGTAGGTGGGGCACCAATTCAAACATTACTGCCTGGTGCTATCGAAAATATCAACAAACAATTGTCGGAAGATATTTTTAACCGTGCATTTGCGCAGTGGTAATAAAGCAGGATTCTAAAAGACAAAATTTTCAAAACCCGTCTACATTTTTTTAACTTAGCGGCAAACCTCGATAATGGATAACAAAAAGCTACTGGCAGATTTACTCGTGCAACCTGGAAAGGTTAGGCCAGAGCATGTACCCATGTTGCAGGAAATGATTCAGCAATTTCCATACTCACAACCTATTCATTTACTTTTGGCCAAAGCCAAGGCTTCATTTATTCCAAAGGCTGCATTATATAGTCAGGGACATGTATTGTTTCATGTGCTGAATATGCTTCCTGTTGATGAGGTAGCAGAAGAGCCCGTTAGTGAATTAACTGTAGAACATGGTACTGATGAACAGGAAGTTTTTGAGGAGATCGCAACGCAAGCAAGTGAAGAGCAAGTACCATTAACAGCAGAAATACCAGAAACTGATCATGCTGTAGCTAATCATGATGAACAGGACGTTTTTGAAGAGGTTGGTGAAATTTCGCCTAATGAAGCTGTAACTTCGGTGCCGGCAGTTGAGGTAGAAACGCCGGATAGTCTTCCGGGTAATGATCAGTTAACAGATTTACCTGCCGCAGATGATTCATTTATCGAAAGTGCAGCTGCGATAGATTTTTTTGCGTTCGAGCAGAAAATGGGTACCGATGGGGTAACGGAAGCACCTAAAATAGAAACGGTAATACCCGACGATCCTGAGCATAATTTTGTTTCACAATACCACGACGATAAACTTCCATATACCTTTTTATGGTGGTTAGCCAAAACACGTAAAGAGCATGAGCAGATTTTTCAGCCTTATGCACCGGTTAAACAGGCGCCGTTAAAACCGCGGCCGCAAAATAATCAGCAGGGTGGTGCCGAGTTTCAACAACAGTATGTTGAGCATATTTTCCATATCCAAACGCCTTTTGAGGTAGCTGATCATTTAGCCGAATATCCTGCTACTGAAATTAAGGATACGAAGGGTGCAGAAATTATTGAGCGCTTTTTGAAAGAAGATCCTACCATCAAGCCGCCTAAACCAGAGCAGATAGACAATGAAAACAAGGCCAAGAAGAGTGCAGAAGATAATTACGACCTTGTTTCGGAGACTTTAGCTAAGATTTATATCGAGCAAATGCTTTATCACAAAGCCATAGATACTTATAAAAAATTAAGTTTGAAATATCCGGAAAAAAGCCGTTACTTTGCCGACCTTATCCAATCTATAGAAAAGAAATTTTAAAATATAATATTACCATGGTAACCTTTTTAATCATTTTATTAATTATTGCGTGTGTGGCCTTAGGCTTATTTGTTTTAGTACAAAATCCTAAAGGCGGAGGTTTAGCTACAGGCGGTGGCAGCAGTAACATGTTTGGTGTACAACGTACAGGCGATGTTTTAGAAAAAGGATCGTGGATATTGTTAACCCTTATAGTCGTGTTAACCCTTGCCGTTACTACCATTGCTAAAACCAGCGGCGGTACTGCTGCAGTTGGAAACTCGGCCATTCAGGAACGTTTAAATAAAACACCGTCACCATCTCCAATTGGCGGAAATTTAAACAGCACTAAACCTGCAGCTCAGGCTCCGGCTAAAACCGATTCGACAAAAAAATAAATAATACTTACGCGTATTGTATAAAGCTTTCCTTAAAAGGGAAAGCTTTTTTTGTTTTCAAAATTTATTGGGGCTGCCGCTTGTTAACACACATTTAACATAAAAAGCTTTAAATTGCGATATGAAATTAAGTGTGCTGGTTTTATTTACTGCTCTTGCCGTAGGCCTATCCATCGGGATGGTTAATTTTTATTTTCAGCATAGCTGGTATTACCTGGCCATTTCTTTCGGCGTATCGTTTCTGTGTAGTTTTCTGGTTTTTTATTATCTGCTAGAAAAATACATTTACACTAAAATTAAACTGATTTACAAGCTCATTCATAACCTTAAACTGGGTAAAGATTTAAAAGATGCACTTGGCGAATATGTGAGCTCCGATCCGATTAACGATGTAGAACAGGAAGTAAAGGAATGGGCAGGTGCGAAGAAAAAAGAAATAGACCTGTTAAAAAAACAGGAACAGTTTAGAAGAGAGTTTCTTTCGAATGTTTCGCATGAATTTAAGACCCCGCTTTTTGCCATTCAGGGTTATATCGAAACTTTACAGGACTGTCTGGTAGACGACCCGGATCAGGCTGTTTTATTCCTGAAAAAGGCTGAAAATAATGTGGAGCGACTAAGCTATTTAATTAATGATTTAGACGTTATTTCCAAGTTAGAAACAGGCGAATTGCCCATTAACTATCAAAAATTCGATTTTGTGCAGCTGGCAAAAGAGGTAATGGAAAACCTCGAAGACCGCGCGCATGTAAAAAACATCAAGCTTTTTTTCAAAGATAAATATACTGCTATTACACTGGTTTATGCCGATCGCGAAAAGATCAGGCAGGTGTTAATTAACTTAATGGTAAACAGCATTAAGTATGGCGTTGATGGCGGAGAAACAGCCATTAAAATTTTTGAACTGCATGACCAGGTTTTAATAGAAGTTACCGATAATGGCATCGGCATTGAAGAAAAACACCTTTTGCGTTTGTTTGAACGCTTTTATCGCATCGATACCCATCGTGCCAGAGAAGTAGGCGGCACCGGTTTAGGATTGGCTATTGTAAAACACATTTTAGAAGCCCACCAGCAAACCATTTCGGTAAGGAGCACACCTGGCATAGGTACTACCTTTGCTTTTACCCTGCAAAAAGGCGGTTAATTAGTTTCTTTTATCTCCATGTACTTTTTCGTGCTTTTATTGCATAGATTTTAGTTGCGAAAAGATACACCGAATGGACAGGTTGACTGCCCATGCCCTGTTTAACCATTCGTTATCAGCAGGCTAAATTTTAAAAATGAGTTAAGCCTGAATAAAATAAGGTCATCATTAGTTAATATAATTAATAAATTAACATTAACTTAACATTGGGCTTGTAGCTTTGCAACATATTAAAAATTAACATGAACAATATTTTTAAGTTCTTTACACCTCAAGACAGAAAGTTTCACCCACTTTTCGAACAAGCCGGCAGTAATGCATTAAAAATTGCAGAAACCCTTTTAGAAATGGTTAGCACGGGTGATGCTGAAAGCAGAAAAGCTATTTTCAAAGAAATTGAACGCTTAGAACACGTTGGGGATGATATTACCCATTCGATCTTTCTTGAACTGAGCAGGAACTTCATCACGCCGTTTGATAGGGAAGACATCCATGCATTGGCTACTGCCGTTGATGATGTTGCCGATTATATTTACGGAACGGCAAACCGCATGCAGATGTATAATATGAATACCATTAACGAGCCGATTGTTAAAATCGCTGAGCTTTTGGTAGAAATGTGTACCGATATTGATAAAGCCATTAAAGAATTACGCAGTTTCAAAAATATCCGCGTAATTGCCGATGCCTGTATCCGCATTAACAGTGGCGAAAACCAGGCCGATTATGTATTTACATTAGCCGTGGCCCGTTTATTCGAATACGAAACCAATGCGATTGAATTAATTAAACAAAAAGAGGTTTTACAAACGATAGAGAAAGCAACAGATAAGTGCGAGGATGTAGCGAACGTGCTTGAAACTATCCTGGTTAAAAACGCTTAATAAAAAACAAACATGGTAACTACCTTACTGGTTGTTGTTGTAATTCTGGCTATTGCTTTCGATTATATTAACGGTTTCCACGATGCCGCCAACTCGATTGCAACCATTGTTTCTACAAAAGTACTTACGCCTTTTCAGGCTGTTCTGTGGGCTGCGTTGTTCAATTTCGCGGCTTACTTTTATTTTACCGACCACAAAGTGGCCAATACAGTTGCTAAAACGGTTATTGAAAACTACATTACATTGCATGTAATTTTTGCCGGTTTACTGGCCGCCATCATCTGGAACCTGTTAACCTGGTGGTACGGTATCCCTTCCAGCTCATCGCACACCTTAATTGGAGGTTTTGCCGGAGCCGGAATGACCCATGCTTTACTTACCGGTGCAAGTCCGCTTGATGCCGTAAACATGCAATATGTAATTAAAATTGTGTCGTTTATTGTTCTGGCGCCAATTATTGGTATGGTAATTTCGGTGGTATTAACACTTATCATTATCAATATCTGCCGTTATGCCAAACCAGCAACTGCCGAAAAATGGTTTAAACGCTTACAGCTTATTTCATCTGCAGCCCTAAGTTTCTTCCACGGGGGTAACGATGCACAAAAGGTAATGGGTATTATTGCAACGGCTTTAATTGCCTCGAAAGTAATTCCCGATTTCGAAGCTATGCCAGCCTGGGTGCCAATTGCCTGTTATTCGGCCATATCATTAGGCACCATGAGCGGTGGTTGGAAAATTGTTAAAACCATGGGATCGAAAATTACCAAGGTAACTGCGCTCGAAGGTGTTGCTGCTGAAGGTGCAGGTGCGGTAACCCTGGGTATTACCGAACATTTTGGTATCCCGGTTTCTACTACGCACACCATTACCGGCTCTATTGTTGGGGTTGGGGTTGTTAAAAGTGTATCAGCTGTACGTTGGGGCGTAACCATCAACTTAATCTGGGCATGGATTTTAACCATTCCGGTGTCGGCTACATTAGCTGCCATTATTTACGCTGCTATTTATTACTTAAAGTAAAAATAAAATCCTTTAATATAAGCAAAAGACCAGGGCATTAGCCTTGGTTTTTTTTGTTTGATGTTTTTTTACCGCAAAGAACTCGGAGTTTTCGCAAAGAGCGCCAAGCCTGGGGTCATTAGGAGAATGGTACCATGGGTTGCGTCATCTCGACTGTAACGCAGTGGAATGGAGAGATCTGCCCCGATAGATTTAGCTTCGCGGGGCACTTACATGGTTCACCATTGCATTTTGAGGGGTATTTACTGTATAAATCAATATGGGTACCATCCTCTCTGAGGTCGTCATTTCGAGCGGAGTGCAACGTAGCCGAGAAATCTGTCTCTATAGATTTAGCTTTGCTGAGCACTTCGTGATTCTCCATTCCGCTGCCGATTAAAAATCGGCACGCTCCAGTCGAAAAGACGATTCTTCTACGGAGGGCTGTCAATGGTGTACAACCAAGGATCTTTTATAACTGTACTTTTTATTCATATAAAAGATTTGCTTCGCAGAGCCTCCGGGTTCTTCACTTCGTTCAGAATGACAGTAGTGTTACATGCTTCGCAGTTAAAACTACAGATAAGAAAACTTAAAACTTAACGCTCAGCTCAACAACGTTGTTGCCGTTTTTAGGGAGTACCCAATCTGGACCTTCCTGAATCAACCTTTTTGCCTCTGCATCAGCTTTTTTGTTCAGCGATTTTATAACGGTGATGTTGGTTGGCCGCCCATTGCTTTTAACTTTGAAACTCAGAATCACAAACTGTTCAGGACCTTTAGGATTATAAAGCTTATTGTTATTCTCTAAATATTGGCTATAGTTGATGGTAGAGACCGGAACAGGCTTGGTAATTTCTTCAGCCGATTTTCCATCCAGGTTCTGCTCGGCGCGAAGCGTAATTTTAGGGGCAGGTATATTTTCTTTCTTGCGGCCGTTCGATCCGGTAATCAGCGCAATTTCGTTTAGTGATTTAGTGCCGCTCATTGCATTTTTAATTGCATTAGGATCTTGCAGACCAGCTACAGGCAATTCTTTAAAGCCAATGGCGTTAATCAGTAAATCCTTGTCTTTCGCATTACTATCTGCAGGGAGATAAAAATATCCTTTAGCATCGGTTGCGGTAACATTTCTTGAGCCCGCTAATTTTACAACGGCCCCTGGTATAGGTTTACCATTGCTTTGATCGACCACATTACCAATAAACGCAATTTTGCTTGAACCGAATGCCGGCGCTGCAGTTAAAGAGCTGTCTTTTAAGGTGCTGTGTGCAGCTTTTGCTTTGCTTGCATAAGCTTCTACACTCCTGAACCTAATGGCGGCAGGATTACTGGCAACTTCAGCTGGTTTGGGGGGCTGCATCTCCCTTTCAGCAGGTTGTACAATTGTTTGGGCTTTGGTATTCCTGGCCAAATCACTGTTTTTGGCATCTGCGATGGCCTTATCAACCAGGGCAGATTTGGTGTTCGCCTGTGCAGTTGTATCTTCTTTAACCTGGGTTGAGGCAACAGCGGTTGAGCTGTCTAAATGAACCACTACACCTTTCTGTTTGCGTGCTGCGGTTTCTGCATTTCTACGGTTGGTTTCGCGCATAAAAAACAGGATACTTACCGCAATAAAAGCAACTGTTGCCGTAGCGGCAATGCTCAGCCTGTGGGTGGTTATGCCCCAAAGCTTACGTTTGATCGGTTTCTCCGAAACGCGGTCGTACAGCTGTTTTTGTAAAATAGAAAGGGTCTGTTTACGTTTTGGCGATTTTTTTAGGCCTTCCAAAGCTTCGGCAACGAAAGGATCTTCCAAAGCCTGCCTTTCTACAAAATGCATAGCTTTAGCATCAAGCTTACCATCGAGGTAATCTTCCAGCACATCAATATCTAACCAATCGTTATTCACCACTGTTTTTCTCTATACAAATCTTTAAATTCCGCTTACCGTTCTGGATGTAACTTTTAACTTTTAGCATGTCGTAGCCCGTAATATCGGCCACCTCTTTATAGCACTTTTCCTGTAAATAAAATAAATCTACGCTTTTTCGCTGTTCTTCCGGCAAAGTTTCCATACACTTTTCCATTATGGTAAGCTGCGTTTCTTTTGTGTTGTCTATATCCAGATGCACAAACTCACTGTTTTCCACAAAAGTATCATCTATTGAAACGTTATTTTGCTTCGCCGATTTCCTTAAAGCCATTAAGCAATGGTTCCGCGTTAAAACGTGAAGCCAGCTTTTAAAGTTCTGTACTTCATGTATTTTCAGCTTGGTTACCAATTCTTCAAAAATCTGCATCACCGCATCCTTGCTTTGTTCTTCATCTTTGAAGTAGTTTAAGCAAACCCCGAAAACCAAATGCATGTATTTGTTGTAAAGCGTGCCCAATGCATCTAAATCGCCTGTGTTTTTATACCCGGCAATCAGTTTTGCATCATCTTGCTGGGAATTTCCAGCTGTGTTTTTTATAAATCTCAAGAAAATGGCAGCTATTTCGAATTATATTTCAAGTATAAAAAATATTTCTGAGTGATAGGACATAAACTAATTTTTTAGGAAGAGAACAGCCAAATATTTTATATTTCCCGCGATATTTTTAAGCGGTTTTATATTGTTGCCCTATACAAAGGCTTATATTTGATATAAAATATGGCAGTTGTTTTGCTACGGATGATTAAACACACAAAATGAGAAAGATTAATATTTTAACCGCATCACTAACCATAATGGTATTTGCAAGCCTAAATGTTAGTGCACAGATTAAGCTGAGCGATATATTTAAAAAAGTAACCGAAAAGCAAGGTACTTCAACTTCCGCTACGGGCACACCATCTACTTTTGAAATAGGACAGGGGATTAAGGAAGCGCTGCAAATTGGTGTTTCTGCAGGTGCCGACAGGCTTTCGGTTAAAGATGGGTTTTTAGGCAATTTGGCTGTAAAAATCCTGATGCCTCCCGAAGCGCAAAAGGTAGAGAAAACACTACGTGGAATAGGCCTGAACAAGCTTTGCGATAATGTGATTGTAAGCTTAAACCGTGCCGCCGAAGATGCTGCAACAGAAGCTAAACCCATTTTTATTTCGGCCATTAAACAAATGACCTTAACTGATGCCACCAATATTCTTTTAGGAAATAAAGATGCAGCTACCGAGTACTTTAAACGCGTAACTACTTCACAATTGATACAGAAGTTCAGCCCCATTGTAAGCACCAGCTTAAACAAAGTGAATGCAACCAAGTATTACAGCGATTTAACTACACAATATAACAGGTTGCCACTGGTAAAACCGGTTAATACCAACCTAACTGAATATGTAACCCAAAAAGCAATTGATGGCCTGTTTATCGAAGTGGCGAAAGAAGAGCTGAAAATAAGGGATAACCTGGGTTCGAGAAGTTCTACCTTATTGCAAAAAGTATTTGGTTACGCCGATAAGAAAAAAAGCTAAGTCCGGATAATATTATAAAAAGAGGAGATTCAGGTTCTGCAAGGGACCTGAATCTTTTCGTTTAAAAACAATTTGTAAAATTATATATCATTCAGCCGACCAACATCACGCTTCATTTCCAAAATATTAGCCTTTCTAAAAAAAGTAAAGGAAATTTAAAGTAATATTGGCTTTCATCCGTTTACTGGTTTACAAAAGATCAATAGTGCCAAAAAACGACCCTCAAAATATCATTTCAACAGTTGCCAGTTATGGTAAACGCCTCTTCAGTTTCATCCGTGGGCGGGTGAATACGGATGAGGATGCCGAAGATATTCTGCAGGATGTTTGGTTTCAGCTGAGCAACCAGCCCGAAGCCGGCGCCATTGAGCAAATTAGTGGCTGGTTATATCGTGTAGCAAGAAATAAAATAACAGATAAATACCGCAAACAGAAAGAAGAACGGCTCGAAGATTTTACGTTTGAAGGAGAGGATGGCGAAATTAATTTCAGGGAGATTCTGTTGGCAGAATCTTACTCGCCAGAAGAAGAGGGATTGAAAAAATTATTTTGGGACCAGCTTTTTTTAGCGCTGGAAGAGCTGCCGGAAAACCAGCGGTATGTGTTTGTACAGAACGAACTTGAAGAACGTACCTTTCAGGAGCTGGCCGACGAAACCGGCGAAAACATCAAAACTTTAATATCAAGAAAAGGTTATGCATTGAAGCATTTGCGCAACCGCTTACAAAATTTATATCAGGAATTTATCAATTATTAAATTTGCAGGAGATGAGAAATAGAAAGTTTAGTAAAGGCAAGAAATTCATTTTCTTTTTACCCGTGATCGCATTAATTGCCACTGCATTGGGGTTTGTAGTAATGTACTTGTGGAACTGGATTTTACCTGAAGTAGCCCATACCGGGCGACTTAATTTCTGGCAGGCAATTGGCCTGCTCGTGCTGTGCCGGATACTGTTTGGTAATTTTAATAAGGGCGGCGGTGGTCATGCTTTCCGCCAAAGGGCCCATAACATGCGTGAAAAATGGCACAGCATGAACGAGGAGGAAAGAGCAAAGTTTAAAGAAGAATATAAACGACGTTGTGGCGGCTGGGGTCGCCACGACCAACATTAAATAATAATTGGAGCCAGCTTAGCTGGCTTTTTTGTTTTGGGTCTCCTCAGGAAATCGTCCTTGCGAGAAGGCTTTTTCAGCCGACGAAGCAATCTGTATACCAAGGATCGTTAGCAAGAGAGATTGCTTCGTCGTTCCTTCTCGCAATGACGTTCATGTAAATTGTTGAAAACCAGTAATTTTTTACTACATAAGACATCTAAAGGAACATCTAAACTTAGATGTTTTCAGGCGGCTTAGGTGGTAAATCAAACAGCGTAATGTTTATTTTTATCACCACCTTAGCCACCTGAGATCACCTGAGTTTTACAAGTGGAAAAATTTAAAACTAATTTAACCACTGTATAAAAACGTCATGCTTATTTTTTCAGGGGCCTAGCATGGTCACTTAGCAATGACGACATTTCTTAAGTGTGCGTCAATGGTGCCTGTCCGGAGAACTTTAATATTGGAGAGATTACCAAAAAGCTTCAAAAAATATTTCAAAAAAATTAAAGTAAAATCTTTTCTCTGCCGTCTACCTAATCAAAGAAGGAAAATCACCATGAAAAAAATATTAAAAGCCATAGGATTCGGAATCGTACTCGGTGCAGCCGTGTTCTTCGTTCCATTCATATTCAAATTTATTTTAATCGTTATGCTCATCGGCATGGTATTCAGGATGTTTGCCTATAAACGTCGCAGGTACTTCAACCAAAGGTTTGGCGGGTACTATCCTCATCACTTTGAGCCGATTACCCCAATTGATGGCCAATGGTACCGTCCAGACATTCAGGGTAACGGCATAACAAACAGTATAAACGTAAATTAATTTAGCCATGAGAGCATTTAGAATATTTTTAGCCTTAGCGGCTGCCGGAGCAACTTTTTACAGTTTAAATGTACTGGCCGTTCAAAACGGTTACCGCGATCGCCTGGATTTTAGAAACAGGTACTACCATGAGCATAATTGCGGGCCAGCACAGAAAAGCCATGCTTTTAATCACCACAGGAACAACACAACAGGCACTTTTGACCTAAAGGAAGAAAGTGCAGGAAGAATGATCCCCGTAAAATAAACTGATATGTCGCGCGTACTTTTTTTAGCTAATCCATACGACAGTTCTGCAAGTCCGATTTTAGGGCTGGCAAACGAGCTGATTAATAAAGGGCAGGAGGTTACCTTTTTCAGTTCTGATGAGTTTCAGGAGCCTGTTGAGGGTATAGGTGCCGATTTTAAGCCTTACAAAGCAGGTCTTGATGTTTTTCAGCAAAAGAAAAGCGACGAATCTAAGTCGGGTCTCATCAGTGCATTGCTGGAACCGATGAAATTTATCGATGATATTGTGGTACAGATCAGAGGGTTGAAGTTCGATTACGCCGTGTTTTCTCCTGCATATCCATATGCCAATATCATTACCCAATTACTGGGAATACCCAAAGCACAGTTTGGTGTTGCCAGTTAAATGCCGGCCATAAAGGCCAGCGAATTAATTATTACAAACCATTAAATTTTAAAAACATGTACAACAAACATAGCGGCCATTCAGGCAAAATGCATTACGGTTGCGGCCATAGGGGCGGCAGATTTGGTCACCACTTTGGAGGCCGTTTTAAACAAGGTTACGAAATGTTTAACCGTAGCTTCAGGCGCGTTCCTGTAAATATCGAAGAAACCGAAAATAGTTTCATTATTCACCTCTATGCCCCCGCCCTGGTTAAAGAAAATCTGAAAGTGGTAACCAAAGATGATGTTTTAACCATTTCCTATAAGCCGGCCGAAGAAGCACCAAGCGAAAAATTTAGTCGCCGCGAATACAGCAACGGTGCTTTTGAAAGGGCCTTTGCTTTAAACGGAAAAGTACTTAACGACCAGATTGCTGCAACTTATGCCGATGGAATTTTAAAGGTTACCTTACCTAAAAACCCCGAAACCAACACACCGGAACAAGCTATTCTGGTGGACTAAGTTTTGTCTATTATAATTTCGCTAATGCCCCGGTTATGACCGGGGCATTTTTTGTTTAAAGATTTTAAGGGTTGTAAAAGGATTTCAGCGTGGCTACTGCAGTTAAAACCATCAATCCTTTATGGATGTTTGAAATGCGTTTGCTATTGGCCTTAATTTGAGGTACTTTTGCTAAAAGACAAAAACAAGCAGATTGAATTTTAACGATTTTAATTTTAACCCCGATTTATTTGAAGGCTTAATGGCCATGGGTTATAAAAGCGCTACTCCGATACAAGAACAAGCCATTCCGGTAATTTTAGATCATCACGATCTGATTGCCTGTGCCCAAACGGGTACTGGAAAAACCGCCAGCTATCTTTTGCCGGTAATGGATAAAATTAGCCGTGCTACTGACCGGCACAACAATACTTTGATTTTGGCACCAACCCGCGAGCTTGCCCAGCAAATTGACCTGCAGGTTGAAGCTTTGGCTTATTTCACCAACATCAGTTCTTTAGCTGTTTATGGTGGAGGCGACGGCATTGCTTACGAACAACAAAAACGTTCCATGCGAGAAGGTGTCGACATTATCATTGCCACACCTGGGCGTTTAATGGCTCATTTATCGTCCGGAGTATTAAAACTGGAGCATTTGCAGCATTTAATTCTGGATGAGGCCGACAGGATGCTGGATATGGGCTTTTACGACGATATTATCCGGATCATCAGCTATTTGCCCAAAAAAAGGCAAACGCTTCTGTTTTCGGCCACCATGGCGCCGAAAATCAGAAATATGGCAGGTAAAATTCTGAACAATCCTAAGCAAATTACCATCTCTATTGCTAAACCTGCCGAAGGGATTGACCAGCAAGCCTATAATATTCATGATCAGCAAAAACAAGCCCTGCTTACCGATATTTTTAAAGAGGGCAAATACAAAAGCAGTATCATTTTTGCCTCAACAAAAGAGAAAGTAAAAGCACTTTATAAAGCTTTTAAGGGATTGGGTATTAAAGCGGAAGCATTCCATTCTGATTTGGGCCAGAAAGAGCGTGAAGATATTTTATTAGCTTTTAAGAATAAAAGACTTTCGATCATTATCGGAACTGACGTATTATCGAGGGGTATCGATGTAGAAGGAATTGACCTGGTTATTAACTATGATGTGCCGGGCGATCCTGCAGATTATGTGCACCGGATTGGACGTACGGCAAGGGCAGCTACCAAAGGAACGGCCATTACCCTGGTTAATGGAAGGGATAAGCGTAAATTCGATAACATAGAGAAACTGATTGAAAAGCAGGTACCACGGATGCCCTTGCCTGAGCATATTGCTGGTATGGAAATTACCCATGTAGAGGAGAAAAAACCTCAGCATAAAAATAATGGCAAAAAAAGGGTCTGGCGCAAGAAGAAACCAAAAGCTAAACCAACGGAGTAATTGCTGTACTGGTTGGTTGTAATTAAGGGTAATTTATTTCATAAATCGATATAAGCAAGAAGTCTCCGGATATCGTCATTTCGAGCGGAGTGTAACGCAGCTGAGGAATCTATCGACACAGATTTCTCCGTTCCGCCACCAGAGAAAACAGGCTGGCTCCAGTCGAGATGACAATTTTTTATTGGGCTATCGATGGTAGGCTACTGCTTCGTTCTGCCTGAAAAAGGAGAAGGTTTTTGATGTTTATTTAACAATATAGTGATATTCTCCTGCAGTTTTCACAACTATAAAGGGTAAATTAGCTGTATAAAAACAGAATCAAAATGGACGCAAAAATTGGAATAACCGCAGAACATAGACAAGCAGTTTCAGAACAATTGGCTAAACTATTGGCCGATGAATACGTTTTGTACACCAAAACCCGTAATGCACACTGGAATGTGGAAGGTATCGACTTTTTAGCCAAGCATAAGTTTTTTGAAGAGCAGTATAACCAGCTTGACGAGTTTATTGATAGTGTTGCCGAACGGATCCGTAAAATAGGCCATTACGCACCTGCTACCCTGAAAAACTTTTTAGCTTTAACACACTTAACCGAATACAGCGAACGCCACAACGATAGCCTGGGTTATATCAAAGATTTATTGGCCGATCATGAAACCGTAATTGAATTTATCAGGGGTAACATCAATCCGATTGCTAACGACTATGGTGATGCCGGAACCAGCGATTTTATTACCGGAATTATGGAAACCCACGAAGAAATGGCCTGGTTTTTAAGGGCGCATATCAAATAAATTATTAAAATAATTTTTTAGACGCCAATAGGATAAATTCTTATTGGCGTTTTTGTTTTATGGCTATCTTTACGGTACCTCATGGCAAATTTCATCATTATCGGTCTGTGTATACTGGCTGGCATCCTCTTTAGAAAAAGTAAAACCCTGCCCAAAGATGCACACAAAGGCATTAACGCCTGGATTATTTACATCGCCTTGCCTGCGGCTTCGTTTAAATATTTGCCACACATCGTATGGACAAAAGAATTGCTTTTCCCGGCGCTGGCACCTGTTTGTGTGTGGTTATTTGGCTGGTTGTTTGTTACTGCATATAGCCGCAGCCAGAAATTAAGCAGCGCAACAACCGGTGGACTAAAGCTAACGAGTGCTTTAAGCAATACCTCGTTTCTGGGCTTCCCCTTAATTGCAGCCTATTTTAGCGAGAAAGACCAGGCTATAGCCATTATTTGCGATCAGGCTACATTTATGCTTTTATCTACTATTGGCATTGTGGTAGCCATCCGGTCATCGCAAAACCAAAAACTAAGTGCAGGGCTGATACTTAAAAAGGTACTCACATTTCCACCGCTTATAGGTTGTATTTTAGCTTTAATGATACCTCATTTTATCCCTATTGGCCCATTCGAATCGCTTTTTGAAAAGCTGGCCGGAACGGTTGGGCCACTGGCCTTATTTTCGATTGGTTTGCAGCTTAAGTTTGGTGGCTGGTTTGGCGAATTGAAACACATCAGCTTTGCGTTATTGTACAAACTGATACTGGCGCCAACGGTAGTTTTGGCCATCGCCATGCTTTTGGGTTTAAGTGGCATCATTACCCGGATCACCATTTTTGAAATGGCTATGCCCACATTGGTAACAGCTGGTGTGGTTGCAGATCAGTATAACCTGAATCCAAAATTGGCAAATCTGGTAGTAGGAGTGGGCATTGTGCTAGCCTTTATTACTACGGGTTTATGGTGGCTGGCGCTTACTTATTCTGGACTAGTTTGATGTTTACTTTTTACCACAGAGACTACAGAGAGAAGGCACGGAGATCACAGAGGTTTTTTGTTTATTTTACCACAGATAAAAGGATCGACACGGATAGAACTTTATTTTAATTATAGATGTAACCGTTAGTGGAGTTGAAGGGCTACTTCACAAGGTGCCTCCATCTTCTAGCACTTTGTGTCCCTCTGTGTAACACTCGGTGACCTCTGTGGTAACAAAAAAGCCGCAAAATTTCTTCTGCGGCTTCCTCATTATTTAATTTTCTTACAAGCCTAATTTCTTGGCAATAGCAGATGGAATACCTGCTTTGTTCAATAAAAATGCTGTGGTTTTATATTTTACGTAGTTTTTGGTTACGTATAAATAACCTTTATAATCGTTGGTTACACCCCATGAGTTTTTAACGATATAGTATTCTTTACCGTTTTGGTCTTTGGCTAAACCCACAATGTGCATGCCATGGTCGTCGGTAGTCTGGTAGTTATCAAAGGCAGCCTGGCGGTTTTCCTGTGTAATTTCCATCTCTGCCTGCGGACCATTAAACATCTCGGCTTTTTCTTTCAGCGTCATGTCGTTATAAGGCGTTTGCGGAACGAAAGCCACCCCGTTTTTATAGCTGAAAGATTTCTCGCTTACATCGGTAGCCCAGGCTACGGTATAACCATTTTTCAAAGCATTGTCGATAATATCGGTAATCTCGTTTACTTTAACGTTGTAAACCTGATCGAATGACCAGTTATCGGGAACCAATAAAGTAAACTTGCTGTAGAAAGGATGATCGTTGAAAGAAGATAATTCCACATAGTTATCAGGGTTGATACCTACTACTTCGTTAGCGAAAGTTTTAGGGGTGTATTTTTTTCCTTTGTAAGTAAAGTTCTCCGGAACCGCACCTAAATACGCATCGATAACACCAGTATAGGCTTTTAACCAGTTTGGTGTTAATTCGCCATTGGAATTTTTAACTACCGCCTCTAGAACACCTTTTTCGATGTCGCCAAGCTCGGCTGTTTTATTAATTTTTGTGCCATAGTTCAGACCAGTGTACACTTCCTGTGGTACAGCACCATATTTTCTGTACATATTGATTACATCGTGTAAAGCACCGCCATCGCCTAAAGAAACTGCACCGTGCATGCGTACATAGTTAATCCCTTTTTCTACATACGCATTACGCGCCGAGAAAAGCTGCGATAACTGAACAGGCTGTTTGCCTGCTTTAATCATTTCCGATTCAAGAAAAGAGTTGGTAGAATAGCTCCAGCAGGTACCGGAAGAGCCCTGGTTTTGAACAGGTGTATTGGCTAGATTGATAACATCAGTAAATTTAAAAGATGCTTTACTGTTTTCGCTTTGGTTGTTTTTTAAAGAATTAACAAGATTGTCCTGACCATAGGTTACTAAAGTAGATAACGACAAAGCCAGACCAATCACACTGATTTTGGTGTAGTTGATCATTTTTTTATGAATAATTATTAAAATTGAGCGAATGTAGAAATACTTGTTGACTTAGGATCAGAATGTTTGTAATAAATCCATAACAACGGTCATTTAAATGCAACAATGTTGATTTAACATTCTGGCAAACTGATCGGAATATTGGTTGCAAGGCCTCCGTCGGAGGTTTCTTTATATTTCGCGTTCATATCCAGGGCAGTTTCCCACATGGTGTTTACCACGGCATCTAAGCTTACCTTCGCTTTATCGGGGTTACTTTGTAAAGCCAGCTGACTCGCTGTAATCGCTTTTATGGCTCCCATGGTATTTCTTTCAATGCAGGGAATCTGTACTAAGCCCCCAATCGGATCGCAGGTTAAGCCCAGGTGGTGTTCCATGGCAATTTCTGCAGCCATCAGTACCTGCCTTTGTGAGCCGCCCAGACACTCGGTCAGTGCAGCTGCAGCCATAGCTGATGAAACGCCGATTTCGGCCTGGCAACCGCCCATAGCTGCCGATATGGTTGCTCCTTTTTTGAAAATACTGCCTATTTCTGAAGCGCAGGCAATAAACTGGATAATTTTTTCTTCGGTATAGCCATTACAAAAGGTAATGAAATATTGAAGTACAGCAGGTATTACGCCTGCAGCACCATTGGTTGGCGCGGTAACTACGCGACCAAAAGAAGCATTTTCTTCGTTAACAGCAAGTGCAAAACAACTTACCCAGTCTAAAATGTAATTAAAGCCGTTTCCACCGTTTCTGATGGCCTCTATCCAGGTATCGTAGTTGGTATATTGATGCTGGCCAATTAACCTTTTATTAAGCGGAAAGGCACGACGGGCAACATCCAAGCCCCCTGGTAAGAAACCGGTGGTATGACAACCGCGGTAAATGCAATCGCGCATCACGGCAAAATGCTGTAAAATGCCTTTTTTCGTTTCTGCCTCTGGTCGCCAGGCCAGCTCGTTTTCCATTACAATTTCACTCACTTTTAAACCGGTAGAGAGGCACCAGTGCAACAGCTCTTTCGCTTTCTCGACCGGAAAAGGCAGGTCTACCTGTGGTTTTTTGCTGTTGTCTTCACCTTCTTTTACTACGAAACCGCCACCAATGGAGTAATAGGTTTCTGAAAAAGCCTTTCCATTGCTTAAAAAAGCCTGGAAAGTAACGGCATTAGGGTGGAAGGGCAGACTTTCTGAAAAGAGGAACAACAAATCTTCGTTGTAATCGAAATCGATAACAATCTGATTGGCGAGATTCAGTTTTTTATCTTTTTGGATTGCTTCAAAGGTTGGCGTTACGGCATCCACATCAAAAGTTACCGGATCGGCACCTGTTAAACCCAATAAAATAGCCACATCAGTACCGTGGCCTTTGCCAGTTTTGGCAAGTGAACCATAAAGCAATATTTTTATGCCCTCTACGGCATCAATCGGATGGTTTTGTGCCAACGAAGCAGTAAACTGCTGTGCTGCCCTCCAAGGACCTAAAGTATGCGAACTTGATGGACCGATACCTATTTTAAAAATATCGAAAACTGAAATCTGTTCCTTGATCATTATGAAAGTTAGTTATACAAAGCTATGATTGTTTTATGATTTGGCTAAATTAATTTTGACTGAATATCAAAATATTTTATCTTGTGAAAATCTAATTTAAAAGCTCTAAAAATGGATTTTAACCATAACGACCAGGAAATTGATCTGGAATACTGTCGTGCCGGCTCAGGCAAAAGATTTGCCAATTATCTTATTGACTTAACGGTCTTTTATATCATTCTTTTTGGCATTTATATTTTTATAGAATTCTTATCTCCCGGAATTTTAAGCGGGATTAATGATCTTGTAGACCGATTGATTGCGATGTTTTGTTATGGTTTTATTATGAGTTTAATAGAGGCGGTTTCACGTGGAAAATCGATCGGGAAACTCATTACAAGAACAAAAGCCGTAAACCTGGATGGAAGTGAGATCGATTTTCAAAAAGCATTTACAAGAAACATGATCCGTGTAATTCCTTTCAATGCACTTAGTGCCCTTAGTAATCCATGTGATCCCTGGCACGATCGCTGGTCGGACACAATGGTAATTGACGAGAAAAAACTGGCATTACAAACCCAAAAGGTAGAACTGTTTGATTCGGTTAAAAATCAAATTCAATAATATCGGTATCCCTAAGCATGCGTTCTACAAACTTCTGGTGATTTTGGGGTGTGCCGGTTGCTACCCAGTTTCCGGTAATAATATTGCCTGCCAATTGGTGCTTACCACGTTGGGGTTTCAGCTTACTTTCTCTAAAAACTTCCTCGTAGCTTTCTAAATCGCCATGTACATGTTGTTTTTTAACAATGCGATAAACCCGCTTGGTAAAGCGGCGGTCGCCTATTTCTTCTAAAAATGGGAAAATAATCAGGGCCAGCATAACCACAATGGTAACCCCGATGGCCTGTTCATAATGACCGGAACCAACAGCCATACCTATTGCGGCTACAATCCAGATGATACAGGCTGTGGTTAAGCCTTTAACCCGGTTTTCCTCTTTAAAAATTACACCTGCACCTAAAAAACCAATGCCGGTTACAATGTTCGACGCAATGCGGTCCTGACTGCTGGCCCCGATGTTGATGGATAGGATGGTAAATAAAGTAGCACCCAAACCAATCATCATCATGGTTTTTAAACCTGCCGATTTACTTCGGTATTCACGTTCAGCGCCGATGATGCCACAAAGCAGGGTAGCCAATAAAAACTTATTGATTTCACTTTGTGTAATAAAATGGTGTTGATTTAAGATATCGTTCATTGCCATGGGTTATCAACAGCAAATTAATAAAAATCATAACATCTTAAGCCATTTGCGCGGCCACCATTTGAACTATTTTGAAAATATTTTTCATAACCTACACCAATTTCAGATGTTCCGCCGGTGTTGCTGTAGTTGATTTTAGAGGTTGTGGCATCGTGACTGATCCCTATTCTGAATTTTTCGCCATTGGTTCTCCGGTTAAAAATATCGAAGATTACAGAAAATACAATCGCGTCATTCCCGTTTGAATTGCCATCGTTACGGTACCAGATACCAGCATTTATACTGGCATATTTATATTGCATGCCCGCACTGAACGATTTTACATTGCCCTGTTTGTAGGCGACAATGGATGGGATGAGGTAATTCCCATCGCGATCGTACTCATCTGGTACCAAGGTTAATTTGTAACTTAAATTGCCCGAGATGCGCATCGGCAACCTGGCTTGAAAGCCTGATAAAGATTCATCCGGACGGTTAAGGTGATGTACTGCTAATCCCATCATGAATTTTCCCAACACCAGGTTGGCACCGGCACCAGAATCGAAATAGTACCGGCTATCTACACTTGGCCTTTCTGCTCCGGATACGCTGCCGGGGATATAGCCGGTATTGATATCGATCTGATCGCCAAACACCAGTTTATCCCAGTTTAGCTTCTGGTTGGTAATGCCTCCCTGCAGGCCAAATGAGAGAGCAAAATCATCTCCGCCAATGATGTAGGAATAACTGAGGGCAATGTTGTTCTTTACCAGATAAGCTGTGCCCTCGCTGCTGCGATTAAAAATAACCCCAATACCACTGTTTAGTTTACGCAGATTGAGATCCCCGGAGGCCGTCATGTATGAATAATCGCTGGCTAAACCGGTCCATTGATTACGGTAAAGCGCGTTAAACCTGATATCGCCTTCAAACTGACCTGTTAAAGCCGGATTTAAATAAATCGGGGCATTATAAAACTGCGAATAAATGTGATCCTGTGCAAACGAAACCATTGGCAGCAGGCAAAACAACAATATGATTATCCTTCTCTCCATCATCTATCTGATTAAATATATTACGCCTGTTTTTTTCGGAGGAGATGAATCGTAAGTCATCCCTTTCCAATCGCTGCCATTAATAAATTTGATATCTACTTTCCAGTAATAAACGCCCTGTGGCTGATCCTGCCCTTTATAAGTGCCGTCCCAGCCCTCTAATGGGGCACCATCATCCAATTTGGTTGTTTCCCAGAGTAACTCTCCCCATTTGTTAAAAACAGACATGTTCCATTCTTTTATACCCCGGCCTTTTGCTTTAAAGATTTTAATCTCATTTTTCGCGCTTGCAGGCATAAAGGAATTGGGAATGTTCAGATAGCCGGGTACACCGATAATCCGAACCGATTGAAAAGTACTGGACGAGCAACCTTCTTTGTTCAGCACCTTTAGCGTTACATTGTAAGTGCCATCATTGGCGTAAGTATGGTTAGGGTTTTGTAAAGTCGATTTAGCACCATCGCCAAAAGACCATTCCCAGCTAACCGAGCCTGTGCTCACATCTTTAAAGCCAAAAGTATAATTTGGAATAGATAATTCATTCCCAGGACTAACCGTAAATGCGGCAACTGGTGGAGCAACAATCTGGATAAAATCGGGCAAGACTAAAGAGTTCGTACAGCCAAGCCCGTTTGTAGTGGTTAGGGTAGCAGTATAGTTTACCCCCGAACCGGTGTAGGTATGCTGGGGCTCAAATTCATTTGAAACCGGGGAACCATCGCCAAAATCCCAGGCATAACCAATAGCCCCAACACTTGTATTTTTAAATTTAACCACGAGGTTGGTACAACCAACAGTTTTATCGGCGCTGAAACTTGCCGTAGGCTGAGCAAGTACGGTTACGGTTTCAGTAGCGAAATTTTTGGAACAATCATTTTCAGCATCCAACCTGATGGTATATCGTCCCGGTTTATTGAAAGTGTAAGGAAAAATGCCTGTACTGGTTGTTGGGATTAGAATGGGCGCCTCTCCTGAATCTTCGTTAGTAATGGTATAAACAAAGCGACTAGCTCCGCTGGTATTGTTTAAAAAGTTTACCTTCCAGGGGGCGCAGCCTTTTTTCTCGTTACCATTTACCACCAGGGCCGGTATAATATCATTTGGCGAAACCCTGATCACAACCGGGATGGCGTTTGCCTCGCCACAGCTATTCTTAGCTGTCATATTTACGATAAAGTCTTTTACCACAAGTGTTTTAAAGGTATGGCTTATTGTGTTCCTATCAGTAAGAGGGCCTAAAGAAGTGCCATCGCCAAAATCGTAGGTATAAGTTGTTCCTGCACTTTCCGGACTGGTATTTATAAAGTTCACAAGGAGATCAGCACATCCTGTTGTTTTATCAGGTGAAAATATAGCAACCGGTTTGGCATGTACAATTACTGTGGCATTGGTTACAATAGGCGAACCACAAGGCACGGTTGTGGTTAGCGTAATGTGATAAGTTTTGTCTTTCCCGCTTGGATCAGCCTGGAAAGTTATGGCTGCAGGCTGGGCGAGGGTAGAAGTTTGGCCGTTATCAAAATCCCAGGCGTATGTTGCGCCGTTAAGCGGATTGGTGGTATTGGTAATGGTAACGCTAAGTGGTCCGCAGCCTTCGCTGGTGCTTAGCGTAAACGATGGCGTAACAACAGGTAAAGTGCTAAATACTTCGGTTTTTTCATCTGGATTACAACCCAGGCTACTGGTAACCACTAGTTTTATGGTTACGCTTTCGTTGCCATTCATGATGGTATACCCCGGAAATGTTGACCCTGTTCCGATTTGTACGTTATTGGCAAACCAGGTGTAAATTGCATTACGATCGGGATATAATGTAGCTGCAACATTGGTTGCATCGAGTTTAAAAGGCGCACAGCCTGTGTTGGTCGTGTAGGTTATTTCTGCTTTGGCATGTGGGTTTACCGTTATTTTTATCTCGTTACTTAAATTGTTACTGCAAGCTCCACTAGCTACCGATCGACGGTAATAAATGCTTACAGTAGGCGTTGGAGGTGTAAAGTTTATACCGTTTGCGCCTAATACATCGCTCCAGGCGGTTCCATTTAAGCTCGATTGCCATTGATAGCTGTAGGTGCCGCTGCCTCCTGTAGGTGTAGAACCTGTAAGCGCTGCTGCTGGCGCGCCTACACAAATATGCTGATCGCTACTAATCATATTGTTGGCTAAACCTGGTAAAACATTAATCTGTACCGAATTACTGATTGAAGTACAAATGGTGCTGTTTACCAACCGCCTGAAATAGCTGGAAACGGTTGCTGTTGTGGTTAAATTTTGATTAATGGCGGAGGGAATATTGGCCCAGGTACTGCCATCGATACTGCTTTGCCATTGGTAGGCATAGGTACCTGTTCCGCCGGTGGGCACATCACCTGTAATAGTAATGTTTTGTCCTGCACAAATGGACGCAGCAGGTGCACTAATGGTATTGGTAACCGGCGAATAATAGGTAATGGTTACATCGTCAGTAGAAGGCGGACAACCACCAAAGCCGGCAATGGTCCACCTGAACGTATAGCTTTGCCCGGCTACAAGCCCTGTAACCGTCGTGTTATATAGGGTAGGATTGGTAATTACAACGCCTGTTTGAGCCGTTACGATAGTCCAGGTACCACTGTTCGGTGCCGGATTATTTCCATTCAGGTTAATGCTGTTTCCGCTGCATAAATTTTGATCCGGGCCTGCATTGGCCACGACAGTTCCAGGATTTACGGTTATGGTGGTTACGGTAGAGAGTGCTTCGGCACAGCTTCCGCTTTGTACCACCGCCCGGTATTGAGTGGTTATGGTGAGGTTAGAAAACACATATGGATTTGCAGTTGAGGTAATAGTAGCCCAGTTTAGTCCATTATCGATAGATCTTTCCCAACGGACAATATTTCCAACATGACCTGTTAGATTGATGTTTCCGCCATTTGTACCCGCACATACACTTACATCTCCTGTTGTAGTGCCACCAACGCTGAGCGGGTTAACCGTGATTTGAACATCATCACTGGATGTAGAACAGTTAGTGTCGCTTATTGTCCATCTAAAGGTATAAGCATTTCCAGCCTGTAAACCTGCAATTGTTGTATTGCCCTGTGTGTCATCAGTAAAAGTTACGGCTGTTGGTGCAGTAACAGTGGTCCACTTGCCTGTACCAACTATTGGAATATTTCCTTTTAGCGTGTAAGTGCTTGTATTGCAGATTGCTTCATCCGGTCCTGCATTTGCCAGTGTTGCACTAGGCAAAACTGTAATGGTAATGCTAACAGGTGTACCCGGGCAGCCATTTGCAGATACAGGTGTAATGGTGTAGGTTACAGTGCCTGCGGTGGTGCCGGAATTATTTAAAACATCGCTGATCAGATTATCCGCCGATGCCACCGTTCTATTACTGTTGCCGGTAATACTCCCCGTTACTGTGCTGCTATAGGTATAATTTACACCGGCAAAATTGCCCGATAAGGTAATGGCTGACGATGTTTTGTTACAGATGGTTGAACTGGCCGGTGTAGCAGTGATAATAGGGTTAGGTTTAACGGTAACCACTAAATTAAAAGGTGTTCCATCGCAGCCTTCGGAATGGGGAGTGATGGTATAAGTTACACTTGCATCGGCATTAAGGTCGGTATTGGTGAGTATATCATTAATATCTCCTGTTCCATTAGCCGAATAGCCGCTTGCAGACGGCGTTCCGGTAGCTGTCCAGGTGTAGGTAACACCGGCAATTGCAGAGGTTGGGGTATAAGCTACACTGTTACCTGTGCAGATGGTTCGGGTTGAGGGGCTCGTTAAGCTGATGTCGGGTTTAATTTTTAGGATAATATCATCATCGATCTGGTTGCAGGGAGGAGCCAGTGCCGTCGTAACCCTTAATGTTAGCGTAACTATACCCGCCCTCTTTTCGCTCAATGTTGGCGTATAAAGGGCATTTAAATCATTTCGGCCAGGGCTAAAGGTGCCTTGCCCTCCGATCCAGCTTTGCGAGGTAATGGTGCCGGTTACTGTTCCGCTGAGGGTAAAACCCTGATCGTTAAAACAGATGCTCTGATCTGCCCCTGCATTAACCACCGGTGCGGTACTGAAAGTTAAAGTTTGGGTAGCTTCGGCCGTGCCGCAATTATTTTTATGAACAACCTTTATGGTATAGGTATCGTAACTATCGAATTTTATCGATGGATATTTAGAGTTTGCGGTGGTGCCGCCGGTAAAGCTGTAGGTGCCGGTTCCGGAAGGGCTAACGGTCCAGGTATAGGTATCGGCCAGTTCCTGTGTAGTTCCGCTGATCTGCGTTTTGGTTGGGCCGGTGGTGGTATTGTTAAAATCGTAAGTAGCGAGATTACACAAGGTAATATTAGGCGAAAGTGTCGCTTTTGGACTTTCGTTTACCACAACAGTTTGTGGAAGGCTGGCAACCGGACCGCAGGATGGTGTTGTAATCGTTAAAAGAACAGTATAGGTACCGGGATTGGTAAAATTAAATTCGGGCTCTTTGCTTGCTGCATTGGTTCCCCCTGCAAAAGCTACCGCCGGACTAACTGACCATGAATAGTTATTGGCTGCATTGCAGGTATTATCCAGAGCAGAAAGATCAGTTGCTTTTAATGTTGTTCCGGCACAAATTGTATGTGATGGTAAGCTGAAATCTGGCTTTGGCGGATCCTGGATGCAGATCGGCAATTCGACCGGATCGGCGTCACACTCACCTGTAATATTTTTAGATACCAATCGGATAGTATACTGCCCATGAGTTGGAAACTTGTATTCAAAATTAAATGATTTAGGCTTATCAGCCGCTTTAATTACGCCATCTACATACCAGTTATAAGTTACATTATTTGGAGTACAGGCTGGTGTGTTGGTATTCGGATTTTCACCCAAAAGGGAGGTATTAACAAAAATGATATTGGCATTGGTACACCCCGGTGTGTTAAAGGTAAATGAGTTTATCGGTTTTACCACCACCTTAGCCGAAGAGGAAACGGGTGTACCCATAGTAGAACAGAAAGCGTTTGATACCCTAATGGAGACATCAAATGCGTTGTAGATTGTACCTGCACTTGAAGTGGAAACACTTCCGCATGATGATTTGGCGTAAGGATGCGTTACCTTGCCGCCTTTGGCAATAATTTCACAAAGTGTGTGGGTTGTTGTAACTTGGTCACCCCAGGTGATGGTATAAATATCTCCGGGGAAATTATTTTGGATACCTGAAATTGAAGTAACGTCAACATTAAAAGTAAACTCGGCAGATGGTAAACATAATACCGTATTTCCGGTATTAGCAAAGGCTGTAATTGCTTTGTTATTGATTAATAGATAAGCTTTTGTTGCTACAGCGCCATCAGGCATTTCTGCTTTGGTATAAATGGTATAATGTGTCTGTTGGGCTGTAAAAGTTTGGATTGCCGTAGGGAAGTTGATTAAAGTAGGACTCCCTCCGTTTACTTCATCGGTTATGCGCGCAGTAACGGCACTGTTTGCTGTAGATTCGTTTGTGAGGTTGAAAGAATTATCGGCTCTACTGATGCAGGTACCAAAGGTTTCGTTGTTTGCTGCATTTAACAAGGTTGAAGTTAGCTTGGCTTCAACGGCGGCTCCTACCTTTATTTCAAAAGGAGTAGAAGGGTTACTTACTGTTACGGGAGCAGTAGTTTTTACCTGAACGCGATAACCTGTGCCTGGTGTAAGGCCCGTAGGGAGTAATCCATTTATGTAAGTGCTATAAAAGCCACTATAGGTGCCGATAAGTGTTTCTGCTGCGAAACTTCCGTTTTGATCTGATAAATAAAGCTGAAACTGATTGCCCTGTGATATGCAGCTTGTTGGTGTTTTAAAAGGAACAGCAATGGTACTGCCCGGGGTATATGGTCCCGGATCTACGGTGCCGATAGTTACCTGCGCGAAAACATTTGCCGTGAACAAAAATGCCCCGAAAAACAAGACAAAAAAATGCCATTTCCGTTTGCAGCGAATCTTCATAAATTTATAACACTAGGAATGATTTTATTGCGTTCCGGGAGTTATAGTTGGGTAACTGCCTGGCCTGTACTCAAGGCTGAGTATTCAGACTTTAAGGTGCGTCAATAAATATTCGTTACAAAGAACGTGTTTTTTAATTTACATTCGTAAATTTTTTACACCAACATCAACTAAATGAGCAGGTTATAGGTTATGCTAAACTTGGTTTTATATAGTAAAAGGGCATAAAAAACCCCCAAGGCCTGATTGCCCTGAGGGTATATTTTTACACGAAATCGTTTCGCTATGGAATGGTATTACATCATACCGCCCATACCGCCGCCGCCCATTGGTGGCATAGCAGGAGCACCACCTTCTTCAGGTTCGTCTGCTAAAACAACTTCCGTAGTTAATAACATGGCTGCAATAGATGCGGCATTTTCTAAAGCTACACGGCTTACTTTGGTTGGGTCGATAACACCGGCACCAATTAAGTTTTCGTAAGCGCCAGTACGTGCATTGTAACCGAAATCAGCAGTACCTTCTTTAACTTTTTGTACTACGATAGAACCCTCAATACCTGCGTTTTCGCAAATCTGACGTAATGGCTCTTCAATAGCGCGACGGATGATCTGGATACCTGTGTTTTCATCCTCGTTAACACCTTTTAAATCAGCAATAGAAGCTACAGCGCGAATGAAAGCTACACCACCACCAGCTACAATACCTTCTTCTACAGCCGCACGGGTTGCATGTAAGGCATCATCAACACGGTCTTTTTTCTCTTTCATTTCAACCTCACTTGCTGCACCAACATAAAGTACTGCAACACCGCCAGCTAATTTAGCCAAACGCTCTTGTAATTTTTCTTTATCGTAGTCAGAAGTAGTGGTTTCGATCTGAGCTTTAATCTGGTTAACACGTGCTTTAATATCGTCAGTGTTACCTGCACCGTTAATAACAGTGGTATTGTCTTTATCAACAACCACTTTTTCTGCAGAACCTAAATAAGTTAAATCAGCATTTTCTAATTTGTAACCTCTTTCTTCTGAGATAACAGTACCGCCGGTTAAAATTGCGATGTCTTCTAACATTGCTTTTCTTCTGTCGCCGAAACCTGGAGCTTTAACAGCTACAACTTTCAGTGAACCGCGGATTTTATTTACTACCAAAGTAGCTAAAGCTTCGCCATCTAAATCTTCAGAAATGATTACCAATGGTTTGCCAGTTTGAACAGTTTTTTCTAAAACAGGCAACAATTCTTTCATGTTGCTGATTTTCTTGTCGTAGATTAAAATGTAAGGACTGTCTAATTCAGCTTCCATTTTATCTGCATTGGTAACGAAGTATGGAGATAAATAACCTCTGTCAAACTGCATACCTTCTACTGTTTTTACTTCAGTTTCAGTACCTTTTGCTTCTTCAACAGTAATTACACCATCTTTACCAACTTTGCTCATTGCCTCAGCAATTAAAGCGCCGATTACCTCGTCGTTGTTAGCCGAAATAGAGGCAACCTGTTTAATTTTGTTGTTGTCTTCGCCAACCGTTTGCGATTGTGTTTTTAAGTTCTCTACAACGGCAGAAACAGCTTTGTCAATACCACGTTTTAAATCCATTGGGTTTGCACCAGCTGCAACGTTTTTAATACCGGTAGTAATAATTGCCTGCGCTAAAACGGTAGCAGTAGTAGTACCATCACCAGCAATATCAGCTGTTTTAGAAGCTACTTCTTTCACCATTTGAGCACCCATGTTCTCAACCGCATCTTTCAATTCGATTTCTTTAGCTACGGTAACACCATCTTTGGTGATCGCTGGTGAACCGAATTTTTTATCGATAATTACGTTACGTCCTTTTGGACCTAAAGTTACTTTTACTGCATTAGCTAAAATATCAACACCTCTTTTCAGGGCGTCGCGTGCTTCAACGTTATATTTTACTTGTTTTGACATTTTTAAAAATATTTTAAAGTTTTAATGTTGGAAGGCCGATACATTTCAATCTTCCGGTTTATATAACATTACAACGTTGTAACGTTGCAACATTTCAATTTTTACCCAACAACAGCGTAGATATCAGTTTCGCGCATAATCAGGTAATCTTTACCTTCGTAAGGGAACTCTGTGCCGCCGTATTTACCATAAATTACAACATCGCCAACTTTTACGCTGGCTTTTTTACCTTCAGCATCTTCATCAGAAACAGAAACCACAGTTCCTTTAGATGGTTTTTCTTTAGCAGTATCAGGAATATACAAACCTGATGCAGTTTTTTCTTCTGCTGCAGCTGGTTCAACGATTACTCTGTTCGAACTGCCAGCAATTGGTTTAAGGTTTAACGCCATAACTTTTATTATTTTTTTATTTTGATTTGTTTTTTTTAACTAAGCTTACAGTCAACACTTTTTATGCCAATAGACCCGTAGGGACAAATTTTCATCCTAAACTGTCAATCTTTTCAAGCTAATTGCTTGTGGGCGTGTCAGCATGGCAGTAAAGTTTTGATTTTTGAACACCGTAATCAGGGTTTTAAAAGACAATTAATAATTTGGCCGCTTATACATCAATTTTTTCTGTTAAATACTTCCAGTATCTTTTAGGGACATGCTGTACATGTAATTTGGTGTTTTTTCTGGCGATAATATTCGCGCTTTTAAAATAATCTTTCCAAAGTGCAGCATAAAGTGCTTCGTTTTCATCCATAAGTCCGGGAGCGGGTTTCTGTTTGTTAATACCTTCAGCAAAACTTATGGTTATTTCTGATACCGTATCTAAATTGTAGTGTAAGCCATATTTGCGCTTTAAATCATAAATTACCCATTGCTGATCGGCGTAACGGTTTTTAAAATGGTTTGATATCAAAGGCAATACGTTAAAATCAGGATCTATACCGGCATAAAACAAACCATCGCCTGTTTTTTGGAAACGGATAAAGGCTTCCATCCGGTGTTTTTCGCGTTCCACACTTTTGGCATATTTAGAAAGAGCAATTACGTGCTCGTTGCCATAATTGCCTTCTGCTCCGGTTGCGTGTTTAAAAATGTAAACCAAAAAATGAAAGAGGTGGTTGTAGGCTTCCGGAATTTCTGATAAATAACTGCAGTAAAATTTACGTAACCATATTTTCGACAACTTCTTTTGAAGTCCTGTCCAAACACGGTCGGCTTTTGCCGTATCGGTGTTAACTGTAAAACTTTCTGCAAAGGCTTCTGGCTGAAACATCCCAGTTGATTTGAGCACTACTTTGCCGGGTTTACGTTCAAACCATTCAAAAACTGCTGTTAAAAGACCGGGAAGAGAACCATCGAAGATATAGATCATTATATTGTTGTTAGGTCGTCATCTCGACTGGAGCGCAGCGTAATGGAGAGATCTGTAGACAGATTTCTCGACTTCGTTGCACTTCGCTCGAAATGACGGTTTTGGGTGTTTAAAACAAAATCATCTGATTATTATCTGTTTTTAAATATTTGCTCTTGCTTTCGGCCAGGATAAAGGCTTTTATCTGGGTGCCCTGGTAATCTCTCAACTGGTACGGACTATCGGCGCAAACAATAAAGTGTTTGGCTTTATTGTAGGCGATGCCTATTTTCTTCAGCTGGTCAATGCGCAGTTTGCCAAATTTTCGGGCCTGTACAATCTTCTGTGCCGACATTACCCCAATGCCTGGAATGCGCAAAATCATTTTATAATCTGCCTGGTTAATATCAACCGGGAAATGCTGCATGTTGCGGATGGCCCAGCTTAGTTTGGGGTCGATATCTACATCGAGATTGGGATTGGCATCGTTCAAAATTTCCTGTACCTTAAAGCCATAAAAGCGCATCAGCCAATCTGTCTGGTACAAACGGTTTTCTCTTAGCAAGGGTGGTTGTGTACCTAAAACAGGCATTCGGCTATCGTTACTAATGGGCACATAGCCCGAATAATAAACTCTTTTTAATGAAAAGTTTTGGTAAAAAGCATTGGCGGTATACATAATGTCTTTATCGCTCTCGGGCGTTGCGCCAATAACCATCTGGGTACTTTGCCCTGCCGGCACAAATTTAGGGGTGTGTTTAATCAGTTTTTTATCGGCCGAAAACTGAGTAATCTGTTTTTGAACAAAATCGAGGGGTTTAATTACATCAGCATGGTTTTTTTCAGGAGCCAGGAGTTTTAAACCTGCTTCTGTGGGCATTTCTAAATTAATACTCATCCTGTCGGCATAGAGCCCGGCCTCTCTAATCAGTTCATCGCTGGCCCCCGGAATGGTTTTAAGGTGGATATAACCATTATAATTTTGTTCTAACCTTAATTTTTTTACCACCAGCAGCAGGCGTTCCATGGTAAAATCGGCATTTTTAAAAATCCCCGAACTTAAAAACAGGCCTTCAATATAATTTCGCCGGTAAAAATTCATGGTTAGGTCTACCACTTCATCAACAGTAAAAGCTGCACGTTTAATGTCGTTACTTTTTCTGGAAACACAGAATAAACAATCGTAAATGCAGTGATTGGTCAGCAGGATCTTTAACAGGGATACACACCTGCCATCTTCAGTATAGGTATGGCAGATGCCGGAAACATGGCTGTTCCCAAGACCTTTATTGTCGTTTTTTCTTGTGCCGCCGCTTGATGAACAAGAAACATCATATTTAGCGGCGTCAGCAAGAATATTTAATTTTTCACGAATGCGGTCAGACATAAAATGCGTTTTACTAACAAAGATAGTCTAATAACTAAAAATATTAGCAAAATGTTCTGCTTAACCTATTCGATTTTGGAATAATCGTATTTAGCTAAAACTTTTCGAGGGATTCAACTTTCTGCTCAATGGCAGTTGATGTGCAATATTATAACTTTCCTGATAGTGCATTAATTCGGAAAAGAAACGGTCGGCCTCTGTTTCATGATTCTTAAGCGCACTGAAGTTCGCTACAAAAGCCGGATTTTTAAATGTAATCTGATAAAAGTAACCTCCATTATGGTTATCGAACATTTCTGTTACGCTGCTTATATTTTCCCATTCAGAAAAAAACTCAGTTCTTCTGTACAGCAGAGAAGTACTTTTTAATTTAAAACTTATCCCTTTTTCACTAATAAAAATCTTGCTTTGTACAAAAATCTGCGTTTTGGTAATCCATAATAAAAAGAGGGCCATTAAGATAATCGATAGTGAAACAAATATCAAAGTGGAGGTTTCGGAAAGCGTTGAGGGTAAACTAAAAAGACAATACAACATTAAGGAAATGAATAATACCGGAATGCCAACCATCGCGATTAACAAAACACTATTTTTATGGTATTTTAGTTTATAAGGATACATAAGGATAATTTTTTTAAAGTTAAATCCTTATTCATCGTCCTGAAATACTTATTAATAGGTATTTTAAAACAGGCTTTTTGCAGATTATTTGCCTTCCCACTCTTTATAGAAGTGTTCCAGGTATAGCAGCATAAAATTGTGCCTTTCTGCTGCTATTGCTTTTCCTGTTTCAGTATTCATCATGTCTTTCAGCAGCAGCAGTTTTTCGTAAAAATGGTTAATGGTAGGCGCCGTGGTATTTTTATAACTTTCTTTGCTAAGGTGTTCTTCCGGCAAAATAGCCGGATCGTAAAGCACCCTGTTTTTAAATCCTCCATAGGTAAATGCCCTGGCAATCCCAATAGCCCCAATAGCATCTAAACGGTCTGCATCCTGTACAATCTGCATTTCTTTTGAAGTAAAACCTGCACCATCAAAACTATTTTTGAACGACATGTTTTGAATAATCAGCTTAACATGTGCTATAACCTCAGCGTCAACCGCAATCGATGCTAAAAATGAAGCGGCCATATTAGGCCCCAATTCTTCATCACCGTTATTGAATTTAGGATCGGCAATATCATGCAGCAATGCAGCAAGGGCTATTACAAGCTCATCACCATTTTCGTGTTGATTGATGGTTTGAGCCGTTTTAAAAACACGTTCGATATGAAACCAATCATGGCCGGCCTCAGCATGCGCTAAGGTTTCTTTTACAAAATCGATGGTTTTCTCTATTGTAGCCTGCATAAAATTGAATTTCCTCCAAAGTTATTGGAATTACCTGCAGGAATAAAAAAATGATATCAACAGCGGCGGTTTAACTTGCAGTAGCTGCCCTGTTTTCGTCTTCAACAATGATTTTGATTAAATCACTGTGGTTTAAAGTTAATAAATGTGATACTTCAACCTCTAAAATTGCTGCAATCTGAAATAAACGGTCGATAGTTAATTTACTATAACCAAGCTCAATTTTGCTGTAAGCATTTTGCGATATTTTTAGTTTCGCAGCCAGGTAATCTTGAGTATAATCTCTGTATTCTCTAATTTTTCTAATATTCCCGGCAACATTCTTCGTCTTTAATGCCAAATCTTCCATAAAAAGGGATAAATTTTAATGTTCAAGTTGTATTTACGAAAATTCTGTTTTAACAGATTTCTGAACTGTACATTTAGCACTAATAGGAATCACGTTAAACGCTAGAAAGAACTGTTTACTACAACAAAGGAATGCTCTAAATGTTTAAGCGTTCTGTTTAATTGGTATGGTGGTGTTGTGCTGGATGGAAGAGATAGGAGCGATGATATTTAGAAACATAAGGTGAGAGGTGAGATTAACAACAGAAAGAGCAGGGGAAAAATGCAGAAAATAACGATTAAGGACTAATACAAGCCCCAGTCATCTTCAATATCGTCTTTTTCGAAATATTTAACCCATTCGATAAAGAGCAGGCGAAATTTTTCAATTTCTTCCAGAACAATGTCTTTATATTCTGGGGTGCAGATCTCAAACATGTCTGCTGCTCTTACCTGGGTTTCCAATTCACGGCAATTGGTTCGGATAATAGATGCATTTTCCATTCTTAAAATATACATATCTGCACCTTCTGCCCCAACAATTTTAGGGCATAACATGAGGGCATTCTGCATAATTAAGTTAGCGGTCATTTCTGCCAGTTCTCCTTCCAGTGTTTCGCAGAACAGGGCGGCATATTTGTACACGGCTCTTGCCTGGTTGTACAGGCTTTTGGCCCGGGTCACTTTCAGCCTAACCTTTTCGGCGTCAACACTTGATAGGTTTTCTTCATCCTCATCATCCCGGCCAAACCGGCTGAAATGCTCCCATTCGGGCATATGATCCATGTCATCAAATTCCATATTTTTCAAAATTTTTTACGTTATGGTACGTAAGAGAGTGTAATATATTAATTTTCAATGAAAAAGACTAGGTCTCAATCAATGGCGCCCGGCGAGAACCGTCATATAATTCATATTCCAGTAAACGACAGTCTAATTTACCATTATAAAATTCAATTTTTTTACTAGCCTTTAATCCAATTTTCTTTGCAAGATCAGGATTTCCGGTGAAAATATACCCCGAATAACCCTTACATTTTGTTTTCATAAAATCGCCCATGCGTTTATAGGTTAGTTCCAGCTTGCTGTGCACGCCTAAACGCTCGCCATACTCGGGATTAAAAACAACCACACCTTTGCCTTCTTCCGGAACCGGTGTTAGTTCAAAATCGCAAACTTCGAATTCGATCAAAGTATCAACGCCAGCAGTTTTAGCATTTCTACGGGTTACTTCAACGGCATCTTCCGACAGGTCGGAAGCTATAATTTTAAGGTCGATATTTTTAATTACCTGTTCTTTTAAAATTCTGCGTTCGGCGAAAAAATCTTCTTCATTATAGCCTAAGATATGCATAAAACCATAATTCATGCGATATAATCCGGGCGCACGGTTGGTGGCAATCAGGGCCGCTTCGATAGCCAATGTTCCTGAACCGCACATCGGGTTAATGAATGGCGATTTCCTGTCCCAGTTGCTTGCTAAAATAACCCCTGCAGCAAGGGCTTCCAGCATGGGGGCTTTTCCAGGGATTTTACGGTAACCATGTTTGGCAAGGGTTTCGCCCGAAGTATCGATAAAAACGTCGGCGTCAGTATCTTTCCAGTATAAATGCACTACCGTTTTGTTTGCATCCGAACCAGAGTTGGGGCGGATGCCCTTTTTCTCTTTTATGCGGTCAACAATTGCATCCTTTACTTTTAAGTTTGCAAAAAGCGGTGTGGTAATATTGGGGTTATCAACATTTGAGGTTACAGAAAAATAACCTGAAAAATCAATCAGTTCTTCCCACTCAATGGCTTTAATCTCTTTGTATAAATCGTCAGGTGTAGTGGCTTTGAAACTTTTTATGGCATATAGGATCTGGCTGGCACAGCGCAGGTTCAAATTTAGTTTAATACATTCCTTAAGGGTAATATTGAGCTCAACACCCGTGGCAAAAGAACGCTCGATAACATAACCTAAAGCCTTAACCTCTTCCTGTAAGTAAGGCGAAAGGCGCTTATTGCAGGTAATAATTACCTTGCTTTTATTGTGGAAAACTTGCATCATAATATATGCGAAGTTATCAATAAAATTATAGAGATTTGATGTTTATAGTACATTAAGTAGTATTAGATATGGAAATTAAAGGAAAAGTACACGAAGTAGGTGCCACGCAGCAAGTAAGTGAAACGTTTAAAAAACGTGATTTAATAGTAGAATACGCAGAAAACCCAACATACCCAGAATATATCCGTTTTGAGGCTTTGCAAGATAAAACTGCATTATTAGATACATTTAAAGCTGGCGACGAGGTTGAGGTTTTCTTTAATTTACGTGGTCGCCCCTGGACAGATAAACAAGGTAAAACATCATATTTTAACAGTTTGGTAATTTGGCGTATCAATGCAATTGCTGCAGGCGCTCCTGCAGCTACACCGGCTTATGCAGCTCCTGTTGATGTAAGCAATGCACCAGGTGAAGATGATGATTTGCCTTTTTAAATAAAGAATCTTTTTTAAGCAAACAATTTTGAACCATGCCGGGGCTTTTGCCCCGGCATTTTTTTTGCCAAACTTCTGAAGTTATCCCCAGGGCTGTTAAAATATGTTAAAAACAGACACTTCGCCAAGCTAATCGGTATTTTTGATATCTGTTTAGATTTAAGAAGATTACATGCTGGTTTTTTTAGTTTTAAAACCAATCTAATTCATGAAGAAAAAGAGTTTTTGGTTAATTACCGTTTTAATGACGGTAGCTTTACTTGGTGTTTTTGTAATGCAGCTGTATTACATCCGGGAATCGTACAAGCTAAAATCTCAGCTCTTTGATGAACAGGTAAACCAGACACTTTCTACCGTGGTGAATAAAATCCAGCGCAGAAACGTTGCCGACCACTTAACCCGCAAGGATGCCGAAAATAAACTTAAACAAATTCAGGACTCCAGGCAGCGTGCGCTAGATATTAAAGAGCTGAGGCAACAGTATATGCAGGAAGCCGAATTGCGGCAGGCCGAAAGAGAAAACCAGATTGAGGCTTACCTGAACCAGCAGGACAGTATTATCAGGGTATCGTACCGCGCACCTAATGTGATTTCAGAAAGAGAATATACCTCTTTAACCTCGAAAAACGGCGATAAGCTGGATCTGCAGATGGATGCTTTTATTGATATCAAAAGTTTGATATTGAAAGGCTACAGCATGCGTACCAAGCCTTTCTCTGCCCCGCCAAAAACATTTGAATTTAAAAGTTTACAAAATTTACCCGATACCCTGAGGTATTTGGTTTTCGATCCGAGAGATGGTAGTCCAGGTTTTGCCAATGTACCGAAAATCCCGACAGATTTAGATAAGAAATTTAAGCGTGATGATGAAATTGCGCGGAAAAAGCTGGAGCTTAAAATCGCTGCCTTAGGAAAAGATACCTTCTCTTACAATCGCTTAAGCATGGTAGAAGATGTATCCAAGGAACTGCAGGAAACCAATGTGCCGATCTATAAACGCATTAATTTTAGTTCTCTGGGCACATTGTTAAAGCAGGAACTCCTGGCCAATAACATTACACTAAAACCCTCTTACCGGATTTCGTTAGCCAGGAAAGATTCGACCATTTTTATGGCTGCAGCTAATGTTAAAGGAGAGTTTTTGCCCGAAAACACCTATAAAACACCTCTGTTCGGAAACGATATCTTTCGCGATCCCGGAATGCTTTTCGTTAGTTTTCCGAATAAAAATTCGGCCATTATATCCAATCTCAGTGCAACGCTTGCTTCATCAATTGGTCTGTTGCTGGTACTTGTTTTTATTTTTTCCTATACCCTTTATGCTATTCTGAAGCAGAAAAAGCTGTCGGAAATGAAAACAGATTTCATCAACAACATGACGCATGAGTTTAAAACGCCTGTAGCCACCATTATGATTGCCAGCGAAGCTTTAAAAGACCCAGAGGTAACAGAAGATAAAGCGCGCTTAAAACGTTTGGCGGGGATTATCTATGACGAAAATGTCCGCCTTGGAAGCCATATCGAACGTGTTTTAAGTATAGCCCGATTAGAAAAAGGCGAGCTTAAAATGGAGAATACCGAAGTAGATGTAAATGATCTGATTGTCATTGTATTAGACAGTATGGAATTGCAGCTACAGAAAAGAAATGCCATTATCAATGTACATACCGATGCCGAGCAGGCTGTTGTATATGGCGATGAGCTGCATCTCTCCAATGTAATTTACAACCTTATCGATAATGCAAATAAATACAGCAGCAATACCCCTGAAATTACCATTACCACACGTAACACTGCCAAAAATTTAATTATCGAAATAGCAGATAAGGGCATTGGTATGACCAAAGAGCAGTCTAAACGGATTTTCGATCAGTTTTACAGGGTGCCAACAGGTAATTTGCACGATGTTAAAGGCTTTGGTTTAGGTTTAAATTACGTTCAGGATATTATTAAAAAATTGAATGGAACAGTTAAGGTAAGCAGCGAAAAAGATAAGGGAACCACGTTCGAAATATGTTTACCTTTATAATGTTGGTAACCATCGGTACAAAAGCAGGCTTATTGGTACATTGAACAGGGCAGCTTTAATTACTTAATAACTGGCGCATTAATTTAAAGTGACGTAGAGATTAAACTGTCAGGCAGATTTCGAATCAAACTTTCAAAGTAGGTAACACTACACATGTGAATAAAATTAAGAAAATGAAGAAAATACTTTTGGTAGAAGACGATCCGAACTTAGGTTTATTATTACAGGACTATTTACAGTTAAAAGGTAAATTTGATGTAGTGCTGTGCACTGACGGTGAAGAGGGATTGCGTGCTTTTGGAAAGCAAAGTTTCGATTTATGTATTCTGGATGTAATGATGCCCAAAAAAGATGGATTTACCTTAGGTAAAGACATCAGGAAAGTCAATGCACATGTGCCAATTATTTTTGCAACGGCTAAAACCATGCTGGAAGATAAAGCTGCGGCGTACGATTTGGGTGGCGACGATTACATTACCAAGCCCTTCCGCATCGAAGAACTTTTACTGCGCATCAATGCAATGTTTAAGCGGGTAGCCAATAAAACAGATAAAAATGATGAGGCTGCCGAAACGCAGTTTTCCATCGGTCAATATCATTTCGATTATACTACCCAGATTATTACCGATAAAGATCACCAGCAAAAACTTTCTACCAAGGAGGCCGAACTGTTGCGTTTGTTGTGCCTGAAAAAGAATACCGTTTTAACCCGCGAAGAGGCTTTATTAAGTATCTGGCATGATGATAATTACTTTAACGGGCGGAGTATGGACGTGTTTTTAAGTAAATTACGTAAATACCTTAAGGCCGATCCGGCAGTAGAAATCATTAATGTGCACGGAAAGGGTTATAAGCTATTGGTAAGTTAGATATAGTGTTAAAGGTTGAATGTTGTAAAGTTAAAATGTTTTGGGCGCCAAAATCAACTTTCGAACATTAAACCTTATAACCTTTCAACCCTCTTAAATATACAGATTCTCCTGAATAGCAGGAATAATATTTCTTTCCTGTGCCAGTTTAAACAAGGTGTCAACCGCTTTACGGCCTTCTTGGCCCAGGTTTATGCTGTATTTATTCACGTATAATTCAATGTGCTTGTACATTACGCTTTCTTCCATGGCCTGTGCATGCTGGCGGATAAAATCGATACCAGATTTTGGATGTGCAAAAGCGAACTCCACCGATTGACGGATCAAGCGGTTTACTTTTAACTGTACCTCGCGGCTCAGATTCCTATTGATTACAATCCCACCCAGTGGAATGGCGCAGCCTGTCAGTTTTTCCCAATAGTCGCCAAGGTCAACAATCTTTAGTAAACCTTTATCCTGGTAGGTAAACCTGTTTTCGTGGATGATGAGCCCCAGATCAATCTCTTCATTAAGCAGGGCCGATTCAATTTCGGAGAAAACCAGTTCCTGTTTGTTTTGTAAGTGAGGATAAGCAACTCCCAATAAGAAATTTGCGGTCGTATATTTTCCTGGTATTCCAATTTTGAGCTTAGAATGGGGCGCTTGGAGCTGAGGGTCAGCCGGACCTTCAAAATGATTTTTGCTGATTAATAACGGGCCAACACCAAAGCCCAGGGCACTTCCTGCATCCAGTAAAGCATACTGGTTGGCTACGTAGGCAAAGGCATGAAAACTTAACTTGGTGATATCCAGCTGGCCCTTAAGTGCTTTTTGGTTTAAAGTTTCTACATCATCATAATAAACTTCAAATTCCAATCCTTCCGTATCAATTTTATGGTGAATCAGCGCATCGAAAATAAATGTATCGTTAGGGCAGGGAGAAAATCCAAGTGTTAGTTTCATCTATTTATTGTTTTTTTCAGGTGTTAGATGGAGCCTTTGACAATTAAAATAATTATTTTAATTGTGTCGGGTTCATAAATCAAAAATAAGTACTGCCGTAAACTAATCGGTCATAATCAGTTCATTTCTCCAACAAAAGCAATGGCCCAGTCGTTTAAGTTTTTAATGGCCAAACCAATTTTCCAATTGTCTTTATTTCTTGGTTCTACATAATTAGATACACTTCTGACCTGTAAGCAATCTATATTTAACTGTTTGCTGGCGTAAAAAACAGCAGCTCCCTCCATACTTTCAGTTGTTGGGTTTAGCCTTTCCATTAGCGTTTGAATGCTTTTTTCGCTTCCGGTTACGCAGTTTACCGTAATGCCTTTTGCCTGGGGCAGTTCTATTTTTCTTTGCGTTTTAGCGATATAATGGTTTTCTCCAAAGCCAAGGTCGGTTATGGTCAGGAACTCATCCCCATTTTCTGCACCAAACTCAGCAAAAGTATCCTCGGTGATGTTCAATACCGCACCCAGTGGAATGCTCCTGTCGAAAGAACCTGCGATGCCTAAATTTAGCACCAGACCATATTTAGGTGAAAGGTATTGACCCAGGGCAAAGGCTGTTGCTACCATTCCAACTCCGGTAATGAGCAGGTCGAAATTTTTACTTTCTACAAAATCTCCGTCTGGTAAATTAAAGTGCTGGTAAAAGAAGGTAAGTTCGGCTTTTGTAGCGGCAACAACTAAAGTTTTCATAAAGTAAAGTTAAGGAAATAGGAGGAATGTAAGATGTTGGGTGGAAAATGTGAGATGGAATATAAATGAGGGAAGGGAGATCAGGGTAATCAACAGGGAAGAAATAACTTGGCATAAAATGGAATATGAGTAGGGGCATATATACATCATCCATTATCCCTCTTCCATCATCCATTTTATCCGTATATTTGCATTTTATTTTATAGTAATGATTTACATCACGAGAAAAGCATCATTTAACGCGGCGCACAAACTGGCCCGTACCGATTGGGATGATGATAAAAACAATGAGGTTTATGGTAAATGTGCCAACCCCAACTGGCATGGCCATAACTATTGGTTATATGTTACCGTTAAAGGCGAAGTAAATCCGGAAACAGGTTTTCTTGTTGATTTGAAATGGCTGAAAGACATCATGAATGATTATGTGGTAGATAAGGTTGATCATAAAAATCTAAATCTTGATGTAGATTTTATGAAAGGCAAACTGGCTTCGACCGAAAACCTGGCTATCGAAATCTGGAAACAGCTTTGGGCTCCGATTGCAGAGAGCGGCGCAGTTTTACATTGCGTAAAAATCTACGAAACCGAAAATAATTTTGTTGAATACTTTGGTTAAAAACCTAAATTAATGAGCGATAAAGACGTACTAAAAGGCGAATCGAGAGACGGTTACGTAAAAATAGACCGTTACAACGAAGATAAAATTGAAGCAGTAGCGACACATTATAAAGATATTCTTGGCCAGTTGGGCGAAAATCCGGAACGCGAAGGTTTATTAAAAACACCTGAGCGCGTGGCTAAGGCACTGCAATACCTAACACATGGGTATGATTTAAAACCTGATGAAATTCTGAAAGGTGCAATGTTTGAAGAAGATTACAGCCAAATGGTTGTGGTTAAGGATATTGAAGTATATTCAATGTGCGAACACCATATGCTGCCGTTTTTCGGTAAAGCACATATTGCCTATATTCCGAACGGACATATTGTAGGTTTAAGTAAAATCCCACGTGTAGTTGATGCTTTTGCCCGTCGTTTACAGGTGCAGGAACGTTTAACAAACGAAATCAGGGATTGTATCCAAAATACCCTTAGCCCAATGGGCGTTGCTGTGGTGATGGAATGCAGGCACTTATGCATGGCGATGCGTGGTGTGCAAAAACAAAACTCAGTTACCACCACATCAGCCTTTACCGGAACTTTTTTAAGTAACGATAAAACAAGAGCAGAATTTTTAAGGTTAATTACCGCGAGTTTAGACTAATTTAATAACAGGTATAAAGGTTAAGTATCAGGTATTAAGTATCGAGATTGAAATAAATTAAGATTAGATAATGCTTAACTCGATATACCAAACCTAAAACGCATATCAAGTTAGGCACTTCTGCATTCAACGCTGGTCGCCAAACACGATACGCCAAACTAATTATAATGAAAGCATATATTTTTCCCGGACAGGGAGCACAGTTTGTAGGCATGGGTAAAGATCTTTATGAGAACCCAGAAGCTGCAGCATTATTTGAAAAAGCCAATGAGATTATTGGGTTTCGCATCAGCGATATTATGTTCGGTGGAACAGATGAAGAGCTTAAACAAACCAATGTAACCCAACCTGCAATTTTTTTGCATTCGGTTATTTTAGCCAAAGTTTTGGGCGATAATTTTAAACCAGATATGGTTGCAGGTCACTCCTTAGGCGAATTTTCGGCTTTAGTGGCGGCAAATGCATTAAGTTTTGAAGATGGGTTAAGATTGGTCATTGCCCGTGCAAATGCCATGCAGAAAGCCTGTGAGGCACAGCCCTCAACAATGGCGGCAATTTTAGGCCTGGCTGATGACGTGGTAGAAAAAATCTGTGCCGAGGTTGATGCGGTGGTGGTGCCGGCTAATTACAACTGTCCGGGGCAATTGGTTATCTCCGGAAGCATTGAAGGCATTGATCTGGCTTGTGCCAAATTAACCGAAGCCGGCGCAAAAAGAGCATTAAAATTAAATGTGGGGGGTGCGTTCCACTCGCCTTTAATGGAGCCGGCAAAAATCGAACTTCAGGCTGCTATTGAAGCCACAGCTATTTCGGCTCCAATTTGCCCGGTTTATCAGAATGTTGATGCAAAACCCTATACAGATCCGGCCGAAATTAAATCAAATTTGATCAAACAATTAACGGGTGCTGTACGTTGGACACAGACAGTAGGTAATATGCTTGCTGATGGTGCAACTGAATTTGTTGAAGTAGGACCGGGTAATGTATTACAGGGTCTGGTTAAAAAAGTAAGCCGCGAGGTGCAAACCAGCAGTGCTGCTATAGCTTAATTTATTTAATAAATATAACAATGCCAACGCCATAAGCCTTAAGAAGTTTATGGCGTTGCTTTTTATCAATATTTAATATCTTTATCGGTAAATGGATCTTTATCACTTTAAATACATGATGTTGTAATGTATAAGTGATTGGGGTTTTCTCATTGATGAAATACAACTACCCGGATGAAAATGAGCTTTGGTGTAAAAATTAGGTTTCTATTGCTCGTTTTGGGCTGTTGCCTCATCGTAACGTCTATTTCGCTGAGCCGGTTTACTACCAAAAGCGAATTGCTCGAACACGATGCTGAAAAGATTCAGCAGAATCTTTTGGCTAAAGAAAGGCTGGTACAGGCCTTTTTGGCCGATAAGAAACAAGTTGCCCGAGCCAAGCAGTTTCATATCAACCCCAAAAGCGGGATCGATTTTATCAAAAGCTACAGAGACACGAATGGCATAAATCTGTTAACTTTCGAGAATGGTGAGCTTAAATACTGGAGCACCATTAAGATTTCGGATATAGATCCCAATACCGTTAAAGAAGGTAGTTCTGTATTGTTTTTTGCCAACGGCTGGTATGAGGTAATTAAAAGCACACAGGGTAATTTCAGCCTTATTTTCCTGATATCCATCCAATCGCAGTATCCTTTTAAAGAAACACAATACTTTAAAAATGAAATCGACCCCGTTTTATCCTCTACGAAATTATTAACGTTTGCTTCCTTTACAGATAAGGATGTATATGTAATAAAAGGCCTCGATAATAAATTTTTGTTCGGGCTTAAGGTAAAGCAGGGTTATGCAGAAACCTATTATTCAGGTGCGCAATTATGGTTGTTTATAGCCGGGATGTTGTGTATCTGTATGTTTTTTAATTCGCTGAGCTCGCTCATTGCGCGCCGTGGGCATATTGCCTGGGGAACCTTCCTGCTGCTCTTTTTCTTTCTTGCGTTCCGTTTATCCGATTTATATTATGGCTGGTTTAACCATCGGTTTATTTTAGATCTTTTCGATCCCAAGATATATGCAGATAGCTTTCTGATGCCCTCATTAGGCGATTTTCTGCTGAATGTTATTGTAATTACCTGGTTGCTGCTTTTTATGTACAACCATAAAGAGCAGTACAGGTTTCCGGCATGGATTAAGCGCAATAAGGTTGTAGGCCTCATTATTCAGGCATCTCTAATGGTACTCATCGGCAAGATTGTATGGGACACCGACGATATTTTTTTCGGGCTGATTTTTAACTCGAAAATTAATTTCGACATTGTTAACATTCTAAAACTGAGCGGTACCAGTTGGGTGGGGATCGTGATTTTGTGCCTGGCTTGGTTTCAGATTTACCTGATTACAGTAATTTCGGCCACGGTAAGCCGCCAGCTCAATGTAAGCAATAAAGAAAGGCTGATTATCTTCCTGATTGGCTTTGCGGGTGTTTTTGCTTACAAGCTGTTTGTTGACTTTAATGCATTCTTTATTGTTTTTGCGCTGGTATTGTTTATTGTTGCAAGGGCGGTATATCTCGAAGAGAAGCACTTTTCAATCGGTTTGTTTGCTATTGTTTTTTTCTGCCTCGCTTTTAATACTTCCATTAAATATACAAGATATAAGGATATTAAAGAACGTAGCCTGCGCGAGCCGTTGGCCCGTAAAATACAATCATCAGAAGATTTAAACGCAATTATTGCCCTGGGTACCTTGGGCAATGAAATTGTTAATGATGATTTTCTGTCCAGGTATTTTAAACAAAATAAGACTGCGAATTACGTGGTTCTTAAAAACCACCTGAAAGATTATCTCGATGGTTATTTAAGCCGCTACGATTACCAGATCTATCCGTACGATAAATCCGGAGCAATTATGGGCAATGCCGATAGCCCGCCTATCGATAAATATAAAAAGCTGGTAGAAGCAGGTTCTGTCAAAATAGACGGGTCTAACTTTTTTTACCAGGTTAACAACACCTTTGGTTATCAGGATTATTTTGGAATCATTTCGATGGTAGACCAAGGTGATCTGCTTGGTACACTGGTGATTGAACTGCGCTCTAAGCCTTACAATTATAATAACCGCCTGCCCGATCTTTTAGGCGATCAGAAACTGGCAAAAGAAGAAGATTTTAAAGGCTATTCGATTGCTTTTTACAGCAATAATAAGTTGCTTAACCAATCGGGTAATTATACCTATCCTCTTGATGGAAGCATATATAAAGGCAAAAAAGACGATTTTGTAATCGATAATGATGATAAATTACATTACAGTCATATGATTTATAAGCCTTCTGATAGTAAAATGGTCATTATCAGTAAGGCAAAGGTTGATTACATAGAACGTTTAGCTGCACTATCTTTCTTCTTTCTGGTATTCATTATTTTTTCTTTAGTGCTTTATGGTTTAATCTGGTTAATCAAAAACCTCGACGATGATAAGGTAGGCTGGTTTAGCATTAACCGCTCGTTGATGATCAATGCGAATAAAATCCTGTACAAAACCAGGATCCAGGTTTCTATTGTACTCTCCGTAGTAGCTACGCTGATCATTGTGGGCTGGGTAACCTATTATTATATGGATCTCGAATACCGCGGTCAGCAGGATGCGATACTGAAAGATAAGATCAGAAAGGTTCAGCAGAATTTTGAAAAGCAGGTGTTCAGTAATGGTGCCATTTCAAATGATGAAAATGCAATAGCTGATTTTAATAATTTTGCTGATATTAACAATGCCGATCTGAATTTATATGATTTGAGCGGTAACCTGATCATGACCACTTACCCCAAGCTTTATAATTACAAAATTATAGGTAAAAAAATGGCCCCGTTGGCTTATTTATCTTTAAGTAGCCTTCACCGGTCAGAATACATCAACCCGAAAGAAAAGATTGGTAATTTAACCTATGCTGCTGCGTACGCACCCATCAGGAACGCACAGAATAAAACCATCGCCTATATCGGCCTTCCCAACTATTCGAATGAAGAAGAATATACCGATAAGATTGCCCTTTTTGTGAGTAACCTGATTAATATTTATGCGCTTGTTTTTGTGGCAATAGGAGTATTGGCCGTCTTTTTGGCTAATCAGATTACCAGTCCGTTAACCTTTATCCAGGAAAGCATCAGTAAAACGAAAATAGGACAAAAGAATGAGCCTATTGTTTGGCGCAGGCACGATGAGATTGGCTCACTGATTAAGGAATACAACAATATGATTTCGGCTTTAGAGGCCAGTGCCCTTAAACTGGCCAGGTCAGAGCGGGAGAGTGCCTGGCGTGAAATGGCAAAACAGGTTGCCCACGAAATCAAGAATCCGTTAACACCTTTAAAATTAGGTGTTCAGTTATTGGAGAAATCGTGGAAAGAGAAAGATCCTAATTTTGAGCTGAAGTTTAATAAATTCAGCAAATCATTTATCGAACAGATTGAGAGCCTGTCGAAAATTGCTTCCGAGTTCTCAAACTTTGCTAAAATGCCTGATACGAATCTGGAACGGCTTGCTTTGCTTCCGGTTATTGAACGGGCAAGGGAGGTGTTTAAAAGCACAGAAAATGTAACCATCGATATCATCGATAAAAGTACCGGTGATGTTGAAATTATGGCCGATCACGATCAGTTGCTGAGGACTTTTAACAACCTGCTTAAAAATGCGATAGAAGCTATTGATGAAGAATCGTTGTGCTGCATCACCATTGTGGTTTATGTAGATCACCAGAACGCGTATATCGAAATTAAAGATAACGGAAAGGGCATTCCTCCTGCGCTGCACGATAAAATTTTTGTGCCCAACTTTACCACTAAAACTTCCGGAACAGGTTTAGGCCTTGCTTTTGTTAAGCAGGCAGTAGAAAACGCTGGCGGAACGGTTAAGTTTACCTCTATAACGGGTTTGGGAACAACCTTTTACTTAAGTTTTCCGTTGGCCTAAAAGAAATGAGTGAGATTAGCGTTTGGTAATGATCCGTTTAATTTTATCTCAGTTCTACCTGAGCCTTGCCCATGGTACTGCCATCAGCATATAAAATTACGGTATAGATGCCTTTAATAAAAGGCTTTGGATTTGCCCAATCGATAACATAAGTACTGTTATCGTTATTGTAATTGATAAAGATAGAGTGACTGTATTGCATGTCCTGTCCGTCAGCCTCGAAGCGGTTGCCTTCATCGGCCAATAGGTTGCCGGCAGGATCAAATACCCTTAAATAAATATTGTGATGGCTTTTTTCTGCCAGCTCATTAGGGATAATGGTAAAACGTACACTTAATTTTTCAGCAGTTGATGACCTCGTTACTTCTACTTTCTTGCCACTTGATTTTGTTCTGAAGGCAATAATTTCAGCAGATTGAAGCTTTAATGCTGCCGCAGTTTTAACTTTGGCATTTAAATTAGAGTTCTCGTTCTCTAAGTTCGATGCTTTATTGCTGATGTTTCTGAGGGTATTCTGTAAGCTGTCGCGGCTGTTCTTCAATAAAATGTTATCCTTCTGCAACTTAATAATCTGATCATTGTAGTTTTTTACAAATGCTTTCAGTTGGTTGATCTCTTCATTGGCTTTGTCGAGTTCTTTTTGGGTGATCTGGTTTTTTTCTAAGGCTACTTTAAGCTCTTCGATTTTTGTCCGCGCAATTTTCTGTTCTTCAGCTAGTTTGTCGTTTAAATCCAGGTTTAATGCATTAACTTTGTCCAGTTCAACCTCAATCTTTTCTACCTCGAGCCGCAGTTTGTCCTTTTCCGTACTGACCGTTACAAATCTTTCGCTCTGCTTTCGGTCTTTGAAAAATAAGTAAGCATTTGTGCCAATTAAAGCTGCAATAACGATGACCAGGAAGTAAATTTTGTTTCTATCACCCTTATTAATCTTTTGTGGTTCCATTTTTAATAACGCTGTATCTTCTGTAAATTAATATACTTTTGTGCTCCATAGGTAAATGGGGGTATACAACTTAATTTTTAGCAGGGCGCAAATTAGAATTTTTTAAAAACTTATAAGAGTTTTTAAAAAAAATCGTTTACTTGCTAATGTTCATTTGTATTCAAATCAACACAACACACAACCTGAACAAAAAATAAGACAGAAATAATGCTTAAAAACTTTCTATACGCACTTTTATCTTTAACTGTAGTACCTTATATATTAAATGCACAACCTTTATCAAAAACTGCACCAAAAAGGGAGTTTAGAGGTGTTTGGGTGGCTACTGTTACCAATATAGACTGGCCGTCGAAGCCCGGTTTAAGCGTTGATCAACAAAAGCAGGAGCTGATTGGCATTTTAGAAAGACATAAAAGTCAGGGGATGAATGCCATTATTTTGCAGGTCAGGCCAGCAGCCGATGCCTTTTACGCAAAATCCAGAGAACCCTGGAGCCAATGGTTAATGGGTAAGCAAGGTTTAGCGCCTGCAGCCGGTTACGACCCTTTGGCCTTTGCCATTAAAGAGGCCCATTTCAGGGGAATGGAACTTCATGCCTGGTTTAATCCTTACAGAGCGAGTATGAGCAGCACCGCTGCATTGAGCGAAAACCACGCTTACCGTAAACATCCTGATTGGTTTTTTACCTATGGCGGCAAAAAGCAGTTTGACCCGGGTATTCCGGAAGTAAGGGAATATATTGTTCAGGTAATTTTAGACGTGGTAAAGGGATATGATATTGACGGTATTCACTTTGACGATTATTTTTACCCCTATAAAGTGGAAGGGCAAACGATTAACGACGGTAATACTTTTTATAAATACCCCAATAATTTTTCGGATATAAAAGACTGGAGACGCAACAATGTGGATCTGCTCATCAAGCAGCTTGATGACAGCATTCACCACTATAAAAAGTGGGTAAAGTTTGGCATTAGTCCTTTTGGTATCTGGAAAAATAAAAATGAAGATCCTGAGGGTTCTGCTACAAGCGGCCTATCCAATTATGCAGAGCTTTTTGCCGATAGCCGTAAATGGGTAAAAGAAGGCTGGGTAGATTACATTAACCCGCAAATTTATTTTACGTTTACGAGAAGGGTAGCGCCTTATGGAGTTTTAGTCGATTGGTGGAGTAACAATACCTACGGAAGGCATGTTTATATCGGTCAGGGCGCTTACCTGGTAAATTCGAGAGCAGAAGCAGCATGGAAAAACCTGAGCGAAATACCCAATCAGATCAGATACATCAGAAATAACAACCGGATTCAGGGCAGTGTATTTTTTAGTTCTAAATCATTAAGTACAGTTGCTAAAGCTGTAGGCGATTCCCTGAAAAACGATTTTTATAAATACCCGGCTTTGCCACCACAAATGCCATGGCTGGATGAGGTGCCACCAAACGAGCCCCAGGCATTAACAGCCGATGCACTAAAAGACGGTGTACACTTAAAATGGCAGCTTCCCTTAAAGGCTAAGGATGGAGAAACGGCCTCTGGTTTTGTAATTTACAGATTTAATGAAGGCGAAAAAATTTCGATACTCGATGCCAAAAATATTATTAAGATCAGCTTTGAAGATTACCTCTCCTTTGTTGATACCAATGTAGAAAGCGGCAAAAGGTATAGCTACCTGGTTACTGCCCTGGATCGATTAAAAAATGAAAGTGAACCCAGCGGGCCTGTAGGTGTAGAAATTCCTTTGGCGAAAGAGTAATTACCCTTGATTTACCGTCATTTCGAGCGGAGTACAACGCAGCCGGGAACCACGTTACTGCTTAGCGAAGCTAAATCTGTCTAAGTAGATCCCCCTGTCTGCTATGCTTCAGTCGGCATGATGACTTTTTTTGGCTGTCGATTCTCTTTCAACAACAGCCGGATCGAGCACAATGTGTTCCATGTTGGAATAAGGGCTCTCCTGATTAATCATTTTTAGAAACATTTTAGCACATTCTCTGCCCATTTGTGAGGCGTGCTGGTCAATTGTTGACAGGTTAGGCGTAATGTAAGCCGAAAAAGCTTCGTTAGCAAAACCAATTACACCAACTTCAGGCGGTGTTTCATTAATCTCTTTAAGTTTTTTTATTACACCTAAGGCGGTAAAATCATCGCCCGCTATAATCGCATCAGGCTTGTTTTTGCTGCGCATTAATTTGCCCGCACCAAACCGGCCATCTTTAATGGATAAACCTCCAAAAACAATATGCTCTTCTATCAGTGGAAGATTATGGTCTGCCAAAGCTGCTTTATACCCTTCTAACCGGTCGTTAAATATTTTAACCTGATGAACCGTGGTTACGAATGCAATTTTTTGGTAACCCCGATCGATTAAATGTTTAGTGGCAATATAACCGGCCTTAAAATCGTCAAGTGTAATGGTCGGGACTTTTAACTCCGTATTTACACGGTCGAATAATATAAGGGGTTTATTTTGTTTAATAATTTCGTAGAAGTGCGAAATATCTTTAGTTTCTAAAGACATGGAAGCCATAATGCCATCTACCTGTGCTTCTAATAAGGTTTTTACACCATTTATTTCGTTCTCAATAGATTCATTAGATTGGTAGATAATAACCCGATAGCCGCTGTTTTTCAGTCCGTCTTCTATACAATGAATAATAGATGCGAAGAAATGTGCCTGTACGCTTGGTACAATTACGCCAATGATATGGGTTTTGCCCGATTTTAGTGCTGATGCGAGTTTATTCGGACTATAGTTCAATTTTTTAGCCATATCAACAACGGCCTTTCTGGTGGCATCACTTATTGCCGGAAATCCGCTAAGGGCCCTTGAAACAGTTGATACTGTAATATCAAGCGCTTTGGCTATATCATATATGGTTGTTTTTTTTTTCAATTGCAGAGAGGGACAATTATAGCGTAAATTTACTAAACCTTAATAATAATGTTCTTTTTATACATAAAATATAATAACACATAAAAACCGAGTACGTAGGTTATGGCCCATACTAAGGAGGCATTTATAGGACTTAAAAACGGACTGTAACATGTTTCGTAAAAGCGTACCAACAATCCTGTTTTTGTACCGTCGGGTTTGGTAATCTGGATTAGATTTAATACCCGAGGCATTAAACCTGCCAGGAAAAAGACTGTTATGGCATTAATACCATAAACAACAAAAGGGGTAGTAAATTTTTTGTAGCCATGAACATCAATGATCCAGTAACAAATTGCTAATCCTATTGATGCCAATCCACCTGTATAGAGTACATAAGAACTTGTCCATAGTGATTTGTTGATAGGGAACTGTAAATCCCAAAGTAAACCCAAAACAACAGCGGCAGTACCCACTGTAAATAGCCAGGCCACCTTACTTGGATTATCTACATCTTTTCTGCGCATCCAAACGCCAACCAAAATGCCGAAAAGGCAAGTGCCTATAGCCGGTAATGTGCTTAAAATGCCTTCAGGGTCCCATGTTTTTGAAGAAGCCCAGGTATGTGCTTCGGTTAAGATGCCGCGATCGATCCATGCGGCTAAATTGGTTTCTTTTTCCAGATTGGGATAACCTACGCCTGGTACGGGAATAAATGTCATTAATGCCCAATAAACGGCAAGTATTACAATTAGTGTTTTGAATATCGTTTTAGTAGAAGCTTTAATAAAAATAATGCTGCTGATAATAAATACAATGCCTATTCTTTGTAAAACACCTAATAACCTCACAGTTTGGAAAGCTTCCCAAATGGATTTATGATCAATAATGGCACTGATGATTTTACCGAAAATAGCGAGGAAAAAACCGAGGAGATAAAGTATGATGCCTCGTTTAACTGCTTTGACGATTGTTCTTTGATGAGTAGCCGGATCTGCTTTGCTGCCGCTCATGGCAAATGCGATTGATACACCCACTATCCATAAAAAGAATGGGAAGATCAGATCGGTAGGCGTACATCCATTCCATTCGGCATGCTCTAAAGGTGCATAAATATGGCCCCAACTGCCCGGATTATTCACTAAGATCATCGCAGCTACGGTTAATCCTCTAAAAAAATCGAGCGATAACAATCGTTGTTTTGGTTGGGTCATGGTTAGTTTGTTTGGGTTCAGCAAACTAATTTAGAGTATTGTTTTTATAAAGAGAAATAAATACGAAGTTGGGGGAATGATCTGTCGTCCTGAGGGATAATTTATTGTATAAAAATCATGATTGACAGCCCTCTCACGAGTCGTCATTTCGAGCGGAGTGCAACGCAGTCGAGAAATCTATAGAGACAGATTTAGCTTCGCTGAGCACTTTGTGGTTCTCCATTTCGCTACCGATGAAAAATCGGCACGCTCCAGGCGAAAGGACGATTCTTCAATAGTAACTGTCAATGTACAAGTTGAAGGGTCTTTTACCAGGTATGGTTTTGTACCTTCTTAACAGGCGCTTCGCTACACTCAGCATGATAACTTTTTTGCCACGGAGGCTCAGAAAACACGGAGACTAATTAAGCAGAATTGTTTCCCTGAAGAAAAATCGGATAGAACTGCCCTATGTTCAATAAACCTGACCGACAGCGTTATCCCGATTTAAGTTAATTTGTTTTATCGTTTTTTTATCGGGATTAAGCAAAGGGCAGGACTACAGGGACCGAAGCACTACAGGCATTGCTTTCCAAAAAAAAGAGATCGGATAGCATGAATAATAACTTCGATGATGTTGGGTCTGACATTAGCCAATGGGAGCAATCTGTCATCCTGAACCAGATGAAGGATCTTTTGTCTGGTTTGGCCAGCGGATCTTCTTTGAGAGATGCTTCGTTGCTCTCAGCATGACAACTTATGATGAAAAATCCTGCTTTGAGCGAACAAAGCAGGATTGATTTATTTTAAAATTAGTCTTCAAATTTCCAGCGAACAAAGGCTTCCATCGCCTCGTATTCCGCAAGCCCGAGTTCATCATAAGCTCTTGCTGTATCACGGTTACGGTCTTCGGCACGTTGCCAGAACTCTCTTGAGTCGTCGCCAGGGAAAACAGCTTTGTCTTTCTGACTTTGGTGTTTAAAGATCGCATTTCTCTTGCGCTCCAGTTCTTGCGGAGAAATTGGAACTGCCATTTCGATCTCGTAGGTTTCAAATTCATGCCAGGCACCGCGGTACATCCACAACCAGCAATCCTGTGCCCAGGCTTCGGTTTTGCGTAAGCGCTTTAGTGCTTCTAAAATAATGTTGAAACAAACGATATGTGTTCCGTGAGGATCTTCAAAATCGCCGGCAGCGTAAACCTGATGAGGTTTTACTTTTTGTAAAAGTTCTATAGTAAGTTCGATATCAGCATCGGTAACCGGATTTTTCTGCACCTTGCCACTTTCGTAAAATGGAAGCGCCTGAAAATGGATATGGTCATCTTCAAGTCCGCAATACCTTGCCCCGGCAATGGCTTCACCCTTCCTGATCAATCCCTTAACGGTTTGAATTTCCGGGGTATCAACCTGGTTTGGTTTTTTTTGCTCAATAAAGGCTCTCATTTTGTTATAAAGCTCCTTTAAATGAGTATTATCCATGCCCATTTTCTCCGTAAAATCTACGTTGAACTCCACAAAGCGAAGTGCATCATCATCCCAAACTGCCGTATTTCCCGAAGTTTGATAGGCTACGTGTACATCGTGTTTCTGGTCAACCAGGCGCAGGAAAGTTCCGCCCATTGAAATTACATCATCATCAGGGTGTGGAGAGAAGATAATGACACGTTTTCTTGCCGGTTCGGCTCTTTCCGGACGTTGAGAATCATCGGCATTCGGTTTTCCTCCAGGCCAACCGGTAATGGTATGCTGTAATTTATTAAAGATATGGATGTTGATGTTGTAAACCGGCCCTTTTTCGGTAGCCAGTTGTGCCATACCATTGTTATTGTAATCGTCTTCCGTTAATTTTAAGATCGGTTTTTTAAGGGTATTGGCCAGCCAGATTACCGCTTTACGGATCAATGCATCTGTCCAGATACAGTCTTTAACCAACCAAGGGGTATCAAAACGGGTGAGTTCAGAAGCTGCAGGAACGTCAAGTATAAACTCTACGTGGTCAGAAAGTTGCAGGTAAGTTGCCGGTACTTCTCCCGAGATTTCGCCTTCAACTGCTTTTTTAATGATCGAAGCTTTTTTACGGCTCCAAGCCATTAATATAATTTCTCTTGCTTTAAAAATGGTGCCAATACCCATGGTGATGGCTTTGGTTGGTACAAAGCTTTTTCCTCCGAAATCGCGCGCAGCATCGCGTCGTGTCAGATCATCAAGGGTTACTAAACGGGTACCAGAATTTGGTGCGGATCCCGGCTCGTTAAATCCGATGTGACCCGTACGGCCGATTCCTAAAATCTGGATATCAAGACCACCAAGATCGCCGATTTTCTTTTCATATTCCAGGCAAAAAGCCGGAATGTCTTCCAGTGCAAGCGTTCCATCAGGGATGTGAACATTTTTTTTATCGATGTCGATATGATTGAAAAGGTTTTCGTTCATAAACGTAACATAACTCTGTGCCGCAGTTGGCGCCATCGGATAATATTCATCCAGGTTAAAAGTAATTACGTTTTTGAAACTTAAACCCTCTTCTTTGTGCAGCCTAACCAGTTCGGCATAAACTGCGATTGGAGTAACACCTGTTGCTAAGCCCAGTACTGCAGGTGCGTTGTTTGCTTGTTTTGATTTAATGAGCTCGGCAATGCGGTGTGCCACATTAATTGAAGCAACTTTTGGATTTTCGAACACGCTAACGGGTAATTTCTCGAAACGTGTCTCCTCCAGTAAATTTAATCTAGCCATTTTTTTTATATGGATTTTAATGTACGGAGCAGTAAATATAGAGAGTTATGCCCAATTTGTAACAAAGGTTATTTACATTTATTGCAAGTATTTCCATAAAATTCAATTACGGGGGCAGACAAACGTTTGATCCTTTTAATATAAAAATTAATATGAACAGGCAGATCCAAAAGTTATACTCAAAAGCGGGCAAGTCAGAGCGGTTAATTATCGGATTAATGAGCGGAACTTCTATGGATGGCCTGGATATTGCCCTGTGTTCTGTTAAAAAAAATGGTGCTGAAACTGATATCCGGGTTTTAAATTTTAAAACCGGCGATTACACAGATGATTTCAGGGCAAAAATAAAAGCCATATTTTCTAAAAAAGAAGTCGATTTACAATTGGTTTGCCTGATGAATGAGCACATTGCAAATGTTCATGCCCAATTGATAAATGAAGCCCTCAAAGAATGGGGATATAAAAACGAGGATATCGATTTTATTGCCAGCCATGGGCAAACCATTTTCCATGCACCAAAATCTTTGCACCAGCTGGCCGATTACCCTAATGGTACGTTACAGATTGGTGATGGCGACCATATTGCGATTAAAACCGGAATTATTACCCTTTCTGATTTCAGGCAGAAACACCTGGCAGCAGGAGGAGAGGGAGCTCCACTGGCTGTATATGGCGATTATTTAATGTTTTCGGAGGCTGGTGAAGACCGCGTGATGTTGAACATTGGTGGCATTGCCAATTTTACTTACTTACCGGGGAGTATGGATGCCAGCGAAGTTTTTTCAACGGATGTAGGCCCTGGCAATACCTTGATGGACCAATACATGCAAAAACATTTTAACCGGTTTTATGATAAGGACGCTGCAGTTGCACGGAGCGGTCATTCAAATCCCAGACTATTGTCGGCATTGCTGGAGTGTGATTTCTTTAATCTGGATTTTCCTAAAACCACGGGGCCGGAATTATTTAACCTGGAATATTTAATTGAGGCTCAGGAACAATCCTCAACAACAAACCTGAGCAGAGAAGAGGTAATGGCTACCTTGTGCCATTTTTCGGCAGAAACTATTGCCAACGCGATAAAACGTTGTTTTGGAGATGAAGCTAAAGCGCAGGTTTTTATGAGCGGCGGCGGGATGCATAATCCATTGCTGGTTCAGCTGTTTCAAACCAGGCTGCCTTTTTGCAAATTCTTGACCACTGAAGATTTAAATATTGATCCTGATGCAAAGGAGGCCGTTTTATTTGCGGTTTTGGCGAATGAGAGCCTGTGTGGAAAGCCGATTGATTTTGGCAACCGGCAAGGCGTGCCATCGGTCTGCATGGGCAAGATTAGCCTGCCTGAATAAATCTTATGCCTAAAATGAAGCATTAATTTCAACTTTGTAAGCTTTCAATATGCTTTGTGCGGTATTTTGTTAAATTTGTTTTAACACTAAGCTTCTAACACAAAACCAAATTTTATGGAAAAAAGTTACCTCAAATGGTCGACGGGATTTTTTGCGATTTTGTTGATCCCATTTCTGTTGCTCCTGTTTTCGGAAACGGTACAGGCACAGAACAAACATTATAACATTAGCGGAAAAGTTACCGATGCCGCAAATAATGAAGCTATTCCGGGTGTTGTGGTTAAAATCCTCAGCACAAGTTTAGCAACCAGCACCAATAGTAACGGAGGCTATACCTTTGCGGTTGATCTGGCCCCGGGTAAATACCAGGTTCAGTTTTCTTATGTGGGTTACAAAAGTAAAGTACAGGCTATCGATCTTGGCAGCAGCGATCAGGTGGTAGTAAGTGCTGCGCTGAATGCCGATGCTGTTGGACTTGACGAGGTAATTGTTACCGGAACATCGCAGGGAACCACCAGGAAAGAACTGGGAAGTTATGTGAGCACCGTTAAAGGCGACGACCTGAACAAAGCACCGAGCGGTAACGTGCTCTCTTCGTTACAGGGCAAAACGGCTGGCGCACAGATCAGTCAAAATTCAGGCGATCCTGCAGGCGGCATGTCTGTTCGTTTAAGGGGAATCAGTTCGGTAAACTCCTCATCAGAACCACTTTACATTATTGATGGGGTAATCGTAAACAATTCAACCACCAGGGTTACCAATACATCATCCAATTATGATAACGTTAATAACGGTACCCAGGTAGGGAGTATCGGTCAAAACAGGATGGTGGATATTAATCCGGCAGATATTGAGCGTATAGAGGTTTTAAACGGGGCAGCTGCTGCGGCCATTTACGGTTCGAGGGCAAATTCGGGGGTAATCCAGATTTTTACCAAAAAAGGAGTAAGCGGTGCAGCACAGGTTAATTTTAGCACCAGCTTAATCTTAAGTCATTTACGCAAACAGATTGAGGTAAACCAATCGCCGGTAAAGTTTGGCGGATCGGTTAATTCCTTTACGCAGGACGTGATCCAGACAGCAGGCGATCCGCCGGCTTTGCTCACCAATACCACACCGGTAACCCGTTACAATTACCAGGATTATATCTTCCAGTCGGCCACGGGTACCGATAATACCATTTCTGTTTCCGGAGGTAATGAAAATACGAAGTATTATACCTCTGCTGCCTATTTCAGTAACCAGGGGATTATTAAAAATACCGATTTTACACGGTATAATTTCAGGGCAAATATCGATCAGAAAATTACCGAATGGGCAAAATTGAGTGCCGGTTTAAACTATATCCGCAGCGCTGCCAATGAAAAACCAGATGGAAATTCATTCTTCTCGCCAATGAACTCGGTAACCATTATCGGTAACTTCCACGATATTTTTGCTAGGGATGCCAATGGTAATTTACTTGCGGTGGGCGAGCGCGGCAGAGTAAACCCGGTTTCGGTTATTGAAGATATTAAACAACGACAGGAAACCAACCGCATTATTGCCAATGCCAATTTAAAGTTATACCCGGTAAAAAACCTGACATTAGACTTTACTTTGGGGGTTGATAACTCGGGCCAGAGTGGGTCAACCTACATCCCTCCATTTGCCTATAATGTAAACCCCGATTTTTATGGGGGAGGAGCTGCTTTGGATGGCACACTGAACGGCTATGCCAGTGCGGCAACAAACAATGCCTTTCAGTTTAACAATGAGTTTAATGCCACCTACCAGGCTAAATTATCCCCTCTCATTTCGTCAACTACTCAGCTTGGTTATTCGTTTCAGTACGAAAAAACCAGGTATCAGCTCGTAAACGGAAGGGGCCTGGCACCATTGATCGAAACGGTAAATGCAGCTGCAACACAATTACCAAGTACTGATGGGCGTACCGAACTTTCGGTAAGCGGGGGCTATATTCAACAGAACTTTAAATACAAAGATCATTTGTTCGTTACCGGAGCGCTCCGTGTAGATCAGTCTTCTGTTTTTGGATCGGCCAACCGTACGCAGGAATATTTAAAGGGAAATGTAAGTTATGTGCTTTCTTTAGCTGATTACTGGAAAAAATTAGGGGTTTCAGGTTGGTGGGACACCTTCAAAATCAGGGCTGCTTATGGCGAATCGGGTAATTTAACGGGTATAGGTGCTTACGATAGGATTAACGCTTACGCTACACAATCGTTCCTGGGCAGGGCATCACTTTTTTCAAGTGCTACACTGGCAAACGAAAATGTTAAACCTGAACGCCAACGCGAACTGGAACTGGGAACCGACCTGTCGTTCTTTAAAAACAGGTTGGGCCTGCAGTTTAACTGGTACAATAAGAAGGTTAGTGATCTGTTGATTGCCAGTGTGCAGGCACCTTCAACCGGGTTTTCGAGTCTGCTCGATAATATTGGGTCGTTACGGAACAAGGGTATCGAGCTGGTGCTTAACGGAACGCCCGTTAACGCTAAAGATTTTAAATGGAATACCGCAGTTGTGTTTAACAGAAACAGGAATAAAGCATTGGATGTGGGCGGTTTAAGGCTGTTCAGTACGAACCCTGGTGCCCCTGTTGCCATTATTAACGGCGAAGCGATCGGTGTTTTCTACGGAACTTTTTTTGCCCGGAATCCCGATGGCAGTTTGCTAACCAATGCTGCGGGTATCCCTCAGATTGAGAAGGGGATTCAGAACTCTGCCACCACATTTACGCCACAGCGCGATGCGAATGGCATGCCAACCGGCACCACGCTGCGTAAAGTAATCGGTAACCCGAATCCGGATTATAACATGTCGTTTGTGAACGATTTTACTTATAAAAAACTGAGTTTACATGTGCAGTTTGATGCCGTTCAGGGCGGTAATGTCTGGAATGCCGACTGGCGCACCCGCCAGGGTGTTGGAAACGGTAAAGTAGCCGAGCAGGAGCAGATGGGGCAGCTGCCAAGAGGTTATGTTGCCGGAGTTTATGCCATTGAAGAGTGGCGGATAGACGATGGATCTTTTGTTAAGCTGAGGGAGATTTCGCTAAGTTACAACGTGGGTAAACTTAAATTTTTAAGAGATCTTACAGTGTCTGTAAGCGGAAGGAATCTCTTCTCGTGGGATAATTACAAAGGTTACGACCCGGAATTAAATTCTGGCGGACAATCGACCATACTAAGAAACATAGACTTTGGTTCGGTGCCTATTCCACGCACTTTTACTTTGGGTTTGCAAGTTAAATTATAATCGCTAAAGAAATTTTTATGAAAATTTTAAGAAATCATATTTCGGCAAAAATAGCCTCATTCATATTTTTGTTAACACTGTGCTTGTCTTCGTGTACGAAAGAATATCAGGACCCATCGAGGGCAAAAACCGATGTGGCTTTAGGTTCGCAACAGGGCTTAACGGCCGTGGCTATTGGTTTGCAACGCGTGTATACCCTGAGCAGAACCGGGGTAATGTTCAGTTCTATAGCCGCAAATGGTTTTGTAACCAATGAATTTAGATTGCTCAATTCAGGTAATATCCCTGAATTACAACTGAGTACAGGAGGCAGTGCCGTTGATGGGACAAATACTATTTTGTTTAACCTTTGGGCAAGTGCAAATAAGATTGTGTATGATGCGGACCAGGTGATCAGCAATGCCAATAATTTGGGCGATAAAGGTTATGCAGCAGGGTTGATCGCTTATTCGAGCATATTTAAAGCCCTTGCAATCGGCAATATGGCACAATACTGGGAAAAAATCCCTGATGGTACGGGTAAAAACGTAGCTTACATTACACGTGCTGCCGGATTTGCCAAAGCCATAGCGGTTTTGGATAATGCCCTGACCGTTATTGCGGCCAATCCAATTTCGGCCAGCTTTTTAAGTAATGTACCTGCTGATGTAAATATCGTAAACACCATACATGCACTAAAAGCAAGATATGCACTGTTTTCGGGCAATTATACCCTGGCTTTAACGGAGGCAAATGCTGTTGACTTAACCAAGGCATCGTTCTTTAAGTTCGATACTACTTCACCTAACATCCTGTTCAGCATTATTTCATCCAATAATGTTTTTCAGCCTTTAAATGCAAACCTGGGACTTACCGGGGCAAATGTTCCTGATGCGGCCGATAAAAGGATTCCTTTTTATACCTTAATGGCTGGAAATCCTGCAACCTTGCGTATGAATGGTTTTGCAGCCGCAACGGCAAGTCCGTTTCCGATTTACCTGCCCGGCGAGATCATTCTGATCAAAGCAGAAGTGCTGGCCCGTCAGCCGGACCTAACCAATTCGCTTATTGAGCTGAACAAAGTGGTAACTAAAACCTCCGATCTTTTTGGAGTAGCGGCTGCATTGCCGCCATTGGTTGGACCTTATACACAGCAACAGCTGCTCGATCTGATTTACAAACACCGTTCAATTGAGCTGTATGCTTCAGGTTTAAAAATTGAGGATATGAGGAGGTTTAATCAGCCAATAAGCGACAGGAAACGAAACTTTTTCCCTTATCCTTTTCAGGAGCGTGATAACAATACCAATACCCCTGCCGATCCAACATTTTAGCAGGTTGATCAAAACGGTTCTGGAAATTTCCGGAACCGTTTTTTGTGGTAGCTGCCACAAAATCCTACCAGATTATAAAATATTCAACTCTTTTTCGCGGTAGCGCGAAAGCGATTCGTGTTCTACATCAAGCTCAGTAATCAGGTAACTGATGCTTTCTATCGGGCAAACCCTTAACCGTAAAGCAATATCCAATTTCTCTGAAATGCAGAGGACCGCTGTTTTTTTTGCACAGGCCAGCATGGCTTTTTTAAGCTGGTTAATTTCCCAATAGGTATCTGTTAAGCCTTCATCCGGATGGATTGCGCTGGTTCCCATCAGGCATAAATCGGCCTTTATTTCCGATAATTGCGTAATTACCTGTCCGCCGTAGGTAACCTGTGAGTTTTTGGAGAATAATCCACCGATCAAAATCACTTCAATATTATTGTATTTGGCCAGTTCTACAGCTACCAGCGGGCTAATGGTAAAAAAGGTAGCCGACAACCCCTGTGGAAGTCGTTTTACAAACTCCAGAATCGTTGTTCCACCGCCGGTTAAAACCACCATGCCATCCTTTATCAGCCGGACAGCTTTTTTACCGATTGCGATTTTACTATCGCGGGCATACACCGTACTATCATCAAAAGAACTGTGATACGATTTTGATAAAGCACCTCCATGTACCTTGTAAAGCAGGTTTTCGTCAACGAGCTCCTGTAAATCTCTCCTGATGGTATCTTCAGATACGTTGAGCAACTGTACAAGATCAGACGTCAGTACACGGTTGTGTAAGTTGATCTGCCGCATAATGAAGTCGTGGCGTTCTTTTTTCAGCATAAGATGTTTTGGTTTAAAGCGAAAGTATAAAAGATTTTTAGATTTTTTAAATTTTGCGTGTTTTTGCGTGTTGCTGCAATAAAATATTGTCTGTTAACGGAATAAATACGCTTTATTTGTTTTTATTGTCAAATATATTCAGCATATTTACTTAACTAACATCAAAACTGCGTGAATTTGCGTGTTTTGGCTGACCGGAAAACAAACAACAACCTATAACTAAATTCTTACTGACTAATTATGATGAAAAAACTACTTTTTAGTTTTATCGGTATCATGCTGTCTGCCCAAATTTTTGCCCAGCAGATAAATGTTACCGGTAAAGTCAGCGCTGCTGACGGGCCCGTTCCCGGTGTCTCCATCCGGGTAAAGGGAAGCACCACAGTCTCACAAAGCAATAACAGCGGAAGTTATTCTATCAGGGCATCAAAGAACGATGTGCTGGTGTTTTCGTACGTGGGTTATAAAACTGTTGAGCGGACTGTAGGCACTAATACGGTTATTAATGTTACCCTTCAGGCTGATGCCAGTACACTTAACGAAGTGGTGGTAACTGCTTATGGTATTGACCGTGATGTAAAATCGCTGGGTTATTCTACTCCAAAAGTTTCGGGGGCAGAAGTGGCAGAAACTCAGCGGAATGATTTTTTTGGCGGCCTGCAGGGACGGGTTCCGGGTTTATCAATTAACAGTACCAATGGAAATCCCGGTGCTTCTGCGCAGATTGTATTGCGGGGCTTCGTATCTATTAGTGGCGACAACAATGCGCTGATCGTAGTAGATGGTGTTCCGATCAATAACAGTACGTTAAACCAAACCAGAGAACTTGTATCGGGTGCAGCGAACAGAGATCAGGATTATTCAAACAGGGCTATGGATATTAATCCCAACGATATTGAAAGTTATGTGATTATGAAAGGACCTGAAGCTACCGCTTTATACGGAAGTGCAGGTGCCAGCGGAGCCATTTTAATCACGACAAAAAAAGGTAAAGCGGGACGTGGGAGTATAAATTACAGTAACTCGTTTAGGGTAGAGCAATTGAATAAATTTCCTGAAATACAGACCAAGTATAATACCGGCGCTTCCAATGGTGTTTACGATGGCGGTTCATCTAACTTTTTTGGCCCTGCATTTCTACCGAATACACCGCTTTACGATAACATTCACAATTTTTTTGAAACGGGTTTTACACAGAAACACAATTTATCTTTTGAGGGCGGAACCGATAAATTCTCTTACAGGTGGTCTAATGAATACACCGATTCGAAAGGAACGATCCCAACCACGCGTTATACCAGGATTTCTTCAAGGGTAACAGCGGTTGGTACCATTTCGCCGGTTTTAAAACTAACCACTACCTTCAATTACATCAATTCCAATAACGATAAAGCCAATAAAGGCGCTAATGGTACGCTGCTTCAGCTGATGCGTTTTAGTTCTGCCTATAATGTTAAGGATTATGAGGATGCCAACGGAAACCGGATTTTGCACCTGGCGAGTATTTATTCGGAATTTGATAATCCCCTTTGGGATGTGGTAAAAAACGTAAATAACGATAAGGTTAACCGTATAATCGCCAATACCAACGTAGAACTGACGCCTTTAAAATGGCTGCGTATTAACGGTATCTTAGGCGCTGATGTTGCCACTACTAAGGGTCTGTCAGTATATCATGCTCAATCTTACCGCGGCTCTGGATCAGCTGCTGCCCCAACGGGTGGTACGGTGATGACTTACAGCCAGCTGGCCAAAGTATTTAACGGCTCGTTAACCGCTACAGCTAAACATAAATTTGGCGATTTTAATAATACTTATGTAATTGGTGCCACATTTAACGATTACAATTCGACCACCGATTCTCAGCGTGGAACGAACATGTATGATCCTAATTTTTACAGCATCAACAATACCCTACCTTCTACACAGCGTACCTTAACCTATGTAAACCGTTACCGTACTGTGGGCGCTTTTGCACAGGCTATTTTGGGTTATAAAACCTTATTGTACTTAACCCTATCGGGCAGGGTCGACGGTGCTTCTCGCCTGATGCCAAACAATCCATATTTTGCCTATCCATCTGCAAGTTTGGCTTTTAATTTTACCGACCTGGCTGGTGTTAAAACAACTTTGCCCTGGTTGGATTATGGTAAGTTAAGGGTTTCTTATGCCTTAACCGGTAAAGAACCCTGGAGAGAGTATTCTACCGGAACAAACTACGAGGCCAAAAGATTTACAGGTGGCGGTTATGCCTATTCGTACTATGGAGGTAACCCGGATTTAAAACCTGAGGTGTCAGAAAATTTCGAGATCGGCACCGAGATGCAGTTCCTGAAAAACCGTATCGGACTGGATTTTAATTATTACAACCTGTTGAGTAAAGATCAGATCATTAATCCACGTTTAAGTTATGGTACAGGTTTCGTTTTGGAAATGATGAATGGTGGTACTGTACGTAACCGTGGTATAGAAGTGCAGTTAACTGGCAATCCGATCAAAGGAAAAGACTTTAGCTGGAACACCACTTTAAATTTTACGCGTAACCGTGGTGTGGTGTTATCATTGGCAAATCAACTTCCTGAACTTTACGAATCTGATACCTGGATAGTTGGTGATGTGAGAAGCGCGGTACACCCGGGTTACAGCACAGGAGCAATCAGCGGTACCAGGTTTGCCCGTAACGATAGGGGCGATATCCTGATCAATCCATCTTCTGGTTTGCCATCAGTTACCGATACCCAGTTTTATCCAATTGGGGATAGAAATCCAAATTTCACTTTAGGTTTCGTAAACAGGTTTAGTTATAAAGGCTTTAACCTTTCTTTCTTATGGGATTTCAGGTATGGTGGCGATGTGGTTAACGGTACCGAATATGAATCTTACCGAAAAGGGATCAGCTTAAAAACATTAGACAGGGAGGTGCCGAGGGTTATTACCGGAGTGCTGAACGATGGTTTGCAGAACACCGCAAACCCGACAGTTAATACCATTGCTGTAACGCCTTATTATGCCTCTAACTATTATTCTTTAAATGTTGCTCCGGAGATGTTTGTAGAAAAGAACATTAATACGCTCCGTTTAAGGGATGTTACTTTGGCTTACGATTTTCCGCCATCATTGGTTAAGCGTATTGGGTTTATCCAAAGCTTTGGTGCCTTTTTTACAGTGACCGATTCCATTTTGATTACCAATTATTCAGGCGGCGATCCGGAGAGTAACTCTAACTCACCTGGTGTAGGTGGTATTGGCGGTTACGGTATCGATTATGGTAATGTAGGTAAACCGATCGGTTTCAATTTAGGATTTAGGGTTAAATTATAGCGAATAACATGAAAAGATTATATAGACTATATATTATTGCAGCGGCAATATTATTAATGGCGGGAGGATGTAAAAAATACCTCGATATCAATACCAATCCTGCCGTGCCTCAAACCAGTAAGGCAGAATTGTTGCTTCCGCCGATTTTATTTCAGATGACGAACGGGACTTCACAGGATTACCGTTTGCTTTGGAAGTTTACGCAGAACATGATCGGTGCCTCTACCGATATTGCTTCACTTTATCCTGAAAAGCACTCTTTTGTGGCCAATAGTGATAATGGGGGGGTAATTTGGAGGATGACTTATGTTGATCTTGGCCTCAATCTGGAAAATTTGATTAATGATGCCATCACCAATCAGAAATACGAATATGCTGCTATTGGTTATGCCATTAAAGCTTGGGCCTATCAGCAAACAACAGATTTGCATGGTCCGATTATTTTGGATGAAGCCTTTACGCCCGGAATGTTGAAATTTCCTTACCACGATCAGCCAGAGGTATATGCAAAGGTGCGTTTTTATTGCGAACAGTCGCTAAAATATTCAACCATGAAAAGTCCGCTTAATTATGCCACGCAATTGGCCAGTGTTACCGGCGATGGCATTTATAAAGGAGATATGGCGAAATGGCGGAAGTTCGTTTATGCCATTTATGCTTTGCAGTATAGTCATTTAATCAATAAACCGGAGTTTAAAACCATGTATGCAGATAGTGTGGTTAAATACACCAATTTATCTTTTGCTAGTGAAGCGGAGTCGGCAACGGTTTATTTTTCGGCAGCAAGCCAGGATGATACCAATCCTTTTGGACCAACTTTGGGTTATATTAACACTTCAGGTACAACTTCTACCTATTATGGAAGGATTTCGACGACTATCTTAAATTATCTTGCTGGCGGAGTGAAGGGAACGCCTGCAGTTAACCCAACAAGTTCGCTCGATCCGCGTTTAAGCAGAATGTTGCCTGCAAGTACGGCTAGCGCTACTTTGGGCAGGTACATTGCCGGTGTTCCCACTCAGGGTAGCAGTACATCAGGCCTTCCGATTGTTTTCGGGTCAATTCCTGCAGGTGCTACGATTTATAACGGAAAATATATTTTTGCCGATGCAGCCAGATATCCGATCATGACCTATTCGCAATTACAGTTTGCAAAAGCTGAAGCCTTATTTTTACAGGGAAAAACAGCAGAAGCTTATACGGCATATAAAGCGGGTATTTCCGGGCACATGGTTTTTTGCAATACTTATGGCCGTTCTTCGAAAACACCCGATCCACTGATCACCGATGCCGAAATCAATACTTATTTGGCCTCTACAGAAGTAGCGCAAAGTGCGGCAACATTAACCTTGGCCGATATTATGGGGCAAAAATACATTGCGCAATGGGGTTGGGCCGGTTTAGAACAGTGGACGGATCTTCGGAAATACCATTACGATGCGAATGTTTTCAGGCAGTTTTATCAGATTCCTACTGCCGATCTTTTGTTGGGTGGCAAATATGCTTACCGTTTCAGGCCCCGCTATAATTCAGAATATGTGTGGAATGCCGAAGAACTGAGGAAGTGGGGAGGTTTAGAGCCCGATTATATGACTAAAGAAACCTGGTTCAGCCAGCCATAATTTTATTAATTAAAAAATATCAAGATGAAAATATTTTCTTACTTAATTGTGGGCCTGTTTATTGCGCTGACTTTAACAGGTTGCACTAAAAACGTACTCGATTATGGTGAAACTGAAAAGCTAACCAGCGATCAGGCTTTGTTGAAGGTAAATTATGTATCCTATTATTATAACAATAGAGCAGTAGCCATTAAAATTAACGATAAAAGGGTAAGTAATGTAATTACAGCCCGCACGCCTTTTCCTGGTGGCGGGTACAACACCGGGGGTAGTTCTACTGCCGACTTTCTGGCGGTAAGCCCCGGGGATTTAAAGCTTTCCATTATCCTTCCGAAAAAGAAAGATGACGGAACGGATTCACTGGTACTTTACAGCACTACTTTTCAAATCCAGGCAGGCAAAAATTATGTTGCCCACATTACAGATACTGCTGCCTTTACCAAAAATGTGTTAACGGAAGAGAGTTTCGTCAGACCCGATACGGCATATTGTAAATACAGGTTTATTAACCTGATGCCTAATGTTCCATCGGTAGATCTGTATTACGGAACCAGCGCTACTGATCATGCAAAAGATTCGCTGATTGCGGGTAATGTGAATTATTTGAGTATTACCAATGAAATTAAATTAAGATCGGCACAATCAAAAACCTGGAAAATCAGGCCTGCCGGGGCGGCCATAACAAGTGCAACTGTTCTGGCCAATTACACCAGTGCAAGCACATTCCTAAATCAAAGGGTATATACCATTTTTGCCAGTGGTTATAATGGCATTACTACCGCGCCACGAAGGCCTTATGTCTCCTTTTTTCTGATCAGATAATTTTTGTCTCTGTTGTTTTAGTTTAAGCCGCCACTAGTTTAGTGGTGGCTTTTTTTTATTAAAAGTTACCGCATTAAAATAAGATTAGAGCCTATTTAATTGCGCTTTTGTGCGGTTTTTTGCAATAATATCAAACTAATTACAATGTTAACCGCTTAAATATTTGTAAATAAGTGGAAAACAATTATGATATTTACTTAAAATTCAGGAATATGCGTTATTATGCGTGTTTATGAATCCAAACTAACAACAAACATCATTAACTAGGGTTTATGAAAAAAAAATTACTTTCAATCTTTCTAGGTATGTTTTTGCTGGTGGCCCATGCCATTGCGCAACAAATTACCATTACAGGTAAGGTTACATCAGAAGATGGGCCCATACCAGGGGTTTCTGTCAGGGTTAAGGGCAGCACTACTGTTGCGCAAACCAATGTCGACGGGAGTTACTCCATCAGTGCTACAAACGGCAGTATACTGGTATTTTCTTATATCGGTTATGTAACTACCGAAAAAACTGTTGGCACAGCCAAAATTATCAATGTAAGTTTAAAAACAGATGCACAAGGACTGGATGATGTTGTGGTGGTGGGTTATGGAACCCAGCGCAAAGGCAATCTTACAGGAGCTGTTTCTACCATTGATGTGAAAAAGACCCTGGAAGGAAGACCGATTGCCGATGTAGGCAGGGCGCTTCAGGGGGCGGCATCTGGTTTAAGTGTAACTGTTCCAAGTGGCGAAATCGGTTCTGATCCGATCATCAAAATCAGGGGGCAACTTGCCTCCTTCGCCGGTGGAAGTTCCCCTTTAATTTTAGTGGATAATGTCGAAATTCCGAGTATCCAATTGGTTAACCCCAACGATATCGCATCGATCACAATTTTGAAAGATGCAGCTGCCTCTTCAATTTATGGGGCTAAGGCTGCTTTTGGTGTGGTATTAATCACCACTAAACAAGGTTCGGGTTCCGATAAGCCATCTATCACTTATTCAAATAACTTTTCATTCCAAAACGTTTGGAAAGATTTAAAAATGGCCGACGTGAACGGTTTGAAATATACTGTTGATGCTGCTGAGCGTGTAGGAGTAACCACCCCGGTTGGTGCATTTTATTATGTAGATCGGGCAAGCTATGAAAAAGCAGTGGCCTGGAAAGAAAAATACGGTGGTACAATCGGTCCGGATGATCCTACTGTATTTGGAAGGGACTGGTATGTGCAGGGCGCTAATCTTAAAATGGGTGTAAGAACTTACGACCCTTACGATTACATGATCAAAGAATGGGCACCTACCCAACAACACAACCTGTCAGTTGGTGGTACCAGCGGAAAAACATCGTATAATATAGGGCTCGGCCTGCTTGATCAGAGCGGGATGTTAAAACCCGCTAAAGAAGATCGTTTTACACGTTATAATGCTTCGTTTAAGATTTCAAGTGAAATTAATAAATACCTTACTATTCGTGGCGGTGCACTTTATTCAAGAAGGAATAAACAGTATGCCTATACCACCAATTCTACTACTGCCGATCCATGGCTGTATTTATATCGATGGAGCTCGTTATATCCACTTGGCAGGGATGAAAACGGAGATATGATCCGTAGTCCCGAAAGCGAGGTAGCTTCAGCAAATACCGCCAACATTTTATTAAATTATGCCAATGTAAACTTAGGTACTACGGTTAATATCTTAAAAAACTGGAAGGTAGATTTTGATTATACCTTTACCAACCAGAATGAAGACTGGAAAAGACCAGGCACGCGGTTTACTGCGAGAAACTCATGGGTAGCACCTAAAGCACGTTTAGATGCAAGCGGCACACCTGTTTATGTAAACGATCAGGGGCAGGTGGTATCAAGTACAACAGCAGGCGCCATGGCTGCCTACGATCTGTCACTGGATATGTACACTACACCTGGTTCGAGCCCCGATCATTATGCAAGGTCTGCCACGAACTTTTTTAGTCATACCATTAATGCCTTTACCACCTATAACCTAAATCTGGAAGAAGGTCACGATTTTAAATTTATTTTAGGTTTAAACCGTGTGGCTTCTACAGCAGAATCGCAGTTTGGTCAGATCACCAATTTGGCCGATATCTATAATCCGCAGTTTAGGTTTGGTACCGGTGTACAAACCGTAATCCCTTCCTCAGCGGTAATGGGAATTATACCAGGAGGAATAGATATTGCAGGATCAGATAAAAAATGGGAGGCGCAGTTGGGCTATTTTGGACGTGTCAATTATGCCTTTAAAAATAAATACCTCATTGAAGCTAACTTACGTTACGATGGTTCTTCAAAATTTCCTACCAATCTGCAGTGGAGATGGTTCCCTTCATTTTCTGCGGGCTGGGTAGCCAGCGAAGAGCGTTTTATGGCCTGGACTAAACCAATCTTAAATCAGTTAAAATTCAGAGGTTCATGGGGTTCGATTGGCGATCAGACAGTGCCGAACAACCTGTATATCCCAATCATGCCAAGCGGACAATCGAGCTGGATCGGCGCAAATGGTGCCAAGGTAAATTTTGTAGGTACGCCAAACGCAATTCAGGGAGCTATTCAATGGCAGGATATTGTAACAACCAATTTAGGATTGGATGCAACCTTGTTAAACAATAAGATAAATGTTGCTTTTGATGTTTTCCAAAGAAATACCGATAATATGATTGTGCCTCAGGAAGGCATTCCTTTTACTTTTGGAGCAGGAGCACCGCAAGGTAACTTTGGGGCCTTACAAACCAGGGGCTGGGAATTAACGTTAGACTTTAACCACAGGTTTAAAAATGGTTTGGGTATTAATTTCAAAGGCAATATTTCTGATGCCAGAACAAGATTAAGTGCTTATGGCTCCGGAACACAGGTTACCGGCAATTACAATGGTAAGGATATCGGCGAAATCTGGGGATACCGTACAGATAGGTTGTATCAGACCAGCGATTTTGAATTGAATAGCTCGGGCAAACCATTTTTAATTACCTTAACCAATGCCGAGAGTAAGTTAAACGCCGGCAAGCAGGCCTATAAATTAAAAGCCGGACCAAATGGAGAAAAGCCAGTTTATCAGCCGTTTTTGCAAAACTCATCAACTTTTTTCTTTGGCCCTGGCGATGTTAAGTTCATCGATGTAAATGGCGATGGGGAAATCAGTAACGGAGATGGTACGCTGGCTAATCACGGCGATTTAGAAGTAATCGGAAATTCCAATCCAAGGTATGAGTATGGTTTCAGATTGGGGGCCGATTTTAAAGGCGTTGATATCAGTGCATTTTTTCAGGGCGTTGGAAGCCGTAAAATTTGGGGCGCCGGATTTTTAGCCATCCCAGGATTTAACTCCGCCGATGGTGCCATGCCAGAAGCCATTGCAGGTAACTATTGGACACCGCAAACACCAGATGCGTTTTACCCTGCTGCCTATAACAATGCAGCCAGCGGAACCACCAATAACATGCAGGTTCAGGATCGATACCTGTTAAATATGGCGTATTTAAGATTGAAAAATTTAACCGTTGGTTATACTTTTCCTCAAATGCTGACCAAAAAAGTAGGAATTACTTCGCTAAGGGTGTATACCGCGCTTGAGAATTTCTTTACCTGGGATCATTTAGGAGATTTACCGATCGATCCTGAAAGTGTTAACGGATATTCTGTATGGGATCAGTCAAATTACAATAGCGGCCGTACAGGAACCGGAATCCCTGCTTTTAAAAGTGTCTCGTTTGGTGTTCAGTTGAATTTTTAAAAATTAAGAAGATGAAATATTTTAAATACATATATGGCTTGCCAGTTGTGGTCGCCCTGTTTCTGGTATCTTGTAATAAGGATGTTTTAGACCGTACGCCACAAACATCATATATAGATGGACAATACTGGCGCGGTGAAGACGACATCCGCATGTATGCCAACGCTTATTATACCAACTATTTTAATGGCTATAACTCTGGTTTTGGAGTGGATTATGCACCGGTAAGGGGGTATACTTTCTCGGATGATTTAACCGGGAAAAACGCACAAACCAGTTTTGAAAGCAGTGTGCCTACTTCAAGGGGCTCTGTTTCTGAAGCTGCCGATTGGTTAGGTACCTATGCCGGCCCAACCTGGGATTTTGCCTGGGTTAGAAAATCAAATGTAATGTTGGCCCGTTTAAACGATTTGGCGAAACCAAAAATTACTACCGAAGCTTATAACCACTGGACAGCTGTTGCGCGGTTTTTTAGGGGCTTTGAATATAGCCGTTTGGTTAGTGTTTTTGGTGATGTACCTTACTTTGATAAAGAAGTTTTAGATAGTGATCTACCAACTTTATATAAAGACAGAGATCCACGGGGTGTGGTGATGGATAAGGTGTACGATGATTTTAAATATGTAATGGCCAACATGCGTGATAATGATGGAGCACAGTTTTTAAACAAATATATTGCTGCCGCATTTATTTCGAGATTCATGTTATTCGAAGGGACTTATGAACATTATCATGGTTTAGACGCGGCCAGGGCCAAAAAATATTTAGAATTCGCTGTAGAAGCCGGTGATTATGTGATCAACAGCAATAAATATAATTTTACCCGCGATTTTAAATCGTTGTTCTCGAGCGATAATTTAGCCGGGCACCCGGAGGTACTGCTGTACAGGACTTACGATGCTGCCTTAGCCGTTACGCACAGTATAGGTTCTTATCAAAACGGAACAGAAGTAGTTGGTGTTGATGCCAATTTGGTTTTGATTAAATCTTTTCTTCTCAATGATGGAAAAGTATGGCAAAATTCGTCGGTTGCAGGTGCTAATTCATTTACCATTGCCGATCTGGTAAAAACAAGGGATCCACGTTTCGAAGCATCATTTTATGATAAAGCGCTGGTTCCTTCAGCAACTTTACTTTATGGTTTTAAATTTGCCTCAAGGGAAGCACTTACTTATATTGGAAAAACGTACCCTGCCGCCTGGGGCAGTAACACCAATACAAGTGATGCGCCTGTAATGCGTTTGGCCGAAGTGGTGTTAAACTGGATTGAAGCAAAAGCGGTATTGGCTCAGTATTATTCAGGCGCAGCCATCACGCAATCTGATCTGAATAAATCAATAAATGCCATCAGGAACCGTCCGCTTGATGCTGCTGCTGCCGCAAAAGGGGTATTAAAAACAGCGCCTTTAACACTGGGCGCACTCCCTGTTGATCCGGCGAAAGATGCAGATGTTCCGGATCTCATCTGGGAAATCCGTAGAGAACGCCGTATGGAATTTGTTTTTGAACATACCCGTTTACTGGATTTAAAACGCTGGAAAAAACTTAATAATATGGATTTCAGTACCAATCCCGATTATTTCCTTGGGCCATGGGTAAATGTGCAGGCTGAGGCGCCAAGTTATTTAACGGCTGCAAACGCAACAGCGCGAAATGTTAAGGTAAAAAAAGCCGATGGTACCATTGTTACCTATGATGGTACCAATGCTGCGGCTATGGTTGGTTATTGGATGGTTACCAATGCTTCGAACCGAAATGCATTTACAGACAGAGCTTATTTAGCTCCTGTCGGACAAGCGCAGATTATTCAATACCAGGAAAAAGGCTTTAAGCTTACGCAAACCGCTGGCTGGTAATATGATGTAAAATAATTGACAGAGGCTGTATCATAAGGTGTAATTTCACTTTTAATTTGTCACGTTGAGCTTAGCCTGTGCTGAGCTTGACGAAGTATCGAAACGCCTTTAAGGGATTTAAAAAGGTTCTTTGACAAGCTCAGGATGACATTTTATACGTATGGTACAGCCTCTTTTTTATGCCTGTTAATTTGTTTTAAGCCAGACCACTTTGCCATCCATGGTACTGGCGAGGATATTTTTACTGTCGATCACATTTACCGTGTTGATCATTGAATTATCAATTTTGTGTGCCCAAACTGTACTTTGCTGTTTGGGATCAATGGCGTAGATCACGCCGTTTTTTGTGCCAAAAAATACCTTACCATCTTTTTCGATCAGCATTGAAGGCACATGCTCGTAACCAAAACCAACATTATAGCGCCATAAAATACCCGGATCTTGCGCCTGTGCTTTATAGGCCACAATTTCGTCCTGCATGGTTTTTCCATAAATAAGGGTGCTATCTGCCGATTGGCCGATTGATTCGCGTACTGTAGCTTCCTTATTCCGCCATAGCGTACTGCCATTTTTGGCATCAATGGCTGTTAAATAACGATCGGGAGCTGCAATGTATACAATGCCCTGGTAGGCAACCGGAGTTACCATTGCCGGGGAAAACATCCTGTTGGCCTGGCCATTATCCCATTTCCAGAGCAGTTTACCCGTGTTGATATCGAGCGCATACAAATGCCTTCCCCACGATCCAAAAATAATTTTACCCTGATAAATAAGCGGTTTGCCTACAATGGTGCCTTCAACTTCGGTAAATGCCCATATTTCTTTTCCGGTTTTAATATCCAGAGCCCTGAAAGTATTATCGCTGCCACCAATATATACCTGTTGGCCGTTAACCACCGGCGATCCCAATACCGAATTCGTTGTTTCTTTATGCCAAATTTCTTTCCCGGTTTTTGCATTGAGTGCGTGAATGTTTCCATCGCCCGAACCTAAAATAACGGTTCCGTTTACCGCTACAGGAGAAGAGTAGATGGCTCCTTTGGTTTTAAACGTCCATACTTTTTTGCCGGTAACCTTATTTAGGGCTTCTACCAAACCTAAACTGTTCCCAAAAATAACATTGTTAGAAGCGTAAGTTGGGGTATTTACCACGTTGGCACTGGAGTGGTATGACCAAACTTCTTTCGTAGCCGGATATTTGGTATTGAGTGCGAAAGTGGGACGGTCGTATTTTTTCTGATCAGCTATAAAAGTTTTCAAGGCAATCTTGCGCCAAACCGGAAGAATTTCCTGTGCCGGTTTTTTGACCTGAAAAAAGACGGTATCTTTGGTCATGCTCACAATATTGTATCCGCCAATGCTGTCTTTTGCCCTTAAATTAGACCGGCCCATGGTAGCTTCAATGCCTTCAAAATTATAGGGGTGGTTATTATGGCCGTGGCCACATATTGCATATTGGATGTTGTATTTCTTTAAACGGTCTGTTGCTTCATACCAGTTGTCCAAACTGTTATCCAAAGGATAGTGGTTAGCAAAAACAATGGGCATACTTTTAGGGGTGGCTTTAAGTACACTGTCTAACCAGACTGTGGCGTCTCTTGGAATATGTCCGTCACTCATCCGTACGTATGGCCCAGAGGCGCAGGCAATAAAACGGTAACCATTATGATCGAAAATAAACTTATCGGCACCAAACTCCTTAATGAAATTTACACCTCCTGATTCTGACCACCCCGTATCGTGGTTGCCCGGGATAATGTGATAGGGTTTATTTAATTTGGAAAGGATATTTTTAGCCGATTTGAGCTCATTGTTGGTGCCCATTTCGGTAATATCGCCGGTAATAATTACAAAATCGATGTCTTTCAGAGCATTGATATCTGCAACGGTACGGTTAAGGTCTTCTTCCCCTGTAGGTGATCCCACATGTGTATCGGTTACAAAAGCGTATTTAAAATCCTGGGCTTTTGTTGCGAGCGATAATAAAACGGCAAACAGTAAAAGAAGGCGGTGTTTCATGATTTCTTTTTGTTAAATTTTAAAGATAAAAATCGACAATTTTTAGGGCTTAAAATAGGTTGTAATGCCAATTTTACGTGTTAATTCATCTTTAATGATTGGTTTACGAATGTGTGTTAATATAAAAGCTTTAACAGACCGAATACCTTGAGATAAATAAAATGACATAACAAAAAAGGCGACCATTGGCCGCCTTTTATACTTGTCCTGCTGTAAAAAAATTACAAAATCTTAAATCCTAAGCTCAATTGGAAAAGGTTAGGTTTCTGGCTGTATTTTTCGCTTTTACTGATGTTCGATAAGCCGGCTTCGTAGCGTAAATCAACCGAAATGCTACCTACATCTACACCTGCACCAGCCTGTAAACCCAATGCCTGGTTTTTGTAATTGCTAAAATCAGTTGCCTGTTGGTAAGCCGAGTTAAACGTCGAATTTTCATCCAAAACAAATGAAATAACCGGACCGGCCATTAAGCGGAAGTTTAAATTTTTAGCACCGAATTTGGTACCCAGTAAAACGGGGATATCTAAAGTAGTAAATTTTACTTTTCCCTCTGCTGTTACCTCGTTACCGTTATCCTGTTGAAAACTGATAAATTTATTGCCTTTGCTGCCAATGTAAGCCTCAGGTTGTACATAAAAACTGGCGCCGCCAATACGTGCCCATGCACCGATCTGATAACCTAAACGGTTTTCTTCACTTGCAAAATCTGCATTAATTTTAGCTAAGTTAACGCCGGCCTTTACACCGAGATTAAACGTTTGTGCCTGTGATGTTGCCCAACCTAAGGTTAGGAAAACAATAGAGAAAATGATCTTTTTCATGTTGTTTAATTTTTTTAGGGATTAGAATTCATAAAACGACTATTAAGCATGGTTAGCATGTTTTTTTCCGACTTATGCTTTTAATTTAAAATTTACACCATTGGGTTTTATACCCGTTAGGTTGTATAACGCGCTTTTAACACAATTATCGTGCAAATAGAAGTTGCGAATCTCCACTTTTTTTGTCACATCACATAAAAAGGTATTAACCTCAGCAAATATTTTTTACTTTTGCATCAAATAAAATGTGCCATGGCTAATTTTCAACTTACTTCTGAAACTGCATTTAAAGTAAAAACTAAGTTTTTAAGGAAATACCGCGATCTGGCGAACGAGCCCTTGGATTTTACACCAGGCAAAGAAGACGAATTGATCGAAAATTTAATGCGTTTGGTTAAACGCGACCGTACTTATATCGAATTTACCATTCAAAAGGCCCTGGCTGATACGAAAGGCAACAGGCTTTAATCTATTTTATTGCTTTATCTTTCCTTTTTAGCGTAACGCTTAATTTACGCTTGTACCAAATAAGCTGTTTTTAATATTTACGGCTTTTTGTACATTTACTTTCGTACTATATCAATAAATAATCTTCCAAAAACAGGCTTTCAATTCGTTCTGTACTGCTGGAATAAATACATAAGGAAATGAAGAAACTAAAATATGGTTTTTTAGCAGCCGGCTTTGGGCTTGCTGTTTTATCTTTTTCTTTCAAAGAAGATTTGTTTCTGGTTTCTAAAAACCTGGATATTTTTGCTTCGCTATATAAGGAAATCAACATCAATTATGTGGATGATACCAATGCCCCTAAGTTGATGAAAACAGGGATCGATGCCATGTTGGATAGCTTAGACCCTTATACCGAATATGTTCCTGAATCGGAAATAGAAGATTATAAACTGAAATACGTAAGTACCCAATATGGTGGTATTGGTGCAGGTACCGTTTTTATTGATGGAAAACTGTACATTAACGAAGTGAGCGAGGGTTATCCTGCAAATAAAAGCGATCTTAAAGCTGGCGATCAGGTGCTAAGCATCAATGGTATTGCTGTAAAGGGAAAAGACCGCCCGGAAATTAGCCAGTTATTGCGCGGACCAAAAGGTACAGCGGTTGATCTTGTATTGATGAGGGATGGAAAAGAGATGACCAAAAAACTGGTGCGCGAAGAAATAAAACAACCCAATGTATCCTATTCAGGAATGGTTGGCGATGGTATCGGCTATATCAAACTGGATAAGTTTCTGGAGAACTCTGGCCAGGAAGTAAAAGATGCACTGCTGGCCATTCAAAAAGAAAATCCTAAAGGCGTGGTTTTGGATTTAAGGAATAATGGAGGCGGTATTTTACAGGAAGCGGTTAAAATTGTAAACCTTTTTATCAATAAAGATCAGCTTGTGGTTACGCAAAAAGGGAAAAATATAGAGAAAACCATTGCCTATAAAACCCTTAACGCGCCAGTTTCTACTTCGGTACCTTTAGTGGTACTGGTAAATGGAAATTCGGCTTCGGCATCCGAAATCGTTGCCGGTTCCCTGCAAGATTTAGACCGCGCCATCGTTATCGGGCAACGTAGTTATGGAAAAGGGCTGGTTCAGCAAACCTTTAACTTACCTTATAATAGTTTGGTTAAGGTAACGGTTGCCAAATATTACACGCCATCAGGCAGATGCATCCAAAAATTGGATTATGCACATAAAAATGCAGCGGGTGTAGCCGAACGGTTTGCCGATTCGGCCATGGTCATGTACCAAACCAAAGCCGGTAGAAATGTATATAGCGGCAATGGTGTTTATCCCGATATTGTGGTTGATGCAGCCCGGTTGAGTCCCATTACCATTTCGATGATCAACAAGAGTCTTTTCTTTAATTATGCAAATCAGTACAGGAAAGAAAAACCAACATTGGCCTCAGCCAGAACTTTCCAGTTATCAGATGCAGATTATGCCACATTCTCCAGCAGTCTTGCCGATAAAGACCTGTCCTATCAAAGCCGGACTGAAAGGTTACTCTCAGATCTGCGGGCAGAAGCTGAAAAAGAAAATAAATCTGCAGAAGTAAAAACCGATCTCGAAAATCTTAAATATAAGCTTACTTCTTCTAAGAAAAGCGATCTGGTTAGCCATAAGGCAGAAATTAAAAGAGTTTTGGAAACACAGATCGTGAGCCGTTATTTTTACGAGAAAGGAAGAATTGAACAGAGCTTTCAATATGATAAAGAATTGGCAGCAGCAAAAAACCTTTTTGCCAACCAATCGCAGATACTGGCCATTTTAAAAGGAGATGGAAATTATAAAGTAATAGGTAAGCCAGTTAAAGCTCTTGCTGTTGTTGATTAATAGTTTGACTATAAAATAAATAGCAAATTTTTCAATCTTGCCAGGTTAGAAAGCAAATATCTGTTTATATACTTTTTGTTTTACTTAACTTAACAAAACTGCGCCTGAATTTGGTTTTTAAAGTGAAATCTTAAGTTTTAATGGAAAAGGCTTAAGCCCTATTAGCTTAAAGGTTGATTAATGTGAATAAATGATTAATTTCAAATTCTAATCAAATCGAAAATATTCGCATGAAAAAAATACTGCTTTTGTGTTTCTTTGGCTTTGTAGCATTCAATGTTTCCGCCCAAACTTACAGCCCATCTCCATCAAATATCGAAAGCCGTAAATGGTTTAACAATGCCCGGTTTGGCTTATTTATCCACTGGGGCCCGTTTAGTATACCTGGGAGCGGCGAATGGGTAATGAACGAACGAAAGTTGAATGTTCATAATTATACCAATCTTAAAGATTTTTTTAACCCTGTTGAGTTTAATGCCGAACAATGGGTGAGTATGGCGAAGAATGCCGGAATGAAGTATATTACGCTAATTACCCGGCACCATGATGGCTTTAGTATGTGGGATACGAAATATTCTGATTTCAACATCATGAATACGCCCTATAAAAAAGATATCGTAAAACTGATGGCTGATGAGTGTCATAAACAAGGCATTAAACTATATCTGTATTATTCGCTGTTAGATTGGCGTAGAGAAGATTATCCGCATGAAACTGGTCGTACGGGGCAAAACTCTGGCCGCACAGGCAAAGGCGATTATGCCAGTTATTTGCAGTTTATGAAAAACCAATTAACCGAGCTCTTGACCAATTATGGCGAAATAGGCGGAATCTGGTTTGACGGACATTGGGACCAGACTGCACCAGAGGGATCAAAAGACAGAACATCGCGGATTGACTGGAAATACGATGAAATTTACGGGTTAATCCACAAACTGCAGCCACAGTGTATGATTGGGAATAACCATCACCTTAGCCCTTTTGCCGGAGAAGATTTTCAGATGTTCGAACGCGATCTTCCCGGCGAAAATAAGTCGGGTTTAAGTTTTCAAAAAGCTTCAGATAAACTACCCCTCGAAACCTGCGAAACCATTTCCAACTCATGGGGCTATAATTTGAGCGATACTTACTATAAATCGAATAAAGAACTGGTGCATATGTTGGTTAAAGCAGCAAGTTTGGGCTCCAATCTTTTACTGAACATCGGCCCCATGCCAAGTGGAAAAATCCAGCCTGAATTTCAAGACCGTTTGGCAGGATTGGGCAATTGGCTTAAAATATATGGCGAAAGCATTTATGCTACAAAAGCCGGCTTTATAAAGCCACAGAACTGGGGAAGTATTACGCAAAGCGATAAGAAGGTTTATATCCATATTATAGATGGGAAAACTACCCGGCTTACTTTGGAAAACGTTCCATTGAAGAAAATTAAAAAAGCATACTTATTAAAAGATAAAAGCGCGGTAAATTTTACTTTAAAAAAAGCTGTGCTAACGATTACTGCGATACCAGATACTACCGAACCAGATCAGGTGATAGTATTGGAGATCGGTTAAAAGAGTTATACTTGTTGTCATCCTGAACACAGTGAAAGATCTTTCTATTAGCTATTAGTTTCAACCATATAAGAAATTTAAGGGAACACAAGCTTAAATGTTCTAATATTCCTTAATTGGTAAATAAGATTGCTCAGTAAGCAAAAAAAGCCTTCCCGCAATGACGATTTCTCCTATTCAAAGAGGCTATATCATAAGGTATAATTTCTCTTCTGATTTGTCACGTTGAGCTTAGCCTGTGCTGAGCTTGACGAAGTATCGAAACGCCTTAAGGTGTTTTAAAAGAGGTTCTTCAACAATCTCAGAATGACACTAAGCCCATGATACAGAGCCTCTAAATCCAATGCTTTTACTTTATCTCAACATATTCTTTCACACTTTTATGATAAAATAAACGTAAAACGTTTTACTTTTAGGGTTTTAAATTCAATGTAAGTAATTATAAGCACACATGCAGTTCAAAAAAACCTCATTCCTTCTATTTCTAACCGCCTCTTTATCTGCCCTCAATGTTGCTGCGCAGCAGAAAACCAAGCTTACACAATATGTAGATCCATTGATCGGATCAGCCAAACACGGGCATGTTTTTGTAGGTGCCAATGTTCCTTTTGGGGCGGTACAGCTTGGGCCAAACAACATTTTTGAAGGCTGGGACTGGTGCAGTGGTTACAATTATATCAGCAATACCATTACCGGTTTTGCACATACCCATTTAAGTGGTACGGGAATCGGCGATCTGGGCGATATTTCGATCATGCCGGCAACAGGTAAACTGTTATTAGAGAAAGGTAAAACTGCCGACGATCAGCAAGGCTACCTGTCTAAATTTACGCACCAGAATGAGGTGGCAAAAGCAGGTTACTACAGCGTACTGCTCGATAAATATGATATTAAAGCCGAACTAACCGCCACCGAAAGGGTAGGTTTTCACCAGTATACCTTTAAAAAAGGCGCTGAAAACCCACATATCATCATCGACTTAATTGAGGGTATTGGATGGGATGCACCTGTATCTGCTTCATTAAAGCAACTGGATGCTACAACCCTGGTGGGGCACCGTAATTCGAAAGGCTGGGCCAACGATCAACGTTTATATTTTGTGATTAAACTTTCGCAACCAATTAAAAAACTTGTGCTTTATGATAGTACAGCAGTTAAAAGCAGTACTGAATTATCGGGTAAAAAGTTAAAGGCTGTTGTTAATTTTGATGCCATTAACCATGAAAAATTACAGATTAAAGTTGCTTTATCTCCGGTAAGTTCAGAAAACGCCATTTTAAACCTAAAAACAGAATTGCCAGGATGGGATTTTGAATCGACTGTTAAAAACGCTGATGCAAAATGGGAAAAAGAACTGTCTAAAATTGATATTGGCGCATCTAATACCACTAAAAAGGTGTTTTATACCGCCTTGTACCATACCATGGTTGCACCATCTTTATTTAATGATGTAAATAAAGATTATCGCGGAACTGACAAAAAGGTATACAAAAAGGCTAGTTTTAATAATTTAACTACTTTCTCCCTTTGGGATACCTATCGTGCAACAAACCCGTTGTTCACCATCCTTCACCCTGATAAGGTAAGCGATGTGGTAAATACCATGCTGGCCATTTATAAGCAACAGGGTAAATTACCGGTTTGGCATTTAATGGGTAGCGAAACCAATACCATGGTAGGTTACCACGCTGTACCGGTTATTGTTGATGCCTATTTAAAAGGGTACCGTGGCTTTGATGTAAACCTGGCATACGAAGCAATAAAACAATCGGCCATGCAGAAAACCGATGGTATTGATTATATCCAACAATTAAAATATATTCCTGCAGATAAGGTAAACGAATCGGTAGGTAAAGCTTTGGAATATGCTATTGACGATTATTGCATCGCTCAAATGGCTAAAGCAATGAACAAGACAGCCGATTATACTTATTTTAGCAAAAGATACAAGCTCTATGATTTATATTTCGATCCGAGTGTTCAGTTTATGAGGGGTAAACTTGCCAATGGGAACTGGAGAAGTCCTTTCGATCCTTTTTCATCCAAACACCGTGAAGATGACTACGTAGAAGGGAATGCATGGCAGTATACCTGGTTGGTGCCACAGGATGTAGAAGGGTTGATTGATCTTTTTGGGGGAGATAAACCTTTTACCAATAAACTTGATTCGCTATTTACCTTGCCTTTAGATTTAGGAACCAACGGTTCGCCGGATATTAGCGGATTGATTGGAAATTATGCGCAGGGAAATGAACCCAACCACCATATTCCCTATTTATATACTTATGCAGGCCAACCATGGAAAACAGCCGATCTGATCCGTAAAATCGATCACGATTTTTATTCTTCAAAACCAGATGGATTATGCGGTAACGAAGATGTGGGCCAGATGAGCGCCTGGTATGTTTTTACAGCCATGGGTTTTTATCCTGTTAATCCTGCAAATGGTGCGTACGTTTTCGGAACACCTTTGCTTAACAATGCAACTATTACATTAGCGGGTAATAAAAAATTCAGCATCAGCGTGATCGGTAATAGCGCTGAGAATAAATACATCCAAAAAATTATCCTGAACGGAAAACCTTACAACAAATCGTATATCCTTCATAAAGCTATTGTTGCCGGCGGAAATATTCAGATTTACATGGGGAATAAACCATCTGAAACATGGGGTGTAAAACCAGAAGACAGGCCAAATTCTGGAAAATAAATTCTAAATAAAGAGGGAAGTATATTCTAAGTCTGGTTTATCTAAATTTGTCACGTTGAGCTTAGCCTGTGCTGAGCTTGACGAGTATCGAAATGCCTCGCAAGGTATTGTGAAGGTCCTTCGACAAGCTCAGGATGACAATCTATATTTATAATACATCCTCGTTAAAAATTAACCATAAACAAGTATCAACTATAAGATCAACAAACAAATGAAGAAAACATTTCTACTTCTTTTACTTTGTTCGACCCTATTCGTAAATGCACAACAGCGTTACGAATTAAACTCGGGCTGGGTTTGCACCAACATTAAAGATGCCAATGCTTCGGGCTTAGAAATCTCGAAAGCAGGTTTTTCACTCAACAACTGGATGCCCGCAACAGTGCCCGGAACAGTATTAACCACCTTGTTGAACAATAAAAAAGTTCCTGATCCATTTTATGGAATGAACAACGAAAAGATACCAGATATATATAAAACAGGCAACGATTATTATACCTATTGGTTTGTAAAAGATTTTGAAGAGCGCGCTGCGGGTAGCGAACAGATTTGGTTGCAGTTCAGGGGGATTAATTATAAAGCCGAAATTTATTTAAACGGGAAAAAAGTTAACCCAAAAACCCAGGTTGGAATGCACCTTAGGGCACAGTATAATATCACTAAACTTTTATCTCCAAATGGTAAAAACAGGCTTGCAGTTATTGTTTATCCGCCTGATTTTCCGGGCAATCCCAATGGAGGTCAGGGAGGAGACGGAACTATTGCCAAAGGGTTAACCACGCAATATACCGCAGGTTGGGACTGGATACAGCCCATCCGCGACCGTAATACTGGGATATGGGATAAGGTAACCATCGAAAAAACCAAAAGCATTAATATCCAGAACCCCCAGGTAATCACTTTGGTGCCGGGTAAACGTTTACCAGAAAGCAAACAGAATCCTGCTACCGTTAAAGTTTCGGTTGAAGTTGAAAATCCAACCAATAGGCCTGTTTCGGGCACTTTACAATATCAGATTGCCGGTAAACTGGTTAAGCAGCCAGCCAGTATTGCTGCCAATAAAACCACAACCGTTAAATTTCCGGATTTATCGCTCGAAAACCCTAAGTTATGGTGGCCAAGTGGATATGGGCCACAAAATTTATATGATGTGAAAATCGAATTTGTAACGGCTGGTGAGGTGTCAGATCAGGAGCAGCTTAAAGTGGGGGTTCGCCAGATTGACAATATTTGGAATGAGCATACCAGGAGTATGGGTACTTTTGTAAACGGACAAAAGATTTTTATTAAGGGAGGGAACTGGATTATCAGTGATGCAATGCTCCGTTTCAGCGATGCCCGTTATGATGCAGAAGTAAGGTACCATAAAGATATGAACCTCAACCTGATCAGGGTCTGGGGCGGGGCAATTTTAGAAAGGCCGGAGTTTTACAATGCTTGCGATAAATACGGCTTACTGGTTTTTCAGGATTTCTGGTTCAGTGGCGATTGCAACGGCCGTTGGGTAGACCCGATGAAAAAGGAAGACCAATGGACGCGAAGAAATTATCCTGACGACCACAATTTAACCTTAAATGCAATTGAAGATCAGATTAAGATGGTCCGGAATCATGCTTCACTTGCTTTTTGGTGCGGTGGAAACGAAATTACACCACCTGAAGATATTTTAGAACCGTTAAAGAACGATATTCTGCCGCGTTTAGATGGTACAAGAAAGCTTTTCGATTTTTCTAACAGCGACGAAATGTCGTTCAATTCGATCGGTGGAAATGGCGATGGACCTTATGGAATTCAAGACATTAAAACCTTTTGGGGTACTCAAACTTTCCCTTATAACTCTGAGGTTGGGTCGGTAGGTGTGGGCGATTATGCCTCCCTGCTGCGTTTTATCCCAAAGGAAAACCTTATTGCGCCACAATATAAAGCCAAGCCCGATTCGGTATGGGAATATCATAAATATATCTCGTACGAGCAGTACCTTAATCCGTATGGTAAGCCGAAAAGTGCAGAAGATTTTGCCATGAAAGCACAATTGGTTAATTATGATCAATACAGGGCATTGATGGAGGGTTTTTCTAACAAAATGTGGGATTGGTATACCGGTTCTATCATCTGGAAAACCCAAAACCCCTGGACAGCCATGCGCGGGCAGATGTACGATTATTACCTTGATCCAAATGCCTGTTTATATGGTTTAAGAAAAGGGAGTGAGCCGTTGCATGTGATGATGAATCCTCTGGATAGTATGGTTACCATTGTAAATAATGGTTTTACTACCAGGAACAACTTAATGGTACAGGCTAAAGCTTACGACATGGAGGGAAAAGATTATTTCTACTCTCAGGCTTTCAATTCGGTTGGCCCGTCTTCAGTGAGAAGACTTTTCCCTCTGAACGAATTCTTAACCAAACTGGATAAAAAAGAGGGTGTATTTGTTTCGTTAAGGATTTTAGATCAGAAGCAAAATATTTTAAGCGAGAATATCTATTGGCTGAGCGGAAAAGATGGAGAATATGCTGGTTTGAAGAACATCAAAAAGACACCGTTAAAAATCAGTGCTATAGATCAGAAAAATGGAAAAGTAGCTGTAACCTTAAGTAATGCTGCCGGAAATCCTGTTGCGTTTTTTAACCGTGTCGCTTTAATAAATGGCAATACTGGCGAACGAGTGCTCCCGGCATTTTATGATGATAACTATGTAAGCATTTTGCCTGGTGAAAGTAAAACGGTAACTGTAGAATATACCGGTAAACAGAGTAATCTGGCAGTAGAAGTTTACGGCTGGAATGTTGATAAACAGAAAGTAAATATTCAATAGGAAATTATCAGGCTTATGTTGGTCGGGATTTGTAATCCCGGCCCTGGAGCTAAGGATTTATAATCCTTTAGTTGGGATTTCCAGACCCCGGAGGTTTAATTCGTAGTTTACATAGTTTTTTAATGGTCCCATTGAGGGCTACGCCGTTTTAAAACCTCAGGGGTCTAAATCGCGATAAATCCGCGTTAGGGGTTGTAAGGGTTCAGTACCGATTTTTCATCGGTACCGGAGCGAAGCGTAGCCCTGAAAAACCCGACCCTTGCGTAGCTTGGGTAACGCCCATATCAGTTTGAAATTCCCGGTTGGCGGTTTATAATTCTTTAGATTTTAATCGTTTGGGTGGATTACAAATCACTATACAGAGAGTCGAGATTGCAAATCTCGACTAACAAAAATGGCGATACTTTTGATATCGCCATTTTTGTTTATGTTATTTAAGATCTAGCTTACGCCGTGTAATTTTACTTTTAATCCGTCCATGTTATTATTTAACTGCAACTGGCAGGCTAAACGCGAGTTTGGCAACAGATCTGGCAAAGTATCTAACATGGCATACTCATCGTCTGTCATTTCGTTAAGTTTTTCTTCACCTTCCAGAACATCTACACAGCAGGTGGCACATAGCGCCATTCCACCACAGGTAGCAAGAATATCATACTCTGATGCTTTTAAAAACTCCATCAGGCTTAAGCCCATGTCAGTCGGTGCAACATGTTCAGTAACCGAGCCATCCGGCTCTTGCATATATATGTTAATGTTGTTTTCCATTTTGCTCTCTTTATTGTCGCAAATATAACAGAAAGCTTAAAATTCTGAAACCCCGTTTACGGTTGTATATTTCATTGTGTATTTCACACCAGGGTTCATATAAGAATAAGCACTGTGACTCATTAATGCTGCCTCATGGAAACCGCAAAGAATTAATTTGAGTTTATTGGTGTAGGTATTGATATCACCGATAGCATAAATTCCAGGGATGTTTGTCGAATAATCATCAACATTCACTTCGATAGCACTTTTGCTGATGTTAAGGTTCCAATCTTCAATCGGACCTAATTTAGGGCTTAAACCAAACAAAGGAATCAGGTGATCAGCCTCAACAACAGTTTTTTCCATGGTACGGTTCTGAACAATTTCAACCTGCTCCAGCTTATCCGTTCCATATACAGCCTGAAGGTTGCTGTTTAAAACCAGGTTTATTTTTCCGGCCTCTGCCAATGCCATTACTTTGGCAACAGAATCTGGTGCACCACGGAAACTTTCACTTCTGTGTACTAAGGTCAGTTCAGAACAAACTTCTGCTAGGTAAATAGTCCAGTCTAAAGCAGAATCGCCACCACCTGCAATTACCATTTTCTGATCGCGGTATTTCTCAGGGTCAAGGATCATGTAGTTTACACCTTTACCGTTTTCAAAGTTTTCTAAATTTTCTACAGCTGGTTTACGCGGCTCGAAACAGCCTAAACCACCGGCAATAACCACAACTTTGGCTTCGATAACGGTACCCATATTGGTAGTTAAAACGAAATCGGCTTCGCCACGTTTTTCCAAACCTTCAATACGTTCGCCTAAGGTAAATGTTGGATGGAAAGGTTTGGCTTGTTCCATTAAATTATCGATAAGTTCCTGAGCCAGCACAGAGGGATAACCTGGAATATCGTATATCGGTTTCTTAGGATAAATTTCAGACAGCTGACCACCAACCTGCGGAAGGTAATCAATTAAATGACAACGCATTTTTAATAAACCGGCTTCAAAAATGGCAAATAAACCAACCGGACCAGCGCCAATTATGGCTATATCAGTAGTGATCATTAAAGAAAAAATTTGATGCAAAGTTACAAAATAAAGTCGTATCAATTCCTCTATTTAGAAATATTCTAGATAATTTTGCAATCCTATTATATTCAGTATTTTATATGCTTTGAACTAATTAAAAACAAAAGTTAAAGGTTTTTGGCGGGTTAAAGCAAATTATAATTGGTCTATAGGTTTAGTGGAGAATAGATGATTGTTTGAAATATTTGATCCCAATCCCTGGTTTCTCCAAAGTTTGTTAAATTCTTAAATCCTGGTTATAGCCGAAGTTCGAAAAAAATAATAACTTCCCTAAAATTATAGTTCAGATGCCTGATTATTTTTTTATCGCTTTGCCTTTGGTGGCTTTTTGGGTATTGTTGTTTATCGTTTGCGGGCGGAGCTGGCAACTGCCTGTTGCCTTTGTTCCGTTTTGTATATGGGGGCTTTATTCAGGAAACACTCATTGGAAATGGCTTTTGTTAATCCCGTTATTGTCTCTCTTGGTTGTTGATATCCATATTACAGTGAGAGAAACCAAGTTTAGTCGAAAGATTAATATTTTGAGTTATGCCCTAACCATCCCTTTTTTAATACTTTACCTCTGTTACGGTCGGGGATTTATAAAAGATGGGAGTTTAGTTTCTGTCATTTGGAACTATATTTTTCAGATCACAGTTTTAATATTTGCATCAAAATTCTGGTTTTCTGATATCTTACTTCTGTTTATAAACCGCTTATGGGTAAAAGATAAAAGTAATATAGAAACACAGGTGATAGAAAAGTCGATGAAGACAATTGGCCGATCTACAAGTTATTATGTTGTGTTCTATAATTTGGGTAAGATGGAAGTTTCGGGCATATTTTATTTGTTTCTGAAATTAAGAAGTATACAGCCAGATGATAGAGTAGAAATTGTAATCAAAAAAGGTTGTTTGGGTACGGAATTTATTACTGGTTTTCCTAAAATATTATCTCGATGATACATTGCGAAGAAGTACAAATCCAAGGAGATTTGTACTTCTTCGCAGAATCAGTTACCAACTCATTCCCAAATTCTGAAACACAAAGCTCCATACATCAGCCGCTTCTTCAATCAATTTGGTAGTGGGTTTACCTGCTCCGTGGCCGGCTTTGGTTTCGATCCTGATTAAAACCGGGTTATCGCCTTTGTATTTTTCTTGTAATGTTGCTGCAAACTTGAAAGAGTGGGCAGGTACCACGCGGTCATCATGGTCAGCCGTTGTAATTAATGTTGCCGGATAATTAACGCTACTTTTTACGTTATGAAGCGGCGAATATTTGATCAGGTAATCAAAATCTTCTTTTTTATCGCTTGTTCCGTATTCAACGGCCCAACCCCATCCAACGGTAAATTTATGGTAGCGAAGCATATCCAGCACGCCAACGGCAGGTAAAGCAACCTTGAAAAGATCGGGTCTCTGTGTCATACAGGCACCAACTAAAAGTCCGCCGTTTGAACCGCCCGAAATGGCAATTTTTGACGGATTGGTGTACTTTTGTTTCACCAGGTATTCAGCTGCAGCAATAAAGTCGTCGAATACATTTTGTTTTTTAGCCAGCATACCGCCTTTGTGCCAGGCTTCTCCATACTCACTTCCGCCCCGCAAACTCGGCTGGACGTAAATGCCGCCATGCTCTAAAAACAACATTCGCGATAAACTGAATGAAGGCGTTAAACTGATCTGGAAACCTCCGTAAGCATAGAGGTAAACCGGGTTATTGCCATCAAGCTTGATCCCCTTTTTATGGACGATGAACATCGGTACCTTGGTTCCGTCTTTCGAGGGATAAAACACCTGTTTGGTTTCATAATCGTCAGTATTGAGTTTCAATTCCGATTTTTTGTATAAAATCGATTCGGCCTTTTCCACATTATAACGGTAAATGCTGCTAGGGGTGGTAAAGTTGGTAAAAGTGTAGAAAAACTCCCGGTCTTCTTTATAACCACCGAAACCAGTAACCGTACCAATAGCAGGCAATTTCACATCACCGATTTTTTTACCTTTTAAATCAAATTGAACAATGTTTGTACTGGCATCTTTTAGGTATGTTGCCCATAAAAATCCACCACCGGTTCCGATACTTTCCAGCGCCAGTTCAGATTCGGGAATAACTTTCTGCCAGTTTTTCGGGTCTGCATTTTTCGGATCTATCAGCACCACCTGTCTGTTTTCTGCCCCTAAATCGGTATTTACCAATAATTTGTCGCCTATGTTGTCGACAACGCCGTGGTTGTTTTCATAGCCTTTTACCAGTGGGGCCATTTTGCTGCCGGGTGTTTGTAAATCCTGATAATACAAGGCGTTGCCCGAGGTGCCTGCGTTGGCATATATCACTAAAAATCGCTCGTCTTCAGTAACGCTGGCACCAAAGTATAAGTTAGGGTTCGTTTTATCTTCAAAAATTAACTGGTCGTTTTTCTGTAAATCGCCCAATTTATGATAATACACTTTTTGGTATTTATTAGCCGCCGAAAGATCGGTTCCTTTTGCAGGTTCATCAAACTTACTGTAATAAAATCCATCGCCTTTCCATGCTGCGCCTGAAAATTTGGTCCATTTTAGCTCGTCGCCCAGTTTCATTTTGGTAGCGATTTCCATCACATAAATATTGCTCCAGTCTGATCCGGCCTGTGCTACTGAGTAGGCTAAATATTTTTTATCATGAGAAACCCCGAGCAGCGATACTGCTGTTGTTCCATCTGCGGTAAGCTTATTTGGATCGAGAAAAACCTCTTCTTTGCCATCCAGTCCTTTTTTTATAAACCAGATGTTTTGATTTTGTAATCCATCGTTTTTGTTAAAGAAATAATATTCACCAACCTTAAATGGGGCCGATTCTTTCGGATAGTTCCAGATTTCAGTTAAGCGTTTTTTAATATCAGCCCGGTAAGGAATCTGTTCAAGGTAGTTTTGGGTTACTTTATTTTCTGCATTTACCCAGGCTTTAGTTTCGGCAGAGGTGTCGTTCTCGAGCCAGCGGTAAGGATCGGCGATCGCAGTGCCAAAATAGTTATCTACGGTACTGTCTTTTTTTGTTTCAGGATATTTCATCAATGTTATTTTTTCTGCTGGTTTTTTGCCCTGGTTGCAGGCAAACAGAACTAATGCAAATAAGCTCAATAGAATTTGTTTTTTCATATAATTTATTGTCTGTTTTATCATTGCCGAGACATTATTTACTCATCATTACATTAATTGTCTAAGAAAATAGGGCCAGTTTTGAGGTCAAAAAAGTTTTAAATGTATTAATGTAGTATTTATTATACGAATTTTCAAGAAAAATCATTTTTTCCTTTGATCGAAATCCAATTCTTATATTTTTGCAGCCAGATAAACCCGGTAAACTAACTTATTCATGATTAATTTCCTCTATGAGGCCTAACCAGCTAGGCACTCCTATTCTTTTTTTCTAGAAAACTAATTTTTAACCTTAACAAATAAGTATGAAACAAAACTTACTAATTTTTATTGCCCTATTTTGTTCGTTTATAGCTTTTGATGGCTATGGACAGAGTAAAAAAATTACGGGTAAGGTTCTGGATAGTAAAAATATTGCTATTCCGAATGTGAGTATCGTAATTCAAGGTGCAAATGCATCAAGCCAGACCGATCTTTATGGAAACTTTAGCCTTTCTGTAAACAAAGGTGTAACAATTGTATTTAAGTCGCTTGGGTTTCAGGACCAAAGTATCATTGTTGGCGACCAGACTAATTATACCATTAAATTGCAGGACGCGGTACGTAACCTTGATGAGGTAGTGGTTGTAGGTTATGGATCATTAAAAAAAGAAGCCATTACAGGTTCAGTTTCTTCTATCAACTCAGATGATATTGGCAAAAGACCTGTTGCCAATGCATTGGTGGCTTTAGAAGGATCGGCACCGGGTCTGCAGATCAATAACTCTTATGGTGAACCAGGATCGGCACCAAGTATCCGCATACGTGGATTTGGATCGATCAATGGAACTTCAACGCCTTTAATCGTTTTAGACAACGTAGTTTATACAGGTAGTGTTAACGATATTAATCCAAACGACATTGAATCGATTTCTGTGTTAAAGGATGCGACTTCTGCAAGTTTATATGGAAGTAAAGGTTCTAATGGTGTAATTGTAATTACAACCAAAAAAGGTAAGAACGGAACTTCTAACCTAAATTTTTCGATAAACCAGGGTTTATATACCAGGGGTATCCCGGAATATGATAAGGTAACACCTCAGGAATATATGGGCGTTGCATTTTTAGGTTACCGTAACCAATTAATGACTGCTAACCCTACACTAACGATAGCACAGGCCAATGCAACGGTAAATGCGAATTTAGTGCCAACTATCCTTAAAACCAATATTTTTAACCTGCCGGATAATCAATTATTTGATGCAGATGGAAAACTGTTACCAAATGCGCAGATAAAAGGAACCTACGCTGAAGATTTAGACTGGTTTAAGCCGATTACCAGGGATGGTTATCGTCAGGATTATAACCTAAGTGGTCAGTCAGGGTCGGAAAAATCTAATTTATTTTATTCATTAGGCTATTTAGATGAGCAAGGTTATATCAAAACGTCAGATTTTGAACGTTTTACGGGTCGGGTGAGCGGAAGCATCAGCCCAAAATCATGGATTAAGGCAGGTTTAAGTTTAAATGGAAATTATCAGGTTACAAATAATACGACGGGTAGCGGTTCTGGTTTCACTACGCCTTGGAATTATGCGAGAAACATAGCGCCGATATATCCGGTTTATGAGCACAACCTTACTACAGGTGAGTATAATTTTGATTCTTCCGGAAATAAAATTTATGATAACGGGGTAAATTCAAGAACTCAGTATCTAAATCGTCATGTCATCTGGGAAAATGAGCTGAATATGGATAGAACCTATCAAAACTCATTGGTTTCTCAGGCTTATGTGGATATCAGTTTCTTAAAAGATTTCAAGTTCTCTACAATCGCAAGCAATTCATTAAGGAATTCGGAACAGCGTACCTACAATAACGCTACTATTGGTGATGGAGCAGGAAACAAGGGAAGGGGTTCCAGAACAATTTATAGAAGGAATGAATTAACATTACAACAGCAGTTAACCTATAAAAAGAGTATTAATGATCATAACTTCGATTTTTTAGCTGGTCATGAAAGTTACTATTATAGATATAACTACCTGTACGGTTATAAAACTACCGAAACTTTTGCAGGGCAGGTAGATCTGGTAAACTTTACCCAGATTACTAGTTTGACCGATTATGAACATAACGATAGAACTGAAAGTTTATTAAGCAGGTTACGTTATAATTATAAGGAAAAATACTTTGTAGAGGGTTCATTCAGAAGAGATGGAACTTCGAGATTGCACCCTGATAACAAATGGGGTAATTTCTGGTCAATTGGTGGAACCTGGCTGGTTTCTAAAGAGGATTTCTTTAGTTCAATTTCACACTATGTAAATGATTTAAAACTCCGCGGATCTTACGGTAAGGTAGGTAATATTGGTAGTGTTGATTTTTATGGCTTTATGCCGCTATATGCTATCGGTCAGAACAACAATATTGCTGCTTTATATAAAAATCAAAATGAGAATCCTGACTTAAAATGGGAAGGACAAAGAGCCGTTTCGGCAGCTTTAGAAGGACGTTTTTTCAACAGATTAAATTTAACCGTCGAATATTTTGATAAGGGATCTGATGGTTTGATCTTTGACGTTAATCTTCCGCTTTCTGCAGGTGCAACCAGTACAACAAGTGGTGTATCTACAATCACTAAAAATATTGGTAAGGTTAGAAATAGCGGTTTAGAACTTTCAGCAGATGTAGACATTGTGAAGAATAAAGAATTTACCTGGAACTTTGGTGTTAATGCTACATTCCTGAAAAACAAAATCGTTTCATTACCTCCTGAAAACAGGGCAAATGGTATCATCACTGCTCCGTTTAAGTATATGGAAGGTCATTCAATTTACGACTATTTCCTATATCAATATGCTGGTGTTGATATGATGACCGGCCAGGCACTTTATTATGCTGACGATGCTGCATTTAGCCCAACCAATACAACGGGTGCGCACTACCCATTTTTGGTTAATGTTAATGGTGTAAATTATACCCGCAATGCCACCTATGCTAAACGCGATTGGAACGGTACTGCTATTCCTGATGTTATGGGAAGTTTTAATACAAGCTTTACATATAAAGATTTCACCCTTTCTACATTATTCAATTATTCAATCGGAGGAAAAGGATTTGATTATTCCTATATCGGACTAATGAGTGTAACCTCAACTCCTAGTGCAGTTCATAAAGATATTTTAAATTCGTGGAACGGTGTGCCTGAAGGAATGACCTTAACCTCACCGGATAGGATAAACCCGAGCGCTACGCCTCAAATTAACTTTACCAACAGCCAATACAATAACAACAGCATCAGCAACAGGTTCTTATACGATAACTCTTATTTTGTAATTAAGAACATTGCCCTTGGTTATAATGTGCCAAAAAGCGTTACCAGAAAACTGGATTTAAGTAAATTGTCATTTACTTTTCTGGTTGATAACCTAGCAACATTTACCAGAATGAAAGGTTTAAGTCCACAACAAACTTTTGGTGGATATAGCGAAAATCAATTCGTTCCATCACGTACTTTCTCTTTGGGTATTAATATTGGTTTGTAGTATTTAAAATTAAGATTATATGAAAGCTTTAAATAAATATATTAGTGCACTCATCATCATATCGATATTTGCATCATGTAAAAAGGAGTATCTAAATACTGCTCCAACAAATTCAACTTCTCCGAGTACTGTTTTTGCCACTACTGCCAGCGCGGCATTGGCTGTTAACGGATTAGCCAAGTTAATGACCCAGCAGAAAATTTCGAGCCAAGGTTTTAATGGCGAAGGAACCATTAAAATGTACTATGGAAATTATGCAGGTAACCACTTTGGTGTTAACTTACCGGGCTTTTCCATTCCGATTAATATGGAGTTTTATGCCAATCCAACCAGTACCTATGGGTATTATCCATGGTATTACTATTATTCTATTATTGGCAATGCCAATACCATTATCAATAGAATTGATGCAGCAAGTGGCCCTGAAAGCGAAAAGCAGTATATTAAAGCGCAAGCTTTAACATTTAGGGCTTATGCCTATACCATGCTGGCGCAATTGTATGGTAACAGATGGTCTGACTCCAACAACGGGGCTACATCAGCAGTAGTCTTAAGAATTGATGAATCGACAGGTGATATTCCATTGTCAACTTTGAAACAGACTTATGATTTAATCTATAGTGATTTAAATACTGCAATCAATTTATTTACTGCGTCGGGAAAAACCCGTTCTGCTGCACAGTTTTATTTAACTGATATTAATGTGGCTTATGCAACCTATGCACGGGCAGCACTTAACAGACAGGATTACGCAGCTGCAGAAAATTATGCCAATAAAGCAAGGCAGAGTTTTCCTTTAATGACAGTTGCGCAATATAAAACCGGATTTAATACATCAAACAGCGAATGGATCTGGGGATCCTACGGAGCAACAGATGAAACGTTGTTTTTTTATTCTTTCTTTGCTTACATTGCCTATAATTCAACGGCCTCAACAATTACTTCAACTCCAAGATACATGAGTAAGGATCTTTATAATAAAATCCCTGCAACTGATATCAGAAAAGCATTGTTTTTGGATCCTAAAAATTTAGCATACAATACCACTACCGGTGAAGGGAGTGCTGCCTTAACAGCTGCAGCAAAGGCGCTGTATCCTGCCATGCAATCGGCAGCCAGATCTTATCCTTACATGCAGTTCAAATTCTCTGCAACGGATATGCCGGGTGTTGGCAATTTAAACCACTTCAGAAGTTCAGAAATGATCCTGATTGAAGCTGAGGCAAAATATTTCCAAAATAAACCTGCTTCCGATATCCAGGCGCTAATGAACACTTTAACAAAAACAAGTTTAAGAGATCCCAATTACAATTGTACTGCAACCGGTACTGCGCTTTTTGATGAGATTAAACTGTACAGGGCCATAGAACTTTGGGGAGAAGGGTTCGACTTTTTCGATTTAAAGAGATGGGGTGATAAGATTGAGAGAAAAAGCTTTGCTAATGGAGGTAATTTTGTTAATATTCTAGCAACAACCATTCTTCCAAATCAGGCAAATAATTGGAAAATCGTTATTCCTAGCAGAGAAACAGATTATAATGGTGCTTTTAATCCATAATATAATTAGATAAATTAAATATCAAGGGACAATCTCAGAGGAGATTGTCCCTTTTTTGTGCTGTTGCTAATCTGTTCTGATCTTTCTCTTCGGATTTGATTCACAGATTTCGAGATTACACAGGCTACCATGCTTTGGTCTTTCTCCTTTAGTCTTTAAGCTTTTTCCCTTACCTTTGAAAATCCATGGCAAAAAAGATTTATTTCGCTTCCGATTTCCATTTAGGTACGCCCGGCTATGCCGAAAGCCGCGCACGCGAAACACGTATTGTAAGTTGGTTAAATTTTATTGAACCAGATTGTAGCGAACTCTTTTTAATGGGTGATGTTTTCGATTTTTGGTTCGAATATGCTACTGTGGTACCGAAAGGCTTTATCCGTTTGCAAGGAAAGTTGGCATCTATGGCCGATGCAGGAATAAAAATCTACTTTTTTAAGGGAAACCACGATATGTGGGTACGCAGTTATTTTACTCAGGAAATCGGGATGGAAATCGTCAGCGATGAACTGATTATTGAACGCGGTGGAAAGAAGTTTTACCTGCACCATGGCGATGGTTTGGGGCCGGGCGATCATCAATATAAATTTTTAAGGAAGATTTTCAGAAGTAAGGTTTGCCAATGGCTGTTTGCACGTTTACACCCTAATCTGGGCATTGGTATTGCCAATAAATGGAGTAGGGGGAGCAGGGCGGCGCAGACCGAAAAGGAGGTGTTTTTAGGCGAGGATAAAGAATGGCTGGCTATTTATGCCAAAGAACAGTTGCAGAAAGCACATTTCGATTTCTTTATTTTTGGGCACAGGCATCTGCCACTCGATATAGATTTGGGTAATGGCAGCAGGTATGTAAATATAGGCGAATGGCTCAACTATAATTCTTACGGGGTATTTGACGGGCATGATTTAAAATTGAAGTATTATAACACCGGGACTTAACTTTTAAGAAAGCAAAGCCTGAGATTTAACGTCTGTTTAGACGCATTGGTTTCTGCTGCTATCTAGGGTTACATGGAGCCTAAGGTACACCGCCCTTTGTTCATAAACCCGATAAAACGGAAAGCCCGCAGTGCAGCGAGGACTTGAAGTGATAGCGGGACTACAGGCTGCCACGGGAACAGAACTGTCCATTTCCAAAAACCATTAAATGTTTTTCTTTTAAATCTATTTTTCAGCGATATACTTGTTGCCTTTTTTTGGAAAGCAAAACCTGAAGCTTAATTTAACGTCGGTCGGGCTTTTCGTTATAGTCCCGATTTTAAAGGAAAATCGGGAGCTGTCACTTCAATCCCGTTTAAGTACATTGGTTTCTGCGGCTATTGTGGGTTGCATGGAGCCTAAGGTACACTGCTCTTTGTTCATAAACCCGATAAAACGGAAAGCCCGCAGTGCAGCGAGGACTTGAAGTGATAGCGGGGCTGCAGGCTGCCAAGAGAGCGGAACTGTCCATTTCCAAAACCATTAATATTTTTCTTTTAAATCTACTTTTCAGCGATATACTTGTTTCCTTTTTTTAGAAAGCAAAACCTGAAGCTTAATTTAATGTCAGTCGGGCTTTTCGTTATAGTCCCGATTTTAAAGGGAAAACCGGGAGCTGTCACTTCAATCCCGTTTAGTTACGTTGGTTTCTGCTGCTATTTGAGGTTGCATAGCGCCTAAGGTACACCGCCATCGACACCTGGGATTTCATTTTCTGATGAAACCGGAGTTCATCTAATTTACGTCTAACCGATTCGAACAGTTAACCTTTAATCGTAAACAAACTAATTCAGCTTTTTTCCTTATTTTTGCATTTTCCTGAATTTTTGGGGCTATTCCAACTGTTGGGAAATTTCAACAAGAATAAATATGTTAGATAAATTAGAAGCTATAAAGCTGCGTTGGGAAGATGTGGAAGAATCGTTGAGCAATCCGGATGTAATCCAGGATATGAAACGTTTTGCGGCTTTAAATAAAGAATATAAAGACTTAGGCAAGATTGTAGATGAGTACAAGATCTACAAAAATGTGATGAGCAACATCGAGGCAAATAAAGAGATCTTAGCAACTGAAAAGGATATTGAATTGCGTGAAATGGCAAAAGAGGAACTGGAACTTTTGCTCAAACAGCAGGAAGAAATGGAAAGCAATATCCGCCTGATGTTGATCCCTAAAGACCCTGAAGATGCCAAAAACGCCGTATTTGAAATCCGCGGCGGTACGGGCGGCGATGAAGCCGCTTTATTTGCCGGCGATTTATACCGCATGTATACCCGTTATTTCGAAACTAAGGGCTGGAGCGTTGAGGTGGTTGATGTAACTGAAGGTACGGCAGGTGGCTACAAAGAGGTAATTTTAAAGGTGAGCGGTGAGGATGTTTATGGTCAGTTAAAGTACGAAAGTGGTGTACATCGCGTGCAACGTGTACCTGACACTGAAACCCAGGGCCGTGTGCATACCTCTGCGGCATCTGTGGCGGTATTGCCCGAAGCAGAAGAAATTGACCTTTATATTAACCCTGCCGATATCGAACTACAAACTTCGCGTTCGGGAGGTGCTGGCGGACAGAACGTAAATAAGGTGGAAACCAAAGTGCAGTTAACGCACAAACCATCGGGAATTGTAGTGGTATGCCAGCGTGAACGTTCGCAATTGGGTAACCGTATTATTGCCATGGAAATGCTGCGCAGTAAACTTTATGATATTGAATTGCAGAAAAAGAACGGCGACATTGCGGCCAAGCGTAAAACCATGGTTTCGACCGGCGACCGTTCGGCCAAGATCAGGACTTATAATTATCCACAAGGCCGGGTTACCGAGCACCGTATCGGTCTAACCATGTACAACCTGCCAAGCATTATGGATGGCGATATCCAGGAGATTATTGATGCGCTTCAGTTTGCCGAAAATGCAGAAAAGATGCAGGAAGGTGCTGCCAGTTAAGCAGTTAAATATATTTTAAAAAAAAATTTGCGAATTAAGATATAGTCTCTATATTTGCAACCTCGAAAGAGACAAGAGGTTCGAACTTTAAAGAAGAACAAGAGGAGTGGTAGTTCAGCTGGTTAGAATACATGCCTGTCACGCATGGGGTCGCGGGTTCGAGTCCCGTCCATTCCGCAAAAACAGCCTTAGTTTGAAAAAACTAAGGCTGTTTTGTTTTTATAGGTTGTGGAAACAATCCCGCTTGATCCTACTTTTTCTTCATTGCTCTTTCCTTATCCTGTTAGCTTTAACGAATTCAATCCAGTCGGATATGCCCGCCGGAATTTCAATGTCTGGCTTAATACCGACATTATCCAGTGGGTAGCCAGGGAGCCTCAGGGATTTACAAGCCGGATAACCCAAACTGTAAAAACCACACGGCAGTTTTGTTCTTACCACCTCCAGATAATCAATGGCACCAGAAGAATTAGTGCCGTAGAGTTTTACTTTAGAGCTTTGTTTAGCCTTTAGAATGAAAAGTTCCGCAGCACTGGCTGTGTTTTTGTCAATGATCAGCGACACGAATTTTGGATAACTTCGCACCTCAGCCATTCTGACTGTATCCACGGGATATAAAGGATAAAGCTCACCAATGTGTGATTTTAGTATGCTGAGATTTCTTTCCAAAACCTTTTTCCTGCTCTCGGAAGCATTTGATGGAATCTTACTATAATAGTCCCGAATATTTTCTTCTGTGGCCAGCACTCTTGCCCCTTCAGTTAAAATCGGATTCGTATAGAGGTATGGTATCAATTTGTCATAAACGAGTACTGTGCCGCCATAATTTTTTCTAAGGTCTATTATTAGATGATCACGTTTATCTATTTCACCGCTATTTTTTTTAATTATGCTGTCCATTACATTCACATAATCTGGTGAAGCAAATGAAGGCATCTCAAATACATAGGTCTTGTCATCCAAAATTTTAAACTTAGGGCCAGAGTCGCTATCCAGGGTTCTATTATTCGACGGTGAAGCAGCAACTGAGTGTTTATACCATTTTGAAGTGACAACACCATCCCCGAGAGTCAGTGTATCTTTTGTTTTATTAAGTGAAAGCTGGTTTTGAGAATGATCCAGAGCCCGGAAGTATTTTAGAAAATACTGGTTATCTTTTTTGACAATCCTTAATTTAACTTGCCCAGGCATCCATCGGACTCCATCAGCCTTAATAATAAAACCGATAAAATCATTTGTATTCTCCTTAACTATACCAATCTGGTAAACTCCTGTATTGTCTTTCCAGATGCCTTCCAAACTGTCCAAACTACTTCGATTTTTGCTTAAATAAGATGCAAATAATGAATCGGTCCAAACAGTTTTTTCATCACTTGCATAATAGCTTCTTATTTGTTCCTTACTATAGCTGCTATCGTCGTAAGTGATACCAATGTGCTTATCCTTAAAGAAAGAAAGCCATGTTCTTAGAACCGGCAGGCATTGAAATTTAGGAGCTTTATTGGCTTCACTCTGTAGGCTATCTGTAAATCTTTCAAATTTGCTTTTGTCTGAGATATTTACCTTGTCACTATAACCAGGATAATTTTTTTTTATTCGTTCCACTACGAACTTAAAATTGTCTCCACAATTACAGTCCTGGGCTTTTGAGGAAAAAAAAGTAAAAATAAGCGGGAAAAAAATCCTTAAATATCTCGGCATCTTTGAACGCAATTTTTTGTATTCATAATTTTATAAATATAATTATTTAACTATTAAAAGTATTATTTATTAGTATTAGTTGCTGTCTTACCGGATAACTTTTCTTGATAAAGACCTTAGCAATATTAAGAAATTGAATAGCCAGATATTACAACAGCAAAAAATACAACAACTGGAGTATGCGAACCAGGAAGAGGAATACAAAGCCTATCAGAAGCTGTATAAAAACAAGGTGATATCAAGATGTGAAAACATAACTAAAATGATGAATAGTCACTAACTACTTTTTTAATAAAAAGATCGGTAGTGTGATGTGCTGGCTCCCGTCAGCTGAGGAATTGTTACAGGGAGAACAACATCCTTTAATGTTTCAACTTTTGGCACATTAAAAACAAAAAGCTACCGAAGTAGCTTTTGTCGCCTAATATGCATTAATTGGTTTACTTATTGACCTACACCAATTTGCTTCATGAATGACTGATTATCCCAGAATAAATATTCTTCGATCATTTTGCCATCCTTCCAATGACCTACAGTATTCATAAGCAACTTGAATTTTTTACGTGTGGGTGGAATGCTTTTCCCATTTCCTATTGGCATAGGCTTGGAAAACGTGCCTTCCATTTCGCCAATTACTGATGTCCATTCACCTGTTCCAAACTTGACAGGATGTGAGGTAATTTTTGTGTCTGGAGCAAATACAAACATTGGTTTTAACATGTTAATGTGATCGGGAGATAAACCTGTGGTTACAGTGCCGTCAGGATAGTGGACTTTAATATTTTCGTCGTGACTAATGGCGAGGCTGTCCCATTGTTGATTACTATAAAATTGAAAGTCGAGACTATCAAACCTTCTTAATCGCTCCTTCACTAATTGGTCATTGTTTTCTATGGTGCCACTATCAGTTTTTGCTACACTTGTATTGTTTGAAGACTGCTTATTATTGCAGGCATTGAGTATTAAACTAAATGTAATGGCTGTAAATAATAGAGGAAATGCTATATTTTTCATGTGCTTAATTTTATATGAGAAAACATTTTTTAGGGGATTAAAATCCAAACTTCCCGTTGTTGTTCTTCCATTGCTGTTTAGCAGGGATTTCTTCGATAGTGTCCCAATGTTCTGCAATCTTACCATTCTCTACTCTGAACAGGTCATAAAAAGAAGAATGTTTACCGCCCAGGTGACCTTCGCTTACAACCAGTACAAAGTTTCCTTCACCTAATACTTTATGAATTTGGTCGTACTTCATGGTTATACCTGCTTTTGCCATCTCACCCAATGCTTTGCCCAATCCGGAAAGCTGATCAGGAATTTGGGGATTGTGCTGAATGTAGTTATCTCCATTGAAGTACCCCGCTAACTTTTCCATTCTGCCGTTCACTAAAATGTCATCTACAAAATTTCTTACCAATGTTTTGTTGGCTTCGGTTTTATCCAAATCAGTTACTTCTTTTGTTCCGTCTGTCATGGTGTGGCCACTTGGATTAGGCCCTGCGGTTGTTTGTAGATTATCCCAGTGCTCAACGATTTTACCGTCTTCAAATCGGAAAATGTCAAAGCCAATCTTGGGACCAAAGAAATTGTAATCGGTGTGTGCAAATACATAATTACCTTCTTCAAATATCCTCACGGTGTTTACCTTGGCTGAACCTTTCGGCAGTTGCTGAAGCAATTTACCAAAGCCTGCTAAACCATCTTCTACTCCTAAGTTGTGCTGGGTGTATTTGTTTGGATTAATGATAGCAGCCGGTTCGGCTGCACCTGTCTCAATTGCTTTTAAGAGGTTAATGACCTCCTGTTTTTTTGTGCTCATAGTTGTATTTTTTACTGGTGATGTGTTTTTTATTTTAGGTGAACATGATGCAAAGCCTATTACTGTTGCCATTGCTAAGAATTTTATTTTCATCTTTTCTTTATATTAATGTTTGTTTTTGAATAGTGATTAGAAATCCTGCCCTTACCTTAATGGATAACAGGCATATTTAAATAGTAAACATGAACTAATTTCCAAGCTGCTTTTCTTTGGATTGCCCGTACTGCTTTATCAGTGATAAAAACACTTGTAATAAGCAGGGAAAGAATACCTTTTTTCATTTTGCCTCTTTGTTTGTTGACAAGTACAAAATTCACTTATTAAAAGGGGTAAAGAAAGGTAGAAAGGGGACGAAGAATGATACTTTTGGGAACTTACCGGATAAAATAGGCTTCTCTGAACTCAATGGGTGTCTTTTCTGTATGCTTTCGGAAGTATTTGATAAAGTTGGTAGGTTCCTCAAAGCCCAGGTCGTATCCAACTTCTTTAATGGAACGATTGGTGTGTATCAGTAAACGTTTTGCTTCCAGCATAATCCTTTCATTAATGATGGTCTTTGGCGACTTGTTCATTGTTTTGGTAGTGGCGGCGGTTAACCGCTTTTCTGAAATATTCATTTGCGAAGCGTATCCGCTTACTGATTTAAGTGTTTTGAATTGTGCAGCAAGCAAGTCTCTAAATAGAACGGTGTAATCGAGGTCAGCACTTTTGGTTAATTCCTTGAAGCCTTGTTTTCTTCTTTCTCTTTCTGACAATAAAAGCAAATTGTGAAGCAGATTATGTAAAAGATCGTAATGGTATGGGTCATTGTCTTTTGTTAACTCTGTTTCAATGGCACCAAAGATGGTTTGTAATGAAACATTTGTTTTTACATCAATGACCGGAATATCTAAAAAGTCGTTGAAGAGAATAGAGCTATGGAGGTACTTCGCATCTTCTGCCGTTTTATTAAAGAAACTGCCGGTAAATAGTAAAAGTTTGCCTTCGTGCTGGTGTTGACAATCAAAGGCCTGCACCCGGTCTTTGTTAACAAAGAGGAATGAGCCTGCCTTCACTTTCACTGGCGCAAAGTCGACCAGATACTCGGCCATTCCTTTCTGTACCCAAAAAATGTGATAGAATGCTGCCCTGTGTGGATTGGAGATGGTTTCGTAATGCTTTGAAACCGTGTCTGCAATGGAAATCACTTCGATTTCCAAAGGAAGTCCTGCTTTAAACTTCACCTGTCTAATAGTCGATTTCATTGGCAAAAGCTCTTGTTTCCAGCTAAGTTTAGAGATAAATAAGTCTTCAGATGATACAACATTATACCTTTCCCTAATTTTCTATTCCTGAATTATGTAAGGGATATTTGATTCTTTGAGTACATCAGTTTTTTAGGTAAAAACAGCTAATTAAATAATTGACTTGCAATATATTGAATAAAATGCTCATTTGCCATTGCCGCGAAACACTTCATCACACTTTAAATACTGTTATGTGTCCAATCATGATAGTAGTTATCGCTCGAAACCCTTTTTGTTACGATCTTATATTCTTGAGCATTTTTTATAAATTAAGGCTGTAAAATTGAGATATTATCGCTTTGATCCTGAATTCGAAATTGATGTAATGAAAATGCCAGATAAGGCCATCTGCAAACATTTTTTATTCGGGTTTCTTTGAAGAAAAGCGCTAGTTCACTCAAAAAACAATATCCTATGCATACTATTTTACCCTTTCTACTTGCTATGGTAGCCATAATCGTACTGTTAACGATGTGGGCTGCTAAACTCAAAATCGCATACCCTATTCTGCTTGTTGTTGGTGGATTGTTAATAAGCTTTATACCTGGGTTGCCCATGGTGAAAATTGATCCTAACCTCATCTTTTTTATATTCCTTCCTCCATTATTATTTGAAGCGGCCTGGTCCATTTCTTTTAAGGAGATGAAAAAGTGGTGGCGTATTATCGGAAGTTTTGCTTTCCTGGTTGTTTTTTTTACAGCGCTTTCGGTAGCCCTTGTAACGAACCATTTTATCCCTGGATTTACAATTGCTTTGGGATTTCTGCTGGGAGGGATAGTATCCCCACCTGATGCTGTAAGTACGGGTGCCATTACTAAGTTTGTTAAAATTCCAAAATCCACTTCAGCTATTTTAGAAGGAGAAAGTTTATTAAATGATGCCTCCTCCCTCATTATTTTCCGTTTTGCATTGGTGGCAGTAGGCACCGGTCAGTTTATATGGCAAGATGCAGCACTTAGCTTTTTATGGATGGTTATTGGCGGAGCTGCGATCGGTTTATTACTGGGCTGGATCTTTGTTCAGGCGCATAGGTATTTGCCTACAGATGCCCCATCAGATATCGCACTTATGCTTATCGAGCCTTACTTTATGTATTGGATCGCTGAAGAGCTGCACAGTTCCGGCGTATTGGCTGTGGTAAGTGGAGGATTATTTATGTCGGCAAGAAGGCTGCTTTTTTTAAGTAGTACCAGTCGTATCAGGGCGTTAAGTGTATGGGAAAGCTTCATCTTTATTTTAAATGGTATTGTGTTTTTAATCATTGGGCTCGAACTTCCGGAAATTATGGATGGGCTTAGGTCAAAAGGCATTCCACTAAGCACTGCAATTGGTTATGGTTTGTTGGTTACCGGCGTTTTAATTGCTGCCCGTATAATCAGTTCTTATGCTGCCCTTATTGCTACACTTATTTTCCGCCCAAGTGTAGCTCCGGCTGTGTCATCAAGAAGAATGCGTTTCACGATGCCTTTATTGCTTGGCTGGACGGGTATGCGTGGCGTTGTATCGCTGGCGGCTGCATTAGCCATACCTATAGCATTTGATAATGGAATTGCTTTCCCGCAAAGAGACCTGATTTTGTTCATTACTTTTGTAGTAATCTTGCTTACCCTGTTGGTTCAAGGCCTTACGCTTCCTTATTTTATAAAACGTGCAGGAGGATTTGGCATGAGAATTAACCAGGAAAGTGAGGAATCTGTGAGGCAAAAAATGAGACAAGGCCTGAAAATGCATTCCTATCAGTTTCTTAAAAACAAATACGATAATGAGTTGAATGGACATGCCGGCATGGAGAAATTTCTGAAGCATTTGGAAGAAAAATCTAAAGCTACAGACGATAGCTGGATGAGTGAAAAAACGAAATCGATTTTTGTGGAGTTGCTCGAAAGCCAGCGATTGTATCTTTCGGAGCTTAACAAGGATGATTCAGTTAGTGAGGAAGTGATCCGACAGCAGTTATATCAGATCGATCTGGAGGAAGAGCGACTGAGGGTTATCTGATCTTTCTGAGATGTTATTGTTTTATTTTGGATGAAAATCAACAGGTTATGCAATTGTAATCGAAAATCTTGATCAGGATGGTGATAAACTGAATTTTGTCTTTATATTTGCAACCTCGAAAGAGATAGAGGTTCGAACTTTAAGAAGAACAAAAGGAGTGGTAGTTCAGCTGGTTAGAATACATGCCTGTCACGCATGGGGTCGCGGGTTCGAGTCCCGTCCATTCCGCAATAGCTCAGAAGAGACTGAAAATTGATTTTTTGAAAAGGTAAGAAAAGATCGTGGCAATATCATGGCACTTTTAATTCCAAAAATAAAAAAATCAATGTTTATCGTATATTGAAAGGAGAGGTTCGAATCCCTCACTCTCCGCAACTATACAATAGAGAATCTCTCTAAAGCGTGGAAAAAACTGATAAAGCCTGCAATTTCAAAAATTGCAGGCTTTTCTTTTATTTGCAGGAATCGCTAAAATTTACATTAATACCTGTAATCTTCGTGGCACAATCGTGGCACTTTTTTTTTTAAAAAAAAAGTGCCACGAATTATGTTGTAAATCATTGATTATCAACGTGTGGCAGTGTGCTACGACTTGACTTGAGAACAATTTAGTTTGACATTTATAAAACCTTAAAATGTTTAATTATGTTAGAATCAAGCTACGGACTGAATTTCTTTTTGAAAAGTCCAAAAAACAAAACAGAACACATGAGGTACGTCTACTTAAGAGTTACGGTAGATGGAATTCCTAAAGAGACCTCAACAAAAATGAAATGGGATGATCGGCGGTGGGATCAGGACCAAGGGAAAGCCATAGGAACCAAAGAAGATGCCCGCACGCTTAACTTGTACATTGACGCATTAACTACCAAAATCAATCTGTATAAAACCGAGCTTATCAATTCAGGTCAGACTATTTCTGCGATTGGAATTATTTCTTTTGTAAAGGGAGAAACTATTTCGAAAGCGAAGGTACTGGAAGAGTTTCAGGCTCACAATGATGAAATGGCGGCGTTGGTAAAAAAAAGAGAATTTGCTAAAGGTACTCATACAAAGTACGAGACTGCGCGTTCGCATGTTAAGGAGTTTATCCTTTTTAAATATAAAAGAGATGATCTGGAGTTTCGTGAACTTAATTATGAATTCATAGTAGATTATGAGTTTTATTTAAAAACAGTTAGGGACTGTTCAAATAATACTACACTGAAATATATCAGCAATTTTAAAAAGATTGTTTTGCGAGCAATTGCAAAAGAAATTATTTCTAAAGATCCTTTCGGCCTGTTTAAAGGCAAAAAGACTAGAGTTAAGAAGTATCCATTAACGATGTCAGAGCTGAGTCGACTTGAAAATAAAGAGTTTTCGACTGAGAGGCTTACAATGGTTCGGGACGTTTTTGTTTTCCAGTGCTACACAGGACTTGCCTATATCGATGTTTATCAGTTGAAGAGGGAAGACATTAAAGAAGTGGACGGACAACTTTGGATTATGAGTAACAGGCAAAAGACGAAATCTAATACTGATATTCCACTACTTCCGAAAGCCGTTGAGATCATGGTTAAATATAAAGACCATCCTACATGCATTAAAAGAGGTTCTGTGCTACCTGTGAGTTCAAACCAAAAGATGAATGAATATCTCAAAGAAATTGCAGAACTGTGCGGAATTAAGTCCGTGCTTAGTACTCACGTAGCACGACGGACATTTGCCAGTACCGTTACCTTAAATAATGGAGTACCAATTCATGTGGTAAAGGAAATGCTTGGACACAGCACTGTTAGGCAGACAGAGGACTATGCTTTAACGGAACAAGATACGATAAGCAAAGAAATGGCAGGTCTAACAGAAAGAATGTTCGGCAAGAGCAAAGATAGTTTCGCAGTTTTATTGAAGAACTTTGAAAAAGAACTAGAAGATTTAAAGACAGGTAAATGCAATGCAGATCCTATTCTGTATGATACAAAGCTAATTGAACTATCTGAGCAATTGAATATTTTAAAATCTCATTCGACTGTATCCGTTCAACTGAAAGTATTTCATCCAGAGATCCCTGAATTCAACGTGGTAAGATAAAAGGAAAACTGATATGACTTTAAACAAAAGTTCTTCTATTATGAATAAATTAAAATGGAGCTTCTTAAAATTCCAGAAGCTCCACAATACTCCGATAACCAGGATGATACGAGGGAGTATATCTTACATAGCCGAAATCCTGAAGCTGTTTGAAATATCGGTGATATGTAGTAAGGGTGTATATGTGGGAAAGTTCGATTAATTTACTTCGACTTACGTGTATAACTGTTTTTTCATTTTGAAGATAGGCAAGCTGGACAATAGCCAGTAAGAGCGATAAATGCCAAACATTTAGCCTGACGTCTTTTGTTGCCATCTTAAGAAATTGTAACCAATGGTCAGCGCTATTTTTTTCCATCTCCAAACAGTTTTAAAAGATCAGTTCTGTTGTAGTAATATGATCCCATAATCTTTTGAAATCTCAAATTCCCTGAGATTCGCAGGTTTTGCAAAGTGGTTGGTGATATATTTAAAATATGACGCACCGCTTTGCTCCGAAGCCACTCTTGCTGATCTTTTTCTAATTTGACTGTCAATTTTTGATCAAGCAACTTTTCAATATCATCGACAATTAGCATTCTAAGCTGTCGAAGATCATCTTTGGTAATCTCTTCCATTTGACCTATTTTTTATATACCTGAAAAGTAGCTGACTGCCAAATTAAAAGCTGTTGTTTGGCACTATTTGACCTTATTTGGCTGTACAGTAACCTTAATAAATAAACTTATTGTTTGATTAAATTGGCCTACCGATGCTAGTCAAAGAGAAAAGGAAATATTAAATCTATCCAAACCAGTTATAAAATTTTATACTAATTAAGGCACTAAAGTATTTCTGAATTTAATTGTAAGCGCTGTTTAGAATAGTGGAATAGTAATTTTTTATTGAAGAAATTCATTAATTTTTTTTTCTCGTTATTGAGAATTAAATTTTAATTTCTTAAGTTGAAGCTCTAAAGATTCTCTCTTAGGGAATATTAACTATTCACTAAAAAACTATTACCATGAAAAAACAGATTTACAAGGATGCTATCTCGCACATCCTACAGTACGAACAGAAAGTCAGTTTGGAATCACTCCAAATTATTGATGAAAGTTACCGGATGACAAAGTTTCTCCGGAAGATACTTGCAGATCTTAAGGATCATGTTTTACAATTTGGATTTTCGGATAAATCCGAAGAAATCGAATTTTTTAAAAGTATTAAACCACAAATATTGGGCAAGCTTATCTATTACAATAAGCTGTATAGGATAGAGACTGCCAGTCCATATCTTGTTGCAAGCGGAAAACATTATCAAAAGTACTATGCGAATGAACTACAGCATTTAAAGCAAGAACACGATGACCAGATAAGTAAGTCGAAGTTTTATAGGTACTACCGGTCAGGACGTACTGACCGTGATCATGAATTTTTCGAGTTGGGTAAAATTAATTTTAACTCAGGATTAAGTAGTTTCGTTTTTGAAGTCGATAGCCATTTCTCGACATATTACGATTACAAGGTTTCCCGAATCCTGGCTTACGACCTTCTCCTGGAGTACCTAATTGCAAAAATTAGTAGCAAAACTTTTGAAACAAGGTCTAAGCAAAAGGATTTTCATTGGACCGAATCCAAAAATGCACTTATTGAGCTCATATACGCTTTACATTGTTCCGGCAGTTTATCCGATGGAAGGGTGGGGATCAGGAAGATCAGTGAGCAATTCCAGCAAATCTTCAGGATTCAACTTGGTGACGTTCACCATGCTTTCCATAGAATGAAATACCGAGCAGGTAGCAGGACAGCTTTCCTCGACAATCTTAAGACCTCAATGGAAAATTATATGGATAAAGATTTGATTTAACTACTCTCGAGTTAAGCTTACTTCTAAATTTTGCCCTGTACTCTTTTGATCATTAGGGACCTATTTTAAACTTCTTTGGATTTGCCAATAAGTGTCAATTGGCAAAAGGACTGTTACGACCTTATTTATAACATGTAAATAATTTCAACTGCTTTATTAGTAGTGGTTTATGTTTGTTGTTGCATTTTTCAAATAACCAGCTTTTCAATTGGTAAAGCTTGGCAGATATTTCCGCGCTGTTACCCGAATTTCGTTTTGTAATTCAACACCTGGGGGCTGAATTATCATCAACGAGATTAACCTAATATCAGTGCTTATGGAAATCGATAAAATGGAATTTCAATTTTGGATGAAAAGAATCATGGAGCGTTTTGATGTTTTGAGTGAGCAGATAGGTGTGAACAGAAAACATGTTAATTCGCTTGATGGCGAGGAATTGCTGGATAATCAGGATGTTCTTCAAAAGCTGAAGATCAGTCGGCGTACATTGCAACGACACCGTGACAGTGGGAGGCTTCCGTATTTTATGTTGAGCGGAAAGCTATACTATAAACTCTCGGATGTTGATGCATTTATCAGGGATAGCTTTTCAGGAGCACATGATTTGTCAAAGTCAAGAAAAGCCAAATAGTGCCATTGACAGCCAAATCATGACTAGTTTTTAGTTGGCAGATAGTTTTGACGTGAATATTAATATAAAAATCATGAGCGAAACAGAAAACACCCAACAGAAAATCCCCGAACAGCTCTCTGATATTCTATTGGTTTTAAATAAAGAAACCATGAAAATTGAAGTGGTTAAAGAAATGGATAAGGATGGTAACCTGAAAACAGTTCCTCCCCTTAAAGAGAACGAAAACCAATTTATGAAAGTGGATAAGCATGGAGATATATTTTCGAATTTCTTTTCCAATTTCTGGAACCAACTAAAGAACCCTACCAACTTTTCATTCTTTAAAGTTCCTGCTTCGTCGGCAGCAGAAACAGCCAATGAGATTCAGAAAGCGGTTGATAAACCTTCAGAAGAAGGCAGAGAATTACTCTCCAAATTTGAAGTACCGGTAGGTAGTATTCAGGAAAAACAAACCGAAAATCAAAATAACAACAATATGGAAAACACACAAAATTCTACCCCTCCAGTTAGCGAGTACCGTTATAAAGTGGATGAAATTGACTGGGAAACGATGTCTAAACTTGGTTTAAACCGGGAAAAACTAGAAAAGAATAATTTACTTGATGGACTTTTAAAAGGTTATAAGACCAATGACCTTGTTCCAATCAGTTTGAATTTAGGCACAGCGATCACGCGTCTGGACGCTAGACTTTCCCTACAGCGAAATGCGGAAGGAAACGTCGTAATGGCCATTCATGGCATTCGAAAAGAGCCTAGTTTAAGTTACCCTTACTATGGACATGAATTCTCGAAAGAGGATAAGGACAACTTGCTTAAAACAGGAAATATGGGGAGGATTGTTGGTCTGACTTATCCAAACGCGACAGAAAAAATTCCTTCGATCATCAGTATTGACAAAAAGACCAACGAGATTATTGCGCTACGGGCTGATAGAATAAAGATTCCCGATGAGATGAAAGGGGTCAAGCTGAACGATGAACAAAAGAAGATCCTGATGGAAGGTAAACCATTGTATTTAGTGGACATGATCTCTAATAAGGGAGAACCATTCAGTGCCAATGTCCAGTTTAATGCAGAAAAGCGCTATGTGGAAATTCTTTTTGAACGGGATAAATCAAATGTGCTCACATTAAATGATAAAGAAGCATCAAAAGTTTTCAGGGGTAAGGAGCTAACGGATGAAGAGTACCAGAAATTTAAAGAGGGGGAGAAAATTTATGTCAGTGGATTAGTAGATAGAAAGGGGAAACCTTACAATGCCTATATCACATTTGATAAAAATACAGGTAAGACAGACTTTTCTTTCCCTGATAAAAATAAGTTGCAAGACAAAGCGGAGCCGGCCGAATCGCATAAGACGCAGGTTGCTGTTAATTCCGAAGGCAAGACCAATGAAGCAACAAAGAACAGCAATGATCCCCTTAACTCGGGGCAGACAAATCCTGATAACAAAAAACAGCAGCGGGAGCAGGAAAAAGCCAATAAACCCGCAAAAACCAGAGGGGTTAGGAGATAGTTAAATTTTGGAAATACAACAAATGCCTTTAAGTAGGCATTTTTTTTATACAGTAAAAAATAGATATGAAAGCAGTAATAGCAGAAAAACCTAGTGTGGCACGGGAAATCGCAATGCTTCTTGGGGCCACTGAAAAAAAAGATGGCTTTTTAACAGGTAACGATTATTGTGTTACCTGGGCTTTTGGCCATCTGGTTGGCTTAGCGATGCCGGAAGATTATGGAATCTCCGGATTTCAGAGAGAGCAACTACCCCTAATACCAAATCCCTTTATATTGACAGTTCGGAAAATAAAAAAAGATAAAGGATATGTAACGGATTCAGGAGCCCTGAAACAGTTAAACGTTATTAAAGAAGCGGTTAATCGCTGTGAAAGTGTTGTTGTGGCAACAGATGCCGGGCGCGAGGGTGAATTGATCTTTCGATATATCTATGAATATATCAAATGTAAAAAACCTTTTGAACGTTTATGGATCAGCTCACTAACTGAGAAGGCGATTTTGGATGGATTTGCCAATCTCAAACCTGGAAGCGATTTTAATGGACTGTACAAGGCGGCAAAGTGCAGGAGCAGGGCAGACTGGCTGGTTGGTATCAATGCGTCACAGGCGCTAACTATCGTTGCCGGGAATGGTATTTATTCTCTGGGAAGGGTGCAAACACCGACGCTTGCATTAATCTGCAAAAAGTACCGTGAACATGAAAGCTTTGTGGTAAAAAACTACTGGCAGATTCAGCTTGAGCACAGAAAAGATTTTATTGATTTTAAAAGCGTCTCAAAAGTTAAATACGACGACAAGAAAAAAGCAGAAGAGGTTCTTAGGTCAATTCAGAGACAAGGGCGCTTAACGGTATCGCACGTGGAAACGAAAACTGTGTCAGAAAAACCTCCATTGCTGTTTGACCTCACAGGCCTTCAAAAAGAAGCCAATAAAAAACTGAATCTTTCCGCTGAAGAAACGCTTAATATCGCACAAAGCCTCTATGAAAAGAAATTCATTACCTACCCCCGTACGGGTAGTAAATATATTCCAGAAGACGTATGGCCTGAAATCCCCCATCTTATCCGCGCCTTGGGCGGAAGCCCCCAATATAAAGAGCTGGTGGCGAAAGTAAACTGGGGCCGTTTTAATAAAAATATTGTTAATGATCTGAAAGTGACCGATCATCATGGTTTGCTGATTACTGAGCGGATTCCCTCTGCTGTTTCCCACAGTGAAAAGGCAGTTTATGAAATGATTGCTTTGCGCTTGCTTGAAGCCATTGGCGGAATCTGCACAAAAGAAATAACTGATGTGAACTTAGAGGTTCTCAATAATGACTTTATTATGAAAGGCTGCCGAATTATTGAAGTAGGCTGGCGCAGGATCAAGGGTAGTTTTACGGATGAGGAAGGTGATATGGAATCGCTGCCCGAATTGAACAAGGGCCATGAACTTAAAATAAACAACGCTACGATACTGGAAAAGAAAACCATGCCACCTGCTTTATATACCGAAGCCGGGCTTTTATCCGCGATGGAGAGTGCAGGAAAGGAAATTGAAATGCAGGAAGAAAGAATGGCATTACAAAATATCGGAATTGGGACACCTGCAACAAGGGCATCAATCATTGAGACGTTGTTTAGCAGGGGTTATATTAAAAGAGAAAAAAAATCTCTGATCCCGACTGAGAAAGGGCTTAAGGTTTATGACCTGGTAAAAGATAAAAAGATCGCTAATGTATTGATGACTGCTGAATGGGAACTCGCTTTACAAAAAATTGAAACCGGGGAAGCTGGTTCAGAAACATTTGAAAATGATATGAAAGACTATGCTGCTTCTATTACAAGTGAACTGCTAAACGCCCCGATTGTTGGTGAAAACTACCTTCAGCTGACCTGTCCCAAATGTAAGCGTCAACAATTACTTGCATGGGAGAAATTCATTAAATGCTCTAATAAAAGTTGCGATTGGATACAGTTTCTTAATGTATGTGGTGTTCAGGTTGATATAAAAGAGATTGAAAAGCTAATCACCGGAGGAAAAACGTCGCTTATAAAAGGGATGAAAAGCAAGGCAGGCAAAAAGTTTGATGCTTACATCGTATTGAATGGTACCGGGGAAACTTCCTTTGAGTTTGAAAATGATAAAACTAAAAAACGGTAGGTACTGACCGCCAATTATTATCTGGACACTAGTAACAACTGATAGATCAAACTCCTGTATATGACAAATACAGGAGTTTTTTTTGAACTTTTTTAAAGTAATCCCTAGAAATTTCTCAAACATCTTTGATCACGGCATTCACGTCATATTAAACTAGTGGTGTGGAATGCCAAAAAAAGCCAATAGGCGCCACTTTCTAAAATATCAGGTTAAATACGCCCACCTTGGTTTTTCCAATAAAAATATAACCTATGGGCACAAAAGGAATTGATCTATCGTACTTTACATTAAGGCTAAAGGAATTACTTACAATCAGTTTTCCTGAATTGTCAGGAAATAGAGCATTTATTAGCCGCCGGTCCCAATTGGCCGCGTCATCCTATGAAGGAGCTTTCAGATCGGGTAATTCTCCGGAAGTATGTTTGGAGATTGCGGAGTACATTTTATTTGAAAATCTTCATTTCTCGAAATTCGATACGGTTTTTAATGTTGTATGCAGGGAATTTGATTCCCTTATGGCTGATGAGGAACTAAGGCCGTTTGCATTAAAAATGCTGGATGTTTGCGAGCCTGTTTTCGCGCAGTTCCATTTAAGTGTGGAATTCGCCGATAGCCCGGAGTTCCAAATACTTTATACGGAACTAACGGGTGCCATTCAAATCTGGATTGAAGGGAATGGGCTTTAGTAAGCGTGACCATTTACGATGGAATATTGAAGCCCTAGAAATCGCATTTAAGCTCGAAAAAGAAAAAAGAAAGGCATCCGTAGGACAGCAACTGCTATTGATGCAGTACCGTGGGTTTGGAGGGCTGAAATTTGTGCTTAATCCGATCGAGGATGAAACAGACATCAATCATTGGAGAAAGAATGATCATGGTTTATTTCCGCTTACCCGACAGCTCCATCAGCTAATAAAAGAAAATTCAGCAGATGACAAAGAATACCGACGGTATGTTGATAGCATGCGGAGTTCGGTACTGAGCGCGTTTTATACCCCGCCTCCAATTGTTGATGCTATTTCCGGAGCTCTGCGAGAAAGTGGAATATACATTGAAAAATTTCTGGAGCCCTCAGCAGGAATCGGATCATTTATTGAATCCTTTCAGGTTGACCGTCCACTTACTCTTACGGCATACGAAAAAGATCTTCTAACAGGTAAGGTTTTACAACAGATTTACCCTGAGACGAGGATTTATGTAAGCGGATTTGAAGAAATAGCCGAGAATGAAAAAAATAGCTACGACGTTGTCGCAAGTAACATTCCTTTTGGTGAAACTTCGGTATTTGACCTGTCTTATTCAAGAGGCAAGGATACTGCGCGGATGCAAGCTGCACGAAGTGTACATAATTACTTTTTTTTAAAGGGTGCAGACATGCTGCGTAATGGCGGTATCCTGGCCTTTATTACTTCCCAGGGTGTCCTGAACAGTCCATCCAATCTCGCTATTCGCGCGGAATTAATGAGGGAGCATAAACTCTTGTCTGCAATCAGGTTGCCAAATAATCTTTTTAGCGATTATGCGGGCACCGATGTGGGAAGTGACCTTATTGTTTTGCAAAAAAGGATTGATAAAAGAATCCTATCCGAACGTGAAGAAGCATTTTGTCAAACGGTGACCACTCCGGAAAGGATGTCTAAAAATCTTTACCTGGATAACCCTGCGTTGGTGATCCATACAAGATCCTATATGGGTACGGACCAGTACGGCAAGCCCACCATTATTTATGAACACGAAGGTGGTATTGATGGAATTGCTGCAGGTGTAAAGAGACAGCTAACCGAAGACTTTTCTGTTCATTTGGATATTGGGCTATACAATGGTAAGAAAGCTTCTCTTCCTGAAATTCCGATAGCGCAAACATCCAGACCGCCAAACAACGAGCCTGTTACAAAGAAAGAAACGTTGGAACCATATGCCTTTTCTTCGCTTAATGATAATACAGGAAATGAGGAAAAGCAATTGAGCCTATTTGACTTTTTGGATGATGGAGTAGATCTGATTATTCCGGCTCCCGTTGTTAAAGCAAACAGGAAACCGGTAAATCGAAAGAAAACAACCAAGTTACAGCAGCCCGATCTCTTTAGTAATCTTCCATCACCTTTTGCGGATAGTTCGCAAATAGTGGCAAAAGATGGGTCGAAAGGCAAGAAGGAAATTGTTGCTGATCTATTTTCAGGAACAGAAGAACAGGATATATCCGAAACATCAAATGACATAACTGCCCCTCTTCCGGAACCTGCAAGCTATTCTAAAGAATTACTTCCTTTCCATCGGAATGATTGTCTTGTGGTTGAAAAGGGGTTTGTGGGCTACTTAAGGCTGATAAACAGGGAGAAAACTTCGGCGGTTTTTCACCCTTTACGACTATCGCCCGTACAAAAAGCCAGGGCTGAAGCCTACATTTCTTTGCGTGATATCTATAGCGATTTATATCAGAAAGAAGCGGAGCTGCAAACTGAACATAAGCACGAGAGAGAGCAACTAAATAAATCTTACGATGCATTTATAAAAAGATATGGAAACCTTAACGATGGTGAAAATATCAAGCTCATAAAAACCGACAGTGCAGGAAAGGAAATCCCATATCTGGAACGTGTGGTGGGGGGGATTGTACACAAGGCAGATATTTTTGACCATCCCGTTAGCTTTCCTACATCAAGTGTAGTAACTGATAATCCTGATGAGGCATTGGCAGCAAGCTTAAACCAATACGGATATGTTCACCTGGGGTATATGTCCCGGATCAGCAATATGTCAGCTGATGATTTGAAGCTCGCATTGGAAGAACGTATCTATTATAATCCTTTGGAAAATGGCTATGAGATCGCCGAGAAATGGGTATCAGGAAATGTCGTTGAAAAAGCAGAGAAGGTTAAAAAGTACCTTGAAAGCTACCCTGATGATAAAAAAGCGTTGGAAAGTTATAAAGTCCTTGAAGACTCGAAGCCACAAAGGATCGAATTTGAAGAACTTGACTTTAATCTTGGGGAAAGGTGGATTTCGACAGAGACCTATAACCGTTTCGCTACGCATTTGTTCGATACCGAAGTGCGTATTCAGTACTCGGAAAGCAGCGACGATTTTACGGTTAAATGCGATAAAAAAAATATCATTATCACTGAAAAATATGCTGTTAAGTCGGAGAGCAGGACATTTGATGGTATTACATTATTTAGAAATGCACTGGTAAATACCACGCCGAATATTACCAAAAAAGTAACGGTAGGTGACCAGGAGGTTACTGTTCGCGATATGGAAGCCATACAAATGGCCAACACTAAGATAGATGAGATACGAACTGCGTTCACCGACTGGCTGCATTCTCAGGCTCATGAGTTTAAAAAAGATCTTACCGACAAATATAACGACACTTTTAATTGTTTTGTTCGCCCGCAATACGATGGAAGTCACCAGGCTTTTCCAGGCCTTGATAGGCACGGCCTCGGAATAGATGACCTTTATCCGAGCCAGAAAGATGCGGTCTGGATGATTAAGCTGAATAATGGCGCTATCTGCGATCACGAAGTCGGAGCCGGAAAAACCCTGATTATGTGTACGGCTGCCCAGGAGATGAAACGATTAGGGCTTGTTCACAAGCCTATGATTATTGGCCTGAAGGCCAATGTACATGAGATCGCAGAAACTTATCGTACAGCCTATCCATTCGCAAAGATCCTGTATCCAGGGAAAGATGATTTTACGCCCCAGAAGCGACAACGGATTTTTGGCGACATTAAAAACAATGACTGGGACTGTGTGATTCTGACACATGACCAGTTCGGCATGATCCCACAATCGCCTGAATTACAAAAGGAAATTCTGGAAGCAGAACTACAAAGTGTGGATGACAACCTCGACGCATTAAAGGCACAGGGCAAAGAAGTTTCAGGAGCGATGCTCAAAGGTGTACAGGTTAGAAAGAAAAACCTTGAAGTCAAGCTCAAAACATTGGAATACGATATAGAAAATCGGAAGGACGATGTCGTTGACTTTAAGATGATGGGTATTGATCATCTCTTCGTAGATGAAAGCCATCGCTTTAAAAATCTGATTTTCAATACCCGTCATGAACGGGTAGCAGGGCTGGGCAATATGTCTGGAAGTCAAAAAGCTCTTAACCTTCTTTTTGCACTCCGTACCATTCAGGAACGAAGTGGAAAAGATTTGGGCGCGACCTTTCTTTCTGGCACAACCATTAGTAATTCCCTTACAGAATTATATCTGCTGTTTAAATATCTGCGGCCGAAAGCACTGGAAAAACAGGGGATTACCTGCTTTGATGCGTGGGCAGCTATTTATGCGAGGAAAACCACCGACTACGAGTTTTCAGTTGCCAATAACATAGTAATGAAGGAGCGCTTTCGTTATTTCATTAAAGTACCGGAACTGGCGCAGTTCTATTCTGAAATTACTGATTACAGGACAGCAAAAGATATCGGGATTGACCGACCGGAGAAAAATGAAAGCCTTTATCATATTCCGCCAACTCCCGAGCAGCAGGACTTCATTCAAAAACTGACGGAATTTGCCAAAAGTGGTGATGCAGAACTTTTAGGAAGGCCGCCCTTGTCCCCTAGGGAAGAAAAAGCCAAGATGTTAATTGCTACGGACTATGCCCGTAAGATGTCGCTCGACATGAGGCTGATCAGTCCGCTTTATAAAGACCATCCTGATAACAAGGCTTCACATTGTGCAGCTAACATAGCTAGATATTATAAAAAATTCGATGCGCAAAAAGGGACTCAGTTTGTGTTCTCCGATCTGGGGACTTATAAGCCGGGGGTATGGAATATATATTCGGAAATCAAGCGAAAACTTGTTGAAGAATATCATATCCCTGCACATGAAATCCGGTTTATCCAGGAAGCGAAGAATGACAGGCAGCGCAAAGAGTTTATCCAATGGATGAATGAGGGTAAAATCCGTGTGCTGTTTGGTTCAACCGACATGCTCGGTACAGGTGTAAATGCTCAAAAAAGGGCAGTTGCCGTCCACCATTTAGATACACCCTGGAGGCCAAGCGATCTTGCCCAGCGCGATGGGAGGGCGATCCGCAAGGGAAATGAAATAGCGAAATTCTTTGCGAACAATAAAGTTGATGTGATTATTTATGCAGTCGAAAAATCGCTAGATGCATATAAATTCAACCTGCTTTTCAATAAGCAATTATTTATAGATCAGTTAAAAAGTAATAATCTCGGAAAACGTACCATTGATGAAGGCAGTATGGACGAGCAGTCTGGAATGAGTTTTTCTGAATATGTAGCAATTCTTTCCGGTAATACAGATCTGCTTGATAAAGCAAAACTTGAAAAACAGATAGCAGGACTTGAAAGTGAGAAGCAGACTTTTAACCGTTCTAAATTCTCATCCAAATTCAAACTTGATAGTTTAATACGTTCATTAGAAAGTGCTCAAACGAAATTAGACAGAATGAATCTTGATTGGGATAATTTTCAAAAAAATGTCAAGAGAGAAAAAGACGGTACGATATTAAATCCTGTCAGTCTGATTGATTTACCGTCAAGGGCAGATGTAAACATGATTGGATCAAAATTAAATGAAATCTCTGACAAGGCCCATACAGGAGGCGAATATCAGGATATCGGTACATTGTACGGGTTTAGGCTTTTGGTAAAGACAGAGGTTTGGGAGAAGGACGGGGCTGAAAAGGAATTTAACCGCTTTTTTGTGCAAGGTGAAAGCAACTATAAATATACCTATAATAAAGGCCAGATAGCTTCTGATCCTAAGCTTGCAGCAGCAAACTTTCTCAATGCTCTACAAAAAATTCCAGGTTTTATTGATCAGGAGAAAGAGAATATCAGCAACATCCAAAAGGATATAGCTGTTCTTGATAAATTAGTAAATGGTTTATGGCCAAAGGAGAGTGCTTTGCTGGTTTTAAAAACAGAACTGTTAGCAATAGACCGCAAAATACAATTATCAATTACATCAGTTGAGGAAAAAGAAAATAATAGTAAAGCATTAAGATTGGAAGATAGCGATGTAATCGCGGCGAAGAGCGATATGCCTATTCCAAAAATGAGGTTTTGATAAAGTTGACAATTGTTTAAAGCACAGATCGGTAAAACCAGAATTACTTTGAAAAATAAATTAAAAAATTGCAAATTGCTTTTATGACTTACGAGCTACAATATGCCTAGAAAAATTACGAGCGGTCCAATCAGGGATAAAGAACGCACCAAAATGAAGTTACTGAATGCAGTAGGCAGTATTTTGAAAAAAGAGGGTTTTACTGGTCTTAATCCCACCAATGTTGCAAAAAAAGCTGACGTTAATCGAAAACTAATCTATTTATACTTTGGAGGTATAGAAAATCTGGTAAGGGATTATTTGAACAGCAGGGACTATTGGAGAGTGAGTCTTGATTACATTGAAGATATTGTTGAGGAGAGCAAAAAGGATTTTGGAAAAAAGGCTGCCTATGCTTTAGTCGAACAGCAGTTTGATGCACTCATGGGCAATGAGGAAATGCGCAGAATTATCAACTGGGGACTAAGCCAGGACCTTAAACCGTTAAAGGAACTGAATAAGGAGCGTGAACGACTTGGTGAAATGCTCTTCACAAAGGTTATTGATGATCATTTTAAAACAAAAGATAAAAATATAAGGGCTATAGGAGCGCTGTTGATCGGCGGCATTTATTACTTAACATTGCAGGCGAAGATGAGTGGTGAAACAATGTGTGGTGTTGATCTCAATGAGCTGGAAGGGCAGCGAGAAATAAAGAAAACCCTTAAACAGATTATTGATTGGGCGTATTTATAATAAACAAGGTTAGTTTTAATGTCGTTCCTTAAAAAATCAATTTCAACCTGAGAAATTATCTTTAGAGTGTAGCAGTAAAGTAAATGATATTGATCAGATTAGTGTTTTTTTGGTTGGTTTATTAACTGGGGATCAGGTGCTGCAGATCAGGATCATTATTGATTCTTTCGAGCTCGTCCGTTATGATTTTATGGATGTCGGTTTTAATCTGGCGGTAATTGGCCTCTATTTCCTCCTTCATATTATCCTGCCCGGTGTGATCTGAAAAATTTGCGATCTGAGGGATCTTTTGATAGCTTTTTGATTCTCGGGCGACTTTTTCATTATCTACTACAATCTCGGCGTGGAAAATTTTCTGTTCGATCCGCTCATCAAAATTATCGGACACGGCTCCAACAAACATTCCTTGGGTCAATGTTGAGATCTTAGATGCAGGGATCAGACTGTCCAATTGTGTGGATATGGAGGTGGATTTATCATTTCTGTTGATGCTTAAACTTTGCCGCTTCTGTAAAACCTTGCCGAACCTTTCCGAGAGGTTCTTAGCTGTTTCGCCAACCACCTGACCACTGAAAATATTACCGACTGTATTCTGTATAACCTTGGCCTCCTTATCACCGTAGTCACGGATCAACTGCGAATAATCCTGGAAGCCCAGGCAGACGGCTACCTTGTTACTTCGCGCTGTGGCAATCAGATTATCAAGACCTCTGAAATAAATTGTCGGTAGCTCATCGATGATAACCGAACTTTTCAATTGCCCTTTTTTATTAATTAATTTGACAATCCTCGAATTATATAGCCCCAATGCCGCAGAGTAGATATTCTGCCTGTCAGGATTATTGCCTACGCAAAGGATCTTTGGTTCTTTGGGATTATTGATATCCAGTGTAAAATCGTCTCCGGTCATCACCCAGTACAGCTGGGGTGAGATCATTCTTGAAAGCGGGATTTTAGCAGAGGCAATCTGCCCCTGTAGCTGATCCTGAGCACCTCCTTGCCAGGCGTCCATGAAAGGCGACAGATAATTTTCCAGATCCGGATAGGAAGTAAGGATGGTAAATACATCGGAATATTTTTTATTTAAAAGCTCGATAGCGTGGGGAAATGTGCAATACCTTCCGTTTTCGTAGATCTTCAGAAACCAGATAATGGCGGCTAGCAGGATAATTGGCGACTCAACAAAGAAATCCCCTTGTTTCTGGATCCACGACCTGTTTAGGTTTAGCATGATCGTATATGCGGATTCGTAAGCATCCGATATGTCAGTCATGAAGTCAGGATTGATCGGATTGCAGCGATGACTTCTTCTCGGATCATCGAAGTTGATGACATAAAATTTGGGTGATACCTGGTATTTGTCGGTATGCTTTAATAAATGATTATAGGCAATGGTGGATAGATCGTCGAACTTGAAATCGTAGATATACATCGAAAAACCCTTCTCGATCTGCTGCTTGATATAATTGTTAACGATGGCGTAAGATTTGCCTGAACCGGGTGTGCCCAGCACAATAGTGGCACGAAAAGGGTTGACGATGTTAATCCAACCGTTATGTTGTTTTTTATTGTACCAGAATTTTGTAGGTAGGTTAACAGAATACTCATTCTCCATGAGCTTCGTCTCCTGCATGAAGCTTTCGTTTTCATTATTGAAAACATCGTCCATCAAATTATTCTTCAGCAGTCGGCTCATCCAAAGGCCAGCCATCATAAGGGCGATATACCCCAATCCTAAAGTAGAAGAGTAGAAGAAAAAAGCAGCATTAAATGGCAGTGTAAGTAAGGGAGTATTGAAAAAAAAGAGGATCAAGCCTATGCCTAAAGCAATGTAAATCTTCTTCCAGGTTATTTTTTCATTTTTTGTTCCTTTAGTTCCGAGGCAGCTAAGCGCTAAGAGCAAAATGGAAAATACTTTGGTATATATTGTATGTGAGAACAACCCGGCGGTCCGCTGAAAATTACTCAATATTTTATTGATGATTTCCAACGTTAATTTTTGATCCAGAAAGAAAGCATAGCAATACCAATAAAGGTTCATCAGTATTAAAATGATGCTTACTGCTCTCATAAATCCCATGATTTTTGCGAGTCCACGCAAATCGTCTTCTCCTTGCACGTTTTAAATTTTTTAGGTTCAAAAGTGAAAGTAGAGGTGCTTTTCGGAGATTACTATGCAATGGTATCCAATGGCGCCTATTGGCATTAGATGACACCTAAAAGAAAGCTGTTATTTGTGAAGTCCGTATTATTTTAGCCCACAGAAGTCTGATGATAAGCCTGTTGAAGCAGACTTCATTAGATGACTATTGAAAATCGATACGTTTTGATAAAAAGTCCACAATTATGATTTGATTAATGTGGAGTTTTCTAAGAAGAAATATATATATTTGGACGAGAGCGTTAATTTAGATTGGGGATAGCGAGTAATTGCTATTCCCTTTTTCCTATCGGAGCACGACAATCTTTTTCCCGTTTTCCAGGTGAAAAAAATAGACAAACCCGTGATTGACCGTTTCTCGATCGATACGTTTAACAATGCCTTTTAGCTGATATTCATCGGAAATCTCATCACCGATTTAACATGATCTAATACTTCGTTTGAGGTTCTGTAAGTAATTCTAAGCATAAGGTAGATTTAAAATTTTAAGAGTTTTTTTATACTTCAAATTAGTATAATTTTCATCTCGAACCTCTTCTTTTCTTTTTTTTCATCCTTCCTGCAAACAGTTGTTCCTCGATATCATCTCCATGGCTCTCGGGAAGTAGTCCACCAAGACCTCCCAAGAGATCTTCTCCATAATTTTGACCATGTAAATCTTCTTTAATAATGAAATCAAAAGGGGTATAAGATTCCCTGTCTTGTTTAGATACATCAGATTTTTCCACGTATTTTAATCTGTCATTTTTAGATTTTATTTCAGATTTTTTATTATTGTTCCACCAGTCATTGAATACACCGGCGGAAAATTCTTTACCCAAGCGCGAACCGTTACAAACCATTTTTGAATTATGGTCTATGAAGGTGATACCGAAGATTCGATTTTCAGCATTTCTCCGTACGACGATATTTATCCCCTTGTCCAACAAGTGGCTTTTGAAACCACTTTCATTCTTTGTATTATGTATCGCCTGTTCAATAGTATTTTTGAGCAAAAGTAATGAAGCCCCATCCTTTACAGATTTAGTGCAGTTTAAAAAATGATCTTGCAGTTTCAGGTAGCTGGCCTGTCTACCGAACAATGAAGCTTTAAAAGGGTTACTTGATCTTTCACCGATTTCATTAAGCGCGAAATAAACAATCCCTTGTCTCATTTCTCCATGTAACTCACCTTTGACTTCTTGTGCCGTTACATTAAATAATGAGAGGAGCGCATTATATTCGCCCATACTTTGAAATTTATAATATTTTGGTAGGTATCTTACGACAGAAGATATCTGACTTTTCACATCACCGATTTTATAATTTACCGGTCGAAAAATCAAATTTTCAGATTGGGTATCTTTCTCCTTTAGTTGTTGTAAACCATATTTGACCTCTAAGTCCCTTGATATTTTTACCGAACGTCGTTTTTCAAATGCATCGGATATCTTTCTTCCTTCCTCATCTACACAGACCGAGACAATATGGATGTGGCTACGGTCAATATCCATATGTTTAAATACCGCGTAGGGCTGGTTACCATAGCCCATTTGCTCCATGTAATCTTCTGCGATGGCCTGCAATTTTTCATCGGTAAGGCAGTCTCTCGGATCGGGATTCAGGGAAATGTGTAAAACAGGCTTTTCTGTTTTTTTGTTTGCGGTTAAATAAGGTTCGAATGATCGCAATAACTGAGATATCGAATAGTTACCATCTACTGTTTCCACCATCTTATGGGTAAATAATATTTGTGCATTGTCTTTATCTACCTTCAGCTGATTGTAGGAAAGTGCACCTAGTAAATTTTCCCCTCTATCAATGTTTGCTATCATTTAGGTTTTTTTTAGATGTTTTTCTTCAAATTCTTTGGTGATATCGATAATCTCCTTACATAATTTTACCATTTCTAAGGTTTGTTTTTCCAATTTAAATAGGTAGGCCGATGCTTTCTTTTCGGAAAAATTACGGTACAGTATCTTCACTATTTGGTTATAGTTGGTCCCGACTGCTCTAAACTGACTATAAAATGTGGTCAATCTCATATAATAATCCATGGCGGCTTTATCGATTTTTACTGTTTTAATTTCTTTATTAAACAAAACAGAAATAATGAATTTTGCTTTATTGTTCATTCCCGATGCTTCAAAGAGGGACAATAATCTCGTGTTTTCTTCGGTGGTAAGCCTGAAAACATGGCGGTGTATACTTGGATTAGCTTTAGGAGTCCTGCCGCCTTTGTTTGGTTTCTTTTCGTTGTTTTTATCCATAATATATCCAATTGGTTGTTAAAACCGTCCGACTTCGGAGGACGGTTCCAGCCCCCTGCAAGGGCAAGGGGTTTTGGGGCACGAAATGAGTTTCGGGTGCCTCAAAACACACCTTGCTCCTTACGGGTGTAAGGAAAATCCGCCCTGAGGGACGGATTAAAGAAAGCAGGGAAATTCCCCTCATAGGTTTTATAAGATTTGTTAAAAACCCATACCAATCTTTTTTACAAAGTAAGGACGGAATATTTGGATGATCACAACCGAATGTTGCGCCAAACAGCGCTAAATGGCGCCAATGGATGCCACCTCAAAATGGGCAGATACTTATCTACATTTCTTTGTATCGACAGACAGATGTAACAAGAGAGGTACGTTGGTACATACCTATGTGAGTAGGACAATCCAGAACTATGGATGTGGGCAAAGATGTAAATAGCTCTATAAAGATTATCGTGGGTGAGTAGATACAGACTGATGGCGATACATCTTCATGTATAATGATGTACATCGCCTTACATGCTTAGCCATTGGGCTAAGTACCTATGGTGTTTTTCATGTACAAACATATGTGCTTACATCAATAGCCAAGTTTATACAAATGCGCATAGGTATGTGCACTTCTATATAAGTCGATACCCGCATAATGAAATACATGAACAATTAAATATATACCAAACATGAAAGCAGAACACAAAACAGTATTTATTGCATTTTCATCTCAAAAAGGCGGTGTTGGTAAATCAACTTTTACCACACTTACAGCTAGCACACTACATTACCGTTTGGGCTACAACGTAGTAGTATTCGATGCCGACTTTCCGCAATATAGCCTGGCTAAAATGAAAGCACGTGATTTAGCAATGGTAATGGAAAATGAAGCTCTAAAAAAGATGGCGTATAAACAGTTTTCTACAATCAATAAAAAGGCATACCCTATAATCCAGTGTAAAGCCGAAGGACTTTTGGAAACAGCTTATGACTTTTTAGGCACTTCTCCAGTGCCAATTGATGTGGTCTTTTTTGATCTTCCCGGAACTGTTAATACTCCCGGTATTTTAAAAGCGCTCGCCGGCACCAATCATATTTTTACGCCCATTACGGCTGATCGGCTTGTAATGGAAAGTACGCTCATTTTTACGCAATTGATGAAGGATGTCATTATGAAAGAAGGAGAAACGTCCATTCGAAGCATTAATCTATTCTGGAATCAGGTTGATGGACGAGAGCGCTCCCCTCTGTATGAGATCTATAACAAACTTATTCACGATCTGGGCTTGAGCTTGATGGAGTGCCAGGTGATGAGCAGCACCCGTTTTCGGAAAGAAAGTGAAATGACTGCCAAGGCAATTTTTCGATCCACAGTATTGCCACCTGAAGAACAGATGATGAAAGCCTGCAGGTTCGATCGGTTTATGGCTGAGTTTTTAAGAATCGTTCAATTGTAAGGGCATGGAAAGAGACAATACAAAGAGAAATACACCCGACATCGATGAAAAGTTAATGATGGAAATGATGGTTGACGGTGTACAGAAGGACGGGTTGCAGAATCCGACAAAAGTACAAGATGAGGTTGAAGCTGCCTTGGAAAAAACACCTGGTAAGACCAAAGGGAGGTCGAAAAGATCTAATGATCAGGAATACGAAGCTATTTTTTTTAAGAAACCCGATACCAATGCCCGTGATGGGAAAACAGTGTACATCCGACCGGATTTTCATGTAAAACTATCAAAGATTGTACAGGTCATCGGTGAAGATAAATTAACAATTTATGCCTATTTGGATAATCTGTTGGCTTATCATTTCGAAGAATTTGGAGATGAGATCACTAAAAGTTATAACGATAAATATAAACCCATTTTATAAATCATTATGGAAATATTAATACTAATCTGTCTGCTGGTGGTGATTGTCCTACTGCTGCAAGAAAAGGGAATATTTGCGACTAAGCCCGCTAAAAGTTTTGAAGAAAAAATCTCTAACACGAATGTTCCTGAAATCATGGGTTTACCCAAACCAGTAAAGAGACTTTCAGCGCCAATGAGTGCCAATGAAAGCCATCTCGAAAAACAGGAAACAGATCCAGCTAAGTTTGATCAAGAAATCGACGCAAAAGAAGTAGCTAACGAAATTCCGCAGGAAGAACCAGCTGATATTTTTGTTGATGAACTTGACTATGAACTGGAAGAGGAAGAGATGAGCAGGTATAGGATTTCCGAGGATGAAAGCGGTTTTGCCATGGGGGTTACCTTTGAAGAACTGGGTGCCGTGCAGATGTTGCTTCAGCAAAAAGAGCCGGCGCCATCTTTACAAAAACAAGCGGCTACCATAGTTCAGAAAATACAAGGGACCGAACTTTTCAGCCTTTTAGAAAACTCTATGGAAGGGGCTTCAAAGAAAATAGCAGCGCTGTTGGATCAAAGCTTTTCCTCATCAATTAAATCTGGTTCTTCCATTATGCGGAATGAAAATCTGGAAAGATTTGATATTGGGGATTTTGTGTGATAATGCAATTCCCCATTTTATAACCGTTTAAAATTAGCGTTATGGAAAGAGAACTGCCAACCATCAATATTGAAGGTGCCGAATTCTTAGTTGATGTTGCGAAAATGGAACTCAGAGAGAAAGATAATCCCGAAAACACAATTTCAGTTTTTGAAATGTGGGATCGTAATGATGGAACCGGGTACGTTGTTGAATTTGTAAAAACGGAAAAAGTTAGTAATGGAGTACTGAGGGGCAAAACGGTAACTGCGAAAATCCCTGAAATGATCACTTTAGATCCAGAGGGCATGTCACAGAAATATGGCGTTCCATTGGAATTGTTCGCCACCAAAACTGATTTCGACATTATGGTTGACCAAACCTCGCTGAAACAACGCCTTTCAGGCCTGTTACCTGTTGTTGATATCGTTGGGCATCCTTTTTATGTGGATATCAGAATGGGTATGCTTCGGCCCAAAGATGATTTTATGTCACAAGGTATTCGATTTTCTGAAATTGAAAATTATTATGATGATCAAAAAGACATGTATTGGATTCCTTATAATCCAAAAACGCATGAATTTCAGGAGATAGATTGGGAAACGATTACTGAGATACCCAAAGATATTATCCCGGTGAGCTTTCCACATGAAACTATATTAGATCCGATTGGCTACAACAGGATACATGGATTTGACGAATTGAGCAATTTAAAAGAGACCAATGTAAAATCTCACTTTAAAGCAGTTCAAATACCCTGGAAGGAGACGGGCTTACTAGAAATGATAAAGGAAAATAAAGCGAAATCACTTAACAACAAAAACATAAAAAATAATCCCGAAAAAAAAGGAAAAGGTAGAAAATTATAACTGTTTAGTAAAATATGATTAAGCTAATTGAACCATACCTTCAAAGGATATCATAATTTTATTCAAAAAAATATATAATGACTATAAATTTAGTTCGTTAAACACTTTAATTCCTTCCTTAGATTTTTTTAACCTTTCGGAAAGCATATTATATAGTACGCGAGGATCGCTGTCGTCATATCCTGGTATTATTTTTTTAAGCGCTGCAAAAGTGCGCAACAAAGTTATAGCTAATTTCGAATCGGAATATCTATTTAGAAAACCCTTGAAGTCTTTTGTTTTAATTGAATTTTCTAAATCCTCTACTTGTTTATTATCTGCACCGCCAGAAACTTTAGAATCGGAAAAACTTTGGGATATGGCAATATGCGCGTTTTCGATAGCCATCATTTTGGGCCTGAGGTTTCTTTCCGAAACCTTTACTAACATTAAATTTTTATAAGTTTTTGTAGAATCAAAGTCGAGGGTTAAAAAACCAATTTCAATATCCTTTGGGGCCGGAACTGAAAGCACAAACTTTCCATCCTCAATCTTTGCGACAATAACGGTACTATCCCTAGGTATACAGAGATAGGCATATTTATATTGCGTGGGACTTTCAAAAGCCCCCGTCATCTTACAATTTACGATCTGCGCATGCAGATCGTAAACATTTAAAAGTGCTAGAAACAATAAGATATTCTTCAGCATTATGCACTCATTCCACTATACATATCGTAACACTGATCTTCCTGAAGATCTTTTAGAATGGCATCGACCGTACTATCACCTGTATTCGCACTAATATGATCTAAGCACCATTGCAGCCAAGTCTCCTTGTCCATAGTTCCCCCTACAATCTTTTTCATTTTCGATTTGCTGAGCGTTTTTAAATTTTTCATTTTTTTAGTTATTTGGTTGTAACCCATAGACGCTTGGGTACTTGAGCGAGAAAGACCGAAGTCTGAATTTCGTTTCTATCTAATATCAGTTTAGACTGTAATTATATTTTTGCCGGTTACAGAATAAAGATAATCTCTTATTCCTAAATTAATTTCTTTATTATTTAAATTCTAGTAATAATTATTCTATAATACTTGTTTTTTTGTTATAAAGTTAATGAATCTGCAATTTATAACAATAGTTTTTTATGTGAATCGATAGGAAACTTATAAAAATTGAAAACAGCGTCCTTAAGGATTACTACATTGAATTAAAAATACATTTAAAGCTCAATTCTTCTTTCAAAGTTTGATTCTTCAAGATAGTCTTATGCAAAGGAGCGCCAAATAATTCCTTACTGTGCCAAATATCAAATACCGCATTAATGCCCAGATACATTTGCTTTCAACTGCACGGAAAAGCAATAATCAGATCAAAAGCAGTATAAAATTATTGATATGTTATGAAAATTGAATTAAAAAATATCCATCACAGCGAGAAACTAAGTGAGGAGACTAATGCATTTTCTGCTAATCTTTACATTGAAGGGAAAATGGTTGGTACTGCATCCAACAACGGACATGGAGGATCAACTGGCTATCGTGCAAATGACGTTAAGGGACAAAAGCTGATCGCTGATGCTGAGATCTATTGCAAAGGACTTCCACCCATTAAGTTCAATTCAGGTGGTGAGGATCACTTTCTGGATATGGATCTGGAAGGGTATATTGATGAGCTTGTTGACAAGTACCTTCAAGATAAGTACTATAAGCAATTTCAAAAAAAGATAAAAAGTGATATGGAAAAGGGCATTGTGGTTGGTATTCCGGATAAGTCATATGTATTGTGGAAATTTAATATGCCGCTGGAAAAGATTATTGCCCATCCAAAAGGACCTGATCTGCTTAAAAAAGCATTAATAAAAGATATTATCTCAACGCTAATTAACGGCAATAAAATTTTGAATACCAATATACCGCTAAGCATTTTTCAAGCAGTAGGTTTAAATGAAAATCACTACATAAAGCAGTTTACTAAGGACGATGCTGTCAATAAAAATATGAAGAGACCAGGAAGAAAATTATAGCGCTTTTTTGCAATTCGATAACTATTCGATCCAATCCTCTGTAAGATCAGGTCTATAATCAGAAAGGGGCATAAACTTCAAGTTTATGCCCCTTTTTATTTTGGGATCGTCGCAATATATGTTGATCTGCATCATATTTTTTACCGGAATGACTTAAATAAATTTGATTCCTCTTATACCACGAGCGCCAAATGGTGTCTCGCGGTGCCAATCCAGGCATATGCTTTTGATTCTCCAACAAATTTGTTTTCAGTCCTGCAAAGCGCAGGAAATCTGTAACTAAAATTCAATAAAATGGAGAAACAAAGAAAAAAGCTATTGCTAGCGTTTGCGCTACTTGCATCGGTTTCCGGTGCATTTGCACAGGGTAATGGTTCGGCAGGAATTACCGAAGCCACCCAGATGGTCACCTCGTATTTCGACCCAGCAACAAAGCTGATTTATGCTATTGGCGCGGTCGTCGGACTGATCGGTGGGGTCAAGGTCTACAATAAGTTTAGCAGCGGTGACCCGGATACAAGTAAAACGGCGGCAAGCTGGTTCGGTGCGTGTATCTTCTTAATTGTTGCGGCCACAATCCTTCGCTCATTCTTCCTGTAAAATCCCGGCATATGAACACAACATATAATATCAATAAGGGGATCGGCAGAACGGTAGAGTTTAAAGGGTTAAAGGCTCAGTACCTGTTCATTTTTGCAGGCGGATTATTGGGGATTCTAATCCTCACGATGATTCTTTATATGGCAGGGACAAATCCTTATGCCTGCTTGTGCGTAGGGTGTCTTGGGGCATCACTCATTATCTGGCAAACCTTCCGACTCAATAAAAAGTATGGCGAGCATGGGTTAATGAAAATGGGGGCAAGAAGCAAACACCCAAAATACATCATCTGTCGTAAGCCAATATTCCGGTATTTGAAAACTTCCCATAAAACTGCTTCCTTATGAGAAATACAGCAAAAGCTTCAACATTGGAAAGTAAATTTCCATTGCTGGCAGTAGAGGATAACTGCATAATATCGAAAGAAGCAGATATTACCGCGTGTTTTAAAGTTCATCTGCCTGAGATTTTTACGGTAGCTGGCGCGGAATATGACGCGATGCATTCTGCATGGTATAAGGCAGTAAAAACATTGCCAGACTATACGGTGATCCATAAGCAAGATTGGTTTATCAAAGAAAACTACTACCCTGATCTTTCTCAAGAAGACCAAAGCTTTCTTTCAAAATCCTTTGAAAGACACTTTAATGAAAGACCATTTTTAAATCATTACTGCTATCTCTTTATTACAAAAACAAGCAAAGAGAGAATGCGCATGCAGAGCAATTTTTCATCGTTGTGTAAGGGAGTGCTGGTTCCTAAAGAAATCAGGGATAAGGAAGCGATCTCAAGGTTTTTGGAATCGGTCAGCCAGTTTGAAAGGATCGTGAATGATTCGGGATTTATTAAAATGCAACAGCTCAGTGAAAACGATATTGTTGGCACGGATGAAAAGCAGGGGCTGTTGGAGCAGTATTTTACTTTATCCAGAGAGGCGGATACTGCTTTACAGGATATTGCACTGGGCGCTGAGGAAATGAGGATTGGTAATAACAGACTTTGCCTACACACTTTATCTGATACCGATGATCTGCCTGCCACTGTTGCAACAGACAGCCGTTACGAAAAGTTGTCCACTGACCGTAGTGATTGCCGTTTGTCCTTTGCCGCTCCGGTAGGTTTACTGCTTAACTGCAACCATATTTACAATCAATATTTATTCCTGGATAATAGCGAGGATAATCTCAAAAAGTTTGAGAAGTCAGCAAGGAATATGCACTCCTTGGCAAGATACAGCAGGAGCAACCAGATCAATAAGGAATGGATCGAACGCTATCTTAATGAAGCACATTCCCACGGTCTTTCTTCGATAAGGGCACACTTCAATGTGATGGCATGGTCGGATAATGCTGTTGAATTAAAGCATTTGAAGAACGATACAGGTAGCGCACTTGCACTCATGGAATGTAAGCCAAGACATAATACAGCCGATGTCGCTAGTTTATTCTGGGCAGGAATTCCTGGTAACGCTGGAGATTTTCCAAGCGAAGAAAGCTTCTACACTTTTATTGAGCCTGCCTTATGTTTTTTCACCGAAGAAACCAACTATCAGAATTCACCATCCCCGTTTGGGATCAAAATGGCTGACCGGTTAACAGGAAGACCTATACATCTGGATATTTCCGATCTGCCCATGAAGAAAGGTATTATTACGAATCGCAACAAATTTATTTTGGGGCCGTCAGGTTCTGGTAAGTCATTCTTCACTAACCACATGGTACGGCAATATTATGAGCAGGGTGCTCATGTTTTGCTGGTCGATACCGGAAATTCCTACCAGGGACTTTGTGAGCTGATAAAGGGTAAGACCAAAGGAGAAGACGGAGTCTATTTTACCTATACGGAAGATAATCCCATTGCCTTTAATCCTTTCTATACGGACGATGGTGTATTCGACATTGAGAAAAGGGAAAGTATCAAAACCCTGATCCTGACGCTTTGGAAAAGAGACGATGAACCGCCAAGCCGTGCTGAAGAAGTGGCCCTCTCAAATGCGGTGAGCGGCTATATTGAAAAAATTAAAAAGGAAAATGAATCGCCCTCTTTCAACGGTTTTTATGATTATGTAAGGGGAGATTACCGTAAGATATTGGAAGAAAAGCAGGTCCGTGAGAAAGACTTCGACATCGCCAATTTCCTGAACGTGTTGGAACCCTATTACAAAGGGGGTGAATATGATTACCTGCTCAATTCAACCAAGCAGCTTGATCTTTTAACCAAGCGCTTTATTGTGTTCGAAATTGATGCCATTAAGGACCACAAAATTCTATTTCCCATTGTGACGATCATTATTATGGAGGTATTTATTAACAAGATGAGGCGGCTTAAAGGGATCAGAAAGTTGATTTTAATTGAAGAGGCCTGGAAAGCCATAGCGAAGGAAGGTATGGCTGAATACATAAAATACCTCTTTAAAACGGTAAGGAAATTTTTTGGTGAAGCCATAGTCGTGACGCAGGAAGTGGACGACATCATCCAGTCGCCGATTGTCAAGGAAAGTATCATCAACAATTCCGACTGTAAAATCCTCTTAGACCAGCGCAAATACATGAACAAGTTCGATGATATTCAGGCGATGCTGGGGCTCACCGATAAGGAAAAAGCACAGGTACTTTCGATCAATATGAACAACGATCCGTCTCGATTTTATAAAGAGGTGTGGATCGGACTCGGAGGAACGCATTCTGCAGTGTATGCAACAGAAGTTTCCGCTCAGGAATATTTAGCCTATACTACTGAGGAAACCGAAAAACTCGAAGTAATGAAGCTCGCCCAGGAACTGGACGGCAATGTAGAGCTGTCGATCAAAAGGATTGCTGTCTACAAAAGTGAAAATTCATAAAATTCAAACAAAACATTTTAAATCCAAAATAATGAAAAAATTAATCTTATGCTGCGCGATACTTTTCAGTATTGCCGCAGCAAACGCCCAATTTGTGGTAACCGATCCTACCAACCTGGCTTCAGGGATATTGAATTCTGCCAATGAAATCGTGCAGACCTCCAATACGGTATCCAATGTGATCAAAAACTTCAATGAAGTAAAGAAAGTGTATGAGCAGGGGAAGGAATACTACGATAAGCTCAAAGCGGTCAATAACCTGATCAAGGATGCCCGAAAAGTTCAGCAAACCGTATTAATGGTTGGTGATATTTCGGAGATGTATGTTACCAACTTCGGTAAGATGATTAATGATCCGAATTTCACATCCCAGGAACTCAGTGCAATTGCTTTTGGGTATTCCAAACTGCTGAACGAAAGTGGCGGACTTTTGAGCGACCTTAAACAGATCGTTAATGCTTCAAGCCTTTCGATGAACGATAAAGAACGGATGGAGATCATCGACCGGGTTTACAAGGAAGTGAGCGATTATTATAAGCTGGTTCGCTATTATACCAATAAAAATATTTCAGTGAGCTACCTACGAGCCAAAAAGAAAAATGATGGTCAGCGGGTGCTGCAACTTTACGGCACAGCGAATCAAAAATACTGGTAAACTTCATTTGAACATCAAATCATATTATTATGGACTTTGAAAATTTGCACGAAATATTACGCTCGCTGTATGAAGAGATGCTCCCACTGTCAGCTACAATGGCTGCGGTGGCAAAAGGAGTTGCGGGACTTGGAGCATTGTTCTATGTAGCTTTGAAGGTCTGGCAGGCGTTAAGCCGTGCAGAACCTATCGATGTGTTTCCGCTGTTGCGACCTTTTGCCTTGGGGATCTGCATTATGTTTTTCCCGACAATTGTTTTAGGTACCATCAATGCCGTACTAAGTCCTGTTGTAAAGGGTACTCACAGTATGCTGGAGAGCCAGGTTCTGGATCTGAATAAATTACAGGACCAAAAAGACAGGCTCGAACGCGAAGCTATGCTTCGAAATCCGGAGCAGGCTTACCTTGTATCGGATGAGGAGTTTGATAAAAAACTGGAAGAACTCGGGTGGTCGCCTTCAGACTTGGGGACTATGGCGGGTATGTACCTGGAACGGCAGAGTTACAGAATGGAAACAGCCATAAAGAACTGGTTCAGGGATCTGCTTGAAATTCTTTTTCAGGCTGCGGCCCTGGTCATTGATACGATAAGGACCTTTTTTTTGATTGTCCTCTCTATTCTGGGGCCTATTGCGTTTGCCATCTCGGTCTGGGATGGTTTTCAATCTACATTGAACCAATGGATTACTCGCTACGTTAGTGTCTACCTCTGGTTGCCGGTAGCGGATATATTCAGTAGTATGCTTGCGAAATTGCAATCTCTGATGCTTGAAAAGGATATTGAAAGGCTTTCTGATCCCAATTTCATTCCTGACGGATCAAATACGATTTACATCATTTTTATGATTATTGGGATCGTGGGGTATTTTACAGTTCCAACGGTAACAGGCTGGGTAATCCAAGCAGGTGGGGCAGGAAATTTCACTAGAAATGTAACTCAGACGGCGCAGAGAGCAGGAAATATTGCAGGAGCTGGAGCAGGCGCTGCTGCCGGTAACATCAGCGGTCAGCTGCTTAAATAATCAAATAAAAATATCAAATAATGGAATTTAAAACACTCAGAAATATCGAAAACAGTTTCCGCCAGATCAGACTGTATGCAATTGTCTTTGCACTGCTCTGCATAGTGGTGACTGGCTATGTGATATGGAAATCCTACAGTTTTGCTGAAGCGCAGCGACAAAAGATTTACGTATTAGATAATGGAAAGTCCTTGATGCTGGCCCTCTCGCAGGATGCAGCGATCAATCGTCCTGTTGAGGCCCGCGAACATGTCCGCCGTTTCCATGAGCTATTTTTTACCCTCGCGCCTGATAAAAATGCAATAGAAAGCAATATGAAAAGGGCATTTAATCTCGCAGACCGGAGTGCTTTTGATTATTACAAGGATCTATCCGAAAAAGGGTATTACAACAGGATTATATCGGGAAATGTACAGCAACGCATCGAGGTAGACAGCGTGCGGTGCGACTTTAATCAATATCCTTATGTAGTAAAAACTTTTGCAAAGCAGTTTATCATTCGCTCAAGTAATGTCACTGAGCGCGGTCTGGTCACTTCCTGTTTTCTGGTGAACTCTGTCCGCTCGGATAACAACCCACAGGGGTTTAATATCGAAAAGTTCCGGGTTCTTGAGAATAGGGATATCCAAGTGGTAGAACGGTAATACTTTTTTTTAATGAACAAAGAATATGAAACTACAGAACAGATTGCTGATACGCTTATTCAAAAAGGCTATGATGGTTTTGTGATTTCTGACAGGGCATCTACCGGAAAAGTAAAGGACGTCATCGGAGAATACCTGAAAGTATATAGTGAAGATAAGGCATGCCGATCAAAGCGGCTGTGGCTCAGCACCTACATTCATTGGAATGGGGAGGATAAACCTAAGGTCTCGTGTGACATGTTGCTGAAAATGGAAAGAGGTCAGATGATCATGGAAAAAATGGTGATTGAAAAGAGGGACGAATACGGGGTGATGATTAAAAAATCTGAACTGAACAGTATTCTTCTGAAAGATGTTCCGACTGCAAAACAGGCAATCGAATTGGTCGATGACACTAGGCAACAAAAAGTATCTCTTTCCAAAAATAGGAAGCTACGATAGTAAAAAAGTAACATCAATAAAGGAACAATATGAAAAAGTTGAAAATAATCTTCCATGCCTATGAAGCCAGGATAGAAAGGTGGTGGCAGAAGCAGTCCACGGGGAAGCAGCGCCGGTTTGTCATATTATTTTTCGCTTGTTACCTGCTTTTAACCGGATGCGTCATCTTAACCGTCTGGTATGAAGCTAAGGCAGATGACAAAAAGCGAAAAAACGAAATTGAACATATTCGGAATCCTCTTTTACAAACCAAGAAACAGTTTGGGGATTCATCATCAATTTTAAATAATAAAAATTATGAAAGAAACTGATCAAAATTTAGGAAAGATCAGGCTTACCGATGTTGGCGAGGCCGATTCTAAGGACGCTGAGGATAATCCTCAGGGAAAATTTAAAAAATTAAAAAAGCCTATTATTTTCAGCTTGATGGCAATTGTCTTCGTGGGCTGTATGTACCTCATATTTGTTCCTGACGGGAACCAAGAGGTAGAACAGGCGGGTTTAAATGAGGCGGTACCGCAGGCGACGGATGCGGGTATGCAGGAAGATAAGGGCAAAGCCTATGAGACAGAGATTTTGGAACAACGGGAACTTGAGCGTAAGAAATCATTATCGGCACTTTCTGACTTCTGGAATACCGATAGCACAGGATCTGGATACAGCAACCAAAACCAGGTGACGGCTTCTGCGCCACCCACCGCCGATCACCACAACCAGGCGCTTAACAGCTACCGGAATATTCAGGGTACATTGGGAAATTTTTATGATGACAGGGGAGAGACAACCCAATTACAGAATGAAGTTCGCTCGTTAAAATCACAACTTGCCCAAAGGGAAAATGTGGTAACGGCCAATCCGGTGGAAAGCCAGCTGGCGTTGATGGAAAAGTCCTATCAGATGGCTGCAAAGTATTTTCCCACGCAAGGAAATGTGGCAAAGCCGGAGATAAAAGAAGAACAGATTCAACGTGACAGTTTTGAGAAAAAAAAGTTTCCTGCTAGTACCTCTACTATTTATCCTGCAAACAGCAATATTGTTTCGGCGCTATATCGTGAATCCACTGACAGTGCGTGGCTGGCAGATCTGAACAATAAGAGGAACAGGAATTTTTATGGTATTGGCAATGAAATAAAAACTTCACCATCTGCGAACAGCATTCGTGCCTGTATTCATGAAGAACAGATCGTAACGGGAAACGCTCCGGTAAATATCAGGCTGTTGCAATCGATGAAGATCGGAAAGCACATGATCGATAAAGGCACGGTACTTACGGGCATTGCAAAGTTTCAGGGTACAAGGCTGCAGTTGCAGATCACTTCCGTCGAGTATAAAGGAAATATTATGCCGGTGGAAATTACGGTGTATGATATTTTTGGACAGATGGGGCTCCCTATTCCGATTTCTGCTGAAAGAAGCGCTGTCACAGAGACCATTGCCAATATGGGAAATACTTCTGGAACCAGTATTTCACTAAGTTCCACGACCGGCCAACAGATCACTTCCGACCTTAGCAAAAGCCTCGTGCAGGGTATATCGGGCTATTTCTCAAAAAAGGTGAGAACGCCTGCAGTTACCCTAAAGGCGGGTTACCAGGTGTTCCTGTTAGCAAAAAAATAATAACCAATCTAAATTCAAACAAAATGAAATCATTATTTAAAAACCTATTAATGTTTATGCTGGTATCGCTTATACATGTTCAGCTGCACGCTCAGGAGGCAGACAGTACAACAGGTAAGGGCATGATTACTGAATCGCGACTGAAACTAGGGAAGATCGAGTCGTATTGGCTTACGGTTACCTATGAAAAGACCACCCATATCATTTTTCCTTCAAAGATAAAATATGTTGACCTGGGAAGTGAAAATGTAATTGCGGGAAAAGCAGAGTCGTCAGAAAATGTCTTGCGTATTAAAGCTGCAGTCCGGGATTTTGAATCAGAAACCAATTTTTCTGTCATTACCGAAGATGGGAAATTTTACAGCTTTGACGTATTCTACAGCAAGTATCCTGCTTCTTTAAACTACGATGTGCTGAAAATGCTTAAAAGCCAGGAAAAAGATCATGTGAAGGATGTACTTTTTGAAGATATGGGAAGCAGTGCGCCATCCCTGAGCAATGCTGCTTTAAAAACAATATATGTCAAAAATAAAAAACTCATCAGGCACATCGGTTCCTACAGTTTTGGGATTAGCTTTTTCTTAAAGGGAATCTATATCTATGCTGGAAAGTACTATTTCCATACCGAGCTGAAAAATACAACCAATGTTCCCTATCCGGTTGATTTTATGACTTTCAAGATCATTGAGCGGAAAACGGGTAAGCTCACGGCAATCCAGGAAATCGAACTTGTTCCATTACGGTCTTATTTCCCTATAACGGATATCGCAGAAAATAGCTCGGAGCGTAATGTATTTGTGCTAGACCAGTTTACACTTGCCGACGATAAAATGCTGGTCATCGAAGTATTTGAACGAAACGGCGGCAGGAACCAGAGGCTCGAAATCCTGAACGATGATTTGATCCATGCCTCATTGGTGAAAAATCTGAAGCTAAATTTTTAAGATGTTCACTTATATCAATACAATTATGATGGCAAAGTACATTTTTACGATCATCCTTTTCTTTTTGCTTCCCAGGTGTATTTATGCACAACGTTTGCTAAAAGGACAAATTGGATTGGAGGCTGTGGTTGGAGTAGTTTCCGATAAAAAGCCCCTTCATGACTATTACTTTATACAGGGCGGGTTAACGGTTAATGGAAAAAACGGGAGTTACAAGTTCTGGGGGCTGGAATATGTTCAGAAAAAGTATGCTTTCCGAGATTACGACATTCCTGTTGAGAGCTTTACCACGGAAGGAGGGTATAGTTTCCCACTTTTGAGAGATTGGGGAAAGAATATTTCTTTAAATATGGGACTTTCAGCAGTAATAGGATATGAAGTGTTTAATCACGGTGAATCACTGTTGTCGAACGGAGCAGTTATAAAGAATAAGGATAGTTTTATCTATGGAGGTGGTTTACGCCTGACGATAGAAACTTATGTTTCTGATCATATCCTTTTAATTGTACAGGGAAAGGCAAAGGGTGTCTGGGGAACTTCTGTTGAAAAAGTACGCCCATCGGCCGGGCTTGGACTTCGCTATATTTTCTAACTTTTAAATTTTAAAGCAATGAATACATTTGAAACAGAAAAGAGGTCTTTTATCAAAAGACTGATTTTCATCGCTTCTGCCAGCACTTTTCTACTGTTCATATTTGCACTCAATTCTTGTGATAAACAGCTGGATATTCAAACCGATTTCCCGTTTGAGCTGGAGATTATGCCGGTACCTTCGAAAATAGTTTCAGGAGAAATTGTGGAAATTCCATGTACTATAAAAAGGGAAGGATCCTATAATGAAACCAATTACTCACTGCGATTTTTTCAGTATGAAGGGCTTGGTACGTTAATGCTCCAGTTAGACAAACCCCTTACAGTTAACAAGGAGTATAAGCTACCAAAGGAATCTTTTAAACTTTATTACAGACCGAAGTCTAAAGAGTCACATTCCTTTCAAATATGGGTGACTGACCAGTTCGGAAACGAAAAGACCGCAAAATTTAATTTCAATTAACAGATTCTCGTCTTTGAGAGGTATTTATTTAAGGGTTATGAGAGCCGGGGTTTCTACTCCGGCTTTTTTATTGGGATAAAAAAGTAACTCAAGTTTAATACGTCACCTTTTGGCGTTACGAGCGTATAGCTTTGTAATCAGATCTAAAGCATTAAAAGACAAGATCCGTATGTTAATAAAAGTTAATGAAAGTATGGGGTTTTTACGGATAATAATTGATAATTAATTATAATATTTTTAACCCGTCAATTATAGAAGCCTATGAAAATCCCCAGTTGTAGGTTTGTATGGATGGAAGTATACTACCCATATACTTAGTTTCTTTATGCACGTTGAGATATTTTATTTCTCCTGTGTAGGGCTCCCAGAGCCTTTTGCGTCATTCAAGACTAATTAAGCAGTTCCTGATTTTTTGTCAGGTTAACCACCACATCTCATAATAAGCAATATGAAAACCTTCTATCATTCAGGGTAAGTTCTTGCTCTGTCGCAGTTTTCCCATCGGGAATAAAACTCTAATTAATAACTCACAAACAAAAACACAATGAAAAATCTTTATTGGGGTACACCCGAAGGGAGTACTACCGCGGACACGTCGGTCCGGAAAATTTTATTGCAAAGAAAGGTTCTTCCATTACTTTGCTTGATGATCGGATTTTGGGGTTATTCCCAAACCGAAGTATATTTCAAATACGATGAAGCGGGCAATCAGCGCTATCGGGGACCCGATGATTTTGCTAAAACAACAACACAGCGTAAAGCTCCCCCATCAACTACAACACAGGTATTACATGAGAAAGACTTCTGGAAGCAGGTGCGATTATATCCGGTTCCGGTCAATGATGTCCTAACGATCGATTGGACAGAGGAAACAGACAAATTTATAGAATCCGTTTCTCTATTTCAGCATAGCACCGTACACTGGAAATTTCAGCAGCAGAATATCCCTGCCCTTAACAGACAATTGAAAATCAATATGACTGGCTATGATTGGGGCGTATATATATTGCGATTTACTTTGAAAGACGGACGTATTTTCAGTAAAAACATCACTAAAAGATAATGCGTTATGAAAAAGTACAATCATAAGAAAATACAGATATTATCAGCATTGCTATTATCTTTCACTTCGATATTCTGCTTTTCACAGAATTTTGATGATACGAAGGGAAATATTGAAGTCAACAGAGCTGGACAGTTACAGTTTACTTTACCACTGGACTTTCCTCCCGGCATTAAAACAGTTTCACCCCAAGTAGCTTTAGTGTACAACAGTGAATCGGAAAACGGTATTGCAGGTTATGGATGGAGTATTTCAGGAATAACCACTATCAGCAGAATAGGCAAAACCATTGAAAATACTGGAGAGGTAAAGGGACTTCAGATGGACTTTTCTGATTATTACAGTTTTAATGGTAAAAGACTGGTACTGAAATCCGGAGAATATGGCAAAGATGGTGCAGAATATGTAACAGAGAAGTATTCCAATACTAAATTTAAATCCATAGGAACTGCCTCTGGATGGTATGGCCCGGAATATTGGGAAGTGACTTTCGAGGACGGTTCCCAGGCATGGTATGGCCGTAATGCAGTTGCCAGAATTCCAACTGAATATAGTATAAGCGAATGGAAAGATCCGCAGGGAAACTACATTTCTTACAGCTATGTCCAGGGGACCGGTACTGTTATGATAAGCAGCATAAGCTGGGGTGGCAATAAGGATATTAATACCCCTCATATGAACACCATACAGTTTTCCTATAATGACAGAGACTTGAAGGAAGAATCTTATGTACAGGGCCTCAAATCTTACCAGAGCAAGATTCTTTCCGAGGTAAAGGTACTAACTGGAAATAATCAATTCAAGCGCTACAGTATAGAGTATACTGGCAATGGTACCAATTACCAGTTTGCGGGGAAGATTACCGAGTATAATGCCGATAATGAACCTGCCAATCCAGTTACTTTCAGTTATCCGGCTATGGTCAATTCTTCTTATGCAGAATATACAGCAGAACCTGAACCTTTTAATGATGTCAAATTGGTGGCAGATTTTAATGGAGACTCTTATTTGGACTTCCTGATGAATAATGGTACAGTGAAGCTGGGGGCTTTTAACGAGACTTTTACAACAGTTGCTACAGGTAAAACTTTTGCGGGTAACGCTAAAGTAGTCAGTACACTATTAGACGAAGAAGGCCAAGTATATAATGGGAATGGAATTGTTGAGTTTAAGGATGGTAGGATTTATGGCTATATTTTTAGAAATAATGATTTTGTAAAGGTATTCGAGAAGAGTCTTGCCAATACCGTTTTTTATTCATCTGGTGATAATTTAATTCTTGAAGTAGGTGATTTTAATGGGGACGGTATACCTGATGCTTTTCTTGATGACGGTGTCCCCGCTGGATTTAATTCAAAAGGTATCGTCGACCTTAAAAACCCAGCTACTGCTTTAATAGGACTGTTGCTTGACGCTGGAATCAATGAAAATGATTATAAGGAACGTAAGTATACGGACATAGATGGAGATGGAAAAGTGGAAATTATTAATGTATCTGGTGCACAGTATACCGTTTTTGAGTTTGTAAAAAACAGCTCCGGGCAATATATTCAGAAAATAAGATTCTCCGGAAATCTCTTGGAAATCAAAGATCCTGAATTCCCTGTATTATATGGTGATTACAATGGAGACGGAAAACTTGACTTTGCAATTCCTATTACCGATTATGCCATAGGAAAACCTGACGATTGGAGATTCTATATAGGAACGGATAAAGGGTTTACCCCATTCTTAAAACAGGAATTTTTTACCTATAGAAAATTCCAGAAAGAGATGACCGGGAATTACGCAAAATTTGCTAAAGAATACTTCTTTTCGGTTACCGATATGAACAAGGATGGAAAATCTGATATTGTACAGGTATTTTCCTATAACCAGATCAATATGTTCAACGCAGGTGGCTCAAGGGATTTTGGTTATGTTGTAAGTGCAAAGATGGCTAATGGATCAGATGTTAACGGAACACCTAATTTTACTCCCAACTGGTCATTTCAAAGTCCAACATATAGCACGCAGGACTTGCTTGATCTCACCCTTTTTACTCCTATTACCAATTCTATAAAATCCGGGAATAATTATTATAATGTCTTTTTATTCTGGAAGCAGTTCCTAAAAAAAATAAAAGGGCCTACTCCTGTATCTGAACTGGCCAGAATGTCTTCTATTACTCAGGGAGGATTGACTACTTCAGTAAAATATCTTGAGGTAGTTCCGGGCAATACCACAACACCTGATTTCTACAAGAAAGAAAAGAAAGAGATTTATCCTAACTATGCTATGGCCAGGGTAGATCAGGCATATGCGGTGTCCCAGCTGATAGAAGAAGGAAGAAAGCTGGATTTCCGTTATAGAGGTCTTGTAGGAAACCTACAAGGAAAAAAATTATTAGGCTTCCAACAGATAGCTCGTTCTTCATGGTATGCTGACGGATTTGAAAATACTAAAATCTGGTCAGGATCAGAAATAGATCCAAACTTAGATGGAGCACCAGTAAAAGAATGGAGCATCAGGACCAACAATGAAAGTAATATTTTCCCAGCAGATATCTCAGAGAATAATACCCAGCTGTTGAGTTTTGAATCCGTACAATACAAAGCAGATAAGCTATTAAACGGCCAGGTCGTTACCTCTATACCTTCAGGATATCAATCCAAAATTGTTACTGCTATTGTTCCTGAGTTTACCAAAACGAAAGATTTTTTAACCGGAACATTCACTCAGAAAGTAACAACCTATGGGAACTATTATCTACCTTCCAAACTTGAGATCAATACCAACAATGGATACGGAGTATCTACCACTGAGTTTGTCTATACCCATAATATTGGAGGAACAGGAAATAATTATTACGTTGGAAGACCAACTAACAAGGCTGAAAAGATACAGGCTTATGGGAATATACAAAATACTTTCACGACCTATACCTATGAGAATAACCTCTTAAAAAGCAGCCAATTCTTTCCTGGAAACAGCGTAGCACAAGCTATAACAGAAGAATATTCTTATGATGGATTTGGAAATATTACTGGTAAAAAGACAACTTCAGCCTTAGACGGAAATGAAAAAACTCAGAAAGATGAGTATGATCCGACAGGAAGGTTTGTCATTAAAAAAACTAATAATCTCGGGCTAGTAACTGGGTTTACCTACAACAGCCTGGGACAGGTCGCAACCCAGACAGATCCGAACGGCAATACCCTCACCAATAGCTATGATGTATGGGGTAAGCTCAAGAGCTCTGTTTCCAGTTTAACAGGAACTACGACTTACCAGTATGCGAAAGACAACCAATACAATCAAACCATTACCCGCAATGATCCTGACGGAGATATAGTAAAAGTATTTACCAATAAGCTTGGACAGGAATACAAAACATCGTCTAAGGCCTTTGCACAGGGACAGTATGTTTCTAAAGATACACAGTATGATGTACTTGGCAGGAAGATTAAGGAATCTGAACATTACTTTGACGGACAAGGAGCCAGTCAGTGGAACACCCTTGTATATGATGATACAGTCTTCCCTGCGAAGGTAAAAGCTACAGCATTTACCGGGAAGCAGACAGAGACAATTATATCTGGGTTGACCACAACAGTGAAAGAAACTAATTCACTTGATTACGGGAGAACAACTTCCCAGACACTCGATGCCTTAGGAAATGTACTATCATCTACCGATAAGGGCGGAACAGTGCAGTTTTCTTACAATGCAGTAGGACAGCAGACAATGGCCAAATATGCTGGACATATTGTAACAACGCTATATGATGACTGGGGAAATAAAATACGGGTAGAAGATCCTTCTACCGGTGTGTATGAATACCAATATCTAGGTTATATGGGGGCTCTGTCCAGAGTAAAAAGCCCAAAAGGAGAGAAACGTTATCAATACAATAACCTTGGGCAGCTTGTGCTGCAGAATGAAAAGTCCACTATTGGAACCCAAACTGATAAAGCGATAAATTTTTACTATAACAATAAAGGAAGTCTTACTGAAAAGACAGGATTATCCAATGGAAAGAGTTATACATTTAATACAAACTATGACCCTCAAGGGAGAATAATCTCTTCTTATCAGGATACTCCTGACGCTTACTTTTCCTACAAGAATGTTATCTATGACAACAAGGGAAGAATAAGCTCTTATGAAAAAGAAATACATACTTCTGTGGGGACAACAACTGTTTCTATAGAGAACCTGTACAATGGGTGGAATGGTGAGCTTTACCAGGTGAAAGAGAAAACTTCAGGAAAAGTTTTATGGGAGCTGAAAGAAACCAATGCAAAAGGGCTGCTGGTGAAAGCTAAATTAGGAGCGGCGGATATTAATAACGAGTATGATGTAAACGGATTTTTGACAAAGGTTAATCATTCTTCCACTGTTAAGCCTGATATTATTAAAATCTCTTACTCTTTTGATGCGATTAAAAATGAACTTAAAAGCAGGGAATCTGGAATCACTTCCTATACAGAATATTTTGATTATGATGATAACAACCGCTTGGTAAACTGGACGGACCCAGTTTCTGGACTTAAGCCTACTACCAATAGAAATATTTATGATGCTAAAGGTAGAATATTGGAAAATGACCAGGTAGGAACCATCAAGTATGAAAATGCAGCCAAGATTTATCAGGCCACCGGGATGACACTGAATAGTAATGGGGTGGATAATTATGATCAGGATCTGGTACAGAATGTACTTTACAATGAAAATAATGACCCGATATTCATTAATGGGGAAAGAGGAGATGCTGCATTTGAGTACGGATTAACAGGGATGAGACAAAGAGTTACCTATGGAGGAAACTTTAATGCAGATAGCAATGGAAAATTTACTCGGTTATACAGTGAGGAAGGAAGCTTTGAAGTCGTTACAGACAATATTTCAGGAAAAGAAAAACACATTATTTATATTGAAGGTAATCCATATGAAAGCAATATTGTATTTTTGAAAAACTTTGATGAGACTAGTGGTTCTTTTAAATTTTTGCATAAAGATTATCTTGGAAGCATTCTTGCCATTAGTGATGAAGCAGGAAATATGCTTGAGCAAAGGCATTTTGACGCATGGGGTAATCTAACACACCTTCGCATTGGAAAAAGTAAATTAGCTATTGGCAAAGAGAGCATAGCCATACTGATAAACAATTCGGGAGGGATGCTTATCGACAGAGGCTATACCGGTCATGAGCACTATATGGAAGTTGGGATCATCCATATGAACGGTAGGCTTTACGACCCTCTTCTCAGAAGATTCCTGAATGCGGATGAAAATATCCAGGACCCATTCAATACTCAATTTTACAACAGATATGGGTATGTGATGAACAACCCACTGATATATAATGATCCAAATGGAGAGTTTGCATGGATTGTTATAGGAGCAGTTGTAGGTGGCTACTTAACAGGAGCAAAAGCGAATGGTTCGTGGAATCCAGTAAAATGGAACTGGGGAGCTACCTGGGGAAAAATTGCAATGGGTGCTGCCGTAGGTGCATTTACCGGAGGTGTAGGTGCTGCCGTTGGTTCGGCATCCCTTGCTGCCGCGGCAACTTATGGAATTAATGGAGGTCTTTTAGGAGGTGCTATTGCGGGAGCTTCGGGAGGTGCTGTAGCAGGTGCTATTAACGGATTTGCTACTGCCGTAATGTTTGGGGAAGATGTAATAGAAGGAACATTAATGGGCGGTTTATCTGGTGCAGCTATAGGAGGTGTTTTAGGAGCCGTATCTGGAACTGTAGGGCAGATGGTAAAAAATGCACAGGCTGCTAAAATAGGTGCTCCACAGGGAACTATCATAAAAGGTGCTCCTATTGCCCAAGGTAGAAGTGCGTGGACGTTGAACAATACACCAAAAACTACTACTGTTGGGGCAACAGCTCCAAAGCCACCGACAGGGACTCTTGTAGTAGGAGAGGTTAATGGTGGATATGCTGATGAAATTGTTGGTTACGAGCTTGCAAATGAGGGGGCAACTTCAATACCAATATATAAGGAAACACCTAAATTCAGCTATCAAGGTGAGGAATCGTTCACTAAATCCTTAGTTCAAGCTAATAGAGCTGCTGGAAATGCTTTTAGAGATGAACTTGCTGCATCATTGAGGGCAGCGGGGCGGATAGTTAAAACAGAGGTTTATAAACCTACTCCATATGGGAAGCGTTTTATGGACATTGAAGTACAAATGCCTAATGGCGAAGTTATGGGTGGCATTGAAACTAAAGTCGGAAGCTCACGTTATCATACCCTTCAAAGATTGAAAGATGATTGGCTTAGAGCAAATGGGTACCCTGTACAAGTTGTTAGAAAAGCTGCAAAATAGTAAATATTTAACATATGAACATTTTAAAAGAAATTATTAATGTCATAGCTCCTTTTTTAAAAAAGCAGGGGTTTGATAAAAAAGGAAATAACTTTTATAAAAAGTTGCACAAGAACTATGGAATTATAAATTTTCAGAAGAGCCAAGATAGTACTAATGACAATCTCAAGTTTACAATCAACTTTGGCGTTTATTCTGATAATTTAGGACAGACCTTTGATTTCGCATATGACGAATCAAAACTACCCGATGTATGGTCATGTCAGTGGCAGGCCAGAATTGGTCAATTTATGCCTGGCAGTCCTGATCATTGGTGGTCTATTAAGTCTTCAGACTCTCTTGATAATATCAATTCAGTTGTAATCTCCGATCTTCTAAATATTGTAGTACCTGAAATAAACCAGCACCTATCAGACGATGGTTTAGCAGAATGTTGGCTAAAGAATATGTACGCGGGAACTACAGTTTTAAACAGATTTAAATATCTGACTTTATTACTGAAGGCGAAAGGTGATTTGAATGCTTTAAATACTGTTGTAGAAAATTTTATGCGGGAGTTCCATGGAAAGCCTAATGCTAAATTAGCACTAGAATATCTCAAAGAAATAGAATACAGTAATTAACTGCTTAGTGGTAGCACATGGATTTTTTCAATGTGCTATCCTTTTTTTCTTATTAAACTATTAAAAATTAAGAAACCTATCTAATGAAAAAACATTTACTAAGCTTATGCATAGTTATCGGCACTATTGCATCTGCTCAATCTACAGACGGCCCAAGATTTGGAGTTAAAGCTGGAGGTAACCTTTCTAGTTTTACTGGAGGTGATTCTAAATCTAAAATCGGATTTTACGCCGGCGCTTTTGTTAATGTCCCTTTATCTGAGGCATTCAGTATTCAACCAGAAATTGTTTACAGCCAACAGGGTGCAAAGGCAAAAGACGATTATGAAATGGCAACTTATACAATAAAGAATATGCAGCAAACCCTTGGTTATATCAATGTTCCCGTAATGCTTCAATATAATGCCACTCCTGAATTTTACCTGGAAGCTGGCCCTGAGTTCGGGCTCCTTGTCAATGCTCAGGCGAAAGGGGATATTAATGGCAGTACTTATAAGGCCAATAATAAAGACACTATGAAAACCTTTAATTTTGGAGTAGGGCTTGGACTAGGATATAGATTTACGCCAAACTTAGGAGTGAATGCCAGGTATATTGCCGGCTTAACTAAAATTGTAAAAGATGACATTGGAGATTCTTCAAAAAATACAAATATCCAATTGGGGATTAATTATTCTTTTCCCTAATTTAATTACATCTATTGAAGAAGACTAGGCTGAAAAGGATGGGGTGATTTAACGAAGGTTATGTTGTTCCTAATGCAAGTTGATTAAGAAATCTCTGCAGAATATAGACACCGGTAAGTCAATATTTGAGTAAGAAAGGTAGGGGATTCCCTGCCTTTTTTTGCCATCTGACGTTGGCATTTCATCTGTAAGGTTATTTCCAAGCATATGTATACTTACAATTAAGTATTTATATCAGAATAGCAGTTTTAATTCCCATTATAGAGAATTAAATTTTGTAAAGTAGTTGCTTTATGTTATATTGACTTTCTATGTAATTTTTCTCATACTAATCATACCAAAATAGACCAATCATGAATATCTACTTACTGTCTTTATTAAACCACAGTATCGGAGATGCGATGGTTCGGTTCTCTCAACTTCCGGTCAAATCATCACTTCTGAGCTCTAATCATTTAGAGAAACTAGCTAAGCTTACAAAACAGATTTTAGATAGTTATATGATCTTTTTCAAAAGGGTATCAATTGCATCGGATGATTATCATTACAATGACCAAAAGATTGTGAAGCAATTTGATTTTTTAACCTTAGAGGAAAAGTCTCTTGATGAGCTTGAAAGAAAACTCTTGGAAATAGTTTCTTTAAAAGCAGAAATTCAGATTATTCCTGTAAACATTCACTTAAAAGAATTTGAACAATTGAAGCTTTTCAGTGGATTTGGAATACTGGATGGAGCCAACCATTTAATAACTTTCTATATTTACGAACTAACGATTGCTGAATCTTCAATTAAATATACACCAAACAGACTACGATATTTAGATGAGCTACTAAATAGTTATCAACTTTCGGAAGAAAAATCACTTAGGATACTTGCCAGTAACTTTGCTATAAATTACAATCAGTTTCAAAAGGACTGTAAGGAATATTTTGGGGATACATTTTATCAGTTCATCAATAAAACTAAGATGTTGGGCGCTTTAGTAGACCAACTTTTTACCAATTACAGTTTTAAAGAAATTGCTGCTAGAAATGGCTTTTCAGTCTATAATAACATGCATTTTCTTTTCCGAAAAAAGTATCGGCTTCCTTTGGAACTTTTCCCAAGACTTTTGTCAGAAATCTAATGGTTAAAGGCCATTTTTGTTAGTTGGGTACTTTTTGATATATCGTTAATACTTTTTCGCATATCTTTTTTTCTTTTTCGAGTTTCATTATTACTTTACTGTATTTCTACTTATATAATTATTATGGAGTTTTACTTACGGAAAACAACAAAATAATTCGATGAGAAATATGCGGCAAGTACTGCCTGTTCTGGCAGGTTATTTTTTTGCACTGCTTTTCTGTTATGCAGCGGTGAGTAAAATACTCGATTTTGAGAACTTCCAGGTACAGATTGCACAGTCGCCTTTGCTTAGTGCTTATGCCGGATTTATCTCATATGCAGTAATTATTACCGAGGTTATTATTGCTTTTATGCTTTGCACTAAAGGTATGAGACTTATTGGACTATACCTTTCATTAGGAATCATGGTAAGCTTTACAGTTTATATTTTTATCATTTTAAATTATAGTGATTTCGTGCCCTGCTCGTGCGGAGGTATCCTGGAAAAATTGGGATGGACGGAACACCTGATTTTTAATATAGTATGTGTACTGCTTGCAATATTTACAATTTATATTTTGCAAAAGCAGTTCGAAACGAAACCGTATAAGATCTTTGCCCTGGCATTGTCAGTAAGTGCTTTTTCCGCTGCGGTGGTTGTAGGTTTGTTTATTTCCTCTGAACATGTTATTAAACAAGAGAACAATTTTACAAGGCGTTTTTTATTGCACCCGGTCATAGAAGACAAACGGTTCAATCTTGGAATTAACTCCTATTATTTTGCGGGAATTAGCGACGGTAAAATATATCTTGGTAACCTTACAGCACCTCTTCTGCTCACAGCGGTAGATACCGGGCTCAGGAGCCTTACACAAATTAGAATTAAACCTGATCAAACAGATTTCAAGTTCCGCAATTTGCAGGTTCAGGTAAAGGCTCCATTTTATTACCTCTATGATGGGAGTGTACCTGTTATTTATCAAGGAAGGCTCGGTGATACAAATGCCAGGATCATTAGTTACAGGGATGCTTACTTCAACCAATTAGTGGTCATTGATTCCTCAAAATTCGCGATAAGAACTCAGAATAGCATTAACCAGCAGTATACTTTAGCAGGTCTGAATCTTAGTAAGCTTCCGAAAATTGAACTATTTTCCTCTATTCTGGAAAAGCAGGTTGATGGTGTTTTTGATTCAGACGGAAAAATCATACAAAGCTATAATTCCAATAAGGTCATTTATACTTATGCCTACCGAAACGAATTCATAGTGATGAATAGTGACTTGGGGGTGCAGGGTAAACTTCATACCATCGATACCACTAAAATCGCAAAGCTCACCAGTAAAAAGCTTGGAGATGGTAAATATAAAATGGCTGCACCGCCATTGGTTGTCAATAAAAATCAGACAGCGAACCATTATCTATTGTTCAATCAATCGAATCTGATGGGAAAGCATGAAAATACCAAAGCTTGGAAGAAAGCCTCGGTAATTGATATATATAAACTTGATAGGCAAGAATATGTGGGAAGTTTCTATGTGTATAATCAAAAAGAGAATAAAATGTCGCACATGATGGCAACTGAGAACTATTTTTTTGTTATGGTCGGAAACGAACTGATCAGGTACCACTTCAGGGCTGGATTTTAAGATACTAATCAAAGGGGAAGCCGAAAACCTTCTAGAGTAGGCACAACTAATCCTTAAATTTTTCTATTATGAAAAAATTAATCTTTCCTGTTGCTGTTATATTAATAGGCGCAGGTGCTGCTTTTGCAACAAAAGCAACAACAAGTAAAAAAGCATTGGTAGCAGCTTATCGAATCAATGCCGTAACCGGGCAGTGTATTGATGCAAGGCAGCAATGTAGTACTCTAGGTACCGAAACATGTACCTGGACAGGTGATAATGCAACACCACTGCATGATGAACCAATCTCCTCGACTATGTGCGGGGAAGAATTGTTCAAAGTGAACTAAGCAAAAAAAGGATGCTATAATGCATCCTTTTTTATTTGAAGATCGATCCAGGGAACTTTTATTCCTTTCAAATGATAGTCCCACCAGTCAAAAACCCTTTCGTATAAATCTATACGTTCAGGTGTTCCCAGACCTAATGCATGCCCCTGGTTAGGATAAAACAGTGCAATTACATTTTTATTATTTCTTTTTAGTCCCACATAAAACTCTAATGTCTGATCCCATTTGATATTTTCATCTTTTTTTCCTGCCCATATTAGTATAGGCGCATTTACCTTATTGACATAGTGAATCGGATTATTCTTAAAATAAAGTTCTTTATTTGCTGATAAGGAAGAAGGCATCTCATACTGTCCATTTTCATACTGCCAGTAAAACGGGCTGTGAAAATTGCTGTTGTAGGAAAAATAAGATCTTACGATATCGCTGTTGCCTGCTCCGGAAATATACGCTGCAAAGCGGTCGGAGTGCGTTGCGATGAAATTTGTCTCATAACCTCCATGTGAATGTCCGATTAGACCAATTTTAGAAGCATCAAGATAATTTCTTCCTAAAATGGCATTCATAGAGCTGTTTATGCAGTCTAATGCCGAAAGCCCGGTTCCCTGTTTCCCAAAAACAATATCTGGAAGATAAACAAAATACCCTCTTTCCACTAGTGCTCGAATGTCAAAGCCTACCGGATTATCATAACCAATAACCTGATATTCATTGGAAAGGTTATTTTGAACCTGATAGATACGGACAATAACAGGATATTTTTTCAACGGGTCAAATTTAGCTGGGTAATACAAAAGTCCATTTAATTTTTTCCCCTCACTATTTTGAAAATGAATTATTTCAAGTTTTAAATCTCTTACTGAGAGATCATTTTTGTTAGGTGGCACTATTAGTTTAGAAGTAGATTTTTTCCTGTCTAAGAAATAAATCGCAGTTGGAGAATTGTAATTTTCAGAAGAGTACCAAACTTTATCTACTTGTTGCGTATAATAAAGTTCTCTTATTTTGTTTGGTGTTTCAGGGATCACTACCTTTTTTTTATTTTTGAATAAGGTAACATAAGTCATCGTGTTTTCATCTTGATCTTTGACTTCAACAAGGATTGGTGATGTTGCAGTAACCTGTGATGTATTTATATTCAGATAACTTCCTGCGAGATTGGTTCTCAATTTATTGACAATTCGTACCAGCTTGTATTTTCCAATTCCAGTGTTGGTTAGAATTTTTTTTTGGATATCGTAAGAAAATAAGCCTTGATTGCTTTCAAAGTAGATAGTTTTTCCATCGCTTGTAAAAGTAGGTTCTTGCAGAAAGCTGTTCTCAATCACTGTTTTTTTTTGCATCTGGAGATCTGCCAAAACCCAATCATTATTCATAGCGCGATACAAAATACTATTTCCTGTTGACGGTATCGCAAGAGTCGCACCTTTGATTGTATCCAATTTTGCTGTTTTTTTAGTTAGGATATCATAGACTTTCAGGTTAATATCAGGAGCAAGTGAAGTATAATTTTGCAATTCTCCTTCATTAAAAAGCAATAAAAAACGGTCATTTCCTGTTGGCAATATTGTATTTTTGGTATTAGAATATAGAGTTACGGTTTCTTCTGCTTCTATATCGTAATAAGAATACTCACTTACTACTTCATAACCTCTATCTTTATTATTAAGATTACCATCATTTCCATACCATATATCAACTATACCATTATTAAATATTTTCCTGTTTACATTAAGTAACCAAGCTGATCCATTCCCAATTTCTGTATAGCCCAGATAAGCATCTTTTTCTTGGGAATTTATATTAGGCCTAGAAACCATTCCATTTTTGATGTCTATGAAAACTAAGTTTTCAGCAAATGAAATGTTTTTAGTCTCCACAACGATAACGAAATTCCCGGATTTACTAACTTCAATGTGACTGATTACATTTTGGGTATTATAGATACCTTTTGGCGCAGTTCCCGAAATATCGATGATTTCATAACCTTCTCTGTTTTTCCTGTACACGAAACTTTTACCATGCTGATCCGATATTGGTAGATTTTTAATGGCATCTAATGTGTATAATTTTTGTCCGCTAAAATTGAAAACATCTAGTACATCCGATTCGTTAAGAATAGCATACTGCCCTGTAGCCGTCAGGACATAGATATGCTTAACATGATCATAAATTATTTTTTCAAGTGTTTTCAGACTTGTGTATTCTGCCTTTTTATTACCGAAGGCTATAATGGCTTCATCTTTTAAAAATGATTTAAATTGATTCATGCCCGTGATAGTGAAAAGGGGGGCATTTGGAACAGATGAATTAACCACCATTGTAGTATCACGGTTTAGGTCGTAATACTTAGCAACCATTGCCCATTTTCCGCTCTCGGATATACCTAATATCTTGTGCTTATATTGACGGTTCATCTTTCGTTTCATGCTGTCTTTTCTGGTCTGTGCTTTAAATGGGTGATAGGTACCTAACAAGAACAGAATCAATAGAATTAAAAGCCTTTCCATCAATAACCAGGATTTTGAGGTTTCAAATTTGGATTGAGTTGCAGTTCCTTCTGTGGAAGAGGCCATAATTGATGGTATGTTTTCCAGTTACCCTTAACTGAACTCAAACTTTGGAGCTGTCCTGCTCTTTTAAGATCGAAAAAGCGGTGCCCAGTTTCAGTGAAGAATTCTCGTCTGTTTTCCAATTGTATCTCATTTAAAAGTGTCGATTGCGAAATTGTGTTACTTAATGCGCCAATGCCAGCCCTTAACCTGGTGGCGTTAACATAGGGGAGGGCTTGCGTTATTTTATTCTGTTTTGCCAAGTCTTCTGCCAAAAGCAGATATACTTCCTCAAGGCGAAATATGACTGAATATTCTGTTGTGTTGGAAGTTCTGTTTTTGTATTTATCGGAACGGTACCAGGTATTTGCACCTACGGTAACCGTAGCCATCCATTTCTGTTTTCGCTGATCAGCAGACGAAAATGCAGCTACAAGATTTGCAGTAAGGTTATAACGATCTGGAGCAGCACCAGTAAAGTAATAAGTGGTCGCTTCTTTGGTTGCATCCCCCGGGTTCTTTGGTTTAAGTTGCCATAAGATATGGCTTCCTGACTTTAAAAATACTTTGCTTAGGTCATTTTCAAACGAATATAAAGGGCTTTGAACAATGTCTGTTAAAAGCGATTCTGCATCTGACCAGCGGTTTTGCACCATGTATACTTTTGCAAGCAGTAATTGGGCTGTTTTTCGATTGACGAAAATGCGTTCCTGATTATTATAACTGTCATTTAACAGGCCTATGGATTCCTGAATATCTGATTTAAGTTTTTCCAGTACTTCGTGCGAGGGGATTTTGTAGAGTGTTGTATTAACCTGATAGTTGGTCGTTATCGGATAAGGTATGTCTCCAAAAAGTTGTTGCAGGTAAAAGAACAATATTGAACGTAAAAACAATGCTTCCCCCCTTAAACGGTTTCTATCTGAAGAAGGCAATGATGTGGACGACTGGACACCTTCAAGAATAGCATTTGCAACAAATATCTGCTGATAAGTACTTGCCCAATTGCTGTAGATAAGACTGTTGGTATCTGTTTGCTGATTCTGATATAATTCAAGTATGCCGTTTGTAGCTGTCTGACCGTAGAAATCCAGATCGTCAGTATATACACCTAGATGTGGACCTAATTTATCTCCCGCTAATATTGAATTATCTCTAATCCCTGCATAAAGTCCCGCCATCACCGCATTTGCGGTCTGTGTATCCTGAAACACTATTTCCGTGGTAATTTGGTTGTTGGGAACATCAACATCCACAAGTTTCTCGCAAGAAGTAATACTCAATCCTAAAAGTGTTAGTGTGAGGATAATGTTGGTAGGTTTAAATATTTTCATTTGTAAAGTTTTAAAAGTTAAACTGAGTGCCAAAAGAGTAAGTTCTCAAAGGCGGTAGATAGCCCATTGCGATAAATTCAGGGTCGATTCCAAAATATTTAGTAAGCGTTAAGAGGTTTTGTCCCTGAAAATAGATTTTGATATCTTTAAATATGCTATTGGCCAGGGGTATTTTGTAACCGATCTGCAAGTTCTTTAGGCGAATAAAGGACGCATCCGAAATGGCAGCTGTACTATTTTGAAATAAATTATGAGAAGTATTTGCAGCGGAATGGTAAGGAGCATAGACACCCGTAGTGTTTTCCGGCGACCATACATTCAAAACCTCCACAGGCTGGTTATTCATACTTCCAGGCACTGGCATAATATTGTTGTAGTTTCGGTTCCTTTGCTTTACAAACTGAACCAGGAATGACAAGTCCCAGTTTTTGTAGCGTAGTGTATTATTCCATCCCCCAAAAGCCCGTACACCGATTCTTTCAACTATTTTATTGTCTTCGGGCGAATTTATTTTTCCGTCACCATTGAAATCCATAAATTCATAAAGTCCTGTTTTTGGATTGATTCCTAGAAGCTGGTAGACTTTTATAATTGACGTTGGTTGCCCAATAACAAATTGATTGGCATAAGTAGAGCCTTCCAATCCTGGAAAAGAAATCAGTTTGTTTTTTGGAAAGCTGATATTAAAACCAGTTTCCCATTGAAAATGTTGTGACTTCAAAAGCCGGGCATTAATTTCCAATTCAATCCCTGTATTTTCTACGGTTGCTGGAAGGTTTGCCAATACCGAGGTAAATCCTGTTATGGAAGGCAACTGAATTCCTACCAACTGATTTGATGAACGATTGCGGTACCAGGCCGCGGTGAGATTCAATCTATTATTAAAAAATCCTAATTCAATTGCGGTTTCAAGTTTTACCGTTTTCTCCCAGCTATAATCGGCATTATATAGGCGTGATGGAAGTAATCCTGTAGTTGTATTATAAATTGATGAAGAAACGGTATAAGTGTCAAGGTACTGGTAATCGCCTATATTATCACTGCCTGCAGATCCAAAACTTCCCCGCAGTTTCCCAAAACTTAGCCATTTACTGTCTTTGAGGAAATTTTCCCTGGAAAACACCCATGCGGCACCAATGGCGCCAAAATTGGCAAACTTTTTATTGGGTCCGAAACGGCTGCTGCCATCTCTTCTTCCGGTTATATTAACGATATATTTATTGTTAAACTGATAGTTTATTCTACCAAAAATAGCTGCATATTTATATTCGTTATTAACCTGATCGGATATAGTTTTGGTCTGGGCAGCACCAATATTCTCTATAAACTGATTGCTTTCAAAACCGATTCCCGTCATCGTTCCCTGTTCATTGACATCCCGCTGAAAAGTTCCACCAACCAGTACATCTATTTCTTGACTTCCTCTCTTATAAATCCAATTTGCCTGTGGTTCTAATATAAACGAAAACCTGTCCTGATTGCTTTTTGATGCTCTTGATGTTGCACTAGACTGTCCAAGGGCAAAGGAAGGGTTGTACATTGTATTGGGCTGTATCGCTATTTCATCAAGAGTTTGATAGTTGATGCCTCCGTTAAGCTTGATTTTAAAACCCTTAAAGACTTCGTAAGTCGTATTAATATTGATAAGGAATTGTTTGGTTTCATTAGTATAGGTACTGTTAAACGGGGCGACTGGATTAGCGAAGGTGTTGTTTTCCCAATTCAAACCTCCATTTTCATTATAAAGAGCAGGAGAATTTGGTGTTAACCAATAAGCCTGCCTGGTGATATCAGATCTTACAATATTGTTTTTTTGTATAGAAAACAAATTCGAAACATTCAATAGGAATTTTCTGTCTAAAGAATGATGGGAAATATTGCTCGAAAAGTTATTGCTGCGGTATTTGAAGTTATTTCCGAATGCTGTGGTCTGCTCATTATGCCCAAAACCCAATAAAAATGTTGTACTCTTACTTCCACCAGTTAAAGAAAGCTGTGTATTGCTAGAAGCTGCCGTATTTCCAATCAGTGTTTTTACCCAGTCAGTGTCACGGTTTTGATTCCAGACACCGTTGATATCATAAGCCGTAGCGGGGTAGGTGGTGATACCGTCATTGGCGAAAGCCTGTTTACGCATGTTCAGGTATTGTCCAGTATCCATCATTTTCATCTTAGATGCTACCTGGCTTAATCCATAGGTAGAATTAAAAGATAATCCCAGTTTTCCTGACTTTCCTTTTTTTGTTGTAACCAGCACAACGCCATTGGCACCTCTTGAACCGTATATTGCTGTGGCATCAGCATCCTTTAATATCTCTAAACTTTCAATATCATTAGGATTAATGCTGTTCAATGGATTAATACTTGCTCCAGGTAGTATTACTGCGGAATATGGTGAAGTCATTTCACCACCTATGGGCACACCATCAATCACATATAGAGGCTGGCTCCCATCAATGCCACTGTTGCTTGTGGTTCTTAGACTATTTTTTCCTCTGATCTGTATGTCAAAACCTCCGCCTGGAACGCCCGAATTCTGGGTGATGCTGACTCCAGCCATTCTTCCCTGAACGGTTGATAAAACATTGGTTACGGGTTGGTTCTCGATGTCTTTTGCTGTTACTTTGGCGATACTTCCGGTGCGCTCTTTTTCCTTGACTGCATAGTAACCTGCATTAAGCGTAATTTCTTCAATCTTGGTTTCCCGATTTGTAAAAGCAATGGTATCCTTTACTTTTTGATCTGTCACCGATAGTGAATTAATTTCTCCCGTAAGAGAATTAGAAGTTGTTTTTGAAATTTTCTGCCGTATAATAACGGTATTGTTATAAATGATGACCTCCAAAGGCAAGCCCTCTAGTATTTTATTAGCGCAATTCAGCACACTTTCATTTGTGCATTTTACCTCTTGAATCCTAAATTTCTCTAACTCATCATTAGAATAAGCAAAGGATCTGATTTTATTTTCTGCAAGAAAACGTTTGATGGCCTCTGAAGCGGAAATCCTTTCTGCGTAGTAATTGACCTTGATTTTTGAAAGGTCTAGTTGTTGCCCATGAAAATGTGTTATCCCCGATAACAGCAATAGGGCTATGGTGCAAATATTTTTCATATTTTTGCATGGTATTAAAATTAGTAACTGAGTTAATCGTTTTGCTTAAGTTTAGTACGTGGCCGACGGTTGCCCCCGTCGGTCGTTTTTTGTACTTCAGCGTTTTTATCTATTTGGTACAAGGGAGGCTGTCATCAGACACCACAACCTATTTTTCCAGTTCAAAAATTGAATCATTTCTTTGTTTAATATTTAAATTAAGCTGTATGGCAAGCGTTTGTAGAAACTGAGCTGCTGTCTTTTCCGGAAGGCTTATCGTTATTTTGGTATTTTCGAGTTCCTTCGGGGACAGAACCCTAATCCCATATGTTTTTTCAATTACCAATATGGCATCCCTTAGTGGGCATTTGGTGAATGTGAGTGTTGCCAAGTTCTCGTTGGCTTTTACTGCATTTATTTCGACAGTTTTGGTAACTGCCCCAGCTTCCGGAACCCCATAGTTGTTAAATGTTTGTTTGGGAAATAGAGCAATTGGTTCTTTATGGCGACCTGTTTTATAAATTAATACTTTTCCTTCAAAGAGATCTACAGTAAAGGATTTGCTGCTTTGTGACACTTTGAAAACAGTTCCGAGTACTTTTGTTTCATATCCTGATCCGTGGACAATAAAGGGATGCTCGGCTGACTTGGCAACCTTGAAAAAAGCATTGCCTTTTAGCACAACCTCACGTGTTTCGCCTGGGAACGAATGATCTACTTGTAAAGTGGCGCCTTTCAACAAAGTTACCTGCGTACCGTCTGCAAGCTCGATATTGCCAGCCTGATAAATAGTTGGGGCTGTTCGGAACTGGTATAAACCAACACAAACCGAAATCGCTATTATTACCGCAGTAGCATAAGTGATCCTGCGTACTTTACGCCGTTTTTCATTCCTGCGTATCTGCCTGAAGGTACGAGTCCAGATTTCATCGTTTTCCTCGGGGGTTAATTCTTCCTGCATGTCAATTCTTTCTTTTATATATGCAGGCTTGAGAAAAATCCACAAGCGTTAAGGTTTTTTTAACAATTTTTAATAATATTTAACCTATTTTAAGACTGGTAGAAGGGATGGTTTTCAAGAAGGTGTACTGCATTTTCAATCTTAGATACACAGATGTATCTGAAAAAAGATTCCTCAGTCTCATGCCCTGTTATCTGCATAATTGGATATACAGATCCGATAGGATGAGCGAGATACATGTTGGTGGCAAAAGAACGTCGACCAGTACGAGATGATATTAACTTCCATTTTGGCTTATCAATAAATACATTTTTGCCACCACGTTTTGCTGGAACTGAGATGAGTTCAGAAATCCCTGCCATCGAAGCGATGTGTTTAATGGTTATATTAAAATATGATAAGGTAAAATAGGAGGGGACTTGTGCTTCGTATTGATTTAAAATCTTGGCTATCACCGTGTGTACGGGAATAAATATACTTCGTAAAGTCTTGTTTGGCGTGATTTTTATAAAATTCCCTTCGACATGCTGCTTGTTGACCCTAATAAGGTCTGTATATCGAAGCCCAGTGTAACAGGATACCAGGAATAGATCACGGATATATAATTTAGTGCCTTCGAGTTCCAGTTTTTCAATCTGTTGCAACTCTTCAATAGTTAGGAAAATTGCATGGGATTCGCCCCTTCGTATGCGACTATTTTTTAATGCAGAAATATTTACGGCATAACCGTCGGCATGGCATGTATACAACAAAGTTTTAAGCTTGCTGAAATTATTAAAAATAGTCGTTTGCTTTTGATTCTTTTCTTGTGAAAGATACTTGATAAATAATTCAATTGTAGATTTCGTAAAAGAGTCTGTCATTAATCTTCGGGAGATATGAGACTGATAAACCTCAAACATTCTTAATAGTTTGTAGAAGCTCATCCACGGTCGAATCATGTCACCAACATGTTTTTCGATGTGGTATTCGCAATATCGTAAAAGTCCGGTTGTTGGAAGTGTTCTTTTTCTCAAAAACTATTTTAAAAGTATTATGCGGTGCTTCATCAATTCCACACCTAAAGAAAGAAAGTTTAACATTTTTTAAGAAGATTTAGCAATTTTTAACGGCTGTTTTCTTTTAAATAGCGCATTGCCTGTGAGATGTGATTCTCTACGGTTCTGCGGGAGAGATTAAATTGTAAGGCAATTTGTTCCTGCGTAAATCCGTAGAGTTTGTTTAACTTAAAAATGGTTTGCCTGATTGGTGGAACAATAGATTCAATAGCACTATTCAATAAACTTAACTGTTTATCTTTTTGCTCTGCCCAAATCAGATCATCCATTGAAGTATCAATACGGTCACCTAAGGGATCATGAAGCATTCCATTTCTGCTTTTTCTGAAGTATTCAGCTATTTTTTGATTGCAGGTATTAAAGATGATATTTTCCCAGCGATTGCTGTTCATTTCTGAACGATGATTCCAAAGGTGCACGAGAACTTCCTGCAACACATCTTTTGCATTTTCACGATCTTTGATTTTACTGATGATTCTTGAAAATAACTGAGTGTTATAGGTATCCAGAAGAGTTTTAAATTGATACTCCTCGCTGTTGATATGGCGGCGAGAAAAGCCCACTATTTAATTTTAGATATAACAAATTTATGCTTTTTTTAATTACAATAATATTCTATCGATAGAAATTTCGTGCTTCGACTAAAAATTTTATAATTATAACTTACCTAAGGTTTTACTAAAATGCATTATATTTCATCGCACAAATTCAAGTTTAAAAAAAGTCTTTATAGACATTTTCCATGTATTAATATATCTATTAAATGTATAATCAAGTTTATCTGATTTTAGATTGTATGAAAAATTAACAGTTCGTCTGGCTGGCGTAATTATTTTGGCGAGCTGGGAGATTAAAAAAGTCACCATTACAGTAGGAGTTGTTACCTGTTTGACTTTTTAAACTGCTTCTGCATTTTACTCATATCATCTTTCAATGATAAAAACATTTCTTTGATTTCATTACCAAAGTCTGAAGGGTCGTAATCTTTTAATAAACTATATTCATATTCCCATACTTCCAGTATTTCATAATTGGGAATTTCATAGGGTTCAAAAAAGCTGTTATCTGAACGTACGTGAAGGGAGTTTTTGTCAAAATCGACCAATCTCTTATAAACAAAACCATTCCGGGTAACCAGGAGATAAGTTTTGTTCACTTTCATCTCCTGTAGTTTTTCAATATATCTTCCGATAATGAAAGTTCCTTCTTTAAATGGAGGCATCGAATCACCTTCTACCGGAAAAGCCCGGTAATTTCCATTCCTTAAAAATGGAAGGGAAATAGTCTGGAGACTTTCAATATATTGAGGATCACTGTAACCATTGAGATAACCCATTGATGCTTTATAGGGAATAATTTCAATTTTACTTTCACCCATGCCATCAATCGTAATTGGAAGCAGGATGCGGTTATCAGGGAGACGTAAAAGTTCCTCTAACGGAAATCTTCTTAGGTCAACAGAAACCAGTAAATCTATGCTGACTTGGAAATACCTCGAAATCTTCAGAAGGATTCCAATGGGAGGTTCAGTGTCACCGTCTTCATATTTTGCATAGCGACCTCTGGTGATCAAAAGATCATCTGCAATTCTCTGTTGGGAATATTTCAACTGAGCTCTTAAATACCTGATGTTTTCTGATAAAATTGACATTGCTATAATTTATAGCAACAAAGTTAAATATTTAAGCTAAATAATTTAGCAATTTTGCATAGTAATTTGATTTAAGATGGAAAGATCGATTGTACACATGGACCTGGATACGTTTTTTGTGTCGTGTGAGAGAAGGAATAATTCTGAGCTTATTGGCAAACCAATAATTATTGGTGGTGGCGACCGTGGGGTAGTGGCTTCCTGCTCCTATGAAGCCCGTTATTATGGAGTGAGGTCTGCTATGCCAATCAAGATGGCGATGAAGCTCTGCCCTGAAGCAAGAATAATACGTGGTGATATGGACCTTTACTCTAAAATGTCGCATGAGGTTACAGAAATTATTGAAGAAAAAGTACCGTTAGTAGAAAAGGCAAGTGTTGACGAATTTTATCTTGACCTTTCGGGAATGGACCGGTTTTTCGGCTGTTATATATTTACCCAGGAATTGGCGAAAAGCGTATTGCACCATACCGGTTTGCCCATTAGCTTTGCCCTTTCCAACAATAAGACTGTATCAAAGATTGGTACGGGCGAAGCTAAGCCTAAGGGCCATATGGAGATACGCCCGGCTATGATCCGACCATTTTTAAATCCGCTTTCTGTACGGAAAATCCCGATGGTAGGTGAAGTGACTTACCAATTGCTCTCCAGGGTTGGCATCAGGACCATTCATACGCTAGCAGAAATGCCTATGGAAGTCTTGCAAAAGATTTTAGGAAAAAACGGGGTTGAACTTTCGCGTAAGGCAAATGGAATAGATGATAGTCCGGTAGTCCCATATACAGAAAGAAAATCAATTTCATCGGAACATACTTTTGAAAAAGATTCTATTGATATTATTGGAATCAAATCTCTGATCACGGGCATGGCCGAACAGCTAGCCCACCAGCTCAGAAAGGAAAAGTGGCTGACTTCTACCATTGTAGTGAAGATTCGCTACTCTAATTTTGATACAGAAATTAAACAGTGCAGGGTGTCTTATACTTCAGCAGATCATACCATCAGTAAGTATGCTCTGGAATTGTTTGATAAGTTGTATACCCGCAGAATGCGGATACGGCTTGTAGGATTAAAATTGACAGGTCTTGTTCATGGGGAATACCAAATGAATATTTTCGAAGATACCCAGGAAATGATGAACCTATACCAATCAATGGATAGGATTAAAAACAGGTTTGGGAAAAATGCGGTTGGTCGTGCTTCGGGATATAATTTTCTTTCAAAAATTCATTAGCTATGTACCTCAACTGTCATACCTATCACAGCCTGCGTTACGGTACTCTCTCTGTTCAGCACTTAGTACAATCTGCTGTGGAAGCGGGTGCAGATACCCTTTGCCTCACGGATATCAATACGATGACTGCCATTTATGAGTTTTTAAAAACCTGCAAGAATGCAGGGGTTAAACCTATTGTGGGTATGGAATTCAGGGATGAAGAGGAGTTATTATATGTTGTACTGGCAAAAAATGAGAATGCACTTTCTGAGATTAACCAATTATTAACCAGTCACAACTGTGATGAAGTTCCATTACCCAGGCATCATCCTGATTTTCACCAATCTTTTACCATCTATCCCCTTGAAAATGCGCCTGCAAAACTCCTGGATCATGAGTATATTGGTGTACGGCCTGACCAGGTGAATTTGTTATTTCAGAAACAGTGGCAGCAACTCATTCATAAAATGGTGATTCTTCAATCCGTTACCATTAAAAATGAGCAAGAGTATGAACTTCATAAAGTCTTGCGGGCTATTGATCTTAACACGCTTATTACCCTGCTAAAGCCTTCCCAGCATTGCCGTGCAGATGAAACAATGCTAGATGTGAAAAAACTTCTTCAACTTTACGAGCGATATCCAAAGCTGATCAGTAATACACAAATGATCCTGGACAATTGTAGTTTTGATTACGATTTTTCTTATCCCCGAAATAAAAAGTATTACACACGAGATAAGGAAACTGATATAAAACTACTCACTTCTCTTGCTTATGCTGGACTTAAAACAAGATATGGTGATAATCATATTGAAGCCCGAAAGAGAATAGAGAAAGAGCTAAAGGTTATCGATCAGCTTTCATTCAGCGGTTATTTTCTCATTACGTGGGATATTGTTCGTTACAGCAACAGCATGGGCTTTATGCATATCGGACGAGGGAGCGGTGCCAATAGTATTGTTGCATATTGCCTGGGAATAACCGACATCTGCCCTCTGGAACTTGATTTGTATTTTGAGCGATTTCTGAACCTCAACCGGAAAACCCCACCTGATTTTGATCTGGATTGGAGCTGGCAGGATCGAGATGTGATCCTGCAATATATCTTTGACCGCTACGGTAAAGAATATGTAGCATTTTGCGGTACCAATGTCGAATTTAAATACAGGTCGATATTACGTGAAGTTGGAAAAGTTTTTGGTTTGCCCAAAGAAGAATTAGATGCCCTCACTACACAATCTATAGAGCGGCATGATGATAATTCAGTAGTAAAGCAGGTGCATACATATGGAAAGATGCTGGATAGATTTCCCAACCAGCGGAGCATGCATTCATGTGGGATATTAATCTCAGAGGAACCTATAAGCAATTATACTGCACTGATTATGCCACCTAAAGGATTTCCCATAGTTCAATTTGATATGCACACGGCTGAGGAGATTGGTTTTGAAAAATTCGATATTCTTAGTCAAAGGGGGATCGGCAGCATCAATGATGCTGTAAAGCTGATCAGAAAAAACAGGGGAGTGCAGGTGGACATCCGAAATACATCCATTTCGAAGAATGAAAAGCAGTGCAATGAATTTTTAAGTATCGGAAAAACCCTAGGATGCTTTTATATAGAGTCGCCAGCCATGCGTGGACTTCTACGACGCCTAAAATGTGATAATTATAAAACACTGGTAGCTGCTTCATCCATTATCCGGCCGGGGGTAGCGCAGAGCGGAATGATGAAAGAATATATTTTCCGCCACAACAACCCAAATCAGTTTGAATACTTTCATCCCGTTTTCGAGGAGCAGCTGGGAGAAACATACGGAATAATGGTGTACCAGGAGGACGTGATTAAAATCGCTCTGCATTATGGTGGTCTTCCGGCCACCGATGGAGATGTCTTACGTCGGGCCATGAGCGGCAAGGGTAGGTCACTTGCTGCTTTGCAGAAAGTAAAAGATCACTTTTTTGAATCCTGTAAACAGCTCGGACATCCTGAAGCTTTGAGTACTGAGGTATACCGCCAGATTGAAAGTTTTGCAGGCTATTCATTTTGCAAAGCCCACTCTGCATCTTATGCGGTAGAGAGCTATCAGAGTTTATATTTAAAGGTGCATTATCCATTGGAATTTATGGTTGCGGTTATTAACAATGGGGGAGGATTTTACCGTACAGAAGTATATATACATGAAGCAAGGATGTCAGGTGCCAATATCTTGAACCCTTGTGTCAACCATAGCGAATATCAGACAACATTGTACGGCACTGACGTCTACCTTGGCTTTATGCACCTGCAATCTTTAGAAAGGTCAGTAGCTGAGCTTATTGTGGAGGATCGTATGAAAAGAGGTGATTATAAATCTTTGGAAGACTTTATAAAACGGATACCCATTGGCATTGCCGGAATAGAAATCCTAATTTTCATTGATGCTTTTAGGTTTACCGGGAAACAAAAGAATGAGCTGTTAATTGAAGCCAGAATATTGCTTAACGATTTCAAGCCTGAGAAAAGAATGGAAACACTGTTTGATGAACCTGTGAAAGAATACCAGCTTCCGGTACTTAAAAGAGACCTGCTTGAAGATGCTTTTGATGAAATCGAATTATTGGGGTTTCCTGTTTCCGTAAGTCCCTTTGATCTTATGGTTTCTAAGTACCGGGGTAATGTGATGGCCAAAGACCTGATAAGTTACCACAAAAAGCAAGTAAAAATGTTGGCTTACCTCATTTCCAGAAAACATGTTCCTACAAATAAAGGAGAGATGTATTTTGGAACCTGGATTGATGTAGAGGGAAATTATTTCGATACGGCGCATTTTGCTGACTCACTGAAACATTATCCGTTTAAAGGTGGCGGATGCTATCTGCTTTTAGGATATGTAGAGGTTGATTTTCATTTTCCCACCATAACCATTCAAAAAATGGCCAAAATGCCCTTTATTCCCGATCCAAGATATTACCATGATGAAGATAAGAAATACAATATTCATGAAAAACTCAGAGAAGATGTAAGCATGACCCACAGGTTACCCTATCCACAGGAGCACGAGATTGGACTGCCTCGAAGAAAAATGAGTTAGTCTCACGGAATTTCTAGCACGAATTATCGCTTAAACAGGCTAGGGTAATTAAATCATAGAATCTGTTTTTTCTTAATTGTTTCCAGGAATTGCTGCCTATAGGTTTCCCCTATTAAAATTTCAGATGAAACATCCTTAAGGATAACACGATTTCCATCAAGAGCAGTAAACTTATCTAATGCAATAATGAAAGACTTTTGAACCCTGATAAAGTGCTCATCGGGTAGCCTTTCCTCAATCTCTTTTAGGGTACTCAAAGCGACAGTTCTGTTGCCGTTATGATGAAAAGCCACGTAGTTTTTCATGCCTTCGATATAATCGATATCAACCAGCTTTATTTTAACCATCCATCCTTTTATAGCTTTAACCATAAAATAATCAGTGTCTAGCGAATCTTTAATCCGATCGGTATTTTGTAGCTTGATTACTTTTTGTGCTTTTGTAACAGCTTGTAAAAAACGCGCCAGTGATATCGGTTTAATTAGATAATCAACCACATCAAGATCAAATGCATCGGGAGCAAATTCACGATATGCCGTAGTCAGGATAAAATGATAATCTTCGTGACGGATAGTCTGAATGAATTCTATTCCGGATATTTCCGGCATATGGATATCCAGAAATATCAGATCTACCTGTTGTCCGTTCAGAAAGGTAATAGCTTCTGCCGGTTTGGTAAAACTGGCAACCAGGTTGAGCTGGGCAACAGATTTAATGTGATGCTGTAAAACTTGTATAGCATGTACTTCATCGTCAACAATAATACAGTTTATCATGGTAAAGGATATTGCGGTTTAATGTTTGCCGGGTTAAGTAAAGTGGGATGAGTATTGGCATTATATATTGTTGCTTCCTTATGATAGATCTGATATAAAATCATTTCAAGAGCGTAATCAGTTTCTGTTTCATTAATGGAGAGCACATAGTTCTCCCCGTAACAATGACTTAACCGTTTTCTGATGTTCTCCATACCTATGCCACTGGATAACTCTTTAGGACCTTTTTTCTTTATATTATAAGTTTTTAGCTGTAAATATCCTTTATCTTGATTAACCTCCAGGTGGATTTTGGCTGGATTTGATTCGTCAGTACAATTGCCATGTTTTAAGACATTCTCAACAATAGTAATCAATATCAGTGGGATAATACGTGCATTCTTAGTGCTGCCTTGCACTTCAAAACTGATCTGTAGTTCATGATTAAAACGGAGCTGGTTAATGTTGATCACATTGTTGATATGGGCTATCTCTTCATCGACCAATGTAGTTTGGTCATCCCGATCCTGTGCTAAGGAGTAATGCATGATCTCACTCAACGTCAGAATCCCATCGGCCAGTTCTGACGACAAAGGCAATGACTTAGCATAGAAAAAACTAAGCGTATTATTGAGAAAATGAGGATTGATCTGAGCCCTGAGAAACGCATATTCTGCACGATGCTTTTCTTTTTCGATGATACGAACCCTCTGTTCATTCCGAAGGCTCTTCCTGAAGTAATAATAGCCAAACGCAAAAAAGGCATAGATAACAAACAGCCATAATACTTCTACACAAAACCTGGTCCAGTTAAAAGGGATCTTAACTGATCTTATTTTGTTAGGATGGACGAGCGCCGAGATAATATGTGTATTTAAGAGCCATAAGGATAAGGATAGACCATATGCTCCGAGTATAAAAATTACAAAAAAAGCAATTTTTAATGGTTGAAGAAACTTATTGTAAATGGCCAGACAGGAATAGAATACTGCCATATTCGGCAGTTGGGTAAAAAACATATCCGGAATGTTAATAGAAAAATGCATTGGGTTCCTTGCAAAATCCATTAAAGCACCAAGTGTCATATACGATAACCAGAACAGGATGTGATAAGTTATAATGAGTCTGTTTTTATTTAAGAGAGAAATCATACAGTTAGTGTTTGCGTACGTAATCGATCCAATCAGGGGTTTCAGCCGGTATTGCTATATCTGGTTTAATTCCTATATTATCCAATGGGTAGTGGGGCAATCGTAACGATTTACAAGCTGGATAGTAAAGGACAAAAAAGTCACAAGGCATTTTCATTTTAATGAATTCAGGATAATCAACTGCTCCAGCAGTATTTTCACCATACAGTTTCACCTTTGTACTTTGTCTGGCTTCCAATAAAAAAAATTCAGCTGCACTTCCTGTACTTCTGTTCATTAAAAACGAGACACGTTCAGGATACTTTTCTATTGTTGAATATTTAATGGTGTCTACCGGATATAGCGGGTATAGCTCTCCCTCATGTGCCTTAAGTTTTGCAAGGCGCTTCTTAAAATGTTGCTGCAAGCTATCGGGCAGCTCCGGATGAGTGTTTGAATACCCATAGGTAATGTTATCAGCGGTGGCCAATACCAGGCCGCCTTCTTGTAAGATTGGGTTTGTATACAGATAGGGCAGTAATTTTTCGTATACCAAGACGGATCCGCCCGCATTGTTCCTTAAGTCAATAATAAGGTGTTTGGTCCTCTTTAATATGGTTTCATTTTTTTTTATCAAAGTATCCATTACCTTAACATAGTCCAGTGACGCAAAAGAAGACAGGGTAAACATAGATGTTTGATCATCTAAGACCGTAAATCTTGGTGAAGGATCGGGATTTTTTTTCGCCGCTACCTTTTGAGCGGGTGGGGTATCGTTTTTATACCATTTTCCGTTCGTACCAAAGCTAAGTGTGTCACCATTTTTCTCGACTTTGGGATAAGTGTATGAATGATCTTTCGTACGGAAATTTTTTGTTTGGTATCCTTTGTCGGTTTTGACGATCTCAAATTTGATCTGTCCAGGTACCCAATATATGCTATCGGCTTTAATAATAAATGCTACAAACGAAAGCTCCTTTTTATCGTTACTCCGAACAATGCCAACTCTATAGGCACGCGTGTCACTTACCCAGACACCTTCAATGTCAATTTTATCCCTTTTGGCATTAAGGTATTTGGTGAGAGTAGCCTCGGTCCACGAAGTTCTTTTATCGTTGGCGTAAAACTTTCTGATCAAGTCTTCAGAAAACCCGGTTGCATCTATGCCGGCTGTCATGTGTTTATCCTTAAAGAAAGACAGCCATTCACGAAGGACCGATGAACATTCATAACGATCGGATTTTTTTGCAACCGATAGCAGGCTGTCTGTAAAGAGATCAAATTTCTTTTTATTCGAAACCGTGATTTTGTCACTATATCCTACATAGTTCTTTTTTACCTTTTCTACCATATAGTTAAAATTGGTGGCGCAAGAGCAATCCTGGGCTTTGGCTCCAAGGCCGAAGAACATGAGAATGGCAAGGGTATATTTTTTCATCATTTTTTGTTGTGCTTCTGATCAAGATCTAATCATTGTTGCCACTCTGTGTAGGAACTTGAACCAGCGTACAGGTCACCTCAAGAGATGGCTTGTCAATATTTGTAGTTGTACCATCTCCACCTCTGACGTTTCTCATCTGCTCTTTTGTAAGATTCATCATTGCCTTTCTTTTAAAAATAAATGCTACTCTTTTTGTTAGTTTGTTGTTCATGGGAAAATGTGTTAAGTATATTTTAGATTATCTAAAAGTATAATTTATCAGTATTCCTTCCAAGCTTTATAAACCAACTGGCAAATTTTTAGGACCAAATGGTTCTTTGTAAGGACATCTAAAAAACTGTGATCGCATCTGACTTCTAAAATAAGTAGTTGATCTGCTTTAATTAATTTAAAGGTAGATCTCACCATGGTTTTATGTAAACTTTATAAGTCAAAAGAATTATTTAGGATTTTTTTACAGTTTCCGACTGGTAACGGAGGCTTCGCGGGGTCTATTTTTTTATAAAAATGGCTTTTACAACCTGTTTTTTTTCCTTGTTGGTCATTCAATAACGGGCATGTCGTCCATCTGAAAAGGTGTTTGGTGTAATAGTGGTTTTGCCTGCTTTGAATAAAGATAAAAAGTGAGAAACTTAGTGAAAACAAATAGAGGGCCCACTATACTATAACCTAGAAAGGTTTTTGATGCCTGTTTTTAAATTATATAAACATGACGCAAGATTGATTTATTCAGTCAAGCATGATAAGCTATTACTACTTTAACATGAACCTCTTTAAAACGCAACAGCGAAATTTGGTAACTATTGCTAATGATCTTTTAAGGCACTTAGGAGTTAAGGTGACTTCCTTAACAGTAAAAAATTGTATACAAAACCATACTGAATACCCAAGTATCCTGGCATTGAGTGATTGTTTAGATAACTGGAATGTGAAGAATGATGCTTTTAAAATTGACATACCGGATTATGACCGTGAAGACCTATTATTTCCTTTTACTGCACACTTTCCTGAGCAGGGCGGAAGATTTGTTCTAGTACATAGTATTGAAGAGGGAAACGTGTGTTATAGTGACGAACATCATAAAAAAGCTTTAATGAACGAGGGCATTTTTCTTAAAAGATGGGATGGGATCGCACTTTACGCTGAAAAGAGAGATTTGAGTGGTGAATCGGGCTATATGATACAGTACGTTTTTGGTATTCTACAAAAAGTACTGTATCCTGTTACTTTTGTTCTGGGGGTTTTAAGCATAGGACTAATAATTACTTCTCATCCTTTTTCGGAACCTTATATCGCAATATGCCTGGTTAAATTTATCGGCAGCACTATTAGTATACTGCTGCTTATCCAAAGCTTAAACCCTAAAAATTCATTTATAAAAAATTTATGCAGTCTTGGCGGTAAGGGCGGTTGTGATACCGTCTTAAAGTCGAAGTACGCACAACTGACTCCGTGGTTGAGCTGGAGTGAAGTCGGATTATATTATTTTGTAGGTTCGTTCTTATTATTGCTGATATATCCTTTGTCGATGGGCTTTCTCGCATGGTTAAATATACTTACGCTGCCCTACACTATGTGGTCCTTACACTACCAATTTCGAAATCGAAAGTGGTGCATATTATGCTGTGCTATACTAATCGCACTTTGGGCTGAGTTGCTGATCAATGTAAGTTTTGATTCTTTCTCGTTCCAATTTGAATCAGCAATGTTATATATCCTGCCTATTTCTTTTTGTACACCGATTGTTATTTGGGCATTACTACAAAGGTTACTTAAACATGCTATAACGCCGTTGAAACAGCAGATTAGTAAAATTAAATACAATACGACTTTATTTCAAAATCTCTTAACAAATCAACCGAGATACGCGGTGAGTGATGAGCTTTTCCCTATTTTGTTAGGGAATCCTACTGCTTCAACAGTAATTACGATTGTCAGCAATCCATATTGTGATCCATGTGCAAAAGCGCACGCGGTTATAGGCGATCTATTAGAGACGAAAAGAGACATATTGGTAAAGGTCCTTTTTTCCACGCCTGACAGAGATGATGACTTTCGCACCAAGGCTGCCCGGCATTTATCAATACTGACATTATCGAATGATAAAGAGCTTGCCGGAAAGGCATTGACAAGCTGGTATACAAAGAAAGATTCCTACGAAAATTGGTCGGTGGAATATCCAATAGTTAATAATCACGATAATTACGACGCGACCAAAAAGCAAAGAGAATGGTGTGAAAGAGCAGACATTACTTTTACTCCAACAATTTTAATTAACGGATATAAGTTGCCGAATGTATATAGTCCGGAAGATCTTAAACATCTTCTAAATTGAACATCTGTTAAAACTAGTAGATATTGAAAGAAATTTTTGCGCAAAAAGGGCAGAAGGTTGCAACTATTCTGTCCAAAAACGAATGCTGGCGTTTCCCTGCATCGCTAAAGTTGGTCCTGCGTGAAGGACAACAAAAAAATTTATAACAATTTTAAACCTTTAAAAATGAAAAAAGTGAAATTTATCAGCAAAGCTGAGATGAAAAATGTAACAGGTGGAAGTATTTGTACAACCGGTAACTGGAACAATTATGACATCTGTTATAATTGCAGCATTTCATATGGCACAGATCCAGTACAAGCAGATCGAGTGTGCCGTTATACCTCCGGACTCCAAACTACGTAAACCTTTAAAAAATGAAACAAGTAAAATTACTCAGCAAGGCTGAGATGAAAAATGTAACCGGAGGAAACGTATGTGCTACTGGTAATTGGAACAGTTATGAAATCTGTCTTAATTGCAGCATTGCGAACGGAATAAGCATAAATCAAGCAGACCGAGTGTGCAGTGCCTATTCAACTACTTAAATTAAAAAAAATAACAGGTCATATGACCTGTTATTTTACTTACCTTGAAAAATAATTAAAAATTATTATGAAATCTACCAAAATTCTACTCTTATTGCTACTGCCGATTATGACATTCGGTCAGGTGGTAAACTATCATATCAAGGTACTTCTGGCGCCTGAGGTTCAGTCTAAGTATGCCTATTTGGCGATGCCTAAAAATTTAAGCTCTACCCAGGATACAGGAAAGTTCACGATGGTCCCTATTAAAGATAGCAGAGCAGAATTCAAAGGTACAGTTCAGCTAGGGGATGACATATTGAAGACTGCTTATATTTTCGTAGATGATAGATCGAACATTACCATGCCTGAAACGATTTCAAAAATAAGGGAACGAATTTGGTCTATTAAAGCCAGACATATCGTTGTGGAAGACATTACACTCAATATAAAAAACCAGGATTCCGTGGGCTATGCAAATATTGCAAGTGATGGGAAGCTGACTAAAGAAATGGAAGAATACTACCAGATGCTGGATAAAGATAATGAAGTTGGTTTTTTCAAAAAATATCCAGATTCACCAATGAGCCTGCTCCAATTAAAAGCTGTTGTGATGATGTACGAGCTACCCTTGCGTCCCAGGCTTGAGGCTATGGGTAGAGATCCCAGGGCATATTATCAATTGTTGTCGGAGCGGCTAAGGTCAACCAGGCAGGGTGTTGAATTAAAGAAAAGAATGGACCGACTTTTTGTAAAATAGACTGAATGCTAATGCGATTTTTAATGGTATGTTTTCTGATATGCTTTCAAACGGTATTATTTGCCCAAAGCAATAACGAGCACACGTTTACAATCTTTGCTGACCTTAAAGGTTTGACCGATACTGTTCAAAAGGTAAAGGTTGTAATCAATAGCCTCAGCGGTGATGCAAGTACATTTGATACCTGCAAGATTATAAATAACAAGCTCTCTTTTAGCATGCCACTGAAAGAACCAAAATTTTTCAGCTTCATTTTTAATTGGAAAAAATCGAAGTCAACTTCGATCGGTTTTTGGACTGGACCTTCCAGACAGGAGTTCTATTTTAAAGATGGACTACGACCGGAAATTAGAAACAAAACAGCTATTAACCAGGATTTTTTAGAAATGGATAGGCAGGAACGTAACATCAAATTCAAAAAGGATTCCTTACTCAAAAATGTCAGTTATGAAAACAAGTCAATTGAGCAGGTTGAAGGTGAAATATCCCGATTGAAAGATTCCCTTGCTACTGTCATAGAAGAAAACGTATATAAAAAAAATGCTCTAAAATACAGATCATCTGCGGTAGGATTGTATGCCCTTTGGAATTATGCAACGACACCGATAGCCTCTCCCAGAATCAAATCTAAGCCAGATTATATCCGTTCACTTTATCAATTGCTTGATACAGCAATAAAAGGTCTTCCATCTGCGAAACTATTATCTGCTAAAATAAATGAAGCAAAAGCAATCGTGAAAGTACAGGAATATATTCCCGATCTGACATTACGGGACACAACGGGTAAAATGGGTATTGCGCTGTCAGATTATAAAGGAAAGTATCTATTGCTTGATTTCTGGGCAAGTTGGTGTGGTCCTTGCAGGGACGAAAATCCCATTCTGATCAAAGCTTTTCATAAATTTAGCTCAAAGGGCTTTGATATTTTAAGCGTGACCCTTGATCACGAAAGAGATAAGGATAAGTGGATGGCTGCAATGCATAAAGACGGTCTGGATTTATGGTCGAATGTGAGTGATTTCGATGAAAAGGCTAAATCTCTTTTCGGTGTTACAGCAATACCATCGAATTTTCTTGTAGATCCTACGGGTAAGGTCATTGCACAGGATCTCCGGGGCGACCTGCTGGAAAAGAAGCTTCAAGAGCTTTTTCCCAAATGATAGATTCTAAATCTTTAAAATAATTTATTTACGCGTTATTTATTTGTAACCTTCTCAAAAAAGTTGAAGACCTTCATCTACTATAAGCAGCCTGATCAAATGGATTGTGGCCCAACATGCCTGCGCATGATAGCCAAACATTACGGTAAAAATTTTAGTCTTCAGAAGCTGAGAGACCTATCAGGTATCAACCGCGCTGGTGTTTCACTATTGGGTATTAGTGAAGCGGCAGAGAAGATTGGCTTTAGGGCCACAGGGGCCCGTCTTGATATCGAACTTCTAAGTGATGTAGAGCTACCATTGATACTGCATTGGAATAAAAACCACTTCGTAGTGCTTTATAGGATAAAGAATGGCCGTTACTATATTGCAGACCCGGCAAACGGTCTGATAACCTACACCAAAGATGAATTGTTTGACTATTGGATTGGAAAAGCTGGTGAAGATGATCTTGATGGGTTTGCGCTCATTGTAACTCCTACTCCCGAATTCTATGAACAATCAGGCGATGGTCGTCCGCAATTAGATGTATCCTACCTACTAGGCTACTTACAACCTCATAGAACCCTGGTGCTTCAGATTTTGGTTGGCCTTTGCGTTGGGAGCATCTTGCAGTTGATCCTGCCATTTCTTACCCAATCTGTTGTAGATGTTGGGATTAATACAAGAAATCTGAATTTTATTTACATCATTCTTATTGCTCAGACAATGCTTTTTATAGGGAGGCTGAGCGTTGATTTTATCAGGTCCTGGATACTGCTGCATATCAGTACGCGTGTGAATATTTCAATTCTGACAGATTTTCTGATAAAGTTGATGAAACTGCCGATCAGCTTCTTTGATACTAAAATGACCGGAGATATCATGCAGCGTATGAACGACCAGAAGCGGATAGAAACGTTCCTGACTGGTTCTACATTAAGTGTCGTATTCTCGTTGTTTAACCTGGTTATATTCAGTTTCGTACTTGCTTACTATAACATTACTATTTTTATTATTTTTTTGGTAAGTACCATTTTATATAGTTTCTGGGTTATAGTTTTTCTTAATAGGAGGCGTAAGCTTGACTTGAAGCGATTTGAGCTTTCTGCCAAAAATCAAAGTTCGATTGTTCAACTTATCAATGGGATGCAAGAGATCAAGCTGAATAATTGTGAGCAACAAAAACGGTGGGAATGGGAACGTGTGCAAGCTGGTCTTTTCCGTTTTAATATTTCCAGCCTTAAACTCGGGCAATACCAGCAGGCCGGAACTTTTTTTATCAATGAAGGGAAAAATATCCTTATAACGTTTCTTGTCGCCAAGTCTGTTATCGACGGGCAATTAACATTGGGGGCTATGATGGCAGTACAATATATTATAGCACAGCTTAACAGTCCTATTGAGCAGATGCTTGGCTTTGTACAACAGCTACAGGATGCTAAGATTTCCCTGGAACGTTTGAACGAAGTGAGAGAACTATCAGATGAAGAACCAATTGAAAAGAGCTTTATAAAAGAACTTCCCTCAGACATGAGCTTGTCTCTGCGGAATATTACATTTACTTATCCTGGTGCGGGAAATGAACCTGTTCTTTCGAAAATTAACCTAAATATACCACAAGGTAAGACCACAGCGATAGTCGGCATGAGTGGAAGTGGTAAGACAACAATACTAAAGCTCTTACTGCGTTTTTACGAACCGCAGAAAGGTGATATTAAAGTCGGTAACGGTTACCTTGACCAAGTAAGCTTTCGTTATTGGCGTGGCCTATGTGGCGTGGTGATGCAGGACGGCTTTATTTTTTCTGATACTATCGCTAAAAATATTGCTGTGGGAGATGAATATCCGGATATGCATAAACTTAGACACGCCATCCAAATGGCAAATATTATTGATTTTATTGATAGTTTACCTCTTGGCTTGAATACGAAGATCGGCCCTGAAGGAAATGGTATCAGTCAGGGACAACGGCAAAGGATACTTATTGCTCGGGCAGTGTATAAAGATCCTGAATATATATTTTTTGATGAGGCTACCAACTCTCTGGACTCCAATAACGAAAAGGTAATTATGAAAAATCTCGAAAATTTTTTCAGGGGACGGACGGTAGTGGTTGTCGCACACCGCTTAAGCACAGTTAAAAACGCAGACAATATAGTTGTCTTGGATAAGGGTATCATTATAGAACAGGGAACCCACGCTGAACTGACCAAAGCTAAGGGGGAGTATTATCAACTTGTTAGGAACCAATTAGAGTTAGGTAATTAATCTTTATTGTTATGCCAGAGACGAGATTGCGACAGCAGGTTGTTAGTGACGAAATTCACGAAATTATTACGGCAGTTCCCTCGTGGATATTGAAGTGGGGAATCACTTTGGTGTTTGGGATTTTGGGGAGTATTATTTTACTTTCTTCATTTTTAAACTACCCGGATATAGTTAAAACCAACCTGAAGGTAAATAGCCTGAATGCCCCGAAAACTGTACTTGCAAAACAAACGGGAAAGCTCACCAATTTGCTTGTTTCAGAAGGACAAACTGTAACATCCGGGCAGGCTTTAGCATACATGGAAAGTACTGCGAACGCCAATGATGTGTTGAGGCTGAATCGGGAGTTGAAGAAAGTGCAGTTACGGATTTCAAAGCACCAATTTGAAACAATTGCGCTGCCAGAAGGGCTAAATATTGGTGAAATGCAGGGTAGTTACCAAAGCTTTTACCAACAATACCTCCAGTATCAGGCGACCACCAAAAATGGCTACTATCTTGATCGGATGTCCTTTCTTGAAAAAGACCTAAACAATATCAAGAAATTGAATAACCAGATATTACAACAGCAAAAGATACAACAACTGGAATATGCGAACCAGGAAGAGGAATACAAAGCCTATCAGAAGCTGTATAAAAACAAGGTGATATCAAGAAGTGAGTTTGCACAGCAGGAAAATAAATATTTAGCCTCAAAATATCCCTTGCAGCAGAGTGAAACAGCAATTCTCAATAACTCTAGTGCTTACAGCGCCAAAGAGAAAGAGCTTTTGGACCTGCGCCGCACCATATCAGAAGAGCAGGCAAAATTTGTTCAGGCATTAAACCAATGTACCACGGAAAGTGATAACTGGATAATGCAGCATATTTTAGTAGCCCCAGTGGCTGGTAAGGTTAGTTTTGCAGGCATCGTCCAGGAAAATCAAAATCTACAGTCGGGTCAGGAAGTTTTTGTCATCAATCCTGGTAATACCGATTTTTTCGGAGAGGTGCAGATCCCTCAATACAACATGGGTAAGATAAAGAAAGGAGCCAGTGCATTGGTTAAATTGCGTAGTTACCCTTATGAACAGTACGGTATGATAAGAGGAAAGCTTACTTATATTTCAGATGTAGCCTATAAAGACAGTGTATTTGTTGCAAAAGTAAGTTTCGAACATTTCGAGAATAAAGATCCTAATCGTAAAATTGTCCTGAAAAACGGGATGCAAGCTGATGCAGAAATTATTACTGAAGAGAGTTCTCTGCTCCAACGGTTTTTCAGAAATATAACCAAAATATTAAACAATCATTAATCTTGGAAACAACTGCTGCCTATTGGTTGCTATATAGCTTTCACTTTTGTGTTTCCTTAAACAGGGGGGCTAAAGAAATACTTGCCATTCCTCAGAATATATTATGGTTTTAATGTCTTGTTCTTGGTCAAGGTAAGATTGGTAAACCATTTCAAACTGTTCGATCTTATCCATTTTAATTGGTTTCATTTTGTGCTAGGGCTAACGCAAACATCTTTAGATACTAAGCTTACTGTACGAAGGGAGATAAGTTTTTCGTTAATTATCTTCCTGGCATCCTTTAAAATTGCTATTGAACGGGCAATATCTTCTTTCGTCATTGTTGCTGAATCTTTACCGACATACTCTTTCCAAATTCTAAGATTGTTATCTAGCTCGGCTATACTACGATTTCCAATTGTTTTTTCTAGATCGTCTAAATTTTCCAATTTCTTTTTAGCTGAAACGAGTTCGGCTTCTATCGCTTTGCGACATTCATTAAAATCCTGATACTCTTTCACTGTTAAATCTTGGTAGCTATCCCGAACTTCAGTAAGGGTTTGTTTAATATAAAATGGTAGTTTCGTGGTGGCATCAATCAAGCAGGCTTTGCAAAGTGTATAGTTATTTAGTATATCTTCATAATATCTAACCTTTTCTGCGGAGTTACTAGGACTGTTTTGTGTAAGTTTTGACAATAAAGCTGATTCATACTGCCCTTTAAGAAAGGTGTATTGTTGATATGATAAGCTGGTGGGTTTATTTACAGACGAGACATTTTTTACAATTGCGTCATAAGCCTCAAGTTTAGCCAATTCACCATACAGGTTTTCAATTGATGAATTTAGTGAAATTGGATTTAGCAATGTTGTTATTGAATTGTTTGCAGTTTCCATCTGGTAATTTGATTTCTGATTTTGAAGCGTAGAAGTCATTAAATTATCAATTGTTTCATACCTTGATTTTATAACCGCATACCGTGTCTTAACATCTTGGTTAAGTGAAATTGCTGAGTATTTTGAGTTTAGAACTGCTACTCTAGTTCGAAATTGATAAACAAGGTCGATTCCATTGATGAGGGCCGCCCAATTTGGTGTCTGCAAAGTAGCAGAAGAATTATAGATTTCAAATGCTTGAGAGGCATTATAAGCGGTAGTGAAATTCTCATTATATTCTTTTAACAGCTGAAATGATTCCTGAGCAGCATTACTATACTCAGCATCAATTTCTTTTTTATAGTCTGCTGTAAAAACAGGATTTCCTTTATTGATCTTGGTTTTTGATCGGGTTTCAATTACTAAAACCAGCGGAAGATTGGTATTGAAGACCTCTTCCTGAAATTTTTTAGGTGTTAGTTTATTATCTAACGGAATTTTTTTGAAAAAGTCCTGAAGTTTAACGTTCTTATCTTTGAGCCAATGTACCTGATATAATCTGGCTGCTATTACCTTTTCATCAAAGTCAGAGCTAGCTCCGCGATCAACTAAATCAATATAGAAACTATGATTTTCTTCTCTAGTTCCATTACTTAATTTATTTAGCGCTTCGAATCCCGTGTTAAGATGGGTAGTTAACTTACCTGTGAGATCCATAATTCCTTTGGGATCACCCATAGAGATGCTGGTCGCAGATTTTCCAAGGTCAGCAGCAATTGATGCTATATCTTTCCAAAATGCTGTAGACGAATTTCGGATCATCGCTTTAACGTTAACCTTGCCCAAGATGTTAGTCTTCAATTCAGAAACCTTTACATCACTAAAGATCATTCCATTATTTCCACTTGAAGCGGTGGTCTTTTCTGGCACAGAGAAGTCATACATCAACAATGGAATAATTACTTTTTCACCAGCTGCAATATTTTTATGTTGGATATCTAATGTTAATGAAAGAAAATTCGATTTGTCATCTTTTTTGATTCCGAGTGCTTTCTGTTCTTCTCGAGTATATTCGATTCCGTTAAAGAGGTCCAAAAATTTTTGTTTATTTAATACGTAAAGGTAGGACGATGCTCTATCATAACTATCATCCAAATTTACTGTTTTGTTATCCTTTGGCCAGGAATCGATTTCAGTTCTATCTAGAACTCTTTGAGCATTTGCAGATAATGGCAAAATGAAAGTTACCACTATGGTTAAAGTAGAGAGCTTCATGATTGTTTAGTTTTAAGTAACGATAATTTAATATCATCTAATTTAAGAAAATAAAACCTTTGTACGTTTAAAATGATGTTAACTATTTGAAATACCTACTAATATGTAAAAGATTGTTTTGATAGTTTAAAATGCAACAACAATTTTTTAACTTTATCTTAATATCATTACGAAACTATGAAATCTTCCGCCTTATCTGACGAAAAGGATCTGTTGTTTAGGCTACAGAAAGGGGATCACCATGCATTTGAAGCAATCTATCATCTATACAAAGCAAAACTCATCCGTAATTCATTGCGGTTACTAAAATCAGCCGACCTGGTTGAGGAACTTATACAGGATCTTTTTATCAAGATTTGGGAGCAGAGAGCAAAGATTGACGTCAATCAACCGCTAAATGCATATTTATTCAAGGTAGCTAATAATATGATCTACGATACTTTTCGAAAGATCAGTAGAGATAAGCGCCTGCAGGCTCATCTCATCTTAAATAGTTCAGAAGAATATAACCACATCGAAAAGTTTATTTTCGACAAGGAAAATCGCATAGCATTAAAAAATGCAATAAATTTATTACCTGCGCAACAACAGAAAGTGTTTGTCCTATGCAAATTCGAAGAGAAAAGTTATGCAGAGGTAAGCGAGATGCTAAACATTTCGCACGGAACGATCAATAATCATATTTATAGGGCCAATCAATTTCTTAAAGAATATTTCTCAGGTACATTTGGTCGGGAAATTATTGCGGTATTTCTGCTAAACGTAATACTTCTTCCTTAATAGATAGGCTTTAACCATCACTTAATGATTTTATAATAGTTCCCTTGAGGCGTAATTTCCTTTTTTAATCCCATTCTCTTAGATGGCTCCGTGTTATTAAGCAATAGTTGATGCATATCAGTAAGCACTATTCTGCTATTGGCGACGTAACCGTGGCCAAGTAAAGAAAGATCTATATCACCAACAAACACAGTATCCAGGCCTTTGTAAATAGCAACAGGGGGTGTAAGACCAGTACGGGCATAATGATGTAGAAATCCGGAAGCTTGCAGTGCTTTGTCCCTATTGGAAACATATATTGTTGTACGTTTTGATGTTATGGTATAAACCTCATACAGGTCATTGAAAACATCAGCGTCCACGTCAGGAGCAGCTAAGATAATCTGATTTATTTTTATGCCGGTATCAGTAAATGTTTTTTTTAATACTCTTTCAAAAGCATCAAGAACTCCACGATTGCCCATACTGTGAGCAATGATGTTAATTCTTTTAGCATCTGCCATGGTTGCAAAGTTTCCTATAAATTCAGAAATAAACTTTACACTTGCCATAATTGTTGATTCATCAGCGGGATAACCTACTAATGTTCCTAACGATGGCCAGCTGTAAAAGGCAAAAATTCCGGGTAAATTTATGTCCGAAAGCATTTGTGCCGTTTGTATTGCAGCCTCTTCAAAATCTACATTGTAACCATGTACAAAAATAGTAGCACTTTTATCGTTTTGCGGAAGAGATCGTAATGCAGATCTAACAGAATTCCAAAAGTCGGTAGCCGGAATACCTTTTATTTTTTTTACACTCATCATTTCGGCGCCAAAAAGACGTCGCCAAAAAGACGGCTGACCATCACCTATTTTATGTGATTTTGGAATTCTTACAGAACAAATACCATAATTAATTCTCGTATCACGGTTATTGCCAAATCCTTTTTCATAATTGTTTTTATCAATAGGCACTCTGTTGGTACCAAACCAAATATCATATACATCTCCGGGTTTGCTATAATCATTTTGTGGGGTAGTCAGTTTAATTTCACCTCCTAAGGTTTTCCTATTATTAATAAGTAAATTTTCATATTCATGATCACTTTCCAATTGAATTTTCGTTGTATGTATTTTTGAACCAGGAAATAGCTGCATCAAATCGTCTAGTCTTGTTGAACCTTGTTCCAAAATACTATTCGAAGAAGAGAAAGCTTCAGCAAAGTCGCGGATGATTAATGGAATTGCGTTTGAATATTCCTCACCTGTAATGTTTATTTCATTTGCTTCTAATGTTACAATATAAAAGAGTCGTCTGCTTTCACCAAATAGGTCGATTCCAAGGGCATTTTTTATAGCCTCGTCAATTTCGTACGAGTCTTTATCAATAATGAGAAAGATGATTACATATGGGGTCAACTCAGGATGAACGTTGCGAAGCTCTTGTGACAAACCAGATGCATAAGAAGCTTCCAGTTGCTTGACAAGGCTATCGAGCAAAATATCCATTCCCTCCAGATACAAACCGATAGGTTCTCTTATGTAATCTGGTCGATTTCTCAGCTGATTGGGCACAACGGAACATTTGCCAGTGTGAAAAAAAATAACCTTTGAAGATCTGATGGCGTATATATGCTCTCCTAAGAAGAACTGTGGTGCAGTGGGAGTTGGAAAATTTACAAAAGTTGGTTTCCAATTTTGGCTGACAGCAGCATCTTCCAGAATGTTCACAGCATCATGATAGACCTTATTACCGTTCAACACCGAAGTCATAAAAATCTTTTCCATAAGAGCGGTTTTTAGTTTTGTTATGTTTAGTTTTCTCCAAGCATTTCAATAATTGCATGGATTTTATAGGGTACAGATTTTGGTTTTTTATTTGGGTGCCTGAAGCCAAGAATATGCATATACTCATGCATAAAATGAGCGGCCAGCCACGCCGGTTGGTTGCTTTGAGCGGTTGATCTGAGCCATTGAGGGCATACAGCGGCAATACCACTCCCTCCGCCATCAATTCCGATTGTTCCGGTAGATGAACCTGGCTCACAGCGTCGCATCCATATCGGGTCATCATCCTGATTGTTTATTGTCCTTAACCTTAAATCAATCACGTGATCACTTCCGCCGGGGCCATCGACTTCGTGTGCCAGCATTATCTTATCCAAAATCTGCTGGGAGCTTAGGTTTTGATCATGAGCATAGTTATTATTAATTACAGCATCCCAAAATTGAGGAGAATTCACAATTTGTTCTAAAAGGACTGCTGATTGTTGAGCAAAAACAGAGTCTTGTCCATAACCTGCCATTTGGTGAATCACTACCTTAACATGCGGATATGAAGGTGTCACTTTAAAATTATTTACCGTATCAGCTTTAGAGAAGCCTATTTCTTCCCGGCTCTCACTGGGGCGGGTCAGTTCACTATCTGATGAGGGAACTGTATTATTACAGCTCGTAAAAAAGATTATTCCTGCTACCAAAGAGCAGAAATTTTTAAGAGAAGTTTTCATAAGAGCGTGGCTAGAAGTTTATGCCAATTTAACAAAATTTTATGAGATACAACCAGCTTTGTGAAAATTAATTAGCTTATTTACAGTTGTTTATAATTTATTTTAATTTTATTTAATTTCTCGCTGTGTACTTTTTCCTTGCCAAGCGTATTACGACTAAACACAAGCTTTGGAAAGAAAAGATCATATCCGGCACCTTTTTGATAAATACCTTTCAGGACAGTATACCAAGGTAGAACTGGATGAACTGCTTAGTTACTTCAATGTTGAGGACGACAGCATTAGCCTTACTACCCTGATAGCAGAAGAAATGGAAAAAGATGAAGTTACGGAATCAGATTCGAGGAAGGTTGAAGAAATCGCATACCGCCTCGAAAATAAAATCTTCGCACAGACAAGACCGAGGCCGATCATCAAAAAACTTAAACCTTTAATTTCGGCAGCTGCAATATTTGCAGTGATATTGCTCGGAGGTTTGTATTTTGTTTTACATGAAAATAAGCAAAATACAAAAGAAGAATTTATTACGGATGTTGCCCCAGGCCACCGTTCTGCAACACTTACGCTTAATAACGGTAAAAAAATAACGCTTGATGATGCCTCTGCTGAAAATATCATTACCGAGGCAGGTATCAGTGTATTAAAAACTAAAAATGGCGAACTGATTTATAAGATATCTCCATTATATCCAACGGGTAAATCTATTATAAATACGCTATCAACTGTAAAAGGGGAAACTTATCAGATCGTTCTTTCTGATGGTAGCAGGGTATGGCTTAATGCGGCTACCACTTTGCAGTTTTCAGCAAATGTCAACGATCAAGGCAGGCGTATGGTAACATTATTGGAAGGGGAAGCTTATTTTGAAGTGGCAAAAGATAAAGCTCACCCGTTTATTGTTAAAACCCCAACTCAGGAAGTAGAAGTGTTGGGCACTCATTTTAACATCAATAGCTACGCAGATGAAGGGCTAACGGCTACAACGCTTGCCGAGGGTTCTGTAAAAGTATCAGCATTAAGAGGAACAAAAACAGGTAAAAGCGAAATCTTAGTGCCTGGGCAGCAGTCTTTAAACGCAAATGGTGCAATCAGGGTTCGGCAGGCCGATCTGGAAACCGTACTAGCATGGAAGGAAGGAGAAATATATTTTAAAGATGCAACTATACAGGAAGTGCTAAGACAGGTTAGCCGCTGGTATAATGTGGAAATAAAATATGAGGGAACACCTACTAAAGAAGTTTTCAATGGAAGTATCAAACGATCAACAAATCTATCTACAGTACTTCATATTCTAGAACTGAGTAACGTTCATTTCAAATTAGTTAGGGAAAATAACATCACCAGCTTAATCGTCCAGTAGGAAAAAAATAAATGTCCGGTAATAATCAATTTAAACAGCAAGTGCCTATGAGATAGAGTTTTTTCAATTTTTAGGATTAGTTAATGAAGCCCACCATAAAGAAACCGGAGCCATCGTTCGAGGATGCTCCGGTTCAAGTGGGTTTTGTAAACAATCAGCGCGAACCAATTATCAACTAGCTGCAAGGTATCTTACACGCTCTCAGAATGGGATAGCCTTTGCAGCAAAACCAAAACAAACATATGACTTTTTTAGCAAACTGGTACTATACTGAACGGGCGTGTACAACAGTTTTCCGGCCTCTTTTCAAAATGGCCAAAGTGTCTATATCTTTTAAACCAGTCAGCATGCGGTTACATTTAAGTATATTCATATTGCTTATGACATCCTTGTTAGTAACGGTATCAAAGGTGAAGGCACAAAATGTAACTTTACAGGCCAAGGCGGCTCCCATAAACCTGGTATTTAAGCAGATCGAAAAGCAAACGGGCTTTCGCTTCTGGTATAAAGGCAAAACAAGTGATAAAAATACTCCTGTTACGGTGATTATTAAGAATCTACCGATCAAACAGGCATTGGATAAAATTTTTGCAGATCTTCCGTACAGGTATGAGCTTGTAGAGCAAACTATTGTAATAACCGAAAAGCCAGTTATTATCCAGACCAATAACGAAAAACAAAGCAAGCAAACCGTTACAGGTATAGTTATTGATGAACATGGCCAACCATTGGTAGGGGCAACAGTTAAAGTAAAAGATAGAAATAATTCTACCACCACCAATAAAGACGGCCAGTTTACTTTATTTAATGTTGAACTTAACGAGATTCTTGTAGTATCGTACGTGGGTTTTCAGGGACAAGAAGTAAAGGCAAGTAATAGTGTCGTTGTAAAATTAGCAATGGCAAGTGCTGATCTTGGCGATGTTGCGATTGTATCTACAGGATACCAAACCATACCAAAAGAACGTGCAACTGGTTCTTTTGTGCAAATTGATAATACATTGCTCAATAGGAGGGTAGGCAGTAATATATTAGACCGATTAGACGGAATAACAAGTGGGTTGATTTTTAATAAAGTTGCTGGCCCTGTGGGGATAGCGCCAACGAATGAAAAATTGGGGATCAGTATTAGGGGGCGTGTAACCATTGATAGTAAAGTAAGTGCTGATCCCTTAGTTGTGCTAGATAATTTTCCGTACGAAGGAGATATCAACAACATTAATCCTAACGATATCGAAAGCATCACAATTTTAAAAGATGCTGCCGCGGCTTCTATCTGGGGGGCAAGATCTGGCAACGGTGTAATTGTAATTACAACCAAGAAAGGAAAGTTAAACGAAAATCTGAAGATTGACTTTAATACCAACATCACATTCGGAGATAACCCCAACCTAAAATATTCAAGGAATTTTATCAGTTCCTCAGATTATATAGATATTGAACGTTACCTGTACAGCCAAAACTATTACAATGCTGATCTGGCCAACACAACCACTTATCCTGTAATATCGCCGGTTGTCGCGCTGCTCGCAAAAAATACAGCAGAGGCAAATCAACAAATTGATGCTTTAAGAGGTAATGACGTTAGAGATGAGGCCGCAAAAAATCTCTATCAAAAAACATTAAGCCAGCAATACAGCTTAGGTTTACGAGGCGGATCTGCGAAAAGTACACACCTGCTCTCTTTAGGTTACGATAAAAACAGGTATAACAATATTGGAGCTGGCTTTGAAAAGTTTACCATCAACAGTTCCAATACTTACAAACCATTAAAAAACCTTGAAATAAGTGCTGCTGTTATCTACAATAAGAGTAATCAAAGTGCTCCTTACACCTACAATGCGCTATATCCTTATATAAAACTAGCTGATGATAATGGTAATGCTTTGGCGGTACCCAATGGATTTAATAATGCTTATTTAGAAAGTGCACAATCTTTGGGATTTATGGACTGGAAACTTCGACCAGTACAGGAAAGAGATTTATTTGATAACATAGCTAAAACCAACAATCTGTTATTAAGAACATCAGTAAAGTACCAATTTTTACCTTTTTTAAATGCTGAGGTACAGTATCAATATCAGAACGAAAATGGTAATTCGCATTATTTGCAAAGTGTTGATAGTTATAATGTTCGGAATACGATTAATATTTACTCGCAACGCAATACAAATACAGGAGTATTTACTTATCCAATACCTAAAGGTGGAATATTAAGTACAACCGATAGAAAGCTAGAAGCTGAAAATTTCAGAGCACAATTAAATTATTATCAGAGCTTTAACAATACCCATAATATTTCAGCTCTTGTAGGTTCTGAACTCAGGGATATTAATACAACCGCTTACAATCGCCTTTCTTATGGCTACAATGATGAATTTGGTACTGCTGTTACCAACTTAAACTACACTACGTTTTACACTTTAAACCCAGCCGGCATAGGATCGCGAAGTATTCCTGCTCCCGATGGTACAGTAACGGGTACAGTGAACCGCTTTATCTCATATTTCGCTAATACCTCATATACTTATGCAGGTAAGTACATAGCTACGCTAAGTGGCAGGAAAGATGGAGCAAATATTTTTGGAGCCAATACCAATGACAAAATAACACCATTATGGTCTGCTGGGTTAGGTTATGAAATAAGCAAAGAGTCTTTTTATAATTTTCCATTAATTCCCTACCTAAAAATTAGGGCGACTTACGGTTATAATGGAAATGTTTATAATGCTTCATCATATTTAACAGCAACTTACAGTACAAGCTCTTTAACAGGTGCCCAAACAGCAACCATAACGAGTGCCCCAAACCCGGAGTTGAGGTGGGAAAAAATCAGAAATAAAAATTTAGGAATCGACTTTGCGACTAAGAAAAATCGAGTAAACGGTACATTAGAGGTATATGACAAACTTGGGACCGACCTAATTGAAGATGCATTACTAGCCCCATCTACAGGTTTTACCTCGTTTAAAGGAAATGCAGCCAGTGTAAACACCAAAGGTGTTGACCTTATTTTGAACAGCACAAACTTAAATGGCGATTTTAAATGGTACAGCAATTTTCTTTTTAGCTATAATAAGGACAAAGTAATATCCTACGATACAAAGTACACTACCGCCTACCTAACAAGTAATTCGAATAACATTACAGACCCTGGAAGTCAGGGGCTTTATATTAAGGAGGGTAACAGTATTTTTGGGGTTTACAGCTATAAATCTGCCGGGTTAGATCCTGCCAATGGCGATCCTATGGGGTATTTGAATGGGGCTGTGTCAAAAAATTATACTGCAATTATCACGAATAATAATCCTGATGATATTATCTATCATGGATCATCACGGCCAACACATTTTGGCTCATTAAGAAATACGTTTTCTTACAGAGGTTTCTCGCTCTCGGCAAACATTACCTATAAATATAATTACTACATCCGTAAAAAATCTATTAGTCTAAACTATACTGAGTTAATCCAACCTATTAACGTAAATAGCGATTACGCCTTGCGTTGGCAAAAAGCAGGTGATGAAAATAGTACTACTGTACCATCTATGGTATTTGCTGTGAACGCAAACAGAAATTCCTTTTATCAAAACTCAGAAGTACTGGTTGCAAAAGGGGATCATCTGAGGCTACAGGATGTTGGGTTGAGCTACGATTTCAATCAAAATATGTTAAAAAAGCTTCCATTTTCATCATTTCAAATTTACAGCTATATCAATAACATAGGCATTTTGTGGCGGGCAAATAAATATGGAATTGATCCTGATATTAGCGATTACAGGAGCGGCAATTACAATGTTTTTCCTAACCCAACAACTTATGCATTTGGTATTAGAGCAACTTTTAAATAGGTAAAATCATGAAAAAAAATATTTTATACCTCATACTGATCTTAGCCTTTTCCTCTTGTAAAAAACAGAATGAATGGCTAGATGTAAAATCAAATAAAGCCGATATCGTACCAGCGACATTGCAAGACTATCAGGCGGTCCTGGATAATACTGACGTAATGAATACCAATTATTCTTCCTTAGGAATTGTTGGAAGTGATAATATGTATGTCAATGATATTTTAGCAACTACAGGTGGCGGTGTAGCAGAAAGAAATGCTTATAAATGGGCCTCTGATATATTTGAAAACGCTACGGTGGCAAGTGAGTGGACATTTGTTTATAAAGTTGTTGAATATTCCAACATTGTACTTGATGGTATAAGCAAAATAGCAGTTAATGATCAAAATCGCACTGACTATAATAATATCAAAGGATCAGCGCTATTTTATAGGGCTATAGCATTTTATCATATTGCTCAGATTTTTTCCAAACCTTATAATAAGACTACAGCAACTACTGATTTAGGAATTTTGCTTAGGTTAACCTCGGATGTAAATGTTGTAATTAATCGTTCCACAGTTCAACAGACTTATGACCAAATTTTGTCAGATTTAATAGAGGCAGAATCCTTATTACCTGCAACATCAATCTATAAGACTAGACCTAGTGTTGTTGCTGTTCAGATGATGTTGGCAAAAGTCTATTTGAATATCGGTGATTATAATAAAGCGAAATACTACTCAGCTTTAGTCATAAACTTGAAAAAGACATTAATTGATTTTAATACGCTTAATGTAGCCCAAACATATCCTTTCCCCAACTATCAAGCTGATAACCGGGAGGTAGTATTTTTTAATCGCTCAGTGGGGTATACTTTTACAGGCGTGTCAGAAATGCTGGTTTCAAAAGAATTATATAATTTATATTCAGAAAATGATCTAAGAAAGGTGATTTTCTTTAGAAATAATACAGACGGAACACTTGGATTCAGAGGTCGTTACACCGGGAATTTATCGATTTTTTGCGGTCTGGGATTAAATGAGACATATCTAATATTGGCTGAATCTGCAGTGAGAACTGACGAAGTTAGTCTTGGAATGAATTATTTAAACGAGCTACTTAAGACGAGATGGAAGAGAGACATTTTAGGTAATAACACTTACGTCAATCAAACTGCAAATAATGAGGAAGAAGCTTTAACTTTTGTTTTAAACGAAAGGCGTAAAGAATTACCCTTTACGGGTAATTGTAGATGGGAAGATTTACGGCGTTTAAACCAAGATCCTCGTTTTGCAAAAACTTTATTCAGAACGATTGCCGGGCAGACCTATTCTTTACTACCGAATGATAAAAAATATGTGCTCCCAATCCCACCAATAGAATTAATACAGAACTCCGTACCTCAAAATCCAAGATAGACATGAGACATCTAATTATAATATTCTTTATAGTTTCGAGTTGCAAAAGAGTGTATTCATTCCAAGAGAACGAACCAAAAAAAGCAATCATCGAAATAGAAAGCAGTAATGCAACTTCTTTGGACAGTATATCTGTGATTTATAGAGACAATTTCTGGTCCTCCGTCGGAGGCATTATAAAAATTGATGCGAAAGTTGTTTCGACGGGTATTTACCAAGTGGATTTCAGAAATAATGAACCTGTTGCGTACTTTACTGTGTTGAATAGAAAGATGGGTAGACAAGATTTTTTGTTATATCAATGTTTAATCCAACCCGATGATTATATTAAAATAAATCTACTGAAAGATGGAAAAATTGAATTTAGCGGAAGAGGTAGCGCAAAACTCAATTGTGTGTTGAATGTCCAAGATGCGATTAAAGTCTGGGAAACCAAACGTGCTGATTCACTCAACACTTTGTACAGTAGTGAGAAGGTAAAAAGACCCCTCCAAAATCTATCATATTTTAAAACCCAACTATTATCCTCTAATCAACGATTAACTTCATGTAAGAAAATTATAACCACAATATTAGAAAAATACAAAAACGAACTTTCGAACGATATAATTGAGCTTATTAAGTGTAATATTTTTGGAGATCTTGAAACAGAGAATCATCGTGTATTCGCATTTTACTATAGTAAACTTTCCAAGCTGAACGGAGATAAATCGTCGCATGAATTTCAGGAATTTAAAGCAGTCTATTACAACAGAAGTAAGATTGACTTTTCTGTTTTTCCCAACAAAATATTGTTACTATCTGGCGGTTATCAGCAATTCGTTGTTCAATTGACTACAAATAGAGATTTATTAGGGGAAAATGGTTTTAACTATATAAACGATAGATACAATGGAGAGCTAAAAGACAGACTTTTGACCAGCTTTCTACTATGGTCTTTCTCAAACAGTAGTAATAATGCAAAATATATCCAAGATGCTGTAAAAAGTGTCAAAACAAGCTATTGTAAATCTATTTTGGCCAATCTTGACAATGCGGTAACGGTAGGTAAGCAATCATTTCAATTTGAATTAACAGATTCTACAGGGAATATTATCAACCAGAAAGACTTCTTGGGAAAAGTTGTATTGTTAGATTTCTACTTTACTGGATGTACTGGATGCCGAGGTTTAAACGAAAAAATGCTAAATATATATAATCACTTTAAAAGCAATAAAAATATTGTTTTTGTGAGTGTAAGCATTGACAAGAATTTTGACAATTGGAAAGCAGGAATTAAAAAGCAACTGTATAGCCACAAAGGCAGCATTGATCTTTACACAAATGGATTAGGAGATAGGGCACCGATCATTGAACATTATAAAATTAGTGCCTATCCAACACTTATATTAATAGATAAAAAGGGTCAGATTATTAGTTCAAATCCACCAAAACCTTATGACATAACGAAAGAAAAAGAGCTATTTGATATTTTACAAAAGGCTGTTGATATGTAATAAAAGGGGCAAATGCCCCTTTTATTATTGAACCCACTGACCTGGGTTATTTCGTGTAAAATTGTTGTCGTCTGTCAAAGATCCATTAGGATCAATGATGGTGTAATCACAAGTACCCTCAAGATCTGAATGACATTCACCATCTCCTTTCAGTTGATATACACCATTGATTTTTACATATTCTCCAGCGAATTTACTTTCCTTTGGTGCTGCTGTAAAAGCACTTCCTACAGCGATCATAATCGCTCCTGCTAGTAATAATTTAAAATTTTTCATGATAATAAAATTTTGGTATTAGTTTGCCTACTCTTTAAGGTTTTCGGCGTCCCCTGGTTGTTTCTGGCCAGAAACTTTTCATGGTTATTGTGTATTGTAGTTTATCTTAAGTTTTTCCCTGGGCTGTTGTTTAATCGCTATAAAGGTGACGATTACAAAGAATAGATTAAATGTAAGATGCTGTGGCCAGGTAAGATGTTTGATCACACCACCGCAACTGCAGGGCACATATTTAAATACATGTAGTAGTACCAAAGCTGTGTAAATGGTAAACATACTCATTAATACCAGCGAAGCATAAAGCCCGATTAATCTTGTTTTGTTGTATAATAATGTTCCAACAATTGCAATTTCGCTTAAAGGAATTGCCCATTTTAAAAATGGTGTAAAACTGTTGGGAAAAGGCTGGTTATTCAGATCGTAAGTAAAACCTTTAAAATCGATAAATTTACTTAAGCCTGTGTACAGGAATAATACTACTAACAAGAGTACTGTTATTTCGCTGAATATCCTTTTGTTTCGCATGGTTGGTCGTTTTAGTAGTGATTAAGCAAGTAAGTTGATTTACCGGGTAGGTTTCCACTGGCCACCGTCCTTGGGAGGTGGGTCTTTTGGTTTAACATTGGATACTCCTAAGTTGGCAACAGAGGGAATACTGTCCGTTCTACTGAGCATTTGTTCTTTAAACTCTACTGCTTTCAAACTTTTTACATTTTCCGCTGACAGCGGTTCGTCGTCGTTTTGCCTGCAAGAGCTGGCAGAAACCATTAGTGTTACTATTATAATTGTTGAGATAACTTCTTTCATGGGTAGTTGATTTAAGTGTTATCCCGGCCGGTTTATTTTAGAATTCTTGAACCGAAGTTAGGACGGTTTTTGCTTGCGAAAAACCTGTGTCTGTGCCTATTACCCAAAAAGTACGTGCTAATTTTTAAATTAGCACGTCTTTATGTTTATGAAAATCAGTTGTTTATGTGTTTTATGAGGGCTGGCACTATTTATAGGTTTCTTAGCCAATTATTCTGTGATTTTTCTTAAATTTAGGGTTAGGACAATTATTAACCTACCTAAAATATTGGCCATCAAGTACATCACTGCAATATTAATTTGTTTGTACCAATTTCTTTTTTCGCAGAAAGAGACAATTAGCGATTACTATAAGATCAAAGTTAACTACGAAAATAAAGTAGATAATGATTCCACAGCCTTACCCTTAATTAACCGGTTTGTAAGCAAGGCAAAACATGAAAAAAAATATTGGAAAATGGTGGAGGGCTATTTGGATGGGATACAATACTCACCCAATGCTCATCAAAAACTAAAGTATGCAGATAGCGCTATTTGGGCTGCAAAGTTTACGCGTAACGATAGCATATTGAGTAGAGCATATGTACAAAAAGGCATTGTTTATTACTTTAATTTTAAAAAGTTTAAACCGGCTTTGGATGAATATCTGATTGCTTACAATTATTGTGATAAAACCGGTGATGTATATCATAAAAATAGATTAGCTTACCTGATTGCTGTGGTAAAGAATTATGTAGGTTATTACGATGAGGCTTTGGTATTATTAAAAGGCACAAAGCGTTTTTTTGAAGCGGAATCCCTTAAAAAAGTACATCCTAATTTAATTTATGGGTATAAGCGTGGCTACTATAATAGTTTGCATCAAATGATTGTATGTTACCGAAACCTGGGAAATTATGCGACAGCTGATTCATTGATTACGCTTGGCCTTTCCTTAACAGATGTTTCAGACTTTAAGCAGGAAAACAGTTATTTTTTAAAAGAAAAGGGCATAAGTGAATTCCGGAACAAGGATTACCGGAGTTCGATAAATACCTTAAGACATGCCATAGTCGCTATATCAGCAGTTAATGATTTTGCCTGGGCGACGGTTTGCTATTCTTATATTGGTAAATCTTATTTGGGTATCGGAGACAATAGTGAGGCTATTCGGTACCTTCAAAAAGTAGATTCCGTTTTTCAAAAACATAACTTTACTCTACCAGAACTGAGAAGCAGTTACGAACTATTGATCAATGAGTATAAACAACATAAAAATACACAAAAAGAGCTTTACTATAGCACGCAATTGTTAAAGGCGAATGAAATTATTGCCCAGGATTATCCCTATCTCTCCTCTAAGATGCATAAGGGGTATGATACCAGGTCGTTAGCCAATGAAAAAAAACAGCTAGAAAAAGATGCCAAATGGGGAAGTACCATCACAATTATGAGTATTTTACTTGCATTTGTGGCCATTACTGAAGCGATTTGGAGATATCGTAAAGAGCAGGATATTAAAGAAAAGTATGAGCTACTAGAGCAAAGATTATTGGCAAAAAAAGATTCCTCACCTGAAGCAGAACCCATTAAATTAAAAGATTCGAGTAAACTGGATATTGAAATTAAAGTAATTGAAGATATTTTGTTTAAGTTGGCTGATTTCGAAAAAAATAGGGGGTTTACAGAAAAAGCGTTGAATATCAATAAACTGGCGGCGAAGTTTGATACCAATTCCACGTACTTATCAAGAGTGATCAACGAGTATAGAGGTTTAAAGTTTACAGATTACTTACAGCAGTTGCGTATTGCATATATTACTGACAGGCTCTACAACGACAGGATATTTTTATCTTATAAGATTGAAACACTTGCTGATGAATGCGGTATAGCTTCTAGGACTAATTTCTCGAATCTGTTTATACAGATTAACGGTATAAGACCTTCAGATTTCATTAAAAATAGGCTAAAAGACGTATCGGATGTGGATACCAGTCATGACAATGATCAAGGATAAATAATGACACATTTATATATGTATAACTTGATTTGGACGTAAATTTAGTGATCTAAATTTACGGATTATTAACAAAAAATTAGAAGAGAATACCTTTCGGAATAATGTTGGAGCATACTGGTTTTGTTCTGGCTTGTATATATATATCAATGAATTAGAAACCATAAACATTTTTATTCATGTTGGCGGACTAGTCTTTTATGCCCCTGTTTCTAGGCAAGATCTTTAATGGGAATCAATTGATATTGCCAGTTATTGAGTTTACCCAAAAATCTTGCCCAAAAAGCAATGTCGTTAAGCCATAGTAAGACAGGAATGCAATGATAGCTACAATTATTGCTATAAGCCACCATGTTCGTGGCAGGAGACTAATAGGGGCATCATTATCTCGGTCTTCTTTTCTGTTTAAATAAACCCTTACCTTTTTATATGTTTCCCAATCTTCGGATGTGGGTCGTTGATTATTCATAAATGCAATATAATCAAAACATTGCGAAAATTAAAAGTCTGTAAACATTACTGGTTACCGTTTTTTATACGAGGTGTACTTTTGATAGGTATTGACTCGATCTGATTGCAGATTTTTTAAGTCCTGATAGGAACGTTCAGGATTTTTTGTGATTTAGCCTGCTTAAGATGAGCCATCTTTTCTATCATTTTCTACTTGCAGTATAAGTCTTGTTAATCAAATCATTAACAATTTAAAACAATTTGGCACTGAAAAGTAAAAAGGCTCCCGGAGTAGCAATGTCTAATACTATATTTTTACAATGTATGCAGTATACTTTGGCCAGAATTGCAAAGCAGCAAGACTTTTAGTTACCATTTTATGCTTTCGTTCACTATGAAGGAGTTTAGCAAGGGTCTGACAAACAGATGTTTAAGGTGTTTCTTAATGTGTAGTGTTATTGGTTTAGCTCTGTTATAAAGGATACAGTTTTTCTCTAATGTCTTCGTAGATTTCTTCAATAACATCAGCAGATTGTTTCGTGCTGGGTACTTTGTTCTTTTCGTAAAGATCATCTAATTGATGCATAATTGTGTGCAGGCAGTCAAGTAATGTCCTGGCCTTACGTTCTGTTAGTGTGATATTGATTTCCTTTTTCATATAACCCGAAGATCAAAACTTAATTTTATAATTACGTATGGTTTCCCGTAATTTTTGATATTTTTTTTGAAAGCGTTAAGATGAAATTAGTGCAGTTTTTAATCGAAGCTTGTAATTGTTGTAGTGCCACTGCAGGCGTAAATAAATTTCCCTTTTAAAGGTCAGCAACTATATAACCAAATTTAGTTTGATTCCTTCAGAACTGCCCCTCCTAGCTATTGCTTTGATGTACTCGATGAGCTTAAAACCTAAAAAACGGTTTCTATGCTATTGGAATGGGATGAAAAGAGAATAGGATTAAAAATCACGGATTTACATTTTTTAGTGCAATAGAAAAGCATCAAAACTGTATCAATTCCTAGTCTTGTGACTCTATCTGAAATAGTGATTAGTTATTGTATCATTTTTTATCGTTCTCAGATAAATACAAATAAGATCTTGTAAATTAGGTTTAAAAAATTTATTTAACGCTTATTATTTACAACATGATGATGATAGATCAGTACAGAGCTGAAGTACGCAGATTTTACAAGACCGAGCGGGATGCAGGAAGGCTTTCACTAAATTTAACCTATCCGACAGTGGCGCGCCTTAGAAATGAATGTTTGATGCTGTTTAACGAAGGATGTAATAAATCAGATCTTCGTGTTCTTACCTCATTCCTTGGGCGCCCATTTAATGTCGAACTTCATGAATCGGCTATAAGGAGGTGCGATCCGGATAAGTTTAAGGCACTCTACAATTTTCTAAAAAGAGATATTAAAACAAGTGAAAAAAATTTTGAATTGCTCGCCTGGTTAATTAATTTTCAACCCCGACAGTATTCAAAATACCTTTTCGAAGAAAAAAAGAAACGGGAGATCACTAAGGTGCAGACCATTGCTAAAGCGAATCCACTTTTATCGCAGATTTTTATCAACGAAAAGCCATCTACAAAGGATGTGGTTTTCTGCGATAAACTAACGGATATCCCTGTTTCAGTTGGCATTGATTCCCGAAGAATAAACCATCATGGTATTAGCAGGGGAGAACAACAAAATATCCCGATGTTGTCAAGAGAATATTTAGAAAGGAGTACACAGGGTGTTTACGCGGGCCAAAACAGTGAACTTGACGTTAAACGTAAAGAATTCATGCGAAACGAAGAAATACCTGAGAAATCTCTGCCAAGATCTGAAGAAGTACAAACCCAAATCACCTTAGAGTATCCGTCAGGGGTAAAACTTTCTGTATCCACATCTGATCTAGGACTCATTTCTAGACTGATAAGATTATAAAAGATTGATGTACTACTTTCTATGTGAAAAATGTTTTAAAAACCTCTCATGATGTTAAAATGTGGGGCTAAAACATAAATGATAGTTGAGGAAAATTGTATTGACGAAAATAAGATTTTTTAAATTTATAATACTATTAAGTGTCATAAGATAATAAAGACCATCAAAAATTATGTCGCTGCTGTTATTAAACTATTTTTTGATGGTTTCGGATTCTGAAATTAAAACCCGAAAAGTTTAGTATCTACTCCAATTCCAAATCCAAACCAATATTTTCCGTTACTTACCCATTTTTTACCAGCTTTAGCCGTTTTGTATATAGGAAGGTACGCTTTGATAGGTACTGACTCGATCTGATTGCAAATTTTTTAAGTCCTGACAGAACGTTCAGGATTTTTTGTGATTTTGCCTGGTTAAGATGAGCCATCTTTTCTATCATTTTTATACATAAACCGTATTTACTCCTCGTTTTTTTTCCTTTTTGGTCAAACAAATAACAGGGTTGGTATTAGTGGGAGGGTATTTGGTGTAAAGTAAGGCTGTGAGGCTTTGATTAAAAATAAATAATGCCAATATTGCCCATACCGAAAACTATTAAACTTAATCATGAAAAAATTAATGCTCAACAACGGCAAAGCTATGGCTTGCCTCCTTCTGCTATGTCTATTCATAGTACAGGCTTGTCGCAAAGACAATTTAATACCTAACTCCAGTGACCTGAAAAATGGGATATCTATCGCAGAAGCTAAACAATATTTTGAGAAGAATATTCGAATTGCTGGAGGTCCCAAAAGGCTAATGTCTACTTCTGGCGGAGGTCAGGACATTTCTCCTTCGGACATTATCAAAAATAAGCAACCCATGTGGGATTATGCTTATAACCAGGTGCGAACGACTGGTCAGGGTATTAAAGTACCTATCGATTTTGGAAATGCTTACGCGGTAGTCACAAAAAAAACAAATGCCTTACTACCGCTGGCAAGTCTCAATTACCTATACATGTACAAGGATAGCATGCAGAATATCCGTGCTGAATGGGTAATGCTAAAGCCAGATTCTGCATGGCTTTATGGTAAAAGGGATTCATATTCTGGCAGAATTTTAATTAGAGATTGGAACGGGAGCAGTATTAGGTTTTATGACTATATAAACGGTCAGGTCATATCCAAAATTAAATCCAACAAACAACAGCGATTAAGCAGTACTGGCAAACTTATGAATACGGGCGATATCAACGAAGTGATTCCCGACCCAAGTGGAGCCGGGGATTACTATTGCATTCGTATATCGACTGGTACGTGTCCAAAGCTGTATCCATGTAGTCCGAGTTATTGTGATATGTGTTTACAATACTGTGCGAAGCAGTTCTGTACGTGGATAACAACAGATTGTACGATCTGTCCAAATGACGATGATCCTCTCGATCCCGATGATGTGAAGGGAGGTGGTACGCCTTCAGATCCACGAATAATGAACCCTGCACCAGGTGGAGGGCCTGATCCTGGAAACTACCCTCCATCAGGTTGTAATCCTGATCCTAATTACCAAGTGCCTAGTTATCCAGCACCTCCAGGGTATAATTGGGTTATGCCGTGCAGTAGTGAGCTAACACCACTTCCGGAAGATCCAACTGGTCCAGGCGCGCCATTACCAGAATTTGAGGATGAAACAAATATACCTTCTTTAAGTGTAGTGTATGACCCTTTTGAGCAAAGGACGATGACATTTGGAGAGATCACGGACTTTGTTAACGCAAATCCAGAGCTTCTCGATTATATAGAGGCGAACGATGTGCCGCCAGTTACAGTACCATTTTTGTGGACTAAATGGACAGCTGAAGACATTGTAGATTGTGTCTATGAGTTTGCTGCCATTAAAGTGATGCACCCTAATTGGAGCTCAGAAAGGGCTCTTGCGACTGCAATTTATTATACTTACAGGGGAAAATTTCATTTCGCGCTCGATGTGGTGGGGCTGTTTCCAGTATATGGCGATGCAGCGGACTTGGTAAATGGCGCGATATACTTTGTTGAAGGAGATCGCTTTAATGCGGCGTTAAGTGTCAGTGCCGCCATACCGGTTTGGGGATGGGTCTCAACAGGAGGGAAATGGGTAAGGACTACAACAAAGATCATCACTAAACCGATTTCAACGGTAGCAGGTAAAATAGCTTACCGGGCGGTCAAAAGTGCCAAAGGGTCTATTCGTTTCGTGAAATTAGCCGTAGGTGAGTTTAGCTTTAGCGCCGTTAAGGCACTTAGAGCAATAAAACCTGCAGATAAAACTTTAACAAATCTAAGTGGATACTTGCTGGAACAATCGGCTCATCGTCTTAAACCAATGGCTTCAAGTCTCAAGAGCAAAATAGATGACATCGTTTTAAACGCCGATGCATATGGAACAAAAACAGAAGCGTTGTGTGATGAACTCTTCCAAGCCGATGGATTTGTCAAATACGATGCTAAATTTGGGAGTAATAATGGTTTTGATGGTGTGTACATTAAGAAAAATGCAGCTGGCCATGTGGAGGAAATTATAATAAATGAGGCCAAACAGGTAACTTCGAAAGGAAACATTAAATTGAATGCCAGGACACCTAATAAAGGACCACAAATGAGTGAAGAATGGATCAATCAAACGATAGATGAAATGAAATTAAATCCATCTACAAGTGCATTGGCCTCAACTTTGTTAGCCAATCGAGAGAAGATCGTTAAAACGGTTACTGCGGTTGACAAATCTGTTTCAGAAATAATAATAGCCAAGCTAAGTTACTACTAATACTAATATGGATAGAATCGAACAGTTGGAAATGGCTTATAAATCTTATTTGGAATCAGATCCAGATATTGAGGGTAAGGTATCGTCTGTAGAAAATGGGAAATTTTTCTTTATTCCTTCTTTTGAAGGAAGTGCAAGAGTGAAAGCTATATATGCAATATATATAAAAAGAGATTATGCTGAAGCGAAAGAATTCTTTTATAAGGCGGCCCGCGTTGCAGAATACATGAGCGTAACTTTTGACAGAAGAATCATTGATAGTGGCATCTATCAGATTAGCTATGCTTTATTATCCGACAATAAGGATCTTATACAGCGCTACAGTACACTCAAAAATTCAATAAATGATACCGTGAATATCGGTTTTCAATTACCCAACGCTGTTCAAAATATTTTGCTAAATAACCAGGATGAACTGGCACACAATATTCGCAATCTTGAACGCCTGGTTCAGGTTCCCCGTTTTAAATGGTGGGTTAATACTGTTGATGTTTTAAATGGTTTTTTATCTGGAAGTAAAGATCAGATTGAAACAGGGCTGCAACTAATGCTAAAGACGCATAAGAAAAGAAATACTGATCCATTAATCTGTAAATTTTTCTCCATCGACACGTCGGGGTTGTGTAAACTCGCTTGGATTAAAGGTTACGAAATCGACCTTAATAGTGAGCTGGTTCCTGTTGAACTGATGCCTGTTGAACCATTGAGCACTTATGAAGATTATGAGTTTTTGCATTAGAGCCAGATGATTATACTCTTAAAAGTAGGCATGTGTGATGCGTGCCTACTTTTATAGAAAAATGAAAGGAATAATTGAGAATGGCAAACACTTTTTTATTGACTTAAGAAAACAATGTCAATCTTTCATGGCCGGACAAATAGAATGTTGAGCTAAGGTGGCTCGATTAAAAAAGCCCCGAAGTTCATTATTAGTGATAAGAAGAAAAAGCATATTGAGAACTGGGATATAAGGAATATCCCCGCAAAAAGCCCGCAACAGTGTACGATAAGGTTTAGGAACGAAGTTGTAGGGTATTGGCGTACAGTGTTGCACCGATTTTACGCGCAAAGACGTCCATGAGCGAAGAGAATGGTTGTCATTGCGCCGCCCGAAATTTCGGGCTTAGCGCGTTACAATTTTAGGGGTTGTGAACGAAAATCTCTAAGATTTAAGAAAAATCCCCTGTTTTCTGTCATCCCGTTGCGGAACATATTCCAGAGCAATGAACTACCCATTTGTGCCAATGTACCATTAATAAACAAGTCCTGTTTTACCAGTGCTTCAGCAAGCGAACAACTTGGCGTGTCATCTTCGGTTTCCGATTGTTTCAGCAACTCGCCAAACTCATCGGTAACACACGGAAGATTTGCCACCGTTTCATATTTTTCTGAATTTGGCTGGTGTAAAGTGCCGATGGTGGAAAGGACCACCTGCCCCGTAAGTTTTCCGTTGCCGAAATCCATCCAGTATTTAGGGCAATTTCTGTATGCAAAGCTGTTTTTTACTTCCTTTAAAATTTCGGCTATTTCAAACCGTGCCTTTACGCTGTCTACGCAAGATATGTATATGTTTGCTTTGGCATTTTCAGGCATTTTTCCAAGTGTGTTCTTTTCGAACTTTACGGTTTCCGCTCTCCAGTTCGTACCCGCCCATCGGTTGGCTCGGTTAATGAGTGCGACCGATTTGTATAACCCTTCCTCGCTCTCGGCAAATCGTTGCCTCCCGAAATTAGCGTTGGTGACAATGTCGTCATCCCATAAGCGCACTGAAAGTCCTGCGTGTCCCAACTCGTTTAGCGAATGGTTCATCTCTAAAAGGGCAGTCAGAACCTTTGAGCCTGTACCGCCTGCCCCAATGAGGTTGATCTCAATCGGGTTAGGAGGATCGAGCAGGTAATTATCCGTGAAATGTATCCTTGATTTAGTGTTAATGGTCATTGTAATAGATTTTTTAGGGTTTTGGAACTTTGTACTAATTTTTCTTTTGGAAAAGGTTTGTCATTACCGATCAGCCTTTTCCATAGGCTTACCGCATTTCCCTTAACGGGATTATGACTTTCCATCAGGTGGCTGAAATAGGAGTTGAAGAAATAGTTTTCCCAAGCCGTGGTAAATTCTTCTAAAGAAGTTGTCTTTTTAATATTGACATCGACTGATCCCATACAGACTACGCCTCCCGAATTGACATTAAAAAATGGTGCATGATAAAGCGGGGTTTTATCTGTTGGCCTTCTATCTGCTTTGAGCGCATATACAGAAAGTCTGTGACGGTCAGCAACCCATAAAAGGGCAGGGGTGTTAGCATGCCCATTGGGGATGCCCAAGCTTTCCACAAAATACAGCCCTCTGCTTTGCGCCTTGCTGTACCATATTACTTTGCCATTATGGGTAGGGTCGATGGATAGGATATGGCTACCGATAATTCCACTGGATTTTAAAAAGGGTTTTTTACTGTCGCTTTCTATTTTCAGTGATTTGGCGAGTTGCCCCGCCTCCCTTACGGTTAGCGGGTGGGCATTAATCAGGTTACCGTTCCTGTCTATATCAAAGGATTCTACATAGCAATCGGGGTTTGATTGTAAAGTCTGATAAAAAATTAGTGCGGATTTGGGATGGTAAAGTGTCCCGAAATTTTGTGAGGTGTTATTTGTGGTTTCCATTTTTTTGTTTTTTGTAGTTGTTCAACAAATAAATGAGTTCGTCCAACAAGTCGAAAAGACGGGTTTCAAAATTCAGGTCTTTAACAGGTAAAGGTTTTCCGTTAAAAATTTTGAAAACTGTTGGTTCATCAATTTCCCCATATTCGTTAAATTCATTGTTGATACATTCGGTAAGACTCTCCGAAATAAACGATTTGCTCTCTGCCCAAAACGAAATGTATTTTTCCATCGGGATGACTTCGTCTATTTCATCACTATCTATATCTTTATTCATTAGTATGGAATTCCGAAAAATGCTTTCCTGTGGATAGTCATTGTAAAGATTAAAGGCTAGTTTGGCACACTGAAGACATTCTTCATCAAATGGGTCATCCGCTTTAAAGCTATTTAACCTGTACTGAAAAGCAGAAAGGGTTTTACGGTTATAGATTTTCTGTTCGATGTGGTCGCCTATCCATACTGCCTTTTGGAGTTCCGCTATATCATCCTGCCTTTCTTCGAATTCTTCGTCCTGTTCCACCCAATCCCGCATCATTTCATATTGCCAGTACAGATAGCTGTCCTCCTGCCTGTAATAAGGAATATCTGCAATATGATAGAGGTAACTGCAAACCGATAAAAGCAGTTGGGCTGTTTTCCGTCTTTGCTTATCCTTAAGCATCATGTAAAGTGGAGCTACAGGTATATAAAAGAGTGTTCCGCCCGTTCTGCACCTTTCTTCGGTTTTCAGGAAATACCTGTCTTCTTCTTGTACCAATTCCATGCAGTCTACAGAGGCAAACCTTGCTTTGAGCTGTATTTTGGTATTCCACAGGGAGAGTGTCATATTGTAGGGAAATGGAAACGGAGTAATATCGAAGGGAATAAGTCCGTAATGTGCCGAAAGTTGAGAAAGGGAGCTATAAAAGTCCCTTTCCAAATGTTCATTTTCCTGAAAGACTTGTAAGGAATGTTCCTCTTTCAGTTTGGGAAGAAAACGGGTTTTTAGAAAACCATTGGGAGCATCGATATAGGAACCGATTTCCTTTTGTCTTTTCTGATTTCCTGCGTGTCCCTTGTCCGCTTCATCCAGTGGGCGAAGTCGTGCAGTTGTCGGTTCAACTGCCTTTGCTTTTTTTCTTCGGGTGTTTTTATTGTTCCCGATATTACAGGTCGTTGCATAATTCATTGTTTTTGATTTTAAGGTTATCCTTTTGTACCCATTACACTTTCAAAATGGTATTGGACAGTGTCGTCCTTAATCTTTGGGGCTGATATTTTAGCGGTCGTCAGAATGGGGTAGGTGTTTGCGTAGAAATTTAATACTGCCTCTGCGCTCCATTTGGGTTCAGGATCAGACAGTTTGATTTCCTGTCCTTTATCATTGAGTATGAATACTCTTTCAAGATGAGTTGCTAATAACATAATTATTTATTTTAAGGGTTAATTGATAGATTCTCCAAATAGACTTGGTGCGAGGAATTTTTCCAGATCGTTCATCCGTTTACGGATGGCTTCAGCCTGTTCAGGAAAATCACCAATTTTTGGCAATGCTGTCCATGCTTCTTTAAATTTCCCTTCCTTTTCCAAAACCTCTGCTTTTTGCATGGCTTCCGTGAATTTTTTGGTCTTTGCTTCCTGTTCTTTTTTGGTTTTCTCGGCTTTTTCCTTTTCCATTACAGACTGCTGTTTTGCGACTTCCAACTGCTTCATAAAGTCTTCCATGTTGGACATCAGCCCTGATGTCATTTCAAGGGGTGAGGTTATTGTTCCGAAAAAATCTGTGTCCAGCTCTTTAGATGTACCCTTTAATACACAGGGTATGATGATGTTTTTAGCCTGATCGCCACACTTCTCATTTTGGAGCAAAACCGATACAATCCAAAGGTTATCTACGCCCTGTTCTATTGTGATTTGCAAAGAGCCTTTAATCTGCAATTGGGCTATCTGCGTGAAAAAATTAGTCGTTTCCATAGCTTAGTTTTTTTTCGATTACCATTTCTTTAATTACTTCTTGGGGTAGATTCAGATCAATAAGCATTTTCTCATAGTCACTTATCACTCTTTGAAACTCCTCCTGCCATTCTTTGCCTGTAAGTTCCAGTGTGTTGGTTTTGCCAGTTTTCATGGCCTTATAAATGCGTTTCAAAAGGGCATTGGCATATCGTCTGTGCCTGCTGAACTTGCGTTCTGTCAGTCCGGTATTGATATATTTTTCCAACACATCTAAAAAAAGCATGCTTCGGGTGTAGTCTTTTGCCTTGAGAAATTCAACGTAACGGTTGTAAATCCAGTCTGCAAAGTCGTTGTTGGTGTTATAGCTCATTTCTGTCTGCTTTTTAGGGTTAATAATTTTTGATATAGATCGATCCAATATGCCTGACGCTCTTTGTCTCCTACCTGCGGTGGCAGGTGGTGACGGTCTTTAAAATCCTGTGCCTGTTTCATCGCTTCATCGAGGTTAGTGACTTGTAGTGTTCTCCCGCTTTTATCTGTTATTTTCATGATTTCAGCCAATATCAGGTTTATTGGGATTGGTCAGGATCAATCTTGCTTCACCAAAGAATAGGTGGATAGCCTGCGCCAGTTCCCTGTTACAATCTTTTTTAATGGCAAGTTCTTGTAAACAATAGAGTGTAAATAAGGCATCATAACCGTCAAATAACTGGTCGGCAAACCAACGGTGTTTTTTGTGCAGTTGCGTGCCGTTTTTTTTAATTTTTTTGTCCACGTTTTCTAGCAGACTGAACCAAAAATTAACATTGAAAAGTGTACTTGCCCAATGGGTTCTGATAAACTGCTCCTGTTTACGTATCTGTTCAGCTTCACGTTGAATATATTGAGTGATGTTTGCGAGTTCAAGTGGAAATAAATCTGCCAGTAACCTGCCTTTATCTACGTTATCCATTTTATTTAGTGCTTTCATAATGATTTATTTAATAGGCCAACGCCTTTACAGGCGTTAGCCTATGTGGGTTAATTAAGGTTAAAAATTTCACCGCCGTCTTTAGCGAAACTGGAACAGAGCTCAAATGCTTTTTGAGATTTTAATTGGGCAGTTCCTCCCATGACAATGGATTGCAGTTTGGCTTCACCATCTTTGTAATTCCTTACATTTTGGTAATAACCTGTTACGGCATTATATGCCCCAAACAAAGTACCTTTGGTGGTTTCCATCTGTTGGGTATCGCTCATCATGGCGTAGGCAAAAGCATCCTCTACGGTGTTTTTAAACACGGTAGAAATTTCATCCTCGTTTCCATTTTGCAGGTTCTTAAGGGTTTCTTTGTTTGGGCAGAGCGCCAATTGAATCAGGTTTTTGACTTCACTGTCGTTGATTTTAATCTTTGCCCACTCATTAAAAATCCCTTCCATTTCCGTACTCATTTTATGGGCAAGTCCCATTACTTTGTGAGCATCCTCCAAGCGTTGTTTAGCTCCCGAAGTATGACGGATTCTAACGACGTTACTCATATTTCGGAGGGAAGCGTTAAGGGTATTCTGACATACGATCCTGATAGGGGTAAAAGCAGCCGTAATACTTCCACTACCATCGTGCGAGGTGGTGAGGAAAATGTATTTTTCTACTACATCGTCCCCGTTTCCTACCCTGATATAGTCGGGCAGTTTAGCGGTAATGAAAATGCGTTCCCCATTGCCCAAAGCTCCTGCTGTCTCGTACAGGATTCCATCGCCACCGCCTACAATGGCATCAAAGAAAGAAAAGGCTTCACGGTTCTGCACGATGTGATAATCCCTGCCCACAACACCGAGTATAGCATTGTTATCGTTTCGGATATTGGCGAAATAGTCTGGAATGGACAGTTCACTGTCTGTTATTTCGATTCCGCCAGAGGCTTCGACAATGCCTGAGCCTTTGGTATACAACGGACTTTTGATGACCTCAAAATCCAGTCCTGCGTGTCTGATGGCTTCTTCACTTGTCGGGTGGTCTTCTACAATCTGTCCCAAGCCGTGCCATGCTTTTTCCTGTACGCTGAAAAATGAATATTTTCCTGTTCTGCTGTTGAAATTTAAATTATGTGCCATGATTGAAAAATTTTAAGTTTTGAATTGTGTCGATTTGGTAGGGGTATTTAAAAAGGGAGGTCGTCATCTTCCTTTGGTTTTTCAGCCCCTTGTTTATCTTTCTTGCCTGTTGTGGGTTCTTCAGCCTTTGATTTCTTAGCACCTCCGTAGAGTTTGATTTGCGAGGTATGGAAATTTAATGCTGCATGGGCTTCCCCGTCGTTACCTGTCCACGCCCTTGCGTAAACCCTGCCTGAAAGTTCTACCAATGTGCCTTTGGTGAGTGCCTTTGCTACATTGGGCGAAATCCAGTAGGCACAATCAAAATAAGTGGTCTTTTCTATGCGCTCGCCTTGCTTATTTTTGTAGCTGTCGTTTGTAGCCACTGAAAAGTTAACTACCTGTTTGTCCTGCGACACGGTGTGTACTTGCGCATCCCGTGTCAATCTTCCGATGATGTTCATAATCATTTTTTTAAGGTTATACATTAAAATTTTTGTATTCCCTTTTTTCGACGTGGCTTGTGCTGTGCGCCCCCTTCCACGAAATTTTTTCAAAAGAAAAAACAGAAAAAAAGAAAGCAGACAATTACTGCGGACAATAGCAAGAAGCAAAAGGAAACGGAATAATGGAAGGGTGCCCTTTAGGGAAGTAGTCCGTTATGCCGTAGTCTTTTGGTTGGGCTGAGCGATGGCTGGCCGCATTACCTTGGCTGCCTTTTTGTCTGTTTCTTATGAAAAAAATTCTGTTTAATAATTATCGACCTGTCTATCTAATTACTGATCGGACTTACCGTACTCAAGTATGTACTTAATTGGGGATTGTAGAAAGATATATGAAAGACCTCAGGTTTGCTTTATATTGCGTACATTATGAGTAATTATTTAACCCTCTCTCTATGCAATTAAATCCTAAACATTTTGACGTTACGCTTAACTCTTTTTTAAATTCCTGGAATCCGGTCCGGATAAGCACGATGACAATTGAAGAATATGCTGACCTGGGTAATCATGACTCTTTATGTTATTGGCTTGAGTACGGCACTAAAGATCTTGGTGAAATTGGAGGTATGTCATTGGGGAAATTTGAATTATGGAAACCGAAACAAGGGGAGGATAAAGAATTTAAAGATGACCGTTTTAAGATGGATGGAATGTTTGCGTATAAAACCCAAAAGGGTCATACACTCGACGAGGCGTTTAAAAATATCAGGAAGGCAATTTTTGAGATTGCAAGCCATGCTTTGAACCAGGAATGGAATGCGATAGAAAAGATCGATTTTCATGCTATCGTGAAATGGAAGCTTGCCTGCCTCTTTTCAAATAAACAATTGCTTCCGGTTTACAGTATGGGGGCATTATTGGCTATTTCCAGAGGTCTGGGGCATATTTTCACTAACAAAGACAGTATTTTAGCAATACAGCAGGCCATTATTAAACATAAACCAGCAGAAGAGGATATGGTTGAGTTTTCTTATCGAGTCTATTTACAATTTGCTGATAAGGACAAAATATCCAACAGAAGCTATTTTATAGTAGGCAGCAAATATGGCGACGAGAATGGGAATGATACTGTTCCGGTTATAGATAAATTTATCGAAAATCGATGCATTGCAATAGGGTGGCTTGACTGGTTAGATTTCAGCAGCTACATGGGAAAAGGTGCGAAAATGATCAATGCTTTTGTTGAGAATAATTGGAAGAGCGGGAAACCTACTGTGGGTAAAATAAAAAGTTACTTCCGACACATCGGGCAGATGAAGGCAGGTGATATAATTGCCATTAAGTCGCAAGGTGCTTATAGCCAGCTGAAAATAATTGCCTATGCGGAGGTTGTGGAGCGAGAAGGTCGTGTTTATTGGTATGATGATGCTATTTTAGGACATCATATCAATGTAGAATTTTTAGAAGTTGGATTTGTTCACGACACGGGAGAAAATTATGCGGGAACAGTTCATAAGCTGGCAGTGGAAAAAGATGGAGAAAAATTTTATAAAATTTTTGGATGGTATGCAGGGGACCAATATGTGACGAGTGGTGGTGCTAATGATGAGGGAGTACCTGTTGATGAATCTGATGTGTCAAGTGAGGCAGGTTATAACAATAAAGTAGAAACAAGTTTTGAAAGGAGTGCTATTGCATCTGTGACTGTCAATAGGATTCATAACCAAATACAAAACCGTTTTATTCAATATTTAAAAAAAACATATCCGGATCATGATTGCTCAGGGGAGAAAAAATATATTGATGCAAAGAGAATTACTCCTGATGAAATCATAATTTATGAAATAAAGCCTTTTGCAACGGTATATTCGTGTATACGGGAGGGAATTGGACAACTATTTGATTATATGCATCAGGAAAAAAGTAAGAAACAAAAAAGGCTTGTTATTGTGGGACCAAATGAGCCCACCTCATCCGATATGAAATTTTTGCAGGAGATCAGGGACATGCTAAAGGTTCCGTTCTCATACATAGCCTTTGATAAATCAACAGCAAGTGTTAAAGAATATTAATACTACCTAATAAAAAATATAATCTGACATTTGTTATTGAAACGTTTGAAACAAACGGTCGCCATATGCTCGTTTATATATCAATTTTCATATATTTAAGCTGTTAAAAAATAAAATAATGACTGCAATAGTTGGTGTCCTTAATTCGCGAGCTTTCACCATTGCTGCCGATAGTGCAGTTACAGTAACAGGAAATAATGGTAAGAAAGTATATAACCGGAGCAATAAGATTTTTACGCTTTCTAAGTTTCACCCCGTGGGTATAGCGATTTATAATTCAGCGGATTTCTTAGGGATTCCACTTGAAACTGCAATTAAGCTTTACCGTCAAAAGCTGAAGGAAGAGTCATTCGGAACAATTGAAGAGTATAAAAATGACTTTCTGGTTTTTCTTAGATCCCTGGTACCTGGTGTAAGTAATGAGGTCAAGAGAGATAATTTCTACGGGTTTTGCGGAAATACATACCATCCACTTATAAGTTCTTTGATGGTCAAGATTAATCAGTTTGATCAACAGGGCTTAGATGCAGCAGCAATTGATATCCAATATGACCAGTTCGTCAATGAGGCAATTACCGAGCAGAGAACGATAATAGATGGTTATAATACGAGCAATTATATACAGAAAACTTATGATGAATTCCTAGCATCCCATCAGACCCAACTGACAGAAATAGCAAACTATATTCAAGGTAAAATAGTCGAATCACTTCCGACGTATGTACTGAAACAGGCAAGCATAGATGCTCTTCATGATTTATTTTATCAAATGATAAATGTTGAGTGGATTTTTGAAGCATTCAGTGGTTTGGTTTTTTTTGGATTTGGCGAGAGTGAAATGTATCCGGCTACTTGCCAGGTACTTGTAGGGGCTTTAATATGTGATGTTCTACGGATCAGAGAAGGTGACAGTACTAAGATTATACCGGGCCAAGTAAATTCTAACATCATTCCATACGCTCAGGCAGACGTTACGGAAACAGTCCTTACGGGGGTTGATCCTAATTACAAATACACCATGAAAAAGTCAATAGAAAAATCATTCAGTGATGTTGCTACTGGTGTTGGTCCGCTTCTGGCTGATCCTGGCCAACAAGAAGCAGTCAGAAATTTTATCAATGGAATAGGGAATGAACTTATCCAAGAATTGAATGATTATCAATTCTCAGCTATTACCGGACCGCTTCTGGATATATTAGCCCATATGGGTAAGGAGGATATGGCTGAACTGGCGGAATCGCTTGTCAATATTACATCTATTAAACGGAAATTCACCTCATCAGATTCCAGCGATGAAAGTGTAGGGGGCCCGGTTGATGTAGCGGTTGTTACAAAAGGTGATGGATTTATCTGGATAAAGAGAAAGCATTATTTTGAGATGCAGAACAATATCGGTTTCTCTGAAAAATATTTAAAATTATAAATTTGAGCGATGGCAACTAAAAGCAATATACAGGAGAAGTCAAAGAATTTGCCTGTAAAAGAAGGAAAGAGGAGTGATATTTATACCTCCAATAATTCACTCTCGCAGAGGGGGGAGGTTAAATCAGTGTCTGAAGCAATGCACAAATACATCAAAGAGGGTTTCGAAAAGATTGCAGCAACAAAGAAGAAGAATTAGTCTATATTTAATTGGGTTATATATTTTTATAGTTTGTGGTAAAATAGATTTTATTTCCACAAGCTGAGTAATTTTTTATCGGGGCGGACATTATAAAATGTCCACCATAAAAGCAGGTTTTACACATTGCTTAATGTTATAACACTTCCGTAGTTATGAAATCTATAAACCCACATTACAGCTGTATTACAGAAAAAGGGAAATGTAACCTACCTGATAATGAATTTATCGAAGATTATCTCAGCAAGGGAGTTGAACCGGTCGTTTTCCTTGATAGCTGTGTTTGTTTACATATCATCAAGGTTGTAGATCACCGCAGAGCTGCTAAGAATGTTGATTTTTCAAAAATTATCGCTCTAAAAGAATACATTGAAAAGAATCCTAAAGTTAAGATTAATGAATTTTTCGCACTGTTAGAGCTTTGTTCACGAGATGGGGTGATCGATAAAGAAAAGCTTCAGGATTTTAAGTTGCGAATGGATTTTTTTAAACAAATCCCACTAAAGGTATTTACCAAGTTTAAATATGATATTAACAGGGATCTAATTGTTTTTAGGAATGTTGCTGATCGCTTAGATAAGCCACTAGAAGCTATCGATCAGATCTTAAGCAATAGCTACTGCACTTTACTAAAAATAAGAAGCTTAGCGTTGAAGGGGCTTTCGAAAAGAACAGCAAAAAACAATCTGGACATCCTTGCAGCGTGGATGGTAAGTGATTTAGATATATTTCGGGGCTCCGAATACAAATTGGCTATGAATATCTTTGGAGGGAACACTGAATTCAGGAAGATGGTAGGGTTGGATAATGAGGGTGCTGCCGCAAAGAAAAAGCTAATGGGTACTGCCTGGGATATGTTTCATACTAAGTTTACAGCGAATAGTTTTCGTTTGTCAGATCTGTTACAGCGGAGTGTGTATCCTTTTTTTCTGACCAGTGATAGCAATCTATTTAAAATTTTCGAAAACTTTAGTCTGGAAGTTTTCAAAGATGGCGGTGAAGCTTTTGTATCGTCATTTATTATGAAGTCCGATTTCACCTACCCGCATCTTGATGATTCGTTTATAGAGGCAAATAATAAGAAACTACTTGATATATTTATTGACAGACGCAATCAGCAGTACTTTTATGATAAGCTAAAAGTAAGTAGAATGATTAATGATCTGGAATTTGAAAATGGAATAACTTAAATTTTGCAAGCAATAAACGCTTTTTAGATGATTTTCCTTCGTTCTAATTTGTTTAATTTTAGCTTTTCTGTACTTAATTCGTCATCCCAAAAAAATACTGCCGATTTATGATTTACATTTTGGGAAGAGGGATAAATAATTCCGGATATTTTATTCGTTCTGTTTTTATTAAATGGATACCTTAAAAATTCAGTGACAACTTGAGTTGGAACGTATTCGGTATGCTCTTTTCCATCCTTAGTAATTTGTTGCGTTATATCTCTTACAAACGAATATAAGAATAAGACAAGGTAATATCGTCTCTTATCTCTAATACCAAAAATGCTTGGCACCTCAGGCAACTTATTAAAATCAACGACAAATTGATTTTCTAATGTTTCAAATTCTCCAACCGTAATATATTTTTTATGTTTATCTGTCCTGCTTATTGTTTCCAAAATTGCTGTGTCAATATCAAAAGCAGAATAGAACATTGAGATTCCCGAAGGGCTAAACCTATTCGGATAGATTGCTTTTCTATTTGGTGGAGCAGAAATTTGCCCAAATTCAGTAATATGCGTTTTATAGTCGTGCTGTCTGCAACGATACAGTTTTGTTCCTGCCGGGACTATTTTAATTAGTTTTAGTTTTGATATTAGGTTACCAACTTCCTGTAAAATATGCAAAGCTTTAGGTTGCTCACTGTCTCCAGAAGAAAAAAGATACCTGGACTTATGTTTAATGATCTCTTTAAAATATTCCCATTGAAATTCCAAATCATCTGTGATATTATCATGATACAAGTCGGGTTCAGCCCAAGCAATATCCTCTATTGAGTTGACGATGTCTTCTATAACTTCAAACGGCTCAGCCATTAATTCTATCTGTTCTTGAATGAGTTCGTCCGGAGTATAAATTTTTCCGAGGTAACCACCCTCTCTTGAATTATAACTCATAAAATTGGCCGCATCTTCATAGAAGTTAGAAATGCCAGCCATAATAAATTCCATTAGATCTTCAAGAGAAACAACTTTTAATTCCTTGCCACAATAATCGCAAAATCCATCTCCATAGTTTTGTTTAATGAAGTGTTTAATACTTTTGTCTTCAAAATGCTTGATGCATATGTGCTTATCTGGAATGCTGGTTAGATTTCTACTTTGCAATTCAAGCAGTCTTTGTTTTACTCCTCCCATATGTCTGATTTGAATACAAATCTATGAAATTTTATAAGTGCTTCTTACGTAAAATGACTGACTTTTGTTGGGGAAAAATTATTATTTATATATCAAACTAAATGCTCTTAGCCACGAAATTAAAATTGACGCAAATTATCGACTACTGAATCCATGCATTGAAAAGGGTATTAATAGATGTCCTGGAAGGTGCAAGCCTTCAATATTAAACCGTTAGGGACACTACATATACTAACAATAAGCAATTATCCAATGAGTAGGTGCATGCGTATAAATTTCTTAAAGAAACCTGTTAAGCAAGCGGATAAAGTGATTCTCTTTACAAAGAGGGGCATTAATAGCCACCGAGATTTAGGAAATGGCACAATGGAATACACCTATAATTGGGGTACTTGAAGAGAAAATTAGCGATATCAATTATAAGGACGATACTCTTCTATTTTTTTTAAAAAAAAGTAAAATATTTTAAAAAGTAAAATATAGAATGCAATTGATAACGTTTTTCAGATTCTGTCAAGGCCAGACAAACAGATTGGTTAGCGGCTCCCATCCATTGGGACCTGCCCATTCGCAACAGCTCAAATATCCAGCTTGAGGCATTGGAAATGCGACTGTAGTATTCAGAAATTGGTGGATAGTATTAAAAGCATCTTCCAGACTTTGGTAATTATAGTGCGCATGGTTAGCATTTGCTCTGCCACCCTGATACGGGACTAGTCCATTTTGTCCATAATAACGTACTGCCCGACATCCTCCGGTCTGACAAATAATCGGTGCTTGTCCTGGGTTATGTCTTATCCAGAAATTAGACTTTAATGCTATTTCGTAATAAAAGTAGTGATTAGTTGCATGATCAACACAAAATGTTAGCTTAATAAGCTTTCCTTTTTCCAATATCGCCTTATAGTTATTCCGCCAATCCAGTGCTATAAGCTGCGATTCAAGTTCTTGTATAGATCTTTGGATTATCAATAGTTCACCTTTATATACAGGTCCTTTTATAGAATAGTGAGAGAGGGGATGTATTAAACCATGTAAAAGGCTATATATACTTTGAAGATGACTTGGGTCGTTAAATGTTCTCTTAAGAAAACTAATACTAAGTTCTATGATTTTTGTTATTTTAAAATCTGCTATCTGCTCCCTATTGACGCCAGTAAGCTCAATTGTAGGTATGTGTACCGGTAACAATTCTTCTAAATATTTTCTAAAGTTATTTCCTGCGGCAGGGTAATCAGGATCAGTATTATGATTTAGGTATTTAACCGCTTTTTCAAAAGTAGATTGCCCTCTCGTTATAATTGGCTTATCGAAAGTTATTGTGTTCTCTGTACCCTTTCCAACATAAAATTCAAAACAAAGCCAGTTATTTGGACTTCTTTTGAAATACCTCGAAGCCAGTTCATACCAGTGACGGTCATAAGTCGATACAAAAACCTGATAATCCTGAAATTCATTCTCGATAATCTTCAATATCGGTAATCTGTTGCCCGCATCTAAACCGACAAAAATATCATCTAAATAAAGTATTTGATAATCTACTAACGGAGTTAGTTTAAGAGATGTCAAATACAAACAGATTGCAAATGCAGATAATCTGGCCTCATTTAGAATGTCACTGTAATCACCAATAATTAATATTCCGTCTTTTATAACATTTAAACGGAGGTCCGATTGAGTTCTCCACTCCCATTTTGCATTACCATACATAAAGTCCAAGGGTGCAAGATCATAGGTCAATTGTATGCTTAAATCTCCAAAATAATTGTTAAGCATCTGATTGAGATCATTAAATATAGCATCTAGTGTTGACCGAAGGTTATTTTCATATGTAATTAATTCCGCCAGCGCATTTTTATGATTGTTGTCTAACCTGTTGTAGCTCTGGTCTATCAATTGTCTTTGTAATTGATCCCACTTGACACCAAGACGATATGATGCCCCAAAATTGATTGGGATGTAGTTGGCTAGGAGTGTTTTAACGATAAGGTCGAATAGATTTGGCCTTGCCTCCTTATGAAGATAAACGTCAAGCAAGTCCTTATACTCTAAAAAACCTTTGGCTAAAGAAGCTACCTGAAGAAAGCCCGTCTGGTCGGGCGCTGCTGTATCAGAAAACACAAACGACTGCGTCGTATGTGGTACCTCGGTCCATGGGTTAGGCGTAAAATCAGCAAATTTAATCTCGATTTTACCGTGTACATTTTGGGAGTAACGATTGGTAGTAAAAGTTTTCGGTAATCTAGAGCTAACAATAAAATCATTTAACGCCTTGAACATTGAGCTTTTGCCACTGCCATTCTCCCCATAGATCAAAACATTCTGACCTTTGGGGATAGTAATTTCGCTATAGTTATTATGAAATGCACGGTAATTCTCTAGTTGAATTGATGTTATTCTTTTCAAGATAATGGTTATTAGATTTATATTGCGGTTTGTTGAGGATCAGACTATGCCCTCAACTTCTTCAACAAGGTTTAGAGTTAGAAGCCTATAGAGTGAGGAACCGATAGGATGATTTGAACTACTTAAAGATTGATAAATATCCTTAAGTAACTCGCTTGGGTCATCTATGTTATTAATTGTCGGTAAATCAATAAGATATGCTGAAAAGCTTAAGCTTTGTTTTTGGAATTCTTCTTTAAAATAGATTTCATAGGTTAAAGCATCTACAAGACGAATGAAAAATCCTTGAAATGTTGACTCGTCAGAAAGGTAACTTATGTACTCGAACATTCTGATCAAAGGAAGTTGCTCTTCAATGCTAACGAGAGGTATTGGGATCTCCCTTACAAAGTGGGATGATATCTGCAGTGCTGAACTATTTCCACTAGCATTCAAATAACTTAAATATCCAATCAATGAGCTAGACAATATAGAAGTTATGAATTTAGGATCGTAACCATTTCTTTTTATGGTTAGCATAATATTATTATTTCCAAAAACGGCTTTCTGCGAAATCAATCCGACTGCTAGTCTTTTATTATTTATGATAATTTTTCTGATAAGAATCTTATTTGTAGTCTCAAAAAAATTTCTTACCTCCTCGGGGCGATCATCCAAAGCAACAAAGCTAGTGCTGCCAACCGATTTCACATTGAAAAAACTAATTTCAGCATCCTTAATGTATTCTATAGGATTAGAATCAGTATTCTTGTTATACTTTTTTAATAAGTTAACACTTATTCCCAAATGAATTTCTGCGATATCTGACAACTTTACTGGAGCTACACTGTAGATATCTGCAATACTAGTATAGGTCGGTTGATAACCGGTAGTTAACCCTTTTTTAAAATCATTTACACACTTTTCAAATGTTGTTTTGCTAGAAACATCATCCATTAATCTAAACAAATACTTAAGACCTTCTCTAGTCTCAATCTTTTTATTCTGAAGATCTTTTAGTGATATATCATTGATAAAATACCAGATTGCGTAAAAACTTTGTTGTGTTCTTCTATTGTTTTCTTTTCCAAAAATGCTATCAAGCATACCGCTAACAGACTGGGAGGTCGGTTCTTCATCGCTCAATACAATTTTTAATTTTTTCAAGAAATCAAATTCAAAGTTAAATATTGCATTGATGAACCCATTTTTGAATTCATTATTTTCGAGAATCTTTGTGATTTCATTCTTTGACTTAAGGCGTAAATTGATTTTGTCACCAATTTTGTAGATGTCGAGATCCTTAACTTTTTCAGCGTCAGATGATTCGTTTTTAATTTTCTGGTACTGAAGGAAAATAAGTGAAGTGTAGATGTTTTCATCTTCCATCCTCGAATTATTCTTTCTGAAGTAGAACCAGTCTTTATTGTTTTTATGAACAGCTTTTATCGATTCTATAATATCTCTTGAAATGTACGAATTCCACATTTCAAAAGTATCTTCTTTAATAGGGTACGGTTTGTTATTTAGTCTAATAAATAAATCTATGGGGTCAAAATGCTCATTGTTTTTCTCATTGATTTCAATGATCCACAAATCAAAGTTTTTGATTTTATCCTTATGCTCTTTTGACAAACCTTCAAATGATTTCCCGTTGAGTGTTTTGAGAATACCATTTTTTAGGTTTAGTGTATATCCATCTTTACTGGAATACTGCTTAACATTGTTTTCGTCTAAATAAGGCTTTCGGATAAATCCTAAAATAGATAACAAACGCTGTTGGCCGTCTAAGACCTCCGATATATCATCTTTGCGTTTAAACACGAAGATTGGGGGCAACTTTATACCCATTAGAATACTTTCGATGATTGCTGAGGATTTCTTTTTATTTATCACCTCATTACGCTGATAAGGTGGCCGGATCAGGAATCTTTGCTTTTCCATTTGCCTACAAATATCATCGATTGCAATTGACGATGGTTCTGGTTTATTTATCCTCAACTCTTCAAACCCTACCATTTCGGAGTTTTTCGGCTCTAATTCTTGGGTTTTCAACTTAAAGTTTTCATTGTTCTGTAGGTAAGCTGAAAAGTCAATTGCGAAGTTTTCACTGAAAAATACAGAAGTAACCTGAAATCTGTGATGAAGCTGCTTAGAAAATGAGCTTCGCTCCATCTTATAAGCATCCTTATTTCGGGATATATAATGTGCTAAATTTTTAAGATGGGAATCTGATAGACCGAGTCTTGAAGCTGTCTCCACTTCCAATACAGAGAGAGCCCAGTACACGCACTCAAAAATCAACCTGTTGTATGTTGTCTGGCTTTCTTTTAAGAAATTTCTAAGTTTTTTAAGCTGATTTATTTTTGCAACAAAACCATCAAAAACATTTTCAATTTCTAATTCGGTTAGGCTATTGAATAAAAAGTCAAAATACTTCGCGATTATGGCATCTTTCCTAATAGAATAATACTTTATGGGAATATTGTGCAATACAAGAAGCTGTCTTATTTTTTTCAGTATAACTTCGATGTTGCTTTTTTCAAAATGTAATAAACCGGAGACATCTCCATACAGTACTGCATCACTATGAAGTTTTCTCTTGAAATAACTGTTTAAATCATCTTCTATGTAGGCAGCCTTATCAATGTCAGTGGGCTTTAAAGGAGTAATCCCAGAGTTATAGCGTTTAAAAATTTCTTTTTTAACGATGTCCTCATATTCGTCATTTATCAAGGATTTTGAATGAAAACTGAATTCAATTATTCTCAGTTTGGTATCCCAGAAAAGCTCTTGAAGCTTGTCGTCAATATTTTTAAAAGATTTATTAGCTATTCCTATGTTTTCAAGTTTTTGCAAACCGTTCTTCCTTAGCTTAAAGTCATTTTCGATAAATCTTAAAATAGTCTCGTAACGTTGCCTGCCGTCTACGATCTCAGTTCCTTCCGAATTTCTGAAATAAATCAGCGGAGGTATTTCGGTGCCGAGTAAAATGCTTTCAATGAAATAAGTAGCCTTCTCATCATCCCACACATAATTTCGTTGATAAAAAGGCTTGTAGTTTGTTTTGCTAACCCTTTCTTCATTATTAAAAAGGCTTTCAATCGACATAACCTTTGGTTCAATCTTTATGTAATTTTCAAATATTTCGCTTATTTCCATAGTGTTCGCGATATTTCGCTCTAATTTTAAAATGAAATCGTTTTAAGCATTAAATTTACTTTAAATAATTTAATTAATAACTGCTCAAGTCGTATTTTTCAACTATGGTTCTTTTTGTGTGCTATTTATTAGATATTAATAGGGATGTTTTTATAAATCTGAATATATGCTGTTTATTTCGGAAAAACTATCCATCCCTGTACGTTTCAAACTATTCAGTAGGCACTATGAATTTGTAGTCTGACGCTGACCGCACAGATACTCTCAGAGAACACAGGATTCTTGTTACCCATTAATTAATAATTATAAGTAATTAACAAAAAAATGAATGTATTTTTACTCAGAGCTATAGCTACAACCAGTCAGTCACAGGGTAACCTAACTGTTATAAGAATAAAATGCTTGACATATTTTAGTAGCTTTGCGGCATGACTTTACAAGAAGTTTTTGAGTTGGAAGAATGGCTTAAAAATGTTGAATTGCCAAAACCTCCAGTCATGTTATTTCCAGGGACAGACATTACAGATGTAAATAAATTTATTGAAGTCCAATTTATTTCATTAAAGAATGATCCGAACAGTAAGAATAATGCTCCAGTTATTTATCGCCTGAAGGCTTTAAAACTACTGATTGAGTCTAATCTTTAGGGTTACTCTTAATTGAATGAAATTTATTTTCAAATCAACTGCGTAGTTCCGTTGGTCTTAGTGCAAATTTCATATATTTGCATTGCAAAAGTAAATTGTTCTTTAAGTTAGTTCACAAGAAAATAAGGTAGATAAATTTTAATATTTGAGTGTAGCCTATGGCAATATCATGGCACTCAAAAAAAAATATATCATAACTAGCAGAATATTAGTGGTTTATTTGGTGGGGTTCGAGCCCCGTCCATTCCGCTAAAGGAAACAACAAACACAGTTGTTTCCTTTTTTTGTGTCCATAAAGCCTTAATTAACAGATCTTTAGTTTTTAGTAAAATAAGGTTGGAGGCTGCTCTAGATTTTTACATCTGAAGTTAAAATCTCTTCCAGGGAATGGTCTTGGTATGAAGGATCACTTTGATGTCCGGAGCACTTTACTCACATGGCTTTCATCTGTGAGGCCAAAATCACTGGCGATTTGTTTAAGACTATAATTGCCGCCGGCTATTCGTTGCCTGATTATGCTGCAGCGGTAGTCGTTGATATACTGCCGTAAGGTTAACCCGGTATTTCTTTTAAAATAGGGGCCAATGTAGTCTTCTGATACATTAAAATGACCGGCCATCACCACAGCCTTTAATAGGTTCGGGTAATAGATGTTTTTATGTATATAGCAAAAGATGGCCTGCATATCCCTGTTTCGCCGCCCAACAGGTTTCAGTTCGGGCATATTGCGTTGAAGAATGGCCGCCAATGACAGTACCTGCATCCAGATTATCTGATCGTTGGTGAAGCTGTCTGCCTTCAGGCCTAACACCACATTAAAGATCATATCAACAATATTACTGTCCTGGGCCGACAGCTTAAACCCTGTATAATGTGTTTCGCGGCTACTGACGAGATATTCCAGGTGTTGCACACCATCCCTGATTTGCCCGCCGGCCCGATGTATATACTGGTCAGTGAATTTAAGGTAGATAAAACGTGTCTGCTCCTCTATCTCGAAGCGGTGGGCTTCCTCGGGGCCTATTAAAAAAACATTACCTGATTCATAGGGAAATGTTACCCCGTTAATAACGTGCATACCCTTTCCCGTTTTGATGTATATCAGCTCGTAATGGTTATGGTTGTGCAACGGATGCTGCCATTTGCTCGCTGTAAAATCAGCTATTGTAAGCGGCTCGTACTGATGATAACGTTTCATATCAGAAATATACAAAAAACTAGCGGATTATTACCAAGACCAAAAACATATGATCTGGAACTTTGCAATAGAAAAACAAATAAAGTTAATATGAATACAGCACTTGTGGTCGGCGCGAACGGCGTAATAGGTACCAATCTGATTAATCACCTGGAAGGTTTGGATACCTGGAATATCATCGGGCTGTCCCGCCGCGGCGGGACAGCCCGCAAAGCATTATCCTACATTTCCGTTGATCTTCTCGATAAAGAAGATTGTATGGCAAAACTCGGTGCATTATCTGGTGTAACGCATATATTCTACGCTGCGTATCAGGACCGGCCTACCTGGGGGGAACTTGTGGCACCTAATCTTGCAATGCTTACCAATGTGCTTAATGCCATTGAACCTGTAGCTGATCTGAAGCATGTGAGCCTGATGCAGGGGTATAAAGTTTACGGTGCCCATTACGGACAGTTTAAGACACCGGCCAAAGAAAGTGATGACCAGCTGATCTCTACGGAATTCAATCTCGAGCAGCAGTACTTTCTTGAAAAACGACAGAAGGGAAAAAGTTGGTCGTGGTCAGCTATCCGGCCCTCGGTAGTAGGAGGAACAGCTACCGGCAACCCCATGAACCTGGCCATGGCCATTGCAATGTATGCAAGTATTTCCAGGGAACTTGGAATTCCATTGCGTTTCCCGGGTAAGCCTGGTGCCTATGACAAATTACTTGAAATAACCGATTCAGGTCTGCTAGCCAAAGCTACCGTATGGGCCGCAACTTCGCCCCAATGCGCCAACCAGGCATTCAATATCAGTAATGGTGATCTTTTTCGGTGGAACGACCTCTGGCCGAAGATAGCAGCCTACTTTGAGATGCCGGTTGCATTTCCTTTGCAGCTGCCGCTAAGCCAGGTAATGGCTGATAAAGAAGCTGTTTATGAGGCTATGCAAAACAGGTACGGTTTAGAAAAATATCCCTATGGCGAACTCTCATCCTGGCCGTTCGCCGATTTTGTGTTTTCATGGGACTATGATTTTTTTGCCGATGGAAGTAAAGCCAGGCGCTTTGGTTTCCACGAATTTGTTGATACTGAGAAAATGTTCTATCGCCTGTTTGATGAAATGCGAACAAAAAGAATTATCCCTTAACGGTCTATTCCGTAGATAGTATTTCTGCGTTCCAAACTAACTACAATTTAAGGGCTTTGCCAGGGATGAGGGCTTCTCGTTTGGATAAAAGTAGATTGGTCTTGGTTTGCTGAAGTAATTCCGGGATTTGCATACATGCCCGCGATCTGGCTTACCGATCTTTGGATTATGGAAATAAAACAAATAGCGCTGGGCAGCCAGGGATTGGTTGTGCCGGTGATCGGCCTCGGATGCATGGGTATGACCGGATTTGAAGAAGGACATATGTACGGCCCTGCAGATGAACAGGAAGCCATCGCGACGATCCATCGTTCGCTGGAGCTTGGCGGTAATTTTTTGGATACAGCCGATCTGTACGGCCCGTTGAAAAATGAGCAGTTAATCGCCAAAGCGATCAGTGGTAAACGAAATCAGTATATTTTGGCTACCAAGTTTGGCTGGGAAATCGACGACGAGAATAAAGTAACCTGGGCTATCAATGGTAAGAAAGACTATGTAAAGAAATCTTTAGAGCGGTCATTAAAGAACCTCAATACCGATTACATTGATCTGTATTACCTGCACCGCCTGGATAAAAATACGCCTATTGAAGAAACCGTTGGAGCGATGGCTGAGCTGGTTAAAGAGGGTAAAGTAGGTTATATCGGCCTGTCGGAAGTGTCGTCTGCAACGGTTAAGCGAGCGCATGCTGTGCATCCGGTCAGTGCCGTACAAAGTGAGTACTCCTTATTTGAACGGACGGTGGAGGAGCGCAGGGTGCTAGAAACATTAAAGGAATTGGGGATTGGTTTTGTTGCTTACTCACCGCTGGGCCGAGGTTTTTTATCAGGACAGATCAAAACCATTAATGACCTGCCGGAGAATGATTTTCGCCGTGGCATTCCGCGTTTCCAAGGCGACCATTTCGCCAAAAACATAGAGCTGGTGAAAGAGATTGAGGCTATGGCTGCTGAAAAACAAGTTACATCATCGCAATTGGCGCTGGCCTGGATCATCGCAAAAGGTATTGTACCAATCCCCGGCACTAAACGCAGGAAATACCTCGAGCAGAATATTGCAGCAACTGAAATTCAGTTGAGTGAAGCCGACCTGGCGCAACTGGAAAGCATTGTGCCTTTGGGTACAGACACCGGTGCACCTTATGACGAGTTCAGTATGGGGTTAATTGATTAATTTTGTTTATGAACGCCATTAACTCCATTTCAGAATTTCACCGTTTGTTGTCGTTGCCTGAACCCCGTCACCCCCTGGTGAGCGTGGTCAACCTGGAGGAAAGTATTTTTTTGGATGATGAGATCTGGAAAGGTTTTGTTAACCGCTTTTACTGTGTGGCGCTCAAACGAAATGCTAAAGGCAAGATCAGGTACGGACAACAGCATTATGACTACGATAAAGGCGTACTAAGTTTTACTGCACCTAACCAGGTGCAACAACTGGACCTGCAAAATATGGAATGCGGGTCTGGTTATCTCCTGATCTTTCATCCTGACTTCCTGTTGCAGCATAGTCTGGCAAATAATATTCATCATTACAGTTTTTTCGATTATGCAGTTAACGAAGCGCTCCATCTGTCGGCCGAGGAAGAAGATGACCTGATTACCATCCTTCATAAAATTGATAAGGAGTGCCGGCATATTGATAAACATACCCAGGAGATCATTCTGACGCAGATCGAGAGTCTGCTGAAGTACTCCAACCGTTTTTATGAGCGGCAATTTTTGACCCGAAGGAATAATAATTCGGCCCTGCTAACCCGGTTTGAGCAGTTGATTGACGACTACTTTAATAGCGATGTACCGGGTTTACTCACTGTGCAATATATAGCTGCGCAGATGAATCTGTCGCCGAATTATCTGAGTGACCTGCTCCGGGTGCATACCGGGCAGAATACCCAGCAGCATATTCATGAAAAACTGATCGCGAAAGCCAAAGAAAAACTTTCTACCACCCATCTTTCAGTTAGTGAGATTGCCTATGCCCTAGGTTTTGAGCACGCACAATCCTTCAGCACTTTGTTTAAAAAGAAGACGAATTTATCGCCTTTGGAATTTCGTCAAACTTTTAACTGACCATCTAATATAAAGCAAAGGGTTTTATGGTTCTGTAGCCAGACTTTCTGGTTGCTGGTTATCAGGTCGTTAGGGTGTAGGTATTGTAGATGGCCAGTTGGTATGGTTTTTAGCCCTTGTTGACTTTCGGCAATGAAAATTTCACAACTATAAGACTTAAGTGACCAAGTCGGCTTTGAATTTCAGTTTGATTGTTAAACCTACACCTTGTTGACTATCCGCTGTGATCGCTTAATCAGGAGAAGGCAGGGAGCCAGTATGGTATCTGGTGCTAATTGAAATGGCAAAAATCAACTAATAATTAATATCTATCTAGAGATTTTATAAGATCTACAGATTGTAGGAAAACCAAATCCTTTCTTCCCCTGCCAATTTTAAGAATTAGAAAAAATAATAGACTGTTCACTCTGTTTTATTTGAGCATCTCCACTTTCTGACATTTACCCCAATTGGGAATGTTTCGTGTTTTTACCATTTGAATTCTGAATAATCAGGTTTTTATCATATAAAATGGGTAGTTGATGTAATTTTTTTTAAAATATGGTATTAAAGAGGTAATTTAGAGGGAATCATTAATTAACGTAATATGCCATCAGCAAATAGCGCCTCAAATTTTAAGGATAATAGTATTGTCTTTGCCGCCTTATCCAAAATGTCAAAACCTACCCTGCAAATCAGTCGGTTTGTTATCGGTCGCATCTACTGAGGTTTTCTGTATCTTATTCTTATTTCTCTTGTATTTTGCCATTACGGTTTTCATACATTGAAAAATATTATAGCTCATTTCAATATTTACATGTCAAATCCCATCATGAATAGAAGATCGCTCTTAGTATCGTTTTTTTGCCTTTGTTTTATATTTTCTTTTGCACAAGACAGGACCAATTATCTGCGTACTGACTTGATTAGTCCATCTCCAACAGCTTCAAGTATAGAACGATACGGAAATATTTCTGTAAATCCTTCATCAGGTTCGGCAAACCTAAGCATTCCAATATTCAATGTTGCAGGGTTGGAACTCTCGCTTCCCATTTCATTAAGCTATGGCTACTCAGGATTGAGGCCGGCCGAAAACGCTGGATGGGTAGGACTTGGTTGGACGTTGCAGGCTGGTGGTGTAATTACCAGGAATATTAGAGGAAAAGTTGATTATCCTAATGATGCTGCAGGTTTTTCAAGTACCTATGTATCGGATAAGCTCTATAATGGACTGACTAATCCACAGACCGAGGATTTTCAGGTCTTTTTGGAAAATGTATTCAAGGGCAATTATGATACTGAACCGGACATCTATAATTTTAATTTTCCAGGGCACTCGGGTAAATTTATTATATACAAAGGAGTAACTTACTGTTATCCGGATCAAAAACTTAAAATTACCAATATTGGTGGTACGTTCGTAATTGTTGCTGAAGATGGAACCCAATATATATTTGATGCCACGGAGACCACGCGTTCCAAAGCCAATGCAAACGCACAATATAATCTACCTGTTTATACTTCTGCTTATTATCTCACAGAAATACGCAATGCCGCTCAAAGCGAATCTATTGAACTGTCCTACGTACAGGAAGCAGAAATTACGCAGATTGGTCCCTTAACTCAAAGCTATAAAAAATATTCCAGCTTCCAAGATCAGAGCATTCTTTATGATCCGGTGAATAGTTATCCAACTTTTGTTGCTCCATTAAGGCTCAGTCAGATCACTTCTGAAAAATATAGAGTAAATTTTTATCCTGAAGGGCAGCCAAGAACAGATCTGAACGGTGTAAATTATGCTCTTAATGGTATTTCCGTAACAGATAGAGACAATCCAAAGGAGATCAGATATTTTAGGTTCAATCATGGTTATTTTGGAACCAATGCTTATCTGAAGTTACTATCTCTTGAAGAAAACATCAGTGGGGATCTTCATGAGAATTCTCCAGCCTCACTTAAGCATATATTTGAATATGAGGAATCTCTGGGATTTCCAACAAAACCTACTCTTGGGGCAGATCATTATGGCTATTATAATGGAGGTTATTCCGATATACTCATACCAGGAAGTATCTACCCTAGCGGGCCTGATCGTGATCCAAAACCACTTTATGCTCAACAGGGGGCATTAAAAAAGATTACTTATCCTACTGGTGGATATACGGTGTTTTCTTACGAAGGAAATAAGACTTTTAACGGAAAAGAATACAAAAAGAAGGAGAATGGAAAGACGGCTCAAGCTTTTGTTCAGGGCTCTCAAACTATTCCCTTCGTACTGGAATCTGAGCAAGAGATTTCAGTAAGTGTTGACCGGTACCCATTAATGACATGGGATGATGGTAATATACGTGGAGATACAGACTTTGAGATTTACAGTTCGGCTACCGGCCAGCGGGTAATGTGGGGAAGGGTGGTAAGTCAGAATGCCAATCCACCATTCACTCAGATACTGCCTGCTGGATCGTATACACTCGTAGCTCTTGCTGACAGGTATGAAAATGAACTAAGGGCTACTGTTAATTATTGGAGGCTGACAGATTCACCCATTGAGGGGAAGCTTGTAGGAGGAATTAGGGTTGCAATGGTAAAAGATTTTCCTTTAACAGGGCTTTCAACAACCAAGGAATACAAATATACTGATGAGGAGGGTTTTTCTACGGGGAATTCAAGCCCGATTCCAGTCTACAGCCAATCGGGTATCACCGAGATAATAGAAGAATCAACAGGTTACAGAACAAGGAATGCAACAGTTTATGGTTCATCAATATCTGAAAATGATTACTCAGGAGTACCACATTTTTATAGCTCTGTTACCGAAAATAATATTTCAGCAAATGTGAAAACAGTTACCAGATCGGAATACGCAATAGGCAATTATTTCAATGCACAGCCCTATCTTACAAAAACTATCGTCTTTAAGACGCTTTCTTCCGGATTGTTGCAGCCTATCAGGCGTACAATGAATGAATACAGTCAAGTAAGTGGGAATAGTATAATATCAATCAGACCTGAGCAAACCCTGGATGTTGCACTTAATGGGTCGAGTCCGATATGGGGATACGTCGGACCGCTAAAGGAATTTGTAGCTAATATCACCCAATATGATCAGGGTTGGGAATTTATAAAAAAGACCAATATGACCGAATACATTGATGCTGATTCATTAAAAAACGAAATAGTAAATATCTACGACCTTGACCGGAAAAATCTCCAAATGACCAAACAGACGGCCTCTGATGGTGGTACAATTATTACTAAATATAAATACGCTGAAAACTATGTGCCCGCAGTTAGTGGTACATTTGTGTCAGCAAACTTTATCGCTCCTGTATGGGAGAAACAGATATGGAAAAAAAACATATCCGATTCATTACTTATCTCATCAGACCTCACAGTTTTCAACAACCAGTTCCGGCCTGCAACAATATACTCTTTAGATCAACCGGGATTGACTTCGTTGAACAATGAATCCCGCTCAGGTTTACTCTATAATAACCTGTTAAGTGATACAAGGTTAACACCTCAGGCACATTTTTATTACGATTTGGAAGGACATCTGGTTTCACAGAAACAAGAATCTGGAGCACCGGTTTCTTACCAATGGGGCTATGGAACCAGTAAGAAGCATTACCCTGTTGCTGAAGTGAAAAATGCAACGGAAAGTGAATTTTTTACTGAAAATTTTGAAGATAATCCTGGCGAACAGATTGGTGCGGCACATAGTGGGATTCGTTTTCACAATGGATCTTATACAGTATCCTGGAATGTACCGAACGCAAGACCTTATCTGATTGGTTATTATTATTTATCCGGTACAGACTGGAAGTACAAGACAGAATCCTTTATAAGCGGAAACCATCTGTTAAGTGGTGGTTCTGCCTATGATGATATACGTGTATTCCCCACAGATGCGCAGGTTACAAGCTTTACATATTTAACAGGCATAGGCAAAAGTTCTGTTACTGACTCCAAAGGACTTAGTCAATATTATGAATACGATAATTTCAATAGGCTGGCTTTAATAAAGGATAATAATGGAAGTATACTAAAGAGCTATAAGTATGGCTTTCGCAGTGCTGATGGTAAATTTTATAATACCGAAATTTCAGCCAGTTTCAATAGAAACAACTGTTCAGGTGCTGTAACTGGTAGCAGGGTGTTTTATACCGTTGCTGCGGGAAGCTATGTGTCAACAGTTAGTCAGGCTGATGCAGATGCCCAGGCTGCAGCAGCTTTACAGGCTGGTGGACAGGCTTATGCAAATGCAAATGGAACTTGTGGAGAAACGGTGTTAATCTCAGTAATCAACAATACGGCTCCTTTGCCCACCAGTGGATTGAAGTCGGCTTACATTGCATCTGCTGAATTCAGGAATACCGTCACGAGAGCAGTGTACACTTTTAATGATCAGGAAATAGCAGCCGGAATTAGTCTTCCAAAAGGTACATACAATATCGAGTTTGAGATCGCTGGAAGCCTATATAATGCCGATTTGAATTTGGGATGGTCCTTGCTTACCCTCACTTATGGAAGTAATCTTAAATTTTTAGAATACTATAATGATTATTATATGAAAAATGTAAACCTTAACCTTGAAGCAGCCACTCTTCAACTTTCAGTACAGAATGGCATTGAATAAATGAGTCGATCTATTGTTTATGATTTAGCTTAATATGCAATGATGAATAAGGCTTTAATATCTGACATTTCTTAGTTGCGGTACCAGTTCGGTTGTCAATGCTCAGTTGAATAACGGCAACCAGAACTATTTTCAGGAAATTATGCGCATACTACCAGTTATAATACAGCATGGAGTTTAGAAGGTTTGGATATCGATTTCCACAAAAAAAAGCAGCTTGCCAAAAATTGATTTGGTCTGCATGTTGGGGTAATGATATTCTAAGTAAAAAAATGCACAAAACTGAATGCTAAAACTGTAAGGTCAGCAGCTATATAATAGACAAACTTTCTTTCCATCACTACAAAAGATCTTACATAGATAATGGCCTAAAATTTTTCCATTTTGTAATGGGGGATGCTTTAGCAGTATGTATTTGTCAAAAACTGGTCTATAAGATTGATTTTCAAATGCACTTTTGTAAAAGTTTCCTCTCTGGAATGAGGCACAATGAGCAATTTAGATTGCTGCATCCGCCAGTTCACATATCAGACCTCTATGAATAGTTTAGTGCTGTAGTATCTATTACACCGTTACGGTACCTATCCGATTTCTATGATTTAAATCAATCCTTTTAGTTTAGAAAAAATTACAAGACCACTGTATTATCAATAATAGATTGTATGGTGGTCATATGGTGCTCATCATGCCCGGCTACGAAGTACATAAGGTCAACAATGTTCATTGGCTGATTTAACCTCGGATGGATACTCTTCTTCAAAAGGTCTTCTTTGCTTATTCCCTGCAGCAATGCAATTGTTTTTGCTCTTTCATCTCTCAGACTTTTAATAAGCTCATCCAGCGCTAGTTCATTGAAATTAGCCTGATCGGTTGCCGTATTGTTTAAATCAGCAGGAGACATGTCCTGCTTTCCATCCTTTATGTCCTGAAACCGTCTGCGCCAGAGATCTTCTAAGAGGATCAAATGCCCGACATTTTCATTCACAGACCATTTGCCATCAGTCTTTATGGTGGTTATTTTTTTAGGACAAGTTTCAAGTAATTGATTTAAAGCAGCAGGAAAATGCTCCATGCGGTTTAGCACATCCTCAAACTGTACGATGTCAATGTTTGTATCGAATTTTCGATCAAACCATTTTCCAAAAGGCTTTGATTCGCTCATTTTCAAAATTTTATTGATGAATAATATTGGCTGGATTATGTTATCTTTTCATTATCTTAAAGTGCCATGTGCAGAATGGGATAATTTTTACCCGATCCGTCTTTTTCTGATCTTCCTGTTTTTTTAAAGCCCAATTTAGCGTAGAAGCCCACGGCCTGATGGTTTTGCTCATTAACATCGACTCTTGTGATGCCTTGCACCTCCTTCATAAAATGGAATAATCTTTTTCCATAACCTTTCCCACGGTATTCATTATGGATAAAAAGCATTTCCAGGTTTCCTTCTGATGCAGATGCAAATCCAATTTGTTCTCCCTGTTCAATCAGCAAGAATACATCAAGATGGGGTAAGTAGTCCTTCGGGATTATCTGCTTAAAATAAATAAAATCTTCCTCAAGAAGAAAGTCATGGGTGGCTGTAACTGCAGATTCCCAAATCTCCATGATCCGGGTATAATCTCCGGGGCTTGCACGCCTGATCTGTTGCGACATAATTAATGAGTTGATCAATATAATATTAAATATTCACAGATGGCCTTCCTGATGCCATGGTATATGCTTCTTTCAGCACTTCCGAATAGGTAGGATGCGCATAACATACTGAAGCCATATCTTTCGCTGTAACTTCGTATTCAAGGCCAATAACTGCCTGTGCTATTAAATCTGCGGCCCTGGCACCTATGATATGCACCCCTAAAAGTTCTCCGTATTTAGGATCAGACAATACTTTTACAAATCCATCCGTTTCCATTCCTGCCCTGGCTCTGGCATTTACTGCAAATGGGAATTTACCGACATTATACTTCACTTCCCGTTTTTTTAATTCTTCTTCTGTGGCCCCTACTGAAGCAACTTCCGGCCAGGTGTAAACTACCGACGGAATCCGGTCATAATTCATATGCGGTTTTTGACCATCAATTCTTTCGACCACAAATACGGCTTCTTCTTCTGCTTTATGGGCAAGCATTGCACCACCGATCACGTCGCCAATAGCGAAAATGTTTGAAACCGTTGTCTGGAGCTGGTCATTTACCTTTACCGTACCATTGGTATTCAATTCTACATTGGTATTTTCTAAGCCTAAACCATTCACATATGGCTTTCTGCCGACAGCGACTAAGATATAGTCTGCGGTCAGCTCTTGTTCGGCACCCTGTTTATTTTTAAAATACACTTTAGCTTTATCCCCAAGGTTTTCGGCTTTGTACACGGCTTGCTGTAGCTTGATTTCTACACCTTCCTTTGTCATAATTTTTGTTAATGTACTTCCTAATTCCTGGTCCATTGCAGCAATCAGATTATCGGCATATTCTAATATGGTCACTTTTGTGCCAATTCTGTTAAAAATGGAAGCCATTTCTACGCCGATCACCCCACCGCCAATGATAATGATACTTTTTGGTTTTTCCTGCATGGCCAAAGCTTCAGTAGAGGTAATGATCCTTTTTTTATCGATAATAACTCCTGGAATAGTTGCCGGCTTTGATCCGGTAGCAATAATGAACTTACCCGATCTGATAACAGTTTCCTGCTGTTCGGCATTTATGATTTTCACGGATTCATTGTTAATAAAAGTACCTGTGCCCTGGAATACCTTGATCTTATTCTTTCTCATCAGGAAGTCCAGTCCCTGGGTATTTTTAGTTACCACATCGGCTTTGCGTTTAAAAACCTGCTCGAAATTAAGGTGGAGATCAGAAAATTCAATGCCGTGATTTTCAAAATGCTTAAGTGCATCTGCATAATGATGTGTGGTATCGAGCAAGGCTTTGGTGGGGATGCATCCCACATTGGTACAAGTGCCTCCTAAGGTGCTGTATTTTTCAACTAAAGCTGTTTTATAACCCAGTTGGGCACTTCTTATCGCTGCTACATATCCGCCGGGACCTGACCCTATAACGGTAATATCAAATTCTTCCATTTTTCTTTTCTTATACGATTAATAAAATAAACCGATCGGTCTTTTTATGGGTAAAAAAATTATACTTTAAGATTCTTAATTAATTTTTCGAGGAAAGACATTGCTATTTTAAGCTCTGTCATATGGTTATTGACTTTTGCCTGCATAAATGCACCTTCGATCATGGAAATCATGATCACCGAAATTTCGGTTGCGTCAGTATCTTCTTTTATTTCCTTTCTTTCAATACCTCGTTTTATTTGGTTTATAATAGATGCCTTCCAGAATCCCAATGCCTTTTGTGCACGTTCTTTTAGCTTTGGATGTGTATCATCTGCTTCTGTAGAGGTATTCAAAATCGGGCAACCAGCTTGTAAATAAGGATACCTGAAATAATTCTTATACGTTTGCGGGTAAACCAACAGCCTTTCTATCGAATTCTCGGTAGCCAAGATGCGTTCTTTCATATGCTGTGTTACCATATCGAAGTTGTGATCAAAAACGCTTAATGCAATTTCGTCTTTGTTCTGGAAATTACCATAAATGCAACCCTTGGAAAGTCCGGTAGCATCCATTAAATCGTTAATCGATGTCCCCGCATAACCCTTTGTATTAAAAACCGATGCGGTTTTCTCGATAATCAGCCGTTTGGTATTTTCAGACTTCGTTGTTTTCATCCCGGATGAAATTTTAATTTTCTCCAAAATTATATAAAAAATAAAACAATCGGTCTTTTTTGTGAAAATTTTACCGGGCGATGGTAAGTTATCCTACCTGCTGAAACACTTTTACCTGTTTGCCGATTTTTTCTTTAACAGTTCTTCGTATGCAGGTCCCTCATGTTTTTCCGGGCCATCAGAAATTTTTATTCCAGCTTTCTCAAACTCGCTGATTAATCTTTTATCAAAATCGGCGATGTAGGATGCAAATAATAAAGAATCTTTTTCTTCCGGGATGGTTTCAAAAGGAACATGCGGTTCTTTAAACCTGTGCAACACGGCTTGAGTACTATCATTGCCTTCTAAAAGAAGTGAATCGCCGTAGTCTGTAATTTTGGCTACATAATCTTTGGTAAGGTATTTTAAGGAATCATTTTCTATTTTATATGGAAGTTTAAAACGGCCAACTTTCTGATTATAGAAAACTACATATTGCGAATCGATATCAAATTCGCTATATCCATTTGCCATCGAAAACCGGTGCCATTTTCCGATCAATGATTTTTTATTTCTGTCTATATTTTTTGGACGTGGCGAATCGCAGGCAGAAAGCATAAAAATAAAAAAGGCAAAGAAATAAAGGATGAATCTCATGATAACAAGTTGTTAATGATGTTATTTAATAAAAGTATCTGAAGTACATACTGCCCGGCTTATTGCCGGGCAGTGATGTGATTGTGACTGGTTAAACAAATGTTTATTGCGCCCAGATGGTGCAGTTAATATTGCCATTTGTATTAGTGCCCCATGTTTCGGCTACCATAATTGCAGGAATATTTAGCTGACCAAGCGTGTACCCGAAACTTTGCCATTTGTTATAATGGTTTGCAAAAGTAATAACGCGATTTTGTCCGGTAGAAACCTTGGTAACCCTGGAGCTATAAATCTGCCTGAAACCGTCGCCACCATCAATGTTTTTACCCGTCATCCATCGGGTCCATACGTTATAACCTGCACCATCGCTTTCAAATGTGCCCAGGTAAGTACCGGTATGAGGCGAAACCGCACCCCAGGTTTCATTCACATAATACTCATAATAAGGGCTTCTGCTCCATCCGTACCAGCCAAAGGTACCACCTCCCGAGTTTGAATAAGCGCCCAGGTTATACCCTATGGTATAGTTAGCCGACCCTACCGAATAACCCTTACCACAGGTGAAATTACCGTTAAACCCGTTCCAGTTAACGCTGTAATTTCCGCCGGCACCATTGGCGTAATTTACTGTACCAGTTGCGCCATCACTTTTCCAAAGCGACCAAAAGAAGCCGTTATGTGTGCCCGATTGATAGGATTCTACCGTGGCTGTTTTGGTAGATGGGGGTGGAGCAGTAACTTCCCCGGGAGCAATTTTTTCGTCTTTTTTACAGCCTGTTAAACATGCAGCGCTTGCAAACATTAAGGTTGCAGCCACAACAAGGGTAACCTTCCTGGTTACACCTGTCAGTGAATTTGGTGTTTTCATATAAGATATATAATTGGTTAGGGAAGCAAAATAACCGCATTTAGTCTTGAAATTCGGCTAATAATCAGCAAATTATGTTATACAAATGTTCAAAAAGTCGTAATAAAATGACTTTTTGAAGCGTATAGCTATGAAGTATTAATTTGTATTATATTACTGTTTTAATTTACAATTTTGATAATTAGGATAATGATTCCTGATAGCTTGAACCTAAAAGGGGAGATTCTAGCGCTATGCTATAAACCATTTAAACGGATTCAACAATTATTATTATGCCGAGGTAGTAAAAGGACTTAAACCGCTTATTTTAATGTGGGTTTTGGGTGTTTGTATTTGATTGTCAGTTTGTTATATTGTATTTCGTCATTGCGAGGCGGGATATGAGCGAGCCGAAGCAATCTATCATGTAATTTATCATCAAAAAGATTTTTCATTTGCAGCTTATTGTTTTAACGGCATTCAAACTCGCTTCGCGGGTGCTTCATTCCTGCACAAAAACCTTTCTTCAGTTCGCAATGACGAAATTAAGATCCAAAACTCACGTTATTTTAAATCCCAGATACCAGCAGCACGTTCGAGTTGTACCAGTGTAGCAGTATAATTGTATTGAGCCTGATAATAGCTCTGTTGTACTTCATTATAGGTTCGTTGAGCATTTAAAACCTCTAATAACGAGGTTTCGCCGCGTTTATAACTATATGCTTTCGCTTCAAATATCTTGCGGGCATCTGCCAACAGGGCGTTGTTATATTGTGCTACTTGTTTCTCTGCCGCCTTATAGTTGATATATGCCTGTGTTACTTCAGTTTGTATCTGTAATGCTACCTGCTCATATTGGATTTTAGTTTGTTTGATCAGGAATTGCGCAGTTTTAAGCTCTCCTTTATAAGCGTTGGAAAATTTTAAAGGAACTGAAATACCAACATTGACCGACCTGTATGCCGGCGTTGGGGCGATCTCATTGGTCGAAGCACCGCTATACTGCATTCCTATGGAAAGACCCAGATCTATAGCCCTGTTAGCCTTTGCCAATTGCAATGTGTTTTTAGCAGCTATTTGTGTATTGCTTGCGGCTACTGCATCGGCGCGGTTAGCCTGGGCATCGGAAATAAGCTGTAGCAATGAAAATTTTCGTTTCAAATCTCTGAAATCGTTTGCCGGTACCAAAAAAATGTCAGGCTGGACCATTCCGGCGTTAAGGTTCAATTGTACAAGTGTTGTTTTCCAATCTGCTTCGGCCTGAATTAGATTATTAAGCAAATTGCTCGCCTCAAGCTTAGATTGCCGTGCATCTGTTTCGGTAACTGATCCTAATCTAAACCTCGTTGAATCTGCATCAGCCAGCTGCTTCATCGTGGAGTAAGAGTTTTGTAATACGCCCAACAGGTGATATTGTTGAAGTGCATTAAAATAAGCCAGGGTTACATCAGCACGTAAATTACGGAAAAAATCAAGCAGTAAGGCTTTGCTTACTTCCGACTGACTTTCGGCTAAGGCTATTCTCGACTTGCGTTTGCCCCCAAGTTCAAGCGTTGTACTGATGCTGGTATTATACCCCCTGCCTAAGTGCAAGCTTGATTGCTGGTTGTCATATCCTCCCACACTCAGCTGCGGATCAGGAAATACCCTTGCGCTTTCAATATTGGCTTCTGCTATACTAACGTTATACTTTCCGGCCAGGTAGCCAAGGTTTTGCCGTCCCACAAGATTTAAATATTCTTCCAATTTTAACTCTTTTTTAATGAAAGCAGTATCAGTTTGGGCATAAGCATTCAGGGAGCCGGTTAACAGGAACAATAGATACAGGTAGCGGTTATTTTTTATTTTTTTAATCATCATCGTACCATTTTTGGTTTAGGAAATATTATTTTCAGACTAGCTATCGGCCATCTCGTAGTCATTTTTGCCCCACTTGTTTTCTATAAGGTAATACAGGGCAGGGAGTACAAAAAGCGTAATTGCTGTAGCAACAAAAAGCCCGTACACAATAACTGTAGCCAGGGGCCTTTGCACATCAGAACCAATACCCGTAGCCAATGATGCCGGCAGCAGGCCCAATACCGCAACCGTTGCTGTCATAAGTACCGGACGGAAACGATTTTTTGCCCCCTCAACAACAGCCTTAAGCAGATCATGTCCTTTTTTGCGCAGATCATTTATGTGTGCAATCAGGATGACTCCATTTTGTATGGCCACACCAAACAAAGCAATAAAGCCAACTGCAGATGATACATTGAGTGTCATGCCTCTGATATTAAGTGCCAGCATGCCGCCAAATAAAGCAAGTGGCACAATGGAAAGGATAAGTCCGGCCTGCCTGAATTTTCCAAAAGCACTGTACAGCAGGAGGAACATGATGGCCAATGCAAGGGGTACAATTATGGTAAGTTTAGCATAAGCCCTGTTCTGGTTTTCGAATTGTCCACCCCAGCTTATGCTGTATTTTCCATGATCGTAAGGTACATGTTGCTCAATCTTAGATTGGGCTTCCCTTAAAAAGGTTGTTAGGTCGCTACCGCGTAGATTAAGTTTAACCGTAAGGTGACGCTTATTCATTTCCCTGGTAATGGTACTCTCGCCGGTAGCTGTTTTAACAATTGCAATCTGCGATAAAGGTATTTTTGCACCTGTCTGTGCAGTCAGCATCAGATTGGCAATTTTTTCCGGGGTATTGCGGCTTTGCTCTTCATAGCGGCAAATTACATCGTATACCTTATTGCCTGAAAAAACCTGGGCAACTGCTTTTCCTCCGATCGCAACTTCAATCAGTTCGCTTACATCGTTAACATTTAAACCATATCTTGCTACGGCGTCACGATCAATTGAAATTTGCAATTGCGGTAAAGGTGGTTCCTGGTCAATGGCTACATCAGCGGCGCCTTTAACCCCTTTGATGACAGACATTACCTGTTGGGCAATACGGCGTGTTTCCTTAAAATCTTCGCCATATATTTTTACTACCAGCTCGCTATGCGCTCCTGCAATTTTATCCATTACCCCATCAATCATGGGCTGGCTGAATCCAACGCTATAACCCGGCATGGAGGCATATTCGCGAGACAAATCTTCAATAAGGTCTGCTTTTTTCCTTCCGTTCTTCCACTGGTTATAAGGTTTAATTCCGATACTGCATTCAAAGTGTGAGGCTGTCCAAGGGTCAGTACCATCATCATTTCTTCCTGCTTGTACCATCATATAGGTTACCTCCCCATATTTCATCGTTCTTTGCCTTAAACTATCGCTCATTTCCTTTGATTTTTCAAGGGATATACCAGGAGGTAGCTGAATCTGGAGCCAAATAGAACCTTCGTCTAAAGGCGGGAGAAAATCTTTTCCTACCGTAATGGATAAAATAACAGCACCTGCAAGCACTATCCCAAGTGGAATAAATACCAGCCTGGGTTTATTCATGATTTTACAGATGCGCCCGTTGTACAAATTCGTTAACCGCTCCAGCCATTTGTTGTGATAAAGTTTTGCCGGTCTACGATAAACTGCGTATGCCAGTCCAGGTATGAGCAGCAATGCTACAGCCAATGCACCGATAAGGGCATAACCCACAGTAAAAGCCATAGGTGTAAACAATTTTTTCTCAACACGTTCAAAAGAGAATAATGGTAAATAAGCGGTAATAATGATAATGGTTGAAAACAAAATAGGTTTGGCAACAGATAAGGCTTTTTGTCCTATTGACAGTTCTTCCAGCTCTTCTGCTGGGTTGTCTTCCCGTTTCCTCAGGATGGTTTCGAGCATTACAATGGCACCATCTACAATAATTCCGAAATCAATAGCTCCCAGCGAAAGCAGGTTAGCTGGAATATGGGTAAAGTGCATCATGATAAATGCGATCAGAAGCGAAAGCGGAATAGTTACTGCCACAATTAATGCCCCTCTCCAACTGCCCAGAAAGACAATCAATACGATAATTACCAAACCTATACCTTCCAATAAAGTATGCGATACCGTAGATAAAGTGGTATGCACAAGATTGGTGCGGTCCAGGTAAGGGCGGATAGTAACCCCTTTCGGGAGTATATTATTATTAAGGTCTGCCACGGCTGCATGGATGCCTTCTAAAACAACTGATGGGTTTTGCCCTTTAAGCAAAAGCACAATTCCTTCAACACTTTCCGTGTGGTTTACTTTCCTGTCAGTGTAGCCCAGTATACCTTTGCGTTCAAGATTCCCGTACTTCAAGGTACCCACATCTTTAAGGAAAACAGGTACACCACCTACCGATTTAACCACGACATTACCCAGGCCATCGAGGGTCTTCACCAATCCTATGCCACGCACCACATAGCCGAGGTCGCCCCTGGTAAGTATACTGCCGCCGGCATTGGCATTGTTGTTATTAATAGCTGTCTGCACCTCGGTCAGGGAAAGATTGTATTGTTCCAGTTTGCGTGGATCGAGCTCAACCTGATACTGGGTGGTGATGCCGCCAAAGTTGGTAACATCGGCTACGCCGGCAACCTGTTTAATGCGGGGAATAATAGTCCAGTGTTGCAGGTCGGTCAATGCCCTTAGGTCATGGTTTTTACTTTCGATGATATAGCGGTATATTTCACCTACCGGAGAGGTAAGCGGATCCAGGCCCGGCTTGGCGCCGTAAGGCAAGTCCACATCATTAAGCCGTTCCTGTATGCGTTGCCTGGCCCAATAGTCGTCTACACCATCTTCAAATACTAAGGTGACCATTGAAAGGCCAAAAGTGCTTTTGCTACGCATAACATGCATCCCCGGCATGCCATTGAGTGCCCGCTCTACGGGGATGGTAATTTGCTGTTCCACCTCTTCAGCGGCGAGACCAGGTACCTGCGTTACTACCTGGGAGGTAACATCGGCAATATCGGGATAAGCCTCAATAGAAAGTTGCTTCCAGGAATAGTAACCAAAAATAGCAAGCAGCAGGAAAAAGGCCGCCAACAGCCAACGTTTGTTTATTGCTGTGTATATGAGTTTTTTCATAAGAATTTTGTTTTAACCTTGTCTACTTCGAATCCAACAGATAGAAACCACCTTCACTAATAATCCGTTCGCCAGGCTGTAAACCAGCTCTGATAACCACCTTACCCTCTGAAGTGCCGTCGGCCACAACTTTTCGTTTGATATATTTCCCCTTACCTACAGCCACAAAAACAAAGCTGGTTTCATTTGCCTGAAGAATGGCTTTGGCCGGAACGAGTATGGTATTTACGGGGGCATTAACAAAATCTACTGTTACATACATGCCTGGTTTTAAAATATGGCCCTTATTATTTGCTTCAATTAATACCTCTACGCTGCGGGTGGCTTCATCCACAATCTCATTTACATGATAAACTTTAGCTTTTATGTGCTGCCCGGGGAGTGCCGGAATTTCAATATTGCATTCGCCCAGTTCATGAATGTGTTGGATGTCTTTTTCCTTTACCTGGGCCGCAATCCATATCTTTGATAATTCAGCTACAGTTGCCACGCTGTTTTCGTTATCTTTGATAAATTGGCCAAGTACTACTTTATTATCGATAACCTCGCCAGATATTGGAGCCCTTACTACCAATGGCTGCCCCATAGACAGGCGACCAGGATCGGCTTTAAATATCCTGATTCCGGCGGAAGCATTTTCAAACTCTTTCTTTTCTACTTCGTAAGATGTTTGAGCCTCTTCAAGGTCTTTTTGTGTACCCACTCCGTGTGCTACCAGGTCACGTTGCCGTGCCAGGCTCTTGCCCGATTGCTCCAGTTGAGATTTAGCCTGGAAGAATATTTTTTGGGCCGTCATAAAATCGGGCGAGCTGATTTCAAACAATGGTGTTTCAGGAGTTGTTCGCATACCCAACCGCAGGTAAGACTTAACCACCCTTCCTGAAAAAGGGGGCGCTATCTCTGCATACTGGGTAGGAATAGCTTTTACCGTGCCGGTAGTAAGCATCTGCATGCTATAGGGCTCGTTGTGGACTGGCAGGGTTTTAAGCTTGCTGGTCAGATTAGATTTTGCCGATACAATAATGGTGTCACCTTGTACGGTATAGTTCGCAATTGCAGGTTCTGCTGATTTTTCCTGGCAGGAAAAAAGAAATAAAGCAAATAGGCTGATCAGTATATTTTTCATGTTGCGCTGTTTTACGATGTGTTTATCAAGCCTAAGCAAGGAAGGTAAAACGCGTAACCGAAGAGGCTAAAAGTAAGACCCGCACTAGCTTTTTTTGGAATGCTGCAAAACTAAAAAAGCCCCTGTAGAGGGGCTGTTAGAGGGCTTATAGAATTTTATTAGAATTTCATTAGAAAAGAAGTTCTAGAGGTGCGGAAGCTTTATGGTAAAAATGGTTCCCTCTTGTTCCTGCGATTGTACCGCTATTTGCCCCCCATGAAGATCAATTATTTTCTTTGTCAGCGATAGGCCGATACCATTTCCATCTGCAAATTTCTTATTCCCTCCACGGTAAAACGGAAGAAAAATATGAGGTAATGTTTCGGCACTGATTCCGATGCCCTTATCTGCAAAGCGCAACTCAATATATGTATCATCATAGGCAATGGAAATAATACTTTGATGATCAGCAGAAAACTTGCATCCGTTTTCTATCAGGTTAATAAATGCTACCCGTAACAGGTACTCGTTCCCATAAACCGATACGTCGTTATCATTATCTATGTCACGATCAAAGGAAATGTTAACAATAGAAGATGGCTGATTGTGTAATACATCAAATCTGGCATCCAGCAACAACTCATCGAGCCTGATGTTTTTAAAAGCTATTTCTGTTTGGTCGTAATTTGCCTTAGCCAGATCGAGCAGGCTATTGGAAAGCCTGATCAACTTTTGGGCATCTCCAACGGTATGCGCTATCGCCTCCCTGTATTCGGCATTATTACGGTCCTTCTCAAGGGTCAGCTGCAATTCTGCCAGCATGGCGGTTAAAGGCGTCCTTAATTCATGCGAGATATTAGAAACAAAATCTTTCTGCGCATCGAAGGAGTTTTCAAGCCGGTTAAGCATTTCATTAAAGGTGATGGCCAGCTCAGCAATTTCATCTTTACGGTTACCTTCATCTACCCTTAGGTCTAAATTGGTGGCCGTAATGGTTTTTACATTATTAACCAGCGAAGAAACAGGTTGCAATGATTTTCTGGCAAGAAACTGTCCTGCGAGATAGATGATGATGATCGAGAAAAGAAAAGCAATAATAACCGTATTGCGTAGATTGGCCAATTTGGCAAGACCATAATCATCTTTTGCAGCAGCAGTTACAATATAAGACCGACCGTCATGTGCATATAAAAAGCCTACAACCTGGAGGTCTTTAATATAAAACTGAATTTCTTTACGTGAAATAATAGAATCAATCATGCCCTGGGTTTCTTTAACTTTATCTACCTCTACGGCATCATGATAAAGCAAATGGAATCCGGTATCGTATATGGCAACCTCTTCCTGAAACAGGGAGTTAGGCGCATTTTTATAGATCAACTGTAATACCTGGGGTTCAATTTTGGTATCAAACAATAAATTGGCTTTAGTTGCAGCCTGTTGTTTTAACCTTTTAAAATATTCGTCCTCCCTGGTTTCTGAAGAAGTGAAATACACAATAAAGGCAAATGTAAGCAGCATTGCAGCCATCAAAGAAGTATACAATAGTGTAAGCCTTGTTTTAATCTGCATACCTAATCTTGTTTAAAGATAAACCCCAATCCTGATTTTGTATGGATCAGTTTTACATCAAAATCCTTATCTATTTTCTTGCGCAGATAATTAATATAGACATCTATAAAATTCGTACCCGTGTCAAAAGTGGTTTCCCAAACATGCTCAGCTATTTCAGACCTGGACAGCACCCTCTCCGGATTCTCCATCATATATTGCAGCAGTTTAAGTTCTTTAGGTGTAAGTGCAATTTCCTTGCCCTGGCGCCTTACAATTTTTGTATGCAGGTTATATTCTATATCTGCATATGCTAATAGAAAACCTTGACCGTTAGGTATTGTGGCATTTCTCTTAAGTAGGGCCCTTATGCGAACATGCAGCTCTCTGAATTCGAAAGGTTTTACCAGGTAATCGTCGGCACCGGCATCAAAGCCCTCCACTTTATCATCTGTGGTTCCAAGGGCTGTTAGCATAATAATGGGTATGTTGGGCTTAAAGCTGCGGATTTCCCTGCAGAGGTCGAGCCCATCCATCTTAGGCAAAATAATATCGGTTATAATGAGATCAAAATCCTGGTTGAGCGCCAGTTTTTTGCCTAAAGAACCGTCATAAGCTACCGTTGCCCGGTAACCATGTTCTTCCAGGCCACGCTTAACCAGGGTTGCTATGCGTTCCTCGTCTTCAACAATAAGAATATTGGCCATTTTTTATGGTTTTAGCAGCAAAAACACAAAGATAGCAGATAACCAACATGTACAGTGATGATTGTAAACTAAAAGAACTTCGTCGTTAAAATGCACCTACATTATTTTTACCGCTTTTTCAGGAAAGAAAATAAGCCGCCTGATTTCCATTCCTTTTTCCTTTTCAGTGCTTCTTCATTGTCGGGCATTACTTTCAGGATGTTAATTACCGTTCCTATGGCCGCATCAGTTTCGTCGGCCGCTTTGCAGGCATCTGCATATAGTAAAGTGGCCCGTAACCGGATATCGTCCCATTTCCAGCCATTTCTATCATAGCAGGCAACTGCCGCCAGAGAAAAGTCCATACATTCATCCCATTGTTCCAAGGCATAGCTACACTGGGCCAGGTTTATATTGGCATCACAGATCGTACTTTCCTCGGTTTCAATTCCTGGCTGGCAATTATCGAGCAGGTTATTCAGATTTTCTTTTGCCCTAACATAATCGCCTAGGTACAGGTATGACATGCCCCGCATATAATACACTTTCTGAACCGAATCGATTGTAATCGCTGTACCTTTAACTGACTGATAATTATCGGCGCAGGCAATACACTGCCGGTAATCTTTCAGTTGAAAGTAATTCTGCATCAGCATATACCATGACGAATTATCGTCGGGATTTTTATCCAGTTGATCCTGCCATACCTGAACCGCATTTTCGAGGCTATTTTCACTCAAAAGGTCATGGCGTATGTTTTGCACAACGATGTATCTTTGGCTTAATAAGAAACGATCCTGCTCGGTAAGTTCATTTATATTGGCCGAAATAAAATTATTATATTCTGCTTCTATTAAATTTAAAAGGTTATTTGCCTCTTCTTTCCGGCCTAAATTATAGATTGCTTCGAGCTGCTTGCCCTTCAAATCTATATAATCTTCAAATCCTAAATATTCACTGCCATAAGCGCTGGCCTGTTCGGTTACCTCAATTACTTCTTCGTATCTTTTAAGTGCGAACAAGGCGGTAGCCAGTGAAGATAATTGTTCCCAAAAGGGAGATAGGGTATAACCCAGTCGATGAACTTCAACGGCGGTCTCATATTCGCCCAACTCGCTTAAAGCTATGCCATAGTTATTGCAGCACATAGAGAAAATATGTGGCTCATTGTGGGTGCCATTTCCCCTGCCGTTGAAGAAGTAATCATAAAAACTACCGTAAGAAATTTTATAAAAATTTGCCCTTATTTTCAACAGTTCACCCGCATTGCTCGTGTTGCGGATATTTCTTTCTGATTCTTCGAAAAAGTTTACCCCCGCGTTATAATACATAACCGGAGAATCAACAGGCCAGTTTTCTATTACCGGCAGTTGGCCCTTTACCCGGTAAGATACTTCAATAAAACGTTGCAGGCCAAGTGCCAGGCCACCATGTGTTAAGCTCTCTTCTAAGTATGAAAGGGCTTCACCATAGCTTTGGGCTTCGTACAATGCAGCACCGGCGTAATGATAGGGGATAGACCAATCGGGATATACCTTAATGTAATGCTGCGCGAAATTCAACATTTCAACGGTATCGTATCCAAGGTGCTCATGATATATTTTACGTGCAATAAACATTGCATATACAATCGATTGGTTAATGATGCCCTTTTGGGTCAGTTCATTTAGCCGGTCATATAGGGTTATTAGATCCTCATCGACATTGGCATTGCTCGAAAATAAAGCTATCTGGGCTATCTCTCCGCCTAATTCATAATCCTGGTGATCAATGGCGAGATTAGCGATCAGGATATAGACATATACATCCTTATACCCGTGCGCTAACCCTTCTTTAAAAATTTCAAGTGCTTTGGCACTGTTGTTTTTATGGTAAAGATAAAGGTTTGCTTTTTTCACATATAAATCACCCAGTTTCTGATCGGTCAAACTGCGGGTTTCAAGCGCATGTGCCTGGTTTAATTTTATTAAAAGCTCCAAGTCTTTCAATGAAAGATCTATTTCGCCTGTTTGGAAATAGGCCTCCTGACGATAAGTAATGGCTTTAATCCGTGTATCTAAATTTGCAGAGGCTGTAAGTTGAGTACAATAGGATATAGCCTTCGATAAGTTCGTACCTGTAATAGTAATGTTAATATAGGCCAGGTATAACATCGATTCTTCGTGTGCAGGCACCAGATTCAGCAATTCCTCAAAACTGTTAATGGCAATGTCCAAATAATTATTACCGGTATCATGATCAAAAGACAATTCAAAAGCACATTTTGCTTTGAGTAACAGACCGTCGTGATTTTGAGGATTAACCAACAGGAAAAAATCTGTAGCTTTAAGGCATTCCAGAAAATCGCCTTCGTTGTAAATTGACTGCAAATGTTCGAGATCTATTTTGCTTTGTTGTTGCTGCATATATTTCTAAATTGAATATTGATTAGAGAATTGCCCGGTTCAAACATGTTTACCTGCGGCATTTACAACAAAATTATATATGCAACTTGCTGTAACCTAATTTTAGCATTCTACAGAACGTCTACCCGAACGCTTAAAGTATCTACATTACATCTACATATTTTATAAAATAAGGCATTGTGCTTTTCTTTTTTTCCAAAAGATCCTTCTATTGTATTTTAAGATGTTTCTAAAACTTGGAATTATACAAATTAAAAAGCTGTACCGCCAATTAAGTGGTACAGCTCCATTTTATAATTTGCTCCGAGAAAAATTTTAATCAAGCAATGTCCAGGTTTTTCTGGCTTGTACCTGCTGTACAACCTGCTGTTCGGCAACTACGATATTTTCTTTGCGCTGGCCGATGTATTCTAAACCGCTCAATTTATTCCATAATGCTACCAGTACATTCATAAACTCACTGGCCATTACCATACTGTTGTTAATCTGTTTATGGTCGTAAACCAATTCGATGGTTTTTGCCAAAAGTTCTTCAAAATTGCCAGGGGTTACATCTTTCCACTCGTAGAAATATTTAAGTAATTCTTCTCTTTCGCGTGGATCGATCAGTTTTATGGCAGTAAAAAAGATATGTGCCAAACTCGAAAAATAACCTGCCAAAACCACCGGCGATTCGCGGTAGGCAATATTCCTGTATTCGTAAAACAAGCCCGCAATATAATCTACAATCTTCTCGGAAATTAAACGGATGTTTTTGCCTAATGGTGTTATATTATCACGGCCTCCGGTTTTATCGATAATTTTGAAAGCAGCCAGCTGTAAATCATTCAATAGCACACTGAACGATTCGTAATACCTGATCAGTGCAGGGTGGCTTGTTATTGTTGAGCTCGGCGGGATATAGTTATTGTTAATCGATAATCTTCCGTTTTCGTAATACACCTGTCCAATAGTCAGAAAATAGCTGTCAGTGGTTTGTGCGCTTACTTCATTTTCAGGTAAAACGGCTATCGAGTAATTTTTTGCCAGTTCGGGATAGCGGATCGGGCTTTCATCCGGATTCGGCATGCCTGTTGGCACCCGGTTAAATGGGTTAACCACCAATAATATCACATAGTTCCGGGGCTCAGACTGGCCGAAATAATGGTTATGGACCAACGTATCCATATTATCAGACTGTACAATATCAATGTGGCAGCCTTCGGGCGTAATGGCATTACAGTATCTTACCCGCACTTCGATATGATTGGTTGCTTTTTCTATAATTTCGATATCGTGCGAGCTTTTGTAGCCTGCAAAAGGAGGTAAAAATCCGTAATTGCTATTGTTTAAATGAAGAGAAGCAGCATCGCGTACAAAGTCCTGCAAGTAGAGATCACTCAGCGTAAAATGATCACTGGAAAGCTTCATGCCATTAATCCAGTTAATGGATTTATATTTTAGCGGCTTTATCATGGTAAATGTTTTTAATGTAGATTAGATAAAGATAGCACTTTCTCCAACTTCGTTAGGCTTATTTATATTTTCTGACACGCGTTTTGCATAAATCGTCATTTTTTCTGTAATGCCGTTTTCTATAATATCCAGATCAGGATCTATAAAGATATTACGTTTAAAAAAGGAGGTCTTAATAAAGAATATCCATTTATAATTCTCCATGTCATCGCTTCTAAACTCCACCGGGCTTTTGGCAAACTTGAGATTATAATCGTCAATAAACTTATGGAACCACATGCCGAAATTCATGTTTTCTACGGCTTTAACTTTTACTTTAAGTGGCTCCGGATCAGTGCTTTTTTTGTACAATTCCAGTTCCAAAACCAGTAATCTGTTAAAATCCACGTGGTCCATATTGATGTCCAAAGGGGTATCAGGGTATTTCCAGATCTTGTAGATTTCGGAAGGAATACTCAGCAATGAAACATAAGCCCACCAAAAAATAAGCGGAACAAAAAAACAGGTAATGCTGCCAGCGCCGAACCACCCGAAATTTACCGAGCTTAGCCAGTTAAAGGCCAGCTGGAATAAATAAACAGCCAGGATAGCCGAAATTAAAGTGGCAAAAAAGATAAAAACCTTCCGTTCCAGCACATCTTTTGGGTAGTATTTTGTGAGTAGGTAAACAAATACTGAACCCATTAAAATGTAATAAATGCAGCAAATAATATAGCCCCAGGGCATAAAATTAAAATTGAGGAAGCCCGAAAAACCCGGGATTGCCAAAATAATGCCGATGAGCAGAACACTTACAATAAGTTTTTTGTTATTAAGAAACTGGTTTTTTTTGTTGATGATAGAAAGTACTGCCGTTGAAACAAAAAAGATCAACGGAAATAAGAGAAAGCGAATAAAAAATGATTTAACGTCCATTAATTTTTATAGATGTGATGTACTGCAAATATAGTATCTTTAGTAGTTGAAATAATGCTTATTTTTCGATAATAAAAATTTACTCTATAACAAAAATGCAAGCTTAAAGTTTACATGAAAAAAGAAACTTTTATTAATAACGAACTCTTTACAGACTACAAGGCTGTGGCGCATGCTGCCGACCTGATCGAACGCAAAGTGATCGCCGCCGACAAGGTTGAGATTATCCCGCTTGGTCCTGATAAACGTGCTTTTGCAAAAGATATAGAGAATACCACTGTTTATTATTCGGAAAAAAGGAGGCATGAACGCATCCGTATTACGACCAATCGTGAAGGATTGTATGATATGCTGCCTGAAGGACTTTTCCATCGCCCGCCAACCGGCAGTGCTGGTATGGATGAGGAATCGATGATTAAAGATATCAGGGACAGGAGAGAAGAAGAAAAAGAAGCCAGATTGTTTTTTACCCCTTTTGATGCTGAAATTAATTATGTAAGGATCATGACCGAGCTATATGAGAATATGCTCGACAAAAAAACAACTTATTCCGATTTAAGTCAGATTTTTGAATTTGGCTGGGATGAATTTAGCTTGCTTAACAAAGAACAGAGCATCATTTGGATGCACCTGTTGCCAGAAATCCAGCAAAAAAGAAACGATATCGGTTTTGTATCAAAAGTGCTTACAGCGTTGTTTAACCTGCCGCTTACCATAGTGGATGCCACGGCAAATATTGCACCGGTAAAAATTGCCGAAGAAATGCAGATGCAGCTGGGCGGAAGTGCGCTGGGCATCGATACCATCATAGGCGATAGCTTTACTCCAGAACACGAAGCCTATAACATCAATATTGGCCCAACCTCACCTCAGGAACTGATTAAATTTATCCCCGGACAAAAAAACAGAGCCATTCTGGATATGGCCCTTAGTTATTTAATGCCGGTTGATGCCGAGGTTAATGTAGAGCTCCTAACCGCGCCTGATTATCAGGAGACGGTATTAAGCGAGCATGCCGAAAGTGTTTATTTAGGTTATACGGTGTATCTATAGGTAATATCAGACTGTAAAAAGTCATCATTGCTGAGTAACATCAGGGCTAGGCCCTGAAAAAATAAGCATGACGTTTTTATATGGTGGTTAAATTAGTTTTAAATTTTTCCACCTGTAAAACTCAGGTGATCTCAGTTGCCTAAGGTGGTGATAAAAAATAAACATTACGCTGTTTGATTTACCACCTAAGCTACCTGAAACATCTAAGCTTAGATGCTCCTTTAGATGTCTTATGTTGCTAAAAAAAAACCTCTGATTTTCAGTGGTTTGCGTGAGTGTTGTCATAAGCCTGAGTTCGACAATTAATATTGCTTTTTAGTAGTTTAAACCGCTTTTAATTTAAAACGGTCGTCACCCTGACCTGTAGCGCAGCGGAAAGCTATGTAGTAAACCGAGTCTTAAGCGAGCTCACCGAAGGTAATTTATTTCAGGGTCTTTCCTGCTAAAAAGATGCTGACCACGTAGTAGCTATAAGGCAATTGAAAATACTATTTACTTGTAAAATGAATTCAGCATAACGAATTGATCTAGTAGGGGACGTTAATAAAACATTTTTTCACTAAATATTATCGAGTTTAGGTTAAACCGCTCTGTACAGCACCGGCTTTAGTAACATACGGTAATGCACATTCATGGTACTCCTTAAGTTTAATTTTGCCAGGGTTAAACTCAACAGTTCTTCCCAATCCTGTGTACTAAGATTAAGCTGGTCTGCCGGTTCGATCAATATATCGGTAGTTTTAATAAAGCCTGCATTGGGTTTGTTGTCCATAATTAAACCTTTGGCCAGGGTAACGCCCTTTAATTTGTTGCCCAGTTCGTAACGGCAAAAATTGATCACATCAGCCTTTGTAATAATCCTGTCGGCGGTGGTTAAGCCGTATTTATAAGCCTGCACGCGGTTGGTTGCATTCAGTTTCGAGCGGCCACCTTTTGTCTGGCTCAATAAAAAAATACTCTCCGCGTTTACCTTATTATTATCATATACAACCAGGCGGCTACCGGCATTAATGTGGTTGGCTTCTTCAGCCTGTGTAACCCATATATCTAAAAATAAAATATCGGCATCATCAATCGGTTTTAATACAATGTAGCTCGGTAACTCCTTAATATCTTTCAAGGCCGAGCGGCTTTTTTGCTCAATGAGCGCAATATTCTGTTCCAGGTTTTTAAGAATGGTACTTAAAAAATCCGGTCCGTAGGCCGAAAAGGCGGCTTTTTCATCTCTTAGTAATTCAAAAAGGTAATCAACCAGTTCTTTTGCATTCCTGGTATCAAAACGTTCGGTACCACCATACCGGATTGAAAATGAACCGTCTCCTTTTTCATTCTCGTTGGTATAAGGGATTTCATTATAACTTTTGCCTTTATTATCCCTCAGGTTTTCTACCGTAAGCATTTGGTCTGCCGATTCAGTTTTAATCGGTATAATATTATTCATGGTTTTAAGCCTGTGTTTAATCTGACTTAATTTTTTATTTACCACGGGGAATGCATTAATGTAAATATGCAATTCGTTCAGCATTTCCTGGTTGATGGCTGCCGGGAAAACAACTTTCAGCCATTTCACTTTTTCATCGATCTGGTTTAGTGTAGCCGGCTGAAAAATGTTTGCGAAAACAGGTGGAAGTTCTTTACCTTCATCAATATTAAAATCATTCAGCCCTCCCAGGGTAACGAACCGGTTGCTGTAAAACTGTAAAACATCAGCTTTAATCAGGTTAAGTAGTTGCTTATGGCGGAAAGGCGCTTCAGTTTTGCCTGTTAAGGGCTCATCCATAAAGCGTTCGGTATAGGCCGTAAGTTCATTGTCTTTGTAGAACCACCTGCCCAACGATAACAGATCGTAAGTATTTTCAGGTACCGAGTAATTTTTCCAATCAAAAAATAAGTTCAGTTTATTAAAGTCCATCCAGCTTTTTAGGCCTTTAAAACCGATATATAAGGTGTTTTTTTCGACAGCAGTACCCGGTAGCGTATTTAACCTTGGCTGTTTACTCGATTGTTCTATATTAAAAAACGTATTCCCGGTAACAATGTATTTTATCGATGCGTTGTGAACTTTTACAGTATGCAGCGGGCTAAAGAATATGTCGGTCTTTTTGGTCTTGTCATTTTCCTGCTGGATATTTTTCTTATAGGCAAACTGGGTATATGGCGAAAGGTAGTCTTCTTCTTCGATAGGGCTGGCATGGATAATGGCATGGGCAGGTAACGATGAGGTTAAGTGATCGGGCGCCAAAATGCGGCTAATTTTATCGAAGATCCTGTTCTCCAGGTTTTTAACGTCGTTCGCTACATTGAAAAGCTCATTGCTTAATGCTTCAATAATTAGCTTTACGAGCGGGTCAAATTCATTACTGTCTTTAACATTCCAAAAATCTTCGGCATTTTTTAAAATTCTGTTGCGGATTTCATCTTTTGATGAATAAAAAACTGGCTTCATATGTAGAAAATTTTGGGCGTTTTTGTTTAGGTTGATAGCGGGCTAAGAAATAAAGCAGTATTAAAAAAATATTTTTCTCCTGTGGTTTTTATTAGTGCCCTAACACTAATATCTACCTTTTTTTTAATCTCGGTTATCTTACGCAATGGATATACATTCTCAACCTCCGTAATGCGTACTTCTACTTCGGTATTGTATATCCTAAACTCATAATCGGTGATCGATTTAAGCAGGGATTTGCGGAATTTTTCCTCCCAAATGCTTTCACTTACAATTAATTCAAAATCCAGGTCCCATATTTCGCAGCCGAAATCGTTGTTGTACCGGTGCTCTCCATAGCGGGTAAAAATAATCAATTCTATGTGGTTTGAAATCGATTTGCCGAGGTCGGTTGGCTGCAGGCCATTACCAGAAAATATGGATTTAAATCTGAAAGGTTTGTTAAAAAAAAAATCAGACATGGATGTTTGGCTTAAAGTTTGTTAAAAGTAAAAGAAATAATATCGTTTTTATAACCAAACAACAAATATTAAAAATTGTTATTGTACAATGTGAATTTGGAAAAGTTTGCATGGATTTAGGTGAACTTGATGATCAAATTAAATATTGTAAATATTACTGTGTGAAAAAATAAACCTCTATGAAACCCATTAACGCCATCGAAATTAGGAGTGCTTATACCAAGTTCATTCTTAATTTTGTATTCTTAACACTTTTCTCCATTCTCTGTATTTACCTCTTTTTTGCAGCATCTGATTACGAATACACACTGCTTGATAAAAAAGTAAAGGAAACCGAAAAACTATCCTATCTAAGAAAAGATATCAATACAAATTTCGATCTGATTCAGGTTCGTTTTAAAGAACTTGCCTTATACCGCGATTATAATGCAAACGAAATGAGTAAGCAAAGCATCCTGCTTAACGATATCCAGAGTGCCAATAACAAGATAAAAGAACTGATCTCTAAAAAAACGGAAAACAGCCCTAGTTTCGATTTGTATGCAAAACTAAACAATAATGTAGGCGCAATGGCTGATTTGCAAGATTCGCTTATTAAATCAAGAGGCGATATCCAAAGGTATAAAGAGCAGATAAACGATTGCCAGAGGATAAACCAGGCGGCAGCTAAAAAAATCAGGAACGGACAATTTGGGCGATAACGATAATTAATGATTATGATAAAGTTAAGTATAAAAGAGCGACGTGAACAATTCCTGTTTTTTACAGCGCTGTTTGTTTTTACAGTCGGGCTCTTAAGTTTTGGAATTTTTTACAGTGATCAATCGAGGTATGAAATCTCTAAAGAAGAGCTCGAGGTTAAGATCAATGAAAATGAAGCATTTGAAAACATGGTGAGAGAAACTTCTCCAACAATTGATACCACCTACAAACAAATTACGCGTTATAACCCCAATGTACAGGCTGTTTTCCTGAAAAACGATATCCAAAACTCATTAGGATCAATCAGGGCAGCTTTTGACCGTAAAGCCTCAGATTCGAGATACAAGATCTTTGTTCAAACTGCCCAGCTTTACGACAGGTTATTTTATGACAGACAAGAACAAAACAGAAACATTACAGATATAGAACTGCACAAAAGACAATTAGACGATTGTATTACCAACAGGCGTCAGTTACAGCAAACGATATCTGCCAGATAAATATAACACTAACACCTATAAAAAACGCTACCTATGTCAAGCTCAAACACCAAGCAAGTTAATTCAAATTCGCAAGGCTACGTTATTCTCTACATCTTACTCGCTGTACTGCTTTTAACAGGCCTGATTTTCTTATTTAAGAGTTCATTATTCGAAAAACGAACCATTGATGCGAGAATCCTCAAGGATGAAATTTATTTAAATGAAGATTTAGTATTCACCGATAATACACCTAAGGCCACAAAATGGTTATGGGAGTTCGGAAATGGTGAAAAAGCAACTACTAAAACCGGTTCTTATCATTACACCAAGCCCGATACCTACATTGTACGTTTAACGGTTGATGGCGAACTCCGCCAGGAATTCCCGGTAACCGTGCGTGATACCGTGCATACGCCTGTGGTAGATAGTGTACTTACCATCAGCGGGCCAACAGCAGGTTTGGTTAATGAAGAAATCAGGCTGGAAGGCGATGGCGAAGGCAAAGAATTTGAGTGGTCTTTCGGCGAAACCGGCCGCGTAGATGTTAAGGGGAAAACAGCCCTTTATACCTACCGTACTCCGGGTAAATATGTGGTTCGCCTGCGCTCAGATAAAAGCCGTAAACCTGCATTCTTAAACATATTGATTACGGATCCTAATGCCGAAATCGTTCAAGACCTGGTTGCTCCGGGCGATGGCGAACGTAAAACCATCGACGATATCCGTGCACGCCTTCAGGCCATAGCTAATGGTGCTGATTTTAATTCCAACTATTATTACCTCATTAACAAATACATGTGCAGTAACGAAAAGGTAACGGTTAATGTAGAAATGAATGGGAAGAAAAAACAGACCGATATTTATTCTTACTGTATGGGCCTCACTTTTGGAGGCGAAATTGCCGTAGATGAAGCCCAGTTAACCATTAAGCCAAACTCTACCTGTGCAAGTTTATTAAATATTAAACAACACTCGGCAACGGCACAGCCTGCAGCAGCAACAAGCGCCGATGCGCCATCTAAAACAAAATAGATTAACATCTTACACTAATTTTAAAGCTCATCTACATATTATGAAAAAATATTATGCCCTAATCATCCTGTTTTTAGGAATATCTTTTGCCTATGCACAGTCTCCGGCATCTTTTGGTAAAAAAGTAAAGTACATGCCTAAATCGTACGAAAAGCCGGCAGAATCAATCAATATTAACGAAAGTACCAGCTCAAGCAGTTTACCCTGGATTGTTTTTTCAGACAGGGAAGATAATTATACCACTACCGCACCAGGTGGAAGTCTGATTATGAAAAAAATCAGTTTCATGGAACCCTTTTATGTTTCTAAAGAAGAAAATGGTTACCTGAAACTCATTAAATATAAAGCTGGTATGATCAGGGGAAGGAAGATCAACGATAAAAAAAGTGCCATTAGTTATGGCTGGATCGCAAAATCTAAACTGCTTTTATGGCAACGAGCCTTCTCCAACCAAAAAACCGGCTATGCAGAAAAGGCTATTGGTATTATTAACGGAAAAAATGCGTTAACCGAGCCTAAATTTTATTTCGATACTACCGATTCTATTTTGGTTTACAATACACCCGAACTTAAAGATCGGAGAACAAAAGTACGTTTGCACGAAATTACCTATATCTATAAAAAATCAGAAGACGGCAAAAAATACCTGATTGGTTCTGATGACCAGCTGGTTGCCGATACCGCCTTAAAAAGTATTTATGGCTGGGTTTCTTCAGAAGCCGTTCATAGCTGGGGCGACCGTTTATACATTACTTCCGTTAAACCGGGCGATTATGATAAGGACGATTCTACCTCAACAGCCATTAAAAATGGAATTGACAAAGGAACAAGCTTCGTGATAGATCCGTTGTTGCCAAGAGAAAACCTGATCTTAAGAAGTGTACCTGTAGTTTCAGATGATGCAGGTGCCTACGCCGTGGGTGTTGCTGCCGATGTTTATAACAAGAAAGACAATAAGATACTAACCATTAATGGTTCGGCCCTTTCTTATCAGGATTACCTGAATTTGCGCAAAAATAAAACAAAGGTAAATGTTGTTTTTGTAGTAGATGGAGGAAGTCCGATGACGAAATATCTTTCAGGAATGACCAATACCATTGCTTCCTTTGAAAATATCATGGGCGATTTCGGTAAAGGCACAAAAGTAAATTATGGTGGTGTAGTATACCGTGGTGAAAATGGCTGCGCGTTGAAAGGAATTTTTGTAAGCCCTATTCAGGATGATTACAGGCAATTGATGACTTTCCTGTCTAACCAGGCGAAAAATACATTAAGATGCAATGGCGAAATTTCCGAACAACCCGTATTTAGTGCAATAAAAGCCGGTATTAACTTATTCAAAACAAAAAAGAACGAAACCAATTTAATTGTGCTGATTGGAAGCACCGGAAATAACGGTGGTACAAATAACTACCTGATTAATGAGTTGAGCGAACAGGTTGCACTGGCTGATGCCCGCATTTTGGCTTTGCAGGTGTACAGCGACTTTAACCAGTCTTTCAACGATTTTGTAATCCAGTCGCGTAAACTGGTTTCTGAATCGGCCATCCGTTCTGCCGAATACAGAAAAAATACCATGGTTAGGGGAGAGGGCTTAAAAAGTTTCCAGCCTTATAATACCAGTTTACAGGATTCGATTTCCTATTATCTTGACTATCCAAAAAATAGCTTAATCCAGGGTGGGGTAGTTTTTCCGACTAAGGGAACCGTAAACTCTAACCAAAGCATGACCATAGCTTTACGCCGTTTTGTAAAAGAAACCAATTCAGATATTTATACACAGATCAGTTCTTTGGATAGTGCATTCCGTTTAACAGGGATATCGCGTAAAAACCTTTCTGCCGATGTAGAAAGCCTTTTACCAGAGCCGGTTGGCGCTGATGTGGCAGACCACATGCCTCATAATGCATTTAAATATTACAGTACAGCAAGTTTATCGCCCGATGTGGTAAAAAACAACCGTTCTACTTTGCAATATGCCATTGTTTTAAATAATATGGAGTATAAACAGATTGTGGATGAGTTTTCGATTATGCTGGGGCAAAACCTTCAGCAGGATCAATCTTCTTTCAGGAGCAAACTGGTTCAGAACTATGTGAGAATGCCTAAGCAGTTATTGGGAATGAAAATATCATCCGGCGATATTAAAGCAATGAGCCTCACCAACTATATTAAACTGGTAACCGGCCTACCTTTAAATAACGAATTTTTTGCTAAATATACCGTAAGAGATCTGAAGAATAATTCTAAAATGCCTTTAGATCAGTTTGAGAATTACATTAAATTATTGAACCAGGCGGTACAACAGATCAAAAGGGCAACGCAGATTGAGCAGCAGTTTGTATCAAACGGTAAAACATATTACTACATCACCGAAAACAATTTTAACCCGGCAGTGTTGCCTACAACCAACTAAGGGATATGGCAGTAACAAATTTAAGCGAATCGGTAAAAACAGCCCTGCACATTGCACAATCGCTGGCTAAAGAATACAGAAATGAAGTCTTTTCTGCAGCGCATCTGCTCAAAGGATTAATGCACAAGGATGTGGGGTTGCGCTCGTTCATTGCTTCTATAGGAAAAGATGAAGAGTATATCAGCGAATGGGCAGAAGTGCGCATTGATGAACTGTCAAAATCGGCAGGCCTGACTGATAGTGTAAGCGGGGCGCCGGAAATTGCCGTCATATTCGAAGAAGCAGATAATGTGCGCATTAAGCTTGGCCTTGATTTAATTACGCCGGTTTGTGTATTAACCGCATTGGCAAAACCAGGTATCGGCTTTCAACCCGATCAGTTAAAATCGTTCCCGATTAAAGAACGCGAAATTTTAGACCTTTATGTAAAAGACGAAGAAATCTCGAGAGTTGTTGCACCTGAAAAAAGTGCATCGGCTACTGAAAACAAAAGTACGGGCAATGCGCTGTATAAATATTGCCTCGATCGTTTACAGATGGTACGGGAAGGTAAAACCGACGCTATTATCGGACGGGATAAGGAAACCAGGCAAATGATGGAAATCCTTTGCCGCCGTACTAAACCTAATGTAATTCTTACAGGAGATGCAGGCGTGGGAAAAACTGCATTGGTAGATGGTTTTGCGATCGATATTGTAAATCAGAGCGTACCCGAAAGTTTAAAACCCGTTCAACTTTTTGAGCTCGACCTCGGTTCTCTAATCGCAGGTGCCTCATATAAGGGAGAAATAGAAGACCGCCTTAAAAATATCATCAAAGAAATTAAGCAGTTTGAAAAAGCGGTACTTTTTATTGATGAAATTCACACCCTGCTGGATAGCAAAGGACCATTGGGTGCAGGTATCGGTAATTTATTAAAACCAGAACTGGCCCGTGGCGAAATAACCGTAATCGGTGCCACAACCATTGATGAATACCGTAAAATAATTGAACCGGAACAGGCTTTTAGCAGGCGTTTCGAGGTGTTGCAGGTAAACGAGCCAAATGAAGAAAGCACTACGAAAATGCTTCAGAAACTGGCTGTAAAATATGAGGAGCACCACAACCTGAGTATTGAGCCAGATGCACTTGGCGAATGTGTGCGCCTGGCCAAACGTTATATGAAAGACAGGCGGTTGCCAGATTCTGCATTCGATCTGCTCGACAGGACAATGGCCGCCATGAAAATGATGAACGATACTTCTGATCAGGTAATTGAAGGCCTGGAAGCAGATTTAACCGCATTAAAGGCCAGTACAGAACAATCAGAAGCCGAGAAATTTGCGGAATATAAATGGCTTTACGCTTTACTTCAGAATAAATTAAGTCCGGTATTGTTGGGCCGTTTAACTGATGAAACACAAACCGATACTTTCGAAACAGCCGATGAATATGAGGGCTATATCGATAGTAATCTTCAGGAGCTGAAAAAATATGCATCCGAAAAAAGCGAGCGCATCACCAAGCAGGATATTGCTTCTATAGTGGCTTATAAAACAGGAATCCCGATGGGAAAACTGCAGGCAGGAGAAAAGGAAAAACTGCTCAATATGGAGCAATACCTGAAGAAACGTGTGGTAGGGCAGGATCAGGCACTTAAAGCCGTATCAGATGCTATTCTGGAATCGCGTAGCGGATTGAATAAAAAGGGACAACCAATTGGTTCGTTCTTTTTATTGGGACCAACCGGAACAGGTAAAACCGAACTTGCCAAATCAATTGCCGAATTTTTGTTTAATGATGAAAAGGCCATGATCCGCTTTGACATGTCTGAGTTTAAAGAAGAACACAGTGCGGCATTGCTTTATGGAGCGCCTCCGGGTTATGTAGGTTACGAAGAAGGCGGTTTACTGGTAAACAAGATCAGGCAACAGCCATACTCCGTACTGCTTTTTGATGAGATTGAAAAAGCACACCCATCTGTTTTTGATACTTTCTTACAGATTCTGGATGAAGGGCATATGCACGACCGTTTGGGCAAAGAAGGAGATTTTAGCAATTCGCTCATTCTGTTTACCTCAAATATAGGTAGCGAATGGATTGCTGAACAGATTGATAAAGGCGTTATTCCGGCTTCTAACCAGCTGATGGAGGTAATGGCAGGTCATTTCAGGCCGGAGTTTTTGGCGAGGATATCCGAAATCGTTCCTTTCGCTCCGATTAATGAAAACAATGTGGTACGCATTTTCGAGATCCAGTTAAGCAGTTTAGTGCAGTCGCTCAATAAAATGGGAATCGAATTTGAAATTGCTGAAGATGCCAAGAAAATGATTGCATTGGATGGTTTTACACCTAAATACGGGGCAAGGCAGTTATCGGCAGTAATCCGTAACTTGCTTCGTCGTCCGATTTCGAAATACATCATTTCGGGCGAGCTTAAAAAGGGTTCGAAGATTGTAGTAAGCAAAAATGCTGAAGAAGATCGGCTGGAATGGAGTATTATTCAGCCGGAAACGGCAATATTAGAACAAAAATTGAGTTAAAACGTTAATAATTATTATATTATAAAAAAATAAATCGTAAACCTAAATCTACATACTATGTTTAATTATGAAATTGGTGGTAACGAGCGGAAAATTGACACCTCAGAAGCTTTCGCAGAAATAGCCCACAATAAAACGCTTTTTGTACAAAAACTTACTGATAATGATCCCATCAAACCAGAGAAAGTTGAAGGGCTTAAAACAGTAAAGGAAGTATTTGAACATTATAAACCCAATGTGAAAGTAGCTTTCGAGAAACAGGATGGATCTACGGTTGGCGAAACGCTCAACTTTAACGATCTGGGCGATTTTGGTGTGAAAAACATCATCAACCAAAGTAACTATCTTACCAATGTAAACATCGAAAGAGAAATGTCTCTTAATGTAATTAAGCAATTAAAATCAAACAAAACCCTAAAAGCTACGCTTGATGATGAGGAAACTAAAACGGCCTTTATCAGCGCTTTGAAAAACTTTGTTGACGAATTGGAGCAGAATAAATAATCTAAACGCTGAAAAACATGTCAAATCCTCAAGAATTAAAAACAGAAGAAAATACAGCCCAGGCCGGTTTTAAACCCGCTGAAACAAGAACCGTTGAAAAAACTGCGCTAAAAGATAATTTGGAGAAACTGGCCCGCGTTGGCGGTTTCGATCTGCTTGAAGCAACAGTTGATGGTCTTCAGAATTTAAACCCCGAAAGGAAAGCGCGTAAGCAGATCTTTTTAACAGGCGATGAGAAAAAGAAAGAACGCGAAGAGCTGAAAAAGAAAATCCAGCTTTGGATTGATGTACTTGAATCTTCCAGCTCGGTGGCTGATATGGTAGAAAAAAGTACAGAAAAGCTGAACGCTGCCGAAGAAAATCTGAATAAAAATATTGCAACCGCTTTAGAAAGCACAAGAGAACTAGAACAGGCTTACCGCTCGGTTCATTTGTTCTATAAAAATACCGAATCTGATAAACTTAAAAATGTGGTGCTGTTAAATGCATCAATGGATCAGATTAAGGATTTGGATAACCCACGTTTTATCGAATATGTAGATGATGAGTTAAAGCAGAATTACGATCGTTTGGATCTTCGCAATAACTACTCGCTAATGGTGGTGCCAGGTTATATGGGGTCTAACAAGGTATTGGAAAGATGGGCAAAAATTGCGCACAACAATAAAGCCATGCTGGTAACCGATTTCGCCGATCTTGATCAACCTGATGATGTGCTCGACCTGTTTACAGCAGCCAATTTCACAGGTGGCGATGCTTTCAGATCTAACGTAATCATGACCTGTAACTGGTTGGTAGGCCGTGGCAAAATTGCCGAAGTTGGCGAAGAAGATGATCTTACCGTACCGGGTTCTGCTGCACTTGCAGGAAAAATGTACTATACCCTGATGTCGCAGGTTACAGCCGGTAAAAAACACGGTGCCATTAACGAAGTAGATGGAGTGAAGTTCGATTTAAAGAAAAGCGAAATTTCTCATTTAGAAAGGGTAGGTCTGGTTCCTATGGTAAATGAGTACGGTAAAGTAATGGCATTCTCTGCTAAAACATTATTCAACGGCGACAACATTGGTTTGCAAACCTATTCAGTAGTACGTGTATTCGATTATATAACCAAAGTATTGTTCGATTTCCTGAACAGGAGAGCCTTTGAAAACTGGACTTCTAAAACGGAACAGGATCTTCGTGGCCAGATTGTAAAATTCCTGGATGGTATCCAGGGAGCCGACCGGTTGATCGAAAGATTTAAGATCATGCGTTTCGAAAGAGATGAACAACAGAAAGACAGGATCCATCTTGATATTCATATTACCCCGTATTTTCCGGCTAAGAGCTTCGTAGTAAAACTCGATGGTCATAAAGGAGAAGATGAAAATACAACCTGGAGTTCAGAGTATAACCAGCAGTAATTTTTTGATAACTGAAATAAAAACCCAACGCTTGCGTTGGGTTTTTTTATGGGATATGCGTACACTTAACAAATTCTTTATAATTTTGTAACGCATCGGCCAGATCAGATTAATCAAAAAAAATGAAGCAAGTACTTATCCTGAATGGGGATATTGAAAAAAACGCATCTACAAATTTCCTGATTAATGCCTACAAGCAAGGGGCAGAAAGCGTTGGTGCAACAGTGAGAGAGCTGGCCATTATCGACCTGATTTTCAACTCGAACAAGTTGTTCAATAACAGGCAGATTGCCGAGCTGGAGCCCGACCTCCAAAAGGCTTTAACGGCCATCAGGCAAAGCAATCATGTGGTACTTTTTTGCCCGGTATATGTAGACCATATTCCGGCCAAAATTAAAGGCTTTTTCGATCGCCTTTTTATGCCCGATCAGATTTTTAACACGCAACAGCAGAACATCAATAATAATTTTAGTGGCCGCTCAGCAAGAATTGTGTCTATATTAGACGAAGCAACTTTTAAAGAATGGAAGGCCAATAAGAAAACAACTTACCTTTCCATTAAAAAAGCAGTATTCGAAAAATGTAGAATGAGTCCGGTGCTTACCAATACCATTGGCGAGTTACATTCGCTTGAAAACCATTACAGCCAGAAATGGCTGAATAAGATGGAAAAATTTGGTGCACAACTGATCTGATCTTTCTGCATATAAACTGATTATCATATTAAACTTTGTCCTAAAGTGCTACACTTTGGGGTAAATTGCTACAGTTGTATGCTATACATCTGGGAGCGCTCGGAATGTAACACAAAAGATACGTCAGTAATTTTTCCCGTATTTGCCGCAAAAATAAACAGTAGAATTGCATTTTTTAGGCGATTAAATACAAGTGCTGTTTTTTAGATTTTTATCTATTACCCTGCAATAAACTCAAAAGGGTGTTATTTGGTCTGATATTTGTTTTAATCTTTCCGGTAGCGGAGGCTACAAAATTTCAATTTTTTTAACCTTTAAATTTTAAAACTATGGCTTTCAAAGCTAGATTAAACTTTTCAGGCAAGGAGTACGATGTACTTCATTGTGCCTATGCGTTAAACCGCGATGTAGATGCTAAGGGAAGACCCTCTTCCGGAGTTTACGGCGGTACCATCGACATTGAGATCGAATCAACCGAAGACACCTCAATTATCGAAGCGATGGTAAACAACCAATACAAACCTATTACCGGAACACTTCTGATCAAGAAAACAGAGGAAGATGCCAAAATGAAAGAAGTAAACTTCGAGGATGGTTACATTGTTAAATATTCCGAAGGGATAAACATTGTTGGCGATCACCCTATGACACTGAAATTCCAGATTTCAGCGAGGAAACTCAAGTTAGGAAACGCGGAACACCTTAACGATTGGCCGAAAGCCTAGTAGGCTTAAGGCGTAAGGTTTGGGGTTTAAGGAAACGCTAACCAACTAACCTCTAAGCAGTTTAGAGAGGAGAGTTGAGGGTTTAGATAAATAAAACGCCAACCGCTATGCGCTCAGCAAAAAACTATTTCATTTTTCAAAAACATTTAAAATTTTACTACAATGGCATTCAAAACCCGTTTAAACTTAGGATCTAAAGAATTTGATGTACTACAGTGCAGCTTTTCATTAAATAGAGATGTTGACGCAAAAGGTCGTCCTTCATCAGGTGTTTATGGTGGTACCATCCACATCGAAATCGAATCGACTGAAGATACTTCAGTAATCGAATCAATGGTAAACAACCAGTATAAACCACTTTCAGGTAATATCGTTTTCAAAAAAGGCGAAGAAGATGCAAAGATGAAAGAGCTTTCTTTCGAAGATGGCTATATCATCCAATATAACGAAGGTATTGCGGTAAACGACAATACACCGATGACTTTAAGTTTTGTAGTATCGGCCCGCAAATTAAAACTGGGCAATGCAGAACACGAAAATGATTGGCCAAAAGCTTAATCATTATTAACGTATAATACTTATGGCGCCCTGATTTTTCAGGGCGCTTTTTAATCCGTTGATATTTTATTCCCCCTAACATCTACCTATTATCTAAAATTATGATTCTTACAGTGCCATGATTTATTTTCAAGGCACTAAATCATAAATTAATGCTCAATTATGTCCAACCGCCTCCAATATATTGCAGTAAAAAACGATTACTATTCTGGTAAGCCGTTTAATCCGGCATCCGCATACAATACTTATCTGGACATGAATAATAGCGAATTGGTTTTATTTTTAATGGCCTGGCGTGTTGTTATACCCAGAATTGGGTTTAGGTTTAGTTGTGATCAAGATAAATCAATATGGAAAAGAAACTTATTGCAGAAATCAATATAGAGGATAAGGAAATTACGCATTTTGCTTCCTTCAGTCTCCAGCAGGCTTTTAACGAACACCATTATTTCGAACTCCGCTTTAACCACGATCGGATGGGGGCACCCGGACTGATCAGTTTAGATGATAGCCGCGATTTTGTAGGAAAAACCCTGACGGCCTCTTTTGGTCATTCGCCAAATGGGATGCAGAATTTTGTGGGCTTGGTTTCGAAAGTTGAGCTGTCGCAAAGCCATGGTTACCATGGTGTTATAATCGTGAGTGGATATAGTCCTACCATTTTAATCGACCGCGGCCCTGATCTGGGCTCTTACCTGGATAAAGACCTGAATGAAATTGTAAAACTGGCGACCAAAGATACCCCGGCAAACGATTTAAAAGTAGTTGCCAATGCTGCAAGAACCACAGCCATCGATTATATTATTCAATACAGGGAAAGTGATTTTGCCTTTTTAAACCGTCTTTCGGCCGAATATCACGAATGGCTTTTTTACGACGGCAAACAGCTCAATTTTGGTAAACCCAATACACAAAAGGAAATTTCGCTGTTTTACGGCAGGGATGTACAGGAAATGCAGTATGCAATGGAAATTGCACCGATCAAAAATAAACGGTTCTCCTATAATCCGAAGCTGAACGAAATGCTGCTGAGCGAGAGTACAGGCAAAGTAGACGGCACGCCAGATTTATCCCATGCTGTAAAAGCTTCGAACCTTACTTTCAGCAAAACCTTTAATCAACCATCTTTAATCAGGGTTGATAATAATAACGATATTAAAAACCTGGTCGAAAATGAAGAGAAAGCCAATACCAGTGAACTTTTAAAAGTTACGGCCAGGGGCGATAATGCAGGATTAAGCATAGGCAGCATTGCAGAAATTACGATGAGCCTGCGTAAGGAACTTGCTTTTACCACCGAAAGTCTGGGCAAATTTCTGATCACCAGCATTACACACCATATCGACGAAAATGGTAAATACCACAATACTTTTGAAGGGAAAATAGCCACAACCGAGCGTATCCTGGTTAAGAATTTTGAAAAACCACAGCCCGATATGCAACTGGCCGATGTGATTGATAATAACGATCCACAGGGCCAGGGCCGCATCAAAGTCAGGTTTAAATGGGAATGTTTAACCAACGATGTAACCGAATGGCTGCGTGTGGTTACACCTAGTGCAGGGGTGGGCGACAGGGGCAATAACCGCGGTTATTTTGCCATTCCTGAAATCGACGATCAGGTAATGATCGCTTTCGAAGAAGGAAACATTGCAAGGCCAGTGGTAATAGGAAGTGTATACCACAGTTCGAGCGTAGATAGCAGTCCGCTCATTCAGAACCACCTTAAAAGTATTATTACCAGGAGTGGTCACCTGATCGAATTTGATGATAACCAGGAAACACAGGGCATTAAAATTACCGATATCCACAGTAACATCATCCATATCGATACGAAAGGTAATAACATTACCATTACTGCTTTGGAAAACATGACTTTGAACTGTAAAAACATGCAGATCAATGTACAGGAGAATATGGATGTGAGTGTGGGTAAAAATATCGCAGAAAGTGCAGGCGAAAATATCACTTCGAGTGCCAGTCAGGATATTATACAAACTGCAGGTAAAGATATCAGTGTAAGCGCCACAGGCGACATGCGAGAAACAGCCAACAATAAAAGTGAGCTGATTGAGAAGGCTTATACCCGAAGTGCCCAAGATTCGACCCAGTATGCAGAAAAGGTAACCATTTTCAGTACCAAAGAAAATATGTTGCTGGAGAGTTCAGAAAAAACCGTAGAGATCAACAGCGCAGAAAAATCAAATCTTTTTTAACATGGCAATCAAGAAAACCGCTAAAAATTTATTTATCACCATTTCAGATAAATATGTTTCAACATCGCAAACCCATGTTGAAAGTGCCGAAAAAGTGGAAATCGTTGCCCTGAGCGATAATTTGGTTCTGGCCTCAAACAAAAAGATTAATATAACCGGTAAGTAAACAGTCTATGGCGAATGTAATGTTTAAGGAGCCAAGGTTTGTTGTACCCGAGGCTACAAAAGATAAAAAGATAGTTGACCTGTTAATGATGATTGCGGGGACAACTGATCCAATAAATACCAAAGGCTTAAAGCATGAGGCTAATACAACCTATTGGGATGGTAGAGATAAAGCTGGTAATGCTAGCCTTGTAAATTTTTGGGCAAAAGTACAAGAACTAAAGCCTCAATTCCTCAACTTGCATATAGAAGGGAAATTTTTTAGTTGGTCAGGCGATAATGACACCATGGAAAGGAATTTGGCTGCAGATCGTTTACTGGATCTCATCAAAAGAGAATATCCTGGTTTTAAAAGAAAGGAAGTTCACCTTCATCTGGTAGGTCACTCTCATGGGGGCAATGTTATTAACCAATTTACCAACCTAATAACGACAGATAAGGGCAAGGAATTTCCCGAATTGTGGAAAATAAAAAGCATCACTTATTTATCTACACCCTTTTTTCAAAATAAACATCAACTAAACCATGCTAAATTACATCCTGCCTGTAAAATCATTAATGTACATAACGGCTATGATTTAACACAACAGTTTGTTGCAGATTTTTCATTGATCAATCTTGAGGTTCTGATCAGGAATTTGAATAAAGGTAATTTCGAAAAAGCTTTAAAAAGGATAAAAGCCGTAGATTTTACAACATTTGATGTTTTAAGTGATCTATATATAAAGGATGATACCGAGGGGCCAAGTTTATGGCGAAATATGGCTATCCTTTTAGATGGAATTAAATTGCTAATCGCTGCGGTAATAGATTATATTTTAAGTATAAAAACCGAAAAATTTAAGGCTGAAAAGAAACAGTTTTTGGATTTACTCAATAGGATTTCAACTTGGGCTGCAACGGCTCAGGGAGTATTTTCATCAAACCAAAGTAGAAGAAGAGGTGGTTATGGGAGGTCAGAATTTTTTGCCGATTTAGATTTATTAACAGGATTAAGGCTTTTTAATGAAATTTTAGCGATAGAAAAAAGCGAAAATGACAGCTATTTACTTGGTGTTTTAGAAGCTTTATTTAAGGAAAATACAGGAATAACAGATAGTATTGAGCAAACAGGTTGGAACCCTAAAAAGCAAACCAAGGGACTTGAAATAATTGATGTTCCAATTACCGATTTTGATAAATATAATAGCAGAAAGAAAAAAGCAAATTTTGACGCTTTCTTAGCACCGCTCCAATCTGCATTGCAAGCCAGAAAGTTAAGAGAAGTTTTAATGCGCTTATTGAGCCAGTTTATAACCGGAGATCAAATTAAAGATATTCAAGATAAAATTAGCAAGCTTGAATATGTTGTTTCTGGAGAAAGTGATACGCAGCTAAAATTACTTAGAAGAACACATCTTAAAGTTTACCGCGATTTAGTAACAAAATACAATGCAAATCTAGTGGCTACTCAGGATTTAAATACAGACCTGATGGAAAGACCGGGCGGTATACCTTATCTGGCGACTATATCACATAGTTTAAGCCATAGCCAGTTTTGGGATAAGGCAAAAAATGGATTAAAAAGTGCATTCAGTTCAGGTATAAATCCAGGATATAAGGGAAAATAATATGGAAGTTAAGAAGAAGAGTCTTTGGCTAGGCATTACACTAATTCTTATTGCGGTTGGTGTTATTTTTCCTATAGAAAAGACCGGTTTTTTAGAAGATTTGATTTATACTTTTTCGACCCTGATAATTGGACTTTTGGTAATTATTTATGCCATATCAGGAGGAAATTTTTTTAAAGTGATAGGCTTCTTGCTAGGGAGTATCCTAATGAGTATGCTATTATGGTTTTTAGTTGAACACGGCAAATGGGGGAGTTCGATTGCGCTGGTTTGGGGCGGAATTCCTTCAGGACTCATTTCGGGCATCCTGTTTTTAATTGGCAACCATTTTTTAAGATTGAAAGAAAAGAAACAATATAAATACATTAAACAAGTGCTGCTGTACTTCCTTATATTATTAATTGTATCCGTATTATTCAGACATGGGGGTGATTGGTATTTTGATGCTTTTGAAAGCTAACGGTATCGAACGCATCATTGTTGGATAATCCTTTTGTGAAATTGATTAATACAAACTCGATAAAATGGACATTTCAAATAAAACGATATATTATTCTGGAGTAAACGCACTTCGTTTGGAATGGCCGGCAGAGCTGTCGGTAAAATACGGTGTCTTAGTCACCTTTAACGAGGGGGAGGAAAATAGTAACGAGGTAAAATATGAAGCAAAGGTTACCAGGCTAAAGGCTGGTACGGAAGGACAACCATTGTTTCAGATAGACCGGATCGGTGATGTGTTTGTTAATGAAATACTTCCTGATCTGGTTGCTGATCGTTTAGCGTATGCTCTTGGGAAAGTATTTTATCCGCTTGTGATTTCGGTAGATCAAAACGGTGGTTTTCAAACCGTTTATAACCATCAGGAAATATTAAAAAGATGGCCAGCAGTTAAAAAAAAGGTTCTCGATAATTTTGAAGGCAGTCTGGTTGAAGATTATATCGAACGTATGGAAAAACAGCTTGCAGACCCAGACAGTATACAACTTGCATTTTTGAACGATTGGTTTATTCAGACTTTTTTTAAACCCCTTTATAAAGAATATGGGCAGCACCGTACTACCGGATCTGTATTTAAATTTCCGATCGTAAAAGATTTCAACGTAGAAGGTTATATAACCGAAGAAAAACTAAGCGGACAGACCAACAGTTTTGGCGCTATAGAATTATTGCACAATGGCGTAATTAAACCCCTGGAAGATGATTTGTATATCGCAAATAGAGCTACAGGCGATTATGAAGGCTATTACCTTTTACATCCAAAATACAGAAGAATCATATCGGTGGTTTCTGATTTCAGTTATGGTGCGCCGGTAGTATCAAAAGTAAAGGTGAAAATTACGGTTATCCCGGAGGACGGATTGGAATTTGATCATGATTTTGAATTGGATACCAATGTTAAAGGGATGCCGGTAACAGAAATGGTGGTGATTGACGGGCAAAGATCAAGAAAAGGATTTTGGGACCGTTTATTAAAATAACTAGAACATGGCAGAGAAACATATTGTAGTTCAGGGGGCACAGTGTATGTGCAAATTTGGATCGGCGCCAGATAAACTCAAGGTGCTTACCCATACCAAAGAGTATGCGAATGATAAAGACGGAAGCCAGAAATCGATCGCAACAACAAAAGATATCGGCGCTACTTTCGAAAAAAACATGTTCGGATCCTGCTCCAAAATGAACAACAAACCCTGCAATGCAGTGGTTACAAAATGGTCAGGTTTTTATGAAGAAACCATATTGAGCAATGGAGGGAAAATCCTGCTTGAAGATAGTAAGGCCACCTGCCCTGTAGGCGGTTCCGATTGCATTGAGATCATTCAGCACGGACAAAAAGCAGAGGCTTCGAAACAAAACTTTGATAACGCAGATAAAAATGTACAGTCACAGCTCAACCCCATGTCGGAATCTTTAGATGATTCTGCAGATAATGCCGAGGGTGTTGAAGCAAATGTTAAAGCATAAGCTATGGCAAAGGGAATTAAGAAAATTGTTTGGACCGGTGAAGGTACCGTATATAATGCTTCTAAAGGATCAATACCTGGTCAGTTAGTGGTAGTTGCCCCAAGTCAGGATGTTTGGTTTAAAATTGGGGAATGGGAAGCCGGAACAACAGAGCAGGATAAAAGTAAGAACATAAAATGGGCAATTTTTAACCCAAAAGGTATTATTGATTTTCAGAAGACGATCCCAAGTAATTTTAAATATGGATTTAAAATTCCCAGGAAACTTTGCGGGCCTTATTTATGGTATATCGAAGCAAGCTGGAGCGGGAACTTTGATGGCAAATCAGGGCTGAAGATCAGGGGCGAATCGCCAGCGAGGATTGTAGACAGCAAATGGTCGCAGAATGAAGGTGGCCCTGATGTGAGAAAAACTTATCAGTTTTCTTATGGCGAACTAATCTGGTTGAGATTAACCACCGAAGGTTTGAATGGCTATAGTAATGTAGAAGTCCGTGTATTCAGAAAATTGCGGAGCATGATGGGACTGTGGCCAAAAGACGATGAAGTAACCCGAAAAATTTATAGAGTAGATGTAATTGATGGCGAAATCAATTTAAAAATTCCCAATACCTATGCTTGGTATCAATCAATGAAAGACAGGGAAGATGTTGAAGAATTTTATATACGCGTAGTACACCCCGTAACAGGTAAATATATTGAAGATACCGGGGGTAAGGGCGATACTGCCCATGCCCGTTTTTTGAGGATAAAAGACAAGGTGAAATCGCAGGTAATGGAAGCGCCTCAAAACAGAACACCGGTAACCATTTATCAACCCGATAAAAATGAAGCCAGGTTTGAACTTTGCAAGTTTGAGCAAATTAATATTACCGAAGAGGGTGGTAAGCCCGAACTGATTTTCGATAATGGAAAGGGCGTAAAAAACATTAGCGATAAGCGCGAGAAAATAGTTGAGTCCATTGTTTTCAAATTCGACAGTACCGAGCTATTGCCTGAGAGTTTAAAACAATTGAATAATATATTGCAGTTCCTGTTAGAGCATAGACACAGTACCATCCAACTTGATGGTTTTGCCTGTGTAATCGGTAAACAGAACCATAACAACATATTATCAGAGAACAGGGCAAAAACAGTAAGAGAGTTTTTTATTAAGGGGAAGCTAGATCCTAACCGTATAAAGGCCATTGGTCACGGGGAGGTAAATCCTACCGATGATAAAATGGGGCGCGATAATATTAAATATAAAGATGAATACGATTATGTGAATAACCGGCGGGTAGATATTGCGTTTGAATATTATGGTCATAATGCCGAAACCATCATCTATGAAACAATTGCGGGTAATAAGCCGAAAAAAATTACGGTTGAACCCATAAATTTCGATACCAGGGCCTGTTTTGAACGCAAAAAGCACAATAAAACCATCAAGTTAATCAACATTGATGTAAAAGCCGAAAATGAGGGTAAAATCACGGTGCCGGCAGTATCTACCATGAGTAGGTTTAATGCTATGCCATTAAATTACATATGGCCCAGACGAAATGGGATAATGAATAATTACCTGGTACACATTCATACGTGTAGATATTTTTCCGTTCCCAATAACCCTACGCTTGCTATCCATGTTTATTCAGACATTAAATGGACTTTGGAATTTAAATGGTCACATACACAACCATTTGCTTATTCTTATGGTAATAAATTATATGGTTACGAATTAAAAGAAGCTCAAAATAAAGCTATTGGAGCTGCTATAGATGCAGAATGGTCTAAAAGGTACGGCGAAATGGCTCAAAAATTTGAGCTTTCTTTAACTGGGGAGTGGACCGCGGCAAATGGCAGTAAACAAAAAATAGAATTTGGTAAGGAGTGGGCGGAACGTATTGCAAAAACGTTGAAAGTTATTAATCAGGTCAAGCAAATGGCTGATAGGGTATCAAATTCTAGCTTAGCCAAAGGACGGTTTATGTTTGAGGTTAAAGCACCTGTTTTGGCCATTTCTGCTCAATGGTACCTAAAAAAAACAAACAGCGTTGTAGGAGAGATTGTTGAGATCGGGGCAGATACCAAGCCCTTAATTGAGGCAGATCTCAGTATAGATCTCATCGACATTGTACTTAGATATGGCGGTAATGCAATTTGTCCTGGAGCTGGTGAAGTACTGACATGGGTGAAAGACAAAATGAACAAATACGTTAAAATTACGTTTATAGTAACATTAGGTGGCGCAATTAATGTTTCAGGCAAAACGATAATCAATGTTAAGTTCCCAAAAGAAACAACTGGTGAAGTAAAGATTACCGGCGAAATAAAGGTGAGTATTGAATTTAAAGCTACGGCAAAAGCTGAAACAGCCAGTATGGGGGTCTCAGGTATTTTAAAAGCCGATGCCAAAACTAGTGTTACTGGCGGTGTAAAAGCCGGCGCCGATAAGGACGGAGTGTATGTTGCCCCTGTTGCAGAATTTGGTGGAATCAAAGCAACCTTTGTTGCGGCAACAACTATTAAATTTGGTTTTATAAAGAGAACTTTCAGTTATGATGGAGAAGCTGTTCTTGTAGACAAGGATGAAGTTAATTTTAAAAAACATTATCTGGTTTAATTTTTATTACATGAAAAAAAATATTTTTATTTTATTTTGTTTGACTCTATTGAGTTGTGGTTCAAAAAAAATCGATTTAAAAGATCTCGTAGTTGGCCAGAAGCCTAACGTAGACCTTTCGGCTTTTACTGATAATATCAGAGAACAGAAGGGACGTTTTGAAAAGCCAACAGAAAATGGTATACAACTAGTTGATAAAGGCGAAAAAATAGTATATTACTATTTTGCCGGCAATGAAAATGTAACTTTCGATAAGGCTAAAATTGCTGACGTTCTGGAAACCAAAGTAGTAACCTACAATGGCATAGTGAGTTTCATAAGCGTTCATCCTCATAACAAAGATGCCGTAAGTCTTCTTAAGGATTTGCTTAAAACGTATTCAACCCCCGATTCGGTGTCTTATGATACCAGAAAATTTACAGATTCAGAAAAGGAAACGGCTAATGTTTTAAAAGATGCAATGCCTGGCCAGGTGAAAGAGGTGGTAGACGAATTCGATAATAAGTCAACCCAATACCCTCAGCAGATATTTTGGAGTAAAAATAATGTACTTACCCAGATAACTTTAGATCCGACAAATGCACATCTCAATATGTCTATTAAGATTGTAACCAAACAAGCATATATGGACCATATTGTTCAAGAATATGCTAAACCATTGTTGAAAGAGTATGACAGTCCCTTTGCCCACCTTTTTAAAAAATAGCAGATTATTTTCAACTTAAATATCTTAAGAAGCTAAAATTAAAAGTTAGTTTTTTAGCATAAACTCTAAATAATGAAAGAGCCCTATTACTTAGTAGACTTTAATGTCTCCCTTGCAAATTTTGATATCCTGATCAATGATGTCCTGGCCTTTTCGTATGAGAGCGGGGGGAGCATTTATTCGAATTATCCCATTAACCATTTTATACTAAGCAGCGGCACACAACAGGTTAAAGTAAGGTTCAAGCCCCTGGCAAATGCTCAAACGTTACACCAGGAGGCCGAAGCAGTTATTAAAATACAATACCTTGATGCTTCAACAATGGATCAGAGGCAGCTTAAAACGGTATATGAGTATAAAATGCCACAGGTCGGAGAGCGTAAATTACCAATGTTAGAATCAATCGGCGAATTTAAGGCAGAGGTACCCTACCAATTATCGGGCTGGACTGACGCTGGTATTATCGATATTGAAAATGAAGCTGCCGTTGAGCGGATACACAATTATTACCGTAGGATATACAACCTTTTTAAAGATGGGGATATAAATGCGCTTGCACCGCTCTTAAAAAAAAGGTACGAAGAAACAGATACTTCCATGTATCTGGAAGAGGATAATATTGCCGGACTAAAAAATATTTTCAAAATGCTTGATAGCGAGGATTATGTGATGCAGGGTTTCCCGGAAGCGCCCAGGCTAGAGTTTTATGCAAAAAACATGGTGGTGAACTTAGTCAGGGAAGATAGATCGCCAATCATTTCATATCTCAAAAAAGGAGCAGATGAAGAGTTTGGTTTCCCTTTTTATATACACTCGCCCAAAAGCAAAAATTCGTTTGAAATTATCCGGTAAGCTTCCAATGCTAAAGCCGTAAATTATTGCTGATACCAACCCCATAAAAATGGGTATTTCAAATAAACGATATGTTAATAACCTGAAAAAGTAGTAAAGGAAATTTTGGTTTGTCCATTAATTTGTACTCATGCAAATTGTAGAATAGAACTACAATCTGTCCTAAAGTACTACAATATTCCGAAGAGTGGTGTGTAATTGAAATGAGACATTTGATGTTTTTGAAAAAAATACATTTTTTTCTTGGGTAAAAATCTGCATTGACATCAATTTAACAAGGTTTTTTAAAAATAGCCCGGCTGTTATTCTTTTAAAATGAGCTACATACACAATAATTGGCTTAATTATTGGTTTATACATAACGTAGCGGAGGCTACGAAATTCAATTTTTTTAACCTTTAAATTTTAAAACTATGGCTTTCAAAGCTAGATTAAACTTTTCAGGCAAGGAGTACGATGTACTTCATTGTGCCTATGCGTTAAACCGCGATGTAGATGCTAAGGGAAGACCTTCTTCCGGAGTTTACGGCGGTACCATCGACATTGAGATCGAATCAACCGAAGACACTTCAATTATCGAAGCGATGGTAAACAACCAGTACAAACCTATTACCGGAACACTTCTGATCAAGAAAACAGAGGAAGATGCCAAAATGAAAGAAGTAAACTTCGAGGATGGTTACATTGTTAAATATTCCGAAGGGATAAACATTGTTGGCGATCACCCGATGACACTGAAATTCCAGATTTCAGCGAGGAAACTCAAGTTAGGAAACGCGGAACACCTTAACGATTGGCCGAAAGCCTAGTAGGCTTTCGGCGTAAGGTTTGGGGTTTAAGGTAAATTCTAAGCACTAACCTTTAAACAATTTAGAGAGGAGGGTTTAGGGTTTAAGGAAGTTCTAACCACTAACCAACTAACCTCTAAGCAGTTTAGTGAGGAGAGTTGAGGGTTTAGATAAATAAAACGCCAACCGCCATGCGCTCAGCAAAAAACTATTTCATTTTTCAAAAACATTTAAAATTTTACTACAATGGCATTCAAAACCCGTTTAAACTTGGGATCAAAAGAATTTGATGTACTACAGTGCAGCTTTTCATTAAATAGAGATGTTGACGCAAAAGGTCGTCCTTCATCAGGTGTTTATGGTGGTACCATCCACATCGAAATTGAATCAACTGAAGATACTTCAGTAATCGAATCAATGGTAAACAACCAGTATAAACCACTTTCAGGTAATATCGTTTTCAAAAAAGGCGAAGAAGATGCAAAGATGAAAGAGCTATCTTTCGAAGATGGCTATATCATCCAATATAACGAAGGTATTGCAGTAAACGACAATACACCGATGACTTTAAGTTTTGTAGTATCGGCCCGCAAATTAAAACTGGGCAATGCAGAACACGAAAACGATTGGCCAAAAGCTTAATCTGGTATAAGACATTATTAACTGCTGCGTATCGTCGGCAGTTAATAATGTTTTTTGTGAGGTGTGATAAAAAAGAGCTACCTATGGCTACCGATTTAGAATACATTACCCTGTTTAATTCATGCACAATATCTCCCTTAGAAACTGCGAGGATTAACCGGATTATTGATGATAAAATCATAAACAATAAGCCACGGTATGAGGCAGTAAGGAATAAGCTGCTTAATCTGAACGAATATACTTATCGCAGTGCCTGTTTTCTGACCGAGCCCGACGATAATTTTATTAAACGGAACCCTAAGATTGCCAATAGCACTTTTAACAGGACTTTTTCCGGCAGCGGTCTTTTCTCCGGAAACACAGGTATACCATGGTACTTTATCGCCTGCGTACATTACCGCGAAAGCAGTTCCGATTTTACCAAACACCTGCATAATGGCGATCCGCTTACTGGTTTTACCCGGCAGCATCCTGCCAACCGCCCAAAAATTGACCATGGTCCGCCTTTTACCTTCGAAGAAAGTGCCGTTGATGCTTTAAAGTTGCGCGGCCTGGATAAGGAAACGGTTTGGTCGCTACCTAAGGTTTTGTTGCGTTTAGAACAATATAATGGTATAGCCAAAGCCTACGAAAAAAATCACATCAACTCGCCTTATCTATGGGGCGGCTCCAACCTGTACACTAAAGGTGGTTTCCCCAGAGACCACGTCTTTAGCCTCGATTATGTAAATAAACAGATTGGAACAGCCGTTATTTTAAAAGCGATGGAAAACAGGGGATTAATCAACATACCAAGGCAATAATATGAAAACAACAACCATCTTTCTTATTCCGTTGGTTCTCCTTTTTTTCTCCTGTGGGGCAAAACACGAAAATGAGCGGCAACCCAGCGCTTACCTTACCGATTCAGCCAGTATTGGCAATGAGCAAAAAACAGCCTCTGCCGAAAGCGATTCCCTTAAAAAATTAGCGGCAAACATGGTGGCCTCACGAGAAACCTATATTAAAGATGGCAGTACAGCGGCAGAAGATCTTTTTATTAAAGCATTAATCGAACAGCTGAAAAAGCCAGGGGCTTTTGAAAAAGATTTTGCAGGTTTAAGGGAATACGAGATCAATATATTAAAAGCTGACGATCAGAAGCTGAGGCTTTTCTATTGGCTTTCGCCTTATTCAGGCTCCATGTGGCACGTGCAGAACATCGTCCAGTATAAAGATGAAAACAACATTATAAGAGCAGTTTCTTTTAACAGCCTTTATAAAGATAAGGATGATGAAGGAAGCCCGACGCCATTTTTCGATCATATTTATGCTTTAGATAGCTTGCCACAGAAAACCTATCTTTTTACGGGTTATGGACAGATGAGCGGAACCGAACCCTACAGCGTAAGCCATATCTTAATGGTCAAAGGTTCTGGTTTCAGCATTAACCAACCATTGTTCAAGGTAGGGAAAGAAGGTCATAACCAGTTGTTTGCTACTGCAGAATTAAAAGAAGACCAGGATAAAGAAAAACTTCTTGCTCAATTGGCCATGACGTATAACCCAAAAGATAAAACCATCAGCTATCCCGAAGTAACCGAAAGTAAAAACGGAGCTTTTTTCAACGGGAAAAGAAATATCCTCACTTTTCGTGATGGAGTGTTTAAGTAGTGATCACCTAACACCTAGTTAGTATGGAAAAAAAACTAATCACCGAAATTAATATAGAAGGCAAAACGATTACGCATTTTGCATCATTCAACCTCCAGCAGGCTTTTAACGAGCACCATTACTTTGAGCTGAGGTTTAACCACGATCAAATGGGTGCACCGGGCATGATCAATTTAAATGATAGCCGCGACTTTGTAGGAAAAACCCTGACCGCCTCATTTGGCTACGATGCCGGCAATTTACAGGAATTTGCCGGTTTGGTAACCAAGGTAGAGTTGGCGCAGAGCCATGGTTATCATGGAGTGCTGATCGTAAGCGGCTACAGTCCGACGATTTTGATCGACCGTGGTCCCGATTTAGGCTCCTATCTCGATAAAGACCTGAATGCAATTGTAAACCTGGCTACAGACGAAGTCCCTTCCAACGATCTAAAAATTGTGGCTAATGCGGCGAGAAAAGAACCGATCGATTACCTGATCCAATACCGCGAAAGCGATTTTGCTTTTCTTAACAGGTTATCGGCCGAATATTACGAATGGTTTTATTACGATGGCAAGCAACTGAATTTTGGTAAACCTGATAATCAGCAGGAAGTAGCTTTGGTTTATGGCCGTGATGTGCAGAACCTTCAATATGCTATGGAAATTGCCCCGATCAAAAATAAACGTTTCGCCTATAACCCTAAACAGGATGAAATGTTGCAGGGAGAGAGTGGGGGCAAAAGCGATGGCCCGCCGGATCTGGCCCATGCCATACAGGTTTCTAATGCGATGTATAGCAAAACTTTTAATCAGCCTTCGCCAATCAGGGTAGATAACAATAGCGATATCAAGGCGCAGGTGCAAAATGAAGAAAAAGCACAGATCAGTAACCTGTTAAAAATACATGCCAGTGGCGATAATGCCGCTCTGGGCATTGGAAACATTGCCGAAATTACCATGAGCATCAGGCAGGAACTATCTTTTGCGACCGAGAGCCTGGGTAAATTCCTCATTACCAGTATTCACCACAATATTGATGGTACAGGAAAATACCATAATACTTTCGAGGGTTTGGTCGCCACTACTGAACGGCTTTCGGTGAAAAACTATGCTAAACCAAGTCCCGATATGCAATTGGCAGATGTAATTGACAACGCCGATCCTCAGGGACAGGGCCGTATTAAGGTGAAATTTAAATGGGAATGTAAAACCAATGATGTAACAGAGTGGCTGCGCGTAATTACACCGGATGCCGGAAGCAGCGATAAGGTAAGTAAAAACAGGGGTTTTGTATTTATTCCCGAAATAGGCGATCAGGTAGCATTAACTTTCGAAGAAGGCAATATTGCCAGGCCAATCGTATTGGGCTCGGTATTTCATGGCAAAAGCGGAAGCGGAGGCAGTGCAAGTAATAACAGCAAAAGTTTAACTTCAAAAAGCGGACATACTTTAACCATGAACGATGGTGCGGGTATGATTATGCGCGATAAGGACAGCAATTTTATCGAGCTTGACGGAGCTGGTAAAGCGGTTTTCGAAACCAAAGAATCCATACTGATTAAATGTGGCGAAAGCAGCATTTTTATGGATAAAACGGGTAAAATCATCATTAAAGGGAAAGATATTCTAACCTTGGGAGACAATATCGGAAATTCTGCCAAAGTTAGTATCGGCATTGGGGTGGGGCCGGAAGATGGAACACCGACTTCTGGTATTGGTATAGAGGCGCAAACCCTTGATATTGGTACCAAAACACTTTCCATGAGTGGTGAAACTGAAGCTAACCTGGCATCAAAAAAGATCAATGTAGGCGGCGAAAGCGAAACGAATATCAGTAGTGGAACGATTAACCTGAACTAATATCGATTAAAGTTCCAATGAACCCGATACAACTCGAATTATTTAAAATAGATAAACAGTGGCAACAGGTAGTAAGGAAATATCCATCAGAAACCTTGTTTTTCTGCTTAGGTGAGCGCCACGAAGTAAATTTATTTGAAGCTTATTTTAAATACCAGTTAACCGAAGAAAGCAGAACCGATGATATATACCTGCTCCATTATCAGGCTTTTGATAATAAAAATGAATATGGCAGAAGTTTGGTTAAGGAATGGAAAGAGATCTTTGATTTATGGCAGAAAGATATAGGTAAAAGTATTGTTTGGGATGTTGAATCAGCCGAGTATGCAAAAGATTATAAAACTGATGCCTATATCCCTATAATAGCCCTGATAAGGCTTTGTAATCTTTATCCGGAGTTGAAATTGAAAAAAATTTATATTCAGTTCGCACCAACCGCGATTAATGATGTTGCCGGGCTTTCTGAATGGATTAATGAATGTTGCAATTGTGTTAAAGCTACTGGGAATCAAAATATTAAACTGGTTTATACTGAACACCATACACATCGTACATTAAAAAAAATAAAACAGGGAATAGATTTTAGGCTCAATATTGACGTAGGAAGGTTGATGCAAAATGCTGCGGCACATACCAACCGCGAAAAAAGTAATCCCGAAGCAGATTACCAGCAGCAGATATTAACGGCCAGTAATTATTTGAGCAAAGGCAAACATGAACAGGCCAATGCCGTTTTGGAGCGGGCAATCGTAATTGCACAAAAACAGGGGTTACATCAGGCAGTTGTTGCTGCCCGGATTATGCTGGCACAGAGTTTAGCCGTAAAAAATAAAAAAAACGAAGCACGGCAACAATATGAAATGGCTCTGGCAAGGGCAGGAGAACACTCACAGCTCGGTGCACATATTCATATGAGTTACGGAAGTTTTTTATTGGCGCATGGAAGTAAAGATGAAGCTAAAAAGTATTTCGAAAAGGCAATAAAGATTGCTGAAATTTTGGAAAACGATTTTATAGCAATGGAATGCACCCGTTTGCTCGGACAGCTTTCGGACAGTAAAATTACAGGGTCGGCAAAAGCAATGGCGTATTATGTAAAATGCCTGGAAATTGCGAAGAAAATGCCGATCGAAAAACGGCGACAGAGTTCAATGGCTTATACTGCCTCAATCATGTTAAAAAAATATGGAGAAGAGAGCCCTGAAGGTAAAAAATTAGATATGGAAATGCAGCAGGATTACGGAGAAGACTGGAAATCGATGGCCGAAGTACCAAAGAACCACGCCAATCCATTATCATAAAAAATATAAGGATGAAAAAAGTAAAAGCAAGTAAACCGAATATGTCTACCGATAGGTCAGTCAGCCTATCTGCAAGCTTAACCAAAGCCGAACCAAAATCAGTTGGTAGCGGTGGCGGTGTTGCCCCAGGAAGCAACCCTCCGGCAGCAAAAAGTTCGTTAAAGCTTTTAAAAGCTCAAAAGCCTGCAATGGCCAATACTGCTGTGCAGCATGTAAGCAAGCATTTTGATGTGGTGCTGGCCATCGATTTTCATTGGACAACCATTCCCATTCCGCCATCTTTTGGGTTTATTCCGCTGCCATTGCCACATCCCTTTATTGGGATGGTTTTCGATCCGATGGATTATCTGCGTTTTAATATTCCGGTTCCGAAATTTGCGCAGGGTTTAATCGGGGCGGCCAGTATCCCGATGGGAGGCTCTATTTTTGTACATGGCAGGCATAAAGCCACAACAACCACAAGTGTAATGGGAGTTTTGCTTCCCTTTAGGCACATCACTTCATTACCTGTTTATTTTATTGTAAACATACCCGGCTCGCCGCACGAAGGTGAAGTGTATTGGGGATCAACCACGGTAAAAGGACAGGGCGCAGAAATGAGTGGCTCTAATCCTGGACAGGTACTTACCTGCTGGTGCCCGCCAATGGGCCTAAAACCCTTGCCAACGGTGCCAGGTAAATTAAAGAAAAATCCATTGGCATATTTTGCTTTTTATAGCGATTTATTGAGCATGTATGTGCAGATTAATACCGGTAAACCCGTACTGGTTGGGGGTACATTTGCCCCGCATAATTACACGCTTAAAGAATATTTAATGCGTTTTGCCGCTATTGGTATTATGCGTGGGCTTACCAAATTGGGAAGTGCCTTATCTAAAGCGGCCTTGAGGGGAGTAAATAAAGTATTACGGGGGCTTTTTAAAAATAACCCGATATCAAAAAAGCTTTGCCATTGGGGTTTAGAACCAGTTAATTTTGTTACAGGCGCCATGTTTTTCGAGTGGACCGATTTCGAACTTCCCGGAGGCCAAACGCTCGCATGGAACAATGTGTGGCGTAGCGATAAGCCCTATGCCGGCATGCTGGGCAACCAGGTGTATAACAATTACGATCTTTATATTTACCCCGATGCGGAGGCAGGCATTGTAGGTTTCAGCCATCCTGAAGAAAATATGGTGATGCCTTTACCTTATATTGAAGCCTATTCTGGCAAACAATACGATCGTGCACAGAAACTTTGGTTGGAAAGGCCCGATGAAAATACCTGGATACTCACCATCAATCAGAACATCTACACCTATACGCTTTTTAGCGACGGAGCAAATGGAGATATTTACCGCATAAGCCATATTGAGTACAGCATCGGAACCAATCTTACGTTTTATTATCAAAAACAGCTTTTAACGCGGATTGTAGAAAACTCTGGCCGCGTGCTTGAAATGGAGCACAATGACACAGGTACAACCATTAAAGCGGTTTATTATCATTACAAAAATACCAGTGACCTGCTGGTGAGTTACGAGTACGATCAGCGCGGCAATATGATCAAAGTATACGATCGGGCAGGTAAAGCCATTACTTTTGAGTACGATGATAATAACCGGGTGGTAAAAAGAATCAACCGAAACGGAATGGCTTATTTCTGGGAGTATGACCTGGAAGGCCGCGTAATCCACACCGAAGGCAGGGATGGCATCATGAGCGGTTCGATAAGTTATTTCCCTGAAGAAGGTTTTAATGAGGTGTATTATCGTGAAGGTAAAATAGAGCGTTATTACTATGATGAAAACGACCTGGTATACAAAAAAGTAGATGCCCTGGGTGGCGAAACCTGGTATGAGCATAATCGCTATAACGAAGAAAAAATGATATCCAGCCCTGAGGGTAGGGTAATCGGCTATGAATACGATGAGCGCGGCAATATTACCACTTACCATACCGCAGATGGCGAGCAATATCAATATGCTTATGACGAAAACAATAATCTGATTCTGCGAAGCGACCCGGCCGGATCGAACGAAACCTGGCTCTTCAATGATCAGAACCAGTTGCTTCAACACGTTCAAAAAGATAACCGGGTAGTTGATTTTTATTATACCGAAGGGCAGAAATTACCGGCATCTTGTCGTGATCATGACGGACATGAAATCCACTGGACATATAATGCTTTAAACCAGTTGATTGAGTCAGTGTCAAGTGAGGGCAACAGCCGCCGATGGACATATGACGATTACGGCCGGTTGATCCGTTTTAGTCCGGATGGAGATCAAACCACCATTTGGGAACGCGATGCAATGGGACGGGTAATCATGGTGAAGGATTTTGGAGGGGAAGCCCTGCGTTTCGGATATGACGCGTACGATCTCCCTGTTTATGCGACCGATGGTCACGAAGAATGGCATATGGCTTATACCCCAATAGGTAGTTTAAAAATGCAGCGAAGAAGTAATCAAGTGTCGAAACAAAATAACCAAACCCTTCACTTTGCTTATGATCAATGGGAAAATTTAAAAGCCATCTCCAATGAGAAGGGAGAAGAGTATATCTTTTTAAGAGATGCCAATGATGATGTGGTGAAAGAAATTGGCTTCGATGGGCAAGAGCAGCAATATATCCGCAATCAGGATGGGCAGATTATCAAAACGATACAGGCCGATGGTAAAGCTATCTACCACAATTACGATTTAAGTGGCCGTTTGGTATACAGTAGTTATGAAGATGGTACCTACGAAGCTTTCCAATACAATAAACTGGGCTTGCTCATTACCGCAGAGAACGAACATTCTTCAGTTAATTTTAAACGGAATCCACTGGGGCTGATTACTCAGGAAATACAGGATGGATATCTGATCAATTATCAATATGATGTTTTTGGTAACCTGACGAGTTTAAACAGTTCATTAGGTGCTGATATCAAATATGATTACGATGAAACAGGAGATCTGAAAGGCATTGCCGCAAAAAGTGGACGGTCTGCAGAATGGTCTGCAGCCATCGCCTACAATAAAAACGGACAGGAAAGCAGCCGTGGTTTAAGTGGTGGGGTAAAAGCTACTTTCGATTATGACCACGAAGGCCATCCGATTAGTCAAAAGGTTGAAGCAAGCCGCTCTGTTACCGCTTTTAAACAATATACCTGGGGGCCGAACGATACACTTAATAGCTGTTTAAACAGTATTACGGGAGGTAGCATCAATTACAGGTACGATACTTTTGGCAGCCTGTCATCAGCAAGTTACAGCGATGATGGCAAAGTGATCCATAAAAATCCTGATGAAATCGGGAATTTATACAAAACAACCGGGCGCAGCGACAGGCGTTACGATAAAGGAGGTAAACTGCTTAAAGATGATCAGTGGTATTATCGTTACGATGCCAGGGGCAACCTGGTACACAAAAGCAAACGCAATATTATCGGGCTTGCAAAGGAAGAAGCAGCTAAACCGGAAGAGAACGGTTTATTTGGTAAAAAATTGAACTGGGGAATGGCTAATCCAGACCTGCCTAAGGCTGAAACGCTTGATATTTTAGCCGATGCAGAACCCGACTTACCAGAATGGAAAGAGGGTGATTGGGCTTATGCCTGGGCTGCAACCGGCATGATGAAAGCTGTTAAAAATCCACATGGCGAAATTATCAGTTTTGAATATGATGCCTTAGGAAGGAGGAAAGCCAAAATTGTTCATGGTTCTTCCACAAAGGGGAGCGAGGGAATTATTTATCGTTACGTTTGGGATGGTAATTTATTGCTCCATGAATGGAATTACCCTTTAAGCGAACGGCCAAATCTTGTGGTTAATGAAGATGGATTGCTTAGCTACGATAAAACAGAACCCCTAAGCAATGATCTGATTACCTGGGTATACGATCAGGTTAAATTTACGCCAAGTGCTAAAATTGTTAACGGCCAGTATTATTCGATTATCAGCGATTATATGGGTACACCTGTACAGGCTTATGATGATGAGGGGAAAAAAGTATGGGATTGCGAGCTCGATATTTACGGAAAAATCCGTAAGCTTAGTGGCAACCGGGAGTTTGTACCGTTTAGGTACCAGGGGCAATATGAAGATACAGAAACAGGATTATACTATAACCGTTTTAGGTATTACGATCCGGAGCAGGGAAATTACATTTCTCAGGATCCGATTGGTTTGTGGGGCGGTAATCCTTCAATTTATGGTTATGTATTTAATAGTAATTATGAAGTAGATGTATTTGGCTTAAAGACCTTTCAGCAGGCATTGGGTGATTACGGCGAAAAATGGGTGAAAGAAGCTTTGCAAAATTCGAACAAATATTCCCGCGTATTCCAGGTTCAAAATGCCTCTGGACACGGTATTGATGTGGTGGGTATGCGCCATGATGGAAAATTTGATATTTTTGAGGTAAAAACCAACATTTCAGGAAATGTTGGTAATTTGTCTGACAGGCAATTAAATTCAAGAGCGTTTATAGATGATATTCTAAAAAAATCAGATATCAAAAAATTTGGTTTAAGCCGGGCTGAGTCTGATAGGATATTAGCTAATATTGGGGATAGAAGAGTGGTAGATGTTTTTGTTGGTCGTGGTCCAAAAGGAAGATTTAAAGTAAAAAGTGCTTTAGTGTCTGATTGGGATGAGGTGTCCAGAGTACAAAAAGCTAAGAGTTCATGTCACTAAGAAGAAAAGAAAAATGATAGATAATAAAAAAAAGTTGATTAAGCATTTTGAGCATGTGTTAGATATATCGTTTGATGAAGAAGAATTTATTAATGATTTTTTTCTTGACTATATACAAAAAGGAACTATCGAGTTTAAAAAGAAGTTAATTGTATTTGGAGAGGAGGAGGAAATTACGTTTGACTCCCTTTCTGTTATAGAGAAAAAGGTTCATGGTTTTACCATTCCTGAATCTATTGTGAAATTTGCTCAAGTGGCCGATAAATCGAATTATATAAGTTTGATTACTGCATATTATCAAAATTCATTGCTCCTGATTAAAGCATCTCATCAGAATACATTTATTAGTGGGATGTTACATACAGATTTAGCTTTAGCCACGTTGGTAACTATAGCTTATTTTCCTGAAAAAGCTAAATATTTGGCAAAGCATCTTCTTGATTTTCTAATTGCTACTGAAGAACGATTTAAAATTTACCCGGACAATTTGGAATTTGGTTATAGTAGCACATTGTACTTAACCTCTTGTTTATTAGGACAATTAGGGCATTCTGATATTTCTTCTCAAATTCTGAGTTATTGTAAACCTCCCATTACAGATTATAAAATGGCTGTTAGTGAACTATATACCACTAACACTGATTCTATAAACGAATGGATAAATGGTATGTGCAAATTTCATATGGCCAATAGTAAAGATGATTTAACATTGGCATTTAATCGCGAACACTGGCAGTACTTCCCAATAGAAATTATAACACTCCTGCAATTGCGTTCACAACAGGGTCTGCCGATTGATTTTATTACCCATCCACTATTAAAAGATTTTCTGCCTTTTATAGCACAGAAACTTCCTGTTCCATTGGATGAAACTACTCAAAAACTGGAAAAACGGATTTTGGAATAATAGAAATGATGTTAAAATTGCTAAAGGATATAAGCTAAACCTTATCCTTTAGCAATAATTTAATTACGTTCTTTAACGCGGGGTTACGGTTCGATTCTTTCCAGATCATATACAGCTCCGTTAGTTGCGGGATATGGGTCAGTTCTATAAACTTCACATTTTCCTGATAACCGTATTGCAGGCCTGTAGGCACAATGGCAATCCCCAAACCCTCTTCCACCAATTTGTAGATGGTTAAAGCATTAACCGATTTGTGATAGGTTTTAGGTTTAAAACCATGATCTTCACAGATACTCATCATCAGGTCGTAATAGAAAGGGCTGTCATCACTCGAGAAAAAGATAAAAGGTTCATCGCCCAGTTTTTTTACCGCCTCAAAACTGGCCTTTTTCATCGGGTGGCTCTTAGGCAGCACCAAAGAAAAAGTATCCTGATGGATCATGTATTTGGAAATACCGGCCTTAAACTGCTGTATCCGCACAAAGCCCATATCAAGCATATCCTTTTCCAATAATTCCATCTGCAGTTTATTGGGCATCTCATCCAGGTTGGTCCTGATTTTGGGAAAATGTTTGTTCAGCTTAAAAATTACTTCCGGAACAATTTTCTGTGCCGCAGAGCCTAAAAAACCGATCCTGAGTTCACCCTGTTTGCCCTCAGCTATATTGGCCACCTGGTTTTTGACGTTTTCGAGATGCCCGAACAAAAAATCAACCTCTTCTTTCAGGTAAACGCCCGCTTCGGTAAGCGTTACCTTTTTTTTGGTACGGTCGAACAATGGAGCCTTAAAAATTTCTTCCATCTGTTTAATCTGCCGGCTTAATCCCGGTTGCGAAATAAACAGGCGGTCGGCAGCCTTCCTAAATTTCAGTTCTTCTGCCAGCACCTGGAAATACTTTAAATGCCGCAATTCTATCTGATAACTCATGGTTATTAAATGATGATGTAATTGGTATTTATAGGTATCAAATATAGCGCTTATTTTTGTGTAAAACCTTTAAGATTATGAGCGGGCAACAGATTTTTAACTATGGTACAGATCATTTAACTGCTGAATTGGCGCTGGCCATCAGCAAGGGCGAAACTAAAGGGATATTCAGCGAAAGCACACGGCAAAAGATAATCGAAAGCAGTGCGGTGGTAGAGCGTATCGCGGTTTCTGGCAAGGCCGTTTACGGAATCAATACAGGTTTCGGGCCGCTTTGCACCGAAATGATTTCGGCGGGCGATACCAGGAAATTACAGGAAAATATACTAAAAAGCCATGCAGTGGGTGTAGGCGAACCTATTGATCAGGAAATATCGGGGTTAATGCTGGTTTTGAAACTGCAGGCCTTAGCCCAGGGTTACTCGGGCATCAGGATTGAAACCCTTGAACGGATGATCTGGTTTTTGGAAACAGGCGCTATACCTGTTGTGCCAAAACAGGGTTCAGTTGGTGCATCGGGCGATCTGGCTCCATTATCTCATCTGTTTTTGCCATTAATCGGCCTCGGAAAAGTGCATTATAAAGGTGAAATCATCAGTACAGCAGAACTTTTAAAAAAATACAATATACAGCCTCTGCATTTGGGACCTAAAGAGGGGCTGGCGCTGATCAATGGTACGCAGTTTATCACTGCACATGCCGTTAAAGTAGTTCAGCGTTTGGAGAATTTGCTGGCATCAGCCGATATTATAGCAGCATTAATGATTGAAGGCCTCCAAGGTTCAGAAAAACCTTTTGAAGCAGAACTACATCAACTAAGGCCATATCCGGCAAATATTGCAGTGGCGGCGCAGGTACGGAAACTGTTACGAGGCTCTGAAATTATGAAATCACATGCCAATTGCGCTAAAGTACAGGACCCCTACTCTTTAAGGTGTATTCCGCAGGTACATGGTGCTTCCAGAACGGCATGGTTACATTTAAAAGAAGCTTTAGAAGTCGAACTTAATTCTGTTACCGATAACCCGGTCATATTTAATGATGATTTAACCATCAGCGGAGGTAATTTTCATGGCCAACCATTGGCTTTACCGCTTGATTATGCCTGTTTGGCCGCATCAGAAATTGGAAATATCAGCGATAGGCGGATTTACCTTTCTTTAGAGGGAAATACCCCTGGCGTTCCGAAATTGCTGATGAAAGAAACCGGATTAAATTCGGGTTTTATGATTGTTCAATATACCTCGGCAGCTTTGGCGAGCGAAAATAAAGGGCTTTGCTTCCCTGCCAGCGCCGATAGTATCCCTACATCGCTGGGCCAGGAAGACCATGTAAGTATGGGGTCCATTGGAGCGCGTAAAGCTTTACAGGTAATAGAAAATGTAGAAAAAATACTGGGAATCGAGCTCTTCTGTGCGGCACAGGCCGTAGATTATCATTACCCCTTAAAACCCGGTAAAATACTGGCTGCGGTACATGGTTTTGTCCGCTCCGAAATTGATCATTTTGAAGAAGATCAGATCATGTACCACAGGATGGAAAATGCCATCCAAATGGTACAACAAGGTAAAATTGTTGCCGCGACAGTGAAGGCTGAACAGGATTTATAACAGTTAAAATTGCAGAGAATGGATTTTAAAGCACAGGTATTGGCAGGTATTCCTTCGGTTCTACCCGCAAAAAAAACAAGAAATGAGCAATTAAACCATGCGCCTGTGAGGAGAGCGGTGTTAAATGCTGCGGAAAAAAAACTGAGCATCAAAAATGCACTGCGTTATTTCCCTGAAGCATGGCACCAGGAGCTTGCGCAAGAGTTCTTAAATGAGCTGGAAAACTACGGACACATTTATATGTATCGTTTTATGCCCGATTATGCCATTTATGCACGGCCTATTGCAGCGTATCCATGCCGTACGCCACATGCAGCTGCCATTATGCTCATGATCCAGAATAATTTAGACCCGGCAATAGCACAGCACCCCGAAGAGCTGATTACTTATGGCGGTAATGGCAGCGTATTCCAAAATTGGGCCCAGTATTTACTTTCCATGCAATACCTCGCCACAATGACCGACCGGCAAACGCTCAATATTTACAGTGGACATCCGCAGGGATTATTTCCATCAAGTGCAGGGGCGCCCCGCGTAGTGGTAACCAACGGTATGATGGTGCCGAATTATTCTTCGCCTGAAGATCTTGAAAAATTCAATGCTTTGGGCGTTACTCAGTACGGGCAGATGACTGCTGGTTCATATATGTATATCGGGCCTCAGGGCATTGTTCATGGAACGGCAATTACCTTAATGAATGCTTTCCGTAAAAAAGGTTTTTATGGGAAGGATACTACCGGTAAAATTTTCCTTACAGCCGGATTGGGCGGGATGAGCGGAGCGCAAACCAAGGCCGGTAATATTGTGGGCTGTATTACGGTATGTGCCGAAGTAAATCCGAAAGCAGCGGTAAAAAGGCATCAGCAAGGCTGGGTTGATGAGCTGATTGATAATTTAGATGACCTGGTAAAAAGAGTTTTGTCGGCCCAGGATAAAAAGCAAACAGTATCATTGGCTTACATTGGCAATGTGGTAGATGTTTGGGAACGTTTTGACCAGGAAAATATTGAAGTGGTAATTGGCTCTGACCAAACTTCGCTCCACAACCCGTATTCCGGAGGCTATTATCCCGCAGGTTTAAGTTTTGATGAAGCCAATGAAATGATGGCAAATGCTGCTGAGCAATTTAAAATTGAGGTTCAAGATTCACTGAAAAGACATGCCGCCAGTGTTAACAAACATGCCGCCAGGGGAACATATTTTTTTGATTACGGAAATGCTTTTTTGCTGGAATGCAGCAGGGCAGGTGCCGATGTGATGTCGGCCAATGGAATAGATTTTAGATATCCATCTTATGTTGAAGATATTTTAGGGCCATTGTGTTTCGATTACGGCTTTGGTCCGTTTAGGTGGGTTTGTGCATCGGGAGACGAAAAGGATCTTGATTTAACCGATCGCATTGCCAAAGAGGTGATGGAAGAAATTAAACTTACTGCACCTTCAGAAATACAACAGCAATTGCAGGACAATATCAACTGGATTACGGCAGCCAAAGAAAACAGGTTAGTTGTGGGCTCAAAAGCACGTATCTTATATGCCGATGCCGAGGGGAGGGCAAAAATTGCTTTGCGCTTTAATGAGGCAATCAAAACCGGCGAATTATCTGCTCCTGTGATTTTAGGCAGAGACCATCATGATGTAAGCGGAACGGATTCGCCTTTTAGGGAAACGAGCAATATTTACGATGGAAGCAGATTTACCGCAGATATGGCCATCCATAATGTGATTGGCGATAGTTTTAGAGGCGCCACCTGGGTTTCGATCCATAACGGAGGTGGAGTAGGCTGGGGCGAAGTGATAAACGGTGGTTTTGGGATGGTGCTTGACGGAACCAGAGAAGCTGAAGAAAAGCTGCAGAACATGCTTTTTTATGATGTAAACAACGGAATTGCCCGGAGAAGCTGGGCCCGCAACAAAGAAGCCCGCTTTGCAATACAGCGCGAAATGGCACGTACTGATACTTTGAAGATTACACTGCCGAACCTGGTTGATGATAATCTGTTGGATGGGTTGGGCATTGGATAGGCTTTTTAGCACTGGCCTTTGTTGTCATTCTGAACGCAGTGAAGAATCTTTCACATAACAGTACATACCGAAAGATTCTTCGTTTCACTCAGAATGACAAACTAAACTAATAGATCGTACAAGTGCTGTAACGGCAATTTAATCATAAAACATGGGCTCCTTTATTTTTCCACAAAGGGCAGGGAGGAAAAATTACACAAATGCTTTGCGCGTATTTTCTTTGTGTACTTTGCGGTAAAAGCTCGGGTAAATTAACTCAATGGCAGGGTAAAATGAAAAACAGAACCCTTACCCTCTTCACTTTCAGCCCATATCCTGCCGCCGTGTCTTTCTATTATTTCGGCACTTAAATAAAGTCCTATGCCAAAGCCAGAAATGGTATGGTTGCCCTTTACACGGTAATAACGTTCGAAAAGTTTATCAATATCTTCTGGACTTATACCCATTCCCTCATCTTTAATCTGAACCTCTACCTCAGTACCATGGATGTTGCAGGTTATTTCTATCTGAGTACCATTATCAGAATATTTTATCCCGTTGCTGATCAGGTTAGAAATTACATTGCCAATTTTATCCCGGTCGGCATGTACAGTTACCTCGCAGTTTGGGTTAAATATAATCTGATGTGACGATTGAGAAATATAAGTTTCTTCAATGATTTCCTTCAACAGCTGATCCAGGTTAAAATCGGTTTTTTCGATTAACAGCTTGCCCGATTCCAAACGCGATACGTTTAAGAAACCATTAATCATGGTCGTCATTTTTCTGACCTGGTTATATGCTTTATCAAGGGCAGTCATTGCATAATTGTCTTCATCCTTTCTGGCCTTGCGCTGCAAAACCTGAACAAAGCCATTTATAGCCGTTAATGGCGTTTTTAATTCATGACTAACCATACCGATGAAATCATTTTTTCGGAGTTCATCTAGTTTTTGTTCTGTAATATCAATAAAAAGACCCGAATATTCGGTCGCGTTGCCATTATGATCTACAAATACCCTCCCGGTTGCCCTAACCCATTTTTCTTCGCCTGTAATCAGATTGTTTATTGAAAATTCAAGATCACTCGGCGAATGATTTTTTAATGCCTGTGCTAAAGCTTTACGCAATACATCATGATAATCGGGACTAATGGCCCTCAAAATCACATCCATTTTAAGAGGTTCATTTAAAGGCAAACCGAGCAGGTTTTTAACAAACCCTGAAACAATAATTTCGAGCGTTTTAGGATTGATGCTCCAGGTACCCATTCTACCGGTATCAATAGCCTGAAGTAATCTTTCCTCGCTATCAGCTAACTTTTTGGAGTATTGCACCAGGTCTTCATGTGTTTGGGCCAATTCTTCGTTGGTTGTGGCCAGTTCCTCATTTGCTGCGGCCATTTCCATATTAATAGCCTGGAGCTCTTCCTGGTAAAGTTTCCGTTCGGTAATATCCGGGCTAACCGTAGCAATGGCGGTTACTTTATCTGTTTCCTGATCTTTTATAGCGAAACCATTCCACTCAATCCAGAAAGGATTTCCCGTTTTTTCATTCCAGAAACGGATTTCCTGTCTGAAATTGAAGCGTTGCAAAATGCCGGGCAAAAGTTTTTGAGCCGCAGGCCTGTCTGCAGGGAAAACACAGTCTAATATGTTTCTGTTGGCAATGCTGGCCCAACCTAATTTTTTTAATGCTGCCGGGTTCAGGTATTGGATTGTCATATCTAAACCGGCTAAAGCTATAAATTCTGAACTGGCTTCGATGAGTTTATTCAAATTCAACCGCTCCAATTCGATTAACTTTCTTTCGGTAATGTCAATGCACGAGCTAATGTAACCCGCAAAAGAGCCATCTGCATGGAAGCGTGGCGGGCCATTGGCCAACAGCCATCGGTAATCACCTTTCTTGGTCAGGATTCTAAATTCGCCGGTAAATGGTTTTTTCTCTGCCAGTGCCGAAAGGTAAATGTTCAGGTATTTGTCGCGGTCTTCAGGGTGGATCAGATCAACCCAGCCAAAAGCAAGCAGATCATCCATCGATCTGCCGGTTAAGGTTGTCCAGAGCTTATTGAAATAAATGGCATTTCCATGTTCATCGCCAACCGTAATAAAAATATCGGTTCCTTCGGCCATGGTTTTAAAACGCTTTTCGCTTTCCGAAAGCTGGTTAAAGCGCTCAATAACCCTTAATTCCAGGTCATTGTTTAAAAGGTGCAGTGATTCCTGTGTTTCGTGTAATTCTTCATTGGTGGCCACAAGTTCTTCATTGGTAGCGGCAAGTTCTTCCACGGTGGCCGCAAGCTCCTCGTTCAATACCTGTTCGCGCTGTAATGCTTCATCCTTCTCTTGCGCCCTTTCTATAGCCTCTTTCCTCAGCACGCGCTCGCTTACATCAACTGCAGTATGTAGAATACAGATCGTCTTGCCTTCCTTGTCTTTTATGGCCCGGTATTCAAAATCGAAATAAAAGGTTTTCAGTTCTCCATTGATAATAAGGTCGGCAGCAGTATCCTTGCCAGAAATCACGAGGCCTTCCAACCATACCCTGCGGAACATATCTATAAAAGGTTGACCTTTAAGTTCAGGCAATGCCTCTTCCAGCGATTTTCCGATCACGCTCCTGTCTTTTCCCCAAATTCTGAGCATGGCATCATTGGCCGTCTGAATTATGGCCGTTTCGCCAACATGGATAGCGGTTGCAGTATGGGTTTGATTAAAAACATCCAATAATTGCTCATGGCTTAAAAAAAGGTTTGATCGACTCATGTTGCGGTTTAAGGAATGATCTAAATTATATTTTAACTCAACTTCAAAGAAAATTTAGATCATTAACCTAAAATGATCATTTTCAATAGAAACTATATATTAACCATAACCTCCTTAAAAAGGTTTTTGATGATGTGAATTTCTGATGCATATTGTGTATTTTTCCTACAACCAAAATATAAAGTGTTGGTAAGTTTGGAGAAGCCTTCCCAAATTACTTTCACTTTTTCTTCTTCAACTTCTTTTTTGCAAAGAAAATCGGGTATAATGGCCAATCCTTTTCCACCAGATAAGCAGCGGACAATAGAATTAAGATTAGGCACAATGTAGTTTGGTCGGAAATCGGCGCGCTTACCAAAGTTTAGCTGCCAGAAACGTAAAAGGTGCTCCATATCGCCAGCGGTACCATACCATTTTTGCTGTTTTAACCAGGCCTCCATTCCGGCTAGGTCGTTCTTTGTAACCAACGAGTCAAAAGCCTGCCCATCAGTTTCAATGCCACCCACTAAGACAATGGTTTCGGAAGAAAACGCTTCATGTTCCACATTGGGCGAATTGCCCTTTTGTGGGGTGATAATGAGGTCTAAAATGCCTTTGTCTAATTGATCAAGCATTTCCGGATATTCGCCAAAACGGATAATTACGTTAAACGGAAGGGTAGAAATATATTGCTCAAGCGTAATCTGAAAAGTTTCGAAACACATGCCTACACTAATGGTGGGAGTATGCTTCTCCGTGCTTTTCTGAAAATGTTTTTCGGCATCCTCAAGTTTGGTCAGAGGCTCCACAATAAAGTTATACAACACTTTTCCTTTTTCGGTTGGGATCATTTTCCTGCCGGTTCGCTCGAAAAGTTTATAACCCACATAACTTTCTAAAGAACTTAAATGCAAACTTACCCCGGGCTGCGAAATGAACAGGTTTTCTGCTGCGCCAGTTAAGGTTCCTGTTTTATAAATCGCCTTAAAACTTCTGTACCATTCTAAATTAACCATCATATTAGTATTATAATTCTGATACAAAGCTATGAATTAACTTGTTTTAATAATAGATATGGGCGCTTTAATTTTGTGTTATTAAAATAGAAAAACGATATGAAAAAGATATTCATCATTAACGGAGGGCAAAAATTTGGTCATTCTGGTGGCAGGTTTAACGAAACAATAACTGATGCTACTGTGGATTTTTTCTCTTCATTGCCAGAATTTGAGGTAAAAACAACCAATATCAACGATGATTATGATCCAAAAGAAGAAGTGGAAAAATATGTTTGGGCAGATGTGGTGATTTACCATACTCCGATCTGGTGGTTCCAGGTGCCCCATGGATTGAAAAAATATATAGATGTGGTTTTTACCGAAGGGCATAAAAAAGGAATTTACGTGAGTGATGGACGTAAAGCTGATAATCCAACCCGGAATTATGGTACAGGTGGCATGTTGCACGGACGCAAATATATGGTTACATCCTCATGGAATGCTCCAAAAGAAGCATTTACCCTGCCCGGAGAATTTTTTATGGAAACCAGTGTGGATGACGGCGTTTTGTTCGGTTTCCACAGAATGAATGCTTTTACCGGGATGGAACGCATAGATGGTATTCATTTTCATGATGTAGAAAAGAATGCAGATATTAGGAGTGCGCTTAAATTGTACCGCGAACATTTAACCCAAAATTTTTTAAATACAGAAGTATATGAGCATTTATTTAACAGCAATAGTTAAAAGTAAACAGGAAACCACGGCGGAATTAAGAACGATGCTGCTTGATATGGTTGCAAATTCGCGAAAGGAAGAAGCCTGCATTCAGTACGATCTGCACGAATCGGCAGGTGATCATACCTTTATTTTCCAAGAGGAATGGAAAGATCAGGAAGGTTTGGACCTGCACAATGCGCAACCTTATATTTTAGCCTTTGTAGCACAAGCTGCTAAGTTGACTGAAGATATTATCATTTATAAAACAGAAAAACTGGCCTGATTACAGTTTTGCACGCCTGGCCGTTAACGCAGAACCTGCAGAAGCGATTACCACAAAAGCCACTGCCAGGCACTCTTTCAATGTGAGGTATTCTTGTAAAAAAACAAGTGCGGCTAAGGAGGCCATGGCAGGTTCCAGGCTCATTAAAATACTGAAAGTCCGGGCAGGAAGCTGCTTAAGGGCCCTCATTTCAAGGGTAAAGGGAATAGCGCTTGATAATAATGCAAGTGCTGCTCCCAGGCCCAGTAATCGGGGGCTTAAATTACTTAAACCACCGCCCGTAATGCCAAATGGAAGGATTACCAATGTAGCAAATATCATCCCAATGGCAACAGCTTCGCCTCCTTTCATGATTTTCGAAATCCTTCCACCCAGGATAATATAACCTGCCCAAAAAACGCCTGCCAATAACGCCAGCAATATGCCGGCTAAATTTAATCCGTTACCCGTCCATGGGGTAATGAGTATAATGCCCGTAGCGGCCAGTATTACCCAGATAAAATCTATTGCTTTTTTTGAGCCGAAGATGGCTAAGACCAAAGGCCCGGCAAATTCGAGTGTTACTCCCAAACCGATCGGAATCCTGGCAATGGCCATATAAAAAACCATATTCATTACCCCTAAACAAACCCCGTAAAGGATGGTATATTTCCACTGTTTGGTCGTTAACTTAAACAGGTTTGGCCGAAAAGCGATCAGTAAGATTACAGCTGACAAACCGATACGTAAGGATGCGGTAGCCGCTGCCCCGATTTGCGGGAAAAGCGCTTTTGCTATTGCCGCACCGCATTGCACACTGATTATCGATAATAAGATAGCTGGAATGGGTGGAATATTAATTTTGCTTTTCATCGGGATATGCTAAAGGAATGCAAAATTAAGAAATTGTGGCCGGGTAAATTTTTTTAAATAAAAAATGGAGAATCAGATTACACCAATTCTCCATTTAAAATTTTTAATTCTTCATTTAACTAAATAATTCCTGTTCGTCACGGTGTTCGGTAGGGATTTTTTTCAAGAAATCATCAAACGATGGGCCGTCGTTATCAGAATAGGTGCCATAGGCATCCAATATGTATCCAATATTTTTATCCTGGTCTTCCAGAAGATATAATACAGAATTATCTGCAGGATCTGAATCTCCCTCAAAGCGATAGGTTTTAACAATGGTTAAATCTTCCGGTTTATAAATTTTTCCAAGCGATTTACTCTGCATTTTGCCGTGGTCGGATATTTTTAGTTCGTTATCTTTTCCTTTCAGCCTCAATTTCTCCAAAATTTGACTCAAAGTGTTCATTGCAGTTGGCTGTTCCATAGTTTTTACGATTTTATACAGATTAAACAAGTGGTGTCTGAAATGGTTTTGCCAGCAGGTGGTTTTAAGCAAACTAAATGATTGTCAATCTGTTTTATATAAAAACTAAATTTTATCGATATGAAAAATATTTTTTTAGGCCTGGCTATTGCAACGATAGCATTTTTAAGCGCCTGTACCAAAACCAATAAAGAAATTGCCCGGGCAACTTTGACTGAAACCGCCGATAATACTAAAACTATCGGAACAGCTAAATTTTACGAACTGAGCGATGGAAAAATCAGGATGGATATTGAGATGAATTTTGCCGCAAGGGCAGACAGCAATGTGGCTGTTCATTTTCACGAACATGGCGATTGCGGCAATATGGGCGAAAATACCCACGGCCATTGGAACCCAACCAAGGAAGCGCATGGCAAGTGGGGTTCTGCCGCTTACCACAGTGGCGATATTGGTAATATAAAGCTGGATAGCAAAGGCCATGCTACGCTTTCGGTTACTACTGATAGATGGAGCGTTAAGGATGGCGATGTTAAAAATATTATCGGCAGGGGAATTATTGTACACGGCGGTACAGATGATTATACCACACAACCTACCGGAAACTCAGGGCCAAGGGTGGGTTGCGGAGTAATTGAAGCGGTGAAGTAACTATATTAATATGATCGTCATTGCGAGAAGGCTTTTTCAGCCGACGAAGCAATCTTAATGCAGTAGTCATAAAACTACAGATGTAAGATTGCTTCGTCGTTCCTCCTTGCAATGACGATCTTTCTTAGGCGGTTAAATTTTTAGCCGCTTTTTTTATGCAATTTCAGACGGTTTGCCATCATCATTAAAAAACTAAATGATTATGGCAACTCTAAACGAATCTCAAAGCAGCAAGCCTGCAAAAGGAAGAACCAAAAAAACAAACCCAAGGGTAGATCTGACCGCAATGGTAGATTTGATGTTTTTATTAACTGCGTTTTTTATGCTCACCACCTCTTTGGGGAAACTAAATGCCGCTGATATTGCCAAGCCTGTTAAGGATGATGGTATTGATTTTGGCCCTTTCCCTGAATCGCGCACCATGACCATCCTGCTTGGTAAAAACGACAAGGCAGTTTATTACATGGGAACAATAGAAAAGGCAAACATGAAGGTTACCCCGGTAGCAAACATTCAGAAAGAGATCATTGCAAACGAGAAAATGGTTGCCGAAACCCACCAGCATAAACCCGGAAAATACCTGATCGTAATTATCAAGCCCGGTAAAACGGCCAGGTTTCAGAATTTCGTAGATGTAATTGATGAAATGAAAATAGCGGGGATTAAATCTTACAGCATAGATGATGATCATTTTGCTGAACAAGAATTAACATTTATGAAAAACAACCAGCTTTAATACTACTCATTTTTAAGTATTGAGAATGGTAAATGAGCGAATAAAAAGAATACCGGGCGGTTTAATGCTAATGAATAAATTGAATAGCGTAAATTATACACTATGCTCTCGCTAAATACCTTGTTTTTGGATGCTTTAGAGGGGTTTTTTAAGTTTATTACGGAATTGTTATGTTGGTGTTAGATGTTTAATACTACATCTGTATAGCTAATATGATTACATTCGTCGAAGTGTTTGGCCAAGCATCAGGCGCAGTCCCGAAAAGCCTTCAAAAGAGTAGGGATCTTAAAACTCAAAAAAATCTAGTATGAAAAGTTTAGAATTAAAAAATCTTGGTGTTAAAGAAATGAACACAACTGAAATGTCTCAAGTTGAAGGCGGTGGTATTATCAACAATACATTAAACGAACTTTTAACTTCTATCGCAGGAACTTTAAATGCAGTTGGTGCAGATACTTCAGCATTTTTAAGCAAAACAGTAACCAATGTTTTGAAATTTGTTTGGAGTCTATAAGTAAATTTACCACATCTACTGTCTTGTTTTTCAGGGCAGTAGATGCTTTTTGTATCTATCTCCTATGGCGCTAACCAATTACTCTACTGAAAGAATCTCGAATAGCGCTCTTGTTTACCGCTCTCGAATCAGCAGATCAAACCAGTTAATTTACATGGTTACCGTAGCGGCAATTTTAATGGTTTTAATTGCGCTTCCCTTTATTAAAATTCCAATCAGCATAAATGGCACTGGCATTTTGCAATCTACTATCGAAAAAACAGAGCTTGTTGTGCCGGTTAATGGCCGTCTGATCGAATACAGGCTTTCGGATAATAAAAGACTTAAGCAGGGTGATACCCTGTTGGCCATTGATGCAGGTCTGCCCAAACAGCAGGATGCCCTGGTTGAAACCCGTAAAAATCAGATTACCCAATTTTTACATGATATTAATGCGCTATTGTCGTTTGATGGCGGTTCCAGCTTACAAACCGGTCAGTACGCCGCTTCGTGGCAACAATATGTGCAGGAATTAAAAAATGCCGGAATCACAAAAAGGCAGGCAGCCAGCACATTTGCGCGCTACAATAAACTTTATCAAAATAAGGTGCTTACCCAATCTGAATATGAAAAATACAAATACGAACTGGAACAGGCCGAATCGGCTTATTTAATGGTGCGTACCAAATATAAAACACAATGGCAAACAGAAGCCAGCGGGTTCCGTAACGAGCTTCGCCAGCTTACAGGACAACAGGCAGAACTGAACGAACAGAAAAAACAGTATGTGTTACGCGCGCCGGTTGATGGCTCGGTGCAAAATCTTGTGGGTTTACAGCATGGAGCCTACGTATTTGCCAATCAAAAAGTAGGCGAAGTTTCGCCCGATGCAGGTTTAGCTGCTTACTGTTATATCAATCCGGCTGATATTGGCCTGATCAGAAAAGGGCAGGAAGTGCATTTTCAGATCAATGCCTACAACTATAACCAATGGGGTTTGGCGGTGGGTAAGGTAATCGATATTTCAGACGATATAGTTATACTAAATAATAACCAACCCGCCTTTAAGGTAAAGTGCTTAATGGATAAAAATTTTCTGATGCTAAAAAACGGCTATAAAGGCTACCTGAAAAAAGGAATGAATTTTACAGCCCGTTTTAAGGTTACCAACCGGAGTTTATATCAGTTGCTTTACGATAAGGTAGACGATTGGGTTAATCCGAACTTAATCCAAAAAACATAAAAGGTAATGAGTACAAAGGTTAAACAACGCGATATAACGGATTGTGGAGCGGCTTGTCTGGCATCTATTGCTGCCCATTATAAATTAGATCTGGCCGTTGCCCGGATCAGGCAGCTTGCCGGAACGGATAAAAAAGGTACAACCGTTTTAGGCCTTGTAGAAGCCGCTCAAAAATTAGGATTTGAGGCAAAAGGTGTAAAAGCACCTTTTGATAGTTTATTTAAAATACCTACGCCTGCTATAGCACATATCATTGTGAATGATATCCTTCAGCATTATGTAGTGATTTACAAAGTAAGCAGTAGGTTTATAGAGGTGATGGACCCTATAGATGGGAAAGTGCACCGTAAAACACACGATGAATTTAAAAAGGAATGGACTGGTGCTTTAGTCTTGTTGTTGCCATCTGAAGACTTTCAGATCGGCAATGAAAAAAAATCAATTCAAGGTAGATTCTGGAGTTTGATTAAACCGCACAAAGGCGTTCTGACACAAGTTTTATTTGGTGCTATTGTTTATACTGTATTGGGTTTATCTACCTCTATTTTTGTGCAGAAACTGGTCGATTTTGTGCTGGTTGATGGCAATCATAACCTGCTTAACCTGATGAGTATTGCCATGATGGTAATTTTGCTGGTGCAAATGTTTATCGGCTCTGCCAAAACAGTTTTTACCTTAAAAACCGGTCAGTTGATTGATTCGCAGCTTATTTTAGGCTATTACAAACACCTGCTCCGTTTGCCTCAACAGTTTTTTGATACCATGCGGGTAGGTGAAATTATTTCGAGGATAAACGATGCGGTAAAAATCAGGACTTTTTTAAACGATGTATGCGTAAATTTTGTGGTAAACATTTTTATCGTTTTCTTCTCGTTTATCATGATGTTTACCTATTACTGGAAACTGGCACTCATTACGCTTACCGTTATTCCATTGTATTTTGCGATTTATATGATCACCGACCGGTTCAACAAACGTACACAACGAAGGCTGATGGAGGATGCTGCTGAGCTCGAATCGCAATTGGTAGAAAGTTTAAATGCTGTAGGAACCATTAAACGTTTCGGCCTGGAAGATCACGCCAATGAAAAAACCGAAACCCGTTTCATCAAATTGCTTCAAACCGGTTTTAAATCGAATGTAAATGCAGTGGTATCAGGTACATCTACCGAATTTATTTCGCGGATAATTACCATTGTTTTGTTATGGGTTGGAGCAGGTTATGTATTGAGCAATTCGATTACTCCCGGCGAGTTATTGTCGTTTTATACCCTGATCGGTTATTTTACCGGACCGGTTTCTTCCTTAATCGGCATGAACAAAACCGTACAGGATGCAGTAATAGCCGCCGACCGTTTATTCGAAATTATGGACCTCGAGCGCGAAAGGAGTGAAAACCAGATTGAGCTGACTATCGATAAAATTGGCGATATCCATTTCGAAAATGTTTCTTTCCGTTATGGTGCGAGATTGCCTGTTTTCGAAAACCTGAACTTAACCATACCCCAGGGTAAATTTACGGCCATTGTGGGAGAAAGCGGATCAGGAAAATCGACTTTAATGTCGATCCTGCAAAATATTTATCCTATACAGGCCGGTAATGTATGTATTGGTAAATACGATCTAAAATACATTACCAACTCGTCACTACGTAAAATGGTATCGGTAGTGCCCCAACAGATTGATTTGTTTGCAGGCAATGTAATTGAGAATATCGCCATTGGTGAAGAAGAACCCGATATGCAAAGGATCATTGATATTGCCACTAAACTGGGTTTAATCGGCTTTATTGAGGCTCTGCCCAAAGGCTTTCAGACTTACTTGGGCGAAAACGGAACATCTCTGTCAGGCGGACAAAGGCAGCGCATTGCCATTGCAAGGGCTTTATACCGCGATCCTGAAATCCTGATTTTAGATGAGGCCACTTCATCACTGGATTCGGTTTCGGAACAGCACGTACAGCGGATGATCGCGCTTTTAAAAGAAGAACATAAAACCGTAATTGTAATTACTCACCGGTCGAGCACACTTAACAATGCCGATAAAATTATTGTATTGGATAAAGGCTTGGTTGTAGAGCAGGGCAGCCACCAGGAGCTGAAATACCATTTGGCTTAAGGTAGGATAACTTACGAAATCAGCTTTTGCCATTGGCCCAGGCAAGCTTCGTAAGTTTTGCGTAGGGAAAATATTTTGTATTGTTTTTTGGAAAGCAATTGCAGGGGCTCTTTTTAATGTTTCGTCCTGCTTTTTGCTACAATCTTTTTTGCCATTCACTTCGACTGCGCTCAGTGTGGCAAAAAAGGATTTTCGCGTCAATCAGGTTTAGATCCATTAGGTTTGTACTTCTATTATCGGAAAAAGCAAAGTTGCAGAGTATTTATTTTTAAGGAGATTTCTTCAGCCTAAGAACCACCTGCCCAGGTTAACTAAACCTGACAGGAGCGGGCATCCCGATTTTACATCGGGATAAAGCGGATGGCAGGACTTTCGGAGCCGACGGAGCACAGGACCTTGCTTTCCAAAAAAATGTTTTGATAACTTACGAAGTCAGCCCTTATTGATTTGAGTTTAGCGCAGGGGAAATATTTTATATCGTTTTTCGGAAAGCAATCGCAGGGGCTCTTTTTAATGTTTCGTCCTGCTTTTTGCTACAATCTTTTTTGCCCTTCACTTCGACTGCGTTCAGTGTGGCAAAAAAGGATTTTTGCGCCAATCAGGTTTAGATCCATTAGGTTTGTACTTCTATTATCGGAAACAGCAAAGTTGCAGAGTATTTATTTTTAAGGAGATTTCTTCAGCCTAAGAACCACCTGCCCAGTTTAACTTAACCTGACAGGAGCGGGCATCCCGATTTTACATCGGGATAAAGCGGATCGCAGGACTTTCGGAGCAGACGGAGCACAGGACCTTGCTTTCCAAAAAAATGTTTTGATAACTTACGAAGTCAGCCCTTATTGATTTGAGTTTAGCGCTGGGGAAATATTTTATATCGTTTTTCGGAAAGCAATTGCAGCAACTCTTTTTAATGTTTCGTCCTGCTTTTTGCTACAATCTTTTTTGCCCTTCACTTCGACTGCGCCCAGTGCGGCAAAAAAGGATTTTCGCGCCAATCAGGTTTAGATCCATTAGGTTTGTACTTCTATTATCGGAAACAGCAAAGTTGCAGAGTATTTATTTTTTAAGGGGGATTTCTCCAGCCTAAGAACCACCTGCCCAGGTTAACTAAACCTGACAGGAGCAGCATCCCGATTTTACATCGGGATAAAGCAGATGGCGGGGCTTTCGGAACCGATGAATACAGGGCCTTGCTTTTCAAAAACTTATTAATGATTTTTTTGGGTGGTGTAAGGTGTTACCAACTGCACGATAACAAAAAAGACGTCCTGCACTGCTGCAAAACGCCTTTTCTATGAATTTATTTAAGGAATTAAATGCCGAAGGCAGCTTTAACCTGATCTACGTAATCTAATTTCTCCCAGGTAAACAGGTCAACAGTAACTGTTTTTTCCTCACCGTTTGGTGTTTTGAAAGTTTTAGTAACGGTCTCTGGCGTACGGCCCATGTGCCCGTAGGCTGCAGTTTCGCTGTAAATCGGGTTTCTTAACTTTAAACGTTGCTCAATAAAATAAGGACGCATATCGAAAATTGATTCTACAATTTTAGCGATCTCGCCATCGGTTTTACCTACTTTACCTGTTCCGTAAGTATTGATATAAATACCCATTGGTTTTGCAACACCGATAGCATAAGATACCTGAACCAAAATTTCATCAGCAATTCCGGCTGCCACTAAATTTTTAGCAATGTGACGCGTAGCATAAGCCGCACTTCTATCTACTTTACTTGGATCTTTGCCTGAAAAAGCCCCGCCTCCATGAGCACCTTTACCACCATAAGTATCAACAATGATTTTTCTACCTGTTAATCCTGTATCGCCATGCGGACCGCCAATTACAAATTTACCGGTCGGATTAATGTGGTATTCAATTTTGTCGTTAAATAAGTGTGCGTAAGCCGGGTTGTTTTTAATGATTCTTGGAATGAGGATATTAACCAGATCAGTTTTGATTTTCGACAACATTGCAGCCTCTTCATCAAAATCATCATGCTGTGTAGAAATTACAATCGCATCGATGCGAATAGGTTTGTTGTTATCATCATATTCTAAAGTAACCTGACTTTTTGCATCCGGACGTAAATAAGTAATTTCTTTATTTTCGCGGCGTAAAGCTGCAAGTTCCTGTAATAATTTATGAGAAAGGTTTAATGCCAAAGGCATGTAATCTTCAGTTTCGTTGGTTGCATAACCAAACATCATTCCCTGGTCGCCCGCACCCTGTTCTTCTTTGCTGCTTCTATCTACCCCCTGGTTAATGTCTTGCGACTGCTCATGTATGGCAGATAAAATACCGCAAGAGTTGGCCTCGAACATGTATTCGCTTTTGGTATAACCAATTTTCTTGATTACATCGCGAGCAATCTGTTGTACATCTAAATATGTTTTAGATTTTACCTCACCTGCCAAAATAACCTGACCAGTAGTAACCAAAGTTTCGCAAGCTACTTTTGATTCCGGATCGAAAGCTAAAAAGTTATCAATTAAGGCATCCGAAATTTGATCGGCAATTTTATCTGGGTGACCTTCAGAAACAGATTCTGATGTAAATAAATATGACATTTATTAAATAATTAATGATAAATAAACAAGTTTGTAATTGCCAAACCCCTTGGAAACAGGTGGTTAAATGATTGAAAGGAGGCATTAGCAATTTTTTTAAGTGGTTGCAATCCGGTCCCGGGGTATCGGGATAGCAAATCAATCCACTTTTTACTGCCGCAAAATTAGCATATTTTCTTTATTTCAAAAATTATAGATTATTTTGTGCACTCAATCTTACACTTTGTACACAAAGACCAATATCCTCTTTATTATCAATCCCATTTCGGGTGGGAGAGGAAAGCTGCGTATCCCCGATTTTATAGATCGGTACCTCGACAAGGAAAAGTTTAATGCAAACTTTGTATTCAGCGAATATGTGGGGCATGCTGGTGAGCTGGCCGACGAAGCAGCCGGCAAAAATTTTGATATAATTGTGGCTGCCGGAGGTGATGGAACGATTAACGAAGTAGCTACCAAAGTACTTAAACACGATAAAATACTGGGCATTTTACCCTTAGGGTCGGGCAACGGACTGGCCAGGTTTCTTAAAATCCCTAAAAATTTAAAATATGCTTTAGGTCTGATCAATAATTTAAAAACCGATTGTGTAGATACCGCCCAGTTTAACCAGAAGTGTTTTTTTAACCTGGCAGGTATGGGATTTGATGCCCACCTGAGTTCTGTTTTTTCGAAAGATAAAAAGCGCGGATTATCTGGCTATATAAAATTGGGTTTTAAAGAGGTTTTCAATTATAAACCGCAAACCTATCAGTTAAATATAGATGGGATAGCCTATACCCGCACAGCCTTCGCCATCAGTATTGCCAATTCTTCGCAGTATGGAAACGATGTTTATATCGCACCAAATGCTTCGGTAAAGGACGGGTTGCTGGATGTTTGCATCATTAAACCTTTCCCGATAATAAAATTGCCTGTTTTGGGTTATGTTATGTTGAGGGCTAAGGCAGAAAACTCCGATATGATTGAAATCATCAAAGGAAAAAATATTAAAATTATAAGAGAAGTGGCAGGTGCGGTACACGTAGATGGCGAACCTTTGCAGATGGGAACCGAGATAGAAGCGATGGTGAACCCGCTGTCGTTAAAAGTGATTGTGCCATAGCTTAGTTTAGCGTTGAGCGTTTGGAGTTTAGAGAAAATCCGACCATAGGCCATTAAACCATGAACGATCAACCATTGACTAACGGCCAGTGAACTAATGAACTTTTATAAAAAATGAAACAAAAGAAAAATAGTTTAAGCGACCTTGGCGGAATTATGTATTCTACCAATCCAGATTTCGAATACGAAGAAGAGGTTGATGATACCGTTACTTTACCGAACAACCAACAGGATTTAAGGGTAATGCTCGATAAAAAGAATCGGGGCGGTAAGGCCGTAACCTTAATTACCGGCTTTAAAGGCCGTTCGGAAGATTTAGAAGTACTGGGCAAAATGCTTAAAACCAAATGTGGGGTTGGCGGCTCGGTTAAAGATGGCGAAATCATGATTCAGGGTGATGTTCGGGATAAGGTGATGGGTATTTTACAAAAAGACGGCTATAAAGCCAAAAAGGCCGGAGGCTAGTATTAATGCGATAAAATTATAGTTAAATTAAAAAGAGGTGTCATCCTGAGCGGAGTCGAAGGATCTTTTTTTCATGTGAGCCCTTATCGCATAGCCCTCAGCTCCGATCAGACTGACAAGTGTTAATGATGCCCCTCTTCAGCACTGGATCACTCTTGTGTAGGTTTTTCATCTTATAACTAATTAACTACTCTCCCAGATATAAATCCTGTTTCAAGTCCATCTGTTACTAGTTTATCTAATACACATCCTGTTTTAATGTTTCTTAAGCAGATTTTTTGCAAGATGTTTATGAAAAATTAAACTCATGAAAAAAATAATCCTCTTTTTTGTTTTACTATTATCCGTTGTTTTTGTGAGTGCTCAGAAGGATGAGTACAATGGATATGTTCACTATGGAGACGGGTATTCCTACTCAGCAGGTGGTTGTGATGGCTTTGGCATATCTTTTACTGTAGATCAGTTTACCAAAACTGTCAATTATCATAATGACATTCAAAATCAACCACTTAGTAATTTAGTTTATTTGGAGGGTACCCAAGAGATTAATCTTTTCGGTTATATCAATAAAGATAGCCTATCATTTTATCGTTATAATATTGTCGAGAATGATGATAATCAAATCGTTTCTGATGCTATCCCGCAAGTAAATAAAACAAAAAAATTCTATGGGGATAAAGTTGATATAGATTTAGGGAAATTTAATATAAAGGACAAGAAGCTAACGATTAATATTTATAAAATTACCAAAAGGAGTGAGATTGCTACAATAATCATTTACAATAAAAAAATTCGGCCTGCATATATATCGTATGTTTCTTTGAATGCCCGTGTAAAAGGTGTTAGCGGGGTAGAAATGATGAATAGAAAAGATTCCGCTAATATTAATGTAAACCAAAACACCCTAAATCTGATGATTGTGATAAAAAGCACTGATTTGGATTTTGTTTACAATGTATATTTAAAAGATAAATCAACGGGAAAAATAGTCTTTCGATCAAACAACTGGCTTTATGGCTACCTCGTCCCAAGGGTGCCGTATTTATTGATTGGTGCGGAATATTTTAATAAGACTGGTGATTATGAGATTTTAATTATCCCTAAGCTGTCGCAAGGTTTTGGTTCGAAGTCAATACAAGAAAGTACTGTTAGGTACTCTTTCCATGTAAATAGCTCCGGAATAAAGCTTTTCTCCCAAAAGGAGATTATCATTTACGGTTTAATCTTATGTGCAGTATGCGGTGCAATTTTCGGAGCTGCAGTGACCTATATTAAAAAGAAGGAAGCCCAAAAATTGGCCTTAAAACACCGTGATAAAGAGATGGCGCGACTGCAGCTGGCATCTGTCCGTTCGCAGCTAAATCCACATTTTTTGTTCAACGCACTGGCTGGTATCCAAATGTTAATGAACAAAAATGAAACCGATAACGCCAACCGGTATCTCAGTAAATTTGCCCGTTTAACGCGCAATGTGCTCAAAAATAAAGAACTCATTAGCTTAACAGAAGAGAAAAGCTTACTGGATGACTATCTGCAAATGGAGCAACTGCGTTTTGGCTTTCAATACAAAATCAGTGCTTCAGCCGATCTGGATACCGAGAATATCGAAATTCCGGCAATGCTTTTACAGCCTTTTGTAGAAAATGCGGTGAAACATGGCATTGCTGGAAAAGGGAATGATGGAAAGATTGAAATCAGTTTTATAAAACAGGAAACCAGCCTGGTGTTAAGTGTAAAAGATAACGGCAATGGTTTCGATGTAACTAAAGATTATACCGGTTTGGGTTTGGCATTGACCAAAAACAGAATATCTTTACTGAATTCGATTTATAAAGAAACCCATTTTTCATTGGAGATGAAAGCAGATGCAAATGGAACTTTAATCCAGATCACAGTTAATCAATGGTTATAGTATGCGGGCAATTTTAGTAGATGATGAAACGGCCAATCTCGAAAATTTAAAGATTTTACTGGCCAAACATTGTTCGGATATTAAAGTGGTGGCCTCTGCCACCACCATCGATGAGGCTTTTGCTCAGGTTAACCTGCATCAACCCGATTTACTTTTTCTGGACATTCAGATGGGTAAAACCACAGGTTTTGATTTGCTGAATAAACTTACGCTAAAAACTTTCGAAGTGGTTTTTGTTACGGCATACGATAGCTATGGTATTCAGGCAGTAAAGTTTGCTGCTTTGGATTATTTGTTAAAACCCGTAGATCCCGATGAGCTAAAAATTGCTGTCGCTAAGGCTGAAATCAGGATTAAAAATAAGATACATGGTGAGCAGCTTAATTTTTTGCTGAGCCAGATTAAAAAAAGCGAACCCAGTATTCCGAAAATAGCCCTGCCTCAACAGCACGAAATCCGTTATGTTCCCGTTGAGGATATTATCCGTTGCGTAGCAGATAATACCTATACTTTTTTCTTTTTAAGCAGTGGAGATAAAATCCTGATTTCGAAACCCCTGAAAGAATATTCAGATCTGCTAAAACCTCATGGTTTTATGCGTACGCACCAGAGCCATTTAGTTAACCCGCGGTTTGTAAAAAGCTGGCTAAAAGAAGATGGCGGTACTTTATTGATGGATAATGGCGATAAAATTCCGGTATCTAAACCAAATCGGGAATTGGTGAAAGAGGTGTTGGGGAAATAGTTAAACCACTAAGACACAAAGAACACGAGACAAATGATTAATTCAGGCTTAACGATATTTGCTTATTCAAATAAAATCTCTTTGTGTCTTCGTGTCTTTGTGGTCAATTAAACATTACATTTTTGTACTTTTGCCGCTATGTCAGTTATTAAACCCTCATTAGCAAAAGGTACCCGCGATTTTTCTCCGGTAGAAATGGTAAAGCGCAACTTTATTTACGATACCATTAAAACGGTTTTCAGGAAATATGGTTATGCCGAAATCCAGACGCCAAGTTTTGAAAATCTTTCTACCCTAACCGGAAAATATGGTGATGAGGGCGACAAACTGATCTTTAAAATTTTAAATAGCGGCGAATTTCTTAAAGATCCAAAAAAGAAATCGTTCGATTTTGCTGAAGAAGATAATAGCAACAAACTCATTCCTTTAATTTCAGAAAAAGCACTCCGTTACGATTTAACCGTGCCTTTTGCCCGTTATGTGGTCATGCATCAAAACGATATTACCTTTCCTTTTAAACGGTTCCAGGTACAGCCGGTTTGGCGTGCCGATCGTCCGCAGAAAGGCAGATACCGTGAATTTTACCAGTGCGATGTTGATGTAGTGGGCTCGGAGAGTTTATTGAATGAAGCTGAATTTATTTTGATCTACAATGAGGCCTTAAGCAAATTAGGCTTAAAAGATTTCAGCATTAAAATTAACAACCGGAAAATTTTATCTGGTATTGCCGAAATTATCGGTAAACCTGATTTAATTATTGATATGACGGTAGCCATTGATAAACTGGATAAAATCGGTTTGGAAGGCGTGAGCAAAGAACTGCTGGAACGTGGTTTTACCGAAACCGATCTGGAAAAACTCCGTCCGGTAATTTTATTGGAAGGAACTAACGAAGAAAAACTGGCCAGGTTAAAAGAAGTTTTAGCACAATCTGAAACCGGGTTAAAAGGCATAACAGAAATAGAACAGGTTTTTGACTATGTAGAAAGCTTAACTGCTTATGGTTTGCCCTTAACGGCCAAATTAGAACTGGATATTACGTTAGCCCGTGGATTAAATTATTATACCGGCTGTATTTTCGAGGTTAAAACCAACGAAGTGGCCATGGGCAGCATTGGTGGTGGCGGCCGTTACGATGATTTAACTGGCATGTTCGGCTTAAAAGGTTTAACCGGCGCAGGTGTTTCTTTTGGTGCAGACCGTATTTATGACGTGCTAGAAGAACTTAATCTTTTCCCCGCCTCAGCAGAGGTTGGAACGAAAGTATTGATCAGTAATTTTGATGCTGAAGCCGAAAAATATGCCTTGCCGATTGTGCAGCAGTTTAGAAATGCAGGCATATCCGCAGAATTATATCCAAGTTCGGCGAAACTGAAAAAACAAATGGCCTATGCAGATGCCAAGAATATCCCTTATGTAATATTAATCGGGGGCGATGAAATTGCCAGCGGAGCACTTACGCTGAAAGATATGCAAAGCGGCGAGCAGAAAAAATTAACGGTTTTAGCCATACTGGAATTGTTGAAATAACAATTTAATTAACCAAAGAGATCGCTGAGTTTTCACAGCGCAAACAGAGACCAAATTATAGCCTTACTTTGGTGTTCTCTGTGCCTTCTCTCTGTTGCCTCTGTGGTTAACCCCAGCGTCCAACCCGCAATAAAATCGGGAAATGAACATCTTTCTCTGCGTCATCGCCCCAGGCTTCTTTTAGCTCGGTAAACAGGTATTCCAGGGGATTTCTTTCGTTGGCTTTTTTGTAGTGCTGTAACGCTGACCAGGTATTCAAATAACCAGTTAATTGGTTAAAATGCCAGGTAGTTTTGATCTGAAAATGAGGCGCAACAATTTCTTCAAAAGGAAAAGGGATGGTTTTGTATCCTTCTTCGATGTAGTGGCGTTCACTATCCCAGTATTTGCCAAGCAGGTCTTCATAAAGCTTATAAATAACCTTGTCTACCTTTTTATCGATATACATAAGCCCATAGCCAATTACCGCAAAAAGTCCACCTGGTTTTAATGTTCTTTTTACTTCGGCATAAAAGGCTTCGAAGTTAAACCAATGGATAGCCTGTGCTACCGTAATCAGGTCGAAACTGGCATTGCCTGCCGATATTTGTTCTGCCGGCTCCACTTTGTAAGTAATATTGGGCAACTGCAAGGCATTTTTTAGCTGGTTCTCGCTAATGTCGGTCGCATAAACCGTATCGAAATGCTGGGCCAATACCTTCGCTACCTGGCCATTCCCTGTGGCACAATCCCAGGCGCTTTCCTTATTTTTTACCAGTGCGAGCAGGTAATCGTATAATTCCTGGGGGTACGTTGGTCGGTATATGGCGTAATCGGCAGATTGGGCAGAAAAGTTATCTTTCATGGTGATAAATGATTGGATTTTGTATGTTGAAAGGAGCGAATGGAACCACGATGAAAAACATCTCCGTGCTTTCTTTATAAAATTATTATATTTTTGAGAAACAACTGTTGCAGAAGTTAAGTTTCATTCAGTATTCAACATTTAATTATTCGATAATATGAAAAAAGCATTACCACAGCACAACGCTAAGGATGTTGAATACCGGCTGAAATCTATATTTGGTGGTTCGGTTGGTAACCTTGTGGAGTGGTACGATTGGTATACTTACTCTGCCTTTGCCCTTTATTTTTCTCCTGTCTTTTTTCCGAACAGTAATCCAACGGCCCAGCTATTGGATACTGCAGGTATTTTTGCCGTAGGCTTTTTAATGCGCCCAATTGGAGGCTGGCTGTTTGGAAGCATTGCCGATAAACTGGGGCGAAAACGCTCAATGACACTTTCTGTACTGATTATGGCCATTGGATCATTAATTATTGGTATAACCCCTGGCTACAAACGGATTGGAATTGCCGCGCCGTTATTGCTTGTTTTTGCCAGATTGATTCAAGGCTTGAGCACCGGCGGCGAATATGGAACCTCTGCTACTTACCTCAGCGAAATGGCCACAAAAAAACACAGGGGATTTTACTCAAGCTTTCAATATGTGACGCTCATCGGCGGACAATTATTAGCTTTAGGTATCCAGTTGATCTTACAGAATTGGTTGCTCAGCCCTGCACAATTACACAATTGGGGCTGGAGAATTCCCTTTTTTATCGGGGCTGTTCTTTCTTTTATTGCTTTGTACCTGCGCAGACATATCGATGAAACGGCGGCCTTTAAAAGTAAAAATGATGAAGACAAAAAAGGAGGTATTGCCGTACTGCTGAAATATCCGAGAGAGGTTTTTACGGTTGTGGGTTTAACCTTAGGTGGTACCATCGCCTTTTACACGTTTAGCACCTATATGCAGAAATTTCTGGTCAATACGGTCCACCTGAGTAAAGAAACCTCTACAACATTATCATTTATTTCGCTGCTGGTTTTTGCCATTATGCAACCTTTATTTGGTCTGCTATCCGATAAGATCGGCAGGAAGCCCTTGTTAATTGGTTTTGGTGTGCTGGGTACTTTATTCACATATCCGATATTAACGGGTTTGGCAAAAGAAACCGATACCACAATTATATTTTTATTGATGGTAGGTGCTTTGATTATTGTAAGTGGTTACACCAGTATAAATGCGGTGGTTAAAGCTGAGCTGTTCCCTGCCGAAATCAGGGCTTTGGGCGTAGGCTTGCCTTATGCGTTAACTGTTGCCATTTTCGGCGGTACGGCAGAATATTTTGCGCTATGGTTTAAAAATATCGGGCACGAGCGTTATTTTTATTGGTACGTAACCGGATGTATTTTAATCTCCCTGATTTTGTATACCACCATGAAAGATACCAAACACCATTCCAAGATTGAGGATTGATTTTTAACTCGTCGCCCTTAACCGGGCATGAAAGTAATTTATTCAGGGGCTGTTTTGCAGGAAGCATGCTAAAATAGCCAGCGTAGCAAAACAGTGCCGGGAGGTTACAGGTAATTACTCACCTCAATTAAATTCATATCCGGATCGCGGAGATAGATCGAAATGATCTTACCATTTGCACCCGTACGTTCTACAGGACCTTCTTCCACCTCGATACATTTTTCTTTCAGTTCCTGCATCACCTTAAGAAGCGGAAAATCTGTGATAAAACATAAATCGGCTGTTCCGGGCATGGGCCTAAACGCTTTGGGTTCAAATTCTGATCCATACTGGTGCAGGTTGATTTTCTGATTGCCAAACTTCAGTGCCTTCCGGTTTTCGCCAAACTCAATAATTTCCATTCCCAGGGCATGGCTGTAAAACCTGCATGTACTTTCCAGATTGGCAACCGTTAGTACAAGATGATCTAAGTTTTTAATGTCCATAATAATAAATTAGAACTAAAGCATTTGTCCTTTTGTTTTAAAAGGAATTATAATCCTGACATTTGGTTAGCAGATTATCAACGAACAAAATAATCATTTTTTATATATTTACCATTATGCAAAACCTGCCTCCATTAGCCGAACGTATGCGCCCTCAAAACCTAGATGAATATGTTGGTCAGCAGCATTTGGTAGGAGAGCATGCCGTATTGCGCAAAGCCATTGAAAGCGGTCAGCTGCCATCAATGATTTTTTGGGGCCCGCCGGGAGTAGGTAAAACGACTTTGGCTTATATCATTTCACAAGCATTAGACCGGCCATTTTTTAATTTAAGCGCCATTAATAGCGGTGTAAAAGATATCCGCGAGGTAATTGACCGTGCCGCTCAGCTAAAAGACAGCTTTTTAGGTTTACCCATTTTGTTTATTGATGAGATCCACCGGTTCAGTAAATCGCAACAGGATAGTTTATTGGGGGCCGTAGAAAGGGGACTGGTTACTTTAATTGGCGCTACAACCGAAAATCCATCTTTCGAGGTCATTTCCGCTTTGCTTTCCCGTTGCCAGGTTTACATTTTAAAATCGCTCACGGAAGAAGAATTGGTGGGGTTACTGCAAACAGCGATCAAAAAAGATGCGGTTCTTGCTGAGAAGGAAATTTCGATCAAAGAACATGAAGCCTTAATCCGTTTATCCGGTGGCGATGCGCGGAAACTCTTAAATGTACTCGAAATTGCCATCAACGGTATCGGGGGTAATAAAATCGTGCTCACCAATGAGAATGTGCTGGCCCATGCACAGCAGAACCTCGCGCTTTATGATAAAGCCGGAGAACAGCATTATGATATTATTTCGGCCTTTATTAAATCAATCCGGGGCAGTGATCCCAATGCTGCAGTTTACTGGCTGGCAAGAATGATCGAAGGGGGAGAAGATCCGCTATTTATTGCCCGTCGATTATTGATTTTATCTTCTGAAGATATAGGTAATGCCAATCCAAATGCCCTTTTATTGGCCAATAACTGTTTTACGGCCGTAAATGTAATCGGTTACCCGGAGGCGCGTATTATCCTGTCGCAATGTGTAACCTACCTGGCCAGTTCGCCCAAAAGCAATGCCTCTTATGAGGCCATTAACAAGGCTCAGGCATTGGTTAAGCAAACGGGTAATCTGCCTGTACCCTTGCACATCCGCAATGCGCCAACCAAACTGATGAAAAATATCGGCTATGGAAAAGATTATCAGTATTCGCATAGCTACGAAGGTAATTTCTCCCCTCAGGAGTATTTTCCGGAAGAGCTGAGCGGCACGAAACTCTACGATCCGGGTAAAAACCCTGCAGAAGAGAAATTGCGCGAAAAACTTAGACAGAACTGGAAAGACAAATACAAATATTAGTGTAACATTTTCTGTTTAATGTATACTAATAGAGAAACTGACTAAAATCAAAAACCTAAACTATATATGCTGAGTACTTTTTTAAGCCATCAAAGAAAATCTTTCTGGCGTTCGCGGAACAGGGGCAGTAGCATTGCCGGCCAGATTGTTCTGGGCTTCTTTTTGTTGTATTTTCTTGTTTTGGCACTTGGGGCCGGTATTGGTATGTCGCACCTGTTGGCCTACTTTTTTCCAAATCAAGATGTAATTAAAAGTTTCAACGGTATCATTCTTTATTATTTCGCATTCGACTTTATTATGCGGTTGCAATTTCAGGAATTACCAACGTTAAGTATTATCCCTTACCTGCATTTAAGGATTTCGAGGAATAAAATCATTAGGTTTTTAAATGTTAAAGCACTCTTTTCGGCATTTAACCTTTGGCCGTTTTTTATTTTTCTGCCTTTCTGTTTTATTAAAATTGCACCTGCACTTGGTGTTGTTACAACCATCATGTATATCGTTTCGATATTTTCAATCATGATTTTTAACAACTATTTTGTGTTGTACATCAAGCGGAAATCAATCACCAATACGCTTTATACCTTTGTCGGATTGGTTATAATTGCGGCCTTTGCCGCATTGGAATATTATAAAGTTATTTCAATCATGGCCGGTTCCGATTTTGTGTTCCGTGCCATAGCTGCACATCCTTATTATGCCTTTGCATTTACCCTGGCTGCGATAGCTATATTTTATCTCAACTCCGGTTTCTTACGTAAAAACCTGTATGTAGAAGAACTGAGTAAGAAACAGGAGAAAAAAGGCAGTACCGATTACGCTTTCCTGAACCGTTTCGGTAAAGTTGGTGAGCTGGCGGCGTTAGAATTAAAATTAATCCTCCGTCACAAGCGCCCCCGATCTGCGGTGATTATGGGCTTCTTTTTCCTTTTTTATGGGTTTATTTTTTACAAGGAAAAAGCAATCAATAGCGATGCCTTCGGCCAGATGATGTTCGGCGCCATATTTATGACCGGTATTTCGATTATTATTTATGGACAGTTCATGTTTGCCTGGCAAAGTGCTCATTTTGATGGCTTATTGGCCAATAAAATTAACTTTAAAGATTTTATCAAGGCTAAGTTTTTACTATTTACCATTGGCTGTACTATTATTACTTTATTAGCGAGCTTTTACGGATTTTTAAGTCCGAAGCTATTGCTCTTGCACCTGGCCGCCTATCTATATAACATTGGTTTTGGAACGGTAGTAGTGCTTTACCTGGCTACCTTAAATTATAAACGCCTTGATATTACCAAAGCTGCGAGCTTTAACTATCAGGGAACCGGCGCAACCCAATGGCTTTTAATGTTTCCTTACGCACTTACCCCTATTTTAATGTATGTGCCTTTCGGTATCTTGAATAAACCTTACTGGGGATTGGCTGTAGTAGGCGTATTCGGTTTAGCCATGCTACTGTTAAGGGGCTTTTGGGTAAACTACATTGCAAAACGACTTGAAAAACAACGATATAAAATAGCCGAAGGCTTTAGAGAATAATTATGATTTTAGAAGTTAAGAAATTACAAAAAGTTTACGGCGATAAAACTGTTGTAAACATAGAAGATTTGCAGATTGCTGCTGGCGAAACGGTAGGTTTGGTTGGAAATAACGGTGCAGGTAAAACTACTTTCTTCAGGATGCTTTTAGACCTGATCCGCCCAACTACAGGCGAGGTTTTATCGAAAGGTGAAAATGTAATGCACAACGATAACTGGAAAAATTATACTGCGTCTTTTTTGGACGAAGGTTTCCTGATTGATTATTTAACCCCCGAAGAGTATTTTATTTTTATAGGTAGCTTACACAATTTAAGCGTTGCCGATGTTTCTGAATATCTTAACCAATATGTAGAGTTTTTTAATGGCGAAATCCTGAACAGCGGTAAATATATACGCGACTTTAGCAAAGGTAACCAGGTTAAGGTAGGTATTGCAGCTGCTTTGATGCAAAAACCCGAAATATTAATTCTCGACGAACCTTTTGCCAACCTCGATCCAACTACCCAGATCCGTTTAAAGAAACTGTTAAAGGAGCAGGCAGGAAGTATGACTACTTTTATATCCAGTCACGATTTAAACCACGTTACCGATGTTTGTAGCCGCATTGTGCTGGTAGAAAAAGGACAGGTAATTAAAGATTTTAAAACCGACGAAAATACTTTGAAAGAGCTGGAAAGTTATTTCTCCGCATAGTTTTTGTACTAAGAATGATACAATATGTAAGAGGAGTCCTGATTTATTGGGACTCTTTTTTTGTAAATAAGCTTGTTGTTTTTAGCGAAAATTGATTAAAATGAGTTCAAAATGCAGTTTTATCAGTTTTTGGCATTGTGTTTGAATATGTCGGATGGAAATTATAAATCTAGCATATCATGAGTATTTCAAAAGTAAGAATAGCAACACTAAGTATAGGATTGGCCGTTGGTTCTATGGCATTCCAAAGTTGTGATAGTTTAACTAAAACACAAAAAGGTGCTGGTATTGGTGCAGCAGCCGGTGGTGTAATTGGTGCTTTAATCGGTAAAAAAGCAGGTAATACAGCCGTTGGGGCCTTAATTGGTGGTGCTATCGGAGGTACAGCAGGGGCTTTTATCGGCCGCAGGATGGACAGACAGGCTGCCGAAATTCAGAAGGCTATTCCTAACGCAGAAGTTATTCGTGAAGGGGAAGGTATCATTGTAAAATTCGATAGCGGTATTTTATTCGATTTCGATAAAACAGCTTTAAAAGATGCAGCTAAAGCGAATATCCAGAGCTTAGCATCATCATTAAACCAATATCCTGATACCGATATCAAAATTATCGGCCATACCGATAGCCGTGGTACCGAACAATATAACATGGGCCTTTCAGAAAGAAGAGCTGCAGCTGTTAAAGCGTATGCTGTTTCTCAAGGTGTTCCGGCATCAAGGTTAGTAACCATTGGTAAAGGTTTTTCTGAGCCAATTGCTGATAATGACACTGATGCAGGCCGTGCAGCCAACCGCCGTGTAGAAATTGTAATCGTTGCTAACGATGCCTTAAAAGCTACAGCACAAAAACAAGGATAATATTGCAGATTCCCTCTACCTATGAGGTTATTATATATGCAGCCCCAGTGTACATCCACTGGGGCTTTTTTGTGGTATCTGGTGTTACCACCTGACGCGATATAATTAAAAGTTTCTAGTTTTTTGAAAAGCCGGTTACTGTGGGTATCGGATCTGATAGTCCCGCCATTCGCTTTACCTCTCTGCGTTCGGTGCCCGCTGCTGTCAGGTTTAGTTAACTTGAGGCAGTGGTTCTTGGAGAGGCTGGATTATCGCACTGGCCTGTACAAAACTTACGAAGTTTTGCAGGCCCCGGGATATGTGGCCAACTTCGTAAGTTTTTCTAGCGCTCATGCAACCCTGAATAGCTGCACCAGCCTCCGAATTTAAACGGGATTGAAGTGGCATCCTCCGATCCGATTTTTCATCGGAATCGGAGATATAGCGAAAAGCCCGGCTAACAATAAAAAAAGCAGGGAACCCTGCTTTCCAAAATATTTAAATAAATTTATAAACTTATGCAGGATGGCGGCATCCAACACCAAGAACATTTAGTCTGCAGAATAGATATCTTCAAAATAATTCACCACCAGCGATTTTATCAGCATTTCCTGCTCCAGCATGGTATAAGGCGGGATTGCTTTAACCAGTTTCCAATGCGGCCAACCGTCCTGATCCAGTCCCTCCAGTTCATAGAATCCCATTTCGCTCAATAAGCGGCAGGTAGCAATATGCATCAGTTCTTCCTTCTGACGTTTACTGTATTTCTTCGGACCTTTGCCCAGTTCCTGAACGCCAATGAGAAAAAGCATCACCTTTAAATCAGGAAATTCGGAATCAAATTCCCGAGAAATCCTTTCTTGTAAAACTTTCCATTTGGCATTAATTTCCGATGGTTTCATATCCTGCAAAGATAGTGTAAAAACGTGTAAGCCTTAAGTAAAACGTTTAGGCTTTTTAACACTTTAGCTTGAATGGTAATGGTATTTTTGGTTACATTTATGACCTATGGATACGAATATCAATAAAACAATTACTGCAGGTTTATTGGCTTATGGCATGTCTGGAAAGGTGTTTCACGCCCCATTTCTACATGCGCACAAAGGCTTCGGTTTAAAGGCCGTGGTAGAGCGGAGCAATAAAAATGCAGTTAACGATTACCCTAATATTGTAAGTTACAACAGTATTGATGAACTTTTGAAAGATGAAGAAATTGAATTGGTGGTGATTAATACCCCCAATAACCTTCATTACGAACATTCGAAGGCAGCATTAAATGCATATAAACATATTCTGGTCGAAAAGCCTTTTACCGCAACCACTGCGCAGGCCAAAGCGCTTTTCGAACTGGCCGATAGCGTTGGCAAACAGATTTTCTTTTACCAGAACCGCCGTTGGGACAGCGATTTCATTTCAGTAAAAAAAGTACTCGACAGTGGTAAACTCGGTAAACTCAATGAAATGCACCTGCGTTACGATCGTTACCGCAATGTAATTGGTCCGAAAGCATTTAAAGAAAACCCGATAGAGGCCAGTGGCCTGTTATACGATTTAGGTCCGCATCTTTTAGATCAGGTAATCAGTTTATTCGGTAAGCCCTTAAATTTTTATAAAATTTTGGGTAAAAACAGGGTAGGTACATTGGTTGACGATTATTTTTCGATCCATTTGAGTTATCCCGATAGCGTAAATGTTTTTGTAACCTCGAGCATGCTGGTCGTAAATCCACAGCCGGGCTTTGTTTTACATGGTGTAAATGGCAGCTTTATTAAACAAAGAACCGATATCCAGGAAGAACAGTTGTTGGCGGGAATGAAACTAACCGATCCTGGTTATGGTATTGAGGCTGCTGATAAGGCCGGCTTATTAACAACCATCGATGGCGACGGAAACAAGACAGAAGAGATCATTCCATCAGAAGCAGGAAGTTATCTGCCGCTTTTCGAAGCCGTTTACCAGGCGATAAGGAATAAAAAACCATACCCGGTAACACGCGAGGATGTTTTAACACAGATGGAAATTATAGAAAGCCCGGCAACCGCATAACCCTGACTATGAATTCTCTTCCATTTGCATACCTGATTCCAATTTTCCTGATCGCCCTTTATTTAATTCTGAAGAAAAAGAAAGTTGCGATAGAACCTTTAACCGACGTTGACAAAAAAATACTCGACGATTATGTGAGCTATTACCACAATCTTGATTCGACAGATAAACTTAAATTTGAAGAGAAGGTAGCTACATTTTTCAGCACGGTTAAAATCGAACCGGTGGGTTTAGAAATGACTACTTTAGACGAACTGCTGATCGCCTCCAGCGCTGTTATCCCTATTTTTGGTTTTGACGATTGGCAATACAAAAACTTAACCAGCGTTTTATTATATCCTGATACCTTTAACAAAGATTTTCAGTTTGAGGGCGGCGAGAGGAATATCATGGGGATGGTAGGTACAGGATATATGAACGGACAGATGATTTTATCGCGTTCAGCATTGCGCCATGGTTTTTCGAAAAGTGCAGGCAAAGAAAATACCGCGATACACGAATTTGTACACCTCCTGGACAAATCTGACGGGGCAACAGATGGTATTCCGGAGAATTTACTGGCACATGAATATACTTTGCCATGGATTAAAATGATGCATGAGGAAATGGAAAAAATTGAGGATAACAAGTCTGATATCAATCCTTATGCCATCACCAATCAGGCCGAATTTTTTGCCGTGGTCTCTGAATATTTCTTTGAAAAACCTGAGCTGTTAAAAGATAAACACCCTGAGCTGTATTTTCAGTTAAGCCGCATTTTTGCACAACAGCCTGCGGGATAACTTTTATTAAAAGGAAAGATGAAAATAATAATTACATTGCTTTGCAGCTTGCTAACATTTGGTGTATGGGGGCAAAAAACATACTCGCTTAAGCAAAATTATCCAACAGGCAACAGATATAACTTCTCGTTCATTTCAGATCAGCTGATCAATCAGAAAATTAATGGAAAGAGCATTAACTCAACACAAACCATAGAAACCGATTACACTTTTGATATCACCGAAGGGCGCAATGGCGATAAAGATATAAAGGTAACCTACAACAGGTCGTTTATGAAATCGACTGCAATGGGAAATGCGCTGACACTTAGTTCAGATGATCAGGATAGCACCAAAAAGAACCCTTTTCGCAGTATAAAAGGTGCGTCTTTTTATATGACAGTAGCCCCAAACGGCGGGATTAAAACCGTTGCAGGTATTGATAAAATGCTCGATAATATGTCGGCAAGGATGACCAAGGATACCAGTCAGGTTAAACAGGTTAGAAATGCCTTGAGTAAACAATTTAGCAACGAGGTGGTGAAACAAACCATGGAATCGTCATTTAAAATTTACCCAGATAAAGCTGTTAAAATAGGCGATAGCTGGACTGTTGATACCAAAATGCAGATGAGTATGCCCATTGAAACAATTACCCAATACACATTGAAAGAAGTGAAAGATAACATTGCCATATTGGGTGTAAAAGGCACTTTGATCTCAAAAGGTGATTTTGAAGTAATGGGCAATAAAATAGAAACTGATTTAAAAGGAACCAACTCGGGAGAAACATCAATGGATATTAAAACCGGAGTGGTATTAAACAGTCACCTCCGTGTAGAGCTCTATGGTAAAATGAAATCAATGGGACAGGACATCGATTTTGAAATGCAGGGTATTAATAAAATTGTGGGGAAAGAGATAAACTAATAACAGTAGACCTTGCAGGTTTCTAAAACCTGCAAGGTCTGGCGGAAAAACTACAGGCTACCCGTTAAAGCCACCAGAAATTCTGTCGGAATCTCGATGTGCGGAATGTGGCCACAGGCATCAAATTCGATAATTTTTGCCCCTATAATTTTGGCTGCCGTTTGCTTGCCTAAAAGTTTGTATTGGCCGTGTAGCGCCTGCTGATCAGGTGTAAGCAATCCTTTGCCTACAATGGTTTTGTCTTCCTTACCGATGAATAAAACAGTTGGGACCTTTAAATTCTGAAATTCGTATACCACAGGTTGTTCATAAATCATGGTATAGGTTAGTGCAGCTACTTTAGCCCAGCGCGGATAATCGGCACTATTGGTTACACCGCCTGCAACATCAACCAGGTATTCATATTCGGGTTTCCAGTGGGTAAAATAAGAACCCTGATAATATTTTCTAACGCTTTCGGCAGTGGTTTTCAGTTCGGTTTTGTATTGCTGTTCGGTGTTAATGTAAGGAACAAAAGTCTTGTAATCTTCTAAACCGATGGGGTTTTCAAGTAAGAGTTTTTCTGTTGTTTCCGGGTACATTAAAGCGAAACGGGTGGCCAGCATACCGCCCATACTATGGCCCAAAACCACCGTTTTCTGAACGCCAAGTGTATCTAAAAGTCTTTTATTCCAGGTTGCCATCTGATGGAAACTGTAATGGATAAATGCTTTGGATGATTTGCCAAAGCCAATCTGATCAGGAACAATTACCCGGTAACCAATGTTGGTTAGGGCTTTAATAACATTGGTCCAATAGTAACCACCAAAATTTTTTCCATGGAAAAGAATTGCTGTTTTGCCGTTTGCATTTGCAGTAGGTGCAACATCCATATAGGCCATTTTAACGTCTTGCCCTTCAGTATTGATCGGGAAATATTTAACCGGATAAGGGTATTTTACATTATCCAGGGTGATGGATAGGGTGTCTGTTTTTTGTGCTTTAAGCTGGCTAAAAACGAAGAAACAAAGGGTAAATAGCAGGAAAAACTTCTTCATGAATCAGATATTGATGTAAAAACTAAACTAATTGGCCCAAGTTATACTTTTGCCAATTAGTTAGCTTAAAAATCATGCCTTTTTTACATCGTTATAAAGAAAGCGAGTGTAAAAGTATTTTGATAGACTCGAAAATTAATTTTTTAGCATTTGCTTAAGGTATTTTGCAGGCATTCCAATAGTTGTTTCATCTGATAGGCTACCAGAAATTTTGTTCACTATTACATTTTCCATTTTAAAGTCAGATTTTCCGAAAGTGTTAATTGTTAAATTTTCAATATTATTATTGCTATTTTCACCCCCCTGAATATTAATTGATGAATTTTTACTGCTGATAACCAGGTTTTTATAAGAGCTATTAGATGAATAAAATGAGGCGTTATCAAGATTTACATTCAATTGTTTAATGCCTGTTTGATTTATTACCCCCTTAAATTCCCCATTGAGATTACTAAATGTTATGGGAGAACCAAAGCTAATTGAGCCAGATCTTTTCATATTAATGTTTAATGTATCTACTTTGGCTGTTAGAACTAAGCTCGAAAGATTATTTAGATTAAGTTCATCAATTTTTGGACTGTATACCAGTATCACTACGCCATTGTGATGATTGCCCGATCTGTTGAGCTTATCGCTAAAACTGATTTGTAATGCTCCAGTGTTATTAATACTGAAATTGATATCGTTTTTCATGTCCGTAGGTACTTTTACCCCTGATTTTGCACTTTTTATCAAATGTAATTCTAGGTAAATTCTTTTTGCATCCGGAACATTCACACTAGAAAAAGACGTATTGATGGGGATAGCAATTCTATCCTGACTCACCTTTTCAAAAGGTTCTGCATTTATCTCTTGTTCTTCAACAAAGCCACCACTTGTTGATGGCTTATAATTTATTTTGGCATTTATGGCTACAACAATTATTGGAACAATAATGAGCAGTACTGCAAGCGTGATGAGTAATTTATTACTTGTTTTCATTCTTTTAAGCGTTAAAGTTTTCTTTTACAAATGTTTTGTATTGGCTTTCCAGTTCATCAAAGCCGATGTTAAGCAGGTAGATATTCCTGAACACTACAGGCAGTTCATCTGCCATAAACTGTTGTTTTCGGTAGCTCTTTATATTGGCTGTGGCTGCTTCATCTACAAAAAAGCCTATTCCTCTTTTGTTATTGATGATGTTTTTATTTTGCAGTAACTCGTAGGTACGCATTACTGTATTGGGGTTTACTTCCATTTCTACAGCCAGTTCCCTTACTGAAGGGACTTTCTCGCCGGCTTTCCATTTTCCTAACAAAATATGCTCACAAACATACTCGGCTATTTGAAGGTATATTGCCTTGTTATCTCTAAATTCCATATCTATACCCTTTACGTTAAACTTCTTTTTCTTTTAAGCGGACATAAGTAATTATCCAGATAAATAAGGTGACTAAGATACTAGCCACAAATAGTATTATGAACACAAAATCTCTTTCATTTGTACCCGCGTTATACTTACCTTCCAGTAACCATTTTGAGGTTTTAAAGCCTAAAAAAATCACAAGTGTGAATAAGGCTGTTAATGACAGAGCGGTTTTAATGTAGTGAAAACGATTAAAATAAACAGATCCCAGAAGAAAAACGCTGGAGAAGAAAAGTGGAAAGACAAACAGAAATTTGTTCCTGGTATCACTTGTCAGATCATCGTAAAAAGGGCTAAAAGAAACGAAAGTGAGTTTATTAGTATTATAATCGAGCGCTTTTTGATTTTTCCACAGTTCGTTGATATAGTTAAGGAATATAGAATCAACTATAAAAAAAATAAGTAGGTAACTTAAAAGGCTAAGAATTACAGAGAAAAGGACTGCACAAAAGAATTTTTCTGTAGTAGAGGCTGGTGTCATTAATTCCATAATTGCTTTCGATTTTTGCCCCAATCCACTAAAATAGGTGCTGGCTTCTATTGTTAAAAACAAAAAACCAATAGAAAGAAAAATGGGCATGCGAAAGGCTAACTGAGCATGGCCGTTATCATTCCATATAAAATTTGATTGGTTGAGGCGAGGGATATTAAAAAAATAGAAGCCTACTACAATTACGGTAAGCACTATCAAACTCATCAAATAAATTTTCCCAAAATCTAACCATTGTCTTTTAAGCAATAAGCCAAATCGATTAATATTAAATGTGTTGTTCATGGCTTAACTGAATAAAGGTTTAAATTTGATTTTTTCTGCGAGTATGGCATTGAAAAGAAGCTCCATATCTAATTTGCTTTCTTCCTGGTGGTAGTTGGGCATTACAGCACTATAACCGGAGAGAGATGGTTCTGCATAAAAGATGCTGTCATCAATTTCTTTTACTTTTTTAAAGGTCAATTTTGCGGTAATTTCTTCCACTGTAGCTTTAAGGACGATATCATTTTCATCAAGCATAATTACGGTATCGATCAGGTTGTCCAAATCCCTTACCTGGTGTGTAGAAATGATAATGCAGCGCTCATCCGTCATGGCAGAAGCCATAATTTTCCTGAACTGTGCCTTTGATGGGATATCTAATCCGTTTGTCGGCTCATCCATAATCACCAGCTTCGCCTGGGTGGCCAAACCGAAGGCGATAATTACTTTTTTCTTTTGGCCATAACTCATATTGATGAGTTTATGTTCAACCGGAATGTCAAATTCTTTGATCAGATCAGTGAAATAATTGTGGTCGAAATTTTTATAAAAAGCGGCGTTGGCTTTTATGTACGCATCAATTTTTACCGGTGGCAAATAAAATTCTTCTGGGATAAAACAAATCTGTTCTAAAAGTGCGGGTTGTCTTTTCGCAGGATCATAACCCATTACATCTAACGTACCACTCTGTGCATATACCAAACCAGCCAGGTTTTTTAATAAAGTTGATTTGCCCGCCCCGTTTTTACCGAGCAAACCGTAAATATGGCCGTTGCTTAAGCGCATGCTCATATTTTTGAATAATGGCTTATGCTTAGTGTAGCCAAAATTAAGATTGTTAATATTGATCATATCTACTGTATTAGTTAAATAATACACTAAAGTATAATCTTGTTTGGTTATCTCCAAATTTTTTGATGAAAAAGTTTAGAGATTTGCGTTTAGCGTGTTGCGGCTGGAGTTTTGTCTCCTATCAGATACTTAACGCTTGGCACTCCACGTCCTAGGCTCCATACCTCTACGCTCCACGCTCTCCACTCTTTGCTCTTCGCCATTGAAAGGTAAAATATCAGTTTAATAATCGTTGCATTAAAACATCCTTAACTCGGAGATTGTATGTTTGTAGTACATTAACCTGATATAGTATGGATACAAAATGGGCATATCTGCTTAGCCGTTTAGCAATTGGTTTAAGTTTTTTCGGACATGGTTTGGTACGCTTGCCAAAACTTGCCGGTTTTAGTGGTTGGATGGTTGGGCAATTTTCGAAATCATATCTGCCTGATACATTGATTATTCCCTTCAGTTACATTTTGCCATTTGCCGAATTTATAGCGGGCTTAATGATCATATTGGGCTTATTCACCAGGCAAGGCTTATTACTTGCCGGAGTGATTTCGTTAGCACTGATTTTCGGAACAACGCTAATTGAAAATTGGGACGCGCTGCCTTCCCAACTCATCCATGTCGCATTTTTATCGGTACTACTCGCTTACCTGCCGCATAACAGTTATGCGGTCGACAAAATCATTAAAAAATAATTATGGAATACAGAAAAATTGGAAATTCAGATTTAGCACTTTCGGTAATCACATTCGGCGCCTGGGCAGCTGGTGGCTGGATGTGGGGAAGCACAGATAGAAACGATGCAATTAACGCCATTAAGGCCGGTTACGATTTAGGGGTTACTTCAATTGATACCGCGCCAATTTATGGTCAGGGAGACAGTGAAGAAATTGTAGGTGATGCAATAAAAGGCATTTCACGCGATAAATTACAATTGGTAACCAAATTTGGCATGCGCTGGGATCTGGCCAAAGGCGATTTCGGCTTCAAGAGTAAAAACAACGAGGGGAAAGAGATCGATATTTATAAATATGCCGGAAAAGAGAGCGTGATTTATGAATGCGAGCAATCTTTAAAACGCCTGGGTACAGATTATATAGATCTTTACCAGATCCACTGGCCAGATACAACAACACCGATCAGCGAAACTTTCGAAGCCGTAAGCAGGTTAATTGAACAGGGTAAAGTACGTTATGCAGGTGTGTGCAATTATGATGTATCACAATTAAAAGAAGCAGATCAGACTTTAGAAATTATTTCTAACCAGATTCCATTTAGCATGGTAAACCGGGGTGTTGAAGAGGAAATTGTTCCATATTGCATCGAAAAAAATAAATCGGTTTTAGCTTATAGTCCGATGGAACGCGGTTTATTAACCGGAAAAATGACTACCGATTATAAATTTGAAGAAGGTGATCACCGTCAGGGAAATAAATTTTTCTCACCGGAAAGCATCGAAAAAACAAATGCATTTCTGGCTAAAATAAAACCCTTGGCCAACGAGAAAAATGCGACCTTATCTCAATTGGTACTGCGCTGGACAGTTGAGCGCCCGGGCATAACCATTGCTTTGGCTGGTGCAAGAAATGAAAAACAAGCTTTACAGAATGCCGCTGCAATAAACGTAAAATTAAGTGCCGAAGAAATTCAGTTGATCAATACCGAATTGCAGCACGCTGGTTTTTAATGGTAATAATAACTACAGAGCTTATTGGTTTTCACGGAGAAAAGCATTCGGTGTGCGCTGTGTATTTCTCTGGGTCCTCTGTGGTTAAAATTTAAAAAAGATATGTCTAAATTATTTTCTCCTTTTACTATAAAGGATGTAACCTTAAAAAATAGAATTGTGATTTCGCCAATGTGCCAGTATTCTGCAGTTGATGGCTTTGCCAACGATTGGCATTTGGTGCATTTGGGCAGCCGTGCAGTTGGTGGGGCAGGTTTAATTATCCAGGAAGCTACTGCAGTTACGGCCGATGGCAGAATTACTTATGCCGATTTGGGTATCTGGAAAGACGAACATATAGAAAAGCTGAAACAGATTGTTTCCTTTATCCATAATAATGGAGCTATTGCAGGCATCCAGTTGGCGCATGCAGGCAGAAAGGCAAGCTGTGAAGTGCCTTGGAATGGTGGCGAGCAGATTGTTGAAGGCGAAAAGAGCTGGAAGCCAGTTGCCCCAACATCAATTCCTTTTAAACCAGGGCAGGTGGAGCCGCATGAACTTACAATTTCCGAAATTCAGGATATTGTTTTTGCCTTCAGGGCCGCTGCAAAACGGGCACTTGATGCAGGCTACAAAGTAGTAGAAATACATGCTGCACATGGTTATTTACTGCATCAGTTTTTTAGCCCATTGAGCAATAAACGTACAGATGTTTATGGTGGGAGTTTCGAAAACCGGATCCGTTTAGTTATTGATGTGGTAGAAGCAGTACAATCGGTATGGCCTGAAAATCTGCCATTATTCGTTCGTATTTCTGCAACAGACTGGACAGAAGGAGGCTGGAACGAGAACGATTCGTTACAATTGGTGGCTGTGTTGAAAGATCGCGGAGTAGATTTAATTGATACTTCATCAGGAGGAAATGTACCTGATGCTTTCATTCCGGCCGGACCAAACTACCAGGTGCCTTTCGCAGATAAAATCAGAAATGAAATTGGTATTTATACAGGTGCAGTAGGGGTGATTGTTGAAGCGGAACAGGCAGAGGAAATTTTAGAACAAGGCAAAGCCGATTTAATTTTTATTGCCCGCGAATCGCTGCGCGATGCTTATTTCCCAACACATGCTGCACAGGTGCTCGGCGATGATGTTGAATGGCCAAATCAGTATGTAAGGGCTAAAAGATAGATGTTTAAGAAGTGTTTTTCATTAATTACTTTCCATAAATCGTCATTTCGACTGAAGCTTGCCGATTTTCATCGGTTGCGCAATGGAGAAATCTTTTTTAACAAACATGGTAAAAGATCTCTCCACTTTGCATTGCTCCGGTCGAGATAACGATTCTCTTAAACTTAGGTAAATAAAAAGCGGAGTGATTTTATTGATCAACTCCGCTTTTTGCGTATAATAATTAAGAATTTTATTTAACCACTGTAAAAGGAATGTATAATCCGAAAGTGATGTTCCTGCCAGGGTTGTAAACCCCTAGGTTAGGGTTTTCCTGGTCAAAGCGGCCTGGTTTAAACCTGCTCAATGCATCATAATATTTCTGGTTTAACAGGTTATTGGCCGATACCGATAATTTAACCGGCTGTTTGCCCAAATTAAACGTAGCACCTATTCCAGCATTTAATAGTGTGTAACCGCTGGTTGGTGTTTCAAAAACATCATCAACGCGGGTTTGTTTAAATGCGGAGTTGATACCTACAGAAAGATATGCATCATTTGTACCTTTAAGTTTAGGTTCGAAACGTAATTCATTTCTCAATGTTCCGGCAGGAATAAATGAAAGTGGCCTGTCTAAGGTAATGTTCTGTGCATGCACATACCCAAATGTATTTTCGAAGTGGATAAACGGAACCGGGTGGATGGTTAAGCTGGCCTCTGCGCCGTAAAGGTTTGCATTTACCTGTCCGTAACGGAAAACATCATAAAGGGTGCCGTCTGCTACCCTTTGTTCGCCGTTATTCGATGCATAAATGTAATTGTGGATATAGTTGTTGTAAATGCTCGCACTGGCACTTACAATTTTGCCTTCATATTCTAAAGCAGCGTCAACCTGGTAACTGCGCTCAGGATTTAAAGCCGCATTACCGATCTCGTATCTAAATGTACCTTCATGTACGCCATTAGAGCCTAACTCTGCTGGGTTTGGTGCACGGAAAGCCGAACCTGCATTGGCTTTAAAGTTCAGCTCGTCATTAAACTGATGCGTAAAGCCTAAGGCACCGCTCACGTTAGAAAACTGATTTTTAAATGGTGCAAATTGCTCTTCGTCATCTACAATTAATTGTTTTCCGTTGTTTTTCCTGAAGTCGTAACGCGCACCAATGCTAAAAGTACTGTTTTCCCAGTTTTTCTTTGCATAAGCAAAAGCACCTAAACCAAAGGTATCGTAAGCCGGGATTAAAAATTCTGTTCCTTTATTCTGACTGTGTCCGTCATCAACACTTACACCAAAAACAGGCTGCCATCCGTTAGTTTCGTGGATATAATATTTCAGATCAGCATTGTATGTTTTAAGATCGAAAAATAAAGCTGGGGTTGGCTCGTCCAGCTCGCGACGTTGATTTTGCTGATAACCTAAATCAACCTTTAAATTACCATTACCGATAATGAAATTGTTGTTCAAAGCAATTTTAAAGTGCCTGATATCCTGACGGGGAAATTCTAAAGTACGGTTTTTATAATCATCGTTGGTAAATGCACTACCATCATCTTTAACAAAATTTCCATTCGCATCTAAATTTGGGTCATAAAAACCAATGTTGTTATGGAAGTTAGAAACGTTTAAGTGCGTATAACCCCAGCTTTTGTTCAAACCTATCATACCGCTTAAATCGGTTTCATTAAAGCCCGAATTAGGGAAATAACCTGTTGGTGTTTTAAAAGAATAGGCATTTTTATAGGTGCCACGAGCCCTCCAGACAAAGCCGTTTTCGTTACCGTTTAACATTAATGAGTTAGCGGTAAGTCCGTTATTGGTTGAGTAATTGCTGATGAATTCGCCTTTTACTTGTCCTTCAGGTGCGGTGCTTGGCTCTAAAAGGTTAATAACACCACCAAGAGCGTCTGATCCGTACATTAATGATGCTGCACCACGTAAAACCTCAACACGGTCTGATTTAAACTGGTCAATTTCAATCCCGTGTTCATCACCCCATTGTTGTCCCTGTTGTTTTACCCCGTCATCTAAAGTTACAATCCTGTTATAACCCAAACCCCTGATTACAGGTTTAGAGATAGATGGACCTGTGGTGATCTGCGATACACCAGGTACTTTGCTCAATGCATCGATTAAGTTGGTAGAAGGCTGCAAAAGCTGATCTTTACCCACTACTGCCGATGAAGCACTGTTTCTCTTACTAGTGCTGCTGATTAAACTTCCGGTAATTACGATTTCCTTGGTTTCTATTGCAGTAGGCTGTAAAGAAAATGTCAATCCGTCTGCACTGGCGAGATTCACCACTTGCGTAGCGGTTTTATAGCCTATATAATGTACCTCAACCAGATAACTTCCTTTTGATGGGAGATTATTCAATATAAATTCTCCGTCATTGTTGGTTACGGCCGAAACCTTTAAATCTGGAATAAAAATGGTTGCACCTGGCAACGTTTGTTTAGTGCTGGCATCAATAACCTTACCTTTTATATTTTTTAAAGCAGCAGCGAAAACAGTGCTGCTTAATAACGTATATAGAATTACCAGGCCGATAAGCTGTAATTTTTTCATGTGTTGTGTATAAATAAAAATGATCGAAAAGCCTAATACATAGCCAATTTGAAGCTATTTATAGGTTTCATGTAATAAAATAATTGAGCGCGGTTGCGCTTTCCAGGAAAAAATTAAGCTAACGGGGGACCACGTAAGCAGGTGCGCTTTATTTCAGTAAAAGCATTCTTTAACGTAGGTTCGGTACGGTTAAAAATTTTGGCTGATAGAAAGATCCTGTAAATGTGGTGAGTTTGAACATAGTTTTTTTCAAAACTTGCATTACAGATTAAACAGGTTTCGCCATGAGCCTGTACGTGGCTAACATGTTTACAGTTGACCTCTTTCTGCACAACAGGAAGAGGGTTGTGGTGGTGAAGCACACTCCATGGGGTTAAAGCAATAGCAAATACGATCAGCATAAATACTGATAAATATTTCTGAATATTTTGTCTATGCTTTTTCAACAGGGCAAAAGTAGTAATTCCTAAGCAATTATATATATTTACAAAGTAACATTGTATTTATAGTGCTATTGACCCGGCTTTTAGCCAAAAGTTTAATTTGCGTTATTGTTTATGGCAAGAAAATAGACCCGTTAATGAAATTTATCAGAAAAAATATAATCAACGCTTTATTTGTCATTTTCGTATTGATAATTCTTTTTGTTCCTGACGCAAAAGCGTTTTTTATTAAGGGCTTAATGGAGATCGGTTTTTATAAGCCCAATATCGAAGCTTCAACTGAAAGTGTTGCAGGTCTGGAGGGGATCCGGTTTAAAGATGTAAAAGGAAACCTGGTTGATCTTGGCGATTTAAAGGGCAAGGTTATTTTTCTCAACTTTTGGGCAACCTGGTGTCCGCCATGCAGGGCCGAAATGCCTTCTGTTAATAAGCTTTATGTACACTTTAAGAGCGATACTGATATTGTATTCATTTTTGCTGATGCTGACGGGGATTTTGCCAAATCCCTCAAGTTTATGTCCGACCGTAAATATGAAATGCCGGTTTATAAAGTAGAAAGCGATATTCCGGAAAAAGTATTTGCCGGTGCCTTACCTACAACTGTCATTTTTGATAAGCAGGGCAGGTTATCTTTCAAACATGAAGGCGTGGCCGATTATGCCGATCAAAAGATCATTGATTTCATCAGTAAACTAAAAAGTAATCGTTAGCGCCAAATAATCTTAAAGCTTTCTAAAAATGCTGGATCAAATTTGATGGAGAGATGACTTTTGTTCTTGCTATATATGTAGTTAACTACATATATTTGTTTTATAACAATTTACAATGCAAAACGAATTTAAAATTGAACGGTTGGATAATCAATTCTGTGAAGGGATTATCGGGTTAATTCTGCCCATACAGCAGATAGAATTTAATGTAGATATCGATCTGGCTGCGCAACCCGATCTGCTGGATATCGAAAAACACTACGATGGTACTGGAGGTGCCTTCTGGGGTGCCAGACTGAACGGCGAGCTTATTGGCACCATTGCTTTGATTGCACAGTCAGAACACCATACCGGGGCCATCAGAAAGATGTTTGTTAAAAAAGAATTCAGGGGAAAAGACCTGGGGGTAGCACAGGCTTTATTAAAAACCCTTATAGAATATTGCAGGGATAATAACCTGAATAAGGTATATTTGGGTACCAAAGATATATTGCAGGCAGCCTGTCGATTTTACGAACGTAATGGATTTATACAGGTCAGGATGGAAAATCTTCCGGTTTATTTTCCCCGCATGGCTGTAGACAATGTGTTTTATGGGTTGGATTTAAAACCTGTTTAATGGAACAAAATGTAATTGATGCTTCTGGCTTACTGGCCATTTCTACGCGTTTACAAAGGCTCAGCGACCAGATCCGCAAGGATGGCCTGTTAATTTACAAAGCATTCGGGATTGATTTTCAGCCCAAATGGTTCCCGGTACTGTATACTTTATATAAAAAATCGACCATGAGCGTGGTTTCCCTTTCTGATGAAATCGGTTATGCTCATCCTTCCACCATCAGCTTGTTAAAAGAATTGGAAAAAGAAAAATTTATCCGCTCTAAGAAGGATAAAATTGATACCCGGAAACGCCTGGTAGAACTTACTGAAAAGGGCAAAACGCTGCTATCAACCATGGAACCCGTTTGGGAAGTGATTATTAAGGCCACAGAAGAGATTACCAATACAGAAAATAACCTGATGAAAGCCATAAACGAGGTAGAAGCCACGCTGCAGCAGAAAAGCTTTTTACAAAGGGCCGAAGCTTATATGAATAAATGATTGTGAGGTGCCGGATGGAATGAGTGGATTTTGATTAAGGTTAACCAATCATTTTGTTATTTTTGCTGCTATGATTTCATTTTTCGAGGCTTCACTTAAGCAGCTTTCTATCCACCACACAGGCAATAAATTGCTTGAAGAGTATTACAAATTATCTGATGCGCCTTTAAAAATCGATGATGAAATGCTGGGAAACCTGCTGTTGCAGTATTTCTTAAAACCTTTCGAAAAAGTGAATGAGGTATATCGTTTTTATCATCCCAATGATAATTTACAGCTGAACGAAGTATTCCATTTCGTTCATGAAATTTTCGAAAACAACGCGCTTTTTCACGAAGACTCACAACAACTGGCCAAACATTTATACGATGTAGCCAATCACCCTAAAATTAAATCAGGCGAGCTGTATGTTGCCTATTTCGAAAAGGTACAGATAGAAGGGGAACAGCTGGATGTTGTCGGGATTTTTAAATCCGAAACTAAAGATACCTACTTAAAAGTGTATCCTGAACAGGATGGCTTTAATGTAAGTTACGAACAGGAAGCCATCAGCATCAATAAACTGGATAAAGGCTGCCTGATTTTTAACGTAGATAAGGAAGAAGGCTATAAAGTAGTGGTACTGGATCAGGCGAAAAGCAACAACGACTCTGCCGTTTATTGGAAAGATGAGTTCTTAAAACTGAAAATCAGGAACGATAGTTATAACCAGACCAATAATGTATTGGGGGTTTATAAAAACTTTGTCACACAGAAGCTCGATGATGATTACGAAATCAGCAAGGCCGATAAGATTGATCTATTAAACCGTTCGATGAAGTATTTCAAAGAAAAGGAAACCTTTGATATTGAAGAATTCGGGAATGAAGTGATCGGTAATGCCGAAGGAATCGAATCGTTTAAAAACTATAAGAAAAGCTACGAGGAGGAATTCGAGAGTCCGATTGCCGATCATTTTGAGATTGCTGAATCTGCTGTTAAAAAACAGGCCCGGGCCTACAAAAGCGTGTTAAAACTGGATAAAAACTTCCACATCTATATTCACGGTAATAAAGAAATGATAGAGAAAGGTTACGATGATGATAAATCGATGAACTTTTACAAGGTGTATTTTAGGGAAGAAGCGTAGGTTAGTCTTGAGTCCCGCCTGTCCGTAGAGTTCCGAAGGGCTCTACGGATTGTAGAATAGACAAGAGTCTCTGACTCGGATTTAAGTATGTATCAACTCACCACTCTAAGCTCCAAACTAAATCCGCTGTTGGGCTTTAAGGGCGAGGTACTGGTTAATTACATTTACAGTTAGTTTTTGTGGCGGTGTAAGGATAGCCAAAATGCCATGGGTATTCAATTCCTTAACCATTAATTTTTTTTCGTAGATAAATTTCTCTGCAATGGTTTTATGGTAGATGCCTTCAACATCTTTGGCCGGATCGGTGCTTAAATCTTTGAGCTCAGTATTTTCGAAAAATACAACAAGCAATAAGTGGTATTTGGCAATTCTTTTTAAATATGGCAGTTGCCGTTGCAGCGCCGATAAACTTTCGAAATTGGTAAAAAAAACCAAAAGTCCGCGTTGTTTTACTACTGAACGGACTGTAGCATATAAGGCTTCCAGGTTACTTTCCAGGTATCTTGTTTTCTCTTTATAAAGTACGTTCATAATGTTGCCCAGCTGTGAAGCTTTACGATCAGCAGGTATTATTGATCCGATAGTTTCTGACAGGGTAATTAAGCCTGCTTTATCTTCTTTAAGCATGGCCACTTTAGCAAGGGCAACACTTGCATTGATGGCATAATCGAGCAGGCTTAACCCTTCAAAAGGCATGCGCATCACACGCGATTTATCGATAATGCAATAAATATTCTGCGATTTTTCATCAGTATAGGTATTCACCATTAAACCGCCTTTCCTGGCAGTGGCTTTCCAGTTGATGGTGCGGATATCGTCGCCACCAACATAGTTTTTAATCTGGTCAAATTCGCTGCTCTGTCCAACCTTTCTGATTTTTTTTATGCCAAATTCGGTTAAATAACGCGAAACGGCCATCAATTCATACTGACCAAGGTTGATAAATGAAGGATAAACAGGCAGAACTTTTGCACCATCGAAATTATAACGCCGGCTGATTAAACCCAGTGGCGAACTTACATAAGTCCGGATAAATCCGAAATCATATTCCCCACGTTTTGTAGGGCGTAAATTATAATGGATGGATTTTATTTCAGCCGGTTTTAAATGGAGCTTAAAATCTTTATCACGGATCTGAAACTGAAAAGGTATTTCGTCGATTACCCTTACGTTTACCCCAAAACCATAGTGGTTTGTAATTTCAATCTGTATCGGATTTTCGTCACCATTGCTTAAACGCTTTGCTGTAAATCTTTTTGCCTCAATCCAATTACCACGGTAAAGGATAAAAAGATCCATAAAAAACAGAACGGCTACTGCTCCGGTAGCAATTTCGGGGATATCGCCCAGCCAGGCAAAAAAGAACTTTAGCAAAAAAAGCACAATACAGAAGCCTAAAACCGTAAATAAACGGTCAGTTAGGAACAGATTGGTATAATATTGCTGAAAGAATTTTTTCAAGATGGGTAATTGTTTAAGATGGTTAATTGTTGAAACTGGTTAACGGTATTATGGCAATTGCTAAATTTTTGGATGGCTAAACCGATTGCTGGATTTGAACATTGTGATCTGATCATTGGGTAATTCTTCAAATCGGTTAGCTGTGAACTGAAAATTGGCAACGGCAAACTGACTTACCTCGGTACTTCAATTTTTTTAATAATCTGGCTTACAATATCGGCTGTGGTTAATCCTTCCATTTCTTTTTCGGGCGACAATAAAATTCTGTGTGCCAATACCGGTGCGGCAACGGCAATAATATCTTCTGGTGTTACAAAATCGCGGTCTTGTATGGCAGCAAAGGCTTTTGCACTGTGTACAATAGCCAGCGATGCCCTTGGCGAAGCGCCTAAATAAAGGGAAGAATTGTTGCGGGTTTCCGTTACGATTTTGGCGATAAACTCCAATAACTTCGGCTCTACAAATAAATTGCGGATAATGTCTCTGGCCTTTTGAATCTGTTGTATGGACAATACCGGTTTTACATCGTTTAGCAGCGTTTTATTAACTAAAGCATGTTGTGCAGTTAAAATTGCCGTTTCTTCTTCCAGCGAAGGGTATTTAACCTCTATTTTGAAAAGAAAACGATCTAGTTGAGCTTCTGGCAAGCGGTAAGTTCCTTCCTGCTCAATCGGATTCTGGGTAGCCAGTACCAAAAAAGGTTCATCCATCATATAGGTTTGTCCATCAATGGTTACCTGGCGTTCTTCCATCACTTCGAAAAGTGCAGATTGAGTTTTGGCCGGTGCACGGTTAATTTCGTCAACCAGAATAATGTTTCCGAAAATCGGGCCTTTCCTGAATTCAAAATCGCCGGTTTTGGTATTGAAAATTGGTGTTCCCAATACATCCGAAGGCATAAGATCGGGTGTAAACTGTACCCTTGAAAATTGGGCATCGATTGATTTGGCGAGCAGTTTAGCGCTTAAGGTTTTTGCTATGCCCGGAACGCCTTCAATTAAGATGTGCCCATCTGCAAGCAAGCCAACAATCAAAAAGTCGATCACCTGTTTTTGGCCTACTATGATATTCCCAAGTACGGTTCTAATCTGATTTACAGCGGTATGTAAGGCGCTTAAATCGGTACGGGGGTTAAACTGTTCTTGTTCCATTGCTTTGCGTAATTTTATAAAACTGTTCTATGCTTTCGTTTAAATTAATCAATTGTGTGTCGCTTAGATTGTCCATTTTGGGTGTCTGTATAAAATGGTTGGTTAATGTTTTTGACAGGGTTTCGTTAATTCCTGTTTTCTCCATTAATAATTGGGCAAATCCGCTGTCAATATCGTTGGTTTTAAGGTAGTACCTGCTGCGCAGGTGCTCCATAAAGTAATTGATCTTTTTTAGGGCCAAATCGAGGTTGTTCCGTTCATTGTAGTACACGCTGCCAACTACATTAACAAATGCCAGTGATGAATTGGTAAGCGGGTCGGCTATTGGGATAATCCTCTGCCTGCGCTTGATCTCATAGAGTACAAAAATAATCAGGCTGAAAATACCCAGGTAATAAGCAAATTTAAGTTCCGGGTGTTTGAAAAATACCCGGAGTACATCGGTTGTGGCGTTTTCCTGTCGGGCAAAATACTCATCAAAAATTACCTGCGTATTGCCCTGCAGGTAACTAAGGGTTTTTGCAGCGTATTCTGCCCCATATTTATTCAATAGGTTAATATTGGTATAAAATCCCGGCTCTGCAATCAGGTATAAATATCCTTTCCCATAACTGTAGCGGATAAAGTTAGGCTTGCCACTCCCATTCACACCGAGTACCGTTGCCTTATTGGTATCAAGTTTATTGTAATATTGGCTGCCAATTCCTCTTTCGAAACCATAATTTGCTTCAGTTTTTAGATTTGGATTGGTAAAATTCAGCGTGTTGCCTTCGGCCGACATGGCACTTGCCGCCTGTAGTTTAAGCTTCTTTTCTATTTTTCCCAGGTCGTAACTGGCAATAAAAACATCATTACCAGCCCTCATATAGTTAACCAGCTGGTCGAAATCCGTTTTGCTGATCTCTGCTTTTTGGGCAATGATCAAATAGGCTGTTTTATTAAAATTTTTGGCCTTTAAAGTATTGTAAATGGCCGTTTTTGACTGCTGAACACTGGCATTTGGTAAGATATCCCTTATCCGATGGTACAAAATGTATGTTCCGTACGGGATTTTATCCTTTATGGCATAAGTAGGTGCCCAGTTTGTTGGCGTAGGTTTGTTATACTGGGCAACTAAATAAAAGATGACCAGGATAGAGCCAATAATCAGGTATGTTTTGTAACCTTTCATTTAATCTGGCTGTTAAACTGGTTAAAGGATTGGTTAATAGGATCAAATTTCACTTCATCGATAGGGAAATCGCCATACCAGATGTAATCGAACTGAAGGGTGAGTTTACTGAAATCATTTCTAAGTTCCGGTTTATCGATTTCCGTCAGGTAATTGTAATTGGTTTTGTTGGGCTGCCAATTGATGATCTCGGCATCGTTTAATTTCTTTAATGCCCTTAAATATAAAAGCCTGACGGCCAATCGGAATTTCTTTTCGGCAACCAATCTCTGCAATTCCTGCTCATAATCAATCTCGTGGATGTTTTCGGTAATCACATCATAAGGAAGAATGGTTTCTTTCGATTTTTTCCTGAATATATTTTCAGCCCCGATGGTTTTGATTACGATATAGAGGATCAGCGCTACACCCAGACCAATAAAAATATACCTCGAAATTAAATTAGAGGCGGCGCCCTGAATCAATGAGCCTATTAAACGCCAGAAGAACATCCAGAATTTATCCCACCACGACAGCTGTTGCTGGCCAATTTCATCATATTGAAATTCTTTCTGCTCTTTATAAAGCCCGATGGAATCTTTATCAAATTTTGACGGGGTAATTTTAGCGCTGTCAATCCTGATTTCCTTAACCATGGGTTTAGGCTTAACAGTTTGTGCATTGCTGATTACCGGGGTAAAAAACAAAAAGGAAACAAACAGATATCGGGCAAAAATACGCAGCATTTTAATATTCTTCAGGTCTGGTATCGATAGGTTTTTCGGTATTGCCAAAATTGGAAATGCGTTCCAATAGTCCGGGGTTTTCTTTCTGTTCAACCAAACTGAAATAGATCAGCGAAATGGTGATGATCGGTATGATGGTAAATACCTGGCACAATGACTGCAAAACAGTTGTAATCATGGTAAGTACTAAAGACATATGTGGTGTTTTATGCGTTAACATACCGATCATATTAAATAAACTTGTTGGTAAAATGACCATACTCATACAGGCATAAACAATGATCCATACCACGATCAGCGTACCGAAAGTAACCCAAAAATTATCTTTAATAATTTTGAAGCTCCTGTTAAATGAATAATTTAATCCGCCATTTTCGATGACCATTATCGGGAATATCATGGCAACATAGGGGAATAGCCAAAAGCCTGGTACAAGGCAGAATAGAAAGGCAATACTTACCAGGATAATTAACAGGATGGAACTGCCAAAAACCCGGAAAAAGTAATACTTAAAGAACCCCCATACCTCGTCGGTGGTTGGTGTTTGGTTTCCTTTCTGTACATATATGGCAATATAAGAAAGTATGGCAACACTCATGCTGGCATAGGTTGCCAAAGAGAATAAAATAGCCAGGAAATACTCTACCCCATATAAAGTTGAAAAACCTAAACCTTTGGTATTTGCTCCGTTACCGATGGTATTGATGATGTTAACCATTTTGTATTGTTGCAATAACATGGTTAACATACTGCCTAGCACAAATAAACCACAAAATGTGAAATATACTTTAATGAGTGGCTTGAAGTTTTGACGAATGAAGGCAAAAGTATCGTTGATTACCTGTCCAAAGTCTCTTTTTTTTCTAAATTCTAATTTCTCGGTCATGTTAATCTAGTGAAGGTAATTTACGGTTGATTTTAATAGGGTAAATAATAACATACCATATGATGAAAGCAGCTGAAGATAATAAAATGATTATACTTAACCATACAGGCATTTCAGTATGCCGTGTAACAAAACTTTCAAAAAATGCGGCAACGATAAAAATCGGGATCAGGCCAATTACAATTTTTAATCCATCTTTGGCGCCTTTTAAAACTGAAGCCATGCGGGTATAGGTTTTGGGGAATAAAAAGCTATTGCCCAAAATTATACCGGCCGCGCCAGCCAAAACAATAGCAGAAATTTCTAAGGTACCATGGATCCAGATCACCAGCACCGATTGATAGCCTAAACCTTTGCTAAAAAAGAAATATTGGAATGAACCGAGCATCACTCCATTTCTGAATAATGAAACAATAGAACCAAATGAAAATATAATACCCAAAACAAAGGTATATAGGGCAACATAAATATTATTGGCGCCAATCTGCATGAACATCATAAAGCTGTTATCCTGTTTATAAACCCCAAACGGATCACCTTTGGCAATGTTTTCATTGGTCATGTTTACATAGCTGTCGCCCATTATCAATCGCACAAAGGTATCATCGTACTTGGCTGATAATGCACCAATGGCGCAGGAAATTAAGAAAAAGGCAAATGCATAAAATACCTGTTTCCGATGCTCTAGAAATATTAACGGAAGTTCGGTTTTCCAAAAATGGACAAACCGGTTTGATTTTTCCTTTTTGTTTTTGTAAACAGATTGATGTAATTTAGAAGCTAAGCCGTTAAGATAGGCCGTTGTTTTCGAATTTGGATAGAATGTTTTCGAATAAGCCAAATCATTAGTGATCTCGATAAACTGATTGGCTACCTCGTCAGGATTTGCCTGCTGCATGGAATCGTAATGCTGCCATTTCTCCGAATTCTGTTTAACAAATAATGCTTCTCTCATTTAAGGCGTTACAAATCTGGCGTTAAAATAGTTAATTTTTTATGGAAATAAAACCGGGGTTGGTCTTCTCTCCATACAAAAGTACCGTCTGAACTTAAAAATATCAGGAAACTTTAGTTGTAAAAAATTACAGGCTGGTGTACCCAATTATCTTTAAAAAAAATTATGTTTGAATATGGATAGTATCAGGATTAGCACTGCTCAAAATATCGATATTGATTATGAAATTGCCGGACTTGGGGAGCGCATCGCTGCAAGGTGCATCGACCTGGCCGGATTTACGGTAATTGCTATAGTTACACTTATTATAATGGGCGCTGTATCTGTAGGAGTATCAGGTAGTGCGGGTATGATTGTCCTGTTTATTTTCCTGGCAATTTTTGTTTTCTACGACCTGGTTTGCGAAATTACCATGGATGGGCAAACATTTGGTAAAAAGGCATTAAAAATAAAAGTAATCAGTATTGATGGTACACAGCCCACTTTCAGTCAGTATATTTTCAGGTGGTTGTTCAGGATGATCGATTTTGGTTTCCCTTTTGGCTGGGGTGTTGTTGCACTGGTTTCAGTAGCGGTAACCAAAAATCATCAAAGGTTGGGCGATATATTGGGCAAAACTACGTTGATTAAAACCAAGCCACGTACGGAACTTTCAAATGTGGCTTTTAGCTTTAATCTGCCTGAAGAATACGAGCCAAAGTTTAAAGAAGTACTCCATTTAAACGATCGGGATATAGAACTCATCCACGAAGTGTTAACAGGTTATTACCAGGCTGGAAACGCTGAACTGATTTATGCTATGGCCGCTAAAACCAAAGAGCATATTGCAGTAACTATCCCAAGTGGGATGAACGAGCTACAGTTTTTAGAAACGGTGTTAAAAGATTACAACCATTTAACAGCCAATATGACGGTTTAGAAGCATTAGCTGAAAAACATTTTGTGTATGTAGGAGAGCATTACAAAATTACCAACTGCGATGACCAGTATTTTAAAGATTAATGAATGCTGCTTAACTTTTAACTGGTACAATAAGCCAACGGATATAAACAGAAACAGCAATGGGATAGTTGGCGGGTAAAGTGACCAGCTTTTAGATAAATCGCCCTGCATCAGGGCAATCAATGATCTTTGAAAGCCACATCCGGGGCAATCAAAGCCGGTTAAGGCTTTGAATGGACAGGTGATTAAATGATTTTGCAGCCAATCAAAAAGGTTGATTGCGCTGCAAAATATAAATATGATGAACATCCTTAATTAAACTGCCGGTGGAGGAGTATCGTTTGGATTATTTTGATTATCGAATGGTTTATTAAACGGGTTATTTGGGTTGTTGAAAGGGTTGTTGCCAAAACCACCATTTTGTGCTTCTGCTGCTGATGGGCCTAAGTATTTAGCATCACCAAAACCTAAAATTGGCCAAAAGATGAATGGAAGTATAACTAAACCAACAGTAAAACCTTCCGATTTACCAAAGCTTTTACTCACTAAATTGTAAAGCCAAATTGCAAATACAATGTTTACACAAGGTATAATTAGCCATAAAATCCAGATTATTGGTTTGCCAACAATTTCTAATAAAATAATCAAATTGTAGATAGGAATAATTGCAGCCCAACCAGGTTTGCCAGCTTTTTCGAAGGTTTTCCACATGCCAATAATTGCAATAACAATTACTGCCAGGTAAATAATGCCACCTACTACACCAATGCCCGCGGCTACTCCGCTTGATTCATACTCATTCATAGTTTACTGTTTTTAAAGGTGATTAATTTAAATAGTTAAACTAAAGTAATTTTTTTTAATTTAAAAACAGCATAAATAAGGGGTAAATTATTTCAACACATTGGCCACTTTTGGAAACAATGCTTCGGCCCACTGACTATACATTTTGGCGCTTGGGTGCAGGCCATCTGCTGCGACCAGAGAAATATCTGTAGCGGCATTTCTTGATGCTGGTGTAATATTGGTATAGCTTACACCTGCAGCAAGCGTAATTTCCTGATTTACGGCATTAAAACGATCAATTTCAGCAGCAATGGTTTCCGGGCGCCTCCCAGAGTTTTTCCCAAAAGGGGTAACGCCCCAATCGGGAATAGATACCACAAAAACCCTGTTTTTATTGCCGCCTGCATAAGTAATTGCAGTTTGTAACAATTCTGCAAACTCTTTTTTGTAAGTGTCGATCGGATAACCACGGTACTGGTTGTTAACACCAATCAAAAGCGTAACAAAACTAAAAGTGCCGTTTAGGTTTTCCTTTTTAATTGCCGCCTGGAGCTCGTCGGTTGTCCAGCCTGTAGTTGCAATAATTTTAGGGTTGGCTACTTCGCTACCATTATTTTTTAATAGATTCTGAAGCTGATAAGGAAAAGATTCTGACTGTTTTACCGATTCGCCGATGGTATAAGAATCGCCAAGGGCTAAATAGGTGAAATTCCCTGTTGTTTTTGGTGGATTTGTAACCTGATTGGTTGTCGGTTCGTTAATCATGGGCGCTTGTTTTGTGCAGCCCGAAGTTAAGAAAGAAAATAAAATGGCGCTTAATAAGATCTTCATAGATTAATCTACGAAATAACTTTAGGCTTAGTTTTATCCGGCCGGTTAAATCAGTTCCATTTTAAAAAGTTCGGCAATATGGTTTTTCAACTTACCTTTTACTTCTTCCATATCCGGTTCGTAACCCAATTCTTTTGCCAGAGAGGTTACCGCTTTATCATCAATACCGCAGGGAACAATATTTTTAAAGTAATCTAAATCTACATTTACATTAAAGGCAAAACCATGCATGGTAACCCAGCGACTGCAGCGAACGCCCATTGCACATATTTTACGGGCTTTTTCATTATCGGCATCTAGCCAAACACCTGTATAACCCGGGTAACGGCCAGCCTCGATACCATAATCTTTTAAGGTAAGAATTACGGCTTCTTCAAGGGTGCGCAGGTATAAATGGATATCGGTAAAGAAATTATCAAGATCAAGGATAGGATAACCTACTATCTGCCCCGGACCATGGTAGGTAATATCACCGCCACGGTTTATTTTGTAATAGGTGGCCTTTTTATCTTTTAAACCCTGCTCATCCAACAATAAATTTTCCGGGTGACCGCTTTTGCCTAATGTATACACATGCGGATGTTCGCAAAAAATAAGGTGGTTAGGCGTAGCATTCCGGGTATTGTTTACGCGGTTTTCGGTTTTAATGGCCACCGTTTTATTCAATAGGTCTTCCTGTTTATCCCAGGCTTCCTGATAATCGATTAAGCCCCAATCGATAAAATTGGTTGGCATTAAACCTGTTGCAATTACTTTTTCTGCTGTCTCGTTCATCGCTGTATGTTTTAAGAATTGCTTGCTACATAACCCAGCATGTAGCCATCTTTGGTTTTAAAATAATTTACGCTGAGCTCACGGGTACCGTTAGGAAGCTCAACTATAGCATTTAAAGAACCTTCTTTTTTAAGTTTAAAAGGCTTGATGTGGATATGCTGCTTAAACTCCAGCCCTTTTTTACCATGCCATTTATAAATGGCCTCCTTGGCACACCAGGCTACATATAAACCTTCTGTATTATCGCCAATCTGTTTTTGCGCAAGTTCTACATCGCTCAGAAACTTATGCTTAATGCTCTTTATTTTGTGTTTGATGAGTTCGATATCCACACCAACAGGATGGTCTTTGCTGATCATTACAGCGGCGTAATCGAAAGAGTGGCTTAACGAAATATGATAATCGAAATTAACCAGGTAAGGTTTACCATGTTCATCAAACTGGCAATCTATGTATTCATTGGTATTAAGCATTGTTCTCAGCAAAAGCCTCGTGCTCAACCAGTGCAGTAGCCTTTTTCCGCTGTTTAGCGAAGATATAATATCGCGTTCATGCTGCTTAAGCTGCAATCCGGCCAATAGTTCCTCTTCTGTTTCCTCAATTTTCCAGATTGCTAAAACGGAATGCAGATCAATATTTTTATTGTAAACAATTGGCATTGATTAAATTGGAGATTACATGTAAAATTATCTTAAATAAATGATAATTTAGGCCAAAAATACGCATAAAAATGATATTATCTGATAGCAGGATATTAGAAGAAATTGATAAGGGTACAATCATCATTGAGCCTTTTAAACGCGAATGTTTAGGAACCAACTCGTATGATGTTCATTTAGGGAAATACCTGGCTACCTATAAAAGCCGCGTGCTTGATGCCAGGGCGCACAACGAAATCGAACATTTCGAAATTCCTAAAGATGGTTATGTGCTTTATCCGGGTACACTATACCTTGGTGTAACCGTAGAATATACCGAAACCCATGGGCATGTGCCTTTTTTAGAAGGGAAGAGCAGTACAGGTCGTTTAGGTATCGATATCCATGCAACCGCAGGTAAAGGCGATGTTGGTTTTTGCAATACCTGGACATTGGAAATATCGGTAGCACAACCGGTAAGAGTTTATGCCGGGATGCCCATAGGCCAATTGATTTATTTTGTTGTTGAAGGTAAAATCGAAACCATGTACAATTCTAAAGGTAACGCTAAATACAACAATAAAACCACCAGGCCGGTAGAAAGCATGATGTGGAAGAATAAGTTTTAAACTTTATTAGAAGAAAATACCTCAAGGTCAAAGCTGAAAGCTTGAAAACAAAGAATAACTCCTTTTAATAGTATTAATAGTACCTCCGGGCTTGTCCGGATTCATTCATTTTTTTCAGGAGCGCAGGGCTTGTACAAAAAACTAACCTTCTTCCCGTTTTGCGCTTATACGCTTTCCCGAAAGTTCGGGATGCCTCGTTGCTGCAGAGTAACGCTTCAACCGGGGCTAGGTGGATAAGCAGCATTTCATTTTTAGGGTTGCCAGGTGTTCGTTCCTAAACCCGATTGCAGCGAACACGGAGTGCAACGAAGTAAAGCGCAAAGCGGGACTGATGTTGCCAAGTATTACTGACTCTTCATTTCCAAAACATTGATACTTTCTTTAGGGGAAATGAAAGATTCCTTTAGCCCCATTATTTAATAAATTAAAGCATTTTTACCGTGGTCAACTAAAAACTTAGAAGTCGGGCTAAATTTCATGGTATCTTCATGAAAATATGCCCTAGGTTTTGTACCTTGACATGTATTTACTTGTTACCTAAACACATGAAACTCAAAATTACTCTCGCAATCAGTTTTCTATCTCTACTTATTGTTTTTGCAGCATTTAAAATGGACGATGATCCTTTTAGCCAGCTCTTGCAAAAATTCGAAGATTATACCAGCAAATACCCTCAGGAAAAAGTTCACCTCCATTTAGATAAACCGTATTATGCCATCGGAGACGACGTTTGGTTTAAAGCCTATGTGGTGAATACTAAAACCTCAGCACCTTCGAATATCAGTAAAATCCTGTATGTAGAACTGATAAACGAAAAGGATTCGATTAAAAAACAAGTTAAACTACCCATTATGGGAGGGATTACCTGGGGCGATTTTAAATTAACAGATTCGCTTGGCGAGGGCAATTACAGGATCAGGGCCTATACCAATTACATGAGGAATTTTGGCACTGATTTCTTTTACGATAAGACAATTAAGATAGGGAATAGCTGGGCTAACAAAGTTTTTACAAAAACCACCTATAACTTTACAAAAGAAAACAATGCCGATAAAGTTACGGCTACTGTTCATTTCGAAGATAAAAACGGCGTAGCCTACAGCGAAAACGAGGTAAGTTACGATGTACAGTTAGATTATCGTTCGGTTGCCAAAGGCAAGGTAAAAACCAGTTTAGCCGGCGATGCCGTGATCAGTTTTATCAATAACCAGTCTTTCCAGAATAAATCAGGGAAAATTATTGCGACCATCACGCTACCCAACAAACAAAAAGTGATCAAATCTATCCCGATCACTTCAACGTCTAACAATGTTGATGTACAGTTTATGCCAGAAGGAGGAACCCTTGTTGAAGAACTCCCACAAAAAATTGCCGTTAAAGCTGTTAATGCGGATGGCCGCGGCGAAGACGTAGAAGGATCTATAGTGGATGAAAGTGGCAATGAAGTAACCAACTTTGCTACCGGTTATCTGGGCATGGGAAATTTTGTGTTTAACAATCAGGGCGGCAAACTATACTCTGCAAAGGTTAAATTTAAGGATGGATCGGAAAAAACATTAAAATTACCTGTAGCCGTAAAAAGTGGTTATGCACTTTCTGTAAATGCTTTAGATACAGGTAAGGTGGTGGCTAAAATTATGGCCAGCGCCGATCTTGTAAACGGCAATGAACTTAAAGTTGTTGCTCAAAGTGGTGGCAATGTATACTATGTTTCGAAGGCTAAAATGGATAAACAGGTACTAATGGCCAATATTCCCAAAAAAAACCTGCCAACCGGTATTGTCCAGTTTACTTTATTTTCGAGCAGCAACCAGCCCTTGGCAGAACGACTGGTGTTTATTAAAAACAAGGCCGATTTAATTGATGTATCGCTTAATGCTTCGGGAGTTTCTGCCTCTAAAAGAGGAAAATCTGCTTTTACTTTCGACGCCACCAATAATAACAAACCTGTTTTAGGTAGTTTTTCGGTTGCAGTAACCAATACAGCAAAAGTAACACCTGATGAAAATAATGAGTCGAATATTCTCACCTCGTTGTTACTTACTTCTGATTTGACGGGCTATGTAGAAAACCCCAATCATTATTTTTTAAAGGATGATCTTCAGACACAAAAAGAACTTGATAACCTGATGCTTACCCAGGGATGGAGAAGATTCCTTTGGAAAAACATCATCAACAATGTTGGCCCGAGCATAACCTTTAAGCCCGAGCAATCTATTACCATAAGCGGAACGGTAACAAAAGGTAATAAACCTGTGCCAGGTGGCAAGGTAATGCTCATGGCTACAAAAGGGACCATGTATATTTTAGATACCGTAACCAATGCGGAAGGAAAATTTGTTTTCGATAATTTAAGTTTTGGTGATAGTACCAAGTTTGTGGTGCAGGCGCGGACTAAAACAGAACGTAAGTTTGTAGATATTAATCTTGACGTGGTGCCCGGGCAGATTGTAACTAAAAATAAAAACGGTGCCGATATCGACATTAATGTGAATAATAGCTTAATGAGGTATATTAAAGAAAGCGACAATTATTTTAATGAGATGACCCGTTTAGGTTTACTGGAGCGGACCATTAAACTTGATGAAGTAACCATTACCGAAAAGAAAAATCCGGCTAAAAACTCTTCCAACCTAAATGGAGCCGGCAGGGCCGATTTTATATTAACAGCCGATCAATTATCCACTTGTGTCACTTTATCACAATGCTTGCAGGGGCGTTTACCGGGTGTAATTTTTAGGGGTAACATACCTTATTTAATGCGCAGCCAGAATATACCTGTAAGCATTATTGTTGATGGCATGAGAATGGAACCCGATTTTTTAGATAATGTTATTCCAAGCGATGTAGAATCTATAGAGCTTTTAAAAAATATTGGCAATACTGCAATTTACGGTTCGCAAGGTAGTGGGGGCGTAATTATCATCACCACTAAGCGCGGTGATGGTGGTACAAGCACCGCTCGTTATGCTCCGGGTATCGTAACCTTTAATCCAAAAGGATTTACGGTTTCAAGAGAGTTTTATTCGCCAAAATATGATGCCGGAAATTCAAATAGTAGCAGGGCCGATTTAAGAACAACTATTTATTGGAACCCACAGGTTGTTACTGATAAGGATGGTAAAGCACAATTCGAATTTTATAATGCCGATGAGCCTGGAACCTACCGCGTAGTAATAGAAGGAATAGATGCTACAGGGCAGTTAGCAAGAAAAGTTTATACTTATGATGTTAAATAGAGAAAAATAGATAAATTTGAATTAGTATGCATGCATAGTTTATGCTTTGATATGTTTTATATCTCATACTCAATACATTAATCTTGATACTATTTAACATATGAATACTATAAAAGTAAGTGTTAAAGACCGTTTAGCAACTATTACCTTAAGCAGGGGTAAATCGAATGCTTTAAACCGCGAATTTATTACCGAGCTCGATGATATGCTTAAAAATATTGCTGCCGACGATAATATTGGCGGCGTAATTTTAACGGGAGCTTTGCCATTCTTTTCTGCCGGATTAGATCTGATAGAATTATATAACTATAACGAAGAAGAAACAAAATCGTTTTGGGAGCTATTTTTAGGCTGCACTGCAAATATGATTTCCTTTAAAAAGCCAATGGTAGCGGCAATAAGCGGACATAGCCCTGCGGGTGGTTGTGTAATGGCTTTGGCTTGCGATTACCGTATCATGGCTGAAGGGCAGTACATTATTGGTTTAAACGAAGTTCCGGTAGGGATTATCGTACCCAATAGTATTTTTCAGTTGTATGCCTTTTGGATTGGTAAAGCCGAAGCTACCCGTAGCTTGCTTTCTGGCAGGTTGTATAACCCCGAAGAAGCTTTAAAAGTTGGTTTGGTAGATGAACTGGTAAAGAACGAGAGTTTGTTAACCGCAGCCGAACGTAAAATAAAAAAATACATGGAACAGGAAAGCAATACCTGGTCGCAAAGTAAATTGAATATCCGCGAAGAACTCATTGCTGCAGCATCTGCAGATCAGTCTGTTGCTTTAGAAAAAATGCTGGCTCAATGGTGGTCTCCGGCAACGCGAAATATTTTAAAAACCATTTTAGCTAACCTGCAACGGAAGTAGTTTTCAGTTCAAAGTTGGTAGTTTTCGAACAATTTAGCAATATAACCAGCTCAATAATTAACCCGTTTAGCAATTAAGCGATTTAAACAATTAACCAGTTAAACCAAATATTATGTTCAATTATAATTCACCAATGCTCAGAGAAGATGCTTTAAAAGGAAAAACCATCGTAATCACAGGTGGTGGAACCGGACTTGGGAAAGCAATGGGCGTTTATTTTTTGAAGTTGGGCGCTAATTTAGTGATCACCAGCCGTAAACAGGATGTACTACAAAAAACTGCCGACGAAATGGAAGAAAAAACCGGCGGTAAAGTGTTGGCTGTAGCATGCGACGTGCGGGAGATTGGACAGGTAGAAAACGTACTGGCAAAAACTTTAGACAGATTTGGTTCAGTTGATGTATTGCTGAATAACGCCGCCGGAAATTTTATTTCCCCAACGGAGCGTTTATCCGCAAATGCATTTTCATCCATTATCGATATCGTATTAAAAGGAACAGTTAACTGTACACTTACTTTTGGTAAGCACTGGATCAAAGAAAAACAGGCTGCAACAGTTTTAAATATCATTACCACCTATGCTTTTACAGGCTCGGCCTATGTTGTGCCATCTGCTTGTGCAAAGGGTGGTGTTTTGGCTTTAACCCGCTCGTTAGCAGTTGAATGGGGTAAATATGGTATTCGTACCAATGCTATTGCACCAGGACCATTCCCCACTAAAGGTGCCTGGGAGCGTTTATTACCGGGCGACCTAGCTAAAAAATTCGACTTTAAAAATCGTGTGCCCCTAAAAAGGGTTGGCGATCATCAGGAGCTGGCTAATCTGGCTGCATTCCTAGTAAGCGATTTTTCAAGCTACATTAACGGAGAAGTCGTCACCATTGATGGTGGCGAATGGCTGCAGGGAGCCGGCCAAATGAACGGCCTGGAAGCCATCCCTACCGAGATGTGGGATATGCTCGAGCAAATGACGAGAAGCGCGAAGTAAAGCATGGGTTTTGATAGAAAGTTGATTTAGATAAATGCCTACATTCCAACATTTCAACCTGTAACATTTCAACGTTCAAAATTTCAACATTCCAACACTAATCCTATCTTTGCCGGTATGAATATCTTACTTTTAGGTTCAGGCGGCAGAGAAAGCGCATTCGCTTGGAAAATAAGCCAGTCTTCGCACTGTGATAAACTAATAATTGCTCCGGGTAATGGTGGTACAGGAGCTTATGGTACAAATATTAACATCAATGTAAATGATTTTGATGCCATTAAAAAAGTCGCACTTACCGAAAACATCCAGCTTGTTGTAGTAGGTCCCGAAGAGCCTTTGGTAAATGGTATTCATGATTTTTTCCTTGCAGATAAAGAAATCGCGCATATTCCCGTAATCGGACCTAAAAAAGAAGGTGCAATTTTAGAAGGAAGTAAAGATTTTTCTAAACAGTTTATGGAACGCCACGGCATCCCTACAGCGGCTTCAAGATCTTTTACCCCCGAAAGTTTGGAAGATGGCCTGGCTTATCTGCAAAACCATGCCTTACCGGTTGTTTTAAAAGCAGATGGTTTGGCAGCAGGTAAAGGAGTATTAATCTGTACCGAAACCATCGAAGCCCAGGAAGAATTAAAATTGATGCTTGGCGGTAAATTTGGTGCAGCCGGGGCAACCGTAGTTATTGAAGAATTTTTAAGCGGTATAGAACTTTCTGTATTTGTTTTAACTGATGGCGAAAATTATATAACATTGCCTTCTGCTAAAGATTATAAAAGGATCGGCCAGGGCGATACCGGCCTGAATACCGGGGGTATGGGATCGGTTTCTCCGGTGCCTTTTGCCACACCTGAATTTTTGGCCAAAGTAGAAGAACGCATCATTAAACCAACAATAGAAGGTTTAAAGAAAGATCATATCGATTATACCGGTTTCATCTTTTTTGGTCTGATCAAAGTTGGAGAAGATCCATATGTGATAGAGTACAATGCACGTATGGGCGATCCTGAAACCGAAAGTGTAATCCCAAGGATCGAGAACGATCTGGTAGAACTATTTTTAGCTACGGCTAACAAGCAATTAAATCAGGTTAATCTGGTTATTTCTGAACAAACTGCGGCTACCGTCATGATTGTAGCAGGTGGCTATCCGGGCGATTATCTGAAAGGCAAAGCCATTACAGGAATTGAAAACCTGCGTCATTCTAATGCATTCCATGCCGGAACATTATTAGAAAATGATGTGGTGAAAACTAATGGAGGAAGGGTAATCGCCATTACCAGTTTACAAAAAGATCTTTTTACGGCGTTACAATCGGCAACCGCTGATGCCGGAAGGATTTATTTTGACGGGAAATATTTCAGGGAAGATATCGGTTTTGATTTGATTTAAACCAAAGCGTTTATAAAAAGAAACCCGCTGATCGATTAAATCAGCGGGTTTGTTATTTTCTATATGGCTATTGGTATCTTAACAAATAACGCTTACTTCGATTTACTTCCTAATAATTCTTGAAGTTTATCCTGTAAAGCTTGTTCTCTTAAGCCTTTAGCGATAATTTTACCTGTTGGGTCAATTAAGAAATTGGCCGGGATTGATTGGATACCATATAGTTGAGCTACCTCATTATCCCAGAATTTTAAATCAGAAACATGTGTCCATGTTAATTTATCATCGGCAATTGCTTTTAACCAGGCATCTTTTTTACCCGGGCGGTCTAAAGAAACACCTAAAACCGTAAAGCCTTTATCTTTAAATTTGTTGTAAGCAGCTACCACATTTGGGTTTTCCTGACGGCATGGACCACACCATGAAGCCCAAAAATCAACCAATACATATTTGCCTTTAAAATCGGATAATTTAACAGGTTTACCCGCAGTATCAACTTGCGTAAAGTCCATAGCCATGGCACCTACCGCAGTTTTTCTTCCAGCCTCAAATATTTGAGCAATTTTCTTACCCGTGTAAGTTGCTTTTAGCTCAGGTGAGAGTGCTTCAAAAGCTTTCTCTGCTGCGGTCGCCTGATCAGGATCTGAAGCCAGCTGGTTAATTGAATTTAAGCTTATAAATGATTTTGGATTGCTGTTGGCAAACTGCAATAATAATGGAGGCATAGCTGCAGCTTCTTTTTCATAACGGGCACTTAAGGCTCCCATAACAGCCTTGTCTTGTTTTTGTTCAGGCGTATAAGCCGCATATTCTGCATTAATTGCAGCAAGTTTATCTGCTACAGGTTTTGTTAATGCTTTTAATTTCTTTGCATCATCATTAACAGGAGAACCTGTAATTGTTGCTTTTTTTAAAGAATCTGCCGCAGCCAGTTTTATATTTCCCGGCTCTACATATAAAGATAAAGCGTCTAATTTTTCTCCTTGAGCGGGGCGGTTTACATAAGGGTTTTTATTTAGAAAGAGGCTTCCCTGAGCAGGAGCGGCAAGTGTTCCTTTAAAAGCAAAAGTCCCGTTTGTTACAATTGCCGAATCGGTAACATTTTTTCCTTCTGTCTGATAAATAAGGTAAACCTTATCTCCGGTTTTTAGGCCCTTTATATCGCCATTAACTGTAAATGGCTTCTGAGCCAGTGCTGCAAGTGGCAATAAAGCCATTGCTGATAATAATATTTTTTTCATGAGGATAAGTTACATAAGTTAATCGTTCTTCAAATATAGAAATCTGTACCGCTTAAACGCGTATAGCTGTGTAAAATTATAATATACGGTTATCATAAAGTAGATCAGGTTATTATGTGAAGAATATGTTATTCAAATGGATTTCCAGCTTAATACTTTATATTGGCTGCATTTTTGGCACTAAGGATCAGTAATTACAATAATCGGAATTTGCTTTTTGATATTGAATATTTCTGATGTTGTTTTTGGTAACTGATTGATATATAGTTTATTATTTTGATTAAAAGTACAATTAAAAGCAGAAAAATACAATTATAACTTTGAAATTACACATGTTCAACTTTGAAATTGTACAATTTCTAATTTAGCTTTTGATAGGTTCTCCACCACAAATCGGGCATTTCGCCGTTAACAGCGGTTTGATAATCGTCGTACCTGCAGGGCACCAGGTGGTAGCGCTCGTTTTTAGATTGCCCCGATGGGTAAGGAACCTGCATCCACCACCGGTCTGATTTTTTACTCTTTACAAAGATCATCTCTCCCGAGCCATCCTTTAAGCTGGTACGGTAAATCATAAACTGCGATTTTGGCGTTAATGGGAAATCTTTTTTACGGGCGTAAAATCCTTCAACAAAATACCACACCATTTGAGCAAGTAAGAAGGCTGTTTGTCCGTTATTATCGTAAGCAGGATTAAATTCATAAAAACCAATTGAAGTCAGTTTATCGTTCATCCCGGCATAACGAGCAATCCGGCAGGCTTCTTCCCCGTCAAAACCGTTTGGCGTAGTGTTGGCATTTGCAGCAGCATCGGCAGAGCGGATGGCGCCCATGTCAAAACTGATCATGTTTGCATTACGTATAATGGGTTCTGTTAAGGTAATGTCCTGGGCAAATTCGCCTAAACGGTGCACATCGAAATACAATTTGTCCATTACGCTCAAACTTTCCTGGTTTACAAAATAAGTTTGGTAGCCCACATTGCTAAAATTGAACAGGTAATTGGGCTGGTGCAGAAAAATCTTGTTCAGGTAACAGTCAGATCGGGTAGCAATGCCTTCCTGGTCATCATCGCCTATATCAAACTGGTTATCAATAACCACCAGGTCTACTTTTTGCTCTAAATCTTCATAACCCAGGTACTGGCCGTAGGTTAAATCCTGCCCGCCACCGATAATGATCGGGATTATATTTTTTTTGATTAGTTCAGAAACCACCATTTTAATGGCGATATAGGTATCAGCAATGGTAGCACCATGTTTAATGTTGCCTAAATCAACAATCCTGCTGCTGAAGGCACCTTCGTTGAGTTTGTAAAATTTTTCCCTGAAATAATCCGGAGCAAGAGCCGTACCTTCATTATTCACGGCACCTCTTCCGTCTTGTACCCCAAAAATAGCCAAATCGTAGGTGTGTTCCTCGAAATCGGGAAATGATTCGGTGTAAATATGCGCTTTTAACCCCAACTGACTTGTAAAAAATCCTTGTTTGGGTGTAAAACTATCGGGGTTTATTGGGGAAAAGAAATCCGTTAATGACATATATTTAAAACTCTCGGCTCAAATATCTATTTTTGAATGCGTATTTCCACATATAGCCCGAAAAAAATAAAATGATACTGGTAACCGGAGGAACTGGATTTTTAGGATCTGAATTAATTAAGCAGTTAACTGATAGTGGTTTAGCTGTACGGGCGCTGAGACGTGAAAAATCTAAAATTCCTGCACTGATTCAAAACATATCCCTGATCGAATGGGTCGTGGCTGATATCAATGAACCCGCTGCTTTAGAAGATGCCTTTGAGGGGGTCACCAAAGTGTACCATTGTGCTGCATTTGTATCCTTTAACCCGAAAGATAAAAAACAGCTTTTTCATGTCAATATCGACGGAACCTCGAACATCGTCAACCTTTGTACAGAAAATAATTGCAGGTTGTTGCATGTAAGTTCGGTTGCTGCGCTAGGTAATGCTAAAAAAGGTCAAAAAATCAACGAAAAAGATTTTTGGGAGTACGATGCCCATGCCCATGCCTATGGATTATCCAAATACGAAGGAGAAATGGAAGTTTGGCGCGGTATAACCGAAGGTTTAGAGGCTGTTATCGTTAATCCATCGGTAATTATCGGTAAAAATGCAGGTTTTGAAGGAAGTGGAGCCATTTTTAAACTGGTAAAGGGTGGTTTCCCGTTTTACACCGATGGAGCATCGGGTTTTGTTGATGTAGAGGATGTTGCCAGGGCTATGATTTTATTGATGGATGCAGAAGTTTCCGGTGAACGGTATATCATTTCTGCCGACGATTATCATTATAAAACCCTTTTTAGTGAAATTGCACAAGGTTTTGGAGTTAAAGCACCTGCCAAAGAAGCGAAGCCATGGATGCTTGGGATAGCTTGGCGTGCCTTAAAATTTGTATCTGTTTTTACCGGAAAAGAGCCCTCCATTACAAAAGATGCTGCAAAAAGTAGCGTAACCTTAAGTTATTATAACAACGATAAAGTAAAAACGGAAACCGGAATAGTTTTTAAGCCCGTTGCCGAAAGCATAAAAGAAATTACCCAACATTTAAGATAATGCCCAAACAAAAAGCCTATTACATCATCGATTTTGATAGCACCTTTACACAGGTCGAAGCACTCGATGAACTTGCCAGGATTTCGCTCAAGAACCACCCCGATAAAGAAGCGATTTTCCAGAAAATTGAAGATTATACCAATTTTGCCATGGAAGGAAAACTATCCTTCTCCGAAAGTTTGGCACAGCGGGTTAAACTGCTCGAAGCAAATGAAGATCATTTAAAACAGCTCATTAAGCATTTAAAGAAGAAAGTTTCAACCTCTTTCTCTCGCAACGCCGAGTTCTTTAAAAAACATGCTGACGAAGTTCTGATCGTTTCAGGTGGATTTAAAGAGTTTATTACACCCGTGGTAAGTCAGTACCACATTAAAAAGGAAAATATTTACGCCAATACCTTTGTAACCACAGGCGATGGTAAAATTATCGATTATGACCATGCCAATCCATTAAGTGAAGAGGGCGGAAAGGTAAAACTGCTGCAGCATTTAAAACTAGAAGGCGAATTATTTGGCATTGGCGACGGTTATTCTGATTTTCAACTGCGCGAAAGTGGCATTATTAACAAGTTTTTTGCTTTTACAGAGAATATTGCCCGCGAGAGTATTGTTTCAAAAGCCGACCACGTTACACCAAGTTTTGACGAGTTTTTATATGTAAATGACCTGCCAAGGGCCATTTCGTATCCCAAAAACAGGATTCTTTGCCTGGTAATAGGGGAGGTTGATCCTTTAACCATTTCCATCCTTAAAAACGATGGTTTATCTATCCGTCATAAAACCTCTTTCGAGGAAAAATATGTAAAAGATGTAGGAATTATCCTTTTGGCCGATGGCGAAAAAATAGATAGGGAGCAGTTAAAAAATGCTGCTAAACTGAAAACTATCGGTTATTTAGGTAACGCAAAAAATAAAATAGACCTGAACCTCTGCACCAAACAAGGTATTGTGGTTTTTGATGATCCAAAAAACAACCCGCATAATATCGATTTTATCCCTAGGCGCGTGGCCGACTTTATGAATACCGGAGCTACTTATTTGAGCAGTAATTTCCCGAACCTGCAATTGCCAAAAATCGAGAAATCACACCGTTTAATTCATATCCATAAAAACGTGCCGGGAATTATGGCAAAAATCAACACTGTTTTTGCCAAACACGATATCAACATCGTCAGTCAATTTTTAATGACCAATTCAGAAATTGGTTATGCCATTACCGATATTAATACGCAATACGATAAACAGCTGTTTAAATCACTTAAAAAGATTGAGCAAACGATAAAATTCAGGGTGCTGTATTAGAAGTAAAATGTAAGAGGGATGATGGAATAACCTAAATATCGTCATTTCGAGCGGAGTGCAACGTAGCCGAGAACCACGATTGCTCAGCGAAGCTAAATCTGCTTGGACGGATCTCTCCGTTTCGCGGTGCTTCAGTCGAGATGACGATCTTTTTTATTTTAAGTCTGCTAAAGGTTGTGGAGTGTAAATAGTCACTAATGTGATAGTTCAGCGAAGCAAACACTATGTTAAAAGATATCTTCGTTTCACCGCCCTTTAGTCGATACGAATTTTATAGCATGCTGTCATTCTGAGTGCAACGAAGAATCTTTCATAGAATGCTTCTTTTTCAGTGCTTTTTTGGTGGCAGATTAGAATGACAAAATATGGTGCTTTTCGTCATACACGCTCTCGTTACCTCAAAAACTGGTGTCTTTTCAACAACAAATGTTTTGGCACCCCAATAGCCTGCGATTTATAGATCCCCGTATGACCCGAAAATAAATAAGCCGCAACACAGGCCAATGCAATGTAAATGCCCGATGCGGTACCAAAGAGCTCAACACCCATAAAAATACAGGTCAAAGGCGTATTGGCTGCCCCTGCAAATACGGCTACAAAGCCCATCCCGGCCAATAAACCAAAAGGCAGGGGGATAAAGAAACTTAAAAAGCTGCCCAATGTAGCGCCAATGAAAAAAAGTGGCGTTACTTCGCCGCCTTTAAACCCCGCACTAAGTGTAAGTGCAGTTAAAAATAATTTTATGGCGAAAGTGTAATAAGCTTCCTGTTGTGTAAAGGCCTCAGATATAACCGGGATACCCAACCCAATGTAACGTGTATTTCCAATGAGGTAAATGATGGCAATTAAAATGATGCCGCCAATAAAAGGCCTCAGCGGAGGGTATTTGATTTTGGCAAAAAGACTGGATAGCGCATGGTTTAATGCGGAGAAACTCCTCGCGGCCAGACCAAATAATATTCCGGCACCTAATGATAATAAAAGGTTAACCCAATCCATCTGTGGTATACTGGATATGGCATAATGGGTGTGGCCAACGCCCCAGGCTTTACAGGCATAATCTGCAATAACAGCAGTAATAAAAGAAGGCAGAATGGAACTGTAGGTTAAAGTCCCTACAACGAAAACCTCAAGCCCGAATACCGCTCCGGCCAAAGGTGTACCAAAAACCGAAGCAAAACCCGCACTGATGCCACAAATAAGGATTACTTTTCTATCCCTTGCTTTTAATTGGAACAATTTTGTAAACTGATCGGCAAAAGCCCCTCCAATTTGTACGGCTGTACCCTCTCTTCCTGCCGATCCGCCAAATAAGTGGGTTATAATTGTGCCTGCAAAAATGAGCGGCGCCATAATAATAGGGATTACTTTTTTAGGCGACTGCAGCTCTTCAATTAAAAGATTGTTCCCTTTTACCACTGCGGTACCCCAATAATGATAAGCTAGACCGATTACTACGCCGGCAAGGGGCAAAAAGGCAATAATCCAAAGGTGTTGCTCACGGTAATCTGTTGCCCAGTTTAGGGTACTTAGAAATAGGGCCGAGGCTGAACCGATAATACCACCTAACAGGGCAGAAGCAAAAAGCCACTTAATGGAGCTGATTAAAAGTAAGCCGAAATCGCGCTTAATAAAGGTTTTAATAGACAGAAGAAACCCTTCTGTTATGTTTTTAACAGGCATTTTAAATCAATTTTAGATAAAAATCGTAGGAGTCATCAGCCTGTTCGGGCGGTTTTGGCGGCACCCCATCGCCATCGTTTCAAATGTATAAAATTTAGTTATTTGTTGCAAAATCTTTATCACCTTTGTACAGCTAACTTTAAATCATGGATTTCACACCAGAAATAAAAGACAAACTCAACCGATTACAAGAAAAGTATATGGCAATGGGGCAGGATATGGCATCGTACCTCGACGGCCTGTTATATGCCGATTTCCTTACCTATTGGGATTATATCCATTTGGATACCTTATTGAGCTTACAGAACCCTAAAACGCCGTTTCCTGATGAAGAAATTTTTATCATGTACCACCAGATTACGGAACTTTATTTTAAGCTCGCCCTACATGAATGCAAACAGTTAGCTGAGCATGAAAATTTAACCGCAGAGTTTTTTACTGCCCGTGTAAAAAGAATCAATTCTTATTTTAATGCTTTAACCACTTCGTTTGATGTAATGGTTGATGGAATGGAGAAAGAACAGTTTTTAAAGTTCCGCATGTCTTTATTGCCGGCCAGTGGTTTCCAGTCAGGCCAGTACAGGATGATAGAGATCTGCGCTACCGATTTTATCCGCCTTGTAGATAAATCCAAACGGGAAGAATTAAGTGCAGCCACCATTGAAGAGCAGTTTGAGCATATTTATTGGAAATTCGGGGCAACAGAACTGGCTTCAGGCAAACAGACCCTAACTTTAAAACAGTTTATTAAAAAATATGCTGCCCAGTTTTTACAATTGGCAAAAGATAGATCTTTAAATAATTTTTCAGCACTTTATCATCAACTGCAGGCCAAAGGAGAAGATGTTTCGGTCCTTGCCGAAGAATTACGCAAGCTGGATCTGTATGTGAACGTAGAGTGGCCTTTATCGCATTATAAATCGGCGGTACGTTATTTAGAGAAAGATCCCGTCGATGTTGCAGCAACAGGCGGAACCAACTGGCAGAAATACCTGCCCCCACGCTTTCAGAAAAGAATTTTTTATCCGTTTCTGTGGACAGATGAACAAATGGAAGAATGGGGAAAAGGTTGGGTGCTTAGTGTACTTAAAACACTCAAAAACAAAGAATAATATTGCAAAAAACTATTAAAAAAGCCTCTTTTTTTATTAATTTGCACGAAATAGTTAATGACAGAATGAGTGAGCTGTTAAATTAGGGAATGAGCGGGCAAAACACCCGGTCACTCTGTCAATCACCCATTCAAAATTCAAATACAATGACCGAGACATTAGATATAAAAATCACTAAAGCAAATGAAACACGTTTGACTGTTACTGATTTTTCGCAATTACCTTTCGGTAAGGTTTTTACCGATCACATGTTCACTGCCGATTATGAAGACGGCGAATGGAAAAATTTGCAGATTCTTCCTTATGGCCCGATTCCGATGAGCCCTGCAATTTCTGCACTTCATTATGGCCAGGCAATTTTCGAAGGATTAAAAGCTTATCGTCAGCCTGACGGAAGGATCAGTGTATTCCGCGCCGATAAAAACTTCGAGCGTTTTAATAAATCGGCAGCCAGAATGTCGATGCCAACCATTCCGGAAGAAATTTTTATGCAGGGCTTGGCCGCATTGATCAATGCTGATGAGAAATGGGTACCTAACCAGAAAGATTATTCTTTATATATCCGTCCCGTAATGTTTGCAATGGATCCTTATTTAGGCGTTAAGGCATCTGATACTTATAAATTTGCTTTGTTAACTACCCCGACAGGGCCATATTACAGCAGTGCATTAAAAGTTAAAATCGAGACTGAATTTACACGCGCTGACGATGGTGGTGTTGGTTTTGCCAAAACTGCCGGAAATTACGCCCGTTCATTATATCCTTTCGAACAGGCTAAAAAAGAAGGTTATGATCAATTGATCTGGACTGATTCGGTAACGCATGAGTTTATTGAAGAAGCCGGAACTGCTAATCTCTTATTTGTGATCGATGGGAAATTAATAACGCCATCGGTACGCAGTACGGTATTAGATGGTGTTACACGCGATACCATTATCAAACTGGCTAAAGAAGCAGGTGTAACAGTTGAGGAACGCAGGGTTTCGGTTAAGGAAGTAATCGAAGGTATTGAAAATGGTAGTTTAACAGAAGCTTTTGCTGCGGGTACTGCTGCAACGGTAACGCATATCGGCGAACTGGGCTACAATGGTCAGACTTATAAATTAACTGATCCATCAACAAGACATATTTCTAATGGCATTGCTAAAAAACTGAACGATATCCGTTACGGTTTAGCGCCTGATGAGTTTGGCTGGAACTGGGTTTTGTAACCAGAAACCTTATAAAAGACAAACCCCGATACAGAAGATGTATCGGGGTTTCTTTTTGCTTGAATATCTTGGTATCAAAGAGGGGAGTATCAAGTAGCCAGATATTAGCTTCAGACTTTTAACCCTTAGGTTTTCGGACTGTATCTATTTATCCAAAACCACTACGCCCTTTGCTTCGAAAGCAAGTTCCTTTTTAGGCTCGGTAATTTTGGCCACTTCTGCAGGAGATTTTTTAGCATCTTCAGCATAATGGCGTAATGTTTCTACCGATATGGTTTGTTTTTTAGCTAATCCATCTAAAATTACTTTTTTGCCAACAATGTCCATCGGCATAAAGAATGCATAATCTTTAAAAGTTACCCGCATTGGATCACCGTTAGGCATTTCTAAAGTCATCCAGCATCCTTTTTTCTTGCATACATCTACCACTTTACCTTCGATTTTCATATCGACAGTTTTTTTATCCCCCATGGCAGCTTCCATTTTTGCAGCTGGTTTTACATCGCCTGGTTTAACTTCTTCTCCAAATTTTTGACCACTATATGCGGTTTGGGCAAATGAGAATGCAGTAAATAGGCAGAAGCCCAAACTTAGAATGATTTTTTTCATGATTTTTATAATTATCCGGTTACGATCTACTCAAAGTTATTTAAAATTTCTCTAAGTAATGAAAACAAAAAATCCTCGTTAACATCCGTTAACGAGGAAAATCATCCCTATAATCGTGTAGATGTCATTTTATTATGTACATCCATTTTTTATAGACAAACCAGAATCCAAAAATTTAATTCTTATTTTGTTTGTGGTTAATGTATTTATATTCAGTATGTTGGTTGTTTGTTGCTGCGTTTGCCAACATCCGGTATTGCTGTGGGAGTGTAGAACATTATCTCCTTTCTGTGGAATTTTGTTGAGTAGTTTCCCCACTTTTGTTTATCCGAAAACCAGACTGAACACTTCTTCTATTTTGCTAACGGCCTTAATTTCTAAATTGTATTTTTCTACAACAATGCCTTTTTAGGTTGTATTTCGAGATATAAATGGTTTCGAAACCTGATTAAGTTTTCATATTCAAATTTACATAGGAGCGTAATCGATTGGGAGTAGATCTCCAAGGCGGGGTTTAGCCCAATAACGTTCCAATTTCAGGCTCATTGGGTTAACAATTACTCCATTCCAGTCAAAAAAGACATTTCCATCTAAAATCGAAATTAAACTAGCCATCTTATCCATTTCAGGGGTCGGAGTAATAGATGAGGCAGGGCGGTAAAGAGATTGATAAGTTTTTTTTGATTTTTCGGGCATATATTTTATGTATGTAACGTATAATGAATTTTTAAATTGGCAGGTATCGCACCTGAGATCAGTTCTTTTTATACCAGGGGCTTTAAGATATGCCCACCTATTCACATAGTTCGTGTCAGTAATTATCCGAAGGGAGTATAAGCCTTTGCTGTCAGTTAAATGAACAACCTGCTTTGCTTTTAATTTTGTGGTATCTAATACTTCAATATATTTAGGTTGTTGTAACATACGTGTCCAGAAAAAGAGAGAATCTTGCTCAATCTTACCGCTTTTACCCCTAAATAAGCTGATTTTCTTACTAATAATGGAATCCGGTAGGCGATACCTGTTCTCCATTCGCGTGTCTGTCATTACTAAAAAACCGGTCTCTTTATATTTGTTAATATTATTTCCCAGCAAAGACCGGAGAAAGTGCTGTAATGAACCTGTATATGCTTCAATTCGTTTTTCACTCCATTCCTGTTGCTGCTTTTCACTTCCTTCCATTGCTTCAAATAAAACATAGCCAACGTAAGATATAAGTTCATTTTTTTCATTTCGTTCGAAATCTTCAACCAAATACTTTAAGTGATATCCCAGAGCTTTATTCTCAATAATCATGAAATCTGTGGAGTAAGCAGTCAGTTTGTTTTCTTCTTTATCGAAACTAAGTTTTATTACCTCTGGATTGATGATACGGCATTGTTCAGCAAATTTGGACGTACCTAATATTTCACGCTTAAACATCTCCATGTATTTACTACCTGGTCTCCTGGCCTTTGTAATATTGACTTCAATTAAAGGGATCACTTTTTCTTCTAAGGAAACAGTTGATGTCATTTTATCGGCATGTTGAACATATACCTGAACATTATAGGTTTTAAAACCTACCATAGAAAAGATCAGTTCATAATATCCAGCCTTAACGTTACGAAGTACAAAGTTGCCATACCTATCTGTTTTTGTTCCATAACTAGTGGTATTAACAAATACCGTAGCGCTTTCTAAAGGTAAATTATTCGATGCATTTAATACTTTGCCCGTAATTGAATATTGGGCAAAAGATAGATTGGAAATTGATAAAAAAAATAAAACTATAAAGATGCAAGTTGTGGTTTCCAATATCTTCATAGGAATGAGAGGTTTAATTTCTATAAATTTAAAAAATCATTTCAAATACTTCTTCTATTTTACTTACAGCTTTAATCTCAAGCTTGTATTTTTCAATAGCAATCCCTTTCAGATTATATTTAGAGATGAAAATGGTTTCGAAACCTAGTTTGTCTGCCTCGGCAATCCGTTGTTCGATCCTGTTTACTGCCCTGATTTCTCCGGATAAACCCACCTCTGCAGCAAAGCATTTTTTTGAGGAAATGGCAATATCCTGGTGAGAAGAGATAATGGCTATTAAAACAGCCAGGTCAATTGCCGGGTCTTCAACTCTGATTCCGCCAGCGATATTCAGGAAAACATCCTGTGTACTCAACCTAAAGCCACAGCGTTTTTCTAAAACCGCCAAAAGCATATTCATTCTTTTGGTATCAAAACCTGTTGCAGAACGTTGTGGGGTTCCATATGCTGCCGGACTTACCAGGGCCTGCGTTTCAATTAACATGGGCCTTGCGCCCTCCAGGGTTGCAGCTATTGCGATTCCGCTTAATTCTTCATCCCGCTGCGAGAGTAAGATTTCGGATGGATTGGAGACTTCCCTGAGCCCGCTTCCCTGCATTTCATAAATACCCAGCTCAGCCGCAGCTCCAAATCTGTTTTTAATCGATCGAAGAATGCGGTAAACATGGTGCCTGTCGCCTTCAAACTGTAAAACGGTATCAACCATGTGTTCGAGTATTTTAGGCCCTGCAATGGCTCCATCTTTAGTGATATGGCCAATAAGAAAAACAGGTACACCTGTTTCCTTTGCAAAACGCAACAGTTCGGCCGTACATTCCCTTACCTGCGATACACTACCCGGTGTTGAATCGATATGAGCAGAATACAAAGTCTGGATAGAATCTACAACCAGAATTTCAGGTTCCAGGATTTCGATCTGTTTAAAGATGTTCTGTGTAGAAGTTTCAGTTAAAATGTAACAATTAGATGATGCTGATTCCTGAATCCTTTCTGCCCTCATTTTAATCTGCTGTTCGCTTTCTTCTCCAGAGATGTAGAGCAGTTTTTTGCCCTTTAAATTTAAAGCCAGTTGCAACATCAAAGTCGATTTTCCGATGCCTGGTTCACCGCCAATGAGCACCAGCGATCCTTCTACCAATCCGCCGCCTAAAACACGGTCTAATTCTTTATCCCCGGTTAATATCCTGCGTTCTGTTGACGATTGTATTTCATCAACCTTGCTTGGTTTGCTTAGCTTACGACTTGCCGTATCGCTTTTCCAGGTTGGAACAGCAGCGGGGCTTTTTTCTACAATTTCTTCTACAAAGGTGTTCCATTGGTTGCATGACGGGCATTTACCCAGCCATTTAGCCGATTCGTAGCCACAGCTCTGACAGAAATATGCGGTTTTTGATTTTGCCAATTGATTAAAATTTTAGATTACGAATTTAACCTTTCTCTTTGATAAACCTCGCAGGTTTCAAAAACCGGTAAGGTTTTATCGCAAACAAAAAAGCCCGGATTTTAAAATCCGGGCTTCCTGTTAAATGTGTTTTGAGTTATAATTTAATCTCTTCATCTTTTGAAGAGATGAAGTGAAACTCGGTTAAGTGATACGATGATTGTGCCTTAACTTTTATCCATTGCCCATACTTGAAGAACCAACGGCGTTGAAGGTTGAAAATACCTTTTGTAATATAAGCTTCAATATAAGGATGTACACAAAGTGTAACCCCTTTTTCATTCTGCTCTCTTAAAATATAATTAAGGTTGTTCTCAATATCATCCATTAAAACGATACTCGCTTTAATTTCTCCGGTCCCATCGCAGGTCGGACATTTTTCTACAGTAACAATGTTCATTTCAGGACGAACACGCTGCCGGGTAATCTGTACCAAACCAAATTTGCTCGGAGGCAAAATGGTATGTTTGGCCCTATCCAATAACATCAGCTCACGCAAATAATCGAATAGCATTTTACGGTTTGTTGGTTTGTGCATATCGATAAAATCGATTACCACAATACCGCCCATATCGCGCAAGCGCAGTTGACGGGCAATTTCTTTAGCCGCCTCTTTGTTTACCTGTAAAGCATTCTCTTCTTGATTTTCTTTACTGGCAGTACGGTTCCCACTGTTCACGTCTATTACGTGCAGTGCTTCGGTGTGCTCTACAACAAGGTATGCGCCACCAGGTAAGTTTACTGTTTTTCCGAAAGCATTTTTAATCTGCTTTTCTATCCCAAAGTGATCGAAGATCGGTTCTTTTTGTTTGTATAGTTTAACGATCTTTTCCATTTCAGGAGAAATATCGTGAACATAAGAACGGATATCATCGTACAGTTCTGGTGTACTTACATAAACGTTTGTAAAATCAGGATTCAGAATATCACGGATTAACGTTGATGATCTGTCCATTTCTCCCCAAACTCTTTTTGAAGGTTCGGTAGAAGGTATTTTTTTAACGAAGTTTTCCCATTTAGCAATCAGATCCAAAAGATCTTTCTGCATTTCGGCAACTCCTCTACCTTCAGAAACAGTTCTGATAATGACCCCAAAATTTTGAGGTTTAATACTTTCGATAATCTTTTTTAAACGATTACGTTCTGTATTACTTTTTATTTTTTTTGATACAGATATGGTATTGGAGAATGGCACCAGTACCACATACCTGCCGGCAATCGAAATGTCGGAACTTAAACGTGGTCCTTTTGTAGAAATTGGCTCTTTGGCAATTTGAACAGGTAGGAGCATGTTTTTACTGAGCACATCAGAAATTTTGCCAGCCTTGTTAATATCGGCTTCGAGCTTTAAATTATCTAATAATGTGCCTGTAACCGAGCCATTACGCTTGATCTTAGTTAGCTTAATTAAAGATTGCACCTGAGGGCCCAAATCAAAGTAGTGCAAAAAAGCATCTTTTTCATAACCAACATCCACGAAAGCAGCATTCAGGCCGGGCATAATTTTCTTAATGCGGCCTAAATAAATATCGCCTACAGCGTAGTTGGTATTGATTTGTTCTTTGTGAAGCTCAACAAGTTGTTTGTCTTCAATCAACGCTATGGTAACTCCGGCAGGAGTCGAATTGATAATTAATTCTTTTACCAACAGCTACAGATTTAAGGCTTTCGCCTATTAACAAATGGATAGTAAATAAAAACAGTGATATAGCACAAAACTTATACAATAAAAAAATCATATAAATTGTTTAAACCTCATAGCGTTTACTATGAGGTTTAACCGGCTTTATCAAAATAAGAAACTATTTTTTCTTATGTCTGTTTTTTCTTAAACGTTTTTTACGTTTGTGGGTAGCCATTTTATGTCTCTTTCTTTTTTTACCGCTTGGCATAGTTTTAAGTTTTAAATGTTTTTATTAATCTGTTAATTAATTTTTATTCTTTAGTTCAGCTACCTTCTTATCAATAAAAGATGATAAGGTTGGATTAGCCGCTAATTTTTTGCTTGATAGGTAAGCATTTACTGCTTCTTTATTTCTGCCTAAATTTTCTAATGCTGTGCCTAAATAAAAATAGGCCTCAGGGGTTGGAGCAGTGGCAATTACTGTGTTAAAACGAGGAATTGCTTTATCGAACTGGCCTGATTTTATAGAGAATAATCCTAAATTCATGTTCGCCTTTACGTTTTTAGGATCTTTAGCTACAACTTCCAGCAACATTGCAATACCTTGCATTGGTGCGCCTAAGCCATTTACTATTGTTACCCCTAAGCCTGTTTTAGCTTCAATGTTTGTAGAGTCTTTCTCTAATGCATTTTTGTAAGATGCATTCGCTTTCTGCAATAAAGCAGGCTGCGCGATGCTGTCTTGCGTGCTTTCAAAAGCTTTTATAAATTGATTACCGGCCGCCAACCATGATTTTGCTGATGGTTCGTTTTCGGCTACAACTTCTAAATACAGGGCAGATGGAGTAATCTGTTCAACATCGTCCCATTTCTGAGCCAGTTGTTTAGCCAGTTCAATCTTTTCTGCACCCTTTGCGCCTTTGTAACTGTTTTCTAAAGCTGTAATATCTGTAGCCAAATTTTTGTTGATCACATTCTTTGCAGCAGTAGACGAAGTTTCGAGGTTTAGTGCCGAGGTTGTTGATGGAGAGGCTGTTCCAGCCATACTGTCGCTTGAAGGCATTTTTCCATTTTCTTCCGTTGGTTTAACCAAACCCTTTATGTCTCTTGTAAATAAGAATGCAACAAGCAATACAATCGCTCCAATAACAATGGTTTGTTTTGATCTGATGTTGCTATCCATATATAAGACTTAGGCTTCTACCTTAATTTTTTTTGAATTACTTTTCACCTTATCAACAAATACTTTTGCCGGTTTAAAGCTAGGAACAAAGTGTTCTGGGATAATTATTGCAGTGTTTTTTGAGATATTTCTCGCAGTTTTTTGCGCCCTCTTTTTAACAACAAAGCTTCCGAAGCCCCTAACATATACATTTTCACCGCCAATCATGCTGGTTTTGATAACCTTGAAAAATGCCTCAACTGTTTCCTGTACATCAACCTTCTCAATTCCGGTTTTTGTTGATATTTCTGAAATAATATCTGCCTTAGTCATATTTTATTATTTATTATATTATTATGTTTTAATATTACTACTGATTTGGGGTTGCAAAAGTATTGCTTTTTAATGAGATAGGGAAATAAAAGATGATTTTTTTATCGTTAAACTTATCAGGCAATTGCAAGTTTTTTTTAAATCAGAAAAATAGATCGTAATTTGCAGTAATGACATTTCAATATGAACTCATCAATTGGTACCAGATAAACAAGAGAGATTTGCCCTGGAGGCATACCAATGATGCTTATACCATCTGGTTATCAGAGGTTATATTACAGCAAACAAGGGTGGAGCAGGGGCTTCCTTATTTTAATAAATTTTTAGAGAATTTTCCTACCGTTAGTGATTTTGCCAGGGCTACCGAAGCTAAAGTTTTAAAGCTTTGGCAAGGTTTGGGTTATTATTCGAGAGGGAGGAATATGCACGCAACTGCTCAAACTGTGGTGAAAGATTACCACGGAATCTTCCCAAACCTGCATGATGAGCTGATAAAATTAAAGGGAATTGGCGAGTATACGGCTGCTGCGATCTCTTCATTTTCATCTGGAGAAGCGAGGGCGGTGGTAGATGGAAACGTATTCCGGGTGCTTGCCAGGTATTATGGTATTGATACCCCAATCAATTCTCCGGCAGGGAAAAAGGAGTTTTTTACTTTGGCAAACGAGCTGCTTTACCGAGATGATCCTGCCCTGTATAATCAGGCAATAATGGAATTTGGGGCAATACAATGCAAACCTAAATCGCCTAACTGCAGTGTTTGTCCCCTTAGCCAAAGCTGCTATGCTTTTAATCATAAAATGGTAAACGAATTGCCTGTTAAACTCAAAAAAGCAGCGCAGAAGCACCGTTATATTAATTATTTTATTTGTTTTGATGGCGAACGGGTATTGGTAAGGGAACGGCAGGCTGGCGATGTTTGGCAGCATTTATACGATTTTCCAAGCATAGAAACACTCGAACCTCAAGATACAGACAGCAGCTTATTTACGGCTTTGGTGAAAAAAACCTTTGGAAACACTTCAGATTTTAAGCTAATCAGCACAAAAAAACACGTATTAACCCACCAAATAATCCACGTTCAATTTTTTGCATTAAAAAATTATATATTTAACTTTAATAAGCAAAAGGAACTTAATTGGGTTTCTTTAAGTAAATTAGATGAGCTGCCGCAACCAAAGGTAATCCATGATTTTATTCAGGAATATTTTTGTAGTGATAAAATGGAGTAATGACCATCTTTTTCAGTGTGCATCTAGAAAACGAAACAACTAACCAAAAATATTTATGTCTGGGATTAACAAAGTTATTTTAGTAGGCCATTTAGGCAAAGACCCTGAAGTACGACATTTAGACGGTGGCGTAACAGTAGCCAGTTTTCCATTAGCTACATCTGAAACATACAACAAAGACGGAAAAAGAGTAGAACAAACTGAGTGGCATAATATTGTGTTATGGCGCGGCTTAGCGGAAGTAGCTTCTAAATACTTGCAGAAAGGCAAACTGGTTTATATAGAAGGCAAATTAAGAACGAGATCCTTTGAAGATAAAGAAAAGGTAAAAAAATATGTAACAGAAATTGTGGCCGAAAACTTTACCATGTTAGGCCGGAAAAGTGATTTCGAGCAAAGCCCAACTGTACCGGCAAATCAAAGTTCCGAAGCTAAAATTGAAGATGAATTTACCATTGATTCTTCTGACGAAAACGGAGACCTCCCTTTTTAATATAAAAAATTAATGAAATTAAGAGAGCTGCCTTATGGCGGCTTTTTTTGTTTCGGAGCGCAGGTTTAACTTCTCCTCTCAGAAATCTTCATTTTGAGCGGAGTGCAATGCAGTCGAGAACCAAGCAGTGCTCAGTGAAACTATCTGTCATAGATTTCCCCATTGCGCTGCCGGCGAAAAGCCAGCTCACTACAATCGAAAAGGCGATTCTCCTATGGCTCTGTCAATGGTAGTGTAACGAAATAGGCTCGTTGTATAAACAAAAAACTCCTGCTCTTTTAGGAACAGGAGTTTTTTGAAATCGAAGATACCAACACTAATTAACCTTGGTATAATAGATATTCAGTTTCATTTTATTTGTTGCTGCATTACCCGTTCCAATGATCGATCTTTCTGCTGAAATTGCCGTTGGTACGGTTTGGAAAAGATTATAAGAAGTCGGCGCTAAAAATGTGCCTTCGTCTTTTGTGGTGCCATCAATCAGGCCTTGAACATAATTGGTTATTATAAAAATATAACGGTTTTTAACTGAATCGAAATATCCGCCATAACGTGCTTCTCCTGCTGCAGATATACCTGAAGAGCTTAAGGCGAAATTCGTATAATCAGGAATGTTAGCCGGTTGGTGTGCAATATCCCAGCGGTATAACGAAAGCCGCTGTGCAGCATTAAATGGGTACGCAGGTGCGCCACCGGCAAGTTCTATAACCAGCTCGGCCTTATTAACTATTACTTTCCCATAGGTGCCTTTAAAAGATGTCAGTCCGTCAAAGCTGATTTTGGTTTTAACACCAGCCAGCCCCTGTAAATAAGTTACGTTATATGATCCGCCAGGTGTAAGAATCTGGTCCTGTACGGGGGTGCCTGCGTAATCGTGTTTAATAGTTGCGGCCACGCCACTAATCTGACTGCTAGTGTTTAATGCGCCAATAGGGAAGTTTACAGTAGCAGTATCAACTCCGTTAGATGAATTTGTTTTCTTCCACACCAGCTGCAGGTACGAATCAGTCCCCGAGAAGCTGAAAAAAGCAATACCGCCCGTACCTGTTGCCGAAGATTTATTTACCTGTGCGTATAAACCTTTAAAAGCATCGATAAATTTCGCATTCGATGAGGTACCGGCTGTACCCAGGTTTAAAATGTTGTTCTGGATGAATGTTTTGTTAAGCGGAATCCTCACCTGTGCCGGTACTGTTTTTAAAGTATCAGCTTTGCCGGTAACAATATCATATACCTTGGTTTTGGTATTTGGAGCTAACTTGCCTGTGAAATTCCCTAGCAAAGTATTGTTAATGGCTTGAACGTCAGAACTTTTATACGTGGTTACCTTGTTGGCCAACTGGAATACATCTATGCTGTATTTAGAGTTAATGGTATCGCCATAAAATTTGGTTACAGCACTTGATTCGTCGAATTTTAAGACCAAAACGGCAGAATCAAGTTGAGGTGCGGTTCCAAAATCATAACTGGTACTCACCGGATAAACAGTCATGGCTATACCAGCTTCTGTTTTGCCAAAAACAGGATCAACCATGTAGCCTAACGGATAACGGGGTTGTCCTAAGGTATTTGCAGCAGTTTCTGCAACCAATTGTGTGGTAACAGGAGATACGACCAATGTTCCGGTAATAGCCGAATTCGGATCAACGTCCAAACCAACACCGTCGGGGTTTTTACACGATGCAAAAAGAAAAAGACCTATCAACAGGGTTAATAAGTCTTGTTTTGTAAATTTCATATTTTAAATAATAATACCTGATTAAGCTACTGAAACCAATTCGTCATTCGAAATCTCCTCGTAAAAAGTATAGAAGTTTTCAAAATTCTCGGTTAAGTTAAAAGCTAATGTTGGCTTATTGGAATCTTTAACAAATTTTAACACATCTTTATTCAGGTTTTCGTCTGCTAAAACCACTGCGTCAGAATGTGTTACGGCACCAATGTGCATGCTGTCGCAATCAGATGGTAAGAACGCTTTCGTGTCATCTTCCGTCATGTTCGACATTACTGCTTTAGCAGCGAAATTGGCGTTCAATTTTTCTGTAAAGCCATCCTCATAAATAGAGTATACTACTTTAGAATTTTTAAAAGTAGGATCGTTTTTATAAGTTGTTTTGATGTAGGCAGGAACTAATGCACTCATCCAGCCATGGCAGTGAACAATATCCGGTGCCCAACCTAATTTTTTAACGGTTTCTAACGCGCCTTTGCAAAAGAAAATCGTACGCTCATCGTTATCGTCGAAAAATTTTCCGCTGGCATCTCTAAATACCTGCTTGCGCTGGAAATATTCTTCATTGTCTAAGAAATAAACCTGCATGCGTGCAGCTGGGATGGAGGCTACTTTGATGATTAAAGGGTTATCATTGTCATCAATAATGATGTTCATTCCAGACAAGCGTATTACTTCGTGTAAACGATTTCTTCTTTCGTTGATATTACCAAATTTTGGCATCAAGATACGGATTTCGAATCCTTTTTCTTGCATAGCCTGTGGTAACTGGCGCGTAATTTCAGAAATTTTAGTAAGCTCGAGGAAAGGCGACATTTCGTGTGTAACAATCAGCAGCTTCGTTTTTGCCATCTCCATATTCTAAGAAAATATTAAGTTAAATAAAAGATAATGAGCTGCAAAGGTAAGCATAATAATACTATTTATCAATATAGCAAGCATTTGTTTGGTTTCGTTTAGATTAATTTACACCTTTACGGCTTTAATTTAGATTGTCCAAATTGGAAATATTTAAAACCAAAGCAGCACTTAAGGCTTTTTTACAGCCATTAAAAGCATCTGCTAAAAAAATAGCATTAGTGCCCACAATGGGTGCGCTGCATAATGGCCATATCTCGCTGATAAAACTGGCCCAGCAACATGCCGATATCATTATCTGCAGTATTTTTGTTAATCCTACGCAGTTTACTGATCCGAAGGACCTGGAAAAATATCCTCGACCGATTGAACACGACCTGGCTATGCTTCGCGATGCCGGTTGCAACGGTGTTTTTATGCCCAGTGTGGAGGAAATGTACCCCCAGGGTGCTGACGAAAAATGGCATATTGATTTAGGAAGTGCCGAATTTTTGCTTGAGGGCGCTTTCAGGAAAGGACACTATCAGGGGGTAACACAGATTGTAAAAAAACTTTTTGATGCGGTCGAGCCCGATGTGGCCATGTTTGGGCAGAAAGATTTTCAGCAGGTACTGATGATTAAAAACATGGTAGCGCATTTTAATCTGCCCATTACCATTATTACCTGCCCGATTATCAGGGAAGACGATGGCCTGGCCATGAGCAGCCGCAATATTCATTTAACCCCCGAAGACCGTCAGCACTCGCTGGTATTGAGCAAATCGCTGCAGTTTGTAGTCGACCATTTTGAAGAATACACCCTGGCCGAGCTTGAACGTAAAGCCAGGGAATTTTACGATAATGTTGAAGGAGTTGCCCTCGATTATTTTACCATCGCAAACGGCAATACACTTGAACCGGCAAAATCGAAAGATGAAGACTACCTGGTTGCTTTAGTTGCAGCCAAGGTAGGTTCGACCAGGCTGATTGATAATATGATTATAAAATAATGTAAGATGGAAGAGGTAAAGTGGAAGGGTAAGATGGATATGTATATAGCTCATCGCCAATTTTCTATTATCCATATTACATCGCGCTTACATTTTACATTTTTTTCATCCAGTGCTTTATTACTAACTTTGCCAAATGGTTATCACAATATTAAAATCGAAAATACACCGTGTTAGGGTAACACAGGCCGAATTGAATTATGTAGGCAGTATTACGATCGATGAAGATTTAATGGATGCAGCTAACATTATTGCTAATGAGAAGGTGCAGATCGTAAATAATAACAACGGCGCACGTTTCGAAACTTATGTAATTAAAGGCGAACGCGGTACCGGAACCATCTGTTTAAATGGTGCTACAGCGCGTTTGGCACAACTTGGCGATATTTTGATCATCATGTCGTACGGTGCATTGCCTATAGAAGAAGCCAAAAAATATAATCCGATCCTAGTTTTTCCTGACGATAACAACCACTTGCTAAAATAAATTGTGACCTTCGACCTCAAAACAGCGTTAAAATACATCATCCTGTTTTTAATCGGGATAGGGGTATTATATTTAGCGTTTCGGGGTCAGGATTTAGGAAAGATCTGGCAGGAAATTAGAACCGCAGATTATTTTTGGGTAGTCAATTCAGCTTTTGCGGTTTGGATTGCCCACGTATTACGGGCATTGCGCTGGCAGATGCTTTATCAGTCTATCCATTACAAAGTAAGTTTCTGGAATGCCTATCATGCGGTAATGATTGGCTACCTTGCAAATCTTGCGCTGCCGCGTTTTGGCGAGCTTGGCAGGTGTTCGGTGATCCATAAAGCAGAAAAAGTACCGATGTTTGCCTCCATAGGTACCGTAATTACCGAAAGACTTTTTGACGTGCTGATGCTTTTCTTCACCAGTTTAGCCATGCTTACCTTACAGTACGATATTGTTTCGGATTTTTTATACGATACCATTTACCTGAATCTTCTTAAAAAACTAGACAGTTTAAATTATTGGTGGCTCGTTGGCTTAACCATTATTATATTATTATTGGTGTTAGTACCTGTTTATTTCCTGCGGAAAAAATTCAGTAAAAAATTCCTGCGTATTTTTGTAAGCCTGCGTCAGGGTTTTGGTTCTTACGGAAAGCTCAGGAAAAAAGGTATATTCTTAACCTATACGCTAGGGATCTGGATTTTCTATTCGCTTTCCATGTATTTTGCTTTCTCGTCAATACAGGCTACAGCCGGCCTTCATTTTAATGCTGCATTTACCGCAATTGTATTTTCGGGCTTTGCCATGGCTGCACCCGTACAGGGTGGTATAGGCGTTTTCCACTGGATGGTGGCCCAATCGCTTGTACTCTACGGTATTTCATTTAAGGATGGACTGGCCTACTCAACCATCATCCATTCATCGCAGGTTTTACTCATATTGGTATTAGGCAGTTTTAGTCTAAGCTGTACCCTGTTTAAAAAAACAGATGTGGTGAATCCAGTTAATTAGCCCTGTTTTCATCCTCATTTCTCTTGTTTTCCTTAGCCTTGTAAGTAGAATTTCCGAAACTATAAGTTAAGCTAAAGGCCATTTTGTTTGAAGCAAAATAATGATAGAAATCGTTATTGATGATGCTTTTCTCCCTAAAAATAAATCTTCTTTTAATATTGTCGAAAGCATCATAAAGCACAATTTTAGTATTAAGCTTATTCTTAAACCATGCTTTTTGCAGGCCGAAATCAACGCCATAAACTGGTGCAAAAATATAAAGGCCATTGCCACTTTTCGATTCGTATAAGTAACTAACATCTAATAACCAGTTTTTCAAGGTAAAAACCTGGCTACCATTAATTTTGTAATCATAAACTGCAATTTTATAGGTCTGGCCAAAATACGGGGTTAGCTCCTTGTTATAAGAGAAGACCATATTATGGTTCACCCGCCACCATGTGCTTATTTTAACAGGTAAACTCACTGTTAGGTTGGCGAAGTTCCGGTAAGGAATGTTGCGGCCCAGGAAGATGAGCTCATTTGTTGTTGGGTTATATTCCGGATAGCGGGCAATAACATCTGTTTCGCGGCCCGCATTCAGTGAAATATTTATCACTTTTTTGTTATAGGATAAGGATACAAGATTGGTTGTTGAAGGCTGCAGATAGGGGTTTCCTATCCAGTAATGTCGCGGACTGTAATAAAACCGAAAAGGATTTAGAGCCGCGAAAGTAGGCCGCGTTAATCGCCTGCTATAACTCAGACTGATCTGATCTCCGTCGTTAACATTATAAGTTAAATTAAAGCTGGGTAACCATTTCAGGTATTTCCTTTCTGTCACTGTGCCGGTGGTTATCGAGTTGGCCAGTGTACGGGTGTTTTCAGCTCTTAAACTTAGGCTATAATTAATTTTGTCCCATTGGCTATTGAAAGAGAGATAAGCGGCACGTATATATTCGTGATAACCAAATTGGTTGCTGCGTTTGGGATCTAAGGTAAAGCCTGTATTGCCCAGCGTATCGTAACGCAAGTTATTTTCGGTACTATTGTTGGTAAGCTTGCCCCCGAACTCCAATTTGCCTTTCCCGATATTCTGTGTATAGTCGGCCTGCGCAGAACGTATCATAATGTTATTCGCCGAGTTAGTTATCCAATAGTTTTGAAGTTCGTTTTTAAATGCGTTCCGGCTTTGTATATCTTCCGTTTGCCTGTTGTCTATCTGTGCCAATGAGGTAACAATATGAAGCTCACTGTTTTTAAATTTAGCATCGTAATTAATGCCTCCCGCATAATTGTATTGTTTCGGGTGGGCATCATTATCACTTTTGATGTGGGAAATGGTTTGCTTTAAGTCTGCTGTTTGGGTAACCAGTTGACTGCCCGATATGGCATTCCGCCTGATCTGAAAGCTACGTAAAAACGCTTCAACGGTTTGCCCGTTTTTAATTTCGTAAGTGACTCTTGCCTGCGCATTAAAATTTCTGTTGTTGGTAACCGTTCGTGTATCGGTAGTTAGGCCATTGGTATTCGGAAGGTATTGCAGTGCATAATATTTATAGAATGAACTTCCTAAGGTTTGGCCGAGCTTTAAATCGTAAGTAAAACGGGGTGTTTTAAAAATCAGCGATAAATTGTGATCGAATAAACTATAGTTGTTTTGCTGAAGTTGCGCATTGTAGGTACCTCTTAAGCCCAGAGCCGTATTTTTTTTCAGTTTAACATCGATAATGCCCTGATATTCTCCATCATATTTAGACGATGGTTGATTAATTATCTCGATTGATTCGACCATATCGGGCGATAAACTGCTTAAATAGGTTAAAATTTCATCATTTCCCATGTTTATTGGCCTGCCATCAACAAATAAGGTGGGGGTTGCTCTGCTGGCCAATTGCATTGTTCCGTCCTGGTTAACCTGCAAGCCTGGTAGCTTTCTGAATACCTCGAGTAGATTAGGCGCCGATTTAAATAAGGTATTGTTGGCTATACCGATCGTAATTTGTCCCTGCTTTGAGCTAAACGCAGGCACACCGCCTACAATAGTCACCTCATTGAGCAGGTTAATATCTTCAGCAAGTAGAACATTGCCTAATGATAATATCGTTGTACTTGTGTTATCGATTACAAATGTTTTTTGTGCCTTTTGATAGCCCACTAAGCTAGCCGATAAAATGTATCTGCCCTGCGGTATATCCTTAAACTGAAAAAAGCCCGAAGTATCGCTGCTGGAATATTTTATAACTGCTGGATGATCCTGATCGGTTAACATCAAACTCACTGAAGGTAAGCCCTGGTTACTTTTACTATCGATAATTTTTCCGGTAATGGTATGTGCATTTAACAATTGAGCTGTTAGCAGCAGCAGATATAATAAGATATATTTCATCCTTTATGTGTTTGGGTTAGATGCCAAAACTAAAAGGGTAGTATTAGGAAGCGGTTCTAAATCTCAGATTTGGGAGTCCGGAATTATAAAACCGTACAGGTTTACAGTGTAACAACAGAAAGTTGTTCCTTATAAAGAGTAGGAGTGGTTTGTTTATGCTTTTTAAAAGCGGTGTAGAATGTAGATTTGGAATTAAAACCCACCTCGTAACCGATGGCTTCGAGCTTAATGCTTTTATCGTTAATGATCAGTTTACAGGCTTCATTTATCCTGAAGCCATTAATATAGGCTGCAAAACTTTTGCCCAGGTTATCATTAAGCAGCTGCGAAAGCTGGTGACCTGAGATATTGATCTTTTTACTAAGGTCGTTTAGTTTGAGATCAGGGTTTTTATAAAGTTCCTCCTCGAGAATAATTTTTTCAAGTTTTTCTGTTAAAGCTATGGCCTGATCTGTGGAGATTTTTTTGTTTGCATAACGGATAGCCTGCTGGCCTGTTGAAAGTAAATCGCCAGTTTTTCTTCTGGTAATAAATAAAAACGTATTAAAATACAGAACGAGAGAGAAAAATAAGGCTCCACTGATGCATGAACCGTTAAAAAAAGAGAAGACAGGTAGTTTAAATACGGTGGGAACAATGATATTCCCAATAAGTACCGAAACCAATAATAATTCTGGAGTAGAGCTTGTTTCTCCTTTGGTGAAAAGTTTGATAAAAACGTCTTTAAGTAACCAGGCAGAATATAAGATGTATATTGTAAACTGCATGGAAATTATTCTCCCGATATAATTTTCCCAGATATCAGGCAATTTACTATAGGGAGCAACCAGACCGGCGATAATGATTGCCGAAATCCAAAACAGATAATTTGCCTTTTGTAGGGCTGTTATTTTTGTCGATTGAGCCAGAGCCGATCGGATAAAGTAAAATAGAGATGGACCGGCCAATGAGCTTCCTAAAATACCGATTTGGATATAAATACCCGGTAAAGACGGATAAAAATAATAAAGCAGCGATTTACTGATCTTTAAACTAATTGAGAGAAGCAAAAGGCCTAAAAAATAGGCAGGCACCGATTTCTGTTTTTTGAACAATAGCAGATAGGCTCCAATGATTAAACCATTAAATGCACCCAACGCACTAAAGAAAAACAATATTTGCTGGCCTAAGTCCATTTAACAAAAATAACAATCTTATATTAATGCCAAAGATATGCTAACCATACTTTTTCCGGATTTTTCATCTTTTTAAAATTCTGGCAAAAGCTGGATAATTGTGCATAACAATGAAACAATCCAATAAAAACATTTATCGCTTAAAATAAATTACTATGCAGCCATAGTAATTTCAACCAGAAATGCTACATTTGATTTACTAACCTTTTATACTAAATGTTATGCATTTTGAATTAAATGAAGAGCAATTAATGATCCAGCAGGCGGCCCGCGATTTTGCACAGCAAGAATTAAAGCCTGGAGTAATTGAACGAGACGAGCATCAGAAATTTCCGGCCGAGCAAGTGAAAAAAATGGGAGAACTTGGTTTCCTGGGGATGATGGTTGATCCGAAATATAACGGTAGCGGTCTCGATACCATATCGTACGTATTGGTAATGGAAGAGCTATCTAAAATCGATGCATCTGCCTCTGTGGTAGTGTCGGTAAATAATTCCCTTGTTTGTTATGGCCTGGAAAAATACGGGAGCGAGGCTCAAAAGGAAAAATACCTTAAGCCATTGGCCGCTGGTGAAAAAATTGGGGCCTTTTGCCTCTCAGAACCCGAAGCGGGATCGGATGCTACCTCACAACGCACCACTGCTGAAGATAAAGGAGATTATTATTTGCTTAACGGTACCAAAAACTGGATCACCAATGGCAGTACAGCATCAACCTATCTGGTTATTGCCCAAACCCACCCCGAATTAAAGCATAAAGGTATAAATGCTTTTATTGTAGAAAAAGGGATGGAAGGCTTTACTGTTGGTCCTAAAGAAAATAAATTGGGTATCCGCGGGTCTGATACACATTCTTTGATGTTTAATGATGTAAAAGTACCCAAAGAGAATAGAATAGGCGAAGATGGCTTTGGCTTTAAGTTCGCGATGAAAACTTTAGAAGGCGGTCGCATTGGTATCGCTGCCCAGGCTTTGGGTATTGCACAAGGTGCTTTTGATCTGGCCACACAATATGCAAAAGAGCGTAAGTCGTTCGGGAAACCGATTTCAGAGCACCAGGCCATTGCCTTTAAACTGGCCGATATGGCTACACAAATCGAAGCCGCAAGATTATTGGTTTATAAAGCAGCATGGTTAAAAGACCAGGGCTTGCCTTATACGCAGGCTGGCTCTATGGCAAAACTTTATGCTTCAAAAGTTGCTATGGATGTAACTATCGAAGCCGTACAGGTGCATGGCGGTTACGGTTTTGTAAAAGAATACCATGTTGAGCGTTTGATGCGTGATGCTAAAATTACCCAGATTTACGAAGGTACTTCAGAAATCCAGAAAATGGTGATTTCGAGAGAAGTGATTCGTTAGTTTTGAGCTTGGAGTTGGGAGCCTGGAGTCACTAATCACTAATCCAAACTCCCAACTTTATCATGAGCCTGAAGCCTGAAATCATTTGGCCAAACTCCAGACTCAAACCCCCAAACTTATTCTTTCTCTCCTCCAACCGCACTGAAAATTGCCTTGATCAGGGCTACCACGATTGCCAGAAATGCAGCGGCAATAAAGCCTGAGGTATTAAAAGAAGTCATCATTTTATCAACCAGCAGAATCATTAAAACTGTAATGATAAATGATACAAGTCCTAAGGTTAAGAAGTTGATCGGAAAGGTTAATAACCTTAAAATGAACCCAATGGTTGCATTCGCAAGTGCAATCAATATTGAGGCGATAATCGCATTGCCGTAGCCATCAATGCTTACGCCTGGTACTAGTTTCGCACCTATAAAGAATGCCAGTCCTGTTAAAAGGATTTCGATAATAAATCTCATAATTGTTTATTTTTGTAAATGTTTAAATTCTTTTTTAACTGTTTAGTTGTAATTGCTGTTGCCGTGTTTGCGCTTTCTTGTTCGAATAGAAACAACAAACCGCTCATTAAGTTTTCGGGAGATAGCTCCTCAATAATAATTAAAGATATTGATGAGGCAAGCCTGTTGCAAGTTAAAAATGCCTATAGTGCTAACAGAGATACACTTAACCTGATTTCAGTTTCAATAAAACCGGGCGAATCAGACAGCCTTCAGGACGAATTAGAAGTGGCTGGAAAAATTAAAATACTTGGAGATTCGCTTGTATTTAATCCCGATCAGCCTTTTGTTAAAGGCAAAGATTACCTGGTACAAAGTTATATCGGTGTCAAATTCGCTACCATTGGTAACCTGATTACAGGTAGTGCAAAACATAACTTACAGCCCCAAAAACAAACACTTAAACGGTAATAATCAGCATAATAATTAATGCGGGTGTTTGATTTTTCTTAAAAAATTACTACATTTGCATTGTAATCGAAGAAAAGAGAAGGGGACAGTGTCCCCTTTTTCTATGAAATCAGGTTAAAATATGCAGGTAGAAAAGAGAGTTGCGGCCCTCGTTGAGGAAAAAATAGCAGACCGTCCGGAGTTGTTTCTGGTAGAGGTTAAAATGTTGCCAAACAATAAATTAATTATACATGTTGATGGTGATGAAGGCATTAACATACAGGATTGTGTAGATATAAGCAGGCACGTTGGTTTTCATCTCGAAGAAGAAAATGCAATAGAACAGGCTTATAATCTGGAAGTTTCTTCGCCAGGTGTTGGCGAACCTTTAAAACTGATCCGTCAGTACAATAAAAATATTGGTCGTACGGTAAGCATCAAGCTGAAAGAGGGTTTGAAAAAAGAAGGAAAACTGCTGGCGGTTACAGAAAATAATTTACAGATTGAAGAGTCTGTTAAAGAAAAAGGGAAAAAGGCGGTAGCAGTTCAAACAGATGTGCCGTTTAATGATATATTAGAAACAAGTGTGTTAATTTCATTTAAGTAAAAATGAGTACTACAACAATTAATTTGATCGACTCTTTTCAGGAGTTTAAAGATTTCAAAAATATAGATCGCCCAACAGTGATCAGTGTGCTGGAAGAAGTTTTCCGTAGCATGTTGCGTAAAAAATACGGAACTGACGAAAACTGTGATGTGATTGTAAATCCGGATAATGGGGATTTGGAGATTTGGAGAACGAGAAGAGTAATGGAAGATGGGTTTTCTGAAGATGATGATTTAGAGATCGAGCTTGCTGATGTACACAAACTTGACCCGACTTTAGAAGTTGGCGACGATTATATAGAACAGATTACTTTAGAAAGCTTTGGTCGTAGGGCAATTTTAGCTGCCCGTCAGACTTTGGTATCTAAAGTGTTGGAATTGGAGAAGGATGAAATCTTCAAAAAATATAAAGATAGGGTAGGTGAAATCATAACTGGTGAGGTTTATCAGGTTTGGAAAAAAGAGACTTTGGTTTTAGATGATGAAGGTAACGAACTTTTAATGCCTAAAACAGAGCAGATCCCAGCCGATTATTTCAAAAAAGGCGATTCTGTAAGAGCAGTAATCTCTAAAGTAGAGATGATTAACGCAAACCCTAAAATTATCATTTCGAGAACAGCACCGGAGTTTTTACAGCGCCTGTTCGAACAGGAGGTCCCGGAAATTTTTGATGGTTTAATTACCGTTAAAAAAATTGTTCGTGAGCCGGGAGAACGCGCTAAAGTTGCCGTTGAATCGTACGACGACCGTATTGATCCGGTTGGCGCTTGCGTGGGTATGAAAGGATCCCGTATTCACGGTATTGTTCGTGAATTGAAAAACGAAAACATTGATGTGATTAACTTCACCAATAATATTTCATTATACATCACCCGTGCTTTAAGCCCGGCAAAAATCACTTCCATTAAATTGGATGATGAAACTAAACATGCATCGGTTTACTTAAAACCTGATCAGGTTTCATTGGCCATCGGACGTGGCGGACACAACATTAAACTGGCTGGTAAATTAACCGGTTACGAAATTGACGTGTATCGTGAAGCAGGAGAAGAAAGCGATGAAGATGTTGATCTGGAGGAATTCTCAGATGAGATTGATAGCTGGATCATTGATGAATTAAAGGCTATCGGTTGCGATACTGCAAAGAGTGTATTGGCCCTTTCAGTAGAAGATTTGGTAAAACGCACCGACCTTGAAGAGGAAACGATTAAAGAAGTGATTCAAATTTTGAAGTCAGAATTTGAATGAGTGGTGTAATTGCCAAATAAACACTACTTTTGTATTAAATAAAAAAACAATAATAGGAGCTAAATGTCAGACGACAAACCAATCATTTTAATTAAAGCTATTAAAGAACTTAATATAGGCATGGGTACGGCCGTTGAGTTTTTAAACAAAAAGGGATTCTCTGCCGAGAAAAGTCCTATGTTTAAACTTACGGGAGACATGTATAATGCCTTGTTAAAAGAGTATCAGGGAGATAAGATCGTAAGAGAAGAAGCCAAACAAATAGTGATTGGTAAAATACGTCGTGACGAGCCTGAGACTGAAAAGCCAGTAGAAGCGCCGAAAAAAAATACCGATTTTGAGAAAAATGAGGAGATTTTAATTAAAAATGCTCAATCATTTGTTCCTCCGGTAGAGAAACCAAAGGTTGTAGAAAGCCCTAAGGTAGATACGCCGGCACCTGCGGCAGCAGTAACGCCAGTAAAAGAAACTAAAGCGGAAGAAACCGGATTGCCAGGTGTTAAAATTGTAGGAAAGATAGATTTAAATGATCTTAACTCGAAAACACGCCCGGCTAAGAAAGAAGAAACACCTGCTGCATCGGCACCTGTTGTAGAACAACCAGTGGTTAAATCACCAGAACCTGTAAAGCCTGTTGAACAACCTAAAGTGCAAGAAAAACCGGTTGAAGCTAAAAAAGAAGAAACTCCTTCTACACCAGCACCGGTTGCAGAAACACCAGCAGTTAAAACAACTGAGCCTGTAAAACCGGTTGAACAGCCTAAAGCGGAAGAAAAACCAGCTGATGCGAAACCGGCAAATACTGAGCCCGAAGTAATTAAAGCACGTACGGTTAAATTATCTGGTCCGAATATTATTGGTAAAATTGATTTACCGACCTCACCAGACCGCAGAAACGGTCCGATTGCTTCATCTAGCGATAGTGAAGCGGCTAAACGTAAGCGTAAGCGTAAAAAAACTCCGGGAGCACCGGGCCAACACGGTGGCCAGGGTCAGCAGGGGCAAAATAATCCTGCAGGTCAGGGCCAGGGAGGTGCGCCAGGACAGCCTCGTCAACCTTATCAAGGCAACAGGCCGGGTGGCGGTACGCCATACCAGGGTAACAGACCAGCCGGACAGGGTGGTACTCCTTACCAGGGAAATAGAAATAATAACAATAACAGACCAGGTTTCCAAAATAGAAATGCTACACCAAGCGGGCCTAAAGAAGAACCTACTGAAAAAGAAATTCAAGATCAGATTAAGGCAACACTTGCCCGCTTAAGCGGTGCCGGTAAATCAGGTAAATTTGCGCAACGGGCTAAACTGCGCCGTCAGAAACGTGACGATGTAGCATCCAACGCAGAAGAAGCTGCAAATGAGCTTGAATCACAATCGAAAATATTAAAAGTAACAGAATTTGTTACGGCTAATGAGCTGGCGAACATGATGGATGTACCGGTTACCAAAATTATTGGTACCTGTATGAGCCTCGGTATGTTTGTTTCCATTAACCAACGTTTAGATGCTGAAACTTTAACCATTGTTGCTGATGAGTTTGGTTACGAAATTCAATTCGTTAAACCAGATGAAGAGGAGGATAATGTAATTGAGGAAGAAGATAACGAAGAAGATTTAATCGAAAGAGCTCCGGTTGTTACGATTATGGGTCACGTAGATCATGGTAAAACCTCATTGCTGGATTATATCCGTAAAGCAAATGTGGTGGCTGGTGAGGCTGGTGGTATTACCCAGCACATTGGAGCCTATATGGTAACTACTCCTTCCGGTAAAAAAGTAACTTTCTTGGATACTCCGGGTCACGAAGCTTTTACCGCGATGCGTGCACGTGGTGCCAAGGCTGCTGATATTGCCATTATTGTAATTGCTGCGGATGATGCGGTGATGCCTCAAACAAAAGAGGCGATTAACCACGCACAGGCTGCGGGTGTACCTTTGGTGTTTGCTTTCACCAAAGTAGATAAACCGGGTGCAAATGCAGATAAGGTACGTGAGCAGTTATCGGTAATGAATATTTTGGTTGAAGACTGGGGTGGTAAGTACCAATCGCAGGAAATTTCGAGCAAAAGCGGCTTAAATGTTGATTTACTTTTAGATAAAGTATTATTAGAAGCCGAGTTATTAGAATTGAAAGCCAATCCGAACAAACGTGCTACTGGTACGGTAATCGAATCGGCATTAGATAAAGGGCGTGGTATTGTAACTACCGTACTTGTTCAGGGTGGTACCTTAAAAGTTGGAGATCCAATTTTAGCGGGTAGCTACAGCGGACGTGTAAAAGCCTTAACCAATGAGCGTGGTGCGAAGGTAGATTCAGCAGGTCCATCGCAACCGGTACAGGTTTTGGGTATGCAGGGTGCACCTACTGCAGGTGATCGATTTAATGCTTTAGAAAGTGAAACCGAAGCACGTGATATTGCAAACAAACGGATGCAGCTACAACGTGAGCAGGGCTTACGTACGCAGAAACACATTACTTTGGATGAGATTGGTCGTCGTTTGGCAATCGGTAACTTTAAAGAGCTTAACATTATCGTTAAAGGTGATGTGGATGGTTCTATAGAAGCTTTGTCAGATTCATTACTGAAACTATCTACCGAGCAGATCCAGATCAATGTGATCAGTAAAGGTGTTGGTCAGATTTCAGAATCCGATGTATTATTAGCTTCAGCTTCTGATGCGATCATTATCGGTTTCCAGGTTCGTCCATCAACAGGTGCACGTAAACTCGCCGAAGCTGAGCAGATCGATATTCGCTTATATTCTATCATTTACGATGCCATCAATGAGATTAAATCGGCAATGGAGGGTATGTTAGATCCTGAATTTGAAGAGAAAATTGTGGCTAATGTTGAGATCCGCGAAACATTCAAAATTACTAAAGTGGGTACCATTGCAGGTTGTATGGTATTGGATGGTAAAATTACCCGTAACAGCAAAATCCGCGTAGTGCGTGATGGTGTGGTAATTTACACCGGCGAATTAGCTTCGTTAAAGCGCTTTAAAGACGATGTAAAAGAAGTATCGAAAGGTTACGAGTGCGGTTTAAATATCCAGAACTTTAATAACATCGAAGTAGGCGATATTGTAGAAGCTTACGAGCAAGTCGAAGTAGCTAGAAAGCTATAATGTCTTATTAATATAAAATTTAAAGTGGCCCGAAACGGCCACTTTTTTTATGGTAATAAATTTGTCATCTTAAAAATATCGGATAATTTTAAGTTTATATCTTAAAAATATCGGATAATTTTAAGTTTATATCTTGAAAATATCGATATTTGTGTTTTCAATTGTAGATATGGAAAGATCGAAAGCTTTAGGATCGTTAAAAAATCATTTAAGCAAACCACAACATACTATCATCATAGGACCGCGGCAGATCGGGAAAACCACACTGGTAAAACAATTAGCAGAGGAGTTAAACCGAAAAAATGAAGCAGTGTATTTTCTGACTTTTGAAGACCCTGCTATTTTAGGGGCTGTAAATAATCACGCAGAAAATATTTTTAACTATACGCTGTTACCTGCTGATTTACCAGCCGATAAACGATTGTATATAATTATCGATGAAGTTCAGTATGCAGAAGAACCCAGTAATTTCTTAAAGCTGTTATACGATAAATACTCCCCGAAGCTTAAAATTATTGCAACAGGGAGCAGTGCCTTTTACATCGATAAAAGTTTTAAGGATAGTCTGGCGGGTAGAAAAAAGGTGTTCGAATTTTTCCCTCTGGCTTTTGATGAATTTCTCCATTTTAAAGGTGAAGATGGTTTAATCGCTGAGTGGGAACAGATGATCAGGAGGCCATCCTATCAAGGTCTTCAATTGAATCGCATAAGTATTTTATTTGATGAATATCTGATTTACGGCGGTTATCCGGCTGTTGTTTTAGCTGATACTGAACAGGAAAAACGGGAAATGCTTAAAGAGCTTGTAAACAGTTACATGAAAAAGGATGCGCTTGAAGCGGGTATTAAAGAAGAACTCAAGTTTTTTCAGCTGGCAAGGCTATTGGCAGACCAGACTGGGAATCTCGTAAATAACCATGAGTTGGGGAATACCCTGCAGATGGCCAGTTCTACGGTAGAAAATTATATTTACCTCATGCAGAAAACCTTTATTGTACAGCTGCTGTCTCCTTTTTATGGCAATGTGCGAAAAGAATTAACCAAAATGCAAAAGATTTATTTTAATGATAATGGCTTGCGGAATGCATTGTTAAATAATTTTTCGAGGTTAAACGATAGAGCAGATAAGGACGAATTATTAGAAAATTACACATACTGTAGATTAAGACAGTTATACGATGCTGATAGCCTGCATTTTTGGCGTACTGCCGATGGCAACGAAGTAGATTTTGTAGTAGAAGAACAATTAAAAACAGGCCTCGCTTACGAAGTTAAATATAACGATGCTCAGTTTAAACCTAACAAGTATAAAAAATTTTTAGAAGCCTATCCTAATTTTGACTTGAAATGTATCTGTAAGGTAAGTGCCCAAGAGGGATCAATAGAAGCCATTAGGTTATAGCTTGCTTACCAAAAGATAAACATTGTATTGGGTATCAAAAATATTTGTGGCCTTTTTGTGGAAGAGAAATTATCTTGCTCTGCCTAAAATCAGATTGAATAATAATATCCTGAATGGGAATTTCATAGAGTTCAGCAATTTTGCCTAACTGTGAGAGTGAAAAATCTACCTCGTTATTTTCCCATTTTCGATAAGCAACCCTGCTTATTCCGATCACATCAGCGGCATATTGCTGTGTATAGTTATATTTATTTCTATACTTTCTTAAAGTATTACCTATATCTAAATCTTGAGAAGCGTTAATAACCATGTATTTTCTTTGTTTTATTTATTGTATTTTGATAAGTACATTGTGATAATACAGGATTGTCAAAATTAACAAATTAAATATGTTTATTTGTTGTGGGTATAATTTATAGGAAAAAAATAACGATTCCCTTAAATGGTTTTTATTTAGTTAAATCTTGAGCTTATAAAATTGAAAACTTATAACAATAAACATATTCTATTTAAGATATTAATAAAATTGGTGATCTATTTATCAATAGCGTCAGTTTATTCATCTTGCAAAAAAGAACGATCAACTGATATACATGAAGATGAAATTGTTTCGCCCACCACAGGTACAAGAACTGAGTTTACCCTCGATTCTATTTTTTTATATGCCAGACAGGTATATTTATGGAATGATGTTTTACCAAACTACAGCACTTTTAAACCAAGGGAAAAGTATGGAAATGGCCTGTCTGAAATAAGTGCATTCAGAAATGAAATTTTTGATATTTCCCAACTTAAAATTAACAAGGCGACAGGTAAACCATTTGAAATTTCGAATTACAATGGTGTACCTAAATATTCATATCTACAAGTGGGAAGAAATGGAGGCGGTACCCGTGCTGGAATTATAAACGGTGCAGCTGTTTTGGCTAACCGTATTATCCATTCTGACGAAAAGGTTATTGCCTATATAGCTTTGGGGGCTTTCCCCGCTTTAAGTAGCGCTAAATCAAAGCTTGATCAGGTGTTTAATGAAGTGCTGACTGACAAGCCTACCTATCTCGTTTTAGACCTGCGCACTAATGGTGGAGGCTATGTAGAAACTGCAGAATATGTTGCTAATTTAATTGCACCAGGTACATTAAGTGGAAAAATAATGTACACAGAACAATTTAATCTTACACTCCAAAATGGTAAAGCAACAATTTTGCGTCATCAACCTTATTTAGACGAAGCAGGGAAGACTGTTACTTACAATGGACGTTTAGCTACACTTGCCGATGTTGATTATAGCGAAAATGGCAATACTTATAAATTCAGTAAAAAAGGAGGTTTGGAAACTATTAAAGACATCTATGTGATAGTATCTGGCGAAACTGCCTCAGCCAGTGAATTATTAATCAGTTGCTTAAAACCTTATTTCAATATGAAGTTAGTAGGTGAAAGGACATACGGGAAACCGGTAGGTTTCTTCGGGATTAATATTGATCAGTATAGTATTTACCTGAGTAGTTTCTTAATTAAAAATGCTCAGGGATGGTCTGATTACTTTAATGGTATGGAACCTGATTTGAATATTGCAATGCCAATCAATCCAACATTAGGCGATACTGAAGAACCCTGTTTAAAATCTGCACTTGCTATAATTGGCGGTAAAATTCAATTGCAGCCAAAAAAAAGCGCCAGTATTTTAAAGCTAAATTTAAATAAAATGCCACTAGTGTTTAATGATAAAGATTCTACTGGAATGATTGAAAATAGGTTGGAGTTAAAACATTAGGTTTTTTAATTTTAACATTGTATTCTATATTTTGTCAATTTAGCTGTTTAATTCTATTATGCTTTCTTATTAATTATTAATATTGATAACCCTGCCTTATCATAATCAATTTTCCTTGTCGGTAGTTTTGTGAAAAAAATAACAGATAATTACTGATGAAAAACAATTACAAACTAAAAATTATTTGCCTGCTGTGCCTGGTTACTGCGGCATTTAGTAGTTGCAAGAAAGATGAAATTACAGAGGAACAAAAACTAGGAGCTAACCATAAAAATTTAGCATCTGCCGGAGATGAGAAATGGGATATTCTTGGTTATGGCTTAGATGTTACTGGTGATTTGCTAAGCAGTGACAGCAAATCTGATGTTTCAATTTTAGACATGCAAAGATTTGAGAATGACTTTCGTGATAGAATCACAGCTAAAATCGACGTGGATAAATCAACAGTTGGTACGACAATTATAAACAGTGGATATTCTGCTTATGATTATCTCAAAGACGTAAGCAATACCAGATCATTTGATGCTGAAGGTAACGCTAAAATTGCAGGAACTAAAAAAGATACAAATGGAGGAGTAAGTCCAGATCTTAACTTCTCTGCAAGTTTAAAGATTAGTAGTACTAGCCAAGATATTAAATCATTGTCAAGTAGGTATTCGTATGCAAGTGTCGAGGCCCAACATCGGGTGAGGAGAATAAGATTTACAGGCGATGTTAGTATAGAGTTATTGACACAATATTTAACACCTGAATTTTTAAATAATGTAGCAACACAAAGCGCTGATTATTTGGTTCAAAGATATGGTACTCATATAATGCTAGACATTAGTATAGGCGGAACAATAAGATTCAACTATCATGGTGTTGTGTTAGGTGAAACTAACGAAGAAAGAAAAACAAAGGCTAAAACAGGACTAGCACTTAGTGCATTTGGAATAGGTATTAAGCTTACTCCTGATAAGAGTAATTTGGAGATAACGAAAATAATAAATGAAACTCGTGAAAAAGATTATTTTGGGAAATATTATGGTGGAACAAATTCAGGCCAAAACATATCAATAGATAAAGATGGTATGACAACTGAAGGAATAAATCTTGCAAGTTGGCAGCAGAGCGTTAATGCAGGAAATGCTACTTTAATTGATGTTGGAAGAGCTGTTTTTCTTTATGATTTTATCACAGATCCTATTAAAAAACAGCAGGTAAAAGAAGCCGTTGAAAGATATATATCTGCTAGGCAGATTAAAGAATTAGGAGATGTGCCAGTGTATGCTTATTATAGTTCAACAGGTAAAGATCACTACTTTGGCTTAGGTAATCAACCAACTATCGGTAATGGCTATTTTATTAATGAAGGGATTGTTTTTTATGCATTTTCTCAGCCTGCTGAAGGAACTGTACCTGTTTATGTATATTATAATTCTAATTCTGCAGATCACTATTACGGTTTAGGTAACTCACCTACAATCGGTAACGGAACCTTTAGAAATGAAGGGATAGCTTTTTATGCCTATCCTAAAAATACACCTAATACAAGGCCGGTTTATGTGTTTTATAATTCTAATGATAGCGATCATTATTTGGGAACAGGTAATGTACCAACAATTGGAAATGGTACTTTTGTGAACGAAGGACCTGTGTTTAATGTGCCTTTATAGTTCGTTTTGAAATATAATAAAAAAGGGCTCAAATTAGTTTTTGCGCCCTTTTTTATAGCTAATTTTTATTCCTTGACAAACCAAAAACACCCGCAACCGTAAAATTGTTTTTTAAGTAATTCGTCTGATGGATTAATAACTAGTCCGCCATCTGCTTCGTCTTCTGGTATCAAGGTAAATTCTTTAAGCACTAGATCTGAAAATAATTTCAAAACCTGATCCTTGGAATAAATTCGATGGGCATTAAAACAGATTGTATCTTTAAATCCAAGAGGTACTACAAATAACAATGTTCCTTTAGGAGCAAGTACCCTTTTTAGTTCATTTATCGCTTTTATATCGCCATCATAATCCATAGGATCTCCATATCTACCTAAGCCTACATGTTCTACAGTATGCATGCATGATAGGGATTCGATTGAATTAGATTCAAAAGGTAAATTCATAAGATCGCCAGGCAACGATTTCAAATTTGGTAATTCTAATTTTGCTGGTCGGTAATCGTAAAATTCAACTGGTAAAATTGCCGAAAGTGTAGAACAGAAATGTAGCGTAGACGAGATATCTATATGCTTGGCAGGTGCATTGTTTATGATTATTCTTGTTGCCCAGGCAGGGTGATAAACATAGTGCCTATCGAAGCCAGTCTGTGCTGTACTATCTGATAAACATGGATAAAGATTTTCTTCCTCCAGAGAAAAACGTTTTGTTGAACGCTTTTCCAGATCAAGCAGTTGCTTAAATTCTGTTTTGAATTTTATAATATTGGAATTTTCCCGCGAAAATATTTTTCTTATTTTTTTAATCACAAAAGTTTAATTATTAGAGTAACTAAGATAAGATAATTATTTAACGGAATCTTTTAGTAGCTCCTAATTAGTTTCTTTAAGATTATAATAGGTTTTCGCGATCTAGTCGGTTTGATAATGATTTAATATACGCGTAATATTCTTTATACACAGATGTTAAAACACAATTGATTTTTTATATAAGATCATTTTTTGTGGATATTCGCAAACTATTTAAAAGAATTCAATGAACGCCGAACCAATAAAAGTAACAAAACCTAAAACGAAGAATTTTTCTTTTGTCGATTCAATTAGATGCATATCTATGATTGGGATTGTTATTGAGCATTGTGGGGTTGTTCCTCCAAACCAGTATAGCAGGCAGTTCGAAAACATTATTGAAAGCTGTGTTATACAATCTTTTAAATTTAGTACAATAGCTTTTTTTCTAATTGGTGGTTTTTTAATTAACCATAAGTTTGATGAATATACACCTTTTCAATATTTGAAAAACAGATTTAAAAAAACCATCGGGCCATGGTTATTTTGGATATTTATTTTAATTATGTTAGGGATTTTGGATCGTTTCATTGCTCACAGCAGAGGAAGCGCTATGGGCCTGGTAGGGAGTAATTTTTTCCTATATCTTTATGAAACCTTTACACAGCTTGTACTCATTAGTCCGTATTGGTTCATTCTTAATTTTCTAATCTGTATTGCGGTTTTATTACTCTTTAAAAAATACTTATATAATGTTTGGTTTGGTGTAGTTTTAGCTTTGTTTTCGTTATTTTATAGCTTAAATATCTATGAAGGGTGGATTGCCACAACCCATACTACCGCAATTTTTGGATTTGTATTTTATTTATGGCTGGGTGTTTATTTTAATGAGTACTATGATAAGGTAATGGCGATAATTAAGGCTACTTCGTGGTTTAAAATAATACTCTTAGCAGTTGTTACCTTTTGTATTGCCGTTGGAGAATCTACATATCTTAATAGCATTGGTATAGAAGATGCATACAATACCTTACGCTTAAGTAATATTATATACTCTTTAATCATGTTTGCATTATTGTTAAAAGTAGGTAGTTTAAACTGGCTCCAGCGAAATTTACGACCTCGGGAAACCACATTCGGTATCTACCTGATCCATGTGGTTATCATTGGCAGAGGACTCCCCTTAATTTTCCAACCCTTAAAGTTGAACTTTCTTGAGTTTAGCGTGTGGCAAAATATCGGAATACTGTTGTTTAGATTTTTAGTTGTTTATAGCATAAGTTTTTTCTTGACTAAAGCTATCGGCAAAACAAAAATGAAGTGGATGGTAGGGAATTAATTGATCAATCCTCTAAAACTACTTTTAAACATTTTTCGGAACTGTTTGAAAGTAGAATACTCCCAACAGTATAGTTCTTTTTTGAAATACCAGCTTAACGCCTTAATGTTTGATCTTTTTGATAATAGTATTTCATACCATTTATTAAATAAAAATTGGTTCATTTTAGCTACATCGAATCTTTTAGATTTCATATTTGCAGTTTTCATCGCTACCAATAGTTCAAAATATCCAGGGAAGTGCGTATCACTTAAATTATTCGTAAATAACTCTTTATGTAGGTTTAAGGTGTTTGTGTTAAACGAAATACCTAAGTTTTTCTGCATGTTTTCAAGAATGTCCAATTCATGCTTTTCTTGATCTTTCGATCTTCTTATGGTTATATTTTCGCCGTGTATTCTATACTTAACCAAAAAGGCGTCAATATTTGCAACTTTATATTTTTCAGAAATCCTTACAAAAAGGTCAAAATCTTCAGCTAATGAAAAATTTCTATAGCCATTAAATTCTCTAAAGATTTCAGTTTTAAACATCGTACTGGAATTTATGAAAGGATTGCCAAATAACATGCACATATTTACCAAATCATCGGTTGGTACAATTATTTTTTTATCAATCTCGATTCCATTTTTGTTAATGATTTTGCCATGCCCTCCGCATAATGCAGCTTCGGGATGTGAAGAAAAAAAATTCAACTGTAACTGAAACCTGTCGGGATAAGCAATGTCATCACTATCTAAAACGGCAATGTATTCACCTTGGGCTAAATCCAGTAACCTGTTTCTTGTAAAAGGTATTCCTTTATTGCCGTCATTTTGAATAAAGTGGATCCGGCTATCGTTAAATTTTTTAACAACTAAAGCCGTATCATCTGTTGATCCATCGTCGATAATAATAAATTCGAAATCTTTAAATGTTTGGTCTAAAATACTTGATATCGATTCTGCTATGTAGTCTGAAACATTATATGCAGCCATAAAAGCTGTTATCTTAGGGTTTTTCATAGCTTAATCCAGGTTTTCGGGCAAATATCGGTATCATCAACAGAGCGGTTGTTTGTCCATTTTTTTGGTGCAATAACCATCTTGCTGGTATTACTATTTAGCCATGCCCCCCACCAGCTAAAGCTGCTATTTGCAATAATATTGTGTTTGCAGTTGCTCATTAATTGCATGTCGATATAGCTATTGTTTTTTTCATTCCAATCGATATAGGTGGCATTTTTTAATTTTAGATTTTGTTTGCACCAAGTTATATCATCAGAAAAGACAAAGAATTGGACATTTTTAATTTTTGAGTTTATGCTCAATATTGCCCGCTCATAATAATCTAAATTGCAAATGTTACCAAGTAGTGGGTCCTTTAAATAATCTCCTCTTCTTACATGGATTGCTACACTTTCATTATTTATGATCTGTTGTATTACGGTTTGATTTTCTACTCCCTTAATTTCTGGAAATTTGAAATCGTCCCTTATTTTGTCTGCTATATTCAGGAAATAACCTTCATTTTGCCAATACCCAGAATAATAATTATTGGCATTGTTTAAAAAAGATGCATCAAAAGTAAATTCATTTTCCTCTGCCCTGTATGTGTGTTTTAAATTTAAAATTCTTTTCAGTTTTCTAAAGATCCATTTTGATTGATTGGGCCTGAACAGATTCAAAATAAATTTGCTAGGAGTTTTCATACTTAGATTAAAAATCCTTTCCAGTTCGTAGCCATTATGTAGCGGATATCCTTCAAAATCAGATAAATCTGCATAAACTTTTAGACCGTTATTTTGTAACGATCTGTAGAAAGCATATTGAAACATTTGATTACCTAAACCACCCAATAATTTTATAATTTTCATTAATAAGTATTAGTCGTTTTTGAATAAAATTACCATTTTTTACTCCGAAAGATGAATTTATTAAGTTGCGAAGATACCACGAAAGCGAAATAAAATAATCTAAATAGGGCGAAATAAAATTTTTAAATTATTTATTCTTTATTTTGCGTCCTGAGTAGAACTATACAAATTAGTTGATTTATTTTTATTCAATTGATTATTTTTTGATGAAAAGAATATTATTTATAACACAAAATTTAGGTAGAGGAGGTTCAGAAATGCTTTTGTGGTATTCCTTAAATCATCTGAATAAAAATAAGTTTACCCCTTTAATATTCTGTAAAGAAAGAGGAGAGTTTATTGATGTTTTACCCACAGACATTAAATATTTTTTACCATACAAAAAGAGTAAAAATTTATTTCACAAGGCATTTAGAGTAATTTTAAAAGCTCTTAAGGTTAATCCACTAGAATATCAGTTAAAACAAATTCATAAAAAGAATCATGTTGATTTTTGGTATGTTAATACCATTATAATTCCTGAGGTTTATGAAATCGCACAAAAATTAGGGGTTAAAATTATAACCCATGTACACGAACTAACAATTGCGTATAATTTCATTACCTATAATGATTTAAAAAGAATGATCAACTATTCATCAATTCTTATTGGCTGTTCTGAAGCTGTATGTAATAAGATAAGGGATATGGGGAGAACGGACGTGAAACTATTATATGGTTTTGTTGATACTGATAAAATAACTTATACAAAATTAGCTCCAGAGGTAAAAGCAGCTACTGGTTTTCGTAACAATGATTTTGTGTGGGCGATTTCAGGGAAAACATCTCTAATAAAAGGGATTGATTTTTTAGTTGCTTTGCTTAAAGTAGTCCCTCAAAATTTTAAGTTTATTTGGATTGGAGGGGATGAACATACTGGCTTATATTACTATACAGAGAAAGCTTTACAAACTAATTTCCCCGATAGAGTTAAGTTCTTAGGTGTTCAAAGGCAGGAATATTATAATTATCTTAACTCAGCCGATGCCTTCTTACTGCTATCAAGAGAAGATTCTTTCCCATTGGTAATGCTAGAGGCAGCTACGTTAGGTAAACCTATTGTAGGATTTAACTCGGGAGGGATTAGTGAATTTGTACAGCCGCATACTGGTAGAGTTGTTAATTCTTGGAGAATTGAGGATTTAGCTAATGCAATGAAGGAGATTGAAAGTGATTTTTCAGCCTTCGATAAAGAAGAAATTAAAAAACAGGCGCTTGGCTACGAAGTAAAAAAGCAAGTTGCAGTTTTAGAGAATATTTTAGATGAAATGAATTAAAAATATGATCCAAAGACTGTGTAATTAAATCACTTAGCGTTTAAAATACTTATTTTTTAAGGTGCTAAAAAAAGATTTTTTATTTAAGTTGTTTTTACTTGTATAATAGTTGATCCTGTTAATATAGTGTTCGTATTCATTGGCTTGAAGCGCCACATGATATTTTAGTAGTAATGGTTTAATGTCTGGGCGCATTTTAGATGTAAACAGGGCCCATTTAGAAATTTCTGATGGATTGTTATAATCCCATCCGCTATAATGAAAGAAACAAAGTGGTATATTATCATTAACGAAAAATGTTCCATCACGCCATGAGATATTTCGCTCGTGCAGATTCCAATAGGCAACGTTTATTCCCATATTGCTTTCTACAAATACATTTTTAAAATATAAGGGAACGAGGTTTAACCATAATTGTTCACCATAAAACCCTCTTTTAAAATCATATATACACTCCTTAACCGATCGGTCTCTTAACCAGGTAATGTAATTGTCGGTTTCAGGGGATTTTTTCAGTTTAAAAAAACCACCATTATATAGTCCAGCATTTAATACTTCCAGCTCTTGCCGCTTCATATCAACATTTGGTGGATGTGTAAAATGTGGACTGAGAACAATCTCTCCTTCATTAGTTGTGCTGGATGGCAGTTTCCCGAAAAAGTAAGTATCCGAATCGCAAAAAATAACCTGATCGATTTGTTTCTGATCAAGGAAATATTTTGCAAATAATACTTTTGAGCAGTTCGCTAACTGCATTGGATTGTAATTTTGAGTAATGAAGTCAAATTCCTCAACACCTAGTTCATGGAGCTGGATAATTGGATATTTTTGCATCAGATCATTTGATGCAATTTCTTCATTGGTTAGGTAATCTGCAAGGCAGATGTAAAACTCAAATTCCGGATGAAAATGTTTAGCTGAATCTAATAATGATACGGCGAAAGGTAGATAATTTGTAGTGACTACAGTAAAAAATACGGTCATTTCTGAAATAGTTTATCAAGATTTTTATAACAAATTTCCTTCTCGTAACTGATGTTAAATGTAGCCAATGCATTTTCGGCCTGTTTTTGATATACAGACGCATCTGTTAGCAGTTGCATAATGTTATTCTTAAACTCAACAGCATCGTCGCTTACCAAACAGCCATTGTTGGTTTTATCCCTCAGGCCATCAATGCCCCTCGTATTACATACCACTGGCAGGCCGTAAGATAGCGCTTCCACTACCTTTATTTTAGTTCCCGTTCCGGTTAGCATAGGGCAAAGTGCAACTTTAGCATTTTGGTAATAGGCTGATAAGTCTTCAGCAAAGTTTACAGCAATAATATTGGGAGCCTTTATCGAGAGATGTTCATTGATCTGTCCGATAATGCATATCTGTATATTGCCAGGTAATAGTGGGTACACTTTGTTAAAAAACCAATTGGCCGATTTTTGATTATGTATATTATCGGATGCTACATAGATGAGATCAAACGGTTTTTCTTCCGTGGAATGATGGTTTTCTGGTCTATTTAGCATCATAGGGGCCAGTACAATTCTGTTTTTACAGAACTGGCTAAAAATGTACTGTTCTTCGACAGAAATAGCCAATGCAATATCAAATAATGAAATCCTTCGGATCTCTTCTTTGAAAGCGCTGCCGATATCTACTTTTCTTTGAAGCTGGGCAGTTATAAAATCGTGTGTATCGATTATTTTTACTGATTTATTTGCAAGTGAATTATTCTCAACCAAAGAGGCCCAGCTGGCATAATTAATGAAAATATAATCGTAATCCTTGCTTTTCAGGATTTTTTTGAAAGCCCGCTTAAACCTTAAGGTAACCAGTTCAGGAAAATTAAGCGGGAAAAACCAGGCTTTGTTCTGATAGAAAAAATTAGGTAGCTTATAAAATAAAAGGTAAAACAGGATGTTTTTTTTTGAAGGCTTTTTTTTAATTACATAAGTATTATTAGCCAGACCCGATTGTTCAAATGCTTTGATATCTTCCTCGTTCCAATGGCCGGTGTAGTATTCGCTTACGAAATCAATCTCGAAGTTTCTCGATTTGAAGTAATCCAACATACTTAAAGCCCTGGTCCTATTCCCCGCATTTTTTTTTAACGGGTTATCGGGCATAAAGAATAATACTTTTTTCATCCGATATTAGTCGTTAAAGGCCTGCATGTCTATTAAACGCCTGTATAAACCATTTTTATTCATCAATTCGTTATGGCTTCCACTTTCTACAACTTCGCCTTTATCAATCACCACAATTTTATCAGCGTGTTGTATCGTGCTTAAGCGGTGTGCTATAACAATTGACGTACGGTTTTTCATTAAATTATTTAAAGCATCCTGTACCAGTTTTTCAGATTCTGTATCTAAGGCTGAGGTAGCCTCATCTAAAAGCATAATTGGTGGGTTGGCCAAAACCGCCCTGGCAATACAAACCCGTTGTTTTTGCCCACCAGATAATTTATTGCCCCTGTCGCCCACACTGGTTTGATAACCATTCTCAGTATTGAGGATAAAATCGTGTGCATTGGCAATTTTGGCTGCTGCAATAACTTCTGCTTCGGTTGCATCTGGCTTGGCAAAGGCGATATTATTAAAAATAGTGTCGTTAAATAAGAAAGATTCCTGGTTAACGATCCCCATTTGCGAACGGATACTTTCTACTGTAAGATCCCTGTAATCATGCCCGTCTATTTTGATGCTTCCAGATTTTGGATCATGGAAACGAGGTAGTAAATCCATCAATGTACTTTTTCCACCCCCAGATGGGCCTACCAAGGCTACCGTTTTACCTTTTTCTATATTAAAAGTTATTGAGTTTAGGATTTGTTTTTCGCCATAATTAAACGATATATTTTGAACAGCTATTCCACTGTTAAAACCATTGAGAACTTTAGCATCTGTCTCATTAACCAATAATGGTTTAGTATCAATTAGTTCTAAAACACGTTCACCTGCTGCAATTCCAGAGTGTATCCCACTAAATGAATCTGTTAATGCTTTTGCAGGGCGCATCACCTGTGAAAAAATAGCAATGTAGGCGATGAAATCCGACGCGGTCAGTGCATTTTTATCATTATGCAAAATTAATGATCCTCCATACCAAACGATAACCGAAATCATTAAAACACCAAGGAATTCAGAAACTGGTGAACCCAGTTGTTGGCGTCTAACCATTTTGCGCGTTAAGTTAGAATAGAATATATTTTCCTGGTTAAATTTACTTTTAATTCGTTCTGTTGCATTAAAAGCTTTAATGATTTTAATCCCACTTAAGGCCTCATCTAGAAAGCCAATCATTTTCGCAAAAGATTCATGTGACTCTTTTGCCTGTTGCTTCAACCTTTTTACTATTTTGCTGATAATAAATGCAGAAATTGGAATAACCAGCAAAGAAAATAAGGTCAGCTTGGCTGATATATTAAATAAAAGAACAACATACACAATTAGCGTTACGGGCTCTTTGAAAACAACCTGAAGTGTATTGGTAACTGTAAACTGAACTACCTGCACATCAGAGGCTACTTTAGAAATAATATCACCCTTTCTCTCATTATTAAAATAGCCTACATGAAGATTCATCACATTGTTAAAGACCTGCTTTCTAAAGTTCAGCAACGTATGCACCCTTAAATCTTCCATGTAACGCTGAGAAAAATATCTGAACAAATTGCTAAGTAATACAGAGATAATAATGATAATGCAAATATACATTAGTGTGTTTTCTACGGTGTTAACCTTAATTGAGTAGTTAACAAAGTCTCTTAACTTACCCAATAGGCTAAATGATGAGGCTGCTTTATCCGTTAAGCTTTGTGTTTGAGAGGTTGGCTTGTTAGTATTTAAAAGTGTTTCAAATAGCGGCGATAATAAAGCTAAATTAAAGGTTCCGAATAGAATAGAAAGCAAGGTTGCAATAACATAAGGTATTGCAAACTTTTCAATCGGTTTGGCAAATGATAATAAACGAAAATAAGTTTTCATTAATGTTAATGTATGTAACGGAATTCAGGAGAGTACCCCTGCCGTAAAAAATATAATAAAGTTCAGGCAAATGTACGGTTTTTCATACATATCAATAAGATGCAGACCCCTTGCAGAATTAAAATTACAATTCCTGGTATTTGGAATTGACAGGCATACTGTTTAGAAGGAATGAACCGTAAATAAGCTGGATATCAATTGCTGTTTTGCAGGCATTCCTGATATAAATTCATATACTGCCTGGCAGCCATTTCCCACGAAAACTTTTCGGCCTGGGCTCTTGCTTCGTCATAACGGTTGTTTTGAATGAAATCAATCATTCCCTTGTTAAACACTTCCTGCATGTGTTGAGGATCAAAATTGTCAAAATAATAAGCAACATCTCCACCAACTTCCGGGAGTGAAGTAAATTTTGACAGGAAAACCGGCTTTCCGAAATGCATCGCCTCAATTACAGGAAGCCCAAAACCCTCAGCAACGGAAGGGAACAGAAAAGCATCACAATTTTTATAGTACCAGGCCTTATCCTCATCTGAAATTGGTCCGGTGATGTGTACCCTGTCTAAACAACCGTATTTTTCAGCTTCTTCTAAAATCCTTTGCTTATGTGGAGTTTCCCTGCCCGAAATAACAAGATGAAAGTCATTCTCTTTTAACAAGGCTGGCAGCAGGTGAAACCCTTTCTGCACCGATAATAATCCTATGGTAAATAAGAAAGGTTTTGGTGGAGTAAATCTTGGTTGATGTTTTTCATCCGAAATCAACTTATCGGCACCATTATAAATTACGCTAACTTTCTCTTTGGCCTCAGGAAAATACTGAACTACATCATTCGCCACAAATTGTGAAATGCATACGATTTTGTCGCACTGTGAAATAAGTTTACCCAGTTTTTTTAGATATACCTTGATCCTGCGTGGCCTGCTAAACTTTAAATGTACCTTATTCATGTCATGAATGGTCATTATTTTTTTTGCATTTACCCTTTTTGGCCGTAATCTGCAGGTTTGATCGGAGAGGTGGACCACATCGAAATCATTTTTTTCCTTAAAGAACAGCCGGTCTAATCTGGAGAGATAGATGATATCAACCAGTCCGTTAAAAAGATATTGGGTATGTTTAAAGAGATAAAATTTTAAATCAAATTTCCCTCTGTTTTCCTGGATCAATGCATCGCCCAATCCTTTTCCAAACGAAAAATAGCCGCAATTGGCATCTTTCATTGAATCAAAGGTGACTAAGACTTTAGGCTTTTTCATTAAATAATATTTATTTGTGCAAATATAGACAGATTTAAGTTGAGCCTACTTTACAATTTTATAGTTACGGTATTCGAATAAACGTAATCCGGTTAGGTCTTCAATTTTCTGAAGTAACCTTCTGCGGAAATTCATTTTGGGTGTTTCTTTCGTTAAATCTTTATCAAATTTCCAGTTTGCTGCGGCAATTCTTTCTTGCATCACCTTTGGATGGCTCCCCTTAAAATGAACCAAACGGTCGGCATTGTGCATATCGTAGGTATCCTGTATAGGATAATTCTCCTCTATCCACTCCGGTGTCTGATAAAACTGGTTAAAATTCCGCACTTTACCCTGCAGGCCTTTTGGTGGTTTTACCCAACCATAGTGATAAACGTAGGCATCAATTAGTTTAACCTTTAACTTCCTGTCGTTAATTCTGAAACCCTGGGCATCACGATAAGAGCGAACTCCTGGCAGGTTTTTGATAATCCGGACTTCTCTTCTGTACCAGCGCCTGGATTCTGCCAGGTAATCATAAGAGGCATAAAAGTGTTTATATTTTAAAAGAAGGGCTTCAACATTGCTATTGTTAAGCTCCTGCTCCATTTCTTTCTTAATCAGCGGAAGATAGTCTTCATGTATGGCTTCATCGCCCTGAATATAGATCATCCAATCGGTATCTTCACTTATTTCTGCTAAAGCCTTATTGGTTTCGTCGGCAAAAACGCGCCCACCTTCGCGGATGCTGTCATCCCAAACCGTATCAATTGTCCTTACCTTCAGATCGATATTTTTAACCATTTCAGATGTCTCGTCAGAAGAATTACCCAATGCAACTATAAAATCATCACATAAGGGCAATACCGAAAGTATGGCTTCTTTTGCAGGATAATCGTTTACAATTACATTTCTTAAAAAGGAAAAACCGGTAACTTTCATTATGGGGACACTTTGTAGCTGATAATTTTTGTTTATTTGTACAAAGATAGTTTTATTGATGAATACGCATCTATCCATTTTAAGCGAAGTAAAAGCAGGAAATTATAGGGCTTTAGCAAGGGCGTTAACATTGGTAGAAAACAATATCAGTCCGGCCGATTCGATTTTAAAAAGTTTAGATAGCAAAGCCAATACAACTGTTCTTGGCATTACCGGCCCCCCTGGAGCTGGTAAAAGTACGCTTGTAAATGCCGTGACTGATTCTTTTGCAGCTCATGGAAAACGTATTGCCATTTTAGCGATCGATCCCACTTCGCCGTTCAATTTTGGCTCCTTGCTGGGCGATCGTATCCGTATGTCCAGTCAGTTTAACAATCCAAATGTATACATCAGATCGTTGGCCACCAGAGGTGCGCTGGGCGGAATTTCTGCGAAAACCATCGAAATGGTTGATGTTTTAAAAGCATCGAATTTTGATCTGATCATTGTTGAAACGGTTGGTGTTGGGCAATCGGAAGTGGAAATTGCAGGACTGGCAGACAAAACTGTTGTTGTGCTGGTACCGGAATCGGGGGATGAAGTTCAGAACATAAAATCTGGTTTGATGGAAATTGCCGATTGTTTTGTGATAAATAAGGCTGATAGGGAAGGTGCCGATGTTTTTGCAAATAATCTGAAGAAAATTGTTCATCAGGGAACGAAAACCATTCCTGTATTAAAAACAGTGGCGGATAAAAATACAGGTATTAATGAATTATGTGCCTGGATAAACAAACCTCTTATCACTGATTACAGCCGAAGGGCTTTACTATTTGCCGAGAAAGCCTGGAGAATTATTCAGCATCAAAAGATGCAGCATATTGATAAAAAAAGGCTGCTTGAAAAAATCCAGGCAGCCTTAAACGAGGATGGTTTTAATATTTATCGCTTTGCTGATGAGTTTGGCAAGGGTTAATCCGTTAATTGTTTAAATTTGTTAGTGCAATTGCGGACTGATCACTGCAAACTGACTAACTGTTCATAATGTCTTCAATTTCTTCAGCAGCTAACGGGATATCTGCCATTAAATCTACATTTCCGTTAGGAGTAATGAGGATATTATTTTCTAAGCGGATGCCCAGTTCTTCCTCCGGAATGTAAATACCCGGTTCAACTGTAAGGATATTACCTGCCGCAAATGGCGTATACCTACCTGCAAAATCGTGTACATCGATGCCTAAATGGTGCGAATTGCCATGCATAAAGTATTTTTTATAAGCCGGCCAGGCTGCCGTTTGATTCTTCACATCTGATAAAGAAATAAGTCCAAGATTAACCAGCTGTTCAGTCATAATTTCGCCTACCTGTTCATGGTAGGTATTCCATATGGTTCCTTCACCAATTAATTTGATCGACTCTTTCATTACGTGTAATACGGCATTGTATACATCCTTTTGTCTTTTTGTAAACCTGCCGTTAACGGGAATAGCTCTGCTCATATCGGCATTGTAATTGGCATATTCGGCCCCAAAATCAAAAAGTATTACCTGGCCATCCTTACATTCCTGATTGTTATCATTGTAGTGCAGGATGTTTGCATTATGGCCCGAAGCGATAATAGGTGTGTAGGCATGTCCTGTTGCTCCCTGGCGTATAAATTCGTGTATAATCTCTGCTTCAATTTCATATTCTTTAACACCTGGCTTAGTGAATTTTAATACCCTGATAAAAGCATCGCGGGTTATTGCACATGCTTTTTTAGTGAGTTCGATCTCAATGTCAGACTTAACTGCGCGTAAATTCCGCATAATTGGTGCCGAACGTTCATAATGGTGCAAAGGATATTTTGCCCTCATTTTCTCAATGAAACGGATATCGCGATAAGGAACTTCATGGGCATACCTGTCATTTTCATTTGTATTTAAATAAATATGCTCAGCATAATTCACAATGCTATGCAATATGTTGTCAAAATCTTCTAACCAGTATACTGTCTGGATACCTGATGCCGCTTTAGCCTGTTCTTTGGTATACTTGTATCCTTCCCAAATTTTAATGTAATCGTTAGTCTGTCTTAAAAACAGGACTTCTCTGTACAAAGGATTAGGACAATCGGGGAATAATAACAATATTGTTTGTTCCTGATCAATGCCCGATAAATAAAATAAATCTGGATTTTGCTTAAAAGTAAAGTTCTGATCGCCACTTCTAGGAAACTCATCACTTGAATTGAATATAGCTAATGAGTTGTTTTTTAGGTGTTTAGTGAAGTTTTTTCTATTTAAGATAAATAACGACTGATCAATAGTGGGATATTTCATGAAAATGGTATTTTTATATGGAAATGGCCAAAAGTAATAAAATGATTATTTACAGTGAAGTTTGGAACGGAGTTTGTATAAAAGTTTGAAAATTTAAAATTTTGTTTAATTTTGCGATTACTAAAAAATTAATCAATTAAATTGTTTAACCCTTAAAAAAGAAAAAAAGATTATGAATTATTCTACTTTAAAGAAAAGTGTTGCGCTTTCTTTAGTGGCATTAACAGGAGTTGCTTCTCTTGCTGTCGCTCAGGATGCTCCTGCAACCTCTTCTGCTGTTAAGGTATTTGGCGGTAGAGGACAGTACAGAACTTGGTCTATCGGTGTACATGGTGGCGTTTTAATGCCAGTTGTAGCTATTGGCGGTTCTAACGACTTTAACAAATGGGATGCTAACTTAGGTTACGGTTTAAACATCCGTAAACAATTAGGTCATTCATTCGGTTTAGAATTAAACGGAACCCGCGGTAAACTTTCAGGTAATAACGAAGGTATTTCTAACCCAGCTGTAAAAGATTTCGAAACTCAATTACAATATGCTGTTGATTTGCGTGGAGTTGTTAACGTTGGTTCTATCGATTTCTTACGTCGTGAAAACTCAGTAGGTTTCTTCGTAACAGCTGGTGCGGGTTATATGGCTTATGCTCCAAAAATTACTTTAGCTAATGGTTCTCAAATTGACTGGAAAGGTAAAGCTATTGGTCCTGCTGATGACAGACATGATGCTAAAGATTACGTAAAAGGTTTCTACATTCCAGTTGGTGCTGGTGTTAAATTCAAAGTTTCTGAGCGTGTTAACTTCAACTTAGGTTATACTATGAACTTTGTTGATGCTGATAACTTAGACGGAGTTTACGCAAAAGGTCAAACTAAAGATAAATTCTCTTACGGTTATGCTGGTTTAGAATTCTCTTTAGGTTCTTCTGCTAAACCAACTTTAGAGTGGACTAACCCATTAGCTACTATGTACGATGAGTTAAAAGATCCAACTTTACGTCAAGAAGTTGAAGCATTGAAAAACCGTGTTTCTGCTGTTGAGAAATCTGTTGAAGATTTGAAAAAAGATTCTGATGGTGACGGTGTCGCTGATCAGTTCGATAAATGCCCAGGTACTCCTGCTGGTACTGCTGTTGATGGTTCAGGTTGTCCTCTTCCAAAAGCACCAGAGCCTACTGCTCCAACTAGCAATGTAACTGGTTTCGAGAAAATCGGTTTCGATTTCAACTCTTCAGTTTTAAAAACTGAGTCTTACCCAACTTTAGATAAATTATCTTCAGTGTTACGTGAAAACGGTGGTAAAGTAACTGTAAATGGTTACGCTTCAAGCGAAGGTACTGCTGCATATAACTTGAAATTATCTAAAGACAGAGCTAACTCTGTTAAAACTTACTTAGTAAACTCTGGCGTTAACGCTAGTCAAGTTGCTACTAAAGGTTATGGCGAAGCTAATCCAATTGCTTCTAACGATACTGAAGAAGGTCGTATCCAAAACCGTCGTGTTGAAACTGCTAGAAACTAGTATTTCAATATAAAAAATAAGAAAGTCCCGATGCAAATCGGGACTTTTTTTATGCCTTTTAATTTCGCCTGTTAAGCTTTTTCGCTAAGTTTGTATTATGTACTTCTTTAGAAAAAAGGATCCAAACAGGCCAACTAATATCAATATTAAAATTATGCATTTTATCAATGCATTGGCCATTTCAATTTTTCTGGCAGGTATCATCTACAAGCTCATCCAATGGCTTTCTAAATAATCTCAAAACTGTATGAAACAAATTATCAATACCAATAACGCTCCAGCTCCAATTGGACCATATAGCCAGGCTGTACAAGCCGGAAACTTTTTATTCGTATCAGGCCAGGTAGCCATTAATCCTGAAAACGGAGAATTGAATATTGGCAATATCGGGGAAGAAACACACCAGGTAATGCGTAATCTTAAAGCAGTTTTGCTTGAGGCAGGTTTAACTTTCGATAACGTAGTAAAGTCTACTATCTTCTTAAGCGATATGGGTACCTTTGCCCAGGTAAACGAAATTTACGGGCAGTATTTTACTGCTGATTTTCCAGCCCGCGAAACGGTTCAGGTTTCTGTATTGCCTAAAAATGTTAATGTAGAAATCTCTGTAATTGCCGTTATAGGCTAGTTTTGACAGAAAATAAGAGCAAATATTTTATATCGGGCATTGTTCCATACATCATCTGGGGAACAATGTCTGTACCTTTGCGTAACATAAAAGGTTTTCCGCCACACGAAATTTTATATTATAGAATACTCGTTTCCATCATTATAGTCTGGGCAATCATTTTTTTATTCAGAAAAGAAGCATTAAAAAATGATCTGGATTTTTTAAAATCCTTAAGCACACGCAAGAAAACCAGGCTCATGCTGCTTACTGTGGTATCGTCACTTCTAATTACAGGAAATTGGTTCACTTACATTTATGCTGTAAATAGTGTGAGTTTAAAGGCCGCAGCCTTTGCCTACATGGTATGCCCGTTATTGACTGCACTCTGTGGATTTATCATTTTGAAAGAGCAGTTAACTAAGGCAAAGATTATTGCGCTGCTTGTTGCGTTTATGAGTATCATCCTATTGGCGACGGGATCTTTACACGAAGTAATATGGGCCATTATCGTTGCCTCTTTTTATGCCATATACGTTATCGTGCTTAAAATAATTAAAGGTGTAGATAAATTTAACTTTTTGGGCATTCAGCTAATTTTATCAGGGTTAATGATGCTTCCGCTATATTTTCTCAATGCCGCACCTTTTCCCACCCAAACCTCTTTTTGGTTGCATATATTTTTGATCGCCATTGTATTTACCATTATTCCGCTTTTTTTAAATTCCTATGCCTTAATAGGGATGCCCTCTTCTGCCCTGGGTATTTTAATCTATCTCAATCCAATAGTTGCTTTTACCGTTGCATTTTTCTACTTTAAAGAGAAAATAGATCTGCACCAACTTTTTGCTTATTTGCTTTTGCTGCTGTCGATCGTTATTTTTAATGCACAGTTGCTAAAAAGTGTTGTTTACAAGAAACAGTAGAATATTTTGTTTAATTCGGTTTTAGATACACCTGTTGAGTTTTTAAAAGGCGTCGGACCAAGCCGTGCCGATGTACTAAAAAAAGACCTTGGCATTTTCACCTATCAGGATCTGTTATCACATTATCCTTTCCGCTACATCGACCGTACAAAATATTTCAAGATCAACCAGATCAATATCGATTCGCAATATATCCAGATTATTGGCCGGGTGATTGCCAAAAAGGTAATTGGCGATAAAAGGGCAAAACGTATTGTTGCTGTTTTTAAAGATGAAACCGGAATTATGGAGTTGGTATGGTTTCAAAGTTTACGCTGGGTTGAAGAGCACATTACAGTAGGTGCCGCTTACGTAGCTTTTGGTAAACCAACATTTTTTAACGGAACCTTTAGCATTTCGCATCCTGAAATGGAACTGTATCAGAACCGGCAGGTAGGAAGGGGAAATTTAACCTTACAACCCGTTTATAACTCTACAGAAAAATTAAAAAAGTTTAACCTCGATTCTAAAGGCCTGCAGCGTTTAATTGCCGGATTGCTTGACCAAGTGATACAGCAGGTACCAGAAAATCTGCCTGCCCATATTATTGATAAATACCAGCTGCCCGATAAAAGGGCGGCGTTGCTTAATGTACACTTTCCTAAGCATCAAAAAGATTTAAATGCAGCTGAACGGCGTTTAAAATTTGAAGAACTATTTTTTATTCAACTTCAGCTTTTGCACAATAAACAACTTCGGCAATTGAAATTTAAAGGTGTAATCTTTGATAAGGTTGGAGAAAAAGTGAACCGTTTCTACAATGAGTTTTTACCCTTCGAACTCACCAATGCCCAAAAACGTGTAGTAAAGGAAATCAGGATCGATACCCAGCGGGGTATACAGATGAACAGGCTTGTACAGGGTGATGTTGGTAGCGGAAAAACTGCTGTGGCACTGATGAGCATGTTGCTGGCTAACGATAATGGTTATCAGGCTTGTATGATGGCCCCGACCGAAATTTTAGCACGTCAGCATTATGCTTCAATAATCAGCCTTGTAAGCGATGACCTGGTAAAAGTTGCCATCTTAACCGGCAATACCAAAAAGAAAGAACGGAGCATTTTACATGAACAACTGGAAAATGGTGAAATTGATATCCTGATCGGAACACATGCATTAATTGAAGATAAGGTTCAGTTTAAAAACCTCGGTTTGGTGGTAATTGATGAACAGCACCGTTTTGGTGTGGAACAACGTGCCAAACTCTGGCGTAAAAATGTTATTCCACCGCATATTCTGGTTATGACAGCAACTCCTATTCCCAGGACGCTGGCGATGACCCTCTATGGCGACCTGGATGTCTCAATCATTGATGAACTGCCAGCAGGAAGAAAGCCTATTGAGACAAGGCATCTTTTTGAGGGACAAAGACTGCGGATGTTCGGTTTTATGAAACAGGAGATTGCCAAAGGACGTCAGGTGTATATTGTTTACCCGTTGATCAAGGAAAGCGAAAAACTGGATCTTTTACATCTTGAGGCAGGAATAGAACAATTGAGTTATCATTTCCCACGGCCCGATTACCAGATTAGTATTGTTCATGGTCAGATGGCTAATGCAGATAAACAATTCGAAATGGAGCAGTTTATAGCTGGTAAAAGCCACATTATGGTTGCCACTACAGTAATTGAGGTTGGCGTTAATGTGCCCAATGCATCGGTAATGGTAATCGAAAATGCCGAGCGTTTTGGACTTTCGCAACTCCATCAGCTGCGGGGCAGGGTTGGACGGGGTGCCGAACAATCTTTTTGTATTTTAATGAGCGGTAATAAGCTGAGCAGAGAAGGTAAAGTGCGTTTAGAAACCATGGTGAAGACAAACAATGGCTTCGAAATTTCTGAGATTGATTTGCAACTTCGTGGCCCTGGCGATATTACCGGAACGCAGCAAAGCGGCGTTTTAGATTTAAAACTTGCCGATCTGGCCAAAGATCAGGTTATTTTGTCTGAAGCACGGAATACGGTTATTGAACTTTTCTCCGAAGATCCTCAATTAGAAAAAACCGAGCACGCAGCTTTAAAAGCATACCTTCAGAAATTACAAAGAGGGATCTCTTTTGATAAAATAAGTTAACGCATTAAATGCATGAATTTTTCTGCTTATTTACAATAACATTTAACGCTGTATTATTTGTCTTACTTTGTGTCATTTTGTAATGGATTTTTTACTATTCAGTCCCCTATAATTATTATTATACCCCCTTTTTTAATTTTCTAATATCCCTATCTTGCATATAACCAATTATGAACCTGTTTAGTTGACAAGCTTAAATCAGCGCGTATACCTATTCGGTAGTTTTATTAACCATAATTAGTTTATGTATCAGATAAGGGAACTCATAATGGTTAATCATGGTTTATTGAACAATTTTTATAAGGCTAATCTTTTTCTCTTAAGAGATTAATGCTAAATGATTGACTCAATGAATCAATATTTAATGCGAATACTAGCCATTCATGATACTCATGAATATTAAATTGTATTACAATCATTATCTAACCAAAATAAATTGAAAAACTATGAAAAAAAATCTATTGAGGACTTTTGCCAGAAGTAGCATGTTTCTTGTTTGCGGTGGTTGTCTCGTTTTTTCTCCACTTGCCGGCATGTCTGCCAAAGCTTCATTTCATGAAAAGGAACCTTTTGATTTTTACAAATTGCCTCTACAGGATATTATTGTGAAGGGGAAGGTTACAGATGCCAAGGGACCGATTCCAGGTGTAAGTGTGAAGTTGAAAGGGGGCTCAGCAACTACGGTAACTGATGGCTCCGGAAATTTTAGCATTAAAGTACCTGAAGATGCAACGCTGGTGTTTACCTATGTAGGGTATGTAGAACAAGAGATTCAGGTGAAAAATCAAACGACTATTAATGTTGTCTTGACGGAAACGAACCAAAACCTTTCAGAAGTTGTTGTAGTGGGTTATGGCACACAAAAGAAAGCCGTTGTATCAGGTGCTGTAGCTTCAGTTAAAGGTACAGAACTGGCCAAATCTTCGTCAGTAAACTTAACCAACTCTTTAGCAGGTCGTTTACCCGGCGTAACAGCATTGCAGAGCAGTGGGGAACCGGGTTATGATGGCTCTACCATCAGAATCCGTGGTGTAAATTCACTTGGGAACAACAATGCGTTAATCGTAATTGATGGTATCCCGAACCGTGCCGGCGGTATTGAAAGGCTAAATCCAAACGATATTGAAAGTGTATCGGTTTTAAAGGATGCTTCTGCCGCCATTTATGGTTCGCAGGCGGCCAACGGGGTAATCTTAATTACCACCAGATTAGGCAAATCAGGTAAGCCTCAGTTTTCTTACGATTTTAGTTATGGTTTACAACAACCTACACGGATACCTAAAATGGCCAATTCGGTGCAATATGCTGAGATTCTGAATGAACTGAATATTTTTGGCTCCGATCTTAACCCTAATGAGTGGTCGGCCGCCTGGAACAGCTTTAAAACAACCGGTTCATATACTTCTACAGCCGGAAAAACGATTAATGCAGCTTATAAAGCTGATGAAATCAGGAAGTTTGGTGATGGATCGGATCCGCTCAGATACCCCAATACCGATTGGTTTAAAACCACTTTCCAAAACTGGTCTCCGCAACAAAGGCATAATGTTCAGATCAACGGGGGCAGTGAAAATGTAAAGTACCTCGTTTCCCTGGGTTATCTTAATCAGGATGGATATTATAAAAATTCTGCCACCGGGTACAAACAGTACGATATGCGGTTTAACCTCGAAGCAAAGCTGAGTAAGTATATTACTACCACCTTAGGCGTATCAGCAAGGGAAGAAGATCGTAATTTCCCTACGGTTAGTGCAGGCGATATATTCAGGTTTTTGATGAGAGGTCGCCCGAATGAAATTGCGATATGGCCTGATGGCAAGCCGGGAAGAGATATTGAATATGGTTATAACCCAGTGGTATCTACAACAGATTTAACAGGGTACAATAAAGATGTGAGAGATTACTTTCAAACCACCGGTAAGGTAGAAATCAAAATTCCTGGTGTTGAAGGGTTAAAAGTAACAGGAACTGCTGCGATCGATAAATATTCTGGCAGACAGAAAAACTGGCAGCTGCCCTGGACACTTTACGATTGGGATAAAAAAACCTTCCAGGCCGATGGGGTAACTCCTGTTTTAACGGGTACCGTAAGGTCGCAATATACCGATCCAAGGCTCAGGGAAACTGCTGGCGGACAATTGGCCATCAACTTAACCGGAATGATCAATTATGATAAAAAAATCGGTGATCATAATATTGGTTTAATGGCCGGTGTTACCCGCGAAACGGTAGATAATGATGGTTTTACGGCCTTTAGAAGATATTTTATTTCTCAATCTGTTCAGGAATTACTGGCCGGTGATGAACGTGAACAATCATTGGGTAATAATCCAGGCGACCCCAACAACTTATTCAAACGTGCACGTTTAAGTTATTTTGGAAGGGCAGGATATAACTATAAAGAAAAATACCTTGCCGAGTTTTTATGGCGGGTAGATGGTTCCTATATTTTCCCAACCAACAGGCGTTTCGGTTTCTTCCCAGGTGTATCAGTAGGTTGGCGCTTATCTGAAGAACCGTTCTTCAAAGAAAATGTTAAGTTCATAAACAATTTAAAACTGAGGGCATCGTATGGCCAGATGGGTGCTGAAGCCTATTTTGGAGATGCGTTACAAGAATATCAATACCTCAGTTTAATGAATTTTGGAACATATACCTTTAATGATCTTGTTACTAAAACGTTAACAGAAGGCAAAGTACCTAATTTCAACTTTGGATGGGAAGTTGCCAATAATACCAACGTAGGTTTGGATGCATCGTTCCTAAACAACAAACTATCACTTGAATTTGATTATTTCTATAACAAACGTACCAATATTCTGATCAGCAGAGGAAGCTCTGTTCCTGAAAGCTCGGGCATTACAGACCGTTTACCTCCTGTTAACTTAGGAAAAGTAAATAATAAAGGTTTCGAATTTAAATTAAGCTATAACGATCAGGTTGGCGAATTAAATTACGGTGTAAGTGTGAACGGTGGTTATGCGAAAAATAAAATCATTTTTTGGGATGAAACCCCTGGTGCACCTGAATGGCAACGCTCAACCGGACGTGTAACCAATTCGTGGTTGGTATATCAATATGATGGTGTTTTTAAAGATCAGGCAGAAATTAATGCCAATACATTAAATTATAGTGCGTTAACAAATAACTTGCGTCCTGGCGATATGAAATTTAAGGATATTAACGGCGATGGCAAAATCAACGCAGACGATAAGGTACGTTTGGATAAAAACGGTACACCGACCTTTACAGGTGGGGTTAACTTAAACTTACAATACAAAGGATTCGATTTATCTGTTCTGGTTCAGGGCGCAACCGGCGGGATGCAGATTGTAGGTATAACAGAATCGGGTGATATTGGTAATTTCCTGGACTGGTCATACAAGAACCGTTGGAGCATTGATAATCCAAGTTCAGTAAATCCGCGTTTATCAAACCGTGGAGCTACTTATTATACCGATGGCAACAATGCATTAAATAATACCTATTGGTTGCGGAGCAATAATTACATCAGACTTAAAAATGTAGAGTTAGGCTATACATTACCAAATACCCTGGTAGAAAAAGTGGGACTGAACAGTGTAAGGGTTTACGCAAACGGATTAAACCTGTTTACGCTGGATAAAATCAAGATATGGGATCCCGAATCAACCAATTCGAGCGGCCAGTACTATCCACAGGCAAGGGTAATCAACTTTGGTATAAAAGCCGCTTTTTAAAATGTAATAAAGTTTAACCGTTACAATTAAGAACATGAAAGCAATAAATAAAAATATAAAACTCTATATATTAATTTTCACTACCATTTTTGCAGCATCCTGTAAAAAAGATTTTTTAAATGTAGACTCGCCTAGTCAGGTGCCCGCAGAATCGGTATGGAAAGATCCGGCAACCGCACAGGCCTTCGTTAATGATATCTATAACGGATTGGGTAATGGTGGTTTCTCTGAAGAAATGCTGGCTTCTGTTTCAGATGAAGCCCTGTTTACGCACCCAACCCGAGGTATCGACCTGGTTAACAATGGAACCATTAACCCTTCTACTTTAGGCTGGGTGAACGATACCTGGGCGTATAAACAAATGTACAACCGCATCAGGGCCTGCAATATTACCATCGAAAAAATAACCAGCGGCGATAATGGCCTGGGCAGCCAATCGTTAAAAGATCAGTTATTGGGCGAAGCTTATTTTTTAAGGGCTTACTACTACCAGCAGTTATTGCGTTATTATGGCGCTGTACCACTGATCACAAAAGTTTATGTGCTGGATGATAACTATAACGTAAAAAGAAATACTTACGAAGAGTGCGTAAATTTTATTGTTAAAGATTGCGATGAAGCCAGCAGGTTATTAACCGGTAAAACACTCGATAAAGGGCGTACTACTGCAACAGCTGCCTTGGCCTTAAAATCAAGAGTGTTGATTTATGCAGCCAGCGATCTACACGACAGGGCAAAGCTTACGGCTAAAATTACTGGTATTGCGGCTCAAAAATTAGACTTTTTAAGTTATGCCAGTGGAAACCAGTCAGACCGTTACCGTTTAGCACAAGCAGCTGCAGATGCCGTAATGAAACTGGGTACAGGTTATAAACTAAACCTTACGGCACCAGCTACGGATGGCCAGATCAATTATAAAAGCATTGCCATGGGTGGAGCAAGTAAGGCACCGGGTATAGATGCAACTGCAGCATCAGAGCTTATTTTTGCCCGTTATTTTATCATTCAGAATAACATTAAACATGCACAGCAGAATGGTCCTAATGGTTACCATAACTGGGCCGGCAATACGCCTATAGGTTTGTTGGTTGATGATTATGAGATGAAAGATGGCAGTAAGTTTAGCTGGGCAAATGCGGCACAAAAAGCGAATCCTTACCAGAATAGAGACCCCCGTTTCTATGCTACCATTTTGTATGATGGCGCAGGTTGGAAACCACGTGATAAAGCTTCAGGCAACGTTGATCCTGCAAATCAGATCCAGACCGGTATTTATGATTTAATTGATAATGGCAGCAGAATTGATTTTAAAGGCTTAGATACCCGTGGAAGCTCGATTGAAAACTGGAATGGCAGCTGGACAGGTTATTATTACCATAAATTTATCGATCCGGATCCAACCATTGTAGATGCTTCTATGTCACAGAATGTACCATGGCCTTTCTTCAGGTATACAGAGGCGGTATTTAACTTTATTGAGGCTAGTATTGAACTTGGCGAGTTAAGTAAAGCAACTGAGTGGTTAAACAAAATCCGTTTCAGGGCAGGTATGCCAGCGGTTACGGCAACAGATCAGAATGGACTTAGAGAGGTTTACCGCCACGAGCGCCGTATAGAAATGGCTTACGAAGAACAACGCTATCATGATGCCCGCAGGTGGTTAATCGCAAATGAAACATTGGGTAGAAAAGTTACTTATATCAAAGTTACAGGTAAATTTAAGCCAGGTAAAACCATGTCGGCCCCTTACCATTACGACCCTACTGTTTACGATTATACCTATAGCCCGGTAGAGGAAAATGCGCAAGAGAACAGAAGTTGGAACGATAAACTTTATTTCAGGCCGTTTAGCCGCGATGAAGTAAATAAGAATAATTTATTAGAGCAAAATCCGGGGTACTAAACCGACCCTGCCGGATAACCCGATGGATCATCAGATTCATCGGGTTTTTTATGTCATAAAAACTTGTACTTTAAAAAAGAACTGCTCTTAAACATTTATCTTTTCCAATATTTAACTTTCAAAGCTTAGTTTTGCAAATAAACTTTTTTCTGTGGCAGATTCAGACCCCAACCCGGTTATTGTAAAACCAGATCCGTTTGCAGCTTTGCGTTATAAGGAATTCAGATCTTTCCTTGGCATGCGGTTCTTTTTTACGCTTGCGTATCAAATGCAGGCTGTTGTTATTGGTTATCATATCTACGATTTAACACACGATCCGTTAAAACTGGGCCTGGTGGGCCTTTGCGAAGCTATCCCGGCTATAGGGATTGCATTATATGGCGGTTATATTGCCGACAAAAGTGAAAAACGCAGTTTGTTGATCAAAATCTTTTCGGGCGTTTGGCTGGCATCTGTTTTAATGCTCATCATTACCAGTAAATACCTGCATCTTAAAGAGGATCTTATCGTACTCATTATGTATGGTCTGGTTTTTTGTATCGGGATTGCCAGGGGCTTTTTCGGGCCTGCAACCTTCTCTTTGATGGCGAAAATCGTACCCAAGGAACTGTACCCGAATTCGAGTACATGGAACAGCAGCAGCTGGCAATTGGCAACAATTGTTGGCCCCATTGCAGGTGGTTTTGTTAACTGGTTATGGGGTATTACTGTTGCTTATGCTTTTATTGTGGTACTGATTTCGATTTCTTTGATCTGTATTTTTACGCTCAAAAAACACCCTTCAGTTTATGTTCCGAAAGAAAATATATTTCAAAGTTTAAAAGAAGGCATCCAGTTTGTGTTCAAAACAAAAATGATGGTTTGGGCCATGAGCTTAGATCTGTTTTCTGTGTTTTTTGGTGGAGCCGTGGCGCTGTTGCCCATGTTTGCCAAAGATGTTTTCCACCTGGGATCGTACGGTCTGGGCATGATGCGCGGAGCAGCTTCCTTAGGAGCAGTAATTACCATGTTGGCTATGACCCGTTTTTCGCCAATGGGGAAACCATGGAGAAATTTGCTGATTGCCGTAACCGGTTTTGGCTTAAGCATTATCTGTTATGGTTTATCTAAAAACTTCTATTTAACCTTATTTTTCCTATTCCTCGAAGGATCATTTGATAGCGTTAGCGTAATTATCCGCCAAACCATTATGCAATTGCTCACACCCGATGATATGCGCGGCAGGGTTTCGGCGGTAAACAGTATGTTTATAGGCTCATCTAATGAAATTGGTGAATTTGAATCCGGACTTTCGGCCAGGCTATTAACCCTGGTGCCGGCTGTTGTTTTTGGAGGCAGCATGACCATCGGGATCGCTTTCTTTACCTGGTTAAAAACAAAACCGCTTACCAAGTTGAGTTTAGAGGATATTAACAAACAGACCACGAAGGCCGCTTAATTTACCGCAGCTGTGTTATGCTGAATTTATTCGGCATCCATTGTGTTAAAAATGCCAATTATAATTTTCTTCATAGATAGGAAAGCAATGGCCTGCTAGGCTTTTCGGTAGTCCTGCCTTTCCTCCAATCTTTTTGCGAACGGTGGTTGTGCCGGCCGGGTAGCTGCTGCAAAAAGTATTTCCGTACAGTCAGGTTTAATTTAGTTAAGGTTTTGCTGCTATTTGCGGTTGCAGGGCAAGGCATCCAGATTTGGTTCAAAATTATTTTAGGGTATTATTTACCCTAAAACGTACGAGGTCAGTGGAGACACTGACCTTGTATATAAATTTCAAATAATTTTAAAACTTCCTGTTCTTACCCCAGATGAGGTAAATAATCGAGCCTATAAACGGGGCAAAAAGGATAATGATAAACCAGAGTACTTTTACCGTAAAAGCCATACTACTGTTTCTGGATATGTGATACAATGCGGTTAATATCAGTGCCAGCCACAATATGGCTGCAATAATAATAATTATGGCAATCCGATTACTTTCTACTTGTGCTAGTAACATGGTAAATATCTTTTGTTCCTAAGCTTCAACAACTCTTTCGCCGATTTGTTGGCGCCACATCGCCTGATAAAGGCCATTTTGTGCAATCAGCTCCTCATGTTGCCCCTGTTCAATGATGTGGCCTTTCTCTAACACATAAATTTTATCGGCATGTTTGATGGTTGATAAGCGGTGCGCGATCAAAATTGTAATGTGATCGGTCAAATCTGAAACCGAACGGATCGTTTTCGTGATTTCTTCTTCTGTGATCGAATCGAGCGAAGAAGTGGCCTCATCAAATACCAGGATATCAGGCTGGCGTAACAGTGCCCTTGCAATTGATAAACGTTGCTTTTCGCCGCCCGAAACCTTTACGCCACCTTCTCCAATAATTGAATCTAATCCCTTATCTGCCCTGGCCAATAAGGTTTGACAGGCCGCCTGATTTAAAACCCTGTAACAATCGTCGTCGGTAGCGGTTGGGTTAACAAATAAGAGGTTTTCGCGTATGGTACCCGAAAACAATTGAGTATCCTGGGTTACGAAGCCGATTTTTTCACGTAAGGCATCTAGATCTATATCATCGCTGGAAATGCCGTTATATAAAATTTCACCCTCTTTAGGCTGGTACAAGCCTACCAGTAATTTCACCAAAGTAGTTTTGCCTGAGCCTGATGGGCCAACAAAAGCAATGGTTTGGCCATTATAGGTTTTGAAGGAGATATTTTCTAGTGCATTTCTATTAGCGGTTAAGTGCTTAAAACCAACATTGCTAAAGGCTAAATCTTTAATTTTTGCGATCGAAGTTGGATTCTCTGGTTTTTTATCAACGGGCGTGCTTAAGATCTTTTTAAAGTTCCCTAGCGAAACTTCGGCCTCACGCCAGGTTAAAATCACATTACCCAATTCCTGTAGCGGTCCGAAAAGGAAGAATGAATAAAAAAGGAACGAGAAATACTGTCCTGCAGAAATCGTATTGTCGAAAATAAGCAGTAACAGAACCAATACCATAGTACTGCGCACCAGGTTTACCGTAGTGCCCTGAACGAAACTCATGCTGCGTACATATTTCACCTTTTTAAGCTCCAAGCCAAGAATTTTATAGGTGGTTTTGTTCAATCTTTCAATTTCCTGATCGGCCAGCCCCAGACTTTTAACCAGCTCTATATTTCTTAATGATTCGGTAGTTGAACCTGCCAGGGCAGTAGTTTCGCCAACAATAGAACGTTGTATGATTTTGATTTTACGGCTCAAAAACCAGCTCACAAAACTGATGATCGGAATGGCCGAAAAATAAACCAAAGTAACTTTATAACTTACCGATACTGAATATACGATCACGAAGATCATTCCGATCAGACTTACAAAAAGAATGCTGATGAAAGCCGTAATAAACTTCTCTGAATCTAAACGTACCTTTTGTAAAATACCCAAAGTTTCGCCACTGCGTTGATCTTCGAAAACCTGGTAAGGCAATTTTAGCGAATGCTGCAATCCGTCAGCATACATTTTTGCCCCAACCTTCTGAACGATTACGCTGGTAAAATAATCCTGGAAATTCTTGGCAATACGCGAAACCATTGCGGCACCAATAGCCAGGCCTATTAAACCCAGCGATCCCCAAAGGTATTGGCTATAGGTTAACGAATCTTTTTTATTGATAAAGCGGTCTAAAATCCGACCGGTGATAAATGGATCTAAAAGTGAAAAGCCGATATTTATACCTGCAAGCAATAGTGCTAAAACCACAATCCACTTGTGTTGTTTCAGGTAGTTAAGTAATAATCCCATTAAAGTTTTGTTGTTTGTTAATGCAAACATAAAAAAAGGGAACGGATAAAAATCCATTCCCTTTTTTTATGACTTTAAGCTAAGAAAGTTAGCTAAGTTAAAGGCTAAAAACCATAGCGTAAACCGATCTGTATCTGCCAAGGGTTGCCACTTGGAGTAACAATACCAGTATTGTTTACACGATAGTTAAACTGGCGTGTTGTAGTATTGTAATTTGGTACAGCCGGCGATATTTCTACGCCATTTGCATCTTTTACTGCAGGTATACCAATTGCATATAGCGCCTGTGTTCCTAAAGTTTCGTTTACGCCCCATTTTTTCTTAAGTAAATTGGCGAAATTGAAAATATCCACCGATAACTCAACTGCATGGGTTTTATATAATTTAACTTTTTTGCTCACTCTTAAATCAACAGTGCCAAAAAAACCGTTTATACCACCGTTACGCTCTGCTATTTGTCCATCATATTTTAATACATAATCTTTTAAACTTTGGCTCACATTCGGGTTATCTAAAAATGCCTGTAAACCTGTACGTACATTTTGAGGTACGTTTGGATTATTTCTGTCGAATATGAAAGCCAGATCGTTAGTGGTTACAAAGTCGCCATTATTGTTGGCTCCTGATAATAAGCTATAGCGTGTTCCGCCAATGCCCGAATATCTAACCCCAACAGTAACGCCCCAAAATGTTGGCAATGTACCATAAATCACCACTTTATTTCGGAACTGATTATCTGAATAGGTAACATGGCTTAAATCTCTGGGATCGCTTGTAACAGGTAATGATAAGGTTGCCGAGTTGGCTACGTTACCGTTAAATGAAGTATTGTCTTTGGTATCATTCCAGGTATAACTGGCTGATATCTGACCATCTTTAAAATATTGCCAGGTAGCATCAAGAACAACCGCAAACTGATTTACTTTCCCCTTGCTGTTCAATTCTAAAACCCTTCCAAATTGAGTTGTATTTAATCTTCCGGTTTTCCAATCAGCAACCCCATTTGCAGGTATCGAAGGAACGAACACACCTCTATTTGCTTCATTGGTTAATGTAAAGTATGGTGTGGCAGCCATATTTCTGTCTACATAAAAATAATTATTACGGCCAAATGTTGCGTAACCGGTAATGCCCACCTTTAATCTGTCGGTGATTATTTTGCTGTATGATAAGTTGGCTTTATAAACAACAGGTACCTTTGCATCATCAGCATAGGTATTAATAGTTTGAACCTGTGCAGCTGGTAATGATGGTGTGGCAACGGTACCATTTCTGTAACCGATAAAATCAGGTGTAGGTACACCAGTATTGATAACATCTAAAGTTCCATAGTGTTTTCCATCAAAAGTTAGGTTGTTAATGGTTACATAATTGTTTACATCCGATCCAAAAATACCCGCACCAAATCTAACAAAGTCCGTCCTGTTTTCGTTAATATCCCAATCTAACTGAATTCTGGGCTGAATTAGAAATTGCTTTAATTCATTGTCGGTTCTTACGCCAATAGCATCAAGAAGTTGTTGGTTTAATGGCGATTTAGGATAAGTACTATAATCTACACGGATACCGGCGGTTAAGTCCAGTCCTGTGGCAAGTTTAGTTTGCATCTGTCCATAAATAGCACTGTTCCAGATATTTCCTATCACCGATGGATCACTCATTAACGGTACTTCACGGTAAAATCTATTCGGTATTAAGTTATTGAAATTTTGAAGGGATGTTTGCGCTGAGGCACCAGATCCACTGTTTGTAAATTCGAAACGACCGTTTACTTCGCTTCCATAAAGTGATTTGGCACGGGTGTACATTACATCAAAACCAAAAGTGTATTTAATTTTATCGGTGTTGTAATAAAAATTATCAACCAACTGGAATACATTATTGGTAAAGCCCTCTTGTCCGAAACGATGACCACCAATTTGAATTGCTGTTGATACTGGCGAACCATTAGGCAGTGTTGAGGTTACATTTCCTACAACCGCTCTTGGTATAGCGCCTGTTAATTGATCATTTTGCGTACTTGCCTGGAAAGTATATAAGTGCTGGAACTTTAACTCGTTCGTAATTTTACTGCTGATGGTTGAACGTAAGGTTGCCAATAAGCTATTATCTACGTTTTTGTCATTACCATAACTTTCGTAAAAGTTAATAGCGGTATTATCAGCCAAACCAAGTGGATTTCTGTCGTTGGTATAATTATCGCGAATGGTTAACAGGTTTTTCTCGTTAATCTGCCAGTCTAAGCGGGCAAATGCAGCATCAGTACCTCTTTTCTTAGGAAAAGACCCATATTGAGGGCTGTTTGCTACACCATATTTTGTTCTGGCTATGCCTAGAAATTCCTGTAATGTGCTATTGGTAACTTTATACCTGGCTATATCTGCATCGTTATTTATTTGCGCGATAAGCAATGGGCGGGCATCTCTTTGGTGATCCCAACCTATAAAATAATGTAGTTTATCTTTAATGATTGGCCCTCCCAGGGTAAATCCATACTGGTAGGTAGAAAAATCATTAATCCTTCTTGCACCGGCAATATCATATTTGCTCGATAACCAATCTGCCCGATTATAAACAAAGGCACTACCGCTTAATGTGTTGGTTCCCGATTTAGTTACGGCTGTTACGGTACCACCACCAGCCCTGCCTAGAGTAACATCGTACTGATTGGTTACCACTTTAAATTCGCGCACAACATCCATAGATATTGAATATGGTGCACCACTACGACTGGTTGTACTACCCGATGACGTAGGGTTTTTTGCGTTCATTCCATCGATAGTATAGTTGGTTGATGAACTTAACTGCCCCGAAATATTGCCTCCCCTGCTTAATGGCGATAGATCCATCAGATTAGAAAAATTACGGCCATTAACAGGTAATTGTGTCATTGTTTTAGCTGAAATCTCTGTTGATGCACCAAAGTTTTTAACCTTATTCTTTAGTCCGGATGCTACAACCTCAACGGCTTCAAGATTTTGAGATGCCTCTTGCATGGTAATAGCTATTTTAACCACATCTCCAAGGTTTAGCATATATCCACTTCTATTTTGCTCCCCAAAACCCATATAAACAGCTTTAACCGTATATGGACCACCTAATGGAAGCTCTTTAAAAGTATACTCTCCCTGTGCATTGGTAGAGGTTTTGGTGGTAAAACCGGTCGAATTGTTCCGGATCTGTACTGAAACACCAGGGATGGGTTTCTTTTGCTGGTCGGTAATAATACCCGAAATGGACGCCTGGGTAGTTTGCGCCATGGCTGCATTATAAGTACAACACAGCATTAGCAACACTGCAATAAGTAAATTTTTTATCATGATTAGTTTCTGGTTTTTTTATGACCACAAAGATGTTACTGTAGTGTTAAGCAAAATTGGATTCTGTATTATGAAATGGTTTAGAAATGGTTAGGTTTTAGGTTTATTGTTAAAATAAAGTGCATGCGGCAAATTATTTAAACGCCAGGTGTTAAGCCAATGTTAGGTGGGTAGTTTGTAGGACGGTTAGGTAATAACTGCGGTAACTTACACGCATTACAAATTCATGGTTCATCTTTCCCGTTGCAAACGAGGGGAATAAGTGGGATATTACCATGTTAAAAAGTTTAATCTGTGGCAATGGAAAAGAGATGTTACAAATTGAAATTATAAAGACTTTAAGGACTATTAACATAATCGTAGGGCAGTTGTTCGGCCAATCTTCTGTCCCCCATGTTGCCGGTCATCAGAATTGCATTGGGCAGGCAAAAACCTGATGGATCCAATTGCACCCCATCTTTGTTGGTTAAGTATAAAAGGGTTTTTAGTTCTATAATCCTGGTGGCCTGCTGAGCATGGCCAACTTGGGATCTGATCAGGCCCAGGTTTGCATCAAAACTGCGCCGGTATACTACCATTAAAGTGTCATTAAATTTAAAAGTCATTTTATGTTTTAAGCTGTCGTAAGCGAGGTATTGGCGATAATCAACTTGGGTAGTGTCCCATTTTAAAACATCATCCTGCAATAATATTTTTTTATAGTATGCTGCTGAGTCGCGGTTGTCTGATAATTTTAGTAATTCGTCCCCTTTTGCTCCTGCCGCTATTTTTTTGACCCGGTACAATTGTACTGTGCGGGATACACTTTCTTTTTTTAAATTTTTAACCGAATGATAACGATACAACTGGAAGTTTTCACTTTCAAGCGTTTTGGAATACAGGCTTCGGTAAAAATGCATTTTTGAGCCAAGATAGTTGTTGCTTAAAATTAACTGCCGTCTCTTATCAATTTTATTAATGCCTTCGAAATACGCGGCCGAATTATAATTTAATTCGTCATCCACAATGTTGTAGGTAAAATCTTCAATATCGAGATGAATCGTATAGTCTAATAAAGAGTTTTTAATTAAAATGGCTTTATCCGAACTGGCTTCTAAATAATGTCCCTGTTGATCGTAATAAAACTTAATGTCTTCCGGATTTAAGATTTTGAAGTTGCTGGTAATATGACTGTTTTTGCCCAGCAATAAACGGAAAAATAAATCGCCCCATTTTTGCCAATCATTTTTTCCGGTACTTATCCTTACTTCCATGAGGTTATTGGCTTTTTCTTTTAGAAGCACGGTGTACGATGAATTGCTTTCGGTGACGTTAATAATTGCCCGTTCGTAGCCTACTGCAGATATCACCAGGTCATTGTATAACCTGGGAGCATGCAGTTTAAATTGTCCTTTATCATTGGTAACCGAACCAATTTGGGTATTGTTAAAATATACGCTGGCATTGGCTATTGGGTTTCTGCTCTCAGCATCCAAAACCTTGCCTTGAAGCATTACCTGGGCAAAAAGCGAAGTGGGAACTGCAAAAAAGAATAAAACAAGGATTAAGAATTTTAAAATAGATTGAGGTCTCATTTCGGAAAGCATTAATGAAGTTGTTTTTAGATTGGAGAAAATTACCGAAGAAAAATGAAAAGTTAATCTATTTTATGAAAAAAAATGGTACATATGTTGGCCAGATGAAGGTAAAAACAAAAAACGGCCGATAAATGAATATCGGCCGTTGTATTTTATGGAATAAACGGTTAACACTTTAAACAATTGACCCCATTATTTCTTCTCTGCAGCATATTTATCGCTAAATTTCTTGTCAAGCTGTTTGTGCAGGTTATCAAGATTGATATCGCGGCCCTGGATAAAAGCCTGTTCTACCTTATTAGTACGCATATCCAAAGCATCACCGGCAGAGATAAAGAAAGTGGCATCTTTGCCAGCTTCGATACTGCCTGTAGTTTTATCAACTCCCATGGCTTTCGCTGCATTTAAGGTAATGGTTGATATAGCTTTTTCTTTGTCCAGGCCCCAGGCCGTAACGGTACCCGCCATAAAAGGCAGGTTGCGCTGTTGCCAATAACCATCAATACTCAAAACTACATTTAAGCCCGCATTGGCCAATATAGCAGCATTTTTATAAGGCATGTTTACATCATCATCATTGTTGTTCGGTAATGCGTGAGGCTGTTTCACCACCAAAGTAATGTTGTTTTCTTTTAAGAAATCGATAATCAAGTAAGCTTCATCGGCGCCGGTGATTACCGGCGTAATACCAAATTTCTTAGCGAAATTAACTGCTGCAACAATATCTTTCTGACTATCGGCCGCAATAAATAACTTCTCGTTGCCTGCAAATACCTTTTTCATGGCTTCGAAACGGGTATTGATTACCTCTGGTTTGCCCATTTCGGAATAGGCTTTAGCTTCGGCAAAAAAAGAAGTTAACTGCGCAATGGCAGCCTGTGTTCTTTCGGCTAGGGTTTCGGGCGATTGCTGCGGACGGCCGAAACCGCCAAAACCTCCTCTAAAGCGTGGGGTAACCGGCCAGGTAACGTGCATGGCATCGTCTGTCTTAATTACCGCATCTTCCCAGTTCCAGGCATCGAGTTGTACCACCGATGAGCTGCCCGAAACCGTTCCGCCCTGTGGGGTTGGTTGTGCCATTAAAATGCCGTTACTGCGTAAAGTAGCCGGAACCTTCGAATCGGTATTGTAGGCTACAATAGAGCGGATATGTGAATTAAAATCACCTATTTCCTGAAAATCCAATGTTGCTTTTACCGCTTCAATTTCTGTTAAGCCCAGGTTAGTAGTTGCAGCAATAAAACCTGGATAAATATGTTTCCCTGTGGCTACAATTCGAAGCACATCATCCTGCGGTACTTGTCCGTTGGCAGTAACCGAAATAATTTTTCCGTTGCCAAACAGGATGGTGCCGTTTTCGATCACTGTTCCATTGCCCACATGTACCGTTGCACCCGTAATGGCTATGGTTTTGGTTTGTTTTTTAGCTGGCGAAATGTTTGCCTGTGCAAAGCATATCAGGCTTGTTGCCGATAAAGCCAGACTGAGTATATATCTTTTAGTGTTAGTATGCATGTTCTTTCCCGGTTAATTCTGCTGAATAGTTTTCTAAAGTTTCGCAATTGTATAAACGTGGAGCATCGCCCATTGGACGCTGCATGCGGCCACCTTTGCTCTTGCTTTCCAACATTTTTTGGATCAAACGGGCTCTCTCTACCTGTTGTGCTTTGATCATTTGGGCGTCTTTATCAATGTCCCAATAAGCAATACCATCTACAAAGGTTTTTTCTGCCTTGGCATAAATAGAAAGTGGGTTGGCTGTCCAGATTACCACATCGGCATCTTTACCTGGCTTCAAACTTCCTACCTTATCATCAATATGCAGCATCCTGGCCGGATTAAGCGTTACGAATTTCAGGGCATCTTCTTCCGGAACATTGCCATATAAAACCGATTTCCCTGCTTCCTGGTTTAAGTGACGGGCCATTTCTGCATCATCAGAGTTGAAAGCAGTGGTAATGCCTACATTGTGCATAATTTTTCCGTTGTAAGGGATTGCTTCGGCCACCTCATTTTTATAGGCCCACCAGTCAGAGAAAGTAGAACCTGCAATGCCATGCGCCTTCATTTTGTCGGCCACTTTATAACCTTCTAAAATATGTGTAAAAGTGTTGATTTTAAAGCCAAGGCTGTCAGCTACGTGGATCAGCATGTTGATTTCGCTCTGCACATAAGAGTGGCAGGTGATGAAACGCTTGTTGTTTAAAATTTCAACAATGGCATCTAATTCTAAATCCCGGCGTACACTGTTGCCTTTTACCGATAATGCTTTTTGATATTCTTTTGCACGGGTAAATTCATCTACAAAAGTCTGCTCAACACCCATACGAGTAACCGGGAAACGGGCACCTGTACCAAAATTACTCTGTTTAACGTTTTCGCCCAATGCGAATTTGATGAAACCATCAGCACCAGCGAATTTTAATTCTTCAGGTGATTTGCCCCAACGTAGTTTAATCAATTGCGATTGCCCACCAATCGGGTTTGCAGAACCATGTAGAATATGCGAAGTAGTAACCCCACCAGCCAACTGACGGTAAATGTTCACATCTTCCGAGTTGATGATGTCGGCAACGCGTACTTCTGCAGAAACCGATTGTGCACCCTCATTAATTCCTCCTGAGCCGGCAATGTGCGAGTGTTCATCGATAATACCTGCAGTAACATGTTTGCCGGTAGCATCGATCACTTTGGCACCGCTTGCAGAAAGGTTTTTCCCTACTGCTTTAATCTTTCCGTTTTCTAAAAGTACATCGGCATTTTGAAGGATGCCATCCTTTTCATTCGTCCAAACGGTACCGTTTTTAATCAGTACAGTTTCTTGCTTAGGGAGTTCAGTGCTGCCAAAGGCCGAGAAGGGAAATATTACCGGACCCATGGCTAAAGTAGCTTTTGGCTCGTCTTTCTTAGGCGTTTCTTTTGCTGCTTCTTTATAGGTAGCAGTAAACTTTCCGATAGTACCATCAGCCAATGCAGATTCACCTTTAATCGTAACCGGATTTGCCGAAGTAATGTAACCACTTAAGCGGGTATCGCCTTTCGGATTTTTCTTTAAATTAAAGTTAATGCTCACCCAATCGCCATTTCTGGTAAAATTAGCGGTTGTTTTTACGCTGTCTGTACCAACTCTTTCAATCGCCGCGGTAGATCCGCCACCGGTACCTGTAATTTTTAGGGTTAAAGTACCAATACCATCAACATTTAAGTTGTAAGTACCACGTACATCACTCACATCCATTTTGTTTACTACAAAACGCTTGCCCTGTACCCAGTTTTCGAAAATGATATTCCCGTTTTTGAACAGATTATCAGACGAAATCAAGAAATTAGCAACTTTGCCTTTTTCCAGTGAACCTACTTTATCGCTGATCCCCAAAAGAGAGGCAGGGATTTCGGTAACCGATTGTAGTGCCTGTTTTTCGCTTAACCCATTTTCTATTGCTGTTCGGATGTTTGACCAGAAATCACGGCTGTTCTCCAAACCGAAAGCTGTTAACGCAAACTTAATTCCTGCCTTTTCCAGTACAGCTGGATTGGTAGGAGCCAGTTCCCAGCCTTTCATCTGCGATAAACTTACGTTTCTGGCTTCTGCAGGATCTTCTACATCATAAGCTTTAGGGAAAGTTAATGGAATAATTAAACTGGCACCAGTCGCTTTAACTTCATTAATGCGCTGGTATTCGTCGCCGGTTGATTTGATGATGTATTTTTTGCCAAACTCTTTGCCGATCTTATCCGCACGGAGTACATTCTGCCATCCGTCTACTTCAAAAATCTGCGGGATGTTCTGTTGTTTACCGAATTCATCTAAAGAAATGTTGTATTCCTCTTTTTGTTTGGCATACCATTGTGCATCGTAATAGGTCTGGCGCAATAAAGCAATAGAACCCATTAACGAGGTAGGGTAATCGTTTGAGGAAGTTCCTTTGTTGAAAGAATAATTGGCTGCGGTCTGGTCTTTCAGGATCACGCTGTTATCAGCACCTTCATTTAAGGTTACGGCTGCAGAAACTCCCCGGGCAATACCATCGCGGTTAACTACATTTACACTTCCAAAACCAACCTTGCGCAGTTCATCTGCTTTTTTGCTGTCGGCAGAGAAAATGTTCTTGACATAAGTTTCCGGTCTGATGGCTTCGTTCCAGCCGTAAGCACCTTTTTTGGTCGAAACAAAAATAGATTGGCGCTGACCACCAAAGCCACGCTGTGCGGCAGGTACTTCGCTAAGGCCATAACTGGTAAAAGCATCTACCAGCGATGGATAAATAAATTTTCCTTTTAAATCGATCACTACATAGCCTTTGGGCACGGCTAAGCCTGCGCCAACGGCCTGAATGGTTTGTCCTTTAATTAAAAGAGTAGCATTGTTAAGGGTTTGGTTGGCATTAACTACAATTGTTGCGTTGGTAAAGGCAAACATTCCAGGCCTGGTATCAAAAGAACCATTAACCGGAAAGGTAGTTTGCTGTGCAAACAGAAATGTAGTAGAAATTACCAGCCCAATGGCAAGTAAAATTTTCTTCATAATAAGTTTTAGGGTTTAAATTGTTTAAAACTAATATAAATAAGCGTTCATTTTGAAGAATATCCTATTTTTTACAATTATTGCCTATTTTTGAAACATAGAAATTTATTGATATGAATGATATTTTAAAAAGCGCACACTCGGGATGGCGTTATGTAGTCTTTCTTTTATTGGTTATTGCGGTTATTAAAGCTTTATCAGGCTGGTTTGGTAACAAAACCTATACAGAAGGCGACCGGAAACTTAATGTTTTCACTTTAATCAGTGCACACATACAGCTGTTGATTGGTTTAGTACTTTATTTCAGCGAAGGCTGGTATAAATTAAGTAGTGCAGGTGCACCGGCAGTACGCTATTTTAAAATGGAACATATCAGTATGATGGTTATAGCCATTATTCTGATTACTGTGGGTAATGCGAAATCGAAAAAAGTGGCAGATGCTGTTGCCAAACACCGCACCATTGCTGTTTTCTTCGGGCTGGCCCTGATTCTGATTATCGTAACCTTGTTACTAATGGTTAAGGACGTTCCGGGAAGATCTTTCTTTGGAGTTTCCTAATTGAATATCCTGTAATTGATATAGAATCCCGTTTTAACAGAGCGGGATTTTTTGTTTTTAATAAACTCGTTTTTTACCGCAAAGCACGCAGAGAAAAGGCGCGGAGGTTGCAAAGTTGAGAGCATAGTTAAAATAATCTGCGTAAATTTTCTTCGGTCTGCGGGCTTTCTAATTATCATGGTGATTGCAATAAACAGTTATAATCGAAGAAATACTGGCATCAAACTGTCTTTCGATATATAGATCCTTCGCTGCGCTACCATGGACGTTATTGGGTAACTCATTTTTATATATTACCTTAACGCCTGCATTTCCGCCCCGCTAGGCCATAGCACAGCATCTCCGTTTCACTTAGACCCGGCCTAACAAATTTTTCGGATTGCACTGTTCTAGCCATGCCACTGACTTTGAAAGAAAAATTTTCAGCCGGCATTTTTTGTTTCTTTTTAAAAGAAGGAGCCCTTCGGCGGCGGCGAGCCGAGGCAAGACTGCGCTGTAGGGTGAAAAACGTCACCCATATTGATTTTTATAAATAAATTATCCCCCAGGATGACAGTATAGGTAGGATCCCGCAGATTACGCGGATTTGCGCTGAGGGAAACGTGCTTTCTTATATTTCCTTACATTCCTTATTTGGTAAAAAAAGCGCACCATTGCGAAGTTTTCAGTTGTATGCTGATTTGTTTAAATTATTTTTATAAATATTTCGCTTTTTCAAAATTCTTTATATTTTTGTGTCTAATGATCAACAATATACATACGTGGCTTTGGCAAAGTAATTCGAAAACGGATTGCGCTGGCTGCGTATGAAAGAAATATAGTTTATCAACCTAAACCTTATTAAAGAACCATTAAAGCCCGGCGTAGAACCACACGCCGGGCTTTTTATTGTTAAATAAAATACGAAATGCAAACCATAAGCTTACACTTTATACCATTTTACCTTTATCATGTATAAAATAAATACAACTTACAAAAAAATGCTTGCCGATACCACTACACCTGTGAGCATTTATTTACGCTTACGTGATGTGTACCCGAACAGTATCTTATTGGAAAGTTCAGATTACCATAGTAGAGAAAACTCAATGAGTTTCGTTTGTGCCGATCCTGTTGCCGGAATTATCCTGAAGGGATCGCGGCTGGAAATTTATTTTCCCGATGGAACAGTAGAAATTACCGAAAGTAAAAACCTGATTGATGAAATTGCTGATTTTAAAGATAAATTCAAAGAAACGGAATTGCCTGAAATCAAGTTTATTTCAAGCGGATTATTCGGCTATTTCACCTGGAACGCTGTACAGCATTTCGAGGACATTAAGTTTATTTCCGAAACGCCTGAAGGGGAAGAGATTCCGGAGATGCAGTACCATTTGTACCGTTACATCATCGCTATCGATCACTTTAAAAATGAAATTACCCTTTTCAAAAATACTTTCGAAGGCGAAGAGGAAGGCGGATTGGAGAAAATGGAGTACCTGATCCAAAATAAAAATTACCCCGAATATAAATTCCAGAAGAAGGGAAAAGAATCATCAAATTTAACCGATCAGGGTTTTATGGACCTGGTAGCAAAATTACAGAAGCACATTTACCGTGGTGATGTTTTCCAGATTGTGCCGTCAAGAGCATTTAAACAGGCATTTACGGGTGATGAATTTAACGTATACCGTTGTTTGCGCTCCATTAACCCTTCACCTTATCTGTTTTATTTCGATTACGGGAATTTCAAATTATTTGGCTCCTCACCAGAAGCACAGATTACCATCAAAAATAATTCGGCCAATATTTTCCCGATTGCCGGAACCTTTAAGCGCAGCGGAAACGATATCGAAGATGCAGAACAGGCACGCAAACTGGAACAGGACCCTAAAGAAAGTGCTGAACATGTGATGTTGGTCGACCTGGCCAGAAACGACCTGAGCAGGCACTGTAACCGTGTAGAGGTGAAATCTTTTAAAGAAGTGCAATACTATTCGCATCTGATCCATCTGGTAAGTAAGGTGAGCGGACACTTGCAGGAAAATGTAAGTGCTTTTAAAGTGGTTGCCGATACCTATCCGGCAGGTACTTTGAGTGGCGCACCAAAATATAAAGCCATGCAGCTGATTGATGAAAACGAAAAACTGGGTCGGAATTTCTATGCAGGTGCTATCGGTTTTATGGGCTTTAACGAAGATTTTAACCATGCCATCATGATCAGGACCTTCATGAGCAAGAACAATGAACTGCATTACCGCGCCGGAGCAGGTATTGTTGCCGATTCTGTGCCTGAAACAGAAATGCAGGAAGTGAACAATAAAATTGCCGCATTGCGCAAGGCGGTAGAAATGGCAGAAGAAATCTAGTTTGGAGTAGGGAGTTTTTAGTTTGGAGTAAAATCCACAAGTAAGAAATACAATGGAAAAAAATATAAATAATATTGCCCCTTCAGGTGGCAAGGGCGTGGTTCTGGTAATCGATAATTACGACAGTTTTACCTACAATCTGGTGCACTTAATTAACGAAGTTGGTTATGAGGCCGAAGTGTGGAGAAACGATAAGTTCGATCTGGCAGATGTAGAAAAGTACGATAAAATTTTACTTTCACCAGGACCAGGTATTCCGGAAGAAGCCGGTTTACTGTTAGATGTAATCAGAACTTATGCACCAACCAAAAGCATTTTTGGCGTATGCCTGGGGCAGCAGGCCATTGCCGAAGTTTTTGGCGGTACTTTATTAAACCTGGGCAGGCCGATGCATGGAATTGCCACACCGGTAACGGTTGTAGATGGCGACGAACCATTGTTTTGGGAATGTCCGCAAACCATAAATGTTGGGCGTTACCACAGTTGGGTGGTGAGTAAAGAGAACTTTCCTTCTTGTTTAAAAATCACGGCAAGAGATCACAAAAGTGAAATTATGGCTTTGAGGCACGAAACATTGGATGTCCGGGGTGTACAGTTCCATCCGGAAAGTGTACTTACCGAATATGGTAAACAGATGATGACCAATTGGTTGACTAGCACGGCCACGTAGATCAAATTTATCCGGTCGTCATCCTGAACTTGATTCAGGACCTTACTGGGATTAGTTAAATTTTAGATGCTGAAACAAGTTCAGCATGACGGATTAGTAAAAAATGAACATTTTAGATAAAATCGTATTACGTAAAAAAGAAGAAATTGCAGCGGCCAAGGCTTTGGTTTCTGTGCAGGATTTAGAAAGTTCGGTACACTTTAACAGAACGCCTTATATTTTTAAAGATTTCTTATTGGCTAAAGATCGTACCGGCATTATTGCCGAATTTAAACGCCGCTCGCCTTCAAAAGGCTTAATTAATGGTATAGCCGATGTTGCCGATGTTACACAAGCCTACAATGCCGCAGGCGCATCTGCACTTTCGGTTTTAACTGATGTTGATTTTTTTGGAGGTAAAACCGACGATATTCTGGTCGCGCGGGCAGCAAATAATATTCCGGTCTTAAGAAAAGATTTTATGATCGATGAATACCAGATCCTGGAAGCAAAAGCCTGGGGTGCCGACATCATCTTGTTGATTGCTTCAATACTCACTCCTCAGCAGATTAATGATTTTGGAAAATTTGCCAAAAATTTAGGCCTGAATGTACTTTTAGAAGTTCATAACCTCGAGGAGTTGGAAAGGAGCATCTGCCCGAACCTGGATGCCATAGGCGTAAACAATAGAAACCTGGGCGATTTTACGGTCGATATCCAGACTTCTTTCAACCTGGTGAACAAAATCCCCGACGAATTTTTGAAGATTTCAGAAAGTGCCATCAGTAACCCGCAAACCATAAAGGAACTAAAAGCCGCAGGTTTTAATGGATTTTTGATCGGTGAGAATTTCATGAAAACCGATCATCCGGGTAATGCTATTAAAGAATTTGTAGCGCAGATATAGCAATTTATAAGCCCCGCAGGTTTTTAAAGCCTGCGGGGCTTGGTTGGGCGGTAATTTCGTATCTTTGCACCAATTACATGGGAAAACAAAAATTTTATGATACTGCCATTGTGCAGGAAAGGGTAATTTTAGTCGGAGTGGTTACTCCAGGCGAAAAAGAAGCCCAAACAAAAGAATATTTAGATGAGCTGGCCTTTTTGGTTGATACAGCTGGTGGGAAGGTGGAAAAAGTTTTTACCCAGAAAATGTTAAAACCAGATCGTGCTACATTTGTGGGTACGGGCAAGCTCGAGGAAATTAAAGCTTACGTAAAATCAGAAGAGATTGATGTAGTTGTTTTTGATGATGAACTATCGCCATCGCAATTGCGTAATATAGATCGTGAGCTTGGGGTGAAAGTGTTGGACAGGAGTAATTTAATTCTCGATATTTTTGCCAACAGGGCACAAACTGCACAGGCAAAAACACAGGTAGAACTGGCACAGTTACAATACGTTTTGCCTCGCTTAACCGGTATGTGGACTCACCTTGAACGCCAGAAGGGTGGTATCGGGATGCGTGGACCGGGTGAAACCCAGATTGAGAGCGACAGGCGTATTATTTTAAATAAAATCTCTTTGTTAAAAGAGCGTTTAAGAAATATCGATCGTCAGAACGAAACACAACGTAAAAACCGGGGCCAGTTGATCCGCGTAGCTTTGGTAGGCTATACCAACGTGGGTAAATCGACCATTATGAACATGCTTTCCAAATCGGAAGTATTTGCGGAGAATAAGTTGTTTGCAACATTGGATACCACTGTTCGTAAAGTAGTGATCGAGAATTTGCCTTTTCTGCTTTCCGATACTGTTGGGTTTATCCGCAAATTGCCTCACCACCTGGTAGAATGTTTTAAATCAACTTTAGACGAGGTGCGCGAGGCCGATTTATTGATACACGTGGTTGATGTTTCGCATCCCAACTTCGAAGATCAGATCAATACGGTTAACGAAACATTGAAAGATATCGGCGCAATTGATAAAGACATGATTTTGGTTTTTAATAAAATTGATGCCTATGTTTCACCAGAGGTCGACAATGAAGAGGATGATGGCAAACTTACTTTAGAAGACTTCAAAAAAAGCTGGATGAGTCATGATAAAGTGCCTGTACTGTTTATCTCGGCCACCGAAAGAGAAAACCTTGAAGAGTTTAAAACCCTGTTATACGATAAGGTAAAAGCTGCGCATGTGGCAAGATACCCGTATGATAGTAACCTTTTGTATTAATCGCTAGGAAAAAATCTGGTAGATTAATAATCAATCACCAATTTTTAATGATCAAACCATAGCGATGGGCTTAGAAAGATGAGTAAATACTCAAAAATTGTCTTTTTCAATTGTAATTTGGTTGTTGTGATTTGGTGATTGTAAATTGGCGATTGTGATTTGTTATTGGCTACTGGGATTTTTTAATTATCGCATTAAATATCAGCATCAATTGATTTGCTTCACTAACTAAAAGTAATTTTGTAGATTCCAGCTCTTTCTTATCTTCAATATCGATCAGATTAAGCCAGAGTTTGGTTTCTTTTGCTTCTTTTCTACAGACTTTTAGCCGGTAAATAAAGTCAGCTTTGCTTAGTGCTTCATTGGCTTCGATGTAATTTGCAGATACCGAGCCAGAAGACCGTACAACCTGCTTAATGTCTTGAATATTAATGATATTATGGGTAACCTTCTTACAGTAAGATCTAACAGATTGAGCGAATAGGAAAGTTCTTTCTTCAAGATTAAAATTTGTTCCGTTGCTCATTAATTAAATATAAGTATTTTTACAGAAAACTAAAGGGAATTAATTGTCCCGATGATTAGCATTTTTTAATATTATTATCTTTTTCCTTTACTATTGGCAGATTTATTATGGTCTGATAATTGACTATTGGTTATTGATGATTTTAAAACCTTATCAATTTAATTTAAAAGACCTTGTATGGGGTCTGATAATTGATTATTGGTAATTGATAATTATAACATTATGGAAAGTAAACGTCAGCAGAAATTTGCAGGAGTATTACAAGAGGAGTTGGCCCAGGTTTTTCAGCGCGAAGGAGCTGCATTTTTGCCCAACACATTGGTAACCATTACCCGCGTCAGGGTTTCGCCAGATTTAGCCGTAGCTAAGGTTTACCTGAGCTTTCTCAATACCAACAATACCACGCTTTCAATCAACACTGTTAATGCACATGCCGGAGAGATCAGGTATAAACTCGGTAGTCGTATCCGCCATCAGGTAAGGGTAGTACCAGAGCTTACTTTCTTTTTGGATGATACCAACGAATATGTAGAACGCATGGATCATCTTTTCGACAAGATTGCAAAAGAACCAAGGCAAAAGGACGAAGACAGCGAATAATTTTCTGTGAGGAAGCTAAGGGAACCCGTTAATTTCTTTACGCATTTTATCCCGGCATTAATTACAATTCCGGCAGGATATATACTGCTCCAAAAGTGCCATAGCCCTATCCAATTTACGGCCGCATGGATCTATAGCATCGGAACCTTTATTCTTTTTGGAGTAAGTGCCATGTACCATGGTTATCCTGCTACCGATTATGGCGTTCGTTTCTGGCAGAAATTTGATCATTGCTGCATTTATTTAATGATCGCTGGCTCTTATACACCAACGGCCCTATTGGTTTTTGAGGGTTGGCTACGCTGGAGCCTCTTCGTCATTGTATGGATTATTGCTATTGTAGGCTGCCTGCTCAAAATCTTTAACCGGTTAAAAAGTACAGCCATATCATTATCCATTTATATTTTAATGGGCTGTTTAATAGTGCCTTTGTTGCAGAAAATGCTGGTGACTTTACCTATCGGTGCAATTTTCTGGTTATTGCTCGGGGGTGTTTTTTATATCGGCGGTACTTATTATTATGCAAAAGACAAGCAGCTGTTCAGATGGATGCACAGTCATGAATTATGGCACCTGTTTGTAATTGGCGGAGCTTTATCGCACTATATTTACAATTTCGTATATATCTTTAAATAACATAGATGCAAACTTTCGATCAGCTTATTCAATCAAATGCTGCATTGATCCAAAAAGTTGTCGATTTTGATGTAAAACACGATCTGCTTCTGCCTTTGGATTTTACAGTGGCCAATACGGAATTAACAGATGAAATTTTAGATAATATCGACCTGTTTTCTGATTGGGTTAACGAAAAGCTGGCTAAGAATAATGCCCGTTACGGAATTGGCGGATACAACGAACACCGCACCATTTATTCGCGAAGTGCACATTTTGATGCTGGAGAAGAACCGCGCAGGCTACATTTAGGCGTAGATATCTGGGGACCAGCAGGAACCCCGATCTACAACTTTTATGATGCAACCGTGCAAAGTTTTGCCTATAACGATAACCTTGGCGATTATGGCGCTACCATCATTCTATCCTACGATATAAATGGATATAAATTCAATGCCTTGTATGGCCATTTAAATTTGGCTTCTTTAAATGGATTGGACGAAGGCAAATTTATCCCCACGGGAGCAAAAATTGCAGAACTGGGTACAAAAGAAGAAAACGGTTCATGGCCACCACACCTTCATTTTCAATTGATCGAAGATATGGGAGGGCTAAAAGGCGATTATCCAGGGGTTTGCAGGTTTAGTGAAAGGGAAAAGTATTTGGCCAATTGCCCCGACCCGAATTTGATTTTGAAGGCTAGTTTTTCTTAACGCAAAGAAAATAAGGAATAGGTAGACATAATTTAACCACAGATAAAAAGGATGAACACAGATATAAAAATCCGTGTTTATCTGTGTACATCTGTAGTTAAAAAACTTAACTTAATACGTAAATTAGTAGCATGAAAAACCTGTTCACCATCTGTTTACTTTTTTGCTGTTCGCTGGCGATGGCGCAGGTTCAGTTTAAATCAGGTAAAAACGGTTTTGCTGATTTTTTAAGAGAGAATACGGTTTACCCGCGGTTTTCTAAAAATAACTGCGTTCAGGGTACAGTAAATGTAAGTTTTAAGCTTAATGAGCAGGGAAGGGTTTATTTTTCGAAAATAAGCAAAGGTATATTATCTGATCTTGATCAGGAAGCTCTGCGTTTAGTGCGGCTAAGCAGTGGTAAATGGCAGGTTCCGGCGGGTTACGATACTACGGTTTCGATTGTGGTTCCCGTTAATTTTGTGCTTTCGGGCTATAACTGCGAGGGAAAATCGAACGAAGAGATGCAGGAGTCTATCCGAAGTTATCAGGCAGAAGAAGCTTTAACCAATTCGGTTATTAATTTTTATAAAAACATCGATCAGGCGAAACCTGGTCAGGAAACTCAGATCATAGCCATTAAAAATCAATTAGGCATTGATGACGAGTACCTGGATGATCGGGTAAAAATGGGCTTAAAAAAAATTAAGCAGGGAGATAAACAGGGTGCCTGCGAAGATTTTACCTTTGTTAAATATATGGGCAGTAAAAAAGCTGATGAGTATTTAGCTCAATATTGTAAGTAGAATAAATTAATGAAGAATACGACTAGGTTTTTTGCTTTATTGGATATCATCAGTATTGTGCTATTGGCTAAACAATTTTGGCAGATTTTAACGCATTTGAATGAAATCCCCGATCAGGTACTTTCGCAGGCCAAAGTGGTTTTACTGTTGCCTTTATTTATATCGCTATTTATTTCGGCGCTGGGTTTAATCCTTTTCAGAAAATTCGGCTTCATTACCTATTATATTCAGTTTCCTTTCCGTTTAGTGGTTTGGGTTTTTTCAATAGGTTTTATCACTTATTTACCCGAAATTTTAAACCTGGGCGATCGCTGGTTTGATATTTTATTCAAGATCTGTTTTATTGCCGAGTTTTTCAGGTTATACTTCAGCATAAAAATTCACCGTGCCTCATTTTGATAAACTGGGTAAAATTACAGTGATGGCAGCAGGAAGAATGCTTGCTTCAACAGTATTCACCTTACCAATGTATTCGCCATCAATCTGAAAATGAACCTGGTGTTTTGAAGAAATTTTTACCTCCGCCGTTTGAAACACTTCTATCTTCCTGGGGTTAAAAGGCAATTTTGTAATCCAGATTTTTAATATTTCGAGATAGGAGTAATCCTTTACCAAAATCACTTCAAAAAGTTGATCATCTAATTTTCCATCAGGGTTAATTTTTAATCCGGAGCCATACATGGTTGCATTGGCAATGGCCACCATAGCTGCCTTAGAGGTAATGGTTTCATCTTTAAGCTTCAGTTGTACTTCCATGCGGTGGTGGTTCCATAAGGCGTGCCATGTAGCTTTTGCATAGCCCCACATGCCGCGTTGGGGCAGGGTATCGAATTTCTTTACCAGATAGGCATTAAAGCCCAGATCTGATAAATGGATACAGATCTCATCATTCAGTTTAACCACATGTATTTTCTGTAGCCTGCCTTCCTCTAAAAGTGATAAAGCAGGTTCAATATCAGTTGGTATGCCCAGTTCTTTCGCCATTCCATTCGCTGAGCCTGCCGGAACAATGCCAACGGGAATTCCGGTATTCAATAAACATTCTGCCACAAGTTTTAATGTGCCGTCGCCGCCAACAGCAACCACCCGGTCGGCTTTTGAGCTGCTTATTTTTGCTTTTATTTTATCTAAAGAACAGTTTTTTGGCAGTTCGAACAGATCTATTTCGATTTTTTTTGCATCGAAATGCGCAGAAATTACTTCTTTTAAGCTTATATCGTGATTGCCCGAACCCGGATTGATGATGAACAGTAATTTCATTGTTGTTACCTGATGTTTATCTCACAAACAACTTTTAATAAACTCTGTTTTAATAACAATGAACAAATCTGTTAGTGTAAAAGTATATCATGGGTATGGGCATGCACATAATTTAGTTGTTTATGGCCATGTTTTTAAATATAAGGCAAAAACGAAACAGGTTTACAGCAACAATATCTTTCTCAATATTGCCCATCTGTTAAAACTTTTTATCTTAAAACCCTACGCTTTTGTTGACGTTCGTTTGCGGTTTTTTGATCAGGTTATTCATAACAAAACTGAAAGCGATGGTTTTTTTAAATTCGAATGGAAGGCCGAACATGATGTTCCGGCGGGCTGGCATGATGTTAAAGTAGAAGCACTTAATGGCGACGGAACTGTTATAAATGCAGGTGAAGGTAAGGTTTATGTGCCTCACATTACGCAATATGCTTTCATCTCTGATGTGGATGATACCATCATGATTTCACATTCGGCAACCATTGGGCGGCGGTTGAGGGAGCTTTTTATTAAAAACCCACATACCCGTAAAACTTTTCCCGATGCAGCAGGTCATTATCAGCAATTGGCTTTATCTCATACCGATGCAGTACAGCCCAATCCTTTTTTTTATGTGAGCAGTAGCGAATGGAATCTGTACGATTACCTGGTAGAAACCTTTAAGTTTAACCAATTACCCGATGGCGCTTTTCTGTTAAATACCCTGAAAAGATGGAAAGACCTGATTAAAACGGGTAAAACCGGACATGAAGGGAAATTATTAAGGGTAATGCGTATTCTGGATGCCTTCCCTAATCAGAAATTTGTATTTTTTGGCGATAATTCGCAGCAAGACCCTGAAATTTATAGCTCAATAGTAGAAAAATATCCCCAAAATATTGAAGCGGTTTATATCCGAAATATCCGGCCTGAAAAAGCCGAAGAAACTATGGGCTTGCTTAAAAAAGCAGAAGATAGGGGAGTTTGGACCTGTTTATTTAATAATAGTAAAGAGGCTATTGAACATTCCAAATCAATAGGATTAATTCAATAGTCTGCTTTTCAAAAAAGATGGATACAGATTCCCGCACTTCGGTCGAAATGACGCATCTACGCAGGTGTATTTAAATTAAGAAATTGACTTCCCAAAAGGGGTAAAGGCCAGGTTCATGAGTTTAAAATGCTGGCGGCCAAAAGGAATACCTATGATAGTAATGCAGAGCAGTATACCGAAAAACAAATGGGTTAAAGCAATCCAAAAACCACCGCAAAAAATCCAGATCAGATTCATGATGGTGGAGAGGCAACCCGTGTTTGATGAAGTATCGGTTATTTTAACACCAAAAGGCGCGAGGCCAACAATAGCGAATTTAAAACATTGGATGCCAAAAGGAATACCTATAATGGTTAGGCAAAGGATCAGGCCTCCGATAATGTATTCGAAAAAAATAAAGATTCCGCCAAAAATAATCCAGATAATATTGCCTAAAAAGTTCATAGTGTTTGTTTAAATTAAGATTTAGGAATTTGCTTTTTGTTACAATTACATCATGTATTCTTAATAGATTCTCCGTAATTTAGAATTACACACAAAAAGAAACACATCATGAAAAAATTAATTTTTGCAGCGGCGTTCGCCGCTTGCTTTGGCCTGTCGCGTGTTAAAGCACAAAATGTAAACGGCGTGAAGCTGACCGATATCCATGCGGATTATATCCAGATCCGTGCGGCAAAAAGTTTTTTGGCAGATAAACAATGGATTGCGCTAGAGTATGGACAAAAGGTAGACGATTATAACGATATGTACATAAGGGATGATAAAGGCAAAAAAATTGAATTTAATTCAGCAATTGATGCTGTAAACAAAATGAAAGCCTATGGCTACGAGCTGTTTAGCGTTTACACCGAGCAGGTAGACTCGTCATCAAATAAACCGGTATATGTGTTGAAAAGAAAATAATAACGAGGAAGTCAAGTTTTATAACAGTTACTTATTAAACTTGACTTCTTTGTAATAGCTATATAAAATCAAGGGTATTAAATTTCTTATTCAAAATATCGGCATTGTTTACATCAAGCCATTTATCCAGAATAGTACCATAAACCTGCCTGAAATCCAGCTGGTATTTTAAATCTCCCGTATCTAAATCACTTAGGTTGGGAGCAGCATTAAAAATACCCTGTTTCTTCAATTTTCCGCCGAAAACGAACATATTGTTTGCTGTTCCGTGGTCGGTGCCATTGCTTGCATTTTGTTCTACCCTGCGGCCAAACTCAGAGAAAGTAATAACCAGAGTATCCTCCAGCTTATTGTTCGATTTTAAATCTTTTAAGAAAGCTGCCATCCCCTCGCTGTATTGTTTAAGCAGGTTTCCTTGCTGACCAACCTGGTTTACATGGGTGTCGAAACCACTTAAAGAAACATAATAAACCCTCGTTTTTAATCCCGAAGAAATAAATTTTGAAACAGTTTTTAACTGGTTGGCAAAACCGGAGTTAGGGTAAGTTGATTTAGACTGATAAATTTTCGAGGTATTCTGAATATAACTGGCCGATGATGATGTTTCAATCATGGTTTTATACAGGTAACCTAAATTATCTTCATCTAAATGTTCCTTATCATTCTGCAACATGGCCTTAAAAAATGGATCGTTGGTGTTGCGGAATAAAGCTGCAGGATCTTTTAAGGCAATGCCTTTTTTGGTTTGCCCTTTCATCGCTAAAGAAAGTGAGTCGTCTACTTCTATTGCAGTATAAGGGAATTTGCAGGTTTGGCAATTACTGTCTAAATAACGGCCAATCCATCCGGTTGATAAGAATTGATTGCTATCGCTTCCGGTTTGCCAAATATCCATTGAGCGGAAGTGCGAACGGTCGGGGTTAGGATAGCCAACCTCGTTAATAATCGTCATCCAGCCTTGGTCATATATCTCCTGTAATGCAGCCATATTAGGGTTTAAGCCCTGCATATCATTCAGCTTAATTATCTCCTCAGGTTTAATGGCAATGCTTTTCCTTTTTTGGTAGTAAATGTCGTTTCCAAAAGGAACAACAGTGTTTAAGCCATCATTTCCCCCAGAAAGCTGTACCACCACCAGGTTTTTGTAAAGGCTCAACTCATCAAGAGCCATGGCCTCAAGCGGTTTCATGAAGGCAGGAACGAATAGCGAGCCTGCAGCAACAAATCCTGTATTTCTTAAAAAACTTCTTCTGTTCATCTTGTTAGTTTTTGATGGTCAATGGTTTTATCGTCGATGGTTCATGGCTTGGGCACTTATCGGCTATTGACCATAAAACCATTGATTATTAACTGTTCTCTAGCACAATTGGTACTCCGGCATGCTCGTAATCTCAACTGCGGTACTCCGTAGCCCCTTATTATCACTTACCATGGTCGTAATTTTATCGTTTAATTTGGGTTGTAATAAAAACTGGGTGAGCGCCAATGGTGTTAAACCCTTTGGTAAGGTGCTTAAAAATTTAGGCCAATCAACACTTGCATTTACGTACGATTTTGGTTTCATGTTGGCATTTGCTTTGGTGGTTGCTGTCCGGCTTAGGGCTATTACAGCTTCGTCTTCAGGATCAGCTTTTCCACTAAAATCAATTTCCCCATCATTTAAAACAAGAGAAGGGATTCGCATCCGCAGCATTAACGACGAACTGTCTATCCAACTTTGTCCGCCCGGCCAGCCCGCTACGTTTGGCGGATTAAATAAATACTGTCCTAAACTGCTCTGTAACTGGATTAAAACCTGTGGTTTATTGTAGGTAACATAAAACTCGCGACTTAGACCCACCAAAAATTCGGTAGGTGATTTAATTTTTGTGCCTACATTTTCCGGGCTATAGAACCAATCGGAAGTAAACATTTTTTTCATCATCGAAACGATGTCGTATTTCGAATTGTAAAAATGTGTGGCGAGTTCTTTAACATGTGCCTCATTTGGATTATCATTAACAAAGAATTTATATACTTTCCAGGCAATAAAGTGTGCAGTTTCAGGTTTTTCGAGGATAATATCGATGATGTTTTCACCTTCAAAATTCCCGATTTTGCCAAAAAAGGTCTTGGTTCCTGTATCATGCAGGTTTTCCCTAAAAATAAAAGAACCATCTTTATCATACATCCAGCCGGTAAATGCACGGGCAGATTCTTTAATATCCTGTTCCGAATAATTTCCCCTGCCTAAAGTAAAAAGTTCCATTAGTTCGCGGGCAAAATTCTCATTTGGTTTCCCCTTTCTGTTCTGCTGGTTATTCAGGTATTGGAGCATAGCAGGCGATTTCGAAACCTCAACCAGCAAGGTTTTAAAGCTTCCTAAGGCATTTTTTCTTTGAATGTTATTCAGTTGCTGGGCAAAAAACGGGTTATTGCTTCGGCAGGCAAAATGTCCATGCCAAAAGAGTGTCATCTTTTCCCTTAAAGGAGCATCTGTATTGATCATCTTGGTAATGAAGGCAATATTCAGATCGCGGCTTACTTCGTTTTGTTCGCTTATAATCTGCTGACGCATTTTCTTTTCATCGTCAGTCAGGTCTTTTTTAGCATATAAACCGGCTTGTACCAAAAGCTGCCGTCTTGATTCAAAATCATTAACTAAGTTGATCGGATCGTCTTTTTGAGAGTTTTTAAGCAAGTTATCTACCACTTTATCGAGATTTTTCCTGCTTAATTTTTGTAAATCGGTATAAGAAATCCCGAAGCCTGCCCTATTGTAAAGATGTTTTACTTTTAAAAAATTATCTTTTGTGCTCATAATGGACTGTTTTACAGTATGACTTATTTAAAACGCCAGGGTTTAATCTTTGTTTTCTTTCTTATTTTTGTTTATGTTTTTTCAGTTACTAGATGACAATCCGGGCTTTCCAGACCCAGCCCTGGCCGAAGAGGATGGTTTGCTGGCCATTGGTGGAGATCTAAGTATGGAAAGATTATTGATTGCTTATTCTAACGGTATATTTCCATGGTTTAGCGAAGGGGAGCCAATCCTTTGGTATTCGCCGCATGAGCGGTGCGTTATATATCCTTCTAAAATTAAGATCAGTAAAAGCATGCAGAAAATTTTAAAACAGGAGGTTTTCAAAATTACTTTTAACCAGGCTTTTGCAGAAGTGATCAGGAACTGTGCTACGACAGAAAGGAAAGGGCAAGATGGAACCTGGATTACCAATGAAATGCAGCAGGCTTATATCAACCTCCATCAACAGGGTTATGCACACAGTGTAGAGGTTTGGCAGGAGGGTAAATTAGTGGGTGGTTTATATGGCATAAAGTTTAACCGCGTGTTTTGCGGCGAAAGCATGTTTAGCCATGTCAGCAATAGCTCAAAAGCCGCCCTTATTTTTTTAAGCAAAATGAATATCGATTTAATCGATTGCCAATTGCCAAATGATCATTTAATGAGCTTAGGTGCTGAAATGATCAGCAGGGAGTTGTATATGGAAATGCTTCAGTCTCCTTAAAACCAGGGTGGACTTGAAGTTTTATTCTTAGGTTAATGCCCCCTGTTATCATCAATTAAACCTTGCTCGCGCATGGCGTTTTCAATTCTTCTATCGGGAATAAACCAAATGCAGGCCACGATGAAATAAAGCGCAACACCGATCCAGGGGTTGATAAAGCTTAATGCGATACCAACAATATAGAATAGCAGTGAAAACTTTCCTTTGGCATCATTGCCAATGGCATGCACCACTAAAGAATGCTGCCCTTCGGTTTTTTTAATAATAATAACCAATAAAGTATACGAAATGGCAGCAAGAAGTAATACTGCACCATAAGTAATCACCGGCCATAGGGCAAAATGATGTTCGCCCATCCAGCCTGCCGTAAATGGAAACAGCGAAAGCCAGAAAAGGAAATTGAGGTTGGCCCAAAGCATTGATCCATTTACTTTTTTAACAGCATGCAACAAATGGTGATGGTTATTCCAGTAAATGCCTACATAAATGAAACTTAGGATGTAACTGATGAATTTAGGGATTAATGGCTTTAAAGTGGCTAAAGTTTCGCCATGCTCCGGGACTTTAATCTCCAGAACCATAATGGTAATGATAATGGCTATCACACCATCGCTAAATGCTTCCAATCTGCCTTTGTTCATAAATATCTGATGTAAGATTTCTACAATTATCAGTCAAATTATTTTATAAAACAAAACCTGCAGACTTTTGCCTTGCAGGTTCCTTTTTATTGTTTTGTTGAAATTATAATTCTCTAACTGAGATCTTCCTCATTTGTAACGGGGATACAAGAGATTCACATTTTTAATGTGCTTTAATATTAAGCGATGCAATCGCTATTTTCATTAATCCTCATACAAACGAGGACTACGTTGTTATAATTGTTATTCTCTTTAAATTACAGGTCTCTCACCCAAATGTTCCTAAAGCTAATGGCAGGGCTTGGGTCGCCATGATCCTGTAATTTGATTGAAGAAGGACCATGTTTTTTATATTCGGGGGTACCGATATACCTGGTTGCGCCTTTTAATACAAATCCGTTCTGTAAAAGCACTCCATTTAAAAATACGATAACGCTTGCTGGTTTTTGCAGTGTTCCGTCTTCATTAAAACGTGGTGCATTCCAAATGATATCGTAATATTGCCATTCGCCCGGTTTTTTGTTGGCATTTGCTAACGGAATTCCCTGTTTATAAATACTGCCTGTTTGTCCGTTTACGTAGGTTTTGTTGTTATAAACATCTAAAATCTGGATTTCGTAGCCATCATCGCCACCGCCGGTTGAAGCTAAAAATATGCCGCTGTTTCCACGCGATTGCCCTTCACCAGAAATATTTTCAGGAATTTTCCATTCCAAATGCAGTTGGTAATCGGTAAATTTTTTATTGGTTTCGATATTTCCTGTGCCTTTTTTTACGGTAAAAAATCCATCATCTACTGTCCATGCAGCTGGTTTTGACGGGTCTTTTACTGAATGCCAGGCATCTAAATTACGGCCATTAAAAAGAATGGTCGCATCAGATGGGGCATCCTGAGGTAATTTGCCTGGTGTAACGATTTTAGGAACTGGTTCCCAAACCTCAGTTGTTTTGGGGTCTTTGGAAGGATCTGGTTTTTTATCCTGTGCCATAACCTGACCTGCAAATAAAACAGGAATAAATAAAAGTGTGTACTTGTTCATAATTGTGGTTTAACTTTTTAAAGTTAACCAGTTTATTAAGAAATGGAAATTTAGTATTTAAAATATTACCCCAAATCGTCAACAACATAGGTTTCACTGATAATCACTTCGTCGGGTGCAATGTCTTGTTTGTTCTGTTCGGCCAGATCGCGTAGTGGGCAATAACCTGTAATGCCACGGTATAACAGGCCTGCGCCAACAGCAGCACCGGTTAACCCGATTACCGGATGCGAAAAAATGCTTGTAAGACCTTTAAACAGTAAATAGGTACCTGTAACGCCTGATAACCAACGTTCGGATTTGGAAACATTCTGAAATAGTTCGGGATATTTCCAGGCTTCTTTAATGTTGTTTACTGCAGTATTAAAATCTTGATTTGTCATGATGGTAGAATTTATGTTCTACAATATAACAAGTAGGGCGGGAATGAGTTTTGAAAAGAAATAAAATTGTTTATTAGGGATAGCAACTGATTTTAATTCAATATATCCCTGATATCCTCTTTACTTAACGATTTAAAGAAACTCTCCTCGGTGGTGATGAGTGAATTGGCCAGTGATTTTTTGCGGTTTTGCAAGGCCAAAATTTTCTCTTCAACGGTGTCTTTAGCGATAAATTTATAGATGAAAACCTTTTTATCCTGCCCAATGCGGTGTGTCCTGTCTATAGCCTGTTGTTCAACCGCAGGGTTCCACCATGGATCGAGAATAAAAACGTAATCGGCCTGTGTAAGGTTTAAACCAACACCACCGGCTTTTATCGAAATTAGAAACACTTTCAGATCGGCATTTTGCTGAAATTCGGCCACAATTTCGCCACGGTTACGTGTAGCACCATCTAAGTAAGCAAATGGAATATTTTCACTCTCAAAATGTTTTTTAAAAATATCGAGGTGTTTTACAAACTGCGAAAATACCAAAACCTTGTGTCCGCCCTTGAGCACGTTATCTAAAGTATGGATCACGTTTTCAAATTTGCCCGAATCGGAGATGTACTCTCCATCAATCATCACAGGATGGTTGGCCAACTGGCGCAGGGCTGTTAATCCTTGTAAAAGCTGTACCTGTTTTTGTGCAAAGGTTCCATCATCCATACTCTGTAACAGGTCGTTACGGTAGGCTGATTTTGTTTTTTCGTAATAGGCTGCCTGGTCTTCGCTCATGTCGCAATAAATTACCTGTTCTGTTTTGGGAGGTAATTCTGCTGCTACTTGCTCTTTTGTTCTGCGAAGAACAAAAGGTTTGATAATTGATTGCAGTTTACGCGCTTTTTCTTCATCTTTTTTCTTTTCTATCGCCTGCACGTATTCTTCATTGAAGAATGCCTGTGTACCCAGCAAACCAGGGTTTAGAAAAGTTAATTGCGACCATAAATCGCTTACCGAATTTTCTACCGGCGTACCGCTCAGAATCAGTTTATGTCTCGATTTTAAGCTTCTGATGGCTTTGAACGATTTTGAAGCCGGGTTTTTAATATTCTGGCTTTCATCAAGAATGATATAATTGAAATAGAAATTTTTCAATTCATCTACATCTACCCTGGTTACGCCGTAGGTAGTAATAATAATATCGTAATTCGCAAAATTAGCAACGTCCTTATTTCTGTTGGTACCTGTATGCGCCAGTATTTTAAGCTTTGGTGTAAATTTTTTCGCTTCCGTTAACCAGTTGTAAATTAATGAGGTTGGCATTACAATGAGTGAGGTTGATTGTGATGCCAGCAACTGATCGTCTTCCTTAACTTTTTGCAGCATTGCCAATGTTTGGATGGTTTTACCCAAACCCATGTCATCAGCTAAACAACCGCCAAAATTGTATTCGCGTAAAAAGCTGAACCAGTTATAGCCTGCTTTCTGGTAGTCGCGCAAACTGCCTTTAAAGTGAACGGGCATCTGCGTATCGGCAATGTCTTCAAAGTCTGATAACCGCTGAAGTTTACGTTCGAGCACAACATTTGCCAAACTATCTTCGGCCAGATCGTTGATTAAACCGATATGGTGTTTTTTTAATTTCAGTGATTGTCCGGCTTCTGCCAGGCTGAACAGGCTGCCATATTGGGTAAACCATTTATCAGGAATAATGGCTACTTCTCCATCAGGGAGTAAAAACTCCCGTTTTTTATGTAAAATATGTTGTTTTAAGGACAGGAACGGAATCTGGTATTTTCCGAACCATACCACGGCATGGATGTCGAACCAGTCGTTCCCCTCTTTCACTTCAAGATCGATTTTGTTGGCCCCGAATACAAATTTTTTCTGTCCGGTGGCCTGTTCAATCTCAAAACCTGATGCTTCCAAAAGCTCTATATGCTCATTTACCCAGTTAATAGCAGCATAACTTGGGTTTTCATCGTCTGTGCTTACTTCGAGGTTGCTGAATAAAGAACTTGTTTTTTTAAGCCCCAGCGACAATAAAAGGTTAAACTGTTTTTTCTCCCAGTCTGCCGAGCGTTTTATCCGGTGGAAAATATAGTTATCGGCCGTTTTTTCTAAGCGTACGGTTACTTTATGTGCATTTTCTACCGGAAAAGTATATTCGCCGTATTTAAAGTATAGCTGTATCTGGGAAAGACCACCATCAACATATAAAATCTTGATTACCGGTTTGGCCTCAAACTGTTCCGTCCTGATTTCGAAACCCTCTGCATATACGTGGTGTTTCTCGATCAATGGCGCCACAAACTTTTCGAAATAAGTGGCTTCGGTCGTTTTAGGTATGGCAATAAAGCGCTTATTTAAAAAAGGCTGTAATTTTTTTCCTTCAATATCCTGATCAAAAAAGTACAATATATCATTCAGTAATAACCAGGCAGGTTTGTTGCTGATGATCTGTGCTTCTTTAAACATAAACTCGATCCGCAGGTTCTGATATTTGATGGTTGGGAAATAACGGGTTTCGGTTTCATTCCTGCGGAAATGGAAAAGGATAGACGCTGGTTCTTCGGCAAGTTCGATTTTACGTTCTACCGGCCAGCCATCTTTATCCATTACATAAAGCTCTTTTTTAACCTTTAAAAGCTCTAAAGCTTCGGCGAGTTTCTTTTCAATTTTCGGCCGCACATTCTCATAGAATTTATCGTCGAAAACTTTTGTGAAAAACTCAGTTGGTCTTATTAGTTTCTTGTAATATTTTTTAATCAGCGAGTCCTGCTCAATGTCGTCTAAAATTTTAATCAGCTTATAATCGATATCGCTTAAACAGGCTTTAAACTCTTCGGCGGTATGGGTAAAAATCCTCTGGTAAGTAAAAGAAAAATCGCCCTGTGGGTTGAGCTGAACTACGTGAGGTTCAATTAAATAGCCAAGGTACTCATGTTTGCACAAAGAGTACACCACTTTACAGGCTTTAGAACTATCGACACGTAACATTGGTTGGCTTAAAATTTTTGTAAGCTAAGCGCTTAAAAAACTTTAAACTTACAATATTTTGGGAATACATCAAAAGAACTGGCCATTTTTGGGATAAAAAATATATGGATTTTTAATCTGCATTGAAAAACAACATGAGTATGGCAGTTTAATTAACGGACATTGAATATGATGGTAAAATATTCTGCTCCGCAAGTAAATATTAATGCTTTATAATTGCCAACAACTTATTATCTTAGTCCCTCGATTGGTAGGTGTTTTATTATCAATCCATTAACGCATCATCCAGCTTAAATGAAGTTTTTTTACGCGCTCTCTGTATTCACTTGTCTGTTCTTTTCTGGCTATGGACAGGAAACTCCACGGAGTACCCAATATATTTTTAATAATATCTTGTTGAACCCTGCTTTATCGGGTATTGATAACTATACCGATTTAAAGATCGGTTTGCGTAAACAGTGGAGCGGTTTGGAAGGCTCACCAAGCACGCAATACCTTTCTTTAAGTACTGCCATTGGGGAGGATTTTGTGCGTAGCAACGTAAACTCATTTGCGGGCAATGGCGAAAACCCAATGAGCAGGAGTTTTGTAAACAATTATACGGCTGCAGAGCCACACCATGGTATCGGCCTTGTAGCAATGACGGATAAAGCGGGTTTGATCAGGCAGACTAACGTGAGCGCAACTTATGCTTATCATCTTGGTCTTACTAACGAAATCAATTTGTCGTTAGGGTTATCTGCAGGGTTTAAATCGATCAATATTGATGTCCGTGGAATTGTTGCCGACGAATCTAGTGACCCATTATTCTCTGCCGATTACAACAATAAAATCAGATCTGATATCGGTGCCGGTATCTGGTTGTACAGTCCAAGGTTTTTTGCGGGACTTTCGGCTAAGCAGCTAATTGGTAATAAAAGCAGTGTTGTAGGCAATAAGATTAAAATTGATGCTTACCAGGCAGCAACTTTTTACGGAACTGCTGGTTATAAAATATTCCTGGATGAAGATATTGCCATGATTCCATCAGCTTTGATTACTTATTGGGCCAATGCACCTGCTGCATTTGATGCCAATCTGAAATTTGCCTATAAAGACAAATTCTGGGTAGGTACAAGCTTCAGGAACAATGATTCTTTTTCACTTCTTGCAGGATTTAATGTAGCCTCATTGGTAAACCTGAGCTATTCGTATGATGTAAATACTTCAGGTTTACGATCGGTAAATAATGGCACCCACGAAATTGTATTGGGCATTTTATTAAATAACCGCTATCAGGTAGCTTGTCCAAGCAGGCAGTTTTAACGTAAAAGAGTAATACTGCCGCCCAGTGGTTTGCACTCGGCCCGTAAATCTATTACATAATAATAAACACCTGCTGGTAATTCCTTATCCCTGAAACGGCCATCAAATGGTTTATTGTAATTGCCGATAGATTCGTACACCAACTGACCACCACGGGTATAAACTTTGATGTTAGTGCCTTTAAAATCCGGTAATCCGCGTACTTGCCAAACATCGTTCATACCATCACCATTTGGAGTCATGGTGTTGGTAATTTCCAGGTTATCGTGTGTTACTTCTACATGTACTTTAGTAAATTCGCTGGTACAGGATCCCAGTTTTCTACGTACATAATAATCAGCAGTTTTAGCCACTTTAAATTTGAATACACCTGTAGTGCTTTCTAAAAACGGCTTGATATCGTCAAGTTTTTCGAACAACTGATAAGTGCCTTCTTCTGGAGCGATTACGGGCAGTACAATATCAGAAACGTAGCAAACACGCAAATCATTTATAATTGGAGCCAGGATTTTAAAAGGTTCATCAAGAATAGTGAAAGGTTCGCTGATGGCGTAACCGCAGGATGTCTTGTCTCTCACCTCTAAGCGGTAGGTGCCAGCACCAATGTTAGTTAAATCCTGCGTAAATTTAACGGCCTCGCCTTTTTCATTTATCCATTTAAAATCGTAATCAGGCACGCCTCCAATAACCTGCACACCTGTAACAGAACCTCTTTGCAAAGAGCAACCGTCTTTAACTGGTTTCCCTGTATTTGGTACAATAGTAAGCAAAGGAGTAACCTCAATAGTGTATGGACCAATAATAAATGGCGCACAGTTATTAATATCATAAGCATACATGGTATAAACGCCACCAGGTAAGTTTTTTAAAGAAATAGAATTGATTGTTTTAGTACTTAATACAATGTTGCCAGCTTCATCTTTCCATTCATATCTGTAGGGAAGCGCCGAGCTAAAATCCAGATTAATAGTTCCGTTATTTAATCCACAAGTAGTTGGCGATTCGCGATGCGAAAAATTATAAACTGGAAGAGGCGTTGCGGTTATCACAAAGTCTCTAGGTACTCGCGGACAGCTTGATCTGCTGTTGCTAGCCCATAATCTGTAAGAGCCGGGTTTTAGATTTTCGATTAATAAAGATGTTCCTGCAGAATAGCTTCCTTTCTTTATTGTAATTCCATCTGGTCCGATCCATTCGTAACCATCAGCATCAGTCAATGTAATTCCTCCTAGTGCGCCATTGTCGCTATTGCAGGTTACATTTTTCCGGATAGCTGCATCGCTGATTTGAATGGTATTATCGGTTATAATAAAGTACGATGCCGAAGTGGATAAACATTCACCTTCATCAGATACCACAATTGTATAATTTCCGCCTTCTACATTTTGTAAATCAAGCGTTGACCTAATAACATCACCTAAAGCTCCTGTGATTGGATCGGGTTTATACCATTTGTAAGTGACAGTACCTGTAAAATCTGTGATTTTTAAGCCTGTAATAGCACCATTCTGGCTACCACAGGTAGCATGTTTCGGTGGTATAGTACTTGTGATAATGATTTTTGGTTTTCTTTTAATGGTAATTGGATCTGAATCTAATGAGCAACTCGCTTCATCAGATACTTTAACATAATAAGTGCCTTCGGGTAAAGTAGCGGGATTGCTCCTGCTTACTACTGCATTTGTCGCGGTATTGATCCACTCGTATTTTAAAACTCCTTTTCCCCTTAAAACCTCTGCTGTATAAGTAAAAGAAGTTTGGCCGCAAACCGGATTTATAGGTAAAATAGTAGGTTTGGTTAACTTTTGGTCTTTAATAATGAATACAGTTGGGAATGCTTTACAGCCATCATCAACCGTAACTTCATAAGTGCCAACCTCTAAATTAGCGATACTTTGCGTATTTCCTTTAGGTACGCGGCTGCCATCAGTTTCTATCTTTACCCAGCTAAAGGTAAAGCCCTCACGTGGCTCAGGAATGGTGATGGAGCCATTGGCATTGCAGGTTACGGGTTCAATTATCGCTTCATTTGGCAATAACTCTGTAGTTGAAAATGGAGAGGTTGTGGCATTTAACAAGCTGGCTGTTGCAGTAACCATTCCGGTAAGACTACCATTGTATTCCCATCGCCCGTCGCTACCAGCCTGTACCGTGGCAATATAGGTTTTGCCTTCACAGATGCCCTGGCAGTTTACAGTATAAAACAGTTCTACCTCAGCGTTTGGTGTAGCCCTGCCAGAAACATAATCGTTTCTTTTTTTGAGGATCTGGATGTAGGGTTGAAGGATAGTCAAGGTTTTTCCAATCCCAAATGTTCTGTTACAAAAGAAACTATTCCTGGTAATTTTTACAGGTTTTGAAGATACCGTTTCGATCCCGAAGCTGTTATTGGCAATTAAGTTTGTTTCCGTTGGCGTTGCCCCACCGATGGTTCCACCTGCACCGGATTCTATTTTAATACCGATGCCATTGCCCATTACTACAGTTCCGGCAGCATCTGTCCCGATTGCGTTGCCAGTTAGAATAAAATCCGAATTGGTAATAGAAACACCAGTGGTTCTATTGCCACCGATAATATTGTTGCGGACATAAAGTGCGGTATTAATAGCATTAACCTTTAAACCTGCAATTTCTAAAGCCGAAGAAGAAAGAAAAATAGGTAACTCATGGAAATCTTTTTTACCCGTATAATCGGCCCCAATTTTGTTATTGATCACGTTAACGTCAAACCTTGCCGTAGTAGAGTACGATGATCGGGTAATATCTACATTGATCCGGTTTGCAGCAATTACGTTGCCTTCGCCGGCATGATCACCACCAATATCCAATGCACTGTCATATAAATTGGCAGAGATACCAATAACGTTGGTATTCGGAGTAATCCCGTCATATATTACCCCGATTAAATTCGATTGAATCTTAATTTTTGTAGCCGTTATATTGGAATAAATATAGTTGTTCCGAATGGCTATACCGTTAATGTTTCCTCCAATTACGTTTCCTTTTCCAGGTGCACCAATAGTGATGTTATTTGCGCGGTAGTCGATCACAATACCCGAACCCTGAGCTGTATTCACGTTCTGTAAATTGGTAATGGTAGCGAAATTTCTAATGTACAGACCATAAATTTCAACACCAGTTGTCTGAATTTGAGTGTCTAAAGATTGGCCGATTGTTAAGCCTGAAAAGGTGCTGTTGGGGTATTCAGGTTCTAAAATTACTTTTGCTCCAGAAACGCCAAGTGCCGGCCATGCTGCTTGCGAACTGCCGTCGATAATCACATTAGAAGAAACAACCGGTAAAGCAGAACGCAACCTAATGGTGCGATTGGCATTATCGCTTGGATTACCAGGTAAATTAAAATTGATGGTATAGGTGGTTGTTCTATTGGCTATAGCAGCCTGTGTTAAGCCTTCTCTTAATGTTCCAGGGCCGCTATCGGCATTACTGGTAACCACATAAGTTTGAGCGTAAATATTATTAAGGAAAAATATACCCAAAAATAGGGTCAGGAGTTTTGAGAGACGCATAAAATTGTTTGGTGCAGCCAAAATACAAATAAAAGTTTAGAGGCTAGGGTTTTAGTTCACAAACCTACATTATTTTTCTGAAAATTGGCTGCTTTGTTTTTTGCCACCAAACCCGCCAGAAAGATCCTTCGCTGTGATACCGTTGACAGAAACCTAAGGAATACGTCATTGCGAGAAGGCTTTTTCAGCCGACGAAGCAATCTTTCATGGTAGCGATCCTTGCTGCAAAGATTGCTTCGTCCTTCCTTCTCGCAATTGACGTTTCTTCGAGTAGATCAATGCCCTTGGGCTCTCCTGTCACGTATACAATAAATTACCTCTCTGGATGACTAACAAAAACTCCACGTTAATCCAAGCTGTAACAAAAAATAACGCCATGAAATGTGGAGATACAGCAAGGCCATGGAATAAAAAAGGCATCCTGAAAATCAGAATGCCTTCAGTGTACCTGTTAATTATTGTTTATTTCCAACCACCACCTAAGGCACGGTAGAGGTTTACTACGGCCTGTAATTTTTGTAAGCGATCGTTAATACCGCTTAATTGCGCACTTAATAAACTTTGTTCTGAAGTTAATACATCAGTATAGTTGGTTGCCGAGCTGTAACGCAACAACTCTTTGGTAAAATCGACCGCTTTGGTTAATGAAGCGATCTGTTTAGCCCTTGTTTCCTCCTTTTCAGCAGCGGTTTGGTAGGCATATAAGGCATTTGATACTTCCTGTCCGCCGGTTAAAAGTGTTTGTTGGAAAGTGTAAAATGCAATCTGCTGGTTGGCCTCCGCGGTCTTTAAACGGGCCTTATTGGCTCCCTTTGCAAAAATTGGCTGCGTTAAACCACCCACTAAATTATAGAAGATCGATTTGCTGAAGAAATCCTGTAATTGCAAACTCGACAATCCGCCAGTTGCAGTAATGGTTAAAGCAGGATAAAAATAAGCTTTGGCTACGTTTGTGTTTTCGAAAGCCGATCTGAAACCAAATTCAGCAGCGATCACATCCGGACGGTTTTTTAACAGTTGTGCAGAAACCCCGGTCTGTAAATTCGCATAAGGAGTCTGTTGATCCAAGGTGGTGCGGTTAATCGCATTTGGCGCTTTGGCAACTAAAACACTTAGTGCATTTTCGGCTTCTTTAATGCTTCTTTTTAAATCAGGTAGGGTTACCTGGGCAGCATATAAATTGGCCTCGCTTTGTACAACCGCTGCACCATTTACCACAGCCCCTTTTTTTAACTCTTTCATGGTTTCCACATCCTGCATTCTCACCTTGATGGTTTGTTCGGTAATGGCCAATTGTTTGTCAAGTGCCAGTAAAGCGTAGTAATTATTGGCAATGGTTGCGATTAATTGTGTTTGGACAGCTCTTTTTGCTGCATCACTTTGCAATAAAGTTGCGTAGGCACCGCGTTTTGCACTGCTAAGCTTTCCCCATATATCGGCTTCCCAGCTGGTACTGAGCTGGGCTTTATAGGTTTGGGTTTCCAAATTAATGTTAATCCCGGGAGGAAAGTTCAAGGAGGCCTGCGATTGTTTATTATCAGTTACGTTTACATCGGCCTGTAAGCTTGGCAATAATGCGCCGCGGCTCTGTATCAGGGTAGCTTCTGCAATTTTGATCCGCTCAATCGCTTGTTTGAGGTCTAAATTTTCATTTAGGCCCTGTTGGATCAACGATTGTAAGGTCGTATCAGAAAACAACGTTTTCCACTGCAGATCTGCCATTGTAGTGGTATCTGTTGTATTATTGTCGCGGTATAAACCCTCGCTATTTAACTGGGGGCGTTCGTATTTTTTAGTTACGCAGGCACTCAGGGTAACAATGGCTAAACCGGTTAAAATGGAATGCTTATATCTAAAATTCATTTTCTTAATATTAATGTTTGCTGTTCGCAGTTGCCAATTTATATTCCTCAGGCGTTTGTTCACGATCAATACCTTCGTTAAAAGGCGATTTATTACTGATGCGTTCCTGTAAGGATTGGAATATGATAAACAGGGCAGGAATTACAAAAACCCCGAAAATTGTTCCGATTAACATACCGCCTACAGCACCTGTTCCGATCGAGGTATTACCTGCTGCGCCTACACCTGACGATAACATGAGTGGTAATAAACCCAAAATAAAGGCAAAAGAGGTCATCAAAATCGGGCGTAAACGTGCCGTTGCCCCATCAATTGCTGCGTTGGCTATACTCATACCTTTCCTTCTTCGGTCTACTGCATATTCTACAATCAGAATGGCGTTCTTGGCTAGTAGTCCTACAAGCATGATCAGGGTAATCTGCGTATAAATATTATTATCAACCCCGAAAATTTTATCAAAAATGAATACGCCTGCCAAACCAACCGGTAACGAGAATAGAACCGCTAATGGTAAAATATAACTTTCGTACTGTGCGGCAAGCAGGAAGTAAACGAAGATAACGCAAAGTAAAAAGATGAAAACCGTCTGACTTCCGCCTGCCATCTCCTCGCGTGATAAACCCGAAAATTCATAGCCATATCCTGCCGGAAGGTTTTTTGCAGCCTCTTCCTGAACAGCCTTTAAAGCGTCACCCGAGCTATAGCCAGCATTGGGGTTACCTGTTACAGAAATTGAAGTAAACAGGTTGAAACGCGAAATGGCCTGTGGTCCGTATACTTTGGTTAAGGTAATAAACTCCGATACCGGGGCCATTCCTCCTGATGAGTTTCGAACAAAAATGCGGGTTAAAGTTTGCTCATTTGCACGGTACTGGGCATCTGCTTGGAACATTACCCTAAACTGTTTACCAAATTTGTTAAAGTTTGAGGCATAAACACCACCATAATAACCCTGCATTACACCCAATACATCGCTAACTGTTAAGCCAGCCTGTTTAACCTTTGCCACATTTACATCAATCTGATACTGCGGGAAATTCGGATTAAAAGAGGTAGATGCATACTGGATTTCCGGACGTTTACTCAACGCAGCTAAAAAACCGTTTCCAATCTCGTTGAATTTTTTAATATCCCCACCGGTTTTATCCTGTAACTGGAATTCAAAACCACCACTGGTACCAAAACCCTGGATAGTTGGCGGCGCAAAGAAAATAATCCTCGCACCTTTAATACCTGCTGTTTTTGCAAACAATTCGCCGATTATCGTTTTTACATCCCTGCCTTTACGTTCATCCCAGGGGGTTAAACGCGAAATTACCATACCATAAGAACTTCCCGAACCGCTGATCATGCTCCGGCCAACAACCCTTAAAGTATTTTTAATTTCAGGGATTTTATGTGCAATACTATCAATCTTGGTAATGATAACACTGGTTTCCTCCTGTGAAGTTCCGGCAGGCAATGAAATATCGCTCATGATGGTTCCCAAATCCTCATTCGGTACGAAACCTTTAGGAGTGGTATTCATTGTCCAAACCAATACCACCGCAAAGAAGGCAATAACCAATCCAACGATCCACTTTTTTCTGGACAGAAAACCAATCGTTTTTTTATATTTTCCGGTTACGGCATCGAATGAAGTATTAAAAGCATCGTAAAAACGGTTTAAAAAGTTTTTCGATTTTTCATGCTCGTCTTTGTGTGGCTTTAAGAAGAGGGCACATAGCGCCGGACTTAAGGTTAAGGCGTTAATGGCCGATAAAATGATAGAAATGGCCAGTGTTAAACCAAATTGCTTATAAAATACACCGGATGATCCCGAGATAAAACTCACAGGAATAAATACAGCAGCCATTACCAAAGTAATCGAAATAATGGCTCCGCTGATATCGTCCATCGCATCTATGGTTGCCTTTCTGGCATCGGTATAACCTTCATCCAGCTTCGCATGCACCGCCTCTACCACCACAATCGCGTCATCTACCACAATACCAATGGCAAGTACTAGGGCAAACAGGGTGAGCAGGTTGATGGTAAACCCAAATAAGCTCAGGAAGAAGAACGTTCCGATAATCGCCACCGGTACACTGATTGCCGGAATCAGGGTTGAACGGAAATCCTGCAGGAAGATAAACACCACCAGGAACACTAAAATGAATGCTTCGATCAAAGTATGAAGTACTTTTTCAATAGATGCATCCAAAAAGTCGTTTACGTTAACCAAAGTGGAGTAATGTACACCCTTTGGAAAAGATTTTTGAGCCTCATCAAGGGTTTTAATGGAGTTTTCGATTACTTCTTTGGCATTAGATCCTGCAGTTTGGTTAATTGCAATACCTAAAGCTTGTTTACCGTTGAATTTAACCGAACTGGCATAACTTTGCGCGCCGAGTTCGATTCGTGCAATATCTTTTAAACGGAGAATCTGGCCGTTATCGGTAGTGCGGATAATAATGTTGCCAAACTGCGCCTCATCTTTTAATCTGCCTGTATATTTTAAGGTATATTGAAATGCCTGATTGCCAAGCTCACCAAACTGACCCGGTGCTGCCTCCACGTTCTGATCGGCAAGTGCAACGTTAATATCATTCGGAACCAGTCCGTAAGTGGCCATCACATCGGGTTTTAACCAGATACGCATGGTATAATCCAATGTTCCGAATGCACTCGCATCACCCACACCATTAATACGTTTAATTTGCGGGATAATGTTGATGTTGGCATAGTTCTGTAAAAACTTCTGATCGTAAGAAGGATCGTCGCTGTATAAACCAAAGATCAATACGTTACTCGCCTGTCTTTTAGCGGTAATAACACCCGATCTGGTTACCTCTGCAGGTAATAAACTGGAGGCACGTGCCACCCTGTTCTGTACGTTTACCGCTGCAAGGTCAGGGTTGGTACCCAGTTTAAAGTTTACGGTAATGGTTGCGGTACCATCGTTACTGGCACTGGAAGTCATGTAGGTCATGTCTTCCACACCGTTTATCTGCTCTTCCAGCGGAACCACCACGCTGTTCATAACCACATCGGCATTGGCGCCCTGGTATGAAGTAGAAACCTGCACCGTAGGAGGGGCAATTTCCGGATATTGCGAAACCGGTAACGTAGCTAAACCTAAAACACCGAGTATAACGATGATGATGGATATAACCGTTGATAAAACCGGTCTTTCTATAAATTTCTTAAACATAATTAATATTGATTACACTGCTAGAGTGTGATTGGCACTGATTATATTGTTATTTCCTGATGTCAGCATAAACTGAATCGGCACTTTTTTCTTCAGGTTTGATTTTTGTACCATCCTTTAACGACTGGAAACCTTCCAAAACAATTTTGTCTCCGGCTTTAAGTCCTTTAGTTACCACATAAAACTTGCCTTTGGTCAAATCCATAATCTCGATTTCGGTGTTAATGGTTTTTGCCGAATCGCCCAGAACATAAACGAATTTTTTGCCCTGCAGATCAATGGTTGATTTTTGAGGGATTAAAATTGCATTCTCGATGTGCTGAGGAATCCTTACAGATGCACTTGCACCATTTTTTAATAAAGAAGTAGGGTTGGGGAAGGTTGCCCTTAAACTTGCCGAGCCTGTGCTGGTATTAATCTGCCCGTTGATGGATTCGATCTTGCCATTTTGTGCATAAACTGTTCCATCCGCTAAAACCAGGCTAACCGGCGGAATATTTTTCATCTGCTCGGCGAGGGTTTTTCCTTTATAGGTCTTAGAAAAATCTAAAAGCTGTTTCTCGTTTAAAGAGAAGTAAGCATAAACCTTCGATATGTTAGAAACTGTAGTTAAAGGCTGTGTACTGGTACTGCTTACCAAACTTCCATTTCTGAAAGGGATGCTGCCAACCACACCGTCAACCGGGCTTTTAACAGAAGTATAACCTAAGTTAACCTGGGCATTCACCAGTTCGGCTTTTGCCTGCGCCAACGCTGCTTTTCTGCTTTGAAGTGTTAACAAAGCAGCATCAAGATCATACTTGCTGATGATGTCTTTCTCTACCAGCGGCCTCGTTTTATTTACTGTTAACTGAGCAGCGTTAACATCTGCTTCTGCACTACTAATGGCAGCTCTTGCTGTGCGCACCTGTTGTTCGTATTGTGGTGCGTTAATCGTGAAAAGTAACTGGCCTTTTTTAACCACTGCACCTTCATCTACAAAAATCTTTTCGATAAAACCATCAACTTTTGGCCTGATGTCGATATTCTGGATCCCTTCTATCGTTGCTGGATAATCAGAATCTAAAGTGGTGTTTTGTGTACTTACGGTAAAAACCGGGTAGGCTTGAGGGCCGGCTGCTGCTGCAGCCGCAGCTTTTTTAGCTGCATCATTATTTCCGCAGGATGCTAAAAGCATACCAATGCTTACGCTAAAAAAGAGAGTTGTAACTTTTCTCATGGGTTATTTCTGTGTGTATAAATATAAATTTCCGGAATTAAGGGCGTCATCAAAATTTAGGACTTCAATTCGTGCCAATAATTGCCCAAAAATAGAGCCTAACCAAAAATAAATCCGTCCAAGTTCTGTCAATTTAATCAATCGATTGATTTATTTTGCAATTAAAAGCTACTTAAATATAATTAAATTATTGTTTTTAAGCGTTTTGTGCGTAATTTTTATTTGAAAAAATGAGTTGTAAATATTTTGAGACAGATGTTAAATGGTGTTAAAATCGCTTGTATTGAAGCTTTTTTAGTGATTAATTCTGTTTGTTTTAGCAAACAAAGAATACGATGCTGTCTGTTTTACACGAGATATCTGGATAGCGGTCAAATCCCGCTAGTTTCAAAAAGCCATAAAGTTTATAAAGATGTTAATCCACTTCTCCCTCAAAAACAAATTTGGCAGGACCGCATAGAAACACATTGGTAAATGCTTTACCATCATAGTCGAACTCTATTTTAATATCTCCGCCTAAAACTTTAATGTTGGTTGTAATATGGCCGGTTTGGTTTTTATGTTTTGCCATCGCCATGGCAACTGCTGTTACCCCTGTACCACAGGCATAAGTTTCATCTTCCACCCCGCGCTCGTAAGTGCGTACAAACAAGTGGTCGCCTTTATCCTCAACAAAATTTACGTTTATACCTTTTTCTGCATAAGTGGCATTGTAACGTATATTTTTCCCTGCAGTAAAAACATCCAGGTCTTTTAAGCCGTTCTGCAAAGCAACGTAATGGGGCGAACCCGTATTAAGCACGTAGGCTTCCCCATCTTTGGTAATGGTATCTACATCAATCATCTGTAGGTCAACCCATTCGCCATTTTCTGAAATTCTGGCATAGTGAGGTCCGTCAACTGCCAAAAAGTTGGTTTCGCTACCAATAATGCCGAGGTGTTTGGCAAAAGCAACGATACACCTGCCGCCATTTCCACACATGCTGCCCAGCTTACCATCGGCATTAAAATAATGCATTTCGAAATCATAATCCTCGTGCTTTGTAATGAACATTAATCCATCGGCACCAATACCAAATCTTCTATGGCATAGTTGTTCAACTAGCTGATTATCAATGTTTTTTAACGGACCCGATGTGTGGTCAATTAAAATAAAATCGTTGCCTGCGCCCTGGTATTTATAAAAATTAATTTTCATGAAAGCTTCATTTTTTTATGCAATATTCGAGTTGCAAAAGGTAATTAAGCGGATTGTGTTTTTTAATTTAACATTTTTTAACACAAAACTAAGTGCTTTGAGAATGCAAATATCGTTTATATGGTATTAAATTTGAATAAATTTACTAAAGAAAATTTGAGCAGATAAAAACTGCTGGAGCACTCTGCTTAAATCAAAATGAATATGCTCTTGCTAATAATAACATTTAAGAAATGAAATATGATAAGCTAAACAAACAATTAGCTAGCAATTGGCTTATTATATATTCATGACTTTAAAAGTTTAAAAGAAAAAACAATATAGAAACACATGAAAAAGATATTAGGAATTACCGTGTTGGCTGCTTTTATAGGTGGGGCAGCAGCAATAGGAGGTTACAAGCTATTTGAGCGTAATCAAACAGGCAGTACAATTTCTGAAAAACAGAACTTATACTTTGCCAATAATCCACTAAAAGTATCATCGGCAGGTACAGCTGATTTTACTCAGGCTGCAGCAGCCGTTGCACCAGGTGTGGTACACATTAAAACCACTTACGCCGCACAGAGTGGAGGCAGAAGCTCTTCTCCATTTGATATGATGGAAGATTTCTTCGGTGGCGGTGGCCGGATGCAACGTCAGCCGAGAGCAGCATCAGGTTCTGGTGTAATTATCAGCCAGGACGGTTATATTGTTACCAACAACCATGTGGTAGAAAACGCAGAGAAGGTTGAAGTGGTATTAACTGATAGACGCAAAGTGGAAGCGAAAGTAATCGGCCGCGATCCAAATACAGATTTAGCTTTAATTAAAGTAAATGCTACAGGTTTACCGGTAGTGAAAATGGGTAATTCTGATAATGTTCAGGTAGGAGAGTGGGTTTTGGCAGTTGGTTTCCCATTGGATTTAAATACTACTGTAACTGCAGGTATTGTAAGTGCTAAAAACCGTAGTATCGGTATTATCGGTCGCGAGCAACAAGGTAATGAAATTACCGAAGAAGAGTACCGCGAATATCAGCGTACCGGTAAAAGACCAGACCGTCCGGCAAATACCAGCATCGAATCATTCATCCAGACTGATGCTGCCATTAACCCGGGTAACAGCGGTGGTGCTTTGGTAAATGCAAATGGCGAACTTGTAGGGATCAATTCTGCAATTGCTTCACAAAGTGGTTATAACCAAGGTTATGGATTTGCGATCCCGGTTAACCTGGCTCGTAAAATTGTAGACGATTTTATGAAATACGGATCCGTAAAACGTGGTTATATCGGTGTTAACTTCGTACCACTAAGTGGTGAAGAAAAACCAGAAGGTATTAAAACAAACGAAATCAGTGGTTTATATGTAAATGATGTAGTTCCTGGTGGCGGTGCTGCTGCTGCAGGTATCAAATCTGGCGATGTAATCAAAAAAGTTGACGGTGTGGTGATCAATGATTCACCTGATCTTCAGGAAAGAGTTGGTCGTTTAAACCCTGGAGATAAAGTTAAATTGACAATATTGCGTGATGGTGCCTTAAAAGATTATACCGTTACCCTTAAAGGCGAAGCCAGCGTAGGTTTAACTGCAAATAATAATGCAAGCAAAGGTGCTGAGGTAAGTAAATTAGGTGCAACTTTCGCACCAGCTACCCAGGCACAAAAAGCGAAATATGGTATTAACAGCGGTGTGGTTGTAACATCTGTTACCACTGGCAAAGCTTTCGACAATATTGGTGTAGAAAAAGGTTTAATTATCACCAAAGTAAACGGGCAACCAGTAAATTCTGTGGCTGATGTTCAAAAAGCATTGCCATTAGGCAGAAACAACATGGTGAGTATTTCTGGTGTTGGTGAGCAAGGTTCGTATAACTACAGTTTCCCTGCACAATAATAGATTGTAATTAATATTGATAAAGCCTCCTGATGTTAACATCAGGAGGCTTTTTTTTAGTCCTGGTTGATCAGTTCATGGTTGGCATGGCAAGCCTCTGCACATTCTTCGCAGGCTACTGCACATTGCCTGCAATGTTCATGGTCGTGTTTACTGCATTCTTCCGCACAAAGCCGGCATATCTCTTCGCAGAGCAACAGGTACTGACGGGCAATAACTGAATCTCTTTGCAATAACCTGGCCGCCTGGGTACAGATATCTGCACAATCCCTGTCGAGTTTAATACAGTCAATCATCATGTTAATATCTTCTTCTTTTAAACACGATGATGCACAATGTTCGCATGCTAAAGCGCAATCCAACAAAGCCTGGATCAAGGCATGGTTGTTTCTCGTTTCCATATCGGTAATTATTTTAGTTATAAATGTTTTGTATAGTAATAACCTCCTGGCCGATAAAACAGTTTTAAAAAATGAATGGCGTTATCTTTTTGCCAGGAAATACAGGTATGAGCACGGAGAATATATTCTGAATGTTAGAATTTCTTCCCGTTGTATAGGGGTTTTTCTCTGATTGGTTGTCATACTAATCATAATAGAAAAGACTTTTTACACCTGATCAATTACAGGGGTTAATTTGTTAAAATACCTTAAATCATTACTGGAGAACAATGTTTTTTATACGTAAACCAATATTCATCCGTTTTTCATAATCATGATTTAGTTTAGCTATTTACCGATTGATAATCAGTGTTTACCGACATGTTATCGATTAATTTTTTTTATTGTTACATATTTGAATCAACAACAAAAACCGTATTATTATGGCTTTAGCTCACATCAACCTCAGTGTAATACAATATTTCAATTTCATGTGCAGAACAGATTTTGAAAGACGAATATTTCATGATACCTATAAAGAATTTCAAAAAAAGTCAAAAATATATAACCTAAACCGGCACCTGCACACTTTTTCGCAAATGCAGCAGGCGAACAGCAAAGCCAATGCCTTGCATCAGAAACTGCAATATGCGGTAATGAACAATATCACAGCATTAGAAGGTAAAATGCCAGTATTAAACGACCTGGAAGAGCGCCCGGTGCTTTTTGATTGGGCCGAATTGCAAATCCATGATTCTGATCTGTTGAATAAGGGTGCTCATGTGGTTGCCATAACCTATACCAGTCCAAAATTAATCCTGCACGAAATCATTGGCGATTTAATGATTTTAAGTTATAGCGGTAAGGAAGAGGAAACCCTGGTGGTAAAAATTACCGAAAACCTGACGGTGAATTATGAACAGCACGAAAACCTCATTTACAGCTAAACTTAAGTGGTAGCAGGATTGCTTTGTTCCTGACTTTTTCGCAGCCATTTACCAATACTTATTTTTATAGTTATTGCTTTTCCGGGTAGAAAGGCAGGAAGGAAAGGTGGTTTTAAACCTGTATTATTGATAAAGCAAGGCGCTTAATGTGGAACTTCCTGATTAAATAATACGGTTACAGAGTGGCTAAAGGGCATATAGTCAATATATTTAAGAGATATTTAAATAAAAAAAATAAAAAATTGATCTATAGGTATTTAAGTATATCTTTGGTGCAAATTAAAATACAATATAATGCAACAAGGAACAGTAAAATTTTTTAATGAAACTAAAGGTTTCGGATTTATCATCCCTTCAAATGGCGATGCCGAAATTTTTGTTCATGCTTCAGGCTTAATCGATAACATTCGTGAGAATGATACCGTAAACTACGATGTAGAAGAAGGTAGAAAAGGCCTAAACGCGGTAAATGTTAAAGTAGCTTAAGAAAACTCGAACACATAAATCGTAAAAAGTCCTGATGCAAACCAGGACTTTTTTTATGCGATCAGATTTTATTTATTTCTTTCCGGCCAGATATTTACTGAGCTCACTGTCAACAAAATCCAGCGACAGGTCGTTATTGCTTAGCACAATACCATTTTTATCGACTAGAAAAAAGTAGGTTGCGTTATAATTGCTCAGGTTTTTTGCATTGGGCGACTTTGCCCCCAGGAGGTCAGCATATTGCGGCCAGATAAGTTTATCGGCTTTAATTATTTTTTCCCAGCTATCTTTGTTCTTATCGTATGATACCCCTATAAATTCTACATTCTGATGCCTGTATTTCTCGTACAGATCAACCAATACTTTATTATTCTTTCTACTTTTTCCACTGTAGGAAACCCAGCAGATTACCAGGTTTACTCTTTTCAGAATACTCAGGTCGAATTTTTTCCCATCGGGTGTTTCACCCTCAATATTTGGCATTTTGTTTCCGGCCATCATTTGGTTGGCCTGCATAATTTCTGAGAACAGCTTTTTACCCATTTTGCTTTCCTGTACATCCTGGTCTAAACTTTTAAAAATAGACAGGTACTTTTTGGTTTCAGAATCTGCTCTTCCGAACCTGTCCAATAAAAAAATGGTTGCTTCAGATTTTGGGTATTTTTTAGCAAAAGCTTTAATCTCCTCCAGCTCGGACTGATTTTTTTTCTCCCTCCATATATCTACTTTTCTTGCCTTTTCCATTATATTACTGCGTGTAGCAATGTCAAATTCATGTTCTGCGATAGCTAAACTGTCAAACAGGCTCTTGCCCATGTCTTTTTTCAGCTTATAGAAATTAATAAGTTCTTCTCCTTGCTGTGTTGGAACATTAGTGAATGGATAAACATTGTTTTTTGTGCCGTCGAGAATACCTTCATAATTACCTTTGTCCAGGTAAAAATAAAATTCTTCTTTATTTTCACCGTCTTGAGTTTTTAATATGGCATAGCCCTTTATTGGTATATTGATCTTAAATGTTTGATTGCCATTGGTGATATTTTCGGCTTTTAAGGTTTCGTTGTTTTCCGAACTTTGGATAGAGACCACAGCGTTAGGGCCAAAGTTTTTGGTTTTGAGTTTAAATACGGCAGGTTTAGGATCGCAGGCGCTAAATAAACAGGCAGATAGGGCAATGATATAGAGGTACTTTTTCATTTAGTGAAGGTTTAAATAATGTAATATAACGAAAAGATTAGTTGATTTTATTCCTCTCCATTAAATTTTCTTTTCATGCCCATCATCAACATCTAAACCATAAATAAGCCCTCTATCTTTCGATTAATTCCGAATATGCTTTAGAATGTTTCTAAATAAATGTTTTATCGTTGTTTTGTCATATTCGTTTATAAATTAAACTCATAATTAGATATTTTTGCAAGAAATTTAGATATAAATCCTAATCAAATGAGTGGTTTCGGAAATGCATTTTCTTCATCAATAGGGAAGAAATTCATCATGGGTATTACAGGTTTGTTCCTGATACTTTTTTTAATTGTACACTGCGGTATTAATGCTTTAATTTTTATTAACGACGGTGGCTTAACATTCAACATTGGCGCACATTTTATGGCCACCAACTGGATTATCCGGGCAGGTGAAATCGTGTTGTTTATTGGTTTGCTTGCACACATTTTTCAAGCGTTACGTTTAACCTTGCAGAATCAAAAAGCGCGACCTGTTAAATATGCCGTAAACAATGGAAATGCGAATAGCAAATGGTATAGCCGCTCAATGGGTTTGTTGGGTACACTTTTACTGATCTTTTTGGTGGTTCACCTGAAAGATTTTTGGGTGGTTTCACGTTTTACAGGCATCCCAACGGTTGATGCAAACGGACATGAAGATCTTTACGCTGTAATGAAAGAAAAATTTCAGGATCCGGTAAGGCTGGCTGTATATATTTTGGCCATGTTCTCTTTGTGCTATCACCTGTTACATGGTTTTGCTTCAGCTTTCCAAACAATGGGCTGGAACCACTCAAAATATAATGGTATTATAAAAGGTGCAGGTGTTTGGTATTCGATCATTATTTCGATCCTTTTCGCAGCCATGCCGATTGCAGTTTATTTCGGTCTTATTCAATAATTTTCAGCACAAAAGATATGTCAGATATTAATTCAAATATTCCAGAAGGCGAATTAGCCAGCAAATGGACAAAATATAAGTCTTCTGTGCCTTTGGTAAACCCATCGAACAAAAGAACTATTGAGGTAATTATCGTAGGTTCAGGTTTGGCAGGTGCTTCGGCGGCTGCTACTTTGGCCGAAATGGGTTATAAAGTTAAATGTTTCTGTTTCCAGGATTCACCCCGCAGGGCACATTCAATTGCCGCTCAGGGCGGTATCAATGCCGCTAAAAACTATCAGAATGATGGTGATAGCGTTTACCGTTTATTTTACGACACGATTAAAGGTGGCGACTACAGGGCGCGCGAAGCTAACGTATACCGCTTGGCAGAAGTTAGTGCCAATATTATAGACCAGTGCGTGGCACAAGGAGTTCCATTGGCACGCGAGTATGGTGGCTTACTGGACAACCGTTCATTTGGTGGTACACAGGTTCAACGTACTTTTTACGCCGCAGGTCAAACCGGTCAGCAATTATTACTAGGTGCATACTCTGCTTTAGAGCGCCAGATCGGTATGGGTAAAGTAGAGATGTATACCCGCCACGAAATGCTTGAAGTGGTAAAGATCGATGGCAAAGCACGTGGTATTATTGCCCGTAATCTAATTACTGGTGAAATTGAACGTCATTTCGGTCATGCAGTGGTATTGGGAACCGGTGGTTATGGAAACGTTTTCTACCTTTCTACCAACGCGATGGGCAGTAACGTTACTGCAGCATGGAAAGCACATAAACAAGGTGCTTACTTTGCAAACCCTTGCTATACACAGATTCACCCAACCTGTATCCCTGTTTCAGGCGATCACCAGTCTAAATTAACCCTGATGTCAGAATCGTTGCGTAACGACGGACGAATCTGGGTACCTAAAAAGAAAGACGATAACCGTAAAGCTTCAGAAATTCCTGAAGATGAAAGAGATTATTATTTAGAGCGCCGTTACCCTGCTTTTGGTAACCTGGTTCCACGTGATGTGGCCTCCCGTGCCGCTAAAGAGCGTTGCGATGCCGGTTATGGTGTAGGGGCATCTAAACTGGCTGTTTACCTTGATTTTAAAGCCAATACCGAACGCTACGGACGAATTGAAGCGGCTAAAGCAGGTAATCACAATCCGGATAAAGAAACCTGCATGCGTTTAGGTACTGCAGTAATTAAGGAGAAATATGGTAACCTGTTCGATATGTATGCACAGATTACCGGTGAAAATCCTTACGAAACACCAATGCGTATTTACCCTGCCGTTCACTATACCATGGGCGGACTTTGGGTTGATTATAACTTAATGACATCTGTACCTGGTTTATATTGTACAGGAGAGGCGAACTTTTCAGATCATGGAGCAAACCGCTTAGGTGCGTCAGCTTTGATGCAGGGTTTGGCTGATGGTTATTTCGTTCTTCCTTACACCATTGGTGCTTATTTATCGAAAGAGATTTCGGTAAAAGCAATCTCCACTGATCACCCTGCCTTTGTTGAAGCCGAAGAAAGAGCTGTAGGTATTTTAAATACTTTAATTAATATCAAAGGAACCAAATCGGTAGATCATTTCCACAAACGTTTAGGCCACATTATGTGGGAGAAATGTGGTATGGCCCGTAACGAAAAAGGGTTAAAAGAGGCGATTGAAGAAATCAGGGCTTTACGCGCTGAATTCTGGAGCGATGTACGCGTACCGGGAGCAGCCAATGAGCTGAACACCGAATTGGAAAAAGCTGGCCGTGTAGCCGATTTTATCGAGCTGGGCGAGTTAATGTGTATCGATGCTTTAAACCGTAACGAAAGCTGCGGCGGACACTTCCGAGAAGAGTATCAAACAGAAGAAGGTGAAGCACTACGTGATGATGAGAACTATGCTTATGTAGCTGCTTGGGAATTTAAAGAAGGTGTAAACTTCGAACTTCACAAAGAAGAACTGAAGTTTGAAAATATTAAAGTAGCACAAAGAAGTTATAAATAGCAGAGTGCATTGTGCAGAGAGTTTCAGGCTCTTTGCACTATGCACTCCGCCTAAATCTCAATATCATGAGTACAGGAAATATGAATTTAACGCTAAAAGTTTGGCGTCAAAAAAATAACAAAACCAAAGGCGCTTTGGTAGATTATAAATTGACCGATATTTCGCCGGACATGTCTTTTTTGGAGATGTTTGATGTGTTAAACGAACAACTAATTAATAAAGGTGAGGAGCCGGTTGTATTCGATCACGATTGCCGCGAAGGAATCTGCGGAATGTGCTCAATGTTTATCAACGGCCGTCCGCACGGACCAAAAGACCTGGTTACTACCTGCCAGTTGCACATGCGTTCTTTCAAAGATGGTGATACCATAGTGGTTGAGCCCTGGAGAGCCGCTGCTTTTCCGGTAGTAAAAGATTTAACGGTAGATCGTTCAGCATTTGACCGCATTATTGCTGCTGGTGGCTTTATTTCGGTAAATACGGGTAATGCGCAAGATGCCAACAACCTGCCAATCCCTAAAATGCAGGCAGATGCTGCTTTCGAAGCCGCTGCTTGTATCGGTTGTGGTGCTTGTGTGGCAACCTGTAAAAATGCTTCAGCAATGTTATTCGTATCTGCTAAGATCTCTCAGCTGGCGTTGTTGCCTCAAGGTCAGCCAGAACGCTACCGCAGGGTACAGAGCATGGTTGCCCAAATGGATGCTGAAGGTTTTGGTAACTGTACCAATACAGGCGCTTGCGAAGCAGAATGCCCTAAAGGAATCTCTTTAGAAAACATTGCCCGTATGAACCGCGATTTTGCTTCTGCAAAATTCATTTCAGAAGAAACCGTTTAAAAAATATACTGTGCACTCAGCTTAACTGCTGAGTTCTTAAGCCTCCACCTTGTGGGGGCTTTTTAGTTTCGTGATTAATCGTGGCAGTAGCACAATAATACTGTCGGATTAATGTTATAATAATGATCAGTATTTTTAATAATTTGTTAGCAAGCTTGTAGTTAAAACTGATACACATTTAACATTTGCCGGCTATTATGAAAACAAATGAAACTTTTGATTTTAAAAACCGAAAGCTTGCACAACAAAGTTACTTCGAAATAAAAGTTTGCGAAAGTATCAATATTCTTATGTTTGCATATTAAAATTTTATATTTTTAGAAATTTTATTCGGTTAAATTTGCAGATACGTTAAAATTTTTCTAAATTTAGTCCTCCGAGACAGGAGAGAAAACATAAAACCCCGGCAATTTTTGCAGGGGTTTTGTGTTTAGAGGGTATTAATATAATCTATTTTTATTTCAAGTTGAAGTTGATAGCAATGTTATATTTTACCCTTACAGGCACTCCATTTTGTAACGCAGGGTTCCACCTCGGCGATTTGTTTAGTACCCTAAGCGCTTCTTTATCTGTTTCAGGCGTTAGGTTTCTAATGATCTGAATATCGGTTAAAGCACCATTTTTTTTCGATTACAAAAGAGGCGAATACTTTACCTTTTGTATTATTCTTCTTTGCAGCTTCTGGGTATTTAATTTCGTGGCTTAAGTATCTATAGAAATTTGAAATGCCACCTGGAAATGAAGCTTGTTTTTCAACAGACACAAAGTCGTAAATTTTATCAGGGTTATCCTGTGCTTTAGCAGAATTATAACACATGGCGATGCCCATTAGGGCTAAAATGATTAGCTTTCTCATTGTTTTTTTATTAAAGATTTAACTATTTAGTTTTTCTTCTGGGCGGGCTTTGATTTTTTTGTAGTGATAATTAGCACACCATTTTTGCCTCTATCGCCGTACAATTTTTCGGAAACAGAATCTTTGAGAATTTCTATTGATTCAATTGATTCTTCATTCAAATTAGGATCAACAACTTCTTTTCCATCTACAACGTAAAGTGGCTTTGCTTTTGGATCGAAATCCCTGTTGAGTAAGTATCGCCTTATCACCTGCGGTTGTTTATTGGGTAAGGGACGTACATTAAATTCTGATATTTTTCCTTTTAAATTAGAACCGTCAATTTTTCCCGGAGCGGTTTTAAGCCCATAGTTATTGCCCAGAAGACCATTTTTGGTCTTAACTTCTATTACCCCTGCAAAACCATCAGCTCCATATTGGGCCGTTGCTAAACTATCTTTTAAGATACTTACAGATTCGATATTATTGGGATCAACCTCGCGTAGTGACGATGTACCCCTGGTATATTGTTTGTTCCCATCAATGATGATTAAGGGTTCAATCCCTGGTGTTGATATTCCCCTGAGCGTAATTTTAGGCGTTTTGATACTATCCGCTTTTTGCGCAAAACTGGCTAAGCCAAAGCCCATCAGCAAGCTAAATATAATTACGTTTTTCATATTGAATCTGGTTAGAATTTTCTTTTAAGCTCGAAAAAATTAGTGTTTTTGTCTGTAGAAAGCTCTTTTGAGTCAAGTGGTCTGTAAGCACTGTTCTTTGCGCCCTTGCTGGTAATTAATATCACACCGTCCTTGGCTCTTGGTCCATATAGATTCATTGCTGCCTGATCTTTCAAAACAGAAACTGATTCTATATTATTTGGATTCATGGTACTTAAATAGTTATTGTTTGCCAGCTTAACTCCATCTAAAATGATCAGGACATCTTTATTTACGCCATCTTTAAATATCACCCGATCTGTTTGTACATTGCTGGTATTCGTTTCTTTTACAGGATCGTTAAGCATGAAATTAACATTGATGTTGTATTTCACCCGTACCGCTAAACCGTTCTGGATGCCTGGGTTCCATTTGGGCGATTCTTTTAAAACCCTGATGGCTTCCTCATCTGTACCGCTGCCTAAACCGCGTGTAATCTGGATATCCGATAGTGAACCGTCTTTTTCAACTACAAAGCTGAGGAAAACCTTACCCTGAACATTATTCTCCTGTGCCAGCTTAGGATACTTAATGTTACCTCCGATATATTTATAAAATTTGGCTATACCACCCGGAAATTCGGGCTGTTTCTCGATCGAAACGAAATCATATACCTTATCTGTATTTTCAGATTTAAAGGAGTTGACTTCGGTTTCAGTAGCTTTAGGAAGATAAGATGTGATATTAATGTGGTTTAGGTTTACATATTCGCCCGATTTAGGTAATAATTTATTCTTAAACTCTTCTGATGATTCAGGAATTCTAAAACTTACCGTTAAAGCATATTTACCATTAGCTACGGCCTTAAATCCTTTATAAGCTAGAATTGCTTTCATCACTTCATCATCACAACCTGCCCCTAATTCTACATTTGACCTGATATTGGTAATTCTGCCAGACTTTAAATTAAACCTTATCTGGGTGTTTCCCTGAATTTCGCCACTCTTGGCTGCCGTTGGATATTTGATCCTGCGGCCTAAAAACTGATAAAATTCCTTCCAGTTCGGATCTGTTTTGCCATCAACCGAAATTTTGGGAGCTATCGTTATTTTTTCGGGGGCAGTAACCATATTTTCAACCATCTCGATCGGTTTCTCCATAGGGATTTGATCAGCAATGGATAACAGCTTCTCGCTTTTACGAACAGTAGCCGACGAAAGCACAATCAGAAGCCCAAATAGAGGGATAAAAACTCCGTACTTCACAATAGCGATCTTTTTAGACCGCTCTTTGTGAAGCATGAAAATTCTTTTTTTAATCAGTGATTTTTCTAAAAAGCCATTTGTTAAGGTATTTGGCGAAATGCCAAAAGACTTACTCAGTAATAGCATGGCATATTCGGCCTTATCGCCCTGAAATTCGGCGGCAAGCTCATCAGCTAAAAACTCGTGGATATTTTTAATGGCTTTTTTGTAAAGATAAATAACCGGGTTTAACCAGGTAATAATCCCTATTATTTCGAAAAATAGAATGTCTGCAGTATGCCATTGTTTAATGTGCGCTTCTTCGTGGACATCAACCACATCCATTTGTGGTAATTCCTGATCAATTACTTTTTTCCCAAAAAAAGCAAAAGCCGAACCCGCCTTATTTACAGTAATGAGTTTTTTAACTGCCAACAGGTTAAATACCAATCTGCCAAAGAAGAACAAAATACCTGCACAGTAAATATAAACGAATACATTACCCCAGTTAAAACCGGCATTAGGTTCCGTTACAACTGTTGCCTGTGCCAGTACAGCTTCCCAGTTAACAGAAGTATAAACCTTTTGGGCCGCTTTCTGTTCTGTTAGCCATTCTAAACGGATAAATGGTATACATAATGACAAAACGCCGGCAGATACCAAGTAAATGCGGTTTAAAGTAAAGTAGGTCTCCTTATCTAACAGTAATTTGTAAAAACCAAAAAAAACAATTAAGTATAAGTTCACCTGTAATAGGTAGTGGGCAGAACTCATTTTGGCTTATGTTTAATTTTATTGATCATTTTTAAAATTTCATCAACATCACTTAAATCCAGTTTTTCTTCTTTAACAAAGAAAGAGAACATACTCTCTACCGAATTTTCAAAGTAATTGCCCAACAGTTTTTCTGTTGCGTGGCGTTTGTACTCTTCCCTGCTGATTAAAGGATGGTACTGATGCGCCTTACCGAAAGCTTCGTGACCAATAAAACCCTTGGTTTCTAAAATTCTAATAATGGTTGATACGGTATTGTAAGCAGGTTTGGGGAGGGGAAGCTCATCAATAACTTCTTTAACAAATGCTTTCTCCAACTGCCATAAAACCTGCATAATCTGTTCTTCGGCTTTGGTTAAATCTTTAATTTCCATAGTAGTTAATAATAATAAGGATAACGGCAAATTATTTTGCCTTAACTAAAATTAAAACTAATTAATTAGTTATCCAAATTTTATTTAATTATTTTAAAAATTAATGAGTTAACGTTTTTCTCGGGCTTTGGAATCCACTTTTGAGAAGAACAGATTGGACTTACTGTATATATTTTGCTGTAGGATAGCTTGGATTGTGGTGCGAACTAGATGGTGATCAGGTTATTTTTGATGCCGTATACTACTAATCCGGTGCGCGATTTAATATTCAGTTTGGCAAAAAGAGATTCCCTGTAGTTATCAACTGTACGGGGGCTGACGTTCATAATGTCAGCAATTTCCTTATAGGTAAGCTCCGTACTGCAATGCTGCAGAAAAGTAAGTTCGCGGGCAGAGAAAGTTGGTTTAATATCGCTGTCTTTTAAAGCTACCAAAAGTCTGCCCGATACGAGCTCGTTTACATAAAAACCTTTATCTACAATTACTTTAATGGCTGTTAATAAATCAGACGGTGTCGATTCCTTAAGCATGTAGCCTCCGGCACCGGCTTTGAGCATCCCGATTATTGCTTTTTCATCCTCAAGCATACTTAGTGCGAGTATATGAACATTTGGATAGCTGGCCTTAACCCATTTGGTAGCATCAAAACCATCCATTACCGGCATATTAATATCCATTAAAATGAGCTGAACTTCGGGGTGCTGATTGATTTTAGCTTGAAGATCGACTCCATTAGTGGCTTCGAACATGACTTCTATTTCATCAAATTCTTCTAATAAACTCGCTAATCCCGAACGGAAAAGGGTGTGATCATCAACAATTGCGATAGAAATACGTTGGTTCTGCATATTTAAGGGTAGGGGATTTCAATTGAAATAGACGTGCCTTCGCCCGGCGCCGAATTTAGTGCTAATTCTCCATTGATCATCTCAATTCTTTTATAAATAGAATTTAATCCCATTCCCGACTTTTTAGCCTTAATTTCATTTGGGTCAAAACCTACACCATTATCCGTTACCTTTAAATGTAAAGCATTTTTTTCGAGATAAGAATCGATCTGTATATGTTTTGCCTGGGCATGTTTTATAATGTTGTTGATGATTTCCTGTAATAAACGGAGAATAATCAGATCCTTATCAGGAGATGTAACCTGCACGTCTACCAACTGGTTATTAACCTTTAGTTCATACGTTCCTGCCTTATTAAGCCAGTTAATTTCCTGATGTATCGCATGGCCAATGCCATTTTCTACCAGTTGCTCTCCATGTAACAGCTTGGCCAATTCCCTTAATTCTTTAATGGATTTATTAACAAGTGATAATGAGTTATCGATTTTCTTTTTGGCCTTCTCTCCGTCATCTAAATTTACAGAGTTTAATGTAAGGGTAGTAAGGCTAAGCAACTGACCAACATTATCATGTAATTCCGTAGCGATACTCTGCATGGTTTGATCTTGTACTTCAACCCTGGTCTGAAGCATTTCTGATTCAAATTTCTGCTGCATATTCTGCTTTTCCAGAAAATGGTTCTTTTTATGCCTGTTGTACGATCTGATGTATAAAATCAAAAATGCAGGAACAAGTAGGAATACCAGTGTTGCAATAGCAACTAAGAATGCAATTTTTGTTGTTTCATTCTGCATATGAAGGAATATAACCAAAAGCTGTATAAAATAACGTTTAACAAGATATAAATAAGAAATTTTAAAGTAATAAAGCCCATAAGTCTAACCTTAAATAAACCATCGAAGATATTTGACATGGTACTTCCGAAGTAAAAAAACAAAACACCTGTTACCCACCAAAATTCAGCGTGCGTTTTGATCTCAATAAAGTTTTCGTCTTTTAGCAGCAAGTAGTAATAGTAAAGGCAATAAAGCGTGAAAATGACAGACATTACACTAATTGTAATGGTGTTTAAATTGGTAAAGGGTTGGGTGATTAAAAAGAAAATATAGGTGAGGACTATAATGCCCAAACCTATAATAAATATAGATTTGGGGTTAGTATATCTTCTTATACAATGATAAAGGCCATATAATATTGTACTAATTTCAAAAATTATATAAATATTAAATAGCCATAAATTATGTATACCTCTTATAGCAAGATAAGCAGCGATCTCTTCAGTAACTAATGCAATGGCTAAATAGCAGGTAATTACTTTCCCAAAAGCATTTTTGTCTTTCCACATTATGGTAATAGCCGCGATGAGGCAGATAATCTCTGCAATTGATATAGGAGTTAAGTACCTCATTCTTTATAATTCTGTACCGTTACACTCTTCGGGACAGCCCTGTCCGCGGTTTCCAATGTCGTCAAGATTATCTTCATGATAGTCATCATTGCTTTTACCTGCAATAGTAGGTACGAGTAGTAAGGTATTTTTACCCTCATATTCACTTTTAACACCTTCGGGTAAAACATCGGTATACTGTGCAAAGTAAACCCTTAATCCATCGTATTTCCCTTCACTCATTTGTTTTGCAATTTCCAGGATCTGTTCTGCCGGAAACCATACCGCTTTGGTAAAAGATTGAGGGAATTTTCTTGCTTCTATAGCATAGGCATCAACCATGGCTTGCGCAACCTTCTTATCGATAGGTTCCGAATTTAATTTTTGACTCATAAATTTCTTGTTTGATTTTCGCTAAAAATCGATAATAATAAGGGTTTCGGCAAGAAGTATTTGCAATAAAAATACCGTAAAAACACCCTTTAATTTAGGGTGTTTTGCATTAACACTGAATTGAGCGGTACCACTACTTTTGGTATATGATAACGGCTTAATAATTTGCAGTCTCAACAAATTAATGTTTCAGTACTTAAAAAAAAGACTATTTTGAACTTATTCGTAAATGAGTCTATTTAAGATAAAAGTTTGATTATAAGTATTAACCTATTTATTCTTTCAAATATGACAAGCAACATCCTACTACAGGAAAATCACAGTTCGATCAGTGAAAGAGAAGTTGAAATTATACACCTGCTATCAATGGGTTATAACAGTAAAGAAATAGGCGAGATGCTTTTTATCAGTGAACATACGGTTAACACGCACCGGAGAAATATGGTAAGAAAGCTTGATTTAAAAAACTCTTACCAATTAATTGTGTGGGCATTTAAAGAAAGAATATTATCCTTTTAAGGACTTAAAGTATATATAACCTCTCATTTCTAAACTAGAAAGCCAGCTATTTGACACTAAAATCAAATCAGCTGGCTTTTGTTTGCGGGTATGTTATTCTAATTGTAATCTTTATTTTCAGCTGCAACTATTTTATGCTCTTTTTGGTTACGATAAAATACCCGATAATGAAAAGTACCAAGGCATAAATCAAACTTGTCCATATTTCATCTGTAAAAATTGCGAAATCCAATGGGTCACTTCCTTTTTTAACCCTGGTAATTTTTAAAGCCAAAGCAGGTAATGAATAAGGGTTCAGGTAAGCGTATTTCCAACCTACATTGGCAGTAATGATACCCATAATGGTGCCAACAAAACCAATCCCCATCGGTTTAAGGAAATCGCTCCATAGCAAGCTTAATATAAACTGCAAGGATAAAATACCCAGAGAAGCTAAAAACAATTTGGCATAAGAGTTAATCAGGATATTTGATGGGTTGTATTGATTAAAGTTAAACTTCGGGACCAATACCTGTAGCAAATGACCAAATGAATATGTTAGCGAAGCAAATAAGAATAAACAGGTAAATATTAAAAATACGGCATAAAGGTATTTTGAGGCGTAAATTGAAAATTTATTCAAAGGTTGGGTGAACAACATTTTCCAGGTATCGTTCTTATGTTCGATATTATTGACCGAAAAGGCCATAAACAGGATATAAAAAGGCATAATTAAGAATCCCATTACACCAAGCGCTGTACCGCTGTATTTTGCCCATAATATCATTGGAGGGTAATGGTTGGCAATAATTTTTTCAGCATCCTGATAAAAACCAAAACTGATTAATCCACAAATAATAACAGGCAACAATATGGCTGCCCAAAAGGCTAAGGTTTTCCTTGATTTGTAAAATTCTGATATTAAAGAAATATAGAGCGCGCGCATATTAGTTGGTTTTGGTAATATCAAGGAATAAATTTTCGAGATCTTTTCGTTGCTGATAAAGGCTGCTAACCGTAAAACCATTTTGGATCAGCAATGTATTTAATTCACCACTTTTTTGCGAAGAGCTAAATGGTACTGTAATTACCTTATCGGTTTTTGCTGCAATTTCATGACCGTACCTGGTTAATAAGGTGCTTGCGTTTTCGATATCGTCGACTTCGATTTGGAGCATGGGTTTGCTCAGTAAATGAAGTTCGTTAATAGTGCCCTGAAATAATAATTGGCCTTTGTTTATAATCCCGACATGGGTTGCTGTTCTTTCTATTTCTGCCAATAAGTGGCTCGAAACGAGGATTGTTTTTTTGTGTGTTGTGGCTAAATCGATCATCAGGTTCCGAATCTCAATAATTCCATTTGGATCTAAACCATTGGTGGGCTCGTCTAGCAGGAGCAACTCCGGGTCTGAAATTAGGGCCTGGGCAATGCCTAGCCGTTGTTTCATGCCTAATGAATATTTGCTGGCTTTTTTATTTGATGCTTCTGCCAAGCCAACGAGAGAAAGCATTTCGTCGGCCCTGCTTTTTTTTATGCCCAACAGGATGCATCGGTTGATCAGGTTTTCGCGACCAGTTAAATGTCCGTAAATGGCTGGCTGTTCAACCAGCGCGCCTATACGTTTTAAAATGGCTATGCGGTTGCTGTTTATTTCTTTACCGAAAATAAAGACCTGGTCGGATGGCGACTTCAGCAGGTTGAGCAAAATTTTTATGGTGGTTGTTTTTCCGGCGCCGTTTGGGCCTAAAAAACCATATATGCTCCCTTTAGGTACTTGCAGCGAGAGGTCTTTTACAATAGTTTGATTGTCAAAGCTAAAATTTAAGCCTACAGTTTCGATAGCGTAATTGGACATTGCTATTATTTAAAAATAGCCGTAGCCTGTGTTACGATGGTGCTTGAGGTTTTAGCAGGTTTAACTACTATTTCTGCATCATTTTTATTGGTGCTTACAGTAAGTGTTAAAATGATCATCATAAATACCGGTAATAATAAAAGTAAAAATGGCGATGTGTTTCCTAACTTTTTCATGATGGTTTGTTTTATTTGAGCGGTTACGAAAATGCCATCAGTAATTACTGTTTGATTTTTTAAGTTGATTGCTGATGTCGTTTTCATTTTGATTTCGTTTTGATGATTCAAAGAAACTCAAGAAAAATAACCTGCTAAAATCTATTATACCAAGCGTTCAAGATTCTAGATCAACAGCCATTTTTGGCGTTGGTCGATAAAATTTGCCCATTGGGCCGTTGGTAGAAAAAAAATGCCCGTTGGTAGATTGTGTAAGTAAATCGATAAAACTTTATTTATTTTGTGGCTTGAACGATATGCCTTATTTGAACAGATATCGCTTTTGCCAATATTTTAACAAATTTTAAATGAAACAGAGCAGGGGACCATTAATATTACATGCTATTTTTTGGGCGTTAATATGTCTTTTTTTAGCAGTAGTCACTATAATTGATAAGGAAAAACATACTACAAAAGATTATTTCCTGTCGTTTTTTATTTTTGGCATTCTCAACGTCTCTGTTTTTTATATCAATTATATTTTTCTTATTCCATCACTGATTAAGAAAAGAAAAAAATACTGGTTATACATTTTATCTTTTCTATTGCTAATTATTATTGGCTCGTTGATAAAAACAGTAATCGCAGTTTTAAATCCGAATGAATTGCTTCATTATACAATGGATGGTCAAAAACGTGAAATGTCTGTTAATGTTTTTGCTATAAACAGGGTTTTTGTGCTCGGTTTCTTTCTGGTATCAAGCTGTATTATTAAATTCACCATCGATTGGTTTGCAAGCGAAAGGATTCAGCGTAACCTGGAAAGTGAGCGCCGGGAAATGGAACTGCAGTTTTTAAAATCGCAGTTAAATCCACATTTTCTTTTCAATTCCCTCAATAACATCTATTCGTTAGCCTATCAAAAATCTGATAAAACTGCCGATGCCATTATGAAGCTTTCTGAAATTATGCGTTACATGATTTATGAAAGCAATACACCAACGGTAGCTCTGAGCAAAGAAGTAGATTATTTAACCAGTTATATCGAACTGCAGAAAATACGGTTTAAAGACGGGGCCTATATTGAGCTTACTTTAAATGGCGAAATCGATAATCAAAAAATTGTTCCTTTAATGTTGATTTCATTTGTAGAAAATGCCTTTAAACATGGTGTGGTAACGGATCCGGCCGAACCGGTAAAAATCAATATCATTGCCAACCAAAAGATTTTACATTTTAGCATAATTAATAAAAAGAACCAGCAGAATAAAGATGCACAGGGCGGGGTTGGTTTAACCAATGTAGAACGTAGGTTACAATTGGTTTATCCTGATAGATATAAATTAAATGTTGTAAATTCGGCTACTCATTATACCTGTGAACTGATGATTGACATATAATCCGATAACCAAGCAAAAACCGGATGTAAAATCATTAATTAAAAATAATAACCTAAAATGAACTTAAACTGTATTGTTGTTGATGATGAGCCTTTAGCGCTTGATATTTTACAGGATTATATTTCGAAAGTACCTTTTTTAACCATGGTAAAAAGGTGCGAAAATCCTATTGAAGCTTTGCAGATTGTTCAGGGCGGAGGGATAGACCTGGTATTTTTGGATATTCAGATGCCCGAGCTAACCGGAATCCAGTTTTTGAAAATTGCCGGCAATAAATGTCACTACATATTAACCACCGCTTACCCGCAGTATGCTTTAGAAAGTTACGACCTGAATGTTTCAGATTATCTTTTGAAACCTATTGCGTTTGACCGTTTTTATAAAGCGGTAGAAAAAGTACACAATCAGGTAAAACCGGTTGAAGCTCCCGCCAGTGTGGCCCAGCCGATCGTTACACCGGCACCGTTTTCAGCCCCGCCAAATCCGGTTCAGGATTATATTTTTGTAAAAACGGAACATAAGATCCAAAAAATTTACCTGCACGATATTTTATTCATTGAGGGCTTAAAGGATTACATTTCCATTTTCACCAAAGATGAGCGCGTAATTACCTTGCAGAGTATGAAAAAAATGGAAGAAGCATTGCCTCAAAGCCAGTTTATCCGGGTACACAAATCTTATATCGTAGCGGTTGATAAGATTGAAAGCATTGAGCGCAGCCGCATCACCATTAACCAAAAAATTATCCCAGTTGGCGATACCTACCGTGATGAATTTTTCAGGGTGATCGGAAATAAGAACATCTAGTGGTGAGGTAAGAGGGGGAATGTAAAATGGATATGGGCGGTTGGCGCTAAGCGTATAGGGCTTAAGTAGTTCAAAAACTATCCTTTTAGTCCATGTTTGATTCAGGCAGCGAAAGACAGAGATTGCGAAGTATGGGTGTTAATTTAGGAGATAAGGTCGATATAAATGATGTTACAGCGGTTTTAGGTTTTGGAAATGAATGTCAGTATTCTATAGGGTACAGCAGCCCCGCTATTTGTTCCAGCCGATGAAGAATCGGCATCCACTGCTATCGGGTTTATTATTAAGGGCATGTGAATAGAAAGGCAGCCTAAGAATCTTCACAAAAAAATAGAAGATATAAAATTATAAAACAGCTGGCTGTGCCATTGGCTGACCTAAAACTTTTCTGATTTCATTTTCTACTTCCAGTGTAATATCGTTCGGTGGTTTCACCCCTGGTTCTATAGGTTTTAAAACTGTCCATTTTAAGGCATTTCCTGTGGTTAACGGAAACATGCCAAAGCGAACAATTTTCCACGAGTTTTCTATGGCTACCGGAACGATCAAAGCATTTGGAACTACTTTTAATATAGTGGCAATCCCTCCATATTGGAATGTTTTCAACTGACCATCTTTTGCCCGCGTCCCTTCCGGAAAAATAACAGTGCTCCAATTATTCTCTTTCATTCTACGGCCAAGTTTTATAATTTCAGAAATGGCCTGTTTGTTGTCTTTCCGGTTAATGTTTGCTCCACCGCCCAAACGAAGGTTAATGGATATTGACGGAATACCTTTGGTAAGCTCAATTTTAGAAATAAATTTTGCGCTGTGTTTTCTTAAAAACCATATTAACGAAGGGATATCGTACATACTTTGGTGGTTTGCCGCAAAAATGATAGGCCTGTCTGTTGGCAGATCGTATTCGTTTTTAAAACTGATCGAATTAAAAAGGATAACCTGGCAATAGGTTAGAAAAAAATTAAGGATATCTACAGAAACCTTATGTGCTTTATAACCAAAAAGCTTAAAACAAAGCCATTGTATGGGATGGAAGATACAAAGGATTAATCCAAAGAAAATATAGAAAATAGGGCTTAAAATATAGCCGAAAAGCTTGCTCATCTGGTCGATTTAATAGATGGCAAAGATAATAATAAATTATTCTGGTTGATTGAAACCATTATAATTCCCCATTTATTATCATCAGCTTTGCTTTTAAAATTGCAGCAACACTCACCGAGTCGGTAATCGTTCCATCCAAAACCATTTGATAAGCCTCGTTAAAGGGTAATTTTTTGACAATGAGCTGTTCTGTTTCTTCGGGCATGGCAATGCCCTGAATGAGATCGGTAGCAATATAGATAATACTTAATTCGTCGCTTACCGAGTTGGAGAGATGCATTCTTTGTATCTCTTTCCAGTTTCTGGCACTCATTCCGGTTTCTTCCAGTAATTCTCTTCTGGCGCTTTCCAATGGCGCTTCGTGGAATGGGCCTCCGCCTTCAGGAATTTCCCAACTATAGGCATTAAGTGCATACCGGTACTGGCCAACCAGCCAGGTATTATGGTTTTCATCCAAAGGAAGGATTCCGATGGCCAGGTTCTTAAAATGAACAGTGCCGTAAATACCTTGTCCTCCAGATGGATTAATGACCTGGTGTTCGGTTAAGCGGATCCAGTTGTTATCGTATTTTACATCGCTCTCAAGCGTTTTCCAAGGGTTGGTCTCTTCCATGCCTGCAAGATAAGGAATATGATTATATCTTACTGAGGTTTTACAGGTTGAGGTGGGGGAGGAATTTTATTTACGGTAATTTTAGTGAAACGGTAATTCAGGCTAAAGGTGAAGTTTTGCGTATTATTGGTCGAATAATTTTCCAGTCTGAAATTCTGGCCTTCGTTGTAAAAGGTATTGGTTCTGTTGCCTAAAATATCATTTATTGTTACACGGAGATTTAACCGGTTACCAAAAAAGACTTTCCGGGCTGAGAAATTAGAAGTCATAGAGCCTTTGTTCCGACCTTGTGCATTGGTATTGTTGGCATAATTTAAGTTCGATTCGAAAGCTGTTTTAAATGGTAATTGCATAGACAAACCAATTGCTCCTCTAAAACTTAAGCCATCCCGGTTTAGCGAGCTATTCAGTTGTGATTTATAGTTACTTTGGATTACGCTAAAATTTCCATTGGCCGATATCTTATTGGTAGGCCTATAGTTTCCGATTAAGATAAGTGATAGCGAATTATTGGTGCCCACATTATCATAAGTGCTCTCAGATCTTGCTGTATTGGAGCCCGGAATTAAGGTAACTGTGCGATAGCGCTCTATAACACCCTGACTGGTTGAATAAGAAAGCCGTGGATTAAATGACCATTTCTGGCCAAATACCCCAAAATTAATATCAAACTGATGTGTATAAGCCGGCGATAGATTGGGATTTCCATAGGAGATATTAAGCGTATCGACATTGTTTACCTGCGGGTTCAAGGTATTTTCTCTTGGCCTGTTTACACGGATACTATAAGTGGCGCCAATATTATATCTTTTGCGGTAAAACCGGTTTAAAGATAGATTAGGGAAAATGCTTAAATAAGGTTTTACGTTATAATTCTGGCCGGTAGATAAATCGAAAGCTACATCGGTAAGCTCTGTTCTAACCCCTGTTTTAATACCCCAGCCAACCTTGCGGTAATTATAAGATACATAAGCTGCAGCTATGTTTTCATTATATAAAAACTGGTTAGATAATTTGTTATTACGTAGAAACTGTTGCGTTGCAAAATTAAAATTCTCGATTAACAAGTCGTTATCGTTTTTTCTGTAGTTAAAAGCTAAGCCAGCTTCAACGCGATCGCGTTTGTTGAATATTGGTTTTTCGTAATCTAAAGTTACGTTCAGTCCCTTATTTCCGGTATTGTTATTGTTTTGCTGTAAAGTTGGGGCCAATGTACCTGGTTGGGCATAAGTGGTGCTATAATCCCTAAAATCGATACTCTTATTGGTGTTGAAATTTAAACCTAAAGATATTTTACCTCCGCTGGTATCTGTCTGAAGATCGTAATCTGCATTAAAAACAAAGTTGTTGCTGTTACCTTTACCCGTATTATGCTGATTGCGCAGGCGGTTTTCTATCCGTTCGCTGCTTAAATAATGAAGATCGGTTGTGGAGTTTGAATTCGAATTGTTGAGGTTGTAATTGGTTGATAACCGTAAACTTTGTTTCGGACTAATGGTCCAATCTAAACCCATTCTAAAATTCCCACCGTTGTTATGGTTGCGGTAGGCACCATATTGATCGTAGTAGAAAGTTGTATCAGGAAAAAAGTTTTCGCGGAAATTGTGGCTATCACCTTTGCCAACATTATAACGGTAAGCTGCACTTCCATTTATGGCGTAAGATTTTCCGCGGTAAGAAGCATTTGTATTGGCATTGCCGTTACCTTGCAGGCCGTTCGAAATGCCTATATTACCGTTGAAACCAACCTTGAAACCTTTTTTCATCACGATATTAATAATGCCTTCGCCATCTCCACTATATTTAGATGGTGGATTGGTTAAGACTTCTATCTTATCAATGGCGTCAGAAGGAAGTACATTGAGCAGATCGGTGATGTTAGAAGTCATATAGTCTGACGGTTTACCATCAATAAAAATCCTGGTATTTCTTTTTCCGGCAATGGTAGCATTGCCATCTATATCAACCTGCACCATGGGTACGTTTTTTAATACATCAGTTGCGGTACTGCCCTCAGACAATAGTGTTGATCCAACATTGTAAGTTACGCCATCGGCACCAAATTCGATAGGTGGTTTTTGAACGGTAATGGTTACCTCCTGCAAAGAATTTTGATCAGAAGTTAGTTTTAATGCGCCAAGGTTTTTATCGAAATCTTTTTCTGTGATGGCTATTCCATTCACTTTTAGGGGAGCATAACCAACAAAACTTACCTTGATACTATAATTCCCTGTTTTCAGATTTTTAATGCTAAAATGGCCATCTTCATCTGTAGCAGATGTAATTATCGGCTGCTCAGATCCATCGGTATAAACAGATATTATTGCCGATGGTATTGATAAGCCACCAACTTCTTCAACCACTTTTCCACTGATTACACCTTTTTCTACGGCAATCGCAGCAATGGCGTTGAGTAAAATCAACAGGGTAAAGCAAAGCTTAGGTAAAAGTTTTCCCAATATCTGATTAATTAAAAAAGGTGCTTAGAAAAAAATCTAAACACCTCGGTTATTAAAATGATCCTTCGTCAGGACGGTTATCCTGTTGATCGTCTTTTTTCTTTTTATTAGTGCCGGTAAAGGTTGTTTTTCCAAAGCGGTACGAGAAAGTTAAATTTCCCATTGTTCCTTGGAACTGGCGTTCAAAATCAACAATTGTTGCCCTGTCTTCAGTGGTCATACTCCATCTTCTGGTGTTAAATATATCGCGGACATTGAAACTTAAAGATGCTTTTTTATTTGGAAAATCGTATTTCGCTCCGCCATCAATACCGTACATGGCGTTGCGTTTTCCCTGTGCCATTACCTCCGGTGCCCTATAGTCGCCGCGTACCTGTAATGATACATTTTTTGCAACGGTTAAATTTCCGGTCAGGTTGGCATTCCAGCTAAAACCACTGCTTGACGGGATATCAAACCTTGCATCTCCGGCAAACCTGGCCTGATATAAGTTTACGTTGGTGGTAAAGTTTAAAGCTTTAACCAGGTCGAAACGGCCGATTAATTCTACACCGCTATTGGTTTGATGCGATAAGTTTTGAGGGGTTGAAGTAATAATCCCGTTAACAGGTGTACTTCTTACGCGTTGGATCACATCGTTGGTCTGACGGAAATACAGGCTCGAAGTTAAGGTTACTTTTTTCCAGTATTTGCTATATCCCAACTCAAAAGAGTGTACATCCTCAGGTAATAAATTCGGGTTACCACCCCTGTAGTTTAATGGATCTGAAACATCTAAGAATGGATTGGTATCCCATGGGCGTGGACGGTTTACGCGGCGGGTATAACTCAGTTGAAGCTGATTATCGCCTTTTAGTTTCTGGGTTAAGAATACGCTTGGGTATATCCTTTTGTAATGGATGTTTCCTTCGGCAGAAGTTAATACATTGTTCGTGTAGCCTTCTAAATGCGTATCTAAACGTGCATCTTCTCCCCTTAAACCTATCTGATAACCAAAATCTTTAATCTGGTTCTGGTAATTGAAATACAGGGCATGCACCTGATCTTTGCTGTCAAAACTATTGATTAGCTTGTTGTTGCTGATGTAAATAGTGCTATTGGTTAAGATTGAATCTGCATACTGATCGTTTTTCCCTAAACGGATCTGGCTGCGGTAACCCATTTCAATTTTACCCGCTTTACCTACAGGTAATGCATAATCGGTTTGGATATTGTAATTGGTGTTGTTGCCGGTATTAAATACGCGCTGTAAACTTAAGGTCTCATCAATAGGTACTCCATTGCGGTTAGTGGTATTGGTGCTATAATACTGATTGCTATTGTTGGTTCCGTAAGCGTAACCAAAATTAAAGGTTAGTTCTTCTTTCGGTTTCTTAAACTTCTGTACGTAATCCAGGTTTGCATCGTAACTTTTTCCGAAACCATCGGTGTTATTGGTTCTGTTGCTTAGCAGAACCGGCAAATGGTTTTTGTCTAACTGCCTGATATCGAGTTGGTCATTACGCTCATTATCTCTTGAGTTAAAACCACCCGATAAGCTGATTACACTTTTTGGTGCTAAATAATAATCGATACCCGCTTTGGCATTGTGCCCTTTATCCAATGACTTGGAAGCTGTGTTTTGACTGGCAAACCTTGTTCTTAACGAGTCTGATTTATAGGTAATGTCCTGAAAACCGCCTCCAACCCGGTTGCCATAACGGTAGCCATAGTTTCCGTAAATATTAACCTTGCTGTTTTGGAAACTTAAGTTGGTATTGGCATTGTAATTATTACGGTTGCCTGCGGTTAGGGCTGCCGAACCGTTAAAGCCAAGTTTTGTGTTTTTCTTTAACACGATATTGATAATACCCGACTGGCCTTCTGCATCATATTTAGCAGATGGGTTGGTAATTACTTCAACACTTTCGATAGAGCTGGCTGGTATTGACTGAAGAATCTGTGCCACATTACCACCAGCAATTAAAGAAGGTTTTCCATCAATTAAAACTTTTACTCCGGTTGATCCGCGCAGACTCACATTACCATCCATATCGGTAGAAACTGAAGGAACATTCTGCAATAAATCACCTGCCGAACCGCCCTCGCTGATTACGCTCTGATCTACTGCAAAAATCTTTTTATCAATACCCATCTGCATGCCCTGTTTTTGGCCCGTTACGGTGATTTCGCTCAGTACATTGCCTTTTGCAGCATTCATTTTGATTTCGCCGAAGTTTAAAGTACCCGTAGTGCTGGTAATGGTTATATTATCCCTCACCATGGTTTGGTAGCCCACAAAACTTATTTTAAAGGTAAAGGTGCCGGAAGGGATATCGGTCATTACAAAAGCACCGTTTACATCGGTCTGCGCTATTTTTGCATTTTTGGCGGTAGCCTTATCGATTAAAACTGCTGTGGCAAATGGAATGGTTTCTTGTGTTTTTGCGTCTTTAAGCACTCCGGTAATTTTTGCTTTTCCGCCGGTTTGTGCGAAAAGACCAAAAGATAAGCTCAAAAGTAAAAGGGTAATCTGTATCGTTTTTGATTGTAAAAGTCTCATTAAAAAATAAAATTTGCATTGTTTTTATAAAGGGAGACAAAGTAACGGCAACTATATTTAATTAAGCCGCCGTAACCATTTTATTACAGCTATTTTAAGGTAATATTTTTGTGGGTTAGCGTTCAGTTTATGCTTGGCAATTGGAAGTTTTCAGTTTCTTGGAAAACAATGACGGAATATTACAATTGAACGATCTTCAAAATGTTACTTTTGTTCATCATATTGAGCATAGATTAACAGATGAAAAAAATATTAATTGTTGACGATCTGCATCCTGTATTTAAAGAGCAGGCCATTGCCATGGGCTACCAGGTTGATGATGAACCTCAGATTACGCGTCAACAAACATTAGATAAAATAAAGGATTATACCGGTATCGCTGTCCGGACGAAGTTTCGGATCGATGCCGAAATTTTTGCTGCAGCCCCAAATCTTAAATTTGTAGCCAGGGCAGGGGCAGGACTGGATAATATTGACGATAAGATTGCCTTTGAAAGAAATATTGAATTGATCAATGCTCCTGAAGGTAATTGCGATGCTGTTGGCGAACATGCAACGGGTTTACTCTTATCATTGATGAATAACTTCCGCAGGGCCGATACCGAGATCAGGAATGGCGTGTGGGACCGCGAAGGAAACCGTGGTTATGAATTGAAAGGCAAAAAAGTAGGGATTATTGGTTATGGTTTTATGGGACAGAGCTTTGCGAAAAAACTGGCCGGTTTCGAAGTAGATGTAATGGCTTATGATAAATACAAAACCGGTTTTTCTGATGCTTTTGTACGCGAGGTAAGTATGGAAGAAATTGTGAAGCACAGTGATGTACTGAGTTTGCACATCCCTTTAACAGCCGAAACCAGACAGATGGTAGATGATGAATATTTCTTCCATTTTAAAAAGCCTATTTTCTTTATCAATACCGCAAGAGGAGAAATTGTAAATACCACTGCAGTGCTTAATGCCATTAAAAACGGAAAAATTTTAGGTGCTGGATTGGATGTGCTGCAAACGGAAAAATTCCCGGCCTTAGGCGAACAGCCCTGGTATGATGAATTAAAGAATAATGATCAGGTAATTTTAACCCCACATGTTGGTGGTTGGACCTTTGATTCGTACCGTAAGATTTCGGAAGTTTTAGCAGAGAAGTTAAAAGGGCTTAACTTTTAACGGTTATAACCCATTTATTTTTATTGTGAAAAGCAGAGACACTGCTCATAGTTAAGGTGCTGTCCTGCTTTCCATTACAAGTCCTCGCTACGCTATGGGCTTTTCATTGCAATCAGGTTTATACCGTTTGGTTGCTGCATCTGCACACCCTAAAAAAACTATTGTTATTGCTATTTAGCCCCGGGTGAAGTGTTACCCTGCAAGCAAAGGAACGGAGCCCGAAGCGTATAAGCAGAACACGGGAACGAGGTTGTTTTCTTGTACAGGCTATGCGCTCTAAAAACGAATGTTAAGAGGTATATCAACCTACATATTTTAATAAGTTTGTTCTTAAGAGGTTATGAAAATCAGCTGTAAATCTCAATTTTAATTTCTTAAATTGGCTATACAATCTAACTAATTTTATCATGCCGAAAGATCACTTATATTCAACTACTGTTACATGGACGGGCAATAAAGGCTCGGGTACAATGGATTACCGTTCGTACGATCGCGATTATGTTATTTCAGTAAAAGGTAAAGCCGATATTTATGGCTCGTCTGATTCTGCTTTTTTGGGCGACAAATCTAAATATAACCCTGAAGACCTTTTATTGGCATCTATATCAAGCTGCCATATGCTCTGGTATTTACACTTATGCTCTTCAAAAGGGATTATAGTAATCGATTATAAAGATGAGGCGGTAGGTATAATGGAAGAATCAGCAGATGGAAGCGGCCGTTTTAAAGAGGTTACACTGCATCCTCAGGTTTTAATTGCAGATCGGGCACATTACGAACTGGCAGAAGCGCTGCATCATGAGGCAAATAAAATGTGTTTCATAGCCAATTCATTAAATTTTCCGGTTAAACACAAGCCGGTTTTCAGTTCTTAGTTTACTGTAAACAATTTTCAGTTGGTAGTGATCTGGCTGCCAACTGAAAATTGTAAACTATTCGTTATTTCGCTTCCCAAACATTGTCTTTCGGCGTTGCATCTACATAAATGCCGTTATCCAAAGTAATTGATTTTATCTTTTTTGTTGTATTAACCGTTACACTGGTCTCTTTTTGATTTGCTTTCCAAATAACCGGGGTTTTATGGATGGTTTCAGTTTTTCCGTCAGTATAGGTAATCACAACATCAAATGGAATGGCAAATCCGCCTATATTTTTAACTGTTACGGTTGATTTTCCTTTCACCGGCGTTACTTTGCTAATGGCTAGATCAAGATAGTTGTTCGTGAAAAACCAATTTTGGAAAAACCAGTTTAGATTCTGTCCCGAACCTGCATTCATTGAATTAAAGTAATCCCATGGAATTGGATGTTTCCCATTCCAGTTGCCCATATAGGTATGAAGCGCTTTTTTGAATAAATCATCTCCTAACAGATCTTTAAGCGCCAGATAGGATAATGAGGCTTTTCCGTAAGAGTTATTCCCGTAACCTGCTCCAGAAACCTGATCTGACATAGAGATTATGGGTTGATCTTCTTCGGTCGATTTATCATTAATATAGCTATTTACCCTGAATTTTTTGTAAAAATTATCAGCAGCCTGTTTACCATGCTCGGCAATGCCAATTAAATATTCGAATGTAGTGGCCCATCCTTCGTCCATATAGGCATAGCGGGTTTCATTAATTCCCATGTAAAAAGGAAAGTAAGTATGTGCCACTTCGTGGTCTTGTACCAACTGCGCGAAAACAGGATCCCCAAATTGTGAATCGTTAACCATCATCGGATATTCCATGTCTGCAAAACCCTGAAAAGCAATTGTTTTAGCATAAGGATAGGGAATTCCAGGCCAGTTGTTCGAGAACCAGTCTAAAGCATTAAGATTGTATTTAACCGAGTTGATAAAATCTGTTCCGGTAGTTGGGTTATAGGCAGCCTGGGCACTTGCACGGCGGTTGGTCTTTTTATCTACAATTACACTCGAACCATCCCAGGCGTAGTGGTTGCTCATGGCAAAAGTAACATCGGTAATGTGGTTTACTGCAAATTTCCAGGTGTTCCAGTCTTTTTGCTGTGTTACTTTACCATCTTTCATTTCTTCTGCGGTAGCAATATGGATTATTTCATCACCATTATATGATTTTTTTAACCGGGCTGAAATTTCAGGTTGTAATACTTCATCCGGGTTAAGGAAATCGCCGGTTGCATAAACTACATAGTTTTTAGGCGCTTTAACCGAAAATTCGTAATCGTTAAAATCGTTATAAAACTCGGCCCTGTCGGTATGCGGAATGCGGTCCCAACCATTATAATCATCGTATACCGAAATGCGTGGGTAACTATAGGCTACAAAAAAAGAGTTTGGATCAATTTGCCCCTCGCGGCCGCTTTCTTTTGATAACGGGTAGTCCCATTCTATTTTAACCGTAATCTTTGATTTTGGCAATAAAGGTTTTTTAAGCGTTACCCTATCCACTGTTCCCCAGCTTTTGCTATCGACTTTATATGTTTCGCCATCAACTGAAAAGGCTATGATGTTTAAACCAGTGCTCAAAAAATCTTCACTTACCGCGCCACCTCTTGGCGAGGTTGGTTTATGCAGGTTGTTTACAAAACGGATGGCCAGGGTTTTTAAGGTATCGGGACTGTTGTTGCTGTATAAAATTTCTTCATTACCACTTACCACTTTGGTTTCGGCATCTACCTTAATATCCATATTGTATTTACCATGGTTTTGCCAATAATTTGGGCCGGGTTTTCCATTCATGGCACGAGTACCATTGGCATATGCTGCTTTAATATTCCGGGGCATATAAAGTTCCTGCGCAGAAGCAATATAAGCGCTCAAACAAACGAACAGGGCAATAGAGAATAGCTTTTTCATTTTTTAAGAATAATTTAAGTTAAAAGTAAAACTAATGAATGAATTTTATATGAGTGTAGGAGCGAATGTTACGTTTTTAGTGTTAAAACTGTAAATATTACAGGTAGAGCACTGATGGTATTTATGCTCATTCGTCCAGTTTTAGCACATATTTGGTCATATTGAGGCCTAAATCATAAAAATCATAAGTATTTATTTGCTTTTGTAATTTCCACATTTTATCTTCGTTATAATTGAAGCAAGACTATGTAGCAAACCAACTATATAGTCTTGTTTGTTTTTTATAGCGTTTGAATAAAATTAATAGAGCAATGACAGAGGTAACATACTACACCCAAGAGGGGTTAGATAAATTAAAGGAAGAAGTTCATTATTTAACAACCACCGGTCGTCAGCTAATATCTAAAGCAATTGCAGAAGCGAGGGATAAAGGTGATTTATCGGAGAATGCAGAATACGATGCGGCAAAAGAGGCGCAGGGTTTGCACGAAGCGAAAATAGCGAAATTACAGAACACGTTAGCGAATGCACGTTTGATTGATGAATCGCGTTTGGATTTATCAAAAGTGCTTGCGCTATCTATTGTTAAAATAAAGAATGTTAAAAACGGTGCTACCATGACCTACCAGCTGGTTGCAGAAAGTGAAGCAGATTTAAAAACCGGAAAAATTTCGGTTAAATCGCCAATTGCACAGGGCTTATTGGGTAAATCGGTAGGCGAATTTGCAGAAATTGAAGTGCCTGCAGGTAAAATGCAGTTCGAAGTACTCGAGATTTCGAGATAGGCGGATAGTGTTTGGCGACAAGCGATTATAACCGGCTATCGCCAAACACTTTACTCTAAATGCCTAACCTTTGCACCCTAAACCCTATACCTTAAATGACTATTTTCTCAAAAATTGTTGCAGGCGAAATTCCTGCACATGTGGTTGCTGAAACTGTAGAATATTTAGCATTTTTAGATGTTTCGCCATTAACGGCCGGCCATGTACTGGTAATTCCGAAAATTGAAGTTGATTATATCTTCGATATGGACGAAGATCTGTATGTTGGTTTATGGATGTTTGCTAAAATTGTGGCAAAAGGCGTAAAAATAGCTTTCCCATGTAAAAAAGTGGGCGTTTCGGTAATTGGACTAGAGGTTCCGCATGCACATATTCATTTAATTCCGATGAATAATGTGAGCGATATGAATTTCAGTAAAGAAAAATTAAAGCCAACCAATGAAGAATTGGCTGAGGCAGCTGAAAAAATCAGGCAGGCCCTGCTGGAGGTATAAAAAAGGCCGGCTGTGAAAACATCAGCCGACCATTCTACCCGTCTAACCCAAGTATTTTTACGGTGCCGGAGCAACAGTAGCATTCAGTTGTAAAACAGGCCAAGTTAAGCCCGGACCTTTTCCAATTACGATGCCCAGGTTATCGCCTCTTTTTACATCTGATATCCAGTAGTATAATGGCCATCCTTTATAAGTTAACTGTTTTTTGCCTATTGTGGCTACAGTAATTACGCTAACGTCGGCTTTTGCAACAGCTGAGGGTACGCCTAGTACTTCAGACTCATAAACCGGCCAGATACCTTCTTGCGTAGTGCTCTTTGTATAAGTATTTACGCCGTTTTTATCTGGTGCAAAAGCATATAAGGTGCGGCCTTTGCTATCAGTCAGGTAAATGGTGTTGCCGGTGCCTACGGCATAAGTATTGGTATAATTGGTGTTGTTCGCAAACAACTGTGCGTTGGCCAGCATTAACGAATAATCGGGCTTTGCTACAAACCATATTCCACCAACTCCGTCACCTTTAATATCACCTTTTGCAGCATCACCTGCATAATAATAAAGCGGATAACCCCGGTAAGTACTTTGTTTACGTCCATCGGTCCGGGTTACCTCGCCAACTTCTGCTTTGTTCAGGTTTAAATCGGTGCTGGCATCAGCAGAATAATAAAGCGGCCAGACCGTTTCGCAGCCACCAACACAGGTTGGCACACCCGTGGCATCAGATGCAAAAAAGTATAAGGTTTTGCCGTCTTTGTCTGTTAATACTGTTCCGAATTTAGCATCGGTTGCCAATTGGATTCCCTTGTTATTGTTAACAGGCGGATTTGTAGGTTCGTCTGAACTATTTTTCTTACATGCAGTAAATACTATGGCTATACAGCTAACAGCCAATAGATTCTTTTTAAAGTCGTTTAGCATAAGATTTTGTTTTTAGTTTTAACTTTAATAAAAATTGATATGCAGATATTACGCCCTATAGTTGTAAACGGTTGCCTGCACCATGAAGATTTTTAAACCAAAATGAATAATGTAAAATATTTTTAGAAAAGTAATTTTTGAAGCAACCTTTCGTTGTTCTTCATCGTAATGTATTTTGAAAGGAGAACTTTGTGACCGCTAACCGCGATAGTGAAGATATTGTACAAGAGTATATCCAGGGCTGTATTAGAAATGAAAGAGATAGTCAGAAAGCACTATACAAGCATTTCTATAGCTTTGCTATGGGGATTTGTTTGCGGTATGCAAATGACAGGTTAGATGCTGCGGGAATATTGAACGATGGCTTTTTTAAAGCTTTCAAAAATATAGCTAAATATGAAACTTCTAAGGCTTTTATGCCATGGCTGGGTCGGATCATAACCAATACTGCCATTGATTATTACCGTGCCAATTTAAAATTTGCAGATCATACAGATATACAGGACCATGAAAATATTGCACAGGCAAATTCTGTATACGATAAACTGGCTTACCAGGATCTGTTAGCCCTGATTCAAAACTTAAGCCCAGCCTACCGAACGGTTTTTAACCTTTTTGCAATAGATGGTTATAATCATGAAGAAATAGCAGCAATGCTCGGTATATCTATCGGAACATCAAAGTCGAACCTGTTTAAGGCGCGACAGAAATTACAGGAAATGCTAAAAGCAACAGATGCGAAAACCTACCAGGTTGGAAGTTCGGAAGTAGATAGAAACCTGTTACAGGTAAGGCTAAACACAAATATGCAATGAAAGAGGGAAAAGATATAGATAAATTATTTAAGGATGGATTGGAAAACCCCGATCTGCCCTTTAATGATTTAGATTGGGATAATCTGGAGGAAAGATTGCATCCATCACCAAAGAGAACGGTGATACCTTTGTTTTGGTATGCCGCTGCGGCCGGAATTGCGGCCATGCTACTGATCATATTTTTATTGGTTAAACCGAACGACAAAATTGAGGCGATAGCAAAAGGCAAAACAGAGAAAGAAAACCAGAATAATATTAAAAAATCAGGCGATGATATTGTAAAACCGACTGAAACACCGGCAAAACCAACTGATCAGACCGTAAATGTAGATCAGAACCCTTTATCCATCAATAAAAGAAACATCGGAGTAGGCCCAAAACAGGATAACAGGAATATTTTTGCTTCTAACGTAGAAAATGAGCAAAAAGCAAATGAAATTTTAGGAAGTAATGGCAACATGTTGGCCGGTATACCGTTTAAGCCAGAACTGAGTTCAAAAATTAATGAGGTTCAGTTTAAAGAACAATCTTTAAGCACCAGCGTAGAAACAGGCAAGCCTGATCGGGCCAAAGCTCCGGTTTTAAGGCAAAAATCGAGATTTGTATTGAGTATTTTAGCTGCACCAGATTTAACCAGTGTGCAAAAATCCGGGCAAAGTAGTTTAAGCGGTAGTTTTGGGGTAGAAGCTACTTATGTGCTTACAAAAAGGATAAGCATTACTACAGGTGCCGCTTATGCCAAGAAAATTTACGACTCGGATTTTAGCTTATACAAACCTAATACGAATTATGTTTTTAGTGTTACGCCATCAAATATTCACGCCAACTGTGATGTGATCGATATCCCTTTAAACGTAAACTACAAAGTTTTTAATGGGCGGAGAAATTCGATTTCGGTAAGTACCGGCCTGTCAAGCTATTTGATGTTAAAAGAGCAATATACCTATTCATATGATGGGGCTGCTTACAAGGGGCCAAAAGATTATGAAGTAAGAAACCAGAACCAGCATTATTTAGGTATTGCCAATGTTGGCCTGGAGTTTCAACACAAAATAAATAATAATTTAAGCATCAGCGCTAAACCTTTTATGAAAATTCCGTTAACGGATATAGGTTACGGAAATGCTAAACTATCATCAACAGGTGTGGCCATTTCGGTAAATATGAACCTATTTAAAAAGAATTAATGCTTAATATTTTTGATTGGATCGGGCAAAGGCACAAAATCTGTTTCACCGGGTACGGGTTTAAAGCTTTGTTCTAACCATTTTTGCTTTGCTTTTTCAATCAATTCTCTGTCTGAGGCTACAAAATTCCAATAAATAAAGCGCTCTTCAGGAAAAGGTTCGCCGCCGAAAATGTAAATCGTAGTATTTGCGTGCATGGTAAATTCGCAGAGTTTGGCATCGTTGGCAATTAAAATCTGGCGGGGCTCGAAAATATGCCCATCACTCTCAATAGCTCCTTCCAGAATATACAGCGCACTTTCTCCGAAGAGATAACTGCCGATATTTACCTTTTGGCGATCGACACTTTTTAACTCTAAAAAATACAGCGGGCTATAAACGGGCACAGGCGATTTACGGCCAAAAGCTTCTCCTGCTATTAGTTTAACAGCAACGCCATCTTGTTCCCAAGCAGGGATATCTGTAGCTTCAACATGGAAAAATTCCGGTTCCATTTGCTCCAGCTCTTTAGGTAAAGCCACCCAGATCTGTAAACCATGTAATATTTTATCGGAGTGGCGCAGGTATTCGGGTGTTCTTTCTGAGTGTACAATGCCGCTACCTGATGTCATCCAGTTTACCTGCCCGGGTTTAATCACAATATCCGATCCTAAACTGTCTTTATGTGCAACTTCGCCCTCGAACAAAAAGGTTAAAGTAGATAAGCCGATATGTGGATGGGGCGGAACATCGAGATTTTCATGATCACTCATTGCAACAGGCCCCATATGATCAATAAAGGAAAATGGTCCAACCATACGTTTCTCTCTGAAAGGGAGGAGCCTGCCAACCATAAAATTACCAATATTTGCAGGCCTTTCTTCGATGATGAGTTTAATGTTCGACATGGTATAATCAATTTTATTGGGGTGAATTTAAGGAAAAAGGCTGGGATTGATATCATAAAAGCGGAAATGTCACCCTGAGCCTATCGAAGGACCTATCGCTAATTAAAGCGTTTTTCATACTTTGTGCAAGAGGAACTTGACAGGACAAATTTAAGTGCTGTTTTATTTTTTGGAAAGCAGTTGCAAAAGCTTTTAGCCAACAGCAGTCCCGCTCCCGCTTCTGCTCCCGATATAAAATCGGGGGCATCCCGCTTTGATCGGGTTTAGGTGGCCTCAGAAGTGCTACTGTCAAAGGTTAAATAAACCCGACCGTCAGCGTTATCCCGACTTTTTCAGTCGGATTAAGCAAAGGGTGGGGCTGGAGCAGCCGAAGCACTACAGGTATTGCTTTCCTGATGATAAGGAAAGGTTCTATTCTTATCAGCACTTCTATAAAGATACATGAGGTCTAAATTCAGGATTACGTGTAACTCTGGCACTTACTGGAAATCAAGATTGCTTTGTCGGCTGAAAAAGATTACTCATCCTAACGGACAAGCAAGAATTAATTAACTCCGTGATTTCTGTCTTCCGTGGCAAAAAAATAATGTCAGATGTTACCATCTGACATCACAATTACGAAACCTATTTATCAAAAAAGCATCTCTTTCGGGATGCCTTTCTGAATTTAAAAAGAAAAAATAGGGAATTATACCAATTGTGCTAAAGCTTCTTTGCTAAAGCCTTTCAATTCTTCCGTGCGGTTATTTTTAATTTTTTCTACCCAATTCGGATCTGCTAAGAGCGGACGGCCAACTGCTATTAAATCGAAGTCGCCACGGTCCATTCTACGTACCAGTTCGTCAAGCGAGCTAGGCTGTGAGCTTTGACCTGCGAAGGCACCAAAGAAATCGCCATCTAAACCAACAGAGCCCACTGAGATTGTGGCTTTTCCTGTTACTTTTTTGGCCCATCCTGCAAAATTTAAGTCAGAGCCTTCAAACTCGGGCTCCCAGAAACGGCGTTGCGAACAATGGAAAATATCAATTCCGGCTTCGGCCAGCGGGGTTAACCATTGCTCTAATTCCTGCTCGTTTTTAGCCAGTTTAAAATCATAAGCAGCCGGTTTAAACTGTGATAAGCGAATAATTAAGGCGAAATCTTCACCTACTCTTTTGCGTACTTCTTTAATTACTTCAACGGCAAAACGGGTACGTTCTGCCAATATTTTACCGCCATAAATATCTGTACGGTTATTGGTAGCATCCCAGAAAAACTGGTCAATCAGGTATTGGTGTGCACCATGTATTTCAACAGTATCGAAACCCAGGGCTTTAGCGTCTGCAGCAGCCTGACCAAAAGCAGCTATGGTATCAGCAATGGCGGCATCTGTCATCGCTACGCCGTTTTCGAATCCCGGACTGTTAAAAGATGACGGACCTTCAAATGGAGCACTTGGTAACCAACCAGAAGCATGATTGGCATGAATACCCTGGTGCCAGATTTGCGGGCCCATTTGTCCGCCAGCCTGGTGTACACTTTTAATTACGTTTTCCCAGCCTGCTAAAGCTTCGGTGCCGTAAAAATGGGGTATGTTAGGATCAGCAGATGAGGACGGGCGGTTAATTACTGTTCCTTCAGATAAAATTAAACCTACTTCTCCGGCTGCTCTTTTTGCGTAATACGCTGCAACCTCAGCCGTTGGTACACCTCCCGGAGAAAACGACCTCGTCATAGGTGCCATTACTATTCTGTTTTTGATATTTAATGTTTTAAGGCTAAAAGGCCTGAATAAACTATCTGTGCTCATATGTTTCTAAATTATAATTCTGTATTGATGATTTTACTTAATTTTTCCAAACCTTCCTGGTTGCGCTTGTAATAAGTCCATTGCCCTACGCGGGTAGAGCTGATTAAATCAGCACGTTGTAGAATAGAAAGGTATTCTGAAATGGTGCTCTGTGATAAGCCACTTTTAATCTGAATCTGCCCCACGCAAACACCAACGGTTTCAAAATCGGGATTTGGCTGATTGGGGAAGTGTATTGCAGGTTCCTTCAGCCAGCCTAGAATTTCTAAACGTGTTTTGTTCGACAGGGCTTTAAATATTTCAACTTGATCCATGATGCAAATGTATATCGACTTTTCCCGATATGCCAATTAAAAGAATAAAGTTTACAATTGGATGTAAAACTGGAGGAGGAAATGAATGGTGGTATGAACTGAAAAAGATTCTGAGCGAAGCGAAGAATGACAGGTCCTATAGAAGAATCGTCCTTTCGACTGGAGCGTGCCGATTTTTCATCGGTAGCGAAATGGAGAAATCTATAGAGACAGATTTAGCTTCGCTGAGCACTCGTGGTTCTCGACTGCGCTGCACTCCGCTCGAAATGACGACTTGTGAGAGGACAGAATGACAGAGAAAATAGAATGGGAAAAAGCGAAAAAAAGAACGGGGATAAATCATACCGACCTATCCCCGTCATCTAAATTAACGCTCTCATATATATAAACAACCAAAAAGGTGATTTATTATATCTGATGAAAAATATTTTTTATTTTTTTATTGTTGTTTTTTTGACCGCTGTTTTTGCTTTCTTTTCAACCACCTGTTTTTGTTCAGCGGCTTCGGTCTTTTTCTTTGCAGGTGCTTTCGTTTTTTTAACTTCGGCAACAGGCTCTTCTTTAACCTCTACAGCTTTGGGAGCATGATCCTGCTGCAGGTAGTTGGAAAGGATCTGCCGTAAATATATCTCTGGTTTAGGCATATTAATAACGGTTCCAGGTTCTTTATCCTGCGATTGTTTGATGTAAGCTGATTTAATCTTGCCCCAATCTTTAGAGTACAGCTTAATGAACATCTCTACAAATTGCTCGTCTGTATATTTTTTAGGCAACCTGCCCAGCACTGCCTGAATTTTTTCTTCTTTTCTATGTAATACCGCCATGGATTTTATTTTGGACAAAGATAGCCGAATTTTGTCATTATCTACCTTTCGCTGAGCAAGCACATACATCACTAATTATTTCTTCCAGCCTTCCTGCATTTTTTTGTATGCTTTTTTACTAATTTTTGATTTCTTCCTGGATCTTGACTTGCCTTTTTTCTTGCGGGCATTAATGTTGTTAACCAGCGAATTTTTAACACCTAACTTATTCTTTTTCTTGCCTTTCTTTTTACTTTTTTTCTTCTCTTTTGCCATAATGTACAGGTTCTCTATGCATTTAACATTGAATTGTATAAAAAGTTCCGGTTGAGCATAAAAAGAAAAAAGCACCAACCTTGTAAGATTGATGCTTTTAATTGCTATTTATTAAACTTTTTTTGGAGGAAGATCGAAAGCCACTGCTTCGTGTTCAAAATGGCCGTTATGTGCGCCATCGCAAAAAGGTTTGTTTTTGGATAAACCACAACGGCAGATGGAAACTATTTCTCTCCCTTGTAAGCCATAAGTATTTCCGTTTCTATCTACAATTTCGAAATCGCCCTCAATTTTAACAGAGCCGTTATTGTTAATGGTAAGTTTTGTTTTAGACATGTATGTGTTTGTTTAGCGCAAAACTAAAACATAGAAACCGCAGTTTTTTGGAAGATTTCTATTTAGAACCATTCTCTGCTTGGTTTAAGCTTCTTTTTTGATAACGTATGCAATCATATCTGTTCTGATTTCTAAACCCAGTTTCTGGTAAAGTTTAATAGCACCCTCATTATTGTTTCTGACATGCAGAAAAGGTATTTCTGAACGGAGCAGTATTCTTTTAATCTGTTCCTGTAAAATTTTAAAAGCATAACCTTTGCCCAAATGATCAGGATGGGTACAAACTGCACTTATTTCCCGATAGGGGCTTGGGAAAAAACGGTGCCCGGCCATTGAGGCCAGTTTGCCCTCGACAAATATACCGGTGTAATTGCCGAGTTCGATGGTTTTGGCCAGAAATGGTCCTGGTTTGGTTAGCTCCACAAGGTCGATCATTTCTGTAACATGTTTCAGATCGAGTTCTGTTATTCCCGTTGCATCTGCTATTGGCATTTCATCGCCACGAAAAACCAGCTGAAACATATCGATCTGGGTTAACAGTTTCCACTGCTTAGGTATTTCAACAGGTGTTTTTGAGAAAAATATGAAAAAGCTTTCTGCAGGGCTGATCTGGTAAAGAGCATTTAGATCGTCCTGCGAATTATCTTTAAGTCCAGCAAATGACGCGATGTCTTCAACATAATACTTTACCTGATCAGATCCTTTTGCAATATGGCTATGCCCAGATGTTAAGGCATAATAAATCGGATTATCCAATACGTGTTCCATCCGGTAAAGATATTAAATGCTTAATCAGAGGAAGGTAATTTTTATGCAGATCAATCTACCGGGCTCATGCCTATATCACTATTTATTTAAAAAAGTTTCGACCAGATATGCCGTAACTGCTATCGCTTTGTCGCTTACATCTGGATTAAGGTTTTCTCCGATCATGGCACCATGCACACCGGGTAAAATAACCAGTTGAGCATTTGTGATTAATCTCGACATTTTAACCACATGTTCGGGTTTGATCACATCTTTATCTGCTACCATTAAAAGTGTATCAGAAGTAATGCACTTCAGATCATTATCGCTCAGATCGGTGAAATCCAGCATGCGTTGTTTATCCTTTTCGAACATTGTCTGCAATGCTTTTTGATCAGGATTTACGGCTAAGAAAGCCGCTTTAAGTGGCTCAGGCATATGTGCTATAGTCGCATCTCCAAAGCCATTATAGAAGCCTTCAATTAAGCCTTCCCTTTGGTAATTGGCTGAAATAACAATGATTTTATTCACCACTGCCGGATGGTGCGCTGCAATATGCAAAGTGGTTGTTCCGCCATTGCTGAACCCCAGAAAGTTGGCCTTTGTTATTTTTAGCTGATTTAATAAAGTGGTTACATCCTTTGCATCCTGTTCAAAAGATTCTGCCTGGTCGCGATCGCTGGTACGTCCATGCGCCTGAAGCTCGACAGCGATAACACGGCCAGATTTCGATAAAAATGGGATAAATCTCCCGAATGTAGATTGAATGGTTGAACCACCGCCATGTATCAATACCAGTGGAATTTCTCCCTCACCGTAAATTTCATAATACATGTTAATACCATTTACCTTTTCATGTCCGGCTTTATTATATGTTTCCATCAGTTTTGGCTTAAAATTTTGCTATACAAATTTAAATAAGCAATCGGGAAATAAGGTGCCGATTACAGACAAATTTAGGGTGGTTTGAGCCATTTGAGATATAGCTTCTCCAGTGCGGGTTGGCACTGTTTTTTAGAAAAAAATGCCCGCGGTTTTAATCGCAGGCACTTGAAACTGTTATTATATATTTTACTAAACAGGGTTACAAAGATTTAGTGATTTGATCCCGAACGAACCAGTTTCCATAGTGATTCTACAGGTACCGTATTCTTCACTACCATCTGCACACTGGGGTTCATTTCACTATGGGTATACATTTTTGTGTTTGAAACCGTTCCCACCACACGTCCGTAAACATCCAATACAGGGCCACCACTTGATCCTGTTGCATAATCTGCAGATATGGCCATCATTTCCCTGAAAAAATGGTTTCCATCCGGTCCGGCTTCTTCCATGTATTTGTTAGTTACATTGCCCTGGCTGAAAAAATAATGCATTCCTTTTGGATGTCCGAGTACAAAAACCTGGTCGCCAACATTTGCAGATTTTGCAAGAGGAAGGGCAGGCAGCGTATCGCCATTGGTTTCCAGTTGTAAAATGGCCAAATCATTTTCTTTAGATGCCGTTAATATGGATTTAACTGCATAGACGTGACCATTTGCCAAGCGCACCGTAAACGCTACAGGTTTGAACCCATCATGCATATCTGCATAAGTATTCACTACGTGATAGTTGGTTACCACAATTCCCTTAGCATCAATGACATAGCCTGTTGATTCGCTAAGATGCGTATTTGAACACTTCGGGCAAAGATAGGAACAGCCAACAATCAGTGTAGATTTTTTGGCCAACTCATATAATGCATTTGGACTTAAAGCCTTTTTGGTATCCCTGGCTAAATTAACTTCTAAAGCGATAGAAGGTGCTTTTAATACTGCCAAAGCAGTGGGTGCAGTTACAGATTTTGTTTTGGTTAATAAAGAATCTACACTTTTTTGGTAATCAGCTAAAATCTTTTGATCGTTGGTAAAATCTTGAGCATTTGCAGAGCGGGTCACCAGCAACAGGCCTGATAGCAACATAATCAACCGCAATTCTTTTTTTATTCTAAATAAATTCATGGGTATTTTAATAAGTCCGGCCAACTCGGTTGCTGGCCGGACAAGTAAAGCAATTTTATTAGCCTATTTACCAGTGGTTTTGGTTAAAATTTCAGCTTTATTACGATAACCTTGAGCCTCTTTTTCGTAAATCTTGGCTACCCCACTGAAATATTCTCTTATTGCAGTTTTTTGCGCATCATTGGCTTTATCCATTTTTTTCATTAAAATGCCATCCAAAATTCCCTTAAATACATCAGTATTCGGAATGAGGGCAATGTTGCGCTTATAATAGGCAATTAAACCATCCAAATCCTGATTAGCTACATAAAGGGCAATCCGAGGCATATGCGATTCAGGTTTGTCCTGACGTAACTTCAGCAATGCCACGGTATAGGCAATCTCCTCCACTTCTTTTGGGGTGTAGAAGATGTTGTACCTGGCACCAGTTTCATTGGCAATCTGGTACATATCTTTACGAATTTTATCAAATATGATCCTGTTCGTTACTTCTGTACCCCAAAATGCATCTATATTCGATTTCTCTAACATCAGTTTTCTGAAGAAAGGACTACCAAACTTAGTGATGCCAAAAGCCAACTCTAAATAATCTTTGCTGAACCGTTCAAAATCCTGTGCATTGTCGAATAGTTGTTCCAATACCGGAGAAGGATCTTTTGAACTTTGATAAAGCGCCAAGGCGTAAGGAAATCCGGTAGCCATGCCTTTTTGCTCTTCATAAGCGGCTTTTAAACCAGCTAATGAGTTTTTAGGATCCAATGCACTTTTCACTTTCTCTATAAATTCATCTGCAGTTGCTTTACCAACAACCCTGTTGATTTCCTGACCCTGAGCATTTAAAATTAAAAATGTAGGGTACGCTGTAACATTGTATTTTTTACCAATCTCCTTGCCTTCTCCCTTTTCCATGTCAAATTTAATAGATACAAACTTAGGGTTGAAGTAGTCGCCGGCCACTTTTTTAGGAAATTCTTGTTGTGACATTTCTATACATGGAATACACCAGGTGGTATAGCAGTCTATTAAAATCAATTTTGGTTCAGCCGGATTCCCTGCTTTCCCCTTAGCTACTTCAAGGCTGATTGTTTCAAAATTAATTCCCTGAGCCTGGACAGATCGCCAGCTCAGAATGCTTAGACAAACCGTTAAGCATATAATTAGTTTTTTCATTTCGATTTAGACGTTTGGTTATTGTTTAAAGTTGATTCGATTAGCGCTTTCAATTTAGGGTCAGAAGGTCGGGGTGCCTGGAAATTTACCATTTTTCCATTTTGATCAATCAGGATGAATCTTGGTATTTCCGTTACCTCATAGTCGCCAATCATCGATCCTTTGTTGTTGGTAAACAGGTGAAGTCCGGATAAATTTTTCTCTGCTACCATTTTTTGCCATTTGGCTTGATCCGTATCAATGGAAAGGCTGATAAATACAATGTTTTTGCCTTCAAATGATTTTTCCAGTTCTTCTAATGCCGGTTGTTCTTTTAAACATGGAACACACCAGGTGGCCCACAGATCAAGCAATACTACTTTGCCGAGATTGTCGGTTAAACGATGAATCTTGCCGCTCGCATCAGGATAAGCAAAATCAATAGATTCGCCACCAGGTTGTTGCAGGCGTGCTTTTTTTAATAATATCTTGATTTTGTCGCGTTGCTGATTAGTCTGCATGAATTGTTCATTGCGTTCCAGGTATTGAACCAGGTTCATAGTTGCACCTCTTTCTGCCTGCGCCAGGATAAATTTTGCTTTAAGTTCTTTATCGGATATTTCAGGGATGAGCATATCTGCGGCCATTCCTTGTTTACCACCATAAATAATATGTTTTACAAAGGCATGGTAAAGCATGTAATGATAACCCATAGGCAGTGTCCAGATATTGCCATCTGTCCATTTTTCATCATTATAAAATTTTACCAGGCTTTCCGGATATTCCTCTTTCTTTCCGATGTTTAAACCGGAAGCCGTAGGAATAATCACATCATATTTATAGCTATAGGTTAAGAAATATTTAACCTGTTTATCAAAGGCCGCATTTCCGGTTTTAATATTTTTAATAAACTGCTCAACCGGTACTTTTAAGGAGTCGATAGCTTTAAGATAACCGGCAGGAGGCAGCCGGTAGCCATCTTTGGTATAACCATAAGTTCTTAACGGTTTAATCATTTTATACCAATCGGCAAATACCTGGTTTTCTTTGTTAACTGTGCCCGAATAAACGATCTGTCCGTCACCGGCATCTATATTCAACTCATCGCCGGCTTTCAGATAAACTGCATATTGTTCATCATATATACCTACATATCGGATCGTATTAAGATCTTCTTTCTTCACTTCTCCCCGGAAGATTTGATCTTGTCTACTTTTTATGATCGGTAAAATTACCTGGATTTCACCTTCTTCGGGTTTGGAAAATAAGACCTCTTGAGTTTCCTTACCATTTGGTAAAAGCTTATGGAATTTTCCTTTAATGACAGCGGTTTGTGCCCATGATGATGCAGATACGGCCAGCATCACAGAAAAAATTAGTGTTTTTTTCATTATAAGTTAGTAATTGTTTAAAAGTTGGCAGGCGTAAAACTGCCTGGCAACGGTTGATTGTGTTCTTTATTAAGATTATTTTATACCTAAATCAGTTAAAATTTGGCGGATGTAACCGTATTTAGTCAGGATATTGGGATACGCCGCATATTTTTGTTTGAATTGCGCATCAGTATTCACCATAGCGGCTTCTATATACATACTCACATCTAACCAGGTAGATATAGGTGATGATGAGGTAATTCTGGTGTCTGGTCCAAGGAAACCTATCGCCTGAAAGGTGAGCGGAGTGCCCGCCGGTAATCCTACAATATAAATGCTTGTTAAGTAGAAGGAGTTTAATCCATAAGCATCCCTGCCGGTTACAAACTTTTTAGAAACGGCATAAAACTTATCCAGGGTACCCGCATATTTACTGTCTAATACCGCATTGGTAAGCATAGCCCTGAATATGGCAGCCTTGTAGTCAGCTTTAGTAGCAGCGCTCATTGATAGGATTTTTGAAACCTGTGCAATTACCACAGTATTAAATCCCTTATAGGCATAGTTCCCAAAAGCATTCGTATTCATGTTTTCAACCAAAAGAATACTTGGAACATGGATTTTACCTGTTATTACGGGCATAATCTCGTTTCTTAAAAAGGTCAGTGCAGCTGGCACATCAGCCTTATTACAATAAGTGAATGATTGCACCACAGGTGGCGGACCACTTGGTATGCCACCAAGCGAATAGCTTAAAGATAAAACCTCGTAATAAGTATAAGTTTTTCCAAAAACATCTACGCGCTTTTGCGAACCTATGGTATCATTAACAAATACCGGAATGCCCGTTTCCTTATAAAACTGATAATTCGCATGAATAGTTGCATCATTAGGATTATCCTCCATGGCCAGCCAGTTTTTATCATAATCCGGAAATACTGTAAAAGGTTCTTTTCTGCAGGAAACCAGCGTAAGCATAAAGCATGCTGCTATCACAAATAAAATATTTTTCATATTGATCAAGTTAAGGTTGAATATTACGGACACTGCGAATTGGATTGGTTAACGATCCCCTGTTAAATTCTATAGCATAATTAGGGATGGGCACCTGCCAGCTTGCGGCATCCTGGGCAATAGAATTTAAAACATAATTGCCTGCAGGGGTGTAGGTATTGGTTTGCGCATCATAACTGTAAGTAGGATGTTTAATCGTAAAACCTGCACCAAGTGGATATTTTGAATTGACCTCGTACCGCCTCAAATCGAACCAGCGATGGCCTTCAAAGCAAAATTCGCGCCTGCGCTCATCCCGGATAAAATTAACCAATGCCTGGTTAGATGCCGGTTGCTGGCTACCTCCGTTATTGTTAAAGCGCATGGCCTGCAGTTTTTGAATTTCACTCCACGCCTCACCATCAGCACCAAGCATGGCCTGCGCTTCTGCACGGTTAAGCAACATTTCTGGCAAACGGAAAGAAAAGATGCAAGATACCTGCTCAGGGTCATTATAGGTTGACCAGGTACGCCATTTAGCCGGAAGAAATGCTTTGCTTTTTGCCGATAGCATAAAACAGGCATTCAAGCGAAGATCGTTAGCGCTAAAGCTTTGTATCAGATTATCAGAAGCCTTAAAGCTAGATGCAAGGCGATTCGCAGGAGAATAAGATGCTAATGAATCATTAGGAAAAACGGCAGGAATAGAATTTGTTCCCATAGTAAATATTGTTTCTGTAGAGCTGCGATAAGTAAAGTTACTCTTTGCTACATAACGCTTTAAATCAGTGATACTGTAACCCATGTTGTCATACCCATTAGTTACTTGCAATACCTTATCATATTGTTCGGTAAACAGATATACCCGGCTTTGTAAACATTTAACAGCCGCAATACCTACCCTGATTTTAGTTGCAGGATTATAGCCTTGGAGTAAATCTGCAGCTTGATTAAGATCTGATACTATCTGGTTATATACGGTTTCGTTATTGGTTCTTTTGAAATAGATATCTTCTACTTTTTCTGAAATCTTTAATGGTACACCTTCATCTGTTGAAGCAGTTGCCTTACGATAAGGAGATCCGTAGATATTTTGTAATAAAAAATAGTAGTAGGCCCGAAGAAAGTAGGCTTCACCACGTAAATGTTGCAGGTTTGCATCAGCTGGATTTTTTGCAGCAATTTCTGAACCTTGATAAATTAGCGCATTGATGGCACCAATGCGTTTGTAGACTTTTTTCCACATGATATCGGTCCAGGCCGTACCTATAATGTTAACTGCTGGATTCTGCGCCCAGTTGTGGAAACCAGAAAGCATGTAAAGTGGAGTAGCCTGATCTCTGTCTGCGGCTCCCAGTACAAATGCTTCGCTATCATCATCCATCACATGGAGCCATGGGGCAGAAAAATCAGTCTCTGAAGCAATATTGCCCATGGTTGCCGGACTATAAAAAGACAAACTATATACATTATTCATGAAAGCCTCACTAATCATTACCCTATTTACATCATCTGTGGTTTCCAGGTATTTTTGATCTGTAGAATATTCTTCCAAAAATTTTTTGCAAGAGCTCAGTAGCAAAAGGCAGGCTAAAAGGGTTAAAAGATATTTCATAGTTTGTTTTCTTTTAAAATGAAACATTAAGACTTGCGGTATAAGTAGGTCTAACGGATAGATTGATGTTTGGTGTAGAACCCGATTGAGTTGGATCCTGTCCCTTTAACATTTTGCTGCTAAGGGTGAATAAATTGGTGCCGGTAAGGCTAACATAGGCCGAACTCAATTTTAATTTATGCATTAAAGATTCTGAAAAATTGTATCGGAAAGATGCCGATTGCAATTTTAAGTAATCTCCACTCACCAATCTGATATCAGAATTATCGTACATCTCATAAGCACTACCGCCTAATTGAAGACTACTTACCGGGTAGTTTGACCACCATGGATTAATTGTATTTGGATTTACCTGGAGCCCAGGGATATTGGTGTAAGCTTCATCACCTGGTCTGCGCCAACGATCTACAAATTCTTTACGTAGATTTTGCTGCGGATAGGCACTGGTTGTGGCATAACCCGAAGCAATTTTCATCAACCTGATTTTGTTTCCTAAAGAATAAGTGAGGTTAAAGGATAATCCAAAATTTCTATATCCAAAGTAATTGGATAAGCCGCCCTGAATATAAGGTTCGCGACGACCTGACTCGCTCATGATTTCGAGATAAACGTCTTGCCGATCCATAGCCAAATAGCGTTGTTGATATTCCGCCGATTTTTCAGCTTCTAACCCATAGAAAATGGGCGAACCGTCAACAGGGCTCAGGCCTTTAAATTTGTAAGAATAAAAGGTATTAATAGGTTTACCAGCCAGCTGAACATTACCGCTAAGGTAATTGGCGTAACTGATGTTGTCTATAAGTACGTTATTTCTGTTGTTAATGGCTTGATTAATAATTTTATTCAGCACCTGGCCCAATTGCGGATCAAAACGCCAAACAAAACCACGTCTGGTCTTATCCATACCCACATTATTAATGGCCGTAACGCTTAAAGCTACTTCAACCCCTTTATTTTCTATTGTACCGCTATTGATGACGTAAGATTGAACACCATTGATTTCTGATACTGTTTTATTCAGGAAGGCATCCTGGGTTCTTTTATAGAAATAACCCACAGATCCGGTTACTTTATTGCCAAACAGGGCGAAATCCAGCGCAACGTTGGATGAAGAAGTTCTTTCCCATCTGAGGTCAGGATTTGGATAATTAGAAATAGTTGCAGATGGAGAATTATAATAAGGATCTGTAGATGGATTTTGTTTAATGATCATATATGGCGATTGCCCCGGAAGCATATTGCCTTGCCAGCCCCACGATGCTTTTAAGGCCAGATCACTTACCCATGAAGTATTTCTGGCTACATCTTCTCTCATGTTCCACCTGCCAGAAAAAGCGTAAATAGGTAGCAATTTATTATTTGAACGTGTTCCAAAAAGGTTAGATTGTTCACCACGTATATGAAAATTGAAAATATACTTATCACGGTAAGAATACCCAGTTGTACCGTACCAGGCAAATTCGTTAGTGAGCTGTCTGTTGAATGATCCTAAAGCAGCCTTGGTAGACATCCATTGGTTATAATAGCCTGAATAAGTAGTAGGTATAATATCAAAGTAACCACCCATTTCCGGGAAATACCCTCTTCTCGTGATGTCAAAACCATTATATTCATTTGATTTTATTTCCGTACCTCCTGAAATGGTAAGGGAGTGTCTTTTTTCTGCACCAAATGTGGTTGCATAGTTTGCTTGTAAACGGCCTGTATAATTGTTATTGCGGACTTCATTTTTTGTCCACTCACCCCCCACCGGAGCCAGGTCACTTCTTAAGCTAAAGTCAGCACGAAGTTTATTGATGTAGTAAGAATCTTTTGTGTAATATAATTGCCTGTCGTTGTTGCTAATGGCATAAGCAAAGGTACCTTCCAAATTAAATTTAGGGGTAATTTTAAGTCTTATTAAGGCTTTCAGGTTGCTTGCAAGCAAATCGGTATGATCAGCGCTATATTCCTTGTCTTTCAGGATATTATAATTAAAGATTTGACCGGCAGGGTTGGTAACCGGGTAATAAAAATAGCTGCCATCTGGATTGTAAGCAGGCAAAGTTCTGCTGGTGTTATAGGCATAATTCATGATACCTAAGTCAGAAGGAGAATAATTTCTCGAAGAATAGTTACCTGTAAAACTTACCTGAGCCAGAAAATTATCATAATCAGCGGTTACATTTACCACCGATGAGTAGCGCTTGTTATATTCCCCTCTAATTGTTCCCCGCTCATCCAGATAACCCAGGGAAGAATAAAATTTGATGCGGTTAGATCCTCCGGAAAGGGTTAAGGTATGATTTTGAGAATAGGAATCCTGAGTGATCAAACCTAACCAATCTGTATTGACATTAGCGTAGTAGTCTTTCTGGCGTTTAAATTCATCATAATTGATGGTTCCTTTATAATATTGCTGAAGGGCATCTTCATAGCCAGAAAACTGCGTGATATTGTTGTATTGTATTCTCCTTTCTACCATTTCCTGCGAAACATCCATACGCTCCTGAGAATTCATCATATACATGTTTTGGTCAGAATAACGCGGACGCCTGTTGAAAGTGGTATTAGCAGAGTAAGAAATAGTTGGTTTACCAGGCTTGCCCTTTTTTGTAGTAATTACAATTACGCCGTTACCTGCTTTGGCTCCGTATAAAGCTGTCGCAGAAGCATCCTTAAGCACATCGATCTGATCAATGTCTTCGGGGTTTAATCCTGCAATGGCATTACCTAATAAGTTTACAAAGTCTAAATCATTAATAGATTGAGGATCGATGTTTACAGGGTCTTGAAGTACGATTCCATCCAATACCCACAGCGGTTCGCGGTTGCCCAGGATAGTTGATGTTCCACGGATCCTAAGTTTTGGCGCAGCACCAACCTGTCCTGAATTTTGCATAAAAACCAAACCAGGTACCCTTCCCTCCAGTAACTTGTCAATGGTATTAACGCCGGGTGTAAGAATGTCTTCGGCTTTAACAGTATAGACTGAACTGGTTAGCTGACGTCTATCGATTTGTTCGTATCCTGTATTTACCACAATATCTTCCAGGTTGGATGCAGATATTTTAAGTGAAACTACACGTGCCCGTTGTGCAGGAATCTCCAAATGAGAATACCCTAAATGATTAATTTCAAGCATGCTGCTGGCATATTGAGCAGGAATGGTAAAATGGCCACTATTATCAGTTTGAGTAGAGAACTTTGTACCCTTCACCCTTACGGTAACACCCTCCATCGGTTTACCAAATTCATTGGTTACACTTCCGTTTACCGGACCATTCAAAGTATTATTATCATTAGCCACGCTAGCTTTCTTTTCAGTAATAATGATGATCCGGTCTTTGATTTCAAAATCAAGGTCCTGACCTGAGAAAAGTTTTTTCAAAGCGCTGCTCAGCGGTTCTTTAACGAGTTTTATGGTAACTGGTTTTGCTTTCTTTAAGATAAGGTCGTTATAGGTAAAATCATACTTGGTTTGCTTCCTTATTTCTGTTGTTGCTTTAATAATTGTCGCGTTCTTCAGATCAAGCGTTACAGTTTGTGCCTGTACCTGGTTTGAAAATGAAACAGCAAATAGAAAAAATAAAATGATGATCCATTGAAAAGAAAATGGCAGATCGGTTTTGGCCACCTTGCCATCAATTTCGTGGTTGGGCATACGCCTGCTATACTCCTTACTAAAAAGGAAATCGTTCATAATGTGATTAGTTTGTTGGTTATTGGTTGTTGATTGGTTTTTAGGTTTCAGGCTACGGGATGGATTAGTTCTGTCCTTACCCTGGTTTAGCCTGTTTAGTATAGTTTATCTCATCAGTTTCATGCTCCTTCCTTTGATTTCAAATTTTAGATTAGTGATTTTTTCAAGGGCTGAAAGTACCGCAGATAAAGGCTTATCGCGTTGTATGGAGGCGTGGATTTGGATGTTTTCAGGTATGCCAGTATAATCTATGTCCAGGTTGTACCAGCGTTCAATCTGGCGAAGCGCTGCTGTGAGTGCTGTAGCGGTAAAAATAAATTCGCCATCTTTCCATGCAGTGCTTAAACTCACATCTACTGGTCTAATTTGAAAAGCGTATTGGTTGAGTACCGATTGTTCTCCAGGATTCAAATATGCAGGTTTCGAGATACCAGCACTGCTAAGCTGTACCCTGCCGTGGATAAGTGTGGTAACTGTTACGCCCTCATTTTCGTAAGAATTCACATTGAAAGCCGTTCCTAAAACCTTTATATCCTGCTTGTCAGTGCTCACAATAAAAGGTTTACGGGCATTATGCGCCACCTCAAAATAGGCTTCACCCTGAACTACAACCCGCCTTTCTTTTCCTGCAAATGCACTTGGATAAGATATCGAAGAGGCAGCATTTAACCATACTTTAGTGCCATCGGCCAAAGTAATGCGGTATTGCCCGCCTTTTGGTGTAGTTAAAGTGAAATTTTGAATCTGATCTTCGGTTTCGAGTAATGCACCATCCTTATAGCGGATAGCATTTTTATCTGCAACAATCTCTTGTTTGCTACCTTCAAGCTGATAGATTTTTCCGTTAGCGGCCTGTAATGTTGCCCGATGGGTTCCGGGTTGAATATCATGAGCGACAGCTGTTTTTGCCTGGTCTTGAGTACGGCTTGATTTATAGAGATAAAAGGTAGAGAATAATAAAATCAATACCGCAGCAGCTGCGGCTACGAATTTGAACATTGGAAACAGCCTTAGTTTTTTAACCGGCGCTGCATCTTCTATCTGCTGAGCAATTTCCTGCCAGGCTAAATCTCCGATTTCTTTAGATTTTATATGAACAGTATGTGGTGTTGAATCAAAATAACGGCCTATTATCTTATCTAATTCTACATCATGCCCCTTATCCTGAAAATGTTGGTATAACTCGGCCAACTCATCTTCAGTGATGGTATTGTTAAGATACTGATCAAATAAAAGATTGATTCTGCTTGGTTTGTTCATGTTAAACTAGGGGAGATTTTGCCCTTTTAAATAGAATACACATGAAAAAGAAAAAATAGCACCCCTGGTTAAATTATTTTTTTAATAAGGTGGGCAGCAGGAGAATAAATATCTCGAACGACCTTGATTTTAAGACAGCTTTTAGTTGTTTGTTCGCTTTTTGAATGTGATGGTTGATAGCAGAAAGACTGATATTTAGCTTTTCACTGATTTCCTGGTAACTGAGCCCTTCCAGCTTATGTAAGGTGTAAACTTCCCGTTGCCTGTCTGTAAGCTGATCCATGGCCTGATCCAGAATGGCCTTGGCCTGTTCAGCGTCATCACCTTCTTCCATAGGGTGGTAAGCCTCTTCCTGGCCAATTTGATGGCGCATTAGCTGATCGTATACATTTTTGCGGATCACATTTTTAGACAGGTTTGTAGCTATCTTATAGAGAAAGGCGCCAAAACTAAGTTCGGTATCGATCATTTCGCGATTGATCCAGATCTTTAGAAATACATCCTGTAAAACATCCTGAGCTAATTCCTCAGATTTTAACAGATATATCAGTTTACTGGCGAGTCTACCGGAATATACCTCGTATAGCTGTTTAAAGGCGACCTTATCCCCGGCCTTTAATCCAGTTAATAATTCCTTTTCGGCAGCAATGGGTGTAGACTTCACTTAACCATAGTCGTTTAGTTGTACTAATTTATATAAAAAGTGACTTATAGCAAGGTTTTTTTGAGTAAAGTAGTCAGTTAACCAGTAAAATAGTAAAAAAATAGCTGATTTCTTGATTAACTATTAAAAAAATAGCTTGCTACAAATGAAAAACTATATTAATTGGACAGAAATGTTGAAAAGTCAAACCAGGAATGCTATTTGTCTTTAAGATGCAAAGAGCCTTCTTCACCGATCGATAAATCATAACGTTGCTCATTTACCAGTTTTCCTAAAGCTTTGGATAATTTTTCTTCTGTAAGTTTAAAGCCATGTCTCGTGTATAAGGAAATGGCGGTGTCTAATCCCTGGAAAGTCCACAAATAAGAAGATTGGTAGCCTTTTTCTTTGAAAAAGTCCATATAAAGCTGCATGAGTTTTTTACCCAGGCCAAGGCCCCTGTATTCGGCATCGATATAAAAAAAACGGAGCTGCGAAGCGTTATTTTCGCGGTGCATGAGTAAAATGAAGCCAATGATCTTTTCCTTATGCTCACAAACCCAAACCCCATCTTTTTCAGCGTCATAGCTCTCACAAAATTCATGCATGCCGGCAAAGGCATAAGATTCAAATTCAATCCCCAGGCTGTGTTCTTGCTGATACAGCAGGGTTTGTTTGTAGATCACATACGATAAATCTCCTGGTCTTAGCCCGGTTCTGATATTGATTTCATCTAACATTCTGTTTGTCTATTTATAACCTAATCCTCAACAGCATTTAACGGGAGCTATTTTGATCGATATTGTAATTGCTTGTGGCACCTGGCTTCTTCTCCTATATTTTTGAGCTGGCTTTTCACCATGTTGCAGCATTTTAAATAAGTCATAAATAAGCTTTTCTCCAAGTTTATAGGCTTACGATTGAAAATTTATTTAAAGACCATTTCTATTTTCCTGCCCGTATTACACTTAAGGTTTGCTGCGTGATGCCCAGGTAGGAAGCAATATGACCTAATGGAACACGCAATAAAATATTCGGCATAGTATTTAATAAATCTTTGTACCGCTGATCTGACGAATGGAACTGCAAAGAATAAATCTTTTCTGACAGGCGGCTTATCACCTTTAGCGCAACAAATAGCCTGTGGTTGTTAAAGGCAGGGGAGGCATTACATAATGCATCCAGCTGTGCGTAAGAAATAGCCCGCACAATCGACCGCTCTATAATCTCTAACCCGTAAGGATGCGCACGATTAAAAAAAATGCTTTCAAAAGCCACCATGAAACTATCTTCATCAAAGAAGGTATGCGTGATATCTTTTTCTTCTTTGTAATAAAAAGCTCTTACCAGCCCTTTTTCAATGAAATATACCTGCTTGGAGAAGTTCCCCGGTCGTTCCAATAATACATTTTTCGCATACTCTGTTTTTGAAAATGACCTGTCTACGAGTTCCGCTTCACCAGGGGAAAGTTTTGCTGCCGTGCTTAAGTATTTTATCAATTCCATCCAAAGCTGATCTGGTTAAAGCAAATCTATCAATCATTTTTTAAGATATATTAAAAACTCTGCAGATTTTTTGAATTTACTTTGCAGTATCAAAATCACTAAAATAATAGATCATGAAGAGAGTATTATTCTGCCTTATAGCGATGTTTATAACGGCTATTAGCTTTGCCCAATCTGCCAATGATAATTTTGCTGGTAAATGGAAAACAGATGATGGCGTTATTATTACCATTTCCAATAGTAATGGAAAATTTTCCGGTGTTGATCCCAAAGGCCGTCCAACACTTTATAATGTACGTTTTGAAAAAAACGAATGGAAGGGCACTGTAGAAAACCATGAAACCAGCCAGAAAGGCAACTGCGAAATTTACCTGCAGGGCAATAAGCTGAAAATTGTGGCGCATAAAGGCATTTTTTCAAAAACCATGCACTGGGTAAAACAGTAAACGCTGAAATTATTTATTTTAATTAAATTTATTATCTCTAATTCTATGGATATGAATATCAAACAACTCACACAGGATGCGGCCCTAAAACTAAAATTATATTTAGCTACGCTTGGTGAGCCGCTAGACAAAGCACACGATGTAATCAGTGCCGGAGATGCCGGGTTGCGTAGTGGTGAACTTTCTGAATTAACTATTATTACAGATTTGAAACCCGATGGGGCCCGAAATCTGCGGTTGATTTTTGAAACGTTAAAAGGCAACCTTACAGGCGCCAAAAAAGTGGGTACCCTGCACGATATGCGCTTTGTATTTCTGGAAAACGATACCAGGTTACTTTTCTGTACTTGCTATGACGGCGATTGGGATACGTATATCAATGACTTTGCAACCAAAATACCAGAGATGATGGATTTGATTTTCGGAAATATTGAAGGGTGGCCCGGTATTAAATCTCCAACGGTAAAAGAATTTATACTTAGCAAACAAATTACGGCTTCTGCCTGGTTTGTAAGCCATCCAAAACTTACAGTCGCCGATATCACGAGATTAGAAAAAATTGGTGATGGCTTAAACAAACTTTTGGAATTGTAAAGCTTCAAGAAAAAATACAATGAAGCCAGGATATATTTTGTTTTCGCAAGAAGCTGAAGATTTACCGCCAGGCTTTGAGCATTGAATTCTCTAAGTTTAATAAGTCTTATGTTCTTAAAAAATTTATTTAAACGCACAGCCGAAAAAATAGAATTGCAGGATATTCAAGCTATTATATTGCGCGATAGACCTCTTCCTTATCATGGGGTAAATGTTTTTTTGGAAGTTTTAAATACTGCTTCTGGCAAAGCGTTTTTGAAAGAAATAGTACCCTATGTTACCAATGCCAAAAATTGGTGGAACAATGATGACGCGTGGCTAGCAATTGCCTTTACTTACGAGGGACTAAAGAAACTTGGGCTTCCGTATTCTACAATGGAGAGTTTTCCCGATGCCTTTAAAAAGGGAATGGCCGCTCGCAGTGAAAAACTAATGGATATTAATGAGAATGCCCCCGAAAAATGGGATGCTGTTTTTAAAGCGACCGGTAATCATATTGCCGTATCTATCTTTGCAAAGGATATAGATGATCTGAGTTCCAAAAAGGCGCTCGCACTTCAGGTGTTGGAAAAACACCAAGGTGTTAAATTGCGTTTTCAAGCCGATTTTGATACGCCGATAGAGGGTAATTTCAATCATTTTGGCTTTCGCGATGGCATCAGCAATCCGGAAATTGAAGGCAGTGGGGCAGTGCAATTAAATTCAAAAGAACGGCCCATAAAGGCAGGCGAATTTCTTTTGGGATATGCCAATGAAGCAGGAAATAATTACCATATGCCACAACCCCTGGAGTTTGCAAAAAACGGGACTTTTGTAATTTTCAGAAAATACCACAGCCACGTTGCGGCATTCAATAAATACCTTAACGAACAAGCAAAATCGAAAGATGAGCAGGAATTGCTGGGGGCTAAAATGGTAGGCAGATGGCGGAGCGGAGCGCCACTCAATATGTGTCCTTTTAAGGATAATGCAGCATTGGGTGCAGATGCCAGGAGGAACAATGATTTTGATTTTAGCAATGACCAAAATGGCAAAATAGTGCCTTACTCAAGCCACATGCGCCGGATGAATCCGCGCGACAGTAAAATGGCTGTCATGTCTGATGTAAACCTGCACCGCATTATACGCAAGGGCGTAGGTTATGGGCCCGTATTGCCAAATGGTAGCACTAAGGATGACGGTAAAGAACGAGGGCTTTATTTTATAGCATTCAGCGCAAAAGCAATGGAGACCCTTGAATTTTTGCAAAAAGAATGGGTAAATAACGGAAACTTTGTTAGTCTCAAAAACGAAAGAGATCCTATAATAGGACTAAACGAAGGCAAAGGAACTTTTACGATGCCTGGCAATCCTTTACCCAGGCGTTATATTGGAATGCCCACTTTTAATACACTAAAGGGAGGCATGTATCTTTTTATGCCCGGCATCAGGGCCATTAAATGGATGAGTGAGGTTTAGGTTATTCGTTAATGCGGGCGAGGGGCTTGCTTGAATGAAGACGATAAATTTCAAACGAAAAACTGCCAGCCGAAAATAGAATCCAGTTACAGGAATAAAGCCATCTGATAACTAAATTGCGCTTTTGGAATAGTGGCGCACCAGGCGTCCTGTTTAAGTCTGCTAATCATAGCAGACACCTGACTGTTCACATTATGCTTTCTTTCTGGGTCTGCCTAACATTTGCAGAATGGCCTCATAGTATTGTTCTAAGGGTTCCAGTCCCACTTCCTTTCGTCTTTCATCTACGTGTTGGGGATCTGCCAGGTCGGCTGGAAAGATGATCTTATTGTTACTATCGAACAGGTTGCCGGTTTTATCATAACTTGGCTGGGTGCCATATAACTGTCTGCCGCCGGTATTACGCTGTACGCGGTCATATAAATAAGCGTAGTCCTTACGGCTAATGTTGCCTTTTTTAGATTGTTTGTCGAGCACGGGTAGCATCTCTACCTGGAATTTCGGGTCGCTGTCGGCATGCTGGATCAGGACAAAGAAATGGTGCGCGGCATCTGCACCTACCATTTGCATTGTCGGGTATCCATACTGGTTGTAGATTGCTTTGGCAGCTTGTATACCACGTATATAGGTTTGTTTCTTCAGTGAATCCTGCAGTTTTAAGCTGTCCTTTGGTGCGTTTCTTTCGCTCATGGCTTTCAACCTCAGTTGTACAGCTTGGTCTTCCTGGTATAAACTGTCGATGGTTTTTGCTAAACGCGGTTTAACTTGTGCGCGGGTAGTTACAGCTAACAAACTCAAAAGTGCGATATAACAATACTTCATGCCCAATATGACAAAATAAGATAGGTAGATGTTACAAGTTTTTCCTAAAAGTTTAAAACAAGTTTACGAAAGCGCTAATTTTTTGATAAATACAAGCTCATTAGAAGGGGGTTCAACACGATCTCAACTTTAAAATATAGGGTTTTGAAACACCTGTGATGAATTTATTTTATACATTATAATTCGATATTTTTATGCTAGCAAAATATCATACATCAATGTAAAAGCCCTTGGGGATACCTAATTTTGAATAAATTATTAATAGAAAAGATATGAAAACAGAATTTGAATCTGATGTTTTTGCTTTCATGAAAAAACATCAGGAATGGAAAGCCACTGTTGATGAAAAACTTCCAGGATACAACCAACTTTAAACCTCAAAGAACTTAAAACTGTTATGAAAATATTTGCATTTGCGGGAAGTAATTCCTCCACATCAATCAATAGGCAATTGGTAAGATTTGTTTTGAAAAGCTTTCCTAATGAGGAAGTAAACCTAATTGATCTCAACGATTACCTAATGCCGCTTTTTTCTGTTGATCTTGAAAAACAGGGATTTCCGCAGGAAGCGCATCAATTCCTTTCGAATATTGAAGAAGCTGATATCGTCATCTGTTCTTTGGCAGAGAACAACCGCTCTTATACCGCTGCTTTCAAAAATATTTTTGATTGGACCTCCAGAATTAATGTCAAAGTTTTTCAAAATAAACCAATGTTCCTCATGAGTACTTCGCCCGGAGGTTTTGGTGGTGGAAACGTAATGGCAGAGGCGTCAAAGTTCTTTCCGCAGTTCGGAGCAGACATCAAAGAAACTTTTTCTCTTCCAAAGTTTTATGAAAATTTTGATCTTGAAAATGGCATTATCAACCCAGAACTCTTAAGTGACCTTAATGGTAAAATTGAAAACTTTAAAAATCAAATCTAAATGGATACCCACGAGTACGACACCGGAGAAATAACCATTATATGGAAGCCAAAGGTTTGCATACATTCGGCTATTTGTGTAAAAATGCTGCCCAAAGTTTATAATCCTAAAGAAAGGCCATGGATTAAACCAGAAAATGGAACTACTGAAGAACTTAAAAATCAAATTGAACACTGCCCATCAGGTGCTTTGAGTTATAAGTTAAATTTCAAAAACAAATGAGCATTAAAGTAAAAGCGAGCCTTGGAACCGAAAAATACTATACAGAAGTTATAGCTGGAGAAAACAAGATCATTACCGATGAGCCCATTGAACAAGGAGGAGGAAACAAGGGTTTCAACCCTTTTGAGATTTTGGCTACCTCACTGGCAAGCTGTACTGCAGCGACATTACGGATGTATATCGACAAAAAAGGGTGGAATATACCATTGATTAATGTCGAGGTAGAACTTAAGAATTATCCCCAGATACCAAAAACTCAATTTGGTAGAACAATTAATTTTGGAGCAGATCAGCTAAATGAAGAGATTAAAGACAAACTTTTAAAGATTGCTAACGCCTGCCCCATCCACAAAATGCTGACCAATAATATTGAAGTGTTAACCCAAATACCATAAAATGACAGGAGTAAATCAAAATAACGCAGAAAGATATGGAGAATTCGAGGCAGTTTTTGATAAAAAGAAAAGCTGGACTAATGACATATACCTACCCGGGCGGGAACAGATAAATTCATTATAGACCATACAGAAGTTGAATCTGGATACAACGGAAAGGTATTGGAAATGAAATGGTTCGTTTTAGGTACACACTTTTTGTTTGTGATTTGATGTGTATTTTAGGTTTTTGATATCAATAAAAAACCCTGCAAATGTTTGATTTGCAGGGTTTTGACATCATTTGACATTGATTTTTGTAGCCCGTAGGGGAATCGAACCCCTGTTTCCAGAATGAAAATCTGGCGTCCTCACCCCTAGACGAACGGGCCATAAATTTAAGTTTCGACTTTGGAGTCTTTAGCTTGGAGTAACTCCCAACTAAAAACGCTCAACTCCCAACTAATTGGTAGCGGGGACACGACTCGAACGTGCGACCTTCGGGTTATGAGCCCGACGAGCTACCAACTGCTCCACCCCGCACTTTATCTTATCTTCAACGCTCCGTTTGAAGGAGTGCAAAAGTACATATTATTTTCAGCTTTCAAAATGCTTCACGGATTTTTATCTAATGTTTTGAATTATCTGCTTGATTTTTAGTGGATTATTTTTGCTGCTTCTGAATTTTTATTTTTCTTGCAAAAAATGAGGAAAATATGGGTAAGCAAAACTCCCGAAAGACAAGCTACCTGGTAGGCTAAAAACTATTTGACCCCTTTTGGCCAAAACAAATAACGGAGCAAGGCTTTGAACCATAATCGATTCCGTTATCCTGAAAATTGGCCGAAAGGGGGCAAAATAATTGGTTGATGATTTAAGCTGTTGCACCTACATTCGCTTCACTCATCGCTATTTCAGTAAGCAGTGCATCAGTATCTTTTTCTTCTGCAAGTGTTTCTGCCAATAATTGTTCTGCATCTGTATGCCCCATTAATTTGGCATAAGTAACCAAACAACCATAGCTTGCAATTTCGTAATGCTCTACCTTTTGAGCGGCCGAGATCAGTGCTGCATCCAATACTTCGGGTTGTTCAGAAAAACTTTCAATTATTTCATCAGCCTCTTCTAAAAGTCCCTCCATTGCTTTACATTTTTTCCCTCTTGCCGTGAGATCAATTGAAGAAAATACTTCTTTTAAACGCTCTATCTGGCCTTCTGTCTGACTGTAATGCGTTTCAAAAGCTTCCCTAACTTTTTCACTTTCGGCAGCTCCGGCAAGTTTTTTTAACCCTTTTAGAAGCTGCTTTTCTGCACCAAGAATATCTCTCAGCTCATCTACAAATAATTCGTGCAGATGCGCATTCGGCATTTCTGCATTGTTTTTTTGATTTGCCATATCGTTTTTTTGTTTAAATGAATAATTGTTTAATAAAAGAACAGCCTCTTTTTTAAAAAAGTTTAGAGAAAAATATAATCACGTATTTAATACCGAACAAAGGGACAGAATACTTGCTGATTGATATGAAGAAAGTGGTAAATTTTTAATAGTTCAATAAAAGAGCCAGCCGATGAAAGTATTTCTTAGGCTGAATTAATTAGTGGAGGAAACCATTTTGGATTGCAAACCTGATCAGTGCAGCCGTATTTTTAGAGCCGGTTTTATCTATCAGCGTTTGTCTGTGCCCTTCAACTGTCCGTTTGCTTAGAAAGAGCTTATCGGCCATTTCGTTGTTGGTATAACCTTCTGCAATAAGGTTAAGCACTTCCATTTCCCTTAATGAGAAATCAATTTGCATATTCTGCTCCTCGGCCTGCCTTGATGCATTTTTAATGAGTTGTCCCAATAGTTTTTGAGATAATTCGGCACAAAGGTATTGCCCACCCTTTGAAACCCATTTTAATGCAAAGGCAAGTTCATCTTCTCCAATGCTTTTTAATAAATAACCCGATGCTCCCTCCACAAAAGCCTGTGCAACATATTTTTCATTATCCAGCATAGAAAGTATAATTACATGTACCTGAGGTTTCAGAAATTTGAGTTCTTTGGTCAGGCTTATACCATTCATTTCTGGCATATTAATGTCTGCAAGTACGATATCACCGTCGCCACCGTTTTCAAAGTAGGAGAGTACCTCAAGGCCATTGGCTGCTTCTGCAACTACTGAAATTTCTGGCTGCGACTCAAGCAATATCTTAATGCCGTTGCGCACAATAACGTGATCTTCTGCGAGTATGATATTCAATTTTTTTTTGATTTAGGTTAAAAATATTTAGCTCCACACTTATGGAAAAACTTCATTAAAATCTGAAAAGTTAAAAGATAAACTAAACTTTGCACCGGCCTGGTTATAGATTTTAAGTTCTCCGTTCAACATAGATACCCTGTTTTTGATTCCCCTTAACCCCGAACCTTTGCGCAAGGCTAAATCAATATCTTCTTCAAAACCTTTTCCATTATCCGAAAATACTATACTGGCTAAGCTATTTTCGAGGCATAGTGTAATTTGAACTTCGCTTGCTTCTGCATGTTTTATGCTGTTGTTCAATAATTCCTGTATAATCCGGAATATATAGAGTTGTACATTGGCAGGTAGATTATCGGCATGATGATTTATTTTATAGCTGATTTTGAAGGTTTCATGGCTGAGCCGCTCTGCCATTTCTTTTATGCCTGCTGTAAAGCCAAAATCTTTCAGGATAGACGGGGTGAGTTCGTAAGAGATTGCCCTGATTTCACTGATAACTTCGTCAATTAAAACGGTAATATTATTAAGCTCTTCCTGCTGATGTTTTCCTTTTTTTAAATGATTGAAATTAAACCGGATGCCATAAAGCAACTGACAAATGCTATCGTGAAGCGCGGCACTGATTTTATTTCTCTCCTTTTCCTGGGCATTGATCGAAGCCTGGATTAAAAGCCGTTGTTGCTCACTTTTATCCTCATATTCTTTTGCAATTGAACGTTTCCTTTCCGAAATATCCAGTAAAATACCTGTGAAATAATGTTCCCCTTCTTTTGAAATGATCTCTTTGCCTTTAACCAGAATCGTTATTTGCTCATTCTTTTGGGATCGCAAACCCAACTCCAAATCTACTTCTCTTAAACCATCATTTATTTTACAGATAGAATAGACTTTCTGGTGGTCTTGCGGTACGATCAGATTTAAAAGCGCTTCAATAGTATTATTAAACTCCTGGTTGTTAATTAATAATATTTTTTTACTGAATTCATCGAGGAAAACCCGCTTTTGCTTTGGCCAGATTCCCCAGGTACCCATAAGTGATGCCTTAAGTATTTGATTTAACCTTTCTGTTGTATCTTTAAGGTTTTGGGCTATATTTTTAGAGGCTGTAACATCGGTTAAGGTAATGTAATAGTCTATTTGCGCTGTACCTGGATTTTTTATTGCCGTACCACCAACCTGAACAAAAAGTACCTTTTCCTCTCTTGTTTTTAATCTTGTTTCATAGCGATCTCTGCCATCCGAATATTTTAGTTTTTTGATAAACTCATAAAAATCTTCCTGTACATCTGGCAATAACCAATAAGTAAAATGCCTGCCTTTAACCTCCCATTTCTGTTGCCTCAGTAATTCAGAAGCGGCATGATTGAGTTCCTTAACAACACATTGATTATCTAATATAAAATAACTGATCGGGGCAGAATCAAAAAAATCAACGAATCTGGAACGCTCCATTTCTGTAGTCTTGTAAGATGCCTTAAGCTCATCGCTTTGCATTTCCATCTCAAGCTCATGGATTTCCAGTTCATTTAGTAAGGTCGCAATTTCTCCGGTTCCGTTGCTGTCATCTGATTCTTGCTGTTTAATTGATAACTTTTCTGCCTTTAAACGGAGTGCTGTTAAAATTGCTTCTTTCGAAATTTTATTCAGCTCTTTTCTTCGTGTTTTTTTTAACCTCAAATCAAAACATATTAATAATACTATTGAACATTACTCAATTTTATTTCCGGTTTTTTCGATAAAGGCGTTAAAATGCTGAAACAGTGTTTGGCCCACTTACGATGGCAGGGCCGATTTCCAGCTAAAAGATGTATAATGTTATTTATAACAACTTTAAGGAGAAAAAGTTCTGTTATATTTATTTGCCATTTGAAACCAGCAACAGGGTGTTTACCACAACGCCCTTTTTATTATCCGCTGTGGTGTATCGAATATTTCTCGAGCTGTTTCTTAAGTATAATTCTTGCCTGGTGGATGTGCGTTTTAATGGTGCCCAGAGGCAGGCCCAGTTCTTTTGCAATTTCATGATATTTATAACCCTCAAAATGCCTGATGAAAGGAATTTTATACTGATCGGGTAACTTTGAAAGTGCCTTGTTAATATCGTCCATTAACAGCTTGTTCTCTGCTGCATTATGTTCTGCACTATGGGTAAGGCTAGAATCGTTAATTTCCTCCTCGCTGGTCATAATGGACTTCCTCCTGCTACCGCTTCTGTACTGGTTAACAAAGGTATTCCGCATAATTACAAATAACCAGCCTTTTAGGTTGGTACCTTCCTGAAATTTATGAAAGAAACGAATGGCCTTTACCAGGGTATCCTGCACAAGATCATTTGCATCATCCAGATCTCTGGTAAATTGCATGGCGTGCATTTGTAAAGAGCTTGAATTAATAATAACGAGTTTACTGAATTCTGTTCTGTTCATGGGTTTGGATTTAGGTAGATTAGGTAAATGTTTTGTATTTATGTTTTCATCTGAATTTGTTGCTTTTGCTTTGAAGTGAGCTTTTTTTACGCTTAAACGTTAATGCAGGTACAAATACATTTGACCTTTCGAGGCATATATCATTTATACTCTTATTAATTACAACTTTAAGGAGTATTGGTTTAAGCTTTTTACATTTAGGGTACTTATATCATTACCCGTATTTATACGCTCCTGCTGTTCAGGTACGCCTGAGTGCAGTTTTGCCGGAGCCATTACTGTTGATAAAATCAAAAAAATAAAAACCACGACTTCGAAGCAGGTATTGAAATCAGACCGCATCAAATTGAAAAACCATCGAAAGTTATTTTTTGCCTGAAGATTAATGATATAACTCATTGCGGCTTTTCTGACGGATGAAAGTAGATATACCTGTTTTTAGAAAAAGATAAACCAATCAAAAGTGGCCAATGTTAGCCAGTTATTGATCATTCACAAAACTTTTATTCTGTTAAAAGTTTTAAAAATCACCAACTATGAAAGCAGCAGTATTTCACAAACCCAGAGATATCCGGGTAGACAATGTACCTGATCCGACGATTCTTGATCCCGGTGATGTAATTCTCCGGGTAACTTCTACAGCCATTTGTGGTTCAGATCTTCACATCTTAAGCGGTGCAGTACCACAAAAAGACCCAATGATTATGGGGCACGAATTTATGGGAATTGTTGAAGAAACAGGTTCATCTGTTCTAACTCTGAAAAAGGGCGATCGCGTAATTGTTCCTTTTCCCATTGCCTGTGGCCAATGTTTTTTCTGTACCCATCAGGCATCGCCAGCTTGCGAAAACTCCAACTACAAAAATTATGGGCCGAATGGGAATTTAATGGACCAAAAAGGCGGTGCATTATTTGGTTATACTGATTTGTACGGTGGTTACTCAGGAGGACAGGCACAGTATGTGAGGGTACCCTATGCCGATATCAGTCCCAGGATTGTGCCCGATTTTCTGGAAGATGAGCAGGCGTTGTTCCTGACCGATATTTTTCCGACAGGATGGGCTGCAATAGATTGGGCCCAGTTAAAGGGGGGCGAGGTTGTGGCCATATTTGGCTCAGGCCCGGTTGGTCTTATGGCTCAAAAAGCAGCATGGATTAATGGTGCAGGACGGGTGATTGCTATTGATCCTTTAGATTACCGTTTACAAAAAGCAAAGCAGGTAAATAATGTAGACACGCTAAATCCGGATAGGGACGATGTAGTGGCAGCAATAAGAGAGATGACAAACGGCCGGGGTGCCGATGTTTGCGTTGATGCCTGTGGTTTTGAACCGGAACGTTCTTTTATGGATAAGGTAAAAGCGACTGTTAATTTTGAAAAAGGATCTATAAAAGTGCTCGAAATGTGTTTTGAAGCCGTGAGGCGGATGGGAGTTGTTTCTGTGATGGGTGTTTACGGCTCTATGTATGATAACTTTCCGTTACACCGGATTTTTGATAAAGGCCTCACCATTAAACAAGGGCAAGCCCCCGTATTAAATTATATCGATAAACTTATTGATTTGGTTAGTGATAATAAAGTCATCCTGGATGATATTATTACGCATGTGTTGCCACTTGACGATGCAACCAATGCCTATAAAATATTTGATGAAAAGGAAGATGACTGTGTAAAGGTTGTGCTTAAACCCTAAATTTAATCCTTAAAAGGTTATTTACCGGTTTCCAGGTCAGGGGCATCTACTGGTTTGGATTCCGGAGATCCTTTTTGCCTTAGAAAGATCGTTAAGATCACGATTGAGGCTACCGACAAAAACTCACTCTGCCAGTTTTGAAAGGTTTCAAACCAAAAGTCTGCCCGGTTAATATACTCCCATACACTCATTGAAGCTTCTCCTTTTAGTAAGTTTTCGGCGTTATGATCTTGCCAGCTACCGTAAAAATGCATGGCCCAGCTAAACAAGAAAAGAATAGCAAAAGCGATAGAGAGCGAATTGCTGTAAAGCTTTAAAATCCAGCCACCTTTTTTTACTGCCCATGGGGCTTGTGGAGAAGCCACAGGTTCCCGGTCAACTTCTTCCTCTTCATCCAGTTTCTTGGATTCAGCAGACCCGATCTGCCTGAGCTGAACAGTTAATAAGACGTACAATGCCATTTGGAGGAATTCACTTTCAAAGTTTTCGAACGTTGCACTTACAAAATGTCCTGAGGTTAAATAAGTAGAAAAAGAAAGCGGCAGGCCGTTTTCTTCCTGTAGCTCATTGTTGTGCGTATGCCAGCCGGTAATGGCCTGTGCCAGGAGCGTACAAATAAAAAGGGAAAGGAATACAACTGAAAGCCCGTTGCGGTAGAACCAGGTTTTTTTCGGATATTTTTTAACTGCATTCATAATTTGGTCTGTTTTAATGCTCGAGATACTCCAATAATAATTTAGCGCAATGATTAATAGTAGCCATAATAATATCTTCAGGCTCACCCGTGAAATTACAACGCTCAGCAAAGATGATTTCGTTGTCCTTTACCGCGTGAAGGAACATTGTTCCAACCGGTTTTTCCGAATTTTCGCTTCCTCCAGGCGCGGGTAAGCCCGTAACCCCTATGTAAATATCAGCTTTAATCAAATCTCTTAATCCCAGCGCTATGGCACGGGTAACTTCCATAGATTCGGGGGTATATTTATCTATCAGTGCTTTTTTAACCTTTAAAAGTTCAACTTTTAAATTGGCGTCGTAACAAACAATTGCCCCTCTCAGAAATTTTCCGGCATCAGTTATGAGCGAAAATTCAGCTGCCAGTCTGCCGGCAGTTGCACTTTCAGCAAATGCTATCGTTAATTTCCGCGCGGTAAGAATTTTTCCGGCGGCTTCGAAAATCTCTCCGGCCATTACTAAACCTCATTAAAAAAAGACACGTTATTGATATCGATCTGCTCAAGGTTTTTTTGTGGTGGTCCTGTAATTACCTTACCATCAATAGCATAACGGCCGCCATGGCAAGGGCAGTCCCAGCTTTTTTCGGCACCGTTCCAGTTTACGATACATCCGGCATGCGTACAGGTAGGGCTTAATGCGGTTACCTTTCCTTTGGCATCTTTGTAAACGGCTATTTTATGCCCGTCAAAAGAAACTATTTTGCCTTCATCAGGTTCAAGCTGGTTAATAGAATCAAGCGTTTCTGCAGAAAGCCTGTCGGCAATAAAATGATAGGCTACATCTGCATTTTCTTTTACAAATTCCGTAAAACCTGCCACGAGCTTAAGCCGCGACGGTTTAAACAGATCAGCATAGCGGTTTTCTTTATTTAAAATCAAATCGTGGATGATCATGGCAGATAAGGTGCCCAGGATCATTCCATTCCCATTAAATCCGGTCGCTGTAAAAATCCTTTCGTCTCCACCTGGTAAGTGGCCAATGTAGGGCAGACCATCAACCGGAATATAATACTGGGACGACCAATGGTAAGGGATATCACTTACTTTGAAATACTTGCGTACATATTGTTTCAGGTTTTTAAAGGCTTGTTGAGGATCTCCGTGGCCCGTTTTATGGTCCTCCCCCCCCCCAACAATCAATATCTTTTCGCCATTAATCTTATGGGGTCTGAAGTAGTGATAAGGTTCCTGCATATCATACGCCAGGCTTTCCGGGTATTCGTCGTCTTCAAGTTTAACGCCTAAAACATAACTTCTGTAGGGTGCATTACGTAGAGAGAGCAGGTTCACCCCTGGTGGGATGTGTGTAGCATAAACTAAATTTTTGGCTTTCAGGTTAATGTGTCCGGCTTCAGCCGAGTGAATTTCATCTTTAAAACTGCTATCGGTTATAATTGTGTTTTCTAATAAGATGCCGCCAAGCTTCTGAAATGCCTGGGCAATAGCATAAATGTATTTCAGTGGATGAAACTGCGCCTGATCTTTAAATAGGAGTGCATGTTCAAAGTTGATAGGAACACCGTTTTCGAAAACTTCCGATACAGATACCCCTGCTTGTTTGGCAGCGCTTAAGATTTCCTGTAGCTGATCGGTTTCTTTTTCATTCTGAGAGAAAAGATAAGCATCTTTATATTCGAAATCTGCATCTATATCCAGGGTATCGATATTTGCCTTGATAAAATCAATAACATTTTTTGCAGCGGTTGCCATCATGGTAGCAGCTTCGGTACCAAATGCGCTATTAATTTCGGGATAGGTAGTATCAAAAAAAGTATTTAAATGTGCTGTCGTTCCTCCGGTTGTGCCAAAACCCAGCTGATGTGCTTCTGCCAGTACACATTTTTGCCCTGACTTTTGCAGCAAAAAGGCTGTTGTTACCCCTGTGATACCGCCACCCACAACCAGCGTATCATAAATTACACCATTTTCAGCAGCATTAGGCTGAATTTGTCTGTTTAATGAAGATTGCCAGGGTGATTCTGTTTGACCATCCCGCATGTTTTCTATATGATCTTTGTTTTTCATCGCGCTTGTAAGTCAATTATTCATGTAACATTATGAAAGTACAAAAGGTTTTCTGTTTAAGATTTGGAAGCGGTAGGGTGCATTTACAAAAACTTTTGACCATTTGGAATGGTTTTACAGCTGGAGGGGCCAACATGAAATCGAAAAGGGCAGAAGCGTTAATCCCTGAGCAAGAGAAAGGTAGCCAGCTTGATGTTGTGGAAGAAAGGGTAGCGCCGGATGAGATAACAGCGAAAAAATGTTTTGACTTAGCTTGCGACCGTTTATTGAGGGTTAGCCGCTGGGGAGAAATTTCGGGGATGTCTGCATTTATATTATTTGATAAGAATGGGCGTAAAGTTACCCGCAAAGCTGAAACAGGAGATTATATCCGTATTGATATCCCTGGTCCGGGGCCTTCATCAGGGGCAGGGTATGATTGGGTTAAAATTGAAGAAATCGTATCTAAAAACGAAGCAGATGAACAATTTTTGGCGATACGGGTCAGACCGGCCGAATTTCCCTTATCAAACGATGGCGCTGTGGCGCATTTCTTGCAGGATGTGGCAACCTCTACTTTCCTGATCAGAAGAAAAGGTACTACTGTAACAGCTGAAGAGCATGGCAGAAATGAACTGCCTAATATCTCAGAAGGTAATTTACCGGACAGGGTGCGGAACCTTATTGTGGGCCTGGCAGCTAAGCTCGGCCTTTCTTATCCACAATGGAAAATGCTGGTAAAAGGCTTTTTAGATGGATGTTCAGCCTAAACATCCGGGTTGAGCTTCGAAAGCGCCAGATAAACCAATAGTACGGTTACTATCATTAGTGTTAAAAAGAAGCCATCTGCTTTTAACTTACCTATATCGTTTCTTTTATAATCTCTTACCATGTCATTTATCTTTTTGGAGAAAGTTATCAGAACGACAAAAGCAAATAGGTACATAGGTTAATGTTGTTATGTGATTGGTTCATAAAGATATTGTTTTATTTCCAATATCGCAATCAGGAAGTGTAGGCCTGAAAACAAAACCGGAAGAACCGGATTGCATTGGCAATTTCATCTATAAAATTCCCTAATGGATAAGATCATTAGAGATAAGGTATGAAGCATAAAAAAAGGGCCGCTCTTTTTGGAGCAGCCCAGTGCTGTTTGGGATAGGTTCCCATTTGTAGCCCGTAGGGGAATCGAACCCCTGTTTCCAGAATGAAAATCTGGCGTCCTCACCCCTAGACGAACGGGCCATAAATCTAAGTTTTGACTTTGGAGTCGTTAGCTTGGAGGAACTCCCAACTAAAAACTCTCAATTCCCAACTAATTGGTAGCGGGGACACGACTCGAACGTGCGACCTTCGGGTTATGAGCCCGACGAGCTACCAACTGCTCCACCCCGCATTCTATACAATTCGTTTTTATCTTGAATTAAATCCTTAACTCTGTTTCCGAATTGGAATGCAAAGATATAATTCGTTTCTTTGTACTGCAAATTTTTTTTAAAAAATATTTTAATGGCGCATAAAGCAGGTTTTGTTAGTATAATAGGTAAACCAAATGTAGGTAAATCTACCCTCATGAATGTGCTTGTAGGCGAGCGGCTTAGCATTATAACCCCTAAGGCGCAAACTACGAGGCACCGTATTTTGGGTATTGTAAATGAAGAAGAATATCAGATCGTTTTCTCTGATACACCGGGTATAATTAAGCCGAAATACAGTTTGCAAGAGAGTATGATGAGCTTTGTTAACGGATCTTTAACCGATGCCGACGTACTTTTGTTTGTAACCGACATTAATGAGGAACACGATGAAGATGATGTTCTGGAGAAAATCCTGAACCATAATATTCCAACAATTGTCTTAATTAATAAGATTGATCAGGCTACTCAAGAGCAGGTGGATGCGAAAATTGCTTACTGGAACGAAAAATTAAATCCGGTTGCCATTTACGCTATTTCTGCACTACATAAGCATAATGTTGATGGTTTGCTCGACCGTGTTTTGGAAATGTTGCCTGAGCATCCGCCATATTACGATAAGGAAGATTTAACCGATCGTTCTGAACGTTTCTTTGTTTCCGAAATCGTACGTGAAAAGATATTTTTAAATTACCAGAAAGAAATTCCTTACAGTACAGAGGTCATTGTAAAGAGTTTTAAAGAAGAACCGCTTAAAAACGGTAAAGGTTTAATGGTGCGCATCAGTGCCGAAGTGGTGGTGGAGCGCGATTCGCAGAAAAATATCCTGATTGGTACCGGTGGCAGCATGTTAAAGAAAGTAGGTACAGAAGCCAGGCTCGAAATTGAGAAGTTTTTAGATGCCAAGGTATTCCTGGAATTGTTTGTGAAGGTTATCCCCGATTGGAGAAGTAAAAAGAACTACTTAAAAAGTTTCGGATACGATAATTAATTTCGATTTTTAAGGATGAAGAAAACGATAACGGTCTTATTGCTGTTCCTGGCTACGGTTGTTACCGCCCAGGAATCAAACAATGGTAAAAAGTTGTGGGCCAAATCCATCCTGAATGAAAAAGCACCAAACCTGGTGGTGGAGAAATGGATTTCAAAACAGCCCGATACCAAAGGGAAATTTGTACTGATTGATTTTTGGGCAACCTGGTGCGGACCCTGCAGGGCTTATATTCCGACCTTGAACGATCTTCAGAAAAAATATGCCGATAAACTGGCCATCATCGGGCTTTCTAATGAGACAGCAGAAAAAGTAGAAGCTTTTGATAATCCAAAAATCAACTATTTTGAAGCCATAGATACTAAAGGAGTAATAAAAGACTCGCTTCAGGTTAAGGGTATTCCGCATGCTATCCTTATCGACCCGAAAGGAATTGTAAGGTGGGAGGGCTTCCCGTTATTGCAGGGAAACCAATTAACCGAAGAAGTAATAAAAGGACTTTTAGAAAAGTATAAAAATTAATATTAATAGAGGTTACGAAAAATAACCGTACCTTTGCAGCCCGAAATAAATCGGTTAGTAGTTGATAGTCAATGGCTGATAGCCAAATAGTTTGAGCAGCTTGCCTGAACACCACGATCATTAACTATTTAGCCATTAACTATCAAAAGAACACCCATGAGTAATATTATAGCTATCGTAGGCAGGCCAAACGTAGGTAAAAGTACCCTTTTTAATAGATTAACAGAAAGCCGTAAGGCCATTGTAGATGATATGAGCGGTGTAACCCGCGACAGGCACTATGGTGTGGGCGAGTGGATAGATAAACAATTTACCGTAATCGATACCGGTGGTTATGTAGCTAACTCAGAAGATGTTTACGAAGCTGCCATTCGCGAGCAGGTGATGATTGCCATTGAAGAGGCTACAGTATTGATCTTCATGGTAGATGTAACTACAGGCATTACCGATTTAGATGACGATATTGCCCAGGTATTGCGCAGAAGTAATAAACCTGTTTTTGTTTGTGCAAATAAGGTAGATAATACCGCTTTGTATAACGAAATACATACCTTTTACGGTTTCGGATTAGGTGAGGTTTACCCTTTATCGTCAATGACAGGCTCCGGAACGGGCGAATTATTGGATGAGATTGTTAAGAATTTCGAAGATATTCAGGAAGAAGAAAACCAATTACCTAAAATTACCATTGCAGGACGTCCGAATGTAGGTAAATCTTCCCTGGTTAATGCATTGATCGGTAAAGAGCGTAACATTGTTACCGCAAATGCAGGTACAACCCGCGATTCAATTAAAATTCACTATAATCAATTCGGTCACGAATTTACGCTGATTGATACTGCCGGATTACGTAAAAAAACCAAGGTTAAAGAAAACCTGGAGTTTTATTCGGTAATGCGTACCATTAAAGCTTTAGAAGAAGCCGATGTTGTGGTATTAATGATCGATGCTGTTGAAGGGATTGAAAGTCAGGATATCAATATTTTCCACCTGGCCGAGAAAAACAAAAAAGGTATTGTAATCCTGGTAAACAAATGGGATCTGATCGAAAAAAACACAAAAACGATGAAAGCTTTTGAAGACCAGATTCATGAGCGTATCCGTCCGTTTACCGATGTTCCGATCATTTTTACTTCCGTGCTAAATAAACAGCGTATCTTTAAAGCAATTGAAGCAGCTCTAGATGTTTACAAAAACCGCAGTAAGAAAATTCCTACATCTAAATTAAATGATGTAATGTTGCCACTGATCGAGAAATTCCCGCCACCGGCATTAAAAGGAAAGCACATTAAGATTAAATATATCACGCAGATTAACGGAACTTCGCCAATGTTTGCCTTTTTCTGTAACCTGCCTCAGTACATTAAAGATCCATATAAACGTTTTCTGGAGAATAAATTAAGAGAAAACTTCGATTTTTCCGGTGCTCCGATCCAGATTTATTTCAGACAAAAATAGGTTAGGGTTGAGGGGCTAAAGGAAGAAGGCTTAAGGTAGGGATACCCAACAATTAAAAACAGGGTTGTTTCATAAAGGAGCACCCTGTTTTTGTTTTTTTGTCATTCTGAACGCAGTGAAGAATCTTTTAGTTACTGGCAATATGCCTTTGTTCGTCGGGATTTGTAATCTTGTCGGGCTGTTATGTGAATTTGCAAACCAAACCACTAAAGGCTAACGCCCAACTTTATTAAGCTAAGAGTTTAACCACAGATAAACACGGATTTCATATCTGTGTGCATCCTTCTCATCTGTGGTCAAAATCATTTTTGCCTGTGCCGGATGGTTAACTTAATGATATTGGACTAAACGCCAAACACGGAATTGCAAATCCCCCACGACCAACGAGGAGATCAAAATTTACCCTTACCTTTGTTTCATGCAGTTACAAGTTCTAAATAGCCGGGCAGCTGATATCGATATCATTTTCGCGTTTTATGATATGGCTATTGCCTATCAAAAGAAAGTATTTAACAAACACTGGCAAGGCTTTGGGCGAGAAATGGTGCAGACCGAAATCGATGAAAACCGCCAATATAAAATTCTTGTTGATGGGGAAGTTGCCTGTGTATTTGCCGTTACGTTTAACGATCCGTTAATCTGGGGAGCGCGTGATCACGACGCGATTTATATTCACAGGATTGTAACCCATCCCGAATTGCGGGGTTATGCTTTTGTTAAGGAAATTATCAAATGGGCGAAAGATTACGCCATCAATAAAGGCATTAAATTTATCAGAATGGATACCTGGGCGGATAATAAAAAACTACTCGAATATTATACGGGCTGTGGCTTTGATTATGTTGGAATAGTAACCATGGATAAAACCGACGGGCTACCGAAACACTATGAAGGTATCAGTTTGAGTTTGTTTGAGATTGAGCTGTAGCATATCAACGGCAGCTGTTAACGAAATTAGTGCTGTGATAAAATCATCAGTTCTTAGCTTGACGCTAAGGCCAGATAAGTTTGCTTTTTACTATCGTCCTCGTTTGTAACGAGGATGATTGAGATACACATTTGTAATGTGGGAAGTAGTAAACGAAAGTCGATAAAATCGACATTTTCACGCATCCTAGTTGCAAACGAGGGCGATAAATGGCTGTTTCTTCTTATTTTTTCTCCCTCAACAGTTTTAGTGTATGATCTAAAGATTCACGATTACGCCATGTATCGTGTCCTGTAACAACAAATTTGGTGTCCGGGTATTTCTGCTTTAATTTTTCGATACTTTTTGGCCATGCGGCTAAATCGGCCTCTCCAATATAACCCAGATCATCAGCTTCAGTACTTTTAATCAGGCAGCCGCCAAATAAAACTTTGTCCTTTGGAAACCACACCACCAAATTGTCCTTTGTATGCCCCTTGCCGGCATAATAGGTGTTTATTTTATACTGTCCTACTGTAAAAGTTGTATCGTTGTTAAAAGTATAAGCGGCGCGTGGTTCCTTGTTGGTTTTCAATATCTCATCAGTTAATTTACTGGTATACGTTTTTATACCCTTGCTTTTAAAAAAAGCTAAACCGCCTGCACGGTCGCCGTGCGAATGTGTGGCAATGGCCAGCACCACTTTTTGATGGTGTTTGGCCTGTATACTATCTAAAAATGGCTGGAATTGTGTGCTATCCCAGGGGGCATCGATTACAACAACACCCTTATGGGTAACCAGATACACGGCATTTGCATCTGTTAAGGTTCCCTTATAAGTATTGTATGTGGTATAAGAATAAAGGTCGCCGGTTAAATGTTTGATCTTTAATTTTGGATTTTGTCCAAAAGAGGCAAATGCAGATAAACAAAATAAAAAGGAAAGAAGGTAACGCATAGTAAATTTTAATAATCGATTTTAAGAGAGAGAAATGCTTTCAATGCAAACGGATGCAATTGATTTAAATTACTTCAATTCAATTTTCCAGCTTAACATATCGTCAACCTCTCCAATATGGATAAAGTTGTTTTTTTCTAAAACAGTATAAGAGGCTACATTATCTTTTGTTGTGGCGGCAAAAACCGACTTTACCTTAGACTGTTCCCTGGCCCATGCTATTAATCTTCCAACAGCTTCAGTCATAAAACCTTTACCCCTAAATTCCTCATAAGTGCCGTAACCTATTTCGATTTCTCCGTTTGGATCGGGCTCACCAACAAAACAGATATCGCCTACCATTCTATGATCGGGTTTGGATATGATTGTCCATAAAGTATGGTAGAGATAATCTTTGTCCTTATCAAAAACATTAGGTAAAATCGTTTGTTCCAAAGCATCCCGAAGTGAAGGAGAAATATTTTTCTTGGTTGGCAAAAGGCCAAACTCCTGTTCTAAAGAATGGTCATCTTTAATGTATTTTAAAAGCTGATCGTGCGTTAATGGTCTTAAAATGAGGCGTTCTGTTTCTATCATGCTCCGGTTTGTTGGTTGGGCCAATATAAAGCTTTGGGTTTTGAATAAATAAAATTTTGTAATAAGCTTTTATTAAAAAACAGGTTCTTCAGATTTTCAAAATGTCCGCCTTAATTAATAAACCTTTATTACCTGACCTGTTAAAATGCCCAGTACACTTTTCTCGTAAGCTTTAACCACTTTTTCCATGGTAACGGGAATTTCTCCCGGAAAGGAATCAAAATAAGCCGGTGAATCTTCGACTACGTTAGGACTGATGACGTTTATGCGTACCCCATTTTCAAGTTCGGGAGCAGCAGCCAGAACAAATGCATTTAAACCGCCGTTTATGGCGCTCAGTGCCGCGCCTGCAGCAACAGGATGATCGGCCAGTATACCAGAAGTTAGTGTAAATGAGCCGCCTTTATTAATGTAATGCTGACCGATAAGCACGAGATTAACCTGGCCCAATAGTTTATCCAGCAGGCCACCCTTAAGTACTTCGCCTGTCATCTTACTTACGGGTACAAAGGGGCCTTTTCCGCTGGTACTGATCAGGGCATCGAAAGCACCAATCTGCTCGAACATGTTTTTAATCGACGCCTCATTGGTAATATCTACCTGAACGTCGCCTTTTGTATTTCCTACGCGGATGATCTCGTGTTTTGGTGCAAAAGCTTCAGCCACCCTTTTGCCCAGTGTGCCGGTTGCACCTACAATTATTATTTTCATTCAGATCTGTTTAAATGTGTAAAAACTAATTTAGTGCCCGATTAAACAGTTGTGGTTATTGAAATGTTTGCAGGGTGTCAATCCCGCAGCACCATTTCAGTTTCAAGATCAGCAATCAAAAGATCGATATGCGATTGCATTACGTTTGGCATGCAGATAATATGCGAATGTCCCTGTTCTGCGGCCAGCTGCCATTTTTTACAGATCGTTGCAGATGGGGTTGGGAAATTTACAGTAATGGCGTCCCGGTTTCGCCAGGCAGCAATACCTATCTCCTTAAGTTTCATTTCGGTATAAGCCGCCGTTGCCAAACTGTGCATGGCTCTTCTTTTTAAACCTGCTATGCCCAGGCGTTTAATGGTGTGCCATAAAAATAATGGGCTATGACCATTTCTCGATCCCGTAATAGTGGTATCGACACTGCCTATGTAAGCTACCGAACGGGCAATCCTGTCGCGGTTCGATTTTTTGGCAACCACCACTCCGCAAGGCATTGGCGAGCCGAAAAACTTGTGTCCGCTGATGGCGATACTGTCTGCGCCATCTTCAAAATCAAATGCTGGTCTTGGTTCAATTAATGCACTGTAAGTGCCGGAAAGTGCCGCATCGGCATGGATATAATAATGTTGAATCGCCAGTTTTTTTAAAATGGTTTTAATCCTGGCTACATCGTCACGTGCTTCGGTCATGGTGGTGCCGATATTGGCCATAATAATTACGGGCATATGGCGGTTCATCCTGATGGTATGTTCTAAATCTTCGTAGTCGATTTCACCATTTTCCTGTGCACGGATTACAATGTTGCCCATATTGAGCAGATGCAGGTTTTTTTGCACGCTGTAATGGGTAGCCTCCGAATAATAAACCATTGCTTTTGGGTGCAGTTCGCGCGCCAGGTAAAGACCATAAAGATTACCTTCTGAACCACCGTTGGTTACATAGCCCCACCAATTATCTGCGGGTGCGCGAAAAAGTTCGGCAAAAAACTGCACTACTTCTTTTTCCAGTTCGCGCGATCCGACACCATAAGTAGAAGTCACAAAAGGATCGCCCAGGTTGTTCATCGGGTATTTTAAGAAATCAGCTAAGGATTGGTAATCGAAGTCTTTCGAAACGGGATAACCAAGAAACAACTCGGTCTGCTCCTTCACTTTTTCTAATAAATTGTTTAAAATCTCTTGATCTTCTGTCTTTAACCTGTTCATTGCCCGATAAAATTACATAGGCAAAGTTAATGAATCGGAATATAGTTTCTTTATTTGTTTTTAAATCGGAATATTATTTTTATTTTATGGTTTAAATTAAAATATAAATTCGATAAAGCTGGATTCTTTAAGCGCTGAGAAATATAAAATATGGCTATTGCAGGATAAGCAATGCCTGTCTTACAGTGTTGTCGGTTTGGTTCGCTGCCCTGTAATAACCAACATCGCCTAAGTAATACCTGCAAAGCAGTGCTTTTAAATCATTTAAGATTACGCTTTTGGCATTATACAGCTGGAAACGGTCAATCGGCACATTTTTACGCTGAAGAAAACCGATAAAATCTTTAAAATCGTTATCGTTTATGGTGAAGATATTAATGTTCTGTTCTACAAAACTGGCACTGTACTTTGTTGTCAATACATTAAAAACATAGTCGGAAAGCACTTTTTTACTTACCAGATTGCTGTAGAATTTATTGTAGCCGGTGGTATCTAACTTAACAAAGATATCAGGCTGGATGCCGCCCATGGGCCTGATTTTTTTAGTGGGCTGGATATTTACACCTTCTGTTTTTTCTATAGAATCCTGAAACGAGGTACGGTCGCCGGTTAGCTCGCCATCCATCATACGTTCATCCAGTTCATGTTTATAGGCATCATAACCTTTTTTATAAGATTTCTGGATACTCCGGCCCGATGGGGTATAATACCTGGCAATGGTAAGGTTAAGTGCCGAGCCATCGCCAAAGGCAAATTGTTCCTGTACCAGGCCTTTTCCAAAAGAACGGCGGCCAACAATTATCCCCCTGCCAAGATCCTGGATAGCCCCCGCTACGATTTCGCTTGCAGATGCCGTATTTTCATTGATCAGAACTGCAAGTTTTCCATTTTGGAAGGCGCCCGCACCTGTCGAAAAATAATCTGTACGTGGTTCGTGTTTACCCTGGGTATAAACAATTAGCTTATTTTCCGGTAAAAATTGATCGGCCAATCCTGTTGCCGCGGTAAAATAGCCGCCGCCATTATCGCGCAGATCGAGGATGAGCTTTTTCATGCCCTTGGCTTTAAGGTTATTGGCTGCTACAGAAAAATCGTTATCGGTATTGGCTCCAAACTTACTAATGCGCACATAACCCGTTTCATTATTGATCATATAGGCAGCATCAATACTGCTGATGTTTACTTTGCCACGGGTAACCATAATGCGGTTACTCTGTGCGGCACCCGGATGCAACAGTACTACGCTCACTCCGGTTCCGGCTTTGCCTTTAAAACGGCCGGTTAACTGATCTTTTGGTAAGTTCCTGCCACTTACTGTTGTCGTATCAATACTTAAAATTTTGTCTCCAAGTTTTATACCTGCCTGGTAAGCGGGTCCGTCTTTTACCACGCTGGTCACCATCATGGTATCGTTAAGCATGTAGTATTCAATGCCCACACCCTCAAAGTTTCCTTCCAAGTTATCAGACATGTCTTGTGCATCAGTTGGCGGCAAATAAACGCTATGCGGATCAAGCTGGTGTAAAACACTGTCGATAGGTAAGTTTTGAAGCGAATCGGTATTGATGTCATCAACGTAATTGCCGTTAATGATGTGTAAGATTTCGTTTAATTTTTCGTCGCTATTGCTGCTGGCCAGCTGAGGACTTTTTTTAACGCCAAATCCCTGATCCTTAATGAATTTTATGCCCAAAAACATCCCGGCTATTAAGATTACAGAATAGCTTACAGCGATCAGTATATTGTTACGGGTGTTTTTTTTCATAAGCGTTATTGCAAATTTATGAAAATTAGCGGGTTGATGTATTCTATAATTACATTTAAGTGTCTTTTGTTTATAATATTTTAACAAAAATTAACGCCTTACGAACGTTACTTGGCTACCCTAAGTGATATTTTTGTTTTTTTAACGTAGTTTTTAGAAAGAATTTACCGAATTTTATCAAAATTAAATTTATGAATAGAGTTACCGAGCAAGAATCTAACTATGACCACATTGATCAGATGTCGGTATTAGAAATTTTGCAGGGCATTAATAACGAAGATAAAACCGTGGCATTTGCCGTCGAAAAATCTTTGCCTCAGATCGAAAAATTAACAACTGCCGTTGCCGAGCGAATGAAAAAAGGCGGTCGTCTTTTTTATATTGGCGCCGGTACCAGTGGTCGTTTAGGTGTAGTAGATGCTTCAGAATGCCCGCCTACGTATGGCGTTCCTTTTGATTGGGTTGTAGGAATTATTGCCGGCGGAGACACTGCGATCAGGAGAGCGGTAGAATTTGCCGAAGATGATGCCGAACAGGCCTGGAAAGACCTGCAGGAATTTAATATCAATGAAAAAGATTGTTTAGTAGGTTTGGCAGCCTCAGGCACTACCCCATATGTAATCGGCGGATTAAATACGGCACGCAAGCATGGTATTTTGACGGGCTGTATAGTTTGTAATACCGGCGGACCGATAGCGGCCGAATCTGATTTTCCGGTTGAGGTAGTAGTTGGGCCAGAGTTTGTTACCGGATCTACCCGTATGAAATCGGGCACGGCACAGAAAATGGTATTAAACATGTTAAGCACTACTGTTATGGTTCAGCTGGGTCGCGTAGTGGGCAATAAAATGGTCGATATGCAGTTAACCAATCATAAACTGGTAGATCGTGGAACACAAATGGTTGCCGATGAACTGAATATTGCCTATGATGAAGCCGCTATACTGCTAAACCGTTACGGAAGTGTACGGAAAGCGGTAGAAGCAGGACACTAAGAATAACAGAACCGGGGAAGGATGGAATGAGTGGATCTTAAACGGCATACACCATTCAATTCTTCAAAACTCACTCATTCAATAATGAAAATATGCACGAGATAGAGCCTTATTACCAGTGGAGAGATGATTATATTTCGGCAGAAGACGAACGTTCGCCGTTTTATAATACCGAATATTCAGAGCTTTATTTCGATAAGCAGATTTATAATTTCTTATTGCACCCACAGTGGGATGAGTTTGGCTCCAATACACTTTACATGAAAGTGTTATATGCCGATTACGACCGTGGTTATGTCATTATAGAGTTTATAGGTGAATGGAACGATGCCATTAACAACGATATTATGCTGCTGAAACGTGATATTCTGGAGCTCATGATGGATGAAGGCGTTAATAAATTTATCCTGATCGGCGAAAATGTGCTGAATTTTCATGCCTCTGACGATAGTTATTACGAAGAATGGTTTCAGGAAGTAGAAGATGGCTGGATTGTTGGGGTGAATTTTCAGGAACACGTTATTGCTGAGTTTCACGATAATAACATCGATTATTACATTAACTTCGGCGGTGCGTTCGATAGCCTGCCATGGCGCACTTTGAAACCCCTGCAGGTATTTAAAAAAGTTGAAGAACTGCTGACAAAAAGACTGAACTAAATATTTATTTTTATATAGTTAAATACACAAATTTAAAAATGGAACAACAAAATTATCAATATCAGGACAACAGTGTTTTCGTACAGGAAAAATCTGTTTCTAAAAAATTCTTTGCCAACGTTTTCTTATGGATGTTCGTAGCCTTGAGTTTATCTACGGTAGCGGCATACCTCTTTGGCGCCAACGAACAGCTTATGCAATACCTCATTAATATTAACCCCAACACTGGCAAGGTAGGCATGTCAATATTTGGCTACATTGCAATGTTTGCTCCGCTTGCACTGATTTTATTAATGGGATTTGGTTTAAGCCGCTTATCATTACCTGCACTAATTGGCGTATTTGTGCTCTATTCCGTATTAACAGGAGTGAGTTTGAGCTTTATTTTATTAACCTACACCTCAGGTTCAGTAGTAAGTTGCTTTGCCGCGGCTGCCGGAATTTTTGGAATTATGGCATTTATGGGTTACACAACGAACATCGATCTGAGTAAGTTCGGACCTATTCTTATGGTTGGAGTTATTGGTTTAATAATTGCGAGCGTAATTAATATGTTTGTTCGTAGTGAGCAATTCAGCTTGTTTATGGCTTTTATTGGTATTGCCATATTTACAGCTTTAACAGCTTACGATGTACAAAAGATCAAAAGAATTGGCGAGGGAATTGAGGCAAGCGGAGAACAAGTTCTTCAGGTTGAAAGCAAAAAAATGGCTATAGTAGCGGCATTATCTTTATACCTTGATTTCTTAAACATATTCCTTTATTTACTGCGTATTTTCGGAAACAGAAAGTAAGCTAAAAACAGAACAATGTTCTTAAGGCCGTGCAGTTTTGCATGGCCTTTGTAATTTTATTTGGTTGCAAAGCGATAATTTTTGGAATTGATGTTGCTTTGTTGCATTTTTGTATGCTTATTAAGAAAGACGGAGGGATTAGACCCAACGAAGTCTTAGCAACCTGTAACCTTACAAGGTGCTAAATTCTATTCTGCAAATAGCAGAAACAGATAAGTTTAGGATTACGATTCACGTGCCAACTTTTTAAATAAGCCTTTTTTTTGAGATTTGAGACAATAGATTCGAGATTTTGGACATTATGTCTAATCCATTCTCGTATCTAACATCTCACCTCTCATATCTAACAACAAGAATGAGCATAAGAGAAGAATTAGAGAAGCGTATTTTGGTGATTGATGGTGCAATGGGCACCATGATACAGCGTTATACATTAACCGAAGAAGATTTTAGGGGAGAGCGCTTTAAAAACCATCCCTGTGATGTAAAAGGCAATAACGATTTGCTCAACATCACACGTCCGGATATTATAAAATCCATACACCTGGAGTATTTGGCAGCCGGTGCCGATATCATCGAAACCAATACATTCAGTACACAGCGCATTTCCATGGCCGATTATCAGATGGAAGACCTTTCCTACGAACTCAGTTATGAAGGCGCGCGCGTGGCCAAAGAGGCTGCCGAAGAATTTATGGCGGCAAATCCCGATCGCAAATGTTTTGTTGCAGGTGCCATAGGTCCAACAAACCGTACCCTTTCTATGTCGCCAAATGTAAACGATCCTGGCTTTAGGGCAGTTTACTTTGATGAGCTGGAAGAAGCCTATTATGAGCAGGTACGCGGCTTGGTTGATGGTGGTTCTGATGTTTTATTGATCGAAACTATTTTCGATACTTTAAATGCAAAAGTGGCTATTGTAGCCATTAAAAAATATGAAGAGGTAATTGGCCGTAAACTCGAAATCATGATTTCAGGTACCATTACCGATGCCTCAGGAAGAACGCTTTCGGGCCAGACGGCCGAAGCCTTCTTAAATTCTGTTATGCATGCCAAGCCCCTGAGTATCGGTTTTAACTGTGCTTTGGGAGCAAAAGAGATGCGTCCGCATATTGAAGAACTGGCTGCAAAAGCAGGCTGTTATGTCTCTGCCTACCCTAATGCCGGTTTACCAAACGAGTTTGGTGCTTACGATGAGCAACCGCATGAAACAGCACACCTCGTTGAGGATTTTATTGCCTCGGGTTTTGTTAATATTGTGGGGGGCTGCTGTGGTACTACTCCTGAGCATATTGGCTGTATCGCTAAAAACGCAAGAAAAGCAGCGCCCCGGAAAGTGCCGGTTATTGAGCCTTATATGCGTTTAAGCGGATTGGAACCCGTAACCATCACCCCGGATAGTATTTTTGTAAATATCGGTGAAAGAACCAATATTACCGGATCTCCAAAATTCTCAAAACTGATTTTAGGCGGCGATTACGAAGCGGCATTGGCTGTTGCCCTGCAACAGGTTGAAGGTGGCGCACAGGTAATCGATGTGAATATGGATGAGGGGATGCTCGATTCGGAAGCGGCCATGACCAAATTCCTGAACCTCATTGCCTCCGAACCAGATATTGCTAAACTCCCTATCATGGTCGATTCATCGAAATGGTCGGTAATTGAAAATGGTTTAAAATGCCTGCAGGGAAAAGGCATTGTAAACTCCATTTCCTTAAAAGAGGGCGAAGATAAATTTCGCGAAAGCGCCCGCAAAATTATGCAATATGGGGCTGCGGTAGTGGTAATGGCTTTTGATGAGCAGGGACAGGCTGATAATTACGAACGCCGGATTGAAATCTGTAAGCGCAGTTACGATATCCTGGTACACGAAATCGGTTTTCCGGCAGAGGATATCATTTTCGATCCGAATATTTTAACTGTAGCCACCGGACTGGAGGAACACAATAATTATGCGGTTGATTTTATTAATGCAACCCGTTGGATCAAAGAAAACCTTCCTCACGCCAAAGTGAGCGGAGGGGTTTCTAATATTTCGTTCTCTTTCAGGGGAAACAATGTGGTACGCGAAGCCATGCATTCGGCCTTTCTTTATCACGCCATTAAGGCTGGTTTAGACATGGGGATCGTAAATGCAGGGATGTTAGAGGTTTACCAGGAAATTCCACCTGAACTGTTAGAAAGGGTAGAGGATGTACTCTTAAACCGCAGGGAAGATGCGACCGAGCGTTTGGTAGAATATGCAGATACCGTAAAATCAAAAGGCAAGGAAGTTGTAAAAGACGAAGAATGGCGTAAAGGAACAGTAGAAGAAAGATTATCGCATTCGTTGGTAAAAGGCCTTGTAGAGTATCTGGATGATGATGTTGAAGAAGCCAGGCAAAAATACGACCGTCCGATACAGGTTATTGAAGGGCCGTTGATGGATGGAATGAACATCGTAGGCGACCTGTTCGGCGCCGGAAAAATGTTCCTTCCGCAAGTGGTAAAATCGGCCAGGGTAATGAAAAAAGCGGTTGCTTACCTGTTGCCTTATATTGAGCAAGAGAAACTGAGCAATCCAGACCAGGATCAGAATTCTTCGGCAGGTAAAGTGTTGATGGCCACAGTGAAAGGCGATGTACACGATATTGGTAAAAACATCGTAGGGGTAGTATTGGCCTGTAACAACTTCGAAATTATAGATATGGGCGTGATGGTTCCTGCACAGGATATCATTAAAAAAGCCAAAGAAATAAATGCCGATATTATTGGTTTAAGCGGATTAATTACACCATCGCTGGATGAGATGGTTCACTTTGCCAAAGAAATGGAACGCGAAGGCTTTACCATTCCATTGATTATTGGCGGAGCAACTACCTCCAGGATACACGCAGCAGTAAAAGTGGCGCCAAATTACTCCGGACCAGCTATCCATGTGTTGGACGCTTCGAGGAGCGTTACGGTTTGCAGCACTTTAATGAATCCCGATACAAGAGATGAATATATTGCAGGCATCCGGGCCGAATATGATAAAGCACGCGAAGCGCATTTGAATAAGCGATCCGATAAACGTTTTAAAACGCTGGAGGAAGCGCGTAACAATAAGTTTAAGATTGATTTTCAGCCCAACTTACCTGTTCCCGAATTTACAGGAACAAGGGTTTTCGATAATTATCCCTTGGAAGAACTGGTTCCATATATCGATTGGACACCATTTTTCCATACCTGGGAGCTGCGTGGAAGTTATCCGAAAATTTTTGACGATAAAAATGTAGGCGACGAAGCAAAGAAACTTTTTGATGATGCACAGGTTTTGTTAAAACGCATCCTAGACGAAAAACTGCTAACCGCAAGGGCTGTAATCGGTTTCTGGCCAGCAAATTCAGTTGGAGATGATATTGTTTTAGACGTAAGAGGTAAAATGGGAAATGGAAGTGAAAATCCATCATCCGTCTCACATCAACCCTCTTCCGTTACGATCCACACCCTTCGCCAGCAGGCTGAAAAAGTAGATGGGCAACCCTATTATGCTTTATCTGATTTTATCGCGCCGAAAGAAAGCGGAATCCAGGATTATTTTGGCGGTTTTGCTTTAACTGCAGGTATCGGGATTGATGAGCTGGTGAATGAATTCGAATCCAATTACGATGATTATAATAGCATTATGGCAAAAGCATTGGCCGATCGTTTAGCGGAGGCTTTTGCAGAACGCATGCACGAACGTGTACGAAAAGAATATTGGGGTTATGCACAGGACGAAAAACTGACTAACCAGGAACTGATCAAAGAAGAGTATGTGGGTATCCGCCCCGCACCAGGTTATCCGGCCTGCCCGGAGCATACAGAAAAAGGGACCTTATTCGAATTGCTCGATGCTGAAAATAAAATCGGCCTTCGTTTAACGGAAAGTTATGCCATGTACCCAACTGCTGCGGTAAGCGGGTTTTATTTTGCACATCCGGAATCAAGGTATTTCGGATTGGGAAAAATTACCAAAGATCAGATTGAAGACTACTCCATCAGGAAAAACATGCCAATTGAAGAAGTGGAGCGATGGTTAAGTCCGAATTTAGCTTATTAACCCTTTGCTTTATCATCCTGATGGCAGCGAAGGGTCTTTGGGTAAAAATAACAATTTGATGCCGGCAGTCATCAGCAAATAAGAACTGCCATTGTGCTTGAGATGTTTCATTTGCATTCGGCATGACAACTAAATTAGAGTATGAAGATTACAGACCATATAAAAAACGCGAAGGGTAAAACCTTATTTTCTTTTGAATTATTACCGCCAGTGAAAGGGCAGAGCATCCAATGGGTTTACGACGCCATAGAACCACTTTTGGAGTTTAATCCACCTTTCATTGATGTAACATCACTCCGAGAAGATTACATTTATAAAGAACAGGAAAATGGTTTACTGCAAAAAGTGTCGTACCGCAAACGCCCGGGTACTATTGCCATTTGTGCAGCCATTATTCACAAATATAAGGTTGACGCCGTTCCGCATCTCATTTGTGGCGGTTTTACCAAAGAAGAAACAGAAAATGCGCTGATTGACCTGCAGTTTTTAGGCATTGATAACGTGCTGGCCCTGCGCGGCGATGCCCGTAAAGCGGATGGGAATTTTGTTCCTACCCCCGGCGGACATAGTTATGCCACTGACCTGATTGAACACATCAAGAACCATAACGAAGGTAAATTCCTGCACGAGGATGTAGAAACCTTTAAAAGTGATTTTTGTATCGGTGTTGCCGGCTACCCGGAAAAACACTTCGAGGCGCCTAATATGAGCACCGATTTCAAATACCTGAAAAAGAAGGTAGAGGCAGGTGCGGAGTTTATTGTAACGCAGATGTTTTTCGATAACCAGAAGTATTTCGATTTTGTAAAGAAATGCAGGGAAAATGATATTAACATTCCAATTATTCCGGGGTTAAAGCCCATCAGTTCCTTGTCGCAGTTAAATGTGCTTCCTAAGGTTTTTCACATCGATTTACCTGATGAGTTAACGGATGCGCTGTCTCATGCCAAAAACAATAACGAGGCAAAAGAAATTGGTACAGAAGCCATGATTAAACAGTGTAAAGAACTGATAGATTTTGGTGCGCCGGTATTGCACTTTTATACCATGGGCCGACCTGAGCAGACCAAAAAGATTGCGAAAGCTATATTTTAAAGAAAGAGCCGAATCGTTAGTCAGGATTTGTAATCCCGTTTTTGGATATCTTTTAGTGGATTTAAAATCCACAGAATAGTTAGATTATAAAGCTCGACGAACAAAAAAAGAGTCATCATTGTGAGGGCAAGAAACAATGACTTATTTTTTTATTATTTAAAATGACATCATGAATAATTTAAATACCGACCAGCAAAACCTTGATGCCCTACTCACAGAAGTTAAAGAACAGGGCATAGATTATTTAAACCATATTCATGAGCGTCCAACCTCAGGTTCCAAAGAAGTGAGAATTGTTCACGATCTAAATGAAGAAGGTATAGGGGCTAAAAATGCCTTAGACCAATTTAATCAGCGTTTTGAACCTGTTATGGTCGCTTCATCTGGTCCAAGGTATTGGGGTTTTGTTACCGGAGGAACAACGCCTGCAGCCATTGCCGGCGATTGGTTATCGACTATCTATGATCAAAATACGCAAAGCGCGAAAGGTGCCGGTGATATTTCTGCTGTTATCGAACTGGAAGCCACCCAGCTCTTGCTTTCCCTGTTTAATTTACCCAAAGATTATTTTGGTGGTTTTGTGACCGGGGCAACCATGTCTAATTTTACCTGTTTGGGAGTAGCCAGGCAATGGATCGGGAAACAATTGGGTAAAGATTTTGCAAGGGAAGGGGTAGCCGGAACCATAAAAGTACTATCAGCCACCCCACATTCATCGGCTATAAAATCCCTATCGATGCTGGGTTTAGGAAGCGGTAATTTTATCCACGTAAAAGTAATGGAAGGCAACCGCGAAGCGCTGGATGTTGCTGATCTGGAACTGAAAATAAAGGCCTTAAACGGCGAACCTTTTATTTTAATCTCGAGCGCCGGAACCGTAAACACGGTAGATTTCGATGATTTTGAAACGATTAATACCTTAAAAGAAAAGTATAATTTCTGGTGGCACATCGATGCAGCTTTTGGCGGATTTGCGTCTTGTTCGCCAAAATACAGCCATCTGCTTAAAGGTTGGGAAAATGCCGATAGTATTACTGTCGATTGTCACAAGTGGTTAAATGTACCTTATGAAAGTGCGGTATTTTTTGTGAAAGAAAAACACCAATTGTTGCAGGTAGAAACGTTTCAGAATTCGAATGCAGCTTATCTGGGCGATCCGATGGAAAACTTCAGCTACCTCAATTTCTTGCCCGAAAACTCCAGGCGTTTAAGAGCTCTGCCTACCTGGTTTACCCTTACAAGCTACGGAAAAAAAGGCTATCAGGAAATTGTGGAAAGTAATATTGAAATGGCCTTAAAGTTTGCTGATTTTATTAATGAAAATCCAAACTTCGGGTTGCTGGCACCAGTACGTTTAAATACTGTTTGTTTTTCGTTAACAGACGAAAGTTTGGTTACAACATTCCTGGATAAGTTAAACACAAAGGGAAAAGTATTTATGACGCCAACATTTTATAACGGGAAAAAAGGAATACGTGCGGCTTTTGTAAACTGGCAAACCTCTTTATCTGATGTTAAGCTCGCTACGGATACCATGCTCGAAATTCTTACCGAACTTTAAGTTGAAAGTTATTGTTTTAATAGCAGATCATTTATATTTGTAAAAATGAAGTCCGATAGCCTTAAATACATACTGATTGTCTGCATGGCGATTGCTTTTTTCTTAAAAGCGAGCCATGTGGTTTCGTATTTAAGTCATGTTGCCAACAATATTGAGCTTTTGTCTACAAATGACGACGCAACAGAGAAGGAAGACAAGAAAGTAGAAAGTGAGTATGCGGTACAGCAGGTCGTACTTCAGGGGATTTTATATTTCCCTCTTCAAATTTCAAACAAAATAATTATCCCTGGTCATTCTTTTCAGATGGCTTACTTTCCGGAGGTTTTAACTCCACCGCCTTCCGTATAAATATACTTTTTTAGATTTATTTCCTGTTTCGAAGAAGCGGATCAATTTCCTATTTCAAAAATTACAATATAATATATATGAAACGAGCAATTTCATTTGCAGTGCTGTTAGTTGCTGCCTCTTTAAAAATAAGTGCACAAGAAGTAGTGCAAAACAATGTTAAACCGATAGAAAATGCCTTAGGGCAGGTTACTAAACTTGAGCCGGTAAGTTTTAATTATGATAAAACCTGGGCCCAGAAATTAAAATTATCTGCAAGGCCGCAATATGGTTTTGTAGGTGCTGATGCAAAGGCAGCTGTTCCGGATATTGTTTCGGTACAGTTTAAAGATTACAGCTCGGGTAAAAATGCCTTTAAAAGTGCCACCATTACCAAAGTAGATTATGAAAGCTTAGTTCCGCTGTTGGTAGCCAGCATAAAGGAGCAACAACAACAGATTGAAGAATTAAAGCGCGAAATAAAGACTTTAAGGACGCAGCATGCTAAATAGGGCATAAGGTTGGTCCGGATTTGAAATCCGGATCAATTGATCTCCAGATTTACAATCTGTTTGTACAAATCACGACTAAGGGTGGAGTAAATAGAGCAATCAAGGGAGAATTAAACAGTTTAAAAGCCTGAAATACAAAGTAGTTTTTTAGTCTTATAGTTGATTCGGGTCGGGAGTAATGTCCCGGCCTTTTTTATTTTTATAAATAAATCGATCCTGAATAACGCTTAAATTTTTTATTTTTATAAAATCAACCAAGTATAAATCTACCATTAAAAAACAATTGTTATGAAAAAGCTTATTCAATTATTCCTGTTTTGTACAGTGCTGGCTGTATCACCTTTGCAAAAGACTATGGCAGAAAATAGTGCCAGTAAATTTTTTAGCATCGGTTTAAATTTAAGTAATGGAACCGGTGATAACGGATCTATTTACCTGTACGGACCTACTCCGATTAGTGCTTATTTTGGCCCAAGCGGGGGATCATATGGCCCGTTGACAGCCGGTACCTACACTATTATTATTTATACTGCAGCCCCGGGTACGCGCACTTTTAGATTTAATGGACAAGCGATTACCACCGACACGGGGAGCGCAACATTTAATAACGTTAGCATTACTTCTACAGCTTTCGCTTCTGTTAATTAAATAAATATTTCAAGTTGGTCCGGATTAAAAATCCGGACCAGTTGATCTCCAGATTTGCAATCTGGTTATACAATCCCGACTAAAGGTTACTTTTTATTGCAGATTTGGATCTGTAATCCGTTTAAATCTATACTACCCTTTCAGCAAGTAAGCTTTAAACCCTTCAAAATCCACATCTAACTGGTCGGCCTGTTTAGGTTTGTTTTCCAAAGCGGTAACCTGCTCCGGTATTTCGATTTTTGCTGCAATCTCTTTCGGGAAGATATCTGGGAATTTACAGGCATGCGCTGTAGATAAAAATACAGCAGCACTTTCATCTGCAGGGTTTTCATTTCTATATTTTTCTACTGCTAAATAGGCAATGGCAGTATGCGGGCAGGCTACATAATTAAACTGATTGTCGATTGCCTTGATTCCGGCCAGCGTTTCTTCGTCAGTAAAACGATAGGCGGTAACCACTTTCTTCAAAGCTTCAACATCCTGGTTAAACAAATCCATAATCCTTACCCAGTTGCTTGGTGCGCCAACATCCATCGCGTTTGAATACGTTTGTTTAGAAGGTTTGGTTTCATAGTTACCGGTGGCTAAAAAGCGGGGAACTGTGTCGTTAACATTAGTTGCGGCAATAAACTGTTTTACAGGTAAGCCCAGTTTGTAAGCCAGTAAACCTGCTCCAATATTTCCGAAGTTTCCGCTTGGTACTGAGAAAACTACATCACTGAATCCTTGTTTTTTCAGCTGTGCGTAAGTGTTGAAATAATAGAACGTTTGCGGGATTAACCTCGAAATATTAATCGAGTTGGCTGAGGTAAGGCGGAATTTAGCGTTCAGCTCAGCATCGGCAAAAGCCTGCTTTACCAAAGCCTGGCAATCGTCAAAAGTTCCTTTAACCTCAATGGCGCGGATATTTTCTCCGTTTGTGGTTAACTGCAGCTCTTGTATCGGACTCACTTTCTCTTCCGGATACAGTATCGTAACCCGGGTATTGGGTACACCTAAGAACCCTAAAGCAACTGCACCACCGGTATCACCTGAAGTGGCTACCAGGACATCTAAGAGTTGTTCGCCATCTTTTAAGAAATAGGCCATTACTCGGCTCATAAAACGGGCACCAAAATCTTTAAAGGCCAAAGATGGGCCATGAAAAAGTTCTAAAACGAAGGTTTTATCATCTAATTTAACGGCTGGTGCTTCAAAATTAATGGCATCAGCTACAAGGGCCTTTAAATCGTCGGCCGGAATTTCATCTTTCAGCAGCGCAGAAGCTATCTGATATGCAATTTCGGGCAAAGTGTACTGTTCAATATTTTCGATAAAAGCAGCATCCAGCTGTGGAATTTCAACAGGCATATATAAACCTTTATCCTGCGGCATGCTGTTAAAAACGGCTTCTTTAAAAGAAACACGTAAATCTTTATTGTTGGTTGAGTATAGTTTCATGGTTTAGAATGGATGAGGTAAGATGGATGATGGAAAATGTGGTTTACATCATCCATCTCCCATTTTACATTACTTTGGGTCCTTCCGCATTTACCGGAGAAACAAAAGCTTTGCTGTTAATATTGATTTTATGTAAATGTTGTTGTTGTGATTTTGTGATTTTCCGGGCAGTTTCTTCATCTTTGGTTAAGGCGAAAACTGATGGCCCAGATCCTGAAATTCCGAAACCGATGGCACCATTTTCCATGGCCAGCGTTCTCATTTCTTCAAAGCCGGGGATTAAGATCGATCGTGTTGGCTCTACCAGTACATCTTTCATGCTCCTCCCGATCAAATCAAAATCGCTCATAAACAAGCCGCTTACCAGTCCGGCCACATTTCCCCATTGCGTAACCGCATCTTTTAACGATACTTTATTGCGGATCATCTGGCGGGCATCTTTGGTCGGCACATCTACCTCAGGATAAACGATTGCCGCATACATGCCTGCAGGTGTAGGCAAAGAAATTACATCCAATGGTTCATAGCTTCTTACCAATACAAAGCCGCCAAGTAAAGCAGGGGCAACATTATCGGCATGACCATAACCACAGGCCAGTTCTTCGCCTTTCATGGCAAATGGAACCAGTTCTTTGGTGGTCAGCAAATCGCCCATTAATTTGTTTATGGCAAATAACCCGGCAACTGTACTCGCCGAACTCGATCCTAAGCCACTACCAATAGGCATCTTTTTATGCAGTTCAATTTCTACACCTACATCTAAACGGTTTACGTGTTTCAGGTAGTGCTGTACGCTGGCACTAACAGTGTTTTTGGCAGCATCTAAAGGCAAACGACCATCATCGCCGGTAATTCTTTTAATCACCACGCCAGGTGTATCGGTGAAACGCATTTCAACTTCATCGCCAGGTTCATTAACGGCAAATCCCAGTACATCGAAACCACAAACTACGTTGGCAACAGTGGCTGGTGCGAAAACTTTTATACTATTTTTCATTATTAATTAGCTTAGCGCTAGGTTAAGCAGTGATTTGGTTTAAATGATATTTTAAATGCACAACATAATCTTCAATAAAATAGGAAAGGCTGTGCAGCTCTGTCTTTCCTTTTCCGGTATCGCAGGTATTTTGCAGTTTTTCTGAAGGGATATTTTCAATAACCCGGCAAATCTGGTCATTCGAAAGTTTCCAAAGGGTTTTTATTTCTGCAAAATCAGCAGCCTGGTAATTTTGATAGGCTACCCACTCATCCTGTTGGTAAACGATTTTAACCCCTTGCTCGTATTGACCAACAATTAGGCGGCGGATGTTATTGGATGCACTATCAATCAAATGACCCAGCAGTTCCTTTTTTGACCACTTGTGTGGTTGTGGTTTATTATTCCAGTCCGCTTCACTAATGTTTTCAAAATCAATCATCGCCTGATTTACCAGGTATATGATTTCATTTTTTTGTGCTAAAATTGTATCCATATCTCTAATTGCTCAAAGTTCCTACGTTAATGATATCGGCAAAAACACCCGCTGCTGTAACTTCTGCTCCAGCACCCGGGCCCTTTACCACTAATGGGCGCGATTTATAACGATCGGTGGTGAAAGAAATAATGTTATCACTTCCAGAGAGCATAAAGAAAGGATGACTATCATCTACCATCTGCAAGCTGATTTCTACATTTCCGTTTTCCAGTTTGCCGATATAGCGTAAAACCTTACCATCCTTAGCGGCGGTATTTTTCAGATCTTCAAAGTAAGTCGCATTAGCCTGTAATTCTGAATAAAAATCTTCTACTGATGTTGCATTTAAACAGGCATCTGGTAAAATATTGTCGATTTTTACATCGCTGGCTTCTAAAGGATACCCCGCATCGCGTGCCAGGATCAGCATTTTGCGCATAAAGTCTTTGCCGTTTAAATCATCACGCGGATCAGGTTCGGTATAACCGAGTTCCTGTGCTTCCTTTACTGTTTCGTAAAATCCGGCTTCACCCTTAAAATTATTGAAGATGTAAGAAATGGTTCCCGATAGTATGGCTTCAATACGCGCCACTTTATCGCCACTCATCATTAATTCTTTTAAGGTACGGATAATTGGCAGGCCGGCGCCCACATTGGTTTCGTAATAAAAATCTACCCCGAATTTTCGTGCAGTATCTTTAAACGATTTGTATTGGGCAAAATCGGCCGAATTACCTTTTTTGTTACAGGTTACTACCGAAATACTGCTTTCGAATATGCCCTGGTAAAATTCAATTGGCGCTTCAGCTGCGGTATTATCAACAAAAACACAGTTGGGCAGGTTCATGGCTTTCATTTTAGCCACAAATTCGGCCAGGTTGGCCGGTTCGCCCTGATCAGCTAATTCTGCTTCCCAGCTATCGAGCGATAAGCCATCTGCGTTGAAAATCATTTTACGTGTATTGCTTATTCCGGTTACCTTTACCTGAAGATCGTTATTGGCCGCAAGGAAAGGCATTTGCTCTTTTAACTGGTTGAATAGGGTTTTGCCAATATTTCCTGTTCCCAGGCAAAAGATGTTCAAGGTTCTTTTCAGGTCGGTAAAAAAAGCATCGTGAACCGCATTTACAGCTTTTGATAAATCGTCTTTACTGATAATAACCGAAATATTGTATTCTGAAGACCCCTGCGCAATGGCCCTTACGTTGATACCATTACGGCCAAGTGCGTTGAACAAACGACCGCTCATACCCGGGGTACGTTTCATGTTTTCGCCTACTATGGCCAAAACAGCCAGGTTATTTTCAACTTCCGGTAATTCAAGCTTCTTCGCGTCCAATTCGAGTTCAAATTCCTTTTTGATCAGGGAAATGGCCTGTGCAGCATCTGTTGGTTTAACTGCGAAAGTAATGCTGTGTTCTGATGATGATTGTGTAATCAATACCACGTTGATCTGCTCGCGAGAGAGTAGCGAGAATAAGCGGCCGCTAAAACCAGCTTTACCCACCATGCCACTACCGCTAAGGTTGATGATACTGATGTGATCAATAGATGAAATGCCTTTAATTGGGAGGCTTGATGATCTAACATCACTTTTGATATAGGTTCCGGCAAAATCTGGTTCGAAAGTATTTTTAATGACAATCGGGATTTTTTTCATGAAAGCTGGTATCATGGTTGGCGGATAAATTACTTTCGCTCCAAAATAACTCAGTTCCATGGCCTCAGTATAGCTCAACTCTGGTAAAGAGAAAGCTTTTTTTACGATCCGAGGGTCGGCAGTCATCATACCGTTTACATCAGTCCAGATTTCTATTTCTTCAGCATTTAAGGCAGCGCCCCAAACAGCTGCAGTATAGTCAGATCCGCCGCGGCCCAGGGTGGTTACCCTGCCGGCCATATTACTGGCAATAAAGCCTGTTACAAAAAGCACCTTATTACTGTTTTCCTGGTAAAAATTGTTGATCAGCATTTCAGTAAGTTCAGTATCAACCTTTGCCTGTCCAAAATTACTATCGGTTTTAATCAGCTCCGACCCGTTTACAAAAAGTGCATTATCGAAGCTTTGCGAAGCAATGTGGCTGATCATAAAAGTAGAACAGCGCTCACCATAACTTATAATCTGATCCTTTGTCTGTAAACTTAGTTCGCGCAGATTGGTTACAGCCTGCAACAGGTCTTCCAATTCGTTAAAAAAGATCTTTAAACGTGTAAATACAGGGTTTTGCGCCGCTGCTGGCAACAAAGTGCGGATCACGGCAAAGTGTTTGGCCTCGATTTCTTTTAAATGTGCATCGTAATCTTCGCCCCGTTCGGCCTTTTCGGCCATATCAGTTAGCAAATTGGTTACACCGCTCATTGCCGATAATACAACTACCGGATTGTTCTTCTGTTTTTCTTCGCCAACCAGGCGTAAGAGGGTTTTAATGTTCTCGGCCGAACCTACGGATGTGCCGCCGAATTTGAGTACTTTCATTAGTCTATATTGGGTTTAACTGTCTGTTGCCGTACCGATCTGTGGTTTAATGCTCGTTTGTACGGTTTCATTCAGCATGGATTAAAAAAAAAGCGTCCCGACTTTTATCGGGACGCTCTTTGTGTTTTTTATGTTTTTTCAATTACAACAAATTAGTCCCGCTGGTTTATACCGGTGGTAATAATAATTGTTGAAATAATTGAAGTGTTAAAATTTGTCATTACTTGGTGTACTTTGTACACTGTAAAGTAGGAGATTATTTTTTTAAAATGCAAATGTTTTTTAATTTTTATTTCGAAATTTCTATTAAAACGTTTAAACAAATGAAATAGCCATATTCCTTCTTCCTTTCGGAGTATTTCCTGCAAGATGGGATAAGAGGCTTTACGATAACTTTTCCATCTCAGTTTATATAATGTACGTAATGCCTCTGCTTTTTATTCGAAAAGATACTGAGGTTATGCCCCCACTAGTACATCCCTGAGGTTGCTTTTAAATAAGTTTACTATAGTACTGGATGATAGCCGGTCTTCTTATCTGTAAAATAGGTTTACTTAGTGTATATTTTTAATTTTTTTTACATTCAAAATAAGTATTTAATTCATTGGTAATAAGCTATTTAAATCATAGTGTATTTGCTACAATATGTAAAAAATTACTTTTTAAAACTCGTTTTTGTAAAAGATAAGTCTTTACCTTTGCTGCACTAACTAACTTATTGTTATGAGCAAAAAGAAACTGCAAGCGCCAGATTTAAGCTATTTAAATCTCGGCGGGAACATTGCTGTAAAGTACCAGTTATCTCCAGGGGAGTTGATTGATGAAGCCTTATTAAATAATGAAGGTACCATGGCCGCATCCGGTGCACTGGCTATTGATACAGGGAAATTTACCGGACGTTCGCCTAAAGACCGTTTTATCGTGTGCGACGATATCACTGAAGATCAGGTTTGGTGGGGTGATGTAAACATTAAAATCAGCCCTGAAAAATTCGATCAGTTATATGGTAAGCTTACCAATTATCTTGGTAACAAAACAATTTACGTGCGCGACTCTTCAGCGTGCGCCGACCCGGATTATTCGATTTCCATCCGCGTAATTACCGAAACGGCTTATCAGAATCTTTTTGCTCATCATTTATTTATCCGCCCAAAAGAAGATGATCTGGGTGATATGCCCGAATGGACAATCATTGCTGCGCCGGGTTTTATGGCCGATCCAGCTGTGGATGGCACCCGTCAGGGAAATTTCTCCATTATCAATTTTACAAGGAAAATGATCCTTATAGGGGGTACAGGCTATACCGGAGAGATCAAAAAAGGAATATTTTCTGTGCTGAACTTTATCCTTCCTGTATATAAAAATACGCTTTCCATGCATTGTTCGGCCAATGTGGGTAAAAACGGAGATACGGCCATATTTTTTGGCTTGTCCGGAACAGGCAAAACCACTTTGTCTGCCGATCCTGAACGTGGTTTAATCGGCGATGATGAACATGGTTGGGGTAACGATTCTGTATTCAACTTTGAGGGCGGCTGTTATGCAAAATGTGTTGATTTGACAGAGGAAAAAGAACCCCAGATATTTAAAGCGATTAAATTTGGCTCACTACTAGAAAACATCAACTTCTTCCCGGGAACAAAAGATGTTGATTACTCAAACATTGATAAAACGGAAAATACGCGCGTTGCTTATCCTATAGATTATATTGATAATGCCATCCTGCCCTCTGTTGCAGCGGTGCCAAAAAATATTTTTTTCCTTACAGCTGATGCATTTGGCGTGCTGCCGCCCATTTCCAAATTAAGTGTTGAACAGGCCATGTTTCACTTTATGAGCGGTTATACCGCAAAAGTTGCCGGAACAGAGGCTGGGGTTACCGAGCCACAACTCACTTTTTCAGCTTGCTTTGGCAAAGCTTTCCTGCCATTGCATCCTTCTAAATATGCAGCTTTATTGGGCGAGAAGATGAAAAAGCACGAAGTAAACGTTTGGTTGGTCAATACGGGATGGACCGGGGGAGCCTATGGTGTGGGTAAAAGGATGAAATTAAGCTATACACGCGCCATGATCAAAGCAGCTTTGAACGGCAGTTTAAACCACAACCATTACAAACAGCACCATGTATTTAAATTGATGATGCCGCTAAATTGCCCGGGTGTTCCAAGCGATATTTTAGATCCTTCTAAAACATGGGATAACCAGGAAGAATATTTTTTAAAGGCCTATCAACTATCTGATGCCTTCGAAGAGAATTTTAAGCAATTCGAACTGACAAAAGTGTCAAAAAGCAGACACGAAGCGTTAAAATTATGTTAAAAGTACTTTAAAATGCATTTTTTGAGCAAAAAATTTGCAATTCGATTTTTTTTTAGTTTTTATTGTGAAAGAATTGCCTCGGCTGGGGCAATTTTTTTGTTATACACCCTAGGTGAATTGCCGGAACAAAATTCTAAGTAACGATTTAATTGCTTGTTGATTTATTAATTTGTAATTTAAAATCAATTTATAAATTTGTTTTTCGCAACAATTTCGGTTAAGAAACGTTGTGTGTATACAATAAGAAAAAACAGCTAAAAATTAAAAACAAGAACTAAAACTAAAAATTCAAAAAAAATGGCAAACGCACCAAAACCAACAACTGTTAAAAAAGAGAGCTCTTCTAGCGCTTCAAATGTATTTGCAACATTCGTTATTCCAATCTGTATCGTTATTGGATTCTGTGTTTGGAGATTCGTATTCGGAGAAGGAAGTAACTTTATCGATGGTGACAGAGAAAAATTACCATTACCTGGTAACTATCTTGGAACAGCATACAAAGGAGGCCCTATCGTAGCGATCTTGGTTGGATTACTATTGGTAGTAATTGTATTCTCTATCGAGCGTATTATCGTTATTGGTAAAGCGAGTGGAAAAACAAGCTTAGATACTTTCATCCGTAAAGTACAAGGCTTATTGAGCGCAGGAAACATCGAAGCTGCAAAAGCGGAGTGTGATAAACAACAAGGTTCAGTTGCTAACGTAATTAAATCTGGTTTGAAAAAATATAGCGAAGTTGAAGCAGATACTAACATGGATGTTGAGCAATCAATCGTTGCCATCCAGAAAGAGGTTGAAGAAGCTACAGCTTTAGAAATGCCAATGTTAGAGCAAAACTTAACTGTAATTGCAACTTTGGTATCAATTGGTACATTGGTAGGTTTATTGGGTACAGTAACAGGTATGATCCGTGCATTCGCCGGTTTAGCAAACTCTGGTGCTCCAGATCAATCAGCACTTGCGGTAGGTATCTCTGAGGCACTTATCAACACTGCAACTGGTATCTTGGTATCTACTGTGGCAATTATCATGTACAACGTATTAACTTCTAAAATTGACAAGTTAACTTACGCAATCGATGAGGCTGGTTTCAGCATCGTTCAAACATACGCTAGTTCGCATAAATAAGAATTTTGAAAAAATTTTTACCGGCTTTATGGAAAACCGGAAAAAAGATCATCATTATTAAAAACTAGTAAAAATATTATGCCTAGAATTAAAGTTAAAAGAACGAGTACGGTAACAGATATGACCGCCATGTGTGATGTGGCATCATTGTTACTTACTTTCTTCATCTTAACTGCTACAGCAAGGCAACCAGAACCATTAACTGTTTCTACACCTTCATCAACGTATGAGTTTAAGGTACCGGTAGAAAACAATGCGATATTAACCATTGGGCAGGGTAAAGTTTTCTTTGAAGTAGCAGGAACAAAAGTAAGAGCGAAAACATTAGAGCTAATGGGCGAACAGTATAAAATATCGTTCACCCCAGCAGAAGTACAACGCTTCTCGAATATCGGAAGTTTCGGTGTGCCGATCCAGAGCTTAAAGTCGCTTATTGCAATGAATGGTGGCGATCGTATGAAACCTGGAATTCAGCCGGGTATACCTTCAGATTCGACTGATAATCAGTTAAATGCCTGGGTTTTAAATGCGCGTAAAGCTACGAAAGAGATCAACAACCAGGATATGCGTATCAGTATCAAAGGTGATGCAAAGGAAGAATATCCTGTAGTTAAAAAGATTATTGATGTACTTCAGAAACAAAGTGTAAACAAATTCTTGTTGGTAACTAACTCTGAAGCTAAAAAGAAATAAGAAATGGCAGAATTAAACACAGGCGGGAAGAAAGCCACGCCGAGGGTTGATATGACCCCCATGGTGGATCTAATGTTTCTTTTGGTAACATTCTTTATCTTAACAACAGTAATCTCTACGCCGCAGGCGATGGATATTGCAAAACCGGATAAAAACGAAAAGTTACCTGAAAACAGGTTAGAGCTGAAAGCGAGTAAAACGATGACCATCTTATTGGGTAAAAACAATAAAGTAGCATGGTACATGGGAGTAGCTGGCGAAAGCGCACCAACAATCGAATCAGGTTCACAGATAGAGGATGCTATTGTAAAAAATAGAAAAACAGCTGATGCTTCAGGTGTTGCGGGCGACTTTGTTGTGCTTGTAAAACCAACATCGGGTGCTACCTTTCAGAACTTTGTTGATATTATGGACGAGTTGGAAATTCTTAAAGTAAAGGTTCGTCAGATTGATGATGATAACATCCTTGACAATGAGAAGCAGTTCATGAAAGAAAAAGGAATTTTATAATCAGTAAAACCAATAGTTATGTCGAAGTTAGATATATTCAGAAAAGAATGGCTTGAAGTGGTTTTTGCCGATAAAAACAAAAACTATGGTGCATACCAATTGCGTAAAACCAATGGTGCTACCACTACAAGAGCTTTAATTATTGGATCTATAATCTTCCTTGTTTTATTTTTCTCTCCAAAAATCTATAGCCTGATCAAAGGTTCAATGGATCATGAAGAAGAGCAGGTAAAAGCACAGGAAGTAATTTTAGCTCCGCCACCGCCGGTAAACCCGGAAACACCTCCACCGCCACCGGTAGAGCCACCGCCACCAAAGGTTGACCAGGTAAAAATGCCACCTCCAATTGTAAAACCTGATATCGAGGTTCGTGATGAACCACCTACAGTTGAAAAATTGAAAGAAGCTGATCCAGGTCAGAGAGATATCAAAGGTGATCCAACAGCTGATATCGTTATCGCTGAACCGGTAGGTGAGGGACCAAAAAGGGAAGCTGCTGTTGCGGTTGATGACAATAAGGTTTACGACTTTGTTAGTATCGAGAAACAACCAGAATTCCCGGGAGGTATTGCTAAATTCTATAAGTATTTAGGAGGAGCAATTAAATACCCGCCAATGGCACAGGAAAACAACGTTCAAGGTAAAGTATTTTTATCTTTCGTTGTGGAAAAAGATGGTAAATTAACCGATATTACAGTAACCCGTGGTTTAGGTAGCGGAACTGATGAGGAAGCCATCCGAGTATTGAAAGCCAGTCCGCGTTGGAACCCAGGTATTCAAAACGGTAAACCAGTAAGGGTAAAATACAACATCAACGTTAACTTTACATTGAACTAATAGTAGATGTTAAATTTTGATATTTTTAAGCAAAAATCGCCTAAACAGCGGTTTTTGCTCATTTTAGGCCTTATCATGTTTGTCTTTTACGTGGTATTGGGCTTTGCATTCATCTTTTATGAACCAATTGCCCTTCGCTTAAGCACTATTCCGCAATGGGGCCGTATCGCAATTGGCATCTTCTTAATTATTTATGCTTTTGTAAGACTTTTAAGCCTGGGCAGGCGCGATTAATATTTCAATGAAAAAATTCCTCTTAGTATTTTGTGTAATAGCTTTACTTGTATCCTGCAAACGTAAAAACAAAGCTGATGCGGTTAAAGAGACCAGAACAAGCGGTACCTTAAAAATATTGGTTGATGAAAGTGTCGGACCGGTTGTTCAAAATCAGATCGATATTTTTAGTTTGGATTATCCGGGCGCAAAGTTTCAGACTACAGTAAAACCTGAAGAGAAATTATTGCCTGCATTTTTAAATGATAGTGTAAGGGTAATTGTTTTGCCAAGGTTGTTGACCAAAGCTGAAGAAAAATATTATAATCAACGTAATATCAAGATCAACTCTTCCCGTTTTGCTATTGATGGTATCGCTTTAATTACCAATCAGGGCAATATTGACAGTACTATTACCGTTAAAGAAGTGATTGACATATTACAGGGGAAGAAATCAGAAAAAAAATTGGTGTTCGATAACGCCTATTCTAGCACTTTTCAATACTTTAAGGAACTTGCTAAAATCAATCAATTTCCAGCTACAGGTGTTTACTCTAAAAATTCTAGCAAAGAAGTCATTAAACTTATTGCAGAAGATAAAAATTTTATTGGTATTTTGGGCGTAAATTGGATTTCCGATCAGAATACTGAGGCGAGTCAATACCTGTCGAAGGTAAAAGTATTGGGAGTGAAAAATTTGAAAGGCAAAGTTGGAGATGACCAGTTTTATAAACCAACCCAGGATAATTTGATCAATGGCGTTTATCCTTTCCTGAGAAATATAAATATTATCGATTGCGAGGGAAGAGATGGTTTAGGCACAGGATTTGCAACATGGTTAAGAAGTCAGAGAGGACAATTGATTGTACTTAAATCTGGACTTGGGCCACATAAGTTAATGCCCAGAGAGCTTCACCTGACAAAGTGAAATTAAGTTAAAAAATTATAAATTGAACCACGAAGTAAATCTAAAGAGACACTTCATTTTTATTAAATAAAAAACAGAATATCCGATGAAAATTTTAAAGAAAGCAATAACCTTAAATGTAGGTTTGGTGTTGATGGGTTCTGCAGTTTTTGCTCAAGATTTAAATGACGCGAAAAAAGCCATTGACGCTGAACAGTACCAAAAAGCATCATCAATGCTTAAATCATTGGTGAGCTCAAAAGCATCAGATGGTAATAATTATTACAATCTTGGTTTGGTTTACTTAAAAACTGGTTATATCGACTCGGCGAGAGCGGTATTTACAAAAGGCATTACTGCCGATCCGAAGAACAACTTAAACCTGATCGGTTTGGGTGAAGCAGATATGCTATCAAATAATCCGGCTTCTGCGAAAACCAATTTTGATAAGGCAGTGGCTTTGGCTCCGAAAGATTACAAAACTTATTTGTATATCGGTAAAGCTTATTTAGCTCAGGATAAACCTAGTGACGATGTATCAAAACCTGATTTTACAAATGCGCTGGCTAACATTACCAAAGCAGATGAATTAGATGCGAAAGATAAAGATGCAGAAGTATTCCTGGCACAAGGCGATGCTTATGCTTTACAAAAGAAAAACTCTGAAGCATTAGGTCCATACATGCGTGTTAACGACATTGATCCAAACAACAGAAGAGCTAAAACTCAGATTGGTAAAATGTACAAAGAATCAAGAGCTTTTCCTGAAGGAGAAAAGGAATTACAGGATGTGATTGCCGCTGATGCGAACTATGGTCCGGCTTATCGTGAATTGGGAGAGCTGTACTTGCAATGGAGTAGTTTTGGTGTTGACAAAGAAAAAGCAGCTAAAGGAATTGAGAACTATAAGAAGTACATGGATTTAACTGATAAATCTTTGGAATCTCAATTGCGTTATATGCAGTTTTTATTCTATGCTAAAGATTTTCAGACATTAGAGCAGGTGGCATCAAGTATTCAAGTTCCAGCAAATGATTCTAAATCAGGTGTTGTTGCCAGATTAAAAGGATGGGCTGCTTATGAAAATAAAAACTATCCTCAGGCTTTAACTTACATGACTGAGTTTTTTGCTAAAGAAAAAGATAAATCTAAAATTTTAGGAAACGATTACCTTTATTTAGGTAAAGCACAGTTAAAAGCTGGTCAAGACAGTTTAGCTGTTGGTAATATCATTGAAGCTGCCAAAATTGATTCTAACAATGCTGATGCTTTAGCAGAGGCTGGTTTAGCTTTGATGAAAGCGAAGAAATATGGTAAATCTGCTGAAATTTTCCAATTGGCGATTAAATATAATCCAAATGGGAAAGGTTCATTAACAAATTACTATTATTTAGGCCAAACCAGATTTTATGAGGCTTACGTTGCTCAAAAAGAGAAAAAACCATTCAATACTGCGGCTTTAGTTGAGGCAGATTCTGCTTTAAGCCACCTAAATAAAGTTTCTCCGGAGTTTGCTTTAGGTTATTTTGTAAGAGGAAGAATCGCGAATTTAGTAGATGATAAAACTAATCCAAAAGGAACTGCAATCCCATATTTTGAGAAATATGTTAGCTTAGTGAAACCTGAGGAAGTAGCGGCAAACAAAACTAACTTATCAGAATCTTATAACAATATAGGTGCTTGGTATTCAGATAAAGACAAGCCAAAAGCTATCGATGCTTTTACCAAAAGTTTAGCATTAGATCCTGCTGATACTTATGCAGCAGCTAGGCTTAAAGAATTACAAGCTCCTGCACCACCAAAAGGTAAAGGCAAATAATTTAAAGTTAAATAATTTAGAAAAGGCAGAGTTTGGTTACTCTGCCTTTTTCTTTTACTTTTGCAACCATAAAATAAATTAATATGCAAGCGCAAAGTTCGGCTATAGATTTTTTACCGATTATATTTCAAGTAATTGTTGCTTTAGGTTTTGTTGTACTCACTTTGGTAGCTACCCACTTATTAGGCCCAAAACGTAAAACAGCAGATAAACTGGAAACTTTTGAGGCCGGTATTAAATCAATTGGTAATGCCCGTCAACCTTTCTCCATCAAATATTTCGTAGTAGCCATTTTGTTTGTGCTTTTCGATGTGGAGGTAATCTTTATGTATCCGTGGGCAGTTAATTTCCGTTCATTAAGGATGGATGGGATGATTGAAATGTTCATCTTTATGGGTACTTTGTTACTGGGTTTTATCTACGTAATCAAGAAAAAAGTTTTAGACTGGAACTAATTCAGTTCACAATTATTAGTTCGTAATTGGCAGTTTATAACCCCGGTTTTATAAACTGTTAACTGAAAATTGTCAACTAATAACTGGATGTGTACCAATTACACTAACTACATCGGATTTTGGTTATTTAGAAAGGTTCTAAATCGAGTAAAGCTAGTTTAATTGCCTTTAAAATATTGTAAATTTGTTGCTCATTCTGCAAAGGGATGAGCATTTTTTGTTTATAAACATGAGTGAAATTAATATAGTTGATGCGCCTCCAGGAACCGAAGGACCTGGCTATTTTGCCACTTCCCTGGATAAGGTGATTGGTCTGGCCCGCTCAAATTCATTATGGCCATTGCCTTTTGCAACATCTTGTTGTGGTATCGAGTTTATGGCTACCATGGGTTCTCATTACGATTTAGGTCGTTTTGGTGCCGAACGTTTAAGCTTTTCTCCTCGTCAGGCTGATGTTTTAATGGTTATGGGAACTATCGCAAAAAAAATGGCTCCGGTATTAAAACAGGTTTATATCCAGATGGCTGAGCCACGTTGGGTAATGGCTGTTGGTGCCTGCGCAAGTAGCGGTGGTATTTTCGATACTTATTCTGTATTGCAGGGTATTGATGAGGTTATTCCTGTTGATGTTTATGTTCCTGGCTGCCCGCCAAGACCAGAGGCTATTCTTGATGGCTTTCAGCGCATTCAGGACCTGGTGAAAAATGAATCTGGCAGAAGAAGAAATTCCGATTATTACAAAGAACTTTTAGGTCAATACGGCATTAAATAATGGAAGAAACAACTTTAAATAACGATATCCACGTTAAGCTGACTGAAAGGTTTGGTGAAAAAGTTACTGCCGTTTCTGAGCCTTATGGTTTATTAACTTTTGTGACCTATAAAGATGTGATCATCAATGTGCTTTCATATCTTAAAGAAGAATTAAAATTCAATTTTCTAACTGATATTACAGCAGTTCATTACCCTGGTAAAGATCATGGTATTGCAGTGGTTTACCATTTGCACAACATGGTAGAAAAAGTAAGAATCAGAGTCAAAGTTTTTATTTCAGAGCAAAATCCAACCATTCCAACTGCAACAACGGTTTGGAAAGGTGCCAACTGGATGGAGCGCGAAACTTACGATTTGTTCGGGGTTAAATTTGAAGGACACCCTGATTTGCGCCGTATCCTGAATATGGACGATTTAGGTGTACACCCAATGTTGAAACAATATCCATTGGAAGACCCGAACAGGGTAGATAAAAAAGACGAATTTTTTGGAAGGTAATTTTATGAATCATAACCATCCGGTATTTACAGATAACGACCCGCAAAGTGAGCTGGTAACCTTAAACTTAGGTCCAACACACCCTGCAACCCACGGTGTTTTTCAAAACGTTTTGCAATTAGATGGCGAACGTATTGTAAGCGGCGTTTCAACTATTGGGTATATTCACCGTGCTTTCGAAAAGATTGCCGAACACCGCCCTTTCTATCAGATTACACCACTTACCGACCGTTTAAACTATTGTTCATCACCCATAAACAATATGGGCTGGCACATGACGGTTGAGAAGTTGCTGAATATTAAAATGCCAAAACGTGTAGATTATCTTCGGGTAATCGTTATGGAGCTTTCGCGTATTGCCGATCATATTATCTGTAACACGATCATTGGTCAGGATACCGGAGCAACAACCACTTTCTTATACTTATTTCAGTTTCGTGAACATATTTACGAGATTTTTGAAGAAGTTTGTGGCGCACGTTTAACCACGAATATTGGTCGTATTGGCGGCTTTGAAAGAGATTTTAACGATATCGCCTTTGCCAAAATCAATAAATTCTTAAAAGAGTTTCCAGCAGCATTAAAGGAATTCGAAAACCTGTTAACCCGAAACCGTATCTTTATTGACAGGACTGCCGGAGTTGCAGAAGTTACCAAAGAAACGGCTTTAGAGTACAGCTGGACAGGCCCGCTTTTACGTGCTACCGGTGTTGATTATGATGTTCGCGTGAGCGATCCCTATTCTTCATACCAGGATTTCGATTTCGAAGTTCCGGTGGGTACCAGTGGCGACATTTACGACCGTTACCTGGTTCGTAACGAAGAAATGTGGCAAAGTGTGCGCATTATTGAGCAGGCCATGGAGAAATTAAAATCAGAAGAAAAAGGTATTTTCCATGCCGATGTTCCTGAATTTTACCTTCCTCCTAAACAAGAAGTTTACAACAACATGGAAGCATTGATCTATCACTTTAAAATTGTGATGGGCGAAATTGATGCGCCAAAAGCAGAAGTTTATCACGCTGTAGAAGGCGGAAATGGCGAGTTGGGTTTCTATCTGATCAACGATGGAGGCCGTACCCCTTACCGTTTGCACTTCCGCAGACCAAGTTTTATAAATTACCAGATGTTTGCGCCGATGAGCGAGGGCATGTTATTGTCTGATGCCATTATCAACATGAGTAGTATGAACATTATTGCAGGAGAATTAGATGCTTAAAGTAGAAGAACAAACACCTGTAACGTTTTCATCAGAATTGCTGGCCAAATTTGATGAGATAAAAAGCCGTTATCCGGAAGGAAAACAAAAATCAGCTTTGCTGCCATTATTGCATTTGGTGCAGGCCGAATTTCTTTGGGTACCAACATCAGCCATGGATCAGATAGCTGCATATTTAAATATTCAGCCGATTGAAGTGTATGAGGTAGCAACTTTTTATACCATGTACTTTTTAAAACCTCAGGGTAAATATGCTTTGGAGGTTTGCCGTACAGGACCATGCTGTCTGGTAGGTGCTGAGAAAATATTAAGCCACTTAGAAAATAAATTAGGCGTTAAAGAAGGTGAAGTTACCCCTGACGGCCTTTTCAGCTTTAGAGGAGTTGAATGTTTGGCTGCCTGTGGTTTCGGGCCGGTTTTACAAATCAGTCCCGAATATACTTTCTACGAAAACCTGACACCGGAAAGCGTAGATAAATTGATTGAAGATTTGAAAAATAAATAAGATTTGAGAAACTAGATTTGAGATTTGAGATCAGGCGATAGTCGCATATCTCACATCTCACATCTCACATCTAAAAGATAATGAGTCGCAAATTATTACTTGAGCATATAAACGTACCAGGCATCAATACACTTGAGGTCTATCGCCAAAAAGGCGGGTACCGTGCCGTTGAAAAAGCCCTTAAAACTTTAACCCCTGAAGAGGTTGTTGAGGAAGTTAAGAAATCTGGCTTACGCGGTCGCGGTGGTGCGGGTTTCCCAACAGGAATGAAATGGAGTTTTTTGGCTAAGCCAGAAGGTGTTGCCCGTTACCTGGTTTGCAACGCCGATGAGTCTGAGCCGGGAACCTTTAAAGACCGTTACCTGATGACTTACATTCCGCATGCTTTAATTGAAGGCATGATTGTTTCGAGTTTTGCTTTAGGTGCTAAGGTTTCGTACATCTACGTTCGTGGAGAGATGATGCCTCAGATCCGTATCCTGGAAAAAGCAATTGCCGAAGCAAAGGCTGCAGGATGGTTAGGTAAAAACATTTTGGGAACAGGTTACGATTTAGAATTATATGTTCAGCCTGGTGGCGGTGCCTACATTTGCGGTGAAGAAACGGCTTTGTTAGAATCGCTTGAAGGCAAAAGAGGTAATCCGCGTATTAAGCCGCCATTCCCTGCAATTGCAGGTTTATATGGTTGTCCGACTGTAGTAAATAACGTAGAATCTATTGCTGCAGTGGTGCCGATTATAAATGACGGTGGCGATGAATATGCTAAAATTGGTATCGGAAGGAGTACGGGTACTAAATTAATATCTGCATCTGGTAATTTAGTAAAACCAGGAGTTTACGAAATTGAATTGGGTTTACCGGTTGAAGAATTTATCTACTCTGATGAATATTGTGGTGGTATTGCTAACGGAAAACGGCTGAAAGCAACCGTTGCAGGTGGTTCATCTGTTCCGGTTTTACCTGCTAACCTGACTTTAAAATTAGCCAACGGCGAACCCCGTTTAATGAGTTACGAATCATTATCTGAAGGTGGTTTTGCTACCGGAACCATGTTGGGATCTGGTGGTTTTATCGCTTTTGACGAAGATCAGTGTATCGTACGCAATACCTGGAATTTTTCGCGTTTCTACCATCATGAAAGTTGCGGACAATGTTCGCCATGCCGTGAAGGTACTGGCTGGATGGAAAAAATCCTGCATAAAATCGAGCACGGACATGGTACCATGGATGATGTGGATTTGTTATGGGATGTTCAGCGTAAAATTGAAGGAAATACCATTTGCCCGTTAGGTGATGCAGCTGCATGGCCGGTTGCAAGTGCTATCCGTCATTTCAGGGATGAATTTGAGTGGCACATTAAAGAACCAGTGAAGAGTCAGAGCCAAAATTATGGTTTAGCAAATTATGCTACACCGATTGAAAAAGCTCCGGTAACTGAAGAGCAATAAAATCTTAAGGTCGCAATTTGCGACCTTAAGAAAGTTTAACTTAAAACCATGAATATGTAAATGAAAGAAGAAATATCACCAACAATTATCCCCGAAGTAATAGTTAATAAAATATATCTTTTTAGAGGAGTTAAGGTGATGTTAGATTCTGATTTGGCAGAACTCTTTGGTGTTGAGACTAAAAGATTAAAAGAACAAGTTAGAAGGAATATAGAGCGTTTTCCGAAACACTTTATGTTCGAACTTACAAAAGAAGAAAACGAGGTCTTAAGGTCGCAAATTGCGACCTTAGAACAAGGAAAATATTCAAAGTATCTTCCGTTTGCATTTAGCGAGCATGGTATTTTGCAACTATCAAACGTTTTAAAAAGTAAACGGGCGGTGGAAGTAAGTATTAAGATTATTGACGTGTTTGTACAACTTAGAACCATGGTTTTGAGTAATACGGAAATAAGATTAGAAGTAGAAAAAATTAAAAAGAAAGTAGATAATCAGGATAAAAATATTGAAGTAATCTTCAGGTATTTTGATGAACTACTGGAACAAAAGCAACAACCAAGAAAAGAAATTGGTTACAAAATCTCGAAAGAGAAGTAGTGTACAACAAAAAAGATTGCTTCATACCTGACAGTACTGTATGAAGATAGAAAATAATAAAGAATATCATTAACCATGAGTGAAAAAGTTAAGGTTACGATAGACGGGATAACAGTGGAGGTTGATAACGGAACCACCATCCTGAATGCTGCAAGGCAAATCGGGGGTGACATTGTTCCGCCAGCCATGTGCTATTATTCTAAGTTACAAGGCAGTGGTGGTAAATGCCGTACCTGTATTGTTAAGGTAACAAAAGGCTCGGAGAAAGATCCCCGCCCTATGCCAAAATTGGTTGCATCTTGCCGTACAACCGTAATGGATGGGATGGAAGTGCTGAATATTACTTCACCCGAAGTTTTAGAAGCACGCGCCGGAGTAGTGGAAATTTTATTGATTAACCACCCGCTTGACTGTCCGGTTTGTGATCAGGCAGGGGAGTGCGATTTACAGAATTTAGGTTACGAACACGGTCTGCAAAAAACACGTTATGAGTTTGAGCGCCGTACTTTCGAACGTATCGACATAGGCGATAAGATACAGTTACACATGAACCGTTGCATTTTGTGCTACCGTTGTGTTTTTACTGCCGATCAGATTACCAACAAACGTGTTCATGGTATTTTGAACCGTGGCGATCATTCAGAAATTTCTACTTATATCCAGCAGGCGGTTGATAACGATTTCTCAGGAAACGTAATTGATGTTTGCCCTGTTGGTGCTTTAACCGATAAAACTTTCCGTTTCAAAAACCGTGTTTGGTTTACCAAACCAGTTGATGCACACCGCGATTGCGACCATGAAAAATGCAACGGTAAAGTAACCCTTTGGTATAAAGGAGAAGATGTTATCCGGGTTACTGCTCGTAAAGATCAGTTTGGAGAAGTGGAAGAGTTTATCTGTAATACCTGCCGTTTCGATAAAAAAGCAACATCTGACTGGATTATCGAACGTCCGACACATATTGATGATACTTCGGTAATTGCATCTAACCACTACGAGACATTAAAACCATTGCCGGTAATTAAGCCAAATGCAGCATTACAGGCCGCGAACGAAATTGAGTTACATAAAACAGTAAAATACTAATGGATACAGGTTTTATTATAGAAAAATTTATTCTGGTAGCGGTAATTTTCGGTATCAGTCTGGTAATTGCCATGTATTCTACCTATGCCGAACGTAAGGTTGCTGCATTTTTGCAAGATCGTTTAGGTCCGGACAGAGCTGGTCCCTTTGGTATTTTACAACCACTTGCCGATGGGGTTAAGATGTTTATGAAAGAGGAAATTATTCCTACAACCTCTAACAGGTGGTTATTTATTGTAGGTCCTGGTTTGGCCTTGCTTTGCGCCTGTATTGGTACGGCAGTTATCCCTTGGGGAACACCAATAGAAATTGGCGGAAAAACTATTCCACTACAAGTTACTGATATCAACGTAGGTGTTTTATATATCTTTGGGGTTGTTTCGCTTGGCGTTTACGGCGTAATGATTGGTGGCTGGGCATCTAACAACAAATATTCTTTATTAAGTGCCATCCGAGCCGCATCACAAAATATCAGTTACGAAATTGCAATGGGACTCTCAATCATTGCTTTGTTGCTGGTAACCAACTCTTTGAGTTTAAAGGAAATTGTAAGTAAACAACATGGCTTTTGGGAAAATGGCTGGTTTACGTGGTATTTCTTTAAACAACCACTTGGATTTATCATTTTCATGGTATGTTCTTTTGCCGAAACCAATCGCGCACCATTCGATTTACCGGAGTGTGAAACCGAGTTGATTGGTGGTTACCACACTGAGTATTCATCAATGAAATTGGGTTTCTATCTGTTTGCGGAGTACATCAATATGTTTGTCTCATCAGCAGTAATGGCTGCACTATATTGGGGCGGTTATAATTACCCTGGTATGGATTATGTTGCAGTACATTTAGGGCCAACCTGGGCACCACTTATTGGTACTGCTGTTTTCTTCGGAAAAATATGTGCTTTCATCTTCTTTTTCATGTGGGTACGCTGGACCATCCCGCGTTTCCGTTACGATCAATTGATGAATTTAGGTTGGAAAGGCTTAATTCCTTTAGCCATTGCCAACATTATAATAACTGGAGTTGTGATTGCGATTATTGAGAAGTTTTAATTATGGAATCATTAAGTAATAAGAAAAAAGTACTGGAACAAAAGCCACTGAGCTTTATGGAACGGATGTACCTTCCGGCAATTGTTAAGGGAATGGGCATCACCATCAGCCACTTATTTAAAAAAGAGGCTACAGTAAGATATCCGGAAGTAGAACGCGAATTCTCGACCAACTTTAGGGGAATGCACTCGCTTAAACGCGATGAAAACGGAAGAGAGCGTTGTACTGCCTGTGGTTTATGCGCTTTATCTTGCCCTGCCGAAGCGATTACTATGATTGCTGCAGAGCGTAAGCCGGAAGAAAAACATTTATACCGTGAAGAGAAATATGCAGCAACTTATGAAATTAACATGTTGCGTTGCATTTTCTGCGGATTATGTGAAGAGGCTTGCCCTAAAGAGGCAATTTATTTAGATGGACCGATTGTACCTGCTGATTATTTACGTAAAGATTTCATTTACGGAAAAGATAAGCTGGTGGAGGCGCCATTGGAAATGAAAAAATAGTAGTATAGTCCGCTGACTGTATAATTAAGATAATCGTCATGCTGAATTTATTTCAGCATCTCCTTTATAGGGCCCTGAAACAAGTTCAGGGTGACGAAAACAAATAAAACAAAAACAAATAATGAGTACACAAGTATTCTATTTCGTAGCTACATTAAGTATCATCTTTTCACTGATGGTGATTTTTGCTAAAAATCCGATCCACAGTGTATTGTACTTAATTCTTACCTTTTTCACCTTCACGGTACATTATGTATTGCTGAACGCTCAATTTCTGGCTGTTGTAAACTTTATTGTTTATATGGGGGCTATTATGGTACTGTTCCTTTTCGTGCTGATGTTGCTCAATCTGAACAAGGAAACCGAACCATCCAAATCGCCATTGATTAAAATTGTAGGCGTAATTGCCGGAGGCTGCTTAATCGTTACCCTAATCGGTTCGTTAAAGGCAGCAAGCATCAGCAGTCCGTTAATTTTAAAAAATCCGGGATTAGGTCTGGTAGAAAACTTGGGTAAAGAGCTTTTCGGGCCATTCTTATTACCATTCGAATTATCATCTCTACTACTGTTGGCAGCAATGGTTGGAGCCGTTTTATTATCTAAAAGAGATGAGGTAGAAGCATAATGGAAAATTTAACTACACAAATGGCAGGTGTGCCGCTAAATCATTACATCTATTTAAGTGCAATTATTTTCACTATTGGTGTAATTGGCGTATTAACGCGCAGAAATGCAATCGTAATTTTTATGTCGGTAGAATTGATGTTAAATGCAGTTAACCTGCTTTTAACCGCTTTTTCTGTACATAGCAACGATCCTTCCGGACAGGTTTTCGTATTCTTCATTATGGCTTTGGCAGCTGCAGAAGTTGCCGTAGGTTTAGCCATTATTGTAATGGTATACAGAAATACGAAATCGATAGATATTAATGTTTTAAATCGCCTTAAGTGGTAAATATATAATAAGAATGACAATAGAACAATTGATTTGGTTGGTTCCTTTACTCCCTTTTTTAGGCTTTGTAATTAACGGACTAGGCAGAAAATCTTTATCTAAAGGACTTGTTGGCATTATCGGAAGCGGCGTTATTCTGGCTTCTTTCATCATCAGCGTAGTTATTTTCTTTAGTTTACAAGGCGATACACAAAAAGCTCACGAAGTATTTTTATTTGATTGGATTAGCGCAGGTACATTACATATTCCTTTATCATTCCTGGTTGATCCCTTAAGTTCGATCATGCTGTTGATCATCACCGGAATAGGTTTCTTAATCCACTTGTATTCTACCAGCTACATGCACGATGACGAAGGTTTTGGTAAGTTTTTCAGTTACCTTAACCTGTTTGTATTCTTCATGCTTTTACTGGTATTGGGTTCTAATTACATCGTGATGTTTATCGGTTGGGAAGGTGTTGGTTTATGTTCATACCTGCTCATCGGTTTCTGGTATACCAACAATGCTTATGCATCAGCGGCTAAAAAAGCTTTTGTAATGAACCGAATCGGTGATTTAGGCTTTTTACTAGGTGTATTTTTAATCTTCAATACTTTCGGAAGTGTTGAGTTTGCTAAAATTTTCCCTCAGGCAGCTAATATGTTGCCAGGTAATGATACCCTGGTTATCATCACTATTTTATTGTTTATTGGTGCCTGCGGTAAATCAGCCCAATTACCTTTATTTACCTGGTTGCCAGACGCGATGGCCGGACCAACCCCTGTTTCGGCTTTAATTCACGCTGCAACCATGGTTACCGCCGGTATTTATATGATTGCCCGCTCGAGCGTATTGTTCGATCTTGCTCCACTTACCCAGCACATCATTGCCATTGTTGGTATAGCAACGGCTTTAATTGCCGCAATTATTGCGCTAACACAGACTGATATTAAAAAAGTATTGGCTTACTCAACTGTATCGCAATTAGGCTATATGTTTTTAGGCTTAGGTGTGGGCGCTTATACAGGTTCTTTCTTCCATGTATTAACACATGCATTCTTTAAAGCTTTATTGTTCTTAGGCGCTGGTTCGGTTATCCATGCCATGCACCATGAGCAGGATATGCGCCACATGGGTGGATTAAGAGGCAAACTTAAAACTACATTTGCGACCATGATGATCGGTACAATCGCAATTGCTGGTTTACCACCATTCTCTGGTTTCTTTTCAAAAGACGAAATTTTAGCTCACGCTTTTCAGGCTAGTCCTATACTTTGGGGAATCGGGGTATTAACGGCATTCTTAACCTCATTCTATATGTTCAGGATGATGTTCCTCACTTTCTCCGGAAAATACCGCGGAACACACCATGCAGAAAGCCATATCCATGAATCGCCGGGTGCTATGACCTTACCTTTGGTAATTTTAGCTGTTTTGGCGGCTATTGGAGGAGCCATTAACTTCCCGCACATTTTTGGGGGGAACGAATGGTTGGCACACTGGTTAACAGGAGCAGGCGTTGCGCAGCACAAATTAGATTTAAGTCATTCTACTGAGCTGGCCTTAATGGGTACTTCGGTTGTGGCAGCCGTTATTGCTTTATTATACGCTTATACTAAATATGTAAAAGGTGCGTATGTTCCGGTTGCTGATGAGGCCCCGCGCTCAGCACTGGCCAAATTATCATACAACAAGTTTTATTTGGATGAAATTTACGATTTCATCATTACCAAACCTTTGGATATCCTATCTAAATTCTTTTACCGGATTATCGACAACAAGTTTATCGATGGCATTGTAAACGGATTGGGATGGAGCACAAACGAGGCAAGTAAAGGCCTTCGCTTATTGCAAAGCGGAAACGTAGGTTTTTACCTGTTTATGATGGTATTTGGTATCATCGCTTTATTGATCTATACATTTAGTTACATATTATAAAAAGGGTTCAAAAATAAATAATGGAACAACTTTTACTACTTATATTTCTTCCGCTTGCAGGTGCTATTATTACAGCATTTGCAGGTAAGTCTGCTAAGATAGTTTCGACCGTATTCTCGGTGGTTTCTTTAGGGCTGGCTTTGTTTATCGCCTGTAACTTCATCCCGGATGCAAGTACACAGTTTGAAGCAAACTTACCATGGATTGCTGACCTGGGCATTAATTTCCATGCGGGTATCGATGGAATCAGCATGTTGGTGGTATTACTTACCAACTTATTAATCCCGATTATTATCCTGTCAAGCTATAAACACGACTATAAAAATCCAGCTGCTTTTTATGCATTGATTTTATTTATGCAAACCGGCTTATTATTGGTGTTTACTGCATTGGATGCTTTCCTTTTCTATATTGGCTGGGAGGCTGCATTAATCCCGATTTACTTTATTTGTGCTTTCTGGGGCGGAAAAGACCGTGTTCGCATTAACATGAAGTTTTTTGTGTACACCATCGCCGGTTCACTATTTATGTTAATGGGTATTATTTACCTGTACCTACAGAATCCGGCACACAATTTTGAAATTTCAGCTTTTTATGCTTTAAACTTAGATAGTACACAGCAAGGATGGGTTTTCTGGGCTTTCTTTATTGCTTTTGCCATTAAGATGCCGGTTTTCCCTTTTCATACCTGGCAGCCTGATACCTATACAGCAGCTCCTGCACAGGGAACGATGTTGTTATCGGGTATTATGCTAAAAATGGGTATTTATGGCGTAATCAGGTGGTTACTACCAATTGTACCTACTGGTGTTCAGCATTGGTCGTGCCTGGCAATTGGCCTGTCTATTATCGGTATTGTATACGCATCATTAATTGCCTTTACGCAAAAGGATGCCAAACGCCTGGTAGCTTATTCTTCAATTGGCCACGTGGGTTTGATTTCTGCAGGTATTTTTGCTTTAAACCAGCAAGGCATGCAGGGTGCAATGGTGCAGATGCTTAGTCATGGTATTAACGTAGTAGGTTTATTCTTTGTGCTGGATATTATTTTCTCACGTGTTAAAACTAATAAAATAGAAGAGTTAGGTGGTATTGCTAAAGTAGCTCCTCAGTTGGCTATCGCCTTTCTGATTATTGTTTTGGGAACCGTGGCTTTACCGGGAACAAACGGCTTCATCGGCGAATTCTTATTGTTAATGGGCGTTTATAATGTAGGGATTTGGGCTGCTGCAATTGCGGGCTTAACCATCATTTTTGGTGCAGTTTACATGTTACGCATGTACCAGAATGTAATGCTGGGCAAAACAAACGAATTAACCATCACATTCAGCGATATACAGGGGTCAGAGAAATTTGTCCTTTATTTGATCTGTGCTTTAATTATCGTTCTGGGCGTTTATCCAAAGCCGTTATTGCATTTAACAGAGGCATCTGTACAACATTTATTAGAACAGGTAAATCAAAAATTAACATCAGTAAAATAAGCAATGAATATTATAATAACCATTAGTATAACCGCTTTTATTGTTCTTTACGCAGGTTTGTTTAAAGCAAATAAAGCATTATTGCCGCTTACCGTTGTTGGCTTACTTACTGCCTTAGGCTTTACTTTTTGTGCCTGGGGGGGCAATACTGTTCATTTCGGAATGATGCAGACCGATAATTTTGCACTTGCATTTTCTGGCGTTTGTATTGTTGGAACCCTTTTGATTTTCTTATTAACCCAAAATTATTTTCACGCTAAAAGCGATAATATTGCCGAGTACTACACCCTGATCCTTTTTGCACTTGCCGGAATGATCATGATGGTATCCTATAAAAACATGGCGATGTTGTTTGTGGGCTTGGAGATCATGTCGGTGAGTTTATATATCCTGGCCGGTATCCGCAAAAAGGACTTTGCTTCAAACGAAGCTTCGTTAAAGTATTTCTTAATGGGAGCTTTCTCAACAGGGTTCCTGTTGTTTGGTATTACACTGATTTATGGTGCCATAGGTTCGTTCGATCTGGATAAAATCCAGGCTTACCTGGTAAATAATACTACTGCAATTTCGCCGATCTTTTATCCTGGAGTAATCCTGATGATGATTGGTTTATGCTTTAAAATTGGTGCTGCGCCTTTCCATTTCTGGACGCCGGATGTTTACGAAGGAGCGCCTTCTTTGATTACCAGTTTTATGAGTACTGTGGTTAAAACCGCTGGTTTTGCTGCATTTTTACGCTTGTTTGAAGGTGCTTTGGCTCCATTGCACGAGTTTTGGGTAATGCCATTAACAGTTATTGTCTGTTTAACTTTATTTATTGGAAACGTAACGGCCCTGTTCCAAAAGAACTTTAAACGCATGTTGGCCTACTCAAGTATTTCGCATGCCGGGTACCTGTTGTTTTCATTGATCGTGCTTACCAAAAATTCAGGCAGCAATGTATTGGTTTATGCAGCAGCCTATACTTTCGCCTCTATTATTGCCTTTGCTGTACTGATTTTAGTTAAGCAAAAAACGGGTAGCGATAGCTTTGAGAGCTTTAATGGTTTAGGTAAGAAAAACCCTTTGGTAGCCCTATCTTTAACTATTGCGATGCTTTCATTGGCCGGTATTCCGTTAACTGCCGGGTTCATCGGTAAATACCTGATGTTCTTAAACGTAATGACAGAATATAAAACCTTATTGGTAGCCTTTGCAATCTTAAATGCATTGGTAGGATTCTATTACTATTTCAGGGTAATTGTTGCCATGTGGTTTAAAGATGGCGCAGAAACAACGCTTTCTACACCCGTACAATATAAAGTTGTGTTATTGGTATCGGTAGTAATTACCCTTATTTTAGGTGTTTACCCTGCAGTTATTTTAAACCTGATATAGGTATGCTGTTGTTTAATAATTATTTGTAGTTTTACGAATAATTGAATATGCACGATTTTTGGAATAACCTGCATCAACTACTTGATCCCGAAAAATTATTGAGGGAGGGCGGTTTCTATCTCGTTGTATTCGTAATCTATGCAGAAACAGGCCTGTTTTTTGGTTTCTTTCTTCCTGGTGATTATCTATTGTTTTTGGCAGGAATGTTTGTGGCAACCGGTAAACTGGATGTAAATATTGCAGTTCTTTTAGCCGGACTTTGTATTGCGGCAATTTCGGGTAATTTTACTGGCTATTGGTTTGGCAGAAGAACCGGTCCGTTGTTGTATACCAGAAAAGACAGCTTCTTTTTTAAAAAACGTTATTTAAAAGCTGCTGAAGATTATTATAACAAACAAGGTGCCTTTGCATTGATTATGGGCCGTTTTGTACCTATTGTTAGAACTTTTGCACCGATTTTTGCTGGTGTGGTAAAATTGGAGTTTAAAAAGTTTGCACTATACAATGTAGTTGGCGGCGTGCTGTGGATTTGCTCTTTAACCCTATTAGGGTATTTTTTAGGCAGAAGATTCGAAAGAGAAATAAACGATTATTTATTATATATTATTATTGGCTTTATCCTTATTACAACTATACCATTATTAATTACCTTTGTAAAAAGAAAAGTAGTGAGTGGTACCGAAGAGGATAAAACAGATTTAAATTAAAAATGGCAAAAGACGAAACCCACGCGTGGCATAGCGTATCCCCTGGAAAAAACGTTCCAGAAGTTGTTAACGCAATTATTGAAATTCCAAAAGGTTCAAAAGCAAAATACGAAATAGATAAAGAGTCAGGTCTCATCAAATTGGATAGGGTTCTTTTTTCATCGGTAATGTATCCGGCAAATTATGGCTTTATTCCGCAAACTTATTGCGATGATAAAGATCCATTAGATATTTTAGTGCTTTGTTCAGTTGATGTATACCCAATGACATTGATTGAAGCTAAAGTTGTAGGCGTAATGCACATGGTTGATAACGGAGAACAGGATGATAAAATTATTGCTGTAGCCGCTCACGATATGTCAGTAAACTACATTAACGATTTAGACGAATTACCGCCACACCAAATGAAAGAGATTGTTCGTTTCTTTCAGGACTATAAAGCATTAGAAGATAAAAATGTAACCATCGAACATTTATTAGGTGTTCGTTATGCGCATAAAGTAATTAAAGAAAGCATAGAACTTTATAACACAACATTTAGAGAATTAGCTTAATGGATTTACCCACGGTCTGTTTGTTTTTAAATTCTGCGTTAAGTGCAATACTACCAACCTCAAATGTGGTTCTTGTAGCCTTACAGGAACCCGATACAGGATCAGTTGGATGGCGGTTGTTCTTCGCACTATTTTTGGTGCTGTTAAATGGATTTTTTGTAGCGGCAGAGTTCGCTATAGTAAAGGTTCGTGCCTCGCAAATAGAAATTAAAGCAAAATCGGGCAGCAGGGTGGGTAAAATGGCTAAAACCATTATCCACAACCTCGATGGTTATTTGGCAGCAACACAATTGGGCATAACGCTTGCATCACTCGGTTTAGGTTGGGTTGGTGAAGGCGTTATGCATACCATCTTTAAAAATCTTTTTGATAGTTTAAAGTGGGGGCTTAGTGATGCCAGTATCCATACAGCATCAACCATTGTAGCTTTCTCTCTGATCACTATTATGCACATTGTATTTGGCGAATTGGCACCAAAATCATTTGCTATACAAAGACCGGTGGCTACAACCCTATTCGTTTCGGTGCCGCTACAGCTATTCTATGTAGTTTTCCGTCCGTTCATCTGGACGCTTAACAGCCTCGCTTCCATTATCTTAAAGCCTTTTGGTATTGATACTTCTGCCGGGCACGAGTCTATCCACAGCACCGAAGAATTACAGTACCTGCTCGATCAGGGCAAAGAAAGTGGGGCTTTGGATAACAACGAGCATGAGCTGATCAAAAATGTATTCGATTTTAACGAACGCGTGGTGAAAAATATCATGGTGCCGCGAACCAAAATTTCGGGTATCGAACTTACTTCAGATAAAGAAGAAGTGATCGATACGATTATCAAGGAGGGCTACTCGCGTTTACCTGTTTACGATGAGGTGATGGATAAAATTGTTGGTATTATCCATGCAAAAGATGTTCTGCCACTAGTGGCGGCTGGCAATCAAACATGGACAGTTAATGATATTATCCGCAAGCCTTATTTCGTAACCGAGACCAAAAAAATTAACGATCTGATGAGCGAACTGCAAAGTAACCGCATACAGATTGCTATTGTTTTGGATGAATTTGGTGGTACGGCCGGTATGGTTACCTTGGAAGATATTGTTGAAGAACTGGTTGGTGAAATCCAGGATGAATACGATGAAGAAAAACCGTTGGTAGAGAAAGTTTCGGATAATGAGTTTATTGTAAATGCCTTTGCAACAGTTTATGACGTGAATGAGCATTTGCCACACGATTTGCCGGAAGATGAAGATTTTGATACCGTAGGAGGTCTGGTATCGCACATTTTTGAGCGTATCCCGGAAGTTGGCGAAAGCAACGAATCTTATGGTTACCTGTTTACCATTCTTAAAAAAGCAGAGCAGAATATCGAAACCATCAAGTTAGAATTGGTAATCAATAAAGAAGATATGGTTGATAATCACTAATTTCAGCTATGCATATTTTTTATACGCCGGATATCACCCAAAATACATATACCCTTAACGAAGAAGAGAGTAAACATTGTGTAAGGGTACTGCGTCTTACGGTAGGTTCGGTTGTAAACCTGGTTGATGGAAAGGGTGGATTCTACACTGCCGAAATTACTGCTGATAATCCAAAAAAGGTTTCATTAGCAATATTAAATGTAGAAAGGGAGTTTCATAAACGGAATCATTACCTGCATATTGCTGTTGCCCCAACTAAAAATATAGATCGCATTGAATGGTTTTTGGAAAAGGCCACTGAGCTGGGAATAGATGAAATTACCCCCATTATTACTGATCGGTCTGAGCGTAGAGTAGTGAAAGAAGATCGCCTGAATAAAGTAATCACTTCCGCAGTAAAACAGTCTATCAAAGCTTACCATCCTAAATTAAATGATGCTATTTCTCTTGATGCCTTTTTAAAAGAACCATTTGATGGTGATAAATTAATTGCGCATTGTATTGATACAGGAGAGAAACAATATATATCCAGACTAATAACTCCGCATCAAAAATATCTTGTACTTATTGGTCCCGAAGGAGATTTCACACCCGAAGAAGTGAATTTAGCTTTGAACAAAGGCTTTAAAGCATTAACTTTAGGTGATAACAGGTTGCGCACAGAAACTGCTGCCTTATCTGTTTGTTTTGAAATCAATTACCTTAACCGATAGTAAGTTTGAAGTTTTCAATTTCCAGTTTTCAGTTTTTTAGGTTGCGGGCTATAGCTTTATGCTTTGGCCTCTTAGCTTTCACCTTTGCCTTGTCTGCTTTCATGCCTCCAACTTACAGGATGGCCAAACTAAAATATAGCGGAGGTGGCGATTGGTATGCAGACCGTACAGCACTGCCCAATTTAATTTCTTTTTGCAATACCAATCTTAAAACTAATTTTTATCCGGAAGAAAGCATTGTTGAAGTGGGATCGAAAGAGCTATTCAATTATCCTTTTATTTACATGACAGGACATGGTAATGTTGTATTCAGCGATCAGGAAGTAAAAAATTTAAGGCAGTACCTTACGGGTGGGGGATTTCTGCACATAGATGATAATTACGGTTTGGACAAATTTATCAGGCCGCAGATGAAAAAGGTATTTCCCGAATTAAACTTTGTAGAACTGCCTGCCAACCATGTCATTTATAACCAAAAATTTAAGTTCCCTGCGGGGCTGCCAAAAATCCATGAACATGACAATAAACGCCCACAGGGATTTGCCTTGATATTTAAGGGCAGGGTAGTTTGTTATTATACCTACGAATGCGATTTAGGCAACGGCTGGGAAGACTTTGGTACTTACCCTGAAGATACTCAGGAAACGCGGACCAAGGCGCTTAAAATGGGCGCAAACCTGGTTCAATATGCCTTAACTCAATAAGCTATGCATAAAGTAAAAGTAAACGATCAGTTTTTATTTGAAATAGAAGATAAGGATTCAGTTCTTTTGGTAAACGGTGAACCTGTTCAGCTTGATTTAAGTAAATTGGGTAATGATAGTACACATGTTTTGTACCAAAGCAGGTCTTTTAATACCGAGGTTATTGAACTAAACAAGGCCGATAAAACCTGTACAATAAAGGTTAATGGAAATATCTACCAGGTCAGCGTTGAAGATCAGTTTGACATTTTATTAAAACAGCTCGGACTCGACAATTTAAAGACCAATAAAGTTTTAGAAATTAAGGCACCAATGCCCGGCCTGGTATTGAAAGTGCTTGCTGAAGAAAATACCGAAGTGAAAAAGGGGGATAACCTGCTTATTCTCGAGGCCATGAAAATGGAAAATATCCTGAAATCATCAACCGATGGTGTAATAAAAAACGTATTGGTTAAACAGGGAGATAAAGTAGAAAAAAACCAGGTTTTGGTTCAGTTTAAGTAGGCCATACGTCATTTCGAGCGGAGTGCAGCGTAGCCGAGAACCACGAAGTGCTCAGCGAAGCTAAATCTAACTCGAGATAGATCTCTCCATTCCACTTTGTTTCAGTCGAGATGACGAATCTCGATTAATAAACGCATAAAAAAGTCCCGGTTTTTTAACCGGGACTTTTCTTTGTTATTTACCTCTGCTTACCCTGTAAGGTTTTTGCGGAGGATTTTTAAAGCTTCTTTTTCCCGCAGTACTAATCTCTGGAGCGCCAAGCATAGTCATGGCACAACGGAAACCCACTTCAGCTGATGATTCATCCTGCTGCATAAAACGACGGGTTGCCGGGTTTAACCAGTAAGCCATATCATTCCATGAACCACCTTTATATACCCTTGATTTATCGTTTACAAGCGTTACACCCTCTTCATTTAACAGTGTATTTTGCCTGTCGCGATAACCTCTTTGATCGGCTTGATAAGTGGTTGATGCTGCCGGCGATTGTGGATCAGTTGATTTTGAAACCGAATCAGAACGTTTGGCCTGTGCCTGTTTTTCAGCCCAGGTTTGTTTTCTTCCCGAATAAGCATTTTCCTTAATCGGGTTGCCATATTTATCTAATGCAATTTTTCCATTCTGGGAATCTTCTAACTTCTTGTTAGTGAAATAGTTACCGCGGTAAGGGTTAAATGCATCAGCATCAGTAAATGTTGCCGTTCTATAAACATCATTAACCCATTCATTCACGTTTCCGGCCATGTTATATAAGCCGAAGTCGTTTGGTGCATATTGAATAACCGGAACAGTTAAATCTCCTTTATCATTTAATGAACCACCAACACCCATATAATCACCAGGTGCACGTTTAAAGTTGGCCTGGATCATACCCCTGGTTTTCTTTTTGGCCGAACTCACGCCCAAACCATTCCATGGGTAAATTTTATTTTGGTTGATGTTCTCATATTCCGTATTGCCGATTAAACCTAAAGCTGCATACTCCCATTCAGCTTCTGTTGGTAAACGGTATGGTTGCATAATTACACCATCTTCTAATGTTGCAGTCCTTCTTGGCTGACCATTTTTACCGGTACCTGCTGCTGCTCCTGCAGTAGTTGTAGCTGCACCAGATTTGGTGTTGTAATCAATCGGCGCATTTTTACCTTTATCATCATACTGGCCATTTAAATAGGCATCCGTATTAAATGGATTTGTTGGTTTTGGTGCTGCAGCTGTAGCGTTATTGTTATTTGCTTTTCCGTTGCCGGCCAAGGTTTTGTAATCGGTTAAAATACCCTTTTCGCGTAAAATAAATTCGTTGGCCCTTGATGTTCTCCATTCGCAATAACGCGAAGCCTGTTCCCATGAAACACCCACAACAGGGTAATCACGATAGGCCGGGTGGCGAAGATAATTGTCTACATAAGGTTCGTTATAGGATAAGGCACGGCGCCATACCAGCGTGTCCGGAAGCTCATTATAATAATATTCACGGTCTTCAGGGAAGTTATACCTGATCCAGTGTAAATATTCCAGCCAATCGGTATTCGATACTTCGGTTTCATCCATATAGAAAGAAGGAACGGTAACCTGTCTTTTGTAATTGTAGATGTTTGGCTCAACACCAGGCACCTCGATGGCGCTTCCACCTACAACCAAAACTCCACCTTCAATCGGGATCAGACCAGGCCCCGGCGCTCTTTTGTATTGAGTAGCCACAGCAAAGGCACCAGACTGGTTGTTTTTACTTTTCCTATTTGCATAAGGGATACCCGTTTTGCTCGAACTGTTCCCACCTTTCGAGCTACAGCTAAAAAGTAGGGTGGCTAATGATAAACAGGTAAAAGAATATAGTAATAGTTTTTTCATATAATACGTTAGAAATATCGCCAATAAGCGATTCAAAGGATAAAATTAAACAAATTTTAAATGATTATATAAATTATATGACAATAAAATAGCGATTATATTTTTAAGCCATAACGTATTATTTTATGGCGTATTGTGTCTGTTTGTTTTTTTAATGAAATAAGGGCTAAATAATTATAAATAAGCTAAATAGGTGATGCTTCTCGCCAACATCGTTTAAAGAGATGATAAATGTAGAACCTGAATTTATGAAGTTTTTCCCATTCGTTAGAACCAGGTTGATTTAATAGAGCTGTTTGGGTTAATGCGGTATCATGTAAGTTGGTGATGAATCAATTTTCCCTGGTAAATTTTAACATTCCGGAATACTTAAATCAAATCTGAACTGAATAAATGGGATGCTAAGCGTTTAAACTTAGCCAACAGATACACTTAACTGAAATTAAAAGCGCGTTGAAAAATTATTTAATGTGTTGTAATTCAGATTTTTGTATTTTTATTTTTACACCCGCTTGTAAAAATAGTAGGTTTAATTAGTAAATAATTATAGAATTCGTAATTTGGTGAAATATAAGTTTTGGTTTTGCGTTACAGTATATATTCTGATTATTGCTCAATACCAAAATCTAAAATTACGTACCTTTAAAGGATGAATTTCAAGTACATCAGTAAACTTGCTTTTTCTGCACTCTCAATGGCCTTGGTATTTGGTAAAACAAATGCTCAGGTAACCATAGGCAATACCCAGACAAATGGTAGCGAGTCGAATAATATTATAACTGCAGTTCCGTTCCTGCTCATTACACCTGATGCACGTGCCGGGGCAATGGGTGATGCTGGTGTAGCTGTTCCTGGTGACGTAAATTCTTCAAGCATAAATGCCTCGAAACTTGCTTTTTTGGAAAAACCTTATGGATTTTCAATTTCTTATAGCCCGTGGTTAAAAAGTTTGGTTCCTGATATTAATCTTGCTTATTTAAGCGGCTTTTATAAATTGGATGACCGTAATACCATTGGTGCCTCATTAAGGTATTTTTCTTTAGGTTCTATTCAGCTTACCGATATCAATCAGCAAGACCTGGGTATTTCCAACCCAAACGAACTGGCTTTTGATGTTTCTTTTGCACGTAATTTCGGTGAGGAGTTTTCATTGGGAACATCCTTAAGGTATATTTATTCAAATTTAGCCTCAGGTCAATTTGCATCTTCAGGTCAGGTTCATAGTGGCAATGCCATAGCTGTTGATGTATCTGGACTATACAAAACAACAACTTCAATGTTTGGTAAGGAGACTGTTCTTTCTGCCGGGGCTAATATTTCGAACGTTGGAACAAAAATGAGCTATTCGGATGGCGGAGAAAATTTCTTTTTGCCAACCAACCTGAAGATAGGAGGTGCATCCACCTTCACAATGGACGATTTTAGTACCTTAACATTTGCACTTGATTTTAATAAGCTTTTGGTGCCAACCCAACCGATATACGACTCGAATAATAACATTGTTCGCGGAAAAAATCCTAACCGCTCGGTACCTGCCGGAATTTTCGGCTCATTTAGTGATGCGCCAGGAGGTTTTAAAGAAGAATTGAAAGAAGTTGGAATTTCAACAGGGCTGGAATATTGGTACAATCAGCAGTTTGCGGTAAGGGCCGGTTACAATTACCAAAGCCCGATGAAAGGTGATAGCCGCTACTTTACACTGGGACTGGGCTTAAAGTATAACGTTTTTAATATCGATTTCTCTTATTTAATTGCAAATGCACAAACAAGCCCACTCGCAAATACCTTACGTTTTGGTCTTTTGTTTAACTTTGGCGATAAAAAGATTACCAAAAAGTAATTTAGCCGATTAAGAGGTTTAAACAAATATTAGCCAAAATTTCCCAATGAAAATTAGAGTAGGTTTCGGATTCGATGTACATCAACTAAAAGATCAGCATCCATTTGTTGTAGGTGGAGTTACATTAGCACATCATAAAGGTGCTTACGGACATTCTGATGCCGATGTTCTACTTCATGCTATTTGCGATGCCCTTTTAGGTGCGGCCAATTTGCGCGATATTGGTTTTCATTTTAAAAATACAGATGACCGCTGGAAAGGGATCAGCAGTCTTATTTTATTAAAAGAGACGGTTAAACTATTGGCCGAAAAAGGATGGCAGATTGGTAATATCGATGCTATGCTTTGTTTGGAGGCCCCAAAAATCAATCCACATATTCCTGCAATGCAGCAGCATATTGCTGATGCGACAGGCATTTCTACCGATGATATTTCTATAAAAGCAACGACCAACGAGCAGATGGGCTTTATCGGTAGGGAAGAAGGTGTAGTTTCTTATGCTGTTTGTTTAATAGAAAAACCCTAATAAATTTTACGGGCCGTTAAATAAGAGATCGGTAAGCCAATACAGAAAACGAGTATGACCATATTTATAATAGCCCTTTCAAAATGAAATGGTACCGCTGGTATTTTGGTTAACGGAACAACTATTAGGTTCATTACTGTCCAAACCACCAGGCCGTAAATAGCTCCCGACAGTATAAAGTGCCGTTTTAGTAAGGCTATTTTGGTGGCTGCAAAAACATAAAATAAGGTAAAACTAAAGGCAATGAAATAATGTAATGCTACACCTGTCAAAACTGTTTTAATACCTCCCGTAAAAGCTGAACTTCCCAAAATGGCACTGGCAATATATTTAAATACACCGCTAAAGTTCATTTTTGCCAGGAATATAACTGCTGCCAGGCCATCTAACGTTCCGGCAATGAGGGCGATTAATAACACCTTCCTTAATGAAAATGAGGCTTGGTTAGATTTTTCCATCATCATGATTTTAATGGCCGACTTCCGAAGCCTACCTGTACGTTGCTTTTGAACTTCGGAAGCCGGCTTTAATTTTTAAGCTGTTTGCGCTTTCACATTTCCTGTTCTTTTTATGCTGCCCCATGTTTCCAGTTCGCCTTTTATCGCTTTCCTGAACGAGCGGAATAATACAATATACATCAATTGTCTCCAGAAAAAACGTTGAGGGAAAATGTAAAGCAGGTTGGTATATTTTTCTTTTTCCATGCGGAAAGCAATTGCGGCAAAAATCATGTCTACCACAATAAAGATAATATAATAAAACAGCACCTGGCCAAAACCGTTATGCAGGCTTAAAATGCCCGAAAAACCGGTTAACGTTAAATTATTGATAGCACTCAGTGAAAATAAGCCACTGATTAAAGAAATCAGCATAAAGAAGTCGGCAAGGGGTGAAAATAATGGTAAAATAATCTGATAAATCAGGATATTTGGCATCCCTATCATTCCAAAATAGCCATATTTCTTATTAAGCAATGTTTTTTTGTTTTTCCAAAAGCTCTGCATTACGCCGAAACTCCAGCGGAAACGTTGTTTCAATAACATATTCACTGTTTCAGGGGCTTCGGTATAAGCAATTGCGCTATCGCAGTTTTTAACTTCATAACCTGCTTTTAAAATACGCATGGTTAAATCGCAGTCTTCGGCAAGTGTATCAACGGTAAAACCGCCAACCTCAAGGATCACATTTTTTCTGAATGCGCCTATTGCTCCCGGAACAACGGTAATGGTATTTAATAGGTCGAAAGCACGCCTATCCATATTTTGGGCGGTAATATACTCTATCGATTGCCATTTGGTAATGATGTTATTGGCGTTGCCAACTTTTACCGTTCCGGCTACGGCAGCAATCTTGTCGCTATAAAAATAGCGCATCAGTTCGGTAACGGCATCATTTTTTAGCTGTGTATCGGCATCAATGCACACCACAAATTCTGAAGTCGCTTGTGATATGCCGTAATTTAAGGCCGATGCCTTACCGCCATTTACTTTGGTAAAAACCTTTACCTGTGGGTGATTGCCAAAATGTTCGTTAATGATTTCGTAGGTCTTATCCTTTGATCCATCATCAACAAAAATCAGCTCGAAATTAGGATAAGTAGTTTTTAATAGGCTATTAATGGTTTTAACGGCCGTAACCTCTTCATTGTATGCGGGGATGATAATACTTACTTTTTCGGAAGGATCTGAAATCAATTTGCCGGCATTCTGTTTTGCCCTCTTCCGCTGCCTGATGGCTAAATAAGCAATAAATATGGTTCTTAAAATCGCCAGTACGATGGCCACAGAAAAGATGATGTTCAAAATCATGTTTCCGTAATAAAAGAAATGGATGAAGAAGTAATCGCCAGAGCCGGAAAAACCACTGTTTGCTGTTGACTTAACAGCAGGCATCAGTTCCGACCTTTTTTTACCCATTAAATCGCCAATGGTTGTAAAGGTATATCCTTTAGCCTTGAAGAATTTTATAATCCGTGGTAAAGCAGCTACCGTAGCCTCACGGTTGCCGCCGGCATCATGTAATAAAATGATATTGCCATTGTCCTGTTGTTTCACCACTTCGTTAAAAATCTGGTCGGCAGTTTTTCCAGGTTCCCAATCTTCAGGATCGATATATTCTCCTATATTGATGTAATTTTCTTTACGGCTTTGGGCAACTGGCAAAATTTCTGAAATGTTTTGGGGTTCGGCATCAGCGTTAAATGGTGCCCGGAACAAAATTGTACTGTGGCCGGTAACTGCTTCGATTAAGCGGCGGGTGGCATTCAGCTCAAACTGTACACGTCTTGGTCCAATAGCAGACATATCAGGGTGGAAAAAAGTATGGTTCCCGATTTCGTAGCCATCATTGTATTCTTGCCTTAACAGTTCCATATTCTGTTCGGCCATAATCCCAACGACGAAGAAACAGCCAGGTACTTTTTCCTGCCTTAAAATATTGAGCACCTGTGGCGTATAAACCGGATCGGGCCCGTCATCGAAGGTTAAGGCGATCTTTTTATCGGCCTCACCAAATCTCTTGATTACGTATTGCTCCGGAAGCCTGGTGTATTTTTGATCTGCAATGGAAAAGTTATCCTTATTTAAAGTAAATTTTACACTGCCCGGGGTTGGGGTCGAAATAAGGTCTAGTATTTCACCGTCACCTAAATAGGAGATTCCTCCCATGTTTAATGAAGCAATTTTACGCAGATCAAATGGTTTCTTCTTTAAGGTATCCAGGCTAAGGTCATTAGAGATAAATGACCATAAACGTTTGTCTTCCGAACCCAAACGCCATAAGGCTATACCGGCAATATCCCAGTCATCAGCCTTGCGTATTAAGTTAAAGTAAGTGGCAGCATCGGTAAAATATACTTCATGTTTAATGCCGCTTCCATCACTGTAGCTATAATTTAGATTGGCCGATCCGGGGTTAAAATTAATTTTGCTTTTGTAATTAACCGCGGTGGTCATGGCTTGTTCGTAAGTAATTGGAGTACCAATGCTGTTTTTTGGCCAATCGTAACCGTAGCAAGCCAGCGCCAGGATAACTTTATCTGGATTAACCTTGCTACAGATATCGTCCAATTTTTCTTCTACCCATTCCTGATGTGAAATATCGCCCGCATTACTTTGGTCGGTATGCTGATCGTAAGCCATCAGTACCAGGTAATCATTGTACTTTTGAAGGATTTCTGGCTTATAATCGTCGTTTTCTGGTGAAATATCCTGAGAAACAATCAGTTTTTGGGCATGAAACTGGGTGTATAGATTTTTCATAAAAGCGTTAAAACTATCGCTGTTTTGAAGATTGAGTTCCTCAAAATCTATGTTGATTCCGCTATAACCATATTTTTGGGTAATGGCTAGAAGATCGGAGATCAATTTTTGCTGAGCAGACGGATCGTTTAATAATCTTCTTACAGCAGCGCCATCCCAGTGATCTTTATTATAATTTGAAACTACTGCAATAGCCGATTTTTTGCCGGAGCGTATTACCTTTAAGGCCGCAGTATCTACTTTATCTACGATAGAATCGCCATTTAAAAAGAACGATTCTGTAGCCACCATATCCAAATGGCTGATGTTGCGCTTTAAATCCGATATGGAGGATTCTTTACTCGCTGCCCAGCTTACATAAAAGGCCATATTGATACGCTTGTTATTGCCACGATGGGTTAAAATGCGGCGTTCACGGTCTTTTTTGATCTTTTGCAGCTTAGATTTTTCTATGGTAAAATCCTTATACTGTTGCGATTTTTTTAACTTCTCTAATTGTTTTTGAGTTAACGGTGTATTCGTATTGATAAAAGGCAGGTTGGGTGCCTGTACTGAAGACAGCGTATACACTACGCAGATGATTGCGATAATGAAAACTAAAAAAAACGTACGGCTTACCCATGTAAATGCATGCCAGCGCCTTTTAGTTTCAGTTTGAAATATTTGTTTTCCGGACATTTTTCTATTCTGATTTATGATCAAAAATCACTAACGAATATGAAGATTGGATGAATGATTTGAAATTAAGCGCTGCGAGATAAGATCGTTAGTTCTTCTCTAAGATAATATTTTTATTGATCTGTTTATTAACTGAAAAATGAATTTTCTGATCTTTTTGCCTCTGGAAAATCAAGGTTTTTTAACCTGAATTTAAATGCGGTAACAGGAAAACAGCGGAAATATTGCCGTCGTGGAGGACGATTTATCACATAAAATCAATATTGACGATGTTTGCCGGTACGCCACTTCGATTCAAGTGCAGCAGCTCCAGTAATATTGGACTGTGTACAAATATAAAGGCACAAAAAAGCCGACAAATTTTAAAAAAAGTGCCGGCTCCAAATATAATTTATTAAACCTCTTACTCCTCTAAATAACCAAATCTACCTTGATTATAGTCTTCAATAGCCTGATGGATTTCAGCTTCGGTATTCATTAAAAACGGACCGTACTGAACAATTGGTTCATCTATTGGTTCTCCACTCAAAACTAAAACCACACTGTTTTCCAACGCTTCAACTTTAATCTCTTCACCTTGGTTTTTGAAATGGACAAAATTATCTGCTACGGCTGTTTCCGATCCGTTTACTTTAATCGAACCTTCTATTACCATAAATCCGGTGTTAAAATTCTCCGGAAAGGTAAATGTAGCCTTGCCTCCTTTATTTAATCGGGCATTATAGACTTCTATCGGACTAAAGGTATTTGCATTGCCTTTTATGCCCTCATAATGGCCTGCTATAATTTCAATTTTGCCTCCATTTTCAGGGAGATCAAAATGAGCCATATCAGCCTGTTTAATTGCCTGATAACCCGGTTTGCCCATTTTATCTTTAGCAGGTAGATTAACCCACAGCTGAACCATTTGAAAAGGGCCTCCGGTTAAGCTGTAGTTGGCTTCATGGTATTCTTTATGTAATATACCGCTTGCGGCAGTCATCCATTGCACATCTCCGGGATAAATTACCCCGCAGTTTCCAGAGCTGTCATGATGCGCAACTGCACCATGATAGGCTATAGTTACCGTTTCAAAGCCCCGGTGAGGGTGAACGCCAACACCCCTTGGTTCTTTCCTTGCAGAAAATTCGATCTTTGAGCCATAATCCATTAAGAAAAAAGGGCTCATATCGATTTCATATCCGCTTGGAAAAAAATTATGTACCCTAAAGCCGTCGCCAACCATGTGTGGCGCCGGAGCTTTAAGTATGTTGTTTATTTGTTTTGTGTCCATTACCTTCTGAATTTTTAAGGCATGGTGCATAGCGCAGGGAGCCTTAAAAAGCCCCATGCACTTTGCTCTATGCTAAATTATGCTTGTTTCACGAACTGCAATTCGCCCAAAATGCGAACTTCTTCACTCACCATTACACCACCGGTTTCTAAAGCGGCATTCCAGGTTAAGCCAAAATCAGAACGGTTGATTTTTCCGCTTAAAGTAAAGCCGGCTTTGGTATTTCCCCATGGATCGGTAGCAATACCGCCGAATTCAGCTGTTAATTTTACCGGTTTGGTTTCGCCTTTAATGGTTAAATCGCCTTTAACGATATAATCGCCACCATCTTTTTCTACTGATTTTGATTTAAACTCAATGTGTGCAAATTTTTCAGCATCGAAGAAATCGCCGCTTTTTAAATGGTTATCGCGGTCGGTATTTCCGGTGTCAATAGACTCAATATCGCCTTTGAAAGAAATCTCAGCATTTTCGAATTCATCACCTTCTGACGTTAATTCTGCAGAGAAAGATTTTAAACTACCGGTTACAGTGGTAATCATTAAGTGTTTTACCTTAAATTGTAATTCGCTGTGGGTTGGATCCAATGTCCATTTCTGTTGTGCCATATTTTTATTTTTTTAAGATGTTTAATATTTACAACACAAAAGTACAGCGAAGGTTCTTCAGAAAAATTGATGTATGTTAAGTAATGAAAGGATGTGGAAGTAGTTGAGGGATTGAATGTTGTAAGGTTGGAATGTTTGAACGTTAGCTTTGCCAAATCATTCATTCACTCAAACTTATTCATTCAAAATTGTTAAGCCTTAAAGTGCTTATTGGCCAGTTCCTTTCTTACGCGACTTAGCGATTCGGGTGTTATGCCCAGGTAAGATGCGATCATCCATTGCGGTACACGAAGGGTAAGGTTTGGATAAAGTTTAATAAAATCAAGGTATCTTTCTTCAGCAGTTGCGCTTAAAAGCATATTGATCCTTTTCTGCATAAAGCGGATCGAATTGTTAAGTAGTTTGATCTGCATTGGATGCAAACATGGTACTTGCCTGGCCGCCTCCTCCATAAAATTGTTTGGCATCAGTACAGCTTCCGTTGCTTCAATGGCATCAATAAAGAATATCGACGGCTCATTATTCATGTTGTTGCGATCGGATATAATCCAGTTTTCTGGTGCAAACTGTAAGATATGTTCTTTACCTTTTGCATCGACTGAGTAGGCCCTTAATAAACCTTTGCCCACAAAGAAACCGTGTTTAAGGTTATCGCCGGTATATTGAAGGATTTCGTTTTTCTCGAATTTTTTTACTTTTAATCCAGCCGAAATACTTTCGAACTGTTCATCGGTAAGTTGTATTTTTTCTATTTTTTCTTGCAGGTACTTCTTAAACTGATGAATCATAAAAGTTTAATCTTATTTTTTTGCAGGCTTAATATCAGAAAAATCTACACCACATTTGCAATTTCCACCACAGCCATCTTTTTTTACCTGTAATGATTTAAAAACCAAACGGCCAACATATACTATTGCTACCGCAAAAAGTAAAAAGACTAAAATCGTTTGAATATCCATAATACAAATATAAGGGCTTTTGGTATTTGGGTGTTCAGTTGAATGTAAATATTGATGTATATTTTACCACAGAGGACGCCAAGTGTTACACTGAGGCATGGAGATGGAGTAATCATAATAACTCTCTGTGGTAATCTGTGCTTTTTCTCTGCGGTTAATAGTTTTTACCACAGAGAGAACAAAGTTTTGCACAGAGGATATAGAGCGTGTGTTATTCTTTATCGGATAAGGGTCGTATCCACGGGAATTTTTCCTTCTGGCACAGAATCATGGAAAGATTGCATCTCTGTGTTCCTCTGTGCTTTTTCCTTAGTGATCTCTGTGGTTAAGAAAAGCATAGTTTATACCTCCATAAAACCAACCGTTCCGCCCACCCAACCAAAATCGGCATTGTAGCGTACACCAATCATTTTACCGCGGCTAAGGCGTGCAAGATTAATGCAAAGTTGAGGTTCACCACCATCAGGCCATAAATACATCATCCTGATTTCGGCTTTTACACCACCATCTGGCGATTGCACCGCTGGCTCATAATTTACCTTTCTTTGTAAAATCCAGTTTTCGGGATCGCGGATACTGCTGATGTCGGATGGGCTTACATCAATAATGACCCCCATGCCAGCAAAAGAAAATAGGGGTTTAAGCACGTAGTTTTCTAAATCGGCAGGAAGCGTTTCTATTTCGTTTAAAAAGCGTGTTTCAGGTACAAATTCACTATTTAAAAAAGGCATGGTGTATTTACTGATGCGGTAAAACCAGTTGGGATGTGTTACCCACTCAATATCCAGTTCCTCGCGCGGATCGAAACTGTTTTTGAAGATTTCGGTATTATTGGCAACTTCATCAAAAATTAAGCGGTTATAGATCCTTTTTAACCGGATCTGTTTGCCATTTTCTTCATAAAACAATTGCTTTCCAATTTTTTTAATATCGGCTAAAGCCAAAATTTTAATGCCCAGCATTTTTTGCGTAACGAAAAAATCAATCGCTGTTTTTTGGTTTGGCGCATCAACATCCATCAGAGCAACTTCTTCAGGTTGGTGCTGGCCAATAATTACTTCTTTAAGCAAAGCGATGTACTTTTCTTCGGTAAAGCCGTTTAAGAGATGATTTACGCCATTATCTATCCCAAAACTGCTTTTAAAAGTTTTAGCCAGGTGGTGCTGAAAGCCATATAGGGATGGGAAGCCCTGCATTTCAATTAACATCGGACTGAGCTCACCGGCTTTGTTTTTACAGATACCGAAATCGAAAGTCAGAAAATGTGGCTGTTTGTTTTCGTTAGGAACTTTCCAGCTGGCTGGTATGGCTTTATCTGTTAAATCTTTAAAATTGGGTTGTTTAATCAGTTTTATGATTTCTTCGCCTGCAGCAATCAGTTTTTCCTTTAGAACCTGTGGAACAAAAATCGGGGTTTCTGCAACCCTGAAAGGAATTTCCGGATAACCCAAACCCAGTTCATTTAAGAAGTTTTGATACTTTTCAGAGTTAAACTGTTGGTTATATTTTTGTCGCTGTGCAGGTATCATAGGTTTATTTGATTTTTTTTCAAAACGTTATTTCGACCGAAGTGGAGAAATCCTTTAAACTTGTTTAATAGATTTCTCCATTGCGCTGCGCTTCAGTTGAAAGGACGACCAGTTTAGCAGATTATGCTTCTTGTAGATTCCCAATTGCCTTTTGCAAGAAATTAGGTAAAACAACGCTTTGTGTTAATACAATCCTCGCCGGATCGTCTAAGCTATTGAGCATATCGAGGTATTTTTGTTCACCGTGCGTATCTACAATGGCTTTTTTCCTTTCGTCTTGTAGCAGGTACATTTTCATTCCCAACGGATCGGCCTCCGGGTGGAACTGTGTGCCAATAATTTCATCCGAAAACCGGATCGACATCATGCAGCGCTCCAGATCTACATGTTTACGCTCTTTTTCAATGGCCAGCAGTTTTGCTCCCTTTTTTTCAAAAGCATCAAAATCAGGTTCGATTACCTGCCAGTCGCGGCTATCTACCGAATAGAACGGATTGGTGATGCCTTCAAAAATTTCATCCCGCTCGCCATCATTGGTAAGCGTAATCGGAAAAATGCCGAATGCATTAGAACGTCTTTCGGTTACATTGCCTAACTGGTACTTTCGGCAAGCCAGTTGAAAAGAGTGGCAGATTAAAAAAGCGTATTTCTTTTTTTCTTCATTGGTTTGGTTAAATGCTTCAATCTGATCAAGAAGATTAAAGAAATCATTTTCCCATTGCTCACCTTTACTTTCAACCGGGCTACCAGGGCCACCACTGGAAATGTAAGCATCGTAACCCATTCCGGGTATTTCTCCTTTTTGCCTTAAATCAAAAAGATCAAAGCTTAAATCAATATTGTTTTCATTTTTAAAACGGGATAAAATTTCCTGAATTCCCCGCATACCCTGATTAGGTGCGCCGTTATTCATGTCAATAACAGCTACCTTTAAGCTCCTTTTATCCATTGTAAAATTACTTTGCGCCTATAAGTGTTTGAGTGGTAATGTAGTCTACCACCGCTTCAAAGTTACCAGTTTGCTGGTAAACAGCCAACTGTCTGTCGGCGCCAGTACCATGTTCCAGTATTTTATGTACATAATTAATGTCGTCGCGGCAGCCTAAATCATCAACTACATCATCCACAAAATCCAGCAGTTCTAAAATCAGGTTGCGGCAGTTAACTTCCATTTCCTTGCCGAAATCGATCAGATTACCATCAATGCCATAGCGGGCGGCCCGCCATTTATTTTCATTAATCAACGCCCTCGAATAACTGATAAATTCCATATTCTGCAGGCGCAGTTTATATAATTTAGCACATAGGGCCTGAAATAATGCCGTAAAGGCCATGGTTTCCTCAATCAACATCGGGCAATCGCAAATGCGGAACTCAACAGTGTCGAAAAATGGATGGACACGGATGTCCCACCAGATTTTCTTTGCGTTGTCCATGCAATTGGTTTTAATCAGCAGTTTTACATAATTATCGTAATCTTCTATGCTGTTAAAAATATCGGGAATACCGGTACGTGGGAATTTATCAAAAATTTTAGTTCTGAATGATCTGTAACCTGTATTCCTGCCTTCCCAAAAAGGCGAATTGGTTGATAAGGCAAAAACGTGCGGTAAAAAATACCTCACCTGATTGGCAATGTGGATGGCCAGTTCTCTCGATTGAAAACCAACATGCACATGCAGGCCAAAAATGAGATTGGAACGGGCGGCTTCCTGCAGTTCGTTAACAATTTCATTATAACGGGGATGTTCGGTAATGAGTTGTTTTTCCCAGTGCGAAAATGGATGTGTACCCGCAGCGCCGATTCTTAAACCTTGCTCCCCGGCCAGTTGCGATACGGTATAACGCAACTGTGAAATCTCTTTCCGTGCTTCGGTGGTATTTTTACAGATTCCGGTACCAACTTCTACTACCGCCTGGTGCATTTCTGCCTTAACCTGGTCTTTGTGTATTTTTTGTGCGGCCTCTACAATTTTCTGGTCGTGCGATGTAAGCTCTCTGGTAACGGGATCAATTACCATATACTCTTCTTCTATACCCAGCGTAAACTCATTCATATTAATGTTGATTAGAATTTAAATCCCGGTTATTTTTTTGGTGCTGTTTTTTTAGGTTTTGACGGTGCTTTTTCTGCCGCGGTGGCTTTTTTAACTGTTGTAGTTTTAGCTACTTTGGAGGGTGCTTTGGCAATTAAAGGTTTATTACCAACAGAGGCTTTAATGTACTCGCCCCATGTTAGGTTATCCTGGCCATCTTTTTGTGCTTTTGCCCTTTCGATAGCGTAATTGGCTGTAGTTTCTACTACCCAGTCAAAATTTTCCTGGCCAACACTTTTTATATCTGCATCGGGTGCCGGATTACAGAAATCAATTGCAATAGGCACACCATTACGCACGGCAAATTCTACTGTATTAAAATCGTAACCTAAATACCTGCACAATTTTAAAGTGTATTCTTCTACTTTTTTAAGCAATTTAGGGTCGGGCGATTTTGCCTCGGTTGCATAACGCAAATGATGCGGATTCCGAGGATCGTACTGCATAATGCGCACATGTTTGCCTCCGATACAATAACACCTGAAATATTCTTCGAAAATGATTTCTTCCTGTAAAAGCATTACCAGCTGCTGTGTGCCGCTATGTTTATCGAAAAAATCTTCTTTGTCGTGCAGTTTATAAACATCTCTCCAGCCGCCACCATCATAGGGTTTCATATAGGCCGGAAAACCCACATACTCAAAAATGGCATCCCAGTTTAATGGCATTTCGAGGTTTGAAAATGATTCTGATGTGGTTCCGGCTGGGTGTTCCCTCGAAGGAATTAATGCCGTTTTAGGTACCGGAACGCCTATCTGTTCGGCCAGTGCGTTATTGAAAAATTTCTCATCGGCACTCCACCAGAAAGGGTTGTTGATCACTGCAGTTCCGGTAATGGCTGCATTTTTTAAAGATGCACGGTAGAATGGTACATCCTGCGAAATCCGGTCGATAATTACCGAATAACCTAAGGGTACATTCTGAAATATTTTGTCGATTTTAACCGCTTCGGCAGTGATCCCTTTTTCTGCTTTTTGATTGATCCTTTCAATTACGGCTTCAGGAAAAGAACGTTCCTGCCCAAATAAAATCCCTATTTTCTTCATCGGTATAATTAAGTTTAATTGTTTAACTGGTTAATCGGTTAATTGTTTGACGATTGTAGCTTAAATCGGCTCGGGATTAAAACTAAAGTTGCGCAATATAATTCGGGAACATTTCTCTCCAGATCGGCCAGTCGTGGTCGGCATTTTGCCTGATATCTAACCAGTGATCGATTCCTTTTTTGTTTAATATCTCAGATAACCTTTCGTTATCGGGTCTGCACATGTCGCGGTCGGTTGTACCCAGTACAATTTTCATATAATGCAGTTCGGGGTTACTGTTGTTTAAAAGATAATCGACAGGGTTGTTGAAATAAACATCGTCATTGTAGAAGCCATCCAGTTGCCCTGAAATATCAAAAGCACCGCTCATGCTGAACATGTGACTCACCAGCCAGGGGTGCCTGAAGGCAAAATTTGCTGCATGGTAGCCTCCGAAACTACATCCTGCGGTAATAATTTTGCCATGCCCGGTTTCGTGCCGTGCCAATGGCGCAACTTCTTCCAGTAAATACTTATCGTACCAGATGTGGTTCTTCACCCGGTCGGCAGGATGGATACTTTTGTTATACCAGCTCAATTTGTCAACACCATCAGGGCAATAGATCTTGATTTTTCCCTCATTGATGAATCCTTCTACAGAATCGATCAGCCTGAAATCCTTATTTTCAAAATATCGCCCCATGCTTGTGGGGAACAGCAGGATAGGAATACCACTGTGACCAAAGATGAGCATGTCGATTTCGCCACTTAAATTAGGGCTGTACCATTTCTTATGTTCTTCTTTAACCATAATAAAAATTGAATGATTTAAGGTATAAATTAAAATCTACAAAAAGAATAGCTAAGGCAGCAAAATGAAGCAAATTAGAGGGGTTATTGTAAAAATTAGCCTATGATAATTAATAGTTTACGGAGATTTGTACCTTTGCACCCTCATTCTGAGGCGATAGCCATGTGATAGGGGATTTTGATTATGATGTATACCACAATTTTACCGGTAAAAGTTAGTACCAGCAACTTTAAAATACCCTCTGCTTATTTAAAGCACGAGGTAGAAATAGATATTTATACGCCCGAAGGTATTTTAGGAAACGAAAAAATAGAACTTTTACTGTTGAACGATGGCCAGGATGTGGCCAAAATGGATTTTAGCCGGATTTTGGAAGATGCGCATCATGATAAAAGAAATCACAGGCTGGTTGTTGTGGCCATTAAAGCATCTGAAGATCGTTTAATGGAATATGGCGTTGCCGGCGTGCCCGATTTTAAAGGTCGCGGCGCCAAAGCACAGGCTTACAACGATTTCATAATCAAAGAACTACTGCCTTTTGTGAAAAAGAAAATTGCGATGCCGATTTCGGGTAAAGTAGGTTTTGCCGGCTTCTCCTTGGGCGGTTTATCTGCTTTTGATATTGCCTGGAACAATCCTTCGGCCTTTGATGTTGTTGGTGTTTTCTCTGGTGCATTTTGGTGGAGGAAAAAGGATTTGAATGATGGCTATACCGATGCCGACCGCATTATGCACACGAAGATTGAAAATTCCACCACCAAACCTGATATGAAATTCTGGTTAATGACCGGAACGGAGGATGAAAAGGCCGACCGGAATAAAAACATGATCATCGATTCGATTGATGATACGATTGATATTGTAAAAATCCTTCTGAATAAAGGTTATAAAAGGCCCGGTAATATTTTTTATTATGAAAAAGTTGGGGGCAGGCATGATGTACCCACCTGGGAAAGTGTGATGCCGGCTTTTTTAAGCTGGGCATTTGGCTATTAGGTTTAAAAAGCCGTTTCTCCGGCTATTTTTTCTTAATTTTTGAAATCCGCTGGCCTATAATTTTTGTGGGTTTTTCCATGTCTTTTATAGCCAGGGCTATTGCATCTTTAATCAGTTGCTTTACAGCTTCGTTTCTATAGTCGCTAGGGTGTTTAACCGGAATATGCCTGATGAGGTTTCCTGTTCCGGCCAGCAGTTGCTGCTGATCTTTTAATAAAGTGCCTTTGTTGAAACCAAGGTTTAAATGATTGCTGTAAATTGGGATCATGCAAAATGAATCGCTCAGTTTATCTGAAATGGAGAATACCGTTGTAAGCGCGTGGGTATGGTAAAGCAACTCGTTAGCTTCAGGATGGAGTTCCAGTATAAATGTGCGTAAATCACAAAAGAGGTTGATGAGCTCTTTCTCCTTGAAATTTAATAAATAGCCAAAATCAGGGTGTATAGGTTTAACTCCTGCCATTTTTACTAGGTTTAATTGCCGGGATGTTTAAAATTAATGAATTTTTACAACAATGTGTAAGGCAATTGTGCAAACGTTTTAAACCTTCCTGCGCTTTAAACTATCTGTATTTAATAAAAATGCCAGTGTCAAAAATTGTCCACAGGCAACATTTTTGCCCACAGGCTTTTAGTGCTGCATTCGCCCAGGTGTTGCAGGTTTTAAAAATACTGTAACTGCCTCTGGCTTCATAAAAAGCATCACCTATATCATAATGGATGTTCGATTCAACATGGATTAGATGCCCGGCCTTATCTTTTTTAAAACTATTTAAAATGTAACGGATCAGCTGCCCGTATTGTACCGTACTGATCATGATTTTTTTACAGCGCGCATCTTCCTGTATATTTTTGTAATAGGTAGTGTGCATGGCCGATGTGCTTAAGCCAGAAATTGCCCTTAAACCGTTGCTGAGTTTCAGGTCAGAAAATTCGGGTGTTTCGAGGTAGAATTTTTTGTCGCCCCAACCCATAGCCAGGTACCGGTAAGAGCTATCGGCCGCTAAAGTGTTTTGGTAACTGATTTCTTTCGTCCAGTCTACTTGTGCCGTAACCGCAGGTACTACAATATCGGTGTGTACGCCATTTGTCATGATGTAAATGGCAATTTCTTTTGAATTTACAGGGTTGGGGTTTACAGTTATGCGAGAGGCGCAAAATGCTGTGAGGAAATAAATTCCGATCAAAAGGATAAAAACGGCACAAAACCTGCCTGTGTATTTTAAAAACCGTTTATTCATACTGCCCTGGTTATTACCTTTAATACAACACCAACGCTTTGGTAACCCAAAGGCTTAAATCAATTTTATCGATACCTGTATCGAAAAACATGATTTTTTGAGGCTGTAACTTATCGCTAATTTTACAATATGATAAAAGGACTATTTGAAACACATATTTATGTGGCGGATTTAGAAAGATCAATAGATTTTTACAGCAATGTTTTAGGGTTAACACAATGCCATTATGACGAAGAACGCAGAATTGCATTTTTCTGGATAGGTAAGCCGCAGGAAGCCATGCTGGGCATTTGGGAAAAACCAAAGAGTGAAATCGACATCAGGCATTTTGCTTTCCGGTGCGATGTGGATGATGTACTGCATAAATCGATCCGGTTTCTTGATGCTCATGGCCTCAAGCCTTATAACTTTCTCAAAAGCGGCGATCGCGAACCTATGGTTTTCGCCTGGATGCCTGCTTTAGCCATTTACTTTAACGATCCTGATGGACATGCGTTGGAATTTATTGCTATTTTGGATGGCGAAGCTAAACCTGATTTAGGGGTAATTTCTTACCAGGATTGGTTAAATTCAGGTATTTAAAGCAATTTTATATCAAATTGTCATCCAGAGGGATAATTTATTGTATAAAAATCAATATGATTGACAGGAGAGCCTAATGTTATTGGTCTATTCGAAAAATCGTCATTGCGAGGAGGCTTTTTCAGCCAACAAAGCAATCTTTATAATAAGAATTACTGGCATGAAAGATTGCTTCGTCGTTCCTTCTCGCAATGACGACAGTTCTTAGGTATCTGTCAATTGGAGTTTGTCGAAGGACTTATCAATACCACCTAATTTCGATACTTCGTCAGGCTCAGTACAGGCTAAGCTCAATGTGACAAAGTTTATAGGCACATGGCTTAACCGGCAAAACGCTGCAATGCTCCGGCTGTTGATGCAAGGAAATTAATATGTTTGCCTTTATTGCTTTCGTAAATAAAATCTTTAACGCTCTTGCTCTGGTATGTGCTAAAATCGCCTACAATAGCCAGGCTTACTCGGTAGTTCGAAAATTTTTGAAGAATTTCTCCCGCTATCCCGTTTTTCAGATCGAAGAAATCTGGTGTTATATTTTTCTTGTCGATAATGATTTTATCAAAGCCCTGGTAATATAGATTACCCAAAAGGTCAAGCCCGTCTTCAGCATTGTTGATGATCATTTCTTCCGAAATAATTTCGGCAATGTTGATATTGTTTATCGTGTGTGTTTCTATTTTCATCGTAGCCTTTATGTTTAAGGGTAATGGCTGGCAAGTTACGAATTCTATTTTTTTAGGAATCTTTCCTAAGCGAAGAAAGCTACAGTTTGCGTTTATTGTTTGAAAAAGAGATAATTGCAACATTATCATAGCATTAAATAGTAGGACATATAGTAGAAAATCCATTTCAAAACACTATCTTTGCGGCAAATTTGAGGCGCATTTTATGCAAAAGATTAGAAATATAGCTATTATAGCACACGTTGACCACGGCAAAACTACGCTGGTTGATAAGATTTTACACTCTTGTTCTATTTTTCGTGACAACGAACAAACAGGAGAATTGATATTGGATAACAACGATTTAGAGCGCGAGCGTGGTATCACAATCGTATCTAAAAACGTTTCGGTGAGATATAAAGATGTAAAAATCAATATCATCGATACTCCTGGTCACGCGGATTTTGGTGGTGAGGTTGAGCGTGTTTTAAAAATGGCCGATGGTGTACTTTTGCTTTGTGATGCTTTTGAAGGAGCAATGCCTCAAACGCGTTTTGTAACGCAAAAAGCTTTGGCACTAGGTTTAAAACCGATTGTGGTGGTAAACAAAGTAGACAAAGAAAACTGCCGTCCTGAGGAGGTTTACGAGCAGATTTTCGAATTGTTCTTCAACCTTGAGGCTACAGAAGAACAATTGGATTTCCCTGTTATTTACGGTTCATCTAAACAAGGGTGGATGAGTACAGACTGGAAAGTACCTACAACTGATATCTTCCCGTTATTGGATGCTGTTGTGGCAAATATCCCTCCTGCACCAATTAACGAAGGTACCTTACAGATGCAGATTACCTCGTTGGATTATTCTTCTTTCGTAGGTCGTATTGCAATTGGCCGTGTTCACCGCGGTACCATTAAAGAGAACCAACCGGTTACTTTAATTAAACGCGATGGTAAAATTGTTAAATCGAGGGTAAAAGAACTTTATACTTTCGAAGGTTTAGGTAAAGTAAAGGCTACAGAAGTAAACTCTGGCGATATTTGTGCAGTGGTAGGTATAGATGGTTTTGAAATTGGTGATACTATTGCTGATTTTGAAGCACCGGAACAATTACCGGTAATCAGTATTGATGAGCCAACAATGAACATGTTGTTCACCATCAATAACTCTCCTTTCTTTGGTAAAGAAGGTAAACTGGTAACCTCTCAGCGTATCAAAGATCGTTTGATTAAGGAGATGGAGAAAAACCTGGCGTTGAAAGTTGTTGAAACTCAGGGTGCCGATTCATGGTTGGTATATGGCCGTGGTATTCTTCACTTATCTGTATTAATTGAAACCATGCGCCGTGAAGGTTATGAATTACAGGTTGGTCAGCCACAGGTTATTGTTAAAGAAATCGACGGTAAAAAACACGAGCCGGTTGAAACTTTAATCGTAGATGTACCGGCAGAAGTTTCAGGTAAAGTAATCGAATTGGTAACGCAGCGTAAAGGCGAGTTGTTGATTATGGAACCAAAAGGCGATTTACAGCACTTAGAGTTCGAGATTCCTTCGCGTGGTATTATCGGTTTGCGTAACAACGTTTTAACTGCCACAGCAGGTGAGGCAATTATGGCACACCGTTTCAAAGCATACGAACCTTGGAAAGGTGCTATACCTGGCCGTTTAAATGGTGTATTGATTTCGATGGAAAAAGGTACCACTACCGCATATTCGATCGATAAATTACAGGATAGAGGCCGTTTCTTCGTAGACCCGGGAGTTGATATTTACGAAGGACAAATTTTGGGAGAGCATATCCGCGATAACGATTTAGTAATTAATATCGTAAAAGGTAAAGCTTTAACCAACATGCGTGCATCAGGAAGCGACGATAACGTACGTATTGCGCCGGCCATTAAATTTTCTTTAGAAGAGGCAATGGAGTATATCCAGGCTGATGAGTACATTGAAGTTACGCCGGTAAGCATGCGTTTACGTAAAATTTTCTTAACAGAGCAGGAACGTAAAGTTAAAGGAAAGCAATTCGCTTAGTCCCTAAATCCCCTAAAGTGGACTTAAAAATATATACCAAAGCCCCGATATAAATCGGGGCTTTTTTGCGTTTAAGCAATAAGTGTTTAATAAAAAAACAATTTTGTGGCAATTGCTATTTGATTCAACAGTACCTTTGCACATTATACCAAACAATACAATTTAGTGATTAATAAAGGGTTATCCACGGCGGGTATAATTTTTTTGAATTTACTCTCTCTTTTACCGCTATTCATTTTATACCGATTGGCAGATGCTTTTTATGTGCTGATCTTTTATGTTTTCGGCTACCGCAGAAAAGTAGTTAAAGAAAACCTGTTTAACGCCTTTCCCGAAAAAAGTGCTACTGAATTAAAGTCGATCGAAAAAAAATTCTATAAGTTTCTGGCTTCGCTTTTTATTGAAGTGATCAAAATGAAGAGTATCTCTAAAAAAGAACTCAATAAAAGGGTTGTATTTAAGAATGCAGATCTTGTTGAAGCCTACCTGCAAAATAACGAAAGTGTAATTTTGTGTTCAGCGCACTTTGGTAACTATGAATGGGTTTGTATGGCTATCGGTTTAACATTTTCAGGCAAACATTACCCGATTTACAAACCGTTGAGCAGCGATGCTTTTGACAATTGGTTTCTGAATATGAGGAGCAGGTTTGGCAACCACATGGTATCTATGCGCCAGACTTTAAGGGCCATACAGGCGAGTAAAAATGAAGCTACCCTGTTTACTTTCGGAAGTGACCAGGCGCCGTCAAAAGAAGATTCGACCTATTGGACGACGTTCTTAAACCAGGAATCTTCGATTCAACTGGGCGTAGAAAAGATTGCGAAAAAAACAAATCGTCCGGTTTTTTACCTTAAAATTAATACTGTAAAAAGGGGATATTACGAGGTAGATTGTGTTCCGATCTGTTTAAACCCGGCAGAGACCACCGAGTTTGAAATTACCGAACTGCATACCCGTTTCCTGGAAGATATGATCAAAGAGGCACCTGCTTATTGGTTGTGGAGTCACCGCAGGTGGAAATACAAACGCCCGGCAAAACGTGTTGAAACACTATCTAAAGATCAGAACATCATAGATGCAGTGGTATAATCCATTCGCCCGAAATTAAAACCTAACATTTTTGTGGCATAATTTGTTGAATTGCTTTTTAATTTAGCATTTCAACTACTTATACATGATAAAAAAGGGGATTTCCTATCTGGGAATATTTTTTTTAAGCGCATTATCTCTGTTTCCGCTATCTGTTTTATACATTTTGGCCGATGGAGCTTATCTACTGCTTTATTTTGTTTTTGGCTACCGGCGTAAAGTGGTGAGGGAAAATTTACTGAATGCGCTTCCCGATAAAACGTTGGAAGAAATCGTGGCCATCGAAAAACGTTATTACCACTACCTGGCATCACTGATATTCGAAATCCTTAAGATGAGCAGCATCTCAAAAAAAGAAATAGAAAAGCGTTTTGTTTTTAAAAATAAAGAACAGGTTCAGGCTTATTTAAACCGTGGTGAAAGTATACTCGTGTGTTCGGCCCACTACGGTAACTGGGAATGGGGCACACTGGGCATCGGACTTAATTTTACTGCCGATCATTATCCTATTTATAAACCCTTATCAAACCCAACATTCGATAACTGGTTTAAAAAAGTAAGGAGCAGGTTTGGCAATAAGCTCATTGCCATGCGGCAGACCATGCGTGCTTTACAGGCCAGCAAAGGCAAGCCAAGCATTTTTAGCTTTGGAAATGATCAGGCGCCTTCTAAAGATGAATCCCATTACTGGACTACTTTTTTGCACCAACCCAGTTCGGTACAACTGGGGATAGAAAAAATTGCTAAACGTACGGGTCAACCCATATTTTATTTTAAGATAGATGTGCTTAAGCGGGGTTTTTACAGCGTAGATTGTGTTCCGTTATGTTTAAACCCATCTGAAACCGCTGAATTTGAAATTACCGAATTGCACACCCGTTTTTTAGAAAAGATGATTAAAGACAAACCGGAATATTGGTTGTGGAGCCATAAAAGATGGAAATACAAGCCAAAAACGGGCACTGGTTTTATTGAAAATGAAATGTTAAAACGGGCATAATATTTATATTTGTAGATATACTGCCTGTAAATGAAAACGTTCAAAAAAATATTACTGCTGCTGATCTATGCATTCTTTTTATCGTTGTTTGCCTTATTTCTCTGGAAACCGTACCTCTTAAAGGTTTTAAAATACAGGACACCAAATGCCGAAACCTATAAAATTTTTCCCCAGGAAATTTCGCATAAAAGCGATTCGGCCTTTCATTTTATCAGGGCAGCAAAACCACGCAATGATTTGGATACCTTGCAGGTACGGGATGGAAATAACCGGTTGATTCCATTAAAGACTTACTTGAAAAACGGGCAGATCAATGCTTTTATTGTGATCAGGAATGATAGTGTGCTGTACGAAAGATATGATAAAGGTTATAGCCATAGCACTTTAAGTACCATATTTTCGGGAGCAAAGAGCATGATTTCTATTATGATTGGCCAGGCATTGGCCGATGGTAGTATTAAAAGCCTGAATGATAAGGTAACAAGGTATATCCCTGAACTAAAATCGAATCCGGCTTTCGAACAGATTACTTTAAAGAACCTGTTGGATATGAAATCGGGACTGGAGTTTCAGGATGCATTGGGCGGGATTGTGAAGGCATTTTTTTCTGACGAAGCCAAATATTATTATACTGATGATATGCAGGCCCAATTGATGAAAGTAAAATTAGTTAATAAACCAGGTACGGTTTGGGTGTATAAAAGCATCGATCCGATTTTATTGGGCTGGGTTCTAAAAAAGGCAAGCGGCAAATCGGTAGCCAGGTATTTCGAAAGCCATGTATGGAAACAGATCGGGGCCGAATATAATTCTACCTGGGGGCTGGATCAGGTAAATGGATTAACAAATACTGCCAGTCGTTTTCAGGTAACGGCAATAGATTTAGCTAAAATAGGCCGCCTGTATTTAAATAAAGGCAGGTACAATGGTAAACAGGTTGTACCTGAAAACTGGGTAAATCAATCGATCAATATTGGTAACGAAACACCCGCATCGGCAAAGGGATGGCAGAAATCGGCCCATCATTACCTTTGGTGGATTCCGCAGGAAGGCGATAAAGGCGATTATGCAGCTGAAGGGATGCTGGGGCAAAGGTTGTATGTCGATCCTAAAACAAATACCATTATTGTTCAGTTGGCCGATCATGGTGCGGGTAATTATCCATACCGGAAAATCAGCAGGTATTTAAGTGCTTTGCCATTTAGTTATCCGAAAGGTTAATAACTACGGGAGAACACCGGGTGAAACAGCGTTTCAAGTCTCAGATCTGATGTCCTGGATTCCTTTTTTGAGATTTTGAAAATCAGGGTTTAGTATCAATCGGTTCCGAAAGCCCCGTTATCCGCTTTACTTCGGCAATGAACTATTGCCTCGTGTTCGCTGCTATCGGGTTTAGTTAACTTACAGCTGTGCAGTGTATTCAACAGTCTAAACCTGACGTAGCGGATACCGGTCAACGTGTAATGCCAGCAGGCGTATGAGCATGTGGTGGGACTAACATTACTATAGATGTCAGGTTTTGTTTTTCTAAAAAAAACTATGTTCAAACTTTGTAGGCACAGATTGTTTCCCCTAAACCCTAAACCCTAAACTCTAAAAAGAGTATATCATTTTATAAGCCAGTGCTTAAAACTGTATGTTTGTGGTAAAAGATTTAGACATATTTCCATAAAATAGTACATTGCCCTTGCATGGAAAATAACGATGTAAAAATTTCAAAAAAGAAGCCGATTTTTCCGGTTATGCCTGCCCTGCAGAAATACCTGCGTACCTACCAGCGTGAAGCGAAATTACCGATCGGCTACAACGATCTGATGCAGTTTAATGAAGCTTTCCCGTTAATGGATAAATTTGGTAAAGATTCGCTTTGGGAAGGACCTATTTATGCACAGGATTTAATCGAGCCCTTACATGAAGGTTTAAAGGAAATTTATGCTAATTTAAAAGCATCCGGTAACCTACGTATTGTAGAACATAAATACATCGATAAAATTGAATACTGCACTTTTGGCAATACACATCCTTTTCGCATCAGGATTGTAAATCGCTTAAATGATGTTTACGATTATTTTTATATCAAAAAGGCCGATGCTTCGCGTATATATGGCCTGGAAATGGAAGAGATCCTTTCGCCCAATCAGGTAAACTACCTGGTTGATGGCGATACTTTGGTGGAGGAACATATTGCCGGTATCCCGGGAGATGTTTTTACCAAAGGACAGTTGTATTCACCAGAATTTAATCCTACCCGGATTGCCAAAGAGTTTGTAAAGTTTAATGAGCGCTGTTTGATTATGCTTTTGGGCGACATGCGAGCCTATAATTTTGTGGTACAGATTACACCTGATTTTGATGATATCCAGTTCCGCATTAGGGCAATAGATTTTGATCAGCAGTTTTACGAAGGGAATTTAAAGGTTTACCTTCCACAGTTTTTTAAGGAAAACTTACCTTACGTAAAACTGAGTATGGAGCAATTGACAGAGAAAACCGTACTGCAGTACCAACAGGAAGAACGATCATCGATTGTGCACCGGGTGAGAAGTGAGCGACACCGGTTGACCGATCTGCGCGACGTTTCGAACAAAGAAGAACTCACCACACCTGAAAATATCGCTTTACTCAAACAGGGTATGAGTGATTATTTTAAAGATACAAATTACCTGCGGTGCAGAACCATGACCGATATTATTGAATTGAATATCAAAAATATTATCAGGCAGGTTAAGTTGTAATTAACTTATCAGTGGTGTCGGATGTTACCATCCGACACTAAAAATAATCAAAATAAATTTATCCGTCAGATGGTAACATCTGACGGCACAAAAAAGACTAAAATAAAAAAGGCTGGCAATTTACCAGCCTTTTTTGAGTGAATCTAGAAAGAGCGTCCAAAGTTTTAGGCGTGCTGCCCTTCATGAACACCTTCGGCAAATTCCTCTACAATTTTATCGTTAAAAGCAGGTATATCATCTGGTGTACGGCTGGTAACCAAACCTTGATCAACAACTACTTCCTCGTCTGACCATATTGCCCCGGCATTTATCAAATCCTGAGAAATATTTTTTACAGAGGTCAACTTTCTGCCCTCAACCACATTGGCATTAATCAACGTTTGCGGACCGTGGCAAATTGCTGCTACAGGTTTTCCATCAGTAAAAAATGATTTTACAAAAGCCAGCGCATCTTCGTTAATGCGCAACTGATCGGGATTGATTACACCACCCGGTAAAAGCAATCCGTTATAGTCATCGGCATTTGCCTCCGAAATGGTTTTATCTACATCAACCTCTATCGACCAATGATCATGATCCCAGGCTTTTATTTGTCCGCTTTTTGAGGAGATAATGTGAACCGTAGCTCCTTCTTCCTTTAACCTTTTTACTGGTTCGGTTAATTCAACTTCTTCAAATCCGCTTTCTGAAAGTACAGCAATGGTGCGGTTACTTAATTGTCCCATAATCTTTAATGTTTTAGTAATAGGTGATATATTAAAGACATTTAAGAAAAATTATTGTTTCAGAAATCTGAGATTAGGGAATAATCTTCAAGGTTGTTGATTGATTTATCCGGTAGTTATAGAAGGCCTCATAAATTACCCTACTCGCAATTGTTTTAACTGGAATGGCATCTTTAAAGCTCTCCAATGGGTATTTCATCTGAAAGCAGGTACGCGATTTGTTTTTTTTAAATCCGATTTGCTTAAGCACGTTTATTGTAGATTTAATAAAATAATTGCTACCCAAGATATCCGCAAATGGGGTTAAGCGGATAATGATTTTATTCTTTTTGATCGAAAATTTCAGATAAAGGTTTTCTTCTTTACGCAGGTTAAAAATAAAAGCACTGATTTTATTTTCAACAAGGTTAAATACAGCATCGTCAAATTCCTGCCCATCGTTAAAATAACCTGGTGTGAAGTTGTTTAATTGCTCAAGTTCATGATTAATCTTTTTGAGCTGAAATGCATAATAATCTTTAGCTAACCCACTCCTGTCTATTTCGGCAAAAAAATCGGATCTTCTTTTCAGCTGTTCCTTTTCCTGTAAATGTGGATCAATAAACAGTTCGATTGTTCTGATCTGTTGTTTGATCCTATTCAGGATTTTAGATTTAAGATAAACAGCTTTATAATCATGATCAATTTGGTCTTCTTTGATTAAAGATTCTATCAGTTCTTTTTCCTGCTTATAAATAGAGAGTAGTTCGTTAATTTCCTCATTCATAAGCTAGTCGTTTGTTCTGCGGTGTTTCACAAAATATAAGGCTAAATTGCCCGCGATAATGATATGGTTAAAGATGTTGGGTAACAAGCCATAATATTTGGTAAAGATTTTAAAGCGCTCTTTTAAGCTTTCGCGGTGTTTTTTCTTGCTCATGCCACCAACCAGGTATTTGGCTACGTAACGGTGTACATTTACAATATTAGATGCCTTTTTTGCTGCTTTTATAATCCAGTCGATATCGGAACTGTATTTATAAGTTAAATCGTAAGGCGTAACAATGCTACGGCGGATATAAATGGCCTGGTGACTGATGTTCATGCCATATTTAAAACTCGTCCAGTCGAATTCTTCTGGCGCTTCGTGCCTTCTCCGTCCCAGGTTTTCCCAGTTATCATTGTACATTTCGGTTTCGCCATAATAAATATCGGCACCGGGAGCTGTGGCAAAAACATCTTCTACCGTATTTTCATCATAAATTTCATCACCTGAGTTCATAAATAAGACATAATCGCCGGTTGCCAGTGCCAAACCTTTATTCATGGCGTCATAAATGCCTTTATCAGGTTCAGAAACAATTGTTGAAATGCGATCTTTATAGCGCTCAACAACCTGCAAAGTGCCATCGGTTGATGCGCCGTCTATTACAATGTATTCGATGTTTTTATAGGTCTGTTTAAGAATAGATTGAATGGTACGTTCGATATCGCGAACGTTATTATACACAATGGTGATGATGGTTAGCTTTGGCAAAGGTTGGATTTTTGGATCGGAGTAAATTTAATAAAGATTACTCAAATTTTGCCTGATGAGCGGGAAAATGAAATTTGGTAAACATTTGTATTGTTAGGGAGCAATTATGCCATAAAGCTAATTTAAATGATAGCTAGATGCAGGCACCTTGCTTGAGTACGCGGAGTTATCGCATTTATAGATTGTCATCCTGAGCCCGTTGAAGGACCTGCATAAATTTGTAAGACGTTTCGATACCGCATCAGGCTGATTACAGGTTTAACTTCCTATTTGGTCCAACACTGTTGGACTAAATTTATTTGTATGCCCGTGTTTTACTTTTTATTTCGGCTGTAAATCAATCAATGTTTCATACAGATGGATGTGTTCTGCAGCAACAACCTCTTCCGAAAAATCGGTTAAAATGCTTAACCTAGCTGCTTTTTGGATTTCCTCTTTATTTGGGCGGTGATAGAGCCACTCTATACCGTTTGCCAGATCTTCTGCATTCTGGTATTCTGCCAGGTAACCGTTCTGCATGTGCTTTACCATATCCGGAATACCGCCTGTGGTAAAGGCAATCACCGGCGTGGCGCATGCTAAACTTTCCATAACGGTATTTGGCAGATTATCTTCAAGAGAAGGGGTAATAAAAGCATCGGCGGCAGAATAACATTTTGCCAAATGGTCGTCTTTATTAATGGTACCCAGAAAAGTGGTTTTAAAGGGGAATTCGGGCATTTCGGGCATTTCGGCATTCTCCTTATTCCCGAAAATAACCAGTTCAATGTTTTCTTTCTGTATGCCGGTACGGCGGGAGAGGATCTCCAGCGCTTCGATCAGATAAGAGGTTCCTTTGTGTTTATCGTTTTTGGAGGGCATAAAACCACTCATCAGTACAAACTTATCCGGATTGATCTTCAGGATTTTTTTAGCTTCCGATTTAACGTAAGGTTTGAAAATTTTTGTCTCGATGGTATTCGGGATAACCGTGGCTTTCCTCGTGCCCAGCAAACTGCTGAATTTTACTGATGCGGCCATCCATTTACTTGGGGCTACGATATGGAAATTCAATTCAGTGTAAGCTTTTTGTTTGCGCAGCCAGGTTTTGTGCGAGATATCGTTTTTACCGCTGATTTTTAAAATCGGGCAGTTACCGCATTGATGGTGAAAGTTTTCGCATCCGTAACGTACATGACAGCCGCCGGTAAAAGCATTACTGTCATGAAAAGTCCAAACAATCGGTTTTTCCAGTTCATCAAGCTGCGCTAAAAATTTAGGATTAAGAAAGCCATGGTTAATCCAATGTATATGGATAATATCGGCATTTTTAATATCGGGATGGTGAATTACCGAACGGCCAAACCATTGCAGGCTAAATGGTGTTTTTACCGATTTACTTAACCATTTGGCGAAATATCTTTCGGCCAGGATATTATAAACTGCCCTAGCTTTTTGGATTGGCGACCTGCTAAAGGTATCTATTTTTGGGTTCTGGCCAAATTTATAGTAAACCAATACTTTCGAATCGATTCCACTGGCCTTTAGGGCATCACTTAAACGCAAACAGGCACGCCCTGCTCCGCCGTTTCCATCGTAGGTATTTAGGTGTACTACTTTCAAATCAATCAAAAATACATTTTATTGTTTACGAATATAAAATCTGTTGCGTATTTTGAGGCATCCAAAGCCAAACAAAATAAATTATGATCAAATTCCTGTTAAAACGGCTAATCGCATTAGCTTTTTTTGTGCCTCTCTGTTCTTTTGTTCAAGGCCAAACCTATTTTGCCGCATATCCTGCTTTAACGCCGGATGCCCAGTCTATAGTATTCAGTTATGATGGCGATATCTGGAAAGTTCCCGTTAAGGGAGGAGTAGCTTCGAGGCTCACCGCCATGCAGGGCGAAGAAATTAATCCTAAAGTGTCTCCAGATGGCAAATGGATAGCCTTTTCGTCCAATCAATTCGGAAATTACGATATTTATGTAATGCCTTTGGCGGGGGGCGATATTAAGCAGTTAACATTTAATGATGCCTCTGATGAAGTAGATAACTGGAGCTGGGATTCGAGAACGATCTATTTTACCTCTGGCCGATATAATTCGTTTTCGAGTTATAAAGTAGGAGTAAACGGAGGTACAGCTGTTCGTCTGTTCGATAATTATTTTAATACCACCCATCATATTGCCGAGTCGCCAACAGGAGAACTGTTTTTTAACGATACCTGGGAGAGTTACCGTTTTACAAACCGCAAGCATTATAAAGGCGCATATAATCCCGATATCCAATCGTACAATCCAAAAACGAAAAGTTATAAACGATATACCGATTATATCGGAAAAGATTTCTGGACCAGTGTTGACCAAAAAGGGAATATATTCTTCGTATCAGACGAGGGCAATGATGAATACAACCTTTATACCTTTATTAACGGAAAAAAAACAGGTTTAACCAATTTCGATACTTCCATTAAACGCCCTTTTGTTTCAGCCAATGGAACAACAGTTGTATTCGAAAAAGATTATCAGTTATATACTTACGACGTAGCTTCTAAAAAAACAGAAAAGATCAATATTAGCACCACACGCAACCAGGTGTTGAGCAAAGAACAGGAATATGATGTTCGTGGCAATATTTCGGCATTTGATGTTTCTACAGATGGTAAAAAGATGGCTTTTATTTCGCGTGGTGAAGTATTTGTGAGTGATGCTGATGGAAAGTTTATCCGTAAAATTACCAATAGCGGCGAGCGTGCTTTAGAGTGTAAATGGCTGGCCGATAACAAAACAATTTTGTTCAGCCAAACGGCAAACGGTTACCAGAACTGGTTTACCATTACCGGCGATGGAAAGGGATCGGTAAAACAGCTCACAAAAGATAAGGCAAATGTGCGCGATATTACTTTGAACAAAACCAAAACCATGGCAGTGTATTTAAGTGGTAGAAATGAACTTAAGCTCATGGATCTTAAAACTTTTGATGCCAAAACTTTAGTAACCGATGAATTTTGGGCTATACAGAGCTCATCGCCAAGTTTTTCGCCAAATGACGAGTATGTGCTTTTTACGGTGTACCGGAATTTTGAACAGGATATTATGGTGCACCACATTAAAAACAATAAAACCATTAACTTAACCAATACAGGTGTTACCGAAACTGGTCCGGCATGGTCGCCAGATGGCAAATATATTTTTTTTACCAGCGCACGTACCAAGCCGTCTTATCCGACTGGCATGCAGAATGCGCATATTTACCGTATGGCATTGAACAATTATGATGAACCTTACCGTTCTGATAAGTTCGACGATCTGTTTAAAGAAAGCAAACCTGCACCAGCTGATGTTAAGCCTGTAGTGCCCGAAAATAAAAATGATAAAAAAACAAAAACTGATACGGCCAAAAAGAAAAATGAAGTTAAACCTACTCCGAAGCCTGCCGATGTAATTACCATTAATACCCAGGATATCCTTGATAGAATAGAATTGGTTGGCCCTTCATTTGGCGGCCAGTATGGAACAGATGCTTATGCCAAGGGCGATAAAACCTATGTGTTTTATTCATCTAACCATGAAGGTGGTGCGCCGGGACTTTACCGCACTACAATTGAACCTTTCGAAGCCAACAAAACCGAAAAAGTTGCGGATGGGGGTGATTACTCCATTATTTCGGCTGGGGATAAATTCTTTGTTTTATCGCGGGGTGTAATCAATAAATATAGCCTCGAAGGCAACAAGCTCGACAGGATAGATCATGGTTATAAATTTACCAGGAACCTGAATGCCGAATTTAACCAGATGTTTTACGAAACCTGGGTAGGTTTGGACGAAAATTTTTACGACGAAAAATTTCATGGCGTAGACTGGGATAAAATGAGGACACGCTATGCCGCATACCTGCCTTATGTAAACAACAGAAGCGACCTAAGAATTTTGTTGAATGATATGTTGGGCGAACTGAATTCTTCACATATGGGCTTTAACAGTGCAGGTGCTGAAGAGCGCAAAAACCTTACTTACATTACCAATGAAACAGGGATTATTTTCGATAATGAAAATCCTTTGAAAGTAGAACGCATTGCGGCTAAAAGTAATGCTGCCCGCACCGGTACCAAAATTTTGGCAGGTGATATTTTAACGGAAGTAAATGGCGTTAAGGTAGATGAGAAAATAGACCGCGATTATTATTTCAGCAAACCTTCGCTTGATCGCGAAATGACTTTAACTTTTAAGCGCAATGGAAAAGATGTGTATGTAAATGTACATTCTGAAAGTTCTGGTGCTTTGCGCGGAAATCTTTACGACGAATGGATTGCCAAAAACCATCAAAATGTGGATAAGTGGAGCAATAACCGCATCGCTTATTCTTATATGAAGAATATGGGCAGTGGCGAACTTGAAACCTTTTTGCTGGATATGGTGGCTCAGGAAGAAAACAAAGAAGCCATAATCCTCGATCTCCGTTATAATACCGGTGGAAACGTACACGACGATGTGCTGAAATTTCTTTCACAGCGCCCTTATCTGCAATGGAAATACCGCGGAGGTAAATTGGCTCCGCAAAGTAATTTTGGCCCGGCTGCAAAGCCGATTGTGCTGCTTATTAACGAGCAATCGTTAAGTGATGCCGAAATGACTGCTGCTGGTTTTAAACAGTTAAAACTGGGAAAAATTATCGGTACAGAAACATACAGATGGATTATTTTTACTTCGGCTAAAGGCCTGGTTGACGGGTCTTCTTACCGTTTACCATCCTGGGGTTGTTATACTATGGATGGCAAAAACATAGAAAAAGAAGGGGTAAAACCAGATATTTTTGTGAAAAACACTTTTGAAGACCGTTTGGCTGGTAAAGATCCTCAGCTGGAAAGGGCAGTAGCTGAGATATTGAAAGATTTGAAATAAGGGTTAATCGGTTAACTGTTTAAATCCGTTATTCGGGTATGGTGCAAAAATATTATTTTATTGTTGGATTGTTATATTATAGCATATCCAACAATAAAGCAATTGAGCAATAAAACAATTTAACAATCCGGCAATGCAAACCTTTCAACTTTAATATACTTTCCGTTTCTTTGAGGTTGGAATTATTTAAAACATGGCAAATTTATTAACTGACAGGGCTTTTTGGGTAAATTATTGGGAAAGTAAAAAAGGACTTGCGGTTCAGTTACCTTCAAATTATTTATTTCACCGCCAGCTGGCCGATGTTATCCAAAAAGATCATGTTAAAACTGCCATCGAACTTGGAGGTTTCCCTGGTTATTATGCGGTATTCCTGAAAAAATATTTTAAGCTGGATGTGACCCTGCTGGATTATTTTGTCCATCCGCCTGTAGTAAAAGAGCTTTTGGAGAAAAATGATTTAACGGAAAAAGATATCCATATCATCGAAACCGACCTTTTTAATTATACACCCGAAAAACAATACGACCTGGTATTAAGCTGCGGTTTAATAGAACATTTTAACGATACTGCCGATATTATTAAACGCCATATTGCCTTTGTAAAACCGGGCGGAACGCTGTTTATTACATTGCCGAATTTTAAGGCGCTTAACGGCTGGTTCCAGAAGAATTTTGATAGAGAGAACTATGATAAACACAATATCGATAGCATGGACCCGATATTGTTGAAATCGATATGCGAGCAGGCAGGCCTTAAAGAAGTAAAATCAGGTTATTTTGGCCGTTTTAGTGTCTGGCTGGAAAACGAAGATCAAAAATCAGTTGTTGTACGTTTATTTAAAAAAGCAGTTTGGCTGACCGGAAAGATAGTTACCAGGATTATCCCTTTCGAGAGCAAAAATCTGTCACCTTATATTATCTTAGTGGCAAAAAAAATCTAAAAACGCTATGCCAATCAGTTGGGGTTACTCGCCTAAAATTGAAAAATTTATTCCTTTGGCCGATTTCCCGGCAGATAAGTACTTAATTGTTGCCAAACAGGCCATCGAAAATCTGGGTTGGAGCCTGAGCCACATTTCCGAAACCGGCTTAATTGCCTATACGCCAATATCCTTTCAATCGTACAGCGAAGAAATATCGATCCGTATCCATGGAAATTTTGCCGTGGTAAAAAGTGAATGCGTTGGTATCCAAATGCTTTTTAACGATTATGGTAAGAACGACCTTAATCTTGAGAAATTTTTTCACGAATTTGAATATGTAGAATTCCACCTGAAAGACGTCTGGGAAGAGAATCTGTTTAAATTCCATCGGTTTATCGAAACACAAGACGATCATTATTTCGAAAAAGCGCCTTTGGCCACAAAGAATAAGATCAAAAACGTATTGTTCTTGCTTTTCCCTCAAAAAGGCTATACTGTAACGCCTGTTCTGGTACTCATCAATACTTTTTATTATATAGCACTTGTTCTTTTCTCAATAGTGTACCTAAGGTACCAATTTGTAAGAAATGGGAATAGTTATGATCCCGATTTTATAGAAGAACTCAAAAAAATTGCATTAAATTTTGGCGTTAACCAGCGTAATCTGGTGCTGGGTGGCGAATACTGGCGTTTAATTAGCTATCAGTTTATCCACGGATCTAAATCGCATTTGTTTTTTAATATGTATGCCCTGGTTTACCTGGGTTTGATGATCGAAAATAAACTGGGCTGGAAGAAATACCTTTTTATTTATTTGATGAGTGGTATTTGTGGTGGCCTGGTGAGTTTGATTTTTCACCAGGAAGGCGTAATGATGGGCGCTTCAGGGGCTATTATGGGCTTATATGGTGCTTTTATAGCCTTATTGATTACCAAAACTTTCGAACCGAAGGCTACCAAAGCATTGTTGGTTAGTACCTTGATTGTTTCCCTGTTGGTGCTTATTAATGGTGCATTTGGAAAAAGGGTCGATAATGCAGCACATATTGGTGGTTTTGTTTCAGGTTTTATTTTTACTTACCTGCTTAACTATAAGTGGGATAAAACTTTCGAAGTTAAAACCTGGGCCAGATATGCGGTATCAGTACTTTTATTTTTAATGTTTTTTAGTGGAGTGCTTCATTTTAGCCCGAAATACGGTACAGAGGAGTATCGCAAATTAAGGGATACTTTTAATGGTAATATGGGCTCACTCAATAGCATTATGAATTTGAAAATCTCTTTACCTAAGGATGTTAAACTCGCTTCTATTAAAGAAGATGGTATCATACCCATGGAAAGAAACCTGGTAATCATTAAGCAAATGCAGGCCCTGAATTTAAGGCCTGAAGATGCTAAAGAACGTGAAGAAAAAATAAAATTAAGCAAGGTATCTCATCGTGCTGTAATGCTGATGTACCGCGATATTAAGGCCGACAGCTCTTATCGCTATAGCAAAGAAACTTCTAATGCATTGGCAAAAGTATTCGAGATTATTTACAAACCGGAATAATAGCCAGCTAACCGGCTTTTTTGTACAATCCAATTTCGCTCAGCGTAATACAGACAGGAGATTTGATCACGTTTATTTTCACTTTACTTGTAGTAACAGGGCTATCTAATTTAATTAGTCTTTTTGCACCTATACTGGTACCATCGTAAACTTTTTTCCAGGCATTTTTTTCAAATATTTCAACTGTATAGGCTTCTATCCTTTGTCCCAGTGGAATGTATTCCTGTAAACTGATGATGTCAAAAGTCTTGAGGTTTTTCAGATCCAGTTCGAGGCTCGCTGTGTGTACATGATCAGCAGTAGCCCAATAGCTTTCCTTGTTATGATCAAGCAGGGCAGCTGTGTTGTATTTTTTACCGCGTGTGTTGCTTGCTTTAACTTCGGCATTTTTTGCCAGGTTGTTTTCGAAAGTATGTTTCACCATGTCGCCAAAGGTTTTTAGGGCAGCTACGTCATCTTGGTGAAGTTGTCCACGCGTATCTGGTGCTAAGCCAAGGTCTAGTCCTGCGCCTCTGCCCACACTTTTTAAATACAGGTCGAAAAGTTTTTCAGGAGTTTTAGGCTGTTCGTTGGCATGATAAAACCATCCTTTTCTCAAAGGCACATCACATTCAGCCGGCATCCAGAATTTTCCGTTTCTTATTCCTCCGGGACTTTGCGGGTAATTTGCTTGTCCGGGAACAGCTTCATTTTTCCCATCCGGTGCCATCGGTGTAAAGGTGGCCCATGAGGTTTCTGCAGCATTTCCATTTTCATTGCCCACCCAACGGATATCTAAACCAATATCGCTAAAGATATTGGCCATTGGCTGCATTTGGCGTGTAATGGCCCAGGTATTTTTCCAATCGTAATAAGTAGTGTTGTCAATCGAGCGTTTTTCTTTAGCACCTCCGTAATAACCATCGCCACCGTTTGCGCCGTCGTGCCAGCTCATAAAAAGTTCGCCAAAATTGCTGTAAAGTTCTTTTAACTGCGCCTGGTAGATGGCCAGGTATTTATCGGTACCATAAAGCGCATTGTTCCTGTCCCATGGTGAGCAGTATACGCCAAATTTTAAACCGTTTTTACGTACAGCCTGTTCCACTTCTTTAACTAAATTTCCCTTCCCCGCTCTAAACGGACTTTTACTGATGTTGTAATCTGTTGTTTTGGTTGGCCACAGGGCAAAACCATCATGATGTTTGGCTACGAGGATAATGCCTTTTAATCCGCCTGCCTTAGCCGCTTTAACAATCTGATCGGCGTTGAAATCTGTTGGGTTAAATGTTTTCGGATCGGCATCACCAAAGCCCCATTCTTTGTTTTCGAATGTGGTTGGTGTAAAGTGGATCAACCCGTAAACTTCTATGTCATGCCAGGCCAATTGCCTTTTAGAAGGTAGCGCGCCATAAGGTTCAGGTGCTTTTTGGGCATAAACTGCCGTTGTAACGAATAAAAAAAAGATCAATAAAGGTTTCATAATTATTATAGCTTAGATCAAACTAAAGTACAAATAATTACGATTGCAGGCTTAACAGTTTCAATATTTAGCCTGTAAAAAACAGGTTGTTTTTCCATCCTGATCGTTACATAGGCATATCAAACATTTAATTTTTTCTTGCGTTATTTATTCATGAGCGCTTTTATCCAAAATCCTCCTGATGGAGGCACCCTGTACACTGAAACCAATTTGAACCAGCTGTTCCCGGAGCCTTTTAACACGATAACAAGCTGCTTTTTCCTGGCTATTGCTGTTTACTGGACGATAAAGGTTTGGGGGAATTTTAAACAGCACAATTTTTTGAGCATTGCCCTGGTATTACTTTATATCGGTGGCATTGGCGGTACCACCTATCACGGATTAAGGCGTTGGCCTATTTTTATCATGATGGATTGGATGCCGATTATGCTCCTCTGCCTGTCGGCCGGTATTTATTTTCTGTCAAAACTTACCAAATGGTATTTTGCCGTACTGATTGTGGCCGTTTATGCTTTTTTCCAGTTTTATATCCGAAGCCTTTTTAGTCGTGGCGATTTTCAGGTTTTTATCAATATCAACTATGCTTTTATGGCTGCACTGGTTTTATTCCCCGTGTTTGGCTACCTGATTAAAACCGATTGGAGGAATGGCAAATGGGTGGGGTTTGCATTGATTGCTTTCATATTTGCACTTACTTTCCGTATAGTGGATAAATGGGGTATTTTAAGTATGGGTACCCATTTTTTATGGCATACTTTCGGTGCAATAGCATCTTTCTGTATGCTGAACTATATTTATTTGGTTAACTATAAAAAAGTGCAGCTATGATTTAATATTGAGCTTGCTGATGGATAATCAACAAGCTCAATATATTGTTTAAAATTTTGAATGGGCCTTGCTATAGTCTAGATTTTTCTGCCTGCCGATGGCATATTCAATGCCTCCCCATAAATGTTTCTGGAATTTATCTTCAGCCCAGCCTTCTTTAGTATGGCCCATGCAGGTATAAAATGCCCTGCCACCATCAAAGTTATGGTACCACGCAAAAGGGTGAAAATCGCCGTTTTTACCACCGGTATACGATTTTTCATCTAGATTAATCAGCACTTTAATATCAGGGTTGATATTTTTAAAGTTGTAAAGCTCATCTTTTCTCACCCAAACAGAATCGGTAAAGAATTGAGTAGAAGGATGTTTTTTGTCTTTAATGATAAATTTAGCTTCCTGTACAGCCGGGTGACTGATGAAATAAGCGCCAGCCAGCTTGCCATACCAAGGCCAATCGTATTCGGTATCAGTTGCGGCATGGATGCCCACATAGCCTCCTCCTGCCTGGATATACCTTTCGAAAGCAATCTGTTGTTTGTTATCAAGAACGTCGCCTGTTGTACTTAAAAAGATAACAGCAGAATAATTTTTAAGGTTATTTTCAGTGAATAGATCAGCATTTTCGGTGGTATCTACATCGAAGTGATGCTCTTTTCCGAGTTTTTGAATGATTTCTTTCCCGATTTCGATAGAATTGTGTCTAAAACCTTTTGTTTTGGAAAAAACCAAAACCTTGGCCGGTTTTTTTACATTGGTAAAGGCCTGGAATAAAAAAACAGTTGCGATTAATAAACACAGGGATAAGTATTTTTTCATTTTTAACTTGGTTAGGATTTTCAATTGTAAGTGCTAAATTTAAGAAAGTTGTTTGATAATTTCCATACATCTTTTTTCAACCTGCCTGCAAACAGGGCTAAATAGCGCATTATCCCAATATGGATCTGTAACTTCGTCGTTATCAAGAAAAAGTTTAACTTTTTTCCGCTCTTCATCGCTTTTTGCGAGATTCATAACATCAGTCAGATTATTGCGGTCCATAACCAAAATAAGGTCGTACTCGGCAAACATGGAGTGCTTAAACTGTTGCGCCCGCTGTTTACTAATATCGTAACCCATTGCTTTGGCTGCTGCAATACTCCTGTGGTCTGGCGCTTTGCCAATGTGCCAGTTGCCTGTTCCTGCCGAAGCAATTTTCCAGTTTAATAGTTTTTCATCTGCCAGGTGCTGCATAATGCCTTCGGCAAGCGGCGAACGGCAGATGTTGCCGAGGCAAACCATTAATATTTTCAATTTATTTTGATTTATATACAAAAACAAATGTATAAATAATTCCGTCTGGTGTCGTGGTTGAAGTGATTTGGCTGAGTTTATCGCCTTTTAATGTCATTGGAGATTTTGGCATTGCTGATAAAAAAATCTGATCGCCCTCTCTTTTCCAGGTTTTAACGCTTGTATCGGATAGGACATCGCAAAGTGCCCCATTTGAACCCCAAACGTAAGTTCCTTCTGGCGAAAAAGATATCATGGAGTTACTCACACAGCTGGATGGCCCCATTAGTTCAAGGTAGTTTGTGCTTGTTTTTTGACCAATGGTCATTGCCGGTTTTACCGTAGCCGATTCGATGCGCCAGTCTTTTTTAGTTAGTGTTTTATCCAGGTCTTTTTTACAGCTTAAGGCTAAGCACGCAGTTAAAATAAGTAATAATTTTTTCATGGTTTATAATTGATTTGGTTTATATTAAACTAAACGGATCTCATCGTTAATGTGTTACACCGGTCAAAAAAAATGCCCTAAGCTAATAGCATAGGGCATTGAATAATGACAAGATTATTTATCCGTAAATATCGTTCAGCATTTTTGCCAGGCGAACCCCACCCTTTAAAAGTTGGTTGTTAAGGGTATCAATCCATTCGAAATTATAGCGGTAGCTTAATTTAGAATCGGGTTTGGCCGTATCGTAAATTTTATTGCAGATCGTATACGATTCGTAAATGCAATCTTTCAGAACTGTATGCTGCCAGTTATAAAGCTGTATGGCCGAAGCATGGTTAATGGCTTTTGCATATTCGGTATAGCTTAACTGTTGGTATTCAATCAGCTGCTCATCCCATACCCGATGAAGATTTGACTTTTCGTTAAACCACAATACCGAAATGCGGTTTCCGCCTAAGTCTTCTTTACGTGCAACATGCATCGGCTGACATAAATCGCCTGCTAAATGTACCAGCATGCGTAAAGCCAGTTTCTTTTCATCGGCAGTACTGCTGGTTTTCTTTAAAATAGCGATCAACTCAGGGATTTTATTGTAAAGGTTCGGAGATTTTTCTGTTTCCAGAAAGTTGTAAACACCATCTTTATTCAATCCTGCAGGCAGGTTAACAAAGTGCCAGTTGTACATATAATTGTAGGTGGAGTCTGATTTGATAAAATCGCCCCAATTGGCACACATGGCCAAACTTTCATAACCTAAAATATCTTTAATGGCTTTGCGCGTTTTTGCCTTTAAATAACTATCGGCAATTTCTCCAACCACACGGTGGCCAATCATACCCCAGGCATTTGCCTGCATGGGTAAATAAGCCAAAAAACCAACTGCAATAGCAGTAGTTATTTTCTTTTTAATTGATGTTAAAATCATTTTTATAATTCTTTTTGTACGCAGGTAATCTTTTGTTTGAGGATTAATTTGATTTCGCGCTGGTCGCTTAAACTTTCTAAAGATAAGGTATCGGCAGCATGTTTTTTGATCAGGAAATTCTTTTCATATCTACCGGTGCGGTAACAACCTGATATTTTTTGTTTGTAATTGGCATGTGTAAAGGTAGCACCAATAAATAGTGTATCGCCCCTTACAGCATAAACGCCCTTGGCATACTCTTTCCAGATGCCGTTTTTATAACACGAATCTTCGTAAAGGTTTACTTTGCTATGGGTAACCATGTCGATATAAACCGAATCACAGGTAAATTTAAAGTGATGCTGGGTATAGTTGCTCAGCTTGTTGCTGAAGGCAACCGAATCTTCATTCCAAACACCCTGCATAAAGTCTTCGCCCTTGCCCTGGATATTTGGCCTAGGACTACAGGCTAGATGTAAAATGGGTAATATAAAAAGGATGATGTAGAAATTCCTTAAGCCAGGGTGCAATTTGTTCATTGTATGGTTAATCGATGCTTTTAAGGAACTGATCCTTAACGATCTTATTCTTTTTAACGGTATTGACGATCAATATTAAAAAACCAATGGCAAAGCATAGGCTGGCAATGAGGTTGAAAATACCAACTACGGTATAATACTTTGAAATATTGCTGTAGGACATACCCTTATAGCTCATTAAAATAGGTATCAAAAGGTAAAATAATTGAATAATTAACCCCATTCCTGACCCAATGGTCATTAAAATAGCCTCAATAACTGCTTTCTTTGCTAAAAAATAACAGCAAGCTCCAAGTACGATACAAGGGGCAATGATAGATATCATGCTGATCATTGTAGCAATTATTGGTTCCATATGGTCTATTGTTTATTTAATATTTTGATTTGAACCTCATTTACAGGCGGTATTTTATATTAACCGCTAAGTTGCCAGTAACTTAGCGGTTAAATACTGGCTTATTTCAGGCTGCCAACCATATCTTCAGGGCGTACCCACTCATCAAATTGCTTGGCTGTTAATAAACCCAGTTCTACTGCTGCAGCTTTTAATGTTTTATTTTCTTTATGTGCTTTTTTAGCAATTTTTGCTGCATTTTCGTAACCTACGTGTGGGTTTAATGCAGTAACCAGCATTAACGAATTCTGTAAGTGTTTTTCAATCTCCGGTAAGTTGGCGGTAATTCCTTCTGCACATTTATCGGTGAAAGAAACGCAGGCATCGCCGATTAAACGTGCCGATTGCAATACATTAGCGGCAATTAATGGTTTAAAAACGTTCAGTTCGAAATGACCTGACATGCCACCCACTGAAACCGCAACATCGTTGCCGATTACCTGGGCGCAAACCATGGTTAAAGCCTCAGGCTGGGTTGGGTTAACTTTACCCGGCATGATTGATGATCCTGGCTCATTATCAGGAATGATGATTTCGCCAATACCACAACGCGGGCCCGAGCTTAACATCCTTACATCATTAGCTACTTTCATTAAAGCAACGGCTGTACGTTTTAAAGCCCCAGAAAGTTCAACCATTGCATCATGTGCTGCCAAAGCTTCAAATTTATTTGGGGCAGTAACGAAAGGTAAACCGGTTAACTCAGCAATTTTTTTGGCTACTAAAACATCGTATCCTTTAGGCGTATTTAAGCCTGTACCAACAGCCGTACCTCCTAAAGCCAATTCGGCAACCATTACCAGCGCATTTTTAATGGCCCTGATGCTGTTATCGATCTGCTGCACATAGCCTGAAAATTCCTGGCCCAAGGTTAGTGGTGTAGCATCCATAAAGTGGGTGCGGCCGGTTTTGGTAATCCCCGCAAATTCTTCAGCTTTTTTAGCCAAAGCATTTCTTAAATGGGTTAAACCCGGAATGGTATTTTCAACAGTTAATTTATAGGCTGCAATGTGCATTGCAGTAGGATAGGTATCGTTTGATGATTGCGATTTGTTTACATCATCATTAGGGTGAAGAACTTTTTTATCATCAGCCAGTGCACCACCATTAATCACGTGTGCACGGTTTGCAATTACCTCATTGCCATTCATGTTGCTTTGAGTACCCGAACCGGTTTGCCAGATTACCAATGGGAACTGATCATCCAACTGGCCGGCAATAATTTCATCACAAGCTTTGGCAATAAGTTCGGCTTTATCGGCCGATAATACACCAAGCTCATTATTGGCCAGTGCCGCTGCTTTCTTCAGGTATCCAAAAGCATGGATAATTTCTTTGGGCATCGAACCTTCCGGACCGATTTTAAAGTTATTGCGTGAGCGTTCGGTTTGTGCACCCCAGTATTTGTCGGCAGGTACCTGCACCTCGCCCATGGTATCGTGTTCTATTCTGAAACTCATTATATTTTGATTTTTGTTGTGGCAAATTTAGGTTTTTTGCCTTTTAAAGCGTTGTATTTATGTAAGATATTTGGTAGATAGCAAGAATATAGCCGGAAGGTACTGTCCAGAGCATAAACTTTTATCCGCCAGCGCCACTTCTACCAATGGAATCATATTCATACCTTTACTGCAAATATGCAGGGATTAGTTATCAAATCTACAGGAAGCTGGTACAGTGTTCTGGCCGATAATGGCGAACGCTATGATTGCCGGATTGTAGGGAAATTCAGGATTAAGGGACTTAAAACAACCAACCCTATTGCAGTGGGCGACAGGGTGAAGTTTGAGTTCGAGCGGGATAGCAATCAGGGCTTGATCAATGAAATGCTGCCCCGTAAAAACTATATCATCCGTAAATCGATCAACCTGAGTAAGCAGGCCCAGATTTTGGCCGCGAATTTAGATATGGCCATTCTGGTGGTTACTTTAGCTTCGCCGCGTACCTCTTTGGGGTTTATAGACCGGTTTTTGGTCACCGCCGAAGCTTATGATGTACCTGCGGTTTTGGTATTCAATAAACTCGACCTGTTCAGCAAGCAAGGCCTGGAGATTTTGCAGGAGTTTAAAAATATCTACGAAAATATCGGTTATGCCTGTTATGAGGTTTCGGCCTTAAAAGGAATTAATATCTCTGTGATCCAGGAACTGATTACGGGTAAAATTACCTTAATTTCGGGTCACTCCGGTGTAGGTAAATCGAGCCTGATTAATGCCTTATTGCCCGATCGTGATTTAAGAACAGGCGAGGTTTCTGACTGGAGCGATAAAGGGCAACATACCACAACCTTTGCCGAAATGTTCGAATTGCCACAGGGTGGTTTTATTGTAGATACGCCAGGCATCCGTGAATTAGGGGTGATCGATATTGAAAAAGAAGAGCTTGGGCATTTTTTCAGGGAGATTTTCGAAACTTCGCACAACTGCCGTTTCAACAATTGCCGCCATATAAACGAACCGGGTTGTGCCGTTATTGAAGCGGTTAATGAAGGCGAAATTGCCATCTCAAGATATGAAAGTTACCTGAGTATTTATCACGGAAACGATACCCGTCATTAATGAAGTCAGAAAGTCCGGAGTCCGAAGATATAGTGCCTCATAAATATACTTCTGATTAAGTGTATCGCACTAACCTTGCTTAAAAAAATATAGAGATGAAATTCAAATTAGGAGATTTTGTGCGTTTTGTTGATGAGAAACGCGAGGGCTATGTAACCCGCATTATCGATGCCCAAACTTTGGGAGTAACAGACGAAGATGGTTTTGAAATTCCGGTTGCAGTGAGCAACTTAACATCTGTGCATGGCCATGGTGTAATCGCTGAGGAGGTTGATGTACCTAAACCGGTTCAGGTTAATGTACCGGGTGTTGTTAAAATAGAGAATGGTATTTATGTGGCTGCGGCAACTGATGATAAAGCAGGTAATGTGGTTCATTTGCATTTGCAGAACCAGTCGCCTAATACTTTGTTGCTGAATCTGACTACCGAAAGAAAGGGGAAATATGCAAATGCCTTTCATGGTATTGTACAGCCTTATTCGCTGGCATTGGTTTATGCTGCATCTTTAGCCGATCTGGAGCTTTGGCCTGAATTTACCTTTCAGCTTTTGGTAGCCGGTGCAGTCGATGCCAAGCCGATCGATCCATTGGTAATCCGCAAGAAATTCAGGGCAAAAGATTTTAGTACCGAACAAAAAGAATTGCTTAATCTTAAAAACAAAGGATGGCTGGTTCGTTTAGATGACCTGGTACCGGTAACCATCGATGCACAAAAATTAAAGGAAAGCTTTTTTAAATCGGCCGACGAAAAGAAAATGGTCGAAGCGCCCGCAAAGGAGATCGATTTACACATCGAAAAATTACGTGATGACCATCACTTTTTAGAAGCTGGCGAAATTTTGCAGATCCAGCTCACCCACTTTCAAAATGCACTGGATGCAGCAATAGTACATCATTTCGATAAGATGGTTTTTATTCATGGCTCAGGAAACGGTACCTTACGTGATAAGATCCATAAACTGATCAGTAAAAATCCGCATATTAAAACTTATATGGATGCCAGAAAAGAAAAATTTGGTTATGGGGCTACGGAAGTAGTTTTTAAATAATGGATGATGTAGGAGAGTCTTTTGCACGCAGTCCGTCATTCTGAACTTGTTTCAGTCTGTTCAATGAATTAAACATTTTTCACTACATTCAGCATGACAGGAAGATCGAGGTACACTTTTTGCTACGCTGTAATTTCTTTTTATAAAAGATTAAAACTAGCTTTGCCGCTATTAATGAAACACCTCGTTACCATATCTCTTGTATTTTTTAGCTTAACACATTTGGCAAAAGCCGAACGTGTTGAAGGGCTAAGGATATTGAATGAATATTGTAATGAGTATAAAGTGAGTGCGAATGCGTCTGATAAAAGTGTTAATCAGTTTAACGAACAGCGCAACCCTTATTTATTATCGTACACACGCCTGGCTTTAATTGGAACACAACCTCAATTAAAGGTAGTAAAATATGTAAGCGTAAATCAGGTAATTACTGATTTAACCATCCGTAAAAAACCGAAGAACAACAGTCCCTAGTTCTCTTTATTAAAAATCTTTTAAGATTTTAAACCCCATTTTTTTATCAACCACTGCCAAACTGACTTAATGCTGACAGTGGCTTGGTTGTTGTAAACACACCATTTTTAATAAATAAATACGATTTAAAATATAATGTTAGGATTTTTAGCGAAGATTTTCGGAAGTAAATCAGAAAGAGATATAAAGGCTATTCAGCCAATTGTTACTAAAATTAACGAGCACTACAGTAAACTGTCGGCCCTAAGCAATGATGAATTACGTGGTAAAACCATCGAATTTAAAGAAAGGATTTCTACTTTTTTAGCCGATATCGATGAAAAAATTGCAGCCTTAAAAGCTGATGCAGAGAACGAAAACCTGGATCTTCACCAGAAAACAGCTATTTACGATCAGGTTGATGCCTTGGGTAAAGACCGTGATGCAGAATTAGAAAAAGTATTATTGGAAATCCTTCCTGAGGCTTTTGCTGTAATTAAAGAAACTTCACGCCGTTTAAGCGAAAACGATTATCTAGAAGTTACTGCAACCCAGTTTGACAGGGATTATGCTGCGCGCAAAAACAACGTGAAAATTGTTGGCGATAAAGCACAGTGGGCCAATAAATGGGATGCTGCCGGAAACGAGGTAAACTGGAACATGGTACATTACGATGTACAGTTAATTGGTGGTATTGTATTGCACAGTGGTAAAATTGCTGAGATGGCTACCGGTGAGGGTAAAACCCTTGTGAGTACACTGCCGGCTTATTTAAATGCACTGGCCGGACAGGGTGTACACATTGTTACAGTGAATGATTACCTTGCTCGCCGTGATAGTGAGTGGAATGGCCCTTTATTCGAATTCCATGGTTTAACTGTTGATTGTATCGATAAACATGAACCAAACTCAGAAGAAAGAAGAAAGGCTTATGCCGCAGACATTACTTATGGAACCAATAATGAGTTCGGGTTTGATTACCTGCGTGACAATATGTCGCAAACACCTGATCAATTGGTACAACGCAAGCTGCATTTTGCAATGGTGGATGAGGTCGATTCGGTTTTGATCGATGATGCCCGTACCCCTTTGATTATTTCTGGCCCTATACCTCGTGGAGATGAACACGAGTTTTATGAATTGAAACCACGTATTGAGCGTTTGGTTAACGCACAAAAAGCTTATGTAACCCAGGCTTTAAACGAGGCTAAAAAATTAATCAATGCCGGCAACACCGGAACCGAAGAAGGCGAAGGTGGTTTGGCATTATTACGTGCTTACCGTGGTTTGCCAAAAAACAAAGCTTTAATCAAGTTTTTGAGCGAGAGCGGTATCCGTGGCCTGTTATTGAAAACAGAGAACCACTACATGGCAGATCAATCGAAGAACATGCCTAAGGTAGATTCCGAATTGTACTTCTATATTGATGAAAAGAATAACCAGGTAGAATTAACCGAAAAAGGTATCGAACTGATTACCCAATCGGGCGAAGATCCACATTTCTTTGTATTACCTGATGTAGGTACTGAAATTGCAGAGCTTGAAAAATCTGATCTTCCTTTGGAAGAAAAGGTGATTCAAAAAGATGCTTTAATGCGCGATTATTCTGTTAAGGCAGAGCGTATCCACTCGGTTAACCAGTTATTAAAAGCTTATACCTTGTTCGAAATCGATGTAGAATACATCATCGACGAAGGAAAAATCAAAATTGTTGATGAGCAGACCGGTCGTATTATGGATGGCCGCCGTTACTCCGATGGTTTACACCAGGCAATTGAAGCCAAAGAAAATGTAAAAGTTGAAGATGCTACCCAAACTTATGCAACCGTAACCTTACAGAACTATTTCCGTATGTACCACAAACTTTGCGGTATGACGGGGACTGCAACCACTGAGGCTGGTGAGTTTTGGTCGATCTATAAACTGGATGTGGTAGAAATTCCTACCAACAGAAACATTTCGAGGATTGATGAGCAGGATTACGTTTACCGCACCGTTCGCGAAAAATATAATGCTGTTGCTGCAGAGATACAATACCTTGTTTTCCCATATTCTCATTACGAAACAGAATATGAAACAGATAAAGACGGTAATGTAAAGCAAAAAGATGGTAAACCGGTTGTTAAGTACGACCAAATCGGCAGAGCTGTACCAAAATTAGATGCTAAAGGAGCTTTAATCCCGGCAGTTAATCCTGAAACCGGACAATTGCAACCAAAAGCAGGCCGTCCGGTATTGGTGGGTACTACCTCTGTAGAGATTTCTGAGTTGTTGAGCCGCATGCTCAAACTACGTGGAATTAAACACAACGTATTGAACGCTAAAATGCACCAGAAAGAGGCCGATATTGTTGCCGAAGCTGGTCAGGCCGGAACCGTAACCATCGCAACCAACATGGCCGGCCGTGGTACCGATATTAAGTTGGGCCCGGGTGTTAAAGAAGCCGGAGGCTTGGCCATTGTAGGTACCGAGCGCCACGAATCACGTCGTGTTGACAGGCAGTTGCGCGGTCGTGCAGGTCGTCAGGGCGATCCGGGTTCATCTCAGTTCTTCGTTTCTTTAGAAGACAATTTAATGCGTTTGTTCGGTTCAGAGCGTATCTCGAGCATCATGGTACGTATGGGTATCGAAGATGGAGAGGTAATCCAGCATTCGATGATTACCAAATCTATAGAGCGTGCACAGAAAAAAGTAGAAGAAAATAACTTTGGTATCCGTAAACGTTTATTGGAGTACGATGATGTGATGAACTCACAGCGTACCGTAATTTACGCCAAACGTAAAAATGCTTTATTCGGCGAACGCCTGGATGTGGATATGAACAATATGGTTTTCGATGTTGCCGAAGATATCGTAACCGAATACAAACAGGAAGCTAATTTTGATGGCTTTAAACTCGAGGTGATTAAAAATTTCTCTTTGGATACGGCTATTACCGAAAAAGAATTTACGTCGACGAGTATCCCGCAGTTAACCGAAAAACTGTTTGAAGAAGCCGAAGCATTTTATGCACGTAAATCAGAGACCATCATCCAACAATCGTTACCAGTTTTAACCCAGGTTTACGAAGAACGCGGATCGCATATCGAACAGATTGTAGTGCCGTTTACAGATGGTATTCGCGGTATCCAGGTTGCTGTTGATCTGAAGAAAGCCATCGATAACAAAGGTAAAGAGGTAATTCGTGCATTCGAAAAAACCATCGTACTGGCCCTTATTGACGATAGCTGGAAAGAACATTTACGCGAAATGGACGATTTGAAACAATCGGTTCAGAATGCGGTATACGAGCAGAAAGATCCATTGGTGATTTATAAAATGGAGGCCTTCAACTTATTTAAAAACATGCTTAATGTTGTAAATAAAGAAGTGGTAAGTTTCTTATACAAAGGTGGTATCCCTGTTCAGCAGGAGCCAGACCAGGTAAGAGAAGCGCCAGCACCGGTAAAACAACCAAAATTACAGACTACAAAACAAGAGTTCGGCAGAGAAGAGCCGGGTATCGAGTTTGGCGATACACGCGAGGCACTTCCTCAACAACCAATCCGTAAGGAAGCAACTGTAGGGAGAAATGAACCTTGCCCATGCGGTAGCGGTAAAAAATTCAAAAACTGCCATGGCGCTAACTTATAATTAGCATATCTAATATATCAAGCCCCGACTAAAATGGTCGGGGCTTTTAGTTTTACTCTAATTCCTGTATTTATCATTATCAACTTCGCTCCATTAGGCTTCTAGCGTAAGGAAGAATGTCAACCATTCTGACTTTTAATAAAAACATTATTTTTATAAAAGTCAAGTTAAGTTGTGAGGCTAATATTTTTAGTATTATATTTGTAGTCTGTAAGTTATGGAATCAAAAAAACTAAATCAGCAGTTAGGTGGAGGAATTTACACTATTCCTGAAGTAGCATTTATACTAAAGCTACCAGTAGGAAAAGTGCGTAGATGGATGACTGATTTTTGGGATAATAAGTTTTCGATAAAGCATAGTGATAGATATTCGTGGGGTGAAGGACGCGATAAGGCTACAAATTTTTATACTTTGATTGAATTTTATGTTTTTTATCAATTGAGGGCGTTAAATATAAGTACTAATAAGATCATTAAAGCTCACCAGGATATGGCAGAACAATTAAATACAGCATATCCCTTTGCTTCCTCCAAACTGCTATCTGATGGCAAAAGTATATTGTTTACGATGGAGGATGGAACCATTGTTGAAGCAGACAATACAAGACAAACAGTTTTTAAACAAATAATCGAACAGTTTTGTAAGAAAATAGAATTTTCAAGTACAGATATAGCCGAAAGATTTTATCCTTTGGGAAAGGAAAAACATATTATCGTAGATCCCCATCATCAATTTGGACAGCCGGTAATTGAGGAAACGAATATATTGGCCCAGACACTTTATGAACTCCATACTGCAGGAGAATCGCTAACATTTTTGTCGAGATTGTACGATATTAAGGAAACAGATATTCAAAGTGCTATCGAATTATTTACTGTTAAAGTGGCGGCATGATAAAAGTTTTAATAGATGAAAATCTTTCAAAATATTTTGCTGAGGGCTTAGATAAACTACAATATCCCCTAGGAAATAATATTGAGGTTACATCTATTGAAAAAGAGTTTTACAAAGGGGTAAAGGATGAAGAATGGATACCAGAATGGGGAAAAAAGTTTGGTGTTTTTATTTCTCAGGACATTAGGATTTACTCCACAAAGCAACAATCTGCCTTATTAACAAAGCATAACATCGGTGCATTTTTTCTAAAATTGCCAAAAGGATATAAATATTGGGATAAAACCCGAGTAATGATTAAACATTGGCTCGAGATTGTTAAAATTATTGAGCACAATAAGGCACCATATGTATATTTTATATCGGCAAAACGTATTACAAAAGGATAAGGCCACTTGTTCTGTTTTTCAGATAAGAAACTTTTTCTGTATTAATGATTTGATAATAAGTTGTTTGTGGTTTATTTGGGTCTGGTTAATAAAATAAATAAATGGCTAATTTAATAATTCGTAGAGTAGATCCTGCCATTCAAGCATCACAGATTAAACCATTTGCTTAACCCATAAAGAATGCCGATTTTTGTAACGATTTCGGCATTCTTGTTGTTAAGAAGAAATGAGATGACACACTGCTCACCAAATGCCAATTATTTGCTGATGAAAACGACAATAACTTTTATATCGTGCTTATTCCTTACCATTACTGCTTTTGCACAAAAAGGAGAGGTAACGGTTATAAAAGATCCTTTAATTGATAGTTTAATTGCCAAACGCCTCGAAGTTTATAAAACCTCTGGTGAGGTAAAACCAGGCAAACCTATAGTTTCAGCCTACGGTTACCGGGTACAGATATTTTATGGGTCAGACCGGCGCGAAGTTTTTAATGAGCAGGCCCGCTTTAAAGGGCTTTACCCCCAGTTAAATACTTATCTTACCTATAAAGAACCTAATTATTATGTTCGGGTGGGCGATTTCAGGACCCGATTGGAAGCACAACGCCTCATCAACGAACTCAGACCAGCTTTTCCTACATTATTTATTTTTAGGGAAAAAATCAATGCACCAACTTTAGATACCACAACAACCAATGATCAAAAATAAAGTACAGGAACTGGCCGCCCACATTTTTAATGATGTAGTAGGCTATCGTCAACATATCCATGCCAATCCCGAATTATCTTTCAAAGAATTCGAAACCTCGTTATTCATCAAGGATAAATTGAAAAAATGGGGAATCGAATATACCGATTGTGCCAATACAGGTGTAGTAGGGTTAATTAAAGGAAATTTATCCTCCGATAAGGTAATTGCATTACGTGCCGATATGGACGCTTTGCCCATCCACGAAGCCAATGACAAACCTTACCGTTCTAAAAATCACGGTGTGATGCATGCCTGCGGACATGATGTGCACACTTCTTCTCTTTTAGGAACAGCATATATCTTAAACCAGTTGAAAGATGATTTCGGAGGAACAGTAAAACTGATATTTCAACCTGCCGAAGAATTGCTGCCGGGTGGAGCAAGTATCATGATCAAAGAAGGTGTGCTCGAGAATCCCAAACCTCAGCATATTGTTGGTCAGCATGTAATGCCTTTGATCGATGCCGGTAAAGTAGGTTTCCGTTCTGGCATTTATATGGCTTCTACAGATGAACTATATGTAACCGTAACCGGCAAAGGCGGACATGGCGCACAACCCCACCAAAATATAGATCCGGTTTTAATTGCCTCACATATCATCATTGCTCTGCAGCAAGTGGTGAGCCGTAATGCCGATCCGCGCATTCCTTCGGTTTTATCCTTTGGTAAAGTAATTGCCAACGGTGCAACCAACATTATCCCCAATGAAGTAAAAATTGAGGGTACATTCAGGACTTTGGATGAGGAATGGAGAGACGAAGCCCATAAACGCATGAAAAAAATGGCAGAAGGCATTGCCGAAAGTATGGGCGGAAGCTGCGATTTCGATATCCACAGAGGTTATCCTTTTTTGATCAATGAAGAAAAACTAACTGCTAACGCAAGGGCATTTGCCGAAGAGTTTTTAGGTAAAGAAAACGTAGTTGATTTAGATATCTGGATGGCAGCCGAAGATTTTTCTTTCTACTCGCAGGTAACAGATGCCTGTTTTTATCGTTTAGGTACAGGGAATGCGGCTAAAGACACACAATATTCGGTACATACCCCGAGGTTCGACGTGGATGAGGATACCCTGAAAATTTCGACCGGATTAATGGCCTATATTGCTTTAAAACAACTAGGAAACTAAGGACGGTAAAGATGTAAAAATGTAAAGTGGATGAGGGAGGGATTTTGCTTCATCATGCCACTTTCCGTTTTACATTATCCATCTTACCTTTCCATTTTTACATACTTTCTTCCATGAAAAAGATATTTTTGTTTCTACTGTTTACTTCGCTCTTTTATAGTGGTTTTGCACAGGAAATTAAGCGTTTCAATCCGGATACCATTAAAACCATTACGCTCGATTCTACGGTAAATATCAAAGCCGAAAAACTGAATGTAGAAACATTTATCAGGAAGGTAATGTACGATACTTCTTTTTATCAGTCGTTCAGGGACATGAAACGCTACACTTTCATTGCCGAAAACAGAATTTATAGTTACGATAAAAAAAACAGGATTGATGGAAAGATTTACCGTAAAATAAGGCACAACAATAGCGGTCCTTATAAAATGGAGTATCTGGTAAAACAGGATACAGGAAAGATTTATAAAAAGAACGGAAAATATCAATTATACACCGTAGAAATGTTCGATTACATTTTTATGAACTCATACAATACTGATTTTGTTCCAAATGCACCAAAACCCGATGGAAAAGGCGGAACGAATGAAAGTTATAAAGACAAGTTGAAAACGCTGGTTTTTAATCCGGGCCGGCCGGTAAAGGTTCCGTTTATTGGCAGTAAAACAGAAATATTTTCGGCCAATATGCGCCAGTATTACGATTACGGTTTCACCAGTGGTACCTATCTCGACTCAATTCCTGTTTACCGTTTCAGGGTTTCGGTTAAACCTGATCTAAGCAGCTGGACAAAAGATGGGATTATGATTAAGGAACTCGTAACTATCTTTGATAAGCGGAATTTTAATATACTAGGGCGTTATATCGATATGAAGTACAGTAACCTGCTTTTCGATTTTGATGTGCAGATGAATATCGAAATGGGGTATTTTGGTGATGATAAACTGCCTACTAAAATAACCTATCAGGGCAACTGGGATTACCCTTTCAAGAAAGAAGAACGGGCAAGTTTTTTAATCGTGCATAAAGATTACAAACTCGAAAAGGCCAAATAAGGATTCAGTTAATGATCTATTAATATGTAGAGTCCTCACCGAGAATTTATTTCAAGGGCTATTTCACAGAAAGATGTTGTTCCCGGATATTCGGGGCAGGATAACGATTTGCAGTCGGGTAAGGAGATAAAAATTAGTCATAATCAATAAATATTAATAGATTTTGGTTAGTATCTTTAAACGATTATTTAAACCGATAAAAATGCAACTCCTTTCTTCACTGAGATTTAAAATATCAATAGCTTTATCGTTGTTTTTGGGCATTAACGTGCATGCGCAGGTGCTTAGCTCAAAACAGATCGATAGCGTAGTAGAAAAAACATTAAGCACCTTTAATGTTCCCGGTATTGCGGTTTCTGTAATCAAAGATGGTAAAATAGTTCATTTAAAAGGTTATGGTGTAAGTTCTATCAAAACCAATAAAAAGGTTGATGAAAATACCCTTTTTGGTGTGGCATCTAATACCAAAGCTTTCACCGCAGCTGCTTTGGGTATGCTGGTTGATGAGAAAAAAATTACCTGGGACACAAAAGTTACCGATGTAATCCCTGAGTTTAAAATGTACGATGCTTATGTAACCAGCGAGTTTACCATCCGCGATCTGCTTACGCACCGCAGCGGTTTAGGTCTTGGTGCCGGCGATTTAATGATCTGGCCGGATTCATCAACAGTTGATAAAAAACAGTTGATCCATAACCTCCGCTACTTAAAGCCGGTTTCCTCATTTCGCACCAAATACGATTATGATAATCTAATGTACATCGTTGCCGGCGAAGTAGTGGCAAGGATTTCGGGGATTACTTATGAAGATTTTATCGAAAGCAGGATTATTAAGCCTTTAGGAATGACTAAAACCGCTGCTTCGTGGTACCGCTTAAAAGATAAATCCAATGTAATCGATGGTCATGCACCGTACCAGGGTAAATTGCTCCCCGTAGGTTTAAGCTTTGGTGAGATTGCCAATGCCGCCGGAGGAATTTATTCAAATGTTACCGATATGAGTAAATGGGTAATGGCGATGATAAACGAAGGTAAATACGGAGAAACCCTCGATAAAAAGCTGTTCAGTCAGGCGGTAGCCAAAGAGTTATGGACGCCGCAGACCATTATAGCAGGCGGTAATCCGGCATCCTTTAGCAGCTATGGCCTGGGCTGGTTTCTAAGTAACGTTAACGGCAATTTCCAGGCCACACATACCGGAGGTTTATCGGGTATTGTAACGCAGGTTACCATTCTTCCCGGCCTTAAACTGGGTATAATTGTATTAACCAATCAGCAATCGGGTGCTGCATTTAATGCCATTACCAATTCAATTAAAGATGGATATTTAGGAATTACAGGGCAGGACCGAATTAAAACCTATAATGATAACAGGCTTCGGAATGAAAAGCAGGCCGATGAAATGGTAGCAAAGGTGTGGAATGATATTGCTGCACAGCAAAAACTTTCGGGTGCAAAGCCCAATAACAAAAATTACTATGGTACTTTCCGCGATCCCTGGTTCGGTGAAGTAAGCATTAGCGAAGTAAATGGCAAAATGCACTTCCAGGCCAAAAATTCGCCAAAGCTGAAAGGCGATATGACTTATTATAAGGGCAATACTTTTATTGTAAAGTGGTATGACAGGAGTTTGGATGCCGATGCATTTGTTAATTTTACTTTAGATAACACTGCCCTGGCCAATGGTTTTAAAATGGAAGCTATATCCCCATTAACCGATTTCAGTTTCGACTTTCAGGATCTGGATTTTAAGAAGACAGAAAAAAACTAACCAATTATAAGCAATGAAAACAATAATAAAAACAAGCATTTTACTAAGCTTTTGCCTAATTGTATTAACAGCAATGACATTTAAACCAAAACGGATTATCTTTTTCGGCGATTCGATTACCCAACAGGGTGTTTCCAAAAACGGATATGTAACCCTGATCAAAAAATCACTCGACTCTACCAAATACGATGTAATTGGTGCAGGCATAGGCGGTAATAAAGTATATGATCTTTACCTGCGTTTAGAAGATGATGTTTTGAACAAGAAACCCGATTTGGTGGTAATTTATGTAGGCATCAATGATGTATGGCATAAACAATCTTCCCATACCGGAACAGATTATGATAAGTATTTGAAATTTTATCAAGCTTTGATTAACAAAATTCAAGGTGTGGGCAGTAAAGTAATATTGGTTACCCCATCTGTTGTTGGCGAGAAAAAAGACGGTACCAATGAGTTAGATGCCGATTTGAATAAATACGCTGAAGGAATTAGAACACTGGCTGCAAAAAATAATCTTCCGGTATGCGATTTAAGGAAAATTTTTACCGAATACGAGGCGAAAAACAATCCGGAAGATAAAGAAAAAGGTATTTTAACCGTTGATAGGGTACACTTAAACGAAACAGGGAATAAATTGGTAGCCGATCAGCTGTTGCCTTTGGTAAAATAGATTTTTTTAACCACAAAGTTTGCAAAGTACATAAAGAAATTTTCTCTGTGCGCTTTGTGTTTTTTCTCCGTTATCTTTGTGGTTAAACAGAGCTGATTCGTCATTGCGATTGAAGAAGTATATTTACACTAAACGAAAAGTAAAAGCCCCTAAAGGGGGTTGGGGGGTATGATAAACCGCGAAACAATAGATAAGATAATGGATACCGCCCGCATTGAGGAGGTAGTTGGGGATTTTGTGCACCTAAAAAAACGCGGAACCAGTTTAATTGGTAATTGCCCTTTCCACGGCGAAAAAACACCTTCTTTCCATGTGTCCGTAACCAAGGGCATTTACAAATGTTTTGGTTGTGGCAAAGGGGGCGATTCGGTGCGCTTTATTATGGATCATGAAAAATATTCATATCCGGAAGCACTTAAGTTTTTAGCTAATAAATACAATATAGAGGTTGAAGAAACCGAACTAAGCCCGCAGGATGCAGAAACACAGAGCGCTAAAGAAAGTCTCTACATTGTTTCGCAATACGCTTCATCTTTTTTCGTAAAGCAGCTGTGGGATACCGAGGAAGGCAGGGGAATTGGTTTAAGTTATTTTAAAGAGCGCGGTTTTAGGGAAGATATACTTAAAAAATTCGAAGTGGGTTATTCGCCCGATGTCTGGGATGCCCTAACACAAAGCGCCACCGGGCAAGGACATAAATTAGAATTTCTGGAATCTACGGGACTATCAATCAAAAATGATAACGGTAAAATTTACGACCGTTTTCGTGGCCGCGTAATGTTCCCGATCCATAATTTTACTGGCAGGATTATCGGTTTTGGAGGTAGAACGCTTAAAACCGATAAAAATGTTCCTAAATATGTAAACTCGCCAGAAAGTGAGATCTACCATAAATCGAATGTACTTTACGGTTTATTCCATGCTAAAAAAGCCATTCGGGATCTCGATAACTGTTATCTTGCCGAAGGTTACGCCGATGTGCTCTCTGTACATCAGGCCGGAATAGAAAACGTGGTGGCTTCTTCCGGTACCTCATTAACCGTAGAGCAGATCAAACTGATTGGTCGTTTTACCCAAAACATTACCATTTTGTTCGATGGCGATGCTGCAGGTATTAAAGCCTCATTGCGTGGCTTGGATATGATTTTGGAAGAAGGGTTGAATGTAAAAATTGTTTCCTTCCCCGATGGTCACGATCCGGATTCGTATATGCACCATGTTGGCGCCGGGGCTTTTAAAAACTATCTCGAACAGAACCGAAAAGATTTTATTTTATATAAGGCAAATGTACTGCTTAAAGATGCCGGTAACGATCCTATCAAACGCGCAGGCATTATCCGCGATATTGTAGAAAGTATTGCTAAAATTCCCGATCAGATCAAAGCTTCGGTTTTTATCAGAGAATGCAGCAGTTTGCTCGAAATTGATGAGCACATTTTATTGGGCGAGCTGAATAAAATGCGCTCGGCCAAGCTGAAGAAAAACTTCGACAACAACCAAAAGGCTAATCCTTCATCTGGTGCTAAGCCATATTCTTCCGGTCCGCTTGAGCCGCTTGGCCCGCCCGATGATTTATGGGACGATAGTGCCGGCCCTATGGGCTACGAGCAACCGTCTGTAGAAGAGGAGGAATTTCAGGAGAAGGAAATCGTAAGGCTTTTATTGGCTTATGGGCACGAATTTGTAAACTGGGATAAAATAGACGATATGTATATCGGTCCGTTTATTATGCAGAATCTTGCTGATGTTGAATTTGACGATCCCCTTTGTAAGCAGATTGTCGATTATTATAAAACCGAAATAGATAACGGCCGTTTACCAACATCGAACTATTTTATTAAACATGAGGATAGATCAATTGCTGATTTGGCCATAACACTTTCAACATCGGAGCATACCTTAAGCGAAAACTGGTTGAATAAACACCTCATTTATGTTAAAGACGAGTCGATGAATTTAAAAGCTACCATTTTGGGTGGTATTTTCCATCTGAAAAAGCGAAAGGTAGAGAAGATATTGATGAATCTTTTAAAAGAAATCAAAGAAGAAAAGAACGAGGATAACCAGATGATCTTGATGCAGCGTTATGGTGTAATCAAAGGGGTAGAAAGAGAAATTTCGAAGTTTTTGGGTTCAGTTATCGTTAAGTAAATTACAAATGAAGGGAGTCCTGTAGAGATTTCGTCATCTCGACTGAAGCATAACGGAATGGAGAGATCTATCTAAACAGATTTGGCTTAGCACTAATGTAGTTCTCGACTGCACTGCGCTCCGCTCGAAATGACGGCTTTTCCAACATAGCGATCGTCCAGTGAGAAATTCAAATATTATCAAATATGGCGCTCCATAACGACTTAGGTAAAGAAGGCGAAAAAATAGCTAAACAATATCTCGAAGATCATGGATATGAGGTTTTAGATGAGAACTGGACCTACGGTAAAGCTGAAATTGATTTAATCGTATATAAAAACGGGATCATGGTTTTTGTGGAGGTTAAATCGCGGAGCTCGGTTAACTTTGGTCAACCAGAAGAATTTGTACATAAAGCCAAACAAATACAGATGGAATTGGCTGCTAATGCCTATATTGACCTGATGAACCATGAAAATGATATCCGCTTTGATATTATTGCCATTACATTTACAAAAAATAAAAATTATAATTTAAACCATATAGAAGATGCGTTTTGGCCTGAAGATTAACCCCGTTAAAAAATTTATGTTTATTGCAACCTTGCTTGCATTCATGAGCGCTTGCAAAGACAGTTCTACTACTACTTACCGTAGTTTTCTTTCACCAATGACAGGTCTTAATGTGCCTCTGGGAAAGGAGTTTGACGTTAAATTACAGTTTGGATCCGAGCAAAAAGTAGATTCTGTAGTTTACCTGATCGATACCGTTAAAATGATTTCAAAAGCCGATACTTCGGCTATCAAACTTAAAACCGAGGGTTTGAAATTAGGTAATCACCTGATAACAGCTAAAATATTTGGTGCCGGAAAATCAGAAGACTTAACTTCAAATATTAATGTTTTAGCTGCACAGGCTCCGGCCGAGTATACCTATAAGGTGATTAAAACGCTACCTCACGATACCGCTTCGTATGTGGAAGGCTTAGAATATCATGATGGTTTTTTCTACGAAAGTGCCGGCGATTACGGGCACTCCAGCTTGCGTAAGGTAGAGCCATCTACAGGGAAAATCCTTCAGAAAACAGATTTAGACAAACGGTATTTTGGCGAAGGCATAACCGTAATAGGAAACAAGATTATTCAGCTAACCTATCGCGAAAAAGTGGGCTTTGTTTATGACAAGGCTACTTTCAGGAAATTAGCTGAGTTTTCTTATACCACTGGAAGAGAAGGTTGGGGCCTGGCTTTCGATGGGCAAAAGGTGTTTAATACCGATGGTTCTAACACCATATTTTTTCTGAATAAAGATACCTATCAAAAAATTGGTTCAATCGATGTTTTTGATAATAAAGGACCAATCCAAAACCTGAATGAACTTGAAATTATTGATGGTAAAATTTATGCAAACGTTTACACCACCAACGAAATCATGATCATCAACCTGGAAACGGGTGTTGTTGAAAGGAAGATCGATTTATCGGGACTGTTACCGGCTGATTATTTTAAAACCGAAGATGAAAAAGCCAATAATGTATTAAACGGAATTGCTTATGATAAAGCCGGTAAAAGGCTTTGGGTAACCGGCAAAAAATGGCCACATATTTTTCAGATCGAACTGGTAAAGAAATAATTTAGTTGTTGACATGTCACATTGAGCTTAGCCTGTACTGAGCTTAACGAAGTGTCGAAATGCCCTAATATGAATTTAAACAGGACTGGAATTGCAATAGTGGCAAGTCCAGTCCTTCACAGGCTGTCATTGATCCTATAGAAGAATCGTCCTTTCGACTGGAGCGTGCCGATTTTTCATCGGTAGCGAAATGGAGAAATCTATAGAGACAGGTTTAGCTTCGCTGAGCACCCCGTGGTTCTCGACTGCGTTGCATTCCGCTCGAAATGACGACTCGGGAGAGGGCTGTCACTCATATTGATTTTTATATAATAAATTATCCCTCAGGATGACAAATTTTAATCTTTTTTCTTCGGCTCGTCTAAATAACCATTAAAAACAATAGGTTGTTTATTTACACTGCTAGCAGTTAACGAAGCATAACCGTTGGTCGAAATATTAATGGTAAACCGGTAATTTTCTCTTTTTACATCCTTTGTATTAATCTGGATGGTGTATAATCCTTTTTTATTTTTCGATTCGGTATAGGTAAAATCTTTCGAAGTAAACCGAATACCGCCTTGTGTAGGATCCATCGGAGCGGAAAAAGATCGTCCAAAATAAGGCAGGTAAGCAACAATGCTGTCTTTGGTAACCTTCACGTCATATTGAGATCCGGTCAGGTTTATTGCAGAGCCTGCCTGGCTGCCCGGCATCATTGCCAGTACCCTATTAATGTCATTGTTCGACATTGGCAGCGCAGTATTGGCAACAAAAGTATAATTTTTATCTGCTACGATTTTTGCCGTAGTTTCTTTATCGGTTTGGGCAAATGATTGAACACTTAGCGCAAGAAAGCCAAGGCTCAATATTAAATTTAAACGTTTCATAATGTGTGTTTTAAATGTGTAACAACTTAAAGATGCACAGATTTGAAAGATTCCATAACAGTGCCAAAAATGAAACTTAGCGTAAATTTAACGAATTTATGATTGATATGATCAGTTTACCTTTTCTGAATAAACCGATTTAAACAAGGAACTGTTCTTTTCATCTTCAGAAGCACCTAATGCCGTAAATTTATACTTTCCAGCCGGAATATTTTGGAGCTCAATTTCTCCGTTTTCAGCAGTAATTAATGTAATTGAACTATCTTTTGGTTTTTTGCCCCCTTTAATCATTATACCGCCAATTGGTGAACCTGCTACCCTCGAATTTGGATTGCTTGAAGGCACTGAAATTACAAATTTGTAATTTCCTCTTGCTGTGTTGTTAAATTCTATTTCACCTTTTTCGTTGGTGGTCAGCGTGAGCAGGTCTCCGCCATCTTTACTTCCCTTTACCACAATGCCACTGATGGGTTGTCCGGCTGTAAAATTGATCTCTCCGGTTGCTGCATCGAGTTTCCCTTTAATTGATTTCATAATGCAGGGGAAATGCGATTCGGGATAGTTAAGCTTACAATATTCACAATAATGTCCTTTTGGTAACCTGACTTTTGAAACAATAGCCGATTGCTGTATTTCTGCCAATGTGGTAATTTTATCCTGAGCCAGTACTATAAACGAAGAAAGTAGCAGGAATGCTGCTATAACAGCCCTTTTTTTCATTGATATTCGATTAGAAACGTAAAATTAATGAAAAAATATGGTTCTTGCTAGTTTTGAGCCATTTAATGATTATATGCCTATTTCTTTTTTGAGGCTTTAGCAAAAGGATTAAAATCGAGGGCGAGTTTCACCCAGAAATCGAGTTCATCGTTTCGGCTTAATACGTCTTCTGAAACCGAAATGTAACCTTTCATCGGTCGTCCACCCATTACCATTTGTTCCCAGCCATCCTTATTTGACAAATTTTCCAAACCATTTGGATCGAGCCTGACCATCAGGCCACCTTTCGAAACCCCGAGACACATCTTGCCGTTCACCATAAATATCAGTCCGTTAAACATCAGTTTTTCTTCCACATCGGGTATGTGCATTAACCGTTCGGCCACGCGGAGGGCAAGTGTTTCGTTGTATTTCATGATTTTAAATTGTGGATGTTAGTCGTACCATATTTAATGCCTATAGTGTGGAAATATTTTCTGATCAGCTCAAATTTGTTTTCGCAAAGTTCTCCAATACTTATTTTCTCCGAGCTTACTTTGCTTCGCTGACATTCAAAACAGATTTCGATATATTCAGTGATTAGGCCATTTTCATCTAAAAATGCAATTGCATTTCGTGGTTCATAACATCTATATCCATCTGATTTTGCTATCAGCAACCCTTTGTAGCTTTTGGTAGAGGTGTAACCAAAGTTATAGAGTATATTGGTAAGTTTATCTACTTCCAAAGCTGATAATACCTTTTTTTCTTTTAATCTTGTTAAATCTAATTTTTTATTCTTTTCAAGTAACGCATGGTAAACTTCTTCCTTAACCGGAGAGTTGATCGGAGCTTTAGTGGTATCGGTATAAATAATCTCCGCACTTATCTCGGGTGGCTCAAAAGAGATCAACATAACCATTTTATTTTGATTAAAGGGAAAGAACTTTAATCTATAGGCAGGAGAATATTTATTACGGTACTTGCATGCCATACGTTTTTCTAAAACAGCATTGTCTGCCCGTGATGGTGGCACTATTGGAGCTGATGGTTTAACCTGTTTTTTCTTCTGAGCAAAACACGCAAAGCATAAAAGACAAAAAATGAAGGTTAATTTAGTTCTATACATCATAAATCCTTTATGCTTAAAATTAACATTTAAAAGATGTTGAACAAAATACTTTCCTAATAATTGCTATTTCAGTAAATTTGTAACATGTTGTTAAACTGCTATCAGGAAGAATTGTTGGAGGCCGGATGTGATGAAGCTGGAAGAGGTTGCCTTGCAGGTCCTGTTTTTGCAGCTGCGGTAATCTTACCGAAAGGTTTTGTGCTGGAAGGTTTAAACGATTCGAAACAATTATCGCACGATCAACGGGCGCTATTAAGGCCAATTATTGAACAGCAGGCATTAGCCTGGGCAGTGGCCTCCTGCGATCATGAAGAAATAGACCGCATTAATATTTTAAATGCTTCCTTTCTGGCCATGCACAGGGCCATTGAGAAATTGCATACTCAACCTCAATACCTGGTGATTGATGGAAACCGGTTTAAAGCTTATCCGCAGATTCCGCACAGCTGTATTATTAAAGGCGATGGTAAATACCTGAACATTGCAGCGGCTTCGATATTAGCCAAAACACACCGCGACGAATACATGACCAGCCTGCATGCCGATTATCCACATTATAACTGGATGCAGAATAAAGGTTACCCAACAACAGCACACCGTAAAGCCGTAATCGAGATCGGACTGTCGCCTTTTCACCGCAGAACCTTCAATGTGAGTGATCCGCAGTTAGACCTGTTTTCAAAAAACGCCTAAAATTTCGTAATTTCACCACATTGTGAAAATTCTGTTGATTACCAAGCGGATTCCATTTCCGCCAAATAGTGGTTATCCCATTGTGGTTTATAACACCATAAAAGGCTTGCTACAACTTGGTGCAGATATTACTTTGTTTAGCCTTAACCCCACAAAGGGCCGCATCGATATCGAAGATATTTACGATCCCGTTTTTGAACAGATTAAATACCATACCTACGATTTGGATACGGATGTAAATATATGGTCGGCGTTTTTTAACATTTTTACCAATGAATCGTATAACGTTTCGCGTTATTACAGTGAAGACGCTGCGCGGCAACTGGAAAACGTTCTGCGCGAAAATGTTTTCGACATTATCCAGTTCGAGGGCCTTTTTGTAGTACCCTATCTGGACGTGGTAAAGGCAAACAGTAATGCCAAACTGATTTACAGGGCGCACAACATCGAATTTACGCTTTGGGAACGTCTTTCGCATTCTGAAAAATTTCTTATCCGGCGTAAATATCTTGCATTTTTGGCGCAAAGACTTAAAGCTTACGAAACCGACCAGATTAACCGTTTCCACCAGATTTTTGCCATTAGTGAGCCCGACAGGCAGAGTATACTGCGCTTTGGCTGTGAAGTGCCGATGTCGGTTTTCCCGGTGGCTATTGATCTGGACAAATACAAAATAGATAAAACCAAAACCAGTTTCCCTACGCTTTTTCATTTAGGTGCAATGGACTGGCGGCCCAACCAGGAAGGATTGGAATGGTTTCTGGATGATATATGGCCGGATATCGAAAAGCTGAACAAAGACCTCCGTTTTTACATCGCAGGGAAAAATATGCAAAAACATTTTTTCGAATACGATTCTGAAAACCTGATTGTAGAAGGAGAGGTTTTTGACGCAGTAGAGTTTATGAATTCGAAAGCGATTATGATTGTGCCCTTAATTTCGGGTACCGGAATGCGGGTTAAGATTATTGAAGGCATGGCCATGAAAAAATGTATCATCGCTACTACCACGGCTGCCGAAGGCATTAATTGCAGGCATGGACATGATATTTTAATTGCTGATTCTGCAGATGAATTTTATCGTTCTATTCTGCAGTGCATCATTAATCCTAAACGTTGGGTAGAAATAGGGGAGAACGCCCGGAAAACAGTAGAGAACGATCACGGGGTTCATCTGATCTCAAGTAAAATGTTAAAGATTTATGAGGAGTTGTTGCAGGCATAGCTTCAACTGGATCGTTGCGGGCGGAAAATTTTTGTAATGCCCGGCACGGGCTCTGCATCTCGCAACCCCCAAAATGGAATGCTGTTTTGGCCACTTAGCCCCGGTTGAGGCGTTACCCTGCAGCAACGAGGTATCCCGAACTTTCGGGAAAGCGTATAAGCGGAAAACGGGAAGAAACTTGCTGTTTTGCACTAGCATTCCGCTCCTTATAAAAAAATAATTTTAGGATTAGGAAATGAGCGGATTGTAGTTCTTGGCGGTTTGCAGTCCCGCTTTCGCTTATAGTCCTCGCTACGCTGCGGGCTATTCCGCTCAATCTGGTTTATGAACAAGGGTTCCTGCACTTAGTAGCCCTTCGTTGTTCTTATTATGTATTAAAATAGAACTCAAAATCATGATTCCCGCAGATTTGTAATGCCTTGGTTAAATGGATTTCAGCTTTAAAAACTCCCTTTAAATTAACATCAAAATTTTGTCTTTTTCTTAGTAGTTTTGCGCTCAGAAAAAATAAGTGCAAAATACAATGTGATTTGCAGCTTAATAAGCTGATAAACAAACTAAACTGCTTCATTATTATAAAAAAAATAGAATTCACGGATGAAAAACACCGCATTAACAGAAAAACACATCGCTTTAGGCGCTAAAATGGTTCCATTTGCAGGATATAATATGCCTGTTACTTACGAAGGTATTAATGCCGAACATGCAACTGTTCGTAATGGTGTGGGTGTTTTTGATGTGAGCCACATGGGCGAGTTTATCCTTAAAGGAGAAAAAGCATTAGATCTGATCCAGCGTGTAACCAGTAACGATGCTTCTAAATTATACGATGGAAAAGTTCAGTACTCATGTCTGCCAAACCAGGACGGCGGTATTGTAGACGATCTTTTAGTTTATAGAATAGACGATAAAACCTACATGTTGGTGGTAAACGCATCCAACATCGAGAAAGATTGGAACTGGATCCAACAGTTTAATACCGAAGGGGTTGAAATGCACAATATTTCTGATCAAACCTCTTTGCTGGCTATCCAGGGTCCAAAAGCCGCAGATGCTTTGCAAAGTTTAACCAACGTTGATCTGGCCTCAATGGAATATTATACCTTTGTTAAGGGAACCTTCGCTGGTATTGATAATGTTGTGATTTCGGCTACAGGTTATACAGGTGCCGGCGGTTTCGAAATCTATTTCGAAAATCAATATGCCAATCAGATCTGGGATGCCATTTTTGAAGCCGGAGCACCATATAATATTCAACCGATCGGTTTAGGTGCCCGCGATACTTTACGTTTAGAAATGGGTTTCTGTTTATATGGAAATGATATCGATGATACCACATCGCCAATTGAGGCTGGTTTAGGCTGGATTACCAAGTTTTCTAAAACTTTCACCAATTCTGAGGCGTTATTGGCGCAAAAAGAAGCAGGAATCCAAAAGAAACTGGTTGGTTTCGAGATGATCGATCGTGGTATCCCACGTCATGATTACCAGATTGCTGATGCTGAAGGAAATATCATTGGTAAAGTAACCTCGGGCACGCAGGCACCATCATTGCAAAAAGCAATCGGTATGGGGTATGTCGCAAAAGATTTCGCCAAAGAAGGTACAGAAGTTTTTGTCCTTATCCGCAATACACCAATTAAAGCAAAAGTAGTTAAATTTCCTTTTTATAAATAGATAATTAGCTAGTGTCAAGTAATAAGATAAATTTGTCTTGTTACTTGATACGCTAGTACTCGATACTCCACGTATGTCAAAAAAAATAGAAGTTTGTTTAACGCCGGCACTGATCGGTTTATACGATATAGAAGAAAGCATCGTGGTGGTGATTGATATTTTAAGGGCTACATCGTCCATTACTTATGGGATAGATAATGGTGCTGAAGCGATTATCCCCGTTGCTCACGTAGAGGATTGTTTAAATTATCGCGACTGTGGATTTTTACTGGCTGCAGAAAGAAACGGAGAAGTAGTAACAGGATATGATTTTGGTAATTCGCCTTTCTCTTATACCAAGGAAAAAGTCGGTGGGAAAACAGTTGTTCTTACCACAACCAATGGCACAAAAGCTTTGCATTTAGCACAAAAGAATGCTTATCAGGTGGTAATCGGATCGTTTCTTAATTTGGATTCACTTTGCACTTATCTGCAAAGCCAGGATAAAAATGTACTTTTATTATGTGCCGGTTGGAAAGATCAGTTTAATCTTGAAGATACCTTATTTGCAGGTGCTGTTGTGAACAAACTCCGTCAGAATTTTGAGCATTTTGATGATTCGAGTGTTGCCGCAGAAGATTTATACCTCTTAGCCAAAGATGACCTGCGTAAATACCTGCGTAAATCTTCTCATAGTAACCGCCTGGCACAATTGAATATTGAGGAAGATGTTGTTTTTTGTTTACAATTGAATGTTTGCAAAGCAATTCCGGTATTGGAGGGCGAACGCTTGGTGGCCTTAAAAAAATAAAAACATAGTCCCCGTTTATAACGAGGACTAGTGAGAACCACATTTTTAATGTGGTTTAAATCAAATCAATCCTCTGCGTTGATTGGCGATAAAATCGCCATTCTCGTCTATCCCCGTTACAAACGAGGACAATAGGCTAGGTAAGCCCAATCTTAAAAACTAAATTTTAAGCCGAGCAATACTGCGTTTTTCCTGAAATTTGCACCGTTAAACTGAGTTTCTTCTGTTGGCCGGCTATTAAAAAAAGCTTTATCTACACCAGAATAGGTGTTAATATTATTGATCTTGTAATCAACTTCTACCTGCAGGTGTTGGTTTAATGGCACAGCCAGATTGATATCGCCATTTAACGAAAAAGAGTTGGCTTTATGCGTAAAACTTACAGGTTTTGCAAAATCGGGAATTAAATTCCAGTTGGCTTTTGCCGAATAAGTATAAAAACCGCCGATAACAGTGGCACCAATGCTGAATTTCTGCATTTTAAGCACAAATTCAGACCCAAAATCGAAGCCTTTATATTTGGTTTCGTAGGTAGAGTTCAAGCCTTTACTGTCGGGGTTACTTGCGCTTTCCAACAGAAAAAATTTCTGCTGATGGTATGAAGCTCCCACAATTGGGTTAATGTTAAACTGTCCAAACTTTAACAGTTGGTAGCTGAATTGTATCCCCGTATTGTACAAGTAACCTTTATTTGCATTAAGCAGATCGTAATAAAAAGCATTTTGGCGGTTATCATCTGCATAGTCGGTATCTTCTACTTCACCCTTAGTGATGGTACTGTATTGGTTGGCGATTTTAACACTGAGCTTACCGGTAATATGGTATTTGATATCTAAACCAAAATCGGCCCCTTTAAGGTCTTTCCAGATCAGTTCTGATAATATATTCGGATTGGTGCCGTCTGCATTACCAGCAATGGACCAGTTAAATTTAGATTGCTGAATGCCTATGTAGGGCTTTAGTTCCCATTTCTGACGCTTATCTTGCGCAGATGCATTTTGGTATAATAAAATGAGCACTAAGCAGGCTAAAAATTGTTTGATAAAGGAAATACGCAAAGCGATCAGCATACCTGTATTTAAGTTTATAACAGCAAAATACACATAGTGGTCGTTTAAACCACTATGTGTGGAATAATTTATTTACTAAAATGGATATACTGTAGCGATAAATGATTTATCTGTAGGTGATAAAACGGTATTCCATCCCACTTCGAAATCTCCTATGGTTAATTCATTTGGAACCGAATAATGCATGATCGAATATTTATCATAAGCGCTGTAGTTGGTTTGGGTGGTGCTGTATTTTGCAAACAGGTTATTGTCTACGTCTGCCTGGCTCCAATAATTTGGTGCTGCAGCATAGTAAGCATAAACAGCAGGTTTATCCCAAGGAATAGCTACTAATGGATGTTGGTGCTCGTGGATCAACCCTAAGGCATGACCGAATTCGTGGATTACCACACGGCTATACTCAGAATCTGCTGTATTTGCAGTTAACCAGCCAAAGTTCATGGTAGCTCCTGTGCTCGGCGTTGATTTTCCTATGTACGACCAGGATCCGTCTCCGCTTACAAAACTTACCCTGATTTTAGCTGTGTTATCGTTGGTTACAAAATTGAATTTAATGTTGGCGTAATTTTCCCATTCTCTGGCAAACTGGATCACTTTTGCCCTGATAGCGGCTGTGCTTCCATTTAAGCTCACTTTTATTGTGGTTCCCGGAGTCCATTTTGTCGATTTTAAAACTGCGCCTCTTGGAGTGGTACCATCTAAAGACCTTTCTGTACAGATACGGATATCGCCAAGTGGATTAACAGCTAAAGTTTCAGGCTTTTGCAGATCTGCTGCTTCTGTTGGTTTTTCCTTCTTACAGGCAAATAATAGAGTTGTTAATGCAAGTGCAGTAAATAGGGATTTATTTAATTTTAAGAATTTCATGTTTTAGGTTTTTTAGGTAAAAATTTAATGATCTGTATTTGACAAAAAATCAAGTTAGAAGATCGTAAAAACAGGAATTCTTCTCTGCTGAAAAAGAATAATCAGACTAAAAAACATAGATAGACGTTTAGGTTAATATACATTGCTCCAGCAAGTATAATCCTAAAGTAAAATAATATTACATAATCGCCAAAATAAATGTAATATTTTTATTTCATTAGTGTGCTTGTAAAAATATGTTAAAATTTAATTTCATATACAATTTAAGTAGTATTAATACTACTTAAATCTAAGTATATCTATTTTAATTTTATGGCTTGGTGATCAGATCAGAAATGGTAGGGCTGTTTTTAATGGTAATCAGGGCTTCTTCATGTGCCAGCCAATAAATATCTTCAGCCCGTTTCATATCAAAGGTACTAATGGCGCCTAATCCTTTTGGTTCGATGAGTACGTTACAGAATTTTGCCTTTCTTTCCATATCATGGTTGATTGACATAATACCTGCACGTCCCATTAAATTGGTAATGCCCGTAATTTTATCAACGGGTTTAAGGTGGTTACAGGATGAGCCGATAATGAAATCGCAATCTTCCATTAATGGTTCAACAGGGAAATTATTTAAAATTCCGCCATCTACATACATCTGGCCATCAATCATAATGGGTTTAAAGATGCCCGGTATACAGCTGGAGGCATGAATGGCCCTGATGAGCGGTCCTTTGGTAAAATAAACCAGGCGACCTTCGCTAAAATTTACAGCGGCGATGGTTAACGGAATTTTTAATTTCTCTATGGTATCGTCAGGGAAATATTCTTTTAAAATTAAAGCTGTATTCTCAATATTGATCAGCCCTAGAGAGCCAACAGCCGGCCGAACGAAGCGCCAGAGCTTGGTTTTAAGGAAAATATTCAAACCTTCTTCGGGATCTATACCAGCCGCAAAAAAAGCGCCTGCTATTGCACCTGCACTGGTTCCGCTGATGTGGCTAAAGGTAATGCCCAAATTACTGAAGGCTTTTAAAACACCTAAATGTGCTATTCCCCTTATACCTCCACCTGATAATACAATGCCAACTTTCATTTTTTCTGGGTTAATTGTTGAGTTCGTTAATCGGTTAACTGATATCCATCAACTGAATACTACTTCTGTTGCTTCGGTTTGTATTTCGATTGATTTAATATTTTCTGTGCATCGTTATCCGACATTAAATTTTGCAAAGTAACCTCCCGATGCGTTGCCATATATTTTTTTACAATTTGCCAACCCATCCATACACCCAATTTTGGTGCCGAATCTCTGTTTTCTCCTAAACCTGGTGTAAAAGGCCCTTCCGACAAAAATACCTGGATCTTTTGGTAATCGGTCTCATACAGAAAGTTGTTCTCCAAAAAATATGCCCAAATATCGCCCTCAAAATTTTGCACCCAATCCAGTTGTTGCTGGGTATAACCAATTTTGGCCGAATCACTTATATTCTCGGGTAAAACCTGATCAAGAAAGTACAATATTTTTCCCTGAAAAATCATTTTGGATAAAAGCGTTCTGTTTTCATCAGGTTCGGCAAAAAGCTCTTCGTGCGCATAAGTTTCGGCAACACGGGGAACAATATATTCGGGGCTAAATCTTCGCGAAAGGTATAAAGGTACACTTTGCACAATGGCTTTGTAGAACTTACTGTCTTTACCTAAAAACATATCCAGGCCAATGCCAAGATAATTATCGCCCACCGGCATTTGGTAAGCAAAACCAGAAGCAAAAGCAATAAACCTTGGAATTTTTGCCTTTGGGTAGTAGTATTTTATGTATTTGAAGGTTTCATTTAAGCCTTCTTCCTGTGCTTTTAAATTGGGGAAAACGCTATCTACTTCTTTGGTTAAATCGGTATAGGCCTGGTCATGGTATAGATTGGCCAGCGACTCGGTATTGGAATACCTGCTATCCAGTATCCGGTGGATAAAATCATCATAAAATACGCCATATTTAGAACCAAGTTGTTGGTTTACTTCGCTAACGTTTTTGTTTTTGCCCGCAAACAGCTCCTTGTCAAATCTTTCAATCTTAATATTAACCTGTATTTTACTTACATCAGGACGGTTACTTTGCCGGCACGAAATAAATGCCATGGCAAAAAGAAAAATTAGATAAATTTGCCAGTGTTTTACGTTATACATCATGTAGAACAAATATATATAAACCGCATAGCATGAAAAGAATATCGATCATTTTAATTTTATCTGTCTTAAGTTTTGGCGTATGGGCGCAAAATTATTCTTTAAACAATTATGGCTTTAGGCTAGGTTTAACCGCTACGCCAACTTTCGGCTGGATTAAACCCGAACAGGGAAAAACCAATGGAGTGGCTTTAGGCTTTTCTTACGGACTGATAGGCGATTTCAATTTTGCCCCTAATTATAGTTTTGCAACTGCGCTCACCATTACATCGATAAACGGTAAAAGTACCGAGGCCAATGTATTGCCTTATTATGCAAACAGTGGCAGTACTGCACCAAAAGCTTACGATTTAAAATATAAGTTGCAGTATATAGATTTACCCTTAACAGTAAAGTTGAAAACCATAAAAGCCGATGGTAAACGTTGGTATGGGCAGTTTGGCTTGTCTAATTCGTTCAATATCAGTGCTAAACAAGATGCTGTAACAGGTGGGACGGTTGTTGGCGATAATTTAAATGTATCAGACTATATTAAATTTTATCGCGCCGGTTTAATTATTGGTGGCGGTGGTGAGTTCGATGTTTCTGGAAATACCAGCATCGTGGCCGGTTTAACTTTTAATAACGGTTTCACTAATATTGTAACCGATAAAGCCAGGGATGTTAGAAATCATTATTTAGCACTTAATTTTGGCGTATTCTTTTAATCCGGATATTCTCTTGATACTCGATACTCACTGCTTGACACAATAAATATGAAAATAGCACTAGCACAACTTAATTACCATATCGGAAACTTTGAGGCTAATACCCAGAAAATAATCGAAAATATCAAACTGGCGAAAGATAAAGGGGCTGATCTGGTTGTTTTTGCCGAACTGGCTATCTGTGGTTATCCCCCAAGGGATTTTTTGGAGTTTGACGAGTTTATCGTATTGTGTGAAACTGCTGCCCACGAAATAGCCAAACACTGCACAGGCATTGCCTGCATTGTTGGTCTGCCGATTAAAAATGAGGTGTTACAGGGAAAAGACCTGTTTAATGCGGCATATTTTATAGAAGAAGGAAAAATTAAGGTGGTTGTTAAAAAAGCACTGCTGCCAACTTACGACGTTTTTGATGAATACCGTTATTTCGAACCTGCCACACAATTTAGCTGTATTGATTTTAGGGGTAAAAAAATAGCCTTAACCATTTGCGAAGACTTGTGGAATATTAACGATAATCCATTGTATGTATCAAATCCAATGGATGAGCTAATTAAAGAGCAGCCTGATGTAATGATTAATATTGCTGCTTCTCCGTTTTCTTATACCCATGATGATGAGCGCATACAGGTATTGGCCGATAATGCTAAAAAATACCATTTGCCTGTATTTTACGTAAACCAGGTGGGGGCGCAAACGGAAATTATTTTCGATGGCGGTTCATTGGTTTTTGATGCCGATGGAGAAATGAAGGCGGAAATGAAGTACTTTAAAGAAGATCTTCAGGTTTTTGATTTAGAAGAGATTGAAAGTGTACATAATAAATACCCAAAAGCTGAAAGATTAACGGATATTGAGCAGATTCATGATGCCCTGATATTAGGTATTAAAGATTATTTCAGAAAATCAGGTTTCAGTAAAGCGGTTTTAGGCTTGTCTGGCGGAATTGATTCTGCTGTGGTTTGTGCCCTGGCTTGTCGTGCTTTAGGACCAGAAAATGTAATGGCTGTTTTAATGCCTTCAAAATTTTCTTCAGACCATTCCGTTCAGGATGCTTTAGACCTGGTAAATAATATTGGCTGTATGCACGAAATTGTGCCGATTAAAGAAGTTGCCGACGCTTTTGACCATATTTTGGCGCCAGCTTTTAAAGGTTTGCCATTTAATCTTGCCGAAGAAAACATTCAGGCCCGGATCAGGGGGATTATTAACATGGCCATGAGCAATAAATTTGGTTATATTTTACTGAATACCTCAAACAAAAGCGAATGTGCGGTAGGTTATGGTACTTTATATGGCGATATGTGTGGTGCAATCGGCGTAATTGGGGATGTATATAAAATGCAGGTTTTTGAGCTGGCCAGGTACATCAATAAGGAAAGGGAAATTATTCCTGTTAATACCATTGTTAAACCACCTTCGGCAGAATTGAGGCCTGATCAGAAAGATTCTGATTCTTTGCCTGAATATGAAATCCTCGACAAAATATTGTACCAGCATATCGAAAAGAAACAAGGCTCTAAAGCAATAATTGCTCAGGGCTTTGACGAAGCTTTGGTACTGCGCATATTAAAGATGGTTAATATTGCTGAATTTAAGCGTTACCAGACACCTCCTATTTTAAGGGTATCGCCTAAAGCATTTGGTATGGGAAGAAGAATGCCAATTGTAGGAAAGTATATGGCCTAGAAGGTTGAAAGGTTTTAAAGTTTAAATTGTTGGAATGTTAACTTGTTGTGACTGTTGAATAGGCACCTGTTTAATTATGCTGAAGCCGGTTTTCTGCAAGTAACTTAACATCATTATCATCATCAAAGGAGATAATGTGATTTAGATTTGCTTCATTGCTCATTCTTCCCACTGCAATCTTTCTTACAGCAGCATCATTATCGAAAGATGCAATGTGGAATAGATTTGCTTCGTTCGTTAATTTGCTTGTTGCAAGTTTTCTTATTGTGGCGTCATCATCAAAAGATGCGATATGAAATAGATTTGCCTGATTGGTTATTTTAGCCGTGGCTACTTTTCTAGCCAACATATCGTCACTAAAACTAGCAATATGGAAGAGATTGGCCTGATTAGTCATTTTGTCAATGGCAATTTGCCTTACGATTGAATCCTTACTAAAACTAGCGAGATGGAATAGGTTTGCCTGGTTATTGAGTTTGTTGACAGCAAGTTTTCGTACCAGTGAATCTCCATCAAAATTGGCCAGATGAAACAGCTTGTCTTCATCTTTTATGTGGCTAATAGCTAATGCTTTAACTTTTTTGTTTTTACTCGTGTTTGCTATAATAAACAGTTCCTTTTGAGTAATCGGTTTGTTAAAGTCAATGTTGTCTATGTTCGTTTTTGAACTGGTAATTACAATCTGCTCTTTTTTAGTGTCAGTGCTTTTGCAGCTGTTTAAGGCTAAGAAGGTACCAATTAACAAGAATAATCTGTTCATCGAGTTTGCGTTTCTACTAAGGTATATATTTTTAGCTAAGCGCCAAGCTTTAATGAAAAAAAACGTCATCTGGTTGCATGTTGCATCCAAACGACGTTTCATATGTTAATGGCTTTTCTTATGCTAAAGTAGCATCAACCGTAATGGTGGTATTCAATAATTTAGAAATCGGACAGTTTTTCTCTGCATCTGCTACCAGTTCATCAAATTTTTCTTGCGTTAAACCAGGTACCGAAGCCGTTAAAGTTAAATGCGATTCTACAATTTCACCTTTTGACGGATCAAGGTTAATTTCACATTTAGTTTCCAGTTTATCGGCTGTAAATCCTGCTTCGGTTAGGTTGGCAGATAACTTCATGGTAAAGCAACCTGCATGTGCAGCAGCAATTAACTCCTCCGGATTGGTACCAACACCTTCTGCAAAGCGTGAATTAAAAGAATATTGAGTATTATTTAAAGTAGTGCTTTGTGTAGTGATTTTGCCATTACCTTCTTTGATAGAACCTTGCCATACGGCTGTTGCATTTCTTTTCATGATTAGAATTTTGTTTTAATTGTTTAACACCTAAAGATAAAAATATGTTTGTTTAAAGGTGACAATTCTTTGTTAAGAAATCTTCGTATTAAAGATCTCAAAAATCCTATTTAAAGCGGTTTTAAAAAAAAGAAGCTGCTTCAAGGAAACAGCTTCTCTTTTATTACGATCTTTTAGGTTATTTTATCTGATTTTTAATTATAAAGGGTACAATACTGCGGTAGCTTGTTTATCTTTTGCCGATAAAACAGTGGCGCCACTTCCGCATTGGCCGCCGTTCATTAGTGATAGCGCATCTGTTCCGCCAACACCAGGAACATTGATTGTTGTAGATTGATTGGTGTGTTTAAATGAAATGGTATGGCCAAATTCATGGGTAATGGTTCTTGTACGCTGTGCAAAAGAATTGTTTTGGATAAGGGCTTGATTGATCCAGATGGTATTACCCGCTTTACCGTTTGATGTTGATAAATAGGCTTGTCCACAGGTTGAACTTCCAATGGTATTATCCACTTTAATCAGGATATCATATACAGTGCCGGTTGTGATCACAAATTTCAGTTTTGAATTTGGAACCGTATTCCATTGATTAATCGCAGAATTGATTTCGCTGGCCATGCTGGTAATGGAAGGATCTACCTTAACACGGATGTTGGTACTATTTGTTACAATGTAACCATTGTAATATTGTTCTGTTATCGCTTTTCCATAATCTGTCGGGATTTCCATTTTCTTGCTGAATACAATATCACCATCAACAACATAATTGTCGCCGCTTTCTACAATCTGCGCCTCTGTAAATCCAAGATTTTTGATATAGGCAAGAACTTTTTGATTTTGGGAAGTCTGAATTTCAGGCTCGGCCGGGGCGTCATTTTTTTTCTTACACGAAATAATGACTGCTGATAGCAACGCGATCAACGCAACTTTTTTAAATAAGGCTTTCATAGTTTAGGTTTTTAGTTAGATCGTAATAGGTTGTAATTTACATTACATACAATAAATATAACATAAAAAATACAATTATGTATTTTTATATAATAAGTTTTGTATTTTTAATTAGTCTATTGCGATTTTGGCTCCCTAATCTATTTCTTGCTGAACTGCTTTGTTTTTATTTTTAAAGGACTGGATGAGCAAAATTCCGACTCCAATCATAATTGAAATATCAGCAAAATTAAAAACACCGGTTTGGAAGAGGTAAAAATCCATGTGCATAAAGTCGGTAACTGATCCATGTACAATCCGGTCATATAGGTTGCCTATACCACCACCTATCAGAAAACACAAAGCAATTTGCATCGTTATTGGTAAATGACGTTTGGCAAACAGGAAATATAAGCCATAGCCCAAAAATAACAGGGGCAGCCCTGTTAAAATAACTAATCTGAAAATGTAGGGCATTTCATCGCCTAAGCTTAAAAATGCACCTGTATTTTCTACTTTAGTTAAGGTAAAGTAGTTTTTAATGATGCTGATGTGTTCGTAATCGCTGATGTTGGCGCGAACGATTTTTTTGGATATCTGGTCGCAGCCAAAATTTAAGGTTAATAATAACAGCACCACGGACCAGCGCAGGGTTTTTATTTTTTGCATAATTTTTTATCTGATAATATCGGCATCAACCGGATTATAACCTAAGTGCCTGCTTAACGACATGATTTGCCCTTTGTGATGAAATTCGTGCGTAATCACATGGGTAAATAGCTTTAAAGGATTTACAATTAAAGATTCCCCATTTCTTAGCAGTTCAATTTGCAACAGCTCATTTCCTTTAAATTTTTCGGTAAATAAGCCGATATACTCATCTACCCTGGCAAAATAACTTTGGCAATCGCTTAAGGTCTGGTAATTTTCGAAAGGTAAAAAATCCTGTTTAATGCCTAATGCCCTTTCGCCTATCCAGGCACAATAGGTTTGGCAGATATGCACCAGCAAATTTCTGATGGATCCACGACCAAATGAACTGTTATCGGTTACAAAATCCTGTTCGGAAATGGTTCCAAGGTAAGTTAAAAGGGTATTTCTTGAAGATAAAGCGTATTCGTATTGTTGTTTAAGCATGGCGTGGTTTTCTGATCCATTTTCTATATGGAATAATCAAAGCTAAAAGAAGAGCTAAAAGGCTCAGGATTTTTGCAATAATGTCACCGCTTTTGGTATAAAAGGTTATTTCGTCGTTCAGGTTAATGTTTGCTTTAATGGCTGTTCTTGTCCACCATTTCGTGCTTTGGGTAACATCGCCACGCTGATTAATGAAGCACGAAATACCGGTATTGGCCGAGCGCGCCACATCGCGATGTGTTTCAATGGCCCGGAGTTTAGCATACATTTCATGTTGATCTTTACCTGAGGTATTTCCCCACCAGCCATCATTGGTAATTACAGCGATAAACTGCGCGCCATCTTTTACCTGTTGGCCAATCCAATCGCCCCAGAGGCTTTCGTAGCAAACAACAGGTGCGGCACCTATGCCACTTTGTGCATATAAAACACTAGGTTTATCCTGCCAGCCCCAGCCACCAACTGTTCCGCCCAATTGCGCAAAAACACCATCTAAAAATGAAAATACCTTTGGAAAAGGCATTTTTTCTACACCTGGAACCAATTTGGATTTATGATAAAACTGAACGTTTGCCGAATTTTCTACTTGCATGGCAGTATTGAAATTATCAAAGTAAACGCCCTGCTGATTATCAAATTTTGAGGTTATTGTTTTTTTATCCTGATAAATTTTAATGCTTTCTATACCTGTAATTAAAGTGCCATTTTTGTATTTTGATAAAAAGCTTTGAAGGGTAATGAAATCATTATTGCTCCTGATCCTATCTTCATCCGCATAATTAGGGATGGCTGTTTCAGGCCAGATAAAATACTCGGTATTGGGTTGTCCGATCGAATCAGAAAGATGGGTTAAAATTCTGATTTGCTCTGCAGGCGGAATATTTTCCAGTTTTTGATAAGGATCAATATTCGGTTGAACCACTACGACATTGCTTGGCGTGCCTTTTTGTTCAGCTGTAAAGTATTTTGTTAAAGATATGGCCACCGGAATAATAACCACCAGTGCCCATATTCCAAGTGTCCGGTACCTTAAATAGCCATTTTGTGTTTTTAGTTTTTTGTAAGCCTCAAAGGCAAGGATATTGCTGGTTAAAATCCATAACGATCCTCCGTAAACCCCGGTATGATCATACCACTGCGCCAGTTGGTGCATGCCTGCCAATCCGTTGCCTAAAGTCATCCAGGGGAAAGCCAGATCCCAGGTTTGCTGTAAATATTCAAGTGCAATGTAAAAGGAAATCAAGCCAATGTAAGCCACAGTTTTATTCACATATCTGCCCAGGCGGTAATACAACCAAACCGAAAAAGTCATTAAAAGCGCACCCAGGCCATAGGGGATTAATGATACCGGAATAGCCACAATGGGATTATTGTAAGCGCTTATGGCATTGTAAACCCAGTAAATAGCGGCTGTATTCCAGGTTAAGAAAGTTAAACCTGCGGTAAGGAAAATTCTTTTGCCTGCTTTTTTGATATTACTGCCAGCAATATTTTCTATGGCGATAAGCAGGGGCACCAGCCCGATTAATAATAAGGGCGTAGTAAATGGCATAGGCGGCCAGGCTATCCACAGTAAAAATGCACTTAAGAGGGCGAGTAGGTAGGTTTGTTTCTTATTCATTATTTAAGTGCTGGCGCAATATTGTCATCTTGAGGGATAATTTATTATATAAAAATCAATATGATTGACAGTCCTCTCATGGGTCGTCATTTCGAGCGGAGTGCAACGCAGTCGAGAAATCTGTCTCTATAGATTTCTCCATTTCGCTACCGATGAAAAATCGGCACGCTCCAGTCGAATGACGATTCTTCTATAGGATCTGTAAATGGTAGCCTGTTGAAGGATTAACAAGTTCTAATTAGTCGTTTCGACAGGCTCAACGTGACAATGCAAATGGATCTGTTTTTTACAAACTATCCAAAATATTTGCTTTTTTGGCTTCGTATTCTTCCTGGGTAATCAGGTGTTTATCGTACAAAGTTTTTAGCTTGCGTAGCTTCAAAGTTGTTTCATCTTCGGCTTCTTCTACTACTTCGGCAATCTGGATCACTGGTTGCTCTGGTTCCGGTACGGGAATTTCGGCAACAGGTTGTGCATTAAAACTGATAGGAGAGGCAGTTGCCCTGTTTTCTTCCAGCTTTTGCTGACGCAACATTTCTTTATATTCTTCAAGCTGCTGGTTTGCAGCCTGGTGCAATTTGCGGGCCTGTACCTTTGGAATAAATTCGGTTACGATATTTTCGCCATGCTGTGGTACACAGATAAATTTAGAACCAAAAAACTCTTCTTTAAACGAAACTTCTTTAATGCTTTTCCACGAAATGTCTTTAAAGTTCATGGTTAAACCCAGATTGCCTGGCTCGCAGTAAAAAATCCTTTTGTTAGAAATCGCGATACTATCAGGTAGTAAGTTTACGGCAGGTTTTTTCTGTACGGCCAGATATAAAATTTCTTCTCCGTTGGTTAAAAGATCGTTTAATTTTCCAATCACCTTTTCAACCGCTTTAGGGTCTTGCTCGTCACTTAAAAATCTATCTATACTAATCATAATATTTTTTAAAATTGATGTGTGGTTTATGTTCAGATGCTAATCTTCGGCATCATCATATTTGTTTTTGTTCTTTGTTGCCGGTTTACCCGCTATGCAAATTACAAATTCTCCTTTTAAAGTATTGTTTTCAAAATGTGATTTTATTTCAGCCAAAGTGCCCCTTACAGTTTCCTCAAACATTTTGGTCAGCTCCCTGCTTACCGATGCCTGCCGCTCAGCACCTAAATATTGAGCAAACTCTTCCAGAGTTTTTAATAAACGGTGCGGACTTTCATAAAGTATAATGGTACGTTCTTCTTCGGCCAGTTTTTTGAATTTGGTTTGCCGGCCTTTTTTAACGGGTAAAAAACCTTCGAAGCAAAATGAATCGGCAGGTAGGCCCGAGTTTACCAAAGCGGGGACAAAAGCAGTTGCGCCTGGCAGACATTCAACAGCAATATTGTTTTTAATGGCTTCGCGCACAAGAAAAAAACCCGGATCGGAAATGGCTGGCGTGCCTGCATCTGAAATCAGGGCAATTTGCTGTCCTTCGTTTAAAAACCTGATAATTTCCGAAGTGGCCTTATGTTCGTTATGCTGGTGATGCGCAAAAACCCTTTTATCAATGCCGAAATGTTTGAGCATGGGTGCACTTGTACGCGTATCTTCTGCCAAAATCAAATCGCACTCTTTTAATATCCGGATTGCCCTGAAGGTCATATCCTCCAGGTTGCCTATTGGTGTAGGTACGAGAAATAGTTTGCCATCCATATTTTTCAATTATCCGTCATTGCGAGGAAGTATGACGAAGCAATCTTTCTTGAAGGAGATTGCTTCACTGCGTTCGCAATGACGACTTAATTATTATCTTTGCTAAAAAATTAAAATAATGCTGCAAGTTAATTATATCCGCGAAAATAGAGAGAAAGTTTTAGAACGTTTAAGTGTACGTAATTTTAAACAACCCGAGCTGGTAGACGAAATCATTAAAATTGACGAAGAACGCCGCTCCACTCAAACTTCGCTGGATAGTATCTCTGCAGAAGCAAATGCAGCAGCCAAACAAATTGGCGATTTAATGCGTGCAGGTAAAAAAGAAGAAGCAGAAACCATTAAGGCACAAACGGCTTCTCATAAAGAAAACATCAAAAACCTAAGCGATAAATTAAATGAGCTGGAAACTGCCCAGCACAATTTAATTGTTCAGCTGCCAAACCTGCCTTATCACCTTGTAAAACAGGGCTCAACTGCTGAGGATAACGAAATTGTACTTACCCATGGCGAACCAGCGAAGTTACCCAACAAGGCTTTGCCACACTGGGAACTGGCAGCTAAGTATGATATTATTGATTTTGAACTGGGCGTTAAAATAACCGGTGCGGGTTTCCCTGTTTATAAAGGGAAAGGTGCCAGGTTGCAACGTGCCCTGATCAATTTCTTTTTAGACCATGCTACTGCTGCGGGTTATAAAGAAATGCAGGTACCACACCTGGTAAATGCTGCTTCGGGTTTTGGAACCGGACAGTTGCCGGATAAAGAAGGGCAGATGTACCACTCGACTATTGATGATTTATATTTAATCCCGACGGCCGAAGTACCGGTAACCAATTTGTACCGCGATGTTATTATTAGGGAAGAAGATTTACCCATTAAAAATACTGCATATACCCCTTGTTTCCGTAGAGAGGCCGGTTCTTATGGTGCGCATGTGCGTGGCTTAAACCGTTTACACCAGTTTGATAAGGTAGAGGTAGTACAAATAACGCATCCTGATCAATCTTACGAAACATTGGAAGATATGAGCCAGTATGTACAGTCGCTTTTGCAGGAACTTGGCTTGCATTACCGTGTATTGCGTTTGTGCGGTGGCGATATGGGTTTTACCTCAGCCATGACTTACGATATGGAAGTTTGGAGCGCGGCGCAAGAGCGCTGGTTAGAGGTTTCTTCTGTTTCTAACTTCGAAACTTACCAGACAAACCGTTTAAAACTGCGTTTTAAAGGAAAAGAGGGAAAAGCACAATTGGCACACTCGTTAAATGGAAGTGCATTGGCCTTGCCCCGCATTGTGGCATCTATTTTGGAAAATTACCAGACCGAGAACGGTATTAAAATTCCGGAAGCTTTAGTGAAGTACACCGGCTTTGATATGATTGATTAAACCTCACCCTATTAAGGCAACTGCCTAGGCCTTTGCTTGAGTCTCCCTCTCCTTCAGGAGAGGGAATGCACATACACTACGTATTGCTAGGCCCATTAATAGGGTTAGGGCATAAAAAAAGCTTTGCAATACTGCAAAGCTTTTTGTTTTTATATAGATAGATGTGATTTTCTTAACGATTATAAAATCAAGATCAACAATAAGATAATGATGATAATTGCACCAACTGAAAGATAAACACCTCCGGAAATTGCACGAGCCTGACCTTTTAACTCTCTTAATTCGCTGCGTAATGCCTTGCGCTCTGCTTTAGTCAGGTGCGATTTGTCCATGTCTCTGATTTCTTCAACACGGGTTTTAATTTTTTCCAGTTGTACTGCTTGTTCTGCAGTTAATTCTGTAGGGTTTTTCGCAGGCTTATCAGCGGCCTGAGCTGAATTAAAACTAATTCCTAAAGCGAAAACCAAGGCTAACGTGTAAATGAATTTTTTCATAATATCTAATTTTTTAGTGTTTCGACTTCTACTTAACAAAAAACCTACCAAAATGTTCTGGTAGGTTTTAAAAAGCGTTAAATTATTGGTTGAAATTTTTTATTTGATCTCGAAAATAGCATTTACTGTAAAACTCAGCTTGATCTTTTTGAAATCAATTTCAGGGGCTCCGGCGGCATCGGCCATTTCAGCTTTCATTGCATAACTTCTGTAAACAGGCTGTACAATATTATCACCACCATCCTGTATTTCAATAACACTACCTAATTTATCGCCCAAAGCTTCTACCATGTAAGTAGCTTTTTCTTTAGCAGCCATCAGGGCTTTAATTTTTAACTCTTTTTTCAGGCTTTCAATTTTACTGTAATCGTAGCTTTCGATGTTGGTGTTCGCAATTCCTTTGGCATCAATTGCTTCAATGATTGCGTTAAACTTGTTTAAATCGCTCACTTTTAAGCGGTATTGTTTGCTGGCTAAAAAATCAGGGTTTTTCTTTTTCTCTGTAGCATAATTCCAGCTGCTTAAATTGCTGATGGTTAAATTTTCTTTAGCAATACCAGCTTTTTGAACTGCGGCATAGAGTTGTTTTTCTAATTCGGTAATCTCTACTTTTTTCTTACCGTTTAAATACTCTTTAAGTGAAATACCGATGTAAATAATATCGGGTGTAACTTCAGTTTCGGAGGTGCCGCTAACGTTAATTTTTCTGCGTAAATCTACTTGTTGAGCCATCGCTGTTGATAATCCTAAAAATGCAACTAATGCAAGTGCTATTAACTTTTTCATAATTCAAATTTTTCTTTGTGTGTACTGTAAAGATGTAAATGCCATACAAATTCCACACCGAGATTAAAATATTTTTTCTTTTCACTGATAACGGTTGCGGCCGGCAAATAGCTACAGTAAGGTTGTTATTTATTGATATTTAGGTTTGTTATGGGTGTATCTGCTTTATTTTCAGTTGAATGTGTTTTGGTGAAAGAAACCCCGAAAGCAAATTTTTAAGTCGTAGAAGCTAAAATTCAATCATAAAATATTTTTTAATAATTGGAATATTAATCAGGCACATTGTATTAAAGTTACAGCCCGGGCATCGCTTTATTCCTATAACAGAAAAGGAGAGCAGCTAGGGAAATATATAAAAATTCCGGGTGTGTTTTTCCTGTTCGGGAAAAATGGTGCGCAAGGTTTTATGCTTAAATAGACGGAATTATAAAGAGTTATAAAACCAAGCGCAACAGCATGTTTGCTGCTGAATTTTATTTTTATAGCAATCCTGGATAGGTTGCTTGGAAGTATTTAGCGGTTAAATTTTTGAAACCTTAACGGCGGTTGGTCCTTTTTGACCCATTTCTACCTCGAAGGTAACTTTATCACCCTCTTTAACCTGGGTTGTTAGGCCATTAACGTGCACGAAGATACTTTCTTGTGTTTCAGTGTTTTTAATGAAACCGTAACCTTTGCTGTCATTAAAGAAAGTAACTGTTCCTTTTTTAACAGGGTTTTCGTCTACGATGTCTTCCTGCCTCGAAATACCAATTTGAATGTCTTCTGTATTGATTACAACTTTCTTATTCGGATCTGGCGGGGTAGAGGAGATGTTACCATTTTCATCTACGTAAGCCATCATATCTTCCAGTGTTAAACCTTTTTTGGCATTAGCCTGGCGTTCTTCTTTTTTCTCTTGTTTGTCTTTTTGTTTCTTTAACCGTTTTTTTTCGTTTTCTTTTTTACTGTATGATGCCTGGGATTTAGCCATATTTTATTTTACTGTATTGTTTTAGAAGGGTAAGTGGAATGGAGAATTAAACAAAGATAACAATACAGAATCATAAACACGATTTTAATCGTGGGAAGCAGCTTATAAACAACGTGTTTATTGCTTAAAATGGCCTGAAGCTTACCTGGCTACCCATTTATCCTTATCGATTTGATAAATAAAATTGGGTTTTGCGGGTTCGCCGTAGTAGGCCACTTCAAATTCGCCTGTTTTTGTAGCCCCCAGTTTTTCTATCGCCTTTTGTGATCTAAAGTTGGTTGCGCCAATATGCAGGATTACCTTATCTACAAAACGGAAAGCATAATCGAGCATCAGTGTTTTTAAAGAACGGTTGTGGCCTTTGCCCCAAAACCTGCGGCCAACAAAGGTATAGCCAATGGCAACTGAACGGTTTGCTTCGTCCAGGTCATAATACCTCGAGCTTCCTACAATTTCGCCGGTCTCTTTTTCATAAACGATAAAAGCACCCTGCGATTCGATAGCCCCTTTAAAGAAATTCTGGAAAACCTCCCTTTGATAACGGTCTTTATTGGGGTGCTGTTCCCAGAGTAAGGGATCAGATGCTACAGCAAACAGGGCTTCAAAGTCTGTTTCTTTTAATGGAACAATTTTAATCAGATCGTTTTCTAAAGTGGGTTGTAAATCGAAATGCATAGTGTTTGGTTATAAAAACGGCCGGCTAAAAAGCCAGCCGTTTATAATTAAATAGTATTTAGCAAGGTAATAATAGATTGCTCTATTCCGTTTGAAATGATGTTTTTATTATTCAACCAGACCTTCAATTTCAACAACTTCGTTTGCTTCTTTCTGGTAATCTACTTTATCAATTTCGAAACCGAACAGGCTTAAGAAATCAGACCTGTAACCTGCCAGGTCGCCAATAGCTGGTAAAGTTTCGGTAGTGGCCTGCTCCCAAAGTTCGGCTACTTTTGCCTGTACATCATCGCGCATTTCCCAATCATCGATCCTGATTCTGCCTTTCTCGTCAACAGGTACCGGATTGCCGGTAAATAACCTATCGGCATATAACCTTTGGATCTGCTCGATGGTACCTTCATGAATACCTTCGGCTTTCATCACTTTGTACAATAATGAGATATACAAAGGAATAACCGGAATAGCTGAACTGGCCTGTGTAACCAATGCTTTGTTTACCGATACATAAGCTTTACCATTAATATCTTTCAATTTATCGCCAATGGTAAAGGCAGTAGCCTCTAAATCGTCTTTAGCTCTTCCGATAGTTCCTTTACGGTATACCGGCTCGGTTAAAGCAGGACCAATGTAAGAGTAAGCTACCGTGGTAGCGCCTTCAGCCAAAAGGTTCTCTGCTTTTAAAGCATCGATCCACATGGCCCAGTCTTCGCCGCCCATTACAGCAACCGTGTTGGCGATATCTTCTTCGGTAGCTGGTTCGATAGAAACCTCGCTCACGTTACCGGTGTGGAAGTCGACTGTTTTATTGGTATAAGTTTGGCCGATTGGTTTTAGGGTAGAGCGGTGTAAAACCTCTGTATCCGGGTGTTTCCTTACCGGCGAAGCTAAACTATAAATTACTAAATCTACCTGACCTAAATCAGCTTTAATCAGTTCGATTGTTTTTGCTTTGATTTCTTTGGAGAAGGCATCGCCGTTAATGCTTTTTGCATATAAACCTGCTGCATGTGCTTCTTTTTCAAAAGCAGCGGTATTGTACCAGCCTGGAGAAGCGGTTTTGCCTGCTGAAGGAGCTTTTTCGAAAAATACGCCAATAGTAGAAGCACCGGAACCATAAGCGGCAGTAATTCTCGATGCCAGACCGAAACCGGTTGATGCACCAATTACCAATACTTTTTTCGGACCATTGATAGCTCCTTTTGATTTTACATATTCAATTTGGTTCTTTACGTTTTGAGCGCAGCCATCAGGATGTGCAGTTAAACAGATAAAGCCCCTCATTCTAGGTTCGATAATCATTTTTGTTCTTTTTTACGTTTTGTAATGTTAAAATAAGCACAGTTTTAAGGTTATTGAAAATGCCTTAATGTCCAAATCTTTAACGAAGATATATTTTTAATTGTTTAACCTTAAATGAAATTTGTTTTTAACCCCGTTTTTACCACGGAGGTAACAGAGAAAAGGCACAGAGCACACAAAGTCGAGCATAGACTTTATAGATTAGACTTAGGTCTTCCAACCCCGAACCTCTGACTCCGGACTTCCGACTTTTATTTAACCACCGAGGACACGAAGTTTACACGGAGGACACAAAGCACTTTATTGTTTTAAGCAGGCAGAGGAGGGCAAGGTAGGAGAGATGTTTTGGGCGATCAGGCTTCTGACCTCTGACTCCGGACTTCCGACTTTAACATATTTCTTTTATTTTAGCGGCACACAGATAAAACCGGTTTATCTTTTTATGAGAAAAATATTATTACTTGCCTCGATGGTATTCATCATGGCATCAGGAAGGCTATATGCGCAGACCCAATACCACAATTCGGGTTGGTTTATGTTTTTGAACAACACCAGGTTTAATGAGAAATGGGGATTACAGTTCGATCTACAAATCCGCTCAGCAGATAACTGGGGCTATGTACGCAATACCCTGGTACGACCTGCAGTACAATATTTCATCAATAACAAAAGCAATCTTGCGTTGGGTTACCTATGGCAGACCACAACTACCGAAGTAGCAGGAAGTGCTGATCTTACCCACCATGAACACCGTATTTTTGAACAGTACATTTACAACCACAAAATCAGCTCGATATTTGCCAGTCATAGGTTAAGGCTTGAGCAGCGTTTTATTGGCAGAACGGGAGAGGATGTATTTTCTCAAAGGTTCCGTTATTTTGTGAGGTTAATACAGCCACTACAAAAAACACAACCTGCTTTTGAAAAAGGTGCTTTTGTGGCTTTGCAAAACGAAATTTTCTTAAACCTTCAGAACAGGAACAAAATCAATAACAGTGTGTTTGATCAGAACAGGGCCTATCTTGCTGTAGGATACCGCTTTTCGAAAAAAATTGATCTTGAAGCCGGGTATATGAATCAGGCTTCTCACGGACTGAACAATAATACCATTAACAACATTATTCAGCTGGCTGTTTACACCCGGTTTTAATGATTTAAAGTCATTTTTTGTACTCCAACTCTTACAAAATGTTAAAGCTGTTGTAATTGACTGGTCTTTTTGCTCAATTTGCCGCGTGAAAAGATTTACCATTCTATTTTTAGCACTCCTGTTTGGCAAGCGGATGCAGGCACAGGAAATCCGAAGCTCTTCGGCTAACCAAACGCCGGCCTCGAAAAGTTTATTTAACCCTGTGCATAAGCGGAATTTTTCGCGCAAAGGCGATTTTTATTTTCATTGGGGATACAATAGTTCCTGGTACGGCAAAAGCGACATCAGGTTTCAGGGACCTAATTACGATTTCACCCTGAAAGATGTAGTTGCCCACGACAGGCAATCGAAATTAAGCTGGGATTACCTGAACCCGGGTTTAATTACCGTCCCACAATATAATATCCGTGTAGGTTATTTTATAAAAGATAATTACAGTATCTCTATTGGCTGGGATCACATGAAATATGTAATGGATATCCCACAAACAGTTGCGATTACCGGCCATATCGGTTCCAATATCTCACCTACTAATACACCTACAGGTAATTTGGCCGGCGATTATAACGGGCAGTTCATTAATGTGAAGGAAAACATGCTTACCTATGAGCATACCGATGGGTTTAACTATGCAAATATCGAAGTAGAACGCTACGATGATATTTGGGTTGCACCTGGAGGCAATACCTCATTAACCTTAGAAACTGGTCTGGGCGGTGGAATGATGGTTCCGCGTTCTGATGTGCGTTTATTTGGCCAGGGAAGGAATAACCATTTCAGTATTTCGGGTTATGGTGTTTCGGCTAAAGTTGGGCTTAAGTTTTATGTTTGGAAAAATGTTTACCTGCAGAATACTACAAAATTTGGAGCCACTAATTTAACAAATGTACATACCACAGGTTGGGATGAGTATGATCATGCCTCTCAGAAGATTAATTACATTGAAAATATCTGGCACATCGGTGTTCAGTTTTAAAAGATATTGGAGGAGGCTTAAGCCTCCTTTTTTCTTTTGGTTATTACTGTTGATATTGCTTCGCCCAAGCCTCTGCTGCTGTTCGCTATGACGACTAAGGGATAATTACATCCAGTAACCTTCTGTGGTAATTAATTTGCCCGAGGTGATAAGCGAGGTGTGTAGTAAGATGGACCAGGAAATATTCGGTTGAGGTTTTTTCTTCCAAAACCAGCATTGGGTATTCGGCAGCGATTTCCTCAACTGTTAATTTATCAAGTGTTTGGTTAACAACCTCAATGGTCTGGTCTATTTTTTCAATCAGTTCGAAGCGGGGTACATCTTTTAACGAAAACTCGAGTTCACGGTTTCTGATATAACCGCTGACACCTAGTGTAGCACCAATGTAGGTATTTAAGTTCCCGATTAAATGCAGGCAAAGGTTACCGGCCGAATTGGCTATGTTCTGATCGATGATCCACAAATTGGCCTCGTTTTGATATGATTCAATTTCGTTTTTCAGTTTATGCAGGTCGCGGTTAAATAGTTTTTTTAGGGTTTGGTTCAGCATGGTTACAAAGTTTAGTACTTAATGAAAAGCTTATTCAGATGCCTTTATACTCTCCCAGGTTTCTATGGCCCAGTCTATATCCTTTTTATCATCAAAATACAGGGCCAGCATTAAAAATTGCTGATCTATTATCGAACTGCCATAAATTACCTGGTAGGTTTTATGATTATCCCGTTCATTAATCATATAGCCCACTTTTAAAACCTGGTTATCTGAAAAATCAAATGTATTTAATGTTTTAGCTACTGATTGATCGCGATCTTTAATAAACTGTATCCTTTCCTGGTATATTTCTTCTTTGGTTCGATCCTGTTCGTTACAGATAAATAACCTGACCGACTTATCACCCGTAGTGTACAATAAATGGCCATTTTTTTCTTCTATCCGCTCAAAAAGATTGTTAATGTTTATGCTCCATTTGTCGCTTAACTGATGGGTAACCATGTAATCGTCTTCCAGCTCGAAATCTGTAATTTTTTGCCAGTTAATCTGTTCATCTACCCGTTCGTAAGCTGAACCCACGCCTGTGAGCAGGATCTTTTCTATTGATGAATCAATTTTAAGAATAGTGGAGGGGCTATAGATTTTAATGTTTTGCGGATCGTCTACATATCCTTCAGGTTCGTAGCCGCTAAAAATCCTCCAGCCACTATCTTCGGCACATATTCCTTTTTCGCGGTACATAAAACGTGGTTTCATGTTTCCTTCCACAATCATTTTAGAAACCATTAGTCCACCAATCGGAGGGAAATTTTCGAAACTTTTTTCGTTCTGCTTTTTTTTCTTTTTAGATAGCTGCATTGTTAGTTGTTAAAGGGGATCTGGAATAAAAACGGTATGACGGTAATCTTCTAGGCTTGTTCATTCGCAATAATATTAATTACCATTCTTTCGGGTGCAACCAGCGAAACCTCTTTTACACATTTCCATTTCGAACCCGCTAATCCTTCCATGGTGTCTCCTTCTTCAATAATGTCGCCATATTCGTAAATATGATAGGCATAAGTCCACAATAAATTAGCTATTTCGTTTTCATTAAAAGTAGTGAACCTAATCTGGAAATCGGGCAGGCCCAGGGCATGCATGCCAATGGTATCCATCAGTAATTCGCGGTTTTGCTGATCGCTGCTGATATTGAATAGCCTTACATTGCAGAGGGCATAAAGGACCTGCACTTTATCGGTTTCCCAAAGGCTGGTAATCGCCACAGGGTTTAAGATTTTATCGCCGTGAAAGGTATATACTGCACTGGGCTGTGTAACGCGGATTACCGCAGCCAGGAAATCCATAAAGAGGTTTACCCGCTGTTTATAGTGTAAGCTTCTCGACATTAAATCGGTAATCAATATTTCGTATTGGCAGTTTTGCGCCACCTGGTTTGCTTCAGGCCAGTGCCAGTTTTGGGTAAATGCAGTATCAGGAAGGCCGATTCCTGCTTCATCCCTATCTGGGATCAGGATATTGAGCCGTGCAGGGATGGTCGCATCAGATAATTTAACCTGGTAATCAGGAAAGGAAAAAATAAGGCTGCTTACAGAAAATGAATGATCTATATTGGTGATGTGTTTTTTGAGTTCGGCTAAAATCTGATCGGCATTGAGATTGGGTTTACCAGAAAATAAAAGCTTGGTCATCAGCATTTCCGGGAAATTCTGAGGTTGATTATCTTCAGGTATAGGTTCAATCTCTGCTGTTGTCGTGTTTTTCTTTTTAAATCGGTTGAATAAATTCATGCCTAAATGTAGCATGTTTTGGGTATAGTGCGGGATTTTATTGTTAAATATATCAATTGATGTTATGGTTCATTCAACTACAATCGACATAAAACAGTGGGAGAGCAATATTATTTCAGGAGGATATTTTGCTCTTAATTCTATAAAAAAGCGCGTCTCCGATTGCTCAGAGACGCGCTTTAAAATAAGGTTTTATCAGGCTTATACTTTTCTTACTTTTCCTGATCCGATTACCGTTTTGTCAACAGTTGGGTTACCTGAATAATTTACGCTGCCCGAACCACTGATTACAGCCCTGATGCTTTCATCAACAGCAATATTAACCGTACCCGATCCGCTAATAGTAGTAGATAATGTTTTTACAGAAAAAGATTTACCTGCTAAAGTACCGGAACTGCTGATCACTACTTTGGCATGATCGGCAGCACCTGTAATATTGATCGAACCCGAACCACTGATTACACCGCTATAGTTATTTACATCGGCCGAAGCTTTGATATTTCCTGAACCACTCACGGTGGTCGTTAAGCTACCTGTACTGATTTTTCCGTTAACAGTTAAACTGCCATCGCCGCTAACCGTTAAGCTGGCCAATTCTTTTGCCGTTACATAAGCGGTAATTTTTTTACCTTCATATTTATTAGACCAGCTTCTGATACTGGTTTGTGGACGGATAACCAAAACGTTGCCTTTAACTTCGGTTACAATTGTGGCCAGGGCATCTGCATCGCCTTCTAAACGGCAGCTTTCGGTGTTACCCAATGTTACAATTACATTAATGGGGCCTGCAGAGGCAACGCCATTGAAATTTTTTACATTTCTGTCATCTTTCCGATAAGTTGCAGTAACTGGCTTGCTATGTGCCGAAGCGGCTATGCTGATGCCTGAAGTTAAAATGAATGCAGCTAATAAAAGGGCAAATGATTTTTTCATGGTTATAGATTTTGATAATGAATAATGCGTTTTGAATATAAGACGTAGCTTTGGCCAAAAAGTTGCATAAATTGAAAAATATAAGCCCTTGCGGGGTCGTCATTTCGAGTGGAGTGCAACGTAGTAGAGAATCACGAGGTGCTCAGCGAAGCTAAATCAGTATAGATAGATTTCTCCGTTTCGCCACCGGTGAAAAGCCGGCCTGCTTCATTCGAAATGACGATTTTTCTATGAGCCTTGTCAATGATAGCTTGTCGAAACGCCTTTAAAGTATTAGATAAGGTCCTTCGACAAGCTCAGGATGACAGTTTTTAACTGGTGTCAGATATTGCTATCTGACACTGAACCGAATATTTAAGGTCAGGTAACAGCTGAGCTCACCTGAAGTAAATCATCATCCCTTTTTTATCCCAACATAAAACAGGGGATCGTGTTTAAAATTTTCGGTTGTAACGCTTACATCTACCGGTACGGTTTTCCAATCGTTAGTGGGTTTAATTAAAGTGTAAGCACCAGCTTTTAAGGTTACGCGTACAGGCATATCAAAACCTTTAACGTCGGTTACCCAGCGGTAAGACAAGATATGGTTGCTGATCCTATATTCGAGTACAGGGATTTGGGTATGGCGTAAATACTGGTCGAATATTTTATCCAATTTTAAACCGCTTTGTTTGGCTATGTATTGCTCAACTTGTGCTGTAGTAACGGTCTGGTGATAAAAAGTTTTGTTTAAGCCACGCAATATCTGCCTGAATTTCTCATCGTTATTAATCAGCTGGCGGATGATGCTGATCAGGTTAGCACCTTTAGGGTACATATCGCCAGAACCTTCCTTATTTACACCGTAAGGACCAATAACCGGAACATCGTTCTGGATAATTTTTTGTAGCCCGACAACATATTCGTCGGCTGCCGCTTTATTTTCGGTACACTCGGTAAACAATACTTCAGAGTAGTTGGTAAAACCTTCGTGAATCCACATATCGGCAATATCTTTCGAGGTAATATTATTGCCAAACCACTCGTGGCCACTTTCGTGGATGGTGATGAAGTCCCATTTTAAACCGTGGCCTGTGCCGCTCAAATCCCTGCCCAGGTAGCCTTGTTTAAACTGGTTGCCATAGGCTACGGCACTTTGGTGCTCCATGCCCAGGTGTGGTGCCTGTACCAGCTTGTAGCCATCTTTATACCAGGGATAAGGACCAAACCAATATTCAAAACATTTTAGCATGGGTTTAACATCGGCATCCCAGTGTGGGCGTGCTTTGGCACTGTCGGTTTGCAGGGCCCAGTAATCAATGGTAAGATTTCCGTTTTCGCCAGCATAGCTATCCTGCCAATGGGCATACTTGCCAATGTAAAAAGTTACGTCGTAATTGTTAATGGGATTACCTACAAACCAGTTGTACTGTTTGTATCCACCGGGTTTATCAACCGTATTCCTTAACCTGCCGTTCGATATTTCCTTTAAAGTATTCGGAATGGTGATGCTGATCAGCATACTGTCTACCTCATCGCTCTGGTGATCCTTATTTGGCCACCAGCAGCTAGCGCCCAGTCCCTGGCAAGCTACCGATACAAAAGGATTACCGGCACTGTCTTTCTTGAAAATGAAACCGCCATCCCAGGGTGGCGTTTTAGCGACGATTGGATTGCCTGAATAAAACACCGTGAACTTATCTTTTCTACCCTTTTTTATGGCCTTAGGGAAGGTTACAAAAACAGCATTGTATTCTCTTTTAAAAGGGAGTTCGGCACCTTGGTACACCACCTTTTCTACTTTAAGGTTATCGAAAAGATCGAACTGCAGTTTGGTAAAATCCTGTGTGGCAGTGAAAGCAAATTCGTTGCTGCCGCTAACCGATTTCTGATCGATATCAATTTTCACATCCAGATGGTAGTAATTGATATCGTAACAGGTACGTAAGGGGGTAAGCGTTCCACGCAGGCTATCGGCACGCGAGTTGACCTGGTTTTTGCCCAGCATTTGTGCCTGCACGCCTGAAATGCTGCACACAAGCGCTAAAATGGTGAATAGTTTTTTCATTTGTTTTTTATTAATCGTTTAAAACGATTAGCTATTATGCACTCGTTAGGAAACGAGCGCAAACTTATTTAATTACATCAACTTCGATAAAGCTATCATTAAAAACGGTTTGCGTGGCTTTAATATAATCGGCTTCGGTTGCCTTATATGGGTTATCTACAAATTTTTGAGGGTTGCGGGCAAATAATGGGAAGGCTGTACTTTGTACCTGGATCATGATGCGGTGCCCCTTTTTAAAGGTGTGCAATACATCCTGCAGCCTGAAATTTACATCGGTTTTTTGGTTGGCTACCAAAGCCTCAGGCTTTTCGAAACTATTACGGAAACGTGCCGGCATAACCTCTGAACGTACCATTTGCCAGTAATTGCTTAAAATGATATTTTTATTAGGCATGTAAGGGTTGTTAGGTTCATCGGCAGGGTACACATCAATTAACTTTACAATAAAATCGGCATCGGTACCTGTAGAAGCAATTTTAAGGTGCGACATAATCTCGCCACCTAAAGTGATATCGTTGTCCAGTATGTCGGTTTGGAAAACCAGCACATCAGGACGGCGGCCAGCAAAACGCTGATCTTCGCTCATATAGTTATGTGGCGTAAAACCAATTGTGGTAGTTAAATCTTCAGTGTAAGGAACTGGTTTTAGCGGGTCGCTGATGTAATTAACCGAGCCTGCAGTGGCAGGAGCAGTTGTGCTCAGTTTGCCATCAGCACCTAAATATAGCTTTTGTTTGCTGGCTTTTTCGGTAGGCCATTTGCTAAAAGTTTCCCATTCTTTTTTACCGGTATCGAACATATAAGCTTCAGGTAAACCGGAATTTTGATCGCCATTGCCTTTTAAAAAGTGATTAAAGAATTTGGCTTCGATATTTTTTTGGTAAAATGTAGCAATGCTATCGCCAAAATACACGTTACTGTGCATAGTATGACCGGTTTCGCGGCTCCATCTTCCGTGGCCAAAAGGTCCCATAACAATAGTGTTATAAGCATTTGGATTTTTCTTTTCGATGGTTTTGTAAATGTTTAACGGGCCCGATAAATCTTCGGCATCGTACCAGCCACCAACTACCATTACAGCAGGTTTAACAGTGCTGTAGTGCTTTAGTAGGCCGCGTTTTTGCCAAAACTCATCGTAATTGGGATGGTTTACTGTTTCCTGCCAGAAAAAATTGTCTTTATAATATTTGTCGGCATTGGTTAAAGGGCCAAGGTCTAAGGCAAACTGGTATCCATCTTTGGTTTTAGGATTAATGATTTGGTTATTGTACCAGGGTTTAGCTGTTGTATCGGTTTTCTGCACCCCAAATACCGGGAAGGTGAAAAAGTAACTTTGTAAAAAAGAACCATTGTGGTGAAAATCATCAAAAAAGAAATCAGAAATCGGTGCCTGTGGTGAAGAAGCTTTTAAAGCGGGGTGGTTACTTAAAATACCTGCTGCGGTATAAAAACCTGGGTAAGAAATTCCCCACTGGCCAACCTTGCCATTGTTGTTGGCTACATTTTTAACCAGCCAATCGATGGTATCGTAGGTATCTGAGCCTTCATCTACATCCTTTTTGGTTTTTTTATTGTCGATTACAGGCGTCATATTGGTCCAGGTGCCCTCACTTTTCCAGCGACCGCGTACATCCTGATAAACTACAATATAACCTTCTTTCATCATCAGTTCTGACGGACCTAAACGTGCCGGGAATTTATCTTCGCCATAAGGAGCCACACTATAACAGGTACGCTGCATAATTATGGGATATTTTTTATTCTTAGCCGCGTCTTTAGGGGTATAAATAGCAGTAAAAAGTTTAACACCATCGCGCATAGGAATGTAAACTTCCTTTTTGGTATAGTTGGCTTTGGTATAATTTGCTTCGCTTTGGGCAAAGACAGAAGATCCCGAAAGCAGGATGATAAAGAGTTTAAAGTATTTCATTTTTTAAGAATAAGTAAGTTGGTCTGCTTTTGGTCAGTCGAGAAACGGACCAAGGCGGTAATTATGTTTATTTTGTTGAGAATAAAGTTAGTATTTAAATTATTTATTTTGAGTTCGATCTTATCTCTCCGGTTCGTGCCCGCACGAACCGGGCACTTATTTATTTCAACACTGAAACCGTAATAAACGAACTGTTAAAGGTATCGTGGTAAATTTTATGGGTTGCTTTCTGGAAATCGCCGGGTTCTGCCTGGTAAATATCCATGAACTTTTGCGGGTTGCGATCGGCCAGAGGAAACCATGAGTTCTGAATCTGGATCATGATTCTGTGCCCCTTTTTAAAGGTGTGGGCTACATCAGGCAGGGGATAGTTTACCTTGGTGATGGCTCCTGGCACAAAAGGCTCGGGCTTTTCGAAACTATTGCGGTACTTGCCCCTCATAATTTCGCCACGTACCAGCATTTCGTAACCACCCATAATCAGGTTTTTTGGGTTAGGTACGGGGTTAGGAGTATCTTCAGGGTAAACATCAATCAGTTTTACCACGTAATCGGCATCTGTTCCGGTAGTTGAAACCACCAGGTTAGCCAAAACAGGGCCGGTTAAGGTAATATCTTCCGTCAACACATCGGTTTGGTAAGTTTTTACATCAGATCTGCGGGCTGCAAATCGCTGATCGTCTATCATATACTCGCGGGTACGCTTTGCCTGGATGCCATCCTGATAAGGTACCGGGTTATTCGGATCGCTTACATATTCATCCCAGCTATCGGTACGGCCTACTTTTTCGAATGCCAGTTTGCCGTTAGGATGTAAATACAGGTTTTTAGTTTCTGTTTCCTGTGGTGGCCAGGTGCTGAATTTTTTCCATTCGTTGCTTCCGGTCACAAAGATATTGGCTTCGGCAGGGGTAAAATCGCCTTCACCTTTTAAGTAATGTTTAAAAAAAGGCAGTTCGTATTGTTGCTGGTAATCGATGCTGGTGGTTTTGCCAAAATTAATGTCGCCCAGGTAAGAACCGTCGCTACGTACCCAGCCTCCATGAAACCATGGGCCCGCCACCAGGATATTATTGGCATTGGGGTTTTGTTTCTCAATGGCCTTATAAGTGGCAAAGGTTCCGTAGGCATCTTCGGCATCGAAGAAACCACCTACTACCATAACAGCAGGTTTAACGTTGGTTAAATGTGGGGTGATTAAACGGGCTTTCCAGAAAGTATCTAGATCAGGGTGTTTAAACAAATCGTTCCAGAATTTAATGCTGTCGGCAAAATAACTTTCTTTTAAATTTTTAACCGATCCGGCTTCCAGGTAAAAACGGTAATTATCCTGAATGGGGAACTTAAAACCTTTGGGGCCTTTATCGGGTGTAATGGGTTTTGGACGTGGAACCCCGAAGCTGCTCATGAAACTAAAGGCATCCATTAAAAATAAGGTGCCGCGATGATGAAAATCATCGCCTATAAACCAGTCGGTAACGGGCGCCTGCGGCGAAACCGCTTTGAGTGCCGGGTGAGCGTTGGGCAATGAGGTGGTGGAGTAAAAACCCGGATAAGAAATACCATAAATACCGGCCTTACCGTTATTGCCTTTTATATTTTTAACCAGCCAGTCGATGGTATCGTAGGTATCGGTACTTTCATCAATTGCTATTTTGGATTTTTTACCTGCAACCTGCGGACGGATATCGGCAAAGGTTCCTTCGCTCATCCAGCGGCCACGAACATCCTGATAAACAAAAATAAATCCCTCGCGCATCATCGCCGGGAAATTACCCAGGCTTAGCTTATATTTATCTTCACCATAAGGAGCAACTGTGTAAGGTGTACGGTTGATTAAAAAAGGATATTTTTTGGATTGATTTTTGGGTATATAAATGGAAGTGAATAGTTTTACCCCATCGCGCATGGGAATCTGGCGTTCTATTTTGGTGTAATTTTCTCTAACATACGTCGAATCGTTCTGCTGGGCCAGCAATTCATTTGAAATAAACAAACAGATTAAGAGGCTGAAAATTCTGGAAAAGTTCATTTAAGTTTAGTTTTTAGGAATAAAATTTAAATATAGCAGATTCGTATACGATTCTGAAAAAAACAGCCCGTAAAAGGTTTGTTAGTAATGGATGAGATGGAAGAAGTTGGATGGATGATGGGAAAGCCCGGAAAGCGGCATTTTCACAACTTTATCGACTAATTTTATTTAAATAACCCGCTCTTTGTCATTGCTTTATAAAAATTTAGTTAAATCTTGTTAAGGGATAATCTTTTAAGAATTTTAACCGTCATATTGATAACGGAATTAAACACAAAAAAATGAATAGGTTATTAAAAAGAGGATTGGTTGTTTTCGCTGCAGCAGCGATGATAACAACCTTGAGTATCGAGAGTGTTTCTGCACAAAGAGGTGGAAGAGGCGGAGGTGGCGGAAGATCAGGTTCCTTCGGTTCATCAAGAGGTGGAGGTTCTATCGCACGTGTATCACCCGGTAGAAGTAGTTTTTCGCCTGGCTTCCGATCAGGGCGATCAAGCTACGGATATAGCAGACCGGCTTACCGATCAGGTTATTTTAGGTCGGGTTATGGTTATAGGGTAGGTTTTAGCAGACCATATTACAGGCCATACTATAGTTATTACAATTTTTACAGGCCGTTTTTAGGTTTCAGGATCAATGTATTACCTTATGGATATTATCCTTTTTGGTATGGTCCGAGCCAGTTTTACTATTCCGGCGGATTATTCTATCAGCAAAACAACGATCAGTATGAAGTGGTAACCCCACCGGTTGGAGCTGAAGTTCCGAATTTACCGTCAGATGCCAACAGGGTAACCATTAACGGTGTAGATTATTATGAATATAAAGGTGTTTACTATACCCAAAAAGAAAATGCCGATGGCAAAACGGTATACGTGGTTGCCGGAAAAGATGGTGTTTTAAATACAGGTGATGGTACTGCCGATACGCATAATATTGGCGATATTATTAACCAATTACCAGAGGGATGCAGGGAAGTAACCATTAAAAACGAAAAATATTTTGTTTCGCCTGATGATGTTTACTACGAAGAAATAGTAGATGGAACAAACATTACCTACCGCGTAATCGGTAAATTGTTTTAAGTAGGGATTATATAGACTTATTGTACAGCCGGATGGTACACGTCTGGCTGTTCTTATTTATACCAAACGATGGTTGATCCGGAGAAAACACAGGTGTTATTAAGGAGTGTTGGATGGAAACATCCAAAACCACAGAAAAGTCTTGCACTGGTGTATTGTTAGCGGGAGACCCTGAAATAAATTCAGGGTGACGTATTGCAGGCAACCAAAAATCCATATTTTTACATCCTAAATATTCCGATTTGAAACCTATGCCTCGGCTTTTTTTTGTTTATGCTTTTTTGGTAGTTCTGCTATCGTCATGCGCTGCAACAAAACAGGTAACGGTTAGGCAGAATGAAACCCGTATTTCGTCGGTTAAATTTCTCCATGAATATATTATGCCATTAAATCAGGTTTTCGAAAATTCGGTGGTTGGTGGTTTATCGGGGATTGACTATGATGCTGCTCATAATCTATATTACCTGATCAGTGATGATCCTTCACAGGTTAGTCCGGCGAGGATCTACACAGCGCAGCTAGATCTCAAAGAAAATAAAATTGATACCATTCGTATAACAGGCGTTACCTATCTTTTACAGGAAAACGGAAAACAATACCCTAAATATGGCACGGATAAAAGCGTGAAGCCAGATGGCGAGTCTGTTCGTTACAATCCGGTTACCAGACAATTAATTTGGAGCAGCGAAGGGGAACGGTTGTTTAAAAATGGCGATACCACCATTGTTCAACCCAGTTTAACTTTTATTTCTACAGGCGGGAAGTTTTTAGATAGTATCCCGTTACCCAAAGGTTTCCATTTTACGAAAACTGAAAGCGGTCCGCGCAAAAATGCGTTATTTGAAGGCTTAACCTATGCCGATCATTATAAAACATTATATGCCAGTTTAGAGGAACCTTTATACCAGGATGGGCCACAATCTTCTTTTGGCTATGATAAGGCTTTAACGCGAATTTTAAAATTCGACGTGGCTACTAAAAAGAATACGGCTCAATATGCCTATAATCTGGATGCTTTACCTGTGAAACCCACTGTAGACAATGACTGGAATGTGAACGGCATCTCAGAGATACTGGCGATTAACAATCACACGCTTTTGATTATGGAAAGGGCCTGGGCAAAAGGACATGATGACCATACTTTTTTAAAACTTTACCTGGTTGATCTGAATGGTGCCGAAAATGAGATTAATAATGCATCGTTCGTGAAAAACCCTCCAAAACCTTTAACAAAGAAGTTGCTTTTCGACTTTGATACGCTAAACAGGCATATCGATAATTTCGAAGGAGTAACATTTGGGCCAAAACTTGCAAACGGGCACCATTCCCTGATATTCTGTGTAGACAATAATTTTGGAAAATCGCAGGTACAGCAGTTTTTTCTTTTCGAGATCATCCCATAACATCATTCCAATTTAAAATCTATAAATGAGTAAAATAAAAGCCCTTCTTTTCGATTTAGACGGTACATTAATTGATTCAGAGAAATTTCATTTCGATTGTTGGAATACGTTTTTATGCCCATATAATGTTAACATTGAATTTAAAGATTGGTCAAGCAATTATGCAGGGATTCCTCTGCCTAAAAATGCAAAAACGATTATTGAACGCTATAAAATCGATGAAGATTTAGAAAGCTTTATTGATAGAAGAGAAAAAATAACCTTCAATGGTTTTAGAACAACCGATATCCGGTTAATGCCTTTTGCCCTGGAATTTGTGCAGTTTGCTTATGAAAAAGGACTTACGCTTGCAGTGGTTACAGCCAGCCCTAAAATCGATGTGGAAGCTGTTTTTGAGCGGAATGGTCTGGCGAAGTATTTCAGTCTGTTCATTACCCGCACAGATGTGAGTAAATCAAAGCCTGATCCTGAAAGTTACAACTTATGTGTAGAGCGCCTAGGTTTGCAAAAAGACGAATGCATTGTTTTTGAGGATACCCTAAATGGTGTTAAATCGGCCATGGCTGCAGGCATTACCTGTTATGCTATCCAAAGTAATGTGCGTACGCACCAAAAGCTTAAAGTGGCCGATGAGCTGTTCCTCAGCTTTGCTAACGCGAAAGAATTTATGCTGCAAAAAGAACTGATCTGATAATCAAAGTAAGCCCTGGCCGGTGGCATTGCTAATAAGTTCGGCAATATTTTTAGCATGAAGTTTTTGCAACAGATTTTTCTTATGGTTATCGACCGTAAATTTGCTCAAAAAAAGTATCTCTGCAATTTTTGATGCGGTTAAGCCCTGTGCAACCAGTTTCAGGATTTCGCTTTCCCTTGAAGTGAGTTTTACAAAGCCCCATTTGGTTTTGGAGGGCGATTTTGATATTACATCTGTTACCCCTTTGCTAAAAGTGATCTTACCCTCAAGGGCTTCGTTTATGCAATTGCCAATTTCATCTATCGATGCATCTTTAAGGATATAACCGTTTGCCCCGTTCTCCAGCATCTTGGTAATAGCGCTCCTTTCCCGGTGGTTGCTTAGCGCAATAACAATGGTATCAGGTGCTATTCTCTTGATTTCCTTACACAATATCATGCCATTGATATCGGGCAGGATAATATCGATAAGGGTAATGTTGACCGGATTTTTTTTAATATAAGTAAGAAGATCCTGCCCATTGGTAAAGCTGGCTATAATTTCAAATCCTTCGTTTTTGCCCAATAGCTTGGTTAATCCCTCTATAATAATGGGATGGTCATCAGCAAGAACGAGTGTTGGTTTAGGCTTTAACATTTAATTCTATATTAATTGAAGTACCTGGTTGATTGATCCGGGGACCGATTTCTATTTTTCCATTTAAATAAGCTACCCGGCTTTTAATATTATTTAAGCCCATTCCGGCTTTCGCATTTTGCTGATCGATATTAAAGCCCTTGCCATCATCTTCGAGCGTGATAAAGAAAATGTTTTTATTCTGCGTGCACTGCAAAAATACATTTTTTGCCTCTGCATGTTTCACCACGTTGGTAAGCAACTCCTGTATAATGCGGTAAATGGATACCTGTGTTTGTTGCGGGATGGTACTTTCGATATTAATAAACTGGCAATCTATGTCGAGTTCATCAGACGTGAGCGATTCGCAAAGATCTTTTAAGGCGGCCTCCAAACTAATATTGAAAAGCATTTCTGGCATCATGCCGTGCGAAATACGCCGCAATTCGTTTACCGAATGGTCTAACTGACCAATTACTTCATCAAGTTCTGTATCGGGTTTTTCTTTGGCGAATTGCCACAGGTTAAATTTAACCACGGCCAGTATATTACCCAAACCATCATGAAGGTCTCTGGCTACCCGGTAACGCTCTATTTCCTGTCCCTGGATCATGGCATTACTGATCCGGATTTCATCCTGCTGTGTACTGATTTTTTTTTGATTGTAGTAGTAATTGATGCCAAAAATAAACATCGATAAAATTAAGAGGCTGATTACACCCAATAACCAATTTAGCAGGCGGCTGTTTTTTGCAGATAGGTTGGCTTCCTGGTTTGCGGTGTTCAGTTCAGCAATTTTTTTCTGGTTTTCTGCAGTTTTAAATTTTATTTCCAGCTGGTTTATTTTACGCAGGATATCGAGCTTGTTTAAGCTGTCATTTAATACAGTGTATTTTTTAAGCAGGTTGTAAGCACTTTTACTTTCCCCCAGTTGGTAGTATATAGCCGATAAATCCTTATAATAAGTTAAACTATCTGGTGAAAATTTTACCTCCGGATTTTTTAATATTGAATTTACAATTACTGCTGCCTTCCGGTATTCTCCCTGCACCATCAATGTTTTATATTTCTGGGCATTTAGAAGCTCTTCTTCGTAAGGATCTTTTATCTGTTTCGCAATGGTAAGGCCTTTATTAATGCTTTCGAGACTTTCATTAAGTTTTTTCTTATCCCTAAAATATTGCCCTTCTACCAGGTAATAATCGGCATAAGTTAAGCTGTCTGGGCATTTTGGAAGGATTTTTTTTGCCTTGTCAAGCGCCTGTTTGGCCAAGTCTGTTTTATTGGTTAACAGGTAGTTTTTGCTTGCATTTAGGTAAGCATCACACAAATGGGTAATATCCCATAGCCTTAGTTTCTTATAAATTGATATGGCCAGGAGAAAGTATTTTTCCGATTTATCATACTGTTGCTGGTCACTGAAAATCAATCCCAGATCATTATAATATTTGGCTAAAAACTCGTCTTCGCCTGATTTTTTGATCAGTGGAATACTTTTCCGCAGCAGGATATCGGCCATTAAAAGATCGTTGCCTTTGTGCCCCTGCAGGTTGGCATAGTTTCCCCAGCCCTTGGCCCTTATAAAGTAAGATTCTCTGGTTTTAAAACGTGCTAATTCCCGGTCGGCTATGAGGTAATTGGCCTCACTTTTTGAGCTGTTGGTAGGGTAATAGTAGGCCGCCAGATAATGGTAATAAATGGCTTTTAAATAAGGGTGTCTGGCTGAGTACTTAAAAGATTGATCAAGGTATATTTTGGATTTTAACCGATCCCTGTCGCGCCAATAAAGGGTTAATTTAAAGCAGGCCCTGGCCTTTAAGCTATCAGAAGGCGAATTTTTTACTACCTGCAATAAACTATCAGGATATTGTTTGCTTACTACAGGCGTTTGTGGAAACGCCATTAAAAACCCGCAGAACATCAATAAAAAAAATACCAATAACTTCCTCATCTGCTAATACTGCAACATTAATCCGCTTTATGTGGTATGGAAGAAACGAGCGGAAGCCATCACCACAATTCAATTTTAAGGGATGACCGAAATTAGGTTAAAAAAAAGATATTAAATAGCTATTTATAGTCATATATAAAAAAGGCTAATTGTCGCTATAGTTACGGTGCTTAATTGAAACTAAATTTGATTAGGGATGACCACAGGGATGCCGAAAACTGTTGATAAGAGTAGGCTTATTAGGGAAACAAATATGATGAAAAAGATTGGAATTTTATGCTTGGCCTTTCTGTTGTTGGGCTTGGTAAATGCAAACGCACAAAGTGCTGTTGATCGCTTATTAGGTAAAATTGACAAGGTAAGTGAGAAGGTAGATAAGGCAGGCGCCACTGCTGATAAAGCCGGAAAAACAGGTGGTTTAATTAGTAATTTTTTCGGTAAAAAGAAAGATAATACAAGTGCCGTTGCTGCCGCAGAAACACAAACCATTGTAAATATTAGCGGTGCCGATTTTGCTACCTTAAAAAGTATTGCAGAAAAAGCAGAAAATACAAAAGGGGTAATCAGCGCAAAAACGAAATTCAGTACCGGTGGTTCCAGCATTAGCCTGCAACATAGTGGTACCAGCGACGATCTGTTAAAGGCACTTCAAAAAACAAACCCTATAGTTTTTGCCGAAAAGAATATTTCAGGGATGGAAGACGGACAGATCTCCATTATCATAAAGAAATAGGTTAATGTTTTATTACCGGAAATCGAGCGGCGTAATCTAAATTTATTGCACAACAGATACGATTTTAAGCTTTAACATCGAGTTCAATATTAATTGAAGTACCTGGTTGATCAGCACGGGATGCAATTTCCATTTTTCCGTTTAAGTAAGCCACACGGCTTTTTATATTGTTAAGGCCGATTCCTGCTTTTTCCTTTTGCTGGTTGGTATCAAATCCTCTACCGTCATCCTCGAGGGTAATAAAAAATATATTTTTTTGCTGGGTACATTGTAACAGTACGTTCCGGGCCTGCGCATGTTTCACTACATTGGTTAGGAGTTCCTGTATAATGCGGTAAATAGATACCTGTATTTGTTGTGGAATGGTATTTTTAACATTAATGAGCTGACAATCGATTTCCAGATTATCGGATGTAAGCGATTCGCAGAGATCTTTAAGTGCGGCTTCCAAACCAATATTAAGGAGCATTTCGGGCATCATGTCGTGTGCAATACGTCGCAGTTCGCTTATAGAGTGATCCAGCTGATAGGCAATTTCATTAAGTTCTACAGCTGGTTTTTCTTTTACCAGTTGTCCGAGGTTAAATTTTATTACGGTAAGTAAATTCCCCAAACCATCGTGCAGATCCCTGGCTACGCGGTAACGTTCGGTTTCCTGGCCCTGAAGCATGGCATTGCTCAACCTGATTTCTTCCCGCTGTGTAGCAAGTTTTTTCTGGTTGTGGTAATAATAAACTGCAAAAATGGATACAAATAAAATTAACAGGCTCACAACGCCCAATAACCAGTTTAACAGGCGACTATTTTTAGCTGATAAATTGGCTTTCTGGTTGGCCAGATTCAGGTCAGCAATTTTTTTCTGATTTTCGGCAGCCTTGAATTTGATTTCCAGTGCATTTACTTCTTCTTTTAGCCTGATGTTATTGGCACTGTCTCTCAAAAATGTATATTTCTTTAACCACTTAAAGGCCTCGGGTAAATTTTTGAGCAATTCGTAAGATTCAGAAGCTTGTTTATAATGGGTAACTTTATTTTCGATATAAGTGTTGCTGTCACTTTTTATGATTTCTAAAATCACATTTTTACCTGCTTCATAGTTCTGCTGTGCATTAAGTATGTTATATTTTTGGATCAATAGGTCGTTCCGTTCTTTAACAAGTTTTAACCTTGTTGCGGTTTCCAATCCTTTATTTAATGCTTTGAGCGATTTATCGTATTGTTTCAGCATTAAGAAATAATAACTTTCAAATCCACAGAAATATGCGTAGGAGGGAGTTTCGGTATGGTTTTTAAACAGTAGCCTGGCTTTTTCGATTGTCGCTTTGGCTTCGTTAAATTTATTTCTTAACATGCTGTTTCTTGCACTGTTATTATAAGCCCTGGCCAAACGCACCGTGTCTGTTTTAATGTTTTCCAGTATACCAATGCTTTTTTTGAAATAAACGGATGCTTTTTCGGTTTGCGCCACCAGATCCATGAAAACGGCAACAGCATGGTAGGCCACACCCTCCATCGCTAAATCTCCCGATGCCCTTGCCAAAGGAATTACCTTATTTAATAAAATGTCTATTGATTGCTGCTGTTTGTTTTCCCTCGATAAGAGAATTGAATAATTATTCCAGAGTTTGGCCCTTAAAAGATTGCATTCTTTGGTTTTGGTATAGGCAAAAAGACTATCTGCCTTTAATAAAAAAAATTTGGCAACTGCAGCATCCTTATTCTGGTATGTCGAATTTACACCTGCAGTATATAGGTATAATGCATACAGGTAGCGTGAGTTTTTACAATGTTTTCTCCCTTCGGCCAGGTAATAATTTGCTTTTTTATTGTCCTGACCCTTACACCAGTGTCGGGATAAGGCGAAATTTGCTATAGCACTTATGCTATCCGTACCTGCATGTTTGACTACATATTGTAAACTATCAGGATAACGTTTATCGGTTTCAGGAAGCTGGGCAAACGCAGTTTGATAATTAAGGAATAATAATAAACAGAATATTGGTAACCTTCCCATTAAAATATAACATAGTTTATTGTTTAAAAAGAAAAAGCACAAATGCATTAACTGCAATAAATTTATGCTAAAAAACACACAACATATAGCTATAAATAGCTATATAAAAAAACGGCGATTTGTAGCTATATGCACCCTGTTTATTGGTGGTAACTTTGATCTTAATTATCAGGGATGCCGAAAACTGTGAGTAAAGAGTAGGCCTATTGAAAAAACAAATATCTTATGAAAAAAATGAGCTTAATGATATGCCTCTGGATAGTGGGCATAGCAGTTATGAGCGGATGTAAAAAATCTGGTGATGACGTACCTCAGGTACCTACCAAAACCTACAAATTTACGGTTAAATCTTCGGGATTGCTGGCCGATGACAGGATCTCAGTTGAGTTTGGCGGCTCGCCAATTGATGACAAGGTAAAAACGATTATAAAAGTAGACGGGGTTCAACAAGATAATCAATACAGTGTTGAACTTACCAGGGCACAGTTAACAAAATCAGGTGGTGTAGTGGTAGAGTCAGTATTGCCTATATATCAAATGAGCTTTATATTGAGTGGATATAGTGGTACAACCGGGCATACCTTTGCAATAAGTGTTGATCCGGTAGTGAATGGTGTACCTGCTGCTTCCGTGAATAAAACATTTACAACCGATACTTTCACACAAAGTTACAATTACTAAAAAAATACTTAGATTAGTTGGGAACAATCTAATCAGCTTACTGTGGCAAAAAAGGGATTATGGATTTTATTTGCAGTTTTTGCAACCTTAATAGGTTTATATCCGGCTATTTATTTTTTTGTAGACAGGAAGTTTGGATTGTTAAACTCCAAATCGGCAGTACTGCTGGCTAACATTTTTTGGAACGTTGGTTTTTACACACACATCATTTTTGGGGGTATTGCCTTACTTACCGGATGGATACAGTTCAGTTCCAAAATCAGGGTAAAGTATATTAAGCTACACCGGAATATTGGTATGGTTTATCTGGTAGCGGTGATGCTAAGCTCATTGGCGGGTGTTTATATCGGTTTTTTTGCAACGGGTGGTTTTATCACGTCGTTGGGTTTTATCACCTTAGGCCTTGTTTGGTTTTACACCACTGCAAAGGCTTATTTATACATTAAGGCCAAAAAGATCGATCAACATCAAAAAATGATGGTTTACAGCTATGCAGCCTGTTTTGCTGCAGTAACTTTAAGAATATGGCTTCCATTGCTAACCATGTTGTTTGGCAATTTTTTAAAAGCCTACCTTATTGTTGCATGGTTAAGCTGGGTTCCCAATTTGTTTGTTGCATACTTAATCAACAGGAAAGCCGCAGTAAAATAAACCGGATTACCTGGCCACAGGACCAACTTTAGCGCTGGAATTTTATCTGCCTGCTAATCTTTTGTAAATCTTCTTATCAAATCTAAAAATGCACTCGGTTAGCTGGGGCGTGGCGCTATGCTCCAGCTAATTTTTTAAATGCATAAACCATTTAAATATAATTAATAAATCAAACATGAAAAAACAACTATTATTTATTGCTTTATTTATCTTTTCCGTATCAATAGTTAACGCACAGTCTAAATCTTCATTTAGCAAAGGCGATAACCTGTTTAATATCGGCGTTGGTATTGGCAGCCCGTTTTTTGGGTCGGGTTATAGTTCATCTTTACCCGTTAATCCATCCATCAGTTACGAAAGGGGTGTAACCGATGCGATCAGTGTTGGCGGACAGGTTTCGTATGCAAGTTCTAAATATGATGGTTATAACTATACATTTAAAGAAAGCGCCGTTTATATAGGGGCAAGGGGTTCGTACCATTTTAACGAGCTGCTTAATATTAATCCAAAATTTGATCTTTATGGCGGGGCTAGTCTTGGTTATGTAACCGTAAGTATTAGCGATAACCAAAACAATATTAGTGGTACCGCAAGTGGTTTGGGTTTTGGCCTTTATGCAGGCGGCAAATATTACATCGGGTCCAGTACGGCTATTTACTCCGAATTGGGTTATCAGAGTCTCTCATTATTAAATATTGGGGTCGCGTTTAAATTTTAAAATAAATAGTGCCTTTGACAGTGCTTAAAAAGCTGCCTGCGAAGCAAAGGCTGAATTAGAGAAATAGCTCTTCAATGTTTGTTTAGGATTGGGGCTGGTAGAAATGCCAGCCTTTTTTGATATCTTGAAAAAAGACTATATTGTAATCGGTAATTCCATCTTGTTAAGTGGGTTTTAACATGTTGATAAAAGAAATTTTGAGCAGTTTAGGGCAGTTTTCATCCAATGATATCCTTAAGTTCCGAGAACACATTGTACAAAGAACGTTCAGGAAAAATGAAATAATATTGGAACGGGGAGCGATTTGCCAATCTGTTTATTTTATTTTGTCGGGATCTTTTTTTCAGTATCAAAGTAACGGAATCGCAGAGACCATTATCGATTTACATGTCACAAACGAGTGGATGTTTAACCATACCAGCCTGATTGAGCAGCGCGCATCTGAAACCACGATCAAGGCCTTCGAAAAATCTGAAGTAATCGAGTTAAGTTTAAGTAACCTGCACTCCTTAATTGCCAGATCACCATCTTTTTTATTCCTTGCAAAAATTTTTAATCAAACCAGCACCAGGACGTATCTTTTCGACAGTTCGTTTAATCCTATCCAAAAATACAATTACATCAAAAATGTTAAACCGCTTATAGTACAGGTTTTTCCAGTAAAAATGATTGCTTCCTATCTTAAAATTGCCCCCGAAACACTGAGCCGGGTAAGGGCAAACCATTAAATTTCCTGATTTCGATCAAGTGTAGTTTCCCTTGAAATTATACACTTTTGTTAAAAAAAAGATATGCTTACAGAAATTAACCCAAAACTTCCAATGCGCAATAAAAGAATCACGAAGGATTTTTATGTGAATAATTTAGGTTTTAAAGATGTTGGTGAAGCTGACTTTAAAGATTACCTGATTTTACAAAAAGATAATATCCAGATTCATTTTTTCGAATTTGAAGCCCTAAACCCTAAAGAAAACTATGGTCAGGTTTATATCCGTACCAATGACATCGAAACACTTTATAAAGCTATGCTAGGCATTAAAAATGGGATACATCCTGATGGCCATCTGCAGATAAAGCCCTGGGGACAAAAAGAATTCGCTATGCTCGATCCCGACAGTAATCTGCTTACCTTCGGTCAAGGAGTTTAGGTTGGTTCATTGGTTATTGGTCATTAGTTCATTGGTTACTACTAACCACCAATTGGTTATTGATTGATTGAATATTATTGTTCATTAATCCATTGAACCGGTCAGCCTGCTTCTGGTTATGAACTGCCGACTTCGGGCTAACCGATATGGATCGTGAGCCCTTGACAATGAACTGATCGGCGATCGACAATTGGCCAATTCGCTTTCAGCTTTCCGCCTTTTTTCCCTACATTTGGCTAATTAAAATTATCAAGAAATTATGCAATACGATGTCGTTGTTATCGGTTCAGGGCCGGGCGGTTATGTAGGCGCAATCCGTTGTGCTCAGTTAGGTTTAAAAACTGCAGTAGTAGAAAAATATAAAACTTTCGGAGGTACCTGCTTAAATGTGGGCTGTATCCCATCTAAGGCTTTGTTAGATTCTTCAGAGCATTTCCATAACGCTGCCCATACATTTGGCACCCACGGTATCAACTTAAAAGATTTAAAAGTTGATATGAAGCAGATGATCGCCCGTAAAGACGATGTTGTTGCTCAAAATACAGCAGGTATTACCTATTTGTTCAAGAAAAATAAAATCGATTCTTACGAAGGTGTAGGTTCTTTTGTAGATAAAAATACCATCCTGGTAACCAAAGCTGATGGTTCTACAGAAACCTTATCGGCTAAAAACGTTATTATTGCTACGGGTTCTAAACCAACAGCCTTACCATTTTTACCAATCGATAAAAAACGTATTATTACCTCAACCGAGGCTTTAAATATTAAAGAAGTACCCAAAACAATGGTTATTATCGGTGGTGGTGTAATTGGCCTAGAATTAGGTTCGGTTTACGCACGTTTGGGTACAAAAGTTTCAGTGGTAGAATTTTTACCATCTATTATTGCTACCATGGATGCTGGTCTGGGTAAAGAACTTCAGCGTGTGTTAAAGAAAACCCTGGGTATGGAGTTTTATATGGGGCACAAAGTTACTGGTGCTACCACTAAAGGTAAAACCGTAACCGTTACTGCCGAAACACCAAAGGGCGAAAGTATTTCTTTAGAAGCCGATTACTGCATCGTTGCTGTTGGCCGTACCGCCTATACAGAAGGTTTAGGCTTAGATAAAATTGGTATTACTGTTGAAGAAAGAGGTAAAAAAATCCCGGTTAACGAACATTTGGAAACTTCGGTTAAAGGTGTGTATGCCATTGGTGATGTAATTACGGGAGCCATGCTGGCACACAAAGCAGAAGATGAAGGTACTTATGTTGCCGAAACCATTGCCGGCCAAAAACCACATATCAATTATAACCTGATTCCAGGAGTGGTTTATACCTGGCCAGAAGTTGCTTCTGTAGGTTTAACCGAAGAGCAGTTAAAAGAAAAAGGAGTAAAATATAAAGCAGGCTCGTTCCCGTTCAAAGCCAGCGGACGTGCGAAAGCCAGTATGGATACCGATGGTTTCATTAAAGTTTTGGCAGATGCTGCTACCGACGAAGTTTTAGGTGTACACATGATAGGTCCACGTGCAGCTGATATGATTGCTGAAGCGGTTATCGCGATGGAATTCCGTGCATCTGCTGAAGATATTGCGCGTACCTGCCATGCTCACCCAACCTATACCGAAGCATTAAAAGAAGCTGCACTTGCCGCGACTGATAATAGAGCGATACACATTTAATATAAAAACGTTTGCTGAACTTCGGGTTAACCGGTAGGGAAGCATGACTAAATATTCAGAAAGCCGATAAGCAATTGTCGGCTTTTTTTCGTATCAAATATTTTTTTGGCATGCCCCAAGCTGCACAAGGGTCGGGCTATTCGTTGAAATCTTTTGTTTTGCTTTCGACTGCGCTCAAGCTGGCAACAAAAGGATTTACACTGCTATCCCTCATGCAAAACCCAGCGCAGTTAACAAACTGTCAGTTCCCTGCTTTTTGCTTTAGTCTTTCAGCTTTCTTCACAATTCCTTAACCAAATGATAACCTACACTGCTTGAAAAACAGCGTTTTACAAATTTATTTTGCGGTTCAGATAATAAATAAACCATGAACTGTAAAAAACTGTTTTGTGCAATCCTGATTGCATCATTGGCATTTGCTGCCTGCAAAAAAGATCCAAAAGATGATCCTATTGTAGATCCTCCAACCGAATCCGTTGTTCCTGAAAAAATAGACAGCTTTAAAGAAATTGCATCTATCGATCTGGGTGGAGAGTTTGCTTCAGAAATTTCTGCCTACGATCCTTCAACAAAACAATTATTTGTAGTAAGTAACGATGGCGGCACCAAGGTTGATGTGGTGGACATGAGTAAATATCCCACCGTTAGCAAGTTAAAAACTTTAACCTATGCGGGTAACGCAGGGATCAATAGTGTGGCAGTTAGTAACGGATTATTGGCCATAGCTTTAAATGGCGCAGATCGGCAGGGAAATGGTGATGTTGTCGTATTAAAAACCTCCGACTTATCAGAAGTTAAAAAGATTACCGTTGGTGCCATGCCTGATATGGTAACATTTAGTCCTGATGGGAATTACATTCTATCAGCCAATGAGGGCGAGCCAAACCTGGCTTATACGGTTGATCCTAAAGGCTCTGTTTCAATCATCAATATTAAAGATAACTATTCGGTAAAAACAGTAGATTTCTCGGCTTTCGAATCGCAAAAAGCGGCGTTGCTTGCTGGTGGTTTCAGGATTTATGGCTACAATGCAAGTTTTACACAGGACATTGAGCCAGAATATATCGCAGTAAGCAGCGATTCTAAAAAAGCTTATGTAACCTTACAGGAAAACAATGGTGTTGCAGAGGTTGATATCGTTGCCGGAACCATTACCAAGATTAATCCTTTAGGTACAAGAGATATCAGTTTGGCCGAAAATGCTTTCGATGTAAGCGATAAAGACAATAAAAAACTGCTGGGCATCTGGCCAATCAAGGCTTATTACCTGCCAGATGCAATTTCGTATTTTACCACTGGCGGTACAGCTTACCTGGCTTTAGCCAATGAGGGGGATACCAGGCAAGACTATAGCCCGAAAGATGCAAAAGAAGAAGTGCGTGTAAAAGATCTTTTATTGGATCCCGTTAAATTTCCGAATGCCGCAACGCTGCAGTTAGATGCTAATTTAGGGCGGCTTACCGTAACCAATACTGTTGGTTATACCATGGTGGGTACCAATAAGGTATACCAGGAATTATATGCTACCGGCGGAAGAAGTGTTAGCATCCTTAATGCAAATACCGGGGCTTTGATAGCCAATATTGGTAAAGATTTAGAACAACATGTAATCGATGCCGGTAAATATGACGATGATCGCTCAGATAATAAAGGTGTAGAGGTAGAAAGTGTAACCGTAGCGCAGGTAAACGGGCAAACCCTGGCTTTTATAGGTATGGAACGCGCCGATGCCATTGCTATTTATAATGTTACCAATCCGGCAGCACCAACATTTGTTCAGTTATTCTCTACAGGCGATGCACCCGAAGGTTTATTATTTGTGAAACCAAAAGACAGCCCTAACGGAAGAAGCTTATTAATTGTTTCTAATGAAGCAGATGGTACCGTTCGGTTCTATCAGCCCGATAAAATATAGTCGACTCTCCAGGCCCCGGTTTTACACCGGGGCTTTTTGTTTTGTATATAATTTATTTCTGTAAACAAAGAATAAAAACTAAGCCCTATATTGCAGCATAAAATAAAACTTTAGGGGTGCCTTCAAATCGTTGGCTGAGAATATACCCTTTTTGAGGTTAAAGGTAGAAGGTAAAAAGGTAGAGGGTAATTCCTTCAGCCTTAAAACCCTCCAGCCATCAACCTCGAATGGACCTGATCCGGATAATGCCGGCGTAGGAAATTAGTTTGTCTGCACAAGCTGCATATCATGCATTCTGCATTTGAAGACTCCTGAAGTTGTATACAAAAAGAAGTCTTTTTTATGAATTATATTAACGTTTTAACCGTAGCCGGCTCTGACAGTGGGGGTGGGGCAGGTATCCAGGCCGATTTAAAAACATTTTCAGCACTGGGTTGCTTTGGTACATCGGTAATTACTGCAGTAACCGCACAGAATACCGTGGGGGTGAAGTCGGTGCATGGTATTCCGGCAGCAATTATTAAAGATCAGCTCCAGGCCGTATTTGAAGATATATTGCCGGTGGCCATTAAAATCGGGATGATCAACAGCTCAGAAGTCGTACAGGTTATCGAAACGGAATTAAAAGCCTACAATCAATACGTTCCTGTTATTTTAGACCCTGTAATGGTTGCCACAAGCGGTCACCGGTTAATCGAACACGGCACGGTTAACCAATTGATTGAAAGACTTTTCCCGATGGTAAGCCTGGTTACCCCGAATATTGATGAAGCTATAATCCTTTCAGGACAAGAAATCAATAATCTCGATGATATGATTTCGGCAGGGAAGAAAATCATCGCAAAAGGGGCAAAGGCAGTCCTGGTAAAGGGAGGTCATTTGGTAGGGCCGATTATTTACGATGTTCTTATTAATGGAAAAGATGCCCCTGTGATATTGGAAAGCAACTTTATTAACTCTAAAAATCTACACGGAACGGGTTGCACCTTATCATCGGCAATAGCAGCCGGAATGGCAAAAGGCCAGGATCTTTTAACAGCTGTTAAAAATGGTAAGCAATACATCAGCAATGCCCTTGAAACAGGCAGTAAGGTAAAAACAGGACAGGGAAATGGCCCCTTGAATCATTTTTTTAACCCCTTAAAATTAATTGTAAAATGAAATGGAGCGTGCAGGCATGGGAGAGGGTTAAACCCATTTATAACCAAATTTTAACCATGCCGTTTAATAGCGAGCTGAGCAATGGCACTTTACCCAAAGAAAAATTTATTTTTTATTTAGCGCAGGATGCTTATTACCTGCTTGAGTTTGGACGCACTTTAAGTACCATTAGCGGACGTATGCAAAATGCTGAACTGGTACTCGCTTACGCCGGATTTTCTACAGGAGCAATTTTTGCCGAACAGCATTTACATGAAAGTTATTTTGTAGAATTTGGTTTGCCCGGTAAGGTGGAGCCCACACCCTCAACACTTTTATATACCAATTATATACTTAACCAGGCAGTTTATGCCAGTGTTGAGGTTGCGGCAGCAGCTGTTCTGCCCTGTTTCTGGATTTATAAAGCTGTGGGCGATTATATTTTTGCACAGCAAACAGGTGATCAAAACCCTTATAAAAGGTGGATCGACATGTATGCCGGTGCCGAATTTGCTGCTGCTGTAGAAAAAGCGATTGCCATTACCGATCAATTGGCTACCGGTACTAATGCCGGAACCCGGGAGAAAATGTTGGCTGTTTTTGAAATGGCCACGCGGCTAGAATGGATGTTTTGGGATAGCGCTTACGAACAGGAAAAATGGAAAATCTGATATTTTAACCCTTACTGCTGCAATTTTGTTGATATAAAATCAAAAAATAGTCGGTATTTCCAATAGATTTAAGGAACTTTGTAACTCAATACATTACTTAATAACATCAATTTTGGAAGAAAGTACGCAAGACAGGGAAATTTTAGTTCAACAAGAAAATATGCCTGTAGTAGTGCAAAGTTCTCCAAAACAAGTGCGTTTAGCCATATCAGCCTTTTATTTTATGCAAGGGGTCTGTTTTGCAAGCTGGGCCAGCAGGATACCCACTTTCAAAGCTTCTATGGGCTTAAACGATGCCGAGTTAGGATCTATTCTTTTTGCATTACCTGCAGGGCAGATCATCACCATGTTCTTTTCCGCAAAACTCACTACCCATTTTGGCAGTAAAAAAATGCTTAGGGCAACTGCACCACTTTATGCCATTGCATTAACCTTTTTGGCACTGGCCACCGCAGGCTGGCAATTGGCCGCTTTTTTGGTGCTGTTTGGTATCACAGGTAACCTCTGTAATATTGCCTTAAATACACAGGGTGTTGCAGGCGAAAATTATTACGGCAAACCGATTATGAGTTCGTTCCATGGAGCCTGGAGCATTGGGAATTTAACAGGAGCTTTAATTGCTTTGGGCTTGGTTAATTTAAAATTGGGCATGTATACCCATTTTTGGATTATTGCTTTAATATCGTTAACAAATGTAGTGTTCAGCTCGAAAAAATTATTAGACCATAACCCTAAACCCGGAGTTCAGGTAGAAAAAACAAAGTTTTTTACCATGCCTCAGGGAGTTTTGGTTTTATTGGGGATCATTGCTTTTTGCAGTATGGCCACCGAAGGCACAATGTTCGATTGGAGCGCTATCTATTTTGAAGATGTTGTGAAATTGCCGCACAACAAGGCGATTATCGGTTATGCCTCTTTTATGTTTATGATGGCAAGCGGAAGATTTTTGGGGGTATACCTGATCGGTAGATTCGGACGGAAAAACCTCCTGCAGATCAGTGGAACAATTATATCAATAGGTATGGCATTGGCTGTAATATTTCCGAATATTATTATCGCCATTTTTGGCTTCATGCTTATTGGTTTAGGTGTTTCCAGTATCGTACCGATGGTTTACAGTATTGCGGGTAACAATAAAAAAGTGCCTGCCGGTAAAGCAATAACGATGGTTTCCAGTATAGGTTATTTTGCATTTCTTTTCGGGCCACCTTTAATCGGTTATGTTTCGCAATTATCGAGCTTACGTTACTCTTTCGGAATCATTTCCGTTTTTGGCCTGTTGATTACTTTTTTGGTTACTAAAATAAAGGCGATAAACTAGTTTAGATTTTCATCCCCTTAAAAAGTATATTAGTTATTTGGAGCGTGCTGCCTGTACAAAACAGCATTCCATTTTTGCGGTTTGCAGGTTGCATAGGCCTTTGTTCCTAAACCAGATTGAGCGGAATAGCCCGGATCCCGATTTTTCATCGGGAGAGGACTATAAGCGAAAGCGGGGCTGCAAACCGCCAAGAACCACAAGCCGATCATTTCCCAATCCTAAAATTATTTTTTTATGGGAGCGCAGGGCCTGTGCACATCACTTAATTTCTTCCCGTTTTTTGCTTTTACGCTTTGCTGCCTCGTACCTCGTTGCTGCAGGGTAACGCTTCAACCGGGGCTAGGTGGCCAGAGCAGTATTCCATTTTTAGGGTTTGCAGGGTGCATAAACCCTTGTTCATAAACCTGATTGAGCGGAATAGCCCGCAGCGTAGCGAGGACTATAAGCGAAAGCGGGACTGCAAACCGCCAAGAACTACTGAATGTTCGTTTCCTAGTTCTATTTCAGTAGATGAGACACCAACCGATAGAATAAGTTTTTATGAGACTTGAGCGCGAACCATGGCAATGACGATAAAATCAAGATTTATTTTGGGGCACTCCGCATATGCAAAACGTTTGAAAACCTGATGCTATTCTTTCCTTATCAATCCATGCTCTTTTAAGGCTGCGACGGCGAGTTCAATCAATCTTAAATTTTCTTCCTGATGCCCGTGCTGCACTTCTACATTGATATAAGGAATATTATTTTGCATGGCATAAACAGACAGTGAACCATCGTTGGTTGCGAATTTAGACTGAAGGATTACATTTACGTTTGCTTTTTTTAAGCTTGTAAAAAGCCTGGCTTCGGTTACATAAATCAGGTCATCGCCATCCATCTGGAAATTGATGTAAACAGAATCAGCCGTGCTTGACAGTTCGTACCCGGGTAAATAAGAGGATATGCCGAAACCTCCGTCGGCATTATTATGTAAGGTTAAAAAATAACCTGTGGTTTTCGGATCATAAAAATCAACAATTTGCTTTCCCGCGTTCAATATGGCTTTTTCAACTTCGTTAGAGCTGAACTGGTTTTTCTTTAACCTGGTGTTAACGCCCACTTGGGTGTATATTGCGTTGGGGTCTATGCGGTACTGATCGTCCATATAGCTAAAATAATAATCCCTCACTGCCCCGTACTGACTGTCGATGAGTTCGCCACCGTTCCAGCGGATATAATCAAAACCTGCTTTTACACCGGTATCTTCATTGTCATGTACCACTAAAAATCTTACGCCATTGGGTTTATAGCTATATTTAACCAGGATAATATCCAAATCATACAACTTAATAAAGCTCGAATCAGTACGCATTGCGGCAAAAACAGGGGGGTGTTGAGCTTTTACAATCAGGGTAGAACAGATCAGAAACAGGCTAAAAATGATTTTGAACATATCCGTAATATACAAAATGGGCGCATAATTTGTTTGAAGACGGCCTTGTATAATTATCTGTGCATACCAGGAGCAAGCTGTTTATGCACTGCTCCGCGTTCAGAATTAGGTGGCAAAAAGGAATGATCCAGGCAAAATAAGATCTAATTATCCTCAGCCAAAATGCTACTTTTTGTCAATGTTTTGCTATGGATAATTTTTTATCTGCAGCCAAAACCATGCATTTGTGATATATTTTGGCTGCGGATAAGCTTTGTTTTTATTTGTGGTTTTCACTAAAAAAAAGCCCCGATTTTATGGTCGGGGCTTCTCATTGTTAATATAGGGGTTGTGATTAATGTCCGTGATCTAAATCATATTCGTTAACATCTTTATGATCGTAAGGTTCTACCATTAACTCATCAATGCTTTTCCCTTTTTTGTTGAAACCAAATCGTTCTAACATCCGGTCAAAGATTAAATACACCACTGGTACTACGATCAGGGTTAGGAATAACGAACTGGTTAATCCACCAACGATAACCCATGCCAAACCGTTTTTCCATTCGGCACCGGCACCACTTGCTAATGCAATTGGAAGCATACCGAACACCATGGCAATGGTTGTCATCAAAATTGGCCTTAAACGTGCATGGTTAGCCAATACAAGCGCTTCTTTGGTTTCTTTACCTTCAGCTTTTAAGTGATTGGTAAAATCGACCAGGATGATCGCGTTTTTCGCTACCAGACCCATCAACATAATCAAACCTAAAATGGTGAATATACCGATAGAGTTATTGGTTAATGCCAATGCGAGTAATGCTCCTATAACCGCTAAAGGAAGAGAGAACATTACCACCAGCGGATAGATAAAGCTATCGTAAAGGGCAACCATGATCAGGTACACCAAAATGATCGAGGCCAATAGGGCTATACCCAATGTACCAAAACCCTCGCTTTGATTCTCCTGATCGCCCGCCCAGCTATAGCTTACTCCAATAGGCGCTTTTAACTTGCCATTTTTTTGCATTTCTTCCAGTTTAGCCTGGAATTCTGCAACCACTGTTCCTGTTGGCCTTCCGATAGACTGTGCTTTGACCGATACCGAGGTAGATTTATTTAAACGCTCTAACTGACTTGGTCCTGAACCTTCCGTAATGGTTGCAAACTGCGATAATTTAATCTGCGCACCGGCACTGTTTATGAAAATCAGGTTTCGTACATCGTCGATGTTTTTACGGTTAAAGTTCTGATACTGGATATTGATATCGTACTCGTATTCACCTTTCCTGTATTTACCATCGGTATTACCCGCAAAAGCAGTTTGCATGGTAGAACCAACAGTTTGTAAGGTTAAACCAACTGCCGACATCTTATCGCGGTCTACCTGAACGTTAATCTCAGGAGTTCCTTTTTCTACCGATAATTTAATCTCCGTAGCTCCGGGAATCGATGCAAGCACTTTTTGTGCACCTTCTGCATATTTTAAAGCACTATCCAGATCTGATCCCATTACCACCAGCTGGATCGGTGCATTTTCTGCAATACCCAAAATACTGATCGGAACCGTTTTTACTTTCGCCCCAACCAATTCTTTTGCCAATGCCCTACTCATTTTGGTGGCGAAAATATCTGAAGAAACTCCTTTACGCTGATCGCGTTCAACCAATTTAACGTTAATTTCTGATTTATAAGCAGTTGCTTGTGTACCACCGAAATCACCGGTCGATTGTCCAACCGTAGTAATTAACTGTGTAATTTCTGGCTGCTTATCCAGGAAAGCCTCGGCTTTTTGAGTTAAAAAGTTGGTTTGCTCTAAAGAAGCATCCTTAGGTAGCTCCAACTGCACCAGGAATTCACCTTTATCTGATTTAGGGAAGAACTCCGAACCGATAAAACCACCAGCTAACAGCCCGCATGAGCTAAAGAACATCACCACCACAATAACTAATGTTAGTGCTTTGTGGTTTAAAGACCATGTTAAGATACTGGTGATCCAAAGGGTAAATTTCTTTAACTGTTTTTCGAACCAAAGGATGAAACGGCCAAATAGATTTTTACCTTCAATGCGTTCCAGTTTACCAAAACGTGAGAAAATTAAAGGTACAATGGTAAATGAAGCCACCAATGAAAGCAGGGTAGCGATAATTACTACGATACAGAACTGGCGCAGGATGTTGGATACCAAACCGGTACTTACTGCAATTGGGAAGAATACCACTACAATTACAAACGTGATGGATACAACCGTAAAACCGATCTCCCTTGTTGCATCAGAGGCCGCCCTTACTTTGTTTTTGCCCATCTCCATGTGTCGCTGGATGTTCTCCAGTACCACAATCGCATCATCCACAAGGATACCTACCACGAGCGATAGTCCAAGCAGCGACATTAAGTTTAAGGTAAAGCCGAACAGGCCGATTCCAATAAAGGTTGCAATTAACGATACCGGGATAGATACCATTACGATGATCGCATTACGTAAACTGTGCAGGAAGAAAAGCATCACAAATGCCACCAAAATAACGGCAAGGATCAAATCGTGGATTACCGCATCAGCTGATTCCAATGTGAAAATCGAACTGTCATTTACAATCCTGATATCGAGTTTACTTGCTGCATATTCATTTTTAAGCTTGGCAATAATGGCATGCACACCTTTACTCACTTCTACCGCGTTTGCATCGCTTTGTTTAATGATCTGGATGGCAATAGAGGCCTTACGGTCTATACGTGCCAGCTTTTCAGTTTCTTTTTGCGAATCCTGCACATCGGCTACATCGCTTAAACGAACCTGAGTACCGGTTTTAGAAGTGGTTAAAACCAGGTTTCTTAACTCGTCCATGCTTTTGTATTTACCCGATAAACGGATTAATACATCCTGGTTCTGTGTTTTAACACTTCCGGTAGGGAAATCCAGGTTTGACGAAAGGATCATCTGCTGTACCTGCGGAACTGATAAATTGTAACCCTGTAATTTATCGGCATCTAGCGATACCTGGATCTCACGCTCCGAGCCACCCACAAGGTTAACCTGGGCTATACCGTTTACCCTCGAAATTACAGGGGCAATACGCTTGTCGATCAGGTCGTAAAAAGAAATATCATCCATGTTTGCAGAGGCCGACATGGTGATCACCGGCAAGTCATCCAGAGAGAACTTACTTAAAGACGGCGTTTTTACATCCTCCGGTAGTTGAGAAAGAATGGCGTTTACCTTTCTTTGTGCATCATTTAAGGAAATATCGATGTTTGCCGCATCGGTTAGCGTGATGGTAACCGTTGATAAACTCTCAAACGATACAGAGTTGATCTTTTTGATGTTTTCCATCGATGATACCGCATCTTCGATCTTTTTGGTTACGGTATTTTCGACCTCATTTGGCGAAGCACCAGGGTAGATGGTCGAAATAGATACTACGTTGTTAGAGAATTTTGGAAGTAATTCATAACCCAACGAAAAGTAACTTAATAACCCGAGCAGGGTAAGTGCGGTAAATACCACAATCACCAGCGAGGGCCTTTTTATAGATATATCTGTTATCTTCATTTTAATTAGTATTGCGTTTTGCGATTGGCGTATCGCGGTTTTAAAGCCGAAAAATTCCTCTAACTTACTTTACGATACTTACTGCAGTACCTTCAGCCAAGTTGATCTGTCCGCTGGTGATTACAGTTTCACCTTCTTTTAAGCCTTCAATAATTTCAACATTGTCGCCCAAAATGCGGCCTGTAACTACATTACGCACTTTAGCAACATTAGCTGCCCTATCATATACAAACACCTGGTTGCTGCTTACACTGCCCACAAACGAAGTACGTGGAATCAGGATGCTCGGAGCCTGTTTAGGGAAATTGAATACTGCTGTTCCGTACATACCTGCCCTTAAGCTGTTTTTGGTATTGTTGGTTACTTCAATTTCAACCGGGAAATTTAAGCTGGCATCAGCTTTCGGAGCAATAAAGGTAATTTTGCCGGAGAATTTTTCATCAGGGAAAATCGTCGATTTAATGTCGATATTATCGCCGATTTTTAAACTGGCAACCTGCGATTCGTTTACGTTAACTTTAAGTTTCAGCTTTGAAACATCAACTAATTCGAAGAGCTGGGTACCTTGTGCTGTTACAAAAGCACCAACTTCAATGTATCTTTTATTCACGATACCGTTAATCGGCGATTTAATGTTGGCATCGCTCAATCTACGTTGCGAAGCCTGTAAGCGCAGTTTTGCATTTCTGGTAGCCAATTTAGCCTGATCTAACTGCTGTTGCGTTACGCCACCTGTTTCATACGAACTTTGGTACCTGGCTTCATCTCTTTTCGCATTTTCGTAAGCTGCCTGAGCAGTTTCCCTGTCGGTGTTGATAATTTCTGCATCAATACGGGCCAATACCTGTCCTTTGCTCACACGGTCACCTTCATCTACATAAATAGCGGTAATACGACCGGCATTTTCTGATAAGAAGTTAAGTTCCTGTTTAGGTGCAAAGTTTCCGTTTGCAACGAAATCCATGTCTACAACCTTTTTTTCTACTGTAGCAACACGAACGGCAACCGCACCTCCGCCTTTAGCAATGAAAGCAGTTTTCTCTTCGTTTTTCTTTTTATTGTTGTTTAAAATATAGGCTATTGCGCCAAGGGCAACAACAACTACGATAATGATGGTAATTACTCTTTTCATTTCTCTTGTACTAGCGATTTAATATTTCCGTTTGATTTAATTAGTTGTATTTCGGCTATCTTATAATTTAATAAAGCCTGTGTATAGCTGTTCTGCGCTTCGGTTAACGAATTTTCGGTTTCTAAAAGATCGGTTAACGATGCTAAGCCATTGTTATAGTTATTTTGTGTGCTTTTATAGATCTCCTGTGCCAGATCTGCATTTTTACGCTGCGACTTGATGGTATTCAAGTTATTGCGGAGCTGGATCTTGGCATTCTCGTAAGCTAAGTTTAACGAGTTTACAGATTCTTTTCTGGTCTCTCTCGCTTTTTTGATATCTACATCTGCCTGGCGGATTTTTGAACGCGTTAAAAAGCCATTAAAAATGGGCACTTTTAAAGTTAAACCGATTGCAGATGCACCATACCCGATTGCGGCTGCATTGGATTTTAAGAAGTCAAAACCGTCACTTTGGCTCGAGTAGGTATAGTTGCCTGTTAAAGCCAGTGATGGGTAATATTCAGCAACGTAGGCCTTTCTCTGCAGCGATAAAAGTTTATCCTGGTTATCCAAAAGTTTCACCTCTGTTCTGTTTGCCAGATCAATGGAATCGGTAAACACAGGGAGTGTGGTAACTTCGGTTAATTCGGTTGCAGGCAGGCTGATCGGTGTAGAAACCGGCATGCCCATAGAGAATTTTAACTGGTTTTCTAATTGGGTAATCGCATTGATCACCTGCTCGCGCTGTGTATTCAGGTTGGTTAGGTTTACCGTAATACGGTCTACATCGATTTTTCTGGCCAAACCGTTTTTAAACTGGTTACCGATTACTTTCTCAATGATCTTAACATTTTTGATGTTTGTATCGATTACGTTTAACTGTTGCCTGTTTACCAGAACCTGGTAATAGTTGTTGGCAACCAGTTCGATAATCTGTTCTTCAGTTAATTTAGAAGTAAGGTTATAATATTCCTCACTCGATCTGGCAGCCTGCAGGCCTGTAAAAACCTGCTGGTTGAACAATTGTTGCGAAAGCTGAACACCTGCGGTCGAATTCCAGTTCTGGCCCAATTTGATCGCCTGTGTCTGTCCGCCGAAATTAGCAACCAGTTGACCGATAATCGGGTTATAGGTTAAACCAACGTTTCCCGTAATCTGGGGTAAGGCCTGTGCCCTAACTTCCTGTACCTTATATCTTCCGCCCTCAATATCCAGTTTCGCATTGCGCACCTTGGTATTGTTCTGAAGCGCATAGGTTAGCGCGTCTTTTAAGGTAATCTGCTGCTGGGCCACTACCAGTTGCGGTAAAAACGAACCGATTAGGAGTATGAGCATTAACCTTAGCATTTTTACTTTAAGCATAATGTATTGTTTTTTTGTTTTTGGGTTCTTATCTATTTAAAACTATCTCAGGGCTGCAGCTATTTAAATCATTCTGCCCGCTATTTAATCAGCGCACCTTAAACCTCTTACAAATATGGTTGTGAGGTTTTTCTGCTTCATTGTCATTTTATTTAATGCTTTTTTATCAGGGAAAAGGTCTTTGCCTGTTTCCATAATGCACATGGTGCTAAGTCCCATCAGGCTTTCGAGATAGAGCTCGGCAATATGTGCGCAGTCATCATGTTCTATTTCTTTTTTATCCCTTGCCCGGCTAAAAATCTGGGCGAAGAAGTCTTTTTCTGTTTGTTTTAATGTTTGTAGCTTCTCTTTTATTACTTCATCGTTCAGCAGGTCAGGAATGCCTTCGGTAATCCTTAACATGTAATACTTCTGAAAAAAGGTATTTCTTACATCAATGGCATTAAAAAGGATTTCTTCTACCGGCAGATCAGGGTTGTATTTCTTTTTGATCAGTTCAAAGAAATCGTTAAATACCTTTTCTATTACCCCAATGATTAAATGCTTTTTATCCGGGAAATAATAATAAAGCGACGGTTTGGAAACGGAGAGGTCTTCGGCAATATCATTCATCGTGGTTTTACCAATACCAAAATGGATAAAGCGTTTTATCGCACCATCAATAATCTGCTCTCTCTTTTTATCGGCTACAATCATTTTACTTTTCTACTTTCTGACTTTTTTAATATTTTAGTCAAAAATAGTGCTAAAAAATCATTTGTCATGAAAGCTTTGTTCAAAAGCATATTAAGCTTACAATTCTGTGACATAATTTTATGCCTTTGACTGTTTATATACCATTACAAACCAATCATTTAAGCATTTTGTCAGTACTCATCAATGTAGTTATTGTACTCTTCACCATCATAGCCATGGAGTGTTTTTCGTGGTTTATACACAAGTATCTGTTCCATGGTGTGCTGTGGTTTCTGCACAAAAGCCATCATCAAAAAGCACATTCTTTTTTCGAATGGAATGATCTTTTTGCGGTGTTGTTCGCAGCAGTTTCGTTGTATTTAATGTATAAGGGCAGAGCAGGTTTTGACCATAGGTTTTTTATCGGTTTGGGTATTACCTTATACGGTTTAATTTATTTTGTGATACACGATTGGTTTGTGCACCGTCGCTTTAAAACCTTTAAAAGCAATAATGCTTATTTGAAAGCGGTACGGAGCGCGCATAAAATACACCATAAAAATAGGAACAGAGAAAAAGGGAAAGCTTTTGGGCTTTTGTTTGTGAGGAAGAGCTTACTGAAAAAATGATTAAAATATTTTTTAACTAATTAATTAGTTTTATATTTAATATTATAAATATAAAACCTATGAAAAAACTAATTATTTGCATCGCTTTGCTTTTTGTGAGCTCATTGCATGCACAAACGATCAAATTTACCATCGAAGGGGTGGTTCAAAATCCAAAAAATGCGAAATTCGCTTACCTGGTAAGTGATGCAACTGTTGCAGGAAAACCAGATCTGTTTTTGATGAGGCCAATGGAGGGTAATCATTTTCAGCTTTCAGCAACTTCTAATCTGGATGGAAAACTTTTGAGAAACGGTTTCATTTTTATTGATGAACGTGGTGATATTACATTAGCCGAAGTGAAATCGAAGTTGAAACAGAAGGTCTGGTTTTTAGGTGGAAGTGCCAATCTTAAAAGTATTTTTCTCGAAGATGTTAAATTAGAAATCGAAAACCCTTATAATTTAGCATCGGCAAAGATAATTAGCGGAGGGATTTATCTTCAGCAAACCAATGACGCCACAAAAGCATTAAAAGAACGAAAGTTTTTAAATTTTGTTAAGCAGAATGCCGATTCGCCGGTGGCACTTATGGAAGTGGGTAACCTTGTGCGGTATGTCAATATACCAGGTTTTTTTAAAGATTTTGATTTCGGTTCGTTTGCAGAACTGTACGGTGCACTTTCGGGCCGGTTACGACAGACTGATGAAGCAAAGGCAATTAAAAAGAAGATTGATGAACCATTAAAAAAATAGAGATTAACTGGTCTGTATTAATTGAACACTTGAATCAGGCGGAGTCAAATAGTGTAGGATTGATCAGTGCCAAATTAACCAAAGCGCGTTACCGTTTGCTTGAACTTGCTAAAACAAAACCTGCATTTATTGGCTGGAAACTTTCTGGCGCTGCTATAGAAGGAGATAAGCATGAAGTTTTAAGTTTTAATTTTAATACGGGGATTACCAAAATCGTTCCTTAAACTATTTTTTATTTTACTTTTGCAGCATAACATAAAATCAATATGCTTCAGATCCAGGAAAATATCTCGTTAAAACCATATAACTCATTTGGCATAGATGTTAAGGCTGCTTACTTCGCCGAAATATTTACAGAGCAGGATTTGACCGAGCTGTTTCAGAATGATCTGATAAAATCTCAAAAATTATTTGTGATCGGTGGGGGAAGCAATGTGCTGTTTACCAGTGATTATGCAGGCCTGGTAATCAAAATCAGTATAAAGGGAGTTTCTGCCGAAATAACAGATAAGCAGGTATTGGTAACTGCCGGGGCAGGAGAAGTTTGGAACGATTTTGTGCAATATTGCGTAACCCGTGGTTTTGCAGGGGTAGAAAATTTAAGCCTCATACCTGGAACAGTGGGTGCTTCGCCCATACAGAATATCGGTGCTTATGGGGTAGAACTAAAAGATGTTTTCGAAAGTTGTACCGCTTTTGATATTGAAACCGGCAATATTAAAACCTTTACTTATGCCGATTGCCATTTCGGTTACCGTGAAAGTGTTTTTAAAGGTGCATTAAAAGGAAAGTACATCATCACATCGGTTACTTTTCATTTATCGGCCGAAGCAAAGATCAATACTTCTTACGGCGCTATTGAAACCGAGCTGTTAAATAAGGGAATCGAAAAACCGAATATTGCCGATGTTTCTGAGGCCGTATCTCATATCCGGGTAAGTAAATTACCCGACCCATCTACTATCGGTAATGCAGGCAGTTTCTTTAAAAATCCGGTGATCGAAAAACATGAATTTGCCGATATTGTGGCAAAACACCCCGATGTGGTGCATTATCCCACAGCGGATGATAAAATTAAACTGGCAGCAGGCTGGCTCATCGAGCAATGCGGCTGGAAAGGTAAAAAAGTGGGCAATACAGGTACCTGGAAAAATCAGGCCCTGGTTTTGGTAAACCATGGTGGGGCAACTGGCATGGAAGTTTATGGCTTATCTGAACAGATTATAGACAGTGTAAAGTCTACTTTTGGAGTCACTTTAGAAAGGGAAGTAAATATTCTGTGACGAAAACCCATCAAAAAGTAGCTCTGCGGTTTTAGCCCCGTGCCATAAATTTTTGGTACTAAGTTTGTTTGACTTTAATTGAATAAGCAATAATTCATTTGTTTTAATTTACCTAAAGCTAAACATCATGACAAAATTTGAATTCAATCATCTGGTTAATCATCACTCGGTATCGCTTAGATCTTATGCATTAAATTTTACTAAAGACGCAGAAGATGCAAATGATTTGGTTCAAGATACCATGCTGAAAGCGATCACTTATTACAATAAGTTTAAAGAAGGAACGAATTTAAAAGGTTGGTTGTTTACAATCATGAAAAATACTTTCATTAACAACTATCGCCGACTGGTGAAAACCAATACCTTAATTACGCAGAGCGAGGATATTTCTTCCGCGAACCTGTCATATAGTGCTACTAAAAATCAGGCTGAGGGTAAATTTGTGCTTGGAGATATTGATAAAGCCCTTTCACAATTGCCCGAAGAGTATTATGTACCTTTTATCCGTTATTTTGAAGGATATAAATATCACGAAATTGCAGATATGCTAGCTATTCCGATCGGAACCGTAAAAACGCGCATCCATGTGGCAAGAGGAATTCTGAAAAAATATTTAAAAACATATTCGAAAGAAATTGCCAGCACAGAATTGGCTTAAGATACATCAATCGAAAAACTAGGGGCTCAGATATCATCTGGGCCTTTTTTGTTCCCTTTCTTGAGAAATCCGTCATTTCGAGCAGAGTGTAACGTAGTCGAGAACCACGGAGTGCTCAGCGAAGCTAAATCTATTTAATAGATCTCTCTCCCGAATATTCGGGACTGCACTACAGTCGAGATGACGAGTGTTTTATCTAAATCGTAATTTGAGGAAAAGATACTTTAAATTTCTAAGCAAGTTATTTCCAGAACACTGTAAAAAGCAAAAGGCCTGAAACTTCAGGCCTTTTTGCTTATCATATATTTGGTTAGTTGATTCTTATTTTTTCTTTCAACAATTCGCCTTCTCTCTTATTTCGAAACAAATTAAAACTCCAACAATTATGTGTTTTAAAGCTTTAAATGGTGTGTTTTTGTTTTGTGGTTATAAAGATAAGGGAAATTTTAAATTTGTCAAGCTTTTTTTAACTTTTTTTTTATTTCTTTTGCTGCCACTTGTCCTGAGATGATTGCTGGTGGTACACCAGGCCCCGGAACGGTTAATTGTCCGGTATATAAAAAATTTGTTACCTTACTTTTCATCCTCGGCTTTAAAAAAGCAGTCTGTTTCAAAGTGTTTGCCAGTCCATAGGCGTTTCCTTTAAAGGCATGATAATCTGCTACAAAATCGTCCATGGCATAACTGCGTTTAAACAAAATGTGATCATTAATATCGTTTCCGGTTAGATTTTTAAAACGTTCTACCAATAAATTAAAATATTCTTCCCTTTTGCTTTCATTATCTTTTAAATCGGGTGCTACAGGAATTAAAAAGAAAAGATTCTCGTAGCCTTCAGGCGCTACACTTTTATCGGTTACTGAAGGGCAGCATGCATAAAACAGCGGTTTTGAAGGCCATTGCGGATTGCTGTAGATTTCTTCGGCATGTTGATCAAAATTCTCATCAAAGAATAAATTGTGGTGCAATATATTGTCTAGTTTTTTATTCAGGCCAATATAGAATAAAAGGCAAGAAGGTGCCATTGTCCTCTTTTCCCAATACTTTTTACTGTAATTACGGTAAGGTTTATCAAAAAGGTGCTGATCAATGTGGTGATAATCGGCATTGCCCAACACAAAATCGCTTTTAAAGCTTCCTTTATTGGTAATTACGTACTCCGCAAGGTTGTTTTTTACTTCAATTTTGGTTACTTCTGTGTCGAAAATAAATTTTACACCCTGGCTTTCTGCTATATGCTGCATGGCCGCTACAATTTTGTGCATTCCTCCTATCGGGTACCAGGTGCCCAACACCAGGTCGGCATAGTTCATCAGGCTGTATAGTGCGGGGGTATTTTGGGGGGTGGCACCTAAAAACAGTACCGGGAATTCTAAAAGTTTCCTCAGCCGCTCATTTTTAAACAAGTGCTGCACATGTTTTCGCATGTTACCCAAAAGCTGCAGTTTAATGCCGCTAATGGCCAGCCTGAGGTCGAAATATTCCATCACGCTGTGTGAGGGCTTAAACACATATTCTTTCATGCCTACATCATATTTATATTTCGCCTGGTCGAGAAAGCGCTGTAGGTTGTTACTGCTTCCAGGCTCTAGTTTTTCAAATAAGGCATATAAATCATCTAATGAGGCTGGAACATCAATAGTATCGTTTTTACCAAAATAAATGCGGTATGATGGGTTTAATCTTTTTAACGTATAAAAATCAGAAGCAGTTTTGCCGAATAAATTATAATAGTTCTCGAAAACATCAGGCATCCAGTACCAGCTTGGGCCCATATCGAAAAGGAAGCCGTCTTTTTGCCAGGTTCTGGCCCTGCCACCCGCCATTTGATTTTTTTCGATAACGGTAACATCGCAACCATCTTTAGCCAGTAAAGCGGCAGCGGCCAAGCCTGCGAAACCAGCACCTATAACGGTAACCGTGGGTTTTTTCTCCATGGTGTAAATAAAGGAATTTTATGGCGTTTTGTTTTGGTTTTTATTCTTCTCTGCGGTTGTCATTCTGAACGCAGTGAAGAATCTTTCTGTTAGTAGTATTTTAATTAGTTTACTTTGATTAGTAGTAGGTTCTGTATTTCATCGGTTAGGGATCCTTCGTTGCACCCAGGATGACAGTGAGGACAAATACTTTGTCATTCTGAACGCAGTGAAGAATCTTTCTCTTATTAATAGTATTTTCATCGGCTTACTTTGATTAGTAGTAGATTCTGTATTTCATCAGTTAGGGATCCTTCGTTGCACTCAGGATGACGGCGGGGACAAATACTTTGTCATTCTGAACGCAGTGAAGAATCTTTTCTTAGTAGTAGTATTTTAATTAGTTTACTTTGATTAGTAGTAGGCTCAGTGTTTCATTGGTTAGAGATCCTTCGTTACACTCAGGATGACAGCATATGAGGGAAGACTGCAGAAAATGATTTATTCTTCAATAATCCTATCGTTAAGAAAATCCCAGTTTTTATTCTCAAGTTCTATTAAAGCATTCTTTTTAGTTCTTGTCCAGCCCTTTATTTCTTTTTCTCGCTCAATAGCATGTTCAATGTACTCAAACCGTTCAAAATAAACCAGGCAGTGGCAGTTATATTTATACGTAAAGGCAAATTTATTTTCTCTATTCTCTATATGCTGTCTAAGTCTTACTTCTAGATCGTTTGTTACCCCAGTATAAACTACTGTTTTATTCTTATTGGTTAAAATGTAGACGAAATAATTATGGCCCATAGTTAAAAATAATGTTTTTATGATTTTTAACTAAATTATTTTGTCACTCTGAAAGTAGTGAAGAATCTTTCTGCATCCCGGCAGATTGAAAAAAATCTATTAATTCTTTTGCAATTTTTTCTGGACTATTACCGTTATCGGCAGCTGTATGCCCCAGGCCACGCAATTCTACACGTTTTGATTGTGGCAAAACGCCGCTTAATGCATCAAGTGCAATTTTAAAGTAACCTTGACTCTTGGTTCCACCCAACAGAAGCATTTCAGCTTTAATTTCGTTACACCGATCTATAATTCCAGATGATTCACGCACCAATATGAGATCGTAGTGCATGGTTGGTATTAAGGATTTGAAGGATACATCATCGCTTGCTAGTTTCTTCGCATTTGTATTTATTGCAATATTTAGCAATGGTGCAATAAGAAAGGTCGGCAAGGCTGTAAATAAAGAGGGATCATCGGTGCCTTTCATTGCCACGAACATTGCTTTCCCATAGTTTCCGCGGGAGAGGGCGGACTCATAGCCATTGCTCCATGCAGAAGGATCAGTTCCGTTGACCGGAATCGGAGGCTCGTAGAGTACTACATGCTTAAGCGATGGTTCTATGATTGCCGTTTGGAGCACACAAATAGCACCAGAACTAAGTCCAAAAATTCTATCTGATCCTGTCTTATGGATTAATGCCTGCAAGTCTTCGCTTTCTGATTCAATGCCATAGTTCGGGCCAAAAGGCCCACTTAAGCCGCGGCCCCGCCTGTCTGGAATATAGACCGTGAATTCATTGGATAAGAGGTCGGCAAGTTGCATGAAATTTTTAGATGTCATCATCGCGCCATGTACAAGAACGACTCCAGGCCCTGTCCCAGCTTGTCTATAGCCAACTCTTGTTCCATCCTTTGACGTAATATAGCCGGTAGTATATTTCTCTTCTAAAGGAGTCATTATCAGATTTATATTTATAATTTAAAGGTATCTCTGTTCTCCCTGTGTTGTCTCAGTTTTACCTCTGGGTCATCTGTTATTTCTATATAAACTACAGTTTTACCCTTATCGGTTAAGATGTATAGGAAATAATTATGATCTATTGTTAAAAATAACGTTTTTTATTAAATAATGCATTTGTCATGCTGAACATAGTGAAGAATCTTTCTCTTATTAGTAGTATTTTCATAGGCTCACCTTGATGAATGATTTAGGTTCTGTGTTTCATCGGTTAGAGATCCTTCGTTACACTCAGGATGACAGTGTGGACAAATACTTTGTCATTCTGAACATAGTGAAGAATCTTTCTTTTATTGGTAGTAATTTTTAACTAGCTTAAATGTAATAAGAATCCTTAAGTATGTTTTACCATTAAGGAGTTAAGAAAGGTTATCTTAATTTCTTAATGAAGAGTGAATATCTGCGAATAGAACTCCTAATAGATTTCTTACATTTGCCAATATTTTATGATCAGACTACGTATTACACTTTTTCTGCTATTTGCAGTAAGCCATATTACTTACGCTCAGTTATCTACCGAAGAAATTGCGATATTAAAAACCAAAATGGTGAAGGCGGTAGAAAACTCAAAGCTGACAGATTCGTTGTTTAACAAGTTGAACAAACTTCCCAATAAAACCGCCCTGATAACCGGCTATACCGGAACTTTGGAGGCCCTTAAAGCCAAACATTCGTGGAATCCGTACAACAAGATCAGGTATGTAAGCCGATCGCTCAAAACCATGCAAAAGGCAATTGATATAGATAAGGAAAACCTGGAAATCCGTTTTATGCGGTTTTCAATTGAATTTTACACCCCTTCCTTTCTCGGTTTCAGTAAAGATTTGGCCCAGGATAAAAAAGAGATCGTAAAGCATTATCAAAATGAAAATTTTGGTCTTGCCGATCGCGAACTGATTAAAAACGTAGCTAAATTTATGATCGACAGTAAAAAATGCAATGCTGCCGAAGTTAAAATTTTGACAAAATACCTTTAGAATGAATTATACCTATTTGCTTATTAATGTTGCCGTAATTTTTTTTCCGCTGGTTTTATCGTTCGATAAAAAGGTTCATTTTTTTAGCAAATGGAAGTTTGTGTTGCCTGCAATATTGCTTACTGGTATGGTGTTTTTAGTTTGGGATATACTGTTTACCAAACTTAACGTATGGTCGTTTAACCCCCGATACCTAATAGGGATAAATCTTTTGGGCCTGCCTTTAGAAGAGATATTATTCTTTTTAACTGTTCCTTATGCCTGCATATTTATTTATGAGTGTTTAAACGCCTATTTCCCAAAAAATGATCTGCAGAAGTATAGTCTTGCATTAAGCAACCTGTTTCTGGGACTTTGTATAGCCATTTTATTTTTTGGTTATAACAGGTGGTATACGTTAATTAATTTCGGCTTTTTATTTATAGTACTGGCATATGTAGAATATGTAAATATAAAGTTCAGGTTTATGTACAGGTTTTACAGGGCTTACCTGGTTTCGCTTGTGCCTTTTTATATTGTAAACGGTTTTTTAACTGCTATACCTGTTGTGATGTACAATAACAAAGAGAATATGGGTTTTAGAGTAGGTACCATACCCTTCGAAGATCATTTTTATTTAATGAGTTTATTGTTGATGAATATTTACCTGTACGAAGTTTTTAAGAGCAGGAGTAAAAAAATCATATCTTAATGTGTCGTTTTTACTTGGAAATGAAAGTGTAGTGGTTCTTGGCGGTTTGTAGCCCCGCTTTCGCTTATAGTCCTCGCTACGCTCCGGGCTATTCCGCTCAATCTGGTTTAGGAACAAGGGTTTCTGCATCCTGCAAACCCTAAAAATGAAATACTGTTTTAGCCACCTAGCCCTGGTTGAAGCGTTACCCTGCAGCAACGAGGCACGAGGCAGCGAAGCGTAAAAGCGAAAAACGGGAAGAAATGGAGTGTTTTGTACAGGCATTGCGCTTCCTATAAAAAAATAATTTCAGGATTAGGAAATGAGCGGATTGTAGTTCTTGGCGGTTTGCAGTCCCGCTTTCGCTTATAGTCCTCGCTACGCTCCGGGCTATTCCGCTCAATCAGGTTTATGAACAAGGGTTTCTGCACATGCCCAAAATGAAATGCTGTTTTGGGCACCTAGCCCCGGTTGAAGCGTTACCCTGCAGCAACGAGGCAGCGAAGCGTATAAGCGTAAAACGGGAGGAAATTTTCTGTTTTGCACTAGCATTGCGCTCCTTATAAAAAATAATTTCAGGATTGGGAAATGAACGAATGTGCTTGTTGGCGGTTTGCAGTCCCGCTTCTATTTCATTCCTCGCTGCGCTGTGGGTTTTACATTGCAATCGGGTTTATGAACAAGGGTTTCTGCGCCTTTCCAAAATGAAATACTGCTGCTGCTTTGATCATAAAGGCTTATTATATTTTTTGGCCCACAAACTGCTTTTTGTTTATCTTCAACGCCAAATAATATCAATGGATTTACCCGTTTATACCAAACAGCAACTGGCCTTGCGAAACGGACAGGATAAGCCGCAGATCTGGGTGGCTTACAAAGGACTGATTTACGACATGACAGAAAGCAGGTTATGGCGTAACGGTAAACATTACGAACATTGGGCCGGGCAGGATTTAACTGGCGAACTGCCTGACGCACCACATACCGAGGCTGTTTTTGAAAAGTTTACTCCAATTGCCATTCTGATTAAACCAGGTTAATTTTAGTCAGTGTTGATTGTTTTAGCTCCTTAAACTCTGAGGGCCTTTTACCCACCATTTTATAAAAAGTATTACTGAAAGAAGAAATGCTGTTGTAGCCCACCTGGTATGCCACTTCGCTAATGGTTGCATCGCTTTCCAATAATTTTTCCATCGCCTTAATCATTCTGGCAAGTTTCAGGTACTGGAAAAAAGAAGTGTCTAAAGCCGACTGAAATAGCCTTGAGAGCGTGCGCTGACTAAAGCCCATGGCTTTGCCCACACTTTCTAAACTCATGTTATCGTTGCCTAATCCATCTACAATATATCTTAACACAGGTCTTAAACGCATGTTTTCGGTGGTAGGTAGTGCAATGGGTAGGGGATGTTCGCTCACCACCGGCAGAATATTTTTAAGTGTATTTAAAAAATCATATTCGTGTGTTTTTGGTACAATATTCCCATTCCAGCGCTCCGAAAAGAGGAACATCTCTAACAAAAGGTTGTTTACCGGATAAATACCAATCTGTTTGTAAAATGGACTTTCATCATCTTTAGTGGTATCAAAATAAATATTCCGCACAATGGCAGCATGGTAACGGTGCTGTAAATGATGCTCAACCCCTGCAGGAATCCAAACATAATGCCGGGCAGGCAAAAAGTAAGATTTCTCTTTGGTGTAAAGAAAAATAATGCCACCCTCTACATAGGTAAGCTGTCCTTTTAAATGCTTATGGTCTTGAAATCGGTCTTCGAACCTGCTATGCCAAACATACATGGTTTCTGGTTTTTCGTCGATTGCAAATAAAAGATCTTCGTTCTTAACTTTTATCATTTGGCTGGTTTGAATAAATATATGTCAGTTTAGATAAAACAAAGTAACAAATCTGTAGCGAAATTTGTGTCATTAATTAACAGATATGGTTTTTTTTAAGCGTAAAAGGATGTTTTGGGTGTGCATGCCCTTTCTTTTATTATCAATTTTTGTACATGCACAAACTGTTCCGGATCAAAGCAATTTTACCATCAACCAGATTTGGGTAATGGCCGATAGCAATAATAAAAGGATCCAAATGCAGGACCTAAATGTGCAGGCGGCAGATGCTCATGTGAAAGTGAGTAAAGCAGAACGATTACCAGAAGTTGCTGCTGATGGGGTATATGCACATGTTTTGCCTTTGCCAATTTACGAAAATGGATTGTTTCATAGCCCAGGCCAGTTTCCGGTTGCACCTACTTACTATAAAGCCGGTGCTGATGCTTATTTCAATATTTATAATGGCGGAAAAACCAACACTGAAATCAATGCTTCGAAAGTAGAAAGCGAATTGAGCAGGATCCAGAAAGGACAGCACAAACAGGAGATCCATTATGTGGCGGCAGTTTATTTTTACGATGTATTCCGCAATATTTCCTATCGTGGCTTATTGGAACAGGATATCCGCGACCGTGAAAAGCAACTGGCCGAAATTAACCAGCTGTATAAAAACGGTACAATATTAAAAAGCGATGTGTTGAGGGCCGAATTGCGCCTGTCTAAACAACGTATGCTGCTTACTGAAATCGAAAACAGCATCAGAATAGCTAAGCAGAAGCTGAATATTTTAATTGGCAGGGCAGATGATGTACCTTTAAATCCGCAGATTCTGGATCAGGAAACGGATGCCATTGCATTAAAACAGGTTGATGAATATTTTAACGATGCCAAAACATCTTCTTACAAAATCCAGATTTCGGAAAAAGAACAGGCACTCGCGAAATTGAAACTTAAGAATGTAAAATCGAACGTGATGCCTTCTCTGGGTTTCTTTGGTGAATATGCATTTGCCTATCCACAGATCCAGTTTTATCCTTATGCACTTTCGCTTTACAGTACAGGGATGGTAGGGCTAAAACTTAAAATCCCGATTTCTTCCTGGTATACCAATCAGCACAAAGTGAAAGAAGCAGAACTCAAAGTACAGCAGCAGGAAGTAGAAGACGAAGATGTAAAGGATCATATCCGCCAGGAAGTACAGGAAAATTATATCCGGTATAAAGAATCGGTGCAGCGTATCATATTGGCAGAAGAAAACATTAAACAGGCTACAGAAAGTTATCGCATTGTGCAGAATACTTATTTCAATCAACTATCGCTTTTAACCGATCTGTTGGATGCTGAAACACAATTATTGCAATCAAAATTCGAACTGACCACCGCAAAGGTGAATGCGAAAATACAATACTATCAATTACAAAAAGCCGTAGGAAACTTATAAAATGAACACACAGAAACAAAGCAAAGCCGATAAAATTATCAGTAGGACCACTACCATAATCGCACTCATCGTGTTGGTGGTGTTGGTAATATGGGGCGGGAAAACCCTTTTTGGCTATATGAAATATGAAGAAACAAATGATGCGCAGGTAGATGAATATATTAACCCGGTAACAGCAAGGGTGAGCGGCTATATTAAGGCTGTAAGGTTTGAAGAAAACCAGGAAGTGAAAAAGGGCGATACACTGGTATTGATTGATGATGATGATTATACCGTTCAACAAGATGAGGCTTCGGCTTCGTTGTTAAATGCAAAAGCACAGATTTCGGTACAACAAAGTAATATTAAAACAGCACAAAGTGCAGCTCTGGTTGCCGAGGCTAAAATTGCAGCTGCAAAGGCCAAACTTTGGAAACAGCAAACGGAATATAATCGCTATAAAAAACTGTTCGATGCAGAATCGGCTACCCGGCAACAGTTGGAAACAATTGAAAGCTTATTGCAGGTGGCACAGGCAGAGTATCAGGCGGCCAAAGAAGATTATGCAACGGCTATTTCGAGGACGAATGATATTAAAGCGCAGAGTAGTGTGCTTGAATCCGAAATAAAAAGGAGAGAAGCCATAGTGAAAAGAAATAACCTGAATACCTCTTACACGGTTATTGTAACACCTTATGATGGCAAAATGGGCAGAAGGACTATACAGGTTGGGCAATTGGTTCAAACCGGCCAAACATTAGGATATTTAGTAGACAGAAGTGCTGGAAAATGGGTGGTAGCCAATTTTAAAGAAACACAGATTGCGAAAATGCATATTGGCGAAAAGGTTGATGTTGAGGTGGATGCTTTCCCCGGACAATCGTTTAGGGGTGAAATTGAATCGCTATCTGGTGCAACTGGTTCGAGGTTTTCATTGTTGCCACCCGATAATTCAACGGGGAATTTTGTGAAAATTGCGCAACGGATTCCGGTCCGTATCCGTTTAGATAAGCAGGAAAAAGGCGTCGATGCATTAAGCGCCGGAATGAGTGCCATTGTTAAAGTGAAAAAAAATGACTGATCAACTGCCTGTATTTAAAGCGAGGGTGCCTGAATGGCTGATCATACTGAGCATTTTTGCGGTGCTTTTATCATCTGTATTGCTTTTTGCATTGTCGACCGCTGATGGTACTGCTGCGGCAGGTTATTACGGGGCAAATGCATCCGATGTTCAGTTTTCTTTATTGATGTTTTATGCCGCGGTCGCCAGTTTTGCAGTGGTTGAGCGGCGTTTTTTTGCCAGGGTAGTTACTAAAGATTATTTGTTGATCTGTATTCTTTTAGAAGTCCTGATCGCTTATTGGTGTTATCATACCCGTGAAATCCGGCTGATTTTTGTCTTAAGATTTTTGCAGGGTATTGTAAATTGCGGTTTAACCAGTATTTCACTGAACCTGCTTTTCAGCAGGTTAAAATCGGAACATGCAAAAGAAACAGGTTACACCATTTTTTATGGGATGATTTTGTGCGTATCGCCGGTTACTGCCCTGTTCTCTGTGCCTATAGTAGAGAATTTTGAGTATAATGTGGTGTATAAGGCTATTATATTTTGTTTTTTGCCCAGTGCTATACTGCTTTTTTGCATCATGAACAGGGTACATGTTTTACGCAAAACACCACTGTACAAAATAGACTGGATGAGTTTTGTGCTCTTTGCTACAATGCTGGTGTTAATTGCCTATGTACTTGTTTACGGGCAACAGTACGATTGGCTTGATGATTCGGGTATTCAGCTCTCTATTTTTGCTATCCTGTTTTTGTTTCTGGTTTCTGTAGCGAGGCAAAGAACTTTAAAAAGGCCGGCTGTTGATCTGAGTGTATTTAAATCAAGAAATTTTGCCATCGGCATTGTCTTTTTGGTGATCCTGTATGTGATCCGCGGTGCCTTCAGTCTTACCTCATCTTACTTTATTACCGTGTTGGGGATGGATTCACTTCATGCCAACGAAATCATGATTTTTAATATTGGCGGGGTGCTTGTGGGTTCTGTGATTGCGATCCGTTTTCTCATCCGCCAGAAACATTTAAGGGTGCTCTGGGTAATGGGTTTTATATTCCTTTTTGTGTTTTTCTTATGGATGTGCCAGTTATTTGCAACTGAAGCCGGAACCCGAAATTTTTACCTGCCTTTGTTTATGCAGGGAGTGGGGGCTGGGATGGTGATGTCGCCGATTGTGATGTTTATTATGTCTTCTGTTCCGGAGAAACTGAGCCAATCGGCATCTTCTGTAGGTATTTTTGTTCGTTTTTCTACCTTTAGCCTGAGTTTGGCCTTTATTAATTTCTACCAGTTATACTTTAAAGGAAAACATCATGATGATTTACGGAGTAACTTAACCTTGCTCGATTTTAACCTGCCGGATAGATTGAAAATGTGTCAGGCGGCATTAAGCAGTAGGGGAATGCCCCACGATGAAGCTGGTAAAGCAGCAATTGGTTTATTAAACAAAGCTGTGCAGAAACAAACCTTTCTGCAGTTCTGTGTGAGCTATTACGAGTGGATTGCGGTACTTTGTCTGTTATCGATTATTCTTATTGCCTTGCAGCCGGTAATTAGCAGAACAGTAATTAATCTAAGGAATAAACAACCCGCAGCTGCCGGGTTTTGACATGTTGTGTGACGCAAAGGCTTACAAGTGCCAGATAAGATATGTCATGTTGAGCTTGCCGAAACGGCTTGTATAAAGTCTTTCGACAAGCTACTATTGATGTTATTTTAATCACCTACTCCCTCAGGATGTGACCATTTGTTTTTATGCTTCTATTGTAAAAGCACTTAAGTTTACAAATTCCTGGATTCTTGCTGCAACTTCCTGATCGGTTAAATTTAATAATCTTTCTGTTCCGAATTTCTCTACGCAGAAAGAAGCCAATGCCGAACCATAAATGATTGCGTTTTTCATGTTATTGAAGTTGATTGTGCCCACTTTGGCCAAATAACCGATAAATCCTCCTGCGAAGGTATCACCAGCTCCTGTTGGATCAAATACTTCTGCCAAAGGCAATGCCGGAGCAGAAAATATCTGGTCTCCATGGAATAACAGAGCTCCATGTTCGCCTTTTTTAATGATCAGGTATTTCGGGCCCATGGAAAGGATTTTTTTAGCAGCTTTAACCAATGAGTATTCACCTGATAGCTGACGTGCTTCTGCATCGTTGATGGTTAAAACATCAACGAGTTTAATGGTTTCCAGCAAATCATCCATCATGATGTCCATCCAAAAATTCATGGTATCCATTACGATCAGTTTTGGGCGATTTTTAAGGCGTTTAATTACGGTTTGCTGTACCTGTGGGGTGAGGTTGCCCAACATGAGGTATTCACAGTCCTGGTAACTCTCTGGTATAATTGGGTCGAAGTTTTCCAGTACGTTTAATTCTGTTATTAGCGTATCGCGGCTATTCATGTCGTTATGGTACTTCCCCGACCAGAAAAAAGATTTTTCACCTGCTTTAATCTGTAATCCTTCCGTATCAATACCATGTTTGGTGAAGATATCGATGTCTGATTGATGAAAGTCGTCGCCTACTACAGCTACAATTTTTGCCTTATTATAAAAGTAAGAAGCTGCTAAACTTGCGTAAGTTGCTGCACCACCAACAATTTTATCTGTTTTTCCGAAAGGAGTTTCAATAGCATCAAAAGCTACAGTACCTATGATTATCAGGCTCATATATATGTATTAATTTTTTTTAAAATTTTTCACTGCAAATATTGCATAAATAATTTAAAAGCCCTAATATTGCATTCCCAAAACGAACAAGCCAATTTTTGCTGAAAAGCTTAAAAAAGCTGTTTTTTTGGATAGCCGGATTCCTTCTTAGCTCAGCCGGTTAGAGCATCTGACTGTTAATCAGAGGGTCGCTGGTTCGAGCCCAGCAGAAGGAGCCAAAACCCGCAACGAAAGTTGTGGGTTTTTTGCATTTAGAGCCGGGCGAGAAGTTCATCCTGAGCGCAGACGAAGGAAGCCCAGCAGAAGGAGCTTTAAGCGAATAACTTTCGTTATTCGCTTTTTTTATTTAAAATTTACGCTGGGTGAGAAGTTTAGGATCAATACCAGAAGTTGCGGATTAGTTTTTTTAAGTATAAGACCTTAGTCTGCTACCAGGCAAGGCTTGAAAAAAAGGTATTTATTGCATAAGCATATCACCGCTGTCCGGTAAACTTTCTTTTTTAGAACGGCCGTTATTTTCCTGTCGTCAACACATGGTCAAAGTAGGTAGTATTAAGCTTACCTGTCGTTGTTGTTCTCGCACATACCGCCAGACCGGCGTAATAACTACCGGCCATGGGTAGGGTACTTGAGCCAACGGCGAACCAGGTTACCCCATCAGGTGATTGAAACCCTGTAAATACGTCTCCAACGCGTTGCAGCTTAAACCATACCGGGATCCAGGTATATGCATTGCCAAGTTGCCAGGTAGTACCTCCACCAGGTGATAGCCGTGTACCAAACTGTGCCTGACGGCCCATTAGGTTAACGGTGAGCATGGGCGAACCGGGGTCCAGCGATTCACGCATGACCAACCCCCATTTATAACCACCCGATGCCAGATCAACATCAGCCAGCCTGGTAGTTATGGTAAAATCCCCCTTTGCGCCGGTATATGCCAAACTGTACGAGTCGGCTTTTCCGCCAATATCCATTCCCGAGCCACTTACAATAAATGTATTGGCGCCAACAGTGGCATAAGTAGCGGAACCAACCGTTGCAACGGTGCCGATGTCTGTTCGCGACCAGCCGGTTGGCAATGCTTCTCCTGCAATGGGCGTAGCCTTAACCTCGGCAGAGTTGCCGCTGGTACCTGATTGATTATTGGCCTGTACAACATAATAATATGTTGTGCCATTAACTGCAGTTTTGTCTTTATAGTATGGAAGAGTATTATTTGACCATGAAGCCAGGCTGGTATAATTCCCGCCGCGGGTGGTTGAACGTAATATTTTATAGCCCTGTGCAGTAGCATCTTTTGGCGCAGTCCAATTTAGTGTAACCTGCGAAATTCCGGCAGTTGCTACCAAGCCTGTTGGTGCAGGAGCAATTGGGGAAGGGGGATAAGGGGAAGCTGTAGCATTCTGTGTAAATGTTAAGGTCCCATAGCCAAAATGATCTTTGCTGCCAGTCTCCGGCCTTAACAGTTGAGCCATTTTTTTAACATTTGGTGCGTTTAAACCTTTAATAACAGCATAGTGGTTGTATATCAATTCATAAACCGGGCGGTCATCAATGCGGCCCAGCCCATTTATAGAAAGGTAATTCTGGTTAACATTATCGCAATTATTATAAGTCTTATAAGGAACATCTAATGACATGTTGGCTCTGGCTACATATTCAGCTCCGGCCAATAGACGGTTGTTGTTATATCCGAATAGATCAGTACCCTGGTTCCAGGCTACCTGGCAAACTGAGCCTAAAAAGCCCACGCCCAGTTGGGCATGCTCCTGGTCGCGCCCGCTTTCCTGCCATTGGCCGAGCCCATTGGGATGAATATACGGAACGGCATTATTAATGCTGCCATTACCAAGACCCGATTTAAAATAGTTCACCCCCTGGTTATACTTTTCCCTATCATCGCAGAGTACCCCAATGGTAAGAACAGCACCGATATTACAAGCGTCCCAGTTAGCCCAGTAATGGCTGATGCAAGAGCCATTATGGTTAACCAAAAAATTATTACAAAGTGGATACCAGTAATTAAGCATCATGTTTTTAAACCGAGTAAAGTCTGCCGGAGCCCATCCTGGATAGACCCGCAACAACTCCGCAGCTATAGCAAAATCGAAGACTGGAATGCCGCCCAGCCCGGAAATATCATTACCTGTAGGAACCTGATTTACGGTAGAAGACCAGGCATTACAGATCCTGACAGCACAATTTGCGTAACTTGTATCGCCGGATATATACCACCTTAAGGCATTAAGGTAGGCCGCATGGGCATCAGCATCAGCCCGCTGCCTGCTCACCCCCATATTAGCTGCTGGCGCTGCCTTATATGTTTTTTGCGCCTGCCTATCTGTAATGAGCAGATTCCAGTCATCGATCCAGGGATGGGCACCGGCGGCCACTTTGGCTTTCATACGGTCTAAATCGGCCTGGTTGTGCAAGCCACCCGGGTGCACAAAGGCTTGAGCATTGGTATGGCTTACTATGCCGATGCATGAAGCCAGTGTCAAAAGGATCGTTACATAATAATAGCATAATTTTTTTTTCATAATCAATTAGTATAGCAGCAAATAAAGGGTTATAACAAAATTCAGGGTTAGCTGATCTCTGCAAGTGTTAGCCGGTAAAGTTAGTATTCATAGACAATTGTTTCAGGGGGATAATTTCCATAGTATCCTATGTGACTGAATGATTTTAATGCCGTTGTAACATTGTAGTCGCCAATGTTGACAGTCTATAGACAATGGTGCAAATTAATTATACTCATTATTACATTTATTTTTTTGGGGCGGGCAGTAATAACAGTAACTTTTCACAAAACCATCTAAACCAGTATATAAAACCACAAAGTTTTCTGCAAGCCTGTTTTTATTGTCTTCTAATTACCTTTTCTTCGCGTAGGGTGAACCGATAAGATAAGTCGTGTAACATTATTAATAGTTAATCTATGGATTTTGTAGATTAAATATTTATCAATATGTTTGCGTTGATCATGAATGCAACGGTAACACCCCAAACTTCCTCTACCTCTGATATTAATCTTAAACGCTCTGTTTTAAATATCTATTTTCATGGGAATATGTGCTGTTGTTGATTTTGTTTTCCCCGAAAGCTGTAGGTTAAACCTATGGTGCCCTAAAAACCCGACCACCAACTCCCCCTTAAATATGTGTTGAAATTATTGCCAAAAAAGAACCGGCAAGGAAGCCTCGCCGGTTATCACGGAATATCAGTTCTGTAACGCCAATCACGCACTGATATCCATTAAGCTTTATCCAATGAATTAAATCATTAACATAAAACCCGTTAAATATGGAAATATTTCTCCATAAGAAAAAACCATTCTTATTGGCCAGCTTTGTTTTGCTCCTCACTGTGCTGGCCATACCGCTTAAAATTTTTGCCCAGGTAGAACCACCGCCACTGATTAATTCGAAATTGGCAGGTACAGTGATCGATTCTTTAACCAAACAGCCATTGCCGGGTGTTGTGGTCCGCATTAAAGGCGTTACCCATGTGGTTTCGACCGATGGCGACGGAAAATTTGTTTTTGTAACCGGCCAAAAATTACCTTATACTTTAATCTTAAGCTCAATTGGTTACGAGACCAAAGAAATTGTAGTGGGTACCAGTCCGGTTACCATCCGCCTGAAAGAAGTGAACAGTCAGCTAAATGATGTAGTGGTAGTGGGCTATGGTACCCAGACCAGAAAATCGTTAACCGGTTCGGTTTCTACCATTGCTGTTGATGAAGTACGGGCTAAACCCACCGCTACTTTCGCCGAACAATTACAGGGAAAAGCACCGGGACTACAAGTGAGTACCTCTACAGGTGTTCCGGGCGATGGAATGTTTATTCGGATCCGTGGTACAACTTCGATCAATGCCAGTAACGATCCTTTGTATGTAATTGATGGTGTTTATGTTAACAGCGGATCTTTGCAAAAAATTACTACCCAGGGCCAGGCGAATAATCCGTTGTCAGATATCAGTCCGGATGATATTGAAAGTGTAACTGTTTTAAAAGATGCCGATGCGACGGCCATTTATGGTGCACGTGCAGCCAATGGAGTAATTGTAATTACCACCAAGCGCGGTAAATACAATACTGCACCAAAAGTAAGCTTAAGTACTTATGTAGGTTTTGCAAAAACTCAGAAATTATGGGATCTGGTAACCGGGCCACAGCATGCAGAACTGATTAACGAATTTTACCGCAATTCAAATGCCGATGCCATTGCCATTGCTGCTGCAAATGGAACAGCCCCGGTTACTACCTACAGGTTTCAGCCCTTTAGGGCATTAAGTGATAATCCGACTGCTTCGCCGGCACCACGTGGTTTACCGCAGGATCAAAATACCTACGACCGTTTAAGTAAAGCTTTCCGCACCGGACTTTTGCAGAACTACGATATTTCTGTTTCAGGTGGTAACGATAAGACTACTTATTATATCGGTGGTGGTTTGAATAAACAGGAAGCGACCCTTAAAACAAACGATTTTAGAAGGGGGAGTTTTAAGCTGAACCTCGATCAGAAGATCAATGATTATGTAAAAATAGGAACCAGTAATATCCTCACCCAAACTTACCGCACCAATGCACGTGTAGGTGATGGGCCACAGGGAGGTATTTTACAATCGGCCCTGCATACCCCAACCTATCTGCCAGAGTTTAACGCCGATGGAACCCCGGGCAAATGGGCAGGTTTTGATAATCTCGATGTTTTGTTGAACAATACCAATATGAACAGTACCAGTAATCGCTTAATCAGCAATTTGTATGGCGAGGTGAATATTACGAAAGATTTAACCTTTAAAACCAGCTGGAGCGTTGATTATAACCAATACAAGGAGTTTCAATACTGGAACAGTTTAACCAACCTGGGCATTGCGAATAAAAACCTCGGTACTTCTAGTGAAAGCAATAATACCATCTGGACGAACGAACAGACCCTAAATTATAACCATGTTACCGGCAAACATACCTTTGGGGCTTTAATAGGTAATTCCTTACAAGGATCAATCTCTAACCAAACCCTGGCACAGGGAACTAATTTCCCGAACGACTCGTTTCAACAGATTGCCTCTGCAGCAAATACAACCTCATCAGCTTCTGAAACAAAATACAGGCTGTCTTCATTTTTCGCCCGTTTGAATTACAATTACGGGGGGAAATATTATGCGGTATTCAGTATACGTGCCGATGGTTCTTCGCGCTTTGGTGCTAACCACCAATGGGGATATTTCCCTTCGGCAGGTTTGGCATGGCGTGTTAAACAGGAAAATTTCTTAAAGGATGTTGCTGTAATCTCTGATTTAAAACTCCGTGGAAGTATCGGGCTAACCGGAAATCAGAATGGTATAAACGATTTTGCTTCACGCGGTTTATGGGGTGCTGGTGCCAACTACCAGAACAATCCGGGTACGGTGCCTTCGCAACTGGCCAACCCCGATCTGAAATGGGAAAGCACCCGTCAGGCCAATATCGGTTTTGATTTAAGTTTCTTTAAAGACAGGCTTACTTTAAGCGGCGATGTTTATGATAAATACACCAGCAACCTGTTGCTTAACCTGCCACTGGCTTCGAGCAAAGGTTTTTCATCAATCCTGACCAATGCCGGCGAAATGAGCAATAAAGGCTTGGAACTTAACATTAGCAGCATTAACCTGGATGGTGCATTTAAATGGAGTACCAATTTCAATATCTCGCGTAACATCAATAAAATAGAAAAACTCCCTACGCCGGTAGTTGCTGCCTATGCCGCCGAACGCATGGTTCAGGGTTTATCAATGTACACTTTCTTTGTGTACAACCAGCTTTATGTTGATCCGCAGACCGGAAATGCCGTGTACGAAGATGCCGATCATAATGGGGTAATCAACGCAAACGATATTGTTCCGGTCGGCAATGCACTACCAAAATTTAACGGTGGTTTAACCAATAACCTCAGCTACAAAGGCTTCGATTTATCGGTGTTTTTCAATTTTGTTTATGGCAACAAAGTGTATAACAACAACAACTATTTTCTTGAAGGTGGCGGTACCCGCGATGCCAACAGGGCAATGGATGTGTACCAGTTAGACCGCTGGCAGAAACCCGGCGATATTACCAATATGCCGAGGCTAACCGCTTACGGACAGAACTATACCCTGAGCCCAACCAGCCGTAACATTGAGGATGGCTCTTTCCTTCGCCTCAGCAATGTAACCCTTGGTTATAACCTGCCGAAAGATTTTGTTAAAAAAGCGAGAATAAATGCTGTAAGAATATATGCCAGCGGATCAAACCTATGGTTGTGGACTAAATACAAAGGTCCTGACCCGGAAATTAACGTGTCTTCGTCGGCCACTGTACTCGGTTACGATTTAGGTACGCCGCCTGTGCCATGTACTTTCCAGATAGGTGCAAACATTACTTTTTAAACCGAATAATCAATCATGAAAAAAGTTATATATATACTCGCAGTCTTATTCCTGTTTTCTTCCTGCAAAAAGTTTCTGGAGGTACAGCCTCAGTTGCAGGTAGACCAGGATCAGGCCATCATTAACGCCGGTACGGCAGCCACTGCGGCAAATGGTTTATTTAACCTGTTAGCTGCCAATAGTTATTATGGCTCAAACTTTCCGGCACTTTCTTATTTATCAGCCGGGGATATCCAATGGTCGGGGTCGCAGTCAGATCCCAACGAGATTACCAAACACCTTACTTCTGCTACCAATGGTTATGTACAATCGGCCTGGACGGCCATTTACAAAACCATATCACAAGCCAACTATATTATCGATAAGGTACCAACCGTTAGTGATCCGCTGCTTACCACCACGCTAAAAAACCAATACCTAGGCGAAGCATATTTTGTACGTGCATTAGCTTATTTCGATCTTGCCCGGGGTTGGGGTGGTGTACAATTGATCTTGAAACCGACCAATACCTCATCTGATAACAGCGATATTCCTCGCAGCAGCCTGGCCGATACCTATGCACAGGTGTTGAAAGATTTAAATGCAGCAGAAACGCTGGTGCCAGCAGCTGTAAGCCGTAACCGGGTAAGTTTGCGCACAGTACAAGCGCTTAAAGCCAGGTTTTACCTCTATCAGAAAAACTGGACCCTGGCTGAGCAATTTGCCACATTGGTAATTAACGATAATAGTAATTACTCCCTTGTGACTCCCTATAGTGCATTTTTTGCCAATAATGCGGTAGCCACTGCCGAATCGGTACTCGAGCTGGCTTACACCACTTCAAATACGAACGGACACAGCAACTGGTGGTTGCCACCGGCTTTGGGTGGACGCAGGGAGTGGTCGCCTAACGACGCGCTGGTTGCTTTGCTAAACAATCCGGCTATTGGTGGTAACCGCAATGCTTTAATTGCACAAACTGCGCCTCCAGGCAATTTATGGTACGGAAAATTATATTACCGAAATCCATTGGGAACCGACCCGGCTTATGTGATCCGTATTGCCGAATTATACCTCATCCGTTCAGAAGCCAGGGCACAACAGGGCAACCTCATTGGTACAAATAGTGCACAAACCGATTTAAATGCAGTGCGTAGTCGCGCAGGGCTCGGTGCAACTACGGCCACTACTTTGAGCGATATTTTATTGGCGCTCGAAAAAGAACGTCAGGTTGAATTCCCTTTCGAAGCCGACCGCTGGTTTAACCTGGTAAGGACAGACCGCGCACAGGCTGTATTGGGCCTACCTGATAAACACCTTTATCTTTTTCCGATTCCTTATAACGAAACATTGGTTGATCCGCAATTGGCGGGGCCTAACCGCAACCCTGGTTATTAAAAATATTGATCATGAAAAAACTAAGCATTTTCCTTTTGGCCCTAACTGCGTTTGGTTATCAGGCCTTAGCTCAGCCCTCACCAATTACCGTTAAAAAATCTGATACCAGGCATGGTCCCGAAAAGGGCAGTCTGTTGATTATCGGAGGTAATGTAGGGGCGCAGCGCGATATCTGGGAGAAGTTTACCGAACTCGCCGGGGGTAAAGACAAGGCTGTATTGGTGGTGGTTACGACTGCATCGGGCGATTCGGCAGCTTATGATAAAAAGGGCGTGGAAGAAGTTAAACGCCAAACAGGGATTAAAAATGTAACCCTTTTCCATACAAGCGATTTTAAGGAAGCCAATAGCGAAAAATTTATTGCCCCTTTAAAAAATGCAACCGCTGTTTATTTTGAAAGTGGCCGCCAATGGCGCATTGCCGATTCATACCTCAACACCCTCACCCATCAGGCTTTCATTGATGTACTAAACAGGGGTGGTGTAATTGCAGGCAGTTCGGCCGGGGCAAGCATTATTGGCTCTTTTTTATGGCGTGGCGATACCAAAGGCGCACAGATATTAATTGGCGACCATACACAGGGATTGGGCTTCCTTAAAAATTCGGCCATAGATCAGCATTTACTGGTGCGTAACCGCCAGTACGACCTGGTCGATTTTATCCGTAAAGCACCTGATTTTATCGGCATTGGCCTGAATGAAGCTACGGCCGTTCTGGTACAGCGCGATACGCTGCAGGTACTAGGACATTCTTTTGTGGCTATTTACGATTATAATACCATTGTAAACAGCGGTGAAAAACACGTGATAAACAACCGTGAAGATTTTACTGCTGCAAACGGGCCTTTTTTCTTCATCGGCGCGGGTCAGAAATATGATCTGGCTAAAAGGCAGGTGATTAAAGAACCGCGAAAGCCAGCAGCTACCGCTTCCAACCGATAACTTAAAAATAAAGCAATGAGTAAGACGAATATACCACCGCCACCTGTATGGACCGACAGAGAAAAGCTGATATTCAGATTCTTTTTCCTTTTTTTTATCCTCCAGGCCATTCCCTTAAGTATCGATTTTTTTAAAATTGTTTTTGGCTTTAACTGGCTGCATATCAGCTACGGCGATATTTTTAACCTTACACGCTTATCTGCTAAATTTCTGCCCGGGGCCGATAGTTTTATCAATTGGATTATCGTTGCAATAATTGCAGTTATTGGTACCCTGGCCTGGGGCAGATCGAAATACAAGGATGTAGATTATAATCAGTTCTATTACTGGTTAAGGGTTGTGGTTCGTTACCGTTTGGCCATTGGCATCATCGGTTACGGGTTTATCAAATTTTTTCCTTTGCAGGCACCTTTTCCTTCCATCAGTAATTTAAATACCAGTTATGGCGATTTTACCGACTGGAAAATATTTTCGATGAGTTTGGGCATTGTACCTTCTTACGAATCATTTTTAGGTGGAATAGAAATCCTTGCGGGCTTGTTGCTGTTCTTCCGGAAAACTGCCACCATTGGCGCTGCAATTATCCTGGTATTTACCGGGAACGTATTTATCTCCAACCTGGCCTACGAAGGAGGGGAATTTGTGTACGCCACTTACCTGATCACTTTTGCATTGTTCGTACTGTGGTTTGATGCACAACGGATTTATAACCTCGTTTCGCTGGAGCGGCCAACCGCGCCTAATCGTTTTAAACCCCTTTACGCAAGGAGAATCAAAACCCTGAGGTTGGTACTTAAAACACTGGTAATTTCCTTTTTTGTTATCCTCTACGGTTTTAAAACCTATTCGGGTTTCCATCACGATCCTTACCAGTTTCCCCGGGCCAAAGGTTTAACCCGGGCTGCCGGGATTTACAATGTGAGCGAATTCAAGATCAATGGTCGTGTATTGCCTTATGCCGCTGCCGATTCAGTGCGCTGGAAAGATGTGGTGTTTGAGAAATGGGCCACCATCAGTGTGCGTTCCGATCGGAAGGTGATTATTGATTCAGCAAATTACGAACAGTTTTTTAAGCATGATAAAGACCGCGATTATGAACTGGCCGGGACAGCCGGAAGGCATTATTACAGTTATACTATCGATTCAGTGAACCATGTACTACTGTTAGATAACAAAAATCCCCACTATAAAGGAGAGCAGCTGAGGCTAAATTATAGCCGCCCGGATAGTGCTACCCTGATTCTTTCGGGTACCAACCAGCACCGCGATTCGATTTATGTGGTGCTGAACAAAATCGATAAAAAATATCCATTAAAGCTTAGCCGCCGCAAAGCACTTAAACTATAAAAAAGCTTAATGTTATGTCTGAATTAAAACCGCAGGATATAGAAAACGAAATTGCAGTGCAACAGGCCGCCGCCAAAAAGCCATGGTCATGGCAAAAGAAATTTGGCTTTCGCGTGCTGTTTATTTTCTTCCTGGCCATGTGTATCCCTTTTTCGGCCAATTGGTATAAAAACGTTTTTACGCTTGATTGGTCGCGACCGCATTACCGTGATCTGTATGATATTGCGCGTTTCCAGCCCAGTTTTTTATCATTTTTCGGGGTACAGCGCCCACGCGATATTACTGATTCCCCATCGGGTGATGGAACTGTTAAAAAAGATGGTGCCAAGCGGGATAAAACAGAAAATAGTAGTGTTAAAAAAGCTGAAACCAGAAACAACAATAGTGCAGCTTTGCCTCCTAAAAAGAGTTTTCTTGCAGATTATATAGATTGGGGTATTGCACTGGTATTTGCGGTTGTAGGGGCACTGATCTGGACGGCTTTCGATCGTAAACGCAAATCTTATCATATCCTTTACTACTGGATCAGGGTGGTGGTACGCTACCGTGCCGGTATCGGTATTATCGGCTTCGGTTTTACCAAACTTTTTCCCACACAGATGCCTTACCCTTCATTGGGTTTGCTTAATAGTAATTTCGGCGATTTTACGGCCCAAAAAATATACTGGCTTTCAGTTGGTGTGGTGCCCTGGTACCAGGTTTTTGGTGGCGTAGTCGAAATTGTTGCCGGTGCTATGCTTTTCTTCCGGAAAACCAGCACTTTCGGAGCCATTTTATTGGCAGCGGCATTGGGCGATATTACCTTTGTAAATTATGCTTATGATGGTGGCGTACATGTGTATGCATTTTATTTTGTGCTGCTTGGCCTATTTATCGCTGCCGACGATTTCCCTAAATTATACAACCTGCTCATTTTAGAGCGCTATACCGTTCCGTTCAGGATTTACCCCGATTTTAGCAAACCATGGCTTAAATACACACGTATTACACTAAAAGTACTCACTTTTGTGATTTTTTTTGGTGTGCTTACCTATACGGAGGTAATTAATTTTAAATATGACCCCTATAAACAGCCTGCAACCGCTGGCGTTAAAAAGCTAAGGGGAAATTACCACGTAACTGAGTTTAAGGTTAACGGAGAAGTGATTCCGTTTAATCCGCTTGATTCTACACGCTGGCAGGAAGCCACTTTCGAAAACTGGACTACCCTTACTTTCAAAATCAACCGCCCGGTACTGATCGATCCATCAAATGGCGGGGGAAGCCCGATGCGTGATATCCAGCGTACTTTCGAAATCAGTGGTGTTGCCGGAGGCCAAAGAGCATTTCATTATTATGCCGATACGGTTGATAAAGTGCTTTACCTGCAGGATAAAAATGTGATGGCCTTAAGGGGCGGGCGCAAAGGTGCCGATAAGGCCAAAGAAACCATACCAAAAGAAGATAACTGGATCAGTAAAACGGCCTGGCAGCATATTGGCGATGAAAATAAAATGATCGATAAAGCGGCATGGTCTACCCGCAGGGATCGCGAATTTGCGGAGAAACCAAGGGAAGTAAAACGCCATCGCATGGTACTGAAATACGATACTACCGACGGTTCGAGGGTTATTCTTTCCGGTACTAACGAGCGTAGAGATTCCATTTATGTGGTACTTGATCGTTATGACCGACAATATATATTGCCAAAAAGCACTTTAAACGCGGGTAAATATTAAGGCGATGGATAAAAAAACCGTACTCATACTGGCATGTCCTGTAATGTTGTTATTAATATCGCTTAAAACGGCATTTATACCGGTGCAGGTTCAGCGGCCATTAATGGATAGTTTAAAACGGCCTGCTAAATTTGGTTTTGGCCACCCAGCCAGCGCACAGGAAATTGCCGCCTGGGATATCGACGTTCGTCCTGATGGGAAAGGATTGCCGGCAGGGCAGGGAGATGTGAAAACAGGCAGGATTTTATATGCCCGGAAATGTGCGGCGTGCCATGGCGTTGATGGTACTGAAAAACCCGGTGTTAAACTTCCGGGAAATGCTTTGGTTGGCGATACATCGGCCTCCAGCAAGCCTAAAACCATAGGCAATTACTGGCCTTATGCCACCACTTTGTTCGATTATATGCGCCGGGCCATGCCCTACAATCTTCCGGGCTCGTTAAGTAATGATGAAGTGTACAGCATCACTGCTTATCTGCTTAATGCCAATAAAATTATCAAAGTCGATGTAGTACTCGATGCCAAAAACCTGTACAAAGTGGTGATGCCGGCGAAAAAACTGTTTATTATGGACGACCGCAAAGGAGGCCCCGAAATAAAGTAATGGAAAAGCACAGGAACAAAGATCAGAAAATAGCCAGTGGCAAAATCAGCAGGCGAACTTTATTGGGAGGGGTAATAGCTGCTGCAGTTTTACCTGTGCAATCGTTATTTGCTGGTGAAACACCTTCTGAAACACCGGTTCTTCCTGAGATTACAGATGATCCGACTAAAATCGTTGGCCCCGGACCAAGTCAGCTGGGGAAAAGATCGCCGTTTGAGCAGCCGGTACGCAAACCTTCAGATATTTCTTCGCGTACACCCCTGCAGGATATGCACAGCACCATTACACCGGCCGATCTGCATTTCGAACGCCATCATGCGGGTGTTCCAACTATTGATCCGGCAAAACACGAGTTGCTCATTCACGGTTTGGTCGATAATCCGATGAAATTTACTCTTGCCGATATCAAAAGATTCCCATCCGTTACCCGTACCTGTTTTATTGAATGTGCCGGAAATTTCCGTACGGGTAAAGCCGAAATGACCCCACAGGATATTTTAGGCCTGACCAGTCAGAGCGAATGGACAGGTGTAATGCTCTCTACTATATTTAACGAAGTGGGCATCAGCGATAAAGCCAAATGGTTTTTGGCCGAAGGTTCGGATGCAGCCGTGATGACGCGTACCATTCCCATAGCAAAAGCCTGGGATGATGCCATGATTGTTTATGCCCAGAATGGCGAAGCTATACGGCCTGAACAAGGTTATCCCATGAGGTTACTTTTACCCGGTTTTGAAGGGAATATGAATATCAAATGGTTAAGGCGGATTGAACTTTCGGAAGAACCTTATATGACCAGGGAAGAAACGTCAAAATATACTTACCCTGTAAAAGATAAAATCAGAATGTTTAGCTTTGAGTTAGATGCGCGTTCCATTATTACCTATCCGTCATACCCTCAAAAGGTAAATAAGGGCTGGGTTGAAATTCGTGGTATTGCCTGGAGTGGCAGGGGGAAGGTAGAAAAAGTAGAAGTTAGCACCGATGCGGGCAAAACCTGGCAACTGGCCAATTTACAGGAGCCGGTATTGAGTAAAGCGCATACTTATTTCAGGTATTTGTGGGATTGGAAAGGTGAGGCTACCGAAATATTGAGTCGCGTTACCGACGAAACCGGTTATTTACAACCCACTTTGGCGCAATTGGTAGAAGCCCGTGGCGTAAACCTGGGCGGATACCACATGAACCCCATTACCGCATGGCAGATTAAAAATGACGGAACCGTTTTATTTAAACCGGAAACCATAAAATAACCAGATGAAATTAGAAAAACGGGATTACGATGCAATTGTTGTAGGATCAGGGCCAAATGGGCTGGCTGCGGCTATCGCTTTGCAACAACAGGAACTTTCCGTTTTAATTATCGAAGGTAAAAATGTAGTTGGCGGAGGACTCAGTTCTGCCGAACTTACCTTGCCCGGTTTTACGCACGATGTATGTTCGGCGATCCACCCGATGGCGCTGGCTTCGCCGTTTTTTAAAATCCTGCCTCTTGCCGAACACGGATTGGAATACCTGCAACCTGTTTTGGCAGCTGCACATCCTTTTGATGACGGTACAGCCGCCATACTGGATCATTCTATCGAAAAAACGGCTGAATACCTGGGAAGCGATGCCAAAACCTATGCTTCGTTGATGAAGAATATTACGGCAGCATGGCCGCTGATTGATGAAGATGCATTAGGGCCACTGCATTTCCCTAAACACCCATTGGCAATGGCAGGTTTTGGCCTCAAAGCTTTAAGCAGCGCAGCAGGTTTTGTTAAACGCTTTAAAGAAAAGCACGCCCGGGGGCTTTTTGCCGGAATGGCCGCGCATGCCATACAACCTTTAAGTAATTTAAGCACTACTGCCATTGGTTTAGTATTAATGGCCAGCGGGCACCTTAAAGGCTGGCCGATACCCAAAGGCGGATCTAAATTTATTGCCGTGGCATTGGCAGGCTATTTTAAATCGCTTGGCGGAAAAATTGAAACGGGAACTTTTGTTACTTCTCTAGATCAATTGCCTTCTGCCCATGCAGTGCTTTTTGATATTACCCCAAAACAGTTATTACAGATTGCGGGACATAAATTCTCGGCTATTTACAAATGGCAGCTCGAACGTTACCGTTACGGCATGGGGGTATTTAAGGTAGATTGGGCATTGGATGGCCCTATTCCATTTACCGCCGAAGCATGCAGGGCCGCAGGCACCATACATTTAGGCAATACTTTCGAAGAGATAGCAGCAGGCGAATTGATGACCAGTAAAGGCCGGCAGGCCGAAAAACCTTTTGTGCTTTTGGCGCAGCAGAGCTTGTTCGATCCATCGCGTGCACCTGAAGGTAAGCAAACAGCCTGGGCTTACTGCCACGTTCCCAATGGATCCAAACAGGATATGACAACCCTGATCGAAAATCAGGTAGAGCGTTTTGCTCCTGGATTTAAAGACCGGATTATGGCCAAACATACCATGAACACCGAACAGATGGAAGCACATAATCCTAATTATATTGGTGGCGATATTAATGGGGGGATATTAGACCTCGGACAATTATTTACCCGTCCGGCTTTAAGATGGTCGCCATATAAAACGGCTGCCAAAGGATTGTATATATGTTCATCATCTACCCCTCCGGGAGGTGGTGTACATGGGATGTGCGGCTATAATGCCGCAAAACGGGTATTAAAAGATATTTTCAACATAAAAATCAGATAACCACAAAGAAAAAACGATGTCAACACAGAACAATGCTTCAGAAACTACCGGAGCTTTAACCGATGCGGGAATTGCGCCCGACAAAAAAACATTTTTACAAGCGCTTACCGAAGATTGGTGGGCGGTAATTTTAGGCACAATCATTATTGCCTCTGTATTGTATTTAACCAATAACGGTACAACAATTACTTTGCCTGCCTACAAATGGGCTAACAGCGAAGATTTATTTGGTAAAATCCTTTCGGGCCAGAATTTATTGCTCATTTTAGAAACCGGGGTGGTTTTTCTTGCACTTGCAGCCATTGCCATTGGCCTTTCAGGCGGTAATGTAGCCAGGTTTGCCGCAGGCTTTTTGCTTATCTATTTTTTTGCCATCATATCTTTCATTATAGCCGGCAACAAAAACGTTTCTTATTTCGGACTGGAATATGTGGTTTTTGCTTTGCTGATCGGCATCGTGCTGGGTAATGTGATCAAACTTCCCGATTGGTTAAAGGAGGCTGTCAGGTCTGAATTTTATATTAAAACCGGGCTGGTTATTTTAGGTACCACCATTTTATCTGCCGATTTGATCAAAGCAGGTTTGCCGGGAATTGTGCAGGCAGTTATTGTGGTAACGGCAGTTTGGTTTTTCTCGTTATGGTTGAGCCGCAGGTTAAAAGTGGACGATGAATTTGGTGTGATTTTGGCGTCAGCCGTATCCATTTGTGGTGTTTCTGCAGCGATAGTTGCTGCTGGAGCCATTAATGGCGATAAACGCAAGCTCTCTTATGTAACCACCCTGGTATTGATTATGGCCATTCCGATGATGATCATCCAGCCCTGGGCCGTGAAGTATTTTCATATCCCTGATGTAATTGGAGGTGCCTGGCTGGGTGGAACTTTAGACACTACTGCAACGGTTACCGCTGCAGGTGACCTGGTTGGGCCGGTAGCCGTTAAAGCTGGTGTAATTGCTAAATTTTCGCAAAATGTATTTATAGGGGTTGCAGCATTTTTTATCGCCATCTGGTGGGCCTATAAAAAGCCAAAAGGAGAAAAAGGTGAGGTTTTGATTAAAGCAGAAAGCCCCGGACTTAAAATTGTATGGGAGCGTTTCCCCAAATTTGTACTAGGCTTTGTTGGGGCGTCGCTGGTATTTTCTTTCCTATTATCGCCTGCCACCGCGAAGAGTGTTGCGCCAACACTGAACGGATTGCGTACGGTTTGGTTTGCCATCGCCTTTATCTCGATTGGTATGGAAGCTAAATTTTCATCTTTGGTTAAATTGCAAGGCGGCAGACCCGCATTTACTTTTGTAACCGCACAGATTTTCAATATCTTTTGGACACTTTTATGGTCGTATATTTTATTTGGCGGGTATTTATTTCCTGTGCCCGATTTTAAGTAAACTGATGCGTATTGAGCGCTTTTTGCTGGTGGCGATTCCATAGAAAATAAAATAATCAAATCTTTTTAGCAAAGCAGCCAATTTAGCACAAAAAGCAATTTAATCTCCTGATTTACGATGAATCGGGAGATTTTGAGTGAAATCTATTTTATGGGCTGAGCTCAGATTTATGTGGGCAAATAGACGCTTATACACCTTTTTCCTCGGGCTTGAGCTCCACTTTAATAATTAACGAAGGCCGAAGAACTTAAATACCTTTTACCATATTAGGTGTATCTGCACAAAAAGCGGTAAAATTAACTTGTCCTGGCTCATCGAACTCTATAGGGTTTATCCGGACAAAGCAATTTTTTCAGTGCCGAAGAGGAAATACTGGCGTATAGCCTTTTAACCTGAGGATTGGCAGCGATAGCCTGAGAAAACAAACCATTGCCGGAATACCTGAATAAGAAATCAGAAAAAGCCAGGAACCAGGTCTGCAGCAATTTAAAAATATCCGGAAAAAATATTTGCTCTATCCTTAATTCATTCAGCGGGCCGGCACTGCAGGTTGTTAAGCAAACCCATTCCCTGTTAATGTGAGAAGATAATTTTAATTTATTAAAAACTGCTTCCTGATTTTTAGCGTATATGCTCATAGTTTCAACCAACCGGGAAGACCTAAATGACTATTCACTACTCCAGAATGTTCCTTTATTTGCTGCTGATTATCGCATTGGTAGCCAGAATAGCAATGAGTGCCGTTTATAATGGTTCAACGGATAGTTCGTGGAAGAAGACTTTCGTTAAAATGACCGACAGGGAAGGCACTGCCGACGAAGACAGCGAAAATGAAGGAAAAATCAAGTTATCGGATCTGGTTTCAATCACTTCTTACTGCATCGATTTCACTTTACCAGACCATCAGGAAAACATATTTTCTTCAAAAGATTACAGGCTTACTGCGGCCAACGCCCAGACTTTGGAGTATCCCCCAAAACAACTCAGCTAAGTATACCAGCTGAACATTTCTTAAACTAAAAAAATACGTTATGATTAAAATTAAAACTTTAATCGTGATGGCTGCATTGGCCATTATGATTCCTGCTGCCTTTTGGGCATGTAAAAAAGACCGTGGATATGGCTTAGACCCCGAAACGCTCGTGCCTGGGCCTGATCTTAACTTCTACGCATTAAGCTCCGATGGCAAACTATCATTAATAAACGCTAAAAATCCCGGTACAGTTACCTCACAAGTCACCATTTCAGGGCTGCAAACAGGTGAAAGCATTTTGGGTATAGATTTTCGCCCTGCTACCGGGCAGCTTTATGGTATAGGCAGTACCAGCAGAATATATGTTATCGATCCTAAAACCGGAACAGCGCGTGCCGTTTCTACCACACCATTTAGTCCGGCCTTGAGTTCGGGAGAGGTAGCTTTTGACTTTAATCCAACGGTAGACCGGATCAGATTGATCACCTCCACCGGGCAAAACCTTCGCCTTAACCCCGAAACCGGAGCTGTAGTTGCTACAGATGGTGCTATTAATGGCATAACAGGCGCAAAAGTTTCTGCTGCCGCATACACCCAAAACAGGGCCGGGGCTGCTACAACCGTATTGTTTGATATAGATGTAGCAAATGATAAGCTTCATAAACAAGACCCGCCAAATGATGGTAAGCTGGTAGAAGTAGGGGCACTTGGCATCGATGCAGAAGAAACCGGCGGTTTTGATATCAATCCGGATGGTGCAATAGCCCTGGCAGCACTTACTGTTGCCGGTAAACCGGGCCTTTTTCTAATAGATCTGAATACTGGAAAAGCGGCCAAAATTGCCAATACCAATATAGCCATTACCGGAATCGCGATCCCTACCGAAGCTGTAGCCTACGCTGTATCTAACAACAACGAGCTTTTAATTTTTAATCCATTGGCTTCTGCGCCTGCGCCCGTTGTTAAAGCCATTAGTGGTATCCAGGCGGGCGAGAGTATTCTCGGTATTGATATGCGTCCCGCTAATGGTCAGCTTTATGCTATTGGAAGTACGAGCCGGATTTACACAATTAATGCCGCTTCAGGAGCAGCAACCATAGTGGGAACGGGGCCATTAACGACGCTGTTAACGGCTACACAAATTGGATTTGATTTCAATCCTACAGTAGATCGCATCAGGATTGTGGGCAACAACGGACAGAATTTCCGTGTCAACCCGGTTGATGCAGTGCTTACCGTCGACGGCCCTATCACACTCGCTACTGCGGCCATTTCGGGTGCAGCTTACACCAATAACTTCGCCGGGGCAAGCACTACGGTCTTGTTCGACATAGATTCTACAGGCGACAGGCTATATCGTCAGGATCCACCCAATGCTGGAACTTTGGTAGATGTAGGACCGCTAGGCGTAAATGTAGAAACCAATAACGGCTTTGATATTGGCGGTACTAGTGGTGTAGCCTACGGCGTTTTCACTGTTGGCGGCGTGCAAAAAATATATACTGTAAATCTCACTACCGGTGCGGCTACAGCAGGAGCAACGCTGAATACAGCCGTGCGCGGATTTACTTTAGGTTTAGGTTTTTAGGCCTTTTTTAACTTTATTTAAATCGGGAGGAAGATCGTTTTTGCTTTCTCCCGAAACTATTGATGGGCCTAAAAAGCCGGCAACATTTCGTGGCTGTTAATATCTAGGAGGCCCGTACTATTATTATTCAGTAGCTTTTTCAATGGTTTGCTACAGCGCTTCGGAACATCCGGAGCGCTATCTTTTTATCCCACCCGATAAAAGAATCTGTTAGCAAAGCAAAAGAATGAACTCCATAAAAAAAGCCATGCGAAATGCACGGCCATTATTTTGATCAAAAAGAATTAGAAAACATTAATATCTGTGGCTGATTAAGCATCTGGTATTTCAGGTTCTACCAATTTGATCAGTTTCTCGATCGATTCCTGCCAGCCCAGGTAACACATTTCGGTCGGTATTACTGCGGGTATATTTTCCTGTAATACCTTTAATTCTGTACCCACAATGGTTTTATTAAACCATACGGAGGTAATCATTCCGCCAGGAAGATTCGGGTCGTCAAATTTGTCGGTATACTTTAAAAATTCGTTAGGCTTTATTTCCAGAAACTCTCCGGTCCAGCCGTGGCTGTTTCCGGTGGTAAAATTGTGGAATGACATTTTATAAGTAAGTCCTTCTTCCACCTTGCGTTCGTGAACAGTGCATAGAAAACCATAAGGGGGTAACCATGCTGCAATTGCAGTGTTGTCGGTAAAGGCACGGTATAATTTTTCTGGTGATGCCTTTATAATCCTGTGTAATGAAACTTTATTGTTCGACATAAAATAGATCTTTATTGTTCCTACTCTTTTGGCTTTTCGGTTCGCCCGTTTTTTTAAGTGTTTACTGCTCCACTGTTACTTAAACAAATATGGAGGCAAAAAAGTGAAATTAATAGGGAGGAAAACGACTTTCTGACGGTGTGTTTGCGACATATTGCGCAGGCTGATTGAACTTGTATTAATCTTTTCCGCGGTCTGTGCCTTCACAGATAGAAATAACCTTGTTTTCAATTTAAATCGTCATCTCGGCAGATTTTGCTTAGCAGAGCCTTTGGGGCTTCGATTTCGCTGCGCTACCATTGATAGATCCTACAGAAGAATCGTCCTTTCGACTGTAGCGTGCCGATTTTTCATCGGTAGCGAAATGGAGAAATCTATAGAGACAGATTTCTCGACTGCGTTGCACTCTGCTCGAAATGACGACTTGAGAGAGGCTGTCAATGATAGAGAGATCTGCCTTGAGAAAGCTATTGATTTAGATCTCTCCGTTCCACTGCGCTTCAGTCAGGAGATGACGATCGCTAGGATTTGATGCAATGCCTGCCGCCACCTAAACCGGATTGAAGGGGAAAGCCCGGAGCGAAGCGAGGACTTGTACCGGAAAGCCGGATTGCCTTTAATAATAGCCACTACAATTGCTTTCCAAAAAAAGATCCTGCGCTACCATTGACAGATCCTACAGAAGAATCGTCCTTTCGACTGCGGCGTGCCGATTTTTCATCGGTAGCGAAATGGAGAAATCTATAAAGACAGATTTAGCTTGCGCTGAGCAATCGTGGTTCTAGACTTCGCTACGCCTGATAGCTATCAGGTCCGCTCGAAATGGCGCATCTATAAATCAAGCTATTTAAAAAAACTTACCGAAAAATTTGCGTAGTTAAATGGCTACATTTATATTTGTAGTCAAATAGCTACATAATGAATTTAAGAAGAGATGTATTTCAGGCCATTGCCGACCCCACCCGCAGGGCCATTTTGTTGTTGGTAGCCACACAATCTATGACGGCTGGTGCCATTGCTGCCAATTTTGATACCGCCAGGCCAACGGTTTCCAAACATTTGCAGATCTTAACCGAATGCGAGCTCTTGGAGCAAAAGCAGAATGGGAGAGAAGTACACTACCATACAAATGCCAAAAAAATGAAAGAAATAGCCGATTTTATTGAACCCTTCCGTAAAATGTGGGACGACAGGTTTAACAAACTGGAAGATATTATGAAAAATTATAAACCGAGATAGAACCAATGGAGCAGAAAACAAAAATCGATGCCGAAAACGGTAAACAGGAAATCGTAATCACCAGGGAATTTGATCTTCCTGTTGAATTGCTTTTTAGAGCTTATGTAGAACCCGAAATCGTGGCACAATGGATGGGTACCAAGGTGCTGAAGCTCGAAAATAAAAAACACGGCAGTTATGTGTTCGAAACTTCCGATAACAAGGGCAATGTGGCATTTGTAGCCAGTGGGGTAATCCACGAGTTTGTACCGGATGAAAAAATTACGCGGACATTCGAAATGGAAAATACACCTTTTGCCGCTCAGCTCGAATTTTTGACTTTCGAAAAAACGGGGGGCGAAAGAAGTAAGCTTACCATGCATGTGATATACAAATCGGTTGGATTGAGAGACCAGATTTTATCACTGCCGTTTGCCAAAGGCATTAACATGGCGCATAACCGTTTGCAGGATATTGTAAGTCAATTAAAATAACAGATCATGACAAAAAGAAACAAAATTATATATTGGATCGCCACAGTTTGGCTTTCCCTGGGTATGCTGTCTACCGGTATTGTACAGGTATTAAAAACAAAAGAAGAAGTAGCGCTTTTTACTCAATTGGGCTATCCGGTCTATTTCCTTACTTTACTGGGCATCTGGAAAATCCTGGGGGTTATTGCCGTGCTTATTCCTAAATTTACTTTAGTAAAAGAATGGGCTTATGCAGGCTTTTTCTTTGCCATGTCTGGGGCTGTTTTTTCGCATATTGCGGTAGCCGATCATAGTTTTTCGGCATATTTCGGCCCCGTTTTACTACTGGTTTTAACAGTACTCTCGTGGTATTTCAGGCCAGCGGAAAGGAAAATTCTTTCAACTAATCTATAAGATGATGAACGCAAAAGTTGATTTTTATTTTAATAAGGCCAAGAAATGGCAGGAGGCAGTAAATTTATTAAGAACAATTGCCCTTGATTGCGGACTTACCGAAGAGTTAAAATGGGGTTGTCCCTGCTATACTTTAAATGGTAACAACATCGTTTTAATTCACGATTTTAAAGAGTATTGCGCCTTTTTGTTTTTCAAGGGAGTTTTGTTAAAAGACAGTGAAGGGATATTGGTTCAACAAACGCAGAATGTACAATCGGCAAGGCAGATCCGTTTTACCAATGCATTGCAGATCGTAGAAATGAAAACAATTTTAAAAGCTTATATTTTTGAAGCCATTGAAATAGAAATGGCCGGCTTAAAAGTAGAACTGAAGAAAACTACCGAATATAACATCCCGGCAGAGTTTCAAAGTAAATTGGATCACATTCCCGATTTAAAAACAGCGTTCGAAGCTTTAACCCCTGGAAGACAAAGAGGTTACCTGTTATATTTTTCGGCGCCTAAGCAATCCAAAACCCGCGAAGCCAGGATTGAAAAATTTATGCCTCAGATTTTGAATGGTAAAGGATTGGAAGATTAATTTTGAAGCATCGTCATTTCGACCGTAGTGGAGAAATCTGTGCGTTTAATTCGTTCCAAATTTTATCCCATTGGTTGGAGCCTCACTGGCCGAAACAGGATAGGGAAATGAATGGTTCGTGGTTCTTGGCGGTTTGCAGTCCCGCTTTTCATTTCAAGTCCTCGCTGCGCTCCGGGCTTTACATTGCAATCGGGTTTAGGAACAAGGGTTTCTGCAGGCTGTAAACCACAAAAATGGAATGCTGTTTTGGCTACCTAGCCCCGGTTGGAGCGTTACCCTGCAGCAACGAGGTATCCCGAATTTTCGGGAAAGCGGAAGACGAGAAGAAAGTTATTGTTTTGTACAGGCCCTGCGCTCCAAATGAAAATTGGCATTCTTTTTAAAACAGGAAAATAAAAGATATACCTTTATTGAGGAACTAAATTTAACATGAGTAAAGCAAATAATAACAAAGAATTGTCTCCTGAACAAACAGAAGACCTGCTCCATACCTTAAAAATCCGTTTCGAGAAAAATATGAACAGGCATAAAGGTTTGGAATGGGATAAAGTGCTCGAAAGATTAACCTCCAAGCCTGAAAAATTATGGGTGCTTGATGAAATGGAAATTACGGGTGGCGAACCTGATGTGGTAGGTTACGATCAGGCGAGTGGCGAATATATTTTTTACGATTGCTCGGCTGAAAGTCCGAAAGGCCGCCGAAGTGTTTGTTACGATCGCGAAGCTCTTGAATCCAGAAAAGAACATCAGCCCGAAAATAATGCGGTTGATATGGCGGCCGCAATGGGGATAGAGTTGTTAACCGAAGAACAATACCAGGCCTTGCAGCAGCTCGGAAAATTCGATACCAAAACATCAAGCTGGATTGTTACACCACCTGCCATCAGGAAACTTGGCGGTGCGCTCTTTGGAGATCGCCGTTACGATCATGTATTTATATATCATAACGGAGCACAATCTTATTATGCTGCAAGGGCTTTCCGTGGTTCTTTAAGGGTATAGCATTATAACAATTTTTCGTAACAGAAAAACCTCAACCCGGGACGTTTGGCCAGGCCAATTTCGCCACTAAAGGTATAACCCAGTTTAGGGAAAAGGGCCTGTGTGGCTTTGTTTTCACTATTGGTATCTACCCTTAAAATGTTAATGCCCGCGGCTTTGGCTACTTCCTCTGCCTGTTGCATTAAAGCTTTGGCAATGCCCTTGCCCTGCCAATCGGGATCTACAGCCAACCGGTGTGTAACAATGGCTTTTTCGGTAATGTCCCAGCCCGCCTCGGCATACTCAGGATCCTGATCTGTGGTGATTGCCGAAACACCAACAATTTCATTTTCCAGCTCTGCTACCCATAACTGACCATTTGTAATGTCGTTGGCAAATACTTCAGGGTTCGGATAATCGTTTCCCCATTGAAAATTTCCTGCTGCACGCATTATGGGTACAACTTTACGTACCAGCTGCATAATTGAGGGTATATCTTCGGTAAGGGCTAATCTTATGGTCATGGGTGTAAAGATAGATAAATAGGTTCATTAGCCATTGGTTCATTAGTCATTAGTTCATTTGTTAATTGGTTCATTAGTTCATTTGTTAATTGGTTCATTAGTCATTAGTTAATTGGTTATTGGTTAATTTGTTTATTGGTCATTGGTTCATTTGTGCCTTGGTTGCAGGTTTGAAGAATGCTTAACTGTTAACCGGTTAATCAACCTCGGACTCCAGAATATGACTGTAGGCTAAAGACTAGCCTCATCTTCATGAAATCTTCATCTTTGAATGTGATATTTGAGCATATCGCTCATGTCATATTCCGGCTTCTAAAAAGGCTGTTAAGGAATTGTTTTGCCATTATTTACTTCTCATTTTCATAATGTTAATTCATGGTTAAAGTTAATCTGTTGTTAATATTGAATTAACATTAAGGCTGTTGTTTTGTACCAAAATAAAATAACAGAAAATGAAATCACGTTTACTATCCCTAGTAAGTATTCTTGTACTCCTGGTCACATTTGCCCAGGCGCAGGTTACAACATCTAGTATTAATGGAAAGATTAAGGATAACAAAGGTATCATACCAGGAGCAACGATCGTTTTGGTTCACGTTCCAACAGGTACTGTATCTAAAGGTTCATCAAACGAATCAGGAATTTACCGGATTGGTAACCTAAACCCGGGTGGACCGTACAAAATCACGGTAACCTTTGTTGGTTACAGCCCGGTGGTAAAAGAAAATATTTACCTAACCTTAGGTACTGATGTAAAACTTGATCTTGATCTCCAGGAGCAAGGTAACCAACTGGCCGAAGTAAGTGTTAAAGGTCAGAAAGGCGGAACAAAATCTGGTGCAGGTACCAGCATTGGCGAAGGTCAGATCAAAACCCTTCCAACCATGAACCGCAGTTTACAGGACGTTACCCGTGTAACCCCTCAGGGTAGTAAAGATAATACTTTTGGCGGTACCAACTTTAGGTATAATAACGTAACCATTGATGGTGCTATTAATAATGATGCCATTGGTTTCAGTCCTTCGTTGGGTGGTCAGAGCGGAAGTTCGGGCATGCCAGGAAGCAGTACGCGTACCAACCCGGTTTCGCTTGATGCGATCCAGGATGTTACTGTATTGCTTGCACCTTACGATGTTAAAGTGGGTAACTTTTTAGGTGGTAGTATCAATGCCGTAACGCGTGGTGGTACCAACGAAGTAGTAGGGTCGGTTTATGGTTACGGCCGTAATGCTTCATTAATCGGTAGAAACAAAATTGGCGATAACAGCAAGGAGCCATCAGCTTTTCACGATTACCAAACCGGTTTCCGTGTAGGTTTCCCTATTATAAAAGATAAGTTGTTTTTCTTTACAAACGAGGAGATTACCCGCCGCCAGGATCCGGTAATTTTAGGAGCCGGATCATCAGATATGCCACTGTTAACTGTCGCACAGGCTCAGGCCATATCAGATAGAATGAGTAATGTTTATGGTATCAATGCCGGAAGTTTTGGTAATTACAACATTTATTCACAATCGAATAAATTCTTTAACCGTTTAGATTGGAACATTGATGAGAGAAATCAGTTAACTGTTAGGAATAATACCATCGTTTCAAAAGCTACCAACTTAGAGCGCGACCAGTCTAACTTTAGATTTGGAAGTATCGATTTTAAACAAAACAATAACCAAAGCTCTACTGTTGCCGAATTAAAAACGCGTTTTGACGCCGCAACAAACAACTTGATTGTTGGTTATTCAAACATTAACGATTTCCGTAATCCACTTACCAACCCGGCAGTTCCACAGATAGAAATTGCATCTAACGGAGGGACATTATTTTTAGGTACCGACAGAGAAGCCAGTATCTTTAATATGAAGCAAAAAACTTTTGAAGTTACTGATAACTATCAGTTCAGCAAAGGTATCCATAGCTTCACTATTGGTACGCACAATGAGTTGTACAACATCAACTATGGTTTCGTAAACTCCTGGAACGGGCGGGTAGCTTATTCAAGTGTTGATGACTTCCTGGCAGGCAAACCAAATCGTGTACGTACTAACTATAACTACGATAATAATACCCGCGATAATATTATTGCTAATCCGACAGCAAAGTTTAACGTAAATATGTTTAGTTTGTACGGACAGGATGAAATGCGTTTAAGTGACAAGTTTAAGTTGACTCTAGGTTTACGTTTTGATATGACCGACCTGCCAACTCAACCAACATTGAGCACTAAAACCGCCAATTCTCCAGTTGATCCTAATTACGGTACAACCTATACTTATACCCAGCCCTCAGCTATTAACAATAAATTCTTAAACAAAGTCCAAGTGTCGCCAAGAGTAGGATTTAATTATGATGCTATCGGCGATCAGAGTTTAATTATCCGTGGTGGTAGCGGTTTCTTTACCAGTCGTGTGCCTTTTGCATGGTTAGGTTATGCTTATTATAACAATGGTGTTAACTATGGTGCTTTTGATAAGAAATATGATTACAAATCAGCTTCGGGTACGCCAGTTGCAGGATCTGATCCTATTGGCGATGCTTTAACCGGAAATGGTGAAGCCGGTTACGTAGCTAAACAAGGCGTAAACATTAATGATGCCAGTGGAGCGACCCAGGTAGATTTGGTAGACAATAACTTTAAAATGCCTAAAGCCTGGAGAAGTAATTTAGCATTTGATATCAAAACTGAAGATAACTGGAAATTTACGCTAGAAGGAATCTACAGTAAGGTAATTAAAGACGTTGCTTTCCAACAGATTAACATTGTTGATAATCCAACTTACATGATTTATGATACTCAGCGTCAGCAACCAATTTATAGCACAACATCAGGCCCTAATGGTAATGGAAAAATCAATAAACTATTTACTAACGCATATTTATTATCGAACACCGATAAAGGATATAAATACAGTTTAACTGCTCAGGTAAGTAAATCACTTCCTTTCGGTTTAGATGTGATGGCTGCTTATACCTATGGTCAGTCTAAAGATATTGCCAACGGTATTCGTAACTCCATGGAATCTAACTGGCAGTTAAACCAGTCGCTTAGTCCTAATAATCCAGGTTTGGCATATTCTAACTTCGATATCCGTCACCGTATTGTATCAACAGTAAACTACCGTTTGGATTGGGCTAAAAATGGTAAATATGTGAGTAACTTCTCTATCTTTTTCAGCGGACAATCTGGTGCACCATATTCATTAGGTTTGGTGAACAGTACCATTAACGGAACTGGTCAGACCGTAAGTTTAATGTACATACCTGCAGCCGGCGAGACGCAGAAATTCTTTGCTAACACTCCAGAAGGAATTGCACAGGCAGCAGCATTTGATAGCTATATCGATGGTAATAAATACCTGAGCGGCCGCCGTGGCAATTTTACCGAGCGTAACGGTGCGCGTACCCCTTGGAATGTTCAGGCTGATTTCCGTTTCTCTCAGGATATTCAGGTGGCAAAAGGAAAACACCCACACGTTTTAACTTTAACTTACGATATCATTAACCTAACCAATTTGGTGAATAAAGATTGGGGAATTCAATATTTTTCTCCTAATACATTCAACTCAATGGCAAGTGTTGGTTTATCACTTGCTAAAGATGCCACAGGAAAAGTAATTTCTGCAGGTAATGCTACTACTTATCCTACTTATAACTTTAAACAAAGTGACGTCACTTCATATTCAAGAGATTTCTTTGCATCACGTTACCAAATGCAATTGGGATTGAGATATAGTTTCTAATCTTTTTATATCAGTTTATAGCCGTCAAATCAAAATGATTTGACGGCTTTTTTGTAGTATTAATTTGTAATAAAATAATAATTAATTAATACATATTGATTACATTATTATAATACGTAATGTATATTTATATGTATTAATTGCATTATTACATTAAATTAATTAACTATGAAATCAAAAAATTACATCTTAATTTTAGTCCTTTTGGCTGTCTTTTCATCTTGTAAAAAAGAATTGACTGCGCCTGGTAGTGTTATTGCTTCAACTAGCAATAAAAGCACCATTACGCCATATAGTTTCGATTGGGAACTTGGCGATTACATGCCTGCACCAGCTGGTACCAATATACTTGTGCCTTGGGCGAGTAGTGCCAATAGGTCTTTTCCATTAATCTATGTCACTGATATCAAGAAATCTGATGGTTGGGAGCTTGTATATAATACCTTTAGTCCAGAAGAATTTAAGCAACCTGCATATTTTGTCTTATATAATAGGTATAGAGGGTTATTTAGAGGCTATTTTTATTTATCACCTGGCTCCGCTATACCAAGTAGCAACATATCCCATTCACTAATACAAGATGTTGCAGGTGATTCGAATCCTCTCCTTAGTTATTCTGCAACAGAAGTGTCTAATCTTAGTTTGAAAACACCAGTTACAACTACGGTTCAACAATATAAAACTTCAGCGACTGGTTCATGGTATGCTGCAGAATTTGAAATGGCTTATGATCCTAGTATTATTCAAAAGGCTGCAAGCAATACACGAATGACGTGGGCTGTTAATTCAGTAAATACAACAAATATCAGCTTGAACGGAACATCAAAAGGCACAATAAAGGGAACAATTAGTCAACCTTCTCCGTCTTCAGATTTGTTGGGATCTACTATTCCAGGACTATTAACGTTCCCTGTAGAAGGGCTTATAGACGTTTGGAATTTACCCGATATTACAACAAAAGCTTTGAAAGCAGGTTTAACAAGTGGATTAGGCGGGGTAGCAAAAAATGTATTAAATGGTATTTTCGGTGGCTCGAGTGATACAGAACAATATGCTAATTTGACTACGAGTGCCGATATTCAAATGTCTGGTACCGCGACCGACATATATCAGCTTCAAAATCCGAGCCTGGTTATGCCAGGTACACTAGGACAGGATAATGTTACAGGGTATGCCCCATTATATAAGGAACCTTTAGGTATCATGAGTTTATCCTCTTATCCCAAGCTCTATTATAGACCGGTTTTGGTAGGTGGAGATGGTGATGAACCAGCATATGTAGACCATTGGATATTAGGTATTGATCGTAATTCCTATGTTATGCAATTTAATCCGTCAATTATAAATAATAGCCCCAATGGTGCGACTATAAATAATTTAAAGCAGGAAATCGTTTTTTTTGAAAATTATAAAAGTGATTTGCAAACATTCCAAGACGGTCGACCAACTATTGATGAACCTATACCTCTTACGGACCCGACTACAGAAATTATAGATGGGAAAAGAGTAATTGTCAATGATTTATTAACCTTTAATCATGAAGCTATGACTTTTGCAACTGGTAATGGTGGATCGACCCTCGTGAATGCTGATCTATACAATATACCGTTTCGATATGAACGTGATACTTTTAGTTCTGGTGGATTATATGGCCCTGCAAATAAACAGTTAAATTCTTCAACAGGTATTGCGTATTCTTCAGCTGTTTTGAGAATATCATTTGATGTTGTTCCTAATAATGGAGCCCCAAAATCAAAAATTGTGAAATCATTTAATTTAATCTTATCGAATTAATGTAATTTTATATCAATTGATTATAGGCACCAATACTTAAACTTTTCATGAGGCGTATTCATTTATACCATTCTTATAAAACCATCAAATCGATTAAGATTTGATGGTTTTATCGAATCTATTATCTATATGGTATCTTTATAAATTTGTAAAGAGAAAAAAGCTGAATAAAGTATTGTTAAAAGTGATAAGTAAGTCCTGCTGTTACAGCGAATGTTTGATTATACCTGCCATTTTGTGGTTTTTGCATTTTTTTTTGCTGATCGGTGATTGATTGATAATAATGTGCCCTTATTGAAATTTCCACCCTACTGATAATTTTATAATTGAAGCCTGCTTTAACTACATAGCCAAATTCATTCCTGTTATCTTTCGACGAATCGAACTGATAAGGATACTTAATGCTCTGCAATTTAATAAGTTCAGTTCCATCTTTATTATTTGATAGATCGAATACATTGGGCGCAACCCCCTCAGTATTACTGGAAATCCAATAAGCATAATATACACCTAATGAAACTGAAGCATTCAGTCTTCTTATAACATTGATGCAGTGCTTTATGCTAATCGGAAATTGTAAGTATGTATTGTTTATCTGTTGCGAAATATTGCTTTTGTTGCTGATAGAATAATTTTTTTGAATGGCCCCGGTAGAACCTTCCAGGCTGAGCCATTTATTTAATGCATATTCTACATTGATGTTGGTAATATAGCCACTTTTTTGTCCGAGCAATATGTTGTTGGTTTTGTAGTTCAATTTATTGCTAGTTGTTCCCGCGTCAATTCCGATGTTTACCTGTGCATTAATATTGGAGGAATAAAGTGCTAAAATTATACTGAAAATATAAATCTTGTTCTTTGTGCTCATTTAAAATGTTGCCAGATATATAATTATAATGTTAAACTTAATTTAAAATTAGCCTCAATTTTGATATAAAGTTCGTCTGTTTTTGATCATGTTATTTTATCTGACTTATTGCAATTTCTAATTGATTGTCTTTTCCAGCCAATAATTCTCTAAGATTGAAAGGTGAGACTATGTCTGGTTTGATTCCGGTATTTTCATAAAAAGTTCCGTCAACACTTTTAAATTCGGTAGATGAAGTAGTTACTTTCATAAATGTACCAATACTAAAGCTGCCAGAATTAAAGATATTAGGATCAGATAATGGTCCCGTGGCTCCATAAGTTTGCTCACCAATAAATAGATTTTTACTGCTTCTTAGGGCAATAATAGTTGTTTCTGAGAGCGAAGCGGTGAAATTATCACCAAGTAAAATCACCGTCACATTCCCAGGGTAATCTGTATCGTGTTTTAATTTAGTCGCGAGCCAAGGCAAATAGTCTAATTTCCCAAGTCCTGTCTTGCTTCTGGTATAGCCAAAAGTGATATCCTGATTGATTAGTTTGCCAGCTAAAAAATTCAGATCTGCAATATCTCCGCCCGTATTGTTTCTTAGATCGAGAATAATTCCTTTAATAGGATTAGTTGTTCTTTTAAGTTGAGAAAAGAAATAATCTAAAGTCTCTTTTATCTTATTGCCATCATTTAATTCATAAGATTTTTTAAGTGCGAAAAAATTGCAGTGAAAATAAAGTAAATTTTTATTTATGGTTCCCGCAGTAACGTTAATCAATGTCCCATTGTCGGTTATAGTTCCTTTTCCTGTTAAAAAACCGTCATCTAAGTAAGGCTTAACAACGTTATCATAATTGTATCTGTTATGAAAATTATTGGTTTTAGATTTTCTATCAATTGAAGGGTTAATTGTTGAGTTAGCAATTGTCGGATCTTGAAAAGTAATGCTAAAGTGGTTATCGATTAAATCGGCTGTTATTTCCTTAAAATATATAGATGCTTTTAACTTATCACTATTGCTGTTACTTAATCCGTCAAATAATGGCTTATATCTATCATAAATGATGTTCCAATCTGTTTTTTCTTTATCCCAATAAACATATTGAGTATTCATTTTCTCCCAGAACTGCAAAAAGATTTTGCTAAAATTATCGGGATTTTCATCAATGCTTATATTGGTTTGTTTCTTACAGGAGAGCAAAAATAATCCAAGTAAAAATATCAGCATTTTTTTGTGCTGATTAGACGGCAACAAGGAATTTATAAAGCATATAATTTTATTCATGTTATCATGGTATTCGAACCTAATTTTGTGATAATTAATTATTGTTGGAAATAAACTTAGCAATCTAATATTAAAAAAATGTGTATTTCCTTTTAACTGAATATTTGTTTCATTGGGTTTTCTGATAAATTTTAAAATCTAAATAGTTAAACCTTTCCTATCCTGCTTGTGTCCAAATTATACACACAGCGTAAAGCTCGATTTATTTTTCTTTTAAAAAGGTTAGTTTATGAAAAAGATTGTAAATGTATTGCTCTTATTGGTTATGGCCTTAAATTTTAGTGCATGTGTAGTCAGTGTACGTGCACCACGTGCCCATTATTGGGTAAGGGGATATTATGTAATTGATCCTTATGGTGGCCGCCATTGGGTGCCTGGGCATTACCGATAAGTTGGTTATTGCTTGCGGTAAAAACCATATATCAATTTCTGTTGGTACTGATTTCTGATTACCGCTGATGATGCGCGGTAATTATTATGGAATGGCATATTTTTTATCTGGTTAATTATTAGCCGGTTTTAATAATTCTTTGATGTTTTATTTGCATAAATAATTTAAAAGCCCTAATATTGCACTCCCAAAACGAACAAGCGGATATTTTGCTGAAAAGCTTAAACAAGCTGTTTTTTTGGATAGCCGGATTCCTTCTTAGCTCAGCCGGTTAGAGCATCTGACTGTTAATCAGAGGGTCGCTGGTTCGAGCCCAGCAGAAGGAGCAATTTCAAAGAATAAGCCTTACCATATCTGGTAAGGCTTTCTTGTTTTTAATATTTTTATGTTTTACTTATATATTTTATATTCCAGTCCTTCTGATAAATACTATGTTGGCTATACAGAAGATGCTGAGAAACGACTAAGTGAGCATAACAATGGTAAAAGAACAACCTATACTTCAAAACACCGTCCATGGATTTTGAAGAAATCTATTGCTTTAGGAAAGAACCGCGGTTTCGCTATGAAGATTGAGAAAGCGGTTAAAAAGACAAAGAGCCGATTAATAATTAAAAAAATTGTTTCAGAAATTAATGATTTAGGTGAATTGGCTCAGCTGGTTAGAGTCCCGATACATCGGGATTAATCAGAGGGTCGCTGGTTCGAGCCTAGCAGAAGGAGCTTTAAAGCGAATAACGAAAGTTATTCGCTTTTTTTATTTAAAATTTACGCTGGGCGAGAAGTTTATCCTGAGCCTGTCGATGGAAACTTTGACCATAAAAACTGGCCTGTTCGTGTAATTTTTTTTGCTTACTTTTCCTAAAATAGTAACTTGCCGCTTCTAAAGGGTAATTTCTTAAAATCTAAATAAACAATTAAACATGTACAGTTATGCTCTCATCAATTTCTCAACTCGTCCGGGCTATTCCAGTTTATCCCTTATCAGAACTTCTGAACAGCAATGTATTTAGCGGATCTTTTAGGCAACCTCATCCAAATCAAGCGGTAAAAGTACTAAATACTTCGTTCGCCTAAATAACGGCTGATCTGCCCCGTTTTTATCGTTTTGCTAATTGATCAGTCTACTCCTGCTTTCTCTTGAATAAAATTAACATGATGCTTAATGTGCATCTATAAAAAGCAAAAAAATATAACCAATTCAAATTAAATCAAATGAAAAAAATTATTATCATTCTATTTTTCTTGTGTCCGTTTTTATCAAAGGCTCAATATGGTAAAGAAGTTATAGCTAACGGCTGGCAACAACTTTATGTGTATTTAGGAAGTTTTCCTCCTAACGATGCCTCTAATTATCAAAAAATGAAGATAGAAATCCTGGGCGGAGCCTGGGAATCATATCAGACCGGTGAAACTGTTTTTTACATCTCAAATCGCAATGAGTTAAGAATAACCAAATTTACGAATGGAGGTTTATCAGACCGGTATTCACTTCATGCCTATAACAATCCGAATGGGAACCTCGATTTTTACCTGATTACCAATAGCTGGACGGCTATGGCGGTAAAATCATGTATGCTTGGTGGCAATGCGACCCAATTGCTTACGAACACCGTTTCAGAAACACTTCCATCTGGCCTGGTTGAAATTACACCTTTAAATATTCGCCCGATCCAAACAAGTGACCATGAAGGCAATGTGGCCATAAACATGGCAAGTACCGATGCCAATTATAAATTATCGGTAAATGGGAAAATCAGAACAAAAGAACTAAGGGTAGACACAGACAACTGGCCAGATTATGTTTTTGAGGAAGGTTATGATCTTGGAACGTTGAAAGGCTTGGAAAGTTACATTAAAGCCAACAAGCACTTGCCCGGGATTCCATCTGCAAAAGAAATTGAGGCAAATGGGATTGCAGTAAGTGAAATGTTGAAATTGCAGCAGCAGAAAATAGAAGAGCTGACTTTGTATTTGATTGAGAAAGATAGAGAAATCAAAGAGCTTAAAAAATTAGGCGAAAAAATAGTCGATCTCAATGAGAAATTTAACCAGATTACTCAGAAAAAAGGCAAAATCAAACTATAACTGTTTATGCCATAGAAAAGATTGGAATTAGCGAGGTGCTGAAGTTACAACAAAAGAAAATAGAGCGATTGATAATATATTCAATGTAACAAAATTAAAAGATAATTGAAATGAAAAAATAAAAAACTCAATAAGGCTATAACTTTAACATGACAGAAAACAATAGAATAAAAAATAAAATTATTATGAATCAAATAAAGAACATTTGTCGTTTACTGCTTACCATTTTATTTTATATGTATATCGGGAAGGCGGATGCTCAACAGAATACGAATAGTCCAAAAATAATTCCGTTAACTCCAAATGCAGCTGAATTTAATAGATACGGAGATTATAATGTGAACCCTTTAACTGGACGACCGGATATCAGTATTCCTATTTATGATATAATATCTGGGAGTCTTAAAATGCCAATCACTCTAAGTTACTTTGCAGGTGGTATAAAGGTAAATCAAGTAGCTACTTGGGTAGGATTGGGTTGGTCACTGAATGCGGGAGGTGTTATATCGAGGTCTGTAAGGGGTATCCCAGATGAGACCTTTAATTATGGTTGGATAGCCGATCCTACAACACCTGTTCAACTATCACAAACTACAGATGCGGCTCTTATAGAAAAGTATGCAGATTTATCTAGAGATGCTGAACCGGATTTTTTTAGCTATAGTACACCCAGTAGTTCTGGTAAATTTATTTTTAGAAAGACTACACAGGCGTTCGAAACAATTCCATACAGGCCTGTTAAAATTTTTAGGTCACCAGGTTCTACTGATGTAAATAATAACTATCAAATTACTGATGAAAATGGCGTAAACTATTATTATACGCAAAAACAAAACTATGCAAATGATAATACTCGAGAAACACCTCAGGCTTTAAGATTCTATACACAATCTTGGTACTTAACTAAAATTGTTTCTGCTAATCAAAAAGATTCAATTGTATTAAAGTACAAAATAAATACTAAAAGTACCGAAATTGGTAACGGGAGAACGACTCAGCCCGAGTGGATAGTATACCCAAGTTATAGTAGGCCGTTTTATAAATCAGGAAAAACTGATCAGGTTAATTATCCAAATGGCCCTGTTTTTATACAAAAGGATATTATTCAAAGCTCGAGTAGTATAGCAACCACAGAGCCTGTATTAACAGAAATTATATTTAAAAATGGAAAAATAGTTTTTAATTCAACTACCGGAAGAAAAGACTATCCAGGGGCAATGCTTGATGATATATCTATTTACAGATTAGATGCTTTAAATGTTTATAAACAGGTTGAAAAAATTAATTTTAATTACGATTATTTTAAGTCTGCCAATCCGATTTCACAATATGATCATCGTTTAAAGCTGAATTCGATAAGCAAACTAGATTCGAATGCCAATGTAGGAGATACTCATAAATTTGAATACAACAATATTACATTACCTGCTACTTTATCTACTGCTCAAGATTATTGGGGATATTACAATGGTCGTGACCAAGGCTTTTTACCAAATGTTCCTCCAGATGTTCCTCAACTTAAGCAATGGTACGGAAACGTTCCTTTGGGAATTGCAGATAGAAGTGCAGATGATAATTTGATTCAGGCGGGAATACTTCAAAAAATTATTTATCCAACAGGTGGTTATACAGTTTTTAACTATGAATCAAATAAATATAAATCTCAAATCTTTGAAATAGGTACATTGAATGTACTCAGCGCAAGAATAACAGGAATTGGTAAAAGAAAGCCACTCACACAAAGTTATGATTTCTCTTGGCCAGTTGATATGTTAGACGATAATATAGGTACGATCACTATCCGATTTTCTGCTCACACAAATCCTGGAGCATTTGATGTTGCTCAAAGAGTTTTATTAAAGGATCTTACCACCGGCATAAATGTTGGCACTTGGGATCATCCAGGGGATTTTACAATTCCCTCTGAGATCACCCCAGGTTATAGATTTGACCCAACGCATCAGTATCGACTTACGTTAACGATAGAAGATGATGCGCCTTCTAAAATTTCTATTGATGTAACTGGACGCAAGAAGTTTGAATCTGATCAAATTAAGAGCGGTGGCGGCTTGCGAATAAGCAAAATTGAAAATTACGATAAACCTAATGGCTTAGCTGGAGTTGTTGAATATTCCTATAAAGGCCAGAATGGAGAAGGTGTTGGAAATTTTATGAGAAACGATTCAGATTTTCTCAGTAATTACTCTTCCCGAATAGAATGGGTGATTGATCCAGAATGTTTACAGAGGTTATCGCCTTGCCAATGCTTGCTATACCAAGATACCTGGTTAACTTTCGTCGGCCAAGGGGAAATTCCTCAGGTTAATTTCGCAGGTAGCGTAGTTACTTACGATACGGTCACGAAAATTATAAAAGGGATTGGCGGTGAAAATAATGGAAAAATTATATATAGTTCTAACACCAAAATAGATGGGGGAGGTATTATTTACAATCCCAATATCCCCGGATTAAAAGAGTATTTCGATAACAATATGAGTAACGAGAATAAATTGCCTTCAGAAGCTTACTATTCTTATGATAAAAATTCAGGAAATTATAAGTTGATTAAAGAACGTTTGTATAAATATGATACCTTGTTTAACAAAAGTTTAGAGTCTGCATTAAGTATTTACAGAGTCGTTTTTTTTCCGGTTACCTGTGAAAATCCCAGTAACCTTTTATCTATGGAAAATTTTAGAAGTTCTCCGTTTGGTGTGGTATTGGGTAGTTATAAAGCTACACGGATAATTGAGAGAAATTATGATCAAAATAGCTTTTTAACGGAAAAGAATATGGAGATGTTTTATGACAATTTATATCATTTACAGCCTACGCGAACCGTTACAGTTAACAGCGATCTTAAAAAAACGATTTCCTTAAATCTTTATCCCAATGATTATGCTCCAGGTACACCATTCATTGATGACATGAAGACCCTTAATAATATAGGAACTCCTATTGAATCTGTATCTTTTAATGAAGGTTCTGGGCAAAGTACAATTGTTAACGGCTCCATTACTCAATATCGTAATGGTGGGGCTGGATTAGTTGATCGAACATTTACATTTGAATCAACATTACCTACAAATCTTTTGACTTTTAAATTTTCAAACCAATCAGTGGGGTATATGCCATTTGTTAATCAGGGACAAGGCTTTTCAAAGGATTCACATTATGATGAAAGATTGATTTATAGATATGACGAAAATCATAATCCAGTTATGTTTACTGCTAAGAATGGAAGCTCTGTTTGTTATATCTGGTCATACAATAATGCATATCCTATAGCAGAAATCAAAAATGCAGATTACAGTACTTTAGAAAGTTTGCTGGGTGGAAACAGCGCCGTCGAAACTTTTAGTAATTCCAATCCAACTGATGCACAAATTAGTTCATTTTTAGCTCCCTTAAGAAGTGGATTGCCAAACGCTTTGGTCACCACATATACTTATAAACCGCTTATTGGTATGACCAGCAGTACCGATGCCAAAGGCATGACCACTTATTACGAATACGATGCCTTTCAGCGCTTGAAGGCAGTAAAAGACCAGAACGGCAACATTTTAAAACAGACCGATTAC
>JAGIAD010000028.1 GCA_017745075.1 Sphingobacteriaceae bacterium | reverse complement strand
TGTAATACTATGAGGCAGAAAAAATCAGTTTGATAAACCAAAGGAGATGACGACTTTTTTTCCAGACCCCTCAGGTTTTTAAACTTGCGGGGTCTTTTTGTTTGTCATTCTGAACGAAAGTGTAGAATCTTTCGAAAGCAAAATGTTTAAAATAACGCAGTCTTTTATATAGTTGATTGTGAGGTAGTTAAAGTATATTTCGTCATTGCGAGGCGGGATATGAGCGAGCCGAAGCTATCCATTCTGTAATTTACTGCCAAAAAAGATTTTTCATTTGTTGCTTATTGTTTTAACGATATTCAAGCTCGCTTCGCGGGTGCTTCACTCCAACACAAAGTCCCTTCTTCGGTTCGCAATGACGAAATTAAGGCCCAAACTCACGTCAAATAGTATTGTAAAGTCTATTCTGTGGTTCTAGGTTGCATATTCTTCGTTGCTCTCAGAATGACAGCCTTATTTAACGCCTGTGAGGCCTTTTTCGTTTTCTGCCCAACATTTTACCGTTAAGCTTGTTTGTAAAATAAACAAAAAAATAGCTTATGGCCGAACAACACCTTTATCAAACAGGAATTATAGGGAACTGCGCTTTCATTGCACACGTAAATAAAAATACTGATATATCATGGCTTTGCTGGCCACGTTTCGATAGCTCTTTTATTTTTGGAAGTTTACTGGATCAAGAAAAAGGTGGAGAGTTTTCTATCCTGCCGCAGGGTGAATTTACTTCAAAACAATATTATGTTGAAAATACCAATGTTTTAAGAACGGAAATTACAGCTGAAGACGGAAAATACCGGGTAACCGATTTTGCACCACGTTTTCATCTTTACGAACGCTATTTTAAACCTTTAATGTTCATCAGAAAGATTGAGCCTTTAGAAGGAAACCCACGCATTACAATAAAATGTGAACCGGTTTGCGATTATGGAAAAGGCAAAATGAAACCGGTAAGGGGCAGTAACCATATCGATTACCTGGGTTGTGATGAAAATATCCGCTTAAGCACCAATGTATCAATTACCTATATTCTCGATGAAAAGGCATTTGTATTGAATGAGGCTAAATATCTCATCATGACTTACGGGCAGAACCTTGAAGCGCCAATAGTAAGTACAGCAGAAAACTTTTTGCGAGAAACAACTGCTTATTGGAGGTTATGGATTAAACATTCATCAATTGCCGGGTTTTATCAACCGTTTGTGATCCGCTCGGCCCTGGTTTTAAAAATCCATCAGTATGAAGATACGGGTGCAATCATTGCGGCCAGTACCACAAGTTTGCCCGAATCGCCGGGAAGTACCCGCAATTGGGATTACCGTTATTGCTGGCTGAGGGATTCGCACTATGTGCTGACTTCGTTAAACCACATCGGGCATTTTGAGGAAATGGAGAAGTATTTTAATTACCTCTCTGATATCTCTCACGCAGAAGATACACGTTACCAACCCTTATATGGGATTGCCGGAGAAAGGGAAATTACCGAACATACTTTAGATCATTTAGCAGGTTATAAAGGTGAACAACCGATCAGAATTGGAAACCAGGCATACGAACATATTCAGAATGATATTTATGGGCAGGTTCTAATTTCGATGCTGCCACTTTATACGGATCACCGTTTTGTATTTTCTGAACGGAGTGATTCGGTAAAATGGATCGAAAGTGTACTGTCTAAAATTGAACGTACCATTGATGAAAAAGATGCGGGCATTTGGGAATTCAGAAATATTGCCAATGTGCATTGCTACAGTAATCTGTTTCAATGGGCAGGAGCGCAGGCTGCTTTAAAAATGGCAAAAACAATCGGTAACGAAGATTTTGAAAAGCGTGCTCAGGTCTTAATTGATAAAGCTACATTACATATAGAAGCCTGTTACGATCCGGAAAGAAAAGTATATACCAATGCAGTCGGAAGTCCACATTTAGATGCCAGTACACTGCAGCTGATTATGATGAATTATCTTGATCCGGCTTCAGATAGGGCTAAAAACCATTTAATTGCTCTGGAAAAGGAATTGAAAACAGAGGATGGATTGTTTTACCGTTACCTGCATGCCGATGATTTTGGAAAACCAAAAACCACATTTTTAATCTGTGCTTTCTGGTATGTAGAAGCTTTAGCCTGCGTAGGAAGAACTGATGAAGCCATTAAAGAATTCGAAAATATTATTAAATATTGTAACCATCTCCTGCTATTCAGCGAAGATGTTGATGCTAAAACCGGTAGCCAATGGGGTAATTTCCCGCAGGCTTACAGTCATGTAGGCTTAATGAATGCTGCTTACCGTATTGCGATTAAACTGGACAGACCGATATTTTTGTAATGCTGTGGATTGCAAATCCACAGTTCTCAGGGTCTGGATTGCAAATCCAGACCAACTAAAGGACTCAAAAAGTCTCGTCATCTCAACTGGAACGCAGTGGAATGGAGAGATCTATCCACACTGATTTCTCACGACAGATCTCTCGACTACGTTGCACTTCGCTCGAGATGACGATGAACGCAAAAACTAACCGCGCTCCACAAACTCTTCCTTAACCAAGCTCCAAAGCAGTTTTCTTACTTCCTTAAAATCATTCAGGTAATATTTGGCTTCAGAAATGTTGTTCCCAACCTTAATTGTAAAGGCTTCTTCGGGCATGGCCCTGAAAATATCTTCGTCAGTATGATCGTCGCCTAATGCCAGTATAAAATCAGGGTGTTTGTCATATAGCCAGTTTAAAGCGGCTTTGCCTTTGTTTACTTCCATGTTTTTAAACTCGATCACCTTGTTGCCCGGCATCAGTTGCAGGCCTTTATCAGCAGCGAGTATTTTCATGTGGCTTATGATTTCATTGGCTCTTAAATCGCCTAATCCTTCTTCTGCTTTACGGTAGTGCCAAACCAAAGAATAACTTTTTTCTTCAATGAACGATCCTGGCGTCCGGTCGGTGTAGGTTTCCAATAAAGTTTTAATTTCCTGTTTCCATTGATCGGTAAGAAGGGGTAAACTGTTCCATTTATCGCCATGCGATTTCTGCCAGGCGCCATGTTCGGCGATCAGGTCGACCTTTAAGTGTCCGAACCATTGTTCGAGGGTTTCGTGTCTTCTTCCGCTAATGATTACTACTTTGTTGGCATTATCAATAGTGAGGTTTTCGATCAGGTCGTAAAGTTCGGCATCAGGAGAGGCGTCGTCAATATTTCCGGTAAAATCTACCAGGGTGCCGTCGTAATCCAGAAACAGTACACGGTCTGTTGTTTTAGCATATTTAGCGGCTATTACTTCGTTAATGGCATTTACCGCATGTTTGGTTAATAGCGATTTCTGAGAATCTTTCACTTCATTTAATCTTAAAATAAAATTATTTACCCAATGTTTCACATTAAATTTTTCTACAATTGCGCGCATGGCTTTCATGCGTTGCTGCTGTTCTTCTACTGGCATTTTTAGCGCGGTAACAATGGCTTCCATAATGTCGCCAAGGTTGTTCGGGTTAACAATTACTGCATCTGTTAATTCCTTTGAAGCACCGGCCATTTCGCTTAAAATAAGTACACCATCGTTATTGTTCCTGCTAGCAATGTATTCTTTGCTCACCAGGTTCATTCCATCACGCATAGGGGTAACCAGGCAGATATCGGCAGTAGCATAAAGCGCTGATAATACTTCGATCGGAAAAGAACGGTAAAAATAATTTACCGGAATCCAGTCTATGGAGCGGTAACGTGCATTTAAATTGCCTACAAACTGGTCAATCTGATCCCTGAGTTCGCTGTATTGTGGTACGGTATCGCGTGAAGGGACCACAATCATAAAAAGTTCTATTTTACCAATGTATTCCGGATGGACTTGTAGCAATAATTCTAATGCTTTTAAACGTTCTAAAATCCCTTTACTGTAATCTAATCGGTCAATAGAAAGGATTACTTTCATATTTTCTTTCCCGGCCCTGAAATAATCGATTTCTTTTTGTACTTCTTTTGTTGCAGTTAATTCCGAAAACTTATTAAAGTCTATGCCCATAGGAAAAGCCTCTACAACAATCTGTCTTTCATTGTTATTGAGCACATTCGACGACGAATTTACCGGAAGCAAACGTGTTGCCGTGCTGATAAAATGGCGTACATCGTCATAGGTATGGAAACCGATCAGATCGGCACCGGTCAACCCATTAAGTAGTTCTTCGCGCCAGGGAATCAGCCTGAATATTTCATAAGAGGGAAAAGGGATATGCTGAAAAAAACCAATCGTTGCAGCAGGTAGTTTTTGCCTTAAAATGCCAGGTAAAAGGAGCAATTGGTAATCCTGGATCCAGATTTTATCTTTTCTTTGGAGTACCTGCATAGCACTTTTTGCAAATTTTTCGTTTACCGATTTATAGCAGTCCCAGTAGCTCTGTTCAAAATGGGCGTAGGTAACCACATAGTGAAATACCGGCCATAATACTTCGTTGGAAAAACCCTCATAATATAAATTGATTTCGTTTTGAGTAAGAAAAACAGGGTAGAGGTTTAATTCGGAGAGCTTCTGTGTAACTTCTTCCTGACGTTTTTCGGGAACCTCGATTCCTGGCCATCCAACCCAGATGGAATTGCCTGATTTATAAACATCGCCAAGTCCGGTGGCAAGTCCTCCTTCGCTCGGAATAAACGTGTATTCCTCGTTTTCTTCAATGATCTTTACGGGTAGTCTGTTCGATATTATAACTGTCTTCATGCTTGTATATGATGTATCTACAACATTAAAAGCATATCAAAACGGGTTTTGTTTTGTTTTTTAGGTCAAAAAAACATTCACATGATCAAACGTAATTGAATACAAGCGAAAAAGTAGTGCCTTCGTTAGGTGTGGAAACCACCTCTATGCTACCCTTATGCATTTTCATAATATTGCGGCTGATGGTTAATCCGATGCCTGATCCATTTTTTCTGGTGGTGTAAAATGGCACAAAAATCTTCTCAAGGTCGTCGGCATCAATTCCCTTTCCGTTATCGCTCACATCGATATAGAGTTTGGTGTTTTCCAGCCTGTAATTGACATTGATGTGCGGCATTTCCCTGTTTTCTACTGCGTAGATACTGTTTGTTATCAGGTTGATCAATACCTGCTCTATCAATTTTAAATCGAGTTGTAAGGTTATTTTTGAAGAAGTCTGTTCTACATCCAAAACCACATTTTTAACCCTTGCAAATGGCTGCATCAAAACTTTAATATGCTTCAATATTTCGCCAATGGTATGCGATTGCAGGTTGGGCGTTGGCAGTTCGGCAATTAAACGGTAATCTTTCACGAAATCCAATAAGCCTGACGAACGTCGCTGAATGGTTTTTAAGGCCGTTTTCAGGTCATCCATTTCATCTTCGGTGAGGTTCTTTTTATCGGTTACCATTTTATTGATTGTATCCGATAATGAACTGATGGGAGTAATGGAGTTCAGGATTTCGTGTGAAATCACACCGATCAACCGGTTCCATGCCTCGGTTTCTTTCTGCTCAATTTCGTCTTTGATGTTCTGGAAACTGATGATTGTATAATTTTTTCCGTAAAGGTTTAAAGGGATAACTTCGGTAGAAAGCTGGATCAGTTTATCCTGGATTTTTAATTCAAGAAATCTTTTTCCACCGTTTAAAATCTGATCGATCTCTTTTGAAAATGTCGGAAGGTGTTGTTTTAGCCTGTGCCAGTATTTATAAGCCGGTACCGCCAAAAGATTTGAAGCTGCCTGATTAAAAAAAGCAATTTCTTCATTTTGTTCTTCCGTTGTATTGTTAACCACGATAACGCCGACAGGAACCTGCTCCAAAATGGTTTTGATGAGCTGAAACATGGCTTCATGCTCCAACCTGATCTGCTTATGTACCTTTAAAATATCGCTGAACGATTCGTAAAGTTCCGGAAAACTGCCACTTGTTGCCTTGTTTTTGAAATTTAAGGTATGATCGCGCGTCTTTACGGCCAAAATGAAACGGTTAATGTCTGATCTGATCTGATTGATGTAGTAATAAAGAGAAATAATGGTGCCCAATAAAATTAAAGAAACGCCTATAATGGTAAACCATAACTGGGTGTTTTTGATCAGGTAAAATAAAAGGTAGCCCAGCAGATTGATCAGCACTAGGCGAAGTATTAAACGGAAGGTAAAGCGCTGGTAAAACATGTTTTTTAAGCTGAAAGCTCAAAGCTGAGAGACTAAAGCTTTAACCTTTGGTCTTTTAGCTTTGAGCTTATATTCCAAATTTTTCGATTCTTCTGTAAAGTGCAGCCCTTGTTAAGCCCAGTTCGGCTGCGGCTTTAGATATATTGCCTTTGTGTTTGTCTATTGCTTTCTGTACCATCATTTTTTCCATATCCTCGAGGGCCATTTCATCAGGGATGGAGTTGTTTTGTGCAAAACGTTGCGGACTCAATTGTAAATCATCTTCTGAAATTTCATTCCCATCACTCATAATTACTGCACGCTCTAAAACATGCTGCAATTCGCGCACATTGCCAGGCCATTTATAACTTAAAAGCAAATCTTCTGCTTTATGGTTCAATTTACGGATTTCTTTATGGTATTTTGAACTGAAAACCTGCATAAAATGATTGGCTAAAAGTAAAATATCTGTTCCACGTTTCCGTAATGGAGGCAACAGGAGTTCAACAGTGTTGATGCGGAAAAGCAAATCCTGCCTGAAAGTATTTTTAGTCACCATTTCGTTTAGAGGCATGTTTGTAGCGGTGATTAATCGTACATTTACCTTACGTTCTCTACTTTCGCCCAAACGGATCACGGTTCGGTTCTGCAGAATGCTTAACAGTTTTGCCTGCAGAGGAAGGCTTAAATTTCCGATCTCATCTAAAAATATTGTTCCGCCATCGGCCAGTTCGAAACGGCCGGGCTTATCCTCTTTTGCATCGGTAAAAGCACCTTTGGCATAGCCGAAGAGCTCACTTTCGAATAAATTTTCATTTAGGGAGCCTAAATCCACATGCATAAAAACCTGGTTTTTCCTTTGCGAATGTCGATGGATTTCGTGCGCGAAAACCTGTTTTCCCGTTCCGTTTTCGCCTAAGATAAGTACATTGGCATCTGTTGGGGCAACTTTGAACAAGGTGGCCTGCAACTGTTTAATGCCATCGGCCTCACCAACAATATTCTCAAAGCCACGTGTAAGATCTTTTTGAAGGGAAGAATGTATTTTTTCGAGTTTTTTTACTTTTCTGGTCGATTCGCGGAGTTTAGATGCTGCAGAAATGGTTGCGAAAAGTTTTTCATTTTCCCAGGGTTTCAAAATAAAATCTGTAGCGCCTTTTTTGATCGCTTTAACCGCAAGTTCTACGTTTCCAAAAGCCGTCATCAGGATGACCACATAATCTTTATCGATAGATAAAATGTGTTCGAGCCAATACAAACCCTCGCGACCGTCACTCGCGCCTTTTTGGTAATTCATATCGAGCAAAATGATGTCTACTTCATTTTTACTCAGTAGAATATTGATTTCTTTAGGAGATTTACAGGTAATTACCTGCTTTACCTGTTGTTTTAAGAACAAACGGGCACTTAGCAGGATATCGTCGTCATCATCGATAATTAAAACTGTGGCGTCAAGCATAATTTGAAATTTGATGTGCTAAAGTAATAAAACTGTCCGCTCACGCACATCAACTGTCCGATAATGAACATGTAAAAAATAAACCAAGTTGTAATTTATTGATTATTAGTATTTTAAATATTGTTTTGGCTTTTGGCACAAGCTTGGTATAAAGGAAAACAGATTTACAACCGAACACATGGACAAAAAAATAGAGAAGAAAAGATTTAGCACTAAAACCCTGTTGATTATTGGTGGCGCGATTGCTTTTGTAGCGGTTGTGATTTATGGTTATACTTTATCCCTTAAAAAAGTTTATAGCGCCGATGCCGATAAATTAACCATTAGTAAAGTTGAATATGGAGATTTTGAAGATGTAGTTTTATTAAACGCCAGTGTTGTTCCCCTAACTTCGGTAATTGTAAGTTCTTCAGAAGGTGGTACGGTTGCCCAAATTTTTACCGAAAACGGTGCTTCAGTTGTTAAAGGAACACCTTTGTTAAGAATCTCCAACTCAAACGCAATGTTGAGTTATACTTCGAGCCAAACAGCGGCTACCGAGCAGATTAACCAGTTGCGTAAGTCAAGATTAGATCTAGAACAGAACCAAAGGGTGCTCAACCAGGATATTTTAGATGTAGAAAACAACTTGAGAACGGCAACACGCCAATACAGATTGGACAGTTCGCTTTTTGCAAAGAAAGTAATTACGCTTCAGGAGTTTAACAAATCGAGTCAGGATTTTGAATATTACCAGGGCAAACTGAAAATTGTTCGTCAGGCCGTTAAGCAGGAAAACCAGAGCAGAAAAATGCAGCTGGCGCAGATCGACCAATCGATGGGGCAGATGAACGAAAGTTTGGAAATGATCCGCAAAAACATTGAAAACATGACGATTAAAGCACCTGTTTCGGGTAAATTGTCGTCTTACGACCCTGTAATCGGTAAATCTTATAACGCCAATGAAATGATCGGCAAAATCGATGTTTTACAGGGTTATAAACTTCAGGCCGGAGTGGATGAATATTATATCAACAGGGTTAAAGAGGGGCAAACTGCGAGTTGCGAATTTAACGGCAAAACCTATAACTTAACAGTGAGCAAAGTAATTCCGGAGGTTACTGCAGGCCAGTTCCAGGTAGAAATGGTATTTAAAGGTGCCGCGCCCGAAGGTTTACGCCGTGGTTTATCATTACAGACCAAATTGACTTTATCTGATAACAGCAAATCGTTGCTTTTGGCACAGGGACAGTTTTTCCAAAGCACAGGCGGTTCATGGGTATTTGTGGTAACTAATGGCAAAGCGGTTAAGAAAAACGTAAAAATTGGCAGAAAAAATTATCTCTACTATGAAATATTGGATGGCCTGCAAAAAGGCGATGAAGTGATTACCTCTTCATACGACCAGTTTAACCAATACGATCAGGTGGATATTAATAAATAGGTTAGCGTTTGGAGTTTGGAGTTTGGAGTTTGGAGTTTGGAGTTTGGAGTTTGGAGTTTGGAGTTTGGAGTTTTTTAAATAATGGGCTATAAAATTAATAATAATAATATAATCAGGTCTTGATACCCGATACGAAATACTTGGTACTAAGTACCTGATACTAAATACTTGATACTAGCATAACACTTGATACTATGATTAAAATAGAAAATCTGGAAAAAGTTTACAAAACTGAAGAAGTAGAAACAACGGCCCTCAATGGAATAAACCTTCAGGTTGCTGCCGGCGAGTTTGTTTCCATAATGGGGCCATCAGGCTGTGGAAAATCTACCCTGTTAAATGTGATGGGTTTATTGGATAAGCCTGAAAGCGGTAGCTACAAGTTTATCGATACGGAACTTTTAACCTTAAATGATAGGGAACGCTCAAATTTCCGTAAAAGAAATATGGGTTTTGTTTTCCAGAATTTTAACCTGATTGATGAGTTAACCGTTTTTGAAAACATCGAATTGCCCCTGATCTACAATAAAATAGCAGCTGGCGAACGCAAAAAACTGGTAAACGAGATCATCGAAAGAATGAACATAGTAAATCGTAGCGGACACTTCCCTCAACAGTTATCGGGCGGTCAGCAGCAGCGTGTAGCAGTGGCAAGGGCATTGGTAACCAAACCTAAACTGGTTCTGGCCGATGAGCCGACAGGAAATTTGGATAGCTCGCATGGTAACGAAGTAATGGAACTGCTCTGCGAGTTGAACGAAACCGGAACCACGATTGTAATGGTTACACACTCCAGTCACGACGCCAGTTTTTCCAACCGGATCATTAACCTCAAAGATGGTCATGTGATATCCGAAAAGATCAATAAAAGCCGGAGCGAAGAACTGATTTAACGGTTTAAGGTGAAGAAGTTTAGGGTATTAGGTTAAACTTACCTTAACCATTGGCCCTAGACCTTTAAACCCAAAAGAAATTTTAGTTTAGTTAATGATAGCCGCCAATAATCTTCCCCGGATGGGGGGATTTTGGACTGGCGCTGGTAAGGTAAAAGACTTAAAGGCAGATGGATGACATATGGTTTATGCACCCAACCCTGCATCTTAAGCCCTCTACCTTCAATCTTGTGACCCTTAACATCAAAAAATATGTTCAGATTAAACTTAAAAATCGCATTGCGAAACCTTTGGAAAAACAAGGCCTTCTCCTTAATTAATATTGGGGGATTGGCCATTGGTTTGGCCAGCTGTATGGTTTTATTGCTTTATGTTGCTTATGAGTGGGGTTACGATAAACAGTTCTCCAATCATGATAAAACCTATGTAGTTTATCAGAATATGGTGGCAAATGGTAAAACTTTCAGCTGGAGCTGGACACCTAATGTAATGGCTAAAGAAGTTCAGGAAAAAATCCCAGGGGTTAAGTATGCTTCTCACACTACTTATCCGAGGAAACAACTCATTACTGTTGGTGATAATAAAATAAATAGCAGTGCAATATTTGCCGACCAGAATTTTATTAAAATATTGGATTATAAATTTCTTGAAGGTAATGCTACAAAAGTTTTAAAAGATGTAAATACCATCATCCTTACCAAGTCTTTTGCTACAAAACTATTTGGAAATGAAGATCCTGTTAATAAAATGGTAAAGTTGGAAAATCAGGATGTATTAAAGGTTGAAGCCGTAATAGAGGATGTACCAGCCAATAGTAGTTTGGCTTTTGAGTGTATAATGCCTTGGGCACTGTTCGAAAAACGGGAACCCTGGATTAAAGAAGTTAGTTGGGGAAATAATATGTGTTTAACGCTTGTTCAATTAAAGGATAACAACTTTTTCACTGCTGCAAATGATTTGATGCATGATATTTACAAACGTAATCAGAAAGATAATTTGTCAGTAGCTTTATTACACCCTTTAACCAAATGGCATTTATATGATGATTTTGTAAACGGTAAATCGGTAGGGGGCAAAATAGATCAACTTAAAATATTTTTATTGCTGGCCTTTTGCATATTGTTAATTGCCTGTGTAAATTTTATGAATTTATCTACGGCACGCTCAGAGCATAGGGCAAAAGAAGTTGGCGTTCGTAAAGCAATCGGATCAACGCGTAAATCGTTAATTAACCAGTTTTTTTTAGAATCCCTGCTCATCACATTTATTGCCACAGTTTTAGCTTTTATCCTAATTGAGGTTAGTTTGCCATACTTTAATGGGTTGTTAGATATTAAACTAACCATCAACTATTATAATGGCCTGTTTTGGTTAGCATTATTGGGGCTAATGGTTTTAACCGGATTTATTGCAGGTAGTTACCCGGCACTGTACCTGTCTTCTTTTGAGCCAATCAAGGTTTTAAAAGGCTTCACACTTAAAGCAGATTCATCCACTTCGGTGAGAAAAATATTGGTTGTTGGCCAATTTGTTTTTGCTGCAAGTTTAATTGTTTGTACTGCAGTGATTTATCAACAGCTTAATTATGTTAAAAACAAGCCGATTGGTTACGATCAATCCAATTTAATTCAAATAGCGGTATCAGGTAAGGTAAATGATGCCGTTAAATTGGAATTGCTTAAAACTCAATTATTAGCATCAGGCGCTGTAAGCAATGTTACTTCTTTTAGTACAGATTTTACGGAAGGTGGAAATAATACTACGGGCGTAAACTGGGAAGGTAAAAATCCGAACGAGACTATTTCTTTTAACTACAGGTCAATAGGATATGATTTTGTTGAAACTATTGGAACAAAGATGGTTAGCGGCAGGGAGTTCTCTGTCAAATTTCCTAATGATACAGCTAGCATATTGTTAAACGAAGCGGCTGTGAGAATGATGGGATTAAAGAACCCGATTGGGAAGGTGATTACATTCTGGGGTAAAAAACTAACTACAGTAGGCGTAGTAAAAGATTTTGTAATAGAAAGTGCCTATCAAAGAGTGGCCCCAATGATTTTCAGGATAAATCAAAATGACGATGCAAGGGTTATCGTTGTACGGTTAAATCCAAATCAAAACATCAGTTCATCACTGGCTAAAATTGATGCTTTAGTTAAGCAAATGGAGCCTAATTACCCTGTTAACCGCAAATTTGTGAATGAAGCTTTTGAAGTAAAATTTAAAAATGAAAAACTTTTGGGTACACTTTCAAACTGGTTTGGTGGTTTTGCCATTTTCATTTCTTGCTTAGGATTATTAGGTCTGGCACTTTTTATGGCTGAGCAACGTAAAAAAGAAATCAGCATCCGTAAAGTTTTAGGTGCCAGCACTGGCAATATCCTCGTGCTGTTAAATAAAGACTTTATAAAGTTGGTTGCTATTGCCAATCTCATAGCGTTTCCATTGGCATATATCATTGTAAATAAATGGCTTTCGGCTTTTGAATACCGCATCCCTATATCTGCATTGCCCTTTATTATGGCCATTGCTTTATCGGTTATCATCGCCATACTTACGGTTAGTGTACAGTCTGTTAAAGTGGCAAAAGCAAACCCCATTGATGCATTAAAATATGAATAAAACCTGAGTGAGGCGTTTGGCGTTTGGCGAGGATTTGTCGCTAACCGCTTTACGCTAAACCCTCAACCTTAAAACTATGTTTAAACTGAATTTAAAAATCGCATTGCGAAACCTTTGGAGAAATAAAGGATTTACCCTGATTAATTTAGGCGGATTGGCCATTGGCCTGGCCAGCTGTATGGTTTTATTGCTTTATGTTGCTTATGAGTGGGGTTACGATAAACAATTTACCAATTACGATAAAACTTACCTGGTTTATAATAATCAGAAAACGGCAAAAGAAACTTTCAGCTTTCTTGCGGTACCAGGTTTAATGGAAAATGAAGTACGTTCTAAAGTTCCAGGCGTTTCGAAGGTTGGCCGATTATCTTATCCGGAATATAAAATGCTTTCTTACCATCAGAATAACTTTAGGAAAAGCGCTGCGTTTGCTGATCCGGACTTTCTAAAAATGTTCGATTATAAGGTTTTGAGGGGTAATCCTAATACTTTTCTGAAAAACCCTGATGGTGTAATTTTAAACGAAACCTTAGCGAAAAACCTTTTTGGTAATGAAGATCCCTTAAATAAGGTCGTAAAACTCGAAAATAACCTGAGTTTAAAAGTAGAGGGTGTAATTGAAGACAGGCCAAAAAACAGTAGCCTCGAAATAGATTACCTGATGTCGTGGAAATTATTTGAAACATTAAACCCCTGGACAAAAACAAGTGGCTGGGGTTCTAATTACTGCATCTTATTTGTTCAGCTGCAAGATAATTCCTTTTTTGAATGCGCTAATAATCAAATGCATGGCATGATTAAAGCCAATGAAAAAGATTCGAACGGCGAGCCTTTTTTACATCCTTTATCTAAATGGCACTTGTACGAAAAGTTCGAAAACGGCAAAAATGTAGGCGGTAGGATAGACCAGTTAAAGATATTTTTTCTTTTAGCCTTTTGTATTTTATTGATTGCCTGCGTTAACTTCATGAATCTTTCTACTGCAAAATCAGAAAAAAGAGCCCGTGAGGTTGGTGTCCGGAAAGCTATTGGTTCCTCAAGGAATAACCTGGTTAGTCAGTTTATGTTCGAATCGATTTTACTTACTGCGCTAAGTATGCTGGTTGCTTTTGTGTTAATAGAAGTAAGCTTGCCCTATTTCAATAACCTGTTGGGAATCTCGCTGGAAATAGATTATGCTGATTGGAAATTCTGGACTGTATTTTTAGGATTAACATTGTTAACAGGCATTATTGCAGGCAGTTACCCGGCTTTTTACCTTTCGTCATTTGATCCGGTTAAAGTATTAAAAGGATTTAAGCTTTCTGGTGGTTCATCGTTATCTATTCGCAGGTATTTAGTTGTTTTTCAATTTGTATTTGCCGCGTGTTTAATTGTTTGTACAGCTGTTATTTACCAGCAATTGAATTTTATTAAAAATAAACCGATTGGTTATAACATTGGTAACCTTATTCAGATCCCTGCAGAGGGTGAGTTTGCCAATCCAGGTAAACGCGATATACTGAAGGACGAACTTCTAAAATCTGGCGCCGTAACTGCCGTTACAGAATATAGCCAATCGTTAACTGCCGGCGGTAATAATACTTACGCAGTAAGCTGGCCAGGCAAAGATGAGAAGGAAAGAATATTGGTAAATTATAGATTTACGACCGTCGATTTGACTAAAACAACAGGGATGCAAATTCTTGCAGGTCGCGATTTCTCTAAAGACCGGGTAGATACTGCAAATGTTTTAGTTAACGAGGCATTGGTTAAAGTGATGGGGATGAAAGACCCTGTTGGCAAAGTGATCAGTTGGGATCAACCCCTAACTATTGTTGGTGTGGTTAAAGATTACATCATGGAATCACCTTACCAGAGTCCGAAACCATTAATTATTGCGCAAAATAAACAGGCGGCAAGTATCATCATCATGAGGTTAAATGAGCAAAGCAATGTGAGCTCATCTATCAATACCATAAATGAGATTGTAAAAAAACTAAATCCTACTTTCCCAAATGAGATAAAATTTGTGAATGAAAATTTCGAATCAAAGTTCCAAAATGAAAAGCTTTTAGGTACACTATCAAACTGGTTCGGAGGTTTTGCCATTTTTATCTCCTGCCTGGGTTTACTTGGTTTAGCTTTGTTTATCGCCGAGCAGCGTAAAAAAGAAATCAGTATTCGTAAGGTTTTGGGCGCCAGTACCGCCAACATCCTTACGCTATTGAACAAAGATTTCATCAAGCTGGTTGCTATAGCCAATATTATTGCATTTCCATTGGCTTACATTATCATTAACAAATGGCTTTCGGGCTACGAATACCGCATTTCTGTTACTGCTTTACCATTTATAGTTGCAATTAGTCTTTCGGTGGTCATTGCCATACTTACGGTGAGTATTCAATCTGCTAAGGTGGCGAAGGCAAATCCGATAGATGCTTTAAAATATGAATAACGGTGTAAGGGTTAAGGTAGAAGGCGTAAGGTTAATACGTCAAAATCCTAAACCCAATTAAGACTTTAAAATATGAATAACGGCGTAAGGTTTAAGGTAAAAGGCGTAAAGTTAATACGCCAAAACCCTAAACCTTACACCCTAAACCTTAAACCTAATGTTTAGATTAAATTTAAAAATCGCGCTGCGTAACCTTTGGAAAAACAAAGTAAGCTCTTTTATTAATGTAATCGGCCTGGCCATTGGTTTGGCCGCCTGTTTAACGTTATTGCTATATGTTACGTACGAATGGTACTTTGATAAACAGGCTAAAAATTCGGCCGATGTTTATACCACGATGACTAATATTCCGGGCGATAACGGTAAAATTTCGGGAACATTTGAGGGTTCAACTACGGCATTTGGTCCGGCTATTAAGCAGGGCTTGCCAGAGCTCAGGTATATGGCACGCATGGATTACGGCGGCAAAAATTTAATTGCCAACGGGCAGAACGCATTTAAACGTCAATCTAAATTCGCTGAGCCTGACATTCTTAAAATGTACGATTATGATTTTATCCAGGGTAATGCCAGTACTGCTTTAAATCAACCGAATTCGGTTATTGTTACGGAGTCAACTGCTAAAGTACTGTTTGGAACCACCGATGTACTGAATAAGATAGTGCGTTTTAAAGACCAGATAGATCTGAATATTACGGGAGTAATTAAAGACCAGCCTGATAATAGCTCAAACAAATTTGATTATTTAATGCCATGGAGTTTATACGAATCGATTGACAGGGGTGCCAAAGACCTGAACTGGAGCAATTATAGTTTTATCACACTTGTGATGTTAAAAAGCGGTGTAGATTTAAACCTGGTTAACCAAAAAATAAATCAGATAGAAAAAAAGAACAACACCAATAACCAGCAATCGCAGGTATTGTTCCCACTGGCTAAATTACATTTGTATGGTAAATTTGAAGAAGGCAAAAGTGTTGGCGGCGCTATAGACCAGATTTACCTGTTTGTTGGACTAGCTTTTGGAATCTTGTTGATTGCCTGCATCAATTTTATGAACATGGCTACTGCCAAATCAGAAAAGCGTGCAAAAGAGGTGGGGATAAAGAAGACCATAGGTGCTAACCGTGGCTCGCTGATCATTCAGTTTTTAACCGAATCGATGGTGCTCACTTTTATTGCAGTGATCTTTGCCATTGCCCTTCTAGAGATCTTTTTGCCAACCTTTAACCACCTGTTGAACATTAAACTGAACATGTCGTATTTCAATGGCAGCAGTTGGATGGGTATTCTGGGAATCGTGCTTGCCACAGGTTTAATTGCCGGCAGTTATCCTGCATTTTACCTGTCGTCTTTTAACCCTATCCAAACATTAAAGAAAAAAATTAGGTCAAAAGGTCTCTTCTCGATCAGTTTAAGACAGGTTTTGGTAGTAGGCCAGTTCTGTTTTGCCATCATCCTGATTATTTCCACTTTGGTTATCTACAAACAGATCCAATACATTAAAAACAGACCGGTGGGATTTGATGTAAACGCCCTTGTAGAAATGCCACAGGATGGCGAACTGAAAACAAAATATGAACTGTTGCGTACGCAGTTGCTAAAATCAGGAGCGGTTAGCTCAATGTTTCAATCCTCGGTGAGTTTATCACATCACGGTCGTAATTTTGCAGGTATAGAATGGGAAGGGATGCTTAAAGCTGTTAATAACCAGTTGTTTAATCAGGTAATCACCACTTACGATTTTATCAAAACCAATGGTGTAAAATTAACCGGTGGAAGGGATTTCTCAGAAAAATTCGCATCAGATACCAGCGCTGTGCTGGTAAGTGCCTCGGCCGTTAAGGTTTTTGGATATAAAAATCCTATAGGCAGAACCGTTACCATTTTTGGAGATAAATTCCATATCATCGGTGTTTTCGACGATTATGTTTGGGATTCGCCCTACAAATCGAATAACCCCATGGTGGTGTTTTTTGATAAGAAACAAACCGGGAACATTACCATGCGTTTAAACGAAAATAACAGCATTCAAAGTAATATAGAAACCATCAGCAGGATAACAAAGGCTATTAATCCGGCTTATCCACTTGAGATTAATTTCCTGAATAACATATATGCCGAAAAGTATAATACTGAAAAAACTTTAGGTATCCTATCGAACCTTTTTGGCGGACTGGCCATTTTTGTTTCCTGCCTGGGGCTTTTTGGTCTGGTGGCTTACAGTGCAGAGCAAAGAACAAAAGAATTTGGGGTACGCAAGGTATTGGGTGCTTCATTATTCAACCTAATGCAGTTGTTATCCTTTTCTTTCGTAAAAATGATTCTGGTATCGATCGTTATTGCAGTCCCTTTAAGTTACTTTTTGATGAACAAGTGGCTGATGAAATTTGAATTCCACACTGCTATATCGTGGTGGATTATGCCGCTTGCCGGATTGGGAACCTTATTGATGGCATTGATTACCGTAAGTTTCCAGGCTTATAAAACAGCTCATGCAAATCCAGTTAATGCACTAAAATACGAGTAAGGTGAAAGGTTAGAAGGTTGAGGGCGTAAGGTTAAGGCGCCCGAACCTTAAACCCTATACCTTAAACCCTAAACCCTAAACCTACACCTTATGTTCACATTAAACCTAAAAATAGCTTTACGTAACCTTTGGAAAAACAAGGGCTTTACTTTGATTAATGTTGGTGGCCTGGCAATCGGTATGGCCTGTTGCTTAATGCTGCTGTTGTATGTATACTACGAATGGAGTTTTGATAAGCAGTATAAAAATGCCGATAAGGTATATTTTACGGCTTTGAATCTGAAATTTAACGGCAAACTGGCTACCACACTGGCGGTGCCAAATAAATTGGCCAAGGCTGGTGTTTCAGAATTACCAGGTATTAAAAGTGCTACACGTATATCCATGAATAATGGTCAGAAACTCTATAGCCATAATCAGAACAATTTTAAATTTTCGGGAATGAACGTTGATCCCGATTTCCTGAAAATCCTTGATCATAAATTTATTTATGGTGATCCGAATACCGCTTTAAACGAACCGAATAATGTATTGATCAGTCAGTCGACAGCTAAAAAACTATTTGGTGATGAAAATCCGATCGGGCAGCTTATTAAGTATGATAACCGGGTTAATTTAAAAGTGAGTGCTGTTATCGAAGACCTGCCCAAAAATCAGAGCATGCAATATGATCTGTTGCAGCCATGGGCTTTTTTAGAACAGGAAAATCCTTCAGAAAAAGATTACGGTTGGGGTACCATAACCTGTTTAACCTTATTTCAGCTGAAAGATAATGCCTCACCTGAAGCTACAAATGCAGCTTTAAAACACTTTATTGTAAATAAAGAACCCGATTTAAAACAAATGACTTACGAGCCTTTTCTTTTTCCCTTGAGCAAATTCCATTTATATGATGATTTCGATAACGGCAAAGCCGTTGGGGGGAAAATAGATCAGTTAAGGTTGTTTGTATTTCTGGCTGTTTGTGTTTTGTTTATTGCCTGCATCAATTACATGAACCTTTCTACAGCGAAATCAGAAAAACGTGCAAGAGAAGTTGGTGTTCGTAAAGCCCTGGGGTCTACCCGTAACACCATCATGGGGCAGTTTATGGTCGAATCGTTGCTATTGTCGTTTTTGGCCATGATCATTGCTTTTACATTGCTCGAAGTTACCTTACCCTATTTTAATAACCTGCTCGATATTTCGATCAAGATAAACTATAGTTCGATTGTATTTTGGGCAGTATTGCTGTTCATGGTATTGTTTACCGGACTGCTTGCGGGCAGTTATCCGGCATTTTATCTCTCGTCGTTTATTCCCGTAAAAGTATTGAAAGGTTTTAAAGGGAGTACAGGTTCTTTAACTATCCGGAAAACTTTGGTAGTGGTGCAGTTTAGTCTTTCTATCTGTATGATTATTTCGGCCATTGTAATTTACAGCCAGATACAGCACCTTAAAAATAAACCACTAGGTTTTGATGAAACTGCATTGGCACAGATAGACCTGGAAGGCGAGTGGACAAAGCCGGCGAAATTGCAGACTTTTAAAAACGAACTCGAAAGAGCCGGTGCAATAATATCCGCAACCGAATACGCCAGTTCTTTTACCAGCAGTGGCTCTATCACAGGCGATATCGAATGGCCGGGTAAACCCAAAAATGATGTATCTATCCTCAATTACCGAAGTACAGGGTTTAATTTTGCCAAAACTACAGGCGTAAAAATTATCGACGGAAGGGATTTTGATCCTAAATTTTCGGCTGATACCTCAACATCACTTTTGCTCAACCAAAGTGCCGTTAAAATTATGGGACTAAAAAATCCTGTCGGTACCATTATCCACTGGGGCGATAATCCACCACTTAAAGTGGTAGGTGTGGTACAGGATTATTCTAACGAATCGCTGGCTTTTAAAATACAGCCAACGGTTTACTACTATAATGTTAAAACCAGTAAGGTGTTATTGCTTAAGCTTAATCCTAAACAAGCACTCTCTACTTCTATCGATAAAATTAAAGCAATCAGTCAGAATTTAAATCCTGCCTATCCGATTGAGGTAAAAATGGTGAGTCAGGGTATGGCGGAGAAACTTCGCAGTGAGCGGCTGCTTAGTGCACTTTCGAACATTTTTGGTGGCTTTGCAATTTTTATTTCCTGCCTAGGTTTGCTGGGTTTGGCGCTCTATACCGCCGAGCAGCGGAGTAAGGAGATCAGTATCCGAAAAGTACTAGGTGCCAATCTTTCAGACATCCTGATCTTATTGAACAAAGATTTTATGAAACTGGTGATCATCTCCAACATCATTGCTATTCCGGTGGCTTACATTCTGTTGGCCAAATGGCTCGAGAAATACGATTATAAAATTACCGTCAATCCATGGCCTTTTTTATTGGCCTTGTTAACCTCGGTAGTGATTGCCCTGTTAACGGTTAGCCTGCAAACTTTTAAAGTAGCTAAAGCCAATGCTGTTGATGCACTTAAATATGAATAAGACAAGTGCTATGCGTTTGGCGATCAGCGTTTGTTTCGCCCATCGCTAAACGCTTTACACTAAACCCTAAGCCTTATGTTCAGATTAAACTTAAAAATCGCACTCCGTAACCTTTGGCGGAACAAACTGATCACCTCGATAAATATCGGTGGTTTGGCCATTGCATTGGCTGCATTCATTTTGATTACCATGTACTTTACCTTCGAAACAGGCTTCGATAGGAAAAACCCCAATTACGGCGAAATTTATGTCATCGGCAGGAGTTTACCCAATTTTAAAACCAATTATACCTCTCCGCCATTGGGTAAAACAATTAAAGCTGAGGTGCCGGAAGTGGTTTCGGTTGGAACCATGAAAATGAGTTTTTTTGAGATACCTGTTACGAGTAAAAATGGTGTTGTTTTTTTAAGTAAATGCTTGTACCTCGATTACGATGCAGCCAAAATGTTCGACATTAAACCCAGTAACGGTTTGGTTAAACCGGAAAGTACCACCCAAAACCTGTTTTACCTGAGCAATGAAAATTATAAAACCCTTTTCCCTGATAATAAAAACGGTGTGCCCGAATTAGTCGGTCTTGGCAGCAGGTCTTCGGGCATGACCGCTAAATTGAGTGGGAGTGTTTACGCCGATCCACACTCAAACATTGCTTTCGACGCTATTTCAGTAGTAAAAGAGATGGGTTTGGGTGAAGGTTATGGATATAACAACTATAGTACCTACATCCAGGTAAAACCCGGAACGGATATCAAGGCACTCGAGGCAAAAGTGAATGCCATTTATAAAAGGGAAATGCTAAAAGCTGGTGAGGACCCTAACAATGAGACTTTTAAAGGAACCACGACATTTCTCGATCCCCTGAAAAATCAGCACCTAAAACCTAAAGCAGGTACCGATGTGGGTTACAAGGTTTTGGTGGCTTTATCGATATTGGGTGTTTTGATCCTGGTAATTGCCTGTATCAATTTTACTAACCTTAACATTGCACAGGCTGCCAAAAGAGCCAAAGAAGTTGGTGTTAAAAAAGTAATGGGCGCCTACCGTTTTCAACTTTCTTTTCAGTTTTTAATCGAAATACTTATCCAGTGTTTCGTGGCCACTATTTTAGGACTAATTATCGCCGAAATCATTTTGCCGGCCTTTAATAGCCTGTTTACGGTAAATTTATCCATTTGGAGTGCCAATAGCGCACTGTTGTGGCAGTTGCCATTAATCTTGATTTTCATTACCCTGATTGCCGGTGTGTACCCGGCAATGGTTTTATCCGGATTTAAGCCGGCAGTTGTATTAAAAGGTAATTTCCAAACCAGCAAACAAAGCTTTTGGCTGCAGAATGGCTTGTTGGTATTTCAATTCGGCATTGCGGTTATTTTTATCACGGGCTTGTTGATCATCAATTCACAGTTAAAATATATGCGTAGTCAGGATGTTGGCTTTAAACCAGAACAGGTAGTGTACATTAAAAATCTTGCTTATTTCCCCTTACCCGATAAATTTGATCCGATACGGGATAGGATCGCAAAAATCCCCGGGGTAAAATCGGTTACAGTAGCGAACGTGGTACCAGACGGTTCTGATGGAGGCAAAAACAGTTACACTGTTGATGGCAAAGCGCAAAGTCTGACTTTTACCGATGTCGATTTTGACTATTTCGAAACACTGAATATCAAGCTTAAAGAAGGAAGGACTTTTTCGAGGGAATTTAAAACCGATACTGTAAATTCTGCTATACTGAATGAAGCTGCCGTTGCCAGGTATGGTTTAACCAATCCGATAGGTAAATCAATCAAGGGCTGTCAGAATAAAGAGTATAAAATTGTAGGAATAATAAAAGATTTTAAAACACTCGGTTTCGAAAAACCTGTTGAACCTACCATTTATTCGATAAACGATCCCTGTGGAAACCCCAAAACAGAAATTATGCTGAGGATAGAAGAAAGTAAGATGTCGGAAGTATTAAGCACGATTAAATCGCAGTGGCCTGAAATTAACAAATTGGATGGCGATAATTTCCGTTACCAGTTTTTGGACGAAATGTATGGCCGCTTGTTTAAAAAACAGGAACAGTTACAGTCAGTATTTTTTGCCGCGGCACTGCTTACCATTTTTATTGCACTGCTCGGTCTGTTTGCTTTTGCAAAATACATTACGAACAGCAAGATCAAGGAAATTGCCGTAAGGAAGATTCTGGGTGCAAGCAACGTGCAGATTTTCAGGCTGATTAACAGTACGTTCTTTGCTATGGTGGTAACTGCCAACATTATTTCATGTCCATTGGTGTATGTTTTAACCAAAAAGTGGCTCGAAACCTTTGCTTATCGTATAGATTTATCGTTTTTGCCATTTGCAATGAGCGCTGGTTTAACCATTTTATTAACCATTATTACTGTAAGCCTACAGGCAAACAGCGCTGTTAAAGCAAATCCTGTTGGTGCACTTAAATATGAATGAGACAAGCGCTATGCGTTTGGCGATCAGCGTTTGTTTCGCCCATCGCTAAACGCTTTACACTAAACCCTAAGCCTTATGTTCAGATTAAACTTAAAAATCGCCTGGCGAAACCTTTGGAAAAACAAGGGTTATACCCTGATCAATATTCTTGGTTTATCAATCGGCATGGCCAGTTGCATCCTCATTTTTATTTTTATCCGCTTTCAGCTTAGTTTCGATGAGGGTTATAAAAATGCCGACCGGATTTATCGTGTCGTTACCGATTGGAAATACACAGCATTTGATGATTACTCTGCAGGCGCTCCCATACCTTTTACCGCTGCAGCCAAAAATGAAATAGCAGGTATAGAAAAGATAGGTGCAATTGCCAAATTGGATGATATCGTACATGTTAAGGATAATATAGGCAGGGAAATTTTAAAAAGCCAGGAAGACCTGTATTTTGCCGAACCCGATTTTTTTGAGGTAATCAATATCAATTGGAAATATGGCAAAGCATCTGAAGCATTAAAATCTCCAAACAGCGTTATGCTTTCAGAAGCGATGGCCATTAAATATTTTGGTAGCATACAGAATGCAATAGGAAAAAGTATTACGGTAGGTACCAAAACACATTTAAGTGTTGCAGGAGTGTTTCAGGATATGCCGCAGAATAGCAGCTTTCCCATTAAAATAGTGATTGCCTACCAAAATTTATTTAATTATTATGGGAACCGTGACTGTTGGGATTGTATTAATTCCAGTTTAAGCAGTTATGTTTTGCTTAAAAAAGGGCTGAACAAATCGGACCTTGACGGAGCAATGGCCAGATTCAATAAAAAATATTATAAAGATAAAAAGATTGAAGGAAACCAGGTAAACAGGCTTCAGCCTTTGAAAGAAATCCATTTTGATGAACGCTACGATAATTTCGCTGACTCAACAATTGCCAAAGGCCAGATTTACGGCCTTGCCATTATCGGATTATTTTTGATCTGTACTGCCTGTATCAACTTTATCAATTTAAATACGGCTCAGGCCGTTAACCGGTCAAAAGAAGTAGGTGTACGTAAAGTGATGGGGGGCAAGCGTAAGCAGCTTATTATACAGTTTTTAACAGAAACCATTGTATTGGTATTAATTTCGCTATTAATTGCTTGTATCATCAGCGAACTGGCCATACCTGCAATGCAGAACCTCTTTAAAAATCAGATCAGTTTCAGTTTATTTGGGCATCCGGTCATTTTTTTATTTATGTTTTTACTGGTGGTATTTGTCGGCTTTCTGGCAGGCTTTTATCCTGCTATGATCATATCGGGCTTCAATCCGGCCTTAGCAATAAAAAACAAAGTCGCCCTGAACAACAACGGTTTAAATCTGCGTAAAATTTTGGTCGTTGTACAGTTTACAATTACCGTTATACTCATTATTGCCACTATAGTAATCGTAAATCAAATGGATTACCTGCAGCAGAAACCACTGGGGTTTAATTCTGCCGCAGTAGTCATGGTTGGGATGCCCGGAGATAAGATGAGTAAAGACAAGCGCAGTATTTTTAAGGAAAGGGTTTTAAAAATACCTGGTGTACAATTGTTGAGCTACTGCCAGTCGCCACCACTATCCCAGGATATAAACTCTACCAATTTTACTTTTAATGGAACGAAAAATAAAGATTTCGAGGTAAGGACCTGTAAGGCCGATGAAAATTATTTTAAACTTTTCGATTTAAAGATTATTGCAGGGAAGGTTTTTATGAAGAGCGATACAGCGAATGGTTATGTGGTTAACGAAACCTTTCTTAAAAAAGTAGGCATCACGAAACCCGAAGATGCCCTTGGAAAAATGATCAATGCCACGGGTATTAATATTCCCGTTGTAGGGGTGGTAAAGGATTATAACGATAAATCGTTAAAAGAGAAAATATCTGGGCTTGCCATTTCTGCAGATAGAAATCAGTATTGGCAGGCTGCAATAAAGCTCGAGGGTAAACAGCTTCTATCTTCCATGAACCAGATAGAAACTTTATGGAACAGTACTTTTCCTAACAATATTTATCATGCAGACTTTGTTGATGACCGCATAAAAGGCTATTACGAAAGTGAACACATCATGGGAGTATTGTTTAAGGTGTTTGCGTGCGTAATCATTTTCATCTCCTTTATAGGTTTATTCGGCCTGATTTCTTTCGTAGCCATGCAACGCACCAGAGAAGTAGCCATCCGTAAAGTTTTGGGTGCATCTACCTTACAGCTGGTTAAAATGCTGAATGGCTCGTTTTTATTGATGGTGTTTATTGCAAATGTGGTGGCGTGGCCAATGGCCTACCTGTTTGTTTCGAGATGGCTTTCGGGCTTTGCCTACCGCATTGATATAAGCCTTTGGCCATTTGTTTTGGCCATGTTTATTTCCATGCTGATTACCCTCATTACCGTAAGTTTCCGTTCTTATAAAGCGGCAAACGCCAATACAATAGATGCACTTAAATATGAATAACGGTGTAAGGTTAGTGCGCCAACGCCCTAAACCCTACACCTTAAACCTTAACCCGTATGTTTAAACTGAATTTAAAAATTGCACTGCGCAACCTGTTTAAAAACAAAATTTATGCGGCCATCAATATTGGTGGTTTGGCCATTGGCTTAACTGCTTTTGTGTTAATGCTGTTATATATTAACCACGAAGAAAGCTACGATACCTGGGATTCGGCACTTAAAAATGTTTATCAGATCAGGGAGCGCCATAGTTTTTTCACGCCAGATAATAAAGAGCATCTGCAGGAATCGAACGAAAGCAGGGTAGGGAACCTCATCCGCCAGAAGGTTCCACAGGTAATTGCTGTTACGAAAGTAGATCCCGATTGGGATTTTAGAACCGGTTATTCTGTTAGGGTGGGCAATGCCGATCCCATTACAGTTAACAGGATGAAAGATTCCGATAGCAGTTTCTTCCATGTTTTTAAGTACAGGTTTTTGCAAGGCAGTGAAGGTAATGCGTTAAAAGCACCAAAATCAGTTGTATTGAAGCAGAGTCTGGCCAAAAAAATATTTGGCCAAGGTAATGTTCTGGGTAAAGTGATCAAAGTAGCTGTCTGGCAAGGAGATAAAGGTATGGATTTAACGGTGACAGGAGTGGTAGAAGATCCTCAAACGCCCGAAACTGCAGGTTTCAGCGCCATTATGCGTACAGGAAACAGGGATAAGGACCCGGTTAATCCAACCAATAACAATTATTGCCAGGTTTATGCAAGGGTAAATGAAGGAACCGATCCTGAACTTTTAAACCAGACCCTTAAGAGGGTTTATATTGATTATAAAAAGTCAACGGCGCCACTTAAAAAAATTGAATACAAAAGTTATTTTGCCGATGGTAAATACCTTCAGTTAAAAGCAATTCCATTAGCTGAAGTTCATGGCAACCGTCCGTTTGAGATAAGCTGGCTTGAAAAATTAAAGCCTGTAATAGCGATCTGCGTATTCCTCCTGTTGGTGTCTATTATTAACTTTGTTAATATGGCAACTGCCCAGTCCATTCAACGTGCTAAAGAGGTGGGGGTTAAAAAGGTGATGGGTGCCTATAAACAGCAACTGATCGCTCAGTTTTTGTTGGAGTGCGCCTTACAGAGTATAGTTGCCCTGTTCCTGTCGGTGATATTGATTGAGGTATTATTGCCCTCGTTCAACACTCAATTTCATGTTGATCTTAGTTTTTGGCATAACCCACATCTTTTCAATATGCTTTTACAGTTATTCGGTCTTTTTACACTGGTAACTTTACTGGCCGGTTTTTATCCTGCCTGGATCTTATCCAATTACGATCCTGCTTCTGTATTAAAAGGCAATTACAGTGGCAGTTTAAAGGGCATAATTTTACGCAATGTGCTCGTGGTTTTTCAGTTTATCATTTCGGTAACCTTTATTATTGCCATATGTGTGATGCACCTGCAAACAAGTTATCTTAGTAATAAGGATTTAGGTTTCGAACGGAGCAACCTCATCAACATCAGAGCAGGTTATGATCAGGATCTTGCCGATAAGATAAAGCGTATTCCCGGGGTGCAGTATGTGGCTACCACAACCCAGGTAATGGGAAATGCCTTTAACGTTCCGGAGGAGATCCAATATAACGGCAATAAAATTTCATTGAACACGGTAACCATAAGCATGGATGCACTTTCGGCCCTGGGTGTAAAACTTTTAAAAGGACGTGTTTTTTCAAGAGAATATAAGCAGGATACTATTAATACCGTTGTGCTTAACGAAGCTGCAGCAAAGCTGATCGATAAAAATCCGGTTGGTAAAAGTTATAAAATCGCTGACGAGGATAAAATGCTTAATTTTCAGATTATTGGTGTAATTAAAGACTATCATAACGAAGGTTTTGACAAGGAGGTACTGCCAACACTTTATAAAGTAACCACTTTAGGTGGCACATCTTCTACCAATAACCTGATTGTAAGGCTGAACAGCGATAAAAACGCTGCCATTATCGAAAAAATAAAGTCCGAATGGAAACATATCTATCCCGATTTCCTGATGGAGTACACCACTCTGGATAGTGCTTTTGGTAAAGTACTCGAAAATAATAAACGTTTTATCAGTATGATAGTGTTGTTCAGCATTGTTTCTGTTTCACTTTCACTGCTCGGTCTGTTTGCACTATCTACTTTTGTAGCAAAACGCCGTACAAAAGAAATTGCCATGAGAAAAATTTTGGGAGCATCCAATATACAGATTGTGGGTCTTTTAAATAAAACGTTCCTGGTTCTGGTAATCATTGCCAATCTCATCAGCTGGCCTGTTGCCTATATTGTGGTGAAAAAATGGCTTAATGGTTTTGCATACCGCATAGATTTACCGTTATATCCATTCTTTCTGGCTACTGTGGTTTCAATCATCATTGCTGTTTTAACTGTAAGTATCCAGGCCAGGAGGGCCGCTTTAGCAAACCCGGTAAAAGCACTTAAATATGAATAAACTTGCGGATGGCGCCTGGCGTTAAGCGATAATCCTCGCTAAGCGCCAAACACTTTTCGCACAACGCTAAAAATATGATACAACTTAACAACATAGAAAAGTACTACGCCAATAAAGGCGTTAAAAATTACGTGTTACGCTTGGTAACCACTACGATAAACCAGGGCGAGTTTGTTTCCATCATGGGACCATCGGGTGCCGGAAAATCGACCCTGCTCAATATCATTGGTATGCTCGAGGAACCAACCTATGGTTCTTATGATTTTTTGGGTGAAAATGTAACCTCGTTAAATGAACGCAAGCGGATTGAACTTTACCGCAATCACATTGGTTTTGTTTTTCAGGCTTATCATTTGATAGACGAGATGACGGTTTATGAAAATATCGAGGCCCCCTTACTCTATAAAAAAGTAGGGAGTTCGGAAAGGGCGAGCAGAATTGCCGATTTGTTAGACCGTTTTAACATTGTGGCTAAAAAAGACCTGTTTCCGAACCAGCTCTCTGGCGGACAACAGCAATTGGTAGGTATTGCAAGGGCCCTGGCTGCACAGCCATCTATTATCCTGGCTGATGAACCAACCGGGAACCTGCAATCGGCACAGGCCGAAGAAATTATGGAATTGTTTAAAAAACTGAACCAGGAAGATGGCATTACCATTATCCAGGTTACCCATTCCGAAAAAAATGCACAGTATGGCAACAGGATCCTGCACATTGCCGATGGTGTAGTAAAAGAAGATGTGCAGGTTGGTTAAATTCGTATAAAATTGATTTATCAGGGAAATAATATGACAACTACTTCCCTGGTAAACCTTATTAATCAATTTTTGATATGCTTAAATACCCGCGATGGGAACTTAAGGTCAGGATAATGCAGCTGCTTCATTTTATTGGAGGCTCTTGCCGCGAATAACTGTAAGTTGTTCAAAACCGCATCGAACTCTTTACTTAAAAATGCAGTAATATTTAAAATAATCATGATCGAGGCAAACAGATAAAGCCCCATAAAAATACCAATAAAAAGATGCATGGTTATAATGGCCAGCACCCAATATTTTCTGAAAAATCTGGTAAAGGCCATAAAAGGGTAAAGGATTTCGTGCAATACGGTAGCCCAGCCCATCAGCATAAATACTATTGGGTACTTTGCCATAAAAGAAAAATCAAAATTGTTAAATGGCGGACGCGTTAATGCTTTCCACATGCTTTCGCCGTTCCACCAGTTTATGCCGATGGCTTTATGAAAGCCGCCGAAAAAATAAATAAAGCACATCTGGATCTGGATAAAACGTATGCAGAATCTCCTGAATTCCGGAGAGGCTGTTTTACGCTTTAGCAGAAATTCGTCCAAAGAAAAATCGGTAACCGGCATAAAGGTGCAGAAGAACAGGGAAATGGTGGTGAAATAATCCATTCCATATAAAAAGAAGGTGTTGGATTGTATGATACACAGATGGATAAATAAAGTGATAATGGCAGAAAAGCGGGTAAAGAGGCCAAACAGCATCATGATGATAAAGATCAGGTGGATCAATAAAATGAAATGAAGCATTTGGGTGTCAGAACTAAACAAACCGCCCAAAACATCATTGAACCAGCTTAGCCGCGGAATAAATTTCAACCGGATAAAAGTTTCGGTAACCTCACGGTTTGAAAAACCAGATAACCCGAAAAACTTATGCATTTCAGCATAAATACTCAATACAAAAACAATACAATGTATGCTTACGGCTATCCTGAAGAAAGCAAAAACATTGGTTTGTAAAGGTTTAAATAAGAAATGATCTGAAATCTTATTTATTTTGGATATGATATTCATATGCGTACATAAATTGATAAACATTATTTTTTGATTCGGCGTAACGGCGTAAGGAAGGGGTGAGTACGAGGCCAAAAATAGCTTTGGCAGAAACTACATTTTCCAGGCCTTTCATCTGCTCCTGCATCATAAACCTGATGAGCGAGTTCCTCAGGATTTCCATATCGGTTTTGCCAATGGTTTCGTAATAATTACAAAGCCTGAGCCCAAGTTCATGGCTGTTTATTTGCGGTATCATGGTTATTTTCTGCTTGTTCTTGAGTGTGTATTCGAAAACAAGTTTATAGCTTGTGGGCACATTTGGTGCAAAAAAACCGTAACCTGTTTCTGTGCCGGTATATGCCAGATAGTAATTGAGGTAATCGTTAAATTTGTAATCCGTTTTTCCCAGTACCAAATCCAGTTTCTTTTTAATTGGCTGATATGTCGATTGTTCCATTTCAACAAGTAAAATGCCCTTGTTGTTCACAATGCAATCGAGCGTGGTGTCTATATTGACAAAAGAAAGGAGCAGGTAATGGATCAGCATCCCGGCGCCCAGAATAATTTTTACAGGAGTTTTCATAACGGTTTTTTTGATTAAAAGCTGAAAAATGAAAAAGTTTCTGGCTTATTATTATCTAGAATCAAATAAGCCAGAAACCGTATAACTTATTGGTACTTTGAAAGTACGGTTGTTAATTGTGCAATTAACCTTTGCTGAAGTACATTACTCCCTTGGGTCACTTTGGTGGCATTGGAACCGTTTTGTGCTGAAGTACCGTTACTGCCGTTACAAACAGTGATCTGTAAAGTACAATCGGCTGCTACCATACTGGCTTTGCCGGCCCTGCCCGAAATAACTGCAGAGGTTAATTTGCCCGACGTTTGGATGTTGGTTAACTTACCAGTAGAAGCAAGAACCTTTCCACGAGAACCATAACTTTTTACGTTGTACAATGATGAATCGTACTGTTTTAAAATATTGTTCATGGCTGTTTTGTCCTCAGCAGAGATTTTTGTGCCCGGAGCAATAGAAATTCCATTTTTTTCGATGGTTACCTGAGCTTTTGAAAGCTGTGCGCAAAAGATGAATGCGAATAATGCGATAATTTTTAAAGAAGTTTTCATTTTGATTAAGTTTTAGGTGAAAAATTAAATTGTTTATTAGATTGTTCTAGAATCTGAAACCAAAGTTAGGGTGGTAAATGCTCCGGTTTTTAGTGTATTATTACGCAATTAAATGCGTGGAACTACTTTTCTTAACCGTATTTATACCTGTTGTGTCTGGTACAGATGCTGCTTACTATATATGGCTTAATTGCCATTACTGGTATTTGGAAAGCACCGCTTTTAATTGAGAAATTAAGCGTTGTTTGGTTTTTTCCGTAGCCGGCATCGAATTGATTACCTTGATATCTCTCGTAGGATCAGTAGCGTTGTCGAGTATGGCCTGTACCGTCATATCAGCAGCAACCATGTTCGCTTTTCCGTTAACCAGATCGGATGATATTTTATCCGTAATTTGAATCCTGGTCAGGTTACCTTTTTTACTTGTCATTTTTCCGCTTGCATCATAGCTTCTGAACTGGTAAAGGGATGCATCATACTGTTTTAAAATGTTGTTTACAGCCTCCTTATCCCGGTCGGATATTTTTGTGCCGGGGGCAATGGAGATCCCGTTTTCTTTAATGCTAACCTGTGCCTTCGTAGCATGGGCGCCAACAATAAGGCCGCACCATAAACTGAACTGAATTAATTTTTTCATTTTGTTAAGAATTAATTGGTGAATAAATTTTCTAGAATTGAAATCAAAATTATAATGGCCCTGTAGAGATTATTCAGTGTGTTATTACTTTAAATGCGAGGTGTAATTACCCATAATAAACAGTATTTATACCTATTGTCTCAACTTGTATGGCCCATTAACTTAGTGGGTAAATCTGAACTTTAAATCAAACTAAAAAATGGAAAAAAAGCGTTACGCAAAAGAATTTGTGGCCGAAGACCTCAGGACCCGGACACATTTTATACCGCTCGAAACGGCAAACAGGTACATCGAAAGCTTCCATAGAAACCGCAGTTCACTTATCCCTAAAGAATTGCAGGAAGAAGACAGGCGGATAGCTATTTTGCCGCTTTCCGAAACCTTTAATCTCAGAAGCGTTTCAAAGTTGCTAAGCAGAAGAGGTTGCGAAGGACTTAGGGTACACTTCGGACTAAACGATCATTCGCAGGTTGTGCTGGTGCTGAGGGCCGTTGACGGTTTCGGAAACGATATTATTGGTCCGGTTTCCAGACCTGGCAAAAAGCTGCCCAAATTAATGGCATTATCTGCCAATACCAGTCAGGACAGTGATGATAACCTGGATACCTATAGCTTAGACGATTCTCAGCGTGTACCACCCTGGCCAGCCGAATATATATAATACAGATTAGATGCAGCAAGTCCAGAATTTTATATTATCCCAGTCTATTTTACTGGCCTGTGTAATTGGCCTGTTCAGGTGGAGCAGTATTGGCACCACCTTCAGGCCTTTCCTTTTCTATTGTTTTTTAGATTGCCTTACCGAGATTACCGTATTTGTTTTGATTGTGAAGCATATTAATCCCTGCTTTATAATCAATATTTACCTGCTTTTATCTTCACTGTTGCTGCTATGGCAATTTGGCAACTGGCTTATTTTTAGTAAAAAATCACGAATATTAAATATTTTAGCCTTCATCATTATCGCCACATGGGGGGTAGACTACTTTATCCTGCACCAGCTATCAGATAATAGTGGCTTTTTCCGTATAGTGTATTCATTTATATTAGTCATGCTTTCTATCACCAGCTTAAACAAACTGATCACCCTGGTTGACGGGAATATCTTAAAAGATTCGAGATTTTTGATCTGCGTAGCCCTGATTGTATTTTTTACCTTTAATATTTTTATCGAAATCATTTATTTTAATTCGAGTTCTAGTATTATCTTTAAGGAAAATGTGTTTGATATTAAGCGGATTATCAATGTTTTTGCCAACCTGGTTTTTGCCCTAGCCGTGTTATGGATACCGAAGAAAAAGAATTTTATAATGCCGTATTAATTGCTGCTGCAATTATTGGGTTCATTATGCTTTATTTTATTGTATCCATGATTATGCAGCACCGGAAAAGCAGGCGCTTATCAAAAGACAGGATATTGGCAGAAATCAAAACATTGGAAAACGAAAGACGGAGGATTGCGTCTGATCTGCACGACGAAATAGGGCCATTGCTTTCGACCGTAAAATTCCAGATCGCCCATCTGGATGGAGGTACCGATGAAATGCAACATCTGATCCGCTCATCAGGAAAGCATATCGATACCATTATTCAGCGGATGCGCGAAATCTCAACAGATTTAATGCCTTATATGCTTGAGAGAAAAGGATTGGTATGGGCCATTCAGGATTTTATTAACCGTATACAGCAGAACGGAGCGCTTAAAATTGTATTTAAACATCACCTGAATAAACGTTTAACAGCCGATATAGAACTTAATGTATACCGCATTGTACAGGAAATTTTGCATAATACCATTAAGCATGCAAAAGCAAATCTATTAATGATTGTTTTGGAAGAAAATGATGGCGTATTGCGGTTGCAGACAACCGACAATGGGATTGGTTTTGATTCTCAGGAAGTTGTAAAGCAGAATTCCGGACTTGGCCTGCTTAACCTGCAGAGTCGCATTGAGGTAATGAAGGGCACAGTAAGGATGCCTTTATTAAATAACGGTAAAGGGGTAACCTACACTTTTGAAATTCCGGTTAAAGGAGATAAAAAATGATGAACGAAGAAAAAATCAGAATTATTATTGCCGATGATCATGTGGTTTTCAGGGAAGGACTGGCCATGGTGCTGGGCAATAAAGATAATATAGAACTGGTAGGCGCTGCCGGTAATGGCGAGCAATTGGTAAAACTGGCCATGAATTTAAAGCCCCATGTCGTCATAACCGATATTAAAATGCCGGTTATGGATGGCATTGAGGCCACCAAGCAAATGGTTAAACATAATCCAGACCTGGGTATTATTGCACTTTCTATGTTCGATGAAGAGGATCTGATTGTAGAAATGTTAGAAGCAGGGGCAAAAGGGTACTTGCTTAAAAATGCCGATAAGAATGATATTTATGATGCCATTACTGCAGTGGCAATAGGCAATAATTTTTATTGCAAAACTACCTCTGCCAAATTGGCTACCGTAATTGCCAAAAGCAGGGCCAAAAAAGAAACCAGGCCAATCGATTCTAATTTTTCTGAACGTGAAATTGAAATCATTAAGCTGATCTGCAAGGAATTTACCAATAAAAAAATTGCCGACCAGCTTTATCTTAGTGTACGGACCGTAGAAGGTTACCGGGCCAAATTATTGGAAAAAATGCAGGTTAAAAATTCAATTGGTCTAGCCATTCATGCTTTCCAGCTTGGGATCATCAGTGGTATAGAAAATAACGGATGAAAAAGCATTTGACCACATGTTTTCATTAAATTCGTGCTTCACAAATTAAAATCAGTGCAAAAAAACTTTACGGATCAGCTCGGAAGAGAAATTACCATCAATTTCCCGCCAAAACGGATTATCTCTGTTGTACCCTCACAAACGGAACTTTTATTCGATTTAGGCCTCGATCAGGAAATTATCGGGTTGACCAAATTCTGCATTCATCCGATCGAAAAGTTTGCAACACGTACCAAAGTAGGGGGAACGAAAAAGCTCAATATCGACCTGATTAAAGATTTAAAACCTGATCTCATTATTGGCAACAAAGAAGAAAATAGCCAGCGCGATATTGAGGAGCTTGCCGGGTATTTCCCTGTTTGGATGAGTGATATTTTTACCCTTGATGATGCGATGAAAACCATCACGGAGATTGGAGCGCTCGTAGATCGCGAACCCGAAGCAGGTTACCTTAACCACCTTATTTCGGCGGGTTTTAACGACCTGAAAACACTTGCACTCCAGAACCGTATAGATAAAAAAGTAGCTTATCTGATCTGGCGTAAACCTTATATGGTGGCGGGGAAAAATACGTTTATCGATGATATCCTGCTCCTAAACGGTATGAGGAATGTTATAGAAACTCAACGCTATCCCGAAATAACACTGGAAGAACTGCGAAATGCAAACTGTGAATTCATTCTGCTATCGTCAGAACCTTACCCTTTTGCCGAAAAACATATAACAGAAATACAAGCTGCGGTGCCCAATGCTAAAGTAATACTGGTTGATGGCGAAATGTTTAGTTGGTACGGCAGCAGGTTGGTTAAAGCTGTTCAATACTTTTTTGAGTTTCAGAAGCAAATGATTAGCTTTTAAAGACAAATTTTTATAATTTGTATACCGTTAAATCACCCCGTTATCATACCATTACAATAAAAACATCATCCGATGAGAAAAACATTAATACTATCTTTGTTTGTAGCTGTAATTTCCAGTTGCAGTTCAATGAAAAACGGAGGAAACTCCAGTATGGTTACTGCAAGTGGAACAATTGAAAAATTAGGCATGACTACGTTTCAATACGGTACACATTTATTAAAAGCCGATAATAAAACCTATGCCTTAAAAAGTGCAAGCATAAACCTTGATACGTATTTAGATAAGAAGGTTACGATAAAAGGGAAAAAAGTTGATGGCTATCCATTAGAAGGCGGACCTGAGTTGATTGATGTTACATCAGTTAAATTTTAAAAATTTCATGGTTTGTGGGTCACAAAGTATGATGAACTAAATTTATTTCTTCATAAAATATTCCAAAGATTTGATTATTCAATTTAGTTTCTATCTTTGCAGTCCTTAAAACATCCTATCTGCGGAAGTGGCGTAATTGGTAGCCGCACCAGACTTAGGATCTGGCGCCTCACGGCGTGGGGGTTCGAGTCCCTTCTTCCGCACAATACGATAAACCGTTCTGATTATAAATCAGAACGGTTTTTTTATGGAATCAGCCTATTGCTCTTATGATTAGTTCCTGATCCTGTCTGTAGAGTTAGGCGTAGCGTTCCTATTGATTATTTAATAGCATTGAGTTTTCAAACCCAACACCTGTATTAATTGATTTTCCGGTCAGCCAGGTAAAATTTTCTCCTTAAAAATTAGTGAGTTAGCATTTTTTTGTAAGAATAATCGATAAAATATAGCCGATGCCTTTTGATTATTAAATCTTGTTTCTATCTTTGCAGTCCTTACAACATCCTAACTGCGGAAGTGGCGTAATTGGTAGCCGCACCAGACTTAGGATCTGGCGCTTCACGGCGTGGGGGTTCGAGTCCCTTCTTCCGCACAACAAGATAAAGGCCGTTCCGATTTAAACATCGGAACGGTTTTGTTTTTAAAAACATTGATTAATAAAAATTGATGTGCTGTTTTAATTGAAGCGATATTTGCCATTTGTCTCATATCTCAATGCTCAAATTTAATTGCACATCTCAATACTCATATCTCACAAAAATGAATATTACACAGGAAAAAACCGGCAACTTAAATGCTGTAGTAAAAATCAAGATCGCACCTGCTGATTATACTGGAAAAGTAGAGAAAGCCATTAAAGATCAAGCTAAAAAAGCACAATTACCTGGTTTCCGTAAAGGAATGGTTCCTCCTGCCCACATTAAAAAAATGTATGGCAAAAGTATATTGGTAGAAGAGGTTAACAATTTATTGAACGATACCCTTTCTAACTATATCACAGAACAAAAATTGGAAATTTTAGGTCAGCCACTTCCTAAAATTGACGATGAGCGCGAATTTAAATGGGATAATACCGATGATTTCGAATTTGATTACGAACTGGGTTTAGCGCCAGCTTTTGAAGTAAACGTTTCATCGAAAGATAAATTTACCGAGTATGTGGTTAAAGCTGATCAGGAAACTTTAGAAAGCCGGATCAAAAACATCCGTCGCAGCTACGGTAAAATGACAAACCCTGAAGTTTCTGCTGACGGAGATGTACTTTATGCAGATCTTACACAGGTAGCAGACGGTGCCGCTGTTGAAGGAGGTATTACCAGTACTGCAACCATCCGTTTGGATCAGGTAAAAGATAAAAAAATTCTTAAATCGTTGATCGGTTTAAAGAAAGAAGATGAAGTGACCATCGATATCCAGAAAGCATTTGAAGATGCTGCAGTAATTGCGAAAGCCTTAAATATTTCTGAAGAGCAGGCTGCTGAATTGAAAGCAGATTTTAAACTTCATGTTAAAAATGTAAACCGTTTGGAAGAATCAGACTTAAACCAGGAGTTTTTCGATAAATTGTTTGGTGAAGGTGTGGTTACAGACGAAGCAGGTTTCAGGGCAAAAATTACTGAAGAAGTAGAAAGTATGTTTAAACAGGATGCTGAGCGTAAATTATCGAATGATATTTATGAGGCATTATTAACTAAACACAACTTCGAGTTGCCAGATGAGTTTTTACGCCGTTGGTTAAAAGCAACCAACGAAAAATTAACCGACGAAGAATTGGCAGAAGGTTATGATGATTTTGCTAAAAACCTGAAATGGACTTTAATTGAAAACAAAATCATTAAAGATAATAGCATCGAAATCAAATACGAAGATGTAGTTCAGGCTGCTAAAGTTAAATTAGATGCACAATTCAGGATGTACAGCCCAAGCCCGCTTCCTGAAGATCAATTGGCACAATATGCTGTTCAGTTTTTACAGGATAAAGAAAATGCAAACCGCGTTTTCGAAGAAGTAAAAGCATTAAAAACTTTCGAGCAGATCAAATCTATCGTTACTTTAGAACAAAAAGATATTGATTACGATAAGTTTGTAGCGCTTGTTGAGAAAAAAGCATAGGGCGCAGCGCCAAGAGCTTTTGATACCGTAATATAAAATCTTATTTTGCTATATGGCAAAATTTAGATTTCAAGACTTGCTAATTTGGCAGAGAGCCATGATAGTAGGTAATAAATTAATTGATATTTCTGAAAAATTAGAAGAAATAAAAAAGTTTAGATTCGCAGAGCAGCTTCGAGGAGCTGCTCTTAGCGTATCCAATAATATTGCAGAAGGTTCCGGGTCCAATTCTGCTGCCGATTTCAAACGTTTTTTAAACTATGCACATCGGTCAATTTTCGAAAATGCCAATATTCTTTTGGTGTTAAATTTAAGATTACTAGTTTCTGACAAGGATTTGGCAGATTTATTGGAAGATTTAGATATTTTAGCAAGGATGATTTCAAGCTTTTCTAAAAGCTTGAAGTAGCAGAGTGCTATATTGTCATAGATTTTGATGTGGTATACTCTTTGTTTAGACCATCATAATTAAAATATTTTTATATTTTGGTTTTTTATTATTCACGAAACTATGGGGAACAGGAACTCAAAACTCTATGCCCTCTGCTAAAAACTCTATAACTCATGAACATAGATTCACAAGAATTCAGAAAATTTGCCGTTAAACATCAGGGGATTGGCGGTTTACACGTAGATAAATTTATTGCTCAGGCTAATTTAAACCCTAAGAGCATGACACCATATATTATTGAAGAACGCCAGTTGAATGTAGCTCAAATGGATGTTTTTTCAAGGTTAATGATGGATCGTATTATCTTTTTGGGTGATGCCATTTATGATCAGAATGCAAACATTATTCAGGCACAGCTGTTGTTTTTACAATCAGCAGATGCCGATAGAGACATTCAGATTTATATTAACTCACCAGGTGGTTCTGTTTACGCTGGTTTAGGTATTTACGATACCATGCAATACATCCAGCCTGACGTAGCCACTATCTGTACCGGTATGGCCGCATCAATGGGTGCTGTTTTATTAGTGGCAGGTGCAAAAGGAAAACGTGCTGCCTTACCTCACTCAAGGGTAATGATTCACCAGCCATCAGGAGGTGCACAAGGTGTTGCATCTGATATGGAGATCAACCTGAGAGAAATGTTGAAATTGAAAAAAGAATTATACGATATTATTTCAGAGCACTCTGGTCAGACTTATGATTGGGTAGAGAAAGCTTCAGACCGCGATTACTGGATGACAGCCGAAGAGGCAAAAGGTTTTGGTATGGTTGATGAAGTATTATCGAGAAACGCAAATAAAAATGGCGAAACAAAATAAAGAATCCCGTTGCTCATTCTGCCATTCTGGCAAGCATGAAACTTTAATGCTTATTGAAGGCATGGATGCATTTATCTGCGATAAATGTGTTACCCAGGCCAATCAGTTGCTTGCACAGGAATTGGGAACCAAAGGGACAAAAAATATTCAGGAGGCGATAAATTTATTAAAGCCTCTTGAAATTAAACAACACCTTGATCAGTATGTAATCGGTCAGGATGATGCCAAAAAGGTGCTTTCTGTAGCTGTTTACAACCATTACAAACGTTTAAATCAAAAAGTTGATAAAGACGAGATAGAGATTGAAAAATCCAATATCATGCTGGTGGGCGAAACCGGTACAGGTAAAACACTCCTGGCCAAAACCATTGCAAAAATCCTGCATGTGCCTTTCTGTATCTGCGATGCCACTGTTTTAACAGAGGCAGGTTATGTAGGAGAGGATGTGGAAAGTATTTTAACCCGTTTGTTGCAGGCTGCAGATTATGATGTAACTGCTGCAGAACGTGGTATCGTATATATTGATGAGGTTGATAAAGTAGCGCGCAAAAGCGATAATCCATCCATTACCCGTGATGTATCAGGTGAGGGGGTGCAGCAGGCGCTATTGAAGATTTTGGAAGGCACGGTAGTAAACGTTCCACCTCAGGGCGGACGTAAGCACCCAGATCAGAAAATGATCCCGGTAAATACCAACAACATCCTGTTTATTTGCGGTGGTGCTTTTGATGGTATCGAGCGGAAAATTGCCAACCGTTTGAGGACACAGGCTGTAGGTTATAAAGTAAAGAAAGATGAGGCCGTATTGGATCTTAAAAACCTTTATAAGTATATCACCCCTCAGGACCTGAAATCTTTTGGTTTAATTCCCGAATTAATTGGCCGTATACCTGTTCTTTCCCATTTAAACCCATTAGATAAAACATCTTTAAGAAACATTTTAACCGCACCTAAAAATTCGTTAATCAAACAATACATCAAGCTTTTTGCTTACGAAGATGTGAAACTTGTTTTTGATGAGGATGTTTTAGACTTCATTGTTGATAAAGCAATGGAATATAAATTGGGCGCCCGTGGTTTAAGATCGATCTGTGAGGCCATTATGCTGGATGCGATGTTCGATACGCCAACGCAGACGGATGTCAAAGAATTGCATATCAATCTCGATTACGCAATAGAGAAATTTGAAAAGGCCGACTTTAAAAAATTGAAGGCCGCTTAAAAAAAATCAAATCCTTCCCGTAATCGGGAGGGATTTTTTGTAATATAGTGTTTGTTAACGCCATGCGCTTAGCGCTATGTTTAAAGCTACAAGAATATGAATGAAGAAAAAGATATAAAAAAAGATGAAGCCGTTGTAGAGCAATCAAAAAAAGTAAAAGAAGTAGAAAGCCCTGTTAAGCCGGGCTTAAAATCTAAAGATGAAATTGTAAAAAACTGGTTGCCACGCTATACCGGCCGGCCATTGGATCAGTTTGGAGATTATATCCTGCTGACCAATTTCAGTAAGTATGTTTCTATGTTTTCGGAGTGGAATGATAACGCGCCGATTATGGGGCTTGATAAGCCTATGCAGAGTGTTACCGCGAACGGTATTACGATTATCAATTTTGGTATGGGAAGTCCGCTGGCAGCAACCATGATGGATTTATTAACAGCTATTAAGCCTAAGGCAGTACTTTTTTTAGGTAAATGTGGCGGTTTAAAAAAGAAAAATCAATTGGGCGATTTAATTCTCCCGATTGCAGCCATTAGGGGAGAAGGTACTTCGAACGATTATCTGCCGGCAGAAGTGCCAGCATTGCCGGCCTTCGCCCTGCAAAAGGCAATTTCGACCACCATTCGCGATCATGGAAGAGATTACTGGACTGGTACCTGTTACACCACCAACCGCAGGGTTTGGGAGCACGATAAAGAATTTAAAAAATATTTGAAAACATTACGTGCAATGGCAGTAGATATGGAAACAGCTACCATTTTTACTACCGCTTTTGCCAATAAAATCCCGGCAGGGGCATTGCTTCTGGTTTCAGATCAGCCGATGATTCCTGAAGGTGTTAAAACCGCAGAAAGCGACAGCAGTGTAACCGAAAAATATGTGGAAACACATTTGCGTATAGGTATTGATTCGTTAAAACAATTAATCAATAATGGTTTAACGGTTAAACACTTGTTGTTTTAAGATAGGAATTGTCACCCTGAGAGATAATTTATTGTATATAAATCAATATGGGTGGCAGCCTTCTTCGGATCGTCATTTCGAGCGGAGTGCAACGTAGTCGAGAACCACGGAGTGCTCAGCGAAGCTAAATCTGTCTCTATAGATTTCTCCATTTCGTTACCGCAAAACCGGTTGGCCCAGTCGAAAAGACGATTCTTCTATCGGGGCTGTCAATGGTAACTTGTTTCAGAATCTTTTAATTTGAGTATTGAAAGATAGATGCTGAACTAAATTCTGCATGATGCGTTAAATAAAAAGCAGTCGTCATCCTGAACTTGTTTCAGGATCTTTTAATTGGCATTTTTGAAAGATAGACGCTGAACTAAATGGCTTAACTATATTTTTCCACATAATCACATCTGTCTCCTAAAAATAGCAAATCTATTGACCGGTTTACCGGTCTTTTTTATGCCTTAAAGTTTGGCAAATATCCATGGAGCATTAAATCTTCGGTGTTATTTATCGGGTAATTGCAGCCATTGTGCAGGAGCACAATTCTATCGGAAATATCAAGTATTGTTTTGTAATCATGATCGGTTATCACAAAACCTTTAAATGGCTTTTGACTATTGATCTGACATTTTAATTCGTCGGCAAGTAATGGTGCCAATTGCGAAAACGGCTCATCAAGCAGAATAAAATCGGCATCGCTATGGATGATGATCAAAGCTTCCAGTAGTCTGCGCTCACCGCCCGAGAAATCCCTGAATCGCTTTTGTAGATGATCGGCAACGAAAGGGATTTTAAGCAGTTTCTCCTTATATGTTTTACAGAAAGTTTCAATTGCAGTGGCAACCGTTAATCTGCCCGGGATAAAGTTGTCCTGAGGTAAGTAACAAAGTTTTTTTGATAAACAACCTTTATCATATATTTTATTATCTATCTTAAGGAATTTGAAATCGGCTTTAACACTTCCGAAAATGATTTTTAATAAAGTAGATTTGCCGGATCCGTTTCTGCCTAGTAAGCCTACCACTTCGCCAATTACACAATTTAAATAAACGCTGTTTAATACTTCTTTGTTTGCAAAAGATCGTTTAATACTGTCGACAAAAAGTTCCTGCATATTGATGATATGATTAAGATTGCAATAAAAAAGGTAAAGTCATACAAAATCAGGTTCGTTATGATCTTTTTAAAGCCTATGCCCTGGTTTTTGAAAAAGTAGGCTGTTGCCTGGTAAAACATGAAGTATATGGCAATAGAAAATAGCCAGCCGATAAGTTTGGCAGATAGGGCAAAGGTGTAAATTCCAGGTGTATTAAAACCGTTTAAAATAAAAAATACAGAGGCGAGTAAACTAACTCCTATATTCCAGATAAAAATGGGTTTATATATGGCTACGGATTTTTTGAGTAAGTTAACCGACATGATTTAAAGATATAAAATCAAAACGATAAACTTAGTTGAGTAAACAAAAAAAGACCGGTTATTAGCCGGTCTTTTTTTGTTTTAATAAATCCAATCTCTTATCCCAGATAAGATTTTAAGATTTTGCTTCTTGAAGTATGACGTAAGCGTTGCAACGCTTTATCTTTAATCTGGCGTACACGCTCGCGTGTTAAGTTAAATTTCTCACCAATTTCTTCTAAAGAAAGAGGATGATTTGAGCCTAAGCCGAAGAATAAAACAATAATTTCTCTTTCTCTCTCGGTTAAGGTAGATAAAGAACGTTTAATTTCTTCTGATAGCGATTCGTTGATCAATGAGCTATCGGTATTTGGCTCGTGATTTTCAAGTACATCTAACAATGTATTTTCTTCACCCTGAACGAAAGGAGCATCCATTGATACATGGCGACCTGAATTACTAAGTGTGTCTGAAATTTTATCAACTGTAGTTTCTAAAATATCAGCCAGTTCTTCCGGAGAAGGCTCACGCTCGTATTCCTGTTCTAATTTAGAAAAAGCCTTACTGATTTTGCTTAATGAACCTACCTGGTTTAAAGGTAAACGTACAATACGGCTTTGCTCGGCAATGGCCTGCAAAATCGACTGACGGATCCACCAAACGGCATATGAAATAAATTTGAAACCTTTGGTCTCATCAAAACGTTTTGCCGCTTTAATTAAACCCAGGTTACCTTCGTTAATTAAATCTCCTAAAGTTAAACCCTGGTTTTGATATTGTTTTGCAACAGATACAACGAAACGCAAGTTCGTTTTAGTTAAGCGCTCTAATGCAGCCTGATCACCTTCACGAATCTTCCTTGCTAAAATTACTTCCTCTTCTGCCGTTATTAAATCTACTTTGCCAATTTCGTGTAGGTATTTATCTAATGACTGACTTTCACGGTTGGTAATGGATTGCGTTATCTTGAGTTGTCTCATTTATACGTTTTGTGCTCTTTAAATATTGAAGTGTGCAAAGTTACGAAATTGTATGGCAATCCGAAAGGATAAAATGCTGAAAATGTTACTGTTTGCACATGTTTTTTATACTTTTAGTTCTAGCAAAAATCATTCCAAATAAAATCCTGGCGCTATTTGTCAGCTCTTAAGCCTAATTATTGATTATTACTTATTTTTTATTGTAAAACAATAAATATATTTTGATTTATAATAATTTTTAATTTATACTTGTAGCATAAATAATTGAATAAATATGACGTTTTTCCGTTTCCAGGCTTTTATATTCAGAAATACAAATCTGTATTTTTTAATTACCGGAGGCAACAGGATTTTCTGTCAGTAAGAAGATACATTTAATATTTATTCTAATCAATTAATTATTTAACGCATTTATGAATAAGCTTTTAAAAATTTTTAGGTACGCAGGCGTGAGCCTGATTTTTATTGCACTGGTATCTTTGGGCGATCATATAATTGATGCCGTAAGTAATTATAATGCCGGGCAACTTTCTATTAACTTAATTGAAAATAACGCTGTAGAACAAGTAAAAATCATTGGGAAAGCTAAATTTACCAATAGCCATTTGGGTGCCTATTCATTTAAACCGACTTTAAAACAGGCTATTATTTTATCAGATAAGGGAATCGATAGCGTTGGGGCCTATGCTGCTTTTTACCTCATTACTGGAGGCATAATTATGTTTATAGCTTACACCAAGCCAAAACAGCTTGAAAACCTAACCGAAAATAGATTATGGCAGTTCGTAGGAGCAGGTGCGATTTTATTTTTCACCTTAAAATTTTTGTGCTTTTTTCTGGTTAAGGGTTATGTTGAGGATTTGACTAATAAAGCATTTAAATATCAGCCAATATCGGGCGGAAATATCAATTTAGGCGTTATCTCGCTCATTGCCATTCTCAGTGTAATTTATGAACTGCTCTCGTATTCGCGGAAACTTAAGCAGGAAAACGACTTAACCATTTAGGTTAACGTAAACATTCTTAATTTTACCCACTCAATATGCCAATAATCGTAAATTTAGACGTAATGCTTGCCCGCCGTAAAATGTCACTAACCGAATTAAGTGAGCGGGTAGGGATTACGATGTCTAATTTATCGATTTTAAAAACAGGTAAAGCAAAAGCCATCCGTTTTGAGACTTTAGAGGCAATTTGTGCAGTTTTAGATTGCCAGCCAGGAGATATCCTGGAATTCCGCGCTGAATAAACCTATCAGGTTTTTAAAACCTGATAGGTTTCTACTGGTATCAAGAACCACAACCCCTTGTTAAATAAACCTGATAGAACGTAAAGCCCGGAGCGAAGTATGAGCGAGGACTTGAAGGAATAGCAGGACAAGAGGCTGCCATAAAAACGGGGTCTTTCATTTTCAAAAAAACTGTCGAGATAGATATCTCCGTTTCGCTGCACTTCAGTCGAGATGACGATTTTTCTTTAGCAACCATAAATTTCGTTGTCTTGCCTCAGCATGACAGTAGTTGTTTAAAGAAAAGCACCGGATCTTATATTTCTAAAAAAATATTGACCACCTAAGACACCCGGCACACCTAAGTTAATTGTTGTTAGGTTTTAAGCCGAACAGATTTTCTGAGCCCTAAGCTGAATAAACCCCGCTGGTTTTAGAACCTGATAGGTTTCTACTGGTATCAAGAACCACAACCCCTTGTGAAATAAACCTGATAGAACGTAAAGCCCGGAGCGAAGCATGAGCGAGGACTTGAAGGGATAGCAGGACAGGAGGCAGCCATAAAAACAGGACCTTTTATTTTCAAAAAAAAACTGTGTAGATAGATATTTCCGTTTCGCTGCACTTTAGTCAGAGATGACGATTTTTCTATAACAACCATAAATTTCGTTGTCTTGCCTCAGCGTGACAGTAGTTGTTTAAAAAGAAGCACCGGATCTTATGTTTCTAAAAAAAAAATGACCACCTTAGCCACCTGGCACACCTAAGTCAATTGTTGTTAGATTTTAAGCCTAACAGGTTTTCTGAAATTCTGTGCTGAATAACCCCCGCTGGTTTTAGAATCTGGAAGCTTTGATTGGCCAAAGACCCACAAGCCTTTGTTAAATAAACCTGATAGAACGTAAAGCCCGGAGCGAAGTATGAGTGAGGACTTGAAGGAATAGCAGGACAGGAGGCTGCCATAAAAACAGGACCTTTCATTTTCAAAAAAACTGTCGAGATAGATCTCTTCGTTTCGCTGCACTTCAGTCGGGATGACGACTTTTCTTGTATTTAGGAAAGAAGGGAATAAAAAAACCTCCCAGTTTTCACTGAAAGGTTTTAAATGTGCTATTGCTTTAAGCTTACTATGCTTCTTGTTCAGCCAATACTTTGGTTACTAAATCTGCGGCTTCTTTTAAAGCGATTGCAGAGTAAACCTGTAAGCCAGACTCGTCGATTAACTTTTTAGCTTCTTCGGCATTTGTACCCTGTAAACGGCAGATAATTGGCACAGGAATGTTTCCGATTTCTTTATAAGCATCGATAACACCCTGAGCAACACGGTCGCAACGTACAATACCACCAAAAATGTTAATGAGGATTGCTTTAACGTTAGGGTCTTTTAAAATGATGTTGAAAGCAGCTTTAACAGTTTGTGCATTTGCAGTTCCACCCACGTCAAGGAAGTTGGCAGGCTCGCCACCTGCTAGTTTAATGATATCCATGGTAGCCATTGCTAAACCGGCACCGTTAACCATACAACCTACGTTACCATCAAGGTTAACAAAGTTCAGGTTAGAAGCACTTGCCTCAACCTCCATTGGATCTTCTTCAGTAACATCGCGCATGGCTGCATAATCCGGGTGACGGAATAAACCGTTCTCATCCAGATTCACTTTAGCATCAACTGCAATAACTTTATCATCAGAAGTTTTTAATACCGGGTTGATTTCGAACATTGAAGAATCGGTAGCTTCGTAAGCTTTGTATAAAGCCGTAACGAATTTTACCATTTCTTTGAAAGCATTACCGCTAACGCCTAAGTTAAAGGCAATTTTACGTGCCTGAAAACCTTGTAAGCCAACTTTAGGGTCGATTTCTTCTTTGAAGATCAAGTGCGGCGTGTGCTCAGCAACTTCTTCAATATCCATACCGCCTTCGGTGCTATACATGATGATGTTGCGGCCTTTTGCACGGTCTAATAATACTGAAATGTAGAATTCTTTGGTTTCAGAAGCACCTGGATAATATACGTCCTGAGCAACTAAAACTTTGTTCACTTTTTTACCTTCCGGTCCGGTTTGAGGAGTTACCAGTTGCATGCCGATGATATCGGTAGCACGTTGTTTAACTTCTTCAAGGTTTTTGGCTAACTTAACACCACCACCTTTACCGCGACCACCAGCGTGGATTTGCGCTTTAATTACAACCCAGTCAGAGTTATAATCGGTTTTCATTTTTTTAGCGGCCTCAACAGCTTGTTCGGGAGTATCGGCAACTATTCCTTCTTGAACGTTAACACCGAAACTTTTTAATATTTGTTTACCCTGGTATTCGTGAATATTCATCTGTTTATATTTTTTCTTTATCTGTCAGATGGAGCCTTTTACTATTTTAGTAGTATCAGGTTCATTTGCTACAAAATTTGCCCAAAGCTACAATTTCAAAGCCTTTAAACAAATAGAATTTACCGATTTTTTCAGAAAATGAACGTTTTATGTTAATTGCGAAATTAGTGCCTGTAATGTGCTCTGGTTTACGCTGTCGTGCTGATTCGCAGATGTGCGCAGAGATTTTTTATTTGAAAGTGAAGCGCCGGCTCTTCATGGCGGTTAGCAGTAATGCTTTCTGCCATGAGTCCTTACCAAGCTTTGGTCTTACCGTTACAATCAGGCTTAAAATTCCGCTGCGCTAATCAGCTTAAATCTGCAGGAACAACACGGTTAACAGCGCCTGTTAACTTCCGGCAAATGGCGTTCCGAAGATGCCCACAGCCAGTTCTGCCCAAATGAGGAATAGCACCAGTAGAATAACCAGTAATATTATGGTTCGTAAGGTGCCTGTTTTCAGGTTTCTGATAACCAGTTCAACTGCCAAGCCTGTACTGAGCAACAGCGTACCTGCTGTTAGGAAATCGGTTAAGGTCCATTTTACCTCATTGGTAAACTGCATGGCAATGAGAGGGATGGCCAAAATGCCTGTGGTTAGGACTAAAATGGCGATAATCCTGAACTTGCCTGAATTTAATGTTTCTCGAATTTTCATGATTTTATGTAATTTACGGATTAATAATTAAGTTTTAATTCTCCCGGTACAATTTGCATCGGGAGAATGACTCCAACCGAAGTTGGAATTGAGGAGAGGTTAATTATTCAATTTTTTGAATAGCCATCAAAACATTGCTGGCCAACTGCACCACCGCTAAATTCCAATGCTACTTTTTCATTGTATAAAATGTGTGCACAACCATCATCGTATATGTTTTTTAAGCTGTCAGTTAACGGTTTGTCAAATAGATTATATAAATACATGCCCATGCCGCTTCTTTGGTAACCGACGGTAAATGGTTCACCATTCTCAACAAAAACACAATTTGCATTGTCCATCTTTTCTTTTAACTGGGTTAATGTTTGTTTCGTCCACCTAAGTTCAGCTAGTAATGAATCTGCTTTTTTCGAGTTTACCTTAATATTCCAGTTATATGATCTTCCTTTTTCGTCTGACAAATGAAAAATAAATAACTCGTTGTCATCTTGGAATTCTATTGTTACCGATTTATCTTTTGGTATTACCAGTTCAGCATATGCTTTTAACTCATAAATCTCTTTTGTTTTGGATCTGAAATTTCTGACCAGATCTTGTTTCGAGTAGTGGCTATCAAATGCGCCCGTGAATACAGATATTACCCAAATTATATAGGCCACGTAAAGAAATATTCCTATTCCTAAAATTGATAACCCCCAGATTAAGATTTTTTTCATCTATTTCTTGTTATTTAATCCAAAATATTTCGCCGTATTCCAATCCTGCAAATTCCACGATAACCAGCTTACATTTTGATAGCGTTCTTTAAAATAGCCAATGCGCTCATCCAGTAGTTCGCTATAAAACGTTGTTTTCCTTGGCTTTATAAATTGTTTTCCGGAAAGATCTTTTGCAGGTGTGTAATGTAGTTTTGCACGGTTTTGATCTAATAACGGTAAGGTTTTATCAGATAATGATAGCAGGTAATCGGCGTCTACAGCAACCCGGTCGCTGTGTGAGAGGTTGTATCTGGCAATAAAAACATCCCAGTTTACCAGACTAAAAGTTAACAGAAGTACAAACCAAATATTTCCGTTTACTTTAAATAGATAGAACAAGGTTTTCTCTTTTGCGACCTTTGTGTAAACGGTTGCCAGGCCAATGATGCAGAGGATGGCAAAAACCAAAACACCAATTCTTTTATGCGTTAGTCCGTAAAATTCAATGTAGTAGCCATCGCGGATAAACACGGAAATGATGAGGATAAAATTTTGCACCATCCAGGCAATAGCCAAACTTTTTAAGGTTTTGCTTTTGTAGTAAAAATTCAGGTTACCGCGGAAGAAATATAAAATTACTGCCATGGCCAGTATAATGCTGAAAATTAAGGCATTTGTGCCGTCGTGCAGGTCGGAAGAGAAATTGCCTTCAGGTTTGTAGCCTAACCAGAGCGTCGAAATATCGATCAGGTTTACACATAACAGGAGGAGATTGAGCGAAATAAATGAAATGAGGCCTATAATATATTCGGTTTTCAATGCCATTTTTTTGGTGATCATCTGACCGGTAAACGTATGAACCACCTGGTACCATAGGCTTCTGGTTTTTTTGCCTCGTCTAACTCTCTGCAATTTTTCATTACAGCTGGCTTCGAGTTTTTCGATACCCTTATTGTAAAAGGTGATGGTTAAAGCCGCAGTTAAGAACAAACCGAAGCAAAAATGCATGAAGCGTGGAAGGCTTAGATCCTGGAAGATAAAACCGAAAATATTGTTAAAGAAATTATAAATACCGGTGAAAGTGGTTTCTAAATAGTGAGCAAAAATTTGGTTGGCACCACTGTATATCGCGGTAAAAACGAAAATGATAAAAAGTGGCAATAAAATGTATTTAATGGGTTTAAACACGGGTTTCAAATCGAATTTGCCGATTTTAAGTTCAGAAAGCCTTTTAATTAGTGTGGCCGGAACGGTGATGAACTGAAGTGTAGTAGCCATTGCAGCAACATAAACAGTACGTACCGCTTGGTAATGGGCAAAACCTACAAAGAATAGTAGGCTAATGTTGTAGCTTACACTGGCTAATACCGAATTGTTTACTACTACAAGTACTGCTGCAAGCAGGTGCGCCGATGCATAAATTTTAAATTTGTTGCTTTTGGCTACCTCGCTGTTAAAACAGGTAACCGTTATAATAAAAATACTGTAAATCAGTTGGTTTAGGCCTAGCCATTTATCCCAAAAGATATAACTGAAGAGCAAGCCACCCAATAGGGTTGAAAGCAATAAGAAGCTGGATTTTGTTTTCATTTATTTAGAATTAAAAAATAGGATGCAATACAAGAAAAAAATAGAAGGCACTGAGGGGAATGTTTAATAGCATGCAGATAATGGCTACCGAATAAGCCCTCCAATGAGTGGTATTGTACAACAGCTCTATTAAAAGCGCAAATAGAAAAATACCATTAATCACCAATGCCGATAATACGTAAACCAATCCTAATACTATCAAAAAATCGGCATGTGATAGGAGATAGGCTACTAAAATTATGGTTCCGATAAGCGCGGAATAGTAGGCAAGCTTCTTGCCGATATAGATCATTTGAGGTTCTTTAATTTCTTCCATGTTGTTTTTTTAAAAGTGCTTTGTTTTTCAAAGTAAATAATCAAAAAAATAGTTTATAATTTTCTAATCATTTTTTCAAGTGCATCTAAATGTGCTTTGAAGGCCTGTTTGCCCAAAGCAGTAATAGAGTAGGTGGTACTGGTTTTTCTGCCGATAAAACCTTTGTGTACTTTAATAAACTCCGCCTGCTCCAGAGTATTCAGGTGCGAAGCCAGATTACCATCGGTCAGTTCAAGCATCTGTTTCAGGTCGTTAAAACCAATTTCGTCGTTCACTACAAGCATTGACATTACGCCAAGCCTGATCCGGCTGTCGAATATTTTATTTAAATCTGCTATCGGGTTTTTCATCCTTATTGACCTCTCTCATATTTAAAATACATTAAAAGACCATAAACAATGTGTAAAACACCAAAGCCAAAAGCCCAGAATATTAAACCATAACCTATGTAAAACATACAGATTAAGCCTAATATCACTTCGCAAAAGCCTAAATAACGAATGTCGCTATAGGTAAATTTACTGGCATTAATCAGTGCCAGGCCATAAAAAATCAGGCAGCTTGGCGCAATAATGCTATAAGTGTTCGGGTGGTTGATTAATAAAGCGATAATAAATAAACCACCGGCAGCCAGGGGTATAAATAAGTTAATCAAAAGCGATTTTGAAGTTTTATCCCAAATGGGAAGGTTGTTTTTCTGACTTTTCCGATAAGTAAATAAAATTCCTCCGGCCAGCGCAATGATTAAAACGAAAACACCCAGTTTGATCAGGTTAAATTCTAGGTCCATCTCTCCATCAACACCATAACTATACCCACGTTTATCGATAAACTTATTAATTTCATCATGGGCAAAATAAGCACCTATTAAAGCAATTACACCTGCAAAAACGCCCGATAAACCGCTCAGAGAAATAAACCTCGATGATCTGTCCATCATTTGTCTGATATCTTTTAAGGTATTTAATTGTTCTTCTTGATTGCTCATTTTGAAAGTGCTTTGTTTTTCAAAGTTAAATAAGAAAATGATAATTGCAAATTTTATTTTTTTTAAGGGTTAATGGTATGAAGTATCAAGTATGAAGTATCAAGATGAGATAAGCAGCTTTAACCTTTCTGCTTTAGTCTTTGTGCTTTGGTCTTTTGTCTTTCCGCTTTTTTGCTAAATTTGAACCATGCTAAAAGCCACTGGAATAAGAAAATCGTACGGAAATCTGCAAATATTAAAAGGCGTAAATTTTGAGGTACAAAAAAGGGAGATTGTAAGTATTATTGGTCCGTCAGGAGCCGGAAAAAGTACATTGTTGCATATTTTGGGTACATTGGATAAACCAGACGATGGTACAGTAGAATTAAAAGGCACCACGATTAATAAACTGAGTGGCGACCTGTTAAGTGCTTTCAGGAACCAGAATATAGGTTTTGTATTCCAGTTTCATCATTTATTGCCAGAGTTTAGTGCAATCGAGAATATTTGCATTCCTGCATTTATCGCGAAAACGGGTAAAAAACAAGCTGAAACGAGGGCTTTAGAACTTTTAGATCTCTTTGGTTTGAAAGATAGGGCACAGCACAAACCTAACCAATTATCTGGTGGAGAGCAACAGCGTGTGGCTATTGCCAGGGCCCTGATCAATAATCCATCTATTATATTGGCCGATGAACCTTCAGGAAATTTAGACTCCGAAAATGCGGCAGGATTACACCAGTTATTTGTGAGTTTGCGCGATAATTTCCATCAAACCTTTATAATCGTTACACACAATGAACACCTTGCAAAAACCAGCGACCGCGTGGTGAGTATGAAAGATGGTTTAATTGTATAAAAGCCAGGATTAAAGCATTAAATGACTATAGGGGACAGAAAAGGTCATTCAATCATTCATTAATTTATTCAATCATTAAATTTTGAAAATACTTATTACCGGCGGAAACAACGCAAAAGCCTTAAAGCTGATGAAAGCGTTCCCAAGCCATTTTGTTTTACTGGCCGATTATGGCGATGTGCCAGGTATAGTTACTGAAAACTACGCCTTTTCATCGCTGGGTGTGCTAAATAAAGACAGTATTGCGCATATTTTACTAAACTTTTGCATTACAGAGGGGATCGATTGCCTTATCCCGCTACATCAATACGAAATAGAACCAATAGCTAAATCGGCTGTGCTTTTTGGCGAATATGGTATCCAGGTTTTATTGCCTGAAGCCAGTTTAATGGCAGAATACCTGAATTACGAACAAAATACTTTTCAAAATTTCGCTGTTTTTGTGTCAGGTGAATGTGTATTTGCGAGCGGAAAGGAAATTTTTGTCAGAACTGATGAAAAATTAAACGGCGTATTCGGGTACAACGCTGCTGATGAATTAAAACTTTTTACAATTTAATATGGATGCTAATCAATATGCTAAAGACAAGCAGATCGTAATTTTTGAATTGGATGATGTATTATTTCCTGAGAAAGATTATTTGCTGCAGGTTTATTACCTGTTCGCCCAGTTTATAGAGTACACGGAGCAAATAAATGCACAGTCCATCCTCGGGTTTATGCGTACCGAATACGAAAATAATGGGGTTGAAAAGCTTTTTGAAAAAACAGCAGGTCAGTTCGGTATTGATACCAAATATGAACATAACTTCAACCTGCTGCATCAAAATGCCCGTTTGCCTTTAAAGCTTTTGCTTTATAAAAACATGCTCGAATTTATGCAGGAACTTGTGGTCGACCGTAAACAAATAGTTATTGTAACGGCTGGCAACCCTGAACAGCAGCTCAATAAAATCAAGCAAACAGAGTGGAACGGACTCGAACAATACCTTAAGGTATATTTTGTTGATGAACTTGGTCAATCTAAAGCAGAAATTTTTCAGAACATATTAAACGACAACAATTTATTAGTTAACCAAGCGTTAGTTGTTGGTGCAAATAAAATTGATGAGCAACAATCTAAATCGATTAATTTGCAGTATATTGGATCATTAGAAATTTATAAATAAATATGCTTAGAAAATTTATTTCGCAAAACGCATTTTGGGGTGCTTTAATTGTTGTGTTTGGGTTTACAGCATCCTGCAAAAAATCAAGTAATGATAACCCTGATGCGAATGTTGATGGTGAATCAAATCTGTTGCAAACACCAACCAACGACCGGGCATTGCTCACTAAAGATTCGATTTTTTTATATGCCAAACAAACCTATTTCTGGAATGCAGGCATGCCTAATTACGATACGTTTAACCCAAGACAATACAGCTCTAACAATGCCATCATTGCAGCATTTAAGGCTTTACCCAGCACAGGAGGGAAAGATAAATATTCTTTTATTGATGATGGATCTGTAGCCAGCCAGCTTAGCGGGGAAGGTGAGGATTATGGTTTTTCGGCTAATTTTGATGCCTCTGACCTGCTAAGGGTTAAATATGTTTACCCAGGCTCACCGGCCGATTTACAAGGCTTAAAACGAGGTTACCAGTTGATTAAAGTAAATGGTGGTGGTACTTCTCGATCGAGCAGCACCGATATCGCCAATTTAAACGCTTCTATATTCGGCGATAATCCATCCATTTCACTAACTTTTGTAAAACCAGGCGGTATTACGCAGGATGTTGTAATTAATCGTGCCAGTTATAATATTAACCCGGTTTTATTTAAAAATACCTATACCGTTGGAACAAAAAAAGTGGGTTACATAGTATTTAATAGTTTTACCACCAATGCTACCGATGCGCTGGATGCTGCGTTTTCTAAGTTTACTACTGACGGTGTTACCGAGCTGGTGGTGGATTTAAGGTATAATGGTGGTGGTTCTGTCGCTACTTCCGAATTGTTCACAAACTTAATTGCGCCATCTACACAAAATGGTAAAATTATGTACACCACATATTGGACTAAAACCATGCAGGATGGAAATGCCACTATTTTAAAAAACCAGAAATTTTATGCCAAGGGCAACGACGGTGTAACTAGGCTTTATTCGTATTTCGATTATTCTTATAAACCCACCATGGCCGCCGGTAACCAGGAAACTTTTGCCAAACGTGGTGGTTTAAACGGATTAACCCGGGTGTATTTCCTGGTTAGCGGTGGTACAGCCTCTGCCAGCGAGTTATTGATCAATAATTTAAAACCGGTAGTGGATGTAAAGTTAATAGGTAAAACCACTTATGGTAAACCGGTGGGTTTCTTCTCTATCCGTATTGATAAAAACGATTTATACATTCCGCAGTTTCAAACTAAAAATCAGTTAGACCAGGGTGATTATTTTGCCGGTATGACTGTTGATAAGGATGTAGCTGATGATTTGACTAAAGATTTTGGCGACCCATCAGAGAAAATGCTGGCCCAGGCTTTATACTATTCTGCAAACAACAATTTCTCTGCACTGGCTAAAGATAATACGATTAGCAGTACTTCGGGCATGGCCAGACAACAAATCGATGCCGCTAATGAAAAGCTCAATCACGAGTTTAAAGGAATGGTTGAAACCAGGAAGCTGAAATTTAAATAATTAGCTCGTATTGTTTAAAAAAGGCCAGATTTGTAGTTCGAATCTGGCCTTTTTTATATAATTATTACACAAAACGAATAAGTTAGGGTTGCTTTTTTTATAAAAAATTGATAAGCTTGTTAAACATTAATCGTTAAAGAGACTCATGCCAATAGAAATTGTAGAAAAAGAACATATCAGTTATTTAAATATCATTAACGCAAAAGAAGATCACTCCATTGAGCTGCAGAGCAAGCTCGACAAAGCACAAAGATTGGGTAATGAATTTAAATCGAAAGCCGTCATTACTTTTAATACTACCATTGGTCCAAAGCGTGTTGATACGACGGTTTGGGCAGTAACAGAGAAATATATACAACTAAAAAACAATATTCATATTCCGTTAAAAAGTTTAATCGATATTGATTTTTAAGCTTGTGCTTTAAGGAAATAAATCATCCCGCATTTATTTAACCTTATTAGATGATGAGCACGCTACATAAAATTGCCTTAACTTTTATTAAATCTATCGGCCCTGTAACGGCCAAAAACCTTCTTGCCTATTGTGGAAGTGCCGAGAATATATTTTCGGCGGGTAAAAAGCAACTTTTACAGATTCCGGGTATCGGAGAGAAAACAATTGAAGCCATCCGAAGTAGCGATGCTTTACTGAGGGCCAGGCAAGAATTGGATTTTATTGAAAAACATGGGATAGAAGTATTGTTTTTTTCAGACGAGAAATATCCTAAAAGATTAAAGAATTGCATCGATTCGCCAATATTGCTTTATGCTAAGGGTACTGTTGATTTTAACCATCAGCGTATCATCAGCATTGTGGGCACCAGAAATGCAACAAGTTACGGAAAAAACCTCTGCAAAGAACTGTGTGAAGTTTTAGCCCCCTATAATGTGCTGATCGTTAGTGGACTGGCTTATGGTATTGATGTAACAGCCCATAAGGAATGTCTGGCCAATAATATTCCTACTGTCGGAGTGCTTGGTCATGGCTTAGACCGGATGTATCCAAAAATTCATAAAACTGTTGCTCAGAAAATGGTTTTGAATGGAGGCCTGCTCACCGAATTTCCAATCCTGACAAATCCCGATAGGCCTAATTTTCCACAAAGAAACAGGATTATTGCAGGAATTGCCGATGCTACCATTGTAGTTGAAGCCTCAATAAAAGGAGGCGCTTTAATTACGGCAGAAATTGCAAATTCTTACAATAAAGACGTGTATGCTTTTCCGGGCAGAACTACAGATGTTTTTTCAGAAGGTTGTAATTTCCTGATTAAGACCAACAGGGCCGGATTAATAAATCATGCTGATGATCTGATTTATTACCTGGGATGGGATGATGAGGTGAAAGAAAAGAAAAAGCAGGCACAAACCACATTACAGTTGAGTCTTACTCCTAACGAACAGCGGGTTGTTGATGCATTACAACGCGGTCAGCTTTCTATAGATGAGCTTTGCATTCAATTGAATATGCAACAAAGTAAACTGGCCATTGTGGTCCTTACATTAGAGATGCAGGGGATCATTGTTTCTTTGCCGGGGAAAATTTATAAATTGGTGTAACCATTAAACTATAATAGAAATTGTTTTGCTTTCAGTGTCGAGAGCAAATTTGAATACTCGTCCTCTGGATTTTCTGCACTTCGCTACACTTGATTAGAAACAACAGACCTTTAATCTGAATGGTATTTGCCCAATAATCAATCTATAATGCCTATCATAGTTATAGATTATGGAATAAAATTTTTTAAATTTTGATTTTTTAAAATTATGTTTTAAATAAAATATAGTTTATAAAATACTTAATGCCTTTGCTTAATTTTGCAATATGTGGTACAATAATATTTTAGAAACCATTGGCAATACGCCATTGGTTAAATTAAATACGATAACAAAAGGAGTTCCGGGAACTATTCTGGCGAAAATAGAAACGACCAATCCAGGTAACTCGATTAAAGACCGTATGGCGGTTAAAATGATCGAAGATGCCGAGAAGAGCGGTAAGTTAAAACCAGGAGGAACCATTATTGAAGGAACATCAGGAAATACAGGTATGGGCCTTGCCATGGCGGCCATTATTAAAGGCTATAAATGTATTTTTACCACAACTGATAAACAATCCAAAGAAAAGGTAGATGCTTTGCGTGCCTTTGGTGCTGAAGTGATCGTTTGTCCGACCAACGTTGAACCCGAAGATCCGCGTTCATATTATTCTGTTTCTTCGCGTCTGGAACGTGAGGTTCCGAATTCATGGAAACCCAATCAGTATGATAACCTGGCCAACTCACAGGCTCACTATGAGCAAACCGGTCCAGAGATATGGGAACAGACAGAAGGTAAAATTACCCATTTGGTAGTTGGCGTAGGTACAGGCGGAACTATCTCCGGAACAGGTAAATATTTAAAAGAGAAAAACCCAGATATTAAGGTTTGGGGAATTGATACCTATGGCTCTGTTTTCAAGAAATATAAAGAAACGGGCATATTTGATAAGGATGAAATTTATCCTTATATCACCGAAGGTATCGGCGAGGATTTTCTTCCGGCGAACGTAAATTTTGATGTAATCGACCTCTTTGAAAAGGTTACTGATAAAGATGCTGCTTTAATGACCCGCGATATTGCGCGGAAAGAAGGGATTTTTGTAGGGAACTCTGCTGGTGCCGCCATTGGAGGCTTAATTCAGTTAAAAGATAAATTAAAGCCTGAAGATGTGGTAGTGGTAATTTTCCACGATCACGGCAGTCGTTACATGGGTAAAATGTACAACGAAGATTGGTTGCGCGAGCGCGGGTTCTTACAAGATGAAAAACTAACGGCTAAATCAATCCTGGCTAAAAAAGAGAGTACCGAAATTGTAACTTTAGATGCTCAAAAAACGGTATTAGAGGCGATCAATACCATCAAATCGATGAATATTTCGCAAATTCCGGTTACCCAGCAGGGAATGATTGTAGGTAAGGTTGCCGAAAGCGATATTTTATCGGCACTGCTCGAAAATCCAGGCTTAAAATCAGCACCGATTTCAGAAATTATGACAGCTACGTTCCCTTTTGTTGACCTGAATACTTCCATCGATAAAATTTCTTCGCTAATTAATAAAGAAAATTCTGCAGTGCTGGTTGAAGATGAAAGCGGTAAGATCGAAATTATTACCCAGTACGATATTATCAATGCAATTTCGGGGTAGGGTCATGTAAAATGGAAAATGTGGGATGGAAGGTGTAATCTCTGCACTCGTCTTCCTAAACTTGTTTCAGGATCTTTATAGCATGGAAGATGCTGAAATGAATTCAGCATGACGATTTGTAAATTATTTATTGTTGGTCGGGACTTGTAATCCCGACCGCTTAAATCATTACTCAAAAGGCGGGTTCGAAAATCCCGATTAGCAAGAGGTAATACCTACTGATAAGCTTTCGATCTGTAAAATTGCTGAACAATAAAATTTTTAGAATGGCCATAAGTTGTTAACTTGTGGCCATTCTTTTTATAAATATGAAAACGCTCAAAGAAATCTTATCAACTAAAACTGATGAACAATTAAGGTATTATTTAGATCACGTAGATAAACATACTTCGGATGGAGTAAGGGCAGCCCTTGCAGAATTAAAAAATAGAAATGCAGAATTACCCGAGGGCATCGATGGGTTGATAGAAGAGAAGATCAGATTAAAAGAGAGTACCAATTATGACAGTTTAAGAGGCTGGAAAAGAAACGTAGTTAAAGATATTGATGTTCCAGAGTACTATTCTCAAACGGCAATTTATGTATTTTCAATTCTGTTTTCTGTGCTTTTTGGTTCTGTAATGCTGGCAATTAACCTGAAAAATGCTGGAAAACGTTGGGGTACACCTATTTTTTTCGGATTGTTATTTACGTTTGGTCAAATTAATTTGATGGAATTTGTTCCACATCCGTTAATGGGAATTTCTCTTATTATTAATGCGTTGGGAGTAATTATAATGTATCAATTATTTTGGAATAGAAGTATAGGAAAGCATACCAAATACAGAGCCAAGCCAATCTGGATTCCACTAATTATCGGTATATTACTAATTGTACCTTTGGTATACTTTGCTGGAAAAGGCTAAAAAATACCAATATATTTCACTCAGACGTTTTATTTATATCTATTAGTTTTATAAGATAATTTTCGGTCTACGAATTTACTGTGAGATTGCTTTATACTCGCAATGATGACAAATAAAAAACGCCCGGGTAATTTTTTACCCGGGCGTTTTTGCATCATACTATTTCGCTTTCTGCTTTAGTCTTTAAGCTTTGGTCTTTTTCAGCTTTTAAACCTTCTACCTTCCGCCTCTAAACCTTCAACCTTTAATGGCTTGGCGCATCAGCGTTTACACGCTTAATCTGCGCACCTAAGGCACGTAAACGTGTGTCGATATCCTGATAACCACGTTCAATCTGTTCGATGTTATAAATGGTAGATTTGCCTTCTGCAGATAAAGCCGCAATTAATAATGAAACACCTGCTCTGATATCAGGAGAAGTCATGCTGATACCGCGCAGTTTGTATTTTTTATCAATTCCGTTAACCGTAGCACGGTGCGGATCGCAAAGGATAATCTGTGCGCCCATGTCAATCAGTTTATCCACGAAGAACAAACGGCTTTCGAACATTTTCTGGTGGATTAATACGTTTCCTTTAGCTTGCGTGGCCACCACCAAAACAATACTCAGCAAATCAGGGGTAAAACCTGGCCAGGGAGCATCGGCAATGGTTAAGATCGAACCATCGATAAAAGTTTCGATTTCGTAATGTTTTTGAGAAGGAACATAGATATCATCTCCACGGCGCTCTAATTTAATCCCCAGTTTTTTGAAAACTTCAGGTATTACGCCAAGCTCATCATAACAAACATTTTTAATGGTGATTTCTGATTCAGTCATAGCAGCCATCCCAATAAAAGAACCGATTTCGATCATATCTGGCAGCATCCTATGCTCAGTACCACCTAAAACTTTAACGCCTTCTATGGTTAAAAGGTTAGATCCGATACCCGAAATTTTGGCGCCCATGCGGTTAAGCATTTTACAAAGTTGCTGCAAATAAGGCTCGCAGGCTGCATTATAAATGGTGGTGGTACCTTTAGCCAAAACAGCTGCCATTACTATATTTGCCGTTCCTGTTACAGATGCCTCATCCAACAGGATATAGGCGCCCTGTAAATTGGTGGCATCTACATTGAAGAAAGCTTTTTTATTGTCATAAACAAATTTGGCGCCTAATTTTTCGAAACCGATAAAGTGGGTGTCCAATCTTCTGCGGCCAATTTTATCGCCACCTGGTTTCGGGATCGCTGCTTTACCAAAACGGGCCAACAGCGGACCAACAATCATAATCGAACCACGTAAACCACCACCTTTCGATTTAAAAGTATCTGATTCAAAGAAATTCAAATCAATATTTTTAGCTTCAAAAGTATAGGTATCTTTATTAATCCGCTCAATGGTTACACCTAAATCGCCAAGTAATTCAATCAGTTTGTTCACATCCTTAATATCAGGGATATTACTGATTGTTATTTTCTTTTCAGTAAGCAATACAGCTGATAAAATCTGTAAAGCCTCATTCTTAGCTCCCTGAGGGGTAATTTCGCCTTTTAATTTAATTCCGCCTGTTATTTCAAATGCGTTCATATATCTGTAGTAGTTAGTAGCAAGTACCAGGTATTAAGTGTTGAGTATCAAGATTAGGCAGACATTTAACCTTCCGCCTCTTTACCTTCTGCCTTTTACCTTTTCCTTTAGTATTTAGATTTATTGTTGTTGTTACGTTGACGGTTATTATTGTTGTTTTGACGGTTTTTTCCGTTGTTGTTATTGTTGTTGCTTCTGCCGCGGTTGTTATTATTATTTTGACGCGAATTTTGAGCCCTGAACTCAACTTTGGCCAGGTTAACACCTTCATCAAGCGATAATAATCCGCCAGAAAGGTATTTTAAATCTTTAATAATGGTATCATCGCTCACATTGTCTTTATTCCAGGTAACATATGCCATTTTCATAAAATTTGCAATGCTCTGCACCATGGCCTTTTTAATTTCGGGATCTTCTTCGCGCATGGCTTTTTCAATCAGGTTTTCAACTGTTTTACCATAATGTTTGTAAGTAATGCGCTGTTGAGGATAAGCTAATGGCTCGGGTTTGATAAAGGCATTTTCTTCCAAGGGTTTTGGATAGGGGCTGTCTACATCGATTTTATAGCCCGAAATAATGTGAAGGTGATCCCAAAGTTTGTGTTTAAAATCGGCAACATCACGTAAATGTGGTTGCAAAAATCCCATCAGGTCTATTACTGCCTGGGCATATTTATTACGTTCTTCAATGGTTGGTAATTCGCATATATACTTTACCATATTCTGTACGTTGCGGCCATACTCTGATAAAATTAGATGGCTACGTGTAGTATTATAGTCAAAACTCATGTTCAGATAAATTAATGGATAAATTTTCTGGCGATACGAATTATGAAATAACCAAAGGAGTTGAGGTTATGAATTCACCGAAATGTCTATTGCCAGATTTTCGTTTTATATAGTCAAAGGTAATAAAATTATTTGATTAACGGTATTCATCCTGATTCGAGATATTTTAAATTGAGGTGATTTTTTTTGGAAAATGTTCGTTCAGTAGTTCTTAGCTTCTACCCCCGTTATTCGCTATAGTCCCGATGAAGGATCGGGAGCTGCCGCTGCTACCGGGTTTATTTAACTGTGGCTTGTGCTGGTCGGGAAAACCTTTCTGGCGCCAATTCGTACATAAATCAGTGCTTCCACGAACAAATAACTAAACTGTTTATTGGCCTTAATGCTCTTAATTCCTTAATGGTAAAAAAATCTAAATTTCATCACTGTTCTTCGGATAATCGAAAAAGACCAATTCTCCAGTTCCTTTGCTCACCATTTGCCAGGAGTTAAAGGGAAAAGAAATTAATACCATGCCGGCAGTTGGGATATTGTAAATGTCGGCACCGCATAATTCGTTCGCGAAATCGGTAAAACCGGGATTATGACCAAACATCGCCACTTTATCGGCCGAATCGTTTAAACCATTAACCACTTTAAGCAATGCTGAAGTATTGGCCTCATAAATAGACTCTTCGAACTGGATCTGATCAATATTGTAGGCTTCTGCAAAATATTTGGCAGTAGATTTAGCTCTTTTTGCAGGGCTACTTACAATTAAATCTATTTTGAAATCGCTATTAACCAATCTTTCGGCCATTTCAGGCGCATTTTCCTTGCCACGTTTATTTAACGGCCGGTCGAAATCTTTTAAATCTAAATTTCCCCAATCCGATTTTCCATGACGGACCAATAGTAACTGCTTAGCCATTTAGTTTCTCTTTAATTTTATTTACAATTGTTTCGGGCTTAATTAAGTCTATACAGTTTTCAACACCGCAAAGGCAAGGTTTGTTTCCAAAAATAGAATTTGGCCTCGCCGGATGATCAATCTGAATGCAGTCGCTTTCCAGTTGTCCATAGCCCAGAAAGCCGGCATAAGGATGGGTTGGCCCCCATACTGAAACCACCGGAACACCAACGAGTGATGCCATATGCATACCTGATGAGTCCATGCTCAACATTACATCCAGGTTAGATATGATGGCAAGCTCTTCAGTTAAGTTAAAAGTTCCAATTAAATTATAAGTGTTTTTGTAAGTTTTAGCCCAGTTTCCGGCAATTCCCTGTTCAGTTTCACCGCCGCCAAATATAAAAAGTTCATAGCCCAATCTGCTTAATGAGGCAATTACTTCCTCCATTTTTTCTAAAGCGTAAATTTTATAAACATGTTGTGCGAAAGGAGATATGCCTACTTTTTTAGCAGTTTTATTGGTAAATAAATGATGTGCCTTTGCCGGAATTTCTAAGGGAGACTTCTTTATTTTATGGCTGAGTTTAATATCAAAACCCAATTCGCGGAAAACATCTGCATAACGTTCAACGGTTTTTCTGAGCGGTTTAAAAACCTTTTTATCGGTACGTGTTAATGCTTTTTTTTCTGCCCTTCCTTTATCTATCCGCCTGATCTTTGTTCCGCCTAAACGAAAAAAAGAAGAAATAGCCCTGCTCCTTAAATTATCGTGTAAATCAGCCACAGCATCTGGTTTGTAGCTGTAAAGCTCCCTATAGAGTCTATACAGGCCAGCTATCCCTTTATGGGTTGTTTTTGGCTGGATAGGATGGAAGAGGAGATTAGGGATATGATCGAAAAATGGTTTAAAGGCAGGCCTGCTCACCATAATAAGCTCAACCGCCGGGTTTTGCTCACAAAATTCCTTTAAAACGGAAGCCGCCATGGCTACATCGCCCATGGCCGAAAAACGTAAAACGATAATTTTTTGTGTTGCGGCCGTCATATTTTACCATGAAGGCACAAAAAGTACCAGGGCATTCTTTGTGTTCTTCGTGTCTTTGTGGTTGATTATTTATGCTTTGTTATACAATACCGGATTTAAACTCGGATCGTTGTACATTTTCATTTGTTTATATACTTTCATGTATTTTTTGCCGGCTTCAATATCGGCCAGCAACTCATCAATACTGGTTGAAAGATCTTCGCGTTGCGATAACAATACATTGAGCTTGGTTTGGCATTGCGCACGGTGTTCAGCCGATGCACTTTCGCGCTCAGCCTCTTCCTGCATGTGGTAAATTTTTAATGCCAGTATAGAAAGCCTGTCAATTGCCCATGCCGGACTTTCGGTATTGATTTTAGCATCAGGTAAAGCCTGAATGTCTTTATAAAGATTTAAGAAATAGCCATCTATAAACTCCACCATATCGGTACGTACCTGGTTTTGTGCATCGATGCGTCTTTTCCAGCTCAAACCTTCAACAGGATCAATCTGCGGATTACGTACTACATCTTCCATGTGCCACTGGGCAGTATCGATCCAGTTTTTAATATAAAAAAGATGCTCTAAACTTTCGGCATCATATGGGTTTTCAACCGGGTGATCAATGTCATCAAACTTGTGGTAGTCTGTAATTACCTGATTAAATACGCGGTTGGCAATTTCACTTATCATTGGGCAAAGATATTAAAAGATTTCTTACAGTTTGATTACACGAATTAAATGATCGCACAGATTATAATAGGTTACAGATTTTTGTTAAAATTCAAAACAACATTACATAGGCGCTATTTTTCGCTAACCGCTAACCCTTCTTGCTATCAAAATACGCCGTTATTTCTTCCAAAGAGAAAGCATTTAAACATTTATCGGCACTTAAACCACCTTTGCGGGCTACCAGAATGCCGTAATGCATATCATGGAAACCTTCGGTACGGTGCGCATCGGGGTTTACCGACAATAAAACGCCTTTTTCGAGGGCATAGCGGTGCCAGCGCCAGTCTAAGTCTAAACGGAGCGGATTTGCATTGATTTCGATTACTACCTGGTTGGCTGCACAGGCATCGATAATTTTTTTATAATCTATCGGGTATCCGGCCCTGCTTAACAATAAACGTCCGGTTGGGTGCCCTAAGATAGTGGTATATGGATTTTCGATGGCTTTTAACAAACGTGCGGTTGCTTTGGCTTCATTCATGCGTAAATTGCTGTGAACTGAGGCCACCACAAAATCGAATGTTTTTAGAATATCGTCTGAATAATCCAATGAGCCATCACTTAAAATATCACTCTCAATACCTTTAAAAATTTTAAATGGTGCGAGTTTTTTATTCAGCTCGTCTATTTCCCGGTGTTGGTCTAAAACTCGCTGTTCATTTAACCCTTTGGCATATACTGCAGTTTTAGAGTGATCACAGATTCCTAGATATTGCAGATTTAAGTTCTCTTTGCAATACACGGCCATTTGTTCTAAAGTGTGCACACCATCGCTCCAGGTAGAGTGGTTATGCAAACTGCCTTTTAAATCTTCGTATTGGATCAGTTTTGGGAGTTTGTTTGCTTTGGCCAGTTCAATTTCGTCAAAATCTTCGCGGAGTTCGGGTTCTATAAAAGCCAATCCTGCCTTAGTGTAAATTTCTTCTTCATTTGCGAAAGGTCCGGCACCGGCTAATGCCAGTACTTTTTCAACATGTTCGGCATTCCCGGTTAAGGTGAACCATTCTAAATAAAAAGCCGGTTTTTCAAAAACGTATATTTTTATTCTAAAACCTGCTTCAGTGGTACAGATGAACGAGTTCTCTGCTTCGATGAGTGAAAGTGTGCTGAAAGTAGGTAAGCTTTGTTTAATGGCATCAGTATTTTCAGTGCCGATTACGATCTCGAGCTCATCAATAATTTCGCATGCCCTGCGGTATTGACCAGCGAAGCCCAAAAGCGCATCGTTATCAATATTTGCCACCCAGTCAGAAAGTTGCGTAAACAAAGTTTTGGCAAAACCTTCAACCTGTGCATATAAAAACCGGCCATTGGCAGCCAATTTAAACTCGATAGCATTTTTAATTTCTTCCTGTGTTTTTAGCCCGAAGCCCTTGGCTTCAATCAGGCGGTTTTCATTACAGGCATAATACAGCTCACCGATACTCTCTATCCCAAGCGTTCGCCAAATAATGAAAATCTTTTTCGGACCGATACCTTTAATGGCGAGCATTTCAACCACGCCTTCAGGTGTTCTTTCGAGTATTTCGTTAAGTTCCTGTAATTCTCCGGTTTGAAGAAGTTCTACTATTTTGGAAGCCAGACCTTTACCAATGCCTTCAATTTTATCCAGCTCATCCAGGGGTTTGTCTTTTAAGGCAAAAGGCAGTTTGTCTACTTTAAAATAGGCATTTGCAACTGATTTAATCTTAAAAGGATTTTCTTCATGCAGTTCCATGAGCTGCGATAAAAGGCGCAAGGTGCGGGCGATGGTCTTATTTTCCATAAGGGATAAAATTAGGAAATAATGCCCCAAATTTTGATCAAGCCAGTCAATTTCTGAACACAATTTTATTAAAGCGTTGTTTTACACCCATGAAATCTATTAAAATAGCCATGGTAGGATTGAGTATAGGTTTGGTTGCCTGTCAATCTCCAAAGAAAACAGATGAAAATAAAGCCGATTCTGTAACAAGCAGAACTGTTGTTGCCGCACAAACCGCAGATAAAAAGTTCTTGGTTGTGGCTGGCCGTTCGGTTGGTGAGATAGCCCTCGGTGAAGATATAGAGCAGGTAGGCAAAAAGCTTGGAAAACCTGATGCCGGAGATGCCGCCATGGGAAAGGCCTGGGGTATTTGGTATAGTGGCGACCCAAAGGCAAAACAACGGGATGAAATTGCTGTTTATTCTTCTTACCGCGATACCAGTATGCGGATAAAGGACGTAAAACAGATCAGGATTACCTCAAATCAGTTTAAAACACAGGATGGTTTGGCAACAGGTGCTACTTTAGAAGATATTAAGCTGAAATTCCCAGACATCCAAAAGCTTTCGACCTATTTAAACGAAAATAAAGATACGGTAACGATTTATGATGCCAAAAAAGAGGGGATCGGTTTCGAATTTTTAAAAGGGAAAAGCATTTCTTTAACCGTTCATGCAGCAAATACCCCGGTTAATACAACTTATTTAACCTTGCATCCGGAATGGAAAATAGTGAAATGATGTAAGAGGTGAAATGGAAAATGGGTGATGTAGCGACATTTCCATTTTCCATCCTCCATTTTCCATCTTATATTATTTTATAACCGCTTCGAAAGGCATTCGGGCCTGAATTCCGGAGCTTGCCATTACCTTTTTCATTTGCTGGTATAAAAAGTAATTATCGCCAAGTTCCTGCTTGGTGTAATAGGTTTTAATCTTGTCAGTACCTTCATCTATGAGCGATTTCCAGGGATCAATTACATCCGGGTATTCTACAACCTTATATTTCTTTAATTTAGCTTTTTTAGCAGCTGCTTTGATCGCATCGTTAAAACTTCCGATCCTATCGGCCAGGCCAATCTGAACAGCATCTGTTCCGATCCAGACATGGCCACCACCAATGCTGTCTATATAGGCTTTGCTTTTCTTTCTGCCATCAGCCACTCTGCTTACAAAACCGCTGTAAATTCTATTTAATTCATTTTGGATAATAAACCTTTCGCCTTCCGTCATAGGGCGGTTTGTAGCCATAATATCTGCATATTTACCAGTTTTAACACCGTCGAATGTAATGCCCAGTTTGTTGGTCATTAAGTTTTGAAAATTCGGGATAATACCAAATACACCGATAGAGCCGGTAATGGTGTTGGGCTGAACAAAGATACTGTCGGCAGCACAGCCGATGTAGTACCCGCCTGATGCGGCTACATCACCGAAAGAGGCAATAACCGGTTTCTCTTTTTTGGTCAGCACTATTTCCCTCCAGATCACATCTGAAGCCAGGGCACTACCTCCCGGCGAATTTACACGAAGTACAACCGCTTTGATATCGTCATCTAAACGGGCTTTTCTGATTGCCCTTGAAATCCGTTCTGAACCGATCTGGTTATCAGAGCCTTCGCCTCCGTTAATATCTCCGTTGGCATAAATTACAGCCACCTTATCTTTTCCTTCGCCGGTGTCGGTATTGTTCTTAGCGTAATCGTTAATGGAAACCGAGCGGATGTTTTCGCCCCTGGTTCTTCCAGATAAGCCCTTCAATTCTTCCAAAATCTCATCTTTATATTTTAAAGCATCAATCATTTTAAAATTTACGGCATCCTGCGGCTGTTGAACTTTGTAGTTATCGGCAATAGCATAAAGACTGTCTTTCTGAATATTTCTGCTTAGTGCAATATCAGAAAGGAATGTATTGTACAGTCCTCCAACGTAAGCAGTAACCTGTTTACGGTTATAGTCGCTCATTTTATCTAAAATAAAGGGTTCAACCGCACTTTTGTAATTTCCTACACGGATTACCTGCATTTCTACCCCAACTTTTTCTAAAGTACCTTTAAAAAAGGTCAGTTCAGAGCTAAAACCTTTAAATTCTAAAGCGCCTTCCGGATTCAGGTATACTTTATCGGCCACCGAAGCAATATAATAGGCGCCCTGTGTATAAACTTCGCTGTAGGCAATAATTTTTTTATGTGATTTTTTAAAATCGATCAGTGCATTTCTTACTTCGCGCAAAGTAGCATAACCGGCATTCGGGCTGCTCACATTGATATAAATACATTTAATGTTATCGTCTGTTTTGGCTTTCTGTAAGGCTTTAATAAAATCGTTCAAACCAATGCCGTCTTTTTGTTCACTTCCAACAATAGGCAGGCTGCCGAATGGATTTTTAGGGGTACGCTCGGTTATGGCCTGGTCTAAGTTCAAAAACAATACCGAATTATTAGATACTGTGACTGTTTTGTCGCTATCAATAGAAGATACTAAACCAACAACAACAACGAAGCAGATAATAAATACGATTATTAACGATACGAAAAAGCCTACGATAGAGGCTAATAAATACTTAAAGAATTCTCTCATTTAAATGTTTTAATTTTGTACTGTAAAGATATAAAAATACATGATGCTTAATAAAGCTTTAGAGTGCAGTACGGCTTATTTGTTACTGGGTGGGAATTTGGGGAACAGGGAAGAAAATTTAAAGCGTGCCATTGAACTGCTGGACGAAAAAACAGGTAAAGTAACAGCGGTCTCATCACTGTATGAAACTGCTGCATGGGGTAAAACAGACCAGCCTGCATTTTTAAACCAGGCAGTAGCCTTGCAAACCAATTTAAGTGCCCTGGAAGTTTTGGATAAAGCGTTAAGTATTGAGCAGGAATTGGGGAGGGTAAGAAAAGACAAATGGGGCGAAAGGTTAATTGATATCGATCTGATCCTTTTTGGTGATGAAATCATTAATATACCTGATAAACTCCAGGTACCTCACCCGCACATGCAAAACCGGAAATTTGTAATGGAACCTTTAGCCGAGATTGCTCCCGATGTGGTACATCCTGTACTGGGAGAAACAATTTTATCGATCTGTCGTAACATTGAAGATCCGCTTGAGGTTAAAAAACTCTAGTTGTCCGGTCTTATCCTTTACGGAACAAAGCTAAATCTTATTATTTGGGGCTGCCCCTTTAAAATGAAGAAAAGATAAGGCAATATACAATACCAGAACAAAGGGGATTGCTGCAAATTTTAGAAAAGCAATCAGTATCGCCGATAAAATAAGAAAGATAAATTTAATCCTGTTTTTTACCCAGTTCAGATTGCTGAATTTTAAAGAGAATATCCTGATTTCGCTTACCAGCAGAAAACAGGATATGGCAGTAATGCCAATGAGCAATATGCCCGAGTAAACTACCTGCGGATAATCAACTGCGATATAAGGTAACGAACAGATAAACAGTGTGTTCATTGGCGTATTTAAGCCAATAAAATCTTCAGTTTGGCGCGCATCGTTGTTAAACTTAGCTAATCTTAATGCCGAGAAAATGGTAATTAAAAAGCCCAGATAGGGAAGGAAGGCAGAAGGATAATCACTTAATTTTAGCAATTGAAACATAATTACCCCAGGCAAAAGTCCAAAGCTTACCATATCAGCCAGCGAATCGAGGTCTTTCCCAATGGCGGATTTCACATTTAACAAACGGGCTACCATGCCATCAAAGAAATCGAATATTCCAGATGAAATAACGAAATACGCTGCGGTTTCTAAATTGCCTTTAAACGCAAAAACGATTCCGATACAACCAGAAAAAAGGTTTGCACAGGTAATCGCATTGGGAAGGTGCCTTTTCATAAGGTTTAAGGTGTAGGGTTTAAGGTGTAGGGTTTTGGATGCAAATCTAGCATAAAACCTTTAAAGCTGTAAGACTTAAGACACCAAATAGGAAGCCTTAAGCCTTACACCTTTTACCTTTCAGCCTTAATTTAGCTGTTCATCGAAATTAAGAACTCTTCGTTACTTTTTGTTCCTTTTATTTGAGATTGAACAAATTCCATTGCCTCCTGACTGTTCATGTCGGCAAGGTGGTTACGTAAAATCCATACGCGCTGTAAAGTATCTCTGTCGTGTAATAAATCGTCGCGGCGTGTGCTTGATGCAGTGATATCAATTGCAGGGAAAATACGTTTGTTAGATAATTTACGGTCTAACTGAAGTTCCATGTTACCGGTTCCTTTAAATTCTTCGAAAATTACCTCATCCATTTTAGAACCCGTATCGGTTAATGCTGTAGCTAAAATGGTTAATGAACCGCCATTTTCAATATTACGTGCTGCACCGAAGAAACGTTTTGGTTTATGCAGGGCATTAGCATCCACACCACCTGATAATATTTTGCCCGAAGCCGGTGCTGTAGTGTTATATGCACGGGCCAAACGGGTAATCGAATCTAAAAGAATCACCACATCGTGCCCGCTTTCTACCAAACGCTTCGATTTCTCTAAAACTATATTGGCAATTTTAACGTGACGCTCAGCTGGTTCATCAAAGGTTGAGGCAATTACCTCGGCCCTTACGCTACGCGCCATGTCAGTAACCTCTTCTGGTCGCTCATCAATTAATAAGATAATTAAATAAACCTCCGGGTGGTTTTTGGCAATTGCGTTGGCAACTTCTTTTAATAAATTGGTTTTACCCGTTTTAGGTTGTGCAACAATTAAACCACGCTGTCCTTTACCAATCGGTGTAAATAAATCCATAATACGGGTAGAATAATTATTCGTATCCGTAAACAGGTTTAATCTTTCGGTTGGGAATAGTGGAGTTAAATAGTCAAAAGGAACGCGATCGCGAACTTCGGCAGGGATTCTGCCGTTAATGGTTTCTACACGAACCAATGGGAAATATTTTTCACCTTCTTTTGGCGGACGGATACTGCCTTTAACGGTATCGCCGGTTTTTAATCCAAAAAGTTTAATTTGAGACTGAGATACATAAATATCATCAGGGGAAGTTAAATAGTTGTAATCGGCAGAACGCAGGAAACCGTAACCATCAGGCATAATTTCTAAAACGCCTTCATTTGTAATTACATTATCGAAATCCAGGTTAGAGTAACTGTTTTCGTTTTTGTGGTGGTTGCCACCGCCTGGTTGTTTTTGCTGGCGGTTTTCATCACGCTGTGATTTTTCCTGTTTTTCTTTAGGCTCTTGTTTTTGTTTTGGAGCAACAGGAAGTACTTCTGCACTTTCTTCTATTAAAGCCGATATAGGTTTTACACTCTCTTCAGATTCAATAACCCTGTCTGGCTGTTGTTGATATTGAGTTTCGTCAAATAATGTTACAGCCTCTTTTCTTCTTGCAATAGGTACTGCAGTCTCATCCTTCGGCAACCTTGCTCTTTTTTTAACAGGCTTGTCGGCTGTGGCAGCAACAGGCTCGGCCACCGCTGTTGAAGCTGCTGCAGCGGCTTTTGATGCTTTTGCCGCTTTGGTTTTAGGAGCAGGTGTATTTACAATAGGTTCGATTTCGCTATAAGGGTCGCCGCCGGATTTAGCGGCATTTATAATATCCTGCTGGTGTAAAAGTACTTCAACAAGGTCGATTTTTCTTAGGGAGTCGGCACCTTCAATGCCATAGCTTTTTGCCAGCTCACGTAATTCTGTTGTGAGCTTATCATTTAATTCTGTTTTACTAAACATTCTAAATATATATGTTTCAAGAAATTTTTCATTTGTTTATAACGGATGTTTTCTGTTATAAATCTACTCAGGCCTAAAAAATATTTGTGTTAGCGTAAGCCTGGTTTCATTGTGTATAAGTTCTTTAGGCTATAAAACATAATGAGTGCATTAGGGATAATGTTCAAAGTGTTTCATAATTGTTTATAAGCTGAACAAAAGCAATATTTGCTTCTAAAAAATGGTAACAAAAAACAAATTTTGATAAATTTTTCTGGGATATTCAGATAAACGGTTGAGAAATTATGTTGCAATTCTATGTATTTGAAACGTAATCTGCAAGCAAAAGTTTAAAATGTTTATAAAAATAATTCAAGCAGGTATTATTTTATCGTTCAAAAAACTTAAAAATCTTCATATTTGCAGCAAATAAGCCCATATATGACAAAGCAACAACTTTTCGAGCAGATACAAAAAAAACGTTCATTTTTATGTGTCGGATTGGATTCCTCATTAGATAAGATCCCAAAACACCTGTTAAAATATGAAAATCCGGTTTTGGAATTCAACAAACAGATTATTGATGCAACCCATGATTTGTGTGTGGCTTATAAACCCAATACCGCTTTTTACGAGTGTTATGGTAAAAAAGGTTGGGAAACGCTGATCGAAACCTGGAAATACATCCCAAAGGATATTTTTTCTATTGCCGATGCCAAACGTGGCGATATCGGTAATACTTCTGCCATGTATGCCGAAACTTTTTTTAATCAGGCATCATCGGAAATGAGTTTTGATTCGGTTACGGTGGCACCTTATATGGGAAGCGATTCGATCATGCCCTTTTTAAATTTTAAAGACAAATGGGTAATCCTCCTGGCTTTAACTTCTAACAGTGGGCATGCCGATTTTCAGTTACAGGAGGTAGGTAACGATAAACTTTTCGAGAAAGTGATTAAAACTTCCCAGAACTGGGCAAGTGATGAGCAGATGATGTATGTGGTAGGTGCAACCCGTGGATCGGCTTTTGGCGATGTACGTAAACTGGCACCAACGCACTTCCTATTGGTGCCTGGTGTCGGCGCGCAAGGGGGCGATTTGAATGAAGTATGTAAATATGGATTAAATGCGCAATGCGGATTACTGATCAACTCATCAAGAGGAATTATTTATGCCGGCCAGGGCGAAGATTTTGCTGAAAGGGCGAGAGAAGAAGCTTTAAAACTGCAACAGGAAATGGAGCAGATTTTGGTTAAGGCGGGGTTGGTATAGAAAATATCAGTGTCACATTGAGCCTGCCAAAATGCAACCTGATTAGGTTAACCGCTTGTTTTTATGCCAAAAAATACTTATATTTAATGGTTTAGACCTGGCCTATGACTAACCCTTTCGATAATATAGACTTTAAGTTGTTACTTGAACATATAAAAAAACTTTCAGTTGCCGAAAAAAAAGAACTGATACAGTTTTTAAATCAAAGTCAGCTTCCTGTGGTGGATGAAGAGCAGGCAGCTTATGTAAAAACGCCGGCTAAGCATACCTCTTTTGATGCGGAGTGGGAGGAAAGTTTATCGGTTTCTGAATTTAAAACAGCAGCTATTCAACATATTAATAATTTGCCTTGGAAATAGTGGTGCGTTTCCATCCCTCGGTTTTGCTTTATCTTAACGAACTGGTTGATGTGCTTTTTTACGAAAATTATTTTACCATCAGAGAAAGTGCTATAGATTACGTTACGAGATTGATTGATATTGTTGAAAACAAAATCGGGAAGAAGCAACATTACAGTACCCCTAAGGCTATTTCTCATCATGGTAGTTGGCTAATCCATTTTAATATCAGTCAGAAAACAACCTGGTATTTTGTATTCGAAAAAAATAGAGATCGTTATTTGGTTACCTATGTTTTTAACAACTACTGCAAAGAAGCGCAAAATTTAAACTTATAAGTTAGTTGTAACCAAATAAATTCATTATCTTCAAGGATGAGTTTTCCGGAAGATTTTCTTCATTATGTATGGCAGTTCAGGTCGTTTGATTATAACGGGCTGCAAACTGTTGCCGGAGAAAGTTTAAAAATTATTAATCCCGGATTACTCAATAAAAATGCCGGACCGGATTTTTTTCATGCGAAGATCGAAATCGGCGGAACCATCTGGGCGGGCAATGTAGAAATCCACCTTAAATCGTCAGATTGGTTAAAGCACAATCATCAGAAAGACCCTGCCTACGAGAATGTAATTTTGCATGTGGTTTACGAACATGATGCCCAAATTAAAAGAATGGACCACACGGTACTGCCTGTGCTTGAGTTAAAAAACCGCATTCCTGCCGATCTGGTCAAGAAATATGAAAAATTGTTCCTTACCCTTACCGATTTTCCCTGTATTGCCCAGATAGGAACCGTTGATCCGTTGATCGTTGATTCTTTTTTAGCCAGAACCCTGATTGAGCGTTTCGAGCAGAAAACAAATGCGGTTATTGAAACACTAAACGAGTTAAATGGGAACTGGGATGAGACTTTCTACCGTTTTATGGCACGTAATTTTGGATTCAAGATAAACGCATTGCCTTTCGAACTGATTACAAAAGCAGTTCCGCAAAACCTCTATTCCAAACATAAAGATAACCCGTTTCAAATTGAGGCCATTGTTTTTGGTGCGGCAGGTTTTTTAAATGATCGGTTTGATGAAGAATACCCTCAGAAGCTGAAAGCCGAATTCGCGTTTCTGAAGAAGAAGTATAACATTGCGCCAGTTGAAATTTCGGTGTGGAAATTTATGCGCATGCGGCCGCAGAATTTTCCAACAATCAGATTGGCACAGTTTGCCGCGCTGATTGTAAAGGCAAATTATCTTTTTTCTAAAATTATGGCGATCAGAGAAGTTAATGATTTACGTAACCTATTCGAAAATTTGCCCGTAAACGATTACTGGAAAACACATTATCATTTTAAAAAAGAAGCTACTGGTGTAAACATACAGATCGGTAAAGATTCTGTAGATAATATCCTCCTTAATACGGTTGCTTTATTTTTGTTTGCCTATGGTAAGTATACGGATACTCCGTTTTACATCAGCCGGGCCATAAAGTTGCTGGAAAGCCTTCCGGCTGAAGAAAATGCAATTACCGGTAAATTTAAAGGAGCAGGGGTGAAAATCAGGCATGCATTTGCCTCGCAAGCAATTTTACAGCTAAAAAAGCAGTATTGCAATGAGAAAAAATGCTTATCTTGTGGTATTGGAATTAAAATTTTAAAGCAGGCTTAACCAGATTCTGACTTCTGATAAAACTTTCTAACCTATAATCCGTTTTTATACTATGGAATTTCCCCACGAGCTAAAAGAACTCTATCCTGATCAGATTATTGAGGTTAGGGGCAATGCTGATGCCCTGACTGTTATTTTAAATAAACATGTTGATATCCATAAATTTAAAGCAGAACTGATCGAAAATTTTTCGGGACTGGAAGAGCCGCAAATTCTTTTTATTAAGCATGAGGATAAACAGGATTTCGAAAAATTGGTTCTGGGATAATTGAGACCGCTATACTATTGAAAATTTAACCGAATATTATTCCTAAATTAGAGTTAAGAAATCAAATTGTAAATTCGGTTTCCAATAATTTTATCTTGTGGTATTGTTATTAAGATTTTTAAAATAAGCTTAAAATGTTCCAAAGAATTATAACCTATTTTGAACAACAGAGTTTTGGTGTTTCTACTTATTTGGCTAACAAGTTGAATATGAGCACAGCGAAAGTTCGTTTGTTTTTTATTTACTCTTCGTTTTTAGCGGTAGGTTTCCCAATATTATTTTATTTTTTGGCAGCTGTTGTGCTCGATATCAGGACTTATATCAAAAGAATGCGGTTAAGGATCTGGGAATAATGTAAGAGGTAATATGGATGATGGAAAATGGTTAACAAATCAGACTTTTGACTAAAGACCCGCGACTCCAGACTAACTAATCATCATCTCTCAAAATTTCTGCAATTTCGTTAAAACCTTTTTCAGCGGCTAAATCTGCAGGTAATTTTCCACCTTCCATACGTAAAGATACTTCTGCGCCATGTTCGAGCAATAAAATAATCAATTCTATATTCCCCGATTGTGCGGCAGTATGTAAAGGAGCCAATCCTGCTTTCTGACAAACGTTTGGGTAGGCGCCTGCATCCAGCAGCATTTTAGTGATATTAAAATTATTGGCGGCAACTGCCGAGTGGATCGGAAATACATTAAAACCATTTTTTGAGGCCAGGTTAACATCTGCACCTTTTAATACCAAAAAACGGGCTAATTCTTCATGCCCGAAATAGCAGGCCAGCCCCAGCGGCGTAAATCCATCGTCAGAAAATTCGTTTATGCGCTCGGGGTTTTGAAAAACAGCTAAGGTAGCCGCATCGAATTTACCTACTGCGCAGGCTTCAAACAAGGTTAAATTATCGGTAAACTCAGCAATTAAGTCGGCTATTTCTTGCTTTTTGTAGTAACAGGCCAGTAACAGGGGCGAAATTTGATGAGAAGTGTTCGTATTTGCCAATTTCGGGTTTTCTACCAAAATTTCTTTTACCGCCTGTAAGTTTCCGGCCTCAATCTGTTCTTCGAGCTGCGCTATACCCATAATATTATTTAAAAATCGACTTAAATTACCAAAAATTAAGGAATTGTAAACTTTATTGTCTAAATATATATAGAGTAGGGCAATCTACCAAGACCTTAACAGTTAAAAAATCCTATATGGTCTCTAAAAAGAGCCTTTGGCCAAAAATTATCAACTGTTAACTGCTAGTTTATTTGGGCTTTACCCAATTCCAATGAAAAATCCTATATTCTCTGCCGCTCTATGCCGCGGTGGCATGGCACTTTGGAGCGCGAAAGTGCCCAAAGCGCTTCGTCAATCCGCAATGAGCCTTTTGCACAATCCTATGCGCATCAAAAAAAACAGTGGTACTTCATTTAGTGTTCAATATATTTTTAAAATTAAATCATCGTTATGAATACAAAATCACTGCGTTTCAGGTTTGTAAGTGTCAGTTTACCTGAACTGCAACAGTTTTTTTGATTTCCCTGGCTCTTGGGATTAACAGCGTTCTTCACTCAAGACTGTAGTTTTTCAAAGCAAGCTTAGCATGATGCTCAAAACTATTCCAAAAAAAGATATGTCCACGCGGTAGGATGAGGGATCGGTACTGAACCCTTCGATCTCTAACACAAACCCAAGCTTTAATTATAGCTAAGGACTACAGGTCTATATTAAATAAACCTGATAGAACGGAAAGCCCGGAGCGAGGTACGAGTGAGGACTTGGAGAGATAGCAGGACTATCGTAACCGAAGTAAACAGAACCCTGCTTTTCAAATGAAATTGACCAATTAAGTCACCAATAGGGTTCTTCAACAGGCTACCATTGACAGATCCCATAGAAGAATCGTCCTTTCGACTGGAGCCAGCCGATTTTGCCGGCAGCGAAATGGAGAAATCTATAGAGACAGATTTAGCTTCGCTGAGCACTGTGTGGTTCTCGACTGCGTTGCACTCCGCTCGAAATGACGACTCGTGAGAGGGCTGTCTATCATATTGATTTTTATACAATAAATTATCCCTCAGGATGACAATATGTATAGATAAATGTGTCGTTACAGGTATATAGAGCCTAATGCTGGCTTAATTAATGTAATTATTGGGGGCTACCAACAATGACGATTGGACACTAATAAAAAAATCCCGTTTAACCTCTCCAGGCAAAACGGGATAAAACCTAAAACAAAATCCGTTTCATTTGACAAAACGTAACAACTTGTGTGTTGTTAAAATAATAGACTATAATTTCTGTTTAAGGTTTAATGTCTGATGAATATTTTTATTTAATTTAAGGCAGATTATATAAAATTGTTCACAGACAAGATTTGTGATTATTTTTTTTATTAATGCTGCTCAGTTTTATCTAAGTTTGTTCAATATTAAATTATTTAGGAAAGAAAATGTCGGTACGGGGTAACCAGTTTAAAACCAATACATTCAGAGATAAAGGTGCTGAAAATGCATCGGGCAGGTCTTCGTCGGGCCGTCAGACCAAAGAAAAAAGAGAATTTTTACCAAGGTTCGATCTGGCAGATGGCCGTGCAATTAAAATTGTGGGTCTGTTTTTTGTGATCTTATCCCTATACTTTTTAATTGCCTTTACATCGTACCTGTTTACCTGGCAGGATGACCAGAGTTATGTAATTGATGCAAATGGCGGTTGGGGCAATCTATTTAAAACATCCGAAGAGCTAAAAACTGCCGGAGTAACCACCCCGGTTGTTCAAAACTGGCTGGGCAAGTTTGGTGCATTATTATCACATCAATTCATTTACGAATGGTTTGGTATTGCTTCCTTTTTATTCGTTCTGGCCTTTTTTATTATTGGTTACCGCTTATTGTTTAAGGTTAAAATACTTTCTATTTCTAAAACACTGGGCTATAGCTTTTTCTTTTTGCTTTTTATTTCATTAACCTTAGGCTTTGCACATAGTTTCTGGTCAGAATCGCCGCATTATCTGGAGGGCGAATTTGGTTACTGGAGCAATAAGTTGTTAAGTGCACAAATCGGGGCAGCAGGTGTTGCCGGATTAATTGCGTTTGCCGGATTAACCATTTTAATCATCGCTTATAACATCGATTTTAAATTCCCGGAGCGTAAGGCTAAAGAGGTTTACCTGGATAATGAAACACCAGACTATGTAAACGATATCAGGGAGCAAGTTATAAAAAACAAAACTTTCGATGAGTATTCATCATCAGTTGAATCGTCCGTACCTGATAAACCGGTAAATAACGAGCGTAAACAACAAAATGTGGTATTACAACCAAGCCGTTTCGAAGAAAAAGAAGAAGAAGAAACGGTAGCGCCTGTTGTATTATCGCCGTTAGCAACCAATTTGCCCATCGCTTCTGCAGCAGCAACTGCCACACCTTTAGTGGTAGAGCCGCCAATAGAAGACGAAAAAGAACCTGCTTTTACCATCGAAAAAACCGAAGAGGAGAAAAAATCGGATGATCTGGTTGAGCAGTTTGGTAATTATGACGAAAAGCTCGATTTATCGGGATATAAGTACCCTACAATTGATTTGCTCGAAAATTATGGTACCAATAAAATTTCGGTTAATGCTGAAGAACTGGAGGCCAACAAGAATAAAATTGTCGAAACCCTTAATCATTATAATATCGAAATCGATAAGATTAAGGCCACAATTGGTCCTACGGTTACCCTTTATGAGATTATTCCGGCTCCGGGAGTCAGGATTTCAAAAATTAAAAACCTGGAGGATGATATCGCACTTTCACTGGCAGCACTAGGCATACGTATTATTGCGCCAATGCCGGGTAAAGGTACAATTGGTATCGAGGTGCCAAACCAGCACCCTGAAATGGTACCAATGCGCAGCATTCTGAATACGGAAAAATGGAGCCAGACTACAATGGATTTACCAATCGCACTCGGTAAAACCATTAGTAACGAGGTTTTTATTGCCGATTTGGCTAAAATGCCTCACTTATTGGTGGCAGGGGCAACCGGGCAGGGTAAATCGGTTGGTATTAATTCTATTCTGGTTTCACTCTTGTTTAAGAAGCATCCGGCACAACTGAAATTTGTGCTCGTAGATCCGAAGAAGGTAGAGTTAACCCTGTTTAACCGCATTGAAAGGCACTTTTTGGCTAAGCTTCCTGGCGAGGCAGATGCCATTATTACCGATACCAAAAAAGTGGTTAATACCTTAAACTCACTTTGTATTGAGATGGATCAGCGTTACGATCTGTTGAAAGATGCACAGGTGAGGAATTTAAAAGAATACAACGATAAATTCGTTAAACGCAAACTTAATCCAAATAACGGTCACCGCTTTTTGCCTTTCATTGTTTTGGTGGTTGATGAGTTCGCCGATCTGATGATGACTGCCGGTAAAGAGGTTGAAGCGCCAATTGCGCGTTTGGCCCAGCTGGCCAGGGCAATCGGAATCCATTTGGTTCTGGCTACGCAGCGCCCGTCGGTAAATATTATTACAGGTACCATTAAGGCCAATTTCCCGGCCAGGTTAGCGTTTAGGGTGTTGTCAAAAATCGATTCGCGTACCATTTTAGACAGTGGCGGTGCCGATCAGTTAATAGGTCGGGGCGATATGCTTTTATCTACAGGTAGCGACTTAATCAGGCTACAGTGTGCTTTCGTTGATACACCTGAGGTTGACCGCATTTCTGAATATATCGGTAACCAGCGCGGTTATGCCGATGCTTACCAGCTACCAGAGTACATTGATGAAGCCGGAGAGGGTAGCAAGGCCGATTTCGATCCTAACGAACGCGATAAGTTCTTTGAGGATGCTGCAAGGCTGATTGTGATGCATCAACAGGGCTCAACCTCCCTGATACAACGTAAACTTAAACTGGGTTACAACAGGGCCGGTCGAATTATTGATCAATTGGAGGCCGCAGGTATTGTTGGTCCGTTTGAAGGGAGTAAAGCAAGAGAAGTTTTATACCCTGACGAATATTCTTTGGAACAGTTCTTGAATGGTATGGATAATCAGGAGTAGCAGATTAAACCATTTAACAATAATCTACTCCAACGTTTCAAAGAAAAAATAAAAAAGAAAAGATGAAGAAATTAATTTCAGCATTAATGGTTGTAGTTTCTTTTACAACTGCAACTTATGCTCAAACTGATGCGAAAGCTAAAGCCATTTTAGCAGATGTAAGTAAAAAATACAAGTCGTATAATATTGTAAAAACAGATTTCACTTTCACTTTAGATAACCCAAAAGCTAAAGTAAAAGAAACCCAGCAAGGTACTTTGTACGTAAAAGCCAACTCAAATAAATATAAAGTGGCCATGACCAACCAGGAATTATTCAGCGATGGTAAAAGCCAGTGGACTTATTTGAAAAAGGACAAAGAGGTGCAGGTGAGTAATGTAGATAACAGTGGCGATGCCATTAACCCGGCTAAAATTTTCACTGTTTATGAAAAAGGATTCAAATATGTTTATACCGGCGATGAGAAAGTTGGTGGTAAAACCTATGAAATGATCGACTTAACACCTGTTGATGCTAAAAAATCGATCTTTAAAGTTCGTTTAAGCATTGATAAAGCCGCTAAACAGATTGCAAACGTGGTACTGTTTGATAAAAACGGAAACAAATACACTTATAATGTGAAAACGTTCTCGCCTAATGTAAACGTGCCAGAAACTACCTTTGCCTTTGATGCCAAGAAATATCCTGGTGTTGAGGTGGTAGATTTAAGATAATTGTTATTACCGCCTGGGCGGGATGAAACCTGGAAGGTTCAGTTGGAAACAGCTGAACCTTTTTTCTTTCTGCTACTGCAGGAGATAAGGTGTTCTTTTGTGTCTTAGGTGGTGGGAAACAAAGCTACAATGTAAATAAATATTATTTTTCTTATATCACCACCTCAGGCACTTTAGTTCGCCTAAGAAAACCCATAACTGAATATATTTTATTTGGTAAGGTTACAGCAAAAACATAAAAAGCTATATTTTTTACAACGTATTTATGAATGCTGCGCAGATTTATCTAAGTTTGTTCCCATGTCTTTGCCACTAACAAACCATACTTTAGAGAAATTAGAGGCCTTGCTGTTTGCAATGGGCTATAAGGTGCGCTATGAAAAAGGGAACTTTAAAACGGGCTCTTGTTTATTGGAACACAATAAGGTAATCGTGGTTAATAAATTTTCAAACCTGGAAGGAAAAATAACGGCATTGGTTACTTTGGTTAAACAGACCAACGCTGATGAAAACCTGCTAGAGGAAAAACAAAGGCAGTTTTATCAATCCTTACAACAGACCGAGTTATTTTAATGAAGTTACACCACAGGAATTATAGGTACAGGAAGGGAAATTTAAGCCGATGAAAGTCACTTTTTTAGGTACTGGTACATCGCAGGGCGTTCCTGTAATCGCTTGCGGGTGTGAGGTTTGTTTATCTACAGATAAAAAAGACAAACGTTTAAGAACTTCCATTTTAATTGAAACCGCCGATAAAACAATTGTGGTAGATAGTGGTCCCGATTTCCGTTATCAATTACTGCGTGAAGGGGTGAAAGATCTGGATGCGGTTTTGTTTACACACGAACATAAAGATCATATTGCCGGGTTAGACGATATCAGACCCTTTAATTACCTTTTGCATAAGGTAATTGATGTATATGCTACAGAGCGGGTTCAAACGTCGCTTAAGAGGGAATTTTACTACATCTTTGCCGAAACCAAATACCATGGTTTACCGCAGATTAACCTGCATCACGTAACCAATGGCGAAGAATTTAAAATAGGCGAAAGCACCATTATTCCTTTTGAAGTGATGCATCATTTACTTCCGATTACAGGATATAGGATAGGCGATTTTACTTATATTACCGACGCTAAAACTATATCAGAAGAAAGTTTCAATAAAATAATGGGATCTAAAATACTGGTCATTAATGCTTTGCAGAAAGAACCGCATATCTCGCACTTCACGTTAGATGAAGCCGTTGCTTTTGCCGAAAAAGCAGGTGCCGAAGTTACTTATCTTACGCACATCAGCCATAACTTAGGTAAACACGCAGAGGTAGAAAAAGATTTGCCCGGGCATATCAGGCTTGCTTATGATGGGTTAAAACTGGAGATCTAAACTTTTCACAAATCTAAAATTAATTGCAGTTCAGGGCAGGAATCCATTCCAATGGCTATTGGGATGATAAGCATATCGTCTAAAAAGCAAAAAGATGTATCCTGAATCTCAATATTTTTATAAATACCTGATTTTTTTTTCATTTCAAATGATATATTTGCAGCATAAACCCAGGTGGCGAAATTGGTAGACGCACCATCTTGAGGGGGTGGCGCTGGCAACGGCGTGGCAGTTCGAATCTGCTTCTGGGTACAACCGCACTTTGAACTTTTTAAAGTGCGGTTTTTTGTTTGCAATCAGTGTTTTTGATCACCCTAGCCTGTATTATTTAATAATTATCAAATACCAAATAAGTGTTGGTTTTATCAAATAAAATAATCCTTTCATGTAATTTTTTTAATTGTTTGTACATTTAAGTATATCTTTGATTTATAAATTATCTGAAAATGCGCCTCTTCTTAAATCTTCCTATTCTTTCTATAGGCTCTATATGTAATGTCCGGGCAATGGTTCTTCTCGGCTTTTCTCGTCCTCATTATCATTGGATCGAAAGTCTTAAATATCTTTAAATCAAAGTTATTTTTTGTAGATGATAGTCATCGATCTCGATCCAGATTTTAAATTGAATTTTATTTAATAATTCTTTCTATATGCATATCCGAATTTTACCTTTAATTTTTCTTTGCCTGGGCTTGTTTTGCGGTAATGTAAATGGTCAGGTCACATCAACGGATCCTGTGCCAAAACTCACTCCACAGGGGCCTGAGGTTTCTGCATTCAATAAGTTTATCGATATGCCGGTATCAATACATACAGGCGTACCCGATATTTCTATACCCATTTATGAGATAAAGCTCCGGGATATAAGCATCCCTATTAGCCTGAATTACCATTCTTCTGGTATCAAGGTTGATGAACCTGCTCCCAATACGGGGCTTGGCTGGTCGTTAAGCGGAGTGGGTAATGTTAGTCAGTCGATAAACGGCGTTAATGATTATGGAGCAAATACAGGTTGGGTAAATACCTTAGCTAAAACACCTCAAACAGGTCTTATTAAGACATTTTTTGGTTTAGGAACCACACCGGTTTATACATCAGATCCGAGATATGATTTTAATAAAAGTGTGACAGATGGCCTCATAGATAGCGAACCTGATCTTTTTTATTTCTCAATGCCAGGGAAAAGTGGAAAGTTCTTTTTCGATCAGGAGAGAAATGTCCACACAATGCCTTATCAATGTATCAAAATAACTCCTTCTTCATTCACAAATACAGCGCAGAATGCCTATACAATAGTTGATGAAAGAGGCAACACCTACATATATGGACAGTTTGAGTTAACGAGTAGTACCTTAACCAGCAACTGCGGAGGTACTTCGTTCCCTGAAAGTAGCTTTACAGCTGTGCTTACGAAGATAATAACGCTCTCAAATGATACGATTGATTTTGTTTATAGTGACGAAATTTATGATTATAAGGGGCAAATATCTGAAAACAGATCAGTGCGGGTTACCGGTAATTCTGATTGTCCAACTGATACCCGTTGTACCTCAACAAGTGTGGTTCATGTGGCCGGTAAGAGGATTTCTGATATTTATGTTTCAGATGGGCAACATGTGCACTTCAATTATTCGAGCGTCAACCGACTCGATCTGGCCGGCGACAGACCTCTTTCAGAGATTTTGATCAGTTCAAACGGATTGGATGTGCAGCGTCATCTGCTATTCTACAGTTACTTTACTTCTCCTGATAATCCTACGGATGCTTCGTTGAAATATTGGCTAAAATTGGACAGCGTGACCAAAAACGGGCAGGAAACTTACAGGCTCGAGTATGACCAGACACCGATGCCAGCCAGACTGAGTCTGGCCCAAGACTACTGCGGTTACTACAACGGGGCTATTGAGAATACCACACTGCTTCCAAAGAACCTTGCAAAGGGTTTTTATGATGGGGCAGACCGGAAAACAAACCCAATCTACATCAAAGCCGGCTCACTTAAAAAAATTACCTATCCAACAGGAGGGTATACGCTGTTAGAACTGGAGGCAAATACCTATCATTACAACGGAAATTTGAGTACGGTGGAGAGCAATAGCCATTATGCGATGCCATCTTCACAGGAATATGCAGTCACCACTTTTCAGGTGCCCATTTCGGGAAGAGATTTCAAGTCAAAATGGAAGATCACCGGCGGCGGTAATTTTGCAACACTTACTGGGCCGAACGGTTACTCGCAGACTTTTACTGGTACGAATAACACGCTTTCCTTTAATACTACCCTGCCTGCAGGCAACTATACACTCACGTTTTCATATATGACCGATCCATTTGATTTAAGTGACGATTTTGTGCAGATCAACTGGGTTTATGACAAACTGGACGAGATAGTGGAAAACAGACCTACCGGAGGTTTAAGAATTAAAAGAGCTGACTTTGTCCCTACTAGCGGCAGTACGGGCATCAGTAAAAACTATGTTTATGCCCACGAACTTACACCCGCAGTTTCTAGTGGGAAACTGATCTATCAGCCTAAAATGGAATATGAAAGCTGGAGATATTCTTCTTCACCGGAATCCTCAACACAGGAATGCAGGTACAACACCCAGAGTTCAGCAAGCCTTGCTCCCTTGGGTACCATACAGGGTGGAAACGTAGTTTACGACTATGTAAGTGTTTACAATACATCCAAAGAGGGCAATGGCATGACAGTTTATGAATATATAAATGAGGGGATGCCTACCCAGGAGTATAATGATCCTGATATTACTGGTGTAAAGTTCCCTTTTGCACCGAGGATAATGAACGATGGGCAGAACGGGTTGCTCAAAACTGTTAAGACCTATGCCTACGATCCTCAGACACAAAAGATGAAACTGATTTCCAGAAAGGATAATACCTACAAAAAGACTATTGGTGAAGGACCGAATGAATTTTCAATAAGAGGAGTGAAAATAGGCATTCTTTTCCCACCCCCATGTACATCAACTGCATGCGGGCCTGCAACCTTTGCGGCCGACTATTATTTTCTAAATTCGAGCTGGTCTTACCTGACATCAGAAACCGATAGTGTTTTTAATAATACAGAGGCACCTGTAGTAAGTTCAGTTCTTTATCATTATGATAACCCTTCGCATATACAACTTACCAGAAAGCAAACGCTCGGAAGCGATGGGAAAGTAATTTACAATGCATTTACCTATCCTGCCGATTATGCGGCTGGTACTCCCTTTATTGATGATCTGAAACTGAAAAATAATACTACCGTAAATATCGAACAGATATCTTATGTGGATGGTGCTTCTGGAAGAACAATAGCCGGAGGTTCAATCAACGAGTATTTTCCCGGAGGGAAAGCACTTTTGAGAAATACCTACAAATTGAATATCGACGGGATTTCTGGATCTGCCCCTTTTAAATTTTCAGGAAAGCCCTCTGGCATGTCTTTTGAAAATCCAGGGCAGTTTGCTTTCGAAATGGACAGCAGGTATGAAAAACGGGTTGCTTTCAATAATTACGATCATTATGGAAATATAATGAGCCTATCAGCGGTACAGGGAACCAATGCAGTCTATCTATGGAGTTACAAAGGTAGATACCTGATCGCAGAGATTAAAAATGGTGATTACCAGGCGGTGGTAAATCTGCTTGGAGGCCAGGTAGCAGTGGATAATCTTTCTGCTTCAAATCCAACTGATGCCCAGGTTAATGGCCTGCTGGCTCAACTCAGGTCGTCTTTTCCTCAGGCTTCGATAACCGGTTATACCTACAAGCCATTGGTGGGTATGACTAGCAGCACCGATGCCAAGGGAATGACTACCTATTACGAGTACGATGCTTTTCAGCGTTTAAAAAACATTAAAGACCAAAATGGTAACATTTTAAAACAAACCGACTACCATTATAAAAACTAAAACGCTCCATGAAACAACATCTAAAATATTTTTATGCTGCAGCAGCGCTATTGCTGCTTGCTGGCCGCTCTTCTGCCCAGAAAGTGGTATCTGTGTATAATGGCGAAAGCGAAATCAGTGCACCGCAGAGCGTTACGCTGATCGATGGTTTCCATACCATGGGGCCTGTTCGGATTTTCACCACGGGTTTGAGTTATCTGAACTGCCAACCGTTGTCTTCAACACCCAGTACCAACCAGAACTTTATCCTTACCCGTACTTTTAAGCAACCGGTTACCGATGCCACACTGGGCAATAGCCGCAGTGTATGCGAGGAAAACCAGAGCATCCAGTATTTCGATGGGCTGGGCAGGCCATTACAGACTGTTCAGGTACAGGGCAGCCCGGGTTTTAAAGATATTGTACAGCCTGTGGCTTATGATGCCTTTGGCCGCGAACAATTTAAGTACCAGCCTTATGCAGCGCAAGGCGGCACTACAGGCAGTTTCCGTACAGCTGCATTGGCTGATCAACTGGCATTTTACAACAGCCCAACAGCAGGGGTAAAAGCAACCGCCTACCCCTTTGCCGAAACGGTTTTCGAAGCCTCCCCGTTAAACCGTGTACTGCAGCAGGGTTCCCCTGGTGAAGCCTGGCAAATTAACAGTGGCCATACCGTTAAAAGTGATTATGGTACCAATGCCCAGGATGAGGTAAAGCTTTGGATCGTGAACAATGCCGGTAACGGTGCGGACGCCAGTGTTTACCAGCCGGGCAAACTGTATAAAACCATTCTTAAGGATGAGAACTGGCAATTTAATGACCAAAAAATGGGTACCACAGACGAATTCAAGGATTTTGAAGGGCGTGTGGTACTGAAACGGGTATGGGAAACCAATAGCAAAAGCCTGAGTACCTATTATGTGTACGATGACCTGGGTAACCTGCGTTATGTACTGCCACCGGCAGTGAACGAAAACGGGCAGGCCACACTGAACAGTTTTGACGAAAGCCAAACGGTTTTCGATCAGTTTATCTACGGTTACCATTACGATGGCCGCAAAAGGCTGGTGGAGAAGAAAATCCCTGGCAAGGGCTGGGAGTTTATGGTGTATAACAAACTCGACCAGGTGGTGATGAGCCAGGATGCCAACCAGCGAAACAAAAGCCCTCAGGAATGGAACTTTACCAAATATGATGCTCTTGGCAGATCCCTGATGACAGGTATCTATACCTACAACAATACCACTGCCGACAATAACCTGGTGCCCGACCGCAGTAAAAAAGATTGGTTACAGAATTATGCAAACAACCAGACCGTGCTTTGGGAAACGCGCGATAACGGTGTTGTGGTAACAGGCTATAGCAATAATGCCATGCCGCAAGGAGATTTTGTGGTGAACACGGTCAATTATTACGATGATTATGATTTTGTAGAAAATATCTTTGGCCAGCCCGGTACAGGCCAGGCGCCTGTGGCACGTACCAAAAGCCTGCTGACAGGAACGAAGGTAAAGAACCTGGGTACGGGCACCATGCTGCTTACCACGAATTATTACGACCTGGAAGGACGTATACTGCAGAGCAAGAGCAGCAACCACCTGAATGGTACGGATGTGGTAGACAATACCTGGAACTTTGATGGTAGCCTGAAAGCAAGCACACGTACCCACACGGTAGGCGGTGTAGTTACCACCATTGCCAACCGCTATGAGTATGACCATGCCGGGCGCAAGATCGCCACTTTCGAGAATATCAATGATAAAGGGGAAATCGCACTGAGCCATCTGGAGTATAACGAGATTGGGCAATTGAGTAAAAAGAACCTGCACAACGATAGCCAGGCCACTACCTTTGCCTACAACGAACGCGGCTGGATGAAAAATAGTACCTCCGATCAGTTCAGTATGGAATTGAAATACAACGATGGTACCCTTGCACAGTTCAATGGCAATATCTCTGGTCAGAGTTATACCAACGGTACGGCCAATACCTTCAGTTATACATACGACAGGCTGAACCGCTTAACTAATGCCGCAGCAGGCAACAACCTGGGTGAGGCCATTAGTTACGATGTAATGGGCAATATTACCAGTTTAACCCGCGATAATTTTGGCACGAACAACTATACCGGTTACAATGGCAATAGGTTAACAGCTATTAGTGGTTTTACCAACAGCAGTTATGGTTATGATGCCAATGGCAACCTCACCGGCGATAGCCAGAAGGACATCACCCTGGGATACAATTTCCTTAACCTGCCGCAAACGGTAACTGGAAGCCAGAATTTAACCTATACTTACAATGCTGCTGGCGAAAAACTACAAAAACAGGCAGGTGGTACCACCACTAATTATATTGATGGTATCCAGTACACCAATAACAGCATCGATTTTATTCAGACTGAAGAAGGCTTAGCCCGTAAGAGCGGCAGCAGCTACAGTTACGAGTATAACCTATCTGATCATTTAGGCAACGTACGAGTTACCTTTTACCAAAACCCGACGACCAACCAGCTGGAAGTACTACAGCGCGATGATTACTATGCCTTTGGTTTAAGAAAAGAACCGGTTGCAAAAGCTGGACTTAACAAGTATCTTTACAATGGCAAGGAGTTGCAGGAAGAGCTGAAGCAATATGATTACGGAGCCAGGTTCTATGATCCGGTGATAGGGCGTTTCAATACTGTTGACAGATTTGCTGAGAAATATGGTAACCTAACACCATATCAATATGGGGCTAACAATCCTGTTTTAAACATAGATGTTAATGGAGACTCCTTAAGAATTAGTCATAGAGGGAAAGAGTATTTATATGAAAATGGCAAATTGTATCAAAATGGTACTGAATATACAGGCAAGGTTAGGGGGTTTTTGAAACAAACTGTCAATGCATTAGGTGCGATTAACAAAGGTCAGGAAGGAGCAAGTATGCTATCAGAACTTCAATCGTCTACCAATAACTTCACTATAGTGAGGGGAGATAGCAAATTTAATTCAAGTGATCCCATAAATGCCCATGCCAATCAATTCAGAACAGATCCTGCAGAGACGGGAGCTTTGCAAGCTTTAACAACTGCAGGAAGAAGCCTAGACGGTGGCTCTGGTGGTGTGATTTCTTGGAATCCTTCTGGTTCAATACTTCCAACCACAAGTGGAGGTAAGACCAATAGCACAACTGATTTAGCTCATGAAATGTTTCATGCTTCGGATGCTAATAAAGGAATGTTAGATGTAAGAATTGATCAAGGCATAAAAAGAGATGAGTGGCAATCTGTATATAGAGAGAATATTTTAAGAATGCAATTGGGACAACCTTTAAGAAGCCATTATATCAAAAGCATAGATAGCTCAGGCGGGTATATTGGAGGTAGTGGAGCAAGAATGATAGCTCCAGTAACGCCTTATGTTCCAATAAATTTTCCTATTAAGCCATCTTGGTATAAATAAAATTAATCATGAGAATTATAATTTATATTTTATTAGTTTTTTTTGTAATTTCCTGCTCAGTTAATCAAAATTATAGCGCACGCTATTGTAAGGTAAGCTATTCAAAAGAAGATAATTATGTTATGGATATTTTTTGTGAAAGTAAGCTTACGACTTTAATAGGAGGACATGGTGAATTAGAAAAACAATATTCTTATCAAGACTCTTCTAAAATTTATATAACAAATTTTATATGTAGTATGTTAAATTATAATAATGTACTTAACTTGGGCGATAGCATTTCTAACATTAGATTAAAAGATTTAGAATTAACGAAAGCTCTTTTAAGAGAACAAGAAAAGTTATATGTACCTGATACCCTCGTCTTACAAGGCGTAACTAAACAAGGCCTGTTTTGGAAAGATATAAGAATGGGATCTATTAGCATTGGTTATGTAAATGTTTCCGTTTCAAAAAAGGAATTGTTTGATAAAATGCTCAATACTTTAAAAAAAAGGTAGCCCCCTAACTGGTCTTAGCATCTCGCTGAGACAAATGTGACTTAGATAACAAAGCCCGGCAGTTTAAAATTGCCGGGCTTTGTTATTTCTGTAGTAATGCAAGTTTGAGAAGTCTAGCTTTGATAGCTCCGTAGGTGCGAGAATGGAGTTTGGCGAGTTGGGTAATCTTAGTGCCTTCGTTAAAGCGTTCTGCCAGCAGTTTGTCTTCCTCTTCAGTCCAGGCCAAACCCTGGTTTCCTTTTTCAGCTACCGCCCTAAGTTCATCAAGAGCAAAGAACAGCGCCCTGATGATTTCGGGCTGGTTGAACGGGCTATCTGCAGGGAATACTTCCCTTGTTACGGGGTCAGTGCCGGCGGCTATAGCCTGGAGAATTTCTAGGTGTCTGTGGTTATCCTACATGACTTTACTGGTTTTGATATCGCCTATATTGCGTTTGTCAGGAAAAGGAGTTTATTGGAGCAATATTTTCTAAAATAAAATGCCGTTGAGCGGAATCGTGACCTAGTGATCGCATTATTTAAAATTCCTGCCTCCACGAAAAGCCTCTTTGTCCTCTTGTAAAATGCGAAATTTCTGGTTTTGGTGCTTCGCAAAAAAGGGATAACCAAATTCATGATTATCCCAATCTAAATTAACGCTCTCAGGCTTTCGCCAGATGCAGGACTCTCACCCCCTGCATTACAAGTATACATAAAAAACTATTAAGGATTTTCTTTCCGTAGATAAAAATATTTAAAAGATCAATTGAAGTACTCAACTCTAGATGTGAGCGATTGCGATGACTATCGTGGTTTTGGTTAACATATGTATAGGTATTGTTAACATTTGAGCACCCTCGCTTTTTTTTGTACAGATACCTTTAGAAATAATTTAACCAGGTATAAAACTGTATCTATTTCTATGCAAAAAATTAGGGTGGGCACTGTAATATTTATAGGTAGTGCTCTACTTCAGATAAATGTAAACGGACAGGTAAAAGATGATGTGCAAACAACTCCGGGGATAGAAATCCCGATTCAAAATTCTGCCTCCGCAATTAAGAAAATAAAACTTCAACCGGTATTCGATCAGATCATTCCTGACGACAAAAGTTTAATGGCTGTAAAGCTACCAGATGCTGCTGCTGTTAAATTTAGAACAACCAACACACCCAACCAGGTAACCTTAAGTACTTCATCGTTAAAAGTAGAAGTATCCACAAAAACCGAAGAACTTTCACTTATCCCTAAAGTATTTAACGGAGAGCCGTCCTATCAGGTTTTTCAGCCATTCGATGCGCAGAAAAATGAAACACCTTACGGTTTGGGACCGCACCAGCAGGAAGTAGAACATTTAAGGTCGTTGTAATTATCCCCAAATCAGCCAAGGTATTAGCATTTAATCAAAAGGCAAACCACAGTTGTACCTACAACGGTAATGCAACTACAATCAAGCGCTAACTAGAAAAACCAATATAAAATGAATCAATTATTTATTAAATTTTTAAGAACAGCATGAAAAAGAATTCTATAATTAAAAGAGAACATATTTTTCTGTTGATGTTTTTTTCACTGCTTGTTTTCAGCGAATCTTTGTTTGCGCAGCAGAGTCAGATCAGCGGAAAAGTGACTTCAGCGGATGGACTCCCTATACCGGGTGCAGTAGTAAAAGTTAAAGGAAAAACCGGTGGAACCGGAACGAGTAGCGAGGGTACGTATACCATTAGTGCCCAGGCAGGAGATATACTCCAGATCAGCTCTGTTGGTTTTGTAACTAAAGAAGTACCGGTTGGACAAGGTGCTACAGTTAACATTAGTTTAGCTGAAGATAAACAGCAGCTAGATGAAGTAGTGGTGGTGGGTTACGGTGTTCAGCAAAAGAAACTCGTAACGGGCGCCACCGTTCAGGTTAAAGGAGAAACGCTGCAAAAGCAAAGTACTACTAACGCATTGCAAGGCTTACAGGGGCAAACTCCCGGTGTACAAATCACCTCTACTTCCGGTCAGCCCGGCGAAAACATCAAGGTAACCATAAGGGGTTTAGGTACCATTGGCAATGCATCGCCGCTATATGTTGTAGATGGCGTGCTTACAGGTGATATCACTTATTTAAACTCATCAGATATCGAATCAATCGATGTGCTAAAAGATGCTGCATCTGCGGCTATTTATGGTTCTCAGGCGGCTAATGGTGTTGTGTTGGTTACTACACGGCAAGGTAAACGTGGGCAGAAAGGGCAGATTACTTTTGATGCTTACGCAGGCGTACAAAACGTTGCAAAAAAAATAGAGTTGCTTGATGCTTCGCAATATGCAGCCATAATGAGCGAAGCTGCTGTAAACAGCGGCAAACAACCACTGTTTACCAATGATCAAATAAAAGCTTTTGGCAAAGGTACAAACTGGATGGACGAGATGTTTGTAGACAATGCACTCACACAAAACTATGCACTTGGCGCATCGGGTGCATCTGAAACTTCAGTTTATTCATTGGGCTTGTCTTATACCGGGCAAGAGGGTATTGTAGGAGGTAAAGGCTTGTCTAATTACGAACGCTACAGCTTTAAAATCAATTCAGAACATAATTTTTATAAAGATATCATCAAAATTGGTCAGCACCTTACCTATACAGATATTAATAATAACGGTATACTGGTCGGTAATCAGTATAATAACACGTTACGTGGAGCATTTAGTGCCAGTCCATTTTTGAAGATGTATGATGAGAATGGAAATTTCTTCGATAACAGCAAATCTACATGGAATAATGGTGAGGCAAATCCTTATGCATTGATGGTATACAACAGCCAGAACAAAAATAATACGCAGCGTATACTTGGCGATATTTATATGGTAATTGAACCGATTAAAAATCTGAAATTCAGAACCAGTTTAGGTATAGATTATAGTGCAGGCGAAAGCCGTTCTTATACCCCTGTTTACAGCCTTTCGGTTTACAGTTATAACCTTGTTAACAAAGCCAGCCAGTCGATGAATAAAGGTAAATCACTAATCTGGGATAATTTGTTGAGCTATAAATTTAAATTAGGTAACGACCATACTTTTGAAGCTATGGCAGGAAGTTCTGCATATCGTGCCGATGGTTCCAGTATTTTTGGAACCAATACAAATTTGATTGCTGATGGTTTTGATTATGCATGGCTAAGTAATGCAACGGGTAAAAACATAGCGGGTATTACTATTGGAGGCAGACCTAACGATCCGGATCGCAGGTTATCTTATTTTGGCAGGTTAAATTATAATTACAAAGAAAAATTTTTATTAAATGCCACATTCAGGGCAGATGGTTCTTCACGTTTTGGCCCGGCAAACCGCTGGGGGTATTTCCCTTCTGTTTCTGCAGGCTGGGTAGTAACCAACGAGAATTTTATGCAGGGGCAAAAGGATTGGTTAGACTTTCTTAAGGTTCGTGCCAGCTGGGGGCAGGTTGGAAGTCAAAATATAGATGCGTTTCAATATCTGGCACCAATTAAGCTAAATAATACCAATTATATTTTTGGTCCTACTGAGGGTGTACTTACACCTGGCGGCTACCAAGATAGAATTAGTAATCCAGCAGTGAAATGGGAAACCTCCGAACAGACTAACATCGGATTTGATGCTAATTTTTTGCAGGGCAAATTTGCGTTGAATTTCGACTGGTATAATAAAACCACTAAAGATTGGTTAATAGCCGTACCGATTCTGGCCACAGCTGGCGCCAATCCTCCTTTTATTAATGGTGGTAACGTAAGAAACACAGGTATAGAACTGGCTCTTACTTATAAAAACAAGGTGGGCGAATTTAATTATTCTGTTGGTGTTAATGGCGCTTATAATAAGAACAAAGTTGAAAATATTCCTACTTCCGACGGAATTATTCACGGTGGTGAGAATGAACTGTTCAACAATGCACTTGAGTTCTACCGTGCTCAAACCGGATTCCCAATTGGCTATTTCTGGGGGTTAAAAACAGCGGGTATTTTTCAGAATGAAGCCGAGGTTCAAAATTACAGATCTGCCAGTGGTAAGGTAATACAACCAACCGCTGCTCCCGGAGACGTTAAGTACGTGGATGTTAATGGAGATGGTATGATAGATAACCTGGATAGGGGCATGATTGGTAACCCGAATCCGAATTATACATTTGGTATCACACTTTCGGGTGATTACAAAGGCTTCGATTTTTCTGTTGTAGCTTCTGGAGTTGCCGGAAATGATATTGTTCAATCCTACAGAAATCCGTCTAGTCAGTTTGGTAACTATACCACCCGAATACTCGATAGATGGCACGGAGAGGGCACATCGAACACCATTCCGCGCGTAACTGAAGACAACCGGAATTGGAGCAATTTCTCTGATTTGTATATTCAAAAAGGTGATTTTTTAAGAATCAGCAACATCACTGTTGGTTATAATCTTGGCAAGGTATTTAAAAAGAGCTACCTGAAACAGGTAAGGTTATATGCTGCTGCATTAAACGTTTACACCTTTACAAAATACGACGGAATGGACCCGGAGATAGGTTATGGTACTCAGGGATTTGCGTCTGGTATCGATTTGGGTTATTATCCAAGACCAAGAACATTCATGATAGGAGCTAATCTTAAGTTTTAACTACAAGATCATAAAAATATGAAAGCTATAAAAATATATGCTGTTGCACTGAGCCTTTTATCTTTAGGCGCCTGCAAAAAAAGTTTTCTGGATACTAAGCAAGTGACAGCAGTAACAGATCAAAATTTTTACAAAACACCAAAAGATGCATTTACTGCACTTGTTGGTTGTTATGACGGATTACAGGTAGTGTGGTCTGAAGGGATTGCTTTGCCCGTTGCAGCCGAGGTAATGTCTGACAATACTTTCGGAGCAACCGGAAATTCTGATGGTTTTGGTTACCAGATGATTGATGAATTTGATAAGTTGCGTTCGCCATCAGATCAAAATTTATATAATCGAAACTGGGTTTTGTATTATAGGGCGCTGTTTCGCTGCAACATGCTACTGAGTAAATTAGATCAGATAGAATGGGGTAGCGATACCCAGTTAAGAAAAACATACGAATCTGAGACCCGCTTTTTGCGTGCCTACCTGTTATTTGATATGGTTAGGCTTTGGGGTAACATTCCATTGTTAACGGCCCCATCTACCGAGAATATACCACAAAGTAATCCGGATGAAGTTTATAAGGTAATTGCCAACGATCTTAAATTCGCTGCAGCAAATTTACCGGAAGTTGCTTACCCGGCTCAGGCGGTAGCCAATCATGGTAGGGTTACCAGGTATGCTGCTGAAGCATTGATGGGCCGCGTATTCCTGTTTTACACAGGTTACTATGCAAAGGCAGATTTAGTTGGGGTTGTATCTAAATCAGAAACCCTTGCCTATCTTGAAGATGTAATTACAAAAGGCGGATATGGTTTAATTGAGAATTTTGCCAACCTATGGCCTGCTGCTTCACTAACGTCTTATGCAGGTGAAGACAATAAAGAAACCATTTTTGCAATAAAATATACGTATACAAGTGATTATGCTGGCAATACCGATGGCAACCATTGGATGGTAATGATAGGTATGCGTGAGCAGGCAATTTACCCGTACGGAAACGGATGGGGTGCTGAAACCGTAAACCCTAAACTATGGAATGCATATCTGCCAACTGATACAAGAAGAGCAGGTTCTATCATTTCTATTGTTGATGAAAAACTCCCCTTCACAAATCAAAAAGGTCAGAGAGAATATACCGGCTACTATGTAAAAAAATACAGTCCAATGATCGGTTTAGATGGCAAGCCCCTGCCAGAGGCAAATGGTAATCCCAATTTCCAGATTGGTCAGTTCCAGGATTATGTATCTATCCGTTATGCTGATGTATTATTGATGGCAGCAGAGTTGGGAAGTGGAAATGCCCAAACCTATTTTGATGCTGTTAGGCAGCGTGCATATAAAGATGCATTTACACCGCTTGCAATAAGCCAGGATAACATCATTAAAGAACGCAGGCTGGAATTTGCTTTCGAAGGAATACGCTATTATGATTTATTGCGCCAGGGAATAGATAAAGCGGCCCAGGAAATTGCCGAAACTTCAACCGTATTAAATGGTGGTGTAAGTACAGAGAAAAAAATATCTGCTGCAAATATTATAGCTACAAAAGGTTTGCAGCAAATACCATATACCCAAATAGGGCTTTCTAATGGAACGTTAAAACAAAATGCAGGCTGGTAACAGATCATTTGTTTTAATTGTTACGGTACATAACAAATATTAACCAGGGGCCGTTTGGCCCCTGAAAAAAATCAAAAAATGAACAAATTCAAACAGGTACAGGAAGTGATCGCTTCAGTTGAGGCTGATGTAGCGAAATTTTATGGTGGTAGAAATGGGGCAGCAGGTACACGTGTGCGTAAAGCAATGCAGCATCTTAAAACTTTGGCTCAAGAGATCAGAGCCGAGGTTACCGAGAAAAAAACAGCGCAAAATAAACAGGAAACTGTTTTGAGAAATAGGGCCACTGGTAGAGATCAGTGGCTTTTTTTTGTCGTGTATGGGAATAAACGCGAGGCCCTGTATCAGGCAGTGGATTTGATTGGGTAAAGATTGAAGAAATCGAAAGAATGCATGACGGGCGTGGATTTAATTGTTGGTTTTAGTGCGAAACGGGGTTTATCCTATCCTCTATGGAAACTGTTGGTTAAGGGGTTGCTTGACGGCAAAGCCTAATGCTGTAAAATGGCAAGTCCTTCTTCATTACCCTGCATGGCTGCAAGTTCTGCTGCACGCTGTCCGCGGATATCGGTAAGCGAAGGATCTGCACCTTTTTCGATTAAGAGTTTCAGCAGATCGTTTCTGCCAAACATCGCTGCAAACATAAGGGCCGTTCCTCCGTTTCCGTGTTGAAGATCTAAGTTTGCACCCTTGTCGATCAGTAGTTCTGCAATTGGAAGATAACCTTTAAAGCAAACGCCCATTAATGCCGTATTGCCACCAAAGTCTGCAGCATCTATATCAGCTCCTGCCTCCAAAAGCAGCTCTGCGCTTGATAAACGGTTATTGTAACAGGCTATAATTAGCGGAGTATATCCTTTTTCATCTCTGAAATTAACATTTGCCCCCCTTTTGATAAGCTCTTTTAATACTTCGGTTTCTCCTTGCCTTGCTGCGGGTATGATCAATAGGTCTAAGTTTTCCATGTCAATACAACCGTTATCCCGGAGAAAAGGTTTTCCTACTTTTAAAGTTAAAATCCATTTATTCGCTACGGCAACTGTTTGATTTTACCGATCGGTTATTTAGTTTTGATTTTATCAAAACATCCGGTTATTCGTACTGCACAGCAAGATAAAACACCTAAAACAATACCCTCAAGCTAAATAGTTTTGGGAGCATTTAAAAGCGTCATTTATTGCTTACGCTGTTACTGCTTCTGAATTAACCGCGGTAACCGGTTAAAATGATGAGGGTTTTGATTTTAACTGCTTAGACGATCCCGATATCAAGTACCCTGATCAGTATTTCTTTTTGCCTGAACTGTTTTTCAAGACTGGTTTTGAGGGTTTTCCAAAATTTTTCTTCAAAAACCGCTACCATCACCTCAAACACCATCATTTCATCTTTCTCCAATTGCCCTTTTTCCCTCCAGCTGCCCGATACCGGGTTTTGGGCATACACGCTCAGGCCACCAAAATTTTCGATCAGCTTTTGTTCCAGGGCTTTTAGTTTTTTATCTGAAGATGGTGATTTGGTTAAAGGCAGAAATAACTGAATGAGTTTTTGTTTATCATTGTTATGGCTACGGCCCTCTTCAATCAGTTTAAGTGCGAGATTCTCATTAATATGCCCCTCAATTTTAAAAGATTTTCCTGCCTGGGCGTTATAATTGATGAAAAACTGCTCAATTTCCTTCAATAGTTTTTCTGGCATATCTTTTAACGAATAGAGCTTCGCATAAGTCGTGCTCATTTCCGGTACTGCAATAAAACGGTCATTACGCGTTATTGTTCCATCTTTCTCCCGCTGCCAGGCTTTTATCCCTCCAATAATCCGGCATTCAACTACACAGCCCGTGAAGGTATGGAGTTCAGAGAGCAGCATAACATCAAGCGGATCGCCGTCTTCTCCCACAGTGCCGGGAATAAAACCAAAATCAAACGGGAATACCATACCCGCCGGCATCAGTTTGCTCAGCAAAAAGCGACCGCTTTTGGGCTCGTAATCGAATTTTTGGTGGGCACCTTTTGGTGTCTCAATAATTACCTGCATATATCTGCTCATCACCATAAGCTTTTTATTTTATTTTCTGATCGGTTTATTTTCCTGTTTCCATATGGGGGTGCATCAACAGGTTTTGATTCAGGCGAACCGCTCTGCCTTAGGAAAATCGTTAGTATTACAATAGCGGCAACATTTTACTGATGAGCAATTTGCCCACGGTGTCCATATTGTCGCTGTTCATAATAGTAACATTTAGCTGGTGGCTCATCTCATTAGCTGATTAAAGAGGCTTTTTTGACTAAACAACAAGCTGTTTTAGCAAATGGTTTTGAAGGGAAGTTTGCACAGAGAACCATCTTTTACCCATACGATTAAATTTCGGAAACCAAATAACAAAATAAAGGTTCTAATAATGATGGTTAATGATGAAACATCTTAAACTTAAAAAATATACCATGAAAAAACAAGACAGCGGCAGTAAGCCAAAACTTAGTGCCAAAGCCACGGTAGCGGCTTCTTCACCCTTGGAAGAGCTTTTTAAAGATGGAATCAGTGATCTTTACTGGGCAGAGAATCATTTGGTTAAAAATTTACCTAAAATGATTGCCAGCGCTACTGCACCGGCACTTAAAGGAGCAATTGAGTCACATCTTACAGAAACCAAGGGGCATGTAACCAGGCTTGAAAAGGTTTTTGAACTTCTTGGCGAAAAACCCATTGCAAAAAAGTGTGATGCAATGGAAGGACTGGGTAAAGAGGGTGAAAGCATTATCGAAGAAACAACGGCAGGAACTGCAACACGTGATGTAGGTATCATATTAGCCAGCCAGAAGGTTGAACACTATGAAATTGCGTCTTATAACGGACTTTTCCAACTGGCAACAACATTGGGTTTAACAGAAGTTGCAGATTTACTGGAACAAACCCTTGCTGAAGAAAGACTTGCCGATACCAAACTTGCTGATATTGCTGAAAGTGAGATTAATTACAAAGCAGCCGAGGAGGCTTAAAAAAGGAGAAAAAATGGCAAAAAAAACAACCATAAAAGATACCAGGCCGATAAAACAGGATAATGATAAAACCACAAAACTTGAGGCCTTTGTTGCAGATTCTACCGGTACAAAGCTCACAACCAATCATGGCGTTAACATAAACGACGATCAGAATTCGCTTAAAGCAGGAGATCGCGGTGCAACATTACTGGAAGATTTTATATTAAGGGAAAAAATTACCCATTTCGACCATGAGCGGATACCTGAGCGTATTGTACATGCCAGGGGATCAGGCGCACACGGGGTGTTTAAGGTATACGAAGATATGTCTTCCACTACCCGCGCAGCATTCCTTTGCGATCCGGGGCTTGAAACACCCGTTTTTGTTCGGTTTTCTACGGTAGCAGGATCAAGAGGTTCAACCGATCTGGCGCGTGATGTTCGTGGTTTTGCGGTAAAGTTTTATACCCAGGAAGGTAATTTTGACCTGGTAGGCAACAATATGCCTGTCTTTTTTATTCAGGATGCAGTTAAATTTCCAGATTTGGTACATGCCGTAAAGCCTGAGCCAGATAACGAAATTCCGCAGGCAGCATCTGCGCATGATACTTTTTGGGATTTCATTTCGCATATGCCCGAATCTGCCCACATGGTGATGTGGCTGATGAGTGACAGGGCCATCCCGCGAAGTTACAGGATGATGGAAGGATTTGGGGTACATACCTTCCGCTTTGTTAATGCGCAGGGTGTGGCAAGTTTTGTTAAATTTCACTGGAAACCACTACTAGGCGTACACTCGGTTGCCTGGGATGAAGCACAGAATATTTCCGGCAAAGATCCCGATTTTCACAGAAGGGATCTTTGGGATGCAATAGAAGCTGGTGCTTTTCCGGAGTGGGAGCTTGGCGTTCAGATCGTTGCTGAAGAAGATGAGTTTAAATTTGGTTTCGACTTGTTAGACCCGACTAAAATCATCCCTGAAGAATTGGTACCTGTGCAACGTGTAGGAAAAATGACCTTAAACCGCAATCCTGACAATTTTTTTGCAGAAACTGAACAAGTTGCCTTTCATGTTGGGCATGTTGTACCCGGAATAGATTTTACCAACGACCCGCTTTTACAGGGAAGGTTGTTCTCCTATACCGATACGCAGCTCATCAGGCTGGGCGGACCAAATTTCCATGAAATTCCTATTAACCGGCCAGTGGTGCCTGTACACAATAACCAGCGCGATGGTTATATGAGACAAACCATTAACCGCGGGAAGACCAGCTATGGCCCTAATGGAATAGCTGCAAACGATCCGCAACAGGTTACGGCAGCAGACGGGGGTTTTGTAAGTTATAATGAACGTATTGACGCCAGGAAGATCCGCGCAAGAAGCAGGAGTTTTTTCGATCACTTTTCACAGGCCAGGTTGTTCTTTAACAGCCAGTCTGAAGCTGAAAAAAACCACCTGATAGATGCCTTAAGTTTCGAACTGGGTAAGGTAAAAATGGTTGAGGTAAGAACACGTATGCTGGGCTTACTCAGTCATATTGACAAGGGCCTTGCTGCAGCAGTAGCCTATTCCCTTGGACTTCACGTTCCGCTTATTCCGTTGGAAGAGCTGAATAGCAGCGTACCGGCAGATGCTGATCCTGCTGACTATACTCCAGAACAAAAAGAAGGGGAACTTGCAAAATCAGAAGCATTAAGTATGTCCGGAACGGTTAAAGATACCATTGCTACGAGAAGGATTGCCATTCTTGCAGCAGACGGGGTAGATGGGAAATCGCTCAGTAAAGTGAAAGATGCCCTTGTAGCCGAGGGTGCAATTGTACACATCATCGCGCCAAAGCTGGGCACAATTCTTTCACAGGAAGATCAGCAGATCCAGGTGGATGAAAGCTTTCTTACTGCGGCCTCCGTGCTTTATGATGCCGTTTATCTTGCAGGCGGAACAAATAGTTCTGCTACATTAGAAGCAGAAGCTAATGCAGTACATTTTCTGAACGAGGCCTTTAAGCATTGTAAGGCGATAGCAGCCGACGTAGCGGCCATACAGGTTTTAGAGGCCACTTACTTTTATAAAAAACTTCCGGACGAATATTCGCAGGAGACTGTTCTGCGCGAAGGAATAGTTGTTTCAGAAGATCTTTCTTCATTAGTAGCGTTGTTTATCAGAATGATTGCTTTACATAGATTTTGGGACAGAGAAGTGCCAAGAAAAATTCCGGCATAAAATGTGGTTAATTTTAACAGCAACATTAATTTAAATATTATTTCAGCCAGGTAATCATCCAGCCTGGCTGTTTTTAATCCCACTAAACCGGTACAGTTAGCTTATTTCTAATAAAAGAGGATTTAGTAAATAACAGATAATCTGCCTTCTGACTATGTTAAACAAAACTTAAAGCCATGGAAAATAAAAAAACACCAGTCGATCAGGAAAATGAAGAGAAAATAGGAAATATTCCGGTCTCACAGATCAAGGGAAGTGATGCTGACACGGCCAGTGAGGATGATGATGCTGTTGACAAACTTGCTGAACAAACAGCAAAGTCTGATTCGGATGTTGACGAGCAAACAGATAAAAACAATGCAGGCAGATGAATGGCCACCGAAAAGGATGCATGCAAATTAACTGTAGCATCCTTTCCGAACTGACTTATTAAAAGGCATTAAATTTTCAGTATTATTGAAATCTTTCCATCACTTTCCATGTAAATTTTATCTACGTTATCTAAATTTTCTGAATGAAGAATAGTTCTTGTATGTTGCATAATTTCAGCCCTGGATATCAATGCCCGTTTGAGTTTCACCTCCCTGAATTTTCCTTTTTCATAAAGTAGAATTTTTTCTCCCGCCAATTTTCCGAACGTTGGACTAATGGCGACGAGCCATGTTAAAGTACGGTGGAGCAATACGATAGCCAGGCAGGTTACAACTACAGGTATGAAGGGAGAGGCGCCAACCGCAGCACGGCTTAAGATTGCGCCAAGGAGTATAACAATAATACTGTCTACCGGACTTTTCATGCCAAAAGACCTGCGACCGGAAATCCTGATCAATAGATAAGCTACTATAAAAACAAGGATCCCCCGTACCGCCATTTGCAGCGCAGTTAAGTCGTTCTTCCGTTCAATCAGGTCATGTAGTGTAATCATCGCCAATTACATTAGGCGTTTACAGTTGGCCGTTTCCACCTGCGGCAACATATATTTGTCCGGTAGAAAAACTCGCATCGTTTGCAGCCAGCTGAACATAAATTGATGCCAGCTCTGCAGGTTGGCCGGGTCTGCCCAACGCAGTGTCTTTACCAAATTCTTTAAGTTTCTCAGGGGTTGATCCACCTCCCATCTGTAAGGGTGTCCAGATAGGGCCCGGTGCAACGCCATTTACCCGAATGCCTTTAGGGCCAAGTTGTTTAGCCAGAGATTTTACAAAATTTGTTGTGGCGGCTTTGGTTTGGGCATAATCATAAAGATCCGGCGAAGGATCGGTTGCCTGTACTGAAGTAGTTCCGATAATGCACGATCCGGGTTTCAAATGGGGCAAGGCCGCTTTAATAATCCAGAACGGGGCATATATGTTTGTTTTTATGGTCCAGTCAAACTGATCGCTGGTCAAATCAGCAAGTGACGGCGTACTCTGTTGTCTTGCTGCATTACTAACCAGGATATCGAGGCCACCCAACTGGTTTACTGCGGTATCTACCATTTTTTTGCAAAAGGCTTCATCTCAGATATCTCCCGGAATTGCAACAGCTTTACGGCCAGCCTTTTTTATTAGCGCTATTACTTCTTTAGCATCTGGTTCTTCCTGTGGAAGATAGCCGATGGCAACGTCTGCACCTTCTCTGGCATAAGCAATGGCTGCGGCCCTGCCCATCCCGGAATCGCCTCCTGTAATGAGCGCCTTTCTGCCCATCAAACGGCCCGAACCTTTGTAACTGGCTTCGCCATGATCAGGTCTTGGTACCATTTTGCTGGCCAGTGCTGGCCACGGCTGATTTTGATGATTGAAAGGCGGCCGCGGATACTTGGTTGTCGGATCTTCAAGTGCAGCCAGGGGCCAGTCATTGTTTTGGCTTAACGGCGCTGCACTTAAATCAGGTGAAATGGCCATGCTGGCCAATCCGATTCCGAGACCTCCAATAGCCTCGCGTCGTGTAACGTTTTTTTTTCTTCCATAATAATGTCTTTCATAGGTATAGATATAACCAGGTGAAGTTTTAGATAGTTTGGTTTTTTTTAACTTTAAGCATTGAGCTTGCTGCTTTCAAAACCTTTGGTCTATTTTTTTTAGAAATTACTTCAATGGAAATAGACACCGTTTAAGGTGCCCTTGATCTTATAAGCATCCTGGAGCCGCTGGATATTAACCCGGTTAATGGCATTATTCACAATGCGCATAGGATGGTCCTTTGTCACTAGCTCACTCAGAGTGGCAGGAATGGCCATGATCTGGTGCTGTTCATAGCGCTTAAATACAGATTTGGGTTGGCATAAATCTCAGTTATTTATGCTTAAGGGTTTGTATTTTAGTGAGATAGTGGCTTTTTCAACCAGGGTGACAATTTGTTGCGCTAAAATCATTTGATTTTTGCTTAATGATCATTGGAATTCAGTCATGTGGATTTTGCTTTTCTTGAAGTAAAAATATTCCGCTTTATCCCTTAGTTACCATACGTAAAAGCAACTCTTGGTGCAATTTCAACATAAGCGTTATCCTTAAAATAAGCCACAAAGTAGGAACCCACAGGACTATTGGCAGGCAGTGTTAGTGTTGCGCTTCCGGTTGAAAGTCCGTTGGTATATTTCCATGTGCTGGCATAATTACTGGTGCCGGGTACTTTGCCATTTTGATAGATGCCTACCCAAGCCTGCGAATCGGTAGAGCCGTTGGCAAAATTTACCGTAATGGTTTCCCCGGTTGAATAGGTAGTTTTGTTTAGGGTTAAACTGGGTACAACTGTCGTAATTGAAAACGTGGTAATCAGGCCTTTATGATCAGAAGGCCATGTACCTGTAGGGATAATAAAAGGGTTGGTATAAGTAGCATCTTCGTAACCCTGTCCACGTACTATAGAACCCGATGGCCCAAATACAACAGATTCATCAACGCTTACCCTGTTGCTGTTATCGGCATAATATAGATAATCAATCCGATCTCTTTCGTCGGCATCGGGTGCCCAAACAAGCGATGATAAAGTTGCGCTGGTATTAAAAGCTGCCCAGGTAAAGCCGGGAGCCAACACTGGATTTGGATTTTTAACCCGGTATGAATCTTTAAATCCTTTAGCATATAAGGCTACACTTCCTTGCCAAGGTATAATGGTACCATGATGATCGAATAAGTTTTTTTGCGCATCAACCCAGTCTAAATGAGAAGGTTCATTAAAATCTCCGCCCAATATTACAATTCTTCCGCTATCTCTTTCCAACTTGGCATCGTTAATAAAAGCGGTAATTTGCTCATCTCTGCTCGATTGTAAGTTGGAAGCCAAAACGGCATTTACGTCGGTTATGGGTTGACTTATCTTTTGAAAACTGTTACCATCATAACCTCTCGGCAGGTAACAGGCATAATTCAGGTAATCTAAATGTGCCGAATAAACCGCGACCTGAGTATTCACGTTAAGCTTTATAATGATTTTATCAAATGCATTTCCGTATATAGCTGCTTTGAAGGAAGCAATCGGATATTTAGATACAATGCCCACATTATCATCCTTAAAGGAGTAAAAAGTAAGTCCTTTTGCTTGCAACGCCGTAACAATCCTGGCACTAAAATTTGTATTGTTGTAATTACGTACTTCACTTAAGGTAATCACATCGGCCCCCGATTGCACAATTGCATCCACAATGCCGTTAAAGCCTCCTGTTACTTTCGTACCCTCTTGCCAAACGTTTAATTGTAGAACTTTTAGCTTAATTGGGGTCGAAGTGTTAGTAACCCCTAATGTTTGTGGTTTAAATGAGGCGGTATTGTTTGATGATGTGAGGGGATGATCTTTCTTGCAGCTCATAAAAAGAAAACTAAACAAGATAATGGCCAGATAATTATTTTTCATAATTTCTATGGATTAATATACCCCAGGCACGCGGTAGTCGAGTACCTGGGATATCATTATGATAAGATGGTTAGATTAAGGTAATGTGGTTAAATTAACGCTTGGTGCAGTACCTGTAGCTGTCCGGGTAAAAATGGTGCCGTAAGTGGTGTAAGTAGCAAAGAAACCGCCATTTTTTAAGTAGAAACTATTGCCTGTTACGCCGCCCTGGTAATCCATACGCTGTTCTGCCGAGGCGGTAGCATCATAAGTAAATCTAGCACCGGTAACCTCTGTCCAGCTGCCTGTACTTGTTTTATACCATTGGTTGCCATAGTTGCAGCTTCTTTGCAAATAGCCTTGGTCTGGGTTGAAGTTTTCTATAAATGAATACATGCCCGTTAAATAAGCGGTTGTATTTGGGCGTTTCCATTGTGCTATAATTTTCCATGCGCCATTTTCTGGTGCATAAAACCATGCCGTGTAATCAGAGCCACCGGTACCATCGGGTTTACCTTGTAATAAGAATTTATAGGTGGTGCCTGCTACCCAGTTAAATAACAGATATGATTGTCCGCCGGTACCCTCGCCTCCGAAACCATTGCTCGTGATGTCGGTTCCTTTTCTAACCAGGGTGGTGGAGCCTGTTGATGGATCCCATACCGAGAATAGCACTCTTCTTTCGGTTGCCGAATTAACCTGCATGCCGAAATAACCGCCGTCAAAACCATCGGCCATAAAGTAAGAACCAATTTTATCTTGTCCACTGGGCACAGTAAGTTCACTATAAAACCACTCTGTGCTTGATGGTACAGTATAGCCTAAGTGACACGAGGGGCCTCTTCTCGACCAGTAATAGTCGGCTACAGTATTGGCATATTGTACACCAGAAGCAACAGTTGGCCCGCTGATTACCAGATCAGAAATATCGCCAAAGTAACTTCCCGTTTTGCTGACACCCTGTATATCTACCCTAACATAACCTGCTGCGGCGATGTTTACGGTGCCAATTGTAGTGATGGTGGCGCTTGTGCCTGTAATTGTTTTATTAAATACAGTTCCGTTAATGGTTACTTTAATATTACTGCTTCCTGAAGGTACGGTGCCTTTTACAGCAACGGTTAAACTTCCGGTAAGTCCTAAACGGAACCAAACACTGGTAATGGTACTTGTTGATGTCCAATTGTGCAAACCACTGTCGTTAATTAATCCGCCGGTGCCAGCGGTATAGCCGTTGCCACCTAAACCTACATTTAGCGAAGAGCCGCCCAAGCTTTCGGTAGTTGCAATGCTGCTTTTAATTTTTGCGGCTTCTGTTTCTTGTAAGGTCTCTGTTTTTTTACAAGACGAAAAGGCGAGTAACAATAAAATACTGACCAGGAAAGAAGTTGTTTTTTTCATTTTTTTGGAATTTGGTTGATATTAGGTTTGTTAGTGATTGTTTGCACACGATCCGATCATCTTGTTGTAACAAGAGATAGTTTTGCTTTGACCTAGCCTCATTCCTCAACAGTAAACTACTTGCCTTAATTTGGCTGATCTTATTGCTATACTTAGCCCCAATCCAAAACTTCGATATTAACGCATATAAAACAGATCTATTAGCGATAACTGGTTTCAAGTTACTGACTAACAATTAGAAAAAAATCAAGTTTGTCAACGCAAACGTTTGTCTGTTAATCTGCATTTTTTGCGCTATATTGTAGTTGCCGTGCAAAATTTACAAGGCTTGTAGTTGTAGATAGAAAGTATTTTAGTAGAAATGTTCCATTGTATAAATAATCTTTTCAAACTACTTAGTTAGTAGTTGGTTATGGAGTTTTTTAGCATGTTATTTGAGCTCACACAAACGTTTGTGTGGAGAAATCTATTGGCTCAGTTATCTGTTCTAAAAATAACTGCAACCATTGGCCATCGTGGTAATAGGCGGATTGATTACCGATGCTGTTCTCAACCTGTTCGTTTTTCCGGTCGTCTTTTTCTGGTCGTATAAAAGGCAGGTGTTAAGCAGAAAACAGTCCATATCCTGATCGCCGTTAAAGAATTTAACACCAATAGCCCTTTGGGTAAATAGAAGGCACTAATAGGCGCATGTACAAGGCTAAATGAAAGAAACATTGGGCCTTGTATAGCTCCTTTTGCCACTTGTAATGGTAAATTAATAAAGCCTGTTAGAATCAATTAGCTATGAATGTAATACCCGCCGGGAGAATAAAAAAAAACGCACCGAGGGGCCAGCAGGTTCAATGGAAAAGGCTAACCGAAGCGAATTTGTTCCGACCCTAGTAACAGCAGGTTTGGTCGTTATAGGAATGCTGTTAATTTCGATTGGATGGCTAACAGGATATTACAACTAAATAAAGTAATTGCCTTTAAAGGGGTGGTAAACGCTATACATCCTGGCCGTATTAACAAGTTAATGGATACCCTGGTGCTCAGTATAGGTTATCGTTACCAGGATCTACCCTGAGTGGCGCAGCGCTATTTCAAGAGGCTGATTTGCTAATTAAAGAAAAAGGACGCTTATAGCTGTGGTTTTAAAAAAAAAGGCAAACCTGTGTGCTGAATTTTATGGAGCTCGCTTTTAACAGGCAATGGAAGTTATAGTTTCAAATCCAAACCTAAATAAATGCTATTATAAGGGGCATGATTTTACTTGTGGTTTTTGGAGAAATTAATCTTGGTTAAGTAAAAATGCACTGTCTGAACTTTGAGATATCAAATTTAACTATTGCCTTATCATAATCAATGTTGCAAAACTGAAAGCAATTGAGTTTGAAGCATCAAACGTTTCTTTAGTGCCATTGATGAGATAGCTACTAATTGTAAATGTTTCCTCGTTAATTAGCCATCAAATCTTGCAATGGATATTAGTTAAGCATTGCATTATATTTAGAGTGATGATATAATAAATGCAACTACTTAATTATTAAATCTTGAATTGATTTATAAAATGAAAATTTAATTACGTTTTATTTTCGTTGCAAAACGTGACCCAAAAATTAAACTTAAAGGCAATCAAAACCCTATAATAGGTAAAGAAAATAACCGAAGAGATACAATAGGCAACAATAAGCCGTTAATTACAAGTTAACTATTTCCCAATACAAAACTTCGTAAATATATTCTCCAACAGATCATCAGTTGTAACGGTTCCGGTAATTTCTCCAAGGTAATGCAGGGCCTGTTTAATATCCATGGCTAAAAAATCAGACGTAACCGGGTTATCTACATTGGCCAAGACCCTTTGCAAGGCATGCTCGGTTTGTTTTAAAGCCTCTACATGGCGGATATTGGTAACCAAGGTTTCGCTGGTGTTAATGTGGTGCAGGTTTACCTGTTCGAGTAAGGTGGTTTTTAATGCATCTATACCCTGTTTTTCTTTGGCCGAAATATAAACCACGTTTAAGCTTTCTAAAGCTTTGCGCTGTGCAGGGCTAAGCAGTTCGGCTTTATTGACCAAAATTAAATAGGGGATACCCAATTGTGCTAAACCGCTAATCTGCTCTTCAATTTCGGCAGGGCTTTGAGCAGCATCGGCCATGTAAATGATCAGTTTGGCCTGTTTCATTTTCTCTAAGGTACGTTCTACACCCAAAGCCTCGATAATATCGGCCGTATCGCGTATTCCGGCCGTATCGATAAATCGGAAAACCACGCCACCGATGGTGAGTTCATCTTCAATGGTATCGCGTGTTGTTCCTGCAATATCTGAAACGATGGCACGTTCTTCGTTCAGCAGGGCATTTAAGAGGGTAGATTTACCCACGTTCGGTTTGCCGGCAATAACAATGGGAACACCGTTTTTAATTACATTTCCCATTTCGAAAGAGGAGATTAAGCGCTGCAAAACGTAATTAATTTTGTTAACCAGGTTTTTGAGCTGTTCGCGGTTGGCAAACTCTACATCTTCTTCGGCAAAATCGAGTTCGAGCTCGATCATGGAGGCGAAATGGATTAATTGTTCGCGTAAGCCCTTTAATTCGTTGGCAAAGCCGCCACGCATCTGTTGCATGGCCACATCATGCGAGGCTTTTGAGTTGGAGGCAATTAAATCGGCAACGGCCTCGGCCTGACTCAGATCGAAAGCCCCATTTAAAAAGGCGCGCAGCGTAAATTCGCCGGGTTTGGCCGCACGGGCACCTTTGCCAATTAACAGGTTAATAATCTGCTGAATAATGTAATTGGAGCCATGGCATGAAATTTCTACCACGTTTTCTTTGGTGTACGATTTTGGGGCAATAAATAAACCAGCCACCACTTCATCAACAATATGATCGCCATCTTTAATGAGGCCAAAATGTAAAGTATGTGAGGCCTGCTTTTCTAAATCTTTCCCGGCAAATACGGCATTGGTAAGCGAAATAGCCTCTGGGCCTGATAAACGGATAACGCCAATGGCGCCTGAACCTGAGGGAGTAGATAAAGCAATAATGGTATCTTGATTGTTCATGTGCGGTATTAAAGCTGCAAAAATAAGGCTAATATGTGGGGATATGGTGTAAGGGAAGTAAATTTTTTCTGGTTTGTTGGTTAATGGTTTATTGGTCATTAGTCAATAGTTCATTGGTCATTAGTTCATTGGTTAATGGTTTGATGGTTCATAGCCAGGCGTAGATTCCCGGCGGCAGTTGCTAAGCCATCAATTGTTCTCCTTCGGGTGGCCTATTGGGTTGCTACCGCTTGTCTTTGTATTGTACAATAAATAATTCTTCAATATGACTCATTGGTATGAACCTTGACTATCGACTTTGTACTTCCTCCAAACTCCAAGCTCCCAACTCCCAACTCAAAACTACTTTATCGGTTAATCTACTTCAGACCCCAAACCGCCGACCTCTGACCAAAAAAAACAAAACTTTTTTACAAGAATGCTGTTTAAATCTCAAAAATCAGAATAAGCTTTTTATGACTAACAATTTACCCCTGACCGTTAAGCGATCGATAGAATTATTGGGGCTAATGGCAATTGTGGCTGTTATGGTAATCGGACGAGACATTATTATGCCGATATTAATGGCTTTTTTTATCAGCATTATGCTGCTGCCGGTGTACCGCTTTTTAAAGAGAAAAAGAATTCCCGAATCGCTGGCCATTATCTTATCCATTTTACTGGTGGCGCTTTTTGTAGCGTTAATTATTTGGTTTTTTTCGAACCAGATTGGCATTTTGGTTAAAGATTTTCCGCAGATAAAAGCCAATGTAACCCAGCATATTAATTCGTTAAGTGATTGGATAAGCCGCATTACGCATTACAACGATAAACAGCAAAAAGCATTTATCCAGGCTAAAAGCGACGACCTGATGAACATGGGAACCTCCCTGGCGGGGGGCGCTGCCGTTACTTTGAGTGGCATTTTTGTGTTTATTGGTTTATTACCTATTTACATTTACCTGATGCTTTTCTACAAAGACATTTTATTGCGCTTTATTTTTATGTGGTTTAAGGCAGATGATCACCCGAAAGTGAAAGAAGCGATTTATGAAACGGAATCGATTATTAAAAGTTACCTGATCGGCCTGCTGATCCAGATTACTTATATGACCATTTTACTAGGCGGAATATTGATGCTGGTTGGTATAAAACATGCCCTTTTGATCGGGGTAATTTTTGCCATATTAAACCTGATCCCTTATGTAGGGGCTTTAATTGGTAACGTAATAGGGGTGCTGCTTACCCTTACTTCGTCGCAGGAGTTATGGCCGGTTATTACGGTTTTGGGTGTAATTGCATTTGTTCAGTTTTTGGATAATAACATCCTGATGCCGCGTATTGTAGGCTCGAAGGTAAAAATTAATGCCTTGTTTGCCATTCTAGGTGTATTTATAGGTGGTAGTATAGCCGGGGTTTCGGGCATGTTCCTGGCCTTGCCTATTGTGGCGGTGCTTAAAATTATTTTCGACCGTACAGAATCATTTAAGCAATGGGGAGTGCTGCTTGGGGATGAACGCCCGGCTAAAAGCCCCATGACTTTCCCTAACTTTAGAAAGAAAAAACCGGTGGCTACCCGATCGGGAATACAAAAAGGATAGCTTCTAAGGATAGAAAATGTAGGTGCTTCTGCGATAATCAGCGTAATCTGCGGGAAACAATTGGATATAGTTCCCCGCAGATTTTAAGAAGATAAACGCAGATGATATTGAATATCTATTGGCCTAAAAAATGTAAGCTAATACGAGTTTTGGGCTTAATTTCATCATTGCGAACTGAAAAAGGGATTTCGTGCAGGAGCGAGGCACCCGCGAAGCGAGCTTGAATACCGTTAAAACAATAAGCTAAAAATGAGATGATAAATTACATGATAGATTGCTTCGGCTTGCTCATATCCCGCCTCGCAATGACGAAATATGATGTAAAATATTGATAATCAGTAATTAATAATTGTATCTCGCGTTAAGCTAATATTAACCGAAGGTATTTTAAGATTGAAAAATAACCTTAATCCAGGTATTTTATTTGGCAGGTGTTTCCAGCACTACATTGCGGCCAAGGGTTTTAAACTTAACACCATTATCTTGTTCAACAGTAATGGTAATGTGGCCTGTTTTACTTGTATTAATATCGCTTACCTTGCCACGCTTGCCTTTGTGCGTGCCTTTAACCACCACAGCATTATCGCCATCCTTTAAATTTGTTATTTCCATTTTTGCTGTAAGCTTTAACTTGTTTTCGGATAAGGTAATTTCGGTATTAATATTAGTAATAAGAAGTATTGAGGTTGCTGTTCTGCTTTTCTGCAGCCTCAATAGGGGCATAATTGGAAAGTATAAGTGCCTCTCCCTTTTTAACACATACATCGTGTTCGAAATGCACCGACGGACTTCCGTCTGCCGTTCTGATGGTCCAGCCATCTTCATCCAGGAAAACATCTTTTTTGCCCATATTGATCATGGGTTCTATGGCCAGCACCAGATTTTCTCTCAAGAGTAAACCGTTGCCTTTTCTTCCGTAATTGGGCACCTGCGGATCTTCGTGCATATCTCGTCCCAAACCGTGGCCTACCAGGTCTCTTACCACGCCGTAACCCTGTTTTTCGTTGTGACTTTGGATGGCTGCACCAATATCGCCGATGCGTTTGCCCACAACAGCTTCTTTAATTCCAAGAAAAAGCGATTCTTTGGTTGTTTTTACCAGGTTTAACACCGCTGGCGATACTTCGCCTATGATAAAAGTATAAGCATGATCGCCATGGAAACCGTTTTTAACCGTACCCACATCAACCGAGATAATGTCGCCATCTTTCAATTCATCTTTAGTAGGAAAACCGTGTACAACCACATCGTTTACTGAAGTAATAATATGAAAAGGGAAACCATTATAGTTGTAAAAGGAAGGTACGGCACCATTATCCAGTATAAACTCGTTAGCTATCCTATCAATTTCGAGGGTAGTAATACCAGGCTTTAATATTTTAGCTACTTCGGCAAGGGTATGGCTCACCAGCAGGGCACTGATCTGCATCAGTTCTACTTCTTCGTTGGTTTTATATAAAATCATTGCTGCAAATTTAGCAAAAGAAGCGAAAAGGGAAAAAGACGAAAAGGTGGTGCCATATTGCAGGATCTGTTTGCCTTGCAGAAAAAAACAGTGGTGTGCAAAAAACACGGTGATATAGCTGGATAATTATTGAAAACCAGGTGTTCGCTGCACTACTTACATTATATTTTTTTTGCCTTTTACATCATAAGTAATAATGATTTGCCATAAACGTTTGTTTAATTTATAAAAAGCAATAGTTTTGCGGCCCGTTTATTGTTAACGGAAAGGAATATTATTTAACTAGCGGATGTGTATCATCCTTATAAAAGAAAAATTATGGACAAATTTAAAAAAGTGCAAGATCTGATCTCTTCTGTTGAAGTAGACGTAACTAAATTTTATGAAGGTGGTAATGCTGCTGCAGGTACACGTGTACGTAAAGCAATGCAAGACCTAAAAGTTTTAGCCCAGGAAATTAGAGCTGAAATAACCGATAAAAAAAACAGCGCTAAATAATTTGTTTTCGCTTTAACAGAGAAAGCCCGCATAACATGTGGGCTTTCTTTTTATATTGGTCTTTGCTTCTGGATTTTACATTTACTGCAGGGAGAAAATAGAAATTTCTGGCAGTGTTTTGTTTGGGAGCTATAAACATTAATTTTTCATCTCTTATGCCTATCCAAAAAGCATTCTTTTTAAACAGGGTTGTTTTTTAGGATAACGTTTTTGCTTAAATTCGTACTATTCTTAAGGGTACAGATACTTTTAAAGCAATTATTTATGAATCTTAAAACCTTGGTGCTTTTGTGGAGTATGGTTTCAACTGCACTTATTGGCGGTTTGTTTTATGCATATTCCTGTTCAGTTATACCAGGCCTTGCACGCCTTTCTGATGCTTCTTTTTTACAAGCCATGCAATCAATTAACCGGGCTATTTTAAATCCGCTTTTTTTTATTTCTTTCATCGGCACACTGATTATATTACCCATAAGTGTCTGGTTTTTTAGAGAGCAAGCTATAGTATTTTACCTGCTTTTGGGGGCAACCTTATTATACTTTGGTGGCGTTTTTCTGGTAACCATAATTGGTAATGTACCGCTCAATAACCTATTGGATGGGGCAGATCTCAGTAAACTTAGTGCAACAGCACTCACTTCACTGCGCGAAAAATTTGAGCCGGACTGGAATTTATTCCACCAGATCAGGACCATCGCTTCATTTATCTGTATTATACTGGTAGCTACTGCTGCAATATTAAGCCGCAATGCATAAAGCAATAAGGACCGTTCTATAAGAAATTACTATACATTCGTTACTGGCTAATTAAACCAGGATGCAATATTTTGCGTCCTTTAAGTCTTTTTTTTAATCGCAAAATCTTTAAAAGCACTTGATTTCTGTTTTTACGACATAAAATACAGTTGTTTGTTGTGAAAATTTGTAAATCTGAAATACAAATAAGATAAGTGCCAATATGTTACAATGAAACCGATTGTATTTGTATTATCTTTGTGTTATCTCTATGCGTGGTTACGGTTCATATTCTGATAGCGAATTGGCATTCTTGCTCACCCAAGGTGATGAACTGGCCTTTACCGAAATTTATAACCGCTTTTACGGACTGCTTTTCATCCACGCAAGCAAACGCCTAAGCGACGATGAAGAAGCGAAAGATGTATTGCACCAGCTGTTCGAATCGCTGTGGCTTAAACGGTTACAGGTAGCACCTGATGGTAATTTATCGGCTTATTTATATACCGCGGTACGTAACCGTGTGCTGGATGTATTTGCGCACCAAAAAGTAGAAAGTAAATATACTGAATCTTTGCAGGATTTTATAGACCAGGATCATGTATCGACTGATTACCTGGTGCGTGAAAAACAAATGGCGCGATTAATAGAACAGGAAATTGATGCTTTGCCACCCAAAATGCGCGAAATATTTATTTTAAGCCGCAAGGAGCATAAATCGCATAAAGAAATTGCACTCGAATTAGGGCTTTCTGAGTTAACGGTTAAAACACAGGTTAAAAAAGCATTGCGAATTCTTAAATCGAGGCTTGGAGTGGTTATTTATATTGCTTTCCTTTTAAAAAATTATCGCTAACCTGCGGTGAGTGCCTGTAAATAAAGGTCTTTTCTCTTTAAAATGAGCTTTATTGGAATTACCTTGAAAAAAAATAATTTTTCTGATACCCCCAGGGCTACACCTTAGCCGTATATACATTAATTAACCTGACAAACTTCTTTTTAATGGAGAAAAATGCAAAAAAGCTTTTAGATAAATACCTTGCGGATAACTGTACAGCCGAAGAGAGGGCTGTTGTTGAAGATTGGTACCTTCAGCTCCCTTTTCAAAAAGAAGCACCAGAGCATGCGCTTATCGAATCCAGTAAACGAGAAGTTTGGAACCAATTAAGCCCGCGCGGTAAATCTTTAAAACTATTTACCGTTAAACGGATGGTCATTGCAGCCAGCATTGTACTCTGTTTGAGCTTTGGACTTTATTTTATGGTACAGCGCCATGCAGCACCATTAACTGCCAAAACTGAACTAAAAGATATTATGCCAGGCAAACATAGGGCGGTGCTTACGCTGGCCGATGGAACTGTTGTTGATCTGGATGATGCTAAAAATGGTCAGATTGCTGATCAGAATGGCATCGTAATCAATAAAACAAAAAACGGTCAGCTCGAATATACCATTAAAGAAATACCAGACGCAGCTGCAACAGGTTCAAATACGATTGCCACGCCACGGGGCGGACAATACCAGGTAAACCTGCCCGACGGAACAAAAGTTTGGCTTAATGCCGCCACAACCTTAAAATATCCTTATGCCTTTGCAAAAAATGAAAGGCTGGTAGAATTAAATGGAGAAGCCTATTTCGAAGTTTATAAAGATCGTAGCCGTCCTTTTAAGGTAAAAACAAGTAATCAGACCGTAGAAGTTTTAGGAACACACTTTAATATTAATGCCTATAGCGATGAGGAACTTGTAAAAACCACTTTGCTGGAGGGCGCTGTGAAAGTAAGCGCTGCATCGGGCACGGTAAATTTAAAACCCGGTGAGCAAGCGCAGTTCAATGCAAACAAAGCGAGGTTAGCGGTGAACCAGCAGGTAGATTTAGATAAGGAAATGGCCTGGAAGAATAATATTTTTTCTTTCGATAACGACGACCTGCAGACCATTATGCGACAGATTTCGCGCTGGTACGACTTGGATGTAGTTTATCAGGGCAAAATTACACCTGAAAAATATGTAGGCGAAATACCCAAAAACAGTAACCTGGCAGAGGTTTTTAAAATATTGGAACTTAACCATGTACATATTGAAGTAAAAGGCAAAGTACTTACCGTAACAGGAAATTAAAACAAGAACGGCTTTCTGTAAATAGCCCAATAATCAACCAACCATTAACCAACAAACTAAACTTTATGATGAAAAAACTACCCGAAATTTAGCCTCCTGCCTTTAAAAAAAACCGAAAGCGCGGCAACGCTTCCGGTAGAAATCTGGACAAGCAGCTTGCTTCGAAACCCAGCTGCTATTTTTTAACCTCATTCATTACAAAGGTATGAAATTAACTACCCTTTACAAGCCCGTATGCGACATGCGGAAAGTAAAGATTAAATTTTTATTGGTCATGAAATTGACTGCAATATTATTATTAGTTGGTGCCTTACATGTATCGGCAGCCACTTTTTCTCAAACGGTAACGCTTTCACGAAGAAAAACCTCACTTAAACAGGTATTTAAGGAGATAAAAAAGCAAACAGGCTATTTTTTCTTCTATAAAGGACAATTGCTGCAGGATAAACCTGATGTAACAGTAGAGTTTAACAATACACCGCTAACAGATGCTTTAAATGCTTCTTTAAAAGATCAAAATCTCGGTTATAGTATTGTTAACAAAACCATTGTGATTAGCCGAAAGGAAAATTTGCCGGTTGTGGCAGCACATATAGCTGTAAAAATTGAAGTAAAAGGGGTTGTAACAGATAAAGCCACCGGCGAAACCATCCCTGGCGTTAATGTTTCCATTAAAAACGGTGCCAGTGTAGGCATCACCAATGAGAAAGGTGAGTTTAGAGTTATTGTAGACGAAGGCAGTATTTTAGTTTTTAGTTATGTGGGCTATGAGCTCCAGGAAAGCAGGGTTACCGGAACCAAAACTTTGAAAATTGAGCTGCTTTCTAAAATGACCCAAATGAACGACGTGGTGGTTACCGGTTATCAAACCATTAAAAAAGATAACTATACCGGTAACGCGATCACCATATCAGGTGATCAGCTGAAAAGGGTAAACCCGCAGAATTTGCTGCAGAGTATCGGCACGTTTGATCCTTCATTTAAACTGATCGATAATAACCTGGCAGGCTCAAACCCAAACCGGATTCCTTCTATCAATGTTAGAGGGGCTTCTGCATTACCCAGTGGCGATGGGCAGGTACTGCGACGCGACGAAATTCTTGGAACGGCCAATATGCCTGTTTTTATGCTCGACGGATATGAAGTGAGCGTGCAGAAAGTATTCGATCTGGATATTAACCGCATTGCATCTGTTACTTCATTAAAAGATGCGGCCGCAACGGCAATTTATGGTTCGCGCGCGGCCAATGGTGTAATTGTAATTACCACCAAAACACCTTTAGAGGGGAAATTGCGGGTAGAATATAACTACGAATTGAACCTTACCGCTGCAGATCTGACTGATTATCAGGTTTTAAATGCAGCTGAAAAGCTGGATTATGAAGTATTGGCGGGTTTGTACAGTTCTTCGAAACAACAGGTGCCCCAAGATCAGCTCGATGAAATTTATTACCACAAAAAGGCCAATGTGATTGGCGGGGTTAACAGTTACTGGTTATCGCAACCCTTACGTAATACCGTAGGCCATAAGCATGCTATAAACCTGGATGGAGGTTCGCAGGCATTCCGCTATAATGTAAATCTCCGCTACCAGACCAGGCCCGGGGCAATGAAAGGCTCTGAAAGGGACCAATATTCGGGTGGCATGAGTTTTCAGTACAATGTGAAGAAACTACAGTTCAGAAATGAATTATCTGTAACACAGGTAGGCGCTACCGAATCTCCATATGGCGATTTTTCCAATTATGTAAGGATGAATCCTTATTATCCGTTAAAAGATGCCAATGGTGTGGCCATGAGGATTTCGGATGTATATGAAAAACAGGACCGGTCAAAAGAATATGTTTTTAATCCGCTGTTTGATGCGAACTTAAGCAGTTTCAACAAATCCAAGTACACCGAAATTATCGATAACCTTTCGGCCGATTTGGAAGTGGCAAAAGACCTGAGGTTAAGGGCACAGATGAGTGTAACCACACGATCAAATTCTGATGATATTTTCACCTCCCCGCAGGCAAATAAATATTACCTGTATACCACTGATAAAATTGATGAGAAAGGGGAATATACCAACAGGGAAATGAAAGAAACCTATTGGGACAGCAACATTAGGTTAACCTGGTTAAAGCAGATTGGCGGCAATTATTTTAATGCTTTGGTGGGGGTAAATGCCCGCACAGAGCTGCGCGATCAGAAAGAATTTACCGCTATTGGCTTTGCTAACGACCGTTTTACCAGCATCGGCTTTGCCAAAGGTTATGCCGAAGACGGAAAACCGCAGAGCAAGCTGGAAAAGGCCCGTTTATTTGGTTCGTTTTTTACCCTCAACTACTCGTATAAAAACCGTTACCTGATGGATGGGACCGTTCGTATTGATGGTTCTTCAAAATTCGGTGTGAACAATAAACTTGCCCCTTTTTGGTCGTTCGGGTTAGGCTGGAATGTACACCAGGAAGAATTTTTTAAAAATAATGGGGTAATTAGCCAGCTGAGGATAAAGGCCTCTACAGGCTTAACCGGTTCGGTAGAGTTTGATCCTTACCTGTCAAAAACCATTTACAGGTACAATACCGGAAACTGGTATTCATCTGGTATTGGTGCCCATGTAAGCAATTATGGAAATGAAAACCTTGGATGGCAAAAAACAAGAATGACCGATATCGGTGTTGACATAGGCCTTTTTAAAGACCGTGTAATGATTATGCCAAGGATATATAAGAAGTTTACCAAAGACATCCTGGCCGATATTACCTTACCTCCCTCAACAGGATTTTTATCTTATAAGGAAAACCTTGGCGATATGGAAAACAAAGGTGCCGAACTGGGGCTGAACATAGAGGCTGTAAGAAGCAAAGACTGGTCGGTAAATCTTAATGCCAGTATGGTTTCCAATAAAAATAAGGTAGTACGAATCTCAAACGCTTTAAAGAAATACAATGACAGGGCTGATGAGCTGCAATCTGTAAAGCCGGGCGATGGAGGTTACAGGGGGATTCCACTGCTCAGGTTTAGCGAAGGCCAGCCCTTTAATGCCATTTATGGGGTACGCTCTTTAGGCATAGATCCTGAAAACGGACGCGAGCTGTATATTAAAAAAGATGGCACGCTAACCTATGATTATGATAAGAGAGATTATGTTGTAATAGGCGATCCTAACCCGAAAGTGAGCGGCTATTTTGGCGGAACGGTTAACTACAAAAGGTTTAGCCTGTATGTGCAGTTTCAGACTTTTTTTGGTGGCGACAAGTATAACCTGACCCTTGTTGAACGGGTTGAAAATGCCGATCCAAGATACAACGTTGATAAACGGGTGTTCGAAGAAAAATGGAAGCAACCCGGCGACCTGTCTTTTTATAAAAATATAGCAGATAATGGCGAAACAGATGTTAGCTCGAGGTTTATACAGCCCGACAACCTGATTAACCTCCAATCGGTTAACCTTTCTTATGATATGAATAAAAAAATCGCATCAAAATTATCGATGTCGAGCCTCATGTTTCAGGTCACGGCGAATGATGTGGCGCGTTGGTCATCAGTAAAAGAAGAAAGGGGAATTAATTACCCATTTACCAGGAGTTTAACCTTTTCAATTAGAGCAGCTTTCTAAGCGATATTAATTAACGGATTTAAAATATAAAAATATGAAGATTAGATTGTTAATCTGCCTCATCTTAATAACAGGATTATTTAGCTCCTGCAAGAAATGGCTGGAAATTGAGCCTGAATCAGAAATTGCTGCTCCGATTTTATTCAGTACCGAAAGCGGTTTTATGGAAGCCATAAACGGCATATATAACCGCAGTACAGAATCAGATCTGTATGGTAAGGAGCTTACATTTGGTACAACAGAAGTATTGGCGCAAAATTTTTCGATGCGCGATGACGGACAGGATTACAGGCAAACCTCGTTGTACAACTATAAACATGGCGAGTTTATTAAACGGAAAGATAAAATATGGGCCGGTTTATACAATGCAATTGTAAACTGTAACCTGATTCTGGAAAATGTAGATGCTAAAAAGAACATCTTTAGCGGCAGCAATTATGCTATTGTTAAAGGAGAAGCTCTCGCATTAAGGGCATATTTACATTTCGATTTGTTGCGTCTTTTTGCGCCTTCTTATCTGAGAAACCCTACAGCAAAAGGAATTCCCTATGCAAACAAATATACCAAAGAGATTACACCGGTTTCAAGCGTATCAGAAACCATAGATCTGATTATTAAGGACCTGGAGCAAGCGAAACAACTGTTAATGGCAGATCCGATACGCAGTGCCGGTTATATTGTAAACTATCCTTTAGTTACCGATACACTAAAAAATACCGAGGAGAAGAACCCGAGTCTTTTTTTACAGAACAGAAGGCACCGTTTAAATTATTATGCAGTGTGCGGCACGCTTGCCCGGGTATATCTGTATAAAAACGATAAAGCTAAAGCCTTGCAGAATGCAAAACAGGTAATCGATTCCAAAAAAATCCCCTGGACGGCCAAAAGTGATTTTGAAGCCTTCGAAGATGCCAAGAAAGACCGTATTCTTTATAAGGAGCTTGTTTTTGGATGGTATATACCCGGTGCCGCAAAAGAGATTAAAGACAACTGGTTTCAAAGCGGTACGAGGGGCTTTTATTTGATTGAAGATGCGGCAGATTATATTTACGAAAAGGCAACGGCCGGCGCCAGTGATTCCCGTTATAAATACTGGTTATCGGCTACTTCGAACCAATCGTCGCGGTCATACGATATTGTTAAATATCGCAGAAACCCTTTAAGTGCTGAGGCAAATGCCAATCTACATTACTTAATGGCTCCCGCCATCAGGCTTAGTGAAATGTATTATATCGCTGCCGAGTGTTCATATACAAGCAACCCCACAGAAGCCGTAAATTACCTTAAACAGGTTCGAGAAGCGAGGCAGATAGGCGATCCTTTATCCATCAATAGTGAAGAAGACTTATTAAAGGAACTGCTTAAAGACGCCCGTAAAGAGTGGCTGGCAGAAGGACAGTTATTCTACATGTACAAAAGGCTAAACAGGGGTATTGTAGGACAAACCGGTGTAATCATCCCTGCTTCTGATAACATTTTTGTGCTCCCTCTTCCTAACGATGAGGTAGTTTATGGAGGCCGGTAAAACCATTTGAAATTTTATGAATAGCAAATTATGAAAGTATATATAGCAATATTCGCAATCATCTGCCTTGTTTCCTGCAAGAAAGCAGAAGAGATGCGCTTTGATCATAGTGCAAATGTCTATTTCGACATTTATAACGGAGATAAAGACAGTATAGTAAGAACCTTTGCCTATAACCCCACACTGGCTCAGGATACAGTATGGCTGCCGGTACGTTTATCCGGAATCAGGACTGATGCAGACCGGAAATTCAGTGCACGCGTAGATGCCGATTCTTCTACAGCCACACCCGGCCTGCATTACGAACCTTTGAAAGCCCAATATTCCATTCTGGCGAACAGGGGAATAGGTTATATCCCGGTGGTTATTTATAATAAAGACCGGGAACTCGAAAACAGGTCGGTTTCGATATTGATCAAATTAACCGGAACGCCAGATCTGGGCATCGAAAACCCTTACATGATCAGGGCAAAGGTGGTATTCTCATCTAAATTGGAAAAACCAAGCTGGTGGGATACCTGGCCGCTACCGCCTTACTCCAGAACCAAACACGAGCTGTTTATCCTGGTAACCGCTCAGACTTCGCTCACTACCGACGGACTTGATGCACCGAAGAACCTCTATTATGTAGGTTTATTAACCACCATGTTAAACAATCCGTTTAATTGGGTGGCCAAAAACACCGCAAAAGGTTATGTTATTGAAGAAGTAACCGCAGGCAATACCGATAGCTATTATTTCTACAATAAAAGCAACCCGTCTAAAAAAACGCTTTTGAGAAAAAACATGCAGAATGGTAAATATTATTTCATAGACGAAAATGGTAATGAGGTTATTTAAATAGAAGAACATGAATATTAAAAAACTTATCTTATTAATAATGGCTGTGGTTTCTTTAGCCGCATGCCATAAAGACTTAGGTAATTACGATATCGATATGCCTGTAGAACCTAAATTGGTTAACCTCGATTCAGTTTATACCGCAAGTGTTGGCGACAGTCTGATCATTAAACCAAAAATAGAAGGAGCAGATGCGGCCAATATCGAACTTCAGTGGAAAATTAGTGTAATAGAAGGGAATGATGTTTTATATACCGGCCCTGCATTAAGGATCATTTTTGGTTTACAGGCTAAAAGATATGCTGCACGCCTTACCGTTTATAATAAGGCAAACGGGATGAAATATTTCCATAAATTTTATATCGATGGCGGAACCGAATTTGCCAAAGGCACGACCGTATTAAGCGTTGAAAAAGGAATTACACAGTTTTCATTTGTAAAGCCTGATGGTAGCGTACAGGCCCGTTTATACCGTGCCATGCAGGGGAAAGACCTGCCCGCAAACCCTACAAATTTATTTCTGTTACGGAATACATTTACCGGTGGTACCTTATTGGGTTATTGGATTATTACAAAAAATGGGGGGATCAGGCTGGAGCCCAATACCATGCAGGAAGATCCAAAATATCCGAATACCCTGAAAGATAACTTTTTTACGCCGCCAGATGGTTTGGAGGTGGGTTCGTTTGTAGCGCATCCACAGGGGGTAATGATGGGCATTGTTAACGGTAAATTTTACGGAGGCACCACCAGTACCTGGGATCAGGCTGCTACTTACGGCATGTTTGGTTTGCCGGCCGATGGCGATTATGAACTGGCCTCTTCTTTTGTAATGAGTTTCACGCAGTCGGCTACTTATTTTATCGGGTTCGACCGAAACAGGAAACAGTTTGTAAGGATTAATGTTTATGGTACCCCAGTTTATTTTGGTACGCAGTATTCGGTTACCAGCAATGCATTTGATCCGTTAAATATAGGTATGGATCTTATTCATTTAGAGCAGCTTAATAACGCAGATTGTTTTGCTTACTGTAAAGGAACCGACGGTAAGATTTATGAACTCAAGTTCAATGTTCAGTTTAACGGACCATTCACCTTTACACCTCAGCATAAACGGCTGTTTGTTCGCCAGGACTTAATTAATGAAAACACGAAGTGGAGCGGTGCTAAAAATGGGGTGATCTATATTGCCAATGGCAGTAAGGTTTACCGTTATAATCCCGTAAATGAAGAGCTGAGGGAGCTGGCCACCAGCTTTAGCGGAAAAACAATTTCTATGCTGAAACTTAGCGAAGACGAAGAAACCCTGATGGTAGGAACAGAAGAAACCGTTTCTTTTTTAAATATAGCTACAGGAATGAACGGCGTACTGATTAAAAAGATTGAAGGTATACCAGGCGCCCCTGTTGATATTGCCATCAGAAACTAATCCTATGAAACTGTATTAATATTTTAGTGTTTATGCATTTCCACCCAGCCAGGCCATTGCACAGTAGCTTCGTTCTACTCAAATCCGGCCTAATAAATTTTTCGGAATGCACTGTCCTTGCCACATCACTCGCTTCAATAGAAAAATTTTCAGCCGGCGGTTTTTGCTTCTTTTTGACGGCAAAAAGAAGGAGCCTATCGGCGGCGGTGAGCCGAGGCAAGACCGTGCTGTATGGCATAAAAAAACGATCATGTTACTCAGAAGGACTTTTTATATGATGAATTAACGCTCAATATGACAATTTATATTTTGACAAACCTCTTAATAATTTAACCCTAAAAAATATACACATGAAAATTATAAAATTAGCCCTATTGGCCCTTCTATTACCGGTTCTAACCCGGGCACAAACACCAAACTTTAGCTTAACAGGTAAAATAGGCTCGCTGGGCGCACCAGCTATGGCTTATATCGATTATATGGATAACGGTGTAGGTCATGAAGATTCTGTAGCCCTGGTTAACGGAAATTTTAAATTTACCGGGCATATTTCTGGCAATGCCTATGCCCGCATGGCCCTCGACCATACCGGAGGGGGTAAAAGCAAGGCAGTTTATACCGGTGATGTAATTTACTTTTATTTCGGGAAAGAACAGGTAACCATTACCTCAAAAGATTCTTTAGAAAATGCTGTTTTTGCAGGCTCAAAGGTGTACCAGGAATATGATGCTTATAACAAAGCCATTGGCGGTACCATTATGGCCCTTACCAAAGCGGTAAATATCGATTTTAACAAGGGGACACCCGAGCAGCAGAAAGATACGGCCTATATAAAAGCAGTAGATCAGCGCTTCAGAAGAAATATTCAGAATAGAACAGATAAGCAGTTTCAATTTGCCAAAGAACATCCAACTTCCTATTTTGCTTTGGTGGCACTGTCAGAAGCTGCCGGAAGCAAGGTAGATGTAAACAAGGTTGAACCCATTTATAATGCCTTAAACAAAGCATACCGTGAAACTGACATGGGCAAAGAACTGGCGCAGCGTATTGCTGCAAGTCGCATTACCGCTGTAGGAAATGTGGCGCCCCTTTTTACCCAGAACAACGTGGTAGGCAAGCCGGTTTCATTAGCCAGTTTAAGAGGAAAAGTAGTATTGGTTGAGTTTTGGGCAAGCTGGTGTAGCCCGTGCAGGGCAGAGAACCCTAATCTGGTAAAACAATATCAAACCTATAAAGACAAAGGCTTCGAGATTATTTCGGTTTCATTGGATAATGTAAAAGAACGGTGGCTGGAAGCTATAGAAAAAGACGGTTTAGACTGGATTCATGTATCTGACCTGAAAGGCTGGAACAACGAAGTGGGCCGTTTATATGGGGTGCGTGCTGTACCTGCAAGTTTTCTGGTAGACGCAGAGGGCAAAATTATCGGAAATGGCCTTCGTGGCGAACCATTAAATAAAAAGCTTGCAGAAATATTCAACTAGCTAAGCAGATTATACCGGCAAAAAATTATAAACAATAATGAATAACGCTATAAGGGTATTAACAGTAACCTTGATTATACTGTTTAACCTAAATGCTGCCGCGCAGAAAAAGCAGGTTGCCAAATTCCAATATACCATTGCCCAGGCAGTTAAAAAAGCATATCCTGCATGCGTAAGGATGTGGGGTTTCGATGTACAGCAGAACCAAAGGACCAGTGCACAGTTTAGTGGTGTGGTAGTGAGTGCCGATGGTTATATTTTAACGGCTGCGCATACCATTTTACCAGCTAAAAACTACAAGGTTTTTTTTCCTGATGGACGCGAATGTATTGCCATGGCTTTAGGAAAAATAGAAAACAAAGAAACCCCCGGTATGCCGGATGTGGGCATGATGAAAATTACCGATAAAGGCAGCTATCCATTTGCTGAAATGGGTTATTCGGCCAGTTTGCTTACGAATGAACCCTGTATCAGTATTTCTTATCCCGAGAGCCTGAACCAGACCCTGCCAACCTTGAGGCTCGGCAGTATTGCAGAAGTGAAAAATGAATATGGCTTTATCCGCTCTACCTGCAAAATGGAACCAGGTGATTCTGGTGGACCTTTATTTGATTATTATGGACGTGTAATCGGCTTGCACAGTGCTATTGATGTTGCTGAAGAGATGAATTTTGAAATCCCCGTTGATCTTTACCGCCGCTATTGGACCGCCTTGAATGCTGAAAAGCTTTATACTGCTTTTCCAGAAAGGCGGGACAGCGTGAAAGCTGATCCTTTATCTCTGTTATTAAAGAAAGATAGCAAAAAAAAGGCTTTACATCCGGATTTTAATGTGCCAGCAATTAAAAACAGTTGTTTTACTATTACAAGTACTATAAAAGGGCAGAAACAGAAAATTGATGCCTGTTTATTGAATGTTAAAACTTCAGGTGGCGGTATAAAACAGTTTTTACTGAGCAAAAACACCATGGTTGGTGAAGATGTACAATGTGATATTAACGGCACTTTGGCCACGGTTAATTTCATTGGAAAAGACCAGGAGAACGACCTGGTTTTATTTGCGCCTGGTAAGCAAATATTGGGTGGAATTGATTTAAATATTTCTGATACCGCTGCCGTTAAAATAGAGATGGGTAAACTTCTTTATAGTATAAACCCAGCTGGTAAAGTGATGCGCAGTGTTTTAGGCAGTGCGCTATTTAATTTGCCAAAAATCAACAGTCAGCCTTACCTGGGCGCAATGGTGGTATACAACTCGAGCCCGGTTCAATTCTCGTTAGTTAAACCGGGCAGCCCGGCAGAAAAAGCGGGAATAAAAGTTGGCGATGAACTGGTGGCTATTAAAGGAAAACCCATAAAAAAAGCCAGTGAATTTGCGCCCGAAATATTAAAATACTGGCCAGGTGATGAGGTTACTTTTGAGTGGACCAGCGAAGCGGGTAAAATGAGTAAAACTTTAAAGTTCGATGGGAAAGGACAAGCGGTGCCTAATCATCCGGCAGAGAAATTTGATGGCGGGAAATCAGAGCGTAGGGACGGCTTTAATGCCATTTTTACCCACGATGCCGCTATTAAAGCAAATGCTTGTGGCTCACCTGTTTTCGATTGGGAAGGACATTTTTATGGGATTAACATCGCTCGGTTTAGCCGTACAACAACGGTGGTAATCCCAAAGAAAACAATCATAGATTTTGTTTTGAAGAATGTGAAGTAGCTTAGTTTTTGCCACGGAAACATAGAAGTCACGGAGTTTTAGTGGTCGGTGTCTCACCAACTACTGTGTAGGATTTATTGCCTAACATATTTCGATCGGTGAGACACCGACTGATAAGGAAAGAAAAGTTATATGTTTTTGAAGCGCAGTATCAGGTGCGACTATTAAAGTTAGTTCCCGTTCTCCGCTATATCCTTTCGCTGCGCTTCAGGGATGCCGCTACGACCGGGGCTAAAAACAAGGTACTACTAAGAATAACCTGCAAAATGTCATTTCATTCCTTACACAGACCTTTGTAAAATAAACCTTATTGCAGCGGCTATCCTTTTTGTTGCATAGCCAAACAAGCAGCAATAACCTTCGCAAAAAGATAGAAGCGAAAAGAAGGACTGCCCGAACCGAAGAGCGCTATACCTGCTTTCCAAAAAGGAGACATTATGCTTTTGGAGCGCAGTGTCAGGTGCAACTATTAAAGATTTAAGGAAATAGCGCTCTCAAATTATCGTCATTTCTAGCGGAGTGTAACGCAGTCGAGAAATCTAATTAGATAGATCTCTCCGTTTCGCTGTGCTTCAGTCGAGATGACGGTATTTTTTAATGAAATTTATCGATGATAGATTAGATGCCTCATCGACCAATACTTAGTGCTCTACGTAAAAGATTCTTCACTGCGTTCAGAATGACAGCTAAGGAGTAGTTTGCGATTCTTATTTCTTCAACAGCGTATCGATCTCGGTATTAAATTCTTTCACAAATTCATCATAAAATTTACCAGTGGCCGGGCCATTAAAGCCGGTATGAATTTGCGCTACATTACCTTGTTTATCGATTATGATCGTGGTTGGGAACGATAAAAAAGAATCGAGGGCAGGCAACGATTCAGATACCACCTGTTTGTTTGCTGTACCCGCCAATACCTGGTCGTATTCAATACCAAAACGTTCGCGGAAACGGGTCATTACTTTTTTTGCGTATGCGGGCTCGGTAGAACGCTCGTAATGTAAAGCAATGATTTCTACTCCGCGTTTTTTGTTTTCTTTATACCATGGAGCAATAAAAGTAGCTTCGTCAACACAGTTAGGACACCAGCTTCCGGTAATGGTTAAGATCACCACTTTGTTTTTATACTTTTCATCTTTTAGCGAAATCTTTTTGCCATTTACATCAGGAAAGCTAAAATCGAGTGTCTTGTATCCTTTTTTTAAATAGGTAAGCTGATATGGATCGGGCAGGGCGGCATCTTTATTTTTGATCCCGCTAAAAGGCTGACTACCCCTTGCATTTAAAATTTCGCCGGTTATTGAACCATCTGCCTGGAAAGATCCTTTATAATAAGCAGGAGAGGAACCGATAAAACTCGAAAGCTGAAATTCATTTCCTTCTACTACACCTTCGAGGTAACGCGAATCGCCTGTTATGCGTAAGAAAGTTCCGGTAAGTTTATTTCCTGTCTGTTTAAATAAACCCACTGTTTTTTCGTCTTTACCATTGGGCGATTTAAAAACCACATCGTAACTGCCAGAATAATCTTCAGTTGCAGGCTTATTAAACGTTTCGAAACGGTAATTCTTACGTTCGGCTACGATATTTAGAGGTTTACCTGTTTTATCCTGTTTTCTTAATATGCCGGTTAATTGATCTGCATCTGCAATGGCGAATGCCAGTTCATTATCAAACTGATCGAGCTTTACAAATAAAGAATCGCCTGTTTGTTTTACCAGTCCACCTTCAAATCTTTCTTCTGCATTACGGAAATAGAGCTTTTGTTGTCCGCTTTTTTCGCTGATCTCGAAATTAAAAGGAATTTCTAATCCTTCTTTTACTTTGGCAATCCCGCGCCAGGTACCCAGTGCAACAAAAGCTTTTGTGTTTTTTTGTTTGCTTCCGGCTTGTTGGTTATTGGCTAACACCGTTTGTTGCTGTGCAAAGGTTAAAGAGGCAGATATAGTTAACAAGACGGTAAATACAGATTTTAAATTCATCGGGACGTGTGTTAATCGACTAAATTAATAGACAAATGTACGAACGAAATAGCCAAAGAAAAAATATTTGAATAAAATTCTATAAAAACTATAGGATAAATGGAATTAATTATACCTTTGCAGCAGTTATTTTAAAATACTTATCAAGAAAGGCGGAGGGAATGGCCCTGTGAAGCCTTAGCAACCATCTGATTTTTAGAAATGGTGCTAATTCCATCCCAGATGAATCTGGGGCAGTTAAGTCAGTTGTTTGCATTATCCTTATCAAAAAATATATGGTGCACTTCTGATTTGAGAGGTGCTTTTTTTTGCCTCCAATGCATTCTTGATCAGTAAATATGTTGTACAGAAAACCGTTGAAATGAAAAAAACTGACTACCAAAAATCCATTGATGCATACTTTAGCGCATATTCCCGAATGTGCATCTCCTGTTAAATCCGTGCTGTTTTAACAGGTTTTTAAGCTAACTATTCCTTTTTATTTATTCACACTACATGGCTTTTAGCCGTGCATAAATCGTTTTGCCAAAATTTTATTCTTAATCTAATCATTAATTACACACATGTTCACAAAATTTAAATCAATAGCGGTTTTGCTGCTGCTCTTTATTACGCAGCAGTTATTCGCTCAAAACGCCACGATCACCGGAACGGTGAAGTCGGCAGATGGTGAAACATTACCCGGCGTTTCCATTTTTATAAAAGAAACCAGGCAGACTACCATTACCAATGGCAAAGGTGCTTTTTCGATTAGTGCACCAGAAAAGGGTACCCTGGTGTTTTCTTATATCGGTTTTAAAACCCAGGAGGTACAAATCAGTACTAACGGACCGATTTCAGTTGTTCTTCAATCGAGCGATAATGCGCTTGATGAGGTTGTGGTTACTGCGTTAGGCATTTCCAGAGAGAAAAAATCATTGGGTTATGCAGTACAGGAATTGAAGGGGCAGAGTATAGCAGAAGCAAAAGAATCCAACCTGGTAAATGCCCTTGCAGGAAAAATTGCTGGTGTAAGGGTTACCAACAGCCAGGGAAGCATGGGTTCATCACGTGTGGTGATCAGGGGGGAGACTTCCATTGCAGGAAACAATCAGCCTTTATTTGTGGTGGATGGTATCCCGGTTGATAATTCACAGTTGAATTCGGCAGGAGCAAGGGATTATGCCAATACCATTTCAGATATCAATCCGGAAGATATCGAATCGATAAGTGTACTAAAAGGCCCGAATGCTGCCGCATTATATGGCTCGAGGGCTGCGGCGGGTGTGATTCTCATTAAGACCAAAACCGGTAAATCTAAGAAAGGATTGGGTATTGCCGTCAATTCAAATGCGATACTGGAAACTTTACTTACGCTGCCGGTTTATCAAAATGCTTTCGGACAGGGATCGGAAGGTAAATTCAGTTATGTTGACGGTGCGGGTAAAGGATTAAATGACGGGGTTGATGAGAGCTGGGGGCCAAAACTGGATGGAAGATTAATTCCTCAGTTTTATTCGAAAGGTGTGGCTGTTCCGTTTATCGCGCATCCGGATAACGTACGCGATTTCTTTCAAACCGGTTATTCATTAAACAACGGGGTGTCGGTTGCCGATGCAGGAGAAAAATACGATTACCGGATCTCTTACAATAACCTGAAACAAGTGGGCATTGTGCCTAATTCAGGGCAGGGGAAAAATTCGTTTGTACTGAATACCACATTAAAAATTACACCGAAATTAAGTGTAACTGCAAATGCAAATTATAGCAAGCTTAGTTCTGATAATTTACCGGGTACAGGTGGTTCACGCTCAACCAGTACCATGTTGCAGTTTACCTGGTTTGGCCGTCAGGTTGATATTAACCAGTTAAAAAATTACCTGGACGAAAATGGAAAAACATTTAACTGGAACAATAGCTATTATAGTAACCCGTATTGGGTAGCTTACGAAAATACGGTTTCGCAAAACCGCAATCGTATTATTGGTAGTTTGGCCCTTAATTATAAAATTATTGATGGCCTTGAGTTCAATTTCAGGTCGGGTACCGATTATTATAACGACAGGCGTAAAATCAGGATTGCCTATGGCACCAATGGAACACCTTTTGGTTCTTATACAGAAAGTGCCTTTACGGTAAACGAGAACAATACCGATGCAACTTTAAACTTTAACAAACAGTTAAATGATGATTTTAGCTTAGAGTTATTGGGTGGTGGTAACATCCGCAAACAATATATCGAACAAAACGATCAGAGCGCTCCCAAACTGGCTATTGCCGGACTTTATACGCTAAAAAACTCACGCGATCCCCTTATTTCATCCAATAATTTATCGAGGTTAAAATCTTACAGTGTTTATGCATCCGGACAAATCGGTTTCAGGAATTACCTTTTTGCCAATATTACAGCCCGTAACGATTGGTCGTCTACCTTGCCGGCACAAAACAGATCTTACTTTTACCCGTCATTTAACGGAAGTTTTATAGCCACCGAAGCATTCGATATTAAAAGTGAAGCCCTTAATTATTTAAAAATACGCGGCGGATGGTCTAAAGTAGGGAAAGATGCCGATCCTTACCGTTTGATCAATACTTATGTGTTCAGTGCGCCGTTTTATGGCAATCCTCAGCTTACTACAAGCAATATTGATCTTAATCCTAATCTTAAACCTGAAACCACCACGTCTACAGAACTGGGGGTTGAAGCGGTATTTTTTAATAAAAGATTAAGGTTCGATTTAAGTGCTTACAACACCAACAGTTACAACCAGATTTTAGCAGCCGATGTGAGTCAGAGTACAGGTTTTAACTCGAAATTACTGAATGCCGGTAAGATCAATAACAAAGGGATAGAGGCACAACTGGGTATCACCCCGATTAAAAAAGCCTTTACATGGGATGTTGATTTTAATTTCGCAGCAAACAGGAGCAGGGTAATTGAGTTGGATGCCGAAAAATTGCTGACCAATTATGTGGTGGCTTCAAACTCGGCCCAGGTTATTGCAACTGTGGGCCAGCCTTATGGATCATTGTTCGGCAGCGCCTTTTTAAGGGATGCTAACGGAAATATCATTGTTAACGCTACAGGCGCACCTGCTACCAACCCAACCAAACAGGTATTAGGGAAATATACACCAGATTGGATTGGTGGGGTTTACAACACTTTTACCTATAAAGGAATCAGCTTAGGCGTATTGATTGATGCCAGCTTTGGAGGTTCTATTTACAATGGTACTTATGCAACGGGCACCTATACAGGTGTATTGGCTTCTACACTTCCGGGCAGGGCAGCAGAATATGGCGGTATTTCTTACTATTACCCTGATAACAAAAAAGAAAATGGCACCGTAAGGGTAAACGGATCTGCTCCGGCAGGTGTTACCGTATACGACGACGGGATTATTTTTGATGGCGTAACTGCTGATGGCAAACGCAATGAGAAAATATTGCCAGCTCAACAGTATTACAAATCTTTCAGAAATATAGACGAGGCCAATATTTTCAATGCTTCTTATGTTAAACTCCGTGAGGTGAAATTAAGCTATAATTTACCTGCAAAATGGATCCGTCCGCTAAGTTTACAAGGGGTTTCGGTATCACTTGTTGGGCGTAACCTCTGGATCATTCACCGCAATACGGTAGATATCGATCCTGAAGTGGCCTTTAACACCGGCAATGGTCAGGGTTTGGAAAGTTTATCCAATCCGAGTACACGCAGCTACGGTATCAACCTGAATGTTAAATTTTAAATATTCCGATCATGAAAAATAAAAAAATCTATATACTGGCCATTTTGCTGATTGCATTTTCATCATGCAAAAAAGAACTCGACGAGGTGAACATCAACCCAAATGCGCCTGAAGTTGCACAGCCAGATTATTTGCTTACCGGTACTACCAAAACTACTGTAGATACCTATTGGGGCGTAACCAACAACATGAACTCGAGCCTGCTGTTTGCACAGCATTGGGCTAAAGTACAATATACCGAAGAAGACCGTTTTATTTTTTCGAACAGCAGTTTTACAGCTTTATGGTCAACAGGTTATGCACAAAGTATTGCCGGTTTTAATAAAATAATCGAACTGGGTGATGCACAAGGCAACCCGAATTATAAAGCCGTTGCGCTTGTACTCAGATCATGGACATTTTTACTGCTTACTGATGCTTATGGCGATATTCCTTATACACAGGCGGGAAAAATAAAACAATTTGTTACTCCTGTTTATGATAAACAAAAAGATGTTTACTATGGTATTTTAGGCGATCTGAAATCAGCGCAGGCCACTTTAGATCCTACAGGAAAAGTGATTGCCGGAGATGTAATTTATGGAAATAATATTGCCTCATGGAAAAAGTTTACCAATTCGCTGAGGCTTCGGATTGCCTTACGTATTGCAGATAAAGATCCGGCTAAAGCTAAACAGGTAATTGACGAAATACAGGCAGAAGGCGGTGCTTATATTAGCAGTAATGCAGAAAATGCCGGGCTGAAATATGACGTGTCGCCTCAGCAGAACCCGGTAGCGGCTTCATTCGAAACCAGGAACGATTACCGCATCAGTAAAACCATTGTTGATAAACTTACTTCATTAAACGATCCGAGGCTGCCTGTATATGCCAGTAGAACCGAAAACCCACCACAAGGTTATGTAGGAATTCCGAATGGGTCTACCAACTCTGAGGCAAGTGCAATTGGTTTGGCAAATTCTTCAAAACCTGGAGCCTATTTTCTTGATCCAAAAGCACCTGCTGTAATTTTAAGTTATGCCGAATTGCTTTTTGACAGGGCAGAAGCAGCAGCGCGTGGTTTTACTACAGAAAATGCCGAGGATCTCTATAAACAGGCTATCAAGGCGTCGTTTAGCCAATATGGTTTAACTGGTAGTGCCATAGACGATTATATTAATCAGGCCGCAGTACAATACGACCCTGGCAACTATAAAAAATCGATCGGTCAGCAGAAATGGATCGCCTTATTTGGACAGGGTTTGGAAGCCTGGGCAGAGCAGCGAAGGTTAGATTACCCGCAGTTAACCGCCTCTGTAAATACCGTGCTGAATGGTAAAATTCCGGTACGTTTTATTTATCCGGGTACTGAGCAATCGTTAAACGGACAGAATTACAAAAATGCAGTAAGCAGCCAGGGTGCCGATTTATTAACTACCAAACTTTGGTTTGATGCTTTTTAACCCGTATTAATGGTGTAAGATGTTACCATCCGACACTTAAGCAAAAAACGTCCTAATTTTATGTTAGGACGTTTTTTTTTGTTCAGAGAAATAGAAAATTAGCTTCTTCAGGCGCTTTATTTCTACAGGGTATTCATCTCGCTATATCTTCAGCGGCATTACTCACCCTTGTTTTGAGGTCTTCTGCATAACCTTTTGCTTTATCGGCCCATTGTGGTGCACGATCCAATAACTCATCAACGATTGATTGTCCGGTAACCGGATCTTTCTTAGTGATATATTTTACGCCGGCATATACTGCAGCGCCAATGATTGCTGTTTTTAAAATTCCCATGTTTTTTTTTTCTTAGTTAAACATTTTAAGACTGTTAAAAGTTTTAGACTATTCGAAATAACTGTTGTTACAAATACGCTTAATTGATGTTTTATTAGCCGGTCTGTTTTTTCACCAAAGTACTAAAACCACAGAAAATATTGGTATGTTAATCTGTGTCTCCATGGCTATTATGAACTATTATGTTATCGGATGTTTCCATCCAGGCAGATCGCACAATTCCAGTTTCTGTAAATCATAATATGTTGAAGTGACATCGACCGATAAACGTATGAAGTAGAAGGGAAGATCATTCTTAAATTTTTATCAATTATCTCTATTAAATTTATATATTTCGGGCAATTAACCTCCGGTAAATCCATTAAACCAGATATTGTTGCATGAATAAGGAAAAGCTGCTCAGTGAAATTAAAGATTTAAGCATCATAAATTCTTTCTCGAAACATGAACAGCTGGTACAGGGAATTATCAATGGACTGAATCATAAATTCATCGGCAAAGGGGATATGTTGCCATCCGTTAATGAAATGATGAGGGAAACCGGTTTTGCCAAAGAAACCATTGGTAAAGCCTATAAAGAACTGATCAACAGGGGTATTTTGGAGTCGAAAAACCGTATGGGCTATTTTGTGGCTACAGATGATACCGAACAGCATTTAAAAGTTTGTTTATTAATTTATGCTTTCGACACCTTCCAGGAAACTTTTTATCAGAACTTCCGTGATCATTTAGGCGATAACATCCAGGTTGATGTATACTTTCATCACAATAATTTCAGTGTTTTCGAATCCATTATTAATAGTAATAAAGGTCAGTATGGCTTGTATGTAATCGCCCCCATAGAAAGTAAGGAAGCCAAAGAAGTGCTGGAACAGTTGCCCAAAGAAAAACTGTTGATCGTTGACCGTTATGTAAAATTAAAGGGCGATTATTCTTACATTGTTCAGGAGTTTGAAAAGGCTTCTTATAATGCTTTTTTACAACTGGCGCCAAGGATTAAGGAATTCTCAGAATTTGTTTTCTTTTTCAAACCTTCATCTGCCGAACCAAGGGAAGTATTAACTTCCTTTAAACGTTTTGTAAAAGAGTTTAACATCAATGGAGTAGTTAAAAATAGTTACGAAGCAGGTAGCATTGCACCAGATAAGGTTTATTTTACTATACACAACCTCGAACTTTGGGAAATGTTGAAAGATACAAAAGTAAAAGGGTTAAAGGTGGGTGAAGATCTGGGTATTCTTTCGCATAATGATGATAACGTTAAAGAGATCATTTTTGATGGGATTACCACTTTTTCTATCGATTTTGCACTTATGGGACGTCTCGCTGCCGAATTTGTACTCAGCCTGAAACCCATTAAACATGTAATGGAGAGTCAACTGATCAGGAGAAATTCACTTTAATGCCATAGCGTGGGTACCATAGCCATTATCAGTTTTATTCTGTTCACGGTGTTGGCCGCGGTGATATCTTACTTTAAAACCCGTAGGTCGCAACGCTCTACCATCAGTGGTTTTTTCTTTGCCAACCGCACCAATGGTTTCATTATTATTGGTGCTTCTTTGTTTTTCAGTAACATTAGTGCCAACCAGTTTATTGGTGAAAACGAATCGGTTTATATCAATAACATGTCTGTAATTGGCTGGGGGATTTCATCTATCCTGGCCATGATTATTGTTTCAGAATTTTTCATCCCCATATATTTTAAAACGGGTATCCGCACCATTCCTGATTTTTTGGAGAAACGTTACGATAAACAGACCAAAACATTCGTTTCGGTGGTTTTCCTCTTCAGTTATATTATTAACCTGCTTCCAGCAGTACTTTATGGCGGTGCAGTAGCCTTTAGTAACCTGATTGATCTTTCGGGTTTTCACCTTTCCTATTGGGAGAGTATCTGGGTGTTTGTATGGATTATGGGGCTTATTGGTTCTATATATACTATTCTTGGTGGTTTCAGGGCCATTACCATTTCTGATACTGTATTGAGTGCCGGCATGCTGGTGTTGATTGTTGCATTACCATATTACGGATTACGTTATCTGGGACACGGCGATTTTTTCAGCGGACTTTCTACTGTACTTTCTACCAAAAAAGAACACCTCAATGCCATCGGTAGTAATAATGACGCTGTGCCCTTTTCTACCTTATTTACCGGTATGCTTATTGTAAACCTTTATTATTGGGGGATGGAGCAATACATTATTCAGCAGGTGCTGGCGGCCAAAAGTTTGGAAGAGGGCCAGAAAGGTATTGCATTAACCTGTTTTGCCAAATTACTTTGTCCGCTGCTGATCAATATCCCCGGTTTAATTGCGGTGCACCTGTATCCTGTATTAACCAACACCAACCAGGTATTCCCCTTACTGATTAAAGATGTATTGCCGCCACTTTTAATGGGCTTATCGGCCTGTGTGCTTTTTGGTGCAGCCATTACCACTTTTAATGCCGGCCTTAACAGTTCGAGTACCTTGTTTCTGCTGAATTTATATGGCCCGTTTATGGAAAAAAGAGGCCGGGCATTATCTGATAGAAGCTTGCTACGTACGGGGCGGTTGTTCCAGATTTCGGTATCGTTGTTTGCGATGTTGTTTGCGCCTTTTATTATTTTTTCGAAACACGGTTTTTATGAATACCTGCAAAAAATCAGTGCTATTTTTAGCCTGCCGATCTTTACCATCATCTTCATTGGCTTTATTACGAAAAAAATGCCACCCATTGCTGCTAAAATCGGGATGGTTTTCTTCATTTGCTGTTATGTAATGAGTGAGTGGGTATTTTCCGTACACCTGCATTATCTCCATACGCTGGCCATCATTTTCATTGGCACGGTCCTATTAATGCTGGGCATATCAAAACTGTATCCCAGCCAAGATCCCTATCATTTGATACCAGACAATAAAATTGATATTATTCCCTGGCGGAATAGGTACTACTATCATGGTATATTGATCTTACTGATGGCGCTTGTATTTTTTATTTTCTCTCCTTATCTGCTTGCCTAGAACGCAATTCATTCTTTACATATTTATGTTTAGCACTTGGAATATTAAATTATTTGACTATACTTGTATCTGAAAAATAGGATAGGATAGGATAGGATAAATTTTTAAGTCACGTGCCTTCCCGCATTTATTACCTTTTTAGAAGAGGGCATAAAGCGGTTAATAGATAATTAAAATCATTCCTGTACCCAAACTATTTTTTCATTAACCAAATAAATTCAAAATATGAGAAATTTTACAAATTATTGTGCAGCAATGCAAACCCTTCTTTCGATTGCTAAAGGATGGCCCGCAGGTTTACCGGATCTTAAAGCGCGTTGATTCCTGTCGATCTACATCTATCTACAATTTTTTAATTCATCATTTAAAAAGCTTATTGGCAAATGAAGCAATTATTTTTGTTTTGCAGACACTTTATGATGTCTGACAAGGTAAAAAATGCATTGGCATTGACAGGTTCGGTGCTTGTATTTTTCCTGATTTTTATCCCTGTGAAGAGTTATTCCCAGGCAGGGAAGAAAACCATTACGGGTAAGGTTACGGATACTTTAGGGGTAGGGCTGCCCGGAGTAACCGTAGCTGTTGTGAACAAGGTTAACATAGGTACACAGACCGATAATAATGGAAAGTTTGTGCTTGATGTAGCGCCTGGTGAAATATTAAGATTTTCTTATGTGGGTTACCGCGAACAGCGGGCAACCGTTGGTGCGGCTAATGTGATCAACATTAAATTAACCGAAGAAAATATGCTGTCGGAAGAGGTGGTGATTACTGCCTTGGGGCAAAAACAGCGTAAAGAGGCTTTGGTAGGTTCGGTTACCACGGTAAAGGTGGGCAATCTTAAAATACCTTCAAGCAATTTAACCAATGCACTTTCCGGTCAGATTGCGGGGGTGATCGGTTATCAGCGCAGCGGGCAACCCGGACAGGATAACTCGCAGTTTTTTATCCGTGGGGTAACTACCTTTGGTTACAAGCAGGACCCTTTGATATTGATCGATAACGTAGAGTTAACGAGCTCTGATCTGGCGCGTTTACAGGTGGATGATATTGAAAGTTTCTCGATCCTGAAAGATGCCAGTGCTACGGCACTATATGGCGCGCGCGGGGCAAACGGGGTAATTTTAGTGTCTACCAGATCTGGTAAGGAAGGTAAGGCCAAAATCAGTTTCAGATTGGAAAATTCTTCGTCACAATCGACCCAAAACCTGGAACTTGCCGATCCTATTACATATATGAAACTTTTTAACGAAGCGTCTATTGGCAGGGGAATGGATCCTAAATTTACGCCTAACCAGATTATCAATACTCAGTCCACGATAAATAAAAGTCCGGGCTATAACGAATATGTTTACCCTGCGGTTGATTGGCTGGGCCTGTTGTTTAAAAAACGAACCAATACGCAGCGTGCCAATATGAGCGTAAGCGGTGGAGGCGGTGTAGCCAGGTATTATATTGCCGGTTCGTATAACCTGGATAATGGTGTGCTGAATCAGGATGACCGGAACAATAACGATAACAACGTGAAATTCAGGAATTACCAGTTGCGTTCCAATATCAATATCGATTTAGGCAAGACCACCGAACTGGTAGTGCGTTTATCGGGTAATTTTAGCGAATACAATGGTCCGTTGGCTACTGATGGTGGTTTTTCTACCGATCTTTATAATATCGCCGTACACACCAGTCCGGTTTTATTCCCTGCTTATTTTCCTGCCGATGCCGCAAATCAAAACGCACAACACATTTTATTTGGAAATACAGGCGGCACAGGAGTAAACAGCATTTTATATAACAACCCTTATGCGGCGTTGCTCCGTGGACATAAAAATTCAACCGAATCGCGTATGTCGGCGCAGTTAGAGCTTAACCAGAAACTCGACTTCCTTACCGAAGGTCTTTCGTTCAAATCGATTTTTAGTACCAACAGGTATTCTTATTTCGATTCATCAATGGCTTACTCGCCATTTTATTATAATGTTGGCTCGTATGATAAAGCAAGCAATACTTACGTATTAAACTGGTTAAATTCATCGGTAACCAGTGGGGCACCTAACATTGCCCAGGAATATTTAAGTTATTACCCGGGCGATCCGAACATCAGTACTTTTCTTTACGGACAGGCTGCTGTAAACTATGATCATACTTTTGGACAGGATCATACCGTTAGCGCTGCCTTGATCGGTACTGCCCAGCAGAACCTGTATAACAATGCTAAAGATCCAAAAACCAATACGCGTACGCTTCAATACTCACTTCCTTACCGTAACCTGGGTTTAGCAGGAAGGTTAACCTATTCATACAAAAGTCGTTACTTTTTGGAAACCAACTTCGGTTACAACGGATCGGAAAGGTTTTCGGAGAATCACCGTTTTGGTTTTTTTCCAACCATTGGTGCGGGGTGGATTGTTTCTAACGAAAAATTCTGGACAGGTGGGATCGCCAATGTGGTTAACCGTTTAAAACTGAGGGGAAGTTTTGGCCTGGTAGGTAATGATGCCATCGGATCGCAACGCTTCTTCTACCAATCGGATGTAAACTTAAATGGGGGTGGTAATTATGCTCAATTTGGTTATAATGGCGGTTCTACACGCCCTGGGGTATACATCAACAGCTATGAAAACACCGATATTACCTGGGAAACTTCCCGCCAAACCAATCTGGCTTTAGAAGCTACGCTTTTCAAAAACATGAACATTATTGCGGAGGTATATAATAACGACCGATATAATATTTACATGATCCGTAAAAACGTACCGAGTACCCTGGGTTTGGAGGCTATTGATCCCAATACCGGCGCACCAGATATCGGTGCCAATATCGGTAAGGCCAGATCACGGGGTATCGATTTATCACTCGATTATAAGTTTAACGTAAATGCATTTTCTTTTGCCGTACGCTCTAACTTAACTTTTGCTAAAAATAAATACATCAATTACGAAGAGCCTCAGTGGGCTGAAGCTTACCGTTACACTACGGGACAGCCGATCAGCAGAAATTTCGGTTACATTGCCGAACGTTTATTTGTAGATGATAAAGAGGTGCAAAATTCGCCAACACAAATTTTCTCTACAGGTGGTAAACCTCCAAGAGCAGGCGATATCAAATACCGCGATTTAAACAACGATGGTAAAATTGACGATGCCGATAAAGCCTACATTGGTTTTCCGCAATCGCCTGAAGTGGTATATGGTTTTGGTTTCAGCTCTTCATACAAAGGTTTCGATTTGTCGGCCTTTTTTACCGGACAGGATAGGATGACTTTCTTCATTGATCCAAGAAAGGTAAGCCCTTTTGTGCCGAGTGATCAACAATATATTTATGGCAATACACAATTGCTTAAAGATTTTGCTGATAACCATTGGTCGCCCGAAAACCAGAACCTTTATGCACTTTATCCACGACTGGCAGTAAATGCTGCAGACCTCGAAAACAATGCACAAACCAGTACCTGGTGGATGAGAAACGGTCGTTTATTGAGGCTTAAATCAGTTGAGCTGGGTTATACGCTTCCACAACGCATTTCCAATAAAATTAAGCTAAACTCTTGCCGTATTTATTTTAATGGTTTAAACCTGCTTACCTGGAGTCCATTTAAAATGTGGGACCCTGAGCAAGGTGGAAACGGGTTTGCTTATCCCATCCAAAAGGTATTCAATGTTGGTCTTAACGTAACCTTATAATGAAAACGATAAAAACATATTTTACATTCGGCTGCATCATCATGATGTTAGGCACATTTGTATCCTGTAAAAAGTACCTTGATATTACGCCCGATAACTTGGGTACCCTCGATTATGCCTTCAGGAACAGAAATGAAGCCGAAAATTATTTATACTCTTGTTATGCTTATCTGCAGCGCATGAATGATGTGGCTTCGAACCCGGGTTTTACCACTTCATCGGAACTGATTTATTCGAACACACTCGATAATTACCAGGGTTTTAACCGTACCGGTTTCAACCTGTTAAGGGGAACACAAACGGCTGCGAACCCTGGATTGAATGCATGGGACGGTAGTGAAGGAAGTTACAGCCTGTGGCGTTCGATCAGGATCTGTAACATCATGCTCGAAAATATTGATAAACCAATTGATTTGAGCGCTGCTGAAAAACAACGCTGGATTGCCGAAACTAAATTTTTAAAAGCCTATTATCATTACGTACTTTTTAAAATGTACGGTCCTATTCCCCTGGTTAAAACCAACCTGGCCATTAACAGCAGCACCGACGAGGTACGTGTTAAAAGGGCACCAGTTGACGAAACGGTTGATTATATTGTTTCTTTGCTGGATGAAGCCATTCCTAATCTACCTGCTACAATTACCAGTCAGGCTACAGAACTGGGCAGGATCACCAGCATAATTGCCTTATCAGTTAAAGCCGATGTGCTGGCAACGGCAGCGAGCCCGCTTTTTAACGGCAATCCTGATTATATCAGCTTTAAAGATAAAGATGGGGTGAGTTTGTTTCCGGCAGCTTTTGATGCACAAAAATGGAAAAAGGCAGCCGATGCGGCAAAAGCAGCTATTACAGCTGCAGAAGCTCAAGGCATTAAACTGTATACCTTCCAATCGCCAACCACCGTGGGTAAACTATCCGATTCGTTAAAAAGAGAGTTGGATGTACAGAATGCCGTGACGGAAAAATGGGAGCTTAACTCAGAAATTATCTGGGCTTCCAATCCGGAGTTTAATTACCAGGGTTTTTCAACGCCAAGGCTTACTGCAAAATCGGCGGTAAACAATTTCTCTAACCCTTCTACTTTTTCTGCCCCAATAAGCACACAAGAACTTTTTTATACCGTTAATGGTGTGCCGATCAGCGAAGATAAAACCTGGGATTATGCCGGCAGGAATACCATTAAAACAGGTGATTATGCCAGCCGTTATTATATTCAGCAGGGGTACGAAACTATTAAAGGCCATTTTGCCCGTGAAACCCGTTTTTATGCCGATATCGCTTTTGATGGAGGTATCTGGTTCGGAAATGGCCGGAATAACCAGGATGATCCGTCAAATCCATTATACTATGTTTCGGCACGTGGAGCGGGATTTGCGGCACCGAGCGATAACATCAGGTTAAACATTACCGGTTACTGGCCTAAAAAACTGGTTAGTTATGCTTCAGTTTATGATGACGGTTTCCAGGCATCGCCATTCCGCTTACCATTAATCAGATTGGCAGGTTTATACCTGCTTTATGCGGAGGCATTGAACGAGGTAAACGGACCAACCACAGAAGTATTTACTTATATTGATAAGGTTAGGCAAAGAGCTGGTTTACAGGGTGTACAAGCCTCGTGGACAAACTTTTCCAGAAGCCCGAATAAGTTTAGCACGAAAGATGGTTTAAGGCAGATTATTCATCAGGAGCGAAGGATAGAACTCTGTTTTGAAGGGCAAAGCGGTTGGGATTTAAGAAGATGGAAAGAGCTTCAGGCCGTTTTAACAGCACCCATACAGGGTTGGAGCATCAACAATCCGGACGCTATAAACTATTATCGCCCGAACACCCAGTTTATCCCTGTTTTTGGTTTAAAAGATTATTTATGGCCGATCAGAAGTTATGACCTGGTTGTAAATCCAAACCTGGTGCAAAATCCTTATTGGTAGTTTAAAATATGAAAGATATGAAACGTGTTAAAAATAGTATTTACCTCATCCTTATCGTTTCCCTTTTGGCCAGTATTGCTGCCTGCAAAAAGATGGAAAGCTATAACGAACCTGCTTCGTCTGATATGACAAAGCCTGGTGTAGTAAGCAATATTAAAGTTGATAACTTTAATGGCGGTGCCTATATTACCTATACTTTGCCGAATTCGAAAAACCTTCTGTATGTGCTGGCACAGTATAAAATAAATGGCGTAACCACGCGCGAAACCAAATCGAGTTATTATTCTGATTCGATTATGGTTGATGGTTTTGCAAAAAAACAGGGCTATGATGTTACGTTGTATGCCGTAAGCAGGGCAGAGGTTAAATCAGATCCCGTGGTAGTGAGGGTTAATCCTGATACGCCGCCATACCTGCTTGCAAAACCTACCATTAATGCCGAACCTGATTTTGGCGGGTTCAAAATTAGCGGTACCAACCCGGCAAAGAGTAACCTGGGGATTATTTTGCTTGGTCTTAGTGATAACAACGCCTCTGATGTTATTGATCAGCATTACGATAAGGCCGCAGTAATTGGCTATTCGGTAAGGGGTTTTGCACCGGTGCCTAAAAAAATCGGCTATTATGTTACTGATAATTTCGGGAATATATCCGATACCACTTACAAAACCATTACACCCTTCTATGAAACTTTATTGGATAGGACCAAATTTTTCCAATACAGGCTTCCTAGTGATGGTGTAATTGCATATGGCTGGGATCTTCCTTACCTGTGGGATGGTAAAACTGATGGTAACTCGAACGGTTGGCATACTGCTCCTGGTGGATCAATGCCTGCAATTGCCACTTTTGGTTTGGGCGTGAGCGCAAAACTAAGCCGTTTTATTTTGTGGGAAAGGCCGGATGGCAGCGACAAATTTGCTTATGGCCATGGAAATCCGAAAGTGTTCTCGGTATGGGGCTCTGATGCTGTTGCTCCGCGTGATGCGCAGCTTCCATTGTCAGCTCCAGAAGGTACGGTAATTGGCGACTGGATTAATATGGGTAATTACAATTATCCCAATCCGCCATCAGGTGCAACACCCGTAGCGCATACCACGGCCGATAACGATTTTGTAAAAGCAGGAGTAAGTTTCAACTTCCCGTTAACCAACCCTAAAGTGCGTTATATCCGGCTCTCGGTAAGCACAACATGGTCTAACGGTACTTTTGCACATGCCATGGAAATGGCTTTTTACGGCGATCCACGATAGTTAAAGATAATCTAAAAGATAAATTTTCAGATATGAAAAGTATATATAAAATCAGTGGCCTGCTATTACTGTTGGTAACGATAATTATCAGCTGTACCAAAGATGATCTTGCCTTTAAAGAATATTTAAAAGACGGTGAGATTGTTTATCCGGGCCGTGTAGTCAATATTATAACCAAACCAGGTAATTTAAGAACCGGGCTGTGGTGGAATACAAGTCCTGATCCAAGTGTAACCAAATATGTGGTGTATTGGAACAACAATGCCGATTCGGTAGTAGTTAATGCTACTACGCACAATCCGCTTGATACCATGAAAGTAATCATCCCCAATTTAAAGGAGTATACTTACACTTTCACGGTTTATTCTTATGATGCGCAGGGACATAAATCAATTCCGATCGAAGCCAGAAATATCAGGGTTTTTGGTCCGCTATACCAATCTGGTTTATTAAACAGGCCTTATAACGCCACAAACCCTTATGTAGTGAGTAGTAATGGATCGGTACAGTTAAATTTCAATACGCCCGATACCATCAATATCAATACCATAGTGAGGTATACCAATACAGCGGGTAACAGTGTTGATAAAATCCTTTTGCCTAAAGATACTGCCATTACACTTCCGGATTATAAAGCTGGGACCAGCATATTGTATAAGTCATCCTATATTCCCGGTAAAGGTTCTTTAGACATATTTTCAGTAACTGATTTTTCTACTTTTCCTCAAATTTTCACTTATGTACTCTGCGACAGGTCGCTTTTTGCAGAAGTACGCTTGCCTGGTGATGCACAAACCTACGAATCGGGTACAAGCATCAGTAAGTTATGGGATGGGAGCGTTGGTCCGCAGGGCTATCCAAATGTCTTCCACAGTTCAGGCAATAGCGGTATGCCGCATGTGATTACTTTCGATTTGGGTAAGGTTTATAACAATTTATCACGCATTGAAGAAACCGGGCGCGATTGCTGTAACAATCCTGATCGCTTTGAGGTTTGGGGCATAGCCGATTTAACCAATGCAGCCACTACCTTGCCGGCAAGTAACAGCGGTTGGCCAGCTGAGGCCATTAGTAAAGGCTGGACGTTATTAAAAGACGTAACCAGATCGGATGACGGCAAAAATGCCTTTACTTCCGAATTAGATAACGGAGGTAAACCGATTCGTTATATTCGCATCAGGATTAAACATGTAACCACCGGAGATGGCAATTATAGCAATATGAGCGAGCTCAGGTTCTGGAATAAACAATAAATGTAATTGGATCCGACTAATGTGGTGTAATAAGTACCTGTATTGGCAGGCATTTAATTGCGTTGCAACCGGAGATGACGACACTAAATTAATCGGATCCAACACATATAGTACAACACACAAATGAAGAATGTATAAGAAACAACTGATTATTTTTTCGCTAATCTCTTTTTTTACAGGTAAATGCACCTTTGCCCAGCAAAAGCCATTGGTACTCTGGTACGATAAACCTGCCAGAATCTGGGAAGAAACCCTTCCGTTGGGCAATGGTAAACTCGGTATGACACCGGATGGTGGCATTACGAAAGAAAATGTTGTGCTAAACGATATTACCTTATGGAGTGGCGGAAAGCAGGATGCCAATAATTATGAGGCTTACAAAAGCCTCCCAAAAATAAGGCAATTGATCCTGGAGGGCAAAAATGACGAAGCGCAGGAATTGGTTAACCGCGATTTTGTTTGCAGGGGGCAAGGCTCCGGAGGGGCAACCTGGGGTAAATACCAAACATTGGGCAACTTGCAGCTCGATTATGAATATCCGGGCAGTAAAGAGGTAAAACCTGAAGCTTACAAAAGAACTTTATCATTGGATAAAGCAGTAGCCACAACCGAATTTATACTCAATGGCGTAAAATATAAAAGAGAATATTTCTGCAGTTTTGATGATGACGTAGATATCATCCGCATCACTGCCGATCAACCTAAAAAACTAAACTGTAATATTTCCATCAACCGGCCTGAAAAGGCAACATTGGCCACCGAGCGTAACGAGCTGTTAATGCTCGGGCAACTGGATAACGGAACCGATGGAAAAGGCATGAGGTACAGCACTCGCGTAACAACCAAATTGAAAGATGGTTCGCTCACTAGTGAAGGCAATAGCTTAAAAATAAAAGGTGCCACAGAAATTATTGTTTATGTTGCAGCCGAGACTGATTTTAAACATGCCGATTTTGAAGCAAGGATGAAGAAAGTATTGCAGGAAGCAAAGAAGAAAACTTATGTTGAAGAACTGGCCAGGCACAGCGCAAATTTTGGTAAACTGTTTAACCGTTTAACGATCAATCTTGGCGAAGGTGAGGCGGCCAGATTACCTACTGATGTGAGGCTGGATCATTTCTATAAAGACTACAAAAACGATGTTTCATTAAGTGCCCTGTTTTTTCAATTTGGGCGTTATTTAAGCATCAGTAGTACCAGGGTTGGACTTTTGCCGCCAAATCTACAAGGGTTATGGACCAACCAGATTAATACACCATGGAATGGAGATTACCACCTAGATGTTAATGTACAGATGAACCATTGGGCCATCGAGCCGGCCAATTTATCCGAGCTGAATCTTCCTTTAGCTGAATTGGTGAAGAATTTAACCAGACATGGTGCAAAAACCGCTAAAGCTTATTATAATGCCGATGGTTGGATTGCCCATGTGATTACCAATGTCTGGGGTTTTACCGAACCGGGCGAAAGTGCCTCATGGGGTGCATCAAATGCAGGTTCGGGCTGGTTGTGCAGCAACCTTTGGGATCATTTTGCTTTCAGCCGGGACTTAAAATACCTGAAAAGTATTTACCCGGTTTTGAAAGGATCGGCCGCATTTTATCAAAGTGCATTGATCAAAGACCCAAAAACTGGCTGGCTGGTTACTTCACCCTCGGTTTCGCCCGAGAATACATTTTATCTGCCCAATGGAAAAACGGCGAGCATTTCAATGGGGCCAACCATTGATAACCAGATTGTTCGTGAACTTTTCAATCATGTCATCACTGCGGCCAGGCTACTCAAAGTTGATGCTGCTTTTAGTGCGTCGTTGCAGGAAAAACTAAAATCGATTCCACCGGTAGGTGTAATCAGTAGAGATGGACGTATACAGGAATGGCTGGAAGATTATAAGGAAACCGATCCTCAACACCGCCATATTTCGCATTTGTACGGCGTTTACCCGGCAGGTTTAATCACGCCAAATGCAACTCCGGCATTAGCCGAAGCAGCCAAAAAAACGCTCGAAGTTAGGGGCGACGATGGTCCAAGTTGGTCAATTGCTTATAAACAGTTATTTTGGGCGAGGTTACAGGATGGAAATCGGGCATTTAAGCTTTTTAGGGAAATTTTAAAGCCCACCTTACGTACCGATATCAATTACGGTGCCGGTGGCGGTGTGTACCCGAATATGTTATCGGCAGGACCACCGTTCCAGATTGATGGGAATTTTGGTGCTACTGCTGCCATTGCCGAAATGCTGATCCAGAGTCACGATGGTTGTATCGAACTCTTGCCGGCCATTCCGGACACCTGGAAAGCTTTTGGTGAGATTAAGGGCTTAAAGGCAAGGGGCAATTTTACCATTGATATGAAATGGAAAGATGGTAAAATCACTTCCTGGAAAATAGCTTCAACAGTGCCACAAAAGATAAAAGTTAAAATAAACGGAAAACAATGGACCATAACTTCGGTTAAATTTTAGTGATAGATGATTTTTAAATTTTTATTCAGGCATCAAACGTTTTTAATTTTAAGCCTGTTAGTCCTTTGCTCCAAACCAGCTTCGGCAATTATTATCGGTTTTGGTGAAACAGGCAAAATAGCGTATAACCTTAAAACCGGTAACTTTAATGTTGTGAATGGAGCGAAGCCATTGTTATTAAAAGCTTTTTCGCAGGCCGAATACCAGAAAAAATTGTTCAGTTCTACTGATTATAATGAAATTACTTACCGTAAACAGGCTGTTAAGGATGGCTTTGGCAATGGATTTAAACATATTTTTCTGTTAAAAAAAGCTGGCTTGCCAGAGATGCAACAGGTATTTTATACTTATACCGGAAAAGATTATTTTATGATGAATCTGATCCTGAACGGTGCTGATTTATCCATTAACCATATTGTTCCCCTGTGCGGAAACCTGATCGATCAGGAACATGCTAATGTGCCTGCCAGTTTATTTGTACCTTTTGATAACGATACCTTCATTTCTTATAATACAGTGCCTTTAATAGCCAACGTAAGTAATCCAAGTGCAGAGGTCACGGCTTTATACCATGATCAATCACGTAAAGGTTTTGTAATCGGTTCTATTGAGCACGGCAACTGGAAAACAGGTGTTATCACCACAATGGATAGCAGTAAAAAGATGAGCGTAAAGGCCATTTGCGGTTATACAGAACAAAGTATTACCCGCGATAAAATTGTGCATGGTTATTTAAAAGGCAATTCGGTAAGTTCGGCAAAAGTATTTTTCGGTGCTTTTGATGATTGGCGTTTGGGTATGGAAACTTACGCAAAATTAAACAGGTTTTCGGAACCACCCATCGTTTTTAACCGGACTAATGCCACGCCTGTAGGATGGAACAGCTGGGGTGCCATGCAGGAGAAAATCACACTCGAAAAAGCGAATCAGGTAAGCGATTTTTTTGCAGACAGCCTAAAAAGTTTCAGGAGCGGGGGCGTAGCTTATATCGATCTTGATTCTTATTGGGACAATCTGCTAACAGGCGGTTTGGTGGGCAATTATTCCAAACTTAAAGCCTTTGCCGATCATGCCAAATCAAAAGGATTAAAGCCAGGTATTTACTGGGCACCTTTTGTTGATTGGGGTTTTGCTGGCGGAGGTAACCGCAAAGCCGAAGGAACGAATTACAATTTTGGAGAAATGTGGACGAAAGTCGGTAATGGTTACCATGATATAGACGGCGCAAGAGCATTAGATCCTACACACCCGGGTACACAGCAGCGTATTGCAGCTGTTATTAATAAGTTTAAGGAATGTGGTTTCGAAATGATTAAGATTGATTTTTTGGGTCATGCCGCCATAGAATCAGATCATTTTTTTGATCCTAAAATTACAACAGGGATGCAGGCTTATAAAACCGGTATGGAATTTTTGTTAAAACAACTTGATGGTAAAATGCTGGTTTACGCTGCCATTTCACCAAACCTGGCTTCTGGCCGCTACGTACACGTTCGCCGTATTGCCTGCGATGCCTTTAAATCGATAAAAGATACCGAATATACCTTAAACAGTCTAAGCAATGGCTGGTGGCAAACTTATCTCTATAATTATATCGATGCCGATCATGTGGTTTTCTCAGATCAATCAGATGGCGAAAACACCGCCAGGTTTTTATCTGCCATTGTAACAGGCACCTGCATTACAGGCGACGACTTTTCACGTCAGGGGAAATGGACAGGTACGGCACAGCGATTATTGAACCACACAGAAATTTTAAAGATTCTGGAAGATGGAAAAGCATTTGTTCCGGTAGAAGGGAACAGGGGCAAATCAGCTTCACAATTATTTGTAAAAGATGTTGGGCATGTGAAATACCTGGCCGTATTTAATTATGGCGATAAGGCAAAATATTTTACTATCGATTTTGCGAGAATAGGTTTGAAAGCTAATGAGATATATCACGCCCAAAACCTGATTAACCAAAAAACAGAAGCTTTTAAAAACAACCAAACCATCAATCTGGGCGGAAAAGATGCCCTTATCCTTAAAATTACGCTCAAAAAATAATGTTTATGAACCTACTATCTATAAAAATATACATGATACTATTGAAAACAAAGATGAAAAGATCAGATCAATCTACAGGTTACATCAGGCAGGGCGCATGGGCTTTTGCCCTTTCTCTTTTAGCCCTGACCAGGTTAAACGCACAAACCATCATTCCCATCGAAACTGCCCACAATGCACTGGTTTTGCAGGCCGATGCAAAAAAAGATGTAAACACCATTTTTTTCGGAAAAAAGCTCGCCAATAAAGAGGAGTATGCACAGGTTAACGGTCAGTACAGGCAGACAGAAGATTATACCGGGCAGCTAAAATCAGTTTATACACCATCCGGAACAAGGAATCTGGTAGAGCCTGCCATTAGTGTTACGCATGCAGATGGGAATAATTCGCTTGATCTGAAATATGTAGATCATACGGTGACCGCTATTGATAATAATGTAAGCCTGTTAAAAATCAGACTGAAAGACCCAGTGTACAATTTTGAAGTAAACCTGTTTTATAAGTCTTTTTACCAGCAGGATGTAATAGAACAATGGACAGAGATTAAACATGGTGAGAAAGGTAATGTAGTGCTGCATAAATATGCCTCCGCCAATCTTTACTTAAAATCGCCTCATTTTTGGCTGAACCAGTATCACGGCGATTGGGCAAAGGAGATGCAGCCCGAGCAAAGTGAAATTACCCATGGAATTAAAACTTTAGATAGCAAACTGGGTACCAGGGCTAACCTTTTCCAGCCGTCTGTTTTTATGATCTCGCTGGATAAACCTGCTGAAGAAAATGAAGGCAATGTTTTATATGGCGCAATGGAATGGAGTGGTAATTTTAAGATTGATCTGGAACTCGATTACCAGGATAACCTGAGGATTATTGCCGGAATGAACAATTATGCTTCGCCTTACAGCTTAAAAAATGGTGAAGTTTTTAGCACGCCAGCTTTTTTATATACTTTTTCTGATAAGGGAAAAGGCGATGCGAGCAGGAAACTACAGAACTGGGCACGAAACTATAAAATATTAGATGGTAAAGGCAGCCGGTTAACTCTTCTAAATAATTGGGAGGCTACTTATTTCGATTTTAATGAACAAAAATTGGCCGATTTATTAAAAGATACCAAAAAATTGGGTGTCGATTTCTTTTTACTGGATGATGGCTGGTTTGGAAATAAATATCCGCGGAATGATGACCGTGCAGGATTAGGTGATTGGCAGGAAAACAAAAAGAAATTGCCAAATGGTATCGCTTCGCTGGTTAAAGAGGCCGATAACGTAGGAACCAGGTTTGGGATCTGGATTGAACCTGAAATGGTGAACCCAAAAAGCGAATTATATGAAAAACATCCAGATTGGGTAGTAAAACAGCCGAACCGCCAGGAATACTATTTTAGAAACCAGCTGGAACTCGATCTGAGCAACCCAAAAGTACAGGATTTTGTTTTTGGTGTGGTGGATGATCTTTTTACTAAAAATCCGAAACTGGCCTATATTAAATGGGACTGTAATGCGGTGATTTATAATGCTTATTCTGCTCATTTAAAAAATCAATCGCACTTTTACATCGATTATGTAAGGGGATTATACAGTGTTTTACAACGAATCCGTGCTAAATATCCTACTGTACCCATGATGTTGTGCTCTGGTGGTGGTGGAAGGGTAGATTATGGAGCCCTTCAGTATTTTACTGAATTCTGGCCAAGCGATAATACGGACCCTCTGGAAAGGATATTTATGCAATGGGAATATTCTTATTTTTATCCTGCAATCAGTTCTTCTAACCATGTTACAGACTGGGGAAAACAACCGATAAAGTTCAGAACAGATGTAGCCATGATGGGTAAACTGGGTTTTGACATTGTGGTGAGTAAATTGCCCGAAAAAGAGCTTCAGTTTTGTCAGGAGGCCATTAAAAATTATAACGAGGTGAAAGCAATTATATGGCAGGGCGAGCAGTATCGTTTGGCCAATCCGCGTAGCGGAAACCTGGCCTCAATGTTATATGTAAATGAGCAGAAAACAGAGGGGGTGATTTTTAACTACCTCGTAAATTACCGTTATGATGAGAGGAGTAAATACCCTATTAAATTAAATGGTTTAGATGCCACGAAAAAATACCAGATCAAGGAGATTAATTTATTTCCGGGAACTAAATCGCCGATTGATGGGACCAAAACTTATACCGGTGATTTTTTAATGAAAGTTGGTTTTAACCCGGTATTAAGTACCAATAGAACAAGTGTAGTATTGAAATTTGTGGAGGTGAAATAATAAAATTCGTCATTGCAGGAGGGGAACGAGCAAGCAATCTTTCATCTTCGAAATTCTTTATATAAAGATTGCTTTCCCGAAAACCCTCTGTCCGTAGAGTTAAGCATAACGTCTCTACGGATACAAGAATAAAATTGAGTTTAAAACTCAACTAAAATGAGTCACAGACTCTTTTCTATTATTAATCGATAGAGCCCTTCGGAACTCTACGGACAGACAGGGAATCCGTGAAGACATGAACCACAGGCTATGGACTGATGATTTTGGGCTTAGAACTCCCCCCAACTAAAGACTCCAAACTATTCATCCCCCTTCATAAATTCCTTCGGCCCTTTTCCAAACTGTTTCTTAAACTCCCTGCTAAAGTATTTTGGATCGTTAAAGCCTACCTGGTAAGCCACTTCGTAAATGGTAAACCGGTTTTGTTTAAACAGCTCCATGGCTTTTTTTAAGCGGATCGATTTTACAAAGTCATTAACCGAAAGGTCGGTGAGCTGTCTGATTTTTTTGTACAGCACCGGTTTGCTCATACCGATCATTGAAGCAAGTTCCGATACCCCAAAATCCTCATCGGCAATGTGTTGATCGATGTAGCTCAGTAGTTTTTGCATAAAAGCTTCATCAACGGCATTAATGGTAAGCTCTTTAGGCTGCAGATGGATGTGTTTTAAAAACTTTTGCCGCATGATCTCTCTCGACATCAGTAAATTGCGCACATTCAGAAAAAGTAACTGCGGACTAAATGGCTTGGTGATATAGGCATCGGCTCCTGTTTCTAAGCCGCTTACCTGGTGCACATGCGAAGATCTGGCAGTAAGAATAATGACCGGAATGTGGCTGGTACGCTCATCCTGTTTAAGTCTTTTACAAAGCTCAATGCCATCCATAACCGGCATCATAATATCGCAGATAATCAGATCTGGCAAGGTTTCTACAGCCATTTCCCAGCCTGATAAGCCATTTTCTCTTTCAATTATCTGATAATTTTTGCCTAGAAATGAGCTAATCAGCGACCTGATTTCCCAATTATCTTCCACTACCAAAATGGTTTTGGCGGCGGGATCAGTTTCTTTTTCAGGGTTTACAGCTGTATTTCCTTCCTCAGTATGTTGTGTGTAAAGATTAGACTGCGCAGGGTAATCTTTTACGCCGTCAAAAAGTGCCGTTTTGAAATGCGATTTCCCTTTTTTTAACTTTACAGTAAACTTGGTGAAACCTCTCGAACCATTTGTGGCAGGAGTACTTTCTACCGCAATACTTCCCTGGTGTTCCTCTACAATTGCTTTAGATAAGGCAAGCCCAATGCCCGAGCCAATTTGGCTCTGCTGCTCATCTACCTGGAAATAATCACTAAACAAACCTTTAAGGCTTTCGGCGGGAATGCCCACGCCATTATCAGAAATGCTGATGATTGCTTCGTCATCCGATTCTAGCAGGGAAACTGAAATTTGGCCGTCCTCTTTATCACAGAATTTGAAAGCATTGGATAAAAGGTTGAATATTACCTTTTCAAGCTGTCGTTTATCAAAAAACAGGTTGATGTTTTCTTTTTCGTGTATAAATTCATACTGAATACCATTGGTTTGCGCCAGGTGAGCGAAGGAAATGAAAATCTCGTTCACAAATGCGACGATATTATCTTCGGCAACATGAAGTGTAAGGTGCCCGGTTTCGGCTTTTCTAAAATCCATAAGCTCCGTAATCAAACGCATGAGCCTGTTGGCGTTGTTTTTAATTGGGATAATCTGCCGGTTCAGCTCGGCATCTGTTTGGTACTGGTTAGAAAGATTTTCCAGTGGACCGAGAATAAGGGTAAGTGGTGTTCTGATTTCATGCGCTACATAAGTGAAGAAATTCAGTTTCATTTTCTGCATATCTTCAGTACGTTTTAGCAGCGCACGCACAAAAAGATAGCGTACAATCAGGAACAATAATCCAGAAAAGAAGGCGAGATAGATAATATAGGCCCACCAGGTTGCCCAAAAGGGTGGAAGTACGGAAATTTTAAGTGATGCAGCTTTACCACCCGGATTCCCATCGTTGTTAATCCCCTTAACGATAAAGGTGTAATCGCCCGAAGGCAGATCAGCATAACTTACGCTCGGAATATCGGTTTTCACCCAATCTTTGCCGTGTCCTTTAAGGATATAACTGTAGCTGTTTTTTTCGGGTTTAATATAATTTAAAAGGGCAAAATCGATGGTGAAATTATTCTCATCATGTTTAAACGTAATTTGACGGATATTTTTAAGGTCTTCCTTTAATATACCATCGCTACCATTTACCTCTACAGGCTGATTGAATAGTTTAAGTCCGGTAAAGGTAATGGGGGCAACATTTTTATTGATGTCGATCTGTTTCGGATAAAACGCCGTTAATCCATCGAACCCTCCAAAAAACAATTCGCCATGGTTATCTTTTAAAAAAGAATTGATGTTAAAATTGTTTCCTGCAAGTCCGTCGCTTTTGGTATAGTTAATAAATTTTGTGGTGTGGGTAATCAGCTTGGATAAACCTTTATCGGTACTGATCCATAAATTTGTCTCTTCATCTTCCAGTACCCCAAATACGTTACTACTGGGCAGGCCATCTTTTTCATTATAATTATTAAATGTTCTGCTTTTATGATCAAAGATGCTCAAGCCACCCAAAGCTGTCCCGATACAGATATTTCCATTTTTCAACTGCATGATACAATTGATATATTCTGACTTCAGGCCTTTAGTATTGTTTTTATTCTGATAATAAGCTGTAATTCTTTTTGAGGCAGGGTTATAGGCATATAAGCCTGCCCTGGTACCAATCCAGAGGTTTTTGGCCTTATCTTCAAAAATTACCTGGATGTACTTGTTCCGTAAGTTCTTCTCTATAATGCTTTTAACGGTTGTGCCGGCATAACGTCCATTGGTTTTAGTAAGGGTAGATAAGCCATCCCTTGAACCCACCCAAATAGTTCCATTACTATCTTCCGTTATCGCAATCACTTCAGCACCGCCAGGTGTATTTTTAACATCCTTTACATTGATTATTTTTCTGAAGTTACGGGCATCAGGATTAAAAACGTACAGGCCACCGCGGTGCGTACCCACCAGCAACTGCCCGCTTTTATCGAGGCATAACGTTTTAATCAGGTTGGAATTGAGTCCGTTAGGGTTATTCGGTTCTGATTTGTAATAGGTAAAAGCATGGTTACTGCGGTTAAGGTAATTTAAGCCACCGCCTTCGGTACCAATCCAGAGGTTATGCAGCTTATCTTCGACCATCGCACTTACAATATTACTGCTCAGGCCCTGTTGTTTTTTCGAATTTCTATATACAGTAAATGGCGTAGTAGATGGATAAACCACGTTTACACCTTTATAAAAGGTACCTATGTACATGGAACCGTTAAGATCCTGAAAAATACTGTGAATGGAGTTTTGGCTTAATCCGTTGTTCTGTTCAGGATCATAACGGTAATTACTAAATTTAAGGGTAATGGGATCGAGTATGCTCAATCCTTCCTGCGTACCGATCCAGATGTTGCCTGCGCCATCACACATGAGTTTGCGGATATCGTTATTTACGATCGAGTTGGGGTTGGTAATACTGGCTTGGTAACGGGTAAAGGTTTTACGTTTGTAATCGAACAGGTTTAAGCCATTGTAAGTGCCCAGCCAAAGCCGTTTTTGTTTATCGATCAGGATACTTTTTACCGCGTTGGAGCTGATGCTGTTCGGATCGTTGGCCTTATGTTTGAAAATTTCAAAACGATATTTGCCCTTCTCCTGATATATACGAACCAAACCGTTAAATGTGCCCACCCAAAGGTTCTGCTGGTCATCTTTAAAAACAGAGAAAATATGGTTGAGTTCAGGCTTATAATTGGGTCTGTCAAAAAGAAATTTTTTAAAAATCCGCTTTTCGGCATCAATTACCAGGTTTAATCCATTTTCTGTGCCAACCCAGATATTTTTCTGCGGATCTTCATACACACACTCAACCGAATCGCAGCTGAAAGATTTTGCCGAATTCTTTTTGTTGATGCGGAAAAAACGGTCGGTTTTATCGTCGTAAATATTCAGGCCATTTTCTGTCCCTACCCATAAACGTCCTTTACTATCACTTAACAGGCTGGTAATTACATTATCCGAAATGCTGTTTCCATTATCAGGGCTGCTATCGTAAATTTTAAAACGGTAACCATCATAGCGGTTGAGTCCGTGCCGGGTACCCATCCAAATAAACTGGTTTTTATCCTGCGCAATGGCTATCACCGAATTTTGCGAAAGGCCATTTTCTATGCTAAGGTGATTAAATACGATCGGCTTCTGTGCGTAAAGGGATGTGCATATTAAAAGCACCAGGCAGAATCCTATCGCGTTTAAACGCAGCTTCATCATTTGGTATAGGTTTTTATGAATCGTTGTTTTTTCCATTAAATATAGGGCGAATTGATTAAAATACAGAAGAATTGCCGTTTTTCTATCCTTTCACTTACAATTTTCGACCTTTTTCATTTTTCACTCCACTAGTTTTGATAAAGCTAATACAAGGCGATAAAGAGCAATCGCCATCAGAAATAAACATTTCTGTTATTGACTTAACCAAATTTAACTAACAACCAAAACTGGGGGCAAATCTGATATAACCCATCCGAAAGCCAACAGTAAGTATTAACCAAACCAATCATGAAACAAAAATTACTTTCACCCCAAGCAGTGCCTTTTAAGTTTAGGCATTTAACGTTGATGTGCTGGCATAACCTGCTCCTGCAGAACCACTAACTAAAACGGATAATCAGTTAATAAAGATTATTGACAATCAACACCTAAAATTTTATGAACCTATTTACATTAAAAAGGCATTGCCTAATGCCTGTGCTTGCACTGTTGTTTTTTAGCGCGTGCAAGAAAAAGGAAGTGGTATCAGATATCTATACCATAAGGCAATGGAAATCAGATTTATCTGTAAACAATGTTGTACCTGCAATTTCAGGCAGAACTGACCATGCAGTAGCGGTATGTTATTTAATGACCGATAACAAACTTTATTATTACCTGTATTTTGATACACCGCTCAATAATGGCGATACGCCTACCAAGGCAACTATTTATAGTGGAACTGCCGGAGCCAATGGTACTGTTTTAATCGATTTGAATAATGGAGCCTTTAATTCTACCAGGGAAGTAAAGGGTTCTGTTGAGCTGTCGGCTCAGACCATAGCAGATTTAAATTCCAAAACACTTTACCTGCAGATTGCCTCCAGCCAACAGGCTACAGGTTTGGTAAGGGGTACATTAACATCATATTAATTAACAGCCGGTATTATGAAGAAAAAATATACAAATATAAGGCTGAAATGGATGATAGGCTTGTTAAACCTATTGCCTGTTTTTGCATTTGCACAGCAAAAACCGGTAGTCAACACTGCCGTAGAAACGGATAGTTCGTTGATCAGGAAATTTGATCAAAAAAACTTCCTTGAAAATAAAGTTGATAAGTGGAATGGAACAACTAAAAAAGCCAACCTGATAGCAGGTGCTGCTACGATATATGGTGATGATATTAATTCTACTCCGGTATCTGATGTGACAAATACGGTAGCTGGCCGTTTAACTGGTTTGTATACGTTACAATCGTCGGCGCGTACAGGTTTTGATGTAACGCAATTGGTGCTCCGCGGCCAATCGCCGCTTATCGTAATTGATGGAGTACCCAGATCCTTTACCAATTTCAATCCTGACGATGTAGAAAGTATTACGGTATTGAAAGATGCTTTATCAACTTCTATGTATGGTATGCGTTCATCAGGTGGTGTAATTTACATTACCACGAAAAAGAAATCAAAAAACAATCCTTTCGAAATTAATTTCGGGGCAGAATACGGCGCCCTTCAAAACTTGTTTTCACCCAAATTTATTACCGGTGGCGATTATGCCCGTATTTACAACGAAGCGCAGTTGAACACAAACCCGGGCAGTACGCCAGTATACAGCGACGCCGTAATTAGTGCTTATGATAATAATACCAATAATCCGTTTTTACAGCCTAATAATAATTGGTATGATCTGGTTTATAAAAAGAATAGCGCTCAAAAGCGTTATCACTTAGGTGTGGCGGGTAATTCAGATGCTTTTAAATATTACGTGAGTTTAGAGCATTTTGCATCTGATGGTAATTTTGTAACCGATGATAATAATGTTTATAACACGAATAACTTTTATAAGCGTTATAATATCCGTACCAATGCAGAAATTAACTTTAATGAAGATATTTCCTTACAGTTAAACATCTTCGGTTCAGTAGAAAACAACAATCAGCCTGGAGGGTATGCCTCAACTATTATGAGCCAGGTTTATTCAACATCACCATTGGCCTATGCTGTGAAAAATCCAGATGGCACCTATGGTGGTACCGCTTCTTTAACCAATAATATTTTGGCAAGCACAATTAATTCTGGTTACGTGATGACCACCAACCGTACCTTAAATTCTGACGTAGCGCTAAAATATAAATTGGACGATATTACCAAAGGTTTATGGGCCAAAGCAGGCTTATCGATAGCAAACTACTACAGCGAAGCTACTTCAAAAACAAAAACATTCGCTATTTACTACCCAACTATAAGCAATGGAACTGTTAGTTATACCAAATCGGGTACCGATAGTAAAGTGCTTTTAGGCGGTGGCAGTTCGGATGTAACCGACCAGTTAAAGCAGACCTATTACAATTTCATGCTGGGCTATTCGAGGGATTTTGAAAGCCATCACCTGGATCTATTGGGGGCTTATAATGGCGATAACAGTTTATCGAGTGGCCTTTTAAACAACGGTCAGTTAAATAATATTCTCAAAACCGCAGGTTTGTCTGCTAAGTACAGTTACAAGGAGAAATATTTTGCTGAGGCTGCTGCTTCATATAGCAGTTTTAACAAATATACTGAATCGCAAAAGTGGGTATTTCTTCCATCAGTAGGCTTAGGTTGGGTAGCCTCAAAAGAAGAATGGTTTAATCCTTCTATAGTTAATTTTCTGAAATTTAGAGCTACTTACGGTTTAACAGCTAAAGCAAACCTTTCTGATTATTTCTCTTACATCCAACGGTATTCGATCAGTGGCTCAGGTTATGTTTTTGGCACAGGACAAACTACTGTGGGCACAGCAGCGCAAGGTAGCCTGGCAACCACAAACGTAGGTGCGGCAAAGGCCAAAAAGTTCGAGTTTGGTGCTGATGCTGCATTTTTAAACAATAAGCTAAATGTAGGTTTAACTTATTACAACAATAAATATTACGACTTATTAATTTCCAGGCCGTATGCCAGTACCATTATCGGTACCGATTACCCTGATCAGAATCTTGGCAAATACAGGTTTTCAGGAATAGAAGGTACAGTTGATTTTGTAGGCAGATCAGGAGATTTTGGCTACAAGATAGGTTTAAACGTTAGTTTGCAAAAGAATAAAGTTTTATATGCTGGTGAGCCAGACTATCCATACAACTGGATGTACACAGCTGGCCAGGCTTCAGGAATATTTGGCTACCAGGCCATTGGTTTTTATAAAACAGGAGAAAATGCAGGCAATACACCAACATTGTTGGGCTACACACCTGTTGCTGGCGATATTAAATACCAGGATCTGAATGGTGATGGTGTGATTTCATCACTCGATCAAAAGAAAATTACCAGTGATAAAGGACTTGTTTACGGAGGTCTGAACTTGGCCTTCAACTACAAAGGATTTGATTTTTCGGCATTGGTACAAGGCGTTTTTAATAGGGAAGTATTGCTGAATACGGGGTCTATGCTGGCGCTGAACAATAATACCGGTTACGTTTTGGATTATACCACACAGAACAGGTGGACTCCAAGCAATCAGGAAAGTGCCACTTTGCCTCGCTTAACCTTGGGAACCAATCTAAATAACAATGTTTCTTCTACTTTCTGGCTAAGAAACGGCAATTACCTTCGATTGAAAAATGTAGAGCTGGGTTACTCGCTTCCAGCCCGTCTGGTAAGCAGGTTAAAAGTAAAAAAACTTAGGTTTTTTGTAAATGGCTACAACATGCTTACCACTTCAAAACTGGATTTCGATCCCGAATCACTGGTCAGCAGCTTTCCTAACCAAAGGGTAATCAACGGTGGTGTATCATTAACCTTATAGAAAACAGATTTATGAAAAAATATTTTATAGTTGTCTTCGTATCTGCTGTGTTGTTTGGCGCATGGGGATGTAAAAAACTAAGCGAGGACACGCCTTTAGAACTGATTGGTCAGGATGTTATTTTTGATAAAACAGATTCGCTGGGCGTAAATGCCGAGAAATTTCTGAACAGTATTTACGCAGGTTTGCCAAACGGAAATAACAGGATCTCGAATAACATACTCGACGCCGGTACGGATGATGCCCTACCCAATGCGGTAGGAGATGCAGTGCAATACTTTAGCAACGACGGGATAAGTCCTTCAAATGTAGTGGATAATGTATGGGCAAAAAATTACGCCAACATCCGCAAAACGAATATCTTTCTGGCCAATATTGATGTAGTTCCTTTAAACCTTAAAGGTTATAAAGACAGGTGGAAAGCCGAAGCGCGTTGCTTAAGGGCAATGTCGTATTTCGAATTGATTAAAAGATGGGGAGGTGTTCCATTGATTGGTGATAAGGTTTTTACTGCAGAAGAAACCATAAATATTTCACGCAATACTTACCAGCAATGTGTAGATTATATTTTAAGCGAACTGGACGCTGCAATGCCTTATCTGTTAACTGCAAATTCATCAACCAATGGTACTTTTGCAGCAAACTTTTATGGCCGTTTTGGTCGTGGTGCGGCAATGGCCTTAAAAAGCAGATTGCTTTTATATGCTGCCAGTCCGCTTAATAATCCGGGTAATGATCTTGCCAAGTGGGCAAACGCCGCTGCCGCTGCCAAAGCAATAATGGACAGTGTAACGGCAGCTAAATTTACCTATGCTTTAAACAACGCAGCAACAACAACACATTATACCACAACTACGCTTGCCGGGGTAGCACCGAGTGCAACACTTGCTGCCTATGTTACCAACGTGAATAAATTTCTGAGTGTTTTTACCACAGCGAGTAACAACGAAATTATTCTGCCTTATATGACAGCGAATAACTCTACTGTCGAAATGCTTAATGATCCGGTAGGTTATACCCGTGCCTCCCTTTCTGGTAAAACCAATCCCACTCAGGAACTGGTAAACGAATATGAGATGACTAATGGTAAACTAATTACTGAAACCGGCTCTGGTTATGTAGCTACCAATCCATATTACGACAGAGATCCGCGTTTTCCTGCAACCATTACTTTCGATGGACTTTATTGGCTAAACAGAAAAGTACAGACCTATGATGGAGGGTTGGACAGGCCCTTTGGTTATGGAAGGGTGACCAAAGGTGAAACGCGTACAGGTTACTACATGCGTAAGTTTATGACAAGCAATTCGAGCGGAACATCTTACTCAAATTATCCTCACATTTTCCCGATCATCAGGTATGCAGAAATTCTGTTAAACTATGCCGAGGCTCAAAACGAGGCGGTAGGAGCAGATGGAAACGTGTATGCAGCAGTGAATGCCATCAGGAGTCGAGTGGGTATGCCGGCCTTACCTGCTGGTTTAACACAAGCCCAGATGCGCGAGAAGATCAGGCATGAGCGAAGAGTAGAATTTGCTTTCGAAGAACACCGCTTTTGGGATATCAGAAGATGGAAGATTGCCGCAACGGTACTTAATGGAACACTCCATGGTGTTCAGGGTACAATTACAGGCGGTGTAGTTACCTACAAAACTGTAGATGCTGCTACCACCAAATTTGATGCGAATAAAGGTTATCTGTTTCCGATTCCATTAAATGAGGTGATTTCAAATAAATCTATGGTTCAAAACCCTAATTGGTAAAATTAGCGCAAAGCACATGAAAAAAATTATAAAAGCAATAATCTTGTTTGTCGCGCTTATGGTTTGCAATAAGACCTTCGCACAAACCGGTAAAATAATAACAGGAACCGTTGGTGATGGCAATGGACCAATTCCTGCAGCCACTATTTTTGAGAAAGAGTTTACCAGCAATGGTGTTTCAACCGATGAAAAAGGGCATTTTACTTTAAAATTAAGAGGTAACCAAGCGGTTATCGTTGTTAAATCGGTAGGTTATCTCTCACAGGAAATCAATGTCTCGGCTAAATCCAGCATCAATGTTATTTTAAAGGATGATGCCAAGGGCTTAGAAGACGTGGTGGTTCTGGGTGTTGGACAATCGGCTAAAAAGATCACTGTTACAGGAGCAGTAAGTTCAATTTCCGGTGAAAAAATCCGTCAAAGTCCATCAGCAAGTTTACAGAACAGTTTAGCAGGTCGTTTGCCGGGTTTCTTTTCGCAGCAACGTAGCGGGCAACCAGGTAATGATGGTGCTGCTTTCCAGATACGGGGCATCAGTACATATGCTGGTGGTACCACACCATTGGTAATTGTTGATGACGTAGAAGTAAGTGCTGATCAGATTAGTTCTATCGATAATAATGAGGTAGAAAGTGTAACAATACTAAAAGATGCTTCAACCACAGCGGTATATGGTATCAGGGGGGCAAATGGCGTTGTAATTATCACTACAAGGAGGGGGCAAAGCGGCAAGCCAGCCTTGAACATAAAAAACGAAAGTGGGCTTCAGATGCCTACCCAGCGTCCGGTGGTCAATTCTGGTTATACCACCTTAAACTTATTTCGCGAGCGTTTAGCAGGCCTGTATAACAATCCAGCTACCTTATATCCAAACTTCTTTTCAGGGGATAACCTGCAGCATTACCTTACAAACGATGATCCTTATAATCATCCAAATGTGAACTGGTGGGACGAAGTGATTAAAAAAGTGAGTTTACAGAATAGGGTAAATTTCGACATATCGGGCGGTACCGAAAAGGTAAAGTATTTTGTCAACCTCGGTTACTTATACCAGGGTGGTTTATTTAAAGATTTTTCCGAAGGTCAGGGATATAACTCCAACTATTTATACAACAGGTATAATTTCAGGTCGAATGTTGATATTACTCCCAACAAAAATTTAAAGATTAAAATTGATCTGTCGGGAAAATTTGGCGTAACCAATGAGCCTAACGATAAACCATGGAACAATGGTGGTACCATATTTCAATATTTATGGAACGGCGAACTTTCTTCATTCCTCTACCCGATATACTGGCCAAATGGTTTAATCGCCAGCTCTGCCTCAACCGGAACCAAACCGAATCCGGTAGCAAACTTAATGTATTCGGGTTACAACCGCAGTTATAATAACAATATCGCGGCAGCCACGAGTGCTAATCAATTATTAGATATGGTTACGCCAGGATTATCAGCCAACTTGCTGGTGTCTTACACAGGAGATTATAGTTTTACCCGAAACCTAACACGTGCATCAAGCGAAATTTTGGCATATAGTTACGATCCTGCTACACAGAAATACAATCCAACTACACCAAACCTCTACCGGATGGGCGTTTTAAGCAGGAGTACCGCTTTTAACAATACAAGACGCACAACTACTGTACGTGGAGGGTTGAATTACAACCGTAGCTTTGGGGATCATAATGTGAGCGCTGTGGCATTGATTAACCAAACACGTACCAATATTTTACCCGTGGGTGCAAGCACGGTTGTTTTGATCGATCCATACAATATACAAGGTTTTACCGGTAAGGCCAGCTATGCCTACAAACAAAAGTACCTGCTGGATTTAACTGCGGCATACAACGGATCGGACAGGTTTAACGAAAATAACCGTTTTGCCTGGTTCCCTGCCGCGAGTATCGGGTGGAACATCAGTGAAGAAAAGTTTGTTAAGGATAATTTAAAGTTTATCAGCTTCTTAAAACTCAGGGCTTCTTATGGTATAACCGGGAATGACAACATTGGTGTCTCAAGTTTAATTTACCAAAAAAGCTATTCTACCGGTGCGAGCGGTATTGTTTTTGGTGAAACGCCACAATCTTACTCTGGTATTGTTGAGCCGACCCTTTCTAACCAAAACGTAAAATGGATGACTGTGAATGATCTGGATGTTGGTTTGGATGCTAAATTTTTCGGAAGTAAACTGTCTTTAACTTTGGATTATTTTAATAAAACAACTAAAGATATTTTTACCACACCAGGTTTGGTGCCGGCTTCTTTTGGTGCAACATTACCTCCTTATAATTTAGGACGCGTACATAATACCGGATACGAAATCGATTTAACTTATCGCGATAAAATCGGAGCCAATTTTGAATTTTTCGTAAATGGAAATGTTACTTACGCAAAAAATAAGGTATTGTACAGAGATGAGCCAGCTTACCTTTATGATGGATTGGCTTTAACAGGTAAACCGGTAGGAGCTGTTTTTCAATATACTGCTGATGGCTATTATGAAAGTTTATCAGATTTATACAATGCACCCCGTTTAGCGGCTTCGGTTCCATTATCTACCCTACAGTTGGGATCAATAAAATATAAAGATTTAACCGGTGATGGTATAATTGACGCGAACGACAAGCAATACATCGGTAATAATAATCCAAATTATACGGGAGGTTTAAGTTTCGGATTTTCTTATAAAGGCTTTGATGTTTCGACACTGTTTCAGGGTTCATTCGACTACATTATTAATATGAACAGAGGAGCATTGGCATATGCTCGCCCAGACCGTGTTTCAGTTCCATGGAACCTGGGTAGATGGACACCGGTAACAGCAGGTTCGGCTTCATTTCCAGAACTTTCAGGCAGTGCACAAAATGGTTTTGATGGTTCAGGGAATTACTGGTCTACGTTCTGGTATGTTCAGGGCGATTATATCAGGTGGAAGAATTTTGAAATTGGATATAGGATTCCTTCCTCTTTTGCCAGGAAACTACATGTAAACAATATCCGTGTTTATGCCAATGGTTATAATATGGGAATCGTTTATACTAAAATTCCATCATTTATCGATCCTGAATCAGCATTAACTGCATCGGCAGGTGAATATCCTCAACAACGTGTATTGAATTTCGGGATACAATTTGGACTATAAATTTAAAAGATATGAAAACTAAAATATTTACAATCGCACTGGCAGCATTACTCGGGATGTTGTTGTTCTCCTGCAAAAAAGGCGGTTTCCTGGATTCGCAGGTAGAAGTGCTTTCGGAAGAAAATGTATTTGCTGATAGTACAATGACCTTTAATTTCCTCAATAACATTTATTGGAACACTGGGTTGGATATTCATCCTTACCGTAATACGATTGGCGGTTTCTCAGGAGCTGGTCCAGGTTCTAGTGACTGGAACGATGCCTTCGAAACCCTAACATCTAACGCTGCAAGCGGTTTTTCAGGACAAGACGCTTTTTTAAAGGGTACATCAACCAGTTCAAGTCACCCCTTGCTAGCCATGTGGACTTTGATGTACAAGAAAATCAGGGCAGCAAATAAATTTATGACCAATGTTCCAAATTCACCTATTTCGGCACCGAGGAAAAAGGTTTTGATTGCTGAAGCCAGGTTTTTAAGGGCATTTTATTATCAGATGCTTGTAAGGTATTATGGTGGTGTACAATTGGTGGGTGATAATGTAAGCGATGATTTTCCAACTTACGATTATAAACGTAATACTTATAAGGAATGCGTAGATTACATTGCTGCAGAGTACGATAAAGCAGCGCTTGATTTGCCAAGTGCCATTACATTGGAGGCCATTAATTATGGTAGAGCCACTTCAGGGGCTTGTAAGGCCTATAAAGCCCGGCTGTTCGTAACCGCTGCAAGCACTTTATTTAATGGCAGTCCGGTGAGTACTGATGCAACAGTAATTCCATTTATATGTTATTCTGCTAATTATAATGCCGCCTTATGGCAAAAGGCTGCTGATGCTTGTAAAGCGGTGATGGACTTACCAGAATATGCATTGATTGTAGATAATGCAACCAAAGCGGGTGATGGCTTTTTTAAATTATTTACAAGCGGAAGAAAAACAAGTGAGTTTATTTTCGTTTATAACCTGGCCCTTGCTGCAGCTAATGCTTCTGATACCAATGGAGGACTAGAACGCCCGTTTTTTCCATGGTCTATCACGGCCAGGGGAGCTGGAAGTACCACCTCTATGAATCCCAGTCAGAATGTTGTGGATGCATTTGGAATGGCAAATGGAAAGTTGATCAGTGATGCTTCGTCAGGATTTAATATCTTAGATCCTTACAAAAACCGCGATCCAAGGTTTTATAATTCTATTATTTACAATCAGGCTACCATGACCAGCAGGTCTACAACGGCCTTAACCACGATCAATATTTATACCGATGCAAATAACAATCCGGTAGGCGATGGTATACAACCTTACCACACCAAAACTGGTTATTATACCCGTAAAATGTGTAATGATCGCGTACCATTTGCCAGTTTAACCGTTGCAAGAGCCTTACCCATGATGCGTCTGGCCGAAATGGTATTGGGCTATGCAGAAGCTTTGAATGAAGTGGGAAGAGTAGAAGAAGCCGTAGTAGAAGTAAATAAAATCAGAGACAGGGCTGGTATTACAGCTGGACCAGATAATCGCTATGGCATTCCTGCAGGAGTAACACAAGACCAGCTAAGAACATTGATCAGGAACGAATATCGTGTAGAGTTTTATGGTGAAGGCCATTGGTATTACGATACGCGCAGATGGAAAACGGCAGAAGTTACAGAAAAAGGCAACTTATTACTGGCCAAGGCGAGGCAAAATGCAGCAGGTAGTGCCTATCCTTTTGCTTATACCTATGAGAATGTCTTGTCAATGAATTTCATAGCACCTGCCATGTACTTTGTGCCGATTCCATTGAGTGAGGTTTTAAAATCTAAAGGCTTATTGGTTCAAAATCCAGGCTGGTAATTAATTAAATTAATTATAAACCTTAAAAGTTATCCAACTTATGGCTATCAGCCAACAATCACTACCAACTAGAAAGTAAAAGCATGGATGCTAAATTACCATCAAAATATCTTCAAAAAAATAACTCTTTAAACAATTGTATTATGAAAAAATCTATTCTAATCTTATCCTTATTTTTAAGCTTCTTTGCTATCTGCAGTTCGGTAAATGCACAATGCGTACAGCCACCTGCACAAATTTTAACCACTGCTTACGATCAGTCGCAATACTATGTAACAGTGACACTAAATCCGACAACTGGAGCCCAATCAGTATTAATTGAAGATCCAAGTAACACCGTCAATAACGCTTATGTTACTATTGATAGCACTTACGGTGGTTGCTCATTATCAGCCTACGAAGTTTATGGTTCATTTATCATATTCGATATTCCATCGCAGAGCTATAAACGCTACAGCGTGTCTTTAACGGCACAAACCGGTTTTGATGGAACTGACCCTGAGCGCGGAGCTTACACTATAGGCGAATATTTTTAATAAAGCAGGCTTTGACCGAAATGTTACGAACCACAAACATAAGACGCCGCTTAAGAAGTCAAGAAAGTTAAGATTTAATAACCACTATAAACAATTTGGTTATCAACCATTGAACCAATGAACAAATGATTAATTAACCACTAAACTAACAAAACAATTAACCTTTAAACCACTAACAATGAAAAACAAAAAACAACTTTGTTTTGCCCTGCTCTTAACGATTTCGAGCGGCATTTTAATGAGTAGCTGTAAAAAAGCCCCGGTTTCAGAACCAGAAACCGACCAGGCAAAATTACCTAAATCAGCACTTAGTTCAACCACCACACCGGGCTTTGTAACCAACACCAAAAACCTCAACATTGTGATGTTTGTGCCTACCGATAACCCCGCACTTCCTGACTACAAAACCAGATTAACAGCGTTATTTACGCATTTTCAAAACTGGTTCCATACCGAAATGTTGAGGTACGGGTACGACAAATATTTAGGCTTAGCCAGGGAGGATTCTACCAACCTCATTAAATTTATAGAGATTCCTGCCGCAGGACCACAGGCAGATTATCCTTATGATTCGAGCATATCTGGAAGTAAGATCCTAAATGAGATAAATGCTTACAAAACAACACATCCATCAGAATTTTCCAATTCTTCACACATGCTTATTCTATTGCCACAAAGAACCGATGGTGGCGGACAACCATTTTATGGCTTAGGTAAAAATTGCTTTGCACTGGATAATGCTAATATGGCGGTTGATAAAATTCCTAACCCCAACTCTAATTATCTGGGTGGAATGCTGCACGAACTTGGTCATGGTTTAAATCTTCCGCACGATCATGCAAAATATGCTTCAGAAGAACCTACCTTGGGTACATCTTTAATGGGATCAGGAAACGTAAGTTTTAGCAAAGGTCAGCCTACCTTTTTAACCGAGGTTGATGCTGCCATTTTAAACCGTAACGAGGTTTTTCAAAACCCTTTACCGATAGAAATCCCTTACGAAAGTGCTACAACTACCATTAATGCCAATGCCACTTTCAACAGCACAACCCAGGCCTTCAACTTATCGGGTAGTTTTACAAGCAACAAGGACGTTTCTGATATTTTGGTTTACATGGATCCTAATGTAAACAATGAAGGAACAGGGGTGAACAAAGATTATAATGCTGTTACCTGGAGGTTTACGCCGGGAACAGGGAATACTATAACCGGAAGCATTCCATTGAGCGAACTTTATTATAAAAACAATGAACCTTATGAGTTAAAGGCCAAACTTTTACTTAAAAATGGAAACGTAATTACTCAAACCTATACCTTCTCCTTTTTGAACGGTGTACCGCAGATCGGCGCAAACGGTTCGGCTAAATTTTGCCAAAATGCAAGTTACGGTGGTTATGGGGTATCCTTACCGGTAGGCCAGTATACAACTGCCGATCTGATCAGCCGTGGCATCAGCAACAACGATGTTTCATCTGTTAATGTAGGTTTGGGAGTGAAAGTAATTCTGTATGATGGAGATAACTTTACCGGAAGCAGCATTGAATTAACTTCTTCGAGCTCATATCTTTCTACTTTTAACGATAAGGCATCATCTATAAAAGTGATTGCCCTATAATCATTATATTTAAACAGACTTGATAATAAACGTTTCAAACCATAATCAAAAATGAGAAAACCGCTTTTTTTTAGTCTGTTTTTTGTACTGTTTGCCCGGTTGTTATTTGGGCAGACAGTACAAAATGATGCATTGAAAAAGTTTAGGGAAGAGAAATTAGGCTTGTTTCTGCACTGGGGATTGTATGCCCAGACTGCAGGCGACTGGAAAGGCCATAAAGTAAAAGGCGGAGAGCATTTTATGCTTTATGAGCGCATACCCGTACAAGAATACGGAAGTATTGCCAGCCAGTTTAACCCTGTTGATTTTGATGCCGATAAATGGGTAAAACAGGCCAAAGAAACCGGTATGAAATATATCGTTTTTACAGCCAAACATCACGATGGGTTTGCCATGTACAATTCGGCCAGTAGCGATTATAATATTGTAAAAAGAAGTCCCTTTAAACGCGATCCTATAGCAGAACTCGCTAAAGCCTGTAAAAAATATCAGATTACCCTTTGCCTTTATTACTCTTTGGGCAGAGATTGGCAAGACCCTGATGTACCTACCAACTGGCCCGTAAAAGCGGGCAGAAGCAATACCTGGGATTACCCCAATGAAGATGCAAAGGTTTTTAACCGCTATTTCGAAAGGAAGGTTAAACCACAGGTAACTGAACTTTTAACCCATTACGGCCCAATTGGTGTGCTGTGGTTCGACACCCCCGAACTGATCAGTAAAAAAGAAAGTGCCGAACTTAAAGCTTTGGTTAAAAAACTGCAGCCAAATTGCCTTGTAAACAATAGGATCGGGAATGGATATGGCGATTTTTCCATTTCAGAACAATCATTAACCCCGTCGTCAAAACAAGCATGGGAATCATGCTTAACCATCGGACAGAACTGGGGATATAATCGTCACGATAGCCTTTGGAAATCGCCCGAAGTATTGGCCCGCCATCTGGTAGAAGTAGTGGCCAATGGCGGTAACTTTTTATTAAACGTGGGACCAAAAGGCGATGGTACATTCCCTGATTGGGCTACCGGCAGACTAAAAGAACTTGGTAAATGGATGGAGATAAACCATGAGGCCATTTACAATAGTCATCCCTGGCTATCGGTAAAAGAAAATACCACCCAAATAAAAGACAATATCAGTATCGAAGAAAGTAAAAGTGCCATTAAAGATGCTGTTTTTGATGGTACACCCAAAAGTATTGTACCCGATATATATTATACTGCCAAAAATAAAACAGTATATGTTTTTTTAAGGAGCTGGCCATCAACAAGTGTAAAGCTCAAACAGATCAATAAAAATAACTTAAGTATTAAAAATATTAAATTATTGGGTAACAGGAACCAGGTTCGATGGAAGATAAACGACCAGGAACTGGATTTAAACTTACCGGTAGATTTTAAAAAAGGAAATCAAATCCCTGTTTATATTTTAAAAATAACAACCAGTTAATGAGGTTTATATATATATTATCTATATTGTTTGTTTATGGTTTTGCGCATGCACAACCACCCGCTGCCATTATTCCCATGCCGGTAAGTTTTGTTGCAGGGAAGGGCTTTTTCACCCTGGATAACAAGGTTACCATTGGTTATAACAACGCTCAGTTAAAAACTGCAGCCTATTACTTTCAGCACGAACTGTTGAGCCAGAAGGGTATTACCATTCAACAAAAAGAAGGTCCTGCAAATATATTGCTGGTGTTAAAACCTGCAAAGAAAAAAAACGATTCAAATGCCTACCAGGTCAGTATTAAACCAGACCAGGTGATCATTTCGGCAAATGACCGGCAAGGAATTTTTTATGGTATGATTTCAATGCTGCAACTTGCCCTCGCCAGTAAAAACAATCAGCTTCCGGCTGCAGAAATAAGCGATGCCCCGGCCTATGGCTGGCGTGGTTTTATGCTGGATGAATCGAGACACTTTTTTGGTAAAGAAAAGGTAAAATCTATTTTAAACTGGATGGCCTTTTATAAACTCAACGTTTTTCACTGGCACTTAACCGATGAGCCTGCCTGGCGTTTAGAAATTAAGAAATATCCCAATCTGACGCTTATTGGTGGTATTGGCGATTACCTGAATCCCGATTTGCCTGCACAGTTTTATACCCAGGCTGATATTAAAGAGATTATTGCTTACGCTGCCGAACGTTATATCCAGGTTATTCCTGAAATTGATATGCCCGGACATGCGACTGCAGCCAATAAAGCCTATCCTGAATATTCGGGTGGTGGATCGGCAGGGCACCCTGAATTTACTTTTAACCCTGGTTTAGAGAAAACATATACTTACCTCACCAATATTTTAAAAGAAACCAACGTTCTTTTTCCTGCCGGAATCATCCACCTTGGAGGAGATGAAGTGAGTTTTGGTAATGAAAAGTGGAATACCAATGCTGATATATTAAAACTCCGTCAGCGCGAAAACCTGAAAGACAATGCTGCGGTAGAACACTATTTTATAAAACGCATGGCCGATTCATTATATCAGCTGCACTCAAAAGTCATTTTCTGGGATGAAATGGCTGATGCTGATCTCCCAAAAGATAAAACCCTTATGTTCTGGTGGCGACAGGAAAAGCCAGAACAATTGCGTACAGCATTAAGCAAGGGCTATAGTACTGTTTTATGTCCACGCTTACCCCTGTATTTCGATTTTGTTCAGGATAGCACACATCAATATGGCCGTAAATGGAATAAATTATACAATCCCATTGAGCAGGTTTACTCGTTCGACGCAGCTTCATATGCCAAAAACGCCCAGGAAGAACCACTCATTTTAGGGATCCAGGCCAATTTATGGACAGAAACGGTAGATAATGACCGCAGACTGGATTTCCTGCTTTTTCCGAGGATAGCGGCCCTTGCCGAAGCAGCCTGGTTGCCTCAGAAAAGAAAAGATTTTAAAACTTTCAGTGTCAATTTAACCGGGCATCTGGCACTGTACAGCAAAGCCGGACTCTATTACTACGATCCTTCAAAAACGTTATTGCACCCGGAAATTCCGGTAAAAAGAAAGAAACCACTGAACTATAAAGACTAGCACACAAAATTTGAATATGAAAAATAAACTAAAATATATATGGCTTGCAATTGCTGCCACAGCTGTTGTAAACCAGGCAAATGCACAGTGGACGGGGCCTAAAAAACAACCTTCCAAAGAGGTTGAAGTGAAATATGGTAGCCTAATACCACCTCACCGTACCGATGCGGATATGCAAGCTTTCCGTAGTTACGGCTTAGGCCAGTTCATCCATTGGGGAATTTATTCTATCGCAGGCAACGAATGGAACGGGGTAAGTGCAAGGGGAGGTGCAGCAGCTTCAGAGTGGATCCGTTCGTGGAGCGGGCCAACAGCACCCCAAAATTGGACAAATACCTACGATAACCTCTATAAACAGTTTAATCCGAAAAATTTCGATGCTAAACGCTGGGCTAAACAGGCAAAAGATATGGGGGCTAAATATGTTATTTTTACCACCAAACATCACGATGGCTTTGCACTTTGGCCTACCAAATATTCTGAATATAATATTTCAGCATCTCCTTATAAAAAAGATATCGTAAAACAGGTTGTAGATGCTTACACGGCCGAGGGGATCGATGTGTACCTGTATTTTTCCATCCTGGAGTGGAATAATCCAAATTACATGAGCAGAGTGCCAAAAACGGATGAAGAAAAAGCAAAATTCGATAAATTTCTGGCTTATACCCGTAACCAGCTGTTAGAACAGTTGCATAATTATCCTAAAATTAAAGGTTTCTGGTTTGATGGCACCTGGGATGCTTCCTGGAAAAGCGCATATGAATTTACTTACAACCTGGAGAAAGAACTCCGTGAGAAACACCCTGGTTTAATCATCGGCTCCCGTTTCCGTAATGATGAGCATGGATCACGTCATTTTGACTCAAACGGCAATATACTGGGCGATTATGAGCAGGGCTGGGAACGTAAACTACCGGCTGAGTTCGAGTGGCTAAATGGTAATGATTGGGACGCGGTAATGACTATTCCTCCAAATGGTTGGGGATATATGAAAGATTGGTCGGGAATTTATACCAAAACCACTGATGACTTGTTGGATATGCTAATGCGGTCGGTATCAATGAACGGTAATTTTGTAATAAACTTTGGTCCGGATGGGAATGGAAACATGCATCCCGAAGAAGATAAGATTGCAAAAGAGATTGGCAATTGGGTAAAACAGAATGCCGAAGCGGTTTATGGAGTACGGCATGCCGCGTTACCACCTTCAAAACTGGGTTATTTTACACAAAAAGAAGATAATTTATACTTAACGGTATTTAACAGGCCGGTAAATGGCATTATCCGCATTGCGGTACCTAAAAATGCCACACAAGTTCCTGGCACAGCTGCGCTTTTAATCAATAACAAAAGTTTGGAGTTAAAACAATCAGACATCGGATTGGATCTGGATAAGAATACCTATTACGATCTGACACTGCCAAAAGATTTTCAGTCCGATAGGGCATTTGTAATTAAAATGAAATTGACAGCGCCAAAAGCAAAAGCAGCTAAGTTAATGGATGCTAAAATGTAGCCTGAAATAAGGTATTTACTTTTATGGTGATGAAGAATTGTAGTGTTATAAGCTATCTAAGATTTAAATGTAAAAACATGGTTTTACAGGTTTTGGATTAGAGCCTGAATTTTACCATCTGTACTAGTTTATATCAGACTGATTATCTGATGTTTTACCCTGGTCAGTGCATTTATTTGGTTAATTAATGATTGCGTAGCGATGGATGTTTCTACGCAATCTTAATTTTAAATTTTTTAGTTGTCAGCAACAGCAATTTAAATTTCAAAGTCGGGGTCAGAAAATCCTAAAACTATTTATTTTCCCACCATGGCAGCGGAAATTTAATTTCATCAACAGAACTTGCAATCATCTCCGGCTTAAAGGCATAATGCCCTAAGGTATCTTTGCTTGATATGCCCGAAAGCACTAAAATAGTTTTGTAACCCATTTGAACACCACCTTGAATATCCGTTTCCATGGTATCGCCAATAACCGTAGTTTCGCTGGTTTCTAATCCTAGAAATTTACGTGCCGAACGCATCATCACCGGGCTGGGTTTACCGGTAACGAACGCTTTTCTTCCGGTTGCCTCCTCAATCATGGCCGTGGTTGCCGCAATGCCCAGGTTGTTCCAGCCGGGTTTTTTAGGCGAGGGATCTCTGTTGGTGGTGATAAATTTTGCTCCGGCAAGGATCATGTCGACTGCTCTTTGAACCATCTCGAGCGTAAAATTTCTGCCTTCACCCAATACCACAAATTCTGGGTCTGTATTTACCAGGGTAATACCGTGGTCATGCAAACTGCTTAGTAAACCACCTTCTCCCAGCACATAAGCAGTGCCTTTTGGATTTTGGTCTGAAAGAAATTTAGCCGTGGCCATGGCACTGGTATATACGTGGCTTTCTTCAACTTTTATTCCCAGTCCCTTTAATTTCCTGACAACCTCTAATGGGGTTCTTTGGCTGTTATTGGTCATGAATGCAAAAGGGATAGCCTCGTCGATCAGGTTTTTAATGAATTTGTCTGCTCCTGATATAAGCGCCTCTCCACTATAAATCACCCCATCCATATCTATTAATAATCCTTGTTTCATGTTTTTAAACTTTTAATCTGTTTAGGTACAAACTTAACGTTTTCTTGTTCAACCAGTGTTAAGATAAAATGTTTGGGCAATCAGTTTTGTGCTTCATTCGATTATTCAACTTAATCCATTCGAAAATAGGGTTGAGGGAATTACAAACTACATTAACGGCCGCCGTATACCCAATGCCGTTGAAGCGGGCGGAAGATCTAAATGCCTGTAGGCAGAAGTGAGTTGAGGCGCTTAATAAGGCGATTATTACAATTAAATGTACATTGGTACCATTTTGCGCCAATAATGGGGGCGGTGTGCGTTACTTTCCCAGGTATGAAACTGGTTGGGAACACCTTTCTGCCACAGTAAGCTGCTCAGGTGCTGGTTTCCGCTTAAAAATGGGTCAGTTTCGCCCACAGCCAGAATAATTTCCATATTCCTGACTGCTGATAGCAATCGATCATCATTTAAATTTGCGATATACTGCGCCGGCATATTAAAATAAACCTCATCGCTATGAAATCCGTTCAGGAGGTCTCTAAAATCGCCTATATTGTCGGTAAGATCATACCTTCCACTAATACCAACTGCTTTTTTAAACAACCAGGGGTGTTTCATGGCCAGGTTTATGGCATGGTAAGCGCCCATACTGCAACCAGCGGTTTCTACATAATTGCCCTGGTTTTTTTGGTAGATAAGCGATAATACCTCTTCAAGCAGGTATTTTTCATATTGTAGGTGCCGGTCTATCCTTGCCGATGGAAATATCTCATCGTTATAAAAACTCTCGCCATCTATGCTATCCACACAAAAAATCTGCAGCTCACCGTTTTCAATCTGCGCACTTAACGAAGCGATAATTCCCCAGTTTTCGTAATCGTAAAATCTGGCCATTCTGGTCGGAAAAAAGATAACTGCTCTTCCGGCATGACCGAAAACCAGCAGCTCCATATCCCGTTGAAGATTGTGACTGAACCATTTATGATATTCCCTGTTCATCGGTCTCGATTCTTTGAGCGAAAATTAATGCATGTATGTTATCGAAATATTAATTAAGCGTAATGATTAACCAAGTTTTTCTTTAACAGTAGCTGCCCATAAACGATAACCTTCTTCGCTCAGATGTAATCCGTCATGATCGTAAAGCGCAGGGTCTGGTTTGCCTTCTTTATTGAGCATTTTTTTAAATACATCAATAAATTTCCAATTGCTGTCGAGTTTAATAATTTCGCTTTCGATAAGGTTATTGGTATACCTGAACTGGTCGGCCATCTGCCAACGGCTCAGGCTGGGTTTTAAGGAAATAAAATAACAGGGTAGTGTGCCAAATTGCTGGTTAACTTTAACCATCAACTGCTGGAAAAAGATAAATATTTCCTCAGGGTTTCTTCCATCTCCCAGGTCGTTGTCGCCCGCGTATACTACAAGTGCCTTTGGCCTGTAGTTGATCATGATCCGCTCAAAAAACCATACACATGCAGCTAATGTGGCACCACCAAAGCCTAAGTTAGTTACCTTCATGTAATCAAAATCATCTTCGAGACTGTTCCATAAGCGGATAGATGAGCTGCCATAGAAAATAACCCCGGGATGCTCCCTGTCTAAGCGATGCCTTCTTTCCAATTGTTTAACTTCTTCTTCGTACCAGTACATGCGGTTAAAGATAAAAAGATCTGCCTCTAGAAGAAATGTATTAGATGTTAAGTTTATGTTATCAGATGCCTGTTTATTGGTTTATTGGCCATTAGTCATTGATTTATTGGTTCATGGCTGATAGCCAAATTGTTTATAGCGATCGTTTAAATCTTTATTTTGTTTACTCTGTAATGGTTATTAGTAATTAGTTCATTAGTCATTGGTTCATGGTTGATAGCCAAATTGTTTATAGCGATCGTTTAAATATTTATTTTATTAACTTATTAATGGTAATTGGTTCATTGGTCATTAGTTTATTAGGACATTTGTATCCTCAAAAAACTTAATGTCCTGAATTTCTTAATGGTCAAAAAAAATATTATTTATTGGCTCATTAGGTTATGATTGATAGCCAAATTGTTTATCACGATCGTTTAAATCTTTGTTTTATTAACTTATTATGGTTATAGATTTATTAGTACATTCATAAAAGCCTAAACTTAATGCCCTCAATTTCTTAATGGTCGAAAAATAAATATAGGGGATAAAGTTAAGTTTATTATTAGTCCTTAGCCATTCCACTATCATAAGGGAAATACCTTTGCCATTTCCATGGGGTATACTGATCAGCAATGCTGAGTGCCAATAATTCTTTAAAAATACTCTCTCCATTATCACTATTCGTCATAATTAACACGGCAATTTTTTGTTTAGGAAAAATGATCATATAATGTTGAAAGCCATCGCCATGCCCTTCTTTAAAGGCTCCCCAGCCAAAAGGAGATTTTAATAAACCAAAGCCCAAACCATAACTCAGCGAGAGATTATCATAAGCATTGGTATCTTTCCTTGATAATGGTCCCATCTGTTCAACTGAACGTATCCGGATCTGAGGCTTAAAAATTTCATTTGTCGAATGGGTATTAATCACTTTCTTCTGCATTAAGCCTTCTATAAAAAGTGTCATATCATCAAAAGTGGTTTCGAGTGTACTGGGCGAACGGGCTTCATTATCTTTATCTTTTTCGTAAGGTTTACCTTTGGTATCGTGACCAAGGATATAATCTTTCTCGAAAGCAGGAAGAAAAGTATACGCAGAGTTCTTCATGCTTAAAGGGTTGAAGACCAGTTCATCAGCGAGCTGCTCCAAAGATTTTCCGGTCATTTTTTCAAGTACCACCTGCAGGTATACCATGCCTTCGCCTGAATAGCTATAGTGCAAGCCGGGTTCATGCAATACCTTGAGTTTCTGATCTGCTATGTCCCATCTCCAGTTAGGAAAACCTGAAGTATGATCGAGGCACATTCTGGCAGTTATTTTTTGATACAGTTGATCGTTTTTCAGACTGCTGTAATCATCATGCCACCTGGTTTGTTTTTTATATTCGTAAATAGGTTTGGGTAAATACTGTTGCAAAGGTTTGTCTAAATCCAATTTTCCCTGCTCAACCATTTTCATTACCAACATGGTAAAAATGCATTTACTTAAGGAGGCCCCATAGAAATTAGCTGTTGGTTTTAGCGCGGTTTTCTTTACATCATCAGCATAGCCAAAAGTATTTTTATATAATACCTTGTTCTGATTGAATATGGCAATACCTAAACCAGTAACCTTAGCTTTTTCCATTAGTTTTGGTATGTAATGGTTTAGCGAGTCCGTACTAATGGTTGTTCCATCAATTCTTTTTATCTGTTGTGCCATTATCGGTGATGAACAGACCAGTATCAACAGTAAAATATAAATGCCTTGGGATACAAGACTAAGTTTTTTAAACCTAAGGGATTCGAATAACCTTCTCATAGCAAATTTTTCTATATGACTATGCTCGTGAAGGATTGTTACTTGACTGTGAGTTGTTTAATAGAAAATATGTAAGTAGTTAAACGGTTAACTGAAGATTGCTAATTGAAAACTACTAACTGGCTAATCGATCGTAGACTTTTAAACTCACCAGGTTTCCGTCCGCAACTATTTAAGCAGGGATTTTAAACTTTGATTGGTTAAAGACTACTCGCTGTAATTCCTCTTATCAGCAGCATAAACATGGTACCAAATGTACAGAATCCATATTAACACCACAGTGCTGTAAACCAATTCGGGCTCAAATGAATCCCTGGTCAGCAACAACGCAATGGAGGAGATCAGGGCAGTCAGGAAGAAATAAAAAATATTTTTCATAACGTACTGATTTAATGAGTGTTGGATTTAGTAAATATAATAAAATATCTCCTTAGAACCAATTGTTTATAGAAATAAATTACCAAAATGTGATAAAATCGCTTAATTATCTCTTTTATATGACTTTTTGTGCTCATTTGCCTGTTTTTTAATTGTTTAGAAGCTTAATAACTGTGGATTGTAGTGCCAAAACATTTGAATTTTAGTTTTAGGCCGAATTTAAATCAAGCTTCAATTTAGAAGACGTTTGTAAAGCTGTTTTACTTTAAAGCTAAGTGAAAAATTAATTTAAAATTGAGAATTGTAATGCTGTTGGTAGATTAAAAGCAGGTAGTTTGCTTGAATTTGGTGAAAAATGAGATAATTGGATAATAAGCGGGTAGAACATCATAAAATTGTGGCATTGGGAGAGTTATATTTTTTTGTAAGTTTACCGACACAACCAACCAAGAAACAATAACACACAAATGATCAAATTTTCTCTTAGCTTAATTTCTTTCGCTTTGTTCTTTTTTGGAATAAAGAGCTTTTTTCACGAACCGAAGGTACAGCCTGTACCACCATCAGAATTAACCATAACCAACTTTGCCGGTCCAGATGTTACCCCAAGCCCCGCTTGTTTGGCAGTTGCCCCAACAGGTGAGGTGTATGTAGGTGTTGATATGATCGGCTCACTGGGTAAAGAGCCTGGCAAAGGCCATATCCTTAAACTTATTGATAAAGACAACGATGGCAAAATGGATGAACATATCGATTTTGCTGAAGTAGATAATCCACGCGGTATCATTGTACAGGGAAGCCAGGTGTTTGTATTACATACCACTTTTTCTAAAGAAACGAAGCAGGCTACCGGCATGAATTTAGTCGTTTTCGAAGATAAAGATGGCGATGGAAAAGCCGATGGTCCTGAAAAGCCCCTTATTGAACACATTAGTAATGCAAAATATATCCGAGAGCGCGGTACCGACCATGCCACCAATGGGATCAGGATGGGGATCGACGGCTGGATTTACATTTCTGTCGGCGATTTTGGCTTTCACGATGCAGTAGACCGTTCAGGTAAAAAACTGACCATGCTGGGCGGCGGTATTTTGCGTGTACGCCCTGATGGAACAGAAATGGAGGTATTTACACATGGCACGCGTAATGTATACGATGTAGCCATCGATCCATATATGAATGTTTTCACAAGGGAAAATACCAACGACGGTGGGGGATGGAACGTACGCTTTTCGCATCATATCCAATCAGGAGAATATGGTTACCCGGTTTTATTCCAGAATTTTACCGACGAAATTATCCCTGCACTTGCCGATTTAGGTGGCGGATCGGGAACCGGTGCCTTATTTATGGATGAACCGAACTGGCCTGAAAAATACAACCACGTACCCATGATGGCCGATTGGGGCAGAAGCATGCTGTATATCCACCGGGTTACTGCCGATGGGCCAACTTTTACGCAAAAAGATGAAGAGTTTATCAAACTTGCACAGATTACCGATCTGGATGTGGATGGATCAGGAAGGCTTTATCTTTCGGCCTGGGATGGTGCAGGTTATTCAGGAAGTCCTGATAAAGGTTATATTGTTCGCGCTGTACCAAACAACTGGACTTATAAAGCTTTTCCGGATGTGAAGAAACTTTCTATTAAAAAGTTAACCGAATTATTAAAATCGAACAGTGCTGTTGCGCGTTTAAATGCCTCGCAGGAACTGGTTTCTCGAAACAGTAAACAGGCAATCGAAGCGGCTTTAAAAACCACTTCCGATCAAAGCTTAGCACTCGATGTCCGCATAGCTGGCTTGTATACCTATGCACAGCTGACCAAAGAAAACGGTAATGAAACTTTAATCGGATTTACCAAAGATAATGCGCTGAAAGAGTATGCTTTAAAAGCACTGGCCGACCGTAAAGCCTACATTGATAAAGTACCTGTTGAACCATTTTTAGAAGGACTAAAAGATGCCTCGCCACGTGTTCATGCCGCTTCGATTATTGGTTTAAACCGCCTGGGCAGGCCAGAAGTTGCCAATGCACTTTTACAGACTAAAGTTCCGGCTTCATTTGCAGCCCCTGCAAAAGGTACGGAGGGTCCGCATGCCACACCAAATTCAGCCATTATTTTGCCACACCTTGCAGTACGTGCTTTGGTTGAGCTTAACGCTGTTGATGCGCTACTCGCAGCCCTTAAAACTGAAAACTCAACACTTGCACTTTGGGCATTGCGTTACATGCATGATGAAAAAGTAGTTAATGGTTTAATTGCCAGCTACAAACAGTCAACAGATGAGAAATTGAAACAGCAGATATTGGTTACCCTGGGCCGTTTGTATAAAAAAGAAATCGCCTACGATGCTTCCTGGTGGTGGGGCACACGCCCTGATTCTCATGGACCTTATTTCAAAGCTGTTTCATGGGAAGGTTCTCCTGTTATTGAGAAATTTCTGAAAGAGGAGGCTGCAAAAGCAGGGGCACAGGGAAAACAATTTTATGTTGATTTGAATTCCCGTCAAAGAATGGATATTTCCGAATTTGCCGAAGAAGAAAAAACTGCCACAGCCGAAGAACCTAAAATTGATTTGGAGAAAATTAAAAACAAAAAGGGGCAGGTTGGTAAGTCGTCAATCGAAGATGTGCTTTTAGCCATTAACAAATTGCAGGGCGATCCTTTAAAAGGAAGGAACATCTTTAATAACCAGGGCTGTATTGCCTGCCATAGCTTAAGCAAAACCGAAAAAATGAAGGGTCCGTTTATGGGGCAGATCGGTTCAATCATGAACCGCGAACAGATTGCAGAATCGATTTTAAAACCTAGTGCTTCTATCTCTCAGGGCTTTGCCACTGTGATGATTACTGCTAAAGGCGATCGTACTTATATGGGCTTTATTACCGAAGAAACTGCAGCTAAAATAGTGCTGCGCAATATTGCCGGCGAAGTTTTTACGATTAAAGCAAGCGATATTTTATCACGTAAGGAAATGGAAAATTCGATGATGCCTGAAGGTTTAGCCAATTCATTGTCTTACGAAGAACTGGCTTCATTGGTTTCTTTTTTATCTGAACAGAAGAAATAGTTTCCCGTACTTAAATTGGATCAGGATGATACGGCTAATTAAAAAAAATCAACTTGTTACCATTATATGTATCAGTATAACCTTGTTTTGCTCAACGCTCGCCGTTGGGCAAAACAAGGAAGTTGATTCAACTTTTAAGATGCCCCAGCATCCCAGGTTATTAATAAGCCACGATATTGAAGAACAGATCCTGGAAAACGTAAAGCGCGATGCAAAGTTTAAACAGATCCATCAGGCCATACTATCAGGAGCAGATCTTGTTTTAAATAAACCCGTATTGGAACGGGTAATGATCGGTAAGCGTTTGCTTGATGTATCAAGAGAAGCGCTTAAAAGGATTTACTACCTCTCTTATGCTTTCAGGCTAAGCCATGATAAAAAGTATGTAGCCAGGGCAGAAAAAGAATTGCTTGCGGTATCGGGCTTTAAAGACTGGAACCCAAGTCATTTTCTTGATGTTGGTGAAATGACCATGGCTTTGTCAATAGGTTACGATTGGTTATATCAGGATTTACCCCAATCAACCAGAAATATCGTTGCAATGGCCATCCTCGAAAAAGGAATACAGCCTTCAACTGATCGTAAATACAATAACTGGTTAAATGTAACCAATAACTGGAATCAGGTGTGCAACGCAGGTATTTCATTTGGGGCAATAGCTACTTTTGAAGAACACCCTGGCTTATCGGCCAAACTGGTTAACAGGGCGATAAAAAGTGTAACCTTACCTATGAAACAATATGCCCCTGATGGCGCTTACCCTGAAGGTTACGGGTATTGGGAATATGGCACTACTTTTAATGTAATGTTCATCAGTGCATTGGAAGGAATTTTTCACCAGGATTTCGGTTTAAGTACCCAGCCTGGTTTTCTTAAAACTGCTGATTATCTGGATAATATGATGGCACCTTCGGGCAAGCCATTTAACTATTCTGACAGCGGGCCTAATGCTGAATTTAATCCTGCACTTTTTTGGTTTGCATCAAAACTAAACAATCCAGGTTTGCTCTGGATAACCCAAAAACAACTTGATGGGCAAATGCCATTAAAGAATAGGTTATTGCCATCGGCAATGATTTGGGGCGCAAAACTATCGCTGAACAACATTCGTCCTCAAAATGCCAAGTTTTGGATCGGAAATGGTCCAAACCCGGTTGCTCTGATGCGAAGTTCGTGGACTGATCCGCTGGCTACTTTTGTGGGTTTTAAAGCTGGTTCGCCATCAGTTAGTCATGGCCATATGGATGTAGGCTCTTTCATCATGGAATCGCAAGGTGTGCGTTGGGCCATGGATTTTGGAATGCAGGATTACGAATCTCTCGAATCAAAAGGTATTAATCTTTGGGACAGTAAACAAAATTCGCAGCGCTGGAAAATATTCCGTTATAATAATCTTGCACACAATACGCTTTCAATCGACAGTACTTTGCAGAATGTTAATGGAAATGCTGTCTTTATCAGTCATTCTGATAATAATCGTTTTATGAACGCAGTGGCCGATCTAAGTACCTTATATACCGATAAACTGAAAAAATCAATTAGGGGTGTCGCCTTGATTGATCAGAAAACGGTACTGATCCGGGATGAAATAACCGTAGGAGATACCGATGTTACACTTCGGTGGTTGATGGTTACACCTGCAACGGTACAGATTATTAACGGGCATACCATCGAATTAAGTTATAAAGACAAAAAATGTTACCTCAGCGTAGAAACCGAAGGCAAATTGGAAATGAAAACCTGGTCAACAGACCCGCTTACCGATTATGATGCTAAAAATCCGGGAACTTCTATTGCAGGATTCGAAGTAAGGCTCAAGGCCGACAGCAAACAAGCCATATCTGTTTTTCTGGATGCCGGAAATTCACCACAAAAAAACTTTTCTGCCAAACCAATAGCCAGCTGGCCCCAAAGTAAATAAGCATAATTGCTGAAGTATTTCGACACCGCGTGCGAAGGTTTGATATTATCCATAATTCTTCTTAAAAAGTGTACTGATCGGTATTTATTGTTATCGTCGAGCAATTTTTATTAATAAAATTGCATCGGTTGTTTTGGTTTAAAAAAACAAAACTTACATTAGCGATTAAATCTATATACCTAGTCGATGAGCAGATCGGATAGGCATGACCACCAGTTATGGAAGACCATTTTTTTGAACAAATTATTAAGAATCCCCTTGAGCAACCAAATATTCCACCCAATGAAGCCATATCCCTTTGGGCAGAAAAGTTAATTCAGGTGCTTTTTCAGGAAAATTCGCCCCGAGTGTTTTTAACAGTTACCGAAGTAAAGGAATATATCGCCCTTTTGGAGCTTGAGCTTTATGATATTATATCAGCCAGTTGTAAGCTTAAAAATAACGAATGTAAAAATGCAGCGGGTCAGTTTTTTGAAAAATTACCCGAGCTGTACCGCATTTTAAATACTGATATTGTAGCCATTTACGAGGGCGACCCGGCGGCGCAGAGCAGGTTCGAAGTCATTAGGACCTACCCGGGTTTTTATGCCATCTGTTTCTACAGGATTGCGCATTTGCTTTATAATTTCGGCATACCGCTTGTTCCGAGAATACTCACCGAATATGCCCATTCTAAAACCGGCATTGACATCCATCCGGCGGCCAGTATTGGCGAGTACTTTCATATAGACCATGGAACCGGGATTGTTATTGGCGAAACCAGTAAAATTGGACGCTATGTGAAGTTATACCAGGGAGTTACACTAGGTGCATTGAGTGTCAGGAAAACGTTAGCCGGCAGTAAACGCCACCCAACGGTAGAAGATCGTGTTGTAATTTATTCCGGAGCAACGATACTAGGCGGTGAAACCATTATTGGCCATGATAGCATTGTTGGTGGTAACGTATGGCTTACCGAAAGCATCCCGGCTTTTTCAACGGCCTATCACTCTCCAATAATTAACATTAGAAACCATAAAGAAACCAATTAAATATAATATATTAAGAAATGGCAGGAATAATAGATCTGATCGGAAATACGCCGATGGCTGAACTTCAAAAGCTGAACATTAATCCAGCTGTACGGGTATTTGCCAAATTAGAAGGAAATAATCCAGGCGGAAGTGTTAAAGATAGGGCATCGCTCAATATGATCAGAAGTGCAATAGAGCGTGGTGAAGTAACTCCGGGTACTAAATTGGTGGAAGCAACAAGTGGTAATACCGGAATTGCCTTAGCCATGATTGCCTGTTTATATAATTTAGAAATAGAACTGGTTATGCCTGCTAATTCAACACGGGAACGTAAGGTAACCATGGAAGCCTTTGGGGCAAAAGTAACCCTGCTGGAAAGTATAGAGGAATGCAGGGATTATGCAGAAGAAAAAGGCGCATTAAAGGGGTATTTTTTATTAAATCAATTTGCTAATCCGGATAATTACATGGCCCATTATAAAACCACCGGACCTGAAATATGGAGAGATACTGATGGGCAGATTACCCATTTTGTAAGTGCTATGGGAACAACGGGGACTATTATGGGCTGTTCGAAATTCTTAAAGGAAAAAAACAATAATATTCAGATTATAGGCTGCCAGCCTACTGAAGGCTCTTCTATTCCAGGTATAAGGCGTTGGCCTGAAGAATATCTCCCGAAAATATTTGATCCGCTACGGGTAGATCGGATAATCGATATTGCACAGGAAGATTCAACCTTAATGGCGAGAAAATTGGCTAAAGAAGAAGGTTTGTTTGCTGGCATGAGCTCTGGTGGTGCCTGCGCAGCTGCTTTGAAACTTGCCGGCGAACTGGATAAGGGAACCATTGTTTTTATCGCCTGCGACAGGGGTGACCGTTATTTAAGCAGTGATCTTTTTGGTTGAGCCTAAAATTTTAATCTTATTGCCTTTTAATAAACATTCACATTGTTTGAAGGTAACTTCTGGTACAACCGGATTTTTAATACTTTGATTTCAGATAGAAAAATGATGTTTAACCGGCATTAAATTTCTTTTATAGTTTTTTATAGGCCAATATTTAATAAGCCATGCCGCCAGGCGAATAACAAATCATCCCGGAAAAGATCGCTTCTGTCGACATGGCTAAAAATATGAGCACAAATCCAGACAAAAAGCATTAAGCTTGTTTGGTTTTAAACGGTATCGCACCGCTGCACTCATGATTAAGTATATGCAAAGAGGGTGCGGCAGGTTATTTTGGGTAATATCTATTTCTATATTCATGTGCGTAAGTGTTTGTAATAAAGTGTGTTACGCTGATTTTACTATTTTTTAATAAAATAATTACAGCGAAAAACTTATTTATTTTTGTATATTATTTAGGACGATTTAGTGAGATCTAACATCCAGGTGTGCATATTTGTTTCACCATCTGTTCCCTGTTTTTTCCGCATTCTATATTTTCAAATTTCTACAGCAGGTACCCTAAATTTACGGGTACTGGCATTTGTTTAGTAACGAAATTTACCTGAAAAAGAATACAGTCTTAATGGCTAGGCATTCGCTTCAAATTTGTATTTTAGACCATACCCGAAATTATATGCACCAACTGATTATACAATATGCTTTCTTACTTGCAATTATTTTATTCGTGGTAATGCTTGCACAAAAAATACGTGTGGCATATCCCATTGTGTTGGTAATTGCAGGTTTAGCATTAAGTTTTTTACCTGTACTTCGCAATATTGAGATTGAGCCAGAACTTATTTTTGTAATCTTTTTACCACCATTATTGTATGAGGCTGCCTGGAATACTTCATGGAAAGACTTCTGGAAGTGGCGTAGAGTAATCAGCAGTTTTGCTTTTCCAATTGTTATTCTTACTTCCAGTATTGTTGCTTTAATTTCTCACAGCCTAATTCCAGGTTTTACATGGGCGCTGGGTTTTTTGTTAGGTGGTATTATTTCTCCACCAGATGCGGTATCAGCATCAGCCATACTTAAAACTGTTAAAGTACCCAAAAGGCTTACCACAATTATAGAAGGCGAAAGCTTACTGAACGATGCATCCAGTTTAGTGGTTTTCCGCTTTGCATTAGCTGCAGTAATGACCGGTAGTTTTGTGTTTAGTAAGGCTGCAGGCAATTTTGTGCTGGTGATTGTAATGGGCATTTTAATCGGGATTGCGGTAGCTTTGGTTTTTTACGCTTTGCACCGATGGTTGCCCACTACCACAAACATCGATATTATTCTTACTTTTTTAACGCCATACGTAATGTACATCACCGCAGAGGAGTTTGAGTTTTCTGGTGTTTTGGCTGTAGTAAGTGGCGGTCTGTTTCTTTCAGCCCGCAGAGACCAGATTCTTAACCATCGAAGCCGGTTGCAGGGTATAAATGTTTGGGAAGCTGTAGCTTTTGTGCTGAATGGTTTTGTTTTTTTGTTAATTGGCTTAGAATTTCCTGTAATTATTCACGGTTTGGGTAACGATGGTCTTTTGCCAGCCATCCGTTACAGTGCCATTATTTGTCTGGTTTTAATCATAACAAGGTTTGCGAGTACCTACGGTGCATTGTATTTTACGCGTTTCATTAGCCGCTATATTACCACTGCCGATCCCAATCCAAACTTGAAGGCACCTTTACTTTTTGGTTGGGCGGGGATGAGAGGAGTGGTTTCTTTAGCGGCGGCACTCTCTATTCCGGTAGCTTTAAAATCGGGTGAAGCTTTTCCTCAGCGCAACTTAATCTTGTTTATCACTTTCAGTGTGATACTGGTTACTTTAGTTTTACAAGGCCTAACATTACCCGCATTAATAAAATGGGTAGACATGCCCGATCCGGATTATACTGTTTCTTTCGAACAGCAAAAACAAATGGTAAGAAAGAAATTGTCCTTGTTATCGCTTAAAATATTGGATGAAAAATACCACGAAGCCTTATTGCACAACGATATGATCAGATCGATAAAAATTCGTATCGAGGCAGAAATGGAATTGCTGAGAGATTGGGAGAAAGAAGAGAACATTTCAAGGTCTGAAGGTTTTTATCACGACTATCGCATCGCACTTGAAGATATTATGGCTGAACAGCGTATTTTGCTGAAAGGGCTAAATAAAAAGGAGCAGATTAACGATGAGCTGATCAGAGAGCAATTGGAGTTACTCGATCTTGAAGAAGAAAAGCTTCGCAGGCATTTTAGCCATCGGGATATATAACCCCGGGGTGTTTTACGGATAAAACAGAAATTTAATGTTGTGTGTATAATTCACTATAAGTAACCCAAGAATGATTAAAATATAATGATATATTTGCTAATTAATTTAGTAAGTATGTCAGTAAAGGTTAATATCACTTCAAAGGGAATACAAAAGGTACTTAAAAACTATAATGAAAAGCAGGCCATTGCTGAATACATTTGGAACGGTTTTGATGCCAATGCGAATACAATCCATGTAGATTATGTAGCCAACCCACTTGGCCTTCTAACACAGTTAACGATTGCTGATAATGGTTATGGAATTAATTTTGATCGCTTACAACAAAAATTTGATCCTTTTTTCGAATCTGAAAAATCCATTCAGATTGTAGCGCCAAAACATACTTCCAAAATGCATGGTCGTAATGGGGTGGGGCGGCTTACCTTTTTTACCTTTGCGCATGATGCCGTTTGGCGCACTACTTATCAATCAGAACGAGGGTTTCGTTATGGCGAAATACACATTAATACGGGTGGTTTAAACAGTTACAGCCACGATTTTTCCACCGCCCCGAGCAATACTGGTGAGACCGGAACAACCGTTTCTTTTACTAATTTAAGGATCAGTCAACAAGACGTAGAAGAAACAATACTTCCTTTTTTGATCAACGAATTCTGTTGGTTTATTGAATTGAATAAACACAAAAATTACTCCATTATTGTAAATGGAGAAGCATTGGATTTTAGCAGCAATGTTAAAACCATAGAAGAATTTAGTCTTTTTTATCCTGATACCGCCGTTACTTTTAAGATTAAATATGTTCATTGGAAAGAAAACCTGCACAGAGAACTGTCTAAATACTACTTTTTGGCCGGTGGAGAAGAAATTTATAAAGATTACACTACCTTAAATAAAAAGAGCGACGATTATTTCCATAGCGTTTATATAGATAGTGATTTTTTCCGTGATTTCGATTTTAAGAGTTTCGAAAATGAAGGGCAGGTAGCCATATTTGGTGCCGCCAAATCTTCAGCAGAGTACCGTTTCCTGATTAAAGCCCTAACAGAATACCTTAAAAGTAAACGCAAGCCTTTTTTAAAAGAATATGCTAACCGCCTGATTGAAACTTATGAACAGGATGAGATATTTCCGGTTTACGCTACCGAAAGTGAAAAAGAATTAAGGAAACCCGCTTTGGTTGATTTAATTAAGGCGTTATATGAAGTGGAGCCTAAATTATTTAGTAGTTTAAATACCGATCAGAAGAAAACTTTTGTGCGTTTGATCGATCTTTTAATGCGCTCTGATCTTCGTGATGAAATTTTTGAAATGTTCAATGGCATGATCGAATTGGAAGCCGAAGAGCAGGACGAGTTATTGCAATTGATAAAAGGCCTTGAAGTGAAGAAAAATTAGATTGATATTAATCAGTAATTTAGTAATTTGTTGCTGATAAAAACAGCTTTTGATGACCTACTATCAAAATCTTTGCGATTGTGATAATATATAACCATTTTTATAGCTGCAGTCAGCTGTTAAGCCCGTTTTATGAAGATCACTTATTATTAAATCTTACCGTTTTTGTATGAATGAGCAGGTAGGATCTTTTGGAACGAACATTCCCTTAAAAATTTACGGGTTAAGTGAAAAATCGGTTACAATAACATTCGGAACAGCAATCGAAAATGATTTGCTTGACCTGATTACCAATTTTAACCGATTACTATTGCAAAATCCTTTTGCAGGTTTAATTACCACAGTTCCGGCTTATACCACGCTAACTGTTTTTTTTGATCCCTTAAGTGTTATGCTATCAGATCTTCCGGGCGAAGTTTGTTTCGAAAAGGTATCGGCGCATTTAAATAGAATTGCACAGGTTGAAAGAGAAAAATCTAAGTTAACAGCAAATAAAATAATTATTCCGGTGTGTTACGGGGGCGATTTTGGCCGGGATCTTTTAACAGTAGCCCGCGCTAATAACCTTAGCGAAGATGAGGTAATAGATATACATACTGCCGCACAATATACCGTTTTTATGATCGGATTTGTGCCGGGGTTTGCCTATATGGGCGGAATGGATGCCAGATTATCAACGCCCAGAAAGGATATTCCCAATGCTAAAATCCCTGCCGGATCTGTTGGTATTGCCGGTAACCAAACCGGTATTTATCCTATGGAAACACCCGGCGGATGGCAGATTATAGGACGAACACCATTAAAGATGTTTGATGTAAACCGTTCGCAACCGTCACTTTTAAAGGGAGGCGACAGGATTACATTTAAAGCCATTGAGATAAAGGAGTTTAATGCCATGTTGAAATATGAGTATGAAGATCAGCATCATTAAACCAGGCTTGTTGAGTACCGTTCAGGATATGGGGCGGTACCGGTATCTTTCGCAAGCTGTACCTGTTTCGGGCGCCATGGATGAGCTGGCTCACCGTTTAGCCAACAAGGCCCTTGGAAACGACGATCATGATGCCTCTATTGAGTTTACCTATGCTGATGCTTCATTTAAAGCCGAAACACAGATTTTAATTTCCTATTCAGGCGATGGTGCGCACCTGGTTTATAATAATGAATTAATGCCCACAGAAAAGCCGCTGTTTTTTTCGAAAGGTGCTGTTATAGAGTTGATCAATAATCCCGTTGGGGTGCGTACCTATTTGGCTATTGCCGGTGGATGGGATGTGCCTGATGTAATGGAAAGTAAAAGTACCTATCTTACTGCTGCTTTTGGAGGTTTTAAGGGAAGGGCATTGCAAAAAGGAGATGTTTTGGTTAGCGGTCCCTTACTTAGCGAAGTATCAAATCGAATATTGAATCAATTGATTGAACGGTCATTAACTTATCCAAACTGGCGCATTTCGCGCGAAAGTTTACTGCCAGAAATAAGGAAAAAGATCAGGGTTGTTCCCGCTAATGAAATCAATTGGTTCGATGCAGCATCCATTATTTCGTTTTTAACCGGTACCTATACTGTTGATTTAAGGAGTAATCGTATGGGTTACCATTTGTCTGGAAAGCCATTGGTAAAAAAGGTTAAAAAAGAATTGCTCAGTACGGCAGTAACACCAGGAATTATCCAGGTAACCGGGAGCGGCGATTTGGTTATACTCCTGGCCGACTGTCAGACAACAGGTGGTTACCCGCGTATTGCACATGTTGCAGCTGTAGATCTGCCTTTATGCGCACAGCTTAAACCAGGTGATGCAATTCAATTTTCTGAAATCTCGAGAGATGAGGCAGAAGCACTTTATCTTGAGCGTGAACACGATTTATTGTTAATCAGCATGGCAATAAGCCTTAAATATATTAAAACATGAAAATGATCGATCTTAATTGCGATATGGGAGAAGCATTTGGGAGTTATGCCATGCCCAATGATGAAAAACTGATGGACTATATTTCATCAGCTAATATTGCCTGTGGCTTTCATGCCGGCGATCCGGTTGTAATGCAGCAAACCGTAGCTTTAGCAATAAAAAAGGGAGTAGCTATAGGTGCTCACCCGGGGTTGCCTGATTTACAAGGTTTTGGCCGCAGAGAAATGAAAATTACCCCAAGTGAGGCTTATCAGCTTACTTTGTATCAGATTGGCGCATTAAGCGGTTTTGTAAAAGCTGCCGGAAGTAAGTTACATCATGTTAAAGCCCATGGTGCATTATACAATATGGCTGCAAAGGATTCCGCTTTGGCCAAAGCTATTGTACAGGCCGTTTCAGATTTCGACCCAGGTTTAATCTTGTATGCCTTGGCAGGAAGCAAGATGATAGATGAAGCTGAAAAAAAAGGAATTGCAACCGCATCAGAAGTTTTTGCAGACCGTAGCTATCAAAACGATGGTTTACTTACCCCCCGTTGGGCAGATAATGCTTTAATTTCCAATGAAGAAGATGCCGTAAATCAGGTTCTGGGGCTTGCTTTAAAGCAGGAAGTAAAAAGCGTAGATGGGAACCGGATTACCGTTAAGGCAGAAACGGTTTGTTTGCATGGCGATGGCGAATATGCTGTTGATTTTGCTAAATTAATAGCCGAAAGGCTGAAAAATGAAGGTATAATAATTAAAGCCCCGGCAATATGAAGCCAAAATACAATTGGAGTGTACTTTTAGGGGCAGCTTTTTTAATGGCTTCGTCGGCCATTGGCCCTGGTTTTTTAACACAAACAGCCGTTTTTACCCAAGAGTTAGGCGCAAGCTTTGCGTTTGTGATATTGTTATCTATCCTGTTAGATGCCATTGCGCAGTTAAATATTTGGCGGATTATTGCAGTTGCAGATCAACCTGCACAAGATATTGCCAATAAGGTATTTCCGGGTCTTGGTTACTTTATTTCTTTCCTGGTTTTTTTAGGCGGACTGGCCTTTAATATTGGCAATATTGCCGGTGCCGGCTTAGGTTTAAATGTACTATTTGGCATCAGTGTAGGGCAGGGCGCAGTAATAAGTGCCATTATGGCTATCGGAATCTTTATTTACAAAGAGGCTGGCAAAGCGATGGATGTTTTTGCCAAAACAATGGGGATCATTAAAATTATACTTGCCCTGGTTATCGCCTACACCAGCTCGCCACCATTGGCAGAAGCTGCGCTAAGGGCTGTAAACCCTACACAGTTCAGTTTTACGGCAGTATTAACCATAGTTGGCGGCACAGTTGGTGGTTATATTACTTTTTCGGGGGCTCATCGCTTGCTGGATGCCCGGCAAACCGGGATAAAAAATTTACCTGCTGTAAATAAAGGTGCATTAAGCGCCATCGGGCTTGCATCTGTTATGCGCCTATTGTTGTTTATTGCCGCTTTGGGAGTGGTAAGCAAAGGTTTTACTTTAGACCCCTCTAATCCGGCGGCTTCGGTTTTTAAATTGGCCAGTGGCGAAATAGGTTATAAGATTTTCGGGGTAGTAATATGGGCCGCAGGCATTTCTTCGGTTGTAGGCTCGGCATATACTTCCATCTCTTTTATTAAGAGTTTTCACCCGCTGATATTAAAGTTTAACAGAGCGATTATTATTGCCTTTATATCTGTCTCCTGTATTATTTTTATTCTTATTGGTAAACCTGTTAAAACATTGCTTGCAGTAGGGGCCATAAATGGTTTTATCTTACCCATTGCCCTGGGTATTATGCTCATTGCGGCTTATAAAACCAAAATTATCGCAAATTACAAACAACCGTTTTGGTTAACCTTAACCGGGCTGGCTGTGGTATTAACTATGGTTTGGATGAGTTATGGTACGATTATACAAATGATAAACGGAGAATAAACATGTACAAGATGAATACAATAGCAAGATATCTTTGTTTTTTTCAATTATTGAGTATAGCTTGTTTGGCACAGCAACACACGGAAACATTAGCTGTAGAGCCAGGTGTTTCTCTTGCATTGGCAAGCGCCAGGAGCGCGGCCTTAAGTAATATTCAATATCAGCTTCATTTTACGATACCTTTAGCGCAAGCAGCACCAATTTTATCAACCGAAAGCATTGATTTTAAACTGAATAAGTTAATTTACCTTCAAGTAGACTTTAAGCAAAGTGCAGATCACATCAAACAGCTATCGGTTAATGGAAAAGCCATCCCGGTCGATTTTAGAGATGAACATATTTTAATAAAACAGGAGTATTTAAAGAAAGGATATAACCACGTCGAAATTGAATTTATTGCTGGTAACGAATCGCTGAACAGAAATAAAGATTTTTTATATGCACTTTTTGTTCCCGATCACGCCAGGACAGTATTTCCCTGTTTTGATCAACCAGATTTGAAAGCTAATTTTTTACTTTCGTTAACTGTTCCAACAGATTGGAAGGTAATGGCTAATGCAGTTAAAAGAGATTCGTTGGTACAGGGTGGTTCCATTACCTATCATTTTAATAATTCAGATAAATTACCCACCTATTTGTTCTCTTTCACTGCCGGAAAATACACTTTGGTAAACCGGGAAATGAAAAACAACAAGATGGAATTTCTTCACCGTGAAACCGATTCTGCTAAAATAAAGTTCAGTCTGGATTCTGTTTTTGTAGCACACCGCGATGCCATTGATTTTTTGGAAGATTGGACTGCGATAAAATACCCCTTTCAGAAAATAGGCTTTGTAAGCATTCCTGATTTTCAGTTTGGTGGTATGGAGCATCCTGGTGAGGTGCAATACAAGGCATCATCATTGTTTTTAGATCAGGGTGCAACTAAAGATCAGTTCATTTCGCGTTCCAACCTCATTTCGCATGAAACGGCGCACATGTGGTTTGGCGATCTGGTTACCATGAAATGGTTTAATGATGTTTGGATGAAAGAGGTTTTTGCCAATTTTATGGCCGATAAGGTGACCGAAAAATTAATGGGCAAAAACACTTTCGACCTTAAATTTTTGCAAGATCACTATCCGGCAGCGTATGGGGTAGATAGAACTTTGGGGGCTAATCCCATTCGGCAGCAATTGGATAATTTACAGGAAGCGGGATCGATGTATGGAAATATAATTTACCATAAAGCCCCAATTATGATGCGCCAATTGGAATTATTAATGGGTAAGCAAAATTTTCAGCAGGGCATAAGAGAGTATCTTAAAAAATATAGTTATGGCAATGCCACCTGGAACGACCTGATTACCATTTTAAGTAAATATACCAAAAGTGATCTTCTGAGCTGGAATAAGGTTTGGGTAAATGAACCCGGAAGGCCGATTTTTACTTATAATGTTGATTACGATAAGGATAAAATAAGCAGTTTAAGTATCAGCCAAAACAGTGAGGTGGGAGGCCCACGTGTATGGCCACAGTCTTTTACGGTTAAATTGGTTTACCCAACGTATAGTAAGCTTTTAGTTGTAAATACAGGGGAAGCTAAAACAGATTTAATAGATGCAAAAGGGCTTCCAAAGCCTCAATATATTTTATTTAATGCCAATGGGGCAGGATATGGTCTTTTCCCGGTTGATAAGGAAATGATGGTAAATCTTTATCATATTGCTGAACCTTTAGAGCGGGCTGCAGCCTATATCAATGCCTACGAAAATATGCTATCGGGTAAAAGCAATAAACCTGAAGAGCTTTTAGACATATTTTTAAAGGGACTGGAAGCGGAGAAGAACGAGATGAACCTCAGGCTCATTGCAGGTTACCTGTCAAATATTTACTGGACTTTTCTTACTGCTGAAGAACGGAATGCCAGGCATGAAAGTATGGAGAAAGCCATATGGAGTGCAATGGAACAACAGCAAACACAAAATAATAAGAAAATTTTGTTCAACACATATCAAAATGTGTACCTGAGCGCCGGAGCCGGAAAACGTATGTATGATATCTGGCTCACCCAAACTGCGCCAAATGGAATTAAATTGTTAGAAGATGATTATAGTGCGCTTGCTTTAACGCTGGCACTTAAAACAGATACAGCTAATGCCATTTTAAAAGAACAGTTGGCACGAACCAAAAATGAAGACCGTAAAAACCGGCTTATTTATTTAATGCCCGCGCTATCTTTAGATGTTAAAGAAAGAGATCATTTCTTTGATGGTTTGAAAGAGCGGAAAAACCGTCAGAAAGAAGCATGGGTAACAACGGCTTTATCTTATCTGCATCACCCTATCAGGCAAAAAACATCTGTTCGCTACCTGAAAGAGAGTTTAGACCTGTTGGTGGAAATACAGAAAACAGGCGATATATTCTTCCCGCAATCGTGGCTGGCAGCTATCTTTTCGAGTTATAACAGCAAAGAGGCCAATGCAGTTGTACTGGATTTCTTAAAATCCCATCCTGCATACAATCAAAAACTGAAAGATAAGATTTTGCAGACTACGGATAACCTCAGGAGGGCACAGCAGATAATCCGCTAAGATAATGCATTAATTGTAACTGAATTTGTTACATATAGGTTTCAAAAGAATTTATACTTTTGTCGCGAGAGCGTTAATTTAGATTTGAAAAGGGTAAGCATTAATTTGTTTGCCCTTTTCTTTTTTCGATTAATCGTAATCGTCATACCGAACCCAGTTCAGCATTTTTCTTGGTATAAAAAACTTGAAATGAATTCAGGATGAAAGAAAAAATGATGAAATCTATACTTATATGCCCCTTTAAATGTCTTATATGGTAAAGAAGCGCAAATTATATGCGCTAATCGGCCTTCTAATTAAAAGATTCAGTTTCGTTATTCAGGTCATCCAATAAACTATTCAGCAGGATTTCTCTTTTATCTTCAATAGAAGTATCATCCTGGATAAAAACGGTAAGGTTTTCGATTTCTTTCGTTTGCGTTTGCATATAAGATTGTGGTTTAATGTTCGTCAATTAAAAATGTCTACAATATGTAACGTCGATTTTTAGATATGGTTTGTAACTTTTTAATTATTAAACCCAGCACAAAATTTGAATGTAATCGTTAAGTTAAAAGCCCGAAACACTGGTGCGCAATTTCATATTCCTCATTAGTTGGAATAACCAATATTTTAACTTTTGAATCTGATGTGTTAATCTCTTTTAGTTCACCTTTATAGGTCGTGTTGTGCGTTAAATCCAATTCAATCCCCAAATAACTGAGTTCTGAACATACCGCCTCACGCATATTGCTGTCGTTTTCGCCAACACCAGCCGTAAATATAATGGCATCAATGCCGTTCAGAACAGCAGCATAGGCCCCGATAAATTTCCTGATCCTGTAGGCATATAGTTTAATGGCCAAAGCTGCAGCTGCATTACCTTCATTTACCATTTTTCTGATGTCGCGCATATCACTCGAACCACCCACGCCCAAAAGTCCCGATTGTTTGTTAACCAAAGTACTCAGTTGCTCTAAAGTATATCCGGAATGCTCCATTAAATGGAAAATAACCGATGGATCGATATCTCCAGAACGTGTGCCCATCATTAATCCGCTCAATGGACCAAAACCCATACTGGTATCTATCGATCTGCCATTTTTAATAGCCGTTATACTGCAGCCGTTTCCTAAGTGAATGCTGATTATTTTGGAATCTTTTTTGTTTAACCAGTTAATTGCCTGCTCACTAACATATTTATGGCTGGTACCATGAAATCCATATACGCGAATGCCATATTCTTTATAGTACCACTCCGGAATGGCATAACGATAAGCCTGTTCTGGTATCGTTTGATGAAAAGCCGTATCGAATACCGCAATTTGTTTTGCAGTTGCAAAAGTTTGCTCGGCCACTTCGATACATTTATAATTAACAGGATTATGCAATGGAGCAAGTGAAAACAACCTTTTAATCTGATGTTTTACCTCGTCTGTTATAATTGTCGGACCGGAAAAATGTTCACCGCCATGTACTACACGGTGACCAACAGCAACAATATCATCTGGACTTGCAATTACTGCATAATCTCCCTGGGTTAATAATGCCAAAACCTGTTTTAATGCCTCGCCATGACTGGATATAAAACCTGATTCTTCTATGCTGTATTTTTTATCGCTGATATAAACGGTATGTTTTATAAATGAGCCCTCAATGCCAATGCGCTCTACCAAACCACTACAAACTGGCGCTTTTTCAGGCATTTTAAAAAGCTGGTATTTTAAGGAACTACTTCCTGAATTGATGACTAAAGTGTTCATATTTAAAGGTCTTGACATTGGATCGCTGTAATAACAACGGTATTAAAAATATCGTCTACTGTACAACCCCGGCTCAAATCATTTATCGGTTTGTTCAAGCCCTGTAACATAGGGCCGATGGCTAGAGCACCGGTTTCGCGCTGTACGGCTTTATAGGTATTGTTTCCTGTATTTAAATCGGGGAAGATCAGTACACTTGCTCTTCCGGCTACTTCCGATCCCGGTAATTTTTGTTTACCCACCAATGGATCTACGGCAGCATCATACTGTATCGGCCCTTCAATTTTTAATTCCGGATGCCTGGCTTTAACTATGGCAGTAGCTTCTCTTACACGTTCTACATCTTCACCTTCGCCTGATGTGCCGGAAGAATAAGATAACATGGCTATACGAGGCTCAATGCCAAATTTGGCGCTGCTTTCAGCAGAAGAAATCGCAATTTCTGCTAACTGCTGGGCAGTAGGATTGGGGTTAACCGCACAATCTCCGAATATGGCAACACGTTCGGGCAGACACATGAAAAAAATAGAAGAAACTACCGATACACCAGGCTTGGTTTTTACAAATTGTAAGGCAGGCCTGATGGTATGTTGAGTGGTATGTACTGCTCCCGAAACCATTCCGTCGGCATCACCCTTGTAAACCATCATTGTTCCAAAATAGGAAACATCGGTCATCATATCCCTGGCCATTTCCATATTCACGTTTTTAGCCTTACGCAGTTCATACAGGGTTTCTACGTAATCGTTATATTGTGTGGATTGTTTAGGGTCGTGTATTCTTATCGCATTAAGATCTAAATTTAGTCCAAGTCTTTTTACACTACTGGTAATTTCGATTGGGTCTCCTAAAAGCGTAATGTCTACAATGTCTTGTGCAATCAGTTTTTCAACCGCTTTCAGAATGCGCTCATCATTTCCTTCAGGCAGTACAATGTGTTTTTTATCACGTTTGGCCCATTTAACCAGCTGATATTGGAACATGTGTGGTGTGATGCCCTGGTAGCTAAAGGTTATAATTTTATCGTCGAGGGCTTTTATATCTACATACTTTTCAAAAAGTTCTATGGCCAGCGCAATTTTCTTTTTGTTCTGAATTGTGATTCTCGAATGAATGCCTCCTATAGTTGTAGTGGTTTCAAAAGTTCCTTTTTGTACAGCTATAATGGGGATAATGGTCTGCAAACCTTCAATCAGCTTAATAATCGGCTCATCCGGCAAGCTGCCTGCAGTTAAAACGATGCCTGCAATTTTTGGGTAACTGGCTGATAAATTGGCCTGAAGCGCACCAATAATAATGTCGCCACGATCGCCAGGGGTAACAATAAGCACGTTATCTTTTATGTGCCTTAAAAAGTTAGGTAACATCATGGCGCCGGTTACAAAATTATCAACCTGGTTATCCATCAGTTCGGCGCCGAATAACACCTCGCCACCAAGTGCCAATGTAATTTCTTTCATTGTCGGACTTTGTAAGCCTATTTCGGTTGGGATGACGGCGATAAGCAGTTCGGCCGGTAATTGATTGGTTAAAGCTTGCTTAATACGGTCTGCCTCATCTGGATTTACCATATTGGCCACTACACCTAACACCTGTACATCGCGCAACAGGAAGTTGCGATAAATATTGATGGCTGATTTAAAAAGCTGACTTGCTGTTTTATTTTTTCCTGATACTACAATTAAAACAGGTGAACCTAAGTTTTTGGCCATCAAAGCATTAGATTCGAACTCGAATGCCATGCCTTCGCCTAAAAAGTCACTTCCTTCAATTACCGTAAAATCATACTTGTCTTCGAGTTTTTTATATTTGCTGATAATGGTATTGATAATTGTGCCACTATCATCCGATTGGTGCAGTATTTCCTGACGAGTAAAGGCGAAAGCATCCTCGTAGTTAACAGGCAGCGAAAAATAATCCAGCATGGCTTCTACATGCTCATCTTTTTTATCCTGGTCGTCTTGGGCAATAATCGGTTTAAAATAGCCTACTTTTTGGGTTTTTGCCAATAACATATTGATCATACCGAAAGCAATTACTGATTTTCCAGTATAGGGTTCGGCCGAAGCAATAAATATATTTTTAGTCATAAATATGGATCAATGTAGAGAAATAAACCAATTATGCTCAATATAGTTGGAAATATTTACTTTAAAAACTAATGCAGGTTAAGTTTTTAATTCCTGACTAAAAAACCTGAATCGGATGTTCCGATAGTACCAATTGGAAACTAAACCGTGTAAGTCTAGTGCACTGATTTTAATTATAAATCAATATAAATTGACGGCTTTTCCAAAGTTTCCTCAACCATTCGATTCGATCAGGAGCTTTAAGAGCTTTAAACGATGGATAAGTGGAAGATTCACTTTTGCATCAGGATTAAGCTTTAACGGAGTAAAATGACTCTCTAAAAAGTGGGCATAATCAGTAATCACGGTAGCCTGATTCAGATAAATTGGAACCTGTTGCTTTCCGGCTTGGGTAAAAAAATCTTCCAGTTGCTGTATTTCTTCAGTAGTCATGCTGCAAAGTTAGTGAATAGTTTGGAGTCTGTAAGATGGATTTGGAGTTAAAGTCCGAAGTCTGATGTCGGAGGTCCGAAGATAAAGGTTCAAAAAATAAGCACCTGGCTCTGTGTGCTCTGCGCCTTACTTTGTGTACTCTGTGGTTAATAAAATGCGGAAATCAAATGCGCAAACAGGCCCCTTGTTGTACTAAAAAAATTAGTTTAAATTTGCACTTCCCTGATTAATTGTTTTTATGGTGTGCTAAGAGAATGGATAATAGCGAAATAAGAAAAGATATTTTTCGTGCTGAAATTGTTCCAGGTGTTCTATCACATCAAAAAGAATATTACCGGAAAGAAACCGCATGGCACCGCGATTGGAAATTGGCTTTTCCTCCATCATTCAGAGAAGTTGCTTTTAATGATTTAGCTAATACCGGTATTCACCGGGCAGACATTTTTACGCCATCAGGTTACACCATCGAGTTTCAAAATTCGCCGATTACACTTGCTGAACTGAACAGCAGGGAGGCTTTTTATCCAAATTTGATATGGGTATTAAACGGAAAAAAATTTAAGGGCTTTAAAATATTGAAACATTTGCCCGATGTAGACGATCCGAGGTTAGATGAATATGAATTTTGTCATTCAGATCACCTTTCAATGGTCAGGAAAACAGAGATCGCACAGGGGATACCCAATCCTAAAATACTCAATTTTTATCATCCCGAACTTAAGGGAATTAAATTTACCTCAAACTTATATTCCTTTTGCTGGAAACAGCCACATAGTGTATGGTATTCGGCCACTGCTAAAATTATTGTTGATTTAGGTGGTCATTTTCTATATGAATTAAAGCAGCGTAAACAATTAAACGGAAATTACCCTTATTTAAAAATGATAAGCAGGAAAACTTTTATCGATTGGCACACGCCACCAGAAATTTAAGGTAAAGATGGCATAAGAAAGAGGCTGTATCATCAGTATAAAATTGTCATCCTGTCCAAAGGACTTATTTTAACTGTCTTGAAGGCGTTTCGACTGGCTCAACGTGACAAATTGAAGCGAAATTACACCTTGTGACAGAGCCTCTTTCTTTTTTTATGCTTTACAATTTTACCTTTTTTGTCTTTGGCTCAGATTTTTCAGGTAACTGTATCGATAAAATCAAATCAATACTTTCCGAATTCGTTTCATAATCGGTTGCTATTTTTTCCCATCTTTTAAGTTCTCCTTGTAAGGTTTCAATTTCCTTACTTATTGATTCGATCTTATTCTGGATTGATTTTCTAACGTTAGTATTTGCCATGACACAAAATTATGATTTGGTGGGATATCTTTAAACTTCTTTAGCTCAAGCCTGCACATAAAAAATGCTATGTGTTCTAATTCAACGAGTTTTATTCTTATAAAATTTTCAACAATAGTGAAGAAACACCGATTCTTCGTGTAATTAGATAAAATTTGTAATCATTTGTTATTTTTACCCAACATCCCTTATAAATTATGAAGAAAAATAGTAGCTGCGATCTTAAATCATGTTTTATGTGTCAGCTTACATTAAAAGAATGGTATCCTGCTATCGAGAGCCATAAGCGGAATTTTATTGCAAAAAAGGGAGAGGTGATCATTAAAGAAGGCGATCCTGTTAGTGGTGTTTATTTTGTAACTTCAGGTAATGTGAAAGTGCATAAACAATGGGGTGATAAAGAACTGATTTTACGTTTTGCAAGCGATGGAGCAATAATTGGGCATAGGGGAATTAACAGCAGTATTTCTACATACCCAATTTCTGCAACGGCTTTAGAAACCACTAAACTTTGTTTTGTAGACATCGATTTTTTTAAAAGCACTATAAAAGTAAACCAGGATTTTGCTTATGGCCTGTTGATGTTTTATGCTGATGAGCTGCATGCTTCAGAAAGGAAAATGCGTAATTTGGCTTTGATGTCGGTTAAGGGGAGGCTTGCAGTGGCTATTTTAGGGTTGAAAGACCAATTTGGCTTAGATGCAGAAGGTTTTTTAAATCTGGCATTGAGCCGTCAGGATCTGGCTGCCTTTACCGGTGCTACTTACGAAACCGTTTTCAGGACCATGAATGAGCTGTTAGCTGAAAAATTAGTAGTAGTGAAAGGAAAGCAGATCGGCATTTTAGATGAAACCGGATTAATCGATTTGAGTAGTAAATAATCCATTATGGATAGTTTATTGTATAAAATATAAATGACAGGAGAATTTAAAAGATTAAATCTCCTCAGATTATCGTCATTGCGAGAAGGCTTTTCAGCCGACGAAGCAATCTTTATGGCAAGAATCACTAATGCTAAGTTAAGTATGGATTGTTATTTTATACTCCCGCTGATTACGCGGAATACGCTGATTTATATGTTCAGCGATTATCACCGAGATCAGCGGGAAAATAGAACTGTCATTTTACTATTAACACGACACTAGTATGAAAAGATTGCTTCGTCGTTTCTCCTCGCAATGACGATCCTTCCATAGGATTTGTTATTGATAAGCACATTTTAAATTTTAATATTATATGTTGGGAATCGTTTTATGTGGTGGACAGAGTTTACGCATGGGGAGCGACAAAGGCCTGCTCAAACATCAAAATAAGCTTTGGGCACAAATAGCGGTCGACAAACTGGCCTCACTAAATCTTCCTGTAAAGTTTTCGGTTAATCCGTTGCAACAAGGAGCCTATGCTGGTTATTTCGAAAATGCGCACTTAATCGTTGACGATGCTTTGCTTGATATAAATGGTCCTTTATTGGGTGTACTTTCTGCTCACCTTTTAAACCCGGAAGAAAATTTGTTTTTACTGGCCTGCGATATGCTCCTGATGGAAATCAGGTTACTGGAAAAACTTATGGATCGGTTTAAAACAGCTGACAATTTTGATGCTTATATTTTCAGTAAAGATGGCCAGCAAGAACCTTTATGCGGCATTTATAAAGCCAAAGGTTTGAGAAAGATTGTGCAATTGCTTCACGCCAATGGTTTGATCAAACACAGCATGAAATACGTTTTAAGCCATTTAAAGGTTAGTGAAATTATTGTGGAGAAACAGGATTATCGGTGTTTTGAGAATTTTAACTCACAAGAGGAGGTAAATAACGTAACGTCGCCCTGACCTGTAGCGAAGCGGAAAGCTACAAAGTAAACCGAGCCTTAAGCGAGCTCACCGAAGGTAATTGATTTCAGGGGCTATTTTGCAAGAAGGATGCTGAACTATTCAGCATGACAACCCCTATTAATTTATAAAACCTGCAATATCGCCTGATCAATCTTAGTGAAATTGTCTTTCTCTCCTTCACAAAGCGCACAACAATAACTTTCTGGCAGGTCTTTAAATTGTGTACCAGGGTTAATGTTGTTTTCAATTTCGCCAATACGTTCATTGTATACCGTTAAACAATTGTTACATTGGTATAAAAACTCACTATCATTTTTTATCGTTTCTTCAGTTGTAAAGACTTGTTTTTGCCTACCTGTTTTAATCGCACTTAAACGGTATTTGTGAAATTTAAATATCGAACGCCGTACTTGCTCAGGTAATAAGAAAACAGGATTATTTCTGCTAAAAATTTCGCCGGTACGTTCGTTAGGATTAAAATCTTTTGCACAAAGGATATCATAAACGGGGAATAGTTTTATACCAAAAAAACTAATGAGGTGGCGTTTTTGGATCAGAATACTGCTAAACACTTCACTTTTTCTTCGGGTTTTAATGCCAAAACAAATCCCAAATGTTCGGGTATCATCAATGCTTAAATGTTTAACCAGAAAGTTTTTTAAGGCTAAACCTTCGTTGCAGTTATCTTCTATCTGAAAATTCAGCTCGTTGGCTGCGTGCCGCATATTGATTTCAAATTCTTCGAGCAAACTGTTCCAAAGGTTTTTATCTTTTTCGTCAATGCCTTTTATAATTATGGTTTTCCAGGGAGTACAGCACAACTGACCAAGCTTGGTATCTAAACAAAGTTGACACAGTTTCTTTAAAAAGGCAATGCTGAAAAGCTCATCGCGCCTGTAAATGCCCAGCCAATATTTATTGTTGTAACGGTTTAAGCCTTCGTAGTAAGGGAGGTTAAATGAAGATAGGGCAACTGTATTTTCTGCAGGTTTAAGAATGAAGTTTTGTCGATCAAATTGTGCAAAAAGTTCCTCTCCATTAGCTAAAGCATTATCTGCAAAGCGCATGGGGTTGTTTTTGATGATAGCTTCTATCACTTTGGTTACCTGAGCAATATGGTTAGTGTAACAGAGCTGATCCCACTCGTAGGTTACGTTGGTTTTAGGAAAGCGGATAATCAAATGCCAGTAATGTTCTGATTGTGAAGAGGCAATCCAGTTAATATTACCTGTTAACATGGGAGTAAAACTTTGGTCGCTATCGCAGATATTAACCTTAAGAGAAGGTTTAAAATCAATATCATCTAAAATATCTTTATAAACACCCTCGGTAAGCCAGGTTTTATGGATAAAAATCTCTTCAGCAGGATAAGAGCTGATAATGTTCGGGAAATTATTGGTGTCTACTTCATAATCTATCCCAAGTTTATCCAATTCGCCAGTAAATATGGCAATATTGTAGCTTGTTGTATCAAGCAATAACTGCTGGCGCAGGCCAAAGCGCACATACTGTATCCTTGCTTTTGAGGCGGCAACCAGGATGTTATAAAGGTTGCCGGGTGATATGATTCCGCCTGGAAAGTTAATGATAATGGTTTGATACATGGTTTAATGGTTTGTATAATTTGTTACGTGACTGCCACTGCAGGCTTTGGTTCCATTTTTAATACATTTACAAATGAATCTAAAATGGCTTTTACTTCTGGTCTGCAACTACCGCAACCCATTCCGGCGCCAGTTAACTGGCAAAGCTGCAAATGATCTTTGCAGCCATCTTTAATTTTATTGATCAGGTTACCTTCGCCAACATTATTACAGCTGCATACGGTTTTGCCAATAATAGGTTCGGTTGTTTTGCCACTTCTTAACAATTGAAGCCGCTTTTCGCTCAGTTCCATTTTGTTTTCAATCAGGTTCCTGAATTCCAAAAATTCACTTTTATCGCCAATTAATATTGCTCCAACCAATTTATCGTTGTGTACTATACATTTTTTGTAGTAACGTTTGGCTTTATCGATAAAGACAATTTCTTCGTAGGTAGGATCATTGTTTGGTATTTCAGCAAGGCCAAGGGAACAGAGTTCCAGGCTGTGCATTTTCAGGATGTTCATCAATAAACTTCCCTGATAGAATTTTGCAATATCTCCACAGAGAAACCGTGCTACAATTTCTGCCTGTTGCTCTGCTGCTGCAGTGATGCCATACAGTTGACCTTTAAATTCTGCAATTTCACCAATGGCGTAAATATCTCTTTCATTGGTTCTTAGGTATTCATCAACCACTACGCCGCGTTTACATTCAATTCCTGCTTCTTTAATCAGTTCGGTGTTAGGGACTGTACCTATGGCGATTACCAAAGATTCACAATCGATCAATAAACCGCTTTTTAAACGGATGCCCGAAATGCTTTTTTCGCCGATTATGCGGTCTACTTCATCATTGTAAAAAATCTCAATGCCTTTGCTGGTTAGTTCTTCATGTAATAATTGACTGCCTAATGCATCCAACTGGCGCCCCATTAATCTTGATATCCGTTGGATAATCGTTACTTTTGATCCTGTTTCGGCCAAAGAGGTAGCCAGTTCGATTCCCAACAAACCACCACCAACAATCACTACTTTTCCGTTAGTGGTATCAACATGTTTTTTAAAACTATCGGCATCATTGCGGCTGCGCATGGTAAATATGCCGTTTAATTTCGGGATATCTTTAAGCACAAAAGCCCTGCTTCCGGTAGCCAGGAGCAGGATGTCGTAATGGTGGGTTTCTCCTTTGCTATCGGTAACTGTTTTATCTTCTTTGTTAATTTTTTCAATACCTAACCCACGGTGCAGTTTAATTCTATAATCGGTTTCCTCGCTATCGCTCATTTTAATGAGATTATGCCAGGGCAGTGTACCAATTATATAATCGGGGAGAAGCACGCGGTTGTAAAAGGGAAAGTTCTCTTTGCTGAAAATTTCGATATCATCTTCAGTATTTAATGCCCTGTAGCTCTTAACAAAACCGCAAGCCCCAGCTCCTGCACCAATTACAATGATCTTTTGCTTAACTTTTTGATAGCGTTTTACCTGTACCGTGCTGAACTTAAAATCTGGTTCTTTACTCTGTGGATCAACAAGGTTATTGGTGAGGTTATTCACCCTATTTAGATCGCTTTTTAAGATTTTTCCCCAGTGCATGGGCATAAAAACTACCCCTGGTTTAATATCTCCCGAAAATTTTGCTTTCACACGAACATTTCCCCGTAAACTGGAAATTTCGACAATATCATTGTCTTTGATGTTCCGGGCTTCGGCATCAATTGGGTTGATTTCTAAAAAAGATTCGCTAATGTGCTGGTTCAATCTATTTACTTTGCCCGTTTTGCTCCGTGTATGCCACTGATCCCTGATTCTCCCCGTGGTTAAAATCAGTGGATATTCGGGTGTTAAAGCTTCTGATTGATTCTGATCATCAAATGAAAGGATATTGGCTTTTTTATCCGGGGTGTAAAACTGGTGATCGGTGAATAACCTGGCCGTTCCTAATGCATTTTCTCCCTTAGGATATGGCCATTGAACGGCTCTTTTCTCTTTTAAAATCTGATAGTTAAGACCGCTGATATCAATGTTGGTTCCTTCAGTAAGCGCCGCATGTTCATCGTATATTTCGCTTGCATTTTTAAAGTCGAAACCATGATAACCCATTTTTTTTGCAAACCTGCAGATAATTTCCGAATCTGGCAGCGCTTCTCCCGGTGCTTCTGTTACCTTGTTAAGGTAGGAGATATAACGCCCTGCGTTAGTCATGGTGCCTTCTTTTTCAACCCAGGCAGCTGCAGGCAAAACCACATCAGCATATTTTAAGGTTTCTACTTTATTGCTGATATCCTGAACAACTACAAATTTAGCTTTTTTTAATCCTGCTTCGGCTACACGGACATCGGGCAGGCTGATTAATGGGTTAGTACATAAAATCCATATCGCTTTAAGCTTTCCGGTATTGAGCTCATCAAACATCTCTGTTGCGGTTAAGCCTGGTTTGGATTGGATGGTGCCTAGTGGGATCTGCCAGAATTTTTCAACCTCATTTCGATGGCTTTCATTGGCTAAAACGCGGTGCGCAGGCAATAAATTACTTAAACCACCAACTTCGCGACCACCCATGGCATTCGGCTGTCCGGTAAGAGAAAAAGGGCCGCCTCCTGGTTTACCTATCTGCCCCGTAATCAGATTCAGGTTAATTAATGAAAGGTTTTTGTTGGTTCCCACCACACTTTGGTTAAGGCCCATAGTCCACATGCTGATGAAACCTTTTGCATTACCGATATAAGATGCAGCCAAACGGATATCACTTTGTTCGATGCCACAAATAGCTGCTGCTTCGGCTAGGGAGGTTTTGAAAACAGTTGAGTGGTATTTTTCGTACCCGTTAGTATTGTTCATGATAAAATCAGCATCAATTTTTCCTTCTTCAATCAAACATCTGCCAATAGCATGATGAAGGGTGATATCGGTACCGGGATTAAGCTGTAAATGAACATCTGCCAATGAACAGGTCTGTGTTTTCCGCGGGTCGCTTACAATGATCCTGAGACCTGGATTTTTCTGCTTCGCAGCTTCAACACGACGCCATAAGATAGGGTGGCACCATGCCGGGTTTGCACCGGCAACAAAAATACAGTCAGTAACTTCAATATCATCATAACTAATGGGCACGGTATCTTCACCTAAGCTCATTTTATAACCAACAACCGCACTGCTCATACATAAGCGGCTGTTGGTATCAATATTATTGCTACCGATAAAACCTTTAATCAATTTGTTTACTACATAATACTCTTCGGTTAAACATTGTCCGCTTGCATAAAAAGCAACACTATCCGGACCGTGTTTTTTAATCAGCGCTTTGAAAACGGCTGCTGTTCTTTCCAGTGCGGTATCCCAACTTACCCTTTGAAGAGGCATGTTTTTGTTGTAGCGCATTTCGGGATAAAGCAGCCTGTCGCTTTTGTCATTTGCCGTGTAATGAAGGTTCATGCCTTTGCTGCACAACATGCCTTTATTTACCGGGTGGCTTTTGTCTCCTTCAACTGTTATCCGCTCATGGATATCTTTATTTATCACAATACCACAGCCTACGCCACAATAGCAGCATGTTGTATTATTTAACGATATATTCTTTTCTTCTTTCAAATGACCGGTTTCTATGATTGATTTTTAGCGTTATTATTTGCCAGGGGTAAGTACCAGTTCTTCTACTGGTGATGCTTTTTGCGCCGTAATGGTTCTGAAGATGAATATTGCAACGCCAATGCCGAGAATAATAAAACCGAGGAAGGTAAAGGCACTGGTATAATCGATCAGGTCTTTTTGGATGGTATGCCCATTTTCGATCATATTTTTAGTAGCATGGTTAGCTTTGGCTTTAAACATAAATGCGATAAGCATGGCACCAATATTTCCACCAGCTCCTACAATACCCGCTACACTACCAACTGCTAATGGGTTAATGAAAGGGACAAGGCTGTATGTGGCTCCGTTGGCCATTTTTAGACTTAGACCGAAAACGAACATCATAAAAATAGCCATTCCGATATTGCCTGATTTTGCGAACCAGATCAGGCCAATTCCTTCTACCAAAAGCAATAAAGCCAGTAGGAAGGTTTTGCCATCAAATCCCCATGTTTTGCCGATTTTATCAGCAACAATGCCTCCCAGTGGTCTGGCAAAAATATTAATCCAGCCAAAAATGCCTGCAACCATTCCGGCTACAGCTATGGTTGCACCAAAAGAGTCTGTAAAAAATATTGGTGCAAAATTGTCTACTGTAATTTCTACGCCAAAACATGCGGCATAAGCAATGGTTAAAATCCAGGTGCGGTAATCTTTTGCTGCAAGTAAGAAAGTGTTTTTGCTGCTCTTTACATTTTCATCCTTCAGGTTTTTAAAATCTCCCTGTGGAGTATCCAATGTATAACGGTGATACAAAAAGGCACAGATTAAGAGCATTACACCAGGAAAAATCATGGCATATCTCCAGCTATCTTCGGTGCTGCAGAAGCCAAGGGCTGTAAAACCTGATGCAATTAAAGGCATAAACAAATTGGCTGCACCGCCGCCAGCGTTTCCAAAACCTCCCGCTGTTGCATTTGCTGTTCCTTTAATTTCAGGTGCAAACATAACAGAGGTATGAAATTGAGTGATTACAAATGAGGCGCCGATTACGCCAATGGCTAGTCGGAAAAGTAAAAATGAAGCGTAAGAATGGCTGGTTCCGATTAAGAGGACCGGAATAGCACACAGTACCAGGAGCCATGTGTAAATGAGTTTAGGGCCAAATTTATCAATGAGCCGCCCAATGAGTAAACGGGCAATTATAGTGGCTGATACCGAAGCAATCTGAATATTGCCGACCTGATCTTTAGTGAGGTGAAGCTGCTCTCTTGCAATTTTCATTAAGGGGGCCATGCCGAACCAGGCAAAAAAACAAAAGAAGAAAGTTAGCCAGGTAATGTGAAAGGTTTTCATCTGAACACCTTTGATCGAAAATATATTTAATTTATCTAGCGGTTTAGTAATAGAGTTTAGTGTCATAACGGTCTGTTTAAGCGTAAATAAATAAATGGTTTCTTTTAAAATTTATAGCCTAAACCTACGCCGACGTTCCACTCGCCGTTCTTAACTGCAGTTTTAGGGTTGTAATATAAAGGCACTTGTAAGGCTACATGGCGAAAGGCTGTAGTCAGGCCAAAACCAAGGTTGGGGGTAAGGGCTGCATTTTTTGGCGCTCCGGCCGCAACTTTATCTTCTTTGATTCTTAAACTGGGCAATAATCCCAATAAAACGGTATAAGGTTTTTTACTGAATTTGATACTTGGGCCGGTACAGTTTATAAAAGCACCATGATCAACGTATCCGGCCACGATAGTACCATCGAATAAAACGGCTTTAGTTTGCGATTTAGCTGAAAAAAAGAACAAGGTAAGTGCAAGGCAGCCTGTTGCGGCTACATAATTAGAAATCTTCATGTCGGTTTGGTTTGGAGTTAAATTTTTTAATCAGGAAAAGTCTAATCTTACTGGGTCAGGTTAAGATTTTGGCGTTGTACCAATGTAAACAGTTCCGTTTTCTACCTTTACAGGATAGGTTTTTATGGCGCATTCGTCGCCGCTTAAACATTCGCCAGTGCTCAATGAGAATGTTTTTTTGTGGAAAGGGCAGGCTACCTTAGGTTCATCGGTAGCAGAGCCAATCATTCCGCGGCTTAATGCCATCTGTTTCTTATGTGGGCATTCATTTTGTGTGGCGTACCACTCATTTCTTCTGGTGAAATAAAAGAGTGCAATCTGGTCTTCACCATGTTTTACACAAACGCCGCCGTTCTCAATGGCGTCCTCGACTCGACAGGCTGCCAGCCAATTTGATTTTTCATTCATAATTCTTGGGTTTTAAGGTTTTGTAAAGATTATTGATTAAACTGTTTTCCATTCGGCAGTTCTTTTTTGCCCGCGCATCTCAACAAATTCAATAGTAGGATCTTTGTCTTCCGGTGCATTTACAAAATGAGAGAACCTTTTTCTGATTGCAGGGTTTTCAACGGCCTCCTTCCATTCGCACTTATACGAAGCGATTAAATTTTCAATTTCATTTTCCCATTGTGCCGCCATCCCTAAACTATCGTTGATGATAACATTCCGCAGGTAATCTATTCCACCTTCCATTTTGTTCAGCCATGTGGCGGTTCGGGTAAGCGGATCGGCGGTGCGGATGTAAAACATCAAAAATCTATCGATGTATCGGATGCAGGTTTCACTATCCAAGTCTGTTGCTAACAAAAGAGCATGCTGAGGTTTGCTGCCTCCATTGCCACATACATATAAATTCCAGCCTTTTTCTGTGGCAATAATGCCAAAATCTTTACTTTGGGCTTCTGCACATTCCCTGATACAGCCACTTACCGCCGATTTGAACTTATGCGGTGCGCGTATGCCCCTGTATCTTTCTTCAATTCTGATGGCAAAACTCACGCTGTCATGCAGGCCAAACCTGCACCAGGTGCTACCTACGCAACTTTTAACAGTCCTTAAGCCTTTTCCATAAGCATGTCCGCTTTCAAAACCTGCTGCAATTAACTCCTCCCAAATAATAGGAAGGTCGTTTAGGTGTGCACCAAACATATCAATACGCTGACCCCCGGTAATTTTGGTGTAGAGATTATATTTTTTAGCTACTTCGCCAATTACAATCAATTTGTCGGGAGTAATTTCGCCACCCGGAACCCTTGGTACCACGGAGTATGAGCCGCCTTTTTGAATGTTGGCCAGAAAACGGTCGTTGCTGTCTTGAGCAACATCATTTCCTTTTTTAAGGATCATTTCGTTCCAAAGGCTAGCCAGGAGTGATGATACTAGTGGTTTACATACCTCGCAGCCATCATTTTTGCCTAACGCATCTAATACGGCATCATAGCTTTTTAATTCGTGGATATGAATGAGATCGTAAAGTTCCTGTCTGCTATAGTTAAAATGTTCGCAGATTACATTTTTAATGTATTTCCCTTGCGATTTTAGAGTATGGTTCAGTAAGTCTTTCACCATCGGCATGCAACCGCCACAACCTGTACCGGCTTTGGTGCATTTTTTCAGGTCGTCGATATTTTCGCAAGAACCATCAGCTACGGCCGAGCAGATGTCGCCTTTACTAACGCCTTCGCAACTGCATATCAATGCACTGTCTGGTAATCCTGTAATTCCGGCACCTGCCGGTTCGCTTCCTCCACGTATACCCAATATTAGCTCTTCAGGGTTTTCTGATAATACAATCCGGTTATTAGAGGTTTGCAACAGCAGGTTATATGCTGTTGCATCTCCAATTAATATACCTCCTAAAAGGTATTGCCCGTCATTACTAACATTTATTCTTTTGTATATGCCTTTGTGTTTGTTCTCGAAGATGATGGTGCGGCAATCTGGTTCGGTAATAAAATTATCACCAAAACTGGCCACATCAATGCCTATCAGTTTAAGTTTGGTACTCATATCAAAGCCTGTGAAGGTTTTGTCACCTTCGCAAAGGTTTGTGGCCAGCACTTCGGCCATTTCGTAGCCTGGAGCAATTAAGCCATAAATCATTCCATCATATAGGGCGCATTCGCCGATGGCAAATACGGCCGGATCGCTGGTCTGCATTTTTTCGTCAACTATAATTCCGCCACGTGCACCAACCTTAATGCCACAGGCCTTCGCCAGTTCATCGCGTGGTTTTATTCCGGCAGAAATGACCAGCATATCAACATCTAAAACGGTATCATCACTAAACTTTAGTGCAGTGATACAGTCGTCACCTTCAATACTTGTAGTATTTTTATTTAAATAGATCTGTAAACCTAAATCTGCCAGCTTCGATTTAAGCATGTCGCTACCTGCAGCGTCAATTTGCCTTGGCATTAAGCGTGGCGCAAATTCAATAATGCTGGTTTTTTCGATACCCAGATCAATCAATGCTTTGGCGGCTTCCAGTCCTAATAAACCACCTCCTATAACTGAAGCCGTTTTAGCTTTTTTTGCATAACTACTAATGAGATCCAGATCTTCTATGGTACGGTAAACAAAAACGCCTTCTTTCTCAATCCCGGCGATGTTAGGAACAAATGCACCGGAACCTGTCGCAAAAACCAGGATATCGTAGCTGTAGCCTAAACCATTGGCAGTGTAAACTTTCTGAAGTTCGCGGTCTATTTTGGTCACTGGATTATTGAGAAACAGCGTAATATTTTGCTCCTCATACCAATTTTCTGTTGAAAGGGAGAGGTCGTCGGCTGTTTTACCATTGAAATATTCACTTAAATGAACGCGATCGTAAGCTCTTCGGGGTTCTTCTCCAAATACAATTAAATTAAAAGAAGAAGTTTTTGATCTAAGTTTTTCACAGAATTTATACCCCACCATTCCATTTCCTATTACGATTATTTGTGGTTCTTTCATAAATCTTAAAGGTGTTTAGTGATTTTTGGCTTTTTTTGTTTATTTTTTATTCAAGATTATGTTTTGATATTTTTTTTTGCCTCTTATTGTGTTTTTTAAATATCAAACTATGTATTTTTATGATTTTTGATATTCAAATATATAATTTTATTGAAAGTAAATTTATTATTATATGATTTTTATCATAAAAATTTAGTTTTTTAATAAAATTTCATCACTTTTATGTTTAAATAGTAAAATCATTAAAATTATGGAACAAAAAACGACTGATTTTGGGCTTTTTATAATAGGTGGAGGCCCTGGAGATCCTGAATTGATCACTTTTAAGGCTTTTAATGTGTTAAAAAGAGCAGAAATTATTCTTTACGACAATTTAAGTAATGAAAAATTGCTCGAAATTGCTCCGAAAACCTGTAAGATGATCTATGTTGGTAAGCAACCCTATGGAAAATACACGCCACAGGAGAAAATAAATGAATTAATTGTAGAATATGCCCAGAATTATCAGGTAGTAGTGCGTTTAAAGGGTGGAGATCCTTTTATTTTTGGCAGAGGATTCGAAGAATTGATTTATGCAGAGGCCCGGGGGATCAAATGTCATTATATTCCGGGCATTAGTAGCATGCAGGGCGCAGGTTTCATTGATGTACCATTAACACATCGCGGCATTAGTGAAAGTGTTTGGATACTTACCGGAACTAAAAAGGATGGGAGTTTAACCAACGATTTAAAATGTGCAATGAAAAGTTCGGCTACAGTTGTTATATATATGGGTATGAAAAAAGTTGGCGAAATTTCTAAAGCCTATTGTGATGCCGGTTTGGGCAATATGCCGGCCGCAATTATTCAACATGCTACCTTACCTCACCAAAAACAAGTGGTATGTTCAGTGCAAAATTTACAGCAATCTGCTGAAGAAGCTGGCTTAACTTACCCGGCAATTATTATTATTGGAAACGTAGTACAGGCCAGGGCTTATGTTAATCTGAATCAGGAAGAACTGTTATCGGCTTAGATAGTTAATTAGTTCAATGGTTCATTAGTCATTTGTTTAATTAGTGAATTAATGCCAAACGCCAAAACCCAGGTTTATTGGTTGATGGCCGATAGGCACGTTGCTTATAGCGATCGTTAAGACCTTAACTTTCTTAATTCCTTAATGATGGACGAATGGCTAACTGATTAAGCTGGTTAATTGGTTAATTGGCATCTAAAGCTTAGCAAAAAGTGCCGTCATCTCAACTGTAATCCATGGCTCCCGATCGTTCTAAAAATACTTGTCGAGCGTTAATCCATACGTGAGGTTCAGGTTTTCGCTACGGGTAATATTAAGTTTATTATAATTCAATGCAGTGGTGAGGCTTATCCATTTACGGAGTTTTAATCCAAGGGTAGTGGTAGAGCGGATAATATAATCACCTTTTCTATCAAAAGCATTTTGCAAAAAATGATTTCCATCAATCGTAATCAGCTCTTTTATGGCGAAATGATACTGTAGCCTTAACGAGTTTCGATACGTATGGTAGCTATCGCCTACAATCAGGCTGCTTTGATCAAATAATACACCATCGCTCAGGTTAATATAGGCATTAGGTTTGTCTAGTATGCTATAGGCAATGCCGCCGCCCGCGAGCAGTTGGTTTTTTAATTTTAGCGAATAACTCGTGTTGTAATTCACCAAACCCCAGTAATAAAAATGCGGAAAGGTTTTGTATAGGTTAAAGTTTAATGTGGTAGAAAAATCGTTGTTGGTTAAATCACTGTTCTGTTTGCCATAAAGCCATGCGGTAGTGGAATTTAGGACAAAACTTTTCTTTTTCATGCCAAAATTAAGCGCATTGTTTAATAAATAGGCACGGTCTTCATTGGTGTGGTTAATGGATCCGGTTGAAGTAAGCACAACATGATAGTTGGTGCTATCTGTATATTGGGCATATAATTTAAAACAACATAGGAAAAAGCAAAATGGCAGCGTAATAAACTTCATAAATAGGTTAACATTTATTGCCATCAATATGTTTAGTCAGCGTTTGGAGCTCAAATTGTAATCTTACATCGAATTTATCACGTTAAACTCAGTTTGTGCTGAGCTCAACGTGATAAATACAAGTGGAATGCCTTATACAGTCAACTTGCTGATGAATATAGGTAGATTAATTCAGTGCCAATTCAATTACTGGGATTTGGAAATCCGGTTTCTTCTTAGGTAGTTTTAATACAAGTGTATTTCCGGTAGATTTTTCGGTATCGATCTGTATTTCAGAGTTGTCATGTAAAAACTGTGCATATTTTACCTCGTTTTTATATCCATCGAGCGTAATGTAGCCGGTATTCGGATATTCGAACAGGTGTACATATAATTTTTTGGTATCTTTATTATAAGTGAGTTTTGTTCCTTCAGCAGCTTTAAATTCTACCGGGGCAAAAGTACAATGGTAAATAGATTTCGAATTGGCATGCATCCAAAGGCTTAGGCTATCTAAAGCAATATTTGCCCTGTTATCAAACTCGCCGCGTGCAGTAGGACCAACGTTTAGCAATAGGTTACCTCCATTGGCCACCGAAGTAATGAGCAGATCCAATAATTTTCTATTGCTCTTCCAGGTATTTTCATCGCGGTGATATCCCCACGATCCTGAAAAGGTTTGGCAGGTTTCCCAGACTTTTCCGCGGTATTTTTCCAGTTCTTTTGTACTAACCTGCTCAGGTGTTTCGAAATCTGTACCATCTTCGTAATCATTAAGATCCAGTCGGTTATCTACAATAATTTGTGGCTGCAGCTTTCTGATCTGCTTAAGCAGCGCTACCGAACCCCAATCATCACGGCCTTTACCATGTTTGCCAGGGTATGAAAAGTCGGCCCAAAGAATGTCGATTTTTCCATATTTGGTTAACAGTTCCGTAACCTGATCGTACAGGTATTTGCGATATTTGGCCATGTCTCTGTTTTTGTTCAATGCTGCATATTCAGCTTCGTTATCATTATTGGGTCTTTGTGGATGATACCTGTCAACCGTAAAATCAGGATGGTGCCAATCAATAAGCGAATAATAAAAACCTACTTTGATACCCTCTGCACGAAAAGCATCAACAAATTCTTTTACCAGGTCTCTTTTGGCCTGTGTATTGGTTGCTTTATAATTGGTGTATTTGCTGTCAAATAAATTAAAGCCTTCGTGATGTTTGGTGGTCAGTACGGCATATTTCATCCCTGCTGCTTTTGCTTCTTTCGCCCATTTTTTAGCATCAAATAAATCAGGATTAAACTGATCGAAGTATTTCTGGTAGTTTGCGTCAGTAATGCGTTCATTGCTTTTAACCCATTCGTGGCGGGCCGGCAGTGCATATAAGCCCCAGTGGATAAACATGCCGAATCGGGCATCGGTCCACCATTGCATTCTTTCGGTTTTTTGGGCAGCTGTTTCGTTGCCTAATCGTTTTTGGGCAAGGCCAGGTAAAGTTAAGCCTAATAATAACAACGCTGATAAAATTGTTTTTCTCATTTGCGGTTTCTGGTTTCTTTTGGTTAGTATTTAAATGGCTAATTTACTGAGGTATATCCTTTCAAAATGGTGGAATATGAGCAAAATATTAAGTTAAATTGGTTTAATTGCCAATGGGCAGGGTTGGGGTTCTTAAAACTTTGAGGAAGTTATTCTTGTTTTAATTTTCAGTAGTAGAACTTAATTAGACAAAGAAGCGATGAAAACTCAAAAAACACCTGCCAAACAAAACAAACAGCCAGGGATAGAGGCTAAGATCGATCCGAGACCGGAAGTAATTAAAGCAACTTATAAGGGAGCAGGTAAACTGAATGGTAAGATTGCGCTGATTACCGGTGGAGATAGTGGAATTGGCCGCTCGGTTGCCGTACATTTTGCCAGGGAGGGTGCCGATGTAGCCATTGTTTACCTGGATGAAGATATAGATGCAAAAGAAACACAGAAAATGGTCGAAACTGAAGGCAAAAAGTGTTTATTGATTAAAGGAGATGTTAAAGAGCCCGCATTTTGCAAAAAGGCAGTAGAAACGACAGTTGAAAAATTTGGGAAGATTAATATTCTGGTGAATAATGCCGGGATGCAGATTCCTAAAACAGATCCCAAAAAGATCGACGATAAACAATTGGAAGATACTTTCCGTACAAACATATTTGGCTATTTCTATTTTGCACACGAGGTATTGGAATATTTTCAAAAAGGCGACACCATTATCAATACCACTTCTGTAACGGCTTACCGTTCTTCGCCAAACCTGATCGATTATTCGTCAACCAAAGGAGCGATCACTTCTTTTACGCGTTCTTTGGCCACAAACCTGGCCAAAAAAGGTATACGTGTAAATGCTGTAGCGCCCGGGCCTGTATGGACGCCGCTTATTGTATCGACATTTGATGAAGAAAAGATTAAATCTTTTGGGGCTGAAACGGCAATGGAAAGGGCAGGGCAACCTTCAGAACTTGGGCCATCTTATGTATTCCTCGCTTCTGACGATGCTTCATTTATCACCGGACAGGTCATACATGTTAATGGCGGAGAAGTGGTAAATGGTTAATTTCCCTGAAGATAGGGAATGATATTAGGGCAACTCCCCGTTTTACAGAGATTTTGTAAGATAGGGTGTCTAAAAAAATGCCAGACAATTGTGAACCTGGCATTTTTTATAACATGATAAATGTTTATAGCATTTCGCCATCATCCTCATCATAAGCATTGGGGTCTTTGTTCAATTCTTCTATGTCAGATTCATTGTAGTCATCTGTTTCCTCCTGTTCATCATCATTTTCTCCGTTTTCAGCATGCTCGATTTCTTCATTTAATTGTGTTCCTTCGCCATCGGCAAACGGTATCTCCTCTTCTGTATAGTCATTTTCGCTATCAGGCTCAGGTGTTGCATGCCCCTCGGCCGCATTTCCCTGCGAACGGTTGATCTGAAATTGTTCAATATTTTGAATTTCTTCTTCAGGCTGATTGTTTTCTTGATTTTCCATGGTACATGTTTTTTATAATAGAACAGGATAAAATTGGATTAAGTTTAGTCGAAATCTGAAATTTTAATCCCTGGTGTTATACGTTTAAATAAGGTTTGTCTAAACTTTTTAAATGTAAGTAGGGTTCTATCAATACGTTATACCTTAATTAATCATTATGAAAAAACATTTTAAAACCAGAGAGATAGCAGTAGTGGGAATGATTATTTCAGCTACTTCATTTAATGCGGTTGCAAAAGCCGATTGGCATTATTCAACATTAACAAATTATACTCACCAGCAAGATACCTTAAGTACTGCCCAGTTTTTGCAACAAGCGGCAATTGCAGGAATGAAAGAGGTTTTAACAGGAAAACTTGCTGCAGATAAAGCAACAGATGAAAAAATTAAAGCATTTGGCCAGATGATGGTTGATGACCATAATAAAGCAAATGAAGAATTAAGGGTATTGGCAAAACTTAAAAAAGTAGCGCTGCCCATGAGTACTCCGGAGGGTGGACAAAGGCCAGACGGCAGGGTTGATTCATCACCCGAAAACATGAAAGATACTTCCCGTACCAGGAGTGCCGGGGGTGAAGCAGGTAATACTGGCCTGGCAAAAAAAATGATTAATGATGCAACAGAAACTGAAGTAACGCAGGCAATTGATCAGTTAAAAAAACTAAGTGGAAGTTCATTTGATAAAGCTTATGTAGAAATGATGGTTTTAGATCATCAAAAAGCTGTTGATCTGTTTGAAAAAGCTTCTCAATCTTCTGATGTTGACGTTAAAGCGTATGCAGTAAAATATTTGCCCATACTCAAAAAGCATTTAAAGCATGTGAATGCTTTGGCAGGTAAATCCAGTAAATAGTTTTAGTTCTGAAAAAACAGGCAGCTGTACCAAAGGATTATGCTATCCTTTAGTAACACAAGACTATGCCTAATGATTTGTCTAAACTAAGCTGCCAGGTACTTTTCAATCCTGCTGGCAAAATCGTTCAGATCGAAAGGTTTATTGATGAAATCTTCAGCTTCACATTTTGCCTTAACGGCGTTTAAATGGTTATTGGCCGACATCATCATCACTGGAATATCATATGTTTTAATATTTTGCTTTAGTCTATTGCAGATATCCAGTCCGCTGCCATCAGGCAACATAATGTCGAGAATCACCATATCTGGCAGGTGTTTACTCATTTGAAACCAGAACTCGCTAATGGTTGAACAGGTCTTTACCTCGTAAAGCTCCTCGATTAATAAAAATTCGATGATTTCCCTGATACTGGGATTGTCTTCTACCACATAAATACACTTTTTCATAAGCTTCATTATTTATATGTGTATAACTGGTCTAGCAGTCAGTTGTTTAAGATATTTATTCACAATATCAGGGTTATTAACCTGAAAGCGGTCTATGTCATGCATTTCTATAATTTTTGCCTTAACTAAAAAAAATATAAAAATAAATTTTAATACTAATTTTTTTAGTATAGATTTGCTTTAGTGAGATAGATTACTGGAAATATCGGAAAGATTATTCCTTGTATTGATGGAAGATTTTTTCACAGTTTTTCTAGCTCGGTTTGCTTGCTGATATATTTATTTTTTATGACCGTTACCGTTTTAGCCATATTCGAAACAGATTTTAAACCAGATCTTTCATTAGGCAAGATCATGAATGAAAGGTTGAGGATTGCTGCTGCAGATTTACAGGATATCCATTTACAGCATTTACATGCAATTGGGCAGCGTAGTGATGATTTAGTGGTTTATATAAGTTATAATCCGAAATATAAAATCAGGTGGCGTGTGGTTAATGATGTTCCTGAAGAAGTAGAGGATTTTGTAGCGCAGGTTTGTGGCAATTTGGGTTATATAGAATGGAAAACCGCTGCAATTAATGTTTTTAAAAGGGGGGAGTAGTAGGGCATTCGTCATCTCGACTGAAGCGTAGTCCCGACGTTAAGCCGGGAGAGAGATTTATAGTGATTAGATTAGCTAAGTAGTTCTCTATTACATTCCACTTCTCTCGAAATGACAATCCAATTATACTAAAAAGCCTCCACCCAGCAAATCATTGCCTTCATAAAATACAGCCGATTGGCCGGGAGCAATTGCTGAAACATTATGATCAAATACCACGCGCATTTTATCTTTCTCCTGCACAATGGTACTTAGCATTCCTGCATCTTTATAGCGTATTTTGGTAATTACATCACTCATCGGCTCTTCGATGCTGGCATATTTAATCAGGTTTATATTTCGAACCATCGCTTCTTTACGTTCCAGTTCTTCAGCCCTGCCTAAAACTACCGTATTGCTTTCGGGAAGAATTTGGGTTACAAACATTGGCTCGCCAAATGCTACCCCAAGGCCTTTACGTTGCCCTATGGTGTAAAAAGGATAACCTTTGTGTTGTCCGACAACCATTCCATTACTTAAAATGAAATTTCCGCCGGCAACCCTGTCTTCCAGATCTTCCACTTTATGTTTTAAGAACGCCCTGTAATCGTTATCAGGTACGAAACAGATTTCATAACTTTCTGATTTTTTTGCCAGTTCTTCCTGTCCCATATCCAAAGCCATCTGTCTGATTTCAGATTTGGCAAAACTGCCCAACGGGAATTTGGTGCGGGAGAGATTTTCCTGAGAAACACCCCACAATACATAAGATTGATCTTTATTTTCGTCTTTTCCCTTCGAAATTACATAACGCCCGCTATCTTGCTTACGGATATTGGCATAATGTCCTGTAGCTATAAATTCGCAGTCGAGTTTATTGGCACGTTTCAAAAGTGCCTCCCATTTAATATGGGTATTGCACAATACACATGGGTTAGGGGTTCTTCCGGCAAGATATTCATCAACAAAATTATCGATTACATAATCGCCAAATTCATCGCGTATGTCCAAGATATAATGCGGAAAACCATAGTTTACCGCAAGTGTACGTGCATCGTTAATGCTATCTAACGAGCAACACCCGGTTTCCTTGCTGCTACCGCCAGAACTGGCATAATCCCAGGTCTTCATGGTTAATCCAATAACCTCATAACCCTGCTCATGCAACATTACCGCTGCTACCGAACTATCAACCCCGCCACTCATGGCAACCAGAATTCTACCGTGTTTACTCATCTTAAAAAATATAAGGATGCAAAAATAAGGTTTATTTAGCTGAAATTATTTAAAGGAAGTCAGTTACTTGTAAAAAGCAGTTGCTAAATGGCTAGCCTTTATCTCTTAGTTGTATTCAGGTGGCTTAGATGGTCCATATATTTTGAAAATGAGCAGTTCAGTGTTAATGGCTGCCGCTAGCCCTGCTTTCTCTTCAAGTCCTCGGTTCGTACCTCACCTGTGGGCTTTACGTTCTATCAGGTTTATTTAACGAAGCCCGTGGAGGTAAGACGCATAAACCTCGCAGGTTTTGAAAACCTGCGAGGTTTGCATCACAATAAATAGTATCTTCAAGCTTGTTAATTGTATTTTTTATTTTACTTAAACGTTTTAGTGTTGTGATTTATGCATATTTGAAGATAAATTTATACCTTCGAATTTTCAACCAAACAAGCTGATTTTAAAACGATATGATCAAAAAGATTATTTTGCATTGTTTCCTGCTTTCACCGATGGTGGCATCTGCACAACAGAACCTGGTGCAGTATGTGAAGCCCATTATCGGTACCTCAAAAATGGGGCATACCTATCCCGGTGCAACGGTTCCCTTTGGTGCAGTGCAGTTAAGCCCCGAAACAGATACTTTATCTTACGAGGTAAACGGCAAATACAATGGCGATGTATATAAATATTGTGCAGGATATAAGTACGAGGATAAAACCATTACGGGTTTTAGCCATACTCATTTTAGCGGTACCGGTCATTCTGATCTTGGCGATTTTCTCATTATGCCTACACAGGGGAAGTTACAGTTAAATCCCGGAGTAGTTTCAAATCCTAAGGGCGGTTACCGTTCTGCCTACTCGCATGTCAATGAAGTTGCTGAGGCAGGTTACTATAAGGTAAAGCTCGATGATGATAACATCACGGCAGAATTGACCTCAACCACACGAGTAGGTATGCACCAATATACTTTTCCTAAATCTGACCAATCGCATATTATTCTCGATTTAATGGCAGGTATATACAACTACGAAGATAAAACCGTGTGGACTTACGTTCGGGTGGTAAACGATACCCTGGTTACCGGTTACCGCCAAACCAATGGATGGGCCAGAACACGAACCGTATATTTTGCGATGAGTTTTTCTAAACCTTTTAAAAGCTACGGACGTAAAAGTTATGACCCTAAACAGGCATACAGGGGATTTTGGGGTAAATTTAACCAGGAACAGAACTTCCCAGAAATTGCAGGCAAAAAGATAAAAATGTTTTTCGATTTTGATACGCAGGAAGGAGAGAAGATCAAAATTAAATTTGCTTTATCGCCGGTTAGTCAGGAAAACGCCCTGCAGAATATGCGGACAGAAATTTCGGGCTGGGATTTTGAAAAAGTAAAAGCACAGGCACAGGAAACATGGAATAAAGAACTGAATAAAATTCAGGTAAGCACTTCTAACGATAATAAAATAAACTTTTACACTGCCTTATATCATGCCTATATCAACCCAACAACTTATACGGATGTAAACGGAGAATATAAAGGTTTAGATCAGGGAATACATAAAGCAGATGGTTTTACCAATTACACTACATTCTCTCTTTGGGATACTTATCGTGCTTTACACCCATTTTTTAATATTACACAGCCTGCGCGTAGTAACGATATGGTGAAATCGATGTTGGCACATTACGATCAGAGCAGTTTGCACATGTTGCCGATCTGGTCGCATTATGCCAACGATAATTGGTGTATGAGTGGCTACCATAGTGTTTCGGTAATCTCTGATGCCATTATTAAAGGCACTTATACCGGTGATGCCAATAAAGCGCTCGATGCCTGCGTTGCCACAGCTAAACATCGCGATTATGAAGGAATTGGCTATTACATGGATAAAGGTTACATTCCTGCTGAAAAATCAGGAATTTCGGTTTCCAATAACCTGGAATATTCTTATGATGACTGGTCGATTGCGCAATTGGCGAAAAAATTAAACCGTATGGATGTTTACGATGAGTTTATCAAACGTTCAAACAACTGGAAAAATAACTATGATAGTGCTTCGGGATTTATGCGTCCGAAATTGGCTGATGGTACTTTTAAAAAGTCCTTTGATCCAAAAGATACCGAAGGACAAGGTTTTATTGAAGGAAATAGCTGGAACTACAGTTTTTTCGTACCACAAGATCCTTCCTCGCTGATTGAAATGATGGGCGGTAAAAAGAAATTTGCCCTGCGTTTAGATACTTTGTTCACCATGCATTTACCCGATGAGTTTTTTGCGCACACAGAAGATATTACCCGTGAGGGCATTATTGGTGGCTACGTACATGGAAACGAACCCGCACACCATATTGTATATCTTTACAATTGGACCGACCAGCCATGGAAAACACAGGCCCAGGTTCGGCATATCTTAAACATGCAGTATAAACCTACTGCTGATGGTTTGGGTGGAAATGATGATTGCGGACAAATGAGTGCCTGGTATATGTTTTCTTCATTGGGTTTTTACCCGGTAGCACCAGGTTCTGATGTATACTCGTTAGGTAGCCCACTGGTAAACCACGGCGTAATTAACTTGGAAAACGGTAAAACCTTCACGATTGAAACCGTTAAACAAAGTGATAAAAATGTATATGTAGAAAAAGTTTTATTGAATGGAAAAAAAATTACCGATCACAAAATCAAGCATGCAGATATCACTAACGGCGGAAAGCTTACTTTTTACATGAGCGCAAAGCCTAAGAAATAATTTCTTCTCATCCTGTACAACAAAAACGTCGGCCATTTTGCCGACGTTTTGTTTACTCGACTATCGTCATTTCGAGCGGAGTGGAGAACCCGATGGCTCAGCGAAACTAAATCTATCTCGGGATAGATCTCTCCATTACACGACGTTCCAGTCGAGATGACGATACTTTTATTGGATTCTGTCAATGGTAGCGAAGTTTGTATATTTATCTGTTTTTCAGGTGTTTGTAAAAAAAATAGATATCTAATCGCGTATATAAGGAGGTATTCCATTGTGCTAAAGAGTGAAAGACTTTTGTTTCGAATTTGTTGCCAGTACACTTTATAAGACTATCATCAATCAGTTTTTTTGTTTCATGGCTAAAATACACACCATTTCTTTAAAGCAAAATTACCAGACTGCCGGCTACAATCATACCGCCACCAATTAATGTTTTAGCATCAATTGGTTCTTTTAAGATTAAAAAGGCCAGGCCCATTGCGATGGCTACGCTTAATTTATCAATCGGGGCTACTTTAGAAACATTTCCTGTTTCGAGGGCTTTAAAGTAGAAAATCCACGATAACCCTGTTGCCAATCCCGATAAACCCAGAAATAACAGATTGTTTTTACTCAAATTTTTGAGTTGGGAAATTTCTCCGGTTGCTAAAACAATGCCCCAGGCAACAAAAAGAATAACTATAGTTCTGATAGCCGTTGCAATATTTCCATTAACACCTTTTAGTCCAACTTTAGCTAAAATTGCTGTTGCAGCGGCAAACAAAGCAGAGAGTATTGCATAAAATTTCCACATGACCTAAAATTTAATTCAAAATACAAATATTTATACATTAAGTAAAACGTTGAATCGAAGGAGCTCTTAACGTTTTGGACAGATTTAAATATAAATTTTGATATCTACTTTATCTATCGTAATATTGCGATATAAATTATGGGACTTACAAAAACCGAAATCTTTACCGAACAGCAAAATCAAATGGCCGTCTGGCTAAAAGCGTTGGCCCATCCAGCCAGGATAGCCATTCTTCAGCGTATTCTGAAATCAAACACCTGCATTTGTGGTGATCTGGTTGATGAACTGGGTTTAGCGCAGGCAACCATCTCTCAACATTTAAAAGAGCTTAAAAACGCCGGTATTATACAAGGGACTATTGAAGGAGTGAGCGTTTGTTATTGTATTGAACCTAAAACATGGAAATTGCTTCAAAATCAGCTGGGTAATTTCTTCTTATCGTATAAAGGCGAGCAAAATTGCTGTTAAAAATTTTTATATAAATCAATCGTTAAATTGCAATATTATGATTAATATTTCCTCAATTGAATGGAGCAACTTTAAAGCTAAACTTCTGCAACATCCTGAATTGCTGTTGCAGTTCCAATATGCTACTGATAAGTGGGTAAATGCCAATTACCACATTACTGAAATTAAACAGGCATCAATTACCTCCGTGGATTGTGGCGGTGTGGTGAACGCATGGACAGAAATTGTTGTGCAGTTATGGGAGCCAACAGAAGAAGAAGAGGGCAGAGCAATGCAGGTTAAAAAAGCGTTGTCGATCATCGACCTGGTAGAAAGTAAACTGGCTTTAAACCCCAAAGGTGTTGTAAAAATTGAATTCGGTAATTCAGAATTTGATACCAGACAAATGTACCCCGGTGAATTTAAAATTGACGGCGACAATCTGATTATAAACCTCACACCTGATGCTACACAATGTAAGGCGATGAACCGCGGTGGAAGTTGTGGTACCACTGCTACTGGTGAAGAATGCTGTGTACCTGCTCAGCCTGAAAAAAGAAAAATTGAGTTAGTAAACCTGACTGTTAATCAAAATACTTGCACACCGGGCAGTGGGTGTTGTTAAGAATTAAATTTAAAGTAATGAAAAATGTATTGGTGCTCTGCACCGGAAACAGCTGCCGTAGTCAACTTGCAGAAGGATATCTGAAATATTTCGCTCAAAACAAAGCAAAAATCTACAGTGCGGGTATCGAAGTGCATGGCGTTAACCCCAGGGCAGTTAAAATAATGGCTGAAGATGGAATCGATATTTCAGCCCAGACATCAAATCATATCGAAGAATATTTTGATGTTCCTTTTGATTACGTGATTACCGTATGCGATCATGCCAAAGAAAGTTGTCCATATTTTCCAACTCAAGCTATAAAACTACACCATAACTTTCCGGATCCGGCTAAAGCGACGGGTACTGAATCAGAAATTATGGCGCAATTCAGAAGTACGAGAGACTTGGTTAAAGCCTACATGGAGGATTTTGTAAACAAAAATTTAAAAGAATAGGGTATCGGCAAATAATTGGGGGAATAGATTTGCCGGTAGAGGTTCCTGCTTTGATTGCACTGGTGAATTTAGCGAAATGGCTCAGGAAGAGATATTTTAATTAGAAGATAATCGTCATCTCGACTGAAGCGCAGTCCCGACGTTAAGTCGGGAGAGAGATCTCTTTAGATAGATTTCCCGGCTTCGTAGCACTCCGCTCGAAATGACGACCACTTGGGGACTGTCATCACTTAATTATTCAATTTTAGTAATTGGATTTGGTGACGACGACAGCTTCAAATTTTAAGCATTTACCTCGTCAAAATTAGTGGCTGTTGCCAGGTATTTCCAGTTTGCCATATCTCTTTGTACGTCTGCAATTTTTGCATCAGCAACCTGGTAAGCATCAGGCCCCAGAAATAAATGAAGCGGCGGGTTTTCACTTTTTGCGGCTTCAATAATTACTTCAACTGCCTTGGCCGGATCGCCGGGCTGTTGGTTATTGATGTCGTTCTGGTGTGTAGCCTGCGATTCGCGTACTTCTTTGTAAGCATCAATAGGTGTATTTGGTACCGCTAATGATCCTTCGGTTAGAAACGCTGTTCTGAAATAACCTGGTTCTACAACAGTTGCCTTTATTCCCATTGATTTTACTTCAGCAGCCAACGATTCGGTAAAGCCAACTACCGCAAATTTGGTGGCACAATAAATACCAAAACCCGGGAAATTGCCTGAAAAGCCACCAATAGATGATATGTTGAAAATGTGACCTGATTTTTGTTTTCTTAATTGAGGAAGCACTTTTCTGATCACATTTAATGAACCGAAAACATTTACATCAAAGTTCTCCCGTGATTCTTTGTCGCTGAGTTCTTCCAAAGCACCGAGCATGCCATAACCGGCATTGTTTACCACTACATTAACCTGGCCAAATTTGCTAATGGTTTGGCTCACTGCGGCTTCTACACTGTCTTCGTTTATTAAATCAACACTTAATGGTAAGAAGTTTTCGTGTTCGCCTACGGCTTTGATTAAATCGTTTAAATTTCTTGAAGTTGCGGCAACGTTAATGCCTTTGTTTAATAGTGTTTTTACAAGGGTTAATCCCAGGCCTTTGGACGCGCCTGTTACAAACCAAACTTTTTGATTTTCCATGATATTGTTTTTTAGAATGATGTGAGTTATTGAGATTGTATTTAAAAGTTGTCACGTTGAGCTTGACGAAGTACCCAAATGTCTTAGACAATTTTGTGGCAGGTCCTTCAACAAGCTCAGGCTGACAATTCTTTGCTTACTAATTCGCTATTGGCACCTGATTAATTGTCGAAATCTGTCGAAATCGTGATGGCTTTCCAGTCTTTAAACTCTTTTGTTAAAGCCTCTATCTTAGTGTTTGCCCTCTGAAAAGCATCATTTCCCAAGAGTAAACGTAATGGCGGATTAGGCATACTGACCAGAGAAATCATGGCAGCAGCTGCTTTTTCCGGATCTCCAACCTGTTGGCCATCCATTTTTAAATACTTGGCATGTATTGTCCTTACTTCTTCATATTCAGCGATAGGATTGGCTGCCAGAATCAATGAATCAGGAGTTAAGAAACTGGTTCTGAAAGCGCCGGGTGCAACAACAGTTACTTTTACACCAAATTCTTTAAGGTCTTCGGCCAGTACTTCGGATAAGGCAATAACTGCCGATTTCGCTGCAGCATAAACAGCCCAGCCTGTTGCGCCGGCAATACCTGCAATTGATGCAATATTGATAATATGTCCAGAGTGTTGTGCCCTTAAATAAGGTGAAGCTTTTCTGATCACATTTAACGTTCCGAAAACATTTACATCAAAACTATTGCGTGTTTCTGCATCAGTCAATTCTTCAATGCTGCCCCCGATGCCATAACCAGCATTATTGATCACCACATCAATCCTTTCGAATTTTGCAATGGTGGCCTTTATAGCTTCCTCCACACTTTTTTCATCGGCCAGGTTAACAGCCAGTGGAAGGAATTTTTCCGTATCTGCATTTACAGCTTTTTTAAGTTCATCAATGTTTCTTGAAGTAGCCGCAACAGACTGGCCAGCTTTAAGCAATTGATTTACCAAACTTAATCCTAAGCCTTTTGAAGCTCCGGTAATAAACCAAACTTTTTTCATGCCCATAATTTTATTGTTTTTCTTAACACAAAATTACAGTGTAAACGGCTTCAATTTATTACGTCAATCAAACGTATGATTACGAAATTCAAACAATTCGATAAGAAGTAGGGGTGTGGTTGGTCAATTTTTTGAAAAAGTTGTTAAAATGTGTCGGTTCTTCAAAGCCCAGGCAGTAACCAATTTCAGATATGTTCCAGTCGGTATGTTTTAACAGGGCCTTTGCTTCAGTCAATAAACGCTCTGTGATGTAGTTTGTAGTAGTTTTACCTGTAGTTTCTTTAATGGCCCGGTTTAAATGGTTTACATGTACCGAAAGTTGTGCGGCATAATCTTTTGCCGATCGCATGGTAAACCTTTGGGTAGTGGTTTCGATTGGGAACTGGCGCTCCAGCAGTTCCGTAAATACCGAGGTAATGCGGGCATTGGCGTCGGTATGTCTGAATAAATTTTCTGAAGGCTCTGTTTTTAAAGCAAAATGTGTGATTTCCGTAATGTAATTCCGTAGCAGATCATACTTATAAATATAATCGGTATTAATTTCTTCAAACATTTTGGCAAAAATGGCCTCAATTTGCTTGTCCTGCTGTTCATTTAAAATGTATGCAGGCTTTCCTCCAGGGGTAAACATCGGCAGATCGCCTATATTTCCACGGATCTTTTCCTTAAAAAAAGCTTCAGTAAAAATACAGAAATAGCCTGTTACCTCGCTCTGTTTACCACTGGCAAGCTCCCAGGTATAAGGTACAAGCGGGTTGAAAAAAATTAAAGCTGTGCCATTAATCTCAATACTTTTATCGGCATAATGGTAAACATTATGGCCGCGGGTAAGGCATATTTTGTAGTAATCCCTGCGGTTATAGCTCATTGGCTTACTATCGTCCCTTAAGCAATCTTCCAGCTTAAAAACGTTAAAATGGCCAACGCCGTTCTGTAGGTTATCTGGCAGGAAACTGAATTTGTTCTGATAAAAATCTTCAATGGTTTCTGGCTTGTTCATAGATCAAAGTTACAAAATTCAAACGTAAAATGAATTTTAGAAATTGAAGAAAGCCTGTCCCATAATTAAAAGGAGATTCCCATGATAAAAATATTTGCATTTAATATACCGATCGGTATATATTTGTCCTGTTAATTTCAAAGGACATGAACAAGGCAGAAAAAACGAGGAATTTCATTGTAGAGAAAACCGCACCGATTTTTAATATGAAAGGTTATGCAGGTACTTCTTTAAATGATATTACTGCCGCTACAGGTCTAACTAAGGGTAGTATTTATGGCAACTTCGCCAATAAGGACGAAGTGGCATTGGCTGCTTTTGACTATAACCTGAAAAATGTTGCATCGAAGGTAGAAAAGGAAATTAACAGGCAAAAACATGCGAAAGATAAATTATTGGTTTACGTTAATATTTATCAGAACCTGATTAACGGTAAGGTAACAGAAGGTGGTTGTCCGATTTTAAATACCGCAATTGATGCCGATGATACCCACCCGGCATTAAGAGAGAGGGCAGTGAAAGCTGTGATCGCCTGGAAGAACAGCATCGTTAAACTGGTTGAAGCGGGTATTGCTGCCGAAGAGATAAATGCTTCGCACAACGCCGAGCAGGTTGCGCTTACCATTATTGCCATGGTAGAAGGTGGGATTATGATTTCGAGGTTGACCGCAAAACCTGCCCATTGGGATTTAATTATGGATTCATTAAAAAAATATGTCGATAGCCTCGGCTAAAATTTTTTAACTAAAAATATACCGATTGGTATTTTAATATGGAAAGAAGCAGAACAATTACGTGGGACGACCCCATGAAAGGAGCAAAAGAAGCCATGCAGATGGATGGAATTGCTTATTTACAGGCTATGAGCAGCAATAAACTTCCTTTGCCGCCACTTTTGTATACGCTTGATTTTAGCGTTAGCCTGATTGAAACCGGAAACGTAGTTTTTGAATTTACACCTCAGGAATTTCATTACAACCCGATCGGTACGGTGCATGGCGGAGTAATCACCGCTATTCTGGATTCGGCTATGGGCTGTTCGGTCCATTCACTTTTACCTGCTGGTAAGGGCTATACCACTTTAGAGCTCAAGGTAAATTTCCTGAAAGCCATTACCATTAAAACCGGAAAACTAAAAACTTTGGGTAAGGTGATCAACCTCGGCGGCCGTACTGCTTTGGTAGAAGCACAATTGCTTGATGAGCATGATACTGTCTACGCTCATGCAGTGAGCACTTGTTTAATCTTAAAATTCTAAAAAATATATAAAATGAAAACTTCACAAAATACCGTTTTACTGATCGGCGGCACCGCTGGCATTGGTTTAGAAATTGCTAAACAGTTAACTGCTTTAAACAACCATGTAATTATTACCGGCAGAAACCGGGAACGATTGGAGGCGGCAGCTGCATCACTTCAAAATGTTACCACTATTCTGTCTGACGTGAGCAAGGCAGGAGATGTAGATCTGTTGGTAGAAAGAATTAAGGCAGAATTTCCTCAATTGAATATCGTGATCAACAATGCAGGCAGGGCAATTCTTTACAATCTGGCCGATCAAAATCAGGATGCCTTTACTCATGCAGAAGATGAAATGCTGACCAATTATCTATCAATCATCCGGATTAACCAAAAGTTATTGCCGGTGTTATTAGCACAAGAATCATCGGCAATTGTTAATGTATCATCAATTGTAGCTTATGTTCCGGGAATAAGTTTACCTACCTATGCCGCCAGTAAAGCAGCACTTCATTCATATAGTACATCATTAAGGTTAAGTCTGGAAGAAACGCCTGTAAAGGTTTTCGAATTGATGCCTCCGCTGGTCGATACTGAATTTTCAAAAGAAATCGGTGGGCACAATGGTATTAAACCATCAGTTGTAGCAGTTGATTTATTGACCGCATTGGCGAATGACGAATATGAAATCAGGGTGGGCGATACGGCAAAGATTTACGAACTGTTCAGGCAATCGCCTGTTGATGCGCTAAATGCCATGAATGCCAGCAGAAAGGCCGCGATTGATTCTGTTCAGCATTAGCTGTAAATAAACAGGCAAGGATTTCCTTTGCTTTTATTATGACATTTTTCATCGCAGGAATGTTTACTTTCGCGGCAATAAGTGTAAAAAGCTCAAATGATCAGACCTATTACATGGTTTGGTCATTTGAGCTTAGTGACTAAAAAAAATAAAATGAAAAGAGTAGTAGTAACAGGTTTGGGTGCTATAACCCCGCTTGGCAATACTGTTGAGCAGTTTTGGCAACAGATTTTAGCTGGTAAAAGTGGTATTGGCCCGATTACAAAATTTGATCCGGCTAAGTTTAAAACGCAATTTGCAGGCGAAGTAAAGGATTTTAACCCTGAAGAATACCTGGAGAAAAAAGAAATTAAAAAGTACGACCTTTTTACCCAATATGCAATTGGCTCGAGCGATCAGGCGATAAAAGACGCAGGATTGGATTTCGGTAATATGAACGATGATCAGTTAGCAGAAGTGGGGGTAATCTGGGCAACAGGAAACGGTGGTATCGGTACTTTCGAATCACAATTGGAAGAATTTCACGCCGGAGACGGAACACCAAGGTTTAACCCTTATTTTATTCCTAAAATGATCGTTGATATCGCCGCCGGAGCGATTTCTATCCGCCATAAACTACGCGGACCCAATTATTGTACAGTTTCGGCCTGTGCTTCATCCAATACAGCAATAATCAATGCATTTGATACCATCCGTTTAGGAAAGGCAAGTGTAATGATTGCAGGTGGCTCGGAGGCAGCCCTGACCAAATCTTCTGTTGGTGGATTTAATGCTGCCCAGGCTTTATCTAAAAATAACGAAGATCCGCAAGGCGCATCTAAACCTTTTGATAAAGACAGGGATGGTTTTGTGATGAGTGAAGGTGCAGGCGCCCTGATTTTAGAAGAGCTGGAATATGCTTTACAACGTGGCGCGCATATTTATGCTGAAATTGTTGGTGGTGGAATGGCTGCAGATGCCTATCACCTTACCGGAACGCCACCTGATGGGATAGGTGCTGCTTTGGGAATGACAAAAGCGTTGAAAGATGCCGGTATTACTCCGGATAAAATCGATTATATTAATGCTCATGCTACCTCAACCGGATTGGGCGATTTGAGTGAATTACAGGGAATCAATACTGTTTTTAATGGTTTGCCGGTGATAATTGGTGCCACTAAATCGATGACAGGTCATTTATTAGGTGCTGCCGGTGCCGTTGAGAGTTTAATCAGTGTTTTATCCATCAGGGATAATGTAATTCCACCTACCATTAACACCAAAAACCTTGACGAAAATATTCCGGAAGGATTAAATATTGTATTGGGTGAACCAATTAAAAAAGAAATTAATTATGTGCTAAATAACACTTTTGGTTTCGGTGGGCATACGGCAAGTACTATTTTTAAAAAGTATAAAGCTTAGTAGCTTACAGGTTATACATTAACTTGATTTACAAGCCTTAGTATATGCTAAGGCTTTTTTATTGCGGTTCCTTATGGTTGTCCCTTATCCGGTAGCTATCGTAAAGGCATCATGAAATGAGGCAAAAAAGCACAGATAAAAATGATTACCTGTGCTTATTCTTTGATTTACAATGTGCCTGGCACATTATAGTAAAAACTATGCCTGCAAATCAGCCATTATTGCTTTAATCTTTTCTCCAAGTTGTGCATTAACAGTATCAAAATCTTTTCTGTCAGCTAAAGGTGCGTTAACACTGCAATAGAATTTAATTTTTGGTTCTGTACCGCTCGGACGTGCAGAAACAATACTGCCATCTTCGGTAATAAACTGTAAAACGTCAGAAGTTGGATAATCCAATTTGGTTACTTTACCCGTTGCTAAATCAGTTTCCTGGCTTAGTTCGTAATCTTTTAATACCGAAACTTTCGATCCACCTAAACTCGCCGGAGGATTTTCCCTGAATTTAACCATCATGGCTTTAATTTCTTCCGCCCCGGATTTACCTTTTTTGGTCAGCGAAACCAGATCTTCCTTATAAAGGCCATATTCTACATACATATCAAGCAATGCATTGTATAAACTAGCACCTTTATCTTTATAATAAGCTGTCATCTCCGAAATAAATGCAGCAGAAACAACTGCATCTTTATCGCGTACCAGGTCACCGATCAGGTAACCATAACTCTCTTCTCCGCCACCGATAAAATATTTTTTACCTTCAAGCTCTGTCATTAACTGACCGATATATTTAAATCCGGTTAAGGTATTATAATAGGTTACATTTTTCTTTTTGGCAATCTCTTCTATCAGGTTGGAAGTTACTATGGTTTTTACAATAAACTGGTTACCATCCAATTTACCACTGTTTTGCCAGGCTGATAACAAGTAATTGATTAATAAACAACCGGTTTGATTACCATTAAGCAATACCCATTCGCCGTTATTATCTTTTACTGCAATGCCTACACGGTCAGCATCAGGATCAGTTGCCAATACCAGATCGGCATCAATTTCCTTTGCCTTTTTCATTGCCAAAGTTAAAGCTTCTTTTTCCTCCGGGTTAGGATACACCACTGTAGGGAAATTTCCATCCGGCCTGCTCTGTTCTTCCACAATGGTTACATTGGTGAAACCAAATTGTTCAAGCGCTTTAGGTACCAGAGTGATACCTGTTCCGTGAATGGGAGAGTACACAATTTTTAAATCGTGCTGTCTTTTAATTGCATCGGGAGAAATAGAAAGTGCGGTTATACCATCTAGGTAGATTTTATCTACGTCCTCACCAATGAATTGGATATTAGCTTCTACACGGTCAAATTTAACCTCGTCTATACTTTTAATTTTATTTACCTCATCGATCACCAGTTTATCGTCAGGAGAAGTAAACTGTCCGCCATCAGCACCATAAGCCTTATAACCGTTATATTCTTTAGGGTTATGTGATGCCGTTAACATTACGCCGCTTTTGCAACCGAAATGGCGTACTGCAAATGAGAGTTCCGGTGTTGGTCTTAAAGCAGAAAAGAAATAAACGTGGATGCCGTTTGCAGAGAAAACATCAGCTGTAATTTTAGCAAAATAATCAGAATTATTACGACTATCGTGGGCAATGGCCACGCTGATTTTTTCACCTGGATATTTATTGTTTAAATAATTGGAAAGCCCCTGTGTGGCGGTACCAATGGTATATTTGTTGATACGGTTGGAACCAGCACCCATAATGCCGCGTAAACCACCTGTTCCAAATTCTAAACTTTTGTAAAATGCATCCGTTAATTCGGTAGTTGCATCTTTATCTACAAGGGCCTGTATTTCTGCCTTGGTATTTTCATCATAATTCCCACTTAACCACTGATTGATTGTAGCTTGTGTTGATTGGTCAATTGCCTGCATTGAGCTGTTTCTTTAATTTAATTTCTGGTGTTGAACAAATTTTAACGGATGATGTTTGGTTTAAAACCATTTATTTTAATCGTCCAAATTTTATTTTGTTGAGGGTGTTGCTTTTAAGCTGCTTTTGCTTATTTTCACGCCCCGATACAATAATAAAAAAAATTACATATTCCAGTATTAAAAATGAAAATATTAAAATTTGGGGGTACCTCTGTAGGTAGTCCCGAGCGCATGACGAAGTTGTTGGATATCATTAATCCAAATGAAGAGCAGATTGTAGTTTTATCAGCCGTGTCTGGTACTACAAATAGTTTAGTAGAAATTGCAAATTATTTTTTAGCTGGAGATAAGAAGAAGGGAAGCGAGTGCGTCGAAAATCTGTATCAAAAATATAAAACTTTTGTTGTTGAATTATTGCCTGCTGCCGAGTTTCAGGAGCAGGGAAATGAAGTAATCGATTATCATTTCGGCTTCCTTGCCGGATTGGCAAATGATATTTTTACTTCGATCGAAGAAAAAGTAGTGTTGGCACAAGGTGAGTTATTGTCTACAACCTTATACCATATTTATTTAAAATCAATCGGTGTTCCATCGGTATTGTTACCGGCGCTCGATTTTATGAAAACGGATGAAGACAATGAACCTGATATTCCTTTTACCACCAAACATTTAACGCCTTTACTTGAGCAGCATAAAGATAATAAGTTGTTCATTACACAGGGATATATATGCCGTAACAGTTTTGGCGAAGTAGATAACCTGCGCCGTGGGGGTAGCGATTATACAGCATCATTATTGGGAGCGGCAATTCTGGCTGAGGAAGTTCAGATCTGGACAGATATCGATGGCATGCACAACAACGATCCGCGTATTGTTAAGGGCACCAGGCCTATTGCGCAGTTATCTTTCGACGAGGCTGCCGAGCTTGCTTATTTTGGCGCAAAGATTCTGCATCCTCAATCGGTTTTCCCTGCACAGAAGTATAAAATTCCGGTTCGTTTATTAAATACCATGGAGCCTTCAGCTGCAGGTACTTTAATTACCCACGATAGCGAAAAAGGTAGAATTAAATCAATAGCAGCGAAAGATGGCATTACGGCAATCCGTATCCAATCAAGCAGGATGTTATTGGCTTATGGTTTCTTGCGCAGAGTTTTCGAAGTATTTGAAAGATATAAAACCCCAATCGATATGATTACCACTTCGGAGGTTGCCGTATCTTTAACCATTGATGAAACAGCACATTTGCCACAAATTATAGAAGAACTGGAAAGCTTCGGAACAGTTGAAGTGGATACCGATCACAGCATTGTATGTGTTGTTGGCGACTTCGGTTCAGAGAAACATGGTTTTGCCAGCAGGGTTTTGGAAGGTTTAAAACACATTCCAATCCGCATGATTTCTTACGGTGGTAGCAATTACAACGTTTCGCTTTTAATTTTAAGCGAATATAAAACTGAAGCTTTAAGAAGCTTACACAACCGTTTATTCGAATAACAGAAAAAACGCACCGGTTATTACCAGCAGTCCGATGAGACAATGAACCGCCAGAAAGGCTGCTGGTAATAATCCGTTTTTATACTTTTTGTAGGAATTAAATAAACCGAGCGAAAGGATAAGAACAATAAATAGGGCTGCTGCTATTTTCATTTTCTGATAAATAAAAGGAAAAGTACAATCAGCAGTAATACGATAAAAAACCGGATTTTGCCGTTGTATTGTTTGTGGGTAATTCTTCCGTGCTTTAAATCGAGGTAGTTACCAATATATACCAGCCCAAAGAATAGAATTAAAATTATAATAAGGAATTTGAACATGTTCGCCGATAAAGATATATCAAAGTTTAACAATATAGAAACACCTTTTTACTATTATGATACTGAGTTGTTGCAGAAAACTTTGCACACCTGCGCAGATGCTGCTGCTCCATACGGGTTTCATATCCATTACGCGCTGAAGGCCAACTTCAATGCCGTTTTGTTAGAACAGATTAAGGGAATTGGTTTCGGTGCCGATTGTGTGAGCGCCGGGGAGGTGAGAAGGGCAGTTGAGGTTGGTTTCGACAATAAAAAAATCGTTTTTGCCGGCGTAGGTAAATCAGATAAAGAAATAAATGAAGCCCTTGACCTTGATATCTTCTGCTTTAACGTAGAATCGATACAGGAATTGGAAGTATTAAACGAACTGGCTGCTAAAAAAGGCAAAACCGCTCAGGTAGCCATCCGCATTAATCCTAATGTTGATGCCCATACCCACCATAACATTACCACAGGCCTGGACGAAAATAAATTCGGGATCAACTCATGGGATTTACCAGAATGTGCCGAAACTTTAAAAAATTCGCCGAACCTGAAATTTATAGGTATCCATTTCCATATTGGGTCGCAGATTACCAACCTGGATGTATATAAAAACCTCTGTGTGCGCGTAAACGAATTTGCAACCTGGTTTGAAGATAAAGGATTTAGCCTTAAAGTATTAAATGTTGGCGGTGGCTTAGGTATCGATTATCATAATCCTGATAATCAAATCCCTGATTTTAAATCTTATTTTAAGATTTTTAACGAATTTCTTACCGTTAAACCTGGTCAGGAAGTCCATTTTGAATTGGGAAGAGCATTGGTTGGCCAGTCAGCATCATTGATCAGCAGGGTGTTATACGTTAAAAACGGAAAAAAGAAAAATTTTGTGGTTTTAGATGCAGGTATGACCGAATTGATGCGACCAGCTTTATACCAGGCTTACCATAAGATTGAGAATCTTTCAAAAGCACCAAACGCCAAAATCCAAACGCCAAACCTGATCAAGTACGATATAGTAGGCCCCATCTGCGAAAGTACCGATTGTTTTGGCAAAGAAGTAGAACAACCAGAATCTTTCAGAGGCGATATTTTTGCCATCCGCAGTGCAGGTGCTTATGGAGAAGTAATGGCATCAAAATACAACTTAAGAGATGCAATAAGATCAGTTTATAGCTACGAGATATAATTGACCATTTAAAAAAAGATCGTCATTTCGAGCGAAGTGCAACGAAGTCGAGAAATCTATTCTGGTAGATCTCTCCATTTCACTGCGTTTCAGTCGAGATGACGATTTTTTTTTGATCAAATTGTCTCCAGGTACAGTTTCTGGAGATCAACTGCCGAAATATCCCTTGCATCCAGAGTATGCACAAGAGATCCCTGTCGCATAATCCCAATCCTGGTTCCTACATTTACCGCGTTAAAAATATCATGTGTAGCCATAAAAACACTCCGGCCATCATGCGAGAGCTGTTTTACAATTTCACTGAACTCATTGGTAGATTTAGGATCTAAACCACTTGTTGGTTCATCCATTAAAATAACCCTGGCATTTTTAGCTACTGCTATGGCGATTCCTACCTTTTGCCGCATACCCTTACTGTAATTGCCCAGCCTTTTATGAAAAGCATCTGGCTGAAGACCAGCTTGAAGCAAAAATGCTTCAAGCTCATTTGTTTTATAACTATAACCGGCAATACGGCTAAAAAAATCGAGATTTTCAATACTGCTCAAGTGACCATAAAGCATCACTACCTCGGGAATGTAGGCTAAAAACTGTTTGGTTTGCTCGTTATTGGGGCTAACCAATATATCGTTTACCCTGGCTTCGCCACTACTGGCTGCTGTAAAACCAAGAAAAAGGTTAATGGTAGTGGTTTTGCCTGCACCGTTCTGCCCAAGCAAACAAAATACTTCTCCGGCCTCCACCTTTAAATTCAGGTTATTTAAGGCAACATGATCCTGGTATTTTTTGGTTAATCCAATCGCTTCTAACATATAAAAAACTAAAATTTTACGCCCAAAGAAAGCCTGATGGTAAAAGGCTCGCCTTCAATAAAGAAATAATTATTGCCCGGATAAGGGAAATCTGTAGTAATATCGCCCGAAGCCATATAACGCTTGTTGGTTAAATTATCGGCAATAAGCCTGAACATATATTTAGGATTGCTAAAACTCAATCCTGCATCAAATTTGGTGTAATTAGGCAAATAGGTATCACGCTGGCTAATAGCCGAAAGTTTGGTAATGGTGGTTTGGCCTGCGCTGATTGAAATTTTATTATAACCTTTTAAAGGAATGTTGTATTGCAACCAGGTATTAAACACCTGTTGAGGCACATCAGGCATTTTTTGCCCCACAATTGAAGGATCGTCTACTGTTGGATTGAGGTTATTGTCTTTGGTAATTTTGGCATCCACATAGGTGTAATTCGCGATCAGTGACAGGCGATCGGTAATATTCCCGATTACATCCACCTCAAAACCATTGCTTACTACTTCGCCTAATTGAAGATAGTAGGCAATTGCCCCTGAGGTGGCGGTGTAATTCCTGAAATCTCTTGCCGCTACATTTCTTTTTACCGTATGGAAACCATTTACTGTCGTCAGCAAACGGCCATTAAACCAGTTCTTTTTCAGGCCAAGTTCAAGGTTGGTGCCTAACTCAGGTTCAACAGGCTTTGATGCTGTAACCGTTTTTTGTCCGGCCTGTGGCCCCTCAATAGTTTCGGTAACTACCTGACCTGTCTTAGGCACAAAGGATTGATCAAATAAAAAATAAACGGAAGATGTAGAGTCAGGCATAAAACTTAATGCTGCCCGGGGAGAAAATGCATGTTGTTTATAATAGTCGGGCACACGCGGACCTCTGGTTGTGGTTAAAATATTGCGGTTTCGGTAATCCGTATAACGCGCACCAACAGTTAGTAAAAATTTATCCAGTGCGATATTATCATAAATATAAGCTGCAGAATAATGGATATGATTTTCCTGCCTGATTGATCTTTTGGTAATGCTCACCGTATTCGGATCTACGTAAAAATTAGGATTATTCCTGTCAAATGGGGTAGAAACGGTACCGTAATAGGTAGATAAAGAGTCGTTGCCCTTGGTATAATCACTTCCGATCAGTAAATTATGCTTAAATGCACCGGTTTTAAATTTTCCTGATAAAAACAGATTGGTATTATAGGTTTCGCCCAGCAGGTTCGAGTTGCTGGAAATGCGGTTGGTTTTATCCTGATTGTTAAAACTGATCGATGTTCTGTTATTTGCCGATACCATATACCATTGGTTGGCTGGCGACTTGACAAAATTTGACTGTAAGGTAAGCTGCCAGTTTTCGTTGAATTTATGAACGGCACTAAATCTGAAAGTATGCGTTTGAGAAACACTCAAGGGCAATCCGATACCTGCGCTGAAATTCAGGCTGATTGGATCCTGTAATACATCTTTATCCTGACGTAATTTGTTGATTGATGAGCCATTTTTAACCTCACCGCGGATATAATTGTATTCGGCAATTAGATAAGTGCGGGGGCTAAAATTGTATTGTAGCACAGGCGCAATGACGTATTTAGTGGTTTTCATGTAATTGAGGTACGAATCCTGGTGCTGAAACGCCGTATTAAAACGGTAGGAAAAGCCTTTGCTTTTTAAAGCACTTCCAATATCTGCAGTAGCGCGGAAAAGATTATAATTACCACCTGTAAGCTGTACATTCAGTAGTTTTTCCTTTGGAGATTTGGTTACAATATTTAAAGTTCCTCCGGGTTCGCCTAAAGCACTTATAAAACCTGCCGGACCTTTAATGAACTCCAGGTTTTCGATTAATGATTCATCATCCAGTGTTGCACCCAAAACCAGGCGGTTTGGCATACCGTTAATTGTAGTAGCGGCATTAAATCCCCTTACTTTTATCGATGCCGAATTATCAAAAGGCGAGCTGTTATAACCAAAATAAACACCACTGGCATTTCTGGCCATATCTTTTAATTGCAATGCACCTTGTTGCTGTATCAGGGCTGAAGAAATACTGATGATATTCTGTGGCATCTGCAATAGGGGAACCTGCATCCTTAAGGTGTTGGATAAGGTATCTTTTTTGAGTTTAACGGCTTTCTGACCATCAATACGGACTTCGTTAAGCTGACGTGTTTTTATCGAATCTTGTGCTGATCTGGTCCGTTTTTCGTGCTGTGCAAAAACCTGTTGTACCGAAATAAATAAGAGTAAAATCAGGTAAAGTGTTTTCTTCATTTTTTTGTGTGATTGGGATGTATTATCGTTTGAATTATATTTTAACAGTGATTTTCCTGGAAAGGAATATGATGCAGAAACTGATGCCAGAGAGGTATAAAATACCTATAGCAATTTCGCGGTATTTATTTTTTAATGGTTTAAGTTTAAATTGAGGTAGTTTTTTTAAGTCATTTAAGCTTAGCTTTTTATCTGAAATAATATAGCCGGTCATAAAATCAACCCATGTTTTCTGAAAATCGTTTACCTGTCTCTGATAATAGAGATAATTGTTAAGGCCTGTGCCCGCTATTCCGTTCAGGAAGTATTGTGTTTTAATTGCCGGATTAAACCAGTTTAAGTATAGATTGGCTTCGGTTTGCGCAGCAGGATACCGGTTGTAATTTTCAATAGCCTGTGTCATGCGCCTGCCCAAAAGATCGTAATAAGCTGCAAAGCGTTTGTTACTCGTCTTGCTTGTATCTGCTGCTTCTCTTAAAGAGTTGTATTTAGGGTTGTTCAGGTAAAAAGTATCGATCAGTAATTTAGGTGGCATGGCCCAAATGGCTTCACTGTTTTCCCTCAAAGCTACTGCAGCCCCGGTTTTTAAAGGAACTGGGTAGTACAAGCGTACAATTGTGTTGAATAAAGCTGGCAATAAGATTAACAGGGCGCACCACAAGCCTAAAAGATAGAGGGCATTATGCACGGAACTTTTTCCCAACCTCGTTATAAAAAAGGTAATGGCAAACCAGAATAAAAGATAAGCGCTGGTGCTCAACAGCCAAAATAGAGCTGCGCTAAGATCAAATGGAAGGAGTGTAGCTGAACTGATAAATCCGATGATACTCAACAACCAAACCATTAAACCAACCAGAAGGAAACGAAAAATAAGTTTGTAAGCGATAATCTTCCCGAAATAAATTCCCTGCAATGAAAGTAATTTATCAGTTTGTTGCTCTTTCTCTTTAGACCAGGTATTGTAACTTAATGCAATGGCCAGTATGGGTAGCAGGAAGATAATCACATAAGCCAGATCAAAATTACCCGAAGCTAACATTTCCGGATTGGAGATTTCGGCATTCGATCCCTGCATAAAATTGCGCCGGCGGGTAATCACATCGTAATAGGGCTGCAAATCGCTTTGACCTACAGATAAAATGCTCATTGATTGAGGTTTATATACGGCATTTAAAGGGCTTTTATACTCAATTACCGAAGGAATACCAGCCTGATTAAACAGAATTTTACCTTCAGCAGTAGTGGTATCTGCCGAAAAAGCGGCTTCTATCTCCTTATATTTTTTTTGATATCCGCTTTCCAGGCTATCTATGGCTGCTAACTGCTTTTCAGTAAAATGATAGCCATAGTAAATGCTATAAATTCCGGTCAGGAAGAAAAAACCGATCAGTAACAGGATAAATTTTTGCCTGGCAAGGAATCTGAGTTCAAATAAAAAGATGGTTTTAAGCAGCTGCATAATGATAGGCTAGATAACGTGAAGCAATAAATTGGAGAGACAATACAAGGATCAAAATCCAGCCGGAAAGGGATAAAAAAGCTACTTTTCTTAAATTTAATACCTGGTTAAGCTCAGGCAGCTGGTATTTAAAATCTTTAAGCCGGCTAAAGTATTCCGGGCCAACAATGTATTCGCCCTTAACACCTTTACCATGCATGGTCAGTTGCATGTTCAGCCGCCTGATGAGCTCGTTACGGTAAGTTTGGGCCTGTTTAAAGAATTGTGCATGATGGTAAAAATCAGATCCTGCCAAAGCCATAGATAAACGCTTTGTGGACAGAAAAGGATCGAAAATTCCGGAGATAGTTAAAAAATGCTGCTGTTGATCAAAACTCCTTTCAACCGATTTAAAGTAATGGTTAAAAGCCATGCTCCGGTAATCTTCATTAAACTGAAGTGTTAAACCGTCAATATTAAAAGGTAATGCCGCAACGCTATCTACCCGATATTTTTTTAATAAACTATTAATATAGCGCTCGCCGCGTGCTGCATAAGGATCGTTTCCGTTTAAACCTTTTCTATAGCCCTGTTCAACAAGATCACTAAAAGTAGCGCGCGACATTAACGGGTAACTTCGGTTTGCAATACCCGTAATGATTTTTGGAAAGATAATCCCGGTAAAAATCCATAGGCATAAAGCCATTAACAATGCTTTGCCGGATTGACTGCTGATAGCTGAAATGAGGGTGCCAGCTAAGGAGATAATCAGGAAATACAATAAAAAAGTAATCAGGATCCATCCTAATCTGGGCATTAAGAGGGCAGAATCTGTTGAAGATAAAACTGCTGCAGCCATCAATATAAAAACAGGAAGCACAATTACTGCAATGAGCAGGTAATTAGCCGAAACTTTCGTCCAGATAATTTTCCGGCTACTCAGCCCCTGGGCTAAAAGCATTTTAAGTGTTCCGCTTTCCTTTTCGCTGGTAATGCTGGTAGAAGTATTAAAAAGTAGAAATAGAGGGATCAGTAATTGTAGAATCAGCGCGAAGGTGAGCTTTCCAAAACGCATAGCTGTATCGTTATTTGCAGCTTCGTCATCGCTGATTTCGTGCTGTATATGGGCTTCAACCCGGTAGGTACTGCCCGTAAAATCGTTAATGCCAGTATCAAAAGCGTTGAGCAGGTTAACGGGCTTAAACAGGTAGGTTCCGAAATGACCCGCATCATGCGGATTTCGCTGCTGGTGTTCCCATTGTTGTCTGAAAAGTGTATTTGCAGCCTGACGCTGCTTATGGTCAGTCTGATAATTTAAAACTGTACATATGGTGGCAGCTATAAATAATATCCATATGATAATTGTCGAAATTATAACCGTCTTATTCCGGTAATTGAGCAATAATTCTTTTTTGATCAGCATTAACCAACCGGCTAAACCCTTTTTATTCATCTGAAATTTTATGAATTTTTAATGCATCAAAGTTGCATTATATTTTACATATTTGCAACTATATTGCATTTACAAATTTTCTTTACCCCATGTTTAAAGATTTTATCCGCAGAAATAAATACCCGTTTTATAAGCAGCCCGATGCGATGGATTGTGGACCTGTATGTCTGAAAATGGTGGCAGCTTATTACGGCAAAAATCTTTCGATGCAGTATTTAAGGAAGTTGTGCCAGATAGGTAAACAGGGAACAAGCCTGCTCGATCTCATCGATGCTGCCGATAACCTGGGTTTTAAAACCCTTGCTGCTGAATTGCCTCTAAATAAACTCGGCAATGTTCCATTACCTTGTATATTACATTGGTATAAAGAACATTATGTTGTTATTTATGAAGTAAAAGATCATTATGTTTATCTGGCCGATCCCGCTTTGAGTAGTAAAGTTAAGCTAAGTATTGAAGATTTTTTAGCTGGCTGGGCAATCAATGCAGAAAATAAAACCGGAAGGGTTTTGTTACTGCAGCCAGATCGCGCTTTTGATGATTTAAAGGAGATCCCAGAACACAAAACTTCGCTATGGTCATTGCTGCCTTACCTTAGAATGCACCGTAAGGGCTGGTGGCCGATATTGATGAGTTTAATATTGGCCAGCGGCTTTTCGCTTATTATTCCTTTGCTTACCCAAATGGTGGTCGATGAAGGCATACGTGCAAAAAACACCAACCTGCTTTTGCTCATATGCCTTGGTCAGTTGATGCTTTTTTCGGGCCGGATGCTGATGGATTTTATGCGTGCCCGGATATTGTTCCGGATCGGTGCCAGAACAAGCATCATCATGCTGAAAGATTTTTTGGCCAAATTGATGAAGCTGCCTTTTTCCTTTTTTGATAACCGCCAGGCAGGTGATAATATGCAAAGGGTAAATGATAATCAGCGCATAGAAGAGTTCTTAACTAATTTCCTGATCAATTTTATCCTTTCGGCTATTACCTTATCGGTACTTGGCGGGGTATTATTTTACTATAACTGGCAGATCTTCCTGCTTTTCATTACAGGGGCGGGCGTCAGCATTCTGTGGTCTAATTCTTTTCAGCAGAAACGTAAAATTATCGATCAAAAGAAGTTTAAAGTCCTTTCTGCCAATCAGCAATTACTTTTGGAGATTTTTTACGCCATGCAGGAAATCAAACTCACCGGCAGCGAAGAAGACAAAAAAGAGCTTTGGGAAAGTCTTCAGGATCAGTCGTTTGATTTAAAGCTTGAAGCACTTCAGCTCGATCAGCGCATGCAGGGCGTGGGTTCTTTTATCAATGAGGTAAAAAATGTATTGATTACCTATGCTGCAGCCATGCTGGTGATCAATGATCAGATTACACTGGGTGGTATGCTGGCTGTTACATATGTGTGCGGCCAGCTTAATGCACCGGTAAATCAGCTGGTCGAATTTTCGAGGGTATCTCAGAATACCAAATTCAGTTTAATGCGGATGGAAGAAGTGCAGCAGGAAGAGGAAGAAGACCTGGAAATAAAAGAAGAATTGAAAAATCAGGGTCCCGTTGATATTTCATTGAAAAAGGTCTCTTTTCAGTACGGTAGCAGGCATTCTCCTTTTGTGTTGAAGAATATCGATCTCTTAATTCCTGCCCGAAAAATTACAGCGATTGTAGGCATGAGCGGTAGCGGTAAAACAACACTCATTAAGCTTTTATTGAAATTTTATGGCTTAACCAGAGGTGAAATAAGCCTGGGCAAGCAAAATATAGCCCAGGTGAATGCGAAATCGTGGCGGAAACATTGTGGCGTAGTTATGCAGGATGGTTACGTGTTTATGGATTCTATCGCCAATAACATTTTTGCAGGAGCAGCTATAAAAGATTACGAAAGGCTTTATGAGGCTGCTAAAATGGCCAATATGCACGATTTTTTCTCTTCCATGCCATTTGGTTACAATACTGTGGTTGGCAGGGACGGCTATGGGCTTAGTGAAGGACAGAAGCAACGTCTGTTAATTGCCAGGATGATTTACCGTAATCCTGATTATGTATTCCTGGATGAAGCCACCAACGCCCTTGATGCACAGAATGAGCGATCGATCGTAAATAACCTGAATACTTTTTTTAAAGGCAAAACGGTACTGATTGTAGCACACAGGTTAAGTACCGTTAAACATGCCGATCAGATTATCGTGTTGCATCAGGGCGAAATCCAGGAGCAGGGCACCCATGAAAGTTTGCTGCTCAAAAAAGGAAGCTATTATAACCTGATCAAAAACCAGCTCGAACTGGGCAAATAAACATCTATTAATTTAATATGAGCTTACTGATTTTTCCTTATTCTTTGGTGCGTTATGCCGGATTGCACCATCAACTTTTTGACCATTTGAAGTTTAATGATACTGAAAAACTGCTGAAATCTTTAAGAGCGCTCATTAATGAGAAAGAGCAGTTAAAAAACAGCTTTTGTGATGCTTTATACCCGATCATCACTGAACAGCAAGATGATAAAGTAAGACAGCAGTTAATTAATATTAAAAGACAGATATTCAATGATAAAAAGATAAATAATGAGCACCTTCTTCGCTTGCCACAGACGGTAAGAAATGATCTGCAAAGTTACCTGGATAAAGCGGAGGAACTGACGTTTTTTTTGGAAGAAAAGGCATTAAAATTCGAAGAAGAACAAGATCTGAACCGGAAATGGCTGCAGCAAATGGCACTCAATCCAGAACTGCAGAACGGGCTTTTGCTTTCCAGTCCGCTGCTTTACGAACAGTTAAAAAGTTTTGTAAAAAAAGACAGCCAGGGTTTTAAACAAAAGGAGCAGCGTATCTTGTTCAGTTTGTTAAGGTACCTCAGCAGGATGGCTTTTAAAACTTCGCCATTTAGCAGTTTCACTTACACAGGATTAATGACTTTAGATCAATCAGGTACATCTGAGAGGCCCGCGGCTGTTGCGCAGGTTAAAAGCCGATTAAAATTAAACAATTCCATATTCGAATATCTTAAAACCATTATCAAAAAACATCCTTTATTAAATGAGCATTTGTTTGTTAAGTTAAATTTAACTGCAGAAATAAAGGAAGATAAGATCTGCTTTCTGAGCAATTTCAATAATATCGAATCTTTTCAGCAGATCAATGCAAATTCTCTACAATTAATTGTTTACCAATATCTTGAAGGTTATCATAAACCTGTTACCCTGAAAAATCTGATCGATCAATGTGCTATATATTTGGAAAATCCCAGTCATGAAAGCATAAAGATCTATCTGATCAAACTGGTTGAAAGCGGCATGCTTGAAATGGATCCCGGATTTTCCGGGATGGATGAGCATTGGGACGATAAGCTATTGCTATTTCTCAAAAACTTAGAAAGAGAAGAACCATCGGTTTTAGCGATCATTTCGCTTTTTGAACGCCTGAAAGATTATGGAACAGTATACCGAAGCACTGATCTTGCTGAGCGGTTTAATCTTCTCTTGCAAGCCGAGAAGCAGTTAAATAACGTTTTTGCAGAGCTGCAGAAAGAAGCCGGTCTTCCTGTATATAATGCTACATCAGATGGAAAATTGACAGCAGAAACTCCAGAAATAACTAATTTTTCAATGCATCAATTTGTGCCTTATTATTTTTCGGCCAGGCATATTTTTTATGAGGATTGTTTTACTGCAGAAAATTTAACACTTCAGGCGCAACCTGTTCAAGATTTTATATCGAAAACCGATGAACTGATCAGTTATTTACTTCCACTTGATGTAATGCGGAAAGAACGGGAAAAAATGACCGGTTTTTTTCTGAAGCAATATTCAAATGATGAGGCCGTAGCTTTGACTACTTTTTACAAAGACTACTATCTCTACGTTAAAAAGCCCGAAAAGGAGCATAAAACGGCAGAAGAACATGATTTTTTAGCACTCAGCCATTGGAAAGAGGCTGTTCTGGCAAAAATTGCTCGATTAAATCATACTAATGAAGATCTGATCCGGTTTAATGCTGATTTTTTTGCTGATCTGCCAAAAAGCCAAAATTTGGCTCAAAAATCATCGCTGGGTATGTTTGTTCAGTTTTCAGACAGCAAAGATGGCTTTTCTGGTGTTATCAATGCACTTTTACCGGGTATGGGCAAAGTAAGCGGAAGGTTTTTGTCATTATTTGATCCAGCGGTTACCCTAAGTTTTGTTCAATATAACGAAAGGCTTTTTCCAGATCAGATGAAGGTAGAGCTTAACGACGCTTCAACATTTAATGCCAACGTTCACCCGCCTCTATTGGCACACGAACTCGAGCTTCCGGGAGGGAATAATATATACCCTCTAACTCAACGGTTTAATATCCGCGACTTAAAAGTTAGCTATAATAAGGAAAGAAAGGCGCTTAGCTTACATTCTGCCGATTTGGAATTATTTAGTTACGATTTAAGCCTGGAGTCTTTTTATAACCGGTCTAACCTTTACCAGTTACTTGCGCATTTCAATCCTGATGCCCGCGTATCATTACAGCCTTTTATTCAGCTGGTTGACCGGTTTTATCTTGATCAACACCCTGTTCCGGCACCGGATATATTTGTCCTGCCAAGGATTGTTTATGCAGAAAATGTGGTTATCAGGCGCAAAACGTGGCGGATAAATACCGAAATTATCCCGGTTCAGGGACCTACCGAATCAGATTTCACTTACTTTATCAGGCTAAATAACTGGCTCGACCGGAATAAAATTCCTAAAGAAATTTTTATTTTTTTACGAAAACGTGCCTACCAGGCAAAACCAGATGGAAAACGGGAAGGATTGCATGATGATTATAAACCGCAGTATCTTTCTTTTGCCCATCCCTTGCTGGTCGGGATGTTTAAAAAACTGCTTTTAAGGGCAGGAGAATACATCACTTTAGAAGAGGTTTTCCCCAAACCCGATCAGAATACGGTACGCGAATACCTCATTCAATGGTACAATAACTAAGCGGCTATGGAAGAGCAAAAAGAAAAATGGCTTTCGTTATATATTTTCTATCATGAAAATGCCGACAGGCTTTTGAAAGAACTCATCCATCCCTTTATCCGGCAATGGCGCAGGCCCTGGTTTTTTATCCGGTATTGGGAAGGGGGGAATCATATTCGTTTGAGGCTAAAAGCGACAGAAAACGAACATCCTGCTATTGTTAAAGGGTTAAGCTCTGATAATTCAGCTGTTAAAACTATTCAGACTGCGCGGTATGAGCCAGAAATAGACAGGTATGGAAACTACGAAAGTATAACCTGGGCCGAGCAATATTTTGAATATTCTTCTCATTATGTATTGAATTGGATCGCAAAAAGAGAGGCAAATCAGTCGGTCATTACCCAGGCCATAAAGCTGCATCTCAGCTTACTACACACTTTAAAGTGGGATGAAGAAGCTTTAACAGGTGTATGTAATTTCTTTTTAGATGGCTGGTTACCAAAGTTATACAGCTCAACAGATGCAGAGAAAGAACAGCGCATATTTTGGTTAAACCAGTTTGAAAAGGTTTTTGTTCCGCTGAAAAATCAAACAATCCAGGCTAGTAGCCAGTTTTGGCAGCAACTTAACCAAGGCATTGTGGATGATAATTTAACGGAATATTTATCAAAAACGACTAAAGTGATATGTTCGTACCAAAAGATTGATTTTGAAAGGAATAAGATGTATCAGGTGATTTCGAGCTTTATGCACATGAACAATAACCGCTTAGGCATTTCCAATTACGAGGAGGCTTATATCATGTATGTTATTACGGTATGCCTCCGGTTTATACATGAAAATTCAATCCAGCAATCCTGAAAATGTTTACTACAGAAGAGACAGAAAGACTGAAAGGTCAGCTCTATGAAATTTATGGCGAATTAATTTCCAGCCATAAAGAAAATGAACAGGAAATCTGGTGGCAAACGCCGTTTTACACCAGTCAGGATGAGTATGAGTTTAGGGAAAGTTATGATCTTTTTAATGGTAATTGCGGCATCATCCTGTTCTTTTTGAAATTATACCAGTTTGATGGGAATAATGATCATTTAAGGATAGTGAACAAGGGGATGCGCCGCATCTTAAACGCCGAAACCGTACAGCATCCAAAGTTTTTTGCACTTTATACCGGATTAGGCGGCGTGATTTATACCTGTTTAAAGGTTTTTGAGGTTACGGGCAATACTTTTTATAAAGAAAAAGCACTTGAACTTACTTTGGCCAATAAGCAGGAATTAACAGCAGGTTTATTAAAGGCAGATCTTTTAAGCGGCTATGATGGTAATTTATTGATGTTGACCTTACTTTACCATCATACTGAAAATAACGAGGTATTAAGGATGGTGAGCTTATTGATTGAAAGACTGATTACAGAAGCACGGATATCAGAACAGGGTTTAAAATGGGACTATTCCAGTTCAAAAAAAAACTATGATAGTATGACCGGCTTTTCGCACGGTGCAGCGGGTATTGCCTGGGTTTTAATGCAGGTTGGCCAATATTTTAAAGCCACCGGATTGAATTATCTTGCAGAAGAAGCTTTAAAATATGAGATGCAATATTATTACAGCCCGGCGAAAAACTGGCTGGATCTGCGCCTTGGGCCGCACCGCTTAAATAAGGCCGATGTACATGAATGGAAACTGCAAACCTTTTTACCTGAAATGACCGATGTAAATGCCTGGGCACATGGTGCTGCCGGGGTTGGCATTACAAGGCAAATGGCATTTCAACTTACAAAACAGAAGCAGTATCAGTTAAGCTGCAGCAATGCTTTGCAACGGTGTTTGGATGATTTAGAAAAGTTAGACCGCACAGATTTTACTTTGGTGAGCGGTTACTCTGGCATGATTCCGCTTTTACTAAGCCATAAAATGAAAGCGCAAATTGTGTTGATCTTGAGTAAAGCCAGGATGTTTTACCAAAAAACAAATAGCTTTAACGGATACCTTTCATGCGGATGTGACGATTACGGGTTGCTCTCCGGAAAATCGGGCATTGGTTATATCATTTTAAATGTTTTGAACAATACCGATAGCGTATTAGCACCAGGACTACCTAAAAACTATGGAAAATCTGTTTTTGAAGATCAATACAGTAAAGAACAAATTAAAAAATCAGTTTTTTCAAAATATTATACGAGAACGTTAGAGGAATTAAAAGCTATTGATTCGACGTTTTTTAATGCAAATGATATCAATGAGTTTAAAATGAATTTGGAACGGCTGGTGCTGGGATCTGGTAATACAAAAACTCAAAATATATTCGATTTGGAAAGCAGGCTGGTTGATTTATGGAAACAACACAAAGGCTATTTCAGTTTCGAACAGAAAGGGAAGTATTTATATAAAATGGCCGATGAAATCCTTTCTATAACCGATCAGGCTTTGATGGCTAAATCCTTTGACTTAGGCGGGCATATAGAACTTTATCATCACCACGATGATTTAGATGATCCAGATATCCTTTTACTGATTAGTGAAGGGAATGGAATAAAAGAGTTAAACGTAGGTGTATTTGCCGCGATGATTTTAAATGCAATTTCTAAGAAAAGATTAACAGGAGTAGAGCTTGTCAAATCGATTCAGGCGCGTCTTTTTAAAGAGAAGCCAACTGAAAAGTCTTTGATTGAGTTAGAAAATAAAGTAGTTCAGCAAATCCGGTTGTTAATTAAAGCAGGTTTTGTGATGGTGGCTCATTAATAGATAAAAGATGGATTAAAAATTTAAGGTTAATTGTTTAAATCAGTTAATTGGTTAACCGTGTTGAATCGCATTACGCTAAACGCAAATTGCTAACCACCTTGCACTTAACCAAACAAGGCGCCCTAAAGCGCCTTGGAATGAAAACACCTTTATCAATTAACAGATAACAGTGGTACACCTAACAGGGGGATTGTGGTGATCATCTGTCTGTTCAGTGTGGGTAGGCTCTGAAAGGTTACCCAAACCGCCCGATAAACGCATAGCCACTTCACTATCAATACTGGTTACAAAGCTCTCTAATTGAAGGTCTTCTAAGCTTAAAGTGATTTTTTCTGATTGATTTTTCATAAAATAATTGATTAATGTTGATGCCTACTGGTGGTTACGGGGTTTCGGCTTATCCCCGGTTGCAACAGCGCTAAGTTAGTTAATTGCAACATAGTTGCAAAATAAAGAGGAATAATTTTGCAACTATGTTGCGAAATTATTTAGATGCAAAAATAACTATCTATAAATCAATTATTTAAAATCTTAACAAAAAAAGATGACAACTCAGCTCATTGCCGAACTTAATTGAAATGATGTGCAGGAAAGATTTCGGATATTATTTCCTGTTTTTGGAAGCTACAAGCACAATCACACCCGCTACCAGAATAATACCCCCTGCATAAGGAGGCCAGTTAACCGATTTTTCTTTATCAGCAGATATTTGAATGGGACCGGCATCAACAATTTTTTCTCTTTTAGTATAAGAGAAGCCGGTCCATACGAGCATGGCAATGCCTGCAATGATTAATACAATTCCTACTATTCTGTTCATAACATTTCATTTATATCAGAACAGTAGCTGATCTATTATGTTTTATTGAAATGAATAGCCGAAGCTTATTTTTGTGTTTGCACCCACTGGCTTTGGCTAATATTATTGCCAAGAACAGCAGGAGTAAGATAAGATGTACAGGAAGTAAAGGCGGTAAAGAAAAGTAAAGAAGAAAGAGCGATAATTTTAATTTTCATTTTTTTGGTTTTGGTTTACTCGTCAAAGAAATCCAAAAGTCCTCCTATATAATATTCCTCGATACCTGCCGTAAAATCCTCGTAATCTTCATCAGGGATGTTGGTTTGCCTAAATTCCAGTGAAGTACCTTTTTTATCTTCGTGCAGTTTAATGGTGACGATAGATGGCTCATTTTCTTCGCCAAAATACCATTGCTGCACAATCTGTTTTCCATAAATAAATTCAATGTTCCTGCCTGCAATATCGCCATCCCAGAAAGAAAATTCGGTGCCTGGTACTTCTTCGAACTCTACTTCGGCACCTGTCCACAGTTTTATGCTGATATCTTTGGTAAGTGCTAAATAAACTTCTTCAGGTGGGGCAGGTATATAGGTATATTTTTTAAAGTCTTTCATTTTCTTCTGTATCTATTGTTTCTTGCTTATTATTAATATTGTTTTCGAGATTGTTAATCCTGAAATTTTCATTTAAATCTTTAATTAAAGAATTTCTCCAGGCAGCATCGGGATAAGAAAACACAAAAGTTTGTTTAACACGTTCTGATTTTAAAAAATAGGTAATCCAAATGGCTGCAAAAATACCAATTCTTAATACAGAATTAAATTCTGAAGCATTTAAAGCTTCAGAATTCATCAATTTATGGATGTAAATGCTTCCAAAAGTATCCAATAAGGTTACAATGAAAGAGAAAATAAGGAAAATAATATAGTATTTCGGAAAAAAATCTCTCCTTTTATAAAAGGAAACTAGTATGAAAATGCTAAAAACAAACAAAATTACATTAAATACGATGGTAAAGATCACACTGGCATTGAGCAGAAGCGAGTGTGGATTTGATTGAATTCCTTCCCAGATCTTATCTGAATAGATGTTTTCTTTTACTGTAGAAACCAAAATAATAAGTGGGTTAAGTGTAATTCCGATGCCGGGTATAACCAGCCAACCGCCCAATTTCCATGCATTTTTAATAGATTCGATGTCGAAAGCTGTTTTTCTGGTGTAGAGGTAAACAGCAATGAGGGTGGTTAATAAAAATACCAGAAATGCAAGAGCGATCAGTTTAAGATTTAGCCCACCGGTTGCAATATCATCGTTGCCCTTCCAGTAAATTCCATAGGTTAAGGTGTTGATAATCTCTTTACTGTCTTTTATATAATCGTTTATGCTATTTGGCTGCAACGAATTGTTAAAATTTTGGTAATAATAGGTTAGTGTCAAAGTATTGTACTTTGCATGAGCGGTGTACAAAAACCTATAATTATCATTATCTATTTTAATATTTTCATCTTCAAAATTCCAAATTTCTGGCAGGATAATCCTCACTTCCTGCTCTATGGTGCAGGGGAATTTTAATAGGAGCGGGGCATTTCTAAATTTCTTGATTGATATCACCTGATCATTAATCAGATCGCCATAAAAGTAAGCTATCCGTTTCGATTGATCGCTTTCACCACGAGTCCATAAACTGTCTATCTCATAACGTTCTGTAACCTTAATAATATTTTCAGCCTCATTATCATTAATTTCTATAGGCTCCTTTATCATTAAACCAGGATAAAGATTTGAATAATATTTTATGTACGATTTTTCAATGTTATCAGCGCCGCTGGTATTTAACTCTTCCCTGAAATTATCAGCATAATTATTGGAGTACTCGCTGGTAATGGTAAGTGTTGATTTACTTGTCGACGAAGTATCTTCCACATTAAAAACAACTAACGATTTTAATTTGCCAAGATTTTCCTGTTTTGTTTCGTTTAGTTCTTTATTGCCTTCTTTTACAACCAATACCTTTGCTGTATAAGGAAAACAGGTATTTAAAATGGGACCACGTTGGTTTGAAACAGTAGGATCGATGTATATTTTTCTGTCGTCAAACTCTACAAGTACCGTTTCGTGGTTAAATACACCAGGGCTAGGTAATAATGAAGCTGTTTCCTTTTTAAGGTAGGTATTTAAGAATACCGAATAAGCATTAATACCATTCGCTTTTAATAATTGGCATAATAAGGTAGATTTATCCTTGCAATCGCCGTAACGTTGCTTTAATATTTTTTCGGGACTGTTTGGCCGATGGGAATACTCACCGATTTCGATACCCATATACCTGATTTCATCCTGTACAAACCTGGTTGCCAGCTCAAGGTATTTTTCCTTGTTTCCTTTTGCTTTGAGCTTTAGTTCTGCAACTTTTTCGTTTACAATGGCCGAATTTTTCGAATAAGTTTGTTGTAAACTTAATCCCCAATCAACAATTTCCTGCCAGCTGCTATATTCTGATACTTGTACTCTTGCCAGAGGATCGTAATCAGAAGGCTCAAAATCGTTTGCAGGGTAGGTTTTTGTCATGGAGTTTTGCCACTCGAAAACATTTAAGCCATTAACAATCGATTTTTTAAGGGGAGGAACGGCATTAAAATTCTTTGTCCGTATAGTTCTGTTCGGATTAAAAATGAGATTATTATATACGTTAACAATCTGGTTGTTTCCCTCGAAATAAATGGTATTGGAATATTTAGGAAACACCGGATTACTGCCCTGGATGGTATAGGCATATTCTATGCGGTCGCCCTTTCTAATGTCATCCAAAATCAGGTAAGCTGTATATAAGCCGCTGTATATAAACCTTGAAAGCTCTTTTTCGTTCTGAAGGATTTTGAAATTTTGTAAACGGAGTTTATTTATTGGCTGATTGTTGCGCCATACCGTAAGTTGGTGAAAAACCAGTTTTTCGTAACTGGGGTCGTAGGAAACTGATATTTCAGATCCATTTTGAACCCCGGTACTGTTGCTGATTTCCCTGATAATATGCGAATATTGTTCTTTACTTTCGAGGTTGTTTTGTTTTTCGATAAGGAAAAGATAATATCCGTCCTGAATATTTTTATAAGCAGGCTTATTATTTACAACATTTACTTTCTGTAACCAGCTAGGTAGTTGCGGGTTAATAGCTACTTTTCCTTTCTGTGCAATGGCAAAGCCCTCCATTATTAACAGAAGGCAAATTGAGAGCGTAAGTTTTTTGATCATTTTTATTTAAAAGCGTTTAATCCGGTTACGTCCATTCCGGTAATCAGTAAATGTATATCGTGTGTACCTTCGTAAGTTACTACCGATTCCAGGTTCATCATATGTCTCATGATTGAATACTCGCCGGTAATGCCCATACCACCAAGCATCTGGCGCGCATTACGGGCAATATCCAGTGCAATTTCCACACTGTTTCTTTTGGCCATCGATATCTGCTCGGCCGAAGCCCTGTTCTCACTTTTTAATACGCCCAAACGCCAAACCAACAGCTGGGCCTTGGTAATTTCGGTCACCATCTCTGCCAGCTTCTTTTGCTGTAACTGGAAACCGCCAATGGGTTTTCCGAACTGTATGCGTTCTTTAGAATAGCGTAAGGCGGTATCGTAACAATCCATTGCTGCACCTAAGGCACCCCAGGCAATACCGTAGCGGGCCTGGTTTAAACAACCTAACGGGCCTTTTAACCCGCTTATTTCAGGAAAAACATTTTCTTTCGGCACCTTAACGTTGTCGAAAACCAGCTCGCCCGTTGCCGAAGCACGTAAACTCCATTTATTATGCGTTTCAGGGGTCGAAAAGCCTTCCATGCCGCGCTCTACCACCATTCCCCTGATCTTGCCCGATTCATCTTTGGCCCAAACCACGGCAATATCTGCAAATGGCGCGTTGCTGATCCACATTTTGGCACCATTTAGAATATAATGGCTCCCAGCATCTTTAATGTTTGTTACCATTCCTCCGGGATTAGAACCATGATCAGGTTCCGTTAAACCAAAGCATCCCATCATTTCGCCACTGGCCAGTTTTGGCAGGTATTTTTTACGCTGTTCTTCTGTACCATAGGTGTAGATAGGGTACATCACCAGCGAACCCTGAACTGAGGCTGTAGAACGGATGCCAGAGTCACCACGTTCAATTTCCTGCATCAAAATTCCATAAGCGGTATAATCTAAACCTGCACCACCGTACTCAACGGGGATCGTTGGTCCGAATGCACCGATATCAGCAAGGCCTTTTATTAAATGTTTTGGAAATTCTGCCTTTTGCGCATAATCTTCAATTACGGGGCTAACTTCTTTTTTTACCCAATCCCTGGCCGTTGCACGGATCAATTTATGTTCATCAGTTAACAATTCATCTAATAAATAATAGTCTGGCGCCTCGTAAAGGTCTTTTTTTGCTGATTTGCTCATGTAATTTCGTGTTATCTGGTTAAGAAATCGCGTTGATTTCAAAGGTAACAATTTACCGCAAGGGGCATTATATTCGTGAATAAAAAATTATTTTTGCAGCTTACAGCACAAACATGAGCCACTTAAAACAAACCGTTGCCTTAAAAGATGTAAAATGCTTTGCCCTTCATGGTTATTATCCTGAAGAGCAATTAACAGGAAATCATTTTGTTGTAGACCTGGAAACAGAATTTACTCCGCAAGGCTTTGATGATGAACTGGCACAAACGGTAAACTATGAGGAACTGAACAACATTATCCTTGCAGAAATGAAAAATACGCAGAAACTTCTGGAAACGGTTTTAAATAATATGATTTCAAAAGTAATTAAGCTGTATCCTTTTGTTGAAACCGTTCAGGTGAGCATTAAAAAACTAAATCCGCCTATGCCGGGCCAGATCGGGCATTCGTTTGTTAAACTATCTTATACATCAGCCAAATAAAATGACCTTTACAAAGATAAATCCTGAAATTTTAGCAGAAATTAAAGCCGCAATCGGAGCTGATAAAGTTTTTACTGATGCAGAAAGCTTAGATCGTTACAGTCACGACGAAACAGAAGATTTGCATTACCAGCCGGAAATTGTGGTAAAACCAACTTCTCCGGAAGAAATTTCGGCTTTATTGAAAATTTGCAATAAAAACCATGTTCCGGTTACCCCCAGAGGAGGTGGTACAGGTTTGAGCGGGGCAGCCCTGCCTGTTTATGGCGGTGTTTCCTTATCAATGGAAAAATTTAAGGCCATTATCGATATTGATACCGAAAACCTGCAGGCCATTGTTGAACCAGGTGTAATTACCGAAGAATTTATCAACGCTGTTGGAGAAAAAGGATTGCTTTACCCGGTTGATCCAAGCAGCAAGGGTTCTTGCTTTATTGGTGGTAACGTAGCACACGGATCTGGTGGACCCAGGGTGGTAAAATATGGTACGATCCGCGAATATATACTGAACCTGGAAGTGGTATTGCCAAATGGCGATATTATCTGGACTGGCGCAAACACCTTAAAATATGCATCGGGTTATAATTTAACCCAGATGATGATCGGTTCGGAAGGTACCTTGGGCGTGGTGACCAAAATTGTAACCAAGCTTTTGCCTAAACCTACCCAATCGGTTTTGATGATGGGGTCGTTTAACAACAATGAGGATGCCTGTGCAGCCGTCTCGGCGATTTTCAGGGCGGGGGTTACGCCATCGGCTTTAGAATTTATGGAGCGGAAAGGAGTGGAGTGGGTAATTAAATTTGATGATATAAAGTTTGATTTGAAAGATGATGTTGCCGCACTGTTGATGATTGAATTTGATGGGGATGATCTTGACGATATTTTTAAAAACTGCGAAAAAACCAATATCGTTTTGGAAGATCACAACTGCACAGAGGTTTTATTTGCAGATACGGCAGCGCAAAAAGAAGAGCTTTGGCGCATGCGCCGAACCATGGCCGAGTCAGTTAAGTCTAATTCGGTTTATAAGGAAGAAGATACAGTGGTGCCACGTGCAGCCTTACCAAAATTAGTTAAAGGGATTAAAGAAATTGGTGTAAAATATGGTTTCGAAAGTGTTTGTTACGGGCATGCCGGAGATGGAAACCTGCATGTAAATATCATTAAGGCCGGAATGAGCGATGAAGACTGGAAAAACAAACTTAAGTTCGGTATTGCCGAAATATTTGAATTAACCACGGCTCTGGGCGGAACTTTATCAGGCGAACATGGAATAGGCCTGGTGCAAAAAGAGTTTATGCCAATTAAATATTCCGAAATCCACCTTAATTTAATGCGGGGGATTAAACAGGTTTTCGATCCTAATGGAATATTAAATCCAGGGAAGATTATGCCTGATGTTTCTAGTTCTTCGTAAACACCAAAAGATTGTCGTCATTTCGAGCGGAGTGCAACGTAGTCGAGAACCCGAAGGCTCAGCGAAGCTAAATCTGCCTCATGTAGATCTCTCCAATTTCGCTGCGCTTCAGTCGAGATGACGATTTACTTTTTTTACAATTGTTCAAAATCAAGCATTTTCTGTTTTTCTTCTTCCGGAATAGCGGTGGGTTTGCCTGTATTATAATCAATTGCGATGCAAACTGTTTTTCCTTTGCTGCAGATTACTTCTTCATTTCCTGTTAATTTAACAACCTGATAATCCAGGTCGAAACTTGTTGTGCCAATTCTTGATGTTTTTACATGAACGGCAATTTTATCTTCCATCACAATAGGCAAAATGTAATCAAGTTCTGCATGGGCAATTACGATTCCGGTTTTCTTCCAATCCCATTTTATAATTTCTTCCCAATATTTCGTCCTGGCAATTTCGAGATAAGTGAAGTAAATGGAATTGTTTACATGTCCCATCATATCAAAATCAATAAAGCGTAAATGGATATTGGTTTTATAGTTGAATTTGTCTGAAAAAGACTTGATAACTGCCAATTTGTCTTTATTTTTTGATTTATTTTGCCAAAATGTCTTTAAAATCATAAATATATGGTTTGGTATGTAAGTTGAACATGGTGTATTATCAATTTAAAAATTAAAGAATAAACGATATGACACTAGTAAATTTTAACAACAGAACTCGTAACACGGCTCCTTACTTTAACAATGTTTTTGATTCATTGTTTAGCGATGCGATAAGTAAAAACAAAATGGTTGATAAATCGCCAAATGTAAACATCTACGAAAATGAGCATGCTTACGTGATCGAATTGGCTGCGCCAGGTTTAAAAAAAGAAGATTTTCAGATCAATTTAAAAAAAGATACGCTTTCAGTTTGGGCTGAAGTTAAAAAAGATGAAACCCAGGTAACTAAAGATTTTACACGTAAAGAATTTGATTACAGCTCATTTGCAAGATCATTTAATTTACCTGATAGTGCCGATGGAGATAACATTACCGCCGAATATAAAGATGGTATTTTATCGATTAATGTAAGTAAAAAAGATGATGCTAAATTACAGCACAGAGAAATTGTAGTATCGTAATAAAGATATTCCCAGAGGGAATTTTTCATAATAGTTTAGTTTTTTTTTAGAGATTATGAAGCTTACGTCGGGCCTGTGAAGGGTAGATGTGATTGAGGAGCCGGATGTAGGTTTCATAATAATTTAGGTTTAGGTTTTATAAGGTTAATGTCGGATGGCATTAACCTTATTTTTTATATTCCATCCGGGTCGTCATTTCGACCATAGCGGAGAAATCTGCTGGCTAAATTCAGAATATAGATTTCTCTATTCCGTTACACTCCAGTCGTATGACGACTTATAAAGTGCAGTATTTAGATCGATTTTAAGTTACATTCATAAAATTACCTTAATCGCATTTTTTGTACTTTTGCGGCATGGAGAGAGAAATTCTGGACACTAAACGTAAAGCACTAAAAATAAACCTTGATCCGCGGATTTACGGTACTTTTGCCGAGATCGGGGCGGGACAGGAAGTTTCAAGAAATTTTTTTAATGCTGGCGCCGCATCTGGAACGGTTGCCAAAACCATGTCGGCCTATGATATGACTTTTAGCGACGCTATCTACGGAGCTGAAACCAATGGCCGTTATGTAAGCCAGAACCGGCTTCTAAGGATGCTTGATCACGAATTTGGTTTGCTTAACGAACGTTTATCGGGCGAAAAATACGAAAGCCGTACTTTTTTTGCCTTTGCCGATACCGTTACCACACTGAATTACAAACGTACCAATGAGCCGCATGGCTGGGTTGGCCTCCGTTTTCAAAGCGATCCGGGAGGTTCTCCAAACGAAATATTCTTTCATGTACGTTTGTTAGATACCGACGTAAACATGCAGCAGCGGGTTTTAGGCATTATTGGCGTAAATTTGCTTTACGCTGCTTTTTACCATTACCAGGATCCAAAATTGATGGTAGAATCGCTGGCTGATAACTTAACCATTGGTTCGGTAGAAATCGACCTGATTTCGGTTAAAGGTCCGGCTTTCCCTGGCGTGGATAATATCTTGCTTAACCTCTACATGATTATGAAAGATTTCTCTGCAGCGGCTATTTTTGATGCAGATGCACATCCTAGGCAGGCTAAAGATCTTTTGTACAAGAAAGACATCATGATTTTGCGTACCAAATACGGCCAGAAATCGCTGCCTAACTTCAACCTATTCAATAAAGCTACTGATCAGTTTAAACGTACCAACCAGGTAGAGGAAGGGAATTTGGCGGTGATGATAGAAGTTTTACTGACCAATGTTTTAACCGATGCACAGGAAACTCCTGATGATGTTGATCTTGAAACCGTTGCCAGGCGTACACAGGAAATGTGCGACACCGGAAATATTGTAATTGTTTCTAATTTTACAAGGCATAACCGTTTGGCAAAATATCTTGCCAGATGTAAACCGAAAAGTGTTGGGTTGGCAACGAATATAAACAACCTGAAGTTTGTATTTAACTCGAAGAATTTTACAGGTGAAAACTATTCGGGCCAGTTGTTAAGCTATGTGAACGATATGTTCAATACCAATGTGCGCCTGTTTGCCTATCCATTTCTCGATAAAAAGACCAATCAGGTAATTACCACAGCAAATATGCCGGTTACACCTGAAGCCAAACCTTTATTCGATTTTCTTTTGGTGAACGGCTATATTACTGATATTAAGGATTATAATGAAGATGAAGTGAAAACGGTTTAAGGGATCAGGTAACGATATTTCGTGGGTTAAAATAAATTTGTACCCCTTAAATGTGTTTATTTTAACAACTTTTCGATTACCTGCTTATAACTTTCACTTACGGGTAGTTCCTTTTCGGCTATAAATATGGAATTTTTCCGGATAGCAGTTATTTTATTGGTATTTATAATGAAGGATTTATGGATCCTTTCAAAATGTAGCGGCAATTGATCTTCTATATTTTTCATGCTCATACGTACCACTGCGGCCCTGGGGCTGATTGAAGTATAGATCTGGATATAATCTTTGAGCCCTTCAACATAAGTAATGTCTGCGAAACTGATCTTCATTAAACTATAACCCACATTTACGAACATGTAATCATGCCTGGGAAGACTGGTATTTTTGGCCGATTGTTTAAGTTCGTAAAGATCTTTTGCCTTATTGCAGGCTTTCATAAAACGCTCGAGCGATACGGGTTTCATCAGATAATCCACTACATCAAGTGCAAAACCATCCAAAGCATATTGCTTATAGGCGGTTACGATAATCACCATAGGTTTTTTGATCAAACTTTGTATAAACTGTAAGCCGGTAATGCCGGGCATCTGGATATCAATAAAAATGAGGTCTATCGATTGTTCCTGCATTATCTTATTGGCTGCAAAAGCATCGTCACAGCTGGCTACCAGCTCCAAAAACGGAATACGGCTAATGTTATCAGCGAGTAACTGCAGGGCTAAAGGCTCATCATCAATGGCTAAACACTTTATCATACCGTTAATTTTAAACTGAGGTTTACATTAAACCAGCCCTCTTTTTTTTCTATTTTCAGGTGGTGGTTTTTTCCATATAACAGGTTTAAGCGCCGGCTCACATTTGCAAGGCCTATGCCCGATGCGCCATCCTTTATTTCATTTTCATCTTCGTTGAATTTATTTCTCACTGCAAAGGTCAAAAACTCATCTTCTGTTTTTAAATCAATAAATATTTGTGGAGTTTCGATCATCGTTACACCGTGTTTAAAGGCATTTTCGATAAACGGTATCAACAACATCGGCTCTATTTCATCAAACTCACTTTCAATTTCGATGTTTGTTTTAATCGCTACTTTTTGGCCAAAACGTTGTTTTTGAAGATCGATATAGGCCTGCAGGTATTCTGTTTCTGTTTTGATCGATACTTTTTCTTCATCGGTTTCGTAGAGCATATACTGCATTAAGCCCGATAATTTCATTACAGTGGGTTCCAATTCGTTGCTTTTTAACCTTACCAGCGCCACAATATTGTTCAGCACATTGAAAATAAAATGCGGACTGATCTGTGAGCGTAAAAATGAAAGTTCAGTTTTCATGTTTTCCTGTTCTCGTTCTAAAGATCTTTTTTCTTCCTTGATCCGGTCAGAAATCATTGTATAAGCCGTGCTGGCGGCAATGGTTAATAAAAAAGAAGGGGTGTTGAACCAAATGGTTCTGCCAAGATTGAAATTAAAACCAGGCAGTAAAATCCTGAATAATATAGAATGGATGGCAATGAATAGGAGTAAACAGCCGATAAACGATAAACCGTACCATAAATACCTCTTTTTATAGAAGAATGACGGTATTAAAACCTTGTTATTTAAATAAAATACAGCGATCAGGTAAAAATAATTGATAAAGTTTAATCGTAAAAACTGGGTTTCTTCATATTCACTTAGCGGGCGGGGCGGGCGGCTTCTATTCAAATTAATAATATACGGTAATGTGATCAAAACTACCCATACCAAGATATGTAGTGAAATTTTTATCCATTTTTTGGAGAAATTAATCGTCATTATTTTTTCTTTGGCGCTTTGCATCACTAAGTTATTATTTATTATGTTCTTTCAGCATTTTCATTAACCTGAATTTATTCAGTGTGATAATATTAAATGCCTTGAGATCCCGGCAGCAGAGGTTCGTAGAAACCTGAATCCTGGTATAGATTGTTATTCGTATCTTAATGCATCGATCGGATCCAGATTGGACGCTTTCTTTGCCGGATAATAACCAAAGAAAACACCTGTAATGGCACATACCACAAAGGAAATTACGATGGATGATTCGGCTATTAAAATGGGCCAGTTTAACAAGTAGGAGATAAGATAAGCAGAACTTACCCCTAAAACAACCCCTATAACGCCTCCGGTAATACTGATTAAAACTGCTTCTATTAAAAATTGCATTAAAACGTCTTGTCCGCGGGCACCTATAGACATCCGTAAACCTATCTCACGTGTACGTTCGGTAACTGAAACATACATAATATTCATAATCCCAATACCACCTATAAACAGTGAAATACCTGCAATGGCAGTTAAAAGAACGGTAAGCATACTACTGGTAGAGCTGATGGTGCTGATTAATTCTGCTTGTGTACGTACCTGAAAATCGTCGGTTTCTGCCGGGGTTAACCTGTGACTTTCCCGTATGGCACCCGAAATTTCGGTAGTTGCGGCATCGCTCGAAGCTTCGGAGGTTGCTGAGGCATAAATACTTTGCAGATAATTGGTGGCAGTAATCCTTTTTTGTACAGTGGTATAGGGAGCCACGATAATGTCATCCTGATCCTGCCCGAAATTACTTTGTCCTTTAGGAACTAAAGTACCGATTACCTGAAAAGGAATGTTTTTAAACCTGATAATCTGACCAATAGGATTGCTTCCGTCGGGAAATAAATTATCGATTACGGTTTTACCCAAAAGGCAAACCTTGGCGAAACGTTTCACATCGTTTTCGGAAAAAAGAATACCATCCTGGAGCTTTAACTGACGGATATTTAAATAATCGGGACTAACCCCTGTAATGGTGGTTGGCCAGTTATAGCCCCCTTTTATGGCCTGTCCGCTGGTAGAAACCACTGGAGATAATCCGTTTATGTTTTTAGACTGTAGCTTTTTAATAGCTGTAATATCTTGCAGTTTCAAGGTCTGAATACTGCTTCCCTGCAAACGCACGCCACCAGGCTCGTTACTTTGGGGCATAATGGTAATCATATTAGAGCCCATACCCGATAACTGAGACCTGATGCTCTGTTTCGAGCCTTCACCAATGGCCATCATGGCAATTACTGCCGCAACACCGATAATAATACCAAGCATGGTTAAAAAAGCACGTAGCTTATTTCTTTTTAATGCCCTAAAGGCAATCCTCAATAAATTTAGAATGCTCATGACCTTTTTAATTAATAATCGTCTGTTTCTGGTAAACTGGCAAGTGCCTCTTTAGCCGAACGCTGATTTTGGTTAATACTGTCTTTTTGGATTTTACCATCTCTAAGCATAATAGTCCTGGTGCTGAAGGCGGCGATATCTGGTTCGTGTGTTACAAAAACAATGGTTTTTCCCTCTGCATTTAATTCCTGCATCAAAGCCATAATCTCGTAAGAAGTACGGGTATCCAGGTTTCCGGTAGCCTCGTCGGCCAGAATCATAACCGGATGATTTACCAATGCCCTTGCAATGGCTACACGTTGCTGCTGTCCGCCCGAAAGCTGACTTGGGGTGTGATCGAAACGCTCGGCAAGCTTAACCGATTCCAGCGATTTGATGGCCCTTTCCTTGCGTTCTTCAGCCGTAATGGTTTTGTTGTAGAAAAGGGGTAGCTCTACATTTTCCAAAGCCGATGTTCTTGGCAGCAGGTTATAGGCCTGAAAAACAAAACCAATTTTAGTATTACGCAAACCGGCCAATTCATCGCGATTTAAGCTTTTTACATCAACCCCGTCAAGCAGATAGCTTCCTCCGGAAGGTTTATCCAAACAGCCCAATATGTTTAAAAGCGTAGTTTTGCCTGATCCGCTGCTACCCATAATGGTTACAAACTCGCCTGATTTTATATCGAAAGTAATCCCTTTCAAAGCCCTGACAGTTTGATCTCCCATTACAAACTCGCGTTTTAAATCGGTGATGTCCAATATTTTCTGTTTCATGATCTTCTTCTGTTACCACCTGGGCGTTTTGGCATAAACGGACTGGATTGGCCCTGGGTTACTGCCGTACTTTTACCCAAGCTCTGTGAACCTGTAATTACTATATCTTGTGTTGTCAAGCCGGATAAAACTTCAACATGTGTATTGTCGTTTATACCGGTTCTAATTTTTTTCTGAATCAGCTTTTTCGGTCCGTTTTGCACCCAAACGTAAGCCTCGTCTGCGCCTGCAGGTTTCCGATCTGGATTAACCCAGGTCATCTGGTATTTGCCTGCTAGAGTAGAATCCGGCGAAAATTTAATGGCTTTGGTTGGGATGAGAAGCGCATTATTAACTTCCTTGGCAAAAATGGTGATATTTGCTGTCATACCCGGTTTAAGCTTGTTTGCGTCATTTGAGGTATTGATAATGGTTTTGTAGGTAACCACGTTTGATGAAACGGATGGACTTAACCTGATCTCCTGGATGGTACCCTTAAAAGTATCATTCAAAAAAGCATCTACAGTAAAAGTTGCCCTTTCGCCTTTTACAATGTCGCCTACATCGGCCTCATCTACCGAAGCTTCGACCTGCATTTTGGTAAGGTCTTTGGCAATACTGAAAATGGTCGGTGTACTGAAACTCGCCGCTACAGTTGTGCCTTCACTTACGCTTCTGGACAGAACGGTCCCGTCAATAGGTGAATAAATACTCGCCAGCGAAAGATTCTTTTGTGCAGAGGCAAGCTGTGCTTTAATGCTGTTAACAGATGCTTTTGCGGCATTATAGGTATAAAGTGCATTATCATAATCTGCTTTGCTCACTGCACCAACTTTATACAGGTTACTTTGCCTGCTAAAATTGCCCTGCTGGTAAACCAGTGCACTTTGGGCACTTACCAGGTTAGCCTGGTATTGATTCACGGCAGCCTCGAACAAGGTTTTATCAAGTTCGGCCAATAGCTGCCCTTTTTTAACCTTCGAGTTAAAATCGGCATATAAGGTTTTAATTGTTCCTGAAACCTGGGTACCTACAGCTACCGTATCAACCGGCTGAACCTTGCCTGTTGCCGTAACATTTTCAGAAATGTAGCCTATTTTAGGTTTTTCGGTCTGAAGAACGATCACTTGTTCTTTTTTGCGTAAAGCAAAGTACCAAACTACAAACAATGCAGCTGAGATACCGATTATAATCAATATTGTTTTCTTTTTCATAATTCAAATATTAAGTAGGCCAGGTAATGGCTTTCATTATGCATTAATTGGTTATTGGCACGCCTGTATAAAAATTATAGATCTTCGTATAAAGGCTGGCCGTATATTTTGCCTGAATAAAAGCCTGCAAAGCCTGTACATATAAATTTTTCTGTTGCAGGTTTTCTACAATATTATTAGTACCTTCTTTTAAAGCCGCGTTCGAAATCCGCAAAGCCTCACCGGTGTAGTTAAACTGCTCTTGTGCAGCCTCATACTGGCTATTGGCATTCTGCACATTAATGTAAGCCCGTTCTACATTTTGTGTCAGCGTTGTTTTGGTATCTAAAAGCGCTAAACGGGCCTGCTCAATGCCTATGTTGGCCTTTGCCACATTGGTTTTGGTTACTTTTCTATCAAAAATTGGGATTGATAATGTTAAACCCAGATTTTGGTAAAAACTATTGTTCAGTTGGTAACCATAGCCTCCCACATTATTGTTGTTATAACCGGTGTTCAGCGATCCGCCTAAACTTAAAGTCGGACGCAAGGTAGATTTAGCTTTGGCCAGTTCGGTAGTTTGAAGCTGGATATTCAATTCGGCACCTTTAACTTCCGGACGGGTATGTAAAGCCTTGTCTTGTGCCGAAGCCAAATTACCCAATGCCGGTGCAACAGCTATCGTATCGGTTGTGCTTATTTCAAAAGGAGTGGCTGTAGGTAATTGCAGCAACTGTTTCAATGTTAAAATATTCTGCTGTAACGTATTCTGGGCAGCAACCAGCGTATACTTGTCATTGGCATAGGTAGCCTGTAATTGCAGAAGATCTTTTTTAGCAATAGTTCCGAATTTAAACTGCTGCTCTGATTGTTTAACCTGCGCTTCGCTGGTGGTTAACAGGTCTTTTAAATAGGTAATATTTTCTTTTGCCAGCAAAATATTAAGGTAGGCCTGTGTAATGGAAATGGTGATGTCGTTTTTAGCTGCTTCTACTGATAAGTTTGCAGCCTGCAGACTTAGTTCTTTCGCTTTGATGTCGTTTTTTAAATAACCTCCATTATATAACGTAAGATCTGAACTCAAGCCAAAACCGCTGGTATTTTGCAGGCCCGATTTATAATTGGTAATGGCTTGCGATACATTGCCGGTTAAATTTGGCAGTACAGCAGCTTTTGAAGCGATTAAGTCCTGTTCGGCAGTCTGAGAAGTTAGCTTTAAAGTATTAATGCTTATATTTTTTTCTTTGGCATACTCAATGCAGGTTTTCAGATCCCAAATCTGGGGGATATTCTGGGCCTCGGCTGCATGGGATGCAATAAGCAAGATGGGTACGACAATGTATTTGATGTATCTGCTCATGGCGAATAAATTTTGTGTCTATAGTGCTATTCAACACAAAAATATATCCGCTTATGGCCGTTTTTTAGCAATTGAGACCAACATGGCAAATGCTGCGACGAAGCGTGCAAACTTTGAGATCAGTCGTTTTGGCTTTTTAATATAAAACCAGGGGCTGCATTACGTTAAACACAACATTGTATAGTAAAAACTGTAGTGCTTAAGTTTAATCACGTAAAACTTGATGAGTTCTTTCTAAAAAGAGCGCTTTATGGGTTCAAGGTTTCTTATTTACAATTCTGCAGATCTTTTGAAACCTGCGTGTAAGGAACAAAGCCCTGCTTATTGCCAAACGAATTGGTAACATACACCATTACCTGGGCCACATCAATATCTGCCAGCTCAGGAAATGCAGGCATTTTCTCCTTATATTCTTTTCCATGAATGATCAAAGATTCATTGGCGCCATTTTTAATAAAACAGGCCAAACGTGTTTTATTTACTTTGAGGAAAACCGAATCGGTTAGGGGAGGTGCAAGTTCACCAAGTCCTTCACCATTTTCACCATGGCAGTTTTGGCATTTGGCTTTATAAATGTCTTTTCCGTTCGACATGTAGTTTTGCAGATCAATGGTCTCTTGGTTTTGGCAAGATACAACGATGCCTATAACAGAAAGGAAAAAGATTGAATTAATGAGATACCTGCGCATGGAAAATAACAAATAAAATGATAATACTACTTTTTATACTCCGCTAATAAAACCAGAATATCTTTTTTTAATTGCTCAACCTGCTCTGGTTTAGTACCATCATACGCGCCACGGATACGCCTGTCTTTATCAATTAAAACGAGGTATCCCTGATGGATATAACCATCTTTAGCGGTACTGTCTTCGCCAACTGCTACCAAATAGTTCTTTTCAGCTAAAGTATATACGCTATCTTTAGTGCCATATAGAAACTGCCATTTTGGACCATCAACACCTAATTTTTGGGCGTATTTTTTTAAAACATGAGGTTTATCGTATTTAAAATCGATGGTGTACGATACAAACATCACATCAGGATTTGCCTTAAAATCGTTATAAACTGTCATCAAATTACGATGCATGGTAGGGCAGATGGTGGTGCAGGAAGTAAAGAAGAAATCGGTTACATAAACCTTACCATCTGTTACCTTGTTGGTTGTTACAACGCTGTCCTGGTTTAAAAAAGACCAATCAGGGATGGTTTGATAAACCGTATCAATTTTTTCTATGCCGGCAGCATCTCTAACAGTTTCGGCATGACGCTCTCCATAAAAAGGAAGTTTTCTCTCTTGTTTACAGGCAGTAAATATAGAAATAGCGAAAAGCGAAGTAGCTAAACAGGCAGTGATTTTATTCATGATGTTATTTTAATGCCCAAATATACAAGGTAATTTTTTTTCCAATACATTAAATGTTTGGAAAAGTCTGTAATGGCTTTTAAAATGAAAGCTCCGTGAATAAATCGGGGGTATAAAATTCGTATAAATGTCCCTGCAATAGAGAACAACAAAAATCAGCTCTTGTTAAAACATTACATAAAAAAAGAGATTGTATCATAAACAGGCATATTTATAATACAATCTCTTATTAAGCAGATTTAATCAAAAATTATTTATAGAAAACCTCATTCCAATGCAATTCATTTCTGAACTGATTGATTTTGGTATCGGCACCGATATTTACATATTCCAGGCCGGCAATGTTAGCAAAATCTGATAAATGTTCTGTAGTTAAATTCTGGCTATAGGCGGTGTGGTGAGCACCACCGGCATAAATCCAGGCTGCACAACCTGTTTTCATATCAGGTAATGGTTTCCATAATACACGCGCTACCGGTAAGTTCGGTAAATCATGTTCGGCTTCAACAGCTTTTACTTCATTTACCAGTAAACGAAAACGGTTGCCCATATCAATCAGAGATGCATTTAAGGCATCGCCACCGGCAACGTTAAATACCAAACGTGCAGGATCTGCTTTGCCGCCAATACCTAAAGGATGAACCTCAAGGCTTGCTTTACCGCTTGCCAACGAAGCATCTACCTCGAGCATATGTGAGCCTAAAACCAGTGAATTTGAAGGATCAAAGTGATAAGTATAATCTTCCATAAATGCGTTTCCGCCTGGCAAACCAGCACCCATTACTTTGCAGGCACGTACCAAAGCTGCAGTTTTCCAATCGCCTTCGCCGGCAAAACCATAACCATCGGCCATTAAACGTTGTGCTGCAATTCCCGGCAGTTGGATCATGCCGTGTAAATCTTCAAAAGTATCAGAGAAACCTTTAAAACCACCATCTTCCAGGAACTTTCTTAAGCCCAGTTCAATTTTAGCGGCCTCATAAACAGATGAATGTCTGGCACCACCAGCTTTTAAATCGGCAGACATTTCATAAGTTTCTTCATATTCTTTTAACAAGGCCTGGATAGCTTCATCACTTATTCCATTAATCACCGCTACTAAATCACCTATTCCATAGGTATTTACTGCAAAACCGAACTTCATTTCGGCCTCTACTTTATCGCCATCGGTAACCGCCACGTAACGCATGTTATCGCCAAAACGTACAAATTTAGCACCTTGCCAGTCATTCCATCCGGCAGCGGCTCTGCACCAGGTATCAATCTGTTTTGCCACTTCTTCATCCTGCCAATGCCCTACAACCACCTTACGGTCTTTACGCATGCGGCTAACTATAAAGCCGAATTCGCGGTCACCGTGAGCACTTTGGTTCAGGTTCATAAAATCCATATCGATGGTATTCCACGGAATATCGCGGTTAAATTGCGTATGTAAATGTAATAAAGGTTTTTGCAGTACATTTAATCCCCTTATCCACATTTTAGCCGGAGAAAAAGTATGCATCCAGGTAATCACACCAATACAATTTTCATCAGTATTGGCCTGTTGTAAAGTTTCGAAAATCTCTTCCGTTGTTTTTACTATCGGTTTATAAACCACAGAAACTGAAATATTTCCGTTTTTGTTTAAGGAATCGGCAACCTGTTTTGCATGATCTGCCACTTGTTTTAAGGTTTCTTCGCCGTACAAATGCTGTGTACCGGTAATAAACCAAACTTGTAATTTTTTTAAATCAATCATTACTATTTATGTTATTTTTAATTTATTCAATTCTCTTCTTTAGCCTGTGTCCTCACAGAACGTTATACATTTTCTTTTTTTTGGAAAGCGAGGTTCTGTTTTTCATCGGGACTATAGCTCCAAGCTATCTACTCATTCCTGTCCGTAATAAGCTCCCTCGCCGTGTTTCCGTTCAAAGTGCTTTTTAATTAACGAATCTTTTAATTTCGGTGCCTGTGGGTTAATCTGTTGTGTTAGCAGTGCCATTTTTGCGACAGTTTCCAGTACAGCACTATTATATACCGCTTTTTCGGCAGTTTTACCCCAGGTAAAAGGAGCGTGGTTTCCTACTAAAATCATTTCGACTTCTTTATAGCTTAGTCCTAAATTTTCAAAATGATTCATGATCTGGAAACCTGTTTCATACTCATAATTCCCTTTAATCATTTCATCGGCCATGGGTGGTGCACATGGAATATCTACCGTTAAATGGTCGGCATGTGTGGTGCCAAAAATTGGAATGGCTTTTTGTGCCTGTGCCCAGGCCGTACCGTAGGTGGAATGTGTATGCACAATTCCGCCGATATCTTCCCAGTGTTTATACAGAACGGCGTGGGTTTTGGTATCAGATGATGGCCTTAAACGACCTTCAACTACATTGTTGTCGAAATCGACAATCACCATATCATCCGGAGATAAGTCTTCGTAAGGAACACCGCTCGGCTTAATGGCAAAAACACCTTTAGCACGATCTACAGCGCTCACATTACCGAAAGTAAATAGCACCAAACCCAATTTTGGCAGTTGCATATTGGCCAGATAAGCCTGTACTTTTATATCCTGGTAGTTGCTCATGATAAATAAGGTTTTACTTCTTTTTTGTTGTATTTCTCCAGGTAACGACCCAGACCTAAATATTGTTGATAATGCTGACGGTAAAGCTTTTGCTTTTTCACATCAGGTTTGTATTCTTTTTCGAAACCAGTTCCCATGGCCACCATAGCGGCTTCGATATTCGGGTAAATACCCGCTGCTACTGCCGCAAACATGGCCGCACCTAAAGCGCAGGTATGCTCGAAACGGTGAATCCTGATCGGCATTTCCAATACATCAGCCATCATTTGCATGATATATGCTGACTTTTTAGCTACCCCACCGATTCCTATAATACCTTTTACCGGAACACCTTGTTCCTTAAAGCGATCTACAATGGCTTTGGCTCCAAAACAGGTTGCAGCAGCTAAAGCACGGAAAAACCTTGGTGCATCGGTTCCCAATCCCAATCCGGTAATTGCACCTTTTAACTCCTGGTTAGCATCAGGTGTTCTTCTGCCGTTTAACCAATCTATAGCGAGTTCGGCATAATCTACATCTTCCAAAGCTTCGGCCTGCTTACTCAGGTTGGCAATAATTTTTCTTTCCAATTCATCTTTTAAAGCAATTGCTGTTGCCTCATCAATTAAGTCAGATTCACTTAGCAAATGATTTAAAGGCCAGCTGATTAAATTTTTAAACCAGGCATACACATCGCCAAAAGCCGATTGCCCGGCCTCCAATCCGGCCATACCCGGAATTACTGAACCATTTACCTGGCCACAGATACCGCTGATCAGTTTACCATGCAGGTCCTGGTTCGGAGCTACCAATATATCACAGGTGCTTGTACCCATTACTTTACTTAGGTAATAGGGTTCAATTTGACCTCCAACGGCTCCCATGTGTGCATCAAACGCGCCTACACCAACCACCACATCAGTACTTAAACCCAATTTCGATGCCCATTCTTCGCTCAGGGTTCCTGCAGCGACATCAGAAGTATAGGTATCTGCAAAAAGTTTATCTCTAAATCCGGCTAATAGAGGATCAAGGCTGCTAAAGAAATCTTCGGGTGGAAGACCATTAAACTCTTCGGCCCACAGAGCTTTATGTCCGGCGGCGCAACGGCTGCGTTTCATTTCTTTGATATCCTTTCCACCACAAAGTAGAAATGGAATCCAGTCACAGTGTTCAACCCATGATGATGCTGCTTTTTTAATACTTGAATCGACCCTTAAAATATACAACACTTTAGACCAGAACCATTCTGAAGAGTAAATACCACCTACATATTTAAGGTAATTGGTGCTGAATTTTGTAGCATGTTCATTAATCTCAGCTGCTTCTTTAACTGATGTATGGTCTTTCCAAAGCACGAACATGGCATTTGGATTCTCTTCAAAATCTTTAGTTAAAGCGAGGGGAGTACCTGTAGCATCAACCGCTACAGGAGTAGAACCAGTTGTATCAACCGAAATACCTTTCACCAACTTTGCAATTTCTGCACCGCCAGCTTTGGCCAGGCAGTCTTTTATGGTGTGGGTTAAACCTTCAATATAATCTAAGGGATGCTGACGAAACTGGTTAACAGCGGGTTTACAATATAAACCTTTCTGCCATCTTGGGTAAAGAAAAACCGATGAGGCTAATTCCTTTCCGTTTGCGGTATCTACTAGAACAGACCGGACAGAATCTGACCCGTAATCTACTCCAATTACATAGTTTGCTGTGCTCATAACAATAAATAAATGTCTAATTAACGTTTATTTATTTGAATTAAAAAATTTTATTGATTTTTTAATCAAAAACATCAATTCCACATTTATAGTGGCGTTATTTACATTTCTTAATTGTAGTATTTTATTTAGTGTGCACTATTCTTTTTTTGGTTTAGGATATAAAAACTTAAAAGCATTAGAAACCGCTTGGTGCATGATCGTTGCATGGTCTTCTTGTGGTAAAAAATCGAAATACAGTTTTACATTTTGATTTTTAAAACCTTTTATCTTTTCGGCCAGTAAATTTGCATCTACCTCCATTACCCTGGGTTGTTCAGTTGGTGTTAATCCTTCTTTTCCAACTGCAATGTAAACCTTAGTCAGTTGATTAAAAGTACTTTCACTGATTTTCGAACTCCGATTTAACAAAGAACCATTATTCCACCATAAACTGGGGCTGATAATTATATATTGATTAAAAAGCGTGGGTTTTCTGATTAAAACTTCTGTGGCAAGTAAGCCTCCTAAAGATTGACCGATAATTGTTTTGCTGGTATTCGTCTTATATTTCGACTGAACATAAGGTTCAAGCTCCCTTTCGATAAAAGAAATAAATTTATCCGAATGGCCTGTTGTTGGGTAGTTTTTCTTATCACGCTCAATTGATGTGGGAAAGGTGAAATCCCTTTTTCGATCTACGGTTGCTATGCCAACCACAATCGATTTTGGAAGCTGGTTAACCCATTCAAAACTATTAAACTGCACCAGGCCTACAATATGGATAAAATCTTCATCGGCAGAACCATCAAGCAAATAGATTACCGGATATCTCGTTGTGTCATTTTGTTTGTAACCTTCAGGAAGATATATGTTCAGGATTCTTTTCTCGGCTAGTGCTTCTGATTGGATTTCATCTATCACGCCAAGCACAAAAGGTTTAGGGGCATTTACCAACTTCTGGTTTTTGGTTTGGCATAAAACCGTTAGCTGGCAAAAAATAAGTAATATAAAGAGAAATGTTTTATAAGTATGCAGTTTTACTTTCATTAAATAGCTTTTTAAGTAGAATCTGTCTTATTGATCAGATTTGCCGAAAATTAAGAATTTATGCGGATCTATTCATAAATTTTCAATTTGGATAGGATGGAAGCCGTTTATTCAACTGATCTTAATTCTGATATGGCAGAGTGATTGTTTTACAGACTGCCTATATTCAGGAATGAAACTAAAAGGGGCTGTCCGATCTCTTTCGAACAACCCCTTGTTTTTCTTATAAGCAACTTCTTATCTAGAAGACATTATGTTAAAACGGATACGAGTAAAGTGTAGCGTTAATTTTAGCACTTTTTGTCACATTATAAGTATTATACCCATAACCAAGATTCCTGTTTGTGAGGTTATATACAATAAAACTGAAATTAATATTGGATGGCACTTTTATTGACACAAATCCATTAGCATCAGTTACTCCCTTAAGGGTTGAAGAATTAATCACTTCAAAAACATTACCTGAATTAAGGTTAATCTCATTGATCGGATAAGCCACCACGCCCACATTTCTTAATGGAGTTCTATAATCGATGTTAGATATCAATGTGAGGTTTAAAAGCCCTGAGAATTCAGAAACCTTAACACTCCTTTTTTTCTCTACATCTGCAACAACCTGAATAAATTCATCAGTACGGTACCTTACTTTGTTGATAACGGCGGTATCACACGCTACAAGGTAGTTTTTAGGTAATAACCCCGAAAAATAAGCTATACCATCCTGATCGGACTTTATTGAAGCTATTACAGCATAGGTACTTTGGGAACTTGTATTTAAACCTTGCTGCGCATCGTATAACGAAACTTTGATCCCTGGCAAACCTTTCCCTGCATCATCTACAAGTTTATAACTTAATTTGCCTGAATTCACTCCATCAACCAAACTAACATTTGTAATCTTTTTACAGGAAAGCGTTAGAATAAATAGTCCCAGCAGGAACATAATTTTACATTTCATATTCTTATAAAACTAAGTCCGGTTAAGATCTATGGCTGATAAATACTCATTGAATAGTTAACCGTAGCATCCTTTTGTACCGAAATGCCATTATTATAATTGTAAGAAGCATTGGTAACCGTATTATAAAGGTATACCAAATATTGCTTAGCAGAAGGAATCCTGAAAGTGATTAAACCGGCATCGTTGGTAACCCCTGAAAAATCGGCTACCTTTAAATTGGCAGCTGTGGTTGATGAATAATTAAACTTATTAGACGGGATCATAATCACGCCTATATTCTTTAAAGGCTGATTATTATAAGATCTAACTGTTAATGCAAACGTTCCGGAAAAATCTGTCACTTTGGTTTCTTTAGCTTTGGTTGCACCTGTAATTACCTGAACATACTCTTGAACCAAATATGCTACATTGTTAACTTTTGCAGAATCGGTAACAAGCATGTAATTATTTGGATTAAGGTCTCCAAAGTCAGCCAAACCATTCGGATCTGTTACGCGGGTTTCCAACAGGATGTTGTAATTTGAATAGTAACCATCAGCGCGGTCAAACAGAGATACTTTTACGTTGGCCAGTCCTTTTCCGGCATCATCAGTTAGCCTGTAAGTAAGTTTTCCGCTGGTAGAAAGTTTAACGTCAACATTGGTAGTTTTTTTGCAAGAGATAACAACTACAGCAAGAAGAATTAAGAGTGTTAATTTTGATTTCATATACATATTTATTTTATTTTGGGCGCAAATATAGAATAATGATTGAGTACTTATTAAATATTTTTACCAAACTAACGGGGGAAATAAATAGCGATTTGATAATCAGTAGACTTATAAAATTACATATAAAAGGAAATATCTAAATTTAAGTAGAATGTCTCTACATTCTTACATAATACTGCATATTATCCATTAAAAGAAAGGTGAATTTACACCCGTCTGGATCAGCATCCTTAACTTGCTAGGAGGAAGGCTTTAGTGCCCCAGGCTGACGATCCGCGTGGCCAGCCACTGGTTATTATCGAATTTCCAGGTGATGATGAATTTTTGTTCGCCTGTTTCCTGTTTTCCATTTTCGGTGTGCAGGAAACGGTGGTTGCCAAGGGCAATTGCGCCATACCCGGGAACGGGATAGACTTCAAGGCTAGCTTTTTCAAGTTCCCTGCGTAGCTTAGAGGTCTTGTTGCGCGCAAACAGGTTCCCGAAGTTTTTCATAGTTGTTTTTAGGTCGGTCATTCCGCCACCATCGTTGTAGAATTCCAATTCTTGTGAAAAGAAAGTGCCCAGGGCTTTGATGTCCTGTCTGTTGAAGGCGTCAAAGAGCAGGCTGTCCTGCTTAAAGATGGTCTGCTGCAGGGCAGGGTCTTTTGGTTGAAAAGGATGCTGGGCTTTTGTGATAGTACCTATAGACAGAAAAAAGGCGAAAAGGAAAAGGCCGTTCTTTAACATAATGGAAATATTTTGCTCGGGTTAATGTGTTATTTTGACAAAGCATGGTCCTTTTTGTTACAGAAGAGAGGCAGGCTGTGCAGATAGGACGACCATCTTTTTAAGTACCACAGCTTTATGCTTACAAGCGCATTGCGGGTAATGTCAGATCATTTTCTGCTTATTTCAGTGATTTCAGAAAATTGATGTTGAAAGTTAAAAGGTAAGACGATGGGATCAGGCCAGCGAAAATGTGCCAGCCTGGATTGAATTCGGTAAAGATCTATATATCTAAGCAATCAAATCTACCTGTTGTCTGAAATGATCAATATCAAAAGGTTTACTGATAAAATCCGCATTGCAACCAGACTCCTCAATTTCCCGTTTAGTTCTGTTTGCCGACATCATTAAAATGGGAATCTTTGAAGTATTTTCAGCCTTTTGCAATTGCTTACAGATTTCCAGTCCGTTGCCATCCGGAAGCAATACATCAAGTATAATTATATCGGGTAAACGTTCGGAAATTGCCGCCTGGAAAAGTGCAGCTGTTCCATATTCTTTCGTATCATAACCAGCATCTGTAAGGATAAAAGCCACTATTTCGCTGATATCTGGATCATCTTCCAGTATATAAACCAATTTTGCGCTCATATTTTCAATGTATCAATTGTGTATCTTTAGTTTCATGTGGGATGGTAAAAATAAAAGTCGCCCCTTTTCCCTGCTCACTTTCCACCCAAATACGGCCTTTATGCCGTTCTACTATTTCTTTTGTAATAAACAGACCCAAACCTAAACCAGAAACGTGCTGGTCCCTGTCGCGAACACGGTAAAACTGGCTGAATATATTTTGCTGGTCTTCTTTACTTATCCCAATGCCATAATCAGTAACAGAAACAATCGTTTCATCGTCGTTTTTAGTTGCCCGGATGCTCACTTCTTTAGATTCCGGTGCATACTTAACGGCGTTATTGATGAGATTAATGATTACCTGTTCCAAACGCATTTTATCGCCATAAATGAAAAGATCATTATCCAGTTGATATACGAAATCGCGCAGAGGCATAGATTGCCTGAAGGTGTCGCAAATCTCTTTAATTAACTCAGCAAGGTCGAAATGTTCAAAGAAAAACTGCATTTTTCCAGCCTGTACTTTTGAGATATCAAGAAGATCATTTACAAGACGGTTTAGTTTTTCAAGCTGATGTATCGATTTCTCCAAAAACTTTTTACCTACTCCCTCGGTCGGAATCGTTTTTTGTAAGATTTGCAGGAAACCGCTCATAGACGTTAAAGGCGTTTTGAGTTCATGTGATGCAAGTGCAATAAACTCATCCTTCTTCCGGCTTAGCGCAGTTACCTCTTCAAAGAGTTTTGAATTGTCAAGGGCAATAGCAGCCTGAGAAGCAACACTAATAATAAGATCTTCGTGCTCTTCCATAAAAACGCCGGGTTCCGGATGCCCGAAAAAGAGACCACCAATTACAGTACCGGATGCGGATATAACCGGGACAGCCAGGTAGCTGCACACCGGCAGATGCCCTTTGGGCATTCCAAAATGGGGCGCCATTTTACCATATCTTGGATCTTTGGTAATATCATCGACCCTAACCACCCCAAGACCACTAAAGGTAGGATGGAATAACGCTGTGTTCCTGGGCATTCCAAATTTTTCGAATGCCTCGCGTGGTGCACCCGAAAGGGTAAAGAGCATATAAGACTCGCCATGCTCATCTAGCTTATTATAAAAGAAAGCGCCAAATGCAGCTCCCGTGAGCTTTGTTGTGGCATCGGTTACTTTTTGCAGAATGATATTTACATCCATTTGCTCATTGATGCTTTTTCCAATGGAGTTAAGCAACAGTAATTTTTGGGAATTATTTTCCGCGGCAATTTCCGCTTCACGAATAGCAGTAATGTCCCGGGCAATTTTCGACGCACCAATAACAGTACCGTCGAGGCTGAGAATAGGAGAAACGGTGAGTGATATTGGTATTTCCTTACCATCCTTCCGGATTCGGATCGTTTGAAAATGGTCTATTTTTTTTCCATTTCTGATACTGCCTATGATGCTGTCTTCTTCATCAAGCCGGTTTCGGGGAATCAGTAACGAGATATGGCGGCCAACAGCCTCACTTTCTGCATACCCAAAAATATTTTCGGCGCCTTTATTCCAGGTCGTGATAATACCTTCGAGTGTTTTACTGATAATAGCATCTTCCGAGCTTTCAACAATAGCGGCAAGTGTGGCCCTCTTTTCTTCAGCGAGCTGTTGGATACTGATATTTCTGGCTATTTTACTAATACCGGTAACATCGCCTTTTTTGTTTTTTATAGGCGAAATCGTGAGTGATATGGGGATCTCTGTTCCGTCTTTAGCTATATGGACGGTCTGAAAATGTTCAATCCGGTTACCCTGCCTCACCTTGTTGTTTATAACCTCTTCTTCATGCAGGCGGTCAGCGGGTAGGAGCATTGTCATATGTTTCCCGATTACTTCCGATTCAGTGTATCCGAATATAGCTTGCGCACCTTTGTTCCAGCTGGTAATGATACCATCAAGTGATTTAGAAATTATTGCATCATCAGAGCCTTCAACAATGGCAGCCAGTGTTGCCTGTTGCTCCTCGTAAAATATTTCGCGTGAGATGTCACGGATAATCTGCGAAGCACCAATTATATTGCCAGACTCGTCTGATATTGGAGAAATAGTAATAGCAACAGGAATATTCTTTCCGGCGCGGTTTTTCATTACCGATTGAAAATTATGCGTTTTAACGCCGTTTAGTATATCATTAAGCATCTGTTGCTGCTCTTGAAAATAGCCGGTATCCATGATGAGGTCCATACCTGCTCCATCTACCTCAATACTATTGTAGCCAAAAAGAATTTCGGCTGCAGGGTTCCAATTGGTAATGGAGAAGCTGAGATCATGGCAGATGACCGCATCTTCCATTCCATCAAAAATCGACTTGAATGTAAATAGCTGCTTTGAACACTCCATACTTCAGTTCAGACATTAGCGTGTTATTTCTACAAAACAGCATTTTTACCCGAATTGTTTTGTGTGATGAAGTTCTAATGGTATATTTTTCATCTTTCTGACTATTTAAAAAGACTAAGATGGTTAGGATGAATGATCTATTCGCTGTTTTGCTTTTATCTGACTTCTCCTTTCAGTTGATTTGCCACCACTAGAGGATTACCTTAAGCATGAGGACCCCGAGATGCATTTAGCATTTTAGTAAGTTAGCAAATAACTGCGTTTAATTTTTTTATTCTTAGCTTTAAGCAAATCAAAATGAAAGAAAATTACGTTACGCAAAGACTCTTACTAAGTAGATTAGGTTTATCTGATACCGATTTTATTTTTGAACTATTAAATTCGCCAGAATGGATAAAGTTTATTGGAGACAGGGGCATCACGAGCAGGGAAGCAGCTGAGGACTATATCAAAAGGATAACCAATGATCCTGCCTGTAACTTTTGGGTGGTAAAAATTAAGCATCCGGAAACGCCAATTGGTATTATAACCTTTATCAAACGGGATTACCTGGATAATTATGATATTGGTTTTGCATTTCTTAATAAATATTCAAAAAAAGGTTACGCACAGGAAGCTTCAGCAGCTTTTTTAATGGATCAGATAAAAATTGCGGGGCAATCCGATATCCTTGCGATAACTACAAAAGCAAATTCTAGTTCTATTCAACTTTTAGAAAAATTAGGTATGCAATTTTCAAAGGAATTGGAACGCGAAAATAACTTATTGCAGGTTTATTCGCTTACGGTTGATAAATTTCTGCTTAATGAACTGACCAGGCAATTTTTTGATATTTTTACAAATGCCAATCAACGCCAACCTGATTGGGAGAGTATTTATAATATCTGTTTACCCGAAGCCATAATTATCAGAAAGAGCAGGGTTACCAGCGATATTTACAATTTAAACTCTTTTATTGAGCCAAGAAAGACAATGCTTTCGGATGGTACGCTGACGGAATTTGAAGAAAGGGAAACTTTCGCTGAAACAAAAATAATCGGAAATATTGCACAGCGGCATTCAAAATATCAGAAAGAAGGTTATTTCAAAGGTGTTTATTTTAAGGATAAAGGGAACAAGTTTTTCCAGTTTATCAGAACCGACGACTGCTGGAAAATAAGCGCAGTAATTTGGGAAGACGAGTGAAAATTCTGAAAGCCCTGACCAGGCAATTCCGTAGCGAGCAGACCATTGGGCTCGCTTGATAGACCTGTATAATCAATTGCTTAACATGGTCAAATTTATCCAGAATTCATTACCCTTGACTTCAGAAAGGTATTTCAAATACCAAAAGGGTTCCAAACAAACTTTGAAAGTTATTCTTCATCAGTTATCATGCGCAAATGACCCTACAAGTTGTCGCCACCGCACCCGATCGTTAGCCACTAAAAACTATAGTTTTGAGAAATAATCTCTAACTAAAAATACAAAAGCATGAATGCGAAACAAAAAATCTGGGCGAACTTCGGCGTTAAGAATGTCGAGAATACCAGTCGGTTCTACACACAAATAGGCATCAAGACAAATGGGATAAACAAAGACTTGAAATTGGTAAGCTTTCTTTTTGGTGAGGATAACTTCGTGATTCATTTTTTTGAGCATGGTTCACAAATAGACGAATTCCTGGTAAAAGGAGCTAACAAAGAAATAATTTTCACACTTTCTGCAGAAACAGAACAAAAAGTCAATGAATTCGCGGATAAAGTAAAAAGCGCCGGTGGTAAGGTTTTAAAGGAAGTCAGAAGAGACGAAGCAGGTTATTATGGATTTGCCTTTGCTGACCCTGATGGTCACCAATTCAATATGATAGTCATGGATAATCTTTAGCAGTTTTATTCAATCATAATTAGGACTCACAATCGTACACGTTACTATTTTGAAAGATAAAAATTTAAATGGGGAGGCTCCTGTCGAAACTGAAATCCCCATACTTTGGATTGTATCTCTTAAAATACCATAACCTGCGGTTTACGATTTCGGGGTACCTGAAAACAATTCCCTGTCCCGGAGAAACGCCGTAACCCAAACGAGGGCCAGCGGAACTGCCGGATTAAGCATTGCTCCATCATGGGATAATTCCGTAGCCATTGCTCCTGAAAAATAACAGCAAAGCAAAATAAAGCCAATACGCATTGTTTTAGGGAATATAAACAGAACAGCAAATGCCATTTCCATTAAGCCAAGTACTGTTGCCGAATGCGGTAGATTGAATTTAACCAGTCCGTCTACTGACCAGGGCAAATGAATGGCTTTCATCAATCCGCTCGAGATCACCATTATGGTAACCAATATGGTAAGCGAAACTGTTATAACTTTCTTCTTTTTCATTTTTCTTCTTGATTTTAGAAATAATTTTAATTGCTCAATGCCCTTGTCTCAATAATCAGGAAATGGCCAGTACGAGCTTTTATGAGCCATTTGCCGTCCTGGCAGACGTAGGTGTCCTCGTATTTTACGCTGTAATCGGTAATAATTTCCTTGCCGTCTTTTTCTCTGACCATTTTGAGTTGAGAAAATGAAATGCCTGTTGAAGTATCACCCTCTATTTTTACAGTATGTTGCCCGTTCAATGTAAAATAGGTTTTTACTTCTGCGGCATGTGCGCTAAATTCTTTTTCAAGCGTAGCTGTTCCGCTAGTGTTTGCCAGCTCAATGCCGTTCATATAAACTTTATACGTAGCATCCTGAGTAAACAGTTTCATCTGTTCAGCTATCCTTTTATCATCGCCTAAGTTTGCGTAAGTATCTATTAAATCCCTTAATTCTTCTTTGGTTTTCAAAATTTCTAATGACATAATTTCTAATTGTTTTTTATGTTTAAAATAATTTTATGGGATAATGACAAAAATCTTTATGGTCCCATAATTTTCTATATTTATTTATGGCAAAAATACTGTATACTTGCTTACAATTTATTAGTAGTTACTTAAAGGTTATTAGATAATTTTATAAAAGCGAAATGGTGGCGCAAAACGAGACAGAGAAAAACAATAAAGAGTTTTCCGATGATTGCCACAAGCTGTTATCATCGGTAAGTGATGCCCTGTATGCAATTGGTGGGAAATGGAAGCTGATGATAATTATTGCAATGGCAAGAGGAAATAACAGGTTTACTGAACTTCAGAGGATGGTCAAGGGGATTTCAGCGAGGGTTCTTTCAAGTGAACTGAAAGAATTAGAGATGAACGGTTTCATTGTTAAAAAGGTTTCCGTTGGCTATCCTGTTATCATTGAATATCAACTACTGCCTTATAGCGAAACACTTGAAGAAGTTGTCGGCGCATTATCCCGATGGGGCGTACAGCACCTGGAGAAGATAAAGAATGATATGTCTGCAAAGGGGACTCCCAAACCTTAAAAGAAAAATACATTTTCAAAAGTTAGCGAAACGATATTTTGTTTTCTAATGAGCCTTCCCGAATCGAAAATCGAACCCGGCGGCCCTTCTGTTCGAATCTGGCAGGCGTAAAACACAAAAGCCTCACATTTCTGTGAGGCTTCTCTGTGATCCCGCTGGGATTCGAACCCAGGACCACTACATTAAAAGTGTAATGCTCTACCAGCTGAGCTACGGAATCTACTTTATTTAAAACGTTAACCGTTTCCTTTAAAGTGGTGCAAATATAGAGTTAAAGACGCTTTCATGCAAATAAAAAATCGTTGAATGCGTTAGTATATTGATTTATAGGCGAATTAATTATCTTCCTTCGGTTTTTTAAATAGATTTAATATTTTTATCGCTCAATATTTGATCCCTGGTATGCACAAATCTTTCCGTTTACTTCTTTTTCTGCCTTCGCTCTGCTTATTTTCCTGCCAGTCTAATTCATCTGATGAATCGGCACAGGCCAAACACAAACAGGATTCGCTGGCTTCATGCGAGAAAAATATGCCCAGCCGTTTTGGCGCAGTAAAGGATACATCTGGTTTCGCCAGTAAAGCACTCAGCCATGAAGGTATGGTTTTAATTCCAGCAGGCGAATTTGCTATGGGAGCCAGTGATAAAGAGGGCAGGGAAGACGAATATCCGCAACACCAGGTTAAAGTAGCTTCTTTCTGGATGGATGTTACCGAAGTAACCAATGCCAGTTTTAAAAAATTTGTTGATGCTACCGGATATCAGACCACAGCTGAGCGTAAACCGGACTGGGAAGAAATGAAAAAGCAGCTTCCGGCAGGCACCCCTAAACCACCCGACAGTGTTTTTGTAGCAGCATCTTTGGTTTTTTATCAGCCTAAAAGTGTCACCTCTTTAAACGATGCATCGCAATGGTGGCGTTGGGTTAAAGGTGCCAATTGGAAACATCCGCATGGTCCTGGCAGCGATATTAAGGGAAAAGAAAACTTTCCGGTAGTACACATTTCGTGGGATGATGCCATGGCTTACTGCAAATGGTCGGGCAAGCGCTTACCAACCGAGGCCGAATGGGAATTTGCGGCACGTGGTGGTTTAAAAAATGAAAAATACCCATGGGGTAACGAGGATATAGAAAAAGGTAAACCTAAAGCCAATACCTGGCAAGGCAGTTTTCCCATAAAAAATACAGATTGGGACGGTTACAAGGGCCTAGCAGCTGTAAAAAGCTTTAAAGCCAATGGCTATGGCCTTTATGATATGGCCGGTAATGTTTGGGAGTGGTGCAGCGATTGGTACCGCCCTGATTATTATGCTACACTTTCAGGAATTGCCAATAATCCAAAGGGACCTGCTGATAGCTACGACCCGATGGAACCAACGATACCCAAGCGTGTGGTAAGAGGCGGTTCTTTTATGTGTAACGCTTCCTATTGTAAAGGTTATCGCGTTACTTCGCGGATGAAAACTTCTGTTGATACAGGCTTGGAGCACACAGGATTCAGGTGTGTGAGCACTAACTAGAGGTTTTTTTGTTAAATTTAAAATTACACAAACGTTTGATTTATTTTTATTAAATAATATTGTTTAGTTTGGCCAAAACAATTAACCGAACCAAAACTTTATGCAACAAACAACAAAATCAGGCCATACGCAAGGGCCAAAGCCACTTATTATCATTTGCGCCTTATTTTTTATTTTTGGCTTTGTAACCTGGGCAAACGGAACATTAATTCCTTTCTTTAAATTGTCTTTCGGATTGTCAAACTTACAGGCGTTCTTTGTAACCTTTGCTTCATATATGGCTTATTTCTTTTTAGCCTTGCCATCATCATGGATACTTAAGAAAGTTGGATTTAAAAATGGAATTGTTTTAGGCCTTGTGATATTAGGATTAGGTTCACTGATCTTCATACCAGCAGCTCAAACCCGTACTTTCGGTCTTTTTTTAACCGGTATTTTTGTACAGGGTGCAGCCTTAGCTCTACTTCAAACGGCTTCAAACCCTTATCTAACCATTATTGGCCCGATAGAAAGCGCTGCAAAACGAATCAGTATGGCAGGTATCTGCAACAAATTTGCAGGAATGATAGTGCCTTTGATTATGGGGAGCCTGTTCTTAAAAAATGCATCAGAAGTTGAAAAGCAGATTCAGGCTGCAACCGGCGCTGCGCACGAGCAGCTGCTAAACGAGGTTTTAGGTCGCGTTAACGTACCCTATATTGTATTAGCTATTGTTTTTTGTCTTTTTGCGGTGGTGATTAAATTTACTGATTTACCAGAAGTGGAGGTTGAAGAGGATGTGGTTGACGAAACCAAGGGTGAAGTGATAAAACACAAAAGTATTTTCCAGTTTCCACACTTGTTTTTAGGTTCGTTATGTATTTTTGTTTATGTGGGCGCCGAAGTGATGGCAGGAGATATTATCGGAATTTACGGTCGTGAATTAGGAATTAGCCCTGAAATCAGTGGGAAATTAACGTCGATTACGCTTTTCAGTATGTTAATCGGTTATATTGTAGGTATTATTACCATTCCAAAATACATCTCTCAGCAAAAGGCATTGCGTATTTGCGCTATTTTAGGCATCATTTTCGCCATTTTATCTTTCGCTATATCCACCTGGTTTGCGGTAATTTTTGTGGCCTTGCTTGGTTTGGCAAATTCATTAATGTGGCCGGCTATATTCCCACTTGGCATTAGTCATTTAGGGAAATTCACCAAAATTGGCTCTGCCATCATGATTATGGGTATTGCAGGTGGTGCTTTAATGCCGTTATTGTATGCTTTTTTAAACGAAAAATTACACATCAATTTCCAATTAGCCTATCTGTTAACGGTATTGCCATGTTACCTTTATATTTTGTTTTTTGCAATAAAAGGCCATAAAGCCGGACTAAAGTTGAAATAAACAAACCAAATAAATTTTATGATCAGGCCCGGTCTTTAATCAGATCGGGCTTTCTTTTATCCTTAATTTTCAGTTATTTTGGCGAAATTATAATAATGGCAGAATCTTGATGCTTAAAATCCTGATTCTTAATGTCAAAATACTCATATCTCAATAATGAACAAAGCTATTTTTCTCGACCGCGACGGAGTACTCAACCACGAAATCTATGATTATATCTGCCGGGTTGAAGATTTTAAAATATTAGATTACCAGATCCCTGTACTCAAAAAGTTCTTCGACGAAGGTTATTTGTTAATCGTCATCACCAACCAGGGCGGCATCGCACTGAAACGTTATACAGAACAGGAACTGGCCATTATGCACCAGATGTTAAGAAATGCTTTTGTTGCCAAAGGAGCTGATATTGCAGGGTTTTATTATTGCCCGCATCACCCAACTGTTGGTGGCGAATGCAAATGCAGAAAACCAGCTTCCGGAATGATCCTTGATGCCATTGATATGTACGATATTGACCCGGCACAATCAGTTATGATCGGTGATAAACCCCGGGATGTTGAAGCCGCAAACGGGGCAGGAGTAAAGGGGATTTTGATTGAACCTGATGAGCAGATTGATTATGAGAAGGTTAAAGAAGTATTAAAAAGAGAATCTTTAGTTTAGTTCGGAGTTCAGGGTTGGGAGTTTGGAGTAAGCAAAGCGCTCAACCCGCAAGACCCAGACTAATCTTGTTCGTGTAAAATATTCATTAAATAAAAAGTCCTGAGTTAAATCATAACTCAGGACTTTTTTATGTGCTTGGAACTCCAAACTTATTTACCTGCTGCTTTAGCATGGTCAGCTAAGAAAGTAGCTAAACCGGTATCAGTTAATGGGTGTTTTAATAAACCTACAATTGCAGCTAAAGGAGCAGTAATTACATCGGCACCTAATTTAGCGCAGTTTACAATGTGTAACGGCCCGCGGATTGATGCTGCCAGGATTTGTGTTTCGTAACCGTAGTTGTCAAAAATGGTTCTGATATCTTCGATTAAAACTAAACCATCGCTCGAAATATCATCTAAACGACCTAGGAACGGAGAAACATAAGTTGCTCCAGCTTTCGCAGCCAGTAAGGCCTGACCAGCCGAAAAAATTAAGGTACAGTTGGTTTTAATACCTTTTGATGAGAAATATTTAATGGCTTTAACACCATCTTTAATCATCGGCACTTTAACCACAATTTTAGGGTTTAAGGCGGCTAATGCCTCACCTTCTTTTACTATTTCGTCAAAAGTAGTAGAAATTACTTCTGCACTTACGTTATCGTCAACGATATCGCAAATCGCTTTATAATGATTGATTACATTTTCATCGCCGGTAATCCCTTCTTTAGCCATTAAGCTAGGGTTGGTGGTTACGCCATCTAAAATGCCAAGATCTTGCGCTTCTCTGATTTGATCAAGATTTGCTGTGTCAATAAAAAATTTCATGTTTATAAATTCTAAATGATTATTAGGTTCTGCTGTTGGAAGCCCTGAAGAATTTAGTATCCCCCCTTCAGGGGATTAAGGGGGTAAAAAAGGGCAAGCACCTTCTATCGCACCGCTACAACCTTCTACCCTTGCTGCGTTCCCACCCTGGGGGAGTTCAAAGGGAGCTGGTCGTAAAAGACTTGCCCGGCCACAAAGGTAGAAAAAGAAGTTGTTTTGCAAAACCCATTTCCTTAATTTTTTGTAGATTATTGCTATCTGACTGATTAGTAAATTAATAAAATCAAAATGTGTATTTTTAAGCTATTTAGAAAAATACAGTTTAATAAAGTTTTTAAATGCAATATCTAACATTCTTAAACAAAACTATTCTTTAAACGATTCAGATTTGATTTTAGCCTAAAAAAGGGCATTTATTACAAAATACTGTCATTATGAATTTGATAAATATTAAACAATATCTTTATCATTTTTTCAATCCAAACACTTTAAATTACTTAAGGACTAAAATTTTTCTAAAAATCGTGTCAACTCTGTAATTTCAGATATGTTTTCCGTATCTTAGTGTTTCCTATACACTAACAACTAACGAGCAAAGAATGGAACCAAACAGTGGATTGTACGATGCGCAATTTGAACACGATGCCTGCGGTATTGGGTTCGTTGCACATGTGAAAGGGCGAAAATCGCATCAAATCATCTCTGATGCACTTACTATTTTAGAGAATCTAGATCATAGAGGAGCTTGTGGGGCGGAACCAAATACAGGCGATGGTGCCGGTATTATGATTCAGATTCCCCATGAATTTTTTTATGACGAATGCTTAAAAGCTGGCTTTAGCTTACCGGAAACCAATAATTACGGTGTAGGTATGTTATTCATGCCAAAGGATATCAGATCCAGAGAAGAGTGCAGAGAGTTGATTTACCGTGCCGCCGAAAAACTAGGCCTTGAAATTTTAGGTTTTAGAAAAGTTGATGTTAACACCACAGATATTGGCAATATGGCCCTTTCTGTGGAGCCTGAAATTGAGCAGGTATTTATTGCCCGCCCTTATGCGGTAGCGCCTGGCGCAGATTTCGAGCGTAAGCTTTATATTTTTAAAAACTACCTGATTAAACTGATTGTAAACACCGTTCATGGCGGTAAAGATTTTTATATTGTTTCGCTTTCTGCGCAAACCATTATATATAAAGGTCAGCTTACTTCATTACAGGTACGTACATATTTTACCGACCTGACCGATAAGCGCATGGTTTCTGCCTTAGGTTTGGTACACTCACGCTTTGCAACCAACACTTTCCCTTCATGGAGGTTAGCCCAGCCATTCCGCTTTATTGCCCATAATGGCGAGATCAACACTTTACAGGGAAATTTAAACTGGTTTAGAGCAGGTGTTAAATCATTGGCTTCTTCGCATTTTACCCCCGAAGAGCTGGATATGTTGCTGCCTGTTATTGATGAAACCAACTCAGACTCAGGCTGTTTGGATAATGTAATCGAATTGTTGTTTCATGCCGGAAGAACCTTACCACATGTTTTAATGATGTTGGTGCCAGAGGCATGGGATGGTAATGATGATATGGATCCGGTTAAAAAAGCCTTCTACGAATTCCATGCTACATTGATGGAACCATGGGACGGGCCAGCGGCTATTGCCTTTACTGACGGTAAATTAATTGGTGCTACTTTAGATCGTAATGGTTTACGCCCTTCGCGTTATGCTATCACCTCTGATGACCGTGTAATTATGGGTTCTGAGGCTGGCGCTTTAGCGATTGATCAAAGTACGATTATTGAAAAAGGCCGTTTAACCCCGGGCAAAATGTTCGTAGTGGATATGGAGCAGGGCCGGATCATCAGCGATGAAGAAATTAAAACCCAGGTTTGTAGTGGAAGCCCTTATGCCGATTGGATTAACCAATACCAGATTCGTTTAGAGGAATTGCCTGAGCCACGTTTAATGTTTACCGGCTTATCCTCAGAATCTATTTTTAAATATCAGCAGGTTTTTGGTTACAGCAGGGAAGATGTAGAGCTTTTACTTAAACCAATGGCCCTTGAAGGTAAGGAGCCGATCGGTTCAATGGGTACTGATACGCCACTTGCTATTTTATCACAACGTCCGCAACATTTATCTTCATACTTTAAGCAGCTTTTTGCTCAGGTTACCAACCCACCGATCGATCCGATACGTGAGAAAGTGGTCATGAGTTTGGCCAGCTTTATGGGGAGCAATGGTAACTTATTAGATGAAAATCCACGTCAGGCACACTGTGTTGCCATTAAACACCCTATTTTAACCAACCAGGAATTAGAAAAACTGAGAAGTATCGATACCGGTGTTTTCCAGGCCAAAACCCTGCAAACTTATTTCAGGGCCGATGGCAAGCCGGGGGCAATGGCAAAAGCTTTAGACCGCTTATGCCGTTATGCAGTTGATGCGGTTGAAGATGGTTTCCAGGTAATTGTGTTAAGTGACAGGGCTATCGATTCTGAACACGCTGCAATGCCTTCTTTATTGGCTGTTTCTGCTGTACACCATCACCTCATCAGAAAAGGTTACCGTGGCGCAGTTGGTATAGTGATTGAGGCAGGTGATATTTGGGAAGTACACCATTTTGCCACTTTATTAGGTTTTGGTGTTACGGCAATCAACCCTTACCTGGCTTTAGAAACCATTAATGAATTTAAAGAAGAATCGGGTTTAACAACAGAGCAACTTACTAAAAACTATATCTACGCCGTAAACAGTGGTTTGCTTAAAATTTTCTCTAAAATGGGCATCTCAACCCTGCAATCGTACCAGGGTGCACAGATTTTTGAGATTTTAGGCTTAAACAAACAAGTGGTTAATACCTACTTCACTGGTGCGGTTTCGCGTATTGGAGGCTTAGGACTGGATGAAATTGCGAAAGAAACGTTAATTAAGCATCACCGCAGTTTTGGTCCGCTAACAGAGACAGAAAACCTGTTGCCGGCAGGAGGAACTTATAAATTCCGTCGTAAAGGTGAAGCGCACTTGTTCAATCCGCAAACCATTCACTTGCTGCAAAATGCAACGCGTAAAAACGATTACAATATTTTCAAACAATACTCTAAACTGGTTAATGAGCAAACACAACAGGCTTATACCATCCGTGGATTGTTCGAATTTAACTATAACCGCCCTTCAGTACCTTTAAATGAAGTAGAACCTACTGCCGAAATCTTAAAAAGATTTGCAACAGGAGCCATGTCTTTCGGTTCAATTTCTCATGAAGCACATTCTACTTTGGCAATTGCCATGAACCGTATTGGCGGAAAGAGCAATACCGGAGAAGGTGGTGAAGATGAAATGCGTTATACTAAATTGCCAAATGGCGACAGCATGCGTTCAGCCATTAAACAAGTGGCTTCTGCACGTTTTGGTGTAACAAGTTATTATTTAACCAATGCTGATGAGTTACAGATTAAAATGGCCCAAGGTGCTAAACCAGGTGAGGGTGGTCAATTACCAGGACATAAAGTAGACGATTGGATTGCAAAAGTTCGTCACTCTACACCAGGTGTTGGTTTAATTTCGCCTCCTCCACACCACGATATTTATTCGATCGAGGATTTGGCACAGCTGATTTTTGATTTAAAAAATGCTAACCGCGCTGCCAGGATCAACGTGAAATTGGTTTCAAAAGCCGGAGTGGGTACCATTGCAGCGGGTGTTGCTAAAGCACACGCCGACGTTATCCTGATATCTGGTTTTGATGGTGGAACAGGAGCATCTCCTTTAACCTCTATCCAGCATGCCGGCTTACCTTGGGAGCTGGGTCTGGCAGAAGCACACCAGACTTTGGTAAAAAACAAGCTGCGCAACCGTATTGTATTACAAACAGACGGCCAGTTAAAAACAGGTAGAGATATTGCTATTGCAGCATTATTGGGTGCCGAAGAATGGGGTGTTGCAACTGCTGCACTGGTAACTTCCGGCTGTATCATGATGCGTAAATGCCACTTAAATACTTGTCCGGTTGGTGTGGCTACACAAGATCCTGAGCTAAGAAAATTATTTACCGGTGATGCTGATCATGTAGTAAACCTGTTTTATTTTCTTGCAGAAGAGCTGCGTGAAATTATGGCCGAACTAGGTTTCAGAAGCATTAACGAAATGATTGGCCAGGCTGATGTGTTAAAAGTACGTGAGTTGCCTGCAACCGACTGGAAATTAAAACATCTTGATTTATCACCGATCTTATTTAAAGCAGAAGAGAACGACTTGCCTTTGTTCAATACTGAAGAGCAAGACCACGGATTGGATAACGTCTTAGACCATAAACTAATTGAAGCAGCACAACCTGCTATTGCTAATAACGAACCGGTTTTTGCAAGCTTCGAAATTAAAAATACCGACCGTTCGTTGGGTACCATGTTATCTAACGAAATCTCGAAAGTGCATTTAAGCGCGGGCTTACCTCCGGATACGATCAATTTTAAATTTGTAGGTTCTGCCGGACAAAGCTTTGGTGCATTCAGTACCCGTGGAGTTACTCTGTCGCTGGAAGGTGAAGCTAACGATTACGTAGGTAAGGGATTGTCTGGTGCGAGATTAGCCGTTTATCCTTTTGCAAATTCAACATTCGTACCTGAACAAAATATCATTATCGGTAACGTTGCACTTTATGGTGCTACTTCGGGCGAGTTGTTTGCACGTGGTAAAGCTGGCGAACGTTTCGCTGTACGTAACTCGGGTGCAACTGCTGTGGTAGAAGGAGTTGGCGATCATGGTTGTGAGTACATGACCGGTGGTGAGGTATTAATTCTTGGCGATACCGGAAGCAACTTTGCTGCAGGTATGAGTGGTGGTGTGGCTTGGGTTTACGATGCAAATGGAACTTTTGCACGTAAATGCAATAAGGAAATGGTTGATTTAGATCCGTTACAAGCTGAAGATGAAGAGCGTATTTTAGCTTTACTTAAAGCGCATATCCGCTTAACAGACAGCAAAGTTGCTGAGTTTATCTTAAGTGACTGGAAAACACAATCAGCTCATTTTGTAAAGGTATTCCCTAAAGAGTACAAAGCAGTTTTAGCAAAACGTAACCAACAAGTAAAAACACACTAAGCCATGGGAAAAGTAACAGGATTTCAAGAATACGATAGAGTTGCGCCCACTAGAGAAGAGGCTGCAACACGTGTAAAACACTATGGGGAATTTTTAAATGAATTGCCCGCACAAGAATTAAATAACCAGGCCGCGCGCTGTATGGATTGCGGTGTACCATTTTGCCAGTCAGGTTGCCCTTTGGGTAACGTAATACCGGAATTTAACGATGCGGTTTATCAGGGCAAATGGGAGCAGGCTACCAATATTTTATTAAGCACCAACAATTTCCCTGAATTTACAGGCAGGATTTGCCCCGCACCTTGTGAGTCGGCCTGCGTATTGGGCATTAACCGTCCACCGGTTTCTATTGAGGAAATTGAGAAACATATCATTGAAATTGCTTTCGAAAAAGGATTTATCAAAGCAAAGGCACCGTTAATCAGAACCGGCAAAAAGGTTGCAATTATTGGTTCAGGTCCGGCAGGATTAGCTGCTGCAGCTCAACTAAATAAGGTTGGACATGAAGTTACAGTTTTCGAACGTGATGATGCACCAGGTGGTTTATTGAGATATGGTATTCCTGATTTTAAGCTTCAGAAAAACGTTGTCGATCGCCGTATCGATTTAATGAAAGAAGAAGGCATCATTTTTAAATGCAATTCCAATGTAGGTGAAAATGTTGAAATAGGCACTTTATTGAGAGATTTTAATGCCATTATACTGGCCGGTGGTTCTACTATTCCCCGCGATCTTCCGATTGATGGTCGCTCAGCTAAAGGTGTGCATTTCGCCATGGACTTCCTGAAACAACAGAATAAACGCGTAGCAAACAGAACTGTTGAAACTGAGGATATTATGGCTACCGGTAAAAATGTAATTGTAATTGGTGGAGGCGATACGGGATCTGACTGTATAGGTACTTCTAACCGTCATGGAGCTAAATCAATTACACAATTCGAAATTATGCCAATGCCACCTCAAACGCGTAATGAGCATATGCCTTGGCCGAATTATCCAATGTTACTAAAAAATACTTCTTCTCACGAGGAAGGTGCACAAAGGGCCTGGTCAGTTAATACCAAAAACTTTATTGCCGACGAAAATGGAAATCTTAAAGCATTAAAGGTGGTAGATGTAGAATGGGAAATTGATGCAAACGGACGCCCGGTTACCTTTAAAGAAGTGGCTGGAAGCGAAAGAGACCTTCCGTGCGAACTGGTGCTTTTAGCAATGGGTTTCTTACATCCTCAGAAAGAAGGTTTAATTGAGAAACTGGGAGTGGAGTTAGATAACCGTGGAAACGTAAAAGCATCTGAACAAACTTATCAAACCAATATTGCAAAGATTTTTGCTGCAGGTGATGTTCGCCGCGGACAATCATTAGTGGTTTGGGCCATTTCAGAAGGCAGAGAAGCTGCCCGTAAAGTTGATGAATACTTAATGGGTACAACCAAACTGGCTTCGAAAGATGCAGTTGCATATGCTTAGTAGGTTTAATTTCTATATTTTTAGGGTCGTGGTTTAAACCACGACCTTTTTTGTTTTATACACTGTCCGTAGAGTTAAACGCAGTGTATCTACGAATTATCAATAGAATTGAATTTGTAACTCAAATAATAGCGAGTCACAGACTCTTTACTATTCTGTAACCCGGAGAGCCCTTTGGAACTCTACGGACAGAAACACAATATACACTGTCCGTAGAGTTAAACGCAGTGTCTCTACGGATTATTAATAGGACCGAGTTTTCAACTCAGCAATAAGACCAAGAAAAGCTTATATTAGTATATGGGAGAAAGGGGCTATCAAATAAAAGATCATGAAGCATTACACTTTATAACATTTGCTACGGTACAATGGGTAGATGTATTTACCAGGAAAGAATATTCGGATATTGTTGTAGAAAGCTTGATTTACTGCAAAGAAAATAAAGGTTTAAGAATTCATGCATGGTGTATCATGAGCAATCATTTACATTTGATATTGTCCGTAAATGAAAACAACAACTTGTCTGATGTATTAAGAGATTTTAAGAAATTTACATCTAGTCATATTATTAAAGCCATCAAAAATAATACTCATGAAAGTAGACGGAATTGGATGCTTTGGATATTCAAAAAGGCTGGTGAAGAAAATAAAAGAAATAAAGATTACCAGTTTTGGCAACAGGAAAATCATCCTGTTGAACTTTCAACAAACGAAATGATTGATCAAAGGCTAAATTATTTACATGATAATCCTGTAAGATCAGGTGCAGTTAGAACTGCAGAAGAATACCTTTACTCTTCTGCTATCGATTATTATACAACAGAAAGCGGCCTGATAGGAATAGATTTTATAGCATAAAAAACACATGCTGTCCGTAGAGTTAAATGCAGTGTCTTTACGGATCCAATAAATAGAGTTGATTTGTAACTCAAAAATAATAGCGAGTCACAGACTCTTGGCCATTCTGCAATTCGTAGAGCCCTTCGGAACTCTACGGACAGAAACACAATATAACTGTCCGTAGAGTTAAACGCAGTGTCTCTACGGATTTATTAATAGGACTGAGTTTGCAACTCAAATAATAGCGAGTCTCAGACTCTTGGCCATTCTGCAATCCGTAGAGCCCTTCGGAACTCTACGGACAGGTATGATCCGATTTGATCAAAACTCTTGCTCTATGTATGTTTTTAGGATGCTTAGCGTAGTGTTCCAGTAAAATACCAAATGTTTATAAATAATGTCGGTAGGGAAATTGAACAGATTGATCGTTAAACTGCTCCCTTTTTCATTTGGACGGAGCAGGAATTCTATAGTAGTATAATTTTCCGGTTGTTCTGGTAGGTTAGATAGGGAACTTAAATGACTGTACTTTAATTGTTCTTCAGGTTTGAATTGAAGAACATTTCCCCTGTTCTCGAACGGCGTTTGTGATAGTTCACCCCGGATAATGATAGGAGCTCCGATAACCCAGTTGGTGCTGATACTGATCGGTGATTCAGACATCCACCGTTGCATGATTTCTGTATCGGTTAGGGCTTTCCAGGCGTTAAAAGGACTGCTGTGAATGTCAATGCTATTGCTGTATAGAATGTTGGTAGTTTGCATAACGTTTTTAAATATCGCCATTACCTAACATATTTCAGCATTTTATGGACTAAAGGGAATAAAACATTTAAAACATTAAGCTAGTGCTGTTAAGTTAAAATAATTTCAGCTGACCGTTTCCCGGCGGCTTTGCTTTTCCAAAAACAGTTCTGCCACCATATTTCCAGCTTTGAGCGCGTTCCTTTTGAATCACTTTTTCAAAATCCATATTGGGAATAAAGCCTTTTTCTGCGTTCCGGGCAATTTGATGCAATGATTTTATGGCTTGTTGCTTATCAGTATTTCCAATCTTTGCTTTTTCAATTGCCTTTTGTAAAACACTTATTGTTTCATCATAAACAGTTAGCGGAACAGGGAAGGGATGACCATCCTTACCGCCGTGCGCGAAAGAATAACGGGCAGGATCGGTAAACCGGGAAGGTGTGCCATAGATCACCTCACTCACTAAAGCCATAGATTGTAAGGTTCTTGGCCCCATGCCTTCGAGTAGTAACAATTCCTCAAAATCTTTAGGTTTCTTTTCCTGTGCCAGCCACAATATACTTCCTAAACGCTTTAGATCAACATCTTTAGATTTTACCTCATGATGATTAGGAAGTACCAATTTTTGGATTTCATTGACCATCCGGGTAGGCGATTCAGCCATAATACTCATCATGCTCTGCCTCGTCTTAACAGCATCATTAGCCGTTAGATTCAGGATTTGCCCTTGATTGATGCCACAGATGCCTGTATGCGGTTCTTCTACAAAAGATTTTAAGTTTTCAGAATGCCAGTGGTATCTTCTCGCTGTTGCACTGCTATCACACATGCCTTGTTGCACCACTGCCCAATCGCCTTCGTTGCTTAAAATAAAACTATGGAGATACAGCTGAAACCCATCCTGTACGGCAGTGTTATCTACCTTGGCGCTGAGTTTACTGGCCCGAACCAATTCTGTACCGTTTAACCCTGTTTTATCGGCAATTTTTAAAAGTTCATCCGGCGTCTCCTTGCTGTATTTTCCTTTGCCTCCACAGATGTAAATCCCCAACTCTTTTGATAAGGGATTGATCGATTTCTTCAAAGCACCCATTACTGATGTGGTAATTCCCGAAGAATGCCAGTCCATACCCATTACTGCACCTAAACTCTGAAACCAGAACGGACTGCTTAGGCGGCGTATTACTTCTGCCTTGCCATATTCCAATAGTATCGCTTCCGTTATAGCTAAACCGAGTGTAGCCATACGTTGTGCCAGCCACGGCGGTACGTGGCCGTAATGTAGGGGTAAATCTGCGCTTCCTGATCTTTTCAATGCTAACAAATTTAGCAAAATATTTTGTTAAATTGAAATTTAGTTAGGAACCAATTAAATTAATCTTTAAACTGCTGATCTAAAAATTTTATCATTATTTTGGAAACCTCTTCGAACCAGGGATTAAATAACCAAAAGGGGTGGGGTGTATCAGGAAGTGTATGTACTTCAGAATAGATACCAAAAGGTTTAATTTTTGCAATTAAATCGTCTCTACCTGCGTGAAATCTAGTGGTAGAACTATTGATGAATAGTATTGGAACGGAATTTTGTCCCGCATGATATAATGGTGATGAATTATGCCATAAAGCTGGATTTTCCTTTAAATCTGCACCAAGCCAAATCGCCGCAACAGATTTCCTGTTAGGATCATTACTCACTTCAGCAGATTCAGGATGATCGAAAGCCAGTATCCCATCTACGTCAATTACAGCCTGGATGTTACTATTATGGCTATTTATTTTTTCCTTCTCGAACTGAGGATCATTGTTGGTTGTACCAACTAAAGCAGCCAATTGTCCGCCTGCAGAAAATCCGGCTACCGTAATTTTATTGGTATCTATATTAAATTCTCCCGCATTTGCTTTTATCCATCTCACTGTATTTTTCAAATCATAAACTGCTGCCGGGAATTGTGCATGGGTAGATAAACGATAATCAGTAGTAATGGCAACATAACCGTTTTGAGCTATTTTTTGAGCCAACGGGATATTTTGAGCACGATTACCCGAACGCCAGCCACCACCAAAAACAAACAAAACTGCGGGTGTTGGTTTTCTAGATTTCTTTGGATAAATTACATCGAGCAATAAATTCCCTGTCGGATATTTAGCATAAACAATATTGTTTTTGACTTTAAAATTATCCTTTCCTAACGGGAAGGCAATAGTAATGTAAGGGCGTTTCTTTTTCTCTTTAATATAAGTAGAATATACACTGAATGAAGTATCAGCAGGTATTTTTTGCGCCTGACTTAAGGTAAAACAGCATATAAAAATTAAGGTTAGAAATTTCATTAACGTAAATATATGGAATAGTTGAGTCGCTGATGAAACGTTTGAACTTATATTTTGTTAAGTTTAAACTTTAATGCAGCAACAGATTAATGCGAAAATTTTTACAACGTTTACTTAGTGCCTGGATTATTCGCATGTCGAATAAGTTTGGCTCAAGGCCCAGCCGTAAACGCATCCATGCGGCTTTAAATAAACTTTACAAAACGATTAATTTAAGCCCTGGAAAACGCGGGCTTATTTTTGAAGTTACCGATACAGATAAATTTATCATTTTATCAGACCAGCATAAAGGCGCCCGCGATTATGCCGATGATTTTACCTTAGCTGAAAAGAATTACCTGAAGGCGCTGGAATATTACAATCAACAGGATTTCCACTATATAAACCTGGGTGACAGCGAGGAACTCTGGGAGAATTTACTCGAATCGGTAATAAAACACAATAAAGAAACATTCGAAGCTGAAAAAGCTTTTATCTCAAAAAATCATTTCACTAAGATATTTGGCAACCACGACCTGTATTGGGATAACGATCCCTTAGCCGGATTTAACCTGAATAGAATTTATGGAACTAAAATCCATATTTATGAAGGAGCCATATTAAGACTACCAATGGGAGAAAATAAATTTGATATTTTTCTAACCCACGGACACCAGGGCGATTTACAGAGTGATGGAAACTGGTTCAGCAAGTGGTTTGTGAGTACCATTTGGGCACCCTTGCAATCGTACCTGCAAATTAATCCCAATACACCCGCTTACGATAATCAGCTTAAAACAGTCCACAACGCACTGATGTACAACTGGGTAATTAAAAAAAAGGATATGGCTTTAATTACAGGGCATACGCACCAGCCTGTTTTTGCATCCTTAACACATTTGGAGCGTATTTATGTAAAATTAAACAAGGCCAAAAAGGAAAAAAATGCCGATGACATTGCTTTTTTTAATGCAGAACTGTTTAAACGGATAAAAAAAGGAGATAAAGCACCACACTTTGGCAAATATAACCCGCGCTATTTTAATAGTGGTTGCTGTTGTTTTAGCGATGGCGATATAACCGGTATCGAAATTGACAATGGTTTCATTAGGCTGATTAAATGGTCGTACCATAGAAATGCCATACCAGAAAGGATTTTACTCGAAGAAATGAAGCTCAGCGATTTATCTGACCTAAACTTATCTTATAGGTAAAGTCACATAAAATGTTGTACCTAACCCTTTTCCTTCACTTTCTACCCATAACTTTCCTTTATGTATATCAACAAGTGCATTTGCAGTGATCAGCCCTAATCCATAGGTATTTTCCTGATTTGTACTTATCGAACTCAGCTGGGCGAATTTTATAAAAACTTTTTCCAGGTCTTCTTCAGTTAAGCCTGCACCATTGTCTTTTACCAAAATAGTTACCTCATCATCAGCTATTCGATGGGTGATGGTTATCTCATTGCCCATTGGCGAAAATTTGATCGCATTATCTATCAGTTCACTAAAAATAACAGCGATTTTATCCGGATCTGCAAAAATTTCGACGGTTTCCCGGATATCAATTAAAACCGTTTGATTTTTGCGTCCGAGCGATAAATTGAATCCTTTTTTTACCTGTTCAAGTATTTGTTTTAAATCTACCTTATCTTTTTTGGGGTTAAATGAGGTAGCTTCTTTCCGGGCAGCGCTTAAAATACCATTCAGCTTATCGATCATTTTTTTCGATTGCACGTTAATCTTACCAGCAATCAAAGCGGCCTTATCATCAATTCCAGGAATACTGCCTAACAATTCAGATTGAAGTGAAATGGTAGTCATCGGGTTTTTAAGATCATGAACAAGTACGTGTAAACGATCATCGTATGCCCTTAAAACTCTTCTGACGGCTATTCTGGCTTCTAATTTTTCCACTACCATATCAGCTAAAAGCTGCAGTAATTTTAATTTATGTGGATCGGCCGGTTTAAAGGTAGTATCTGCAACGTAAATCAGCCCCACATGGTAACCATCCGGTGAAACTATTGGCACTGAAACAAGAAAAGCAAATCTCTCTTGGTTTAAATCCTGAACTGTTTCTAAAGCCGCCCCACCAATCTCCGATTTTACAAAAAAAATATTATCGTCCTGGAAACAGATACCCGAATAAGGAACATCAAATATTCCCGCTGCCAATTGCGAAATCTGATCAAAAGCCCTTTCTGCAGGTGTGTTCAAAATCTCATAATTTCTCAATTTTTCTAAACGCAGGGTTTCTTCTGAAGAAATATCATGTTCTACTTTTTCGTATTGCATTATGATACAGTTAATAAGGGATGAATAATTAAAGGTAAAAATTATGCAGATACTATAAACAATTAGGAAGTAAATTTCGTTAATATAAGGTTGGCAGATATGGGGCGGAAAGCGTAAAAATTATTTTCAAAAACAGCTTAAGAATGAGATTATACATTGAACGTAAACCTGTTAAGGTTAACCCGGATACCAAAAGAGTTATTGCACGTTTTTTTTTTAATGGAGAGGAAAGGGCATTACAAGTAATCAGGAAAGTTTTGGAGTTTTCTGATGAAAAAGTATTTTCATTAATATCGCCCATATTACAGGAGTATTCTAAAAGGCACCGTAATATTACCAAAATCCTGACCCGGCACTGTAAAAAATTAAAAAAACAATTTGTGGCCTTAGGAACCCAATTTGAAGACATTGATGAATACACCAGGTTGCTTATCGGGGCTTACTTTACACATGAATATTCGATAGAATCGGCTGCTTTTTTTAATCCAAGTATTGTTGATGATCCCGATCAAACAGATTTAGTCGAAGGCGAAAAAAGAGTTATCATCAGCTTTAGGGCCGTAGGTGAGGGGCATATTTCATCTATTGTCTTCCGCCGTGCTTTGATTGACAAAAACAATAATATCCAGGTCTTACCAGTAGGCAATTATGTTGATGAAGCTGAGGTTGTAAAAAATGCGATTTACGTTAAAAAACTGTTTCTGAAGAAAGCGGCTTATGCGCAGATCGATCCATCTGTTCTGGAAGAAATTGAATCAAAGCTGGATGATAAATTTGAATACACCAGTTTAAGCAATATCATTAAGGATTCTAAAAGCTTATATAAAGAAGATCCGGCGCGCTTAATTGAATACGACAAAATACTCTGGTTATCAGATACTTACCATACCATCACTTTTTCTAAAGATACAGATATTTCTGATCGTGTAATTTTTCCTATTTCGGAATTTGAACGCAAAGGAATTGAAGATGCCCGTTTCGTAAAATTTATTAAAGATGATGGTAAAGTACTCTACTATGCCACCTATACTGCTTTCGACGGTTCTTTAATTATCCCCAAATTAGTACAAACTGAAGATTTTTACGAGTTCAAAGTGATTCCACTTTATGGCGATGGTGCACAAAACAAGAACCTGGCGCTGTTTCCACGGAAAATTAAAGGTAAATACGTTATGATGAGCCGGATAGATGGGTGGAACAATTACCTGATGTTTTCTGATAAAGTTAATGTTTGGGAAAACCCGGTGCTTTTAAAGCAACCACGGTATGATTGGGAACTGGTGCAGATTGGCAATTGCGGTTCACCTATAGAAACAGAAAAAGGGTGGATTGTGATTACCCACGGAGTAGGACCAATGCGGAGATACTGCATTGGAGTTAGTTTATTGGATCTCGAAAACCCGAGTATAGAAATAGGCCATTTGAAAGAACCCTTGATTATTCCTAATAACGATGAGCGTGAGGGTTATGTACCCAATGTGGTTTATTCCTGTGGATCAATCATTAGTAATGGCGAATTGATTATTCCATATGGTTTATCTGATTACAGTTCATCGTTTGCCACGGTAAATTTAGAATTATTGCTTGCCAAATTGCTGGAGAATAATTAATGGTTCAGCTTTTTCTCCATTCGAATTTGTCTCGTTGAACTTAGCCTATACTGAACTTGACGAAGCATCGAAACGTCTTGTTAGAAATTTAAACAAGTCATTCGACAAGCTACCAATTGGCAGGTCCTATAAAAGAATCGTCATTTCGACTGGAGTGTGCCGATTTTTCATCGGTAGCGAAATGGAGAAATCTATAGAGACAGATTTAGCTTCGCTGAGCAACCGTGGTTCTCGACTGCGTTTCACTCCGCTCGAAATGACGACTCTTTAGGGAGCAGTAATCATATTGACTTTTTATACAATAAATTATCCTATAGGATGACAATTTTACAAGATATTTATTGCTAACTACATTTATCTGCTTCCATCAACGGAGATGACAAGGTTTCGTATTCTGCTGCTGCTGCTTTCAAGATAGCCAGATGCGAGATAAAATAGGCTAACGTACTTTCCGCTCCCTGATTTCTGTTAACACTATTAAACTGTAATCCGTCAGCACAGCCATTCGTTTCAAAATCGTATAAAGGAATATGAAGACTATTTTCGCCTAAAAACCATTTATAACTCTTATGCATCAGGTTCAAATATTGATCATCCTTAGTAATCTCGAAAGTTTTTGCATACAATAAAACCGTAGCCATTGTTTCTATGGCCTGTTGATCATAAATCGGATTTTTACCATGCTTTTTCATCCAACCGGCATTTCCAATAGGATTAAAGTATCCGTTTTCAAAAGAAAAACTGGTCAAAAACTTAATGCTTTCCATGGCAACCCTGTACGATTCATGGTTACCTGTAACATCGTAATGATGAAGCAGGGCCAAAGGTAGAATTGCATTATCGTAGGTTAAAATGTCTTCAAACCAATGCCAATCGCCATCTTTATTTTCGTTATAGGAAAGAACCAGTGAACTGGCCAACATATTGATTTCATTGCTGATCAATTCATCGCCCGGATGCGTATACAGATAATAAGATAATCCAATAATGGTATTGGCCTTACCCCGTAAATATTTTAATTCTTTAAAGTGCTTTACCGAATGTGAAAATAACTCACGACCAAATTCGCGATAAGAGTTATTAGGGGCACTGTTAACAAGATAACCTAATGCCCAGATGGTTCTGCCAAATGAGTCTTCAGACCCTACTTCATCCAGATATTGTCTGTTAAAACTCAGGAAATTCCTGAAATTTCCATCTTCTGTTTGCATGTACTGGATGAAACTCATGTATACCGGCATAAATGCTAAAGCCCTGGGGTTTTTATCCTGTTCAACAGCCATTATAGACATAATTAATGCCCTGGCATTATCATCAATGCAGTAGCCTTCCTTTAAATTTGGAATACCAAATCGGGCATGCTGTATAATACCGGTATCATCAGTTAGTAAGGCAATATGGTTTAAATTCAATAGGGGCATCCCTTCCACGTCAATAATCGGCGGGATTGTTCTCTCTGTTTTGGTTTCTGCCGATAATGCTTCATGTAATACATTAAGATAAACGCCGCCGATAGCAGGCCAGCGAAGATTCAAACCATATTCGTAAGCATTTTGCTTTAGTTTCAGGTATTTATGATTATCTCTTAAAAGATCGTTAACTATGGCTGCAAGTTTAGTATCATCTTTAAAATCAAACAATTTTCCCCTGTTATCAGCCAAAAGTTCTTGCGCATGCCAATATGGAGTAGAAATTACTGCCGCACCGGCACCAATGGCATACGATAAAGTACCGCTGGTTATCTGGGCTTCATTTAAATAAGGTGTGATGTATAAATAACAGGCCGTTAAGTATTGGTGCAATTCTTCTTCAGATACAAATTTATTAACGAAAGCAATATTTTTTTCTACGCCCAAATCTTTTGCCAATGCTTTCAAGCTATCGCGGTATTCTTCGCCGTTATGTTTAACTACGCCGGGATGGGTATTGCCTAAAATCAAATACAAAACATCCGGGTGTTGGGCTACAATGCTGGGCAAAGCTTTAATTACGGTTTCTAACCCCTTATTTCTGCTAATCAGGCCGAATGTAAACAGCACTTTTTTATCCCTAAACAGTTCACTTTGTGCAATTTTATTATCTGCCGCAGGCTCTAAGTCGGGAACCCCGTGTTCTATCAGTTTAATAGATGCTTTCGGAATATGGTATATACTGCTTAAAAACATTACTGCCTTTTTGCTCATCACTACCAGTTTTGCCGATTTAGATGCAATTTCCTTGATAATGGTTTGCTGCATAAAATTTGGCTCTTTTAAAACGGTATGTAAAACAGTAATGAACGGTTTCTTTAATTTATTGATTAACGACAGTAAAAACACACCGCTATTACCCCCGTATATCCCAAATTCATGCTCAATAATACAGGTATCTACATCGCTGTTATTGATAAAATCAGCAGCGGCGATATAATCCTGTTGATTTTGCTGACGGATAACAAATTTTACTTCTTCCGGATAATGATGTTCATTCAAATCGTCTGATTCGTTTAGCGCAACTACAAAACTTTTCTGCGAATCATAAGTGGGGTTTAAGCTCAAAGCATTAACTAGATTTTGATTGAAGGTAGCTAAACCACATTCACGGGGAGGATAGGTAGAAATATAGGCTATTTTCATCTTTAATAATTAATGTTTTTAATGGTAATGAACCAATTATGATCCTTTTATTCCTTTTTTTGGATAATCATAATGGTTTCAACTGTATTTTATATAAGGCTTATAGTTAAATAACATTGTATAATCTAAATAGTTTGCTATTTAATCTATTTCGGTTAATAAACTCAAAACAATACGATTTAGGCATGTGTTAACAAGTAAATATTTAACTATGAGGTCAATATGGAAGGGTTCTATCGGATTCGGTCTGGTAAACATCCCAATTAAATTATTTTCTGCTGTCCAAAACAGCACACTCGATCTTGATATGCTTGATGAACGTGATCATGCTAAGATCAAATTTTTAAGGGTGAATGAAAATACCCATAAAGAAGTACCTTATGAGAAAATAGTAAAAGGCTATTTTTTAAAAGACAGGTACATTATTTTGGATAAACACGATTTTGAAGAAGCAGCTCCAGAAAAAACTAAAATTATTGAACTGGAGAATTTTGTTGATATAAAAGAGATCAATCCAATTTACTACGAAACGTCTTATTATACCGAGCCAGAAAAGCAGGGTAAAAAAGCGTATACCTTGCTGTTAAAAGCTTTAGAGAAATCGGGTAAAGCCGGTGTGGCCAGGTTTGTGCTCAGGAATACAGAAAATCTTTGTGTTATCCATCCCCTTGAAAATGTAATTGTAATCACAAAAATCAGGTTCGAGCAGGAAATCAGGAGCTTATCCGAAATTCAAAAGGTAAATGATATTACCATCACCAAGAAAGAAATGGATGTGGGATTGGCTCTGATTAAGCAATATAGCTCAAAATTTGATTTAAGTGCATTTAAAGACGATTACAGTAACGAATTATTGAAAATTATTAAAGCAAAAGCCAAAGGAAAACGGGCCACGGTTAAAAAGATGAAACCTCAAAAAGCGACAAGCGATGATCTGTACGATCAATTGATGCAGAGTTTGGGATCAAAAAAAGGGGCGTAACCGCGGTTAGGAGTAGCGCAATTTCATTATGTTAAGGGTTTTAACCACAGATATACACAGATAAACGCGGATTTTTATATCTGTGTGCATCCTTTTTATCTGTGGTTAAATTATGCCTATGCGTCGAGAGTTTAAAACTTAATAACATTGAGCGGCATTCCTGAAGCGCAGCGGAGGGATATAACAGAGCGTGGGAACAGACTTTAATAATTGTTACTTCACTTGCACTTCATAAAAAGAATAATTTTTTGTAAAGCAAGTTTCTTCCCCGTCGGTTGGGGTCGGTCCTTCTTTTCGCTTCTATCTTTTTGTGAACGTTAGTAGGATATGTTTGTTTGTGCATCAAAAAGTATAACCGCTGCAATAAGGTTTATTTAACAAGGGCTTGTGCAGAAACAAGATAGCGCTTGCATATATAAATTATATGCGTTTTGTACTTGCAGTAACAGTGTTTTTAGCTCCGGTTGGAGCGGTTACCTCAATATCATTATTTAGGGGTTTTTAACCACAGATATACACGGATTTTTATAGCTGTGTGCATCCTTTTTATCTGTGGTTAAATTATGCCTACGCGACGAGCGCTTAACTTAATGACGTAGAGGTAGAGCAGTAGCGTTAAGAGGGCATTGTGTTACCGCTTAGTGAGTTTGCAATTGAGCGTTTCAAACACTTGCGCCAAGTGATATGCAAACTATTTAAAAGCAGCTTTTAACTGATCAGCGGCATAGGCCTGAGCCGCCTTTGCTTCCGGTACGAGCAACGCCATGCCAAAAAATTCGTGTGTTACACCTTCATAATTTTTACTGTCGACCTTTACTCCGGCAGCTTTCAGTTTATCAGCCAGCATTACTCCATCATCATGCAAAGGATCTATTTCGGCCGTAATAATTGTTGTTGAAGGGAGCCCTTTTAAATTGGCATTTATCAAGGATATTTTAGGGTCCTGCGCTTCGATCATGGTGTTTAGGTATTTTTCTGTAAACCAGCTCATCATTGATTTGTTTAATGGTTTTGCATTCTCATACATTTTATAAGATTCGGTATTCATATCTGCCTGCGCAATGGGATAAATCAAAACTTCGTGAACAGGAAGCATAATATGTTTGTTTCTGGCCATAATAGATACATTTGCAGATAAATTTCCGCCGGCACTTTCGCCAACCACTGCAATCTTGGCCGGATCTGCCTTTAATTCTACCGCATTTTTTACCACCCATTCATAAGCCGTAAAAGCATCGTTGTGCGCCGTAGGAAACTTGTTTTCAGGTGCCAAGCGATAGGCTACAGAAACCACAATTGCACCAACCTGCTCGGCCAAAGCCTGGGCAGATGCATTATAGACGTCTAAATTTGCAATAACAAAACCACCTCCATGATAATAAACAATAAGTGGATAAGGCCCGTTTCCTTTTTTGGGTGTGTAAATGCGCAAATGGATTTTACTGCCGGCAACATCAATATCCTTACCCAGGGTATCCACTTTAGGTGCCGGCACTGCAATGTTGTTTTGTTTTATTAAATCAGTTACAGCATCTGTAGGCGTATGGTTCTTACGCGCATCAGCAGCAGTTAAAGTTTCTAAAGGCTTATCTCCATAACTAATCAGTTTCTCTATTACGGCCTGCATTTCCGGTTTTATTGTTTTGCCCCATTCAGGTGCGGGTCCGACAGGTCTTAATGCCGCTACTATCGTCGAATCGGTAGTAGTCGAATCAGTAGCCGAAGTATTTTTTCCTTCTCCCATACAGGCTGACAGCAAAACGGCTGCTCCAAAAACAAGGGCTACAGGTTTTAACATATTGGTTTTCATGAGATTGATTTTGTCTTATATCTAATCGTTTATAACACAATCTTAGGGCAAGTGTTTTTCTCAACACACAACTTTTCAGAATTTATTTAAATAGCAAACTTCTTGATGAATTCATTTGTTCTTAAAGAAATGAAACAATTATGCTGACAGAAATAACAGGGTTACCAGATCATATTTTTGGCGTAAGGGCTACCGGTGAAGTGACAAGTGATGATATAAAAAGTGTTTTGATCGCAGGTTTGAAAAGAACCGCAGATAGATTTAAGGAAATCAGGTATCTGCTTGTTTTAGAAACTGATGTAAAAAATTTCACAGCTGGTGCGTGGGTACAGGATATTAAAGCGGGTTTACAAAATTTTAACAAGTGGAAAAAGATAGCAGTGGTAAGTGCTGAAAAAGGAGTAGAGTGGTTTACAGATGTCTTTACGTTAGCAACACCAGGTAAATCAAAAGGTTTTAAGCCTGATGAACTAGAAGAGGCAAAAGCCTGGCTCAATGCTGAAGATTAACAATAAAAAGATGAAAAATTCTAAAACATCGGAAGAAAGTAGCAAGGCTACCGCACCAAAAAATGTTAAAGCTAAGGGCGCTGATGAAAAAGTAACATCAGCCAAAGATGCGAAGAAGGTAAATGTAACTAAGCAGATACCGGTGAAACATAAAAAACCATAGTGAAGTAATATGTAATAAGGATAATGGTTAATAAAGAGGATAGATGTTGAAGCGAAATTTAACGATAACCGATTGCAAAAAGATCCTTAGTAGCTAATAAATGCAGCTGGATTTTAAATCCTTTTTAAAGACCGGAAAGGAGCATAATTTGTATACTTTAGAGGATAGTGGATTTAATTAAGTTTAAACACTGTATTAAATCGTACACTTTTTCTCTATACAACACTTTCCTTTTTCGAAACAGCGATCAAAAACTTAAAACTGGGAGGAATAAAATTATAAGCTACGGCTGGTAAAAATCTATTTTCTCAGTAATGCATAAATCTTATCCATCAAATCGTCGATGTTGAAAGGTTTAGACATAAAATCATCTGCCTCTATTCCATCCAATGCATAATTATTGGCATTATAGCGGGCAGAAATCATTAAAACAGGGATATGCTGTGTAGCTGCATTATCCTTAAGTTCCTTTAAAAGTACCCTTCCATCAGTATCAGGCAGCATAATATCCATAATGATGATGTCTGGGTTAAATTCCTGAACATGGTTAATAAAATCAGCGCCTTTGTTTAGTCCATCAACATTAAAAGCTTCGCTTTCTAAAATAAGGGTTATAACATCTAGAATTGCATGGTTATCTTCAATAACCAAAATATTTTTCTTAGCCAAAGTTGCAATGATTTTAATTGGAGCAAATATATAATAAAAAATAATTTCCAAATCCGAATTCATCAAATTAGATACATTCTAAAAAAATAGGCTTAATATTTGTTAATTCGTGAAATTAAATAAGCTGGAATAGCAACCTTATATGACTAAATTTTCTGTAGACCTAAACAATTGCGACAAAGAGCCCATTCACATTCCTGGTAAAATTCAATCACACGGCTTTTTGGTAGCAGTTGATAAGAACAGTCTAACCATTACCTACATTAGCGAAAATGCAGGTGTTTTTTTATTGGAAGAAGCCAAAAAATTATTAAATAAAGAACTTTCGGCCTTAAATCACTTTATCAAACAACACGACCTAGAGTTTAATATCGAAGACCTCCTTAAACTGGGTATCATCCGTAAAAGTTTTGATGCAATTAGTCCACATCCTGTCGAAATTAATGGTTTTCCCTTTTACCTGATTATCTCTTCATCAGAAATCGATTGGTTATTGGAATTTGAGCCGGTTACCTTACAATTCGATATTCAAAGTTCAATAGGCCGGTCTGCCTCATTAATGCTTCAGGGAAAAAGTGTTTCAGCTTTGCTAAAAGGTGCAGCACAAGAAATAAAAAAACTGATCCAATATGACCGGATTATGGTTTATAAATTTTTAGAAGATGGCCACGGCGAGGTTGTAGCAGAAGAAAAAGAGCCTGATTTAGAGCCTTTTTTCGGATTACATTACCCTGCATCTGATATTCCTAAACAGGCCCGGGCGCTTTATAAATTAAATTTAACCCGGTTAATTGCTGATGTAAATACAGACGATTCACCAATTCTTACACATAAAGAAAATGAAGCACTCGATTTAACTAATGGGAGTTTACGAGCGGTATCGCCCATACATATTCAATATCTAAAAAACATGGGCGTACATTCGAGTTTCAGCATATCCCTGATCGCTCATGGCGAATTATGGGGTTTAATTGCCTGTCACAACTATAGCCCTAAGTTTATAGATTACAAAGCCAGAGAGGGTGCGAAACTGATCGGCCAGATTCTTTCCTCAGCACTGGAATACCGGCAGGAAGAAGAAGATGCAAAGGTTATCGAACAATTTAAAAATACAGCAAATGTACTGTCGGAGCATTTAACACGCGATAAGTATTTAATTGAGGCCATAACTACGCATAAACGCACTATATTGGAGGCTACAAAAGCCACTGGAGTAGCTGTTATTTTTGAAAATGAGCTCAAAACCATTGGCAATGTACCCTTAGAAAAAGATATAATAGAACTTTCTGAATGGCTGAAAACAAACACCGGCGAATCATTATATTATACACACCAATTACCAGAGATCTATTCCCCGGCTAAAAAATACAAGTCAATTGCCTCCGGAATTCTTTCTTGTACGTTAAATAAAGAAATTGGCGAAATGATTATCTGGTTTAAGCCCGAAATGATCACCACTGTAAACTGGGCCGGAAATCCTGAAAAACCAATAGCTCCTTCCGAAAATGGCTTGTTGAACCTTTCTCCGCGTAAATCTTTCGAAATCTGGTCACAGGTTGTTAATAATACTTCAGAAAAATGGATGGCTGAAGAAATTACATCAGTTTTAAGGATACGTGAAATTATTATTACCCACATCAACAAGAAAGCTAATGAAATCAGGTTGCTTAATGAAAAATTGCAGGTGGCCTATGAAGAATTAGATACTTTTAGCTATACCATTTCGCACGATTTAAGAACACCATTAACTTCAATAAAAACTTATGCCGAACTGATGCTTAAGAATAAGACTATTGACGAGAATGGTCAGAAAATGTTAAGCAGGATCTTAATAGGGGCCGATAAAATGAATTTCTTAATTAAAGAAATCCTTAATTTAGCAAGAGTGGGCCGTTCAGATATAAATTCTGAAACAGTTGATATGGAATCTTTGTTACAGGATATAAGAAATGAAGTGTGGTCGGCCTTTAAGGCAGATCGAACTGAATTGGTTTTAGGACAACTACTTAATATAAAAGGAGATAAAACGCAAATAGCCCAGGTTTTCACCAACCTGATTGGCAATGCAGTAAAATATTCTTCCATGGTAGGTAAACCTAAAGTCGGTATATCTTCGTACATAGATGAAGGAGAAATTATCTACAAAGTCGAGGATAATGGAATAGGCATAGACAACCGTTATTACGACAGGGTTTTTGAGCTTTTTAAGCGTATGGATAATGTTAAGGAAATAGAAGGAACAGGGGTTGGGCTTGCCATAGTAAAAAGAATTGTAGAAAAACACAATGGCAGGGTGTGGTTTGAGAGTAAGTTAAATGTAGGCTCAACTTTTTTTGTAGCCTTTAAGAACAGATAAAATGAAAACACCAGATATATTTTACGTTGAAGATGATATAGATTATGCTTTTTTTATGCAAAGCGCCGTACAAGAGGTTAAGGATACACTTAATTTAACCATCGTGGATGATGGGGCAGAAGCACTGCAAAAACTTCGCGATTTTGCAGAAAGTAAAACCAGGCCTAAATTAATCTTGCTTGATTTGAACCTGCCTGGCTTGTCAGGATTGGATCTTTTGAAATTTATACGGGAAATTCCTTATCTCAAAACAATACCAGTAATTTTGTTCTCCACATCAGATAACCCTGATGATGTTAAAGCATCAATTGAATTTGGTGCCAACGCTTACCTTACCAAACCCGATGGTTACGAAAACCTGCTTAAATGTGTACACTCGGTACACGATTTTTGGTTTAACCAACATTTAAGGCTAAATTAGAATTTATAAAACATTTAGAGGGAGATTCGGGTATTTAACCCGGATCTTTTCTTTTTTAAGATCATTTTAAAAATAATATACCGGTATGATTGCCAATTTATTGAGAACAGAAACTGCAGAAAACCATAAAAAACTAGAATCGCTGATGTTTGTAAATGAAATTATGAATAATTCATTAAGCATTGAACAGTATAAAAAATTATTGACCGTTAATTATATTATCCACCAAAAATTAGAAAATACATTAGCCAATATGCTCGATGCCGATACGGCTGCAGCACTCGAAATGAACAGCAGGTTAAAACTTTCTGCATTAGAAAAAGACTTAAATTATTGGGGTATCGATAGTTTAACGCTGCCCGGTTTAGATTTCGAACTTTATCTTCCTCAAAAAAACATTGCGGAAGTTTTAGGAGCTTTATATGTACTTGAAGGGGCCACACTAGGCGGAAACGTGATTAAAAGGCATATATTGGCTAATCCAAACTTTAAAGGCAAAGAAGGTGGACTGAATTATTACGGTGTTTATGGCGAAGAGCTGAGTATAAGATGGAAAAAATTCGTTTCTGTACTGAACGAACGTGTTCAAGAGTCAGATTACAAGCCTTGTATCAACAGCGCCAATCAAACCTTCAATAACCTCATTAACTTATCAAAACAACTGAGTAAGTCTGACTGATTTTGATCTCCGGCATGCGAAAAATGCTTCTGCAATGGTGCCAGGGCATTTTTTTGATTGTGAAAATGTGCAAAACTTATTTCAAATAAATATTTGCTTTCTGTTGTTAATTCAAGGTAAATATGTATTATTGAAAAAAATAAATTTTTTAAACCTTAAAAACATCAATTAGCGATGGAAAAATTCTCAAAAGTTAAAGCTGCTGTTGCTGCTATTGAAGCAGATGTAGAAAAATTTTATAATGCTGGCAATGCAGCTGCTGGTACTCGTGTGCGTAAAGCAATGCAAGATCTTAAAGTTTTAGCACAAGAAATCCGTGCAGAAGTAACTGAAAAGAAAAACTCTGGAAAATAATATTTCGCGAGTAAGAAACAAAAAGGGCCCTGGTATACCAGAGCCCTTTTTGCGTTTATGGTAATCGTGATGAGACGTCATAGGCTCAATAGGCAATATGCTTAGAAACCTTTGAGGTCTTGCTTCCCAAAAAGATAAAGCTCCCCATCGCGGAGAGCTCTTATCCAACTAACAAAACATATTTTTTTTGTGAAACCGAAGTTTAATAAACGGAATATAAACCGGCCTTCGTTGTTTTACCTGGGTACTATCCTTTTTTAATCAACTTGTATTCAATAACCGGCTTACCGCGCGTGCCACCGTCGTTAGAAATGAAGCTGTTAAATTTTAGTTTATAAATATTTCCTGATGCATCTTTAACCAGGAAGAAAGTATCAGCTTTAACACCAATTGGCGTAGTAACTCCATTGGTTGTAACAGGTTGTGTAAGTCTCCAGTTTGAACCGATTACGTCCCTTGCGGATGAAAATGTTATCGAGCCTGATAAATCTGATTCAACAAATGCAGCATAAGATTTTGTGCTTGCAGAAACTACGGCTGCAGTAACACCAGCTAATTTATTGATGAATACCAAATCAGAAAAATTGTAAGGAACCAGGGTGCCAGCAAATGTGGTTTGATAAACAGAATAGGTCCATACCAGGTCCCAGTTGGCCTTTTCAGGCTCAACATTTACAACAGTACCATTTGTAAGCGATACAAATTTAAAGTTGAAACTTGCATCTTTAGGAACATCGACCGTCGTGAAATTGGTAGTTTCTTTAATTTTACCATATTGTAAAGTATAACCGCCAGAACTATTTCGGGTTACTTTAAGTTTTATCCATGATTTCGCAGCAATGCCACCACCGGTACCGCGGTTTAAAATAATTACCTTATTATCAGCAGCGGTAGCAGATACTGCCGGAATTACGGTGTTAGAAAGATTGCCATCAATGGCATCAAAGAAAGCAAAATGAGCCGGAGCCGGCTCGACCTGACTAACTGCAAGAGTTAAGCCTAAAGTATCGGCCTCGTTAACTGTTGCAAGACTGGAGTTTGCGGTAGTAATTACTTTGGCACCTGCACTGGTTGTATTGTTTAAAATAACCCTGAAATCGGCTCCGCAGTAAAAGCCCAAATCCCAAGATGCTCTTGCAACAGAAGTTTGCTTATCCTTGCTAAAATCTACATAAACACTATTGCCAGCTGCACTTCCTGCTTCTGCGCCTATTAAGCCATTAAGCGTTAAAGTGCTACCGTCTGATGGTGGAACAACCACGATAGGTTCATCTGTGTCTTTTTTACAGGCTGTAAAGGTTACCGCTACAAGGGCAACAGCGATCATTGAGTTAAATTTAATCATGTTTATTGTAATTATGTTGTTTTTAATATTATAGTTTATCCCAGTTATAGGTTAGGCCCAGCACATAGGAGCGTCCGTAGCTGTAAGGCACTGCAGCACCGCCAGTACTATGTGCACCGCCCGAAGCTGTTGAGCTATTAGTTAATTGTGTTACATTAAACAGGTTTTTAACACCAGCATTAATGGTCAAAGATTTAAACAGGGTTTTATTCAGCATTAAATCTGCCGTATGGAAATCGCCAATTTTTACCAGACTGGCCGTATTGTTGTTCGTTAACTGGTAACTTGGTAAGCTGCCCGTGTATTTGTAAAACAGGCTAATGCTTCCCTTGAATTGGGTGAACATGTAGGTGATGTTCGAGTTTACTTCTGTAGCCCATGCAAACTGAGGTGTTTGCAGGTTATCGTTTTCGCTTAAATCATTATACCTTCCTATGTAAGATATACCTAGTGTTGCCTGAAGGTTTTTAAAAATCAAAGTATTTTCCAATGTACTACCTGTTGTTTTATATTTAGAAATGTTGATTAGCGTAGTGGTACTTGGATCTGTCGGATCGAAACCAAATTCGATCCTGTTTTTAAACAGGTTATAGAATCCAGATAGGGTAGAACGGAACTGAAAATTTCTAATCCCGGCAGTTACCCAGGCCAGTGAGCCATTAAAACTGTTCGACTCTTCTGCTTTTAAATTAGGGTTGCCCAAAATATTATGACTGGCATCAACAAAATCATAGTACAGTTCCCTTAATGCCGGAGAACGGAAGCCCCTGGCATAAGCCAAACGGAGGTCCAGATTTCTGGTGAGTGTAAATTTGGTATTCAACGATGGAATTACGGGAGGTGCATGGTAAATGGAATTTTTGATAAACCTTAATCCAGGCCTGATATTGATACCATCAGCCAATTTAAGTTCTGATGAAATAAAAGCCGCATAATCGTTGATTACAGGCGAACCACTTATTCTTTGTCCGCTGGCAGCATCACGGTTATATTCAAAACCCGGTTGAAATGATACCGACTTATTGAGGATATAAACAGCCGTTGTCCTTAAAATTGCCGAATTAAACCTGGCAATATCCTGTTCGCCGGCACCGGTCGACAATTCCTCTGTGTTATTGGTGAAATTGTGAATAACCGTTTTGGTTGCACGTTCCAGATTAGTGAAACCGGCAATAGCAGATAAATGCAGGTGGTTGCTGACTTTATATTCCGATTGAAGTTGCTGGGTATACCGGTGTGTAGTATAGGTTTGCAACAAGCCCTTATAGGTATTCGGGTTTAAACCATAGCGCGCGTCGATATCTTCTTTTAATCCGTCTAACCGGTACCAGATATTGAAATTATCATTATGGTAGGCAATTTTAGTATTGCCGATATATTGCGCTTTGGGTTTCCAGCGGTTAGGTACAGCATTAACTTCGGCAATGGTAGCTGTCTTCGGAGCCAGGTTCCAACCGCCAAAATCGTTGTGCGTAAAACCGGCCAGTACACTCCAGTTATTGTTTTTCCAATTGGCACTGATATTCTGAATATGATTACCCTTACCCGATAAAGCTTCATACTCGTTACCTGCTGTTTCTTCCTGTATCCTAGCCGATATATTTAAAAGCGCTTTTGTGCCACGTTTGGTAATAATATTGATTACACCGGCTAAAGCATCGGTTCCATACACTACAGACATTGGTCCTTCAACAATTTCAATACGGTCAATGGTATTGATATCAATCTGGTTTAAACTTTCCCTCGCATCAGACCGGTCTACCATAGGCACACCATCAAGCAGAATTTTAATGTTTCGGCCTGTCATGCCCATTAAGGAAACATCGGTGGTACCCAAAGTTAAATCGTTGCTCAAACGGAAGCCCAGTTCGGTATTTAAAACTTGTTGCACGTTGGTTGCCGCCCTTAGTTTAATCCGTTCTGCCGTAATAGTCCTGATATGATAAACCGAATTCCGCAAAGTTTGGGGTCCATACTGACCCGTTACCACCACATCTTTTAAATCATTTGTCTTAGTGGTATCAACTTTAATTCCCTGAGCCACTGCTACAAATCCGTAGAACGATAAGACAATTGATAAATATATTTTCATTTATTTAGACTAATTATAAATAATTGTGCAAATTTGTGCATATTCACTAAAAACAGATAACGGTAAACGGATAATTAATACCGCCAAACGGATTAAATCATGATGGAACTTAAGCGCTCAGCAAATGGAAATATCATTTACAAAAAAAACTATCCCGATAATTTTGAAGTTGGCGATGCCATCGGCGAAACCGTTGTTCATCATAAAAACCATCAGGCACGCTTAATGGTAACGGAAAAGTGGTTTAAAGGAATCCATATCAGTTTAATAGAAATCGACCCAGATTTACCTGAAGATTTTCTTTTTGAATCCAGCCATCCTCATGTTGGCTTTTTATTTTGTCTTTATGGCGCAATTGGTTATTGTGCTGGCGCTTCGCAGAAGAATTTCTTTCCGCTTTGTAAGAACGAACAGGATATTAACCTGGGTTGCATAGATACAATCGTTTTCAGGGCAAGCGAGCCAAGCAAACTTCTTTATATACAGTTTACAGAAAGCTATTTTAATAAGGTTACCGCTATTGATCCGGTTAGCCTTTTGCCAAAGAGGAATCAGCAGCCCATTAAACCCGAAACGAGTTTAATATTAGCGCATATTATTAATTATGAACAGGAGGGAAGATCTAAACGCTTGTTTCTGGAGGCCAGGATATTTGAGCTGATTATCGTGTATCTTAACCAGCAACAGGAAAAGCAAAATATTACTTTTAAGCAGGAAGATATCAATAAGATGATGCTGGCGAAGCAGTTAATAGAACAAAATCTGCAAAAGCCAAGCTCACTGATCGAACTTGCGCGTAAAGTTGGTATTAACGATTATAAGCTCAAAAAATGCTTTAAGGAGTTAACAGGACATACGGTATTTGGTTACCTGTATAAAATCAGGATGGAAAAGGCACACTATTTTCTTTCGAAAGAAAAAAAGAGTGTAAATGAAGTTTCCTTTTTAGTAGGATACAAAAATCCACAGCACTTTATTGCAGCCTTTAAAAAGAAGTACCACATCTTACCCGGCAGTTTAAATAAAAAATAAAAAAGCAGCGCAAACGTTTGTTTACTCTTTTACTTCATTTACAATCAGATCTGATTCTACGATGGTATTGTAATAAGCCTGTTTTTCCGAATTTGGACTATGGATCAGATCAAGCAATATATTCGCCGCTTTTTGTCCCTGTAAATATGGATATTGTTCTACAGAAGCAACAGGCGAATTATCCAGGTAACTGATAATGGGTAAATTGGCATAACTCACTATGTCAAAATCATTGATCACATTCAGCTTTTTGAAATATTTGATCAGGAAGAGTGCAACATAATCGTTAAAAGCAACAATTGCAGTTGGTTTTCTTTTATGATTTAAAAACTGATCGGCTGCCTCGATAGTACCTTGCTCAGTTAAATCACAATTCACAACCAAAGAAGGGTCAAATTTTAAACGGTTAAAATTAATGGCCTGCATATAGCCCTCCTTACGTTCCTCGCTGGCATATAAAGTACCTGGACCATTGATCATGCCAATACTCCTGTGACCTTTTTTAAGAAGATAATTAACTGCCTTTATGGTTGCACTTTCCAAACTGCAGGCAACATAATGTACATTTTTAAAAGGAGGAATGCGATCAAAAAATACTACCGGGATATTAAAAGAATTCAGTTTCTCAAAATGATCGAATTTGGAAGTGCCTTTACTAATGGATACCAATAAGCCATCAACACGCTGATTTTTCATTTTCTCCACGAGTTTTACTTCCTGCTCATAATTATCGTGCGATTGGGCAAAAATAACCGTATAGTTTTTTTTAATTGCTTCATCTTCGATTGCTGATATGGCAATAGAAAAAAAGTGCTCAGAAAGCTCAGGCAAAATTACGCCAATAGTATAGGTCTTACCTTTTTGAAAAAGGATCGCAGCATTATTGGGCTCATAATTTAGAGACTTGGCCAATTGTTTAATTTTCTCCCTTGTTACCGCTCCAATACTGGGATGATCATGTAATCCCCTTGAAACACTTGAAGGCGAAATATTTAAAATCCTGGCTATTTCTTTGATGGTGATTGGTTTCGATTGCATTGTAAGTGCTAAACTACATTAAATTTCTTCAATATATAATATTACAAAATTAATCAAACGTTTGCGTTGTTTTTTTTCCTCATTTCTTTTCCCGGTTATACAAATATCAATATTTTCGGAAAAACTAATGGCACCGCCGTTCTAAAAAATAATTATATAAAAATTATGAATGGAAAGCAATTTTAGTCTTTAAAAAAATAAAATTGATAGACAATAGTAAAGCACACCCCCAATGATTAACAGAGAGAGTACCCCTCAATTTGGAGGGGTATTTAAACAAGAAGACGAGAAGTGTTCGTACCACTCCCCGTCAAATTGGGTTATTTTCCTGCGTGCAGGTACAAAAGTTATCTAAGCTATATGTTTAACCCTTTTCAAAGGTATAAAATTTATGCATGTTATAAATGAAATTATGCCTTATTCTAAGTAAGCTTGCAGCAATGCCTCAGCCAATTTTGGCATTGCTGTTTACGCCCCCTAAGAAGTAATCCATAAGTCATATATACCATCCGGGCTACTTTTTTAAAATCATATTCATAATTTGGTTTTTATTAATTCTAAAAATGATAGGAATATACATTTTACTCTTTGTTATAACCGCATTCTTCATTGTAACGAACCTTCCGGTTTTTGGGCGTTTGCCAAAGGGATTACGCCTGGAAAAAATCCGGCACCTGGCTAATTATCAGAATGGTGCCTTACAAAACCAATCAGTTACATTAATGCAGCCCGAGGGTGTAAGCTTTTTTAAGGTTTTAAGCGCATTCCTTTTCGAAAAACACCCAAATAAGATACCAGATAAAGTGCTTCCTTATGTTTCACCAAATTTAAACGGCAATCCTAAAAGCAATGCTCCTGAAATTATCTGGTTTGGGCATTCATCATACCTGATCAAAATAGATGGATTAAGGGTGCTGGTTGATCCTGTTTTTAGCAAAACTCCATCTCCGTTTTCATTTATCGGCAGTAAGGCTTTTTTGGGTACTGATATCGTAAAAGCGGAAGAGTTTAAGAATATCGATATCCTCATCATCACACACGATCATTATGATCACCTTGATTATAACAGTATTTTAAAAATTTCGCCGCAGGTTAAAAGTTTCGTCACTTCATTGGGAGTAGGTTCACACCTGGAACGATGGGGGATTAAAAAAGAAAACATCAATGAACTGTGCTGGAACGAATCATTAACATTGTTTAACCACCTGCAATTAACGGCTGTTCCTGCCAGACATTTCACCGGAAGAAAGTTTAAAAGAAATCAAACCCTGTGGTCGGCTTTCGTGCTGAAAACGCCAAACTACCAGCTATTTTTAGGAGGCGATTCTGGTTATGATACACACTTTGCCAAAATAGGTGAGGAGTTTGGCCCTTTTGATTTAGCTTTACTCGAATGCGGACAATACGATGCCTATTGGCCTTATATCCACATGTTTCCTGAAGAAACCGTGCAGGCCGCAATCGATTTAAAAGCCAAAGTTTTAATGCCGGTGCATTGGGGCAAATTTAGCCTATCCATGCACCCCTGGAACGAGCCCGTTAAAAGAGTCGTTTTAGCTGCAACAGAGAAGAATCTTCCCTTGGTTACCCCAAAATTGGGCGAAACCATCATCCTAAATGAATATTTACCAACAGAAAACTGGTGGGATTAAAGAATAAAATTAAACAATAATTGTACTATGGTGTTTATTCTAAAATCAAATACAATTATGAAAACTGATCTTGTAGAAATTTTTCAGACCATCAGAGCAGGAATACAACCTTACGCAACCAGGGGATACACTGTACATGAAAATTCAGAAACAGGCTACGATTTATATAGCGAGAAAAATATAGAACTAAATGGTAAAAAAATTACTGAACGTTTTTTTACCGGGGTTTATATTAACGGCAACGAGGTAGAAGTTAAGGTAAATACAGAAGAATTTTCTACAAAAAGCCAACAGCTTAGCCCTTTCGGAGAAAACACCGCCGGATTAAAAATTGTGCAGTTGGATGATGCTAAATTAAAGGAAGTAGAAACATTGGTAGAGATTATCCATACCCACTTTAAAGAAAAAGAATGGATTTAAAAATTTGATGGTTAAATTTGCAGCAGATAATTTTTCTGAATAACCAACTGCTGATTGAACATTTTAAGTCTTGATTATAACTGGCATCGTCAATTAAGTTTAGCCTTGGCTGACTATAAAATTGAATGCCATTTTTTTTTGGAGAATGAATTTCAGCTTTTGAAAGCCAGTCAAAACCTGATCATAAACCTGGTAAGATTAAACAACCAGTTTAAACCGGGTGATTTAATTACACTGCAGGAAAATTACCATCAGAAAAACATCAGGCTCATTCATCTCTGGGAAGATGTCTGGCTATCGAAACCGAATCAGGTTTTGGCCAGGATCAAATCGCTGCTTGGATTGAATACCAGGATACATGGCCGTAAAACAAAGGCTGTTAAAATAACAAAACCCGTTGCCGACGCTTTTTTGAAAGAAAATCACCTGCAGGGACCAGTAAGCAGCCGTTATAAAATTGGCCTGTTCGAAAAAGAAGATCTTGTTGCTGTTGCTACTTTTTCAGCCTTACGTAAAATGAATCATAGCGAAAATTACAAATCGGTAGAACTAATCAGGTTTTCGGTTAAAGCAGGTTACTCCATTACAGGTGGATTGAGTAAGTTAATTGCTTACTTTGTAGAAAAACACAAGCCAAATGATGTGATGACCTATGCAGACCGCGATTGGTCGGCAGGAGAGGCCTACCTCGCATTAGGATTTATCCAAACCACCATTTTGGAACCTCAAATTTATATGCTCGACGGAAATTTAAACCGCCACCTTAAAAAAGATAATCAGCTCTCAGCTACAGAAGTATTCAATACAGGAAGTTTAAAATTTATTCTCAAGTTTTAATGGCTCAACACAACCTCATCGTCATTTTAGGGGCAACTGCCTCAGGCAAAACTAAGCTGGCGGTAAGCGTGGCAGATGCCTTAAACGGAGAAATTATCAGTGCCGATAGTCGCCAGGTTTTTAAACGTATGGATATAGGCACTGGTAAAGACCTGGCAGAATATGAAATCAACGGAAAAATCATTCCCCATCATTTGATCGATATTTTAGAGCCAGGCGAACGTTATCACGTAGATGCCTTTAAAAACGATTTTTACAAAGCTTTTGAAACCATTACAGCAAAGCAAAAACTGCCTATCCTTTGTGGTGGTACAGGAATGTATATCCATAGCCTGCTCCAAAACCAAACTTTTACAGCAATACCAGTTAACATGGAGTTAAGAGACCAGTTGGAATTATTATCCAAAGAAGAACTGGTATTGAAAATACAACACGAAAAAAATCAAAATACGGATCATGTCGATCTATCTTCAAAAAAAAGGTTGATCAGAGCTTTAGAAATAGCTGATTATTTAAAAAGCCATGATTTAGAAATAGTTGAAAGGCCTGAAATTAAGCCCATCATTTTTGGATTAAAGAATGAAGTGGAAATAACCCGGGCTAAAATCCTGGCCAGGTTAGAAGAAAGATTCAAAGCAGGCTTAATAGAAGAGGTGGCCCGGTTACTTAAAGAAGGTATCAGTAAAGAAATATTGATTTTCTACGGTTTGGAATATAAATTCATTGTTAATTACCTGGATGGTTTGTTAACTTTTGAAGAATTAAAGCTAAGGCTCGGCATTGCCATTTGTCAGTACGCCAAGAGGCAAAATACGTTTTTCAGGAAAATGGAAAAGGATAATGTTGAGATCATTTGGCTCGATGCTTCTACCCCTTTAAACCAATTAAAACAGCTGGTAATTGAAAAAAGTTTTACTTAATGAAAATTAGCTTTGCTTGGTCATCTTAACGTTGGATTATGGCCAAGACAACATCAAAAAAGCCCTTTTGGCACAACCTTTGTTCTTTTTGCAGTTATAAAGTTTAACTCAAAGAACAATATCTTAAACATGAAAACAATTACAAAAATTATTGCTACATCAGCAGCTGTTGTGGCTTTATTCTTTACTACTAATGCCAACGCCCAATCTACTCAAAAACTGGGAGTTGGAATAACAGCTGGTATCCCAACCAGCGACGCTTATGGCGTTGCATTAGGTGCGGATTTACGTTACCAATTTGATATTGATAAACAATTATCTATTCCAATTACAGCTGGTTATACTCATTTAAGCGGTAAAGAAATCGGCAATACAGGTGTTGATTACCCAAGCTATGGTTACATTCCGGTAAAAGCGGGTGTTAAATATTTCTTTAACGATTCTGGCTCTGGTATTTACGGTTTAGCTGAATTAGGTGCCGGTTTTGGTACTAAATCGGGTAGCGGAACTTCATTTGTATATTCACCAGCTGTTGGTTATGCATGGAGCAACGGATTAGATTTAGGTGTTAAATATGAAGGTTTAGCACAAAACGGATCAAGCACCGGATTTTTCGGTCTGCGTTTAGCTTACGGATTTAGTTTATAAGCTAGCCCCACAGGTTATATTGAAGGCCTCGACTAAAGTCGGGGCTTTTTTATTTCATAATATCCTGAAAAAAATGAAAATATAAAATCCATAACAGATATTTTAACGTAAATACATCAAACCCTCAATTGATAACTTAAAATATCTAACAATGAAAACAATTACTAAACTTTTTGCAACAAGCTTAACTGCAATTGCAATTTTAACCACTTCAAACTTAAAAGCACAAACAACGGGTTCTACCGAACCAATGACGACCGGAAGTGGTATGGCATTCAAAATTGGTGTAGGTATAAACGGTGGATTATTTCCAGACCGTTCCGAAATGGATTATGGTTATGGTGCAGATGCAAGGCTTCAGTACGATTTAAGTCCTTACGTTGCTGTTACGGCCTCTGGCGGTTACACCCGTTTAAAATGGAAAGGCAGCCCGCTAAAATTCGAATTCATCCCGGTAATGGGTGGTGTCAGGGTATTCCCGATTGAAAGAATGTACTTATCAACCGAGCTTGGTTCTGGTTTGGCCATTAAAGAAGGTGCAAACATGAACTTTATTTACACCGGCGGTTTAGGTTATGAATGGAAAAACGGCTTGGATTTAGGCATTAAATATGAAGGTTATGTAAACAACAGTGCTTCGGATCTTTATTTCATGAAAACCGGTCAGTTTAACCTCCGATTAGGATATAATTTCAAATTATAATTGAAACATCATATATTTCTAAAGTCCCGATGAAAATCGGGACTTTTTTATTGATTTAATATTTAAATTGCTATTTTGAGCCGAAAACCAAATACAATGAAAAGGATATTCGGAATAGCAATACTTACTGCTTTAATGGCCTGCAACCAGGCAAATAAAAATTCTACAGAAAGCAAAGATTCAACAAAAGTAGACTCTACCACCGTTAAGCCCGAAGTTGCGATAAAAGACAAACAGAAATCGGAGATTTTTGGTCAATACGTGGCTTTAAAGGATGCTTTGGTAAAATCAGATTCGGTAAGTGCCCAGAAATCGGCTGCGCTATTACAAACCAGTTTAGCAGCCTATAAAGGATGCGAACCAACCGCGGCAGTAGCGGCCAAAATTTCAACAAGCAACGATCTTGTTTCGCAAAGAAAAGATTTTACGGTTTTAAGTGCAGATTTAATTGCGTTACTGAAAGGTGCCGATATTGAAAAAGGCACAATTTATGTACAGCATTGCCCAATGGCCAACAAAGGCGATGGAGGAGACTGGTTATCAACCGAAAAGGAAATCAAAAATCCTTACTATGGAAAAGCGATGCTGGAATGTGGAAGGGTAACGGAAGAGATCAAGGCTAAATAAGATGCAAAAGAAGTTTAATTAAGCATGATTGTTACGTCATTTTGACCAATTATTCATATTAATTTAACAGATTTGTTATGCATGTATATTAATTTTATATAATTTAGAAAGCTATAAACACAATACAATAATATGTCAGATATTGCAGAGATTAAAGTTGATGGTAAGACAATAGAATTGCCAGTAATAACAGGAACAGAAGATGAGAAGGCCATTGATATTTCAAAATTAAGAGATCTTACAGGCTTTGTAACTTTAGATACTGGTTTTAAAAATACTGGTTCTACGAAAAGTAAAATCACTTTTTTAGATGGTGAAAAAGGCATTTTAAAATACAGGGGTTATTCTATTGAAGAACTTGCAGCAAAATCAAGTTTTTTAGAAGTGATTTATCTGATTATTTACGGCGACCTGCCAACACAAAAACAACTTGAAGATCTACAGGCTGAAATCAGCAAACATACACTGATCCATGAAGACATGAAGAAATTCTTCGATGGTTATCCTTCAAGATCGCATCCGATGGGGCAACTGGGTTCATTGATTTTCTCGCTGTCTACGTTTTATCCTGAATGTTTAAAGCCAAACCAAACCGCCGAAGAGCAGAATTTAACCATCATTAAATTATTGGCTAAATTCCCGACCATTGTTTCTTTTGTATATAAAAAATCATTGGGGCATCCGCTTATTTATCCAAAAAATAAATACGATTATGTGACCAATTTCCTTTGGATGACCTTTGGTCAGCGTACCGAAGATTACGATGTAAACCCGATCGTTGTAAATGCAATGAATAAATTGCTGATCCTGCATGCAGATCATGAGCAAAACTGTTCAGCCTCTACGGTGCGTATCGTTGGCTCGTCTGACTGTAATTTGTATGCTTCAATCGCAGCCGGTATTGCAGCACTTTGGGGGCCGCTACACGGTGGTGCCAACCAGGCTGTTATCGATATGTTGGAGCTGATTAAAGCTGATGGTGGCGATACAGAGAAATGGATTAACAAAGCCAAAGATAAAAACGATCCTTTCCGTATGATGGGCTTCGGACACAGGGTGTATAAAAACTTCGATCCAAGGGCTAAAATCATTAAAAAGGCCTGCGATGATATTCTAGAAAATTTAGGTATCGATGATCCTATCCTCGAAATTGCTAAAAAACTGGAAGAAGCCGCATTAACCGATCAATACTTCATTGATCGCAAATTATATCCAAATGTAGATTTCTACTCCGGTATTATCTACCGCGCGTTAGGCTTCCCTTCAGAAATGTTTACGGTACTGTTTGCTTTAGGCCGTTTACCGGGATGGATTGCACAGTGGAAAGAAATGCACGAAAACAAAGAGCCTATTGGTCGTCCGCGCCAAATTTACGTTGGTGAAACAGACAGGGAATTTGTTGAACTGAAAGACAGAAAATAATTAGTCTTAATCCATAAAAAAACCACTCAATAATATTGAGTGGTTTTTTTATGGAATTTATTTTATCTACTAATCGTCATCTCGAGCGAAGTGCAATGTAGTCAAGAGATCTGTCGAGATGACGTGAAATATTATGTAGCCACATAATAAATCAGGTTGATCATTACCAATTCAGAAATCTTAAAAGCAACCGAATACAAGATCACTATCCATAACATTTTGAAAATGGTACTCCAGGTTTTACGTTTGTAAAAAACAGTAAGTGCAGTGAACATGTACCAGGCCAGATAAATAGTAACAACGAACTCCAAAATATTGCTTACCCACGAATGTTCGCCAAAAACATATTTCATTATGGGCTCAGTAAAAATCTCCACGATAAAATAAGCCATCATGCCATGGATCGTAAAAATAAGATGATCCAAATAATAGATGTGGTTTTTCCTGAAATTGAGCATGATAAACCAGGCGAGTAAAGGCATCAGCAGGAAGTACTGCTTGGGACGGTTATGTTCTAGGGTCTCCTGGATCACTTCCGATTTCTCACCAATAGTAATAGCCCTCTTTTTAATCATTCTCTCGTACCAGCTATCTTGTTCGGCTACAGGTAGCTTTTTCTGCCGGGCCAGGTATGCCGAATAGGTACTGTCATTTTTTTTGATATGAATATCTTCAAAATCTTCTATAACATCGCTTAATGAATCTGATTTGAGTGTAGAATTCTCAGTTTTCAACCTGTTCAGTTCTTTTTCCTGATCGGTAAAGCTCAGTTTTTTAAAATTCTTAAGCTCCAGGTCTTTATCAATAGATTTAACTGCTTTATCTATAATGGCATTGTGAGGTACGCCGGCCTCTTTCAGTGCATTTTTTACAGTATCGCTTACCTTTTCTTCTTTTTTATAATTCTCTATGGTAACCACATCATGATCTTCTTTTTGTTTAGTATGCTTTTTCGGAGAATATACCACCAAAAAGTATACAATGGAAACAAAGATGTACATGCTTACCGGATTGATATAGCGGGCTCTTTTACCTGCTAAATAATCAAGCGTAATCTGACCAGGTTTTGTTAAAAGGGGAGAAAGAGTTTGAAAAAATTTATTATCGAAATGAAAATAATGGGCAATACTGTGACTGATGAAAGTCCAGAAACTTTCTTTCAGTTCTAAGTTGGGCTGACCGCAGTTGCTGCAATAATGTTTCTCAACGTGAAAACCGCAGTTTAAACAGTTATGTTCTTTTCTATACTTACCAGCTGACATAAGAGGTTAATCAGAAATTATAAATGGTTAATGGCTTCTACTTCTGCACGGGTATGTTTGTGCTTAAAAATAACTACAAAAACAATGGCAATTACTAAAACATAAATGGTAAAGGCAAGCCAGATATTGTGCCAGTCTTTTACATCCAAAGCTCTGCTTAAATCGCCATTTTGCAGCACAGTAATTCCCTTGTTTTTTAAAAAACTTAATAAATGTGCATTATCAGCTTCGCTATTAACATATTTTGATAACGAGCCAATATTGGTATAATAGGTAGTGAAATATTTACTGATCATCCACCCTGATATCAGGCTTCCGAATACCGCACCGAAACCATTGGTCATCATCATAAACAGGCCCTGGGCTGATGAACGTATTTTTGGTGTGGTTGAAGTTTCGACAAATAGCGAACCGGATATGTTGAAGAAATCGAAAGCCATTCCGTAAACAATACACGAAGTAATAATCATCCATAAGTTGGCAGAGGGATCTCCAAAAGCGAATAAACCAAAACGGAGTACCCAGGCAAACATGGCAATTGCAATTACCCATTTAATACCAAATCTCTTCAAAAAGAATGGAATGGCAAGGATGAAAAGTGTTTCAGATATCTGCGAAATAGATAAAATAATAGTAGAATATTTGATTACAAAAGATTCTGCAAAAACAGGAAACAATTTAAATTCATCTAAAAAAACATCACCATAGGCATTGGTTAACTGCAAAGCAGCCCCTAAAAACATGGAAAAAATAAAAAACAGGGCCATTTTGTAATCAGCAAATAACTTAAATGACTCCAAACCCAACTTTTGAGCAAATGTTTTCTTCTCACTGATTAAATTTTGTGGTTTACATGCCGGAAGTGTAAAAGAATATATGCCCAAAAATAAAGCACTAACACCTGCAATGTAAAATTGATTTGCACTTGCTTTGCTGCCTGTTAAATTGGTAATCCACATGGCTGCTATAAAGCCCACCGTACCCCAGACACGGATGGGAGGAAAGTTCTTTACCACATCAAAATTACCATTTTTTAAAGTAGTGTAACTGATCGAATTACTTAAGGCAATGGTTGGCATATAAAAACACATGGCAACCAATATTACCCAAAAGAATGTATGTGGGTTATCTACCTGCGGCAGATAAAACATGGTAGCGGCATAAAGAATATGTAAAATGGCATAGAGTTTTTCTGCATTGATCCATTTATCGGCTATGATACCTGTTATGGTTGGCATAAAGAGGGATGAAATACCCATTGTAGAAAAAATGACGCCAAAATCTGCACCGTCCCATTGTTTGGTTCCAAACCAGTAATTTGCAATCGTAATTAACCAGGCAGCCCATACAAAGAATTGCATGAAACTCATTATAGTTAAGCGAAACTTAACGTTCATAATAGTTGTTTAGTTTGATTATTGAAAGTAAAAGCTGAATATAGATTTTTTTTAAGTCATAATCCAAAATGAGCTTAAATTATTTTGAAAAATCGGGGCTCATTTTGGTATTTAGCTTTTTATTTATTGATTTTCGGGAAAATCTACAGGAATTTCGAACTGTTGGATGATTTTTAAAAAAAATTAGGATATGCCACGCTTATTAAGTTCGTCGCGTAACCTTGCTGCCTTCTCGTAGGCTTCTTCTGCTATGGCTTCCTTTAGTTTTTGCTGAAGTTCTTCTAAGGTAAGATCGCCAAAGCCCTGTTGTTTGCCGGTGCTTGGTAAGGTATCAGCATCGGATTCTTTGGTTAACGAATCCATATTCTCGAGGAAAAGAAAGTCGTTTCCTTCAATAACGATCCCTGCAGAGGCAAGTATAAATTCGTAGGTATAAATCATGGCGTTAAACCTAACAGCCAAAGCAATAGCATCTGAAGTACGGGCATCAACCTCGTGGGTATTTTTGCCATCACTGCACATCAGTTTTGCATAAAAAACACCATCAACCAGATTATAAATAATTACTTCCTGTATATTGATATGAAAAGTATCAGCCATCGATTTAAACAGATCGTGTGTTAATGGCCTACTAGGAGTCATCTTCTCAATTTCTATCGCAATGGCCTGTGCCTCAAAAGCACCAATAATTATCGGTAAACGACGGCGACCATTTACTTCTCCTAAAACAAGGGCATAAGCACCAGATTGAGTCTGGCTGTAAGATAAACCTACAATATCTAATTTAACTTTTTTCATATTTATGGATGTCATGTTGAGCTTGTCGAAACATCTTTATTAGATCCTTCGACAGGCTCAGGATGACAAGAATGAATTATCCCTTATGTGCTTTTAATGCTTCAATTAATTTTGGTACCACTTCAAAAGCATCGCCAACAATACCATAATCAGCCACTTTAAAGAAAGGTGCTTCCGGGTCTTTGTTGATTACTACAATAACTTTTGATGAGCTTACACCGGCTAAATGCTGGATCGCACCAGAAATGCCGATTGCAATGTATAAGTTTGGACTGATGGCAATACCCGTTTGCCCAACGTGTTCTGAGTGAGGCCTCCAGTCTGCATCCGAAACTGGTTTAGAGCATGCTGTAGCTGCGCCAAGTAAATCAGCAAGTTCTTCGATCATTCCCCAGTTTTCAGGTCCTTTTAATCCTCTTCCTGCTGATACCACCAATTCTGCATCTGGCAACGATACTTTATCAGTAGCCCTTACAATATCTTTAATAACAGTGCCTAAGTCTGATTGTTTAATATCAGCAGCAAAGTTCTCTATAACGGCATCAGTTGCACTTTCTTTAACACCAAAGGCATTTGGATTTAAAGCAATTACTTTGTTTGCAGAAGTTAATTCGGTAATGGCAAATGCTTTACCTGAAAAAGCCGTTTTCTTTACCGTAAATTTTCCATCTGTACTTGGCAATTCAACCGCACCATCAGCCAAGCCTGCTTTAAGTTTTACTGCAATACGTGGTGCCAGGCCTTTTCCTGAGAATGAGTTGGATAAAACAACAATATCAGCACCTTCTTTTTCTGCAGCTGCCGCAATAACACTTGCATAAGCCTGGTTTACAAAAGTTTTTAACTGATCGGCACTAACGTTTAATACTTTAGATGCGCCATACTTACCCAGTTCTTTTAATTCGCTCTCTGCAACATCACCAATTGAAATAGCTGTTAAGTTGGTTGATTGTTGATCGGCAATGGCTTTGGCATAAGAAACTGCTTCAAAAACAGATTTCTTGAATTTACCTTCAGCCTGTTCTACATATACTAATACTGACATATATTTATCTCTGAATTCCCTGATGGGAATTAAATTTTATTGAATTAATTCGATTAATTATCTCTTTATTTATCTGGCAACTGAAACTGCTAACTATATCACCTTAGCTTCGCTATGTAACAAGTTGATCAACTGTTCGGTTTGATCGGCAGGAATTAATTTTACCGTACCGCGTGGGGCAGGGGTCTCGTATTTTGTTACTTTGCTTACTTCTTCAATAGTAACCGCATCTACAACAGTTAAAGGTTTTGTTCTGGCGCTCATGATACCACGCATATTCGGTATTTTTGGCTCTGCAACACCTTCGGCACAGCTTGCCACAAATTTACCTGAAACCGTTAATACTTCTTTACCACCTTCAATTTCTCTTTCGATAGTTGCGGTGTCGCCTTCGAATGTTAATTTTTTGATGATGGATACTGATGGGATATCTAAAAATTCGCCTACCATGGCAGCAACCTGGTTACCATTATAATCGATAGATTCGCGGCCAGTTAAAATCACATTAAAATCTTTGTCTTTAGCATATTCTGCAATCTGTTTAGCTACAAAATAAGCATCTCTGGGTGCTGCATTTACCCTAACTGCATCATCTGCACCAATTGCCAGTGCTTTTCTGATGGTTGGATCGTTGGCTGCTTCACCAACGTTAATTACCGTTACTGTTCCCTTACCGCCTTCGGTTAGCTCGATAGCCCTCGATAAAGCAATTTCATCATAAGGATTAACAATATATTGAACTCCTGATGTATTGAATTCGGTATTATCGTTGGTAAAAGTTATTTTTGTCGTCGTGTCTGGCACGTTACTGATACAAACTAATATTTTCATATGTTAATAGTGGTTTTTGTTTAATGAACGCTTAACAACAACAATTGTTCGCTGTTAATTCATTCATGTCTGATATCATTATTATATATAAGGTCTTTCTGCAAATTTAATTAAAAAAGCAAGGAAATAAAATGTCATCTACCCGTTTAAGCAAGTTATTGGAGTTTTTGGAAAGTGACCCTAACGATCCGTTTATACTATATGCCTTAGCCACAGAGTATAACAATCTAAATGATAAGGAAAAAGCCTATTCTTTTTACCTTCAGTTAACGGATAAACATCCCGATTATGTGGGTACATATTACCATCTGGGAAAATTATTGGAAAAAGACGGGGAAAAAGAGAAAGCAATCGAAACCTATCAGAAGGGAATGCAGGTAGCCCGCACGAAACGCGATATGCATGCCTTTTCTGAATTACAGGGTGCTTACAATTCTGCCGCCGGATTAGATTATGAAGACGACTAACCCCAAACCCCTAAAGGGGCTTTTAGCTTAATTATAAATGCAAAACAAACCTATAGCTGCTAAAAGGCAGTGGCTGTTTATTAGAAACGTAATCTTTTTTACATTCACTTCTTTTGGCGGTGCACAGGCACACCTGGCATTGTTGTTAAAGTATTTTGTTCAAAGTACAAAGTTTATCTCTGAAGAAGAACTTTTAGAGCTGAATGCACTGGCACAGGTTTTACCCGGACCGGCATCGACCCAAACACTGGTAGGAATTGCCTGGAAGGTTGGCAGGCTAAAACTGGCCATTATCACCTTTCTGATATGGATTTTGCCAACGGCAGCTATCATGACTTTTGCGGCCATTAGCTATGCCCTGCTTGATCAGAAACAAAAATTTAATGCGATATTAGAATACATACAGCCTATTGCTCTGGGGATTGTAGCCTACGGCGCGTGGAAACTGGGGAAAAAAGTGCTATCCTCACAGGTTTCTATCTTTTTAGCCATTGCGTCGATAATTGCCACACTGGTTTTAAGAAATGCCTATGTATTTCCGCTTTCTATTTTGATCGGCGGTATGATTTCATCTGCTATTGAAACACCAAGGGAAGAAACAGAATTAAGGGTAAAACTTTTTTCGAACATCAATCCTAAAAAACTGATCTATTTTTTAGGCGCACTACTGTTGTTTGCATTGGTTGGTGCCATCATTAACAGAACATCGCCTTTTAGTCTACCCATCCGTTTACTCGAAAACTTTTACCGTAACGGAATATTGGTATTTGGAGGCGGGCAGGTGCTTGTACCCTTGATGTTTACAGAGTTTGTAGAGATGAAACATTATTTACCTTCATCAGGTTTTTTATCTGGCTTTGCTTTGCAGCAGGCCCTACCTGGCCCCACTTTTTCTTTTACAAGCTACCTGGGTGCCCTGAGTATGAAAAACTTTGGTTACGGTATCTGGGGGCAGGTTTTGGGAGGATTAATTGGTGTAATCGGAATTAATTTACCCGGACTGATCTTAGTTTTGTTTATTGTACCGTTTTGGGACGATCTAAAGAAGATCTCGAGGATCCGCTATAGTTTATCTGGAATCAACGCAGTGAGTGTGGGCTTCATTATTGCTGCATTTGTACTGTTATTAATCCCGATTGGTTTCAACTGGTTGTTTTTAGGCATTATGCTGGCAACTTTTCTATTGCTCAATTTCACGAAGATAAGTCCGCCATTAATTGTACTCGCCGGAATCGTGGTTGGATACCTTTTTTAGGCTTTCTTCGTACTGATTTTTAATCAAAAGATACAAAAAAAGAGACTTTATCAAGTCTCTTTTTATTAAAACGGTGGATCATCATCGTTATAATCATCCATTTTTGAAGGACGTATAATTACATTGCTCTGTTTTTCAAAATCCTGTGAAGGGTACATTCCTGCAGATGGATCAGCCGCAAATGAACTTGGCGGCGCGTTAAAATCATCTTCCAGATCCTGGAATTTCACAAATTTACCTACGAATTTAAGTGGAACAATTCCGGTTTCACCGTTACGGTGTTTAGCGATAATTACCTCACCAATACCTGCTTGTGACCTTCCTTGTTCATCTTCAGTAATACCGTAATATTCAGGACGGTACAGGAATAATACCATATCGGCATCCTGCTCAATTGAACCCGACTCACGCAAATCGGATAACATTGGTCTTTTTCCCTGTAAACCAGGTCTGCTCTCTACCGCACGGCTTAACTGCGAAAGTGCCAGTACCGGAACATCAAGCTCTTTTGCAACTGATTTTAATGCCCTTGAAATACTACCAATTTCCTGCTCACGGTTACCACCACCTTTTCCTTCGCCTTTACCATGCATTAACTGCAAGTAATCGACTATTACCAGTTGTATATCGTACTGGGATTTTAATCTTCGGCATTTTGCCCTAAACTCAAATATATTTAGCGCCGGGGTATCGTCAATTAAAAGCGGAGCTTCGGTTAAACGGCCAATTTTACTGTGTAGCTGTTGCCATTCCCATTCCTGTAAGTTTCCTTTTCTGATTTTTTCCTGCTCAATTTCTGCTTCTCCTGAAATGAGACGATTAACCAGCTGAACAGACGACATCTCGAGCGAGAATACCACGCAGGGCCTCTGGAAATCAACTGTAGCATTACGCGCACATGTTAATACGAATGCAGTTTTTCCCATCGCCGGACGGGCTGCAATAATTACCAGATCCTGTTTTTGCCATCCACCGGTAATCCGGTCCAATCCGGTAAAACCAGTTGGTACACCGGTTAAACCATCTGTTTTGGTGCGGAGTTCTTCAAGTGTAGCCAAAGATTGTTTGATGATATCGTCCATTTTTTGCGTATCTCTTCGCAGGTTATTTTGGGCGATTTCAAAAAGGCCTTTTTCAGCATGATCCAATAAGTCGAAAATATCGGTAGTATCTTCGTAAGCATTGGTAATGATTTCGGTTGAGATCCTGATCAATTCGCGCTGGATATATTTTTGAGATATAATCCTCGCGTGAAATTCAATATTCGCTGCCGAAGCAACCCGATTGGTTAAATGGGTAATGTAATAAGCACCACCAACCATTTCTAAAGCGCCTAAAGTACGCAGTTCAGAAGTTACGGTTAAAATATCTACCGGTTTCGATTTCTGGAATAAAATATGGATGGCTTCGAAAATTTTCTGATGCGCCACATTATAAAAAACCTCTGGTTTTAAAACGTCAATTACTGCTGAGAGGGCATCTTTTTCGAGCATCAATGCACCTAAAACGGCTTCTTCCAGGTCAAGTGCCTGTGGAGGGATTTTCCCTTGTGAACTAATGGTGTTACTTAACCTGCTTTTTCTAGCAGCCATACTGTTCTTTCCGCCTTGTTCATTATCGATACTCATTCAACAAAAGTAATCAAATTTTAACGCGGTTGTTTGAATTAGTTACTAGTAGTTTGTTAACAAATTGAAGTATAATCAGATTAAATTTTTGAAGGTTTTATTAACCTTCATTTTTTTTGAACAATTAAATGTTAATAAGGAAGGTAATAGATTAGGGCTAGAACAATTATTTGAATACTTTTGCCTAACAATTTCAAAACATGGATAATTTTAGAAGACCGCAACGCGCAAAAGAGAGTAATGAGTTTATATTTGGTATCAGAGCTGTAATAGAAGCCATTAAAGCAGGAAGAGACATTGAAACCATTTATCAGCAGCGTGGTTTGGGCGGCGAATTGTTCTTAGAGTTAAAAGCACTTTTAAAAGATACACTGATCCCCTTAAATTCGGTTCCGGTAGAAAAACTGAACCGTATGTCGCAGAAAAACCATCAGGGTGTAATAGCGGTTATTTCGCCTATCACTTATCAGAACATTGAAGATATTGTTCCGGCGGTTTTCGAAAAAGGAGAGGTGCCTCTCATATTGGTTTTGGATAGTGTAACCGATGTACGTAATATGGGTGCAATTGCCCGTACAGCTGCCTGCGTGGGAGTACATGCCATTGTAGTACCCTTAAAAAATGCTGCACAGATTAACGCTGATGCCATTAAAACTTCGGCTGGGGCATTGTTCAGTATTCCTATCTGCCGGCACAGCAATCTCCATAAAACCTGTCTTTTTTTACAGGAAAGTGGTTTGCAGGTTGTAGCTTGTACCGAAAAAACCAACGATTTTATTTATGCACCAGATTATACCATACCTACTGCAATTGTAATGGGATCAGAAGATGAAGGTATTTCAAACGAACTTTTACGTGTGGCCGACCATCTGGCTAAAATACCAATGTCGGGCAAGATCGAATCATTAAACGTTTCTGTTGCTGCCGGCGTAATCTTATATGAAGCAGTAAGGCAGCGGATGTAAATAAATAATGTAAGATGGAAAAGGGAAGATGGATGTGATGATGGAAAAAGGAAAATGTAAAATGGATGAGGGGCAACTAAGCTGCATCATCCATTTTACATCTCATATCACCAGTCTCTAGATAAACTTATTTCCGAAACGCGATTTAACCTCTGCAACAAACTCTTTAATACGTTGTTCTTCGTTTCTTGCACAGATCATGAGCATATTGTTGTTTTCTACCACAATATAATCGTGCAAGCCCTGCAGGATCACCAATTTATCTTTTGGTACATTTACCATGCAGTTTGACGAATCGAACATAATTACCTGGTCGGAAGGAATAACAGCATTACCAACGTAATCTTTTTCGGCCATTTCATAAATAGACGCCCAGGTACCCAGGTCAGACCATCCAAAATCAGACGGGAGCACATAAACATTTTCTGCTTTTTCCATAATGCCAAAGTCGATTGAAATGTTGGTGCATTGCAGGTAGGCATTATTGATAAATGTTTTTTCGTTTTCGGTATTAAGTTCCGACCGGCCTAAATTGAATATTTCATACATATCAGGCAGGTGTTTCTCAAAAGCGCTCAAAATTGTTTTTGCCGACCAAATAAAAATTCCGGCATTCCATAAAAAATCGCCGCTCTGCAAAAATGATTTCGCTAATTCCAGATTTGGTTTTTCTGTAAAGGTTTTAACCTTATGCAGATCAGTATCGGTATTGAGTACATAATCAGTATGTTGAATATAGCCATAACCTGTATCTGGCCGGTTTGGTTTAATGCCTAAGGTAATTAAACAATCGTTCTTGGAAGCGGCATCCAATGATTGCTCAATAGATTTCACAAAACCGTCAATATCTGCGATCGTATGATCTGAAGGTGCAACAACTATAGTGGCTTTTGGATTGAGTTCAGCAATTTTCAAACTACCGTAAACAATACATGGTGCCGTATTCCGCATTAAAGGTTCTGCCAAAATCTGGTTATCTGATAACTGGGGCAATTGTTCTTTAATGAGGTCTGAGTATAATTCGTTTGTAACGATGAATATATTTTCTGGAGGACAGATATTTAAAAATCTTTCATATGTACTCTGGATAAGGGTTTTGCCCACACCGAAAAAATCGATAAATTGTTTTGGGTACTCTGTTCTGCTTACTGGCCAAAAGCGACTTCCAACACCGCCGGCCATAATTAATGCATAATAATTTTTATTCATTTTATATTTTAAAAATTACACAATGCCTTCGTTAAGGAGGTCGTGTAAATGGATGATGCCAAAGTAAGTATTTTGTTCTAGAACTAGCAACTGGGTAATGTTATTTTGTTTAATTATATCTAAAGCCTCAACAGCTAACGCATTAAATTGTATGCTTTTGGGGTTTCTGCCCATAATATCCTCTGCTTTTAAACCGGCAATAGAATTGTTATTCTCCAGCATCCTCCTGATGTCTCCATCAGTAATTACACCTAATACCTGGTTAGCTGCATCAACAACAGCAACGGCCCCCAAACGGTTTTTACTAATTTCAATCAGTACATCTTTTACTGAAGCAGTAGGACTTATAGATGGTTTTTCATTCGACAAAGCTAAGTCGCGGGCTTTTAGATAAAGTTTTTTTCCCAGCGATCCGCCAGGATGGTATTTTGCAAAATCAGCTTCATTAAATTCCCTGCATTCCAGCAAGCAAATGGCCAGGGCATCGCCCATTGCCAGCTGTGCAGTAGTACTGGTGGTAGGGGCTAAATTATGCGGACAGGCCTCTTTTTCGAATGAAGTATTTAAAATCAGGTCGGCTTGTTCGGCCAAAAATGAATTCAATTCGCCAACCATCCCAATTAAAAGATTGTTGGATGTTTTAAGCAGTGGAACCAATACCTTAATTTCAGGGGTATTACCGCTTTTGGATAAACAGATTACAATATCATCAACCTGTATCATACCCAGATCGCCATGGATAGCATCGGCAGCGTGCATAAAAATAGCCGGAGTGCCTGTAGAGTTAAAAGTAGCCACAATTTTTTGTGCGATGATTGCACTTTTTCCGATACCTGTTACAATTACCCGTCCTTTGCCGTGTAAAATACTTGACACGACTTTTTCAAAATCGTTATTGATATTCTTGGCAACATTTAATATTGCTGCTGCTTCGAGCTCTAAGGTGCGTACAGCCGATTGAATTATTGATTTTTTACTTTTCAAAGAGAAAATAATTGTCTGTTAATACTTGAAATTCTTGTAAAATTATGTTATTTTGGATACAAAAATAGCATCGCATATTTTATTACACAAAATGGACGTGAAAAAGTCGTTATTTGATAACCTGCAAAATTTCTTTGGGTTTGATAATTTCAAGGGTGATCAGGAGTCGATCATTACAAATATTTTAGAAGGCAATAACACTTTTGTTATTATGCCTACAGGTGGAGGGAAGTCTATTTGCTATCAGTTGCCTGCTTTAATGAGCGAGGGCACGGCAATTGTTATTTCTCCATTAATTGCATTGATGAAAAACCAGGTAGACCAATTAAGGGCTTTTGGTGGAAATGACAGTATTGCTCATTTTCTTAATTCATCCCTAAACAAGTCTGAAATTACCCAGGTTAAATCTGACCTTTTAAGCGGTCAGACCAAGTTATTGTACGTTGCACCCGAATCCCTGGCAAAGCAGGACAATATTGAGTTTTTAAACCTGATTAAAATCTCTTTTGTAGCGGTTGATGAAGCACACTGTATCTCTGAATGGGGACATGATTTCAGGCCGGAATACCGCAAGATTAAACAGGTTATTGCTGGTTTAGGAAACAACATCCCAATTATTGCTTTAACCGCTACCGCCACGCCAAAAGTACAACATGATATCATGAAAAACCTGGGAATGACGGAAGCAACACTGTTCAAATCGTCGTTTAACAGGCCAAATCTGTTTTATGAAATCCGCCCTAAGCGTGATATAACCAAAGAAATCATCAAGTATATCAAATCAAATCCAGGTAAATCAGGGATTATTTATTGCCTCAGCCGTAAAAAAGTAGAGGAAGTTGCTGAAGCGCTTAACCTCAACGGAATCAGTGCTTTGCCTTATCACGCAGGTTTAGATCCAAAAGTGCGGGCCGAAACCCAGGATAAATTTTTGATGGAAGATGCAGAGGTAATTGTAGCAACCATTGCCTTTGGTATGGGTATTGACAAACCGGATGTACGTTTTGTAATCCACCACGATGTGCCTAAAAGCATGGAAGGCTATTACCAGGAAACCGGCAGGGCCGGCCGTGATGGTGGTGAAGGTGTATGTATCGCTTTTTACTCTCAAAAAGATGTAGATAAGCTGGCTAAATTTATGAAAGATAAACCGGTTTCAGAACGTGAGATTGGTACCCAGATATTAAAAGAGGTGATTGATTATGCAGAATCAGGCGTTTGCCGCCGTAAGCAGATTCTTCATTATTTTGGTGAAAACTTTAACGAAACCGGCTGCAATTGCATGTGCGATAACTGCAAAAAACCTAAAAAACAGTTTGATGCCGAAAACCAATTGTCGACCTTATTAAAGTTTATCGAAAAATCGGGAGAAAAATTTGATGATGCACACTTGCTCAATGTTTTTTTAGGCTTAGAAACCGCACAGACTATTGCTTACGAACACAGCAAAGTACCAGAGTTTGGTATCGGAAAAGAAGAGGGCGAACTGATGTGGAAATCGATTATCCGCCAGGCGGTGCTAAACAACTTCCTCTATAAAGATATCGATAATTATGGCCTCTTAAAATTAACTAAACAGGGCAGAGATTTCATCGTAAATCCTTATCACCTTAAATTTATATTAAACGAGCCGATAGAAAGCGGTGCCGATGATGATGACGACGATGTAAAACAGGGTACAGGTGCATTAGACACCCATCTTTTATCGTTGCTTAAAGATTTGCGTAAGAAAATTGCCAAGCAGAAAAGTGTTCCACCTTTTGTTGTTTTCCAGGATCCATCTCTTGAAGAAATGTGTACGCATTACCCGGTTACTATGGAAGAACTTCGCCAGATTTCCGGTGTAGGTTCAGGTAAGGCCATGAAATTCGGAAGTCCTTTTATCGAATTGATCAAAAAATACGTGGAAGACAACGATATCGAACGTCCTATTGATCTGATTATTAAAACTCAGGCCAATAAATCGCAGATGAAGGTATCGATTATCCAAAATATCGACCGGCAGATTGGTTTAGAGGATATTGCTGATTCAAAAGGTATTACTTACGAGGAAATTCTGAAAGAAGTAGAATCAATCGTAAATTCCGGCACTAAACTCAACTTGAATTATTTCATCGACGAGATCATTGATGATGACCGGCAGGACGAAGTTTTCGATTATTTCAGGGCAGCAGAGAGCGATTCTATTGATGAGGCCCTGAACGAATTAGGCGAAACCGACTATACCCGTGAAGAAATTCAGCTGATGCGGATTAAATTCATGTCAGAACTAGGAAATTGATGTAAGATGGGAGAGATAAAATGGAATATTTAGTCCACTTATTTCTTCCATCATCCATTATCAATATTACATATACAATACATGCTTAACTACTTAGATAAATTAAAAAATACAGATTCAGGAAATTTCTTTTTAATGGCAGGTCCCTGCGCTATTGAGGGCGAGGATATTGCCATGAGAATTGCTGAAAAAATCATCACCATTACTGATAAATTACAGATTCCATATATTTTTAAAGGTTCGTACCGCAAAGCAAACAGAAGTAAAGGCAGTTCTTTTACAGGAATAGGCGATGAAAAAGCCTTAAGGATCTTAGAAAGGATAGGCAGGGAATTTGGTGTACCAACCGTTACCGACATTCACGAAAGCGGCGAAGCTGCAATGGCTGCTGCTTATGTTGATGTATTGCAGATTCCTGCATTTTTATGTCGGCAAACTGATTTATTGATTGCAGCTGCACAAACCGGAAAAGCGGTAAACGTTAAAAAAGGGCAGTTTCTTTCTGCAGGTTCAATGAAATTTGCGGTTGAAAAAGTTAAGGAAGCAGGCAACAACAAAGTAATTTTAACAGACAGGGGCAATACTTTTGGTTACCAGGATTTAATTGTCGATTATCGTGGTTTACCAGAAATGCAAAGTTTTGGTGTACCTGTAGTGATGGATTGTACACACTCTTTACAGCAGCCCAATCAAAGCAGCGGGGTTACCGGTGGTAAACCAGAATTGATTTCTACTATAGCCAAAGCTGCCATTGCAGTGGGTGCTGATGGTTTATTTATCGAAACTCACCCTGATCCTGCAAATGCAAAATCAGATGGAGCCAATATGTTACACTTAGATTTGTTGGAAGAAACTTTGACTAAGTTAATCAGGATCAGACAAGCCGTACTTTAATTAAATATCGTCATCTCGACCGTAGCGGAGAGATCTGTATACAGATTTCTCCATTTCGCTTTGCTTCAGTCGAAATGACGACCATCTTAAGGGATTATACCATCCTGACTTATAACGGCGCGAAGAGCTACGAAGTAAACCGAGCCTTAAGCGAGCGAGCTCACCGAAGGTAATTTATTTCGAGGTCATTATGTTACACTTAGATCTGTTGGAAGCAACTTTGATTAAGTTAATCAGGATCAAACAAGCCATACTTTAACTGGATATAATCATCTCGACCGTAGCAGAGAGATCTGTTTATAGATTTCTCCATTTCGCTTTGCTTTATTTGAAATGACAATGATCATCCTGAAGATTCTTCACTGCGTTCTGAATGACAACTATAAAAATTAAACTTTCGTAATCACAAATGAAGTCCTCCTGTTATTTTTTCTACCCAGTTCGGTTTTATTATCAGCAATCGGCTTACTTGCACCAAAACCTTTAAAGCTAAGTCTTTTGGCATCAATCTGGTTTTTAATCAGGTAATCGTAAACGGCATTGGCGCGGTTAAAAGATAATTTCTCGTTCAGCTTATCATCACCTACATTATCGGTATGCCCCTGAATTTCAATATTTACCGATTCATTTTGATGTAGAAAATCGATCAATAAATCGAGCTCACGGATAGAGGCAGGCAAAAGGTTAAATTTATTGGTATCGAAAAATATATTTCTAAGCGTAACATTTCCACCTTGCTTTATCTTTTCAATGTATACCTCGATTTGATAAGGTTTATTGATGTCTCCCGTTTTAAGCTCGAAATTTTCCGAATAAAATAGATAACCCTCTGCATTTACATTGAACAGATAATCGCTCCCCACAGGCATTACGGCTAAAAACTGACCCGTTTCAGGATCAGTGTAGTCATCAAAAACCGTTTTATTTGTTTTTAAGTCTACCACCTGTACATTGCTCTCGATCGTTTTTTTGGTATCCTTATCTCTAACAATCCCTTTTACATACGAAACTTTTAATGGCCTGGCTGTTTCGGGAATGCCAAAACTATAGATATCCTGCAGACCAAAACCGCCCTTTAAATTTGAAGAAAACAGTCCGAAATTTCCATCAGCGCTTACCACTAAGCCGCTTTCATCTTCAAAGGAGTTGATTGGATAACCCATATTAACTGGTTTTTGCCACTTACCATCGTTATCCATCCGGCTGTAAAAGATATCCTTGTTTCCGAACCCTGGCCATCCATCTGAAGAGAAGTACAAAGTGCGGCCATCAGTATGTAAAAAAGGGGTATTTTCATCGTAAATGGTATTGATATCGGGCCCCAGGTTTATCGCCGGTCCCCATTTGGCATCTTCGGTAATAGTGCTTTTCCAAACGTCGTAGCCACCTGATCCCCCTGGCCGGTTACTGATGAAATATAGTGTCCTTCCATCCGGACTGATTGCAGGTTGCGATTCCCAATATTCTGAATTTACAGGTTTCCCGATATTATAGGGCTCGCCCCAATCTTTGCCTTCGCGGTGCGAAACGTAAATATCGCAGCGCCCTAATCCATCAGGTCGGTTGCAACCGGTAAAAAACAAATATTTACCATCCGGAGAGATGGTTTGCGCGCCTTCGTTGTAATGTGTGGTGTTTATTCTGCTGGATAAAGGAGTAGCAGCACCCCATTTATCATTTTTAAGCTGAGAAGTCCAAAAATCTTCATTTCCATTCATTTGACGGGTAAAAACCAAAGTTTCACCGTCAGCAGTTAAAGCAGGGAAATACTCGGCATCCGTTGTGTTCACACCAGGGCCCAAATTGGTCGGAACATATTTTACCGGTTTTTTTATGGCTGCTGAAGCAAAATCGCAATCCAAAAGGTATTTTTTTGCTTTTTTAGCTCTATCTGATGCGTTATCAAGTGTTAGGAATTCGCTAAAATGCTGCTTAGCCTTTGCATAGTCCTGGGTAGCGAATTCGGTTTCAGCCAAACCATAAATTACAGCAGGAGCCACAGTTTTATTAATCAATATGGCTTTTTCATAAGCAGTTCTGGACTCGGAATATTTTTTTTGCGCTTTATAAACTCCGGCAAGTACGATATAGGCATTCTGAAATAACGGATCAGCTTCAACCGCACTTTTTAATACCTGTTCGGCAGCAGCGTAGTCTAATTTATCAATAAGAGGACCTGCTTTTTCAAAGTAAACCTGTGCTTTTTTATTTGGGGAATTTTGCCCTAAACAATAAATACTCAGTACGCTAAAGAAGAGGGCTAGGCAAAATTTCATTACATTAACATTTGGTTATAAAGCTAATGTATTGTTTTTAAGGAATATTTAAAAATTTGTGTGTTTGTAAAGAAATTTCCCATTTAGGATTTGCCATTACATAATCAATAATCATTGGCGTAATTTCTTTTGATTTAGACCACTCTGGTTGAAGATACAGTTTACAGGTAGGAGATACCATTGCTGCATATTCTTCTGCCCATTTAAAATCACTTTTATTGAAAACGATTACCTTCAGTTCATTGGCAAAAGGTGCAATATCTGGCCTTGGTGCTTTAAATTTTTTAGGCGATAAGCAGATCCAGTCCCAGTTACCTGAAAGTGGATATGCACCTGATGTTTCGATAAACGTCAGGATTCCCCTTTCTTTAAGTTTATTGGTCAGGTAATCGAGGTTATAAATTAAAGGTTCGCCACCAGTAATTACAACAGCTCTGCCCGGAAAGCGGTCAGCATTTTCTACAATAACATCCGAAGCAGTAAGCGGGTGCATTTCAGCATCCCAGCTTTCTTTTACATCACACCAGTGACAACCTACATCACAACCGCCCAAACGGATAAAATAAGCCGCTTTTCCGGTATTGAATCCTTCGCCCTGTATGGTGTAAAATTCTTCCATCAAAGGAAGTAATGTGCCGTCTTCTGGAATGTCCTGTTTCATTTTTGAGGATGCAAATATCCTAAAAAAATATGGTGAAGCTACCTCTAATTCAAAAATTAATAGAAAGATGAAATAATACTGATATTTATTTGCCGTAATTTAGCAGAATGAAGTGGTTTAAAGCGCTAAATAACAATCAGATTCCCCGTGCCGACGAAATTAAAACCATCTCGGTTAACGGGAAGCAGCTTTGTATAATTAATAACGAAGATAAAATTATTGCCACCCAGTCGCATTGCCCGCATGCGGGCGGGCATTTTAGTGGGGGCTGGTGCAAAAACGGAAACCTGGTATGTCCGATTCACCGTTACGAATATAGCTTAACTACAGGAAGAGGAGCAGAGGGACAGGGAGATTATATCAATATCTATCCTACAGAATTACGTGAAGACGGACTATATATTGGTTTTGAAGAAAGCTGGTGGAGTAAACTTTGGGGCTAATCAGGTGAGTTCATTTATCATTGGTTTATTAGTCATTTGTTCAGTGATGAATGGCTGACGAAATGCCAAGATTGGGAAGAAAAGTCGCATATTTAGATGGGAGTAGAGCGAAGTAGAGTATCTACTCACTAAAGATTCTTCATTGCATTCAGAATGACAGATCAGTGGAGACTTAAGGGAGCAGATGTCTTTTAAAAAACTCCTGACAATTTAAAACTTCAATCTCAGAAAAATAAAAATCTTCCACATCTTCAGTGATGATACATTTACATTCAACGGATTGCGCAGCATAATATTCCAGGCCGTCTTCAAAGTCATGTATTTTCTTATTCGATAATGTATCTGAAACGCTTTTTGATGAATTCTCTACAATTTTTATGTGTTGGCAGAGTAAATCAATCTTTTGTTTTGCAAGTATAGTACCATGTTTCTTTTCGGCAAAATAAAATACAATCGCCAAGCAAAGCGGAGAAGTGTAAACTTCAAATTTTGGATGTGTTGCTAAGCTTAAAATTCTTGATGAATAGGTATAAAGCGGATACTCCTTATTTATTACCGAGACTAAAATATTGGCATCCAGAAACACTCTCATTTATTACTTCTTAGAAGAAAAGAATTCATTCTTTGAGTCTTTGCGTGTTTTTTTTGGTGTTTTTTTATATTCTACTTCGCCTTCTGCTACCATACTTACCCAATCAGCAATGGGATAATCTTCTAATGATTTATAATTGCTGGCGGTAACCTGAATTAATAAATGCTCAATTAAGCGCGAAAGGCTAATGTTGTTATCAGCAGCGTATTTTTTAGCTTTATTTACTACATCCTGATCAAAGCTCAAGGTTAGTTTAGCATCCATTTTCGAATTGTATTACAAACAAATGTACCATAAATACGTACAATAATTAAATTTTATACGTAAAAAAAAGCGATCCAAAAATGAACCGCTTTTAATGCTTTAGTATTTAAGTTTTGGACTTAAGAATATATTTCTTTTCTGGCCGATGCCAGCGTATTTTTCAATAAACCTACAATAGTCATCAAACCCACACCACCCGGAACCGGGGTAATGTAAGATGATTTTGGAGCAACATTTTCAAAATCTACGTCACCATATAACTTGAAGCCAGATTTGGTTTCAGTTGAATTTTCGCGGTTAATACCTACATCAATAATAATAGCACCAGGTTTTACCATATCGGCGGTAACAAAATTCTTTTTACCAATTGCAGCAATTACAATGTCGGCCTGTAATACCTGTTCTTTTAAATCTTTTGTACGAGAGTGGGTAAGTGTTACCGTACAGTTACCTGGATTAGCATTACGTGCCATTAAAATACTCATCGGACTGCCTACAATGTTACTGCGGCCAACTACTACACAATGTTTACCCGTGGTATCGATATTGTATTCCTGTAGCATCAACAAAATGCCGTAAGGTGTAGCCGGGATAAAGCAAGGTAAATTGCGCATCATTCGACCAAGGTTTACCGGGTGGAAACCATCAACATCTTTACGGTAATCTATTTTTTCGGTTACTTTTTCCGGATCGATATGCTTAGGAAGCGGTAACTGAACAATTAATCCATCTACATCATCATCCTGATTAATTTCTTCAATTTTGGCCAATAATTCTGCTTCTGTTACCGAGTTATCGTAACGGTGAAGTGAAGATTTAAAACCTACCTTTTCGCAGTTTTTCATCTTGCTGGCCACATAAGTTTCGCTGCCGCCGTCATTACCCACCAAAATAGCTACAAGGTGTGGTTTCCGACCTGTTTTATTTAAAAATTCAGCAGCTTCTTCAGCAATCTGGATTTTAACTTTTTCTGATACGTATTTACCGTCTAATAATTTCATTTTTCAAAGTATCAAGTAGCAAGTAATTTAGTATCAAGATTTGCAAATTATCTTGCTACTTGATACTTAAATCTTGATTCTAATTTTAATCTAGTTTCAAAACCGCCATAAATGCAGATTGCGGGATTTCTACGTTACCCACCTGGCGCATGCGTTTTTTACCTTTTTTCTGTTTCTCCAACAACTTACGTTTACGGGAAATATCACCACCATAACATTTCGCAGTTACATCTTTACGTAAAGCGCTCAATGTTTCGCGGGCAATAACCTTAGCACCGATCGAAGCCTGAATTTTAATTTCAAATTGCTGACGTGGGATCAGTTCCTTTAATTTCTCGCAGATTTTTTTACCGAAATCGTAAGCGTTACTACGGTGAATCAATGAAGATAATGCATCAACAGGTTCTTCATTAATTAACATATCCAAACGAACCAAATCCGATTTACGATAACCTACCTGGTGGTAATCGAATGAGGCATAACCTTTGGAAATGGTTTTCAGTTTATCGTAAAAATCAAATACAATTTCGCCCATTGGCATTTCGAAAATTAATTCAACACGATCGGATGTTAAATACGATTGATTAACAATAATGCCACGTTTTTGAATACAAAGCGACATTACCGGGCCAACAAACTCTGCTTTGGTAATAATATTTGCTTTGATAAAGGGCTCTTCAACAGAATCCAGTTTGCTTGGATCTGGTAAATCAGATGGGTTATTTACAGTAATTTCGACACCTTTGGTTGTATGTGCAATGTACGAAACGTTAGGTACGGTTGTAATTACCGTCATGTCGAATTCACGTTCTAAACGCTCCTGGATAATCTCCATGTGTAACATGCCGAGGAAACCGCAACGGAAACCAAAGCCCAAAGCAGCAGAACTTTCCGGTTCGAAAACGATAGAAGCATCATTTAGCTGCAACTTATGCATCGCTTCGCGCAATTCTTCAAAATCATCTGTATCAACAGGATAAATGCCGGCAAAAACCATTGGCTTAACCTCTTCAAAACCCTGAATGGCATCATCTGCCGGTCTGGCAACCGTTGTTATCGTATCACCAACCTTTACCTCGCGTGCCTCCTTAATTCCTGAAATAATATAGCCTACATCACCGGTTTTAACCACATTGCGTGGAGCCATATCCAGTTTCAAAATACCAACTTCATCAGCCAGGTATTCTTTACCGGTATTGATGAATTTTACTTTATCGCCTTTTTTAATTTCGCCGTTTACTACCTTATAATAAGCAATGATTCCCCTGAACGAGTTAAATACAGAGTCGAAAATCAATGCCTGTAATGGCGCTTCAGTATCACCAACCGGAGCCGGGACCCTATCTACAATAGCTTGTAAAATTTCAGGGATTCCCATTCCTGTTTTACCGGAGGCAGGAATAATATCATCACGGTCACAGCCGATCAAATCAATAATCTGGTCTTTAACTTCCTCTGGCATAGCACCAGGTAAGTCCATTTTATTCAGAATTGGAATAATTTCAAGGTCGTGCTCCAGGGCCAGATATAAGTTCGAAATGGTCTGTGCCTGAATACCTTGCGAGGCATCAACAATTAACAATGCACCTTCGCAGGCGGCAATTGAACGCGAAACCTCGTACGAAAAATCTACGTGTCCGGGTGTGTCAATTAAGTTAAAAACATATTCTTCACCACCAACTTTATAGTTCATTTGTATGGCATGACTTTTAATTGTAATGCCCCGCTCGCGCTCCAAATCCATATTATCGAGCAATTGCGCTTGCGCTTCACGCTGCGAAATTGTCGCTGTATATTCTAATAACCGATCAGCCAGGGTACTTTTACCATGGTCGATGTGTGCAATAATGCAAAAATTACGTATATGCTTCATCTTTGCGCAAAGATATGTTTTTTAATGGAAATTGTAAGAGGGAAAATGGAATGCTGCAAAGGCTGAATTTTTATTGTTTTGAAAAGCAAAAGCAGTAGTTTTTCGGTTGCTGCAGTCCTGCTTTACACTTTATCCCGATGCTGGTTCAATGCTGTTTCGGGCGGTAGAAAACCGGGATGTTCGTTCCAATCAGGTTTATTTAACCAATAGCAGTAATTCTTTTGAGAGGTTTTATACCTGATGCTTAAAATTAACCACAAATAGGCAGAAAACGATCTTCAGTTTAGTAAAACGTCTGTGTTTACCAGCACCATTTGTGGTTAAAGAATTAAACCACTGTTTTCTTCCACTTTCCTTTTTTAAACAAAATAAAAGCAGCTGTTGCAATACCAGCCTCTGCCGTTGGGATAGCAATAAAAACACCTGTCGGACCCATTTCCAGATATTTGGCCAAAAAGTAAGCTAAAGGAATCTGGAAGAGCCAGAAGGCAAAAATGTTAATTTTGGTAGGTGTCCAGGTATCACCGGCACCGTTAAATGCACTACTGAATACCATAGCAGCCCCATAAATTACAAACCCAATGCTCAAAATTTTTAAAGCTTCGCTTGCAACAGCAATCACATCTTCATCAGCTGTAAAAAATGCAGCGAACAAATGTCCGCAGGTTAAGAACAGTACACTCACCACAGCCATGAAAATGATGATGTATTTCAATGTCTGAAATACTGATTTCTCTGCACGGTCTATGTGACCAGCACCTAAATTCTGGCCAACCAAAGTAGCAGCTGCATTGCTTAAGCCCCAGGCCGGTAACATAAAAAACATCATCAAGCGTAATGATGTTTGGTAACCTGCCGATCCTATATCTCCACCCGTAGTGGCAACCAGTTCAGCTAAAAATACCCAGCTACAGCTCGCAATTACGAATTGAAAAATAGCTGGAGCTGCAATTTTAATGATGGCTTTAATCTGGGTAAAATCTGGTAAAAAGTGGCTAATACGTATTTTTAATATGTTTTTACCACTGAACAAATTATAAACCTGGTAAGTAACCCCCAAACCACGACCAATGGTAGTCGCAATTGCAGCACCAGTTAAACCAAAGGCAGGTACCGGCCCTAAACCATTAATAAAAATAGGGCAGAGGATGATGTTTGCAATATTGGCGATCCATAAACTTCTCATTGCGATTGCCGCATTACCTGCACCGCGAAAAATCCCATTAATTAAAAACAGGAGAACAATAATAATGCTCCCGCCCATCATGATGCGAACAAAGGTGGTACCATGATCTGCAGTTTCTGTCGAAGCACCCATCAACAACAGGATGTCTCTTGCATAAATCAATCCAGCAATGCTAATCAGAACATTAACGGCAACTGCAATTACAATAGTCTGCATGCCTGCTTTCGAGGCTGCCTCCGGGTTTTTCTCGCCAATTCTCCTGGCAACAACAGCCGTAGCCGCCATACTTAAGCCAATGGCCAGCGAGTAAATAATCGTTAAAACCGATTCCGTTAAACCAACGGTCTGAATAGCATTACTGCTATTTTCCAGGTGGCCAACAAAATATAAATCTACCAAAGCAAAAACCGATTCCATAGCCATTTCCAACATCATCGGTATGGCCAATAAAATAATTGCGCGTTTAATACTAATAGAAGTAAGGTCTACTTCATGACCTTTTAAAGACTGAATCAGGATGCTGAAAAAAGACGATAGTTTGCCCTGTGTCTTTGTAGACTGTGACATATAAATATAAATAATTGTGATGTAATAAACCAAACAGCACGCATTAAGCGTACATACCTAAATTAAAATCGGAGGGGGAATCCTCGGTTATTTAGAACCTCAAACGGATTGCAGATACTTTCATGGCTCTGGTCTTTTTGATAGGCCAAATATAGAGAAAATTTTTAATTGTCAAGTTTTGATGACTGATTTTTAAGATAGTGATTGATTTTTTGCCACGGAAACTCGGAAATCACTGAAATTATTTTTAACCTGTCAGTCTGAGCGTAGTCGAAGACCTATATACTGTAGGCCTTAATCATTTCATCAGTAACCTGTGTACTTCTACCCGTATTTAAATCAATGAGAACATAATCAAAAACGCCATCTGAAGCAATTTTTCCGGTTTTCTGGTTAATAATTTCGAACTGAACTGAGCAGCCTTTATCATTCATGGATAAAACACCTGTCCTGATCAACATTAAATCGTTCATCAATAGCGGACGTTTAAAATTGATGTCAACATGGCTTACTACCCAGCCTAAACCCTGTTGGGTAAAATGTTCCCAGGTCATACCGTAGAACTTTTCCATCTGCTCATAACGTGCCGCCAGTACATAATCTAAATATTTGCTATTATGTACATGGTTAAACATATCTATATCATCTGGCCGCACACGTAATTCACTTTCAAAAATGCTGTATTGATTCTTTTCCAAGGCTTAATGTTTTGTACAAAAGTAAGCTTTTAATATCTTTATATAAAGATGTATTGACGTAAAGATATATCATCTATTTTTCGTATTTTTGATATGAAATGGGAAAACTTAAAATATATGATATAAATACTCCACGCGAAACAATTGTTGAGGAACGTGATGCTATTTATTTGAGTCGTACCCCCGAGCAGCGCTTCTTTGCTGTCTTACAACTTAACCACATCTCTGTTGCCATGAATGGTGGTAAGCCTTTAAAATACCCTCAAGGCAAGGGGTTAGTGATTCGTAAACCAACTGCATAATTTTCTTATATGTCTTTTGATAAAGAAAATCCTGAAATGCTTTTGTTGTTGGAAACATGAGGTAAGAAGCATCTGCAGGCTATGAAACAGATGCTTCGTGCCTCAGCATGACAGAAGTTTTAAAAGATTGAAACTGAAAACTGCTTTGCAGAAAAAACTTATTCAACTTCCTTAGGCCCTGATTTATCATCGTTTACAAAACGCCACTCTTGTCCGTACAAAGATTTATATTGAACCATTATTTTAATGCCAGACTTTTCGACCAATGGCCCAAGCCGTTCATCCTCTATTTTTATCAAGCTTAATTTTTCACCAACTGGTAGTACTTCATTTTTCCATAAATTGGTCAATATTACCGTTTTGGTTGAATCTAGTTTATGCTCAGTTTTAATTTGTTTAAGGATTTGTGCAATGTTCTGATAAGATTTTGATTTATAATAAAATGCATAATCAGATACAATTGCTGGTCCCAAACCCTGATTTGTAATCACCAGTTCGTAATGATAAGTCTGGTTGTTAGCATTATTATTTTCTGAAAAACTATTTGAATAGCTCATTAATAGCGGTTTTACCGATGCATATTGCTGTATTCGCTGCAACCTGGTTTGATACAATGTTATAATAATTGCGCAAATACTGGTTACAATGGCGCACACCCCCACAAGGGTGTTTAATGATAATCGGGATTCTTTGTTAACTTTCGGTTTCTGCATTTTCTTAAAACAAGTACATCTTGGCTTCTAAAGTAATAAAACTTCAGGATTGATTCTTAATTATTTACCTTAATAATCAAGGTATTAAGCTCTAAAAATTATCTGCCGTACCATTTGTTTATAATCAGAAATAACCTTATCTTTGCGCCACAATTAATTAATTTATTGCTTTAATATTATTCAAGAATGTATTTAAGTCCAGAAAAGAAAGCCGAAATCTTTAAACAACACGGCGAAGTAGAAACCAATACTGGTTCTGCAGAAGGTCAGGTAGCGCTATTTACATACCGTATTGCGCACTTAACAGAACACTTAAAGAAAAACCGCAAGGATTTTTCTACTCAGTTGTCACTTCAAAAATTGGTAGGTAAACGCCGCGGTATTTTGGCATACCTATACAAAAAAGATATTGAGCGCTATCGTGCTATCATCAAAGCTTTATCGCTTCGTGATATCATTAAACAAAAATAAGCGAATTTTATCAGCGAAAGCCATTCTTTAGAGAATGGCTTTTTAATTCCCCGATATTTTTTTTAACGGGATTTATTATAGATAGTTTTTTTTAATCTTATCTTCGTTTGCAAAAACAAAAACATATATAAACAACGGTGTGTAGAAAGAGGAAAACACACCATAATTCTAATTAAATGAATGTAATAAAAAAATCGTTCGATTTGGGCGATGGCAGAATTGTAGAAATTGAAACAGGTAAACTGGCTAAACAGGCTGATGGTTCGGTTGTCGTAAAAATGGGCGATACCATGTTGCTGGCCACAGTAGTATCTACTGTTGGTGCTAAACCAGGCACTGATTTTTTACCATTATCGGTTGATTATCAGGAAAAATATGCGGCTACAGGCCGTATCCCAGGCGGCTTTTTACGTCGTGAAGCAAGATTATCTGATTACGAGGTATTAATTTCCCGTTTGGTAGATAGGGCTTTACGTCCACAGTTCCCTTCTGATTATCATTCTGATACACAGGTGATGATTTCTTTAATCTCTGCTGATAAAAATATCATGCCAGATTGTTTGGCTGGTTTAGCTGCATCGGCTGCGCTATCAGTTTCTGATATTCCTTTTAACGGTCCAATCTCTGAAGTACGCGTAGCTAAAATTGATGGTAAACTGGTAATCAATCCATATGCCAGCGATCTGGAGCGTGCTACACTTGAATTTATGGTTGCCGGTTCTGCTAACGATATCTGTATGGTAGAAGGTGAGTGTGATGAAATTCAGGAAGATGAAATGGTTGAAGCTTTAAAATTTGCACACGATGCAATTAAAGTTCAATGTGCTGTTCAGGTTGAATTAACCGAAGCCACAGGTAAAACTGTAAAACGCGAATACAGTCACGAAGACCACGATGCTGATTTAAAAGCTAAAGTTTACGCTGATACTTACGACAAAGTTTATGCTGTGGCAAAAGCTGGTGGCAATAAAGATGTTCGTAAAGAAGGCTTTACAGCTATCATTAACGAATTCTTCGAGGCAATGCCTGAAGATACAGATGATTTAACCAAAGCAATGGCTAAACATTATTACCACGATGTTCAGTACGATGCCATCAGAAATTTATTGTTAGATGAAGGTATCCGCTTAGATGGCCGTAAAACAACCGAAATCCGCCCAATCTGGAGTGAAGTAGGTTATTTACCTGCAGCACACGGTTCGGCAGTATTTACCCGTGGCGAAACCCAATCTTTAACATCAGTTACTTTAGGTGGCAAAGATGACGAGCAAATGATTGATGGTGCTTTCTTTAATGGTTTCCAGAAATTCTTGTTGCACTATAATTTCCCTGGTTTTTCTACCGGCGAGGTTAGACCTAACAGGGGTGCTGGTCGCCGCGAAATCGGTCACGGTAACCTGGCACAACGCTCATTGAAAAAAGTTTTACCTCAGGGCGAAGCTAATCCATATACCATCCGTGTAGTTTCTGATATTTTAGAATCGAACGGTTCATCATCAATGGCAACAGTTTGTGCAGGTACCTTAGCCCTGATGGATGCCGGTGTTAAAATCAAAGCGCCGGTTTCGGGTATCGCAATGGGTTTAATCACCGACGAAAAAACAGGTAAGTATGCTATCCTTTCTGATATCTTAGGTGATGAAGACCACTTAGGTGATATGGACTTTAAAGTAACCGGTACTGAAAATGGTATTGTTGCCTGCCAGATGGACTTAAAAATCAATGGTTTATCATACGAAGTTTTAACTAAAGCTTTATTACAGGCTAAAGACGGTCGTTTACACATCTTAAATGAGATGAAGAAAACCATCAGCCAGCCGAATGAAGATTACAAACCACATGCACCACGTATTGTTTCTTTAACTATTGATAAAGAATTTATCGGTGCAATTATTGGCCCTGGAGGTAAGATTATTCAGGAAATGCAACGCGAAACCGGTGCAACAATCTCCATTGAGGAAGTTGACGGAAAAGGTATTGTTGAAGTATTTGCCGATAACAAAGCATCAATTGATGCAGCAGTTACCCGCATCCGTAACATTGTAGCCAAACCAGAAATCGGCGAAATTTACCAGGGTAAAGTAAAATCGATTATGCCATTTGGAGCATTTGTTGAAATTATGCCAGGCAAAGACGGTTTGTTGCATATCTCTGAAATTTCATGGCAGCGTTTAGAAACCATGGATGGTGTACTGAAAGAAGGCGATAAAATCGAGGTTAAATTATTAGACATCGATAAACAAGGTAAAATGAAACTTTCGCGTAAAGTTTTATTACCTAAGCCAGAAAAACCAGCAGCGCCACAAGCTTAACACCTAAATTCCCTAAAGGGGGGACTTAATATTCGAAAACCTTTCAGTTTACTGGAAGGTTTTTTTGTTTACATAATATAACTTCGGCTTTTCTCACTAAAAAGATTCATACATCTTTTGTAACTTGCATCGTAGCGTCATGCTGAATTTATTTCAGCATCTTTCCTGCTATTAAGCCCCCTGAAAGAATTCAAGTGGCAACCGCTGATAAATATTATTTAAAAACTCTTAGCGGAATTTGAAATTAAAAAACTAAAAGATCATTAAATGAAATACATTATAGCCCCATCCATACTTTCGGCAGATTTTGGCAATTTGCAGCGCGATATTGAAATGATTAATCACAGTGAAGCCGATTGGTTCCATGTTGATGTAATGGATGGTGTTTTTGTGCCGAATATCTCTTTTGGCTTTCCGGTTATGGCTGCAGTTAAAAAACACGCCACCAAACCTTTAGATGTGCATTTAATGATAGTAGAGCCCGATAAATATATTGAGGACTTTGCTAAAGCAGGAGCAGACCGGATCACGGTACATTACGAAGCCTGCACCCATTTACACAGAACGATCCAATTGATCAAGGCATCTGGTTGTAAAGCTGGTGTAGCTTTAAACCCGCATACTCCGGTTACGCTGCTGCAGGATGTGATTGAAGACCTGGATCTGGTACTCATTATGTCGGTTAACCCAGGTTTTGGTGGTCAGGCTTTTATTCATAATACTTATAAAAAAATACATGATTTAAAAGCTTTAATACGGGGTGTTAATGAAGATTTGGTTGTTGAGGTAGATGGTGGTGTAGGTTTACAGAATATTGCTGCATTGGCATCTGCCGGCGCCAACGCTTTCGTGGCTGGAAATGCAATTTTCGCAGCAGAAAACCCGACGAAAACGATTGCTGAGATGAAACAACAGTTAGTTAGTAACATAAGCATTTAATTGTTTTATTACTAAATTGTTTGAATGATAAGGAGTATAGTTATCTTGATATATAATACCTTTATCTAGATACTTAATTCTTTTATCTTGATACGCTTATATCTTGATACTAAAAATGCTCAAATTTCGGCTAATCCTTCTCCTTTTAATTGCTGGTTGCGGTTTTGCTGTAGCACAACCACTGGTTAGGGTTTCAGGAATAGTTTATAACAATGAGAAACAGCCTTTATCGCAGGTTACGGTTATTGTTTTAGGTCAGGCACAAACAACAGTAACAGATGAATTCGGGGCTTATACCATTTATTCCAAAACAAAAAATTTTAGTATTAAGTACTTACTGTTGGGCTACTTGCCTCAAACGATCAAGTTTAATGAGCGCTCGGGCGCAAGAATTATCAAACAGGTAAGTTTAATTGCCAATATCAACGAATTAGAGCAGGTTAACATCACCAACAAACAAAATCAGTTAAGTAATACCACTACCATTAATATAGCTGATGTACCCTCCATGCCCCTGGTTTCTGGGAATTTCGAAACCATGCTCAAAACCCTTCCGGGCGTATCTACCAATAACGAGTTAAGTGCCCAGTATAGCGTTAGGGGAGGTAATTTCGACGAAAACCTGATTTATATCAATGATGTAGAAATTAACCGGCCTGTATTGATCCGTAACGGACAGCAGGAGGGTTTAAGCTTTATCAACTCAGACCTGGTGAGTAAGGCAAAGTTCTCGGCAGGTGGTTTTGAAGCCAGGTACGGCGATAAACTTTCCTCTGTGCTGGATATTAAATATGATAAACCCGACAGTAGTCAGACCACCCTTAGTACCAGTCTTTTAAATACTTCGCTAACTACAAAAAAGTTATTTAAAAATAGTTTTTTACTGGCTGCTTTAAGATACAAGAACAATTCGAGTGTATTGATCAAACAGGATGAAAAGGGGAGCTACAACCCTAATTTTGCCGATGCACAGCTGCTGTATCAATACGATTTCTCTCAAAAATTCAATATCAGTTATCTCGGAAGTTTTAACCTTGGCCAGTTTAAACTGGTACCAACCAACAGGGAAACACAGTTTGGAACCTTAAACACCACTTTAAGGTTGAATGTTGATTATACAGGACAGGAAATTGATGATTACCAAAGCTTCGGAAACGCTATAACCGCTACTTATTCTCCACAACCGAACCTGGTAATCAAGTTGATAAACAGCTATTTTAATACCATAGAAAGAGAGCGCTATGATATTAATGGAAGTTATATTTTTGCTGAGGTAGATAATGCTTTTCAAGGGGAAAACTTCGGACCGGTAACTAAAAACAGGGGAATTGGAAGCTACTATAATTATGGAAGGAACAGCCTGAACACACAGGTTTTTGCATCAGAAATAAAGGTTGATCAGAATTTTAACAGTCATGTTTTTTCATGGGGTTTAAAATTCGATAAATCTAAATACAACGATCAGTTAAACGAATATAATTATACCGATTCGGCAGGTTTCATTCTTCCGAACAACTCAAAAAATATCGTATTACAGAATGTAATCAACGTAAAAAACAATATCGATATCAAAAATTACAGTGCCTATATCCAGGATAGTTATTCGCTTTCCGATTATGCCGAATTACAGTTGGGAGCAAGGGTTACCTATAATTCGTTAAGCAGGCAGTTATTGGTCAGTCCGAGGTTACTGCTCGCATACCGGCCAAATTCAAATAATAAGATTTTAAGATTTACTGCAGGGGTTTACAAACAGCCGCCATCTTACCGTACCATAAGAGACTTTTCAGGAAAATTATATATCGACCAAAAAGCACAGAGTTCTTACAATACCTCACTGGGTTACGAATATGCCTTTGATGCTTTTGGAACAAGGCTGAAATTTACTTCAGAAGCCTATTTTAAATATTCTGACCGGTTGATCCCCTATAAAATTGATAACCTGCGGATTAAATACCTCGCAAACGAAGTATCACGGGGTTACGCCTATGGCGCCGATTTCAGTATAGGGGGCGAATTTGTAAAGGATCTGGTTTCGTATTTCAGGATGTCGGTAATGCACGCCAATGAAGATATTATCGGTGACAGTTATGTCGAAAACGGAACAACTTTTTACCCGGGTTATTTAAAACGCCCGACTGATCAACGCTTAAATTTTTCTATATTTTTTCAAGATAAACTGCTTAACAGCCCAACTTATAAAGTACACTTAAATGCACTTTATGGCTCAAGGTTACCAATAGGTCCGTCACAGACACCCCGGTACCTGGATAAGTTTTTTATACCCTCCTATAAACGGGTAGATATTGGCTTTTCAAAAGATTTGCTCGATGATGCAGCCTTGCATAAACCTAAATTTCTGGATAAAAATTTCAGCTCGGTTATTCTGTTCTTTGAGGTTTTCAATATGCTGAATATTAATAATACGATTTCTTACCTTTGGTTAAAAGATGTAGATAACGTACAATATGCCATTCCAAATTATTTAACCGGCAGGCAATTTAACTTAAAGCTGATTGTGAAACTGAAAAAATAAGCTATAAGCTACTAAACCTTTCAGGTTTTTAAAGCCTGATAGGTTTGACAAAACAATCTTTATCTTTTGGTATTTCTGATTAATGAATTCTTTTGCGAAAACTGCAACAAAACGTTCAATTTTGTCGAGATTTTTAACAAAATTTGATTTTTTAAGTAACGATTTTATGGGCATAACTGCTTTAAAAATTTTACATTTACGCCCATAAAACATTATATAATAAGATGAAGCATAATTTTGGCGCAGGCCCTTGTATTTTACCTCAAGAAGTGTTTAAACAAGCAGCTCAGGCTGTTTTAGATTTTAACGATGGATTATCAATTTTAGAAATTTCGCACAGAACAACCGAATTTGAGGCAGTTGTTGCCGAAGCTGATAAATTGGTAAAGGAATTATTAAATGTGCCGTCGGGTTATTCCGTTTTATTTTTACAGGGCGGTGCAAGTTTACAGTTTGCAATGGTACCGATGAACTTACTGGGCGATGGACAAACAGCAAGTTATCTGGATACTGGTGTTTGGGCAAGCAAAGCATTAAAAGAAGCTAAATTTATCGGTAATGTGAATGTAGTTGCCTCATCTAAGGATGCAAATTACACTTTCATTCCTAAAGATTATGAAATCCCTGCAGATAGTGCTTACTTTCACTATACTTCAAACAATACCATTTACGGAACCGAGCTTTTCGAAGTACCTGAAACAAACATTCCGGTTGTTTGCGATATGTCTTCTGATATCATGAGCCGTGTTATCGATGTTTCTAAATTTGATTTAATTTATGCCGGTGCTCAAAAAAATGTAGGCCCTGCCGGTTTAACCATTGCTATTGTTAAGAATGAGGTTTTAGGTAAAATAGACCGTAAAATCCCTTCTATGTTGAATTACCAATCGCATATCGATAATGGTTCAATGTACAATACACCACCGGTTTTCTCTATCTATGTTGCTTTATTAAATCTTCGCTGGTTAAAATCGAAAGGTGGCGTTGCCGAAATTGAAAAAGAAAATAAACAAAAAGCTGAAGCACTTTACAGAGAAATTGACCGCAATTCTTTATTTAAAGGAACCTGTGCAGTTGAAGACCGCTCTAGAATGAATGTTTGTTTTGTAATGGAAAACCCTGAGCTGGAAAAACCATTTTTGAAATATGCCGAAGGCCAAGGCATTGTGGGTATTAAAGGACACAGAAGTGTAGGCGGTTTCCGCGCTTCGATGTATAATGCACTGCCAATTACAAGCGTTCATGCATTGATTGATGCAATGCAATCATTTGAAGAACAACAAGCAAAAGCAAATTAATTTAAATTTAACAGGTGATTGATTCACACTAATCAGTGCAATTGATCCACCAAGTGAAATATACACCAATGATTAAAATATTAGCGAACGATGGGATTGATCCGATCGGAAAAGAATTGTTAGAAAAAGCAGGTTTCCAGGTTGATACAGAGACCGTTCCGCAAGATCAACTGGCCGAAGCCTTAAAAAACTATGATGCCATTACTGTTCGTAGCGCAACAAAAGTTAGAAAAGAATTAATTGATGCCGTTCCAAATATCAAATTAATTGGCAGAGGTGGGGTAGGTATGGATAATATCGACGTAGAATATGCACGCAGTAAAGGAGTTGCAGTGGTAAATACACCTGCTGCATCGTCATTATCAGTAGCCGAACTGGTATTTTCGCACTTATTTACCGGTATCAGATTTTTACAGGATGCCAACCGTAAAATGCCTGTTGAAGGTGCTACGCAATTCAATAACCTGAAAAAATCTTATGCCAAAGGAACCGAATTAAGCGGTAAGACCATCGGTATTATAGGTTTTGGACGTATTGGCCGGGCAACAGCTAAAGTGGCTTTAGGCTTGGGAATGAATGTTTTGGCTTATGATTTATATCCTTCTGAATCTGAAATTACTTTAGAATTTCAAGGCGGAAAATCAGTAAGTATTCCTGTTAAAACCGTTTCATTAGATGAAGTTATTGCAGGTAGCGATTTCTTTAGTTTGCATACACCATTTGCTGACAAGCCGATTTTAGGTGCGGAAGAATTTGCAAAAATGAAAAACGGTGTGGGTATTGTAAACTGCTCACGCGGAGGAACAATTGATGAGCTGGCTTTAATTGAAGCATTAAACTCAGGTAAGGTTTCTTTTGCAGGTTTAGACGTTTTTGACAATGAACCTACGCCATTAGCAGAGATCTTAACCCATCCAAAAATCTCCTTAACACCGCACATCGGAGCCTCAACAAATGAAGCGCAGGAACGTATCGGTACGGAACTGGCAACATTGATTATTGAGCATTTTAAGAAATAACAACGTTTTAAACCTCACAGGTTTTAAAAACCTGTGAGGTTTTTATAAACTAGTCCAACGCATTTGTGGTTACCCAATACCGATAACCCAATATCGCTTTCTGAAAAGTAGTGAGCTTATTCGGGTCCTTTTTATACAAACTTGGTAAAACCAGTTTATTTATCTTCGCCAAGACTTTAAACAGTGCTTTTTTCATACCTTTTATATCGCTGTAGTTTTTTATAAAAAAAATAAAATCCACCGGCCATCACCAAAATCAGAAATACGATGATGTAGTTTGATAAATTCCCCTTATTCCTTTTATCTAAATCTTCCTTGAGCTGTGCATTCTGATCCTGAAGTTTTTTAATAGTCACCATATAAGCTTCAATCCGTGCCTGAGAGTTTTCTGAAGAAGCTACTTTCTGCTGGTTCTGTAGATCTTTATAATCCATCAGGATTTTCAGCTCTTTAAAAATATTGTTATCTGTTAATACAACCTGCCGCAAAATTTCATTGGAATTTTTAATGTCACGTTTGGTTTGCCATCCAAATATTCCGGTTCGCTGGTTTAAACTTTCCTCATATTGTCCAAACTTTGCACTTCTTTCGGAAAGTAGGCCATTTATTTTAAGACGTTGTGCAGCATACGCAGCAGTGTCTTGTTGAGCAAAGCCCTGAAAACTAAATAAAATAGCCAAGAGCAGATAAAAATATTTTTTCATGTGTATATAAACGTGAAAAGAGTAAAAGTTGTTTTACTGGTTTATAGGTTCAGTCGTCATTGGTTGCATTGGGTAATGCAAAGCACCAAAAATATTCGTCATCTCGACTGAAGCTAAATAGAAATCTTCGCTTTAGTCTTTCAGCTTTGGTCTTTCTAAGAATGAAACTCAACCCTCACAATATCGCCTAAATGCAGCCCCAGCAGGCCACTTGCCTTACCCTTATTAATGGCAATTTCGAGGTGGTTACTGATGCCGAATAAACAAAGTTTTTCACCCTCCGGTACTTCGTTATAATGCCAGCTTAGTTGCGTAATGATTTCACTCTTCCTGAAGTGTAAGGTAAAATCGCGGTTCTTTTGAATTTTGGTAAAAAGATCCTTGGTAATATTGGTAATCACATTGCAAAAGGTATCAATATACACCACACTACCACGGATCACATCCCGCTCAATTACAGGGTGTAAAAGCATCTTCTGTTCAATCTCTGCTACAGGTAAACCAATCTCTTTCAGTTTACCTCCTTTGGCCAGGTGTGTGGCTGCCTTAACAAAAATATCAACCAACGGGAAATGCAGATATTTTAGATCCTGCATAATGTTCAATTCTACTGCTTCCTCGGGAGCATCATCAAACAGAAGTGAAAAAATACCGTTGTCTGCACCCACAAAATAATGATCGCGGTGCTTTACTGCAATGTATTTGGTATTTTCGCTATATACAGAATCGATCCCGATGAGGTGTACTGTATTTTTCGGAAAATATGGATACGCATTTTTTAAAACAAAAGCTGCATAAGAGATATTAAACGAAGGAACTTCATGGGTAATGTCAATTAAATTAACACCAGGCATAAGACTCAACAGGCTACCTTTTAGTGCACTCTGGTAAAAATCTTTTGAACCTAAATCTGTTGTTAAAGTAATTATCGCCATTAAAAATTCATTATTATTGCTTATTCTTGTGTACAGGCCTAAGCGTCTGCAAATATTCAAATTTTAATTAATATACCCCGATAACTTTTTAAAATACTACAGTTTGAACGAATTAAAATTAACCCTGGATACCGTAAATCCTGCTCACTTTTGGGGGCCGAACAACGAGAATTACGAAATGATTAAAGGTGCTTTCGCAAAGTTAAAACTGGTAGCGAGAGGTAGTGATGTGAAGGTTCTTGGCGACGAACAAGAACTTAAGGCTTTCGAAGAAAAGTTTAACCAATTGATTGCGCATCTAGAACAATATAGTTCGCTGAGCAATAACGATGTGGAAACCATACTGGGTGCAAAGGCAACGGGTGTTGCAAAAAAAGAGGCAGAACAACCAACCGGAGGTGGCGGAGAGGTGATTGTTTTCGGAACTAACGGACTACTCGTAAAAGCAAGAACCGCCAATCAGCGTAAAATGGTAAGCAGTATTGCTAAAAATGACATCCTTTTTGCAATTGGTCCGGCCGGAACAGGAAAAACCTATACAGCAGTGGCTTTAGCGGTTAGAGCTTTAAAAAATAAAGAGATTAAAAGGATCATTTTAACACGTCCGGCTGTTGAAGCAGGCGAAAATCTTGGTTTCTTACCCGGCGATTTAAAAGAAAAAATCGATCCATATTTACGTCCGCTTTATGATGCACTGGATGATATGATCCCTGCAGAGAAATTGAAATTCTATATTGAAAACCGAACCATTGAAATTGCTCCATTGGCATTTATGCGTGGCCGTACGCTCGATAACTGCTTTGTGATTTTAGACGAGGCCCAGAATGCCACCGATATGCAGCTCAAAATGTTTTTGACGCGTATGGGACCAACTGCTAAATTTATTGTTACAGGTGATGTTACGCAGGTAGATTTACCTAAAAAACAAATGTCGGGCTTATTTAACGCCTTAAGGATCTTAGAAGATATTAAAGGAATCGATATTATTTATTTAAGCGGAGAAGATGTGGTAAGGCATAAGCTGGTAAAAGACATTCTGAAAGCTTACGGTGATATTCAGTAGTTGAAGGTTAGAAAGCCAGGAGCCTGAAATTAATAGGTAGTGTATAAATCTTTTTTCATTTAATGCTTAAAACATATGGAAAGTATTTTTTTAGATAATGATCTCAGCCTTTCTTTTGAGAAATTGCCGCATACTATTCGGTTAATTGTTTCAAAAAGCAACGAGGAGTGGGTTTGTAGAAAAGAAAAGCTTAAAAATCTGTTGACATTTATTGATATTGATGAGGCGCATGCTTTTAAAGGACGACTTCAGCTGGTTAAATCGGATAACCAAATCAAGATTCAGGTAAAAAATAAACACGTCGGCACCACCACGGCAGAAAAATTTAAGCAAGCACTAAATAACCTGAAATAAAGAAAGCCGCAGTTTATGTACTGCGGCTTTCTTATGATACTTTATGTTAGTACCTCTTATTCCCGTCATCAGGTTAAAGACTTTCGGGCTTTCCGACTTTTTTCCTATTTTTACGTCCTCATGAAAGCACTAAAAGAAACCCATTTCAATTTCCCGAATCAAAGTAATTTTTACAAAGGAAAAGTACGCGATGTATACACAATTGCCGATCAATTGATGGTGATGGTAGTATCTGACCGTATTTCTGCATTTGATGTTGTATTGCCTGAAGCTATTCCTTTTAAAGGGCAGGTTTTGAATCAGATTGCAGCTAAATTTTTGTCTGCTACAGAAGATATTGTTCCGAACTGGGTTTTGGCTGTTCCGGATCCAATGGTAACAATCGGACGCATCTGTGAACCTTTTAAAGTAGAAATGGTTATCAGAGGTTATTTAGCCGGACATGCCTGGAGAGAATATAGCGCAGGAAAACGTTCTGTTTGTGGCGTTGCTCTACCTGAAGGTTTGAAGGAAAATGATAAACTGCCGCATCCCATTATTACACCAACAACAAAAGCTTCGGTAGGGCATGACGAGGATATCTCAAAAGAGGATATTTTAGCCAAAGGCATAGTTTCTGTTGCAGATTACGAAAAATTAGAAGAATATACCCACGCACTATATCAGCGCGGAACAGAAATTGCTGCCAAAAGCGGATTAATTTTGGTAGATACGAAATATGAATTCGGTAAGGCCGATGGCGTAATTTACCTGATTGATGAAATCCATACCCCTGATTCTTCGCGCTATTTTTATGCAGAAGGCTATGAGGCGCGTCAAAATAACAACGAACCACAGAAACAGCTATCTAAAGAATTTGTACGTAAATGGTTAATAGAAAACGGATTTCAGGGCAAAGATGGACAGGTAGTACCAAAAATGACACCTGAAATTGTAAACTCCATTTCTGAGCGTTATATTGAGCTTTACGAGCATATTGTAGGAGAGAAGTTTATAAAAGCCGATGCTGATGAGATTTCGGGCCGTATAGAAAGCAATGTGTTAAAGGCTTTAGAAACTTTATAAAATCCGGAAGAAATTTATACATTAGTGCAATAAAGATTAGAGAGATGAAATTTTCAGTAGATAAACACGATAAATACGTAAGCCTGCGTTTAGAAGAAACCAAGTTTACCAACGATAATGCACCTGGTTTAAAATCTGAGCTGTATTTACTTAATGCAGAAGGCTTTAAAAACATTATAGTTGATCTTAGCCATGTTACCGAATGTAATGATGCGCAAGATTTGAGCAGTTTATTGGTTGGCGACAGGCTTTGCAAAGCAGCTGGTGGATTGTTTATCGTAACCGGAATCAGCGATGAACTTGCTACAATTATAGAATTATCAAACATATTCCAGTCTGTAACGTTTGTTAATACAATAGAAGAGGCAATCGATTTCATCTTTATGGATGAACTTGAAAAAGAATTCAGAGGCGCTAAATAATCCATATTATCCAATAATATTATGGCCTCGTAGTTTCTAAAAATCTACGGGGCTTTTTATATCTCATCATTATGAAGTTTGAAGTTACCATTTTAGGAAGCAGTTCGGCCACTCCTGTTTTTAACCGGAATCCATCGGCACAGCTTTTAAATTGTAACGAAAAATGTTATCTGATTGATTGTGGCGAAGGTACACAGCAACAATTGGCCAAGTTTAACCTGAAGGCGGCCCGGATAGATTATATTTTCATCAGCCATTTACACGGCGATCATTATTTCGGGCTGATAGGCCTGCTTTCAAGCTTGCATTTAAATGGGAGGGTAAAACCAATTCAGATATTCGGTCCGAAGCCCCTGCTAGAGATCCTGGAAATCCAGTTTAAATACTCCGATACGGTTTTACGCTACCCCATCTCATTTTTCCCGATTGAGGCAGATGAACCGAAACAGATTTTTGAAAACAGCGACCTGATTGTAAAAACCATTGTTTTAAATCACCGTATTCCAACCACGGGTTTCATTTTTCAGCAAAAGAAAAGGCAACGCAAACTCATCAAGGAAAAAGCAGATGAAGTGCCTATGGCTTACTATACTGCCTTAAAAAAAGGAATCGATGTAGAACTGCCCAACGGGGATATTTTACGCAGTGATGATTATACTACAGAAGCCGATCCGCCACGCTGTTACGCTTATTGTTCTGACACTTTATTTGACGAAAAGTACTTTTCTGTTATAAAAGATTGCGATACGCTTTACCATGAAGCTACCTTTATGCATGATCTTTTAGACCGTGCCGTTGAAACCCATCATACCACAGCTTTACAGGCAGGGGAGGTGGCTAAAATTACCGGGGCAAAGAAATTGTTAATCGGACATTTTTCTTCCCGTTACAAAACTCTACAAATGCTTTTGGAAGAAGCACAGTCTGTTTTTGAAAATACAGAATTGGCCGTAGAGGGGAGAACCTTTCAGCTTTAAAAACGTTTTCGGTTTAATTTTACCATATAAGTCATATTAGAAAATGTAAGCTTATAAAGCCTTATAATTCTTATATGGTAAGTTATTTTGCGCTACCTCATGACAAAAAAAAGCCCTGGATTTCTCCAGGGCTCCCGAATTATTAAAATTTAATTACTTATCTTTTTTGTTTCCACCTCCAAATACAGAGAAGTGTACATAACGTTTAGGATTTGCCTTTAAATCGATCATTAACTCATCCAGATTTTTGGAAGCATTAGTTAAATTCTGATACATTTTATCGTCGTTCAGCAATAGGCCTAAACTACCTTTTCCATTTTTAATACCCGAAATTACACTTTGTAAATCGGCAATGGCATTGTTTGCATTATCAAGGGTTTGTTTAAAATTGGCAGCAGCAAACTTATCGGTAACCGTATTGATATTGGCTAAGATATCGGTGATTTTTTGGTTATTATTATTTAAGTTGGAGGTAATCCCCTCAACGTTTCTAAGAATTGCCTCAATACGTTTACTCTCTGATCCCACCAAACCATCAACTTTTTTAGAGGTGGTTTCTAACGAAGCCAGTGTACCAGCAATGCTGTTAAAACTTTTATCTACATTTTTCTGGAAGTTAGGGTTCAGTATGGAATTAACACTGCTCAAAATCGAATCCATTTTGCCAATAATCAATTCAGCTTTTTTCTGTACAGGCTGAACCTGCTCCATTAATCCTTTTTCTACATTGGCATTTAAGGTGTAACCATCTTCAGCCATTTTTTTGGAATTACCTAATGACATCACGATTGCTTTACTTCCCAACAGATCGGTACCTTCCAAACGGGCAATACTATTTTCAGGTATATCATATTTGCTGTTGATGCTTAAAGTAGCCAAAATAGTACCGCCTGGTTCCAGTTGTAGTTTTGCAACGCGGCCAATCTGATAACCGTTAATTAATACCGGTTTAGAAACCGTCAAACCATCAACCCTTGTATATCTTGCATATAATGTTGTTTCGCTTGAGAAAATGGAATTACCCTTTAAAAAATTATATCCAATAATTAGTAAAGCTATTGCAAATGCAGCTAAAATACCTACTTTGGTCTCGTTCTTAATCTTCATAAGTGTTTTTATTTAGTGGCTGCAGATTTCATTTTTTAAGATCTGCTGGAGCGCAATTTTTTTAGGTTAAACTTTATATACACAAAGTATACACAATTGTTTTGTCTGGTCCCTGTTTATATTTTTTGTAAAGTTAAAATAACTATCATTTATAATGCCACTTATTTAACTTCAATATTTTTTTTGTATGTTTTTATTGCTTCTAAAATAGAATTAGCGATCTCGTTTTGTCCATTTTGAGAATTAATATATTTTTCTTCCTCGGTATTCGAGATAAAACCTACTTCTGTTAAAACAGCGGGCATGCCACAACGCTGCAATACCAAAACCCCCTGCTCTTTAACTCCACGACTTAAGCGCTTGTCTCTGCTGATATAGCTGTTCTGTATTAATTTGGCAAATTTAATACTTTTATCTCTGAAGGTATTTTTTAAAAGCGATAAAAGGATAAAACTACTTGGATCAGCCGGATCATATCCATCGTACTTGCTTTTATAATTCTTTTCCAATTTAATATCGGCATTCTCCCTTATAGCTGCATCCTGTTCCTTTAATCGGTGCGAACCCGCAACCAGGGTTTCTACTCCTTTGATATGCTTATTGCCCGGAGGCATTGAATTACAGTGTACCGATATAAAAAGGTCTGCATTGGCTTCGTTCGCTATTTCAGCACGTCTGTATAAATCAACGTCTATATCTGTCTTTCGCGTAAAAATTACTTTAATATTAGGCATTTCTTCCTTCAGCAATGCTCCTAATTTTAATGCAACCTTTAACGAAACATCTTTTTCTTTTGAAAAACTACCAGAGGCTCCCGGTTTTCTTCCTCCGTGGCCGGGATCAATAACAATTGTTTTGATCTTATAACCCTGAGCAGGCGCTTTTTCAGTAACCAGTAACGAAAATAAAAGTATGGCGATCAGAAATTTAATCTTCATTCATGAAGGATATTAAAATGATGTTTCAGCTATTCGTTTATAATTTTTAATTGCTTTAATAATTCCCCTTACGATTTCATTTTGCCCTTCAGTAGAGTTCATATAATCTTCTTCCTCCGGATTGCTCACAAAACCAATTTCAGTTAGCACTGCCGGCATAGCTGCACGGGCCAGTACTGCGAGGCTTTTTTCTTGTACACCCCTGTTGATGCGGCCTGCATTAACATATTCCTGTTGAAGCATCGAAGCAAACTTTAAACTCCTGTCTCTATTGGTTTGTTTCATTAAAGATAACATAATGTCGCTTTCAGGTGTGTTAGCGATAAATCCTTCATAATTTTTCTGGTAATTATCCTCCAAAAACATAGAGGCATTCTCCCTTTTAATTACTTCATCCTGTTCGCCTAAACGGCCGGTTCCGGATACAAAGGTTTCTGTTCCCCGTGTTGAGGTGCTTTTAGAGGTAATTGTCCGGTAAACCGGCACTTTTCTGCCTCTTACTTTTTTGTAATAATCAACCACTCTCGACACCCTGACCGGCATGTCATTTAAGTGGATAGAGATAAATAAATCGGCCTTTGCATTATTTGCAATATTGATACGCTCGTATAAAGGGATAAACACATCCGACTCGCGGGTGTAAATAACCCTGATATCTTTTAAACTATCCTGAAGGGCACGGCCAAGGTTCAATGCTGTTTTAAGTGCCACATCTTTTTCCTTGGAATACAAGCCATGTGTAGCACCGTCTTTACCACCGTGACCGGCATCGATCACAATTGTTTTAATTTTATATTCCTGCGCAAACAACTGATTATCAACAGCATTTGACAGCACTAAATAAATAATAATGGTTAAAATAGATTTAAGATACATCAATGGTATATTTTTCACTAATTTTGAACGTTTTTGATTAAACATTTGTGCAAAAATAACATTCAAATACGAATTTGAAACTTCTTAAGAGCTCTATTTTACTAATTTCTGTCATTTTATTAACACTTGTTGTTGGTAAAGCTAACGCATTTTCGCGATTTTCATTGCAACAGATTATCAAACTCGATACGGCCAAAAAGGATAAGGCTAACAAGACCGGCAAAAACAACAGCAGTCTCGACCAGAAAGTAGAATACAAGGCGGATGATTCCGTTAAAATGAGCGCTGATAAAAACATTGTTTATTTATATGGGAACGCAAGGGTTGTATATGGTGATTTTGAGCTGGATGCAGGTTATATCAGGTACGATAAAAAGCAAAATTCCATTTTCGCCCGTGGTGTAAAAGATCCGAAAACCGGGAGATATACCGGAAGACCAATATTCAAATCAGGCACCGATGGAACAGCAATTGCCGATTCTATTTTTTACAATTCTGAAACAACCAAGGCTAAGGTATATGGTGTTTTCTCTGAACAAGAAGGAGGATTCTTCTCTGGCGGACAAAGTAAAAAGCAAATCGACGATGAACTGCATATTAAAAATGTGATGTACAGTACCTGTAATCTTCCGCACCCACATTTCGGGCTGATGATTTCAAAGGGGGTGGTAACCGAGAAACAGATTATTACAGGGCCGGTTTACATGATTATTGAAGATATTCCCACCTTTTTGGGGCTGCCTTTTGCCTTTTTCCCGAAACAAAACAAAAGAACATCTGGTGTTATACTTCCCACGCCAGGTGAAGATGCAACGAGAGGCTTTTTTCTTCAAAACGGTGGTTATTATATCGGATTGAACGATTACTGGGATGCCAAACTGTTAGGTTCCATCTATACCAATGGCTCTTATGAAACAAACTTGCTGAGTAATTACACCAAAAGGTATAAATATAATGGTAATATTAATTTAGCTTACGCTAGTTTTAAGGATGGCCTTGAGGGCACCGAAGCTTTTAAAAATCCTACCAAAAACTTCAGTATCAATTGGAGTCATACTCAAAATGCCAATGCCAACCCGGGTACCACATTTAGTGCCAGTGTAAGATTGGTATCGACAGGTAGAAAAGGATACTATAAAAATACAGCTGCAGGTACAACCTACGACATTAATACCATTGCAACCAACTCAACCAGTAGCAGTATCAGTTATGCAAAGGCCTATTCGAACGGGATGAACTTCTCTTTAGCTGCATCAAGTGATCAGACTTTAAGTACCAGGGCCATATCGTTAAGGTTGCCCGAGATGACATTCAACGTGCCAACATTTAACCCGTTTAGCTCTAAAAACGCTGTTGGAGAGCAAAAATGGTATCAGAAAATTACAATAGGTTACAGTTTGCAGGGAACCAACCGGATTGATACTTTCGATAGTTTGCTCTTTCAGAATGACGGTTTAAAGCGTTTAAGAAGTGGTTTTTCACACAGCATTCCTATAAATATGTCCTTCACCGCGCTGAAATATCTCAACTTTAGCCTGGGTGGTACCTACAACGAAGTCTGGAATTTCCAGAGTGTAACGAGGAGATATACCAGCTATGCCGATAATACTTATTCTTTCAGGGAAGATACCATCAGTGGGTTTAAAAGGGCAGGTAGTTACAGCTTCTCAACAAGTATGTCGACTAAAATTTATGGAAGAAGAGATTTTAACCCGGCTGGTAAAATCCAGGCGATGAGGCATGTAATGACTCCCAGTGTATCCTTCTCTTACTCTCCTGATTTTACCAAAGCAGGAGCGGGGCCTTTCAGATCGGCAATAGACCAGAATGGCAATCAAATTTATACCAGCGGACAACCTTTAAAATATTCCATTTTTGATGGTATGGCACAGCCAGGCTCTTTTGGTGGACCTAATGCATCTATTGGTTTTGGGCTGGATAATACGGTAGAACTAAAGGTGAGGAATAAAAACGATACAACCGGAACAGGCTCCAAAAAGATCCCGATTATTCAAGGTTTGAGTTTTAGCGGCTCTTACAACTTCCTGGCCCCATCCTATAAATTATCTACAATTGGCTTTAGCGGCCGATCGCAGTTTACCGATAAGTTAGGGATAAACTACAACGGAACATTAGATCCCTATGCTTTAAAAGACACAACGGTTAATGGCCAGATCATGAAAATAAGAGAAGACCGCTTATTTTTCCAAAAGAATAAATTTCTGCCCCGTTTAACCAATTTTGGTTTCTCATTCGATTACAGTTTAAACCCGGAGGCATTAAAACGTAAAAATGAGGCAAATGATAAATTAGGGGACGCAGCAAAGAAAAAAGGAATGACGGATATACAATCTGAGCAGTTGGCCGCCATAAGCCGCGATCCGAATGCTTTCGTTGATTTTAACATTCCATGGAATTTCTCGTTCTCCTATAGTTTTCAATATGCGAATGATGGGAATATCAGTACCATATCGAATACACTAAATTTCAATGGCGATGTTAATTTAACCCCTAAATGGAAAGTTACATTTAATTCGGGATACGATTTCAAGAATAACGGTTTAACCCCAATGAATTTAGCCATTTACCGCGATTTGCACTGCTGGGATATGAGCGTAAACTGGGTTCCATTTGGTGCTTATAGAAGTTACTCTCTTACCATAAAAGTTAAGGCTTCGATATTACAGGATTTGAAATTGAGCAAAAGACAAGGTTTTTACAACACATACCGATAAATTTATGCTAGCCGAAATTATTACCATTGGCGATGAGATTCTCATTGGCCAGATCGTTGATACAAATTCTGCCTGGATGGCAAAGCAATTAAATTTAATTGGTGTTTCCATTAAACAGATTACTTCAGTTTCTGATGATGAGCAACATATTTTGGAAGCGCTCAAACTTGCCGAAAACCGTGCAGATCTGGTTTTAATTACCGGCGGGTTAGGACCAACCAAAGATGATATTACCAAGAAAACTTTGGCAAAATATTTTAACATGGGCTTTCGTAATGATGCCGGTGCATTGGAAATGGTTCGTCAGATTTTCGAAAAATATAAACGCCCTTTATTGGATATTAACATTGCACAAGCTGACGTTCCGGATGGTTGCGAAGTTATTGTAAATAAAAATGGTACTGCTCCTTGTATGTGGTTTGAGCAAAATAACACTATTTTTATATCGATGCCCGGTGTACCTTTCGAAATGATGTACCTGATGGATGACGAGATCTTACCCAGAATTAAAAGCAGGTTTAAGCTTCCGTTTATTGTACATAAAACGATTCTTACAGCAAATATTGGTGAATCATTTTTGGCCAAAGAGATAGAGGAAATAGAAGACAGTTTACCAGTGCATATCAAATTGGCTTATCTGCCAAAATTAGGCCATGTTCGTTTACGTTTATCGGCCAAAGGAGATGACGAAGCTAAATTAAAAGCAGAAGTTGAAGTTTATGCCCAACAGATTATTGCTAAAGTAAATAAGTTTGTAGTTATTGACGAAGATATTGCCCTTGAAAAAGCGATCCTGAACCTCATGGAAAGTAAGGGTTTAACCTTATCAACAGCAGAAAGTTGTACTGGTGGTTATATCGCACATTTAATTACCCAACATCCTGGTTGCTCATCTGTATACTGGGGCGGGGCAGTAGCCTATGCCTACGAATTAAAAGAATCCATCCTGGGTGTAAAAGAGCATACGCTAAGCACTTTCGGCGCAGTAAGCGAACAAACCGTTACAGAAATGGCCGAAGGCGCAATAAAACATTTTAAAACTGATTATTCCATTGCTGTCAGCGGCATTGCCGGTCCGGATGGCGGAACAGCAGATAAACCGGTTGGTACCGTTTGGATTGCAATTTCTTCCAAAAAGAAAACTGTAGCTAAAGTGTTTAATTTCAGCAATAAACGTATTCAGAACATCGAACGTTCGGCAGCATCGGCGCTCACCATGCTGTTAAATCTACTTAAAGAAACAGTTTAGAAAGAATAAAAACTGTATTTTTGCAGCGTTACCAATATAAAATACTGTAATTTAATATGGCTCAATACGAACTATTGTTACCAAAAATGGGTGAAAGTGTTGCGGAAGCAACCGTGATTAAATGGGTAAAACAACCGGGTGATGCAATCGATTTAGACGATACCATCCTGGAAATCGCTACTGATAAGGTAGATTCTGAAGTTCCTTCCCCTGTAGCAGGCAAATTGGTAAAACAGTTATTCAAGGAAAACGATATTGCCCAGGTTGGAGATATAATTGCCATTATAGAAACAGAAGACGGGGATCATCCTCCTGTTGAAACACCTGTTGCTGAAATACCTGCCATAGAAGAAAAAATTGAAGCTATTCCCGGTATTGAGCAGCTTCCATCAGAAAATAAAGCCACAGCGGCTGATTTCAGCTCGTCAGACCGTTTTTATTCTCCTTTGGTTAAAAGTATTGCAGCCCAGGAAAATATTTCACTTGCCGAGTTAGATGCCATTAAAGGTTCTGGTGTTGATGGGCGATTAAATAAAGATGATCTGTTGGATTATATTGCAAGGAAAAGTGATGGTGCTGTAAAAACGGCTACAGCTGTATTAACACCGCCTGAGCCTCAAATAAGCCAGACAACTGAAAATAAAACCATTACCTCTGATCCGGTATTAAATAAAACCTCAACAACCAGCGTAAGTGGTGCCGACGAAATTATGGAAATGGATAGGATGCGTAAACTGATTGCCGATCACATGGTGATGAGTAAAGCTACCTCTCCGCACGTAACCTCTTTTGTTGAAGCCGACGTAACCAATATGGTTTTATGGCGCAATAAAGTAAAAAACAGCTTCGAGAAACGCGAAAATGAAAAAATAACCTTTACGCCAATATTTGTAGAAGCTGTGGCAAAAGCAATAAAAGATTTTCCGATGATCAATGTTTCTGTTAACGGAACACAGATCATCAAAAAAGGCAATATCAATATCGGTATGGCTGCTGCTTTACCGAGCGGAAATTTAATTGTTCCGGTAATCAAAAATGCCGATCAGTTAAACCTGGTTGGTTTAACCAGGGCAGTTAACGATTTGGCTACAAGAGCAAGAAACTCCAAATTAAAGCCAGACGAAACGCAGGGTGGAACTTTCACCTTAACCAATGTAGGGAGTTTTGGGAATGTAATGGGCACACCAATTATTAACCAGCCCCAGGTAGCGATACTCGCAGTGGGCGCCATTAAAAAGAAACCAGCTGTTTTAGAAACCGAACATGGCGATGTGATCGCGATCAGGCATATGATGTTCCTTTCCCTCTCTTACGATCATAGGGTAGTAGATGGTTCTTTAGGAGGAATGTTTGTGCGCAGGGTGGCCGATTATTTAGAAAGCTGGGACCTGAACAGAGAAGTATAACCAGTACAGTTAAAAGTTTACAGTTGGATTGATGCCAACAATTAACCAGTTTAACCATTAAGAATGTTAGCTACAAATTTAAAATCAATAGTTTCAGATAACGTATTGCATGCCAAATGGTTAAATACCTTGTCTTATATGGAAAATGCAGGTGCAAAGAAGATTTCGGCTTCTGAGCATAAAGAAGATGTAAACCTGATTATCCTTAAACATGCGGCAGAAGAACACCGCCATGCCTACTATTTAAAGAAGCAGATTTCGAAGGTCGATGAGTCGCTTTGTAAAACCTATACAAATGCCGAACTACTTTCGCCAAACCATACCAAATACTACCTGCATGCTTTAGATATTGCGGTTTGCCGTTATTTAAAAGCTGTATTTAATCTTTCAGGCTATGACTTAAAATTTGCGGCATATTTATTTGTTACCTATGCCATTGAAGTACGTGCTGACGAGCTTTATCCAATATACCAGGCTGCTTTAGATGAGGTAAAAAGCAAGGTAAATGTTAAATCAATTATCTTAGAAGAAGAAGGACATTTGGAAGAAATGATCAACCAGCTGGTCAGCTTTTCTGCAGATTGGGAAAGCCATGCCACAGAGGTAATCAAAATTGAAAAAGCTTTATTTGAAGATTGGGTGACTGCCTTAACTGCAGAACTGCCAATAAGTGCTTAATTGTAAGAAAATTAATCAATACATTCGTCATCTCGACTGTAGCGCAGCGAAATGGAGAGATCTATTTAAACAGATAGCTATCGCTGGGTATTAAGTTCTCAGTTGCGTTACACGGTTCAGGACGACAAATTTTTGCTTAAAACCAATCCAGTTCATCCTTGTTTATAAATAAAGATAAATATCATGGCTAAATTTTCAGATTTGATTAACGGGGATAAACCGGTGCTGGTAGATTTTTTTGCCGAGTGGTGTGGTCCATGCAAAATGATGAAACCGATCCTGGAACAATTAAAATCACAGGTGGGCGATTCGGTATCGATTATTAAAGTTGATATCGATAAAAATCAACCTGCTGCTTCATCGTTCAATGTTCAGAGTGTTCCCACTTTAATCCTTTTCAAAAAAGGGAAACAAGTATGGAGGCAAAGTGGTGTGGCCCAAGCTGCACAGCTGAAACAAGTGATTGATGCCCACGCTTAAACTTCTATTACACTTTTGGGCGTAACCGCAAATATACGCTCATTAGCTTTAGGATAAATATTATAAAGACCTGTAAATAAACTAAAAGCAGGCAAAAGTGCATATTCCTCTCCGAAATAAAAACAAGGGAATTTTAATCTTTGCTTCGCTTTTCCAACAATGGTAACGCCCGGATGGATATGGCCACTGATGGGGTATAATTCTTCTTCAGTACAATTTGGCGCTTGATGTATAAAACAAAATGGCCCTAAGCAAAAACTAGACGCATGTATATTGATATCCATTGCGGCATAGTTCGCGTTGGAAAGCCGGTCGTGATTTCCCTTTACCAATAAAAAATCAAGCTCCTGATATTGCTTTTTCCATACAGAAAATTCATCAATATCGGTATTCAAACCATGATGAAACATGTCTCCATTAATCAACAATGTTTTGGGATGATATTGCTTAATTAATAAACTTAAACGTTGTAAATCGGTTTGTGCAATGGTAGCAGGTACCTGTAAACCTGCCTGACGGAAATGTGCCGATTTGCCCAAATGTAAATCGCTAATGGCTAAAAGCCCATGTTCAGGCAAAAATAAAGCCCTTTCTTTATCTAAAATCAGTTTTTCACCTTTGCATGTAATGGTCATTTGTTTGATGTTATTATCATCCTGAGGGATAATTTATTGTATAAAAATCAATATGGGTGACAGCCCTCTCAGTAGTCGTCATTTCGAGCGGAGTGCAACGCAGTCGAGAACCACGGAGTGCTCAGCGAAGCTAAATCTGTGTCTATAGATTTCTCCATTTCGCTGCCGGCAAAAACCGGCTGGCTTCAGTCGAAATGACGATTCTTCTATAGGATCTGTCAATGGTAGCTTGTCGAATATTTTTTTAAATTCGTCAGGCTGCAGGCAGGTATACCTATTTAATTTTTTCTGATTCGGCCTTCATCCTGGCAATCCGCTGTTCTAATTCCTCCGAACTCATATTCTCCCTCAAACTGTCTACTTTAATTGGAAAAGAGAGCGGGGTAAAACTTTTCGGATGGGTAATGATAATTGCTCCATGCTGAATTCTTTCTAAAGCAGCTATTAACCTGGGCTCCTCCAGCTGCTGATAAAAAACCTCATCGTAAGCCTGCCGCAAAAGTAAATTATGTTTATCGTAATCACTAAAAACATTAAAAAACAAACCAGCTGATGACTGAAGGTGCTTATTTGCCACGTATTTTCCGGGATAACCTTGAAAAACCAATCCTGAAATACAAGCAATATCCCTAAATTTCCGTCTGGCCATTTCCGTAGAGTTAATGCTGAGCATAATATCTTCGGTTAAATTTTCAGGGGAGAAAACTTCGTAAGCAATCGATTCATCCATAGGAATTTCTGTTTCGCTTAAAAGTTCAAAACCATAATCGTTCATAGCAATAGAGAAACTGATCGGTAGCAATTTACTTAAGCGATAGGCTACTAGAGCTGCTAAAACCTCGTGCACCAAACGCCCTTCAAAAGGGTAAGCAAATAAATGAAAACCTTCTCTATTGTTGATCAGCTCAATTAACAATTCATCGTTTCTAGGTACATGAGATCGTTTCTCCTGTAATAAAAACAATGGATAAACAGAGTCCAGTTCTTCATCCTGATGGGTTTTATTTAAAGCCTCATTGTATTTTTTTCTTAAAACTGATCCCAAATTGGAAGATAGCGGCAAACGCCCGCCGTTCCAGCTTGGCGAAATGGCATTTTTTTGCTTGCTTACCCTTACCACAACCGTCATGTCTTTTACCTGGATAAACTCCAAAACCCTTCCTGCCAAACGGAAATTATCGCCGGCTTTTAAACGGGTAACAAAATATTCCTCCACCATGCCGATGTATCCACCCGAAATGAATTTCACTTTTAACATCGCATCACTAACAATGGTTCCGATGTGCAAACGGTGGCGCATAGCCAGCTGACGGCCTTTAACCTTCCAGAGCTCATCCTCTTTCTCTACCTTTTTAAATTCGGTATAAGCACTTAAGCTGTCACCGCCCGAAGTAATAAACTGCATTACCCAATTCCATTCTTCGGGAAGAATGTGTTTGAAAGCATGTGTATTTTTGATTTCATTGTAAATAATTTTATCATCAAATCCATCGCCTACGGCCAATGTAACCAGGTATTGAACGAGCGTATCAAACACCATGATAAATGGCTCACGACTTTCAATATTGTTGGTTTTGGCAGCTTCCTTAATTGCGGCAGCCTCTACCAATTCCAATGCATGAGTGGGTAAAAAATATATTTTAGAAGTTTCGTGTGGGGAATGCCCGGAGCGGCCAGCCCTTTGCAAAAAACGGGCTACTCCTTTTGGCGAACCCACCTGAACCACGGTATCTACGGGTTTAAAATCTACGCCCAAATCTAACGATGAAGTAGCAATCACCGCTTTGAGCTGTCCGGTATGTAACGCATCTTCAATCCAGTTGCGGAGCTCGAAATCTATCGATCCGTGGTGTATGGCAATGCGTCCGGCCAGTTCGGGTTCGATATTCAGCAAGTGCTGGTACCATATTTCCGATTGCCCCCTGGTATTGATGAAAATTAAGGTAGTTTTACTTTTCTCGATAATTGGTAACAGCTTGTAAGCCAGTTTTAAACCTAAATGCCCGGCCCAGGGCAGTGTTTCAATATCATCGGGTAAGATTGATTTGATCAGGATCTTCTTTTCCAGATCGGCCTTAACAATAGTTCTTTTGGCTTCTAAATCAGGTACCAAGACATCTAAAGCCTCCTCAATATTGCCTATGGTGGCCGATATCCCCCAAATTCTTAAAAACTGATCTTTTTCCAATTTTTGCAGGCCTTTAATGCGCGATATGGCTAACTCAACCAGCACACCCCGTTTACTGCCCAAAAGTTCGTGCCATTCATCAGCCACAATACATTTAAGGTTCCGAAACAGGGTTGAAGAGTCCTTTTGTGCCAATAACAAGTGAAGGCTTTCCGGGGTAATCAATAAAATCTCTGGCATCGATTTTTTCTGCTGTACCTTTTCTGCCTGCGAAGTATCGCCATTGCGTACGCCTACATGCCAATCCAGCTCCAGTTCTAATAAAGTTTCACGCATTGCCCTTGCAATATCTTTTGCCAGGGAGCGGAGCGGGGTAATCCAGATTAACTGCAAACGATCTTTTGCTTTCTTGTTATTAGCCTCTGAGGCATCTAAGGCTTCAATCACTACCGCTAGAAATAAAGAAAAAGTTTTTCCGAAGCCCGTAGGTGCATTTACCAAGCCACTGTAACCATCCAAATAATACTGCCATGCATCTTCCTGAAACTGAAAAGGCTTGCGTTTATTGGTCTTTAGCCAGGCTTTTATCTTTTTATAACCTTTGGTTTTGGTTTGGTCCATTCTCAATATTGTTTCTTTTGATAATTATGTTCCTCGGCCTGTGTCCACTCAGACCGAAAATTCCGGAATTATATAATTTGTCTGTGCAGACACAGACCAAGGCTTAATATTATTTCTTGAAAATCAATAACAGTAATCCTTCGGTTACAGCAGTCCCGCCATTCGCTTTACCTTTTTTTGTAATTACGGTTAAATGTTAATTTATCAATAACAAAAAAAGGGTATCGCTGCTGTCGGGTTTAAAATCGAGAGGCAAACCTAAGTATGCTAAACCTGACAGTAGCGAACACAAGCCCGATTTTTCATCGGGCGAAGTAAAGCGAATGGCAGGGCTTTCGATTCCGATGTGCACAGGAACCTGCTTTTCTAAAAACTACTTTGTTAGACTTAGTTATCAAATTTGCAGATTACTGAAATTACTTCCCTGACTTTTATCCTAACGGATCATGGAATCTCCTTACAAGGTAGATTGTAATAACTGCCTTAAATCTTCTAAAGTATTAATTTCATCTGCATTTTTATCCTTTCGCCACCGCAATATACGTGGAAAACGTAAAGCTAATCCTGCTTTGTGCCGTTTACTCTCAGCAATTCCTTCAAAAGCAATTTCGAAAACCAGTTCAGGCTTTACTGTACGCACCGGGCCGAATTTCTCAATCGCATTGCGGGTTACAAAACTATTTACTTCTTTAATTTCCTTATCTGTTAATCCAGAATAGGCTTTTGCAATCGTAACGAGGTTTTCTCCATCACGAACAGCAAAAGTATAATCGGTAAAGAAATTGGCCCTTCTACCACTTCCTTTTTGCGCATAGATCATTACTGCATCAACTGTATAAGGATTAATTTTCCATTTCCACCAATCGCCTCTTTTTCGGCCACTGTGATAGTGAGAACTCAGTTTTTTCAGCATAATTCCCTCACTGTTGATTGATCTTGAAGTTTGTCTTAAATCAGCCAGTTCATCCCACGAACTGCAATTGATTACGGGAGATATCATCACCGGACTTTCGTCTAAACCACCCATCAGTTGCTCAAGTATCTTTCTTCTTACGCTTAAAGGTTCTTCCCTAAAATCTTTTGATTCATATTCTAAAACATCATAAACAAAAAAGCCGATAGGAGCATCTTCCAGCTGTTTTTTACTGATCGTTTTACGGTTCAAACGTTGCTGCAGGGTACTGAATGATAAAACCCGCTTATCTTGCACCGCCAGTATTTCGCCATCTAAAACCACACCATCGGGCAAAACACCCATCATAAAATGCAATTCGGGAAATTGTTCTGTAACCAGCTCTTCGCCGCGACTCCAGATAAAAAGTTCGCCGTTCCTTTTTACAATCTGCCCGCGGATGCCATCCCATTTCCATTCGGCCTGCCACTCTGAAATAAGCCCCAGTTTTTCGGGTTCCTGTTCTAAAGCGTATGCCAGGCAAAAGGGGTAAGGCCAGGAATTATCGGTATTTACATGGATACCGTTAATCAGTTCATGAAAAGTGATCTTATAAGGATCCCATTTACCCATAATGCTGTGCATAATCTGGGCACTATCCAAACTGCTTTGTTTGGCCAATGCATTTACCAGCATTTTATTGGAAACGCCTATCCTGAAATTTCCGGAAATCAGTTTGTTAAAAATAAACCGCTCCTGGGTTTCTAATTTGTTCCAGGCACTTAAAATGAACTCTTTTTTGGTTTCATCGTCTTTACCCTCAAGATCGTGCAATTCTTCGATCCAGGTATACAACTGAAAATCAGATGTATTTTCGGCAGGGGGCAGCAACAAAGCAATGGTTTCACTTAAATCGCCAACATTGGCATAACTTTCGGCAAATAGCCATTCGGGAGTTTCGGTAATAGCTATCGCCCAATATTTCAGCAGCGCCGATTTAATAGGCCTTTTAGGTTTTTTTCCGGTAAACAAGGCAATTACCCATACTTTATCTTTATCGTCGGCGTAATTAAAATAATCAACCAGTGCCTCGATTTTATCGTTGGTTTTATTGCTCAGTTCGAGCTGCTGGATCAGTTTAGCAAAACGTTTCATCGCTATTTATTTTCGTTTTGCCCGGCTAAATCAACTTTATTTTCTTCATCATCTTCCTGGCCAAACCTGGTTAAAACTTCCGCTGCTTCTATACCTTCATCATTTAAAAAGCGACTAAAAGCAGCGGTAAAACCATGGGTAACATACACTTTTTCAGCACCTGTCGCCCTAATGGCCTCCATTAATCCTGGCCAATCGGCATGATCACTGAGTGCAAAACCGGCATCGGCACTTTGCCAACGGCGGTGTGCCCTTACCTGCATCCAGCCAGAACATATACCGGTAACCGGATGGGATAGATTTTTGATCCACCGGCTATCCCGCATCACAGGTGGTACAATTACAATTCCTTTTCGTAATTCATCTTTGGTTGTTTCGGGTGTAATCCTGATGGTTTCCGGAAGGTTCACTCCAGCTTCTATAATCACTTCATTTAAATTGGCAATGCTGTTATGTACATAAATCGGGGTATCGCCGGCCAGGTTTTTAATTAGGCGTTGCGCTTTGCCCAAACTATAAGCAATTAATACGCTTGTTTTCTGTTGATTGATGTTATCATTTACCCAGTTCCTGATGCCATTAAAAACAATTTGCTGTTTTTGCCATTTGTAAACCGGTAGGCCAAAGGTGCTTTCTGAAACAAAAGAATGGCACTTTACAGGTTCGAAAGGTGTAGTAATACCATCATCTTCAATTTTATAATCGCCAGAAATCACACAAACTTCGCCTTTGTATTCCAGGCGTACCTGTGCCGATCCTATAATATGCCCGGCAGGGAAAAAAGAAATATTTACGCCATTGCGACTTATGTTTTCTCCATATTCCAACGTTTCTACATTTAAATCTTCACTGATCCTGCGTTTGATGATGGGTTTAGTTAAAGTATGGCACAGGTAATATTTATTTCCGAAGCGAACATGATCGCTGTGCCCATGTGTGGTTACGGCATAATCTACAGGCCACCAGGGATCTACGTAAAAATCGCCCTGCTTGCAATAAATGCCTTTTTTGGTAAATTCGATCAATGCCATAGCTACTAAACAATAAATCTATAGATTAGTTTTTAATCAATATCGGGTAAATACCCGATAATTTAAAATATCGGCTAATTACCCGATAAATCGAAATATCGGCTAATTACCCGATATTATTTTTGTAATATGGATAATAAGTCCGATATTGTAGTATGATTTGTATTATAACCGGTGATATTATAGGCTCCAGAAGGATTAAAGATAGTTGGTTATCAAACCTAAAATCCGCGTTGAGATTAGCAGCAGGGGAATTTAACAGGTGGGAAATTTTCCGTGGAGACAGTTTCCAGGTGGGAGTGGAGATAGAAGAAGCCATCAAACTTGCAGCTTATATCAAAGCCTGTATCAGGATAAATAAACCTGCCGACGTAAGGATGGGTATCGGTATTGGTGCGATGAAAAGTAAAAGAAGGAAACTATCAGAATCAAGCGGTGATGCATTTATCCATTCGGGTGCAGCCTTTGATGCGCTGAAACAGTCTAAAACCAATCTGGCCATCAAAACTGATAACCCTGATTTTGATGAAGAGATGAATGTTCTGATCAAACTTTCACTTATTGCAATGGATAATTGGGGAGAAGTAGCAGCTGAAATGGTAAAACTCGCACTGGAAAACCAAAACCGGCTGCAGAGCGAACTAGGGGCAATTTCAGGAAGAACACAATCTTCAGTAAGCGAGGCACTAAAACGCGCTCATTACAGCGAAATAATGGAAATGGATAAGCTATACCGTAAAAAACTGAACCAAATGATTTTAAAATAATGGATATCTATTTAATCAAGCTAATTATTGCCCATTTAATTGGAGATTTCTTTTTGCAGCCAAATGCCTGGGTAAAAGATAAAGAGCAGAAAAAGCTAAGATCAACAAAGCTGTACCTGCATGTAGCGGTGCATGTGGCTTTGATATTTCTTGTTTTTTTAAGCTTTAATGTCTGGAAAATAGCTTTAACGATAGGTGTGGCCCATTTGATCATTGATGCATTGAAATCGATCTTTCAAAGCAATAAAAATGCCCGTATATTATTTTTTGTTGATCAGATATTACACTTTAGCTCAATTGTAGCCCTGTGGCATCTTTTTTACAAAGGAAGCTTGAATATTATTTTTTTAAATGATGTGCATACCTGGATATTAATTTCGAGTACTTTGTTTTTAACCCTGCCCACATCAATTATAATGAGGGTGATTATTGCCAAATGGATTCCCGACCAGCCAGATAGCCCTAAATCGTTAGAGAATGCCGGTAAATACATCGGGATATTGGAACGAACCTTAATTTTTCTGTTTATTCTTACCAATCATTTTGAGGCCGTTGGTTTTTTACTTGCGGCAAAATCAATATTCAGATTTGGCGACCTAAAAGAAAAACATGATCTGAAACTTACTGAATATGTACTGATCGGAACCTTGTTAAGCTTTGGTATAGCCATTGTAACCGCTATGATTACCCAAAAGCTTATCGCATAAAAAAAGCAGCCCTGAAGCTGCTTTTAATTTTTTCTATCTTGCTCCCGGAGGGCAATTTTCTTTTAGAAACTTAGTATAAGTTAAAGATAAATGTCTACCGGTTCCTTCGCCCTCAGAGATACTGTGGGTACGGTTTGGATAACTCATCAACTGAAAAACCTTTCCGTTTTTAATTAACTCGTTAATCAGCATTTCGGCATTTTGATAGTGTACGTTGTCGTCGCCGGTACCGTGTATATACAATAAATTACCTTTTAGGTTTTTTGCATAGGTAACCGGAGAGCCTTTAATGTAAGCCTCTTTACTTGGGAAAGGTGTACCCATATAACGTTCCTGGTAAACATTATCGTAGGTTAATTGATTACCAACCGCCGCAATGGCAATACCTGTTTTATAAATTTCAGGATATTGGAACATCAGGTTTAATGTGGAAGAACCACCTCCGCTCCAACCCCAAACAGCCACACGGTCTTTATCCATATAGGCATGGGTAGCCAATAATTTTTTAGCAGCCATAGCCTGATCCCGGATATTGATTACACCAATGTTTTTATAAATGCTTTTGCGCCATACGCTTCCTTTCGGAACAGGTGCGCCTCTATTATCCATCGAAATATAGATATAGCCATCTTTAGCCATATCGCCATCATACAAACGATTTGTACCTGCACCATCAACATCTGTCGCCGTTGCACCCGCAGGCTCGCCATAAACATAAAACAAAACAGGATATTTCTTACTTGGATTAAAGTTATCAGGCTTTTTCATCCAACCGTCCATTTCAATGCCATCCTCAGTAGTGACTTTAAAAAACTCGACTTTGTTTTTGGTTGCCTGCTGCTTGGCTAATTGTGTAGTAATGCTTCCATCCATTGTAAATGGATTCCCTGTGGTAAAGTTCATCCACTCTGTAATTGGCCTGACAAGTGAACTATTGTATGAATGACGTGCAAAAGCAGCATTAGGTGAAATATCGTAATTGTGTGTTCCTGGTAAAACCGAAGGCGTAACCTGCTCTAATTTACCTTTTCCATCCAACCTGGTTTTAAAAAGATACTTCTGGGTAGCATTTGTTGGTGATGCAAGGAAATAAACCATATTGTTTTTTACATCGATCAATTTTACATCGATCACATCATAGTTGCCCTTCGTAACCAAAGTTTCTTTTTTTCCATCTATACTGATCCTATACAGGTGGTCCCAACCATCTTTGTCTGATACGATGGTAAATTCTTTATTGTCATTAAGCCATTTCCAGTCATCCTGCGCATCGATCCATGCTTTTGCCTTTTCGGTATAAACAACTTTTGCATCACCCGTGCCGGCATTGCAGATAAATACTTTACTTTCGTTCTGCTCGCGGTTAAGCTGCTGCAAAATGATATTATAGCTGTTCGGAACCCACTGCATCCGCGGAATGTAATGCTGGATATTATCACCCGGAACATTTAACCAAATTGTTTTTGCAGAAGCAATATCAACAACCCCAACTTTACAGGCAGACGGATTTTCGCCCACCTTTGGGTATTCTACCGGAATGGTGTAAGGATAAATAGAATCGGTGTTATTGATCATCAGAAAGTTTTTGATCTTCGTAGCATCGATCTGCCAATAAGCTATTGATTTCCCGTCAGGACTCCATCTAAAACCATCACGGCAATTAAATTCCTCTTCGTAAACCCAATCAAAAGTACCGTTGATCATCCGGTCAGTACCATCAGTAGTTAATGCTTTAGCTTCAGTTCCATCAATATTTTCTACATATAAATTGTGTTTGCTTACGTAGGCTACTTTGCTTCCGTCAGGTGATAATTTTGCAAACATTAACGATGATGCAGGTTTATCTTTCCCAATCTGGGTAATCTTATTAGCAGTTAAATCAGCCAGCCAATAATCGCCACGAGTATCGTAACGCCAAACTTTTTTACTGTTGGTGTAGATGAGTGCTTTTGTACCATCATCAGACAATTGAAAACTTCTTACTGCAATGGCATTATTTCTTCCGGCAGGTGTTAACAGTGCCCTCGAGATAATTGTTTTTCTGTCGTTTTTAGGGAGGCTGATGGAAATAATTTCCCCACCTGCAATCTGGTAATAGGAGTTCCCATCTTTTGCCCAGTTGATACTTTGGGCTTTTGCATCAATTAATGCACATATTGCAATGCAAGCAATTGATAATCTTAACAATAAGTTTTTAATCATATCTAGTTTTTGGACATAAAAAAAGCTTTTCAACTTTTGGCTAATTTAAATAAAAAGCCTAAAGTTGAAAAGCTATAAATTATCTGGTATTGGCTAATTATTCACCACCGCCCTGCATTGCTTTCAATTCTTCCATAGTTACTACTTCATAACCGGCAGGAACTTCAGTGCTAATGACACCTACTTTAGCTTCAGAAAGAGATTTCAGAACCAGGTCTGAATTTACGCCATTAATTACTGCAGAGTATTTTACAGGAAGTGCACCTAAGCCTTTAAAGAAACCGGCATTTGTAACGGCAGAAATATCCACATCTTTTGTTGCCCATAGTTCATGCGATCCGCCTTTATCGTCTTTATAAGTATATTTTTCGGCATTAAGCCCACCAATTACCTGTTTTTCGCCAGTTGCTTTATAATCAGAATATTTTGGCAATAAGGCTTCCTGGGCTTCCGTTTCTGCTTTACTTACCTTTACCGCAAATTGTTTTTGAGCTACCGGAACATCTATTAATAATAAACCGGTTTTATCAGCTGTATTTGAAATGATGTTAACCATGGCAGGGCCATTTTCAATTTCGATTTTGGTTAAGTTGCCATTAAACTTGGTCTTGATATCGGTTGTTGAACCATTAGCAGTTACTGCAAATACAAGGGTACCCTCAGCCACTTTCTTTTGTGCATGGGCAATTATAGCTGTACTTACTAAGATTAAAGCTACAATACTAGTTTTGATTGATTTGAACATTTTTTATTTAAGTTTTAGTTATTTACCAATTGATTTTTTCTTTTTTCAAAAATAAAGAGATTCCTTTTTTAAAATCTTCACTTTCCCTTACCCTGGCATTAATCTGTACCGCAGTCTCTAAACTCTTTTCCAAATAAGGATTAACAGTTTGGGTAATCAGCTGTTTAGTAATCATTAACGAATTACCCGAACTCCCTGTACACAAACTTAGTGCAAATTCTCTTGTTTTTTGATGAATATCGGATGAATTTGTTACAAAATTTATCAAATTATATTTAAGTGCCTGCTCTGCAGAGAAAGTTTTTCCGGTGAGTAAAATTTCCTTGGCAACCGATTCGCTTACCTTTTGTTTTAAAAAACAGGAAACGATAGCGGGTACAAAACCAATTTTTACTTCAGTATAGCCAAAATTACTTTCAGGGGTGGCAAAAATAATATCACATATCGTTGCCAAACCACAGCCGCCGGCAATGGCATGACCTTCTACCTGGGCAATAACCACCTTTGGCAGATAATAAATGGTTGTAAAGAGTTTTTTCAGCGCATTAGAATCGGCAACATTTTCTTCAAATGTATTGTCCTGTAATTGCTGAAGGTATGCTAAATCGGCACCGGCACTAAAAGCATCGCCATTTGCATTTAATATCACTACTTTCACAAGATCATCTTCTGATGCCTTGATAAACGCAGAAGTTAATTCGGCTATAAGCTGAGGGTTTAGTGCATTTTTCTTTTCGGGCCTGTTGATCGTTATCGTTGCTATTCTTTCAGCAACCTGATATAAAACCAGATTTTCCATATTATTGTGTTAGTTGTACCAAATATGCTTTATTTTTCTTTAAAACATGTACTTCTACACCATTATTATGGAGTTCCTTTTTTAAGGTCTGAATTCTATAATCTTTATTCGTAGCGTCTATTATGGCGGTTTTATATTTTATATCAGTGCCTATATTGGCAAAATTAAATTTTGTGTTTCCACTTAACCAGATACCCGAAAAAGTAGCATTTCCATTTATCTTTTTACCTTTCAGGTTTTCATCAAGTAAGAGTATCTTATACTGAAAAAAGGCAATCTGGTTGTTCTTTAATATAAAATGCCCTGAAATGTTATCTTTTTTCGTATTAATGAATGATATCTTATTCACCTGCAACTGGTTTAATGCAGGCTCAACAGAAAAGGTATAATTTTTATCTTCTTTGTTTAAATCTGAAATTAAAACGGCTTCTTTTCCATTAATGAAAGCAGCTGCATAGTTTTTCCTCAGCGAAAAGAAAATGATTTTCCTCTGGTGAAAAGCTTTCAGGTCATCTCGCAAAACCAAAAGCTGGTAACAAACAAATAAAAATAAGGCACTGAACAAAAGCTGTTTATTGAATTTTTCCAACGCATAAATAAACAGGCTCAAGGAGAGGCTCAATAAGGTAAACTCAGGCAAATTAATCCAGATTGATGAAAAGCTGGCATATGGCAGGCTGGCTATCCATTTCAGTACTGCATTGGTAAAATTTATGATCCATTCGAAAACCGGAGCCAGAAATCCGAATAGTGGAATTAATATCACAATTCCTAAATACATCATTAACACCAATGGAATGGCGATGAAAAGATTCGCAAAGAGAAAGTAAAGCGGAAATTGGTGGAAATAATAAATGCTTAATGGAAATGTAACTACTTGTGCGGCTAAAGACATAGCAGTGAAACGCCATAATTTATCTATCCAGTTATGTTCGGAATAAAGAAGCTTGTAAATTTTAGGCTGAAGATAAATGAGCCCGAATACGGCGAGATAGGAGAGTTGGAAGCCAACATCCCAGATTAAGAATGGATTGTAAACCAGCTGACAAAAGGCTGAGAAGGCCAGAACATTATAGCCGTTTGTTTTTTTAGATAAACCCTTCGCCAAGATTAAAACAGTAATCATAATTGCAGCGCGCACCACTGAAGGCGATAATCCGGTTAGCAAAGCATATCCCCAAATTAAAGTACAGATGAGCAGCAGTTTCAGCATCTTTAAAGCCCGGTTCTTATTCAAAAAGAAGAACAGAAAATCTAAAACGACATAGATAATAGCTACATGTGCCCCCGATACCGATAAAGCATGAATGGTTCCTGTTTTGGAATATGCAGATAAAGTTTCTTTACTTAAATTGGCACGATAGCCTAAAATAAGGGTAGATGCCACAGCAAAAGCCTCGTCACTTTTAATCAGTCTTCGGTATTTTGCAACCTGCCTTTCGCTTAAATTTAAAGCCATCTTTATAATGGGGTTACCAACATTACTTTTGCTGACCACAACATGATCCTGATCCATAAATGCCTGATGGTAAATATTCTGGCTGCCTAACCAGGCTTTAAAATCAAACTCTGCAGGGTTATATGGAGGCTCCACATCGGTATACCTGGCCGGGATAATAATTTCATCGCCATAGCTTAGTTTGATTGGTTTTATACTATCCAATCTTACGGAAATGAGCATCTGTCCGGTTAAGCGGATCGGTTTATCTCTTCGGTATCCTGATAATACCTTTGCTTTAAAACGCACAACATTACCACTTTGCTGGGGTTCATTATTTACCCAAACTTTTAAATAGCTGCATGGAGTTTTTGCAAAGTAACTCTGGTTCAGACTTTCGTTATGGAGCAGGCAAAGTAAAGCACCAAGGTTAAAAAAAAGTATAAACAATAAAACACCTATGGTTCCTTTATAATGATATATACTTAATCTTTTATAGGCAGCATTTAGAAATAAAATGCTCAGTAAAACAACAACAAACGTTACAGCCAAAACCTGAAGATTTGCCCTCGTCTGAAAGAAATAAAAAACACTGATGCCTAAAAGAAAGGGCAATAGTATCCTGGCAAAAACATATTCAGATTTAAACATTTCTTAAAATTGATAGCGTAACTGAATTTTAACTTCCGATTTTTTATTGCCCTCAATTTCATCCAGGTAAGTGCCTACTGTTTCTACATTATTATAAACAAACAAACCATATCTAATCCAAAAACTTAGTTTCTTGATTACTTTATATCTAAGATTTAAATAAGTCCGAAAACCCTTTCCATTATACATTCCAAAAGCAAAACTGTACAAAACGTCATCTTCATAAGCATAAATTCTGCTATTGTAGCTTGGCGTATTGAAATAGGCAAATCTCACATTTCCTGTTAGTTTGGCAAACATTGGCGAATAGTCTATATCCTGATAAACGAGGTAACCAAATTCTCTTTTGGCACTACCTTTTTTATATTGGGAAACCTCTATCCGGTTTTGGAATTGCCAGTTATGATTCAATTGCCAGGTTGCTTCTGCCCGGTACCCCTCTCTTTTTACATGATCTAAAAAATTTACTGGAACATCCAAATCGGTATTTTGTTGTTTACGTTCTGTTTTAAATCGAACTAAAACTTTAAAGGCTTTGCTCGGTGTATAAACAGCCTGAGTTAAGAGTTCATAACCTTTTGATGGCTCATCTACACGGTATTTTAACCAGGGGAACCTAAAATAATCCCCATAGAAGGAAAAGGCCCAATGTTTATTTGGATTAACATTTAAGCCCACATACAATCCTTTTTCATTTACTGCTTCGGTTGATTCTGATACCGCTTGATTAAAGAAACTATGGTAATCTTTAGCATAGTTACGATGAGTTAAAGCTGCAGAAACTATCGGAGACAAACTCATGAGAACACCATTAATATAAGCAACACCACCACCTAAACCTTTAGCCACCTCGCCATAGAGATACATATTTTTATAGGTATAATTATAAAATAACCCCAGGTTGATTAACGATTTGCCTGTAAAACTATACCGGTCGTAAGCGGCTGTTTGCGTAACAAAACGGTTCTTATAATGGGTATGATAAGCAATTGCGCCAACTGCAAATTCATTTTTGGCATATTGAACTGTTGCACCCAATACCCTTTGTGGCAAAACACCTTTATTCTTAATCTCTGTAGGGGTTCTATGCAAACCGGTCTGATTAATCGTAGACTGAATTAAATTCCCTCCTGAATCTAATTTTTGACTGGCATCAAGATTGCGAAATGAAAGAAAAGGAGTAATATCTATGTTCTTAAACAAATTAATTGTTGCTGCGCCTCCTCTAAAAAAAGAAAATTCGTTAGTAGAATTATATGGTCTTAAACCTAAATCTTTTTTGGCTACACTGGTTACATCTGGCCCTTTGCCAAAAGAAAAACCCGACCACAATGTTAATCCCTGCCCAAATTGCAACGCATAATCGCCAACTACCAATTTTTTTAGCTTACCTAATTTTAATAGTGTGACATTGCCTGAATAGAAATCAAAAGGCTTGCCTATAAATTTTTCACCAGCATCTTTGTCAAAAGTAACAGCAGCTGATAGAATTGAGCTGTAGTTGTAGCGGTAGCGCATCTGAAACCTTTCTGGCGAACCTAAATACCGGTTGCCGGGTAAATCTCTATAACCCTTCTGTTTTTGTAAGGTCTGTGCGAAGCGCATCATCAAATCATTTTCACCGGCGTACACCATATTATTAAAACGGAGTTGCTGATATTCAGTGATATTGTTCACCGTTACAAATGGCAGGATGTTACTCACGGTTTTAACATCAAATCCATCAATGCTTTGTAATTCCAGCACATCTTCAAGCTGACCATTTTCCTTTATGTATGTAAAGAAATTACCAATCTGCAAGGGCGACAGGAAAACCAAAGTCTTTAATTCTTCAACTGTAGTATGGTTCAGGTTAATTGGGTGTTTCCGATATTTTTCCAATACCTCAACCAGTTCGGTCATATCATAATCATCGGGGAGACTTTCAGCCATACTCTCCAAAATATCACGTATTTCTGTTTCCTGGGTGCTGGTTTGCGCATTTGCCATGAATCCGATCATTACAAATCCAACAATTAATCTTTTAAACTGCATAAGCACCTCCGGTTAGAAATTTAGTTGTCATTTCACGGTTGGGGGTCAGTGCAATTCCAGTAGGATTTGCCTCAACGATTGAATGGTTAACTATAGCTAAAGAATAGTCACCCAAATGGCTCTGGAAGAATAAAAAACAGGGAAGAAAGAAGAGCAATAATGCACACCATATTTTCATAAGCAGGAGTTAAACTGGTTAATAAAAAATAGGGTGATTTTTGTATTGGTGATCCTAAGATAGGGAAATAATTAAAAAACTACAAAAAATGTATGTTTTAATTACTCAAACTAATGGAGAAAAACAGATAATAAATGAAACAGCACGCTTAGAGCTCTTCAGCCAGATGAACCAAAAAACTCTTCAATTTTTCTAATGAATCAATAATTTTCTGGTTCTCCTTTACATCCGATTTATTATTTTTCAGGTATTCCTTCGCACCTTTTAAAGTAAAGCCTTTTTCATCAACGAGGTTGAAGATGATCTTCAGGTTTTCTATATCTTCGGGTGTAAACAAGCGGTTGCCTTTCTTATTTTTCTTAGGCTGAAGGATATCGAATTCTTTTTCGTAAAAACGGATCTGCGACGCGTTTACATTAAACATTTCAGTCACCTCGCCCATGGTATAATACATTTTATTAATGTCTCTTTCTTTATACGGCATAACTTGTGCTTGATTATGAGTGTTTTATATCGATTAATTAAAGTATTCAAATGTAGGTCGATTTTTCCTTAATAACGCAATAAAATTTTAATTTTGTTGCCTCCAATAATATTGAAATGACAGCAAAAGAGATTAGACAGGCATTCCTTAGTTTTTTTGAATCGAAACAGCACCATGTTGTTCCTTCAGCACCGATTGTGGTTAAGAACGACCCTACATTGATGTTTACCAATGCAGGTATGAACCAATTTAAAGATCTGTTTTTAGGAGAGGCCGCTATAAAATATTCTCGTGTTGCAGATACGCAACGCTGCTTGCGCGTTTCTGGTAAACATAACGACCTGGAAGAAGTAGGTATTGATACTTACCACCACACCATGTTCGAAATGCTGGGCAACTGGAGCTTTGGCGATTATTTTAAAAAAGAAGCCATTGCTTGGAGCTGGGAATTATTGACCGAAGTTTATAAAATACCGAAAGAAAAATTATATGTTACCTATTTCGAGGGCGACGAAAAAGAAGGCCTGGAAAAAGACCAGGAGGCTTACGATATTTGGAAACAATATGTTGATGAAAGCCATATTTTACCCGGAAACAAAAAAGACAATTTCTGGGAAATGGGCGATACCGGACCATGCGGACCATGTTCTGAAATCCACGTAGATTGCCGTACCGACGAAGAAAAAGCACTGGTAGATGGTGCCTCGCTGGTAAATGCCGATCACCCGCAGGTTATCGAGATCTGGAATAACGTATTTATGCAGTTTAACCGCTTAAAAGATGGTTCATTGCAAAGTTTACCGGCAAAACATGTAGATACGGGCATGGGCTTTGAACGTTTAGTGCGTGTTTTACAGGATAAAACATCTAATTACGATACTGATGTTTTCCAGCCGCTGATTCAGTTTATTTCTGATAAAGCAGGGATTAAATACGGCGCTGATGAGAAAACTGATATCGCCATGCGTGTAATGGCAGATCACATTCGCGCCATCTCTTTTGTTATTGCCGACGGCCAGTTGCCATCTAATAATAAAGCAGGCTATGTAATCCGCAGGATTTTACGACGGGCTGTGCGTTATGCTTATACCTTTTTAAACTTTAAAGAGCCATTTTTAAATCAGCTGGTTCCTTTATTGGCCGGTCAGTTTACCGGGGTTTTTGATGAGCTGATTTCACAACAGGATTTTGTACAGAAAGTAGTTTTGGAAGAAGAAGTTTCTTTCCTGAGAACCTTATCGACCGGGATTCAGCGTTTCGAAAAATATCAGGCTTCTAATAATGTAGTTGAAGGAGCTTTTGCCTTCGAATTATCAGATACCTTCGGTTTCCCGATCGATTTAACCGAGCTAATGGCCAGGGAAAAAGGCTGGAGTGTTGATCTTGCAGGTTACGAGCAGGCATTGAAAAAGCAAAAAGACGACAGTAGGGCCGCAACAGCCATTGATACAGGCGATTGGGTGGTGGTAAATGCAGAAGATCAAAGCGAATTTGTAGGGTACGACGATCTGGAAATTGAAACAGAGATCCTAAAATACCGTAAAGTAAAAGCCAAAGGCAAAGAGCAATATCAGATTGTACTACGCCAAACACCTTTTTATGCCGAAAGTGGTGGACAGGTAGGCGATACCGGTCGTTTAGAAGACCATAGCCGCCAGTTCTGGGTAGATATTACTGATACTAAAAAGGAAAACGGATTAACCGTTCATTTTACTGATATATTGCCCGATAATTTAGAAGGTAAGTTTTGGGCGGTTGTGGATGAAGATAAACGTATTTTAACAGAAGATAATCATTCTGCAACACACTTAGTGCACGCGGCACTTAAGCAGGTGCTGGGCAAACATGTTAACCAGAAAGGCTCATTGGTAAATGCAGATTACCTGCGCTTCGATTTTTCTCACTTTGCAAAGGTAACTGATGAAGAATTAGCACAGATTGAAGTGATTGTAAACCAAAAAATCCGTCAAAACATTAAGTTGAAAGAACAGCGTAATGTTCCATATCAGGATGCGATTGAAAGTGGTGTAACGGCTTTATTTGGTGAAAAATATGGCGATTTCGTACGTGTGATTACTTTCGACGATCATTTTTCTAAAGAACTTTGCGGTGGTACACATGTTAAAGCGACCGGACAGATCGGTTCTTTTAAAATTGTTTCAGAAAGTGCTGTAGCAGCTGGTGTTCGCCGTATAGAGGCCATTACTGCTGATAAAGCAGAGCAGTTTTTCCTCGATCAGAGAAGAGAATTAGGCCACATAAAGACTTTATTAAACGGAAGCAAAGACTTATCTGCAGCTGTTCAGGCTTTATTGGATGAAAATGCAAAGCTGAAAAAAGAAATCGAAAAATCGACATTAGAACGTGTAAACAATTTAAAACATGAAATTGTACACCATGTAAGAGGGATCAACGGAATTAACCTGATTGCAAAACATATCGACCTGCAAAGTGCAGAAGCAGTTAAAAACCTGGCTTTCTCCTTAAAAGACATGATCGATAACCTTTTCCTTATTTTTACAACAGAAATTGATGGGAAGCCTGGCATAACTGTAATGCTTTCTGATCATTTGGTTAAAAAGGGATTAAACGCCTCAAACATAGTACGCGAACTGGGCAAAGAAATCCAGGGCGGTGGAGGTGGTCAGCCTTTTTATGCAACGGCCGGGGGTAAAAATCCAGCTGGTTTAAAGACTGTTCTGGAAAAAGCCGAAAATTTTATCCCTCATCATTAATATACAAAATGAAATACCCAAGATGTAAATTTTGGGTAACACTAAACATAAAAAAAGAGGCCTAAAGCCTCTTTTTTGTTTTTTATTAATGTCTGCCGTGTTTTCCACCACCGTGGCCATGGCCTCTTGACATGAAATCGCCCCGTCCTTCGCGATGCCAGTTTTTTTCGCGGTAAGGCCTATAATCATATCGAGGAGAATTGTATCTGATCCTGTTTCCGCCACCATAAGATGAGCGGTAATAATTGTTATGGCTGATGTAAGTTACCCTATGTTCATTAAAATTGCGGTATGGATTATTTCCGTACATTACAATTTTCCTTCCGTGATGCAGATCATAACCTCTATATCTGGCCGGTAAATATCTTGAACGTATCCACCTGCTTCCGCTTAAGTAAACAAACTGTCTCTGCGGAACACAATAATAGGATTGTACTTCCGGGAGATAATAATAATCAACGCTCTGGTAGCCGGCCGGAACCCATGCAGGTTGTGCGCCAATATTTAAATTAATACTTACCTGAGCGTTAGATTGATTAGACGTTAAAGCCACGATACCTAAAATCGCGGAAATGATGAATAACTTTTTCATAATAATCTATTTATTTGTGTGTGCTTCAGTAATTCAAACGCTGTGCCAAAACTTCTATTGTAACAGAGAAATAAAAAAGGAGCATCTTTCGAAACTCCCTTTAACTTAATTTAATATGATAGGCTAATGTTTGCCATTTCCATGACCTTTGCCCTTATTCTCTTTTCCAAAGATTTTTTTAGCTTGTCCTGGAGGCATGCCATGTGGATGCCCTTTTATCTCATAATATCTACTATCTCGGCTATCTCTGATGATTAACTGACCTTTATTACCTTTATATTTTGCATACTTTACCTTATCATTTCTGAAATTCAGATATGGTCTTGGCGAATTAACTACTACTTTATAACCGCTGTATAAATCGTAATTGCTATACCTGCCTGGTAAAGAATTCGAAAAAACCCAATCGTTTCCATTCAGGTATACAAACTGTCTCTTCGGAACATAATAATAGCTTTCTATGTCAGGAAGGTAATAATAATCTACATGATCATATCCCACTGGTCCCCATAAGGGTTGTGAACCAATATTCACGTTCACATTTAACTGAGCTTTTGCCGGAATGCTGAAAAATGAAACCATCATTAATGCAGCAATAAAAAATAATCTTTTCATAACCAATTTAATTTGTGTGTTTTTATTCAATACCAAATACGTGCCAAAAATTATTGGATAAAAAGGAACACTTTTACAGCATTTTTGTAGCAAACTTGGTTATGGTTTTTTGGTGAGAATTATATATAAAGCTTATTCGATTAACAGGGAATTTAGGCCTCATTGAATTACTCAATATACTCCAAATATCTCATTTACAAAAACTTAAAAAAGCAATGAATGAACTAAAGAGGTTTATTCATTAATCGTGGAACCTAGGTAAACAGGCAAAACAACATCGATAACCAATACCGCTATCTTATCTCATTACCTGCAGTTATTGGCAAGAGTTTTTAAAAATTTCTCCTTCGAGCCTTTTTTAACGAAAAACTAAATAATAACTATATTTGACACAATAATATTTAACTATAGATTAAACCTGTATAAATGGTAAACTGTGGTTAATAAAACTTACAATAATACAAAGCTTTAATGCCTTTACAAGAAACAAGCCCCCAAACTGCCTTCGAACTCGTTTCAGGATTAGAAATCCACGTTCAGCTAAATACAAATACTAAAATATTTTCTGCTGATAGTGCATCTTTCGGAGCTTTGCCCAATCAAAATGTATCAACCGTTTCGCTGGCGTTACCCGGAGCATTGCCTAAGCTGAATAAAGAAGTAATAGAAAAAGCTGTCAGAATCGGGCTGGCCTTAAACTGCACCATCAACCAGGTTAATCATTTCGACAGAAAAAATTATTTCTACGCCGATCTGCCGAAAGGCTACCAGATTACGCAGGATAATCAACCAATCTGCGTAAATGGCTTTTTGGAGCTTCAGCTAGCTGATGGCTCTACAAAAAAGGTTGGTATTAACCGGATCCACCTGGAGGAAGATGCGGGTAAAAGTATCCACGATCAGGACGATAACTATTCGCTGGTTGACTTAAACCGTGCAGGGGTACCTCTGATCGAGATTGTAACCGAACCTGATATCCGCAGTTCGGAAGAAGCTTCAGTATTGCTGAGCGAAATCAGGAAATTGGTGAGGCACTTAAATGTAAGTGACGGCAATATGGAAGAGGGCAGTTTGCGTTGCGATGCCAATATTTCGATACGCCCAAAGGGTAGTACCGAATTTGGAACCCGCTGTGAAGTAAAAAACCTAAACTCTATGCGTAATGTACGCAGGGCTATGGATTTCGAATTTGGCCGTCAGCTAGAAGTGATCAGTAATGGCGGACAGATTATTCAGAGTACCCTGAATTTTGATGCAGATAAAGGGACTACTTCTCCAATGCGTACCAAAGAAGAAGCAAACGATTACCGTTATTTTTCAGATCCTGACCTGCAGCCTATTTATATTTCAGACGATTGGCTGGCAGAGATTAAATCTTCGATGCCACCTTTGCCAAATGAGATTTCAGCGCAAATGATTGCGGAATTTGGGATCAGTAAGGCCGATTCGGCATTATTTGCAGAAGATTTGGATCTACTGGCTTATTTTAATACAGCCAAAACTGTTGTAAATAACAAAAAAAGCCTGATCAATTGGTTAATTGGTCCGATAAGGGCTGTTTTGAATGAAAAAGGGATTAGCATTGCAGCCTTTAAAGTAAAACCTGTGCAGTTGGCTGAGGCGATTAACCTGGTTGATGATAAAAAAATTACCCAGCAGATTGCAATTCAACAATTATTACCTGCAATTGAATTACAGGAAGACGTAAAAGTGGCTGATTTGGCACAATCATTAAATTTACTCATCTCTGAAAACGGAGACGAATTAAGTGGTTTTATTGACGAAGTGTTAAATAAATATCCTCAACAGGTAGAAGCGTACAAGAAAGGAAAAAAAGGCGTTTTAGGTTTATTTGTCGGCGATGTAATGAAACTGGCCAAGGGTAAAGCTGATGCAAAAAAATTAAATGGATTAATACTTGAAAAACTGAAATAATGAGACTAAAACAATTGAGCCTGATCATGCTGATCGCTATTGCTTTCACGGCATGTAAACCAAAAGACAGCTTTACCATTGATGGAACTTTCAAAAATCCCGGAACGGAGAAGAAAGTGCTTTTATATGGTATGCAAAACAGCAATATGGTTGCAATTGATTCGACCAATTTATCAGAAAAAGGAGAATTTAAGTTTACACGCAAAACCCCATCTGTTGATTTTTTCAGGATATCGTTAGGCAATCATGAGTTTATGTTGATTGCAAAAAATGGCGACGAAATCAAACTAGAAGCTGATATAGCGGATAAAACCATGGCTTACAAAATTTCTGGTGCAAATGAAGTAGATAAACTATCAGAACTGAATGCCATCAGAAATAATTTTGCCCAACAGGTAGAAAAACTGCAGGCAGATTTTGAAGCAAAAGTTTCAAAACAGCCGCAAAATAGGGCAGCTGTGCTAGAATCTATGAAACCACAGTACGAATCTTATATTAATCAGCTAAATACACAGATCATTAAATTTGCGAAAGATAATAAAGGAACACTTGCAAGTTTTTATGCAATGAATACTTTAAGTCCACAGGAGTTTGAAGCAGAACTAGTGCAGTTTGCCGATGAGATTAAAGAAGAAATTAAAGGCAATGCCACTGTAGATACCTTTGTAAAACAGATGGCCTTGTTAAAAGCTGTTCAGGTAGGTCAGGTTGCGCCTGCTTTCACTATTAATACCGCTGATAATAAACCGGTAAGTTTATCAGATTATAAAGGAAAATATGTGCTGATCGATTTTTGGGCTTCATGGTGCCAGCCATGCCGTCAGGAAAATCCTAATGTAGTTAAGGTTTACAATAAATATAAAAGCAAAAACTTTGACATCATTGGTATTTCGTTAGATACCGACAAAGCAGCGTGGTTAGGTGCGATAAAGGCTGACGGATTAACCTGGACCCATGTTTCAGAATTGAAAGATTTTAATGGAGAAACGGTAAAAAAATACCAGGTACAGGCAATCCCAACTTCTTATCTTATTGATCCGTCAGGAAAAATTATAGCTAAAAACCTTCGGGGAGATGAATTAGAAGCATTTTTAGCCAAAACGTTACGTTAAAAAAAAATCCATGTTAAACTAATTTAAGTAATTAACAATTTCTTAACTTAAGCTTAACCAATTACTGCATCACAGATGCTACTTTCGTAACAAATATTTAACTATGAACAACGCAGGTCAGAAAATATTAATTGTTGATGATGAACCAGATATTCTGGAACTTATTGAATATAACCTAAAAAAAGAAGGTTATCAGGTTTTCACAGCTACCAATGGCCAGGAAGGAATTACTGTTGCGAAAAAGGTTCATCCGGATTTAATCATCCTGGATATTATGATGCCTAAAATGGATGGGATAGAAGCTTGCCGTTTAATGCGTGCAATTCCTGAATTTAAAAACACTTTTATGGTATTCTTAACTGCCAGGAGTGAAGAATATTCCGAAATTGCTGGTTTTAACGTTGGTGCTGATGATTATATTGCAAAACCGATCAAACCACGTGCCTTGGTTAGCCGCATTAACGCAATATTAAGAAGAAACACCGGAACTGAAGAAGTATCTGAAAACAAGCTGGAAATTGGCGATTTGGTGATCGACCGTGAAGCTTACCTGGTTTTTCAGGGTGGTAACAAAGTAGTGCTGGCCAAAAAGGAATTTGAATTGCTGTATTTGTTGGCTTCGAAACCTGGAAAGGTTTACACCCGCGAATCGATCCTGAAAAATATATGGGAAGATTCAGTTGTGGTAACCAACAGAACCATTGATGTGCACATCCGTAAGTTAAGGGAAAAATTGGGCGAAACGTATGTTTCAACGGTAAAAGGGGTAGGCTATAAGTTTGAACTTGCTTAAGTAATTTTCACCACAAATATAGACACAGATTAACACAGATATTTTTCTGATGATTAATCTGTGTTTTTTTATGCTGCATAGTGCGTAGCGTAACTAAAATCTGCCTCTCTAGATTTCTCCATTCCGCTTCTGTCATTCTGAGGCACGAAGAATCTTTTAAGCAGTAGATTCTTCACTGCGTTCAGAATGACAAACATATTGCTGCTCTGTATTCACTTCAGCAGCCTTCTTATTAAGCCCCTGAAATAAATTCAGGGTGGCCACCGCCTTAAAAAATAAAATCGTATTTTTGCGCTTCATTAATTAAAGTACAGTTTGAAATTTACAAATTTTAAGGACCTTATTCTTTTTGAAGACAACGATTTTATTGTAATCAACAAACCTCCGTTTTTAGCTTCGCTTGATGAGCGTGGCGGATCAGGTGAAACCAATGTGTTGCGCCTGGCTAAACAATACAGTGACGATGCACAGGTTTGCCACCGATTGGATAAAGAAACTTCCGGTGCTTTAATTATTGCAAAAAACCCTGAGGGTTACCGCCATGCTTCTATGCAGTTCGAAAGAAGAAAGGTGAATAAAACCTACCATGCAGTGGTAGATGGGCACGTTATTTTTGATGATTTAACAGTTGACCTACCGATTTTAAATGATGGCAATAAAAATGTAACCATTGACAGGGCCGAAGGAAAACGGGCAGAAACGATATTCAATTCTTTAAAATACTATAAACACTATACTTTGGTAGAGTGTAAACCGATTACCGGCAGAATGCACCAGATCCGTATTCACCTCGCCACGCAAAGAGCTGCTATTGTAGGCGACGAGATGTATAAGGGTAAACCGGTTTTTCTTTCTTCGATTAAAAGGGGCTATAAATTAACCAAGGGTGAAGATGAACAGCCTATCATGAAACGTTTTGCTTTACATGCCCGCCATTTGGTTTTTAAAGGACTCAACGATCAGGATATTGTGATCGATGCACCATACCCAAAAGATTTCGCAACATTAATTAAGCTATTGGATAAGTTTGATGCATAAAAGAAGGCTTTAAATTGGCTTCTATCTTTGTTTTTGTTACTTTTGGGCATCGCCCTCTATTAAAAAAACAATAGAATGTACATCAGATTTGTAAATTACCTTGATAAGATTAACCAGTACCGGAAATCTAAAATATCAAACCGTAATTTCTTAATAATCCTTGCCGTAATTGTCGGGATTTTAGCTGGATTGGCTGCCGCTGCTTTAAAAAGTTTAACCCACCATATCGAAGAATTTCTTCAGTCAGACTGGCACTGGAAGTATAAATATTACCTGTACTTTATATTTCCAATGATCGGCATTTTCTTAACGGTTTTATACATCAAATATTTTATCCGTAAAACAAAATTCGAAACAGGTTTAACTCCTTTGCTTTATGCCATTTCAAAAAAATCAAGTAGGGTAGAAGCACATAATATTTATTCGCAGATTATAACCGCAGCGGTTACCGTTGGTTTTGGTGGTTCTACTGGTTTGGAGGCACCAATTGTAACGAGCGGATCTGCAATCGGATCCAATCTTGGCCGTGTATTGGGGTTATCATACCGTGAGGTTACCATGCTTGTAGCCTGTGGTGCGGCTGCCGGTATTGCAGGTGCGTTTAACAGTCCTGTAGCGGGGATCGTTTTTGCTATCGAAATCCTGTTGCCTGAATTTACCATTCCTGCATTTATTCCGCTTCTGTTATCGGCAGCAACCGCAGCGGTGGTGGCAAGATTATTTTATACCCAACAGCTTTTCTTTTTGGTAACCGAAGGGTGGAAGGTTAACGCCTTGTTTTACTATGTTATACTCGCTTGTTTTATTGGTTTATTTTCCATCTATTTTACCAAAGCCAATTATGCTGTAAAGGGATTATTCTATAAAATCAAACACCCTTATACTAAAGTAATAGTAGGTGGTTTAATGCTGGGTGCTTTGGTATTTCTATTTCCAACTTTATATGGCGAAGGATACATTACAATAAAGGGTTTATTAAAAGGTGATTATCATACGGTAATCAACAATAGTATTTTTGCCGACTATAGCTCCGTTTCGGCTGTGGTTGTATTGTTTACCATAGTGACTATCTTTATGAAATCTATCGCCACTCTTGTTACCTTAGGTGCAGGAGGTAATGGTGGTACATTTGCTCCCAGTTTAATTATGGGCGGATTAATTGGGTTTATATTTGCCTATATAGTGAACCTATCAGGCATAGCACAGCTAAACATTTCTAATTTTATTGTGGCAGGTATGGCCGCTGCCTTAGGTTCCATTATGCATGCGCCCTTAACAGGTATTTTTTTGATCGCTGAAATTACAGGTGGATACATTTTAATGGTTCCTTTGATGATTACCACCGCAATTTCTTACGCCATTAACCGCAGTTCGCAAAAACACTCCATTTACACTAAGGCATTGGCCGACAAGGGAGAATTATTATCTCATGAGGATAAGGATACAACGGTTTTAAACCAGATGAAACTGAAATACCTGATCGAAAAAAGTTATCCTCAGTTACTGATGAACGATCTTATTCCGGTTAAAATGAACGAAATTTTGCAGTCGCATAAAAATATATGTGCCGTTACCGATGAGCTGGGCGATTTTAAAGGCATCATTTATATTGAAGAGCTATTTAATGAAATGATCAATCATCCGAATAAGGATAATTTACTCGCTTCCCAGCTGGTTCAGCCTGCGCCGAATACCATCACAGAAAATGATGACCTGAAAATGGTACTAGCAAAAATGGAACAGGATAATGTATGGATTTTACCAGTGCTGACGGCACAGAACCAATATTTAGGTTTCGTTTCTAAAACAGCAATTTTTAATAAGTACAGGGCATTGCTGATGCGGCAGAACGATTATATGAGTTAAGATTGTTTTAATGTTGGAAAGTTGAAATGTTGTAAAGTTCAATACATTCGTCACTAACAATTGTTCAGATATGATCTTCTTAGATCGAAGAGCTGGAGGAAGAAATCCTTAAATATATTATTTAACAGATCTCTCCATTCCGCTGCGCTTCAGTCGAGATGACGCGAAATGTATAAAAAAATTGGAATGTTTTCCGGAGAACCTTCAAACATTCCAACATTATAACTTTTCAACCTTTGTTAGAGCTATTCTGCTCTTTTTAGGCCGAATTTTTCGATTTTACTGTATAAGTGACTTCTTTGAATATCAATCTCATCAGCAGTTTTTGATACATTCCAATTATTTTTTTCCAGTTTGAATTTGATAAACTCACGTTCAGCATGGTCTTTATAATCCTGGAAATTGCTAAACGAATCAAAAGAAGAAGTTAACGCCGAACCACCTGCAGCAGCAATCTGGGTACTGTTTGCCGCACCGATATTTGTTCCGCCACCCGGATTGGCAAAGGCACGTACATCATTTTCGGTAATTACCTTGTCGCTCAGAATGATCAGTCGTTCGATCATGTTATGCAGCTCGCGTACGTTACCTGTCCATGGCAAAGCCTGTAATGCAGCCATTCCGGCCTCATTTATTTTCTTAACCGGCATACCATAATCACTGCATATACTTTCTAAAAAACTCTGTGCAATTACAGGAATATCATCAATACGTTCTGTTAAATGAGGAACATGAATATTGATTACATTTAACCTGTGGTATAAGTCCATACGGAAATTACCCTCTTCAATTTCTTTTAGCAAATCTTTATTGGTTGCCGCTAAAACACGCACGTTTACTTCAATTTCTTTTTCGCCACCTACGCGCGTAATTTTATGTTCCTGTAAGGCGCGCAGAACTTTTGCCTGGGCTGATAAACTCATGTCGCCAATCTCATCAAGGAACAAAGTTCCGCCATTGGCCAGCTCAAACTTACCAATACGCTGTTTAACAGCAGAGGTAAATGAACCTTTTTCGTGACCAAACAACTCGCTTTCAATCAGTTCAGATGGAATTGCTGCACAGTTCACTTCAATTAATGAACTATCTGCACGGTTCGATTTTTCGTGTAACCAACGGGCTACCAACTCTTTACCACTACCATTTGCTCCGGTAATCAGTACACGGGCATCAGTAGGGGCAACACGCTCAATAGTTTCCTTAATTTTCGAAATACTCTCTGATTCGCCTAAAATTTCGCGGGTTTTGCTTGCTTTACGCTTTAAAACCTTGGTTTCGGTAACTAAGGTTCCACGGTCTAAACCATTTCGAACAGTAATTAGTAAACGGTTCAAATCAGGTGGTTTCGAAATGAAATCGAAAGCTCCTTTTTTACTGGCTTCAATGGCCGTTTCAACCGTCCCATGTCCGGATATCATAATGAAAGGCAGGTCAGGTTTGATGATCTGTGCCTGTTCGAGCACTTCCATACCGTCCATCTTATTCATCTTGATATCGCAAAGAACCAGGTCAAAATTTCCCTTTTTGATCATTTCGAGGCCATCGATACCGTTATCGATATCTTCCACATCGTAATTTTCGTATTCCAGAATTTCGCGTAAGGTACTCCTTATCGCACGCTCATCGTCAATTATTAATAGTTTAGCCATTACAGATGTATTCTTCTATTTGAAATGCGAATATATTATTTTTTAATTAATGTATAGTTTTTTAGACAATTTATAGGCTATAAACCGTTAAACATGAGAAAGGTTTTAACGATTATAATCAATTTTGAATTTGCTCAGGTCTGGCTTATGCTTTTTTACCCGTTTTAGTTCCAGATCATAAATACTTCGTCCGAGATTTTTCATAAAAGGGAAACAAACGGTGTCATATTCATATTTATCATCGTTAAAAATTCCATCTTCATTACTCTGAACAACAGCCGTTAAGAAATATTCAATCCCATTTTTAAAATCAACGAAGTAAGAATTGTCTATAATGTAACCATAACTATCGCCGTATTTATTAAAAATCCTGATGTTTGGATCTGGCGTTACCTTTTCGCGTCCGTAATAAAGCATTTTTGCATAGGTCGGCCAGAATTCTTTCGGATCATATTTTGGAAAATCACTCTCCGTTGGGTATTTGCTCATATAGGTATAAATCAGTTTGTAATCTTCTGCAGTCAGTTTAAATCGTTCATTAGCAGGAAAAATTTCAGGAAAGATCAGTTTCTGCATCAGTTTCTGCTGATCGTTAATGGAAAAGGCATTTTTTCCGGCCAAACTAAAAGGTTTATTCACCAGTTTATCGGCACTGTCCAGGTAACCTTTACCCATTACCAGGTTGGTTAACTGCAATTCATAATCTTTTGGATCGTATTGTGCCTGTTGATCGTACACCAATTCACTGCCATTGTAAAATTTAACAGGGTTTGTATGCCTGGCTGATTCGCCTGAATCGCCAATAGCCAAACGGTTAAGGATCCGGCTATTGTTTAATCCGTTTGCTTTTAATTTTTTGTTGATTTCTGCGCGACCAATAAACTCAAATAAACGGTTAAAGGCATCATTATCGCTGGTAAGCAATACCTTTTTAACATATTGTTCAACAGAAGGCAAACCATTTTTAGCACTGCTATCTTTTAAAACTTTTGTCTGTCCTTTATAGGCGCTATCGGTAATCATGGTACTTTTAGCACTTAAACCGGTACTTTTTAATGCATTTACCTTCTCGAGGGCAAAAATAACAGCAGCAAGTTTAACTGTACTAGCAGGATAAAAATAATGATAAGGGTCTAAATGATAGCTAAAACTTTTAAAAGAGGGTTTATTCCTGGCATCGCGGTTTATCTGGGTATAGAGTATCTGTATTTGATTATAGCCTGGATGATTGAGCACCGATGCAAAAAGATCAGGTTTGCTTTCCATTAATTTCTTTAAAAAAACAGTGTCGGTTTTTTGTGCCATAACAGATAAGCTGATCAACGAAAATGCAATAATTAAAATCCTTTTCATGGGTGGTAATTTGATTCCTAATTTAAGTTTTTCTGTTAGAAAGACTGTTTTCCATCAGGCATTTTACATGTTTTTTAATTCTGTTACTTTGCAGTGCCTTTGGCTCCGGTATCAATATCTGCAATGCAACCGTTCAATACCGCTGCACTATCATTCAGAAGATTGTAAAAACAATTCAATTAAATAATGGTAATTAGAGATAATATGGATTTATACTCCTATTTTAATTACAAATACCTTAAATGAATAATTGCTATTCAATAGGATAAATAAAAAGATTAGAATAAATTTGAGGAGGTTTAATTCAATTTTTATAGTTATAGCTTCAGAGCGTTTTGGTTAGGTTATAGATGCAGTCATTCGAAATAGATAAAAGCGACGTACTCAAGGTTAAAAATGCAATTTTAGCTGGTGATGAGACTTTAAAGGTAGTTTTAGAGGAATACCATGCCTCAGAAATCGCAATTCTGTTCGAACGTTTGGATAAATCTGAACAGCGCCATATTATAAACCTCCTTTCGGCAGAAATCGCTTCAGAGATTATTTCTGAAATGGATGAAGAATCCCACCCGGAAGATTTACTCTTTGAGCTTCACCCCGATAAACGGACCGAAATTGTTGAGGAGCTGGATTACGACGATGCAACTGATATTATTTCTCAGCTGGAAGATCACGAGCAGAAAGAAATTCTGGAAGACCTTACCGAAGATCATGCCTCAGAAATCAGGAACCTTTTAACCTACGATGAAAAAACCGCCGGTGGTTTGATGAATACGGAGTTGATCCGTGTAAACATCAACCTGACCAAAAAGGATGCAATTGACGAAATTATCCGCCAAAGTGAGGAGATGGAAGAGTTTTATACCATTTATGTGGTAGATGACGAGGAAATTTTTAAAGGCATTGTTTCGTTAAAAGACATCATTAAGGCAAAACATAATGCCAAAATAACCGAACTGGTTAAAATTGATGCTGTTTATGTTCATCCCGATACCGACCAGGAAGAAGTAGCCAACCTGATTTCTCAATATAATTTAACCAGTATCCCGGTAATAGACGAACACCAGAAATTACTGGGAAGGGTAACTTTCGACGATGTGATCGACGTAATCGAGGCAGAAAGCACTGAGGATATCCTCAAAATTTCAGGGGTATCAGAAGATGAGGAATTAAGTGGTAACTGGGTAGAAGCGGTGAAATCGCGTTTACCATGGTTGATTATTAACCTCGGCACGGCTTTTTTAGCTTCATCGGTAGTGCGTTATTTCGATCCAACCATTAAATTGATTCCTTCTTTAGCTGCTTATATGACTATTATAGCAGGAATGGGTGGAAATGCAGCCACCCAGGCACTTGCAGTAACGGTAAGGCGTATCTCACTTTACGATTTAACGGATAAACAAGCTTACAGAACAGTTTTAAAAGAGTTTACCGTAGGTTTAATCAACGGTGCTGCGAATGGATTAATCGTATTTATTTTTGCTTTCTTTTTTGACGGAAATCCAATGCTTGGCCTGGTTATCTTCCTGGCTATGACGGGTAATCTGATTATTGCTGGCATTACAGGGGCTGGTATTCCGCTTATTTTAAAAAGGGTAGGTATCGATCCTGCCATTGCATCATCTATAATTATTACTACTTTTACCGACGTTTTTGGTTTCCTATTGATTTTAGGTTTGGCCAGTAAACTTTTACTATAATCAGGAGCAGCTTGATTTGAGGAGTTCGGAAGCTTTTCCGAAAAACTGAATGGGCTGCCTGCAAATTAAAAAGACGAATAAAATTAAATCTGATCCACATGCAAAAAACTAGACACGATTGGACAAAAGAAGAAATATACGAAATTTATAACAGACCGTTTTTGGATCTGGTTTATGAAGCAGCTACTATCCACAGGGAAAATAAAGATTATAATGAAGTTCAGGTTAGTTCATTGATCTCTATAAAAACCGGAGGTTGTGCCGAAGATTGTTCTTATTGCCCGCAAGCTGCCCGTTACCATACCGATTTAGAAGTACAGCCTTTAATGCAGGTTAGCCAGGTAGTTAGTGCTGCTGTTAAGGCTAAAGAAGGTGGTGCATCACGTTTGTGCATGGGTGCCGCCTGGCGCGAAGTACGCGATAACCGCGATTTTGATCGTGTGATTGAAATGGTTAAAGCTGTTAATGATATGGATATGGAAGTTTGCTGTACTTTAGGTATGCTTACTGAAAATCAGGCACAACGTTTGGCTGATGCCGGCTTATATGCATATAATCATAACATCGATACTTCTGAAGATGATTACAAACGTATTATTTCGACCAGAACCTACGATGACCGTTTAAATACGATTAAAAATGTCCGTAAGGCAAAATTAACAGTTTGCAGCGGTGGTATTATCGGTTTAGGCGAAACTGTAGAAGACCGCGTGTCGATGTTACAGACCTTATCGAACATGGAGAAACATCCTGAATCGGTTCCGGTTAATGCTTTGGTTCCGGTAAAAGGTACACCTTTAGAAAACCAGCCCCGCGTTCCGATCTGGGATATGGTAAGAATGATCGCCACAGCACGTATTGTAATGCCAAACTCAGTGGTACGCTTGTCAGCCGGTAGAAATGAGATGAGTACTTTAGAACAGGCATTTTGCTTTATGGCTGGCGCAAGTTCTATTTTTGCCGGCGATAAATTATTAACTACACCAAATCCTGCATTTGTAGATGATATGGCCATGTTTGAACTATTGGGTTTAAAAACCCGCGATGCTTTCAAAAATGGCCGCCCTGAAAACACAAGGATTAAAGAAGAAGCTGTTTAACCGGGCGTATAATTTTAGTGTGCCCGCATAATAAATAAAAAATCCCGGTTAAGCCGGGATTTTTTATTTGTCATTCTTTCTTTTTATTCGTGGTGTGAGTTGTTTCCAACTGACACTAAATAAAGTCCTGTTTTATCATCTATTTTAGAGTCAGATGGTAACATCTGACCTCACATCAATAAGGAAATAACCAACCTGTTTATACTGCAGTCACCCTTGTTTCAATATTTCCTCTTGTTGCTTTAGAATATGGGCATGCCCTGTGCGCCTTATCGGCCAGAAGCTGTGCTTCCTCACGCGAAATGCCCGGAATGTGTACATCAAGATCTGCAGAGAGAACAAAGGCATTACCATCTTTATTAAATGAAACCAGCACTTTCACATTTGCTTCACTAATATCAACACCTTCGCGCTCTGCCACACTACCTAAGGCCCCTAAATAACATGGTCCCCATGCAGCAGCAAATAATTCTTCAGGATTGGTGGCACCTCCTTGTCCGCCAAGCTCTTTTGGCTTTCTTAAATCAAAATCTAAAATTCCATCGCTCGATTTAATATGTCCGTCTCTTCCTCCAGTAGCTGTAACTTCAGCAGTATATAGCTTTTCCATAATTTTCTAATATCACTATTTAACAATTTACACCGGCCTTTGTTTTAATATGATATTTGTTCTGTTAAACGGTAGATGCAGGTGCTACAGGCTGAAATTTTAAACTAAATCTTAATTTTTACGGATAGCTTGTAAATATCGTAGGCTACCTTTTGGATAAGGTCGAACTGTTCGGGAACCAAATCTTCACCTTTTTTCGCTGTTAAACCGCTATCATTTAACCTGATTAATGGCACATTATCAATTATGCCGGCTCCCTGCTCCAAATTATCAATAGACGTATCCAGCAAATAATGGGTGTTATTGGCCATCGGTTTTAAACTGTCGAAGCTTTCGAAGATAAATTGATGTTCCTTATTATAGAGAGAAAGCGTTGCAACATATGAAGATAATAAATGGTTCAGTGTGGTAAACTGGTGTACTTCTTTAATAAACAACTGTTTGCTTTTGGGTTCAGAGAACATCCTCTGAAATAAAGAAGCCAGATTTGCGGTACTTACATAAACCTCTTTCCGGGCAAGCTTGTATTCGGTGCGGTTATAGTTTTTTTCGAAATATAATTTAGTTACCTGTTCGTAGTAAGCCTTATTTGCTCTTAGGGTATCGAGCATAGCCTCTTTAAGCTTTTCATGCTCCCAGGTTGGAAATAGCGAGTAACTGGCCAGCAAAGCAATGCCTGAACCAATAAAGGTATCATAAATCCTTTCCCTGGCCAAAGCGATAGATCCCATGCCCAAAAAATCAAAAAGGATCAGGATATAGGGCGTCATGAAAAGTACACTTACTACATAGTTTTTCCGCTGGAAACTATAACAACCGATCATACAGATCAACAGGATTATAAACAATGTATTTTTATCGTCTACATACGTTACTACTCCCATACCAATAAAAGCGCCAATGGTAGTACCTATCAAACGTTGATAATTACGTTCTTTGGTTAAACTAAAACCTGGTTTTGAGATCACCAGGATGGTAAGCAGGATCCAGTAACTATGCGAAAAATTGAGGAGCTGCGACACCACAAAACCCAAAAGCATTACAACAGTAACCCTTAACGAATGCCTGAAAGTTGACGAGCTGTAGGTTAAATTTTCGGTAAACAGTTTAAAATCGAAATTCTGCCTGGTGATAAATTTCTCGGTATCTACTTCAGCCTGTCGGATTTCCTTACTGTTCCTTACCTTAAAATAACTGAAAATGGTTTTTACCCTGGCAAGTATATTTTCTATATTAACCTCAATGTTCTTCAGTGCAATAATACCCAGGGTGTTGTATTCCTGGTTTTCGTTATTTTTCTCGAGGCTATTGATTTTGATCTTCAAACGTTCAATTTCGATCAGCAAACGCTTCGAGAGAACAGGTGTTCTACCGCTTTTTAAAGCAAAGGCTATATCATCCAGTGCATAAGAAATCCGTTTAATAGCCATTTCATAGTCAGACAAGATCCCTGCTTTATCAAACTGATCGTGCAGCTGCTGATAGTTATAATAGGTAGACATTACCTGCTCGAAAAGATCAACCATATCTACAAAAACGAGCAGGAGAAAACGCCCCTCTGGTGTCGAATCCCTTACAATTTCACGTGTCCTGAAAAGTAATTCGCGTACAGCATCCTGTTTTTCATGAACCGAAACCTGAAGCTGCAACAGTTCAGAATAGGTTTTATCGTAGTTATTGTTCTGGTGATAAAATTTGGCTTTCTCGCGCAAAAACTCTGCAACCTCAATAATAGAGTCACTTAATGATTGCTGTACAAGGCGAAAAGGGCGTAATCGGTAAACAAAGTAACTCAAACCGGTATACCAGAGGCTGCCCATAAGTACCATAAAAGCAGATAACAATACCTCGTGCCATGGCCTGATGTCATCAATACTCAATACCATGATTAACAGTACAGCCGTACCCACAGATGCCGCCCTGACCCCGTAGATATAAAACATCGAAAAAACAAAACTCGAAACGGCCAATAAAAATCCAATGAAAAAATGGTTTTTATTGGTCAAGCCTGTAATAATGGAAAAGATAAAAATTAAAGCAGTGGTGATCAGCATCGCATTTCTGCGGTGTACCATTGGCCCCGGAGTATCTACCACACTTACGCATAAAGCACCGAGCGACAAGGTCATCCCGTACTTTAACATTCCGAACTGGGCAAAAATTAAAGAGGGGAGCAGTACGCCAATAGTAATACGGAGACCATCGGCAAAATAAGTACTCAATAAAAAGTCCTGTATATTTCTAATGGGTTGCCTGATCTGCATGTTACAAAAATAACATAATAGCGTTTTTTTTGTTGCGATTAAAATTAAGTTTTTTTGCTTTTTTTAATTTTTCAGGCAGAAAATCGATAAGAAGCTGACTAACAAAACAATAACGATTGTTTATAAGTAGGCCTTGACCAATTGTTAATAACCTTGAGCAAAATGCTCACAGACTACAGGAACGTGCATTCTAAAAATATAAAATGTTGATAACCAATCATTTTAAGTGAATAACTTTGTTTATAAAAACATACATTTTTAACTTGACAAATGAAGCTTTTCGTTCTAAATTAGATTATATCAAATACGAAGTACTTTGAATTCTGATAGAACAATCCAAAAGAGATAAAGAACCGAAAGGGAAATTGTTTCGGAGTGTTTACAGGGAAAACGATTAATTTCTGAAAGGGTTAAACCGATTAGGAATATACATTAACACCGCAAGGTTGGAAGATAAGAAGATCGAAAAGGCCCAGACAGAGCTTATGGAAAACTTAGAAGTTTACGGATGGACGAGTTGGAAATAAATTTTCACGAATCGTAAAAGTTGCAAAACCTAACGAAAACGGAAAGATCAAAGTAACAGAGATTTGATGCTTTAAAATACGACTACGGTTGTTTTTAGAGTTAAAACGGGGAACGAATCGAAAGAAGAAGTCCCCGTTTTTATTTTGTCCCCAGGCCTCATGCTAACTTTAACCACAAATCAAAATCTGTTTGCTGTATCTATCTTTTAGCCGTGGTTAAATAATAAAGATCATTTGATGAATTTGCTTTATTTTATCACTAAAATATTAAATTTACCAAATGGCCAAAAAAGGTAAATTAATTTCCAATCCGTCAAAAAAGATATTCGTTTTAGACACCTCTGTAATCCTGTACGATCATGATGCCATCAACAATTTTCATGAGCATGATGTAGCCATTCCGATCCAGGTACTCGAAGAACTCGACAATTTTAAAAGCGGCAACGATACCCGTAATTTTGAGGCCAGGAGTTTTATCCGTTTAATTGATGAAACGGCCCGGCAGAAGCTGATTAGCGACTGGACACCACTGAAAAAAGCCAATTCGGGTAAATTTAAGGTAATACTGAACGAAAATCAGCTGGCTGTAAATGCCGAAGAAGTTTACGGGAAAGGTAAAATAGACCATAAAATTTTAAATGCTGCTTTAAGTTTAAAAGCCGAATATCCCGATAAGCACGTGGTGCTTGTTTCAAAAGATATCTGTTTAAGGTTAAAAGCCAAAGCCCTCTCACTTAATGCAGAGGATTACGAAACCGGTAAAATTAAAAATGTAGATGAGCTCTACGCCGGTAAAACCGAACTAAACGATTTTTCACCTGAAATTATTGAAGCGGTGAAACAACAGCCCTTTTTAGCAGCGAATGATATCGGATTGCCGGCAAAAAATGCCAACCATTTTTACATTTTAAAAAACAAACGGAAAAGTGCCAGTGTGTTTTATAATAACAGCTTAAAAACCATTTCGGCAGTTTCTACCAACCCTGTTTTTAAAATCAAGCCTAAAAATATTGAACAGGCTTTTGCCATACATGCGCTGCTCGATCCCAACATTAAACTGGTAAGTATTCAGGGCAATGCCGGCACGGGCAAAACTTTACTGGCTTTGGCAAGCGCTTTAGAGCAACGCAAAAACTTCAGGCAGATTTATGTTACCCGGCCAATTGTTTCGTTAAGCAATAAGGATATTGGTTTTTTACCAGGCGATGCCAAATCGAAAACAGACCCTTTTATGGCACCTATCTGGGATAACCTTCGGTTCATTAAAGAGCAATTCATTGGTGATGATAAGATGTCAGATAAAATCGATGAACTGATTAACACCGAGAAAATTGCCATCGCACCTTTGGCATTTATCCGTGGCAGAACCTTAACCAAAATTTTCTTTATTATAGACGAAGCGCAGAATTTAACCCCACACGAAGTGAAAACCATCATTTCGAGGGCAGGGGAGCACACTAAAATTATCTTTACAGGTGATATCTATCAGATCGACACACCTTACCTCGATTCAGAAAGTAATGGTTTATCATATTTGATAGAAAATGCGAAAAATCATCCGTTATATGCACATATCACCTTACATAAAGGGGAGCGGAGTGAGTTGGCCAACCTGGCGAACGAGTTGTTATAAAGTTAATCCTTGTTTAGGTTCCCGTAGAAAACGTAGATTTTGAATGCTTTTTTTAATCTGCAGGTAATAAAACTAAGCACTAATCTTTTTCCCTCCCGCTGATTTCGCAGAGAGCGCAGATTGAAAGCTTTTTTAATCTGCGCTAATCTTCTTAAATCTGTGGGCAAACTATTAAGCGCTAATCTAATTTTACTTCCCGCTGATTGCACAGAAAACGCAGATTGAACACATTTTATTCTGCGTTAATCTTCTTAAATCTGTGGGCAAAGTGCTATGCGCTAATCTTATTTTGCTTCCCGCTGATTGCACAGAAAACGCAGATTGAACACATTTTATTCTGGGCTAATCTTCTTAAATCTGCGGGGAAATAAAAATAAGTGTGCTAGTGGTATTTCTTCAACGATCTGAGGGCGATAAACAAACCGATCAACGTTAAAACCGCACTCAATATAAACGGAGCACCTGGAAAATAAACGGGCGCTTTACCTTCAATAAAATAAGCGAAAATATGGGTCATAACCCAAGGGGCAAATATTGCAGCCAAACTCTGCAAACCAGTTAAAACGCCCTGCATTTCGCCCTGTGCATTAGCCGGGATCTGGTTCGAAATTAATCCCTGCATGGCCGGTCCGCCGATTCCAGCCAATCCATAAGGAAGCATAAAGGCAAACATCATCCAGCCCTTTGTTGCAAAAGCGAAAGCCACAAAACCAATTATATATAGCATTAAACCAAAATATACCGCGTTCTTTTCCCCGGTCTTAGGTAAAATAATCCGGATCAATCCACCTTGCACAACGCCGATAACCAGACCTACAAAACCCAATGAATAACCTACCCACGATGCATCCCAGTTAAATTTTTCCATGGTATAAAAAGTCCAGTTACTTTGTACAGAATGACTGGCAAAGTACAATAAGAATAAGGTAGCCATTAAGCCCATTAGTGCCGGGTATTTGCCTATACTCCTTAATGAGCCGATAGGGTTTGCCCTTTTCCAATCAAAGGCCCTGCGTTTTTCTACCGGTAAAGATTCTGGTAAAATGAAATAACCGTACAGCCAGTTAATTAACGATAAGCCAGCAGCTACCATAAAAGGTACACGTGTACCAAAATGGCTGAAAGCACCGCCCAGTACCGGCCCCAAAATAAATCCTACGCCAAAAGCAGCACCTACCAGGCCAAAGTTCTGCGCCCGCTTTTCTGGTGCTGAAATATCGGCAATATAAGCCTGGGCAGTAGTAAAACTTGCGCCGGTAATGCCGGCAATAATACGTCCAACAAATAACCAGATTATAGAAGGTGCAAAAGCCAGAAAAATGTAATCGATACCCAGGCCGAAAAGTGAACTTAATAATACCGGCCGGCGACCATAACGATCGCTCATGGCGCCAATAATAGGCGAAAATATAAACTGTACCGTTGCATAGGATAGGGTAAGCCAGCCACCATATTCGGCTGCAAGTCCAAAACCACCACCGGTAAAATTCTGGATAAGTTTTGGTAAAACCGGAATAATGATCCCAAAGCCTGTAAAATCGATCAGGAGGGTAACCATAATAAAACTCATTGCAGATTTTTTCTCGTTTGCCATTATCTTTGGGTTGAAACGCAAAAGTATTAGAATTAAGTTACAAACTCAATTTTAGTTCTCTACAAACCTACCAGGTTTTTGAAACCTTATGGGCTTAAATTAAAAACTCTTAAACTGGCCCTCAGTAAATTAAAATCACCCCGGAGATAAAAAACCTATAGCAAAGGTCAAAACTTTTCCACAATGCCTTAATTCGGCATAATTTTGTTAAATTCGCAAGGTTATAGTAACACCTTTTTTAATATCGTTTTAAGCAACGAGAATAATAATTTATGGCAGAAGATTTAGAGAATCAACAGAACGACAAAATCATTCCAATTAACATAGAAGAGCAGATGAAATCGGCCTACATTGATTATTCAATGTCGGTAATCGTTTCGAGGGCTTTGCCTGACGTACGCGATGGATTAAAACCAGTACACCGCCGTGTGCTCTACGGCATGCTGGGCTTAGGCGTAACCAGTGGTAAACCTTATAAAAAATCAGCCCGTATTGTGGGTGAGGTACTGGGTAAATACCACCCGCATGGCGATGCATCTGTATATTTCACCATGGTACGTATGGCGCAAGACTGGAGTTTGCGTTACCCAATGGTAGATGGCCAGGGAAACTTTGGTCACATTGATGGCGATTCGCCTGCTGCAATGCGTTATACCGAAGCACGTTTCAGTAAGCTTGCCGAAGAAATGGTTGCAGATATCAACAAAGATACTGTTGATTTTCAGTTAAACTTTGACGATACCGAGCAGGAACCAACTGTTTTACCTTCAAAAATCCCTAACCTCCTGGTTAACGGATCGAGTGGTATTGCGGTAGGCATGGCCACCAACATGGCGCCACACAATTTAACTGAAGTAATTGATGGTGTTGTCAACTACATCGATAACCGTGAAATTACAGTAGAAGAACTGATGAAGTTTGTAAAAGCTCCAGATTTCCCTACAGGTGGTATCATTTATGGTTATACCGGTGTTAAAGAAGCTTTCGAAACCGGTCGTGGCCGTATTGTAATGCGTGCAAAAGCCGAAATCGAAAGTGTTAAAGACCGCGAGGTAATTATCGTAACCGAAATTCCTTACCAGGTAAATAAAGCCCAGATGATTGAGCGTACTGCCGAATTGGTAGGCGAGAAAAAACTGGAAGGTATTGCCAACATTAAAGACGAATCGAACAAAGATGGTATCCGTATCGTGTACGAAATTAAGCGCGATGCCAATGCCTCTATCGTATTAAACAACTTATATAAGTATACTGCGCTACAAACATCTTTTAGTGTAAACAACATTGCATTGGTAAAAGGGCGTCCACAGATGCTGAACCTTAAAGACCTGATCGCACATTTTGTAGATCACCGTCATGATGTTATCGTTCGCCGTACCAAATATGAGCTGGCTGAAGCGGAAAAACGTGCACATATTTTAGAAGGTTATTTAATTGCGCTAGATCATTTAGATGAAGTAATTAAATTAATCCGTGCTTCGCAAACCCCTGAGGATGCACGTCTGGGTTTGATGGAAAAATTCGGACTGAGCGATCTTCAGGCACGTGCCATCCTCGATATGACTTTACGTCGTTTAACAGGACTGGAGCGCGATAAAATCAAAGAAGAATATGCAGAATTGATGAAAACCATCGAATATTTGAAATCTGTTCTTGCAGATGAAAGTTTACGTATGAAAATCATCAAAGATGAGCTTGAAGAAGTGAAACAGAAATTCGGAGATGAACGTAAAACCACAATTGTTCATTCTGCCGAAGACATGAGTATGGAAGATTTTATCGATGATGAAGAAGTTGTCATCACCATTTCTCATGAAGGTTACGTTAAACGTACACCTGCAAGCGAATTTAAAGCGCAGGGAAGGGGCGGAAAAGGATCAAAGGGCAGTACCTCAAGGAATGAAGATTTTATCGAGCACATGCTGGTGGCCACTAACCACAATTACATGTTGTTCTTTACCGAAGCCGGAAGGTGTTTCTGGTTAAGGGTATACGAAATTCCTGAAGGTTCGCGTACCAGCAAGGGAAGGGCTATCCAGAACATCATCAATATCCCGAAAGAAGAAAAAATCAAAGCCTACATCAAGGTTAAAAACCTTAAAGATCAGGAATACCTGGAGAACAATTTCATCATTATGTGTACTAAAAAAGGTACCATTAAGAAAACTTCTCTTGAGGCTTACTCACGTCCGCGTGTAAATGGTATCAATGCCATCAACATTAACGAGGGCGATATTTTACTGGAAGCTTGTTTAACCAATGGCGAAAGCGAAATTGTAATGGCTTTACGCTCTGGAAGAGCCATCCGTTTCAATGAAAAAACCGTGCGTCCGATGGGTAGAACCGCTACAGGTGTACGCGGCGTGAGGCTTGCTCACGACCAGGATGAAGTTGTTGGCATGATTGCTGTTAACAATCCTGAAGTTACTGTGCTGGTGGTATCAGAAAAAGGTTACGGAAAACGGACCGATATTGAAGATTACCGTGTAACCAACCGTGGTGGAAAAGGGGTGAAAACCATTAATGTTACCGAGAAAACGGGACAATTAGTATCTATTAAAGACGTTACTGATAGTGAAGACCTGATGATCATTAACCGTTCGGGTATTGTGATCAGGATTCCGGTATCAGCTTTAAGGGTGATGGGACGTGCCACTCAGGGTGTACGTCTGATCTCGTTAAAAGGTGATGATGAAATTGCATCGGTGACCAAAATCGACCACGAAGAGGATGAGGAAGAAACAGTTGATTTAGATAGTGTAGTGGTTGATGGTGAAGAATTAGAGTCTGATACAACTCCTGAAGCAGATGATACTGAAGAGGAAGACGACGCAGATAACGAAACCGAAGAGGAAAATTAACTAAAATTAAGATTAGAATAAAAATTATGAAAAGAGTATTTCTAAGTATATTTCTAGCAGGTGCGGTAAGTGCTGCTTTTGCTCAGAAAAGTGAAGTAACCGCTGCAAAGAACGATTGGGGATTATTCCAGCTAACTTCTTCAAGTGCATCAACACCTCTGGCAAAAAAACTGGAATCATTGGCTAAAGGGCTGGCTCATACCGATAAAGCCATTGCTGATGAGAAATCTAAAGTAATGCCCGAAGCTTGGTCGTATCGTGCGCTATTCGCTTCTTCTATAGCGATTTTAGATTCAACCAGCACTGCAAACGCCGATGCCAATTTGAAAATTGCCCAGGATGCGGTTGTCGAAGCTAAAAAACTGGATACTAAAGGAAATGAAAAAGACAACATCAATCTGGCTGAAACCAATATCAGCAATGCCGTTAGAAATGGTGGTATAATCGCTTACAATAAGAAAGATTATAAAACAGCTTACGAAAAATTTGTAGCTGCTACCGTAATTAATCCTCAGGATACTTCTATGTACTTAAATGCAGGTATTGCAGCAAGGAATATCGAAAATTATCCGGATATGATTACCCAATTTAAAAAAGTAATTTCTTTAAACTCGCCACAGTCTAAAGATTTATATTCAGAAATTATCAATGCTGTTTTAAGCAAACAAAAAGATACCACTGCAGCATTAGCGATAATTAAAGAAGCTACAGCAAAATTCCCTGATAATACCGATTGGATCAAAACTGAAACACAGATTTATATCGATAGGGGTGATGCCGCAAAATCTGAGCAAATGTTAACAGCACTGGCAACAAAAGAGCCAAACAATGCTAATTATCAGGTTTTACTGGGTAATATCTATTTCAGTCAGGCTTTAAAATTACAGGCCGACAGAAATAAAATCGACCAGAAAAAAGTGAAAGAATTTAACGAAGTAACGGGTAAAATGAATGCTTTATTAGACAAATCGCTTCCTTTTTATAAAAAGGCTTTAGAGATTGATGCTAAAAATCAAGGCGCATTGGAAACCCTGAAAACAATTTATGCTTTTAGGAACGATACTAAAAATTACGACGAGATAAAGAAACGTTTAGACGCTCTGCCTAAACAATAATGATCTGCCGGTACAAAAAAAGAGCCCTGAAATTTCGGGGCTCTTTTTTTTATGTTTATTTTTATGGTTTAATTACGGTTACCTACACATTACATTAACATATGCAAAACTGCCTTAAAATAGCTTTAACCGCTTTAATTTTCATCTCTTTTAACGCTGCAGCTCAAAAAAGTCAGATCCTGATTGCCAGGAACGCTGTTGGTAAACTGCAGGCCTCAATAGCCAATAAAGAGGATGAGAAAAAACAGTTATCGATTATTAATGAAGGTTTAAAATCGATAGAATCAGCAGAAAAAGACAATAAGACCAAAAACTGGACAGAAACCTGGTCGATAAAATCATATCTCACTTCATTTGCATCATTAATTGATACCGATCCTAATAATTCCAATAAATTTTATGATAGTGCAATAGAGGCAGTAGAAAAAGCAAAATCTTTAGACCGTTATAATGACAATGGTGGAATGATCAAGGCATCGACCCATAACATTCTGATCAAAAAGCAGGAGAAAGGTAACGAAGCATTCTTCAATAACGAGTTTAAAGAAGCCTTTGCAGATCTGAAAGAGGTATCCGACAATTTCCCGGCTGATACTACATTAGCCTTGAATACAGCAATTTGTGCGCTAAATATCCAATCTTACGACGAATCTTTAACCTATTTTAAACGTGCAAAGGAAAACGGGATCAAAAATCCATCTGTTTTTCAGAAAATGGCACAGATGTATGTGGTGAAATCGGAAAATGAAACTGCTATTAAAACTTTAGAAGAAGGACTTGTGCTTAATCCGTTTAACCGGTTTTTAACTAACGATTACGTTAATCTTTTACTTGATACGGAGAATTACAGTAAAGCCCAGGGACTCATTGAAAATAATTTAAAAGTAGAAAAGGGAAATAAACTATTGTATTTTCTTTACGGCTATCTGCAACAGGTTGGCGGAAATAATGCTACAGCCATATTGGCTTACAACAAAGCTTTAGATACAGATCAAAATTATTTCGATGCATTGTATCAACTGAGTCTGGCTTATATCAATACCGCAAATGAAACGCTGAATAAAAACGAAGCTGATAAAGCTGCTAAATATAATGGATTAATTAACCATGCTCAATTTGCCTTGCAGCGTGCAAATGAAATTAACCCAAACGATAAAAAAACCGTACAGCTGCTGATCGATATCTATACCAAAAAGAAACTTACCGACAAAGTTCAGGAGCTTAACCGTAAACTTCAGGAACTCTAAATTCAGGAACTCTAAATTTATATTGAAATTTACCTAAATAGGGATGTGGTGGAAAATACAACTTAACATAATATTAATTATAAGACAAGTAACATTTATATTATTTAGTGGTATCTTTACTTCTTAAACTGGTTCCTTACGGATCTGATTTGTGATCTTTTTTTATGATTTGTTAATTCGAATTACAAAACGCTTCCTTATAGCATTTTTGCCGGACATTCTTTTGGAGCTCTTACCGTTATCAATTGCCTGATTAATCACCCGGATATGTTCAATGCGTATATTGCAGCGAGCCCTTCATTTTGGTGGGATCAGAAATTCCTGCTTAAGCTCGCCGATAAAAAACTGAAAACTATCCCTGTTTTACCAAAAACGCTTTTTTTTAGTGATGGCAACGAAGGCGCCTCATCTGATTCGCAGTTTCATACCGATGTGTACTAAAGTTTGATTCCTTGCTCAAAAAGCAGAATATCAAAGGATTAGATTTTAAATATACGGGCTACCCCAACGAAAGTCACATGGCTGTTCCCATAATTTCCTATTATGACGGGCTCCGGTTCGTTTATCGCCAATGGGAACTTCCGCCAATAAATGACGAAAAGATAAATTCTGAGATTATCACGAACCATTATAAAGCATTATCCCAAAAGTTTGGTTATCCGATCTTACCAGACGAATCGTATTTTAACGGTTGGGCACAATGGCTCATAAAATCTCCGGTAACCTTAAAAAATGGCATTGATCTGCTGGAAATGAATACCGTTAATTACCCGTCCTCTTCGAAAGCCTTCATGGCGCTGGCTGCGGCATATGTAACTAAAGGAGAAAAGCAAAAGGCAATTGCGGCATATAAAAAGGCGGGTGAACTGGATCCTGCTTCAACGGAAATTAAGTTGCGCTTAAAAGAACTTCAGAACTAATATATTTTAGCCGCAGTAAAACAATTTACAGCCCTACCTGTACTAAAACCATGTACGATCATTTCAGTTTCGAAGAGGCTACTGCTTACCAGATCCAGCTCGCCCGGCAATTAAAGTTTCAACCGGTCGAAAAAATCGAAACGATTGCAGGTGCAGATATCTCATTTAACAAAAACAGTTCAACGATGTATGCTGGAATTGTGATATTAAGTTATCCTGATATGACCCTGAAATCTTTTGCACTCGAAACCTATGAAACCAATTTTCCGTATAAACCTGGCTTTTTGGGCTTTAAAGAAGTGCCGGCCTTATTAAAAGTCTGGGAATTGATAATTGCGAAACCAGACGTAGTCGTATTAGATGGCAACGGAATTTTGCATCCTCGTCGCATGGGCGTTGCCTCACATTTTGGCATCCTGGCCAACCAGCCGACCATTGGATGCGCCAAAAGCCTTTTATATGGAGAAAACCATATTCCCGAAAACAGTAAATTAAGCACCACAGAAATCAGCAGTCATGGCGAAATCCTGGGCTATGCTTTACGTACAAAAATCAATTCCGCTCCCGTTTTTGTATCTGCAGGCTATCTTATTACCGCTGATCAAAGTCTCACCGTAATAAAAAAATGCACGGGAAATTACCGCATACCCGAACCCACACGTATGGCGCACAACATTGTAAACGATTTTAGGATCGGAAAACTGAAAGCTGGTTTTCATGAGGTATCAGCACCGCTGACTTTGTTTTAAAACCAAATTTTACATGCTGAGCTTGTTTCAGCATCTATATTGTGATAAAGACCCAGAAATAAATTAATTATATCTTTCCGCTGCTACACAGGTCAGGATAACAATATCATCAACCTAAACCCAGTTAATTCCTTTTTTAAGCAATTGTACTGTTTTGTATTCTTCTGAACCCGGCGCAGGCTGAACATTATAACCCCAGTTCGCTTGTGGAGGCAAACTCATTAAAATAGATTCGATCCGGCCATTGGTTTCCAATCCGAATTTTGTTCCCGAATCGTAAACCAGGTTAAATTCTACGTAACGGCTACGGCGCTGATATTGCCATTCTTTATGTGCTTCAGTATATTCTTTATCGCGGTTACGATCGATTAATTCAGTGTAAATCGGTAAAAATGTTTCGCCCACATTGATGGAGAAATCCAAAATCTGCTGCCACGATAAATTGGTATTTTCAGGTTTTAAGCGGTCATAAAAAATACCACCAATTCCACGGGTTTCTTCACGGTGTTTAATAAAGAAATAATCGTCGGCATGGACTTTAAATTTCGGGTAAAAATCAGCACTGAAATCGTCGCAGGCATGTTTTAATTTATGATGAAAAAAGCGGGCATCATTTTCAAACACATAATGCGGGGTTAAATCGATGCCGCCACCAAACCAGCGGGTTTCCTCGTTTAATTCAAAATACCTGATATTCATGTGGATAATCGGAACTAAAGGATGGTTTGGATGGATTACGATAGAAACTCCTGTAGCAAAAAAATCATCTTCGGTTACGTTAAAAGCTTTTTTTACTGCTTCAGGTAATTTACCATGCACCGCAGAAAAATTTACTCCGCCCTTTTCAATAATGTTGCCCTTCTGCATAATCCGCGTACGGCCGCCTCCCCCACCGTTTCTTTCCCAGAGTTCCTCTTCAAATTTTCCTTTGCCATCGGCAATTTCCAATCCGCGACAGATTTCATCCTGAATCTGTTTATACCGCTCTGCTACTTCTTCTTTAAACATGATGGCTTTCTCTATTTCCATACAAATTTAAGGCTATTCGAACAGCAAAGTTGATTTATATTGATATAGTACATTTTATTGACATTGATGTTAGTTCGGAAACTAATCAAACTTTAATTTTCTAAATAATTAAGATCTTTATTAAAGCTTTCTTTCAACGAAGCTACCGAAATCATGGCGATTACCGTTACAATTCCCATTACAATAAAACCAGCTGATACTATATCGTAACGGTGAACAAAAAATTCGAATACCACGGTGATGGGAATCAAAGCACCACGTACAAAATTTGGTGCAGTAGTGGTTACTGTTGAACGGATATTAGTACCGAACTGTTCGGCTGCAATGGTTACAAATGTTGCCCAATAGCCAACAGCAAAGCCCATAAACAGGCAGATCAGGATAAAATTACTTTCTGTTAAACCTTTACTATTTAAATAAACAAGTACCGTAATTACGGATAAGCTTTGAAAAATAAGCACTGTTTTCTTACGCGATCTTAAAACTTGTGCTAAAACCCCACAAACCACATCGCCAATGGCTATGCCAAAGTAGGTATACATAATGCCGGTGCCGGCGTTAAGCATTTCTTTCGCACCAAGTGCCTTTCCGATCTCTGGCGATTGGGTAACCAAAATACCTACTATAAACCAGAGAGGAAGCCCTAAGCAGATACAGGCAAGGTATTTTAAAAACCGCTTACGGTTAGAAAAAAGCATAAAAAAATTGCCTTTCGAAACCTCTGAGTTTTGTTCTGCATGTTTGAACATTCCCGATTCGAATGTACCCACCCGTAAAAGCAGCAATAATAGCCCCATTCCCCCACCTACAAAATAAGCGGTTTCCCACCTAAAATGTTTTCCGATGGTGGCTGCTGCAGCTGCGCCTAACAACCCGATTCCGGCCACAACCATGGTTCCATATCCGCGTTTTTCCTTGTCCATGGTTTCAGTAACCAAAGTAATTCCGGCTCCAAGTTCTCCTGCCAGGCCAATGCCCGCTATAAACCTGATAATGGCATAGGTATGCACATCAGATGCAAAGCCGTTGGCTATATTGGCCAAAGAATACATTAAGATAGAACCGAACAACACCTTGATACGGCCAAATTTATCGCCGATAATACCCCAGAGTAATCCACCAAGTAACAGCCCAAACATCTGCATATTAATTACATACTCCCCTTCGGTGCGCATGTGTTCGGCAGAAACACCTATATCAGTAAAGCTTTTTAGACGAACTACAGAGAATAAAACAAGGTCGTAAATATCAACGAAATAGCCTAGGGCAGCAACAATGACTAAGAAAATTACATTACGGCTGTTGGTTTTTGCTTGATGATCCATTTAAGTATTTGGTTTAAACGATGAAAGTACGCAATAACACAAATATTTAAAATAGATTTTTAAAAATAAAAGCCACTCTGTGTCTGAGTGGCTTTTAATATCCTACATAGGATTCTTCTTTGTGGTGTCAGGTGGTGTTTTTGTCGTATCTGGCACTTTTTTAGAAGTTGTGTCCATTGGCGCTGTAGTGGTCGAATCCGTCTTCGTACTGTCTGAAGAACCAGCCATATTTTTTGACGAATTGCATGCTGATGTGGCTATCATAAGAGAACCCGCAAAAGCAAGACTTAAGATTATTTTTTTCATAGTTTTTATTGTTATCTATCAACCTAACAACCTTTTAACCATTTGGTTTTATTTTTTCTATAAAAAGGTTATTTTTCAAAAATAAAACACTAAATATCAATAACTTACAAAACAATATATTACTGATTATATGATTTTTAGGTTGTTCAGCAGATTTAGCGGTGTGTTTTCGGCATACCCTATGAGCGTCCCCAGTACTATTTGGATATTAAAGCCAAAGCCAGATTTTGATAACAGTTACCTGAATCTATTAAAATGCCATTAAGGTTAAGATCAAGACAAATGACCTAAATTACGGAAATATTACTCAAACAACAGGGCCAAAACTTTAAAAGATGATAAATCTTTCTGATATTAGTAAGTATGATTATTTCTCAAAACACCCTGAAATGGGTAATGCGCTTTTACCCGCCTTTGTTTTTCCAGCGCATTTGGGTTCAGAAATTTGAAAATGAATTTAGAAGCTGTACGGTTAAATTAAGCAAGAGTTTCTTAAATAAAAATTATAATGGCTCTATTTTTGGAGGAACCATTTATGCTGCAACCGATCCTTTTTATGCCTTATTGTTTGATCAACTCATGCAGAGGCGTGGATTCAAAGTACGTGTGTGGCTTAAAAGTGCCTCTATCCAATATTTAAAACCCGGCCGTTCTACCTTATATTTCACGATAACAGTAACAGATGAAATGTTGACGGAGGCCGAGCACGCTTTAAAAACCATTGGAAAATTTGTAAAAGCTTACCCAATGGAAATTACAAACAAAGATGGCGAATTGTGTGCTACCGTAATGAATGAAGTATATATCCGAAACCTGCACCAGGGCGAAACGCCGAGGGTTGCCTACTAATTTTTAGATTATGCCGAGTATTAAGAGTTTAATTTTGCAGGGCGAGGGTGTAATGCTCGATTTTAAGAAAACCATTACCAGTACCGAAAAAATTGCGAAGAGCCTGGTTGCATTTGCCAATAATAAAGGTGGTAAGTTATTGATAGGTGTAGCCGATAATGGATCAATTAAGGGCGTAAAATCGGAAGAAGAAGAAAAATATATGATTTTAACTTCTGCACATCAGTTTTGTAAACCTGCTATTGAACCGCATTTTGAAGAAATTTATGTAGATGATAAACTGGTATTAGTGGTAAATATCCCCGAAAGCGATACCAAGCCGCACTACGCGCTTGATGATCAGAAAAAATGGTGGGCGTATATCCGTATTGATGACAAAAGTGTATTGGCTAGCAGGATCATTATTGATGTATTAAAACAGGAACATAAAAACAACGGTATACTGATCTCCTATTCCGAAAACGAAAAAAAATTGCTCCAATACCTGGAACAGAACGAAAAAATAACACTGAAAGAATTAAGCAAGCTGTTACGGAGTTCTTACAGAAAAGCCCAAAAAATATTGGTCAATTTAATTTTAACCAATGTAATTAAATCGCATACCAGCGAGAAAGAAGAGTATTTTACGGCAGTGAGATAGTTGTGTTTGCAGGCTTTTCCCCTGAAAGCCGTCACCCTGAACTTGTTTCAGGGCCTAAGCAACAGATTTCTCATTTTAAATACTGAAATAAATTCACCATGACGACTTTACACGAGATCGTCACCCTGAGGGATAATTTATTGCATAAAAATTAATATAGGTGACAGGAGAGCCCAACGGCATTGATCTACTCGAAGAATCGTCATTGCGAGAAGGAACGACGAAGCAATCTTTCGTGCTAGCGATCCTTGCTGCAAAGATTGCTTCGTCGGCTGAAAAAGCCTTCTCGCAATGACGCATTCCTTAGACGTCTGTCAATGGTACTAGTTTCAGGGTCTAAACTAACTGATTTTTGCATGATATAGATGCCGAATTAAATTCGGCATAACGGTCGTCTTTTAAAAACCTTACATTAACTTTTCTACATCGCTACTTTTTGAGCTTTAAAAACGCGACCTTTGCAAACCTATGTTTTCTAAAATTTACACCAAATATAAACCCTATTATAAAGAAAACCTTCATTTGGCCTTGCCGATTGTTGGCTCACAGGTTGGTCATACGTTGGTGCACATGGCCGATAGTATTATTGTTGGACATTTTACCGATACCATTCAATTAGCGGCTGTTTCGCTGGTTAACAGTATATTTATGCTCATTTTAGTAATCGGTTTGGGCATTTCCTATGGTTTAACACCGTTAATTGCCCAGGAAAACGGCCGTCAAAATTACGATGAATGTGGCAAACTCTTATCTAACAGCCTCATTATCAATATCTGTGTTGGGTTATTTTTATACATCCTGGTACAACTTGGGATATATTTTGTAATCGACCACCTCGAACAAACACCTGAAGTAGTGCGTTACGCCAAACCTTACCTCAATCTTTTATCGGTTTCTATTATCCCATTATTGATTTTTCAGACTTTTAAGCAGTTTGCAGAAGGTTTGGGTTTTACCAAACAGGCCATGTTTGTTTCCATCTGGGGAAATGCACTCAACATTATCCTGGGGATTATTTTTGTAAAGGGCATGTTCGGCATCAGATCAATGGGTGTTAGTGGTGTGGGCTTAAGTACTTTGATTGATAGGATGCTGATGGCCACCGTAATGTCGTTTTATGTATTACGCTCGCAAAATTTTAAAAAATACCTGATCAGCTTTAAAGCTACTTTCTTTGATAAATTAAGGGCCATTAAAATTGCAAAGATTGGAATGCCTGTTGCGATGCAGTATTCATTTGAAATCAGCGCTTTTAGTGGCGCTGCCGTGCTGATCGGAACCATTGGTGCAGCAGAACAAGCCGCACATCAGATTGCAATCAGTCTGGCCGCAATGACCTATATGATTGCCAGTGGTGTAGCTTCTGCTGCAACCATTAAAACCGGAAATAATTTTGGAAAACATAATTTCGATGACCTGCGCAAATCAGCAATAGCGAGCTACCATGTCATTTTGCTGTTTATGTCGTGTACTGCTGTTATTTTTGTTTTGGCTAACAACATCATGCCTTTTATCTATACAGAAGATATAGTGGTTATCCCGATTGCAGCACAATTATTGATCATTGCCGGTTTTTTTCAATTATTTGACGGGACCCAAGTGGTGGGGTTAGGTGTTTTACGTGGCATGGGCGATGTAAATATCCCAACCATTATTACCTTTTTGGCTTATTGGGTAGTGGGTATCCCTATCGGATATTTACTGGGATTTCACTTCGGTTTGGGTGTTAACGGAATCTGGTATGGATTAACCCTCGGCTTGCTGACTGCTTCTATCCTACTGTTTTTAAGGTTTCAGAATAAAACCAGGAATTTAAAAGCAGAACAGTTGCCCTAACAGGAATCGTCATTTCGACCGCAGTGGAGAAATCTATTATACATAATTTCTTATAGACAGATTTCTCCATTTCGCTTCACTCCAGTCGAAATGACGCGAGCTGTATAGCAAAATGAGAAGTTTGCCCCAACAAGAATCGTCATTTCGACCACAGTGGAGAAATCTATTATGCATATATCTTAGAGACAGATTTCTCCATTTCGCTTCACTCCAGTCGAAATGACGCGAGCTGTATAGCAAAATGAGAAGTTTGCCCCAACAAGAATCGTCATTTCGACCACAGTGGAGAAATCTATTATGCATATATCTTAGAGACAGATTTCTCGATTTCGCTTCGCTCCAGTCGAAATGACGTAAACTGTATAGTAAAATGAGAAGTTTGCCCCAACACGAATCGTCATTTCGACCGCAGTGGAGAAATCTATTATGCATATATCTTAGAGACAGATTTCTCCATTTCGCTTCGCTTCAGTCGAAATGACGCGAGCTGCATAATAAAATGAGAAGTTTGCCCCTAACACAAATCGTCATTTCGACCGAAGTGGAGAAATCTATAATGCATAATTTCTTACACATAACAGCTATATTACTTCCCTCCAACATTCACTACTACACCAATGGTGAAGATAGAATTGCCCGCCGACATGTATTTACGGCTCTTTAAGCCAATATTACTGCTTGTGGTATACTGGAGCTGGAAAGTTTTACTCAAAGCCATACGGGTAAAGAAAACAGGCTCGAAGAAAATATTATCTTCTTTAGGTTGAACTACTCCATTTAAAAAGAACCGGTCCATTTTTACATGGCTGATCCTTAATGCCGTACCGTAATTAATTGGAAAATCCTTTCCGAATAAATGAAGGTTGTTTTTCTTTTTGGAGCTGTAATTAACCTGCAAAAATGCTTTTCGGTAATCTACCTCCTGCAATTCACTGCTAACCAACACGTCATTCTTAAAATCACGGAAAGTGATATCGCTCCAGCCTTTTCCTACGCCACCATAAATTTCGATGATCCGGTTATTATCAGGACCAAATGTGTCGAAATAACCCCCACCAATCTCTATCAGTTTATGCCCGAAATCCTTCGTTTTCCTTTCACTGTTCATCCTTGAGCCACTAAACAGTAAACCAATATGATCTGAAACGGCATAAGCACCATTAATGCTCGCATTACCTTTTAATGAGATGTGTGCCCCTCCGCTAAATTCGCCCTGCTTGCTCAGCATTGGCGTATTTGGAACGTTTGGCATATAAACGGAAGAACAACTGGCTGCAAAAAGCGCTAAAACTGGGAGTGTGAATCGTAAGTATTTAATCATAGATGCTATATAAACAGATTTTAAAGACAAAAATTGTGTCAATGTTCCATTTTCACGAAATCCATTACCCTTTTAAATTCGTCGTGCAAACCGGCTTTTAAATGTATTTTTTCTTCAGTAACGGGGTGAATAAATTCCAGTTCAGAGGCATGAAGCAACATGGTTGTCATATTCCATTGGTCTTTGAAAAACTTATTCTGTTTATTGCAACCGTGCGTACGGTCTCCTATAATGGGATGAAGGATATGGCTGAAATGCCTCCTCAACTGATGCATTCTTCCGGTTTTCGGCATCGCCTCTACCAGCGAATATCTTGAAGTTGCATGTTTGCCGAAAGGGACATCAATCTCTGCCTTTTGCAAAGTTCTGAAAGAGGTAAAAGCATCCTGTAGCGTTCCGTTTTCTTTGGCCAGCGGATAATCGATATCCATGTGATCTGGTGCAAAACCCCGTAGTATTGCCAAATATTTTTTACCCGTCTCTGAATTCATAAACTGCTGATGCATAGCGATTTCGGATTTCTTATCAAAAGCAAACAATAAGATACCACCGGTTTTACGGTCTAACCTGTGCACCGGGCTAACATGCCTGCCTACCTGGTCCCTCAAAAGCTGCAGGGCAAATTCGGTAGCATCTCTGGCAATTGAAGATTGGTGTACCAAAAGGCCATGCGGTTTGTTAATTGCAATTAAATGCTCATCCTGGTAAATAATCTCCAACATATTGCCGCGAAGATAAGGATATTATATTTTTTGGGATGCTGCCTAGGTAAATAAATCAAAAGCCAGGCGGAAAGTATTACAGTGGGCATCTACGATATCCTTGATATGAACCGAATAACCGCCTCCCATACTTACCTGTAATGGCAGGTTTTTATCCTTACAAGCCTGCAGCACCACCCTATCGCGCTCTTTACAGGCTGCTTTACTCAATGCCAGTTTACCCAGTTTATCTGTCGAAAGCACATCTACGCCCGAAAGGTAAAATACAAAATCAGGTTTGGCGCTTTCAAATGCCTTTTTAAGGTTGGTATCTAATATTGACAAGTAAGCCTCATCCTGCAGGCCATCATCGAGTGGTACATCCAAATCGGAAATCTCTTTTCTGAAAGGGAAATTTTTATCGCCATGCATTGAAAAAGTAAATACCTGCGGCTCATTTCTGAAGATTTCAGCTGTGCCATTTCCCTGGTGTACATCTAAATCAATAATTAAGATCCGTTTAGCTAAACTATTATTTAGCAAATAGTTAGCAGATATTGCCTGATCATTGAGCAAGCAAAATCCCTCACCCCAATTGCTACCCGCATGATGTGTTCCCCCAGCCACATTAAATGCAATTCCATCCTCCATGGCAAAACAGGCACCATCAAGTGTACCTTTCGCAATCCTCAGTTCCCGCTCTACCAGCTGTACACTTAAAGGAAAACCTATGCGGCGTTGATCTTTGGCTGAAAGGGTCAGATCTCTTAATTGTTGCCAATAGGCTTTCTGGTGCGTCAATAATACAATTTCTTCAGTAAGCAGATCGGCACTAAATAAATTATCATGTCCAATGGTTCCTTCATACAAAAGCTGTTCGGGTATCAGTTCATATTTTAGCATAGGAAAGCGATGCCCTTCTGGTAAAGGATGTACATATGTGGGGTGCCAGGCAATTTTGATCATTAACCTAAAATCTCTCCTACATGTTTTTCAATATTGGTGCAGATCTGATCTACCGGCAGGTCGTTGGCATCGTAACCGAAAGGGTTCTCTATTTCTTCAGCTATAAGCTCCAAACTCGCTAATACATAGAGGATAAAGGGCACGATAGGAATCACAAAATAACCTAAACTAAACACCCAGCCAAACGGCAGGGTAACTACATAGATAAAGATAAACTTTTTAATAAAGGCACTGTATGAGAAAGGGATCGGTGTATTTTTAATCCTTTCGCAGGCACCACAGATATCGGTAAACTGATTAAAATCGCCTGATAATACAATAAACTGCTCCTGGGAGATCGCTCCCTTCTCCAGCAATCCGTAAAACCTGTTAATTAAACTGCCCGCTATCTGGTTTGGAATATGTTTTCCTTCTTCAACTTCGATCAAAAAACTGTTTTTCCCGAAATACAATTTTTCGCGCAGGTGCTCCTTTAAGCTAAAAGCATATTTAGGTATGCCATATTCGAAAAAACGGACATCTTCTTCTGCAAGTTTAAGTGCTTTGATTTTCATGGCGAGGTTACGGCTCACGTTGGTTAATGATCCAAGCAGCTTTCGTCCTTCCCACCACCTGTCATAGGCCGTATTTGTTCTGAACACCAGCAACAGGGACAAAACAAAACCCAGCAAATTGTGCATCATGCCTACATTGGTCACATAACTGCTCTTAGAGAGCTGGAAGAAATTCAGTTCAGCAAAAGCCACCAAACCCGAAAAGAAAGCCACAGCAAGCATTAAAGGCCACAATTTTCTGAAAGTATCGCTTTTATGGATATGAAAAATGAAGGCACTCCAGTTTTTAGGATTGTAGTTGATCATTTTTATTCTTTTTTTACTTTAAAATATCTTTACTCACTTTTAATAACACCTGTCCGGCCATGTAAACGTCTTCGTAAGAATTATAGAGTGGCACCGGACTTAAACGGATCACATCAGGTTCGCGCCAATCGCCGAGTACATGATTAGCCATTAAACCATCAAAAATTTGCTTACCGTTACGCTGGGCAATAATAGATAGCTGTGCACCTCTGTCTTTAGGATTGCTTGGTGTAATGATTTTGTATTGCTCAAAACCTAAATTTATATTTACTTCATTTATAACAAATTCAGTGTATTGAGTTAAAGTAATACTTTTATTTCTTAAAGGCTCAATAAAACCTGCCTGCTCAAAGATCTGAAGAGATGCATGATACAGCGCCATTGGCATTACCTGGGTACAACTCACCTGCCAGCCATCAGCACCAGCTTCAGGAACGAAACCTTTTTCCATTTTAAAACGATTGCTTTCCTGGTATCCCCACCAGCCTGCAAAACGGTTTAAACTCGTATTGTTAAAATGTTTTTCGTGAACAAATATTCCGCTAATGCCCCCTGGGCCTGAATTTTGATATTTATAAGAACACCAGCAGGCAAAATCAACATCCCAATCATGCAGTTTTACCGGTACGTTCCCGGCAGCATGCGCCAGATCCCAGCCAACAATAGCCCCTATCTCATGCCCGGCTTTAGTAATGGTTTCCATATCGTACCATTGCCCGGTGTAGTAATTAATCCCGCCAAACAGCACTAATGCAATCTGATCTTCATTTTCTTCGATCTGAGTCACGATATCCTCCGTCCGAAGCACTTCCTCGCCCTCACGAGGAAAAACCTCTATAATCGCTTCTTTTGGGTCAAAACCGTGAAATCTCACCTGGCTTTCTATCGCATATTGATCAGACGGAAAGGCACCACCCTCCATAATGATTTTAAATCGCTTACCTTTTGGCTGGTAAAAACTGACCATCAGCAGGTGCAGGTTAACGGTAAGGGTATTCATCGGACAAACTTCTGCCGGTAAAGCACCAACAATCGGCGCCATTAACTTTTTCAGCTCCTTATGATAGAACATCCAAGGTTCATTACCGTCAAACCAGCCTTCCACAGCATAGTTGGCCCAGTTATCCAATTGACGCTTCAAAACCTCGTCTGCCACTTTAGGTTGTAATCCTAAAGAATTACCACACAGGTATATAAAATCTTTTCCATTATGGTTTGGAAATAAGAAATCTGATCTAAAATGACGGAGTTGATCTGTCTCATCCTGGGCTTTGGCAAATGAAAGGGTATTTTCGAAATTCATTACGCCAATATTACAAAAAAAGCAGGTATTGTTTCCAATCCTGCTTCCCAATTTCTTGTATTTTGCATGATTTACACCTTATTTGGCTTACTCACATATTTATTGCCTTTTACAAAGAACCGCCAGGGCAACAGGGCATGCTCTTTAGCATAAGCAATCCCCACACGCGGAGTAGCAGCAATATCTTCTTCATTATACCGGATACCATGATCTTCGATCCAGATATCATCGCCAGAAAGGCTTTTTGCATTGAAAGCCCTATCAATCCCCAGTGCTTTTGCAGCAGATCCAGGCCCTGCAGAAATAGCTCCTTTCGTATAAGACATCCCCCGCCGTTTTTCGATAATTTCTATACCGACCAACGGCTCTATACCTCTGATCAATACTGCATGCGGATCATTTTCAACAGAAGTAACTACATTAAAAAGATTGTGCATGCCATAACAGAGGTACACATAAGCAATGCCACCAGCACCATACATTGTTTCTGTGCGGTTGGTACGGCGACCTCCATAGGCATGAGAGGCTTTATCCTTTATCCCGAAATAAGCTTCTGTTTCTACGATAACACCAGCCGTAATCTCATCGCCGATTTTTGTATATAAAACCTTTCCCAGAAGGTCTTTTGCAAGCCCCACCACATCGTCATTCAGGTAATACCCTGGTTTTAATCTCACTTCCTTACCTAAATTATTGATTTAATAAAACAGCTATAACTTTCTCTAAATAAGACTGATCTATTTCATCGAACTTATTCAATACCTCACTATCTACATCAAGCACCCCAATAACCTCACTATTAACAATTAAAGGCAAAACAATCTCAGATTTTGAAGCCGATGCACAGGCAATATGCCCAGGAAATTCATCTACATCGGGAACGATAATGGTTTGGGCCTGAGCCCAGGAAGTACCACAAACACCTTTTCCTTTTTTAATCCTCGTGCAAGCTACCGGCCCCTGAAACGGACCAAGAACCAGTTCATCCTCCTTAACTAAATAAAAACCTACCCAAAACCAACCGAACTGTTCTTTTAGTGCTGCAGCAACATTTGCAAGATTGGCGATAAAATCCGTTTCTCCATGCAATAAAGCTTCGATCTGAGGAATGATGGATTGATATTGTTCTTCTTTCGAAATATCCCTGGTAATAATTAAATCTTCTGCCATTTTATTTTTTGTGTTATCCCAAAGTTAATCAGGATTTGTGAAATGTACAGACACTTTGGTTTTAATGACGAAAATTTGAACGATAAGCTATCTTTAAATTCCTTAGTTTTGGCGCATCAACCACTCATTATGATTGTAGCTTTAACCATTACCAAATTCCGTAGCTTTACTATCCCCTTTGCGTTTATCGGGATGGCAATCCTTAGAATCCCGTTATGGCTAAACAAAAAATGCAGGTTCTGGAAATTAATGGGTAGCGGCAAAGATGCGCAGGTAGACCTGCCTCCCGACTTCAAACATTGGGCTATATTAACTACCTGGGACAACCGTGAAGCTTATAACAACTTCAATTCCAACTCTTTCGTAATGAAATGGTTTAATTTTTTCGGTTACGAAAGCTTTACTATCTTACTTAATCCTTTATCCAGTCATGGGTTATGGTCAGATAAAGAGCCATTTAAAACACAAAAACTAGATACAGTGCACATAGGAAAAATCGCCGTGATTACCAGGGCCGCCATCAGGCTCAACAAGTTAAAAGAGTTTAGGAGCAATGTAAAAAGAGCGGCAGATGCCATGAGGAATGCACCAGGCTTTATCCTTTCAGCCGGAGTTGGCGAAAATCCATTTTTTGACCAGGCTACTTTCTCCATATGGGAAGACACAGAAAGCATGAAAGCTTATGCTTATCGATCACACGATCATTCAGATGTTATTAAACTCACCAGGGAACGCAAATGGTATAAGGAAGAGTTATTTGCCCGCTTCGGAATTATCGATAGCTGGGGTTCACTAAATGGCGTTGAAATCAATACAAAATAATTAAAATTTAAAATCAGCATGAGAGTAGTAGCAGAACTTCCACACCCGGAATGTAAGATCACCATTTTTTCAATGAACCAGAAATTCATCATCAAATTTGAACAGGGTACTTTTGAGCAAAGTTATAAATTGGCCGAACTCGACCTGAGCGGGGGTGGCGTAAATGATGTGTTCGAAATTTTGGATGAGGAATTTATCCAGACTGTTATTGCAAGATTTAAAGTTATGCGTACTGACTTCACGGCAGCGTACAAGAGACATCAATACTAGAAATTTAACACTTAAATAATTGATTATCAATTATTTAATTTATCATACAGAATATAATTCTGAATTTACAAGCTATTTAAACGTCCAAATCACACCTTATTTATATATTTTATTAATATAAATGAATATAAATAACTGATATATTGATTTTTATATAATATAACAAAATATAATTTTGGGCCCTAATTTTGCCAAATAAATGGGAAGTTTGCTAGTTTACAGGCTTATTTGCTATTGATTCATTTGCTATCGCATACAGATAACAAAGCTTAATAACTCTTCATTGCGGACAAAGCGCAAAATGCGGGTAACATGAAGCAACCTTTTACAAGAGTAGATAAAGGTTGATTTATAGAAACTTGAATTAGTAGATTTCTCCACTACGTTGCACTCCGGTCGAAATGACGAAAACCCATGGTTAAATTATAGAAACTTGGAGTAATAGATTTCTCCGCTACCTTACGCCACGCTAGAAATGACGAAACGCAGGAAAATTTGAGGTGATAAAAAAAGAAACGCAAGGAAAAACATAGGTTTCTCTTTGCGCATCTGCGATTAATATAATCTGGAGATCTTTGGCTAAATTCGATAGTTTAAACCGAAACTACCGTATCGTGAACAACAACCCTGTACCAGTTTTTAGAAAACTTTTCTACAGCATCTAAATGCGTTTTATCTTCCTGGTAAGCATTATGATCGGCAATGCTTGCAAAGGTAATGGTAAGTGAGTAAGTAAAAGAATTATCGGTAACGGGACGTACCGGAGTATTGGCCGCTAGACCATAACTCAGCATTTTGATGTACTTAATCGGCTTTAAACTTTCAAAAAAGTTTGCAAAGTCTGCTATTTCAGCTTTGGTAAGTTGTGGTTTTAGCCAAAACATTACAAAGTGTTGGATCTGGCCTTTATCTGCGGTTTCTGTCATCTGATTTTTTTTCGTAAATATATTAAACCTTTTTAATCGGGCATAAAAAAATCCCGATGTAAAATCGGGATTTCTATTATCTCAAAAAAGACTAGTTAGACTGAACACGGCCAGATTTTTTATCTTCTCCTCTACCAATCAGATAACCGCCACCGGCTCCAACCAATCCACCGATAATGGCACCCCTACCTTTTTTCTTATCGATTAAGGCACCACCAACTGCACCGGCTGCACCGCCAATTACAGCACCTTTTGCGGCATCACTCCAACCTTTTTTCCTGGCGGTTGGCTGAGTACCACCGTAGGCACCACTTGAGCTACCACCAGAGCTGGCATACGATCTTGATGATGCAGCTCCTGCTCTTCTGGCTGCGGCTAATTCTGCCTGGCGCTTAGCTTCTTTTTCCTGTTCTACTTTAGCAACCTCGGCTTTTTTAAAGCTATCTAAACGTAAACTGTCTTTTACAGCTTTAATGGCCATTTGTTTTTCTAACTGTTGTTGTTTTAATGCTGCTTCTTCTTTTTCCTTATTGTTACAAGCAAACATAACAGAACTTAATGCGATTACTACCAATATCCTTTTCATAACTTTAAATTTTTAAATATGACGCCAGTTTAGCTACCTAACCCTGCTAAACAGTTTCATTTTGAAATGTGCGATTTAGTTAATTATAATTACTAAAGAAAAAATGATGCCAAAATGTTTTAGAAAGAAAAATTATTCTACCAAATCGGTATACCAAAAGCCGGAAAGTGCTGTTGAAGCACATGGAGAGTCATCGTCTGATATGGATTTTGCAGGTGCATTGTAGGTTCTGAAAACCTGCTCACCCACCGAAAAATTAATTTTTTTCCTAAAAATTGGCCCTTCAAACGCAAAAGTATGAAACTCACCATTTTCACCGCAGGGATCAATTCCTGGCGGAAGCTGATCGATCAGCTCCTCAGTGATTACTTTTCCACAAATGTCTTTCAGATGCTGCTGCGCACAGACAATGATGGTTTTATAGTTCAAGTTTATAAACTCACTCACCAGCTGCCTGGTATCTTTTTGCCATAGCGGAAAAATAGCAGTAAGACCGATTTCGGCAAGTTTATTTTCCCGGTATAAACGCAGATCCTCCAAAAAGATATCTCCAAAAATTGAATGGGTGATGCCTTCTTCCTTAAATTTCGAAAGATGCATTTTCATGGTACTATCGTAAGTTTCCATATCGGGCATTTCGCCCAAGCGAATCTGGTACAATGGAATACCAATACTTTCGGCTTGCTTAATCAGCAAAGCTTCCCTTACACCGTGCATCGAAACGCGGTTATATTTTTGGGTAACCGTTGTAATGAGGTAACGGATTTCAAGCGTAGGATCCTGCAAAGCATAATGAAGTGCCAAAGTGCTGTCTTTACCTCCGCTCCAGTTAAATATACAGATCTTTTTACCGGACATTTGACAGGATTGCTTTAAGTTCGGCTACGCCTTCAACTGCATTTTTCTCAATATTGATTACATTTTTGTAGCGTTTAACATCTGGTATGCGCGGATCAATGATGTACTTATCTACAACAGAGGGTACAAAATCTATTAATCCGGCTGCCGGATAAACGGCCAGTGAAGTACCAATGAGTACAAATATATCTGCCTGTTTACAAAGTTTCGCAGCAACCTCAATCATAGGTACAGCTTCGCCAAACCATACTACATGGGGCCTGAGCTGGGATCCCAGTTCACATAAATCGCCCATTTTAATTTCCGTTCCCTTAACAGGGTAAGTTAAATTGGGGCGTAAATCAGACTGCGACCTGGTAATTATACCATGAAGGTGGGTAACTTTTGTAGATCCTGCTCTCTCGTGCAGGTCGTCGATATTTTGCGTAATGATTTCAACATCGAAGTCTTTTTCGAGATCGGCAAGCAATTGATGCGCCCGGTTAGGCTCCGCCGCTAAAACCTGCCGTCTCCTTTCGTTATAAAACTCCTGCACTAATTCCGGATTTCTTTCCCAAGCCTCTGGCGTAGCTACATCATACACGTTATAGCCTTCCCACAAACCGTCCGCATCCCTGAAAGTTTTTAATCCACTTTCGGCACTGATCCCTGCTCCTGTTAATACAATTAATTTCATAAAATGATGGATGGATTATATAGACTGCAGTGATTGAACGAACTGAGCGTAATTGATAAACTTCTTTGCAATATTCTCATCAGCTTTAAAAATCTGAGGATGGAACATGCAAGCTAAAGCTTCGATGCCTTCTACCAAAGTTCCTACACTTGGCTGGGTAAACATATCAAAATCGGCAATATACACCTGGTTGTTTTTTACTGCTTCTAGCGTTTCCCATCCGGCTTTAGCAGTAAGCAAGCTCATTTCTTCGAGGCTCCGCTTTTGATCAAAACCACAAGGGGCAATAATCAAAACCTCGGGATTATATTTTACAATTTTTTCCCATGGGGTAACAATTGAATCGCCTGCAGGGTTCGAAAGCATATCTACTCCTCCTGCAGCAGCAATCTGGAAGGGAATCCAATGCCCGCAATTGTATACCGGCTCTATCCATTCCATCAGCATTACCCGCTTTAAAGGAGATTTGTTTTCGCGTAGTTGATCTAAAATCTGATCGGTTTTCTGCTGTAATCCTGCCAGGTAATTAAAAGCAACTTCTTCTTTTCCCAATGCCCGGGCAATAGTGATGGCACATTCGAAAACATCCTTCAGATTATTGGGCGAAAGCGGAACCAAAGTTGGCTGCTTGCTCAGTTTCATTACGGCAGTTTCAGTACAAACCGTATCGATATTACATACCTCACAAATATCCTGCGTAAAAACAATATCAGGCGCAATGCTTTCTAAAAGTGCATCGTCTACCCAGTACAGGCTTTTACCCTGTGCTTTTGAAGCCGAAAAAATACGGTCGATTTCGATGCTGGAATAGTTTTTACCTTCGAGGATGCAGCCTACTATTTTAGGCTGATCGGCTGCCTCTTTCGGACATTCGAAGGTTACGCCATACAGGTAATCCTGAAGGCCCATGTCGTAAATCATTTTGGTGGCAGCGGGTAAAAAGGAAACAACCTTCATTGGATGTAAAGTGTATTAAGTAAAAATGTAATTAGTTATCTAAGATAAAAAAAATCCTCTTTTGAACTGAATCAAAAGAGGATTTCTATCTAGATCTGGTATTTTATACAGCTTGTGCTTCTAATTTTAATACCGGGTATTTTTCTTTTAGAATCTCGAAAGCGCCAAAAAGTAAAGCCCCATAAATAACGGTTCCTTCCAAGAACCTGATTTCGAATGGAATGGCTTTTACCAGGCAACTCCAATAACCGGCTAAATCCTGGGTATAAGCAGGATTATTAATCCAAACACCTAAATCGGTAACTAACCAGTGGATAAGCACAATGCTTAATGTTGAAGCTAATAAATTTACAACGTTTACATTTTTAAGCAACAGTCTGCCTACTAAAACCATTAAAGCAAAAGCAATATAGGTCCAGTACCAGCCCTCGTATAAAAAAGAATCTCCACTGTATTTACTAAAAATAGTTGAAGCTAAAATAAAGTCGCTTAAAAACAAACTTAACAATGGAAAAGCAAAAGCTTTGACCTGATCTTTAAAATAGGCGCCTCCGAATAAAGCAACTGCTCCGATGGAGGAGAAATTAGCAAACTTCAATTCATCTGAATTAAATGTTACCAGCAAACGTAAGGCCGTAATTGCCAAAATCATTAATAACAGTATCAGGTTACGCGGATTAAATTTTAAGTGAGCCATTGTATTTTGGTTATTATTTAAGCAAAGTTAATTTTTATTAGTGTATATTAAAAATTACACCAGTATTAAAATTGAAACCTAAACTGTTATAGCCGATAATCTCGTTATACTTTTCGTTCAGGATGTTTTTGGCATCAAAGAATAGTTTTACACGTTTTTTAGCCAAAGCATATTCTGCATAAGCGTTTAACAATTTGTAAGCAGGCAAGTTATCTACTGTGTAAGTGGTAAAATTACCATCATTACGTTTACCAAAGTAACGGAAATTGGCACTTACATATAAATTGTCTGTGGCCTGCGCACCTGCATTGATACCAAAAGTATGTTTAGGCCTGCGGAAAAGATAGTTGGCAACAGCATTGTCTATAAAGTTATATTCGTTTCCTTCTACGTAAGCATAGTAGGCGTTGATATTGAACACACTGAATTTAACCGCCGGTTCTACTTCGAATCCTTTCGCTTTTTGGCTTACCTGGTTAATGTAGCTTACAGGATAAACATAAATAATGGCATCTGTTAAGTCGCGTTTATAACCAGCCAGGCGAAAGCTGAATTTATCATCAGCAAAACTAAAGTTAACACCAGCCTCGTAATTCTTTGATTTTTCTGGCTTAAGATCCGGATTAGCACCAAACTGGCCAAAAAGCATATTTAAAGTAGGAATCTTAAAGGCTGTTGAAACCGTTCCGAATAATTTGATTTCTTTTATGATGTTGATGCTTGGGGTAATTGAATAAGTATAGTTTTCGCCATATTGCTCATGCTTATTGTAACGGCCACCAACTTCAAGGTTAAATACACTTAAATTGTGTAAGAACAATGATCCATAAGCGGCAAAAATATTTGTTTCCGGTTTATTTGCTACTGATGATAATTTCAATACACGATTATCGATACCTACCAATAAATCGAGTTTGTTGTTCAATTTTTGGTTATAGAATAAATCCAGCAAAGATACCCTTCCCTCGTTAAGGCTAGGATACTGGCTATGTACATCATTTCTTGTGCTTTCGAAACTATAATTTAAGGTTACTTTACCGGTAGCAAATTCGTATTTGGCATTGGTACCCGCTGCAAAATTTTTCAGGATAGAATAATTGTTTGCATCGGTAAATGCGCCGCCGTCAAATTTGTAATTACCAAAATAATAACGTACAAATGGATTTACTGAGAAATGATTATCCAATTTGATTCCGAAATTGGCATTTAAGGCATCGGTTTTAAAACCATCTTTATCAAATGTTGCTGTGCTTCCCACTGGTGTTGCCGCTTCTGAAATCCCATCGGTTTTGGCATGCGTATAGTTAATGTTATAAGAAAAGCCTTCAACACCACCGTTTAAACCAATGGTTCCTTTATAAGTTTCGTAGCTGCCTGCACTGGCCACACCATAAATGGTATTTCCTTTGGGACCACCCTTTTTAGTAATGATGTTGATTACCCCTGCAACGGCATCAGAACCATAAATGGTAGACTGACCGCCTCTTAAAATTTCAATGTGATCGATCTGATCGATGGAAAGTAATCTTAAATCGAATGCACCGCCGTTTCCTGATGGATCGTTTTGCACAATACCGTCAATTAAAACAACAGCATAGGCACTTCCGGCCCCTCTGAAAAAAACTGATTTGTTCAATCCGGGATTACTGCTGGCGCCGGCTACAATAATACCAGCCTGTTCACTGATAAGTTCCGGCAACGATTTACCATTGCTGCGTTCCAGCACCTCTCTGCTGATAATGCTGACCACCTTACCGGTTTGTGATTGTTTTTGATCGTTTTTAGTGGCAGAAATGACCACATCTTTAAGCTGCAAAGAGTCTTTTTGCTGCGCGTTAGCCAACTGGCTAATCATTAGCTGCGCCATACCCAAGCCGGCGGCTGCTAAAATTGTTTTTTTGTTCATTTTTGATGGTTAGTTTTACCTATAGCCAACAGATTGTAAAAGAAATGAAAATACGTAAACGTTAAGTACTTCAACCCCAGCTTCAATCCACGAAAGCTATGAAATTAATGCTAAAGGCAGGTCTTCTGACTTACTCCCGGTTTTCTGCCTTCCCATCTCGACGTGTCGGAGACAGTGGCGAAAGAATAGAAAAACCGTTACAGAGCTTACAGCTGCGGGACAGTTACAGATTTACACTGTATTCCCTTTTAATCCCGGTTGTATGCCGGGAACCAAAAGCGCCGCAAATGTAAGAAAAAAGTGTTTACATCAATAAAATAAGAAATCTTTTGCAGGGAAATTGCTTTTAAAACATATACAAAAATTAATTAGCCACGGAAACACAGAAATCACGGAGGAAAAATAAAGTTTTTCCGTGTTTTTCGTGCTTCCGTGGTAAACATAACGCTTAGGCATGCCAAGAAAGAAGAAGAATTATCAGAGAAAAGTTAAAAGTGATTTCCCTGATCTTTTGAATCTGTTTGTTTTGAAGATAGCGTACATTAAGGCACTTTTCTCTTCAAAATACATCCTTGCAGGTGTTAAACTATTTAAACCACCCTTTACGCCAAAAATAGATCACCTGTAAAATTGCAATTACCGCCATCACAAGCCAGGTATATAAATAACCATGTTCTGCGTACAATTCTGGCATGTTATCTTTTAGTATTTTTCCGGTTGCCGGATCTTCCCTGCTAAAATTCATCCCGTAAATCCCTGCAATAAAGGTTAATGGAATAAATATGGATGAAATAATGGTTAATACCTTCATAATTTCGTTCATCCGGTTGCTGATGATCGATAAATTCATGTCGATATTGGCAGATGCAATCTCTTTTAAAGATTCGATAAAATCTATAATCTGAATACAGTGATCGTAAGCATCTTTAATATACGTTTTTGTCAGGTCAGATATTAAAGGACTGTCTGTACGGATAATATCGTTCAATTTATCCCTTTCAGGCCAGGCCACTTTCCTGATGGTAATCAATGATCTTTTAATGGCTTGTGTATCGTACATGATCCTTTTATCGGGATGATCGTACAACCGGTCTTCGATGGCATCTAATTCTTCTCCCCAAAAGTTCAGAAGTGTAAAATAGTTATCTACAATTACATCCATAATGGCGTACATTAAATAACTGCTGCCACCAATACGGATATTGCCCTTCCCTACTTCCAAACGTTTTCTTACCGGTTCAAAACAATCTGCATAGGTTTCCTGAAAGGTAATTAATGTACGTTCTGACAGGATAAAGGAGATCTGATCATTGCAGAGCACATTATCATCGCTTAAATATAAGTGCCTGCTTACCGAAAAAATGTATTTGTCGTTATCGTATTCATCCAGTTTAGGCCGCTGATAAGAACTGGTGATATCTTCTAACACGAGCCTGCTGATGTCCAGTTTAGTATATAGGGTTTCGAATATATCGGGATCAGCCAAACCCTTGATATCGAACCAGTAATAAAAATCTTTATTCTCAACCAGTTTATCGATATTATTGATATTTTCCAGTTCGGTTTGCTTATAACTCTTTTCATTATAAGTATGCAATACAATAATTGGCTTTAATGCATCTTCATCAATGGCATATAAACCCGGACTAGTGCCCGGCGCCGGAACTTTATAGTGTTTATGACGGTGACGTGGCTTGTTCTTTCCCATAACTTACAAATATAGCCGGGCTTGCGGGCCCTGGTTAAATAACAGATCAACGATACTTAAGTTGCGTAAAAATTGATGCCTATCTTCAAAAACCTGATAATATGGCTTATTGTTTACAATATCTTCCTGCTTTTTAGGGTTCATAGCTGAACGGAAATCCAGTTCTGGTTTAACATCGTCAAGATATTCGCTGGTTACGCCGAAACTTTTATTCCATTTTAGTTTTTTGTTCAGCCACTCTAAAAGTGAGAGGTTATAATCAAACAAAAATTCGAACTTTTTGGTATAAAAATGCGACAGCTCATCTTCGTAAAATTCAAAATAAGCAGAACTCCTGTAACAGCTTTCTAAACTTAACCAATGCAAACGCTGCCAGTTAAAGCCGTAACTGATCCGTACATCCTTCATTTTTGTATGCACCTTGGCCCCTTTAACCACTGGCACAGTAATATCCAGTTTACCATTGGGCGAATAGATACTGGCGCGGTTACGGTAAGTCTGTTTGACGAAATGTTCATGTTTTTCAATTAAAAAATCCTCTCCCAGGTTTTGCAATAAACTAAAATAACCTACCGGTGGAAGATAAAATAATGGAAGTATAGCTGTATTCTGCATTTGAAAATTTATGTTTGTAGCTGAAACGTTTTAAAAATAATGATTAAAAGAGGGATTCCGCAAGCTGGCATATTTTTTCTATACCTGTTATCGCTGCTCCCCTTGCCTTTGCTTTTTATTTTTGCAAGATTACCACATTATCTGCTTTATTACGTAATTGGCTATCAAAAAAAAGTTGTCAGACAGCATTTAACCCAATATTCTCCAGAAAAACCTGCTGCTGAAACAAAGGCATTAGAAAAAAATCTTCTAAGAAAGAAACGGGGTATTTCGTATTTATTTTTAGAAAATATCATAAAAAGAACAGCTTCGACACTTGCTTTGATGCCCTTAACGCTATTAATGATGCCATTAACGCTATTAATTAAACCTGAATAAAAGAATGAACCCATCAGTAGCCATTGTAATTTTAAACTGGAATGGAAAAGCATATTTAAAACAGTTTTTACCCGGAATTTTACTTTCCGAATACGATAACCTGCAGATTATTGTGGGCGATAATGCTTCAACAGACGATTCGGTTTCATTTTTACAGGAGAATTTCCCTACTGTTAAAATTATTCATAACGATAGGAATTATGGTTTTGCGGGCGGTTATAATAAGGTTTTAGAACGTGTAGAGGCTGATTATTTTATCCTACTCAATTCGGATGTAGAGGTTAGTCCAAACTGGATCAAACCTGTTATCAGCCTAATGGAAAGTGATGCGAAGATTGCTGCGGCTCAACCTAAAATTAAATGGCAATTGAACAAAAATCAGTTCGAATATGCCGGAGCAGCCGGAGGCTACCTGGATATTTACGCTTTTCCTTTCTGTCGCGGCAGACTTTTTAATGTTTATGAGTTTGATAACGGCCAGTACAACGAACAGCAAGAGGTTTTTTGGGCGAGTGGCGCAGCCTTTTTTATTAAAAGCAAATGTTGGAGAGAAGCTGGTGGCCTGGATGCCGATCTTTTCGCTCACATGGAGGAAATAGACCTGTGCTGGCGCTTAAAAAACCTGGGTTACAAAATTATGTACTGTCCGGATGCTGAAGTTTACCATGTTGGAGGCGGAACTTTACAGACAGAAAATCCATTTAAAACGTACCTTAATTTCAGGAACAACCTCATCATCATGCAGAAAAACCTTCCTGCCGCCGACGCTGTTTTCAGGATTACCATCCGCATGTTTATCGATTTTATCGCCTGGTGGCACTTCCTGCTTACCGGAAAACCAAAATTCACCATGGCTGTAAGCAAAGGTCACTGGCATTTTCTTAAATCCCTATCTAAAACCAATAAAAAACGTACAGCAGTTCAAAAAGATTATTACAAACACACCGGAGTATATAACAACAGCATCGTTTGGGCCTTCTTTATCAGGAAAATTAAATATTTTTCGAAGCTAACATAAGTCTTATCTTCGTCTTTTGCGCTGTCAGATGGTAGCATCCGACAGCAATAACACCGGTGTTGATTAAATCAATAAACTTTCTATGGCCAGGCGGTAACCTTTGATGCCAAATCCGGTTAAAACACCCTGGCAATTTTTTCCTGTAAGCGAAACATGGCGGTATTCTTCGCGGGCATAAATATTAGAAATATGCACTTCAACAACAGGCGTTTTAATGGCAGCTATAGCATCTGCAATGGCAACAGAAGTATGTGTATAACCGCCGGCATTTAACACTACCCCATCATAACTAAAGCCAACTTCATGCAATTTATTGATGATTTCGCCTTCTACGTTACTTTGATAATATTCAATTTCGATCTGTGGATAAAAGGTTTTTAATTCTTTTATATAATCCTCGATACTGGTATTTCCATAAATAGATGGTTCACGAACACCCAATAAGTTTAAATTTGGCCCGTTAATAATTTGTAGTTTCATAGTCTGTTGTAACGTTAAATGTTGTAACGTTGCAATGTTATAAAAAATCTCAAATAAAAGCATGCTTTGGTCATCATATATTAAAGGATTTAAGTCGTATTTAAAGCTGGAAAGGTCGTTATCGCGAAATTCTGTGGAGGCTTATCTGAATGATATTGATAAGTTAACCCAGTATTTCAAATCCTTAAATGAAGAACCTAAACTAACCGATGTCACCGTAACACATTTAAGATCTTTTATTTCGTGGTTAAATGAACTGGGGATGCTTGCAAGCACGCAGGCAAGGGTAATATCGGGGCTGAAAGCTTTTTTCTCTTATTTACTGCTTGAGGATGTGATTACCGACGACCCAACGGCATTATTGGAAGCACCTAAACTGACCAGAAAGCTCCCGGATACGCTGAATATTCATGAAATTAACGAACTTATTGCTGCAATTGACGCTTCCAGACCTGATGGAATGCGCAATAAAGCCATTATAGAAGTATTATACGGTTGTGGCTTACGTGTAACAGAATTAACCGAATTAAGAATCTCTGGCCTTTTTCCGCAGATTGAGTTTATCAAGATAATCGGAAAAGGTAATAAAGAACGCCTTGTACCCATAGGCAGTACAGCATTAAAATTGCTCGATATTTACATCAATCAGGTACGTGTGCATATAAATATTAAAAAGGGAAATGAAGATTTTATATTTCTAAACCGCTTTGGCTCCAAGCTTTCGCGTATTACGATCTTTAACCTGATTAAAAGTCTTGCATTAGCCACCGGATTAAAGAAAACCATCAGTCCGCATACGCTCAGGCATTCATTTGCGACACATTTAATTGAGGGCGGTGCTGATTTACGCGCGGTTCAGGAGATGCTGGGCCATTCGAGCATTACCACTACAGAAATTTATACCCATATAGACCGCGATTATTTAAAAGAGGTTATTACGCACTTTCATCCGAGGGCTTAGCATTGGTATTTTTAGATCATGGTTCATGGCTAAGGTTTACAGGTACTTGAGCATCAGTGGTGGCCACCATTTTTAACCACAAAGGCACAAGGTTTGGCCGAAATAGTTTATCCCTGCTCTGTATCTACGGACTTTCGGATATCTGGCTCCTGACCTGATTTCATTTCCTCAACATTAAGAAGTTAAGTACATTAAGAGTTTAATCTAGTACACATATCTTCGGACTTTCGGCCCCCTGACTCCTGACTATTTCACATCAAACCCCTGCTTTTACCATCCTATCTTTTCCCTGCATATCCTTCCTTAATTCAATGTTATTAAACCCTTTACCGCTCAACATTTTAATAGTTTTTTCACCTAAATATTCGTTGATTTCAAAAAAAAGCTTCCCTTTGGGTTTTAAATTGGTTTTTGCAAAATCAGCGATGGCTTTATAAAAAATCAATGGATTTTCATCGCCTACAAACAAAGCTAAATGAGGTTCATACAAAAGCACATTATTATGCATTTCATTCTTTTCCAAATCCCTGATATAAGGAGGGTTACTTACTATTACATCAAATTTTTCTTCAGATTTAAATGTTAGAATATCAGCGGTAATAAAATTGATTTCGACACCAATTTGCAGGGCATTTTGTTTTGCAACTTCAATTGCGTCAGCAGAAACATCCAATGTAGATACCTTTGCGTTTGGCAAATGTTTTTTCAGCGTTACTGGTATACAACCAGATCCTGTACCAATATCAAGTATACTGAGCTTTTTTGATCCTTCAGAAGCGTTAACTGAAATAATCCATTCAACCAATTCCTCTGTTTCTGGTCTCGGGATCAGCACATTTTCATTTACTTTAAAAACCAGTCCATAAAAATGAGCTTCACCTAAAATATGTTGGATAGGCTTGCCGATCTGCAAATCGTTAAGGATACTTAAAAACTTTTGCACGTTAATGAAACTTACAGCCTCATTTTTCTTCATCATCAACTTACCGGGAGACAATGCCAAAACCTGCTCAGCAGCGAGGCTAAATAAGGTTTTCGCCTCATCGCTTTCGTATAAGGGTTCTAGTTCCAATCTGTAATGCTCCTCGAGCGTGCCTATGTTCATGAACAGCAAAATTACTTATTTGCGACGATAACAGGTCGGTTTTGATAAGCCTATGACTCTTTTTTTACTACTTTTGCCCTAATGAGCGATGAATTCTATATAAAACGCTGTTTAGAGTTAGCCATTTTAGGCATTGGCAATGTAAGCCCAAATCCGATGGTAGGCTGCGTAATCGTATTAAACCAAAAGATTATAGGCGAAGGTTATCACCAGGAATACGGGCACGCACATGCAGAGCCCAATGCAGTTAAAGCCGTGTTTGATCAATACGGAGATGAGGCCGTGGCCATGTTAAAACAGGCAACAGCTTACGTGAGCCTCGAGCCTTGTGCACACTTCGGCAAAACCCCTCCCTGCGCTGATCTTTTTGTAAAGCACCAGATTAAAAAAGTAGTGATTGGCAACAGGGATCCTTTTTCAGGCGTTGATGGCAAAGGCATCGAAAAACTTAAAAATGCAGGAATTGAAGTAATCAGTGGGGTTCTGGAAGAAGAATGCCGCTACCTTAATAGAAGGTTTTTTACCAGGATTCAGCAGCAAAGGCCATACATCATTTTAAAATGGGCCGAAACAGCCAATGGCTATTTTGCAACAAAAGACGGCCAACAGAAGTGGATAACAGGCGCTTTAGCCAAGCGATTGGCGCACCAGTGGCGTACTGAAGAAGATGCCATCCTGATCGGAAAACAGACCGCCATTATAGATAATCCGCAATTAACGGCACGCGAATGGCCTGGTAAAAATCCTATCCGGTTGGTGATCGATAAAAACCTACAGGTACCGCTATCCAATCACATTTTCAATGCAGAAGCCAAAACCATCATTTTTAACGAAATTAAAACCGATATCGTGGGTAATATCCATTATATCCAAATGGAAGACATGCATTTTTACCTGGCACAAAAAATTGCATTTCAGCTGTACCTGATGGATATACAATCGGTAATAGTTGAAGGTGGTGCCAATATCCTTAACCAGTTTTTATCCACTAACCTCTGGGATGAAGCCCGCATCTTCACCTCATCAAAAAGCTGGGCGGAAGGCATTGCTTCACCTGTTATAAACGGCAACCTGGAAGAACAGATCCAGATTGGAAACGATAAACTCTCTATCCATATAAACGACATAAATAAATGATCTACATTGTTTTAAGTATTTTCTGTAGTGTTACGGTTGCCATATTATTGAAATTGGCCAAGCGGTACCAGATCAGCATCATACAGGCCGTTACCGTTAACTATCTCGCGGCATTAACCTTATGTTTTCTCTTTTTCAAGCCAGATATAAAAATGGTTAGCCATGATGCTCCATGGCCAATATACATCACACTCGCTGTATTATTACCTTCCATATTCTTGTTTCTTGCTGCATCGGTTAAAAACCTGGGAATTGTAAAAACAGATATTGCCCAACGCTTATCGCTCTCTATACCCATATTAGCGGCCTACTTTATTTTTAAAGAAGATTTTAACAACTTTAAAATCATTGGCTTAGCCATTGGTTTTGTAGCAATTGTGTTAACTTTCCTGCGCAAATCGGGTCAGAAAGACGGAAAAGGGAATTTATTCTACCCAATAATGGTTTTTGTGGGCTTCGGTGTAATCGATGTTCTTTTTAAGCAGATCGCTTTATACAAAGAATTACCATATACTACCTCGCTTTTCACCGTTTTCTGCCTTTCATTCGTCGTATCGCTCTTAATTGTGATCGCGATGGTAATCTCGGGCAAAATAAAATTACAATTGGTTAATGTGGTTTGCGGACTGATTCTGGGCTTTTTTAACTTTGGGAATATTCTTTTTTATATGAAAGCACATAAAGCACTGGCAGAAAACCCTTCAACAGTTTTTGCAGCCATGAATTTAGGTGTAATCATTACCGGTACACTGATCGGTGTAATTGCCTTTAAGGAAAAATTAAGTAAACTGAATTATGCAGGGATAGTTTTGGCTATTGTAGCTGTTATCTTCATAACATTATCGCAAAATGCTGTTCGATGATACTTATAAAACCATCGAAAGTGCTTCAGAAGGCATATTTCGCGATAAAGGCAGCAAATTTATTGCTTACGCTTATCCCATCAGCAGTGAAGAAGAAGTAAAGCCGATTATTATGGGCTTGCGTGCGGCTAATGCAAAAGCCAATCATTTCTGCTATGCATACCGCTTAACCCCAAACCGGTCTGTTTTTAGGGTAAATGACGATGGTGAACCTTCTGGTACCGCTGGCAGGCCGATCTTAAACTGCCTGTTATCGGAAGATATTACCAATGTTTTAATTGTGGTAGTTCGTTATTTTGGTGGCACCTTACTTGGGGTTCCGGGTTTAATTAATGCTTACAAAAACGCTAGCATAGAAGCCATTAAAGCCTCAAAAATCATTAACAAAACAGTGAATGATGTGTATGAAGCCCATTTTGGGTATCTACAGATGAATGATGTAATGAAATTGATAAAAGAGGAAAACCTACCTATTTTGGCTCAAAATTTTGATACCGATTGTATCTTAAAATTTGAAGTCAGAAAAGCACAACTCAATCAGGTTTTAAGTAAATTTGATCAGTTGGAAAGTGTTAAACTAAAATACCTCTACACGATTTAATCACCAAATATGAAAATATCCGAAAGCGATTTAATTATCAATCCTGATGGCAGTATATACCACTTAAATCTTCTGCCCGGAGATGTCGCCGATACCGTAATTACGGTTGGCGATCCCGATCGTGTTGGTGAGGTGAGCAAATATTTTGACAAGATCGAATTCAAAAAAGGTAAACGCGAATTTATTACGCACACCGGTTATGTAGGCAAAAAACGGCTAACGGTACTCTCAACCGGCATCGGGACAGACAATATCGATATCGTTTTTAACGAGCTTGATGCATTGGTGAACATCGATTTCGAAACCCGGGAAGTTAAAAAAGAGCTAACCGCTTTAAATATTATCCGTGTGGGTACATCTGGTGCTGTACAGCCCGATATCCCTATGGGAACAATTTTGGCTTCATCGCACGGCTTAGGCATGGATGCCCTTATGAATTATTACCTGCAGCAATTATCAGGAGACGAACAGCTTTTAATGGATGATGTAAAGGCGCATTTCGGGCACCTGAAAAACATCAATCCTTATTTAACAGCAGCAGACGAACCCCTGTTAAATACCATTGGAAAAGATATGCATCATGGAATTACCATTACTGCTCCCGGCTTTTATGCGCCACAGGGCAGAATAGTAAGGGCAAAAAATGCAGTTCCCGATTTCATTGCCTTAATCAATAGTTTTAAGAGTAACCAATACCGCATTACCAACTTAGAGATGGAAACAGCGGGTATTTATGCTTTGTCTAAAGTTTTAGGCCACAAAGCACTTTCAGTTAACGCTATTCTTGCCAGTCGGGTTAATTTTCAATTTAGCAGCAATCCCAATAAAATAGTAGAACAGGCCATTAAAACAGTGTTGGAAAGGGTCTAATTAAAGCAAGGTTGCCAAAACGTCCGCTTCAGTAGGGATAACGGTCATGCTGTGGTTGATATAAAGATGATTGCAGGCTAATAATAAGAATCACGTTTTTTTGTAAAAAATGAGCTGTATCATCAGTATTGTCATCCCGAGAGATAATTTATTTTATAAAGACAATATAAATGACGACCCTCTCACGAGTCGTCATTTCGAGAGGAGCGCAACGCAGTCGAGAACCATGCAGTGCTCAGCGAGGCTAAATCTGTCTTTATAGATTTCTCCGTTCCGCCACCGGTGAAAAACCGGCACGCTCCAGTCGAAAAGACGATTCTTCTATAGAATCTGTCAATGGTATCTTGTCGAAGGGTCTTTTTTAAATGCCATAAAGGTGTTTCGACACTTCGTCAAGCTCAGTACAGACTAAGCTCAACCTAACAAATTGGATATGAAATTACAAATGATACAACCTATTTTATTTTATACGGTTCGTATCTTCTCCTTTACCAGTTCATTTCCCTCTGCATCCAAGTAAGTACAGGTCATTTCTTCCAGGTCAGTTACCCATTTTTCTACACCAGCATCTGCAGCCTGTTTACAAAAGGTAAAATAATCTGTTTCTCCCTGTTGATGCACCTTTAAAGCATGTTCCAACTTCCTGGCAGAAGATTCTTCATTAATAACCAGTTCGGGATACTCTTCAGGGCGGGCTTGCAGCACATTATCCTCATCATCAAAATAGATCGATAAACCATTGCCAACATAAACATCGTTACGCTTAACACCCAATTCCTTAATTTCTTTTATAAATCGAGGAAAGTCTGCACCAGTTTTAATTTTTAATTCTGCTGCCCAGATGTCTTCGATCGTAAACATAATTTATTTGTTTAATGAAACCTTATAAATTGTCGTTTGCGTATACAGATCCTCTGGCCTTAACACCGTACTTGGAAATGCAGGAATATTAACGGCATTTGGATGATGTTGTGTTTCCACGCAAAACGCATCAAAACTTCCATAATCTCTTCCACCCTTGCCATTTTTTACCGCTAAATACTTCGAAGTATAAAGGTGTGCCACCGGCTCTGTAGTGTATACACTTAAAACTAAACCACTTTCAGCCTCAATTGTTTTTGTAGCTAATGATAAATCGCCATAAATCTTATCCAGAACAAAGGTTTGGTCATAGCCTTCCTCTTCATTCCAATCCTGTCCAATTGGCTTTAATTTGGTAAAATCGAGTGCTGTTCCCTCAACCGGGATCAACTTGCCAGTTACCGAATAATTATCATCCTGCTCCAAGTAGTTTGATGCAAAAATCTGCTGTTTATGATCTTTAATGCTGCCACCATTGGGTGCCAGGTTAAAATAACCATGGTGCGTTAAATTAATTGCTGTAGGCTTATCGGTCTCTGCCTCATAGCTTAAAATCAATTCGTCATTTTCGGTCAGTTCGAAAGTAAGATCGATAATCAGGTTGCCTGGAAAGTTTTCTTCACCGTCTACACTTTCATACTGCATGGTAACTGATGGTTGAGGTTCATCCACAATCTCGATAATATCCCAAACTTTTTTATCAAAGCCCTCTATACCGCCGTGCAAAGTATCTGTTCCGGCATTTTGCGCCAGTTGATAGTTTTCACCATCAATAGTGAAATTTCCATTTTTAATGCGATTGGCATAACGGCCTACTACCGCACCTAAATAAGGATAACTGCTTAAATAAGCTGGGTTAAGATATTCCTCAAAAGTATCGAAACCAAGTACGATATCCTGCTTTTCGCCCTTTGCATTTTCAACAATAAACTTGTTGATGATCGCACCATAATTAAATAATTTAACATAAGTGCCTTTGTTATTAGTTAGTTCGACTGCGATGACTTCTTCGCCATTAATAATTTTTCCGGTAGGTATTTGCTGAACGCTCATAAATTGTAACTTAGGGCTTTTGTTTCCTGAACAAACATACTATTATTAATGATTTTAATAAATATATTTTAGCCAAATGGACATTAACCTTAAGGAAAAATTTGCCGCTCATTACCATAAAAATGCCGATGCCGTTTATTTCACTCCAGGACGCGTTAACCTCATTGGCGAACATATCGATTATAACGGAGGGTTGGTAATGCCTTGTGCCATTACCCTTGGCACCTGGGTGGCCATTGCCCCTAATCACGACAACAAATTCAGGTTTAAAAGCTTAAATTTCGAAATTGAAAACATTGTTGAAAGCAATGTTTTAAATCATAAAAACGGGAGTATATGGGCTAATTATCCCATTGGCGTAATTAACGAATTTATTAAAGACGGAAAGGAAATTACGGGAATCGATTTCCTTTTTTATGGGAATATACCCATCGGATCCGGTCTGTCTTCTTCTGCATCGATCGAAATCGCCACAGCTTATGCACTTAACAGTTATTTTAACCTGGGCTATAGTAAATTAGATCTGGTAAAAATTGCCAAAAATGTAGAAAATAAATTTATAGGCCTTAATTCGGGCATCATGGATCAGTTTGCAGTGGCTTTTGGCGAAAAGAACAAGGCCATTGTGCTTGATTGTGAAACCTTAAAGTATAAAATGATAGATGTAAACCTGGGCAATTATGTTCTGGCCATCATCAATACCAATAAACCGCGTGAGCTGGCCGATTCAAAATACAATGAACGTGTAGCCGAATGCCAAACTGCACTCAAACAGTTAAACGAAGAAATTACCCTCCATTACCTTTGCGAATTGAATGCTGAAAAGTTCGCCCTTCACAGCCATTTAATTACTGACAGGGTAATTTTAAACCGCGCCACCCATGTAATTAAAGAAAATGACAGGGTTCATTTAGCTGCCAAAACTTTAAATGAAGGAAATCTGGAAGAATTTGGCCGTTTAATGTATGCTTCACACGAATCTTTAAGAACCTTATACGAGGTAAGCGGAAAGGAACTGGATGCCATTGTTGATTTTTGCAAAGACTATAAGGGCGTAATTGGTGCACGCATGACCGGTGCAGGGTTTGGCGGCTGTGCCATAGCTTTACTGGAGAAAGGTTACGAAAACGACTTTGCAAAACATTTAACAGATTATTACCTGGATAAAATAGGTTACCCTGCTGCAATTTACATCAGCGAGATTGGGAATGGTCCACATTTAATAACAGATAAACACAGTTCCGAAATTATCCAATCTGTGTAATCCCTCAATCTGTGTAATCTTTCTAAAAAATAATGAGAAAATTAAAATTAGACGAATTAAACCGTCCGGATATCGAAGAGTTTAAAGCACAGGAGAAGCTGCCTGTTGTAGTGGTTTTGGATAACGTGCGCAGTATGCACAATGTGGGTTCGATATTCCGTACTGCAGATGGCTTTGCTTTGGAAAAGGTAATCCTTTGCGGTATCACCGCACAGCCACCTCATCGCGAAATAGAAAAAACGGCTTTGGGTGCCACACAATCTGTAGACTGGATCCATTATACTGATACTTTGCAGGCCATTGAAACATTAAAGGAACTGGGGTATGAAATTGTTGCTATTGAGCAGGCAGAAAAAAGCACCATGCTGAATACTTTCAAGCCCGATCCTCATAAAAAATATGCTTTAATATTCGGTAACGAGGTTGATGGCGTTAGCGATGAAGTAATGGCTAAAATTGATGAATGCATTGAAATTCCTCAATTCGGAACCAAACATTCATTCAATATTGTAATTTCTGCCGGCATTGTATTCTGGGATTTCTTTGCTAAATTGAGGTTGTAAGCGTACTGACATGAAGAACCTGTTTTTAAAAAAACTTCAGATTAAACCGAATTTTAAAGTTAAAATAGTTGATGGTCCCGAAAATGCAGCCGGCATATTTGGAGATATCCCGTCGGATGTGGTGATGCAGTATGAAGATACAGTTGATTTTGATGCACTGATTACTTTTTCAACCAGTAAGGCACAGTTAAACAACCAGATTAAAAATAACATCGGGCATATAGATACCAAAACAATATGCTGGGTGTTTTATCCAAAAAAGACTTCAAAAATACCATCAGACCTGGAATTGATGAAAAGCTGGGAAGAACTGAACAGTTTTGGCTTAACGCCCTGTGCTTCGGCAGCTGTAAATGAAACCTGGACAGCGCTTCGGTTAAAATTCATTTCAGAAATAAAGCCTTCGGGTGTGCGGAATGATCATATTAAAACCAATGAATTTGGTGACTATATCGATCCGGTAAATAAAACCGTAAAACTGCCTGACGATTTACAAGCACTTTTGACTGCCCATACCGAGGCTTATGCCTATTTTAACGCACTTGCCTATTCTCACAAAAAAGAATATGTACTTTGGATTTTAACCGCTAAACAGGAAAAAACCCGTAACAACAGACTGGAAAAAACGATAGAAATGCTGTTAAACCGGAAGAAAAATCCTTCAGATAAATAAAATTATAACGTAATAAACCCAATCAAAATTGCGTTATTGTACAGAATACTATACAAAAAATAAAGTAATCGCCGTTGTTGCGTAACTTTTTCGTGAAATATTTTTCAGCCCCTAATCTTCTGATAAATAGGGTATTTGTATAAAAAACAGGTCTTTTGGCAAGATTTTTTCTTAGCCAGAGTAAAACAGTACGATATAAAAACTGTTAAGACACTAATATTTATAAAATAGAAAAACATGAATACGAGAATTACTAAATCAACAATGTTGGTTGCCTTACTAGGATTATCATCACAATTATTTGCACAGGAAACCCCTACAACATCTGGGCGTTTCTCTCCTACCCAATTCCGAACCTGGTCGGTTGGTGTGCACGGAGGTCTGTTAACCCCAAGAACCATTTTCGGTAATTCGAACCATCAGTTTCAAACGCCGTCAGAACATATCGGGTATGGTGGTTACATTAAAAAACAAATTTTACCTCAATTGGGTATCCAGGCTGATTTTTTAACCGGTAAAGTTGAAGAATTAAGACTTGCTACCGGTACTGATGCGTCTGGAAATACCATTTACGCAGCTAATACAGGTTACAAAACCAATATCCAATGGTCTGGAGCTTTATCTGCAGTGTGGAATGTAGCTAATATCAACATCAACCAGGAGAATGCAATTTTAACCCCTTACTTAAAAGCAGGTGCCGGTTATATGTCATCTGGTGCTACTACCACACCTAACACACAAGATGCCGGTTATTATAGAGAAGGCTGGTTTGTACCAGTTGGAGCAGGTTTAAAACTGGGCGTTGCCAAAGGCATCAATATCGATTTAGGTTACGATGTGAATTTTGTTAAATCGGCTAAATTCGATGGTTTCAATACCGGTAGTAACGATAGATTTGCCTATGCACATGCAGGTTTGGAATTTGCTTTAGGAAGTAAAGACAAGCCTCAGTTGCAAAACTACAGTTCGTTGGCAAACTTGCGTAAACAAAGTGCTGAAGAAAGTGCAGAATTAAGAAGAGCATTATCAACAGCAGAGCAAAATGCACAACGTGACAGAGAGCAATATGCAAAAGATTTGGGTGATGATGATAACGATGGTGTAGCAAACAAATTCGATAAATGCCCTGGTACACCTTCAGGAACCGTTGTTGATGGTTCTGGTTGTCCGATCAAAGTTCAACGTGAGGTAATCAAAGAAACCAAGGTGATTACTGAAGCCGATCGTAAAGTAGTTAGAGACGCTATTTCTAACCTGGAGTTCGATTTGGGTAAATCAACCATCCGTTCAAAATCATATGCTACTTTAAACCGTGTTGCCGGCTTATTGGTAGAGAAAAACTTTAGCTTAAAATTAGCCGGACATACTGATAATACAGGCAGCAGAGAATTAAACCTGCGTTTATCTAAAGAAAGAGCTGAAGCCGTAAGAGCTTATTTAGTATCTCAAGGTGCAAATGCATCTCGTATTGAAGCTACCGGTTACGGACCTGACCAACCAATTGCAACCAACAAAACTGCAGCTGGCCGTCAACAAAACCGTCGTGTAGAGTTTACTTTATACTAATCATAAATAACGGTTAATAAAAAGCTCCCCAAATAAATTTGGGGAGCTTTTTATTTTATGGAAACCCCATAGTTACAAAGATAATGATCACGCAGTAGCAACAAGGAGATTGAAAACGCTATTTTTACTTGTAAAATGAATTCAGCATAACAAATTGACAGCCAGGGAATATGATTAAGACAATCCTTTTTTCTTTTTATAAGTCATTTTCGCTTTTGTGCCGGCGCTGTAATTATAATTTTTCAGGTTACTGGCTTTTTTTTCATGGAAAGCTGCACCCCGCCCGCTATCTGCATCTTCAGCATCGGATTTCTTTTTCTTTGGTTTGGCAGCCATATCAACCACTTTTAAATCTTCGGGCAATTCAACCACTTCCAGTTTCTGCCCAATGGCCTGCTCTATTTTCTTCACCTCGATCAGCTCAATATCTGTAGAAAAAGTAATTGCAATCACTTCTTCCTCTCCATTTTTAACAATACGCTGAATTAAAGTTTCTTTCTGTTCAGGAAGTTCAAAGTGCAAAATAATAGGAATCCCCTGAATATTTAAGTCACCAAGATTTTCGTTTGCAACGATTAAAACCCTTGCATTGGGGTTATCTTTAAAGTCTTCAATATCATCATATCCCTGGTCATCAAAGAACAACGGCCGGTAAATACTAATTTCTCCTGCTTTATTATGATTAAAGTTTTTATATACCGTTTGTGCCGTTAGCCTTGTATTTACAAAAACCACTACTTTATCAAAAACTTCGGCATCATTTAACAATAAGGTAAGCAGGTTCAGTTTAGTGCGGAAATTAGGTACCTGATACAACATCTGAAGATAAACCTCAGCCTGTTTTCCATCTATTTCATCCACTTCGACCGTTGCTGCCGAATCTTTCATGAAAGGGGAAATCATATGTTTCAGCTTTTCGTGCAGCACCTCGGTAAATACCACATGCTGTGATTTATATGCACTGTTTGCCAATTCTACCACCGGTAGCTGTAAGCCTTTTTTCACAATCAGCTCGGCATTATCTACAATAAACAACTGGATTTTATTCGTATTCAGCGCCAGTTTTAAATATAAAGCACGTGCCCTATCCGGAACCGCAACAATAATATCACAGCCATCCGTTATTTCGTTCATCTGTGTATCAATCGTACCACGACTGTCGATTCCCAAAATCCTGAAGGTACTGTTTCGATTGAGCAATTTAAACTGTTCCAATACATGATCTACATGTTCGGCATCAGGTACTAAAATCAAGGCCCTTGGTGCTTCTTCAAAAGCATACTTCAATTTCATTAAAGTAGCTAAAACATAGGTTGTTGTTTTTCCGGAACCTTCAGGGCCCACCGCTATAACATCCTGCCCACCTAAAATCCGCGACATGGTTTTAAGCTGGATTTCTTTTGGGGTTAAAAATCCGGCATCGGTCATGGACGCAACAAGTGGTTTGCTAAGTTTTAATTTATCTAAAGACACAGTTCCTATTTTAATAATTGAAATGCAAATATCCTTAAAATAATTAGCTTTTCTGAAATTGAATTTAAAGCCGGTTTTATATATATCGATAATAATGCTACTTTGAAACCAACGAAATGATTACCCAACAGTCTAAAACCAACTTTTGAGTTGTTTTTTACTTTTTTCATAAAAAATAAAAAACTGATAATAAGCTACTTATAAAATATTTAAAATAAATACTACTAAATAGATAGATTTTATATACTTAATTTATATATTTGCTCAACATTAATCAAAAAACAATGTCGAACAATTAAAAAGTAAAATCATGTCAATCTATTTTCATTACCCGAGTATTGATGAATATCAAACAATTTCCTATCCGGTAATAACGGAAAAAGAAGAATATGAATATATAAAGGACGAAGATAGAATAATTAAAGAGCAGATTTTAGAACTGAGAGATTATTTGGCATTAAAACAATTATAATATAGAGCAAGGCCAGTTGACCGACAGGAAGGTTGGGGTTTCATAAACCCTCTACAATGGTTCGAATCCATTACTAGGCCGCAAGTGTATCTCATAGCACTTCGCCTGATTCTGCTCAATCAGGTAATATTTGGTTATCTTATATTTGTTTTGTTGTTAGCAAAGGCTATCCGCGAGGGATAGCCTTTAACTTTTCCAGCCATTTTGATATTGAATTTATCTCAGCATCCCTTGCTGCACCATAACAGTCAGAATAAACCACAACGCTTACTTAAAGTTTAGTATAAGCCCTTATACCTAAACTACATGCAACCGGATTATTCTCTTTCTTATTAATTACTTTTTTCGTTGATCCTCAAACATTTTATCTCAAATGGGGTTATTTATATAATTCACATTATACTAATCTTTTACAGATTATTTGTTTGGTTTATGAAAGGGATTTATGGATATAAATCCCTTTTCTTTTATGCCAATATTTTAAATCATATATTAGCCGTATCATCAAAAAAATCTGATTTTAAATGAATAGAAAACATTTTCTTTCCTCATTTATTGCCGCTGCAGCAGTTCTTCCAACACTTAAAACGCTGGCAAATACAGTAGAAAGTGAAAGCTCATCATTTAAAATACCTCCATATTTAAAACCTGGCGATACTATCGGAATAACCAGTCCCGCAGGTTATATCACTTTAGAACAAATACAGCCTTCGGTTTTACAGATGCAAAACTGGGGTTTCAATACCAGAATTGGCGATACCATCGGCAAGCGCGACTTCACCTACGGCGGAACAGACGAAGAAAGGTTAGAAGATTTTCAGAAAATGCTTAACGACCCTGAAATTAAAGCAATAATGTGTGCCCGTGGCGGTTATGGTTTTGTAAGGATTATTGATAAGCTTGATTTTTCTGCTTTTAAAAGAAACCCGAAATGGATTATCGGTTTTAGCGATATTACAGTTTTACATTGCCATTTGGCCAAAAATTATGGTATTGCATCTATCCATTCCAAAATGTGCAATAGCTTCCCCGACGATTGGAGCAAGGCCGAACCCATACAGATTGACACCATATTATCCATAAAAAATGCTTTGATTGGCGAGCAGATGGGCTATACCGCTCCTGCTAACATCAATAACCGGCCGGGAAAAGTGGATGGTATTTTGGTTGGCGGTAACCTGAGCATTATCGAGACCCTGGCAGGCAGCAATTCTGATCTGGATACGAAAAACAAAATCCTTTTCGTAGAAGATACCGGCGAATACCTTTATAGTATTGATAGAATGTTGTGGAATTTAAAGCGTAGCGATAAACTGAAAAATCTGAAGGGATTAATTGTGGGTGGTTTTAAAGTAAAACCGGATGATACAGGCGAAGAATTCGGCAAAACCATCTATGAAATCGTTCTCGAAAAAGTTAAGGAGTACGATTATCCCGTCGCCTTCGATTTCCCTGTTGGTCATCAGCGGAATAATTTTGCATTAAAATGTGGCGTAAACCATACCTTTATAGTAAGCGAAACAGGTACGGTATTGCGAACGGTTTAATTTAATTCTTCTTTTGACTTGCCAGCTCATTCACAGGATTTCCAATACTCCGGCTCCGGCATAGCCGAGACCATTCAATAAAATTTTAGTCTTCTTAGTGTCTTTGTAGTCAAAAAACACCATCTTTGCGCAAAATGCAGGTTGTTCTATCGCTGTCCAGGTTTACCTGGAGAGAGGAAAGTCCGGGCAACACAGGGCATCCCGCTTTCTAACGGAAAGGGATTCAGGAATGAAAACCTGAATTACGGATTAGTGCAACAGAAAATATACCGCTCCGACTTTACGTCGGAGTAAGGGTGAAAACGTGCGGTAAGAGCGCACGAGCATTGCAGGCGACTGCAGTGGTTTGTAAACCCCGGGAGTTGAAAGACCAAATAGGCTAACGTCCCGATTATATCGGGATAAAGGGCTGCCCGTCCGATGTTAGTGGGTAGGTCGTTAGAGATAAACGGCAACGTTTATAGTAGATAAATGATAGAAGCCTGAGCAATCAGGAAACAGAACCCGGCTTATAGACCTGCATTTTTTATTCACTTAACAAAATATTCTTGGTTTCGCTGAGTTTAGCTGCTTCTTCCTCTCCCATCACCGGAAATTTAAGATCTAAACTTTTTAACTTGTCGACTATAATTTCGCTGATGGCCAATCGTGTAAACCATTTTTTATCGGCAGGTATAATATGCCAGGGTAATTCTTCGCTACTTGTTGCATTGATCGCATCTTCATACGCCTCCATATATTTATCCCATAAGGCCCTTTCCTTAATATCGCCAGAAGAAAATTTCCAGTTTTTGGTTGGATCTTCTATCCTATCCAAAAAGCGCTGTTTCTGCTCAGCCTTGCTCACATTTAGAAAGAATTTAAGAATTACTGTTCCGTTGGCTGTTAAATGTTCTTCAAAGTTTTTAATACTTTTATAACGTTCCTGCCAAAATTTTTTATTGATCTTTTTTACATCTGAAAAACCAGGTATATTTTCATTTAGAATATATTCAGGATGCACTTTACAAACCAAAACATTCTCATAATGCGACCGGTTATGGATACCGATCCGTCCGCGCTCTGGCAAAGCCTTGTAATGTCTCCATAAAAAATCATGTTGATACTCTTTGGATGTAGGCACTTTAAAACTGTAAACCTGACATCCCTGGGGGTTTAGTCCGCTCATTACATGCTCCAAGGCACTGTCTTTTCCGGCAGCATCCATGGCCTGAAAGATAATCAGAAGAGAATGTTTTCCTGATGCATATAATTTTTCCTGCAGGTGATTAAGCTCTATTTTTGAATTTACCAGTGCATCTTTAGCTTTTTCTTTGTTGTAACCGCCTGTAAAGTCAGTTTTATGATTTTTTAAAGAAAATTTCTTATCACCCCGTACAATTAAACCTTTAAATTCGTTTTTCATGATCATGTATTGTTTTAGATAAATTGATGCAACTGTAATTTAAATATAGAACTAAAAAATAAGTAAATTAAATACGTTAATTTGCATACAGAGTTTTTTATATTTAACGCCACAGCAATTACCTAAAGATTACCCTGTCTAATATGTTTAAAGAGATAAAAAACAAGTATTTACGTTATTTCACAATAGTTTTATTTTTTATAATAATTTTCTTTTCTGCGCTTCAGCTAAATTTTTTATGGCTGTTTGGCTATTCTCCAAGTGTTCGTGATATCAAAGCGCCTACCCTCCGTGTAGGTTCAGAACTTTATACTGCAGATGGAAAACTCATCGGACGCTATTTTAAAGAGAACAGAACTCCGGTTAACTACGAAGAAATTGCCCCTAGTGTAATACAGGCGCTGGTAGCTACAGAAGACGTGCGTTTTTACAAACATTGGGGTATTGATATACAGGCGGTGGGCCGTGCCGTGATAGGCTTGGGTAAAGATGGTGGCGCAAGTACCATTACACAGCAACTGGCAAAAAACCTTTACCGTACGCGTTACAACAAATCGCAGGGATTATTAGTCAAAATTCCTTTAGTTAGAACATTAATTGTAAAATTAAAAGAATGGCAAACTGCGGTAAAATTAGAATCTAATTATTCTAAAAACGAGATCATTACGATGTACCTCAATACCGTTTCGTTCGGTAACAACACCTACGGAATAAAAACAGCCAGCCGGATTTATTTTGATAAAGAGGCTAAAGATTTATCTACTACCGATGCAGCTATGCTGGTGGGAATGTTAAAGGGCACTACCCTGTACAACCCTACTAAAAACCCGGCAAAGGCATTAGAGAGGAGAAATGTGGTACTGGCGCAAATGAATAAATACAAATATCTGAGTAAAGATAGTTTGGCTGCATTATCAAAAGAGCCCATCAAATTAAAAGAAGGTAAGATGCAGGATGGCAGCGATGGCGACTCATATTTAAGGGCCGCTGTGGCAAAATATTTAGAGAAATGGTGTACGGATAATGGTTATGACCTTTACGAAGATGGGTTAAAAATTTATACTACAATCGATTCTAAACTCCAAAAATATGCTGAAGAGGCCGTTGCTGACCAGATGAGGATTTTGCAGCGCAGGTTCTACAGCGTTTGGGGCAATGAAGATCCATGGTACGATTCGGAAAAACAAAAGGTAGATTACCCCGACAGGGCGATGAAGAACCTGCCTGTCTACACGCTTTTACAAAAGAAATTCCCGAATAACCCTGATTCTGTTAAAGCCTATTTCAACAAAAAGAAAAGGATGCAGATATTCACTTATAAAGGCGACCGTGATACTTTGTTCTCCACCATGGATTCGATCCGTTATTACGGAAAAATCCTGAATACAGGCATGATGACCATGGAACCGGCCAGTGGAAAAATTAAAGTTTGGGTGGGCGGTATTAACCATAATTTTTTCAAATACGACCACGTTAACCAGTCAAAACGCCAGGCAGGTTCTACTTTTAAGCCTTTTGCTTATTTAACGGCCCTGGAACAAGGCATGAGCCCTTGCGATAAATTCACCGATAAACCGGTTAAAATTCAGTACCAGGATAAAGGTGAAACCAAATACTGGGAGCCAAAAAATGCCGATTACAGCGTTTCTTACCGCGAAATGAGCTTACGCTGGGCCATGGCCAAATCGGTAAATACCATTACTGCACAGGTTACCGAAAAGGTAGGCTGGGATAATGTGGTTAAATATGCACATGAGTGTGGTATAGATAGTCATTTAGAGTCAGTTCCATCGGTAAGTTTAGGATCAAACGATGTTACCGTTTACGAAATGGTTAAAGCTTATGCTACCTTCATGAATAAGGGGATTAAAACTGATCCTATTCTGGTTGAAAAAATTACCGATCAGGACAATAATATAATCGAAGAATTTAAGCCTAAAACCAAGCGGGTTTTAAGTGAGGAAATTGCCTGGTTAATGACCTACATGTTCCGTGGTGGTATGGAAGAGCCCGAAGGTACTTCGCAAGCCCTGTGGGAATGGCCTAACCTGTTCAGGAAAAATAACCAGATTGGTGGTAAAACCGGTACTTCTTCTGATTATGTAGATGCCTGGTACATGGGCTTAACCAAAGACCTGGTAACCGGTGTATGGGTAGGATGCGATGAAAGAACTGCGCATTTTAAAAATGGCGAACAAGGCGAAGGATCGAGAACAGCTTTACCAATCTTTGCCAAGTTTATGGAAAAAGTATACCTCGATCCCAATTCGGGCTATACTTACGGGCCATTCCCAAAAGCAACCGTTGACATTACCCGAACCTACAACTGCCCTAGCCCAAGGATTGTGAGAGATACCAGCTCGACAGACAGTGTAGCAGTCGATTCAGCAGACTTTAGTGTTCCAACTGAATTACCTGTAACTGAAGTGCCTGTAACTCCCGAACCTGAGGTTAAAAAAGAAGAAAAGAAAGCAGAACCTGCTCAATCTCCGGTTACCCCTACTGTTCCGTTAACCAGAAAAGAAGAACGTGAATTAAGGAGAAAACAACGCCAGGAAGAGAAAGAAAGGAAGAAAAACGAAAATAACAATCAGTAATCGTTTTTCAGGCCAGGATGAACCAAATAAGTTTATTGCCTGTACAATACTGGCAATAAACTTTTAAAAAGTGTTAAAATTTCAATACTTTTTTAAACAATTGCTATTTTTATTTTCCAAATTCTGTACATTTTCATTTTCGCAAATTATAGAACGTCATTACTAAAACCACACATATGAAAATAGGCTCTACCACATTAAAGCGATATTCTTTTTTATTGCTACTGCTTATTCTTTCTTTTTCTGTTAAAGCGCAATATTTCGGGCAAAACAAGGTAAGGTATAAAAAACTCGATTTTAAGGTTTTGCAAACCCCTCACTTTGAGATTTACTACTATATCAAGAACGAGAAACTCTTAAAACGTTTTTCGCAAGATGCCGAAACCTGGTACAAAATGCACCAGGAAGTTTTCAGAGATACTTTTTTAAAGAAAAACCCGGTTATTTTATACAACAACCATCCTGATTTTCAGCAAACTACTGTACTTAACGGAGAAATAGGCATCGGAACAGGTGGGGTTACCGAAGCACTTAAAAACAGGGTAATCATGCCTGTTATGGAGCTAAACAGTCAAACCAGGCACGTTTTAGGGCACGAGCTTGTCCATGCCTTTCAATACCACCTGCTATTAGAAAAAGATTCGATCAGCTTAGAAAATGTCGGACAAACTCCTTTATGGATGGTTGAAGGAATGGCCGAATACCTATCTATCGGTAAAAAAGATGCGTTTACTTCCATGTGGATGCGCGATGCCATGCTGAACCGCGATATTCCTTCGTTAAAAGACTTAACCAATTCAAACAAATACTTTCCTTATCGTTATGGTCAGGCTTTTTGGACTTATATCGGTTCGCAATACGGCGATACCACTATTGTGCCTTTATTTAAGAATACCGCAAAATATGGTTACGAAAATGCCATCCGGTATACATTTGGTTATGATGATAAAACGTTGTCTGGTCTTTGGAAAAACTCTATCGATGCACATTACAAACCGATGTTAAAAGCCGATAGTTCGCAGATTAAGATTACGGGTACAAAAATCATCGATAATAAAAACGCAGGGAATATGAACGTAGCTCCTGCCCTTAGCCCTGATGGAAAATACTTGGCTTTTATGTCTGAAAAAGACCTTTTTGGTATCGATCTGTTCCTTGCGGATGCCAAAACGGGACGTATCATAAGGAAATTAAGCAGCCAGCTTTCAAACGGGCATATTGATGATTTTAACTTTATCGAATCTGCTGGTGCCTGGTCGCCAGACAGTAAACAGTTTGCCTTCAGTATTTTCAGTCAGGGAAAAAACCAGATGATGATTATCAATGTGGCGAATGGAACAACTGTATCGCAAACCCCTATGGCCCAGGTGCAGCAATTTGGCAATTTAACATGGTCGCCGAACGGAAAAGATATTGCTTTTTCAGGTATGGTTGAAGGTCAGAGCGACATTTTCTCTTATAATCTCGACACCAAACAGGTAACACAGATTACTAATGATGTTTATTCTGATTATGCACCAAGTTATTCGCCAGATGGCAAGAAACTGGTATTCTCATCAGACCGCGCAGCTATACAGGCCAATGTGGTCAATGCAGTATTGCCGATCAACCTGGCTGTTTACGATATTGCTTCAAAAACCGTTACTAATCTTGACGTTTTCCCGGGAGCAAATAACTTAAATGCGCAGTTTTCTGCCAATAGCCAAAATATTTATTTCCTCTCCAACAGAGATGGTTTCAGGAACTTATATAAATACAATTTTGCAGATAACACTGTTGATCAGTTAACCGATTATTTTACAGGTATCAGCGGGATTACCGAATTTTCGCCGGCCATTTCAGTTTCTACAACCGACGAAATTGTGTACAGTTATTATCGTTATCAACGTTATACTTTGTATAATGCAAAATTAAGCAGCTTTAAAGCAAAACGAATTGGTAACCAGGATGAGAATTTTGATGCTGCAATCCTCCCTCCTATGGAAAATATTGGGGTGAACATTATCAATTCCAACCTGAATAACTTTGATCGTTTTGAAAAAATCGTTGCCGATTCGATGAAAGCGGTACCTTACAAACCAAAATTCAGATTGGATTATCTTGCTAACAGTGGTGTTGGGGTTTCTACCAGCCGTTTCGGAACAGGTATTGCCGGGGGTATTGTAGGTATGTTCAGTGACATATTGGGTACCAACCAGATCGTTGCAAATTTATCGGTAAACGGAGAAATTTACGATTTTGGTGGATTGGTAGGTTATATCAACCAAAAAAGCAGGATAAACTGGGGAGCTGCTATTTCGCATATCCCTTATGTATCGGGATTCAGATCGTACGGTTATGAAAACATTCCTGCAGGCAACAACCAAACCATTAATGCCCTGGCAGACAGAACTGATATCATCAGGACTTTCGAAGATCAGTTACAGGTTTATGGAGCATATCCATTTAGTAAAATACACCGTTTTGAGTTAGGTGGGGCATTTTCTCACTATAGCTACAGGGTTGACAGGTACAGTAATTATTATAATTCTTTCGGAAATTATATCGGTTCTGATAAAAGCAGGATTTCTAACGATGTGGCTTCACAAGATTACGGCATCCCCTTTAATTCATTCACACTTTATCAGCTGAACGCCGGTTTCGTTGGCGATAATTCTATTTTTGGTTTAACCGCTCCGCTTGATGGCTACAGGTATCGCGTAAGTGGTGAAAAATACCTGGGCACCTATAATTTTGCTGGTGTAACTGCCGATCTTCGTAAATACTGGCGCACAAAACCGGTTACCTTTGCCGTAAGGAGTTATAATACCTTAAGAATTGGTAAAGATGCCGACAGGCTTTATCCAATGTACCTCGGTTATCCTTATTTAATTAGAGGTTACGAATCTAATTCAATTTACAAAAGTACCTCCGCACAATCGTCTGAGTCTTTTGACATTAACCAGCTGACAGGAAGTAAGATAGCAGTTTTCAATTTTGAGGTGCGTTTACCATTTACCGGGCCGAAAAAATTAGCAGCAATACCATCGAAATTTTTATTTTCAGATCTGAATTTATTTTTTGATGCAGGTTTAGCCTGGACAAACGATACCAAAGTGAAATTTAAAAGTGAACCAACATACACTACAGAACCATTGTTAGACAATAACGGAGCACCGGTTAAAGATGACAAAGGGAATCCGGTTACCTATCTGGCTACAAATGAGCGTGTACCAGTAATGAGTGTGGGTGTATCGGTGCGGGTAAATGTTTTTGGCTACTTTGTATTAGAACCTTATTATGCAATTCCGTTCCAAAGAAAAGATGTTAAAACTGGAGTATTTGGTTTAACATTTGCCCCAGGATGGTAAGAGGAAATTAATTGCAAAGTTGTATATGAAAAAAATATTTTTAATGGTTCTATTTTCTTGCAGGCTGTTGGGGTTTGCTCAAACAGTAACAGAACCAGCTAATAATCCAAAAGAATGGTCTCAAGCTACAGAGCCATTTAGAATTGCAGGTAACCTCTATTATGTTGGTACATATGATTTAGCATCTTATTTAATTGTAACAGAAAAAGGAAATATATTAATAAATACGGGTTTAGCTAATTCGCTTTCGATAATAAAAGAAAATATAAAAGCGTTGGGGTTTGATTATAAATCAATCAAAATTTTGCTCTTAACCCAGGCCCATTTTGACCATTTGGGTGCAATGGCTGAAATTAAGAAAGAAACCGGTGCAAAACTATATGTAGATGAGAAGGATGCGGATGCTCTTGAAACCGGCGGAAAATTGGATTACGAGCTTGGGAAATACGGCATAAGTTTCAAACCCGTAAAACCTGATTTTCTATTAAAAAATAACGATAAAATTAAATTAGGCAACACTACTTTAACAATGCTTCATCACCCTGGGCATACTAAAGGATCGTGTAGCTTTATATTTGATACGAAGGATAAAAATTCTAGCTACAAAATTTTGATCGCCAATATGCCATCCATAATTGTTGATAGAAAATTTTCAGAAATAACATCATATAAAGATATCCAAAAAGATTATGCTGAAACTTTTAAAGCAATGAAAAAGCTCGACTTTGATCTTTGGGTTGCTTCTCATGCAAGTCAATTTGATCTCCATAATAAACGCAAATCAGGAGATCCTTATAACCCAAAAGTTTTTATGGATAAAATAATTTTTTTCAAGGATCTTCAGGATTTGGAAAATGTTTTCCTAGAAAAAATAAAAAACTAATCTTTTCCTCACTTCTTAAAAGCAATTAAAGTATAATAATCTACTTTTATGAATATAGTAGTTTAATTGCTTTTAATTTAATACATAACATTTAAGATAAACTCGAGAACGAAAGTTTCACCTGGTTGGTGGTATTCCTGTGTAAAAGAATATTTTCGAAATCGAGACCTATTGTTAAATCAATCCAATCTGGATTGCAAGACCTTACCAAACGCTCCTTTTGCATGCGTGTAAACCTACTGATCGATTTAAAACGCACCAAAGCCTGCGCTTCTGTTTTAAACTCTTCAAAATAAACCAACCGGGTTAACTGCTGCCCGTTATCAAAAAATAAGTTTGGCATTTGTTTGTAGAAATCCAGTGTCTTCATTAAATCAGAGCTCATGCCCACGTGCATACTTGTACGATTTCTGTCGGTAACGATATAAACAAACTTTTTCATGATTGGGTCTTTAAAAAATTAAAACTAAACTATTTAGTATACTTTCTTGCAATTCAAAATAATATTACTAACTTTATGAGCATAAAATTACTAACTATTTTAGTAATTCCAAATTTATTTTAAAATTTATTTTTATGTCAAATATTTCAAATAATTTAAAGTACCTCAGGAAGAAAAAAGGCCATACCCAGCAGAATTTCGCTGATATTATGGAAATTAAGAGATCATTGATCGGTGCTTACGAGGAAGACCGGGCTGAACCTAAATATGATTTACTAAAAAAAATAGCCGAATATTTTGATCTTACCATTGATGAATTTATCAACGAAAAAATAAACGACAGCTGGAAACCAAAGCCAAAAAGCCAGGGATCTAACCTCAGGGTGCTAAGTATTTCTGTTGATCAGAATGATAGAGAAAACATCGAACTGGTTCCTGTTAAGGCAAGTGCTGGTTATTTGAACGGTTTTTCAGACCCACAATACATCAGTGATCTGCCAAAGTTTCAACTTCCCTTACCGGCTTTAAGACAGGGCACATTTAGGGCTTTCGAAATTATGGGCGATAGTATGTTACCTGTGCAACCGGGTAGTGTGATTATTGGAGAATATCTTGACAACTGGAATGAAGTAAAGACAGGTGAAACCTACATCATTATCAGTAAAAATGAAGGCGTGGTATATAAAAGGGCCGGCAACCGTTTCAGAGAAAATAAAGACCTGAAATTAATATCAGATAATAAGGTATACGATGCCTATACCATTGCGGCTGACGATATCCTCGAAATCTGGAAAGCTAAAGCCTATATATCTACTTCATTGCCTGAGCCTGCACCAGATCCTACGATGGAAACATTGACGCAGATGATGGCACAAATGCAGAAATCAATTTCACAACTGAACAAGAATTAACATTTTTTAACAGGTGCCGATTAAACCGTTTGCTTTTTTATGTATCTATTAACTTAACAAACACATAAAAAAACATAACATGAAAAAGGTAATTTTAACAATGGCGATTGCAGTAATGGGTTTAACTGCTGCATTTGCTCAAGACACAACCAAACACGTAAGAAGGGCAATGCCTAAAATGACCGCTGAGCAGAGGGCTGAAAAAGTAACTGCGAGGCTAGACAAACAATTGAGCTTAACTGCAGACCAAAAAACAAAAATCTATGCTATTGAGCTCGAAAATGCAAAAAAAATGGATGCCTGGAAAACAGCAGACAAAAGCGATATTAAAGGTAAAATGAAAGAGCGCAAAGCAGCGATGGAAGAACAAAAAGCCAAAGTTGATGCCGTTCTAACTGCCGATCAGAAAACAAAACTGGATGCTTTTCGTGCCGAAGCCAGAGAAAAAGGGGAAAAAATGAGGAAAGAGTTTGGCGGCAGGGCTAAAAAAGATAAAGCACCGGTGGTTTCTAATCCCCCTTCGCAAGGATAAATTGAGTAAAACGTAATTAATTATATTTTTAAAAGCGTTCCGGTAATCCGGGGCGCTTTTTTTACTTTTGACCGATGAGTAAAATTGAACAGTTCATTAACGGCAAACTTCAGGAACGGAAAGATAACCTTTCGATCAGGAATTTATCTGTCCACCACTACCCTGTTGATTTTTGCTCGAATGATTATCTGGGTTTTGCACGGTCGGTTGAATTGAAAAAACTGATTGAAAAAACTGTTTCAACAATACCCCATTATTTAAATGGTGCCGGCGGTTCGAGACTTTTGAGTGGCAATTCTCCATATACCGAAGAAACAGAACAGTTTATTGCAGATTTTCACCAGGCCGAAAATGGGTTGATCTTCAATTCGGGCTATGATGCCAATGTGGGCCTGCTATCAAGTGTTCCACAGCGTGGCGATACCATTATTACCGACGAACTGATCCATGCCAGCATTATTGATGGTTGCCGTTTAAGTTATGCAACACGTTATAAATTTCTCCACAACAACCTCAACGATCTCGAAGCCAGGCTTAAACTGGCAAAAGGAAATGTTTTTGTGGTGGTAGAAAGCGTATATTCTATGGAAGGGGATATTGCCCCATTGAAAGAAATTTCAAACCTCTGCGAAGCCTACCAGGCCAATTTAATTGTTGATGAAGCACATGCTACAGGTATTTTCGGAAAAAAAGGCGAAGGACTGGTCAATCAATTAAACCTCACCCAAAAAGTATTTGCACGTATCGTTACCTTTGGCAAGGCAATGGGCACACACGGCGCAATTATATTAGGGAGTACCAGTTTAAGGCATTACCTTATTAATTTTGCACGGTCATTTATTTATACCACCGCAGCACCAGTCCATAACATGGTTGCCATCCGTTCAGCTTATCAGCTTTTGGATAAAATAGATCCTCAATTGATCCATCAAAAAATTGATCTCTTCAGAAAAACCATAAAAGAGCAACATATTAATGCTTTAGATAGCGAAAGCACCATTCAGGGTATTTTATTTTCTTCGAACAATACTACCAAACTCGCTGCAACCACATTACAGGATAAAGGCTTCGATGTAAGAGCCATATTAAGTCCAACAGTAGCAGCGGGAAAAGAAAGACTCAGGATCTGTCTTCACACATTTAACACCGACGAAGAAATTATTTCGCTGGTGAAACACCTTAAAGAATTAAATTAATGGCAACATATTTTATAACAGGCATTGGAACAGGCATTGGAAAAACGTTAACCAGTGCTGTTTTAACCGAAAAATTAAAAGCAGATTATTGGAAACCGATACAATCAGGAGACCTTGAAAACAGCGACAGCTTAGCAGTAAAAAATTTAATCAGTAACAAAAAAACAGTGATCCATCCCGAAAGTTACCGGTTAACACAACCCCTATCTCCCCATCTATCGGCCAAACTGGACGGAATTGAAATCGACCTCAATAAAATTAACGTCCCCCCGACCGAAAATAATCTGATTATCGAAGGTGCGGGCGGTTTAATGGTTCCTTTAAACGAAACCGAACTGATTATAGACCTGATCAAAAAACTGGAAGCAGAAGTAATATTGGTATCACAAAATTACCTGGGCAGTATTAACCACACGCTTTTATCTATCAATTTGCTTAAACAATATGAGATTCCGGTTAAGGGAATCATTTTTAACGGAGATCAAAACCACGAAACGGAAAGATATATCCAGCAATATGCCAAAATAAAAAAGCTGGGTGATGTACCCAACTTAAGTCCGATTGATAAAACAAGTATTATTGCAGCCGGAGAAAATATATTGATTTAAGCTAAGACTCCCCGGTTTTTGAAACTTTTATAGTCCTCGTTTGTAACCATAGCCGTTAACTTAATTTTCAAACTGCAGATTTTAAGTTGATTATTGAAC
>JAGIAD010000027.1 GCA_017745075.1 Sphingobacteriaceae bacterium | reverse complement strand
CAACTGATGTGGTGGGGGCTTGGTCTTTGTACCGATCCTATTGAGAACCTTGAAAAGCGAAGTATCGAGAGTATGGGTATTACGCAAGTAGAAAAGGAAGCTTTTATTGCGGAGTTGAAATTGTTGAGGGCTTATCACTATCTGCGTATTACCGACTTGTGGGGAGCTGTTCCCATCGTAACGCAAGTGGGTGTACCTGCTCAACCTGAAATGGCCACCAGGGAAGAAGTGTTCAATTTTATCGAGAAAGAAATTCTGGATAACATAAATAAAGCGCCTAAGCATTCCGCTGAAATGATCGGTCGTATGAGCCAGGCTGGTGGTTATGCGATGCTGGTAGAGTTGTACCTGAATGCGCAGGCATGGATCGGTAAACCAAAATGGGATGAGTGTATCGCTGCTGCCAACAAGCTGATCAATGGTGAAGCTGGTGGCCAGAATGGTGGTATGGCACTTGATCCAAATATCGTTGATGCCTTCAAACCCGATAACCATTTGTCTAAAGAAGCTATCTTCTCTATTGCTTATGTATTTGG
>JAGIAD010000026.1 GCA_017745075.1 Sphingobacteriaceae bacterium | reverse complement strand
AAACCCTCTATAGAAGTTGTAATCCGTATGGCTGATGCCCTTGAAGTATCGCTTGATTATCTCGTTGGCAAAACCGATATGGAACTTGACAGCTCCACCCTTAACAGAATACAGGAAGTATCAAAACTGCCTGAAGAAGATAAAAAACAGGTATTCCTGGTAATTGACGCACTAATCAGGGACTTTAAGGCCAAAAAAGCCTATGCAGGATAATAACAGATACCTGGAAATTCTCCAGGCCCTGGCCACCGGTACCGACCCCATAACCGGAGAAGTGTTCCCTGCTGATAGCCCATACAACCAGCCCGAAATCATAAGGGCATTATTCTTTGCACTTGATGAACTTAGGGCGGTAGCCGAAAAAGGTAACCAAGGCCTAGCTTGGAGTGAGGAGGAAGATAAACTGCTTGCAGGGCGCTTTAACGAAGGCATCAAGATTACCCAACTCGCCAAACTACATTCTCGGACCTAGGAGGCAATCAAAGCCAGGTTTCTTAAACTTGAACTCCTACAGAATTAACAAAGCCCGGCAATTTTTTAAACTGCCGGGCTTCTATTTAAGGAATATCTCAAACAACTAGACCACTAAGTTTTTAATCTTTAGTTCCCCCCAATCAGTTATTAAAATAAATACCTTATTTGGAATATATAGCATTACCGATTCATCAC
>JAGIAD010000025.1 GCA_017745075.1 Sphingobacteriaceae bacterium | reverse complement strand
ATGTCCTTTAATACACCTTGTCGTGGAACCTCCACCATTTTCGTAGAATATTCGCCTCCTGAATATACTTCGGTCGCTTCCCATTTCATCCCAGGTTTATTTGGGGTAATACCTAAACCAGCTCCGGCATTATAGGCCAATGTTTTAAGGGACCGACCTGCTTGTACTATCAATCCTCCGATCATCATACCGAAGTTTGTGGCACCCTCAGGGTCATACTCATCTCCCGGCCCATCAGGGTATCGGCCATCGGGATCGGTTAATTTTATAGGATTGTTTAAAACGTAAATATATGGAGATGTACTTTCCTGATATAATTCTACAAGTGGGTCAACAACGTTCCATCTTCCAATCACCGGATCATAAAACCTGGCGCCGTAATCCAGCTGACCTCCCAACTCATCCTGAACCTCTTTGCCATTGTAAAGATATTTATTATTTCCGAAAGCCAAACTGTTGCGCATTCCGAAAGGATAATAATTATCTACCTGTAGCGGCCTGATCTGCCCGTTATAAACATCAAAGGTGTAACGCACATTGCCCAGATGGTCAGAAAGGTTATAATGATAACTGTAACTGTTGTCCCCGTTCCGTTGCGCCACACCTTCTTCGGTATGGATGATATCGATATTGTCCCCATCATATTCGATCCCGTCGATATATTCTCTTACCGTGGTCAGCCCGTTCTCCGTTACAGTCTTCCTTAGCTTACTGCCATCAGCATCATACATATAACTCAGTACCTTACCGTTACCACTTGCTCCTGAGGGCAGGTTCAACAGGTTATAGCTCAAGCTCATGCCCGTCCGGCCATCAACCGTCGCATTACCGTTCGCATCATAGGCATAGGTCCCTGCAACATTGTCTATCCTGTCCAGCCTGTTCCCGTTATAATAATACTGGTTCATCGCACCGCCGTTCCTGCCTAGCTGGTTGATATTACCCATGTTATCATAGTTCAGTACCTCGCTCATATAGATCCCGGTACTCGTACCACTGGTCAACCTGCTCAATTTATCATAGCCATAACTGAATACATTAGGTGAGCTAGAGGGCGAAGCATTCTGCGACCAGAACTGCCTGCTGATATTCCCGTTATACTGGCCACCACCATTCTCCTGGTAATCCAGCTGAATACTGAACTCGTTACTGATACTGCTCTTCAACCAGCCACGCTCATTATAGGCCATGCCCGTACTCTGCATGCCGTTATGCAGTTTCTTTG
>JAGIAD010000024.1 GCA_017745075.1 Sphingobacteriaceae bacterium | reverse complement strand
GTGTACGGTAATAGTCGTGGTATTCTTTTACAAACTGCGGTTCATCACCTTTCAGTTTTTCAGGATTTAATATTGCTCCCGAAGCAAATGTTCCTGTTTCCGCATCTTTCCAACGTTGTTCGCCCAACTGCTCTAAAGTTTTTGTCCGTTGTTCCAACGTAACGGCATCATTATAACCTTTCGACATTACCCTCGTCATATCGTACATACTGGTAACGGCAACCGCTTTCACACGCTTGTCAATAGCAGTGGCATTTAAGGCGAAACCGCCAAAACCACAAATCCCGATAATTCCGATTTTCTTACGGTCAATATTTTTCTGAATGCCGAGAAAATCTACTGCTGCGCTGAAATCCTCTGTATTAATATCGGGCGAAGCAACGGCACGAGGTTCGCCGCCGCTTTCTCCGGTATAAGAGGGGTCAAATGCCAAAGCAGCAAAGCCACGTTCCGCCATTTGATTGGCGTACAATCCCGATGATTGTTCTTTCACAGCCCCGAACGGTCCACTAATGGCAAGTGCCGCCAAAGGCTCGCTGCCGTGATTTTTCGGGAGATATAAATCCCCGGTAAGCGTAATGCCATAGCGGTTTTTAAAGGTTACTTTTTGGCGGGTTACCTTATTACTGAGTTGAAAAGTGTAATGTTCTTTATTTTCCATTTTTAGGGAGTTTTGACTAAAGGATAAACCGCTAAACAATAGCGCCACTACAATACCTGTTAGTTTTTTCATCTTATATCGTTTAAATAGTTTTTAGAATTTTTGCAGGGATACCACCTACGATCGTGTTATCGGGAACGTCTTTGGAAACGACTGCTCCTGCTGCTACTACAGCATTTTCGCCAATCGTTACCCCAGGCAGTATAGTGGCATTGGCACCGATCCACGCATTTTTTTTAATATGAATAGGGCCTGGCACAAGCGCATGCCTGTTTTCCGGCGATACCGGATGCCCCTCCGATAACAGGCTGACCTTTGGTGCGATCTGTACATTATCTTCTATCGTAATACCGCCCAGATCCAGAAAAGTGCAGTCGAAGTTTATAAATACATTTTTGCCGATCTTGGTGTGCTTACCATAATTAATATATATAGGAGTAAACACTGCAACACTTTCATCAATTTCAGTACCGGTTATCTGACTTAACAGCTCCCGTACTTCCGACGGGTCTGAAGCGTTGTTTAGCTGGATGAGTATTTTTTTCGTAGTATAGGAAGCCTCCCGCATTTTATAGGCCTGCGGGTCGGCGGCGGGTATGGTTGCACCATCCATTAATCGTTCAAAAATATTTTTATTATCCATTATTGCAGATTTTACTTGAATTATCTGCCTGCAAAATTCCACACAATCTCTGGTATCGCGTTTATACAGGGCACAGATTTATTTACCAGTTTTACGGTTTTTGTGAAATGCGTGCAAAGGACATCGCCAGCCTTACTAATTTTGTATCGTAAATAAACCAGCTATGGAACAAATAGAAAGGATCGATACTGTTGGACAATACAATAATAGTATGGGGGTTGACACATTACATCCATTGGTAAGTGTGGTCAATTTTAACGAAATACCTGCTGTTCAGAATTTCAGGCGGTATATGGGTATTTATGCCGTATTTCTGAAAAACATCAAGTGTGGTGATATGCGTTATGGCTGCCAGCCTTACGATTATGAAGACGGAACACTCGTGTTTGTTTCTCCGGGACAGGTATATGGTGTTGACAGTAAAGGTGTAGCGGTAAAACCATCCGGCTACGGGTTAGTTTTTCATCCCGACCTGATTAAAGGAACGCATCTGGGAAAAAACATTAAAGACTACACTTTCTTTTCTTATGAAGTGAACGAAGCCCTGCATTTGTCTAAAAAGGAACGCAAAACAATCGTAACCTGTTTTGAAAAAATCCAGGAAGAAATAGACCAGAATATTGACAAGCACAGCAAAACGCTGATCGTGTCTAATATCGAACTTTTATTGAATTACTGCCAGCGTTTTTATGATCGCCAGTTTATTACACGCAGCAACGTAAACAGCGATATTTTGGGCAGGTTCGAGAAACTATTGAACGATTATTTCCAATCAGACAAAGCCCTCGTTTTAGGTCTTCCCTCTGTGACGTACTGTGCAGAAGAATTGCATCTTTCTCCCAATTACTTCGGCGACCTGATCAAAAAAGAAACAGGCAGTACGGCATTGGATTACATACAATCTAAACTAATTGATGAAGCAAAAGAGCGGATATTTGACCATTCCAAAACCATCAATGACATTGCTACTGAATTAGGATTTAAGTATCAACAGCACTTTACCCGTTTATTTAAGCAAAAAACGGGTGTAACGCCTAACGAATACCGTAATTTAAATTAATCAAATACATCCTGGTAAATTGTCCGGGACTCAATGGCATCATCATTTATAAAACCGGCCTGTCACAATTTATTAATTCAAAACGAACTACATTTATTTCTAATTATATTGTAATTCTATTTCAGCTACAGCCTCTTTTATCAATTTCATATCATTCCGGGCTAACCACAATTCTTTAATTTTCCTTGCAGCTTCTTCAGGAGTAATACGGATATACCTGTAAAAATCCTTTGTTCTTTTATGACCGCTAATCTTCATAATGAGTTCTACCGGCGTACCGGCTAAAAATTCATTGGTACAAAAGGAACGGCGGGCGGTATGAGAGGTGATCCATTCATATTTTGACTTGGTAACAGTTATCGTTTGATTTCCTTTTTTGTAGGAAAACTTCACTATTGGGGTAATCCCGGCAAGCTTTCCAATGGTTTTAATATGTCTGTTAAATTCTGGATTTGTCAACTCTGGTATACGATCGCGGAACTGACGGGTAAAAATCAATTTGGCTTCGTGCCGTAACGGGATAATTACCCAATGGTCGGACTTCTCCTGCTTTTTATAGAGCATATCTCTTTGCAGATCTTCTGGCCGGAGGGTTGAAAAATCTGAAAACCGCAACCCAGTTAAGCACGCCAGGACAAATAAATCCCTGTATTCAGCAAGATGTGGATGTTCTAACAGGTCGGTTTGATAAATCTTGGCGATTTCCTCATAAGTAAGGTAAATAGCATCGCTTTCTTCCTCCGGTATTCTGAAGTCGGACAGGTCCATGGGCTTAATAATTTTTCTTTTAACCCTGTCTTTAATAAATCCCCGGAGGTGCTTGATCGTTTTCCCAATGGTGTTTAATTTAAGCCCGGTCAGCAACGTTTTGCGGCGCATGTGCACATGCTCAAACGTCAGGTAGTCCACAAAATCTTCGTAGAAGCTAAAATCGAAGCTATCAAAGGAGATCTCCTGATCCCTGAACTCCTCAAAGGCGAGCAAATGGGACTTTACGTTACCATAAACAGTAAGGGTTGCTTTACTTACTTTTCGTTTCTTGGATTTTATAAACTCATCAAATTGATAATAAACACTCAGCTTGTTTTTCTTTTCCGTTTCCTGCTGTTCTACGGCTTCTTTTTCTTTTGCTTCAATATCGTCAAAGTCAAAAGTTGGTGAAAAATGTTTCTTTGTAAATTCTGCACGGGCCTCAATTGGAATTTTCTTTAGCCCGGCATAGGTAACAATGTCCTCTACGATTTTTTTTAGTCTTTTTAGCTCATTGTTGAGCTCGTTGTAATCACCATGCGTTGCAGGTAGCCGATCACTAATGCAGCGGCTTCCGTTATCCCAATATATGGGTGGAATTTTGACATCCGTTCCAAATAAAGGTTTCTGATTTTCATTGCAACAGTACTGGACAAAAATGGAACAGGTGCCGTCAGCATGAACCTGGTTTTTGCGACAAATTAGCTTAATTGGGAGTGCCATAGCTTGAACAATTTTAATCGACTCTGGTAGCCTAAATTTTAGTCTACTTTTAGTCTACTTTTTTAAATTGTTAAGCTGTTTTAAAGGTAGTAAGGATTCTCAGAGGATTCTGTTATGAGAATTTGAAAATCAGTCCCTTAAAAGTAAAGTGGGGTAAAAAGCAAAAAGGATCATCATTGCTGATGATCCTTTTATGCGGACCGGACGGGACTCGAACCCGCGACCTCCGCCGTGACAGGGCGGCATTCTAACCAACTGAACTACCGATC
>JAGIAD010000023.1 GCA_017745075.1 Sphingobacteriaceae bacterium | reverse complement strand
TTGCAAAAGCTGGTCTTAACAAGTATCTTTACAATGGCAAGGAATTGCAGGAAGAACTGAAGCAATATGATTACGGTGCGAGGTTCTATGATCCGGTAATTGGGCGTTTTGCAACAATAGATCCTCAATCAGAAAATTATAGACGTTTCTCTATGTATGCTTATGCAATCAATAATCCAATTAGGTTTATAGATATTAACGGAGAAGGTCCAGGCGACCGTGTAAAAGCAGCAAGAAGAATGACTGGTGCACCATACAAGCAAGAAGAAGGCATTCTTAGAACAGGATCTTCAAGTCAAGCTGTTGCATGCAAAGATTGTTCGGAATTTGTAAATCGAGTGCTTGCAGCGGATGGGATTAGTAGAGGGGTACTTGACCAGAATACTTCATCAATGAAGTCATATTTTGGCAATAGGAAGCAGTTTAATCATTCAAAGACTCCGGAAATCGGAGATATAGCACTTTGGGATGGGCATGTAGGGATTGTAAGCGGAGTTGACAAAAATAACAAAATAAAACTAATACACGCAAGAGGTAAGGGTAAATTAGCTCAAGAAAACCCCAATTTCGCAACTCCGGAGCAATACAGAGATTCTGAGTTTTACGGGTATTATCATCCTGTTAATGAGACCCCAGATGGGAAATTAGACGGGAAAGAAAATAGTCAAACTACTAATAAGCCAAGTGCAAATCAAGATGATGATGCAAAACGGAAGAAACAAAGTGATTATCAAAAAGCTGTAGATTGGCTGCAATTGCAAATCCTAATTAGACAAATTGGAGAGGAAACAAACAAAAAAATAGAAGCACAATCCAGGGCCAATTAAATCAATCATTTAGAATGTTAAGATAATGAAAAATAAATTTTTTTACTTCTTGGGCTGTGTAGTGAGCTTAATAGCAATAGCTTGCAATTTTAGTGGCACAAAAAGAATAGCTAAAAGCTCTTCAATAAAATTAGCCCAAAATGCGGATATTCCTCTAGATTCCTTAAGTAAAGTATCTTTGCCTGAGATGGAAATGAACAATTTTAGAAGTTTCAAAGACACAATTATTTTTACTTCTCCTATCTCCTTTTTATATTTCCCATTTGGGAAGTTTAATAATGAAACAGGACCATTGAATGCTTATCCTGAATTAAAATTATCCTACCAGAAATATGTAAATAATATAGGGACATTCGAATTATACAAATATGGGTATAAACAAAGCTTCATAAAAATGATTAAGAATGATGAATCGGGTTTATTTGATATTGTATTTGCAGAGCTTGTAGATAATGGCATTACCCTTAAGAACGGAGAAGAAATAGGATCATCAAAATCCAGCTTTGTGAAAAAATTTTTTAAACCAATAGTTAATTTACAAAGGTATAATGTTGTAAAAATTGAGTCGTTAATATTAGGGATTACACACATTTACACTTTTAAAGATGATAAATTGGTGAAAATAATAATTGACTCTGATTATCAGGTCAACAAATATTAAAATCCTAGCTGTTCCATCGCATGTTCAGTCGGTTCGCTGGTGCCAGCCTGAGGCTGGCAAAATAGAAAATTAAAAGCCCGGCAACTTTAAGCTGCCGGGCTTTGTTATTTCTGCAGGAGTTCAAGTTTGATTAGCCCGGCTTTAATGCTCTGTAAGTTCTGGGGTGTAGTTTACAAGCTGGGGTAATTTTAATGCTTTCGTCGAAACGTTGCTTGGCAATACATATTCTTATCCCTGGTTACCCACCCGTCTATAGTCTTAAACCTTCGGGTTTAGTGTAAGCAGACTACAGATTAATTAAACAGATATTTACGCTGTCCTGAATTTTTAAGTCTACCTTACAGACGCAAATCGTTACTTTAAATTTGATAACAGATATTTTAATTCTTCAGCCATTTTTAGAACTGTTTTTTAAAGGCAGAGAGAGCTACCGGCAATGATGCTCTCAGTTATGAAACCTCTCTGCTACCAATCACTAATGAGGAGACATGAACCGTACATTTTAAGCAGCGTATTCTGATTTGTTAGATTGTATTTGTGGTTTAACACTTACTTTTTAGGGAATTTATGTTGGTTTTATTTTTCTAGCCAACTAAAATTTTAATTGTATTTACTTAAATAAGTATAAGTAACGCATCATTTGTTTTTTTGTTTACTGTTTTTTTGCAATTTACTTTTTTTTGAGGATATTAGATGTGGTTAAATAGCAAAAAAATGTACTCGTCTATTGTTAATGCTTCTCTCAAAATATCCTGCTTTACAGGGGTATCCCATCCCAAGATCCATAAACAAACCAGTCGGTTTCTGCTGTAATCAATAATAAATTTCAATGTCTGGTAAGGGACATAGCAATATTACATTTTAACCTAATACATTATGATTAGCTGTTACGTAATCGGTGAACTGCATACCGTTGAATCTTTATGTACGTACTTGAACGACTATCCGCTTACTCAATTAAAAGGATATGCAATACAACGGCCCGAAAGTTTTGATGCAGTATATTCCATCAGGCCTGATATTGTTTTTGTTGATGTTGCATTTTTAAGCGGTAGCAATAGCTGGCTGGAACGTATCAAACAATTTTCTTCAATTGTTTTGGTATCAGAAAATACCGAAATGGCTTTCGAAGCTTTTGAGCATTCGGCATTTGATTATCTGCTCAGGCCGGTTACATTTAACCGTTTTGTAAAATGCATCAATAAATTTGACCACCTTACGCAACTGGCCCATTCGGCACACAACACCGGGAAACAGCATGTGGTAGATTCTTTTTTTATCAAAGCAGATTCCAGAGGACTGAAAGAATTCCTGATCAAGTGCGATCAACTGATCTACATACAAGCCATGCAGAACTATGTTGTTCTTCATATGGAAAACCACCAGCGTTTTTCCTGCCACAACTCTATGAAAGAAATGGAAGATAGTTTACCTGCCAGTTGTTTCAGCCGGATACATAAATCTTACATCATTAATGATGAAAAAATTACCGCTATAGAGGGGAATACGGTAATGCTTAGTGGCGATGAAACTAATAAACTCCTGATTGGGAGCACATACCGGAAAGCTTTTTTTGAAAAAAAGGCGCAAAAAATGATCAAAAAAAAGGTTGGCGTTCAAATCTTTTCTTATTCCAGATTAGCAGCGGCTTTAATTACCTTTGGAGGAGTCCTGATAAAAGTCCAGGCCATAGGTGAATTTTACATACAGTTTTAAAATATGAGAAAAAATATAAATCTTTTAATGGGAAGCATTTTGCTATTGCTGGCAGGCTGTAGTGAATTTATTGAGCCATCTATAGAAAACAGGAAGATAGATATACTGGCTCCTGCAAATAGATTGGAAACCAATAGCTATCAACAAACTTTTTGGTGGAATCCAATGGCCGATGTACTGTTTTACAGGTTACAGATCGTTTCGCCAAAATTCGACAGTGTAAGTAAACTAGTTTTGGATACCCTGATCAGGACTGAAAAATTTGTGTACACCATGGACCCGGGCAAATACGAATGGCGCGTGAGGGGCGAAAACGGAAGTAGTGCAAGTAGTTACAGTACCCATTCGCTCCAAATATTTCCTTCCAGTCTTAAAGACCAGAGTATACAGCTTACGGGGCCGGCAAATGGGCTTTATTCGTCTAAACCTGACGTCAGGTATGAATGGCTTAAGCTCTTTGGTGCTACGGTGTATAGGTTACAGGTTGATAATAATAATTTTCTCGACGAAAATAACATGACCCTTAACGTTACTACAGATAACCTGGGCTTTTTACAAACACTTACTAAGGAAGGGACCTACCAATTCCGTGTAAGGGCAGAAAACAGTACAGAGAATTCGAAATGGAGTTCCGTAAGAAGCTTTACCTACGATGCTACAGGACCTGACCGGGTGGTGCTAAATACCCCGCTGAATAAGCAAAGCGTATCGCGACCGGTAAGACTAACCTGGAATAGGCTTGCTGATGCAGAACGCTATGAGATATCGGTATACCAAAGTGATGAACAAACGCCCTATAGTAAGAGTTATCCACAGATCGTGACTTCGACCGAACACGTATTTGATGCGGGTAATCCTGGAGAAACCATTGCATGGAGAGTAAGGGCTTTTGATAAAGCTGGAAACGCCGGTGCCTATAGTGAGATCAGAACTTTTACCGTACAATAAGCATGAAAAGTAAAAAAACTACTTACATCCTAATTTGCTGTGTTGCAGGTGTATGGGGCATTATTTTTTATAGGGTTTTTGCCGGATTAACTGCAGAAGATAATATACCAGTTAATTCTCGGACAATTAAAGAACCTTATTTTAATATGATTGATCATGCGAAAGACCAGGTTACATTGGAAATGGGCTATGCAGATCCTTTTGCTTTGGCCAATCCAGAACCTGAACCTATTGTTAAATCGGCTGCTCCTGTGTTACCTTCTTCAGCACCTATGCCGATAAAACCACAAGTAAACTGGACCGGAATTATTTACAGCGGACAGATTTATAATCGTACAGAAAAAAAACATGTAGCCATTATTAATGTGAATGGTAAAGAAGTCATGCTTAGTGAAGGTGAACGTGCAAATGGCTTAAAATTTATAAAAAGGGTTGGCGACTCGATAAAAGTCGAATACCAGAATGCGACAAAATTTTTATCAATAAAACAATGAAATTAGTTTACATCACTATGTCCCTGTTGTGCCTGCTGTTTTTTAAGGCTGATGCACAGCGCATAAATTCTTATTTTAATATAGATAATTATACCCATACCGTTAATTACGACCATTACAAAGCTGTTTTTTATGTGCAAAGGCCAGAAATAGGAGCAGGTAACATCAAATCAGACCGGAAATATGCCTGGTTTGGCGGCAACCAGATCCGTTATACCCAGGGTGGTTATAGTGGTAAATTGCTTGACGGGGTATACAATGAATTTTACGATACCAAAGGACTTAAAACCCAGGGTGTTTTCGATATGGGACTGAAGACCGGAAAATGGAAAAGCTGGGGAGAAGATGGCGTTTTAGATTCGATTGTGAATTATGCTAACGGAAAGGCCAATGGCAGATTTGAGAAATACGATAACGAAGGGATACTGTTGGAAAGGGGAATCTATCGCAATGGACAATTAAACGGGAAATTGGAAAAGCGTGTAAGTGCCGATAGTATCCAGGTAGTTCGATATAAGAAAGGTAAGGTTATCGCTTACCAACCCAGCAAAGCAGTTAAAATTACCCGTTGGTTAAAATCTATTTTTAAAAAAGATAAGAAGCCTAGTAAAAAAGGGGCTAAATCCAATAACTAAAAACAATCTCAAAATACTTTAAATAATGAAAAATACCATCAAATTATCAGCCCTCACTTTATTCAGTATCAGTTCATTAATCGCGAATGCACAAACAAGAGATAATGCCGGTTTGCAAGGTGATGCCGGGGCCGTATCTGGGTTCTTCGAAACCGTTAATCCTGTTAACTATCCTGCCGGAGCGAGTAGCTGGTGGCATTTGTTAGATGTTCGGCACGGTAACAATAATAATAATTATGCCATGCAATTTGCGGGGAGTTTCTTTAACCAGGAATTATATTTCCGGAAAACGAATAATAACGCCGGACAACCCTGGCAAAAGGTAGTGATGGAAAGTGACGGTAAGGTTGGTATTGGAAAAACACCAGAATACAATTTTGATGTTGCGGGTACCGGTAGAGTAGAAGGCCAGGGATGGTTTAGCTATGGTAATACAGCGATGGGTGGATATTCCTGGACAAATGCCGCCCTGACTACCAATAGTATAGAAATTGTAAATAATCATGGAACGGTAACTAACTCCTCGCCAACATTGGCGTTTCACAGATATGGTAGCGGAGGCCCTCAGTTTAGACTCGCAGCTGATGGCTCAAATGTTCTCTATTTGGAAAGTGCAGGTGCAAATTCTTCGCGAAGTCCGGTTCCATATGGTGGAGGGCCAAATTCTTATTTTTCTAAATTATACATTGATGCAGACCTTACGGCTATGGGCAATGTAGGCATTGGTACCAGTACTCCAAACGAAAAATTGGCGGTAAACGGTAAAATCCGTGCTAAAGAAATCAAAGTAGAAGCTACCAACTGGCCCGATTATGTTTTTGAGGAGGGTTACAAGGTTGGAACATTGCAAGAGTTAGAAAGTTATATCAAAACAAACAAACACCTTCCCGATATGCCATCGGCCAAAGAGATTGATACCCAAGGTTTACAATTGGGCGAAATGGTGAAAATGCAGCAGAAAAAGATAGAAGAACTCACTTTACACCTCATCGAAAAAGAAAAACAGCTTCGAAATCAGGAAAATAAAGTGATTCAGTTGGAAAGCAAACTCAGCCAACAGGAAAAAGCCATTCAGGAAATTTTAAAGAAAATAAAATAATGAAAAATACCATCAAATTATCAGCTCTCGTTTTATTCAGCTATAAGATCGGCTTCCATAGGAGTAAGTATTAATCGCGGTAGCAGTCCACATTTGGGTAAGAAAACGGTGTAAACTTAGGGTATCTTAATATTAAGCTCCTGCAAAAAGTAGAAGAACATACGCTGTATTTAATTGAAAAGGATAAACAACTTGCTGAACAGAGAACAATAAATAAAGGCTATGAAGAACGCTTGCTAAAGTTAGAAAGGAAAAGCAACAAAAGCAGATAACTTATAGAAACTAAAAAAATGATGAAAAAGAAAATATTTTTATTGATTGCCGCCCTCGGATTGTCCGAAGCGGTAATTGCACAAGAGCCATTAACAACAGCCAATGGCGTTAAAACGAATGCCAATCAATACACAGGTGATTTAAATATCAATCAAAACTGGGGAGGAACAGGCATGCCGGGGATGTATATATTTAACGCCCAAACCCAAACGAATGCCCCTACATCTTCTGATTGGTATCATATTATTGAAATGCAGCATGATCATGGCAATAACTGGATAGGGCAAATCGGACTCGGTTATTTTACTGATGGCTTATACTATCGTCAGCAATATCAAAGCACTTGGGGTAACTGGCATACGGTAGCAACACAGGATTGGGTACAAGGGAAATTGAATAATCTTTCAAGTGTTCGTGTTTTAAGTTCTGGAGCAAATCTTAACGATGGCAATAATAATAACACCAATAGCAATCTTATTATTGAAGCCCAAACGGGAGGGCGATTTGAAGATAAAGGTTCCTCACTCGAGTTTGTAATCCCTGCTAACACTGCGGGTGATAATCCATGGGGGCAGGGAAGGATTATCACCGTTGCAGGTAACGGCGGTAATGGGAATGCTACCGGTAAAATGATTCTTGGAACACGTAGAATGTTTGATAAGTATGGGAATGGTCAACAATGGTTTTATGGCGATGATATCGTGATTGATGGAGTTGGGAATATTGGGATGGGAACACTAAGCCCTCGTGAAAAACTATCTGTAAATGGCAACATTCGCGCCCGCGAAATCAAAGTAGAAGCCACCAACTGGCCTGATTATGTTTTTGAAGAAGGTTATAAGGTTGGAACGTTGCAAGAGTTGGAAAGTTATATCAAAATAAACAAACACCTACCCGATATGCCAGGCGCTAAAGAAATTGAGGATAAAGGAGTAGCACTTGGTGAAATTGTTAAAATGCAACAAAAAAAGATAGAGGAACTTACTTTATTCCTCATCGAACATGAGCACAGAATGAAAGAGCAGGCAAAAATTTTAGTAAGGCAAAAGAAAGAAATATCTCAATTTAAAAAAAGAATCAAATGAAACATTTATACATATTAATTACGGTCTTTTTTAGTAGTGTAATAAGTTTATCTGCACAGCAGTTCAATTTACCTGCAGATAGTAAATGGTACCTGGTAGCTAAAGTAGGTGGTATGCATAGCGAATTTGAATATACCTATAAACATACTACCGCACATACTCCCTCTTTAGTTTCAGGGAGGATTCAGTTTATCAATGCACAGAACTTTTCTATTCAAGAACACCATAGTATGGGCTATGGAAATGGCTACAACCACAGTTTGCATTGTTAAATTTTGGAGGAGAGAGCCAAATATGGGTAAAGGCAGCAATTGGAGCTGATGTAGGCGTTTTTAAAGTCAGTAATTTTTTGACGGGATCTTTAGAACTCGGTTCGGTAAGTGATGATAATTTAAACGATAATGGAGGTATTGTTACTATTTATAATACCATTAGGGACAATAGTCATACCTACATTGGTAACCTGAACGTGATTGATGGAAATGTAGGCATAGGTACAGATCTTCCTTCAGAAAAACTCTCCGTAAATGGTAAAATCCGTGCCAGAGAAATCAAAGTAGAAGCCACTAACTGGCCTGATTACGTTTTTGAGGAGGGTTATAAGGTTGGAACGTTGCAAGAGTTGGAAAGTTATATTAAAGCGAATAAACACTTGCCAGAGATGTCAAGTGCCAGAGAGATAGAAACGAATGGCGTAGCCCTGGGTGAGATGAACAAGTTATTGTTAAAAAAGATAGAAGAACTCACACTTCATCTGATTGAAGAACACAATAGAGCTGTTGTACGCGACAAAGAGATGGATGAACTAAAAACCTTATTAAAACAACAGCAGAAGCATTTAAATGAAATTGAATTAAAATTGAAAAAAGATGAAAAACAGAATAGATAAAATTATAGCTATACTGGTTTTATGTTTAGCTTTTACAAATGCAGGCGCACAGAACTGGAGTAAGTCGGTAAATATTGGTGGTGATGGTGTGTCAGAATTGGGGAAATATATCGATTTCCATGAAAGTGATAATGGTACAGAGGACTTTTCTTTAAGACTTGGTATTTTTGGAAACAGGTTGATCTCATCTGGTGCATTCAGTGTGCCAGGAATAGGTATCAACACCAATTCTTTTAACAATAACGAACTCCACATTTACGGTAACTCTCCTTCAGCAACAAACCTCATCTTATCGGCGAACTACGAAAATATTTACCGTTGGAAGTTTAAAACGACCGATAGAGGGAATGCCATAGATCTGGATATTGTGGCAACGAACGGCGGAGATCAGGAAGAGCAGGTGATTAAGTTTTCACCTTCTTTCTCCGGTCGTCCGGAACTCAGTTTTATGAACGACTGGTTAGTGGTAAACAATGGTAATATCGGCATGGGCACCGTTACGCCAAGTGAAAGGCTAGCGGTAAATGGCAAGATCCGTGCACGAGAAATCAAAGTAGATGCTACCAATTGGCCTGATTATGTTTTTGAAGAAGGTTATAAGGTTGGAACGTTGGAAGAATTGGAAAGTTATATTAAGGCCAACAGGCACTTACCCGAAATACCCATAGCCCAAGAAGTTGAATCGAATGGAGTAGAATTAGGCGCAATGAATAAGCTTCTGTTAAAGAAGATAGAAGAACTCACCATACACTTGATTGAAAAAGATAAACAAATCAACTCACTGATCAATAGAGTAGATGTTTTGGAAAACAAAAAGAAAAATAAATAACAAATGAGACAATTCCTTTTAACCTTAACATTTGCCTTTATTTTTTGCAACTGTTTTTCTCAGGGTACAATATCAACCCTTTTCTACGATGAAAGTAACGGACTTAACGTAATTGAAGGTACGACCATGATTAATGATGGGGGTGCGAATGGGGGTACTTGTATGTTCAGGCCCGCTGGCGCTCCAGGCGGAACCATTTGGGCAGGCCCTTATGTAACAGTTACTGCGGGTAATTATCTTTTCCAGGCGAGGATAAAAGTAGCCTCAAATAGTTCAGCAGCTAGCCTTTTCATGCTTGATATTGTAAGTCAGTTTGGTTATGTAACACATGGAGTTATTTGGATCAAGCCAAATATGTTCAGAGCGAATAACGAATGGCAGCTGATTACAATCCCCGTATCTATCCCACACGGAATTACCAATCTGGAAATGAGGGGAATGAATTTTCAACCCGGAGTAACCGATGTGTATGTTGATTATGCGCAGCTTGTACCATCTAGCCTTCCAGGCCTTTATTCAAATGAATTAACGATTTCGGGGAATGGCGATGTGGGCATAGGTACTACAACTCCCCGCGAAAAACTATCGGTAAATGGCAACATCCGCGCCCGCGAAATCAAAGTAGAGGCTACTAACTGGCCCGACTATGTTTTTGAAGAGGGTTACAAAGTTGAAACGTTGGAAGAGTTGGAAAGTTATATCAAAGTGAACAAACATTTGCCTGATATGCCTAGTGCAAAAGAAGTTGAAGTCAATGGAGTTGCAGTAAGTGAAATGCTCAAGCTGCAACAGCAAAAAATAGAAGAACTTACCTTATACCTGATTGAGCAGAATAAGTCTATCGGCACTCAAAACGAAAAGCTTTTACAACAAGGTAAGCAGATCAAATTGCTTAAGAATCAGATTAATGCAATTAAAAGAAAAAATAAATGAAAAGGCTGATATTAATCGCAATGCTTTCTGTGGGTGCTTTTGCTAAGGCGCAAACTTTTGATGCCGGTGGCAATGGCCCGGCAGTAGCATGGGACGGCGCCGATCGGTTTAATTATTTAGGAAAACCGGTAGCTCATTATGGTTTAGGCTGGTATAGCGAGGCAATGAACATCCCACCCTATATGTATATGTCGGGTTTTTCCGGAATTAAGCTTTTTACCTGGGGAGAAGCACGGATGATTATTGACGGAAATGGCAAAGTTGGAATAGGCACATTAAATCCCGAATCGAAGTTGCATCTTCAGGATGGCAGTGTATTCATTAAAACTTTACGTGCCGGGAGTAATAGCGAGTATCCATTAATTTCGGGTACACAGGCCGTAAATGGTACTTCTGGCCATGCCGGTATTTATTTATATGAAGATGGTAGCGGAGGTTTTGGACAAGCTTCCGGACTGGCATTTAAAGTATCGGTAAATGATGCCAGCCCCGCAACTGCATTGTTAATCAAAGCCAACGGCAATATTGGTATTGGTACCGATACCCCACGCGAAAAATTTTCTGTTAATGGCAACATCCGCGCCCGCGAAATCAAAGTGGAAGCCACCAACTGGCCCGATTATGTTTTTGAGGAGGATTACAAGGTTGGCAAGTTAGAAGAGTTGGAAAGTTATATCAAAATGAACAAACATTTGCCTGATATGCCGGCTGCTAAAGAAATTGCCGCTAATGGATTGGAATTAGGAGAGATGGTGAGATTGCAACAACAGAAGATAGAGGAATTAACATTGCATTTAATCGATAAAGATAAAGCCCTTAAAAAAGTAGAACTCGAAAATACCCAACTGAAAGCAAAACAGGTGGAGCAAGATACCGTGATTAAAAAAATGATTGAACGAATAGATAGAATCGAACTTAAAAAGCCATAAAATGAAAAAAATAGTACTCGTATCTATATTGATAGGAAGTGTTCTAAACCAGGCAAAAGCACAATTGGGAAATGTTAAAGGAAATGTTTTCGAGATATCTTCATCAGGTGGTACAACCACAAATAACATGATGCATAAAACATGGCTTTTACGGAACAACGATGGGAATGACTGGAATACAGCATCTTTACATGATGGAATCGCCGTTGATGTATCATTCTGGAATCCACAAGTAGATACGCGCACATGGTGGGAGCGAAATCCTTATAGCGGAACACAGATGTGGGGAGATGCGGGACAAACTTATATGGTGTTATCGGGTGGGAACTTAGGCTTGGGTACCCTTACCCCGACTTCGAAGCTTGAAGTACAAACATCAGGCAATGGTTGGCCATTAAGTTTACGGGCCAATGCTTTTAGTCCTGGTGATATTAACGGGATAAAGTTCTATTCAGGATACATAGGTGAAGATAAATGGGCAGGTATAGCTAGTGTAGCAGAGGATTTGCACAGTAATAAAACCGCTTTATCTTTTTATTCTGGCCAAACTGAAAAAATAAGATTGGCCTGGAATGGAAACGTAGGTATTGGTACAGCTAACCCACAGGATAAGCTTACGGTAGCTGGAAACATTGGTGCCCGCGAAATAAAGGTTTCTACTAACACAGGTGCAGATTTTGTATTTGAGGCTGATTATAAACTTCCGGACTTAGCAGAAGTCGAAAAATTTGTAAAAAACAATAAACACCTGCCTGATATTCCGACTGCTAAACAAATGATCGAAAATGGTATAAATCTGGGAGAATTGAATATTAAACTGTTGCAAAAAGTTGAAGAACTGACCCTGCACCTCATAGAGAAAGATAAAAATATTACACAGCTAACAGAACAGGTAAAATCGCAGGCAGAAATGCTTAAGGCTTTTGCGAAACAGTTAAAAACAATCGAGGAATCTAAAAATAAACTTAAAGATTAATATGAAAACACTAGCAACATTATGTTTTGCTGTTCTATGCATAAACAGCTTTGCTCAAGAAACTTTACAGTCAGTTACCGATAGGGGGACGACAACAAATAAGGAAATCCAATTCAGATCAGAGGCAAATCCAAACAAATATGCTTTTGCTGGTGGTACCCCTGGCTATGCAAGGATTGGTGCTTATGATATAACAACTGGCTATGATAACTTATTTATTGAAGCAGCAAATGTAAGTGTTGGGCATTCTGCTCCACGTGCTGTTTTTGACATTACCAAGCCAATTCCTGACGGAGCATTAGGTGCGGTATTAGGAAGATTACCTGAGGGTGACGATGTTGGAAGTGGGACTTTTTTGGGCACACAAGGACATAATACCAATGCCTTAGGAGGGAAAAGCTTTTCCATTGTACATAACTTTTACGGTCAAACAAACAGTTCTATCAATTTCCATAGAGGTGGAGATAGAACAGGAGGATTTATTAGTTTCAGCACTAATGCGAATGAAGAAAAATTAAGAATTGATGCTTATGGCAATGTGGGTATTGGTACAACTAATCCCACCGAAAGATTGTCAGTAAATGGCAAAATACGCGCTAAAGAAATCAAAGTAGAAGCCACCAACTGGCCCGATTATGTTTTTGACGAGGGTTACAGGGTTGGAAAGTTAGAAGAGTTGGAAAGTTACATCAAAGCAAACAAACATTTGCCTGATATGCCGGCGGCCAAAGAAGTAAAGGAAAATGGAGTAGCACTCGGCGAAATGAACAAACTTTTACTTCAAAAAATAGAAGAATTAACGCTTTATGTAATTGAGTTGAAAAAAGAAAATTTAGACCAGCAAAAACAGCTCGATCAATTGAAAAAAAATAATAAACACTAAAAATCATGAAAAAAATCTATTTAGCACTCATTTTAGCCTGTTCATCTGTAGTGGTTCAGGCACAAAATCAAACCATTAATGGCAATCTGTCTATTGGAGTTGATAGCGGAGCGGTTACCGGTACAGGAAATAGGATCACCTTTAATGGGGTCACTTCAAACACAGATGAATTGTCTATTTACCGTTTTAACAGGGCAATGAACTTCAGTGATTTAAGGATCAATATTGGTGATGACTATGGAAGTGGCGACGATAGGTTTTTACTGGGAACCACCAACTGGAAGGATGGCCAATATTATGTGCATATGGTTGTGGGAGCTGATGGAAAGGTAGGTATTGGTACAGAAACTTTTGGTGCCGAACGCCTTGCCGTTAATGGTAATATTCGTGCCAAAGAAGTTAAAGTGGAGGCAACAGGCTGGCCTGATTTCGTATTCCGAAAGGATTATAAAATTTCCTCTCTATCAGATTTAGACCGTTACATTAAAGCAAATAAACATCTTCCGGGTATTCCAAGTGCACAAGAAGTGGAGAAAAACGGGATTGAGCTTGGGGAAATGAACAAGCTTTTGCTGCAAAAAATCGAAGAACTAACCTTACATCTGATTGAAAAGGATAAAACGATTGAAGGCATATTGAAGAGGATGGACGAAATGGAGCAAAAATTAAAAAAATAAGCACATTGATGATGAAATTGCAAATATTATTCGCTGTTGGTATATTATGCCTAAGTACCGTATGTATTGCCCAGAATACTTTTCCCCTAACAGGAAATGTTGGCATTGGAACAAATTCTCCTATTATTCGGTTACAAGTTCAAAAAGAATCTTCTGCCCCTGCTATCATGATTGGAGGAGGGTATACCGGGACACCAAGATTACAGATTTATGGCTTGAGTGAAGACCCAAGTGCTTGGATGGGCCTTGGAACAGACATGGGCGGACATTCATATGAACATAGTATTTATTTCCCGAAAGCGCCATCTGGGAATCAAGGACGACTGAGTATTGGTAATTATAATGGAAATCTGTATCAATCCAGATTGACGATTTTAGATAATGGGAACATCGGTTTAGGTACCGAAAGCCCTCAAAGCCTTTTGCATGTTGCTGGTGGATCTCTGATGGAGGATAATATAAAAATTTTTGCTAAAGATGCAGCATGGGCTGAGGGAGTTTTGGTGGTAAAACCTTCGGGATGGGGCGGATTGAGGATAGCAAGATTAGATCCATTAACTAGTAATTATGATGGCAATTGGGCAGTTGGCTATAATGCTAATACTGGTAATGATTTTTCAATTTCTAACCATGTTGGAAATGTGCAGTCAGATTATCTTTTTCATATCAATGCTGTAACCAAAAATGTAGGTATTGGTACCTCCACGCCTTCTGAGAAACTTGCGGTTAATGGAACAATTAAAGCAAAGGAAATTAAGGTGAATATGCAAGGCTGGCCAGATTATGTTTTCGCTACAGACTACCGTCAACTTAGTCCAGGTGAACTTGAAAAATATATTTCGGTTAATAAACATTTGCCAGGTCTTCCTTCAGCAAAAGAAGCCGAAAAGAATGGTGTTGAACTTGGGGAAATGAATAAAAAACTGCTTGAAAAGATAGAGGAGCTTACGCTGTACATGATCAGTCAACAAAAGGAAATCGATGAACTGAAGAAGAAAATTAAACAATAAACAGTTTTTAGTGGCAGTATTCAGGTTTTTTAATCACCAATTATCAACAATCGTTTTAGACAATTTGACTATCAACCATGAACTAATGAACCAATAACTAACAATAACAATTAGCATTTGAAAGTACCAATAACTAATGACCAATGACCTACTAACCAATAACCAGTTAACCAATGACTAATGAACCAATAAACTAATATGCTCAAAGCCGGCGCTTTATATTTCTCCATCATTGTAGCTTTCATCATTGCAGCGATCTGTGCATCGCTTATCATGCTGGCTGCGCATTATCGCGGAAGTTACCTGAAAGAGATGCGGATGGCCAGGTTAAGCAGGAATATGGATTCGGGTATTGCCTATGTACTTGCAGAAAGTGCAAATAACGGGCAAAATAACGTTGCTTTAGATCTTTTTGGCGACCAGATTGACAGTGTATTAATTGAAAAAAAACACTGGGGCATTTTCACTTTGGCTACCGTTAAAAGTTTCGTACTGGCCGATACCCTGAAACGGAGTTTTTTGATGGGGCAGGAAACCAGCAACGATGGTCTGGCGGTTTACCTCAGCGATGAAGACCGGCCTTTATCGGTTAGTGGCGATACCCGCATTACCGGTAACGTAGAAGTGCCCAAGGCAGGGATGCGCAAATCGTATGTAGATAGCAGGCCATACTCAGGCGATCAGCTGGTTTATGGTAAAATTGGCGACAGTAAACGAACATTAAAAGGATTGGAAAACACATGGATTAAGGAAATAGAAAGCGAACTCGATTTTGACCCTGTGCAGCTCCCCACTTTAAACACGACTGATGAACAGGTTTCTTTTTTCTCCAGGGTTAGCAAGTTTAATGTGTCGGGCCTGAGCCAGATCAGCAACCAGCTTTCAGGTCAGGTTATCCTGTATTCTGATACTGCCGTGAAGATTTCGGCAGCGGCAAAACTTGATAATACGATCATTTATGCCAAAAGCATTGTAGTGGCCGATGGTTTTAAAGGCAATTGCCAGCTTTTTGCCAGAGATTCTATTGTTATAGGAAATGATGTAAACCTGAATTATCCATCGGTGTTGGGGCTGTTAAGTAAAGAAAAGATGGTTGATCAGGCCAAGGTTACATTGGGGAAAAATAACCACTTTGAAGGCATTATTTTTAGTTATGAACCTAAAAGATCGGCATTGCAAACCCTGGTAAGCCTGGGCGAGCAAACAACCGTACAAGGCGAGGTTTATGCAACGGGACTGATTAAGCTTGATAAAAAAGTAAAGGTAGCCGGCAAAGTTTCCTGCAACCGCTTTATCATGAAGACGCCCGCAACACTCTATGAGAATTTTCTGATCGATGTTATTCTAAATAGAAAGGCAAGGAGCCGGGTATACCTCAGCTCGGCCATATTTACCGGGGGAGATGAAAAACAAAAGCTATTGAGATGGCAAAATTAAAAGGCAAACAACTCGAGGCCTCCACGTTGATTGAGGTACTCATTGCGATGGTCATTATCATGGTTGTTTTTTCTATGGCCATAGGGCTTTTTTCGAATGTGCTCAGCGGCGGTGTATCCATGAGGAAAGTGCAGATCGGGCAGCAGATGGAAACCCTTAGGATGCAGGTTGTTGAAAGCGGAAGTATTGGACAGGAGAATCTCCGGGTTGATAGTGTCGAATATAAAATCAGTATAGTTAAACAGGTTGCTCCAGCCATGCAGCTTTTGGAAATCAAGGCAAATGACCATGGAACACCGGCAGGTAATATCAGGTTTCTTTTAAAAATGAATGATGAAAGCAAAGAAAATTGAGGCCTATACCCTGATGGAAATAGCTATTGCCATGTTGCTGGCTGCAATATGCATGAGCATCTGTTACACGGCATACAGTATGATCGGAGATTATTTCCGGGCTTTTCAGAAAAAAAATGCTGTCGCAGAAGAAGTACTTACTTTACGCAGAACCATGGAAAGAGATATTGCTAAGGGCCGCTATCTGATCAGAACAGCCGAAGGAATCAATATCACCGGAGATAGTGTGAATATCACCTACAAATTTGCAGATACCGCAATACTTCGAAAGGTAGAAAATTTGCGTACCGATAGCTTTCATGTAAGCCCGGTTGAAACCAGTTTCCTTTTTGAAGGAAGGGAAAGCCTTGAAATGGATACCGTTGACCATATCAGTTTTAGGCTTAAAATGGAAAAACAACAGATGATCCCGATCACAGTAGGGAAATTTTATAGTGCCCACGATTTACTTAAATAACATGCCATCAATAGATATTTCAAAAATCCAGAAAAAAAACAATGCACTCAAAGAAAAGGAGAATGCAGGTCTTTTTGATTTTTTGAGCAAAGACATTTCTTTCGGGAAGGGTAAATTATCAGATAAGAAAAAGGAAGGATTTTACAATGAACTGGGTACGCTCATCCGGTCGGGTATCGATATCCGCTCTGCGCTCGAACTTACGTCGGGTTCTTACACCCAAAAAAAGGATGTAGAACTTTTTTCTTCTGTGCAGAAACAGGTAATAGCCGGTAAATCGCTGTCAGAAACCATGCAGACCGAATCGAAATTCAGCCCCTACGAATATTACAGCGTTAAAATTGGCGAAGAAACCGGTAAACTGGGCGAGGTACTGGGCGAGCTGGCCAAATATTATAAATCAAAGATCAGTCAGCAACGCAAGATTATCGGTGCCATTACCTATCCCTTACTTGTATTGTTTACCTCTTTTGCAGCGGTATTTTTCATGATCAAGTTTGTGGTGCCCATGTTTGCCGATGTGTTTAAGCGCTTTGGTGGCAAGCTGCCTTATATCACTTCGCTTATTGTGAGTTTTTCCGATTGGTTCGATCGGTATATCTACCTTATGCTGATTATTTTGGTTGCAATGGTCATCCTTTATTTTATCAACAGGAATAAATTCTGGTTTAAAAAAGGTGTCGCCTTGCTTTTACTTCGCATTCCTATTGTGGGCGAGATTACGCGTAAGGTTTACCTGGCCCGTTTTGCCAATACCATGCGCCTGCTTACCGAAACCAATACCCCTTTGCTGCAGGCGTTAGAACTGGTAAGGCAGATGATTACCTTTTACCCCGTAGAAAATTCGCTTCGCCTTGCCGAAAAAGATATCCTTTTAGGAAGCAGCCTCTCATCAGCGCTCTCCAAATATGATTTTTACCCGGCAAAATTTATCCAGATGATCAAAATCGCCGAAGAAGTAAACCGCCTCGAATATTTTTTTGAACAATTGGCCGAACAATACACCGAAGAGGTAGAATACAAAACCAATGCCATCAGCGGATTATTGGAGCCCTTGATCATTATCTTTTTAGGGCTGGTAGTAGGGGTAATCCTCATAGCCATGTACCTGCCGATGTTCCAGATGAGTAGTAGTTTTTAAACCTGAACTGTTGGAATTGCAGATCGCAAAAACGAATATTTAATTGCCCGATTTATCATGCTAAAAAGTTTCACCTTCCTGAGCTAAATGATAACACACTTTGAATGAAAAAATAACATCTTTTTAAAATGAAAATACAATCTATAATTTCGGTTTTTAGAAATATTAGGCCTTACTTTAGCAAAGTAAGCATTCCGATTATTTCCGCTAGTATACTTGGCCTCTCATGCTTCGCTCAAACCGCACCAACAAAAGTAGCTTTCACTACTCCAGAAGTTACGGCTTTTAATCGCTCAATTGAAACCCCGGTATCCTTATATACGGGAGTTCCCAATATCAGTATTCCTTTATATGAAATAAATATTAAAGGTGTATCTGTGCCAATTAAATTGGATTATCATGCCGGGGGAATTAGGGTTGACCAAGAGGCGACATGGGTCGGTTTGGGCTGGAATCTCAGTTACGGTGGTGAAATTTCTAGAAAAATACGGGGAATAGCAGATGAATATCAATATCTAAACGGTTCACCGAATTCAAGTAATACTGTTAATTATTTTATGAATTTGCCAAATATTGGACAAACTACAAGCCAAGATATACAGTTGAGGCTTGAAAAGGTTCAAAATGCTAAGTATAATAAAGGTGACTTGATGCCAGATGAATTCTATTACTCTGTTTTAGGTTATTCAGGGCGTTTTATGTTTAGCCAGCCACAAAATAAATTTCTCCTCTTCCCAAAAGAAGATATTGATGTTAAAAAATATTCGAAGCCTTTTGCTGATGCAGATTTATATTTATGGAATTTAAGATTGCCAAACGGAGTCTCTGTTAATTTTGGTGATAATGCATATACTTCATCCCCAAAAGAAACTTTTGGTGTTGAACAGAATGTAAGAAATAGCTGGCAGATCAGAACGATTAAAAATAATTTACAAGATAGTATTGTATATGACTATGAAAATTTCAATTATTCCTTATTAAAATTATCGGGATCATATTATAAGGTAGATACAAAGAGTGGGCATAGCTTTGGAACCAATAGTTCTTACGTACAAATGTATGATAGTAGGGTTAAAAAGATAAGTTTTCCAGGAGGAAGGATCGATTTTATAACAACTTCAAGAGAAGATATGCCTACTGAAGCGCTTAGTCAGATAAAGGTATATGATAATAACAATAATTTAATTAAAAGCATTCAGTTTAATTATAGTTACTTTTTTGGGAATTCATTTGATGTATTATCAGTTTTAAATCTTGTCGATAATAGAACAACTGATAATTACAAATACAAAAGATTAAAACTAGAGAGTATTGATATTGCTGCTAATGGAAATGAGCCAATTAAATATACTTTTGATTATTACACTAGTGAGCAAATGCCTTCAAAGTATAGTTTTTCCCAGGATCATTATGGCTTTTACAATGGTATTGATAACACTCGTCAGAACGGCTTTATACCTACCTTAACAAATTTTTATACAGGTGGAGATCGGCGGGTTAAACCTGAAGCCAGTAAAATTTTTTCTTTAAAAAGTGTGACTTATCCAGAAAAAGGAAAAACAGAATTTATTTATGAAGGTAACAGTGCCGGTATAATGAATATTCCTGGGGAGTTACTTGCAAATTATCAAGATGATAATTTCATAGAGAAATATGCTGCCATATCGGTAAGTAGCTATAGTAGAAATACAAGTTATCCCGCTCCTGATCAAATAAGTAATGGTGTTAGGTATTTTCGTAAACAATTTACAATCGGTGGAGAAGGGTATACTAGTTTTTCAAAGAACTGGAGTATAGGTACAAATTTTGGTATTTCCAGCCTGGAAACTCCTCTTCCTTTTTCCGCCAATAATGTCGAATTTAAATTGGAACGAATAAACCCCGACAATAGCCGGGTTGTTGTTCGCAGATTTAATACTACTGATATAAATTATAATGGTAGTGGTAGCACGCCTAGGAATGGTTTTGATGAACAAATGATAGGGCTAAGTGGTGGGAATTATGAGATGACAGTTGCAATTACTTATGCAAATCAACCCAACACACCAGCTGATAACCAGCCTTACAATTTAAGTTTTTTTATTAAATGGCGTGAAATGGATCCTCAAAAGAAATCAGTTAGTGTTGGCGGCCTTCGAATTAAGGATATTAATTATTTTAATCATGGAAATACATTAATCAAAAAGAAAAGTTATACTTATATTAATCCAAACGTTATAGCCTCCATTCCAAATTATACTTCAGGTCAGACAATTTCTTTTCCTCAATACTTTGAATATAAAGTACGCAAAATTGATGGTGGTGGGGTCAGACCCGATGAACATGCATGGATTCAATATTTTTCATCCAACTCAGTACTTCCATTAGAAACTACTTCTGGTTCAGCCGCGGGTTATGAATACGTTGATGAACTTGACGTGAACATTGAGGATAATACACAGGCAATAAAAAGCAGGTCACATTTTTCATTTGATCGCCCATATTTTAGCCAATTCTACAAAAATAAGATAAAAGGATTGATAGAATCAAATGATTGGAATAGAGGTAAGTTACTAGACCGCGAATATTATAAAGGCAGTCAGTTGATAAAAAAAGAGCAATTTGAATATAATTATAAATCTCCTCACCTTTTAAATTTAGAGGATGAGGATTATGTAGAAGAAGTTAATACAGATTTAATTAGTTTTCAGTCACTTAATTATGCTTGCCAATGTTCTGTAGATTTTCCTGAGGATTTCTATGATACTGACGGATATTTTGATAATTGTGTGTATTATTACTATTCTGCCTATAATAATTTTGCAATATCAAGTGCAGGGGCCCCCGATTTTAATGGAAACATTTCAAACCAATCTTGTTATTCTCTTACGGTTGTTCCTTATTTTAAGCAGTATACTGGTTTCGACAAACTTAAGTCTAAAACGACAACAACTTACGATGATTTACAAACTCCTGTTATCCAAAAAGAAGATTATATTTATGGAAATACGCCAATCCATTATCAATTAACAAAACAAGAGATTCAGAATAGCAAAGGATCTATTGTTCAAAATCATAATAAATATCCACAAGATATTATTCTTTCTGGAGATGAAGAAATAGGTAGACAGGCACTAATAGCTCAACATCAGATCGATGTAAAATTGAAGCAAATAAGTGAGGTAGATGGAAAAGAGGATATTTCACAAACTGATTTTTATTTTAATTCACCAATCAATACGGTTACACCAAGATCAACAAAAACTAATTCTGGACCAAATGGAATTTTAGAGGTAAGATCTGAGTTTACTAAGTTTGATAATAAAGGGAATTTGCTGGAATTAAGCTTCAAGTCTGGACCAAAAACTGTATATGTTTGGAGTTATAACAAACTCTATCCTATTGCGGAAATCAAAAATGCAGAATACAGTACTGTAGAAAGTTTACTTGGAGGATCAGGTGCCATAGAAATTTTTAGTAATTCGAACCCTACCGATGCACAGGTTAATTCATTTTTGGCCCCATTAAGAAGTGCATTGCCAAACGCTTTGGTTACCACATACACTTATAAACCGCTTATTGGTATGACCAGCAGTACCGATGCCAAAGGCATGACCA
>JAGIAD010000022.1 GCA_017745075.1 Sphingobacteriaceae bacterium | reverse complement strand
TAAATAAATGCCGTTTGGCATCACTAATCATATTAATCTTCATAAATGAAATGAATCGAAAATTATTTTCGCTTATTATATTGCTATGTCTTATCATATCCTTTCCGGTATTTTCGCAACATAAAGTGATCACCGGAAAAGTTATTGCAGCCGACGGTGGTTTTCCTATCCCGGCTGTATCTATCCGGATTCCGGGAACAAAAATCGGAACACAAACCGATGCAGACGGTAAATATTCAATCGCTGTTCCGCCATCTGCCAAAACAATAGAATTCAGCTTCCTGGGTTTCGCTACTGTCCGCGAAAATATAAACAATAGAGCGGTAATCGATATCGCTTTAAAATCAGATATATCCGGTTTAGATGATGTAGTGGTAACAGGTTATTACAAAAGAAATAAGGAATCTTTTACAGGAGCTTCTACCACTATTACGAGAAAACAACTGGAAAAATTTAATACTAACAATATCTTTTCATTAATCCAAAGTATTGATCCCGCATTTAAAGTAGCTCAGGATAATGTAAAAGGCTCCAATCCCAATGTTATACCTGAAATATCAATTAGGGGCATTGGCAGTGTTGGTAGTAATGTAAATACCCCCCTCGTTATATTAGATGGATTTCAGGTATCAATGGAGAGGCTTTATGATTTGGATATCAATAGAATTGAGTCAATTACATTATTGAAAGACGCCAGCGCAACCATTTTATATGGCTCACGGGGAGGTAACGGGGTGGTAGTGATAGAAACCAGGTTACCGAAAGCAGGAAAGTTTACTGTGACCTATGAAGCCCGGCCTACACTTACCTTGGTAGATCTCTCCGCTTATAACGTGATGGATGCCAGCGAAAAGTTAGCATACGAAAAGTTAGCCGGCGCATATACAGTTTCTGATAAAACGCTTAATGACCCTTTTTGGGTAACCGACTACCAAATGAAATTAGATAACCTTTATGCAAAAAGAATGGTTGATGTAAAGAGTGGAGTAAATACCTATTGGTTAAGTCAACCAGTTTCTTCATCGCTTTCAACTGCACATAGTATACGCCTTGAGGGTGGAAATGATGAGGTGCGCTATAGCATCGATGCATCCTACCTGAATGCTAAGGGTGCAATGAAAGAATCTGGTAGAAAGAAATACGGTGCGGGCTTTAATCTCGTATATCGCATACCCAATAAAATTTCTTTGAGGAATTATGCCAGCTTAACTGGTAACGATGCTTATAATTCTCCCTATGGCTCGTTCTCACAATATGTTGCAATGAACCCTTATGAAAGAATACGCGATGACAACGGACAATTGATTAGCGTATACAATAAAGTTGGGGATTATTTCGGAGATACGTTTGGCGGAAATGTATATAATCCGCTGTATAATGCTTCCTTACCCTATAAAGATGCTTCGCAAAGCACAACCATTAGTAATAATCTTAGTTTAGAATGGTTTGCCATTAAAGATTTAAAAGTTAATATCCTGGCCACTATAGAGAAACAGTTTGATCAGAGCGAGAAGTACCTATCTCCACTTGATACAAGATTTATTTTGGTAAAAGCAAAAGAAGATAAAGGCTCCTATGTATTAACTAATGGAGGCGCATTTCGTTATGAAGCCCGATTATCATTGCAATATTCCAAAAAAATAAAAAAACACCAATTTAATGCGGTGCTCGCAGGAGAACTGAGATCCAGTACTTTGGATAAAACTACACATAGTTTAACAGGTTTTGTCGATGATCGTTTTGTTAGTCCGGGCCTGGCACTTAAATATGCTACTGACACCAGACCAGAATACATTGAAATTCCCGAACGTTTAATAGGTATTCCACTTAACATTCATTACGATTATGATAATCGGTTTTTGCTGGACTTATCTTCACGGATTGATGGATCTTCAAAATTTGGCAAGGAAAATCGCTATGGCAGTTTCTGGAGTGCTGGGGTTGGTTATAATCTGCATAAAGAAGCTTTTTTTAAAAACGATATTCTTCAGCAGCTACGCGTTTATGCCAACGTTGGCGAAAATGGTAATGATAGTTTTTCTGCAAATATGACCTCAACCTCTTACCAATACTCATCAGCAGGGGTTTACTATAATCAGATTGTAGCACAATATACAAACCAGGGAAATCCATCATTAACATGGCCAAAGGTTTTTCAAACTAACTTGGGCCTACAGTCGAAAATTTTAAATAGGATAGATTTACGATTTGATTGGTATAACAAGGTTACCAATCGAATGATCTCGCAGATTACCACAACCCCATCATTGGGTTTCCCAAATAATTCTGTATTCGAAAACCTGGGAAAAGTACGTAATAGAGGTTTTGAAATAAGCACATCAACTTTGGTTGCAAGTAATGATCGGAACAACTTTTCCTGGTATATAAATCTCAACATGGTTAGCAACCATAGTAAATTGTTGGAGATCTCGGATGAATTAAAAAAGATGAACGAATCGAATGTGGTTAAAGATATCATAAACGGAGTTCCTAATATTGTCAGACCTTCAATCTATTTTGAACAAGGCCAGTCTATGAGCGTAATAAGGGGGGCACGCTCTTTAGGCATTGATCCGACCAACGGACGTGAGCTATTTTTAACTTCTGGCGGCCAGGTAACTTACAATTGGAATAGCAATGACCAAGCCATTATTGGTAATTCTGAACCAAAAATAGAAGGCGTTCTGGGAACTACTTTGAGTTATGGTAGATTATCGGTGCAGGCAAATTTTAACTATTCATTAGGAGGAGATGTTTACAACCAAACCCTGGTAGACCGAGTAGAAAATGCGACTCCATTTCTTAATGTTGACAAAAGGGTACTTGATGAGCGGTGGAAACAGCCTGGAGACTTAGTGAATTTTAAAAGTATCAGCGATAATACGGTAACCCAGGTATCTTCAAGATTCGTACAACGCGAAAATTACATCCGTTTCTCTAACCTGAATATCAATTTCGATTTAGGCCAGGGCATACTGCATAAGTTAAAGTTGCAAAGAGTGAAGTTCAATATTTCTACAAATGATTTATTTAGAATTAGCACTGTTCGGATGGAAAGGGGAACAGACTACCCTTTTTCGCGCACTTATAATGCGGGTTTTTTAATTCAGTTTTAAACTTTCACAATGAAATATTTATATATAATACTTGTAATACCTGCCTTGCTATTATTAGGGGGCTGTAAAAAATGGTTAGATGTAAAGCCAAACGATGTCGTTAACGAAGATGAAATTTTTTCGAGTGACGGAAAAGGATTTCAGAGTGCTTTGGTCGGTGTATACTACAGGCTATCAGCAACCCAACTTTACGGTAGAGAACTAAAATTTGGCTTTTTGGATGCAATGGTTGGTTATTACAACATTGGCGCTACTGGTCATACTTATTCAGATGCAGTGAAGTTTGATTTTACGAACATCACTACACGGCCAAAAATAGATGGTATCTGGGGTGGTCTGTACAACTCCATTAACGCTATCAATATTATTTTAAATAATGTTGAAAAGATTAAAGGTAATTCCAATTATGCTTTGATTAAAGGAGAAGCGCTTGGCCTGAGGGCTATGCTGCACTTAGATTTACTAAAATATTTTGGCCCGGTGATTAAGACCGACGGCTTAGAAACTGCTGCAATCCCTTATTACAACCAGACAGGTACAATTGCTCAGAAGAAAAAAAATACAAAGCAGGTACTCGATTTGATAGAAAACGATCTACAGGAAGCTTCAATTTTGCTAGCCAATGATCCGATAATAAAAATAGGCAGAACTGGTAATGCAAATGCCAACCCGCTTGATTATAATTCTATATTAGACCGTCGTGGTACTAGAATGAATTATTATGCGGTTTTAGCTTTGCTGGCCCGTAAATCGCAATGGGAGGGAAACCAGGGCGAGGCATTTATAAGAGCAAAAAGAGTGGTCGATGAGCTAGAGAAGTCAAATGCTGTCGGGTTAATTCCGAGTGCATCAATCGCAAGTAATTATCAGCCAGATTTGCGGTTTGCCGCTGAAAATATTTTTGGACTTTATGTAAATGATTTTAAGAAACAAAATATAACAAGTGGCGTATTACCCAACTTACAGGATGGTTACGTTACCAGCACAGCTTTGCTGCCCGACTACGATTTTCTAAACACGAATTTATATACCAAATCGGGTAGCGGAAGTACAAACGATTACCGGTTATTATATTGGTTTGCCAGTTATCAAAATGTTTATCATTTAATTAAGTTTCAGATCACTGATGATGCATCTACATTTTATAACCAATATGAGGTGAGCATGATCAGTTTAGCCGAAATGTACTACATCATGGCCGAGGCTAGTATTGATAGCAATCCTCAAAACGCGATAGACATCCTCAATAAATTGCGCAAAAGCAGAAATTTGGTTACTCCCATTACCTACAGTGATAACCTAACAAGGCAACAGTTACTGCAATACATTATTGATGAGGCCAGAAAACAGTCAATCGGCGAAGGTTATATGTTTGGAATGTATAAAAGACTATATACCGATTTTTCAAGAAAGTCAGGTACAGTTACCGCGAGCAAGAGCATTTATGTATTACCTGTTCCTGCCGATGAAAATATTTACAATCCATAATCCCATTAAATATGAAAAAATACTATCTCTGTCATAAAATAACTATTTGCATATTATTTTCTCTATTCCTGTTTGGCAGTTGTAAGGAGAACGATAATCTATTGGATTATGATGCCCGTACAAACTATGTCTACTTTGCCCAGCCTAATGCAGATGGGAATTCCAAAGAGAAGTGGATTGACTCTATTAGTTATTCATTTGCACTTGATACGATCGGATTAAAACAAAAAACAATTGCAATACCCTTACATATTTCGGGACTTGCTGCAGCTCAAAACCGGCCGGTTAGCTATACTGTTAATTATGATAAAAGTAAGGCGAATTTTGAAATTCTAACTTTATCTGATGCCGTAATCAGAGCTGGCAGATTTACAGATACGCTGTATTTGACTATTAGAAAGGCTCCCGAATTAGATAATAGGATAATGAGTGTCGTGTTGGATCTTAAGGATAATACAGCGTTCAAAGTAGGCAATCAATCTAACAGAAGCATTAAAATTAACTTTACCAATCAATTATTAGAACCGAAATGGTGGAAAACTTGGGTTAAAGTTTTTGGCCCTTATAAACCTGAGGTCTATAAGCTTTGGATACAATTCTATTACCTGGGTGCCGATCCTTCTCCGGATCTTTACGGTGAATTTCCAGCACCTTATTACTACTGGAATAATATGCCATCATTTGCCTCGCCTTCATCTTATCCTGTAACATACATGTATATAGATGTATTGCGTAAGTACCTCCAGGAACACGAAGTTTACCCTGGCGGCGATACAACCCAACCACGTATTTATTTACCATAATCAAAAAAAATGACTAAAAAAATAATTTATGCAATATCATATGTTTGCCTGTTGGTTTGGCTTACAGGCTGCTCTAAGGATAAGGGCAATTATGATTATCAGCCTAAAAACACTATAACAATTGGAAATGTATTAAACGGCGATCATAACTCTGCACGTATTTACAGATTCGTTTATGGAGATTCCATCAACATCGTACCTGATGTAAAAGGCACGGTTAGTAAAAACAATCTTTCTGGCTTTAGCTTTGTATGGATAGTTGATAAAGATACGATAGCTAAAACAAAAGATTTACATATTACCAGCGATCGTATCGGGTTTGGCAAAAAGGTGGGTAATTTTTACATCACAGATAAAGAATTGGGGGTTTTTTATAACTATAATTTTACTTTTGAGATTACCAGCGATGCCCCACGCGGCCATTTTGTTCTGGCAGAAGATGATCAGGGACATAGCCACCTGTATATAAAAACCAGCCTCAGGCCCTTGGCTCCATTTAAAACTATTAATAAAATTGGCGAAATACAGTTGGGGGATAATCCTAGCGGATTAAGTTTGATTAAAAATTATGGAAGTTCTTCTACTAATTATACCTATTCTTTGATTACGGCTACTAAACAAGGTGCTCCTTATCATATTATCCAGTTCCTATTAGGGGATATGCTGCCTTCTATTTTGTATAATAATAATTCAACAGCCGATGCGAAGGTTACATTGGAGCCGACTTTCATTGATCGAAATAGATCATCTGGAAGAGTTGGTTATATTTTAAATAAAGGTAAGGCGTATACATTAAGTTTAGGGACGGTTAGTCCTGTGTTGTATTCACAAGATCCTTTAAACTACGATTTTGGAGAAAAAGGGTTAATTATCAATACGTCGTTATATGGCTATTATATAGCCGGTTTTGACCAGCGTAATAGCCGGTTTAGGGTATTTAGCAATAACTGGGCAACACAAAATCTATTCGTGAAAAATTACGACAATATTATTGACCCGAGTTTAACTGCCGGCCATACATTTGTAGGGGGAGCCGAAGGATATGATGGGAGCGCTTTTTTTTATACCTTACTAACAAAAAAAGGGAATACGCTCTATTTATTTAAGCTCACATTCGATGCCACTTATACGCCTAAGGAGTTTACTTTAGTGGCCACCAAAGAAATCTCAAACATTGATAAATTGTCAAGTGTATTTTTTAATGCTGGAAATAAGTTTTGGTATTTATCAATCGGAAGAGAAATTTATAGTACTTCTATACTGGGGCTAGATCTTCAATTGTCTTATGCATTGCCCAATGATGGGTCGGGAGATATTGTTGCATTTAACTTCAATTATAATGAAGCTGCTGCTTATACTTTGCTTGGTGTTGCTACCTATAATCCTGCCTCATCTTTACCTCACAAAGGGTCGTATTACCTATTTAACTATGGCGATAGACAAGTACAAGAAACATCATTGAATACTATTGATAAAGCAAAAGCAATACAGATCGGGTTGTAATGAGTCATATTATAAAAACATAAAGCTAAATGAACTTCATTTGGCTTTATGTTGCTTGCAATCAACTAAATATTATTTAAATGTTTCTGAAACTTCCCTCATCGTTAGTTCTCAAAACAAAAAGCCTGGTATATGTAGATTATTCCAAAACTGGCCACTAAGGGCCGCATTTGATTACCTATCCTTTACCTTTTCTTTACCCCTTGCAGGTACCATGCTTACCCCATGCTTACCTCTTGTTTACCCCTTGGTTACCCCGGCTTTACCTTTTGTTTACCTAAAAGGTAAAGCCGGGCCTGGTTTAGGGGCAGCGTGCACACCATTTAGGGTAAGCCTGCCCGCAGGCAGGTTGCAAGAACCAGCCTCTTTCTTTTAAAACGCAGGTTACTCTTGCCATGGCTCATTTCAGCTCAGTATGAGCCGTAATTGGCTCAATTTGGCTCATTTGAGCTCAAAATAAGGTGCCATTACAGCTAAGCCATTAGGTTTGCGGTATGGATTTAACAATACCGGTATAACAGAAATCCTTTTAGAATTAACATTTTTTCACTTAAAAAACAAAAATTATGGGACGATATTCAAAAGGCGTAAATGGCGCATTCTCCGGCAAGGTAGGTAGCGTAATAGGCAGTAACTGGCGCAGTGTAGATTACCTGAGGGGCCTGCCTAAAAAGAGCAGTAAAGCCAGTACTGAACCGCAACTGGCACAGCGCAGCAAGTTTGCCCTTGCCGCGCTTTACCAGAGCCCAATTAAGGATATTTTAAATATTGGCTTTAAAGATAAACAGCTGAATAAGCTTACAGGCTACAATGCAGCGGTAAAGATTTTCTTAAACCAGGCGGTTGTGGGCAACTATCCTGATTTTGCGATCGATTTTTCGCAGGTGGTATTAAGCAAGGGTTCGCTCTCGGTTTTCCACGGCCTTAGCGCAGCCCTGCAGGGCGCAGATTTGCTGCTGAACTGGCAGGGCATTTTAAACCGCTACAATGCCTTTACCGATGATGTACTTACCGTTGTGCTCTTTAACGCCACCAAAAACATGTACCTGGTGTATGAAGAAGCGCAGCGCGCAGCATTAACCTACACGGCGGTAATTGGTGCCGGCTTTAGCGGCGATGTTTTTTACGGATGGGCTTTTGCCGTAAACCGCGATGCCACTGCCGTAGCAAACAGCCAGTACCTGGGCACCTACACCATTCCTTAATTAAATTATGATTAACCCGCCCAAGCCATGCAGTATTATCGGCTTGGGCCATTTAACCGAAAAGAAAATGAAAACAATAAAAATGGCTTTAACGGCACTGGTGCCCAAAAAGCAAATGCTCGAAAAACTCATGCTGGCCATTATCTTAATTTTAGGCTGGCTCACGCTGCCTAACATCTTAAAAACCATCGAACCCACGGCGGCCCTGCTCGATGCCGGTGTTTGGCAGTTGATTTTGCTGAGCCTGTTGTGTTATGTAGCGCTGTTGCAAATGGCCTGGTGGCTCTTGTACCGCTTTTGGCTGGCCCTCGGCCTGCTCAAATTAACAGATATGGTTTTACAGTTTAAACAACTCAGCTCATGGCAACAACTAAGTTTTTTCTGGGCATCGTTTGCCTTGCTCTTTTTAGCGGGTATAGCCTGCCTGGCCGCAATAGTATAAAACCGGTATCTACCAAGGCAACGGCCGAGGGGGAAAAGCTTTTGCAGATAGCCAGAAAAGAACTGGGTGTACGCGAAGCATCCGGCCGAAACGACGGGCCAAGGGTAGCTGCTTACCTGCGTTATGTAAATATTGGAGAGGGTAGCCCCTGGTGTGTGGCTTTTGTAAGCTGGGTTTTTGGCCAGGCCGGTTACGCTGAACCGCGTACCGCCTGGAGCCCGGCCTTGTTTCCGGTAACCAAACGTACCAAACAGGTTAACCCGGCAGTGGTATTCGGTATTTACTTTAGCCGGTTAAAGCGCATAGCCCATTGTGGCTTTGTAGAGCGGCCGGATGGCGATTGGCTGATTACCATAGAGGGCAATACCAATATGGCGGGTAGCAGGGAAGGAGATGGTGTGTACCGGAAGCGGCGGCCTTTAAAAGCCATTAAATACTTTGCCGACTGGAGCAAGAGGAAAGGAGGAGATGATGAAAACTGAACTGAAGCTCTTGATCGCATTGAGTACAATGCTTTTGGCATGCGGCTCGTTAAAAAGTAAAAAGACATTGCTACTGCAAGATCTCCAATCTAACAGCCATAACCAGGAACACCGCAATGCGCAAAGCCGGGCTGAAGAAAACACCATTCTGCTCGATACCAGTAACAGCGAATATGAGGTGCGAATTACCCCATTGGGGAAATTTTTCTACAGTGCCGAAAATGGTTTCGAAGGCATGGCCGAAAAAGTTGTGCTAAGCGGAAAAGCGGGTAAAAAACGGGTTGTGCGGCAGCAACGGCAATCGGGCCATCAGCTACAACACCAAACCACCAGAACGGAAAGCACAGCGCTAAGAACAAAGGCGCAGCATACAGACAAAATCAGAAAATCCCGTTGGGGCATGCTAGCCATAGGGCTGGTTGTTGTGCTCGGCCTGGTTTACTGGTTAAGGAGGAAATGGTTATTTACTTGAACATTTAGATGCTCCCTTTAAACCAGTTAAGGGAGCATTTATTTAATAGTGATATCAAACAAAACACTACCACCATGTATCAATTGTAATCGGGCAAATAGATTAATTGTGAGGTGCTCCCAACTAGATCGTTAACGAACTTTTTATGAAGGATTTGAAGCGGATTGCTGATTGAAGATTTGTAATAAGTCCGGAACTTCCTAAAGATCAAGATACCTTCATAGGTATGGTAACACTCAAAAGACTATAATTTCTCCAAAATAGCGAAATAACCATAAGCTCCATCCTAAATTGTAGGTATGCGGCCAGGAGCTTTTATTTTATGCAGAAATTGAAAGATTGTTCACGAAAGCCAGCTGTGAAAAAACCTAGTTGAAAGACGAGAACGACCAGTTTTCCGCAACCATTTTCACCGAAATACATACATTCTACTCTGATTTGTTGAAAATTACCTTAATTACTTCACTTTTGTGTAAAAAGCACTCTTAAAGAGAGAAATATTTGACGGGGATGAGTCATACGAATAGCGCTCTGTATTGTGGCTTTTTTTTGTAAATTTACAGTCAATCGGAATACAATCTAAATTAATTACACAAAAAAAAAAACGCTCAAACGCTAAAAAAGACTGCGCAAATATTTGGAAATTATTATTTTCCTATGTTTTTTCGTTATGGTTTCATGTCGAAAGCAATCATTAGAAGATTCTTTATCTAATGTTCAGACCTTTTCAATAAAGACAGCTAAGGTTTTGATAGTAAAAGATGGGGCTGATGCTCCAACTATCGCCAAATGGCTGGGTTTACATCTAGTTTGAGCCCTTCCATTTTGAATTCCTTCAGAATGGAAGGCTTTTTTATAACTTATATCATATGAAGAATATATCAAAGCAGGTACAATTACACCTTAGAAAAGAGCAGTTGATGCATACCCTTGAATTTCTAATCACCCATTATACCGGCTACTTTGTTACCGACGATTATGATTCTCAGAAACAATATTACATCCAGGAAAAAGACAAAGTTGGAAAGTTGTATGCGCAAGGGGATTTAGGCGCTTTAAATAAGCTGTTGAGAAAAAATCAGAAAAATTTATATTTAAAAAGGGATGAAATCTATCCCGCATATATGGAACGTGTTACTTCCACGCCCTTTGCATTGTATAAGGAACTATCAAAGAGTATTCAAAGGATATTTACGCAAAAAAAAGTTTTGAATGAGAATGATGTTTTAGACATCGAATTTTTAACCAACATTTATAAAAATACAACAAACCGAGAATACGATATAGACAAATTAAATGAGTATGTAGAGATTTATAAGGAAATGCCCAATAAGCGTGTGAGCAGAAACATATTGAAAGAAGAAAATGACTTAAGTGCAATGCTTTGGAATGATTCGCTTTCGAAAAGAAATCCTTTAAGAAAAAATTCACCTAATGGTAAAAACTGGATAGAACTGAATAAGAGTGGACGTGAAGAGCATGCCCTAACCTATATAGTTGCCGGGGTTGATGGCTCAAACGGGCCCATATATTCAATCAAAGGTGAAGGTGAAAAAATTAAATTTCACTGGGCAGACGATACTACAATAGTAATTCATACTTCTAATGAGTATGAAAGTGTTCTGAGCACCAGTGTATTAAAAACAAAGCATTCTAAAATTGATATTAAATATTTGTTTGATGCATCATTTAGTTGATCGGAGCAGTATGGACACCATCTGGCAATCCGGAAAGCGGCATGCCTAAAATTGATTTGATGATTTTGGTTTTTGAAAATTTTATTTTTTATTACTTCAATAACCAAAGCTTTTATCTACCTGCGCCAGGGCCTCATCTTTTCCTTTCACATAGTTTTTAATTGAATACTGCACGTAGGCATCGGGCTTTAGAGGGCCTTTTTTTCCTTTCCAGTTTTCCCAGTACCGGGTAGAATAGGCCACAATGATTTTCGATTTTGGCAGTGCAAAGCCCCTCACTTCGCCATACCCGTTAATATTGCCGCTGCTGGGCTGGCCCACCAGGGTGGCATTTGTATTTCTCTTGATCTTTACCGCATTCATTACGGCTGATGAAAAAGTATGAGGGCCAATGAGTACATAAAATTTGCCTTTTTTATTTAAATAACTGGCCGCTATTTTTTCGATAAAAGGATTTAAAATGGCAGAATTTCCTCCACCGTTGCTGCGCAGATCGAGTATAATTTTATTGGGTTCTTGTTTGTCGATCACTGCGAAAAGTTCTTCAGCAAATTTAGCAAAGGGATATTGCGCATGTTCACTGCAATCGCTGTAGTTAAAATAGAGGATTTTTGTATCTGCCTGGTAATCGAACCAGTAATTGCTGCTCTTTTTATGCGAGAGCAGGTTGTTGCCTGATTGGGCTAGGTTAAGTTTTGTGGCATCTTTACCGGCAACAGCTTTAAGATTGATATTTTGTAGCTGGCCAGCGGCATTGCTTAAGGTAAATGTTGCGGTAGAATCGCTACTGATCAACCCTAAACCATTTAACAATACCGGGTTGTTAAGGTGTTGCAAAAGCCTATCGTTAAAATACATGGGGTTTTCGTACTGGATAATTTCTCTGAAACGGGCCAATACTTCGTTAACCGGATGTCCGTTTATGCTTTCTAATTTACTGTTCAATACCGGGCTGTTTGCCGGATCGATGCCTACAATGAATAAACCCTCTTTAAAAAGCCCGAATTGCACAGGCAAAACTTTGGTAAAATTTACTTCTATAAAAGTATGTTCATCGCCAATGGATTTGGTTAGCCTGAAGAGTTCGACAATAAAACAGTTCCTGTCAAACCCGTTCGACCTCATGGATACCTGATCGACCTTATTTTTAAATTGGTTACTGTCTATTTTAGCAAAAAGATTAGTATGCTTAACGGGTAGGGTTTTTTTTAGAAATTCGAGGTCATCCATAAAATCTGTTTTTGATAAAGTTTGTGAAAAACAGAACCCGTTAATCAGTGCAAACAGCGCGGTAATAATTGCTTTTTTCATATTGGGCCAATGGCTTATACAGTTTTAGATGATCGGTGTACTTAATTAAAAAAGACAAACATTATTTAAGGATGTTGCACCAATATACCACAAAAAATACTTCATGGCTTCCTATTAAACAAGTTACCAATCTTTTATGCAATACGGGTATAATACTATTTTATGCTGTTTAATAAATACTCCAATGGCCTGTCTTTTTCTAACACTTTATCCCTCAGTGTGTTTTCTATCCTGATGTCTGGCAAGACCGGACCGTTTTTAGTTCTGTTACAATTTACCCCATGGCTTAACGATGTGGTGGATTGGATTTTTAAATGACTATTAGGGAGATCAATCACAAAAGCTTCGCCGAAATCTTTAATAAGCTCACCGGTGGGTTCGCCAATTATAGTTCCAATCTGATAGTTTTTAACTACATCTGCAACAGCCATTGCGCTTGAAAATGTAAATGGCCCTGTTATAAAAAAGATTTTTCCTTTAAATAGCGTGTTGTTTTTGAAGCGGTTTTCTACAGGGAGACAACCATCTTCATTTTTCCAGATGGAACCGTCAGGCTGTTTTAAATAGGCTGAAACGGTATCTCCACCGGCGATTAGTTGCTTTTTGTAAGCCTGGCTTATTTTCCAGCTTTTATTTCCCCATGAATATTTTGAATTTGTGATATAGCTAAACAGAAGATCGCCAAGTGCTGTATTGCCACCACTATTTTTTCTAAGATCAACGGCCAGGTTGCTGATACCGGCCTTTTTGAATTTCACGAAGCTGGTATCCAGGAAGATTTTGAAACTGCTGATATCGCCACTCAGGCTCCTTACATCCAGGTACCCGAGTTTATGCTGAAGTATCTGGCAATCGTATGGTTTAATGAGGTGTGGCAATGAGGCAGATAAGGCCTTTTTAAAAGTAACGCCTGTTTTAATTACCGCTTTTTGCAATTTTCCTTTATCATTCTTGTATTGCAGTATAAAAGGAGGTTTGATGTTTTTAAGGAACATAAAGTAAGAGAATAGCTTAACAGCTACCTCTTCTTTAAATGGCTGGGTTCCGGCGATCCCGTTTTGTACCTGATCAGAGAGTTTACTTATATTTTCTCCATTAATGTCGGTAATTTGGGCTCCGGCAGGAATGCCAAGATCTGCCGCTATCTGGATAGGAACAAAAAGCCTGTTCTTTTCAGCAACCAATTTATAGGGGAAAAACTGTTCTTTTTTAAATTCATCCTGAAACAGGGGCTGGCCCAGTTGTGGTGTACTGTGGGCGTCATTCAGCAGGGCGGTAATTTTATAGAATAGTAAAACAAGCTCCTTCATGGCGATGGAATCGGGAAGTGATTTTTTTATCGTTTCAATATGGTTTTTGTAGGCTCCCCGCGAGATGTACATAAAAGGATCGTAATGCGATTCGGTCATAGTTTGAACATAGAAATCGATATCTTCTACAGCTTTCTGCCTGGAAAGTAGTTGCTGAGCAAAGCAATGATTTAGGCTTGTTAACAGTGCGAGCATTAAAAGCAGCCTCGGAATAACGTTAAATACAATTTTTTTCATTCTTTCCTACTCATATTGGTGCTCCCCGGATGAATATGATTAGCCGGAGGGTATTTTAAAGATGATATGGTGCTTGCCTGTAAACAGCAATATTTTTTACTTAAATTCTTTACTAATTAATGCCAGTAAATCGTTATTGTTGGTTTTTTTAAACTGCACATCCCTGCATTTATTGAACAGGATGAATTCTTTTAGATGGCATACCAATTTATGGATGGTTTCTTCCCCAATTTCAACAGGCTCAAAATGGAGGTTGTGAACAATCAGTATTTTTTGTTTACGGTCGGCTTTGGCATCCATTCTGGCGATAAATTTTTCTCCTGCCAGAATGGGAAGTGAGAAATAGCCAAATTTCCGCTTTGGCGCCGGAACAAAACATTCGATCTGGTAATCGAAGTCGAAGAAATCTTTTAAACGCGAACGGAATACATTCAGCGTATCAAAAGGAGAAAGAATGAAAACTTCGTTACCTATATGCACATGAGGATCAGCGCCAGCATGCATATATAACGGGCCTTTTACGCCCTCTACGATTACAGGATTAATCTGGCCGGCCTGGATCATATTTTCCAGTTCCTTTTTTACCAGGTTGCTTTTTACGCGGCGCGAACGCCATGCCATTTCTTTTATGGAAGAAATTCCCAAAGCGCCGAGTGTACGGTTAATTACATAACGTGCATAAGCTTCATCTGTAGGCATGGTCTGATCGATATCTGCAGGCACCCGATCTAAAGGCAGGTGATACACCTTCTGAAAAGCACTGTTTCGGCTGATCATCAGTTTACCCTCCAGGTAAAGCCTTTCCAGCGCAACTTTTGTCGGCCGCCAGTCCCACCAGCCCGAACTTGCCTCTACACGGTCGTTTTCAAAATCTCCAACCCTTACGGCTCCATCGCGTTCTACATGATCTAAAATCTGATCCATCAGGTCTGCTTCTCTTTTGGTCAGGGAAGCACTGCGTGTTTCAAAAGCCTTTTTAACCGGCAATGAAAAGCGAAAATCGTGCATGGGCAGAAAACCTGCATCAGAGGTAAAGTATTCAAAAATATCGCCCTGTTCGGCAAGCTGGGCGAGCCATTCTGTCTGATAATCGGGTACGCGGGCGAACAGGGCATGATGGTGGGCACGTTCTACTACATAGTTGGTATCTAACTGCACATAGCCCAAATGGTCAATTACCTTGTAAACGGCATCAATTCCCGTTCCGAACTGCGCTTTTTTTGAGAGTCCTGCTGCTTGTATAATGATTTTCCGTGCCTGCGATCGGTCCAGTACAATAGGTTCCATTTTACGAATATATTGATCATTTAGGTGGCTTCAAATTAACCCTGATCCTTTTTCCACTTTAACAGGCTTGAGATGGCGATTTGATCTGGCATTTTTAACCTGAGTTCTGAGATCAATGTGGCCAAAAATATCATCCCGCCACCAATTAGTAGCCTCGGTGTAATTGCTTCTCCCAATATAAAATGCGCTGCAAAAGCGCCAAAAACCGGCTCGAAAAGATAAATGATAGATACCCTTTCGGCGCTGATGTACTTTTGGGCAATGTTGGAGATGGTATACATATAAGCGGTAGAAAATAATGCGCAGAACATAATGCCCAGCCAAAAGCTTTGCCGCTGCGGTATCCATACCGTATCGTTCTGAAATGCGGCCAGTATAAAAGTTAATATGGCACAGGTGGCAAACATGGGTACAATGGTGGGTACAATATCGCCGGCTTTCGATTCTTTTTCAACCTGGATTAAATATATTGCGAAACAAAAAGCCCCGGTAATGGTATATAAATCGCCGATGCCGATACTCAATGTGCTGGTAACCGATATGATAAAAAGACCAATAAGCGCTGTGCATGCGGCGATCCATATTTTGAGTGCTGCAGCTTTCCGGTAAATAATCAGTTTGATTACCGGAATCATCACCACGGTTATTCCAGCCACAAATGAGCATTGCGATGCCGAAGTATGCGTAATGCCAAGCGTTTGCAGGTAAATACCGAGCACCAAGGGGATGGCCAGGCCTGCACCTGTTTTTATAGCACTAGCATGAAGTTTTTTTACCTTTTTCCAAAAAACTGCCGATAAAACCATCGTAGCCAAAAAGAAACGATAGCATAAAAATAAAAGCGGCTGGCTTTGGCCGATGGCAAGTTTGGTAACCGGAAAGGAAATGCCCCAGAAAGCAGTGCCCAGGATGAGTAAAATAAGAAAAAGTGTTCTTTTTTCCATTACGATGCTATTAATCCGTTGGTGCTGGTTAATTCTTTTTTCATTAACAGGTCTGTTTGTTCATCATCGCCCAGCCAGAATGAATGTTTGCCAAAGGCTGTAAAACCGTTTTTCTCATAAAGCCTTAAGGCCCTGTAGTTTTCTTCCCAAACGCCTAGCCATACGTTTTTAACCCGCATTTCGTAAGCGATATCAATTGCTTTTTGATAGAGACTTTGTGCCACTCCTTTACCATGGAAGGCTTTGAGCACATAGATCCGTTCAATTTCTATTGCATGATCTATTTTTTCATTTTGTGCTTCGCCAAAATTGATTTTTAAGTAGGCTATCACCTTTCCATTTACCCGGGCAAAATAAAATTGAGAATTGCTGTTGTTCAGTTCGCTTTTCAGCTTCTCTTCTGAAAAACTGTTTTCGAGGTAATGCTTCATGTTTTGTTCGGTATTTACCCCGGCAAAGGCTTCAAAAAATGTGGCTCTTCCAATTTCCTGCAGTTTTTTGATATCGGTTATGTTTACCCTTTCGATTGTGATCTGCTCCATGGCACGAATGTAACAAGTTGTTAAATGATTTAAAATGCTATTATTTCATTTATTAATGCGTATTTTGCATTAATGGATCTTCAGCGCATCAAATATTTTTTAGCCTTATCAGAGCAGCTTCATTATTGGAAAACGGCAGAAAAGGTAAATATCACGCAATCAGCCCTTAGCCGGCAAATACAGTCGCTTGAAAATGAACTGGGTTTGCAGCTTTTCGAACGCAATAAACGGAATGTAAAGCTCACACCGGCAGGAAAATTTTTAAAAGAAAAATGGGAGGTGGAGTTAAGTGAAATCGAATACATCCACCAGTTTGCCAGGCAGCTTCACCTGGGCGAGCGCGGAACGGTTACCATTGCGCATCCCGATTCGATATCTGCTTCCCTTATGCCTGATATTTTAGCAAAGATTACAGCAGCTTTCCCACAGCTCCAGGTTAAGCTGGTGCAGGTTTTGTACGAGAATCAACTGGAATTTCTGAAAAACTATAAAATAGACCTGGCCATTACCCGCGATATGAACAGCGAACCGGGTATCAGGTCAAAAAAAATATATTCCGACCATCTGGCTTTGGTGGTGCCATTAGAACATGCTTTTAAAAAATTTGAGGATTTATCTACAAAGCGCCTTAAAGCACAAAAGTTTATATTGCCTACCAAAGACGAAGGAAGCAGTTATAGCGAGATTATTCAGGCACTTTTCAAATCTTATGATTTTGTTCCTGATGTGTTTCTACATTCTGAATTTGGATCAACCATTATTGCACTCGTACGGAAAGGCTTAGGGATAGCCATTTTACCCGATTCTTATATGCACCATCAAAGTCTTGGCCTGCGGTTTATACCACTGCCTTTTAAAACCGATATATTAATCAATTGGCGGGCCGATGACCATAACCCTGTACTTGCCAATATTTTGAAACTTGTTTTCGAAAATTAGCAGTAAAGCTAAATAATTAAAACTTTATAGATTTAAGCGTTTTACATCCTTTCTTTATTTTGAACCATACCAGAATAAATAAAGTCTGTTTTAAGCTGATGTATGTGAAACAACTATTCTTCTGCTTCATCAAGGTAGCTTTCGATGACCTCCTTTATTTCTTTAAAGGCATCGATTCCTGGTAGCAATGTTTTTAAACTTCCAAGTAAATTATTAAGGTAAGTCAGAAATTTTTTCAATGCTTTAATAATAGGATTACTTGTAAAACTAATGATGCCATTACCTGCGGAAATTACACCATCCCAAAGCTTGTTGAGTAATCGCGCCTTTAGTTTTAATGAGGCGCCTGTAAATCCGATATCATTTAAAATATCATTTACTGCTTTCAGATTTTCTTGATAGCTGAGATTAATATGCGAAATCTGATCTTTCAAAATAGCAAGATTATCTTTCAGTACTTTCTTTGCTTCATTAAAAGCTTCCTCAAATAACGAATGATCAACCTGATAGTGGTCCTTATCATTATTTAAGATCGTTTTGAAGGTGTCAACTTCACAAATTTTTTCTAAGTTATCTGGTAACTTTTCAATAAAACTGATAACCTTGTTGAGGTCGCTTGAATTTTCGTTTAATTCAAACCAAGGGTTTGGTAGAGGCATATTGGAGAGGTTTTTAATGAATGGCCTAAACCAAATATAAAAATAAAGTATTAGAAATTATGGTATTTATTTAGATGTTAAATTGTTGAAGATGAGTATATTGTTGTTTGAGCGTGATAGCCATACGCTGGTGCTTTCGACTGCTTATTTGACCTTTAATGCAGCAATTAGTATCTTGTATTCACATTTAGTTCGAAAATAGGATCAATAATGTATTTAACTTCGTTACCAGATCATTCTAGTCCTGATTTTGATGAGGATCTTCATTTTGGAAGATTTAAAACACATAATGTTATTTTCAATACGCTTAGCAGTTACAGTTTTTGCGACAACCATGTGGGCTGCCTTTCTTTCAAAACGATATTAAAAGGAGAAGAGTGGTACGGGATAAATAATCGCCGGCTGGCCGTCAGGCCGGGACAGTTCCTGATCTTAAATGATGAACAGAACTATTCATGCAAGATTGATACCCACGATAAGGTAAGGGGCCTGTCGGTTTTTTTTCAGAAAGATTTTGCTGCCCGTGTATTTGAAGATACCTTAAAAACTGAAACGGAATTATTGGATAACCCATTTTATATTAGCAGGAAGCAACCGGAGTTTTTTCAGACCTTGAATAATATCGGCCCTGAATTACAGCTGCAGCTGTTAACGCTTATTTCGGGGCTCGAAAATAAAGGTTATGATGAAGGTACTGAAGAACAACTGGTGTTTTTACTCGGGTACCTGATCAGTACCCTAAAAGCTGATACGAAAAAAATAAAAGGAGTACAGGCCATAAAGCCATCCTCAAAAATAGAAATTTATAAGCGCTTGTGTATTGCAAAAGATTTTCTCCACTCCACTTTTATGGAAAAACCCGATTTAAAGTTATTGGGTAGTATGGCTTGTTTATCGGTTCCACAACTCATCAGGCAGTTTAAATCTGTATTTAAGGTTACACCACACCAATACCTCATTCAGCTAAAACTTAAACAAGCTGTAGATTTACTTAAAAACACAAATAAACCCATCTACGAAATAACCTGGGGCAGTGGGTTCGAAAATGAGAGTGCCTTTTGCAGGGCCTTTAAATCTGCTTATGGGATGCAACCTTTAATGTTCAGAAAAATGCATCGATAAATAGCGCATTTCTGCACATGTTTCCTGTTAAACAGGGCGTAATTTTACCCGCTTATAAATCCAAGCCCATTACATGAAACGTGTCTTAATTTTTTTCCTTTATATTTTACCTGTGTCAGTTTGTTATGCCCAGGATCTTACCATTCCGCTTTACCAGGCACAGGTGCCAAATTCAAAGAAAATCCCTGCCGATTATGTAGAAGAAACCGACAGCAGTGGTTTGATAAAAAATGTAAGTATACCTACTATGCAGGCCTATTTCCCTGCTAAACATAAAGCCAATGGAACGGCTGTGATCATTTTTGCCGGTGGTGGTTATTTTGTTCTTGCAGCCAAAAAATGCATCGAAATTGCCAAGGCATTTAATGCACTGGGGGTAGCTGCCTTTGTGGTGAAATACCGGCTGCCCAGCGATAAAATTATGATTGATAAAACCATTGGTCCGTTGCAGGACGCTCAAACAGCAATTAAAACGGTACGCCTTAGAGCCGGGGAATGGAATATAAACCCGAACCGGATAGGAATGATGGGACTATCGGCAGGTGGTCACCTGGTTTCAACGGCGGGTACGCAGTTAAACAGGATAGTGATCGATAATAAAGAAAACACGTCGCTCAGGCCAGATTTTATGATTTTGCTTTATCCTGTTATCATTTATGATCCGGATATACCACGCACCAGGGAAAATTTAATAGGAAAAAACCCTAAGCCCGAAACATTGGGATTATACAGCACCAATAAGTCTGTAAGCCGGGTTACGCCACCAACGTTTTTGGTTCATGCGGCTGATGATGATGTAATCCCGGTGAAAAACAGTCTGCAGTTTTTTGATGCATTGTTAAAAGCAAAGGTTAAAAGTGAAATGCATATCATGCAAACAGGCGGACATGGCTTTGGCATTTACGATGCAGAGAATAAAGATAGCTGGTTTGTAAGCTGCTACGAATGGATGAGAAAAAATGGTTTTGCATCTACTGACCAATAAAACATCTTTTTTTTATGATTAAATTGCTTAAAATGAATTGTTTATGAATATATTCCGGTTCTTTTTTTAATCAAAAAAAAAATTTATAGCAGTATATAATTTACATTTTTTAAGCAAAAAAAGCATTCAGTTTAAATAACTTTGTTTTTCAATGAAAAAATCGGGGTAATCGATTTTGCTTATTTAAACCAAATAACTAAAAATGCTTTTAATTATTCTTAACATTATTTTCTGTATCTCATTTTTGGGTTTTGCTTATGTAAACCTTAACGATAATGATGCTTTTTTGTGGGTATCTATCTATTTAAGTGCTGCAATATGCTGCGGATTAGCTGCAGCGGGTAAATTTTACCCTTTTGCTTACTTGTTTTTAATTGCTTTCTACCTGATTTATGCCATTATACTTTTCTTCGCAAAAGATGGTGTGCGCGATTGGATTACCAAATACAGGCGCGAAAGCCTGGTGCAGAGCATGCAGGCAACCAAGCCCTATATTGAGCAAACACGTGAATTTTTTGGCCTGTTGATTATTGCCGCTGCACTGTTGATCAATTATTTTGTTTCTGCAGGTATTACTGCATAAGTGCCTTTAGCAATTTTATTTATGAGCAGTGATGACATGAAGGCAGTAAAAGAAATAATATGGTCTGTTGTTAAAAACAATATAAGTTTAGAGACTGAAAAGTGGCTGGAAGATTTTATACAATCTACAAACCAATCGGCACAGCTGGCCAAAGTATTTGTAATGCTGCCGCGTAAAACGGGCAAATTGCCGGTTACAATTAACGATGAGCAGCAAAAAGCACTGGATGCAGCAGGCTTTGGCTATATCCGTAACTGGACCATAGACAGGCTTACTCGCGTGTGGCTGCTGTTTAATTTAAACCTGGGCGACAAAGAACTGTTATTTTCAGGCATAGACCGTTTATTTCTGTCGGCAGAAGTGAATGAGGCAGTGGCTTTGTATTCGGCATTGCCATTTTTGGCCCATCCCGAAATCTGGGTAAAACGTTGTGCAGAAGGGATCAGGAGCAACATTGGTTCTGTGCTCGAGGCCATTATGGAAAATAACCCGTACGCGGCAGCAAATCTTGATGAGGCGGCCTGGAACCAGCTTGTTTTAAAGGCATTTTTCACCGAAAAAAATATTAAACATATTGTGGGCTTGGATGAACGTGCCAATCTTCAGCTGGCTTTAACCCTGGTAGATTATGCCAAAGAGCGTTGGGCTGCCGGCAGAGAGGTAAACCCACAGTTGTGGCGCCTGGTGAGTAAATTTATCAACGCCGAAATTTTTGAAGACTTAAAAACCGGCCTGCAGCATTACAATCAGACCGAACAGCGTGCCATAGCACTGGCCGTTGCCGGATCAGATTACCCGCAGGCAAAGGATTTTATCAATACCTTTCCAGAACTGAAATTGGCTTTGGCTGACGGAAGCTTAAACTGGAATTCAATTTAACCTATAAAATTTAAAATAAAGATATGTGTTGTAGCAGCTCAATAGCAAGAGATAAAGTAACGATGGGGGAGCCGGAGGCTTTCGATATCAGCACCGTAAAAGGGCTGAAATTTTTTGATCCGCATGTTCACATGACCTCCAGAACCACAGACGATTATCAGGCCATGGCCGAAGCCGGTGTTGTTGGACTAATTGAACCTGCATTCTGGTTAGGACAGCCGCGTACCGGGCTGGATAGTTTCAGGGATTATTACAGCAGTTTGGTTGGCTGGGAACGTTTCCGTTCCTCGCAGTTTGGCATTAAACATTATTGTACCATTGGGCTTAATTCAAGGGAGGCCAATAATGAAAGCCTGGCTGAGCAGGTAATGGAAATTCTGCCCTTGTTTATCTATAAAGAAGGTGTGGTAGGTATCGGTGAGATCGGTTTCGACGACCAGACTGCTGCCGAAGAAAAATATTACCGGTTACAGCTCGAACTTGCCAAAGAAGCGGGTTTGCCTGTACAGGTGCATACGCCACACCGCGATAAGAAAAAAGGTACCCAGCGCAGTATGGATATTGCCCTTGAACATGGGCTCGATCCTTATAGCGTAATTATAGACCATAACAACGAAGAAACGGTAAAAGAGGTATTAGATCGTGGCTTTTGGGCAGCTTTTACCATTTATCCTTTTACCAAAATGGGTAATGAGCGTATGGTAGAGATTGTAAAACAATATGGCGCTGAGCGCATTATGGTAAATTCGGCCGCCGATTGGGGCATCAGCGATCCGCTGGCTGTACCTAAAACCGCAGCTTTGATGAAATTGCGTGGTTTAAGTGATGAGGAGATTGAGCTGGTTACTTACCGTAATGCGATTACGGCCTTTGCACAAAGCGGACAGCTGGATGAAGCCGATTTTAACGCCCAGGTAGACCTTACGGAGAAATTTGAAGGCAATACCATTTTGCGCGGTGGACAGCAGCCCAAACCCGATAAATCTTCGATCATTATCAGCTAAATAGCATTGAAAAAATTAATTGTTTACCTGCGCATGATGCGCCCTGCCAATATTGTTACCTCCGTAGCCGATATTTTAGCAGGTATTGCCATTTCGGGTGTTTTAAGTACGGGATTTTCCATTCCGTGGCTTTCCATTTTGCTTTTGGCTGCATCAACAGCCTGTTTATATGGCGGGGGCATCGTTTTTAATGATGTATTTGATGCCGATCTGGATAAAATCGAACGTCCGGAGCGGGCCATTCCCAGTGGCTTGATCAGCTTGCAGCATGCAACCATTTTTGGCAGCCTTTTGCTTTTTGGTGGAATCGCATTAGCAACCTTAAATAGTATTACTTCGGGTATACTTGCGCTTTTAGTTGCCCTCCTGGCTTTGCTGTATAATAAACTGAGCAAACACCATTCTTTTTTCGGTCCGTTTAATATGGGTTTATGCCGCGGATTTAACCTGTTGCTGGGTTTGAGTATTGTGCCGGAAATGCTTTGGAGTCATTATTACCTGGCTGTTATTCCGGTAATTTATATTTTCTCCATCACCATGACAAGCCGTGGCGAAGTGCATGGCGGGCAAACCAAAAACCTGTATATCGCCGCTTTTTTGTATGCTCTGGTAATTTATGCCATTGCTTATTTTGCTTATGTAAACGGGCGTTTATTGTGGTCGCTGCTATTCCTGGTACCTTTTACCTTTATGATTTTCAAACCGCTTTTAAAGGCCATAAATCAGCCTATAGGCAAAAATATCGGTGCAGCGGTTAAGGCTGGTGTAATATCCCTGATTTTGATGGATGCAGCCTGGGCGGTAACTTTCGATGCACTGACCGTAGCTTTTGTGATTGCTGCTTTATTGCCTGTATCGTTATGGCTCTCTAAACTATTTGCTGTTACGTAAACCATACACATATTATCCAATATATGGAACATTTATATCAATCTTTCACTGTACAATATAACTACAATATTTTCTTTACATCGGCATTGTTTTCGACTCAGAACGACTTGCTGAACAACTTTTTGATCAACCTAAACCCTGCGATTACCGTAAAGAAAATCTTATTTGTAATTGATGAAGGTGTAGCCAATGCACACAGCGGGCTTGTGGCTGAAATTAAAAATTATTTCTCCAGGTACGATAAAACACAACTGGTACAGGATATCCTGATCATCCCGGGAGGGGAGCAGGTAAAAAACGATACCCGCTATTTCGATCAGGTACTGGAAGCCATTAATACGCATGGTATAGACAGGCATTCTTTTGTGGCCGCAATTGGTGGCGGGGCCGTGCTTGATATGGTGGGTTATGCCGCTACGGTAGCCCACAGGGGCATTAAACACATCAGGATTCCCAGTACCGTGCTTTCACAGAACGATTCGGGGGTTGGCGTAAAAAACGGAATCAACTATTTTAATAAAAAGAATTTTTTGGGCACTTTTTCGCCACCTGTTGCTGTTTTTAACGACGAACTTTTTTTAAGCACCCTATCTGACCGCGATTGGCGTTCGGGCATTGCCGAGGCCATTAAGGTGGCCCTGATTAAAGATGCCGAATTTTTTGAGTGGCTCGAAACCAATGCAGCAGCACTTGCCGCACGCGATACCGAAGCCATGAATTATCAGATATGGAGGTGTGCCAAACTGCACCTGGAGCATATCCGTAGTGCCGATCCTTTTGAAAACGGCTCGGCCAGGCCGCTGGATTTCGGTCACTGGAGTGCCCATAAGCTCGAATATCTGACCAATTTTGAAGTAAGGCATGGGGAGGCCGTGGCAATGGGTATTGCTTTGGATAGCGTATATTCAAATTTATCAGGAAGAATTACAGCGGGAGAAGCGCAAAGGGTAATCAACCTGATCCAGACGCTTGGTTTTGAGCTAACGCACCCTTTATTGCAGGTTAAAGAAGGCAATAGCCCCATTTTACAGGGACTGGAAGAATTCCGTGAACACCTTGGTGGCGAATTAACCATTACCCTGCTTACCGGCATTGGAAGTGGAGAAGAAGTACATGAAATAGATACCCGGATTTTGAAACAGGCTGCCGAAATTTTAAATAATCAAACCGCCATTATCCAACGTTAAACTATGAAATTAACTTCCGGACATTTAACTTTCTGTACCAATATTTACGCAGGAGAAAACTGGGAAAAGCATTTTGCGGTGTTGAAAGATAGTTTTCCAAAGCTAAAAGCTCAATTATCGCCAGATTCGCCGCTGGGTATCGGTTTACGTCTTTCTAACCTCGCCAGCATTGAACTTTTGGAGGATAACCATTTAGCCATTTTTAAACAATGGCTTCAGGACGAAGGAGGTTATGTTTTTACGATGAATGGTTTTCCTTATGGCGGTTTTCATCATACCAGGGTTAAAGATCAGGTGCATGCGCCCGATTGGGCCACCGAAGACAGGGTAGCTTATACCCTGCGTTTGGCAAACATCCTTTCTCAGTTGCTTCCTGGCGATATGGACGGAGGCATTTCTACTTCTCCTTTGAGTTATAAACCCTGGTTTACCGATGCAGCCGCAAGAGAAAATGCTACAAATGAGGCAACTGCTAATATTTTAAAAGTTGCCGAAGGCCTGCATGCCATACAGCAGCAGACCGGCAAGCTCATCCACCTGGATATTGAGCCTGAACCCGATGGTTTTCTTGAATCCGGGCCCGAATTTATCAATTGGTACGAAAATGTGCTTTTACCCGCCTCAAATAATGAAGCCCTGATTAAAAACCACATTTATTTGTGTTATGATGTTTGCCATTTTGCCATCGGATACGAACCGCATACGGCCATTATTAACGAACTGAAGAGCAAAGGCATTAAAATAGGGAAAATCCAGATCAGTGCGGCATTGAAAGCAAAATTACCGGTTTCAACACCAGAACGGACAGCGGTATTGGAACAGTTGAGCCGTTTTGATGAACCTACTTACCTGCACCAGGTAATTGCGCGTAAAAACGATGGTACTTTATTGCAGTATCCCGATCTTGCAGAGGCGTTGGCAGCGGCTGAAGATTTATCGGTAGAGGAGTGGCGTGCACATTTCCATGTACCGATCTTTGTAGAAGATATGGGCCTGATCCAATCTACCCAAAGCGATATTACCGAAGTATTGAACCTGCAAAAAGAAAGCCCTTTTACTGCCCATCTCGAAGTAGAAACCTACACCTGGGAAGTTTTGCCAACAGCTTTGAAAGCGCCTTTAAACGATTCCATCATCAGGGAACTGGCCTGGGTAAAAACATTATTAGAACAGTAGATTATGCATAAAACCGTTGTTATCGACATCGTAGGCCTATCTTCATCCGTAATAGGAGAACATACGCCTTTTATCCAGAAATATATTTCTGAAAACCACTTCAGCACCATCGAACCCTTGTTGCCAGCGGTTACCACTTCGGTACAGTCGAGTTATGTTACCGGCAAGTTCCCTTCCGAAACCGGGATTGTAGGTAATGGTTGGTACGATCATGCCGATGCTGAAATTAAATTCTGGAAACAGTCGAACAAACTGGTTAATGCCGAAAAAATATGGGATCGTGCCAGGAAAGAGGATCCCAATTTTACCTGCGCCAATATGTTCTGGTGGTACAACATGTACTCTACGGTTGATTATTCGGTAACTCCACGCCCAAATTACCTGGCTGATGGCCGTAAACTGCCCGATTGTTATTCGCAGCCTGCCGAATTGCGCGATTACCTGCAGCATAAGCTCGGTCAATTCCCGTTGTTCCAGTTTTGGGGGCCGGGAGCCAATATTAAATCGACCAGGTGGATTGCCGATGCTGCAATGGAAACCGAAAAACTTCATAACCCCACGCTTACATTGATTTATTTGCCGCATCTTGATTACTGTTTGCAAAAATTCGGACCGGATTTAGCGCAGATCAAGCCCGAATTGCAGGAAATTGATGGCGTAGTATCAGATCTTGTGCGCTTTTATGAAGGAAAAGGCGCCCGTATCATATTACTTTCTGAGTATGGCATAGCCCCGGTAAACCATCCTATTCATTTAAACCGCCTGCTCAGGGAAAACGGACTAATCCAGATCCGCGAAGAAAGAGGGCTGGAGCTGTTAGATGCAGGTGCATCCAAAGCTTTTGCAGTAGCCGATCACCAGATTGCACATGTGTACATTAACGATAAAAGCGTAACCGAACAAGTAAAGGCCTTATTGAAAAATGTAGCCGGTGTTGAGCTGGTTTTAGATAAAGAAGAACAGAAAAAATACCACATTAACCACGAACGTTCGGGAGACCTGGTGCTGATGGCCAAAGAAAACAGCTGGTTTACCTATTATTTCTGGCTTGATGATGCCAAAGCACCTGATTATGCAAGGGTGGTAGATATCCATAAAAAACCTGGTTACGATCCTGTAGAAATGTTTATGACCTCTAAATTGAGGGCGGGATATAAACTTTTAAGAAAAAAAGCCGGTTTCCGTTACGTGATGGATGTAATCCCACTCGATGCTACACTCATTAAAGGATCGCATGGCCGCATTAACGTAGATGATAAATTTAAACCTGTTCTGGTTAGCCCCAAAGCAGTTGGTAAAACCTTAGCTGCACCAGATGTTTACCAGGTGATCTGGGACAGTTTAACTGTTTAAAAAATAATAAAAAGTCGTCATTGCGAGAAGGCTTTTTCAGCCGGCGAAGCAATCTTTCCTTTTAGTGATCCTTGTCATAAAGATTGCTTCCCCGAAGGTCGGGACAAGCTGTCGTTCCTCCTCGCAATTGTAAAGGTTTAGTAATTC
>JAGIAD010000021.1 GCA_017745075.1 Sphingobacteriaceae bacterium | reverse complement strand
GTATAATAGCCCTGATGGCAGTGGCACGGAGCCAATTCTTCATTGGCGGAGTACAACGTACAGCAGGACAGAACCCTTCCGAAAAGAACAGGAAACTGCGCTCCAATAAATGATTGCTTAGCTCTTGTTAAAAAATGTAAAATCTTACATCCTCAAGGTAATAAAACCGTATTATTGTAGCATTACGTACTTAATGTTATGATGAACGCTAACCTTAAGAAATTCACTTTTCTTGTTTTTATTTTCTGCATAAACCTTAGCGCTTTTGCCCAGAGTAAAAATGTACAGCTTCCTGCAAACTGGTTTAACCTCGATTTACTGGAGAATGGATATTTTGGTATCAGCACGGAGAAAGCTTACCGTGAACTTTTAAAAGATAAAAAACCTAAACAAAATATTATTGTAGCGGTAATTGATGGTGGCGTAGATACAGAACATCCGGATCTCAAACAGGTGTTATGGACGAATAAAAAAGAAATCCAGGGGAATGGAATAGACGATGATGGCAATGGCTATATTGATGATATTCACGGCTGGAATTTTATCGGCTCGAAAAAAGGAAACTTAGAGTTCGATAACCTGGAACTGGTTAGGCTGTTAAGAATTTATAGGCCAAAATATCAGTCGACAACCAATTTAACACCTCTTGATAGTACGCAAAAGGAAGAATTTAAACTGTATAAGAAGATGGTTGGCGATTTCGGTAAGAAATACGAAGATGCCAGCAATACCTTTTCCGTACTGATCGCCATTAACAAAGTGTTAGATTCCGTTGCCAAAATCAATAAAAAAGAAATCCCCACTTTAGCCGATATCGACCAGTATAAAGCTGATGATGAGACAGAAGAACAGGTGAAAACAATTATCAGAAAAGGAGCTAAAGAAGATGGTAGTTTTGAGAAATTCTATAAGAATATAAAGGAAGGATACAAGCAATACGATGCTATGCTGAAATACAACTTAAACCCAAAGTATGACATGCGCGCAGAACTGGTAGGAGATGATTACAGCAATTCTTATCAGAAAGATTATGGGAATAATGATGTAAAAGGCCCCGATGCTTTTCACGGCACACACGTAGCTGGAATTATTGGCGCTGACCGTACCAATTCTATCGGTATTTTGGGCGTTGCCAATAATGTACGCATTATGGCCATTAGGGTGGTGCCTACTGGTGATGAACGCGATAAAGATGTAGCCAATGGTATCCGTTACGCAGTAGATAACGGCGCCAGAGTAATTAATATGAGCTTTGGTAAAAGCTATAAATGGGACAAGAAAGCTGTAGATTCAGCTGTTAAATATGCGGAACAAAAAGGGGTTTTATTGGTGCATGCTGCCGGTAACGACAATCAAAATAATGATATCGAAGAGAACTATCCCAATAAATTTTTTGACAGCAAGGAAGCCGATGCCTATAAAGCGGCAAACAAAAAGCCTGGTGCACCCGACTTTACCCCGCCTAAACCTGTGGCACAAAACAATGGAATGGGAATGAGGCCACCTTACGACCGATCTGCACTGGTAAAGCCTATACCAATCGATTCTGCTAAATTTAAGCTCCCACATGCCAATAACTGGATCGAAGTTGGCGCAAGTGCCTATAAAGATGATGATAATCTGAAAGCCGATTTTTCTAATTATGGTAAATACACTGTTGATGTTTTTGCTCCCGGCTTTTTGATCAAATCAACAGTTCCCGACAATAAATACGAAGAAGCGGATGGAACAAGTATGGCTTCGCCTGTTGTTGCTGGTTTGGCGGCATTGATCTTAAGCTATTACCCGGATTTAAAACCAGCTCAGGTAAGAGAGATTATCATAAAATCGGTTTCTAAAGTAGCACACAAGGTAAAATACAAAAATGAGAAAGGCGAAAACGTTAGGGTGCTTTTCAGCGAAATATGCGTGAGCGGAGGTATTGTTAATGCTTACAATGCCTTAAAATTGGCCGAAAATTATAAATAAGCCTTTAATGCCATTTTTTTAGCGGCGCAAAGCCATTACAGCTATTTAGGTTTGTCCCCGTGCTCCGCTAACTGCCCTAAATGCAAAAAATTACCTTAATAAGAACTTATTGAGCCAGGTTTTTAATAAACTCCTGAAAGGTGCCGAATGGATAATTTTTGTGCTTCATCCAGGCAATAAGCAGTTCCATACGTTCGATCATTTTTTTACCTGTATTTTTCCTTACATAAGCCGGGAAACCAAAACGTTCGAAATCATTCAGATCGGTAAATTCCCATGGGTGAAAATAGATGTTCAGGTACTTATCTTTTTTATAGGTCCAGCTGGCGAGTGTTTTATAAATACTTAAAGGTAAATTATGAAATGATAGCCAGAATAAGGGAAACCTAATCACCGGACTTACCGAAGCAGGAATCTGCAGTACGTTATCTTTAATAAAATGTGTCCGCGAAATATTGAAGTTATTATAGCGCCCTGGTAAGTAAGTTGGATTGATGGAAGTATTATAGGTATATCCGGCCTTCTCAATCTCTTTTTCATCAACAGGCATCATTCTGGCCATGCGGTAACCTGTAATCTCTTTCCCTGAAAGTTCCTGGAGCTTTAATTTTGACTGGAGCAAATGTTCGGGTTTAAAATCCGAATGGTAATAACCATGTGAAGCGAGCTCGTGCCCTGTTTCAGTAATCCGTTTAATCAGATCGGGAATGTTTTCGGCAAAGGTAACGGTACAAAAAAAGGTAGCCTTTATTTCGTATTTATCTAAAATATCTAAAATGGCAATTGTGCCTGCTCTCGAAATGGCAATCTGATCTTCGAAAGAAATATCTTTTCCATATTCGAAAGGCATATCAAACTCTTCAATATCAAAACTAAGCAGTACCATTTTATTTTTGTTGAATATTGGTTGAACGGATTATATAATTAGGCCGGTTTTTAGTCTGCATAAACATCTTACCCACGTAAATACCAATTATACCCAAAATAATAAGCTGTAAGCCTCCAAAAAAGACAATGGTCATAATTACAGATGCCCAGCCAGAAACCTCAACATGATTTACAAAGGCATAAATAATGTAAGGAATATACAGTACTGATGCAAACGAAAGAATGAAGCCCAGGTAAACAGCAGAGTAGAGTGGTTTTATGCTAAAAGAAGTTACACCATGCAAGGCCAGCCTGAACATTTTTTTTAAGGTGTATTTGCTTTGGCCTGAAAAACGTGCTGCAGGATTGTAGCGAATAGCAAACTGCTTAAAACCAAGCCATTTTACTAAACCGCGTAAAAAAGGCTCATTTTCGTGAAAATTCCTGAAAACACTCACTACTTTTTGATCTAATAAGCGGAAATCGGCTGCTCCTGCTTCTAAATCGATATCAGATAACCAGTTTAAGGTTTTATAGAATAAGTTTGATGAGCTTCTTTTTCCTTTTGATAAATTTTTATCTTCCTCCCTAATGGTGTATACCACTTCGTAACCTTCCTGCCACTTCTGTAACATTTCCGGAATCAGTTCAGGAGGATGTTGCATATCACAGTCCATAGAAATTACACAATCGCCAAAGGCATGGTCCATACCTGCTTTAACAGCCAATTGGTGACCAAAGTTCTTAGAAAACTCGAGGAAAAATATATTATTTGCTGTTGAGGCGTAATCCTTTATTTTTTCGAGTGTATGATCGGCACTTCCATCATCCACCAGTATAATTTCATAATCATAATTGATGGCCGAAAAAACTTTTTTAATACTTTCGGCGATTACAAAAATATTATCGGCTTCGTTGTAGGCAGGAATTACTATAGAAACTAATTTATTCATTTATCGGTAATCAGATAAGATTCAAAATCTTCTTTCATCATTTGATAAATTATAGTTAGCCAAATGATAACGCAAGGTAGGGCTTTAAGCGAATATAGACGAATAAATTCTTTAACCGGCCTCGGAAAAATATCCGTTGGCGATAAGCTGGTTAATATAAAGGCAAAAATAAACAAAGCGATTATCCAGCCTTTTTTAGGATTCTGTTGTACCATAAACCAAATTGCTACACCTGCAAAAGCAATAATATAAGTTGGCGACTCTGATCCGCTGCTGAATATAACCGTAAAAATGAGGGTCGATGCCAATAACATTAATCTAAAGCTAAGATGTTTATATTGTTTAATCCGCAGGTAAGGCAAACCAAACAGGACAAGGCCAACTAATAAAAACGGCGCATTTGGAAGGTTGATGTTTCCCGTAGTTCTTCTTACAATCCCCATTAACGAAATATCCTGAAATGAGGTTAATGATGCATTCAGGTCATTTTTATGGGCAAGTGAATGATACCAGTCTGCATAGGATTGGATAACAAAGGCCGGTGATGAAATCACCATTGGCAGGAAGAATAGTACCAGAAATGCGATAAAGCATCCTGTTATAAATTTTAACTTATTCCTGGTAAAGAAGAAAAATGCCAGGCCAACAATGCCGTAAAGTTTAATCATTGTGCCAATGGCAATGAAAAAGGCCGATTGTACTTCTTTCCTTTTAACCAGGTAGGAGAAACTTAGCAATATTAATCCTGTTAAGGCAATGTTAAACTGAAAGCTGAAGAGTGCCGTTAATGCTTCATGGGCACAGATCCACCCAATTATTGTTCGTTTGTTAAGTGATATCGGCAGGCTGTAAATTCCCAAAAGCAATATCACTACATTGGCTATATTCCAGAGTATGCAGCCCAAACCATCGGGTAATAAGGCAAATGGCGCTATAAAAATTGAAAATACCGGTCCATAGTGGTTACTGTCTTGATATTCGGGGTAATTGTTGTATAAATTCTGAAGGTCGACGGTGTGCCAATAAACATATTTGAATATCAGATAATTGTTATAAGTGTGATGATGATACTGCTTAAAGCCCGCAACTATTGCCAGCAGGAGATAAATGGCAATCAGGCATTCCTTTTTTAATAGAAATGACGAAATTTTATTAAAATAAGCGTTTTTTAAGCTGTTCATGACGATTTTGCCGCAATATAGCCATTTAGCTTGCATAAATAACTATTCTTTTTAAAGCTTACTTTTGCTGTCAAACGTACAGATTGAAGACTAATTAGGAGGTAAGTTAGATTTCTTGCATTTAACCTCAACTTAATTTGAAATTAATAAGCATGATCTACTTTTGAGCTATAAATATTTGGTTAGTATTTATAAGGTTTAGTTGATTAGTATGAGCCACGATGTTTCATCGTGGCTTTTTGTTTTAATAATAGCTGTTTTAAGCCTCTTTTATATTCTGTCCACCGAAATTTACTGTGCCTTAAATCTTAAAACGGTAAAAGAATAGGCGGGCAGTTCAAGTTGTCTGATTGCATCTGTACTGATTGTTGTGGTTACCGGAACAGCCTTTTTATCAGCTGGATTGCCCGAAAGTACGGTTTTAAGGGCATTTTTTCCAAGTTGTTTCTGATTGATATCAAGTGAAGTATTTACGGTTACTGGAAGTAAGTTAACTAATTTAACCATCAAATCGCCCGTTTTAGTGTCTTTAACCATAGAACAGGCAATCCTTTTACTCACGCTTTCCTGGTTAGAAGACAGAGCCATAGCTGAAGGAATGTATTCATCACCTGCATTCTGTCCATATAATTGTTGTACGAAATAACCAATTGTGGGTTTTACCTCCGCATTATTAAAATAAATCAGATCAGGATTCCATTGCGTATGACCTTCTTTAGCAATCAATGGTGCATATGAGGCCATACTTACCACATCGCCATTACGCTCAAGTGAAGTAAGGTACAATGCTTCAGCAAGAGAGGTTTCCAGGTTGGTTCTATTGCCGCCAGGTAAACTTGCAGCATATTCGCCCAGGTAAACTTTCGATTTAGACCGGTCGTAACTGTCGTAAAAATTCTGATTATTGATAAACCAGCCCGGCGATTGATAGTAATGTTCGTCAATAACAGGAACATTAAGGTCTGTTGCGATTTGCCAGCCGGCTTCATAATCCGTTCCCTCGAAAAACGGACCTGCCGTACCGATAACCGTAATTTCGGGGTGCGATTTTTTCAGGGCTTTATAGATCATGGTAAACCGTTCGGCAAATACTTCCGTAATCTGATCTTCGTTGCCAATGCCTATATACTTAAGATTAAACGGTTTTGGGTGCCCTGCTTCAGCACGTTTCTTTCCCCATTCGGTTTTTACATCACCATTGGCGTATTCTATTAAATCTACTATATCCTGTATGTATTGCCCCATTTCGCTCATAGGTATACCACCCTGTTGTCCACCGCCACCTGTGGCCGAATTTTGGCAGGGTACACCGGCAGCTATTACCGGAACAGGCGCTGCTCCAATATCTTCGCAGAACTGAAAATACTCGTAATAACCGAGTCCCATGGTTTGGTGGTAGCCCCAAAGGTTTTTATCTGGTTTGCGTGCAGCTAAGGGCCCTATTGAGTTTTTCCATTTGTAGATGTTGGCTATGCCATCGCCATGAGCAAGGCAACCTCCCGGAAAACGTACAAAACGGGGATGTATATCTCCAATGGTTTTTGCCAGATCGGCTCTTAACCCATTTTTTCGGCCTTTAAATGTATTTCTCGGGAATAACGAAACCATATCAATTGCCATACGGCCAGGATTACCGATCACGATTTCGAGTTTCGCATCAGTCGCATCTGCAGCAGATACCAAAGTTAAAGCTGCTGTTTTCCAGCTGTTTGATGTGATGTTTAAGTTCGATTTAGCCAAAATGCCCTGTTTATCACTGACCAGCCTTACTTCGAGATTCATCTTTTTTGTATTCAGTAATTTTGCTGATAAGGAAAAATCATAAGTTTCGCTCTTTTTTAAGGCTATTCCATCAAAACCGGTATTAAGAATGGATGCTCCGGCATTTGGGATGTCTAAAACCGCATAATGTGGATTATTAGGATGAATCGGTGAAATTGAATCTATTTTCATGCTAGCACCTTCACCCTTAAGTATCCAGGCATAACTGCTGTTCCAGTTTTGGTCATTGTATTCTTTATCACGTGGATGATATTCAAAATCGCGGTTTTGAATCAGTTCGGCATAAAGGCCGCCATCAGCTGCATAATTTAAATCTTCGAAGAATACACCCGTTAGCATATTGCTGATCTTTTTTGCCCTGTCGGGCTGGAAAGTTATTTTTGCCTCCACATTTTTAAGCCCTGCGAAACGCTGAGCATCATCTTTAGTAGATTCACTATCCTGTTTCCTTTTATAATCTTTTAGTTCATATGCTTTTTTTAAGCCCAAAATAATTTTCCACGATAAACGGTGCATCTGACCATTAACTGTATGGGGTATATTAGCGGATGTACTATTATTCAGATAAGTTGAGGCCGGCACTTCTTTTACAGCAGTGTAATGGATTAAATCGTTGGTTTTGGTCTGGAAATATTTGCCATTGGCATCGGTATAGGTTACAGTATATTCATCAAGTTTGCCATTATAATCAATTGTTGGGCGTAAAACATTTTTGCCTTGATTAACATAAGGATAGTTTTGCGGACCCCAGCTCACAAGGTCTTTCGAGCTTGAGGTAGCAAACTGTAATGTACGGTCGTTCAGGCTCCAAATACACACCCAAAGGCCATTTTTGCCCTGGATCAGAAAAGGAGTGATCATTTTTTTTTCGCTGCCCCATCGACTGTAATCGCTTTTGAGATAGGTATAATCGTTCCCTATCGGGGTCCAGTGCTGTTTGTCTAAACTCCAGGCAAATCGGAGTCCGTTTGCATTGTAGGCAAATAAATAAGCGGAATCAGGCTCGTTGATTGTTTTTTTATTGATGGCAAATACATGGGTTGACACTAATATCAGCGCTGCAAGAAGCCAAAATTTTCTTTCCATTTTCTGTTAAAGTTTAATTGTTAAGTTCCATTTACCGGCCTATTGCCTCCATCTCTTTTTTAATGAGGTGTATGACTGCAGAATGCATAAGCAATAAGAGCATTCCGGTTTTATAAGGAGTGGTCATTTGAGTTCAATTTTACCTGGTCAGAATTTTTTTCTAATTTAAATAATAATCGTTACAATGACGATTATTATTTGTGTTATTTATTGCCGATGTAGATCAGGGAAGTCTATTTTTGGCCAAATGCGATAAAATCTCATGCATTTAACCCTACAAAAATTATAGCTCAGCAGGCATTTATACCGGAAACAAGACAAGGGATCAATGCAAATGGAATAGAACACTATTGCAGGTACCAATTTGAAAAAAACCTTTCCAAAATGGAAAGGTTTTTTTTGGTCTCATTTTTAATTTATTTGGAGTTGTTTATTTAACTTATTGTTTATCAGTTGTTTAATTTGGTGTCATGTTTTGTGGTATGGGAGTTGGCTATAGGCCTGTAAAATCATTACAATCATGACAATATTACTTTTTTTAATCTTAGTTCTGCTCTGCTGGGCCACTTATAAATCAATCGACTGGTTCGAAAAAATCTAACATTATGATCGCATTATTCATTATCGCAATCGCCGTATTTATCTATATGATCTACGTGCTGATCAAACCCGAAAAATTTTAATCCCACCTCTATAGAGGACATTAACAAATTAAAAAAATGAACACTGAATTAACAGGCATTATAGCCACTTTCCTGCTTACCATGGCTATTGCAATACCATTGGGTAAATACCTGGCTAAGGTTTTTGCAGGAGAAAAAGTCTGGACTGACTTTTTAAAACCATTGGAAAATGGTATTTACAAGCTTTCCGGAATTAACGTTAAAGAACAAATGAACTGGAAACAGCAGTTAAAAGCATTGCTCACCATTAATGTATTATGGTTGGTTTATGGTTTTTTTGTACTCATTTTTCAGAATAAGCTCCCCTTTAATCCCGATGGAAATCCGGGTATGACACCTGATCTTGCTTTTAATACCATCATCAGCTTTGTTGCCAACTGTAACCTCCAGCATTATTCGGGCGAGAGTGGCGTAAGTTACCTCACTCAGCAATATGTGCTCATGTTTCTTCAGTTTGTAAGTGCTGCAACAGGTATTGCCGCTGCAGTAGTGTTTTTCAAAGCTTTTAGAGATAAAACCACCACTCAGCTTGGTAATTTCTGGGAATTTTTTGTAAAATCAATTACCCGTTTATTATTGCCTTTATCTTTTGTAATGGCCTTAATCTTAAGTTTTAACGGTACTCCGGCAAGCTACGAAGGCAAAGATCAGTTTATTTCTCTTCAGGGCGATACGGTGCATGTTTCGAGAGGACCAGCTGCCCAAATGATCGCCATTAAACACCTGGGTACGAACGGAGGAGGATATTTTGGTGCCAATTCTGCACACCCATTTGAAAACCCAAGCTATTTTACCAATATGGTTGAACTGATTGCACAGGTAATCATTCCTGTTGCAATGGTAATTGCTTTCGGTTATTTTATCCGCAGGAAAAAACTGGCCTGGACAATATTCGGGGTGATGACCATCGGTTTGTTTATGTTGCTCATTCCTATGTTAAGCTCAGAACTGGGAGGAAACCCAGCTTTGACTAAAATGGGTATTTCTCAAACTACCGGGGCAATGGAAGGAAAAGAAGTACGCTTTGGCCCTGCTGCTTCAGCCTATTGGGCAACGGTAACCACTATTATATCTACCGGTTCTGTAAATAGTATGCACGATAGTAGCATGCCGATGTCAGGTACATGGCAGTTACTTGGTATGATGATCAACTCATTTTACGGGGGCTGTGGGGTAGGTTTATTGAATTACTTCATTTACCTGATTGTTGCCGTATTTATTTCGGGCTTGATGGTAGGTAGAACACCGGAATTTCTTGGGCATAAGGTAGAAGCGAGAGAAATTAAGATTGCAGCCATTATCACTTTGCTTAGTCCGTTCCTAATCCTCGCCGGAACAGCTGTGGCAAGCTATATCTTTACCAATCATGGTAATGCCGCATGGGCTGTTCAACCTAAAAGCTGGCTCAATAACCCTGGTTTTCACGGATTTTCTGAAATGCTATATGAAATGACTTCATCGAACGCCAACAACGGTTCGGGGTTTGAGGGACTGGGAGATAACAATATGTTCTGGAATCTATCTACAGGAATTGTGATTTTCTTAGGGCGTTTTTTACCAATTATCGGCCCGGTTGCCATTGCCGGATTACTGGGAGCCAAAAAATTCATCCCTGAATCGGCTGGTACACTTAAAACTGATACCAAAACCTTTGCGCTGATGACTTTTGCTGTAATCCTGGTACTGAACGCATTATCTTATTTCCCTGCATTGGCTTTAGGGCCTTTGGCAGAATACTTTACACATTAGTTAACATGGAAGATGGAACACGTAAGATGGTAAATGGCCGATTAACATTTCCATCATCCATCAAACACCTTCCATTTTACATCATCTAAAATTTAAAAAATGAAACCCAATAATAAATTGTTCGAAGCATCCATGGTGCAAACCGCACTAAAACAATCTTTCATCAAGCTTGATCCGCGGGTAATGGTACGGAACCCCGTAATGTTTACCGTTGAGATCGGAACACTGATAATGGCTTATGTTACGGTATACTCTTTCAGCAGGAGCGGACAGGGATCACCTTTATATAATTTCTTTATCTTTTTGGTACTGTTGCTTACGGTATTGTTTGCAAATTTTGCCGAAGCCATTGCAGAGGCAAGAGGTAAAGCACAGGCCGATAGTTTACGTAAAACCAGGGAAGAAACGCCAGCCAAAGTGCTTTTGGCAAACGGAACCATCGAAATCCGGTCATCTAACCAATTAAAAAAAGGCGAAGTGTTTATCTGTGTAACAGGCGATACCATTCCGACTGATGGCGAGATTATTGAAGGTATTGCCACTATTGACGAATCGGCCATTACCGGAGAATCTGCCCCGGTAATCCGCGAATCAGGAGGCGATAAATCGTCGGTAACAGGTGGAACTAAAGTTTTATCCGATGAAATCAAAGTTCAGGTGAGTACTGCTCCGGGTGAAAGCTTTTTAGACAAGATGATTGCTTTGGTTGAAGGCGCTTCACGTCAGAAAACACCAAACGAAATAGCCTTAACAATTTTGCTGGCCAGTTTTACCCTTGTATTTATCATTGTTTGCGTAACACTGAAACCTTTTGCTGATTACGCCAATACTCCGATTACCATTGCCGCTCTGATCTCACTTTTTGTATGCCTTATACCAACCACCATTGGTGGACTTTTATCTGCCATCGGCATTGCCGGAATGGACAGGGCGTTAAGGGCAAACGTAATTACCAAATCGGGTAAAGCGGTAGAAACTGCAGGGGATATTGATGTATTGCTTTTAGATAAGACCGGAACCATCACCATTGGTAACCGTAAAGCAACCAACTTTTATCCAACTGCTGGTGTAAACATTAAAGCTTTTACCGATGCCTGCATATTAAGCTCGTTGGCCGATGAAACACCGGAAGGAAAATCGATCATTGAACTGGCTGCCGAACAAGGTTTTAAATCTGCCGGAACACCGGAAGGGTCAACATTCATCAAATTTACAGCCGAAACCCGTTCAAGCGGATTGGATACCGCCGATGGAAGAAGGATCAGAAAAGGTGCTTTCGATTCGATCAGGAATATTGTACAAAAAGCCGGAAATAATTTTCCATCGGATATTGAAAACCATGTAAAAACAATTGCTACCAACGGTGGAACACCACTTGTGGTTTCTGAAAATGAAAAAGCCCTTGGGGTGATCGAATTACAGGACATTATTAAACCAGGTATCAGCGAACGTTTTGAACGCCTACGGAAAATGGGTGTAAAAACAGTAATGGTAACCGGAGATAATCCATTAACGGCTAAATATATAGCTGAAAAAGCAGGTGTTGATGATTTTATTGCAGAGGCTAAGCCCGAAGATAAAATGAATTACATCAAAGATGAACAGACCCTGGGTAAACTGGTAGCCATGATGGGCGACGGTACCAATGATGCTCCTGCTTTGGCACAGGCTGATGTGGGTGTAGCCATGAACAGCGGAACACAGGCTGCAAAAGAAGCAGGTAACATGGTCGATTTGGATAACGATCCTACAAAATTGATCGAGATCGTAGAAATCGGTAAACAATTGTTAATTACCCGCGGTACCCTAACCACTTTTTCTATCGCGAATGATGTGGCCAAATATTTTGCAATTGTTCCGGCCTTGTTTATCGCATCAATTCCTGCCTTGCAAAGCCTGAACATTATGGGCTTGCATTCGCCGGAATCAGCTATTATGTCGGCTGTTATTTTTAATGCCATCATTATCCCTATCCTGATTCCGCTGGCATTAAAAGGTGTGGCTTACAAACCTATCGGTGCTACTGCTTTATTACGCAGAAACCTTTTTATTTATGGCATTGGCGGCGTGGTAGCTCCGTTTATAGGTATTAAAATAATTGATTTATTAGTCGGTCTCTTTGTGTAAAACATTCAGTCACGTTGAGCCTGTCGAAACGCAATAAAAAAAGTCCTTCGACAAGCTCAGGATGACAATAAAAATAAAAATATCATGAAAAAGTACATCATTGAATCAATCCGCTTAACACTTGTATTATTGGTGTTATTATGCATAGTATATCCTGTTAGTGTAGCCTTGATCAGTAAAATGTCTAAAGGAAACGGAGGAGGAGAAAAAATTACCAAAAATGGTAAAACCGTAGGTTATGCATTGCTTGGTCAGTCGTTTACCAAACCTCAATATTTTTGGGGACGACCATCAGCTGTAGCCTACAATGCGGCAGGTTCTGCAGGTTCTAACAAAGGGCCATCCAACCCCGATTATTTAAAAGAAGTACAATCGCGTATCGATACTTTATTGAAATATAATCCTGGCATTAAAAAATCTGATATTCCAGCAGATATGGTTACCGCATCAGGAAGCGGACTTGACCCAAATATTTCTGAACAGGGCGCTGCCATTCAGGTCCAAAGGGTTGCTGCAGCACGCAAAATCGATGTTAAAAAAGTGAAAGAACTTATTGCCCTAAATACCCAGAAACCATTTATGGGTGTTTTTGGCCCCTCATCGGTAAATGTGTTAAAATTAAACCTCGCCCTTGATGAGCTTTAGTTAGTAGTTCTAAGAAGTATCGCCGTCTCGACCGTAGTGAGAGGTCTAGTCACAACACATTTAAAGATCTCTCCATTCCACTTCGTTCCTGTCGAGATGACGACCGCTTTATTAACAATCAATTTCCCAAAACAATAACAATGGTAATGCATTAAGGTCTGGTGCCAACTAGCCTGGGCCTTAGGCTTTGCCCAATACGAAACAATCAGATAAAATGAAAAAAATACTTTTACTTGCCGCTACACTTACAACAGGATTCTTCGCTAAAGCACAAGAAGAGCCAAAAATTAAAGTAAGCGGTTATCTTGAAGCCTATTACGGATACGATTTTAATAAACCTGCAGACCATAACCGCCCTGGCTTTATTTATTCACACAACCGTGCCAACGAAGTAAACCTGAACCTTGGTTTTATCAAAGCTGCATATGATAGTGGAATGATCAGGGCCAACTTAGCGGTAATGGCAGGAACTTATACCAATGCCAACCTTGCTGCCGAGCCAGGGGTTCTGAAAAATATCTTTGAGGCCAATGCAGGTGTGAAATTATCCAAAACGGAAAATCTCTGGATCGATGCCGGAATCTTTTCTTCGCACATCGGTTTTGAAAGTGCGGTTTCAAAAGATTGTTGGGTGCTTACCAGAAATATTTCTTCAGAAAATACACCTTACTATGAATCGGGCGCGAAAATTACCTATGGCACCAAAGATGGTAAATTTACAGCCAGCGCATTATACTTAAACGGATGGCAGCGCATTACGCGTCAGAATGGAAATAACAAACCTGCCGGCGGACTTCAGCTGACCTGGAAACCAACAGATAAAATTACCGTAAACTATAGCAATTACCTCGGAACAGAAGGAGCCGATTCGGTTAGGGTTAACAGGTTTTACCACAATGTTTATGGCATCTTTCAGCTTACCGATAAATTTGGTGTAACCCTCGGATTTGATTATGGCACACAGCAGAAACAAAAAGGCAGTAGCGATAAAAGCGAAGTTTTTTCTCCTGTGGCTATTGCACAATACAAGTTCGCGCCGAAGTGGGCAGTTGCCGGAAGGTTTGAGTATTATGAAGACAAAAATGGGATTTTTATTGCCACGGGCACGGCACAAGGTTTTAAAACAAAAGGTTATTCTTTAAATCTTGATTATTCGCCAATAGCAAATGCCGTTGTGAGGTTGGAGGGAAAAGCTTATGACTGTAAAGACAAAATTTTTACAAGGCAGGGTGATGCAGTTAATGCCAATGCAAGTTTAACGGCAAGTATTGCGGTATCGTTTTAAAAAACAGGTTGTCATTTCGAATGGAACAAAGCGCAGTCGAGAACCCGAAAGCTCAATGAAGCTAGATCTGTCGAGATAGATCTCTCCATTCCGTTGCACTTCAGTCGAGATGACGACTATTCTTTTAAGAAAGACTTTAAACAAATAAAGCAATGCCTTACATAGAAATTCTGTTCAGTCTGTTTTTAGCGATCTCTGGAATGCTGATGATCAGAAAACTCAGTTCATTAAAAAGGAGGAGAACAGCTAACGTAAAGAGAAGTTATGCAACAGAAAAACAGATCAGACTGATTTCCAAAAAGATTTCGCTTAAATTTATGATGGTTTTATTCGCCCTTATTATGATTGTTGCCATCGCCATATTAATAGAAAAGGAATAATGACTGTTACCTGGTAAATATTATGGAAGAAGAACAAAAAGAAGAATCTGTTAGGCACTTTTTAGATCTGGTTAAAAAATCGAGGCGTGGGAAGCTCAAGATTTACATCGGCATGAGTGCTGGTGTGGGTAAAACCTATCGTATGCTCCAGGAATCGCATGCATTACTGCGAAATGGCGTAGATATTTGCATCGGTTATGTCGAAACCCATAAAAGAGTAGAAACAGAAGCACTTGTTGCTGGTCTTCCGGTTATTCCGCGGCGGAAAATCTTTTACCGGGGCAAAGAAATTGAAGAAATGGATTTGAAGGGGATCATGAACCGCCACCCGGAGATTGTTGTTGTAGATGAACTTGCCCATACCAATGCCGAAGGCAGTAAAAACACCAAGCGCTGGCAGGATGTTTTCGATCTGCTCGAAGCAGGGATCAGCGTAATTTCTGCTGTTAATATCCAGCACTTGGAAAGCATCAATGAAGAAATTGAGCAGATTACAGGCGTAGTGGTTACCGAAAGGATCCCGGATAAGATATTGGAGATCGCCGATGAAATCGTAAACATCGATCTTACCGCTGATGAGCTGGTTACCCGTCTTAAAGAAGGCAAAATTTACGACCAATCAAAGATTGAAAGGGCATTGAGCAATTTTTTTCAGTCTGATAAAATTCTTCAGCTGCGTGAGCTGGCCTTAAAAGAAGTGGTACACCAGGTAGAACGGAAAATCCAGACGGAGATTCCCAAATCGATTAAACTTAGACCCGAACGCTTTTTGGCCTGTATTTCTTCAAATGCAGAAACCGCAGGGGTAGTAATCAGGAAAACCGCAAGACTGGCTTCCTATTACCGATCGCCATGGACGGTGTTGTATGTGCAAAGCGATAGCGAAAGCATGGAACGCATTAAACTGGATAAGCAACGCCATCTGATCAACCATTTTAAGCTGGCTACAGAACTTGGTGCCGAAGTAATTAAAATAAAAAGCAACGCCATTACCAAAACCATTATCGATATCGCTGCCGAAAAGGAAATTACCACGATATGTATCGGCAAACCCCATCTTAATATTTTTCAGGTAATTTTACGTACAGCGGTTTTTAACGGATTATTGAAAAACCTGGCCATGAAAGATATTGATCTGGTGATTCTTTCTTAAAGGAGAAAAACGTCATTGCATGGATCTGAAAGCTTAAGCAATAAATAAACAGCTATTAAAAAACAAAACAGACCTTATTTGTGCAAAGTCTGTTTTATAAATTGTATTTCGGTAGATGTAAATCAATAACAAACTTGTCTCTACATTGTTTAAAAATATAAAATAAATGTTTGTGGTTTTAAGCTGTTTTCAATCTGATGATGCGCCTGATCCTGCCGAAGCGTTTTTCAAGTTTTACAGCCTTTTCTTCCAATATTAGTTTGTTTATTAGCTTTCCGCCCTTAAGCGTTGCGCCTATTAAAATTCCGCCAGAAATTAACACAAAATTTTTGATGATATATTGACCTAGTAGTGTGGGCACTAATACCGAATGATGAAAGGTTTCGTGCGGGAAAAAGATCAGCGGAAGAAATGTTCCGGCCATCTGCATATACAATAATATCAGGGTAAGTCTGAGCCATGCTTTGGTAATTAAACCCAAACCGATAATACACTCCCAAATGGCAAGTATGGGCATGGATGTTGATGGTTTTACCAATCCAAAGGTAAGTTTAAGAATGGTACGACCTGCAATTTCTTCTGCAGGGCTCATACCATGGAAAAATTTCAGTAGGCCAAACCAAATGAATATTATACCAAGGCAGATACGCAAAATGTTGATGCCATTCCGTGCTTTCCAGGCCACAATTCTTGCTTCTGTTTTTCCGCTGATACCGAACATTTTTTCGGTTTTAGTATTAGCATATACGGGAATAAACAGGTTATAGTTTACTTCAAATTGGAGTTGTTTACATTTGTAGGATGTTAAAACATTTGATTTTTCAAAATTATACCTTTTTATTCTTAGCATCTCGCTAATACAATTACTACCATCTGCATTAGAAAACCCCATCTTAATATTTTTCAGGTAATTTTACGTACAGCGGTTTTTAACGGATTATTGAAAAACCTGGCTATGAAAGATATTGATCTGGTGATTTTATCGTAAGAAGATATCCCTCATTACTATCGCCCTCCTTAGTATATTCCGGTGATCCAAATTTTCTCAAATTTATCAAAACTATATCCCTCTAGTGGCGTTGGAATAATAGAACCTTTAGAAAGAGAAATGGAAAAAAAAGATACTAAAAGACACTTGATTAATGAGATTACCACCACAGGATTACAAAGTGCAGCTAAAAAATTAGGTGCATCAGTCAGTAAAAAACAGGTTAGAAGAGGCATTTCGAAAAATATCGGTTTAATAAACGAATTGTTTCGCATTGCTTTAATCAAGAATAAAGATTCATCAAAAAAAGTACAGCGGAATATTGAGTTAGCTGGACTCGGCGTAATTGCAGCACATACTTTTTACCGGGGTTTTAAAACGAAAAAACGCCTATTGATTTATGAGGGAATCTTCCTGGCGGCAGCACTCGGCGGTGTGTTATTGGCTACACAGCTTAATGCCGTAGAGTAAAAGATTGATTAATGAACAGTCTTTAAAGCTGATTTTGTATTTGCTGTTTTTATCTTTACCTGGTGGTTCAATTTTAGCATACTCTATAACCGTTCAGCTAAAAAATCTTCAGTTTGCATCACCATAGGGCAATTTAATTTTATCGTAAACATTATTTAAAAATCAAAAAATGGATTTACAATTAAAGCATAAAACAGCTTTTATAAGCGGTTCTACCGCAGGTATCGGATTTGCAATTGCCGAAAGTTTATTAAAAGAAGGTGTAAAAGTAATCATCAATGGCCGATCGCAAAGCAGTGTAGATGATGCCATAAAATCTTTGCAAGGCATTGCAGGAAACGAATTTATTTCGGGCATTGCAGCCGATTTTTCAAAAGCCGATGAGGTAAGTAATTTGATTGGTCAACTACCGGATATAGATATACTGATTAATAATGCAGGTATTTTTGAACCTAAAGCTTTTGAAGAGATCAGTGACGAAGATTGGTTCAGGTTTTTCGAAGTCAATGTTATGAGCGGAATCAGGTTGTCGCGGCAGCTATTCCCTAAAATGTTAAAGAAAAACTGGGGCAGGATTATCTTTATTTCCAGCGAATCGGCAGTGTTTATCCCGGATGAAATGATCCATTATGGGATGACTAAAACTGCGCAGCTGGCGGTTAGTCGTGGTTTAGCAGAATTAACCCAAGGTACAGAGGTAACCGTTAATTCAATTTTGCCCGGCCCTACAAAATCAAAAGGGGTTGGCGGTTTTATTGAAGATTTAGCCAAAACAGGAAATCTCACCATAGCCGAGGTAGAAGCCGATTTCTTTAAAAACATGAGGCCTACTTCATTATTACAACGCTTTCTTGATGTTAGTGAAATTGCAAATGCAGTTACTTTTTATGTAAGTCCGTTGGCCTCCGGAACCAATGGAGCTGCCATTAGGGTAGAAGGTGGCTTAGTGAGATCAATATTGTAGCATATGAATAAATAGCAGGTTCTAAGCCTGCTAATGAACTTTAAATTTATTATTTTTAGGCTTTAAAAAAGACTTTTAAGAAGGCATAATTCTTTTTGAGCAGATGCATTTAAGAGTCAATCTAATGCGCATATCCAGATTTTTTTCACCTACTAAAATCAAAACAATGAGTAAGATTACAGTAAAAGACGGAACCGAAATTTATTACAAAGATTGGGGAACCGGACAGCCACTTTTTTTCCACCACGGTTGGCCATTATCTGGTGATGATTGGGATGGACAGATGATGTTTTTCCTTAAACAGGGTTTCAGGGTTATCGCACACGATCGCCGCGGACATGGAAGGTCTAGTCAAACGGCAGTAGGGCATGAAATGGATACTTATGCCGCAGACGTGGCAGAGCTTACCCAGGCACTTGATTTAAAAGATGCCATACATATCGGGCACTCTACCGGTGGCGGAGAAGTGATCCGTTATGTGGCAAAACATGGTAAAGGCCGTGTTGCCAAAGCAGTATTAATTAGTGCAGTTACACCGATTATGGTGCAAAACAATAATAACCCCGATGGTATTCCAATTGCAGTGTTCGATGAAATACGTGAAGGGACCGCCTTTAACAGGTCTCAGTACTTTCAGGATTTTACCATACCTTTTTATGGATATAACCGCGAAGGTGCAAAAATATCGCAGGGTGTTAGGGATAACTGGTGGCGCCAGGGCATGATGGGTGCTGTAAAAGCACATTATGATTGTATTAAAGCCTTTTCTGAAACAGATTTTACCGAAGATCTTAAAAGTGTAGATATTCCTGTACTCGTCATGCATGGCGAAGACGATCAGATTGTGCCTTTCCAGCTTACAGGAGCAAAAGCCGTAAAACTCTTAAAAAATGGAACCCTGATCTCGTATCCCGGTTTCCCTCATGGTATGCCAACCACCGAATCGGCAACTATCAATAAAGACCTGCTGGCTTTCATCAGGTCATAAACAGGAAAAATTATCCATTCTTATAATAAACCAAGCCTTGAAATGTAAATTTTGAGGCTTTTTATTTTAGCTTAAATCCGCGTAACATAGGAGTTGCCGGGCAAAGAATTATTTTTTTGAGGTTCGTAGGGGTAAGTGCCGTGTTTGTTGTCTCATTTTAAAATTAGAGAGAAATGAACACAACTTTAACAAAAATTAAAAACGGTTTTGCAACAAGCATCAATTTAAAAGTACCTGGCATTAAAGCATTGGGTTTAGCGATATTATTAAGCTCAGGTTTAAATGGTTTAGCACAGGAAGGCAAAAAAGGAAAAGTAAATATTGGTTTTATATATCCTGTAAGTACGAACGGAACCCATGCTGCACTAGATACAAATGTATTTTCATTGAATGTATTGGTTGGCGTTTCGGCTGCAGAAAAAGGGCTTTCATTTGCAGGGCTTTCCAATATTGTGCGAAAAAATACAGGTGGGGCACAGTTCTCAGGTCTTTCTAACCACATTGGAGGCAAAGCAAGCGGAGTACAGTTTGCAGGCTTTATCAATACTTATGGCGGTGGAAATGGAGCTGCTATTGCAGGTTTCGCTAATATTTCAAAAGAAAACAGCGGTGCCCAGGTAGCTGGTTTTATGAACTGGACTTCAAAAAATGTTTCGGTAATGCAAATTGGAGGTTTTATGAACAAAGCAGCTGATGTAAAAGGATCACAAATTGCAGGTTTTATCAATGTGGCAAAGAAAGTAAAAGGTGTTCAGCTTGCAGGTTTTATCAATGTGGCCGATAGCAGCGATTATCCGATCGGGATTATTAATATTGTAAAAAATGGGGAGAAAAATATTGCTTTAACTACGAACCAGAATTTAACAACCATGGTTACATTCAGATCGGGTGGGAAGGTATTGTATGGTATTATCGGTGCTGGTTATAATTTCAAAAATAAAGATGAGGTTTATGCTTTCGAAGCCGGTTTGGGTGCCCATTTTTTTCAATCAGAACACTTTAGGTTAAACGCAGAACTCACCGCTAGCTCGTTGCAAAATTTTAAACGGGGCGAATATTTCAAATCTACCTTTCAGTTATTGCCTTCACTTAGGCTAGGCCAAAATTTAGAAATATTTGCGGGTCCGTCGTTCAATTTTGTATCAACCAATACCGAAGAAGGGAAAAACCTGCAGAAACATTACGTAAAAAGCTGGGATAGAAAAGACAATACCCTGCATGGCCTATTTTTAGGTTATACAGGTGGCCTGGCGATTAGTTTTTAGATAGGTGAATGATTGAATGACTTAGTTTTGAATGATGGAATTTTAAGCGAACGATTTTAAATATTCTCTCATTCCATCAATCACCAATTCGCTCATTAAATTATTAAAAATTTATATTTGATTACAACTAAACCCGTGGAATTAACATCAGTCGTTTCCGAAATCAGCCATCAATACCATGATGATGATGCATTTGAACATTTATTCAAAACGCATTACCATGCGCTGCACGCTTATGCCCAGGTGATTTTAAAGGATGAAGATGTAGCTGAAGAAATTGTACAGGGAATGTTTTTGAGGTTCTGGGAAAAAAGGGCAAGCCTTAAAATACAATCTATAAAAGCATATCTCTACAAATGTGTTTACAACGATAGTTTAAATTATATTAAACAGGAAAAAACCAAGAGCAAATACCAGGAATTTACGGTACACACCATGAATACAGAACATGAACCTGCCGCTGCTAAAGTAGAATTTACAGAGCTTCAGCAGCATTTAAGAGAGGCCCTGAATCAATTACCCGAGCAATGTCGCACCATATTTCAAATGAGCCGGTTTGAAGAACTGAAATACCGCGAAATTGCCGTCCATTTAGGTTTGTCTATCAAAACGGTAGAAAATCAGATGGGAAAGGCCTTAAAGATTCTGAGATTCAAACTGGCTGATTTTCTGGTGTTTATTATTTTGCTGGGTTTATGGTATTGCAATGATTTTTTTAATTAGGAGAAAGCGTATGACTGATGAATTATTGATAAAGGTTCTTCTAAAAGAAAGCACTGAGGAAGAAAACAAAAAGGTAAAAAACTGGCTGAATGCTTCGAAAGCCAATGAAAAACATTTTGTGCAGTTGCAAACCATCTGGCGGGTAAGCAAAACGCTTAAAAGCGAAAATAAAAGAGATGTAGAACTGGCATGGACAAGTTTTAAGGAGAGAAGAGCAGATTTAAAATTGCAGGGCAACAATATTAAGCCATTAAATGTTGGTAAAGTTTGGCTAAGGATAGCTGCGATATTGTTTATTGCTGTGGGTGGGTGGATCGCATACAATTTATACGGCCCCGGAAAATATACAGAACTCGTGGCTACCAACCAGGTACGCACCGAAACCTTGCCCGATGGATCGGCCCTTACCTTAAATAAGAATACCAAAATAAGCTATGTGGCTAACTTTAAAAATAACAGGAAGCTGAAACTGGAACAAGGCGATGTGTTTTTTGATGTAGCTAAAGATAAAACACATCCTTTTGTTATCGATATTGAAAAAATCAGTGTAGAAGTGGTAGGTACCTCGTTCAACATTAAGCATATAAAAAAGGATACAGAAATTAACGTAGAAACCGGAATTGTGAAGGTTCGGCTAGCCAATGATGAAATTAAGCTTTATAAAGGTGAAAAAATCCACATCGACAGCAATACCAGTAAACTGGTAAAAGAACAAAGTACCGATCGGCTTTACAACTATTACAGGACCAGGTTAATACAGGCCAATAACATTCCGTTATGGAAACTGGTTAACACCTTAAATGAAGCCTACGGAAGTAATATCATGTTAACTGATCAAGTTAGAGATTTAACAATTACCACTACCTTCAAAATGGATTCGTTAAATGATATACTGATGGTTACCTGTGAAACCTTAAATTTAAAACTAACCCGTAATGGCAACACCATTTTGTTGTCTGATAAGAAATAATGAAGACAAAACTGGTTATTTTATTGCTCTTTATTTCGGGTTATTGTAATGCACAGCTTAACCAAGTCGATCATATAAAGAATTTATCAAAAAGGGTAAGCCTAAATGCCAGGCAAGAACGGGTTGGCAATGTTTTACAGGTGATAAGCAAAGCCGGCGGGTTTTATTTTGCCTACAACGGTGTGCTTTTCAGAGAGGATAGCCTGGTTAACCTGAATTTGAAAAATGTTTCGGTGCGAGAGGTTTTGGATCAGCTGTTTAGTGGTAAGGTAGATTATAAAGAGAACGCCGGATACATTATTCTGCGCTATGCCGTAAATCATTTAACAATAGAAGCAGAGCACATTGCCAATGGCGATAATGAGTATACAATAAGTGGTTATGTTGTTGATACCAAAACGGGGAATAAAGTTAAGCAGGCCAGTGTTTACGAAAAAAAACTGCTTCAGGCTGCCCTTACCGATAATAATGGTTATTTTACCTTACGTTTTAGAGGCGAACATAGTGGTGTAATTTTAACGGCAAGTAAAGAAACCTATCGCGATACCGCTCTGGTTTTTTTGGCTGATATCAATATAAAACCTGAGAAATACGAAGATCCGGATAAAGAGAAAGGAACATTTTTCTCCAGCACTTTTGGAGGGAGGGGGATATGGCGTTTTTTGTTGTCCTCAAAACAGCGCATCCAAAACCTTAATATTCCCAGTTTTTTAGCACAAACACCTTTTCAGGCATCGTTTACCCCTGGGTTAAGTTCACATGGTAGTATGAGCGCTAGTGTCGTAAATAAAGTATCGTTAAATATACTTGGTGGTTATACTGCCGGAACTAATGGTTTCGAAATCGCTGGTGCATTCAATTTAACTAAGGGTGATATTAAAAAAATTCAGCTGGCGGGTTTATTTAATGCAGTAGGAGGATCGGTAATGGGTACGCAGTTTTCGGGTGCATACAATGATGTAAATATGAATGTAGATGGTTTGCAGGTAGCCGGTTTGTTGAACAGGGTAAAAAGTAAAGTAAGAGGATTGCAACTGGCCGGGGTAGGTAATTTTGTCGGTAAAGATAGTAAAGGACTGCAAGTAGCAGGGCTGATTAATGTGAGCAAAAATACAACAGGTGTCCAGCTGGCAGGTGTATTGAATAAAACCTCAGGCTCTTTAAAGGGAATGCAGCTTGCAGGCCTGGTTAACCATGCTCAAAAGATGGATGGCTTCCAACTGGGTATAGTAAACCTGGCCGATTCATCATCCGGCATCAGTATCGGTTTGATCAACCTGTCGAACAATGGCTACCGCAAAATAATGGCATATAGCAATGAAGTCATCAATACCAACATCGCTTTTAAAACCGGAAATGCTAAATTATATACCTCATTAATTGCCGGTAAAAATTTTTCAGATACCGCACAGGTATTTACTTTTGGATTGGGCCTTGGGCATGATTTTATATTAAACAAGCGCTTTTCTATCGCTACAGAAGGAACAATCCAGTCGGTATATTCTGGTCATGTTAAAGAAGCAAATATACTATACAGGTTACAGGCCCACTTGCAGGTTAACGCTTTATCCCGTCTAACTTTTTTTGCCGGACCAGCCTATTCCTATTACGTAAAAGGAGAAGCTGTTCCTAGCGGAAATAATAAAAAGGAAGTGGCGCCTTCCTGGCATCGCCAGTTTGGAAATGGTGCACAGGCTTGGTTAGGCTGGAACTTTGGCTGTATGGTTTCTATATAAACCGTTTATTTACCGATTTTATGGCTTCAATTAATTAAATGGCTATATTTGATTACCAATTTTAATCCTATGTTATTATTTGCAGCTCCCCTGTATTTTATTGCGTTTTTAGGTTGGATCCTTTACACTGTCTTGGTTAAGAAAAACCTGAAACAAAACATGCCAATGCTTTATTTTGGGGGTGTTTTTAGCCTGATCTGGATTGTGATTATAACCATTGCCTATATCTAATCAATATTATAAGGTGGTAACCCATACTTGGGTCATCATCTTAATTGGTCTGAAATTGTAAAAAAGCTATAATGCCGGGGGGAATTACCTGCCTGCAGATTTAGCGCAATACCCACATTTTTAAAATGGATATTACCAAAAGATTTGACCGGATACTACAGATATTTTTTCTATTACAGTCTAAATCTGTAGTAAGTACAGAAGAATTACAAAAACGGTTCGAAATCAGTTTAAGAACAATTTATCGGGATTTAAAAGCGCTGGAGATTGCCGGCATTCCGATCATAAATGAATCGGGATCTGGTTATTCCATTATGGAAGGCTTTAGGCTGCAACCCTCTAGATTTAGCCAGGAAGAAATTCTCAGTTTAACGGTTGCCGAGAAAGTAATGCAGAAACATGAAACCGAATTTGTTAAAAAACATTTTGAGGCGGCACTGATCAAAATAAAAAGTTCTTTTCAGGTACATCAAAAAAGGGATTTTCTGCATCTGGAAGATGCAATACATCTTAAAAACAACTTTAAGCCCATTGATTACCTTCCTAATATTATCGATGTTTTACTCAATAGTACGATAAAGAAAAAAATAACCCACATCCACTATGTCAAAAGTGGTGATCTTCATGAGGTGAGCAGATCTGTGGAGCCCATTGGGGTATTCTACGAACATAATCTTTGGTATCTTTTGGCTTATTGCCATTTAAGGAAAGCTTACCGCAATTTCAGATTGGACAGGATTAAAAAGGTATTAATGCTGCAGGATGATTTTACCATTGCACACCCACCAATTAATGAATTCCGCGATAAAGACCTGTCAGAAAATATGATGAAAGTTAAAATCAGCGTGGACCGGAAGTATGCACATTATTTATACTGGGACCGACAGATTTTCGGATTTACGGGAGAAGAGATTTCAGGTGATCTTGTAATGATGTATTTCAACTGTTCACCTCCAGTGGTTTCTTTTGTACGCTGGTTTATTAAGTTTGTTGATGTAGCCGAAATTATAGAACCAGCCCATTTAAATAATGAGCTGGTTGAGATAATGGAATCTGGATTAAAGAGAATAAAAAACAGAGAGGTTGTATCACAATTATAGAATTGTCGTCTTGAAGGATATCTATTTTATAAAAATGACTGAAGAATTTTAAAGATGTAATTCCCCTCTGATCCTCGTCATTGCAAGAAGGCTTTTTCAGCCGACAGCCTGGGCCGTTTTTCGGGGAAGCAATCTTTCTTTCATGCTTGTGATCCTTGCCATAAAGATTGCTTCGTCGTTTCTCCTCGCAATGACGACTTTTCTTAATACCGTTCCCAAAAAAATGGTGGCTCAATACCCAATGCCCTTAAGTATACAAAGCCCTGGCCACGGTGGTGTATTTCGTTATCGATGAAATACAGGAGGTGACTAAGTATCGTAAATTCGTACTGCCCAAATAATTTAATGGTTTCGTGAATCTGATCTTCAGGAATTTGGTTAAAGTACTCCACAATTTTTGGGGTATCTTCGTCCCATTTTGCCAGTAGCTCCTCTTTGGTGTTTAGAGGCAGATCATGACTAAATGGTGAGGTTTCCCTGGTAACCATTTCTTTTAAGCCAGGAACATCAATCGATAATAGCTCTTTAATTAATGCCGAAAAAGGCCTCATTCCACCGATTGAAAATTCGAATAATTCTTTTTCCGGAAATTTTTCAATGGTTTTTCTGGTTAGTTTTCTGTGGCCTAACCAATGTTGTAGTAATTCGCTTTTAGTAATCATAGCTGCTGATATCTTGTTATATTATTTAATAGAACAAAGCTAGAACCAGCCTATGACAACAGTTTGTCAGTCGAAAAATGGCTTATGATTTTTTATTTATTTTTTTGAATACGACCGGCTACTGCTCCAGCAGTACACCATTAGATAACTCCTGTGTTTGGTTGATGTGCCCGCGGTACATATTGCCCCAGTCAGACATGGCATCGAGCATTGGTTTCATGGTACGCCCAAGGTCGGTCAGGCTATATTCTACCCTTGGGGGTACCTCCGGAAAAACAATACGCGTAATAATCTGGTCTTTTTCCAGTTCTCTTAACTGCGCCACCAGCATCCGTTCTGATATGCCAATAATATCTTTTTTAAGTTCGCCATAGCGCATGGTACCATAAGAAAGACGACATAATATGGCAGGTTTCCATCTGCCGCCAATTACAGCCAGCGATGAAGACATGCCACAACTGTCGATCATCATTTTTTCGTTCAAAGCATTGGTTGACGTTTCTTTTCTCATTTTTTACTTTTTTGTTAGTACCTAACAATTTGCTGTTTACCTGCAAATTTAAAGTATCTCTTTTACATTAGCCGAAAATTTAAAAGATCATATGAAAAAATTAACAGATAAAATTGCACTGGTAACAGGAGGAAGCCGGGGCATAGGTGCAGCGATTGTAAAAAGATTAGCAGCAGAAGGTGCAAAAGTGGTATTTACTTATGCCAATTCAGCTGAAAAAGCTTTGGCTGTAGTGGCTGAGGTTGAGGCTGCGGGTGGGCTTGCTGTTGCCTTGAAAGCAAGCAGTACAGTACCTGCTGAGGTAAGTGGAGCGGTAGCTAAAACCATTGCCGATTTTGGCCGTATTGATGTGCTGATCAATAATGCAGGCATCTACATCGGTAAGGCTTTTGAGGAACATACACTTGAAGATTATAACGAAATTATGGCCGTTAATGTACAGGCAGTTTTTGTGGCTGCCCTGGCTGCGGTAAAAGGCATGCCTGAGGGTGGGCGGATTATTACCATTGGCAGCAACATGGGCGATAATGCCCTTGGCCCTGAAACTACTTTATATACCATGAGCAAATCGGCACTTCAGGGTTTTACCCGTGGTTTGGCGCGCGATCTTGGTGCTAAAAAAATTACAGTAAATCTGGTTCAGCCCGGACCAATCAATACGGATATGAACCCTGCTGACACACCATTGGCTGATTTTCTGAGAACCCGCATGGCATTACCAGATTACGGAACGGTAGAAGATATCGCCTCATTAGTGAGCTTTATTGCTAGTGACGAAGCCGGGTACATTACCGGTTCGTTTTTAACAATAGACGGGGGATTGAATGCTTAAGGCTATCCAATAAACGTATGCTTTGGTCGGGAAGGCAATTCCCGGCCAAAATATTGTAAAAATGGATAAGACTAGATCATCTTGTGGTTAACTGCGCTTGAAAGTGCTTCGACCATATTACTTACCTCCAATCTTTCAAAAATTCGTCGCCTGTAATACTTAACGGTATCAGGGGCAACAAATATTTTTTCGGCAATTTGGTTAATGGTTAAGCCCTGTGCATGCAATTGCAATATTTCGATTTCCCTTCTGTTGAGTTTTGGTTTCTCTGATTTCTTCCAGATCTTGGTTGTGGTATCCAGCACCCACAACTCATCAGTGCCTTGTTTGTAAATACAGGTATTACCCGCCTGTTGATGATGAGATAGGGAGACAATACACATTGCTTTCCACATCTTACCTTCGCTTGTTAAAAATAAAGGGGTAAGTTTATGGTTAATCAGCCTGGGTTTACCTTCCTGGTTAATCAGGTGAAAATCGTAGGTGATGCTATAGTGTTTTTTTTCTCCATCAGATAGTTTTGCAAAAAAATCGAACCCAGCTTCGTTAATCAGACTCAACAATATGAGATCTTTTTCAGGAACATTTTTAAAATAAAATTCGTAGCCCAAACCCAATACCTCTTCAGGCGAATAACCACATAAAAATAAAGGGTTTTCTGAAACATACTCAAATGCCATTTTTTCGTAATCGATCACATACACGCTTTCGTAAGTTAAACGTGCAAAAGCTTTTACAGCCTCCATGTAATCCTGCTGCTGAAAGTCTTTAGTTGATATTTTTTCAACCTTATTTTTGGTCAGCAAAGAGGAGGTAATAGTGTTTTTCATTTAGGAGATAGCCTAATAGCAAATTTACACTAAAGTGTAGTCTCTGAAAATATTTTTGTACCCATTTTTACAGAAAAGATTTTGAATGATGAAAAAACGGTCTGAATTAAGTTTGGTAGAATTAAATAAAACCAAGTCGATGTTAAAGGGTGCCTTAATTGGATTTATCACATTAGGAGTGCTTATTTCTATAGTCTTGTTTTTTCTCAAGGCAAAATTGGTGTTATTCATCCCTGTAATGGTGCTGCCCATCACCTGGTTACCGATCTACAGCTCCTTAAAATCGGTAAATGGTGAGATCAGATTGCGTAATACACCAAATGCTAACCAATAAGTTATATGCATCCTGATCCAATAAGTTGCAGAAACTGTAGTCATGTTGTAAATGATAACTTTTGCGGCCATTGCGGTCGGCCAATGCATGTTGAAAGGGTAGATGCACATTATGTTCTGCACGAAATTCAACATATTTTACATTTCGAAAAGGGAATATTGTTTACCGTAAAAGAACTGCTGATCAGGCCCGGACAAAATATAAGAACATTCATAACTGATAACCGGAGCCGGTTGGTAAAACCAGTTGTGTTTATCATTGTTAGTTCTTTAATTTATACAGTAATTAGCCATTTTTTCCATATTGAGGAAAGTTATGTTGAATTTAAAGAGGTAAAAAAAACAAGCATTAGTTTAATTTTCAATTGGGTACAGGGGCATTATGGTTATGCCAATATTTTAATGGGCGTTTGTATTTCTTTATGGTTAAAACTATTTTTTAAAAAATACGGCTATAACTTTTTCGAAATATTGATCCTACTGTGTTTTGTGATGGGGATTGGCATGTTAATCATATCTGTTTTTGCTATTGCCGAGGGGCTTAGTACAATCGACTTTATGAAAGTTTCCAGCATTGTAGTAGTTGGTTATAGTACATGGGCAATAGCACAATTTTTTAATAGTAAAAAAGCAGTTAACTATTTAAAGGCAATTATTGCCTATTGCCTGGGGATGTTAATGTTTGGCCTTTTGGCGGTGTTTTTAGGGGTTTCGATTGATTTGTTGATGAAACATTAAACGTTCGTAAAATCGCTCCAAGTTCTAATCATCCAAAAACTAACCAATGTTTATTTATCTTCTCGAAGGATCGTCATTGCGAGAAGGCTTTTCAGCTGACGAAGCAATCTTTATAACAAAGACCGTCTGCATGAAAAGATTGCTTCGTCGTTCCTCCTCGCAATTGTAAAGGTTTAGTAATTCG
>JAGIAD010000020.1 GCA_017745075.1 Sphingobacteriaceae bacterium | reverse complement strand
ATAACAAAGGTAATAATTAAAATATTTTTTTGGAATTCAACACAGAATCTCTACGGATAGTGAATAAGGTTGGGTTTATAACTCAATACATAGAAACGAGTCACAGACTCTTTTCTATTCTTTAGTCCGTAGAGCCCTTCGGAACTCTACGGACAGATTGAACCCTGCAACCCTAAAAATGGAATGCTATTTTGGCCACCTAGCCCCGGTTGAAGCGTTACCCTGCAGCAACGAGGAACGAGGCAGCGAAGCGTAAAAGCGAAAAACGGGAAGAAACTTTGTGTATTGCACAAGCATTGCGCTCCAAAATAGAGTGAGTGTTTCGAATCAGGAAATGAATGGATTGTGGTTCTTGGCGGTGTGTAGTCCCGCTTTACGCTTTACTCCGTTGCACTTCGTGTTCGCTGCAATCGGGTTTATTAACGGAGGTCTGTGCACCCTGCAACCTCAAAAATGAAACACTGCTTTGGCCACCTAGCCCCGGTTGAAGCGTTACCCTGCAGCAGCGAGGAACGAGGCGGCGAAGCGTAAAAGCAAAAAACGGGAGGAAATTTTCTGTATTGCATAAGCATTGCGCTCCAAATAGAAATTAGTGATTTAAAATCATGAAATGATTAAACGGATTATCATTTATAAGACCCTGAAATGAATTAAGATTGACGCTCCCAGGCAGTTCGGGCTAATTCAATAAAATTTCTACCCTGTTTAGCAATGAATCCATCTCAAATGGTTTTTCCATGAAATCATTTGCACCGGCATCCATTGCAGATTGCCTGATGTCTCTGCTGGCCGAGATCATTAAAATAGGGATTTCCTTATATAGGGGATCATTTTTTAGCTGCTTACATATATCCCTGCCGTCGTGCCCACTCATCCAGATATCTAGCATAATCAGGTCCGGCTTGTTTTTTACTGCATCTATAACTGCCCCGCCATCATATGTAAATTCAACCTCATAACCCATCACTTCAAGAATCATTGTTACAGCATCAACAATTCCTTCGTCGTCATCGGCAATGAGTATTTTCTTATTTCCCATTTTGTAATTTTATTTCATATGGTTTTGTTTTTCAACCGGTAAATGAGAAGATGATTAATAGTGTATAAATTATTAATGCGGCAAAGATGCTTTTTGTTTTAAAAAAAATGAATATTTATTTAAAGAAATTACCAAAGCGCGGGGCAACTATTTTTGCCACTGGATTTCGTCCCGGGATGCCAAATTTATGATCGGGCATGAAATACACAATTTTAAAGCTTATAAAATATTTTGGACATTTATAGTTTATATTTACAGCGTTTATTCAAACTAATTGGGTTTAACAGCCAAAAATGGACAGCATTAATATTAAGAAGTTAGCAGAAGCATTAAATTTATCTACTTCTACAATTTCGAGGGCTTTTAGGGATAATAGTGATATAAATGCTGCTACCAAGGCGCTTATATTAGCCAAGGCGAAAGAATTGAATTATCAGCCCAACCATTACGCCAGTAATTTAAGAGAGCAAAAAAGTAAAACCATTGCGGTTATCGTACCCGAACTTGCCAATAATTATTTCTCGCAGGCCATTCACGGTATTGAACGCGTAGCCCGTGAAAACGGATACCATATTCTGATTTACGTAACCGACGATGATTATCAAAAGGAGGTAACCTTCATCCGCCACTTGCATAATGGCAGGGCCGATGGCATCATTATGTCGGTTTCGGGAGAGGCCAACGACCATAATTACCTCAATAAATTTGGCGCTAAAAGGTTACCGCTGGTGTTTTTCGACCGGATTTACGAAGATATTGATACCCCAAGGGTAATTACGAACGATTATAACAGCAGTTTTCTGGCAACAGAACATTTAATAGAGCAGGGCTGCAACAGGATTGCTTACCTCGTGGTGAATAAAAGTTTATCAATAGGTAAAACCCGTATGCAGGGCTATCTTGATGCATTGGCTAAACACCATGTTCCCTTCGATGAAAACCTGATAGTAGATTGCAGCAACAGTTACGAAGAAAACAGCGTGATCATTAAAGAGGCTTTAACGAAATTAAAGCCCGATGGTGTTTTTACTTCTGTAGAGCGTTTGGCTTTCGCCACTTATTATGCCTGTTACGATCTTAATATTAACATCCCTAAAGATTTGAAGGTAATCAGTTTCTCCAGTTTGGAGATTGCTCCTTTATTAAATCCTTCGCTTACCACCATCACTCAGCCAGCTACCGAAATAGGAGAAGAGGCAGCAAAATTATTGTTTACTATTTTGGGTGATCATGCCGATAAAAACCTGTCAAATGAGGTGGTTTTAACCTCTAAAATGATCAAGCGGAATTCCACTATGAACGGCTAAAAAATGGCCGCAAAAACGAGCTGATTTTTAGCCTGAAATTTTCAAAAAAAATCTTCACTTAGTGTAAAATACGCAGAATTCTAGTCAATTTTCGGGAACGTTCCCGAAAATTGACTGAAATTTACACTGATTTTTTCGGGAACGTTCCCGAAAAAAGTGTTAAAAAAACGCTTAGTGTAATTTTTACACTTTAAATTTAAATTTTATATTTTTAATGTATTGATTGTTAATTACTTATAAATAATAAATTTATTTATTGTGGTTTTTGAATTTTCCCAAAAGGCTAATTTTTAGCCCGATTTTTTTGCCAGTATTTTGGCCTGAAATATATTTTTTAAATAAATTTTGAAATATGATTAACAGCTGTAAATTAGACCTGTGTGTAAATCACTATAATATTTAACCAAATTTTTAAACTTAAACGAGCTTCAGATATGAGAATATTTTACCTGTTAAAACAGGGGCTTTTGGTGCTGTTGGTTTTTTCAGCATTAATGGTAAAAGCACAGACCGGATCGGTATCTGGTAAAGTGCTTGATGAAACCGGACTGCCATTGCCTGGCGCTTCTGTAGTTGTTAAAGGAACAACAAGAAGTACATCAACCGATGCCGATGGTAATTTTAAATTAACAGGATTATCGAACGGTTCAATAACACTGTCTGCCAGTTTCGTCGGTTACCAGAGCCTCGATAAAACCGTAAGCATTTCAGCAAATACTACTGTTAATTTTCAATTGGTGCCTGATGCACAAAAACTAAACGAAGTGGTGGTAATCGGTTACGGTACTGCAGAGAAGAAAAACCTGACCGGATCTATTACTACTGTAAATGCGAAAGATTTTCAAAAAGGAGCGATTACTACGCCTGAGCAGTTAATTCAGGGTAAGGTGGCAGGTGTGAACATCATTTCTAACAGTGGCCAGCCCGGAGTGGGTAGCCAGATCCGTATCCGTGGTGGTGCATCGCTAAATGCCAGTAACGATCCGCTGATCGTAATTGATGGAGTACCATTTAGCGGTAATACCATCGATAATGCGCCAAGTCCGTTATCACTCATCAATCCGAACGATATCGAAACCTTTACCGTACTCAAAGATGCAAATGCAACGGCCATTTATGGTTCGAGGGCATCTAACGGGGTAATTTTAATTACCACTAAAAAAGGAGGCTCAGGAGCGCCTGTAATAAATTTCAGCACCAACAATTCTATTGCAACCGTTGCCAGAAAAGTGAACGTGCTTTCTGCCGACCAGGTTCGTGCATACGTTAATGCCAATGGAAACGCAACGCAAAAAGCCTTGCTTGGAACGGCAAATACTGATTGGCAGGATGCCATTTATCAGCATGCATTTACATCTGATAACAACCTGAGCATAGCCGGTTCGTTTAAAGGGGTGCCTTACCGTATTTCTGCCGGTTATCTGGACCAGGATGGATTGTTGATTACCGATAAACTAAAGCGCGGAACGGGTTCGATTACCCTATCGCCAAGATTGTTTAATGACCATTTAAAGATCGATTTAAACTTAAAAGGATCGTTAACTGATTCGCATTTTGCAAATGCCGGTGCAATTAATTCGGCCATTCAATTCGATCCAACGCAACCCATCAATGCCGATAATAAATATGGTAACTATTTCGAATGGACACAGGGAACAGGAAGTGCAATGGTTCCAAATCCGAATGCACCGCGTAATCCTGTTGCATTAATTCGGTTACAGGATAATAATGGTAATGCCGAACGGAGTGTAGGTAATGTTAAATTCGATTATTCATTCCACTTTTTGCCGGAGTTGCACGCCAACCTGAATCTTGGTTACGATGTATCTAAAGGTTATGGAAGCATCCGTGTGCCAGTTTATGCTGCACAAGCGGCAGCAACGAACGGTTCTTACTCACATGCCTTAAAAACATCAGCTGATAAATTTTCTGAGTTCTACCTTAACTATGCGCATACCATCGAAAGCATTAAAAGTAAATTTGATGTAACGGCCGGTTACGGTTATTACGATATTGCAACTACCGGCTACAACTTCACCAATTATACGGGTTTAGGTGTGCCAATTGTTACCCCGGTTTTTCCTTTTTCAGTAGAACGCAATAAAATGCTTTCCTACTACGGACGATTTAACTATACCCTGGCCGAGAAGTATATCCTATCGGGTACCATGCGTGCCGACGCTTCTTCAAAATTTGCCGAGAACAACCGTTGGGGATATTTCCCTTCAGTAGGTTTTACCTGGAGAATTATCGGAGAAAATTTCCTTAAAGACAGCAAAGTACTTTCTGATCTGAAACTGAGATTAAGTTATGGCAAAACCGGTAATAAGGATGGTGCTGATATCGGTAACTATAATTATATCGCTAAATACTATGCCAACAGCAATACGGGCCAATATCAGATCGGCAATACTTTTTACAATTATTACGCCCCGGCTGGGTATGATCCTGATTTGAGATGGGAAACCACTACAACTTACAATGCTGGTTTAGATTATGGATTTTTAGGTGGCAGGTTATACGGTAGTATCGATGTTTATTACAAAAAAACTGCCGACTTATTAAGTAAGATTACCATTCCGGTAGGAACAAACTTTAGCAATGAACTGGTTACCAACGTAGGTAATATGGATGTTAAGGGTGCCGAATTAAGTTTAAATTTTACGGCCATTAAAACTGAAAATACCACCTGGGATTTTGGGGTAAATGCATCATATAACAAAAGAAAGGTAACCAACTTAACCCTGAACCCGAACTCCGGATTTAAAATAGATGCAGGAGACATATCGGGAGGAACAGGGATCCATTTAAAATATAACGCCGTTAACCAGATTCCTCAATCTTATTTTGTGTACAAACAGGTTTACGATGCAGGCGGCAAACCGCTGGAAGGTGTTTACCAGGATTTAAATGGCGATGGCACCATTACTGCTGATGATCAGTATTTCTATAAATCGCCTGATCCTCAATTTACTTTTGGTTTCAACACCTCTTTTACCTACAAAAAATGGAGTGTTAATACAGTTTTAAGAGCCAGTTTAGGCAATTATGTTTATGATAACGTAAGCTCGAATTTTGGCATAAAATCAAACCTGTTAAGTTCGGTAGGTATCCTTAATAACGCCGGCAGCGATATATTAAATACTGGTTTTACCAATACCCAGTTCCTGAGCGATTACTACGTTAAGAATGCATCCTTTCTGAAAATGGACAATTTAGGGTTGGCCTACAACATTGGCAAACTATCTAAAGATGGAACTGCAACCATGAGAATTTCGGCAAACTGCCAGAATGTTTTCGTGGTAACAAAATACAAAGGTCTTGATCCCGAATTGGCTACAGGTATCGATTATAACCTGTATCCAAGACCAAGAACATACACGCTAGGTTTAAACGTTGGTTTTTAACAGAAGAAATACAATGAAAAACTCATTTAAAATAATATTGGCATCGGCGGTTTTAGTGTTATCATTAAACGCGTGCAAAAAAGACGCATTAAATCTAACACCAACCAATGATGTAACGGCAGATATTGCTTATGCTACGCCTGCAGGTTATAAACAACAGTTAGTAAGGTTATATGCAAATTACGGATTAACAAGTCCATCCGGCTCAGATAACAGCGATGTTGGAGGCTTGAATGCTGGTTTCGCAGATTTTTTAAGGCTATTTTGGACCTCACAGGAATTGGTAACTGATGAAGCGGTATGTAACTGGGGCGACACAGGGATCCCTGAACTTGACAATGCTACCTGGTCTACCGATAACCAGTTTTTAAGAGGCTTATACTCACGCAGTATCTCGCAGATTACCCTGGTTAACGATTATTTACGTCAGAGTACGGCCGATAAACTGGCTTCCCGTAATATTACCGGGGCCGATGCAACCAATGTTGCCCGTTATCGTGCAGAAGCCCGTTTCTTACGTGCTTATCAGTATTGGGTGTTGTTGGATGCATTCGGAAATCCGCCCTTTGTAACCGAAGCTGATGAAATTGGAAAGGTTAATCCTAAACAGATTCAGCGTGCGGCATTGTTTTCATATGTAGAATCAGAACTCAAAGCTATAGAAGCCGACCTGGCCGAACCACGTACCAATGAGTATGGAAGAGCAGATAAAGGAGCAGATTGGGCATTATTGGCAAGGTTATATTTAAATGCCCAGGTTTATACCGGTACCGCAAAATATACTGAAGCCATTACCTATTCGAGCAAAGTTATTGCAGCGGGTTATGCTTTGAATCCGAGTTATGCCAATCTGTTTAAAGCCGATAATAATATTGGAAATACCGAAAATATATTAACCATTAATTATGACGGGGTTAACGGAACCAATTATGGAGGTACCACTTTCCTGATCAATGCTGCTATTTATGCATCGGCTGATGCTGCTGGCATGGTAGCAAGCGAATATGGTGTGCCAAATGGTGGTTGGGCCGGTAACCGTACCCGTCAGAATTTGCCGGCTTTATTCCCAAATACCACAGGTTCTATCGATAAACGTGGTGTTTTTGTTGGGCCGAAAGCAACCATAGATGCCATTTCAGACCCTAACGATGGGTTAAAGGTTACTAAATTTAAAAACGTAACATCAGGTGGTACAACCCCTGCATCCTTAAACGGAACATTCAGTTCTTTAGATTTTGCCCTTTTCCGTCTGGCAGAGCAATATCTTATTTATGGCGAGGCTGTTGCCAGGGGAGGTGCCGGGGGCTCGGTGGCGCAAGCCTTAATCTATGTAAATGCCTTACGTCAGCGTGCCTATGGCAATACGAATGGTAGCCTGGTTGCCGCTGCGTTAACAACCGATTTTTATTTAGACGAAAGAGGTCGCGAGTTGTATTGGGAAGGTCACCGCCGTACCGATTTAATCCGCTATGGCAAATTTACCGGAGCTACATATTTATGGCCTTTTAAAGGTGGCGTAAAAGCTGGTACAAGCTTGCCTGCTTATCGTAATCTATATCCGATTCCAAATGCCGATTTAATCGCCAACCCGAATCTGGTTCAAAACACTGGTTATTAATCTTCATCGAACATGAAATCAATATTATCTAAATCATTGGCGGTATGCTGTTTAGCCTTATCGCTTTGGTCATGCAAAAAAGACGAAATACAGACGGTTTCCAATGTAAGCCCTGCGGGTACGCTTACTGCCTCGGCCACGAGCTTAAGCCTGGTGCAGGCAAACGGAACAAAACCGGCCTTAACCTTAACCTTTCCGGCACCAACCGTTACAGGTTATACTATACCGGTAACCTCAACCATTCAGTTTGATCTGAAAGGGAAAAACTTTGCTTCGCCCAAAGAATATGTGATCAGTACAACCTCATATTCACCTACGGTAAACGATTTTAACACTATGATGTTGGCCCTCGGTGCTACCATCGGAACACCGGCACAGGTTGAGGTAAGGTTAAAATCTGGTGCTGCGGCTAACGCCATGACCTATTCAAATGTAATTACTTTAAGCGCTACGCCTTATTTAGCATCAGCCTGGATTTATGTTCCTGGTAATTATCAGGGCTGGAACCCGGCAACTGCTGATAGCTTGGTGTCATTAACCAGTAATGGCGTTTATTCCGGAATCATCAAGTTTGACGGTAATCCGTTTAAAATTACCCCGGCAAAAAAATGGGATGTGGCTTATGGCGATGCAGGTGGCGGTACGCTGAGTACTTCCGGTGGCGATATCAGTTCAATATCAGCAGAGTTCAAATTACTAACAGTTGATCTGAATAAGAAAACCTACACCCTTGCAAAAGCAGATTATTGGTCGGTTATTGGTAATGCAATTCCGGGCAGTAACTGGGCAGTAGATACCGACTTAAAATTTATTAACGATGGAAAAGGCACCTGGCAAACTAAAATTGCGCTAACCGCCGGTGCTTTTAAATTCAGGTTAAACCACGATTGGACAACTAGTATTGGTAACAATGGAGCTGATATTACCGTAACCGACGCCGGAACCTATACTTTAACTTTAACCGTTAATGCTGATGGTAAAACGGGTTCGTACACCATGGTTAAAAATTAATCATTAACTAAATATTCCTGTAGAGATCTTTTGATTTCTGCAGGATTTTTAAAATCAATTAAAAAAATTTTAGCATGATAAAATGGCCTAACGTTGCTATGTTTCTTACCGTTATCTATTCTCGTTTTAATACCCGGGCTGAAATCCATGCAAATGCACAAGGATTAAAAAAAATATTCACTGTCCTGATTGTACTGTTGAGCAGCATTAATCTGTTTGCACAAAAGCTGGAGCGGGTAGAGCCTATGTTCTGGTACGTAGGAATGCACAATCCTAAACTGCAGTTATTGGTACATGGAGATCACATTGCCGATGCAACAGTGGCCTTAAGTTATCCGGGGGTTAAACTCGTTAAGGTTAACAAAGTTGAAAATCCAAATTATTTATTTCTCGATTTAACAATTGCACCAGCTGCTAAAGCCGGAAAATTCCCGATTAACTTTACCGTTAACGGAAAAAAGATATTTACCTACACTTACGAATTAAAAAACCGCGATAAAAGTGCGGGCAGGATTCAGGGCGTAACCAGCAAAGATTTTATTTACCTGCTCATGCCCGATCGTTTTTCGAACGGCGATAAAAGCAACGATGTGGTTCAGGGCTTAACTGAAACTGCATTAAACCGCGATAGCATGTATTACCGCCATGGCGGCGATATTCAAGGCGTAATTAACCACCTCGATTACCTTAAAGATCTGGGAATTACTACCGTTTGGATGACGCCAGAGGTAGAAAATGATATGCCACAGGCATCATATCACGGCTATGCGGTAACCGATCATTATAAAATAGATCCCCGCTATGGAACAAATGCACTTTATAAAAAGTATGTAGAAATTGCCCATGCCAAAGGGTTGAAGGTGATTAAAGATGTTGTACACAACCACATTGGTACCCAACATTGGTTTTATAAAGATTTACCAATGAAAAACTGGTTAAACCAATGGCCAAAATATACCCAAACCAATTATCGCGATCAAACCATAATGGATATACACGCATCGGCAGCAGACCGTAAACAGATGCTCGATGGTTGGTTTGTGCCTACAATGCCCGATTTAAACCAGCGTAACCCTTATGTACAAAATTACCTCACACAAAACCACATCTGGTGGATCGAATATGCTGGTATTGATGGTTTGCGTTTGGATACCTATGGATATAACGATCCGGTTTATATGGCCGATTGGGCTTTAAAAGTTCAGGCCGAATTCCCGCACTTATCCGTTTTTGGCGAAACGCTGGTAACTGCCGTGGCAAACCAGGCTTTTTTTACCGGAGGCAATACTGTTAACCGCGGCTTCGATACCCACTTGCAGGGCATTACAGATGCGGCTTTAAAAGATGCGATTTACGAAGGAATAAACGGCAAAAACGGTTGGGTTGACGGAATTAACCGTTTGTATGCCACTTTAGCGCACGATTTTCTTTATAAAAACCCAAATACAAATTGCATCTTTTTAGATAACCACGATATGAGCCGTTTTTATTCGATGGTTGGCGAAGATTTCGATAAATATAAAATGGGGATGAGTATCCTGTTAACCATGCGCGGTATTCCGCAAATGTATTATGGAACCGAAATCCTGATGAAAAACTTCTCCAATCCTGATGGTTTGATCCGTTCTGATTTTCCCGGAGGATGGGAGGGCGACAAAAAAGATAAGTTTGTGGCAGATGGCCGGACCAGCAAAGAGAATGAGGCTTTCAATTTCGTAAAAACGCTGGCTAATTTCCGCAAAAACAGCGCGGCACTTCAAACCGGTAAATTGATGCAGTTTGTCCCTCAGGATGATGTTTATGTTTATTTTCGCTACAATGCAGAACCAAAAGGCACTGTAATGGTTATTATAAACAATACAGAAAAAGAAAAAATTTTAAATACCGATCGCTTCGCAGAAAGAACAACAGGAATTACAACAGCAAAAAATGTAATTACTGGCGAAAACATCGATTTCAGAAACATTAAAGTACCTGGTAAAACAACGTTGGTGCTTGAGTTAAGATAGAAAAAGTAAAAGATTGAGAAGTTAAAGTATAGGCCTTACGTCTTGATACTTATAGTCCTGCTACTCGATACTCACTACTTGATACTCACTACCTGATACTAAAATATAAAAGATGCAAGATAATAATCATTCAGAACCTTCCGCCTCCCACCTTTCACCTTCCACCTCAATAAAGGCTTGCTTATTCGATCTTGATGGTGTACTGGTTGATACTGCTGTATATCATTATAAGGCTTGGAAACGTCTGGCCAATACCATGGGTTTCGATTTTACCGAAGAGCAGAACGAGCAGTTAAAAGGCGTTAGCCGCGTAGAAAGCTTAAATAAGATTCTGGCCTGGGGTAGGATACGAAAGACCGATGCGGAAAAAGAAGAACTTGCTGCCTTAAAAAACGGCTGGTACGTAGATATGATTACTAAAATGACTCCTGCAGAAGTTTTGCCCGGAACGGTCGGTTTCTTAACCGCAATTCATAAAGCCGGCTACAAATTGGCTTTAGGCTCGGCAAGCAAAAACTCGGGAATTATTTTGGAGAAAACTGATCTTGCTCATTTCTTCGACAAAATAGTTGATGGAAACATGGTTACCAAATCAAAACCCGATCCGGAAGTATTTTTAAAGGGAGCCGAACTTTTAGGCTTTAAGCCCGATGAATGTGTGGTTTTTGAAGATGCCGTTGCCGGTATAGAAGCCGCAAAAAGAGGTGGAATGAAAGCCATCGGTATCGGCGAAAAAAGCGTACTTACCGAAGCTGATAAGGTAGTAAGCGGATTAGATAAATTAACAGTTAACGATTTAGAGAATTTATAGGTTTAAGGTGTAGGGTTTAGGGTGAGGGCATTGTCTCAAATCTCATATCTCACTACTCAATACTAGTTATGAAAAATTACATTAAAGCAGATGAGTGGAATATTATCGAAGAAGGCTTTGATCCACATTTAAATAAAATTTCGGAAAGTATTTTCAGTTTGGGTAATGGACGTATGGGCCAGCGCGCTAATTTTGAGGAGACTTATACCGGAGAAACCCTGCCTGGAAATTATGTTGCAGGTGTTTATTATCCCGATAAAACCCGTGTGGGATGGTGGAAAAACGGTTATCCTGAATATTTTGCCAAAGTATTAAATGCGGCAAACTGGATAGGCATCGAAGTAAAGCTCGACGATGAAATCCTCGATCTGGCAACGGCTAAGGTAAGCAGTTTTAAACGTGTGCTGAACATGCATGCCGGATATTTAGAGCGTACTTTCACTGCCGAACTAAAAAGTGGTAAAATCCTAAAAGTTAAATCGACCCGTTTTTGCAGTATCGCCGACGATGAGGTTGGTGCCATCCGTTATAGCATTACCCCATTAAATTTCGATGGCAGATTAACATTAATGCCTTTTATTGATGGCGATGTTAAAAACCAGGACAGTAATTACGATGAAAAATTCTGGGATAAAATTGCAGATGAAATTTCGGGAACTGAAGCTTATATCAAATTAAGAACAAAGAAAACAGCCTTTGAAGTTTGTACAGGAAGTAATGTGGAACTCTATAAAAATGCCGGGAAATTGGTTATCAGCCCGGATGCTGTTCGTAAGGAGAAATTTGTCGGACAAACTTTTTCTCTGGATGTTAAAGCAAACGAAGAGATCACGCTGGTTAAAATCGCGGCAAATTTATCTTCAGAAAATTATCCCAAAGAATCACTTTTAAAAGAAACAAAATCGGTAATTGCTAAAGCATCTGCCAAAGGTTTTGATACTTTATTAAGAGAACAAGGCGAAGCATGGGCTGCCAAGTGGGAAGAAAGTGATATCATTATCGAAGGCGATGTTTCTGCACAGCAAGCGATCCGTTTTAATATTTTTCAGCTTTTTCAGACCTATACCGGTAAAGATGACCGTTTAAACATTGGTCCGAAAGGCTTTACAGGAGAAAAATACGGCGGTTCAACCTATTGGGATACTGAGGCCTATTGCGTGCCTTTTTACCTCGCCACCGCTCCGCAGGAAGTAAGTAAAAACCTGCTCATTTACCGCCATAAACAATTGGGTAAGGCCATAGAAAATGCCGGGAAATTAGGTTTTACAGCTGGTGCTGCGCTGTATCCAATGGTGACCATGAATGGCGAAGAATGCCATAACGAATGGGAAATTACTTTCGAAGAGATCCACCGTAATGGAGCAATTGCCTTTGCCATTTTTAATTATATCCGTTACACTGGTGATGAAAGTTATCTTTCCGATTATGGTTTAGAAGTATTGATCGGTATTGCCCGTTTCTGGAAACAACGCGTTAACTGGAGCAATGATAAACAAAAATATGTAATGCTTGGTGTAACTGGTCCTAATGAATACGAGAACAACGTAAACAACAACTGGTACACCAATATTTTGGCTACATGGTGTATGAAATATGCAACCGAAGCAGCCAGGACAGTGAAAACACAGCAGCCTGAAAAATACGAACGCCTTTTAAAAAGCCTAAATTTCGATCAGAAGGAATTTGCCGATTGGGCCGGTATTATCGAGAAAATGTATTATCCGCAGGATGAAAAATTGGGTATTTTCTTACAACAGGACGGTTATTTGGATAAAGAACAGATTTTGGTTAAAGATCTGCCTGCCAGCGAAAGACCGATCAATCAAAAATGGAGCTGGGACAGGATTCTACGTTCGTGTTTTATTAAGCAGGCCGATGTTTTACAGGGCTTATATTTCTTTGAAGAAGATTACGATCAGGATACGTTAAAACGCAACTTCGATTTTTATGAACCCCGTACCGTACACGAAAGTTCATTGTCGCCCTGCGTACACAGTATTTTAGCAGCTAAACTAAACGACGAAGCACGTGCCTACGAGTTTTACCTGCGTACAGCGCGTTTAGACCTCGACGACTATAACAATGATACTGAAGATGGTTTACACATCACCTCGATGGCAGGCACCTGGATGAGTGTGGTAGAAGGTTTTGCCGGAATGCGTGTGCGTAACGGTAGATTGCAGTTTAATCCGTTCCTGCCTACACAATGGAAGTCGTTCTCTTTTACCATTGGTTTCAGGGGAGCAACCTTAAAGATTAAGATTGCTGAAAGTGGTATCAGCATTAAAAACCACGCAAGTATCGATTTAGAAATCGGGATCAGAAATCAGTTGTATAAATTAGCAGGAAATGCCGAAATTGAGGTAAATAATGCTGAGTTGGTATGAGAAGGGTAGAGGGCTTAAAGGTTGAAGGCAGAGGGTTTAAATCTCAATCTTCTATAATTGGAAAAAACTTTTCGACTCTATTTTTGTCCCCCTTGGAAGGGGGCAGGGGGAGGACCTGCATATTGTATGTTTTCTTTTTACTATTTTCATTGCCATCCTTTGCACAAAAACAGCATAAAAAAATGAGCGATAAACAGATCGTTATATATCAGTTATTGCCCCGTTTATTTGGGAATAAAAGCACGGCTAATATTCCTTATGGTACCATTGAACAAAATGGTTCGGGTAAGTTTAACGATATTACCGGTAAGGCGCTTGATGGCATAAAAGAGCTTAGTGCAAATTATGTCTGGTATACAGGTATAATTGCCCACGCCAGTTTAACCGATTATTCCGCTTACGGGATCAAGGTTGATGATGCCAGGGTGGTGAAAGGCAGGGCAGGTTCGCCTTATGCTATCCGCGATTATTATGATGTAGATCCTGATCTGGCTGTTGATGTTAAAAACAGGATGAAAGAGTTTGAGGCTTTGGTTAAAAGAACACACGACAGAGATTTAAAGGTTTTGATCGATTTTATACCCAACCATGTTGCCCGGAGCTATCATTCTTATGCAAAACCAGATGGGATAATTGATTTTGGTGCTCAAGACGATGTAACCCGGGCATTTAGTCCGGAAAACGATTTTTATTATATCCCCGGTCAGGCTTTAGTGCTTCCAAAAAATGCACAGGAAACGCCGCTTTCTATACAACAGGGTGCTAAATTTGAAGAGAATCCTGCAAAGGCGACCGGCAACAATGTATTTTCGGCAAAACCCAAATATGACGATTGGTACGAAACCATTAAGTTGAATTACGGAATAGATTATCTGAACGGTGAAAAACAATATTTTGATCCCATTCCACCGGTTTGGCTAAAAATGCGTGATATTTTAACCTTTTGGGCCAATAAAGGGGTGGATGGTTTTAGATGTGATATGGCCGAAATGGTGCCTATTGCTTTTTGGAACTGGGTCATTCCACAGGTGAAAAAAGTAAATCCCGGTCTGATTTTCATCGGTGAAGCCTATAATCCAAAAGTGTACAAACAATATTTAGACGAAGGCAGATTCGATTACCTCTACGATAAAGTGGGTTTATACGATGGACTTAAAAAACTGATCAGAAATGAACCGAAGGCAGATGTGAAAGATATCAGTTTTGTTTGGCAGAAGGAGAGTGCCGGTTTTGGCAATCGCATGTTACGCTTTTTAGAAAACCACGATGAAGAACGCATTGCTTCTGCCGGATTTGCGGGCAAGGCTGAACTGGCTTTACCGGCAATGGTTGTTTCGGCAACACTTGGCGGCGGCCCGGTAATGCTTTACTTCGGGCAGGAAGTTGGCGAACCCGGAAAGGGACAGGAGGGGTTTGGTGGCGACGATAACCGTACTACGATTTTTGATTATTGGGGCGTTCCGAACCACCAGAAGTGGATGAACGGTGGCTCGTTTGATGGCCTTAAATTAAATGCCGAACAGCAAAATTTAAGGGCTTATTATAAGCAATTATTAAAAGTAACCTCTACAAGTGATGCCGTAATCAATGGTGGGATTTATGAGGTGTCTGCAACCGGAAACATGAATAACCGCATGTATGCTTTTATCCGTTATACCGGCAGGCAGCGTTTGCTGGTGGTGGCCAATTTCGATCGGAACCGAACTTTAATAGCCAACATCAAAATTCCGGATCAGATTTTAAAGGTAAAATCTTCATCGCCGGTTACCGAGCTATTAACAGGTAAAAAATTAAATATCCCAGCAGGAACAAGCATACCTGTAACCTTGGCACCGGTTAGTGCACAGGTAATAGAATTTTAATTGATTAACCACAGAGTACACAAAGTAAAGGCACAGAGAAACGCAAAGTATACAAACTCTGTACACTCTGTGTAAAACTCGATGTTCTCTGTGGTAAAAAAATAAAGTGGCGCATGCCTGAGCAGATGGTTAAATAATAATAACACAGCGCACATAAAGTAAAGACACAGAGAAACACAAAGCATATTCGACCTCTGTAAACTCTGTGTAAAACTCAGTGTCCTCTGTGGTAAAAAAAGTACCATGTGCCTAACAGTAAAATTGAACAAAAATACCCACTAAGCGCTTAAACTAAACAAAATGAGCCTAAAAACAATATTCGAAAACCCCAGATTAACCCTTGCACAGATCATTAATATGAGTGTAGGGTTTTTCGGGATCCAGTTCGGTTGGGATTTACAAAGGGCCAATATGGGCCGTATTTACGAAAATCTGGGCGCTAATCCCGATCAGGTTCCGTTGTTGTTTTTGGCAGCACCGTTAACCGGCCTGTTGGTACAACCCGTTATTGGTTACCTGAGCGATCGCACCTGGCATCCAAAATGGGGCAGAAGAAGACCTTATTTTCTGATTGGGGCCATTGTGAGTAGTATTGCTTTAATCTTTATGCCGCATAGCAGTGCGCTGTGGATGGCAGCCGGTTTACTTTGGATCCTGGACGTTTTTGGAAACATAGCAATGGAACCTTTCCGTGCTTTTGTTACCGATAAATTACCCGATAGTCAGGTTAACCGGGGATTTATTATGCAGAGCATGATGATTGGTTTAGGTGGTAGCGTGGCTTCAGCCTTACCGTGGATCATGAACAATGTATTCCACTTAACCAATACTGCAGAACAGGGCAGTATTCCTGAAAACGTAAAATTTTCTTTTTATATCGGTGCTTTTTTCTTCTTCGCCGCTGTATTGTGGACCGTGCTTACCACTAAAGAATACCCGCCACAGGATGTTGATTTTAAAGAAAAAGTAAAAGAAAGCAATAAAGGTTTTGGTGGCGGCGCAAGTGAAATTTTTCACGCCCTAAGGAATATGCCTAAAAGAATGCAGGTAGTTTCTTTGGTTCAGTTTTTTACCTGGCCAGGTTTGTTTTTAATGTGGTTTTACTACACCACAGCCGTTGCTGTTAATGTTTTTGGCGGTAAGGATGCTGCCGATCCGGTTTATGCACAGGGCGCAGATTTTGGTAGTTTAACATTGGCCTACTACAGTGTGGTTACCTTTCTTTTTGCATTAATACTTCCTAAAATTGCCGATACACTAGGCCGTAAAACCACACATGCGCTGTGTTTAATCTGTGGTGCAATCGGTTTAATCAGTGTGGCCTGGGTACACGATAAAAATATGCTGTATTTATGCATGACCGGGGTAGGTATTGCCTGGGCCAGTATTCTTTCCATGCCTTATGCGATGTTGAGCGGTTCGCTGCCTAAAGATAAGATCGGGATTTACATGGGCATCTTTAACTTCTTTATTGTGTTGCCAGAGATTATAGCATCGCTCGGCTTTGGCTGGCTCATGCGTAACGTACTCCATAACGACAGACTTTTAGCTGTACAATTGGGTGGCGGATTGATGATTTTGGCTGCTGTAATCTGTTATGTATTTATCCGCGAACCCAAGGAAACAGACGAAGTCTTAGCTTCAAAACTAGAAGTAGAAGAAAATAGATCAATATAAAATATCCGTGAGCTTTGCCTTCACAGCCGGTGGGATAAGTCCTCTAAATTTAGGGTACGATTTCCAAAGCTGAATGATAATGTCATGATATAAGTCCTGGATATCGTCATGGTTGTTTACATACATGCGGCAAACCTTATAAATCAAAAGTTTATAATCTTTTAATTTCGCTTCGAATTCTATTTCTAAGTCTGTCTTTTTCAAAATCTAAATTTTGCCTGATAAGTATACCATTCAGAAAAAATGTTACAGCATTAAAAGTTTTTTATGCAAATAGGTAGAGAAATTTACTTTCATCAAAATCTACAGGTATAATCTTGTTGTTTTTAGTTAATATTGTGATAACAACTAACAATTTAATGGATAACAGGTTAGCGCATCACTTATTATGGGAAAGACTACGGGTTGGCGATAAAGATGCATTTTTTGATCTGTATGCAGCGCTTTATTATCCACTTGTTAATTTCGGGATCAGGGTTTGTGCCGATGCCGATACCGCTAGTGAAGCTACAGACCTTGTTTTTACCACCATTTGGGAGAAACACGAAAGTTTAACCCGTGTTGAAAATGTAGAGGCCTACCTGCGTACCTTTTTGAAGCGTAAACTGCTGCGGATACTTGAAAGAAAACGTAAAATAAGCGACGCGCTTTTTAATGCAGGAGCCGATGGCGATTGGCTGGAAATGAGTTACGAAGAATTTATTGTTAAGGTGCAGAGCGACGAACTGGTACGGCATCAGCTCAAAAATGCACTGGAAAAATTGACCTTTCGCCAAAAACAGCTTATCCACCTTAAGTTTTTTGATGGATTAAGCTACGAGCAGATTGCCGAGCAAAGTAATCAGACCATTAAAACAGCCTATAACACTATTTACGATGCACTTAAAATCCTCAGGAAAGAATTTAATGCGTAAACCTCCTTGTTTCGTCATCTCGATTACAGCGCAGCGGAATAGAGAGATCTGTTAACGGTTACTTCAATTTATCTAAAAACTTTCGAAAGCTTTTCGTTGGCAGCAATTGTTATTTTAATAGTTGAGTTTTTCTATGTTTGAAAACGAACATTCCTGTCTCCGTAGGTACTGTAGTCCCGTTATGCACTCCAATCTTTTTATTGCCATTACACGTTATAGTTTAATTTAATATTGTCTTGTGGCAATAAAAAGGATTTCCGTTACTACCGGGTTTAGGAATAGGAGGCTTTGTGCTCCCGATGCCTGTTCTGCACCCTATAACCCCAAATAGTAAGGCAGTCTGTGCCACTTAAACCTGACAGGAGCGGGCACCGAACGCAGAGAGGTAAAGCGGATGGCAGGACTAATACTTACCTAAAAGCTTCTGTAGTTGCTTTCCAAAAAAATAAAAACCGCTTGAACCGGGAGCAACTCCTTTATATCTTTTAATCTGCATTTCTGCAAATTAAATTTCTTTGTGGTATTCTCGTTCACGGCAGATATTCCGCCTCATTAAAAAAAGTTAAAATTTTCTTAGGAAAAAGTAAAACTTTTGGGCACTGATATATAAAAGGCAAATTATAATGGTTGATAGAAGTAAATTCAATGCAGAAGATTTTCTTGTCGATAGCACTTTCCAGCAATATTGTGCGGGAACAGATAAGCTTTGCATTGGATATTGGGAAAAGTACATTAATGCCCACCCCGAGCAGGCTGCAGTAATTGCAGAAGCAAAAAAACTTTATGTGATATTAAGCGGGAATAAACGTCCATTAAATAAACAGACAGAAAGTTTGATGGAAGGTATGTTTGGTGAAGAAAAAGTGGTTAAACTGAACCGTTATTTATGGCTTAAAATTGCAGCAGCATTGGTTTTAGTGCTTGCTTCGGTGTTGGTTTATAACAAATACTTTAAATATAACAATACAAAAAATGCGGCACAGGAGATTTATACTTTTACCACCAAAAGCGGTGAGCGTAAAAAAATTAGACTTCAGGATGGAACCTCGGTATTATTAAATGCAAAAAGTTCTTTATCGGTTACCAAAGGTTTTAACAATCAATCTAGAGAAGTTACCCTAACAGGTGAGGCTTTTTTCGATGTGGCTCACGATAAAAACAAACCTTTTAAAGTGCACACAGCAGATTTTAACATCAATGTATTGGGTACTGCTTTTAATGTAAAGGCTTATCCTGATGAAACAACATCAGAAGCCACTTTAATCCGTGGCTTAATTACCATGGAAGCCGTAAATGGTAACGGCGGCACCATTACCTTAAAACCAAGTGAGAAAGTTACTTATTATAAGAGTGTTGCTCCGCAGCAGAAAAGTAAATTGCTTAAACATAACGCCTTACAGTCCGAAATTACCATTAACCATTACACCAAGATTAAAGACAGCACCATTGTAGAAACGGCCTGGACACAGAACCGGATCGAAATTTACGATCAGGATTTTGACGAGATCAAGAATGTTTTAGAAAAATGGTACAACGTGGAAATTAAATTTACAGATCCTTCCATAGAAAAATACCGTTTTACGGCAACCATTACAAACGAAAGCATTGAAGAAGTTTTACAAGCTTTAAAAGCAACTGAAAATAATTTTAAATATGAGATAAAAGGAAAACAGGTAACCATCTCGAAATAGAAAGGAAAAAGGACGGTGTTGGAGCACCGCCCTTAACAATTTCTCTTTTGATTAATTAATGGCAGTTTATGCGCAAACAGATTGCTGCCAAGAACTTTATGCAACCAAAAAAAAACAAAAATATGATTTATTATTACTTACTGCAAGGGCGCCCAAAATATAAAGCGCTTCTAAAATTCATTATGCTAATGAAACTAGCCTGCATTATGATTTTCATTACCTGTCTTAATGTTTCGGCATCGGTTTTTTCCCAGGAAAAAATTTCTTTAGATGTTAAGAAAACAAAGCTAGCCAGGGTTTTACAGATTATAGAACAGCAAAGCAGTTACCATTTTGTTTACAGTTCTTCTTACGTTCCGGTAAATAAAGACATAAGCATTACTGTAACCAATACTTTGGTTACAGATGTGCTGGCAGCCATTTTAAACAGAACCAACCTGAAATATTCTGTTTCTGATGGTGGCCTGATCGTCATTAGTAAAAATAAGGAAGTACCTATTAGCGGAACCGTAAAAGATGCCCTTGGAGGGGCTTTACCTGGTGCAAGTGTAAGGGTTAAAGGAACGGGCATAGGTACCTCTACTGATGTAAACGGTAAATTTGCTTTAAATGCACCTGAAAATGCAATTCTGGTAATTTCTTATGCTGGTTTTCAAACCAAAGAAATTGCTATAGGTACACAGACCAATATCGATATCATACTATCAGAAGATACCAAGCAACTTACCGATGTGGTGGTTACCGCTTTGGGGATCAAAAAAGAGAGAAGAGCCTTAGGTTACTCGGTTACACAGATTGGTGGCGAAACACTCACACAGGCGCGCGAAAATAATGTTGCCAACTCCTTGGTTGGAAAAGTAGCTGGATTGGATATCAGCTCAACTTCAGGTGGTGCGGGTGCTGCAACCAGCGTAACCATACGTGGAGTTTCCAGTTTAAGTCAAACCAACCAACCATTATATGTAATTAATGGAGTGCCTATGGAGAACAAACCTGTTGGCTTAAACAATTTAAACGCTAATGGTAATTCTGGGAGTCAATATGATAATGCGCCCGATTTGGGGGATGCTGTTGGAAATTTAAATCCCGATGATATTGAAAGTATTTCGGTATTGAAAGGTGCAGCGGCTTCGGCCCTGTATGGTTATCGTGCAAAGGCTGGGGTAATTCTAATCACCACAAAAAGTGGAAAGGGTAATAGCATCGAATTTAATAGTAATTATGTTGCCGAACAGGTAATGGATAGAACTAATTGGCAATATGTTTATGGGCAGGGCGCCAATGGTGTAAAACCTACCGATGGGGCTGCAGCGGCACAGGTGGGTGGTTCAAGCTGGGGAGCAAAATTAGATGGATCGAACGTGGTTCAGTTTGATGGCGTCTCCAGACCTTATACGGCGCAGAAAAACAATGTCGAAGATTTTTACCGCACAGGAGGCACATGGTCTAATACGTTAGCATTGAACAAAAGCTTTGATGGCGGTACTATCCGCTTATCAGCTAACGATGTTCATAACAATTCTGTGGTTCCAAATTCGGGCTTAAACAGACAATCTTTCAATCTTACAGGTACTTTTAACCCGGTTAAACGCTTAACTATCGATGCCCGTATGAATTACATTTTAGAACAGGCTAAAAACAGACCGATGGTTTCTGATGGTGCAGGTAACGCCAATTATAATGTTGCCTTTCTACCCACCAGTGTAAATGTAAACGATCTGAAACCATGGAAAGATGCAAATGGCAATGAAATACAATACAACAAAGGAAACGCTTATGCAACCAATCCATGGTTCGCTGCAAACGAGTTTATAAATGATACCAAACGCGACCGTTTAATCAGCTCCTTCAGCGCTAAATATACTTTCGATAATGGACTGTTTTTACAGGGGCGTGCCGGACGTGATGCATATAACGACACTTACAAAAACGTGGTGCCATCGGGTACTGCTTATTATGCGCCCGGTAAAATTGTAGAACAGGCCACAAAATTTGCGGATGTTAATGTGGATATTCTAGTAGGTAAACCTTTTAAAATTGATGAAAACTTTGCCGTTACACCAAACATTGGAGCAAGTTACAGAAGAACAAATGTTAGTCAGACAACAAATAGCGGAGCAGATTTTGCAGTTTTTGGGGTTTATAATATTCTAAATGCCAAGAATAAATCTGTAGCCTATGTAGCATCCGTAGCGGAAACCCATTCTGTATACGGTACTTTAGAGCTTGCTTATAAAGACATTTTATATTTAACCGGTAGCGGGCGTACAGATTGGTTTTCAACTTTGGCAACGCCTGGTAAAGATAACAAGCTAAGTGTTTTCTACCCTTCAGTAAGTGGTTCATTTGTTTTCTCAGAACTTTGGAAACCATCTTTTTTAAGCTTTGGTAAAGTGAGGGCGGGATATGCTGTTGTTGGTCAGGCAACAGACCCTTATCAAACTTTGTTGACTTATAGTTTAAGAAGTGAGGTGCTAAACGGACTACCGCTGGGCACTATTTCAAATGTAAATATTCCGAATTCTGCATTAAAAGCTTCAAAAGCAACCGAGTTGGAAATTGGTACCGAAATGCGTTTCCTGGGAGATCGTTTGAATCTCGATCTTACCTGGTATAAAAAAATATCTAAAGATGAAATCACTTTTGTTACTACATCAACTTCAACCGGCTATAGTGGCGCAGTGCTTAACTCAGGTAAAATCGAAAATAAAGGGGTAGAATTATTATTATCGGGGCAAGTGATAAAAAGTAAGGGTTTTGTATGGACATCCTCTTTAAACGGATCTTACAACGACAATAAAGTAATATCACTTGCCGATGGTGTAACTTCAAACCTGATAGCTACCTCACGCTCCGGGGTTGGCTTTCTGCAGAACATTCCAGGTAAGGCAGCCTCACAGGTAATGGCATATGGTTATAAATATGATGCATCCGGAAATGTTGTGCTCGGCGCAAATGGCGCCCCCCAGCGTGGTGATCTTGTTGCTAATGGTTCTGCTTACAACAAGTGGTTTGCCGGATGGAATAACGAGTTTAATTATAAAGGCGCAACATTATCATTTTTGATTGATGGGAAGTGGGGCGGAAAAGTATTCTCTGCAACTGATTACTATGGCTACGTATTTGGCCTGCATCAGGCTACGCTTGAAAATCGTGAGGCTTTGGGCAATACTGCGGCAGCCTACTACCAGCTTTCTGCTGATAATGTTTCAAATAAATTTGTACAGGATGCAAGTTTCATTAAGTTCAGACAGGTAACCTTAGGCTATAATTTTCCTGCAAAAATGTTCAACAATAAGATCCAGGGATTAAACGTAAGCTTGGTTGGCCGCAATTTATTTATCCTGATGAAAAAGACGGATAATATCGACCCTGAATCGAGTTACAATGCTACTTTTCCGGGATTGGAATTAGGTGGTGTGCCTCCGGTTAGAACATTTGGGATAAACCTTAGTGTTAAGCTTTAATTTTAAACAGACAGAACAATGAAAACGAACATATTAAAAAAATATAGCCTGTTACTCTGTATCAGCATGTTAATAATCTCTGGTTGCACCAAAGATTTCGAAGATATTAATACCAATCCATCTGCTTATGGGGCAGCAACTTTTGATCCCAATTATACTTTAACTACAGCACAGCTTACCTACACAGGGAGTATAGACTTTGCTTATGATACCTGGAGGGGAAATTTAATTTATTCTTCAACCATGATGCAAGGCCTTTCTACTGTTATTAGCTATTGGGCTGGAGATAAGTACTTGCTTAATGAAGGTTATACCTCAGCTTATTGGGGTAGTACAACGGTTGGTGCTTATGTAGAGCAGGTTAAGCCAATTGTTGATATTGTAGAGTTTACGAAAGGATCTCCTAAATATAATAATGTACGTCAGGTGGCCCGCTTATGGAAAGCTTTGATTTTTGAACGCATTACCGATTTATATGGAGATGTACCTTACTCGGAAGCCGGACAGGGTTACTATACAGGTAATTTAGCGCCGAAGTATGATAAACAGCAAGCCATTTACACGGATTTATTAAAGGAAGTGGAAGAAGCAACCAGCCTGTTGGATGTTAATGGTGATAAGGTTACAGGTGATGCAATTTACAAAGGTGATATCAATAAATGGAAAAGGTTTGGAAATACATTATTGTTACGTATTGCGATGCGTTTAACCAAAGTAGATGAAAATACAGCTAAAACCTATGCACAAAAAGTGGTTGGTAAAACCATGACGAGCAATGATGATAATGCCTTTGTTAAACATGATGTATCAGGTGCAAGGGTAACTCAGAACCGGAACAGTCAGGTATTAGCTGGTGATGGGGGGCAGGAGAATTATTATGTTAAATGGTCACAAACTTTTATTAATAAATTAAAAACAGCAAACGATCCCCGTTTAGGAAAAGTGGCTGTTACAGGGCTTTTCCTGGATGAAAATACAAAGACACAAAATCCGAATTATAATTCCAATCCACTTGTTCAGAAAGGTATGCCAAACGGCAAAGATTTAAGTGGTATAGCGGGTAGGGATGTTCGTCAGGATGCTTCTTATACAACTTTCTCAGATTATTCATCACCTAACCCTGCAATGATTAAAAAGGATGGTATCACCTTTATTTTAACCTATACTGAGAGTGAACTGTTATTGGCAGAAGCCGCCCAAAGGTGGGCTATTGGTGGATCAGCTGCTGCCCATTACGCCAGCGGTTTATCTGCAGGAATCACTTTCTTATCACAATATGATGCAGGTTTGGCAATACCCGGCTCAGTAGCCGATGCCTATGCAACAGCTAATCCATACATTGCGGCCAATGGCCTTGAAATGATCAATACCCAATATTGGTTACATACCTGTACCATGCTCGATTTCTATGAAACATGGTCTAACTGGCGTAGATCCGGATTTCCGGTTTTAACGCCAGTGGTTTATCCAGGTAATGCGACCAATGGAACCATTCCACGACGTTTTCCATATCCGGTAGAGGAAGCTGCTAAAAATGGTACCAACTATAAGGCTGCTTCTGCTGCTGTACCAGGTGGCGATAACCTGGCCGGAAAAGTTTGGTGGGATAAATAATTTATATCATCCCGGTTTTTTACCAGCCGACATTGCTTGTGCAGTGTCGGCTTTTTTGTTTCATTATTTTAATTGTATTTCATCAAACGTTTGCGCAAAACTTACTTAATCGTGTAAAGAAGTTTAGTTTATCTTTAACTCATAAGTGCATTATCTTCAGCATTAAAACTGTAAGGCGCTTAACGGAATAAGCTAAACACCAATTATAATAATTCAGCATTTACACATGAAAAGCATTCTGTTTACCATTGCTTTTGTTATCGTCGCTCAGGGTCTTTTATTTGGGCAGACCGACAGCACGGTTATTCAATCAGTACCTCATATTAAAGAGATAAAGGTTGGCGATAGGAAAGTTATTTTCCCCGAAAGCCCCAAAGGTTATTCACTGGTATTTAAGGGGAGTAATCGCGAACCCATTATTGATGGATCCGGAAACATAACTACCCCTTTGGTGGCAACAAATGTGAGCTTGTATTTCGAGTTAATCAGCGAGCTAAGTGATTCGGTAAAGTATGATGTATCTAAACAGGTCGTGGTTCCCGGAAAATTTTCTGACAGAGGTGTTAACCCACAGCCTTTTGTAATCCCCGCTTTACGCGAGTGGCATGGCGGTAAAGGCGATTTTTCTTTAACTGCAACCAGCAGAATCGTCTTGAATACAGCGAATGAAAAACAGTTGCAAAGTGCCGCACGTATATTAAAAAAAGAGCTCAAAGATCAGTTAGGTTTTAACCTGTTAATTGCAAAAGGCAAGCCTAAGAAAGGAGATGTTTTTTTAACCTTAAATGAAAAGGATAAAAGCATTGGCGAAGAAGGTTATTACTTTAGTACAGATGCGTATATTGCCATTAGTGCGGTAAACTACCAGGGATTGTTCTGGGGAACGAGAACCTTGCTGCAATTATTGGAGCAGAAAAATGCTATTCCCAAAGGTTCAGCAAGAGATTATCCGGAATTTAAAGTACGTGGTTTTGTACTGGATGTGGGGCGCAAGTTCTTTAGCCTGCAGTTTTTAAGAGATTATGTGAAATTCATGTCTTATTACAAATTGAACGATTTTCAGATCCATTTAAACGATAATGGTTTTAAAAAATATTTCAACGATAATTGGGCTGATACCTATTCGGCTTTTCGTTTAGAAAATACAACTTACCCGGGATTAACGGCAAAAGATGGTTCCTATACCAAAAAGGAATTTGTAGCATTGCAACAGCTGGCTGATGACTATGCAGTTCGTATTGTTCCGGAAATTGATGCACCGGCACACGCACTGGCTTTTACCAAAGTGGTTCCCGAAATTGGCAGTAAAGCATATGGCATGGATCATCTCGATTTGCATAATCCACTTAGTTATACCGTTATGGAAAATGTATTTAAAGAGTATATTTCTGGCAGTACACCGGTATTTACTGGTAAAGCAGTTCACATCGGTACAGATGAATATGCTAAAAAAGACGCAGAGGCTTTCAGGGCTTTTACCGATCATATGATTAAATATGTAGAAGGCTTTGGAAAAGAGGTTAGGCTATGGGGAGCATTAACACATGCAAAAGGCACTACGCCTGTAAAAGTTAAAGACGTAGTAATGAATACCTGGTATAATGGCTATGCCAATCCTGTTGAAATGAAAAAGCTGGGTTATAAGCAGATCAGCACTCCTGATGGATGGTTGTATATTGTACCTGCGGCTGGCTATTATTACGATTATCTGAATATTAAAAATCTTTACAACAAATGGACACCTTCTATGATAGGAAACGTTCAGTTTAAACCTGGCGATCCAACTATATTAGGCGGATCTTTTGCCGTGTGGAATGATATTGTAGGAAACGGGATTACTGAAAAAGATGTACACGACAGGGTATTCCCTGCCATGCAGGTATTATCGCAAAAGATGTGGGGCGGCAGTACTACTGCTTTAAAGTTCGATGATTTTAATGTTTTAAGCAAAAAAATAGGAGAAGGCCCTTCCTTAAATATAAGTGGAAAGTTATCTAAAAACGATTTGCCATTTACGGCCCAGTTTAACTTTGATAAAAAAGATCATCGAATTAAAACCACGGGAGCTGTTTACGCAGAAGGATATTCAAAAAATGCTTTGTCATTTTCAGGAAAAGATAGTTATGCCAGGTTACCCTATACAGAAATAGGCTATAATTACACCGTTTCGTTTTGGATAAACCCAGCCCATAACAATTTGGATGGTGCAGTGTTATTTAAATCGCCTAATGCTACTTTAAAATTAAAACAGGCAGGTACCGGTAAACTTGGCTTTTCGAGAGAGGGTTACGATATTGATTTTGGATATGCCGTACCCGAAAATAGCTGGACACATATAGTGATAACCGGAACCAATAAGGGCACCAGCCTTTATGTAAATGGTAACCTCGAAAAGCGATTGTACGATAACTGGATCGTGTTTGCCGATAAAGACAAAACCAAAATGCGTAAATCGGAAACCTTGTTTTTTCCACTTCAAACAGTAGGTGGATTTAAAGGAAAGTTAGACGAATTACAAGTTTGGAACAAGGTACTGTCAGACGAAGAGATTCTGGCCTTAAAATGATAAAAAGGGATTAAAATAATATCCCGTCTCGATTAAATCAGTTTTTACCAGCCGACATCGCATTATGGATGTCGGCTTTTTTGCTTCCGTTATTTTGAATAACATTTTAAGCAAACGTTTGTGCTGTAACAATTTGAGACTTTGTTTCCTTATGCTTAAACTATATTTAAACTGTAATATTAAACAGTCGCAGATATTGGATACTGTTATTCTTTGTAATCTGGTATTGCCTTATCAGTCAAACGTTTGCGTGTAGATTTGCAAAAATATCTCCACCATAAAGCATTATCTTTAATTAACAGGCGACTATATCATCCGTAATTTAATGGTTATTCACTTTTAGCACTACCTAAGATTGTAGTTGTGTTTTCTGGCGCTGTACACAAATGCTTTTAATTAATATCTAACCCATTTAAACAAAAAGAAAATGAAAAAAACAATTGCTTTACTCGTGGCTTCTTTGGCTTTTACAGTTTGTCTGTTTAGTAGTTTTACACCCGAAAAAGTAATCCTTTCCCCTAAAAAGGTGATGCGTAGGGGTGTGGTTACGGTTACCAAAAATTTAACTACCAGTAATGGCCTGGCTGCGGTGGCAACACTTCAGTATACCACTGGCCAGGTTTATTCCAGTATTACAGTAACCATACAGGGAGAGGGTAATGTTCCGCTAACATTGGTGTCTCATTCCTCAGGCCCAATTTACGCCGATACTTTTGAAGGTTACAAAGCCGGATCTTATTATGAATATTTTGTAAACGTATTGGTTACCGGAAACCCAACTATAGGCTGGCAGATTGGAGACGCAAGTGCCGAAGCCGTTGTAATTTAAATCACAATCCTAAATAAAAAAGTCTGCTGCTTCATTGTGGCAGTTTTTTGCAGAACCGGCATTGCCAAAAGCTTGCTGGTTTTTTTATGGTAACATTTCTAATGCGCTTTTTTGATAAACGCCGCAATAGTTTGATATTTAGAGACCAAATCAAACTCGATGAAATTCAAATTTATACTTGCTACATTTTTAAGCATGGGCGCTTTTGCCTATGCGCAACCCGGACCGAATAAAAGCCAGTCTAAAGAGACAGTAACCACCACCCAGGTTACGGTTAAAGATGAACCGAAAACCTCAGCTAATGAAAGGGTTATCAAGGTAGAAAGTTCGGTAGTTACCTATCATTCCGTAAACATTGATGGCAAGGCAGTGCCTTACAAGGCCACCACAGGTACACTTCCTGTATGGGACGAAGACGGGAAGCCGATTGCAGGTTTGTTTTATACCTATTACGAACGCAGCGATGTTCAGAACCGTGATAAGAGACCCCTGGTCATTTCCTTTAATGGTGGACCAGGCTCGGCCTCGGTTTGGATGCACATTGCCTATACCGGTCCGGTGGTATTAAATATAGATGATGAGGGTTATCCGGTACAACCTTACGGTTATAAAGAAAACCCATATTCTATTTTAGACGTGGCCGATATCGTTTACATTGACCCGGTTAACACAGGGTATTCGCGGGCGGTGAGCAAAGATATCCCAACCAATAAATTCTTTGGTGTACGTGCCGATATTAAATACCTGGCTGAGTGGATTAATACTTTTGTAACGCGGAACAACCGCTGGGCTTCGCCTAAATTTTTAATCGGCGAAAGTTATGGTACAACCCGTGTTTCGGGCCTTGCTTTAGAGTTGCAGAACAGCCAGTGGATGTATTTAAACGGTGTGGTGCTGGTATCGCCAACTGAACTGGGTATTGAACGGAGTGGCCCTGTTGATGCAGCTTTGCGTTTGCCTTATTTTGCTGCAACGGCATGGTACCATAAAGCTCTGACTGGCGATTTACAGGCAAAAGATTTAACAGCAATGTTGCCTGAGGTAGAAACTTTCACCATTAACGAGCTTATCCCGGCCATTTCTCAGGGCGGGATGCTCAGTGCCGATAAAAAGAAAGCCATTGCAGTAAAAATGGCCCGTTACTCAGGCCTTTCAGAAAAAGTAATTTTAGATTATAACCTTAATATACCAACCGATTTTTTCTGGAAAGAACTGTTAAGGGATAAAGGTTTCACTGTTGGGCGATTGGATTCGCGCTACCGTGGCATAGATAAAATGACAGCCGGCGAAGGCCCTGATTATAATGCAGAGTTAACTTCCTGGCTGCATTCTTTTACCCCGGCCATTAACATGTATATCCGCAACGAGCTTAACTACAAAACCGATTTAAAATATAATATGTTCGGTTCTGTGTATCCCTGGGATAAAACCGGCGATCAAACCGGCGACAATCTCCGTCAGGCCATGGCCCAAAATCCTTATCTGCATTTATTGGTACAATCTGGCTATTATGATGGTGCCTGCGATTATTTTAATGCCAAATATAGCATGTGGCAGTTAGATGCTGCGGGTAAACTTCAGGATCGTATGAGCTGGGAAGGCTACCGTAGCGGGCATATGATGTATCTGCGTAGGGATGATTTAAAAACAGCCAATAACCACATCCGCGAATTTATTAAAAAAGCCTTGCCAAAAGCAGGTGAGGCGGCTAAGTTCTAAGATTTTAGCGCTGGTAATTTTCTATGCACCTGGGGCTTAGAGTTATCAACCCTTTTAGGTTTATTGGAGCGCAACTGCAGTACGATAATGAGTGTTAGTCCTGCTTTACATTATATCTTTTTTTGTTCATGTCATGCTGAGGTACGAAGCATCTTTTTCATCGGAGCGAGATGCTTCGTGCCGTAGCATGACAGTATATTTGAGAGCGGTGAGCGGTGGCACAGAAACCTTACATAGTTGCAGAAACCAGAATAAAATAAACCTGATCGCACGGATGCCGCCCTTCGCGGCAGGAGGTAGAGCAGGGCTGAACCAGGCCAAAGTACTACTGTAATTGCTTCCCAAATCATATCATCTTTTTAGAGCTGACAGAGTTCTCTACACATCGCTATTGCTTCCCTAATTATAATAATTTACTATAAGCGTCTGTTAACCTGCTGATGTAATTTATACTTGTAAAAACGCAAACAAAAAACTGTTGGTTACAAACTAAAAATAATTACTTATTTTTGTGGTTCAATTATGCAGCAGATAAAAACATCATTCGATTTTGAAAAACCTATTGCCGATTTAGTTCAGCAGATAGAAAAGGTTAAGCAAGTTGCCGAAAAAACCAAGGTAGATATGTCTGCCACTTTAGACGAGCTTGATGGTAAATTAGATGAAACTACCAAGAACTTATATAAAAATTTAACCGGTTGGAACAAGGTTCAGATGAGCCGTCACCCGGATCGTCCGCAAACCCTTGACTATATCAATATGATCTGCGAAGATTTTATTGAATTGCACGGCGACAGAACGGTAAAAGATGATAAAGCGATTATTGGTGGCTTTGCTTCTATAAATGGTCAAACCGTAATGGTTATCGGTCATCAGAAAGGTAAAAATACCAAAGAGCGCCAGTACCGCAATTTTGGTATGGCCAACCCTGAGGGATACCGCAAAGCCTTGCGTTTAATGCGCCTGGCCGAAAAATTCAATAAACCCGTAATTACTTTTATCGATACGATGGGTGCTTACCCGGGTTTGGAAGCCGAAGAACGCGGTCAAGGTGAGGCCATTGCCAGAAACTTATTGGAAATGTCTGTCTTACGTGTGCCTATTATCTGTATTGTTGTAGGAGAAGGCGCATCAGGAGGAGCACTGGGCATCGGTATCGGCGATAAAGTTTATATGTTAGAGCATACCTGGTATTCAGTTATTTCACCTGAATCTTGTTCGTCTATTTTATGGAGGAGCTGGGATTTTAAAGAAAAGGCTGCTGAATGTCTTAAATTAACTTCTGACGATATGTTCGGTAATAAGTTAATTGATGGAATCATTCCTGAGCCTTTGGGCGGTGCACACCAGGATCCGGATTTGATGGGCAAAACATTAAAAGAGTATATCGTAAAAGATTTAGCCGCTTTGGGTAAATTAAAAACGGATAAGATGATTGAGCAAAGGATTGAGAAATTTTGCCAAATGGGCGTAGTAAACGAATAACCATTAAAAAAATAAAATCTAAATCCTGTTCAGTATTACTGAGCAGGATTTTTTTTGCGTATGCTCACGCTCGTTTCAAACGAGCGTGTAGATAGCTGATCGTATTTACGACTTAGATACACTTCCCCATACAATCATAATGCTATTGCGGCACTTGCTACAAACCATAGCCGTTAACTTAATTTTCAAACTGCAGATTTTAAGTTGATTATT
>JAGIAD010000001.1:499290-821365 GCA_017745075.1 Sphingobacteriaceae bacterium | reverse complement strand
GCCGCATTCCAAATCCTAAATGAAATTTTTAGAGTTTAGGTTAACGGCTATGGTTACAAACGAGGACTATTTGGAGATTTAGTACATGGATTGAATAATAATCCTATTGAGCTGATTCTTCACTACGTTCAGAATGACAAGAATATTTTCTAAGGATATTACACCGCATCATTTTTAAACCTTCTAATGGCGAGATAAAAAAAGGTAATGGAATATAAACCCGCCAATAATCCGGCACATATTGCAGATGGAGTAATCCCAAAATTGTGGTTTTTAGGAAAAGAGAAATGTAATGCAAGCATCAATGCAAATACAATCATAATGCTATACAGGCCATTTAAGCCGGCTTTTTTCAGAATAAAAGGATAGCCCGTAATTTTTAGTTCTTCATTGTAATTGATGGCCCCGGTATGTTGAAGTTCTTTTATTTTCTTTAAAATATCGAGTGTAACCATAAAAGGTAGCAGTAATGACATGGGTAGTAAAAACCTAGCCAGATTTTGCTCACCACTGAACAGGTGTACCGAATTTTGTGCTTTAAAAGCAAAATAGGGCACTACAGTATTCAATACCGTGTTGGGAACAAGGTGGATGAGCAGATTTTTGCGCACAAACTTTCGCCAGTTCGATGCTTTTGCCTGCTCATTGTATTCTGCCTGATCAGACATTGGCCAATTCGTTTAAATTTTCCTTAATCTGTTCCATCACGCTGTCTTTGATCTGCCATGCTTCAAACTCCCTCATGAACGATTCGTTAGACATGAAAGAGAAATCGAGTTGTCCGTTAAAAGTGCTGCACACCAAAGTATTGGCATTTTTCCATGGAAAGGCAACGGTTGGGCTATAGATGGTTTCTATAGAAAAATCCTGATAGTCTTTTGGTACATTTAAAAGGCCCATATTGCTTAATGTAACATCGTGGGTACCCTTTGTGGTTTTTAAAAAGCCGATCATTTTATTTACTGATGAATGGAAATATTCGCTCATACTTAACAGGTCGTAAACCTTCATTTCGTTGATTTTTGCCTCCAGGTCATTTTTTAATGCCCGGGCTTTTGCCCAAAAGTTACTTGTTGCCTGATCAAGTTTAAGCTCCACTATAGGGGCAAAGGCAAACATGGTATCCTGTTTAATGGCCTCTACAAAACGTCTGATATCAACCGGGCAGATTACCTTGCCATGGGCTTTGGTGCCCTGTATCTGTTTAAAAGCCTCCATAAAAGCTACGCAGATTACGGCATGTAGGCTTGTGTTTTCTTCCTTGCACTTTAACAGTAGTTTTTTGGTATCCTCCTGGCTCATTTTCCAGTGAACGGCATAATTGCTCCGGTCTATATGCTTGTTGGAAGTAGATTTAAAAAAGAAAAACAAACGACCCAGGGCTGCAAAAATCTTTCCTTTAAAATGACCGGTTTTGGTAATGGAAAAATTTTCCGGTAGCAGATCATTTACGGATAAAAATGATGGATAAGGTGTAAGTTCCTGTTTGGGATTATCAATCAATGCGATCAGCTCGCGCATCAGGTTTAAAATGGTGGTCCCATCGCAGATGCAATGCGGAAGTACGAGTAAAAGATCGGATGCAGTTTCGCCTTTTAGCCAGACCAATCTTGCCAAAGGCTCATTTTTAGCATCAAACAACTTGTACCATTCGATTTTTGATTGTATCAGCCAATCTTCATCTGTAGAACGGCCGGTAATCCTAACCGGGATTTTACCAATTTTTTCGTTCAGCACGAAATAGGGTATTTTGCCGCTGGCATCGATATTCATCTGCAATAGCGGATGTTTCTGCTGGATTTTCAATAATGCCTGATGCAGGTTTTCTTCATTGATAGTGCCTGATATTTTGGCGCCAAAAACACAGTTTAATGGTGTTTTAGCATCCACATGCATAATGCGTTCTCCTAAAATTAATCTTCTTTTCATGCGGTTGCGCTTAAAATTTCAACAGGTTGCCCTACCTGGGTTTTAAGGATAGAGATTACCCTTGCCTTAATGGCTTCGGCTTCTACATATGGTACATAACCCTCGCTGGCTACAAAAGTGAAGTCCATTTGGTTTCGGTATGTGGAAACGATCATGGTAGTGGTGTTACCCAATGGCCCCATTACAGACGGACTAAATATGCTCTCGACTTCAAAATGCCGGTATTGATGAGGGATGTCGATTTTACCAAGGTTAGAAAACATACAATCGTTGCTTGATTTGCCGTATTTTAAGAAATTGGTAAAGTTTTGAAGTGCCGGATGACAAGCCTCCATCATCATCATTAAACTATAGGGATTAAGTTTAGCCGATTTATCGTTCACCTCTTTTTGTAAAGCTTTCACATTTTCAAGGAAATCTTTTTGTGGCTGGAGAGAAAGTACGATCATTAACCCAAAGGCAAAAATATGGTCTTTTTTAATGATCGGGTTAAAGTTCCTGATATCAACAGGAAGCGATATTTTGTTGAAGGCTTTTTCTTTTCTGACCTCTTTAAATGCAGTGAGCACAGCGGCACTTAGCAAAGTGTTTACGGTAAACTGATGGCTTTTGCAAAAACTGATAATTTCTTTTGTTAATTCCTGGTCGAATCGCCAGCGAAGCATAAAGTCTTTTTTACGCTCAACGGCTACTTTTTTGACCGGGATCATCCAAAGGGCTAAGGTGGCAATCTTTCCTATTAAACCGTTTTTAGTCCGGTTGCGGTAGCTGTTCAATACCTTTGCGGGGATTACATCTTTTATACCCATAATTGGAATTTCCCTGCCGATATCGGTATTGGGATCATCTAAAAGCTGAAGCAGTTCGGTTAAAATTGAAAGTGCAGCAGTGCCATCGCAAAGGCAGTGATGGTAAACCATCAGGATTTCGGAAACGTCTTTTCCTTTTAACCAGGTAATGCGGCAAAGCGGAGCGGTTGTGGCGTCGAAAACAGTTTTCCATTCGAGGGTAGATTCTTCTTCCCAATGTTCATCATTTAAACGATCTACTATGCGGATGGGAATTATGAACGATTCGGTAAGGTTGGTTACAAACCATGGCTTTTTGTCTTCATCAAAACGTATTGCTGCCGTTAACCAGGGGTGTTTCTTCTGGATTTTAAATAAAGCGAACCTTAAATCCTCTTCTTTTATTTCTCCCCTGATTTTGAAGGGTATAACAATGTTAAACGGACTTTTGCCATCTCCAAATAACATTCGCTCACCAAATAGCAGTTTTCTTTTCATTTTTTAGTATTATAATGCGTCCGTCATCTCGAGCGGAGTGTAACGCAGTCGAGAGATCTATTTAGATAGCTCTCTCTCCCGACTTAACGTCGGGACTGTGCTTCAATCGAGATGGTGGCCAAAGGTTTACAAGCTATCGGTTTCTACAACCTGTGCTGTTTTTGCAAAATCTTCCAGCAACTGAACAGCTTTGTCGTTTCCTCCGGCTTCGATAAAAGTTTCTCTTATTCTTTGTGCAGCCTGGCGGTATTTCGGGTTTTCTAAAAGTTCAAAAACGGTTTCTCTTAAGTCGCTGACGCGTAAACGCTTATAACGGATGCTGATGCCACAACCTGCCTGTTCAATTAGTTTAGCCGTATGAAAATGATCGTAAGCAATTGGCGTAATCAACATGGGTAAACCATTGGTAAAGGTGTCGTTTACGGTATTAAAACCGCCGTGACAGATTACGGCATCCATGTGCGGCATTAATTCTGATTGTGGCACAAAACCGCTCACAATAAAATTATCAGGCCAATGTTCAAAAATATCGGGATTGGTTGCTGCCACAATAGTTACAGGCTGGTTTTCGAAAGCAGTGATCAATTTTTGGAAAAATGCTGCACGGATATCAACCAGCAAAGTACCTAATGAAACAAATATTTTAGGAGTGGTAGCCTTACTCAGACGTTCCCAATCAAACGGTGCTAAATTTGGCCTGCCTTTTACCGGCCCAACAAAATGCATGTGTGGTGGCTTTTCTTCAAAACCGGCAAAGGTCTGGGAAGTGAAAACCATGTTCAGCTCATGCGAGTGGATGTGTATATCGTCACTGTAAATGCCTACTTCTCTTTGTAAGCCTTTGATCAGGTTTTGTTGCCATTCGAATATTTTGGGTGCACTATTGGCGGTATCGCCCATTACATCAGGCGGAACCGGTGTGGTGGTAACCGATGGAATGCCTTTTAAATGAGCACTTAGCGCCCCGGCAAAGGTGATGCAATCGTTAATAATGACATCGGGTTTCCATTTATCAACAAAGTTGTTTAGTCCTTTCATCATCATTTTGGCAAAAGGCACATAAGTTTCTTCGAGGGCCAGTTTCATTACTTCCGGACCGGAACATGCAGGGCCATCATCCTGACGTTTTAAAATGCGTTCTATTTCATCAGCATACTCGGCCAGATCTTCTTCAGGGTAAATAAATTCGCCACCCTGAGGTAAATGTACCTGGGCGAGTGAGGTAATACCAAGCCATTTAACTTCATGACCACGGGCCAATAAACTTGCACCAATACTTAATGTTGGGCTGATGTGGCCGAAAAAAGGGGGGACAACGAAAAGAAATTTTGACATAAGATTATTGGTTAACTGATGAATACATTTGAGGTTCTGTTACTTAAGGTTTCCAGTAAATCGACTGCACTTTCTGTTCCGCCGGCCTGGATAAATGATTGTTTAATCTGTTCTGCAGCTATTTTATAATTGTCGTTCTGCAGCACCTTGTTTACCGCTTCTTTAAGGTGACTGGCTTTAAAACGGTTAAAGTTTAAGCGTTCTCCGGCACCAACCCTGAAAACACGTCCGGCAACATGGCTTTGGTCGTAGGCAATCGGGATGACTACCATTGGCAATCCGTTCATTAAAGTTTCGCAAACGGTATTGTGCCCGCCATGGCAAACTACAGCATCGAGATGCGGTAATAGTTCCAATTGCGGTACCTGGCGCTGTACAGTAAAGTTAGCCGGCCACTCTTCAAATAAAGCAGGATCGGAAACCACCACCACCTGCAGGTCTTCATTTTCAAAAGCTTCGATTACTTTGGCAAAAAAGGCTTTTTTATGTTCATGATCGAAAGTGGTACCAATGCTGACCAATATTTTAGGTTTGCTGGTATGAAATGCTTCCCATCGAAAAGGAATGGAATTTTTACGGCGGTTAAAAACAGGACCAACAAATTTAAAATGTTCCGGTAAGTCCATTTCCCCGAAAAAATCGCGGGAGGTAAATACCAGTGTGGCCAGCTCAGAGCAGGCAATAGAACCTGCGGCAGTTATGCCGAATTCTTTTTGTAACTCCACAATCTGGTTTACTTCCCATTCATGCACTTTGGGCAACTCATCCATTACTTTTATGGCTGCCGGAGCAGTAACTGAAGTAACATAGGGATAGTTTTTGTTGCTGGCTGCAATGGCACCGGCAAACATCTGGTGATCTGTAATAACGAGGTCGGGCTTAAACTGATCCAGCAGATCGGCAATGCCTTCGTAACTGTGCCTGTTAAGGGGGATCAATACTTCTTCGTACAGGAATTTAATGCTGTCAATACCGTAAACAATTTTTTTGGTGATGATATCGAGGTATTTTTCTGAATCTTTTTTCTGCTGATCGTTCTGGTCATAACTGATTACAAGCAACTCGCCGCCAACAGGAAGCTTATCGCCCAGCGATTGATCTAAAGTAATCCATGCTACACGGTGGCCTCTTTCCAATAAAGCGGTACCCATACTCAAAGTTGGGTTGATGTGGCCGGTAAGGGGAGGAACTACGAATACGAATTTTGCCATCTGTGTTTAATTTTATTTTTCCTGGAAGAAGTTTAATAATGCTTCGGCAATAACCAATGGTTGCTGGATCGGGATATTATGATCGCCCGGGACAGCCGATAATGAAGCATTTTCAATCAGCCCTTCCAAATGTTTTCCTGCGTTTAAACAATTGGAATCGGTGCCATACAGCAATAACGCAGGCTGTTTTATCGTTTCGATTGCAGGGCTGCCAAAAAAGTTTTTTTCGAATTCCATGTCAGTTTTAATCGAAGTTTGGTAAAACAGGTACTCATACATGCGGTGGTTACGCTCCATTTGCCTTTTACCCATTTTCACTTTTGTGGTATCCGTGAAGTTTTCGACGTAATGTTCTAAAAATTCACGGCTGTACTCATCAATAATGCCCCTTGTTTTATCGTCATTCGGGTCTGGTGCTTCAATTACAGCCAGTTTGCTGATGCGTTCGGGAAAGCGTATGGCCATTTTTAAAGCAATCAAACCACCGAAACTGTAGCCGCCCAAATGTATCTGTTGCAGGTTTAATGCCTCTAAAAGTGCAAGCAGATCATTGGTCATGCTCGTGAGGTCGTAGCCTGTTAGCGCTTTTTCACTCATGCCGTGACTTTTCAGGTCGTAAAGTACCACATGATATTTTGTAGCCAATAGCGGCGCGATGTTAAAATAATAAACAGACAGGTTACTGAACATCCCATGAACGAGGACGATGGTTTCAGCAGCTTCTTTGTTAAGCTCCTGAATATGGACCGATCTGCCGTTTACTGTTACTACTGGCATTCTTCGATATAAGAGATGATCATGCCCAGGTTTAAATTGATCAGCTGATCTAAATCCATTGAAGACAGCCAGCCTGTAAAATCGATCTGATCGCCAAAATGTGCTTTAATTTTTTCAGAGAATGATACAATTTCGATGCTGTCCATTTCCAGATCCTTAGTAAAAGAACTTTCAGGAGTGATATCCATTTCTTCAACAAATTCTTCGCCGATTACTTCAGTGATAAATTGTTTCATGAGGTTGAAGATTTCTTCGCTGCTTAATTTTGTAGTTATAGTGTCCATCCGATGATATAGTTTTTATGTTTGATTGTTTTGATTATGGTATTATTAATATGTAATTCTTCGCCGTTTATTGCTTCAACGGTATAGGCTTTTGGGTTGCCCTGTAAACCTTTGCCCAGGTATTTTCCATAGGCTTCTTTCGCTACCCAGAACCGGGTTGCCCATTCAATTTTGTCGCGGTTTTCGAGCAGGGCCATTTCATGATCGTTGAATACAAGGTCGAAAAAGCCTGTGCTGCGTTCTTCAATCTGTTCGATATCTATGCCTACCTGCTCATTAAAACGGGCTATGCCAACGGCGTCGGTACCCTTGTGTGCAATCGAAATGTTAATGTTATCTGTTAAGCCACCTTTAACATAAGGTTTACGGTACTCATCAGAATAAATTTCGAAGGTAATGGGATAACAGGCCTGGTTTTTCTGGGTGTTCAGCAAATTCCGAACGGCATCTTTCGCCGCCACACGGCTGATCATCCAGGTTCTTCTTTTGTTTGGCAACAGGTTCTGATGGTGTTTTTTCTCGGTTTGGTTGAAATACCTTTTCAGGATAAAATCCCACGATACCACACGCGAATAGGCATTGCCGAAAAAGAAAACACCGGGTGCAACTTCTTCAGATAAACGGTTGTGGAGGGGCGACATGGATACATTCCAAAGTGGTTCGTCTATCTCCAGCCGGCGGTTTTGCCAGCCTGAAATAATCAACCAGGTAATACCGTCCCTTTTCATTACGATATCGGCCGTGGCAAATTCATCGTTAATTTCTGTGAGCACACAGGTACATTCGAAGGTGCCTTTTTGGTCGGCCATATCTCCGAAAAATTCTATTTCCTGGATCTTAACCGGGAAAGCAATGCGGTCTTTTTCTAAAGTAAGCTGAAGCCATAAACCAAACAGCTGGCCAGCATTATCGAGCAATGAGCCTTTTCCGCCTGCAGCTTCAATGATGCCGGTAATTCCTTTTTCGCCAACTGCGATTAATTTTTTGATGCCCTGATAATCCGGTCCATGGAACATGTGCGCATCATAAATCTGCTCAGTGGTACGGTCTATATTCAATAATTTTCCGATATCGAAATCACGGTTTGGAGCAGCATTTAATTGTGCTGCAAGCTGTACTTCTGCATTGGCAAAACGCTCGAGATTCAGGTAAACCCTTTGTTCGTCTTTCCACTCGCCGGTTACGGTTTCCTGGAAAGGTTTAACCACATTCATCCATTGGAAAACACGCATATTCATAATTTTATGCACTTTCTCCTCAGGCGATTGTGCATTAGCGATTTCAGCAAACACTTCAAAAATCATGGTCATCGGGATCACCGGATCCATATCTTCTACTGTTGGCCAGCCCTTTGGCTGCCTTAACAGGGAGTGATCGATCAGGTAAGGACAGTTCTCGAGGCTTACATCAAGTTTTTGGCTGAAAGGCTGCCTGATGGGTTTTATTGGCTTAACAGGCGCCCAACTGCTTGGCTGATCGGTTTGTAAAGCAGCATTTTCAAATAGTTCGATCATTTCGCTCTGCATGTTGATCATTTCCAGCACATTCTCATTAAATGCCTGTAAAACCGGGTGTTTTGCCTCCTCGAAAGTTTTGGTCTTTGTTGGTTGAGCCTGTTTAATGGTTAAGCCCTTAAGTGTTTGCAGGTTATGGATAATCGGCGAACCGAGCTCGAGTTTAATTCCTTTGTTTTTTTGAGGTGGGGTAGATTTAATGTTGCCCAGATAATTAAGCCCGATTTCTTTTCCCTCAACAAAAAGTGCTGCCAAAACCCTTTGCAATTGCGTAATGCCCGAACGGATGGGTACGTTGGCACTAATGGTACTAAAATCTTTCCCCCTTAATGTATCATCTATAAAGCCCACCAAACCACCAGAACCTACCTGGATAAATACACGTGCGCCCTCCTCATACAGTTTTTCGGTAAGCTCGCGGAATCGCACCGGTTTGATCAGGTGTTCGGCACTTAACTGCCGGATGGCTTCGAAACCCTCGGGATAGGTTTCCAAAGTAGTAGCCGACCAAAGCGGTGTGGTAGTTTTCCTGAACTGCATATCTTGCATGCCTTCCAGTATCAGGCCCAGCTTATCAGCTACAAATGGAGAGTGGAAACCCGATTGGAACGGCAGAATCTGGTGAAAAATCTGTTTTGCTTTTAAGATCGGAACGAGTTCGTCGAGTGCATTTTTACTGCCACAAAGAATTACCTGTTGCGGACAATTGTCGTTAGAAAGGTATAAATCCGGAATGCTTTCTATAATGGGCTGAAGGGTATCTAAACCAGAGCCGACAGCAATAAAGCGCGAATCTTTCAGCTCGAAGGTTTCCGGGTTGAGTACATTCAGTAAATTCATTACCGAACTTTCTTCTGCCAGCTCTGAAGATCTTGCTGCAAGCCACTCGCCAAGGCTGTGTCCCGCATTCATGTCTGATTTAACGCCTAACTGTTTTAACGCCTGATCTAAAACACTGCTTTTGTTCAGGATATTGAGTGCCTCGCTTAACAGGCCATCCTGCTTGTTGTTTTCATCGATGTCGATATTAAAATACTCTGCAACAGATTTTACTTCCCCGCCGGCGAGCCCGTCCAGGCCCGGAAAAACGAAAGCTATTTTACCATCATTTGCCAGAAGCGGCGCATTGGTGTACCAGATATCCTGTTTGTTTCTCCAGGGAGAATTTTTAGCTACAATTTTTAAGGCCTTTCTGATCCTTTCGGCGCTAGGGTTGAACAACACCAAACGGAAATTGCCCTGCCCAACACTATAATCTCCATTTTCGAGTGATTGGATCAAACTTTCGTGAGTAGGTCTGGCAATTACCAAAACTTCATCTTTTTTAGCAGTTTCGTAAGCACTTAAAACCACGTGGGCATTGATTCCGCCAAAACCGAATGCATTTACTGCCGCCAGTTTAGGCAAGCCCGATTGGTCCCAGTCTATTGCTTTTTGCACCGCCGAAAAACGGGTTTCGGCCAGCTGAGCCACAGGCTCATCGCAATGCAAAGTAGGAGGGATGATACCATGATATAAAGCCAGACTCGATTTAATTAAACCCGCAATACCTGCTGCAGGCATGGCATGGCCAATATTTGATTTAACAGAGCCGATACCTGCCTTTGGCAGATCTGCATCCTGACCAAAAAACTGTTTTAAGGTTTCTACCTCGGTTTTGTCGCCAAGTGGTGTACCTGTACCATGAGCTTCTAAATACCCAATGTTTTTACTTTCCAATCCGGCGTTTTTCCAGGCTTCTGTGATTGCTTTCAGCTGGCCCTTAACCGATGGACTCATTACGCTGGTTCCGCTGCCATCGCTGCTAACCCCTACACCTTTAATTACCGAATAAATTTTGTCCTGATCCCTGATGGCATCTTCGAGGCGTTTAAGTACCACAAAACCACAGCCTTCGCCAATAATCAGACCATCGGCATTTTGATCGAAAGGTTTAATTTTTTCCTGTTTGGATAAAGCACCCAGCTGTGAAAATATACTCCAAAAAGCTGCATTCTGTCCTAAATGCACACCGCCGGCAATAACCATGTCGCAACGGCCGCTGTTTAGTTCTTGTACGCCATGGTCTACAGCAATGAGCGAGCTGGCACACGCTGCATCCAGCGTAAAAGCAAGTCCGCCTAAATTAAGCCGGTTTGCTACCAATGAAGCCACTAAATTAGGGATTAGCCCCATGGCTGTATCGGCACTGAAACGACCTTTACGCAATTGAAATTCGTGTTTTACCTTTTCAATTTCAGCTTCGGTAAGTTGTGGCATCAAATCTTTTAATACACTCGAAATCTGTTCACCTGTACGTACAATTTCGATGGCACGGGTTGCCCCAGGTCCCACATAGTTGCCTTTGCCGATAATAATGCCAGTTTTATCAAGGGAATATTTTTTTTCAAATACGGCTGCATCTTCCAGTGCCTGGTGAACCAGGTCTAAAGTTAACAGGTGATCGGGTTCTGTACCTTCAACAGCCAATGGTAAAATGCCAAACCGTTGTGGGTCAAACTGATGATCGGGTATGAAACCTCCTCGGTTGCAATAAAAACGATCTACCCCACTTACCGATTTGTCGAAATGCACGGGGTCAATCCGGTCGGCCGGAACCTGTTGCGTAGCATCTACCCTGTTAATAATATTCTCCCAAAAGGCCTGCATATCCTTTGCACCAGGAAAAATGCATGACATTCCAATAATTGCTACATCACTTTTCTTCATCTTGTTCGCTTAGAGGGATCTTCTAATTCTTAGTTCTGTTATATTTATTTGTACTGAAACTTTTAGCCTGTTTAACTAACATGCGATCGTCATAAGGCTGCATCCTATTTGTGATCAATCAAATTTGTCATGTTGAGCCTACCTGTGCCTGAGCTTGACGAAGTATCGAAACGCCTTGTAAGACATTTGAAAAGGTCCTTCGACAAGCTCAGGATGACAGTTCTATATTTATAATACAGACTCATGACAGCTATGAGTTAAATATTGACAATAGATCTCCTTCTATGTCCAGGTGTTTCCAGCCATGATCAGTACCTGGCTTTCTTTACCATATTTTAGTTCGTTCAGGAAAGTTTCCATGCCATCCTGTAAAGGAATCAGGGCAATTCCCCTGCGCTGGTATTCTTTCTCTAAGGTTGGCGAAACCATGCCTGCACCTTTCCATGGACCCCAGTTAATGGCCATTACCTTGCCCTGTATTTTTTGTTTTAAGGCCCAGGCATATTTGTCCATTACACTGTTCGCTGCGGCATAGTCCGTTTGTCCGCGGTTTCCGTAAACAGAAGCAATGCTCGAGAAAAGAATTACAAACTGGGTTTCAGGGCGTAACTGCTCGGCCAATACCCTTAATGGGGTTACTTTGGTGTCGAAAACACGCCCGAAAGATTCAGAAGTTTTACTGCTGAACAATTTATCTTCCAGTAAGCCTGCGCCATGTACCACACCATCAATACGGCCATATTCCTGGTAAACCTGGTTGATTAAGCGGGTTAAGGCTCCTTCGTCTTTTAAGTCTAAGGATTCGTAAATTACCGTCGAACCACCTTCTTCCAGGGTTTTAATGCTGCGTAGAATCTGGTTGTTTTTGTAGATCCGATTGGTTTCCTGTTCAATTTCGGCAGGTTTTTTAATCTCGCCCTGCTTAATCAGGTACTGCCTAATCTCATCTTTGGTCTTTAATGAAGAACTCGCTTCATTAGCAGATGCAATCGGATTGGCCGAACGGCCAACCAGGATGTATGTACAAGGATAATCTTTTGCGAAATGGATCATCAGTTCGGCAGTTATGCCCTGTGCACCGCCTAAAACCAGCACCACTGCATCTTTATCCAGGTGGATGTGTGCATCGGTTTCCGTACTTAAAGGCTGCGGTACCAACTCCATAATATGCCTTTTATTGTCGTTATAAATGATCTCTGAAGGTTTGTCCGGATTCAGGATTTCGTTCAAGGTAATATTGGTGATTTCATCAGGTGTCATTTTGGTCTCCAGACTGATGAAACGGCATTTGGTATGTTCGTATTCACGGTCCAGACTTTTAAAGAAACCAGAGTAACCCTGGTAATTTCTTAGGAATGAAATGTCTGATTGATCATTAAAGTATTGCTTGGTATCTGCTATCAGGTATACCCATTTTACGGTATCAAAATTTAATTTTTTAATGGTAGCAAAATGATCCAGGATACCCACTTTTCGCTGCGCTTCGAACATATTCAGGATGATAAGGCCCTGGTAACCATCCAGCGGATCTTCAAAGTTGACCAGGTCGGCAATGGCACCATGTTTCTCCAGCACTTTTTTGATTTTGATCGCTTGTCCGCCACCATCATCGGTCAGCGCAAAACGCTGTCCCTTTAAAATAGCTGCTTCAGTAATGGTTAAAGCGGCAGGAGTTAGCTCGAATCTTAAACGGGATAATTTTTCTTTAACCGTTTGATCATCAATGCTCTCCTCAATAAGCTTTTTTGCTTCTGTAAGCACCTCCGAGCTTTCCGTTTCAACCTCTGCAATCCAGTTAACCAGTGCATTTAAGGTTTTGATAGCGGCCAATTTTTCCATTAAATCATCAGCCTGGTCACTTTGTGAACCGAAACCGATCTTTTCTTTAAGCGAGGCAATAATTTCCATCCTTTTAATCGAGTCGATACTTAAATCTGCTTCAAGATCTAAATCCATGCCCAGCATTTCTTTAGGATAGCCCGTTTTTTCGCTTACGACTTCAAGAATGGCTGCTTTTAACTGATCAAGAGAGAATTTTGCCTGTTCAGGTTCGCTCGCTGCCGGTGCTACGGGAGCGGCTGCAGCAACAGTTTTTGGCTGTGCGGTATTTTCAGTAATCCAGTTTACCAGGCTGCTTAAGGTTTTAAGTCCCGCAAGCTGCTCCATAATTTTATCTTCAGGAAGGTTCAGTTGAGAGAAACCGCCCAGTTCGTTACGTAGCGCACCGATAATTTCGACACGTTTGATCGAATCGATACTTAAATCGGCCTCCAGGTCCATTTCCATTCCCAGCATTTCCTGCGGATAGCCTGTTTTGTCGCTAACGATTTGCAAAAGCACCAGTTTTAAGTCCTTTTGTACCGGTGCAGGAGGGATTACTTCAATGGTTTGTGCCTGAGGTACTTCCTGTTTTACCGTGATCTGATTTTCAGTATATACGGGCTGAGGAGCCTGATATGATGTTAAAGGCTGGTTAATGAACTGCGGAGGCATGGCGGCAGGGGCCTGACCTAAAAAGGAAAGCATGACATCGCGTTGTGCCTGAATAAGCATTTTCATGCTGTACAGGTATTCCTGCATCATCAAGTCTTTGGCTGAGTTATTAACCTGTTGATTTTCAGTAAATGTAGAGGTGTTATTCATAAGGATAATCGGTTTAGTAATAGGTGATGCGCCATTTGCCGGAAGTTTACCGGTTGACGGAACAGCGTGCTGACCGTTCACATACCAGATGGCCGGACTTTTCTTATAAGCAGCAGGTTCGTCCAGTTTAATGGTTTTAACGGAACGGCCTTCGAATAATTTTTCGAGTTTGATTTCGCGACCGGTAGCCATATAGCCGGCCAGTGTACCCAATAAATTGCTGAGTTTGTTCTGACCCTGATCTTCCGTATGCAAAATCACTTCGTCTTTGCCAATGCAGGATCTGGTTAATCCGCTTAGCACCTTGCCAGGGCCAACTTCTACGAAAACCCTGGCTCCGGCAGCATACATATCCCTAAGTTCATCAACAAAAAGGACAGGTTTTATCAAATGGTCGGTCAAACGTTCTTTAACTGCAGCAGCTTCAGTTGGATATTCTTTGGCTGTAGTGTTAGACCATACCGGAATTTTAAGATCACTGAATTTTACACTAGATAGTACATTTTGGTAAAGCTGTTTAGATTTGGCTACCAATGGACTATGGAATGCACAGGCCACTTCAAGCGGACGGAAAGATACTTTTGCTTCTTTTAAAACAGCGGCTAATTTGCTGATGGCTTCGGTGCTGCCCGCGATTACACATTGGGTTGGTGCATTAAAGTTTACCGGATAAACCGCTTCAATGTTGCTCAGGTATTGTGTAAGGTCTTCCTGTTTAGCACTCACGGCAAGCATCGTACCGGGATCGCCATTTTCAACCGCATTTAAGATCGCTTTTGCCCTTTCTGCGCTCAGATGAACCAAGGCTTCTTCTTCAAAAGCGCCGGCAAAACAAAGCGCCGGCAATTCGCCGTAACTGTGGCCCGCAACCATATCAGGAACAATACCCAATGATTTTAAGAAATTAGCGATTGCCAGATCTACAATACCCAATAGCGGTTGTGCCATGCGGGTATCTTTAATACGCTCTTTTTGTGCCTTTGCTTCGGCATCGTTAAATACGGTATTCGGGAATAAGATTTTTTCGTATTCAGGATAAGCTTTTAGCAGCTTTCTCATTTCAGGGAAAACCACGAAAAGATCTCTCGCCATATTAACCCTTTGGCTTCCTTGTCCGGGGAACATAAAGGCAACTTTACCATCTTGCTTTTGGGTAAGGTAGGTGTCTTTGCTTTCAACGCCAGACAGAACAAGGTCGATTTTCATCACCAGGTCTTCCGCATGATTGGCTACAATGCTCAATTGAACTGGTTTGGTATCAGCAGTTGCCAGGCTATAGGCAATATCTTTCAGTTCGATCTGATCGTTCAGCTCTAAAAGATTTTTTACAGAGATTACACGGGTTTTGGCTTCTTCATAAGTATCGCCCCTGAAAACAAAAAGTTCTGATGGCCATGATTTTATGATCGAATTTTTATCTTCAGTGTTTTTTCCACTTTCCAGTACGGCATGGAAGTTTGTTCCGCCAAAACCGAAAGCGCTAACGCCTGCATATCTTTTCTCCTCCATCCATAAACCGGCTTCGGTATGGAAAGCAAAAGGGCTGGTTTGCGGATTATAAAAGCTGTTAGGGGTTTTTAAATTAATGGTTGGTGGTTTAATGCCGTGGTAAACCGATAGGGAAGCTTTGATCAAGCCTGCAATACCGGCAGCACATTTGGTATGGCCAATCTGCGTTTTCACAGATCCTAAATGTGTTTGCCCGGCAGTTGCTCCTGATTGGTTGAGCATGTCGGTTAAGGCACTGATTTCTGTTTTATCGCCAACTACGGTGCCTGTGCCATGTGCTTCAACCAAACCAATCAGCGAAGGGGTGATACCTGCCTGGCTATAAGCTCTTTCCAATGCATTTAGCTGTCCGTTTTTACGTGGCGCGGTTAAACCAAGACTTTTCCCGTCGCTCGATCCGCCTACACCTTTAATAATAGAATAAACGGTGTCGCCATCGCGCAAAGCATCTTCATATCTTTTTAATACGATCATGGCAATACCTTCGCCAAGGGCAATTCCATCTGCTTCGGCATCAAAAGTGGCGCATCTCCCTTTTTTAGAAAGTGCGTGTGTACTCGAAAACATCAGGTAATCGTTAATTCCGTTGTGCAGGTCTGCTCCACCGGCCAAAACCATATCCGATTTTTCAAGGAACAACTCCTGACAAGCGAGGTCGATCGCAGCAAGTGATGAGGCACAGGCCGCATCAACAGTGTAATTTCTGCCGCCCAGGTTTAACCTGTTGGTAATCCTGCCAGAAATTACATTTGCCAAAATGCCCGGGAAGGAATCTTCCGTGGTTTTAGGTAAGGCCGCATCCAGTTCTGCCGGAATTTCGCCGAGAACCTGTTTGTAGTAGCCCCTAAAACTGTAGCTGTTGGCAAGGTCGTTTCCGCCTTCAGCACCGATAATTACCGAAACATTTTCGTTATCCACACCACCATCGGCATAACCGGCATGTTGCATAGCCTGTTTGGCCACCAATAAAGTAAGCAGCTGGGTAGGCTCTATAGCAGCAAGCGATTGTGGTGGAATACCAAATTCAAGCGGGTCGAAATCTATCCTCGGAATAAAACCGCCCCATTTAGAGTGCGACATATCCCCATCGGTAGAGTCGGGGTTGTAATACAGCTCTTTGTTCCATCTTTCATCGGGCACTTCGGTTACCGAATCTTTACCCAAAATGATATTGCGCCAGTATTCTTCTAGGTTTTTGGCACCAGGGAAGATACAGGCCATGCCCACAATGGCCACATCAAGCGCTTTTGCCTTGTTAACAGGAGGCGCAGGAAGCGGGGCATTTAAAATATACGTATAGTTTTCGTCGGCTACATCCTGGTGAAGATCAAGCAGCGACATTACTTCTTTATGCATGGGGGCAACCTGACCAATCATGTACATGCCCAGATCTGTCTGTTCTGCCTCGTTTATCTTTACCAGTTCATCGCCCCGTCTTTCAATGCCTTTGGCGGCAATACGTAAACGGCCAACATTAAGCGATTCCAGTTTAGCCCAGATTTCTTTTTTATCAAGGCCCTCTGCCTGAAGTTTTTGTTTTTCTTCGTTAAAGAAAGTAGCAAAAGCAGAATTTAAGCAGCGGGTTTCGTGTCCGGGGGCAGTTTCCAGCAATACCGTTTCATTGGCCTGCATGGCTTCTTTTTGGAATTTGTCCAGAATGGCACCTGTACTTACCGCTTCTTTAGTGTATAGGTAAGCGGTGCCCATTAGTACACCAATTTTCATTCCCTTGGCAGCCAGGGGCGCGGTCATTACCGAAATAAAAGCGGTTGAAAAAGCATCGTGGATTCCACCTGCAAAGAAAACACTGATCTGATCGGCATTTTCTTCTTTTAACAAACGTTCGATCTGTTTTTCCCATAATACCATACTGGATAGTGGGCCAACGTGACCGCCACATTCGCGGCCTTCGAATACAAAACGTTTAGCACCTTCTTTTAAAAACATATCTAAAAGAGAGGCAGAAGGTACATGCAGAAAGGTTTTGATCCCTGCTTTTTCAAATGGTTTAGCCTGCGAAGGTCTTCCGCCTGCAATCAGTAAAACAGGAGGTTTAGCTTCTAAAATATATTCCTGTTGCTCATCCCTAAGTTCCTGCGGGGCAAAACCCAAAATGCCAACACCCCAGGTTTTTTCGCCCGCCAGTTTTTTGGTTTCTTCGATCAGGTTTTTTGCTGATGTACCTTTTAATAAGGAAAGGGCAATAAATGATAAGGCGCCGGCTTCAGAAACGGCATTGGCGAAGGGAGCCACATCGCTTACCCTGGTCATCGGACCCTGTGCGATAGGGTAGGTGATGTTCAGTTCTTGTGCAAGCGGGTTTTTTGCTTTAATTATATTAATGGCTTTGGCCTGTTTTAAATGACCGTATATGGCCTCTTTAATTCCAAAAACCAGTTTGTCGAGCTTTTTATATTTGTTTACCAGATCAATGGATAAGGCAATATCCTGCCCCATTGGGAGGTAGCTGCTTTCCAGGTCATAACCATTAAAATATTTTTGAAGTTCAGCATAATCTGCATCTTCTGCCAACGCAGGAGAATTTGGGCGGGCTAATACGCGGCAATTATCAATCAGTTTGGTTTCGGTGCCACTTAATTTAGTACAAACTGTTTTTAAATCTTCAGGAGCTGAACACTCGGGAAATAAAGCCAGTTGACTATCCAATATAATCCCGGCAGCGCCCTGGGCCATTAAAGCAGCAGCAGTATGTATACCCACGCCGCCCTGAACCCAAACCGGAATGTTAACGGCTTTAATGATGCGTTGAAAAAGCACAAAAGAAGATTCGTAAGCTACACGGCCTGCACCTTCATTACCTTTTACGATAATGCCGGCCGCGCCGTTTTTTTGAGCAGCTAAGCCCGAATCGAGATCGAAAACCTGGTAGATGATCTTTGCAGTTGTTTTAGAATTCAATGCCAAATCGTAAGGCATAATAATTAAGCTTACCTCGGCAGGCAGATCAATATCGGTTAGTGCGGCCGAATTAATGCTTACACCGAAATCGTTGAGCCCCGATGCTAAAACGGATTGAAGTGCGTCTTTGGCACCAGCTAAATGATGCCCAAGGCTGAGAACAGGAAAGCAATCTGCTTTTTGTAAATTTAAAACCAATTTACTGTCAGGGATTTCGAAGGGTGTGGTTCCAATAATAGCGTGTTTGTCCATGGCTTTAGATTTTTTCTACTTCTTCTGTTTGGTGGATGATTTCTAAGCAAAACATAATGGTTCTTTATGCCTGCCGTAATACGCAATAAGCCAGCTTTTTAATGCTGCAATTAGTGTGTATTATTAATTAGACTAATATACGAATTAGTTAAGTCAGATTGTTTTAAAAAATCAAAAATGAATGAACTGAATAAGGGTTTATAAAACTGCAAATTCTATCATCTAAAAATGAACTTTATGAACAAAATCTTCATTAATAATATCATTTATGTTTTTTTATATGTGATATTTTGAATTCATATACAAAAAAAGCCCCCATATATTGGGTTAATATTAATAATGGGTTAATTTACGAATTTATTATCGTAATTAATTGATTTATTATGATTTATATTTATTTATTTTTCGATTACGCATCGAAAAATGTTAATTTTTTGTTGATTTTATGTTATAAAATGTTGTTTATATTGCTATTGGCAGATATTTTACCGCATCAATGTTTTTTACTTTAAAATAGCATCATTTTTATTAGTATTTTAAATTCTAAATATTTGTATGTTTAATTAGTATTAAAAAATAAATATTTGTTGTTTTTTGTGTTTGACATAAATGCAGTTTGAATTAAAAAACATCAAATTTTTAGATATTCTGCTTATTCCTGTCCTTTTTGGTAATTGTTTTATATCTTCGTTTTATAAATGTCTTTAAGACGTTTATTTTTGACCAAATTTTATGGCGCACCGTTTAGATAGATTTAATCGTCGGGCCGGTTGCGTAATAAACCTTAACAATATGAGCATTCAACAATTTATCAAGCCATTCATTTTTCTGGGCTTAGTGGTCAATCTATTGCATGCGCAAGAAAAAACCGATTACAAATTTGATTTTGGTACCGGAAAGGTTGCTAAGGGTTATACACCAATTTTACCAACTGATGTTTACACCAGAGAAAAAGGCTATGGTTTTGATTTTGATTCGAAAGTTGAAGCTGTAGACCGTGGAAGCAAGAATTTTTTAACCACCAACCTGGTTAAAAGTGCCCGGCCATTTTATTTTTCTGTTGCGGTTCCTGAAGGAAACTATAAAATAACGGTTAGGCTGGGCGATCCGAAAAATGCTGCATTGTGTACAATAAAGGCAGAATCGAGAAGGCTCATGCTCGAAAATGTGAAAACTGCCGCCGGACAATCGCTCACCAAAACTTTTATTGTAAATGTTAAAGATAAGCATATTGCCAATGGTGAGCTTGTTTCTTTAAAACTACGCGAACTCAATAAACTCGATTGGGATGATAAGCTGACTTTAGAATTTGATGGCCAGGCTGCATTGCAGGCACTCGAAATTAGCAAAGTAGAAGACCAGGTTACTGTTTTTCTGGCTGGAAATTCAACAGTAGTGAACCAGGACGATGAGCCCTGGGCATCATGGGGGCAAATGATTCCCCGCTTTTTTAAACCAGGAGTAGCCATTGCCAATCATGCCGAGTCTGGCTTAACATTAGGTTCTTTTTTGTCGAGCAAGCGGTTAACCAAGATTTTAAGCATAATGAAACCTGGCGATTATTTGTTTATTGAATTTGGGCATAATGATCAGAAAGATCAGGGACCTAATGATGGTGCCTATAAATCTTACACAAAAAGATTAAAAACATTTATTTCTGAAGTGAAGAAAAAGGGTGGGATCCCGGTAGTGTTAACCTCAACCAGCCGGAGATCTTTCGGCTCTGATGGAAAAATTGTAAACTCCCTGGGCGATTTTCCGGATGCTGCCCGTAAGGTGGCCGATGAGGAAAAAGTAGCTTTGATTGACCTAAACACCATGACCACTATTTTATTTAATGCACTGGGCGAAGAAACATCGAAAAAAGCCTTTGTCCATTATCCAGCCAACAGTTACCCTGGCCAGGATAAAGCTTTAGCTGATAATACACACTTTAATCCCTATGGTGCCTACGAAATTGCACAATGCGTTATTTTAGGTATTAAAGAACAGAAATTGGGAATTGCCCGGTATCTGGTAAATGATCTGCCTGAATTTAACCCTGCGAAGCCAGACAACCCGGCAAACTGGCATTGGCCTGAAAGTCCGAAAAGTAGTGTAGTTAAACCAGATGGAAATTAAATGATACCTGTTACCAAGAAACTTTTTAAAATGAAAAAAATAATTACCACTGTTCTGATGACCGTTTTATGCGGAACTGTTTTCGGACAAACTGCTTTACAGCCATTTAGTTTAAAAGAAGTCCGTTTGCTCGATGGCCCCTTTAAACGGGCCCTGGAAACCGATAAAAAGTATATGTTGTCGCTGGATCCGGACAGGCTTTTGGCACCATATTTAAGAGAAGCAGGGTTAAAACCCAAGGCTGCATCTTATGGAAACTGGGAAAACTCGGGTTTAGATGGCCATGTTGGCGGACATTATTTATCGGCCCTGGCTTTAATGTATGCTTCTACTGGCGATGCAAAGGTAAAGGAGCGCATGGAATATATGATTGCCGAACTCGATAAATGTCAGTTCCAGAACGGTGATGGCTATTTAGGCGGTGTCCCAGGTGGTAAGCAAATCTGGAAAGAAATTAAAGCCGGAAATATAAAATCGTCTGGTGCTTCACTGAACGGAAAATGGGTGCCCTTATACAATATCCATAAAATTTATGCCGGGCTGTACGATGCTTATGCTGTTGCCGGCAATGAAAAAGCAAAGCAGATGCTACTTAAACTGACTGACTGGTGTATAGATATGGTTTCCAATTTATCCGACCAGCAAATACAGGATATATTGAAAAATGAACATGGTGGATTGAATGAAACATTCGCCCATGTTTATGCGATAACAGGCAACCCGAAGTATCTTCAACTGGCAAAAAGGTTTTCAGATCAGTCTATTCTTAATCCCCTATTAAAAAATACAGATGCCCTTAACGGTTTGCATGCAAATACACAGATCCCTAAAGTAATCGGTTTCGAGCAGATTGCTTTACTTGATAAAGATGCTGCCTGGGCAGATGCAGCTGCTTTCTTTTGGAAAACAGTAGTAGAACATAGAACAGTAGCCATTGGCGGAAATAGCGTTAGAGAGCATTTTAATCCCGCCAATAACTTTTCTTCAATGACCGAATCGCGCGAAGGGCCAGAAACCTGCAATTCTTACAACATGCTGAAGCTTACTAAGCAGTTGTTTTTAGCTGCCCCTTCAAATACCTACCTCGATTATTACGAGCGTACACTTTATAACCATATCCTTTCTTCTCAGAGGCCCGAAGGTGGTTTTGTATATTTTACACCAATGCGGCCAGGTCATTACCGTACCTATTCAAGTCCGCAGGAAAGTTTCTGGTGCTGTGTAGGCTCGGGATTGGAGAACCATGGAAAATATGGGGAACTGATTTACGCACACCGTGCGAATGATGTATATGTAAATCTTTTTATCCCTTCAACCTTAAACTGGAAAGAAAAAGGTATCCAGCTTACGCAGCAAACTCTTTTCCCGGATGCAGAGTATACAACGGTTAAACTTCAGTTAAAAAACAAACAAAGTTTTACCTTACATTTCCGTCAGCCTGCCTGGGCAGAACAGGGAAAAATGGCTGTGCTGATAAACGGGAAAAAGGTAATTGCCAAAAGCGAGGCAAATGGTTACGCGAGTATCGATCGTACCTGGAGTACAGGTGATGTTATTAAGATTTCTCTGCCGATGCATACCACTACGGAGTTTATGCCCGATGGCTCTGATTGGGTAGCTTTCCTTCATGGCCCGATTGTACTTGCCGCTGAACTGGATACTTTAAACCAGCCGAATTTAACCGCTGACGGCAGCAGGATGGGGCATATTGCTTCAGGACCTTTATTACCGATTACTGATGCACCATTGGTTACCGGCTCAAAAAATACACTGGCAAATGAAATTACGCCGACTGGTAAAAACAACTTAACGTTCAATGCTCAAAATGCGATCTATCAGCCCAGATACAAATCTTTAAAACTGGTTCCTTTTTACACCCTTGCCGAAAAACGGTATGTAATATATTTTCCTTACAGCAGCGCTGAGGCGTTACCTGAACGGGCAAAGGCGATTAAACTTGCTGAAGAAGAAAAGATGAAAACGGAGCGGAGAACGGTCGATCTGATCAATACAGGGGAACAGCAGCCCGAATCTGACCACAATTTTAAAGGTGAACAGACCGATAACGGAACTTACCAGGAAAGACATTTCAGAAATGGTAAGGCGTGGTTTAGTTACGTGCTTAAAAATAAAGACCTATCTGCTAATAAGCTTGTTTTAACCTATTTTGGACAGGAAAAGAACAAAAACTTCTCTATTCTGATCAATGGCGTTACAATTGAAAATGTAAAGCTAGATGGGAGCAAGGGCAATGTTTTTTATACGCAGGAATACCAAATCCCAAAAGAGTTGTTAAAAGCAGATTTAGAAGTAAAATTTGTTGCCGATCAGGGATCGGCTATAGCCAATATATATGAAGTGAGGTTGGTGAAGTAAGTTATTTAAGGCGAATCGTCATCCTGAACTTGTTTCAGGATCTTTATCAAGTCATTTACATAATTAAAGTGAGTTTTGGGTCTTAATTTCGTCATTGCGAACTGAAGAAGGGGTTTTGCGCAGGAGTGAAGCAATCTCTTATAGCAAGAATTACTGGCATGAAAGATTGCTTCCCCGAAAAGGTCGGGACAAGCTGTCGTTCCTTCTCAGCAATGACGAGATATGTTTTGCCCTCTCCAGGATCGTCATTTTGAGCGGAGTGCAACGTAGCCGAGAACCACGGAGTGCTCAGCGAAGCTAAATCTGTCTCTATAGATTTCTCCGTTCCACCACCGGTGAAAAACCGGCAGGCTCCAGTCGAAAGGACGATTCTTTTACAGGATCTGTCAATGGTAACTTGTTTCAGGATCTAAAAGAAAGTATTATTAAAGTCGATGCAAAAAAAAATGCTCCTGCTTAAACAAATTAAGCAGGAGCATAGAGCTGATTTTGAGTGTATTATTGCTTCAATAAAGTTTTCAGCTCTTTTTCTTTAATGGTTAATACGGTGCCATGTCTTAAGCCCTTTGGCAAAGAAATCTTATCAGAAACATCAGTCCAGCTTTTTAAATCAGTAGATTGGATTGCCCCATATTGATGATCGCGGTACTTATCGAAATACACCATCCAGGTATTACCAATTTTTAAGCTTGTTGGCCCTTCAGCCCAGTAATTTCCGGTAATTGGATTTCCGGCTTTACTGTAAGGGCCAGTCAATTGATCTGCATAAGCTATTTTGATATTTTTTTGAGCAGGCTGAGGGGTTTCATCCTTTAAAAACATGATAAACTGTTTACCATTTTTAACGATGGTGGCATCGATAACATTAAACCCCGGGTCGTAGAGCAGTTTAGTTTCAGAAAAGGTTTTGAAATCTTTAGTGGTAACATAATATATACGGTGGTTATAGCCACTTTCTGCTTTCGACGCAGTTTCGTTAAATTTGCCTGTAATGGTAGTTGCCCAGTAAATCATGTATGTTTTGGTCTGCCCGTCATAAGTAATTTCGGGTGCCCAGGTATTTCGCGCACCTTCTTCTTTGGCCATTACCGGCAGAAATTGTTGTTCGCTCCAGTTAATCAGGTCCTTTGAACTGGCGTAACCTATTCCTTTATCTTTCCAGCTCACTGTCCAAACCATATGAAATAACCCGTCAGCCCCGAGGATGATGCAGGGGTCGCGCATCAGTTTATCTTTGCTCACGGTAGGAGTAAGAAAAGACTGATCGTTTTTAAGAGTTGTCCAATTATAGGCATCAGTACTGTAGGCCAAATGCAAACCATCTTCGCCATTCCCTTTAAAATAGGCAAAAAGATAAATGTCTTTATGGTTTTGTGCCTGCACGCTAAAATAAAAGATAAACAGTAAGGGGAAAAAATATACTACTCTTTTCATCATTTTATTCTACAACAACTACAAAACCTCCAAAAGGTTTCATGGTGATATTAAAATCTGCATTAGGGCTTACTTCTGTTTGGGTAAACGATAATTCTTCGTTTCCATCGGTAATAAGCGTAGCCTTTTTGCCTTTATACTTAGCCAGGTCAAAGTTTACTTTTTTAGCGCTGGCTTCTCCATTTATACCTGCTATATACCACTTTGAGCCTGCCTTACGTGCCATCACAACAAATTTACCCGGATAACCATCAATCAGCCTGGTATCTTCCCAGCCTGATGGAAAGTTTTGCAGGAACGATTTAACGTAAGCAGGAACAGTAGCCATTCCATCCGGAGATTCTGCCAGATGCTGAATGCCTGAGTGAAAAATTACTGGAAGGGCCAATTCAAATACACTTGTTGTTTTACGCTTAATATTTGGAATTTTAGAGAGGTTCATTGGCGTAAAATCCATTGGATCGAAAATATTCCTCGTAAACGGGATGGTTGTGGCATGCGTAGGCTCCTGGTCGGCATCGTATTGACTAAATGTGATAAATTCCATGCCTTTGATTGATTCCATGGTAAGCAGGTTCGGATAAGTACGTTGCCATCCCCTTGGTAAAGTGGCACCGTGGCAGTTTACACTTAAACCAAATTTAGCCGCATCTTCAAAAAGCTCCAGGTAATAACGGATCATTGATTGACCATCACCCCCAAAAAAATCTATTTTTACACCTTTAATGCCCATTTTTTGAAGTAAGGCAAATTCTTTCAGGCGACTTTCTTTTGTGGTTAATTTATTTTTAGGCGTGTATTTTACCGTATTCCAGTCTCCTGCAGAGTTGTACCAGAGCAACAGGCTTACATTTTTTGATTTGGCGTAATCGGCCAGTTCTTTCATTTTTTCGTAGCCTATTTTGGTATCCCAATCGGCATCAATCAGGCAGTATTCCCATTTCATATCAGCTGCGAAATCGATATATCTTTTCTGCACATCATAGACAATCGAATCGTCTTTCAGCATGATCCAGCTCCATGAAGCTTTACCAAGCGGGAATAAATCCGGGTTGATATTTGCTTTTGCAGGATCGGCAAGATCTGTACCCAAAGTAGATTCGGTTACTTTTTTAAGGCTGCCAATAGCAATCACCCTCCATGGGCTATGCCAGGGCAGGGTAGATTCTGGATTTACATTCTGATTGGTAAAAGCTTCTCTGGGATCAGGAAAACCTACCTGGTAATTTCCATCGGGCGAATTTTGCTTTAACCGGGTGGCGCAATAACTGCCGTCTAAACCTGCTTCGGTAATAAGCAGCCAGGTATCTTTATAATTAAAAAGTGCCGGGTATACCCAACCTGCAGCTGTTGGTGCAGGCGTACCTACATTAATTTCTTTTTTGTAATGTTCTTCGTACGAAGGATTGGTACTTTCAAAGCCGGTTTTGGCTACCGCCATGGGCTGCATCCATGCTTTGGTAGCTGCAAAGAAATGGAATGCCGTTTTTTCTTCGGTTATTTTTTTGAGCTGTTTATCACCATCAGGGAAGTAATAACGGAAAGCTACACCATCATCAGAAACCTGAAAAATAACATCGATTTTTTTGGAAGATGCATTTTGCAAGTGGAGAATTCTCCTGTTGGCCCGGTATTGATTGTTTAATCTTTTGCTATTCTTTAAAGTGTAGTTGTCTTTAACGAGTTCATTCCTGGAAACCGATAGGATAGACAGGTTTTTAGAAAAGTCGGCATCTTCACGCACTAAACCGAGTGAAGAATTAGACAATACCGGGGTCGCATTTCTATTAATGCTATAAAAAAGCGATTTGTCCTGAAGAAAAACAGAAACCCTAAGTGTTTTATCAGGACTTGCAATTTCGTATCTGGTTTGGCCCTTTACTATCTGATTAACCGAAAGCAGAAAAAATATGATGCTTGTGATTTTATATTTCATCTTGGAGTTATTTTAATTCGAGAACCACAATCGATTGTGCCGGTAATTCTACCTTCAGACTGTTTCCTGATTTTTTTGCACCGGTAAATTTTGCATTATGAACCTTGTTCGGATCGTTAAATGTATTTACATCAGTAAGTTTTGCAGAGGTTAATATCTGTCCGCTAACCGAGCTCCATTTTAAACCTTCTAATATCGTGCTTAAAGCAATTTTTTTATTCGGATCTAAATTAACCAGCGAAATGTGTACTGCACCACTTGAATCCTGGGAAGCAGAAACATTTAAGGACGGAATTTTTTGACTGCCTACTGTATATTCAGGACTGGTAAAGGCAATTGGTAAATACTTGGCATCCTGATGCACCTTGTACAGGTCAAAAACATGATAAGTTGGTGTGAGCACCATTTTATCTTTTTCGGTTAGCACTAATGCCTGTAAAACATTCACGGTTTGTGCCAAATTGGCCATTTTTACACGGTCAGAATGGTTGTTAAAGATATTTAAAGTTGTACCGGCAATTAAAGCATCGCGTAAACTGTTCTGCTGATACAGGAAACCAGGGTTGGTTCCAGGTTCAACATCTGTCCAGATTCCCCATTCATCAACCACCAAAGCAACTTTCTTTTTAGGATCGTATTTGTCCATTATTGCAGCGTGTTTGGTTACTAGTTCTTCCATCTGCAAGCAGTTTTTCATGGTCGAAAAGTATTCTGCTTCATCAAATTTGGTCGCCGATCCTTTTTTGCCCCAGTTTCCTGTTGGAATGGTATAGTAATGCAGCGTTAATCCCCACATTTGGTTACCAATATTTTTCATGCAGGTTTCAGTCCAGTTGTAATCGCTTGAATTGGCGCCACTGGCAATCTTCTTTAACGGTGCACCCGGATAATTGCGTGCATAAGTAGCATACCTGCGGTATAAATCAGAATAGTAAGCAGGCGTCATACTACCGCCACAGCCCCAGCTTTCGTTACCTACGCCCCAGAAAGAAACTTTCCAAGGTTTTTCCCTTCCGTTTTGGCTGCGGATGGCTGTCATTGGACTTACGCCATCGAAATTCAGATATTCTACCCATTTGGCCATCTCCTCAACGGTTCCGCTACCCACATTGCCTGCAATGTAAGGTTCGCAGTTGATCATCTGGCAGAGGTCTAAAAACTCATGGGTACCAAAGCTATTGTCTTCTGTTACGCCACCCCAGTTAGTATTCACCATTTTAGGGCGTTGGTTTCTTGGTCCAATACCATCACGCCAGTGGTACTCATCGGCAAAACAGCCACCAGGCCAACGCAGGTTGGGAACCTTTATTTTCTTCAGGGCATCAACAATATCTAACCTGATCCGGCCTTTGTTTGGAATGGTCGAATTTTCATCCACCCAAAAACCATCGTAAATACAACGGCCCAAATGTTCGGAAAAATGACCATAAATGTGCCTGCTAACCACTTGGTCGCCTGCAGGTTTAATGGTTAACTGGGTTTCATTTTGTGCATGCACAAAAATGGAGCTGCAGAATAAAGCTGCAGATAAGAAAAATTTTTTCATTGTGATCTCGTTAAGTCTATTGGTTAAATGGTATTTTGATCACGTTAAAAGAGTATGGCTTTAACGCGATATTTAATTTTTTGCCTTTTAAGTTAAACGTGCTTGTTTTCGGGCTTACCGCATCAGGGTTATCGAAAGAATTGATCTGGTTCAGGTTACTGTTCGCTATCTCTTCATTGGTCACCTTATTTTTCAGTTTCATTTTTCCTTCAATGTCGAAATCAATGTTTTGAGCCTGGTCGGAGTTGTTCGCAATTTTAATGATGAGCTCTTTTTTGGTCTGATCGGTTACAGCAGAAGCGTAAAGTCCATCCTGACCGATGATATTTTTCTCATCAAGCGTAATCGAAACTACATCGGTTCCTTTATTGGTAGAAAATAGCTTCTGCACATAATAATCGGGCGTACCGTACGATTTTAGGTTGTCTACCCAGATCATATCAGGTGCCCACTGCCAGGCATCTATATGGGCAAAAAGGGGAGCGTAAGAAGCCATTTGAACCACATCGGCGTTGCGCTCAAGTCCGGTCATTAACGAAGCCGAGGCAAGTGCGCTCTGCCAGTTGTTTCTATTGCTGCCGGTAATATTACTATTGGCATGTACAGCATATTCGCCTACAAAAACTTTCGAGCCATTGCGTGGGTAACTGTCATAACGACCAGCATTTTTTAAGAACCAATCGGCCGGGCGGTAATAATGTTCGTCTATAAAATCGGCGTTGTTGCTTCTTAAGGCATTGTTTAGCAGGTCGAAACGGTCGCCATCAGGACCTGTTCCAGAACTGTTGATCAATTTAAAATCGGGATATTTCGCTTTGATGGCTTTTGTAAAAATAGCTACTCTTTCCAGGTATTGAGGCCCCCAGTTTTCGTTTCCTATGCCCATCATTTTTAGGTTAAAGGGCTTAGGGTGACCTAAATCAGCGCGCATTTTGCCCCATTTGGTGGTTACATCGCCATTGGCGAATTCGATTAAGTCTAAAGCATCTTGTACATAAGGGTCCAGTTCATCAAGTGAAGCTACTTCGGCAGAGTTGTACTGGCAAGCCATACCGCAATTTAAGATCGGCAGGGCATCTGAGCCTATATCTTCTGCCAGTTGAAAATATTCGAAAAAGCCTAAACCGAAACTTTGATAATAATCTGGTGCTGCACGGTGAGCAAATTCCATGTTCCAGCGGTTCACGATTAACTGTCTGTCTTCGATCGGGCCTATGGTTTTTTTCCATTGGTAGCGATTGGCCAGATCGGTTCCTTCTACAATACAACCGCCAGGGAAACGGATAAAGCCAGGTTTCATATCAGCCAGCAGCTGTACCATATCTGCCCTTAAGCCTTGTGGGCGGTTTTTCCAGGTATCGCCTGGGAATAAAGAAATCATATCAACATCGATATTTCCATTGCCCTGAAACAAAATGGAAAACTTGGCTTTAGCGCTGGTTTCGGTGGCTGTAAAACTTGCCGATTGTTTTTTCCAGTCGCTGCCTGTTTGATCAGGGGTTAGAGTTCCCTGTCCGATAATTTTATTATTCTCATCTTTAAGCATCAGTATCAATTTAACACCCGGAGCTGCCTGGCGGTACATCAATGAAAAATCGTAACGAAGGCCCTTTTTTACACCGATGCCTTTAAATCCTTCGTTTACGAGCTCAAAATCGTCGGTTTGTTTTTTTACCTGTAAATACCTGGGATTGGCCGTATTTACCTCTTTGCGGTTTACCACCAGAATTTCGCCTTCCTGTTGTTTTTTGCGCTGTATACTCCAGCCCATTAATGGTTTGGCAAATTCGAATGAACGGTTTTTAATCAGTTCGGCATAAATACCGCCATCTGCGCCAAAGTTAATATCCTCAAAAAAGACCCCCCACATATTAGGTTGTACCTTGGCTATGGCCTGGTCTGTTTTAACTTTGATCACTTTTGCAGTTTGTGCTTGTAATTTTGGAGTGTATCCAATTGCAATTACAGCATATACTGTACATGCAGAAAACACACTTTTTATAGGGTTACTCAATTTCATACGGTTTTAATATTTGGAAGAATCTTATCGTAAAAGTAAAATATTTAGAATAATAAACGTTGTTTTAACATTTATTTTTTTACTTAATATTAATTTTGCCTGTAAATTCTATAATTTTAGCATTAAATAGCCAGCTAAATAATGTTTAAAAGCATACAAAATGGCTGATATAACAACTTGGTTACGTAACATTTTACTTGAAGTTTGAGATAATTTTAATGAAGGCTTTAAAATTTTTAAGCGTAATTTATTCTCATGATCAAAAAGCAGGATACCACAGGATGCAGGTTAAAAATATACTGTTTACATTCGACTTAAATCATTTAACCCTAACCGCCATGTTAGGGCTAAGATTTGCTAACCAATTACACATAATGAGCCTATCTTTTTTCGATGTTTTTATATTGAATATGTTTTTGTGGGGCAGTTTATGCGGAAAATATCTGTTGCACATGGTTAACTATACATATGAATTCTAAAAAATATACTTTATTCAGCTTTTTAAACTTCCTGGTGGTATTTTGTGCCTGGGCACAACAAAAAACTGTATCTGTTGGTGCTGATAAACAAACGGTTAAACTTTTTTTCGAGAAATCATATTTGCAGGCAGACCGAAGTTATTATGGTACGGGCGAAGATATCTGGTTTAGCGCTTACCTGGTAAACGGAAAAAGCAGCAGTTTAACCTCAACCAGCAATAATTTATATGTAGAGTTACTTTCGCCTGAATCGGAAATACTGGACCGGAAAATGATCAGGTTGGATGGCGGTTTGGGTAAGGGCGATTTTAAATTAAAAGACTCCATCCCTTCGGGCTGGTACGGCATCCGGGCATATACCAATTGGATGCGGAACTTTGGTGATGATTTTGTGTTTCTGAAACGGGTTTATATCAGTAATAACAGGATTGAAAATGCAGCTTTATTTACAGGTAGCACGGCTCATGCTTCAAACCCGAAAAAGTCGATTGCCTTTTTTCCGGAGGGAGGAGCCTTGGTTGAAGGCTTAACCGGTATTGTCGCCTTTAAAACCAACGATGATGCCGGAAATGGTGTAAAAGCTACAGGCAGTGTAATTTCGGCTCATGGTGATACCGTAACCACTTTCCGAAGTACAGAAGCGGGCATGGGCATTTTTGCCTTTACACCCCGGACCGGCGAAAAATATAAGGTTGAAGGATTTTATGGCAAAGAAAAATTCTCGTCTGAATTGCCTGTAATCCTTAAAAAAGGATTGTCATTACATGTTACTACCGATTCTGTAACGGTTAAGGCAACCATTAGCGCCAATGAACCGATGTTTAACGAATTGAAAGACAAAAACATTTCGGTGGTGATTAAACATGCGGGCGATAATATTTATACCGGATCGATCAGATTGAGTAAAGCTATTGCCTCAGTATCTATCCCAACCAAAGGTTTTCCTAAAGGTATTTCGAGTATTACCTTGTTTGATGACGCGAACAGGCCAAATTGCGAACGCCTGGTATTTATACAGGACGACAATCAAGTCGATTTTACGGTTATTCCGGGGAAACCCATTTATAAACCGCGGGAACAAGCCGTGATTAAGGTAAAGGCAACCAATGCTCTTGGAAAACCTGTTAAAACCGCATTTTCATTCGCTGCTGTTGACGGGCTTGTTCCGGATGATGGAAATAATATTGTTTCCTACTTAATGCTGCAATCGGAAGTAAAAGGAGAAATAAAAAATGCTGCACAATATTTCGATGTTAAAAATCCATCGCGATTAAAACAGCTCGACTTATTGTTGCTTACCCAGGGCTGGAGAGATTATATCTGGAAAAAACTGGCCGATTCTGCAATTAAAATAAGCTATTTGCCTGAGCCAGGCATTACAGTAAAAGGATTGGTGAGAGAAAAACTGGCCGATAAACCAATTCCGAATATGAATATTACCCTGTTTGGTACTAATTTTACTGGGAATAAAATATTTACGACGAAAACGGATCAGAATGGACGGTATTTTTTTGATGGACTCAGCTGGTACGACAATCAAATGGTAAAAATTTCTTCAAAAGATGATAAGGGTAAAAAAGGGGGCTGGTTGCAGATCGATACATTGGTTAAACCTTTAAATCTGGCCCCGCTAAAAACAATATCATCTGTAATTCCGAATACCCTGAACGTAGAAATTAAAAAGCGGATGGATTATAACCGCACTTATAAGTTTGGCGATTCGATTAGTCTTAATGACATCGAAATTAAAGCCGCCCAAAACAACAAGGTAAACTTATTTCAGGATGTACTTACCTCATTTGGTTACCCCGAGCAGGTTTTCAACATTACAGCCGCCGATTATTCGTATAAAGGATTGGAACATTTTCTGTTAACCAAGGCTAAGGGAAGTTATCCGGCAGAAGAAAATGATACATTGGGCAATGAGGGAGTTACTTTTATTGCCAATGGAAAAAAAGTGAGGCCGGTAATAAAAGTAAATAACAGGGAGGAGCTTTTTACCCAGCGCTTAGATTATTACAGTTTAACGATGGATCAGATCAATCAGGTTAAAATCCAGCACCTGTTAAACAGCAGCGGGAAAGATGTGTACCTGATTAGCCTTAATTTGAAAGACGAGGCTTTGCGCGGACCAAACTTAGACTTGCTTAACCTCAATTTAAATGGCTATTATGCCGCTAGGACCTTTTATTCGCCAAATTACAGCCATCCGGCAACACCAAATAAGGATTTACGTACTACCATTTTCTGGTCGCCATCTGTAAAAACCAACGAAAATGGCGAAGCAACAATCACTTATTTCAACGGAGATAACAGGGCCGATATTTTGATCAAAACAGATGGAATTACTGATAAAGGAGTGGCTGTATCGGCCAAAACAACCTATAAAGTTCAATAACCTGCTGATAAACCATGAATGGATTATATTTTTTAATTAAGCTTGTACATCAGCCATGAGGATTAAAACCATAAAATTTTGCTTATTCTTCATCATCTTAGGTTGCACTGTACCGCTTTTCGCACAGCGCCAAATGGAAAAACTCGACCGTGGTGTTATTGCGGTAAGGCAGAATAATGATTCTGTTTATGTAGGCTGGCGGATGTTGGGTACCGATGCCGATGACATCGCTTTTAACTTATACCGCAAAACAGGAAATAACCCTGCGGTTAAACTCAATCACGATCCTATCATCAAGAGTACCAATTTTGTAGATGCGGGGGTTAAATTCGAGCTTCCGAACAGCTATTTTGTAAAACCTGTTTTAAAAGGGCATGAGCTCGAAGCCAGCAAAGCTTTTACCTTAATGGCCAAAGCGCCTGTTCAGCAGTATTTAACCATTCCGCTGAAAACCCCTGAAGGTTATTCGCCCAATGATGCATCTGTAGGCGATTTAGACGGAGATGGTGAATATGAAATTGTATTGCACCAGACTGGGCGGTCTCGTGATAATTCATCAAATGGCCCTACTGATCCACCTATTTTTCAGGCTTATAAGTTAGATGGAACTTTTTTGTGGGAAATTAACTTAGGGAAAAACATCCGGGAAGGCGCCCATTACACGCAATTTATGGTGTATGACCTGGATGGCGATGGCATTGCCGAAATGGTATGTAAAACGGCTGATGGAACAGTAGACGGCAAAGGAAAAGTAATTGGCGATGCTACTAAAGATTGGCGTAATCCTAATGGCAAAATATTAGATGGCCCTGAATTTTTGACCGTATTTAGCGGTAAAACAGGAGAGGCGCTGGCTACTACCGATTATATTCCCGCCCGTGGCAATATTGGTGCCTGGGGTGGCAAAGGTGGCAATGGCAAAAACGATAATACGGGTAACCGTGTAGACCGGTTTAATGCCTGTGTGGCTTATTTAGATGGCGTCCATCCAAGTGTGGTGATGTGCAGAGGTTATTATGGCAGAACGGTTTTGGCAGCCTGGGACTGGCGCAATGGCAAATTAACCTCCCGATGGGTGTTTGATAGTAAAGATGCTAAAAATCCATTTTCGGGGCAAGGCAACCATAATCTTACCGTAGCCGATGTTGATGGCGATGGAAAGGATGAGATTATTTACGGTTCGATGTGCGTAGATGATAATGGAAAGGGCTTATATACCACAGGATTGAGGCACGGTGATGCTATTCACGTTTCAGATCTTGATCCCGAACGTCCTGGATTGGAAGTTTTTGGCATACACGAGATAGAAGAAGGTACAAAAGGCCCTGGTGTGGCAGTTTATGATGCCAAAACCGGCGAAATATTATGGAAAGGATCGCTAGATGAGGATGTGGGCAGGGGAGTGGCCGATAATATTGATAACACACGTTATGGTGCGCAGATGTGGTGGTCGGGCTCGAATGGCTTGTACGATATTAAAGGCAATAGAATAGGTGATCAGCCGAGATCGACCAATTTTGTAATTTACTGGGACGGCGATTTATCAAGAGAGCTTTTAGATGCAAACCATATCGATAAATACAATGGCGGCAGGCTTTTTACGGCTGATGGGGCTGTTTCTAACAATGGAACCAAATCTACACCGGCATTAAGTGCCGATATTTTTGGCGATTGGCGTGAAGAACTGATCTTAAGATCGTATGATAACCAAAGCTTACGCATTTATACCACCACGATACCTACAGAACACCGCAATTATACTTTAATGCACGACCCGCAATACCGTTTAAGCATTGCCTGGCAAAACGATGGCTACAACCAACCGCCGCATACAGGTTTCTACTTCGGTTTTGGTATGAAGAAAGCGCCTAAACCTAATATTGTACTTATAGAACCCAAAAAATAACCTGACTCATTGATAATTAAGCACCATTCCTAATTTAAATACGTGATGAATAAAAAATATAACATTATACCAGCCTTGGTCATCCTTTGCGTTGCTGCCCTTGCTTTTGTTGCACAACAAAAACCTGCTTTGCATACCATTGGCGATTCTACTGTCCGCAATTCCAATAAAGAAACCTGGGGCTGGGGCACCCCCATAGCCGACCTTTTCGATACCGCTAAAATCCACATCGAAAACAATGCAATGGCTGGAAGAAGTACCCGTACCTTTTTATCAGAAGGCAGGTGGGATAAGGTTTTGGAGACATTAAAACCAGGCGATTTCGTAACCATGCAATTCGGACATAACGACGGTAGCGTACCCGATACCACAAAAGCCGGTAGAAGAGGGGTTTTAAAAGGAACAGGAGAAGAAACAAAAGTATTAACCTGGCCAGATGGAAAGGTAGAAACTGTACATACCTATGGCTGGTATATCCGCAAATTTGTACGCGAAACCAAAGCAAAGGGCGCTACACCGATTGTACTTTCGATGATTCCAAGAAACATTTTTAAAGATGGTAAAGTGGTGCGGGCCAATAACGATTTTGGAAAATGGGCCGCCGAAGTTGCAAAAGAAGAAAATGCTTATTTTGTAGATCTGAATAAAATTACAGCTGATAAATATGATGCATTAGGGCCAGATAAAGTAAAACTCTATTTTCCCGGCGACCATACCCATACCAATCTGGAAGGTGCAAAAGTCAATGCCCAATCGGTAGCAGAAGGGATTAAAGCATTACAAGGCTGTAATTTGAAAATGTACCTGAAAGACTAAAGCTGAAAGACTAAAGATGATATAAATCTGTGTAATCATCCCGAAGGTAGTAATTCAATAATTTGTGTAATCACTTGAATAATAACAATGAAATCAACTAAAAAATACCTAAGCATAACCCTAATTGGTGCATTCATCATATTTTCTTCCTGTGTTATCTTTAAAAGGCAGGATAAACCCACATTATTCCTCATTGGCGATTCTACCGTTAAAAACGGAAAAGGCAAAGGAGATGGTGCTTTATGGGGTTGGGGCAGTTTCATTGGTGATTTATTCAACAGCGAAAAAATTAATGTAGAAAACGATGCCCTTGGCGGTACCAGCAGTCGTACTTTCCAAACGAATGGCCTGTGGGATGCTGTTTTGGCAAAAGTAAAAAAAGGCGATTTCGTGATGATGCAGTTTGGCCATAACGACAGTAGCCCACTAGATGATACTGCCCGTGCCCGAGGTACCATAAAAGGTATCGGAACGGAAAGCAAGGAAATATACAACCCGATTAAAAAAAAGCAGGAAGTGGTTTATACTTATGGCTGGTACCTGCGCAAATTCATCAGCGATATTAAGGCTAAAGGCGCTACAGCCATTGTATGTTCACCTGTCCCACGTAATCCCGTTAAAGAGGATGCCTTAGTTTTAGCCAGCGACAGTTATGCCGGCTGGGCAGAAGAAGTTGCAAAGGCCGAAAAAGTAGATTTTATTCCATTGAACCAAATCATTAAGGATAAATATGGTGCTTTAAGTGCTGCTGAGGTGAAAACTTTTTTTACAGAGAAAGATCATACCCATACCAACGAAGCGGGAGCAAAATTAAATGCAGCTGCAGTTGTAGAGGGCCTAAAGAAATTAAAAAACAATAAACTGAATAACTACCTAAAATAATCCAAGCAGGATACTACAGGATGCCTTACTGCCAATATTCTCTTATTTTAACCGCCTAACCAAATACAAACGGTAATAAACCGCTCAAATTTATGCAGATACAAGTTAAACGGGTTTTCAAAGTGCTGATGGGCATTGCTTTTATTTTTTTATGCATGATGGAAACACATGCCCAAAGCATCTCGCTTGCCGGCAAATGGCGTTTCAAAATTGATGCAAAAGATGAAGGAATAAAGGGAAAATGGTATTCAACGGTGCTTCCCGAATCTGTTAATCTGCCGGGCTCGATGGCCGAAAATTTAAAAGGCGATGATATTACCCTCAAAACAAAATGGACCGGAAGTATTTATGATAGCTCATACTTTTTTCACCCCCGTTTAGAAAAATACCGTAAGCCCGGTAACTTAAAAATACCTTTCTGGCTAACTCCTGCCAAACATTATACCGGGGCGGCATGGTATCAGAAAGATATCGAAATCCCTGCCAATTGGAAGGGTAAGAGGCTGGTATTATCTTTAGAATATCCTCATTCAGAAACAAGGGTTTGGATAGATGATATCGAAATCGGAACCCGGTATACCTTTGTAGTGGCGCAAAATTTCGAGCTGCCAGCAAATTTAAAGGCAGGAAAACATACCATTACTTTATTGATTGATAATCGGATTAAAGCAATTAATGTGGGGCAGGATTCGCATAGTTTAACCGACCATACCCAGGGAAACTGGAACGGTGTAGTGGGTAAAATGGAGCTGATGGCCGGTTCGCCAGTGTATTTCGAAGATATCCAGGTTTATCCAGATTTAAAAAATAAATCTGCTAAAGTTAAAATTCAGCTTAAAGCCAGTGCTGATCAATCCTCTACCGGGAAAGTTACGCTCAGCGCTGCTACTTTCAACACCAAAAATATACTCCAGGTTAAACCGGTAACAGCGGCTTACCAGATTACAAATGGAAATGGTGTTTTGGAAATCGACTTGCCAATGGGCGATAAAATTGTCACCTGGGATGAATTCGACCCGGCTTTGTACCGTTTAACAGCTGTTTTATTATCAAAAGATGGACAAAAAGACGAGAAAAAGGTGCAGTTCGGTATGCGCGAATTTAAAGCTGTAGGCCGAACTTTTGAAATTAATGGGCGTCCGGTTTTTTTACGTGGTACGGTTAATAATTGCGAATTTCCGTTAACTGGCTATCCATCAATGGATGTTGAAGCATGGTTACGCATTTTTAAAATTTCGAAGGCCCATGGCTTAAATCACATGCGTTTTCATTCATTTTGTCCACCTGAAGCTGCATTTATTGCGGCAGATCAGGTTGGCTTTTACCTTCAGCCAGAAGGACCAAGCTGGGCCAATCACGGTTCATCTATCGGGGATGGAAAACCGATTGATCAGTTTATTTACGACGAAACCAACCGCATGGCCAAAAACTATGGCAATTATGCATCCTTTTGTATGATGGCTTATGGTAACGAACCACGTGGCAGGCAGGTAGAATACCTTACCAAATTTAACAATTATTGGAAGGCAAAAGATTCGAGAAGACTATACACCGGTGCCTCTGTTGGTGGCAGCTGGCCGGTTATTCCAAACAACGAATTTATGGTACGCGCAGGTGCCAGGGGACTTGACTGGGGTAAAAAGCCGGAGAGTATTTCTACCTATGCCAAACAAATTGAACAGTTTACGGTACCTTTTGTGGCGCACGAAATGGGGCAGTATTGTGTCTTCCCTAATTTTGATGAAATTAAAAAATACACAGGGGTTTATCGTGCAAAAAACTTCGAGATGTTCCAGGAAGACCTTAAAGACCACGATATGGCCGATCAGGGACATGATTTTTTAATGGCTTCGGGCAAATTGCAGGCCCTTTGTTATAAAAATGAAATCGAAAAGGCACTACGTACACCTAACTATAATGGCTATCAATTATTGTCGCTAAATGATTACCCCGGGCAAGGAACGGCGCTTGTTGGTGTTTTAGATGCCTTCTGGGATGAAAAAGGTTATATCACCGCTAAAGAATTCAAACGCTTTTCTAACAGCACCGTGCCTCTTTTAAAAGTTTCGAAATTTGTATTTACCAATAACGAAACCCTTGAGGCTGCAGTAGAAGTGGCGCATTTTGGCAAAGCGCCGATTGAAAATGCAAAACTCTCCTGGGCACTCAAAGATGAAAGCGGTGCAAATATAGCGAGTGGCAGTTTCAAACCTAAAACCATAGCGGTTACCAATTGTATTGGCATCGGAGAGATTAAATTTCCTTTAAACAACATCGCCAAAGCCACAAAGCTGAAATTAGAGATTACTATTGATGGAACTGAGTTTGCCAATGATTGGAATTTCTGGGTTTACCCTGCACAACTGCCACAGGTTAAAAGCAATATATATTACTGTACCAGTTTAGATGATAAGGCCCAGTCTGTTTTGGCCGATGGGGGTAATGTTTTTCTCAACGCATCTGGCAAGGTGGTAAAAGGTAAGGAAGTGGTACAAACCTTTCTTCCTGTTTTTTGGAATACCTCGTGGTTTAAAATGCGCCCGCCGCATACCTTAGGGATTTTATGCAATCCGAAACATGCCGCATTTAAAAATTTTCCTACTGATTATTACAGCGATATGCAATGGTGGGAAATTGTAAACAAATCGCAGGTAATGAACCTCGAAGATTTTCCGTCAGGATTTAAACCCATTATTCAACCAATCGATACCTGGTTTCTGAACCGCCGTTTGGCATTGGTTTTTGAGGCGAAAGTAGGTAAAGGAAAGTTGATTGTTTCGAGCGCCAATCTCTCACCCGATTTAAAAGACATGCCTGCAGCGCAACAACTTTATTTTAGTTTGCAGCAGTATATGATGTCTGACCAGTTTAATCCAAAATATGAAGTAGCTTTTAACACCGTAAAAGATATTTTCGAAAGTCCATCGAAAATTCAATTCGATACCTTTACCAAAGATAGTCCGGATGAGCTGAAACCAAAATCAAAAACCAATTAATCAAGATAAGCGATTACCATGAAGAAATTTATATTTACCACCTTTATACTATTATGTATATCTGTTCAGCTAGTTTTGGCACAGAAAATCCCGAATAAAAAGGAGGTTTTAAAAGTATTAAAATTAACCAATGCTTATTTCATGAATAAATGGCCTGATGCGGGAAAATCGATTATAACCAATAAGGAAAGGCCAAGCAACATCTGGACAAGGGCCGTTTACTACGAAGGGTTAATGAATCTTTATAAAATTGATCCTGAAAAGGCATATTACGATTACGCCGTTCAATGGGGCGAAAAACATAACTGGGGCTTAAGGAATGGCATTACTACAAAAAATGCTGATGACCAGGCTTGTGGGCAGACTTACATTGATCTTTACCTGCTTGATAAGCAACCCGAGCGTATTAGAGATATTAAAGCCTCTATTGATTTAGTCATTAAATCGGGTAAGGTAAATGATTGGACCTGGATCGATGCCATACAAATGGGTATGCCCGTTTTTGCCAGGTTGGGTAAATTGTACAACGATACCACTTATTATAATTACATGTACAAAATGTATATGCATACCAAAAACATTGAAGGTGGTGGCTTGTACAACGCAAAAGACGGTTTGTGGTGGCGTGATAAAGACTTTGTACCGCCTTATAAAGAGCCCAATGGCGAAGATTGTTACTGGGCAAGGGGGAATGGATGGGTTGTGGCTGCCCTGGTACGTGTATTGGAAATTATCCCTGAAAATGAAGTCCACCGAAATGAATATTTAAAAACCTATCAGGAAATGATCAAGGCATTGGTTCCTGTTCAGCGAACAGATGGTTTTTGGAATGTGAGTTTACACGATGCTACACATTATGGCGGTAAGGAGACATCGGGTACTGCCTTGTTTGTTTATGGTATGGCCTGGGGGGTAAATCAGGGTATTTTAGATAAGGCTACATATCTGCCCATTATTACCAAAGCATGGAATGCCATGACAAAAGATGCCGTTCAAAAAAATGGGTTTATCGGTTTTATGCAGGGAACAGGTAAAGAGCCGAAAGACGGACAACCAGTGAGTTATACCAGTGTGCCTGATTTTGAGGATTATGGACTGGGTTGCTTCCTATTGGCAGGAACCGAGGTTTATAAACTTAAAAAGTAATTTAATGAATTTCAGAAATCTAGCTGGCTTAATGGTATTAATGTTCTTGTTGCCCAGACAAAATATGGCGCAAAGGGCAGGCATTGCTGTTTCTGAAATTAACAGTGTTTCATTTTTCCCAATTGTTGATGAAGGAAAAGCATCACCTATATATTTCGACGAAAAAGATGCTGAAGTAGTGAAGATTGCTGCTGAAGCATTTAAAGATGATATCCATTTGTTAACAAGTATTACTGCTCCAGTTTTTAAAAATAACCCTGCTTTAAGTGCTTACCCGATCATTATCGGTACACTTGGACAATCGTTTTATATCGATCAATTGGCCAGGGCAGGGAAAATCGACCGTGGTACTTTATCTGGCAAATGGGAAACTTTTTCTGTTTCAGTAATCGAAAATCCTGTAAAAGGTGTAAAAAGAGCTTTAGTTATTGTCGGTAGCGATAGGCGGGGAACAGCTTATGGTGTTTTTCAGCTTTCGCGGATGCTTGGCGTATCTCCGCTTTATTGGTGGGCTGATGTGAAACCTGCAACAAAAAAATCCTTATACATTAAAGCCGGTCAGCCTTTGGTAGAATCACCATCGGTTAAATACCGTGGTATTTTTATCAATGATGAAGATTGGGGTATTCAGCCCTGGGCCGCAAAAATGATGGATACTGATGTAAAAGATATTGGCCCGAAAACTTATGCCAAAATATTCGAACTGCTGCTGCGCTTAAAAGCCAATTATATCTGGCCGGGTATGCATCCTTCCACTAAGGCATTTTACCATTATGCCGATAATCCGGTATTGGCCGGTAAATATGCCATTATTTTAGGCTCCAGCCATTGCGAACCCATGCTCAGAAATAATGTTTTTGAATGGACGGAGAATTTTGAGCATGAATACGGTAAAAAACCGGGAGAATGGCGTTACGATCTGAATAAAAATGAAATTGCATATTATTGGACCGATCGAGTTAAGCAAGCTAAAAATTACGAATCGGTTTATACTGTTGGGATGCGCGGTATTCACGATGGTAGCATGCCTGGCCCCAAAGATAAAAATGCAAAAGTAAAGTTGTTAGAAGAAATCATAACTGATCAAAGGACAATCTTAAGCAAGAATATTACTAAACCTGTAAACTCGATTCCACAGATTTTTTGCCCTTACAAAGAGGTTTTATCATTATATCAGGCAGGCTTGAAACTTCCTGATGATGTAACCATTGTTTGGGCCGACGATAACCATGGTTATATCCGCCAGCTTTCTAATGCTGAAGAACAAAAACGATCCGGGGGAAGCGGCGTATATTATCATATTTCTTATTGGGGTGCTCCGCATGATTACCTCTGGCTTTCTTCTATTTCTCCATCTTTGATTTCGTATGAGTTAACTAAAGCTTATCAGTACAATGCCGATCGACTTTGGGTCATAAATGTGGGTGATATTAAACCTGCTGAGATGGAAACACAATTTGCAATGGACCTGGCTTGGAATGTAAACCAGTGGAAGCCGGAAAACGCAGATCAATATACCGAAAGCTGGGCTGCTGAGACTTTTGGCGCTGAGTTTGCAAAACCAATTGCCGAAATAAAAGCCGTTTATTATCGCCTGGCTCAGTCAGCCAAGCCCGAGCATATGGCCAGTGTTAATTTTAAGAATGTAGAGGCCGAAGAACGCTTGGCTGCCTATCAAAAGATTTATGAGCAGGCTAAAAATTTAAATGATCAAATTCCTGCTCGGTTAAAAGATGCTTATTTTGAATTGATTTTGTATCCTGTTGAAGGCGCCATGCTGATGAACCAAAAGATTTTATATGCAAAGAAAAGTTTGATTTTAGCTGCAAATGGAGATCAATCGGCTTTAACTTATTCAAAAAAATCGAGAGCAGCTTTTGATCAAATCCAGTTGATTACCAAAAAATATAATGAAGAAATTGCAAGTGGAAAATGGAATGGAATGATGAGCTGGAAACCACGCGATCTGGCCGTGTTTAAAATGCCAAAAGTGGCCGATTCTGTAGTCGTGGAGCCGTTAGGTACAGTAGCAAAAACTGAAAGTAAAATCATCGTTCAAGCTGCTAAATATGCAGAAAAATCAGCTCCCAAAGGATTAACATTACAAACCTTTAGTGGGTTGGGTTTAGGTGGCTATGGTATTTCTATTTATCCATTTACTTTTAAATCAATTGACGAAACAGCACTCCAAAATGCTGCTTTTACCGTTTATCACATTGATTTTAAAACTCAGGGCGAGCACCAGATCGAAGTGAAATGCTTGCCTACGCAAGGCGTTAATAATGGTATTAAAGTACGCTATGCTATTTCGGTAAATAATGATTGGCCGCAGATAATTAACATTTCTCCGGCTTCAGAAAATAATACCTGGAAACAGAATGTACTACAGGGTTACGCTTCAGGTATAACCAAACACGAGATTAATAAAACAGGTAAATCGACTGTGAAAATTTATATGCTCGATCCGGGCTTAGTAATTAACCAGTTGGAAATACAATAATTATGATGAAGAAACTTTTAGCTTTTGCCCTATCCTTAATTTTTATACTTGCCGTTGCCAGGGCACAAAGCATTGGCGATTATAAATCCACTTTTAAAAAAACGGGGAATACCATTTCATTTCTAACCTCAAGAGGAGCGGTAAAATTAGAATTCTGCACACCAGAAATCATCAGGATCAGAAGCAGCTGGAACGGAAAATTCGAAGCCAACGAAAACCTCATGGTAATTAATTACAACTGGGCCGATGTTGCAGTTAAAGTTTTGGATAAAAAAGATCATTTCTTGCTCACAACCACCAAATTAACCATAAAACTGTACAAAGCTCCTTTTAAGATTGATGTTTTTGATGCCAAGGGCAAATTGCTGAGCAGTGAAGTAAATGGTGCCATAGTTAAGGAAAATACCCAGGTAGGGGTAACTAAAAACCTGCAGGCCAATGAGCATTTCTTTGGTTTCGGAGAACGTATGGATTTTATGGACCGCCGTTTTAAAAAAGTAACTTTAAATGTAGGCCGTGGTAAAGGTTTGCCGCATGCCATTGGCGCTTATAATATATTAGAAGCCAATTATTGTCCGGTTCCATTTTTTATGAGTACAAAAGGTTATGGAATTTTCCTGCATAATTCCTTTGCCACAGAATGGGATATGGGCGCTTCTAAAAAAGATCAGTACAGTTTTAAAGCCTCTGATGGGGAGTTGGACTACTATTTCATGTACGGACCAACTTTTCCGGCTATTTTAGATCATTATACCAGCATTACCGGTAAAACGCCCATGTTACCACAGTTTGCTTTAGGTTTGCATGCCGGTACATATAGCGGTGGTACCTGGGGGCATGAGGCGCAAACTTCAGATCATTATGTGGTTGAACTGGCAAAAAAATATAGATCACTGGGCATCCCTGTTGATCTGCTTTGGCTGGATTCTACCTGGCGATTATTTGGCGAAAATGGAGGTAAAGGCGCAACCTCTTTCGAGTGGAGAGAAACCTTTAAAGATCCAAAATCGATGTTCGATAGCCTTTACGCGATGAATTATAAAATGGTTGGCCTGCATCTTCGTCCGCGGTTTGATAATGCTAAGAAATTGAATTTATTAGACCAGGCAAGGGAAAAAGGTTATACCTATCCCGAAAATGGCAAACCCGGCGAGTTTGTTAATTTTTTCGACGAAAAGGCTACACAGTGGTGGTGGGACAATGGCGTAATGCGGGTAGCAAAATTGGGAGCAAAATTCTTAAAAACAGACGAGGGCAGTGCATTCGGATCTTTAGCCAATGAGAGTGATAAAGTTGGTCCGACTGGAAAAGATGCCGAACGTTTACACAATCTTTTCCCAATTGCTTACGCCAGGGCACCCTTTCTGGAATTCGAAAAGTTTAACGGCTTCAGGGGATTAAATCAAACCCGCGAAGGGTATGCAGGCATCCAACGTTATCCCTATATTTTTGCCGGCGACTGGCCAAGTGAATGGCAGTATTTCGCTCCGGTAATCAAGGCGGGGTTAAATGTGGGCATTTCAGGTGTAGGTTCCTGGGCACATTGTATGGGTGGTTTCGAACATCAGGCCGACCCGGAATTGTATATCCGCTGGGTGCAGTTTGGGATGTTCAGTCCGGTTGCCCTTGTGTTTGGGATGGATCACCCCGGTTATAAAGAACCCTGGAGGTATGGTGAAGATGCTTTGCGCAATTTCAAAAAATACGATCTGCTACGCTATCGTTTATTTCCTTACCTCTACACCAGCATGCATCAGCAGTACGAAACCGGTTTGCCGATAATGAGGGCTTTGGTACTTAATTACCAGGACGATGAAAATGTATACGAAATTGGCGATCAGTACCTATTTGGAGATCATTTAATGGTTGCGCCCGTTACCACCAAAGGTGCCATTACACGGTCGGTTTACCTGCCGGAAGGTACCTGGTTTAATTATTGGACAAACCAAAAGTACGAAGGTAAAAGTTATCACCATGTGGTGGCACCTTTAGATACCATTCCCTTATTTGTTAAGGCAGGAGGCATTATTCCGATGCAGCCGGAAATGACCTATAGTGGCGAAAAACCTGTTGATGTGATTACATTGGACATTTTTCCTTACGGGACATCCAGTTATGATATGTATGAAGACGATAATTTAAGCACGGCATATAAAACCGGAAACTTTGCATTAACCAGGATCACTTCTTCACTGACAGTATCGGGTTTAACGCTTAAAGTGGCTAAACCTACAGGTAATTTTAAACCCGCTAAGCATAAATACCTGGCTAAAATACATTGGACAGGAAAGGCCGCTCCTAATGTTGTTTCAGAAAATGGTGTTAAATTAAAAAGTTTAAATACAGCAGATCAATTAGATAAAACCGAAGGTTGGCATTATGATATAAAAAATAAGCTACTTTGGATTAAATCTGCCGGCGATCATGGTGCCGATTTGAATTTTGTAGTGAATTGACGGGTGGTTTGCGATGACACGAACCACAGCGATTGCAAGAATCGTCATTGCGAGAAGGCTTTTTCAGCCGGCGAAGCAATCTTTACAGCAAGGATCGCTGGCAGAATAGATTGCTTCGTCGTTCCTTCTCGCAATGACGATATTTTAAGCCCTGGGTCTGTGTCTTCACAGATTGAAATTGAATGATTTGATTACAAACGTTCAATAGGGACACTGGCCATAGAAAGAGAAAGATTCTTCAATCCGTTCAGAATGACAATAAGAATAGCTAAAACAACTAAAATAATAAATTCATAACATGAAAATTGCATTTAAGATGAAACTTAAGCCCGGCTTCAAAGCAGAATATAAAAAGCGCCATGATGAGATCTGGCCAACACTATCCGCCTTGTTAAAAGAAAATGGGATCAGCGATTATTCTATTTTTTTAGATGAAGAAACCAACATACTTTTCGCTGTGCAGCAACAAAATGGAAGCTCCTCTCAGGATTTGGGCAGCACCCCGATTGTACAGGAATGGTGGGCTTATATGGCCGATATTATGGAAACCAATGCCGATAATTCTCCAAAAACATTCCCTTTAGAAATGGTATTCCATTTAGATTAAACCTATGCACTTACAACGATTCTGTTCTGTTCTGCTGTTAAGCACATTAACTTTCAGCCTGGCTAAAGCACAAAAGCCTGTAAAAAATACAGGCAGCTGGCCCATTATTGAAAAGCAAATGAAACCCTGGACACGCTGGTGGTGGATGGGAAATGCCGTAGACGAACAGAATCTGAATTTAGTTTTAAAGAAATATTCCGATGCCGGTCTTGGTGGGGTAGAAATTACCCCCATTTATGGTGCCAAGGGTTTTGAAAAGCAATACTTACAGTTTTTATCGCCAGAGTGGATGAATATGTTGCATTATACGGTAAATAAAGCCAATACTTTAGGCTTGGGAGTCGATATGAATACCGGTACAGGCTGGCCTTTTGGCGGCCCGCAGATTAAACCCGAAAATGCGGCCACTAAATTGATTATCCAGCAATATAAACTTAAAGCTGGAGAAAAGTTAAACGAAACCATTAAGGTTAAGGAAGCCAAACAGGATTTTGCACAGTTACAGGCTTTAACCGCTTATGGTACCAATGGTGAGGTACTTGATCTGTTTTCAAAAGTTCAGACTGACGGATCATTAAATTGGTCGCCCGGCAGTGGCAGCTGGGATATTTATGCAACTTTTGCAGGTAAAACAAGGCAAATGGTTAAACGCGCAGCACCCGGAGGGGAGGGTTTTACTTTAGATCACCTCGATAAGAATGCAGTTGATGTTTACCTGAAAAGATTCTCGGATGCTTTTGGTGACAAACCTCAGGGCCTTCGGGCATTTTTTAACGATAGTTACGAAGTTTATAGTGCCACCTGGACGCCTACTTTTTTGCAGGAATTTAAGAAAAACAGGGGTTATGATCTGGCAGCGCATATCAGAGAATTAACCAGCAAAGATTCTACAAGCGAAAATATAGCCCGTTTAAAATCCGACTATCGTGAAACCATGGATGAGCTTTTGCTCCATAATTTTACGCAAAACTGGACCAATTGGGCGCATCATCTCAACGCTGTTACTAAAAACCAGTCACACGGTTCTCCAGGCAACCTGCTCGATCTTTATGGCACTGTAGATATTCCAGAAACCGAAACTTTTGGTTCGAGTTATTTCCCAATCCCGGGACTTAGACGCGATGCAGCCGATATCCGCAATGTAGATCCCGATCCTGTGATGTGTAAATTCGCCTCTTCTGCAGCACATACAGGTGGCAAAAAACTGGCTTCTTCTGAAACATTTACCTGGTTAACCGAACATTTTAAAACATCCTTTTCACAATGTAAACCGGAAGCAGAGCAATTGTTTTTAGCAGGAATAAACCACATTTTTTATCATGGCACCACCAATTCGCCAACAAATGTGCCTTGGCCGGGATGGCTGTTTTATGCTTCGGTAGAAATGAACCCAAACAACAGCTTATGGCCACATGTAAAAGGCTTAAATAATTATATAGCGCGTTGCCAGTCTATTCTTCAATCTGGAAAGCCTGATAATGAACTTTTGATTTATTGGCCAATATATGATGTGTGGAACAAGGCAAAAGGTTTGGATATGCCCTTAAAAGTACACGATGTTGATGAGTGGCTGCATCCAACCGCATTTTATAAATTATCAAGGGAGCTTTCTAAATCGGGTTATTCCTTTGATTTTGCATCCGACCGGTTATTGAAACAGTCGACGGTTAACCATGCACTGATCAGTACCAGCGTAGCAGCTGCACCCTATCAGGTACTCATCGTCCCGCAGTGCGAAATGATGAGTCCGGAAACACTGGATCAGATAGTAAAATTAGCCGGTAACGGAGCAAAAATCATTTTCCAGGCATTACCCCAGGATGTTCCGGGTTTAAGTAACCTGGAAGCCCGGAGGGCACGGCTAAAAGCTACTTTGGCCACGTTGATTTTTAAAGGTGGGTCTGATGGCATTAAACAATTTAAGATAGGTACAGGGCTCATCCTGCTTGCTGATGATGTACAAAAAGCATTAAATTCGATAGGAATTAATAGAGAAACCTTAACTGATACAGGCCTTCAGTTTATCAGAAGGAAAACAGCTACCGGTAAATACTATTATCTGGTTAACCATACCACCGAAGATATTGATACCGGACTTTCATTAAATGAAGATGGGCAGGTTTTGATTATGGATCCACAAAGCTCGGAAGTAGGCGTAGCTGCAATACGCGATAAAAAGGTTCGCGTTCAGCTTAAATCGGGAGAGAGCTTGTTTTTAAAGGTTGAACCGAGTGGAACAGCCAAAACGCCCTGGGTTTATTTAAACAAAGCGGCCAGTTCGATTAACCTTAACCAGGCCTGGAATCTGCATTTTACAGAGGGCGGACCTGAATTGCCTGCAGGTCAGCATTTAGCTAAACTGGCAAGCTGGACGACTTTGGCCGATCCTAAACTACAGGCCTTTTCCGGTACCGGCGTTTATACTTCAAGCTTTAACCTGGACTCAAAAACTGCCAAAGAATATGTTTTAAACTTAAATCAGGTAGATGAAAGTGCACGTGTATGGATCAATGGTCAGGAAGTTGGCATTTTATGGAGCATCCCTTTTCAGACTCGTGTTGGCAAATACTTAAAAGCAGGAAATAATACGATAAAAATTGAAGTGGTTAATTTGATGGCTAACCGTATACGCGATATGGATATCAAAAAAATCCCGTGGCGGAATTACCATGAAATCAATTTCGTTAATATTAATTATAAAGATTTTGATGCTTCGGGCTGGAATGTAATGCCTTCGGGTTTAATCGGCCCGGTAAGCATTACGGCTTTTAACTAAATTGGAATAAGGCTTTGGTTAGTAGCATTTTTTTATTACCACCTTAGCCACCTGAGGACATCTTAGACGCAAATTGTTAATCACAGGGAGGTGGGAATTTAAAGTTTTGACCAATATGGTGAATAGACTTAGCTGATCTCAGGTAACTTAGGTTGTAAAATAACATTAAGCGCATTTCCATATAAGTGCAATCTTAAAACTTTGCACAAATTATAAGCATTAAATTATGCAACATTTTATCATGAAAAAACTCATTATATTCACTTTGTTTACCGCCATTGGTATAAATACCATGGCTCAGGATTATCTCATCACAAAATTTGGTGTAAGTGCCGATAGTACCAAACTCAACACCAAAACCATTCAAAGTGTGATAGATCGGGCTTATAAACATGGAGGAGGAACCATTGTAATCCCAAAAGGTGTTTACCTAACCGGAGCGCTCTTTTTTAAGTCTAAAACGAAATTATTGCTGCAAGAAGGCGCTGTGCTTAAAGGATCTGATAACATAAAAGACTATCCCTTTATCCCATCGCGTATGGAAGGGAGGAGCTTAAGATATTTCGCAGCTTTAATTAATGCAACAAAAGTAGACGGTTTTAGTATTTCTGGTCCAGGTGCCATTGACGGAAATGGGCTTAAATTCTGGAAAACATTTTGGGCCCATCGCGATTCACTTAAAAAATTAGGAAGGCAATCTACAAACCTTGAGGTGAGCCGTCCGCGGTTACTTTTTATCTGGGGATGCAACAATGTGAGCATTAAGGGCGTAAAATTGCGTAATGCCGGATTCTGGACAACCCATCTGTACCAATCCAATGATGTATTAATTGAGGATTGCGATATCCGTTCGCCATTTAGGCCTGTAAAAGCACCCAGCACGGATGGTATAGACATCGATTTTTGTAAAAAAGTAACCATCAGAAACTGTTTCATCTCAGTAAATGACGATGCCATTTGCATTAAAGGAGGTAAAGGACCTGATGCGCAGAAGCTACCGGAAAATGGGCCTGTTGAAGATATTTTAATTGAAAATTGTACCATTGGCGAAACGCATGCTGCTTTAACCATGGGAAGCGAATGTATTCACGCACGTAATATTACCATGCGGAACTGTAAGGTAGATAATGACTGCCCTATTTTAAGGATGAAAATGCGTGGAGATACGGAGCAGCTTTACGAAAATATTACGGTAGAAAACATTAGCGGGAAATGCGGTGCTATTATCGACATAAATCCCTGGAGGCAATTTTTCGACCTTGGAGGCAGCAATGCAAAGCCATCTGGTACGATCAGGAATATTAAGATGGTCAACATTAAAGTAGAAGCAACAAAATTTGGCGAAATGGATGGGAATCCAGAAGATAAGGTATCAGGCTTTCTTTTTAAAGATCTAGAAGTGACAGCTAAAACGCCATTTTTGAAAAACAGGTACCAGGATATTAAAATCGAGAAGGTAATGGTAAATGGGGCCCCTTTGGTAATTAAACCTTAATTTTGATGAAACTAAAAGTGGTTGGTGAGACGCATAGTACTAGACCAGGATTGCCAGCATGAAAGATTGCTTCCCCGAAGGTCGGGACAAGCTGTCGTTCCTCCTCGCAATGACGATCTTTCTATAAACTGAGTTTGATTATCCTATCGGTTAGTGTCTCACCGGCCGAAATAGAATTAGGAAATGAGCATTCAGTAGTTCTTGGCGGTTTGCAGTCCCGCTTTACGCTTTACTCCGTTACACTTCGTGTTCGCTGCAATCGGGTTTAGGAACAAAGGTTTCTGCTCTTTACAACCCCCAAAATGAAATACTGCTGTGGCCACCTAGCCCCGGTTGCAGCGTTACCCTGCAGCAACGAGGCATGAGGCAGCGAAGCGTATAAGCGAAAAACGGGAAGAAACTTAGTGTTTATCTCAGGCCCTGCGCTCTGAAAATGATAAAAGTATTCTTCATTGTCATGGTTTGTGTCTTCATGTACCATAAAATCTGATCCTATCGGTTGGTGCCTCACACGGATCACCTGAAAACGATTGTTTATTTCCGTGCTTTCGTGTTTCCGTGGCAAAAAAAAAACAAAATGCTACCAATCCAACTTCAACAAAGCAACCCCCTGTCTGGCTAATTCCATTTCAAAAGCACCGCTTGCAGTGTTGAATCTTTTGGGTTTGCCAACCATTTTAAGCTGGCCAGATTTTTCTAATGCTGCAATCTGTTTTGTATCCGGGTTTTGTGGCGAACCCATTTTTTTCCATTCCGTATAAGAATTGCTGTTTTCAGTATCAATACGGTATTCGCTTATGCTTACTGTTTTTGCAGGTAGCTTATTTAACAAGATGGAAACAAGATCTTTCGAACCCGTTTTATCTTCATCGTGGTAATTCCACAACATAACAGCCGCCGTTTTATCAGCTTTAGTGGCTAGAACCCCAATATCTGTCTGCGGTTTTCTGATGCTCGAATCCAAAATAGAATTTAAATTGTACATGCGGTTGCTTACCGCTTCAACCCGGTTTCCTTTCATCAGGCCAAACATCCTGAATACATTTAAAACAGGTTTATTTACACCATTGGTGGCTAAATCGCGAAAGCCGGCAAACCAGGGCTGATTTTCGAATTCGAACGACCAGGTAACTGCCCCTAACAGGTTGATATTATATTTATTGGTAAGTTCGTAAAGGCGGGCAAATGAAGCTGCGGTATAACTTGAATACATGGTGCCGTTGCGGTAAGCATTTTCGGGATTGGTACTCATGCCACAGGCGGCACAACCTTCGGGATCTGATTCGCCGATAATGACAGGGATGTTTTTGAGCTGAGGGTATTTACTGATGATTTTATAATTGCCATCAATATTGCGGAGCTGTGCCCTTACATTCATCACCACGGTACCGTTAACCACCCTTGGCGACCCTTTAGCATGGAACAGAACTGCATCTAAAGGTGAACCGATTTTGCCGGTTACATAATTGGTATCTGTTAAACAATGTTTAATAAAAGCATCTAAATACCTGGTGCCTCCACCAGTTATGTTGGCACCACCAATTTTAGCAGAGGGTAAGGCCCTTTTTAGCCCGTCGGCAGCATAGTCGTATAGCTTAAAGAATTCGGCCTGAGTACCTTTCCAATAAGCACCATCGGGCTCATTCCATACTTCCCAGTACCAGCTTTCTACCTCAGCCTTGCCATAACGTTCTACACAATGTTTAACCCACTCATATACCAAATTGCCCCACTTTTTATAATCTTTTGGCGGGTAGGCCCACCCGGTTAAAATTTCATCGTAGCGTGCACCCGGTTTCCATTTATGCTGGTAAGGAAAAGGTTTGGTAGATAATGCCTCGGGCATAAAACCAATTTGCGCTAAAGGTTTCATGCCTCTTTTTATATAAGTATCGAAAATCTGGTCAACAATCGTCCAGTTATAAACCGGGTTACCCTGTGCATCTTCGGTGTAGGCGTTGGTCGAACCCCATTTTAAAGCAGGAGTACCATCTCCGGAGGTGAGCAGATTATGTGCACGCACATATACCGGAACCGGACTTAATTTTGAAATTTCCGTGAGCAGTTTCTGGCCGTCTTTCATATAGGTATAATTTGGTTCATCATAACCAAACCATGCCCATATTGGTTTCATGGGCGCTATATTCTTGTCGAAATTAACCTCAATATTGGCTTTTGACTGAGCCTTTGCAGTATAGGTAAAAACAGATAAGCAAAGAAAAAGGTAAGCGTTTTTTAAGATGTTCATATGGTATGTTTTTAATGTCTGCCTGAACGTAGTGTATGAGCCTGCATTTAAAATAAATGAAAAAAAATGATATTCGGCAGGCTATCCTAAACTAATTTAAATAATGAACAGCCATTTTCACGTTGTTATGGCATCTCAATGCTGCTGGTTAAGATTTCCGATCAAGCTTGAGCAACCTGACATCTGAATTCCTGGCTTGCAGATTTTAAATGAAGGGATATAATAGCCTCAGTCCAAAAGAAAAAAAGGACAGACCATCCGGTACTGTCCTTACATCATTAACTAAAACTAACGCTTTTAAGTCTATCCATTAGTGGAAAGCGTTTAAACCACTTGTTAAGAATTTTTTGTAATTGGCTATTTCATAATCGGCGCCTTGTGGTGGTGCCAATAGTGCTTCTGTTTTTGGATCGAGCAGTACATAAAAAGGTTGCGAATTGGACTGGAATTTCCTGGCTTGCAGATCGCTCCATTTTTTGCCAATGGTGCTGAGTTTCTTCCCTTCGGGTGTAACGGTTACATCAGCCGGAGCCAGTGCTGTTTTATCATCCACATATAACTGGATCAATACATAATCGTTACTGATCATTTTATATACGTCTTTGTCTGGCCAGACATTGGCTTCCATTTTTCGGCAGTTTACGCAGGCATGACCGGTAAAATCGATCATTACAGGTTTGTTCATCTTTTTCGCTGCGGCCAAGCCTTCATCATAATCGAAATAGACATTCAGTTTTAATGGTGCATGAAATTTATCAGCGTATTTATGTGGACCATCATTTGTTGCAGCCTGTTTTCCGGCCAATAAATTGGCAGTATACAGATCGAAATCCTGGGTTTCCTGCGGCGGAAGAAAAGCAGAGATGCTCTTCAATGGTGCGCCCCACATACCCGGGATCAGGTAAATGGTAAAGGCCAGTACTACGGTAGCAAGAAAAAGCCTAGGTACTGAGATAAATGCCAGCGGACTATCGTGCGAAAACTTTAGCTTACCCAAAAGATAAATGCCCATCATCCCGAAAATAACAATCCACAGACTTAAGAATATCTCCCGGTCAAACCATTCCCAATGGTAGGCCAGATCTACATTGCTTAAGAATTTAAGTGCAAAAGCAAGTTCCAGAAAGCCGAGCACAACCTTAACGCTATTTAGCCAACCACCAGATTTAGGCAGCTTATTCATTGCAGAAGGAAATAATGCAAATAGTGCAAAAGGAATGGCCAGTGCTAAAGAGAAGCCAAACATACCTGTTGCGGGTCCTAGTAAAGCACCCGTTGTAGCCGCCTGTACCAATAGGGTGCCTATAATGGGGCCGGTGCAGGAGAAGGATACCAATGCCAGTGTACCGGCCATAAAAAATAATCCTGCTGTGCCACCTTTGTCAGAATTAGCGTCCATTTTATTTACCCACGAAGAGGGCAGTGTAATTTCGAAAGCACCTAAAAACGAAGCTGCAAAAGCAACAAGCAATAGGAAGAAAAAGAAATTGAATATGCCATTGGTAGATAGGTTGTTTAAGGCATCGGCACCAAAAATTACGGTAACCAGAAGCCCAAGTACCACATAAATGAGGATAATGAAAAAACCATATAAGGCTGCCCGCCTGAAGGCCTTTCCTTTTTCAGATCCTTTAGTGAAAAAACTTACCGTAAGGGGCAGCATGGGGAAGATGCAGGGCATCAATAAGGCGGCTAAACCGCCAACAAAGCCCGCAATAAAAATCCCCCACAAGGTTTTGTGCTCTTCTTTTAATGGCGCAACAGCTTGTTTAACGGTGGCAGGCACTGCGGCTGATACTTTGGTAACCGTATCAGTTGTTTTAATTGCACTGTCAGCCGTTTCAGGCTTAATCTCTGTAAACGTAAGGTCGTCCGTGCCAGCGCTGTCCTGTGCATATCCATTTAAGGATATGGCACCACAGAACAACAAACCGAAGCAGATTTTTTTTAAGGATATCATATGCTTGGTTACGCTATTATTTTACAGGAATGCTAAAGTCGACCTGCTCTGGTGGCAAACATTGCTTATCATCGCAAACCATAAATTCTACACTGCCCTTAACGGTTGCGGTTTTGCCTTTCAGCATCACTTTCTGTTGAAATACTACCGACTTTTCAAAGTAGCTTACATCCATTTTAAAAGTAGATTCGAATTTGGTTATCGCTTTTGGTTCGGTTGTTTTCCCAACCAGGGTATAAGCAGCAGATGCAGGGAAAGTAAAGGTTGTTTTAACAGGGCCTCCATCCTTAACAAATTGCGAATAGAGGTGCCAGCCTTGATCTACAGTGGCTTTGATGAAAACGGTAGCGGTATTTGGACCGGTTTTTTTTGCCGCATAACTCCAGGTTACAGGCTTTAAAATCTGGCTGTATGCACTAAGGCTGGTCAGGCATACGGCACAGAACAAAAAGATGTTTTTTTTCATGTTGTGGTTTATTGGTTATGTTGATTAATTTAATCTGCTAAAGGCCTGGTAATCCAGAAAATCTACTTCAGGGGTAATGTATCCTGCTTTAACTGGTTCCTGCTTCATTAAATCGGTACTTAAGTATTTTTTATTGCTGTCAGAAAAGATGGTTACCACACAGCTCTCAGTTCCCATTTTTTGCTGTTGTTTGATGGCGCCTATTACATTGGCACCTGAAGATATGCCAACCGCTAAACCTAATTTCTCAGCTAGTTTTTGAGCCATAAGTATAGCATCGCCATCGTTTACCTGTACCACTTCATCCAGTTCGCTCAGTTTAACGATCTCGGGAATAAACTCATCAGAAATGCCCTGGATTCTATGACTGCCTACTTTATAACCCGTAGTTAATGTTGGCGATTCTGCAGGCTCAAGCGGGTGTATTTTAATGCTGGCATTTTGCTTTCTTAAAAAATTACCTACGCCCATGATGGTTCCCCCGGTACCTACTCCTGCTACAAAAGCATCAGGCGATAGGTTTTTCAATTGCAATTGTCCCCAGATTTCCCTGCCCGTAGTATATTCATGTGCTTCCGGATTGGCAATATTTTCGAACTGTTTTGGTAAAAAGATATCATTACTGTTTGCAGCCATTTTTTCTGCAAGTTTAATGCTACCGATAAAACCGCCTTCTTCTTTGCTCACGAGAATAATTTCGGCGCCTAAACTTTTAATAATATCCATGCGCTCTTTACTCAACCAGTTGGGCATAATAATGGTAACCGGGTGACCTAGTGCCTTGCCTATTGCTGCAAATGCAATCCCTGTGTTGCCGCTCGTGGCCTCAACTATACGGTCTCCGGCTTTGATTTTACCTTCGGTATAAGCTTTTTTCAAAGTGTAAAGTGCCATCCGGTCTTTAATGCTGCCGGTTAGGTTATAATGCTCACATTTAACATAGATTTTACCCATAGTTCCCTGGTAGGTATAGGTCAGTTCCAGCATGGGCGTATTGCCAACCAGAAGCGATAAATGTTCAAATTTTCCATTTTTAGCCGAAGTCATTTCATTAGCTGTTAACGTTCTCATGGATGTTTTTAAATTAAATCAGGGAGAGCTGTTTTGATTGATTAAAATTTCGGTAAAACTCCGTAATATTATTTTTTATGTCAATACAAGTCGTTTTTTACATAAATTTTCTGTTTTTTTGAGTGATTATTAATTTTTATTTCAGTTTGTGTCGGGTTTTTTAATGCCCTTTATATTTTTTTTCAATCCGTTAAGCGTATGATACAAGGAGATTTAGACCAGGTTGACATCGAAATATTGAAATTACTGCAGCATGATGCCGCTCTTACCCATAAAGAAGTAGCATTAAAGCTGCATAAATCGATAGCAACCATACACGAGCGTATAAGGAGGTTAAAGGAGCAAGGTTATATTAAAAGAATTGTGGCAATCCTTGATCGCAAAAAAATCAACAGCAATCTGATTGCGTTCTCACATGTTTTGCTGAAAGAACATACGGCTAAAACCCTGATCGAATTCGAAACCGAAGTTTCCAAATTTGCAGAAGTAATGGAGTGTCTTCAAATGACCGGGGCACACGATTTTATCTTGCGTATTGCTACTAAAGATATGGATGCCTATCATGAATTTTTACGGAATAAGCTGGCCACACTGCCCAATATTACAACCGTTCAAAGCTACTTTGTACTATCAGAGCCAAAAAGTGAGACGGCTTATCCGCTGTAATGCCGGTTAATTGTTAACTCAGTTTACTTGCCTCGCAAACAATGCAACATTTATGCTACTTTGTAAAAAATATGTAAATTGAGCCGTTATTTTTTTGCTTAGTATTGCAAAGATATTCTTTATACTAAACTAATGAAACCTGATAATTTACAACTATGGCCTGATAGTTTGCTTGTTGCCGATATGCAAAGTAATGATCGGTCTGCGTTCGAAAAAATTTACAACAGGTACTGGAGCAGGTTATATTTATCAGCCTATCATATTTTACGTAATCGGGAGGCCGCTGAAGATATTATACAGGAGATATTTGTGAGTCTTTGGTTAAAACGCGAGCATACTTCGGTCGATAATCTGAATAATTATCTGTTTACTGCTGTTCGTTTTCAGGTTTTTAAAGCCATTAGAGATGGTAAATTACGCACCGATTTACTTCATGATACCGATCTTTTGGTGAGTGCACATAATGCCGAAAATGCCTTTACCGAAAAAGAAATTGCACAACGCCTGGATGAGAGTATTGAGTTGTTGCCTCAAAAATGTAAAGAAATTTTTATCCTGAGCCGAAAAGAGCACCTTAGTGTAAAAGAAATTGCTAACCGGTTAAATCTTTCTCCAAAAACGGTAGAAAACCAGATTACCATTGCATTACGCCTCCTTCGTACCGAAATGGGCGAATTCTTATTTTGGGCCATATTGTTGCTTGGTGGTATCTGGGGTAGGTGAAGGTATTTCACCATTTAAGGCATAATCTTATATTTTCTTTAGTGGCTTATATGGTTATAAGATAGTGAAAGGTATTTCACCATTTAAGGCAAATAAGTTCATTTTAAGGTAGTCTTATATTTCTTTAGTGACTTATATGGTGATAAGATATCGAAAGGTATTTCACCATTTAAGGCATATAAGTTCATTTAAGCTAATCTTATATTTTCTTTAGTGGCTTACATGGTGATAAGATGGCGAAAGGTATTTACCATTTAAGGCATATAAGTTCATTTAAGGTAGTCTTATATATTCTTTAGTGACTTATATGGTGATAAGATGGCGAAAGGTATTTCACCATAAGTCGTATAAGTTCATTTAAGGAGTTTTACATTTTCTTTAGTGGCTTATATGGTTATCAGATATCGAAAGGTATTTCACCCATTTAAGGCAAATAAGTTCACTTTAGGGTAGTCTTATATTTTTTTAGTGGCTTACATGGTGATAAGATGGTGAAAGATATTTCACCATTTAAGGCATATAAGTTCATTTAAGGTAGTCTTATATTTTTTAGTGGCTTACATGGTGATAAGACGACGAAAGGTATTTTACCATTTAAGGCATATAAGTTCGTTTAAGGTAATCTTATATTTTCTTTAATGACCTTATATGGTTATCAGAGGGCGAAAGGTATTTCACCATTTAAGGCATATAATTTCATTTAAGGTAATCTTATATTTTCTTTAGTGGCTTATATGGTTATCAGATATCGAAAGGTATTTCACCCATTTAAGGCATATAAGTTCATTTAGGGTAGTCTTAAACTTCCTTCAATGACTGATATGGTAATTTTTTTAAATTTCATTAAATATAATTAGCTGTTAAATAGTTGTTTATAAAAATAATTAAAATTCTTTTGGGGGATACTTCTCGTTTTGGGTACATACACCAAACCACGAGCAATTGAAAAAAGCAGAATTAACAAGTTTAACAGAAAAATACATAGCCGGTACTGCCAGTGGGGAAGAACGCCTTAAATTAGAATCCTGGTACAATGATCAGTTGGATCAAAATCTTCTGGAGGGCGAAAAACAGATAGATGGGGAAGAGCATGCAGAAACGGGCAAAAAGATTTTTAACAGGATTAACCAGGAAATAGGGCAGCACGAGAAGAAACGTCAAAACAGGTATTTTTATCGCTTAGCTGTAGCCGCCTCATTAATTATTGTTTTGGGCTTAGGTTTGTTTATTATAAATGAACGTACCAACGTAAAAAAGACAACCAAATTAGCTGGTTTAATCAAACCCGGAGGAAACAAAGCCTTTTTAACACTTGCCGACGGAACTAAAATTAATTTAGATCAGGCGCTAAATGGTACAATATCCAGGCAGGAGGGAATTCAAATTACCAAAACTGCCGACGGGCAATTGGTTTATACCATTTTGGAAAATAATTCAGCACAGGCTAAGCCAGGTTTTAACACCATCAGTACACCAGCCGGTGGCCAGTATCAGGTTACATTACCCGATGGAACCAAAGTTTGGTTAAACGCCATGTCATCATTAAAATATCCTACTGCTTTTACAGGCAAATATAGAATGGTAGAACTTACCGGTGAAGGTTATTTCGAAGTAGCCAGGAATAAAAACAAGCCTTTCAAACTTAAAACATCAAAACAGGAAATAAGTGTTTTGGGTACCCATTTTAATGTAAGTGCCTATGCTGATGATGATGAGATTAAAACAACCCTGGTAGAAGGCGGGGTAGCCGTTAAAAACTTTAGTCCGCTGGCTACAGGTTTGTTAAAACCCGGACAGCAGGCTGTTTTCCACGATAAGGAGTTCAAAGTAAGTAATGTTGATGTTGAAGAATATATCGCCTGGAAAAATGGCTTCTTTGTGTTCAATAATGAAGGAATTAAAGAAGCAATGCAAAAATTAGCCAGGTGGTACGATGTTGATATAGAGTATGTTGGCGATTTTGATGGGATTTACTTCGGCGGATCTTTTTCAAAACACAACAACCTGCAGGAAACCTTAAAAATATTAGAATCTACTGATAAGTTTAAATTTAAGATAGAAGGAAGGAGGATTAAAATTTTAAAATAACATATTAAATTTTAATCTGAAGAACGGATTTCGACTGCAATCGAAACCCGTTTAAAGCTTTAGATTAAAATTGTTCCAACAATAACCAAATAGTTAAAACATTGTAAATGTAATAGCAACTGCTATAGGCATTTAACTCAACCTAAAACCTAACAAATGTATGAAAATTTACGATTTTAATTTATACGGTTCAAGCCGTATAAAGAATAAAATTCTGTTATCTATGAAGCTAACCATCTTATTGCTTTTTGTAGCCTTTTTACATGTTAATGCGGGCAGTTTTGCACAAAAGAACATTACACTTAACGAAAGAAATGCATCGTTACAAAAAGTGCTTAAAGCAATAAAAAATCAAAGCGGCTATAATGTGTTTTTTATCCAGAGCGATTTAAAAAAGGCAAATATGGTGAGCATTGATATAAAAGATATGCCTTTAACCGAAGCCTTGGATCAGTGCTTCAAAAATCAGCCCTTAACTTATTCTATACAGGCCAATACCATTGTGGTTAAAGAACGGCCTTTAAATATTGCTGCTGCAAATAAGCTGGCACAAGGGGCGCCCTTAAACAAAATTATTGATGTGATTGGTACGATTGTAGACGAAATTGGTAAAGGTATACCCGGTGCCAGTATCAAAATAAAAGGCAAAGAGCAGGGCACCATGAGTGATGAAAGTGGAAACTTTAAACTAACGGGTGTGGCCGATGATGCCATTTTGGTGATCTCTTATTTAGGTTATCAAACCAAAGAAATAAAAGCATCGGCTACCGTAAAAGTTACTTTGGTGCCGCAAAGCAACGATTTAAATGAGGTAGTAGTGGTCGCTTATGGTACACAAAAAAAATCGAGTTTAACCGGAGCCATCGCCACCATTACACCTAAACAATTAAAAGAGCGGCCTGTAACCTCAATACAAAATGCCTTGCAGGGTATTTCTCCGGGTTTAACCATTTTGCAACGCCCTGGCGATGTAAGTGCAAGTGCTACCGGAGGTACTGCTGTTAATATCAGGGGCAGAAGCAGTTTGGCAGGTGCAGGCACTCCACTTTATATTATTGATGGTATTCCGGCCAGCTCGCAGGAGTTTGCCACACTAAATCCAAATGATATTTCGGGCATGTCTGTGTTAAAAGATGCATCTTCTGCAGCTTTATATGGCTCGAGAGCAGCTAACGGTGTAATTATGGTTACCACCAAAAGAGGCGGTGGAGAAAAAGTAAGTATTGAGTTAAATGCCAATTATGGCTGGCAGTCGCCAACCCGTATTGCTAAATATTTGGGATCGGTTGATTATACTACGCTTTATAACGAAGCCTTAACCAACGTGGGCCGTAGCCCTATGTATACTCCAGCTCAAATAGAATTATACAGAAATGGTTCTCAACCTGATTTATATCCAAATACCGACTGGTATAAAGAGGTTTTAAGATCGAGTGCACCGCAAGGCGATGTGAATTTAAATATCAATGCACCTGGTAAAACCACCAGTACTTATTTAGGCTTAAATTATTTAACGCAGGAGTCATTAATTCCTAATAAAGACCAGGATCGTTTTAGTGCAAAACTAAATACCGAAACCAAAGTAGTAGAGAATATTTTAAAAATCGGTACCAATATCTCTTTCATTAACCAGGCTTTTGATCGTTTGGGTAACTTATCTTGGACGGAGTTAAACCGTTCTTTGCCAACCACTGTTTTTCGCCAGAGTAATGGCCAGTGGGGGTCGGTGAACAACGGAACAGTAGCCAGCAGCTCACTTCCATACCGTAACCAGGCCCGCATGATCGCCGAATCATCAAAAGGCAGCAACCGTAATAATTTGCTCCAAACTGCTGCCAACGCTACTTTAACGCCATTAAAAGGTCTGTCTATTAATGGATTGGTTTCGTTAAAATTTACCAACAATAACAGCACGGCCTTTAACAATACCATGACTCCGATCAATAATTTCTTAACGGGTAACCCTATTCCACTGCCTGCCGGACAAGGAACACAGAACGATTTAAGAGAGTATTGGTCTAAAAGAAAAGAATTGCTGGTGCAAGCTACTGCAGATTATGAACGTACTTTTGGTAAACATTATGGCAAGCTAACTGTAGGTGCATCGCAAGAAAGCAATGTGCTTAGAAGTGCATTTCTGGGCAGAAGAAACTTCCCTAATAACGATTTAAGTACCATCATTAATGGTTCTGGTAACGGAGAAGATATATTATCAGATAACAACGGCGACGATATTATTGGTGGTGTTTTTGGTTTAGCCAACAGAACAGCAGCCGAAGAATGGGCCATGCGATCGATGTTCGGCCGTTTTAACTATGCTTTTGAAGATAAATACCTGTTAGAGGTAAATGCCCGTATCGATTATTCTTCGCGCTTCCGTGAAGATGTACGCAGAGCCTTTTTTCCATCGTTTTCTGCAGGCTGGGTGGTTTCAAAAGAAGATTTCATGAAAAACATCAACTGGGTTGATAATTTAAAACTTCGTGGTTCTTATGGTTCATTGGGGAACCAGGATGTGGTTGCTGTTGGTAACTATTTTAACCGGTTAAACTCAGGCTTTCAATATAGTTTTGAAGGTACCGCACAAGACGGAATCTGGCAGGCAGACGGATCATGGCCAACCACTACCTGGGAAAAAGTGTATATGACCGATTTCGGAGCAGATATTACCTTGTTTAAAGGTAAATTAGACATTACTGCAGATTATTATATTAAGGATACCAAAGATCTGTTATTGCGTAATGCTGCGTTGGCAACTTATCCACTAACGGTACCTTTTACCAATGCAGCAAGTACGCGTAATACAGGGTTTGAGCTGGCTGTTACCCATAATAACCGCATTGGTAAAGATTTCACTTTTAGCGTAGGTGGTAACTTATCATTAATTAAAAGTAAAATCACCAAGATTGGTGATAATAACAATGATCGATTTGATGGCCAATATATTCAAAGAGTTGGTGAATCGCTCGGATCTTTTTACGGTTATATTGCTGATGGTCTTTTTGTTAGTAATGAAGAGGTTGCTTCACACGCTTTCCAGGATGCCCGTACCAGAGCCGGAGATATTAAATACAGGGATATAAATGGCGATAATGTGATTAACGCAGCCGACCGTACCATTATTGGCAACGACGTACCTTTTGTAAACTATGGTTTTAACCTAAGCGCATCGTACAAAGGTTTTGATTTTAATGTCCTTACTTATGGCGTAGCTAAAGTAAAAACCTTTTTGGGGCAAGAAGCTTCGACACCTTTTTTTAACGGTGCAAATGCCAAAGTGCAGTTGTTAAACCGCTGGACAAAAGAAAACCCTGATCCAAATGCAGATTTCCCGAGGACATTGTTAACTGCTGATGCGGGTCATAATATCAATCAGCTTTCGTCATTTTACCTGTTTAGCGGTTCTTACTTCAGGGTAAGGGGCATTACTCTGGGGTATACCTTACCTCAAAATGCTGTGAAAAAAATTGGTTTGTCTAAACTGAGAATTTACGGAACAGCCAATAATCCTTTCACCATTATGGCCGATAAACGTTTGGGCGATTATGATCCCGAATCTGCTTCAGGCCGCGGAGGTTATCCCGGGATTAAAACATGGTCGTTTGGTTTAAGTGCAGGATTATAAAATGAATAGAAAAATGAAAAAGATATATATAGTTACAAGCATATTGTTATCAACTGTCTTGGTTTCTTGTAAAAAAGATTTTTTAGAAAGGCCGCCATTAAATCAGGTATCGGAAGCTACTTTCTGGAAAAACGCAAATGATGTTTACCTGGCCGTAAATGGTGTATACAACCAGTTGCCTGGCGATGACATGGTGTACGACGATGCGGCTGCAGATAATGCACACGCACAATATCCGTGGGAAAGTTCGGCAACAGATGTATCATCAGGGAATATAAACGCTGCTTTAAATGCAGGCTGGGATTTTACCGCAATTGGCCGCGCCAATTATTTTTTAGATAATGCAGATAAGGTAACTGCTATTGATAAGGCTTTGCTGGATCGCTATAAAGCCGAAGTTCGTTTTATCAGGGCAAATGCCTACTTCTGGCTGATTTGTAAATTTGGTGATGTGCCATTATCGACAAAAACGGTTGAGCTTGGCAAAGAAAATATACCAAGAACACCAAAAGCAGAAGTATTAAAATTTGTAGTAGATGAATTAGATGCTATTGCTAAAATCTTACCGCAAAGTTATGCCGGAGGTAAACCAAATGAGAAGGGACGCATTACCAAAGGAGCAGCACTCGCTTTAAAAGCACGTGCATACTTATACGATGGCCAGTGGCAACAGGCTGCCGATGCAGCAAGCCAGGTAATGACCTTGGGTTACAGCTTGTTTAAAGTAACCTCCGAAGATGCTCTAAGTGCTAAAGATAATTACAGTGTATGGGTAGATTTTGCAAATGCCGATGACGAGAAAAAGTTCCGTTTAGGTTTGCGTAGTTACGAAGCTTTGTTTCAACAGGCCAATGAAGGAAACGTAGAAGTGATTTTAGACAGACAGCGTATTCCTCAACAGGATCCTAATTCTTTAAATACCCTGTTGCCTTCTGCCGATTTAGCGGGCTGGGGCTCTATTGCGCCAACACAAGAGCTGGTAAACAGCTATCCAAGTTATAAAACCGGCGATTTAATTACGCCGCCTACACCAGCACAACGCGCTGCATGGTATAAAGCCAAAGATCCGGCATTTAAAAACGAGTATAAAAACAGGGACCCTCGTTTTTATGCCAGTATTTTATTTGATGGAAACCCCTGGAATGCTATTGAAGATGGTTATACCTTTAAATGGACCGAAGGTGCAGGTAATACCTCACTAACAGGTTATAGCGTGCGTAAAATGGTAGATCCGAAAATCTACCGTGATCAGATGGAAAACCACGCCAACAACATCCTGATCCGTTATGCCGAAGTTTTATTAACCTATGCCGAAGCCAAAAACGAATTGACCGGTCCTGATGCAAGTGTATACGATGCTTTAGACCAGATCAGAAACCGTGTTGGTATGCCGGTGGTAGACCGGACTAAATATGCTACTCAAGCAACCTTAAGAGAATTGATCAGAAACGAAAGACGTATAGAACTTGCTATAGAAGGACAGCGTTATATGGACATCAGAAGATGGAAAATTGCGCCACAGGTAATGAAATCTATTTTTAGTATCAGCGATGCCGTTAAACCTATCCAGGTTAGAACCTGGACTGATAAATTGTATTTAATGCCAATCCCGCAAGATCAGCTGGATCTTTCTAAAGGCGTTTTAAAGCAGAACAGCGGTTATTAAGATAAATGCATCTACTTATGCACACAATGATTATAGCGGCCAGGTTTATCCTGGTCGCTATTTTTTTATAAGAACTTTATGGTGTTATGATACTTCATGAGCTAATGATATATAGTTAAATGAAGTATTTTGTCTTTTTATTTCTTTTAATTTCTTTAGTTATGGTAAAAAAGTTTAAGAAGTGGGTAGCTATGCTTAACGATTTTTTTTACCAATTGTCCATTTTTGAATTATAAACAAATTCAGCATCCCAATACACAAAAACCAAATGACGATTGAAAATATAGAATGGCAAAATGACGATGAGCTCTTTGAAATTATAAGGACAGAACTTTATAGTGCCGTAATTGGCGACATTATGGATAAGATGGGGCTTTTGCACCAGTTTTTGCCGCCGCAAATACAACCTTTACAAGCCGATATGTTTGTTGCAGGCAGGGCAATGACCGTGCTCGAAGCCGATGTGTTAGAATGTGCTGCCTATGAAAGTAATAATCCTGTTCTTAAAAAGCCATTTGGCCTAATGCTCGAGGCGCTCGACGATCTGAAAAAGAATGAGGTTTACATTTGTAGCGGCGCATCGCCAAGTTATGCTTTGTGGGGAGAATTAATGAGTACACGTGCACAAATTTTAGGTGCGGCAGGTGCAGTAGTTGATGGCTACTCGAGAGATACCAGAGGCATATTACAGCTTAATTTTCCGTCATTTTCTTATGGCAATTATGCACAAGACCAGGCTCCGCGTGGTAAAGTAATCGATTTTAGAGTACCAATCGAAATTAAAGGCGTTTTGGTTAACCCCGGCGATATTGTAGTAGGCGATATAGATGGTGTTTGCATTGTGCCCAAACAACACGAAGTGGAAATTATTTCACGTGCCCTTGAAAAAGCAAGGGGCGAAAAAATGGTGCAGAAAAAGATTCTGGAAGGCATGAGTGCCAAAGAAGCATTCGATAAATACGGCATTATGTAAAGCCTGTTCAAAATAAATCATACAAGCAATTGAAATTATTTTATAGGATTTTTAAAGGAGGAGTTTCGTAATTTTTCCGTTTCGCTACAAACCGATCGAAAAGATGACTAAATAATAGACTTAAATAATATCATGGTCACTAATAAAATTTACAACTACAAAATAAGGTGCTGCATATTGTTCACCCTTGCTTTGCTAAGTAGTACTACTTTGCAGTTAATGGCACAGAACAGTGGTATTGCGAGCACGCTTTCACCCATTCCATCGTCGTTGCTAAATAGCAATCAACCTGTTATTTCTTTAAATGGCAATTGGAAGTTTGAACAAACCTATCAAAAAGGAAATATAAAAGTACCAGGCGAATGGGTAATGCAGGGCTTTATGGTAAATGCCGGTGAAACGGCCACCTATATTAAAACGTTCTCAATACCCCAAAACTGGAATGGTAACCGAATTAAACTTCGTTTTGATGGCGTAAGTTCGCATGCTATAGTTAAGGTAAATGGTAAAAAACTGGCTGAACACGAGGGTAGTTTTGTGCCCTTCGAAACAGATATTACAGATGCACTTAGAAGTGGCGAAAATGTATTGCAGGTTGAGGTGCAGGCCAATACCATCAGCGATATTTTAGCCTGTACTTCGCAGTATGCCGTACACACCGTTGGCGGTATTTTACGCAATGTAACTTTGTTTGCTTTGCCAGAGGTTAACCTGGCCGATCTAACTGTAGTAACTACTTTAGATAAAAGCTACAACAATGCTACCTTAAACTTAAAAGCACTGGTAAACAATCAATCGCAAAAGGCGGCAGCAGGGCAGGTGCTTTATACCTTAACTAATGCTACCGGAAAAAATGTAGCAACCGTTAAAACAGTTTTGCCTGCATTATCGGGGCAAAAAACAAGCCTGTTAAATACCGATCTGGCTATTAAAAATCCCACCAAGTGGAATACCGATAAACCATATCTTTACACCTTAACCACCGCCCTGATTATTGATGGAAAAACCACTCAAAGCCATCAGCAAAAAATTGGTTTCAGACAGGTAGAGGTAAAAGGTAATCAGCTTTTGGTTAATGGTATGCCCATAAAATTACGTGGGGTAAACCGGCATTCCGTACATCCATTAACAGGCAGGGCTATAAGCGATGAACTGGAGTTGAAAGATGCTGAATTATTTAAAAAAGGCAATTGTAATTACATCCGTACTTCACATTATCCACCAAGCGAAAGATTTTTAGCCATAGCCGATAGCATTGGCTTGTTTGTAGAAAACGAAAGCTCTTTAACCTGGATTCAGCATGGGGCATCACCCATCTGGAAATTGTGGAATTATAAAGACGAAAAATTTTATCCATACATGCTTGCAGCCAATATCGAGAAAATGCAGGCCGGTAAAAACCACCCTTCAGTAATTATCTGGAGTCTCGGTAACGAAAGTTATTGGAGTCCTTTGTGGGATAAGGTTTATCGTGAAGCCAAAAAATTAGATCCTACGCGCCCCGTTTCTTTCCATGATCAATGCTGGGGAGGTTTCAACAACGGGGGTAATAAGGTCGATATTGCCAATTATCATTATCCGGGCATTAATGGTCCAAAGGCAACCGACACGATGAAACGACCTACTTTATTTGGCGAATATGCACACCTCAGTACCTATAACCGCCGTGAGCTGCTTACTGACCCGGGTGTGCGGGCCAGTTATGGTCCGTCGCTGGTTAAAATGTACGATAGCATGTATGTGCATAAAGGTAATTTAGGAGGAGCCATTTGGAGTGGTATTGATGATACCTTTCACCTGCCCGATGGCAATATTGTAGGTTATGGCCCCTGGGGACCAATTGATGCATGGCGCAGGTTAAAACCAGAGTATTGGGGCATGAAAAAAGCTTATTCTCCTGTAATTATCAAAAATGTATTTAAGCCAACCATAAAAAATGGCAAATTGTTACTCGAAGTAGAAAACCGCCACGACTTTATTTCACTCAGCGAAGTAACTATTCAGGCCAGGATTGACGGGGTGAATATGCCTTTAACCTCCAACATTAAACCACATGGTGAAGGTATATTGCAAGTGCCCGTAAAGACTGATACCAAAGAAGTTTATCTTTCCTTTAAGGATCCATCGGGCAATGTGGTAAATGAAGAACGGATTGTTTTAAAACCAGCTATCGAAAAGGAACAAGGCAGCAAAGTTGCTTTATCCTTTACTGAAAATGAAATGGCTTATTCGGTAATCCAGGGCGATGTAAATTATACCATCAGCAAAATTACCGGCGTAATATCTGGTGCAACCATTAATGGTCAGAAAGTTTTAGCGCAAGGCCCTGTATTTGGTGTGGTTGCCATGAACAGCGAAGATGGAGGCAAGCCCAATGTAGCTGGCGAAACCTACCAAAATAACATTCATCCGCTTAAAAACTATCCGCTGTACACCATTTTTGCCAATACTATTAAAGTCGATCAAACTGTAGATGCTATTGTTTTTACCATAAAAGTAACCTATACCAATGGCGAAGGAAATTTAATCTACACCTTTTCTGGTGATGGCCATACCAGGGTAGATTACGAAGTAAAAACCAGTTTAGAAAAGCCATATCAATATGGCATGATTTTTCAGCTGCCGAAAACTTTTGATGAGTTAAACTGGAAGCGTAAAGGAGAGTTTACCACCTATTCTGAAGAAGATATTGCCCGTGCCAGCGGAACCACGAAATTAAATGCCAGATGGTTACATGCAGTAGAAGAATTTGGAAAGCCAGGTGCTACACTTTGGAAAGACGATGCCAACGAAATGGGATCGAATGATTTTAGATCAACGAGGCAACAGATTCTACAAGTTCAACTGAGCAATAGCCAAAACAGCCTGCTTATTCAATCGGATGGAAGCCAAGCCGCTCGCAGCTGGTTGCAGGACGAAAAAATACAATTGTTAATAGCCGATTACTCCAATAACGGTTCAGAGCCATTTTACGGCAGCCCTTTTACCGATGGCCGGATTAATATTAAAGGAAAAACACTAAAAGGAAGTGTTAAATTTAAGTTGCAGTAAGAAGTTCTTGTTGTGAAGTCAGATGTTACCATCTGACTTTGATGCAAAGAAAAGATTAACTATCTGTCGGATGGTAACATCCGACAGCATAGGAACCGTTAAATGTAAAAACTAAAAAATGAAAATAACAGATGTAAAAGTATGGCTGGTTGAAGGCGTAAAGTACAACTGGACATTGTTAAAAATATATACTGATACCGGCCACACCGGAGTAGGTGAGGCCACCAACTGGCCCGGCAGCCCAATAGTTTTTGAAGCAACCAAACATGTTGGTCAACGGATTATTGGTTTAGACCCAATGAAAACGGATTTTATCTGGACTAAACTTTACCGCGATTTAAACTGGATGGGACCTTTTGGTGCCAGCATGTGCGCCATTAGTGGTATCGATATGGCTTTACTCGATTTAAAAGCAAAAGTACTGGGCGTACCTTGCTACGAACTACTAGGCGGCGTTTTCAGAAAAGAAATTTTGTTATATGCCAACTATTGGTTTACCGGGGGTGGCCACAATATCGATGATTATGCAGCCCAGGCCAAAAAGGTTAAAGCGGCAGGGTTTACCGGTTTAAAGTTCGATCCCTTTGCCCATACCAATTACCTCTATGGCGAAGATCTGGCGCCCAACCTCACCTTAACCGTACCACAACAGGATCTGGCCTTTGAAGTAAGTAAAGCTGTTAGAGAAGCTGTAGGCAATGATTTCGATATCATGATCGAAACCCACGCCATGCTTAACTATAGCATTGCCGTAAAAATGGCACAGCGCCTGTCGGCACTCAATATTGCCTGGTACGAAGAGCCCGCCGGACCAGAAAATGCAAATACCTTACGCGCCATGCGCGAGCGGATCCCATCTAACGTAGCCATTTGCGTAGGTGAGCGCCATTATACCCGCCACGGAATTCGCGATGTGCTCGAAAAACACGTTTGCGATGTAATGATGCCCGACATTACCCGCTGCGGTGGCCCTTCAGAAATGAAACGGATGGCCACCATGATGGAGGCCTACAATGTGCTGCTGGCACCTCACAATCCTAATGGGCCATTATCTACACTCGCTTCGGCTCAGGTTTGTGCTTCCGTACCTAACTTTTTCAGGCAGGAATTTATGTTTAACGACGTGCCATGGCGCGATGAAATTATTACTCATCCCATTGCAGATATGGTTAAAAACGGGCATTTACAACTGAGCGACAGGCCAGGTTTAGGAGTCGACTTAATTGAAACAGAAATGGAGAAACACCCTGGAGTTTTAATACCAAGACCGGGATTTTATGTATAAAAAATGAGGAACTGGATCATAAATATAGCATTGTCATCCTGAGCTTGTCGAAGGGCCTGCTCAAACATTGTGCGAAACGTTTCGACAGGCTCAACGTGACAAACTTCCAGGGAAACTAAAAGTTATAATGCACTATTAATAAGATAACATGGCACTTACAATAGATTTAAAAGGAAAAACTGCTTTAATAACCGGTGTTAGCTCGGGCATTGGTCTGGGCATTGCCAAAATGATGGCCAAAGCAGGCTGTACGATAATTGGTTGTGCAGAGCAAAGCGAAACCAGTGAAGCAGCCAAACGGTTTTTAACCGAAATGGAATCCTACGACGTGCATACCGGTTATTTCAGGGCTGATATGACTGTAGTTGAGGAGATAGAAAACCTGGTTGCCAATATTACCAGCGATTATGGAAGACTGGACATTTTGGTTTCCAACGCTGGTCAGAATGTATTTACCGGTTTGGAAGGCAGTACTGAACAAGACTGGCAGTTTAATCTCGATTTAAACCTTACAGCGCATTGGCGACTGGCTAAAAATTGTAAAACGTTGCTGGAAGAAAATAGTGGTATAATTATCATTATGGGTTCTAATCATGCCTATGCCAGTATACCCGGATGTGCACCTTACAGCGTAGCAAAAACAGCCTTAACAGGTTTGGTCAGGAGCCTGGCTATAGAATGGGGACCAGGAATCAGAACAGTTGGTATTGCACCTGGTTTTATCGATACACCTGGTAATCAGCAATGGTTTAATGCTTTCGAAAACCCGGAAGAAGAAAAACAACGTACCATAAACCTTCACCCTGTAAAAAAAATCGGAAAAGTAGAAGAAATTGGCGGCTGGTGTGTGTTCTTAGCCAGCGAGTATGCTGCTTTTGCATCGGGTGTTACCTATTTGATTGATGGTGGCAGGAGCGCGTTGATGCAGGATGTTTGAGATATTAGAATTTATAATGGTTAAGGTAAATTAATTATAGATGGAAATCTGGAAGCCTGATTTAATTTATAAGGCAGATTTAATTTTAGGTGAAGGTGCCCGCTGGCATGCAGGGTGGCAAAAATTTTTGTTTGTCGATATCAAAGGCAAACTTATTGGTACCTGTAACCCGGTAAACGGAAAAATAGCAACGAAAAAGATAGGAGCAATGCCGGGAATGCTGGCACCCGCCTGGAAAGATCAATTGCTGGTGGCATTACAAGGGAAACTGGCTCTTATGAATTTTGAGACCGGTAAAATGCAAACCCTGGTTAAATTTAATGAGGATGCCCAAAACAGAAGTAACGATGGCGCCTGCGACGCCTTGGGCAGACTATGGGTAGGTACCATGCATGTTAATGCAAAGCATGGCGCCGGGAACTTGTATTGTTATGATCAAAATAAACTTATTAAAAAGATCAGGGGAACAAATGTGTCAAATGGTATTTGCTGGTCGCCGGATTATAAAACCATGTATTACATTGACAGTTTTTCGTACCAAATTAAAGCTTTCGATTACGATTTGGCTACAGGCAATATCAACAACGAACAGATTGTAGTACAAATAACCGAAACCAATACCCTGGCCGATGGGATGTGTATTGATACCGAAGGGATGCTTTGGGTAGCCATGTGGGGCGGTAGTTGTGTAAATCGTTATAATCCGTTAACTGGCGAGTGTATTGGTAAAATAGAAGTGAATGCCCCACACGTAACCAGTTGTGCTTTTGGCGGCGAACACATGAACCAGATGCTGATTACTACAGCAAAAGATGGATTAAGTACTGAAGCATTAAGATTACACCCACATAGTGGCTCACTCTTTAGTGTTAAATTAAAGGTAACCGGTCTTCCGGCAGCTCCCTGGAAAACACAACCATAGTATTGGCTTTGGCCAAACCATAGTACTAACCAAATAATACTATTCTAATATGAAACTGGAATTTTTCGATTACCTGATTATTGCTATTTATTTTATACTCGTAATGGGCATTGGCTTAGTGCTGAAAAAGAAAATAAAAACCGGTAATGATTTTCTGCTCAGCTCGCACAACATTCCCCTTTGGATTACTTGTCTGGCTTTTATTTCAGCCAATTTAGGTGCCCAGGAGGTTTTGGGTATGGCAGCCAACGGTGCCAAGTATGGCTTGTACACCATGCATTTTTATTGGTTGGGTGCAGCTTTAGCCATGATTTTTTTAGGCGTATACATGATGCCTTTTTACTATGGCAGCAAAGCGCGCAGTGTGCCTGAATATTTAAAACTGCGTTTCGACGAAAAAACAAGAACTTTTAATGCCTTTACTTTTGCCGCCATGACGGTTTTTTCGTCTGGTGTTTCACTTTATGCGCTGGCCATGCTCATGAAAGTAATTTTAGGATGGGATTTTGACCTGTCTATCTGGCTGGCTGCCGGAGTGGTATTAATTTATACCTTTTCGGGCGGTTTAACAGGTGCCATTTACAATGAAGTGCTTCAGTTCTTTCTCATCATTATCGGTATAGCCCCATTGGTTTATATCGGGCTGGATAAAGCTGGTGGTATTGATGGTATTCTACAGCATGTTGATGCGGCAAAGCTCCATGTATGGAAAGGATTGGATAGTCCGGCCAATAACCCCATGGGCGTTGATGCCTTTAGCATGGTGTTTGGTTTGGGCTTTGTTTTGGCTTTTGGTTACTGGTGTACCGATTTTTTAGTCGTTCAGCGTGCCATGGCCACCCGCAACCTGAACGAAGCGCAGCGTACACCTGTTTTGGCAGCTTTCCCTAAAATATTAATGCCCGCAATAGTAATCCTTCCCGGTATTATTTTACTGGCGCTGCAAGGGAAGTATAGCGGTTTTGAATTGCCTGTGAATATAAACGGCGATAAAGATTACAATATGGTACTGCCTTTATTGTTGCAAAAGCTTTATCCCACAGGCTTGCTTGGCCTTGGCATTACTGCTTTAATTGCTTCCTTTATGAGTGGCATGGCAGGTAATGTTACGGCTTTCAATACTGTGTTTACATACGATATTTACCAGACACACATCAAAAAGAATGCTTTAGACGGTCATTATTTAATGGTTGGTAAGGCGACTACTATTGCAGGCATTCTCATTTCCATTGCCACCGCTTATGTGGCGCGGGGTTTTAACAGCATTATGGATTTGTTGCAACTGGTATTCAGCTTTGTTAACGCACCTTTATTTGCCACATTCTTTTTAGGCATGTTCTGGAAACGAACTAGCGGACATGGTGCTTTTTGGGGCCTGCTTTTAGGTACAACTGCTGCGGCTGTAACCCATGGTTTATCGGTAGCTGAGGGTAAAGGCGGCTGGTTGGCTCATAAATTCAATTTTTATTCAGCTACGGGGCAGGCCTTTACCATTGCTTCTATTTCCTTTATCGTGTGTATGCTGTTTACCATTGTCATTAGCTTATTTACAAAGCCCAAGGCTGAGAGGGAGCTGGTTGGCCTGGTATATAGTTTAACTCCTAAACAGGATTTAAAAAGCAAAACCTGGTACACCAATCCGCTCTATCTGGGCATGATTGTATTGGCCATTAAGTTGTTTTTAAATATTTTGTTCTTTTAAAATATTACATGTTACAGAAACGCCCGAAAGGGCATTTTTTTATACAAACCTTAACCATGACTTTTTGCACTGGGATTATTATTGAATTGGAAATAGATTAATTGCCATATTTTAAATTGGAGAAAGATTAATTGAGATAAGAAAAGAAAGGCCAGACAATGTAAATTGTATGGCCTTTTTGAGAATGGAGCATTAAGGTTAAAATTCAATGTTTCGTAGTCGGTATTTTAATTGTTAAAGTTAAGTGTGGTGCTCATTGTCAGTATCAGACTTGATTTGAAATAAGGCTGAAAAGACCCGGACAATATCCCCTGCCACGCCAACATTAACTAAACTAACTAAGATTAAAAGCCTTTAATCGTTCGTAGGATATATTTTTTGGTGCTACCATTGGCGGCTTTTACTTCGTACATTGCATCTTTCGAAAAATCGCCCGGGCTACCCAGTTTTGGAGCATTATTTAATGGAGTAACTACTGATACATCTGAAACCGTGGTGTATACCCATAATTTGCTTAACTGGTCTACCTGGATCAGTTTCTGAAATTGAGCGTACAACATGTTCTTGGTAACTGACCCGGTAGGCCCAGCCTTTAAAACCGAGTTCACATCATAATTGATTGTGGTTTGAAAAACATCTGTACCATTTTCGGTCAGTTTGGTGGTTTGTTTCTTAAATAAAACTTCGCAAACACGGTCTTTCTGTATCTCTTCCTTAGGCGTGCCTTTCTGAATGGTATCGGTATACAAAAATCTATAGGTATAATCAACCGTTGTCATTTCCTTTGCTGCCGAATTTTGTAAATCATCAAGGCCTTTCTTCAGGCAACCCGAACTTAGGGCTATATACCCTATCAGGCCGCTTAGCATCATTGTTTTTATTGTCTTTTTCATTCTGTCAAATTGTGTTATAAATTATTCCCAGCCAGGGTTCTGTTTTACGCCCGACCTTAAACGGAAAGCCTGATTAATTGGCAATAAATAGCGTTTAGGTGAAAATCTGGCTTCGCCCACAGCATTGTTATCGGTAAAGAAGCTATACGTTTTACCATCGCGCGATATCCGGATGCCTCGTAGCGAGCCTTGCATTTCTGGAATTACGTAGCCACCTGAAGCATATTCTCCATTGCGTACACCGCCCGAAGCGCGCATTCCCCATCGCAGCAGCGACCAATACCGGTCGTTATTTTCGTATACCATTTCTACATTTCTTTCCCTTTTGTAAGCCTCAAAAAGCGAATTGCCAATCTGGTTACCTGTAAGTGGTGCGAGGTATGCAGTTACCGAGGCTTCATCAAAACCAGCATGTTTAACCATGGTTGGACTCATGTAAAGTTTCGCATTGGCAAAATCACCTTTCATCAGGTAAGCCTCGGCCATGTTTAAGTAAGCCTCTCCATAACGCAGTACCGAAAACGAATAGTCTAACCTTTGATCGGAAGGCGAAGGTAGGCTGAGCACCTGGTCGTAAAAATATTTCAGCATCGAATAACCGGTTGAGGAGTTATAGTTTTCGGTATTGCCGGCATTATAGCCATACTCCTGAAAAGAACCTTCATTAATTTTGCTGTTGGCATTGCTTACATTACCATCGCGCCTGAAAAATACCCTCACCTGATTGTTAAAGTACAGGCAGCTGTCGTAAAGTACTGTCGCATAAAACCTTAGGTCGCGTTTTTTAGTGGCGCTGAAATACATTTTTTCATCCACGTTTGCACCGGTACTCACGTACGAGGCATCTCCCCAGAATTTAATGCGGCCATCAGCATCTTTTACCAGGTAATCATCCACCAGATCTTGTGTTGGCCAGGCGCCGCCATCCATGCCCCAAAAGTTCATGGTTACATTAATCGGGAAGTTTTGTTTTGCATAGGTAGAAAACTTTCCTGTCGACCATAATCCCTGATATTGCATTGGTGTATCGTACAATGACGAATTGGTTTTGTTGCGTTCGCGGGTCAGGATATTTTCGGTAGCGGCAACAGCAGTTTCATATCTCCTGAACAGGTTATAATAAGGACTTAACTGAGCGCCCGATTGCGAAAGTCCCAATGCGATACCAGATGCAATCACTTTATCGTAATAAATGCTGTTGGCCACACCACCATCTACATAGGCAGCAGCTTGCAAGCCTACACGCATGATTAAGGCATGTGCAGCCTTCGCATTTGCGCGACCTCTTTCAGTTGTAGCAGGAAGTAGAGTACTGGCTTTGGTTAAGTCGGACAAAATAAAATCGTAGGTTTCTTTAATGCTTGCTCTCGGGATCTGAAGGTTATCATCAGGAGAAAGCTCACGATCAATGATTTGTAAGCCGCCATATTGTTTGGCGTATACAAAATAGTGGGCAGCACGAAGAAAATAAAGTTCACCTAATGAACGATCTTTATAAGCTTGCGAAAATGCAGTGCTGGCTTGTATATTTTTCATTGCCGTATGGATGCGCCAGAGAATAGAATAGCTTAACCAACCATAATTGTCGTTATTCGTCATTAGTTCAGCCCTTTCTTTCGACCAGAACGAAGAGTTTAGCGTACCGGTCATGGCATTTTTGGTACTGCTTTCTGATCTGGCAGAGTTGCCGTTGGCATAAGAGGCCATCCAGGAGCCTTCGCCAAGTACATCAGCATAGATCTGATAAATAAAAGCAGTGGTTAAGTTCTCGCTGGTCCAGGTTTGCTCGCCCGTAATTTTATCATAGGGCTTTGTTTCCAGAAATTTTTTGCACGATGAGCCCATTAAGACCACCAGCGCAAGAATAAGTATCGATTTATAATGTTTCATCATTTTTAAGCTTAAAAACCAAGTTGAAATCCAAAAGAATATGTTCTCATCATCGGGTATGCGTAGCCATCAAAAGAATTGGCTTCAGGATCGCCATATTTAACAGATGGGCCAACTGCAAACAGGTTGATACCAGAGGCATATACCGTTAAGTTGCGTAGCCAGTTTTGTTTGTTAAGTATTGCATATTTAAAATCGTATGAAAGCGTAAGCGATTTTAAACGTACATAAGTAGAGTTGCGCACCCAAAAATCGGATGAGGCGTAGTTGTTATTGTCGTTTAAGGAAGCGTTTCCAGCCCGTGGGAATGTTGCACCCTGATTTTCTGGTGTCCAGGTATCAAGCTGGTAGGTAAAATCCAGCCGGCGTTCTCCTTCCGAAGCCATGGCCACGTTGCTCATATAGGTTTGACGTGAGCCGGTACCCTGTAAGGTGGCCGCAATACTTGCACCTTTGTAGCTTGCCCCCAGGTTTATGCCAAAAACAAAAGTAGGCGAGGTGTTATGCCCAAATCTGGCCTGGTCTTGTCCATCAATTTTTCCGTCATTGTTTACATCCTGATATTGTAAATCGCCGGGCCTTAAATCTCTTGAGGTGATCCTTTTAGGATTATTTAAGATATCTTGCGGATTCGTATACACCTTTGCACCAATATAACCAGTGGCCACATAATATTTCTCGTTGCCTTGTGCCCTTAAACGTGGATTGGCCAGCGTTACGCTATCTTCGTTGGTTCTAAATGCCAGCGAACGGTAATAGGTAAAGTTAAAACCTGCATTAAAACTTACCTGCCCTAACTTCGTTTTATAATCGAGCGAGCCATCTAAACCCTCAATGCGGTCTTCTGCTCTCGAAACAATCAATGGAAGTGAATAGCCTATCGGATCAACATAGCGTGAAGCATCGGCGGCCAGAAAGCCTTTGGTTTTCTCGAAAAAGTAATCCACTTTACCTTCCAGTTTGTTTTTAAAAAGGAAGAAGTCGAGCCCCAAATCGTATTTGGTTCGGTCGAACCAAGTAATATTTACACTTGGCGTAGGACCAGGTGTAACCGTATTAACCAATTGACCATTTACTACATAAGCATTGGTATTATAGGCATAGGTTGGGAGATATGAATAAGCCCAGTGATCGATATTGTTTACCCCAATCTGCCCATATGAGGCCCTTATTTTAAGGTAGTTCAACACGTTTTTATCTTTTATACCGTCGAAAAATTTCTCTTCAGAAATGGCCCAGCCGCCAGAAACAGATGGGAAGAAACCCCAGCGCTTGCCATCCGGAAAATTATCCGAACCATCGTAACGGCCGGCAAACTCAAGGATATAGCGGTTTTTGAAATCATAATGGAAACGGCCAACATAGCCCATCCATGCCTGTTCCCCCTCGGAATTGGAGGCTGTAATCAGCGAGGCATCGCCTTTTTGAATTTGTTTAATCTCTGTGGTGGTAAAACCTCGTGAACTGCCTGCAAGGGTATTAGTGTAATAATGCTGCATGGTTTGTACAACTGTTGCCTCTATGTTATGCGAACCTGCTATTGATGTTTTATAATCGGCACGGGCATTTACATCGTACTGACTAGTCATGTACGATGATCTCGAAACGCCAATATTGGCTGGTAGTTCTTTTGTTGCATTTCCCTGGTCATCATAATAAGTAGCCGTTTCAATCCAATCTACACGGTCCTGGGAGGCAATGTTATAGTTTCCGTTAAAACCAAGGGTTAAGCCTTTTACACCCGGAACGTTCCATTTTAACATACCCGACAGTTGGTTGTAAACCGTACGCAGTTTAACATAACCCGGGCTAAGTAATTGCAAGGCAGGGTTATCGAACTGGTTGGATACCAAACCTGCTGAGGTAAACGGTTTTTCAAATGGTGTACGGTCTTTTAAACGCGAAAAGATAGTACCTGCACTTGCAGGAGGGTATTTCTCATCCTGAAGGGATCCATTGAGCATAAAATCGAAGGAGAGGCCGATTTTATCAAAGTTGGTGCTCACATTTGAGCGATAGTTGTACCGGTTATAATCCAGCGAATTAAATTTATAAATACCCTTTTGGCCTAAGCTGCTCAAGCTGCCAAAAAACCTTAGTTTTTCGCTACCGCCATTTACCGAGAGGGTATGCTCATTTTGCGGTGCGTAATTACGCAACAATTCCTTTTCCCAGTTGGTATAGTTTGATAAGTTGTTTTGGATATCAGCCATCTCGGCAGGTGTTTTAAAAGCATTTACGCCTTGCCCCAGTGCCTGGTTCAGTTTGTTTATCGCTGTGGCAAATTCATAGGCATTCATGCGTTTCGGGGTATACGAAGGGGTGTTAAATCCAAAATTACTTTGGTAATTGAATTGCATTTCACCGGCCTCACCCTGCTTGGTGGTAACTACAATTACCCCATTACCTGCATTCATACCATAAACAGCGGTCGAGGCCGCATCATTCAGGGTGGTTAGCGATTTGATATCCTCTTTGTTTAAGGTTAAAAAACGCTGACGGTTAGAAATGAAACCATCAATTACATATAGCGGCTCTCCATTACCACGGATAGATATACTGGCTCCGTTCTGGCCTGGTTCGGCAGAACCCTGCTGTATAATTAAACCTGGCACTCGGCCCTGTAATGCTGAGCCCATATCACCAATAGGCAATTGTTTAATGGTTGCGGGGTTAAGTGTAGAAACCGACGTAGAATTTTTACGGACATTGGTGGTGCCAAAACCCACTACTACTACATTATCGAGTGTATTGCCTTCTTCGGTTAGAGTGATGTTAAAAGAAGGGTTATTGGCCATTACCTCGGCCGTTTTAAAGCCTATAAAAGTAAAACGAAGCTTGGTGCTTCCAGGATTGACTACTTCGATTTTAAAGTTACCGTTGGCATCAGTAACTGTTGTGCCGTTTTGCCCAATGGCTGTAACTGTTACGCCCTGAAGCGGTTTTTTGTCGTCACTCTTGACTGTTCCGTTAATGGTTTTCCTGACCTGAGAAAAGGAATAGAACGAGAACAAGAGCAAAAACTGCAGAAGTAAAATTTTCTTCATGATTTTTGAATTGTTTTTTGGTTAGTTAATGTTCAGTTGTCTTAATCTTTTTTGTACGCAAAAGAAATTAGCCGGAGAAGTGGCGTGACCTAAAAAGGGTGATTTTTGTCATACGGTTTATTTTTTTTAAAAAATATCCAACAGCGCAGGCGCCGCTTGCAGTTAAATATTTATAAATACTAAAATTAGGGAGGCCCTTGTCACTTTTGTAAAACTATAATTGTAAAAAATTAAACTTTTTTACCTTAAATAAGTATATTTTACTATTTATCATTAATTTAGTTTACTAAATAAGGGTTTTAACAAAAAAGTATGAGATCAGAACTGATCAATGTCAACCATTCGGGTGATAAGTCCATCCATATCAAACACATTGATAATAACCGGCTTATATCATCTTTCCATTTTCATGATTTGTGCGAGCTGGTGTGGATTGAGCGGAGCCAGGGTAAAAGGATCGTTGGCGATCATATCGGGAATTTCGAAGACGATGACCTGGTGCTGATGGGACCCAATCTGCCCCATATCTGGCAAAATGATAAACGCTACGATGATCATGACGATGAAACCGTAAAATCGGTGGTGGTTTACTTCAGTGCCGATTTCTTCGCTAAGCTGACCAATGACCAGGAAGTTTTGCTGCAGGTAGCAGATCTGGCTTCGAGGGCAGCACGGGGGATGGTATTTGATAAGGAAACCACCAATAAGGTGAAACCTATTTTACTCAGCCTGGCTAACAATGATGGTTTTGATAATATCATCTCGGTAGTTGAAATCATTAAAATACTGGCCAGGTCGAAACACTACCGCTACCTTTCGAGTGCTACATTTAAAAACCATTACGATGAGAAAGACAGTACCCGAATCAATAAGGTTTACCAGTTTTTAATGAAAAATTTTCATAACGATATTCACCTGAATGAGGTAGCCGAATTATGTAACATGACGCCCAATTCATTTTGCCGCTTTTTTAAGATGCGGGCACAAAAATCGCTCACGCAGTTTATCAATGAAATACGGATCGGGCATGCCTGTAAGTTACTCCAGGTTGAAGATTACTCAATTGCTGACGTTTGTTATGCCAGCGGATTTAACAATCCTACTAACTTTAATAAATTTTTTAAGGCCATTAAAGGCATGAAACCCTCCGAATATAGAAACCAGGTTAAAAAATTAAATTAGTTTATTATCTCTTTATTAGGTATTGTTAATAGTTGAAGGCTAATTATTTAAATCGATTAACAGCTAACTGGATTCTCGGTTAAGCACTTCTGACTAAAAAAATGCTAATCGGCACTAACATCAATCTCAAACAAACCAGCGGTATTTTCCATTGGTAACTACTTTTCTGCTTTTACCTGGCATTTCAAGATAGCACCGATGTTTAAGGCTGTGCTAAAGATTTTTAATAAGGATAAATTACCTGACTTAAATCTGATTTCATTCTTTTTTAATTTAGTTAATTTTATACATTAAATAATTTAATGGTATTATAAACCTGAGAAATATGGCTGTAAGCTACGATAGAAAACTGCCTGAAGACCTCGATTGCGGGATAACGGTATTTATGAAGTTATTAGGTGCAAAATGGAAACCCTGCATTTTGGATGCCATTAGCCGTGGTTACCGGAGGCCAACCGAGATTCACAAACAGATTCCCACAGCAATGCCTAGGGTAATTGATATGCAACTGCGAGAATTAGAGGCAGCTGGTCTGCTTGCCAAAACAGTTGTGATTGGTTATCCACTCCGTGTTGATTATTTCTTAACCACAACTGGCTTAAGTATTATGCCACTCATTGCAATGATGGATAAATGGGGAACGGAAAACAAGGCACTGGTGCGCACAGAAGAACCTGTATCTGCTTAAATTAAATTATTGATGAATTTGTCTGTAGATTAGTATTTACACCGAATAAATTTTCGGTCACCGAATCTTTTTTCCCTTATTGTGGCAGATACATCCATTACTGATTTTTGTAAACAAACAAGAATCGATACATGGAAAATTTAAATACACCTTTCAAAAAAAACAACATTTTTGGCTTAGGGATTTCAGAATTGCTAACTTTAATTTTATGGTTTGGGATTATTTTCTTGACCTGGTATTTTATGCATGGCGCAGATCATTTTCTGCAGTTAACACAGGCTGCCATGGAGAAATATTTTCGCGTTAAATATATACTCATTCTTCACATTACAGCAGGTGGTGGAGCACTGATTTCAGGTCCACCGCAGTTTCTAAAATCATTGTTGCTTTACAGTCCCAAAATTCACCGTGCATTAGGTTACCTGTATCTGCTTGCTGTTCTGGGCAGCAGTTTTACGGCAGTTATTTTATCATTTACAACTGCTTATGAGGTGAATTGGCCCTATGCTTTTTCACTTCAGGTTTGGGTCTCTGTTTGGATATCTGCTTCGTTCATTGCTTTTAGAGCAGCAATAAAAAAACAATTTCTACAGCATAAACAATGGATGGTGCGTAGTTATATGGTTACCATTGCTTTTGTAATATCAGCCTTGATTTTGAAGATGCCCATTATGGCACGGGTAGGCAATATGAGTGAAGTTAGTCCTTCCATTTTCTGGTTTGCGTGGTCCGTGCCATTGTACGTTTATCAGATTATTCTTTCCAGGAAAATTAAAGCATAATCATTTGTTGACGGCGCCTTGCTTATTCCCTAATCCACCTGATCAATGGTATTGGTTTTTGCTAATTTATCCTTCACACTATATATCAGCTGCACAACGCCAGATGGAGCGCTTTTAGTTTCTTTTAATGTGAGCCAAACCCGGTCGGTAATTTCGTTAAACAGTAATTTTCCGCTACCCAATACTACCGGGTGTACCGCAAGCTGTAGTTCATCAACCAAACCTGCATTTAAAAAGGTAGAGATTAGTTTTGCGCCACCATATAACCAGATGTCTTTTCCGGGAAGGTTTTTGATTTCGGTTACCTTTTTTTCAATATCTGAATGGATAAAAATAGCGCCTGTGCCATCATCAGCTTTGGTATGCGAAAAAACATATTTTTTCTTGCTGTTAATGTTTTCAGAGATTGATTTCATCAATTCATCCTCTTCCTCTCCAGGTTGATAATTGCCCCACAGATCGTAACTGATCCTTCCATAAAAAATAGAATCTATGCTATCTAAAAAATCGTTGAAATTGGTATCATCATCCATGATGCACCAATCAATTTCACCGTTAGGTCCTTCAATGTATCCATCCAATGTAACGGCTAGGTTTAAGATAATCTTTCTCATCTGTATTAATTTTTGGTTTTCGCGCTGTATTATTAAAGGCCTTATTTGTTTTAAGGGAGGCATAACGGTAAACCGCTATTCGGTTTCTAAATTACAAAATATTGCTTAACGCTGGCCCCAAAATTGGATTTTGACTTCTGCCGCTATCAGTTAATTCTTCAACTTAACCTTAAGTTAACATGGGTGCTCTTTCTTTGTTCTGCTTTGTCTCTGATAAATTGCTTTTAACATGATCAAACCCCTTAGTGCTCTTATCTTTTTTCTGTTCTTCCTTTTCACTGCAAATGCCCGGGAAGAAAAATTCGAATCGGTTATTGCACTGCACCAGAAAGATCCGACTGCTGCCCTCGCTCAGTTAAAAAAAATATACGCCAAAGCTATAGATGATAACGATGAACTTTTGGAGGGTAAATGTTTGCAGCAGATGGGCAAGATCTGTTATACACAAGGGCATTTTAGCCAATCTTTAGAGTTCTTTTTAAAAGCAGATAAAATATTCGCTAATGCCAACCAATCGCTTTTATTGGCCGCTAACCTTAACGATGCCGGGGTGCTCTACTATTATATGAAGCAGAAAGACAAAGCCATGCGCAGCTATAGTAAAGCCATCGGCATTTATAAAAGATCGGATAACCTGGCCGGACAGGTAACTGTTTTGGGTAATATCGGGCAGTTATACGAGAAAAGACAACTTTACGACAGCGCATTTTACTATCAAAAGCTGGCTTTAAAAATAAACGAAAAGATTAACGATAAAAGTACAGCTGCAAAAATACACGAAAACCTGGGCAGTATTTATGAAGACCTGGAGCGTTATGATTCTGCTTACGTGCACTTTAAACAATCATTAAATTTATATCAGGAAGATCATAATCACCTGGGGAGTATTGAGGTAATTAATAATCTAGGCGATATCCTCCGTAAAACCGGCCGGTATAAAGAAAGTATTGCTCAAACAGAAACTGCACTGAAACTGGCCGAAAAAATGGGGAATATTTACCAGTTAAGCTCCTGTTGCAGGGATTTGGGTAAGGCCTATGAGCTGTTAAACAATATGGACAGCGCCTACCACTATGTAAAACTTGGTTATAAGTATACCATTGATCTGTATTCTGAAGATGGTGCCCGGCAGGCGGCCTTTTTGCAGGTGCTTTACGACATCAATAAAAAATCTGATGAGATCAACAAACTGAAAAACGACCGTAAGGTAAACAGGATTATTGCTTTTTCTGCCACCATCGTCATGATATTACTGGTCGTTCTGGGCTTTGTTATTTTCAGCAGGCAGCGGTTAAAGTTAAAAGATCAGCAGATGCTGGCAAGGCAAAAGGCAATAGAACACGAAATAACCAGTCTGGAGCTCAAAAACCTTCAGCTCGAAGAACAAAACCTGAAACAATTGCTGGAGGTTAAAAGCAGGGAGTTATCTACACACACCTTAAATCTGATCAAGCATAACCAGTTCCTTGAAAACCTGAGGAGTACACTTCAAGTGATGGTAAAGGAAGATAAACGCGACCAGAAGAAGCAAATGAACCAGATACTGGCTGAGATTAACCAGAGCTTTAACCACGAACGCAACTGGAAAGAATTTACGCTGGCTTTCGAACAGGTACACCACCAATTTCTCGAAAGCCTTAAAAAATACAGCAGTGAGCTTACTTCAGCCGATATGCGCCTGATTGCACTGTTAAAAATGAACCTCGATTCGGGCGATATTGCAACCTTACTCGGTATATCTACCGATAGCCTGAGGGTATCGAGATACAGGCTAAGGAAGAAGCTGAACCTGGCACAAGGCGATAATTTATCGGCATTTATCCAGGCATTATAACCGTTACATCAGCTGTAATATACGGGCTGTTTTTTACCGGTTTCAGGGGCTTAACAATTCGTTAATGTAACGGTAATAAAAGCATAATGGCGTTTTTTATGGTATTTAATGTTTTGATAATCAAATATTTGTGTTTTGTTGTTGCTTTTTTATATATGGACGTTGTAACGCTGTTGCCTTTATGTAACCCTGATAATTTCTTTGTGTAACCGAGTGTGTACATCTTTGACCGTCGATAATAAAAAGACATGACCAAACACAATGAACAAACGATTACAAATTCTGTTTTTACTTCTTTTTTGTGCAGCCACAGCTCATGCCACAAAACTGAAAGGCCACGTTTACGATAAGCAAACGGGAGAGGCCATTGTAGGTGCAACAGTGGTTTTAGATAACCCAAGGCGCATAACCAATACCGGATTAGATGGTACTTTCGAATTTAAGGATGTAAAAGCCGGTACTGCCAAAATCAGTGTAAGCTACATTACCTATAGAACCATCGAAAAAACTATTGCGATACTGAAAGAAGATAATGATCACTTAAAATTCTACATGGAGAGCGATTCGAAAAGTCTTGATGATATCACTATTAAATCAAATACAGTTGGCGCTACCGATCAGGGTGCCAGGCACCTCGAAAAAAATGCCCCGCAGTTGATGAATATCGTATCAGGCAGGGCAATCGAAATTTCGCCGGATTTAACAGTGGCCAATGTAATGCAACGTATTTCGGGTGTATCTATAGAACGCAACAGCAACGGCGACGGACAATATGCCATATTAAGGGGGATGGATAAACGCTACAATTATACTTTGGTAAATGGCGTTAAAATCCCAAGTCCCGATAATAAATACCGTTATGTTCCACTTGATCTTTTTCCATCCGATTTACTCGATCGTTTAGAGGTGTATAAAACGCTTACGCCAAATTTAGAGGGTGATGCGATTGGCGGTGCAATTAATATGGTGATGAAAAATGCCCCGGGTTTGCTGCAGGTAAATGCCAATGTTTCTACCGGTTATAGCCAATTGTTTTTTGATCGTAAGTTTACCAGTTATAATGCTTCAGGTATTCATTATAAATCGCCTTATGAAATAAACGGCAAAAACTACAATGCTACACAGAACGATTTCATCAAAGGAACACTCGATTATCAATATAAAAATCCGGCACCAAATTTAATCGGCAGTTTATCTTTAAGTAAACGCTTTTTGGATAACAGGTTAGGTGTAGTGCTGGCTGGGAGTTATCAGAATACCTATCGCGGTAGCAATAGCACTTTTTACAATAATTCGGTCGTGGGTACAGATGCTTATGCTACCATAACCAGTAAGAGTTATCGCGAATATTCAGAACAACAGCAACGTACGGGCTTACATGGAAAAATCGATTATTTTTTTAACAAAGACCACCAGATCAGTTTGTATAATGTGTATGTTAATCTGAAAAACCAGCAGGTTAGAGATGCTGTAAGCACTACCTATAACAAGGATTATGATCCCGTTGCAGGAAATGCACAGCTGGTTTTTGATACCCGTAGCCGTTTAACCGAACAGCAGGTTTACAATTCTACACTGCATGGCGATCATAAATTTTTTGATGATAAATTTAAGGTGCAATGGTCTGCTGTTTATTCTTCAGCTAAAAATGATGTGCCCGAAAATACCAGCATCAGCCTGAATGGATTGGAGCAGAATTTTCAACGCAAGCGAACCAGTTTAGTCAATACCAATCCCGTTACCCGCAGGTGGGAACGCAATACCGACGAAGATTTAGCGGGTTACCTGGACCTGACTTACCATGTTTTATCAGGAATCCATAAACTGGATATTATGGCTGGAGGTTTATACCGAGATAAACAAAGGAGCAGCTTCTTTAACAATTACAATTTGGCCCAGGCGGCAGATCATGCAAATGATGTGTATGATGTGAATTTCCAAAGTTATACCGACCTGAACCTGGTAGTAAGCAATCCGACAGGTGCGGTAGCCAATTCCCTGACCTACGATGCTACAGAAAAAACCACTGCGGGTTATGGGATGTTTAAATACACTTCGGCTAAACTTGAAGTGATAGGTGGAGCAAGGGTAGAGCACACCAATCAGGGTTATAACCTGCTTTTTCCGGCGGGAGAATCCTTTCCAAAAGGAAACCAGGTTTATACTGATGTGTTACCTAGTTTAACTGCAAAATATTTTTTAACAGAAAAAGCGCAGTTGCACGCTTCTTACTATAAAGCGCTTAACCGCCCGGGTTTTTACGAAATTGTACCCGGAAAAGTGGTTAATGAAGAATTCCAGGAGCGTGGTAATCCTAACCTGCAACGCGCACTGGCCGATAATTTCGATTTAAGGTATGAGCTTTTTCCAGGTGCTTCAGAACAGTTGCTGGTTGGTGCTTTTTATAAGCGGATTAAAAATCCAATTGAATATACTTTCCAGGCCGATGCTGTTCGCGGTCAGGATATTTACTATAGCCCGGGAAACTTCGGTACAGCCAATAATTACGGTGCTGAGTTAGATTATATCAAATATTTCAGCAAAATAGGCGTGAAGGCCAATTATACCTACACCCATTCGCGTATTAACACTACTAAAACCACCAGGGTTATTAACAGCATTACCGGAGATACAGAACCGGCTAACGTTAACCAGGAACGTCCGCTTTATGGCCAGTCGGCGCATATTGCCAACCTCTCACTATTGTTTAAAGATACCAAAAAAGGCTGGGATGTCCAGGTTGCAGGTGCCTATACAGGGCCACGCATCAATACGGTTTCACAATTCTTAAATAACGATTTGTGGCAGGAAGGATTTGTACAGATGGATGCATCAGCAGAAAAGCGTTTTAAAGGAGGAATCAGTGTGTTTGTAAAAGCCAACAACATCTTAAATACACCAACAAAACTATTTATAAAAGGTACAAACCCGGCAAATAACGACATCGGCGAAGATTTGGTTAAAAATGGAAACACCTTGATCAGAAGTGATTATTACGGCCAAAACTACCTTGTTGGCTTTAGGTATAAGTTTAATTAATAGCATTTAAAAATAAAGACATGAAAACGAAACTGTTTTTTACACTGTTAAGCCTGGTTGTGCTTGCCCTGGCGGGATGCGAAAAAGCCAATATAAATGTTGATACCACCGCTGTTGACGGTTCGGCTATCGGTGAGGTTTCCGGCGTCTGGGCCAAAGGCAGTACACAGGTAATTAAAGGCGACATTGTAATCCCTGAAGGGAAAACGCTAACCATCGAAGAAGGAGTAACGGTACTAATGGATACGGTGGCCAAACCAGAAATTATTATAAAAGGCAATCTGTACGCTTTGGGGACCGCCGAGAATCCAATCAAATTTACGGTAAATGAATTTTATAAAACCCCATCAAAAAAATTCGGAAAGCTTTGGGGTGGTATTTTGGCCGGTCCAACCTGCGAGGAGTTGGTACTTGATCATGTTATTCTAGAATATGGAGGATCGACTACTTCAGATGCTTCGACATCGGTTAAAATGGGCCTTTATAAAGCGAAAGCGGGTGAAAACCTGCCGGCACTCTGGTTCGCCAACGCCAACGGCAAATTGGTTGTTCAAAACAGTATTTTCAGAAACCTACAGGAAGATTGTACTTACATTGAGGGCGGAAAGATCATTTTTGCTAATAATGTGTTTTACACCACAGGCGTAACCGGTGGAGAGGCCATGAACTTTAAATCGGGTTGTTTGGCAGATATTGCCTATAATTTGGTTTATAGCACCAATACCAACGCCTTGAAATTATCAAATACGGGAGATAAAACACCACAAACCTACATTATTGCCTACAACAATACCATGGTAAATACAGGCTGGAGAAGACCAACTGCCAAAGGCGGATCAGTCTGGTTGGAGAGCACGGTACGTGCCGATTTGTTTAATAATCTTTTCGCCAATACCCGTTTTGGTGTGAAAAGAGATCCCAAAAAGCCCGAAGATAGCCGTTCTGCTTACAGCAATAACTGGTATTATGGTTTCGACCAGACCACTGTAAATCAGTTTCAACCTACAGGCGATATTGTGGGTGGCAAAAATGATGTAATCAGCAGTGTTGCAGGTGCAAATGATCCTAAATTTGTAAATTATCCTTTAAATACAGCCCTTACCAATGCCGATTTCAATACCGCATGGGATTTTCACCTGCAGGGCAACTCGCCGGCTTTGGGTAAAGGCATTACTAATTTTACCCGCCATCATAAAGCTGGCATTATCATGAAAAATGGCATCACCTATATTTCCCCTTCACCATCTACGTTTGTTGGGGCATACGGAACTAAAATATAAAATGAAATATAACAATATCTTAAAACTTGCCGCTTTTGCGGTTTTAAGCCTCGCCATTTCTTGCAAGGGAGGCGCACAAAGTGGAAACAGTACAGCAGTAAAACCCCTATATGTATCTGATCCTGTTGATTTTGATACAGATGATCCCGCAATCTGGGTAAACCCGGACGATCCGGCGCATTCTTTGGTTGTTGGTACCGATAAAGATAGTAATGGTGGCTTGTATGTTTTCGATCTGAAAGGTAAAATCATCAGGTCAAAAACTGTAAAAGGTTTAAAACGGCCCAATAATGTCGATATTGCCTATGGTTTGCAGCTGGCTGGTAAAAAGACAGATATAGCGGTAACAACAGAACGTTATACACATAAACTGCGCATATTTTCGCTTCCGGATATGAAAGCAATTGATAATGGTGGAATTCCGGTTTTTGTGGGCGAAACAGCGGCAGAGTACCGCGATCTGATGGGAATTTCGATGTATACCGATCCGAACGGAAAAATTTATGCCATTGTTGGCCGTAAAACAGGGCCCAAAAACGGAGGCTACCTTTGGCAATATTTATTGTCAGATGACGGAAAAGGAAATGTTAAAGCCAATTTGGTGCGAAAATTTGGCCAGTATAGCGGTAAAAAAGAAATCGAAGCCATTGCCGTTGATAACGAATTGGGTTTTGTTTATTATTGCGATGAGCAGGTAGGGGTGCGCAAGTATTATGCTGACCCAGCCAAGGGAGATCAGGAATTGGCATTATTCGGAAAGGGTGATTTTGCTGTAGACAATGAGGGGATTGCTATTTATAAAACCCCGGGCAATAAAGGTTATATCCTGGTATCAGATCAGGGCGCAAGGCAGTTAAAAGTGTACGATAGGGTAGCTAAAGCCAATACGGCCAATCCACATCCGCTCTTAACCACGATAAAATATTCAGCCAATCAAACAGATGGTATTGATGTCGTTTCAGTTCCTTTAAATAACGATTTTAAACATGGTTTATTAGTGGCCATGAGCGATGATAAAACCTTTCATTTTTACAGGTGGGAAGATATAGCCGGTAAAAAACTCGATGTAAACAGGTAATTGCAAATTATCATCATTGCGAACTGAAGAAGAGGCTTTGCGTAAGAGTGAAGCACCCGCGAAGCGAGCTTGAATACCGGTAAAACAATAAACTACAAATGAAAAATCTTTTTTGATAATAAAATTAGAATAGATTGCTTCGGCTCGCTCATATCTCATCTTGTAATGATTTGATAATCAAGCTAAAATATCCAAAACTCAAATTAATATTAATGTTTGTTTTTTGGAAAGCAACGGCAGAAGCGTTTTGGGGAAGTTCAGTCCTGCTCCCGCTTCTGCCAATTTGAAGGAATTGGCATCCCGCTTTGATCAGGTTTAGTTGGCATAAATAGTACGCCTATGGTAGTGAAATCAAGGAGAAAGCAAAAATTATTGTCATCCTGAGCCTGTCGAAGGGCAAATGTTTTTTTGCTTTCGACTACCAAAGGTCTTCGACAGGCCCAGACTGACAACGTCCTACTTAACTTAATGAGAATAGACTACACCGCAATATTATTCGATAATTTATACTCTGAGGGGGTAATTCCTGTCTGTTTTTTGAAATATTTGCCAAAAAATGAGGAGTTGCTGAAGCGCAGTTCCATGGCTACCTCCGAAATATTCATCACATGGCTGGTTAACAGTAACTTCGCTTCCCTGATTACCATTTCATCAATAATTTTCCCAGCTGTTCTATCGGTTACCTGTTTAACAACCTGAGATAAATGCCTCGGTGTAATGCGTAAACAGTTGGCGTAATAAATTACACGCTTTTCCTGTTTAAAGTTTTCCGAAACCAGCGATAAAAACCGATCGGTGAGTTCTGTCTTACTGTCGTGAGCAAAAGGCAACGGATCTTTCTGTTTGTTTTTTATCAGAAAGAGGTCGTACAGTAATTCCAGGAAACTATTGTGTACAATGTTTTTAATCTGGGGAGTATCTTTAGGTACATTCAGTTTTTTGTGCAAAGCAAGCATATCATAATAAACGAATGTATATTCCTCTTTTGATAATGAAAATTTATGGGTGGGATTATTCTGGAACATCCGGTAAGCATTTCCGCTATTAAAGAATACTCCCTTGTTTTTTAAATAACTCTTATTAAAATGAATACTGATGAAAGAAACATCACTATTATCCTTAATTTCATAAACGGCATGCGGAAAAATGAGCAGGATATCCCTTTGATTTAATACATGTTCTACAAAATTTATCTTCAGGTTCATCTTGCCTTTTGTGATCAGAATTATAGCATAACTCGATATGCGGAAAGGCTCCGAACTGCAATAATGCGGATCTTTACTATGATGGATTTTTGCCATCAGGCCATCGTTTAAAGAAAGTGCTTCTTCATGTTCTTTTTCGGAAAAAGTGGTGTTAAGTAATTCTTGTTGCATAAAAATCGTTCAGCGTTTTTTAATAATTTCTTAACAGATTCGATTATCTTTTGCACTACAATTTCAGCCACCCTTTTTGGGTAGTTTTTCGCCCTTTATCTGTCTGACTTTGCTTTGACAAATGTAATGTTCGGGACCAATTTTACAAGGAATTTTTTTTAAAATGACTAATTTCTGATTGATTTTTGTGTTTTTGATTAATAAATTGCTGTTTTTTAATTTGCTTAAATACAGGTTTTTATCTTGTAATTGATGCTTTTTTGGCGGTTTTTAATTTTTTACTATTTTATAATAAAAGTCAGAATGTCAATTAGTCAATTCATCTGAATGTCACATTTTCCCGATCCAACTTTTTGACCAATATATCCCACATTTGAACCTTTTTTTGGTTTCAATTCCGCGTTAAAATTGTGTTATCAAATCGTTTGGTTAATGCAGCCTTAATCTGTATCGCTGATTTTAACATCTGCAGTAGCATTTCGGCACAGGCCAAACTTTCAGAACAGGGTTTTAAAACTGTAGAACAATAACGTTCAGTATGCGCAAAAAATTACAAGATAGAATTGCCTCTTTTAAGGATGCGGCGGTGATAAAAGAAAAGGGATTATATCCTTATTTCAGGTCGATAGAATCTGCCCAGGATACCGAGGTGGTTATGAATGGGGAAAAGGTACTCATGTTTGGTTCAAATTCCTATTTAGGCTTAACCAGTCATCCTAAAATAAAAGAAGCTGCAAAAGCAGCCATCGAAAAATATGGAACCGGTTGCGCAGGATCGCGATTTTTAAACGGTTCGCTCGATATACATCTCGAATTGGAAAATCGCCTGGCCGAATATGTGGGCAAAGAAGCTGCAGTGCTTTTTAGTACCGGTTTCCAGGTCAACTTAGGTGTAATATCCTGTTTATTGGATCGCAACGATTATCTGTTGCTTGATGAATACGATCATGCCTCTATTATTGATGGAAGCCGTTTGGCGTTTTCGCGCACAATTAAATACGCGCATAACGATATGCAGGATCTGCGCCGAAAATTAAGCAGGTTACCTGAAGATGCCGCTAAACTGATTGTTTCGGATGGTATTTTCAGCATGGAAGGCGACCTGGTTAACCTGCCTGAAATGGTCGAAATTGCCAATGAGTTTGGTGCCAACATTATGATGGATGATGCACATAGCCTTGGCGTTATCGGCTTTAACGGATCTGGAACGGCATCACATTTCAATCTGACCGGAGATGTCGACCTCATTATGGGCACCTTTAGCAAATCGCTGGCTTCGTTAGGTGGTTTTGTTGCTGGTAGTGCCGAAACCATCGAATATATCAAGCACCGTGCCCGCTCACTGATGTTCAGCGCAAGTATGCCACCATCTGCCGTGGCAAGTGTGATTGCTGCATTGGATATTATCGAATCAGAACCTGAGCGGATTGATAAACTTTGGGCCAATACAGAGTATGCGAAGAAACTTTTGCTCGATGCCGGTTTCGATATCGGGCACAGCAACAGTCCGATTATTCCCGTTTATATCCGCGATAATATCAAAACCTTTATGATTACGAATATCCTTCAGCAGAACGGGGTTTTCGTTAATCCGGTGGTTTCTCCGGCAGTGCCATCAGACGCTTCCTTAATCCGGTTTTCTTTAATGGCTACGCATACTTTCGATCAGATTGAATTGGCAATAGATAAACTAAGTGCAGCTTTTAAGGCTGTTAATCTGGAATTAGTAGGAAGCAGATCATGAGAGAACTGGTAAAGGTTTCTGGTAAAAAAGCATTAAAAGCCTTTGTAGATTTTCCTCACCAACTGTATGCTGGCGACGTAAACTATGTTCCCGAACTTTTTATTGCCCAGCGAGATCTGCTTACTCCCGGTAAACATCCTTTTTACGAACATTCTGAGATACAGCTCTTTTTGCTTTATGATGAAGGCAAGGTAATAGGGCGTATTGCAGCAATCAACAATAACAACCATAATAAAGTCTATGGGTCAAAGGATGGTTTTTTTGGTTTTTTTGATTGTATCAATGATGTAGCGGCAGCTCAACAGCTTTTTGAGGCAGCGCAGGAATGGTTAAAAGAAAAGGGACTGACCAAAGTTTTAGGTCCGGTTAACTTTTCTACCAACGAAGTATGTGGTTTGCTGATTGAAGGTTTTGATGGTCCGCCGGTGGCCATGATGCCATATAATGCACAGTATTATCTGCCTTTTCTGGAACAAATGGGTTTTCAGAAAAATGTTGATCTAAGGGCTTACCGGTATACCGCTGGCAATTATAACGACCGCTCGGTGAAGCTGATGGATAGGATAGAGGAGCGTTTGAAAAGGAGCGATATCATTCTGCGTAAAATCAACATGAAGAAATTCAAGGAAGAATGTGACGCGGTAAGAGAGGTGTATAACAAGGCATGGGATAAAAATCTTGGTTTTGTGCCAATGACGGATAAAGAGTTTGACTATACGGCAAATGACCTCAAGCTGGTACTCGACCCCGAGTTTTGTATCCTGGCCGAGCAACATGGTAAGATTGTGGGCTTTGCATTGGCTATACCCGATATTAACCAGATTCTGATCAAAATTAAACGCGGAAGGTTGTTTCCAACAGGTCTGATCAAGCTTTTATTGAACAAAAAGAAAATTGATGGCATCCGGATTTTATTGCTCGGCGTAATTGATGGTTACCGTAAAATGGGGATCGAAGCCTGTTTATATGGACGGATCATTAAACATTTTGAAGCCAGAAAAATGAAATATGCAGAGGCCAGCTGGACTTTAGACGATAACGATCTGATTAATAAACCTATTGAAGATATTGGTGGGAAGTTATATCGAAAATACAGGATTTTAGAAAAAGCGATATGAAAAAGCGGGTGTTGATTACCGGAGCAACAGGATTTGTGGGTTATCACCTGATAAAATCTGCTTTGGCAAATGATCTTGAAGTGTATGCAAATGTGCGTCAACCAGCCACTGCAACGCATCTTAGGGATTTTCCGATCAACTATGTTAACCTTGATCTTTCTTCGATATACCTGTTGAAAGAAAATATAGAAGAAAATAAATACGATTACATTGTGCATGCGGCTGCAGTAACCAAGGCAAAAAAACGGGATGATTACAACCAGGTAAATGCCATTTATACCCGGAACCTGGCTTTGGCAGCTTCAAAATCAGCGCATCGTATAACGAAATTTGTATTTGTAAGCAGTTTGGCTGCGCTGGGACCTTTAAATCAAAAGAATGAAAAACTCACCGATAAGGCTGCCTCAAATCCGGTAACCAATTATGGAATCAGCAAAGCACTTGCTGAAACTTACCTGGCCCAGATTCCGGATCTGCCCTTAATTATATTCAGACCCACAGCAGTGTATGGGCCTCGTGAGAAAGACATTTTCATATTGATTAAAACCATTAAAGCCGGACTGGAGCTGTATATCGGAAAGCAGGAGCAGGAATTAAGCTTTGTGTACGCCACTGATTTAGCCGACATTATTATAAAAGCACTTGCGTCTGATGTAGTGGGTAAAAGCTATAATGTATCTGACGGGGCGGTTTATAACCGTTCTGCGCTGGCTGCCCATGTGCGTAAAGCTTTAAACAAAAAAACATTGATTGTGAATGTACCTGTGCAAATAATTAAGGGGCTTGCATGGTCAATGGAAAGGTTGTATGGCGTGTTTAATAAAATTCCGGCCTTAAATGTAGATAAGATAAAAGAACTCACCGCCCTTAATTGGGGCTGTGATATTAAAAATATTCAGAACGATTTTGGTTTTGCGCCCCAATTCGGACTGGAAAAGGGCCTTGCCGAAACCATAAAGTGGTACCGTAAAAATAATTGGTTATAAGATTTTAAATAAAATAGAATGAAACAACAAGTAAAAGCAGCTGAAGGCAAGCTGGGAATATTAATGCCAGGATTAGGCGCTGTAGCAACAACCATGATTGCCGGAGTTGCAGCAGTTAAAAAAGGGATCTCAAAACCTATCGGTTCGTTAACCCAGATGGGTACCATCCGTTTAGGAAAGAGAACCGAGAATAAACAACCTAAAATTAAAGATTTTGTGCCATTAGCTAATCTTGAAGACATCGTTTTCGGTGGCTGGGATATTTATGAAGATAATGTTTACGAAGCCGCATTAAATGCCCGTGTGCTGGATGCCAACCTGTTGCGCGATGTACGCGAAGAATTGCAGGCCATTAAACCAATGCGTGCAGCTTTCGACAGGAATTATGTAAAAAACCTGGATGGTAAATATGTAAAAGATATCGATAACCGTTACGAACTGGCTTTAGCCGTAATGGACGATATTAAAAACTTCAAGGCAACAAACAACTGCGACCGTTTGGTACTGGTTTGGTGTGGTTCTACCGAAATTTATTTTGAACCATCAGAAGTGCACGAATCATTAGCTGCGTTTGAGCAAGGTTTAAGAGATAACGATTTGCGTATTGCGCCAAGCATGATTTATGCTTATGCTGCATTAAAATTAGGAATTCCTTTTGCCAATGGTGCGCCAAACTTAACAGTAGATATTCCTGCTTTGATCGAACTGGCGAAAGAAACCAATACGCCGATTGCCGGTAAAGATTTTAAAACCGGTCAAACCTTAATGAAAACCATTTTAGCACCAGGTTTAGCAGCACGTTCATTAGGCGTAAATGGTTGGTTCTCGGATAATATTTTAGGTAACCGTGATGGTTTGGTATTGGATGATCCTGATAACTTTAAAACAAAAGAAGTATCAAAACTGGGCGTACTGGAAGATATCTTTAAACCAGAGGTTAATCCAGACCTGTATGGCGATATGTACCACAAAATCAGGATCAATTACTATCCGCCGCATGGTGATAACAAAGAAAGCTGGGATAACATCGATATTTTCGGTTGGTTAGGGTATAAAATGCAGATCAAAATCAATTTCCTTTGCCGCGATTCTATTTTGGCCGCACCGATTGTATTAGACCTTGCCTTGTTTATCGATCTGGCTAAACGTGCAAACCTTTCGGGCATTCAGGAATGGCTATCATTCTACCTGAAATCGCCGCAAACGATTCCGGGTGTACCTGCCGAAAACGACATTTTTAAACAGTTAATGAAACTTCAGAATACCTTACGTTACATCATGGGCGAAGAATTGATCACCCATTTAGGTCAGGATTACGAAGAAGAACTGATAGAAACAGTATAGTGTTTATTCACAAATTTCTTTCAACGGCCCTGGGAATCGGGTATATCGGCAAAGGCGCAGGTACCTATGCTGCTATAGCAACATGCATCTGCTGGCACCTTTTCCAGGGCCCTTATACCAATCCCTATCTATGGCCCGTGCTTTTCACGATGCTGATCGTGATGATAGGGGTGATGAGTGCAGATATGGTAGAAGAAATTTGGGGCAAAGACCATAACAGGGTGGTGATTGATGAAGTTGCCGGAATGTGCATCACCCTGTTATTTGTGCCTTTAAAATGGGAATATACCTTAATAGGACTTATTCTTTTTAGGTTTTTCGATATCCTCAAACCCCTTTATATCCGAAAGCTCGAAGTATTGCCAGGTGGATGGGGCGTAATGGCCGATGATGTACTGGCGGGGATTTATGCAAATGTTATACTGCAACTGGTTGTTGTTTTAGAACTATTTTAACCATGATGTTCACTTATCTAAAAGCACAGGCATCATCTTTAGTGGCCTCGGCAACAGATTTTGGCTTGACCATCATTGCCGTGAGGCTTTTTGGCTGGTGGTACCTGGCAGCAAGTATAACAGGCACGGTTGCAGGCGGGGCGGTTAATTTTTATGTGAACCGCAAATGGGTTTTCGAAAGTGAATCTACAGCCATTAAATGGCAGATATTAAAATACATTTTAGTATGGGCAGGCAACCTGATCATCGTTACAGCAGGTGTATTTATCCTCACCCATTTTTTTAATCTCAATTACGTACTCGCTAAAGTTTTGAGTTCCGTTTTAACGGGCATAAGCTACAATTATATCATGCAAAAGCAGTTTATTTTTTCAAGTTAAATGAAACCGATTTATTCATTTTTGTTATCCGTGGCGCTCAGTTTTATTTTGCAGGTAAATGTTTTTGCACAAAGAACCACTGTATCGGGAACGGTTCGCGATGCCGTAACCAAAGAAACACTACCCAATGTTTCTGTTTTCTTTAAAGATACCAAGATAGGCACTCAGACCGATGTGAATGGAAAATATACCCTTATTTCTCCAGATCCACAAAGCGTGCTGAGTTTTAATTATGTAGGTTATCGCACTGTTTTTAAAAACATAGTACCTGCTGCAACCCAGGAATTTGATGTTGCCATGGTACCCGATTCGAGGGCCCTGGACGAAGTGGTTATTGTGGGCGGTAAAAAGGTAAAATACCGCAATAAAGATAATCCGGCAGTGGAGTTGATCCGCCAGGTAATTGCCCATAAGGAAGAAAACCGCATCAAAAGCTACAATACTGTTTCTTACAGGCAGTATGAAAAAATGCTCTTTTCGATGAGCAATGTATCAGATAAGTTCAAGAACAAAAGGATGTTCAGGAATTATCAGTTTTTATTTCAAGAGCAGGATTCGACATTGATTGGCGGAAAAAACCTCCTTCCCATTTATATCCAGGAGAAACTGGCCGATAGTTACCTCAGTAAAAATCCAGAAAAGAGCAAAACTATTATAATCGGTGAAAAACAAGTTCAATTTGACAGTCGTTATATTGATAATAAAGGATTAAAAACCTATTTCGACAGGATGTACCAGGATATCGATATTTATAAAAACAATATTTCTGTAATCAGTAATGAATTCCTGAGTCCGATTGCAGATGGTGCACCATCATTTTATAAGTTTTTTATTACCGATACCATTAAAACACAGAAACCTGAGGTTATTGAGCTGTCTTTTACGCCACGTAATACAAACGATATGCTTTTTGAAGGGAAGATTTACGTTACCAACGACAGTCATTACGCTGTTACCGGGGCTTCTTTTGGGGTAAATAAAAACATTAACCTCAACTTTGTACGCGCACTTAAAATCGATTTGAATTTCGAACCGAACGATAAAGGCAAATACAGTTTGAGCAAAAGCAACTTACTGGCCGATTTTGGTATCGGTAAAACCAAAGGAATAGGCTTTACAGGCGAACGGAGCGTTACTTTTAAAAATTACAAGTTTGATACGGTTTTGCCCGACACCATTTTTCAGGGGAAAAGCACCGTGGTATTGGCCGATGCAGCTAAAAAAGACGATAAATTTTGGGAAAATAATAGGCTGGATACCATTTCGAAGAATCAGCTGAAGATTTATAGTAATATCGATACCCTGCAAAATCTGCCATCCTTTAAGCGTACAATGAAAATCGTTACGCTTTTATTTGCAGGTTATCAAAACCTCGGACCGTACGAGATTGGTCCCGTAAATACATTTTATAGTTTTAACAATGTAGAAGGTTTGAGGTTACGGGTTGGAGGGCGTACAACCCCCGAGCTCAGTAAACGCTATTACTTTGAAAACTACCTCGCTTATGGGATTAAAGATGAGAAATGGAAGTTTTTCCTTTCAGCAACTTATTCGCTCAATAATAAATCGATCTACGAATTCCCTCAGAACTACGTGAGGGCCAGTTTTCAACGCGATACCAAAATACCCGGACAAGAGCTGCAGTTTGTACAGGAAGATAATTTCCTGCTCTCGTTTAAACGCGGGGTAAACGATATGTTGCTGTACAACGACTTTTACCGCTTGGATTATGTAAGAGAGTTTGAGAACCACTTTTCTTATAACCTTGGCTTTAAAAAATGGAGTCAGACACCGGCCGGTGGATTAAATTACTTAAATTCGGATAATCAACTGGTAAACAGGTTAACTACGAGCGAAGTTTCGCTTCAGTTAAGGTATGCACCAAACGAAAAATTTTATCAGGGTAAAATATACCGTGTGCCTATTCCAGATCGCTATCCGGTATTTAATTTGCGATATACGGCTGGTTTAAAAGGGGTTCTGGGTGGCGAATACAATTACCATAACCTGTTGGGAAGCATTGATAAGCGTTTTTATTTGTCGCAGTTGGGCTATAGTGACGTAACTTTAGAGGGAAGCTATATTGCAGGAAAAGTTCCGTTTCCTTTATTGGATATACACCGTGCCAACCAAACTTATGCTTATCAGCTTAATTCCTATAACCTGATGAACTTTCTTGAATTTGTGAGCGATCATTATGTGAGCATCAATATAGATCAAAATTTTAATGGCTTCTTTTTTAATAAAGTGCCATTGCTAAAAAAATTAAAGTTAAGGGAAGTGGTATCCTTTAAAGCATTATATGGCGGCTTGAGGAATGAAAATAATCCGAATTTTCAAACAGGCTTATACCGCCTTCCGGTTTATGAAAATGGTGCACAAAGGACTTATGCATTAGGTAACCAGCCCTATATGGAAGGTAGCGTTGGCGTAGGTAACATCTTTAAATTATTGAGGGTAGATCTGGTGAAACGCTTCAATTACCTTAATAATCCGGAGGTTTCGGAATGGGGGATAAGGGCAAGGGTAAAATTTGATTTTTAAGAAATAAGCTATGAAAACTAAATTAAGGGACAGGTTACAACAGGGCATATATAAGGTCATTAATCCTTTTGTAAAGGGATTAATTAAAATTGGTTTAACGCCCAATGCGGTAACCACTATCGGTCTGATCCTGAATATTGGCGTAGCCGTAATTTTTGTGCTCGGCGCCGAAAAGTCGAACCGGGGCGATATGTCTTACATTGGCTGGGGAGGCGCGCTGGTACTTTTTGCTGGCCTGTTCGATATGCTCGATGGTCAGGTAGCACGTTTAGGAAACATGAGCTCGAAATTTGGAGCCTTGTACGATTCCGTACTCGACCGTTACAGCGAAATGATTATGTTTTTAGGTATCTGTTATTACCTTGTAGCACATCATTACTTTCTAAGTTCGTTGTTTGCTTTTATTGCGCTTATCGGTTCGATGATGGTGAGTTATACCCGTGCAAGAGCCGAAGGATTAGGGGTAGAATGCAAAGGCGGTTTAATGCAACGGCCGGAGCGCGTGGTAACTATTGGCGTTTTTGCCATTGCCTGCGGCATTGCCGGTCACTTTATAGGTGGCGATTACAAGGTTTACGTACCAGGTATTTCTTTCCATGTATTCGAAACCATGTCTATTTTTACCATGCCCATAACCATTATGGCTGTATTGACCAATATTACAGCTGTTAAACGCTTGCAAGAGGCAAAAAAAGGCCTGGAAGCACAAGAATTTAACGGAAGAAAAGGAAATAATAAAGCTGCATTGATCGCAGGTTTGGTACTGATGACCAGTTTGGGCGGAATGTTTTCTCTTAAAGCAAATGCACAAGAGGCTGATCCATCTCCGATTACTTTCCCTACACCAAAAGATATCAGTAATCAATTGTTTTATCTACAGCGCGATCCGAATACCAATACCATCATCTGCCAGTTAAATGTAGATAAACATGGTGTAGTGAATAAAGATCAGCCTGTAAATGTGTTTTGGATGCGTTACGGAGATAAAGGTGAAAAAAAAGAGCTGAGTTATATCCAGCGGAAATTTGCTTATGGTATTATCAGCAAAAACCTGGGAAATGATCAGTTTGAACTCCGGTTTACTTCGCACAAAAAACTGCCCATGTACCTGAATAAATCTGCTGTAGACAAAAAATATCATGTGTTTGCGACCATCAACAATAAGAAAATGCAGATTGAACGGATATTTCTCCGGATTGAGGGAGGTACCTTTTGGTTTCCGAATGTAAAATATGTAGAAATAAAAGGCTTTGATGCTTCAGACCCTTCAAAAGTATTGGTTGAAAGGATAAAGGTGTAGCGGCGAGAGTTATACTGTTGGCGTTAAATGTCATTCTGAGTGCAACGAAGAATCTTTAGATTTAATTTATAGATTAAAGATCCTTCACTGTGTTCAGGATGACAGTAATCAGTAATTTTGAGCGGAGTCCTTTCTACACGTCATTTCGAGCGAAGTGCAACGGAGTCGAGAACCACGTGAGTGTTCAGCGAAGCTAAATCTAGCTTGAGATAGATCTCTCCATTACGCTTTGCTCCAGTCGAGATGACGACCGGAGGAGCATTGATTGTCATGCTGAGCGCAATGAAGAATCTCTCCGTTACGCTTTGCTTCAGTCGAGATGACGACCGAATAAGAATAGAGTAAATGTCAGTCTGAGCGGAGTCGAAGACTGTTAAAAAAAATACCAAATGAAAAAGAATTTTGTTTCAAATTCAACCGCATCCATGAGGATGTTTAAGAACGACTTTTTGGAAAGTTTATCAAAAGTTCAATTTTATGTACCGCTGATCGTGTATGTTCCGGTTATCGTTTTTCTTTTCTGGAAAGCACTTTGGGTAACCGAAATGCCGGTTTTAAATTTTGCGGGATGGTTTTTACTCGGTCTAGGTATTTGGACCATTACCGAGTATGTGCTGCACCGTTATGTTTTTCATTTTGAACCGGATGTAGAGTGGGGCAAAAGAATCCACTTTATTTTTCATGGAGTACACCACGATTATCCTAATGATGCCAAAAGATTGGTTATGCCACCCTCGGCCAGTATCCCTATGGCTTTGGGGTTTTATTTCCTTTTTGATTGGTTGTTGCCTGATACAATGGTTTATCCATTTTTCTCGGGCTTCATAATCGGTTACCTGTTTTACGATATGGTGCATTATGCACTTCACCATGCTAATTTTAAAAGCGGTTTCTGGAAACGGCTAAAGCAACACCATATGCTTCACCACTATTCCGATTCGACTAAAGGTTATGGGGTAAGCTGGACTTTTTGGGACCATATTTTTAGGTCTAATTTTGATAAAAAATAACATGCAGCAAGAATTATTGCTTAAAGACAGTTTTTATAATATCAGGAATATTTATCTAACAGTTGCTATATCTGTTGGATATCTATTGTTATCAGTATTACTGGTCGGTTTTAAAACCGATCAGCTGGTACTGATTTTTATCTTTAATACTTTGTTCTTTATCTCAAAGGGAACAAGACGCTTTATCCTTGGTTTTTCAATCTTTATCGTATACTGGATACTGTTTGATTATATGAAAGCCTTTCCAAATTATCTTTTTAATCAGGTGCATATTAAAGATCTGTATACGATTGAAAAAGAGTTGTTTGGTGTTCATTATCATGGACTAATACTCACCCCGAATGAGTATTGGAAGATCAATAGTACTGCATTTTTAGATGTATTAACAGGTTTTTTCTATTTAATGTGGGTGCCTGTTCCTTTGGCATTTGCTACATACCTTTTCTTTAAGAATAAAGAACAGTTTGTTCAGTTTTCGCTCACTTTTGTTTGGGTAAATTTATTGGGCTTTGTGGTGTACTATGCTTTCCCGGCCGCGCCGCCATGGTATGTACAGGAACATGGCTTCGAATTTATTGCCAAAACAGCTGGTAATACTGCCGGATTGGCCCGTTTCGACCATTATTTTGGCATTACGCTTTTTCATGGCATATACAGCAAAGGTTCTAACGTATTTGCCGCCATGCCATCGTTGCACTCCTCATATCCCGTTATTGTGGTTTATTATGGTCTGAAAAACCGCTTAGGGAAAATTAATATTTTCTTTTTTACCGTAATGCTCGGGATCTGGTTTTCGGCTGTTTATACCAGCCATCATTATATGCTTGATGTGTTGGCTGGAATAACCTGTGCATTTTTGGGTATTGTTTCTTTCCGTTGGTTAATGCGTTATGCCGGGTTTAAACGTTTGATAACGAATTTGATACGGGCTATTGATGGCTAGGAAGCCAAATCATAAAAATAACCAGGTTTTATAGAAAGATCAGCAAATAAGCACGTTTCAGGCAAGATTATAACAAAGGAAAAAGGGGAATACCTGTTGCAGTGTGCTTTGGTTTTCCCTTATTTCCGTTTAATAAATGTAAATCTTATTGGAAGTACTGTGAAAGATCGGTTAGTCTTCCTCCTGATACATAAACGTTTTTTGCCGGCGAAGTAACTATAGTTCTGGCATCATTAATTACAAATAATTTTGATTTTCCGGCTTCAAAATTAATTCCGTTATCTGCAAATGCACTCGTAATCCGGCCTTCATTGGGTTTAAGTGTATAGCCTGCCAATACTAATGGAGAGCCTGAAGTATAAGGCTCGTTACTGGTGCCTTTTTCTACTATATCAAAGCTGTAAATATAATTCGGGCCTGGCAAGGGAGGGAGTTCTATCGAATTGAAAGAGCCATTTTTAGGTAGGGTAAATCTGATTTCGGGCGATACTTTTGAACCAACAGTTGTGTTTGATGCGGTTTTAAGCCTGGTATAAAAAACAAGCTCTACATCTACATTTTTAAACTGATTGGGGAAAGTTGTTTCGAATTTGGCAGTTAGCATCATATTGGCAGCGTTGGCAGGTGGATCTAGTTTTACATTATCTATTAATTTAGTGCCGTCAAAAAAGTAACCGATATTTTGTTGGACTATGGTCGATTCGATTGTTTTGGTTAATAAAATGGCTGTTTCACCTTTTTTTCTGATAGAAATTTCTCTCGTGGTACCTTTGTCAATAAGGATAGAATATGGTTTATTTACAGCGCCTGTTGCTGAAAATAATAAATTTCCATCTAATAAGAACTCGAGTTCGCCGGATAGGGCATAACCCTTAAACTGCAATGAAATGGCATTATTATATATTTTTTTACCATCGTAAAAAACACTGATGTTTTGATCAAATGGTGCTGCAGTAATTGTTTTGGTCAATAATATTTCGGCAGTTGCCTTATTTCTGATTTTTAAGATGGAGTTCTGATCTTTTACGGCAAGAAGGGTTTTTACACCAATGCCACCTGTACCTGCCTTGGTAATGGCTATAATACTGTCTTTATACAGGTATTCCAGATCAACATCAGTGGTGCCGGTAATGTTTAACTGGACAACTTTAGCTGTTTCCGGCTGAAGAAGTTCTGCTTTGCGACAAGATGAACTTAAAATTGTTATGGCAGAAATTAAGAAAAGGGTAAAAAAAATTTGTTTCATATAAAGGGTAATTACAATGAAAAACAGCTTTGTGTTTTTTATAATAAAGAGACCATACCCTTAGGGTATAGCCTCTTTCTGTTAAGAGAGAAAAAATTAGAATACAAGTTTTGACCAACCAGCTGCCCAGCTTGGTAAAGTAACTGTAGCTGGCGAACCTGGTGTATTGTACCATGGTTGGCTAACACCAAAAGCACTTGCGTTGCTCGCGTTAACAACCAATGAGTTACCACCACCATCAACGTAAGTACCAGACGCTGTAGTGATCGAGTTTACGAAACCATGAACAGATGTAGTGCTAATAGACGAAACACCAGCAGGAGCATCGGCATCGAAAGCTATACCAGTGTTATAACCTGATACGATTACATCAATTAAATCAACCTCAGAACCTCTGCGTTCGCGGATACCATTACGGTAACCTAAACCTGCGATACCACTGGTGTTTTCAGTTCCGAAAACGCTTACGTTAATTAAAGTAGGGTGTGTTTTAGGTGTTAAGCTAAAGGTTGCATCTTCAGCTGGAGCATTGTTATCCGATTCTATACCGTTAGAATCGCTGTTACCGCCACTTGTGCTGTGTGTAGAATTTTTATCAGCAATGGCTACTGCATCAGTTAATGTTCCGGTAAAACCATTGTCGAAATCAAACTGATCATCATCAGAAGCTAAAGCAATTAAATTGCTTGGGCTAACTGTACCACCAAAAAATTCGAATCCGTCATCTAAACCGTAAGAAACCTGTACGTGGTCGATAGTAGTACCGCTACCCACACCGCCTAAAGTTAAACCGTTAACCTCAACGTTCGGAGCCAGTTGGAAACCTGCATATTCGATACGTACATACTGTAAAGTACCACGGTTATCAGCATCATTAGAACCACCATAATGGAACTGAGGCTGGTCAGCTAAACCTTCAATCAGTTTATCACCAACGTTGATTTTAGCATTACCTAAAACAATTAAACCACCTAAATCGCCTGGTTTACCGGTTGTGCTGGCATCACCATCTAAAAGGTAACGGCTGGTAAATACAATCGGATCAGCAGCTGTACCAACAGCATTAATAGTACCATCTTTAGCAATAACCAATACGCCATTTTGTACACCAGGTGTATTTACAGAAGCTTTAATGTAAGTACCGGCCTGGATGGTTAAAGTTGCACCGTTTCTAACGGTTACTACACCGCTTAATTCATAAACGTTTCCTGCTGTCCAGGTAACAGAGCTGGTAATGTCTCCGCTAACAGCCACAACTGGCAATGATGATTGCGAATAATCTGCTGCTGAAGTGCTGCGGTTACCGAATGTATCAGCACCACCTTCGTTTTTCTTACAAGCTGTAAATGAAACAGCAACAATTGATAAAAGACCGATTAAGTTTTTGAAATTTTTCATTTTCATTTTTTGTTTTCATAGGATCTTATAGGTATGATCCATGTTTTTTCAGGTTGATTTTTTCAAGGTCATTCAGGTAAACTGGCCAATTATCCAGTGTTTTTTAAGGAAATAAAAGCATGTTTATACCTAAATGTTATGTTTTTTTATATCTTAGTAATTCATAATCAATTTAACTAAGTAAGCCTGTTAGCTACCCTGGGTTTTTAACAGTATATTTTAAAATATTTCAGGTTTATCCTGATAGGCCGTTCTGCTAGAAATGATCGGTTTAAACGAAGGGTTCTGGTACAACCTTTCGTTTTTTTATGGCTATGCAGGAAATAATTTTCCTCCTTTCTTGCTAAATGGTGTAACCTTATTTGAACTGTTTTTCATGGTCATTTTAAAAATTATAGGTAATGGAAGTGCTGTAGGTACGGCCAAATTTTTGCGAAAACATGATTTGGTCTCCATCTTCCAGATTATTGGTAAAACCAGGCTTTAAGCGCGATTTATTGCTGTAATCAGAACCCGGCTGGTAATCTGGATTGGCTTCATAACTTGCAGTATTTCTGTAAATCAATGAGGCTTTATTGAGTAAATTACCTGCGTTTAACTTTACTTCGAACCTGTTTTTATAAAATTTATAACTGATCTGTGCATCAATCTGATCGCGTGGGTTTTCATATTCGATGTTATTCAGTTCCGGACTAACCAATGTTGTTTTGCGGCCCGATTTATTATAAGCCACATTAAAACCAAAGTGTTCATCTAAATATTGTAGGCCGGCATTAATAAGGTAAGGTGCCTGTCCATACATGTTTCTTTTGGCCTTGGAGCTTACCGTAATGCTCTCTCCATTGGCACCCGTAGCTTCATAAGTTCCAATAACATTGGCTGTTTGCAGGGTGAGGTTGCTATAAAGCGTTAATCGCGATAACAGGGTATTACTGGTAAGAAATCCCAGGTTTTTTCTTAACTCCAGTTCCAATCCATAAACTTTGGCTTCATCAGAGTTTTTAATGTAATAAAAACCACCCCCGTTTGAGGTACTGAAAACTACTTCAACCGGTTGATCGAACTTTTTATAAAAGGCACTTGCCGAGATAATTTCGCCCAGACCCGGAAACCATTCTACTTTAAGGTCGTAATTTTTAATCTGTGTACTGGCTAAACCTTCGTTGCCAAACTGGGCATCGAACATCGGGTCGTACCTGAAAAACTGGCTATTATCCATTAATTCGGGTCTTACTACAGCGTTTGAAAAAGCTGCTCTGATGTTAATTTCTTTTGCCGGGCTATACGTAAGGTTAGCTGATGGCAACCAGCGCCATTTTTTTTCTTCAGGGAGTACAAAGCTGCTTATGCCTCTAACATTCAGGTCATTACGAAGCTCAGTGTATTTGTAATATTCGGCTCTTACTCCCCAAACCAGGCGTAATTTTTCTGCAAGGCGGTTGTCGAGCATCACATAGCCTGCCTGGGTAATACTTTTTCCTTTATAGCCGTTTAAAAAATAAGGGTTAATAAAGTAATTGTAGCCATTATTGCCAACTTTGGCTGGATCAATCATTTGGCCGATAGGGATGTACCTCAGGCTATCGGGGATTGTTGCGCCGCGAACAAGCGACGCTATTTCCCAGGTTAATGCTCCTTCTTTGTGTATGCCAAAATAACCCGTTTTTATCGTGTTATTTAACGCACCAATTTTAAAAGGCATGCTGGCATCGCCATTCCAGGCAAAATGGTGTTCATTATTACTGTAGTTATGCCGCGAAGTGGGTTTAATATAACCCTCCCTTTGTGCGCTTGCCTGATAAAAATATTCGTACTCGTTACCAAATCGCTGCAAGCTCTGGGTAGCAATACTCAGGTCTTTCTCTCTACGGTCTATCGAGGTGCGTGATAAATTCCATTCCAGTTTTACTTTGCCAGCCTGGTGCTGTCCGTTAAGTTTATTCTGTAGCAGATCGGTATAGGTAGGATCGTCTGCTTCTACAATGGCGTTTGGTTTTATCCCTTTGGTAAAGAATTCGAATCCATTATCAACATCATAGCCTATAGTTCTTACCAAATCGTTATTAAAAATGTGCGTATAGGTATTGCGGAAACTAAACCTGTTTTTATCAAGTTGTAAACCCACATTGAGCATGGCGGCTAAGGTAGTGTTGAACAGGTATTTCGCGCCAGAGTTTGGAGTATTAACATTCCAATCGCCTCTTATTTGCTGCTCAATGGTGTTAATGTTCTGATTGTTACGATAACTTAACGATGTCGTAAAACCCAGTTTTTTATTATTCGTAGTATCAATCCCGATTATTCTACCCAGTGTAAACTGATAATTTTGAGATGGGGCAGTTTTATATTTGTACATCGTAAAATTATCATTGGTAAATTTCTGACTTTGGGCAATCAGCTTTTGCTGATACTGTTGATCTGTAAGGGTATTGTTGGGCGCTGTAGTACGCTCGGTATGCTCTAAACCGCCCGGAAATTTCCTGCGGCCGTCATCAAAACCGAAATAATCATATTTACCACGTTTATGGCTTAAAAATTCTTTACCGGTACTCTGGTCGTTATAGGAGGCACCTGCTGTAAAACTCATGAAGTTTTCGGTAGGTATATCTTTGGTATTGATCTGTATTAAACCACCGCCAAAACTGCTGTTCATATCGGGGGTAACCGTTTTACTTACTACCACGTTATCAACCAAACTTGATGGAATTAAATCAAAGGAGAAGTTACGGGTTTGTGCTTCGGTACTGGGCAGGGTAATTCCATCCAGCTGGGCGGTATTGTAACGTTCGCCTATTCCGCGTACCAAAACCATTTTATTATCTACCGAGCTTACCCCGCTAATGCGTTTTAAACTTTCGCCTATGTTTTTATCGGGTGTTCTGGAAATCTGTTCGGCACTGATTCCGTTGCTGATTTCAGAAGCATTTTTCTGTCGTGCCAGTAAACCTTCAACCGAAGCTTTTTTGTAACTGGCGGTTACCACAACATCCTGCAGGCCTTTTGCATCTGGTTTAAGGGCAATGTTAAGTGGTGTGCTTTTATCGGCTTTTACTTCCACATCGCTAATACGCTGTGTATTAAAAGAAATGTAACTGATTTCTACGGTGTATTTACCCGGATCGGCTACCAAAGTAAAGCTACCATCGCTGGCGGTTTGTGTGGCTTTACCGGTCTCTATGATCTTTATGGATGCACCGGGCAGGGTTTCGCCTTTTTCGTCAAATACTTTCCCCGCTATTCTTCCCGGCCTTACCGGATCAGGAAGTTTGTAAAGCAATATGGTATGGGTATCGGCAAACCTGTAGGTTACCCGGGTTCCCGAAAGTATTTTTTTGAGGATGAGCTCAAGTGGCATATTTTTTACCTCAAGGCTTATTTTACTGTTTTGATTAAAAATAGATCTGTTATAATTAATCGAAAAGCCTGCTTTTTCTTCTAAAAGGCTAAGGGCATCTGATATGCTTAGTTCGGCTATTTTGATGCTTACACTATTTTCTCCGGGCGTTTGCTCAAAGCTTTTGGCCATTGCCTGGTTAAACAAAAAGCCACATAATACCAACAAGCATACTGCTGGCCGGTAACCGAAATTGATAATATATTCTTTTATATATTCATAAAATCCTATTTTCATAGGTTCAAGATGTTTTTTAATTCTCACGGGTTAAAAACTTTTGTTTAGGAGCAGGATTGTTCGAGCAATCCGGCTCCTTATTTTTGTTAAGAGGTTTAATTTATTTTTCATAGGTATAAATCCGGGTTACTGCGCCTTCTGGCGCTAATAGCATATTGCTAACTTATCATTGACAGCCCTCCCCCCATACGGTAATTGTTTTGTTTGCAGTGTCTATTTTATATTTCATCTTTTTGCCGCTCATTACACTGATTTCTTCCATCACATTACTAATGCTTTTGTTTGTAAATGTGGCATTAAACCTGCATTGTTTTAGTTTATTGGCCTTTAATTCAAAATGTACATTGTAATACCTTTCTAATGATTTGAGCATATTGGGCAGGCTAGTATCCTTAAAAGCAAAGCTGTTTTTGATCCATGCATTAACTTCGGAGATACGCTCATTACTAACGGTATAATCGTGTGCTTTTAAATGGTATAATAACTTCATTCCAGGGGTAAGAAGCGAAAGTTGCTTTAATTTCCCCTCACTATTCTCCGAAACTTTTACCTTACCGGTGCGTACAGCTACACTGAAGGTCCCATCTTTTGGATAAGCATAAATATTAAAGGAAGTACCTAAAACCCTGGTCTGCATTTGTCCGCTATGTACTATAAAAGGACTGGTGGCATCATGTTTTACTTCAAAAAAAGCTTCACCTTCTAACTGGATGTTTCTTAAACTACCTTTCACAAAGTGAGATGGCCAGGTAAGCTTGCTGCCGGCACCGAGGTATACAATAGAACTATCAGGCAAAATCAATTTTACCTTTTCGCCTTTTTGAGTGGTTTTACTTAAAAAGGAGATGCCAGTTTGTACAGGTTGCTGTGCTTTCTTGTAGGCATACCAGCCAAGTGATGCAGAAATGATTACCACAATTGCTGCAGCATATTTTAATAGTGGGAAAAGCGATCTGCTTTTTGGCTGGCGTTCTTCTACTTTATCCCATATCTCTGCCAATCCCTGAACAGCACTTAGGGAATAATCGGTTTCACTTACCTGTTTTTCCCAAGCCCTTTCCATTACGCCATGAAATTCACTATCAGCATTCGCTGGATCGGCCAGGTACTCCATCAGGATTTTTTCTTGCTCCAGATTGGTTTTACCCGCTAAATAATGTTCAAATAGTATTTTAATGTTTTCTTTCACTTTAACGTTTCTGAGCTTTTATGCTGCGCGCTACTGTATATATGCACGAAACTTTGCATACAGCTATTGGAAAGTGAAATTTTTTTGAAGAAATTTTGAGGAATGGTAAATGTATAATGTAGGAGGGAGAACAGGTAGCCTAAGATATTGGTAAACTAAAGCAAAATGGATCTTGAAACAAGTTAAGGAGAACACGTCGCCTGGGCTTGCTAAAAACCTTAATGTGCTTAACTTCTTAATGATGGAAAATGTAAAATGGAAAACGGAATAGGGAAGATGTAAAACTTATGATCCATCAACAAAAAATGATCAATATAAAAGATAGTATCGTTTCAGGAGAATATGTTCTAAAGTACTTACGCATAATCCCAAGCGATTTTTTAAGGTGATTGTTTACCGTATTTTTGGAAATGCCCATCAGCTGCGATATTTCCTCATGCGTATGGTGGTCATTTCTACTCATCAGGTATATTTTTTTACCTGGGGAGAAAGGCTTTCTATCGCTTCCTGAGCAATCTGCCTGGTATCTTTGGCATTGAGTTCGTCTTCTATGGCATTAAAAGACTGCTCTTGCTTAAGGTTTTCGTTGCTATAGGCTTTTTCCCTGGCTTTTTTACGGAGTGTGGAGAGGAAATTATTGCGGATAAGTGTATAAAGAAAGGCATCAAAATTCTTTTCCGGATCGATCTTTGATCTGTTTTCCCAGAGCCTTACAAAAACATCCTGAGTAAGTTCTTCAGCTTCTTCTCTGCTCCGGGTAAAATGATAAGCATAACCATATATTTTTTTGCGGTACTGGTGGTAAATTTCATTAAAAGCAGCCGAATTGCCAGTTTTTACTGCGTTCAGGAGTTTTGCATTTTTAAAATCTTCCAACTGTTCCATAAGTACCGGTTATGGGAGGCAAGTTAGTGGTCGTGTTTAAAGTTAATGTTAACACAATGAAAACCTTTTCTATCACCTTAACCGGTGAGTGGTTACCGTACTTTGTTGAGCAGATTGCGCCCTCGAATCCATTAAAATGCGGTCGGCCCTGAAGCTTCCGGAAACCACATTATTTACCGTAACCGAAGTCTTGATAGCTTGACCTGTAATTGCAGTGATTGCTGCTTTTACCAGCGGATCGGAAGTATCGCCCAATTGAAACAAGGGCAGCGTACTCATTTCATTGATCGTGATATCGGGGTTGATTCCGGCACTATAGCCTCCGTTGCCCTGTGCATTAAAAAGTTTATAAACAATCGGATGCATTTCCCATTTTACCTGTTTAGGGTTTCGGGCGTCAAATATCCTGAAAGATGCTTCATCTTTCCCCCTTGTTTTTTCGCCGATGAGCACTACCTGCATAAAAGGTTTAAGGTTATTGATGATTACTTCAGATGCAGATGCTGTACCAGCTGTTGATAAAATATAAACCCGGCTTAGTCCAAGGTTTTGCTGCAGGAGGGTATTAAAATTTACAGTACCATCAAAAGTAGCCGCAGTACCGATCGATTCGGTTTTCATCCCTCCGTTTTTGTTGCCTTTGTAAGTAATAAAAGGTTTATCGAAAGATATATTTCTCGCAATCATGGCACATATGCCCGCTGCTTCAGCTACCTGACCCCCTGCGTTATAACGGAGATCGAGAATCAGTTCAGATATGCCTTCTGCTTTAAAATTACTAAAAACAGGAGTAAGCGAACTGGCCAAACCGCTATTAAAATCCAGAAAATACAAATAACCTATTTTTTTTCCATTATTTTCGATCACCTTGCTAATCTCCCGCTGGTCGAGTATTATGCTTTTGCTTAATTCAACAGTATAGGTATCTGTCCAGGTATTGTTCTTCAGTTCGGCCAAACCCAAAGAAAATCGGTCGCTGCTTAAGATCTCGCTTTGCAGAGCCTGTGCATTAGTAGCGGTTAGGGTTTTGCCGTTAATTTTACTGATGTAGTCGCCACGCTTTAAACCGGCCCTCGAAGCCGGAGAATCTTTTAATACAATTTTAATGATCCCGATAACATTTGCACTGTTTTGGTCGCTTACTGTTGCATAATCAAAACCGAAATTTCTGTTGCTCGGCGTGGTAGTAGTGGGATCATTAGGGATACTGATATACGAAAAGCGATCAGACAAATTGCGGATGGAATTAAAAAAATCTTTTGGTGGTAAACCGAGATTGGGATTGGCAGGTAATTGTTCATTCCAGTAATAATAGCGTTTAAGGCTGTCGAGTATCCAGGTATTAATGTTCTCATTGCTCCCAATTGGATAATCGGGCTTTTTGTCTTTTTTGCAGGATGGCAGAATGGTAAAAAAAAGAATTACAAAATAAATGCTGTGATAAATTGTTCTTTTTAAGTTTGTTATGGGATTTGTCATCGCCTTTCCTGATTTTAGAACAAACTTAAAACTACTATGTTAACTCGAGGTTAATTTTAAAGGTGGGTTTATTTATGGCACATAACGTTAAACGATTCAATATTTAGGTTTAGATCAGATTATGCCCGGTGATAGTAGCACTATACTGGGCATAATTTTTATTTTATGGCACCAAATGCCGCAAAATAAGAGTTTTTGTGCAGGATTTCGGTAACGCTAAACCCGACTTTTTGTAGCAGGGCCAGTTGATAGTTTAAAGAACGTGGACTATCTTCATATTCGATGTAGTCAAATACCTTTTGTTTGTAGGCTTCACCACCAAGTGTTTCAAGGTAGGCTCCGTAATGATTTCTGAAAAGGTCATCGATCAATACCGAATCGTGCGCAATCAGGTCCGAAATCCAGATACTCCCCCCGGGTTTTAATGCCCGGTAAACCTTGGTGAAAACAAGTTCCCAATCTGCATCGGTACGTAAATGATGGAAGGTTGCAGCAGCAAGTATGATGTTGAAATGGTTATCGGGTAAATTAAGGTTGCGCATATCATCCTGTATGGTGGTTATTTTTCCGGTAGTTTGTGCAGAAACCCTGTTTTTTGCACGTTCCAGCATCGGTAAACTCAAATCGTTAAGTGTGCAGTTAAGATCAGGGATCTTGCTGAGCATTTTTAGCGTATAATTGCCTGCACCGCATCCAATATCCAACAGTTCTTTTGCATTTGGGTTAATATATTTGGCTGCACCTGTGCAAAGCTCCATGGTGAGTGGAGCATCTATAGTGGTTTGCTGACCGCTTTCCAGGTTAGAGAAACGTTCAACATCATGATCAAACCTTGTTCTGATTTCCTCATTTGTCGCCTTGTGCGAATAATCTTTATTCATTGCTTTAATTTTTTTTGTGAAGTTAGCGCTGTTTATCATATTTGTAAAATATCAATTTTTATATAAAATGATACTTGTTAGGTATTATAATTATGGAACTCAGACATTTGTTATATTTTAAAACCGTTGCAGAAGAACTTCATTTTACTAAGGCTGCAACCAAACTTTTTATCTCGCAACCTCCTTTAAGCAGGCAGATTAAAGAACTGGAAGAAGAACTTGGCGTACAGCTGTTCGTAAGGAATAATAAGCGGGTTACATTAACAAACGCAGGAAAGTATTTTAAGACCGAGGTAACGGCTTTATTTGCCAAACTGGAAGAAAACAAAGAAGTTGTCCGTAAGATTCACGGAGGAGTTAGCGGCGAATTAAAAATTGGCTATATCAGTTCCGTTTACCAATCGCACCTTGCAGAAATTTTAAAATTGATGCACCATGAATTTCCTTATCTCAAAACGAGTTTGTTCGAAGTACCTACACTTACCCAAATTAAAGAGTTAGAACATGGTGGTTTAGATGTAGGTATTTTAAGGGCACCTGTTTTATCAGAACAATTAAAAGTAGAATCTTTGTTTTTTGACCCCTTTGTAGTGGTAACCCTTTTAACGGAGCAAAAAATTAGTGGTCAGTACGAACTTGCCGATTTTTTGAAGAAAAGTCCGTTTATCTTCTTTAATAAAGATTTTGCACCTCAATATAACCAGAAACTGATAGAGATTTGTCAACGAATGGGTTTTAGCCCCGACATTACCCACGAGGCCAATAATGTACATTCCATATTACAATTGGTAGAAGCCGGCTTGGGTGTCTCTATTTTGCCTTTATCGTTAAAAAGGCAATACGCGCAGCTGAAAGTATCTTTTATTGAGTTTGATGCGATCCCTGTTAACACAGAGGTAGTATTGGCTTATAAAGAATCGAATAAAAACCCTGCATTAGCCTGGTTTATTAAGCATTATACGGCATTAAAAAATGATCAGCGATAATGAATGCCAGCTGATTTCTCTGAAAGGAGAATATTATTTTTTAAAACGAATGTTTTCGATTGCCTGAAACATCGAATGTAAACACATTGATACTTAATTACAGCTTAAAAGGCAGTTAATTTCCGATTTTCTACCCTATCCTTTATAATTTTCACCTTTTCTAAACTTGTAAAAACACAAATTTGCCGAAACCAACAATCAAGAGCCTGTAAAGGCTTAACATAAGATGACTTATATAAATTTACCTAAACGATGAAGAAATTATTGCTCGGCATAAGTTTTATGGCTACAGTAGTAATTGCTAAGGCACAACAATTAACCGACGAAAAAAAAGCAATGAAAAACCTGCTCGACAAGCAGTTTGAATTTGCAGTGAAACAATACCGGTTACTGGCCAAAAACACACCGGCAGACCGAATGCCAAAAACTTACTATGTAAAAAATAATAAGCTGGAAACCAGCGATACCAAATGGTGGTGCAGTGGTTTCTATCCGGGTTCGCTATTGTATATTTACGAATATACCAGGGATTCAGGTACCTTAAAAGAAGCCGAGAAACGCCTGGCTGTATTGGAGAAAGAGAAACATTATACCGGAAACCACGATTTAGGTTTTATGATGTTCTGTAGTTTCGGAAATGCCTACCGCATTACCGGTAATGCTTCGTATAAACCAACTATCGATACCGCCGCAGCTTCACTGGCCACACGCTATCGCCCTGCAGCTAAGGTAATCCAATCGTGGAACAGTAATAAAAAGTGGAAAGGCCCTGTTATTATTGATAATATGATGAACCTGGAATTACTGGCTTGGGTATCTGATCATGGTGGTGATCCGAAATACAGGGAAATTGCTATCAATCATGCCAATATTTCGCTTAAAAATCATTTCAGGCCAAATTATAGCTCTTACCATGTAGTTGATTACGATATGAACACCGGGGCCGTACTTAAAAGAGGTACCGCCCAGGGAGCATCTGACGAATCGGCGTGGAGCCGCGGCCAGGGCTGGGGATTATACGGCTATACGATGATGTACCGTTTAACCAGGGACAAAAATTACCTTAAACAGGCAAAAAACATCGCCAGATTTATCATCAATCATCCGAATATGCCTGCCGACCAGGTTCCATATTGGGATTTTAATGCACCGGGTATTCCGGAGACTTACCGCGATGCCTCGGCCGCTGCGGTTATTGCCTCTGCTTTGTTGGAATTGGGGCAATATGCAACAAAAAGTGAACGCAAACTATATGTAAACGAAGCAAAAAAAATAATTGTTTCACTTTCTTCCGACGCATATTGTGCAAAGCCCGGCGAGAACGGTGGTTTTTTACTCATGCACAGTACAGGGGCTTTACCCCTCAAATCAGAAGTCGACGTTCCGCTTAGTTATGCCGATTATTATTATCTCGAAGCACTAATGCGTTATAAAAACTGGTACTTATAATACACAAAAATGGAAAGAAGAAAATTTATAGGAGCCTTGTCATTAACCGGCATATTGGGGTTATTTAATACTAAGGAAGTTTTATCAGCAACAAAAACTAGTAACGTTGCAAACGGTCTATCCGCAAATGACAGGGAATATTGGTATAAACTGCTATATAAAATTGCCAGCCCCGTTGTTTCCAATTTAGCGAATGGAACACTAATTAAAAATATGCCGGTGGTTACAGCGCCGAAATTCGACTCCCGCACACCTGCCGTATCGTATTTAGAAGCTGTTGGCCGCACCTATGCCGGAATTGCGCCATGGCTGGCATTACCTGACGATTCCACTACTGAAGGCGTTTTAAGAAGCAAGTTTAAACAGCAGGCCATTCAAGGATTGGATAGTTGTTTTGCAGCAAACAGTCCCGATAAATTAAATTTTAGCAAAGATTACCAGCCGATTGTAGATTCTGCCTACCTGGCGCAAACCTTTTTAAGGGCGCCTAAAGCGCTGTGGGAGCCTTTGAAACCTGAAACCAAACGCGAAATTATTGCATCGTTTAAATCGTTAAGGAACAGAAAGCCCTTTAGAAATAACTGGTTGCTATTTGGTTCCATCACCGAAGCCTTTTTGTTATCGATAGGCGAACAGTATGATGAAAACCGCTTAAATGAAGGTGTAGATACCCTAACCACATGGTATAAAGGGGATGGCTGGTACGGCGATGGGGTAAACCTGGCTTTCGACTACTACAATTCTTTTGTAATCCACCCGATGATGGTTGATACACTTGCAGTGATGCTGGATCAAAAGCTAATCAAAAAAGAGCGTTACGATCTTGCAGTGAAGAGGATGCAACGTTACGTAGTAGGGCAGGAACGCATGATCTCTCCCGAAGGGACATACCCACCGATTGGGCGTTCAATTACCTATAGAACAGGTGCTTTTCAGGCTTTAAGCCAAATAGCGCTTATGCACAAATTGCCCGCCACTATTCAGCCTGCGCAAGTGCGTTCTGCCTTAACCAAAGTTAAACAGAATATGTATAACCAACCCGGAACTTTTGATTCGAAAGGATGGTTACAGCTTGGCTTTTGCGGTCACGATCCCGAAATAGCCGATTATTATACTTCTACAGGCAGTTTGTATATGGCTACCTTATCATTCCTGCCTTTGGGCTTACCTGCTACCGACGAATTCTGGGCTGCACCTCCGGCAGAATGGACATCGAAAAAGGCCTGGGCAGCAAAACCATTCTCCAAAGATTACCATGTAGATTTTTAACCATAATTGAAAAGAGCAATTCAGAAAGTTAAATCCGACTGAAAATGCCAGGGTATTTGTTTTTATTTTGCTCTTTTTGATTAGAATTTCTACTAAGAGAGATGCTCTTTCTTTTGATAATTGCTGGGCGCCTTTCCTGTCCATCGTTTGAAAGCACGTATAAATGCGCTTACTTCATTGTAGCCAAGCAGGGTAGATATTTCTTTGATCTGCATGGAATTATCTTTCAAATACATTAAAGCAAGGTTTTTACGGGCCTCATCAGCGAGCTGCTGAAAATTGATCTCTTCACTCTTTAGTTTGCGCTGTAGCGTACGCGGACTGAGATTAAAGTTACAGGCAATATCTTCCAGGGTAACCATTTTTAGATAGGAGTTAGATCGTATATAATTATAGATACGCTTTTTTAAGGCCCGGTCAGAGATATGCGCATTTGGCCAGGCACCCTCTTCCAAAAGCAGAACCTGCTGATGCTCGTGTTTTGATCTGATAATTCTTTCATCCCAGTAGGCAATATCAAATGAAATTTGGGTGGTTTTTGCATTTGCTTCTGGTCTACAACGCAATACACGCTCATATTCCTCAAGGTTATCAAGCGATCTGGCGAAGCTTACCGAGCTTGGGTACAGCTTCTTAAATAGTAACCCGTCAAGTTCGTGTATTACCAGAACCATTAAAAGATCAACGGCTTGTACTTCGGGTATATGTTGAGCCCAATCCTGGTTGGCTGGTACAAAAGTTATCGAAAAATGGTGGTCATCCTTAAAAATGATAAGCTCTGTCGATGCTGAAATGATTTGAGCCAAAGGGGCAGCATTTGTTACCGCTTCGCCCACTGTTCTGCTCGTCTTTATTATTTCTCCGACAATTCCCAGTGCCTGTAGCTGTAAGGATTCTCCTAAATGAAGGCCAAACAAGTTGTCTCTGCTTATAGATACTGCATTAAACCAGACATCATCGATCTGTTTGGGCGTAAGCGGATTTTTTAACACCGTCAGTTCCTCGAGGGTGATGTTTGATGCGCGGAGAAGTTTTTCTGCCGATATATCTCTTTGAACTGCATAACCAATCAGTCTTGATATGAAATTTTTAACCTGGTCTTCCATAATAGATAAATACTTATAGCTAAAATATCAATATGGTAGAGAATAAAAATAATTTGGCGGAAAAAGATAATTCAATGTCGTTTAATGGTAATCCTAACTCCAGTTGAACCTGCGAAATTTGGTTCAGAAACTAATAAAAAAATATGATGGAAAATCAGTCAAAACAAACAGTGATAGAATTCTTGAACTCGGTTAAAGCAATCGATCTTGAAAAAATTGGCCAGTTGTTGTCTCCTGAAGTAAACTGGTCGCAGCCTGGTAACAACCAGATCTCAGGGCTAAAGATTTCACAGCAAGACGTATTCGGGATGGTAGGTAAGATGTTTGAGATTTCAGGCAACACCTTACGGTTAGATGCTTATCATTCAATTAGCTTAAACGGCAACCGGGTTGCATGCGTATTGCGCTGGATGGCAGAGAAACTCTCCGGAGAAAAACTCGACGTTTACAATATCGATATTTACACCGTTGAGAATGGTAAAATCTGTAATGTAGAGATTTTTTCTGCTGACCAGGCGCAGGAGGATAGCTTCTGGATAAGCTAAGTAAAATTAGATGACCGGTTATCATATTCCATACCTTTGGCCTGATATTATAAAAGTATTAAAGTCATCAGATCTTGCTCTCAATCTAAGGCAGCCTGTCGCTGCCTTAGACATGTTTCTTCTCCTTACCTGTGGGTTTCTTTTAGCGGATATATGTTTACAGGCACATATTGTTTCGTTTGCCCAGCATGCTTTTAAACTATCCTTTTCTATCCTCAACAGTAAGTGTTTTTGTGGAGTCGTTTCATTTAAAACGGATTTCTGAAAATTCTCTTTTTTCGTAGTTGTAATTGTCATTTTCAACTAAAAAAATATTTCTGTAAAATTTTTAACGTACTTATAACGTTTATCTTTAGCAAAGCTTTCGGTAAATCAGAAATTTATCTAATTTCGTGTAACCAGCTAACCAAAAACAACCCGTGCAACATGTTGTTGCGAAACCCTTATAAACAAATATGACAGTGTTGGTCATTAACTAAACTATTAAATTTCTAAAATCGATTATGTTTAACCGAAAAATAAAAATTGCCGTAACCGGGCTTGTATTAACCTTCATGAGTTATTCTGTGGCTGTAAAGAGCCAGGTGATGGGCGAAGCAGAAAAAAAATCAATGGAGAAGGGTGCAATCTACCCTTCGTTAAAGGGTGGAGGAGAAGGCGTATCAGGCCCTGGTTCCAACCTATCGCCCGAAAAGATGAAATGGTGGGAAGATCAGAAATTTGGGATGTTTATACATTGGGGTTTATATGCCATTCCTGCAAGTGGCGAGTGGACCATGTTTAATGAAAAAATACCCGCAGAGGAGTACGCCAAATTAGCCAACCAGTTTAATCCGAAACATTTTAGCGGCGCTGAATGGGCAAAGGTGGCGAAAGAAGCCGGAATGAAATATATGGTGATGGTTGCCAGGCACCACGATGGTTTTGCCCTTTGGAACAGCCCGTCAAGCTATAAACACTTTAACAGCTGGGAAACTGCCGCTCACCGCGATTTTGTAAAAGAGTATACCGATGCATGCCGTAAAGCGGGGCTCTATGTAGGTATTTATTACTCCCCGCTTGACTGGCGTTTTCCGGGTTATTTTGACCCTAAAGGACTTCCTGAAAATGCTGCACTGCTTAAAAAACAGACCTATGGACAGGTAGAAGAACTCATGAAAAACTATGGCAAAATAGATATTCTGTGGTACGATGGAGGCTGGTTAGCCCATAAAGGTAGCGATGCTGATGCTGCCTGGTTTTGGGAACCGCTAAAACTTAATGGAATGGTACGCCGCTATAACCCTGATGTTGTGATTAATCCCAGGTCAGGAATGGTTGGAGATTTCCAGACCGACGAAGGCGGTGGAGATGTTAAAGGGCCTATTATTCCTTTTCCATGGGAAAAAAACCTGAACCTTAATGAAACAAGCTGGGGCTACAACAAAGCGCAGAATCTGATGCCATTGAAACGCGTTATCGATATGCTGGTAAATACGGTAGACCGCGGTGGAAATATGTTATTGAATGTTGGGCCAGACCCCGATGGCGTGATTCCTCCTACCCATGTACAGCGATTGAAAGAAGTAGGTGCGTGGTTAGCTAAAAATGGCGAAGGAATATATGGAACACGTCCGGGGCCTTTTCAGCCGGTTGATGGTTTATATGGTGCTACACACAAAGGCAATAACATATATATCCACCTGTTGAAAGCTCCTGAAGGATCTACTATTAAATTACCGGCTATTAAGCAGACCATCACAGCATGTACCGTACTAAATGGCGAAAAAGTTAAATTTCAGCAGGATGCAACAGGTATTACACTTGACCTTGCCGGGGTAAAATTAGATCCGGTGGTGACAAGCCTATTATTAAAAACAAAAAACAAATAGCTATTATGAATATTTCGAATAGCCGGATTAAAATGCTGCTTATTGTATTGTTGATAAGCTGTTACCACTTATCGTTTTCAAATGGCCTGCATCCGTTAACAGATACGCTGTTTAATGGCAAAAAGTTAATCGATACTGACGGAAAGCCAGTTAATGCCCATGGTGCTGGTATATTGTACCATAAAGGGGTTTATTATCTTTTTGGCGAGGTAAAGAAAGGTAAAACATGGCTTGTTCCGAAGCAGGCGTGGGAAGATTTCCGGGTACCTGCCGGAGGTGTTTCATGTTATTCTTCCACTGATCTTAAACATTGGAAAAACAGGGGAGTGGTTTTAAAACCTACCACTAACAATCCTGGTTACGACCTCGATACAGGCAGGGTAATTGAAAGACCCAAGGTGATTTATAACGAACGCACCAAGAAATTTGTAATGTGGATGCACATTGATAAGAATGATTATAGTTATTCAAAGGGAGGAGTGGCGGTAAGCGATAATCCTTTCGGGCCTTATAAATACCTGGGCAGTGTTGCACCTAACAATCAAATGTTAAGAGATATGACTTTGTATAAAGATGATGACGGAAAAGCTTATCTCATTTATTCGTCTGAATATAACAATACCATGCATGTTTGTTTGCTAAGCGATGATTATTTGACGCCAACAAAAACCTATACACGGATATTGGAAGACAAAGGAAGAGAAGGGCCGGCTATTTTTAAAAACAAGGGCAAATACTTTTTAATTACTTCGGGCTGTACCGGTTGGTCACCTAATGCGGCTTCTTATGCTGTTGCAGATCATATAATGGGGCCGTGGACAATACGTGAAAATCCATGTAAAGGACCAGATGCTGAAGTGTCTTTTTTTTCGCAGGGTACGTTTGTGCTGCCTGTAGTGAACAAACCAGGTACATTTATTTTTATGGCCGACAGGTGGAATAAAACCGATCTGGAGAAATCAAGTTATTTATGGCTTCCCATTCGTATAATCAATGATAAAATAGAAATCCATAATGACGATAGGCGTTAACTGAGAAGTTATTTTTCAAACCTGTAATATGGAGTGTTGCGTATCCAAACAACCATGTATATCCAAAATTCAGATTGCTGAATTGTTATTTTTTACTGTTTTTGATACGCCACAATATCCAGTTTTTATTGGAGCAGACCGGATGCAGCGAAATTCCTTTTAAACGTAATGTTTGTATCGTATTGGTATTCAGTAATCCAAAGGAATCGTATTGGCTTTCTTTTTTGGTAGCCAATAAGTAAGATACATGGTTTACGGGCTGAGCAAGTGCGGCCAAAAAGCTATTTTCTTCCGGAGTCAGGAAAATTTTGGCAGATCCCGTCAATGCAATGATCTGGTAGGCATTGGCATCATCGGCAAGTATGCCGTCATTGGAGCTGATCTTTTTGATGCAACTGGATAATATTTCATCATCGTCTCTTTCAAGTGGTTTTTGCATCACTATGGATACCAGTGCAGCCTGGTATTTTTTTTCTTCGGGCACATGGCTCGAATTCATTGCAAAGTATGCGGTAACAAGTTGTAAAATGATAATCGAGAGATAAAAATGTTTACTGAACCTAAGTGTTCTGGTGCTTTTTGCGTTTGTTATAACAGCCCAGCAAAGGCATATAAAGGCAGCATAAAAATGAATAGGAATATAAACACTGGGATATTTTATCTTTAAAAATTCCATGAAGAAGAAAAGGGAAAAAACCACAAAGATGTTCCGGTTGATGCTCTTGAAAATACCCAGGCAGAACAGTAGCAGGGGCGCAAACAGTAATATCCTTACCGTTACCAAAAAATGCACCTCAGGAAATATACGCTCCAGTTTGTTATCAGCCAAATTATTAAGGTTATCCGTCTGATCGGTAATTGCGCTATAATTTGCGTAAGGACTGTTTAAATAATAATCGGCATCTCCGGTGTAGGTCTGGTTCAGCATCCTGAAAATCAATATTGCCGTTATCGGAAGGGCAAATATGATAAGGTATACAGCCAGGGTCTTATTGACCAGTTTACGTCTTATCGATTTGGTATTGAGTGCAATAGCAATCTTATCCAGCGGATCGTTGTTGGCAACTATCATGGATTGAAGGGCTACAAAAAAAATAATGGGAAGGATAAACAGCATCAGCCATGAAAACTTAAACGAACAGAAAATAAGTAATGTGAAGTAGATACTGGCCACCGAAATATGGTAAGAGGTATTGGTTCGGAAATACCTGAAAATGCTCATTACAAAAAGATAGAAGAAGATGAGCACCATGTACGAACTTTTCCCCGATACAGCCAGAAAAATGAACGCAGGATGTAATATAAAGGTGATGAGTATGCCCAAAAACAACCAGTTCCGGTACTCGTGTGTCCTGATCGAAGCTGTAACAATGAAGAAAAGCACAGAAGTACCCAGGGCAGATGCAAGAACCGGAGAAAATCCCATACCCACAAAAGAGAAAACCCACGATAAAATAAAAGGCAACTGAGGAAAAGTAAGCCCAACGAGCTTAATCCCATCTACATCGCCCTCGTGCAGAAGAGCAGATTTCTCGGTAAAAAAAAGTGCTTCATTACTGTGCACCCCTCCTGAATAAAGCAGATAAGCGATATAAATATAATATCCGAACAATAAGAACGATATCAGGCATAGTGATTTATTGAATTTTTCGTTCATATGGCCTCCGGTTTTGTATCCCTGTTCATCTGTACCTTGCTTAGTCCATGATCCGTTTTTTCCCAGTAAAAAGGTTTGGTAATCAGTTGCCAAAGTCCTTTATAAGCAGCAATGGAGTGCATTAACCAGTAAAATGGGTTAAGAATGGAGAACAGAATGAGTTCATAATATCTCCTTTTAAAAACAGCGATCATATTAACATAGATAATGAGGATGTTACCTATGGCCAGGTTGAATATCGAAATGTAAAGCACCCAATCAGGAAATATGGTACGGATATCGTCAAGATCGAATGCCAGGTAGCAGATAAAAAGCAGGAGCAATAGGGGGTAGATAAGGAAAGTAACAGGCGTTGCACCGATAAAAAAATTAAAGCCTAAAAAGCCCTTCCAGCCTATTTTTTCTATCAGTTTTGAAGGGTTACGCATATGTACCAGATAGGTTTGCATATAACCTTTTATCCACCTTGAACGCTGTCTGATCCAGTTGAAAGGTTCGTTGTTGGCTTCCTCATAAGTTGTAGAGTTTACCAGTGCTATCTTGTAGCCTTTTGCAAAAGCCCGTATGCCCAGGTCGGCATCTTCAGTAACATTAAAAGGGTCCCAACCGCCCAGTTCCATCAGGCTGTCGAACTTAAAGTGGTTACTGGTACCGCCTAAAGGAACGGGAATATCAAGGGTGCTCAGGCCTGGCAGCATGTAATCGAACCAGTACGAATATTCTAGGGTAAACATCCGTGTAAGAAAGTTTTCATTCCTGTTAAAATAATTCAGGGCACACTGTATGCAGATGTAGTTTTTGGGGAGCTTGTTAAACATAACCGCCACTTTTTTGAGCTGGTCCTGGTCTGGTACGTCTTCGGCATCATATATGGTAAGGTATTCCCCACGCGAAAAATACAGCCCATAGTTACAGGCTTTCGGCTTTGTTTTTGGCATGTGGAAAGGAACAACAACCACTTCGAAAATAGCCGGAAAATCAAGATCTCTTACTGCATTTAAGGTTTTGTAGTCATCTTCTTCTATCAGGAGTTTAATATCAAGTTTTTCTCTGGGGTAATCCAGCGATTGTAGGTTCCAGATCAGTTTTTTGATCAGCTTATCTTCTCTGTAAACAGGTAACTGGATGGTAAAAACAGGCAGCTCTTCCTTTTTTACCTTTTTAAGCTCTTTTTTGCTCACTGCCTGGAAAAGTTCGAGCTTTGAGCCGGTAAGGGCAAGAAACAGCTTAAAAGCAATGGCTACCAAAAAAAAACTGCTCATCAGTATGTTGATGATGATGGTAGTATTGATAAAACTGAGAAAGAGGGAAGCTGTAACCAGTGCAATAACCGAAAAGATAATAATAAGCTGAGTTTTGGTAAAGGTAACAAGTGTCGAGCTTTCCGGGTCCCTGTTGAGCAGTTCGAATACCGCTTTTTTAACATATTTTTCGCCCAATAGCTTATGTCCGAGCCAAAGAATATCCAGGTCGGAGGTAAGCAGTACTTTCACGGGGCAGCCATATTTTTCTTCAAGCAAAAGAAGATCTGCCGTTGCAGTAGGGTCAGCAACAGCAACAACCAGATAACCGTGTTCTATTCGCAACGGCAGGATCAGGTCGCGGTCAACCGTTTTCAGGTCCATCTGCATCATTACCTCCAGGTCAGTTTCTTCCAACCGTACATCCTTAAAATCGTATCCCTCTTCCAACAGGCATTTTTGGTAATCTTTCCGACTTATGTACCCAAAATTAAGCAGGATCTTTACCAGCGATAATCCGCTGGTTTCTGCAAATGAAGCAATCCGCACGACATCATCTTGCGTTATATACCCACGTTCTGACAGTATTCCTATAATATAACGCTGTTGTTTTTTGCTCATGTTAAAAGCGTATAATCCCGGTAACGGTAACACCTTGGCCAATGCCCGAGTTTCTGTTAAATATATCGTGGAAAAGGCCTGCGAATATCCAGTTTTCACCTGTAATGCGCTGTCCGAAGCTGATATTGGCTTTTATAAAGGTAAATTCGGTATTCGAAGCCGGATTTTCGGGATTAAACTGGTTAGATCTTAACGAACTGATTCCGTTTATTTCACCCATGAGCTGATTATTTTTACCCAGGTGCAATCCCGATGTTGCAATGTAGCTCAGCTGCCCTACGTTGCCGAACGTATTACCGAAATATTGCCTGTAACCGGCCTCTACATTAAAATAAGCTGCCGGAGTACTCCCGCTAAAAAGTAGTTTAAGCTCCGAACCGAACTGGCCATAACCTGTGCTTGGATTGCCGTTTTTGCCATACAGTGGAATTGCTGCCAGCGCTTGTGCAGAAAGAAAATATTTTTTTTGGTTGAATTCCAAAAGGTTGTATTTTAACCCTATTTCCACGTCAGATAATGCCGTATTGCTGTTTCTCTGTGTATTGTCTTTAAACTGCGCAGAGGTTAACGGAAGTTTTGCCACCAGATCGAGCTGATCAGTAATGCCGTATTCCAGGTAAAGCTGGGTGGTAAAAGAACTGTATTTTCCGCCATTGGCATAACTGTACTTCTGCCCGTTAAGGTCGCGGTACTGTTTGGCCACAAAATAACTTAAATAAGGGGCAAGCAGTGCTTTGCCCTTTCGCATCGGAAAACCACTTGCTATAGCATGTTGTACCATGAAAAAAGGGATAATCGCTGCGAAAATAAACTTGATAACTTTGGTGTTCATGGTGCTATGTTATTGGGTTACAATTTTTTGTGATTTATTTACTTTTGAACGAACATACAGGTAGGCCAGGAAAATCAGGAACAGCACGCCTGCAAGCAAAATCAATTTGTATTTAAGCCAAAATGCTTGCCAGCGGCCATTGCCATCGCCTTGATAAACAATATTGTTGCTGTTCTTTTCGAGGTTGAATACCAGGTGACTGTTTTTACTGTTAATCAGTGTGTTTCCCGAAAGCAGGTTTAACTGTTCATTTAGATCCAGGATGCTGTTTTCCAAAAGCCCTGCGGCGGCATCATCTGGCAATGCAGTAACCGAAAGCACTGCAGGATAATTCTGGTCCTTGAATATCTGCGAAATTGCCGAAGCCTCTGGTGAAGAAAGTTTGTATATCACATTGCCAGGTTGCTCCCCATAAATGGTAAAATCAGTTTTATACTGTAATGGCATCTCCTCAAAGTTATGGAGCAACTGATCTTGCCTGTCGCTTATCAATACAATGTTGCGTCCTTTATACTTAGCCGCGTTGTTGCTGAAATCGACAACAGGACGGTATACGATCTCATTGCTGGGGTGATCGTTCAACTGGTAAACTAACTCACAGATTGCTTTTACAGCATGAGAAAGCATACTTTTTTCCACCAATATGGCCGTTCCCTGTTGAAAAACGTCGGGATAACTGTAAAAACTGAGTTGCTTTTCTTCCAGGTTATCAGATACCTCCAGATAAGATTTTGAGGCATCAACCTGCCCGATAAAATGCCGGAAATTACCCAGACAAACTCCATTAACCGGGTAAAAAACAAATTCTGTTCTGAGTACATTGAATTTTTTGATCTGGTAACGGTTGGCTGTTGCGCTTACCTGCAATGTACCAGATTCATTCAATTGTCTGCTTGTAAGCAGGATATCATTTAAATAAACATTAAAATAGCCCCTGTCTGATCGCCCAATGCCAGAAAACCTGATCTCAAACTGGCAGTTCAGTGCTGCCGGAAGTGTATTGAATACCGATGTTTTAAAGCGGTAATCGTGGCTTAAACTTCCCATCCCAGTCATCAGGTTGTTATTGTCTTCAAGATCCGAAAGATTCAGTCTGTTTTTTTTCTCCAATTCCTTATAACCTGCTTTATCAACTTTTAATACATCCTGAAAGCTACTTCCCAAAATTCCGGGTGTTAGCAGTGCATCAGTAGCTTTACTCATGCCGGCAACATCTGCTGCGGTTACAAAGAGGATCTGCCTGAGCGATCCAGCCTTTGTGGTATCGGTTTCTTTGCTGAGATAGAGAATGCCCTGACCTTTTTTCGGCGTGATATTAAGCTTGGAACCAAATTTTGACTTTAGCTTATGCGCCAGTCCGATAACAATAAAATTATCAAGCCCCTGTGGCATCTGTGAAATCGGGTAAAGGTCAATGCGTTCAGTAGTGCTCCTTAACAGTTTGGCATAGGTTAATGCAACCGTCTGAAGTTCGGAAGCCGAAATATTGTTGGGGTAAACAATTGCTTTTTTACTGAAAAGGGTATTCGAAAGATTTACCGTAGAAGGACCATATTGCTTGTTTTTTGCCCAGTATACGGTAGAGCTTGGCAAAATATTTAGCCACAAACCAGCGTTGTTGTCATCCTGGCACTCATCGTTACCTATAATGAGCTGCGATTTGACGGTAATTTTTAAAAAGTCAGAAGTACCCTTATTATTTTTGCGTATAGGCACTACAATTCTGTTGATGCTATCCGTTTGAAAATTGCTGCTGAGGGCAGGTACATCATTAACCAGTACATGGATAAATGATTTTGCGGTATTCAGTACCTTTGAAGCCTGGAAATCCATTATTAGGGTACTCTTATCCATCTGTTGGTTGGGCAGTATGCGGATGTAATAAATATACTGTCCTTCAGTTCCCCTTATTATCTGGGGCTGAAACCCGTAAGATTCGAACGATTTTTGTGCAAAACCTGCCATGGAACAAATAGACAGTGCGAAAAAGATCAATAGTTTTTTCATATGGGTCAAAATTCGAAAAATATTATAAGTTAAAAGACAGTACGTAACAGATATGAGCCTGGCATTTGTGGTAAAGGAGTTCGCCCCTCATTTTTTCGGCAAGCAACTTGGCAATGTAAAAACCCGGGCCAAGGCCTTGCTGAAGGCTTTGGGCTGTTGGTATTGCAGATTCCCATTCGTTTGCCACACGATCTGCTTCTATGCCAGGTGGTATGCAGTTGATGATAAGGTGAAGCTTGCTGTTGCTTTCCTTCATCCGGCAATCAATTAGGTCGTTTTTGTCGCGGAATTTAAAACAGTTTGCAAAAAGGTTAAAAAGGATCTGGTCGGTATAAAGCTGATCCAGTTGAACAATCGGCCATTTTTTTTGCGGATCAATACTAAAGTTTATATCGGGATAGCCAAACCCATCGATCATGCAATTGGCTACTGCCCGGGTACTGGCAAGAAGGTCGACTTTTTCTAGAGATAATACAACATCACTTGATAGGTCCGAATGATCATCAGGGAAAAGTTCAGCGAGCTGTTCCAGCCTGAGTATATTCTCGTTGATGGTTCCTATATGATGCAGGTTTTGGTGCTCCTGTGTAAAATTTCTCATGGCATTGGCCGATAAATTGATCGAACTGATAAAACTCAGGATATCCTTCCGCACAAAGGCCATAAAGCTATCCTGTTGCATAACCAGATTGGTTAACCTCGAATTCGATATTTCAACCTGCTGGTTTTTATCTACCAGTTCTTCATGTAGCAGATTGAGCTTAGCCGTCGTATTTTTCACCCGCAGATCGTTTAAAGTATTTTTTCTGATAATACTGTATCTGGCTACCGGGATAAAACAGGAGAAAAAAAAGGTTATGATAAACAGTCCGGCCCCTTGGGTAATATAGGTTTCTACGCTAACCGTGCTAAAGAGGTGGTAGCCTACAGCCAGAAATATGAGCGTTAAGAAGAAATGACCGAATGAATTTGCAGGATGCCAGAAAACAGCCAGGTTAAAAAGCATCGATAAACTCGCAAAAACCATAAAAAATACAGGTGCAATATCGAACGCAACCATATTGCAGATGACAGCAGCATTAAGTGATACCAGGAGTAATGTAGTATGCAATGCAAAATATGCAGGTTCTCCAAGCCTCATCGAAATGTCGTAAACGGCATATATAAGCATCACGATGATGATTTTGGTGAGGAAAAGCGCCTGGTAGATAGGGTAGGCGTAAATATAATCCAATATACCAAGTAAGGGATACAGGAATATAACCGTCCAGATAATGATATTGGCGTAGTATGTCGATTTTTTCGTTAATTGCTTTTCATATACAGCATCACTGACATAAATGGCGGCGGAGTTACCTGTTCTGGTTGGCATATTAATAAGTAGCAGGGGATGAATTTTAAACATAATAAAAAAAACGAATTGAAACAAAAAAAATACATACTATTGCTTTTGGCCGCTTTTTGGCAATTCGGCTATGCACAACAACGCAGTTTATCGCATTTGCAGGCCGGCCAACTGGGGCATGGCATTAACGTATCCTGGCTTGAGCAGTATTGGAACCCTAAGGTATTGTATCTTAATAAATTAACTGATAGCGACTTTCGCCTGATCGGTAGTTTGGGTTTCAAAACCATCCGCCTGCCCGTTGCTTTTCAGCAGTTCCATATCCAGGGCAGTGATGCACAGAAAGCTCAACTGCTTGCTGATGTAGATGCAGTGATCAGGAAATCCATCCGATACCACATTAAATTGGTGCTGGTAAATCATTATGGCAACCTAAGGGCAGATCATCTGCAGTATGATACACAACAACTGTTAACGCTTTGGACATTTCTTGAAAAACGTTACCGGAAAATCAGTTACAACAGCCTTTATTTTGAGCTGCTGAACGAACCGGTGATCAGTGATCAGCAGTGGCTCCCGGTTGCTCAGAAACTGATCGCCCGTATAAGGGAGAGGTCGCCTGACAGGACAATTATTGTGGGTGCCTCAAACTACAACAGTATTTACGAACTGAGCAGGATAGTCCCTTTACCGTTTAAAAATATCATATACACCTTTCATTTTTACGAGCCCTTTTTATTTACCCACCAAGGGGCTGATTGGATCGGGAAACAGGTATCTACCACGGGCATCCCTTTTCCTTATCTTGATCAGAAGATGCCTCCTTTGGCCTCATCAGCAAGGGGTACTGCCGGAGAGATAAATTATAAAAATTACCATAACGAGGGAAAGGCCGGAGCTATACATGACAAGTTATTGATCATCAAAAAATGGTCAGATATCAACCATGTACCGGTATTGTGCAGTGAGTATGGTGTATACCGGAAATTTGCATCCGAGCAGAGCATATGCAATTATTTAACGGCGGTTAAAAACGAACTCGACCGGTTGTCTATTCCCTGGATGATTTGGGAATATGATGAAAATTTCTCCATTTTTCAAGGTAAGCCAGGTATGGGAACGTTAAGTTCTTGTATGTTAAGTCTGTTCAGGAAGTAATATTGTTTTTACTTAGAGCTTAGTTTATAAGACAGCAATTTTTAAACTTAATTGCCGCATAATTAATCGTGCAAAACAATTCTGAGGAAAATGGATGTGAAAGCACTTAACGGTAAGATTGATAAAATAAGGGAGTTATTAGGTAATGATCAGACCTCTGTGTAAAATAAAAGCGAGACAAACAGTTTAAAAACTGATTTGTCTCGCTTGTGCTCCCGACGAGATTCGAACTCATATCGATGGTACCGGAAACCATAATTCTATCCATTGAACTACGGGAGCAGGGCTGCAAATATAGAAAATCATAAGGTAAATTTTTCTTGTTTTCTAAAAATATCTTCCATTCACTGATAAGGTTCCGACGTTTGGGAAATGTGATGCCAACGATTTACTTTAAAATTAATATACATACCCTTTCTTCACTTTAACCTGATGTTTTTTATATTAAGAAATGATTAAATCATTGCCTAAACATTGCAGCATGCTGGGTTTATGCAGTCATATTTTTAAATTCGGCAGTTCAATATACGGTTTTTGAGTGCTTAGGTTGGCTTTTAGGAAATAAAAATGCACCTTTGCGAACCGTTAATAAAGGTTTAGGCATGTAATAAATAAAATTTTGTGTATGGAAGAAATGGTTGTGGAAGAAATTCAGGAACTACTTGAAAAAGAGAACGATAGGGCTTTAAAGCAATGTCTCGATCAACTGAATATTTCGGATGTTGAAGAACTGATTGATGAACTTCCACAACATGCAGCAAAATTTATCGAAACCCTCTCCCTCAACAGGGCCGTAAACGTATTCAGGATACTCGATTTTCCTACCCAGGAGCGTATCATTAAAAAACTTTCTGGCAACAAGCTTAATCAGATCATCAAAGACCTACCACCGGACGACCGTACCGCACTTTTTAGCGAATTAAAAGGCGATGTGGTGAAAAAGATGATTACTCTTTTGCCGCCCGAAGAACGTAAAGAATCCCTGGCGCTTTTAGGTTATAAAGAAGATAGTATCGGCCGTTTAATGACGCCCGATTATATTGCCGTAAAACCCGAATGGTCTATTACACGTGTTTTGGCACACATCAGGCGTTACGGTAAAAACTCCGAAACCATCGATGTAGTTTATGTAATCAACAAAGATGGAGTACTGCTGGATGACATCAGGATCCGTGAAGTTTTATTGGCCGACCCTGAGGCCATCATCGGCGAATTAACCGACAAACGTTTTATTGCACTTAAAGCCAACGATCCGCAGGAAGATGCGATCAACATCTTCAGGATGAATAACCGCGTGGCTTTACCCGTAGTTGATGAAAATAACATCCTGCTGGGGATAGTTACCGTAGATGATATTTTATGGATCGCAAATGAGGAGTATACCGAAGATATGCACAAAATTGGGGGTACCGAAGCCCTTGATGAGCCTTATCTGGATATTCCGATCCTCAAACTGGTTAAAAAACGGGCAGGATGGCTCATTGTGCTGTTTTTGGGCGAGATGTTAACCGCAACCGCTATGCAGCATTTTGAAATTGAGCTCGAAAAAGCCGTTGTTTTATCATTGTTTATCCCATTAATCATGAGTAGCGGTGGTAATAGCGGTTCGCAGGCCTCTACATTGATTATTCAGGCCATGGCGCTTGGCGAAGTAACCATAGCCGAATGGTGGCGCGTAATGCGCCGCGAGCTCGTATCGGGAATCTTGCTTGGCATTATTTTAGGTACAATTGGTTTTACCCGCATTGTTACCTGGCAGGAATTGCATCTTTACAATTACGGGCCGCACTGGTTTTTAATTGCCACAACCATATTTTTTACCCTGGTTGGTATTGTATTGTGGGGCAGTTTAATCGGTTCAATGATGCCTATTATTTTGAAAAAACTGAAACTCGATCCGGCCACCTCATCCGCACCATTTGTAGCCACCATGGTAGATGTAACCGGTATTGTAATCTACTTTAGTGTTGCCGTATTAATCTTAAAAGGCGTACTACTTTAAAACTGAACATGCAAAAGAAAATTACCACACTTTTTACCGACATAGGCGGTGTTTTATTAACCAATGGCTGGGACAGACAGGCCAGGGGCGAAGCAGCTGTGCTTTTTAACCTCGATTCAGTTGATCTCGAAGAACGTCACCACCTCACTTTCGACACCTACGAAGTGGGTAAACTCACGCTTGACGAATATCTGGAGCGGATCGTTTTTTTCGAGGAACGTAATTTTACCTACGACGATTTTAAGGAATTTATGTTCAAAAAATCACTTCCTTATCCCGAAATGATCGGGTTGATTTGCCAGCTTAAAAAGAAATATAACCTTAAAGTAGCCGTAATCAGCAACGAGGGCAGGGAGCTGAACCAATACCGCATCAATACCTTTAAACTGAACGAATTTGTCGATTTTTTCGTCTCGTCAAGTTTTGTGCATTTTCGCAAGCCTGATGCTGACATTTTTAAAGTAGCCATTGATATTTCGCAAAGCGATGTAGAAACCAGCTTATACATCGATGATAGGATGTTATTTGTACAGGTTGCAGAGCAATTGGGTTTGAAAGGTATCCATCATACCGATTACGAAGATACCAAAGCGCAGTTGGCCACTTTCGGGTTGGAGGTTTAGTATTTTGAGTTGACAACTTTCCAGGCAACTGTGCTATTAATTTGTTAGCTCTTTATAAAAAGAATAGTAAACAATTTCTATTTATTTGAAAAGCAATGGCAGTAACTTTGTTAAAGTTTACTCCCGCTTTTCATTACAAGTCCTCGCTACGCTCTGGGCTTTACATTGCAATCGGGTTTAGGGGGCAAGTTAGCTGCTGCTATGTTAAAAAAAGAACAACTTCATTATCCGTGTTGATCTGTATTATCCGTGGTTAAAATTGGTTCCTGTAATACGCTTCGACTCCGCTCAGCGTGACAATCAAGTGGGGATCCGTGCTTTCCGTGTTTCCGCGGCAAAAAAACTGCAACAAAAAAGCCACTCTTTCGAATGGCTCTAAGTTTTTCAAAGTCCCCTTTAGGGGATTTAGGGGTTTAAACATTAAACCTGAAGTGCATGATGTCGCCATCTTCCACTACATAGGTTTTTCCTTCTACACCAAGTTTGCCAGCTTCTTTACAGGCATTTTCAGAGCCCAGGGTTATAAAATCATTGTATTTAATTACTTCAGCACGGATAAAACCTTTTTCAAAATCAGTGTGGATTACGCCGGCCGCCTGTGGAGCTGTAAAGCCTTTAGTAATGGTCCATGCCCTGACTTCTTGTACACCAGCGGTAAAATAAGTATAAAGGTTCAATAACTTATACGCTGCGCGGATCAGTTTATTTACACCAGATTCAGTTAACCCTAAGTCGGCCAAAAATTCCTGACGTTCTTCGTAGCTATCCAGTTCAGCAATTTCCGACTCAATTTTGGCAGAAATAACCAATACTTCAGCATTTTCGTCAGCAACATTTGCCTTTACTAAATCTACATATTTATTTCCGGTAACAACCGATGCCTCATCAACATTACATACATACATTACCGGTTTTTGGGTAAGCAGGCCTAAATCTACAATAAAATCGAAATCTTCCTGGGCCAAAGGTGCCGTACGTACCGATTTACCACTTTCTAAATGTGATTTAACCACAGTTAAAATTTCGTAGGTACGTTTTGCATCCTTATCGCCACCGGTTTTAGCCATTTTCTCTACTTTCTGAATGCGTTTATCAACCGTATCCAGATCTTTAAGTTGTAATTCTGTATCGATAATTTCCCTGTCACGGATGGGGTCAACAGAACCATCAACATGGATTACATTTCCATCATCAAAGCAACGTAAAACGTGGATAATGGCATTTGTAGCCCGGATATTCCCTAAAAACTGGTTTCCTAACCCTTCACCTTTCGATGCACCTTTTACCAGGCCTGCAATATCAACAATCTCAATTGTATTCGGCTGAACTTTGTTAGGCTTAACCAACTCAGCAAGTTTGGTCAAACGGTTATCCGGAACTGTAATTACGCCAACATTGGGCTCAATTGTACAAAAGGGAAAGTTTGCAGCCTGCGCTTTTGCATTTGATAAACAGTTAAAAAGAGTCGATTTTCCCACATTTGGTAAACCAACTATACCACATTGTAATGCCATTTATATTTTAGTCTTTATTTTACAGTCAATAGTTTTTTGGATTGATGGTTCATAGTCAATGGCTATGCTCCATGCTTCTCCGCTCTCCGCTCTCCGCTCTCCGCTCTCCGCTCTAAATTCCGCGCAAAGATAAGCTTTTAAAACCTTTATTTAAACCTTTGCTATTGTATCAAATCTATATTTTATCTATGTTTAGCCCAAAATAGAGATACACATAAATGGAAGATTTTGAAAAAGAATTGCCTCAGGAAGTAAAATTGGTCGTAACCGAAGAAATGCGGAGCTACTTTTACGACATGAGCAAATGGGCCAGATTCTTATCTGTTGTTGGGTTTGTGGTTTCGGCATTTTTAACGCTCAGTTCTTTTGGTATAGGTGCAGCGATAAACGCTAATCCGTCCTTGCTCAATCAGTTAGGGCCACTGGCCAGTACAGGGGCAATAGGCATTACCATGTTTTACCTGTTGTTGGCTTTGCTCTTTTTTTACCAGAGTTTATTGTTGTTGCGTTTTTCGGCTAAGGGCAAACAGGGCATACTGTTTGGGGACCAGGAAAATTTAAACGATGCCATTGCAAACCTGAAATCGCTGTTTAAATTTTGGGGCATATTAACCATTATATCATTAGCAAGTTATTTCTTTTTGATTCTTGCAGTAGCCCTAAGTATAGGTTTAAAATAGAAAATAATTGTATATCAAGAGAAAAGCCTCCCGGTTTTAAAACTGGAAGGCTTTTTTTATTGAAATTATATTACTTAAAAAGTAAAATCGTCATTGGTTCTGGTGCTATGTTCTCCATTTTCAGAATATTCATAACGTTTTTCAACCACATCCTGGTGGGTTTTAATGTAATCAACAGTTTCGTTCAATCCTTCTGCAAATTTCTCGAAATCTTCTTTGTATAAAAAGATTTTATGTTTTACAAACACACCGTCTTCTAATCTTTTTTTGCTCTCGGTAACTGTTAAATAATAATCACCCGATCTCGTAGCCTTCACGTCGAAGAAATAAGTTCTTTTACCTGCTCTTACTTTCTTTGAAAAAACTTCTTCTCTTTCCTTGTTGTCGAATTCTCCCATGGTTGGTATTGATGTTGGTTATTGGTTTCGGTAAATATAAAGCAAATATTTAAAGTTCAAAATACAATTTTAATACAATTTAAATCGTTTGTGTTTCCTGCTCCAAAAGTTGGTTGTTATAAAGCTCCGTATAACTGCCATTTAACTTAAGTAATTCACTGTGTGTGCCTTGTTCGATGATTTTTCCATCATCGAGTACCAAAATCTTATCTGCATTTTTAATGGTAGAAATCCGGTGTGCAATTAAAATACTGGTTCTTCCGGCCATAATTTTACCCATATTTTGTAAAATTTCTTCTTCGGTTTTAGTATCTACCGCCGAAAGACAGTCGTCAAATATCAAAATCTTTGGCGATTTGATCAGCGCACGCGCAATAGAAACCCTTTGTTTTTGCCCTCCGGAAAGGGTAATGCCACGTTCACCGAGCATGGTTTCAAACTTTTCTTCAAAGTCAATGATGTTAGAATAAACGGAAGCATTTTTAGCGGCTTCATGAACTTCTTCATCCGTAAACTTATCCAAACCAAAAGCAATGTTGTTTTTTATCGTATCAGAAAATAAGAACACTTCTTGAGGCACAAAACCGATCTGGTTGCGGTAATCTTTCAAGTTAAGGTCCTTGATATTTGTCCCATCCGCCTCAATAGCACCATTTTCCACATCATACATCCGCATAATCAGGTTTGCCAATGTCGATTTTCCTGAACCTGTTTTTCCGATAATCGCCACAAACTCGCCACTGTTGATCTCAAAGCTAATCTCTTTTAAGGCTTCAATTCCTGTATGCGCATAGGTAAAACTTACTTTATCGAATTTGATATTGCCTGATAAAGCCTTTTCCTGATTCTCCGTCGATTGGATATCAGAAGGGATATCCAAAAACTCATTGATGCGTTTTTGCGATGCTGCCGCCCTTTGGATTAATGAAGTTACCCACCCAAGCATGGTTACCGGAAAAGTTAACTGGGTAATATAAATGATAAATTCGGCAATATTACCCGCCGTAATGCTGCCGTTCATTACCTGGATACCACCTATATATATGGTTAAAATAGTGCTCAGGCCAATTAACAAAAGCATGGTAGGATAGAACAGCGCCGATACTTTAACCAAACTCATCGAGTCTTTTTTATACTCATTGCTCTGTATTTCGAACATGTTGCGGGTGTAATCTTCACGTACATAAGATTTTATGATCCTGATTCCCGAAAAACGCTCCTGTACAAAACTCGAAAGATCTGATAAGCGCTCCTGTATCTTTCCGCTTTTTTTAAAAATCAGGGTATTTACATAATAGATAATCACTACTAAAAAGGGAAGTGGTAATAAACAATAAATGGCCAGTTTTGAGTTTACATCAAACATCGACCAAATGATCAGTACCGATAAAACGAAAGTGTTAATAGTATACATAATTGCCGGACCAACGTACATCCTTACCCGGTTTACATCCTCTGTAGCCCTGTTCATTAGGTCGCCGGTATTGTTACGGCGATAAAAACCAAGACTCAGTTCCTGGTAATGCTGGTAAATATCATTTTTCATGTCGAACTCGATATGTCTCGACATTAAAATGATGGTTTGCCGCATAAAAAATAAAAAAAGTCCGCGCAACAGGTAAAGCGCTATAACCAACAGCCCGAAATATAAAAGGTTACTGCTAAAAATATCGTAAATAATCGCCTGGCGGTCAAAACCATCGAAAAGGTTAAAAACCTGTATATTTTCGGTAATCAGATCCACGGCGTAACCGATTACCTGCGCAGGCACAACGCCAAAAATATTGGAAATCACTACGAAAATACTCCCTGGAATAATCCACCATTTGTATTTAAGAAAGTATTTGTTTAACCGGGCAAGATGTTTCATGTTGTACAAACTTAGATAATTTTGTTATTCTCTGCGGCATATTTATCCATTTGTACCCAAGCTTTAAAAAATAATGACACTCGGGGACATAAAAGAGAAGAGCAGGAGGTACGATTTAGGATTAGTTGCCGATGATTATTTTGAAAAGCAAGGTCCGGTGCTTTTGGTTACATCAGCCCTGCTACCGTTTCAAGTCCTCGCTGCGCTGCGGGCTTTCCACTTTATCAGGTTTACTTAACATCAGCTTGTGGCTCATAAATGGGATAGAGTGGGTTTCTGGCGAAGAAGAATATATCAATGTAAAGAACATGGGCCCTGGTTTCGTGTCTCCACGAACCATCATCATTTTTCCTAAACAATACTTTTTAAACTTATAACTTTGTTTATTTAATCCTGCCCAAATTAATTTTTCTATAGTTTCGTTAAATACGTGTAATAATGGTTTTTTATTTTAATTTTGCAGCAGGTTAGCCGAACGTTAATATGCCAGCAAATTCTCAGTCAGATTCATCAATTTTAGATCAGTTAAGTGCTTATGGGCATAAAAAATTGGTTTTCTGTAATGATCCGGATACAGGTTTAAAAGCAATTATTGCTATACACGACACCACTTTGGGCCCTGCATTGGGTGGTACAAGGATGTGGAGTTATTCTACTGAAGCCGAAGCGCTGGAAGATGCCCTTCGTTTATCGCGCGGAATGACCTATAAAGCAGCCATCACCGGTTTAAACCTTGGTGGAGGAAAAGGTGTAATTATTGGCGATTCAAGAAAAGATAAAACAGAGACTTTAATGCGCAGCTATGGCAGGTTTATCAAAAACCTGAATGGCGAATTCATTACGGCTGAAGAGATGGGTACCAATACCCGCGATATGGAATATATCCGTATGGAAACCACATATGTTACCGGAGTTCCCGAATCAATCGGTGGTGCAGGTAATCCGGCTCCATTTACCGCACAGGGTGTTTATTTAGGCATTAAAGCAAGCGTAAAAGAAGTTTTCGGCACCGATATGCTTGCCGGTAGAACTATTGTGGTTCAGGGAATTGGCAATGTTGGCGAACACCTCGTTGCTTTATTGAGAAAAGAAAATGCTGAGGTATTGATCAGCGATATCAACCAGGAACAGTTAACATACGTAGCCAGAAAATATAAGGCAAAACCGATCGAAGCAGACAAGATTTTTACAACTGATGCTGATGTTTATGCACCATGTGCCATGGGCGCTACGGTGAACAATAAAACCATCGAAAAAATGAAGTTTGCAATTATCGCAGGTTCGGCAAACAACCAGTTAAAAGATGAGGTTTTAGATAGCGAACTGCTATTGAAAAAAGGAATATTATTTGCGCCCGATTACCTGATTAATGCAGGCGGACTGATTTCATGTTATTCTGAACTGACCGGTTTCGGTAAAAAACGTACGGTACAGCTTACCGAAAATATTTATGATGCTACACGCAGCGTGATTAAATTAAGCAAAGCTGAAAATATATCAACAAACATTGCCGCAAACCGGATTGCCGAGAAACGGATTGAGGACATCAAAAAAATTAAATCGTCATATTAAATTATAATTATTAAAACAGGTTTTAAAAACCACACTCGTTCTTACATTCATGTTAAACAGAAGGCACTTAAGAATCAAAGCTTTGCAAAACATTTTTGCATGGCACATGGCAGACAAAAAAGACATTAAAGGTGATTTAAAAACCTTAATGCAAAGTATCGATAGCGTGTATGAAATGTACATCTGGATGCTCTCTTTATTGGTAGAAGTTACCGAATTTACTGCCAACGACGCGGCAGAACGCGCAAACAAATTCATTAAAACAGCAGAGGATATCAATCCGAACATGAAATTGCTACACAATAAGTTTAGCGTCTTATTGCAGCAGAACCCTGAATATGTTGCTGCAATCAAAAAGTACAAGGTAGATTGGGGTTTCGATCCCGAAATCCGTAAAACTGTGTACAATTCCTTAAAAGCATCAAAAGAATATGCCGATTACCTTGCTGATCCTGAAGAGACTTTAGAATCATCAAAAGATATTATCAAATACATTTTCCGTAAGATTATTTTAAAAAGCCAGGCAATTATCCAGGTTTTTGAAGAGAAATTTATTAACTGGCAGGTAGATCACGAAGTGATGAAAGGTATGGTAGCCAAAACCCTTAAAAACTTCACTTCTGATGACCCATTCAAAAACAAACTGACCGAAATCAGTGCCGATTGGACAGAGGACAGTAAATTTGTTCAGGATCTTTTTGTACATACCTTGCAAAACGATGCAAAATACCAGGAAATGATTGCCGATAGAACCAAAAACTGGGAATCGGAACGTATTGCACTGATGGATACCATCCTGATGAAAATGGCCATCTGCGAACTGCTAAACTTCCCTTCTATTCCGGTTAAAGTAACCATTAACGAATACCTGGAATTATCAAAAGATTACAGTACACCGAAGAGCAACTCATTTATAAACGGTATTTTAGACAAAATTTTAGGCGATCTTAAGAAAAACAGTACCATTAAAAAGATCGGTCGCGGATTAATTGAAGATTAGAAATGAAAAGAACATTTATCCTGGCTATTGCTGCACTTTCATTTGCAGCTTGCCGTAATGCAAATAATCAAACCAACGAATCTGCTTCAGCTGTTTCAGTTGGCAATGATACCTCAAAAACAGCTAAAGTTGCCCCTGCTGATGCGCCTGTTATCGTTTTTGAACGCGATATTTTCGATTTCGGTAAAATAACACAGGGAGAAAAAGTGAAACACGATTTCAAACTTAAAAATACAGGTAAAAGCCCACTCATTGTTTCAAATGCTACAGCAACTTGCGGGTGTACCGTTCCCCAGGTGCCAGGCGAACCAATTTTGCCGGGTAAAGAAGGTGTAATTAGCGTGGTTTTTAACAGCGAAGGTAAAATAGGCATGCAAGATAAGGTGGTAACAGTAACATCAAATGCAAATCCAACAGTAACTACAGTTCATTTAGTAGGAGAGGTGCTGGCTAAAAAATAAACTGGTTATTTGCTTATTGCTTCATGCATATTCATTAACTATCCATAAAGAAAAAACAAAAAATATAAAATAATGACATCAACAGTAATTTTACAGGCAACCGGAGGATTTGATCCAAGGCAGTTAATCATGTTTGGATTGATTGCGCTGGTATTCTACTTTTTTATGATCCGCCCTCAGCTTAAAAAGGCTAAAGACCATAAAAAATTAATCGGCGAGTTGAAAAAAGGAGATAAAATTGTAACTACAGCAGGTATTCACGGCCGTATTGCCGATATGAATGAAACCACTTTTTTAATTGAGGTTGAAGGTGGTGTAAAGATCCGGTTCGATAAATCAGCAGTTTCTTTAGATGCAACCAAAGCAGTTACAGCACCTAAAGCCTAATAAACTAATAAAATTTAAGTGCAGTCCCGAAAACTTTCGGGACTGTTTTTGTTTTATTACATTTGGTTGCATGCATTTTGGAATAAGAATTTCCATTTTACAGTTAATATTTAATTGTTATGCCATTTATTAGATTAACGAAGATTGAAAAAAGACGTGTATTCAGCTTGTTAGCATGCTTATTGCTGGCCATTGCTGCATGGCTTTTTATGGCATTAAATAATAAATATATCTATACGGCCAAGACTGTTCTGGTTTTCAAAAATACACCAACCAAGAGGGCGTTTTATCCCTTGCAATCAGATACCATAGATTTACAGGTAGAAGGTACAGGCTGGCAATTGTTGTTTGCCAGGTTAAGAATTAACCCGCCTTCGGTTTCGGTTAATTTAAGTCAGCTCAATACCAAAGATTTTATTGTGTTTTCTGATCAGCTGTTTAACATTAACAGGCAATTGGAAAGTACGCAAAAGGTAATTTCGGTTAAGCCCGATACGCTATATTTCGATTTTACGAAAAGGATGGTGAAAAGGGTTCCGGTAAAACTGATCGATAAAATAGGTTTTGAAAAACAGTACGGTATTGCCAGCGAAATCATCCTCAACCCAAAATATGTTAAGGTTGCCGGACCAACCGAAGAACTTGACAAAATAAAATTTTGGCCCACTGATACCTTAAAACTGGATAAGGTACAAAACAGCATTACAACAAGAGTTGCGCTGCAGCACAGCATACATAAAAATGTGAGTATTTATCCTTCTTCAGTAGAGGTAAAACTACCGGTTGATGAGTTTACCGAGAAAACCATCGAAGTACCTTTAAAAATTATCAATAACAGGAATTACAACAGCATAAAACTCTACCCTAAAAAGGTTAAGGTTACTTTTTTAGTGGCATTAAGTAATTACGATCAGGTTGATGAAAGTTTTATTACGGCCACCATTGATGTAGATGAATGGCAAAATTTAAAACACCATCAGTTTACCGTTAAAATAACCGAATTTCCTGATTATTGTAAACTGGTGAGCGTAATGCCTTCCAAAATAGATTTCATAGTAGAAAAATAATGTATAAAGTAGGAATAACAGGCGGTATAGGAAGCGGTAAAAGTACCGTTTGCAAGGTTTTTGAGTTATTGGGAATTCCTGTTTTTTATGCTGATAGCGCAGCTAAAGAGATCATGACCCAGGATACTTTATTAATAGATGGAGTTAAAGCTGCTTTTGGCAATGAAAGTTATTTTGAAGATGGTAAACTCAATAATAAACATATCGCCGGCATTGTTTTTAACAATGAGAAAGCGCTTGCACAATTAAATGCTTTGGTACACCCGGCAGTTTTCAGGGCTTTTGATGCCTGGGAAGCAACCATTCCTTCATCGGTTCCCTATACCCTAAAAGAAGCAGCAATATTGTTCGAAAGCGGCTCTTATAAGTTATGCGATACTACAATTTTGGTTACAGCACCATACGAAATTAAGTTAAAGCGTTTAATACAACGCGATGGTGTTACAGAAGAACAGGTACAAGCCCGCATGGATAAACAGCTCAGCGACGAAGAAAAAGCAAAAATGGCCGATCATTTTATCGTTAATGATGAGCAGCAGTCTGTTATAGAGCAGGTATTGGCTTTGCACCGGCAATTACTTGGGGCGGCAGAAGCATTTAAAAATACCATGGCTTAATCTACTTTAATCATACTATTAAATCCTTTCATCCTGATCAATGATTTTAGAAGATTTTATTACCATTAACCCAACGGGGTTATATTGCGTTTATGGCGATTTTTACCTCGATCCGCAACAGCCCGTTAAAGAGGCCGTGGTTTCGCATGCGCATGGCGACCATGCTGTTGGAGGAAGTCAGAATGTATACTGTACAGCTGCTACTGCAGCTTTTATGAAACACCGTTACCGCAAATTTGCTGCAGTTGATTTTTTTACCAAAAGTTATCATCAACCCTTCAAATTAAAAGAGGTTACCATTACCTTTTATCCTGCCGGGCATATTTTAGGTTCCGCACAGGTTTTAATGGAATATAAAGGCGTTAAATACCTTTATACAGGCGATTACAAGATTGAACCCGATAATACCTGTGAGCCCTTTGAATTTGTGGAAGCAGACGTTTTAATTACGGAAAGCACCTTTGCTGATCCTGAAACCAAACACCCTTCTCCAATAGATGAAATTAAAAAGCTGAACCAAACCAGTGCAAATATTATGCTTGGTTCTTATGCACTGGGTAAAAGTCAGCGGATTATTCAATTGTTGAACGATCATTGCCCAACGCGGAATGTTATGGTGCACTTTAGCATTATGCCATTTGTTAAAATATATGAAGATTATGGTATCAAATTGGGTAATTACAGGATGTACGACCGCAAAGTGATGAAAAACCATCACGAAAACCAGGTTTACATTGTCCCACCGATGGTTTTTCACAGTTATCATAAAGCAATTAACGTGGTAAGGGCATTTGCTTCTGGCTGGAAGAACCTGCAACAGCAAAATGGGATTTCACTTTACATTTCCGATCATGCCGACTGGGATGCGATTTTAGAAACCATCGAAAGGGTAAAACCAAAACAGGTATGGACTTTGCACGGCGACGGAAAACAGCTTAAAGATTATTTTAAAAATAAACTGGAAGTTAAAATACTCAATTAGTAATTATAATAATTGGAAAATACTACAAAATATCGGCTGTTCGTCATCCTGAACTTGTTTCAGGATCTTTTAATTGATGATATATGAAAGAAGGTGAAGATTTTTACTTTAACGAAGACGGATTAATGGTTTTTACTGAAGCTTACCATTTAAAACGGGGTTATTGCTGTAAAAATAAGTGCAAACATTGTCCCTGGGGTTATGGGAAAAAGAAAGAGAAGAAGTGATGCAGTTGGTAATTGGCAATTTTCTGTCATGTTTTTGAATTTTTATCTACAAACTCATTTCTCTTTACCAAAACGAACACGATAATAAATATCACTTAGCGCTACGTCAAATCCCATCGAAACAAAACTTAGTACATCAGTAATCTCTTCACGCTTATTGAGTACCCAATTTTGCTCATCATTGACATAATGCGCCTCAACGGAAACCGATTCTGAATCAATCATAATGTATTCTTTTAATGATGGGATATCTTTATACAGGTTAAATTTTTTTCCCCTGTCGTAATTTTTGGTAGAGGGCGACAGGATTTCGATAATTACAGTAGGTAAAATTGAACTGTCTTCATCAACATCGCTATGCTTTAAACCATTGCAATAAATGGAAATATCAGGATAGGTGAATAAAGTGTTTTCAGGAATATGCATTCGCATATCACTTCCGTAAGGTCGGCATGGCTTACCCTTTAAATTATTTCCTATTTCTATAAAAACATTACTGAAAATTTTATTGTGATTGAGTCCAGCCCCCGACATGGCAAAGATCTCTCCCTGATAATATTCATGTTTTACTGTCGATGGTTTTTCCATTTCCAGGTATTCTTCAACAGTATAATGTCTTTTTTGATAGGCTGCAGCGGGTTCATTCACAATTTTATCCATACTCGAATTTACCTAATTTTTTGCAGAGGCCTTAAAATTTAAACGATTAAACGTTTAAAACGGATAGTGGGTTAATTGTTTGAAAGATAGTTGTTTAAGTTGCTTAGTTGTAAATTGATAACCATCAACTAATAACTGCCAACTGGTCAATGTCCCGCAAAGAAACCGATCAATGCCACACTGATCCCCAGTAAAACGGCGATCATTTTACGTGTGTTGATTTTATGATCGGCGCTCGATTCAAATAAAATGGTAGTAGAAATATGCAGGAAAATACCAATTACGATACCCATAATTTTATTAAAATAAGCATCCAGACCGCCTATGGTACCGTTGCTGAGCCCAACACTTACATAAAAGCCAAATGGTGCCATTACTGCAAATAAAATAAGGTAAAACACAATACTGCTTTTCTTGAAGTGGTTCTGAGTGAGTATGCTCGCCAACGCAAATGCCGCAGGAATGTGGTGCAACGAAATACCAAAAATTAACTCATTATGTTGTTCTTTTGCCAGGGGCATGCCTTCTAAAAAAGCATGCAGGCACAAACTGATCATAATACCAAAAGGAAAAACATGCCCATCATGGTGTTTATGGATGTGCCCATGTTCTACCCCTTCAGAAAATTGTTCTAAAAAAATTTGCAATAAGAAACCGATCAGGATAAAAACTCCAATCTGCCACTTATCCGGTCCGCTGTAAGCATCGGGAATTAAATGTAAAACCGTAATGGCAAAAAGATAAGCCCCGCTGAAAGATAAAATCAATTTCAGCAGTTTCGATTTATCACTCTTTACCATAAAAATAGCTATTCCGCCCAGAAAAGCAGAAAAAAAGAGTACGCAGAATTTCCAGATTTCCATAGGTTAAAAATCAGGTTGTAGTTTTTTAAATATTCTCGAACAAATAATGCCTATCGTTATGCCCAGCAATGCACCAGTTGTTACATCAACAGGGTAATGAACACCAACATATACCTGCGCAAAACTGATAATAAACGCCCAGAAAAGACCAATAGGTAAAATAGGTTTCCACTTGCTATAGAAAATGCATATCAAAAAAACGGCTATCGCAAAATGATTGGTCGCATGTGCGGAAGGAAAACTTAATCCGCTACCACAGGGTACACGATGGATGATATCGTTGGCCAAACTCATATCGTTACATGGCCTTACCCTCGATACCCATAGCTTTACTACCCTTGATGCAATTAAATCGCCCATTGCAAAGGTAAAAAGTACCATGCCAATAATGTAATAGCCTTGTTTTTTATACTGTTTAATACAAAATACAATGATAAAAAGATAAAGCGGCGACCAAAAGAAACGGTTTCGCATCAATGGCATCAACCAGTCAAAAAAGCTGTTTGAAAGTCCGCGGTGGATTTTCAGGAACAATTCTACATCAAATTGCTGTATACTTTCTATCATGCTTTTTTACAGATTAAAATTAAGCGGTCGGAAGTAGATTGATCAAATTTATCTAAACTATAACTGCCAAAGGTTTTTTCGATCTGCATCCCGGCTTTGGTAAGCATGCGCTGAAAATCTTCAAAACTGAATGCCTGTACGCGTTCTTCAAAATTATATACCTTGTGCTTGTCTTCAAAATTTATCTTCTTGATGATTTTTCCATCTACAATATTTTTGGTGATGTTGAAAGTAATGCCATCAAGCGATTTGGTTTCGCACGAATTTAAATTGCGGATAATTTTTTCTGTATTAAAATAATCCAGCACTAAAATCCCATCGGCAGTTAAACATTTCCTGAAGGTTTTAAGGGCATTTACGTGTTCCTTCTCCGTATCGAAATAACCAAAACTGGTAAAAAGGTTTAAGGCCACATCAAAATAGTTGATGTAGAATAACCTGCGCATATCGTGCACCAGGAAATGCAATTTATGGTTTTCGAATTGTTTGGCGTATTTAATACTTTGTTCTGAAAGGTCTATTCCCGTAACATCGAAACCTTTTTTGTTCAGGTAAATGGAATGACGGCCTTTTCCACAGGCAATATCAAGCATTTTGGCATCGGCTTTAGGATGAAGGAAGTGAGTGAGTTTATCAATAAAAAACTCGGCTTCAGCATCATTCCGTTGTTGATATAGAATATGATAATATGGCGAATTAAACCAATATTGAAACCACTTGCGCTGCATATAAAAGCCTTTTTATCTTAAAAAGATGCAAATATAAGGTTTTACAACTGCTAGTGAAGTCAGAATATGCTTTTATGCAATAATGTTGCAAGAGTATTATGAATCAGTTTTTTATTTTGTTGAAAATGAAGATTAAAAAAATGAAGACCAGCAGCCAGTTCAAACACACGTTTGATTTTAATAATGCAGCTAATTTCTACCAGGTACATCGTGTTTGTAGATATAAAGACAATGTAAATTTGCTTGGCAAAACCTTGCTAAATAGCCTCTATGTTGTTTTTTTTGTTATTTTTGGACCTCAAAATAAATTATACACGGTGACTTTAATAAAATCGATTTCAGGAATACGCGGAACCATAGGCGGGAAGGCTGGCGACGGCTTAACACCATTTGATATTGTGAAATTTACAGCAGCCTTTGGCAGCTGGGTAGTAAAAAAAACCGGCAATAAACGAATTGTTTTGGGTCGAGATGCCCGTATTTCCGGCGAAATGGTTAACAATTTAGTAATCGGAACCTTACAGGGCCTGGGCATAGAGGTAATCGATCTGGGCTTGTCAACAACACCAACGGTAGAAGTTGCAGTACCTGACGAAAATGCGGGAGGCGGTATTATTTTAACGGCTAGCCATAACCCAAAACAGTGGAATGCTTTAAAGCTATTGAACGCCAGGGGCGAATTTATTAGCGATGCAGATGGTAAAGAAGTTTTAGACTTAGCCGAAAGTGCCGATTTCGAATTCGCTGATGTAGATAAGCTCGGAAAAGTAATCAAAAACGATACTTACCTTCAAAAACACATCGATAAAGTTTTAGCATTGCCATTAGTAGATGTTGAAGCGATTAAAAAGGCCGATTTTAAAGTGGTAATCGATTGCGTAAATTCAACAGGAGGCATTTTTATTCCAGCTTTATTAAAAGCCCTGGGGGTAAGTAAAGTGGTGGAACTGTATTGTACACCTGACGGGCATTTTCCACACAACCCTGAACCACTACCAGAACATTTAACCGAAATATCAAAAGAGGTTCAGAAACAGCATGCTGATTTAGGTATTGTAGTTGATCCGGATGTTGACCGTTTATGTTTTGTAAACGAAGATGGCAGCATGTTCGGCGAAGAATATACCTTGGTTGCAGTTGCCGATTATGTACTGAAAAATACACCAGGAAATACTGTTTCCAATCTTTCATCAACCCGTGCCTTACGCGACGTAACCGAAAAAGCAGGTTCAGTATACAATGCATCTGCAGTGGGCGAAGTAAATGTGGTAAACAAGATGAAAGCTACGGATGCTATTATTGGAGGGGAAGGAAACGGTGGGATTATCTATCCTGAATCGCATTACGGTAGAGATGCTTTGGTAGGTATTGCCTTGTTTTTAACGCATTTGGCTAAGTTTGGCAAATCGGTTTCCGTATTAAGACGCAGTTACCCTCACTACCATATTTCTAAAAATAAAATTACCCTTACTCCTGAAATGGATATCGATAATTTGTTGAAACAGGTAGAAGAGAAATATAAAAAGCAGCCATACAGTACCATTGATGGTTTGAAAATAGAATTTGATAAAACTTGGGTACATTTACGCCGTTCGAATACTGAACCGATTATCAGGATTTATAGTGAGGCCGAAAATGAAACCATTGCCGAAAATCTGGCAAATAAGATCATTTCCGACATCAAGGAAATATTACACCTTTAATCCCTCAAAAGGATTTAAGGTATTAGCATAAAAATTGGGACTTAATAAAACGATTAAGTCCCGATTATTTTAAACAAGGATGTTGATTAGCAAGACATTCTTGAAATACTAACTTTTAAATATTCGTAAGAAATGAAAAGGGTCTATTTAGATAATGCGGCCACAACACCTTTAGATGCGGCGGTAATTGCAGAAATGACAAATGTGATGGAAAATTATTTTGGTAATCCATCTGCCATTCATGCGCTCGGACGCGAGGTGCGTACGCTTGTAGAAAAAGCCCGTAAAACCGTTTCTGGCCTGTTAAACGCATCACCCTCCGAAATATTTTTTACTTCCGGTGGTACCGAGGCCGATAATACAGCTATCCGTTGCGGTATTGCCGCTTATGGAATTAAACATGCCATCACCTCAAAAATTGAACATCATGCGGTTGAGCATACCTTAAATACCATGCTTAAAAATGGCGAGATCGATAAACTGAGCTTTGTTAATATCGATGGAAAAGGCAATATAGATTATAATCACTTGGAAGAACTGCTTCAGCATAATGAGCGTACTTTTGTTTCCTTAATGCATGCCAATAATGAGCTGGGTACCCTGACCGATATGGTTAAAGTGGGCGATATCTGTGAAAAATACAATGCCATTTACCATGCCGATACCGTACAGACCATGGGGCATTATCCACACAATGTAAGGGAGCTTAAAGCACATTTTATTGTTTGTGCAGCACATAAACTGCATGGGCCAAAAGGTGTCGGCTTTTTATACGTAAACAGTAATGTAAAAATTCCGCCGATGATTTACGGCGGGGCACAGGAGCGCAATATGCGTGGCGGTACCGAAAATGTATACGGTATTGTGGGCCTGGCTAAAGCTTTAGAAATTGCTTATGCCGAGATGACGGAGCACCAGACTTATATTCAGGGCTTAAAAGATTATTTAAAAGAGCAATTGATTGCCGAAATTCCAGGTATTGGCTTCAATGGCGAAACCGATGCCGATAAAAGTCTTTATACAGTGCTAAATGTTTCTTTCCCCGAAATGGACATGGCCGATATGTTGTTGTTCAATCTGGATATCAACGGGATTTGTGCTTCGGGCGGTAGTGCCTGTTCTTCGGGTTCAAACATTGGTTCGCATGTGCTAAACGGTATAAATGCCGATCCAAACCGCCCGTCAGTACGTTTTTCATTTAGTAAATATACCACAAAAGAGGATTTAGATTACGTAATCGAAAAAGTTAAAATGGTAGTGAAACAAAATGCGCTCGCATAAAATATCATTAACCAAATAGGAGAGTCCCGGTGAAAATCGGGACTTTTTTATGGGCAGTATAATTTATAATGATTTTTTGAAAAGCAGGGGCAGGGTCTTGTTTTAATGTTTGTCCTGCTTTTCACTAATACGCCTGCAGGCCTTAGGCACTAGGCCGGTATCCGCTTCAATCAGGTTTACATACTCAATTTGGTGCTGCTATTTAAGGTTATCTGATGCAAAAAAGATTCATGCTGATAGACAAATCTTCTGCACCCTGTAACCCCAAAATAGTACTGCTGGCTGTGCCACTTAAACCTGATCGGAACGAACATCCCGATTTTATCGGGATAAAATGGAGAGCAGGACTGTATTTACCTAACGCCATTGCAGCTGATTTCTAAGATAAACAATCAGATTTTAAGGTATCTGTAACTAACTATTTAAACCAATAAAATTCTCTTGCAAAATTCAAAAATTAAGCTTATATTTAATTAACAATAAAGCAATTTACGCCATTTTACCTGTTGTTCCTGAACGAAACCTTATCAAACACCCATGGTATAAGGTTAAGCAAATTTTAAAAAAGCTTTTTATCTAGTATTAAAATTGTTAACCCTGAAAGCCCACTAGGTTTTCAATAATCTATATCGTCATGGAAAAGAACCACAACACTCAAAATCTGGAAAACGCAAAGCTGGCAGAAAAACTAAACGAAGAAAGAAAACACATTTACAAGTTTATCTTCAACCCGTTTTCATTCGAATCTTCTAACCATTTTAATAAAATCCATAAAAGGAGGTTTCATTCTTTCGGGTGTATTCATGAGTTAGGTAAATTACCTGGAGCAATGCTATAAACCGTTCGTTCCAGCCGTTTCATTGGTTGGTAAGTCACCTGTCTTAATATTATGCCATATTGTGTTTGGTGAGCCATCAAACATAAGCTGTGTTATGGCGAATAAACCGGTTTTAAGGACAACTATTAAAAACAATCCTATTTTTAGCTTGTTCTTATAATACATCAATTTACAGTATTATGGGAACGAAGAAAGAAAAAGGTAAGATTGTTGAGAACGATTTACTGGATAAAACTGCAGAAGATATTAAAGAGAATAGGTCACTTGATGAAAACAAGTCATCTAAGGTAGCCACCAATCTGTTCAATAAGGATAAAGACCGGAAGAATAACGCCTTTGGGCCAGGGCACGAGCCGGGTACCACACCGGGCTCGAGAATATAAATTTTGCTAATTCACAATCAAAATCATTAAATTTAAACCACGGTAAATGCCGTGGTTTTTAGCTTAATCCCAATATGGAAAGAAGAAATTTTATCAAAAATTCGGCACTGGCCATGGCCTTGTTATCAATTTATAAAACAGATGTTTTTGCTCAGCAGGAATTATTTCGCTCCTATAACTTTAAACCGCTCCGTAACGATGTGGGGATATTTACTGAACAGGGTGGCACCATTGGCTGGCTAAATTCTAAAAACAGTTTTGTGGTGATAGATGCACAATTCCCGACTACAGCGCCGCATGTGATCGACGAATTAAAAAAACTTGGCGAAAAACCTTTCAAATACCTGATCAACACGCACCATCATGGCGACCATACCTCAGGGAATATTTCTTTCAAAGGATTGGCTGAAAAAGTAGTGGCACACCAAAATTCGCTTGTTAACCAGAAAAGAACTGCAGAAAAAGCAAATAATTTAGATAAACAGCTTTTACCTGATACTACTTTCGGAACAAAATGGACGGCTAAAGTGGGCAACGAAAATATCAAAGCCTATTATTACGGTTCAGGACATACCAATGGGGATGCCGTTTATCATTTCGAAAATGCCAATATTGTACACGTTGGTGACCTGGTTTTCAACCGTAAATTTCCATATATTGACAGGGAGAACGGCGCCCATATCGGCAACTGGATTACGGCTTTGGAGAAGATACAGAACCAGTTTGATAACGACACCTTATTTGTGTGGGGGCATAGCCTTGATCCGGAAAAAGTAACTGGAAATAAAACCGATGTTAAAGCTTATCAAAATTACCTTCAAAACCTCCTGACTTTTGTGGGCGGCGAAATTAAAGCCGGAAAAAGCAAAGAAGATATTCTAAAAACTACTGCTATTCCAAATGCACCCGAATGGCAGGGAGAAGGTATTCAAAGAAGTTTAACCGCTGCCTATGATGAGTTGAAAGGGACCTAGAAAACTTTGGTTATTGCTGATAAGGCTTTATTCTGCCGAAGAGGAAAATCTATGGCCAAGCGATTATATCCTTTCACAAATTATTGAATGCAGTTTTTTAGATATTAAATTTCGTGATTTCTGTGCCTCCGTGGCAAATACTTTTTGTCTGCTACCAATAAACAGATTCAAATAGAATAGCCATTTAGAATGGTCGTTATTTCGACCGAGCATGGCGAACTGGAGAGATCTGCCTTGATGGATTTAGCTTTGCTGAGCACTAACGTTGTTTTCAACCGTGTTGTATTCCGGTTGGGAGGCCGATATCTGTCTGTGGTTAAATTTGTCGTTTCTTTAATACAACCATCCAAATCTTTTTTCAATTTATAAACGTTCTATATTTAAAATAATCCTTTCAACGTCACTGAATTACCGTAGGCTTTAGTCTTTAACAACTATATTTGTTACAATTCAAAATCTACAGCCCATGGATGATTTTATAGCAGCCCGCTCCCAAATGGCCTTATCGTTAGGCTTTCACATCATTTTTTCCTGTATAGGCATGGTTATGCCTTTCTTTATGGCCGTATCACATTATAAATGGCTTAAAACAGGAGAAGAGGTATATAAAAACCTTACCAAAGCTTGGAGTAAAGGTGTTGCCATATTCTTCGCCACAGGTGCGGTATCGGGTACCATGTTATCATTCGAACTTGGCCTGCTCTGGCCAAAATTTATGGACCACGCCGGACCAATATTCGGCATGCCTTTTTCACTTGAAGGAACAGCCTTTTTTATCGAAGCTATTGCCCTTGGTTTTTTTCTTTACGGCTGGAACAAGTTAAACAAATGGTTCCACTGGTTTACGGGGATGGTTGTCGGAGTAAGCGGTTTAGCCTCCGGCATTTTGGTGGTTGCGGCAAATGCCTGGATGAACAGTCCGGCAGGTTTCGATTTTGTAAACGGACAATACCTTAATATCGATCCCATACAGGCCATGTTCAATAAAGCCTGGTTTACACAGGCGCTGCACATGTGTTTAGCCGCATTTACCGCCACTGGTTTTGCTGTGGCAGGCGTACATGCTTTAATGATCCTGAGGAACCGAAATGCGTATTTTCATTTAAAAGCCTTTAAAATAGCTGCGGTATTTGCCTGCATTGCTGCGTTGCTGCAGCCATTAAGTGGCGATATTTCTGCAAAAGATGTTGCCAAACGCCAGCCTGCAAAATTGGCCGCTATGGAAGCATTATATAAAACCGAAAAACCTGCGCCGTTATTGGTTGGTGGTATTGTAAATGAAAAAGATAAAACGGTAAAAGGTGCAATTAAAATTCCAGCGGCACTGAGTTTCCTCGCACATGGCGATTTCAAAGCTGAGGTTAAGGGACTCGATCAGATTCCTGAAAACGACCATCCGCCGGTAGCCATAACCCATTATGCCTTTCAGATTATGGTTGGCATTGGTACACTGCTGCTCCTGGTATCTTTAACTTATTTTTTCATTCTTTTTAAAAAGAAACCTTTAATCGAAAAACGCTGGTTGTTAAAATTGTTTGTTTTTGCCATCCCGCTTGGTTACCTCGCTCTGGAGGCCGGATGGGTGGTTACAGAGGTTGGCAGGCAACCCTGGATTATTTACGGCATTATGCGCACTAAAGATGCGGTTACACCCATGCCAGGTATTGCCTATTCATTTTATATCTTTTCGGCAATTTACGTGTCGTTAAGTATAATCGTAACGTTTTTGCTTTACCGCCAGATAAAAATGGTACCTGTACTGTATAATAAAACTGAACAAAATAATTAATTAACCACAGATAAAAAGGATGAACACTGATGAAAGCTTGAGATTTGCAGTCGAATGATCAAAATCAGTGTTTATCTGTGCAAATCCGTGGCAAAAAATAAATGATGGAACAAGTTGTAATTACCTTTTTATGCATGGCTATCCTGCTTTACTTCTTATTGGGCGGTGCCGATTTTGGTGCAGGGATTATAGAGCTTTTTACCTCAACCAAAAACAGGAGCAGAACGCGTAAAACCATGTATCATGCTATTGGTCCGGTTTGGGAAGCGAACCACATGTGGCTTATTATTGCCATTGTGATCCTTTTTGTGGGTTTCCCTTTTATTTATACCACCATGTCGGTTTACCTGCATATTCCGTTGGCTATTATGCTCATTGGCATTATTGCACGCGGCACGGCCTTTGTATTTCGCCATTATGATGCCGTAAAAGATGATATGCAATGGTTATACAACCGGATATTCCGGTATTCGAGTTTTATAACCGCTTTGTTTCTGGGTATTATTGCGGGAAGCCTGATTTCGGGGCATATTGATACACAAGCATCTGATTTTTATACCGCTTATATATCGGGCTGGTTAAATTGGTTTTCTGTCGCTGTAGGCTTCTTTACGGTGGCCTTGTGTGGTTTTCTGGCGGCAATATACCTCATTGGCGAAACCAAAGAATATCATGATAAACGCCGTTTTATTAAAAAGGCCGAGTTTATGAATATCGCTGCGGTAGTTTTTGGTGCAATGGTATTTATGGCCGCACAACGTGATCAGATTCCTCTGATCGACTGGGTGTTTAAAAGCAAGGTGGGTTTATCGGCCATTATTTTGGCCAGTTTATCTCTTGTATTGTTATGGTACCTGTTGATTAAAGGCAAAACCAAGATTTTACGCATTTTGGCGGGCTTCCAGGTCACGATGATCCTCCTGGCGATCAGTTATGCCCACTTTCCGAATTTTATCCGTTTAAAAAGCGGGAATGCAATTTCGTTACTGGAAACCGTCGGGCCGGAAAAAACTATTTACAGCCTGGGCTTAGCGCTTTTATTAGGAAGCGTATTGATTTTACCTTTTTTAGGGTATCTGTTTTATAAGTTTCAGAAGAAAGAGGAGTAGAAAATAAGTTTGGAGTGTGGAGTTATTAGTTGGGAGTAGAATATAAAGTTGAAAAAAGGCTATTGATCAGGGCCTAAAGTATCCGTTTATACAATATCCTATAAAACCAAATAAAACTGCTACCATAATCATTGATATCACTATTTTAATATTGCTTTTTACAATATCAATGTTTTCTGAATGAGCATTTAATCTGGTTGATAATTTCAAGCCTATCGTGCTGTCATATAAGCCTAAAAGCGCGGTTATAACAACAATAATCATTAATTGGAAATGGTTAGATAACAGGTAACCGATACCAATATACACTGCAAAAGATAATATGCTTAGGTAAGAGTATTTGAAATTAAATTTCCTGGAAGCTACAGCGCCTAAGCTGTCTATTAATGTAATGCAGGTTAATCCAATAAGAAAGAAAATCGTTAATTGCAGGTAAGCGTTAGTCATTTTGTATTAATAAGTGTGAATCTAAAAAAAGAGCATCTGTTTCCAAATGCTCTTTTTAAAACGATTTAAAATATTTATTTACAATCCGCCTTTTCTGTTTGCTTTGGTCTGAACTGGCCAGGTTGCCGGCTTCCCTGTGCGTTCATTTACAGGTAAATCAGTAGCTTTTTCGTTTGAGGTTCTTTCAGGATCCTCACAAGCCATATACACCATAATGGCGGCTAAAATTACATTGCTCCTGATTTCATCAAAAACCAATTTATCATAACTGTCGCGGTTGGTATGCCAGGTATAAGTGCCGTAATCCCAGCTGGTAGAACTCAGCGAATAACCCAAGGCCCCTGCAGCTACAAATGAAGCAAAATCTGATCCTCCTGCACCAGGCGATCCGGGGAAGTTGGTTTTGATCTGATTTTTAATCGTATCCGGAACTGCAGCTAACCAACGGGTAATATAATCTTTTGATTTGGCAAAACCTTGTCCACCGATATTGACAACACGGCCAGTACCATTATCCTGGTTAAATAAAGCCTGCAGGTTGTTTACAATTTCCGGATGATCTTCTACAAAGGCCCTCGAGCCATTTAAGCCCTGCTCTTCGCTGCCCCAATGCCCCACTAAAATGGTGCGTTTCGGGTTAGGATAAAATTTCTTTAAAATGCGCATGGCCTCCATCATTAAAATGGTACCTGAGCCATTATCGGTTGCACCACTTGCACCATCCCACGAATCGAAATGTGCCGATAACATTACATATTCATTTGGTTTTTGCTTGCCTTTTATTTCGGCAATGGTATTAAAAGTAGGTACGGTGCCTAATTTTTTTGATTCTGATTCGATTTTGAGTATGGGTTTATTGCCGTTTAAAGCCAAACGGTAAACCAGGCCATAATCTTCTACCGATAAATCTAAAGTTGGCACTTTAGTGGTGTTGGCACCAAAAATTTTATCGACTCCAAATCCCTGCGACCAGTTATTGATTACCACGGCTACTGCTCCTGCATTTTCTAAAGCCACCGGAAGGGTTTTAGCTGTTAAGCCCGTTTTTGCCAGGCTTGCTGTCCATGCTTTTGCAGCGGCGGCTTTTTCTTTTTTAAATTTTTCGAAAAGATCTTTTGTAGCAAATTCTTCCCAGTTTTTTTCCGGGCGACCAGAAAGTTGGTTCATCGAAATCAATACGATTTTGCCTTTTACATTGGGTAACCATTTCTGAAAAGATACCGAATCGGTAATTTCGGGCAGGATAATGGCTTCTGCATTGATGGGTTTCCCGTTGGTTGAGGGGCTCCACGCCAGTTGTGTGCCTTCTAAAGTACGTAGCCGTGGACTTACCAGATCGATATGGGTAATGCCGCGTTCCCAACCTGCCCATTCGCCCCATTTTTCGTTTTTGGCTGAAATGCCCCAGTTGCTATATTTTTTCACTGCCCAATCGTTAGCCTGTTTCATTTGTGGCGAACCCACTAAACGCGGACCAACAACATCCAGCAACTCGTGCGCAAGTTTTTCCAACTGCGAGTTTTCGTTTACTTCTTTAACAATATTGTCGATTACTTTTTTGTCTTGCGCAAAAACACTGACCGAAGCGCATAGCAGTAGCGCGGAAAAGAGTAGCTTTTTATTCATAATTAGTTAGGTTTGATTATTTGATATGCTAATTTATGAAATATGGAATAGGGTTGAGGGATGTTAATGGAAATGTTGCAGTTGGGTTAAGCGGTTTTGGCTATTGTGCTTCGAAAAGCTACCATTGACAGATCTATAGAAGAATCGTCCTTTCGACTGGAGCGTGCCCATTTTTCATCGGTAGCGAAATGGAGAAATCTATAGAGACAGATTTAGCTTTGCTGAGCAACCGTGGTTCTCGACTGCGTTGCACTCCGCTCGAAATGACGACTCGTGAGAGGGCTGTCAATCATATTGATTTTTACACAATAATTTACCATTCAGGATTGACAACTCTTTTTTTGGCATCCATGGCTAAACAAGCCTAGAAACTACTTTTCTGTATCTTGTCATGAAAGGGCAGATACTCAGAAAGCGCAGCAGATCCGTACCAGTTATACAATTCTGGTTCTAATAATTTGGCTTTAATAGCAGGGTCACTTTCCAATAACTGTTTGGCTTCTTCTATTGATTTTGTATTTAAAATAAAAATGCCACGGTAATTTTTATCGTTTTTGCCCATCGGACCTGCAACTACCAGTTTTTGCATCTCAACCATTTTACCCATATTGGCCATGTGACCCGCAAATAAACTATCGGTTTTTGCCTTAGTTTCAGTGGTGTTTGGCCCTGTTTTAAGGACCACCAGCACATACATTTTCATTCCATAGTTATCTGCACCTAATTTTTTCGCTAAAACTTCATCATAAGGTGCTTTGGATTTTTTCTCCTGCGCTTGTATAGCGAGCGTAAGGGTGATCAGGTAAATTAACAGGAATATCTTTTTCATTTTAGTTTATGGTTTGGTTAGTTTAAAAATAAGAAAAATTGAGATGTTTTTATCCTCTTTCCTTTGTAGGGCATCCAATGTCATCAAATTAAGCCTTCTACGCAGGTAGGCATAATCTAAGCACAGATAAAAAGGATGGACACAGATATAGAAATCCGTGTTTATCTGTGTGCATCTGTGGTTAACCTCCCATAGCCTAATGACATTTGAGGGGCTGCAGGGGGGATTGTAGCACTTGCTGGGAACTGCGGCACCAAAAAACCACAGGCCTATGTTAAATAAACCTGATTGCCGCGAAAAGCCCGGAGTGCAACGAGGACTTGAAGCAAAAAGCAGGACTGAAATAACCGAAGTACTTCAAGCCCTGCTTTTCTTGTTATCGTTTATTGGTTCAATTGCCTATTGGTCTGTTTGCTCTACTAAACCAATGACTAATGAACTATAAAACCAATTAATTATTCATCATTTTAATAAAAGCGCCCAATTTGGCTTTCATGGCCCTTCTGTCGACAATAAAATCGAGGAAACCATGTTCTAAAACGAATTCGGAGGTTTGGAAACCTTTTGGTAAATCTTTTTTAATGGTTTCTTTAATTACCCTAGGGCCTGCAAAGCCAATCAAAGCGCCTGGTTCAGCAATGTTGATATCGCCCAGCATAGCATAAGATGCCGTTACGCCACCCGTGGTTGGATCGGTTAATAAAGAAATATATGGAACTTTGGCCTGACCTAACAAAGCGAGTTTAGCTGAAGTTTTAGCCATCTGCATCAGTGAAAATGCAGCTTCCATCATCCTTGCACCTCCTGATTTGGAAATCATCAGGAAAGGAATTTTGTGTTTGATACTGTAGTCGATTGAACGTGCAATTTTTTCACCTACAACCGAACCCATTGAACCGCCTATGAAAGCAAAATCCATACAGGCAATAACAAGATCCTGACCTTCAATTTTACCAACAGCTGCTCTGATGGCGTCTTTTAAGCCTGTTTTAGCCTGGCTTTCTTTAATTCTATCGGTATAAGGTTTGTTATCGTTAAAATTTAAAGGGTCGCCCGAAGTAAGGTTAGGGAATAACTCTTTAAACTGATTATTATCAAATAAAACCTCGAAATATTCTTTTGAACCTACTCTCAGGTGGTAATCACAGTAATGGCAAACATATTTGTTTTCCTGGAGTTCTGACTGATGTAGTGGTTTCTTACAATTTGGACATTTATTCCACAAACCATCCGGTGCTTCCTTTTTCTCTTCAGTTGTGGTAATGATACCTTTATTCTCTCTTTTAAACCAAGCCATATAATTTTTTAAAGAATTGGATTGCAAAGAAACGAAAAATAAAATAAAGTCGAACCTTATTTAGCTGTAAAAATAGTTAATGCTTAGTTGATTGCCAATTGCGAAGGAGATTGAAAACAATAGTGTGTGTTTTTTACACTAAGGATAATGTGTTTTTTACACTAAATAGGCCTTATTTTGCTGTTAAGCAAATAATTCTGTTGTTACAAAAGCTTGGAATGTTATTTTTTTTTATAACTTCGAGTTTAATAAAATTAACAAGAAATGAGTTTAAAAGGCTACAAAGGCGTAATTTACGGAGATGCCGTTCAAGAATTATTTGAGCAGGCTAAAAAACATCAGTTTGCTTTACCAGCAGTAAACGTTACCGGTACCAATACGGTAAATGCGGTAATGGAAACTGCTAAGGCAGTAAATTCGCCTGTTATGATTCAATTGTCTAATGGTGGTGCCCAGTTTTATGCGGGTAAATCGTTAGATAACGAGAAATTACAAGCATGTATCTTAGGAGCTGTATCGGCTGCTAAACATGTACATTTATTGGCAGAACATTATGGTGTTGCCGTGGTTTTACATACCGACCACGCCGCTAAAAAATTATTGCCTTGGATTGACGGACTTTTAGACTATGGCGAAAAATTCTTCGCTGAAACCGGAAAACCTTTGTTTTCATCGCACATGTTGGATTTATCGGAAGAATCGATTGAAGAAAACATGGAAATTTCTGCTAAATATTTAGCACGTATGGCTAAAATGAACATGACTATCGAAATCGAGCTTGGTGTTACCGGTGGAGAAGAAGATGGTGTTGATAATAGCGATGTAGACAGTTCTAAATTATATACCCAGCCAAGTGAAGTTGCTTATGCTTACGAAGAATTAAGCAAAGTTTCTCCCCGTTTTACTGTTGCAGCTGCTTTTGGTAATGTACACGGGGTTTATAAACCAGGTAACGTAAAATTGCAGCCGGTAATTTTGAAAAACTCTCAGGATTTTATCAAGGAAAAATTCGGTCTAACTGCTGAAAAACCGATCAATTTCGTATTCCACGGTGGTTCTGGTTCCTCTCAGGAAGAAATCAGGGAAGCAATTTCTTATGGTGCCATTAAAATGAATATCGATACTGATATGCAATGGGCATTTTGGGAAGGCATTTTAGAATATTACAAAAAGAATGAAGGTTATCTTCAAGGCCAGATTGGTAATCCTGATGGCGATGATAAACCAAATAAAAAATATTATGATCCGCGTGTTTGGTTACGTAAAGGTGAAGAGGCCTTTGTTAAGCGTTTAACTACTGCTTTCGAAGACTTAAATTGCGTTAACGTTAACGATAAACTTTAACCTGATTTTAGGTTGAAAAGCTGAAAGGTTAACATGACGACCTTCCAACATTTTTAACCTTCCAACAATAAATAAAGCGCCATAGGTTTAAAAACTTATGGCGCTTTTGTTTGTTTTTATGGTTATATTTAAGCAAACAAATTTGTAATGGCAAAATCTAGAAACGAAACCAGGAAAAACAATTTTTTTGAGAGATTCGCTAATGCGGCAACCAAGTTTACCGGTAGTTCTGTTGCATTTATTGCAGCTACGGCTATTGTAATTATTTGGGCAGTAACGGGCCCTTTGTTTAATTACTCCGAAACCTGGCAACTGGTAATTAATACGGGTACAACGATCATTACCTTTTTGATGGTTTTTCTGATTCAAAAGGCGCAAAATAAGGATGGAAAGGCGATACAGTTAAAACTGAACGAATTAATTGCAGCACATGAAAAGGCCAGTAACCGGATGGTAGATATTGAGGATTTAACGGAAAAGGATTTAGATCAGTTACACAAATTTTACGTTACGCTGGCTACATTAGCCAAAAAAGAGGCCGATATTCACTGTTCGCATTCAATTGATGTCGCCAATGAGTTGAATGAGCTTAAATTAAGTACCAATAAACATTTTAAACACCAAGATAATGAGTCTGCACGTTCAAAAGGTTAATCATCCTGAAGATTTAGATAAAGTATTTGCCATACGTAAAATTGTATTTGTAGACGAACAGAACTGTCCGCCGGAGCTTGAGTGGGAGCATGAAGATGAATCCACACATTTTCTGGCTACCAGCAACGGACAGCCTTGCGGTGCGTGCAGGTGGCGTAAAACCGACCTTGGTTATAAACTGGAACGTTTTGCGGTTTTAAAGGAATTTAGGGGGCAGGGGGTAGGCCGGGCCTTAATTGCAGAAGCTTTGTCTGACCTGCCGGAAGATGCTCATTATATTTATTTAAACTCGCAACTGGATGCGATGAGCTTATATGCTAAGTTTGGTTTTGTTGCAGAAGGCAAGCAATTTGAGGAAGCTGGTATACAGCATTTTAAAATGGTGAAGAAAGTTTAGTTTTATCGGCTTTAAACTTATGATTTATGGCTCACGATAAACTTTTAAATCTTATTTCTGCACACATCAGCTTTAATGAAGAAGATATCAATTTAATTAAGCAATTATTTGAGCCCGTTAAACATAAAAAAAATGATTTTTTGGAGTTTGAAAATAAGATTCCGGTAAATTTATATTTTATTAATAGCGGTTTTGTGCGTGTTTTCCATTACCAAAATGGAAATGAAATAACCAGTCACATCAATTGTCCACCCGGATTTATTACTTCGTTCAATAGCTTTTTACATCAAAAAACATCAAATGATAATGTTAAATGCGTTACAGATTGCAATTTGTTAAAGATCAATAGAAAAAATCTTGATATTCTTTATCAAAAAAGCCCAAGCTGGGATGTTTTTAGCAAAGTGATCTACGAAAAATCGTTGTTATATAACGAACAAAGAGCTCAGGATATGATTACCTGCTCAGCCGATGAACGTTATCATAATTTAATGAAAAATCATCCCGAAATTATTAAGAATGTGCCCCTGCAATACATCGCTTCTTATCTGGGCATTGAACCACAGTCTTTAAGCCGTATCAGAAAAAAAATCGCCACACTTTCTTAACATTTGTTCAGTAGTTTATATTGGGCCTCTATTGATCTTTACAACTTCAAGATTTTAACATTTTAAGATGAAAAGTATTAATGGAAAGGTTGCCTTAATTACAGGCGCATCATCGGGTATTGGCGAGGCTTTCGCTTATAAACTAGGTGAAATGGGGGCAATTTTAGTTTTAACTGCCAGAAGAATTGATAAATTACAGGAACTGGCCTTAAAACTGAATGAACAATATGGTGTTAAAGTATTTGTTTTTGCAGCCGATTTAATAAAAAAAGATGCACCTAAAAAGCTTTATGACCAAATTATAAATGAAGGTTTGACTGTTGATTTACTGATAAATAATGCGGGCTTTGGTAAATGGACCAACTTTTTAGATGAGACCATAGAAGTGTACGATAATATGCTGGAACTTAACATCAATGCGCTTGTTAAGTTAACACATCTGTTTATTCCTGCCATGTTGCAAAAAAGATCTGGTGGTATCATTAATGTAGCCTCAACGGGTGCACTTCAGCCTTGCCCTTATGTTGGCGTTTACTGTGCAAGTAAATCTTTTGTTTTGGCATTCTCTGAGGCATTGTATGGAGAATACCATAAAAAGGGTATAATAATTACAGCACTTTGTCCTGGAAATACCAGCACTGATTTTCAGAGCATTGCAAGGGCAAATACCCGCGGAATGAGTGCCGACACGCCAGAAACAGTGGCTCTTGTGGGGATTAAAAGTATGTTAAAGGGAAAAAGTTTTAAAATTGTAGGTTTTATGAACTATTTAACCTCATTTATCCCAAGGCTTTTTCCCCGAAAAACAGTGATTAATATTGTAAGCAGTATGATGTATAAAAAGGTAAACGGATAAAGAATAGACTTAGCCGAAAATCTTCCCTGAAAAAGCCATTGCTTCATTCCATTTATCCATATTCAGGTTTAAATTTTCGCCTTTGGTATTCAAAAAGCCAATTACCTCTTCAGTAGCAATATTTCCGGTGAGGTCATCTGCAGCCATAGGGCAGCCTCCAAAGCCCTTTAATGCAGAATCTATCCTTTTTACACCCGAATGGTAAGCCGCGTCTATTTTTTCGAGCCGCTCAGCAGGGGTGGAGTGTAAGTGTATCCCGATTTCGGTATCACTAAACCTGGAAATTAATTTTGGCAATATGTTTTCGATTTTTTCAGGTGTCGAAATGCCAACGGTATCAGCCAAGGATAATATGCGCACACCTTTACCTACAAGCACATCGGCCCATTGCTCTACAATTTCATAATTCCACTCGTCGCCATAAGGATTTCCAAAACCCATAGAGAGGTAAACCACTGCCTCTTTATTGTTTTTAGCACAAAGGGAAAGCATTTCTTCCACTGTACTGAGCGATTGCGCAATGCTGGAATTTGTATTGCGCTGCTGGAAGGTTTCGGAGATGGAAAAAGGAAAACCAAGGTAATCGATCTCCTGGTGCTGAGCGGCTGCTTCTACGCCACGCAAATTGGCAACAATGGCCAGCAATTTAGTAGAAGCGTTGTTTAAATCCAGATGTGCTAAAACTTCTGCTGTATCTGCCATTTGTGGAATGGCCTTAGCTGAAACAAAACTTCCAAAATCGAGCGTATCAAAACCTACCTGAAGCAAAAGATTTAAATATTCAGCTTTAAGTGTTGTGGGCACAAAATCGTGCAGGCCCTGCATGGCATCGCGTGGGCACTCTACTAATTTGAATTTATTTTGGCTCATATTTTTGGTTTAACCGCAAATTGGGGAAAGTTTTCGTAAAGAGAAGAAGAAACTGCAACAAATTCTTACTGTTAAAGTTACCTTAAAGACTAAAGACTAAAGACTAAAGACTAAAGACTAAGACACTTTAGCTTCTTCTTTTACTGGCACCTCGTTTCTATAATCTACACTTCGGTCTTTTGCAAAGGTTCTGATGATTAAACGGGTTCCTCTATCATAGCTGAAATAGCTCCAGATCCAGTTTACAAAAACAATAATCTTATTACGGAAGCCCACTAAAGTCATCAGGTGTACAAACATCCAGGTAAACCAGGCGAAAACGCCCTGAAAGCGGATCTTGCCAATATCTACAACGGCTTTGTTCCGGCCAACAGTAGCCATTGATCCTTTATCGAAGTATTTGAATTTCTCTAATGGTTTGTTGGTGCTGATATTGATCAGGTTCTTCGCCAGATGATGACCTTGCTGGATGGCGGCTGGTGCCACGCCTGGGTGGCCATTTGGGGTCTCTTCATCAATAATGGCAGCTACATCGCCAATGGCATAAATATTCTCGTAACCTACAATCAGGTTCTGGGTATCGGTTTTTAATCGGCCTCCGCGCACAATTTCAGCTTTATCGAGCCCGTTTATCAGCTGCCCTTTAACACCGGCACTCCAGATTACTGTTGAGCTTAAAATAGGGGCCTTATCCTGTAAGGTTAAGGTATGGCCATCATAACCCAATACACGCGTTTCGTTCATTACCTGTACACCCATATCGGTCAGGAAATCTTTCGATTTTTTTTGTGCCTGCGGTGACATTACCCCTAATAATTCCGGCGAATTTTCAATCAGATAAATGTTTACCTTGTTTACATCCATTTCGGAATAATCGTTCGGTATAACATGCTTTTTAAGCTCTGCAATGGCTCCGGAGGTTTCTACACCTGTTGGACCACCGCCTACCACTACGAAGTTAAGCAACGCGCTCTTTTTATCGGGATCTTTTTCAATCAGCGATTTTTCGAAGTTCTGTAAAATCAGGCTCCTGAGGTCGAGCGCTTCGGGGATAGATTTCATGGGCATTGAGTTGGCTTCAATTTCTTTATTGCCAAAGAAATTACTGGTAGAACCAGTGGCCAGTACGAGGTAATCGTAGCTCACTTTACCGATATCGGTTTCCAGGCAATTTTCGGCAGCATTAACAGCCGTAACCTTGGTTACCCTGAAAATTAAATTCTTTTGTCCTTTAAAAATCTTTCTAAGTGGGAAAGCGATCGAATCGGCCTCTAAACCTCCTGTAGCTACCTGATAAAGTAAAGGCTGGAAAGTATGGTAATTATGCTTATCGAGCATTACCACCTGAAAAGGTTTGTTCTTTAGACGTTTAGCTAATTCAATTCCACCAAATCCGCCGCCTACAATAACTACTCTTGGGTATTCGCTTTTAGGAAGTTGTAAATCCATTTTCAATCGGTTTATCTGTTGCTAATGTAACAAAAAGATAGCCAAAAGGTTTAAAACATGAGCTTTTAAGCTTATCAATTGATGTTTTATAAGAGATATAACCTTGAGATGACGAAGAGCATTTTTGTGGCTTTATTGTACTGACTAAAGATAAATAAACCTGATGGAAGTGGGCATCCCGATCCTTCATCGGGATAAAACGGACAGCAGGACTATCGCAACCTAAGCAATACAGGTTTTGCTTTCCAAAAGCCAAAAAGAGAAGATATTGTGTCTTAGTAGTAAAAGGCAGGTACAAAAAAAGCGCCCCGATAAATCGGAGCGCTTATATATTTTAAGAAATTAACTTCTTATTTTTTCTCTGCAGAGCTACCCAGATCAATTACGATAGGAGTAGAGATACATAATGATGAGTATGTACCAATGATACGGCCGATTAACAATGCAAAGATAAATCCGCGGATGCTATCGCCACCGAAAATAAAGATAACCAATAATACGAAGAATACGGTTAATGAAGTTAAAATGGTACGGCTTAGGGTACTGTTTAACGCGAAGTTGATTAAGTTGTTACGCGCTTCGCCATGTAAATCTTCTTTACCAGATTCTTTTAATTTTTCGCGGATACGGTCGAATACAACAACGGTTTCTGTCATGGTGTAACCCATTACAGTTAAGATTGCTGCAATAAAATCCTGACCGATTTCCAATGAGAATGGTAAAATACCATCTAAAATCGTATAGAAAGATAATACCATTAAAACGTCGTGGAATAATGCAATTACCGCACCTAAACCATATTGCCATTTTTTAAATCGTACTACGATATAGATAAACATGAATAAACATGAGATCAATACTGCGTAGAAAGCACCGTTTACGATATCGCTGGCAATAATAGGTGTTACTTTTTGCGAGCTTACGATTTCATATTTAGAACCGGCTAAACCTTTGTTTAAAGCGTCTTCTACAACTTTATCAGTTTTAATGTCCTGATCTTCGATGTGGAAAGTAGTGGTAACTTTAACCTGGCTGTCTTCACCAGCAGTTTTAACCTCTGGGGTTTCATTACCGAAAACAGGAGTTAATTTAGATTTTAAATCTTCTGTGTTAACCGCTTTATCGAAGTGAACCAGATAAGTTCTGCCACCTTTAAAGTCAACACCAAGGTTTAAACCACCATTTTTGAAGTACATGCCAATACCTGCCACAATGATAATGGTAGAGATAATGTAGTAAATTTTACGACGGCCAACAAAGTTGAATGCTAGGTTTTTAAATGCGTTACGTGTTAAGCTGTTATCGAAATTAATTTCGATTTTACGAGCTAGCAACGATTCGAAAACTACTCTTGAAATGGCTACAGCAGCAAATAATGATGAAAGGATACCGATACACAATGTCGTTGCAAAACCCTGAACCGGACCGCTACCAAAGGCATAAAGGATAGCACCTAAAATGAATAGGGTAACGTTCGAGTCGATAATTGAAGGCATTGCATGTTTGAAACCTTCTTTAATGGCAGCACCAACGTTTTTGCCATGTGCAAGTTCTTCACGCACACGCTCAAAAATAAGGATGTTCGCATCAACAGATAAACCGATAGTTAATACGATACCGGCAATACCAGGTAAGGTTAACACAGCGCCTAACGATACCAAAATACCGATCACAAAGAATAAGTTGATCAACAATGCAAAGTTGGCAACCCAGCCTGCACGGTGATAATACAACGCCATGAAGATCAGGATTACGATAAAGGCAATTACGAAAGAGATTAAACCATCATGGATAGCTTGTGCACCTAAAGTTGGACCAACAATGTAGCTACCCGCAATACGTGCAGGAGCAGGTAATTTACCCGCTTTTAAGATGTTTGATAAATCTTTGGTATCTGCTTGCGTAAAGTTACCGGTGATAGAAGAAACACCCCCAGCTATTTCGTTCTGTACGGTAGGTGCAGAATAAACCTGGTTATCCAGTACAATAGCGATTGATTTTTTGTTATTCGGATCAGCAGCAGCTTCGGCAGTAATTTTTTTCCATTTTGCAGAACCTTCGCTGGTCATATACATGGTTACCTCTGGTTTACCTTTCTGATCGAAATCGGCACGAGAATCGCTGATCGCCTCGCCACCTAAATCTGGTTTACCATCAGCACTTACCACTTTAATGGCATATAATTCGAAAACTTTCGAACCTTCCCTTGGTTTAACGCTCCACATAAATTTCATCGTAGATGGAATTGCAGCAGCCACCTCAGGCATTCTTAAATATGCATTAACTTTTGCAGTATCTTTTTGTAACGACATCCCAACAACTGCACCAGGCATTAATTGTTGTTGTCCGTTTTGTCCTTGATAGATAGGAAGATTAAGAACGGCGTAAAGTGGATTTGATTTTAATAGCTCAGCCCTAACCGCTGTAGAATCTTTTTTACCTAAACCAGCAAGTTTGCTGCCTTTGGCTGTAGAATCTTTGGCTGCAGCCTTTTCTAGACCGGCCAATTTACCGCCGGCAGCCGGAGCAGCTGTTGTATCTTTAGTTGCAGGAGCATCAGCTTTTAATGTTGCGGCTAAGGTTTTATTAATATTTTCTAATAAAGGAGCAACTTCCTGTACCTGGTATACCTGCCAGAACTGTAGTTCGGCAGAACCCTGTAAAAGTTTAGCAATACGCTCTTTATCCTGCACACCTGGCATTTCGATAAGGATACGGTTGCTGCCTTCTTGTTTTTGCATGTTCGGACTTACTACGCCGAAACCATCAATACGCGAACGTAATACGGTAAACGAACGGTCGATAGCGCTGGTTGCTTCTTTCTCTAAGAAAGACTCAACATCGCTATTGCTGGCATTTGGTTTTAACTGCGATGCGTTATCCTGGTTTGAAAAGAAATCGGCAAGTTTTACACCTGGACTTAGTTTTTCGAATTCCTTAACGAAAATTTTGATGTAGTCTTTACCGCCGGCATTTAACTGGATCTGTGCGTTCTGAACCGCTTTGTTGAAGTTCGCATCAGTAGGATTACCAGCTAAAGATTTAACCAGTTCAGCTAACGATATCTCCATCGTTACGTTCATACCGCCTTTTAAGTCTAGACCCAAATTGATTTCTTTGGCTTTTACTTCCTGATAGGTAAAACCAACAACCGGGTAAACTTTCTCGGTACTCATCGAATCTAAGTAAGCCTTTTCTTTGGCTAAATCACCTTTCGCATAGTTTTTTGCGTCTTTTTCTACCTTGGATGCTACCAAAGTAAAAGAAAGTGCATACGCACAAACGATAGCCAATACTATCGCTATAAACTTAATAAAACCTTTTCCTTGCATTGTTTGTTTAAAATAATTTGTCTTTCGCTGTTTTTTTAACAAGTCGGCAAATCTAATTAAATTTTTAAATTATAGAACCCCTTAATTGATAATTTATTAAGATTAATTTCCAACACGGAATTATCGTTGTAAAATAGTTGTGTTGGAGATTGTTAAAAGGAGACGTTATTTCGAGTGGACCTGGTAGCTATCGGGTGCAACGCAGTCGAGAACCGATTGCTCAGCGAAGCTAAATCTGTCTCTATAGATTTCTCCATTTCGCTACCGATGAAAAATCGGCATGCTCCAGTCGAAAGGACGATTCTTCTATAGGATCTTGCAATGGTAGCTTGTTTTATTAGCTTTTTCTGTTGTTAATAGCTACTTCGCAGTCAAAGGTGGGCCGAAATAGATCTCTCCATTCCCTTGTGTTTCAGCCGGGGTGACGATCGTTTTGAGGCTCTGCGTGCTTTGCGAAATTTTCTGCCCAATTGCGGTTAAAATAGGTTACACCCGTTCTAAAACCTCAAAAGTATAATCGTATTTGTTTTTTTCATCTGCCTTATGGGTTTCACTGCTGATAACTTTCCATTCATTCCGGTTAATTTCAGGAAAAAAAGTATCTGCGTCAAAATGGTGATGAATAGTGGTTAAATAAAGTGTTTGCGTTTGAGGTAGTGCTTGTTTGTAAATCTCAGCACCCCCCACAATAAATACCGGTTTTTCTTCCGTTTTGGTAACTTCTAAAGCCTTGTTGAGGCTATTCACCACTTCAACACCCTCAATTTTTAATTGGGTATCTCTCGTAATCACAATATTCCTTCGGTTAGGTAGTGGCCTGCCAACAGAATCGAAGGTTTTACGTCCCATGATAACGGTATGACCGGAGGTAGTTTGTTTAAAAAACTTTAAATCGGCCGGCATATGCCATAAAAGCTGGTTGTTTTTGCCAATTGCGTAATTTTCGCCAATTGCTACGGCTATGGCTAGTGAAGGGCTTTCTGGTTTATTGGTCATTAGTCATTGGTTTATTAGTTTCAGTATGGTGCTTAAGCATAGTTTCTTAAGCCTAAAAGCAACATAGAATGAACACCGATTAAAGTTTTATTTCAGTTTCCCTATGTACTTAATATAAGCATTGAGTTTTAAGTGAATGGTTTGTAGTTCTATGTAAAGGTCTGAATAAGTATCATCTGGTATCAAATCTCTATTTTTGGACTTCCTGAGAAATGATTTTACTTCAAGTATTGAACCCCTGCTGTAATAGCAAAAATTTTTGTTCTCTTTATAATGAAATCTACCATATCCTTCTGCAATATTAGCACTTATCGAATCGGCAGCCCTGCACAATTGTTTCCCGATGGTATCTTTAGCAAAATATTCCCATTTGATAACAATATCCCAAATTTTATCAGATAAGGCTTCTGATAAGTTATAAACTTCTAAATCCTCTAATTTGTAATTCATTTTCCATTTTGTTTAAGTGAATTTATATTTCGGGATGATCTATAAAAATCAGGCGCCGTATTCTGCGCCCAAACAAATGAACTAATGGCTAATGACCAGTGAACGAATATTATACCGCTACAACACCTTTAATATGTGGATGAGCCTCATAATTTTCGAGCGTAAAATCATCAAACTTGAAATCGAAGATGCTTTTCACATCAGGATTGATTTTCATGGTTGGAAGTGGTTTAGGCTCACGGCTTAACTGCAGGTTGGCTTGTTCGATGTGGTTATTATATAAATGGGCATCGCCAAGCGTATGGATAAAATCTCCCGCTTCAAGACCGCACACCTGTGCCACCATCATGGTTAGTAAAGCATAAGAAGCAATATTAAAAGGGACACCAAGGAAAATGTCGGCGCTGCGCTGATACAACTGGCAGCTTAACTTGCCATCGGCTACGTAGAACTGAAAAAAAGCATGACAAGGGGGCAATGCCATATTTTCGATTTCGGCTACGTTCCATGCTGAAACAATGATCCTCCTCGAATCGGGATTGTTTTTGATCGTATTGATAATGTTTGTAATCTGGTCTATATGCTGCCCATCAGGTGTTGGCCAGCTTCTCCATTGCGAACCATAAACCGGTCCCAGGTTGCCATTTTCATCGGCCCATTCGTCCCAGATGCGTACGCCATTTTCTTTAAGGTATTTAATGTTGGTGTCGCCGCTCAAAAACCAGATCAGTTCGTGGATGATAGATTTTAAATGCAGTTTTTTTGTGGTTACCATCGGAAAACCCTCTTGCAGGTTAAAACGCATCTGGTAGCCAAAAACACTTATTGTTCCTGTGCCGGTACGGTCGTGCTTTTGCGCACCGTGATCGAGCACATGCTGCATTAAATCTAAATATTGTTTCATACACCCCAAACCCCTTCAGGGGCTTTTAAATTGTAAATAATTATTAAAACACAAATATCTAAAATTTATCAGCCGTTGTAAATCATTTTTATAAACACTGTTCACTTACTAACATTGTAATGATAATTGTTTTTAACGAAGATTGAAATTTTATGTTTTTAGGAGCTTAAATATTAATAAAAGCAGCAACCGCCCCATTTAACCCCGGGTGGAGCGGTAATCCCAATTTTATTAAGTTAAACGGTTTTAACCACAGATGTACACAGATAAACACGAATTTTTATATCTGTGTGCATTCTTTTTATCTGTGGTTAAATTATGCCTGCACGTCGAAGAAACAAGTTGATAGCTACTGCCATTGCGCTCTAAAACATGAACATAAAATGTTACTAAAGCTCATGGAGTAAAAAACACTTTGTATGTTTGCAAAATGAGCCGCTACTGGTTTTGACACCATGGACTCAGGACTTATAATTCACTACTCAGGACTAACATGTTATCTTTTCCCAACGCAAAAATAAACCTAGGTTTAAATATCACCGAAAAACGTGCTGATGGCTATCACAACCTCGAAACCGTTTTCTACCCGGTGGATATTAAGGACTCGGTCGAAATTACCGATGCAGCGGTAACCTCTTGCAAAATACATGGTATTGATATTCCCGGCGATCCTAACGATAACCTGTGCTTCAAAGCCTATCAGTTGGTGAAAAAGGATTATGATATTCCTGCTCAGCAGATCAATTTACTGAAAAACATTCCGGTTGGTGCAGGCCTGGGCGGAGGATCGGCAGATTGTGCTTTTCTGATTAAACTGTTAAATGAGAAATTTAGCCTGGGGTTGTCTGTGGATAAAATGGAGGATTATGCCCGCCAGCTCGGTGCTGACTGCGCTTTCTTTATTGAAAACAAACCTGTTTATGCCTATAATAAAGGCGATGAATTTGAAAAATGCGAAGTAGATTTGTCAGCCTGGTTTAAAGTTTTGGTAAAACCGCCTGTACATGTAAGCACAGCCGATGCTTATGCGCATGTAAAACCTCAAAAACCTTTGCAATCGTTAAAAGAAATCATACATTTGCATCCAACAACATGGAAGTATAAGGTTATAAACGATTTCGAATTATCCGTTTTCGCTAAATATCCCCAAATTCGTCAAATAAAAACCAGTTTATACGATGCAGGCGCAACATTCGCTTTAATGAGTGGTAGCGGCTCTTCGGTTTTTGCAATTTTCGACCATCCGGTTAAATTGCCTGAACTGGAAAAAAACAACTTAGTATTTTATGGTATTTAAGCTGAGCGCATGGTGTATAGCGTTTGAATGCAAAAAATAAGAAGAATTGAATAAAAAAATATAATGTTTGTAATAATGGCCTTGATACTTAATGCTAACTACTTGATGCCAGGAAAAGGTTAGTAATAATTGTCCTGATAGATGTACAAACTACTTGATACTACAAAAAATGAACATAAATCTAATCCGCAAGAGCGGTAAATTTAATTTTGAAGCAGAAAATGAAAGCGGTTTTACCGTAGAGTTGGATGCAAAAGCAGCAATAGGCGGTGAGGGGAAAGGTTTCAGACCGATGGAAATGCTGTTGGTTGGTCTGGGCGGTTGCAGTGGAATTGATATGGTAAATGTATTAACCAAACAGAAGGAACCCCTTGATGATATTAAAATTGCCATAAAAGCAACACGTAAGGACGAAGAAATGCCCCCGATTTTTGACGTAATTGATATTCATTTCGACCTTTTTGGCGATTTAAGCGTTAACAAGGTTGAGCGTGCATTACAAATGACTTTCGACAAATATTGCTCCGTATCGAATATTTTAGGTCGATCGGCAACTATTAACTTTACTTATAACATCAATAAATAGCATAACCGGGTATTTGACATCTGGTATCAGGTAGCAAGTATCAAGTACAGCAAAATTCGTCTTGATACTCAATACTTACTACTGGTTTACACCAAATACCCAAATCTTACATATAATGAAATCTGAAAATTTTGAAACCATAGCTATACGCACTCAAACCGAACGCAGCTTGCACAAAGAGCATTCATCGCCAATTTACCTTACTTCGAGTTATAAGTTTGAAGATGCTGAAGAAATGCGTGCCCTGTTTGCCAACGAAAAAGAAGGGAATGTGTATAGCCGTTATTCAAATCCAAATACCTCAGAGTTTATCGATAAAATGTGTCTTTTGGAAGGTGCCGAAGATGGTTTTGCCACCGCAACAGGTATGGCTGCTATTTTCACTACATTTGGGGCTTTCTTAAAAAATGGTGATCACCTGGTGTCCAGTAGATCTGTTTTTGGTTCAACGCACCAATTATTAACCAATGTTTTTTCAAACTGGGGAGTAACTTTCGATTATGCAGATTTAGATAAACCTCAGGACTGGGAAGCACTGATTAAACCAAACACTAAAATGATTTTTGTTGAAACCCCATCAAATCCAGGCATCGATATCATCGATCTGGAATTTTTGGGCGATCTGGCTAAAAAACACAATTTATTGCTGGTAGTTGATAACTGTTTTGCTACACCTTACCTGCAACAGCCAATTAAATATGGTGCACACATTTCTATCCACTCGGCTACCAAGTATATTGATGGGCAGGGCCGTGTGTTAGGAGGGGTTATTTTAGGTACTAGAGAATTAATAGCTGATGTGATTGGTTTTGCCCGTCACAGTGGACCCGCATTATCACCTTTTAACGCCTGGATTTTATCTAAAAGCTTAGAAACGCTGGCTATCCGTATGGACCGCCATTGCGAGAATGCTTTAAAAGTTGCCGAGTACTTAGAAAAACATCCAAAAATCAAGCTGGTAAAATATCCGTTTTTACCATCGCATCCACAGTATGAAATCGCTAAAAAACAAATGAAACAGGGTGGAGGTATCGTAACCATTGTTGTTCAAGGCGGTATAGATGCAGCACGTAAGTTTATGGATGGTTTGAAAATGTTTTCGATTTCTGCCAATCTAGCCGATACACGTTCAATTGCAACGCACCCGGCTACCAGTACACACAGTAAACTAACAGAAGAACAACGTAACGAAGTGGGTATCGAGCAGGGTTCTATCCGTTTATCAATTGGCTTAGAGCATATTAACGATATTTTAGCCGATATTGAGCAGGCTTTGGCTTAGTACATGGGCTTATTAGATAAAAAAAAGGAGCTTGCCTTTGCAAGCTCTTTTTTTTCAGGTTGAGTCTGTCGAAACGCTGTTTAAAACAATTCGGATTCCTTCAATAAGCAATCAATTAAAGATTTTATACATAGGTCGTCATTGCTGAGGAGGAACGGACGAAACAATCTTTAATAATGGTAATCTCCCTACTATACAATTGCTTCGTCGGCTGAAAAATTCTTCTTGCAGTGACGATGTTTCGAGCAGATTCTTTTTTTGCCAGGCCTTGATTCTGCTATTCGTATTTCGAAAAATCTACCGCAAATATGCAGCGGTTAACCTGACTGCCGTTGTTGGCACCGGCATTGGGTTCAAATTCGGTTAAACACCATAAATATCCGTATTGTGCTTCAAAATACAACGATTCGGCACCGTAGGGCCATCTGTACCTTACCGTATTGGTATCGCCATCAGTGTATCTGGCTAAACGGGCTGTTGATCCGTACGACTCGCTTGGCGATCCGGTGCAGGAAAGCCAGGTCCTGTTGCCTTTTCTAAAAACACCCTGTATGCCATGTGTGTGATCGGAGGTGAATAAACTGTTTTTAGGGATTACCGTTTGAATGCCCGAATTTTGCAATTCGCCTGATGCATTAATAGGAAATCCGAAAATTTTGGGTACAATCGATGCATCTGCACTTCCGGCCGAATATTGGCCTGTCCATAATTGATTGTTTTCGTAATTTACCTGAACGGTTGAAATCGGGCTGGCATCATTAATTTTGTAGTAGCCAATTTGAGGCAGGATATAGCGGTAATTAAAAGCATAAAGATTGCCGCCAGAATCTTTACCACATTTACTCTCGGTGCCCGTTCCGGTGGTTACTTCAATAATTTTATCCAAATCAAACACCCTTAATCCAAGGCTTGTACTGCTTAAATAAACTTTGCCGTTAAAATAAGCTATTCCGCCAGCATGTACATTTAAAGGGGCGTAAGTGCCATATTGCGTATAATCCAAAGTACCGGTAGGCAGGGTAGGTTGTACCAGTAAAATGTGCCGGTAGGTTAAATAAGTGCTAGAGCTTGGGCTGATGTCGATCAGCGTTATTCTCGATCCTTTACTTTCTGCAGCATCTTTGGCATACCAGCTTACCAGTAGATAACGCACTCCGTTTCTGGAGAAACCGGCAATTCCCTGAGGGCGCCAGATTGAGGTGGTTTCATCATCCTCATTCCATCTTATACCACGCACCCTGTTTTCTTCCGGAATGTTAAAGCCATATACCTCAGTGTAAGCACTTCCGCCAATGGCCACCCGGTTTTTATCAACTTGTGTTGGGTTTAAAAAAGCGAATCCGGTATTGATATAGGTAGAGGTATTGGTGTAGGCATTAACACTGGCTGCTGCACTGGTTTCGGCTGTTGTAGCCATAAGGCTGTTTTTCTTTTGACTTGTGGTACTGGCTTGTTCTTCAGTAATGGTGTTCTTTTGACAGGAAACTGCGAACAGGCACATGGCCAACAGTAACCGGAGCAAGTTTTTTTTCATGATTTTTTTAAGGTTAATAGGTTGTAGGTTTAATTATGCTTGTAAAACCAGAACAAGTTAGGTTGTGCATGTAAACTTAAAAATCAAGCCATGTTAAGGATTGGTTATATTTAAGCTATTTTCTGCGAAAAAACTATATTTGGCCGACGATCAAAATGTTACCTTAATGAGCATCAAAAAAATCAGCGCCGTATTGGGCTTAGCCCTTTTATTAATGGCCAAGTCTAATTTTGCCCAGGAGCTTAGTGTGCTTCCTCAGCCAGAATCTGTTAAAATCCTTCAGGGTAAATTTGTTTTCTCCGGAAATACAGCAATTGTTGATTATAAAGAAAATATTTTTGCTATTGCGGTTCAGGAAATTACGCTGTTGAAGAAAAACAGGGCTGGTGGGTTAAGCAATCAGCTGGTGTTTACCAAGGATGCAAGCTTAAAGCCAGAAGCTTATCGTTTAAAAATATCGCCTAAGCAAATAACCATTACAGTTAGCGATAAACTGGGCGCTTTCTGGGCCGTTCAAACGCTTAAGCAGCTGGCCGGAACAAATGCCTTTAAAACCAATAATACCTGGGTTTTACCTGCATTGGAAATAAATGATCGACCTAAATTTTCATGGCGTGGTATCCATTTAGATGTTTCCCGTCATTTCTTTGATATCGATTATCTTCATCGTTTTATCGATCGGCTGGCCCTTTACAAGTTTAATAAATTTCACTGGCACCTTACCGACGACCAGGGGTGGCGAATTGAAATCAAAAAATATCCCGAGCTAACGGCCAAAGGGGCATGGAGAAAATTAAATAATCAGGATTCTGCCTGCTTAAAACTGGCAGGTACCAATCCAGATTACAATATTCCGGAGAAACATTTTAAAATGATCGGTGGAGAAAAAATGTATGGCGGATTTTACACGCAGGAGCAAATTAAAGAACTGGTATCATATGCAGCGGGTAAGGGGATTGAAATTATCCCCGAGATAGATATGCCAGGCCACATGCAGGCCGCAACAAAACTTTTTCCGTGGTTAACCTCAACAGGATCGGTGCAGAAGGAAAAAAGTTTCACCGATCCGATCTGCCCATGTAAAGAAACTACTTTCAGCTTTGCTGAAGATATTTTTAAGGAGGTAGCCCATCTGTTTCCCTCGAAATATATTCATTTAGGCGCAGATGAGGTCGAAAAAAGCAGCTGGAAGAATATTCCAGAGTGCGAAGCATTAATGCGTAAGGAAAACCTTAAAAATATTGATGAAATCCAGAGTTACTTTGTTAAACGGATGGAAAAGTATTTCCATAGCCTGGGCAAAGAACTCATTGGCTGGGATGAAATTTTAGATGGCGGCGTTTCGCCAACTGCTACTTTGATGTACTGGCGCACCTGGATTCCAACAGCGCCCAAATCTGCAGCAGAAAAGGGTAACCCTATAATTATGACCCCTGGTGAGTATTGTTATTTTGATGCCCAGCAAGATGCCCATTCGCTTAAAAAAGTATATAGCTTTAATCCGGTTGGCTTCGGACTTAACGAAAATGAACAGAAATTTGTTTTAGGAGGGCAGGCCAATATCTGGACTGAATATATTCCTTCTGAACAGCGATTGGAATATATGCTTTTTCCACGCATGTTGGCCATGAGCGATGTTTTATGGGGGCACCAGCAGGATTTCGATAGTTTTAGCCGCAAAATGGGACAGCAATATGAAGTTCTGAGCGCATTAGGCATCAATTACCGCTTTGCAGATCTAAAGGGTTTTACTGATCACAATGTTTTTCTTAAATCTACCTATCTCAAAATCGAAATGCCTCAAAACACGGTTGTTCGCTATACTACCGACGGAACTCAGCCGAAAATAACCAGCATGCGTTATGATAAACCTGTTTACATTGATAAAGATCAGACGGTTAAAGCCGCAGTGTTTGGTGCGAATGGCAGAATGGGCGATGTTTTTACGATAGCCTATCAACAAAGCAATTATCTTAATGCCGTTCAGGTTAAAGACCCTAAACCGGGTTTAAAGTTTAGCTATTATCCAAAGCTGTATAAAACAGTTAATTTAATAAACGAAGCAGACAAAACAGAGTCAGGTATTACCAAGGCTTTGGAGATACCCGTTCAAAAGAAGGCTGAAAGTTTTGCTACCCGCCATCAAGGTTATTTCTATGCTGCTGAAGATGGTATCTATTCGTTTTTTCTGCGCTCTGACGATGGAAGTGTACTTAAAATGCAAGGTAAAACCCTGGTTGATAATGATGGAATGCACTTTGCTATCGAAAAATCTTCACAAATCGCGCTGAAAAAGGGATATCACCCTTTCGAATTGTTATTTCTCGAAGGCGGGGGCGGATATACGCTGGAACTGGAATACAGCATTAATGCAGGTAAACGTAAGGCTGTATCTCCGATAGATTTTTTTATAGAATAACCAAAAGACTTTTATAGTGCCATGAACGACATCGCTTTTATCCTTTCCGAACTCGAATCCATCAGTGAGCCTGGATATTTAAAAAAGATGGCCCATTTTGGAATCGATATTTCCAAAGCTTATGGTGTCCGGGTGCCGCACATCCGAAAACTCGGTAAACAGATTGGCCAGAACCAGGAATACTCCTTATTACTTTGGGAAACGGGTTTTCATGAAGCGCGCTTGCTGGCGACTTTCATCGGCGATTATAAACAGGTTACAGAAGCGCAGATAAACGCATGGACAAACGATTTCAGCTCCTGGGATGTATGTGATCAGGCTTGCGGAAATCTTTTCGTTAAAACGCCTTATTTTAAGTCGAAGGTTTTGGAATTTACACAGGCCGAACCCGAATTTGTAAAACGGACCGGTTTTGTGCTCATAGCAGAAGCTGCCGTTCATCTCAAAAAAGAAACGGACGAAACTTTTCTTGCTTTTCTGCCCATTATTGAACGCGAAGCTTACGATAACCGCAACTTCGTTAAAAAAGCCATTAACTGGGCGCTCAGACAGATCGGTAAACGCAATGCCTTTCTTCATGCACATGCTATTGAAACTGCTTACAATATTCTTGCTCAAAATAACAAAAAGGCCAATTGGGTGGCTTTAGATGCATTAAGGGAGTTGAATAGCGATGCAGTGCTTGCAAAGTTCAATTTTTAACCATATCAGCCTTCAGTTATCATTTCTGCTTTTTACAATTAGCTCTCCGCTCCACGCCAAACTTTCTTACCCTACATCAACGGCTGTTAAACATCGTTGCTGTAAATTTGTATCATAAATAAGAAAGGAAATTTTATGTCACAGTTCATTTTGCACAAAGAAAATACCCGTGGGCATGCCAATCATGGCTGGTTAAATGCACACCATTCATTCAGTTTTGCTAATTACTACAATCCGGAAAGGATGCACTTCGGGGTTTTGAGGGTTTTAAATGATGACTTGATTGATGGCGGTATGGGTTTTGGTACCCACCCACACGATAATATGGAAATTATTACCATTCCATTGGCTGGGGCAATCGCACATAAAGATAGTATGGGCAACTCGGCAGTAATAAAAAGTGGAGAAATCCAGGTAATGAGCGCCGGAACAGGGGTTAGTCACAGTGAATTTAACGCAAATGCCGGTGAGCAGTTAAATTTATTGCAGATCTGGTTGTTCCCGAATAAGAAAAACGTTACACCACGCTATGATCAGCAAACTTTAGATGTTGCAGCCAGTCACAATAACTTCCAGCAGATCTTATCGCCAAATGCAGATGATGCAGGTGTTTGGATCCACCAGGATGCCTGGTTTTCGCTGGGTAATTTTGATGAAGGCTTCGAAACTGAATACAAAATCAAAAAAAGCGGTAATGGTGTTTATGCTTTCGTAATTAACGGAGAAGTAACCATTAATGGGCAGGTGCTCGGTAAGAGAGATGCATTAGGAATTTGGGATACCGATAGCATCAGTTTTAAAGCCAATACCGCCGGAGCGGAAGTTTTATTGATGGATGTTCCCATGGAATTGAATTAAAAATAATTAGCCAAACCTCGCAGGTTTTAAACCTGTGAGGTTTATTTATTTACAGGATTATGCAAACTACCATACTTTATATCGGAAGGGATACTGAAATTACAACGGTAATGAACCGGCTGTTAAATGCCAGGCCGGAATGGAAAGGAATCTGTGTGTGCTCGGACGATGAGGCCATTGCCATCTGCAATAAACAGCACCTCGACCTGGTTCTGCTCGGAAATGGAATTGATGCCGAATGTGAAAAAGCATTAAGGGCAAAACTGACCGGAATGAAGCCCGGCCTGAAAATTATTCAGCATTATGGCGGAGGAAGTGGCTTGTTGTATGGGGAAATCATGACCGCCCTTAACCACTAAAAAAAATACCCTTTATTTCGATAATGATCCATTACATAAAAACCAATGTGATTGAAAGAAAGTTAAGAAGATCATTATCCCAGGTTGCCGTCATCTCGAGCGAAGTGCAACAAAGCCGAGAGAGCTATTAAAACAGATCTCTCCATTTCACTGCGTTCCAGTCGAGATAACGATTTTATTTTGAGTATCAGGTCGTAAACTCTATTAATCCTAACTCTTAGCTGATGTAATCCCTGTCTTCTTCACTCAATTCTTTTTTATTTGAAACGGGTTTATTTCTTTCGATCTCATCATCATAACTGCTCACTGTTTTTCGCGGACGGCCCACTACAAAGCCAATAATAAAACCGATGATGATGCAGATGCCGATAACCAAAAGTTTAGAAACCGGAACAGTGGTAACCAGGAAATCGAAATCAACAGGTTCTGTATTCACCATTAAAAAAATGGTTAGCAAGGCAGTGAGGATAATAATCGAAATTGTTTTTGCACTCATGGTTTAAAAGCTATAATTAAATGAAAACTCTAATATCGGATTTTGATTGTAAATCTGGTTGACAAAAACCAATCTTGCTCCTAAATCTACAACAGGTTGATACCGCAAAAGGTTTACACTGGTGTTCAATTCTACGCCATAAGTTTTAGGATCGTTAAAGGTAGTGCCCTTGCCGATGTTCTCATAATGGCAAAATAAACCTGCCCTAAAATTCCTCACGTAAGCCAGCGGACCCAGCTCCCAATCAGGAAAGGCAAATGGAAAACGATAATTAAAAAGCAGGCTATTCTGCAGCTTGCTTTTTGCTAAAATATTGTTGTACCCATACACGGTTGCAATCTCCGTTGCATACTGGTTTACCCCGCTTGCCTTTTGATAATTAAAGCTTGCCAGGAAGGAATGGTTTTTTGCAAAGCCAGGGAAGTAAAGGAAACTTTCGAGCGCTAAAATTTCTCCTTTTAAATTCTTGTCGAAGGGTTGGTGATTGTAAGTTGCCCTGAATACCTGTGCCCACCTTGGTGCAATATCTCTTTCGGTGGTACGTACACTGTGGTTGAAAGTGAAATTATATTCCATCGGGAATTTAAGCTCCCTGATAAAACCCGTAGGCATGTTTTCTGGCAGGTATCTTTGTGTAAAACTGGTTGCCGTATTTAGCGTAAAAGCATAGTTCTCGTTGCGGGCGTTAAACGATAAAGGAAGAGATGCATTAAGCTTGATATAATTCTCTCTCCAATCGCCTTGCTGTACCACATTTTTAGCCCTGTAGAAGGTTCTTTTCGGGCGGTTGCGATACAGAACACTAAATACAGGGTAGAGCGCCTTATAGCTAATATCTGCCGTATATTCAAAACGCTTTAAATCGCGGTGATATTTTGCCCCCGAATAAAAGTCCATGGTATTAAGCAGGTTGTTCGATTGAAGCTCCAGACCAAAAACATATTCGTTATCAATTACCGGGATAATGCTATGAACACTGAAAAGATTTAGCGCCTGATGGTAGCGTTTAGGCTGGTAAGTGCTATCCGGAATTTTGTCGAAAACATTCCCTACGTTTTCCTGCTTTTGTGCTGCTACCGAAAAATCGACAAAGTTATTTTCACCTACCGGTTTTTCAGTTATGGTAGTTTCGGCAATTTCGTAACCGTTGATTTTATAGTTGTTAAAAATGATTTTCCCACCACCGCTTTCGGTTGGGTTAAAGGCCCCGTATTTAGATGCACTAAGTGCTGTTATTTTTTTTGAAATAGGATCAATTCCGTAAACATTATCGATGCCATTAAAATGCGCATTGAAAACAATTTTATCCTGAATAAAAACCGGACGACTGAGCTGTTGCCGGCTGTTCGAAATCAACACCGATTTTTTTTCTCCATCCATCAGCCATAAACTTTTCCCTTTTTCTGTTACACCGATGTAAGCAATTTTGTTTCCGCTCTTATCGAAGGCTGGTGTTTGCAGGATTTCGTTTTCAGGATTTGGATAGGTCTTTAAAATCTTTCCTGAGGCTGCATCAATTTCTACCAGGTTGAACTGGTTGTTGAGTTCAACTTTGGCTGCAATAATTTTCTTCCCATCATCAGAAAGGCTAGGGGAGAAGAGCCTGCTTTTACTGCTTAGTTTATTGAATTTTTTTGTCTTTAAATTGTATGAACAGATTACACTATAACTCCGTTGTTTATATCTCGGATCGTAGCGGATTTCATCCCAAACCAGGAGGTCGTTTTTAAGGCTGAACCAGGGCTGTTCCTGGTAACCGATTCCAAATAATTTTTGCTCCTTTTTATCTTCGTTAATCAATACAAAATGCCGCGCGTCTTTCTTACTTTCTTTGAGTGCTAAAATCTGGCCATTATTAAGCCTGACCGGTAAAAAATAATTTGTCGCTAACCATGTTTCCTGGTTTAAACTTTCATAGTTTTCAGGAGCAGATTTTTCTTGCTGTATTTTCCATTTTTCGGCAAGTTTATTTTGGGTAGCTAAAAAATATTGCCGGGTATTTTCTCCTGTATATTTTTTTAGGCTTTTCGAAAAAGGATAAGGCCTTACAGGTCTTTTCCTGATGTCGCTGAGTAAGCTATCGGAAATGAACTGACCATACTTTTCCTTCATGTCGGCAACCATCAAATATCCGGTTTGGTAGTAACCAGGTGTAACGTCTTTATTCGAACCAAAATATGCTTTACTGTACGTAAATTTTTTGCCTTCTAAAATCGCAGCCCGGTAAGGCATGATCCAGTTCGGCTGCCGGCCCCGGCCAGAATAGGTAAGCGCGGTTTCGTTTACTACGGCATCGCCCTCGAAAAACCAGATTGGGATACCTGCCCCAAAATAAGCGAAGTATACCAGCTCCGGAAAAGGATGTGCCTGCGTTCCTGTCAATTTGTCAAATTGTGCAACGTGCCTAAGTTCATGTACGGCGAGGTTGTTCAGCCAATCCTGACTGTCGAAAAACTGAGGTGGGGTGGTATAGAATTCAGACTTCTTTGGACCTAGCTGAACAAAGCCATTTGCAACCGTTCCGCGGTTCTGTAACAGGAGTGGGATAGTGGTTTTTTGTTGCCTTAAACCCAGCCCAATCTTGGTATAGATGAAGGGTAGGGTATTGGCCATTCTCTGGGCTTCTTTCTCCAGTTCCGCAGGATAGATGATTTTAAAGCCTCCTGATGAAATATAGTTCCATTTTACACTAAGTGGGTTTTGTGCGGTGCTGAAAATCTGCCCAAAACCTGATAGTGAAATAAAACTTAAAGTAATTGTACTTAAATACTTGATAATTAGTTTATTGTTTGCTTTTTTTAAATTCATCTAAAATCTTTGCTAAAATATTTAGTTTTTTAAATTTTGTAAGTGTTTTAAAATGTAAATTTTTAATTTATGTTTAATGTGTTAAATTATTGATTTACAACAATTAATGAATTTTATATAAATTTATTAATTGTTGTTTTTTTTGTGTTTAACAGCCTGTTTTTATAGCGGATTAAAGCACTTTTTCAAATTTTTTATCTGCTTGAATTTATTAACTTAATTTACACTTATTAATCGATTTTTATTGAAAATTTTTGTGGCTTTTTAAATTTTTGTATGAATGGGCAAACAAGGTCCCGGTCATGAAAATTGAATCTTGGTCATTCGAATTTCGGTGCCTTTCGGCCAGATTTTTATGAGTTGAAATGTGCCTGGTATATTGGGTTAGAGATGGAAAAATCCCTGTAATAAAATTGATTTTTAAAGACCCAAGAATTGAATTTTAAATCCCATAACTTTGGAGATTTGCATTATCTGATTTCTAAATTAATACTGATTTTTAAGACTCTGTTTTGTTTGAGAGACGGTGCTTTGTGACAAAATGTCTTTAATTTTTAACGATTAATTTAATCCCGTTTTTTCTTTATCAGGCCCAAATTTTAACTTTCACAACAGGAGATTTCTAAATTCACGGTGTTTGGGACGTTAGGGTTGACGATTTAAAATCTATTTTTTTATAGTTGAAATCAGGATTTTAGCGCCTAAATTCTCTTCCGAATTTTAGTTCAGGCATTCCATTTTGTATATTTTTTTTGCGTTTTTAGGTCTTAAAAGACGAAATTTTTGCCTCGATAATGCGATTTCCTTGCGATATTCCCGGGTGAATGAACTTTTGGATAAATTTTATGAAAAATCAATTTTATATGAAAAATATGTCTTTAAAGTGGTTTAAACCGTGTTTTTTGTGAATTCTATTGCTGATTTTTCAATAAGTAAAATGGATAAGAATTTGATCGTTTTTATTTGGAAAAACTCAATTATGGGACATTGGTAAGCCCATTTTTTATGATCTTTTTAAATGATTGAACATTAAAACCGATGTGATTTTTGACTTTGACAGGACTCGTTTATAGCTAGGGACTGTGACAGGTAATCTAGAATGTTTACGAGGTGTAAGCTTATTTCAGCCTCGTTTTTAAGGTAAGAATAAACTAAAAATAATGGTTCTTTAGAAGGAAATCCAGTTAAGAAATTTAATGGGTTTTTAGCTTCTAAAGACGCATGGTTTTAGGTCGAAATCTGGCGTCGATTTGACCTAATTCTCTATTGATTTATTGCATTACCCGCATGATTTTTTATTTCATTTTTTACAGCTTTATTGTTGTTGTATTTAAACATGTTTGTAAGTAGGAGTTGCATTTTTATGGTCTTATCTTACTGGTGTTTTTTAGTCTTTATTTTGATTAATATTTTAATGATTTTTTCTTACTCATTATTCTAAATAAGCTCCTTCTTTTTGATTGTTTATTCTCCCACTTTTTTAAAGTTAAAATTCAGTTTCTGGTGAATTTATCTTTTGTTTTGTGGTTGTCTTTTGGGTATTATCCAAGGCATGTTTTAATGGCAATAATCCGTTAAGGTTTTTACATAGTACAGTCGCCATTATTTATTCCGGACGAACCTTCGATATCGACTAAATCATGAATGAAGAATCATTAGTTTTTTTGATGTATTGCTTTTAACAAGCAAGCTGTAATCCGGCAAGAGAGATTAGTTTAGCAGTTATTGGTGTTGACCGGTTTTGAGGAATAAGGGGCAGTTTATTAAAGATATGGAAGTCTGCCCTTGCATGATTACTGCATATTTAAACGCTCTTTAAATGCCGTTATTCGCATCTTTTGGCCTTGGCTTACATCTTGTTGTCTGAGCAAAGATTTATCAATACTACGCAGTTTAACACTGATATTTATTAATGGAATTTTATTAAAAAAACAGGTTCGTTTTTGCCAAGAACTACAGTTTATTTTTCCTGTTTTTGTAGATAGGATATAAGAATATGGAGCCTAAAATAATTGTTGCACCGATATAAAAACCACCGGTCATCTGTTCCTTATTCTGAAAGAAAATGAAGGCCAATAGGATGCCGTATACCGGCTCCAGGTTGGTAATTAGTGCAACTCGGAAAGCAGATAATGTTCGCATAACAGCAACGCCTGCAACGTAGGCAACCGATGTACAGAGTGTACCAAGCAGTGTTAAATAGAACCAGTTTTTCGTACTCAGATTAAAGGAAGTGTGTGGCAAAGTTCCATCGTAAAGGCGATATAGGGTGATCCAGAAAAGCGCCCCAACCAGCTCATAAAAACCGATCATAGAGGGTTCGCTTTTTTGTACCAGCGTTGAATTGATGGTTGAAAAAAGACTTGATGCCACTGCGGCCAGCAATCCAAAAATGATCCCCAAAGTATATTGACCTTCAAATTTAAAGATCATATAGATGCCCAAAATAATCAAAAAACCGATCAGGATATCGCCTAATTGAATAGGTTGTTTTTTAATTAAAGGCTCTAAAATTGCAGTGAATAAAGTGAAAGAAGAAAGGCATACCAGTGTAACCGAAACGGTAGATACTTTGATGGCATGAAAGAAAAATATCCAGTGAATTGCTACAATTCCTCCCGTTAAAAAGAATTGGATAAACTGCTTTTTGCTGATCCTGATATTCTTCCCGGTAATTAAAAACCAGGCAAAAAGTGTAGTGGCTGCAATAAGTACCCGGTACCAAACCATTGGTACGGCATCGATAGAAATTACTTTCCCGAGCACGCCGGTAAAGCCCCAAACAAATACAGTAAGATGAAGAATGAGCAGATTTTTCTTGGTAGCTTCCATTGCTATTTTGGCGCCTTCCTTAATAGATAAAAACCTAATAATCCGAAGAAAAGTGTAGGCATTATAACAGCTGCAAATGGAGGTAATCCACCTTTGGTAGAGAACATCTGTGTAAACTGATTAAACACAATATAAGCAAAGCTAATAAAGATCCCGATACCTAGTGATACACCGACTCCTCCGCGTACTTTACGCGATGATAATGCAACACCGATAAGTGTTAATACAAAAGCAGAAAGTGGGTGCAGGTAACGTTTGTATTTTTCGAACTGAAGATCGTTCATTACGCCGGTTCCACGTATTTTTTCCTTTTCGATCTTGTCTGAGAGTTCCTTTGTGGTTAAATTTTGCACCACATTATCATAAGCCGAGAAATCGTCAGGGCGCATATCCAGAATGGTATCTTTTAACTTCCCGTTACCGTAAATCATGGTTTCTTTAAGGCCATCAATCTTACGGATGGAATAATTGGTTAATTGCCATTTACGCTTGAGCGAATCCCATTTAATATTCTCCGCAACGATTTTTTTAGTTAAAATATCACCGTTAAAATTATCAAGCGAAAAGCGGTATCCCGAATTTGTTTTATTGTCGAAATTATCGATGTAGATATAAGTCCTGTCATCCAGTTTCATGTGGATTTTAGATTTGGAAGAAGGGTCGTTGCGCTTTACGTAGGTGTTTTCGAAACTATTTTTTAGGGTATTGGTATAGGGCAGAATGTACAGGTTGGATAACAGGTTGGCAGAGAAAATGATGGAAGCCGATACCAGGTAAGGAAACAAAAAGCGGTTAAAACTGACACCACCACTTAAAATCGGAACAATCTCTGTCTGATCGGCCATCTTTGCCGTAAAGAAAATTACTGCGATAAAATTAATCAGCGGCGAAAGCATATTGACATAAAATGGAATGGAACCGGCATAATATTTAGAGAGGATTCCCCAAAAACTCAATCCGCTTTTCATAAAATCATCCATCTTTTCAGATAGGTCGAACACCACAATAATGATTACGAAAATAGCTAGGGTGTAGATAAATGTACCCAGGTATTTGCCGATAATGTACTGATCGATGATTTTTATCCTTCCTTTTAACAGATTCATTTTATAGCTTATTGCCTAATATTTTAACCATTTTGTTTTTCCACTCGTAAAATTCACCACTAATAATCTTCTCTCTGGCCTGTTTTACCAACCAAAGATAGAAATGCAGGTTATGCAAGGTAGCAATTTGTGCGCCAAGCATCTCTTTGCTGTGTACCAGATGCCTTAAATAAGCCTTGCTGGTTACCTGGTCGGCATATAGGTCGCTCTCGGCATCCAATGGAGAAAAATCATTCTCCCATTTCTTGTTCCTGATGTTGATGATCCCGTTTCTGGTAAAAAGCATGCCGTTTCTTGCATTTCTTGTAGGCATTACACAATCGAACATATCCACGCCTAAAGCAATGTTTTCCAGGATATTAATCGGTGTACCTACTCCCATTAGATAACGCGGCTTTTCTGCCGGTAATATATCGCATACCACTTCTGTCATCGCGTACATCTCTTCTGCCGGCTCGCCAACTGATAAACCACCAATAGCATTGCCTTCACGGCCCATACTGGCAATAAATTCTGCTGATTTAATCCGCAGATCTTTGTATACCGAGCCCTGTACAATAGGGAATAGCGTTTGGTCGAAACCATATTTGGGTTCTGTAGTGTCAAAACGTTCACAGCAGCGTTTTAACCAACGGTGTGTCATTTTTATCGATTGCGCCGCATAGGTATAGTCGCATGGATAAGGCGTACATTCATCAAATGCCATAATGATATCTGCACCAATGGTGCGCTGGATATCCATGGCATATTCAGGAGTGAAAAGGTGTTTCGAGCCGTCAATATGGGAGTAGAAAGTAACACCTTCTTCCTTAATTTTACGGACTTTGCTTAAAGAATATACCTGGTAACCACCACTATCGGTTAATATAGGACGGTCCCAGCCAATAAATTTATGTAAACCACCTGCTTTTTCCAGGGTATCAAGGCCTGGTCTTAAATAGAGGTGATAAGTATTACCCAGAATGATTTTTGCGTCGATATCGTCTTTAAGTTCGCGCTGATGTACGGCTTTAACCGTTCCGGCAGTGCCAACAGGCATAAAAATAGGGGTTTGTATTTCGCCATGGGCTGTTGTTACCGTCCCGGCCCTGGCTTTTGATAATGGATCGTTAGCCTGTAAACTAAATTTCATAATGTGTTTTTTCTCGTCAAAAATCTGCCAAAAATAGCAAAAATTGAGGGCATTATTTTGTTTAATTTTTTATCCACATAAAAGTGTTTTACAGATTAAAAATGAGAAATTTGCGCCTGTTTATTTTACCATCGTGATATTAACCCCATTTGAAATTATCCTGCTCTCGATATTGGCTTTTTGCCTTTTGGTTCAGCTCTATTATGTACTTTTTGTTCATTTGAAACTGGCCAGGGTTGCGATTGAAGAGGTGCCGTTATCGGCACGTAAACCGATAAGTGTTATTGTATGTGCCCGGAATGAAATTGTAAATTTAGAGCAGTATCTTCCTTCGGTATTTAATCAGGAGTATCCTGAATTTGAGGTGGTTGTGGTTAACGATCGCTCCTGGGATGGCACAGGCGAGTTTTTAGAGCAACTGGAAAAGAGATATTCCAATCTAAAAGTGGTAAAGATTTTAGATAATGATAAATTTATTGCAGGTAAAAAATTTGCAGTAACCATGGGTATAAAAGCTGCCAAATATGATTGGCTGGTTTTTACCGATGCCGATTGTACGCCTGCTTCAGAACATTGGCTGATGGACATGCAGCAACCAGCTGATGAAAATACAGAAATTGTATTGGGGTATTCTCCTTACATGAAAAAAAGGAGCCTTTTAAATGCACTGATCAGGTTTGAAACCTTTTTTACTGCAGTAAATTACCTGTCTTTTGCATTAAAAGGCATGCCATATATGGGGGTTGGGCGTAACATGGCCTACAAAAAGTCGCTGTTTTTTAAAAATAAAGGATTTGCAGCGCATATGCACATCCCATCTGGCGACGACGATTTATTTGTAAATGCACATGCAACTAAATACAATACTGAAATCCGTTTACATCGCGACAGCCATGTGTGGAGCGAGCCAAATACAACCTGGAGTGGTTATCTAAGGCAGAAAAAGCGCCATTTTGGGGCCGGTAAATTTTATAAATCAAAGCATAAATTTATTTTAAGCCTTCAAATCGTGTTTCAGTTTTTATTTTACGGCTTTTTTGCTGCTTGTATGTTTTTTAGCCCTGAGACACGATATATCGCTTTAGGAATACTGGCATTAAGCATTATCATCAGGTGTTTTATCTATCCAAAGCTGTTGAAACGATTAAACTATGGCGATTTACGTTGGTGGTTCCCGATTTTAGATATACTTTTGTTTGTATTTTTAACACTGAACGGATTTTTAGCCTTATTTGGTAAGAAAAAAGTAAACTGGAAATAATCAATAATACTTTAGAAAGTACAATATGCCTGATGTAAAACCCGATATCATTTTAAAATATTTTCCCGATTTAAGCGAAAAACAGATAGCCCAATTTTCGCAACTGTTCGAATTATATAGCTTTTGGAATGCGCAGATCAATGTAATTTCCAGAAAAGATATTGAAGAATTATATGAGCGCCATGTATTGCATTCGTTGGGGATAGCAAAGGTCTGTACTTTTAAAGCCGGCGAGTCTGTTTTGGATGTAGGTACAGGCGGTGGTTTTCCAGGTATTCCATTAGCCATCTTATTTCCTGATACGCAATTTTACCTGGTAGATTCTATCGGGAAAAAGATTAAAGTGGTAAAAGAAGTGGCTTCGGCATTAGGTTTGAAGAATTTAAGGGCTGATCATTTAAGGGCCGAACAGGTTAAAGAAAAATTTAATTTCGTGGTTTCGCGGGCAGTTACCCGTTTAGGTGAGTTTTATCCCTGGATACAAGGTAAATTTAAAAAAGAATCGGTTAATGCTATTCCGAATGGGATCCTGTATTTAAAAGGCGGCGATTTGGCAGAGGAAATCAAAGAATCAAAACTGAAAGCAGAATTATATCCGCTTTCAGCTTATTTTGAAGAAAATTTCTTCGAAACGAAATATGTGGTTTACGTGCCACAGTAATTATTGTTTTTTGCTGGAATAACCCACAACTATAACTTCTTCGGTCTTTGTTCCTTTTATCTTTTTGGCTGGTATTGTATTTTTATTACCTGGATTTATATAGCCTGTAACAGTTATCGGTTTTAAATCCTTTTGTTCTGTTAGTGAGGTACTTGTAATAGATTGTGCCTTATTATTATCATTGATTACAATACCGGTAATGGTTTCGCTATCATTTCCACTTTTGGTCGCTTTTGGTTCAACCGGTGGGGGTGGGGGTGCCGGCACATTCTTTTTATCTTTTTTTACGGTGGGAAGAGGAAAACGAACCTCATTAACTTTCGGTTGACCAGGTTTTTTTGATTTTAAAGGGCCGGGAGCTGGTGGCGGTGGTGGTAATCTTTTATGATCAGTAACGATAAGTGGTTCATTTATCGTTATTTCTTTAACTTTTTTAGATTTTATTTGGCCCGGTTCTTTAGGAGGTGGCGGCGGTAACTTCTTCTTGTCGGCTTTTTTCCTGGTGGTGTCTTGAAAAACGATGGCTAAACTTTCCTTTTTTTGTCCAAATTGGATGGTCGCATAATCTTTTGTAAATGCCATCGTAGACAGGCATAGCATCAGTCCGGTTAGCGGAAGGATAAACAACAATTTGAGCCTGGCCCACTTTGCCGATTTTTTTTGATTTAACATACTTATTCTATTTTTTAATAATGACGAATTAAAAAAATGATTGGTTAGGCCAACTTTTTGATTATCATACGAGTTTTGGATCAGAAACATGGCGTACTCGTATTTGGCAATATCTTTATTGGTAGTTACTTCGTCTGCCAGGTATTCGTGAATGAGCTTAATATCATTTTTGATGAGATAGGTTATTGGATTAAACCAGCTTGAAATCTGGATCAGTTCGAATAATAGAATATCTACGCTATGTTTTTGCCTGATATGAACCATTTCATGCTTTAAAATGGTTGTTTTCTGATTAAGTTCGGGATCGATAAACAGGAAATTGAAAAATGAAAATGCCATTTTGGAGTTTTCGATCTCAATTAAGGTAATACCGTTTTCTTTAGTCTTTTTGGCTTTGCTTATGATGCTTTGAAGGTTATGTAATCCCAGGCAAATTTTTAAAATTAAAACCAGTGATACAATGGCATACAATAACAATACACCATTTTCAAGGGTAAAAAGGGAAGGCGTTTCCGGAGTTCCGGTAAATGGAGCATAACTCATTACGACTTCTTTTTTAAGAAAGCCCAGTTGAAAAAACGGGAGTGCAAAAGCCAGTACCGAACTGAAGATGAGGTAATACCTGTTTAAACCATAAAAAGTATCATGGCGCAGGAATAACCTATAAAACCCGTAAAATATGACGAGGTATAGATTGGCTTCGAGTAAGTAATATAACCAGTTCATCACTTGTTGTTTTTAAGTTTTTCTGCCAATTGGATAATTTCATCGAGTTCCTGGGTACTCATACTTTTTTCTTTTACCAGAAATGAAACCAGGCTTTCGTACGAGTTTTCGAAATAATTGTTCATCACTTTATTTAAAGCAAAGCGTTTATAATCAGTTTCTTTTACAATAGGGAAGTAGATGTAGGTATTGCCAATGGCTTTATGATCAACAAATCCCTTGGTTTCTAAAACCCTGATCACGGTAGAAACCGTATTGTAAGCCGGTTTGGGTTCGTTCATTTTCTCAATTACGTCTTTTACCAATGCTTCGCCCATTTCCCAAAGGATGAGCATAATCTGTTCTTCTGCTTTTGTGAGTTCTTTTATCATGGTAACTACTTTTATAGTTCGGTTATATGAAGTTAATACTATAAAACTAGTTTTACAACTATTTTTATAGTATTAACATTAATTAATTGATAATCAATTAATTAATTTTAATCCTAAAAATATTACGGCATAAAAAAACCTGCCCGGTAGGACAGGTTTAGATTTAGATCAATCAGTTTGTTAAAACCTTTCTGATTTTCTTGGATTGTCCATCATGATCATTTTATCCTTCAGCAGCTGTTGTAAGCCGGTTTGTGCATCGATACTTTTAACCACATCCAATACAGTATTTGCTGCATTGCTGAAAAATTGCCTGGTGATGGTCGAATATTCGTCGGTGGCTTGATGATAATCTTTATGGTCTTCTACACCAAAATACAGGAATGGAATGTTTTTAGCGTTAAATGCACCCTGGTCGCTTTGGTTTGTCCAGTCATCGTGACCAAGTTTAGGATCGTCGTGACCAAAAAGTACTTTAATATTGGTTTTTGTCGTATCTACATATTTCTTTAAATCCGGATGTTTGAAAGTTCCGCACACGTACAATTCGCCTTTATCGCTATGGCTAATCATATCCATATTCAGGTTAATGGCAATAGTATTAACCGGTACCGGAGGATTGGCTACGAAAGCTTTTGCGCCCTGCAAGCCCATTTCCTCAGCATCAAATGCAGCAAAAATGATGGTGTTATTGGGTTTGTGTTTAGCAAAGTAAGCTGCAATTTTTAATAATCCGGCTGTACCCGAAGCGTTATCATCGGCACCATTAAAAATCTCATCTTTAACTATCCCTAAATGGTCGTAATGTGCCGAAACTACAATTGCATTGTTGCCTTTTCCGGGGATGTAGCCAATAATGTTGGTGCCATTTACCTTAGTGCTGTTTCTGCTGTTAAACGTAAATTCCTGGGCATAGTTTACATGTTGCGGATAGGATTTCAAACCCAGTTTCTGAAAGCGTGCAATGATATAAGCCCTGGCCATTTCAGCGCCTTTGGTACCTGTTTTTCTGCCCTGGTAAGCATCTGATGACAGCACTTCAACGTCTTTAAGTAGTTGGTTGTCAAGTTTTTCGCTACTGCCGGTACTTTGGTTCTTTACTGATGAACAGCAGCTTAGCATCATAGCTAAGGGAAGGATATATAGGATTCTCATGATTTATTTTGTCATAATTTAGGTCGTCATCCCGGTCCGATAGCTATCGGTAGATTTCCCGAGTGTGTTGCACTTCGCTCGAAATGACGATTACCTGTTTAAAATTTCCTAAAGATATTAATTATTAGGATATAGAACTGCAAACGCTGTTTTTTGTACTGTATTGCCTTGCTAAACCTGATGGAAACGGCAGCCCGAGCTTTTCGCGAGGCTATAGTGTACAGCAGGACTGAAGGCCGTCAAAAGCTGTTGCTTTCATTTTCAAATTAAAAAAATGCTAATAAAAGATTGCTTTGTTTAAAATTGGGGTGTACCATTGTATCCCCTCAGACCTCGTAGGTTTTAAAAACCTGCGAGGTCTGGAAATATGTTACGCCGCTACTTCCCTCAAATCGACGGCCACAACCCGCGAAACGCCTTGTTCTACCATGGTTACACCATAAATAATATCGGTACTGGCAATGGTCCGTTTATTATGCGATACAATGATAAACTGCGACTGATCAGAGAATTTACGGATAATATTATTGAATTTATCGATGTTAGTATCATCCAGCGGCGCATCAACCTCGTCAAAAATACAGAAAGGTGCAGGTTTTAACAGGTAAAGTGAAAATAACAGGGCGGTAGCCGTTAACGTTTTTTCACCACCGGATAGTTGATTGATGGATAATGGTCTTTTACCTTTCGGACGGGCCACTATGTCGATATCAGCTTCTAAAGGATTGTTAATATCTGATAAAATCAGGTCGCAGCTATCTTCTTCGTTAAATAAAGAGCGGAACACTACGATAAAATGTTCGCGGGCCTGGGTAAAAGCCTGCATAAATTTATCTTTTGCAGTGTCGTCTATCTCTTTAATGGTTTGTAAAAGATCAGTTTTGGCTGCATTAAGGTCTTTTTTCTGGCTCTGGATGAAAGTATAACGCTCTTCCATTTCTTTAAAGGCCTCCATAGCCATAGAGTTGATGGCCCCAAACTCATCCAGCTGGCGCTTCATTTTTTCTACTTTTTGGCGTAGCTCGAACTCACTTTCCAGTGCTTCAATTTCGGTATCGGTTTCCAGGAGGTCATTAATATCAATGTTAAATTCGACAGCTAAACGCTCTTTTAATGCATTTAAGTCGATTTTTAAAGCATTCTTCTTATCCTTGATCTCGGTTAAGAGAAAATCGGTTTCTTCGCGGTTTTTACGGATATTGGTCAGGTCATTTTCAACCTCGTTAATACTTCCCTTGCTCGTAAAATAAGCTTGTTCTGCTTCAGCAAGTCCTTTTTCCATCTCCTCACGCTGTTGATACATCTCTAAGAGCGTATCATCATTCAGATCGGTATGTTGTAAAGTTGCGGTAATCTGGATTAAAGCTTCCTGTAATTCTTTGTCGTTTTGGGCAATACGTTTGTTCAACGCTTCTTCCTGTACGAAACGGTAGTCTAAATCCTTTTCCAGGCCCGATAGTTTATTCTGTTGTTGGTGGAAACGGATATTGTCCTGGTTGTATTTTCCCGCACTTTCATTTACCTGGTCGGCAATTTCCTGATAATTAAGCTGTTGTTCCTGCAAATTAACATGAGCTTCCTGTTGATCTTTTTGCAGTTGAACAAGTGCCGGCAATTTTTCTGATAAAGCTTTTTCTATTGATATGATCTTTTGGGCAATATCAGTTTTGCGGTTTTCGCTGGTGGTGATAAACTCCTGGTATTGATCGCGACGGGTCTGTACTGAAATGTGTTCGTTATTTAAACGGTTCATTTCCTGCTGTAAAGCGTTGATCTGATTAATTTTTGAAGCCTCTTTTAGGGCGAATATATTGTCTGTTTCAGCTTTTATGGCCGCATTATATTGATTGATCAGTGATTCTGAAGCTTTAATTTCTTTGGCCAGATTTTCTAAATTCTTGGCACGGCCAATTCTTTTACCCTCAAACAAACCCACTGAACCACCAGATAAAGTGAATTTGGTTTGTGCATATTTTCCATTTTTGGCCAAGATGGTTAAACTATCGGTTGGCGTTTCCTTGAACAGGTTTTCCTGCTCAGTTATAGCGATATATACGTTTTGTAAAAGCAGGTTACAAAGGTGCTGGTATTTTTTGTCGACCTCAATAACCGATAAAGCAGAAACAAGGCCTTCGTGGGTGCCAATAACCGGGTTTTTATCAGGAATATTTTCCAGAATAAAGAAATTCGCCCTTCCCCGGCTTGCATCTGTTAAAAGATTAATGGCCTGAACGGCATCGGCATATTTTTCAACCACGTAGTGGTTCATTACCGGTTCGAGGTAATTTTCTATGGCAATCCGGTAATCCTCATTACAGAACAAGATATCTGAAAGGAGTAGGGCGCTTTTCGCAAAAGCATTATTTTTCTTTAAAAAACGGATTGATTCCGGAAAACCTTCCAGGCTGTCGACCAGCGATTTAGTCAGGTTATATTCGTTCTGCTTGGCATCTTTTTTACGGTTTTCGGCCGTCAGTTTTTCCTTGTTCGAACTTAGGTTTATTTCTGCAACAGCCAATTTTTCCTTTAAGAGCTCTTCAGCTTCAGTCAGGTTTTTAATATTGGCCTGTTTTTCCCTAACCTGTATGTCTAACTCGGCCAAAGCATGGTCAAATGCTTTTAATTCTAAAGTCTTGGTTTCGGTATCATCAACATTCCGGTTGCTTTCCTGTACGAGGGCATCTTTTTGGATATTGAGGATGTCTATTTCCTTTTGAGACTGGTATACGCTGTTCTGCAGCTCATTAACCGATCTGATCAGGTTATCGATCCGGTTTTTTTCAATCTGCTGCTGTTCTCGTAATGTATCAAGTGTCGATTTTAATTGTTTTAAGTCAGAATCCAGTCGGTTAAATACTTCTGTTTCAGTTACGATTTCCTCATTTAAACGCTTGATATTGTATTTAATGTGGTTAATCTGGTTCTTATCTTTTTCGAGCTCGCCAGATAAACGTGTTTCCTTTTCCTGTAAAAAGCGCATCTGTTCGTTTTTTACTTTTTTCTCGCTTTCGTAGGCCCTGATTTTGGAAATAAACTCGTTTGTAGCTTTTTGTTGTACAGAAAGGTTTTTCTCCTGACTGATGCTTGCAAGCTTAAGTTTTTGCAGTTCAACTTCGCCGGTATCAATTTTGGCACTAAGCTCTGTGCGGTTGACCTGTTGATTTTGCTCCTGTATTTCCAGAGCATTTAAATCGGTACGGAAAAAAGCAATACGATGGGTAGCCAATTGTACACTCAATTCGCGGTACTGCTCTTTTAATTTATAATAACGTTCGGCTTTACGGGCCTGGTTTTCTAATGTTTTAAGGTTCTTTTCAATTTCGAAAAGTAAATCTTCAACACGCTCTAAATCGGCTTCGGTATCTTTTAATTTGTTGAAAGTCTGTTTTTTACGTAATTTGTATTTCGAGATTCCGGAGGCTTCCTCAAATAAGGAACGGCGGCTGTGTTCTTTATTGGTAATGATCTCATCAACCATTTTGAGCTCGATGATCGAATAACTATCTGAGCCGATTCCAGTATCTAAAAACAGGTCGGTAATGTCTTTTAATCTGCACTGAACATCATTTAAACGATATTCACTATCGCCGTTTCTATAAAGCTTACGGGTTACGGTTACCTGTGAGTATGCGGTAGGAAGGATGTTCTTGGTATTATCAAAGCTTAGCGAAACCTCGGCAAGTTGTGCCTGCTTGCGGTTTTTGGTTCCATTGAAAATAATGTTTTCCATTTTTTCAGAACGTAAGGCTTTGGTACTCTGTTCGCCCAAAACCCAGCGCATGGCATCGATAACATTTGATTTTCCGCAACCATTAGGACCTACAATAGCAGTAACGCCCTCATTAAAATTGATGGTCACTTTATCGCCAAAGCTCTTAAAACCTTTAATTTCTAACCTGGTAAGTTGCATGGTTTATAATCGGGAGAACCGACCCCAATATTAAGGATAATTTTGTGTTTTTTCAAGTGGTTTTCACCGCAAGGGCCACTAATAGAAAAGGTAAAGGACGCAAAATTGAAAGGATAATCACTTCTTTCTTATTCTATATTTTCATAATTAACCACGAAGGCACAAAAACACAAAGGTTATATTAATTTTCTTCGTGATTTGGTGTCTTTGTGGTAAAAAAATTACTTCACAATCATCAGTTTCGCAAATTTAAGCAGTAATTGCTTGTTGCCTAAACCCTGAAAGAATACAGTAGCCTTAACGTCAGGCAAGGCCCCTTCTAAACTGATGATTTTTCCAAAACCGAATTTTTCGTGTTCTACTTCCATACCAACTTGAAATTCATGTGGTTGCGATGGGGTAAACCCAGGTGTTGGAATGTGCGCCTTTGCCAGTAATGAGGTGGTTTTTGGTCTTGCCGGTGGCGCAGAGGCCGTTGCACCTGCAGCTGGTTTTGGTTTGCTAAAGAAATCACGTGGCTGCGAAGTCCATGTTTTGCGCTCATCATCAAAATTACCATCAAAAGAATTTGTTCTGGCAGGTTTAACATCCAGTTCTAAAAATTTAGGATTAATTTCGTTGATGAAGCGACTTGGTTCGCAGTTGGTTAGCGTTCCCCAGCGGTAGCGCGAAGTAGCATAGGTAATGGTTAACTTAACTTCTGCACGGGTAATGGCCACATAAAACAAACGGCGTTCCTCTTCCAGGTCGGAACGGGAATTGACAGACATTTGCGATGGGAAAAGATTCTCTTCTAAACCTACAATAAAGACGTTTTTAAACTCCAAACCTTTGGCAGAGTGGATCGTCATTAAAGAAACGGTATCTTTGTTTTTATCCCCGTCTTTATCATCATTGGTTAAAAGGGCAACATCCTGCATAAAGATATCAAGTCCCTTTTCCTCTATATCTTCACGCTCGGCAAATTCCTTAATACCATTTAATAATTCCTGGATATTCTCGTAACGTGCACGTCCTTCAACGCTGTCATCGGTGTATAATTCCTTTAAAATGCCCGTGTGCTGTGCGATAAACAAGGCCGAATCGTAGGCATCAAGTTTTTTTGCTTCTGCCTGAAAGCTTTGCACCATTATGGCGAAATCATTTAGCTGATTGGCCAAACGCCCGTCAACATACTGGTGTGCATTCGAAATCACATCCCACATGGTGAGGTTGTGCTGATCAGCTGCAACTATAATTTTATCAACCGAAGTATCACCAATACCACGTTTTGGATAATTGATTACCCGCTTAATGGCTTCTTCGTCTTTCGGGTTAAAGGTTAAACGGAAATAGGCAATTAAATCTTTAATCTCTTTACGTTGATAGAAAGATGTGCCCCCGTAAATTTTATACGGGATATTCAGTTTGCGCAAACCCTCTTCCATTGCACGGCTCTGCGCATTGGTACGGTAAAGGATGGCAAAATCGTGGTAAGAATAACCTTTTAAGCTGCGCTCCTGGATGATGGATTCGGCAACCAGTTTACCTTCTTCATTATCAGTAAAAGCACGGGAAACTTTGATCCTGTCGCCGGCAACATTTTCGGAAAATACATTTTTTTCCAATTGGTTTTTATTGTTGGCAATAATACTGCTTGCTGCATCAACAATATTCTGGGTAGAACGGTAATTCTGTTCCAGTTTGTAAACCTTTAAATCAGGATAGTCGCGTTCGAAATTTAAGATGTTCTGGATGTTTGCGCCACGGAAAGCGTAAATACTCTGTGCATCATCGCCCACTACGCAGATGTTCTGATAAGCGGCAGCCAGTTTTTTAACAATGGTATATTGTGAAAAGTTGGTATCCTGGTACTCATCCACCATAAGGTACCTGAATTTCTGCTGGTATTTGTTTAAAACGTCAGGATGTTCTTTTAAAAGGATGTTGGTTTTGAACAATAAATCGTCGAAATCCATTGCGCCTGCCCTGAAGCAGCGTTTGGCGTATTGTTCATAAATCTGGCCCAACAGCGGACGTTTATTCTGGATATCCTCTGCCTGGATCTGATCGTTAGATTGGTATTCCCTCCACGAAATAAGGTTGTTTTTTGCCGAAGAAATCCGACCGTAAACAAAATTAGGGGCATATAGTTTATCGTCCAGCTGCATCTCTTTTAAGATGGCACGGATCACGCTTTTACTGTCGTCGGTATCGTAAATGGTAAAATTGTTAGGATAACCGATTTTTTCGGCTTCTACGCGCAATATTTTTGCAAAAACAGAGTGAAAAGTGCCCATCCAGATATTTTTAGCCTCTGCACCAACTACTTTACTGATACGCTCGCGCATATCCTTACTCGCCTTGTTGGTAAAGGTTAAAACCAGGATGTTAAACGGATCAGTACCGGTTTGGATCAGGTGGGCTACCCGGAATGTAATTACCCTGGTTTTGCCCGAACCGGCACCCGCAACAATCATTACCGGTCCCTTTGTGTTTTCTACTGCTGCTCTTTGTTGTGGGTTTAATCCTGCTAAATAATCCAAATTGGCTCCTGTTTTTTTGAGGTTCAAAAATAACAATTCCTGCGGCTTTTTGCTAAAGGTGTTGGTAATTAGTTTAAATCCAAAGTCAGATTTTATCGCTCGTCATTCTGAACTTGTTTCAGAATCTACTGAATGAAAGCTCATGTTCTATCAACGATAAATTTTATGGCGAATCAGTTGCCGGTATGGTAAAACCGTTATTTTTAGTTTCTAGAAAAGCAATACCTGTATTCCATTGGTACCGGTAGCCCTTTGCTTTGCTCATACGCCTGCAGGCCTTATGCGCCAGGCCGGTATCCGCTTCGCCAAGGTTTATTTAATTGAGTTTGTGCTACTATTAAGGGTTAAAACCCAAAGTCATATTTTATCGTTCGTCATGCTGAACTTGTTTCGTGATCTATCTGGTATAGCTTATATGCCCTTATCTATCTTATATGCTTATATGGTAAAAGCAGGTCTTGTTTTTATGAGGCTAACTAATGGCTATGGTAAATCTGTTTCTTCTGTAAAGCAATACCTGTATTCCATTGGTACTGGTAGTCCTTTGCTTTGCTCATACATCTGCAGGCCCTAGGCGCCAGGCTGGTATCCGCTTCGCCAAGGTTTATTTAATTGAGTTTGTGCTACTATTTATGGCTAAAACTAAGGTCATATTTTGTCGTTCGTCATTCTGAACTTGTTTCGTGATCTATCTGGTATAGCTTATATGCCCTTATTTATCTTATATGGTAAAAGCCGGTCTTGTTTTTATGAGGCTAACTAATGGCTATGGTAAATCTGTTTCTTCTGTAAAGCCAAACCTGTATTCCATTGGTGCTGGTAGTCCTTTGCTTTGCTCATACGCCTGCAGGCCTTATGCGCCAGGCCGGTATCCGCCTCGCCAAGGTTTAGGCAGGTATTTTGTGCTACTATTCGGGGTCAAAACCATAACTCCAATATAAACTTAAGCTTAGATATTAAGCCGATGTCAAATTTGTATGTCATACCCGTATTCCTTTAATTTAAGCAAAATGGCGTGATTTTGAGTTAAAGAATGCCAGAATTACACACCAATGGTTTAGGTATAGATTTTGATATGCTCTGATCATGGATGAGAAAAGAATAAACAAGGATATTGAACTAACCGATATACCGGAAGGAAATAGTAAAGATGTTTACGTAAATTTAAAAGAGAAACTGGAAAGTGTTGAGCGGTTTCCGGGCGTTTACAATTTTAAATTTATCATCACCGGCGGTTTAGATAAAATAAAAGATTTACGTGCCATTTTACCCGATGATGAATTTATTGAGCAACCATCAAAAACTGGGAAATATCTTTCTATTACGGTGAAAAAGCAGGTTCAAAATGCCGATGAGGTAATTGCTGTTTATAAGCAGGCAGGAAACATTAAAGGGATTATGATATTATAGCAGGGAAATTGCTTTTAAAACATGTGCAAAAATAATTAGCCACGGAAGCACAGAAATCACGGAGGAAAAATAAAGTTTTTCCGTGTTTTGAGGCTGTTTTTTGCACTTACGTTGTTCGTAAACCTGATGGCAGCGGCAGCCCCGAAGCATGAGGGCTACAGCGAACAGCAGGGCTGCAATCTCCGATGAAAAACTACCCATTCATTTCCAATTAAAAAAATATATGCTGTCTATTGATTGAGTAATTTTCTTTTCGGAGTGCAATGCCTGTGCAGGGAATCAGACTGGTTCCCGTATTTCGCTTGTTCTTGTCTACTTGCCGCAGGGTAATACTTCAACAAGGTTTATATTATTTAGTTTGCGCTACTATTGAAGGTTTAAACCTCTATTGTTTATTTGTCATTCTGATTGCTCAGATGAGCACATATGATAGTTAAACAGAACCATTTTTAATGGCCCAATCTACCATTGAATCTAACACCTGGAATAGATCCTGACCTGATTTGGTAAGGCTGTACGTTACTACGGGTGGAATAACGGCTTGCGCATCTCGGTGAACGAGGTCATCATTTTGCAATTGCTTTAAATGTTGTATAAGCATTTTCTCCGTAATCTGTGGTATAGCACGTTTTAACTCACTATATCGTTTTGGTCCACTCATTAAGTGAAAAATAATAATAGGTTTCCAGTAGCCACCAATTTTTTCCATTACAAAAGTAACAGGGCAGCTGGTTAGCGCTACGCCTTTGTTAAAATTACGGGTCGAACTTTCTTTAATAGCAGTCATGGTTACATACTTTGGGGTAAGTACTTGTATAAAAGTAAGTACAAATATAGCTTTGTATCCAATATTTAAAAACAGAAAATCATGAAAATAACATTAACAGGATCAACAGGTAATATTAGCAAGCCGCTGGCCGAAATATTGGTAGCTAAAGGCCATGAAGTAAAAATTATTAGCAGTAACGGCGGTAGAGCCGAAGAAATTAAAGCGCTGGGCGCAATACCCTTAATTGGCAGTGTGAGCGACACCGGATTTTTAACAAATGCTTTCGCAGGGGCTGATGCCATTTACACCATGGTTCCGCCTAATTTTGCAGCACCAAAATTTAGGGAATATATTAAAGGAATCGGCGAAAATTATGCTGCTGCCATAAAAGAGTCGGGGGTTAAAAAGGTTGTGAATTTAAGTAGCGTAGGTGCAGATCTTCCTGATGGAACCGGCCCTATTGCAGGATTACATGATGTAGAAAATATTTTTGCCACATTGAACACGGTAGATGTAAAACATTTACGTGCCGGTTATTTCTATATCAACTTTTTAGCCAACATCGATCTGGTTAAGCACGCAAATATATTAGGATCTAATTTCGGTGCTGCTGCCAAACTTGTTTTGGTGCATCCTCGTAACATTGCAGAGGTAGCTGCAGAAGTATTGGAAAGTAATTTTACAGGCAAAACTATACAGTACGTAGCCAGTGATGATGAAAGTACTCCAGCTGATGTTGCAAAAGCATTGGGTACTGCAGTGGGTAAGCCGGAATTACCATGGGTAGAATTTAGCGATGAAGATGCATTTAACGGGATGGTGGGAGCAGGTTTACCTGATGAAATAGCCAAAAACTATGTAGAAATGGGAGATGCGATCAGAAGCAATAAACTTTTTATAGATTATTACAAAAACAGGCCTGTTTTAGGTAACATTAAACTTAAAGATTTTGCCGCCGATTTCGCTGCAGCATACGGGAATTGATTAAGTTATAATAGCTGCCTGGGTTAAACCTGGCAGCTTTACCTTATAATATGCTTACACAACTTCCGGCAATTACTTTCCATTCCTGATCAAACAATTTCCATACTCTTAAATACCTGAAAATACCTTCGATGGGTTGGGAATGATATATTGCCTTTAGCTCAATTTTCACACTAACAACTGCAGTATCGTTAATCAGATTAATTTGCTGTTCGGAAGGTAAAATTGAATTAACAACTATATTTCCTGATGTATAAGTTTCCATATCCATAGCCTTCGTTATGGTTATTCCATTAGGCAGGTTAAAAAGTAAATCTTCATGCAAAAGCAGATCCAGTTCCTTAATATCGCCTTGTTGTATAGCGGTTAATAGTCTACTCTCATTTAAAATGATCTGTTCTACGGTATTCATAATCATTATTTTAGTTCTTTACAGGTTTACATCCAATTCTCGTTTTTACACTCTACCTGGTATAACCAGTAATTTACGAGCTGTTTAATTGCGGTATAATTGCCATATTTAAAATGAATCTGACCTGCTGCGGTATGTAAAGTGAGGTGGCCAACATCCACGCCCTTATGCCAGGGGTATTGGAAGGTAGTAATCGCCTGGATCTTATTTGGCGCTACAATTTCATTAGAAATATCCCAGATTCCACTTGTTTTGATAATGAAATCCTGACTTACGGAGATCCGGTGCCTACGGTAGCTGATATAAATCATTAAAATGCCAGCCATAAAATAAACTATTGCCGCACTGATATAGGGTTTGACCTCAGGAATGTTAAACGCCATGATTAAAAACGCCACAATTGGTAAAATCAGTTTAAAGAAGATAGGTAAATTCAAAAAACGCCAGTCGGGAATAAAGGTTTTTCCCCTTAGCGGTGACTTGCCCAATATCATTTTTAACAGTTCATCCCGTTCGCCGGCATTACAGCCCGGAATTTCCAGGGTATTCCCCTGCATTTCATGTCCTTTTTTACTTTGGCCAAAATGAGCCTGCTTTAAACTCATATTCAGCATGTTCATCTTTTTCTGAAAGTAATTCTGACTGTATTTCGTAATCTGGACTTTATTTGGGCTAATCAGGGTATTTTTCTTGGCAATCAGCCCCGAAGAGAGTAGGAGTGTGTTTTTATGTTCGCTAATTTCCAGCTCGAAATACTTGTAAAAGGTTCTTACCAGGTTAATAATCAATAGTACAATTAAAAGGCAGGCAATTAAGATAAAAACCGTAACAATGGTTAACATACCAGTTATTGCGTTCTGAATCTCGTCTTTGTTAATTTTAAAAGCATCAAATAACTGCCTGCCCTCATAAATAAGGGTATAAAAAAAGGCAGTAAGTAGTGCTAAGCTTTGTCCGTAGTTGGAGGTTAGTCCCACTTTAAACAAGGTCCAGGTACTTATTCTCAAAAAAGGTGCTTCTTCTGCTTTATGGGGTTCATGTATAGTTTCCGATGGTACTTCCGTTACGTTTTTGCTGTTTAATAAATGTTCTTTAAGGTTATAGGCTGAGGTTTCGTCAATGGCTTTTATACTCACCTCTTCTCCATGGGCACCAGCAGTATCAATCTTTAATCCATAAACACCGATAATTTTCTGCAGAATGTTCTGGTTAATGTTAACCTGCTGTATTTTATCAAGTTGAATAATGACCTGATCACGGTTGAATATGCCTTTATTCACCACGAATTCCTGCTTTTCTTTATCTAAAAAGAAAGTAAATTTTAAATACGATAAATAAGCAAATACGAAACTGATTAATATAATAGCCAGTATGCTCATTATCAGGTAGATAAAAGAGGTGCTCGACATTTTTACAAATGCTATAATAAATAAGAAAAAGCTTGCCTTTACAATCTTTATCAGGGTGTGCGCTCCCATTATAATAATGCCAAAGGCCGATTCACGTTGTGGTTTGCTAAAATCGTTGTCCATTACGCTTCTGTTTCGGTTATTGGGTTTTCCAGCAGCTCTAATTTTTTCAAAAGTAAGTCCCTGATGCTTTTTGCCTCCTCAATTGCTACACCCGAAATGTGGATATGCCCGCTTTGGCCACCTGCGGTAAATAACTGCAGTGATCCTAATTTATATATCCGCGAAAAAATGCCTTCGTTTAACTCGATGTGCTGGATCCTGTTTAAAGGAACAATTGTGGTCGATTCGGCTATAATTCCACTTTTATAGATTACGTCATGAGTACGTACTGCATAACCGCGTTTTTTAAAACTTAAACGGAAAAGAAGGAAAAAAATAATGATTAAAGCCAGGTAAACAGGTATAATCCATACAGCATTGGGTTTAAATTCATCAACAAATAACAGAAGAGAACCCAATCCAAGTCCTAACAGGCCAAAAAAGATCGATAAGTTTATGCAGATGATTTTCCAATAATCGGGATGTGGCCGGTTTAATTGAATTTCTTCATATTTTGGGAGAAGATCAAGATCAATAACTTCATTGGTAAAAAATGTCTCAGTGCTCATATTTAAAGGTACAAATCATATTAATCTATTGAATAGACTAATCTTTAAATCTTTTGTTACCTCGCTACAATAAACTTTTTTACACTGTTATATTGTCCTGAATCTGAGGAGATTTTAAAGAAGTAAATGCCAGGAACGAAAGTAGAGGTATTGATTTCTAAAGTATGCTTACCCGTATTCAGGTACTCGTTTACCACAGTTTTAACCAATCGGCCCATTAAGTCATAAATCTGTATGTTAAGTTTATCCGATTCGGGTAAAACCACATCAATAAAAGTCTGCATGGCTGCAGGATTAGGATAATTCTGAGAAACGGTGAACTTTAGGAATTTATCGAAAATAGCCTTGTTAATCGTATCAAAAATCACATAACTTACCAACCTGTAGCCGCGGGCATTTGGATGGAAGGCATCCTGATATAAGCTGAAATCGCGTCTCATTACTGCATTTATATCGGCTAAATATATTTTATACTCCAAAGCCAACTTTTTATATGCAGTGTTAATGTTCCTAATATTGGTATTTACAGCAACATAACTTTTATTGGTCCTGTCGTCTACAAACTGAAGCGTACACAAAATCGGGACTAATTTTTGTTTTAGGCTTGCTGTAATTAAAACCCTCATATTAGCAACGGTTTCGGCTACACTTCCTTTGCCGGCAGCAATTGAAAGCGCATCATTAATGCCCATATCAATCACTATAAAACCTGTTCTATTGGCTATTGCGTTATCAATCCTGAGCAGGCCCTGAAAAGTAGTCTGACCGCCAATACCATGGTTGGTAATATCAACTACCTTATTTGCATAACAATTTAAAAAATTGTTCTGTAGCATAGTTTGAAAACCAAGACCTTTTACCCCCTCAACAGTGCTTGCTCCAAACGTTACAATATTGATACTGTCTTTTGAGTAGTATTGAGCTGCTTCAGGGCAGCTTACACGGGTAGGATTCTGGCCCTGAGCGAAAGAATACATGCAGACAAACAGAAGCAGCAGCAGAGATAAAAATACTTTTGCGCTAAACTTCATTGTTAAAATTCTTTCTTACAGGATTTAAGGATATCTGTTAAGGGCGCAATTTACAAAAAAGTAAATATAAATGATACTGTACTTCTTTCTTTTTTACAAACAATAAATTATTTTTTTGTATTTGTTAACAGACGTGTGCGGGTTTAAAAAATAGGTTCAGGAATGTGCCTGAACCTTACTTGGCGAAAGTTATAATTTGTATCGACTTTTAGGCCATTTATTTGGTAAAGCCTATATTTGTCCAAATTCATTTTGTTATGCAAGAAATTAAAAATTACGTAGAAACGCACAAGCAACGTTTTTTAGATGAGCTGTTTGAGTTGTTGCGTTTTCCATCGGTTAGTGCTGATCCGAAATACAAAGGCGATGTTTTAAAAACTGCCGATTATGTTGCGCAGAAATTAAAGGATGCCGGCGCAGATAATGTTGAGGTCTGTCCGACAGCCGGTTACCCGATTGTATATGGCGAAAAAATTATAGATACTGCTTTACCAACCGTTTTAATATATGGTCACTATGATGTTCAACCTGCTGATCCGTTAGAACTTTGGCATACGCCGCCTTTCGAGCCTACAATACGCGATGGCAAAATTTATGCCCGCGGTGCCTGCGATGATAAGGGGCAGTTTTACATGCATGTTAAGGCTTTCGAGCTGATGATGGAAACCAATACTTTGGCCTGCAACGTTAAATTTATGATCGAAGGCGAAGAGGAGGTGGGCTCTGCAAATCTCGGTATCTTTGTAAAAGACAATGCTGAACGTTTAAAAGCAGATGTGGTTTTAATTTCAGATACTTCGATGATTAGTATGGAGCACCCATCAATCGAAACCGGTTTGCGCGGTTTAGCTTATATGGAAGTTGAAGTGGTTGGACCGAACCGTGATTTACACTCAGGTGTTTATGGTGGGGCAGTAGCTAACCCGGCAACCATCCTTTGCAAAATGATCGCTTCATTGCACGACGAAAATAACCACATCACTATCCCTGCTTTTTACGATAAAGTGGTAGAATTAACGGATGAAGAGAAAAAAGCTTTGAATTCTGCCCCTTATGATGAAGCAGAATATAAAAAGGATCTTGATATTGAAGAAGTTTGGGGCGAAAAAGGTTATTCTACTTTAGAGCGTACAGGTACCCGTCCAACTTTAGAAGTGAACGGAATATGGAGTGGCTATATTGGCGAAGGGGCAAAAACGGTGTTACCAAGTAAAGCGAACGCCAAAATTTCGATGCGTCTGGTACCTAATCAAAACTCAGAAGAAATTGCCGAGATCTTTACCAAACATTTTGAAAGCATTGCGCCTAAAAATGTAAAGGTAAAGGTTACACCGCACCACGGTGGCGAGCCGGTGGTAACCCCAACAGATAGTATAGCATATAAGGCTGCTGAAAAAGCCATCGAAGATAGTTTCGGTAAAACAGCGATCCCAACACGCGGTGGAGGTAGTATTCCGATTGTAGCTTTGTTTGAAGATGTTTTGGGTATTAAATCGGTACTTTTTGGTTTCGGTTTAGATAGCGATGCTTTACATTCTCCGAACGAGAAATACGATGTTTACAATTATTATAAAGGAATTGAAACTTTGCCTTTATTCCATAAATATTTCGCCGAGCTGAGCAAATAGAAAAAATCCGTCATTTCGAGCGGAGCCGATAAAGTCAGTCTGAGCGGAGTCGAAGACCATCCCTGCCTATTTTTTAAATAAGCAGGGATTTTTTTTGAAAACGAGCGGTTTGTTTTTCATAGGTACTTTCGTCCCGCCATTCGCTTCTAGTCCTCATTTTGTTTTCTCTTCATTCCGAGCTATCCGCTGCTTTCGGGTTTATTGAACAATGTTTCTCTTATAGGCAAGGCTTGTTCCTGGCATTTGCTTTAAAACGTTAATAACATTGCTATCCCTGCTACCTAAACCCGATCTGAGTGGATGCTCCCGATTCTTCATCGGAGCAGGAACGGGAGCGGGGCTGTCGAAACCGACAAAGCACTGCAACTGCTTTCCAAAAAAAACAATTTTAAGTTTGAAACTCAGCGTTCTTTGCGGTTAAATGCGCCAGATTTTATCTATGGCCAAACTTAGTGTGCTCTGTGCACCGCCTCTGTTCCCTCTGTGGTTAATTGTTTAATATATTTCTGAAAATGAACGTTCTGTGTTCCATAGATGCTTTCGCCCCGCCATTCGCTTCTAGTCCTCATTTCGTTTCTCTCCATTCCGGGCTATCCGCTGCAGTCGGGTTTATTTAACTTTGGCTTGTAGCTCCTAGTCAGCATAATGTTCTCTGTGCTTTCACTCAGCGTGCTCTGTGGTTAATTGTTTTAGCAATTGGATAAATAATATGCAGACAGCTTGCTTTGCGCGCTTCCTTCGTGCACTTTGCGGTTAAACAGAACGTCAAATTTTTAAACCACAGATTTTTTTCTAACTTGTACCCATGAAATATTTATTCTCATCTCTTTTACTTTTATCCGGTATCGCTTCTTTTGCTCAGGATACTAAAACGATTAAGCAATCTGGAAACCCAATTTTTAAAGGTTGGTATGCAGATCCCGACGCAGCTATATTCAACAATAAATACTGGGTTTACCCAACTTATTCGGCAAAGTACAGGGAACAGGTATTTTTAGACGCCTTTTCGTCTGATGATCTGGTGAAATGGGAAAAACATCCTCGTATTTTAGATACTGCAGCCGTAAAGTGGGCAAATAAAGCGATGTGGGCACCGGCAATTGTTCAAAAAGACAAAAAATACTATTTGTTTTTCGGTGCCAACGATATTCAGAACGATCAGGAAACCGGCGGGATTGGAGTAGCAGTGGCCGATAAACCTGAGGGACCTTATAAAGACCATTTAGGTAAACCCTTGGTTGATAAATTCTACAACGGTGCACAACCTATTGATCAGTTTGTATTTAAAGATAAAGACGGGCAGTACTATTTAATTTATGGTGGATGGAAACATTGCAATATTGCCAAACTGAATAAAGATTTCAGTGGGTTTTTGCCTTTTGAAGATGGCACAACCTTTAAAGAAATTACGCCCGACAATTATGTTGAAGGACCTTATATGTTTATCAGGAACGGTAAATATTATTTCATGTGGAGCGAGGGTGGTTGGACCGGTCCGGATTATTCTGTGGCTTATGCCATTGGCGATTCGCCCTTCGGGCCTTTTAAACGCGTTGGTAAAATATTAAAACAAGATCCAGCTATTGCAACCGGTGCAGGGCATCATTCAGTAATTATCAACGAGAAAAAAGGTGCCTATTATATCGTGTATCACCGCAGGCCTTTAACCGAAACCGACGGAAATCACCGTGTTACCTGTATTGATGAAATGAAATTCGATACTAATGGAATGATTTTACCGGTAAAAATTACCAACGAAGGTGTTAAGGCACAAAAAGTTAAATAATCTGACTTTTCAGCAAACAGTTTTAGTTTACAGTTGGCAATTTACCAACCGTAAACTAATTTGCTTTTAATACGGGTTGCTGCTGGCGTTTGTTAAGCACACTAAAACCATAGGCACAAAGCAAAAGAATACACGCCAATCCGAACCAGAGCCAGTTATAACCAAATTGTTTGGCAATTAAAAAACCAAAATATGGTCCGATAACTTGCGCACAAGACCAACTCAATGTATAACCTGCTGCATATAAGCCCCTGTTATGGGCATTACTCCTGCTAATTACAATGGTATTTATAAATGGCAGTACAAACATTTCGCCGATTGTAAAAGTTACAATGGTTAATGCGGCTGATACGACATGAAAAATAACCGGTGCGCTTAACAGCAGGTAAGAAACAGAAAAGAAAATTGCGCCGATAATGATGAAAAACATGGGCGACTTTTTCTTTTCAATTTTATTGATCATAATCATTTCGAAGAGCGCGATTATTGCACCGTTTAAGCCGATAATAATTCCGATGGCAAATTCGTTGATGTGCCATTGTTCTTTAAAAAATACGGGTACAACCCTGAACATCAGGAAAGCGCAGGTAATAAACAGGGTGGTTAAAAGAATAAATTTTACATAAAAACCATCTTCCCAGGGTTTTAAAATAACCATGTTACTACGCGTTTCTTTCGCTTTTTTGATAAAATCTTTCACTTTAGGCAACAAAAGCAGAATAGAGAGCCCCACCAGTATACTTACAGAACCTTCTACAATAAACAAAAGCTTGTAGTTAATAGAGGCAACAATACCGGCCAGGCTAATCCCGGCCGACCAACCGATATTTACCGCCAAACGGTTTAATGAATAGGAGCGGGTAATGGTATCTTCTTTTGCATAATGGGCCACTGCTGTAAAATTTGCAGGCCTGAAGGCTTCAGAAAAAAAGCTGATCACAACTGCCAATACACACAGGGTAGAAAAATGGGTAATGGTAGAAAATAAGATGAACAACAATCCCCCGATAACGGATGATAGGATTTGCACCGGCCTGAAACCGATCATGTCGGTTAGTTTACCTCCGGTTGCCGAACCTAAAATAGAACCCACACCAAATAAGGTGATGATTAAACCTGCATCCATTTCAGACCGGTGTAAACTTTGAGTAACATATAAACCCATAAATGGAACAGCCATGCTGCCACATCTGTTAAACATCATTACGATGCTCAATAACCAGGTTTCGCGACTGAGGCCGCTAAAAGATGCTTTATAGGTATTAAAAATGAGTTTGAACATGGTATTTCCGGATGCTGTAAAAATACCAAAAGCCAGGTATTAATTAATCATCTGAATTCCATATCCTTTGTTAAACTAAAAAAGTTGAGCGAAAAATATTCCATAATTTTTACAAATTTGCATCCGGAAAAAGATCAAATGCCCCCAGATAAAAGAACCCCGACAAACAAAATCCCGGTTGCTAGAAAACCTGCTGCTAAAAAACCTGCAACCAGAAAATCTACGTCAGGCAGAAAAAAGAAAGCGGTGCTTTCCGTTCAGCTTAAATTGGTAATAGCAGGTTTATTGTTGATTTTACTTTCTCCCTTTTATTATGGCTATGTATTAAAAAGTTTTGTGGCTACCTGGCGTTGGGTGAAAGACTGGGGGCAGGACCCTAATTACAGAACTTATGAAAGTTTTAACATCAGGATCCCAAAAAAATATACCGTTCACGGGATTGATGTTTCTTACTATCAGGGTAAAATAAACTGGCCAAAAGTAAAAGAAATGAAGGAGGATGAGGTGAGTATTCGCTTTGCCTTTATCAAAGCCACGGAAGGCTTAATGTTGGTTGACCCATATTTTCAGCGTAACTGGCGCGAAGCCCCAAAGGCAGGCATTATTTGCGGCGCATATCACTTTTTCAGGCCAAAAAAGGACGGAAAAACGCAGGCTAAATTTTTCTTGCAAGTGGTAAATATCGAGAAAGGCGATTTACCTCCCGTTGTAGATATTGAATCTTTAGATGGCGTTACTCCGTTAAAAATGAGGGCAGAGCTTTCTGATTTCCTCAATTATGTAGAAATGAAAACTAAAGTCAGGCCCATTGTTTATACCGGGCTTAAATTTTATGATGATTACTTAAGCGGCTATTTTGATGATTATCCATTATGGATTGCCCATTATTATCAGCCAAAGTTAAGGATGGACAAAAGTCGATGGAAATTTTGGCAGCATTCTGATAAAGCCAAAATTAACGGAATCGGTCACGTGGTCGATTTTAATGCTTTTAACGGCGATAGCCTGGCGCTTGACCGGTTATTGGTTCGTTAGGCATTAGTTGGGTTAACTGGTTAATTGTTTAAATCGGTTAATCGCCTCCAACCGCCGGGCGCTAAGCGCTAAACTATGTATTGGCATTATCAGGAAACTAATCTACCAATGACCAATGAACTAATGGCTAATAAAACAACTGAACTAAATAGTCCAGCTTTCACATTCCGCTAAGAAAAATTCATCAGCTTCTGCACCGATACCAATTTCTTCGGGAACATCAAGAAAGTAGCCATTATAAGTGAGACCGCCAACAACCGGATCAACCAAATGCCCCAATAGGGCTGTATCTAAGTCGAAAAATTCTACATTCGGACTGGCATAAGCAAAATGCAGGTTCGCGCTTAAAGCAATCCTCGTTTCGAGCATGCTGCCAATCATACATTTCACCCCCCGTTGTAAGGCTTCTTCGTGGATCTTTTGTGCTTCTAAAATACCTCCGGATTTTGAAAATTTGATGTTCAGGTAGGTGGTAGACTGACTATTGATCAGTTTCCGGGCATCGTGGTGGTTATAACAGCTTTCATCAGCCATTAATTTAATCGGCGAATTGAGGTTCAGTTCGGGTAATTTATCATCGTACCAGGTGCGCATGGGTTGTTCACAAAACTCAATATTGTATTTTTCCAATTCGCCTAAAGCGAATAAAGCGTCATCAAAACTCCAGCCCTGGTTGGCATCCAGACGCAAAATCAAATCTTCGCCCACTGCCTCACGGATATGTTTTACCCTTTCTATATCATCATGTACCTTTTTGCCCAGCTTAATTTTTAAAATCCGGCAGCCCTGACTTTTGTATTTTAAAGCTGTAGCGGCCATTCCCTCCGGCGTATCGATGCCAATGGTCATATCGGTTTCGATACTGCGTTTCGTTCCTCCAAGAAATTTATACAGTGGTAATTTGGCATTTTTGGCTGCAATATCAAATAATGCCATATCGAAAGCACTTTTAATGGTACTGTTGTGGTCGGCATACCCTAGTAAATCGTTCATCCGCTCCGGAATGTCTAAGGGATCTTTGCCTTTTAAAATGGCAGCAAAATCTTTAGCCATAGCAATGCAGGTTTCCTGCGTTTCGCCTACAATCATCGGAAATGCGGAGCATTCGCCAATACCATGAATTCCGGTATCGGTGTAAATACGTACCAACACATTTTGTGCGAAATGCATGGTTCCTGTGGCAATCACAAAAGGCTCCATGGGTATGCTAAAGCGGTATATTTCGGTATGGGTGATTTTCATAGTTTTAAGGCTGGATTTCCAACTAAAGTATAAAAACAAAAACTAAATAGGAACAGGTTTGTAGAATATTAATAGATTTACGCCTCGTAATATTTTCCTGCTTACATTTTACATGTCATCCCATGTCAGAAACCAATAATTTAATCCATGCTTCATCACCTTATTTGCTTCAACATGCCCATAACCCGGTTAATTGGTACGAATGGGGCATAGAAGCATTAGAAAAAGCAAAAGCCGAAAACAAACTGATTTTGGTAAGTATTGGCTACTCGGCCTGTCATTGGTGCCACGTAATGGAGCGCGAAAGTTTCGAAAACCATGAAGTAGCCGAAGTAATGAACCGGCATTTTGTATGCATTAAGGTTGATCGGGAAGAACGCCCGGATATTGACCAGATTTATATGTATGCCATCCAACTCATGACTGGCAGCGGCGGCTGGCCTTTAAACTGCATCTGTTTGCCCGATCAGCGTCCGATTTATGGCGGAACTTATTTCCGTAAAAACGATTGGATCAATATTCTGGAAAATGTGGCTGCACTTTGGACAAATGAACCCAATAAAGCCATTCAATATGCCGAGCGTTTAACTTCGGGGATCAAAGACAGTGAAAAGATAATCGCTGCGGAAACAGCAGAAGAATATACCCAAGAACATTTAACTGAAATTATCGATCCCTGGAAACGTCATTTCGATATTGGCTACGGAGGTTACAACCGGGCACCAAAATTTCCTTTGCCCAATAATTGGGTCTTTTTATTGCGTTATGGCTTTTTAAAAGACGATGAATCTGTTTTTACAGCCGTTTGCCATACGCTCGAAGAAATGAGCAGGGGGGGGATTTACGATCAGATCGGAGGTGGTTTCGCCCGTTATTCGGTTGATGATAAATGGCATGTGCCTCACTTCGAAAAGATGCTTTACGATAATGCTCAATTGATCAGTTTATATGCCGAAGCTTATCAGTGCACCAAGTTCGATTCCTTTAAACAGACTGTTGTTGAAACGATAAATTGGGTTTCTGATGAGATGACTTCTGCAGATGGGTTGTTTTATTCGGCACTGGATGCGGATAGCGAAGGGATTGAAGGCAAGTTTTACGTTTGGGATAAAGCAGAATTCGACCAGATTCTAAGAGAAGACGCCCAATTAATCGGCGCTTATTATAACATTATCGAAGATGGTAATTGGGAAGAAGAACAAACTAATATCCTCCGCAAAACAATCAGTGATGACGATTTACTGGCGAAATTTAACATTACGGCTGAGGTACTTTATGACAAGGTAAACTCGGCAAAAGAAAAATTATTGGCAGTGCGCAGCAAAAGGATCAGGCCAGGTTTAGATGATAAATGTTTAACCGCATGGAATGGCATGATGATTAAAGCATTGGCCGATGCTGCCGAAATATTAAATCATAAGCCGTATTACGAGAAAGCCTCAACTGCAGCCAGTTTTATTTTAAAGCACTTAAAATCAGCAAATGGTGGCTTATACCGTAATTACAAAAACGGAAAGGCTTCCATTATAGGGTTCTTAGATGATTATGCCTTTTTTATTGAAGCGTTGATTGCCTTGTACGAAGCCGATTTTGATGAAAAATGGCTGGAAGAAGCAAAGTTATTGACCGACTATGTGATCGCTAATTTTACAGATGCAGATTCGCCAATGTTTTTTTATACCTCAGCCGAGAGTGAAGGTTTAATTGCCCGTAAACATGAAGTGATGGATAATGTTATTCCGGCTTCAAACTCTGTCATGGCCCAAAATTTAAAGAAACTGGGTTTGCTTTTCGATATAGAAAAATATACCGAAAAAGCTTCAGAAATGCTTGCTGCGGTTCATCCTAAGATTAAAAGTTATGGATCTGCCTACTCAAACTGGGCCATTCAATTGTTAAACGAAATTTACGGTATAAACGAAATTGCTATAACCGGTTTCGAAACTGATAGTATTAAATTAGCATTAAGCGGAAATTATATTCCGAATAAAATTACATTGGGTGGAACAAAAAGTAACCTGCCGCTGTTAAAAGGTAAGCAAAGCAATGAAACAAAAGTTTATATTTGCCGAAATAAAGTATGCCAGTTGCCGGTTAACACTGTTGAGGAAGCATTATTGTATGTACAATAAATTAATTTAAATGAACATTTCACCAAACTCTGTAGTAGCGTTAACTTACGAATTGCATACTACTAACGAAGAAGGACAACAAGTTTTTGTAGAAAAAGCTGACGAACAAAATCCTTTAGTATTTTTATATGGCGTTGGCATGATGTTGCCTAAATTTGAAGAGCATTTAACCGGCTTGAAAACCGGTGATGAATATTCTTTCGAGCTATCTGCTGCAGATGGTTATGGCGATATTGATCCAGGGGCTTTTGCCGATCTGCCAAAAACAATGTTTACCGAAGCTGGTGGCGAACTGCCAAATGTTGGTGATGTAATCCCCTTACAGGATAATAATGGTAATCAGTTCAGGGCTGGCGTTACTGCAGTTCATGACGAAACCGTTTCAGTTGATTTAAACCACCCAATGGCTGGTAAAAACTTGTTATTCAGCGGTGTGATCTTAAATGTACGTGAAGCTACACAAGACGAATTGGCTCATGGTCATGCACATGGAGCTGATGGACATTCAGGTCACTAAATAATAATATAGCGATTTTCAAAGGAGTCAGGTTTAAATAGCAATTTGCCGTTTAAACCCGACTCCCTTTGTTGATATCCAGGTCTAATCCCGAAAAACCTCTTCTAAAACGAGCTTAAAGCCGGGTATAATCTTGGTAGTCACCTCTTCGCCCTCAGTGAGCAGTTTGGTAGGCTGAAACTTGCCCTTTTCATCAAGGATATACCTAAAAAATGTTTTATCCGAAGGACTTACAATCCAGTATTCTTTAACACCTGCTTCTTCGTAGACTTCATATTTGTTAACCAGCTCTTTTTTATTGTTGCCTGGAGATAAAATTTCGACAACGATATCTGGTGCGCCAATACAGCCACGTTTATCCAATTTACTTGGATCGCAAACAACTACAATATCGGGTTGCACTACTGTGAAAATTTCCCTGTCATCCTGGGTTTTCTTGGCTAAACGTACATCAAAGGGTGCAGTATAAACACGGCAGGATTTGCCTTGGAGCGCATTGTAAATTGGCCCGAAAATATTGGTCAAAATACCCTGGTGGATCCTGGAAGGAGCAGGGCTCATTTCAAAAATGTAACCTTTAATGATTTCTAAGCGTTCTTCAAATTCGAAGCGCATATAATCTGCATAACTGTAAATAGCAGAAAAATCTACCTCATTAAGGGTTTTAATGGGAGGTAACTCTTCTTCAGTTGGATATGGTTTAATGTTTTTCATAACTCATACTAGTCTTTAAACACCTCATCCAAAACCAGCTTAAAGCCGGGTATAATCCTGGTAGTCACCTCTTCGCCCTCAGTGAGCAGTTTGGTAGGCTGAAACTTGCCCTTATCATCAAGGATATACCTGAAAAATGTTTTATCCGAAGGACTTACAATCCAGTATTCTTTAACACATGCTTCTTCGTAGACTTCATATTTGTTAACCAGCTCTTTTTTATTGTTGCCTGGCGATAAAATTTCGACAACGATATCTGGTGCGCCAATGCAACCACGTTTATCCAATTTAGTTGGATCACAAACGACTACAATATCGGGTTGCACTACTGTGAAAATTTCCCTGTCATCCTGGGTTTTCTTAGCTAAACGGACATCAAAAGGCGCTGAATAAACTTCGCATCGATGACCGTTTAATGCATTGTAAATTGGAACATATATTCTTCCTGATATTTTTTGATGAATCCTGGAAGGAGCAGGGCTCATTTCAAAAATGTAGCCTTTGATAATTTCTAAGCGCTCTTCAAATTCGAAGCGCATATAATCTGCATAGCTGTAAATGGCAGAAAAATCTACCTCATTAAGGGTTTTAATGGGAGGTAGCTCATCTTCGGTAGGGTATGGCTTGATATTTTTCATATGAGGTATTTAACCAAATATACTAAATATCTTAGTTTTTTTAAAAATCAATTTTCAACCGAAGTCCGCCATTGGTAAGGTTAAGGTTTTCTTTAGAAAAAGTTTTCATAGGCAGCCTTAAAAAGGGCTCTATAGCAATGTTATTCTTTTTAGATATTTTTTGCTTATAACCCAAAGAGAAATTATAGAATCCGATATATTTATCAGGGTCTATACTGGCTTCGGGCTGTGGCTCAACCGTTTTCTCTTTCACGATCATGGTTTTAGAATCTGCATAACCATTTACAGCCGGAGAAGAAAAGCTCTGAACCTGGTTTACGATATAGCTGTTTTGCTGCGAATTGTTTAGAACGGCAAGTGCAGAAACCCCAATATTCGTATAAAGCTTATCACTGATATTGTATTTTAATTCCAAAGGAACGTTAATTCCGCGTACTTTGGCATCAACTGAGGCCAGATTTTTGCCTGATAAGGTTTGCGGAGCTGAAGCATCTAGCGATTCTGTTGCACTTATAGAGGCATATGATATACCAGAACTAATTGATAACCTGTTGGCAATGGCATACGATAAAGAAAATCCATAATTCATGTTTACCTTGTTGTCATTACCCATAGCAGGGGCAACATATACATCGGGCTGCCATTTGGAGTTTTCAGTCGTTTTAGATGAAGTTTTATGCTGATTTGCACGACTATCCTGTGCCAATAATTCCTCAAATGTTACTTTTTTATTTGGTACAGCTTTTTTCTTTTCCGTTAAAATCTCAAAATTTTTAGAACTAAAAGCCGAAATATTATGACCTGCAAGTTTATCATCCAATAAATTCCTGTTTACAGGCACTAAATCCTCTTGATTATCGGCATAACCGTAGTTTTTATTCTCTTCATGAGACAAGTTTGTTTTTTCTATAGTTTTATTTGGGATTTTAGTTGCATTAAGATTGTTTAAAACAGTAGTTGTTTCATTTAATTGGTCAGTGCTGTTTTTTATAGGTGAACTGTTATTAAGGTCGGTGCTTGAGTGTTGTGGTACTTTATGCTTAGTTATTACAAGATCAGTTTTTTGACCACTATTGTTCAGGGTGAAAAATACTCCGCCAAAAACCAAAATCAGGGCAGCAGCAGCCCAAAAGGGCCAATATACTATATTCCTTTTTTTGTTTTCTTTCTCCGAAAAGCGCTCCCAGGCACCATCAGGATAGGTTTCCTCATGGTTTTTGAGCTGCGCGGTAATATGCTCAATTAATTCCTTATCCATTTTTCTCGTATGAATTGACCATGGTATTTAAATATAGGGTACGTAACTTATTTTTAGAACGTGTTAAATACACACGGCTCGAACTTTCGGGGATATTCAACATCTTCGATATCTCATCGTGTGCAAAACCTTCAATTTCGTATAAGTTAAACACCAGTCTTTGTGTGTCTGGTAAGTGATTTAATAAACTTAAAATATCATTAACATGAAGTTCTGAAGCAACCGAAACATGCGAAACCGGATGTTCGTTTTCTGCAAGGTCGTCTACATAGTACTGCGCTTTCGAACTCCGTATTTTATCTATTGCAGTTCTCGAAGCGATCTGGGCAATCCAACCTTTAAACGACCGCTGTAGTTCTTCCGGATTTTTTGGCGCCTTAAAACCGGCTACATGTTTAAAAATCTTGATAAAACTGTCATTTACAAGCTCTTCACTGTCTGAAGTGTTCTTGGTATACCTCAAAATAATGCCCATTAAATAGCCATAAAATGATTTATACATCATTTCTTTACAGCTATTGTCGTTTTTTACACAGCCTTTTAAAATTTCCTCAAAACTGAGTATTTTTTTTATCACCCCTGTAAAGGACTATTTATTAAAGGTTTATCATGATTAATTGCTTGCAAATTTAAGAAAATAACACCACCCGGTCTTTTGGGTGGTGTCAATTTTCATTCTCACAGGTAGAGTGATTTTTTTATTTATTCGTCATAACCGATAAACCCAGTCCGGTACTATCGGTTTTACTGGTTAAACCTTTGGCCCAAATGGTGTAAATCTTCCCTTTTTCAATTTTGATTGATGGTAAACTTACTTTAACCGTTCCGCTCTGTTTTAATTGAAAGGTATAGCTATCGTTAGGTGTAATATTGGTAAAAGCTGTATATTCTTTGAAAGCCTTGGCCGTAAATAATGGTGCATCAGTTCCGGCTACAGCTAAATCGTAAGTGGCAGTTCCAGGGCTTAGGTTTACGAAACGAACTTTGGCCTTATCTGTTTCCGGTGCTTTTAAATCATCTTCAAGGATCAAGAGTTTGGTCGATTTTAAGGTATCAACAACGAAAACCGAATAAAATGATCCTGATTTTAAGCTGGCCTGAGTAGTGGTTAAATATTTTAAAGTATCCTTTTTAGCCACACCTACCAGTCTTATTCCTGGGTAAGCCGCATAATATCCTAAATCCTTAGTGTAGGAAAAAAAATTGATTTTTTGATTGTCCAGAATAAAATCAAGGGGACCTGTTCCTGGCGATGCATGTACGAAACCAATCCCTGCTGCTTCTATCGGATCATTATTGAAATCCTTTTTACAAGCTGTAATGGTTAAAGTAATTGCAAAGAGAGAGAGTATAATTTTTGCCGTAATGCTAAAATTTTTCAAATTCGTTTTCATTTTAATGTTTAAATCAATTTTATAAAGAAAATTGGTTAATGGCCATTAACGCTTTTTTTCTTGTAAAACGGTTTACGAAATGAAAACGCTACAGTGTTTCTTAATTTTTTATAAAAAAAGCCACATGTTGTTGCATGTGGCTTTTTAATCTTGGTTTATACTGAAGGCTTAAGCATACATTTCTTCCCGGAGTTTGGCAACATCGCTACTGTTAATGTATTCATCATAAGTCATTAATTTATCAATAGTGCCTTTAGGGGTAATCTCGATAATGCGGTTGGCAACAGTTTCTGTTAACTGGTGATCCCGCGAGGTAAACAATATAGATCCTTTAAAATCTTTCATGCCATTGTTCAGTGCCTCGATCGATTCCAGATCCAGGTGGTTGGTCGGCTCATCAAACATTAATACGTTGGCTTGTTGCAGCATCATTCTGGAGAACATGCAACGCATTTTTTCACCTCCCGAAAGCACTTTTACGTTTTTTAGCACCTCTTCGCCCGAGAATAACATCCGGCCTAAAAAGCTGCGTACAAACTGCTCGTCGGCATCCGTTCCAGAGTACTCGCGCAACCAGTCAACAAGGTTTTCGTCTTTACCGGCAAAATATGCTGAGTTATCGTTCGGGATATCGGCAGTGCTGATGGTAACACCCCACTTAAATTCACCTTTATAATCAGTATCTCTACCGGCTAATATATCATAAAATGCAGCAGTAGCTAAACTATTTTGAGATAAAACGGCAATTTTATCGCCTTTATTCACCATAAAAGTGATTTTATCGAACAGCACACCATCGTTTCCGGTTTTACTAAGGTTTTCTACCTGTAAAATCTGGTCGCCAGCCTCACGACCGGTATTATTGAATATAATGGCCGGATATTTTCTGCTCGAAGCCTTAATTTCCGTGATATCGATCTTATCCAAAGCTTTTTTACGGGAAGTGGCCTGTTTTGATTTGGAAGCATTTGCACTGAACCTGCGGATAAATTCCTGAAGCTCCTTCACCTTATCTTCCATCTTCTTATTCTGATCGCTGCGCTGTTTTAATGCCAGCTGACTCGATTCGTACCAGAAAGTATAGTTACCGGTGTAAATGCTCATTTTAGCGAAGTCGATATCCACGATGTGGGTACAAACTGCATCTAAAAAGTGCCTGTCGTGAGATACAACCAATACGATGTTCTGATAATCGGCCAAAAAGTTTTCCAACCAGGCAATGGTTTCGATATCCAAATCGTTGGTAGGCTCATCCAGCAATAAAATATCAGGATTACCGAACAGGGCCTGTGCCAATAACACACGTACTTTTTGCGTGTTATCCAGTTCCTTTAACAATTTATAGTGGTTATCTTCAGTGATGCCCAGATTGCTCAGCATTGTAGCAGCATTGCTTTCCATGTTCCAGCCATCCATTTCTGCAAAAAGATTTTCAAGCTCTCCGGCGCGTTCGCCATCTTTCTCAGAGAAATCTTCTTTCATATAAATGGCATCTTTCTCTTTCATGATGGCATAAAGTTCTTTATGACCAATCATTACGGTTTCTAATACCGAAAACTCATCAAATTCATAGTGATTTTGTTTTAAAACCGCCATTCTTTCGCCCGGAGTAAAAGCTACGCTACCAGAAGTCTGACTCACTTCTCCTGATAAAATTTTCAGGAAAGTAGATTTACCTGCACCGTTAGCCCCAATTACACCATAGCAATTGCCTTGGGTAAATTTTAAGTTAACATCTTCAAATAATGTGCGTTTGCCGTACCGTAACGATAAATTAGAAACTGAAATCATGCTATAATTGAAATAAGCCGCAAAGATACGGAAAAAGGTTGAGGGTAGGAAAGTGTTTAATGGTTTGGTTGTTCTAAATTTTGATTGTTGAAAGGTTTGGAGGTGTTTGAATGTTTAAAGTTGAAAAGTTCTAAAAGATTCGGAAATGGAGGAGCTGCTTCTTTGTGGCGATTGATTGCAGAAGCTTCGTTCCTACCATTGACAGATCCTATAGAAGAATCGTCCTTTCGACTGTAGCGTGCCGATTTTTCATCGGTAGCGAAATGGAGAAATCTATAGAGACAGATTTAGCTTCGCTGAGCACTAAAGTGGTTCTCGATTTTTATACAATAAATTATCCCTCAGCATGACAATATATTCAAAGTTGTAGCAATCTTAAAGACCTATCAGGTTTTTAAAAACTGATAGGTCTAAATATCGCGAAAAAATTTATTTTAGGTCTATGCAAAACGATCTCCTGCTCCAAAACATTAAAACTACCCTTCAGAAAAGCAAAGTAGAAAAATTGGCGGCAATAGCTTCAGAAAGCACCTTTTCGGTTAAAGACCTGATCGATTTAAGCTTTTATCATGATGAACAGGTCGGTTTTCGGGCTGCATGGATTTTGGAAAATGTATATACTGCCCATCAGCAGAGGTTTTTGCCTCATGCACTCTATTTTTTAGAAAAACTTCCACAGCAAAGCAATTTATCGGCACTACGGCATTATGTTAAAATACTGGCCTTTATGACCAGGAAAAATGCCCCGTTCGAAATCAGGAAAGTTATTGCTGATTATGATACCGATCATTTGGTTGAGGTTGTTTTTGCCTGGTTAATTGATGATAAAATTCCTGTGGCTGTAAAATCATATTGTTTAAATATTTTAGCCAATTTAAATGCCAAACATGGCTGGATCAGAGAAGAATTGTTGCAAACGATGGATTTCCTGGAAGATAAAGAAAGTATTGCCTTTTTCGCGAAAGTTAAACAGATTAGGAAACAATTATGGAAATTAGTGTGATCCTGCATCAGGATAGAAAACAAATATGAAGAAATTTATAACTTCCTTTATTGTACTGGCAATTTGTATAAACTATGCTTACGCGTGTTCTTGTGTAATGGCTAAGCCAAACTTTATGTTATTTATCCGTAACGAAGTAATTTTTGCTGGTAAAATTATAGCTATTAAGCATGAAAACACAAATACAGACAAAGTAACTTTTAAAATTTATAAGCGGTATAAAGGAGTTGGAAATAATACAACTATAACAATTTCTACAAATGCAGGCAATGGTATGTGTGGTATTAATGGCAATCTGGGAGAGGAATTTTTGATTTTCGCTAACCAAAATGGCGACCATGATTTAAAGACAGATATCTGCATGCATAGTGGCTTGGCTAAAAATACAAGTGCAGAGTTTTCTATGCTAAATTCAATTAAAAGAAAAGGAAATAAATGGTATGAAAATAACTCCCTGAAAGCAATTGGTGAAATGAAAGATGATAAGGAAGAGGGGAAATGGCAATTTTTTGAGAAAGGTAAAATGATTATGGAAGGTAATTATCAAAACGGAAAGCAAGAGGGAGATTGGACAATGTATAGTGTTCAAAAAGATGGATCAGTAATTGCTTCTCATGTCAATTTCGTTAAAGGCGAGCTCATCGATCGAGAAAAATAATGGGCAATTTATTAACTGTATCAGTTTAAATATTTACGCAGTTTCAACTTTACAACCCCTGTAAAACTCTATTTTTGTACCTATGAGTACAACATATAATATCATTTCAAAAGTTATAAAAGAACGTCGCAGTATTTTTCCTGCCAGCTATATAAAAAAAGAGATTCCGGTTGAGGTCATCAACCAGATTTTAGAAACCGCTAATTACGCACCAACACATAAGCTAACCCAGCCCTGGCGCTTTGTTGTCATTCGCAAGGCCGGACTGGCCAAATTAGGAGAGGAGCTTGGTAAACTGTATAAAGAATTGGTTTCTCCACAGCAGTTTCTTCAGAAAAAGTATGATAGTTTTGCAGAAAAAACAGGTCAGGCCGATTGTATTATTGCCATCAATATGCAATTGAGTGGTAAAATACCCGAATGGGAAGAGTTGGCTGCGGTTTCGTGCGCTGTTCAAAATATGGCTTTAACTGCAGAAAGTTTGCAGGTTGGAGCATATTGGAGTTCGCCTCCATTAATTAACAATTTAGGTGATTTCTTAGGTCTTGGTGAAAATGAAAAATGCATCGGGTTATTTTATATGGGGTATCATAACGAAAAACCCTGGGCACCAAACCGGACTCCAATGGAAGAAAAGGTGAGGTGGATAGAAGGATAGTTCTACAGTCCTAAGTCATGAGTCTTTAGTTCTGAGTCTAATTTTTGCTTCATGTTTGATTGTTTATGGCCATTATGCTATGGACTATCAAACTATGAGCCTTCTACATTTTACATCGTCCATCTTACATCATCCATTAATGTCTGTTTTAAAATCTAAACTCTACCAGCTTTGCTTAACTTTTATCCAAAACAGGATAGAAAACATTGAATATTCACTACAACAAGCCCGGCAAGCATCTAACGACGACACTAAAAGCAGTGCTGGCGATAAATACGAAACCACCCGCGAAATGATGCAGCAGGAAATAGACCGTAACAATAAATTACTTTATGAAGCGGGACAACAAAAAATTGCCCTGCAGCAGATCGAAAATGTAGAATCAGATCTGCTTGTTAAAAATGGCAGCGTGGTATTAACCTCCGAAGGTAATTTCTACCTTAGCATTAGTGCCGGGGAATTAAATATCGATGGACAAAAATTCTTTGCGGTATCTCAGGCTTCGCCGATCGGCAAATTCTTGATCGGCAAAGCGAAAAATGAAAGTTTTAAATTTAATGGGAAAGATTATTTGGTGAAAGAGATATTATAGTTTACGGTTTGCAGTTGGTATTCACAGTTCACTGATTAACTAACAATATGAACTCGATAATTATTTAATAAAAAACTGTTCATAAATGCTTTTGACTAGATCAATTCGTCATGCTGAATTCATTTCAGCATCTTTTTAGCAGGAAAGACCCTGAAATAAATTCAGGGTGACGATCACTTCAAATTAAAAAGCTGGTTTAAGCTGCCAAAAAGAATATGAATTGTCAAAATCAGATTAATATATCTCCCGCTGATTTAAAATGATAAACGCAGAGGTAGTTTCCAGTTCGCATTGACAGTTAATCGATTTAAACAATTAACCGATTAACCAACACTAATAAGCAATTGTAAACTTGGTAACTATCAACTCATTTTATTTTCATCCGTTGTGCAAAAGCTGGGACCAGGTAAGGCTTTAAATCTATATAAGGAATAAATACAACAATCTGGCCCTGGGCATAACTGGCTACTTCGTAAGGATTGTACATAAAAGCAATCCCATTGGCATTAAAATAAAAGTTGTTATTGGGTTTAATGAAATCATCAAAAAGTACGGTACTTAAAGCATCGTTGGCTTTAATGTTGTATTCTTTACGGAGATTGCGTTCTAAAATACCTTGCAGCGTATTCGAATCTATTTTAACAATGTCGCTCAGTACCAGTTGTTTTTTATTTTTCACATCCAAACAATACATTATACTGCTGTAATTGCCGTGTGCTCCACCGGTATAGGCATCAGCCAGGAAATCGATTACTACATAACCATTATCGTTATAACATACTGATTGCTGGCTGTTGTTGGTGTAGTTCATCCAGGCTTCAAAATCATCGCCACGGCTATTTTTTGATTGTTCGGCAAGCTGCTGTTTATAATCTTTAAAATAATCAGCAGCAATACTTTTAAAGCCCATTGTGCGGCCCAGCTGCGATTTTATGCCGTAAATTTTTTTAAGCTCGGTGTTTAACCAGTTGCCATATTCATCAGTATTTTTGCTTTCCAGGTACTCAAAGCTGATCTGCGCTGTGGGCGATTTATCCTGATTAACAAATGCCCTGACTGAATCTTCGTAAATGCCTGCATTAAACTGATAACTCCCGTCGGGATATTTTTCTGTTAAAGCAATCGGAAACTTTTTTGCCTTGTCACCGCTTTCCCAAGTGCCATTAAAACCATTTCCGGTCCATTTTAAGGTTAAATGTGGCGACTTGAAATCTTGTTTAAAGTACGATTCGTAATAACTGTATTCAGTAAGTAAAATGCTATCCTTGCCAATCAGGGTGTCGGTTGAAAGATTAAGCCATGAGCCATCATAATAATAACTTCCACTTACATCATCATTAACCTTTTGCAGGTGCACTACTACTTTTTTCCCGGCAATGGTACCTTCTAATCTCTTGTAAAAAGTTTCAGTAAGTTTTGTTTTATTATGGGTGGTGCTATCCGTTTTATCGGTATTATTATTTCCGTTTCTGGGATTGTTACAGGCCGATAGTATGGCTAATCCAAAAAGACATAGGAAAAAAGAGTATTTCATAGGGCTGTTATTATAGGCGTTTAATGTTGAAAGGTTTTAATGTTAGTCTTAAATTTTCCAACCTTTAATATTCAACTTTAAGCTCTTTTAATTAACCCTCCTAATTTGATTTTGTTTTATTAAAGCTCTTGTTAATGCTGTAATAAAGATTTTTGGCGGTATATCTTCCCGGGTCAATTATTCTCCTGATGGTATAAAGCGGATAATTTTCGTCTCTTGCGGTTGATAGGATAAATGCAGCCTTAAAGCCATGTTCTTTTAACTTATGTAGGGTAGATGATTTGAAAACTCCGTAAGGAAAGGCAAAATATTCTACTTTTTTTCCGGTAATCTGTTCCAGTTTTTTGGTGGGTTCATCAATTTGGGTAGTCCAGTCGGCATCGGTAAAAGTGGCGAAGTTTTTATGATCGTAGGTATGGCTTGCAATCGTATTCCCCTCATCAGATAATTGTCTGATTTGCTCTTTCGTCATGTAATTGATACGGCCTTTTCTGCCTATGGATACTGTCATGATAAAATAAACACCCTTAAAACCATATTTTTTGAGTGTAGTGCTTCCAACAGTAAACTGATCTTCATCTGTATCGTCGAAAGTAATCATGATCGGTTTTTCGGGCAATTTAGCGCCGTAAACCAAATATTGGTATAATTGGTCGGGTAAAATGGAATGGTAACCACTATCGGCCAGCATTTTCATATGCTCCCTGAATTTATCAGGGGCTATAATATCATCATGTGCTCTTTTACTATCGCTGGCAATATTGTTCCTGATCTGGTGATAACACAGAACGGGTACCTCCCGGCGCGCTAAAATGGTTTTGTTATCGGCGGGTTTGGCATTTACAGAATCTGTTTTAACCGTTTCAGCAGCATTTACAACAGCTGCTTTTTCTTTCGTAGCCTTGGAAGACTGGCAAGCGGTGAAAAGTAGCGTAAAAACAGCACCATAGAGCAGTAAATTTTTCATAATGTAGTGTCTTTATTTTAAAAGCTGTTTTTAATGCTGTTGCTCAATGTTTTTGGCGACCAGTAACCGCTGGCAATAATCCGGCGGATGGTAAACAACGGATCTTTTTCATCACGCTTGGTCGATAACTGGTAAGCCATTCTAAAACCACGTTTTTTTAGCTCGGGGATACCTTCTGCATTCCATAAACCAAAAGGATAAGCAAATTCGGTAATTTTTTTGCCGGTAATTTCTTCCAGTTTTTTTGTTGGCTTATCCAATTGTTCTTCCCAATCCTTTCCAGCGTATTTTTTAAAGTTTTTATGGTCGTAAGTATGGCTGCCGATAATATTTCCTTCATCAGAAAGTTGTTTGATCTGTTCTTTGGTCATATAATCAACAAACTTTCCTTTTCTTCCGATAGAAACGGTCATGATGAAATAAACCGCTTTATAGCCCAGTTTCTGTAGAGTAGGGCGTACAATAGTAAACTGGTCCATGTCGGTATCATCAAAAGTCAGCATAATCGGCTTGCTCGGCAGGGCAGCGCCCGTATTCAGGTAAGCGTAAAGCTGGTCGGGCAGAATAGTGTGATAACCGCTATCAGCCAGCATTTTCATCTGGTCTTTAAAGTTTTGTACCTCAACGATATAATCTTTACCCACTTTTCCATCGGTCGGTTTCCAGTTTCTTACCTGGTGATAACATAAAATAGGTACCTGTTTGCGGGCCAGAATGGTTTTGGCATCGGCAACTTTTATTTTCGAAACATCAACTGATGTTCCCGCATTTTCAACGGTTTTAACTGTTTCAACGGTAGAATCCTGACCCGCAGAATTTGATGTTTGTGATTTAGACTGGCAGCTGGTAAATAAAATTGCGCCAGCACTTATAATGGTTAAAAAACTGTATTTCATTTTTAGGATATATGTTTACAAAACTATAAAATCCGTCAATTATTCAATCATCAAAATAAATAGTGTTAATAATTATTTTAAGTAAATAATTTACACTAACTATCTCTTTTATTACATATTAAAATGTATTTAATATGCTTTATTAAATAATTTAGCAGCTCAAACAAATTTTGATGAATAAACTTTATAAACTCCTGCTGTGTGCGCAGTTTTTATCTTTAACTGTAGCCGCACAAACCAAAACATTTACCATAACTGAAAATATTCAACCTCAACCAAAGGCAAATTATCAGCTTGCATCGCGGTTTTCGCCAAATAAGCTGAAGAAAATGGTGTATTCTACAGCAGTAGATCCACATTGGCTAAAATTGAGCAACAGATTCTGGTATACTTTCGAAACGCCAAAAGGAAAATTCTGGTACCTGGTAGATCCGGTGTCGAAAAGCAAAAAAGTAATGTTCGACAATTCCAAACTGGCTGCCGATATTACGCTGATTGTGCGCGATCCATTTGATGCAGAACATTTACCACTCGAAAACCTAAAATTCACTGCAGATGAAAAAAGCATTTCTTTTGAAATCAAAAGCACTGTTGATGAGCTGAAAAAAGATCGTAAAGACAAAAAAGCTGCAGATTCTATGCAGAAAAAAATATACTCTTTCAAATATGAACTGGCTACTGCAAAGCTGACAGAAATACCAAATTTCAGCAAACCAAAACCAAAGCCAGCCTGGGGTTCAGTAGCGCCTGATTCGTCGGCCATTATCTTCTCACGCAATTATAACCTTTATTGGATGGATAAGGATAATTACAAAAAAGCGGTGAAAAATGAAGATGACAGTACCATTGTGGAGCACCAGTTAACCAAAGATGGCGTTAAGTTTTATTCTTACGGAAGTGACGGCGACGGAGAAAACAATGTAGAAAACGAAAAAAATAATAAAAAGCGTCGCGGCGCTTATGTCCTTTGGTCGCCAAATTCAAAGTATTTTGTATTAGACAGGACTGATTCGCGTAAGGTGAAAGACCTTTGGGTAATCAACAGCGTTACACCTGGCCGCCCAACCTTAGAAACTTATAAATACCAGATGCCAGGAGAGGCCGAAGCACCACAAGATGAAGTGCTGTTATTTGATTTTGCTGCTAAATCTTTTAAAAAACTCAATGTTGCCGCGTTTAAAGATCAAAGTGTTTCAGTTTGGAGCAAACCTTCATTAAATAAAGACCGTGATAACGAATTCCGTCCGTCAATATGGTTGGGTAACAATAACCGTTTTTATTTTTCGCGTACCAGCCGCGATTTAAAACGTATTGATATCGGTACTGTTGATATAGCCACCGGAAAAGTTACTCCATTAATCGACGAGCGTTTTAATACTTACGTTGAAGTTAACCGTCCGGGTTTGGTAAACGACGGCAAAGAACTGATCCACTGGAGCGAACGCGATGGTTGGGCACATTTTTATCTTTTTGATGAAAATGGTAAATTGAAAAACCAGATTACCAAAGGTGCATTCCATTGCGAAAACATTGTAAATATTGACGAGAAAAAACGCGTACTTTATTTTACGGCTAACGGACGTGAGGGCAAAGAAGATCCTTATTACCTGCATTTATATAGCATCAATTTCGATGGTTCCAACTTAAAATTGCTAAACGCCGGCGATTTCGACCATTTGGCCAACATGAACGATAACAATACATTCTTTGTTGATAATTATTCGCGGGTAAATACAGCACCAAAAGCCACTTTGTATGATGGTAACGGTAAAAAGGTAATGGACCTGGAAACAACAGATCTTTCCTTGCTGATGGCAGCCGGATATAAGTTTCCGGAACCATTTAAAGTAAAAGCAGATGATGGCATTACCGATTTATATGGTGTAATGTATAAGCCTTTCGATTTTGATCCTAACAAAAAATACCCGGTTATAGAGTACGTGTATCCGGGTCCGCAAACAGAGGCGGTAAATAAAGCGTTCAGCAAAAGTATGGACCGTACCGATCGTTTGGCACAATTCGGGTATATTGTAATTACTGTGGGTAACCGTGGCGGTAATCCTTCGCGTTCTAAATGGTATCATACTTATGGTTATGGCAATCTGCGCGATTACGGATTGGCTGATAAAAAAACTGCTGTAGAGCAATTGGCGGCCAAATACTCCTACATAGACGAATCTAAGGTTGGTATTACAGGTCACTCAGGAGGTGGTTTTATGTCAACAGCAGCCATGCTGGTTTATCCCGATTTCTTTAAAGCTGCCGTTTCGAACGCGGGGAACCACGATAATAGCATTTATAACCGCTGGTGGAGTGAGAAACATCATGGCGTAAAAGAAATCGTTTCTTTAAAAGGCGATACTTCATTTAAATACAGCATTGACAAGAACCCTGATTTGGCAAAAAATCTTAAGGGACATTTGTTATTGATGCATGGAGATGTAGATAATAATGTGCATCCGGCAAACTCGATCAGGGTTGCTAATGCGTTAATGAAAGCTGGCAAGCGTTTCGATTTCCTGATTATTCCAGGTCAGCGCCATGGTTTTGGTGATATGACAGAATATGCTTTCTGGAAATTGGCCGATCATTTTAATAAATATTTAATTGGTGATTTTTCAGAACCGGGTGATGTAGATCTGGTAGAAATGGACCGCGACATTGAGCAGAACGGCAAGTAATTACTAAGTACATACGAAAAGATGAGTAAAGATCAGGATTGGCATCTGTACTTAATATATGTTGGTAAAAACGGATAACCTTGCTTCGTGTCCTTATCAGCTGCTTTAAATTCTAATACTGGCCTATGGAAACATAGGCCATTTTTTATTGCATTTTATTTTAATTTGATTTTGTGCTTCAGCAGGTAATGTTATTTAAAAGTTCTATTTCTCGTCGTGGTTGTTTGTCTTCATGGCCCATTTTTTTTAATTCTTATTTTTTTGAAAGCAGGTTCCGGTGGCTTTTCGGTTATTTTAGCCCTTCTATTGCCTATAGTCCCGATTTGAATTTGTCTTGAATACAATTTTGTATTAAATCGGGAGCTATTTGGCGCTATCAGGTTTGTTTAAGTTGGGCTTGTGTTTCAAATGTAGACCGTTCAATTGCCAAGTTTTTCCTTTCCTCTGGCGTAGTTGTTTGCCCTTGCGGCCATTTTTTCTTTAGTTCTATTTTTTTGGAAAGCAGGTTCCGGTGGTTCTTCGGGTATTTTAGCCCTGCTATTGCCTATAGTCCCGATTTGAATTTGTCTTGAATACAATATTTATATTAAATCGGGAGCTATTTGGCGCTATCAGGTTTGTTTAAGTTGGGCTTGTGTTTCAAATGTAAACCGTTCAATTGCCAAGTTTTTTCTTTCCTCCGTCGGGGTTGGTGTGCTCACGAACCATTTATCTGGAATTTTCTTAAATATAATGTTCGTTTAAATCTGAGCTATCAGGCGGGGTTCAAATGGGCAGCCCTGTAACCCTAAAAATGAAATACTGTCCTGGCCACTTAGCCACGGTTGAAGCGTTACCCTGCAACAACGAGGTATCCCGAACTTTCGGGAAAGCGTATAAGCTTAAAACGGGAGGGAATTTAGTGTACAATACAGCCCCTGCGCTCCAAATAATAAATCTACTTACCCCCGTTGTCATCGTTCGTGTTCCCAAGTACCATAAAACCTGATACTATCGGTTAGAGTCTCACCATAAGTTTTCGGAAGCTCTCGACCGTGTAGGAATAATTCAACCACAGATAAAAAGGATGCACACAGATATAAAAATCCGTGTTTATCGGTGTATATCTGTGGTTAAAAACCCTTAAATAATGACATTGAGCATTACCCTGCAGCAACGAGGTAAGAGGTAGTGAAGCGTATAAGCGTAAAATGGGAGGGAGCTATCTGTTTTGCAAAAGGATTGCGCTCCAATATCAAAAATCAACATTATTAAGCACTTGTTCTTTGTTAGCTTCGCTTTTCTCTTTAAAAAAAAAGCCTCCCGACTTTTAGGTCTGGGAGGTTTTTCTTAAGTTTTAAGGAATCCTTTGCTTGTTTTTGATCTTATTTGTATAGGTAATTAATTGCAATTACGTCGTTTGCATTAAAAGTACGGTCGCCACCATTAGAGCAGGCCAGCATAAATGAAGCTGCATCTGGTTTTGATGGTGTGCCCGGAATTCTGATTGCTCCCACGGTCGATTTACCTTCATTACCGGAACCGCTGGCACCGCAACTGAAGGCACGGTTCATGTAGTCGGTATGACGGAAACCAATGCAATGACCAACTTCGTGCTGAAGAACAGAAGCTAAGTACAATAAATTCGGGTTGGTACCATAAGCTGCAGCGTTGGTGTTCATTTTTACCTGGCTGTACGGCGCACCTGATGAAGTAGGGAAGCCTGATGAACCTAAAGTAATAAAGCCACCACTCGGGCCTTCGTTAAAACCAACAATATCGATATCACCTTTAGCACCTGCACTTGCCCTTTGGAAAGTAAGGCGTAAGCCTAAAGAGTTGTATCTTGAAATCATGGTATTTACCGCATCGCTGTACACTTGTGGCAAATTGGTAACTGAAACAGTAACCACGCGAGGTAAAGAGGTAACAATGTTTGTGGTACGGTACTGTTCAGTTTCGGCAATATTCAAATCTGTACCTTTTGAAGTTTCAGTTAGATTATCCTCGGTTAAAACGATATCTCCTTCAACCAAATAACCTTCGTCGATCTTACGAAGATTATCGGTGCTAAAACCTAGAGATTTAATCTTGGCTAATTTGTCTGCAGAAATATCAGTCTTGTTTTGGACTTCACTTTCTGTATTATTACTCTTACAAGAATAGAAAGTAGTGAATAGCAGGCATAATGCTGCCATTGATAAGAAATTGGATGTTTTCATTTTGTTTAGGTTTGATTTTTTTTAAAATCGAATAAGTTAGTTAATAAAAAAGGCGGATTACCTTATAAGTGACCAATTTAGTGAAGATAATTAATGTAACCAAAATTTTATAATAAAATAATAATTCAGTCAGTAATGTATGTTTAGTTATGTATTTTTGTCTGTTTAAAATTCGGTTAAAGGAATGGGTACAGTCTGTAGGAATAGAAAAATGTTTTGAAAAATATATTTCTAAAACGCCACTTCTTTTAATTCTTATTTTTTGGAAAGCAGGTTTCGGTGGTTCTTCGGTTATTTTAGCCCTGCTATTGCCTATAGTCCCGATTTGAATTTGTCCTGAATACAATATCTGTATTAAATCGGGAGCTATTTGGCGCTATCAGGTTTGTTCAAGTTGGGCTTGTGTTTCAAACGTAGACCGTACAATTGCTAAGTTTTTCCTTTTCTCGCCATGGTTCATGTCTTTACAGACCATTTTTCTTTAATTCTTATTTTTTGGAAAGGAGGTTTCGGTGGTTCTTCGGTTATTTTGGCCCTGCTATTGCCTATAGTCCCGATTTAAATTTGTCTTGGATACAACGTTTGTATTAAATCGGGAGCTATCTGGCGCTATCAGGTTTGTTTAAGTTGGGCTTGTGTTTCAAATGTAAACCATTCAATTGCTAAGTTTTTCCTTTCCTCTGGTGTGGCTATTGTCCTTACGGATCATTTTATTTGTCAGGATTTTTTAAATGCACTGCAACCCTGAAAATGAATACTGCCCTGGCCACTTAGCCCCGGTTGAAGCGTTACCCTGCAGCAACGAGGTATCCCGAACTTTCGGGAAAGCGTATAAGCGTAAAACGGGAGGGAATTTAGTGTACAGTACAGCCCCTGCGCTCCAAATAATAAATCTACTTACCCCCATTGTCATGGTTCGTGTTCCCAAGTACCATAAATAAGGAAATGATCAGTTGTGGTTCTTGGCAGTTTGCAGCCCCGCTTTTCATTTCATTCCTCGCTGCGCTGTGGGCTTTACATTGCAATCGGGTTTATGAACAAAGGTCTCTACATCCTGTAAACCCTAAAAACGAAATGCTGTCCTGGCCACTTAGCCCGGTTGAAGTGTTAGCCCAATGTTATTAAGTTTAAGTTAAGCTCTCCACTGCGTAGAATAATTTAACCACAGATAAAAAGGATGCGCACAGATATAAAATCCGTGTTTATCGGTGTATATCTGTGGTTAAAACCCTTAAATAGTGACATTGAGCATTACCCTGCAGCAACGAGGTATCCCGAACTTTCGGGAAAGGGAGGGAGCTATCTGTTTTGCAAAAGCATTGCGCTCCAAAACTAAAAATCAACCTTACTAAGCACTGTTCTTTAGCTTCACTTTTCTCTTTAAAAAAAAGCCTCCCGACTTTAGGTCTGGGAGGCTTTTCTTAAGTTTTAAGGTAATCCTTTGCTTGTTTTGATCTTATTTGTATAGGTAATTAATTGCAATTACGTCGTTTGCATTAAAAGTACGGTTGCCGCCATTGGAACACGCCAGCATAAACGAGGCTGAATCAGGACCAGAAGGAGTTCCCGGTATTCTAATGGCGCCAACAGTTGATGCACCTTCATTGCCGGCACCACTTGAACCACAGCTAAACGCACGGTTCATATAATCGGTATGACGGAAACCAATGCAATGGCCAACTTCGTGCTGTATAACCGATGCCAAATACAATAAATTTGGGTTTGTACCATAAGCTGCTGCATTGGTGTTCATTCTGATCTGGTTATAAGGCTGACCTGAAGAAGTAGGGAAGCCCGCAGAACCCAAGGTAATAAAACCACCACTCGGACCCTCGTTAAAGCCAACAACATTGATGTTTCCAGTGGTTCCGGCTGCGGCTCTTTGGAAAGTGATACGCAAGCCCAGCGAGTTATACCTCGAAATCATGGTATTTACAGCATCGCTGTAAACCTGAGGTAAATTGGTTACCGATACGGTAATTACGCGGGGTAAAGAGGTAACAATGTTTGTGGTACGGTACTGTTCAGTTTCGGCAATGTTTAAATTTGCACCTTTCGAAGTTTCAGTTAAATTATCATCTGTTAAAAGAATATCTCCTTCAACCAAATAACCTTCGTCGATCTTACGAAGATTATCGGTGCTAAAACCTAAAGATTTAATCTTGGCTAATTTGTCTGCAGAAATATCGGTCTTGTTTTGTACTTCACTTTCTGTATTATTAGTCTTACAAGAGTATAAAGTAGTGAATAGAAGGCATAATGCTGCCATTGATAAAAATTTGGATGTTTTCATTTTGTTTAGGTTTGATTTTTTTAAATCGAATAAGTTAGTTAATAAAATTGGTGGATTACCTTATAAATCCTAATTTAGTGAAGATAATCAATGTAACCAAAATTTTATAATAAAATAATAATTGAAAGTCAACGCTGTATATTTAATTATATCTTTTTGTCTGTCTGTAATCCATTTAAAGGCACAGACACAACCTGTAGGAATAGAAAAATATTTTGAAAAATATATTTCTAAAACGCCACTTTCTCCAAAATTAAGTGCCGGTCAACCTGTTTTGGTGAAATTTAACCATGTATTAAGTGCTGCCGAAATTCAGTTGCTAAATCCGAAAAAACAGCTTTCAGGAGATTGTTTTATTGTACAGAAATCAGTCGTTCCGGGTCTCTCCGGTAATGTGGTTTATCAGCAGCAAGCCAATGGACTTTGGAAGGTGAGCGACAGGTTGATGAAAGTGCTTAATAAATCGGGTAAAAAGAGCGATTCTATTCTGGTTAGGCTATCTTTAAAAAATAACAATATGCTACCCGCCACGGGTTTGGCCTTAAGTATAAAATCGGTAGATGAGGTCAATAATATTTATACGGTTTATATTTCGCCGGCAGATTTAATGCAATTATTGGAAAACGAAGCTGTTTTATATGCTGATGTCTTGCCTGTAGCCAAAGAAGAAGTGGTGGTTAACGGCCTCGATCTGGGTTTAAATCAAATTTCTAATGCCCGTAGTCTTTTTCCTGGTATTGATGGTACGGGTATAAATGTTTCTTTTAAAGAAGGGATGTATGATACAGGCGACCTTGACCTATTGGGTAAAACAATACCGGGTACTTTAACCGGTAAAACACCTACCAGCCATGCCACTACTATGGCCACTTTAGCAATCGGTAACGGCAATTCTTTTATCCGTGGCTTAGGCGCCGCCCCAAAGGCTAAACTGGCTTATTCTGATTTTTCGAACCTGATGCCCGATTTGGTCAGCGATCTGAACAAACTTCAGATCAGGGTACAAAACCACTCTTATGGTACCGATATAGATAACAATTATGGCATGGAAGCCGCTGCTTACGATAAACAGATTTTCGAAACCGATACATTGATCCATGTTTTTTCAGCCGGAAATGTAGGAACATCTACTCCGTCAAGCGGTTTATATCAGGGGATGACTGCCAGGGCAAATTTAACAGGCAATTTTAAGCAGGCCAAAAATTTATTGGTAATAGGAGGGATCAACCGGGAAAATATTTCTGAAAGCCGGAGCAGTAAAGGGCCAGCTTATGATGGCCGGGTGAAACCAGAACTGGTGGCTTTGGGCGAGGATGGAACATCAGGTTCAGCAGCCATTACCAGCGGTTCGATCGTTTTATTGGAACAATTTTACCTGCAGAAATATAAAAGGGCACCTTCTGCTGCGGTTGTCCGTGCAGCATTGGTTAACGCTGCTGATGACCTGGGCACACCGCAGGTTGATTTTGTGTATGGTTATGGTAAGTTAAATGTGGCTGAAGCCTTAAAAACTTTAGATGAAAACCGGGCTCTTTTATATAATGTAACCAAGAACCAGGATTTGGTAGTGCCTTTGCCGGTTCCATCCAACGTATCCGAACTTAAAGTTACCATTACCTGGAATGATCCTCCGGCAACGGTAAATGCCGCCCAAAGTGTGGTTAACGGTTTAGATTTAAGCCTCGAAAACCTTTCAGGTGAGGTAACATTGCCATGGGCCTTAAGTACTTATCCTCATTTGGATTCACTCGCCAAGCCGGCAGTTCGTAAAGCAGACCTGATTAATACTGTACAACAGGTTAGCTTTGATAATCCCGATGCCGGCACCTATAAAATCCACATTAAAGGCGGTAGGATAACACAGGGTAATAACCAGGCTTTTGCACTGGCCTATCGCTATAAACTTAAAAATACCTTTTCGTTTATCAGTCCAGATCAAAACGGCTACATATTTGCCAATGAAGACAATTATATCCGCTGGGATAATACCTATTCTGCTAAAACCGGAAATTTGTCGGTGAGTTATGATGATGGGGCAACATGGAAGCCGATTGCTCGGGATGTTGACCTTGGTGCCGGTTTTTACAACTGGAATGCGCCTGATCAGTTTTCGAAAGCCATCATCAGGATGGAGATTGGAAGCAATAGCATACAGAGCCAATCTTTTGTGATCTCCAGTCCGCGGGTATTGAAAGTTGGTTACGCATGTAAAGATGGCATTGTTCTGAACTGGAACAGGCAACCTGGTGCTAAAGATTACACGCTTTATAATATTGTAGATAATATCCTTTCTCCGGTGTTAACCCTTACCGATACCATTGCAAAAATTGATATCAGTAAAATAGCCAGTAAATACTTTGCCGTTGCTGCCAATGGTGCAGGTTTTACAGGTTTGAAAAGTTACACTATTGATTATACACAGCAGGGAATAGCCTGTTATGTGAAAAATTTGTTTGCATCAGTGGCTGATGATGCCAGGATCAGGGTTGACCTGAGTATTGGCAGTACTTTGGATCTGAAGAATATCATCTGGGAAAAACAGACAGGGCCAAATACCTTTAGTGTTTTACAGCAGACCAGGCCAATTTCAAATCAGCTCGATTACACCATTTTTGATGATAAACCCAAAGATGGCATACAATTTTACCGTGTAACCTTCGAAACGGCCAGCGGGCAGGTATACAGCGACCTGGTTTCTGTAGTATTTCTCAAACCAGATCAGTTTTCTTTCTATCCGAACCCGGTAAGTGATTATTTAACTATTCTTAGCGGGGCATTTGAAGAATATAGTTTGTCGATATTTAATATTTTAGGACAGAAAGTTTTCGAAGAAAAGGCAACCAGCTCGAACCGTTTTCTACTCAATGCCTTATCAACAGGTGTTTATGTAGGGGTGATTAATAAAAACGGGCAACAGTTAAAAAAATTTAAACTGATCAAGCAATAATTTTACGCTTCTGATCTCTCCTCTGTTGCAGGTAACAATACATTTGATAATTAGCCCTGAGAATATGCGGTTTTTTCGTATTTTTCGACAAATACGACCGTTCTCATAAAAAAATAAACAATATCAATGAAAAAATTCCTATTACTTTCCAGTTGTGCGCTTCTTTTTTTTGGTTCATGTAAACAAGGAACCAAAAGTACAGGCGACAATCCCGATTCTTTAGCGATAAAAGCCATTAACGATTCGAGTTTAACCCAATACCTGTCGGTTATTGCTGCCGATAGCTTGCAGGGAAGAAAGCCGTTTACCAATGGCGAAACCAAAACCATCAACTATTTAAAAGTGCAGTTTGAAAAGCTTGGATTGGAACCGGGCAATGGCAATAGTTTTTTTCAGGAGGTGCCTATGGTAGAGATTAAATCTGTACCAGAAGATAAAATGGTATTTAAAGGGAAAAATACTTCCCTGACCCTAAATTATCTAACCGATTTTGTGGCTGGTACAAGAAGGGTACAAAATGAAGTCAGTATCAGCAATTCGCCCCTGGTTTTTGCCGGTTATGGCATTGTGGCTCCAGAGTATGGCTGGAACGACTACCGCAATTTGGATGTTAAGGGAAAAACAGTTGTGGTATTAATCAACGATCCAGGCTTCGTAGATTCTACTTTATTTAAAGGTAAAAATATGACTTATTACGGCCGCTGGACCTATAAGTTTGAGGAAGCTGCTCGCCAGGGAGCTACAGGGATAATTATTGTTCATGATACCGAACCGGCGGCTTATCCATGGACGGTTGTACGAAGTGGCTGGTCGAAATCTAAACTTACTTTGCAAAGTGAAGATAATGGGATGAACAGGGCAGTGGTTGAGGGCTGGATTACTTTGGATAAAGCAAAAGCACTATTTGCAATGGATGGCAAATCTTTTGATCAATTGGCCATCAGTGCCCGTAAAAAAGATTTTAAGGCAGTAGACCTGAACATTACTACTTCGTTAAAAGTTAAAAATACCATCAAGAAATCAGTAACCTATAATGTGCTGGCTAAAATACCAGGCGATAAACGTAAAGATGAAGCTATTATTTATTCGGCACACTGGGATCATTTAGGTATAGGAGAGAAAATACAAGGCGATTCTATTTATAATGGTGCGGTTGATAATGCCACGGGGGTGGCTGCTTTGTTCGAAATCGCCTCTGCATTTAAAAAATTGCCTAAAACTCCCGGACGTACCATTTTGTTTGTTTCTTATACAGCAGAAGAACAAGGGTTGTTAGGTTCCGAATTTTATGCCAAACACCCTGCTTTCCCATTGGCTAAAACGGTAGCGAACATTAATATGGATATGATGGGCATTGCCGGAAAAACAAAAGATATTGTTGTGTATGGCTTCGGGCAATCAGAACTGGAAGATTATGCGGCCGAATCAGCTAAAAAGCAGGGTAGGGTAATTGTACCAGATCCGGTTCCTTCGTCGGGTTTATATTACCGTTCTGATCATTTTAACCTGGCTAAGGTTGGTGTACCTTCATTATTTACCGGTTCGGGTGTAGATAACGTTAAAAATGGAAGGGAATGGGGATTAAAGCAGGTGGCCGATTTTACCAAATTCCGTTACCATTCGCCACAGGACAATTTTGATGTTAAAACCTGGGATTTATCAGGCATTGTAGAAGATGTGCGTTTGCTTTTTGATATGGGCTACCGCATCAGTAATGAAGATTCCTATCCGAAATGGAAAGACGGATCTGAGTTTAAAGCCATCAGAGAAAAGAAATAAAACAAAAATCGTCCCGCCTATGAAGCGGGACGATTTTCGAAAAAAGTCATTAGTTAAACATTTCCCGAAGGAAGGTTTAATTAAAAGTAGAACTGAACACCTAATCTTGGTGCAAAAGTATCAGCGTTTAAGCCAAAACTGTTGGTTTTAACTTTAGCACCTGTTGCTTCAGCTTTAACAGTATAGTTTTCATAACTTAAACCTTTAACTGAAAGTTCGATACCGATTTTCTTAGTCGGGAAGAAAGCAAAACCTGGAGCAACTTCAACACCGATTTTGGTTGTAGTACCAGTTTTAACCGCGTTATCGCCGTTAGCATCAGTTGTTTTTAGGGTACCGAAAGCCAAAGGCACTGATAATTGTCCGAAGAATTTGAATTGATCTGATAAACCAACATAGTAACGGCCAAAAGGAGCAACTTTAAAAGCGCCATCCTTTGTTTTCTCACTTACTGTTTTATTGTATTCGTAACCAACACCGGTACCGATTGCAAAATTGTTGCCAACAAAATAACCAACACTTGGTAATACGGTAAAGCTGAAATCTGCTTTTGGAGCACCATCAACTTTTGTAGAGTTTACACCTACATTACCACCTAACATAAAGTTTCCTTTTTCAGTTTGTGCTTTTGCACCATAAACTAAACCTGCTACTGCTACTAAAGATAATAATAGTTTTTTCATCTTTTTTATTATTTATTTATTATTAAAATATAGTCAATTTTTACTATTTTAATTTCTGACTATATTTGCCTAAAAGTCAACACTTGTGCCAAAAAACTTTGTTAACGTCATTAAAAAATCAGTTTTTGCTTAACTCGTTAGCTCACAAACAGATGTAAATTTAGTATTAACTCAATATTATTTTCGCGTGACTAAAAATCAATCGATTGATTAATTTTTTAGGTATGACAAATTGACAATCTGACTTTTTTTGTATAAATGTCAGATTTTTGAGTGGCAGAAATGGCAGGTTTTGTAGAAATCTCGTGTTGATTTTAATTAAACTCTTCAGGCTGAAATGAGGTTGTCTATTTTTCTCTGGATAATGGAGATGGTTTTTTCATCATTTAAATTTCCATCTGCATCAAATTTATTTTGTGCCTGTGCGATTAACACTTCTGGCTGTAAAACAGGGTTCATATTTAAGAAGGTAAAAACGGGTAAAAATGCTGTTTGCATCCTAACAGTTCCCCACATACCTTGTGTAGCGCCCATTACAGCCACCGGTTTATGCATCAATGGCGAATCTTTACCCCGGCTTGCCCAGTTGATGGCGTTTTTCAGTCCGCCTGGTATAGAATAGTTATATTCAGGTGAGGCGATAATAAAAGCATCGGCATTGGCTAAAGCATTTCTGAACCTGGTTACGCTTGCCGGACGCTCTTCAGCTTCAGGTAAATCGTTGTCTGCGTTATAAACAGGGATGTCGTCATAGGCCAAAATCTCAAATTCGATGCCTTCGGGGATTAAACCACCTGCAACTTTAAGCAGCATCGCATTATAGGATCCTTTTCGCAAGCTTCCGCATAAACCAATAATTTTTCTGTTCTTTTCCATAGCTATAAAACCATAACAATATCAAAATGTTTGGTTTCTGCAAGGACAATAGGTATGATTTAAAAAATTATAATCCTTATTTTTGACCATATAAGCTACCGTTATGACTGAAAATACCTCTACTACCTCCATTATCGAAAAAACCGTTTTCCCGATACTTTTTGCACTAAGTTTTTCTCATCTATTAAACGATACCATACAATCTTTAATCCCGGCTATTTATCCCGTTATTAAAACCAGTTATCATTTAAGTTTTTCGCAGATTGGTTTAATTACTTTAACTTTTCAATTGGCAGCATCGCTTTTACAACCTTTTGTAGGTTTATATACCGATAAAAAACCTCAGCCATATTCTTTGGCGGTAGGAATGGGTTTTACGCTGACAGGACTCATTTCCCTTTCTCAATCGACCCATTTTTATACCATTTTGCTTTCTGTCTGTTTTATAGGCATAGGATCTTCTATCTTTCATCCGGAGGCTTCGAGGATGGCACATGCGGCATCAGGAGGGAAGAGGGGATTGGCACAGTCAGTTTTTCAGCTGGGTGGCAATGCCGGCAGTTCTTTAGGCCCTTTGCTGGCAGCCTGGATCATTGTGCCTTACGGCCAGTTCAGCGTCATCTGGTTTTCGGTGATTGCGCTTTTGGCCATTGTTATTTTAACCTATGTAGGCAATTGGTATAAGGGATTTATGCTTTCGAGAAGTAAAAAGGTTAACATCCAAACGGTGGTGAATCAGTTCTCGAGAGGCAAAATTGTTTTTTCGGTATGTATTTTATTATTGCTGATTTTCTCCAAATACTTCTACATGGCGAGCTTAACCAATTATTTTACCTTTTACCTGATTGATAAGTTCCATGTTTCAGTACAGACCTCGCAGATTTATCTGTTTATATTTTTATTCTCCGTGGCTGCAGGTACCTTATTGGGAGGCCCGATCGGGGATAAAATTGGAAGGAAATATGTGATCTGGGTGTCTATATTGGGTACAGCACCATTTGCATTATTGTTGCCACATGCTAATCTGTTCTGGATAGGCGTACTTATTGTACCAATTGGAATGATTTTGGCATCGGCTTTTTCAGCCATCCTGGTTTATGCACAAGAACTCATCCCCGGAAAGGTAGGCCTGGTTGCCGGACTGTTTTTTGGCTTTGCCTTTGGTATGGGGGGCATTGGATCGGCCTTGTTGGGGAAATTAGCCGATTCTACCAGCATCGAGTATGTATTTAATGTTTGTGCGTTTCTGCCTTTAATCGGTTTGCTCACCGGTTTCTTGCCTAATATTGAAACCAAGAAGAAATAAAACAAAATCCCATCAGCGATGGGATTTTGTTTTATTAGAGAATTTTAATAGTTGTTAAGGGGAGGATAGTGTGAGTATTAATTTGAATTAAGCAGTTATTGGCGATTCAGTCTTTCGATAAAATAATAAGTATCCAATGCATCTTCCGATTCGGGGTCATTGTTTTCATTACTGATTGATCTTATTTTTCCATCACTTTTTGAAGAGCCACTGTTATTGTACTCAAATTTGATATTACCAATCGATTTAATTTTTCCATCTTCCGATTTAAAAACTGAATTATAATATTCAATTTTAATATCATCAATAGATTTGATTTTTCCATTCTCAGAGGGAAATACACTGTTGTAATATTCTACTCTTTTATTGCCGATTGATTTTACTTTCCCGTCTTCTGATTTAAAAACCGAATTATAATATTCAATTTTAGTGCCGTTGATGGATTTGATTTTTCCATCTTCCGAGGGGAATACACTGTTATAATATTCTATTTTGCCACGGAAGCGCTGTGCATTTACCTCTTTGGAGAGACTTAACAGCAATAATAAACCTATGCTTGACAGGTTAAAAATTTTGGTGAATATATTTCTCATTTTTTGGATGCTAAAAATGGTAATTGAAAGTAAATGTTGGTGTGAAATTTTGCAGGGCGAGCCTCAGATTATTGGTTTTATCGTAGTTGTAAAGCGATTCTTCTGTATAATAACTCTGGTGGAAGAACGATACAACCGGCAATGAAAATTCCAATGCCGCATGTTTGGATATGAAATAACTGAAGCCGGGACTTACACTTGTGCCCCATCCCTTAATTTTGGCATCTGTACGGATCAGGTAACCTGCATCGTCAATTCTGTTAAAGGTGTTAATTTGTAGCAGAAGATTGGCCTGCATGAAAAACTTGAAGTGCTCTTTAACATCAAAATATTTGCGTACAAAAGGAGAGATGCCAAAGCTAAATTCCTTTACCCCAAGCTGTTCTTCGTAATATCCGTATTCATCATTCCATGCGATATATTTTTCGCCCCTGAGCTTCGAAAGATTTAACGGAATTTCTAAGCCTATGGCAAAATTGTTCGCTAAAAAGTAACCTCCCCTTGGAGTTAAGGTAAAAGTGTTTAAGCTCGGCGATGAACTGTTCTGTTTAGAAGTTCCGAAACTCAGGCTTCCCCCAACAAAGCCCGAGCCTTTTTCAGTTTGGGCATGGCTGCGCCAACTGACGGCGCACAGAAGCGCCATGATGATTAATTTAGGTTTCATGTTATTTGTGTTTTTGTGTGTAGTCAATAATAATCATTATTGAAACAAAAAGCAAAAAAATGAACTATTATATTAGTTACCTGCTCAAAGGTTTTTTTGTGAGTGGATTATGAATGCACAGTTCGAGAGACTGGATTGTAAATCCAGACCAGATTAAAGCGAAGCCAGCGACTATGTAAGTGCTCAGCAAAGCTAAATCTATCTTGAGTCAGATCTCTCCGCTCTACTGCGTTGCGATCGAGATGACGACCTTTGAATTAATTAGCCTGGCTTTAAACAAAAAAATCCCATAGAAATTAATCTATGGGATTTGATTATTATGTTTTTAATCAGCTTTTTGGTTCAGGAACACAAAATGATGATCAAACATATCCAGCTTAATTTTACTGTCTTTATCTATCTTACCCGCCAATATCTCTTTTGACAGTTCGTTTAGGATTCTTTTTTGGATCACCCTTTTTAACGGTCTGGCACCAAACTGCGGATCATAACCCAACTGAGCCAACCAGTCTAAAGCTTCATCACTGGCTTCCATTTCTATGCCCATTTCGGCCAATGTTTGCTGTACATGTTTAAACTGCAAGCTTACAATATTTCTGATTTCGCTGCGGTTTAAAGGGGTAAACATAATCAGCTCGTCGATCCTGTTTAGAAACTCCGGACGAATGGTCTGTTTCAATACCTCAAACAGTTCATTTTTGGTTTTGGCAATTACCTCATCTCGGTTTTCGTCGCTTAAATTTTTAAAGTTATCCTGGATTAAATGTGCACCGATGTTCGAGGTCATGATGATGATTGTATTTTTAAAATTCACCGTTCTGCCTTTGTTATCGGTTAAACGGCCATCATCCAGTACCTGCAATAAGATGTTAAACACATCCGGATGCGCTTTTTCAATCTCATCAAGCAACACTACCGAATAGGGTTTACGCCTAACGGCTTCTGTTAACTGTCCACCTTCATCATAACCCACATACCCTGGAGGCGCTCCAATTAAGCGCGATACGGCATGGCGCTCCTGGTATTCACTCATGTCAATCCGGGTTAAGGCATTTTCATCATTGAATAAGAACTCTGCCAAAGCCTTAGCCAATTCGGTTTTACCTACACCTGTTGTACCTAAAAAGATAAATGAACCAATTGGTTTGCGTTTATCCTGTAAACCTGCCCTCGAACGACGGATCGCGTCTGAAATGGCTTCAATCGCTTCATCCTGTCCGGCTACACGCTGATGCAGCTCTTCTTCTAAATGAAGCAGTTTTTCGCGCTCACTGGCAATCAGTTTAGTAACCGGAATACCAGTCCAACGGCCTACCACTCCGGCAATATCATCGGCGGTAACTTCCTCTTTAAGCATACGGCTATCAGTCTGCTGACTTTCTAAATCGACTTTAAGTTTTTCAACTTTATCCTGTGCCTCTTTAATTTTTCCGTAGCGGATTTCGGCAACTTTACCGTAATCTCCGGCACGTTCTGCTTGTTCGGCCTCTAACTTATAGTGTTCAATCTGTTCTAATTCGTTATTTACGGCATCTACCAGGTCTTTTTCGCCTTGCCATTTCGCTTTAAATTCATCACGCTCAGCTGACAGGTTAGCAATTTCCTCTGAAAGTTCTTTAACTTTCTTATCATCTTTTTCGCGTTTAATGGCCTCGCGTTCTATCTCTAAACGCATAATCTCGCGGTCTAAAGCATCAACGTGTTCTGGCACACTATCCATTTCCATACGGAGTTTCGATGCAGCCTCGTCCATTAAGTCGATGGCTTTATCTGGTAAGAAACGGTCGGAAATATACCGCTGGCTCATTTCTACAGCTGCAATAATGGCCTCATCTTTAATCCTTACCTTATGATGGGTCTCGTAACGCTCTTTTAATCCGCGGAGAATCGAAATGGCATCCTGGGTATCTGGTTCTTCCACCATTACCTTTTGGAAACGGCGTTCCAAAGCTTTATCTTTTTCAAGATATTTTTGATATTCATCTAAAGTAGTTGCACCAATGGCCCTTAATTCTCCACGGGCAAGGGCAGGTTTTAAGATATTTGCCGCATCCATTGCTCCCTCGCCACCACCGGCACCTACCAAAGTATGGATCTCGTCAATAAAGAGGATAATGTCGCCATCACTTTGGGTCACTTCTTTAACTACAGCTTTTAAACGCTCTTCAAATTCGCCTTTATACTTTGCACCTGCAATTAAGGCGCCCATATCAAGCGAATAAACCACTTTGCTTTTCAGGTTTTCGGGCACATCGCCTTTAATAATCCTAAATGCAATACCTTCTGCAATGGCTGTTTTACCTACACCGGGCTCACCGATCAATATCGGGTTATTTTTGGTTCTGCGCGATAAAATCTGGATTACACGACGGATTTCCTCGTCGCGGCCGATTACCGGATCCAGTTTTCCGCTTTCAGCATACTCATTCAGGTTGCGTGCATATTTGCTTAAAGCCTGGTAAGTTGCCTCGGCATTTTGATCGGTTACACGGTTATCGCCACGCAATTCTAAAATCGCTTTTTTAAGGTTTTTCTCGTTAACACCCTGTTCTTTTAATAATTTAGATGTGCTGTCGTTAACAGCTAAGATACCGAGCAACAAATGTTCAACCGATACAAATTCATCTTTAAATTCTTTTAAAAATGTTTGCGCTTTCTGCAAAACGCTATTAGCGTTAGATGACAGATAGACATTGCTTCCACTCACTTTCGGGAATCTGGCAATCTCTGCATCCAGGTTTTGATTTAATAAATTAAGGTTAACGTTCAGTTTCTTTAAAACATAAGAAACCACGTTTTCATCAACAGTAAGCAGACCTTTAAGCAGGTGTGCCGTTTCAATAGCCTGTTGCTGATTGCCTTGGGCTATTTCAGAAGCCTGTTGAACTGCTTCCTGGGCTTTTATGGTAAAATTGTTGAAGTTCATATTTCCTTTTATTTCAAAACAAATGCCATATCCATTTTGATTTTGCAATCGGAAATTTTGTCGCTATGTTTTTATTTTTAATGACTAAATTGCTGATTTATAGTGTTTTGTGCTGAAATTTTGTCGTGTGCGGATTTTAAACCCGCGAGGCATGTATTTAAATTGCCAACTGTTAACTTCCAACTGCTTTGGGCATTCAACTAATCCTAATGAATGGGAAAGGGCGGGCTTTACAGGGCTGCGCTTCGCTCCGGTACCGATGAAGGAACCCTAAGGCGAAATCATTGGTGTCATTCTGAACGCAGTGAAGAATCTCTAGCTACACTACTTATATTTTGAAGTGATATTAATCGATGAAATCAGTAATCTATCGCTTAAAGATCCTTCGTGCCTCAGGATGACAACATCAAAAACAAAACCACTAATAACCTACGAGGTTTTGATTATTTTCTGGCTTTATGCTCAATCACATATTTACCCGCTGCTAAATTTATTTTTCCAATGTTGTTTATCTTACCATTTATATAATTATCCATACCACGCGTAAGTGGCAAATTAATGGTCGCCGTTGAATTTGCAGGAATGGTAATATCGTATCTGATTCCATTATTAATTCTTTTCCATGCACTTACAATTTTGCCATACGGACCAATGTGACTGGCTTCAAAAGAATTTAGGCCCTCTATAATATGCGGATCCAATATCACATGTTTAAAGCCAGGCTGTTTTTCATCTGGCTTAATGCCACCTGGCGATTTGTATAGCCATGCACCAATTTCTCCGAACATAATATGGTTCATAGAAATATCTGATTTTGCATCTATAGGCCAGTTTTCGTACAAAGTAGTAGCGCCATTTTCCATCCACCAGCCCCAGCTTGGATAGTTTTTTTGTGCAGCAACTTTATAAGCAATATCATTATAGCCATTTTCACTCAATGCATTTAAAATGGCCTTTGTACCCAATAAACCAACATCCAAATGGAAGCCATCAGCCTCTACGCGTTTGGCCAGGTTTTCGGCAACAAGGGCAATCGATTCTTCAGGAACAATTTTCCAGTACAACGGAACACTCATTTCGGTTTGGATACCTGTGTGGTAAATTCCTTTTTCTTTGTTCAGGTATTTTGCATTAAAAGCATCTTTAATTTTTTTTGCCAGGGCGATGTACTTTTCATAATCATCATTTTTACCTAGAATTTTTGCTGCCTTTGCCAAAATAACCACATCGGCATAATAATAACAGGTAGAAGTAAGTTCGACAGGCGATTTAGATTTCACCGGAATCCAATCGCCCAAGCCCCAGGTAGTTAAGCCAGTCGGGTAAGTTTCGTTAATGTGGTTTACGTATTTTCTAATGTTTTCATAACAATCGGCAAGTAGTTTTTTGTCGCCATAAAACAGGTAAACATTCCATGGAATAATGGCAATGGTGCTGGTCCAATCGGGTCCATTGCCCCATTCGTAACCCCAGCCATCGGTAGGGATAATGGAAGGTAAAACACCATTTGGTTGTTGTTCATCACGGTGATCGGCGAGCCATTTCTCGTAAATGGTAATGCCATCAAAGCCATAAAGACCAGTTTCTATTGCAATCTGAGCATCGCCCGTCCATCCATTTTTCTCTCTCTGCGGACAATCTGTAGGGTAGCCAAAAAGATTCGACAGGTAAGAATTATTGGTGGCGTAATAGATCTTATTAATAATCGGTTCTGATGATTTAACATCGCCCATAACCGGGACATCACTATGCATAAAGTAACCCAGCAGATTTTCTTTTTTCAATTCGACAGGAGCAGAACTGCTTACTTCTACATATTGAAAACCTTTATAATTAAAATGTGGCATAAAACTTTGTTCTCCTTTTCCGTTTAAAATCAGGATGTCGGTTTGGAAAGGATCGGTATCATCGGTTGGGCGGTAATGGGCATCAATATTCGATATATCCACATGCCCATTGGCATATAAACGCTCTCCATGTTTCAGTTTTATCACCGTTCCTGCCGGGCCGCTTACCGTGATTTTGCTTACGCCCGAAATATTTCTGCCCAGATCGAAAACATAAGTAGTGTCATTAAATTTCCTTAAACTTTTGCTGGCTATTTCTTCAACATTGCGGATAGGGTGCACGGCCTGTGCAACAATATTTTTAGACGGTGCGGAACGGTAGATCACATTTTTCCAATCTGTATCATCGAAATTTGGCATGTTCCAACCTGCTTTTTCTAGGCGGGCATCGTAATGTTCGGCAGTATAAATACTATTAAAAATAATCGGACTTAAAGCTGTTTTCCATTCTTTTCCCGATTTAATGGTTTCCGTTGTGCCATCTTCATAAGTGATACGTATATCGAGGCAAAAAGCTGGCCTGTTGCGCCATGGTGCGCGGTCGAAATACCAAACGGCAGTAGATTGGTGGTTGTACCAACCATTGCCCAGCAATACGCCAATAGCATTTTTGCCTTGACTGATGGCATTGGTTACATCGTAAGTAACGTATAATGTTCGTCTATCAAAACGAGTGTACATCGGGTCCATTCGGTGATTGCCAATTTTTTTGCCGTTGATAGAGAGTTCGTACAAGCCAGCGGCGGCGATGTAGGCCCTGGCCGACCTGATTTTTTTATTTGCGGTAAAAGTCTTTCTGAAATAGGGGGCAGGTTTAAGCTGGGTATTCTCGGTATCCGAAATCCAGGCGCCCTGCCAGTTTTGCATTTTCATCATGCCTGTTTCAAAGCTGGCGATATATATCTTATTTGATTTCTTTTGCCGTCCATCAGCAATATCTACCCTCCAGAAATATTTAATAAAAGGTTTTAGTGAATGACCCGAATAAATAACCAGATTATTATCTGATTTAACCCAGCCCGTATTCCAAAGTTTTGCATTGGCTTTAATAAGCGAGGCCGAATCGGTATCTAAAAGAATGCGGTAGGCTGTTTGTTTGGCACCTTGGCTGCTATCGTTCATTTGCCAGGTAAAACGCGGGTTAGGATTATCTAAGCCGATTGGGTTAACTAAATATTCGGTTTTTAAAGCGGTAAGTGATTGAGCAGACGTTTTGGAAAGAGGAGCAAGCGCAAAAAATAAAGTAGTTACCTGAAGAAATCTGAGGTTCATAGTTTAAAGGTTATAAAACTAAGATATTAAAATAATGTGCTGTTGTAAGAACGCAATAGAATTTTTACGCATAAAAAAAGACGAATTTTAATTCGTCTCATTTATCTGTGCAATCACTGCAGTTGGTGTGATCACTTAAATCTTTGAATTTTTTTTAACCTAAAATCTCTTTCAGCTTTTCGGTTTGGTGATCGGCCAGTTTCTGTAAAGGACCCGATGCCAACATTTTCATCATCATATTCAAATCTGCTGAAATGATGTGTTTAGCAGTGGTTGTTCCATTTCCGTTATCTGTAACTGTCCATTTTAATTCTACATCAAAAGGTGCTTTTTCACTCGGAATTGCTGTTATTTCCTGGTTTTCAACACGGTTAGAAATTTTAATGGCCAATTTTGCCATATTCTGGATAGTAAAACGTGCATCATCTTCTGTTGATTCCCAGTTGTAAATATTTTCTGGCATCAGTTGCTGATGATTGTTCATATTGGTTAGAAAAGCATAAACCTCAGTAACCGGTTTATTAACTTCTACTGTGCTCTCGATAACAGTCATTATATATTTGTATAGATTTGTTTTACTCCGGACCTTAAGACTCTGAACTCAAAACCTGTCCTTGTCCCCATTCTGAAGGGTTTAAACGCCATTTGCTCAATAATTCCATATCACTTTTAGCAATAATGCTGTGCTCGGCAGCATAATCGATTAAGGCGCCATAATTTGATAAGGTGAGGTAACGGCATTTTGCAGCGGCAAAATTTTCGTCTGCTTTTTCGAAACCATAGGTGAAAATTGCAGCTAAACCTGCTACTGATAAACCTGCAGCTCTTAGCGCTTCAACAGCCTGTAAACTGCTTTTTCCGGTTGAAATTAAATCTTCGATGACTACAACCCTTTGTCCTTCAACTACTTCTCCCTCTATTAAGCTACCTGTGCCGTGTTCTTTTGCTTTAGCCCTTACGTAAATAAAAGGCAAACCCAGTTCCTGAGCTACCAAAACACCTTGAGGGATGCCAGCAGTTGCCACTCCGGCAATAACATCTACCGAACCAAATTCTTCCTGGATAGCCTGTGCCAGTTTCTGACGGATGTAAGTTCTAACCTGAGGGTGGGAAAGGGTAATTCTATTGTCGCAATAAATCGGCGATTTCCAGCCTGAGGCCCAAGTAAAGGGATTGTTTGGCTGTAATTTAATTGCTTTTATCTGTAATAAAAATTCCGCTACCTTTAATTCAATATCACTTTTATTATACATGGCTCAAAATTACAGATTTATTTGTGTTTGTCATAACGTTTATTAAGCCCCTTTGTTTTGTATTGGGGAAAAGAAAATGTAAGAATCGGGATTTGAATTCGACATTTCAATACTACAAATATCGGAAATTTTGATGGATGCTAAAAGCAATTTCTTGCCACTTCCTGTAAATCAGCGCAATAAAGAATCAGCAGGATTAAAAAGGTTTTAAAATATAACAGGCTTACAGCCATAAACACTATGCAAATGATGAATGCGGTTTTGTTCCGATTTTTACAATTCTGCTATTTAGTATTGCCCTAAATTTACGATCTTGTAATGAATAAGGATATGGAATTTAAACAGTTTGCACCTTCAGATATTTTAAAACCTTATATCAGGCATTACTACATTTTTAAATCGGATGTTGATTCTGTTTTTGAAGATGTGGTGTTTCCCAGCGGCGATATGGAGGTAATATTTAACCTTGGCAATGGAAGTTGGGAATCTTTTGTGGAGGATGGTTTTAAGAAGACCCCGAAAGTTGAGCTCTGGGGACAGATTACCAAACCTTTGTCTATTAGATCGACAGGTAAACACTCTATGTTGGGCATCAAATTTTACACACATTCTGCATCATATTTTTTTAACGAGCAGATGGGGCTTTTTAACGATTGTATTACCGATCTGCAGGATGTAATAGGAAGCCATGCAAATACTATCCATCAAAAATTATTAGAAACCGAAGGCGAGCAGAACAGGATCGATCTGTTAGAAGCATTCCTTTTAAAAAAATTAATCAGCCACGAAAAAAAATCCTTCCACATTACTAAAGTAGCTGATATCTTAAATAGTATTTTAAAAGATGCATCGGTTAGTAATATCACCAATATTGCATCAAGGCACAATATTACTACGCGTTATCTGCAGCGGCTGTTACAGCAGCATACCGGGCTTTCGCCAAAATCGTACGATAAGATCAACCGTTTTCAGCAGAGTTTAAAAATGATCTCTAAAAATGATCAGCCCTTTACCGCCATAGCTTATGCCTGCGGGTATTTTGATCAATCACACTTTATCAGGGATTTTAAATCTTTCACCGGGCTTACCCCTTCGAGTTATCTGGATAACCTTACTCCGGTAAATCAATTGCTTTTTCCATAATTTTTAATCTGTTCGGATTTGTACAATCCGATGCTTTTTTAGTGCTATATCTTTGATTTGTAATCAATTAAAACAAGATATAGTATGAATTCTTTTGAAACATTTAAACACCTGCACAAGAACAGCAGTCCGCTTTTAATAGGGAATGTATGGGATGTAAAAAGCGCCGAAACTTTTCAATCAGCAGGCTTTAGGGCAATCGGTATATCCAGTCAGGCCATTTCTAATGCCCTTGGCTATCCAGATGGGGAAAATCTGCCTTTTGAAGACCTGCTCCGCATCAGTAAACGCATTACCGAGGTGGTTGATCTTCCACTGACGGTTGATATGGAAGCGGGGTACAGCCGCAATTTGGATGGTATTTTGAAAAACATCGAAAAACTGCACGATCATGGTGCAATAGGCATAAACCTCGAAGATACCGTACCCGGTGAAAAGAGAAGTTTAACGCCGGCTGCTTCTTTTGCGGAGACTGTTGCAGCAGTAGCGGGACACATCAGGCTGAAAAGATTGAACATTTTCCTTAACATCCGTACTGATGCTTTTCTGTTGGGACTGCCCGATGCATTGGAAGAAACCCTAAAACGGATAAAACTTTACCAGGAAGCAGGCGCCGATGGCATTTTTGTGCCTTGTATTACTAAGCGCGATGATATTAAAGCGGTAGTTCAATCCACTTCTTTACCGGTTAACGTAATGTGTATGCCCGATCTCCCGGGTTTTAAAGAACTGGAATTGCTGGGCGTTAAGCGGATCAGTATGGGAGGCTTTCTTTTTAATAAAGTATATGATTATGCGGGTGTACTTATCCGTAAAATATTAGCAGAGCAAGAATTTTCAAGCATTTTTTCTTAAACATTAATCAAAATCGATATGAATTTACCAAAAAGGGCAGAAGATGCCCACTCGGCATTAGCTGCCGCATTTAATACTGGCGATCTGGCCACAGTTCTTAGTATGTACGACACATCAGGCATCATTGTTCCTGAACCTGGAAAACCTGTATCCGGACGAAAGGAATTTGAAGAAGCAGTTAAAGCGATCCTGGCCATTAAAGGAAAGATGGAAATTAAGACCGTTTACTGCCTGCAAACCGGAAACTTTGCAGTGGGAAGATCAGAGTGGAATATCACTGACGGGGATGAAGTGAAAGTAAAGGCAAAAGGCATTGAACTGATGAAGCAAGGAGAAGATGGGGTATGGAAAATTCTGATCGACCATGCTTTTGGAGCTGAAGCAGATCTGACCGCCTAGTTGCTCAATCATACAAAGAATCGTCATTTCGGGTCGGGCGAAACGGAGGTTAGAACCACGTAGTGCTCGGCGAAGCTAAATCTGTTCAGGTAGATTTTTCTCCTGAAAGTTCGGGATTAAGCTTCGGTCGGGATGACGATTTTTTCTTTTTAATTTATTACAAAATATTTTTTATAAACAACTGTATTACAGGCGAATAAAATAATTAAAGAAGCTAAATTCAGTTCCGATTCATCCTATTTTAGCATCCTTAGCAGCAGTAATTTTGATCATAATAAAACGATATATTATGAAAACAAACAAAATTTTACTGACCATTTTACTTCTGACTATAGTTTGCCAAACCAGGAATATTTTGGAGCCGGAAATAAGAAAATTACTATGGAATAAACAAAAATTATATGAAGTAACTGCAAGATTAGGCAAATGTTTAGCTGCATTTGAAAAAGAAAGAACATCAGAAACAATTCGCCATTTTATGAAAGAAGATGATGCTTGCAAAAGTATTTGCCTGAGCTTTAAACTACCTTTAACCCGCTTAAATGTTGTAACATTATTTGGGCCTTGTAGTCTTAATCAAAATCTTAAAATTATGATCATTTTAAAATCAGACTACTTCAGTTCGCATGAGCGCCTTACCCGCTTTATTAACGAAAACCACATTAAACGTGAAGATATTCTAGCCATTACACAAGCTCCCAGCTGTCTGACCATCTTTTTCTATGCTGATGATGCCGTTGAAGAAATTACACACGGGTTGTTCTCCTGATAAAAATCTTTCGTAATCTTAAACAGTTACCGAAAGCACGGATATCCCTTTTGTTCTAAATTCAGTTACATCAGGGTTATTATAATTGGTAACTAAAATATTCACGAGCGATAAATCATTAAACCTTAAGTAAGATGTTTTTCCTACTTTGCTGGCATCGCAAAGCATATAAACGCAATCGCTTTGCAATGCCATAGCCAAAGTATTTGAGGCCTCATGCTCACTGCCGGCATATAATCCCTCGACAGTGATGCCATCTACACCTAAAAAAGCTTTCGAAGCACGGTATTTGGCGATATGTTCGTACGCCGTAATTCCATGAACAGCTTGCCTGGTTACATCAACTTCGCCTCCAATAAGGTTGATGGTTACCGCACTATCAAGCAGTTCATTCACTACAGGCAGTGAATTGGTAATCACCTTTATTTTTTTGTTTTTGATAAACTGGCATAACCTGAAGGCCGTGCTTCCGCAATCGATAAATATCACATCTCCATCAATAACATCTTCTGCAGCCCTTTTGCAAATCGCATCTTTTGCTTTAATATTGCTGGCCGCTTTATTGACAAATGAAACTGGCTTAATAACTTCACTTATTTTCATTGCCCCACCATGTGTACGGTAGAGGAGTCCGCTGGCAGCCATAGCGGTCAGGTCTCTTCTTACGGTAACTTCAGATACATCAATTTTGGTTGCTAATTGCCTGATTTCAACTTCGCCAAACTCCTCTAAAAGTTCAAGGATTTTATGTGCTCTTTTTTGAAATGTCATATATAATGATTTAATTCGATCAAAATTAATCATAAAAAATCAAAAATAATCATTTATGAAGAATATTAATATCCTGAAAACAGAAATTCTATCCGATAACTGGTACACCCTCAAAAAAGTAAGTTTCGAGATGACCGGGAATAATGGTGTTAAATCTATTTTAGCGCGCGAAGCTTACGATAGGGGTAATGGCGCTACAATTTTACTGTACAATAAACAAGCTAAAAAGGTTGTACTTACCCGCCAGTTCAGAATGCCTACATTTATTAATGGAAATGATACAGGTTACCTGATTGAGTGCTGTGCCGGACTATTAGATGAGGATAATGCTGAAGATTGCATCAGAAGAGAAACTGAAGAAGAAACCGGATTTAGAATTGCCCAGGTAGAAAAAGTTTTCGAGGCTTATATGTCGCCAGGCTCGGTTACTGAGCGCTTATACTTTTTTGTGGCAGCATATTCACACGATATGAAACTGCATGAGGGCGGGGGATTGCAGGAAGAAAATGAAGACATAGAAGTACTGGAATTGCCGTTCGAAAAGGCATTGGAAATGATAACAACGGGAGAAATAAAAGATGGCAAAACAATTATGCTTCTGCAGTACGCCCAGTTAAAGGGATTGATGTTGTAACTGAATGTTTGAATTTTGCAATGATTTATTTGATTTGCGTAATTGTTCTTATTAAACTGCTGTTTACATTTGCTATGGTTTAATTAATTTTAAATTTTTATGATAGCAACAAAAGGATATGCGGCACAAAATGCCGAAACGGATTTAGCACCCTGGAATTTTGAGCGTAGGGAAGTGGGACCTCATGATGTGCAGTTCGAAATACTTTTCTGTGGGGTTTGCCACTCAGATCTGCACCAGATTAAAAACGATTGGTTTCCGGGAATATTTCCAATGGTTCCGGGGCATGAAATTGTAGGCAGGGTAGTAAAGGTTGGAGACCACGTTAAGAAATTTAAGGTGGGCGATCTTGCTGGTACAGGTTGTATGGTCGATTCTTGTCAGGTTTGCGAAAATTGTAAGCAGGGACTTGAACAATATTGTTTAGAAGGAAATACCCAAACATACAATGATTTAGAAAGAGATGGTAAAACACCTACTTATGGTGGATATTCGAATACAATTGTGGTAAGAGAAGAGTTTGTGCTTCATGTACCAGAAAAATTAAATCTTGCTGCTGTAGCACCTCTTTTATGTGCAGGTATTACCACTTATTCTCCCTTAAAACACTGGAAAGTAGGAAAAGGACATAAACTGGCTGTATTGGGCTTAGGTGGTTTGGGCCATATGGCAGTAAAATTCGGTGTAGCTTTTGGCGCTGAAGTAACGGTATTAAGTACTTCGCCAAAGAAAGAAGAAGATGCCAGAAAACTGGGCGCTCATCATTTTGTGGTGACTACCGATCCTGAGCAGGTTAAAGCGGCAAGGGGTACATTCGATTTTATATTAGATACGGTATCTGCAGAACATGATTTTAACATGTACCTTTCTTTATTGAGAACAAATGGCGTACACATTTGCGTAGGTGTTCCTCCTAAACCGGCAGAAATTGCAGCTTTCAGTTTATTGGGCGGCAGAAAAAGTTTGGCCGGATCGGGTATTGGAGGTATTGCCGAAACTCAGGAAATGCTTGATTTCTGTGCAGAAAACAACATTGTATCTGATATCGAACTAATTGATATAAAAGATATTCACCATGCCTACGAACGTATGGAAAAAGGCGATGTTCGTTACAGGTTTGTGATTGATATGGCTACACTGTAGTTCAGATCCTATCAAAAATTACAGGGATTTAGAAATACTATTTCTAAATCCCTTTCTTATTCAAAAAGTGCCTTAATAATCTAAAACGTGCGCGTTTTTCTTTACAAATTCGGCCAGAGGGATGTGATGTTCTGACTCTACTTTCGCTACCTGCTTTTCATTTTCAGTTAACAGGTTATTCAATGTATTGAGCGAATCTTTAAGATAAGATATGGATAACATCCGTGAAATCCTTTTTCTGATTTTATCAGCAAGGAATAACTCGATCAATATCAAGGTGATCAGAAAAAAGTAATGGTTGAAGATGATGTTATTGGTCCTCTTGGCGAAGGCGGGGAAACCAATTGTTCCAAAAAATAGATCTATAATTAAAGGGATACCAATAATTGCAATGAGCGAAAAACCGGTAACTTTTAAAGCAATTTCTTTTTCAGCTTTTTTGATCTGTTCGCTAAAAGCAGAAAATTTGCTCTTAAAAGGAATTTCCCTGTTATGTTGCTGTTGTTCTAATTTTTGAAGCGCTTTACCGTGTTCGATATCGATTTTGCGTACCTGTTCTACAATCTGCGTTTCGGCATTGTTCAGCTTTTCCTGGTCTTCTACTATAGATTCCTGTTCGGCAATAATTTTATCCATTACCAACAGATCTTCCGGGATACCATGCCTAAGCTTTTGTTCTGCAGCTACAATCCGGTTATCCAATTGTTTAAACTGCCTTTTAAGCTCGGTAATTTCTTTATTGAAATGCTCTTTTTTTGAAGCGTAAGTGTTTTCTAGGCTGTTAAGTGCCGAAACGTATTCGAAATCTGCTAAAAGCTGTTCGTTACCGGCAAAACGCTCATATAGCCCATTTAATTTGACGAAGAGTTCACCTGTTGATTTTTCCGGGTCAGAAAGATCATTTCGGTATGCTTCCAGATCTTTTTCTGATAATGAAGGTATGGGCATAGTGGATTAAAAAACTAAAATTATGAAAAATATTTCTCCTTGAAGGAAATATAAAACTGTTTTCCGTTCAAACGTTCCATTATTACAATTAAACTATTTTTTTCACAATCTAGTGTATTCAGCAGTTTTCATAGAGAATATTTTTTCCGGTAAATACAACCTCTCATCTTTTAGCCGTTTAAAAACGGGTATTTAAACGACAAAAATATTTTTTTCATTTTTTTACCAGTTTAATAAATTATTATATATTTGTATCAAGCAAGGGGTGAGAGCCTTGCATCAATCTTTGATTGAGAGCGTTAATTTAGATAAGGTTACAACATTAATTGTTGTAACCTTTTTTTATATCTTACAAATAACCCAACAATTTTTCTACTTTAGGGAAAGCAAATGTATATTTTGCCCAAGTTAAAATATCCTTTTAAAGGGTTACAGGAGAAGGAGTAATTTTACCGGAACGGCTATTTGCGCTTCATTTAAATATGTTTTAAAACTATATGCCAAGGAATTATAGAATTTATATTAACAATAACACCCTGTTTATTTCTGATTTTTTACCAGAACAGAAAGAGAAAATACAGCAGCTTGAATTTCAGGATTTTAATCTGCAAACGTTTTATAAAAAATTAAAAAACGGGTCTAAAAAGAGTTATATTTTCTTGACAAAAAATCCGAAAGAAACCTTTCAGAAATTAAAGAAAGACTGTACCATTATTAAAGCTGCGGGCGGTTTGGTAGAAAGTGCGAAGGGCAACTACCTGTTTATTTTCAGGAATAAAAAATGGGATTTACCCAAAGGAAAGCTTGAAGATGGGGAGAAAATGAAGGAAGCCGCTGTTCGTGAGGTAGAGGAAGAATGTGGAATCAGGGTATTTAAACGGGAAGAAAAGCTTTGTAAAACCTATCATGTGTATCCAATAGGTACCAAAATGGTGATCAAAAAAACCAATTGGTACAAAATGAAGGTTAAAGGTGAACCTAAATTAGTTCCTCAAAAGGAAGAAGGCATTGATGAAGCGGTTTGGCTGGATAAAAATCACATTTCGCCGGTGGTTAAAAATACATTTCCGTCTATTATGGATGTGTTGAGGGCTGGCGGGATTCTGTAGATTCTCTTATCGCTCCCGTCATGCTGAATTTGTTCCGCATCTTTTTACCACAGATATCCTGTGGTGTCAGATATTTCTATCTGACACAGACCGGAACAATTTATAGATGGAATTTTAATGTCTTTAACTGTCAGATGATGACATCTAACTGCACAAAATCCCATTGAGTTTGTCACGTTGAGCTTGTCGAAACGCCTCCAAGATATTTAAGTAAGTCCTTCGACAGGCTCAGAATGACATTTGTAATTTATAATATAGACTTGCATATTACTCATAATCCAGTTCATCAACCACTTTTTTTACCTGCTTTAAATACTTTCCATAATAAAACCAGGCCCAAAGTTCGGTGATGGCTCCAATAATCAGAATGGTGATAAAACAGTTTAATAAGATGTATACAGGCGATAGCTTAGTTAAAATCTTTGTGAAAACAGAGGCTTTTTCGATAAAGAGATAAGCCGACATAAATCCAACCACAATAAAGGCTACAATGTAGGTTAAGGCTTTATATAGTTCTATGTTCAATTTCATTTCGTAATAAAACCAGAGGATATTTTTACGGGTGTCCATGCTCAAATCGTAAGAGTTTTTATAAAATACATAAAACTTGAAGAAATAATATGCCGTAAAACCGCAGGTAATGGCATAAGTCATCAGGTACACCTGATTAACCGTTGAAGAAAAATCTGCCAGATAGGGAATAAAAGTCATAAGTGCCAGAAAAAATAGCTGGTAGAAGAATTCATGTTTCATTTTGGCTCTTATTTTATCGATGGGAGTGTGTGCCTGTTTTATTTTAAGCATATTGGTAGAAATGTTGCTACCCTCCGGAGTTTCAGCATTCCATTCATTTTTTAAATCGTCAAAATTCATAACCGTTTTTCTTTATGATGAACTGTAATTTTTCTTTTGTTCTGTTAAGCTTTACACGTGCATTAATTTCACTTATTCCCAGGTTTTCGGCAATTTCCCGATGTGATTGGTTTTCGAGGAAGAGGAAGACCAATGCTTTTTCTATTGCGTTTAATTCTTGAACAGCAGCGTATAAATAGGTTAGTTTTTCTTCTTTTCCTTCATTTTCGTTTACATCTATTACATCGATGTTCTCGTCCAGAAGTGCTTTATCGGGTTTTCTATTGTCTTTTTTGAAATAGATTAAGGCCGTATTTAAACACACCCGGTACATCCACGTGGTAAACTTGCTGTTTCCTTTAAAACCAGGGTATGCTTTCCATAATTGCAGTACAATTTCCTGAAACAGATCACGTTGTTCTTCGGCATCTTTCATATACATTTTGGAAATCTTATGTATAATGGCTTTGTGCTGATTGATCAAGTTGAGAAATATGTCTTCTGTTTCTTTCATTGTATACCCAATAGGTAACAGATTTTTAAAAACGTTACAGGTTAAGTTAAAAAATAATATTTAACCACAGATGATGAGGATGTATACAGATAATACTATAGGTTTAACCTTACTAGTCTTAGCGTCTAGTTTAGATTATGCCTTATTTTACGAAATTGATTCGGTATAGAAATAATTACGTCTTAGCGAGCCGCTAAGACTAGTTGCGTAGTTGTGGCGTAAGATATATCTAATCAGTCAAGTGGTAATACCCGACTGTACATTATTAAAAACTATAAAAAGCCAAGTGCCTCTTTAGGTACAAATGGGCTTACATCACCCTGGTTTCTTAAGATATCGCGAACAATGGTTGAGCTGATGGCCGAGTATTCGGGTTTGCTTAAAAGCAGGATGGTTTCTACTTCTGGCATCATGGTTTGATTGATCTGTGCAATGGCTCTCTCATATTCGAAATCGGCAGCAGAGCGGATGCCGCGAACCATGTATTTGGCATCGATTTTCCGGCAGAAATCTACCGTTAAGCCTTCGTAGGTCTGAATTTCAATGTTCTGATAGCCTTTAAAAACAGTCTGCAGGATCTGAAACCGTTGTTCGGCACTTAAAAAATTCTGTTTGGAACTGTTTAAGCCGATACCGACTACAATTTTATCAAAAAGTGGAGTGGCACGTTGCAGAATGTTTACGTGGGCAATGGTTATCGGATCAAATGAGCCTGGAAATAACGCTATCTTCATGATTCAAATATAGATTTTTATGGCGGAATGAGAAATAGTTTAGCGCCGGGCGTTTGGAGGTTAGCGTGAACGGACTGATGAGTTAATTATCAATCATCAAAATAAGCAATTAGCCCTTAAGTCATCCTGGGCCTACAATCGGCAGCTGCATTGAACTAATGACTAATGACCAATGACCAATGACCAATAAACCAATTAACTAAACTCAAAAAAACTGAAAGAGGAATTTCCATATTTCCTCGTTTCGGTGTAACCAGGCTGAGTATTCAGTTTCATGTTACTCTGGTGCTCTACAATCAGTAAGCCATCGGGTTTAAGTAACTGCTGTTCTTTAACCATCACCGGAATCTGCGGGATATTCGGCAGATTGTATGGCGGGTCGGCAAAAATCAGGTCGTAACTGCCGGTCATTTGTTTTAATAATTTAAAAACATCGCCTTTTCGTACATCAATCTGATCAAACTGGTGCTGTTTAGCCGTGCTTTTCACCCAGTTAATACAACCATAATCCATATCAACAGCTAAAATACGCTCTGCACCGCGAGAGGCAAATTCGAAGGTAAGGTTTCCGGTACCACAGAATAAGTCGAGTACGGTACAGTTTTCAAAATCGTATTGATTGTTAAGGATGTTAAACAGCGCTTCTTTCGCCATATCCGTAGTGGGGCGCACCGGTAAGTTTGCAGGGGGCTGCAAACGGATTCCTTTCAATTTGCCGCCAATTATCCGCATAAATCTAAAGCAAGCAGGCCACTGAAATAATGTTTAGGCATATCGGCCAATAATTCACTATGCTGTTTTCCGGCCGGAAAAAAGAAATAAAGCTGATTGAAGTATTTTAACAAACAGTTGTAATGTTCATCGTCTTCATTAATAATGCCCTGGATGTAAACAGGAATGCTGTCATTTAAGCCCAGTTGTTCTATCATCAGCAGCAGGAAGTAGTTAAATTCTTCAGCGGTTTCAGATTCGTAATGGTTCTGGAAAACAATCTTTTGATCCTTGGTATACAGTACGTTGAATGATACTGCCGTAAAGTCGATCAATAAAGATTCGTTGGCCAAATGGTCAAATAAAGCCACTAATGGTTCTGATTGTGTAAACAAATCAGTTTCCTGTGGCAAACTTGCCTTAATATCATCATTTAAACAAAAAATGGTATTAAAACCAAGTGATTTGTTGTGCTTGGTGTAAATTTTAGCATCCGAACCAAGGTATTGGGCATAAACGCTTAAATTTTCATCGTCAAACCATTCATCAGGGATAAAAATGAAATTGGAAGTATGTATTGCTGCTTTAACTGCAGCATAATTTAAAGAGAGGTAACGATCTGTTTCAAAAGCCAGTTTGAGGTCTTTCTCAACATCTGAGCAGCCTTGTTTATCAAAAATGACGTTAATCTCTTCTGTATCCTTACTTATCACGGCATAAGAAAAACTGTCATTCGTTATTTTTAACAGTAAATGGCAGTTTACAGATGCATCCGGGTTAAAGTTCGGATCGACCAATAAGAGACTATTGTTACTCATTGAAACAAAAATAGAGTTTTTTAAGGATTAACAGTAAAATGAGGTTAATTTTTTGATTTTGCCCACTAATGCTTTGGTTTGCCACGGAAACACGGAGTTCACTGAAACAATTTTTAGCCATTTTGCTTTCTAATTGTTCAGTGAATCTTTTTACCACCTGAGGCACCTTAGTTCACTTTAGGGAATTCATATTGCCTAAAAGCATACAATTAACTTTGTGTTCTGTGCGCCTTTGTGGTTAATCATTTCTCCGTGCGTTTTGCGGTTAATAAAGCATCCAAAGTATCTGTGTGTAAAATGATTTTGTTGGCTAATGCTTTGGTTTGCCACGGAAACACGGAGTTCACGGAAATAATTCCCAGCCATTTTGCTTTCTAATTGCTAATGAACCTTTTTACCACCTGAGACACCTTAGTTCACTTTAGGGCATTTATATTGCCTAAAAATATACAATTAACTTTGTACCCTTTGTGCCTTTGTGGTTAATCTTGTCTCTGCGGTTTGTAGTTAATAGCGCATCCAAAGTATCTGTGTGTAAAATGATTTTGCCCGCTAATGCTTTAGTTTGCCACGGAAACACGGAGTTCACGGAAACAATTCCCAGTCATTTTGCTTTCTAAATGCCAATGAACCTTTTTACCACCTGAGATATCTTAGTTCACTTTAGGGAATTCATATTGCTCAAAATATGCAATTAACTTTGTGTTCTTTGTGCCTTTGTGGTTAATCATTTCTCTGCGTGCTTTGCAATAAACAGGTTATTGAAGCAATTTTTTTACCAAAATCAAACCTTTTGCCTGCTCAAAAATCAAATATTCGGCTTAAATTCGGGACATGAGTTACAGGCCTACCTATAAAGCAGCAAACACCATTGCAGCAACCATTGAGCAACATTTTATTAAACTACACAAAAATGCAATTGCACAGGGTGAGATAGATTTGGCTACTCAACCTAGCCAGGGAATTATTGAAGCAATTATAGATGTTGCTTTTTGGAGCAGCCTGCGTAAGGAGGAAGGGCATTCTCCGAGGATTTCGATTGCATTTTTACAACCCTCGCAAACTTCTAAACCGTTGGTTTTTGCAAAGAGATTGCCCTTAAATGCCAATACTTTAACAAAAATTGCACCCGGAATAGAACGGTCTGGTATACACCTTGGAGTTTGGGAGGAAGATGGTGAACTTTATATCTGGGGTACCACCTTAAATATTCCCAACTTCTGCTTTGTGGTGGATGTTTCTGAACCTGGCTTAATTGTAATTAAACACCGCCGGATTTATGGTATCGGTAAATTTACCAATGTGGCAGTATTAAAGGGCGAGCAGATCCGCATTGTTGATGACAGGAGCTGTACCAATAGGGATTGTCCGCCGATTTTACAGGCCCTGTTGGATTTAACCGTTTTGGCCAGCTGGAACGATCCGATCAATATTCTCATCCAGTTTTCGGTATCTATGCGTGCGCATGGCAGGGGTGGGGCCTTGTTGATTGTGCCTAAAGGTGACACGAAATGGGAGGAATCGATTATCCACCCGATACAATACTTGGTAGAACCTCCATTTTGTGGATTATCAAACCTTGCAAAACAGAGCGGAAATCAGAGCGAAATTTTCTCGCAGAGTGCTGTCCGCCGCGAAGTAGAACATTTGGCTGGTTTAACTGCTGTTGATGGTGCAACAATTATCAACGAAGAGTTTGATCTGATAGCTTTTGGCGCCAAAATTGGCCGAGCAAAGGGGAAACCTACCGTAGAGCAGATTGCTTTTTCAGAACCTATTGTTGGTGGGGAAGATAAGATTTTATATCCTGGTCAGCTGGGTGGTACGAGGCATTTTTCTGTCGCGCAGTTCGTGAACGATCAACCGCAATCTATTGGGTTTGTAGCTTCGCAGGATGGTCATTTTACCATTTTCAGCTACAGCAAAAAGCAAAATATGGTAATGGCACATCGCATTGAAACATTACTTCTGTAGTTTAAATTGCTTAATTGTTACTTTGTTTTATTGCTCAGGTAAGGAGCACTTAGAAAAGAGCACTATCTTTGCCTGCTAAACCGTATAAACAGTTAACCTGTTAACCAATTTATACCATTAACCCTAAATGATCCAGGATAAAAGCCAGCTTATTGCTTCTGCATATGAACACACACCAACCAAAGAGCAATTGCTTTTTTGCGAGCGGATGTCGGTGTTTCTCCAACAGGAAGATGAATACCGCTGTTTTGTGTTGAAAGGTTATGCGGGCACAGGTAAAACGACTTCTGTAGCGGCCCTGGTTAAGGTGCTGGCTAAATTTAACCTGCGCAGCGAATTGCTTGCGCCAACGGGAAGGGCGGCAAAGGTGATGAGCCAGTATTCGTACCGGAAAGCATTAACCATCCATAAACGGATTTACAGGAAACGCTCTGCCGCATCGCCCGAAATGCAGTTTCAGCTGGCGCCAAATCTATCCGAAAATACATTGTTCATTATCGATGAGTCTTCGATGATTGCCGATGAGTTTAATGAAACGGGTTCTTCGATATTGAGAGATCTGCTGGAATTTGTGTATAATTCTAAAAACTGTTTCCTGCTTTTTGTAGGTGATACGGCACAGTTACCCCCTGTGGGGAGTATAGATAGCCCGGCATTGAACGAGCAATACCTAAAAGATAAATTTGCCTTAACGGTATCGTCGGTCGAATTGAAAGAAGTAGTACGGCAGGGGAAAAAATCGGGCATTTTAGCCAATGCTACCATGCTCAGGAACCAGATTGCCAAAAATCCGGAAAATCCCTTGCCTAAATTCCTGACTAAAAACTACAGTGATATTTATAATATGCCTGGTGCACGTTTGGTAGAAGGTTTGGAATACGCCTACCGAAAATTTGGAATGGAAAACACATTGGTGGTTTGCCGTTCCAATAAATCTGCAAATGTGTATAACCAGCAGATTAGGGCAAGGTTATTATACCGCGAAGAGGAGTTAACCGGGGGCGATCAGATTATGGTAGTACGGAACAATTATTTCTGGCTACCTGATAATGAAGATACCGCTTTTATAGCCAATGGCGATATGGCTAAAGTGATCCGCGTAAGGGGAGAGGAAGAGCGTTATGGCTTCCGTTTTGCTGATGCCACTTTAGAGTTTATGGATTTCCCTGCTGCCGGACAGATCACTTGCAAGGTTATGCTGGATACCCTGAATTTGGAGAGTGCCAACTTGCCTTATGAGCAGAACAAGCAACTTTTTGATGGGTTGAACGAAGATTATGAACATATAGCAAATAAGAGGCAGCGGATGTTGGCCATTAAAGCCGACCCTTTTTACAACGCGCTGCAGATTAAGTTTGCTTATGCGGTAACCTGCCATAAGGCACAGGGTGGACAATGGGATGCCGTTTTTGCCGATCAGGGTTATCTTACTGAAGACATGATTGACCTGGATTTTCTCCGCTGGTTATATACAGCTGTAACCCGTGCGAAAAAAGAGTTATATTTAGTGAATTTTGCACCACAGCTTTTTGCTAAGACAGCGTTGGAGGATTATTTTTAGAGGATGATTACACCGGAATAAAGATAACACCGATTGTTAATAGATCACCACGAAGACACTAAAGCACAATTTTTTGTTCTCCTGCCTTTATATGGTGCACAAGGAAAATAAGATAATCACGATGCCTTAATTTTATTTATCTGCGCTTTTATAGTCAGACTTACTAACCAAATTATATATGAAATTTGCTTTTAGCCTTAAAAATAAGCTTAAAATTGCTTTCTTACTTTTATGTATCATGTGCTGCACCTTACTGATCCGTTTTTTGGAAGATAAAAGTGTAGAGAAAATCAATGAAGCGTTTATTTCGATGTATAACGATAGGCTTGTTCCGGCTACGGATTTATATTTCATTGCTGAAAATTTATACCATAAAAATGCGATTCTTCAGGAAGCAGTATTTGGAAACAATATTTCACAGGGCACAACGGCACTTGTGAAAATGAATAAACATAACCGTAACATCGATTCTGTGATCAATAAATATGAACTTACTTTATTGGTAAAACAGGAAAAAAGTTTTTTAAATGAATTTAAAAAGGCATTACTTGTTCAACAGGGCCTGGAAGCTAAAATATTAAACTTGGCAGGTGCTGAAGGAAGAATAGTTTATGAGTCGATGGGTAAAAATGCAGCTGATCAGACATTGGCCAAGCTATCGGCCTTGATTAAAATACAATCTAAAGTGGGTAACGACCTGATTAAAGGTTCGAAGATTTTTGTTTCGGGCACGAAAGTATATTCTACATTGCAGGTTATTTTAGCTATTGTGATCGGAATTATGATCCTGGCCATTATTTCGGCTTCAAATGCGGTTAAGATTCATAGCGATAAATTTAACCTGAATTAAATCCTTCGGTTCCGCAACCATTGACAGACCCTATACAAGAATCGTCCTTTCGACTGGAGCCAGCCGGTTTTGCCGGCAGCGAAATGGAGAAATCTATAGAGACAGATTTAGCTTCGCTGAGCAACCGTGGTTCTCGACAGCGTTGCACTCCACTCGCAATTGACGATTTTTATGATGTTGATTTTATTATCATTCAGCTTCGTCGTCTGTAATTAGTCTGATCGAATCGTCTGAAAGAACAATCAAACGTTCTTTGTACAATGATCCGATCGTTTTTTTGAAAGCACTTTTGCTGATCTGGAAACGGTGATAAATATCTTCGGGAGAACTTTTATCGCCCAGTTCAATTACACCTCCACTTTTTTTCAGTTCTCTTAACACCATCTCTTTCGAATCGAGGATATGACCATAACCGCTGGGTTGCAGGGTTAGATCGATCTTGCCTTCTACGCGGATTTTCTTGATCCAGCCTTTACGCCTTTCGCCGGGTTGAACGTCATGGAAAACCTCGTTATTGTAAAGTAAACCAATGTAGGTGTTATTGATAATGGCATTGTAGCCAAGATCTGTTTCTTCAGTGATCAGCAAGCTTACTTCATCACCTTCTTCAAAATCGAAGCCGTCTTCTTCCACAAAATCGTACAATTTAGAAGATGCCAGTAAGCGACCGTTATTTTCATCCAAATAAAGGTATACTGCATACTTATAGCCTTTCTGCATTGGCCTTTTTTGTTCGCGGTTGGGTACGTACACGTCTTTATCGATCCCCAGATCCATAAAAACGCCATCATCGCCGTCCGAAACTACTTTTAAGAAAGCAAAATCGCCAACTTCGGCATAGGCTTTCTGGGTGGTTCCGGTTAGGCGGCCATCTTTTTGTATAAAAACAAAAACGTTTATATTATCGCCGATTTCTACGCCTTTTGGTACATATTGGTAGGGGAGGATAACCAGTTTATCGCCGTCGGTTAAGTTTAATCCTGCTTCTGTTTTACTTACAATCCTTAACTCGTTGTATTTACCTATTTCAATCATTTTATTGGGGTTTAGCCATTTTCTTCAATGGCTTTTACTGCAAAGGTAGCAATGTTTAGCTGCAAATTGGTTTTTCTGGGCTTATTTGTCATCCTGGAGGATAATTTATTGTATAAAATCAATATGAGTGGGGTTTTTCACCCTACGGCGCAGTCTTGCCTCGGCTCGCCGCCGCCGAAGGGCTCTTTCTTTTTGGCATTAAAAAGAAACAAAAAATGCCGGCTGAAAATTTTTCTTCTAAAGCCAGTGGCATGGCTAGAACAGTGCAGTCCGAAAAATTTGTTAGGCCGGATTTAAGTGAAACGGAGATGCTGTGCTATGGCCTAGCGGGGCGGAAATGTAAGCAGAAAGGTAATGTTTTAAATATTAATGAGTTACCAAATAATGTCAATGGTAGTGATGGATCTAAATTGTGAATGGAAGAGGCTTTTTAAAGTGTTTTCTGTAGTGCTGGTGTTCCTTTTGATAAGATTCTTCACTATGTTCAGAATGACAGCACCGGGGCGATGCTTCTTTGACTGAAAAGCTTTCTCGCAATAACGAACCCTAGCAGTTACGTGAACTGCCAATGAAAAAAAATATATATTTTAGCGGCTTATCTAAAAACATATCAACAGAATGAATAAGCAGATACCTCCATTTTTTTTAAGCGACGAATATTTTATTGACGAGAAAGTGAACTTTTTAAAATTTGCGAATGAGTACAAAGTTTACAACGATCAGGGCGCTCAGATCGGGATTATTAAACAACGTATTTCGGGCTGGCAAAAGGCTTTAACATTATTAATCGATAAGCGGATGATGCCTTTTAAACTTGAAATTACAGATACTAACGATCAATTGCAGGCCACCATTACAAGAGGCTGGACCTTTTGGATGTCGAAAATTACGGTTACCGATCCGCAAGGGATAGAAGTAGGCATAATTAAACAAAAGTTTAAATTTTTCAAACCAACTTTTACCATTTCGAGTCCGGCAACGGGAGAAGAAATTGCAAAAATATCAGGCGATTGGAAAGCCTGGAATTTTACCATCACCAATAATGCCGGTGTAGAAATGGGCAAAATCAGTAAAAAATGGGCTGGTGCTTTGAAAGAAATTTTTACCACGGCCGATAAATACAATGTTTCCATTGATCCCAGTTATGCCGAAAGCAACCAAAAAGTAGCCATTGTGGCCACCGCCATTACTATTGATATGGTTCTGAAAGAGAGTAAATAATTGCATGCCTGTATGAGAGAATGATTGAGTTTGAGTAGCAAATGCCTACGAATAAATTACATTCTCTCATACAATAATTTACTCAATTAATCATTTCTTTGGACTAAATTTGGGATCTACAAATTAAGGTATCTTCAATTGATATGAAAAAAACCAAAGAAGCCAAAAATCCGGGTATTTTCAGTTTACTTGGAAATTATAAGGGCTTAATTTTTCTGCTGATCCTTTTTGCCCTGCTCAGTAACGGTATCAACTTGCTTTTACCTAAAATTATTGCCAGTGGTATCGATTCTTATACTAAGAATACCTTCGATCTAAAACACATCCTGTTCCAGTTTTCGCTGGCCATCGTATTGGTTTTTATTTTTACCTATTTACAAAGTATGGTACAGACTTATGCTTCAGAACGTGTAGCAAAAGATTTAAGGACCAGGCTTTCTGATCAGATTTCGAGGCAAAGCCATGCTTATATTATCCAGGCCAATCCCTCTAAATTGCTTACCAACCTTACTGCCGATACCGATTCGATCAAAATGTTTGTTTCGCAGGCCATTGTTTCCATCTGCTCGTCTATATTTTTAATTGTCGGGGCAAGCATCCTGTTGCTCATGATCAACTGGAAACTGGCGCTTTGCGTAATCGCTATTGTACCGATTATCGGTGGTGCTTTTTTTTATGTATTAAGCAAGGTAAAGGTGCTTTTCAAAAAGAGCAGAGAAGTAATCGATTGGCTTAATAAGGTAATCAGCGAAAGTATTTTGGGCTCGGCCCTGATCCGCGTAATCAATTCGCAGATGCTGGAGTACCACAAATTTTTAGATGCCAATGCGAAAGCAAGGGATTTGGGAATATCTATCCTCCGCATGTTTGCTGCCTTAATTCCGGTCATTGTTTTCACAGCCAATTTAGCCGGGTTATGTATTTTGGTATTGGGTGGTCATTTCGTAATCACCAATTCCATGAGTCTTGGAGAGTTTACTGCTTTTAGCAGTTACCTTACCCTTATCATATTCCCCATTTTAGTAATTGGTTTTATGAGCAATGTTATTGCACAGGCCACAGCCTCTTACCAAAGGATTGAAAGTGTACTTAATGCAGCAGAAATTAACCATCCCGGAACGTTAAGCACTTCTTTAAAAGGCGATGTGGAAGCGAAAGATATTACTTTGAGTTTTGGACAAAAACCAGTTTTAAAGTCGGTATCTTTTTCTGCCAAAGCTGGATCTAAAACAGCCATTATCGGCCCCACTGCTGCCGGAAAAACCCAGTTGCTTTATATTTTAACAGGTTTGATAGATGCTGATGCCGGATCTGTATTATACGACGGACAAGAGATTAAACAATATAAACAGGAAGATTTTCATAAACAAGTTGGTTTTGTTTTTCAGGATAGTATTATGTTTAACATGAGCATCAGGGAGAATATTGCCTTCAGTAATACGGTTACAGATGAATCTCTGGCCAAAGCCATTGCAACAGCCGAGTTGAAAGATTTTGTGGCTGCTTTGCCCGATCAGTTAAATACCACTGTTTCCGAACGGGGGAATAGCCTTTCGGGCGGACAAAAACAACGCATCATGCTGGCGAGAGCCTTGTCCGTAAACCCGAAGATCTTATTACTAGATGATTTTACTGCCCGCGTTGACACCAATACAGAGAAAAAGATTTTGGAGAATATTCAGCAGAATTATCCTGGTTTAACTTTAATTTCCATTACTCAAAAAATAGCTTCTGTTGAACATTATGATAAAGTGATCTTGCTGATGCAGGGAGAAATCATTGCAGAAGGGACCCACCAGGAACTGTTAAAAAGCAGTCCTGAATATGTTCAGATTTACAATTCACAACAGAGCACCAGTAATTATGAACTACAATCTTAACCAGCTTAGCTCCAGGCAGGAAAAGCAATCGACTTACAGGGCGCTGAAAAGCCTGCTAAAACTGATTTCTGCCGAGCGTAAAACCCTTTGGCTGGCCTTGGTTGCCATTTTGGTCAATTCGGGTTTATTGCTTTTGGGACCGTTATTGGTCGGTCATACTGTAGATACTTACATTCGTACCAAACAATTTCATGGCGTGCTTATTTTTGGCGGCATCCTGCTGGTGATGTACATGATTGCCATGGCTACGGGTTATACTCAAACCAGGTTGATGGGCGGAGTAGGGCAACGGATGCTTTACACCTTGCGTAATGCCATATTTAATAAGCTACAGGAACTCCCGGTTTCCTTTTTTAACCAGAACAAGGCTGGCGATCTGATTTCGAGGGTAAATAACGATACCGACAAACTGAACCAGTTTTTCTCACAATCCTTAATGCAGTTTATCGGCAGCATTGTAACCATGATCGGTGCAGGCATTTTCCTGCTTTCCATTAACATAGAATTAGGGGCGGCTACACTGACACCCGCTGTGGTTATTGTACTTTTTACTGTTGCGTTATCGCCATGGGTAAAAGGAAAGAATGCTAAAAACCTGAAGAGCGTTGGCGGTATGAGTGCCGAAATTCAGGAAAGTCTAAATAATTTTAAAGTGATTATTGCTTTTAACCGCAGAGATTATTTTAGAAAACGTTTTAACGAGGCGAATAATCAAAACTACAAAACGGCAATTGGTGCAGGTTTGGCAAACAACATTTTTGTACCGGTTTATGGTTTGCTATCAAGTACAGCACAGTTAATTACCCTATTGTTCGGTATTCATTTAATTTCTACAGGCAACCTTAGCCTGGGTTTACTGGTAAGTTATATTGCTTACACCACCAGTTTTTATAACCCGTTAAGGCAATTGGCTGCACTTTGGACCAGTTTTCAGGTAGCAATGGCTGGTTGGGACAGGATTTCGCAGATTTTATCCCTTGAGAGCAATTTAAAACAAATAGAGCCTAATGAAACCATAACCTCTGATGCCCTGCTGGAATTTAAAAATGTACATTTTTCTTATGATGAAAGTAAAGAAATCCTGCACAATATTAATTTGAAATTCGAAAAAGGCAAAACTTACGCCTTAATTGGGCCAACCGGAGGTGGAAAAACCACAACTGCATCATTGATTTCGCGTTTATACGACGCTACAAAAGGAACCGTTTTATTAAATGGTAAAGATATCAGGTCGCTTTCTGCTGAAGAACGAACACAAAAAATAGGGTTTATATTGCAGGAACCATTTTTATTTACCGGAACCGTAAAAGAAAATATTTTATACGGGAACAGCCAATATAAGGAAGTAAGTGATGAACAACTGGAGAAAATCATCGAAGAAGCCAATTTAAATGCACTTTTGGCCATATTTGATGAAGGATTAAATACACAGGTTACTTCTGGTTCTGATAGCATCAGTTTAGGCCAAAAACAACTGATTGCTTTTATGCGTGCGGTACTTAGAAATCCTGAGCTGTTGATTCTTGATGAAGCTACGGCAAACATCGATACCATAACCGAACAGCTTTTGGGTAGTATTTTAAATAAACTTTCGAAAGAAACCACATTGGTGATTATTGCCCACCGTTTAAATACCATCGAAAATGCCGATGAAATTTATTTTGTAAACGAAGGCGAAGTGCAAAAGGCTGGTACACTGGACCATGCACTGAATATGTTATTGAAAGGGAAGCGGGTAAGTTAATATATTTACGAGCATAGACCTCACAGGTTTTAAAAACCTGCGAGGTCTGATCAAGCAATTAAAAATACAAATGAAAAAATATCTCTTCTTTTTGGCATTTTTTGTCTTCAGCTTGTCTTCATTTGCACAAAATGCCGAACAGGATCTTTTTGTGCAGGATAGCTTAAAGTTGATTTCTGCACAGTTTAAGTTTACGGAAGGTGCATCGGTTGATAAAGAGGGAAACGTTTTTTTTACCGATCAGCCGAATGATAAAATCTGGAAATACAGTATTGATGGCAAACTGAGCCTGTATATGGATAAATCAGGAAGGGCAAACGGTACATACTTTGATAAAAAAGGCAACCTGATTGTTTGTGCCGACGAACATAACGAGATCTGGTCTATCGATAAAAACAAAAAGATAAAAGTACTTTTCAGCGATTTTGAAGGCAAAAAGGTAAACGGGCCAAACGATATCTGGTTAGATAATAAAGGTGGTATCTATTTTACAGATCCATATTACCAGCGCGATTATTGGACCAGGAAATCGCCTGAAATCGCGGGACAAAAAGTGTATTACCTTCCTAAAGGTAAAAAAGAAGCTATTGTGGTTGCTGATGATGTACTTAAACCAAATGGTATTGTAGGTACACCAGATGGAAAATTCCTGTACATTGCCGATATGGATGCCAATAAGACTTACCGTTATACTATTGGCGCAGACGCTAAATTGTCGGATCGGCAGCTTATCTTTAACCAAAACTCAGATGGCATGACCTTAGATAGCAATGGAAATATTTATGTAACCGGAAGGGGAGTGAATATTTATAAACCAAGCGGAGAAAAGATAGGCCATATTGATGTTCCGGAAAGCTGGTGTGGCAACATTTGTTTCGGTGGAAAACACAGAAATAAGCTTTTTATTACCGCTTCAAAATCACTATATGTAATTCCGATAAATGCAAAAGGAGTAGAGTAACTGGTGGTTTTAGTCGTTTAAAGCCGCTTTAAGGCATAAAAAGGAAGGCTGAACTAAAGCAATTTTTTTTTTTGTTCAGTTTATTCAACCCTTAAAAATATTAAACCCATTATTTAGTTTTGAATTCCTACTTATAGGGATAGACGACTATGAAAAAGCCCTCTCAGGATTGAAGGGCTTTTTTACTTTTCTTCTGTCGTTTGTTGTTTCGGGCATTGTAAAGAATCCTTTTATGTTTATGCCCTATTTAAATAAGCTGTTAGATCCTTTCTGCTAGAGGTGAAATTTAGTAAAACCACCGTTATCCCGGCAGGGCATACCGAATTAATCTTTTTTGCGTTTAAGCCTGGAAACAAGTTGAGAGCAGAGGTGTTGATATTTTTGATCCAAAATTGTATAGGTCCTGTTACATTTAATCTTATTTAGAATATTTTTTTAAATTAGCATATATTCATAAAAACCTGATAAGCTTATGGAAAATCTAAAAGAAGAAACCAAAATCAAAGCTTTCCTCAGTAGGATAAAAGCAGAGTGGCCAGGAGTTGTTGAGCGCTTTGAGTTTAAAACAGGAAGTGTAATTTACGTTCATCTAAAGGAAGGCATATCAAGTATGGATTTTCTTGGTAAACTTTCCAGAAAGATAGAGCGTTTTGTAGATTTCAGTATGCCTATTATCTTATACCACATAGAGAGCGACGGAATGAATTTAAGGTCGCATCCTATTAATTGGTACTCATCCATTACGCAAGGAAAATCTTTTTAATGCTATCAAATATTCGTGGTTAATGCCCTGGACAGTAAAACGGTAGCCGTAATTTTACAGTGATAAATCTTTTTGCGCATAATTGGTAATTTTGTTTGCCAGTAATTTTGGTTTTTGGGTTTTAATCCTATTTTTGGTTTTTAATTTAAAAACATCCAGAATAATGAAAAACGGAACAGTAAAATTTTTTAACTCAGAAAAAGGCTTCGGCTTTATTAAAGAAGAAGGCGGATCTGAGATTTTTGTGCATGCATCAGGCCTGATTGATGAAATCAGAGAAAATGATACAGTTGAATATGAAGTTCAAGAAGGCAAAAAAGGCCTTAATGCAGTGAAAGTAAGAGTTGTTTAATTCTTCCCCAAAAAGATTTTGAGCAGGATTTAGTCCTGCTTTTTTTTTGCCCTGATATTTATAACCTATCCGGAACAAAAAGGTTGAAAAAATTTCCTTCTCATTCCTAGCAGATTACCACGCTCACCCTCTTTACCCTCCACTTGTGCAATTGTTTTTTGAATTGGATTTTTATTTTTGCCGTTGTCGATATAATCGGCCTGAACCAAACAAACTAAATATTTTTGCAACTTTCTATTTTTTCAATTCAGGAGCCTGTAGTAAACAGTAAACTGCCGGATCGGGGCACTTTTATGGCTGCGGCGCAATTTGTAATGGCACTTAACTTTGCCGGTGAATTTGAGCTTTTAAGTTTATCGGCCATGAATATTCAGCCAGGCAATACCAAAAAAGGCGGACTGGTGTTTGTACGTAATGGCAAGCTTAAAATGCATCCCGAAATTTATGACCATTTAGCACTGATATCGATATCTTCTATCTGTGCAGGAAGTATTTATTTCCATGGGCGTGATAAAATTGCTACAGAAATTGTAAACCTTCCTTACCGTGAGGGAATTCTAAATTTGGATGGTGCGGAAGAAGATTATATGGCTTTTAAACGTTTATGCAGCCCTATATCCAGGTTCTTTTTACTGCAGGCAAAAAAAGTGCAATGGTCTGCAATCCTATCTGCCTTTCGGTTTTTTATGATGGAGGGCATTTGGGAGGTGGTTAATTTTGTTGCTCATGCCATGCATCAGGCAGATGCCGATGTGCTTGCCTGCGCACAACTTTCAGAAAACATGCAAAAACAAGAATGGTATCCGGCTTTTTGCCGCTTACTGCGTGATTTTTATGCCACCCGTTATCCTTTAAATAAAGTTGGTTTGGAAGCCGAACTGCCAGAAATAGCCTAAATTATTTCAGATAATTTTCTATTAAAGCACTTATTTCATCTCCAATAGCTCGATTACCCATATTGTTGAGCTTTTGCTGTGAAGAATTGTGCTTTTCGATATATGTAGCCTCTGTTTTATTAAATTTAAGGTAACCCTGCTCAAAATAACGTTCTTCAATTTCGGTTGAAGAATCCATCGATCTGAACCATAGTTTAATTAACGACCCGGTTATTTTATCAAAATAAAGCCAGTGGTAAGTTGCTTCTGCATCTGCATTGTCGGGTAAGCCAAGACGCTTAATTTCTAAAATAGCGGTGTCAGAATTTTGGAAAAAGTATAAAATCTTATATTTAGACGACATGCCGCAAAAATAGGACTTAATTTTTTATCGCAAAAAAGATTTTTGCTGTTTAGATTTAATATTGTTGTGCTGGTTAGGATCTGTGATCTTGACCCTTGTTCTGCGGATTTGTAATCCGCAATTTGATCTATATGTATCTAAGGATTATAAATCCTTGGTTCTTCAGTCGGGATTACAAATCCCGACTAACATTATACTAATGTTTCTCCCCTTTAACTACCTTAAATAAATGTAAAACTTGCGGGAAGAGCGCATCTAAACTTTCTTCTACACCGCTTTTTGATCCCGGGAAGGTGAATACCAGTGTTTCCCCGATAAAACCTGCTACACCGCGCGAAAGCATGGCATAAGGCATACGCTCCTGGCCATAACGGCGGGCCGTTTCCATAAGTCCTGCTATGTTCCTGTCAATTAAAGGTGCAATAGCCTCAGGTGTTACATCGCGCGGCGAAAGTCCGGTACCTCCGGTAAAAATCACCAACTGGAAACCCGCTTTATTTAATTCAATAGCCTTATTTCTAATGGCATCCATTTCATCAGGAACAATTTCATATTTCTCTGTATTGATTCCCCATTGTTCTAAACGTGAAATAATGGATTTGCCAGAAGTATCATGTGCTTTATTTTCGAAAACAGAATCAGAGCAGACCACAACTGCAGTTTTTATTTCGGGGAATTTCGAGTTTTTAAGGTCAGATTTTCCTCCCGATTTTTTTAATAACCTGATATGCTCTATTTCAACGCCTTTGTCGATGGGTTTTAACATATCATACATAGTTAATGCAGTAACAGATGCTCCATGCATCGCTTCAACTTCTACACCTGTTTTATAAATGGTATGTACTTCAACATTAATGATGATGTTTAAACCCACAATCTGGTAAGTAATGGCCGTATATTCAATTGGAAGCGGGTGGCAATCGGGAATTACATCACTTGTTTTTTTTACACCAAATAATCCTGCTGCGCGGGCAAATTCAAACACATCACCTTTGGGTATTTTGCGTTGTTCTATAGCATCAATGGTTTCCTGCTTCGATACCTTCACTGTGGCGCTCGCAATGGCAATCCTTAAGGAGCTGGATTTTTTTGTGATGTTTACCATATTAAATATTTTCTTTCCACTGATGGGTTTTGTCTTCAAATATTTCTTTACCCCAGATCGGTAATTCTGCTTTTAACCGGTCAACCACTTCACTACAGGCGGCTATTGCCGGCTTACGGTGTGCCGATGAGGTAAAAACAAAAAGGCAGATTTCGCCGGTTTTAACCGTGCCTAAACTGTGGTAGATATGCATGCAGTTAAGCGGGTATTTTTCGAAAATATCTTCCCTGATCTGATGCATTTTTTCGAGGGCTATTTCTTCGTAGGCAGTATATTCAATTGCGGCGACAAACTTGCCGTCAATTTCATCTTTTCTCACCTGGCCCATAAAAATACTATGCCCGCCAATAGCGGTTTTGCTGCCGTGTTTTGCAATGCTATCGGCTATAAAAGCTGGCTCAATTGGCCCGTTAACGAATATATTTTTTATCTTTTTTTCGCTCATGTTAGGATTTTAGAAAATAATCTCTCCATTTTACGATACCACCCTTCAGGCTGTAAATCTTTTTGGCATCGCCGTATTTTTCCTGCAGGGCTTCTGCTGCAGCTACACTTCTAATGCCATGCTGGCAGATTAAAACCACCTGTTTTTGATAAAATTCTTTGTTTAGGAATGTAGCAAACTCCGACATGGGCACCTGGGTGTAAACCTGTTTATCCAGTACCGGAACTTCGTGTCTTTCGCGTACATCGATTAAAATTGTCGATTCTAACTGCTGAAGTTTAACCAGTTCGCTGGCATCAATTTCTATATATCCCTGTGGTGCTTCGCTGGTATCCTGATAATCCATATTTAAAAATTCATCAACAGTTTCAGGTAGCGTATAACCGTCTCCGTGGCTGATGTTGATGGTATATTGCTCTTGTGTGAGCAGGTTATAATTTAATATTTTATTGGTGAGCGGTTGCCCGATTTTAGCAACCAGTTTTATGGTTTCTGCTGCTGCCATAGTACCTAAAATACCTGGCAGTACGCCGATAATGCCATTTTCTATACAATTTGGGATCTCGCCTTTACCGGGTGGCAGAGGAAAAAGGTCGCGGTAATTGGTGCCTGGCGTTAAAGTGGAATGATCTGGAGTATTAAATATGGCTAACTGGCCTTCAAAACCCGATACGGCAGCAAATATAAGTGGTTTATTCAGTAGTGCACAGGCATCGTTAATCAGGTACCTGGATTCGAAATTGTCGGTACCGTCCAATATGTAATCATACCTGGATAAAATGTCGAGGATATTATTTTTCTGCAAACGGATGGGGTGACGGATGATCCCGATCTGGGGATTCATTTCCTGGAGGCGTTTTCCGGCAACTTCTACTTTCAGCTTTCCTATATCAGCGGTTGTAAAAAGAATTTGCCTGTGTAAATTGGATAATGAAATGGTATCATCATCAACAATACCAATATGACCAATACCGGCGGCAGCCAGGTATTGCAATGCAGGGCAGCCCAAACCTCCGGCACCAATTACCAGCACTTTTGCCCTTAAAAGCTTTTGCTGTGCTTCTTCTCCAAATCCTTTAAGGATAATCTGCCTATTGTATCGCTCCGCACTCATATGTTGTTTAACCACCAGAAAATGGTGGCATGATGGCTATTGTTGCCTGGTTTGCAATTTTGGTATTCTGTTGAATAATATTTTTATTCAGGGCAAGTTTGTATTTTATGCCCTTTAATGCCGGAAACCTATCTTCGATGTATTGTTTAAAGGCATCGGTATCAGCAATGCCATCAACTTCAATTTTTTGATTGTTGATGAATTCGGTAATCTGACCAAAACTGATTATTTCAATTTCCATGCTGCTAATTTACCTGTAAGATGCTGATTTTACTCAATCCTTTTATAAATCTTCTTCCTGTAGCAAAATCGCTGGGTGTAATAACGGCTATATTCCTTTTTCCGGTCTTGGCTGGCTCAGTATCATAACTACTTAAAACCATGAGCTGGTTTCCGGTTGGCGAATTAAAAATTTCGTTCCACGAGTACACCACCTTGTAGTTATCAATTGCCGTAAAAACAAGGTAATATTCGCTCAGTATTTTTGGCGAAGCAGCATCTATTTCTACCCTGGCCAGTATATCTTTCAAAAGCACACCTTTAATATTTCTGATCGTACTTTTACGTTGCATCAAATGGTTGAAAATAGTCATACTATCCAGGTTAACGGATTTATAAACACTTAAATTGTTTAAAGTGATTGTTAATGGCTTTTTAACCTTCCCTTCAATTGTAAATTGCCTGCTCTCCTGGGCATTTGCCGTAATACTTAAAAATAATACGATAATGATCAGGTATTTGATGTTATGCATGTGTAAATAGTAGTTTATAAGCAGCCAGCGCCAATACACAGGCCAGCACATTTTTTAAAACGGTTTGAGGAAACTTTAGGGCACCAAAATAAGCACCGCAAATGCCGCCAACAAAAGCTACTCCGACATAAGCAAGCATATGGCTGTTAAATTCGAAGCCTTTAATCAGCTGGCCGCCTAAACCGGCAACCGAATTCACAAAAATAAATGCTGCACTGATGGCTGCGGTCTGCTTTTGATCCGTCCACTTTAACAGTAGCAGGACAGGGGAAAGGATAATTCCGCCCCCAATGCCGATCATACCCGAAAGCAGGCCGATAATACCACCAATAGTAAGCGATAAAGGAATATTTGAGGGTTTGAAATCTTTAGGATCGGTATTTTTAAAGAAGAAAAAACGAATAACGGGGATAAGCAAAAGCAGGCCCAGGATCTTTTTATAAATGGAATTTTCAATTACCATCATTCCGCCAACAAAAGAAAGCGGGATAGAGGCAAGTGCAAAAGGCCAAAAGGTTTTCCACTTAAAATGACCACCTCTGTAAAACTGGATAAAGGATGTGGAAGAAACAAACAGATTGAGCAACAATGCCGTAGGCTTCATGATAGCGGGCGAAATGGCAAAAATAGCCATCAGTGCAAGGTAACCGCTTGCCCCGCCATGCCCTACCGAAGCATATAAAAAAGCAACTATAAAAAGTAAACAATAAAAGAGGATAAAGCTTTCCTGCATGGTTAGTTGGGTAAAATCATTACGGTTAAGATGTCGTTTTCTTTAAAATGTTCTTGCGTTTCATCGAGACAGATGAGGCAATTTGCCTGTGCAAAAGAGCTTAACCGGTAAGATTCCTGTGCACTGAGCGGGGTAACCAGTCCGTTTTCATATTTGCCTTTCAGGAAGTGTGTTAACCCTGAAGGTTTGGAATAAGGATGTGTAAGCTTAGCCTGCGTCTCCATTACACTATTGCTCTTATGAGATAAGGCTTTAATAGAGGGTAATACATAATTATAATAGCAGCTGAGCACAGAAGATGGATTACCCGGAAGACCGAATATTAGTTTTTGCTCTTTTGTTCCAAAAAATAAAGGTTTGCCGGGTTTCTGTTTCACTTTGTGAAAAATCTGTTTAACGCCACAGTGTGAAGCTGCTTCTATTACGAAATCGTAATCACCCACACTTACTCCACCTGTTAACAGAACAACATCGCTGTTTGCCGTTGCATTTAGTAATATGTTTTTTAGGATATCGAGATCATCATCAGCTTCATAAATGGCAACCTGTTCAATCCCTTCAAGTTTTAAAGCAGCAGAAAGCGAATAGGAATTCGATTCATAAACCTGTCCAAATTCAAGAGGCACACCCGGTTGTTGTAATTCTTTGCCCGTTACAATAATCGAGATCTTTGGCATGGGGTAAACGCTAACCTCATGGATGCCAATACCGGCAAGAAAGCCAACAGCGGCAGGACTCAGAAAATCGCCCTTTTCCATTGCTAGGGCCCCGGCCATAATTTCCGAACCCTTATCGCGTACATTCAGGCCAGGTTTTAAATTAGGATCCTGTAAAGTGATTTTTTCTCCTGTCCTGGTAATTTTTTCCTGCATCACTACAGTATCGGCACCTTTGGGCAGGGGAGCACCGGTAAATATTCTACTGGTTTCGCCGTTTTGGATGGTAATGCTGGTTGCCGTTCCGGCAGCCATTTCTCCAATTAAGCTGAGTACTTTTTCGTGATCAGCAAATTTTAGCGCGTAACCATCCATAGCAGATTGCCTGAATGCCGGGATATCGTATTTGGCATAAACATCGGCTGCAAGAATGTGGCCCGATGCCTTTGCCAAATCAATTGAAATGGGATTTAATACTTTTATATGTTCAGAAATGAGGTGTTTTGCTTCTTTAACGCTGATCATGAAAATTTTATCCTCCAATGGTAATCATACTTCTGTTTTGAATGGTCGTTGCATCAATTTTTTCGAAATCGCTTACCAACTGCCCGCCCAAGGCTTTCTTTTTACTCCAGATGGCCGATTGGATCAGTGGAAGCACATCTTCATTTTTTCGCAATGCGGTAAGGAGGTCGGTTTCGCTGTCTGAAAACAGGCAGTTTTTTAATTTTCCATCCGCAGTCAGGCGCATACGGTTACAGGTATCGCAAAAAGGATTGGTCATGGTGCTGATAATGGCGAACGAACCCTCATGTCCGGGAATCATAAAACTTTTGGCAGTATCATGAGGTTCTCCTTTAACAGGTAATACCGTGAAATCTTTTTCTATTACCGTCAGTATTTCATCCAAAGAAAACATTTTATTGCTCGTCCATTTGTTACCGCTAAAAGGCATAAACTCAATAAACCTGATCTGGATGGGGTTGTGTTTGGTCCAGCTGATGAAATCGTTGATCTCGTTATCATTAAGCCCTTTCATCACCACCATATTTATTTTTACCTTTATTTTATGCTGCAAAAGCAGTTCGATATTGCTGCGTACCTGATGGAAAACATCCCGTCGGGTAATCATAAAAAATTTCTCAGGTTGTAACGTATCCAGACTGATGTTAATGGCCCTGATACCTGCTTCTTTTAATACGGGTAACATTTCTGCAATGCGGGTTCCGTTTGTGGTAATTACGAGTTCAACCGGAAGTTTGCCCAACGCCGCAATAATCTGGGCTGCATCTTTTCTTACCAATGGTTCACCACCGGTAAGCCTTATTTTTTTTACGCCATTGGCGACAAAAATTTCTGCGAGCCTGATAATTTCGTCGGTTTGCATTAATCGCGAGGCAGGGGCGAAGTCGTATTCTTCTTCGGGCATGCAATAAAAGCAGCGAAAATTGCAGTTATCGGTAAGTGATATCCGCAGGTAATCGTGTATTCTTCCAAAAGAATCTGCTATCATTGCTGGCTAATTAAGTTATTATAATCTGTTTCTGTATCAATATCAGTTCCTCCGCGTTCAAAAACTACGGTTTCCAGGTCCTGTGGGTACTGCTTTAATATTTTTTTTGCTCCTTCGGCCCCTTTAAGCGCTAAAAGTGCTTCAAAGTAATCTTTTTTGAAGAGAACAGGAGTTCCTATCGTTTCGTCATAAGCACTGGCAATGATATTTTTACCTGTTTCTTTATGCTTCTCGATTAAGTTATTAAAGTTACTCATTTTTATGAAAGCCTGGTCAGCCACAGCGATAATGATACTATCTATTTCACTATTAGTTTTGATCATGGTGGAGAGCCCGGCAACAATACTAGAGGCCATCCCATTTTCCCAACTTTCGTTAATAACGATGCTAATCTGGTTATGCGGATGCTGGCTGGCTATTTCTTTGGCATTTGCACCTAAAACAACAATAACAGGTTTGCAATTTGTTTCTAAAGCTTCATTTATTACCGTTTGCAGGAGTGTTTTTCCTTTATAATCCAAAAGCTGTTTTGGCCTTCCCAAACGCGAAGAACTGCCCGCTGCCAATATGATGATGCCCGTTTTCAATGCTTAAATAATTTTTGATTCGTAAGCGTGTATCGGTTTTTTCTTCTCTTTTAAGAACATGGCCGAAGCGCCCGTAAAAACGGATTTAATCTCTGCCAGGATAGAAATGGCAATTTCCTCAGCAGTTTCTGCTCCGATATCCAGTCCAACCGGGCCATGCACACGGGTCTCATTTAGTGGTGTTGCCAAATCCAGTTCATCTAACATCCTGAGCAGCTTTTTCTTTGGCCCTAGTGTACCAATATAGGCTGCGTTTGTATCCAGCAGGTATTTAAGCAGTTCGAGGTCATAATTGTAATTATGTGTCATCAGAACAAAAGCTGTTTGCTCATCTAACTGAATTTGAGATAAAACGCTTTCTGGTTTGCTTACCAAAATCCTCATTGCATTTGCAAAACGCTGAGCTGTGGCATGCGTAGGTCTTCCATCTACCACGGTTACTTCCCAGCCTAAAAGATAAGCCATTTCGGCCAGTGGCTGTGCATCATTGCCTGCACCAGCAATAATCAGTGAAACAGGGGGACGGATAAATTCTATAAAGGCATCAACCTGTTGACCGTTGATCCCATAACTTTTAAAAGTCGAAGTTTTATTTTCAGAAACCTTACTGATATCGTTAATTGCTTCACTAATGATTGATTCCGGGATTTTAGAAAAAACAGGTTTATTTCTAAAAAGCATGCCTGTACCCAATTGTTGTTTGTATTTCAACGAAAAAAGTGTTACCAATACCGCACTTTCCCTTTTGCTTTGCAAAGCGGTTAAAATAGCAATGGGATTCAGCTCATCCGATTCTATAATGGGTTCGAACAGGATATGCACAATTCCATTACAGCCCAGCTGGACACCAAGTTTGGCATCATCCTCGTCGGTTGTATCGTAAGTAATGAGCTTGTTTTCCCGTTGTACTATTGCCGAAAGTGCTTTTCGTAAGGCGTCGCCTTCTAAGCAACCGCCACTTATGGCACCCGTTAACTGACCGTCGTCAGTAATCAGCATTCTCGCACCAGGCCTGCGGTAAGAAGAACCCTCTACTTTAATTACCGTTGCAAGGGCCGTTTTTTTTCTTTCTTTTGTTGCCTTTTGATATGCCTTTATGATATCGGTAATTTCTTTCATTAGGGATTGATGCAATAGATGATGCAATTTAACGATAATCTATCACAAAATAGTTAAAAGCAATGGAAAGGTATACCCTTTAAAGTAGTGTTATTTGTAAAATACTTGAATTTTTTTGAATCTTTTTGTGCAGTCAGATGTTACCATCTGACTGATAAAGTAAACTAAATGCAGATTATCCCCGAGTTGTTATATTAATCAGTCGATTCAATTATATGATCAGTGTCAGATCGTAATATCTGACACCACCAGGAGTAGATCAATAATAACTACCAAAATTTCAAGGCCAGGCTTAAAAAGGTGCTGAATGAAAAATTTCGAGGTTAATGCAGCGAAGGCCAATGCTGTTAAAGAGCTCAGTGATTTCTTTTGTCCAATCTCTAGGCGAATCTACCCTAAGGATTTTATCAGAATCCCATAAATCGATATTCCACTTAATTTCTTTGAAACGGCTGTTCAGCAATGGGCTGATTACGTTTAACTCGCTATCAGTAGATACATTTGTTTTGTAAACGGCTATCATAATGAAATGTTTTTAGGTTTGTTATTAAGAGTAGACGTACAACTTTGGAAATTACTTTAAATTAAGGTGTTTTTTTAAATTTTTAATTTTGCAATTAAAAACCAAAGCTTTGGTTGATGCGTAAGTGTAACATATCCATAAATTAAAAACAAAATGTTGAATACAACCATCGCTGCCTTGTTTGGAGGTCCTGAAATGATCCTTGTTGGAGTTGCTGTTTTATTATTGTTCGGTGGAAAAAAAATCCCTGAATTGATGAAAGGATTGGGAAGAGGCATAAAAGAATTTAAAGCCGGGCAGGAAGAAGAGAAACCCGAAGTACCAAAAGAAGCTTAATTCTTTTGGCTTTTATCTGGTAGGTATTCAATTAATTTTTAAGCATTTGTAAGGATTTTCCTTACCATACGACTAAATGTTATATGAAAACGTTAAAATTATTAATGATACCACTTTTAGCTGTTACGCTGAATGCTTGTAGTCAAGTTAAATCTCCTGAAAAAGTAGCAGGAATGGAAGCCAACACGAAGTTATTCCCAGAAGCTAAGCCTGCTACTTATTGGAAAAAAATCCTTTCTGCCAATGCTTACGAAATAATGGTAAACAGCGGAACAGAAACACCATATAAAAACCCCTATTGGAATAATCATAAAAAAGGGATTTATGTAAGCGCTGCTACCGGTAAGCCCTTATTTTCTTCAGATACTAAGTTTGAATCAGGAACGGGATGGCCAAGTTTTTTCAAACCTATAGATCCGAAAGCAATTAAAATCGTAACCGATAAATCAGAGGGTATGGTGAGGGATGAAGTGGTAGAAGCCAGTACTGGCTTACATTTGGGGCATGTATTTGATGACGGACCGGAACCAACAGGCAAAAGATATTGCATAAACTCTTATGCATTAAAATTTATTCCAGCCAAATAAGTTGACGGCTATTATGAAATATGTGTACTTGCACTTGTTTTTATGAGTGCCTGCGCCAACGGACAAAACCTTAAAATGAAGGATTTTGCAAAAAAAAAGCCTATTTAAAGCCAGAATTTGAAAATAATGGCTTTAATTATTTACAACCCCGAATAATAATCATAACCTTGCTCCGCCCAATAATCTTTAGGCCTACTATCACTAAACGTCATGTTGCCAATTCTCTTAAGGTTTTTGATGCCATATTTTACGGGTACAATAAGCCTTAATGGGGCACCATGTTCTAAACTGATCGGTTTTCCATTCATTTCATAAGCCAAAATAGTTTGAGGGTGAAATACGCAGTCTCTCTCCAGCCCTACATAATATGCTTTATTTGGCGTTTCCAAACCCATATATTGTTTCTTAGCCTGCTCTTCCAGTTTAAAATGCGCCAAAAAATCGCTTAGTCTTACACCTGCCCAATGTTGAATTTCGTCCCAACCCTCAACGCATTTAAAATCGTAAACAATTTCTGTTTTAGGCAATGCTTTTATTTCCTCAATGCTAATATATTGGCTATTTAAACTATTCAGTTTTACATGGAGTTTCCAAGTTGTGATGTCGAAATCTTCATCATCTTCGATGCCTATTAAACTGTTTACCCTTGGCGTTTTTACGGCCCGTTCCTTGTTGTAAGTTTTAACCAGGTGATTGTTGCTAAAAAAATTGCGAAAAAAGAGTTCTGTTTTATTCAGTGCCTTACGTAAAGGGACACGGGTGCCCCCGGTAATGCCAGGTGTTTCTTCAGGAGCATCTAAAAGCCATTTCCAGCCTGCAATTGCTCCGGTTCCAAGCGTTGCGAATACCCCAAATGAAATAAAGGTGCGCCTCTTAATCTTCTGCTCAACAGTTAAAGGAGCCTTAACCTTCTTTTTATGATCTGTTTTCATCGCTATCTTTAGTTTTTTCGGTAGTTATTGGTTCTTGTTTAAGCGCTTGCTGTTCTTCTACTACTTCAAATCCGGCTACTACAGCTCTGAAATTATTCCAGCCAGCAAGAATTACCTGAACAATGTGGATTAGAAAGAAAAAGACATAGCCTATGGTTAAGGTAAAGTGCAGGATTCTGGCAAAATGGTAACCTCCGCATAGCCAGCAGATCCAGTAAAACTGCACAGGTTTGTAAATAGCCAAACCCGTTACCACCGAGCCGATACCCATCAAAATAATGGCCGTATAGGCAATACGCTGTGCAGCATTGTATTTCTTTTGTGGGGGAATGGTTTTTCGGATATGAAGATCGTGTAAAAGTACCTGCCAAGCTTCCTTAAACGAATTTTTATTGGGCAGAAGCTCTCGCCAGGCACCCGAAAAAATAGTGTAAACGACGTATAGCAAGCCATTAATGAAAAAGAACCACATAAAAAGGAAGTGGAAAGCCATTCCTTCGGCAAGCCGCTGTGGAATATGAAAGAAATTGTAAAACCATTCGGGGAAAAATTTAATCAGGCTATAACCAAAAATAGAAATGCCGTAAGCATCGTTGGCCCAATAAATAAACAGCCCGCTCCAGATCATTACGGTCAGAACCGGAAAATTAACCCAATGTGTCCACCGCATTAAGAGCGAATGTTTTTCTTTAATTACTTTCATGCTGAGATTGTTTATATACAAACGCAAGAAGTTATCGCCCGGATTTACGACTTAACTCATGATCTAACAGGTTGCTTAACCTTGTAGCTGCACTTATCGTACCCGTTTTATTGTTTTGCAAAAAGGCAACCAGTTCAGTAGGCTGTTCCCCGTTCACCTGGTTTATTGGTACATTTACTGAGCCATTGGTTTTTCCTCCCAACACTACTGTTTCGAACTGACTTACTACCTGCACATGGCTTAAAATCCTGCCTTTATTTTCACCCTTTAAAACCCGGTTGCTTGCTTTTGCAATTACCAAAGCCACTGCCAGCGAATAGCCATCGGTTGGTTGATCAGTATTATAATTAAGTATGAGGTTACCCTTGCCTGTTTTGCTGATTGAAACAGTTAAATCTCCCAATGAAGGTTTGGCAAGTGCAGTTTTAATGCTATTGCGAAAGATGTTTTCTTCTGAACCTACAAATTCTCTGCTTCCATTTACCACAACCTGTGGTGTGTAAACGGTTTTAAGGTTAAGCCAATTGGCATATTGGTTCTGCCTGGAAGAAAATGTTGCACTGCTAAAACGATCTTTCCAGCCCAGCCTGTCCCAATAATCTACATGAAAGGCCAATAAGTATACAGGCTTGTTTTGGCTTTCTTTTTCGATCTGAGCCAATAATGCATCAGCAGGAGGGCAGCTAGAACAGCCTTCTGAAGTAAAAAGTTCTACTACTGCAAAACCTGTTCTGGCCTGAGGTTTTGATACAGTTTTATTATCTGCAATAAAGGCAACACTTAGGAGGCTTATTACCAAAAGAGGTAATGCTATTTTTGTGATCATGGTCATCTTTTTAGGCTTAGTCGTTTTCGATGCACAACCCTTACAGAAAAAAATAAAAAAATGTAAGGATGTTTCTTTTCCCGCGACTAATTGATTAAGCACTATATTTATATAAGATACATAAAAAATGCAAAACGAAACGGACAAAGGCCTTACGGCCAAAAGCCCTCACTCAGACCCACTTAGCTGGGTTGAAAAATATGCCGATTACCTCTATGGATTTGCCATGTCGAGATTAAGAGATGAAGATGTAGCCAAAGATCTGGTGCAGGATACCTTTTTGGCTGGATTGCAGCGTTTAGACCGTTTTGAGGGGAATAGTGAGGAAAAAACGTGGTTAACAGCTATCCTTAAAAACAAGATTACCGATTTTTACCGGAAACGATCTGCCATTAACTTGAAGGTAATAAACGCTGAAGATGAACAGCAGGATTTTTTTGATGCGGAATCAGGGCACTGGACTGAAAAACACTACCCGAGAGCATTTGGCTTGGAAGCAGACAATCCTTTGATGATGAAAGAGCTGGGCAGCATATTAAATGAATGTTTAGCCAAACTTCCAGGATTATGGTTCTCGGTATTCTCGATGAAACACATGGACGACCTGGCCTCCGAGCTAATCTGTACCGAACTTAAACTCACTGCAGCTAATTTCTGGGTAATTATGCACCGCACAAAACTTAACCTGAGGGCCTGCCTTCAAAAAAACTGGAACTGATATGACGAGCGCGCTAAAAAATATAATCTATAACTGTAAACAGGCTACTTTTTTGATCGAAAAAAGAATTGCCGGAAAAATTACCACTGCCGAAACACTACAATTGCGTATACACCTGGCAGGTTGTTCGGTATGCAAAGTTTATCAGCAACAGAGTATACTGATTAACAGGGTATTTGTAGGGTTTAAAAACACTGATTTTAAACTGGATGAAGCCTTTAAAAAAACATTAACGGGGAAGATTGAAAAAGAAATCAATAAAAATTGATTTTTCTTGTAAGGATTTACTTATTGCTTCGACTAAGGGATAAACAAAACGCATAAAAAACATGAAAAATCAAATTTTAAAATCAGCAGGAAAATTGATTATGGCCGCTTTAGTTGTGGCCAGCCTTTCTTTACCAGGCTTTGCTTCGGTAAACAGTCCTTTACAAGAAAAGATGTCTAAAATGAAACAAGACAAAATGGAGAAGAAAAAAATGGACAAAATGAAAACCGATTCGACAAAAAAAGCCAAAACGGAAAAATCTAAAATGGCTAAAGGAAAAATGTCGAAAAGTAAAATGTAAAAAAACAGGGAGGGAAACTCACTTTTCCCTCCCTGTTGTTAAATAAATATAAAATGAAAAAAATTATACTATTTGTCGGCTTAATGGCTGCATTATCCTTTCAGGTAAAGGCACAACAAGGTTTAAAGGAAGGAGACAAGGCTCCGGTGTTTAATGGTGTAGATCAAAATGGTAAAACGGTGAGTTTGAAAAATGCGCTTAAAGCGCACCGTGCTGTGGTATTGTTTTTTTATCGCGGACAATGGTGCCCATATTGCAACAAACATATTAAAGAACTGCAAGATTCTTTAAGCCTGTTAACTGCAAAAGATGCTTATGTTATCGGTGTTACGCCCGAAACAAAAGAAAACATTGATAAAACCATCAAAAAAACAAATGCTGGCTTTTCTATCGTTCAGGATAAAGACGACGCCATTATGAAAGCCTATAATGTTAATTTCGTGATGGACGAAGCTACCTTTACCAAATACAAGGGTTATGGGATAAATTTAGAAGATAATAATGGGAATACCCGGCACACCTTACCCGTACCTGCAACCTACATTATCGATCGTTCGGGTAAAATCAAATATGTTCATTTCGATCCCAACTATCAAAAAAGAGCCTCGGTAAAAGTTTTGCTTTCCAAACTTTAGGCTGATTTAATAATAACATTTTCTAAATACACCCAACGCTGTTAATGGCGGTGGGTGTATTTGTTGGAGCTATCTCTTTGGCTATTTTGGCCCTTGCTATCCACTTTGTGGCTTATCCTCAGCGACAAAAATTGAAAAAAATCGTCAATAGATAAGAATTCTTGCCTAATAATGACCAGCGACAAGAAATATGTGTGTTTTCATATTGTTTAATTTTTTTCTCCCGTAAAATCATCCATTATTTTCATGGTAATCAATGCATCTTCACCACTACATGGATTTTGCCCTTTGCCTAAAAAGTAATCAACTACCTTTTCAATCATGGGTTGTTGCACATGCGGTAAGGGTTCAAATGTATATTCTTCAGTTGACTGGTCAGTTGTAACCAAAATGCTATTGCCGAACATCGGAAAACTGATATGACCTTTTGAGCCATATATTACGCAACGATCTGCCTGATCTTGTGGCGCTACAGAGAAGCACCAGCTGCCTGTGAAAACAACTCCGTTTTGGAACAGGATATTACCCACCACCAGGTCGTCAGCCTCGGTATTTTCCTGTTGCGTGGCGGCAATGCCCATGGTGTTTTTCACATCGCCGAAATAATACGTCATGAGGTCTAATTGATGTGGAGCCAGATCATGGAATAAACCGCCGCCAGAAATGGCCGGATTAATCCGCCAATTATCGGCTGTTTTTGCAATAAGCGCGGGGTTCGGCGATTGGAGCATTTTTAACCTGACTAGCCGGATATCTCCAATAACCTGAGCAACCAGCAGTTCTTTAACTTTTAAGAACATGGGTTGAGCCCGGCGGTAATGGGCTACGCAAAGCTTCACATTTAATTTGTTTGCCGCATCAGCCATACGTTGAGCAGCTTTGGCATCTAAAGTCATGGGTTTTTCTACATATACCGGCTTGCCGGCTTTTAAAGCCTCAATAGTGTAGGCTTCGTGCTGTAGGGGTGGCGTAGCAATGTAAATGGCATTTACCTCAGGGTCGTTAATCAGTTGAGTAGCATCATCATACCATTTGGGTACCTGGTGCCGCCTCGCATAATCAGCAGCTTTACTGCCGTCGCGGCGCATTACCGCAACAAGTCTGGAGTGGTTTACCTTATTAAAAGCAGGCCCACTTTTTACTTCTGTTACATCTCCACAGCCTATAATTCCCCATCTTATTTCGTCCATTATACCGTTCATTTAAAAGTTTGAATTTAGAAAATATTGTCAAGGAAAAGCATGGTATTGCAGAAAATTGGTGCCCGGGAGGACTAAAAAATGAAGTACCTTATTAAAGAAAATGGCTTATAAGCCTGAAAATCTTTTCGGCGATGAAAAAGTAATGTGATATGATGTAAGCTGAAAAAATAGATATAAAAGAAAAGGGATCCACTTGGGGAGTGATCCCTAATCAACTAACCAAACAAATATTCCGGAAACCACGCCGGAATCGAATATATAAACGAAATAATCAGGAGATTGTTTTAACGGATTTGTTTATTTAGCAAATTTTTTAAAAAGAAAATAATGCCCTGATCAAAAATATAGCCTTCCTTTTTTAACTTTGCCGCATGCAAAATCTTCCCAAGAAGCTCCAGGTTGATCTTATTGAACTTAAGGCGAAATATGCTTTTCTTATGGATGAACTTGAAGTAACATTTGCAGATGCATACCTGTCGAAACTGCAAACTAAACAACGTTTGGCAGAACAGATGATGATGGAAATGGAAAGGATACTGAGTGGCGATACCTGATCACATGAAAACTAATCCATTAAGAAAACACAGCGTTTTTTGCTATTCATTTTAAGGTAAAGAAGCTACCTCTTTTTTAAAGCAGGCGGTATACTGAAAGTGGGTTTTTTATCGGCATCTTTAAAGTCTACTTCCATAAAGTAGCGCTTTTTTTTAATAATGTAATTTTCTATAAACCACAAAATATCCGGCAGGTTTTCAACCATTGGTGAACCGGCGATTTCGTGCCCCATATTTTGCACATACTGGAAGTAATAAGGGTACCCTTTTTTTTTGAAAGTGCGCGCAAGGTACTTAGAGCCAAAAAAGCCCCTGTTAAGTAATCTTACTTTGTTGTAGGGTACAAGCTTGTCGGCTGTGCCATGGAAAAACATGGTAGGTGCTGGCGGTAGGGTATATTTGGGTGCTCCATGATAACTTAATATTGCGCCCGCAAAAGAAATTACTCCCTTGTACTGAAAACGCTGAGGAAGCTTAGCCGATAATACTGTCTCATTACGTTTGTTATAATCGGCATGTAATGCTGTAATAGCGCCCGCACTTGATCCCGACAGGATGATCATTGCTGTATCTATACCAATTTCTTTCGCATTTTTGATCAGGTAGTCCGTTGCACTGAAAACATCACTCGTAGCGGTATCTATTGCTGCTTTTAAGTTGGAAGTGTTAAACGGACCAGGAAATTTTTTCCCCTTGAGCCCTAATCTGTAATCAACAGACACCACTTTATAATTGTGTGTTATTAAGGTGTTAAAGTATTGATCATATAACTTGCTGTCTCTGCGCCCCATTACAAAACCGCCACCAAATACAAAAAGCACTGTTGGCTTAATGTCTGTTATTTTACCACTGTAATAAATATCTAATTTCAGTGCGCCTGAATCTGTTTGCGAAAATACTTTAGTTTCTACATGATATTTTTTATCCTGAAGTACAATTTGGCCCATTGAAGAAAAGGCGCATAATAAAATTGCCAGGAACAGCGTGCTTAGCGGATATACTTTGTTTTTAGGCATTGTTTATTTTTATAAGAGAGGTTCACTAACGGATAATGTATCGCCTTATTTTTAAGCTAATTTATTGCATTTTTAACTCAAGTGCAATTACGTACACCATATTTAATCGCTTATAATTGCGATTATACTACTTTTTATAACCATTTAACTTAAACAACAAAATGTTTTTGCAAACCATCCCGTTTCTGAAAATAGGGGCAATAATCGGTTCTTCACAATTTTTAAATTGAGATTTGATAAAATTTATACTGTTTTCATCGTAAAGATTAGACGGTACAATGTAATAAGCATTGTCGCCAATAGTTAACTTCTGTTTATACTGGTTAGACCAATAATATTGGTGAAGATCGAATATTTCTCCTATTCCATAGGTATGTAAACCAGTTTTGCTGCAAACATAAAAATCTAAGTGCGCAGCAGGAAACCACTTTGTAATCACAATGGTTTTAATTGTCTTATTCCTTTCCGATAATGGATTATCTGCGCGGTAAACAGAGTCAACTACTCTTCCGGTCTCTTTCCATCCGTATAGGTCTAAGGTAGGATCGCCCGCTCCCAAATGCATGGGGTCCTTATGCTGCGAAAACGTGCCCTTGTAAAAATTGATTACAATGAGGCCGCTACATGCAACAAGCAGGTAAAAAAGTAAACTAACATTTAAAATTGCTTTGGCCTTTAATAGTGTAAAAGATTCCAGTTTCAATGCAGAAAGGAATATTAAGCAGGTATATGCCGGGCCAGACCAATGTGGTAATGTATCTCTAAAAATCGAAAGAAAAATCAACGTGGTAATAAGTGGAAGCGAACAATATAATAGCAGTTGTATTTCTCTTTTAAGAAGAAGGTTTTTGGTTTTAATGAAACTGAAAACTGCAGCCCACGCCAGGAAAAAAAGAATAGGGTTGTGGTAAAATATTTGGCCGCTAATTTCTCTGGTAAAAGCCAGGGGATTTATACCGGCATGGAAAAGGCTGACCCGGTTGCTGTGATAGGTATAAGTAATGAAATGATGTTTGATGTTCCAGATAATAAACGGAGATATAATAATCAAACTAATGAACATGGAAATATACATGCCTTTCTGTACCAGTAATTTTCTATTGCTAAACAGGGCGAATATGATCATGCCCAGCCATAAGTAAATGCCATGGATTTTACACATCATGCAAAGGCCTGCCGCTACCCCAAACCAGCACCAAAGACCTAGCGTGGGTAAACCCTTATGGACGGATCTGGTGATTTTAAGCAGCAAAAAGATGCTCCACAGCCAAAAAGCCATTTGGGGGCTATCTGGCAAAATAAATGTCCCAGCAATGATGCTGCAATAAAAAGATGAAGAATAAAGTATAACGGCAAACCAGCCCACGCGCGCATTCCGGAGTAATTCACCTATCTTGTATACGATTATTGCACCGATTGCAGATGATATGATGGCACCGAGCCTGACCGCTAATTCATTGTGGATATACAAATTTGCTGTAGTGAGTCTGATTAGCCACGCCACAAATGGGGGATGATCAAAATAGTTCCATTGCAGATTTAAAGCATAGGTCCAATAATATACCTCATCGTTTCCAAGCGCTGTTGTTGAGGCTATGACCAGTTTGATCACAGTCATCGCCATGATAAAAAGCCAAAGTTTAGCCGGAATTTGTTTCACTTAAATGAGGTTAGCCTGATTGGCAATTTTAAGCTGTTTATATCTTCTGTTAAGTTTCGCCGATCTGAAAAGTTTAAGGTCGTATACCTGATGATAGCTCAAAATGGCACAAATTATACCGGCCATTGCACCAAAAATTACATCAATAAGAAAATGTTGTGCCAGGTAGATACGTGAATAGCCGATTAAAAAAGCAAAAAATAAACAATAAAAGGAGATTTCTTTTTTCTTGAAAACCAAAACCAATACTGTGGCCAGGGCAAAAGCAGATGCTGTATGGCCTGAAGGGAAAGAATTTTGACCGTGCATGTTAACCCCTTCAACAAAATGATTATACTGAAATGAAGTTTGTTCAAAAAAATATTTTGGCCGTGGCATATGAAATATTCTTTTGGCAACCTGAACAAGTAGCCCCGAATAAATATAAGCGAGTGCTACGGTAAGGGCTTTTTTCTTTTTGCTTAGAGCAAGCAAGATTATTGCAGCCAGGATACTCATTAAACCATCGCCAAGATTCGTGATATACTTAAAGAAAATATCCAGCCACTGGGTATGAAAATGGTTAAAGAGAAGAAAGCCGTCTGTTTTTGAAAAACTAAAATTAAAAATGATTGCCAGCAGCAGCACTGATAGTGCAGTAAAAAAATAATAATTGAGTTTGTTCAATCTTTTCAACGTATGCATATATACTCTTTAAAATACAAAACTATAAAGGGTATGTCATCTGAAAGTTAAGTGAATATCATGTTTATGTCATCCGGAGTGATTGAGCCTTTTTACATCAATTATTGGTAATGGTGGTTACAGCTAAAGAAAGCCCTTTGTTAACATTTCTTAATAAGTTAATATGAAACCACTAATTATTTAAAACGCTTTATCTTGCTTTGTGGCAAAAGATTAATAATTGATTATGCAAAACAGTCAGGTTAAGATTAGCAAAGATTTACAGCAGTTTATTGATAAGTTTGAGCCCAGCAAATTTAAACTCATGCCGGGTGGCATCGAAATAAGGGGAATAAACGATATACATAGAAATATTGCCCAGGCAAGAGAAATTATAGCCAGATTAAAACTTCGCTTAACTGTTTCGCATAATGCCGAAATGCTTAGTTACCGCGGTTTTGAGGTAAACAACCTGTAAGTCAGAACTGATTTATCTGGTTGCAGTTAGTCTGCTTATCAGGCCCATCATTATAATACTGCTTCCGCTATACTCATAACATTTTTTTTTCGATTGTGGATATAAATCAAAAAGACAATGAGTACCGCTGGAAATAAAAAGAGGGCCATATATTGGCCCTCTTTTTATCAAATCGTTAGTTGTATAATCCGAGTTCTGCCAGCGATGCAAATTGCAAACCATCTTGTGCAGAGTTCATAATAACCTTTAGGTATCTTAATGTTTTGGTGCTGCCAAACGCAAAATATTGTACTCCTTCAGCATTTTGAGCTACATAATTGTTTACCGATATGAAATTTATATTATCGGTACTTGTTAAAACCTGAAAGTTTTTAATCGCGCGGCTCAAACCGCTTCGTTGCACCAAACTTAATCCGTTTGCCGATTTCGAAGATCCTAAATCAATCACAACCTGGTGCGGATAACTTGTTGCGGAAGTAGTCCAGCGTGAGTGCCAGAACGTACTGTAGCTACCATCAATTAAAGTAGCGGCCCTGCCATTTACAGTGCCCTCCCCGCTGGTTTCTTCAGAGCTGAAAGCGTTTATGCTCCAGCCAGTTTTACTTAATTCGGTTAAAGGCGCAACATTGTCTTGCAAGGTAGAAGGATCAGTGCTTGGTGCTGGTAAACCTAATGCTGCAATGTCTGCATATATTTGAGTTGTAGCTGTTGAAGTAGATAAATTCAATCCCCATTTCTGGAAGAAAGTACTTAAGTTTTTACCCGATATACTACAAGCCTTCAGCATGAAATAACGCATTCTGGCATCATCATTGGCTAAGGTTGGATTTTCAACACGCATATCCTTTGCCAGGGTTCTATAAAAATTATCACCATAGGCCAGGGTTAATTGTTGAAACATGCAGAGCCTGATAAACAGATCGGTTAAAGGATTGGCGTAACTTGTTGATCCGTTATAGTCTTTGGTGCCTGCAGGTTTTCCTAAATAGGTAAAAGCTTTTGGCCACACACCATCGTTTACCAACCTGTTGATAGAAGGGGTAAGGGTACGCTGCACATATAAACTGTAAAGATTTACCGAAACCTCACCCAGGGCACCCCAACGCCACATCATTTGGTGTTGGTGGCCCAGTTCGTGCCATAAGCCCCAACCGTTGGTACCTACCGCGCTTAATGTTAAAATCGCATTAACATCTGAGGTGATATAAGCCGTGCGGTAATCGTAAGCAAAAAAGTAATAGGCCGGATCTTCATGCTGCGTTAAAAGATAAGTATGCACATTTTTAGCATGTGCAGGCAAGGAGTTATCTAAGCCGTTCAAATCATCTTCCAGCGCAATAACCTGTGTAATTTTGTTTAATATAGCACTCTGATCTTCTGTTTGGTATTGTATGGCCTTAGTTCTTGATACTACAATAAAGCAGTTTGTACCCTCTAAAACAACATCGGGAGTAGTGTATGTTTGCAATTGATTAATCCAGTCTGAATTGGTGGTTACGCCAAGTTTGTAATATGGAGCGTATTGATAACCGCTATTAAAAGTTATTTTAGCGCTAGAGCCGGTTGTAGAATTGGTGTACCTGATCCATAATAAGCCTCCAACAGCATTGTTAATGGTATTGGTGCCAGCTGTTAACTGTACAGATGTGGGTTGGGTGTTCCAGGTGCCATATCTGGAATAGGTACCGATTAATAATTTTGGCAGGCGGGTTCCTGTGGTTTGTTCTACGGTGATATCTAAAGTAGCACCCGGAGCCATGTATAAACCGGTTGCAGTAAAATCGGTTAAATAGTATCCGTTTTTTAAGCGATCTCTCTCAATTGATGCACTAATTTTTTCTGTAACATTAAAAACATTGGTTTGAGTGAGAGATTGTGTGCTGGAACCACTCATATTGTTTTTGTCGTTTACAATTTCTTCTTTTAATACGGCAGTTTTTTTACAGGCCGAAAGACCTACAATCGCCAAAGCGGTTAAGAGTAATAATTTGTTTCTCATTGTTTAGGTTTTAGTTAATATTTGTTTATAGATAGCTATCAATAGATTACGATAATTTGTTGTATTGTTGTTTAGTCCGCCAATTTAAACCTGGTATAAGTGATCTGAGTCTGTTTAAAATGTCAATACAATGTATCCATAATTACATTTAGATAAAATGGAAAAGGCTGCGCAAACGTTTGATTTGCATCTGCTTACGAGGTTAGCCGCTAATGGTATCCCACTTTGTGCTAATTGTTTTAACATCTCGAAAACGGTAATTGGCGTACTATAAATAGCCCATTGCAAGCTTTGAATTGCGCGGAAAGAGATTCGTAATTGAGAAAACCTGATCAACAAATTGGTTCATCCAATTTACCAATTGATTTTGAAGGTGAGCTTTGAGAAAAAGAGGTATACGCTATGTGTAATCAGCCTTATTAAGAGACAATTAAAATCCATATAGAGTTGGCGTTCAGGTGCTAAAACGTGGTATAAAAATTAACAGACCTTTTATAAGTTGATTATAATTAACACTTCAAAATAATTACCTTTCGGTCCGGAAGAGATTTCTGCCCTGCCTGCATAGGTATGAAGCAGTCTTTGCCTGATATTTTCAAGACCTGTATGGAAACCTGTATCGTTGAGGCCGGTGTTAATCAGGTTACTTGTCTGAATGCTAAAGCGGTCATTCTCCAACTTTACTATAATTTTTCCGGGATCTTCGGACTGGCTGAGGTTTCCATGTTTAACCATGTTTTCGGTTAGGGTAAGTAAAAGTAATGGAATTACCTCGGTCGATTCGATTTTCTGATCATAAATAAAATCTATAAATAAATCAGGCTGTTTTATTCTGCAAAGCTGGAGCAGGTTTTCTACCTGGCGGATTTCGGCTTCCAGAGGCATAATTTCCGGACCATGTTCACATTCAAGCGCGTAACGCATTAGTTTTGAGAGGTACCGTACGGCTTCTGCAGCCCGGGGTTCGGTTTTATGTGTGCTGTTGTATATATAGGTTAAAGTGTTAAACAAGAAATGTGGATTGATCTGTGCTTTGAGATAGGCATTTTTGGCATTAGCCAGTTCAAGCGTTGTTTGTTTTTGCTTTAACATCTCTTCAATTGCCTCTTTTTCAAGTTTGGTTGTCCGTTGTTTCTGGTGGAAATAACTTTTAATAAAATAGTAAGCTGTTGAGAATAATAAGAAATAGATTCCACGCCACAGTGTTGAAGACATAAATTTCCAGTCTGTAACCGTAAGCTTATCAATAGAAACTATTGTGGCTTTTGAAAGAAGCCTGTCTGTAAGGTATGCGGTGGCAGTATACAGGCAAATTTCAAATATCGTTAATATAATTATACTCAGATAAACAGGTTTTTGTGGTTTTAAACCTTTTCCCAATACCAGTTCGGCATGGATATAGAATAGCGCTATATTGATAATGTAGTGGATACAATAGTTTAATACAGAGGCATTTATTTTAAGGATTAATGAGATCAGTACATATTCATAAAGAATGAAGGTAGCCCATGCGATAATATGCCAGCGGTAATTTTTTAGCCAGTTTTTCATTTTGTTTTCAGGTTAAAATGCGGTTTCACAACAGTCAATAATTGCTTCACGTAATGAGGTCTTTTAGCGGTTTTGATGCTGCTAATTTTCGTCTATGAAAAGAATTACAGACTTAAAATCGACCCGGAAAACTGTTTTTGTTTTCCGTTCACAAAAAGCAGCAAGCTTGCGCTTTCAGAAGAGTGATCCAACAACAAGTACAATGACTGTTATTACAACACTTACGACTCATTCGGATATGCAAATGTCAATCCCTTAATCGTTTTGAGATAAGGGTTTGGCTTTCAATATAATTCATAAATGCCTCTTTATATTGTGGGGTCATGAGCACTTCGTACTTTCCCAGGTCGATTTTGTGCCCATTAATTTCCTTAACAAAAGTGGTGTTAATCATGTATGATTTATGAACGCGGTAGAAATGCTCATTTTCCCGGAGTTTCTCCTCCATTTCCTTAATGGTCATGTATACCGAATAATCATTTGTTGGGGTGTAAATGTGCACATGGTTGTTTGAACCCTGAAGATAGATGATATCTTTTTTGAGTACTTTGGTAAGCCTGCCACGTTCGCCGTTTGTGCGTAGAAAAAATGCCTCTTCATTTTCTCTTACAAGACTTTGTGCATCGTAGTATTCTGAAAGTACCTCATTCACTACTTCTGCAAAATCGCCTATATTGAAAGGTTTTAACAGGTAGTGTTTTGCCCTGACTTTAAAAGCATCCAATGCAAACTCAGGGTGGGAGGTGGTAAAAATAATATTGTGTGATTTGGGTTTGAGGATATCGGCGAGTCGTAGACCAGAAATAGCAGGCATGTCGATATCCAAAAAGATCAGCTGTTTATTACTTTCCGCGCTGATTTCGCTTAAGGCTTCTACCGGTTTTGTAAAGGTGCGGTGGATTTTTAACCTTGGCATTTCCGCAATGTGATCTTGTAAAATATTAATTGCCGTAGGGTCATCATCAATGATGATGCAAGAGATTGAGTGTTTCATTCAGATAGATTTAATTAGATAAAGGCAATTTAATAAATTATTTTCAATAAGGTAATGTAAAAGCTTAATGATGTGATAATTAATCTTAATGGGGTTAATCAGCAAAGCAATGTGGGTGGATGGCCTGTAAGCCTGTTTTATAAAATAAGATGATGAAAATAATGAGGTAGGGGGGATAAAAAAAGAAACGACCGATTCCGGTCGTTTCTTTAAGTACTCAGAGCGGGAATCGAACCCGCACGCCTGTTGAGGGCACAGGATTTTAAGTCCTGCGTGTCTACCAGTTCCACCATCTGAGCATTAGTTCTTCCCGGTTTCAACCGGTCTTCCTAATTAAAAATGCCTTCTGGTAGGAAGGCATTATGGAGCGAAAGACGAGATTCGAACTCGCGACCCCGACCTTGGCAAGGTCGTGCTCTACCAACTGAGCTACTTTCGCAAAATTTACACATTCGCTGTGTTCCTTTGGGGTTGCAAATATAGAAATTAAACTTTTCAATGCAAAAAAATAAAATAAAAAAATGTGCTAAACGGATTATTGGTTAAAAATGAGGATGATAAACTTTCGTGGTTATTCAGAATAATGGCGCTGTTGTGTATTGGAAGGCAATAATTAACAGGTAATATTGTAATACGCATACATAATACATATATTCATCCAATGCTATTATATTAATCATTTAACCATGAAAATAATACTGGTTGCCGCACTGATAAACTGTTGTGTCCTGTTTCAGGAGGAAGAATTCTTGAGCAAAGTAGCCAATATTGAGCTCCCCCAAAAATCCTTGCGGATGAACAAAGCTAATCTGCCGGCAAAAACAAAAAACAGGTTTAAATCAACCTTTGCTATATCGCAATATGAACACCTTTATGAGGTTGATAGTATACTATTGGCCTTTGCTGATTACAGCGAGGCCAAGGATAACTTCAAGGGACTTGAAGACAGGAAGAATGAATGGCTGGGAGGAATGAGCGGTCTGGGATTAAAAGCGAACATAGACAGGGCTGAAATTATCAAAGTTAACAATACAAGATTTTTGATTATGGGTTTAAAGAATGGCGACGAATATTACAGTGCATTTATTTCCGATAAAAAGGGTTCAAAGGGCATATCCGGAAGTCTTCAATATAAAGCAGAGGATAAAGAAAAAGCAGAAATAATATTAAATGATTTCCTGAAAGGCATCAGTTTTAAAGCACCATTCTTATCCAGGGATAACTGAGTTGTTTAAATTAAATCGGAGAATCAGTAAATAATATCCGGTTCTCCCTTTTGCATCTGGATTTTATAAGAGGTCATGCATAACTTATCACTGGCTCAAAGTAAAGGCTGTCAATTCAAAACTACCTGTATATGACTTACTATCTTTGATATTTGTTAATAATTGTTTTATAATTGTTAAATGGCAGGCAAACCAGCGTAACTAAGACCAAACCTCAAACAAATGATAACTTTAAACAATACCAACATAGACCAATCTTATGCGATTGGAATTGATGTTGGTGGTTCATCGCTTAAATGTGGTGTAGTAAACCAGCAGGGCGAAATTTTATATTCCACATTAATTCCGCTAAAAAAAGCAAAAACACAGGGTGCAATTATTGCGCTTATTGTGGAGGCGATCCAAACCTGTGCTTCGAAAGTTAAACAACCTATTCTGGGTGTTGGAATAGGGTTTCCGGGTACGATATACAACAATAAAATTATTGCAGGTGCAGATAATTTGCCAGGATTTAAGCAACTGGCCCTTGGCGAAATCTTGCAGGATGTAACCCGTTATAATATTATTATGGATAATGATGCCAATTTAATGGGACTTGGCGAAATGACCTATGGAGCTGCCAAAGATTGTAGTGATGTGGTTTTTCTTACTGTTGGTACAGGAATAGGAGGGGCGGTTATGATTGACAATAAGTTATATGGTGGATTTAGAAACAGGGGAACGGAACTTGGGCATATTATTATACAGCACAATGGTTTAGCCTGTGCCTGTGGTATAAAAGGATGTCTGGAAGCCTACGCTTCGGTAACAGCGTTATTGAAACACTACCAGTTTATTCATCCGGGTATACCCCAAACTGATGAGGTTGATGGTAGATATATTATAGAAAAGTACCTGGCAGGAGAAGAGTATGCGGTAAAAGCAATGGAGCTTCATTTCGATTACCTGGCTACAGGTATCACCAGTTTTATTAACATTTTTAGTCCCGAAAAAGTCGTAATTGGCGGAGGTATCAGTGAAGCCGGGGCTTTTTACACCAGGGAAATAGAACGGAGAATTAAAACATTGGCCGTTCCGGTGTCTTCTATACATTCATTAGTTGTACCGGCCAAATTGGGCAATAAAGCAGGCTTGCTGGGTTGTGCCGCCAATGTTTTCCAAAAGTTTAAAGCATTCGATTACGTAACCACTTAATTTTAGTTCATTAGTCCTCTTATGCAACGGGAGTATAAAAGGAAACATAGTCAGGGAGGAATGTTAGGTATCTTTTTCCAGGTTGCTTAGTTTTCTGTTATACCATATAAGTCATTTAAGTTTATGTGACCTTATATTACTGATATGGTTAATATTGCGTCTTAGCTATTCTTTTTCCCGGTTGCTTAGTTTTCTGTTTTTACCATATAAGTCATTTAAGTTTATATGGCCTTATATTACTGATATGGTTAATATCGCGTCTTAGCTAAGGCTTTCGTTCGATTCTTTTTCGGTTTATACACAGCTTTGTCTCCGTATTTTTTTCTTATTTTAACGGCATAACGTGTATGAAACCATTTTATCTTATTTTCTCCTTAATATTATGCTTCCTAACGGGGTGTAAAACTACAGGTCAAACTCCGGTTGAAATCGTTGATCACTATTACCAAAGCGGTAAATTCAATGGAAGCATATTGATCGCTCAAAATAATCAAGTCGTTATCGATACCGTTTTCGGCTACCGGGATTTAAATAATAAAGCTGTACTAAAAAAAGAGATACCGTTTTATATTGCTTCATTAAGTAAGCCCATAACAGCCATCGCAGTTTCTTTAATGGCAGAAAAAGGGCTGCTTTCATTCAATGATGAGGCTGTAAAATTTGTTGCAAACCTTCCTGCTTATGCCCATCATATTACCATAAAGCAATTGCTAAATCATACCTCAGGAATAAGAGATTATGAAAATATACTCAAAAAAGAAGGTCTTACCAATAACGATGTAGTTTATTGGCTTCGTGGGCAGCAGGGGTTGGCCTTTGAACCCGGAACAAAATTTCAGTACAGCAATTCAGGCTACATTATTTTGTCATTGATTATTGAAAAGGTTTCCAAAATGACTTATGCCGAATTTTTGAAAAAAAGTATTTTCGACCCTTTGCAGATGCATCACACAACAGTTTACGAGTCAGGTACGGTTATAGCCAATAGGGCTATCGGGTACAACAGGGATAAACAAGTGGATGATTATTCCTTGCTAACGACAGGGGATGGAGGCATTTATTCTACTACGGAAGATCTTTTTAAACTTGACAAGGCGTTAAGAACCAATCAATTGTTATCAGAAGAAAGCACCAAACAACTATATCAAACATCCGTATTGCAAGATGGCACCAATTCTAAATATGGAGCAGGATGGTTTATTAAAAAAATTGATGGGGACGTAATCGTCCAACATACGGGCGGATTGGCAGGTTTCAGAAGCCTGTTTTGGCGAAACCTAAAAAACGGCAATACTATAATTGCACTTACCAATCAAGGTGATGCCTTTCCTGTATTTGATTTTCTGAATGATATAACTGAGACCTTGAAATAATACAACATTAAGATACCTCAGCTTTCAGGCATCAGACTATGTAACTGTTTAGTGAAACCCTAGATTTAGCGAGATTACATTTTATGTAGGCTTATATTACTGATATGGTTAAGGTTGTGTTTTAGAAATCACGGTAAAACAAAAAAGCCTCGATTCTCATCAAGGCTTTTCGTTCGATTCTTTTTGTTGTACTCAGAGCGGGAATCGAACCCGCACGCCTGTTGAGGGCACAGGATTTTAAGTCCTGCGTGTCTACCAGTTCCACCATCTGAGCAGGTGTTCACCTTTTAAATAAAATGCTTTCCGTTAAGAAAGCATTTAGAGCGAAAGACGAGATTCGAACTCGCGACCCCGACCTTGGCAAGGTCGTGCTCTACCAACTGAGCTACTTTCGCATGAACAAAACTGATGTTGTTGTTTCGTTTTGGTGATGCAAATATAGGCAGATTTATATATCTGTCAAGGAATTTCTTGTTAAAAAATTAATATTTAATTTAAATTGCTGGCTTTCAGTGCAAGTAAAATTAAATCAGTTTCGAAACCTTTTGCCTGAAGGTAGCTCATCAGCTTATTTTTTCTTTTAAACGGATCATTTTCAGACAGGCTTTCTGCTTTTTTTAGCGCCAGTCTTTCTATCTTCAGCAAATAATCATCCTCATCTATACTGTAAATTGCCTTTTGCAAAATTTTATCGGGCACACCTTTCAATTTTAAACCCTGTTTAATTTTAACCCTTCCCCAATGTTTAATGTTAAATTTGCCCGATGCATAGCTTTTTGCAAAACGTTCTTCATTTAAAAAATTGTTTACAATCAGCTCGGTAATAATTTCTTCCAGCTCATCGCCACGTATACCCCATTCTACCAGTTTATAGCGCACTTCTTTTTGCGACCGCTCCTGGTACACGCAAAAACTTTCGGCTTTGGCCAAAGCTTGTTTTTTATCCAATAATACTGCTTCTTGTTTACTGCTTTTCATAATTAATTACTGAAATTCGTAAAAATAAAAGCGATTACCGTATTTTTCTGAATATAATAACATGCAAAACCCAATATATACCATTGCCAAAATAGCCGAAATTTTAAATGCTGATTCCAAATTAGTTGATGGAAAGATTGTTATTCAATACCTGGTAATCGATAGCCGTTCGGTTTTGATACCTGAAAATTCCTTGTTTTTTGCTTTGACTTCACACCGCAACGGGCATGAATTTATAAAAGACGCTTATGCCAGGGATATCCGCAATTTTGTGATCAGCGAAGCTAAATATATCAATCAATATCCTGATTGCAATTTTTTACTGGTTGATCATGTTTTGGAGGCATTACAGCAACTGAGTATTTACCATAGAAAACACTTTCAGTTTAAAACCATAGGCATTACCGGAAGTAATGGAAAAACTATAGTAAAAGAATGGCTTTATCAGCTTTTGGCTGCCGATTTCAATATCGTTAAAAGCCCTAAAAGTTATAATTCGCAAATTGGTGTGCCACTTTCGGTCTGGCAGATGGAGGCCGATCATACCTTGGGGATTTTTGAGGCTGGTATTTCTGCCGTGAACGAAATGCAGCGCCTGGCAGAGATTATTCAGCCTGAAATAGGGATCTTAACCAATATTGGCGAAGCACATGCCGAAGGATTCAGCTCTAAAAAAGAAAAGCTCACCGAAAAGCTGAAACTTTTTAAAGATGCCGGTCTATTCATTTATTCGCCCGAATATGTAACCGAGGTAAGTGCAAAAGACTTGCCTGGTAAGAAAAAATTTAGCTGGAGCAGCAAGCAGGTAGCAGATTTGCAGATTACAACCATTGAACCCATCGAAGGCAACTGTTACCTGAGGGCCATTTATCAAAATACCGAAATAGCATGCATGCTGCCTTTCAAGGATAAAGCCTCGATCGAAAATGGTATGATCTGCTGGGCAACTTTGCTGGCTTTGGGTTATAGCCCTGAACAGGCCGATTTGCGTTTAGAAAAACTGAGCCACGTAAGCATGCGCCTCGAACTGAAAAATGGCATCAACCAATGTTCTATTATCGACGATTCTTACAGCGCCGATATCTCTTCCTTGGCCATTGCACTCGATTTTTTAAATCAGCAGAACCAGCATCCAAAAAAAACGGTTATCCTTTCCGAACTATTCGAAACCGGAAGGGACGATCTCGATTTATATACCGAAATTGCGGGGTTACTTGCTCAAAAAAAGGTTAACCGGTTAATCGGCATCGGAACGCATATTTCGCGCTATGCTGATCTTTTTAGGTTCGAAACCCAATTTTTTGACGATACCGATGCCTTTGTAGAAGCTTTTCCGGGTTTACAGTTTAGCCACGAAACCATATTGGTAAAAGGAGCTAGGCGCTTCGGCTTTGGCCGGATCAGTAAACTGCTTACCCAAAAAATACACGATACAGTGTTGGAAATCGACCTGAATGCGATGGCGGGCAACCTGCAGTTTTACCGTTCTAAAATTAAGCCTGGTGTTAAGATCATGGCCATGGTTAAAGCTTTTTCATATGGAAGTGGCAGTTTCGAAATTGCTAATTTATTGCAGTTCCATAAGGTAGATTATCTTGCGGTAGCTTATGCCGATGAGGGTATTGCCTTACGCAAAGCTGGCATTACACTACCAATTATGGTCATGAGCCCTGAAGAATCTGCTTTCGAAGCCATTATCAGGCACAGGCTCGAACCCGAAATTTACAGTTTAGAAATCCTGAACAGTTTTTTAAATGCATTATCTGATTATGATTTCGATTACCCGATCCACATTAAAATAGACAGTGGCATGCACCGTTTAGGCTTCGATCAATCCGAAACAGATGCCTTATCAGTTTTATTAAAAGATTCGGCAAGGGTAAAAGTACAGAGTATTTTTTCTCACCTGGTGGCGAGCGATGCAGCAGAACACGATGGATTTACCAGGCAGCAGATCGATAAATTTAATACCATGGCTCAGAAATTGGTTAATGTTTTAGGTTATAAGCCATTGCTCCATATTTCTAACACTTCCGGTATTACACGCTGGCCAGAAGCCCAGATGGATATGGTACGTTTAGGGATTGGCCTGTATGGTTTTGATGCTGCTTTGGCTAACAACCGCGGACTGCAGACCGTTATGGTGCTTAAAACAACCGTTACACAGGTCAAAACCCTGCAACCCGGCGAAACCGTAGGCTATAGCAGAAAAGGCATCATGCCAAACGGCGGAAAAATAGCCACTGTAAAAATTGGTTATGCCGATGGTTATACGAGGTACTTTGGTAATGGGGTGGGTAAGATGCTTGTAAATGGGCATTTAGTGCCGGTAATAGGCTCTATCTGTATGGATATGACCATGCTGGATGTGACAGGAATCGACGTCAAACCGGGCGACGAGGCCATTGTTTTTAATCAGGAGCATACCATTATGCAGCTCGCCAAAGATATTAATACCATTCCTTATGAAATCCTGACTAATATTTCGCAAAGGGTTAAAAGGGTTTATTTTTATGAGTAGTTCATTAGTCATATTGGTCATTAGTAGGGCAGATTGCCTATTGGTTCACTGGTTCATTGGTAGGACAGATTGCCTACGGGTCCGTTGGTTAATAGTTTGATGGTGCATAGCCTACGCTAACGGCCAATTGTAATGGTATGCAACTCGCACAAATGAACCAATGACTGATGATCAATGAACGATTGAACACTTATAACTAAAAATATGTTATTTTTGCGCCATGAATAAAGTTGGGAAAGCTATTTTAAACTATCTGATTAAAGGTTTATTAATTGTTGTACCCATAGCCGTAAGTGTTTTTATTGTGGTTTGGGCAGTTACAACTGTTGATAGCTGGTTAAACGTAAAGAATATATTTGGTGTTAACCCGCTTACCGGCGAAAGCAGGAATATACCTGGCCTGGGTTTACTTACCGTTGTTACCATTATTTTACTGGCAGGCATTTTTGTAACCAATTTGGTTACCGAACCTATGTACAACTGGTTCCAGCGGATGATGAACCGCTTGCCTTTGCTTAATTTCATCTACTCTTCTATAAAAGACTTAACTGAAGCCTTTGTGGGCGACGAAAAGAAATTTAACCACCCGGTATTGGTTGAGGTAGAAGGCGGTTTAAAGAAGATTGGTTTTTTAACACAGAACGATTTAAACAAACTGGATTTACCCGATGAAGTAGCGGTTTATTTTCCGCTTTCCTATTCATTTGCAGGTCAGTTGTGTATTGTACAGCGTAGTAAGGTTACCGATTTAAAAATGACCGCTGCCGACGCCATGAAACTGGTGGTGAGCGGTGGGGTAAGCGGATTATAAACAATATCGAAAATGATTACCATTTATCACAATAACAGGTGCAGCAAAAGCCGTAGTGCTTTAGCCAAATTAGAAAATAGCGGAAAGGCCTTTGAGGTGGTTTATTATTTGGAAACCCCACCAAATAAGAATGAACTGGAAGAAATTATCCGGAAACTGGGCATTAAACCATTGGATTTAATCCGCAAAGGCGAAAAGGTCTTTGTTGAAAACTATAAAGGCAAAACCCTGACAGATGAAGAATGGATTGAAGCCATGGTTAAACACCCAATATTGATTGAGCGGCCGGTTGTAGTTTCTGGCAACCGTGCAGTTATTGCCCGTCCAGCCGATAAAATACAGGAGATTTTAGGGTAAAGTAAGTCTTGGTCTGGGTGTTATATAAAGATCCGTGTTTATCTGTGTACATCTGTGGTTAAAACCCTTAATTTAATCATATTGGCGCGTTGCCTAAAAGATATTCTTGCAGCTAAAGAGGATGATCACAAAAATGATCAGGCCAAACAATAACCTAGAATAATATTCCCGGATGAAAAGCCCGGTAAACACAAGTATATCATCATCCGTATTGCTGTGGATATTGCCGTTTCCGGCCGAGGCACTGTATAGGATCTGTTTATCTTTGAGGTTATTAAGCGACCAGCGGCTTAACCAGCTGTTCTGGTAACGCCAGTCGAAGCTTTCTCCTGATGCGAAAACAACTCTGGCTTTAAATCCCAGCCAATCGTAGGTAATAGTAGCCAGCGTTTCGTTCTGGTTATTTAAAATACGGGTTTCGGGCTTCGAAAAGCCTTCACTTTTTAAGAGGTAAATCCCCGATTGCGTAGTGGCAATAGCAGAATTTTTCCATGAACCAAAATTTAACGAAAATTTTAGATAGCCATTACTGATTACCTGATAGTTACTATCAAATAAACCTTTTCTCCAATTTAATACCTGTTCCATCTCACAAAAGGATTTAATCTGCAATTAATGATGTAGCGTCGATGTTGTAATAACCGGAACAATACAGGCAATAAGTAGAGCAGCCCGGTTGTTGTATACCTGTTTAATAAACAAACCGGCAATAATTAGTAATTCATTGTCTGTATCAGAAGATATAGACCCGCTATTGCTGCCAGAGCTGTACATGATGTGCTCATCTTTATAGTTACTTACTGTAAACTGCCTCTTCCAGATACCTGTCGATTTCCATTCATACTGCTCGCCGTTATTTAAACTGATAATGGCTTTCGATTTCCAGTTGTCGTAAGTAATGATGGCAACCACCTGGTTGGTTTTCCGGTCGATTACTTTCGTTCTCGATTGCCAAAAATTTTCATTTACAAACTGGTAGTTTTTATCTTCGAACATGCTTTCGGCATCACTTCTCCAGGCGCTAAAAGTGATCATGCCTTTTTGGGCACCATCCACAAAGAGCTGAAAGTTCCTGCTGAACCAATCGTTCTTCCAGTTGATAAATTTCGACATCTTAATTGCGTTTTACTTTAGACAATACTTTCTTCCTGTTGTTACATAAAAAAAGTGCTTATTGTTTATAAGCACTTTTTCTGTTAGGCAGTTATCAGTTACTAATGAACTAATGAACCAATGACCAATGACCAATGACCAATTGACTAATGACCAATAAACCATCGAACTAGAAATTCGGTTTCAGCACATATTTATCATAGAAACGGAAAATATGTTCTGCGGCTTCTTCGGCGGTATCTACCAGCCTGAAAAGGTTTAAATCTTCTTCGTGGATGTTATGCTCTTTTTGCAGCATGGTATTTTTAATCCAATCAATTAATCCGCTCCAATAATCAACACCCAGCAATACGATCGGGAAACGGGCAATTTTACCTGTTTGAATCAGCGTTAAGGCTTCAAAAAGCTCGTCCATGGTACCAAAACCACCTGGCAAAACCACAAAACCCTGACTGTATTTCATGAACATCACTTTGCGTACGAAAAAGTAATCGAATTCCAATAATTTATTATGGTCGATATATTTATTGTGGAACTGCTCAAAAGGCAGCTCAATATTTAAACCTACTGACTTACCCCCGTTGGTATGCGCGCCTTTATTACCGGCTTCCATAATACCCGGGCCACCGCCAGTAATTACCCCGTAACCACGGTCAGTTAATAATTTGCCACACTGCTCTGCCAGTTGGTAATACCGGTGTGTTTGGGCGGTACGGGCCGACCCGTAAATGGTTACACATGGACCAATTTTAGCCAGTTTTTCAAAACCGTCTACAAACTCGGCCATAATTTTAAAAATTTGCCATGAATCGGTTACCTTGATTTCCTGCCAGTCTTTGTTTTCGAAAGCACTTCTAATTTTTTCTTCACTCGTCATATACTGTTATTCTAATATTAAAATCTGGTTTGTGCATCGGTCTTTTTGCTGATGAACAACAAACCTATAAACGTGATTAAACCGTTAATTAAAATCAGTTCAACACTAAAAACATATCCGCCCAATATTGCGGCCGAATTGCTTGCAAGCAAGTAACATAAAAAAGGCGATAATATGCAAACTATCGGTACTAATTTATCGCGAAGTCCGCGTTTTTTTACAAACAATCCAAAACTGTACAAACCTAAAAGCGGTCCGTAGGTGTAAGAAGCAATGGTGAAAATTAAACTCACTACCGATGAGCTGTTCAATGCGTTAATCACAATAATTACCAGAAACATTAAAACCGAAAAGGCTATGTGTACGGTATGGCGCTTTTTAACGGCACTTTTTTCATCTATGTTTTTTGCTTTATCCATGCCTAAAAAGTCGACACAGAAAGAAGTGGTAAGGGCCGTTAAGGCCGAATCGGTTGTGGCAAAGGTAGCCGCAGTTAAGCCCAGCATAAAAATAATGGCCGGAACAGCGCCCAGGTTATTCAAGGCAATTTCAGGGAACAATAAATCGGTGCGTGGTTTGCCCGTTACGTGATCTAAAGGAATATTGATGCCGTTTTTGCTGGCGTAGATGTACAATAATGCCCCTACACTTAAAAAGAAAACATTTAAAATTACAAATACGCCGGTAAAGGTAAACATGTTTTTCTGAGCTTCCTTAATGGTGCTCATGCTCAGGTTTTTCTGCATCAGGTCCTGGTCGAGCCCGGTCATGGCGATGGTTACAAAAATACCGCCAATAAACTGTTTGCTGAAATAGAACTTGTTGGTGAGGAAATCATCCAGGAAGAATATTTTAGAATAACTGCTGTTTTTTACGGTTTCAAAGGCCTGCGGAATGCTGAAACCGAGGCTGTTGCAGATGAAATAAATGGTTAAGAAAACCGATAAAACCAGAAAGAACGTTTGCAGGGTATCGGTAATAATAATGGTTTTTAAACCACCTTTAAAGGTGTACGACCAGATTAAGGCTAAAGAAATTAAAACCGTTAACCAAAATGGAATGCCATAATTATCGAATATAAAGCGTTGTAGTACAATTACAACCAGGTACAAACGTGTAGCCGATCCGAGTGTTCTGCTTAATAAAAATATCGAAGCGGCGGTTTTGTAACTGTAATGGCCCAGGCGTTTTTCAATGTAACTGTAAATGGAAGTTAAATTCATCCGGTAGTACAGCGGTAATAAAACGGTGGCAATAACAATAAAGCCAACGGCATTGCCCAGCACAAACTGAAAATACTGGAACTGGTTTCCGGCCGGCGCGCCAACCTCACCGGGTACCGATATAAAAGTTACCCCCGAAAGTGCTGTTCCAATCATTCCGAAAGCTACCAGGTACCATTTAGAGTTCCTGTTGGCAACAAAAAAAGTATTATTGTCTGACGATTTTTGAGAGGTTACAAACGAAATAATAATCAGTAGCAGGAAGTAGCCAATTAGAAAACACAAGAGGATGGTTGGTGACATAGTTTTGTTTTAAGCTGATAAATGTAAAGAAAACTATTAAATGAAGCAATATATTCAGTCCGAAGTCTGCAGTCGGAAGTCAGGTGTCTGAAGTTAGCGACCAATAACCAGTTAACAGTTACCAATGACCAATGACCAATGAACCAATGAACAACTGAACCAATGAACCATTAGCCATCAACCATTGAACTAATGAACCAATGACTAATGAACTAATAAACCTTTTACCTATTTTTGTATTATGAATTTTTCATCCAAACTACTCGAAGATGCAGTAAACGAATTTTCGAAACTGCCCGGTGTAGGACAAAAAACCGCTTTACGCCTGGTGTTGCATCTCTTAAGCAAAGAGCAGGAGGAGGTAAACCAGTTTGGCAATACATTTATTAAACTTAAACAACAGATTAAACACTGTACAACCTGCCACAATATTTCTGATTATACGGTTTGCGAAATCTGTACTTCGCATAAACGTGATAAAGAAACCATTTGTGTGGTGGAAGATACGCGTGATGTAATGGCCATCGAAAACACCGGACAGTATTTTGGTGTTTACCATGTTTTGGGCGGTTTAATTTCTCCGATGGATGGGATAGGGCCTTCTGATTTGTTTATTGATGGTTTGGTAACCCGTGTTGCTGCAGGAGGTATTAAGGAAATTATTTTAGCTTTAAGTCCAAATATGGAAGGCGATACCACTTTATTCTACCTCTATAAAAGGCTCAAAGAATTTAATGTGCCGGTTACCACTATTGCGCGCGGAATTGCTTTTGGTGGCGAACTCGAATATGCCGATGAAATTACCCTTGGCCGTTCGATTGTTACCCGTGTACCTTACGAAACTGCGATGATGAAATAACCTAGTAACAAGTATTAAGTATCAGTAGCAGGTAATAAGTATCAGGTAGCGAGACTTAAATTCTCTATATTTCGATACTGACTACTCTATACTTGCTACTAATTACCCTATACTTGATACCCCATACTTGCTACTATATACTTAATACTTGCTACTAAATACCTGTTACTACAAATGAACCTAAAAAATAAAGTAATCATCATTACAGGCGCATCAAGCGGAATTGGAAAAGCCTGTGCCGAAGAATTTGCCAGGCGTGGTGCCAATCTGGTTTTAGCAGCCCGTCAATATGTAACCCTTTGCGAAATTACCGCCGATTTAGAAAAAAAATATGGCATCAGGGCGGTTGCAGTACAAGCCGATGTGAGTAAAGAGGCTGATTGCGAATTAATTATTAAACAAACGCTGGTTTCCTTTCAAAGAATCGATATTCTGGTCAATAATGCCGGTTTATCGATGCGGGCCCTGTTTAACGATCTGGATTTATCGGTGCTCAAAAACCTGATGGACGTGAATTTCTGGGGAACAGTGTATTGCACCAAATATGCCCTGCCCGAAATTTTAAAAACAAAGGGAACAGTGGTAGGGGTATCATCAATTGCAGGTTACCGTGGTTTACCGGGCCGTACAGGCTATTCGGCTTCTAAGTTTGCCATGAACGGTTTTATGGAGTCGTTGCGTACCGAGTTGCTTAAAACCGGTGTAAATGTAATGGTCGCCTGTCCGGGTTTTACAGCTTCTAATATTCGCGTAACGGCCTTATCAAAAGATGGCGCAGCCCATGGCGAAACCAGTATGGATGAAGGCAAAATGATGTCATCGGAAGAAGTGGCCAGCATTATTGCCGACGGTATTGAACAGCGCAAACGCACGCTGGTCATGACCAGGCAGGGTAAACTGGCAGTATGGATGAATAAACTCTTCCCGGCTTTTGTAGATAAAAAGGTTTTTGATTTGTTTGCTAAAGAGAAAAATCCGCTGATCAAGTCTTAGAGATCTATCGTAAAACCGTCATCTCGACTGAAGCGTAGCGAAATGGAGAGATCTCTTTAATTAGATTTCTCGACTCCGTTGCACTCCGCTCGAAATGACGCTTTGCCAAAATCCACCCCAACAACAATTTCGTTTATTTACTATTGCGATAATTAACCCCTATGTTTAAACCCCTGCTTTTATTTATGTTCCTGTTTCAAACCCTACTGGCTTCGGCTCAGGTAAAAAAGGCGAAAAACATCAATTATGCAGGTAATCACGAAGAGGCTAATACGCTGAATGTATTTTATCGCCTCGATAGCATAAAAAATAAACCGGTACTGGTTTTCATTCACGGGGGCTCCTGGAGTAGCGGTAAGAAAGAAACTTACTGGTGGCTGGGGCGTAATTTTGCACGCAAGGGAGTGGTTACCGTTATTATCAATTATCCCCTGGCACCCAATGTGCAATACGAAAAAATGGCTGATGATTGTGCGTTGGCCTTAAAATGGGTACGCGAAAATATAAGCAGCTACCAGGCAAGTCCCGATAAGATTTTTGTAATGGGCCATTCAGCAGGAGGGCACCTCGCCGAACTGATTAATGCCGACCCGAAATATTTTATGCAGGCAGGTATAGCAAACCCGATTAAAGGTGTAATCCTCAATGATCCTTTCGGGCTGGATATGCACGAATATTTAACCACGGCCGAAAAGGATCATTATTATTTCGATTTCATCAGAACCTTTACCGAACAGGCTGACGTTTGGAAAATCGCTTCGCCGATGGAATATGTAAACCAGATCAAAAACCCGCACCTGCTGTTTTATGGCGCTAAAACTTATGGTGCCATTAAATTGCAAACGCCCAGATTATACGAAAAACTAAAAGCCAATGGCATTCCGGTTGAGCTGAAAGAAATTAAAGGCAAAAGCCATGTACCCATGATTAGCCAGATGATTTTTGGCGGCAACCAGTTGTATCAGGATATTTTGGGGTTTATTCAAAACACATCGCCATAGCAAGGCAATCTTAATTCCTTAATGCGGTAGCCGGGCTTTTTTGCAGAAGCTTTAACCACTAAACCCGGTAGCAGCGGAAATCCTTTTTGTTTGCAGTAACTTTCAATAGACTGTCATGCTGAGGTACGAAGCATCTGTTTCATAGCTTGCAGATCCTTCGTGCCTCAGGATAATAGTAAACAAAAAGATTGCAGCGAATGACGGGACTGTCGCGACCGATGAGCACGACCATTGCTTTCCAAAAAAACTGTTCAAAAACAAAAAGACCCCTATACCGTCTTTGTAATCTCGTCGAGCTTGCTGTAATCCATCACCGTTTTACCGGTTTCGTTATGGTAATACATTTTCTCAAAGCGTGCATCCATTTCAATTTCTTCATCCTGGTAACTGGTGCGCGTGTGGATAGTTTGGGCAAAAGTATCATCAAAAGCCTTTAACATTACAAACACCTCAACCTCTGCCAGCTGTAATTCGATAAGCGATTTTTCGAATAAGGGGCTATCTTCGGTAATGGGATGCACCAAAGTCCAGTTTAAGGAGAGAATGCTGATTTTATCGCGTTCCAGGTGCAGTGGATAAAAACGCCTTACCTGTTTATCGTCAACGATTTCGTTATATGACATTACCATCTGCACTTCCACTTCAATGAGCTGGTTGCGCCGTAAATTAACCAGCCGGCACATTAAACCATGGCCACCCTGGTAAGGCGCAATCACCATTTTCTTGCTGAAACTCACTTTTGAAGTGGGGCGGCTAAAACGGCCATACAATAACCCTGTAGCGAGGGCGAAGGCCAGCAGTCCAAGCATACTTTCGAAAGCGGCCAGCACACTGGTGATAAAGCCCTGGGGCGAAATGTGGCCGTAACCTACAGTAGAGATGGTTTGGGCCGAAAAGAAAAAAGCATCGAAAAACTGATCGCGAAGGGTAATGCCTTTTGCGCCAACTAAATTTTCGATCCCGATGAGGTTATAGAGTATGGCAAAAAAAGTATTGACCAGCAGATAAGCCACCAGAATAACCAGGAAGAAACGGGGCCAGCTCATGGTAACCAGGCGGGTGTAGGTATCGTCGAATTTAAACCAGGGCAGACCGGTACGCTCAATGTTTGCTGAACCATCGGGATTAATCATCCGCTGGTTTTTGGTTACCGGGTTCGATGCAAAACCCAGATCGTCGTTAAACTGTACTTTTCTTTTAAAAAAGACCATATATTTTTCAGAAAGATTTTGGAATATTAAAAAAGTATGTCAATATTTGCTTTATACAAACATGATAATTAAAAATTTAAATAACAATTGGTGGTGGCATAACGAAATTCGTTAGGCATTTCCGTTGTTATATATATTAAAATATTTTATACATAAAAAAGAGGATTGCCCAAAAAGCAATCCTCTTTTTTTGCTATTCCCCTCCCATTGAGGGGTGCATGCAGGGACGGAGTGGTTGATAAATAAGGTAAATGGTTCGTGCAGATACGAACCAAAGAGAAGAGAAATGAACCACAGATAAAAAGAATAAACACGGATAAGATCTGTGGCAAAAAAAATTAGGCAAATGGTAGATGATTCGTGATGACACGAACCATGGCGCAGGAACAGGATGTGATAAATGGTTGTGCAGAAAAATCTGTGTGCATCTGTGTTTATCTGTGGCAAAAGAATTAGGCAAATGACTTGTGTTTACACGAACCATGGCAAACAAGAGAGAACAAAACATGAAAAAGATATTAAACCATTTATTTGAGAACAAAAGCTTTAGCAGGGAAGAAGCCAGAAACATCTTAATTTCCATTTCGGAAGGTGCTTTCAACTCGTCGCAAATTGCTGCTTTTATTACAGCCTATGCCATGCGCAATATTACGGTGCAGGAGCTTCAGGGCTTTAGAGATGCCATGCTGGATATGTGCGTAAAGGTAGACCTATCCGGCTACGAACTGATTGACCTTTGCGGTACCGGTGGCGACGGCAAAGACACTTTCAATATTTCTACCTTATCGTCATTTGTGGTAGCGGGGGCAGGGCACCATGTAGCCAAACATGGCAATTACGGTGTTTCTTCGGGCTGCGGATCATCAAACGTGATGGAATACCTGGGCTATAGCTTTACCAATGATGAGGCTACTTTAAAAAGCAATTTAGATGCGGCAGGCATTTGCTTTTTGCATGCGCCACTTTTTAACCCGGCCATGAAAATTGTAGCCCCGATCAGGAAAGAGCTGGGCGTGAAAACCTTTTTCAATATGCTGGGCCCGATGGTTAACCCGGGGCAGCCCAAACACCAGATGGTAGGCGTATTTAGCCTGGAGCTGGCGCGCCTGTATGCCTACTTATATCAGGATACCGATAAAAACTATACCATTGTGCATGCACTGGAAGGCTACGATGAGGTTTCGCTTACCTGCGATGTAAAAACCTTCAGCAACAAAGGCGAGCAGATTTTAACCCTCGATGATATGGGCTTTGAAAAAGTATCAACCGATGCGATAAAAGGTGGCGATACAGTAGAATCATCGGCTAAAATATTTATGGATGTACTTAATGGCGAGGCAACAGATGTACAGAACAACGTGGTACTCTGCAATTCGGCATTAGCCATCCGGACCATTAAACCGGAACTGTCATTTGCCGATTGCTACTATGAAGCAGAAGAATCGCTGATGAGCAAAAAAGCTTTACACAGTTTTAAACAATTACTGGCATGCTAAAATTAAAGGTTTGTGGCATGCGTTTGGCCGCCAATATTGCTGCGGTTGCCGGGCTGCGGCCCGATTATCTGGGCTTTATCTTTTATGAAAAATCGCCAAGGGTAATCAGCGATGTTTCTGCAGAATTGATCAAATATATTCCTGCTGATATTAAAACTGTAGGCGTATTCGTGAACGAAGAATTGGAAAAGGTAAAAGAAAAAATCAGCACCTTAAAGTTAAAAGCTGTTCAGTTGCATGGAAGCGAATCGCCTGAGTATACCGCTGCGATAAAATTAAGTTTTCCTAGCGTAGAAGTAATCAAGGCTTTCGGTATAGATGAAGATTTTGATTTTTCGGCTTTGGAAGCTTACTTAGCTACAACAGATTATTTTCTGTTCGATACCAAAACGAAGGCACATGGCGGATCGGGCAAAACCTTTAATTGGTCTGTTTTAGACCGGTATACTTACACTAAACCTTACTTTTTGAGCGGTGGAATTGATTTGGAACATACCACAGCCATAAAAAACATAAACGACGATCGTTTATATGCCCTCGACATTAACAGCCGGTTCGAAACGGAACCAGGCCTTAAGGATGCAGAGAAAATTAAAGAATTTATTAAAGAAATGACTACAAAATAATGTCATCCTGAGCCTGTCGAAGGACTTTCGAGCGCATTTCGACAGGCTCAATGTGACAACTAGTTGAAAACATATGAAATACAAAGTAAACGAAAAAGGATATTACGGAGATTTTGGAGGTGCGTACATCCCCGAGATGCTTTATCCGAATGTAGAAGAACTGCGTCAGAATTATTTAAAGATTATTGCTGATCCTGAGTTTCAAAAGGAGTTTCATCAGCTGTTAAAAGACTATGTTGGCCGCCCTTCGCCACTGTACCTGGCCAAAAGGTATTCTGAAAAGTATGGCGCCAATATTTTCCTGAAAAGGGAAGATTTAAATCATACAGGCGCGCATAAAATAAACAATACCATCGGACAGATTTTACTGGCCGAGAAGCTGGGCAAAAAACGGATCATTGCCGAAACCGGTGCCGGCCAGCATGGTGTGGCTACGGCTACGGTTTGTGCCTTGCGTAACCTGGAGTGTGTTATTTACATGGGTGAGGTAGATATCGAGCGTCAGGCGCCAAACGTGGCCCGTATGAAAATGCTGGGTGCAAAGGTAGTTCCGGCAAGTTCGGGCAGTAAAACTTTGAAAGATGCCACCAACGAGGCCATGCGCGATTGGATTAACAACCCGGTTGATACGCACTATATTATTGGTTCGGTAGTTGGTCCGCATCCTTATCCTGATATGGTAGCCATTTTCCAGTCAATCATTTCAGAAGAAACCAAAAAACAATTATTGGAACAAACCGGCAGCGATCAGCCCGATTATGTATTGGCTTGTGTAGGTGGTGGTAGTAATGCCATGGGGATGTTTTATCACTTTATGGACGATGAAAAGGTAAAGCTGATTGCTGTAGAAGCTGCTGGTAAAGGTGTTTCGAGCGGATTCTCGGCGGCAACCACTTACCTGGGCAAAGAAGGGGTTTTACATGGTAGCCGGAGCATTTTAATGCAAACGGAAGATGGCCAGGTGGTAGAGCCGCATTCGGTTTCTGCCGGACTGGATTACCCTGGTATTGGTCCGCAACATGCCCATTTGTTTAAAACCGGCAGGGGGCAGTATGTTTCCATTACCGACGATGAAAGTCTGGAAGCGGGTCTATTGTGCACCAAACTGGAAGGCATTATCCCGGCGATAGAAAGTGCACATGCATTGGCTTACCTGGAAAAAATGGAATTTAAAGGTGGCGAAAATGTAGTGGTTTGCCTTTCGGGCCGTGGTGACAAGGACCTGGATACGTACATTAAATATTTTAACTTATAGAAAGCCCGTCATTGCGAGGAACGAAGCAATCTTAATGCTTTGGGTTAGCATCTTAGCGATCGTGGTAAATTGCTTCGTTCCTCGCAATGACGAAAACGATAGAAGGAAATGAACAGAATCAAAAAACTCTTCCAGGAGAAGAAAAATATATTATCAATTTATTATACCGCTGGTTACCCTAATTTGAGCGATACCATCAAGATTGCCGAAGCTTTACAAAAATCTGGTGCTGATATTTTAGAAATCGGCTTTCCGTATTCAGATCCTGTTGCCGATGGGCCGGTAATCCAGGCCAGCAGTAAGCAAGCCTTAGATCAGGGGATGACGCTTAAGGTGCTTTTCGAACAGTTGAAAGATTTGCGTAAACACGTAACCATCCCGGTTTTGTTAATGGGTTACGTAAACCCGGTTTTGCAGTTTGGTGTAGAAAACTTTTGTAAAGCCTGTGCCGAAGCAGGGGTAGATGGCTGCATTGTACCCGATTTGCCGATGGCAGAGTACGAAGAATTTTACCAGGAATGCTTTGAAAAACACAACCTGAGCAATGTATTCCTGATTACGCCACAAACAACTGAAGAACGCATCCATAAAATTGACGGATTAACCAATAGCTTTATTTACCTGCTTTCATCGTCGGCTACTACCGGTAAAAATTTAGAAGTGGGTAACACCACCGAAGCTTATTTTAGCCGCATTAAAGCCATGAACCTGAAAAACCCGACTATGATCGGTTTCGGGATCAGCGATAAACAAACTTTTGATAAAGCCTGTAGCTATGGCAATGGTGCTATTATTGGTACTGCTTTCGTTAAAGCCATTGCCGATGGTAATCTAGAAGAAAGCATCAGCAGCTTCATGAAGAAGTTTAGGGATTAATTAATTTCACCACTAAGGCACGAAGACACAAATAAATTAGCTAATTGTGCCTTGGTGTGTTTGTGGTTAATTAAGTGCCAACTATTTTTACCATATAAGGCATTTAAGCACCTATTAGGCATTCCGCTTACCTGCAACTTATATGTCTTATATGGTTTTTACGGCTACCGCTCTGATGAGCATTTTTTTCGTATATTAGTCTCATTAAAATCTCTTTATAAAATATTCGCCTAACAGAACCTGGTTCTGAATGCCCTTATCATCCGATACAGGGTTAAAACATTATTTTCTGAATTTTATAAAGAGAACATCATGCAAGATTTAAAAATTGCTTTAATTGGTGCTACAGGTAAAGCCGGCACCTATATTTTAAAAGCGCTGCTGGCGCAAAACTTCCGGGTAAAGGCCCTGGTCAGAAATCCCGAAAAAATCAAATTCAATCATTCAGGTTTGACTATTACTACAGGGGATGTTAGTGATGGCGAGGTGGTACACGATCTTATAAATGATTGTAATATTGTACTCAGTGCGCTGGGTTTAGGTAATCCGGCCAGTGAGAAAACCATATTTACCCGGTCTACGGTAAATATCATTACCGCTATGGAAAGGTTTGGTATAAAGCGCTATATTGCCATAACGGGTATTAATGTAGATACTTCTTTTGATGAAAAAGATGTTAAAACCAAATTTGCTACCCAATGGATGCATGAGAACTTTCCAATTTCAACAGCCGATCGTCAGAAGGAATATGAAATGTTAATGGGAAGCGATCTCGATTGGACTTTAATCCGTTTACCCTTAATTATTCAAACCGACGAACAAACGGCTATTGGAACAAGCCTGGTTAATTGCGAGGGCGATCAGATTTACGCTGCCAATATTGCACAGTTTGTTATTGAGCAGTTAGGAGGGGGAGAGTTTGTAAAACAGGCGCCTTTTATCTGGAATAATTAGATTGTTTTACCACTAAGGCACGAAGACACCAGATTGCTTTGTGCCTGGTAAATATCACCATATAAGGCATTTAAGAACATATCAGTAATTGGGCTTATATGTAAC
>JAGIAD010000001.1:0-499134 GCA_017745075.1 Sphingobacteriaceae bacterium | reverse complement strand
TTATGTAACTTACCTGTCTTATATGGTTTGTTAAACGTTGGTTTTTACCACTAAGGCACCAAGACACCAGGTTGCTTTGTGCCTGGATAATATCACCATATAAGGCATTTAAGAACATATCAGTAATTGGGCTTATATGTAACTTACCTGTCTTATATGGTTTGTTAAACGTTGGTTTTTACCACTAAGGCACGGAGACACCAGGTTGCTTTGTGCCTGGTAAATATCACCATATAAGGCATTTAAGAACATACCAGTAATTGGGCTTATATGTAACTTACCTGTCTTATATGGTTAATTACGGCTACCGTTGAGGTGACGACGTTTGCCGATAAATCGAATTACATTATTCAAAAGATTTAAGTACGGATTCGATCTGCTTGTTTATTTTTGCAATATCAGCGTCGTATTTGTGCGAATTTTCATCCACAGCTTTATACATCAATTCGTAGGCCTTAATACGTAGGTTACAATATTCTTTTAAAACCTTATCTCGCTCCCTAACCATTGGCGGAAGGTTCAATTGATCTAAACTATCTAACAAACTGATGTTTTCATTCCAGTAATAAATTCCACGGTCGCGAATTTCATATAACGCGTCTTCCTTTTTAGTATCAGCTTTAAGCGAATAAACGTCAAGTGCCATAGTTTCCAAAATTCTGAAACGTTTAAATCTTGCGTCGTATTCGGTTAAACTCTCTGTATTCGGGATCGACTTTATTACACCAAAAGATGAAAAAAGCATTACTATGCACAATGTGGCAATGGATATAGCACCCAGTGAGGGCTTTTCAGGATTCCTTAAGCTGGGGGTGAAAGCATAGCCCATTACCAGTCCCGAAATCAAACCGCCGATATGCGCAGCATTATCAATGCCACCTTTCATACCATATGCCAGGTTATAAACTATAAAAATGCCAATACTTGTTAATAATTCTTTCCTGGCTTCCTTTTCGATCAGGTCAGTGGTAAGTAAGGCAAGGAAAACGCCGTATAGGCCAAAAATGGCACCCGATGCTCCTGCACTAATGGTTTGCTCGTGCCACCATGTGCTGGCTAAGCTGGCTCCGATACCGGTTAACAGATAGGCAGCAATAAACTTGCTCTTGCCCAGCATGGGTTCCAGCAATACACCAACATATAGTAATGCATACATGTTAAAAAGAAGGTGTAATATGCCGATGTGTAAAAAGCAGTTGGTTATTAAACGCCAATATTGGCCGATAGAGATTAACGGGCGGAAATTGGCCCCCCAGTTAATCAGAATTTCTGAACTTGGCGAAATAAAATCTGCACCGCAGATGACCATGATTATAAAAATCAGGATGTTGAGGTCGACCAGTATTGGGGTAAAAAAGAAATCCTTCTTCGGAATAAACAGTGAGAAGAAGTTTTTGACTTTTTGTCCTGCAGATTCGGCAGGTATTTTTAGCAGATCGGCAGCCGTTAAATCAAAGGAATTGTAGAGCTCCTGTGATTTAATCGATAATTCTTCCGGAGATATTTCCGACTGCGCAATAGCAAAAGCATCTAAAAAAGCCCGAACATTCTTTTTATTTTTATTAAAATCGATCATTTCACCACCTGTTGATTCACTCGAAATCGTAGCGGTTTGCTCGTCGATAACCAATTTAATTTCACTGCCTGAATTGATCACAGAAGTAGTGCTTTGGGCAATAAAACCGCTCGCACTTTGATAATGGATTGTCCAGTTGAGCCGTGTAGCCACCTGGCTTGCTATTGTTAAAAATTGTAACGGAGTTAATTCATGGAGTGGAATTTCTTCCCGGTGCTTAGGTGTAATGCCTATTGCCATAATAAAAGAGTGTTAATGTTCAGCAGGCAAATATAAAATATTGAGCCGTATTATAATTGTTTTATGTAGTGATAGGCACTTATTTAGAAAAATGTATTTCAGCTCGTTTGCATAAGTATTAATTATATTAAACGATAAAATGTCCCTTTGTGTCTCGGTATCTTTGTGGACATTATTCAGGCCGTTTCATCCAATCCTCATAAGCCATTTCAAATTTCACTTCACCTTTATTTACCATGCCAGCTTTTTTCCAGCCCTGCCTGCTGTAGAATTCTTCGGCACGGGTGCCTGGTGCTGTACCCAACCAAACGGGTTCTCTGGTCTGTGCAAAATACCAATCCATCATTAGCCGGTGCAGTTCTTTGCCAATGCCTTTGCCTTCAAATTCGGGTCGAAGGAACAAAGCCCAGATATTATACTCCTTTAAATCTACAATTGAAAAACCAACCACTTCACCATCTGCTTCGCAAACCCATCCCTTACCACGTTTAGTTAAAAATTCTTCGCAATCGCTGTCAGTAACCAAAGCCGGATCTGACAAAATGTTTTCTTTTACAGCATGTCTGACAATTTGTATGGCAGGTATGTCAGTTATTTTTGCAGGGCGAAAAATCATGATCTAAATATCCTTAAAAATTTAACCTGTTTACAAATGTTCGTTTAAATGCGTTAAACCTGGATTTTGAGCAGTAAAACTAGGCAATAAAATGTTTATGACAAATGAATGATGGTCAATTCTGGAAATGGTTCTACATTTGCTTAACGGTGTTAGATTATTTTACACCTTATATTCCAGGTCATGGGAAGCAAAGAAAGAATACTACGTTTGAAAGATGAAACCAGAACCAAAATTCTGGATGCTGCCTTGAACATTGTTCAAACCGAGGGCTGGCAGGCATTGAGTATGCGTAAAATTGCTGATCAGATCGAATATACAGCACCGATCATTTACGAATATTTTTCGAACAAAGAAGGGATCCTGCTCGAGTTAACCCGGAGAGGATACCAGCTGCTGGCAAAAGACATCCGCGAAGCCCGCGACAGGCATGAAACACCGGCTGAGCAGATGGAAGCCATGTGGATTGCCTACTGGAACTTCGCCTTTGCAAACAAAGAATTTTACCAGTTGATGTACGGTGTGGATATGGTTTGTTGCAATGTTAAAAATTCGCTGCCCGAAGCAGAAAATGTTGGTGGCATGCTTGGCGATGTGATTGAATCATTATTCGAGAAAAAACCGGTATCAGAAGAAGATATCTGTAGAAAGTACTACACCTATTGGTCGATTATACACGGTTTGATATCCATCAACCTGGTTCGCCCCGACGGGAGAACAACCAACGAGCTGAACCAGCAAATTTTAAAAGACGCTATTAAGGGAATTACCTTATCTATTAATAGTTAAAATTTTTTACCCTGCTATTTAACACTGTTAAATAGTTTATACTTCTTAATCCATTTATAATTTAAAATCATATGAAATCTCTACATCGTCTGTTTTTATTATTTAACACTGTTAAACGATTTACATTTGTTAAATACAGTTTCGCGCTCGCTTTTGCTGCCATTATACTGGCCGGCTGCAAGTCAGCGCCCCAGCAGGGCGCAGCTGCACCTCCACCGCCCGTTTTACCGGTAAGTTCGGTTAACGGAGGCGCTGAGACTACTTTTGTTGAATACCCTGCATCCATTCAAGGGGCTGTTGATATTGATGTACGCCCGCAGGTAAGTGGTTATTTACAAAGCGTACTGGTTAATGAAGGTGCTTATGTTACTGCCGGACAAACTCTTTTTAAAATCAATGAAAACCCTTACCGCGAGGCCTTAAACAATGCTAAAGCGAGTTTACATGCTGCAGAGGCTGCTATTTTAAATGCCCAGCTGGAGATTGATAAGTTAACCCCACTGGTGCAAAACAAAGTGGTTTCTGATATCCAGTTAAAAACAGCTAAAACGGCTTATAAAATTGCACAAGCCAATGCCGAGCAGGCTAAAGCCAATGTGGCTTCGGCACAAATTAACTTAGGTTATACCAACGTTAAGGCTACGGTTAGCGGTTATATTGGCCGTATCCCGAAAAAACAAGGTAGTTTGGTATCTCCATCTGATCAGACCGCTTTAACGCAATTATCTGATATCCACGAAGTGCATGTGTATTTCTCGCTGGGCGAAAACGACTTTAACGGTTTTAACAACAATTACCCTGGCAAAACCCCTGCCGACAGGATTAAACACCTTCCTCCGGTTGAACTGGTACTGGCCGATAATTCCATTTATCCTGTTAAAGGCAAAATCGATATGATTGATGGCCAGTTTGATAAAAACACAGGCGCCATTACGCTAAGGGCCAGTTTTCCTAATGCCAACGGCGTGCTCCGCTCGGGTAATACCGGTAAAATCCGTTTGGGTTTATTGCATAACGATGCCATCCTGGTGCCTCAGTCGGCAACGATAGAAATGCAGGATAAGGTATTTGTATTCACCCTTGGCGACAGCAGTAAGGTTAAAAAACAAGCCATTACCATTGTGGGTAAAGCCGGCGAAAATTACCTGATCAAAGACGGTGTAAAAGTTGGCGATCAGATTGTGCTAAGCGGCATTGATAAATTACAGGAAGGCATGGTGATCCAGCCTCAAAAGGCAGCAGATAAAGTAGCTGCTGCAAACACAAAAAAATAAGAACCATAAACGCTAAAAGTCATGTTTCAGAAATTTATAAACAGGCCGGTACTGTCAACTGTGATTTCCATCTTATTGGTAATCGTTGGTATACTGGGCTTAACAAAGTTACCCTTAGAGCGGTTTCCGAATATCGCGCCTCCATCGGTATTGGTAACTGCAGTATACCCGGGGGCAAATGCCGAAACGATATTACGTTCGGTAACTCCATCGCTGGAGGAAGCAATTAATGGTGTGGAAAACATGACTTACATGACTTCCTCTGCCAGTAACGATGGTACATTGGCCATTACGGTTTACTTCCAGCAAGGTACCAATCCCGATCAGGCGGCCGTTAACGTGCAAAACCGCGTTTCGCAGGCCACCAGTCAGTTACCTGCCGAGGTAGTACAGTATGGTATTACCACTACCAAACAGCAAAACAGCTTTATCGGTGCAATAGGGGTTTACTCTGAAGATCCTAAAAAATACGATGCAGTTTTCGTGAACAACTATGCACAGATCAATATCATTCCCGAAATTAAACGTATCCCGGGGGTAGGTTCGGCCAGTGTATTTGGTGGTATTAAAGATTATTCAATGCGGATCTGGTTAAACCCAAGTCAGCTGGCTACTCACCAGATTACCCCTAACGAAGTAATGCGTGCCATACAGGATAAAAACCTCGAAGCGGCACCAGGCCGCCTGGGCGAACGCAGTAATGAGGCATTTGAATATGTAATTAAATATAGAGGTAAGCTCACCAAACCTGAGGAATACGAAAACATTGCCATCCGCTCTAACGCTGACGGTTCTATATTGCGCGTAAAAGATGTGGCCCGTGTTGAACTGGGTGCTTACAGCTACAGCAGCGTAAACCGCCTGAACGGACACGACGGAATTACCATAGGCGTAATCCAGTTATCGGGATCGAATGCCAACGAAATCCAGATCGCCATTGATAAACTGATGGAAAAACTATCGAAAGATTTCCCTGCAGGTATTAAATACAATCAGTTTTACCGTACCAAAACCGATCTTGACGAATCCATCAACCAGGTAGAGCATACTTTGATTGAAGCCTTCTTACTGGTATTTATCGTGGTATTTATCTTCCTTCAGGATTTCAGATCAACCCTGATCCCGGCTATTGCGGTACCGGTTGCCATTATTGGTACTTTCTTTTTCATGCAGCTGTTCGGTTTCTCGATTAACCTGTTAACACTGTTTGCCCTTGTACTGGCCATCGGTATTGTGGTAGATGATGCGATTGTAGTGGTAGAGGCGGTGCACGCCAAAATGGAAGAAAACCCGGGGCTAAGCCCGAAAGCGGCTACTACCCAGGCTATGAACGAAATTACCGGGGCCATTATATCCATCACCCTGGTTATGGCGGCAGTATTTTTACCGGTTGGTTTCATGACAGGCTCTACTGGTATATTTTATAAACAGTTTGCCTTAACCATGGCTATCGCCATCATTATATCAGCGGTTAACGCTTTAACTTTAAGTCCGGCGCTGGCAGCCTTATTTTTAAAGAACAAACATGCCGAAGGCGACCACCATGCACCTAAAAAAGGCTTTGTAGAGAAGTTTTACGCTGGTTTTAACGGTGGTTTTAATTACATGACCAACCGCTATATTGGTGGTTTAAAAGTGCTTATCCGTAATAAATGGATCAGTATGGCCGGGCTGGCAATTATTGTTGCGGTTACGATTTTATTGGTAAGCAGAACCAAAACAGGGTTTATCCCGACAGAAGATCAGGGTTTTGTGGCCATTGCGGTTTCAAGCCCTTCAGGAACTTCGCTGGCCAATACGAATAAAATATTGCAGCAGGCCGAAAAAGAATTGCGCGCCATGCCATCGGCCAGGTTCGTGATGTCGCTTGCCGGTTATAACTTCTTAACGGCATCGAACAGCCCATCGGCCGGACAGATTTTCTTATTGTTAAAACCTAACGAGGAAAGAGGCGCGGTAAAAAATATCGATGAGATACAGAATATCGTGAGGGCTAAAATGGCCGCGATATCTGCAGGTACTTTCTTTGTATTCAGTTTCCCAACTGTACCGGGCTTTAGTAATGTGGAGGCCATGAATGTGATGTTGCAGGATAAAACGAATGGCAGGCTGGATAAATTCAGTGGTGTAGCCAATAACTTTATTGCCAAATTAATGGCAAAACCGGCCATTGCCTTTGCCTTTACTTCTTACAAAGCCGATTATCCGCAGTTGCAGCTGGATGTGAATAACGAAAAAGCCGATCAGCTGGGCGTAAGTGTTAAAGATATTTTGCAAACCATGCAGACTTACTTTGGTACGGCGCAGGCCTCAGATTTTAACCGCTTTGGTAAATACTACAGGGTAGTGGTACAGGCTGATGTTGCCGACCGGACCGACCCGGCAAGTATTGACCGCGTGTTTGTGAAAAACAAAGACGGAGAAAGTGTACCGATCGGTACCCTGGTTAAATTAACCCGCGTGTATGGTTCTGAAACGGCTTCGCGTTATAACCTGTTTAACTCTATCGAGGTAAATGCCATCCCTAAACCGGGTTTCAGCTCGGGTGATGCCATTAAAGCGATAGAAGAAACAGCTAAAGAACAATTGCCAACCGGTTATGCTTACGAATTCTCGGGACAAACCCGCGAAGAAATTTCTTCGGGCGGACAATCGACCGTAATCTTCCTGCTTTGTCTGGTATTCGTATACTTCTTATTATCGGCACAGTACGAAAGTTATATCCTGCCGTTGGCGGTTATCCTTTCTATCCCTACAGGTGTATTTGGTGTATTTGTGGTATTGGGCTTAACCGGTATCGAAAACAACATTTACGTGCAGGTAGCGCTGATTATGCTCATCGGGTTGCTGGCTAAAAACGCCATCCTGATTGTAGAGTTTGCCGTGCAGCGACGAAGGGCCGGACTAAGCCTGTTCGATTCGGCAATTGAAGCCGCACGCTTAAGGATCAGGCCGATTATCATGACTTCACTGGCCTTTGTGTTTGGTTTGTTCCCGATGAGTATTGCAACGGGTCCGTCGGCACAGGGTAACCACTCTATCAGTATCGGTGCTGCCGGAGGGATGGTATCTGGTGTGGTATTGGGTTTATTTATCATTCCTGTACTATTTGTGATCTTCCAGGCTTTACAGGAAAAATTATCTAAAAAATCAAAAGGGGTTGTTCATCACCATGAAGAACCTGTAAATAATCATGCAGTTTATGAAACGGTTTAATATATATGCCATCCTGCTCCTGGTTTTGGTATGGAGCGGATGTTCGGTTTCTAAAGATACCTTGCTGCCAAATGTAGCACCGGGCTTATTCAGAAACAGCTCGCCACAAGACTCTTCGAGTATTGGCACCATGCCTTTGAAAAGTTTTATTAACGACCTTACTGTACAGAATTTAATTGATACAGCTTTGGCCAAAAATTACGACATGCAGATTGCATTGAAAAACATCGATGCAGCCGAAGTGTTGTTTAAACAATCGAAACTGGGCAATATACCCGAGCTGAAGCTTCAGGTAACGGCCAGTTCGAGCCGCCCCTCTGATAACAGTTTAAACGGTTTGAGCTTAAACCAGTTTACCGGCTCTACACATATTGAAGATTACAGTGCCAACCTGGGCCTGTACTGGGAAGCTGATATCTGGGGAAAGATCCGCAACCAGAAAGCGGGCGCTTTAGCCAGTTTTTTGCAAACTGCCGAAGCACGCAAAGCCGTACAAACCCGTTTGGTTGCCAATGTGGCACAGGGTTATTATAATTTGTTGATGCTGGATGCGCAACTGGAAATTGCCCGCAAAAACTTAAAACTGAACGACAGTACGCTGCGGATCATTAACCTGCAGTTTGATGCCGGTCAGGTAACTTCGCTGGCTATACAGCAGGCACAGGCACAGCAATTGGTTGCCGCACAGCTGGTACCCCGTTTGGAGCAGAGTGTGGTTTTGCAGGAAAATGCGCTGAGTGTGCTGATCGGTACCATGCCTAAAGCGATTAACCGTGCCAGCCGTTTAGATAAAATGAGTATCCCTGCCAATTTAAATGCAGGTTTCCCATCATCGATGTTAAGCCACAGGCCCGATATTAAAAGTGCCGAACTGGCACTGAATGTAGCCAATGCCAAGGTAGGGGTAGCCAAAGCCAGTTTGTACCCTTCGCTGGTGATTACCGCCAGCGGTGGTGTTAACTCTTTTAAAGCGAGTAACTGGTTTAATGTACCGGCTTCTTTATTCGGATTGGTTTCGGGTGGTATTACCCAGCCTATTTTTCAGCGCGGACAGCTGAAGGCCAATTTAGAACTGGCTAAAATAGACCGCGAGAAAACGGTGATCCAGTTCCGCCAGTCGGTTTTAAATGCCGTAGGCGAAGTGTCTGACGAGTTAACCAAGGTAGAAAAACTGAAAGACCAGTACAGCATTGCCGAAAAACGGACACAAACTTTACAGGAGGCCTCGCGCAATGCCAATTTGTTGTTTAAAAGTGGGATGGCCAACTATTTAGAGGTGATTACCGCTCAGGGCAACTTATTGCAAAGCGAACTGGAACTGGCTACGCTTAAAGCCGAGCAGTTAAATGCAGTGGTAGGTTTGTACCGCTCTTTAGGTGGGGGATGGAATTAGAAGTGTAATGTGCAGAACCTATAAGGTTTGTAAGGGACTTTATAGGTTTGTGTATAAATTTGGGCACCAGGAACGAGATGTTCCCGGTGCTTTTTTGTTAGATGCTGTCATCGTAGCACCAATTCCGTCATTGCGAGAAGGCTTTTTCAGCCGACGAAGCAATCTTATTAACATGGGTTGTCGGCGATTTGTACCAAAATTATTCTGTTATCCAGATTATAAATACCGTTCGTCATTCCCGCGCAGGCGGGAACCACAAAGTGCTCAGCGAAGCTAACCTTAAAGTTTTCGCCCGGGTGTTGCTCATTATTTTCTGTCATCCTGAGTATGAAGGATCTTTTAGTTACCATTATTACAATCCATCCGTCATTTCGACCGTAGTGGAGAAATCTATAAGCATTATCTTTTTATGCATTATTTTCTTCCACATGCACGTGCTTTCTTCCGCTCGCCGCCGCGAGGGCTCTTACTTTTTTCAGTAGTCGTTTATGTTTTTATCGGTCTTCAAGCTTGCTTCGCAGGTTGGCTTGATCCAAAAGTAACAAGCCTGAGCGTAGCGAAAGCATGCCTACCTATACAATAATAATAAACAAGGCATAACTGAAAGGCTTGGACTGTTTTTTATGTGATAATAATGTTGTTTTTATAGGCATAAAAGATTGCTGCGCAATTCTTGTAAAAACCTACGAAAAGCTGAATGGCGGCAGTCTCTAGGCTTTTACCCATACTCATCCCATCGCACGCGCTTAATCCTGCCTTGGGCAGTGGTGTTATGAAAGTTAGTGCAAAGCTTTCCGTGCTTTTTCCTGCGAAAATCTCCTAGGCCGGCAGCAAGGCGCAGATAGCATGGAGTAGAAGGAATTCTTCTTCGCTGTCATCCTGAGGTACGAAGGATCTTTTGATTAAAGGTTCTTCACTGCGCTCAGAAGGACAATTAAAGGTTTTGCCCTTCGCTCAGGCTTGCCTCGGTTAGCCACCGAAGGGCTCTTACTTTTTTCAGTGTTTGTTTTTGTTTTTATTGGTCTTCAAGCTTGCTTCGCAGGTTGGCTTGGCCCAAAAGAAACAAACCTGAGCGCAGCGAAAGCATGCCTGCCATTAAAAACAACAAACACAAAGGCATAACTGAAAGGCTTGCATCGTTTTTTATATGATAATGTTGTTTTTATAGGTATAAAAGATTGCTGCGCAATTCCTTGTAAAAAGCTACGGAAATCTTTATTGCGGCAGCATCGAGGCTCTTAGCCTGGCTTTGTCCCACCGCTCCCGCTTTGATCCTGCCTTGGGCTGTGGGGTATGAGGGGGAGTGCAAAGATTTTCGTGCTTTTTCCGGCGGAAATCTGCGAGGCCGGGTAGCAGGGAGGAGAGACAGGCATCCGTAGATTAATCACTCTGAAACTATGAGGGGGCACACTGGGTCGTCATCTCGACCGTAGCGGAGAGATCTTTGAACTTTCTAATACGGTCGTCATTCCCGCGCAGGCGGGAACCTTAAAGCTGTCGCTATGTTGTTGCCTTCCGCACTGTCTTGCCTCGGTTAGCCACCGAAGGGCTCTTACTTTTGGCTTGATCCAAAAGTAACAAAAGATCAAGGCTTGGAGCCTTTCTTGTAAAAACCTACGAAAAGCTGAATGGCGGCAGTCTCTAGGCTTTTACCCATACTCATCCCATCGCACGCGCTTAATCCTGCCTTAGGCAGTGGTGTTATGAAAGTTAGTGCAAAGCTTTTCGTGCTTTTTCCTGCGAAAATCTCCTAGGCCGCAGGGCAAGGTGCAGATAGCATGATGCAGAGGCATATAAAGTTCTTCTACTAACCGATCGTCATTTCGACTGAAGCACAGCGAAATGGAGAAATCCGTTTCATAAAAGTCAGCATGCAGTTTTCCGTGCTTTTTCCTTCGGAAATCTGCGAGGCCGGCAGCATGGCTCAGATAGCGTGGAGTAGAAGGAATTCTTCTTCGCTGTCATCCTGAGGTACGAAGGATCTTTTGATCTAAAGATTTGCTTCGCAGAGCCTACGGGTTCTTCACTGCGTTCAGAATGACAATATGTGTTTTGCCCTACGTTCCATTCGAAAGGACGATTCTTCTATAGGATCTGTCAATGGTAGCATCCCGATGCATCTCGGCAGATAGTCGAGGGCTTTCAATATTCCCTTCTCCCGATCCGTCATTGCGAAGCCAGGTTGTGCGGGCTGAAGCAATCTAGCCGGAAGGAAATCCCTTCCACACTCCGTTATTCCCGCACAGGCAGGAACTACGAAGTGCTCAGCGGAGCTAATCGTAATGTTTTCTTCGTTATGCCATGTGCTCAACCTTTACCTCCGTTACCGATGTAAAACCGGGGTAGGGTGACGGCAAGAACGGAATCCCAGGCATTTAGGTGCTACCTTGCTTCAGAAGGCGTCGTTATTCGCAAACCTTTTATTTAGCCGGCCTTAACCCGCCAGGCCAAAACCGGGCAATCTTAGGGTATGGGCTACCGGCAGCAGCACTTAACCTGCAACCAGGTAAAGGTACAGCAATACCACAGCAGGTACGCAGCAGTACCCAAGCAAACCTGGCTAAAAGGTGGCCTTAACGTGGGGTAAATGTGGAATAAAGGTGGAGTTGGATGATATTTTTTGGGATGTTTAAATCAGATTGATTAAATTGGGGCATCATCCCTTTTGTTTAACCTAATATACTAAAATTATGGCTACACAAAATGGAATTATTAAAATTAACGGACAACTTGGCGAGCTCGTTTTTTATCAACGAGGTAAAAAAGCGGTGGTACGGCAAAAAGCCGGCAATAAGCAACAAACCGAAGCCAGCAAAAAAAGCAGTGCCGATTTTGGCTCCGCTACCCGCAATGCCGCTTACATCAGGAAAGCTTTTGCACCGCTGGTAAAACTGTATGCCTATGGCGACCTCGTAAACCGGCTGAACAAACGCCTGATCGAAATCTTTAAAACCATTGCACCGGAACAGGCAGGGCGTAAAAAGCTGGTTGACGGGCATCTGGCCCTACTGGAAGGCTTCGAATTTAATGCCAGCACGCCATTAAAGCGGTTATGGCTAAAGGAAACGGTTTTGAGCCTGGAACCGGATGGATTAGTAAAACTTATTTTGCCGAAAGGCGAACTTAAATCGCTCCTGAAACCTTACCCCAAAGCCACCGAAGCACACTTGCAGGTAATGGGCTTCCATTTCGAACTGGCCGACAATGGCAGCTACGAAATTATCGAAGTGAACGACCTCGTGGTGCCTGTAAACGTAACCCATTTCCCAAAAACTGTTCTGCCCATAGTCCTCAACCACCAGGGCGATAAAGCTTTAATCATCGCCATGGGTATTTCGTTTTTTACGGGAGGGCATCGCTCTGCCGACCGGCGCTATTATGCCTGTAAAATTATCCACGCGCTGCATTTAAAGGATGGGGTAGTGGTTAATTTTGTGGCGCAACCCCAGGCAGAAAAGGTGGTGGCGGAGCAGGGGAACCGGTTAAATTGGGAGGTAGAGGAGGAGTGAGTTAGAAGTCTAAATCATGCATGTAAGCTATTCTTTGTATGGTTACGGTTAGCCGTATAAAATGGTGTGTCGCGTTTAATAGGTTTGGGTTTTTAAATTTAAAACCAATATTATGGCGAATTACAGATTAAATTTGAACCAGCAGCCCAATGGTGATTATGAGGTTCACAAGGATGATTGCAATTATTATCCTAAACAAAATTATGATGATTTAGGTTCGTTTAGTTCTTGTGGACCGGCAGTAGCTGAAGCGAAGAGAAAACATCCTTATAAGCAAATTAACGGATGTTATTATTGCTCGAATGCCTGCCATACCGGTTAAAGCTCGAAGGTAGGATAAAAGAAAGGCCTAAAGCATAAGCTTTAGGCCTTTTGACTATTTAGACTTTTTGTCGGTTTCTTTAACCGTAGTCTTTGGGTGCTTGTCTGCATATGTTTTAGTAACATACTGACCAGAACCAGCATCCCTGTAGGATGATTTCTTCGCCATTTTCAAATACCTCCTTTCTTTACAATCCAAAGATTAAGGTTATCTGTGCAGTGTATTTGCACAACAAATAAGATATTTTTGGACCTTAGTTTCGAGGTAATAATTTAAATCAAAGTTTGTATTCTTAGCTTTTATAAGTAAATTAACCCTTTTATAGTTTTTTTCTGTGACAGAAACTAAATGAATAGCTCCAATTTCTCTTTTCTCGAAAATGAATTTCCCTTGCTCCATAACCTGGCGCAAGCTGCTGAATATAATTTATATCAGGATCCCGCTACCTCTTTGTTTAAGCTGAGACAGTTTGGCGAATACATGACAGAGCAGATTTTTGCCGTTTATGGAATGGATTTACCTGAAAATAATACTTTCCAAAATAGGGTGTTTATACTCAGAAACCAAGGCATATTACCTGTTAATGTAATTGATTATTTTACTATTTTACGTCACAAAGGAAATAATGCGGTACATCAGTTTAAAGGTACTACTGCCGAAGCTACTACCTCGCTTTCTACAGCATTTAAACTTGGGAAATGGTTTTACGAGTCTTATTCCAATCAAAATAATAATATTAAAAACCTAAGTTTTGAACTACCTGTAGATTTAGATAGCCGGCATGCTATACATACCTTAGAAAGTGAACTGGCGCAAATTAAAGCACAGTACAATGCACTATTGCTTCAAAATAAGGTAGTTTCTGTTGAACAAAAGGCCATATTTACTGAACGGGCACAACATTCGGCTTCTAATTTAGAAATGAATGAAGCCCAAACCCGCTCGCTGATTGATGATCAGTTAAATAAGGCGGGATGGGAATGCGATTCGATAAACTTAAATTATAAAACCCACAAAACACTGCCTCAAAAAAATAAAAATATTGCCATTGCAGAATGGCCATGTGGTGGCAAATGGGCTGATTATGCTTTGTTTATTGACGAAGAATTGTACGGGATTGTAGAGGCTAAGCGTTATGCCCAGGATATTTCAAGTAATCTGGATCAATCTAAAATATATGCCACCCACATTTTGGAAGGCGAAGATTACAAACTGTTGGGGCAATGGCAGGCTTATAAAGTGCCATTTTTGTTTGCCTCTAACGGAAGAACTTATATTGAGCAGCTAAAAACCAAATCGGGTGTTTGGTTTTTAGATATCCGCAATGTTTATAATCAGGCACGAGCATTAAATAATTTCTATTCGCCAGAAGGATTAAAGGAATTGTTGGAGCGCGATATAGAGATAGCCAATCAAAAATTGAAGGAGGACGACTATAGCTATCTAAGTTCAGTCAATGGTTTATCGCTCAGAGCTTATCAAATAGATGCCATTAAAGCGGTAGAAAATAAACTGCAACAGGAACATCAGGAAGATAAAAGAGCTCTTTTAGTGATGGCTACCGGTACCGGTAAAACGCGTACCATTGGTGGTTTAATTTACAGGTTGATCAAAGCAAACCGGTTTAGAAGGATCCTATTTTTAACCGATAGAACACTTTTAGCGACACAAGCCAGGGATGCGATATCGGACAATAAGATTGAAAGCTTACAATCATTCGCTACCATTTATAAGATAGCTGATTTAGATTTAAAGCGGCCTGATTATGAAACCAGGTTACAGTTTGCAACGGTGCAAAGTATGGTGAAAAGGGTTTTTTCGAGTGAAAATCCTTTACCAGTGGATGCTTTCGATTGTATTATTGTGGATGAGGCACACCGTGGTTATATTTTAGACCGCGATTTTGTGGAAGATGATTTAGAATTTCGTAGCCAGGACGATTATATCGGGCAATATAAAAAGCTGCTCTTTTATTTTGATGCCTGGAAAATTGGATTAACAGCTACACCAGCATTACATACATCACAGATTTTTGGCGAGCCGGTGCATTCTTATTCTTATCGCGAAGCGGTTATAGATGGATTTTTAAAAGACCACGAGCCTCCGTTTATCATTAAAACGCGATTAAATGAAGAAGGTATCCATTGGGAAAGAGGAGAATCTGTGTCTATTTACGATGCAGAAACCAATACTATTGAAGAATTGGCCAATATTGAGGATGATATCCACATTGATGTTGATCAGTTTAATAAAAATGTGCTTATCCCATCTTTTAACGAAACTGTAGTACGGGAATTGGTAAAGGAACTGGACCCGGATGGTGAAGAAAAAACATTAATATTTGCCGCCAGAGATTCGCATGCAGATGATGTTGTACGGATCCTTTTTGAAGAGTTCGATAAAATTGGAATAAGTGTACATCAGGATGCCATTAAAAAAATAACCGGTAGCATTAAAGACCCTGCAGGTGAAACCAAGAAGTTTAAAAACGAGAAATACCCCAATATTGTGGTTACGGTTGATTTGTTAACTACGGGTATTGATGTGCCGGCCATCTGTAATCTGGTTTTTTTACGGGCAGTTAAATCGAGAATCTTGTATGAACAAATGATTGGAAGGGCAACACGTTTGTGTGATGAAATTGGAAAAGAGAGCTTTAAAATTTATGATGCCGTTCAGCTGTACAAAGCCATGCAGGATAAAACGCAGATGATTTCGGTATCGAACCCGGCTGTAAGTTTTACACAGCTAAGCAAGGATTTGCAGCAGATCGAAAATGATGATCAATTTAGCCGCTTTAAAGATCAGTTGATTGCCAAACTGCAAGGTAAAAAGCATAAAATAAAAGGTGAGAATTTAGAACGTTTTGCTTTTTTGGGTAAGCATAACAGCCCTGATGAATTGATAGCCTCAATAAGAAGTCTGAGTATTAACGAAGTAAAAACTTTAATTAACGATACAGCAGACCTTTGGCCATTCCTGGATGAAAATAAAGGTGCGAAGAGCAGGGTATATATCTCCGATCATGAGGATGAGTTTATGGTAATGGAACGCGGATACGGCTATGGCGAGAAACCAGAAGATTATATTGAAAGCTTTAAAGCGTTTATTGATACCCATAAAAATGAAATTGTGGCGCTGGAAATTATTTGTACCAAACCTGCAGATCTTGACCGGAAATCGTTAAAGGAACTGAAAATGCTGTTGGATAGTAAGGGTTTTAATGAAACGAAGTTGAATACTGCCTGGCGGAGCAAAAATATGGTCGACACTTCGGCAGATATTATTGCTTATATCCGCACCCTGGCCTTAGATACCGAACTGGTACCTCCACAGCAAAGGGTTAAAAATGCCGTGAATAAAATTAAAGCTTCGGCTAGCTGGAATAAAACACAGCTGAAATGGATAGAACGTTTTGAGAAACAACTGTTGGCCGAAACGATATTAACCAGGCAGGATCTTGACTTACAGCCTTTTGTTAATGAAGGTGGTTTTAAACGGTTGAATACCATTTTTGACGAGCAGCTTGAACCACTGATTGTTAAATTAAACGAATATCTTTTTACTGCTTAATCCATTTTTTAACTGCATTTTTGCAATCTTTACCGTCTTGCTGAACTTGTTTCAGCATCTTTTTTAAATTATTATGAGTGCACAGGAAATAGCGAACAAACTTTGGAATCTTTGTAATGTATTACGTGATGATGGGGTAACTTATCACCAATATTTAAATGAACTGACCTATATCTTATTTTTGAAACTCTCAGAAGTAAAGGGCTTTAAAGACCAGATTCCGGAAGAATACCAATGGCAGGTATTTGTAAATGAAAAAGATAATCTTAAAAATTTCGACCGGTACCGGGAATTTTTAGCTACTGTGGGCACTAAAACAAGCAGCGATAGCATTAAAGAAATATATGCCAATGCTTCTACCACGCTAACCAAACCGGTTAATTTTAATACGTTGATTAAAGCGATTGATAAACTGGATTGGTACGAAGAAAATGATCGTGACGTAATGGGCGACATTTACGAAACCTTGCTGGAGAAAAATGCTGGCGAGAAGAAATCGGGAGCGGGGCAATATTTTACACCCAGGCCCTTGATTAATGTGATGGTAGATTTGATGGCGCCTAAACTTGAAGAAAAATGGAATGACCCTGCCTGCGGTACATTCGGTTTTATGATTGCAGCTGATCATTATTTGCGAGAGAAGTATGATTACCTCTACACGCTAGAAGGTAAAGCCAGAACTTTCCAGCTGGAAGATGCGATGTCGGGAGTGGAGTTGGTGGGCGATGCCCATCGTTTAGCTTTAATGAATGCCCGCCTGCATGGCATGGAGAGCCGGATTTATTTGGGCGATACCTTAACCGATTTAGGTAAAACTTTAAAAGGTTTTGATGGGGTATTGGCCAATCCGCCTTTTGGTACTAAAAAAGGAGGAGAGAAGCCTACGCGTGATGACTTAACTTTTGTAAGCAGTAATAAGCAGCTCAACTTTTTACAGCATATTTACCGCTCGTTAAAAAAAGACGGTAAAGCCAGAGCAGCAGTAGTTTTACCAGATAATGTACTTTTTGAAGATGGTGATGGTCAGCGTATTCGTAAAGATTTACTGGAGAAATGTAACCTGCATACCATTTTACGCTTACCAACAGGGATTTTTTATGCTGCTGGTGTTAAAACCAATGTATTGTTTTTTACGCGTGGTAAAAAAGACGATGGCAATACCGAAAAGGTATGGTTTTACGATATGCGCACCAATATGCCAAGTTATGGTGTGCGTACACCATTTACTGAAAAAGCATTTTCCGATTTTATTGTAGCTTATACGGGCGGTATTAATGCGGATGAAGTGATGAAGGATTTTGATGGTACCATTGATCATGCAAAAAGAGCTGCTGTACAAGATGAGCGTTGGCAATGCATTACGTTGGATTCGATAAAAGCGAAAAACTACAGTTTAGATTTGGGTTTAATTGCTGACAGTACTTTAACTAAAGCTGAAGATTTGGGCGACCCCATAACGATTGCCAACGCAGCCATGGCCGAATTGCATGCGATACAAAAGGAATTGGAAAATCTAATTAAGGAGTTGAGTTAATGGGTGATTTGCTTAATAATAAGTGGAATTATGTTGAATTACAACACTTGGCGTCAATAAAAAGTGGAGGTACCCCATCTCGCTCTAATAAAGCCTATTGGAATGGAGATATTCCTTGGTTAAAAATTTCAGACTTCAATGATTTATATATTAGAAAGTCAGAAGAGTTTATCTCAAAAATAGGTTTGGATAATTCGTCGGCTAGAATATTTCCAAAAGGAACGATACTTTTTACAATTTTTGCAACAATTGGTAAAATTGGTATTTTGGATTTTGAAGCAGCTACAAATCAAGCAATTGCTGGCATTACACCTAATGATCATATTAACCATAAATACTTGGTTTATAGTTTAAAACAACTTTCTGATGGTTTACAAGATGTTGGAAAAGGTGTTGCACAAAAAAATATTAATTTAAGTATTTTAAAGGAAACAAAAATTCCCCTTCCTCCATTAGCAGAACAAGAACGCATTGTAGCCAAGTTAGATAAGCTATTTGCTCAAGTTGAAGTAATGAAAAAAGCTTTAGAGCGTATACCTCAATTATTAAAAGATTTTAGGCAGCAGGTTTTAACGCAGGCTGTGACAGGGAAGTTGACGGAGGAGTGGAGAAGAGGTAAGAACCTAGTTAGCCATATTAATATTATTAAAGAAAATCGTATTAAAAATTTTGAGGAAAGCTTAAAAAGAAGTAAAAAAGAAAAGCTCAAAAAGCCTCGGATGCTAGTAGAGGACGATTTTGATTTAAATGAATTAGATAAATCTATATCTTTTCCGACATATTGGATTTTGGAAAATTTAAAAAATATCTGTGATTTTATTACTGATGGTGAACACGCTACTCCAAAGCGAACTGAGCAAGGATACTTTCTTTTGTCTGCAAGAAATGTGAGAGACGGATTTCTCTCATTGGAAAATGTTGATTATGTGAATGAATCTGAATTTAAAAGGATAAGCCAAAGATGCAATCCAGAATATAAAGATGTTTTAATTTCTTGTTCTGGAAGTGTTGGTCGCGTTGCTCAATTTCCAAATGACCTTGAAGCAGTAATGGTAAGAAGTGCTGCACTATTGAAACTTCAGTCGAATATTGAGATTTCAAAATTCGTAGAGTTTGCTTTAAGGTCGAATGTTGGACAAAATCAAGTTGAAAAATTAACAAAATCAACTGCTCAGTCTAATTTGTTTTTAGAGCCAATTGGCAAAATAGTTATTCCTATACCCGATTTACAGGAGCAAAACGAAATAGTATTTCGTGTGGAAAGCCTTCTGGACAAAGCGGATAAAATAGAGGAGAAATACAAAGCTTTAAAAACTAAAATAGCTACATTTCCCCAAACCATTTTGCATAAAGCATTTACAGGTGAGTTGGTAGAACAATTACCAACAGATGGAGATGCTAAAGATTTGTTGGCGGAAATAATGGCAATCAAGACTTCTAAATAATTTAATTTCTATTTCAAATTATAATAAAATAACATTTCTAATGACGCTACAACAAAGAATAGAAGCCAATGGCTTAGAATCTATCAATGCTAATTTTAAAACATTCGAGAATTTACTTTTTGATTTTATAAATCAAGATGTACAAGAGCTTAATAATGAGTTGAAACAGGATGCGAATATTATTTTGCAAATGATTTTTACAAAGGTTGTTACACTTCATAAATCATTTGAAGGAATATCATTTGAAACTCAAGAATATAAATTAAATAATATTTTGGATCCAGTAGTAATTGCTTCGATTTCCAGAACTATTTATGAAGCGATTGGTTTTTTTCATTTGTTGTATATCTATCATCAAGATGAGAAAACAGAATTAATTCATAAACTTTGGATTAGTTCTGGACTAAAATATCGACAAAAGTTTTCAGGGGTTCTAAGCAACGAAGGCAAAGATAAGTTACTCAAGGAAAAGTCAAGTATAGATAACATACGCCTATCGATAGAAAATTTAGCGGTTTACAAAAAAGCAAGTCCAAAAAATAAAAAAGTAATTATAGATAATTTAACATCTAAGGAATTCAAATTAGATTTAAATAATGCTAAATTTAAAAAGATTACTTTCACAGATCTGCTCTCTTATATGGAGTATAAACCAAGCTTTTATCCTGATCTATATTCTTTGTTTTCTTTGAATTCTCATCCTTCATATATTAGTTTAATACAATTTAGGGACATGTTTAGTGCAGATCAACCAGCATTTAAATCACTAGCAGAGCATTATGCACATATATGTTTTTATTTACTTGGCGTTTTTGTTAAGGATTATCTCCAGATTTTTCCATCATGTAAATCGAGATTTGATAAATTAAGTGATGTAGAGCAGAAATTCATTAACTTTTGTAGCACATTTTTTAGAGGCGAGAAGTATGCTATTAAAAATTTTGAATAATATGTTTTTCATGTCTATCAATAATGCAGGTTTTTATTAATACATCTCGTAAATAGTATAAAGCTAAGTGTTACGCTTTCTAAGTATGAGATAATTTAAAATATACTGGATTAAAAATTAGGAATGAAATTGAAATATATAGTTGTTATCCAAAAATAAATTACGAGTTTCTCACTAATTAATCAAATATACCGCCTCAATGAATTTAACGCTTATACCAAATTTTAAAGAACTCTATAATAATTTTAAGAATACTGAAGATTATCAAAACAGGAAAAACCAATTCAAAATAGTTGAAGTTAACAGGGATATTATCGCCGAAACCTTAAAGGAAAACGAACTAACTAATGAACTTTTAAGTGGTTTTATTCAAATGTTCAAGTTTGGTTGTTCGGATGCTACTTTCGACAAATATCTGGCTCAAAACATTAAAGATGCCGACAAAAGAAACGAGTTATCAAAGCGGGCTTATGAAGCTAACGAATGGGGCTATACCGGCGCGCCGGATTACATTCTATTTACGGCTTAACTGTAAGCCAATCAGAAATAATCAAACAATTTTTGACTGATGCTTTCAAAGTAAATTCCGTAGATCAAGCCAGCGAATTGTGCAAGCATTTGATCAGCATAAAATTCCATTGGTTACCATGGGGATATACTCACCCTGGTTGTATTATATCAATCCAGCGCTTTTTCCTATTCTAAACAATTCACATGCTGATTTTAAAAAATGGATCAGCACTTCGTCTGATTATCCATCAGCAATTAAAGATTTTAACGATTTAAGGCAAGAAGTACAGGAAACAGATTTGGGCCTGATTGATATGTTTGCCCATAATTTTAAAAAATATAATTCAATAACAACTTTGGAAACTTTCGATTTAAAAGGACATAAATTATTTAAAATGTCACATGGAATTTTTGTTAAGAATAAAGATTACAGAGATACTGGTTTTGCTAAGTTATTAGAAAATAATAATTGGATATGCTTAAATATTTATACAGGTAAAGGTCAGGCAGGCAAATTCATAAAAGAAGCGAAAATAGGTGATTTTGTTTATATCAGCTACAGAGGTGATAACCTTGTTTGTATCGCGGAGATTATTTCTGACTCTGCTCCCCTTGACGATGATTCGGACGAAATGATTGATGGTGGCGGAGAATGGGTTTTTAGGGAAGTAAAGCCTTTATTTTATCCAAAAGATAAGAGCTTGAGGGATTTAAAAGATGATACGAGATTTTTTATGCCAAGCGGCAATTCAACTTTTTATGAGGTGCCGAAAGATTTAAGTGATATTAATAAAAAGTTATTTATTCCAAAATTTAATATTGAACTTAATAATGCAGGTAAATCTGATCAGAATACCAATATAACAAACAACAACATGGAATCTCAACCCTTAAATCAAATCCTCTATGGCCCTCCTGGTACCGGCAAAACTTACAATAGTATTGATAGGGCTGTTAAAATTGCTACTGGAAAATCTGGTTTGCATGCTGCTAACAAAATAGAATTCGATAAACTTAGAAAAGAAGGGCAGATAGAGTTTGTTACTTTTCATCAAGGTTATGCTTATGAAGATTTTATGGTGGGGGTAAAACCCAATGTAGATTCTGAAAAACTAACATTTAAGCCACATAAAGGTATTTTTTATAATTTGGTAGACCGTGCAAAGCAAAATTATTTGGCTTCTCGAGATAAAAGAAGCTTATCTAAAAGTTTCGAAGAGGTATTTGAAAACTTAATGGCTCCATTAGACGAAAGAAAAAACGTCAAAATAAAAATGTTATCGGAGAAGGAATTTGAGATTACTGCTGTTGATGGAAATACGATAAGATTTGATAAACCTACAGGGGGAAATACTCATACTTTAAGTGTGGATACGCTAAAATCATTTGTAGAAGGCAAAAGGGAGGTTAATGGTTTAACTGCTTATTACAATCCCTTAATTCAGCTTGTAAAGGAGGGAATGGCATCGGCTGATGCCGCTGATATGCCTGTAGAAGAATTAAAAAAATTCGTTCTCATCATTGATGAAATAAACCGTGCCAATATTTCTAAAGTGTTTGGCGAACTGATTACTTTATTGGAAGATGATAAACGCATTGGTGGTGATAATGAACTGGCGGTAACCTTACCCAATGGTGAGCTTAATTTTAGTATCCCACCCAACCTGTATATTATTGGTACTATGAATACTGCTGATAAATCGATCTCGTTAATCGATGTAGCATTGAGGCGGAGATTTGAGTTTATTGGTTATTATCCTGATGTTAAAATATTAAAAGATGAGTATGAAGATCGTATTGATCTGTTGCAAAAGTTGAATGAGGCTATTTTTACGAGAAAGAAAACCGCCGATTATTTGATTGGCCATGGTTATTTTATGAAGACTGAAACTACTGACCAGATTATTCTGCATAAAATAATCCCATTATTGATGGAGTACTTTTCGGGCAGGGTAGATGAGGTTCAGGAGATTTTGAAACAAGCCGGGAAGGAAGTGCAGTATAATACATCGATATTTAAATGGGAATTTGATTCAAAGATTACTGCAGGAAATGAATCAACGGCTGAATAATTTTGAATTTGGAAAGAGTTTTGATGTTCATTCTCGTCAAAAGTTAGAAGATTATCTATGCCAGGTATGGCAGAAATTTCAGCAGGAAAAAGATTTAATCGTTGACGACCAGGAATTCCCCAAAAAGCAAGGTTTCTTATCTTTTGATGGCAATACGGCAAGGGCAAGGAATTATATCGGCTTTATACAGGGAGAGGGCGATCATATTGAGATTTATCCAAAAGTATTTAAAGATAAAGAGATATCGAAGCCTGCCATATTGAAGCATCTTTTTTACTGGTTTGATTACTGCCGGAAATGGAAATTCCCTTTTAGCGATGTGCAGCTGAATAGTTTAGATGATGTTGAACTGCCCGAGTTAATTATCAACTTAATTGCCAATAAGATTTTCGAAGTGATCTCTATTTCACCGATATCGCTTTATGAGGAGGTAGAAGAAGCTTTATTGATGCCTAAGGGTAGCATTAATTTTGGGCGGTACATTAACAATAGTTTATCAAATGGCAATTTTCATGTACTGGAATGTGATCATGAACCTTTGCAATATGATAACCGATTAAATAGAGCAATTAAATATGTGAGCCGAATTTTGATTAGTAAGGCGAAATTTGCTGAAACGCGGAGGAAATTAGAAGATATTCTATTCATTCTGGATGATGTAGAGGATTGTTTTTGTACCGCTGAAATGCTCGACAGGATTAATGTGAATGCATTTTTCTCCGATTACGAAACTGTTATTGGTTTATGTAAAATGGTTTTAGCGCAACAGGTGTATAATCATCACCATGATGAAAAAAGCCATTGGAGCTTGTTATTGCCTATGGAGTATGTTTTTGAAGATTTTATTGCCGGTTTTTTAGCACGTCATTTTTCGGGTGAATGGCAGGTGAAATATCAAAAATCGGATATGTATTTGGTTGATGATGAAATTTTTAAAATGCAGCATGATATTTTTTTAACGCTGAAAAGCAATCCTAATGTTTCTGTGATCATCGATACCAAATACAAGTTACGTGGTAAATTTAAAGCAGACTCAAAAAAAGGCGTTAGTCAGGAAGATCTATACCAAATGACTTCTTATGCTTTTAGGAGGGGTTGTAATAATGTATTATTGTTGTATCCGAACCAAGGAGCAACATGCGAAGAGCAGGATACTTTTTCTATCTCTAGTTTTAATAATAGTCAAAAGATAGCCGTTCATGCCGCTGAAGTGCCCTTTTGGAATATTAACGGACATGGCGCTATTACTGAGCAGTTGAAAAATAAGTTAAACGAATTATTAGATGCGTTTAAAAATGGATAGTAAAATTTTATTAGGTAGAATCTTGCAGCGGTTTATTGATTTGCAAATTGCCCAGGTAGCAGGTTACAATAGTTTTGGTTTTATTAAATTAAATAAGACCTCTGTTATTGTTTCCAGGGAAAATGGAAAAGATACAATAGTGCCTTTTGCAAAGATTATTGTTGGTATTGAAGCCTATCAGGAAACTCCATCATTATATGACGAAGGCCCTACAGCACTAAAAACATTTGGTATCACACATGTAACAAGTCCGGTTTTTGCATTATTACATTTATTAACGATGGATGATTATCGTTGATAATTATTAATTCCATCTGCTAAACGTGTCTTAATTCTATCTTTAAAGCTATCAGGTTCAATTACCTCCACCCGTTCCCCAAAACTTAATATTAAACTCTCCAATTCATAATTAGGGATTACCTCGATAGCAATGGTTAATTCTTCGTCGGTGTATTTAACCTTCTTTTGCGAATGGTGCAGGGGTTTTGAAAAAACATAAGGAGATGCGAGTGGGGAGAATTTTAAAACTATTCTTTCTTTGCTGCCATTTTCGGGTAGGGTAACACCGATGATATCGTCGAAATATTCTTCGAAATCGATGGTGTTTTCAATAAAGGGTATATGTTCTTCTTCTACCGCTTTGATTCGGTCGAGTGCTAGGTTAGTGATTTTGTTGAGTTTGGCATTTAAGCCAAATAAAAACCAACGGTTATTATATTGTTTGAGGTAATAGGGGTGCAACAATTGTTTGGAAGGCTCGGCTTTTTTATACGATTGGTAAGTAATGCAAAGCGGCTTTTTGTAAAGGATACAATGAAAAAGATCGCCTAAACGTTCAATCCCTGTAAGGTAATTGTTGTTATCGAAACCAATAATGGGTGCTGTATTATTTTCTAATAACAAAGCATTTTCCATTTTAGGGTTCAACTCGTTTAACCATTCGAATTGTGGCATGCCTTTAAAATTGGAAAGCACTTGCATGGCGGCTTTAATTTGCTCCAGTTCTGCCTGGTTTAGCGGCTGATTATCAATGGAAAAGTTTTTATCGCTATAACGGTAATATTTCCTTTTGCCAAACGGTATGCCCTCAATTGGTGCATTCCAGCCTTCTGCGCTGGCCATGTGGGTTAAATCGGCCTGAATAGTTCTTAAACTGATTCCTTTTGAGCCGGGGTCGATGACTAAAAGTTCGTTACTACAGGCTTCAACCAAATCGTTGATAAAATATTTTTTATGTGGATTACCGAGGCATTTATCGAGTATACGGTAACGGATTGAAGCATGTTTGTTTGAAGCCATGATTAATTAGATACTCAAATATAAAATTTGTTGTGCAAATAGATTGCATAGATAGATAGCAAATTTGAGGTATTAAAAATATAGGATATGAAAAATAAACAAATTACGGTTCCATTAAGCTGTGCAACCTGTGGCGGTGCAGATTTTGAGTTTAATGAAGATAAAAGCTATGTGAAGTGTAAAACCTGTAATCGCGAATATTTGGGCGGTTATGATGAATTGGTAGAGTTTAATCAGGAACAGATTGGTAAAGCGGTTGAGGGAATGAAACAAGAAGTGGTTAAAGATATGAAGGCCGCATTTGAGCAATCTTTAAAAAAAGCATTTAAAGGAAGTAAATTTATCAAAATGAAATAGTTATGGATATGTTAAATTTATTAGTCGCAGTTGCTGCATTGTTAATTTCGGTTTTTACTTATTTTGTTCATGACAGGCGCTTAAAGCAGCAGGAAATGCAAATTAATGCTTATCAGTTACAGAAACAGGAAGCCGAAGTCATTGAAGAGAAAAAAGCAGTAATCAGGGCTAATGTGATAAAGGGTGAAAAGGGACGGAGAATTATCAAAGTGTATAATGCAGGTAAAGCAGTTGCAAATAACATTGATATAAACCTGTTAAGTGAAGGCGAGTTTATTGGCGGAAGTAATCCTTTTCCTTACGAGTTTTTGAATCCGCAGGATGGAACAGAACTGACCTTGTTTATTGGCATGGGTTCTCCAGATAAATTATTGGTGGAATTAACATGGGATGATGAATACAGGATAAACAATAGGCATCGCCAAATGCTTACGCTATAAATTGATTAATTATTGTAAATTATCACTTAGCGATTATATTTGTTGTACCCAAGCCAGGATATATGGAAATCACATTAGCACAAGACAAAGCATTAAATGCGCTTCTTTACTTTGCAGAACGGATAAAGCCTTTGTATCTCACCAAAGCTATTAAATTGCTTTATCTGGCCGATGAAATGGCTATTAAGCAATCGGGAGTACCTGTTACATGGTTAAATTATAAAGCATGGAAATTAGGGCCGGTACCTGAAGATATCTATCAGCAAGTCAAGTATGCACATCATCAGTATCTAAAAGGTAATGGCGGCCATACGATACAGCAGCTTGAGGTTTCGACACCACCAGAGAATTTTAGGGATGGTATACTGCTAACTCCTGCCAAAGATTTTGACGATGCTCAGTTTTCAGATTATGATATTGAAGTACTGGATGCTATTATTAAAGCTTATGGTAAACTCAGCTCAGAGCAGCTTATTGAGTTATTACATTCGAAAGGCACTTTATGGCATAAATTAGTAGAAGCAAATAATCTGGATAAACAATTTGAACTGAAAAATAATCGTTCTGATTTTATTATTGAATTAACAGAATTGCTGGATACTGATTATAAACGATCTGCTTTTGAGGTAGCTTATCAATCGTATTTACTGCAAAACGAATTGTTGTAAAATGGAGCATTTGAGACCTGGCAATATTTTAAGGATTCCAGATTTCGATTTTGGAAATGGTGCTGATTTAAGAGACAAGTATTTAATTGTTATTGATGTTTCGGAAGTTCAGGCTCTTTTCTTACAAGTACTCACTACGTCGCAATTGAAAGTGCCGAAAGACAAGATAATGCACGGATGCAGAAATGAGCCAGAAAATGGATTACATTATTTTATGTTTGAGCAGGAAAGGTGCATCGGTAAACTGGATGATGTTAATTTTGCTTTTCCAAAATCTACTTTTGTGCTTTTCAGGAATAATATTAAAGACGTAGCTACGGCTCCATTTATCAGTAAGTACAGCGACACTGCAACTTTTGTGTGTACTTTATTGCCTGAAGAGTTTGCGAGGTTAAAAAAGTGCATCAGGCAGAATGCAAGAATGGCTGACCGGTCTGCAAAAAGAAATTTCCCTAATATTTTTAAAACTGATTAACCATTTGAGGTAGGTAAGGTCATTTTTAATTCTACACCATTTCATACAGATAAGAACACTTAAGTTTCTAATGTGTCTTCGGTGGCTTATATGGTTAAATTGTACCTTGATTAGCTTTAACCACCCTCAAAAACACATACCCTACCACTCCCGATAAAACTGATGCCGTCAAAATCGCAAACTTCGCTTCTGCAATATGCATGGCCTCGCTAAAAGAAAGCAGGGCAATAAAAATAGACATCGTAAAGCCGATACCGGCCAGCATACCCAGGCCGAGGATATGTTTCCAGCCGGCGCCGGTAGGTAAATCGGCCCATTTGAGTTTTACGGCCAGCCAGCTAAAGAGTGTAACGCCAATGGTTTTGCCTGCAAATAAACCGATGATAATACCGAGGCCTAAAGGAGAAACCAGCCCGGTAAGCATTTCTTTTTGAAAAGTGATATTGGTATTGGCCAGTGCGAAAACCGGCATAATGAGGTAGTTAACCGGTGTGGTTAACGCATGCTCCAGTTTTTCTAGAGGCGATTCGATATCGGTTTCGTTAGTGGGAATGGTGAAAGCCAGTAATACCCCTGCAATGGTGGCATGGATGCCCGAGTGGTGGATGCAATACCAGAGCAACACACCGGGGAGGAGGTAAAAGATGAGTCGCTTTACCCCGAAATAATTCATGAGGGCGAGCAGCAGCAAAATGCCTCCAGCCATGGCCAGGTATTCGAAATGGATCTGGCTGGTGTAGAAAATGGCAATGACTAAAATGGCACCCAGATCGTCGACAATGGCCAGTGCGGCCAGGAAAATTTTTAAACTGGGCGGTACGTTTTTACCGAGCATGGCAATAATGGCCAGTGCAAAGGCAATATCGGTAGCCATAGGGATGCCCCAGCCACTGGCAGTTTCCGTGCCTTGATTCAACAGGCTATAAATTAAAGCGGGTACCAGCATGCCACCAAGGGCGGCAATTACGGGTAAGGCTGCACTTTTAAGCGAGGAGAGTTCGCCCTCTATGAGTTCGCGTTTGATTTCGAGGCCTACGAGGAGGAAAAATATAGCCATTAAGGCATCGTTAATCCAAGCTAAAATGCTGTAGTTAACGGGGCCGAAGCCGAGTTTGGTTTCGAGAAACCGGATGAAGCCGTCTTTAGCCTCACTGTTGGCAATGAACAGCGAGATGGCTACGCAGACTAACAGGAGCACGCCGCCGGTTTGCTCTGCACGGAAAAATCTTTTGAATATTTCGAGGTTGATGGTTTTGGCCATAGGGTAAAAGTAGTGAAAATGGAGGGGATAAGGGAAGGTTTGGTGCGATTTTGGCCAATCCGTTATTCCTGCGCAGCGAGGATCTTAATACTTTGGTTGGTGTTGTTTAAGTATTTCTGTCATCCTGAGGGGTAATTTTTATTGTATAAAAATAAATATAAATGACATTTAATTAATGGTCTTGTGCGATATGTAATTCCCCTCTTTCAGAGGGGTGTCCGCAGGACGGGGTGTTTTATTAGTCTTAGCCGGACAGGCTTCTTACTTTTTTCAGTGGTTGTTTATGGTTTTATTGGTCTTCAAGCTTGCTTCGCAGGTTGGCTTGGCCCAAAAGAAACAAACCTGAGCGTAGCGAAAGCATGCCCACCAATGAAAATAACAGGGGCATAAATCAAGGCTTGGATCCTTCGCGCTGTCTTGCTTCGGCTCACCGCCGCCGAGGGGGCTCTTACTTTTGGCTTGATCCAAAAGTAACAAAAGATCAAGGCTTGGAGCCTTTCTTGTAAAAACCTACGGAAATCTTTATTGCGGCAGCATCGAGGCTCTTACCCTGGCTTTGCCCTAACGCTCCCGCTTTGATCCTGCCTTGGGCTGTGGTGTTGTGACTGGGAAGTGCAAAGATTTCCGTGCTTTTTCCTGCGAAAATCTCCTAGGCCGGATAGCATGATGCCGATAGCATGTTGCATATTGCAGGGTGCAGTAATTTGTCTTTAGGCCTTTCCCTTTCAGCGGAAAGCTGCCGATAGGTGGATAGGGGTTTAAGGTGCTCGCTATAATACGATCGTCATTTCGAGCGGAGTGCAATAGAGTCGAGAACCACGTAAGTGCTCAGCGAAGCTAAATCTGTCAATATAGATTTCTCCATTTCGCTACCGATGAAAAATCGGCAGGCTCCAGTTGAAATGACGATTCTTCTATAGGGACTGTCAATGGTAGGAACGAAGGATCTTTTTATTGAAAGATTTTTCACGACGTTTAGAATGACATTAAGGTTTTTCTTCCCTCTGGCTCGGGCTTGCCTCGGCTACCGATGAAAAATCGGTACAGGTCCACCGCCGCCGAGGGGCTCTTACCTTTTTCTTGATAAAAAGGTAACCAAAAATCAAGGCTTGGAGCGTTTTTTATGTGATAATGTTGTTTTTATAGGTATAAAAGATTGCTTCGCAATTCTTGTAAAAACCTACGGAAATCTTTATTGCGGCAGCATCGAGGCTCTTACCCTGGCTTTGTGCCAACGCTCCCGCTTTGATCCTGCCTTGGGCTGTGGTGTTGTGATTGAGAAGTGCAAAGATTTCCGTGCTTTTTCCTGCGAAAATCTCATAGGCCGGATAGCAGGGAGCAGATAGCATGGTGCAGAGAAGCCTGTTGTGCAACTCTTCCTCTTATCGTCATGCTGATCCCGATGAATCGGGATCAGCATCTCTTAATAGTTTGTGTCATCCTGAGGAACGAAGGATCTTTTTATTGAAAGATTCTTCACTACGTTCAGAATGACATTAAAGGTTTTCTTCCCTCTGGCACTGTCTTGTCTCGGCTACCAATGAAAAATCGGTACAGGTCCACCGCCACCGAGGGGCTCTTTCTTTTTTCAGTGGTTGTTTATGGTTTTATTGGTCTTCAAGCTTGCTTAGCAGGTTGGCTTGATCCAAAAGTAACAAACCTGAGCGCAGCGAAAGCATGCCTGCCATTGAAAATAACAAACACCAAGGCATAACTGAAAGGCTTGGAACTGATGTTGGATAAATTCGTCAAAGCTTTTAGGTCGTCAGCACAAGCCCCGATGAAGGATCGGGGAGGGTGTGCTGCCTCTGTGCAGTATTAGGTTGAAAGGGTGTGCAAAAGCTTTAACGTTTTCTCCTTCCATCATTTCCCAGGCCGGATAGCAGGGAGCAAATAGCAGGGAGCATACTGCAGGGTGCAGTAATTTGTCTTTAGGCCTTTCCCTTTGAGGGGAAAGGTGCTGGTAGGGGCTTAAGGTAGTAAAGATCCTTCGCTTCGCTCAGGATGACAAAATCTCAATAAAAACAGCCGCAGATCTTTCGATCTACGGCTGTTTAATCGTCATTCTGAACTTGTTTCAGAATCTGTTCAGCCTGGTGCCTTATGGTTTCCTGCCGATATTTACGCGTACATTCACTTCAAAATCGCCGCCGGCATAACCGCTGATGGCCGAAGTAGCCGTGTTATAATAAGCCATAAAATACAAGGTAGATTTGTAGTTCAGGCCTAAACCTACAGTAGCATTCTGCGTATTGTGGTACATGGCCATCAGGTACAGCTTATCGTTGGCAAAGTTGGCGTTTAAGCCGGCATCCCATAAATTTTTGTAGTTTTTAATGCCCCTGAACACACCTTTCGGCTCCAGGCTCACGGCATCCATACCCGAGCCCAGGTTAAACTTATAACTCACTGCCGAGTAAAAAGTAGGTTTATCGGCAAAGTTTAAATCGTCTTTCCGGAATACCGAGCGCATATTGGGCACGGCACCTTCTATGCTTAAGTTTTTCGAAGTATACGATACCCCGAAATCGCCATCGAGGTAATAACCCCTGTCGTTAAAGCGGGCAATAGAAGGGTCATTGATGTCGCTGTTTTTTACACTGCTTAAATCGAGCCTGTCCTGGCTGGCACCGAAAGAGATCCCGAAGTTCAGTTGTTGGTCGTTATTGCTCAGCGGCAGGTGATAGGCAAAGGTACCTACGGCTTTGGTGCGCTGTATTCCGCCCGATTTTTCGTTGTAGAAATTTACACCCCAGCCCACCTTGTTTACCTGCTGATCGAGCGTAACGCTTTGCGTAAGCGGTGCACCGGGAATGTTAGACCACTGCTTGCGGAAACTGCCATTGATGTTAAAACCTTCGTTAATACCAGCCATTGAGGGGTTAACCAGGTAGCGGTTCTGGAAATATTGGGCATTTAAAGGCAGAAGCTGGGCCTTTGCACTTTGAATAAAGGATAATCCTGCTGCAAATAGAAACGTTACGCGACTTATTTGCTTTATGTTTTTAATGATTGCTTTCATGTCTGTAATTAGTCTCTAATGATATTGATAAAACCTTTAAAAGTGCCAATGCCTGTTCCCAGGTCGATGATGTAGTAATAGGTGCCTTCGGCGAGCGGACTGCCGTTTATGGTACCATCCCAATCGTTGGCATAAGTGTGTTTGGTGTACAGGATGCGCCCGGTTTTATCAAAAATCTTCAGTGTATTATTCGGGTAATAATCGATGTTTTTGATGATGAACTTATCGTTGTAACCATCGCCGTTAGGCGTAACTACGGTACTGGCTTCGAGTTTGTAATCTTCAGTTACAGTAATGGCAATGCTTTGCTCACTTACACAACTACTGGCATTGGTAACGGTTACTTTATAGGTACCGCTCTGTTTTGGCCTGATGGTTACTGCTGCGCTTGTTTGCGCGCCAATGATTTCGGCCCCCGACCAGTTGTATTGTGTACCACCCGTTGCGGTTAAAACAAGGGCTTCGCCTTTAGAGATGGATGTACCTTTATTGCTGCTGATCGACACTACCGGTAAGGCATTTACAGTTACGGCTGCAGTTCCGGTTTGCGCCTGGCTGGCATAGCTATCGGCTACGCTAACCAAAGCATAGGTAAAGGTGCCTGTTGTGCCCGTTGGTACACTCACTGTGGCTGTATTTGAGCCTGCACCCGTGCTTACGGTACGGTTACTGCCACCGTTAAGGGTATAAGTGAAAGTATAAGGGCCTGTACCTGCCGAGCCGGTAAAGGTAATGTTTGGCGACGGAGCAAAGTTACATACGGCAGTACTACCCGCTATTGTGGCTACAGGTAAAGGACGGATAATTACAGTTGCCGAACCGGTTTGGGCCTGACCACAGTTTACATCGGTCACGCTCACCAGGTTGTACACAAAGGTACCTACCACGTTAGTTGGTGCTGCTACTGTTGCCGTATTTCCTGTAGAGGTTATGGTACGGTTGCTGCCACCATTAATGTTATAGGTAAAGGTATAAGGTGCCGTTCCGTTTGCACCCGTAAAGGTAATGTTAGGGGCCGTAGCTAAATTAGGAACGGCGGTAGAACCCGATATGGTTGCGGTAGCAAGTGCCCTAACCGTAATAACGGCAGTTCCGGATTGGTTTTGACCTGCATTTACATCAGATACACTGATGAGGTTGTAGTTAAAAGTTCCGGCAATGTTAGATGGTGCAATTACCGTAGCGGTTGTATTGGTGCCCGTGGTGCTAACCGTTTGGTTTGCCCCGCCGTTAATGTTGTAAGTAAACACATAAGGGCCGGTACCATTGCTGCCTGTAAAAGTAACTGTTGGTGCAGAACCGTTTAAACATAGTGCAGTTGTACCGGAAATGCTGGCCACAGGGATAGGGTTAATTTTAACAGTGGTAGAAATATTCTGCACCTGCGTACTGTAAGCATCGGTTATGCTGGTAACGGTATAAACAAAAGTACCCACAGTATTGGTTGGTACACTAAGTGTTGTCGTGGCGGTTGCCGATGTTAAGGTTTGAGGCGCCGCTCCGTTAATGTTATAGGTAAAGGTAAAAGGTGCATTACCTGCCGTTGCGGTAAAAGTAATTACCGGCGATGTGGTATTTACCGGAACAGAAATATTGCCACTTAACGCAGCAACTGGTTTAGGATAAATACGCAGGTTGGCAGGATTATAGCTCAGTGTATAATTGCTGCTTAAAGCCAATGTTCCCTGTTGGATGGCATAATCGCCGGCGGTTTCACCTGCTACACGCATTAAAGTGCCGGTAAAGGCATCTGTACCCACAAGGGCCGGGGCAGAAGTATAACTTAATGCAGGATCTGCAGTTCCTTCAACCTTCGTCTTCGCATCAGCGGTTACCGTAATCACTTTAGGGGCAATGGTTAACACCTGTTGTTTGGCTACCGCTGGATTAAAGAAAGTATCGCCCGCTTGATTGGCCGTAATGGTTACCGTACCCGCTTTTACAATATGGATATCGTTATTGATGATGGTGGCAATATTGGTGTCGCTGCTGGTATAGGTAATATTGATGGTGGCATTATCGCTGGTGGCACCTGCTGCAAGATCAGGATCGCCATAGGTTGCGCTGCGCGTTGAGGCAAAGGTAATATTCTGGTCTTTTTTAACGGTTGCATCATCTCTGGTGTACCAGATAGGTGAAGTAATGATCCTGCTTCCATCTGCTTCCACAATATCGGCATAATAATAACCTGTGGCCAGGTTGGCCAAGGCATTATCGGTATAGGTTAAACTTGCCGTTGTACTATTGGTTAATTCTACCGGATTAATACCACTGCCTGGTGTACCGTATAAAATTTTAATGCTGGTTATAGGGCTGGTGGTAATTGAACTTACTGAGATCTGCGGTGCACCGGCAGTTTTGAATATACTGCCAACGGGTTGATTATTAATGGTAAAAACAATTTTAGCTGCAGAATCTTGTGAGGCATAAAAGCGCATCTTTTTAATGGCATCCAATAAATCGTTCTCGGTAAGGGCGGGAGCCATGACCACCAACCTCGAACGGGTATGCTTGCCAAAGGTCATGTTGTGGTTATCATGATCGATGGTTGCACCGAGATGGTATCCTTTAGCCAGCATCCGGTTATAATAACTTAAATAACTCATTGAGCTGGCAGGATCAGAATAGGTAACATTGGTCGAAAATGCAGGGCCACTCTCCAGAGCCGCACCTACAATGGCACTATCGGCACTTAAATCGTAAGTGGCTGAGATATTGTTAAAATCTGTTGTGTTAGGGTGAGCCAGAGTAGCTACGGCATTTAAACCATGACGGTTAATGATCCTGAACAAGCCTGCAGGGCCTGTATAAGTGCTTTTTGGTACATAAATCTGGTTTTCGCCAGGCTCCCAGCCGATCAATGAATCAATACCGTATACAATTACGTGTCCGCCACCACTAATTACGCCCCATTCCATGCCGTGCAAAGCAACGAAAGTAGAGGTAGTTGCATTTTTAGCTGCAATAATACCGGGTTGCCAGTTGGCTAATGACATGCCGGCCTGAGTATGGTTATGCTCTGATATACCCAGGAAATCGAGGTTCATGGCCGTTTTGGCAAAAGCATAGTCATCTTCCGGTTTTTTGGTTAAATCGTCTTTATTTCCGTCAGAATAACTGCTGTGGCTGTGCAGGTTACCATAATAGAAATTGAGTTTGTTTACATCAAGGATACCCGTTTTAAAGTTTCCTAAAAGGGGCTGCGTAGTTAAATACAAAGGGCCACCGCTACACGCACTGTTTATCGCATAGGTGAAAAAGTAATAATTGGTGTTTTGGGTTAGGCCATTCCTGACAAATGAGGTCCCTGTTCCCCTTTTTACTACAATACCACCACCCAGCATATCGCCAACGTTATAAACTGTCTGGTTAACCGGTGCTGCGGTTAAGGTATTGCTGGTACTCATTATAACAAGATATTCGTCGGCTGCGCTTGCGGCTGTGAAAGATGCCTGAATAAAATTGTAGTTAGAAGAAGTAATGGTAAACCCTGTAGGCTGTGCGGCTGGAGTGGCACAAGGCAGCAAGGTTTTGGTAGTTTGTGAAGCAGTTAGAATATTCGTAGTTAAATATTTCGGTCCGCCTGTACAAGAAAGGTTGTTTAACGGAACAACAAAATAACTGTAAGTAGTAGAACTGTTTAAATTATTATCGGTAAAGGTATTACTTACAATTTTATTGATTATTGTACCCCCGCCCAAAGAAGAACCAATGGTATAAGCGGTACCATCAACCGGTAGTGCGCTTAAAGTGGTATTTAAGCTTCTGATAATCAGGTATTCATTGGCATCCGCTGATTTGTTGAAAGTCGCAGTGATGCTACCCGTGGTTACAGCGCTAAAAGTTAATGCAGTTGCAGGACTGGTTGGTGCTGTGCAGGCAGGTAAGTTGGGTGGGAAATGTACACCCAACCTGTTGGCATCGTCGTCGTCAATGGCATTCTGAACGGTAGCCAGGGGTGTTCTGGTCCAATCGTTGTCTATATAGGTAGGGCTTGGTGCGGTTACATTCAAACTCCTTACATAAGAAACATCTTTAGCGTTAATGCCCTGACCAAAAGCATCGATAATATTGTTGTTGGCATCTAAAAGGGCTACGCCGTCGTTACCATTAAAATTGATTACCGTATTGCTGTTTAAAATGGCATTGGCAGGGGTTAAATAAGGAACTTCGGTACCATTACCCGTATTGCCCAAAAGTACTGAACCATGGGCGGGGATGGTAAAGTTTAAATTTACAGTTTGTGAAGGGGCGCCTGTGATGTTGATATTGCCTGCATCGCCAGAGATATTATATAAAGCTAATTTTAACTGTGGTGAGGCGGTATTGATCGGGGCGTTGCTCAAATTGGTTAATTCGATCCATTTGTTTACCGAGGAGCCTTCATAATACTGGCTGATGATTACAGGTGCGCTCACCAAAGGAGGATTAGCTGTTGTGGCATCAACGGCAGCCACTGTGGTTTGTAAATTGCCGGCATTATCCTGCGCAACTACATATAGGGTGTAAGCTGTACCTATATTCAATCCTGTTACTGAGGTGCCCGCATCGGTATTTGCCGTATTCGTAAACGAGCCCGATTTTAAGGCTGCAGCTCCCGTTCCATCCTGTGCGGCTTTCACCTGTGCAGGGCTTGGCGCGGTGCCTCCTGATAGGGCTAAAACATAATAGGTGGTACCTGCCTCGTTAATGTTGTTTACAAAATCGACTGAGGTAGTGGTAACTGTTGTGGTTTTGGGATAAGTTGCTGCGGTTACAGGAGGGGTAATGTCGCCCGCTACACCCGTACCGCTAAGGGCAACATTTACATTGGTCGCTCCGGTACTGGTAATTTGTACATTGCTTGCTGATGGACCAGCAACTGTTGGACTATAACGTACATAAACCGTTGGCGAAGCTGAAACCTCGGCCACGCTATAGGCAATAGCCGTACTAAAAATGTTATTGTCTTTAGATACTGTAAAAGGTAAAGTTGTGCTAACATTGGTATTTGCTGTGGTATTGCTGCCGCTCAGGGTGAAGCTCTGTGCAGTAGAATTTGTTGCTAAACTTTGGTTGCCGAATGCCAAACTGGTTGGAGATGCAGTTAGTGCAGGCGTAGATGGCCCCCCACCAGAAGTAAAGGATAGACTAAAATTATCTATAGCCGTTGAAGGTCTGTTGCCAGATCCTGTGGTGGCACCTATGGCTACAATCCTGATCCAAACCGGACCAACATTGTTGTCTAAAGCAGTACCGAAATCGGCATTTATGGTGTTTATCCCATTAGTAGATCCTCCTGTAGTTAAAATGCCAGTAGTGGTTGCAGATGTAAAAACGGTTGGAGAAGCCCCAAATCCATAATCAACCCGCCATGTGGTTGTTCTTGGCGAACTCGCATCTAGCGATTGAAGGTCAAAAGATAATTTGAAAGCTGTTTTTCCTGTAGTATTGCTTAACTGAAAGGCGAAACCCACACCACTATCTGATGCAGCTACCTGCCTGATTCCGAGTGCTCTATTGGTTGCTGCAGTTTGTGCTGCTGTTGCAGCAGTCAGGCCAATGGAGCCAGAAGCGAAATTTTTGAATGTACCTCCGGTAGAATTCCACGCTGTGGTACTACCTGGTGTATTGATGTATGTTGCAACAACACCTAAACTGGTTGTGGTGGCAGTAGTCCGAAGTGTAAAGCCATCGGGTAATGCAGTTCCAATTCCATCGAAATTTTCTACATAAGGAGAAGTAGTGAGCGTTACCTGCGCCAGTAGCCTGCTCGTTATGAGAAATAATAGGGATAATAGTAAAAGTTTTTTCATATAAGTTTGTTAGGGATATGAAAGGATTGTGAATAGTTGAAGGCTTGTACATTGTTGGTGTACTACATCCGGGTAGTTTTCAGAATTGTTCTGAAAAGCATTAAGTTAATAAGAGTAAAGTTTTTATCATATTGTGGAGATAAGGATTTGTTGAAAGATCATATAAGTTTGTTAGTTATAACAAATGTAGATGCAAATGGCTTATGATCAGATTAATTTAGTGTTAATTCCACCGATTGTGGAAAAATAAATGTAATATGAGGTAATTTTTTGTTTCTGTAGACGTTGTTTCGGTTTTTTCAGCGTATTTCATGTCAAAGATTCTTTACTGAAATCAATTTGCTGACACCTTATACCTGGAAATTGTATTATCCTTCATATAAATACGCTTCAGTTTGACGATCAATGACAAATTTTAAAAATCGGCGTCATTTCTACTGAAACGTAGTGGAATGGAGAAATCTTTGAACTGTGTTAAAAGATCTCTCCGCTGCGGTCGAGATGACGATATTTGAGGCCCTTTATCACCGTATCATCCACTGTTATTATTTTAGTTTTTTAAAGAGATAATGTAGGTCTTACCCTACAGGTTTGTGATTGGAAGTCGCAGCGTTTGTTACTAAGCCTGATTGAAACGGAAAGACCGGACCGAGGAACGAGGGAGGACTTGTAGTGTAAAGCAGGACAGGAGGCCGCCACATGTAACCGGATCGCTCACTTCCTTAAAAAATACAATTTAATTGATATTGCACTGTATTTAGGAAATTATTACACTAAAAACTTCTACAGATATTCTTCAATGTTTCCCTTACCTTCCCTGATTACTTCGAACTCGCCCTCGGTACAATCAATAACGGTAGAAGCCTCGTTATCTCCGTAACCGCCATCAATAACCAGATCAACCAGGTCTTCGTATTTTTCATGGATCAGTTCCGGGTCGGTTGAATATTCAATCACATCATCATCATCTCTGATGGAGGTAGAAAGGATCGGGTTGCCCAGTTCTTTAACAATGCAGCGAGCAATGTTGTTGTCGGGCACACGGATACCTACTGTTTTTTTGTTCGAACTCAATAATTTGGGTACATTATTGTTGGCGTTAAAAATAAAGGTAAACGGACCCGGTAAAGCTTTTTTAAGTACCCTGAAAGTGGTATTGTCAATCGGTTTAATGTAATCAGATATGTGCTTCAGGTCGTGGCAGATAAACGAAAAATTGGCCTTTTCGGGTTTAATGCCACGGATACGGCAAATCTTTTCAATGGCTTTCTGGTTGGTGATATCGCAGCCCAGTCCGTAAATTGTATCGGTTGGATAAATGATGAGGCCACCTTTTTTTAGCACCTCTACAACCTGTTCAATCGCTTTTTCGTTGGGGTTTTCAGGATAAATCTTAATAAGCATAGCGTAAAAATAACAATTTAATGGTGTCAGTTGTTTAATAATCCTAATCTTTGTAACAACAAAACACCGCTAATCTGATTTTATGAGAAAAGCTTTCGTCGCAATTGCCGCATTTTTAGTCGCCCTAACCATTATGCTGGGCCTTTATCACCCGTTTTTGTGGTGGACATTTATTTTTACCGGCCCTTTTGTTCTTCTTGGGATTTACGATTTGTATCAGCCCAAACACAGTATTGTACGTAATTACCCGGTTTTTGGGCGTTTACGCTATTTTATGGAAGAGTTGAGGCCCAAGGTATACCAGTATTTTGTGGAGAGCGATACCAACGGAACGCCCTATAACCGCTTAAACCGCTCGCTGATTTACCAGCGTGCCAAAACCGATAACGATACCATTCCGTTCGGAACACAGTTAAATGTGTACGAAAACGGTTATGAGTGGTTAAGCCACAGTATTGCTGCTATTTCGCATCACGAACTGAATTTAGATCCGCGGGTGCTGGTTGGCGGTCCTGATTGTAAAAAACCTTATTCGGCCAGTATCTACAATATTTCGGCCATGAGTTTTGGTTCGCTGAGTCAGAATGCCATTCTGGCTTTAAACGGCGGTGCCAAATTGGGTAATTTTGCACACAATACCGGCGAAGGCGGAATCAGCGATTACCACAGGCAGCCGGGTGGCGATTTAATCTGGCAGATTGGTACCGGTTATTTTGGCTGCCGCAATGTCGATGGTACCTTTAATTACGATGCCTATGCCGAGCGTGCCCAGAGTGATCAGGTAAAAATGATCGAGATTAAGCTTTCGCAGGGCGCTAAGCCAGGCCATGGCGGGATGTTGCCGGCCAAAAAGGTAACGCCCGAGGTGGCGCGTATCCGTTTGGTGCCCGAAGGGAAAGATGTACTGTCGCCGCCGGCACATTCGGCGTTCAATACGCCAATCGGTTTGCTGGAATTTGTTAAAAAACTACGCGATTTATCCGGTGGTAAACCCGTTGGATTTAAGCTGTGCATTGGTCGCAAAAGCGAGTTTTATGCCATTTGCAAGGCAATGGTAGAAACGAAAATTTACCCCGATTTTATTACCGTTGACGGGGGCGAAGGGGGAACAGGTGCTGCACCGCAGGAATTTTCGAACTCGGTAGGGATGCCGCTGCGCGAAGGGGTGGCCTTTGTGTATGATGTGTTAAATGGTTTCGACCTGAAGAAACACATCAAAATTATTGCTTCAGGTAAAGTAGCTACCGGGTTTGACCTGGTTAAAAATATAGCATTGGGTGCCGATATGTGTAATGCCGCCCGCGGAATGATGTTTGCCCTGGGTTGTATCCAGGCGCTGGAGTGTAACAGCAATACCTGTCCGACGGGTGTGGCCACACAAGATCCAAGCCTGATGAAAGGTTTGGTGGTTGAAGATAAAACTGTTCGCGTGAAAAACTTCCACAACCTTACCGTGGCCAGTGCGGTAGAATTACTGGGCGCTGCCGGATTAAGGGAGCCGCACCAGCTCAGCAGGGCGTATATCAACAGGCGTGTAAGTCCGAGTGTAATGCAGAGTTATTTGGAAACTTTCCCATATATCCCGGCAGGTAGCTTGCTGCAAACGCCTTATCCAACCCGTTACGAGCTCGGCATGGCTTTAAGTACATCGCAAAGTTTTGCGCCTACTGATTATAAGGTTTCGGCGGTTGATTATGCGCATGCCAATCCGTATGGGGATAGCATGCATGATGATGGGCGATAACAACCGGGGATAACTTACGAAGTTTAAAAAGAGGCTAAGCGTAGGTAGAACTTCGGAAGTCTGGCATATGGCAACTGATTAGTTTTTTGGAAAGCAGGGGTAGTGGTGCCTGGGTTTGGGTAGTCCTGCTTTTTGCTACAAGTCCTCACTCGTTCCTCGCTCCGGGCTTTCCGCGTCAATCAGGTTTAGGCGGCCAGTAATGAAGGGGTATTAACGGATTAATCAGCAAATGTCCGTACGGAATGAAATACTAATTATTCAATTGGCTAGCTATGAAGTGTTTCCATGTAAATGCTTCGTGTTTCGGATGGCATTTTAAGGATGATAAATGATGAGGAATCGTCATTACGAAGCTAATTTTTTATTGGATGAAACAATCTTAATGCGGTCGCTATAATCCATGGTTGTAAGATTGCTTCGTCGTTCCTCCTCGCAATGACGACCCTCTTTAGTATCTGTCAATGATAGCGTATTCAAAGGACAATCTTTTTTGATTAATCCTTAAAATGGTACGATTTATGATTTTCAATCATTTATCATCGGGTAGATAAAATAATATATTGTTTTGATTAATCAGTTAAAATGAAAATAGAGCATTTAAAGCCTTTTGACGGGCAGCACTGCGAAACCACGGCAACAGGAACTTTGCTGCGCCAGATTGGCATTGAGCTTTCAGAGCCCATGCTTTTTGGTCTCGGCGAAGGGTTGAGCTTTATTTATTGGAATATGAAAGGCATGGACTTTCCGTTTATGGGAGGAAGAATAAAAACAGACCTTTTAACGCAAAATATTACCAGAAATTTAAACCTCGAATTGAGGGTTAAAGAAACGTCTTCCAAGCAAAAGGCCTGGGATGGGGTAAAGCAGCTGCTGGATAAAGGGCAGGTGGTAGGCCTAAAATTAGATTGTTATCACCTGGAATACTTTTCAAAGCCTTTTCACTTTGCCGGGCATTATGCAGCCATTTATGGCTACGATAACCATAATGCTTTTTTAGTAGATACTCGGCAGCAAGGCGGATTGGTTAAAACCTCACTGGATAGCCTGGCATTGGCAAGGGCTGAGAAAGGCCCTATGGCTTCTAAAAACCTGTATTATACCATAAAACACCAGGAGAACGAAAGCGACCTGGAAGCTGCAACGTTAAAGGCAATTAAAAATAATACAAGGGAATATTTGAATCCACCGATCACCAATATTGCCTATAAAGGAATTTTAAAAGCAGGCACCGAAATTGTGAAATGGTTTCATGCCAGTAAAAATATCTCCGCTGAATTTGGGCAATCGGCCATGATGATGGAAAAAGCCGGAACCGGTGGTGCTTTATTCAGGAATTTGTACCGCGATTTTTTGAAAGAAAGTTACGAATTGCTTAAGCTGAACGAATTGAAGGCAGGTTATGAGGCTTTTGCAGAAATTGCCACACTCTGGACAGCTGTATCTCAATTATTCGAAAAAGTAAGCCTGACGAGCGATTTTAAATATATTCAGCAGGCATCTGATAGGTTAAAAATCATTTCGGATAAAGAAAAAAAAGCGATGGAAGCGCTGGCAGCCATGTAAGTAAAAGACTTTATTACAAAAAAAAGCGGTCAGATTTTTAAAACCTGACCGCTTTTTTTATTTATAGGGCTTATTCTTGCCAAACGCTAATCTCTAACCCCTAGCCGCTAATCGCTAGCCGCTTTACGCTAACCGCCAATCGCCTAGCCCTCCTTAAAATTCCGCATTTTTAGGGAACCTTGGGAAAGCAATTACATCGCGGATATTGGTCATACCGGTTACGAACAATACCAGACGTTCAAAACCTAAGCCGAAACCCGCATGTGGCGCTGTGCCGAAACGGCGCGTATCTAAATACCACCACAATTCTTCCTGCGGAATGTTTAAGGCTTCCATACGTTGCACTAAGCGGTCTAAACGCTCTTCACGCTGCGACCCGCCAATCATTTCGCCAATGCCTGGGAACAGGATATCCATAGCGGCAACAGTTTGTCTGCCTTCTGCATCCGGTTCGTTCTGGCGCATGTAGAACGATTTAATATCAGCAGGGTAATCGGTTAAGATTACCGGTTTTTTAAAGTGTTTTTCTACCAGGTAACGTTCGTGCTCGCTTTGTAAATCGGCGCCCCATTCATCAATCAGGTATTTAAATTGTTTCTTCTGGTTAGGTTTAGAAGATTTTAAAATCCTGATGGCTTCTGTATAGGTTAAGCGCTCAAAATCGTTGGCTAAACAGAAATCCAGTTTTTCTAATAAACTTAATTCGCTGCGCTCGTTTTGTGGCTTTTGTTTATCTTCTTCGGCCAGGCGGTTATTTAAAAATTCCAGTTCCTCTTTGCAGTGGTCTAAAGCATATTTAATTACATACTTCATCATATCTTCTGCAAGCTGCATGTTATCTTCCAGGTCGGCAAAAGCAAACTCAGGCTCAATCATCCAGAATTCGGCCAAATGGCGGGTAGTATTTGAATTCTCAGCCCTGAAGGTAGGTCCGAAAGTGTAAATTTTACCAAAAGCCATGGCTGCCAATTCGCCTTCCAGCTGACCGGATACGGTTAAGTTGGTTGCGCGGGCAAAGAAATCCTGCGAGAAATCAACTTTTCCTTCTTCTGTACGTGGCGGATTGTCGAGATCTAAAGTGGTCACTTTAAACATTTCGCCTGCACCTTCAGCATCGCTGGCCGTAATTACGGGCGTGTGCATGTATACAAAACCACGTTCGTTGTAAAACTGGTGGATGGCAAATGCCAATGCATGACGAACCTTAAAAACGGCGTTAAAAGTGTTGGTACGGAAACGCAGGTGTGCAATTTCGCGTAAAAACTCCAGGCTGTGTTTTTTAGGTTGCAAAGGGAATTTTTCCGGATCGCTATCGCCTAAAATTTCTACGCTGGTTGCTTTAATCTCTACCGTTTGGCCTTTACCAAGCGATTCAATCAGTTTACCTGTTGCAGAGATTGCTGCACCAGTGGTGATTCTTTTCAACAGCTCATCAGGTAAATTATTAAAATCGATCACAACCTGGATATTACTCATGCAAGATCCGTCATTTAAGGCAATAAACTGATTATTACGGAAAGTTCTCACCCATCCCATAACCGTTACTTCTGTGTCAAATGCTGTCGACTTTAATAAATCTTTAATTTGCTGTCTCTTAATCATATTGTTATTTGTAAAAGGCGCAAATTTAGAAAAAAAACTCGTATCAGTTAACAGTTTGCCACTAACAGTTTGCAGTTTTTTGCATAAGCTTAATTTAAACGGTTAATTGCGAATTGTAAATTGGTTATTGGTCATTAGTTCATTGGCAACTGCAAATTGTCAACTGTAAATTGGTTATTGGTCATTAGTTCATTGGTAACTGCAAACTGCCTACTGTTGTTGCTGTTGCTGCTGCTGTTGGATGGCTTCCATATATTGCTGATAGCTGTTTTTGGTTCTTGCTGTTGTTATTGTTCCTGTGGGCTTGCTGTAATTCACTTCCTTTGGCTGGAAATAGGTTTCATTGTCGTTAAAATCTTCATCATTATACCCAACGGAAACATTTACTTCCATAATGTGTTCGAAACCACCTTTATAAACGCCTTTTACCGGCGAGCAGTCTGCGAAATTACGACCAACGGCCAGGCGGACATGGTTTTCGTTTACGATGCAATTATTGGTGGGGTCTAAACCCAGCCAGCCATAGGCGGGCAGGTAAGCTTCTGCCCAGGCGTGAGTAGCACCTTCGCCACGCATACCATCTCTGTTGGGGCAGATGTAACCGCTTACGTACCGTGCCGGAATTCCGGTTAAACGCAACATCGTAGTGAGTATATGCGCAAAATCCTGGCATACGCCGGCCTTCAGTTTCAGGATCTCTTCAATGGTGGTATCAACAGCCGTTACCCCTTTAATGTATTCGAAGTTGTTAAAAACGTAAGCGCAATATTTTATGGCAGTTTGGTAAGGTGTATCATCTGCCTCCTTAATGCTTAAAGCGGTTGCCTTAAGCTGGTTAATGCCATCAAAACTTTCCTGCCGTAAATAATCGATATAGGGTACTTCATATTTAAGTGCATCGAGGCTGTTCCATTGCTCGCTGCTGAACATATCGTCTTGCGGTAATGGCTTTGCAAAAGTTTCTACACTTACTTTTGAGAAGATTTTAAGCTGGGTATGGGGTTCGTTTTGAGTGAAAGTACCCACCTCGTTGCCGTAATAATCGATAAAGATTTCGATCTCCGGGCTTCCTGAAATATTCAAATCGTGTTTAACCACTTTTTGAAACTCATCTTTAATCGGAAATAAAATAATCTGATTTGCACTATCCCGAACCGGCGATTCGTATTTGTAATTGGTAATATGTTTGATTTTAAAAATTGGCATACAGGTTTTTGTTATTGATAGGTGACCACCGATGTAAAGGGTAAACACAGATTAAAATCTGTAAAAATAGTATCTGTGTTCATCTGTGTCTATCTGTGGTTAAACATTTAGTTTTTATGAATTTGCGAAATAATATTCATTTAAAAGATTTCCGATGCCGAAGAGTTCGGCCCTGATCTCCGTAAGGTAATGGTGCAATTGCCCTTCGTTCATGGTGTTAACAGAGCTGTAGGTAATCATGCTTTTTAAACGTCCTATTTTAAAAGACAGGCTATTGTAGTGTTCGATATTACTTTCGCTCTTTAGCCGTTTAAAATACCTTTCGATATTGTTCATGGCATATAAGGCCGAACGCGGAAAATCGTTGTTGAGCATCACCAGTTCGATGATGTTTTTCGCATCGAAGCCCTGCCGGTAGGTTTTCAGGTATAGTTCATAACCGCCTAAGGATAATAATAAATGTTTCCAGTAGGAAATATCGGTTAATAAATCGGGATTGCTGCTGATCGAGCTGAATTTAATGTCAAGGATATCGACTGATTGTATGCCCCGTTCCAGGTGCTTGCCAATATTCATAAAACTCCTGCTTTCGCCGCGTTCCATTGCGCTGTCGGCCGTTCCGTTATAGAGCATTACCTGTTTAATTAAAATATCCAGTGCGGTAATGGGGTCGTCTTTTTGTACGTACCATAACAGTTTTTCATCTTTAACCGTATGGTAGTATTCGTTCAGGCATTGCCATAAATCTTTGGGGATGTGTTCTTGCACGCTCCTTGCGTTTTCGCGGGCGAGGGTAACAATGTTTAAAATCGAATTTGGGTTTTCGCGGTTTAACAGCAGGTATTCGATCACCGCACGGCTATCGTGCTGGATATTCAACAGCTCGTTTTCATCATCTGAAGAAAAAATCCTGATCACAGGTTTCCAGGTGAATTCCTGGATGGTATCCTGTGAGGAAGCGTAATTTATTTTTAACATGCGCAGCATACCGTCGCTGCGCTCAACATATCTGCTTAACCAATATAAGCTTGAAGCAACTCTACTTAACATATTCTGTATTCTAAGAAGTTAAAACCCATGTATCTTTACTGCCGCCGCCCTGCGAGCTGTTTACCACCAGCGAACCTTCTTTTAAAGCTACCCTGGTTAGTCCGCCGGGAACAATGGAAATACCATCAGGGCCATTTAAAGCGAAAGGGCGAAGGTCGATCCGGCGCGGGGCCAGTTTGCCATTGATAAAGCAGGGCGCTGATGAAAGGCTGATGGTAGGTTGGGCAATAAAATTGCGTGGATCTTTCAGTACCTCAATTTTGTATTCTTCTGTTTCCTGTTCGCTTGATGCATGCCCCATCAGCATGCCATAACCACCACTTCCGTTGGTTTTTTTTATGACCATGGTATTGATGTTTGCAAAAACATAATCGAGCTCTTCTTTATTACTGAGCTGGTAGGTGGGTACATTTTTTAGTATAGGATCTTCATTCAGGTAATACCTGATCATATCCGGTACATAGGTATAAACGGCTTTATCGTCGGCTACGCCATTGCCAACGGCATTAATAATGGCTACATTGCCTTTGCGGTAGGCACCCATGAGGCCGGCTACGCCCAGTACGCTGTTTGGGTTGAATACCAGAGGATCAAGATAGTCGTCATCTACCCGACGATAAATGACGTCTACCTGCTGTAGCCCCGTAGTGGTTTTCATGAACACTTTTTGGTTTTTAACCACCAGGTCGCGTCCTTCTACCAGTTCTACGCCCATTAAGCGGGCCAATGTGGTATGTTCGTAATAAGCAGAGTTATACATACCCGGACTTAACAGTACAATGGTTGGATTGGAAACTGCCCTTGGCGAAAGGGCCATTAAATTTTTATACAGAATGGCAGGATATTCGGTTACGCTTCTTACACCGCACTGCGGGATAAGATCGGGGAATAACCTTTTGGTAATTTCCCTGTTCTCGAGCATGTAACTTACACCAGAAGGTGTGCGCAGATTATCTTCCAGTACATAAAACGTACCGTCGTGATCCCGGATCAGGTCTATGCCGGCAATATGGATATAGATATCGTGCAGCACATTTACATTATGCATTTCCCTTAAAAAATGCGGACAGGAATAAATGACATTTATGGGTACAATTTTATCTTTTAAAATAAATTGATTGCTATAAACGTCTTTTAAGAAAAGATTAAGTGCTTTTAAACGTTGTTTTATTCCTTTTTCTATAAAATTCCATTCAGAAGAGGTGATAATACGGGGGATAATATCAAAAGGAAAGATTTTTTCGATTCCTTCGCCGCTATCGTATACAGTGAAGGTAATTCCCTGGCTCATGAACAGCTTTTTGGCGAGTTCTTCCTTTTTATTTAGGTTTTCGAGCGATTCTTTAGAGAAATTGTTGATAAAGTTTGTATAATGATCGCGGTAATGATCACCATTTAAAAACATTTCGTCGTAAGTTCTGGGGTGATTTGAATAGCTTTTAATAAAATCTTCTATCATTTTTCTTAAAAATTTCCTTAAAATATGTTTTTATAAGTAAATAATGATGTTTTTTATCTATAAAATTAATATTTATACTGATTTTTAATGTTTTATGGTGTTAATTTTGTTTTATTATTCATGTTTTTTGGTTTTTTATTAAAATATTTAATTTTTTTATGAAAAATACTTGCAAATATTAATAAAGTTCGTACTTTTGTAATGCTCGTTAATTATTATTATATATTTGGTTTAAAAAAAGCGCTGTGACAGCGCTTTTTTTATAAAACTCTTAAGACTTATTCATAATCAACATAAACCAAACAATCCAAACCAAGAAAGCTTCAGAAAAACTGGAGCTTTTCTTTTTTGAATACTGTTCTTAAGAGGGAAGGGTGAGAAGTATCGTTATTTCGACTGAAGTACTTCGGGATTAGAATAGTCGTCATTCCCGCACCTGTCGTGACCTGATGGCGTGTATGCTTTACGATTTTTTAATAAACTCCTTTTGGATCTGCGGTACTTTTTCTGCGTGATTGGCGGGAAATAAAGGATTTGCGTTAGTTTTTTCCGCAGATTTAAAAGATAAGAGGCGCAGATTAAAAGATGATTGAATTAAGGTTTAGGGATATCGTCATCTTTGCGCGAGTGTGGATTTTAATGCTTTAAGCAAAAAAAAAAGCTACCCTTTTCAGGATAGCTTTTCAATATATGTTTTGTTGTTGTTTATTCTTCTGAATAATTGATTTTGTTCACATGTTTGTCGATTTCCCATCTTCCGGTACCTTCTTCGCCAATTACTTCGAATAATTCCAAAGCCCTGCGTGCTTTGTATTCTTCTTCGCGTTGCTCTTTCAGGAACCAGTTCAGGAACTCCATGGTTACAAAATCCTGCTCTTTGTGGCATTTGGCAGCAATATTTTTGAAGCTCTGGGTAATTGTGATTTCTGCTTCCAAGGCATCTTCAAAAACTTCCCTGAAACTGGCAAAGTCAGTTTTGATTCCGCTTACTTCAGGAGAGATTGCATTTCCGCCCATATCTAATACATATTTGAACAATTTAAGCTGGTGTACTCTTTCTTCTTCAGATTGTTTTAAGAAATAATCTGCTGAGTAGTCGTAGCCATTTTGATCACACCAAGATGACATAGATAAATATAGTGATGAAGAGTGTGCCTCTTTCTTGATTTGTTGATTTAACAATGCTTCAATATCCTGAGATATTAAACATTGGATACGCATTAAGTCTTTCATAATTCTGTGCTTTAATAACAATACAAATGTAAAATGAATTTGTTCGGCTTTATAATTTATTTACAATATGAAATTAGTCTAAATTGCTGATAATTAGTTATTTGTAATCAGTTTAAATAAGATGGGAGGGGAGATAAAAGGTAAGAGGGAAAATGGAATAACGCGAAACGGATAGTGGCTGAGGATCAGAAGGATGGTGGTTAGTTTTTAGTTGGAAGTTTTCAGTTTCCCATGCAGCCGTCATCCTGAAGGATAATTTATTTTATAAAAATCAATATGGGTGACAGCCCTCTCCCTATTCGTCATTTCGAGCGGAGTGCAGCGGAGTCGAGAACCACATAGTGCTCAGCGAAGCTAAATCTGTCTCTATAGATTTCTCCATTTCGCTGCCGATGAAAAATCGGCACGCTGCAGTCGAAATGACGATTCTTCTATAGGACCTGTCAATGGTAGTTTATCTCAGGATCTTTCTCGATAGGTATTGAAACAAATTACTATTAACAACTTTCAATAAAGAAGGGTCGTCATCTCGACTGGAACGCAGTGGAATGGAGAGATCTGTTTACACAAATTCAACTATTGCAATTCCAGTAAACTAAAGGCAAGACATTTTTCCGCAGATTTAAGGCGATAGCCGCAGATAAATTTATATTTTTTTTAAACCCACTCACTTTGTTTTTAAGCCTGATTGCAGTGAAAAGCCCAAAGCGCAGCGCGGACTTGCAACGGAAAGCAGGGCTGCCGGCCGCTACGAAGCACAGAACTTTCACTTTCAAATAAAAAAAGCGAATTAAATATTAATTAGATCTCTCTATTCCGTGTTGCTTAGGTTAGGATGACAATTTTTTCTTGCGAAATCAGCAGCATCGTCATCTCCTGGAATGCAGTAGAATGGATCTGTTTCAAACGAATCCGCAAGACAAATTCAGCAAGATAAGTTTTCAGCAGACCAGCTGTGAGAAATTGTTCTTAATCAGTTTGCTGCACCAATTAACAAATGACTACTGAACTAATATACCAACCTATAAAGACAATCGCTGATGATATGGTTAAGCTTAAACATGGTAAACGTGCCTTGCAGTAAATCTTTTAAAGCAATGATTTCCAGTGCGCTTAATAAATAGATATGTTCGCAGCCGTTAAAGGTAACGAGTTCAAAATCGGCTTTTTGGGTATTCAATAGGAGGGCATCGATATCGATATCTTCTACTACTTTTTTTAATTTTTGAAGGGATAAGCAGTTAAAACGGGCAAATTTGCCTCCAAAATCTACATAAAAGCAATTTAATTTATCTGATTGATAAACAGAACCATGGTTGTTTGAGAATACGTTAACCAGTTGGTTGATATCGATACATGCTTTTTCCATTGGGCACAAAAATTGTGATTATTTAGATTAAATACAAATAAAAATGTAAATAAATTTTGCAGTGCGTTAAGCGGGTTGCGTCTGGCATGGGAAGGAAGGAAGCGCGATCGTCATTGTGAGAAGGCTTTTTCAGCCGACGAAGCAATCTTACAACGATAACTAGTAACGCATACCTTCAGATTGCTTAGTTCTTCACAACAACGAATCTTATAGAATTCTCTATTACGCTATTTAACTTTAAACACCATGTGATGATACAGTCCGCCCATAAACTCCTTCTCATTTTGAATCGCAAAGCCTAGGCGCTGATAAAGCTTCAGAGCCCGCTCGTTATGTTGTTCGACCAATAAGCCTATAATTTTATGTCCTTGTTGCTGCCCCCGGGCAATACCTGCTTTAACGAGTTGTTGGCCTATGCCTTTGCCCTGTGCAGCAGGGCTTACGCTAATGCTGTCGAGATAAAACTCTCCGCTTTGCGTTTCGGCATCCAGGTTATCTTCCGGATCAGTCCGATTAAGACAGGCTAAAAATGGTTTTCGGAGTTCAACTAACCTTGCTCCATCATAAGCGGTTAATGCACCCAGTACTTTGCCTGCTTCTTCAAAAACCAGGGTATTTTCGTAGCTGTATTGGTTCCCGGCCTGCCGAAAGAGCTTCTCAAAAATGTGGTTTACGGCGGCTTCATTTTGAGTATGTGTTAGTTTATAGGCCAGCTCGCCCATGGCCTGAAGTAATGAGGGTACAACTTGGGTGGCATCTGTTGGTTTGGCAGGTCTGATCATTAAATATCGCTTAAATTAAAGGTTTCCGCTACGCGGATACCCTTTTCTGTGCGCTGCAGGGTACAGCATTCGTTAATGGGATCGTGTTCCAGGTATAATATATAATTGTTATTAACGGCTTCTTCTAAAAAGGCCTGCTTTTCGGTCAGTGTTTTTAAGGGGAACATGTCATAAGCCATTACATAGGGCAGGGGTAGGTGTCCAACTGAAGGTAAAAGATCGGCCATGTAAACCAGGGTTTTACCTTTATAGTTAATTTTCGGCAGCATCATGGCATCGGTATGGCCATAAGCAAAGCTGATGTTGATGTCTTTTTGCCAGGCTATGTTTTCCTGCTCGGCAATAAATTTAAGCTGACCGCTTTGTTGTAAGGGTAAAATGTTCTCCTTTAAAAAGGATGCCTTTTCGCGTGCATTAGGTTCTACGGCCCATTGCCAGTGCTTTTCGTTGCTCCAATAGGTGGCATTGGCAAAAGCAGGTTTCAATTGCTCGCCGTCCCTTACTACTGCGCCGCCCACATGATCGAAATGAAGGTGTGTTAAAAAAACATCGGTAATATCGCCGGTGCTGAATCCCAATTGTGCCAGCGATTTTTCCATACTGTCATTGCCATGCAGGTAATAATGGCTAAAGAATTTTTCATCCTGTTTATTTCCAATTCCGGTATCCACCAAAATCAGTTGATTGCCTTCTTCGATCAGTAAACAGCGCATGGCCCAGGTACAGAGGTTATTGGCATCGGCCGGATTGGTTTTTTGCCAGATTACTTTAGGTACTACGCCAAACATGGCGCCGCCGTCGAGTTTAAAAAAGCCTGTGTTTATGGTATGGAGTTTCATCTGTGGGTTTAAGGGTTAGGGTATGATTGGTAAACTTACACAAATCTTCTCGGTTTGATTAAATAGGATTGTTTTAATATTGGATAGATAAATTGAACGGAAATTCTATCCAAACAAAGGTCATTTCTTTTTAATCCCTCGAAGGGATCAGGGTATAACGTTTCTTTAATTTAAGGAAAGGTTTTTCAAAATAGCGGTACGATAGCGATGCCAGGAGTACAGTTATGGAAAATGCCATGATAAAGCCTATTGTGTTTTTCCATTCGGCAAGGCCCAAAATTTTACTGAACGCTGCCAGTTCATTTTTGAAGATCACGTAGATTATCCAGTAAATGGTGATGTGGAAAATATACATGCCATAAGAGATGCGACCGAGGTAAACAAGTGTGCCAGGCATATACTTTGATGATGCTCCGTAAAACGATAAAAACATTGATGTTACCCCGATAAGAATAAGCAACCAGCCAATTACCGATTGCGTTACGGTATTGAGGTGAGGTGCATCGGCAGTTACCTTGCAAACCATAGAGGCTATTAGCCAGCATACCATTCCGGCAATAAAAAGACCGATGCGTACAACCGCATTCCATTTTGGCATTCTGCCTTTTAAAAATATAGATAACAGGATTCCTGCTGCAAAAAACTGAAACTGAACAAAACTATTTGTCCACTGGCCGTTAAAACCACTTGTAGGCTTTTGCGCATAATAAACAATGGTGATGTAGGCGGCCAAAATCGAGAGAATTGAAAAAGCAACAGTACCTTTCTTTCCCGTAAATAGGAGGATGAGCGGTAACAATATATACAGTTGTTCTTCAACAGACACGCTCCATAAAGGGTTAATGCAGTACGATTGCCATTCGTTAAATGTAATATACCAGTTGCCGGCAAAAAAGGTAAAGGCAAGTTGTGCTTTTGGGGGGATAGCCGATGAGAAAACGGCAGTGGTGTGGGTTAGCAGCACCATAACGAAGAAAAATGTGAAATATAAGGGCCAGATGCGTAAAATACGTCTGAGGTAAAATGATTTAACATCGATTTTTCCAAAATGCATATCTTCCCTTTGAAGGAGTTCCGTAATCAGGAATGAACTCAAAAAGAAAAAGAGTGGTACGCCGTAATTGCCTAACAGGCTCAGGTGGTATGCCCAAAAATATTTACCTGTATCAACAGGTGCCAAATCCAGCCGGTGCACAAAGAAGACACAAAGGAATGCGCAAAAACGCAGTACATCAAGTTCTGGTTTGTAATAACGGCTTACACTCATAACCGGTTTTTAGTTGAAATAAATGACATAAGAGCTGATTTGAGCCTCTGTTGACGCTCATAATATTTGGTTTATGGCCGATGTAAATCTTTGGCGGCCGGGCTAAATATATGAAATACAGGCGCTATGGGCAAGTAAAAAATGTTATAAATGACTTAATAGGATGGGAGGATTGATTGGGCGTTTGCAGCATGTATCATAACAAAAAACCCTTTAGGATTAGCTAAAGGGTTTTATAATAATATTGATTTCGCTTATGTTTTTGGGCCTTATGCCTTCCACCTTTAAACCTTCAACCTTACAAATGTATCACTTCTCCGTAAGCATCAGCAGCAGCTTCCATAATGGCTTCGCTCATGGTTGGGTGTGGGTGAACCGATTTAATCATTTCGTGTCCGGTGGTTTCTAATTTGCGCGCCACTACGATTTCGGCAATCATTTCGGTTACGTTGGCACCGATCATGTGAGCACCTAATAATTCGCCGTATTTTGCATCGAAAATTAGTTTTACAAAACCATCTTTAGCACCGGCGGCACTGGCTTTACCTGAGGCCGAGAATGGGAATTTTCCTATTTTTAACTCATAACCTGCTGCCTTGGCTGCTTTTTCGGTGTAACCAACCGAAGCAATTTCAGGCGTGCAGTAGGTACATCCCGGAATATTGTTGTAATCTAAAGGCTCTACATGCTGACCGGCAATTTTCTCTACGCAGATAATACCTTCTGCAGAAGCAACGTGGGCCAGGGCTTGTCCGCCAACCACATCGCCGATCGCATAGTATCCTTTTACTGAAGTGTTGTAGAACTCGTCGGTAACAATTTTACCTTTTTCGGTTTTGATCCCTACTTCTTCCAGGCCAATGTTTTCGATGTTGGCCACAATACCTGCAGCAGAAAGTACGATATCGGCTTCGATGGTCTGCATGCCTGAAGCAGTTTTAACCGAAACTTTGCAGCCTGCACCACTGGTATCAACCGATTCGACACTGGCAGAAGTCATTACATCGATACCGGTTTTCTTTAAACTGCGTAACAGTTGTTTTGAAACGTCTTCATCCTCAACCGGAACAACGTTTTCCATAAATTCAACAATGGTTACTTTTGTGCCCATGGTGGCATAAAAATAAGCAAACTCAACACCAATAGCGCCCGAGCCTACTACCACCATGCTTTTTGGTAATTCAGGAAGTACCATGGCCTGGCGGTAACCGATAATTTTTTTGCCATCTTGTTTCAGGTTAGGTAATTCTCTTGAACGTGCACCTGTTGCAATGATAATATTTTTAGCTGTAAGTTCTTTTTGCGAACCATCAGCACCTTTAACTTCTAATTTATTACCTGGTTTTACTTTACCGGTACCCATAATCACGTCAATTTTATTTTTTTTCATCAAAAATTGAACGCCTTTGCTCATGCCATCGGCAACGCCACGGCTACGTTTTACTACTGCAGCAAAATCGGCAGTTGCACCCGAAGTAGTAATGCCATAATCGGCAGCATGATTGATATATTCGAAAACCTGAGCACTTTTTAAAAGTGCTTTGGTAGGGATACAGCCCCAGTTTAAACAAATACCACCTAATGATTCACGCTCAACAATTGCAACTTTTAGTCCCAATTGAGAAGCTCTGATTGCAGCTACGTAACCACCTGGGCCGCTGCCTAAAACAATAACGTCGTAATTCATCTGTTTTTTCTAATTTGTTTTTTATCTGTCAGACGGAGCTCACCATAATTAATTCTGATTATGGACGGTTCATATCTATTTTAAAGAGATTTGTTTTTAATTGTTGTGTATTTAACTGTAAGCTTAAGGTTCCCGTGGTATACACATCTAAACCCCGCACTATATAAGTTAAAGACTTTGCTCCTTTATAATCGCTCAAAACTAAAAAAAAAAATGTCAATTGAATAGGGCAATGTTGATATAGACTTTAAAAATTACAATGGACGAATATTGTTTTTAATCTTCTATTTTAAAATAATAGTGATCATCTGACCGATTTGCAGAATAATGTACTGCTTTGGTGATAAAAAGTTAAATAATCAGGATGTTATGGTTAAAAAAATGGTGTTGATATATATTATTTAAAAAATACCAATGTTAACATAAGTTTTATACCTAAATTATAATCAACTGATTGTTTCGTTATTAAAAATTTAGCTTAAGTATCAATGTATTGATAAACTGAAAGTTATAATTAAGGCAATATGTGTTAAATGTTGAAAAGTTTTGCCCGGCTTAATAATTTTTTAACATTGGATGTTAAAATGTGTTAAATTTTATTAAGACATTTGCAACAATAAAATCTACTATTCGATTATTATTCAACAACAAAAAACATTTAAAAAACAAAGTATGAAGAAATCTTTACTTTTAAGATTAGTACTGGTTATTGTTGCATTTGTAGGTATTACTTTTGGTGCAGGTGCCCAGGTAACAACCTCAACAATGACCGGAACAGTTAAGGATGCCAAAGGTGCCTTACCAGGTGCGAGTTTAAAAGCAACGCACGTTCCTACTGGTACAGTTTATTCTGTGTCAACAAATAATGATGGCCGTTATACCATTTCAAATATGCGTGTGGGTGGCCCTTATACTGTTGAAGTTAGCTACATTGGTTATGAACCGGAAAAAATTACCGATTTAACTTTAAAATTAGGTGATCCTTATGTTTTGAATGTAGTACTTGCCGATAACAGTAAACAACTAAATGAGGTTGTGATTACTGGTAAAAACGATCCTGTTTTCAACAGTAAGAAAACAGGTGCCTCCACAAACATCAGTAAGGAGCAGTTGCAAAGTCTACCTTCATTATCCCGTTCTTTAACCGATTTTACACGTTTGACGCCTCAGGCTAATGGTAACTCATTTGCAGGTGCTAATAACAGGTTTAACAATATCAGTATTGATGGCGCTGTAAATAATGACGTATTTGGTTTAGCTGGTAATGGCGCACCAGGTGGTCAGGCCAATACACAGCCTATTTCATTAGATGCGATTCAGGAATTACAAGTAGTTTTAGCTCCTTTTGATGTAACTTTAGGTAACTTTGCTGGTGGTGGTATTAATGCTGTAACCCGTTCAGGTACAAATAAAGTTGAAGGTTCTGCTTATTTCTTTGGAAGGAACCAGAATTCAATTGGCAAAAGTGTTGATGGTTTAAATACTAAAGCAGCTGAGTTCTACAACACTCAATTCGGTTTCCGTTTAGGTGCACCAATAATCAAGAATAAATTATTCTTCTTTGTAAATGGTGAAATGGGCAGAATTCAGCAACCAACTACTTTAAATGTTGGAGATCCCGGTTCAGTTCTTACTGCTACTGATGCGCAAACTATTGCTAATACTTTACAAACAAGATATGGGTATGATGCCGGTACTTCAGGTGCAATTGATGCTAAAACTCAAAACAATAAACTTTTTGCTCGTTTAGACTGGAATATCAATGCTAAAAATCAATTGACCTTACGTCACAATTACATTAAAGCATTTGATGATAACATTAGCAGAAGTACCACTCAATTTCGTTTTGGTAACAACGCTTACAGATTTAATAATAACCAAAATGTATCCGTATTGGAGTTGAGAAGCGCTATTTCTCCAAGTGTATCTAACAACTTAATTGTTGGTTATCAAAGAATCCGCGATTTCAGGTCTACTTCAGGTGCCCTATTCCCTCAAATCCAGATCAATAATATCAATGGTATTTCTGGTAACTCGGTATTGGTTGGTTCTGAGAGAAGCTCAACCGCCAACGAATTAGATCAAGATATTGTTGAGTTTACTGATAACTTAAAAATATTTGCCAATAAACATACATTCACTATCGGTACTCATAACGAGTTTTTTAAATTCAGAAACTTGTTTATGAACAACTTCGCTGGAAGTTATACTTACAGCAATCTGAACGATTTCGTTAACAATGCTAAACCGAATGTTGCTGCTGCAACCTATTCGGTTGTACCTGGAGATCCTACTCCAGCAGCTAAATTTAGTGCGGCTCAGTTAGGATTTTACTTCCAAGATGAGATTGAAGCTTTCAAAGGCTTTAAATTGGTAGCTGGTTTACGTGTTGACGTACCTTTGTTCTTCGATGACCCAGCAGCCAACCCACTAATTGCTTCGACATTCCTTAATCAAAGAACAGATCAAACACCAAGTGGACAGATCTTAGTATCACCACGCATGAGTTTTAACTGGGATTTAACCGGCGACAGGGCCGTTCAATTAAGAGGTGGAGCTGGATTATTAACAAGCCGTGCACCTTTCGTATGGTTATCTAATCAATTCACCAACAGCGGTATGTTATACGGAGCTGTAAATGCTACCAATGGGTCAGGTACTTTTATTGCTGATCCTGCTAATCAAAAAGCAGCAGGTGGCTCAGTATCAACTTACGAAGTAAACTTGGTAAATAACAATTTTAAATTGCCTCAGGTTTTCAGAACAAACATTGCGGCTGATTTTAAATTGCCAGGCGGTATCACCGGTACTTTAGAAGCCTTATTCAGCAAAACCGTGAATAATGTATTGTACAGAAACATTAACATGAAACCTGCAATAGGTACTATCCCTGCCGGCATTACCGGTGGTGCTGACCGTCGTCCGTTATATAACTATCCTGCTACGGCCGGAAAAGTAAATTCTACTTTCACTAACGTTTATTATCTGGATAATACAGATAAAGGAAGTACTTATAGCTTAACTGCACAGTTACAAAAAGCATTTGACTTCGGACTGTTCTTATCAGGATCATATACCTATGGAAAATCGAAAGATATTAACTCTGGCGCAAGCAGTACAGCTTCTTCAAACTTCGGTTTCGTTCAGATTGTTAACGATCCAAACAGCCCGGATTTAGCTTATTCTAACTTTGACGTTAGGCATAGGTTTACAGGTGCTTTAAACTACTCTATAAAATATGGTAAAAATAAAGCTTTCGGAACCACTTTCTCGTTATTCTACGTAGGTAAATCTGGTTCTCCTTTCACTTACCTATATTTTGGTGATCTTAACCAGGATGGAAATAACCAAAATGATTTACTTTATGTGCCAAGAACACAAAGCGAAATTAACTTAGGTACCCTGACTGTTGGAACACAAACTTTCACCCCTGCTCAACAGTGGGCGGCACTTGATGCATTCATCAATAGTGATCCTTACTTAAGCTCAAGAAGAGGTCAGTATACCGAACGTAACGGTGCAAGAATGCCTTGGGAACATCAGTTTGATACCCGCATTATGCAAGATTTAGGTTTTGTTGGTGGTAAAGGCACAAAAAACAGTTTACAGTTATCGCTTGATATTATCAATGTGGGTAATCTGATCAACAAAGATTGGGGTAAATTATACTCATTATCTAATAATGCTTCTACTTTAATCAACTATAATTACAATGCTACTACGGGTGGTAACTATACTTTCCGTGCGCCTACCAATGGTACAGCATATCAAGTAGCTCCATTTGCTTCAAGATGGCAAGCTCAAATTGGTGTTCGTTATAACTTTAACTAATACTTAATAGTATATATTATTAAAAGCGCCGGTCATATTTGATCGGCGCTTTTGTTTTAAATGATTTTATAGTTAAACATTTGTTTTATTGCATTTTGTGTAATAAAACAAGTACTTGATGTAAAAAAATAACGGCTTTAATAACCGGTAGCTATTTTTATGATGGAAAACAAAAAATCTATCTATAAAATGTACACCCTCTCAGAAAAAATCTTTTCACTCGATTAGAATACCTAAGTATTGCTTTAAGTAGCTTTATCCCTCCAATTCTAGTTTTTTAATGCCTAAACTTTCGTACTTTCTATAGTAGATCACCTATTGTTTTATTAATAATTAAATCAATATGAAATAAAATTTAAAACATCTGAACATGAAAAAAATCTATTACGCTATTGCAGTGCTCATTATCTTTATAAGTGCCTGTAAAAAAGAACCATCACTAAAAAAAGAACAATCCCAAAACACCACAGGAAAAGTGATTACTTATCATTTAAAAAATGGTGGCGAGGTTACGGTTCTAATTAATAATAAGGGTGAATACATTGTTGGAGGTGATGTGATTTTATCAAAGGACCAGATCGCCTATTTGGAATACAATAAGATTAGTGGCGATAAGATTACAACACCAAGAAGTACATTTACAGCAGAATTTGAAAAATTATGGCCGGGTGGAATTATTTATTATGTGATTAATGATGCCACCCATAGTTCAGATATTTTAAGCGCGATAAATGCTTGGGAAACCTCTACTCCAATACGTTTTGTACAACGGACCAATCAAGCTAATTATGTGAATTTTCAAGGAGCTCCGCCAAACGGCGGTGGGGATTCGCAATTGGGTATGGTAGGTGGACAACAGCTCATTAGGTTATCTGCAAGTGCAGATGAGTCAACTGTCATTCATGAAATCGGGCATGCTGTGGGATTAATGCATGAACAATGCAGAGCTGATCGCGATCAATATATTAATATTGATTTTAACAATATCAACTCCGATTGGACATATCAATATGCTACTTATAATGCGCAGGGCAGATCCGGATCCCAAACAGGAACGTTTGATTATAATTCAGTAATGTTATATCCTTCAAGTGTGCCTGAAGCTAGGGTAGGTTCAAATACTTCACCACAAATGACCAGGAAAGATGGTTCTACATGGGGTTACAACAGTTCCCTTTCACAGGGAGACATTGATGGAGTTAATGCACTATATAAAACTATATACTGCAAAGTAACTACCTCTCGTGGAGAGGTTTATCAAATGGATGATTGGAATGAATCTTATGATGATAATGTAAATGTTGAATTTTTTAGTGATCCATCATTTACCACACCTTTAGTTTTGCCTAGGGATGTCACTATTCGCGTTTCTTATGTTAAAGTAAGTTATCCGATCTCCGAACAGTCGGTTACCAATTACATGTATTACGATGTTGTTGTTCCGCAAGGATACGGTAGTTTTGGGGCTCTTATGGAAAACCGCATACATTATAATGGAAATATGGGGATACAGGCAGGAAGCTATACCATGGGTTTAACATCAATAAGTATAATGAATGCTTTTAGCTCAGTAACCTACAACTAAATTATCATAACTGATATCGTAATTGACTTCATTCAATTGCCTCTGATGAAAACAGAGACAATTTTTTATTAAATCAAAACCATTTCCCTACAAACATGATTCTATAGTTAGTCTATTTATTAAAAACTAATTTATAAAACGATGAGCAGTTCAAAACAAACGCATAACCATGCAACCATTAAAGCATGGGCGGAGGCGCATGGCGGTGTACCCGCCATAGTTGCTGATACCTCAAAAAGTAAGGGAGACGGAGTTTTAAGAATACATTTTCCTAAGCATAGCGATAACTCGTCTGATTTAAAAGAAACTGATTGGGATACCTTTTTTAAAACCTTTGATGAGCATAAACTCGATTTTCTCTATCAGGAAAAGAAAGCTAATGGAGATGAAAGTACCTTTCATAAATTTGTAGAACGGGAATAAAAAAAGGGCTGAAATACAATTTCAGCCCTTTTATGTTATTTTTTTATGTTCTTAATGATAAATGAAAGTACCTTTCTCACTTTCAATGGTTACCTGTTTCTGATCGCCTTTTTCTACGCGGCCGATAATTTTAGCATCAATATTAAAGCTTTTTGATATTTCGATAATACGATCTGCAATTTCCTGTGGCACATAGAGCTCCATGCGGTGACCCATGTTAAATACCTTATACATTTCTTTCCAATCGGTACCCGATTGTTTCTGTATCAGCTTAAAAAGCGGTGGAATAGGAAACAGGTTATTCTTGATCACGTGGATATCATCGTTGATGAAATGTAATACCTTGGTTTGTGCGCCACCACTGCAATGTATAATACCATTGATCTGGCTACGGTAGCTTTCTAAAATCTTTTTGATTACCGGTGCATAAGTACGTGTAGGTGATAGCACCAGTTTACCAACAGTTGTTTTACCAAAACCTTCGATTTCTATTTCTTCGGCCAATTGCTTTTGTCCGGAGAACACCAGGTCGAAAGGAACAGCCGGATCAAAGCTTTCAGGGTAGTTATTGGCTATTGATTTTTCAAAAACATCGTGACGGGCAGAGGTTAAGCCGTTTGAGCCCATGCCACCATTGTATTCGGTTTCATAAGTTGCTTGTCCGTAGGAGGCCAGCGCGACAATTACATCGCCTGGTTTAATGTTGTCATTACTGATGATCTCTTCGCGCTTTAAGCGGCAGGTAACGGTAGAATCGACAATAATGGTACGTACCAGATCGCCTACATCGGCTGTTTCGCCCCCGGTTGAGTAGATAGAAATACCCTGTTCGCGTAAATCGGCCAAAATTTCTTCTGTTCCGTTAATTACGGCAGCGATCACTTCGCCCGGAATCAGGTTTTTATTGCGGCCAATGGTGGATGACAGGAGGATATTATCGGTAGCACCCACGCAGATTAAATCGTCGATATTCATGATAATGGCATCCTGAGCAATACCTTTCCAAACAGACATATCGCCGGTTTCTTTCCAGTACACATAAGCTAAAGAAGATTTGGTACCTGCACCATCAGCGTGCATGATGTTGCAATAGGCCTCATCTCCACCTAAAATATCGGGGATGATTTTGCAGAATGCTTTTGGGAAAATTCCTTTATCGATGTTTTTGATGGCATTGTGCACATCTTCTTTTGAGGCAGAAACGCCGCGCTGATTGTACCTATTATCACTCATGTTGCGCAAAGATAGTTTTTTAAGGTGGAAGGTAAAAGGGTAGAAGGTAAAAGGTTGATAGAAAGTCCGAAGTCTGGCGATAGAAGTTCAAAGTTGATGAATGAAAATGTTAATTTGGCGTTGGATTTTACCATGATGATTTTTACCACCTGAGGCATTTAAGCACGTCTAAGTTGAGCTAATCAAAAGGGGCAAAGCAAAAAGCCCTATTCATAAACAACAAGAGATTTCGGCTTATTCTTTTTGGAAGTGAAAGTTCGTTTTCCATGGCGGTTTTTAGCCCCGCTTTTCCTCCTGCCGTTTTAAATTTATGAGATTAAAAAATTGTTGATTAAAAGGGCATCCGTACAATCGGGCTTAGGGTACAGGGGGGGATGGCGAGGTTTTCCTTTGCACCGGCCCAGGTTAAATAAACCTGATTGGATGGATGCTGTGAACCATGAATTAAAATTTAAAGAGAACTTTACAGCAGGAAGAAAAGCAGGACTACCTTAACCGATGAGCACAAGTATTGCTTTCCAAATGGTTTTTACCACCTTAGGCACCTAAGCACATCTAAGTTGAGTTAACCAAAAGGTTTATTCATATAACAATAAGAGATTTCGGCTTATTCTTTTTGGAAGTGAAAGTTCGTTTTCCATGGCGGCTTTTAGCCCCGCTTTTCCTCCTGCCGTTTTTAAATTTATGAGATTAAAAAACTGTTAATTAAAACGGCATCCGTTCAATCGGGCTTAGGGTACAGAGGGTTGTTCTTTATGGCGCATTTTTCCTTTGCACCGGCCTAGGTTAAATAAACCTGATTGGATGGATGCTGTGAATCATGAATTGAAATTTAAAGAGAACTTTACAGCAGGAAGAAAAGCAGGTCTGTTTTAACCGATGAGCATAGCTATTGCTTTCCAAAAAAATGTTTGAATACAGCTAATGCACTTAAGTTTTTTACCACAAAGGCACAAGGGCACGAAGTAATAATAAGCAGTTGAAAGTTTTCAATTGGTAGTTTATGGTATAATGAGTAGTTTATAAAAGAAATAAATAAGTAGATTTCTCCGTTCCGCTGTGCTGCAGTCGAAATGACGCCTGGAAGCTATTGGAAGTTTGCAGTTACTAATGAACTAATGACCAATGAACAATTGAACTAATAACCAGTTTTCAATTGACTGTACGAGTGAACCAATGGCAAATGAACTAATGAACAAAAAAGGGCGTAAAGTTTAAACCTTACGCCCTATATTTTAAACCTTATGGCTTAAAACCTATTTCATGAATAATAATTCTCTGAATTTTGGTAAAGGCCAAACGCTGTCGTCAACAATCTGCTCTAATTTATCAGCGTGGTAACGGATGGTATCGAAGTAAGATTTAACCTTCTCATCGTAGGCAATCGCTTTTTCGCGGGTATCTTCGATTTTGTTGGTTACTTTACGTTCTTCTAACATCGCATCGATATTGGTTTTCACAATTTCTAAATGCTCTGATAATTTTTTCACGATATCAAGAGAAACTTTACTGTCAACACCAACTGCTTTTAATCCCTGTACGTTCTCGATCAAAGAGTTTTGGTAAGCAATGGCAGCCGGAATAATGGCAGTGTTAGCAACTTCGCCCATTACACGTGCTTCGATCTGTAATTTTTTGTAGAAGTTTTCTAACATGATTTCATGACGGGCATGAATTTCACGCGGGCTGTAAATACCTGTTGTTGCAAATAACTCAGCTGATTTTTCAGTTAAGTAAGCATCTAAGGCTTTTGGTGTGGTTTTGATGTTTGATAAACCGCGTGCAGCAGCTTCATCTTCCCACTCCTGGCTGTAACCATTACCTTCGAAACGGATATTTTTAGATTCTTTGATGTATTTTTTGATCACGGTTAATAAAGCGATATCTTTTTTATCACCTTTTTTGATCAATTTATCTACTTCAGCTTTGAATTTAACCAATTGCTCAGCCATGATCGCATTTAAGATTGTCATCGGAGCAGAAGAGTTTGCAGAAGAACCTACCGCTCTTAACTCAAATTTGTTACCTGTAAATGCGAAAGGAGATGTACGGTTACGATCGGTGTTATCCAATAAAATCTGAGGGATTTTAGGGATACCTAACCAAAGTGCATTATCTTCTTTGATTTTTTTGCTGATACGTGAGTGCTCGATCTCATCCAATACATCGTTCAATTGTGAACCTAAGAAGATAGAGATAATTGCCGGAGGAGCTTCGTTAGCACCTAAACGGTGATCGTTGCTTACCGATGCAATACTTGCACGTAATAAATCAGCATGCTCGCTAACCGCTTTAATGGTATTCACAAAGAAAGCAAGGAACATTAAGTTGTTTTTTGGCGTTTTACCTGGTGCCAATAAATTTTTACCGGTATCGGTAATTAACGACCAGTTGTTGTGTTTACCTGATCCGTTGATACCTGCATATGGTTTTTCGTGTAATAACACACGGAAATGGTGACGACGGGCAACTTTTTCCATCAGATCCATCAACAATTGGTTGTGATCGATAGCTAAGTTGATTTCTTCATAAATCGGTGCACACTCGAACTGAGAAGGTGCAACCTCATTGTGACGGGTTTTTAAAGGAATACCTAATTTTAAGGCTTCGTTTTCGAAATCTACCATGAAAGTGAATACACGCTCAGGAATAGAACCGAAATAATGATCTTCTAATTGCTGACCTTTAGCAGACATGTGTCCGAATAAAGTACGGCCAGTTAATAACAGATCCGGACGGGCGTTAAATAACGACTCATCAACAAGGAAATATTCTTGCTCAATACCTAAAGAAGCATTTACTTTGGTGATGCTTTTATCGAAATACTGGCAAACATCAACAGCAGCTTTATCTAATGCAGCCAATGCTTTTAATAAAGGTGCTTTATAATCTAATGCTTCTCCTGTGTACGATACAAAAACAGTGGGAATACAAAGGGTTTTACCTGCTTTACTTTCCATAATGAAGGCTGGAGATGAAGGATCCCATGCAGTATAACCACGGGCTTCGAAAGTGTTACGGATGCCGCCGTTAGGGAAACTTGAAGCATCTGGTTCTTGTTGAACTAAAGCGCTACCCGAGAATTTCTCGATAGCTCCATCGCCACTTGGCTCAAAAAATGAATCGTGTTTTTCAGCAGTTGTACCAGTTAATGGTTGGAACCAGTGTGTATAATGCGTTGCGCCAGCACCAATAGCCCACGCTTTCATAGCGGTTGCAATTTGGTTAGCATCGTCTGAATTAATCAATTCACCCTGGTTGATAGATGAAATTAATTTTTCATACACGTCCTTAGATAAGAAATCTCTCATTTTTTTCTTATCAAATACATTTGAGCCGTAAAAATCAGAAATTTTCGAGGAAGGAGATTTAACTTCAGGTGAAATTCTGTTTTGAGCCTCTTTTAATGCGATGGTTCTTAAGCTTTTCATTAATTTGTTATGTTTTTTGTCAAAAATAGTACATTTTATTAATTCTCGTAAAAAAATCACATTATTTTTGTGAATTTTACTGAAAATGAAATAAAAAAATGTTTTTCAGATGAAAAATTTCATTTTTTGCAAAGAAAATGGATTTTTTAAAGCTTTTATGGAATAGGTGGTTTTGCTGCATCATACTATAAAAATAAAAGCTATGTTCAACTCTTTCATTAACGTATACAAAACCGAGTGGCTCGATCTTGTATTTGCAAACCGCAACAAAAACTATGGTGCTTATGAATTAAGGTCTAAATCATCAGCAATTATGACAAGGGCGCTATTCGCATCAGGTAGTTTATTTGTACTCGCCAGTTTCTCTCCTTTAATTTATGCGAAATTGACGCCTAAAGAAGAGGTGGTAGAAAAAGCAAAAGTTATTGTCCTCGCTGATGTGGTTCACCAGATGAAACCGGATCTCCCTAAACCGGAAGAAAAACCTGAGCCAAAAAAGGCAGAACCGGTTAAGGTTAAAACAGTAGCACTTCCGTCGCAGGTTGTCGTAGTCAATAAAACAGAACTTCCGCCGCCTCCTACAGTTGATGATATAAAACTGGCGGTGATTGGCACTAAAACACAGGATGGTATTGTTGCTCCAAACGCAGTGGTAACTGATAATAAAGGCAATGGCGATGGAACCGGAATAGCTAAAGAGGGGGCAGGAGCTGGCGAAGATAAAGAGATCTATTTAGGTGCTGATGAATATCCTGAGTTTAACGGAGGAGCCAAAGCCTGGGCTAGATACATGGAGCGTAATTTAAGGTATCCTTCAAGAGCGCAGGATGAAGGGGCGTCGGGTAAGGTATTTGTAAGTTTCGTGGTAGAAAAAGATGGTTCGATCACCGACGTATCAGTAATTAAAGGGATTGGTTTTGGCTGCGACGAAGAAGCAATTAAAGTGATCAAAAAATCGCCGCTTTGGAAACCTGGAAAAAATAAAGGTGTTCCAGTAAGGGTGAGGTATAATATGGCCATTAATTTTCAGATTTCTAATTAAAAATTATTAGTTCAATTATGAAAAAGGGCACTTTCATCTGGATGATTCTATGTTTGATTTCGGTACAGTTAAATGCTAAATCTTTATTGGTTGACGATAGTATCAAAGCAGAAAGTATTAAACAGGCTAATGCCGATATTAAAAAAGGTAAACTTAAATTTCTGATCCAGGGAGGGATTGCGTCAATATATGTTAAAGGCCAGGAACGATTTGAGCAAAAATACGGTGTGGAATATTATGACTTGGGTTGTGTAGGCCCTTCGGATATCACGGTTAAAGATTATAATAAAGTAATAGCCAATTTTATGGATCGTAAATACGGGAAGCGCTGGAGAAAAGAGGTGAGGAAAGATGTTAGGGGGATTTGAAGTTTGATATGGATGATGTAAGATGGAAAAGGGGATGATGGAGGGTGTAAAACCAGGATTAACGCTCTTGGATTTCAGGTAGATGTAGGGGTTAGGTAGACGGTTTGGGCAGTTTGTGCTCAGGCCGTTTTTTGTTTTTTGCACCTGGTTTGTCATTCTGAACGCAGTGAAGAATCTTTTGTTTAAGAATGAAATACGTAATGTTGTCAGTTTAATCATTGCAGAACCGTGCTAAATTAAAGTATGCGATCATCTGTTAAAGATTCTTCGTGCCTACCATTGATAGATCCTATAGAAGAATCGTCCTTTCGACTGGAGCATGCCGATTTTTCATCGGTAGCGAAATGGAGAAATCTATAGAGACAGATTTAGCTTCGCTGAGCCTTCGGTTATCGGTTCCGTTGTACCACTATCAATAACAGAGCTCAATAAAAAGTGTCGTCATTGCGAGGAGGAACAACAGCTTGTCCCGACCTTCGGGGAAGCAATCTTTCATGCCAGCGATTCTTACTATAAAGAATTGCTTCGTCGGCTGAAAAAGCCTTCTCGCAATGACGATTTTTAGAATAGATCAATACCTGAATTCTCCTGTCACCATATTGATTTTTATACAATAAATTATCCCTGGAAACGCGGTACGGCTAATAAGCAAAAAAAATGGATGATGGTTTTTAATCCCATCATCCATTTCACATTTTCCATCAATTGATTACCCTTGTTGCTCAATCCATTTTCTGGCATTTACAAAAGCTTCCATCCATGGCGAAACTTCGTCTTTTCTGCCTGCCGGATAATTTGCCCAGTGCCATTGGAACAGTGAACGTTCAATGTGTGGCATCATCACCAGGTGACGGCCGGTTTCATCGCACAGCATGGCAGTATTGTAATCAGAACCGTTCGGACTGGCAGGATAGGTTTCGTAAGCATATTTAGCTACAATTTTGTATTGGTCTTCTGCGTATGGTAGCAAGAATCTTCCTTCGCCATGTGATACCCAAACCCCTAAAGTGCTGCCTGCAAGGCTCGATAACATGACCGAATTGTTCTCCTGTAAGGTTAACGATGTAAAAATACTTTCGTGTTTGCCACTTTTGTTATGCAACATTTTAGGTTTATCGGCATGGTCTTTATTAATCAAACCCAGCTCGATAAATAACTGACAGCCGTTGCAGATACCCACAGATAAAGTATCAGGACGGGCAAAGAATTTTTCTAAAGCAATTCGCGCTTTCTCATTATATAAAAATGCACCTGCCCAGCCTTTTGCCGATCCTAAAACATCAGAGTTGGAGAAACCGCCCACAGCGCCGATAAACTGAATATCTTCTAAGGTCTCTCTGCCGGTAATTAAATCGGTCATGTGTACATCTTTCACATCAAAACCTGCTAAATACATGGCATTTGCCAGTTCGCGCTCAGAATTACTTCCTTTTTCGCGGATGATAGCTGCTTTTGGTCTTGGTTTAGTTTCATCTATTACCGGTTTTTTACCATCGAAAGTAAGCGGGAAACTATAGTTTAAAACGTGGTTTTTATAATTATCGTAACGCTCTTTTGCTAAACCGTTGCCGGTTTGCCTGCTGTCTAATAAATATGAAGTTTTAAACCAAACATCACGTAAATGATCGATGTCGAAACTAAAGCTGTCAGCCGCATTTTTAACCTCAAGCGTAGCCGAATTGCTTACTGTACCGATTTTGTGGAAAGTAACACCGTTTTCGGTTAATGTTTTCTCTACAGCTGCATCGGCCTGGAAAACCACGGCAATGTTTTCGGCGAAAAGCAATTTAATGCTATCCTGCTCAGCTAAAGCCGATAAGTCGATTTGGGCACCTAATCCGCGGTCGGCAAAACACATTTCCAGCAGCGTAGTAATTAAACCACCACTGCCAATATCGTGGCCGGCCTGGATCTGGCCGGCTTTAATTAATTGTTGTAAGGTGTTAAATGCCTTTTTAAACTGAGCTGCATCTTTAACATCAGGTGTTTCTGCACCTACTTTGTTTAAAATCTGAGCGAAAGATGAACCACCCAATTTATAGCTATCGTTTGAGAGGTTGATGTAGTAAATGGCGCCGCCATCTTTCTGCAATACTGGTTCAACCACTTTGGTGATATCATCGCAGTTGGCACCTGCAGAAATAATCACCGTTCCGGGAGCAATCACATCACCGCTGGCATATTTCTGTTTCATGGATAAGGAATCTTTCCCGGTTGGGATGTTGATGCCTAAATCGATCGCAAAATCAGAACAAGCTTTTACGGCCGAATATAACCTGGCATCTTCACCTTCGTTTTTACAGGCCCACATCCAGTTGGCAGAAAGCGAAACGCTTTTTAAACCATCTTTTAAAGGCGCCCAAACAATGTTCGAAAGTGATTCGGCAATAGCGTTGCGGCTACCTGCAGCCGGATCTATCAGCGCTGAAACCGGCGAGTGACCAACTGAAGTGGCAATACCTTCTTTACCCAGAAAATCTAAAGCCATTACACCACAGTTGTTTAACGGCAATTGTAACGGGCCGGCACACTGTTGTTTGGCTACGCGGCCACCCACACAGCGGTCGACCTTGTTGGTTAACCAATCTTTAGCGGCTACTGCTTCTAATTGAAGCGTTTGCTCTAAATAAGTATTTAACTGGCTGGCATCGTAACTCAGGTCGCTGTATTTACGATCTACCGTACTATCTTCCATTACAATTTTCGGCGAGCTGCCAAACATGGCCGCAAGTTCTAAATCCATAGGTTTTAAACCGGTTGTGGCCGATTTAAAGGTAAAACGATGATCGCCGGTAACCTTACCTACGGTATACATCGGTGAACGTTCACGATCGGCAATTTTTTGCAGGGTTTCGATATGATCGTTACCGATTACCAGTCCCATTCTTTCCTGCGATTCGTTACCGATAATTTCTTTTGCCGAAAGGGTAGGGTCGCCTACCGGAAGCTTATCGAGGTTAATTAAACCACCGGTTTCTTCAACCAGTTCTGACAAACAGTTTAAGTGGCCGCCTGCACCATGATCGTGGATAGAGATAATCGGGTTATGGTCACTTTCTACCAAACCACGCACGGCATTTGCGGCGCGTTTCTGCATTTCAGGGTTTGACCGCTGAATGGCATTTAACTCGATGCCGCTTCCGTGCTGGCCGGTATCAGCAGATGAAACTGCTGCACCACCCATACCGATCCTATAATTTTCGCCACCCAGGATGACGATGTTATCCCCTTCCTGAGGTTTAAGTTTTTGTGCCTGGCTGCTTTTGCCATAACCGATACCACCGGCTAACATAATTACCTTATCAAAACCCAGGGTACGGTTATCTTCTTCGTGTTCGAAAGTTAAAACCGAGCCGGTAATGAGCGGCTGCCCGAATTTATTTCCAAAATCAGTAGCACCGTTTGATGCTTTGATCAGGATATCCATTGGGGTTTGGTATAACCATTGTCTTTCTTCTACGCCTTTTTCCCAGGGGCGGTTTTCTTCTAAACGCGAAAGTGCGGTCATGTAAACTGCCGTTCCGGCCAAAGGTAAAGAACCCTGTCCGCCTGCCAAACGGTCCCTGATCTCACCACCCGAACCCGTTGCAGCACCGTTAAAAGGCTCTACCGTGGTTGGGAAATTATGTGTTTCTGCTTTTAAAGAGATTACAGAATCGAAATCACTTACCGCATAAAAATCAGGCTGATCGGCACGTTTAGGTGCAAATTGCTGTACTTTAGGGCCTTTAATAAAAGCAACGTTATCTTTATAGGCCGAAACAATATCGTTCGGGTTTTCTTCTGAAGTTTTGCGGATGAGCTTAAATAAAGAGGTGGGTTGCTCTACACCATCAATTACAAATTTTCCGTTAAAGATTTTATGACGGCAGTGTTCAGAGTTAACCTGCGAGAAGCCAAAAACTTCTGAATCGGTTAATGGTCTTTCTAATTTTTGTGCTAAAGAATTTAAATAATCAACCTCTTCATCACTTAAAGAAAGTCCTTCCTGTTTATTATAAGCGGCAATATCGGTAATTTCTAAAATTGGCTCAGGTTTAATGTTAATGGTATAAACCTCCTGGTCAATCTTATCGTATTTTTGAAAAAGCATCGGATCGTAATCGGCAAAGGCTTCATCAACCTGTTTAAATTCTTCGATCCTGATAATGCCCTGCATGTCCATGTTCTGGGTAATTTCTACTGCGTTGGTACTCCACGGAGTAATCATAGCTGCCCGTGGTCCTACAAAAAAGCCCTTAAGAGCTGTTTCCTGCGAGATTTTGGCACCGCCAAATAACCATTCGAGTTTAGTAATATCAGTTGTAGAAAGCGCTTTGTCTGTTTGTAAAACAAAAATCGCCTGTGATCGCCCTTCGACAGGCTCAGGATGACTAGAGAAGAAATGAATCATGCTTTTTTTTTGAAGTCGCAAATTTAGCGTTAAAAATTTAAAAAGCTTATTGTAGCGTACAATATAATTGCGCTTTTATTTACTTTTGACGTTAATGTAACTTGCAGGTCGTTATTTCGGGTTTAAATTTATAATATAACATGGAATGACAGAAAAGTTGAATAGGATAGAGCCATTGGGCGTCATCTCGACTGGAACGCAGTGGAATGGAGAGATCTGTCCTGATAGATCTCTCAACTACGTTTTACTCCGCTCGAGATGACGATTTATTTAGAAGAAATCTTATAGAAATTGTCGCTGCAAATGTGTTTTTCCATTAAATCAAATCTATGTTCAATAAAATCCACCATATTGCCATTATATGTTCTGATTATGAAAGATCGAAAGATTTTTATGTAAATAAACTCGGTTTTACGGTGCTGGCCGAAGTTTACCGTGCCGAGCGCAAATCGTACAAACTTGACCTGGCCGTAAATGGTGTTTACCAGATCGAGCTTTTTTCTTTTGAAAATCCGCCTGCTCGTCCGTCGCGCCCCGAAGCACAGGGTTTACGCCACCTGGCTTTTGAAGTAACAGATATTGAAAAGGAAATTAAGCGGTTAAATGAGCAGGGAATTGTTACCGAACCTATTCGTATTGACGAATTTACCGATAAACGCTTCACTTTTTTTGCTGATCCTGACGGCTTACCGCTAGAATTGTACGAGATTTAGAATGAGTATTTTTAAGTTTAAGCAATTCGAGGTAGATCAGACGGGTTGCGCCATGAAGATCAATACCGATGGGGTTTTAATAGGGGCTATGGCCAATCACCATGCACCTAAGCGTATTTTAGATATAGGAACGGGTACTGGTGTAATTGCCTTAATGCTGGCGCAGCGCTTTCCTCATGCGAACGTACATGCGGTAGAAATTGATGAGCAAGCTGCAGAAACTGCTGAACGGAATTTTCAGCAATCGCCATTCAACTGTCGTTTAACCATCAACAACATAGCAATTGAACAATATCATTCTCCTGAAAGATTTGATCTGATTGTGTCCAATCCGCCTTTTTTTGTGAACGACCTTAAAAATGAAGAGTTACGGAAAGGAATTGCGCGGCATGCTGCGGAAGGTTTTTTTAGCATGCTGGTAAAAAAGATAAGCGAGTTACTGGCTGCAGATGGCGAAGCATGGTTGATCTTACCGGTAAAGCAGGCTAATGAAGTGATTGCAATCGCATCTCACCATGATTTTTTGCTTACGGAGCGTATCAATTTACATTCCGATAAAAATAGACCAACTTTTAGGCAGATTATTTGTTTAAAAAAAGGTGAAACGTTTTTAAAAGAAAGTGATTTTTATCTTTATGAATCTTTAAAAGAACATACCCGAGCCTACCGGCTTTTGCTGAAAGATTTTTTTCTGGCTTATTAGGTAAAATTTCTTGCGACCTGTCAATTCAAAAAACTGCACATTTATTTAATTGATTTTTGCGAAAATTTAAACTGGTTATTAAGTGGCTGAAATTGATACCATTCTAATATAGTTTACAATAATCTCATTATCATTTGTAATTTAGGAGGTGCAATCTCATCTAACTTAAATGAAAAGTATCCTAAATGCATTCTTGTTGTGCCTCCTGGCACTATCTTCATTTGCCCAATCAAAAAACCAAAAAACAACAGATCCTTTAGCTGGTATCGATACCTTATTTAACAGGATATTAAAAGACCAGGTTGCTGCAGGTTTTTCGGTAGCGGTGGTTAAAGGGGATGAAATAATTTATAGTAAAGGTTTTGGTTACCGCGATGTAGAAAATAAAAAACCGGTAACACCCAATACACTTTTTGCAATTGGCTCGAGCAGTAAGGCCTTTACCGCTTCTTTACTGGGTTTACTGAGGAAAGAAGGAAAGCTTACCTTTGAAGATAAGGCCGTTAGTTTGCTGCCACAGCTACAGTTTTATAACGAAGAAATGAACAGCCAGATCATCCTGCGCGATTTGATGGCGCACAGAACAGGATTATCGAGATACGATTTTTCGTGGCTTTTATTTAATACCCCCAATAGAGACAGCATTATAGCCCGTGTAAAATACATGAAACCCAGTGCTGCCGTACGAGAAAAATGGTTTTATAATAATTTTATGTACCTGGCACAGGGAATGATAGTAGAGCGGATCAGTAGTAAAACCTGGGAGCAGAATATAAAAGAAAAATTCTTTATTCCATTGGAAATGAACCGCTCTACTACTGATATCAAGACCTTTCAACAGGATAGCGATGCATCATTGCCTTATACTGTTGCCAATGGTAAGGAAATTAAAAAGGTTGATTACTACAATATTAACGGGATGGGGCCGGCAGGCAGCATTAATAGCAGCGCTAACGATATGGCTAACTGGCTAAAAGTGTGGATTAGTGGCGGTTTTTTCAAGAAAAAGGAAATTCTACCTACTGATTATATTCGTGAGGCTGCTAGTTCTCAAATGGTAATGTCTGCTGGTTTACCTTCAGTACATCAAGATATTTTTTTAGCCAATTACGGTTTAGGCTGGATGATCGGTTCGTACAGGGGGCATTATATGGTAGAGCACGGTGGGAATATTAATGGTTTTTCGGCCAATGTTGCTTTTCTGCCATCCGATAAGCTGGGGATAGTGGTGTTAAGTAACCAAAATGGTTCGCAGGTTCCGGCAGTGGTGCGCAATTCTATTGCAGATCGCTTGCTTAACCTGCAAACAATTGATTGGAATGGCGAAGCTAGGGAAAAAAACAAGGCCAGTATGCAGGTTAATAAAGGCACAAAAAATGCACCTGTATTAAACACAAATCCCTCGCATCCGCTGAAAGACTATGTTGGTTCATTTGAAAACCCTGCTTATGGTATAATTAAGATTACACTGGAGAAAAATGAGCTGTATACGGTATTAAGCGATGAAAAAGTGGTACTTAAACACATGTATTATGATGTTTTTGATCCAAGATCTATTGATAAAAACGGTGTGGCAGATACTGTGCAAAGTAGCCTGATGTTTAACTTTTCGAGTGGAGTAGACGGCAAAATACAAGGTGTGGGCATTTTTTTAGATGGCAGCGAAAAGCCGGTGATGTTTGATTTTAAGCCGGAAGTAAAAATATTATCTCTTAAAGAACTTCAAAAATATACCGGTGAATATACCTTAGGACCAACCGCGGTTAAAATTTTTCTAAAAGGAAATACTTTAATGGTAAATGTGCCCGGACAGCCAGAATATGAAACTATAGCGACAGGAACAGATACCTTTAACCTAAAAGCGCTTAAGGGATTTAGTGTTAAGTTTGATGTTGCAGCCAATGGGCAGGTAAATTCGCTGTCTTTTATACAGCCGAATGGCGTATTTAAGGCTGTAAAGAAGAAATAATATTTTGTAAAAGCTCTGTAGAAAGTGTAAAAATAAAACAGTTTGAAAAAAATAGGATTAATTTCAGATACCCACGGTTTTTTGGATGACGCGGTTTTTAAGCACTTTGAAAGTGTAGACGAGATCTGGCATGCCGGCGATTTTGGGCCGGATGTTGCCGCACCTTTAGCGGCATTTAAACCTTTGCGCGGAGTATTCGGAAATATAGATGATGCAGCCATCAGGAATGAGTTTCCGGAGAATAACCGGTTTAAATGCGAAGGGGTTGATGTATGGATGACCCATATTGGTGGGTATCCAGGTAAATACTCGTCTTATGTAAAACCAGAAATATACACTAACCCTCCGAAATTATTTATCACCGGTCACTCGCATATTCTGAAGGTGATGTTCGATGAAAAGCTGAAATGTTTACATATAAACCCTGGTGCAGCCGGAAAACACGGATGGCACAAAGTAAGAACCTTGATCCGTTTTTGCATTACTGAAGAAAATATTCATACCTTAGAGGTCATAGAATTATCGGGTAGATAATGTAAAATATACACTAAGTATGGTTTGTGGCGTTAAAACACTAGGACAATTTATTATCGAAAAACAGGCAGATTTTCCCTATGCCAAAGGCGAGCTTTCTAGACTGCTGCGGGATATTGGCATTGCCGCAAAAATCGTTAACCGCGAAATTAACAAAGCGGGTTTGGTTGATATCCTTGGCGATATGGGAACAACCAATATTCAGGGCGAAGAGCAGAAAAAACTGGATGTATATGCAGACGAACAGTTTATTGCCGCTTTAACCAGTGGTGGCGAATGTTGTATTGTTGCTACTGAAGAAGAAGATGAGATTATCCATATCGATTCGCCGGTTTCGCAAAATGCAAAATACATTGTGTGTATTGATCCCCTGGATGGTTCATCGAATACCGATGTGAATGTTGCGGTGGGCACTATTTTCTCGATCTACAGGCGAAAATCGGTTGAAGGCCGGGCCAGTTTAGCCGATGTGCTGCAAAAAGGTACAGAGCAGGTTGCTGCAGGTTATGTTATTTATGGCTCTTCCACCATGCTGGTTTACACTACAGGCAAAGGGGTTAACGGTTTTACACTCGATCCGTCTATCGGTGAGTTTTGTCTTTCGCATCCGCAGATGAAAATACCGGAAAACGGTTATATGTACTCTGTAAACGAGGGCAATTATGTGCATTTTCCGGATGGGGTGAAAAAATACATCAAATATTGCCAGGTAGAAGATGAGGCTACAAAACGCCCTTACACCTCACGTTATATCGGTTCGATGGTGGGCGATATCCATCGCAATTTAATTAAGGGTGGTATTTATATCTATCCAACAACTGCACGCTCGCCCAATGGAAAGCTGCGCCTATTGTATGAGTGCAACCCCATGGCTTTTATTATTGAGCAGGCCGGGGGCAAGGCCAGTACCGGTTTCGATCGCATACTCGATATTCAGCCAACGGAACTGCATCAAAGGGTACCGGTATTTATCGGGTCGAAAAATATGGTAGAAAAAGCAGAGGAAATGATGCTTTTATATACTGCCAAATCAATTCCGCTGGAAACCAAGGTAGAAACAACGCTTGAAAACCTGGGTGTTGTAGGTGGTATTGATTAAATTCCTTTGACCCTCTCGGCTTCAAACACAGTATCGATAGCCAGATTGGCTTTGTCTTGCGAGGCAAAAACAGCTAAACGGTCGCAACGTTCATTCTCAGGGTGGTCGTTGTGACCTTTTATCCAAACGAATTTTACCTTATGCAGTTTGTAGAGTTCGAGAAAACGAAGCCAAAGATCCTTGTTTTTTTTGTCTTTAAAGTTTTTGCTTGCCCAGCCAAATACCCATTTTTTTTCTACTGCGTCGACTACATATTTAGAATCGGAGAAAACCGTTACCTGCTGGTTTAAACTTTTTAAAGCTTCTAAGCCCTTAATTACGGCAAGCAGTTCCATGCGGTTGTTGGTGGTCATCCTGAAACCGCCACTCAGTTCTTTATAATGTTGTCCGGCCCTTAAAATGGTGCCCCAGCCACCTGGTCCGGGGTTTCCGCTGGCTGCTCCGTCTGTGTAAATTTCGATCATAAACGCCGTAAAGTTATGTTTTTAGCATCAAAATAGCTTGTTTTATGTGTTATTGAAACTTTTTTTCGAATTCAAATAATTGAATGTGAAGTGATTAAAAATTTGTTTCAAAAACTTTAATAAAAATATTTGCAGGGATGGTTAAAAGTCGTACTTTTGTAACTCCAAAAACACGGTGGTTTTAGCTCAGTTGGTTAGAGCGCCTGATTGTGGTTCAGGAGGTCGTGGGTTCGAGCCCCATATTCCACCCCAAGTTTTAAAGCAGTTCTGAAAAGAGCTGCTTTTTTGTTTAAACGGTCTATTTTCAAAGGATCAGAACTAAAATAGATTAAAACTATATTCTTCACAAAATTCGATTGCTCATTTTTGGCGATCCTGAAAAGCTTTAATTCTTCGATGAAGTCTTTATTTACTTTATTGGCATTGAATCTGGCTTTATAAGGTGATTTACAATGATAGTGCACAACATGATTTTTGTTCGCTTTAACGTACATTTCTCGTAATCATTCTAAGAAAGTTTGGGCATTTCAAATAACTTCTCCTTTTAGTACATTTTGAACTTTATCAATAGTTTTTTAGTTGTCAATGGCTCATGCAAGCCCTTTGTAATGTGTTCCTCTTCTTGCTTCTGGTGCGATGTGTTTTTTGCAACGGAAATAGATGGTGAGCTTCATCCATTTTGGTCGTCTGAAAGATTTTGCAGAATGGTCTTCTGTGAAAATCTTTAAAATGCTAATGCCATGTAGTTTGCAGTAGTTAGCATTTCCTGCTGAGCTCTCAATGAATAACCCCCTCAATGGCTGTTCATCGGTGCTTACACGGAGGTATAAAATTGCTGTTTTCATAATATTAATTTTTAGCAATGATTATACAACGACAGGCATTTGCCAAATCTTGGCAAGATTACGATATAGCGGATTAGGAAATGCTCTAGTAGAGATAAATAATTAAAGAGATTAAGCAATAATTGTACACGAATATTAAGGACAATGACCAAAATTTGAAAAACTTACAAGAAGGTTAAGTGGTAGGTTTCATGTCGTTTAGCCAATTTCGAATCCTGTTAAAGCATTGTTTATTATTGCTTTTATCTTCAAATGATTTTAAATGAATATCGATTTTTTCCAAAATAAAAAATACGACTGCTAACGTATGACAGTATCCGAGATGTTGTTTTAAAAATTTATTAACTTTAGCACAACCTGACATTATTAGTTTTTGCTTGCATTTAAATTCAATTAAATGAGATTTGGAGATTAACACATTATTATTATTATGAGCCTATATTTCTCAAGTCACCGTGAACTACAAAGAAAATTAAAAGCGTTCTCAAAGCTGAACCTCGCCATGACGCCGTATTCAAAAGTTCTTGATATAGTACGTAAGGAGTTTTTGTTGCCAGTGACAATAGCGCAAATTCATTCCGGCCAATATGTGGAGCGGATCAGGATAAATTCTGAGCCTAAAGCTTTTACTAGGAAGGATGAGATATCTTATATCAATGATCCTGCGTTAATCAAAACTTTCGGAAGGGCGAATGCACCCGGAATGTCAATGTTTTACGGTTCGGTGATGAGTAGCAGGGTTAGTCTGCCGATGATTTCCGCACTTGCAGAAACCGTGACTGAACTTCAGGGAATAAATAAAGGGGTGTGCACTAAGAAAATGCTGATCACACTCGGCAAATGGAAGGTGAAAAAGGATTTGATTTTAGCAGAGTTGGTATTCAATAGACAAGCGGCGACCATATCTGCTGATACACAGATGGCATATCAGACGCAACTTGAAAATCTGGCAAAAAATCACACTGAATTTCAATTGAAACAGTTGGTTACACTACTTGAATTTTATTCAGAACAGTTCGCGAAACGATCAGATAATCATCAGGATTACAAGATTAGTGCAGCATTTACGGATCAGATATGTAAAATCAAGGGCATTCAAGGTGTTATCTACCCAAGTGTGCAAACAGAATTTGAAGGGACAAATGTGGCGCTTACTCCCGAAGCTGTCGACACTTGTTTGGAACTGGAGGAAGCGCTGATACTTTCAGTCGACATTCGTAATGGTAAGACCTTTATCAATCAGCATTTTAGGACAGGGTTGTTAACACCAGGTCAGGAATCTTTTAGCTATGGAAAAGTAGAGGGCGCGGATCAAGAGGTCATCGAGCAATACTTTTTAGACAACAACGAGGCCTTAAAAGCTTGGGCTGAACGAAGGAAAACAGGATAAACCGGTGAGACTTATACGGCGGATCAACTCAAGAATAAGGGAGATACCAGCCTTGAAATACCCAATGAATTTGCATGACAAAAATAAATAGAAATGACTCTTGCACATGCAGTAGCGGTAAAAGTTAAAAAATGCTGTTTGCTGACGGAGGAAATGGTCAGGATTAGTCTGTAAATTCATATAGATTTTGTTCCTCACTTCGAAGATTTTACTAAAAATTGCAATACAAGCGAACTGCGGCAGATTTTTCCGTTTTGCAAAGTCAGGCGGAATACAGTCATGTTTATCAATATTTGGCAGGATGGATTTTTAAACAGTTAGCAATGTTATACTAACATAACCCAATATTAAATGCGCTGTAGGGTGTCGCCCAAAGTCTCTGGCGGCCCCTTATTGGATATAAGACTTATTAGTGTTTTTGGCTGAATATGTCCTGAATGTCTTTGTAATTTATTATAAATCAGTCTATTTGTCTAGTATTTGAGATTTGATAAAGCTAAATGTGACAAACTGGCGTTGCGATTGTCTTTGGTAACTTTTTTGAGAGAATATAATAATCAAATATAAACCACAGACTATGCTTACAAACGAACAAAAAATACAATTTAATGAAATCTTAGAAGAACTGGGTAGGAACCTTGATATCAGCGAAACCCAACATAATGCAGTAGCTAAGAGTTATGATGCAGTTGGGCTGCATTTGGCAAAACACGATTCTCCAATTGGGAAATATAGCCCTGAAATTCTACCGCAGGGCTCTTTTATGCTTGGAACGATGATTCAACCAATTCATGAAGATGATGATTTGGATGTGGATTTAGTTTGCCAACTTGTGGGCAAACAGGGTACCTGGACACAATACGATCTTAAAAAGGCTGTAGGGGATCAATTAAAAGCTCATGGCACTTATGTGAAAATGCTAAGAGACCCCGAAGGAAGAAGATGCTGGACGCTGGACTATTCGGAAGATGCAAATTATCATCTTGATATTTTACCATGTATAGTTGATAGTGGATACCGTATTCTTTTGGAAAAGGCTTTTTCCGCAACCGATCAGGCCGAGGCAAATACACTGGCACTACGGATAACCGATAATACTGAAGATAATTATAAAACGGAAACGAATCATCTCAATTGGTTAAAAAGTAACCCTTTTGGATATGCAAGATGGTTCTTTAACCAGGCGAGCTTAGATCTTGTTAAGGCAGAATTATTTAGCGAAGCTATACAACCAATCCCAAGTTATTCTAACGAAAGGCTTCCATTGCAAAGGGTTGTTCAGATACTCAAAAGACACCGGGATCTCATGTTCGACGGCGATGAAAATAAACCGATATCCATTATCATTACAACACTTGCATCAAGGGCTTACGGTAAGGAAACGAACATCCTAGATGCTTTGGCTAATGTTGTAGCAGCGATACCTAACTTTATACAGGATAAATTTTCTGCAAAACATGGTAAGATGATTAAATGGGTTGAAAACCCGGTCAATTCTGAAGAGAATTTTGCGGATAAGTGGGTGGATCACCCAGAAAGGCAGGCGAACTTTTACAAATGGCTTGCCCAGGTTCAAAAGGATATTGCAGAGGCAACAAGCCAAATAGGTATGTTCCGTATTCAGGAGTCATTTGAGAAGTCACTAGGCCAAAGTTTAGTAAGGAAGACGTTTAGCGACATAGGCGAAAGAGCGCGTTTACTTACCGAGTCCGGTAATAATCAAATTGCTGCCAAAATAGGCGTTTCAGTGGCAGGAACCTCTACCATAAAACCACATACCTTTTATGGCGAATAAAATTAAGCCATTTTCGATAGGTGCACAGGCGGGTTTGCTAAAAAGTATGTTTCCAGATTCAACGGTATTGACCTCAATGGACAAAAAACTGACTTGGAATTATACTTTGAGGCCATCGCCGTTGGGCGATGAGTATAAGGTTAAGCTGGAATATGTATTAGGATCATCTCCAAAGGTGTATGTACTTAGCCCTACACCGCTTGCACTGGCAAGAGGGGCGAAAAGATTACCGCATGTTTATGATCAAGCTAAACAGAGGCTTTGCTTGTATTATCCGGATGGAAAACAGTGGAACTCATCTATGCCACTTGCAAAAACTATTGTTTGGTGGACTTATGAATGGCTGTATCATTATGAAATATGGCTGGGTACGGATGACGACTGGAAAGGTGGTGGTGTTCATCCGTTCAAAAATCAGCCTAAAATTGAAGAACCAGAGAAAAGTAACCAACCTAAATAAATAACGACTATGAGTGTTTCAAGTATAACTGATAAAAATAAATATCTGCTTTGGGTAAGATCTGGAGGAAGATGTGAATATGAAGGGTGCAATAAATCACTGACACAGGACATATTAACTAAACGGAACTTTAACCAATCTTACATCGCACACATAGTGGCTGACGTGGCAGGCGGCCCAAGAGGATGCGCAATTCGTTCACCACTATTATCGGATGATATAACCAATTTAATGTTACTCTGTGATACTCACCATCGCCTCATAGATAAGCATGATATTGCTGGACATCCTGAACCGAAGCTAATTTTGATGAAGAAAAATCATGAAGATCGCATAGAGAGGCAAACAGCTATCGCGCCAAATATGAGCAGCCACATTGTTACTTACAAAGCGAATGTTGGCGTTCATACACCAGTTGTAACTTATGAGTCAGTAGAAGAATATTTACTGCCAAACCATTATCCGGCACAGGCATCAGCAATTGATCTCGGTTTAAGCAACAGCCCTCAGCGCGACCGAAATGCAAGCTTTTGGCAAACAGAAGTCGAAAATCTCGAAACACAGTTTGGTGAACAGTTGAGGCCTAAATTGAGAAAAAATGAAATTAATCACCTTTCACTTTTTGCATTTGCACCAATGCCCCTTTTAATGAAATTAGGTGTACTGTTAAATGACATACAAGATATTGAGGTACATCAATCCGTTCGTTCGCCTAAAACCTGGAATTTATCAGATGATAAGGGACGAGTGCGCTACGTTGTAACTAAACCTACGAACACTAAGAAACCTATAGTTGCACTGAATATTTCATTGAGCGCAACAATTAATAATAACCGGATAACAGCAGTATTAGGTGAGGAATGTAATATTTACACGCTTACAATTGCCAGCCCATTCAATGATTTTTTGAAAAACAAAGTTCATCTGGCAGATTTTAGCGTTGCCGCGAGGAAATTGTTAAACGAAATCAAATCAGTTTATGGTGCAGGAACGGAACTACATGTTTTCCCGGCTATGCCTATCGCCACTGCGATAGAGTTAGGCAGGGTTTGGATGCCAAAAGCCGATATGCCGTTAGTAATTTATGATGAAAACACTTCGTTAGGTGGGTTTACTAAGGCTATAGAAATAAAAAACTCTTAACAACTGTCACATTATGATAGAACAAAATCTACTAGATCAAATTCGGAATGATTTTTACATGGGGCCAGACCACGAATATTTACTTATTGATAACGCAAATGTTGATTCATTCTGGAATTGGATCAAAGAAAATAGTTTTGTCTATACAGAACTTAGCGCGCCAGAGAATTTAAGTAAGGCAAAATTTCTTGCAAGCAGATGTATAGGTAATTCCCAAGTTGCCGCAATCGACAATGAAATTGAATATTTGGAAGGCTTTGCAAGACGACAAGATAGGTTTATATTTCACGGATTTAATGTTGCCGGAGAAAATGTTATTGACGTTACTGCTATTAACCATCCTAATAACTTTGAAAAGTTCTTTGGTGGAGTTCCTAATTATTATGTGGGCATAAAGATTCCGCACGAATTTTTAAATGAGGTAAATGGAGAAGCGATAGCTGAAAACCATATTAATATAAATCCGCTTTTATATAGGTTTTATTTACAGCAACAATAATATCTACTATGTATTAATGCTATTAAAAAATACCTAGTAGAGAACTTTACAAACTTCTCTACTAGGTATAAAATTGATTGAAGTTATCCGCATGCGACTAAAACAGACTAAGATGATAAAAGCCTTTCTGAAAGTTGCGGATCAATCTCCATCATTTTCCCTCTTACATGGGCTAGACGCGTTAAATCGTACATGAAATCCGTCGACAAAAGCAAGTGGGGCCACCCCCAGTGGGACAAAGATTTTTTCGAAGATCTTTGTCCCTTTTTTTTGCTCCTGATTCTTTGTTTTTCAGGTAGATATGTTCTGCGATTTCGTTGACTAAAACTGTTCCATATCGGTCTCCATTTTATTCCATTTTTTCGGGAAAAAAGGCAACTAATCAGATATCTTTTGCCTTCGACGCTTGAACTTTCATCAAATAGATCAAGGTTGGTTAAATTCTCGATGGCTCTTTTAGCTATTGCTGATATTTAGCATTGATTGGAGACTAAAAGATTCGGACTTAAAATTTATGATGCTGATTATTATTTTATTCTTAAGATGTATCACTTCAGAGTGTGCGGCAGATTTCATTCCGAACTTTACATTCCACTTTACCATCTGTTCTTGATGTTGCAGAATCTTTCAGCAAATTTATTGGTACACGTTACGAATATTTATTGAAAGCCAGCAAATATTAAGCGTGCCTTGTATTACTAAATGTTTATGTTCAGCTTTAAAATAAATTATAGTGGTAGTGCTAGCAAATTAAATTTATACCGCTGTAGTTAGCTATTTGTATTAATATTTTTTAGATCTATAACTGATGTTTTTATAAATAGCAAATAACCAAAACCTAAACGCCAGGGTAAGTTGGCGCTTATCAATCAAATATTAAACTTTAAAAGAAAATGATTAAGTTAAAAGAGATGCAAAAAAGCTTGTCTTCATTGGAAAACAAGAAGCTAAATTTCGAAAGTTCCAAAGCTGTATTTGGTGGTTTAGCTGGGGGACCTAAGTATATCGTGTCTAATCTTAGAGATGAAAACGGATGTCAATTGGTAGATTACTATTATGATGGCAAATGGTATGCTAGATTTAGCGATTGTAACAACGAATATTGCTAATAATCAATTCAAGGAATTTTATCAGCGGTAGAGATTCGTAATATTATATTAGCTAAGGAACATGCTGTTTCGAAAGTCCTTTAAGATATTTAAAGGGCTTTTTCTTTTTCAAGAATTTTCAAATCGTTTGATAGATGCAATGAAGACCGATTTTTGGTTCGAGCCCTATATCGATGCGCTGGCGGGGTAAAATTTTGATATTAGAAAGCTATTTTTAAGTCATTATCAATTAAAGCCATATCGATAAATAATATACCTTTTCCTTTTTCAGGTTAGCGGGATACTTATTATACTAGGGTGAAAGACTAATTAAAGTAAGTGGGGTAAGTGGCAGGGTCGATTAAACCGGGTATCATCGTGTCCCAGCATAACTGGATGTTTTGATAAGCACCGTGGATTAATACGATGGGTTTGCCCTGCCCGTAATTTTGTAGTACAGTTTAAGCTCACTACAGAAGCATAACCAGAAGTACCCGGTTGTTGCTCATGAACTTTTTGTATCATGGAGTTTACCGTAATTAAGTTCAATAATGCTAACATGATTATTTTCATTTTCTGGTTTTATTTGATGGGTTTATACTGTATCCATACAACGCCGCAGGTAAATGCTCTTGATTGCAACATTTCGAGGTTTATTTTATCTGTAAATGGGGCTAAACCTTTGCCAATCGCTGTGGGATGAAAGTAAAGGTTATATTCATCAATCAGGTTTTCCTGAATGAGGCTTGAAACAAAATTATTACCGCCGTACACGATTATATCGCCTTTGTTTTGGCTTTTTAATTCCTTAATTTCTTTGGCAATATTATTCCTGGTAATTCTGGTGTTTTTCCAATCATTTTGTTGAAGTGTTTTTGAAAAAACAATTTTCAGACAATCATTCATCTTAGCTACAAAGTCGGGGTCTTCCCCTAAGGGATCGGTTTTTCTGGCATCCCAGGCCGGAATAAATTCTTCTGCCAGCTTTCGTCCCAGTAAAATACAGTCAACCGGGGCGGTTTGCTGGTTTAGATGTTTTTTTAACTGATCATCAAAATTCCAGGTCATCCAATCCATTTCGCCATTAAGGCCTGCACAATATCCGTCAAGAGATAGTTGCATTTGTAGTTTTAGTTTACGCATAACGCATTAATTGAATAGTATTTTGTTAAATAAATTAAGATCATTTGGTTGTGTACATGCAAAAGCAGTAGTTCGCAGTAAAGAGCCGTGCTGCGGTTTAGACTTTATTTATTAGCAGGCTTACTTTTTTAGAAAGAATAACCCCCAGACCAACTGAGGTTAATAATATGATGGTACAGTATACAGGATCTGGCTTTACTGTCATTAAGAAAACAATACCAAACAGGATGCTTGTTCTTAAACAGATGGACAGCCATAGCTTATGGGTGTTTCCGAAAAAACCGATCAGATTCCCGTCAGCATTTTTGATCATTTTCCTGGCACTTTTCATCTTTCTTTCAGTAAAGAGCCCGCCTGTTAATGCTATCAGAAAGAAGCCAACCAGGCCCGATATCACCCAGCTGGTACCCTCCCAAACAGTGGCAGCCATGTATACGCCCGAGAGCAGTGTCATTGCTGCACCTAGACCAGCGATGAATAATTTTGTGTAAATAGTAACCGCTTCTTTTATCTGCTCGTTTGTAGCGGCGTTACTAATTTTATGGATGCAAATCCATTCTACAGCGAGGCCGGCAAAAAGAAGCAGCACCCCGGAAATATGGATAAACAGAACAACATTGTAAATCATGATACGTTTTTTTAATAGTGAAAAATCTTAAAACAATTGCTTATAGTTTCGCGCTGTCTACTTGTTGAAGCAGGAGCTGTAAATCGGTAAACACCCAGCGTTCCTGCACTTTATCGTCGGCTAACCTGTAAATGGCTATGCCGTTTAAAGTGATGGGTTTACCTGTGGCAGCGATGCCTTCAAAATCCCCTTCCTGTGTGCCCTGCAGCCGCCACCGAACTGCTACTTTATCATTTTCTGCAACTATGTCTTCTGTATGGTAGCGCGCATCGGGCAAGGTTACTTTAATTTTTGAATAGAATGCCTTAAAAGACCGGGGTCCGGCAGGTGTATCTTTCGGCCAATCGTGTGAAATAAAGTTTTCTGCAAGCAGTTCATCTACCATGGGCATATTCCAGTCTACCAAAACATCTTTGTAGAGTTTTAGGATAATGGCCTTGTTTTTCTCTGTGATATTGTTTGTTTTCATAAAAAAATGATTTGTGCTAACCTTTAATTTACCTGGTTTACTCATCAAGCAGCTACAGCATGCAGCTTAGGTAGCATTACAGCAGTCGGCTTTATATGAATACCGGGGCGTCTGCATGCTTAACTGATACAGACAGTTACTCCCTGTTTTATTCAGGTAATTATTAATATCACAAAATTAGAGGGGTGGCAGGGGAGAAAATTGTATAATCCTGCTAACTTTTCATTGCAAATGACGGACGAACCCCAAACATTTTTTTAAAGGTTTTGATGAAGTGTGAGGAGTCTGTAAAACCGGCATGATGTGCACTTTCTGTAAGGGAACAACCGCTCCGGGATTTTATTGCCGCTATTTCTATCTTTTTCCAAAGGATGTATTGGCGAATGGATATATTCATATCTTGCTTGAAGATATGAGCCAACCTGCTTTCTGAAACAAACACCTGGCTGGCAAGCTGGTCAATGCTCCAATCTTCTTCGGCTATATGCTCATGTATCAGCTTTATACATTTGCTGGTGTAATGGCTTATCTTTTTATCGCTTTTTTTATCGAAACCAGGTAGTGAAAATTGCCCGCCGCTTTTATACCGGCCAATTTCTTTTGCATCGAAAACAACAATCGGCCTGTTTTCTAAATCATACAGGTTGATCAGGTGTTCGCCGGTTGTAGTGGTTGGGTCAATAAAATAGATATATGATTCGCCATGCGAGCAGTCAAATGCATGCAGCGTGTTGGGCGATATAATGGCAGCCAGGATGTTTTTAAAATCCTGGTCCCCGGTAGATATATTCAGGAAACCCGAGTTGGCAAAAGCCAGTTCCAGGGCATAATGCGAATGCATTGCAGCGCTGTAGTTTTTTTTAGAGAAGGAAACAATCCCATCGTCTATGAAAGTAATTGCCATGCCGGGTAAGGAAATTTTAATACACGAAGGTACTCTTTATGCCGCGCATTTTTTTAAGAAATAAGTTGGTGTATTTCTTTACCGAACAATCCGGATATCAGGAAGAAGTAATGTTGAAAATTGACAGGATTGTACAATTTTCCCGCTTACAAACTGCTGTACTTTGCGAAACAGTCTTTTGTAAAAAAAATCGGGATATGAAAAAAATAATTATTGCAGTATTGATGGGGTGTTTGTTCCAGGTAATTAAGGCCCAGGAACCCGGCCAGAGTTTGGTTGGGATTTATAAGTCGACAACAAGCCGGGCCTGTATTGTGCTCTATACATCCGGTACACAGCTCCACGCTAAAGCCTATGAAGATCTAGCTATCATAAAAAGAAATGTTTACAGCAGAGAATGCCTGTCGGGCTTGCTGGCCGACAAAAATTGTCCTGATTTTATAGTCGGCTACAGTGAATCCGTTTTTGAAAATTTACTTAGCTGGAATGACCCGATAGAATTTACCATTCCTCAAAACAATGCGATTAACAAGGCGGTATTAGTTTTTTTTACCCGGGCCGGTACGAAGTTTAAGCCATTAAAAATAAGATTGTGACGGATCAGGTCCTTACGTTTATCAATGCCGGACAGGTATCGGGAAATTAAGGTCGGAAGATTTGGTAAATGCCATAAATGCATTTGTGGATTATCTTTGATGCTGGTGTAAAAAATTGCAAATTGCAGCAAAGTTGAATGGAATGGCAAGAAAAGTTACGGATGGACCGGTTAGGAATAAGGAGCGTACCAAATCGAATTTGATAGCTGCACTCGGAAAGATCTTGAAAAAGGATGGTTTTTCGGGATTAAATATTACCAAGGTAGCAGAGGTTGCAAAGGTAGACAGGAGGCTGATTTATGATTACTTCGGAGGACTTGATGGCTTAGTGCATGAATACCTAAGCAGAAACGACTATTGGAAAATCAATACTGATGACATTGATCATATTGTGGAAGCAAGCAAGGTTGATGCCGGAAAGGCATTAACTTACCGGGTGCTGGAAGATCAGTTTGACAGCCTGATCAATAATGAAGAAATGCGCCGGATTATTACCTGGGGGCTTAGTGAAAAGCTTCCGATACTAAAAGAACTGGACTTGAAACGGGAGACCATCGGCGATCAGATCTTAAGTGAAGTTGTGGATGGATATTTTAAAAATACAGATAAAAACTTCAGGGCCATTTACGCACTCTTAATGGGAGGGGTGTACTACCTTACCCTGCATGCCAAAATGCAGGAAAATCCTTTTTGCGGAATCGATATTAAGCAGCCTGCCGGCGAGCAAGCCATTAAAGATGCACTTAAACAAATCATTGATCTGACCTATGGTTAGATTGTGGCGGGATTATGGAAGAAAGGATGTCACGGGCTTTAAAGGGGTGGTTTTAAGCTTGTTGAAATATATTTTCGGGCAGAAAAAAACTCACGTTCTATCTATTTCCTGATTAATTCATTGATGTTTTTTCTGGTGAATAAATAGGTTAAGGTAACAATGGCTGTCCATACGGTTACCAGAATTGGAGAGCCTAATATCCAGTAATTACTTAAAACCCCTTTTTGCACCAGCGAGTTCAGCACAATTAAAATTACCCAAACATCGATCTGTCCCGGGATCAATAAAAACACTAAAAACCATACAATTGGGCTTTCGTTTTCGATAAGCTTAAAGCTTTTATAAAGTGGGTAAATAATGATGGCCAGTATCATAATGGTTCCCAGCAGCCAGGCCAGGTTATAGTTGTGTAAAACCAGGTTTAATCCCCAAACTTCGTCGCCGCCACCTGTTACAGCTCCAAAAATTCTGGTGAAAGGCATATTTGCAAAAACCAGGGAAAAGCCCAGTGCTTTGAGGTTATCTTTAGTTTTATGCATGAGGTAGGCCCCGAGCCAGATCATAAGATAAGTGAATGCAGGTCCGGCAAATGTAGAGAGCACGGAATAGGGTTTTTGCTCAGCACAATTTCCACATAGCGACCAAATATTAAAGTCTCTCTGGCCCCAGCAACCGCAAATTATTCTTCCAATTGTGGTATGTACAATCTCGTGAGCTTCATGCAGTAAAAATGTTAATGCTAAAAAGGTGAGGACAAATTTTGGTGTCAGTTTTAATTTCATTACGCTAATTGCGGATGTTAGGTTTTTTTAATTAGTATTTGAATGCTGCATTTGTTCGGGCTTGTCAATAGGGGCAATGTTACCATCAGCCGGCTTGGGTTGATTATATTTTGCTTTTTTTTAATCAATTCCTAAAACCTATGAGGATGCAAATATATCACATATTTGTGATATAAATAAATTTAATTAGCTTTGCTATTATTGGAGATTGTTTAGTAATAACGATCAGATGTACGATTGTTATGCTAAACGGAGTGAAGAATCCATTATAAATCTTTTACTGAATACGCAGATTTTTAATCTGATTATCTGTTAAAACCCGAGAAATCTGTGAAAAACGAAAAAGGCTGCAAGCGCAGCCTTTTTATCTAAAAATTTTCTTTAATTTTTCGTTTATGCGTTTTCCCCCACTCTGAAAGCGCAAAAATGACCGGTTTTATCGTTCTGCTATAATCTGTTGAGATATATTCTACGACGACAGGAATCTGATCTGCATGAACAACTCTTTTTACAAAGCCATTCAATTCAAGGTCTTTTAATTCGTTGGAAAGCACTCTTGCAGAAATCCCGGGAATACTTCTTTGAAGTTCATTGAACCTGATGTTCCCGCATTCCTGGAGAACAATAATAATTTTCAGTTTCCATTTTCCGCCGATCACATAGATGGCATCTTCAACGAAGGAAAGGTGCTCAGAACATTTTTGAGCAGTGATAGGCTCTTCAAAAACTACAGTATTTTCCATCATTCTCTATTTTAGCTAACCTAAAGGTTACTACTAACCTTTTGTTTACTACTTACTTTTAATAAGTAAATATACATAATTTTGGTAAAGAAATTTAAATCATTAAAAAAATGAAAAATATACTTCACATTATTTCAAGTCCGAGAGCGGAAATTTCAGCAAGCAGAAAATTAGGAAAGGCTGTTGTAGAAAAAATTAAAGAGAAACATGCTGATGCTGTTGTGAAAGAGCGCGATCTTACGAAAAACCTGGTACCGCTTTTAGAAGAAAAACACATTAATACTTTCTTTTCTCCCGCTGAAAGCCACTCTCCTGAACAGGCAGAAATTAACGAATATTCAACAGGATTAATTGCAGAATTACAAGAAGCAGATATCATCGTTATTGATTCTCCAATGTATAATTTCTCTGTTCCTGCAACTTTAAGAGCATATTTTGATTTCACTTCAAGAGCAGGATATACTTTTAAATATGACGAAAACGGACCAAAAGGTTTGCTGAATAATAAGAAACTGTACATTGCTTTTACTTCTGGAAATATTTATTCGGAAGGCCCTTATCAGATTTACGACTCGAATGTACCTTACATCAAAAATATTTTTGGATTCTACGGTGTTTCGGACGTGAGCGTTTTCCGTGCAGAAGGTTTAGCCATTCCGGGCATTATGGAAACTTCTCTGGAAAAGGCAATTCAAGGCATTACTATCGATTAATTTTTTTAGGTACAAGTGTTAGAAAACGAAGCCTTTCAAATTTAAGAAGGCTTCGTTTTTTATTTTAATGGTTGTAAAGTGGGCTCATTTCTGGAGTGATAATTTATTGTTATATTTAAGTAACGTAATCAACTTAACGTTTTCATTCCATGTCTAACCAAAATACTTCGCTCTACCAGTCTGCTAAAAAAATCTGGAGCACTGTTGTTAAAGAAGACCCGGGCCGTCCGCACGAGCTTGAGTTACAATTTGAATTGCATAAACGTCTTCTGCATCTGTTCCAGCCGGGTACTTACTATTATTATGTATTCAATATATTCCGGGCCGAACTTGAGTTCGTTAGCCCCAGTATTGGCAGTGTGCTGGGTTACACGCCGGAAGAAATGAATATTCTTCAGCTGCTCGACATCCTGCATCCACAGGATAAACCTTATTTCCTCGCGTTCGAAAAGCGGATTACTGAGTTTTTTTTCACACTACCATTCGACAAAATCCCTAAATACAAGATGCAGTACGACCTTCGTATGAAGGCAAAAGATGGCCGTTACATCAGGCTTCTGCACCAGGCAGTGCAAATAGACTATGACGAAAAGAATTATTACCGTACGTTAAGTATAGATACTGATATCACCCATATAAAGAATGATGGTATACCCTGCTTTTCGATTATCGGATTGGATGGCGAACCTTCATATTTTAACATCAGTACCGATGTTGACCTTAGTCCATCTGCAGATCCTTTTACTCCAAAGGAACGTGAAGTGCTGAAACTGGTTATATCATGTTTTAGCAGTAAGGAAATTGCCGAGGCTTTGTTCATCAGTCTGCATACCGTTAATGCACACAGGAAAAATATCCTTCGCAAAGCACAGGCCCGCACACCCCAGGAACTGATCAGGAAAGCCTTTGAGGCAGGCTGGGTATAGCGCATAAATAGCTAGTGCTAGCTATTGTTTCGGTTTTGGCAAATTGTGAAGTTTATAAGATCAAACAACTAAAATTTATTGTCATGAAAAAATCTTGGTTTTTATTATTGTTGCTTTTAAGTTTTTGTACGGTTTTCGCTCAAAAAAGAGGCTACAACAAGACAGAATGGAGCGTGGCCAAGCAAGCGCCTTGCTTTCCAAATCTCTATGTATCGTATAAGTCTATTGGTTATGAGCCTTCGGTAACCTCATACGGGTATAATTGGCGTATCGAGAACCGGTCAGACAAACGCGTCAGCTTCACTTTTGGTCCCTGGATTGTTGCCGCTGATGGCAAGACGAAGGAGAGAATGAACGGGGGGCTGTTTGTACTCAATCCCGGAGAATTGTTCACCCATACACCCGGATATAACAAAGTTGTACCAACGGGAAGTTCTATGGAATTTTTTATAACGGCTTATAGTGACGTAAAAGGTGGTCCATCTTATAACTGTGTAAACGGAACCAAATATTGCGTATCCAACTGTGGTAGTGCCAGTACGACTTCAAGAACTGGCTCGAATTCTATTTCAAAATCGGAATCCGGTACAACGGTTGCGGCTAACGGACAAGTATCAGGATCAGGCGCTGTTCCGAAAACTGGAGTAGCTTCGGTTAAGCCCAATACCGCCGAAATAACCCTTCAGGGAACGCGTGGTACCTACAGTGTTAACGCTGTAATAGATAATGTTCAATGTCCTGGCAGCATCCGCCTTAGTCTGGACCCCGATGCCAGTGATGGAAAAAAAATAACGTTTTACGTTATGCCTAAGGCGGAAAGCGGGACCTTTGAATCTGATTATAGAGGCAATTGCATTCTTAATGTTATCATGTCTTGGTTCGAGAATGGAAAATACCGTTACACCTCACCTAAACTAACAGTGACCAAAACCGGCCTCAATAGCTTTACCTTTACAGGTACAGTGGATAACGGAGAAAGAATCAGTGGATCGGGAAATTATACGCTGGTACAATAACAATGAATCTACATTTTGAAATTCTTGTCAGGTCATTAAGTAAATTTGCTTGAAAACGCAGAAGTTGACACTAACCCGTAGTTACACCCTTGTTACTACGGGTTTTTATTTATCTGGCAAAGACCTATTGTCTTGTACTGAAGTAACTTTACCGTTTTTGGTTAAAGTCTGTTCCAAGATTGATTATTCCAAAAAAATAAAGAAAATTTTGTTGAATTTGTTAGGGATTACTCCAGCCCGGCGCTAAAGTCTATTCCGAAATCAAAATCAAGAAGTTCCTTAGGATGGATTTTTAAACCGATTGCCAATCTAACTATTGTAATAAAACTTGGACTGGTTTCTCCATTTTCATATTTAATAATATCTCCGGTATTAACGCCACTTCTTTTATAAAATTCACGATAAGAAAGTTCCTGTTTCTCCTTTAATGATTTTAAATGCTTACCGAAGCTTTTCAGAACTATTTTTTCTTTCTCACTAATCATTTCATTGCTAATAAAATACTATTGGCAATGTCTTTGATATTTTATTTAAAAACGTCATGCAATTACTTGACATTTAGCTTTTTTTTATTTACTTTTACGTAATAAAAATAACAATCAGTTAAGGTAAAATTAAGAGTCTTGCAACCTCAAATCTCACGCCGTTGGAGCAAGACAGCAGATTTTATCCCATTTCTTATAGCGGAATTGCTATCTTTAGCTTTTCCAAAATAAGAGTGGGCTTCTGCTGTAATTCCATTTCAACGTAAGGCGTGAGAAACATTATGAGGTTATGGTTTGGGAAGCCCACTTTTCTTTATCCGGCAAGACTCATAACATATGATTATGAGCAAACAAATTATAAATCCGACTAACTTCTTAATATTGCCTTACCTGGCAATGTTACAGTATGTTGTTTTAATGGTTTGCCATTTTCAGGTATTTCTCTGCCAGTTCCTGGTAGGTTGCCCGTTTGATCGGCTTTATGCCTTAAAACCCAAAAATCCCGAATAATTTGGATTGATAAGGCAGGCTAACCTTAAGGTTAATGATAATTTAGGTTCTTCATGATGATAGCCTGCCTTATTCCTCTTTGCAGTGATGTTCTGCATAAAACTTATGTTTTAATGGAATTTTTATAAAAAATAAGTGGCTTATGCTGCAATGGGATTGTTATGTCCGGATTTTTTGCCTGATGCCTGCCTTTTCCTCCAAAACAAAGTTTCAATACGATTTAATTTAACCACTCAACCAAAACAGATGATGAAATTCAATAATGCTTATTTGCCGCTTTTTTTCCTTTGCTGGGCTTTGTTGTACAGTCCGTTGGCAGTATGGTATGCTTTTGAGCAAAGAGAACATTTGCATACTGTTAATACGGAAGTTGGGCATAATCGTAACGGGCATTTGGCAGCGGACGTTGACTGTTTCCCCTGTAGTTATGTATTGTTTAGTTTTACAACAGGGCATCATAATAAAGAATGTCCTTTTGCTGATAAAAACATTCCATTTTTAGTTTTTTATAAATCCAGCCAATGCAGAATGTATGGGCCGAAGTAAGTGGTTTTCGGTCTTATGGCTATTGCTGTAAAGTATACACCTCATGTAAATTGTCAGCCCAGCTTTTTTGTTTTTATGAAAATTGGTTCTTTATAATCATGGACCGGATGGCAGGGTTTTCTTATTTGTATTTCAACTAAACAATACTAAATCATTAGCGAATATTTCGGTGTGGGATTCCTATGCTTAAAATTTCAAAAGGATTAACACATTAACTAATGCCGGTACTACCTGGCCCGCAAAGCAGGTACGGCAAGCTTTAGCACAGTTTTAAAACTGGCTAAAGCTTTTAAAATTCCGATTTAAGCTAATTAACTAAACTTTATGAAACCAATTATAGCAACAGGCTTTATGCTTGTTTTTTCTCTTTTTTTATATGCCCAAGGGCCTGTTAAGGCTTTGCAGGTGGGCGACAGGGTGCCAGATACTTTCTGGACTACACCCAGAAATTTTATGGTAGGGGGTAAAACGGTGTCGGGGAATATGGAGCGGTTTAGGGGCAAGCTGCTGATTATCGATTTTTGGGCTACCTTCTGTATTCCGTGTATTAAGGAGATGCCAGAACAGGAAAGGCTTTCGGGCTTGTTCCAGGAAGAAGTTAATATCGTGAGCGTAACGCCGGAGAGCGAAAAGCTGGTTTCAGCTTTTTATTCTTCTGAAAGAAATCCCATTGGTAGCGCTTTTACTTCCATTGTTGGCGATAAGGAACTAAATGGTCTTTTTCTGCATAACAAGATCCCGCACCTGGTCTGGATTGATGATCAAGGGATTGTGAAGAATACTACAGAGGGCGATGCCTTATCTGAAGCAAACATCAGGGCAGCCCTATCCGGGACTTTAAATTTAACGCCGTTGAATTACATTTATCCCAATACGGTTTTAATGATGCACCAGAACCCTAAGGGAATGCGCTCATTTAACCTGTTAATTAAAGGTAAAATACCCGGGATTTCGAACTCCATGGTCCGTTCTAATGGATCAAATACAGGAATGATCATTTTTAACCATCCGCTGCGGTGGATATACAGTGTGCTGGCGAGGGCAGAATTCGCCTGGTTTTCTGATCAGCGGTTTAAGCTTGATTTTGCAGATGCAGATGGATTTAACAACCCGTCTTTAAGGCCAGAAGACCTCTGGACGGTAGATTTTTGGGCGCCAAGGGAAAAATCGGCAATATTAAAAAAACTCACCATGAAGTACCTGAACGAAAATTCAGGATACTTGGCAGCTGTAAAAGTGATCAACACCGCGGTGTACAAACTACAATATTCACCGGCAAAGGCCACCCGCCAACTGAGAACACGTGGTGGGCAACCGGCTAGCCTGGGCTTTCATAAGGGATCAAGATTTATCAACCAACCGATAGCCAACCTGGTAAATGATATTCAGGATTGTGCTTTTATTAAAAATCCGGTTTTGAACGATACTAAACTTACTTTTTTAGTTGATCTGGAGCTTTCGGAAGTAAAGGATATGGCCGGTTTGAATGCACTGCTAAATCCCTATGGTTTATCGCTGGTGCCCGATCATCAGGAACTGGAAATGCTTGTAATTAGTAAAACAGATAATACAAACTAACATGAGATACATTCTATTTATAACTGCTTTACTTGTTTCGCTTAGCGTGGTTGCCCAGGATAAATTGGCGATGCAGGTTTTCAATGCAGAAACAAAAACACCGCTGGAAGGAGTGATACTGAAATTTACAGCGATTAATAAAACCCTGTTGAGCGACAGCACGGGTAAAGTTTTAATGCCGGGGTATACTGGGGAATATAAAGTAGAAGTAAGCCATATGGGATACGAAAAGGTTTTGGTTAAGCTAAGTTTACCCCTAAAAGCGGATCTAAAAATTTATCTGCAGCCCGTGGTAAAACTTCTTGATGATGTTCAGGTGCATACAGGTTACCAGACTTTGCCGAAAGAACGTTCAACTGGCTCTTTTACCACTTTGGATAATAAGCTATTGGCACAACAGGTGGGACCTAACATTGTGTCAAGACTGGAGGCGATTTCATCCGGCCTCATCGTGGATAGATCTACCAATGGTGGCGGAAGGCTGATGATAAGGGGATTAAGCTCAATACAGGGACCCAAAGCACCATTGATTATCCTTGATAATTTTCCGTATGAGGGCGATATTAACAATATAAATCCCAATGATGTAGAAAATATTACGATTTTGAAAGATGCCTCTGCTTCAAGTATATGGGGCGCAAGAGCGGGGAATGGAGTTGTGGTCATCACGTCAAAAAATGGAAGGTTCAACTCAAAAGTAAAGATCGATGCAAATATCAATACCAGTTTTTCTGAAAGCCCAAACCTTTCAAGGTTAAGGCAGATTTCTTCGGCAGATTATATTGACAATGAAATCTTTCTTTTTTCAAAAGGCTTTTATCAATCTCAGATAAATAGTGCACAACAGCCGGCTTTAAGCCCTATTGTAGAACTGCTGCTGAAAAAAGAAAACGGGTCAGTTTCAAGTGGATCGGCACAAATGGAGGTTGAGCGATTAAAGTTATTGGATGTAAGGGATCAGTATCAGCGATATTTTTACTCTGCAGGATTGAACAACCAGGCTTCTTTAAATATTTCAGGAGGGCAGGAGTCGTTTAAATGGTACTCTTCGGTTACCCTCGATGATAACAGATCTGTGCTTGATGCTGTTTTTAGAAAGATAAATTCAAAAATGAGCATGAGTTACCGGCCATATAAAAACCTGGAGATCAGCACGGGGCTTTATTATACCAACAGCAACGCGCGCACGGGAAAGCCAGATTATGGCAGTATCAGTTCTACATCAGGAAATCTGTATCCTTACGCGGAGTTCGCAGATGTTGATGGTAATGCCCTTGCTATTCCAAAAGACAGGCGGGCGACATATCTGAGAGGATTAGCGGGTGGCCTTTTGGGGGATTGGAACTATTATCCGTTGACAGATTACCAGCATGTTGAAAACGGAACTAAAACAAGTGACCTGATTCTTGATGCTTCATTGTTGCAAAAACTGCCTTACGGGTTTTCTGTTACCTTAAAATATCAGTATGAAAACCAGGAACGGAAAAATACAGTGCTCAGTGATGAGCAGAGTTTTTTTGCGAGAAATCTGGTTAATGATTTTGCCCAGTATGCAAACAATGTTGTAACCTATAAGATCCCAAAGGGTGGAATACTGGATAATACGTTCAATTCTTTACAGGTACATAATGTAAGGGGGCAGCTTAATTATAGTTTGAATACACCGGTACACGTTATAGCCGGGTTTATTGGTGCCGAAACCAGGCAGGCATCTGTTAACGGGTTATCTTCCAGGTTGTATGGTTTTAGGGAAGATATTATTTCTTCAGGGACGGTTGATTATACAAGCGCATATCCATCACTTACCACCGGAAATAATTCGTTTATACCAGACAGGAACGGGATAGTGGCTACCAGTACAAGATTTGTTTCCGTTTTTTCAAATCTTTCGTATTCCTATAAATCCAGGTACACCCTTACGCTGAGCGGTAGAAGGGATGCTTCAAACCTTTTTGGCGTTAGTACAAATGATAAATGGAATTTACTTTGGTCTGCTGGCATATTATGGGACATATCAAATGAGCTTTTTTTTAGTAAGGAACTGTTCAGCTCGCTGAAGATCAGGGCAACTTACGGGCTTACCGGGAATATTGATCCTTCCATGACTTCAATATCGACCATCGCTTATGCGGGAAATTCTTCAAATACCGGTCTGCCATTTGCCAGGTTCAATACCTATTCAAATCCTTCCTTAAAGTGGGAAACATCTGCAATGACGAATCTGGGTGTCGATTTCTCTATGTTGAAAGACCGCCTGTCAGGCTCTCTGGAGTATTTTCATAAAAAAGGAAAAGATTTATTTGGTATTGCAAGTTTAGATTATTCTGGTGGTGTAGGACAATCAATTGTTAAAAACGTAGCTGAGATGAGCGGGAATGGCTGGGAGATTCAGCTTAATTCTATCAACACCGAAGGAAGGTTAAGCTGGAAAAGCAGCTTTAATATAAGCGGTTACAGGGATAAGATTGATAAATATTTATTGTCAAATTACCAGGGAAGCAATTTTTTGGGCCTTGCAGGGGGACCTTCAATTTCGGGCATAATTGGAAGTCCGGTTTACTCGATATATGGTTACAGGTGGGGCGGTTTAGATCCTAATAACGGCGATCCTATTGGTTACCTTAACGGCCAGGTTAGTAAGGATTATAATTTGATTACCGGTCAGGGTACACAGCTTTCAGACCTGGTTTATTATGGTTCTGCTGTACCCAGGATATTTGGTGGTCTGGGAAACGCTTTTAAATATGGTAACCTCGAACTTAATGTTCAGTTTAGCTTTAAGCTTGATTACTTTTTTAGAAGAAATTCTATTCAATATGCTAATCTGAATGCTACGGGCCAGGGTCATGCTGATTTTGCCTTGCGCTGGAAACAACCGGGAGATGAGCTCAGCACGGATACACCATCCCAGATATATCCTACAGTAAGTGCAAGGGATAATTTTTACAGGGGCTCTGAGGTGCTGATCTCAAAGGGAGACCATATCCGCTTGCAGTACATTAATCTGGGTTATAGCCCAAAAATTCAGTCAAAAGTATTCAGAAGTTTAACTGTTTATGCTACAGTTTCAAATTTAGGCTTGGTTTGGATGGCCAATAAACAGGGCTTGGATCCTGATTATGAAATCGGTTTAAACGGACTAATTCCTCCTAAAACAGTTTCAATTGGCCTAAGGACCAGTTTTTAATTTTAAATAAATTGTATGAAAAAATTATATATAGTAGCTATTGTGCTGGCCATGTCACTACTTAGCTGTAAAAAGTTTTTGGATGAAAAATCTGATATGAAGTTGGCGGTACCAGAGCGGCTGGACGATCTGCAGGCGTTACTAAACAACGAAAATTTAAACAACGCTGTAGATCCAGGTGCGGCTGAAGTTGGTGCTGATGATTTTTATGTTACTGATGCAGATTTGAATAGTTTATCATCCGAGCAGAATAAAAGACTGTACACATGGGAAAAGGACAATTTATTTACAAGTGAAAATTTTCCAAACGATTGGGAATACTTGTATAAATTAATTTATACCGCTAACACGGTTTTGGAGAATCTGGAGAAAATCGATCGGACTTCTTCAAACGCTGCCCAATACGATAATATAAAAGGCCAGGCCTATTTCAACCGGGCCCGTGCTTATTACAATGTCCTTCAACTTTGGTCGGTAGGTTATAATAGCAGTACTGCAGATCGTGATTTAGGGCCTGTGATAAGGGAATCGACTGATTTTAATAAGGTTTCGGTCAGGTCATCGGTGGCCGAGGGATATAGTTATGTTCTTTCTGATCTTCTTGAGGCCAATCGTTTGCTGCCGAAATTATCTATACATGCGCTTCGCCCTGGTAGGCAGGCATCTTTTGGCTTGCTTGCCCGTGTTTATCTCAGCATGAGAGAATATAGAAATGCAGCTTTATATGCAGATTCATGTATTAAGGTTAAAGCTGTTTTATTGGATTATAATCTGATCAGCAATACTCCGGCATTTCCTTTTGCAAGGTTCAATGCCGAGGTTATTTATGAATCTTCTGCTTCTATTCCGCAGATTCTGAATAATGCCAGGGCAAAGATTGTTGCAGATCTGATTACCCAATATACTGATAACGACTTGAGGAAAGTTCTTTTTTTTAAGAATAACAACAACGGAACCTTTGGCTGGAGAGGGAGTTACCGGGCAGGACAGGGGATATTTCCGGGTATTACGGTTGATGAACAATACCTTATCAGAGCTGAATGTAATGCCCGTTTAGGGAATTTCCAAACTGCGGTAGATGATTTAAATACGCTATTGGTAAAACGTTTCAAAAGTGGTACTTATGTTCCTTATACGATAAATTCCCTGGATATTTTAGGCGTGATTTTAAAAGAGAGAAGAAAGGAACTTGTCATGAGGGGGCTGCGGTGGACTGATTTAAAGCGGTTTAATCTTGAGGGTGCAAACATTACATTGAGAAGAACGGCTAATGGAATTAACTATGAACTTAAGCCCAATGATAAAAGGTATGCTCTGGAAATTCCGCAAGATGTCATCTCAATAAGTGGTATCCAGCAAAATCCAAGATAAAATTAGCGGGAGAAAATTTTCTCCCACTAATTTTATGATTATTGTTCTGGTGTCCGTTGGGCCGATAACGCAAGTATATCGCTATTGGTTTTTCCTACAAAGAAATCTTGAAGATCTGCCTGGGAGGTAACTGTTTCCGGAACTTCAATAACACAAGGTAATGGCTCATTATCTTCTGTACATTGAGCTGAAGGAGTTGAAGTATGTACATACTTTGTATGATCTCTTAGATTATTTTCTGCATTTGGCTGGTAAGCCCAGAAAGTTGTTGCTCTGGTAGTAAAAGCACTTTGTGTTGCGATAAGGCCGAATCCCAATATGAGGGCTGCAAAGCCTAGGTTGATTTTTTTTAACATGTTTTTTAGTTTGATATATGCTGCTTATCAAATAGGGCCTAAGCAGATAGCCCGGCTGTTTGTTTTTTCTTGGCCATCAATACAGCTTGTGTTACTTTGTTTATTGGCCTGGCCAGATCCATTGTATAACCTTAATCTTTGTCACGTACCTCCCGCTTTAGTTTAATATATAGTGCAAGAATTGCAGCAGTAACAAAGAAAAGATTGAAAATGAGGTGAGCTTTCCAGCCCATGGCCTTAATTACACCACCACAACTACATGGCGTTTTGGGGTAATATCCTGAAATGATGAGCAGGATATACCCCGTAAAAGCCAACATCAGTAAGAGCGATAAGACTAAACCCAGCTTGCTGGTTTTCTTAATCAATAGCAGTATTGCGCAAAGTATTTCGATAAATGGGACTGCGTATACCAGTATAGCTGCGAAAGCCGGGCTGAAAACCTGCAGGCTCATTTCCTGCCTGTAAGACTGAAAGTTTGTTAACTTGTTTCCGGCTGTATATACCCAAAGCAAAATAAATGCAGCTGAAATAACCTGTAGTATTTTAGTCCTCATATCCAATTTCTTTGCTGTTTCGAAATTGGATTATTGTTTTTTAAATCGCCTCACATCCAGGTGGGAAAAACCTGCGTCTTGGAAAAAAACGATGACAGCCAGATGGGTTATTTAAGCGCCGGAACCTAAATTATTGGTTATGTTTTATTTCTCATTGCACTTAGCGTACTGCTATGAATACCCAGGTACGATGCCACATCTTTTACCGCAGTCTGGCTAAAAACTGCCGGAAAAGATTCAAGTAATTTATCCAGCCGTTTTTGGGCATCGCAGATTTTTAACCCGGTAAGTACAGTGATGATTTTAGCCTGCATTTCTGCATTTATTTCCACCATTAAATCGATTGATTCGCTGAACAGCTTGTGTAGGTTACGGGTATGTATATTGGGTATGCTAAGCAGTTCTGTATCTTCAGGAAATTGCATAAAAAGCTGTCCTTTTACATATTTAGAGATCGATTTAAGCTCCGGTAATATATCCTTAGGCTGGAAGAAAAAGATGGTGGTTTCCTGCTCGGTTTCAGTATCGTAAACAAATAATCGTCCACTGCCTTTGGCCAGGTAACAAAAACTGCCAAGCTCGGTACTGTTGAGCGGGATTTTTTCCATTTTTCCAAAACTGGTTTGATACACTGTGTAATTAAGGTAGGCCTTCAGGCCTATGGAGAGTTTTTGATACGATGCTAATTTAGAGAGGTACAGTTCTTTTTCCATAATCTGTTTTTAAGCATAAAGAAATGTATATTTTCATGTTTGTCAAGTTGCTGGTGTAGCAACCTTTGGCAACCCCTTTATTTTTTTTGTTTTAGGGAATAAAAGGCTGAGATCTGTTATATTTGAACCATGAAATAAGAATTAATTACATATTTGATATTGTAGCGACAAGCTATTTTACTGTTTTAGAAAACCGCAAAACTTCAAAAGACACAGGAAAAAATAGATGGTTGCCTACGCTATGCGTGGGTGCCTGTTTATCTTGTGTCTGGGCATTTTGCGGTGCCTCTAAAGCGGATATCGGGTTAACCCGCGCTTTTTTATGGAAAGTTTTTCCCAATCCAATTACTTCCTCCTTAATCTGCCGATTACAGAACTTTCACTGTCTGAGAATTTTAAACTCAGAAGTAAGCTAATGGGCTTTTTTACACTTCAGGATATTATTGAAACCAACCAAAAGGATTTACATGAGCTGGATGATTACTCAGAGCACTGGTACTTTGAATTTGTAGATTTCTTACGAAGAAAGGATTTGTTAAATCTTCTCGGCTAATATTTTTTCTGGGCAATGGCCAGCATATCGGCGATTTTAATGATCACTTTTTCAATATCTGCTGAGGCATTTCCGTAATAAGCGTTTTTAAAGCTTTTTTCTGATATGAGATCTTTTTCTACAGTACTATAGTGTTTTGTAACATATTGATGCAGTGCTTTAGGACTCTGGGTTGTGATGATGCCTGCCTCAACCTGTAAATGAATGAACATGGCAAGCTGCCTTACCGTAAAGGTTACTTTAAAATTGCTGTCTAAAATACCGCTACAACTGAGGTCTTCGGCTATGGCATCTATTGATTTGAGGTAGCTGATCTCACTTTCAATATACCTTAACAGTGATTCATCAATATTTGGCAAATTTCTGTTGTATGGTATGCTTATGGTTTTAAAAACCTGTCCGATTAGTTTCTTAAAGAAATGAATGAGCCTGTATTGCCCGCTGATGTTTTCGCATTTTTGAAGTTCATGGTTAAAGTGGCTACAGCAGGAATGATAAAAAGACGGATGATTGAAATTTAAAGAAGTAAGCAGCAGGATAATTCCTGGCATTTGCAGGGGCGGTACAAATTTATTTAAGGCCAATTTAAGTGACCCGAAAAAATCATGTAGATACCCAGCCTGTTCAAAAGTGAAAGGATAAAGACCGCTATTCAGGTGTTCAAAGATAGTTTTGAATACCGCGATGGTTTCGTCGTCAGCAAGCAGTTCTTCAAGCTTTTTCAAGGTCTGACAGGCATTTTCGGCAATTTCTGATAACAGTTGTTTCTGGGTAATTACAGGAGCAGCACAATCATAGTCGAAATACTCCGGTAAATACTGCTGAAGATCAAAAACCATCTGGCTGAGTAGATTTACGATGCTACAGATTTCTTCATTATTATTTTTTTCACCGCCATTAAGATGGTCTCCATACCTCATGGCTTCTAATTCATCCATCAACTGCATTAACCCTCTTTGGTGTTGCCTTGTATAAGCCTTTAGTCGGTCAGGCGCTATTTTAGTAATATTATGCTGGATAGCGCTGAGCAGCCGTTTACTTTCCTCCTGGATTTCGTCATGCGTTTGTTTATGGGGCCACGCGGTAAGGGCATCTAAAATTATTTTCCTGAAGCTTAAAAGTTCATGCATCATGTGCCTTGTAGCCAATGGCTTAATTATAGGCTATTATTTCCAGTTTTTGATATTAGCGTGGTGAAACGGATCATTACTGTGGTGAAACCCGATTTTAGCATATTTGTTGGCTGGAAGTTGCCAATTTAACTTCGATAGGGGCAACATATTCTGGCAGGGGCAGTTGATCAATTATAAAGCGCTTAGCTGATTCTGCGACCTAAGCACAAATTTTGTATGGTTTTTCTCCTCTTTATCTGAATGCCTTAAAGCCTGATTTTTGGTGATGTATTGATATATAGTTACATATGTTCAGTTATGGCTATTATGACGAATAATGAGACAAAATAAGGTTAACATTTGTATATCCATTTATTAACAAATGTACCCATAGCGCCATTCGTTTATGGCTAATTTTAATATTGAAATGTTGAATCATTAATTTAAATAAGATTACATTTCATATCACCTGTAATGCTGTTGTATTAAAAATGCAATCGATTGCAGTGTGCAGTTAATTTTAATTAACCATTTATATAAACCAATTATGAGTAGGAAAATTACCGACTTAACACGGCTGTTAAAGCTTGCCAGATTACCGCTATTATTATTGTCCCTTGTGTTTGTGGGTACAATATCAGTTAAAGCACAAACAGTTAGTATTAAGGGGGTTGTAACATCCGGAGATGATAACAAACCCCTGCCTGGAGTTACCGTACAGGAAAAAGGAAAACAGAACGGTATGGTTACCGGACCCGATGGTTCTTATGCTATCAATGTACCCTCAGACGCCACACTTGTATTTTCTTCAATAGGATTTACCAGGCAGGAGGTTAAATTAAACGGAAAAACAGTAATTAACATCAAATTACAGAATGATGTGAGTACCCTTAGCGATGTTGTAGTAATAGGCTATGGGACGGCACGAAAAAAAGACCTGATAGGTTCGGTAAATGTGGTGGCCGCCAAAGATGCAGGTGCCAACACCAATACAAGTGCAGCACAGCTCCTCATTGGTAAGGCCCCCGGTGTACAGGTAACCAATTCAAACGGAACGCCGGGTTCAAATGCTCAGATTATTGTTCGCGGTACCGGCTCATTTACCAACGTAGAGCCGCTGTATGTGGTTGATGGAATACAGAGCGATGCCAATCTTTTTAATACAATTAATCCGCAGGATATTGATAACATTACCATTTTAAAAGATGCAGCCTCCACAGCCATTTATGGCGTTGCTGCCGCTAATGGTGTGGTTATCGTAACCACTAAAAAAGGTAAAAGTGGTTTGCCACAAATCTCGTTTGACTCGCAGGTTGGTGTATCTACGGTACGGAAAAAACTTGATCTGCTCAATGCAAGCGATTATGTTAATCTGCTTAAAGATATTGCGGCCAGTACTAATATCGCAGTTCCTGCTAAACTCAATACGCCTTACGTAACTGTCGATCGTACCGATTGGCAAAAAGAGATATTCAGAACAGCCTTATCTACCCAAAATAATGCAACCATAAGTGGCGGCAATGATAAGGTAACCTATAACCTCTCTTTAGGTTATTTAACCCAGCAGGCAATTGTTAAAGATTATAACCTAAAAAGATTAAACAGCCGTTTTTCATTGGATGAAAGGCTAGGGCGTTTTCATTTTGGGCAAAGCCTTAATATTCGTTATACCAATACCGGTGGACAAACGGCAAGTATAGGCAATGCGATTACTTATGCACCATACCAGCCAATATATGATCCGGCCATTTTGGGAGGTTACTCCATTTTAACCAATGTTGATGATAACAGTAATGCCATAAATCCATTACAGGCACTGGGAGTTAAAACCCTTTCAAGTAAGGATTTGGTGTTGTACCCGCAAATTTTTGGCGAAGTAAACATTATCAAAGGCCTTACGCTGAGGTCGCAACTTGCTGGTGTATATGGTAATTCTACGGATGATTCGTACCAGGTACCCTATGTTACCTCAAACAACCTGGCTTTTACCCGCCAGGCAGGCCGCGCATTTAACAGTTATTCTAATTATACTTTCGAAAACTACCTCTCTTTTAACCGTACGTTTGGTAAACACAATATATCGGCAACTGCCGGAACCAGTTATATTGATGCCGGATCGAGTAAATACCTGAGTGTACTGGGTACGGGAATGTTAAATGATAATGTAAAAGACATAGGAGTTGCGCCAACGATTACCAGTCAGGCTAATACATCTGGTTACTATACCCAGTTTGGCCGGGCAATTTCTTATTATGGTCGCCTGGTATATACGTTTAATGACCGTTATATTCTATCGGGAAGTATCCGCCGTGATGGCTCCTCAAACTTTGGCCCTCAAAGCCGTTATGGTAATTTTCCGGGAGTTGGTTTTGCATGGCGGCTCAGCGAAGAAAGTTTTGTAAAATCAGCACTTCCGTTTATCAGCGACGCAAAATTTCGCATAGGCTGGGGTCGTACAGGGAATAACAAGTTTGGTTTAACGACAACACAGGTATTTACTTTTGGAGGCTCACCAACTGGTAATCTGATTTACTCGCTTGGTGAGAATAAGGGATTCGTAAACGGAACAACGGTAATTTCTATTGCAAACCCACTGTTGAGGTGGGAACAAACAGATCAGACCGATATAGGGCTTGACCTTGGTTTCCTGAGCAATCAGCTTACTGTAGCCCTTGATTATTATAACCGGAAAAGCAGTGGCTTGTTGGTGGCTATTCCAATACCAACCAGCGTAGGTGTTGGCGGTTTGAGCGGATATAACAGTACCTTAATTACTAATGCTGCAGATGCTCAAAATAAAGGTTTCGAATTTCAGGTTGGTTATCAGAGTAAAGGTACTGACTTTAGCTACAACATAAGTGTTAATGGTGCTTATAACCAGAATAAAACATTATCACTGGGTGCCCAATCGCAAACACCGATAATAGGAGGGTACTTTAACAGTTTAAATGGAATCACTTTAACACAACCAGGAATGCCAATTGGTGCATTTTATGGATATAATGTAGATCGTGTGGCCTCTACCCAGGCACAGATAGATGCATTAAATGTTGCAGCACGTCAGAAAACAGGCAATCCCAATGCTGTTTACCAGGCTGGGTTATTACCAGGCGACTTTATATTCAAGGATTTGAACAATGATGGTGTTGTTGATGATAAAGATCAAAAGATGCTGGGCAGTGCTATCCCTAAATTTATATATGGTTTTAATATCGGTGCCACTTACAAAAATTTTGATCTCAATATCGTTATCTCTGGTGTTCAGGGCGTTCAACTGGTTAACTCGCTTAAATTCAGTACGGAAAATGCTTCAACCGGGCATAATGCATCTACAGCGATCTTAAACCGGTGGAGAAATCCCGGAGATATTGCTGCTTTGCCAAGAGCCGGGCAGAATGTAACGGCAACAGGCAATTTGCGGCCGTCTGACTTTTTTGTTGAGAATGGGGCATATTTGCGTGCACGTAACATAACCTTAGGTTACACCTTCACCAAAACAGCTTTAAAAGCCTTCTCAGGTAATGTATTAAGCAATCTTAGGGTGTATGTAGCTGCACAAAATTTATTCACCATTACCGGATACAAAGGCTACGATCCGGAAATTAGTACACAAACCAACGGTGGGGTAAACGGCGGGGCCTCCGATTATATTTTTAATCGCGGAATTGATGATGGGCAGATACCACAGCCACGTACATTTTTGGCAGGTGTACAAGTTGGATTTTAAGGATAAATAATATTAAAGAGATCGTTATGAAAAAATATATAAAATATCTGACTGTTGTAGTTTTATTAATTGCAACCGGAGGATGTAAGAAAGATTTAGACTTACAAAATAAAAGCGCATACACTTACGACACTTATTTTACCAGTGATGCCGCTATAAATCAAGCTGTGATAGCCAGCTATGCTACTTTATTACATTCGGGGTTGTGGGCCCGCGAATGGTATTATATTTTTGATTTGTTGGGCTATGATGCCAAAAATGCCCAACCGCTCCAGGGTGATCTATTGGCCCTGGCACAGTATAATTTTGCTCCGAACCAACCGCAGTTAGAATCTATGTGGTCTTCTTTGTACCGGTTAGTTATGCGATCAAATGTGGTGATCGATCGTGCCCAGGCATGGACTCCTGCAAGTGCAACCGAGCAGGCCAATCAAAAGCAATATATTGCCGAGGCTAAATTTTTGAGGGCTTATGCCTACTTCAATCTGGTTAATCTGTATGGACGTGTGCCCTTGCGCAAAGCATATATCCCTTTGCCAACACCTGAAGAAATTAATCTGCCGCGTGCCGCTGTGGCAGATGTATGGGCTTTTATTGAACAGGATTTAAAAGACGCACAAAATGATCTTCCTATTTCATATGCAGCGGCTAGTTTTGGGCGTACCACCCGGGGTGCTGCGGTTGCATTGCTTGGTAAATCATACCTGTATGAAAAAAAATGGAGCGATGCGGTTACTGAATTGAGCAAACTGACCCAGGCTCCATATACCTATTCGCTGGCACCGGTATATAACGACCTGTTTGATGATCCCAATCAGAATAATTCAACCAAAAATCCAGAGACCATTTTCCAGGTAATGAACCAGGCCTGGACCGATTGGGGTATAGGTAACCAGTATGCCCCGTTTGGCGGACAGGAAACATGGGGTGGGAAAGCTAGTCATTCTGCCCGTGCACAGGAATATGGCTTTAACGATTGGAACAATGTGTTTATTACCACAACAGCTGTTAAGGCTTTTACCTACACTAACCCGCAAACCAATGCGGTTTATGTTGATCCACGTGCGGCTTATACTTTTTATGGAGATGCAGCAAGCGGGGGCCAAACTCAATATTGCCAGCAATGCTCAACCGGGCCAGTAGCATTTCCTTATGCAACAGCAGGTTATAAATACTTAAAGTATGAGTATTATAATAAGGTAGCAAGTTATGGTGGTCCGCAAAGTGGTATTAACGGACAGGTAATCCGTTATGCTGATGTGTTGCTGATGCTTGCTGAAGCTTATATACAACAGGGAAACACCGGATCGCAGCCGTTGGCACTGATTAATCAGGTGCGAAGCAGACCAAGTGTTAATGCCCCGCTATACATCAGTTTGGGCAATCAGGCGCAGGCAATGACCATCCTGATGCGCGAAAGGCAATTGGAACTTACCGGGGAGCAGTCTCGTTATTTCGACCTCATCCGCTGGGGCATAGCCAGGCAGACCATAAATGCTGAAAGGCAGATAGAAGACGGTACCCAGCCATTCCAGGATAAAAATGTTTTATTGCCCATCCCGTTATCTGAAAAGAATGCAAACCCTAATGTTGGTAAGGATGTTGGCAATGGCTGGAATTAGTATGTGTAACGGCGATTTTGGATGTTAGTGGTTAATTGTTAGTTTGTTATAGGCTGTTCCGTCATTACTGGCGAGGCAATATATGAGCGAGCCGAAGCAATCTATCATGTCATTTATTCTTAAGAAAGAAAGATTGCTTCACTCCGCGTAAAACCCTTTCTTCAGTTCGCAATAACGAAATTAAGACCCAATTAATAAAAAACGACAATTTTCACATCGAAAATTGTCGTTTTTTATTGCTTTTTCATCCAACCTGGGATTTAGATTCATGATTTATGCCTTAAGCAGTTCTTCAATTTTTTCAAGCAACACAGTGAGATCAAAAGGCTTGGAAATATAACTGTCTGCTCCACAGCTTTCAGCAATGTTTTTACCATCAGTACTCGCAGAATACATCAATACCGGAATTGAAGAGATTTTATGATTATCTCTTAATGCCCTTAAAATCTGATCACCTGATATCATAGGCATCCAGATATCCAAAAGAATGAGATCCGGAGATTCCCGCTCTATGGTTTTAAGTGCGTTTACGCTGTTCGGTTCAAGCACTACCTGGTAACCATCTTCTTCCAGCAACAGCTCAAGCATTTCCAATATGCCCTGATCGTCATCACAAACCAGAATTTTTTTATATTTCATATTTTAATAAGGGCTAATTAATGCATTGGCAATGTAAAATTGAACGTTGAGCCAACGTTTTTCTGACTTTCGGCCCATATTGTGCCGCCGTGGTTGGTAATAATCTGCTGGCAGAGGTAAAGCCCGATTCCCATTCCGGGATAATGTTTCTGTACTTCACCTACGCGGTAGAAACGATCAAAAATATTACTCAGCTCATCCTCGCTAATGCCCATTCCTCTATCGGTAACAGATACCTTGATGAAATCGCTGATGGAAGACACCTGGACTTCGATTGGGGTATTATCAGCAGAGTATTTGATTGCATTGCTCAATAAGTTGGAAATAACCTGGATGAGATGGGATTCATCTCCAGTGAAATTCCTGCCTATCTTCCCTGTAAGAGATATCTTTCTTGATGGCGTTGCCGCCCTGATACTCTCAATGGCATCAGCCACCATTTTATCAAAATCGAATTCTTCCTGGTGAAGGGTGATGTTTCCGGTCTGGATTCTGGATACATCCAAAAGTTCTGATAATAACTGATTAAGGCGCTGAACATATTTTCCGGTTTTTTCTACAATCCCTTTGAATTTATTGCTTGCATTTTCAGGCATCATCCTTTCCATCAACTGCATATAGCCAACAATAGTGGTTAATGGCGTTTTAAGCTCGTGGCTGGCTATAGAAAGAAAATCGTCCTTACGCTGTTGCAGTGCCCGCTGATCGGTAATATCCTCAATTGCGAGCAAGATCCAATCTTTATACCGGCCTTCGAGCTCAATACGGTGAGCATTGAGCAACATCAGTTTTTTGCCAATATGCGGAAAGTCATGTTTTACCTCAAAATCTAATACAGGATTGTTGGTAGGAAGAATTTCTTCCATCAGTTTTTTTAGCTCCGGGATATTCCATTGGCCATTGCCCAGATCGTAAAGCAATTTACCCTTTGTTTCATTTATAGAAACCTTAAACGTATTGAGAAAATGGTTATTGGCAGTTAAAACCTTGTAATCTTTGTCCATTACAAGCAGGCTCTCCCGGATGGTTTCTACAATACTGCTTAAGTATTCCTGGCTCTCCCGGTACATCCTGGTTCTTTCTTCAACTTTACGCTCGGTTTCCTGTTGTACAAGTTCGAGTTCCTGCTGTGATTTTCGCCTTGAAGATACATCATTTTGTATCCCGATAAAATGCGTAATCTGGCCACTTTCGTCTTTAACCGGAGAGATATACAGTTCGTTATAGAATAACTTTCCTTTTTTGGTATAGTTTCTGATTTCTACGGTACAGCTTTCTCCTTTGCCAAGTGCCGTTGAAATTATCTTGCGTTCTGACTGCTGGCGGTCTTTACCTTGAAGGAACCGGCAGTTATGGCCAATGATCTCACTTCTTATATATCCTGAGATTTTTTCGAAAGCGGGGTTACAGTAAATAATAGGATTATCTGGCAAAAGATTATCGGTAATCACAATTCCAGTAACCGATGCATCCAAAACCTTATAAAGTACCCCAAGGTCCAATGGCACATTTATTTTTTTCGTATTGATATGATTTTCTTTACCCAAACCGTTAAAATTTATTTTTTTATAAACGATACACTACCCAATTTAGTTTTTAAAGATTTAAAGTTTTTGATGAGGAATCTTTGTTTTCTTCAAAAATACTGCATTTTTTCCTTACTAATTTGATGTCAACCCGTTTTTTATGCCTGATTGATAATTGCTTACATTTTATACTACGAGAGAAGGGTAGTGAGGCATTAGTGGGGGAGTTTATTTTTAATTACACCGTAAATATAGGTGCCGAGCAAGGCTCCTAATATGACGATTGCCATGCCGGCGTATCCGCTGCCTAAATTTACAAATATAGGACCGGGACATGCACCTGTTAGCGCCCAGCCCAAGCCAAAAATAGTGCCACCAAGTATGTATTTAATATAGGCCTTGTCTTTATCGTGAAAGGTGATGGGCTTTCCGGCAATGTCTTTGGCTTTGAATTTTTTAATCAGCCATACGGCTATTATACCGAGTAAAACAGCCGTACCAATAATGCCATACATGTGGAAAGATTGGAAACGGAACATTTCCTGGATCCTGTACCAGGAAACCGCTTCAGATTTAGTCATGATGATACCAAAAAGTATACCGGTAAGAATATATTTTACGAATTTCATTTTTATGATTTTAAAAGATAAAAGGCATAATGAGGTAAGTCATTACAAGGCCGCCGATAAAGAAACCAATTACCGCAACCAACGAGGGTAGTTGTAAATTAGAAAGTCCGGATATGGCGTGACCGGAAGTGCATCCACCCGCATAGCGAGATCCAAAACCAACCAATAAACCGCCTACAAGTAAAATAATTAACGTTTTGATATCTTTCAGGGCCGCTAACGAAAATAAGCTGTTTGGATTCAGGCCGCCGTCGAACTTAACGCCCAGCTGATTTAAATCGGCAACGGTAGCAGCAGATAATTTTACGGGAGCCGGATTACTGAGGTAGTTTGTGGCGATAAATCCACCTATTACAGAACCGATGAGGAACATGAGGTTCCAGACCTGGTCTTTCCAGTTAAAATCGAAAAACTTTACTTTTTTGCCAGCTCCGGCTATTGTGCACATGGTGCGAAGGTTTGATGAAAAGCCGAATGACTTTCCGAAAAAAAGTAAAATGAGCATAATGAGTACGATCATGATGCCCGAGAAATACCAGGGCCAGGGCTGTTTAATTAAATCAATCATGGTGTTTCAAATGAAATGTTAATATGGCATTTTTGTTCCTAATAAAAAAATATGTCTGTATGAAAGAACCATTCTTTTTGCCTTGTTTCAATAAGGACAAATACAACACCAATTAAGGGAGAAATCTTTGCATATTTTTAGACAGGAGGGGACGTGCTACCATTGACGTTATTTGGTAACTTATTAATTTAATATATTACCTTAACGTCTGCATTTCCACCCAACTAAGCCACAGCACAGCATCTCCGTTCACTTAAACCCGGCCTAATAAATTTTTCGGATTCCACTAACCTAGCCATACCACTGACTTTGAAAGAAAAATTTTCAGCCGGCATTTTTTGTTTCTTTTTAATGCCAAAAAGAAAGAGCCTTTCGGCGGCGGCGAGCCGAGGCAAGACTGCGCAGTAGGGTAAAAATATCATTCATATTGATTTTATAAAATAAATTACCCATCAAGATGACATTTATACTTATGCTAAAACCCTATATCATTAATTAGAAAATTGAGACGTAGTTAAATGATTTTAAAGTAATAAGATAAAAAACACAGTAAAAGAGATAGCCAAGCTGCATTATTTCTTTTTAGAATCAAAACCATACAGCCCGTTTTGATATAGGTAAGAAGCCATCTGATAATTGGAAATTGCTTCATCGATCAATTTCTGATCTGGAGCTATGTTTACTGCGCTTCCCGTTGTAAAATCTGGCTTATAGGTTGCTACTTTTTTATTGGGATCGAGAATGACCAATTTGTTGTTTTTGATATAGCCCAAACTTTGATAGGTACTGATAAAAGCCCTTTCATCACTATCTTTCATTTTAAATACATTCTGTCCGAAAAATTTACTGTCGTAACTAAAGTTCAGATAGCCTAAAATACTTGGGCCGATATCAATCTGCGCCGTTAATTTCTCGAATTTACCGGGTTGAATATGCCCCGGACTGTAAAAAATCATTGGGATGTGGTACTTATCTACCGGAAGTTCGACTTTACCTGCACTTGAAGCACAATGATCCGCTACGATAACAAACAAAGTATTCGAAAACCATGGTTTCTGTTTCGCTTCGCGGATAAATTTTCCGATTGCGTAATCGGTGTATTTCACAGCACCCTCTCTGCCTGTATGCGACGGAATATCGATCCTTCCTTCAGGATAGGTATAGGGACGATGGTTCGAAACCGTCATAATATGGGCAAAAAATGGCTTTTTGTTTTTGTAGTCTTTGTCGAGCTCACGCAATGATAGCGTAAAAAGATCTTCATCAGCAACGCCCCATATGTTCGAATAGTGAATTTCACTATCTTTTAATGCACTTCTATCTGTTACTTCATAGCCATTATTAGAGAAAAACTCGTTCATGTTATCGAAATACCCGTAACCGCCATAAATAAACCGGCTGTTATAGCCATTTGCCCGGAATATGCTGCCCAGTGTAAAAAGGTTATGGTTATCAGGGCGTTTAACAATTGACTGACCAGGTGTTGGGGGGATGCAGAGCGAAAGCGCTTCCAAACCGCGTACCGTCCGCGTTCCCGAAGCGTATAGATTGCTAAACAGTAAACCCTGTTTGGCCAGCGAATCGAGCTGTGGTGTAATGTGCTGTGTATTGCCAAAAGTGCTCAAAAACTCTGCACTTAAACTTTCAACACTAATCAGCACCACGTTCATCCTGTTTTCTGTGCCTGGATTATTGATGTTTCTTGAAGTATTTTTGAATGTTGAGGCCGGATCTTCCTGTAATAAATGGCTAAGAATCGACTCCGCTTTTTTAATCGGAAGTGTTTTGTAAAAAGTATTATAATCGAGTTGATTGTTCCAGAAAGCAAAGCCAAAATCGTACATGCCATTGCCCGAAAGTTCGTTTACATATTGATTGCTGCTGAGGTATTTTAATTTATGGCTTACGCAGAAATAAGTAAATACCGGCAGGCATAAAAGTACCAATGCCGTTTTTGTCCTTTTGCCAAAAGTGCTTTTGTTGGTGGTTGATTGTGTGATGTAATTTCGTAAAAAATAAACAATAAGGGCTGTAACAATCACCAGGCCTACGATAATACTGTTTATGGGATACGATTGACGGATATTTCCGATTACTTCTGTGGTATACACAAGATAATCTACCGCTATAAAATTGTAACGTACAGAGAATTCCTCCCAAAAGAACCATTCGGAAATGGCATTGAAAATAAGCGTGAAAACAACGAAGAAAAAATAGATAAACAATAATACCTTGTTGAATTTACGCACATACCATTTCGAAGGCATTAACCATAAATAAATTACAATCGGAATGATGGCAAATGATGCAGCAGCGAGGTCATAAAATAGGCCAATAAGAAAAACTTTTAGGAGGTTTAGAACAGACCAGTCGAAAGAAGGAGCACTGTAAATTAACAGGGTTATGCGGGTTAATAACGAAATGCTACATAATAATAGGGTAGCAAGAAAAGCGGGGCCGAACCTGTTTTCTAATAGTTTATTTGTTTTTTCTTTAATGCTCATAATTGGGCGGTGTTCCAACGGTCGAAACTTACCTGCATGACCTTGTTTTTTGCGAGGCAAATGTAAGTTTCAATTCTGAAGGAATTCTGAATGTTTGGTTAGCGAGGCGAAATTAGTATTAATGCTTTAAATTAACAATTCATTAATGCCTCGCTAACCTGATGTTGTTATTGCTTTGAAAAATCAACACTTAGGGTTGAAGTAAAGCGGGCAACTAATTTTTCATATAATGCCCTATTAATCGTACTCGAAATAATAATCATGTTATTGGTGCCGGTGCGGGTGGTTTGCCCGAAATCGCTTGCAGTTAGTCCGGTTACCAGTGCATTAAGTTGTACCGTAACTTTAGCCACATATGTTCCGGCGGTAACTTCCACTCTTTTAGCTTCAAGTTTAACCACTTGTGCCTGGTTCATTTCGAACCTTACCGGGATTTTTGTTCCCGAAGCTTCAATATAAGTTCCGGTTAATAACAAAGGCGGGTTGGTTAATGAACTGGCCAGGGTTAGGTTAAATTGGTTGTTTTCATACACCCCCGATGCTAAAGAAACAGTGCCTGATAAGGAATCGGGTTTTAAAGCATTAACCAGGTAAAGGTTTTTGGTTTCGAGACTAATTGCTCCACTACCTGATTTGGTGGCACTGAATTCGATTTTGGCAACATTAACACTTGCCGTAGTCCAGTTTATGCTTCCGTTTGTGCCGGCTGCTACCACAGCACCACTTGCACTTGCACTTGCATTACTGCTTAACGAAGCATTTAAGTTACTGGCGCTAAAGCTATAACTCAATTTGGTGTCGGTGGCTACTTCTTTTTTCGTACAAGCCATAAAAAGCACTACCATGAGCAGTGCGCTGGTAATTTGGTAAAGTTTTTTCATTTTGTTTGATTTTAAGGATATCAGATTTGGTTAGTGACTGATCTTAAATATAAGTTTCAATTCTGTAGCAATTCTGAAGTTGATAGAAACCATGGTTTGTTTCGTCACGAATCGTTTACATTGATTTTACCACCTGAGACAGGTAAGCTCACTTAAGCGATACGTTTTTTCCATATTACATCAATTGTGTCATCACACGAACCGTTTACATTGATTTTACCACCTGAGACAGGTAAACTCACTTAAGCAGTAAGTTTTTTTCCATATTACATAGTCCATATTACATAGTCCATATTACATAGTCCATATTACATAGATTGTGTCGCCACACGAACCGTTTACATTGATTTTACCACCTGAGACAGGTAAACTCACTTAAGCAGTAAGTTTTTTTCCATATTACATAGTCCATATTACATAGATTGTGTCGTCACACGAACCGTTTACATTGATTTTATCACCTAAGACAGGTAAGTTCACTTAAGCAAGTGCATTTATTTCTATATTGCCATAATTTGTGTCGTCACAAACCGTTATCGCTACAGGCTAAAATTTATACGTTACGATAATAGCCGGTAAATATGATGCTACAGTTTTTCTTCAGATTTTACTTATAATATTGTAGCATCTATTTTTTTGTAAGTGGAAGAAAAAATATTGATCAGCCGGGTATCAGATTATGTGCAGGAGCTTTTAGAAAACGGGCTTCCGCAACACATGTACTTTCATAATTTCGAACATACCTTACTTGTAGTAGAAGGCGTGAAAATAATTGGAGCCTACAGTGCTGTAAGCGAACACGAAATGTTGGTACTTACTTTGGCGGCCTATTTACACGATGTTGGTTACAGCCAGCAATATATCGGGCATGAGGACATCAGTGCCGAAATGGCCGGCACTTTCTTAAATACAAGTGGTTTAAGTAGTTTAGATATAGAACTGGTGCAGAACTGTATTTTAGCTACTAAATATCCGCAATTGCCACATACTCTTTTAGAAAAAATAATTTGTGATGCTGATTTCTATCATTTCGCATTGCCAACTTATACTGATTTTGCCCTGAGGTTGAAACAGGAATGGGAAGAAAATATTAATTTGGCTTACAGCCATAGGGAATGGGACACCATTAACATTAAAATGCTTACAGGTCACCAGTACTTTACCGATTATGGAAAGCAGTTTCTGCAAAAGAAGAAAGAGCGGAATATAGAAAAGCTTATCCAGCGTTTTATCTGATTTAATAAAAACCAGGTGTTTAACTTTCGGGTTTTAATGGTTACTTTAAAAGCACAAAAAAAGATACAAAATGAAAATTCTGGTTATTGAAGATGAACCTGCTTTACTGGAAAGTATTTTGGCCTATTTTACCGGAGAAGGTAACATTTGTGAACACGCTTCAGATTTTGCTGCTGCCAATGAAAAAATATCACTTTACAGTTACGATTGTATCCTTTTGGATTTAGGTTTGCCCGGTGGGGAAGGGCTGGAACTCTTAACCAGGCTTAAACAGCTGAAAAAAAGAGACGGCGTACTGATTATTTCTGCGCGCCACTCTTTAGATGATAAACTTGCAGGCCTTGATCTGGGTGCCGACGATTACCTGGTTAAGCCCTTCCACTTATCAGAACTTAAGGCTAGGGTGAGTGCCATTGTGCGCAGAAAGAATTTTGATGGCAATAATGTTATTGTGTTCAATGAGCTAACTGTTGATGTTTCGGCCATGAAAACCCTGGTGAAAGGTAACCAGGTGGTATTGACCAAAAAAGAGTTTGATCTGTTGGTTTATTTTCTTTCCAACCGTAATAAGGTAGTCACTAAAAATGCCATGGCCGAGCACCTGTGGGGCGATGAAATGGACCTGTCAGACGATTTCGACTTTATTTATACCCATGTTAAAAATCTCCGCAAAAAGCTGCTCGAAGCCGGGGCAGCAGATTATCTTCGCTCTGTTTATGGGATAGGCTATAAATTTGGTGATATATGAAACTCTCCAACCGTTATAATAAGGCCAATATTTTAACTTCTATCATTGTACTGATCATTACCGGGATTATTTATTATGTCGTAATCCATTTTATCCTGACCGAAAAATTAGATCGCGATTTGGCTGTTGAAGAAAATGAAATTAACCAGTATGTAAACACTTTCCATAAACTCCCGTTGCCTGCGAGTTACCTCGATCAGCAGGTATCATATAAAACCCTGAATGTAACCACTTTTGAAAGGGAATTCCTGAACACCATTTATTTTAACCCGAAAGAACGTAAAAACGAACCCGGCAGAAGCCTGGTTACCGTTGTCCATTTAAATGGCAAAACAATAGCGGTAACGATAACCAAATCGAGGGTAGAATCAGAAGATCTTATCAGAATCATTCTTTTAATAACACTCGGAATCACGGTTATTTTGCTTTTATCCTTACTGCTGATTAACAGATTTGTGTTGAACAGGCTTTGGCGGCCATTTTATTCTATTTTGAACCGGATGAAAGCTTTTGAAGTAACCAGGATGGATACTATTGAACAGGAACCGACCAAAATAGACGAGTTTAATGAACTAAATAAATCGGTAAATGCCATGGCCGAAAGGGTAAGACAGGATTATAAAGAGCTTAAAAGTTTTACCGATAATGCCTCGCACGAAATGATGACCCCATTAGCCGTAATTAATTCCAAACTGGATTCTTTGCTGCAAACAGAGTCGTTTACCGAGCAGCAGGGCGCATTATTGGAAGATATTTACCATGCCACCGGCAGGTTATCACGGTTGCATCAATCGCTACTTTTGCTGGCCAAAATTGAAAATAACCTCATTCCTGATTTCCAGCATATCGAACTCAAAGAAATGGTACAGGCAAAGATCCGTCAGTTTCAGGAACTATTGGAAAAAAGCAAACTGGTACTTACTGAAGAACTTGCCCCTGTTGAGGTTAAAATGAGCCGTTACCTGGCAGACATCCTGTTGAACAATCTTTTTAGTAACGCCGTGCGCCATAATGTAACCGGCGGATACATTTTTGTTAAATTAGATGAGCAAAGTTTAACCATTTCTAATTCGGGTAAAGCCCGCCAGCTACAAACCAAAATCTTCGATCGATTTTCAAAAGCCGCAGATTCTGACGGGTTGGGACTTGGCCTGGCCATAACGAAACAGATCTGTAACCTTTATGGCTTTCGCATTGATTATCGGGAGGAAAATGGGGAGCATGTTTTTATCGTTTATTTTGGTGCTTAACCCGCAAAGGGAGAGTACAGGGTAAAAGAGAATGCAATTGCTACAGAGACGAATACTTTCTGCGTAGATCAGCGATATCTGCGGGAGGTTTCAACCAATTGCCAAGTTTCCTTACTACGAACCTTGTTTGTGTAATGTGGATCATTAATGACAGAATATAAAGATTAAAAATCCCCTGCATAAACCAGAAAAAATCCTAAATATTCGAACTACAGCTAACTACAGAATTTCTTCATAATTCACTTCTAGTTTTGATTTAAAATTTAAACGATGAAAAGATTTTTGTGGATGCTGTTGATGATGATAAGTTATATAGGCCATACTTATGCCATAGCTGTTACTGATTCCATTCAAGGTATAGATTCTGTTAAAAATGTTCCCGCAGATTCGTTAGGAAGGTGGTACACTGGTAATCCGATTCCCAAAAAAAGGTTTCAGGCAGCAACATTTATCGTACCTGTGGTATTAATGGGTTATGGCTTTGCTACTGTTTACGATCATGGGGCTTTAAAGCAATTGGATGTAAGTACCAGGGCAGAATTACAGGAAGACCATCCTTTATTTGCGGCCCATGTTGATGATTACCTCCAGTTGGCACCTGCAGCAGCAGTTTATGCGCTTAATTTATCGGGCATAAAAGGTAAGCACAATTTATTTGATGCTTCTATGTTATATGTAACCTCTGCGGCAATTATGGGAGTTTCTACTCATTTTGTTAAACAGGGTGTAGGCAGGGAAAGGCCTGATGGCTCGGGACTAAATTCTTTTCCATCGGGACATACCGCATCTGCATTTATGGCCGCAGAATTTCTGCACCAGGAGTATAAGGATGTGAACCCCTGGATTGGTTATGCAGGCTATTTTGTTGCTACGGCTACCGGAACGCTTAGGATGTACAACAATAAACACTGGTTTAGCGATGTAGTGGCAGGAGCAGGGTTTGGAATTGCTTCGACTAAAATATCCTATCTGGTTTATCCTTACATTAAAAGCCTTTTCACTGCAAAAAAAGAAAGCAATTTCACGCTTATGCCTTTTCACCAGCAGGGGAGCACAGGATTAATGCTTTCGGGCAGATTTTAATATGGTTGAATATTTTTTGAGTTGAAATCATCCAAAAATGAATATAAAGTTAAGGTACCTATTTTTATGCTTGCTTGCTTTTTGGACGGCAGGGGCAGGAGCCCAAATCCCCTCAAAAAGTCTAGATTATTATTTAAAGCAGGCTGAATTTACAAGTCCGGTACTTAAGGATTTTCAAAACCAGCAACGCTCGGCAGGGATAGATAGTTTGATTGTCAGGGCTACTGGCGGGGTACAGGTTACAGCCAGTTCTGCAGGGATGTATGCGCCTGTTGTTCGTGGTTATGGTTACGATGAAGTACTTACCAACGGACAGGCACTGGAAGCATTGCTGAATGTGAATTATGATTTGCTGAACAGGAAACGCATCAATAACCAGCTGGAAGGTATAAAAATTCAAAGTGATTCTATTAAATATGCCAGGCAATTGTCGCTCTACGATTTGCAGAGATCTATCGCTGATCAATATATCTTAGCCTATGCCAGTCAGGAACAGGTAGGCTTTAACCGCGAAGTGGTTACCCTGCTCGAACAGGAAGAAACCTTACTTAAAAAATTAACAAGGAGTAATATTTACAAACAATCGGAGTACTTAACCTTTTTAGTTACCTTACAACAACAGCAACTCGTATTAAAACAGGCCGAACTACAGTTTAAAAATGATTATGCCACTTTAAACTATCTGGCAGGTATTTCCGATACCACACAGGTGAAGTTAGCTGATCCGGAATTGCATGCAGAAATCAGCACAACTGCTCAAGGCTTTTTTTATAAACGTTTCGATCTTGACAGTTTAAAAAATATCAATCAAAAAAACGCTGTCGGGTTTAACTATAAACCCAAACTTGGTGTGTATGCAAATGGGGGCTATAATTCTTCATTTGTTTTGCAGCCCTATAAAAATTTTGGTGCAAGTATCGGTTTCACTTTTTCTGTTCCGATTTACGATGGTCACCAGAAAAAAATGCAATACAATAAGCTTAGTCTTTCTTCTGAAACCATATCAGGTTACCGTAATTTTTTTATCCGCCAGCAGCAGCAACAGCTGAACCTTATTCGTCAGCAGTTAAGCCAGACCGATGCACTTTTTCCGAAAATTAATGAGCAGATCCGTTTCAGCAAGGGTTTGATAGAGGTAGATAGTAAATTAATGCGTACCGGCGATTTAAAAGTAGCCGATTTTGTTATTGCCATAAACAACTACCTGGCTGCTCAAAATTTACTGCGCCAAACCAGCATTACCCGTTTAAAACTGATCAATCAATTTAACTACTGGAACCGATAACCATGAAAAGCTATTTAAAATTAATGTGCAGTGGCATAACCTCGTTGTTTGTTTTTTCAGCATGTCATCATTCTGCACCAACTGAAACAATAGATGAGCCCTCGCCGGTTACGCCGGTTCAGGTGACTACCGTACGCGACAGTTCCCTTTCAGAATTTATGGAGTTTTCGGCAGTTTCGGCCTATCTGGAAAAAAGTTTTGTGAAGGCAAACATTAACGGTTATGTAGAAAATGTACAGGCGGTACTGGGTAAGCAGGTAGGCAGCCATCAATTGTTGTTTAGTTTAATTACCAAAGAAGCAAAATCAATCGGCAATAGCGTAAATAAGCTCGATGCGGGGTTTAAATTTTCGGGTATATCCAATATCAGGGCCGGTCAGGCCGGAACAATTATTCAGGTAAATCATCAAAAGGGAGATTATGTGCAGGATGGGGAAGCTTTGGCTACCATTAGCAACCGCAATAGCCTGGTTTTTCTGCTCGATTTACCTTACGAATATAATCAGCTGATCAACCAGAACAGAAACGTGGATATCCTTTTACCAGACGGAACCAAACTGGCCGGAATGGTTTCAGGAACGATGCCTGCTGTTGATTCATCGGCACAGACCCAGCGTTATGTGCTAAAAATAGGAGCAGGTAAAGATATTCCCGAAGGTTTGATTGCAAAAGTGAGGTTAACAAAAGTTAAGCATGCACAGGCCCAGGTATTGCCAAAATCGGCGGTTTTGGCTAATGAAACGGAAGATGAGTTTTGGGTAATGAAACTGATTAATGATTCGACGGCAGTAAAGGTAAACGTGAAAAAAGGCATCGAAAATGAAAAAAACATTGAAGTGCTCGAACCTAAATTTTCAAAAACCGACAGGATTATTACAAGTGGAAATTATGGAATTGCTGATACGGCCAAAGTCAAAATCCAGAAATAGCCATGAATAAGTTTTTCATTTCACATAAAAATCCTATCCTGGCAATGCTGCTCATCATTATTGTGGGCGGGATTTATTCCTTTAATCAGTTAAAATCGGGGCTTTTTCCTGAAATTACCTTTCCAAAGATCAAGATTATTGCCGAAGCAGAATTACAGCCGGTTGATAAGATGGTGGTTACCGTAACCCGTCCTTTAGAAAATGCTGTAAAACAAGTGCCTAATCTTCAATTGGTCAGGAGCACCACCAGCAGGGGCAGCTGTGAGCTTTCTGCATTTATGAACCCGGGTGCCGATATCGATCTGAGTCAGCAGCGTATAGAATCGCAGATTGCCAAAATCAGTGCATCATTGCCGGCCGGGGTTAACATTTCAGTAGAGAAGATGAATCCATCTATCCTTCCGGTAAGCGGGTACAGCTTGGAAAGCCACAATTATTCGTTGGCTGAACTGAAAAAAATTGCCACCTATACAGTAAAACCCTTTCTTTCGCAGGTTGATGGCGTTTCCGAAATCCGTGTTATAGGGGGTAAGAGCAAAGAATACTGGCTTGAACTCGATGCACAAAAAATGCAGACCCTCGGTATCTCACCCGATCAGATCAGCAATGCCCTGGGTGAAACCAATTTTATAAAATCTAACGGTTACCTCACCGATCACAATTATCTCTACCTGTCTGTAACCGATGCTACCGTAAAAAATAAAAGCGACCTGGAAAATCTGGTGTTGAGCAGAAAGGGCGACCGGATTATTAAGGTAATGGATATTGCTAAAGTAAATATTCAGCAAAGTGTAGAGTATACCCGCATTAATGCCAATGGTAAAGATGGAGTTCTGATTGCAGTAATCAAACAGCCGAACGCCAACCTGGTCGATCTCTCTAATGAGATGTTTACCAAAGTAGAACAGCTAAAGCATATCCTGCCGGCAGGTGTAAGCATTAAACCCTATTATATACAGGCCGATTTTGTAAACGAATCGATAAAAAGTGTACGCGACAGTTTATTAATTGGTTTGGCATTAGCCATTTTGGTTGCTGTTATTTTTTTAAGATCGGTCAAGGCAAGTGCTACCATTTTAATTACTATCCCGGTTACACTTTGCTTAACCATGATTGTACTCTATTTTATTGGCTATTCGCTCAATATTATGACCCTTGGCGCTATTGCAGCTGCTATAGGTTTAATTATTGATGATGCCATAGTGGTAGTAGAGCAGATTCATCGCGCACATGAAGAACACCCTGAAGAACTTACCATGCGGCTGCTGAGCAAGGCCGTTGGATATCTTTTTCCGGCTATGCTGGGTTCTTCCATTAGTACCATCGTAATTTTTGTTCCCTTTGTATTGATGACCGGTGTTGCAGGCTCTTATTTTCAGGTAATGACCAATACCATGATTATTACCCTGGTTTGTTCTTTCTTTGTTACCTGGATTGGCCTGCCCGTAATTTACCTTTTGCTTACCCGGAAAGGAGGCAGCCACGCTGCTTCTGGTAAAAAGGTAGTGATACACGAGGTCAAATCGCAGAATTGGGTGCGTTATTTTGTACAAAGGCCTTATATCTCGATGATGTTCATGTTAGGGCTGATCCTATCGATTATACTCATTTTTCCGCGTTTAGAAACGGGTTTCCTGCCCGAAATGGATGAGGGTAGTATTGTAATGGATTATGCTTCACCTCCGGGTACTTCACTCGAGGAAACCGACAGGATGCTCAGACAGGTAGAAAAGGAAATTGTAAAAATCCCTGAAGTTCAGGCCTATTCGAGAAGAACGGGAACACAAATGGGTTTTTTTATCACGGAACCCAATACCGGCGATTACCTGATCCAGCTGAAACACGATAGAAAAAAAAGTACAGATGAAGTAATTTCGGAGATACGTGCGCATATCGAACATACGCAACCTGCATTGGTAATCGATTTCGGGCAGGTAATTGGCGATATGCTGGGCGATTTAATGAGCTCTACCCAGCCTGTTGAGGTGAAAATTTTTGGTAACGGCCAGGAGAAGCTGCAGGTGCTTTCTAAAAAGGTAGCAAACCTGGTTTCGCATGTAGATGGTACAGCCGACGTATTTGATGGCATTGTACGCTCAGGACCAACGGTAAATATCCAGCCTAATTTTAGCATGCTGGCGCAGTATGGTGTTAGTCCCGCATCCTTTCAATCGCAGCTCCAAACTGCCATGCAAGGAACTATAATTGGCAATTTATATGATAAGCAACAGCTTTCGCTCATCCGTATGGTTTATCCGGGCAGCAGGACTTTTAGTGTGGCCGATATCAACAGGCTTAAAATTTTCTTACCCAATGGAACGGCAGTGCCCATTCAACAGATGGCCCGGGTTGATCTTAATGCAGGAATTGCAGAGGTAGCCAGAGAGAACCTGCAAACCATTGGGGTAGTTACCGCAAGGCTCGATAACCGGGATCTTGGCAGTGTAATGAAAGACGTTCAGAAAACCATAAATGCCAATGTAAACCTACCTTCAGGTTATCATATCGAGTATGGCGGTGCATATAAAGAACAGCAACAATCATTCTCTGAGTTGCTCACCATCCTTATCGCCTCAAGTTTGCTGGTGTTTAGTGTGATCTTGTTTCTGTTTAAGGATTTTAAAATAGCTTTTCTCATTTTATTGATCTCGGTACTTGGCCTTGCCGGAAGTTATTTAGCCTTGTTTCTTACCCATACACCGCTCAATGTTGGCAGTTATACAGGCTTGATTATGATTGTGGGCATTATTGGCGAAAATGCGATATTTACCTTTCTGCAGTTTAAAGAATCGCTTGACAAACAAAGCGTTGATGATGCCATAACCTTTGCCATCTCTACCCGGCTACGACCAAAATTAATGACCGCCTTGGGTGCCATTATTGCTTTGATGCCTTTGGCTTTGGGTATAGGGGCAGGGGCACAGCTGCATCAACCGCTGGCCATTGCTGTTATTGGTGGTTTTGTAGTGGCCCTGCCACTATTGCTCATCGCCTTACCCAGTCTTATTAAGCAAATTTATAAGCATTGGAGTGAAACTTAGCGCCTGTTTAAAACTCAATAAAAATAATGACGATGTCGGTCTGAGCCTGTCGAAGAGCTCTTTTTTAATATAAGAAAAGCAATCGACAAGCTACCATTTACAGATCCTATAGAAGAATCGTCTTTTCGACTGGAGCGTGCCGATTTTTCATCGGTAGCGAAATGGAGAAATCTATAGATACAGATTTAGCTTCGTTGAGCAAGCGTGGTTCTCGACTTCGTTGCACTCCGCTCGAAATGACGACTCGTGAGAGGGCTGTCAATCATATTGATTTTTATACAATAAATTATCCCTCAATATGAGAGAATAAGTGGCTTTCTTTTTCCCTGCAAAGATGAAGTCTGTCCGACAGCCAATTAAAAGACAGGCTATTCTAAAATCGGGATAGAAAGAAGCGGCATGCCCAGCAGATAAGTATGGTATATTGCTTGTTTCTATATGTTTATTGGTACTTTTCTTACTCCTGTGGTGTTTGCGCACTTAAAGTTCTGTTACCTGTAACCATTAAAAATCTACCCTCATTTTTTGTTTTCGGGTTAAAATATGGTGGTTTTATATTAAAATACGGTTATAATTATATAACGATTGTACATACATTTAAAAAACGTTATTTAGACGTTTATTAAAAGATTATTGTCTTTTAAGCAAGAATAAGGATAACCAACCACTAACCAGGTATAACTATTATGAACAGAAGTCTAATCCTCTATAGGCCAGTGCGCCTATTTAAAAACTTTTTCAAAGTCGGCATTACCATTTTTTCAGATAACAGATACGTTTAACCGGAAGCGGTTTAAGGCTTTGTCTTATCCCGTATTTCTGTATTTATTTTTATAAACGTCATTTTAACGCTTATGCTTAATCCTGGAAAGGAACAGGCATTGCTATGCCTGTCAAATTCTCTAGAAAACCATTAAAACAATTATATTATGAGTAGTAATCAAGGCTTAAATCCAAAAATTCGCAATCTGCCTGATGTATTGAGCAGGTCTCTCAAAATGATGATATCGCCAGTTATCACCAGGGGGCAAAATATGAGGAAAGTTAGAAGTGTTTTTAACAGCGGGGCGGTGGCAAAATACATGATGCTTGTCCTAATCTTTTTGAGTATTAATGCAATGGCCCAAAACCAAATTGTGGTGAAAGGTATTGTGAGGGATTCGACGAGTGGGCTCCCCGGTGCTGTAATCAAGGTTGCTGGCTCGGCGAATCAGGGTGTAGCTACTGATAATTTTGGCAGGTTCGAAATCAGGGCTACAAAATCGGCCATGCTCTCCATCTCCTGTGTGGGGTTCAAGCCAAGGCAGATTTCACTTGCTTCGCATTCAGTTGAAGCTGGCAATGTGATCACTTTGGATATCAGGCTTGAAAGTGCTACAACTGAATTACAGGAAGTTGCAGTAACCGGATTTGGTAATACCCAGAAAAAAGCGAGTCTGGTTAGTTCTATTACCACCGTAAACGTAAAGGATTTAAAAACTCCTTCATCTAACCTGACCAATGCCCTTGCCGGGCGTATTGCCGGAATAATTGCTTTTCAGAGTAGTGGCGAGCCAGGAAGGGGTACAGATAACTCAACTTTCTATATCCGTGGTTTATCTACGTTTGGGGCTGGTAAAAGAGACCCGCTCATTTTGATTGATGGGGTAGAATCAACACCTACCGATATGGCACGCCTGCAACCAGATGATATCTCAGATTTTTCTGTACTGAAAGATGCTGCGGCTTCTTCGGTTTATGGTGCAAGGGGAGCAAATGGGGTTGTGCTTATTAATACCAAAATGGGGATGAATGGAAAACCCCAGTTTAATTTCAGGGTAGAGAACAGGGTATCAAGAAATACCAGAGATTATGAGTTTGCTGATAATATTACCTATATGAGAATGGCCAATGAGGCTTCAATAACACGTACGCCAAATGGAATTGAACCCTATTCCCAAAATAAAATCAACAGCACTGCAGCTGGTGAAGATCCGTACCTGTACCCGAATAATAACTGGTTAGACCAGCTTATTAAAAAGCAAACGATTAACCAGGGCTACAACCTGAATATAGCAGGTGGCTCTAACCGTGCCAGGTATTATGTAGCGGGTACCTTAAACCGTGATAACGGTAACTTAAAAGTGAACCCGATTAACAATTTTAACAATAACATCCGGTTAACTAATTATTCGATCAGGTCGAACATAGACTTCGATCTCACCAAGTCGACGGTATTGATTATCCGTATGTATGGCCAGTTTGATGACTACCAGGGGCCGATTGGTGGTGGCGAGCAAACTTTTAGAAATGCATTAAACGCAAACCCGGTAATGTTCCCGGCTGTATATCCATCAAACAAATTGCCATTCATTGAGCATCCGCTTTTTGGTTCTGCTCAAACACGCAATACCGATCTGAGTTTAAGTTCTACCTTATATACAAATCCTTATGCAGAGCTGGTAAAAGGATACCAGGTGTATAAGAGCTCTAACCTGCAGCCTCAACTGGAGTTGAAACAAGACCTGTCTGATCTGACAAAAGGCCTTAGCGCACGTGCAATGGGATATTTACGAAGAACTTCCTATTACAGGGTAAACAGAAATTACAACCCGTTTTTTTATTCGGCAGTGATCAATCCTCAGGATCAATCATATAATTTAACCGCATTAAATGATGGCGGACAGAATTCAATAGGTACTGTTGGAACAGAGGTGCTAAATTTTACCAGGGATGCCAAGGATATAGATTCCAGGTTGTGGTTGGAAGGTTCGGTGAATTACAACAGAACTTTTAAGGATAAACACGCGGTTGGAGGTATGCTTGTTTCTTATCTTTCAGATTATGAAAATGCCAATGTTGATGAGCTGATCCAATCTTTACCTTCAAGAAATGCTGGTATTTCAGGAAGGTTCTCTTATGGTTATGATGACAGGTACCTTGCCGAATTTAACTTCGGTTACAATGGGTCGGAGCGTTTCGATACCCGTAACCGCTGGGGTTTCTTTCCGTCAATCGGTGTGGGCTACAGGATTTCGAATGAAAAGTTTTTCGAACCGCTGCGAGGTGTGATCTCTAACCTTAAATTCAGGGCTACATATGGCGTTGCCGGAAATGATGCTATTGGAAATGTAGGCGACCGTTTCTTTTATATGTCGCGCGTAAGTTTAAACGACAATAGTTATGGTTCTTCTTTTGGCAGAAATGACGGAGCCCCGATCTATAGCCGTCCTGGTGTTTCCATATCCAGGTATGCCAATGCCGATATTTCATGGGAAAGGTCTACCCAGTTAAATATTGGAATGGATCTGACAGTAGGAAAAGGAGTTGATGTAGTGGTAGATGTTTTCAAGCAAAAACGAACCAACATTTTGCAGCCTGTTGCAAATATTGATAATGCAGCAGGTTTAATGGCAACAACTTTTTCCAACTTCGGAGATGGTACATCCAAAGGTATAGATATGTCGGGTAGCTACAGGGCAAATATTTCCCGCGATTTTTCAATCAATGCCAGAGGTACCTTTACCTACGCTACAACCAAAATCGGTAAGATTGATGAATTACCTTACCCTGAATCGTTATCTTATCTCTCCAGAAAAGGAACGGCATTTAATCAGGCCTATGGCTATATCGCCGAACGGTTGTTTATTGATGATGAAGAAGTTGCCAATTCGCCGGTTCAGTTCGGCGATCGCGGCCTTAAGGCAGGAGATATCAAATACAGGGATATAAATGGCGATGGCGTGATCAATACGGATGATCAGGTTCCACTGGGTTACCCTACAGAACCAGAAATTACCTATGGTTTCGGATCCAGTTTCAGGTATAAGAAATTTGATTTCAGTTTTTATTTTCAGGGATCTGCCCGTTTTTCGTTTTTCATTAACTCAACCCAGATACAGCCATTTTATCAGAATGGAGGTTACCAGACAGGTTTGCTAAAGGCGATTTCGGAGAATTACTGGACAGAGACTAATCCTAATCTTTATGCCTTCTGGCCAAGATTGAGCACCTGGAGGGTACCGAACAATAACATGACCTCGACCTGGTGGATGAGGAATGGTAATTTCCTGAGGCTAAAAAATGTAGAATTTGGCTACTCTACTGATATTAAAAAACTTAATCTGAGAAATGTGCGCCTTTATTTATCGGGAACCAACCTTTTCATCTTGAGCAAATTCAAGATGTGGGATGCCGAAATGCGTGGCAATGGAATGAACTATCCGCTACAATCGCTTTATAACATTGGCTTACAGGTGAGTTTATAACCTAATACCTATCGGAAATGAAAAAGAAAAAAATAATTGCATTAGCTGTCGTTTTCACAGCGTTTTGCTGCATAACATCATGTAAAAAGTACCTGGACATTGTTCCTGACAATGTTGCCGTGATAGAAAATGCCTTCAAACTTCGCATTGAAGCTGAAAAATACCTCTTTACCTGTTATTCTTACTTACCTAAAAATGGCGATGGCTGGTTCAATGCCGGCATGATGTCGGGTGATGAAATCTGGTTGCCCCAAACAGACAAGGCCCATTGGCACCCGGCTTTTCAGATTGCCCAGGGGGAGCAGAACAGGAGCAGGCCTTTATTTAACGAATGGGGTGGCGATTTAAAAGGAGGCGACGGAAGATATAATTATCTCATGATGTTCAGGGCCATCCGCCATTGTAATATCTTTCTTCAAAATATCAAAGACCCCACAAAGGCACCCGATCTCGGGATAGCAGAACGGGAAAGATGGATCGGAGAGGTAGAATTTCTGAAAGCCTATTACCACTATTACCTGATGAGGATGTATGGCCCTATACCGCTCATTGATGTAAATGCACCCGAATCCTCTGATCCTGAAGGGCTTTATTATAAACGTGCTCCAATAGATGAGACTGTAAATTATCTCTCAACACTCCTGGATGCTGCGACTGAAAAGCTGCCACAACGGATTTCTGATGAGAATAAAGAACTGGGAAGAATAACGAAACCAATTGCCCTTGCCATCAAGGCAAAACTCCTCTTGATGGCTGCAAGTCCGCTATTTAACGGGAATCCGGATTATGCAGGCTTTAGGGATAAGGAAAATACAGCATTTTTCAATCCGGTGTTTGATTTGAAAAAATGGGAAAGGGCGAGAGATGCGGCCAAAGCTGCAATAGCATCTGCAGAGCTAAATGGCAGTGCCCTTTATACCTATACCAATGATTCATATGGCTTAAGTACCGAAACGAAAACTCAATTGAATATCCGCAATGCCGTAACCACCAGGTGGAGTACAGAACATGTTTGGGCACTGTCAAACAGTTATTTCGTAAATGAGGCCCTTTGTATGCCGCCAATGGCAGGTATCGCCAATGTAGATAGGTTTCAGTTACAAGGCGTTTGGGGGGCTCCGTTAAAAATTGCAAAAATGTTCTATACCAAAAACGGTGTGCCCATTGATGAAGATAAAACGCTTGATTTTGCCAATTATATGCAAACCAGGGTAGCCACTACCTCAGAGCGTTTTACCATTGAGCCCGGATTTGCAACAGCGAGGCTTAATTATGATCGCGAACCAAGGTTTTATGCTGACCTGGGTTTCGATGGAAGTAAATGGTATATGAAAGATGCGACCAGCACAAGCAGCGACATAAATTCGGTATACGTTCAATCAAAAAATGCAGAGCGATCTGGATTTGGCCATTTTACCAACTGGAATGAAACCGGTTATTTTATTAAAAAACTCGTTCATTGGGAATCAACTACAAATACCAACAATGCCCCAACCTGGAAAACCTACCCTTGGCCGGAAATAAGACTGGCTGACCTCTATCTGATGTATGCTGAGGCTTTAAATGAAGTGGAACCCGGTTCTGCTGCCGCCATCAGCTATGTAGACCGCGTGAGGACGAGGGCCGGACTAAAAGGTGTTGTAGAATCATGGACAAATTATTCTAAGAACCCGGCCAAATATACCAGCCAGAATGGCCTCCGCGAAATTATCCGCAGGGAGCGCCTGATCGAACTTGCATTTGAAGGTCAGCGTTTCTGGGATCTCCGCAGATGGAAATTAGCCGCCGAGGAGCTTAACAAGGATATTACGGGGCTAAGTGTTTTGGGTAAGACAACCGAGAGTTACAACATTGAACGAACTATTTTCAACCAAACATTTATAGCCCCAAGGGATTATTTATGGCCGATTGGGGACAATGAAATCAGAAAGAATCCAAAACTGGTAGAAAACCCTGGATGGTAGTATTTATTTAAAGATAAGAATCATGAAATCAAAGAAAATAATTAATTACTTATTGCTGCTTACATTGATACTGGCACTGTTCTCCTGTAAGGAAGAAGAGCTTGGAGGGCCAACAGGGAATGATGGTGCTATTCCTCAGATGGTAAGCAACATTCAGGTCGAAAATCTGAATGGTAAAGCGAGAATAACCTATAAACTGCCTAACGACAAGAATTTACTATACGTTAAAGCAGTTTTTAAGTTAGCCAACGGAACCAACTTTGAAGCCAAATCGTCCTTTTATAAAGATACAGTTGTAGTTGAAGGATTTGCCGATACGCTGGAACATCAGGTGGCACTGTATTCTGTAAGCAGGAGCGAAGTGCTATCGCAACCAACTCTGGTAAAGGTAAAGCCCCTTGAAGCCCCATTCAAGAAAGTATTTAAAAGCATCAAGGTAATCAACGCCTTTGGTGGATATAATCTGTCGGCTACAAATCCAACGCGAGATAATATTTCGATTATGGTAATGAAGAAAAATGTTTTTAAGCAATTTGAAGTGGATAATTTCAGGAGTATATTTACCCGTACCGACGAAATTTTATCGAAGATCAGGGGGCTTGATACCACAAGACAGGAACTGGCAATTTTTGTTAAAGACAAATGGGGAAACAGTTCAGATACCCTTTACAAAGCCATAAACCCGATATTTGAAGCCAAACTTAATCCTTCACTATTCCGGGCATTGGTATTACCTGGCGATGCGCCGCAGGTTACCAATGGCGCTGCACTGGTTTATGCCTGGGATGGTAGGCTCGGATGGCCTTACACAAGTTTTACCCACCAGATTAATGGCGGTAACGGGCCACATATGATCAGCTTTGATACCGGCGTATCGGCAAAATTAAGCCGTGTCTGGATTCGCCCTTTTCCTGAAGGAACAAGGTATTATTACCTCTCAACCATGAAAAGGTTCGAAATATATGGTTCCAGTAATCCCAACCTAAACGGGGCATTAGATTCAAGCTGGATTCTTCTGGGCAGCTACGAGGTGAAAAAGCCCTCCGGACTACCTTACGGAAACGATAATGCTGAAGATCAGGCTACTGCGGCTGCAGGTTTTAGCTGGGATATTGATCTCAATGCACCTAAAGTGCGCTACCTCAGGATCAGGTGCCTGGAGAACTGGGCAGGCGGAACCGCGCAAAGTATCAATGAAATAGAGGTTTATGGTGCTGTACAATAGCAATATGATTCATTAATTAGCATAAGAAGATGAAAAATAAAATAAAACAAACCATCCTCCTGTCTTTCGTAACCATACTGCTGTTTGGTTGCTCTAAGCCGGATGATTATAAAAAATACCTGGAAGGAGGGGAGATCCTTTACTCGGGTAAATTAGACTCTGTTAAAATTAACCCGGGTAACAACCGTGTACAGTTAACAGGTCTTTTAAAAGCCGATCCAAAAATCAACAGGATTAAAATTTATTGGAACGATCAAAAAGATTCGATTGAGTATCCCGTAAATATGAATACAGATCCCCGGAGATTCAGTAAAATATTTAATGTGGAAGAAGGGATACGAAGTTTTTTAGTGTATACTTTCGATATTGAAGGAAACCGGTCTATCGCTGTTAACGCAGTTGGGAGGGTTTATGGGCCGCGCTATGCTGCCTCACTGAATAACCGGGCAATTGGCAGTGCAACACAGGCTAATGGCGAAACTGTTATTGATTGGCTGACCATTGACCTCTCAGCCGGGCCTTTTGCTACCGAAATCCGGTATACATCCACAACCGGATTAAAAACGCTAAGGGTGCCAATAGCTGCAGAACGCACCAAATTGAATGACCTTGCAGGTACGGCATCCACAATTAGTACCAGGACCCTGTACCTGCCAACTAAAACCAGTATAGACACTTTTTACACAGAATTTGCCCAGGTAGGTGTTTTAAAGGATGTTACTGCCCAGTATCTGTCAAACACAAAGATACCTTTTGCAACCAGTGTGAAGGGCGATAGGTGGGGAATTCCAACTGCCTGGACAACCAATGATGCCGTACGAAATTTCAGGCAGGCCGCAGGTGTATTTTATGGAGGCGTAGACGCCTGGTTTGACGGCCCTCAACTGGCCATGGAAGCAGGATGGTCGGCCGATAATATGGCTACAATTACGGATGGTAAAATTTATCAAAGTGCTGTTCTGCCTCCCGGACAATATACCTTCGAAATGGATATTCCTGATTGTACCGCAGGGGGAGACTTCTATACCGTGGCTGCCGAAGGAGATGGTATACCCAATACAGGCAATATCACATCTTCATTGGCTTATGCCAAGACCAATGCAAAAGGTACACATAAGATTACCTTTACACTAACTGCCGAAAAGAAAGTATCGCTTGGTTTTGTTGGGAATGTTCAAAATAAAGGAGCAGGAGATGGTACATTCTGGAGAATTAGTCAGGTGCGACTGAAATATTTGCCCAAAACCAATTAAGCCGGTTTCATCAAAGCCACAACAGGATTCGCGCCAATTTTCAATCGAAAATTGGCGCTTTTTCATCAAAGAACCATTATCCATGTAAACTTTAGTACCGATACCTTACCGTTTCTGAAAAATATTGGAAACCTGAGTTAATTATGGTTTATGAATATACTTAAAGTCTGTTTTCAGAAAAAGAATTAAAAATGATTTACGAAAAATTATTAAGATTTTATAAATAAGCCTGGTATTTCTTTGTGTTTGAAATCATTTATAACGGTTTAAAACATGGAAACAGCGCGAATTCAATTAAATTGATTTCAATCCAAAAGTTCTCCGAAATGTTAATTCTTGTAAAATAATTCTGACTATTTACAGTATAATCGGAAAAAATATCTAAAATTGATCGATACAATTCTATAACCGAATATAATGGCCGTAGCTCACAACTTTATCGATGCTGAATTAATAGAGCTGCTTAGAAAAGGAGACCAGGAGGCCTTTACCATTATTTACAATAACTACTGGAAGTTACTTTTTCAAACGGCCTACCGTATTCTTAACGATACTATAGTCGCTGAAGATATTGTACAGGATATTTTTGTGAGCCTCTGGAATAGACGGAACCAGGCAGTTATTCTCAACCTTAAAGCTTATCTGCAGCAGGCTACCCGCTTTGCTGTATACCAGGCCATAAGGGAAAAGCGGCACGATGATGCCTTTTACAACCGGTTGGCGCTGGTAACCGCCGATATCATTACCGATAATCCTTTACTTTTTAAAGAACAGCAAGAATTACTGCACGAGATTATTAATGCGCTTCCCCCAGACTGTAAAGAGACGTTTCGCCTCAGCCGGGAGGAAGGTCTTACCTATAAACAAATTGCCTCTCAGCTGGGTATTTCAGAAAAAGCAGTTGAAAAGCGCATCACAAAGTCGCTCAAGCATATTCGTAACGGCTTGTCTTTAAGCGGATGTTTATCTGTGCTTACCACAGTGTTTTTTAGGGCTTGATGATTTTGTAGTAAAAAAATAACCCGATCCTGTATTTTTTGCATCCGTAAAAAAAATCAATTTAACGGTAGGGTACAGGTGCCATTTTTACACTAGTAATAAAATGGCATCATGGAAAAACAGCGATATTTAAATTTGTTGGAAAAATATCTTGCCGGTAAATCTACCGGGAAGGAAGAGCTATTGCTGGATGAGTACTACAAAAGGCTGGAGGCAATGTCAGATGTGGAACTATCCGGGCAGCAGGAAAATCTCCTGAAAGATTCGATTCTGGAAAAGATCCGTTCCAGAATTGATATGACTGAAAATAAACCTAAACCAAGCCAAAAACATTCTTATCGCATCTGGTATGCTGCGGCATCCGTTCTGATAATAATTGCAGTTGCCAGCTTTTTTATCCATACGGATAAAAAGACCGACATGGTAAGCCGCTTACCAGATAATGTAAAACCGGAGGATATCAGACCCGGATCGAACAAAGCAGTACTCACTTTAAGTAACGGAAAACAAATTGTACTTGCCAACTCCGGAACCGGTGTTTTAGCCAAAGAAGGCACAACACGTATTACTAAAAAAGAAAATGGAGAACTGGTATACAACTTTGAAGATAAAGCCAACGGGCAAAACATGCAGCCTGTTTACAATACCATAACCGTTCCAAGAGGTGGGCAGTATCAGCTTGTTTTAGCCGATGGAAGTAAAGTGTTGCTAAATGCAGCTTCGTCACTTACCTATCCTGCCCGGTTTAATGGCAGGTACAGGAACGTGGAACTTAAAGGTGAAGGTTATTTTGAGGTGGCGAAAAATACAGCTATGCCATTCGTTGTAACCGCTAATGATGTTCAGGTTCGTGTGCTGGGCACCCATTTTAATATTTCTGCTTATGCTGACGATGCCAATATAACCACAACACTGATAGAAGGCGCTGTTAGCCTGAATAAAGGAAAATTAAGCAAACTTCTTGCACCAGGACAACAAGGCATCTCGGCACCTCATAATCGCGAAATTCTGGTTCAGCCTGCCAACATCGACCAAACAATGGGCTGGGTAAAAGGCAACTTTGTGTTTAAAGATTTAAACATAAAAGAAGTAATGAAAATTGCCAGCAGGTGGTACGATATCGAGGTGGAATACCGGGGAAATGTACAATCGAAAAAATTTGGAGGAACAACTTCGAGGTTTAGCAATATTACCGAACTGCTTGATTATATGAAAATTACCGGCGGAGTAAATTATAAAATAGAAGGAAGGAGGGTTATTCTGATGAACTAAAGCTTACAGTTTAAAGGAATAACGAAGCCGGAAGTGTACCACCACTCCCGGCTGTACAGCCAACAGGTTGTAATTAAGTATTCCGATATGATCACTTTCAATTAACCAAATATTCAAGAAAACTTAATAACCAAATGTATAAAATTTCTACTGCAATTAGATGCGGGAGGCATTCCTATATTCACTCCAAAATATTGCTGATTATGAAATTATCTTATTTTTTATGTCTGCTGTCTTTTATGCAGGTTAGTGCTGCTTCGCTTGCACAAAAGATAAGCCTTGATAAAAAAAATGCTTCCATCAAGGAAACGCTTGAGGATATCCGCCGCCAGAGTGGGTACAACATTTTTTACGACGTAGACCTGCTGGCCAATGCCAGAGAAATTAACGTTCGTATTAAAGATGCCAGCCTTACCGAAGCTCTGGATAAGTGCTTTTTTAATCAGCCGTTTAGCTATAAAATAGATAAAAAGACAATTTTAGTCACCCCAAAAATCCTGCCTGCTGTAACCGCAAGGCTCATTACAGTAACAGGTAAAATAATTGATGCCGATAACCAACCCCTGTACGGCGTAACAGTAAGGGTAAAAGATGCCCAAACGATAGCACTTAGCGATAAAGATGGGAACTACAAAATAGCCATTAGCGGTCCCGGTGCCATACTGATTTTTTCAATGATCGGATTTGAAACACAGCAGGTCCCCGTAGAATCGAAAACGGTCATCAATGTTACACTGAAGGCCCAGAATACCGGATTAAACGATGTGGTAATCGTTGGTTACGGAGCTGTTAAAAGAAAAGATCTAACCGGATCGGTGGCAGAAGTTAATATGAGCGATTTCAATAAGGCATCTGTTAAATCTTTTGATGAGGCTCTGGCAGGAAGAGTGGCCGGCGTGAGTGTTTCCGGAAACGACGGACAGCCAGGATCGGTCAATAATATTGTCATCAGGGGCTACGGATCAATCACTCAGGATAATTCGCCCTTATATGTGGTAGATGGTTTTCCGATGGAAGACGGAATGAATAATTCGATAAATCCGGGCGATATCGAATCCATTAATGTATTAAAAGATGCCTCCTCTACAGCAATTTATGGGGCAAGGGGCGCAAATGGAGTAATCATTATCACCACAAAAAAAGGGAAAATTGGTTTACCCGTAATCACGCTTAACTCTTATTATGGCGTACAGAAGGTGGCAAAGAAAATGGACCTCTTAAGTCCGTATGAATTTGTGAAATACCAGCTGGAGCTTAATCCGACATTGGCACCGGTAACCTACCTGAGTGGAGGAAAAACGCTGGAGTCTTATCGCGATGTTGAGGGGATTGATCTGCAGGATTATATCTACCAGACAGCACCCATGCAGAACTATGCGCTTTCATTAAGGGGAGGCAATGATAAAACCCGTTATGCCATTTCAGGTAATATATTTGATCAGAAAGGTATTGTAATCAATTCGGGCTTTACGCGTTACCAGGGCCGTATGAACCTGGATCAAACCATCAATAAAAACCTGAAAGCAAGTGTAAACATTAATTATAGCAATAGCCGCTCTTTTGGTGTAAGTCCGTCAGAACCAGGCTCCAATACCTCTTACAGTAATAATCTTTTTTATGCCGTTTGGGGCTACCGGCCGGTTACCGGGGGTGACAATGATTCTGATCTGCTCGATAATCTTATCGATCCTGCACTTTCGGGTAATCTTTTTGGCGATTATCGGGTAAACCCGGTCATTTCTACGCAAAACCAGATTCAGAATACCATTACCGACAATCTGATTGCGAATGCCTTTTTAGATTATACCATTATCCCAGGGCTTAGCCTGCGTATATCGGGCGGTATTACACGTAATACTATAAAACAGGAAGGTTTTTTTAATTCCCAAACCAGTAGAGGCAGCGTATACAATACCTTTGGGGTAAATGGCTTTATTTATACTGTTCCCACAAATTCATGGCTCAACGAAAATACTTTAACCTATAAAAAGTCGTTTAAGGGTGGGCATAATTTTAATGCGCTGGCGGGCTATACCATGCAGGCTTTAAATTCCGGACGTTATGGTTTTAGTGCAACCCAGGTACCTAACGAATCGCTCGGGCTCGATGGACTCGATCAGTCATCATTGCTTTCTTCCGTATCTCAAAGTTCGAGATGGGGCCTGTCTTCATTTTTGGCCAGGGTTAATTATGATTATAAATCAAGATACCTGTTAACCGCATCCATCCGCGCAGATGGATCCTCTAAATTTGCACCGGGCCGTCGCTGGGGGACATTTCCTTCGGGCTCTTTTGCCTGGAACATGGGTAAGGAGAGCTTTCTGGAAAATCTCCGCTTTATCTCTGATGCCAAGTTGAGGATCAGTTATGGTTTAACAGGCAATAACAGGATTGGCGATTTTAGTTACCTCTCTCAGCTTATTCTGGGGCCCGGGCCCGCTTATTCTTACAACAACGGCACAGCTTCAACAGGCGCCCAGCTATCATCATTGGGAAATCCCGATTTAAAATGGGAAACCACTGCCCAAACCAATATCGGTTACGATTTAAGCCTCTTCAATAACCGGATCAATTTTACGGTAGATGCTTACCGAAAAACAACCAAAGACCTTTTGTTGCTGGCCAATCTCCCTTATACACTTGGCATTGGCTCCGCCTATAAAAATGTAGGAAAAGTAAATAACGAAGGACTGGAGCTTTCGCTTAACACCGTCAATATCGACAATAAGAACTTTACCTGGAAAACGGGTTTCAATATCAGTTTCAACAGAAATAAGGTGCTGGAACTGGCCGAAAATCAGAAGGAAATCCTGAGTCCGGTGTTTTTTGATTTTTCCTATAACTCATTATTTGCCTATACCGCACAGTTAGGGCAGCCTATTGCTCAAATGAGGGGCTATGAGTGGGATGGCGTTTACCAGTACAGTGATTTTGATCAACCCACGCCCGGAACATACGTATTAAAGAGTACCGTGACAACTAATGGTACGGCAAGGGCAAATATTAAACCCGGCGACATTAAATATAAAGATCTTAACGGTGATTTAGTGGTTAATGCTGATGATATTACAACCATAGGCAGGGGTATTCCAATTCATACCGGCGGTTTTGTTAACGATTTCAGGTATAAGAACTTTGATCTGAATGTTTTTTTCCAATGGTCTTATGGTAACGACCTCATTAACGCCAACAGGTTAGTATTTGAAGGGAACGGAAAGAATACGCTTACTTTAAACCAGTTTGCAACGTGGACTGAACGCTGGCAGCCAGATAATCCGTCAAATACCCTTTTCAGAACAGGCGGACAGGGACCTTTTGCCTACTCGAGCAGGATTATCGAAGATGGTTCTTACCTCAGGCTTAAAACAGTAACCTTGGGCTATAACCTGAGCGAACAGCTTGCTAAACGGTTAAAAATAAAGTCGCTCCGCGTATTCGCTTCGGCGCAGAACCTCATTACCTGGACAAATTATTCAGGCCCCGATCCCGAAGTTTCCATCCGGAACTCGGCATTAACTCCAGGTTTTGATTATTCTGCCTATCCACGTCCGCGCACATTAACTTTTGGATTAAACCTCGTTTTTTAATTTATAGATGATGAAAAAGATATTTTTTATACTAACCGCGGTATTATTGGTAAACAGTTCATGCCAAAAAATACTCGATACCAAACCAACAGATTTTATTACCCCCGAATCTTTTTATGCTACGGCGGCCGATCTGCAGATAGCACTTAATGGTGTTTATTCTCAATTGATAGATGCCGATTGTTATGGTAATAATTATCTCTATATGTTCAACACCAATACAGACGAATCTTATGGCTTTACGGTCGATCTGGTAACTTCTTATCAGTATGTACCTACCGATGCAAAGGTAAATTTGCTCTGGAACAGCAGTTATATCGGGATCGAACGTGCCAATATGTTATTGGCCAATATCAACAAACCTGTGATGGACGAAACCAAAAGAGGCATCATCAAAGGTGAGGCACTTTTTTTAAGGGCTTATTTTTATTTCCTGCTGGTGAGCAATTATGGCGATGTGCCCCTGAAACTCACCCCAACTTCGTCGGTAAAGGATGTAGACCTGGCCAGAACTCCTGCAAAAGAGGTATATGATCAGATTGTAAGCGATATGACCACTGCCGAATCACTTCTTCAAACCCAAACGGCCACTTCATTAGGCTATGGTGGCAAAGTAACCAAAACTGCCGTAGAAGGAATATTGGCCAGGGTATGTTTATACATGGCTGGTTTCCCGCTAAACCAGACCGCTAAATATGAGCAGGCGCTGTATTGGGCAAAAAAAGTAATAGATTCTAAAGAACATGCCCTTAATCCAGATTACAGCCAGATATTTATCAACTATGCAACCAACAAGTACGATATTAAGGAAAGTATCTGGGAGCTCGAGTTTTTTCGCGATAATAATGGTTTCGCGAATAAAGGGGGCACTTATGCAGGCCGTTTCTGTGGTATCCGCTGTAACGATACCTCCGTTGGCTATAGTACCGGAAGTATTGTGGCTACCAGGAAACTGTTCGATCTTTACCAGGTTAATCCTGCCAGTACAACTACGCCCAATAAAGCTTCGTTTGATCTGCGCAGGGACTGGAACTGTGCAAATTATACCTGGGGAACTGCAACAGTTGCCAAAAAAACAGCTGTAACCAATGTATGGTTAATGTGTGCAGGAAAATGGAGAAGGGAATATGAAGAGGTTATACCGAAAAATTCAAATTATACCCCTCAAAATTTTCCGATGCTGCGGTATAGTGATGTGCTGCTCATGTTTGCCGAAGCTGAAAATGAAGTGAATGGACCAACCGCACTTGCTTACGATGCAATTAACCAGGTAAGAAGAAGGGCTTACGGCCTGTTGCTGCCAAGCCCTCCATCGCCTGCAGTAAATGCTGCGTTAACTCCAGGACTCAATAAAACACAGTTCCTGGATGCCATTAAACAAGAACGTTCAAGGGAGCTTTGTTTTGAGGCACTAAGGCGGCCTGATCTGATCAGATGGGGCAACTTCATTGGCGATATGAAAACTTTTTTAGCCTATGCTATCGCCAATGGTGGCAACAATAACACCATAACTACTGCTTCAAGGGTGATTACAGACAGAAACCTGCTGTTGCCCATCCCAAGTTACGACCTTTCATTAAATAAACTTTTAACACAGAATCCTGGATACTAATGATAAAGATAAATTATACCGGGCTTAGAAAGATGATGCTTTCTATCGCCCTCTTACTAATGGGCTGTTTATTAGGTTCTGAGCTGCTTTTTGCACAACAGGCTACCATTACAATTGAGCAAAAGGTAGCAGGAAATATTTTTTACCAAAGCGATCAAAAAGGCTTTATTATTCATGTAGCGGCTGATTCTATTAATTGGTCCTGTTACGATTTCTGGGATCAAAAAATACTTTCGGGCAAAAAAGCTGTAGTAGGTGATACCGTTCAGCTTAATATTGCGCCCAATAAATTGGGCTGGTTTAAACTCTCCATTCAGGCCAGGCAAAATGGACTTAACACCGGTTCAAAAGAAACTTCTTTTGCCATTGTTTCAAATTTCGACCTGAGCACTGTTAGCCAGTCTGCATTTATCGGGCAGACACATGCCTGGCAATCAACCGATACCCTCATCCCGATCGCAAAAAAAATGGGGGTGAAATATATACGTGATGCAATCAGGTGGGATGCCGTAGAAAAACAAAAAGGGGTATATACCTTCGGCACCAAAGAAGATAATTTTATTGCCCAGCTGGCTGCAAATAACCTTAAACCTTACCTGGTGTGTGCGTTGTATAATCCACTTTACGACAATGGCAAATCTCCGGTAAGTACAGAAGGTAAGCTGGCCTTTGCCAATTACGTAAAACAGTTGTTAACCAGGTATTCCAGTATTGAAAATATAGAAATCTGGAACGAACCCGATATTGCTACGTTTTCGCAGGGATTAACTACAGAAGATCAGAAAACAACGTTTTACTATAATCTTTTAAAAGCTTCTTACGATCAGGTTCATCCTACTTTCCCAAATGTGAAGATAGGGGGCATGGTGGTGAGTGATCTGGCCACAGATAGCTTTTTAAGCAAAATTCTGCAGAAAGGAGCACTCAGTTCAATGAACGAATATGCATTCCATTCCTATATACCGGTTCCTGAAGCCATTGTTACCGATATTAACAAACATAAAAATCAGATAAAAGCACACAATAACAATAACCTGATTCCGCTGAGCCTTTCCGAAACAGGTTTTACAACTTTTACTTTTACCGAAAAGGAGCAGGCTAATAACCTGCCAAGAAGGGTTGTGGCTGCCCTGGCAAATGGGGTACAGAGAATAGGTATTTACAATCTACAGAACAAATCAACACTTAACGATTCGGAAGGAGCTTTTGGACTGATCAGGCATCCGGACGATACTCTTGGCGCTTATACGCCAAAACCTGCTTTTGCTACCTATGCCGCTTTAACCCGTCAGTTGTCAGGCGCAACTTTTGTTGAAGAAGAACAGGTTTCGCCAGGCCTTATCAATTCATATAAATTTACAAAAGGCAGCGACGAAATAAGGGTAATGTACTCGCTTTCAGGTACAGGTGTGAGGCTTTTTACAGCTGCAGCTTCTCTCGAGGTTGTCGATATTATGGGTAACAGCACCATTTATAATGCCGTAAACGATACTGTTTCGATAACCCTTGATGCAAATCCGGTGTATGTAAAAGGAGTATTGAAGGCACCCTTCGCCCAGGAAAAAATCTTGCCGGCGACGGTCCCTTTTAGTTTAAAATATGGATTTTACTTTGGTGGATACAGCGAAGTAACACAAGATAGTATTGCTGCGGCGAAGTGGATTTCTGCAATTGCCGAAATTGTTGGCCACGACGGAAAAAGAACCAGGGTGGTAGCCAAACCTGCCCTGCAAACCAAAGCAACCTGGAAAGCTGCCATTACCAAGGCCGGGCTATACCATATTTCTGTTTACATTCCGGCCAATGCCGCATTAAATGCCTATGCTACTACAAAAGCAAAGTACACCATTTTTGCTGGTGGAACAGAAGTAGGAGCAGTGGTGGTAGATCAGTTTAAAGATCAGGGTAAATGGATCGATTTAGGCAGTTATACATTATCAAGAGGAACCAATAACTATGTTGAACTGACCGATACATTACCAGCCCATGACCGCCCTTTACGTGCCGACGCTTTAAAATTTACCTTAATACCTTAATTATGAAAAATATTCTGCTTAAACGACTCATGGTCGTTTCTATATGCTTTTTACTAAACGTTCATTTTGCAATAGCCCAAAAAAACGACGCCTACCAGGTAGATGTTTGTATTTACGGAGGAAACGCTGCAGGCGTAATTGCGGCTTACAGTGCAAAAAAAATGGGCAAAACCGTACTCCTGATCGAACCAGGTAAAAACCTTGGCGGCCTTTCTTCTGGCGGTCTTGGTTTTACCGATATCGGCAACAAATATGTGGTAACCGGCCTTTCTAAAGATTTTTATCGCAGAATTGGCAGTCACTATGGTAAACTCGAACAATGGGTGTTTGAACCTCATGTAGCTGAAGATATCTTCAAAAGTTATATCACGCGTGCCAGGGTAGATGTAATTTATGGCTACAGGCTTTCTACAGTAGAAAAAGCAGGTCAAGCCATTAAAACCATCACAATAGAACGATCTGCTGGCCAGGCAAAAAACAAAGTGGTTAACGCCAGGGTGTTTATAGACTGCAGCTACGAAGGCGATCTGATGGCAAAAGCGGGTATAACTTACACTGTAGGGCGCGAGGCCAATGCCCAATATCAAGAAACATATAATGGTGTTCAATTGCTTGAAGGCCATCAATTTCCTGATCATATCGATCCTTATCGTATTAAAGGCGATTCGACCAGTGGCTTGATCTGGGGGATTAATAAAAGCACCTTAATGCCCCGTGGCTCGGGCGATCGTAAAGTTCAGTCTTATAATTACAGGGTCTGCCTGACCGATAACCCCGCCAACCGTATCGCCATTACCAGGCCAAAAGGCTACGATAGTACCCGTTACGAACTGCTTTTGAGGTTAATGGAAAAGCAAAAAAACAGTTTAAGCCTTAACGACTATTTTATCTGGAGCGAAATGCCCAACCGCAAAACCGATATTAACAATAGAAATGGATTTTCAACAGACATGATCGGTACTAACCATGGTTATCCTGACGGGGATTATGCATCAAGAAACAAATACATTGAAGACCTGACGGCATACACTAAAGGATTGTTCTATTTTTTCGGGCACGACCAGCGCGTACCCCTTGAACTCAGAAAGCAGATGCTTCAATGGGGATATCCGAAAGATGAATATAAAGACAATCAGAACTGGTCTCCCCAGCCCTATATCAGGGAAGCACGAAGAATGGTAAGCGATTACGTAATGACCGAAAATAATTGCACCGGAAAGGAAATAGTTGCAGATGGGATTGCCTTGGCAGCCTACAACATGGATTCGCACAATACGGACCGTTTGGTTGTTAATGGCATGGTTAAAAACGAAGGTAATGTCGAAATTCCCGGCATTTTGCCTTATCCGATCAGCTATAAATCCATTGTACCTAAACAGCAGGAATGCACTAACCTGATTGTACCCGTTTGCCTGTCGGCCAGTCATATTGCCTATGGCTCCATTCGCATGGAGCCTGTATTTATGGTGCTTTCGCAGGTTGCCGCAGTTGCTGCCAGTTTTTCAATAGATGAGGGCACCAATGTACAACAGCTGGATTACAAAAAAATAAATGAAAAATTCACCACTGATCCTTTGCTGGATGGAAGTACCCCAGATCTTATTATCGATAACGTTTCGCCCATGGTTAAAATAGAAGGTAACTGGGATTTAAAACCCGGACATATATACGGCCCGAATGCACTTTTTTATAATAAACAAGATGAGCAGCCTGCGAACGTCACCTTTAATGCAAATGGTTTAAAAGCCGGACAATATGAGGTTTTTAGCTATTATCCGCTAACAGATCAGGGCTCCAATATAACCACTATTGAGGTTTTTGACGGAGAAAAGAGCCATAAACATAGCATTTTGAAATCCGATATCAAAGTGCTTGGCCAAACCTCCGGCGAATGGGTTTCGCTGGGTAAATACCATATTAAAAACAATACAAAACCATACGTGCGGATCAGTAACCTCAAAGCCGATGGGATTATTGTAGCCGATGCAGTATTATTTAAACCTTTGGCTAATCCAAAATGACCAGGCAAGCTAAAACAGTACAGGGCAACAAAGTGGTTGCCGCTGTATTGGTAGCCGCCCTCGGCTACTTTGTTGATATATATGATTTATTGCTTTTTAGTATTGTGCGCATTCCAAGTTTGCAGTCGTTGCACCTGACAGGCAGTCACTTAACCGATATAGGCATGCTTTTACTAGATGTTCAGATGATTGGCATGTTGCTCGGGGGTGTTTTTTGGGGCATCTGGGCCGATAAAAAAGGGCGTTTATCGGTGCTTTTTGGCTCAATACTGATTTATTCCCTAGCCAATATAGCTAACGGTTTTGTACATAGTGTTACCGGATATGCCATATGGCGTTTTGTTGCCGGTGTTGGCCTGGCCGGAGAACTCGGTGCAGGTATAACACTGGTGGCAGAGCTGATGCCGAAAGAAAAACGGGGATATGCAACTACAATAATTGCTTCTGTCGGCGTAAGCGGTGCGGTAGCAGCCTATTTTGTTGCCCATTACTTTGATTGGAGAACCGCTTTTTTTATTGGTGGCGGCCTGGGTATTTTATTGTTGCTACTTCGGCTTGGGGTAGTGGAATCGCATATATTCAGGACTGAAAAAAATACCGATAACAGGGGTAATATTATGCTGCTGTTAAAAAACCGGAAGAACCTCATTAAATATATAAGCTGCATATTAATCGGCATTCCCCTGTGGTTTGTGGTTGGCATCCTGATTACCCTATCGCCAGAGTTTGCAAAGGCACTTCAGGTTAAAGGCGAAGTAAATGCCGGCGCAGCAGTGGCCTGGTGTTATGGCGGACTGGTTGTAGGCGATATTATAAGCGGAATGTTGAGCCAGTGGTTAAAAAGCAGGATCAAAGTTGTTTATATATTTTTAAGCATTTCTATAATGGCCGTTATAGTGTTCCTTAACGTTCATGCCATCAGTTTGTCGTTCTTTTACTGGATATGCGGTGTACTGGGTTTCTCGGTAGGGTATTGGGTCATATTTATGACCATTGCCACCGAGCAGTTTGGTACCAATATCAGGGCTACGGTAACCACCACTGTACCGAACTTTGTAAGGGGAGCAGTTGTCCCTTTAACCATATCTTTCCAGTTATTTACCACGCTGTTTAACGGTTCTATCGTTAAAGCAGCCGCACTTTTAGGAACCATATCGCTCCTTATGGCCCTGTTCCCTTTACGCTCGATGAAGGAAACATTTGGAAGGGATCTCGATTTTCAGGAAACAAACCATTAATTATTAATCAAAGCAAATGAATTTAAAATATTTCGCCATCAATTTATTTTTGGCGGTAATCTGTAGCCTTATGGCCTATGGGAAAACCAACCCTGTTAAAACCGTTGGCAATGTTACAGCTACACAGATCGGCAAGCAAAAAGTAAGCATTACTACCGCTACTGCCCATATCGAAATTACGGTGTATAGTGCCAATATGATCAGGGTAAGAATGGACAAGCAAAAACTTAAGCCAGATTTTTCTTACGCGGTAGTTGGTACTCCGGCGGCTACCAAAACTACAATTTCGCAGACCAGCAAGCAGCTGAGCATCCTTACGGATTCATTGCAGGTTATGGTATTCAAAAAACCATTTTCAGTTGCATTTTATACCATAGATGGGCAGATCATCAATCAGGATGATCAATCATTGTCTACCGAATGGGTAAACGAGTCGGTTACGACATATAAAACCCTCCAGGAAAATGAACGTTTTGTGGGGCTTGGCGAAAAAACCGGTAACCTCGACCGTAGCGGAATGGGCTACACCAACTGGAACACTGATGCCTTTGGCTATTCTGCCTCCCAGGACCCTATTTATTCGACCATTCCTTTTTATATGGGGATCCATCACGGGCTCAATTATGGTATCTTTATGGACAATACCTACCAGAGCGATTTTAATTTTGGTGCAAGCAACAACCGTTTTTCATCATTTGGAGCCCGTGGAGGGGAAATGAATTATTATTTTATCTACCATAAGCGTATGCAGGATATCATTACTTCCTATACCACGCTTACCGGGAGGATGAAGCTTCCACCAATCTGGAGCCTGGGCTATCAGCAAAACAGGTATAGTTATTACCCCCAGGCAGAAGTTTTCAGGATTGCAGAAACATTAAGGGAGAAAAAAATCCCCGCAGATGGAATCACACTCGATATCCACCACATGGACAAATACAAGGTATTTACCTGGGACAAAGATTATTTTCCTGATCCGAAAGCAATGACTGATAAACTTAAGGCAATGGGTTTAAAACTCACCGTTATTGTAGATCCGGGTGTAAAAACAGAACAGGGTTACGATACATATGATAAAGGGCTAAAAGCCGGTGTATTTGCAAAATACCCTGATGGCACCAATTATACCGCTAAGGTATGGCCCGGATGGTGTCATTTCCCTGATTTCACCAAACCTGCCACAAGGAGCTGGTGGGGCGAAGAGCTTAAGAAATATGCCCAGGATGGGGTAAGTGGACTTTGGAACGATATGAATGAGATTGCTACCTGGGGGCAGAAGACACCGGATAACGTTGTTTTTGATTTTGAAGGACGCAAAGCTTCACATTTGGAAGCGCACAATGTTTATGCCCTCGAAATGGTAAGGGCCAGTTATGATGGTGCCCGCGAAGCTTTCAATAAAAGGCCTTTTATCCTTACGCGGGCAGGTTATGCAGGCTTGCAGCGCTACTCGGCAATTTGGACGGGCGACAATCGATCGGAAGATAGCCACATGCTCCTGGGTGTGCGGCTGTTGTGCAGTCTGGGACTAAGCGGGGTACCTTTTACCGGGATGGATGTTGGTGGCTTTACAGGTAATGCAAGTGCCCCGTTATTTGCCCGTTGGATGCAGATAGGTGCATTTAATCCATATTTTCGAAACCATACCTCGCTGAATACCAAATCTGCAGAGCCGTGGACATTTGGCGAAGAAGTACTAGAAATATCGCGGAATTACATTAGCCTGAGATACAAGCTTTTGCCTTACCTGTATGCCGGCTTTTTTGAGGCCAGCACAACCGGAAACCCGTTAATGCGTTCTCTGGCCATCGATTATACTTTTGACTCAAATATTTATAACGAAAAATTTCAGAATCAGTATCTCTTTGGTGCTGCTTTCCTGGTGGCTCCATTTGCCGGAAGCGATAAATTTGGAACAGTATATTTTCCTGAAGGGACCTGGTACGATCTGTATACCGGAAAGGTACAGCAGGGAAAGCAAGAAAAAATAATCGAATTATCCCTGCAAAAATTGCCTGTTTACGTAAAAGAAAGCAGTATAATCCCAATGCAGTCGCTTGTTCAGTATACCGCTCAAAAGCCTACTGATACCTTATCAGTGCATATTTATAACGGAAACAAAGTAAAACAATTTGTTTACTATGAAGACGATGGCGAAAGTTATGATTATGAGAAGGGTATGTTTTATAAACGGACAATTACTTTTGATCCCTTAAGGCAGGTAATCGAATTTGGAGATACAGCAGGATCGTTCCCCTCTAAATTTAAAACCATTAAAATTATTATGCATGGCTTTGGCAATAACAACGATGTTTACTCTTTTTTACCGGTTGTTACCGCTTTTGATCCCGAAAAGGCCCAAAAAGAAGTTGGGCTAGAAGAAGCGGTTCAAAGTTTATACCACAGTAATGAGCCTGTAAAATTTTCAATCAAAATTAAAAAATAATAGGAAAGGTGATTTTGCTACTTTATTTTTAATAACTTTTTGATTGTTTTTTAAGATATAAGTATTTGATTTTTAGTAATTTAAAAATATATAATCGTCATATTGATTTAACCAGGGACATAAGCGCCCCAGCGAACTGCAGTGTAAAATTCCAGATGCCTCAGGAAGGGTGTTGACCATCAAGCTGAAAGAGCTGGAAGACCATGAATTGATCTCAAAGGTAATTTATCCTGTTGTGCCTCCCAAAGTTGAATATAGCCTGACGGATTTTGGAAAAACGCTGATTCCAGTAATTGGGGGGATCGGAGGCTGGGGAGATGAGCATGAGGAACGTTTACGATCGCTCATATTGAAACGTTTGGATTCAAAGCCATGACTAATAAAAAACTAATTGTTATTTATAACTTAGTCCTTTTTGGAAAGCTCTTTAGTTAGGTGAAAACCAATGAGGGCTATTTTTTTAATGAAGTGAATATCGAAACATGCTGAGAGAATTTTCATATAAACAGTTCGGGAACATCGAATTTAGCAAGAAAGCTACGGATGAAACTGTACTCAATTCAATATCGGGATACATCAAAATTCTATTTATTCCAAGAAAGGCTACCATGCAGGTTGATTTCCAGGAATTCACTATGGAAACCGATGCACTTTTATTCATTAATCCAAAAGTGATTATTAAACCTTGTGAAACCGTTAACGGCCAGTTGATTTTTTTCAACAGGGATTTTTATTGTATTGAAATTCACGACCAGGAAGTGGCTTGCGATGGTATCCTTTACAATAATGTTTTCGAAATTCCATTTATTAAGTTGGATGAAATTCAGTCTGAGAACATCCAAAATCTCATTGAGGAAATCAAAACTGAAATGACCAATAATGATTCCATTACAGAAGAAATGCTGCGAATTCTATTAAAAGTTATCATTCTCAAATCAACCCGCATTTGGAAACAACAACATCAGTTGTCGGAAAACAACCGACATGCCGATGTCCAGTTCTTAAGAAAGTTCAGCAAGCTGGTTGAACAAAATTTTAAGACACATCATACCGTTGCCGATTATGCCGAAATGTTATTCATAACACCAAAAAATCTAGGTAAAAAGATAGGGCTGATCAGCAAAAGCACACCCAACGATATTATAAAAGAACGGATCATATTAGAGAGTAAGCGGCTTTTGGCGCATACCAAAATGACGGTAAAGGAAATTGCCTTCAGCCTCAATTATGAGGATGATGCCTATTTCATCCGTTTTTTTACCAAACATGCGGGGTTGTCTCCGGTATCTTTCAGAAAGCAATTCTAAAGCTAAGCGGATAATAAATTGTACGTAAAGCACGGCATAACTGTCGTGCTTTTTCTGTTAAACCAAGGCCTGGAACGGATTTAAACCATTATAGATCTGCCTGATTTCGTATAAAGGGGAAAAAGTGCAATTTAAAGAGAAAACCGTCCATTGCTGCCCTTGGGCATTTGCTGCAACTTTGCTTCATCAAATAATACTAACTATTAAAAAACAAAAAAAATGAAAAATTTAGTTTTAGCAACCGGATTGTTTTTATCATTATTAACCAGCAACGTTGCGTTTTCGCAAACAAAAAGAGTAGCAGCCTCTGCCGGTAGGGAAGAATATATCGAAGTAGAGAAAAATGTAAAACTTCATGTAACCGACCTGGGAGAAGGACAGCCTGTTGTTTTAATCCATGGCTGGCCGCTAAGTGATGAAATGTATGAGTACCAATACCAATATCTGAGTCGAAAAGGTTTCAGGGTAATCGGAATTACCTTGAGAGGGTTTGGAAAATCAGACAAACCTTACGGCCGATACGACTTTGATGTCTTTTCAGACGATATCAAAGTGGTTTTAGACCAACTAAAAATCAAGAACGCGGTAATGGGTGGTTTTTCAATGGGAGGTGCGGTAGTGCTTCACTATATCACAAAATATGATGCGGCGCATGTTAGCAAGCTAGCCCTTTTTGGAGCAGCTGCACCATCTTGGAGAAAAAGAGATGGTGCACCTTATGGCATATCAGAAAGTGATGCGAACGGACTGATCGCAAAAACCATGACTGCCAGGGAAGATTTGATCGCCGGCTTCGGAAGTGCCTTTCCTGCCAAAGAAGGCAATATCTCTAAAAATGTAGAAAAATGGCTGGAAAACATCAATTTACAAGCATCGCCCTATGCCATCACCGAATCGATAAAAGCGCTTTCAAATATTGACTTACGTCCTGAACTCGCTAAAATTAGTATTCCTGTTGCGATTTTTCATGGAGCACAAGACAAATTATGTCCATTTGAATTTGCAGAAGAGCTAAAGAAAGGAATTAAAAATTCTTACATAGTAAGATTTGAAAATAGCGGCCATGCGTTATTTGTTGAAGAAGCAGAAAAATTCAATACAGCATTAGAGAAGTTTGCCAGATCATAACATTGGCACATCTTTTTAAATTTCAGTAAAATGAAGGATTATTCAGGAGCGAATATACGAGGCGCTTAAAGCCCTTTAAAAATCTTGGAAAATATAGTATAACAAACAAGCGAGTGGTTAATTCAATTGAGCTAGCCACTCGCTTGTTTTGGAGTCGAAACTTTTCTTTTAAGATATTTATATTCAGTGTTTAAGGTGTGTTTTTTTTGATTTTGGTAAACCGAAAGCTCAAATCTGTTTTTTTGAATGCAAATTCTTATTAAAAGATAGGGAAGTGATAAACAAAAGAATTGAATTAAATTTTTTGATTTTTGCCTACTCAGTTATTAACAGTAGAATAATTATACTAACTTCATGGGAGAGCGTAAGAATAGTTTCTATTTTTGATAAAAATTCAATTTTCGACAGGTTGATATAACTTATCTATTGAACCCCATTTAATGTGAGGCGGTGCATAAGATAAATTTGGAAACTAAAAAACAAAGAAGGTTAGTTATATTTCATCAGCGCAGACACAAAATTTAGCTATGCCACAAAATTTACAATTGAAAAATATAGAAGCTACAAGACGCGTATTGCCAATGATACTGGGTACAGCAATTTTTATGCAGATGCTCGATTCGACCATACTCAACACATCGCTGCCGGCCATTGCAAAGGATCTCCATCAATCTCCGTTGAATATGCAGAATGCCATTATTGGCTATGTATTAACACTGGCTGTTTTTATGCCGGTGAGTGGTTTTCTCTCCGATAAATTTGGTACAAAGAAAGTGTTTATTATTTCTTTGGTACTTTTCAGCGCAGGGTCACTTTTTTGTTCGCTCTCCGGAAATCTAACTCAACTGGTAATTTCAAGAATAATACAGGGAGTAGGTGGAAGTCTGATGACACCGGTTGGAAAACTAGCGCTGGTTAAGAGTTTTCCAAAGAAAGATTTATTGAAAGCCATGAATTTTGCGATTATACCTGCACTCATCGGTCCTGTTTTAGGTCCGCTTGTTGGGGGATATATGGTAGATTATCTATCCTGGCACTGGATATTTTTGATTAATATACCGATGGGAGTTTTGGGAATTGTACTCAGCTTGCGATATATGCCCGATTACCGGTCTGATGTGATTGACTTTGACTTACGGGGCTTTTTAATTTTTGCTGCTGCATCATTATTTCTCTCCATTTCTCTCGAACTCCTGGGAGATGTTGTTTATACTACACCTGCCCTGGCTATTTTATCACTTGGTGTGTTAATGCTTTATTTTTATTACCGGCATGCTGCAACAGACAATAATCCTATTTTCCCATTGAACTTATTTAAGGTAAGAACATTTAGGGTGGGTATACTTGGTAATCTTGTTACCCGCTTAGGCATCAGCGCAATACCTTTATTGCTCCCCATGATGATTCAGATCGCCTACGGTAGATCTGCAGTAGTTTCGGGCTGGATTATAGCCCCCATGGCACTAACTGCTATTATTGCAAAATCTCAGGTCATAAAAATTTTGAATAGGTTTGGTTACAGAACAACGTTGATGGCCAATACTTTTATAATAGGGAGCTTAATCTGTACGATGGCTATACCTGCAATTAGTTCGTCCATCTATTATTATGTACCAATCATTGCGATCATGGGCTTTTTTAATTCCATTCAATTTACCGCCATGAACACCATTTCAATTGCCGATCTGCGTGAATATCATACCAGTAGTGGCAATTCTCTGATATCTGTAAATCAGCAGCTTGCAATCGGGTTTGGCGTTGCCTTCGGACTGATTGTCCTGAAGTTATTTCGAGGGGATGTAAAGCTCATACATGATGATATCCACAATGCATTCAGGTACACCTTTCTTGTAGTGGGCATTTTGACCATACTATCTGGCCTTGTATTTAGAAGGTTACATTTTAAGGATGGAGAGAATTTAAAGTAATTGCAATAACATCATTTGGCCCCACTTTTCATTTAAGGATTAACTTAACTAGAATTTTTGAATTTCACAGCTTTCTAAATATGCGATGTAATCTATAAACGCATTATACGGGAAAGAAAAAAGCTGCGGAAAATCGTGGAAATTTCGCAGCTTTTAATAAAAATTTGTGGAGCCGAAGGGAGTCGAACCCTTGTCCAGTTGTGAGATAAATTATACCTTCTACATGCTTATTTTTCAATTGATTTTCGGGAAATAAACGGGCTGAAAACCGACCTTATTTAAATCCTTAGATACTTGATCTCACTTTAAGTCGTATCTCCTTAAAGCCAGCTTTGTTGTTTCGATGCCCCAGGTTCTAACCCAACAATGCAGCAGTTAGAGGGACAAAAGCTAAGCGTAGTTCTAAACTAGGCAGCTAAGGCGTAAGTATTTTCGCCAATTAAAATGTGATCGTTCACTTTAAGTGCTCTCCGAACAACGCACTGCATGCTAACATAACCTTCGCCACCCTGTCAAATCCAAGAACGGCCCCGGTATTACAATTTTGCAATTATCAATTATCAATTATCAATTATCAATTATCAATTATCAATTATCAATTGCAAAACTGGACTACAAATATACAAAATTATTGGTAAACTGGTTAATTGTTTAAACCGGTTAACTGTTTTTGTAATAACAACAATTAACCAGTTTAAACAGTTTTAACAATTAAACTACGCGTCCGGGATATTGCTGTAAGGCGATTTCCAGGCAATCCATGGCTGCATTTAAATCTTCTGTATTTAAAACGTAGGCCATACGCACTTCATTTTTACCCGAACCTGCAGTAGAGTAGAAGCCTGTAGCAGGTGCCATCATCACCGTCTGGTTATTATGACTAAATTTTTCTAAAATCCACTGGCAGAATTTATCAGCATCATCAATCGGGAATTTGGCCACCACGTAAAATGCGCCGCCAGGATTTGGACAATAAACACCCTCAATGTTGTTTAAGCGCTTAACTAAAGTATCGCGGCGTAGCGTATATTCGGTATTTACCTTTTCAAAGTAACTGTCTGGAGTATCAACAGCGGCGGCACCGGCAATCTGTTCTACCATGCCCGGGCTTAACCTGGCCTGTGCAAATTTTAATCCAGAGGCAATAACTTCTTTGTTTTTGGTAATTAAACAGCCTAAACGTGCACCGCAAGCGCTGTAACGTTTAGAAACCGTATCCATAATTACTACATTTTCATCCAAACCATCTAAATGCATGGGTGAGATAAATTCCCTTCCATCATAACAGAATTCGCGATAAGCTTCATCTGAGAATAAAAACAGGTCGTATTTAACACAAAGTGTCTTTAATGCTTCTAACTCTTCTCTCGAGTATAAGTAACCGGTAGGGTTGTTCGGGTTACAGATGATGATTGCCTTGGTTTTTTCGGTAATCAATTTTTCAAATTCAGCAATCGGCGGTAACGCAAATCCATTTTCAATGTACGAAAGGATAGGTTTTACCACTACGTTGCTCATGCAGGCAAAACCATTGTAATTGGCATAAAAAGGTTCCGGAATGATAATTTCATCGCCCTCATTTATGCAGGTCTGCATGGCAATGGTAATGGCCTCAGAACCACCAACTGTTACCAGTATGTTTTCTGGACTGATATTGTAACCCAGTTTATTATAGTATTCGGTAAGTTTTAAGCGGTAGGCGAGGGTTCCTTCTGACGGTGTGTAAGCCCAAACATTAAAATCAATGTTTTTAATGGCATTTAACATCCCTTCGGGAGTTTCAATATCGGGCTGGCCAATATTTAAATGGTAAACCTTTTTACCTTCTTTTTTAGCTTGATCAGCAAATGGAGTTAACTTTCTAATGGGCGATGCAGGCATCTGCACGCCTTTTTGTGAAATTTTTGGCATGGCACAAAAGTAAAAAAGTCCCGATGAAAATCGGGACTTTTTAAATAATATCGTTTAAAAAATTATTTCGAAGCTGCGGCAACCGTTTCACCTTTAATGTAAAGCACCTTAATCGGCGTTTTTGCATTTGAGGTAATGGTAATGGCTTTAGAAAAAGTTGATGGACCGGCAGCGGCATTGAATGTTACCGAAATTACACCGGTTTCGCCTTTTTTCAATGGAGTAGAAGTATATTTAGGCACTGTACATCCACAGCTTGCTTCAGCTTTGGTAATAATTAATGGCTCTTCACCAATGTTGGTGTATTTGAAATCGTAAGTTACTGGTTTGTTTAAAACAATTTTACCAAAATCGTGGGTTTCCGACTCAAATTTAAACTCTGCAGGTTTAGTCTGCGCATTTGCGGCAACACCCAAACCCAAAATAAAAGCGAATAATACTAAGATCTTTTTCATGTTATGCGGTTGTGATTTATTTTTTATAATTCTAAAACAAATTTAATGATTTCATACTAAAACAAAAACTATTCCAAATATATTTTGCATATCCATATATAATTTTACAATGGAGGATAAAGGCAAACTTTTAATTTTGTATATATTTGCCGCAACCAATCTTTGATTACTATGCCGAATGAAAAATTGATGACCAACACTATTGATGCTTCCGAACTTAGTTTTAACGATTTTAAATCTATCGTAAAAAACGACTATAGAATTGCCTTTGAAAGCAGGCAGGCCAGTATTTTGGGCCGTAAAGAAGTATTAACAGGGAAGGCTAAATTTGGTATTTTCGGCGATGGGAAAGAAGTGCCCCAATTGGCTATGGCCAAAGCTTTTAAAAACGGCGATTGGCGTTCAGGTTATTACCGCGATCAGACTTTTGCCTTTGCAACAGGCATTTCTACCATTAAAGAATTCTTTGCACAGCTTTATGCCAATACCACTTACGGAGCTGACCCGTTTTCGGGCGGAAGGCAAATGAACTGCCATTTTGCAACAAAATCAATTAATGAAGATGGAAGCTGGAACGATTTAACGCAGATCAAAAATTGTTCGTCAGATATTTCCCCAACAGGTGGCCAGATGGCCCGTTTGGTTGGTTTAGCTTATGCTTCAAAATTATTCAGGCAAAATAAGGAACTCGATTATTTAAAACATTTTTCGGTTAACGGAAACGAAGTTGCCTTTGGCACCATTGGCAATGCATCTACTTCTGAAGGTGTATTTTTTGAGGCCATTAATGCTGCAGGTGTTTTACAGGTACCTATGGCCATTTCTATCTGGGATGATGCTTATGGCATTTCGGTTCCTGCAAAATATCAAACCACAAAAGAAGACATTTCTGAAGTGCTGAAAGGTTTTCAGCGCGATTCAGATCAACCAGGATATGAAATTTATAAAGTAAAAGGTTGGGATTACCCGGCTTTATGCGAGGTGTATGAAAAAGCAATACATGTTTGCAGGGAAGAACATGTACCCGTTTTAATTCACGTTACTGAACTTACGCAACCTTTGGGGCATTCTACCTCCGGTTCGCACGAAAGGTATAAATCAAAAGATCGTTTGGCATGGGAAAACGAGTACGATTGTATCCTGAAGATGCGCAGCTGGATGCTCGATTCGGCCCTAGCAACCGAAGAAGAAATTGCAGACATTGAAAAAGAAGCAAAAGCTTTTGTGCGTAATGAGCAAAAAGAAGCCTGGAACGAGTTTTTAGACAGTATTAAACCTGAGCAAAAACAGGTGGTCGATTTGGTTAATGGCATAGCCAAACATCAACCCGAACTGGCTAAAATTGCGGCAAGTCTGGCTGCTACTGCCGATGCCCAACGCCGCGAAGTATTTACTGCTGCGCGAAAAGCCATACGTTTATCGGCCGGTTTTAACTCTCCGGAGCGTAACGAACTATTGGCCTGGTATAAACAACAGGCCAAGCTTAATCACGACCGTTATAATTCTAAACTGCATACCGACGGTAAAGAAAGTCCGGACATGATTGAGGTGGTTAATGCTGTATACGATGAGCAAACGAAAATGATCGATGGTAGGGAAGTGCTTAACGCCTGCTTTAACGAAAACTTTGCCCGCGATCCACGCTTGGTAGCATTTGGAGAAGATTTAGGAAATATTGGTGATGTAAACCAGGGTTTTGCAGGTTTACAGGCAAAATATGGCGAGTTAAGAATTACTGATACCGGAATCAGGGAAATGACCATAATGGGGCAGGGCATAGGCCTGGCACTGCGTGGTTTAAAACCAATTGCCGAAATACAATATTTAGATTATTTAATATTTGCCTTAAACGTATTGAGCGATGATCTGGCGTCGCTTTCGTACCGTACCAAAGGCATTCAGAAAGCCCCTGTAATTGTGCGCACCCGTGGCCACAGGCTCGAAGGCATCTGGCACTCCGGTTCTCCTATTGCCATGCTGTTAAGCTCTTTAAGGGGCATGCACCTCTGTGTGCCGCGTAACATGACCCAGGCTGCCGGGATGTACAACACGCTGTTCAGGGCAGATGAACCTGCTGTAGTAATTGAATGCTTAAATGGTTACCGCTTAAAAGAAAAATTACCATCGAACGTTGGCGATTTTACTGTTCCTTTAGGAAAAGCGGAGATTTTGGAAGAAGGAACCGATATTACGGTGGTTTCTTACGGCTCGTCATTAAGAATTGTTCAGGAAGCTGCAGAAGAACTGGCGCTTTTAGGTATTTCGGTTGAAATAATAGATCCTCAAACTCTTTTACCTTTTGATATTGATCAGGTTTGTGTGAAATCTCTTTCAAAAACCAATAAATTACTGGTAGTTGATGAGGATGTTCCGGGAGGCGCTTCGGCCTATATTCTGCAAAAAATACTCGAAGAGCAAAAAGGTTACTTTCACCTGGATGGACAGCCAAAAACGTTATCGGCCAAAGCACACCGTCCGCCGTTTGGGTCAGATGGCGATTATTTTAGTAAACCATCGGTAGATGACGTAATTGAAGCCGTTTACCAAATGATGCACGATGCAAATCCAACTAAATATCCGTCACTTTTTCTATAAATGACTGGCAGGATGTAAGGTATGATTCTGCTGTAACATAAAGAGTTATCATTGTTTTCCTTTTTGTTTTTGCTTAAGTAATCAAGAACTTGATGAAAAATGTAAAAAAATGGTTACCTGTTGAGCGGTTTTTTAATTACTTTTAGAGACCAAACTCTATTTTGTTATTTCAGTATGTTTTATCTTAACCCGGATATAAAACGCTGTCATTTTCAAGATTTTTTATGTTTTAGTGCAGACAAATCATTGATTTGATCATGAAACGCGATCTTGTAAATGCCGTGTTCGTTATTAAGGCGTGTTTTTCTAAAAAAAGCATGCTCTTTCTGTTTTTCTTATTTTTAGGTTTGGCCGGTTTTAGCCAGGTGAGTGCACCGCAGAAAAAATTGGATAGCCTTTTAAGTTTAAACCAAAAGAATTTACGATCAGACTCCACCAAAATCAAAATATTAACGGAAGTTTTCCGCCAATACATGAGGATGAAAAATGTAGAAAAGGCGGAAGAATACGTAGATAAAACCATTCAGCTTGCACATGAGAAAAATCTAAAAAAATTCTCAGCAATGGCCTATTACCGGAGGGGTTTAATGTATCATGGAAGATCTGATTATCAAAAGGCAGAGGAGAATTACTACAAAGCAGTTGCTGAATTTTCTTCCATAGGAAATTTGGATATGCTGGCTGGCACTTATCTTAATCTGGGTGCCTTATATGGTAGCATTCCGGATTATGCCAAATCTTTAGAAGTTAACCAAAAGGCTATAGCGATTTACGAAAAAATGGGTAATGAAAGCGATATGGCGAGTTGTTATACCAACATTTCTACCATTTATCAGCGCTTGGGTAACCAGAGCCAGGCACTGGTTTATATGAATATGGCATTAAAAGTGTTTTCCAAAGCGGGCGAAAATACAAGAGGTGTAGCAGTTATTTACGGTTTAATCGGAGACAACTATTTTGAGGCTTCAGATCGTGAATTGTCGGAAATGAACGTCATGCCCGGCCAAAAAATAAAACTGGCACTTACCTATTACAACAAATCGCTGAAAGTATCAGAAGCTATTGGTGATATAGGATTAGTGGCTAGCCTTAAACGTGATCTTGCCAACGTGTACAGTTCGATAGGGCAAAAGGAAGTGGCACTAAAATCGTATCAAAAATCGGTCGAGTTAAATAAACAGGGAGATGATAAAGAAGCCTATGCCTCAAGCTTATATTCTTTAGGGAATTTTTACCAAAAAGAAAATGATTTTGATAATGCAATAACACTGCTCAGTACCAGTCTGAAAATTGCACAGGAAAACAGGTTGTTGGATATTGAAAAGCAAGCTGCTTTAGGACTTAGCACAGTGTATGAAAAACAGAAAGACTATAACAGATCATTAGCTTACTACAGGCAGTATATTGCTGCGAAAGATCAGATTTTCGACCAGGAAAAGGAAAAGGAAATTACCAGGAGACAGATGCAGCTCGATTTCGGTATTAAGGAACGCGATTATCTGTTGAAGCAGAAACTGACTGAAGCGGAATTAAAACGACAACAGCAAGAACTTAAACTAAAAAAGCAGCAATTGGCGTTGAGTGATAAAGAAAAAGCATTAGACCTGCTAACCTTTCAAAAGGCAAAGGCCGATCTTGATATCCAGCGTTTGGCCCAGGATAGCAAATTTGCCAATGCTAAATTTGAGGCACAGCTAGCCGCTGGATTAAAGGATAAACAGATCAGTAAACAGGTACAGCAGATTAAATTTGATGAACGCATAAAATTATTTCTTACCATTGCCGCTACACTTATCCTGATTATTGCTGTGGTTACGTTTTTTAACCAGCTGAAAACAGCAAGGCTGAACAGGATTATCAATACCCAAAAACGTGAATTAGAGCAGTTAAGTAAGGTTAAAGACCGCATTTTTAGTGTGGTGAGCCATGACATGCGTACACCTGTGAATTCGCTGATCTCTTTTATGCAGCTGTTGGAAGGTGGCAATATAGAGCAGGAACGGTTAAACAGGTATGCAGCCTCACTAAAAAATAATCTCACTTACACCTCAACAATGATGGAAAACCTCCTCAATTGGGCAGCCAGCCAGATGCAGGGGTTTAACCCGTATTTAGAATCATTGGATGTTCATGACCTGATTAATGAAGTTATTCTTTCTTTGAGCGATAGTGCCCATCAGAAGGGCTTGGTTATTCAGAATTTTGTGCCGGCCAAAACATTTTGCAAAGCAGATTCGAACATGTTCACACTTATTGTAAGAAACCTCATCAGTAATGCTGTTAAATTTACCCCTGATGGTGGTACTATTGCTGTTAATGCTATTCCTGATGATAATGGGCTGGAAATTAAAATTTCTGATACCGGTATAGGTTTAACCCCGCAACAGGTTGAGCATTTTAATAAACCAGGCTATCTGGGCATTGGCGTGAGTACCCTGGGTACCAATAAAGAAAAAGGTACCGGTTTAGGTTTATTGCTCTGCAGAACCTTTATAAGCCTAATGGATGGTAAAATCAGCGCGGCTATTAATCCTGCAGGCGGAACTTGTTTTAAAATGGTTTTAAAGAAATAGCCTTATTTTAAAAATCTCGACAGGATTTTCTTGTCGATCGATTTTTCCAATAATTCCTGCCGGTTGGAAGCACTTATCGGAACCAGAAAGTTATGCGTTAGATGAACCTCATGATTGGTTAAGGTTACAATGTGGTTGATATTAATGATATACTGTTTGTGTACCCTTGTGAAAATTTTGGAAGGCAATTGTTTTTCTAAATTTTTTAGGCTTACTAAAATAACATGCTTATCGTTACGGGTAAACAGCTTTGAAAAATCGCCCATGCTTTCGATATAAATTACATCGCTGTATTTCAGTTTGGTTATCCCCTTGGTTTCTCTGAAAAAGAAATAGTCATCTTCTTCTTTATTGTCTTGATTTAAGTTTTCGACAGGAAGTTTATCTACCAGTTTCCTTAATTCAATATATTCAATTGCTTTATTGGTTGCTTTTAATATACGCTCGAAAGTGGCTGGCTTAACAATAAAATCAAGGGCATCAAGGTTAAAACTTTCTGCAGCATATTCACTAAATGAAGTGATAAAGATAAATAATGGCTGTTTTTTAAGGCTCTTTAATAAATCAACCCCCGAAAGTTCTGGCATATCAATATCAGAATACACGATATCTACAGCAGTAGTAGTTAAAATTTGAGCAGCTTCTATGCCGTTACCACAAGTAGCGATGATGTTTAATGATGGGATTCTTTTTAGGTGCATTTCTATAGCATCCCTTTCAATTTCATTATCATCAACAATTAAACAGTTATACATCATTTAGAAATGGATTAAGCGATTTGTTTAGAGAATACTTATTTTTACTTAATGTTTGTGAATTTACATTAAAAAGCGGGATATAAAACAGTCCCGCCATCTTTTTATAGATAAAAATAATACCGGCTTTTATTCACGGTGTTTCTTTTCACCGGTGTATAGTTTTTCGCCCGCTTTTATGGCCAGTTGTAAATCGTTTTCTTCAGGAGGTACCGGACAACGGTAGCCATCGCTATAGGCGCAGTAGGGGTTATAAGCTTTGTTAAAATCGATTTCTATATGGCTGTTGTTGATTTTTTTCGCATCCAGGTCAATATAACGGCCACCTCCATAAGTTTCCTTATTGTTGGTTTCATCCGTAAAAGGCAAAAATAAGTGGTCTTTATAGATGGGATTGGTCGATAAAGCAACGCTTCGGTACAGCGTCATCTGTATCGCTTTTCCCTTTAAACTGAAGTTGATGTGTGCATAGCGGTAATAATCGCTGCTGCTGCCGTTAAAGGTTGGCATTTTAAACACTTTTTCATTCTTTAACAATTCTACTGTTGCTGATACTTTATAAATGCTGTCGGCCTCATAAAAATGAAGATTCTGCAGATCATTTTTCTTTAATGGCGAATGGCTGTCTTTAATGAAATCTTCTTTATAAGCCTCACGGTGTTTAGCAATCTGATCGGCATAACTTTGAGCAAAAGTATTCATGCTGATCAATAAAAGCAGGATGGTAATAAGTTTCATAATTAAACTACACTTGCTTTATTTCTTAAAAACTGATCAGCAAGAACCAGTGCAGCCATTGCTTCAACAATAACCACGGCCCTTGGTACCACACACGGATCATGCCTGCCTTTTCCTTTAATTTCTGAAGCTTCTCCGGCTGCGTTAATGGTTTGCTGGTTGTGCATAATGGTGGCTACAGGCTTAAAGGCTACTTTGAAGGTAATATCCATTCCGTTAGAAATGCCCCCCAGAATACCGCCGGCATAATTGGTTGTGGTTTTAAATACTTTTGAATCGGCAGCTTTTGGCTGAGGGATATCGTTATGCTGTGATCCGCGTAATTCGCTTCCAGCAAAACCAGAGCCGTATTCGAAACCATGAACGGCATTGATACTCAGCATGGCTTTACCTAAATCGGCATGTAATTTATCAAAAACTGGCTCACCTAAACCAGCCGGACAACCTTTTATCACGCAACTGATCTTCCCACCAACCGTATCGCCGTCTTTTCTTACCGAATCGATAAATTCGATCATTTCGTGGGCTGTAGCAGGATCGGCACAGCGAACAATATTTTCTTCCCTGATGGCCAAAAGCGACGATAGATCATTGCTTTCTAAATTTGGCGCTTCAATGGTACCTACTGAGGTTACATGGGCAAAAATTTCTATATCCTGTTGTTTTAAAAACAGTTTTGCAATGGCACCTGCGGCTACACGGGCTGCCGTTTCGCGGGCAGAAGAACGTCCGCCACCACGGTGATCGCGGATGCCGTATTTTGCATCGTAAACATAATCGGCATGGCTTGGACGGTAAACATCAATGTTATGGCCGTAGTCTTTTGAGCGCTGATCCTCATTCGGGATTAAAAGTGCAATGGGAGTACCCGTACTTTTTCCCTCGAAAATACCAGATAAAATCTGTACGGTATCGCTTTCTTTTCGCTGCGTAGTAATTTTAGACTGACCTGGTTTGCGTTTATCCAGTTCTGATTGGATAAAATCCATATCGATATCCAGTTGCGCCGGACAGCCATCAATAATTACTCCAATGGCTACGCCATGAGATTCGCCAAACGTTGTGATGCGAAATAGTTGTCCGAATGAGTTGCCTGCCATTATTTAGTGATTGAATTATAGATTGATTAAATGATTGAATGGATTTTAATACCCAATCTTGATACTTAATACTTAATACTTGATACTTGATACTTGGTTCTTGATACTTAGTCTTGATACTTTCTTCCCGCTACTTGATACTAACATTAAACCCAGCTTTTTTCAGATCTTCCCAATAAAAAGGATATGATTTTTCTACTACCTGCATTTCTTCAATTTCAACTTCATTAATGAGTAGTGCAAGTGGAGCAAAGGCCATGGCCATACGGTGGTCCTCGTAGGTTGCAATGGTAATTTTATCCGGAAAATGAAGGTTATCTGTATTTAAAGTATAAACCAGGTTATTTTCGGTTAAAGTAACGCCTATTTTAGCCAATTCGTTCTGAAGGGCTGCAATACGGTCGGTTTCTTTGATTTTTAGGGTTTCCAAACCTGTAAATGCCATGTTTTTACCCAAAGCAGCTGCAATAACGATAATGGTTTGTGCTAAATCAGGACAGGTTTTTAAGTCTAAAACTTCTTTGGTGTCTAAAGTAAGTCCCAGATTGCTAATGGCAATTCCTTTATCGGTTTTACTGGTTGCAATGCCAAAAATCTTCATAATATTTTTGATCTGGCTATCGCCCTGAAGGCTTTTCTGCTTTAAAGCAGGTAAAGCAATTTCGGCTTCATCGGCCAAAGCTGCAATGCTGTACCAGTAAGATGCCGCACTCCAGTCGGGTTCAACAACCAAAGTTCCCGGCTTAAAAGCTTGGGGTTTTATCGTTATTGAATTCCCATTCCAAGAATGCTCAATACCAACTTCTGCAAGCATATCTAAGGTCATGTCTACATAAGGTTTGGAAGTAAGCTCACCTTCGATTTCTAATGTTAAACCTTGAGGCAGGATAGGAGCAATCATCAGCAAAGCTGAAATATATTGGCTACTGACATCTCCCTTAATTTTTACCTGGGCTGTTTTTTGATCCAACGGACCAATAATATTCAATGGGGGGAAGCCTTCAGCTTCTGCATAAGAAATATCGGCACCGATTGTTTTTAAAGCTTCGGCCAAAATCCCGATAGGGCGTTGTTTCATCCGCTCCGTTCCGGTTAACAGGAAATTTCCGTTTTTTGCCGAAAGGTAAGCCGATAGGAAACGCATAGCTGTACCCGCAGGTCCAACGTCAACCAGTTCGGAGTTTGCAGTTTTCGGTTTGGAGTTTTCTCCCAACTCGCTACTCTCAACTCCCAACTTATTCAGGATACCATTTAAAGTTACTGTATCTGCAGCATTCGAAAGGTTTTCAACTTTAACCAGTTTCTTGCTTAAAGCGCTGATGATTAAAGCCCTGTTACATTCGCTTTTAGAGCCTGTTAATTGGATTTCCGTATTAATATTCTTGGTTCCTTTAAAAGAAACTAAGGCGTTTTTGGACATTTTATTCTGTTTTATTCTTAAATGTAAGTGCCAGATGGAAACATCTGACACTCCATTATATATTGTTAATCGTCATATTCCTTCGACAAGCTCAGGATGACATCGATGTTAGAAACCGCTTTGAGCTTTAGTCTTTGAGCTTTAAGCTTACCTATGCTTTAACTTCGTTATGTTGCTCTGCAGCAATGCCTTTTTCAGCTTTACCTGCGTTCATAATTTCAGTCTGCTTGCGGATTGATTCACCGTGCATCAATTCTAAGAATTTCTCGGTAAAGCCTAAATCTAATTTTAAAGCTTTTGCAAAAGCGTGACCCTTTTTAATGATGGCATCCCAGCGGTTAACCTGTAAAATAGTTACCTGGTTATCACGTTTAAATTCACCGATTTTTTCTACGATAGCCATACGCTCACCTAATTTTTGTAATAAAATGTCGTCAATTTTATCTATCTGTTTACGCAATTCGGCCAATTTATCGGCAGATGCTTCGTTTGGTGCTTCTGGTTCGCGAACAGTTAAACGGTCTACCAATTCTGCCAGAGCGGCCGGGGTAACCTGTTGTTTGGCATCTGTCCAGGCAACTGAAGGATCAACGTGCGATTCGATCATTAATCCCTGCATATCTAAATCCAATGCTTTTTGTGCAATGTAAGGGATCAGTTCGCGGTTACCACAGATGTGACTTGGATCGTTGATGATCGGAAGTTCAGGACATAAAGTTTTTAACTGAATAGCCATTTCCCACATTGGTTCGTTACGGAAAGAACTTTTCTCGAATGAAGAGAAACCGCGGTGAATAGCACCGATTTTAGTGATACCCGCACCATTGATACGCTCAATAGCACCTACCCATAACTGTAAATCAGGGTTAACAGGGTTTTTAATCAATACAGGAACATCATGTCCCTTTAAAGCATCGGCAATTTCCTGAACGGTGAAAGGATTTACGGTAGAGCGTGCTCCAATCCAAAGGATATCTACGCCAGCTGCCAAAGCCTCTTCAACGTGTTTTGCATTTGCAACCTCTACTGCAGTTGGTAAACCTGTTTCGGCTTTAGCACGTTTTAACCATTCTAAACCGATACTTCCGATACCTTCGAATTCTCCCGGACGGGTACGTGGTTTCCAGATACCGGCTCTCAATACCGATACTTTACCGGTAGCGGCCAATAAGTGCGCTGTAGTTAATAATTGCTCTTCAGTTTCTGCACTACAAGGACCGGAAATGATTAATGGCTCGTTGTTTACGTTTAACCAGGTGTTTAAAGGTTGAATGTTTAAATTAAGTTTCATGATGATGGGGTGTGATTATAATATTTTGTAATTCGATTGTTTAATTGTTGTATTGTTCTTTTTGGTTAATCGGTTAATTGTTTAAATCGGTTAACTGTTCAGTTAACCAGTTTTCAGTTTAAACAATTAACCAATCTAAACTTTATCGTTCTTCTGATATTCTCCTAATATGTTAAAGTTCGATGTATATTTTAAGGCTTTTCTGATTGCCTTATCGTATTTTTCGGTACTTGGCCATTCCAGGTCGACGTAAAAGTAATACTCATTTCTTTTACCTAACACCGGCATAGATTGTATTTTTGTTAAGCTTACCTCTTGTTCGGCGAAAATGTTCAACACGGTTGCCAATGAGCCTGCTTTGTGTCCAACCTGAAAACAGATCGAAGCTTTGTTTATTTTCTTTCCTTCGTCGGTTTTATCCTTTTTAAGGATGAGAAAACGGGTATAGTTTTTCTTGTTCGATTCTACGCGGCGCTCCAGGATGTTTAAGCCATAAAGTTCTGCAGCTAAACTGTTTGCAATGGCCATTGTATCAGTTAACTTTTCTTCCTGGATGCGTTTTGCACAGGCTGCGGTATCGTTGCTCTCCACAATTTTAATGTGCGGGTAATCATAAAAGAAATCGATGCACTGGCGGATGGCAATAGGGTGTGAGGTGACTACTTTAATATCCTCGAATTTTACACCCGGCAAAGCCATTAAGTGCAGTTGGATAGGTAAGTAAACCTCACCAACAACCGAGAAACCGTAATCACGAATCAAGGTGTAATTTGGCAATAAGCTTCCTGCAATGGAGTTTTCTATGGCCATTACCACGAAATCAGCTTCATTTTTTTCAAGCTTGTCGCAGGTTTCTTTAAAAGAATTGCACTCTACAGTTTCAATTTCCTTGCCGAAGAATTTGTATGCGGCTTCTTCGTGAAAAGATGCCTTGATACCCTGAATTGCTACACGTTTTGTCGTTTCCATTTTTGCGTTAAAACAAAAAAGTCCCGGCTGTTTGCCGGGACTTTCTTATACAATTTAATATTTTTTATATATCTTTTTGCATATTAGCCCCGGCTCTCACTAAAATAGTAAAAGTAACCAAAGTAATATGTGTTAGTATTTTGCATTTCTTTTTTTGTTGAGCCAAATGTAGTAACAAAATTTAATTTGTCAATAAGAAATTGAAAATATTTTTAATAAAATTTAATTTTTTTGTTTTTATACTGTTTTGAGGATGGGTATAGAAACCTTACAGACTTTATCAATCTGTAAGATTTGATAGGGCTATTATACTGCAGAACTTAATTCGGGCTGTTCTGATTTTAATTTTTTAGATTTTTCAAGTGCTTCCGAATCGCGTAGCTCCTGCTGCATAATTTTGGCAATTTTGGTACTACCATCGTGGCTCCATCCGGGTGGATTGAAAATGTATTTCACTTTATCCATAAAGGTTGGTGCTTTTTTAACATCTGCTGTTAGGGCTATAAACTCATGGAAAATAATGTTTACAGGTCCAGTATCAGTAGGTTGGGTAGTTAAGCCATATTTAATTTCATCTTCGGGTAATTCGGCCTGAAAGGTTCCAAACCACCTGTCCCACAGAATTAAAACCATGCCCATGTTTTTATCAAGGTAACGTACATTGCTGGCGTGGTGCACCCGGTGGTGAGATGGAGTTACGAAAATATATTCGTACCATTTCGGGAATTTGATATTGTATTGGGTATGTACCAGGTTACCGTAAATCTGGGTAACGAGGTAGGCAAAAAGAATATCAACTGCCGTAAAACCCATAAAAGCTAATGGAAGGTAAAAGAATACCCGGTATAAAGGTTCAAAAACAGTAGAACGGAAACCAGTTGTTAAGTTAAAATGTTCCGATGAGTGGTGTGTTACGTGCATGGCCCAGAAAAAACGCACATAATGGCCTACGGTATGCAAAAACCAGTACAGGAAATCCTGAGCTAAAATTAATACCAGCCAGTAAATCCAGACATTGCTAATCTGGAACAAACGGAACTGGTAGCAATATTGTAATAAGAAAAAAGTACCTGTTTTAGTAGCCAAATTGATTACAATAGCGGCTGTCATCAGGTAAATATTCGTCCAGGTATCGCGTTTGGTATATAATTTCCTGTCGTGCAGGTAACTGAAATACATTTCAACCAGGGTTAAAACGATAACGAAACCAAAAAGCCCGATGACAGAAATATCACTTCCGGTAAATTTCATGTTATAAACTGTTATAATAATCTAAACTGCTTAAAATATCGGCAGTGCTTACACGGCAGTTAAACGTGCATTTGCCTGTACTTTCTAAAAGTGAGAAAAGAATGTTCCCGTCTTCGTTCTTTTTATCACTCTGCATCAGTTCCAAAAGCGTATCGAAACTTTCTTTTTTGATGTGGTATTTTGGATATAATGATAAAATATAACTACTAATGTCGTTCAGTTCTTCTTTTGTTAATGTACTGTTTTTAATGGATAATGCCGCTTCGCAAATAAAACCAATGGCAATAGCTTCACCATGTGTTAATGGCTTTTCGTCATTTGCCAGTGAATAACCTTCAACAGCATGACCAATGGTATGGCCAAAGTTTAAAATCTTGCGGAGGTTTTTTTCATGCGGATCGATGGTTACCACTTCATTTTTAATTTCTACCGAACGGTAAATATCCTCCGCACTCGGAGTAAAGTAATTGGTGGTTTTTAACTTTTCGTAATAAGGTTTGTCGTAAATCAAACCATGTTTGATCATTTCGGCAAAGCCCGATAAAAGTTCGCGTTGCGGCAGTGTTTTTAAAAATGCCGTTTCGATAAAAACCATTTGTGGCAGGGTAAAGGTGCCTACCATGTTTTTTACATTGTCGATATCAATACCGGTTTTACCACCTACAGAGGCATCAACCTGCGATAACAGGGTGGTAGGTACATTGATGAAATCTATCCCCCTTTTATAGGTCGAAGCGATAAAACCACCCATATCGGTAATTACACCACCGCCTAAATTGATCATCAGACTTTTGCGGTCGGCTTCAAAGTCCAGCAGGGTTTTCCAGATGCCGATACAGAAATCGATATTTTTATTCTCTTCGCCTGCTGCAGTTTCGATCAGGTCGAATTCAGAGAAATCATCTAAAAACGACTGGAAAAGTGGTAAACAGATTTCGCTCGTATGTTCGTCAGCAAATACAAAAACTTTACTGTACTTATTGCTTTCTAAAAGTGTTTTTAAGGCGTCTAAATTGCTTTCGAAATAAAGCGAATGGCCTGCGCTCGTTAAGGTTTCCATTAAATTACTTCGATTTTATCTTGTTCAAAAGTGATGATATCGCCAATCCTGACTTTGTACCGTTTGCGGAATTCTACTTCTCCGTTGCATTTTACCAAACCGTCAGTTACGGCAGCCTGTGCATCGCCCCCGGTGCCAACCAAACCTGTTGCTTTAAGCAGCTGGATTAGCGGAATAAACTCGCCTTCTAATTTGAATTGTATCATTTTCTGCAAAAATACGATTATTTAGAGGTTTTTAGTTTTAACAACCAATGCTTTTTATAATTTTGCACCAATCTGACTTATTTATATAGTAAAAAATGGATTTAGTCCCCAATAAACAACCTAATTTTGATAACACGGAAATCGCTTTCCGTCAAAAAACCAACCAGGAACTGAAAAAAGCATACTGGCTTTTTAAAATGATCGGCAATAATTTCCTCACAAAAGTTGGTCCGGCCATTACAAACTTTTTCTTAAATATCGGGCTACCTATCCAGGGCGCAATTAAAGCTACTATTTTTCAGCAATTTTGCGGAGGCGAAACCATTGCCGAGTGTAATAAAACCATTGAGCAGCTGGATAAAGGAGGGGTAGGTACCATTTTAGATTATTCGGTTGAAGGGGAAGAAGAAGAGCATGTTTTTGATGAAACCTGTGCCGAAATTATCCGTACCATTGTCCGTGCAGATGGCGATACCAAAATTCCGATTACCGTTTTTAAAATAACGGGAATAGGCCGTTTTGCATTGCTGCAGAAACTGGATGCCAAAGAAACTTTAACCGCTGCTGAAGAGGCTGAGTACGAAAAGGTAAAACAGCGCTGCGAAATGATCTGTAAAACGGCTTTCGACAGGGACGTGCCGATTATGATCGATGCGGAAGAAACCTGGATACAGGATACCATTGACGAACTGGCTTTGGATATGATGCGTAAATTTAACCGTAAGCGTATTATTGTATATAATACTTACCAAATGTACCGCCATGATAAATTGGCTGATATGAAAGCTGATCATTTAATTGCTAAAGCCGATGGTTTTATTCTGGGAGTTAAAATGGTTCGTGGCGCTTACATGGAAAAAGAACGTAAACGCGCAGCCGAAATGGGTTATCCTTCTCCAATTCAGCCTGATAAGGAAGCTTCTGATCGCGATTACAACGAATCTCTGCGTTACTGTGTAGACCATATTGAAGAAATTGCAATTGTTGCCGGAACACATAATGAAGATAGCAGCCGCTTACTGACTTACCTTTTAGAGGAAAAGAATATTCCGCACAATCATCCCCATGTATATTTTGCCCAGCTGTTGGGTATGAGCGATAATTTAAGCTTTAATCTGGCGGATTCGGCTTATAATGTGGCAAAATACGTGCCTTACGGACCAATTAAAGCCGTAATGCCTTATTTGTTCAGAAGAGCACAGGAAAATACATCAGTTGCCGGACAAACCGGCCGCGAATTAGGCTTGATTGAAAGGGAATTAAAAAGAAGAAAACTGTAGTCCGGTTTTCAGTTAACAATAATATCTGGATCGTCATTTCGAGCGGAGTGAAACAGAGTCGGGAAATCTGATAAATTCTCTCCATTTAGTGGCACTTTCAGTCGAGATGACGAATTTTTTATTGAAATATGTAAAAAATGATATTTTATTTCCTGGTGGCTTTGTGGTTAGTTGATTATAAGGCATCAAAGGGCATATCAGATTTGCGCTTACACATTACTGATCTGTCTTATATGGTTTGTTAAATGTTGGTTTTTACCACTAAGGCACCAAGACACCAGGTTGCTTTTTGTCTGGTTAATATCACCATATAAGGCATTTAAGAACACATCAGAAATTGGGCTTATATGTAACTTACCTGTCTTATATGGTTTTACAGCTGCCTTTCTAAAGGACGATTTTCTTTTATAAAGCTCCCTCAAATTGCCAACTGTTTTTCGTTTGGATAATCTTTTCGTTCAATCATGCTGAACTTGTTTTACAAGTAGAAGTAGTAATTTTAGTTGCCTTGTAGCTACTTTGTGGTCAACATCTATCAAGCAGTAATTGAATTGGTGTTCCCGCAGATGACGCTGATAAGCGCAGACCAGTTCCATCATCTATCTTCTCTTTCCGTTTTCCATCTTTCATCTTCCACTGTTCGATAATAGCCCTGATGGCAGTAGCAATCCCTTTCGGTTAAAAAGGAAATTATCGGGTTTAGTTTGGGAGTGAAAACAGCTAAGAATTACTTCTTGATAATAAAGGATTGTTTGCCCGTTAACAGGTCGTAAAACAGTATAAAATCACTTGCGAGGCTATAGCCTGGATACTGAAATGTAGCAGGTTTATTTTTTTCAAAGAAAAAGTGCCCAACCCAGGCAAAACCATAACCCAATATGGGCATAGCCAGAAAGAAATGCCAGTTGTGAAAAAGAAAGCCCGCAAAAAAGGCCAGCACCACTAATCCGGTTCCGATAAAATGCAGAATCCGGGAGGTGGTATTGCTGTGTTCTGTCAGGTAAAAAGGGTAGAACTCTTTAAGCGATTTATACTTTTTTTCTGTCATACCCTAATTTACAAAATTCCGTTTGCTTTTAAAAATGGACCTAACTGAGCAGGTTTTTCTGTCATCAGTAAGGTATTTAAACCTAATTTTTTCGCCCCTTCAATATGTTGCGGGCTATCGTCAATAAACAAGGTTTCTGCAGGGTTTAGATTGTTCTCTTTTAATACCTGCTCAAAAATATCGGTATTGGGTTTACGCAGTTTCATGTGCTGAGAGAAATAAGCTTTCTCAAAATAAGCATCATAATTATTGATTTTGAAAGTCGTTTTCAGATAATTAATGATCCAGTCGTAATGGATTTCGTTGTTGTTGCTTAACAAAAAAGTTCGGTATTTTTCTTTTACCTCAAGCAGTAAATCGTGGTTTTCCTGGATAGTACCAATTAAAAGGCTGTTCCAGGCATCATCAATCTCCTGATCGGTTAATTCGGGTTTATCAGCTGCTTTCCTGATTCCTGCCCTGAACTCAGCCGGAGAAATGGCTCCGGTTTCAAAATCGTCAAATAATGCATGATGTCCTTTATGAGCGAAGAAATTTTCTATATCGGTAATGCCCAGTTTTTGAAAAGATGCCTGGGCTATTTTGAAGTCGATATCAAATATAACGTTTCCGTAATCGAAAATAATGTTCTTAATGTTTTGCATGAATATTCAGAATTTGCTGCAAAGATATTATTGCTAAGCTAATGGGAGATGGGAAAGTATTATTTTTACAATAAAAAACCCGAAACCTTAATGATGGGGTTTCGGGTTGCGTTTTTTTATTTAAATCTACTTAGGTTCTACCGTTATCGATTGAATAATCGCCCGGTTCTTTTTATTGCCGGTTTTTAATTCTTTGAAAATAAAATAGATTGAATGGAATTTTCCATCCGAGAGCATATTAATGGGGATACTTTTTCTGAAAGTAGATTTTCCGATCATAACACCTTTAACGTCATCCAGTCTGACTTCTATTTCACCATCACTTGCCGGATCCAGGTTTAGGAAAGAAAAACCAAATCCTGAAATACCGGTCAGATCAATATTTTTGATCGCTATCCAGCCATTATCTTTGCTTAAAATCAGTTTTTCGCCTCCAAACACATCTTTTCGTTCAAAACCTCCAAAATCTTTTATATCGTCAGCATCAATGATATTACTTTTCAGATTGATCAGTTTTGTGGTAGTTAAAGGTTTTAAACCTGCCTTAGCTGCACCGGTATAAGTTGCTTTTAAAGCCAGTACCGATTTCTTTTTATCGGCGGTGGCCGGTGGAACAATTTTACCAGAAATTGGTAACGATGCTTTAACGGCTTCTTTATTTCCCAAAGTCATGATCCATTCGGTAATTTTCTTTACATCGGCTTCTTTCATGGTAGTATGTGCAGGCATGGGAACTTCACCCCACACGCCCTGGCTACCTTTAATTATTTTTGAAGCAAGGTAATCAACCGCTTTAGGATCATTTTTATATTTAACCGCAACCTTATCAAAAGCTGGACCGATTGAAACAGCTGATTCTTTATGGCAGGTGCTGCAATCGGCTTTTAACATCAATGCCTTGCCGATCATGGTTTGTGCGGCCTGCTGATGGCCCAATTGTGCACCGGCCATATCGGTTCCTTCGGTGTAGGTATTTGAAATGTAAATGCGGTTATTGTTCACTTTTGAGCTTTTATCGCTCACCAGAACCTTATAATCAACCGGCTTACCAGGGAAGTAAAAACTCTTATTTCCGGCTATATCGATCGTTACATTCGGATGTTCATTTCCTGCAACAACGGGTATTACTGCGCTCTTTGCACTAGCTTTACTTTTATCCATAACGGTAACACTTACCGGGTATTCGCCAGCTTTAGTAAAGGTATAGTGTAAGGTTGGACTTGAAGTGGTTTTGGTTATGCCTTTTCCTAAACTCCAAAGGTAAGTTAAAGCATCGCCGTCAGGATCTACGGCGGTCACATTGGCGGTCATTTTGTAAGGAAGCAATCCGCTTGTTTTAACAATATCCAGTTTCTCTACTCTTGGCGGACGGTTTCCTTTTAAATAATCGATTCTTGAGATTGCGGCATCCGGATTTTTACTGAACCAGCCTTTGCCATATTCTAAAATGTACAATTTCCCATCTGGCCCTAATTCCATATCGATCGGGGCGGCCAGCGAAATTTTTGATAGAAAAGGTTCCATGCTCTGGTAGTCGCCTTTATCGTTCATGGTTACAGCCTTAACCCAGCCACGTACCCATTCATAAATAATCAATTTTCCGTTGTAGTAAGCAGGGTAGGGCGAATTTGCACTGGCATAATATACCGGGCCTGCCATTGCCGTACGTCCGCCGGCACCAACCTGTGGAAATTCTAACGACTCGCCATAAGGGTACCAGATAAAAGCCGGTTGTGCAGGTGGAAGCTGCTCCAGGCCGGTATTATTTGGCGAATTGTTAATGGGTTTTGCTGGATCAAAAGCATCGCCATTTGCGCCGTTGGTAAAATCGTAGGCCTTATAAGGAAAGTTATTGCCGATAAACAATGGCCATCCATAATTACCGGCTTTCCGGGCCTGGTTTACTTCATCATAACCTCTTGGGCCTCTTAAAGCATCGTCGTTGCTGGCATCAGGACCAACTTCGCCCCAATATAAAAAACTGTTTTTTTGATCTACAGAAATGCGATAAGGGTTTCTATTACCCATTACATAAATTTCTGGCCTGGCCTTCGGATCATTTTTAGGGAAAAGATTACCATCCGGAATGCTGTAAGTTCCATCTTCGTTTACTTTGATCCTTAAAATTTTCCCGCGTAAATCGTTGGTATTCCCTGCCGATCTCCTGGCATCGTATTGTTCAAAACCTTTTCTGTTATCAAGAGGTGCGTAACCTTTATTTACATATTGTTGCTTTGGCGCATCAAAAGGAGTGGAGTTATCACCGGTTGAAACATAAAGCAGGTTATCCGGTCCAAAAGCTATCGAACCACCAGTATGGCAGCAGATTTCGCGCTGCGAATAAAATTCGAGAATGATCTTTTCTGATTCTTTTACAACCTGATCGTTTACTAGCTTAAACCTCGATAACCGGTTTACCGATTTATCAAACGGACTATAGAAAAGGTAAATATATTTATTAACTGCAAATTTTGGGTCGGTGGCCATGCCCAATAACCCTTCTTCAGCATTAACACCCGGAGTATTGGTTTTAAAATAAACATCGAGTTTACCGGCTTCTTTAATTTTTTTGGTCTGGTTTTTATAGATCAGCACTTCGCCTCTGCGCTGTGCGACCAAAATATCCAGATTAGGAAGTATGGCCATTTCTGTTGGCTCTGTAAATTCACCCTGTGCAAGGGTAACCTTAACGAAACGATCCTGATCAGGCGTGTCGATTTTATTTCTGTTGTTAAAATTGAAAGTCTTGCTCCGATAAGTTTTGTTGTATGTAGTTGCCGAAATTAATATAAACGCAATGGCAGATAAGACTAAAGTAAACGTTGTTTTCATCTATTTGATTGAAGGATTTTCAATAAATATAAAGGATTGTTTTAAAAATCGAACCATTATATCAAAAATTATGCAAACAAGTAAAATAAGACCATGATTGGAGGTCTGTGAAAACAAAATTGATCTGATAACCTGTGAGGGTATACCGGCTAAGGTGCAGCCTGTAAATGTTTTATTTACAAAGTTTACAATTTTATTTACAATCCGGATGTCTTGCGCTGAAAAACATCAAAGTAATTTTGTTGTACAAACTTTAAATGAAATGAAAAAATGATGAAAAAAGTAATTTATGCGCTGATCTTACCACTGGTTGTGGTAAGCGGACTGGTATTTGCAAACCGAGAAATTAAAAAAGAGGCTTTTAAAAAGCCAGTCTCAAGGCCCCTCACTACTGCTGAAAGGAAAGCCGCATTGGAAAAATGGGAGGCAAGCCCTGATGGTGTCAAATTCAAAAAATGGGAAGCATCTCCGGCAGGTAAAAAAGTATACGCCGGTGTTGCTAAAATAAGGAAGCAGATTAATGATTATACCAATATGGAGGCTGTTGTAACCTCCCTTTCTCTGCCGCCAGGTTCATTGTTAGGTTTCGGGGTAATGGCCAGAATTAATGGTGAGGATTATATTCTGAGGTTTGACAAAGAACTTCAGCAGCTGAATAGCCTGAAGGTTAATGATAAGATAATTATAAAAAGCCATAACGTTTCATATGCGCCCAAATATGCCTATCCGATAATATCAGGCGAATATGCAGAGCGTGACGGGAAAGTAATTTATGAGCATGCCCCACGCAAAGGTGGTTGCTAAGTATATAAACTAAAAATCAATAAGTGGTGCTGAAAACGAGCAGTTGGGTGCACCATTTAAAAGAGGCTGTATCATATTATAATTATAAATTGTCACCCTGAGCTTGTCGAAGGACCTCTTTATCTTAAAAGCGTTTCGACACTTTGTTAGCTCAGTACAGACCAGTTTTAATGTAACAAATAATGTTAAATTACAAATATGATACAGCCCCTTTACTATTTAAATTATATTAGGAATTGTTTAATTCATTATTTCTCTCGTTCCAGCCTTATAATATAGCTCTGCGAGTGTTTTCTGGTAACCGGCTATCATACTTTCCTGCTTAATTTTCATATCAATCAGTTTAGTTTCCCTGCTGTTGATTAAAAAAAGCGTGCTTTCACCCAGGCTAAACTTCTGGTTCTCGCCATTAACAAGGGTCTGCTGGTTTTCGATGCTTTTTACCTGTAAAGCAAGCTGTGCAGAATAGGCAGAGAGATCGTTATAAGAGGCAAGTACATTGTTCCTGATTTCTCTTCCAAACTGTTTAATGTCGTAATCAAGCTCCAGCTGTTTGATTTTTACCTCCCGTAATTTACCACGCTCTGACCGCAGAAAAAGCGGAAAAGCAAATTCAATACCCAACTTATAATTGCTCCAGTTAAAATCGTAATATCCGGGTATATTGCTGTTAAAACCGGTACGGTTAGAAATCAGGTTACCAATTAAGTTCAGTTTAGGCTTCAGCAACTCCTGGCGGTAAGTTTTTTCGATGGCCAGTTGTTCACCTTTGCTTTTCAGTTTTAAAAGTTCAGGATGTTGATTGGCTGCCTGGCCCAAAAGGGTGTCTAACAATAGGGGATTGGGCTTACCCACTGCCAAACTTGTATTTTGTGGTATAGCCTCAAGCGGGAGTTCCAATGGATTGCCCTCGTTATTCCAAAGGTGGTTAGAGAGGATTAGCCTTGCGTTTTGAAGTTCAATAGCTATTTTTTCCCTTTGTATCATCCGCTCCTGTACGGTGATGTAGGCCTCAACAGAATCGATTATGGGCTTGTCGCCGATAAGTGTTTGTGCACTTAACGCTTTGAACCGGCGTTGCGCCAAATCGAGTCCTTCATTAACCAGGATAAATTGTTTGTGGGCATAGTACCAGTTCCAATAGTCTTTCACTATGTCGTACCAAACGCTATTGATCTGTTTCAGCTGATCAGCCTCTGCATATTCAACCATTATTTTAGATTGGCGGAGGGTACTTCTCCTGGCATCAATAATCAGTCCCTGCCCTAATGGAATGCTTAAACCAATAGCCGATAAACCCTGCTGTCCGGTCCGGTTTTCCAGGTTGATGTAGTTGCCCACGTTGCGGTCGTAGCCTAGTTTAAGATCCGCTCCGGCAAGCCAAAGCGGAATTTTTAGTTCACTGTTCCATTTATTATAATATTCGGTATCGCCAAATAATTTTCTGCTGAACCCCGCTTTTAATGTCGGATCAAAATAACCTAAAGACTGTAATACTTTCGCCCTTGCAGATTCGCTCAACAGCGCAGCCTGTTTCATCACCGGGTGATACCTGAAAACCATCTGTTGCAGATCTTCAAGGCTGAAAACTTTTCCGCTGTCTATGCCTTTTTTTACAACAGGATTTTGTGCGAAGTTTATTTTAACCGATAGGAGTATTAAGACGACTGCTACCGATATTATTTTAAAAGCCATTTTCATTTTACAACCGCTAAACTATTTTTTGTCTTTTGTGTTTGTTTCAGGTTCCTTATCCAAACTTGGCGGAAAACCATTTAACTGGCGCCATATCTCATACCACAGGGGTACCGATCGGAGGATAATCCGTCCGTAAACGCCGGAGCCTTGTCTTAATTGATTTGGCCAGGGCTCATCTTTAGCAGGAACCGGATTGGTTTGACTTACCAAAAGGCGGTATTTTCCTCCTGTACTGCTCGTACGGTCAATGGAGAATACTTTGCCTGCAAAAGTACCTACCGCTACCGATGGCCATCCTGAAAACTGTACCGATGGCCATCCTTCAAATTGCAGGCGGACATCACTCGTGTCTAATATCAAAGGAACATCCATTGCGCTTACGTAAAGTTCGGCGGCAACCATTGGCGATTTTGGTTGTAAGGTGGCTACCGATTCTCCTTCTTTGATGTTCTCGCCAATACCTGCCTTTAAGGTTTTAACGATAAAACCACTTTGAGGAGCCCTCACAACATAAAGCCCGCGCCTGATGCTGAGGTTTGAAATATCGTTGCGTAATTTTGCAATGTCTCCCTGTGCACTTGCCTTGCCGGATATGGCCGAGCTCATGTCTGATTGTGCTTTTGACATTGATTCCTGGTATTTTGCCCTGATGTTATTGAGCTCGATTCTGGCATTTAATAAATTCTGTACGGAGTTATTCAATTTATTCCGCTGGCTGATCACTTTCGCATTATCTTCCTGCAGTTTAAGCCGGCGTGTTTCAATATCAGTAAGAGAAAAAAGCCCGTTTTTGTATCCCGTTTCATACCTTTCAAGCCGCACTTTTGTGGTTTCATAAAATCTTTGCACGGCCAATAGTTCTGCGCTATCGATACTTACATAATTTTTAGCCTGTAACACCTTGTTTTCGGCTGCTTTCATTTGAAAATGCAAACCTTCGGTAAGTGCTTTCATTTGCGCTTTGGTGGCATCTATTTTCTGCACAGCAGCGGTTTCGCTGCCCCGTTTGGCATCAAGCTGTTCGTTCAGGCGTGCAGGGAGTTCGGGGTCAAAATAAGATTGGCTGGTTTCCGAAATCAGGAGTATGGTATCGCCTTTTTTCACTTCCTGTCCTTCCCGTACTGCCCAATGTTCAATGCGGCCACCAATCTGGTTCTGTACTGTTTGCGGCCGGTCTTCAGGCCTAAGCGCTGTTACAGTTCCGCGCCCGGGTATGGTCTGGCGATAAGGAAGGAATAACAACAGCACAAAAAATGCCATGATGAACAGCAGTATCCTGCCCAGCCTCTCTGTACCTTTTGCATTTATAATTTTACGGTTGGCATGTTCCGAAAGTGATTCCCAGTTTTGAAGCTGAGCCAAATTGTTTCCTGCATTAGCCATGGTTCATTTCTCCTTCCTCCAACTCCAGGTCGGTTACTACAGCAAGTTTTTCGCTTCCGGTAATCATGTCAAACACCGTATTCAGGTTGGTCATCAGTTTTTCAATCGCATAGCTGATTTGCACAATAATTACCTCGGCCGCCACAAACTGCCCGAAAGTCATCTGGCGTTCTACTACAAAATAAGAACCTAAAAGCAACAAAGCACCCATCAGTATGGTACGCATAGCAACTGCGCTGATGAAAAATTTTTTCAAAACGCCGAAATGATCGTTGCGCGATTGAATATAGTTTGCCGTAATTTTATCTGTTTGTTCAATAATCTCTTTTCTCTTGGTCTCACTCTGCCTGTAGGTATCCAGATCGGAAGCAATTTCCTCCAGGTAAGCAACCACCTCGTATTTATAGCCGGATTCTTCAATGCTCGTTTCTACACCGCGGCGATAATATAAGATGAGGATCAAAACGATTACGATGAGTACAAATGTTCCAAAGGCCATAAAAACAGGGTGGTAGAAGGAAAGCAGTATTACGCTAAAAAATATAAGTACGGCTGCGGCAACAATATCTACCAGTAGTTTGGTTAGGCCTTTTTGTATGGTGAGGATATCAAAAAAACGGTTAACAAGCTCGGTAGGGTTTTCTCCCTCAAGCGCTTTCTTTTTAATTCTCGGCAAGCGGAAGGCAAACTCGAGGGCAGCCTTTGTGAAAATCTTCTGCTCCAGGAATTCGACCAGCGTTAATTGCCCGATAAGCAGTAAACCGCCAACAACAATACCAACCAGAATTACGGTAATAAGGATATAAGTTGAGCTATACATTGCTCCATTAGAGAGCAGGTTAAAAACGGCGCTCGTTCCAAGTGGAAGCGAAAGGCCGATTAAGCCAATCAGGATGGCATAAACATAGATATAGTTGATGGTTTTGCGTTCGAGGTGAAGCATAAGCACCAACCTTTGCCATGGCGAACGGGCGCCGGCAGTATGACGATTTTTCATTAATATTAATTCAGATAAATAAACTATACTTCAGTATTTTGGAATAATTTACTGGTAGACAATGGGTAATAATTATAAGCCTGTAGCATCTCCATTAACACACCTGAAGGGATGTTTAAAGCATTATCGATGTTGACTCTGTAGTGTTAAGAAAAGGTGTCTGGAGGCGGGGTAGGAACATTCTTGGCAGGGAAGCTGCACGATCTGAAGCGATAGGTGTATTTATTTACCGGAGATTGATCAGCCAGAAAAGGATTTAAGCATGCTGCCGGAGATGAATCCAGTATCAGCATTTTTTTCTTTAGTTTATCAAAGGATTCCTCTTCCTTTCCTTTGTTTTCTTCGCTACTTTTTTCAATGGCATAGGCATGATCAGGAGATAAGAATATCGAGAGAGAGAACGTAAGGAATTTTGTTGCAAGCAGACCCAGCACCAATAGGCCAAAAATGTTTCTCCATAATTTTTTTCTCAGGTAATTCATCATGTGCGTGGCAAATATATGGCAGAAAAACAATGATTGAGCTATTGAAAAAGCAGATTGGGCTATTTTTTTTAAAGCCTGACATAATTTTAATACTAGTATTAAAATGGGATTAAAAAAGCGGGTAAATGCCTGGTTAAGTGATTGGCTTATGGTCTAAAACTTTGGGCTTGTAACTGATTCATAATTCTTCCCAAGCGAAGTATCTCAGATTTTCAGACTAATTTTCCAACATCTATCATTATACCTTATTCTTTTTAAAAAATTAAGTAATTTTATATTGATAAAAAATCAAAACAATTTCAGTGTAAAAAGATTTTAAGAAAATGCATTTTCCAAAAAATAACTTATTATTACCCCCATATTTACGTTCATGAACTATAAACAATTGCAGGAAGATGTAGAACAGTATGTTAGCAATTACTTCCAAACCCATAACGATCCGCGGTTGGTTTATCATAATTTTGAGCATACGCAGGAGGTTGTAAACGCAGCACAACAGATTGCCAATCACTATCAACTTAATGAGCAGGATTTTTTCACGGTAACTGTTGCTGCCTATTTTCATGATACCGGCTATTTTGAAGATGCCTTAAACCATGAAGAGAAGGGCGCAGAACTGGCTAGTGGGTTTTTAACCAAACACAAAGTCAATCAGGAAGTTCAGGATAATGTGAAGAACGCCATACTGTCAACAAAAATACCACAGAAACCTAAAAATGAAATTGACAGGATCATCTGTGATGCAGATCTTTTTCACCTGGGATTGCCTGATTTCCGTGCAAAAGGGAAACTCATGCATAAGGAAAACGAGCTGATTTATAAAAAAGACATCAGTAAGCTCGAGTGGCGCAAAAGAGATATCCAGTTTATGGAATCGCACCATTACCATACCGATTATGCCAACCTGTTACTGAACGACCAAAAGCAGAAAAATATCGAAAAACTGAAAAGTAAGCTAACTGCACAGCAAGAAATCAGCACCGAACTCGAAGAACCTAAAAGTTTTGCGCCGGTAATTATTGAGAAAGATAAGAAGAAGAAAGACAAAGACGACAGGCCTGATAAGGGTATCGAAACCATGTTCAGGATCACTTCGGCCAATAACCAACGTTTGAGCGATATGGCCGATAATAAGGCGCATATCCTCATTACGGTAAACTCGATTATGCTTTCGTTAATCGTGAGTTTGCTGTTAAGGCGCCTCGAAGACCATGGAAACCTCATTATCCCAACCTTTATTTTGCTGATGGTAAGTTTAACCTGTGTAGTGGTTTCCATTTTATCAACCCGTCCATCCATTCCAAAAGGCGAATTTACTCAAGAGGATATGGACAAGAAAAAGGTAAACCTCTTGTTTTTTGGTAATTTTTATAAAATGAGCCTGCCAAGTTATACCGAAGGCATGATTAAGGTAATGAACGATAAAGACTTTTTATACGGAACCCTCATTACCGATGTGTATTCGCAAGGTGTAGTGCTGGGCCGCAAATATAAATTGATCCGCCTGGCTTATAATATTTTCATGTTTGGCTTAATTGCTGCAGTACTGGCATTTGTAATTGCTTATGCTGCTTACGGTAAACTTTAATGGAGCATACAGTAGAAACCTTTTTTTTTAACAGGGATTTAAGCTGGTTAAAATTTAACGAGCGCATTTTAATGGAAGCTGAACGCAATAATGTTCCGCTTTTAGAAAGGATTAAGTTTTTATCGATATTTTCTTCCAACCTCGATGAGTTTTACCGGGTGAGGATGCCTGTGTTGCTTGCCCTAGAAAAATTAAGCAACAAGGAAGATAACGATATCAAGATCGACGATAATTTATTGAATACGGCCAATCAGCTCATTTCCGATCAGCAACAGCGGTATGGAAAAGTGCTGAAATCGGATATAATTCCTCAACTCAAAGAAAATAAGATCAATTTAATCTATGGTCAGTCCTTTCCCGAAGAAATCCGGAAAAGCGTAACCCGGTATTTCCTTAGCCAGGTGATGGCCTTTTTGCAGCCCGTTTATATTAATCAGGATACTAACTTTTTCCCTTCCAATAACGAACTCTATTTTCTGATTACTTTAAAGAAAAACGGCGAAACTGAAACCGTTGTTTTAAATATCCCTTCCAATCAATTACCGCGTTTCTATAAAGTGGAAACGGGAGAAGAAACCTTTATCGTTTTTTTAGACGATATTGTCCGTTTCCATCTCGATAGGGTTTTCCATGGAGTAGAAATTACAGGCTGTTACAGTTTCAAGATCACGAGAGATGCCGAAATCGACCTGAAAGATGAGTACTCTGGCAGTTTATCAGAACAGCTGGAAAAGCAGTTGCTTAAACGCGATTCCGGGCTGGCTACGCGGTTTCTTCATCAGCCAGGTATACCTGCAAATGTTTTCGAGCTGCTTAAAAAATTATTCAACCTTAAAAAGGCCAATAGGATAGAAGGCGGACAGTACCACAACCTGAAAGATTTTATGGCTTTCCCGGTTAATTCTCCGAAACTATCCAACCAGAACTGGCCGAAACTCTGCAATACCGATCTTATTGACGGATCTTTAACCGAAGCCATTTATAAAAACGACATCATTGTACATACGCCCTATCAAAGTTACGACAGTGTACTGCGCTTTTTTAACGAAGCTGCAGTTGATGAAGATGTAAGGGAAATCTATATTACACTTTACAGGGTGGCCAGCGATTCGAAAATTGTAAATGCATTGATCAGTGCGGCAAAAAACGGAAAAAAAGTAACCGTTTTGGTAGAGCTTAAAGCCCGTTTTGATGAAGCCAATAACATTAAGTGGGCCAAGAAGATGAAAGAGGTAGGCGTTGATATCATTTATAGTGTTACCGCTTTAAAAGTTCATGCCAAAGTGGCCCTGGTAAAAAGACAGACGGGAGACCGGATGCACTATTCGGGTTTGTTTGCTACCGGGAATTTTAACGAAAGCACCGCTGCCTTTTATACCGATCATATTTTAATGACCGCCAATAAGGAAATGCTCCGCGAAGTAGAGCTGCTCTTTATTTTTCTTGCCAAGAGGGTTAAACCAACTTCTGCTGATCTGATAAAATTCAAGCATTTATTGGTTGCGCAGTTTAACCTGCAAGAGGTTTTTCTGGAGCTGATTGATAGGGAGATCGAGCATGCAAAACAAGGAAAACCATCGGGCATTACCATTAAAATGAATAACCTCGAAGAGAAAGTGCTGATCAATAAACTTTATGAAGCTTCGCAGGCAGGTGTAAAGATCGATATGATTGTAAGGAGTATCTGCCGTTTGGTTCCAGGAGTAAAAGGAATGAGCGAAAATATCAGGGTTACCCGCATTGTTGATCGTTATTTAGAACACGGACGTATTTTTATCTTTCATAATCTGGGTAAAAATGATGTGTACCTTGGGTCGGCCGATTGGATGAACCGGAATATCTACCGCAGGATTGAAGTCTGTTTTCCCATTTATAATGAGCAGATTAAACAGGAAATGATAACCATTATCGAAATCCAGAAACACGATAATGTACAGGCGGTTTATATTGACGAAAACATGAATAATATTCCTGTTAAAACTGGCGAGGTTCTTGTTTCCTCTCAGCATGATATTTACGAATTATTGAAAAATAAATAAAGCATGCCATGGCCTGTGCTTTCTATATGGTCGTCATTTCAAATGAAGTTCCACAAAGCGGTCGTCATTTCGACTGAAGCACGGTCCCGAATCTTCGGGAGAGAAATCTATGAGAATAGCATCCTGTCGGGATGATGATCAGGTGAGTTCATTTGCACATGATTTATTTACTTATTGGTAGTCTGTAAAGGCGCAGGCCATGACCCATAAACATTAAAATTTTACCATATGAAATACAATAGAACTTTTTTAGCCTCGGGTCTTTTAATCGCTTCAGCTTTTTTAAACGTATCCTGTGTTAACAGTAACCGTAATGATAAACAAAGCGACTCAACCAGCACGGCATCTTCAACAAACGGAGCAGCACAATCAGACTTTCCTTATGATCTGGCCAATCCGGTAAAATACAACATGCCACATAACCTTTTTGAAATTTCTGGTATTGTATTTCATAATGGCGATCCTAAAGAAGTATTTGCCATTCAGGATGAAGATGGCGATCTTTTTCATTTAGGTTTGGGCGATAAAGAGTCAAAATTTACCAAATTTGGTGGCAAAGGAGATTACGAAGATGTAACCATCATCAAAAATTATTTTATTGTATTAAAAAGCAACGGCGAACTGCACACCTTCCCCATATCTGAACTGGGTAAACCCGAAGCCACTAATGTAACCAAAACCAAGGGCCTGGTACCTAAAGCTGAGTATGAAGGATTGGCAGCTGATGAGAAAAAAAGCATGATTTATGTGTTAACTAAAGATAGCAAGCCCGATTCAAAGGCAAAAGCTTCCAGTATTTATGGCTTTAAGGTTGCTGATGATGCCTCATTAACGGCAGCAGGAGAATTTAGTCTTTCGCATAAAGCAATCGAAAAAGTATCCGGAAGCTCAAAATCAAGGTTCCGCCCGTCTGCATTGGCTAAAAACCCAAAAACCAACGAGTGGTACATTCTTTCGTCAGTAAATAAACTTTTGGTGATTACCGATGCCGATTTTAAAGTTAAAGCAACACATTCGTTAGACCCGGATTTATTTAACCAACCAGAAGGTATCGCTTTCGACCGCGATAACAACCTTTACATCTCAAACGAAGGTGGAACACTTGCAGCCGGTAATATTTTGTTGTTTAAATTGAAGAAATAAGGTTAAATAAAACCCTTTCATATAATCATCATCCTGAATTTGTTTCAGGATCTTTCTTGCTATATAGATACCTGACCACGAAATAGCTACAAGGCAATTGAAAATACTACTTCTACTTGTACATAAATTCAGATGACGGCGTGATGGAAAAAATCATCAGGAAAGAAACTAAATTTTAAAATAACTATCTTTATACAAACCTCGCACTATGATTAAAAGATTTACCCTTTTTTCCATCTTATTTTTAATCAATTTCATTGCCTTTGCACAGGATGATGTAAAATACCGCGTAATTCTTTTTGGCGATGCAGGCGAAATGAATCAGGCCCAGATGCAGGATTTAAAAAATGCTGCAAAACAGATTCTTCCAAAAAAAACAACCGTACTCTACCTCGGTGATAACGTTTATCCAACGGGAATGGGGCTGCCAGGCAGTTTGGAAGAAGAGGAAACCAAAAAAATCTTACGCTCACAGTTCGAGCCGATGCGTAAAATGGGAGCTGCGGTTTATTTTTTGCCAGGCAACCATGATTGGGATAAATCCGGACCAAAAGGACTGGCCAAAATAAAGGCCCAGGGCGATTACCTCAGGGCGCAGAACGACCCTCTGCTGAAACTGATCCCCGATAACGGATGCCCCGATCCCGTAGCCATTAATCTTACCGATAAACTTGCTATTATTGCTTACGATAGCGAATGGTGGCTTTTTCCTTATAATAAATCCAATCCAAGTGGCGATTGCGATTGCCGTACCAAAGATGAAGTACTGGTAAAAATGGAGCAATTGCTAGAAGAAAACAAGGATAAAGTAATTCTTTTGGCTTCGCACCATCCGTTTCAGAGCTACGGTCCGCATGGGGGCTATTTTAATTTAAGAAACCATGTTTTTCCACTTACTTCGCTAAACAAGAACCTGTACATTCCTTTACCGGTTTTGGGCTCTGTTTATCCCTTGTTGCGTTCTACTTTGTTAAGTCCCGAAGATTTAAACCATCCGGCCTATAAGGATATGATTAAATCTGTAACAGACGTGTTTGGCGATTATCCAAATGTAACTTACGTTGCCGGTCACGAGCATGGGCTGCAATTGATTAAAGGCAAGCAACTGCAGATCATTAGTGGCTCTGGTTCAAAAGTATCGCCAAATAAGGAAGGCAAAACCTCCCTGTTTCACGAAATGCAGCAAGGTTATGTCGTAGCCGATCAGCTAAAAAATAACGATATGCGCTACGAGTATTACATTTATTCAGATACCAGCGTTAAACGTGTTTACAGTTATATTAAAAAGTTTGAAGCCACTCCTAAAACGTTACGAAACAGGGATAAGCCGATCACTGCTGATAGCATAGTAATACGTATTAAACCCGAATATGATAGTGTAGGCCGTTTTCATCGTTTTATTTTCGGCGAAAATTACCGTAAAGAATATGCAGAAAAGACCAAAGTACCTGTGCTGCGGATTTCCCAGATGATGGGTGGTCTAAAAGCAACCCAGCGTGGCGGCGGCAATCAATCGCGATCGTTACGTTTGGAAGATAAAAATGGCAAAGAATACGTATTGCGCAGTGTAGAGAAATATCCCGAAGTACTTTTGCCTGCTGCCTTGCGCGAAACCTTTGCTAAAGATGTTATTAAAGATAACATGTCGGCACAGCATCCGTTTACGGCTTTGGTTGTGCCAGATCTGGCTAATGCAGGTGGAATTGCGCACAGCAATCCGATTATCGGCTGGGTGTCTCCAGACGATAATTTAGGCGAGTTTGAGGCCGTTTTTGCCAATACCCTCTGTTTATTTGAAGAAAGGGAACCAACCGGTGATTCAGATAATTCTCCAAAAATGGATAGAAAACTCACCGAGGATAATGATAATAGGCTGGATGGCGCATCATGGGTGAGGGCGAGGGCATTTGATGTGTTACTGGGCGATTGGGACAGGCACGAAGACCAATGGCGGTGGAAAGCAAACAAAACCAAAGATGGCCTGATTTATACTCCGGTTCCGAGAGACCGAGACCAGGTATTTTTCAGATCTGACGGCCTCTTACAGCGTTATGCGCAATCATCCTCTTTATTACCAATGATGCAGGGCTACGAACGTGGTATACAGAACATCAATTGGTTTTTATGGGAAGGAAGAGAGATCAGCAGCCGTTGGACAGCCAACATTGATGAAAAAGAATTTGATCAGATTGTAAAAGATTTCTGTGCAAACTACAACGATGCTGTTTTCGAAAAAGCACTGAAAAAACTGCCTGAGCCAAGTTATTCAATGCATCATGATGCACTTTTGGCAGAGCTGCGGAACAGAATTGCCACCTTGCCGAAACTGATGAACCAGTACTATCACTTCTTTAACAGGATTGTTGATATCGAAGTAACGAATAAAAACGAGCTGATCCGGATTACCGATGCGGATGATCATGGCTTACGGGTTAAAATCAATAAAATTTCAAAAGAGGGGAATGTTAAAGAAGAACTCTTCGACAGGAAATTCAATCCCAAAGTAACCAAAGAAATCAGGGTGTACATGCACAACGGTAACGATAGTTTAGTGTTGGACAATAAAAACTCGAACATTAAGATCAGGATTATTGGTGGCAAAGGCAATAAAGTATACGATTTTGCTAATAGCAACGGTTTGGTTAGGTTATATGGCAGGGAAGATAAAGCCACTTACAATGGCAATGATGCCGATAAGATCAGAAAAATAATTTCTAATGATACTTCGAATTTCAGCTACATTCCAAAAGATATGTACCGCAGAAGATTCTGGATGTTAAATGCAGGTTATAACCAGGATGATGGTATTTTATTGGGATTAATTTACAAACAAACGAATCCCGCGTTCAGAAAACAGCCTTACGGCAATTCGCAGACCATTTCTTTCCTGCATTCATTCTCTACCAGTGCTTTTAAGTTCAATTATAAAGGGGAGTGGTTAAAAGCCTTGGGTAAAGGCGATATTGTGGTAAAAGCCGATGCTTTTGCGCCAAACAATACGCAGAATTTCTTTGGTTTGGGCAACGAAACCCATTTTGATGATCATGGCGATGATGTTATCAGGTATTACCGTGCACGTTACAATCTTTACCAGCTGGATGCTGCCATCAGGTGGCGCCGTCCTAAATCTACTTTTAGTGTTGGTCCAACCTGGCAATACTACAAATACAATCAGGAAGACAACAACGGGCGTTTTATCGAGAATCCATCACTGCTACATTCTTCCGATTCGCTGACCGTTCGCAACGAAAAAATGTTTGCCGGTGCATTTATCAATTTTACCAATAATACCCGCGATAACGATCTGCTGCCAACTTTGGGCAGTTATATTGATTTTAAGGTTTTAGGATATAAAGGTGTTAACCAATATTCTAATTCTTACGGACAGTTTACAGGAAGCATTGCCTTGTATAAAAATCTCGATGGCAGAAAAAATTTCATTCTGGCAGATCGTTTTGGCGGTGGTGTAACCATCGGTAAACCTGCGTTTTATCAGGCACTTTATCTCGGCGGACAAGGCAACCTGCTTGGTTACCGCCAGTTCAGGTTTGCAGGCGAGCACGCATTTTATAACAATTTAGAACTCAGGGCTAAACTTGGCGACCTGGTAAGTTACGTTTTACCCGGACAAATTGGCTTATTGGGATTTTATGATGTTGGCAGGGTATGGAAACGTGACGAAGCATCGACAATGTGGCACCACGGTGTAGGAGGGGGCGTTTATTTCGCGCCAGCATCACTTGCGGTTGTACGATTTGTGATGGGACACTCCTCAGATGGCTGGTATCCTTATGTTTCGCTTAATTTTAGGTACTAAATTTGTATAACATATTTATTGATAGAATATCCAACTATTACGTTCAGCAGACGAAGATTGCTTTAATGACTGCGTATCTTTGCAATGAATTAGTAATTAAATAGATAACTATAATTTTTACACTATAGCAAAACTTATACAATGAATACCAATGTCATACAGATACACAAAAACGAATGTATACATTGCCAGGTAGATTCTTCTCTATCTTTCCGCCCGCTCGTGGAGTATTTAAAAGGCAGATTGAAAACAGAGAAATCGGTAAAATCTGAATTTTACAGGTTTTTACTTCAAAAAATTGAAAAGGACGATGTGCTGCTTGGCAACATCAGTGCCGAAGATTTATCTCAATATAAAGATACTTTAGAATTAATTTTCACTATTCTAACCCCTTTAATGGATAATGAAAATGATTTGTTTTGGGCATTAAGTACGCCAATTCCAGATCAGATTTTCTTTAGCACCAATGCATTTTATAAATTTTTTAAGGATCACGATCCTAAAAATAAGGTAACAAAAGACAATGAACCCGTAGAGAAAAAACAGCTTAAATTTATCTACAATGCTATTTTGAGCCGTTTTTATAATTTTACGCCATTATTGAAAAATGAGATCATTTATGCTCATATCAACCCCGAAACTAAGCTTACTCAGTATTACAATATACAAACAGATACCAAATTTGTAGATATTCTGCATAAGGGCGATCTGCCCGAGCTTAATTTCGAAGAACTGGGCAGGTATTTTCAGAGTGATACAGAATTGGAATACCTGGTGGAGCATTTGCCTTTGAGTAATTTTCATTTTGAAGGATTTACCATTATTTCGATAACGGATGTAACCCTGCAGCATGCTATTGATGGTATCCGTGATGCATTGGTTGATCACAATTATCAAACAGAGGCCTACAAACACGTTATACACGCCTTAAAAACCCTTAGCGGCAACGGAAAACTTGAATTTGGTTTAATGCCTTTTTTAACTGTGAACAATAAACTGGTTTTTGATAATCAGGAATTTTCACAGAGTATGCTCATTAATTCAGCAAAATCATCCAATCTCGAAGAAGAAGTTTTTTATTCGCTGGTAGAAAAATATAAAGAAAACCCCAGGGCGATTTTTGTAAGTGCCATTAACGAAGATCAGATCAGCAAAGATCCTTTTTTAAGGGTTTTAAAAGAAGCAGGTGTTTGTTCTTATTCTGTATTACCCGTTTATTATAACAACCAGCTGGCTGGCGTTTTAGAAGTGTATTCGGAAGAGGAAGTATTGGTTGATGATAGGCTCTTATCGAGGTTACGTCCGGCAATGCCTTTGATTGGACAGCTTTTTCAATACAGTATCGAAGAATTTGATGCCAGAATGGACGAGGTACTGATGGATAAATTTACTGCTTTGCAACCTTCCGTTCAATGGAAATTTAACGAAGCCGTTTGGCATTTCCTACAGAACAATGGCAGCCAGAAATTAAAGGAAATTGAAACAATCACCTTTAAACATATGTATCCTCTGTTTGGTGCAATTGATATCCGTAATTCTACAATAGAGCGTAACAAAGCTTTAAAAGATGATATGGAAGTGCAATTAAACAGCTTGATTGATACTTTAAAAGCCATCCGTAAGCATGTATCTTTAGAGCTTACAGACAAGTTATTGTTCAATTGTAAAGACTGGATTAAACGCATCGGTGATTTTGCTTCTTCAAACGAAGAAAATAAACTGAACGAGTTTTTGGAAGTGGAGGTTTATCCTTTTTTATCCATCATAAAAAATAACTATCCGGTAACTGCAGAATTTGTAGACCGTTATTTTGAGGTAATTGTACCACAAACGGGCGCTGCTTTTGCAAACCGCAGGCAGTTAGAGGTTTCCATGCAATTGATTAATACACAGGTAAGTCAGTACCTCGAAAAATCGCAGGCAAATTTGCAGGCTTCATACCCGTGTTATTTTGCTAAATTCAGAACGGATGGAGTAGAGTACGACATTTACATTGGCCAGGAAATTGCACCCGATAAACCTTTTGATCTGCTGTACCTGAAAAACATCCGTTTATGGCAGTTAACTTCAATGGTGGATATTGCCCGTTTATCAAAAGGACTGATCAGCGAAATGCCACGTTCATTGGAAACTACACAATTAATTTTTATCCACTCCAATGCGATCGATATTAGCTTCAGGAACGATGAACGCCGTTTCGATGTAGAAGGTGCTTACAATATCCGTTATGAAGTTGTTAAAAAGCGTATCGATAAAGTATTGATAAAAGGTACTGATGAACGTTTAACGCAGCCGCATAAAATTGCTATGGTCTATTTCAACCCTGAAGAAGCCAAAGAATATATGGAGTATATTAAATATATGCAGGTTCAAGGTTATTTAAACGACGATTTGGAAGAATTGGAACTTGATGAACTACAGGGGGTTTCCGGTTTGAAAGCTTTAAGGGTAGGCGTAAAATATTTAGAACCTAAAACAGGTAAAGATGATGTAGCGAAAAAGCTTAAGCCTAAAGAAGTAAAATCTATCGAGAAAGAAATTGCCAAGGTGTTACAGAGATAAAAGCAGTAAGAATCATTGGAAGCGGAGCATTACGAAGTTAAGAACTGCGTAGTGCTCCGCGAATCTAAATCTATCAGGTAATCTTCCTCAGGATATCGTCACGCTGAACTCGTTTCAGTGTCATTCCACCGAATTCTAGTAGAGATGACGCGATTATTATTTAAGGCATAGCCAATGATTGTACATTCCATTATCTATCTTACATTTACCATAACAAAAAGGCTTTCTGATCATTGCATCAGAAAGCCTTTTTTCATTTGTGTGTTTTTATACTATTTGATAGATGCGATTTCTTTTTCTATCACGGTGCTTTCTACCGAACTGATGTTGGTTTTTAAAGCAGCAAACCTATCGATGGTTAATTTTTGCGATTTGCCCATTACCAATATATGGTTATCAGTAGAGCCACTTAATTTCAGGTCTGCATGATCGGCAATTACGGTGTATAAGCCTTCGGTGCTGCTATTAATTTCTGCATGGGCATTTCCATTTAAAAAGATCTGAAGGTACTTGGTTTTTAGTTTTCCTTCAGTTTTAACAATTGCATTTTCTGATGCTTCAATTCTGTAAAAATCGTTTACATAAACTGTTAATTTTACCTTTTCGGCACTGGTTGAAGTGATTTTTAAATGATCACCATATTGTATAACTTTTGCTGTTCCGGTATTATCGTCATTGTAAGAAATGCCTGGGTTACTGCGCTGAATGATGGTTAATTCTACATTTCCTTTTACTGAAATTCTTTTGTAGGCACTTGATTGTGAAATTGCATCCGGTTCTTTTTCTGCTGCCGATACACTGGTTGTAAATATAGCTGAAGATAAAACGATGGCTGTTAATGAGGTTGCGATTAGGGTTTTGATTGAGGTTTTCATAATATCTTTATTTAAAAATTAAATGTTAATTAATTGTTATTGAAGTGTTTGTGTCTTTTTGTTTGTTTGAGTTTTGAAGATAAGACGCGGGTAATTTGAAAACGTTGCAGCACATTTAAGCCTTTTATACATTCAACAGGTAATACTCGACGAACGGGCATTAATTCAAGACAAAAACAAGCAACATTTACATCCGAATTGTAAAATATTTTAAGAACTCCGTTTCAGTTGTTCTTTTTATTTATCTTTAAACAGATTTTAGTCTGCTTATTTATGAAAAAAAAGGTTGTACTTGTTCAGGATAATAAAGATATCCTTGATATAATGGACCATGTACTGGAAGAAGAGGGATTTGATGTTACTGCATCATTAACAACTGAACCTATAGATAAAATAGATGAGATAGAGCCTGATGTAGTAGTAGTAGATGATCACATCAAAGGCAAAAAGAAAGGATCGCAAGTAATTAAAGAGCTTAAATCTGATCCTCAAACAGAAGATGTATCTGCAGTGCTCACATCAACATCAAATAATTTACCTCAACAGGCAGAAGAGTGCAAAGCTGATGATTATATCGAAAAACCCTTCGATATAGACCACATGGTTGACGTGGTAAAGAAAAATGCTGAATAGAAAGATTTCCCTGCCAGGCTTGAAGTAACGGATTGCATTAGGAAATTCGTCATCTCGACTGAAGCAGCGTAATGGAGAGATCTGCACGTTTCTATTATTTCTAACTTATAGATTTCAGGTAGGCTCTAAATAACGGCTTACTCCCCAAAATGAGGTTTAAAAGTATCTGTTTTAACCGTTGCTTTTAGTTCATGCAGGATAGTGTACAGCCCAAAATTGGTACGGTTAACATAAATAAAATGTTTTACACCACGGGCCTGTTTAAATTCGGGCATTTTTGAAATTTTTTCGCCATAACTGTATAATTGTTCAAAAAAATCAGGTTTGCTAAAATCAAATGTTGAACTGGTATAAGGTCTGGCAAATAAACTGATCATTTCACGGTACGATTTATAATAAAATTCTACCTGTTCAGGGGTATCATCCGAATGGATCATATCCAGTTTCCTAAAGGCATCAATGGTTTTGTCCTTATCGTTGATCACATCGGTAGAGATCAAAGCGAAAAAGGGATAATAGAAATCATCTGGCATCTCTTTAATGCAGCCGAAATCAATTACACCCAGATTTTCATCCGGAGTGATCATGAAATTGCCCGGATGTGGATCAGCATGTACCGCCTTTAATTCATGCTGTTGGAAATTGTAGAAATCCCACAATGCTTGCCCAATTTTGTTCCTGAGTTCCTGGGTAGGATTGGTCTGTAAAAATTCCTTTAAATGCAGTCCCTCAATCCAATCCATGGTAATAATCCTTTTTCCAGATAATTCAGTGTAATATTTAGGGAATACCACGTGATTAAGGTTTTTACAGGCCTCTGAAAATTCGATCGAACGCCTTACTTCCAGTTCATAATCGGTTTCTTCCAAAAGGCGTTCTTCAACTTCTTTGATATAAATATTCAGTTCCCTTTCAGACATGCCCAGCAAGCGGAAAGCAAAGGGTTTAACCAATTTTAAATCAGATGAAATGCTGTCGCCCACTCCAGGATATTGGATTTTAACGGCTAATTTCTTTCCGTTCAGCTCAGCCTGGTGTACCTGCCCGATCGAGGCCGCATTGCTTGAACTAAGATTAAAGGTATCGTAAATCTGTTCTGGCGTTTTACCGAAATTTTTGGTAAAGGTGCGAACAATTAACGGACCTGAAAGCGGGGGAGCGTTATATTGCGACTGGGTAAATTTATCGACATAGGATTTCGGAAGGATATTTTTATCCATGCTCAGCATTTGTGCAACTTTCAATGCGCTTCCCTTTAATTCGCTCAGCGACTTATAAATATCGGTTGCATTATCTTCGTTGAGTTGCTCGCGGTCCAGTTTAGGGTTGAATAATTTTTTAGAATAATGTTTAATATAATTGCCGCCAATCTGGATACCGGTTTTAACAAATTTTGCTGAACGTTCTACCTTGGTAGTTGGAATACTTTTTTGTGTTTTCATCTGATTCCTAAAACCTCATCTTATCCGTAAACTTCCCGTTTCTAGATAAAAACTTCCCGTACTCTAATAAATTATCGATGGGCGAGTGCTGAAAAAGATCAAAAGTAACGTTGATTCCTTTTTCAATCGCTTCGTCGCTTTTTTCAAAGCCCTCGCTGTCATCATTGATCCAGAAATTAACAATAAAGGCAAACTGGATCCACAGTGCATCTTTATATCTTTTACTTAAAAAACGGCGTTCGGCAAGTTCTCCACTGTTTAGGCCCTCGTCAATAATTTCCTGTGCAAAGTTTTCGAAAATTGGTTTTACACCGGCGAGTACATCAGGTGTAGAAAATTTTCCGCGGTAATTCTTTAAGCTGTAAATCACGAAACTTCTTTCGTTCTTCAGGTTTTCCAGATAGCTATAAAAAAAAGAGAGCATTTTCTCTCTGGCCGTATACTGCAACCAAACTTCCTGTTCTTTGATTTTGCTGATCGTTTCGAAAGTAAGCTCGAACCAGATCGTTTTTTCTATGCTTTCGAAAGAGGAGAAAAACTGATAAAAATCAGCTTCGGTAATTTTAAGCTTTTTAACAAAAACATAAACCGATTTCGGCTTTTCGTTGTTTGTTAAAACATAATCTAAATATGCTTTTCTAATTTGTTGAGCGGTTGCCATATACCTTTTTTTAAAGTATAACGTTTAATTGATCCGCTTGTTTTTATGCCGGATTTTTTGTCGATCATAAAAATGTAATAATAGCTTTCAAAATATTTGAAAGTTAACTTTTTAACTAATTATTTTAGTTTTTAACAGGTTTGTTGTTGATAATTTATTTTTGATAAAGCTAAATTATTTAGTATTTTTGGTTATTCCTTTAATTTAAAGCATTATATATGATCCAGGTAAACGATTTTTTATATGGCAAAATGGAACTGCCAATGGTATTTTCTGATTTGTTAAATACTGATGCTTTAAAGAGGTTAGGTGGTGTTCACCAGAGTGGAGCTATATTTCTGGTTAATCCGGATATCTGCCATTCACGGCTGGAGCATGCCATCGGGGTTGCCATGCTGATCAGGCTTCTCGGCGGTTCAGAACTGGAGCAAATTGCTGGATTGCTGCATGATGTTTCGCATACTGCTTTTTCGCATGTAGGCGATTATGTTTTTGATAATACCGATGAAGATTACCATGAAAAGGTTTTTGCCGAAGTTTTATGTAAATCGGAAGTGCCTGATGTGCTTTTAAAGTATGGATACGATATCAATCAGATCCTTTATGGAACATTTAATATTTTGGAACAGCCGCTACCTGCGCTCTGTGCCGATCGTTTAGATTATACCCTGCGTGATGGCGTTCATGGTAATATCATTTCCAGGCAGCGTGCGTGCGAGTTTCTGACTGCTGTGGTTTTAAAAGATGGAAAAATTGCAATCAACAATGAAGTTGAGGCAGAATGGATCAATGAAACATTTGAAAAACTCAATAATGAAGTATTTAAATTGCCGCTCCACTTATATGCCAACGGAAAAATGGCAGAACTGATTAAAAAATTTCTTGATAAAGGTTTATTGGTAGAAAGCGATCTGTTTAAAACGGATACATTGCTGTTAAACAAAATCAGAACTTCTTACGAAGGTTACGAGGCCATTAAATCCATTAAACAGTTGAAAGGTTTTACAGAGTTTATGCGTCATGGCGCAGTGCCAAAAATTAAAAAAAGAACTTTGAACGCTTTGCTGGTTTAGTGAGCCTGGCATTTTGATAGTTTAATGAGAAAAGTTACGTCATCCTGAGGCATAATTTATTATATAAAAATCAATATGGGTGACAGCCTTCTCCGGGATCGTCATTTCGAGCGGACTTGTTAGCTATCGGGTGCAACGCGGCCGGGAACCACGGAGTGCTCAGCGGAGCTAAATCTGTCTTTATAGATTTCTCCATTCCGCTGCTGGCGAAAAACCGGCTCGCTACAGTCGAAAAGACGATTCTTCTATGGGATTTGTCAATGGTAACTTGTTTCAGGATCTTTTGAATTTATTTTTACAATGGATTAGTCAGTTACAATTTATTTCTCTTATTCCGTCATCCTGAACTTGTTTCTGGACCTTCCTAGCATTATTAATGCTAGTGTCATGTACCACTGACTAATTTACTAATGACCAATGAACTAATGAACCAATAAACCAACGATCAACAAACCGATTCAAAGGAATTAACGTATATTGTGAAAAATATAAAAATATGTCTGCAATAGAAATTATTTTAATTGGCGTGGTGATCCTGCTTATTTTTGGTGGCAAAAAATTGCCTGAACTGATGAAGGGGATAGGGAAGAGCGTAAAAGAATTTAAGGATGCCAAAAACGAACCTCCTGCTAAATAAGCACAGTTTATAAAACATTTGTGCACAAGCGCTGTTCTTTCTTAAAATGCTTCCCAAAATGGATAATCAAAAACACGACCAGGCAAAATTAAAATCTGATTTCAAAGAAGAAGATAAAAAACATGCTGAAGAAGGATTGAACAACTGGAACGATCGTTTGGACGAGAACTTGGAGCCTGAAGACCATAATGACATTTTAGCTGACCAAAAAGCCAAAGATTTTTCTGAAAAATATGGAAGCGGCGATCAGTCCGACCAGGGTAACGATTGAATATTTATTATATAGCGTCTGTATCATAAATATAAATTTGTCATCCTGAGCTTGTCGAAGGACCTTTTAGTACAATTTAAGTGTTTCGACAAACTCAACACAACAGTATTTGATAGTGAAATCGCCTTTATAATACAACGTCTTTTTGTTATTGCATAATATTATATTCATGGCTCTCAATTCTGTTTTTCGAAAGACAATATATTCGTATTTGAAACTTTTTTACACCAATCCCTCATTTTATTACACAAATAGCGATTTTTCCATTCAAAAGTGTTAAAAATCTTATAATTGTTTTTTCTTGTGATTTGATTAATAGTATATTGCATATCTAATCAAACAAACATGTACAACGTTTTCAAACTTAACTGATAGGTAATGAGCAGGCATTGGTTATTGGTTTTGTTAATGTCTTTGTTTTTTTTAAAAGCGTCCGGACAGAATATTTCTAATGAAGGAACTGATTTCTGGACAGTCTTTCCAACCCATGTTCCGTCAAGGGCTGTTAATGGCGTAGTTCCATATGGACAATTAGCTGTTTTTGTGACTTCAAAATCTAATTCAGAGGTGACTGTAACCTGTGGAAATGCTGCTCCTGTAACTAAAAGCATTCCTGCTAATACGGCCGTCAGGTTTGATGTGCAAAGGGCTAATGCCTACATCGATGGACAATTGGAAGCAAACCAGGTTTTAACCAACAAAGGAATACATGTTAAGGTTACAGATGGCCAGCCAAAAGTTTCTGTATATACTCATATTTATGGAGCGGCGAGGTCTGCCGCTTCGTTGATTTTGCCATTTGAAACCTTAGGGCAGACATATTATTCGATGAATTTTACACAAACCAGTGGTGGCAATAATTTTTTAACGCTGGTTGCCGTAGAAGATGATACAAAAATTATTTTGCATGAAAATAATGGAAATAAAATTCCAATAACCTTAAGCAGGGCAGGCGATGTTTATGAATATTTAGCACCTGGTACTGAAGACCTAACCGGAGTTTATGTAGAAACAGATCCTGCAACATCATCATGTAAGCGGTTTGCCGCATTTTCTGGTTCATCCGTAATTGGGATCGTATGTTATACTTCTCAGGATCCATTATTTCAGCAGTTATATCCTACCAATAGTTGGGGTAAAAATTATGGTGTGGTACCTTTTATCAATAGGAAATATATTCTGCGGATCCTTGCCCAGGAAGATAATACCAATGTAACTTACAACGGCACTACATATATTGTTAATAAAGGAAAATTTTTTATTGAAAGTAATGAGTTAACTAATTCAACTTTTATTACTGCCGACAAGTTGATTAGTGTAGCGCAGTATTCTTTATCGCAAGATTGTTCATCTGCTAATGGAGGAGGAATTATTGGCGACCCGGAAATGGTGATATTAAATCCAATTGAATTTAATATAAAGGGAGTCACAGTTTTTTCATCAGATTTACAAAAAATTACCAATAAATATGTTAACGTATTAATTAAGACAGACAAGATTTCTGGATTTAGGTATAATGGCAGAGCGCCAGGTACACCCTGGACACCTTTAGATGGTAATTCGTCATATTCTTACACACAAATACCGGTTAATGAAGAAAGTGTAACGCTTACGGCAGGTGATGGTTTTAATGCCATTGCTTATGGATTTGGCGATCACGAGTCTTATGCATATTCTGCCGGTACAAATTTATCATCGAACAACTATCTTACGGTATTTAATACGGCTAAAAATGAAGAAGGGCAAAATGGGTGTATTGGTGAGACTTATAATATCAAAATATCGCTTCCATACAAACCAGATTACATCAACTGGTCGTTAGATAATGAAAATGTAATCAATCAAAATCCGCCTGCGCTCATTGAAACCAAAACTTTGCCTGATGGCACCAACATATTTACCTACGAATCGCCCTATACCAAAACCTATGCGGAAAAAGGTAAACATAGTCTGGAAATTGTAGCACATGTACCCAGTACATCATCGTGTGTATCAGGCGATTTAACAACAAATTATACTTTTAATATTTACGATCTTCCGGCTGCAAAGTTTGATCCTGTAATCGGTTGTTCGGGTACGAATACTAAATTTACCGATTTAAGTGTTTCTAATTCAGAAGATTTTGCAGTAACAAAATGGTTGTGGGATTTTGGAGACGGAAGCATGCCTTCTACAGAACAAAATCCAGAACATAATTATGTAAGGCCGGGACGGTATTTTGCAAGGTTAACAGCTACTACCGGTTCAAACTGTTCCAATACTTCAGAGCCTGTTGAAATTATTATAAATCCTTCACCAATTGCCGATTTTGATGTTGTCGGGTTCTGTACCAATGCATTAACAGTTTTAACAGATAAATCAAACATAGACGTTACTGGAACTATTGTTAAATGGACATGGGATTTTGGTGATGGCAGTACTCCCGTAACATTAGAAAATAATGTTGCTCCCTCTCATCAATATACCGCTGCGGGTACTTATAATATTACTTTAACTGTTGAAAGTGATCTTAAGTGTACTAATACCAGGAATATAAGCATAAATGTGTATGATCCGCCGAAGGATATAGATTTCATGCTTCCGGATTTTTGCCTGGCTGATGGTGTGGCCAGATTTAAAAATACATCCAAAAATGTAGATACAAACACCGAAGGTTTAACTTTTAAATGGCAATACCTTGATAATAACAATAATGTAGTAGCCACTTCATCAGGTGTTGACGGTGCTTTTACACCTGCTGCTACAGGAAATTATAGTGTGATTTTGACGGCGAAGAATCAGAATGGCTGCGAAACGCCATTTTTAAAGAGATTTACTGTTAATGGCGATGTTAAAGATGCTGATTTTGATATTATAAACGACCACAGCTGTGCAAGTGAAGATATCAGCATTAAAAATAAATCGACAGTATTTACAGGAACCATTACAAAGATTGAGATTTACAGGGATTTTGGTAGAGAAACTTCTATTTATAAAACAATTCTTTACCCTGATAATAACGAAGTTTTTATACTCAAATACGATACTTTTGGGGGGGCTACCGACCGAACATTTAACATTAGGATTGTTGCCTATTCCGGAGAAAACTGTTTTAAATATTCAGAGATAAAAACACTTACCTTAAAACCAGTTCCACAATTGGTGTTTGATGATATGTCTCCGGTTTGTGAAGCCGACGGAACTGTACGCATTACACAGGCGGGGCAGAAAACGGGAGAAGAAGTAAACGGAGGAGGGGGTGAATACACTGGAGATGGTGTTAGGGCCGATGGCACTTTTAATCCGAAAATTGCCGGTATTGGTGAGCACACAATTACCTATACTTATAAAGGCGATAATGAATGTTCTTCATCAATCAGTAAAAATATAACCGTATACAAATCCCCTGTGGCCGATGCGGGCACATTGATCTACATTTTAGCCGGCGGACAGATTGAAATTCCGGCAACTGCCGATGGAGCCAATTTAAAATATGAATGGTCGCCGGCAACCGGCCTAAACAAAACCGATGTCTTGAAACCGGTTGCCTCACCAAATGAAGACACAGAATACACCTTAACGGTTACTACACAACCAGAAGGTTGCGTAGCAACTTCAAAAGTATTGATTAAGGTGTTGCAAGCTATAAATCCACCTAATACCTTTACGCCAAATGGCGATAATGTAAACGATACCTGGAACATTAAATATTTAGAATCTTATCCCAATGCTACGGTTGAAATCTTTAACCGAAATGGGAACAGGGTGTTTTTTAGCAATGGCTATAAAGTACCTTTTGATGGGAATTATCAAAATGAACCGCTTCCGGTAGGTGTTTATTATTATATCATCAACCCTCATAACGGACGAAAAACAATAACAGGACCGCTCACTATAATCAGATAAATTGAAGAAGCTTATTATCATATTTGCATTTTTTGCAAACTTTAACGTTTTTGCGCAGCAAAAGCCACAATATACCCAGTACATTTTTAATCAGTACCTGCTAAATCCTGCACTGTCGGGAATTGAAAATTACCTCGATTTTAAAGCCGGTTACCGCAAACAGTGGTCGGGTATTACCGATGCGCCTCAAACTTCTTTTGTATCGGCACATTGGGCATTAGGCGATAACCAGTTATGGAGCAATGCACTTACCTCGTTTCCGGAGCAAACAGGCAACCCTATGGACCGGAATTATATGCAGAACTATATGTCATCGCCGTCTCATCACGGGATGGGGTTAACAGCTGTTTTGGATAAAACCGGACCGATAAAAAGACTGGATGCCAATGTAACCTATGCTTACCATTTACAATTAAGTAATGATTTTAATTTATCGGCAGGTATTGCAGCAGGTATCTCGAGTATTTCGCTGGATGTAAATGCACTTACTTTCGATACCCCAATTGATCCGATTATGAACAGGGCGCTGATTAACCAGATAAAGCCCGATTTAAGCTTAGGTTTATGGCTGTATGGTGCCAGGATGTTTGCAGGAGTTTCCGTACAGCAAATTTTGCCTCAAAAGTTAAGTTTTACAGGTGATAACAATTATAATATGGGTAAAGAAGTACCTCATTATTTTGCTACAGGAGGTTATAAATTCTTTATAGATGATGAAATTTCAGCTATCCCTTCTGTAATGATAAAATACGTATCGCCAACACCTGTTTCTTTTGATTTAAATATGAAACTGGCATTTAAAGATAAAATCTGGCTGGGAGGGAGCTATCGCAAAGACGACTCTTTTGCGGCAATGGCAGGTTTTAATATCGGTAAAATGGTTAACCTGACATATTCATACGATTTTACCACCTCTCAGTTAAACCAGGTGAGCAACGGCAGCCACGAAATTGTATTGGGCCTATTGCTGAATAATATTTATAAGGTGCCATCGTATATTAAAATGTGGTAATGTGTTGGCATTCAGGTTTATGTAAGTGTTTTGCTTATGGATCGGAGCGCAAAACCTTCAGCCGGGGCTAGATGGCCACACCAGTTTTTCATTTTTTGAGATTGCAGAAACTATGTTCCTAAACCCGATTGCAGTGCAAAGCCCGTAAGCGAGGAACGAGTGCGGACTTGGAATGGAAAACGGGACTGAAGCTGCCAAGCACGCAGAACTGCTCATTTCTCAATTACAATAAATACACCATTTATATTTGGGAATGCTTTCAGTTGGTAATTTACAATTTTATACGTTAGATAAGTAACTGTAAGCTTCGAATTGTAAACTAGCAATTGATAACTGCCAAACTGATCTAAAGTTCTTTCCTGAGCCTGGCTACCGGAATATTCATTTGCTCGCGGTATTTGGCAACCGTTCTTCTTGCAATGTTGTAACCTCGTTCTTTTAAAATTTCGGTTAATTTTTCATCTGCCAGAGGTTTGCGTTTATCTTCATTGCCAATGCAATCTTCCAATATTTTTTTCACCTCTTTATTAGAAACTTCTTCGCCGTTTTCGGTTTGAATAGCTTCTGAAAAGAAAGACTTTAGCAAAAAAGTACCAAATTCTGTCTGTACATATTTAGAGTTTGCCACCCTCGATACGGTTGAAATATCCATGTCGATTTTATCGGCAATATCTTTTAAGATCATTGGGCGCATTTTACGCTCATCAGCTGTTAAAAAATATTCATACTGATAGTGCATAATGGCGTTCATTGTTTTTAACAAAGTTTGTTGTCTTTGTTTAATTGCATCAATAAACCAGCGGGCCGAATCCAGTTTCTGTTTTACAAACTGAACGGCTTCTCTCAGCTTTTTGTCTTTTGATGAAGCTTTGTCATAATGCTCAAACATCTCCTGGTAAGACCTGCTTACCTTTAATTCAGGGGCATTTTTGGAGTTTAGTGTCAAAATTAATACACCATCATTATTACTGATATGGAAATCAGGGATGATCTGCATTTGTTTGGTGGTGACCTGGTTGGCATCACCGGGTTTCGGGTTTAAACGCAAAATTTCGTTTACAACCTCTTTAAGTTCCTCACTGTCTAAACCTAAACTTTTCTCTAATTTATCGTAATGTTTACGTGTAAACTCATCCAGATAGTTTTCTACAACATTCATTGCTTTAACTATAATCGGATTGTTTGTGTCTTTTCTTTTTAACTGGATCAACAGGCATTCCTTCAGGTCTCTGGCGCCAATGCCTGGAGGATCAAAACCCTGGATCAGTTTTAACATTTCCAGAACATCTTCTTCCTCCACCATTACATTCTGAGAGAAAGCAAGATCATCAATCATAGAGCCTAACGGACGGCGCAAATAACCATCATCATCTAAACTGCCGATAATCTGTTTGCCAATGATAAAATCCTGATCGGATAGGGGAATAAGGTCTAACTGCTCCTGTAAACTTTCGAAAAATGTACTTTCAATGGCGATTGGAGTTTCTTTTTTCTCCTCATCGTCATCGCCATTATTGTAATTGGTACTATAATCGTTGGTCGAATCGTCCTGTAAATAATCATCTACATTAAATTCATCCATACTGGTATCTTCTGATGATTGTTCGTAGTCTTCAGACCTGTCATTTAAATCATCATATTCGCTTTTTGGCTCATCCTGAGTCATTAAGCTTGGATCTTCAAGCGCGGGATTTTCTTCAAGTTCTTCCTTTATACGGGTATCTAAAGCTACGGTTGGCACCTGCAACAGTTTAATAAACTGTATTTGTTGAGGTGATAACTTTTGTAATAATTTTTGTTGTAAGTGTTGCTTTAGCATAGTAAATATAAAAGAATGGGGCAAAAATAAACAATAGATTTCAGATATTCTGCTGATTTGAACTAAATGCTATTGATATGCCCGGTTTTTAAATTATTTCCTAAACATTTGGATTCAAATTAAAGTTTGTTAATTTTAATAAAAAAACTAAAACTTAATAAAAAACATGGGCTTTATAAAAGAATTTAAAGATTTTGCCGTTAAGGGAAACGTACTTGACCTAGCGGTGGGTGTAATTATTGGTGCTGCATTTGGTAAGATTGTGAGCTCCCTGGTTGAAGATATTATTACTCCTGCAGTGCTGGGACCTGCATTAAAAGCAGCTGGTTTAGAAGATTTGAGCAAGCTTACCATTGCAGGCACGGCCATTAAGTATGGTAATTTCCTGTCGCAGGTAATTTCATTTGTTATTGTTGCATTTGTTCTCTTTTTGATTATTAAAGGAGCAAATAACCTGAAAAAGAAAGAAGTTGCTGCTCCAGCTGAAGCTCCTGCACCTACAAAAGAAGAAGTGCTTTTAACAGAAATCAGAGATTTGCTAAAAGCTAAAGCATAAAAAAATAAAGCTCCGCAAGCAGATCTGCGGGGCTTTTTCGTTTTAATAACTCCTTTTTACTGCAGGATCAGTTATGATGATGTAATCGCCAAGGTTTTTGAACTTGTTCCAGTCTGGATTGGGAAAACCTGCATCAGAAAACGAAGAAATATTCAGGATTTTAATCTTTGGATTGGCCTTTGATAATTTTGCCACTGTACCCAGTTTTTCATCGCTATGAAAACGTCCGTTAAGCTGTAGCACTTTTACCCCTTTATTCGCTTTCACAAATTTATGGATAGACCAGGCCATGGTAGTATCCCATAGGTTTTGGGTCTGGTAAATTTTCATCGATCCCATGCCGTGGCCACCCATTATTTCTATAAATTTATCGTAATACCTGCCTTGGGCCGTATCGATAGGTACAGGTGGTAAAAAATTGAATGAGGCTTTGGGAAAGCTTTCCAGTACCTTCAATCCATCCATGGTAACGGCATTGCTGTATCGGGTAGCCGCATTGGCTGCAATTACTTTTATATGCTTTAATTTGGCATATTCTATTAAAGGCCTGTAATCTTTGTAATTTCCCCAGGCCCTTCCTTCTTTAATAAAGTTCTTTTCCGAAATCACTCCGGCCAAGTATTCGTCCACTTCCGGCTGCACATCGGTATGGAACATTTCTAATGATAAAGCCGTTTTTTGAGGATAGGCCATGTCTAATTTTTTAAATATTTCGGCCTCCAGGTAATGCCCGATAGAATCGTTATGGTCTTCACCAAAAAAGAGTACATCATTGGTATGCATATCAGCAACGATATCGTCAAGCGTTACTGTTTTTTGCTTTTTTACATCGTAAATTTTATAATGGCTGCTTATTTCCTGTGCGTATGCTGTAGAAGAAATGATGGAAGCCAACATTAATAAGAATAATTTCATGGCCTCAAAATAGCAAAATAATTTTCACCGATAAAATAATGCCACTTACCGCCTTTTGGCCAATTCTTGCGCCCGGTGTGTATAATGCATAAGCACTTATCAATACTTTTGGATTATTAAATACTACACACATGGATAATCTCAATTATAACGATAATAACAGCACTAAAAATCCGGGACGGGCTTTAAGTGGCTTCATCATAGCGATCATCGGGGTCGCACTTTTGTTAAACAACATGAATTTAAATATCCCGGGGTGGATATTAAGCTGGTCTAATTTTTTAATCTTAATTGGGGTATTTATCGGCGTTCGTCGTAACTTTAAAGGCATAGCCTGGTTAATCCTGATTTTGATCGGTGCTTATAATACTTTGGATAATATACCTGATCTGGATTTTGATCCATCCAAATATGCTTTAGGTGTTGGTTTGGTAATCATCGGAGGCTTCCTGATTTTCAGACCTAAAGATGCAGAATTCTTTGGAAAGAGGCGTAAGGACCGGAAAAAGGCCAGTTTTAACTTCGAGGAGGCGGCCAGTGATAAAACTGCCAGCAACAACGATGTAATTGAAGTAATGGCGGTATTTGGCGGAAGTACGCAGACTGTTTATTCGAAGAACTTTCAGGGTGGGGATATATCGGCCGTATTTGGTGGTGCGGATATCATCATGACCCAGGCCGATTTTACCGATACGGTTTCGCTTGATGTAACTGCTGTTTTTGGTGGCATTAAATTGATTGTACCACAAAATTGGGCTATAAAATCGAATGTAACTGCGCTATTTGGCAGCGTAGAAGATAAAAGATCGCATGTAATGCCGGTATCGGAAATGACAAAAACACTGGTTCTAGACGGTACAGCAATGTTTGGTGGCATCGAGATTAAAAGTTTCTAAACATTTATTATAAAACATTGCCTATGAAATGGTTTGCAGTAAATTGTATCTATCAGGTAATTTGTGGCGAAGGGAAACATACGCCCCAGTTTAATGAACAAACACGCCTGATACAGGCAGATGGTATTATGCAGGCTTTGGAAAAGGCTAAATTGAATGCCGTACATTTTAATCAGCCTTTTAACAACTGCATAGGCGATAAAGTAGTATGGAAGTTTATTGGTATAGGAGGGATATCGGAGGTAGAAGAACCTGCTGATGGCGTAGAAGTAAGTTCGAAGATTGTTGAACCGAAATCAGTTGAGAAATACCTCGAAAAACTCGAACACCGTAATCAATCATTAACTAATCAAAACCGTTTTGACAACTAGACCTTTATCCGTTCCACAGATACAGAGAACATCACTTGCACTGGCAATAGTCTGGACAGCGATATGTGGTGCCGGATTACATTATGTGGTGAATTTTTCGTGGTGGATATCCATAACCGATAGCCTGGTCAATAATTTTTTATTGGTACTGGCCTGTATAGCGGTGAGCAATATGCTCGGGTATTACCAGCCTAAAAACGAACGTATCCTTTATGTGCTCATCATTACGCTGGCATTAACCTTTGTGATCATTTATGCCGCAAAATACGGCATGCTTCTTATTTTTACAGATTATAAGGCCTATAAGGATTTTTATAATTTTTCCTTTGCTTTCCGCGGGCTCATCTCGTTTATGTGTCTCGGATGGTGTGCACTGGCCAATATTTTATGGTACAGGCTCGAAGAGCAATCGGAAACACATGAAAGGCTTACAGCAGCCAAAAGCCTGGCCAAGGAAGCAGAACTGAATAAATTAAGGCACCAGTTGCAGCCGCACTTTCTTTTTAACAGTTTAAATTCTGTATTTGCACTAACCATGGTGAACCCGAAAGAAGCAGGGGTGATGATTACCAAACTGGCTTCTTTCCTCCGCGGAACCTTAAAACGTGATGACGAATTATGGGTTTCGGTAGAAGAGGAGATGGAATACATCCAGCTGTACCTCGATATTGAAAAGGTGAGGTTTAGCCATCGATTAAATATAGAGGTAAATGTGGCCGAAGATACCTTGAAACTCTGCCTGCCTGGTACTTTGTTGCAGCCTATAGTAGAAAATGCGATTAAATTCGGACTTTACAATACCTCTACAGCCATTACCATTAAAATTGATGTTACCGTTGAATCTAATCTCTTACAATTGCGCGTACAGAATCCTTTCGATCCGGAGATGAAGGCCGCAGGCGGAACAGGTTTTGGTTTAAGTGCCATTAAACGCAGGTTATATTTATTATTTGCAAATACCCATTTATTACAAACCGATATTGAGGCAAATAATTTATATATTACCACCCTAAAAATTCCACAGAAAAATGATCAGAACAATACTAATTGACGATGAGCCTTTAGCAAGAGATATTGTAAAATTTTATCTTTCTGATCATGCAGAAATAGAGATTGTGGCCGAATGTAGCGATGGATTTGAAGGCTTAAAAGCAATTACCCAACACAAGCCCGATCTGATTTTTCTGGATATACAGATGCCCAAGATCAGTGGTTTCGAAATGCTCGAACTGGTAGAAGATAAACCTGCTGTTATTTTTACCACCGCTTTTGACGAGTATGCCATTAAAGCATTTGAGGTGAATGCTGTAGATTACCTGCTCAAACCGATCGATAAATCGCGTTTTGATACTGCCATTAAAAAGCTGCCCAATAAATTAAATCAAGCTGAAAATACCGAAGCTGTTTTAGATGCAGCCGCATTAAGTCCTGCGCAAAACAATAGGGTAGTGGTAAAAAAAGATGGTGTAATCAAAATTATCCCTGTAGCAGATATCAATTATTTGGAAGCAGATGACGATTATGTAAAATTAAGCACCGTTGAAGGTTCGTTCTATAAGAATAAAACCATGTCTTATTTCGAACAGACACTTGATGCTGCCCAATTTATCCGTATACACCGTTCGTATATTATTAACCTGGCGCAGGTAACCAAAATAGAGCTTAAAGAGAAAGACAGTTATGTGGTGCTGCTAAAATCAGATATCTGGCTGCCGGTAAGCAAAACAGGCTATGTGAAATTAAAGGCGGCCTTAGGTTTGTAAGAAGCCAGATTCTTTTAAAAGCGTCAGCCTCAACTTATTTCATCGTTTTTATTGCGTTGCAGGAAAGATGTTTTTATGGAAAGCAATCAACTGCAAAGGTCATTGATTGTCCTGCTTTCCGTTGCAATCTTTTTGCCCTTCAATTATGCTTCAGGCCGGCAAAAAGGATTTTCACTGCAATCAGGTTTATTTTCTGTGGCAGGTGCTTCTATTAACGGGCTGTTCCTTTCCGGAGCATTGGGTATATGCCGTCCCATAGGGACGAATCATAGGTAGAAAAAATGCATATTGCATATATTCGTTCCGTAGGAATGTTTGATGAAGACGATATATGACAAGTATTGACCCCATTTTCCAAAAAAGATTTTCTACATTTGCATTTAAATAGAAAAATAATAATTAATCACTCTTGCATTTGTAGAGAAATCGCTTTATATTTGCACCTCTTAATTTTACAATAGATAATATACAGTCATGAAAAGAACATACCAACCTTCGCAAAGAAAGAGAAGAAACAAACACGGCTTCCGCGAAAGAATGGCAACAGCTAACGGCAGACGAGTATTAGCATCACGTCGTGCTAAAGGAAGAAAAAGATTAACAGTTTCTGACGAACGCAAGCATAAAGCATAATTTTTGATTGCTTTTCCGTTAATCCGGAATTGGCAGATCAAAATCTGCAGTTATCAATCAAAAATATATGTACACATTCAGGAAAGAAGAACGGTTATGCAGCAGGAAACATTTAGACCTGTTGTTTAAAAACGGTTCTTCTTTTTTATTGTACCCTTTTCGGGTTTCCTATCTTTTCATCGATCAACCGGCTGATGTACAGGTACAAGTGGTTATCAATGTTCCTAAAAAGAGGTATAAACGGGCGGTTGACCGTAATTTGCTCAAACGCCGCATCCGCGAGGCCTATCGCCTAAATAAACAAGATAAATTATGTCTTCCATTACCTACTGATAGGGGATTGCTTTTGTTTTCTATCCAGTTTGTTGGTAAGGAGAAGTATGAATTTGCTTTTATCGAGAAAAAACTGATCGCTACCTTTAAGCGTCTCCATAATTTAATCCAGCCCAATGAAATTCATCAATAAAATTTTTGGCTGGTTTTTTTTAGGTTTGATCAAAATCTATCAATACGCCATATCACCTATGCTTGGCGCAAATTGCCGCTTTACACCAACCTGCTCTCAATATGGTGTAGAAGCGATAAAAAAACACGGACCTTTTAAAGGCGGTTGGCTGGCACTAAAACGCATTGGCAGGTGCCATCCCTGGGGTAAACACGGGCATGATCCGGTACCGTAACGGGGTTTATTAGGCATTAGTTCATTTGTCATTGGTTTATTTCCAAATCTGTTAATCGATCGGTTATTGTTTATTGATAATTGGTTAAAGCAGTAGTCGTTTCGACTCTAGCATGGCAGAACGTAGAATCTATTTCTTTTGGTTTAATTATCCTTAGGATTGATACAACATAATTGATAATTTACTTTGAACTAGGGATTAAAGACTGCAGACTAACGCTACCCATCTTCCATAATCCCTCTTACATCATCCATTTTACTTATCTTTACCCCATGGCTAAAATACTTCAAATAGAAACCGCTACGGCAATCTGTTCTGTGGCATTATCTGTTAACGGCGAAACAATTTCATTTAAAGAAGAGAAAGGGCAAAATCTGCATGCCGCAAATCTGACCCTGTTTATTGATGAGGTGGTGAAAACTGCAGGACTAAGCTACCAGGAATTGGACGCGATTGCCATAAGTAAAGGTCCGGGCTCTTATACAGGCCTACGTATTGGTGTTTCTACTGCTAAAGGACTCTGTTATGCCCTGGATAAACCCTTAATAGCCATTGAAACACTGGAAATGATGGCCGCAGGTTTTTTAGCTGAAAATCCAGATTATTCAGGTTTGATCTGCCCGATGATAGACGCCAGGAGAATGGAAGTTTATACTGCTGTTTTCGATTCTTTATTAAACCTGTTGCTACCAACTGAAGCCAAAATTATCGATGAAACGAGTTTTAACGCTTTTCTTTCCCAGCAAAGCATCACTTTTTTGGGCGATGGGGCAGCTAAATGTGCCGAGGTTTTAACACACCCAAATGCAAGGTTCGACACAACCAATTTTAATTCCGCACCATACATGTCGAAATTAGCTCAGCAGGCTTTCGATAAAGGTAATTTCGAAGATGTAGCTTACTTCGAACCTTTTTACCTGAAAGATTTTGTGGTTACCCAATCCAAAAAGCAACAGGTACAAGGTTAAGCTTATTTTCTTTTAAAGATCGAAAACAGGCTTTTAAAAAAGCTGCCGTCGTTACTTTTATCATTAATGCCCGGTATAATATCGGCAAATTGCGGGTGATTAACCACATTGCCAAATTTAATGCCTACTCCCATATAAAAAGAAGCACCATTAGGTCCGCTGCCTACAGAAGCATCTTTTTTAATTGCTCCGATAGTTTGGAAACTTGTTGCAATTAAATTTTCGGTACCTAAAAAAAGTTCGAAATTGGGTGTTTGATATTTAGCCTGTACACCAACCATAAAAACGCCGTTTAAATTATACAAAGGAGTTATGCTCCCTGAAAAATCGTTAGCAATAAAAGTATTTACAAAGGCAATATCTCCACCTTTGTAAAACAGGTTTTTCGAAACAGCCAGTGCAGGTTTGTAAAAGCCATAACGTTTAGATATGTATACATCCAGCTTGGCATTGGTAGGAGCCAGAAATTTTTTAGGTTGCTCTGCAAGCAGGAAGATGTCTTTTATCTCCTGGTTCGTATTCGATTGGTTACCCGCTAAATCTTCGATTACTTTCGATTGATTTATTGTGGTACGTTGTGTATTGCTCCGCCACCATATAAAACCCAGGTCTTTAATATTAGCCATTAAAAATAAACCCCTTTTTGTGGTATAATTTGTTCCGAAGCCCAATGATAGCCCGGGGTTTTTAAAATTGGGGAAGAAATTTTTCTTATCCACCTCGTTAAAATCAGAGAAATTGGCCGAATAAGTTCCATCCAAACCGATCAGCATGGCCGATGCGTCCGGATCGACATAGAGATAGGAATTGGAGATATCGAGTTTGTTATATAAGATTCCGCTTAATAAACTGGCTTTTAAACCAAATGCAAGTCTTTTGTCCCAGTTTTCGCGGTAAGTAAAGCTGAACTGGTGATAGCTCTGTTCATATCCTTTGGTATCGAATATACCGGTGTATAGTTTACCTGGTGTAAAACGTTCAAAAGAATCAAAAATGGCCAAAGTTTCGTTGGTATAATCAATATGTGCATCCGATCTGATCTGCCACGAAAAGCCCATTTCTTTTTGATATTTATAGGATTTGAAAAGACGGAAAGTGGCAACATAAATATTGCTGTTTTCGAAAAAATGGTTAATTTCTCCTGTGCCGATTGGTAAACCCGAAGTATTGTACTCGCCCTCCTGGGTTAATCTTCTGACAATATATTTAGAACTGCCCTTATTGATTGCATTTACACCAAAATAAGGAAGAAAGAAATTCGAAGAAAATTTTCGTGACGAATCCAGAGTAAAGGATTTTTGAGACGGGTTTTCAAATGCATCAAACATCGTTTTGGTGCCAAAAAGTGCATATTGCTGTGCATTTGTAACCCCAAAGCTGGTTAAAGCCAGTAAAGCGAGTAAAAGTTTCTTCATGTAAATAGTTTGTTTGGGATAATTTCTGATTAGCGGTTACTTAACGTGATTAACGGATACTTAACGAATCTGGTATTTCTGGTTTTAAATATTTGTTTAAAAGCAAGTTAGTGATGAACTTGTTCCGGTCTGCACTCATCTGGTAATAAAAGGTATCGAAGCTTTTTAAACCGCTATCGGCCCTTAAATGTTTGTAAAAACCCAATTGAATATTGTTCCTGAAAATATCAGCAGAATTTTTGGTATTAATGTAGTAACTCACATTTGAAGTAGTCGAAATCTGGTTAACTGCATCTAAATACTGTGGCGTCTGGATTAAAAGCCTGTTGTTTTTATAATCATTTAAAAAAGATTGTACAGTACTTGCATTGTTGGCCATAACTAAATTATTATCTACAATGGTATAATAGGGTTTTCCGAATTTTTTGAAAGGCTCGCCAAAGTAACTGTACAAAATATCTGATGATTTAAAAAGCTTGATGTCTTCATTATAATCAGCACTAACATCAAGCAACAGTTGCTTTACTTTTTCGCCGTCCGATAAAGAAATTGCCCCTAATTTTTCGGTTGTACTTAACTGGAAAAGTATAAACTGGTTCTTCGTATAAACCGGAAATATGGCATTCAGGTCTATTCTGTATTCATCTTTTACTTTTTTGATTGCGCCACTGGTTTTATCAGTTAATTTCATTTGTTCCTGCCAGTTATTTAGCTTTTTTAACCATTTTTTATAATCATCATAGGCACATAAGGTGTAATTTGCAGTATTATCAGGCAATATATTTTGTATAGAAGTGTTTTGTGGTACTGTACTTTCAAATAGCTTAAGGTAATTTTGCTGATCTTTTAACTCCGTATTTCCACTAAAAAGGATCTTTTCCTTACTAAAATTGTAACTCAGTACCGCAAAACTGTTCTGTTTATTAAAAATGCTAATTTCTCCGTTGATGTTTCCTGCAATGATATTCTTTAATAGCAAAGGAGTCTGGTTAAAATTGATATAAACATGTACCAGTACATTTTTAATCTGCTGGTTATTCTCTTTAATGTAATCGGTAAATGGATTTTCAGATAAACGCACATTGGCGTCATTAATCAGCTTTAAGGATGTCGAGACAGTTAGAACCTGGCCATGAATGCCCAAATAAACCGATAAACTATCATTTAACTTAACAGTATAGAGTTCTTTTGAATTTTCAGTGATTGCTTTTTTTGTTTTCAGTTCCCTGTAGAATTTTTCAATGCCGTTATCGGGCTGTACCTGCAAAGTGATCAGGAAATTTAAAGTTTTATTCGAGTCGGGCAATACGCTAATGTACACCTGTTGGTCTTTTAGATACCTGTTAAGCCCATTATCGTCAATAATGTCTGCTTTTAACCGTTTTAAGAGGTTCATTTTATCATTTCCTAAAACTTTTTGGATAAGTTGCTGGCCTTCCATAATATCGTAAAAGCCTTTATCGTTCCGGAAAGAAAATACCAGGGCGGCATTATTGGTGGCAGATTGTAGTGCAAGGTCTTTTGCATCGTTATCTGTACCCAATTTCGAAAAATAGAGGTAAGCCATAAAGGCTACACCTAAAAATAATGCACTTGTAAGGATTATGATTTTTTTCATCTGCTATGCAACAAATTTAATTTATTACATTGATTAGTGAGAAGTTCTAGGGCAATTTATTAATTTAGCAATTGCTATTAGCAAGTCATTATGAATAAACGAATAATCCTTACTGCTTCTTTTTTTGGTGCTGTTGCTGTTTTACTGGGTGCTTTCGGAGCCCATGGTTTAAAAACCCTGATTGATGGACCATCACTGGAAATATGGCAAAAAGGTGTTGATTATCAGTTCTATCATACCTTTGCATTATTATACCTTTCTACTTTTGCCCGCTACCGGAACAAGCTGATTAATATTGCTTATTTCTGTTTCACATTTGGGATTATTCTTTTTTCAGGTTCGCTGTATTTGTTGGCTACACGGAGTATATCGCATCTGGGTTTTACGGAATTTATTGGTCCGTTAACACCAATCGGCGGACTTTTATTGGTGCTGGGATGGATAATGCTCTTTTTTGCAGCATTTAAAGATAAATAATGAACAGTTTTGAAAACGATATTTTTGCAGAAAGAGAAACACTTTTTGTTGAAGTTATTTTGCCTTTATCTTTGGCGAAAAACTATACTTATCGTGTACCTTTTGACCTAAACGATCAGATCGCAATAGGGAAACGTGTGGTGGTTCAGTTTGGGAAACACCGCATTTATACTGCGTTGATCAGTGGCATTACCACCGTTCCGCCAACCGTTTACGAAGCAAAATACATTATCGATGTTGTAGATGCTGAGCCTGTGATTACCCCAACCCAGCTTAAATTCTGGACCTGGATGACCAATTATTACATGTGCAACGAAGGTGATGTAATGGCTGCCGCACTGCCTGCAAGTTTAAAACTGGCGAGCGAAACCATCCTGATCCTCCGTGAAGATTATAACGGTGACGCCGATCTAACCGATAAGGAAGAAATTATTGTTAGTACATTAAAACAGCAGGGAAAGCTTACTGTTAACGATGTTTCCAAACTACTCGGACAGAAAACAGTATATCCGATCATTAATCATTTACTGGATAAAGAGTTGATCCTGGTAGCAGAAGAGGTGGTACAGAAGTATAAGCCTTTGCTTAAATCGTTTGTAATATTGAACGATTTTTACAGTGATGAAGAGAATTTAAAGCAACTGTTTAATGTACTCGACAAAGCACCCAAACAATTGGACGCGTTGCTGGGATATCTTAAACTCAGGAAATCTAACCTACCGGTTTCTAAAGAGCAGCTTTTGGCTGAAAGTAACTGCGGGCAGGCTGCATTCAAGGCTTTAACCGACAAAGATATTTTTGTGGTTATGAAAAGGCCGGTTAGCCGTTTAGCTGCCCATGATGAAGAGTTTAATGCCAATTTCGAACTCAACGAAGGTCAGCAGAAGGCTTTGGCTCAAATTAATCAGCATTTTGAAGAAAAGGAGGTGGTTTTGCTGCATGGAGTTACCGCATCGGGAAAAACACAGGTTTATATTAAGCTGATTGAAAAAATTATCCAAAATACGGATGGGCAGGTATTATTCCTGCTTCCCGAAATTGCATTAACCACACAGATTGTAGAGCGTATAAAACGTTATTTTGGCAATTCAATCGGGGTTTATCATTCTAAATTCAACAATAGCGAAAGGGTAGAAATCTGGAATAAGGTAAGAACAGGTGCATTTAAAGTGATATTGGGTGCCCGTTCAGCTGTTTTTCTTCCTTTTCAGCATTTAAAATTAATAGTGGTTGATGAAGAACATGAACCTTCTTATAAACAATACGATCCTGCACCACGCTACCAGGCCAGAGATGCTGCCATTTATTTAGGGTACCTGCATCAGGCTAAAGTAGTTTTAGGTTCGGCTACACCATCTTTGGAGAGTTATTATAATGCTTTACAGGGTAAATATGGTCTTGTAGAAATGAAAGAACGTTTTGGCGGGGTTCAGTTACCTAACCAGCAGGTGGTAAGTATCTCTGAAGAAACGAAGAAAAAAACCATGAGTTCTTATTTTTCGAGTGTCTTGATCAAGGATATTGACCTGGCCCTTTCCAAAAAAGAACAGATTGTCTTGTTCCAGAACAGAAGAGGTTATGCTACCATTCTCATTTGTGCAACCTGTGGTTATACGCCGAAATGTGTAAATTGCGATGTAAGTTTAACCTATCATAAAAGCAGTGGCAAATTACACTGTCACTATTGCGGTTACCAGCAGAGCAGTGTTAATATTTGTCCGGCATGTGGTTCTGTACATGTAGAGCAAAAAGGATTTGGTACCGAACGCATAGAAGAAGAACTCAGGTTACTTTATCCGGAGGTAAGCATTGCGCGTTTGGATATGGACAGTACCCGTACCAAAAATGGCCTGCAGCAGATCTTAAACGATTTCCAGGAAAAGAAAACAGATATCTTAATCGGTACTCAAATGGTGGCCAAAGGATTGGATTTCGATAACCTGAGCCTGATTGGCGTAATTAATGCCGATACTTTACTGGGATATCCGGATTTCCGCGCCTACGAACGTAGCTTCCAGTTACTGGCACAGGTTGCAGGCAGGGCAGGCCGTAGGGCCGATCAGGGAAATGTTTGCATTCAGACTTATGATGCCGAAAACCGGATCATCAGGCAGGTGGTGAACAATGATTATGAAGGCATGTACAACGATGAGATTGTGGAGCGTGAAAAGTTTCTGTATCCGCCATTTTCAAGGATGATATTTTTGTACATTAAGCATAAAGATTCTCATGTTCTGGATCATGCTGCCCTTACATTGGCCAATATCCTTAAGGCAAAGTTCGGTAAAAGGGTTTTAGGTCCTGAACAACCTTTAATTAGCCGCGTAAGAAATCTTTATATCAAACAGATTATTATCAAAGCCGATAAACATACCGCCATTCAGAAAGTTAAAGATGCGCTCCGAGAAACTCTGACAGAATTTAATGCAACAAAGGAGTTTAAAGGTGTTTTTACCCAGATAGACGTTGATCCCTATTAGGAAATGATTGAATGATTAAGTTTTGAATGATTGGGGTAGTTTATTCTGCCATTTCTTTCATCCGCTCATTCAATCCTTAACTGATGTGGATAATGTATCATTCTCTAATTCAGGTAATCCATTCAATAATTCACTCATTCACTCATTATATGCTTGTATCGCCGTTTAAGAAACGTTAATTTTGGTTTCATGGCGTACAAATTTGTTGATAATTACCGGGAGCGTGGGGCGAGAAAGAAACTGGTAGAACTGTTAAGGTCTCGTGGGATTGAAGATGAAAGTGTGTTGAAAGCTATCGGAAAAGTTCCGAGGCATTTCTTTTTTGACGAAACTTTTTGGAGCCAGGCTTATAAAGATATTGCTTTCCCGATAGGTGACGGACAAACCATATCTCAGCCTTATACCGTTGCATACCAAAGCGAACTGTTGCACATTAAAAAAGGCGATAAAGTACTCGAAATCGGCACCGGTTCGGGCTACCAGACCTGTATCTTAATGGAATTGGGTGCAAATGTTTTTACCATAGAGAGGCAGGAGAATATTTATAACAGGACTATCCAGGTTTTACCCGGAATGGGCTACAGACCTACTTTTTATTATGGAGATGGCTCAAAAGGAATTGCTGCCCATGCCCCTTACGATAAAATTATTGTAACAGCCGGTGCACCTTTGGTACCCGAAATTTTATTGAAACAATTAAAAATTGGTGGTATCCTGGTCATTCCTGTGGGCGACGAAAAAACCCAGAAAATGGTCACGGTTATCCGTGTAAGCGAAACAGATTACGAAAAAATTGTACTCGATACGTTTAGGTTTGTACCTTTAGTAGGTGATCAAGCATGGTAATTGAGTTGTGAGTTTGGAGGTCGGAGTTTTGAGTAAATTCTACTTGGGATAAATACCTCCAAACTCTAAACCCTCAACTTCAAACTAACCTATCGCTTCATCGCCCTATCCAACTCACGTTTTGTATCTCTATCCTTTATGCTATCGCGTTTGTCGAATTCTTTTTTACCCTGTGCTAAGGCAATCTCCATTTTAGCGAAACCTCTTTCATTGATAAAAATGCGTAGAGGAACAATGGTATAACCTTTTTCTTCTCCCTTTACTTTCAGTTTCCTAAGTTCTTTCTTTTGCAGCAATAAAGCGCGGTCGCGTTTAATATCGTGATGGTAAAATGAACTATGGCTGTATTCAGAAACATGCAGGTTACGCACGTAAAGGATGCCACCAATAAACGTGCAGAATGCATCGGTCATGTTGGCTTTTCCTTGTCTGATCGCTTTTATTTCCGTTCCTAAAAGGGCAATACCGGCTACATACTTATCAATCAGATTGTAATCGAAGTAGGCTCTTTTGTTTTTTATATTGATGTCGTTTTTCAAAATTTAATAAAGTGTATGTTATGGTAATATATACATTTGTATACAAAATATAATATTGGGCTGCAAATATCCTAAAAATTGGTGTGATAATTTAGTTTTAATTTAATTGTATAGCTAAAGAAGTCAGGTTTCTTGGTAATGTGCATATTTAAAGTTAACATCTTTGATATTTGGAAATGTACAGACAGGTTCTCTTGGCTTCTTTAGTCCCGCTTTTTGCTGCAACAAAAGCAGAAAAAGCTTTTGGTTTTCGCGGCAATCGGGTTTATTTAACTTAGGCCGGTGCAAGGAAACAAACCTTTCATAAGCTTACAAGCCCCTTGTTCCTTAAACCCGACAGGAGCGAACACGCAGTGCAACGGAGTAAAGCGGATGGCGGGGCTGCAGCTGCCATAGAAAACTGGCTTTCATTTTCTAATTTTGATGCCTGCATTGAAGGAAAGTCAGGTTTCCTGGTAATGTGCGTATTCAAACTTAACATCTTTGATACTTGGAAATGTACAGACAGGCGCTTTTGGCTTCTTTAGTCCCGCTTTTTTCTTCAACAAAAGCAGAAAAAGCTTTTGGTTTTCGCGGCAATCGGGTTTATTTAACATGGGCCGGTGCAAGTGAGCAAACCTTTCATCAGCCTACAAGGCCCTTGTTCCTTAAACCCGACAGGAGCGAACACGCAGTGCAACGGAGTAAAGCGGATGGCAGGACTGCAGCAGCCATAGAAAACTGGCTTTCATTTTCTAATTATGATACTTGCATTGAAGGAAAGTCAGGTTTCCTGGTAATGTGCACATTTAAACTTGACTTCTCTTGGATAAAAATGTTCATTGGTTTGTAAAAGCTAGGGATATATTATTAAGTTCGTATTTATTCAATTAAGTTTGGACATAAAATACCTAAAATGAAGTTCAGAAACCTATTTTTAATCTTATTATTAGCCCTTACTTTCCAGGTAAAAGCACAGCAGCCAACTTTGTTACCCCAGTTTACTTTTTACCGCTTGGACGGGAAAGCTTTTTCCAATACCGATATTAAACAAGGCAAAAAGAATCTTTTTATATTATTCGATTGTACCTGCGAGCATTGCCAGCGCGAAAGCAAAATCCTGAATGCTAATTATGCAAAATTTAAGGATGTAAATATTTATATGATTACCATGGATGAAGGTTATATCATCCCACAGTTTTTCGATTCTTATGCCAAAGGTTTAAATGCAAAACCTAACGTATTGGTATTACAGGATAAAAAACGAATGTTTATTCCAACCTTCTTACCAAAACAATACCCTTCCATGTATTTATACTCTCCGGCAGGTAAATTATTAATGTACCAATCGGGCGATGGGGCGATCAATAAGCTCACGAAGGTGGTGAATAAATAATCTTTCACTGCAGATTTACACCAAGCACCGTAGCGTTCATCCTTTTTACCTATAGTTAATTATAATTTATAGCTGAATAAGCCTACCTGATAATCAATACAGGGATATTTACTTTGTGCCTAACCGAATCTACTGTAGTGCCGAATATAAGGTCTTTTAAACCCTTATGCCCATGTGCACCCATAACAAGAAGCTCTATTTCATGGTTATTGCTGATTTCGGCAATGGCTTTGCCCGTACTTCCAAATCCGATGAAAGGGGTGGAATCGTAACCCAGATCTTCCAGATTGGCACGGTATTTTTCGAGGTTTTCGGCATCGCTTTTCGTCTCGTGGTCCATTACATCCTTCCCAAGGTAGCGTGCAGCAGCAGTTTCTACCACATGGATCAGGTAATAATGTGCATCTTTACCACCCTGGATTAAGGCATGGCGGATGGTATTTTTATCGTTTTTAGAAAAATCGACAGCAATACCGATGCGTTTATAATTGATTTTATCGATTTTACCGATATCCAGGGCATTTCCATGAGGTACAAGCTGCCGCCAGGTCTCCCTTTTCCGCTCTAATAAAGGATGGAAAAAAACATAAAGCAATAGCAGTACAATCAGGATCAGTGCAGGCGCCACAATGACGTAAATCCACCAGTTGTTTGCTTCTTTTGCCCAACTGCTTACTTCTTCAATAACTAGTTTTACATTAAGTGCAATAATGGTGATGGCACTTGCCCAGGCCAATACCTTTACCCATGGTTTGATCGCGAAATCTTTCATCAGTTTTTTATCTGATGTAAAATGGATCAGCGGGATAATGGCAAAACCCAACTGCAAACTTAAAACCACCTGACTTAAAACCAATAATCCGCCAAGGGCATCGTCTCCATAATGCAGAATGGTAAAAAATGCAGGGATAACAGCCAATAAACGGGTAATTAAGCGGCGCAACCAGGGTTGAATTCTTAAATTGATATGACCTTCCATAATAATCTGTCCTGCTAAGGTCCCTGTTACTGTAGAACTTTGTCCGGCAGCAATTAGTGCAATGGCAAACAGGGTTGGGGCTACATGGCCAAAAATATTCGAAAGTAGTTTGTGTGCATCCTGAATTTCGGCCACTTCGTGCAGGCCATTTTTATAGAAAGCTGCGGCAGCAAGGATCAATATGGCCGCGTTAACAAAAAACGCCAGGTTTAGGGCCACAGTGGTATCAATCAGGTTGAATTTTAAAGCTTCTTTTATCCCTTTGTTGCTCCTTTCAATCTTCCTCGTCTGTACCAGGGATGAATGGAGGTACAGGTTGTGGGGCATCACAGTTGCCCCGATAATCCCGATGGCAATATAAAGTGCATCACCATTTAATATAGAAGGCTCAAATCCTTTTGCGATTTCTTTTAAAGAAGGCTCAACAATAAACATTTCGACCAAAAAGGAAATCCCAACGATAAATACCATCGAAACAATAAAGCCTTCCATGGCCCGCATTCCCTTGTTTAATAAGAAAAGTAGTAAAATGGTATCGAAAATGGTAATGGATATGCCCCAGATTAGCGGTAACCCAAACAAAAGCTGTAAACCGATGGCCATCCCAATGATTTCGGCCAGGTCGCAGGCAATAATGGCTGTTTGTGCCAATGCGAACAATGGAATGTTTGCCCAGCGCGGATAAGCCTGTTTTGAAGCCTGGGCTAAATCTAGTCCGCGTACAATGCCCAAACGGGCACTTAACGATTGTAAGAGCAATGCAATGAGGTTCGACATGAGTAAAACCCAAATCAATTGGTATCCGAATTTACTGCCACCGGCGAGGTCGGTAGCCCAATTACCCGGATCCATATAGCCTACACTGATTAAATAGGCCGGACCGATGAATGCCAAAATCTTTCTCCAGCCCTTACGTTTATCTGTATTTACACTCTGATGTACTTCACTTAACGATTCAGTTTTTGCCATTACTGCTGATTAAAATGTGTTTTGCAACTTCTCTGCTTATATTTATCTGTTTGTCGGATAATTTGATTTCTACTGAACCATCGAAATCGGTAATATCACTGATCTGGATCTGTTTGCCCAATGTAAGCCCCAGCTTTTCTAAATGCTTTAAAAATGCCGAGCTATGCTGGCTAACGCCCGTAATGGTACCGGAATCGCCTATTTTTAATTCGATCAGTTTAATAAACTGGGTTTTGGCAAATCTTCCGTTTTTATCGGGGATCGGATCGCCATGGGGATCTGCTTTCGGGAAACCTAAAAACTCATCCAATCTTTCAATCAACTCAATTGATTTAATATGTTCTAACTCTTCAGCTACATCATGTACTTCATCCCATTTAAAGTTTAATTTATTTACCAAAAAAACTTCCCATAACCTGTGCTTACGTACAATATCAACCGCTGTATTTTTTCCGGCCTCTGTTAAGGTTACACCCTGGTATTTTATATAATCGACCAAACCTTTTTCTGCTAATTTTTTGATCATGTCGGTAACTGATGCAGGTTTGGTTTGCATCTGCTCGGCAATAGCATTGGTTTGAACATTGGTTGTTTTCTCTGCGAGATGATAAATAGTCTTCAGATAGTTCTCTTCCGTATAACTTTGCATTTATATTTATCTAATTAAATTTTTAGGTAAATCTAAAAATTTTTATTTAAAATATATATGATAAATTATGTTAAAATTTAGAATATAATTTGGTTATGTTTGTAATCTCAAATACCTTTAACATCCTATGGCATCTGAATTAGATAAAATTGACTTTAAAATTTTAAGAATACTTCAAGAAAACGGAAGAATCACCAATTTGCTTTTGTCCCAAGAAATAGGTTTGTCGCCTGCTCCAACATTAGAGCGCGTACGCAAACTGGAAATGGCAGGATACATCAAAAGTTATCATGCTTTGGTGGACGAAGAAAAACTGGGGTTAGGGATTAAGACTTTTATCCAGATCCAACTCGATTTTCATAAAAACAATACCATCCAGATCTTTTTGGATGAGGTAAACCAGATTAAGGAAATTACGGAGTGCCATCACGTAACCGGACAGGCAGACTTTCTGTTAAAAGTTTATGTGAAAGATATTAAGGCCTACGAAAGGTTGATTATGGATAAGATCAGTAAAATTTCGGTGGTTAAAACTTTCCAGACGATGATGATCATGTCGACTACCAAGAAAGAGCCTATTGTGCCGTTAGAATATTAGACTTAAGTATTTTAATATACTATGTTGCGATGATAAGCCACGCCAGGCCGTCATTTCGAGCGGAGTGCAACGCAGTCGAGAAATCTGTTTAGATAGATCTCTCCATTTCGCTACGCTTCAGTCGAGATGACGACCGTTTATATAAAACTGTAGTTAGTATTTATTTAAGCGTTCTTTTTACTATAAAGGTAGCAAGTCCAATCCTGAAATAATTAAGGATGACTTATTGAGTAAAATTACTCGATTCCATTATTCATTATCATTTTATCAATAATTCCCGAGATTTCCCTGGCATTTTGGTAAACCATAAAGTGTGTTCCTTTTTGGATCACGAAATCGGGTTTTGACTTTTTAGAATAGAGGATTTTGTCATTCGTACCATGGATGTGAAAAATTCTTTCCGGTTTAATCTTATTCTCCCAGCTTAATATGCTTCCTATGGCCCACTTCAAAAAATAGGGATCTGTATCTTTAATAATTTTGCCCAGCAATATTTTCTCACTGTCTGATCGTGTGCCGAAATAATAATTCTGGGTGAGTTTGTTCGATGATTTCAAAAGCTTTGCCGGAATAAGTTTTAATAAGCGAAGTTTTCCTGCAAAGCGGTATATAGCAGGTAGATGAGCACTTAACATGGTGCTTGAAATAATAACGGTAGTAACAGGTTTCAGAACCTTCGCTATTTCTACCGCAATCATTCCGCCAAAAGAAACGCCAACCAAAGCAAAAGGTTGGGAACTGTCTATAACTTTGCTTAACCTTTCAGCATAAGCGGCCAGTGATTCATTTTCAACCGGGTTGATCCAATCTATATGGATGATATTGATTTTTTCATCAAGTTTAAGCTTTGAAAAAAGCCTTTTATCGGCACCTAAACCACTGATAAAGTAAGTATTCATTATGCCGGCAGGTTCCAGTCGATGGGTTTTAAGTTGTTCTGCACCAAAAGCTGATTAGCTTTAGAAAAGTGTTTGGACCCAAAAAAACCATTATAGGCAGAGAATGGCGACGGATGGGCTGCCGTAAGTACATAATGCTTTTTTTGATCAATTAATGCTGCCTTTTGCTGCGCATATTTACCCCACAATAAGAAAACAATGTGCTCCCGTTTTTGAGACAAAGCTTTAATAATTTCATCTGTAAAAATTTCCCAGCCCCGGTTTTGGTGCGATCCGGCTTCCGAAGCACGTACCGTTAATGTCGCATTCAGCAACAATACACCCTGTTCTGCCCAGTGGGTTAAATGACCGTGATTGGGTGTTTTAAAACCCTCAATATCGCTTTCTAATTCTTTGTAAATATTTTTTAATGAAGGTGGAACTGCCACTCCACGTTGTACTGAAAACGATAATCCATGTGCCTGACCTGCACCATGATAAGGATCCTGGCCCAATATTACCACCTTAACTTTGTCAAAAGGGGTAGTGTTTAATGCATTAAAAATATCTGCACCCTTTGGATAAACCGTTACACCCTTGTTTTTCTCTTCCAGTAAAAAAGACTTCAGGCTTTTCATGTAGTCTTTTTCAAATTCTTCCTCTAAAACGGCTAACCAACCTGGTTCTAATGCTGCAGACATAATAATTGATGTAAGATGTATTAAATGTAAGATGTTATAATGTAAAATGGATTTCGAATGTGTTTGTAAATAAATTTTTAATCAATGGTTTGATAGATTATGGTTAATGGCTTGTATGATTAGCATAAAGCAACAGGCTATTAACTACTAAACCATTAGATTATGAATAAAGAACCAAAAAACCGCTCAAAAAGTTTAAGATTTCTTCTTGTATATCGCTAATAAATCCCCTTCAAGGCTTGTTTTCGGGCCTTCGATAATCCTGCCCAGTTCCTTTCCTTTTTTATCAAAAACAATAAAAGTGGGCACCCTCAAAATATCCAGGCCTTCTAAAATGCCATTTTCGGCTTTTTTATTCCCATCAACAGCAATAATTTCTACGTTTTTTTCCTTAAAATGTAGTGCATCTAAAATCTTAAAGAAGTTCGGAACATTTGCCTTGCTGTCTCCACACCAGGTGCCTAAAACAATTTTGATCTTTTCATTTTTAACCAGTTTTTTAAGTTCGATCATGGTTGCTGCATCTGGTACATAAGCGGCATAAAGCGGATCGTACATTTCCTTAAATTCAGGAAAAGTGGTAATGCCCTCACGTGTGCAGGCATTAATCAGAATATCTTTATTATGGACCTGATCGTGGATTTTTTTATTTACTTCTTGTGCAGAAACGTTCATTGCAAGTAAGATTAAGGTTATAGATAATAGGGTTTTCATATCGATGAACTGTTTTTTTTGAGCTTTGTAATTTTTAATGAAATTATTGTTTTAAAATCTAATTTCTGCCATTTAAACACGATATTTGCAAAAAAAAATATTAGATTAAAATTTATGCCAAATATTATCAGATTAATTGCGGGGTTTGCTTTACTCGGTGGCGCAGTAGCTTTATTTGTTTTCGGTTTCTGGCCGTGGGGCATTATTGCCATTTTATTGGGAATAATTGTACTTGTAACTTATTTCTTTAATGAAAATATGCTTTTGGCACAATGGTTCCTCAGAAAGGATAACATGCCGAAGGCGAAAAAGTTTTTGGATCGGATTACCAATTATGAGACCCAATTGATCAAAGTTCAGCACGGTTACTATAATTTATTGATCGGTTTAATTGAAAGTAGAACAGCACCGATGCAAAGTGAAAAATATTTCAAAAAATCACTTGCTTTAGGCATGCAGATGGATCATAATGTTGCTCTGGCTAAATTAAGTTTGGCTGGTATTGCCATGGCTAAACGCAACAAACGCGAAGCAACCATGTACCTTGCTGAAGCTAAAAAAGCAGATAAAAACAAATTACTGGCTGATCAGATTAAGCAGATGAAAGACCAGATGGGCATGATGGATAAGCAACAGCAGGTTCGTTACAGATAAACTTAAAGCCATTTCTTAACCGGAATGGCTTTATTGTTTCAGCTCAATTCTGTTTGTTGGAAATTGCAGCTTATAAATTGCTATTTTTATGGATAATCTAACTTTTAAATATTCATGAAAAAAGTATCTTATTTACCCATGCTGGCTTTGTTGGCTGTTTTTGGTGCTTGCAACAACAAAAAGGAGGCTGAAGAAAGCAATGGAAGTTTTTCCCCGGCCAATCCTTTTTTTAAAGCGAGCGAACTTGCCTTTCAGGCCCCGGCTTTTGATAAAATTAAAAACAGCGATTTTAAACCGGCCCTGGAAGAAGGAATGAGGCAGCAATTGGATGAAATCCGGAAAATTGCTGAACAGGCCGATGCACCTAGTTTTGAAAATACCATTTTAGCCATCGAAAAAAGCGGACAGCTTCTAAGCCGTACAAGTATGGTTTTTAACCTGCTTACAGGTGCCAATACAAACCCCGAATTACAAAAGGTTAAAGAAGAAGAGGCACCAAAGTTAACTGCAAATAGCGACGCCATTTATTTAAATACCAAACTTTTTAACCGGGTAGAAACCCTTTATAAACAGCAGGATCAGCTGAAACTTGATGCCGAATCGTTGCGTTTGCTGGAATATTATTACCAAAAATTTGAGCTGGCAGGAGCAAAGCTGTCTGATGCCGACAAAGCCAAGCTTAAAGAGCTGAATAAAGAAGAAGCCACGTTGAGCGCGAAATTTACCGCACAGTTACAGGCGGCAGGTAAAGGTTTAAAAAATACTACCCAGCAACCCGAATTGCAATCAATGACCGATCGCGCCAAGAGAGAAGAGCTTTTTAAAAAGTCATGGAACAGGGCAGAAAAAGGCGATGCAAACGATACCCGTAAGATAATTTCAAGAATTGCCCAGATCCGTTCTGCCCAGGCTGCATTGCTTGGTTTTAAAAATTTTGCAGCATGGAAACTGCAGAATCAGATGGCCAAAACACCAGAAGCAGTAGAAGATTTTTTTAAGAAAGTTATTCCGGCTGCTACGGCTAAGGCAAAAAGTGAAGCGGCTGATATACAGGCCGTAATCGATCAGCAAAAAGGAGGCTTTAAACTCGAACCCTGGGATTGGGATTTTTATGCAGAACAGGTTCGTAAAGCAAAATTCGATTTGGATGAAAACGAAGTTAAACCCTATTTTGAGTTAAATAAAGTGCTTATTAATGGTGTTTTTTATGCTGCCACACAGCTTTACGGCATTACTTTTAAAGAGCGTAAAGATTTACCTGTTTACCAGGAAGATGTTCGTGTTTTTGATGTAATAGACAAAGACGGGAAACAATTAGGGTTGTTTTATTGTGATTATTATAAGCGTGATAACAAAGATGGTGGTGCCTGGATGGACAACCTTGTTCTGCAATCCAAGCTGTTCGGCACCATACCGGTGATTTATAATGTCTGCAATTTTGCCAAACCCGAAGCCGGAAAACCGGCATTAATTAGTTTTGACGATGTTACAACCATGTTTCATGAATTTGGACATGGCTTACACGGACTATTTGCCAACCAGCAATATCCAAGCCTTTCGGGTACGAATGTAGCCCGTGATTATGTGGAATTTCCTTCCCAATTTAATGAACACTGGGCTTCCGATCCGAAAATATTAAAGAATTACGCGCTTCATTACCAAACAGGCGCACAGATGCCTCAGGCTTTATTGGATAAGATCAAAAAAGCAGCTTCGTTTAACCAGGGCTATATTTTTACAGAGGCTTTGGCAGCAGCTGATCTGGATATGCAATGGCATACGCTTGCTCCTGGTTCTCCATTACAGGATGTAGACAAATTTGAGGCCGAGGCTTTAAAGAAAACCAATTTAAATTTATCGTATGTACCGCCCCGTTACCGTTCCAGCTATTTTCTGCATATCTGGAGTAATGGCTATGCCGCAGGTTATTACGCCTACAGCTGGACTTCTATGCTTGAAAATGATGCTTTTTCGTGGTTTCAGGAGAATGGAGGGTTAACCAGGGCAAATGGTCAGCGTTTTAGGGATATGATATTGTCTAAAGGAAATACCGAAGATCTCGGTAAAATGTTTTTTAATTTCAGGGGCCATAATCCTGACATTAAACCTATGCTTAAAAAGCGGGGACTACTGTAAACAACTTATAGTACAAAGGACAGCTAACAATTGGCCTTTGTACTACACTAAATAACAGGTAAAAGTTGATTATGCAACCATATAGATTCCTAAATGCCATCTCTACCGATAAACCTTTCTTTGCCTAAAAGAAACTGAATTGCCTTTTTTATATTGCGGTCTACCGATTCTTCCGTTTTAAGATTGGCAATATAACGTATAATTTCCTTCTGTAAATAAGGAGCTAGACCATCAAATATATCCTTGGCTTGTTTGTTTTCTATTAAAGCCTCCATAAACTTAGGATTAGCGCTTATAGTCCGTTCTTCTGTGTCAAATTCAATTTCGAAAGTTGCGGTGTCACCAACATCTTTTCCCGCTGCTTTTCGCATTGGCGCATTCAGGTACAAGCGCCAATCTCCGGCATATTTAACCAAGGTTTGTTTAAACTCATAACCGTCAATTTTCATTCTGACCGGAAATTGACCTTTATCCTTTCCCGATTGATGAAAAACATAGTTCAGTACATCCTCGGGTACAAACACAAAAGGATTAATGCCTATAATTTTAATCTCTGCCTTAAAAGCTTCCGGTTTTTTGATGTCCATTAATTAAAGATATAGCCTTTAATCAAAACTCCATAATTTTGGCCAATAAATCAAACACTGTAGTTATCTCTGTGCACTCATCTAAAGGCATTTGCCAGAAAGTTAAAACCAAACTCAATTTTTCGTTGTAGTTTATATAAACTTATTACTATGGCAACATCACAAGAAGGAAGTACAAACAATACTCAGGAAGAAAACAACATTAAAGATCTTGGCGGCAAAGCAGCTATCGAAAAGCTTAAAGAATTGGCAGAAAAAGCCGAAAGCTGTTTTTTCTGTACCAACATTAAAACAGGTGTACCCTTATCGGTAAGGCCAATGGCTATTCAGCAGGTAGATGATGAAGGTAATATTTGGTTCATGAGCATGAAAGACAGTCTTAAAAATGATGAAATTTCTGCAGATCCCTTTACACATTTACTATTTCAGGCAGGTGCGCATTCAGGTTTTGTAAACATTTATGGTATTGCAGAAATCAGCAGGGACCAGGACAAGATCGACGAACTTTGGAGCCCTTTTATTAAAACCTGGTTTCAGGGAGGGAAAAACGATCCGAACATTACACTGGTTAAAGTGATTCCTTCGGAAGGCTATTATTGGGATACCAAATACGGCACAGCTGTTGCATTTTTAAAAATGGCAGCTTCCGTAATTACAGGAAAAACAATGGATGATTCGGTAGAAGGAGCTTTAAACGTTGATTAGGCTAATGCTAATCGTCGCCCTGACCCGTAGCGAAGCGGAAAGCTACGAAGTAAACCGAGCCTTAAGCGAGCTCACCGAAGGTAATTTATTTCAGGGTCTGTTAGATGCTGACCACGTAGTAGCTACAAGGCAATTAAGGACACTATTTCTACTTGTAAAATAAATTCAGCATTGACGTACAGTGTATTATTTATCTCCTAAATAATCGAATCCTTCAAATTCTTCTCTTTGTGTTCTTTTGCTTAAGATATCATCTTCTTCAGCTTCTTTTCTGGAGAAAAATAAAGCTTCTGCTTGTATTCTTTTGATCAATTGGCGTACTAAAGTTAAATCGAAGGCATCTTTGCTTAATTTGATGCAGTATTCTCTTTCGTTGATTTCTAAACTTGACGTATTCATAGTATATTATTTAACTGTCGGTGAGCGTAAATATAGAAAAGGCCTGCTAAACAATTGTTAGCAAGCCTTTTAAGTTTTTGTTATGTTTGTGTTAACACCAAAACGGTGTTTTAGACGTTCGAGCTTCTATTTGTGTGATAAAAATAAGCCATCGTCAGTTTTGGCTACTTTTAAAACGCCTTTACCGGTTAACGATTTCAGCGTGGTATCCCATTTTTTATTGCTCCAGTCGGTCAGTTTAGCTTTCACATCTGCCAAAAGATATTGCTCTCCTTCAGCAACCAACGAATACAGTTCGGTTTCTTCAGGTGTTAATTCTATTTTCTTTTTCTCCGGACGCATCTGCGGGAAGAATAAAACTTCCTGAATGGTATTTTGATTGGTCATCAACATCACCAAACGGTCAATACCAATACCTAAACCGGAAGTAGGTGGCATACCGTATTCTAAAGCACGCACAAAATCATCATCCATGGCCATTGCTTCATCATCACCACGCGCTGCTAACTTCAATTGATCTTCCAAACGTTCTTTCTGATCAATCGGATCGTTTAATTCTGAATACGCATTGGCGATTTCCTTTCCATTAACAAATAACTCAAAACGCTCTACTAAACCTTCAGCATTGCGATGTTTTTTAGCCAATGGTGTCATTTCGATTGGATAATCCGTAATGTAAGTTGGCTGAATTAAGTTGGCTTCTACTTTTGCTCCGAAAATTTCGTCAATCAGTTTGCCACGACCCATAGTCGAGTCGATTTCAATGCCTAAATCTTTACAGGTTTGGGCAATTTCATCTTCGGTCATACCAGAAACATCGATGCCTGTGAATTTTTGGATCGATTCGTACATGGTCAGTTTCTCGTAAGGACCTTCGAAATTGATTTCGTTATTGCCTACTTTTACAATAGCCGAGCCGGTTGTAGCAACAGCCACTTTCTCAAGACATTCTTCTACCATAGCCATCATCCAGATATAATCTTTGTAGGCAACATAGATTTCCATTGAAGTAAACTCAGGGTTATGTGTACGGTCCATGCCTTCATTACGGAACATTTTACCGAACTCATAAACGCCGTCGAAACCTGCAACGATTAACCTTTTCAGGTAAAGTTCGTTGGCAATACGCAGGTAAAGCGGCATATCCAGGGTGTTGTGGTGAGTCGCAAACGGGCGTGCTGCAGCACCTCCATGAATAGGCTGAAGGATAGGAGTTTCAACTTCCATCCAGCCCTGGTTATCAAAATAACTCCGCATGGTATTGATCACCTTGCTGCGTTTGATGAAAATTTGTTTGTAGTCAGGGTTTACCGTTAAGTCTACATAACGCATGCGGTAGCGTAACTCCGGATTGGTAAAGCCATCATAAACGTTTCCTTCATCGTCACGTTTAACGATGGGTAGGGGGCGTAGTGATTTGGCTAAAACTTTAAATTCGGTTATATGGATAGAGATTTCTCCAGTTTGGGTAGTGAAAACGTAACCCTTAACGCCAATAAAATCGCCTATGTCTAAAAGCTTTTTAAATACCGTATTATAAAGGGTTTTATCATCACCAGGGCAAAGTTCATCTCTTTTCAAATAAATCTGGATACGGCCGGTTGAATCCTGCAATTCAGCAAAAGATGCGGCACCCATTATATTGCGCCCCATGATACGACCGGCTAAACTAACGGTCTTATAGGCGGTTTTATCTTTTTCGTAATTGGCTAAAATATCGGCAGCAGTTACATTAATTTCATAAGCTTCTGCAGGGTAAGGCTCAATGCCTAATGCGCGTAATTGTTTTAACGACTCACGTCGTAATTGCTCTTGTTCTGATAATCCTATACTCATTTCGGGTATTTTTTGCAAAAGTAAGAATTTACTTCGTCATTGTGAGGAACGAAGTAGTCATAATATGATAGAAATTGATTTTTTCGAAAGCCGGTTTCGGTTATGATTCAGCTTCTACACCTTCCTCATACATTTCATTAATCGCTTCGGCATATTTCTTTTCTACAATGCGGCGTTTAACTTTCATGGTTGGCGTAATTTCTCCTTCATCTATATTAAAAGGATTGCGTTTGATTTTAAAGTTTTTGATGCGTTCAAATTTGGCGAGTTCATTTGAGATCTTTTTGATGTCCTGCTCCATCCAATCAACGATTTCGGGATTGCGGATAAAAGGGTCAGCCTCTTCAAAAAATGAAGGTTTAAGTTTAAAGGTTTCTTCCAAAGTTTCCCTGTTTGGGATAATGATGGCCGTAATAAATTCGCGTTTATCACCGATCAGGAACAATTGATCAATCTTCGGACTTTTTAGATAGATATTTTCTACAGGGGTAGGATATACGTTTTTACCATAAGCATTAACAATCATGTTTTTTAAACGATCGGTAATCTGCAGGTTTCCTTTATAAAAACGGCCGATATCTCCCGTATGGAACCACATGTCTTTGTCAATCGCTTCAGCAGTTTCGGCAGGCTTGTTGAAATAACCTTTCATTACACAGTGCCCACGCACAATTACTTCCCCTTCAGCACATTCAAAATTTTCTTCAAAAGTATCGTGCGTTTGTATGCTCAGCATTTCTTTGCTTTCCACATCCTGTATAGCCACTTCAATACCCGGGATAACACGTCCTACGGTACCATAAACCTGTCTGTGGTATTCAGTTACCGACATTACAGGCGAGGTTTCTGTTAAGCCAAACCCTTCCAGTATTTTAATGCCCAGATCGCCAAAAAACTCACCCACATTTTTAGGCAGGGCAGCTCCGCCAGAAATCATGAATTTTAATCTTCCGCCTGTTTTTTCTTTAATTTTGCTGAACACCAGTTTCTCGGCAATTCCTTTTTTTGCCGATAAGATTAAACCTGGGTTTTTGCCTGCTTCTTTTGCCAAACGGTATTTATTTCCGATTTCTAACGCCCAGGTAAATATCTTGGCTTTGGCGCCGCCGCCTGCAGTTCCTCCTTTTATGGCTTTATCATGTATCCGTTCCAATAAACGGGGAACGCAGCTCATCACCGTTGGGCGGACTTCACCCATATTTTTTGCCAATAACTCCAAACTTTGTGCAAAGGCAATTTTACAGCCCTGTGCGCAGCAAACATGGTAGGTAGCTGTGCGTTCGAACACGTGCGATAATGGTAAAAACGAAAGGAAAGTTTCTGTTTGATCGATCACGGGGATTTGTTGCAGGCAAACCTCTACATTTTTAACAAAATTATGGTGGGTAAGCATTACGCCCTTTGGCGTTCCGGTGGTACCCGAGGTGTAAATTAACGAAGAAACATCCTGTGGTAATACTAAGCTTCTGCATTGCTCAATTTCGGCCCTTTCGGCAGCTGTAACCTGGTGTTTAAGTGCAAGAATATCCGAAAAAGCAATTACATCTACATTAACATCTGCCGGAACAGTCACTTTCTCAAAATCCTTGAATGCCGGAATGATGTATTTTAATTCCTTACAATTGGCTGCAACTTTTAAAACTTTACGGTATAGGAAATTATTCCCCACCAGAATGGCTTTTATGCCAGAATCGTTGATGATATAGGCCACTTCCTGCTCAGAAAGCGTAGGATAAATGGAAACATTAATAACACCGATCTGCTGAATGCCCTGATCATAATATACATACTCAGGCGAATTTTCGATCATCAAGCCCAGGCGATCGCCTTTTTTTATTCCTTTTTCTAAAAAGAACGCAGACACGGCATCGGCCCTTTTAAGGGTGTCTTCGTAAGAAATTTCTGTCCATTCTGCACCTTGCTTGTGGATCAGGAAAGTTTCCCCGGGTTTATGTGTATTCTTTACAACATTCCTTAATAGGGTAGGAACAGTTGAAAATTCGTTAATTAGTGGCATGCTCGTAATGGGTTCGCTGAATTATAATTAACAATTATAAGGCTTTTTGGTTTAAAAATACAAATTGACGATAGGGTTTCGTTGTTCAGGCAGCTTTAAAGTTCTTTTTATTGTTAAGGTTTCCCGCAGATTACACAGAAAAGGCGCAGGTTTAGAGTTGTTTTTATTGCTATGCATTTCTTAATACGATCGTCATGCTGAATTCATTTTACAAGTAGAAATAGTGTCTTTAATTGCCTTGTAGCTACTACATGGTCAGCATCTTTCCTGCTGGATAGACCCTGAAATGAATTACCTTCGGTGAGCTCGCTTAAGGCTCGGTTTACTCTGTAGCTTTCCGCTTCACTACAGGTCAGGGTGACGACCAAGAGGTTAGAATATATACTGTAAATATTTAAAGGTATATTATTGATTGGATATTGGTTAATCTATATAAAAAAGCAGCTAATCTGCGGGTTTAAAATCTGCGAATATCTGCGGGAAAATAGATGCTAGCTTGCAAACACAAACCTCCAGAAACACAAAAAAGGTTCCATTAAATGAAACCTTTTTATAAAAATTAGTTCGATCCGATTAAACTGAGAAACTTTCGCCGCAACCGCAGGTACGACTGGCGTTAGGGTTTACAAAATTGAACCCTTTTCCGTTTAAACCGTCGGTGAAATCTAATTCAGTGCCGGCCAGATAAAGGAATGATTTCATGTCTAAAGCAATTTTGATTCCCTTATCTTCAAAAAACTGATCGCCCTTTTGCTCTTCGTTATCAAAATCTAAATTATATGATAAGCCCGAACAACCGCCACCTTTTACTGAAACGCGTAAAAAGTAATCAGATCCCATTTCCGAATCCTGCATTAAGTGAGCGATTTTTTCTTTTGCTTTATCTGTTATCGTAATCATAGTATCAGGATTTGAGTATCGAGTATCAAGATAAAAATCGAATCATTATCTCGATACTTGATACTAAATACTTATTATTTATTATTAATGGTGCGATTTTTCTAGTGCAATAGCTTCTAAGCCATTTTTAACACGGTAATCGTTAATCGCAGATTTAATTGCATCCTCTGCCAGTACTGAGCAGTGGATTTTTACAGGAGGTAAAGCCAGTTCTTCAACAATATCCATGTTATCGATAGCTAAAGCCTCATCAATTGTTTTTCCTTTTAACCATTCTGTAGCTAAAGAAGAAGAAGCAATAGCAGAACCGCAACCAAATGTTTTAAATTTGGCATCGGTAATTACGTTATCTTCTCCAACTTCAATCTGTAAGCGCATTACGTCGCCGCACTCAGGTGCACCAACTAAGCCTGTACCCACAAATTTGCTGTCTTTATTTAAAGTACCTACGTTACGTGGGTTATTGTAATGATCAATTACTTTTTCTGAATATGCCATGATTTTATTTCTTAAGTCTCCTTTCGGAGATAATTTTATTTATTAATTATCAGTTTGGCGATTTGCGTAAGGCTTTTGGTGATTAACCTTCTACCTTAAGCTTCCCAGCCCTCTACCTTTCTTAGTGCTCTGCCCACTCAATTTTGCTCAGGTCGATTCCTTCTTTAAACATTTCCCAAAGCGGAGAAAGTTCTCTTAAGTGGTTAACTGCTTTTTTGGTTACTTCGATTGCCTGGTCGATCTCTGCTTCTGTAGTAAATCTTCCCAATCCGTAACGGATAGAAGAATGTGCTAAATCATCAGATAAACCTAAGCTTTTTAATACATATGATGGCTCTAATGAAGCAGATGTACAGGCAGAACCTGACGATACTGCTAAATCGCTCATTGCCATCATTAAGCCTTCACCTTCAACATATTTGAAAGAGATATTGGCTACATGCGGTAAACGGTGTTGTGTATTACCATTTACATAACTCTCTTCCAGTTCACTCAGGCTCGATTCCAGTTTATCGCGTAAAGCAGCTAAACGGATCGATTCGCTTTCCATTTCTAAACGGCACAACTCGCAGGCTTTACCCAAACCAACTATACCAGGAACATTTAAAGTACCCGAGCGCATACCGCGTTCATGACCACCGCCATCCATTTGTGCAGTAACTTTAACCCTTGGGTTTTTACGGCGTACATAAAGTGCACCAACACCTTTCGGACCATACATTTTATGTGCCGAAAATGCCATTAAATCAATACCATCTGCATTTACATCAACAGGGATTTTTCCAACTGCCTGCGTAGCGTCGGTCATAAATAAAGCACCATGTTTATGGGCAATGGCCGAAATTTCTTTAACCGGTTGTATTACACCGATTTCGTTATTGCCATACATAATAGAAACCAAAATGGTTTCAGGTGTCATGGCAGCTTCCAATTCAGCTAAATCAATCAAACCATCTTCTTTAACCCCTAAATAGGTTACACGGGCACCAACTTTTTCAAGGTGTTTGCAGGTGTCTAAAACGGCTTTATGTTCAGTAACCGCAGTAATGATGTGGTTACCTTTATCTTTGTACATTTCAAATACACCTTTAATAGCCAGGTTATCGGCTTCGGTTGCACCTGATGTAAAAATAATTTCTTTTTCAGTACAGCCGATCAATTTGGCTACCTGCTCACGTGCATAATCTACACCTTCTTCAGCCACCCATCCAAAGGCATGGTTACGGCTTGCGGCGTTTCCAAATTTTTCAGTAAAGTAAGGTAGCATTGCTTCCAGCACACGTGGATCTAACGGTGTTGTAGCATTATTATCTAAATATATCGGCTGTTTCATCTCTATTCTGTTAATTATATCACAAAGATACGAAAAAACTTATTTAACAATTATAAATAATAGCTATGAGCTTATAGATAAAAGCCGCATTTTTACATTCACATAACCTTATAATCTATGAATAAGATAGAACACATCGGTATCGCGGTAAAAGACCTTAACAGTTCTATAGAAATTTATCAGAAACTGCTCAATACCGATTGTTATAAAACGGAACAGGTTGCATCCGAATCGGTAAACACCGCTTTTTTTAAAACAGGCGAAAATAAGGTCGAGCTGCTTCAGGCTACCGCCCCTGATAGCGCAATTGCTAAATTTATCGAAAAAAAAGGAGAGGGGATTCACCATATCGCTTTCCTGGTTGATGATATCCTGGCCGAAATGGAAAGACTTCACCAGGAAGGTTTTGTATTGCTTAGCGAGTCGCCCAAAAAAGGAGCCGATAATAAAATGGTGTGTTTCGTACATCCAAAAGATACCAATGGCGTGCTGATCGAAATCTGCCAGGAGATTAAATGGATTTAATTCGTGCGTCACCCTGAATTTATTTCAGGGTCTTTTGAAAACGAAAGGTTTCGTTTTTCATCGCATCTGCAGTCCTGCTAACCACTATAGTCCCGATGAAGAATCGGGAGCTGCCGCTTTTATCAGGTTTATTTAATTTAGGGTTGTGGTTCTTAGGGGAGTGCAGATTGCCTGAATCCAGTATTAATTAATCATATTCTAATAATCCTGATCTTAAAATCCAATAATCATAAAAATTCTATTCCATGTCATTAATCAAGATCATCAGTAAAGATTTCGATGTAGCCGAAAACCTTTCCGAGAGCCAGTTACGGGAAGTGATGGTCGATGCATTTGCCTACCTTATTGATAATGATTTTCCTAAGTTGATCCAGATTTTATATAAAGCTGATGTAGATCAGTATAAATTAAAGAAGTTGCTGGAAACAGTAGAAGGCTCAAGTTCTGCAGAAGTAATTGCCGATGCGTACATTGCCCGCCAGAAAGCCAAAATAGAAACCTGGGCAAAATATAGTCCGAAGAAAGATTAGTTTAATCTGTTTATTCCTGCGAAGGATTAAAGCGGTTATACATGTCCATATCAAAAAATGAAACAGAGTTGATTTTGTCGGCCTTTAATACAAGATCTGTTTTCAATTCATCGGTATTGGCAACAGAACCATCTTCAATATAGCTGGCATAAACCGTTAAATACTGGGTAGTAAAAACCAGTTCCTTATCGTCGGCCTTGCGATAGCCACTAAAGGCAGGTGTAATGCGGATATAACTTGTGGTGAAGGGTTTAGGCAGTTCTTTTACCCAGCCGATATAGAATTTTCCGCTGTCCATGGTAAATTGTAAAAGATGGGCATCAAAAAAAGATGAGCTTAATAATAATTCAAATTCATTTCCGGAAGTAGATATGGCTCTTTTAATGGCTTTTAGCCTGTCGATAAACAGGTTGGCAATTTCTGTTGCAATTACAGCAACAAATAACGACATGCTGGTGGTGCCGAAATAAGGTGTATGGATGGGAAGTAATTTGCTGAAGTGTACGATGGTTTCAGGCCAGATGGCAATCAGGATTGTTCGTAATAAAAAGCAAGCACCGAGTAAAAGAATGCCAGCAAAAGCTGAATTTAATAATATACGCTGACTTTCGAGCCGGTATTGCACATACCGCAGGTACCTGAACCTGATTAGAATATAGTAGCCGCCTACAAGAGGGAACAAAAGTAGGTTAAAAGGCATCTATAAGGCTATTTCTTGTTTTTATCTTTCTCTATTTTCTTAAAAATACTCGATTCCATTAATGAGCTTACCATTTGGATAATCCTTGGCTGTGCAAAAAAATCGGGACTTTTAATGTAGAGCTTCCCACTGCTATTGGTGTGGATAATGCCGTCTAATTCGCCATGTTTTCTCATACCTCAAATTTACATATATTTTTTAAATATTTAAAAAACAATATTAAGTTCAAAAAAGTTTGATTTGCAGGCAGATGTTTTTAAGATCTTTTTGACAGTAGAAGGGTTAAAAACTATATAATTTAAAAAACTTTATTTAGGCTTGTAAATCAAAAATAAAATTAAGATATTTGCATCCTCTAAAATAGAGGTAGAAAAGACTAATAGGAAATGTCATAAGCGTTGTTGCCAGCAAATTGCAAAAACGTTCTTGATGCTTTCACACAAATAACTAAAAATAATATTCAAATGAAAAAAGATTTGCACCCAACAAACTACAGACCAGTTGTTTTTAAAGATATGTCTAACGAGTATGCTTTTTTAACAAAATCTTGCGTAGATACTAAAGAAACAATTAAATGGGAAGATGGTAATGAGTATCCTCTTTATAAATTAGAGATTTCTCACACTTCACACCCTTTTTATACTGGTAAAATGAAATTGGTTGATACTGCAGGACGTATCGATAAATTTAAAAACCGTTACGCTAAGAAATAATTTAAGCTGTAAAAAGCATTTTTTGAAGTCCCTTTGCCAAAAGCATCGGGACTTTTTTTATTTTTGCTACTTATGACAATCAATCTTTTTGATGATGCCAGCTGGACATCGCTCCGTCCGCTTACTTTTACCAGGCCAGTAGCCGATCTGCGTGTAGGTATTTTAACTATTGCCGAAAAATGGGGTAAGTATTTAAATGCCGATTTTGGTTTTTGTACCCAGGATTACCTTTCCATAAAATTTGCACCAAAACCTAACGCCGGTTTATTTATAAATGGTTCTGTTTGCCCGGATGAAGTTTTGCTTAATGCCGTTTCTAAGCTTAAAACCGGCGAAGCACTTTATAAGAAAGATATTGTTATTGCTTATGCTGCCGATCAGCATAATCTTGAAACTGTTAAGTCGCTAAAACAGATTGAATACCCAGGCGATTTTGTACACATCGTTTATCCGGAAAATATCTTCGGAAATAATCCTGCTGAAATCAGAAAGGATTTTAAATTATTGACTCATGGCCGTACTTCTGCAAACATCAGTAGCACCAACCAATTGCTCGGCGATGATATTTTTCTCGAAGAGGGTGCCAAAGTAGAATGCTGTGTGCTCAATAGTGGTTATGGTCCGATTTACATCGGTAAAAATGCCGAAGTATGGGAGGGATCGTTGATAAGGGGATCTTTTGCACTTTGCGAAAATTCATCTGTAAAAATGGGGGCTAAAATATACTCGGGCACTACTATTGGCCCGAACAGCCGTGCCGGTGGCGAAATTAATAATGCCGTAATCTGGGGAAACTCAGCTAAAGGCCACGAAGGTTATTTGGGTAATTCGGTAATGGGCGAGTGGTGCAATATCGGTGCCGATACCAACAACTCGAATTTAAAAAACAACTATGCCGAAGTAAAACTTTACGATTACGAAAGCGGAAAAATGCGCAATACCAATCTGCAGTTTTGCGGCTTAATTATGGCCGATCATGCCAAAAGTGGTATCAATACCATGTTTAACACTGGTAGTGTAGTAGGTGTTGGATCTAATGTTTTTGGTGCCGGTTTTCCGCCACATCATATCACCGATTTTAGCTGGGGTGGTGCTGCCGGTTTCGATACCTATAAATTGCATAAAATGTTCGAAACAACTGAAAAGGTATTTGCAAGAAAAGATGTGCCCTTTAATGAAGTTGAAAAAAACATCCTGACCAAAGTATTTGAATTAACTGAATCGTATAGGCGATTTTAATATAAAACCTGATCTTGAAAAAGATCATCCAAGCATTAAATAATACAAAATGAGAAAAAAGATTGTTGCCGGTAACTGGAAAATGAACTTAGATTACAACGAGGGTGTTTCGTTGTTCAGCGAAATCGTAAATATGGTTAAAGATGAGCGTAAAGGCGATCAGTTGGCCATTATTTGCTCGCCATTTATTCATTTAAACAGCTTGGCAAAATTGGGGGGTAACGATGTTAAAATTGGCGCTCAAAACATCAGCGATAAAGAAAGTGGCGCTTACACCGGCGAAACTTCTGCTAAAATGGTAAAATCAGTTGGTGCAGAATATGTGATTTTAGGTCACTCAGAACGCAGGCAGTATTTTGCAGAAAGTGATGAATTATTGGCTATAAAAACTAAAACTGCTTTGGCGCATGGATTAACTCCAATCTTCTGTATTGGCGAAACTTTGGATGAACGCAACAATGGTAGCTACTACGAAGTGTTGAAAAAACAATTGGTAGAAGGCCTTTTCAGCTTAACAGAAGAAGATTTCAGGAAAATAGTAATCGCTTACGAGCCAGTTTGGGCTATCGGAACAGGTTTAACCGCCACACCAGAGCAGGCACAGGATATTCACGCTTTTATCCGCAGTGAAATTGAAGCAAACTATGGTTTCAATGTGGCTGATGATACTACTATTTTATATGGCGGTAGCTGTAACCCGGGCAATGCGGCAAGTTTATTCTCTCAGAAAGATATTGATGGTGGCCTCATAGGTGGCGCATCGTTAAAATCACGCGATTTTACAGATATTATCAAAGCATTAAACAGCTAAATGCAATACATTAAAGCAATATTTACTTTCAAAGGTATCGAAGATTATCAGCAAGACCTGCTTATCAGTGACCTTGCCGATTTAGGCTTCGATACTTTCGAAGATAGTGAAGGAGGCTTTACAGCCTTTGTGATCAGGGATAATTTTAACGAGCAGGAATTAAAAGAACTACTGACCAATTACAGCGAAGAATTTGCAACAGATTACACCTTAGAAGATGTTGCCGATGAAAACTGGAATGCAGAATGGGAAAAAAACTTCAGTCCGCTGATTATTGATGATGTGTGTTATGTAAGGGCAACCTTTCACGAACCACAGCCATCATATCCCTATGAGATCGTGATCGATCCGAAAATGGCTTTTGGCACTGGTCACCATCAAACCACCACGATGGTGATACAGTATATTTTAGCGGCCGATATAAAGGATAAAAATATCCTGGATATGGGCTGCGGAACAGGAATATTAGCCATCCTGGCGGCAAAACTGGGCGCTAAAAATTTAGTAGCCATCGATTATGATGAGATCTGCTATGAAAGTACGGTAGAAAATGCAGCACTTAATCATGTAGGTAATTTAAAAGCCCTTTGTGGTAGTAAAGAAGTAATTCCTGATGATGAATACGATGTTATTTTCGCCAATATCAACAGGAATATCCTTTTAGATCAGATCCACCGTTACGCCGAAGTTTTAAAAGGCGGAGGCAAAATTTTCTTCAGTGGCTTTTATCTTGATCCTGATTTGGGAATGATTACGGCCGAATGCGCTAAATATGGTATTAAATACGTTGATCATAAACAGAATGGCGATTGGGTTGCGGCACAGTTTGAGAAAAAGGTGTAAGGTCAAAAGGTAGATGGTTGAGGGTGAAAGGCGGAGAGGCTAAAGAACTTAGATGTCTGTTCTTCGGTCTTGTGTCTCAAATCTTACATCTCATATCTAAAACAAAAAAATATGCGCATACATTTTATAGCGATCGGCGGGAGTGCCATGCACAACCTGGCCATCGCCTTACATAAAAAAGGTTACCAGATTTCAGGTTCTGACGATGTAATTTTCGAGCCTGCAAAATCACGTTTGGATAAGTATGGTTTATTACCGGTTGAAATGGGCTGGGATGAAAACCGTATATCCAAAGATTTAGACGCTGTAATTTTAGGCATGCATGCCCGGATTGATAATCCTGAATTATTGAAAGCACAGGAATTAGGTGTTAAAATCTATTCCTACCCTGAATATATTTACGAGCAGAGCAAAAATAAACTTCGGGTAGTGATTGGTGGTAGTCATGGTAAAACAACCATTACCAGCATGATTTTGCATGTACTGAATTATTATAAACGTGATTTCGATTATCTTGTTGGTGCACAACTGGCTGGTTTTGAAACCATGGTAAAAGTTACAGAAGAAGCACCTGTTATGATTATCGAGGGCGATGAATATTTGTCTTCACCGATTGATAGAAGGCCTAAATTTCACCTGTATAAAGCCAATGTAGCCGTAATTAGCGGTATTGCGTGGGATCACATCAATGTGTTTCCAACTTATGCTGATTATACCCTGCAGTTCGATAAGTTTATTGATACCATTGAAGCTAATGGAACTCTGATTTATTGTAAAGCAGATGCAGATTTAAATGAGATTGTAACATCATCAAAAGCCGATGTAAATAAAATCGGTTATACGATCCCTGAGCACGAAATCAGGAACGGAATAACTTATCTGCTGCCGGAACAAACAGCGTTAAAGATTTTTGGCGATCATAACCTGATGAACCTGAATGCAGCCAAATTGGTATGTGCCCAGTTAAATATCCCGGAAAATGAATTTAATACAGCCATTGCTTCTTTTACCGGGGCTGCTAAGCGTTTAGAAGTTATTGCGGCCGATGAATCGACCAATGTTTATAAGGATTTTGCGCATTCGCCTTCAAAGCTAAAGGCAACTATCGGTGCAGTTAAAGCACAGTTTGCCAACCGTAAACTGGTTGCCTGTATCGAACTGCATACTTTTAGCAGTTTGAATAAAGATTTTCTGAAAGAATACGCAGGTGCAATGGATAAGGCAGACGAAGCCATTGTATTTATCGATATTAAATCCTTCGAACAGAAACGTATGGAACCTTTTTCAGAAGATGATGTTCAACAGGCTTTTGCGAATCCAAAACTGAAATTTTTTAATGATGCAGCAAAGTTGAAAAGTTACCTGCTCAGTTTAAATTATAAAGATACAAACCTTTTAATGATGAGCTCCGGTAATTACGCAGGTTTTGATCTGCCTGAACTGGCTGCTGCTTTGGAAAAATAAATATGAGACGTGAGATATCAGATATAGGATACTGAACTTCTTTCAAATCTCACATCTGGTATCTCAAATCTAAAAATTATGAAAAGCATCGGAGACCGCATTAAACAAAGTAGGATAGCCTTAGGTTTAAGTCAGGCTGATGCTGCCAAAAAATTGAATATTTCCACTCCGGCCTTCTGTAAGATTGAGACAGGACAAACCGATCTCAATATCTCCCGTTTACTCCAGATTTCCAAAACATTCAAAGTTCCGGTTGTGCAATTGATCGATGATAAAGCTGTGGCGGCTGATCCATCAGCAGAATTGGCTGCGCTTAAAAAAGAACTGATCGAAAAGGAAGAGGAAATTAATAAGCTACGTAAAAAGGTGATTGATCTTTACGATAAACTTGGCATGTAAATTTGGTGTACTGTATGTATGACCGATTAATTATCATATAAAAATAATTTAAAAGAATAAAATTCATTTTAATTTTAATTTTATTGAATTTTATTCAAAATAATTTTATTTTTATAGAATGGTAATCGAAAACAATTTTAGTCTGGATCAGGTTGATCTGGCTATACTCAGATTGATGCAGGATAATGCCCGGATCTCTAACGTAGATTTAGCGAAGGCATTAGACCTTGTTCCCTCAGCCGTGCTCGAAAGGGTAAAAAAACTCGAAAGAAAAAATGTAATTACCGGGTATAATGCCAAGGTAAATCCTCTTGCGATAGATTTAAAGTTGCTGGCTTTTATTTCAATGAAATCATCGCAAAGCTTCAGCTGTAACGATACGGCAAGCAAACTGGCAAAAATTCCTGATGTACAGGAAGTACATGTAATCGCAGGCGATGATTGTTTCCTGGTTAAGGTAAGAACAACAGATTCTGCGTCTTTAATGGCTTTGATACGCGATGAGTTTAGCAAGGTACCCAACATTTTATCGATGAAAACAACCATTGTGCTAGAAACAGTGAAAGAACAACAACAACTGGTAATCCCTCAAAAATAAGATCATGACAAATTTAAATAAGACAGCATCTCCAATAATGGTTTACTTCGCATTTGCCATTGTATATATTGTATGGGGCTCTACCTACTTTTTCATCCAGAAAGCATTAGCCGGATTCCCTCCGTTTATTTTAGGAACAGTCCGATTTACCATTGCTGGAATTCTGATGTTGGGTTGGTGTAAAATAAAAGGAGAAGATATTTTTAATAAAAAAACGATAAAAATTGCTACTATAAGCGGGGTTTTAATGCTAGGGCTGGGCAATGGCATCGTAATTTGGGTAGAACAGTTTATCCCCAGTGGTATTGTGGCGATAATGGTGGCCTCAGCCGCAATATGGTTTGTAATATTGGATAAATCGCACTGGAAAGAGAACCTGAGTAATAAATACATTGTATCGGGTTTGATTATCGGCTTTCTGGGCGTTGTACTTTTATTTGGCGATCAGATTAGGCAGGCGCTTGATAAACCACAAAGTAACCTGCAGATTATAGGTATGGTATTGCTGGTTTTCGGACCGGTGGCCTGGGCTGGTGGATCGCTTTATTCGAAATACCATCCCACTACCGAGAGTTCGGTTTCGGCAAATATAGGCTGGCAGATGTTAATGGCCAGTTTGGCTTTCCTGCCCGGCGCAGTAATAAAATCGGAGTTTAAACAACTTGATTGGGACAGTATACCACTTGATGCATGGCTGTCTATCATTTATCTGATCCTGTTCGGTTCAATCGCTGCATTTAGCGCTTATGTATGGTTATTGAAAGTGCGTCCGGCTACACAAGTGAGCACTTATGCTTATGTAAATCCGGTTGTGGCTGTATTGTTGAGTTTAACTTTTACTAATGAAGTGATCGGTTTAACACAAGTGATTGGGTTAGTGATTATTTTAGGTAGTGTATTGCTAATTAATCTGCCGAAGTATAAAAATGCGTAGATTTTCTTTAAAATAGTCCTCGTTTGTAATGAGGACTATTGAGATCCGTATTTATAATGCGAAAGGGACAGTTTGATTTTTAGTGCGATACAATCGCTATTCTCGTTCATCCCCGTTACAAACGAGGACGATGGGGAGTACGCATTTATAATGCGAAGGAACAGTTTGACTTTTAGTGCGATACAATCGCTATTCTCATTCATCCTAGTTACAAACGAGGACGATGAGAAGTACGCATTTATAATGTGAAAGGAACAGTTTGATTTTTAGTGCGATACAATCGCTATTCTCGTTCATCCCTGTTACAAACGAGGACGATTAGAATACCTTGCGCATTGTTAGATGTTTTTTACCAAAGGTTGCGCCGGTGGCTTTATGGATTGCGATCATCTGTTCGTTAAAATCGCCAACCCAGCTCAATTCGAGTTCTTTATACTGGTTTTTAGGTAGAACATATTCGCCCAGGCGAATAAAGAGAACTGATTCTAAACCATGTTTCTGATATTTTGGCTTTGTACCCATTACAATGGCGCGCATACGCGTAACGCCTACCCAGCGGCGGTAAGCAAATTTTAATTTTTCAATTAAACCCAATTTTCCGTTAAAACCTTTTATCATCTGGTTGGCGTCGGGGATTAATACCACAAAAGATGCCGGTTCGCCATTAAAATAGGCAAACTGGATTAAATGTTCGTCCATAATAGGCTCCATGCTTTTAAAGCTTTCTTCGAGCGTTTCTTTTTTAATGGGCACAAAATTTTCGAAATTCTGCCAGCCATCGTTATAGATCTCCATTAAATCGTTAATGTATTTGCTGGCATTGGCCTTACTAAAATATTCGAAGGTATAACCCGGTTTATTTCTTACCCAATTGGCAATTTTAGTAAAACGCTCGGGGAAGGGGATGGTAACATCGATATGGTTGGTTAATTGTTCGTATTGGGTAATGAAGCCATATTTGTCGAAAAATTTATGGTAGTAAGGGAAATTGTAATTCATGCCAAAGGAAGGAGGGGTAAAGCCCTCAACCAACAGTCCCCAAAAACTATCATTCTCACCGAAATTGATAGGGCCTTCCATTGCTTTCATGCCATTTTCGGTTAACCATGCTTTAGCGGTATCAAATAAGAGAAATGCGGCTTTTTCATCATCAATACATTCAAAAAAGCCCATTCCGCCGGTAGGCTGGTCATAATGATAAGCTTTTTTTTCATTAATAAAAGCTGCTACACGACCAATAAGCTTACCTGAATCGTCTTTTAAGACCCAGCGAGTGCATTTACCATGAGCAAAAAATGTATTTTTTTCCGGATTAAAAACGTTTTCAACTTCGCTGTCTAATGGGCAGATCCAGTTTTTGTCGTTTTTATATAAAAGCTTTGGCGTATTTAGAAAATCTTTTTTTAATGATGGATTATTAACCTGTATAACTTGCATGGCGGCATTTTAAAATTAAAAAGCATCCTACCAAGCGGGCGGATGCTTCTTCAAATATATGTTTTTTAAATATTAATAATCGTCGTCGTCGTCGTCGAAATTATCGAAGTTGTCAATATCATCTAATGGAATATCAAAATCATCGTCGTCGTCATCCAGTTGCTTTTTTTTCGTTGTTTGAATGTCGTCATCTTCAAGATCATCATCTTCGTCTACCTGTTTCTTGGTAGTCGGTTTGGTTGGGAGTTTCTTTGGCGCTTTCATAACACAAAAATAAAAATTGCTTTTATAGTTTAAAAGTACAAAAAAACTTTTTTTAATAACAATCTGTAAGCAAAGAAATTAAATTATTTATTCCACATTTTTTCCAACAGTATTTTCCTCTTTTACAATGTCTTTTAACTGAGGGAGTTGGTTTAAGTTGTTCAGTCCGAAATAATCCATAAACAGGGAGCTGGTGCTGTAGAGGATGGGGCGGCCTGGCGTGTCTGCCTTTCCATCAATACTGATTAGTTCTTTTTCAAGCAGGCGTTGTACGGAATAATCTGAATTTACACCTCTTATCTGTTCAATTTCCAATTTGGTAATGGGCTGGCGGTAGGCAATAATGGCCAGTGTTTCCATGGCAGCCTGACTTAATTTTTTTTTCGACCGGTGTAACTGGAGCTGATTAACGGTTTCGTGATAATCTTTTTTCGTAAGAAATTGATAACCGTTGTTTAAATAAACCAGTTCTATGGCAAAGTCTTCGTGGCTGTATTTTTCTTTAATCTGTTCGATACTTTCGAATACCTGTGTTTCGATAAACTCTTCGTTAAAAATAGCATTGAGGGCAAGTATGATTTCCTGCACGCCTATGCTTTGACTGGAAGAAAATACAAGGGCTTCGATGTGCCTGGTGATGTTGTGATTGGGCATATACAAAAATAGAATTTTTGGGCATAAAAAAAGCGGTCTCGCTTTTAAAAACAAGACCGCTTTCAACACACAAATGAAACCTGAATTAAGATATAGTTTTAGGTTAGGTTATTAAATTTCTATATCAATTCTATAAGAACGTCTTTGATAAACATTATCGTTTATTTCTAACACAAGTTTAAGGCTAAAGAAGCTTCGATCATCGTTCTATTTAGTGAGTGGTATTAATAATTGAGTAAACGGTAAAATTTCTATTTTAACGGTATAGAAATGGATACAGTGGTGCCACTTGTTGTGTTCTGTCTTACGTTTAAGTGTATAGGTTTTGCTCCAATCTGCCCTAAAAGATGCAGTCTTTCTTTGGTTAACTGCATGCCTTTACTAATGTGGGTGTCTTTTTTCTGCTTTAAAGAATTATCAATTCCAATTCCATCGTCAATAACTTCGATATTCAAATAAAATTGATCCTGTAGTTTAATGTTGATCTGAATTTCACCGCCGGTTTCTTTTGGCATAATTCCATGCCATATTGCATTTTCTACATAAGGTTGCAACAACATGGATGGAATAAAGGTTTCTTCCTTATCAATTTCTTCTTCAATATTAATAATGTATTGCAGTTTATCACCGAAGCGGTTTTTCTCCAATTTTAAATAAAGGTTTAAATATTCCAGCTCTTCTTCTAAAGAGATATAGCTTTTTGTACAGATCTCTAAGTTTTTTCTGATTAATCTGGCAAAACCTGTTAAAACCTTGTTTGCCGAAGTTGTATTTTGGGTATTGATATAATGTTGAATGGAATTCATCACATTAAATACGAAATGTGGATTCATCATGGCCTGGAGGGCTTGTTGCTCCAGCATTAAAACTTTGTTTTTTAGCAGCAGTTGTTTCTGTTCTTTATCTTTTTGCTCGCGGGTAATATAAACCGCTACCTTGTAAAAAATATAGGCTACGAACAGTATTAAAATGGACAAGAACCACAAGCTTTGCCAGAAATGTTTTTTAATGGTAAACGAAATTTTTGCCGGTTCGCCCCAATTCCCGTTTTGGCTTTTGGCACTTACCTCAAAAACGTAATCGCCAGGTTGTAGGGAAGAAAAATCTAACCGCCTGGTTCTGGTTTCTATCCAGTCTGAATTTTCGTTTAAACGGTAACGATAGGTAATATCACTGGTGGTAAAATCAACCGCACTGAAGGTAAATAATATGGTGTTATTGCCCGTTTCAAAGGTGAAATTGCCCTGATCTACGGGTAAGCGTTCGTTATTCTTAATAATGGAAGTTACATAAACCTTTGGTAGGTTTTTAATAATGTTCTTGTTGTTATATTTGAACAGGATAAGCCCTTTGTTGGTGGCAAAATAAGCCGTACTGTCATCAATAAATAAATTGTTGATATCATCGCTCAAGAGGTCTTTTCCATAATCGAAATTGACCACACTGGGCTGATTGGGATAATCTGCAATTTTATTAACGCCTTTATTGGTCAGCACCCAGATCTCGTTGTTTTTTACAAAAATTTTAGTGCAGATATTGTTGGTTAAACCATCTTTTTGGGTAATTTGAGTTGTAATGCGGTTATTTTTATAAAAAATTAATCCATAACCATCTGTTGCCAGGACAAGTGTACCATCAGCCAGTTCTTGTATATCATTTATCCTTTTGGTAAGCAGCGGGTTATTTTCGTAATGTTTAATGAGCTTACCTTTTGCAAACTGCGATAAACCGTTTACGTTCGAAAACCATAAGCTGCCCTCGCGATCGTAAAAAACATGGTAGGAGCGATCTTTAAAAAAGTCTTCCTTTTCCCGGTATTTTGCAGCATTAAACTCAAATTTATTTCGCTTATCGGACAAGAAAACCACACCTGATGATAGTGCAAGGGCTAAATGATCATTATTTTGGCCAAGACTAAAATGTTTGATCACAAACATGGAGTTGTTCGATTCCTTTAAATAACTTACTTCGTCCTTACCGCTGTAAATATTTTTAAAAACCCCCATGCCGTAATCGGATGCAAAATAGATCGATTGATCTTTTGGATCGAATGTAATCTGTTTAATGGTTTTATACTTTTTAAAATCATCGAGACCAACTTCATTAACCTGGTAGTTATTGATGCTTAGTATATCAATAACGGCATCGTCAGTACCCAACCACAAGCGGTTTTTGCCATCTTTGGTAATGCTTTTGATGACGTTACTGCTAAGGCCTGATTCTGCATCAATAATCGATAAACGGTTATTCGCATTCGGCAGCATGTAAATTCCCTGGTTGGTGGCAAACCAGATGTTCTGGTTATTATCTTTTATTACCTGGTTAACGGCAATGTCCTGTAAATATTGAACGGTTTTGCCATTCTTATCGAGGGCAAAAGCACCATTCGCATTTGATAACCATACTTCTTTGCTGGTAACGTCGTAATAAAAATATCCCGACATATTTTTGATCAGGTTCTGAGGAATCGGGATCAGATCGTTGATGATGCCATGCCTGTATTGCTTTAATCCGCCACTGTCTAAATAAAATAACGACCGATGCGAACTATTTGCAGCAGTCATATAAGAAAGTGGCTGTACCTTCGATTTCACCAGCGAAAAAGTTTTTCCATTAAACTGCTGCACGCTTAAATCGCTGTATGCAAAAATATTTCCCCGTTCATCTTCATGGATAAAAGCGTTGATAAACTTATCGTTCTGGTTAGGGGAGATGTATTTTTTGATCGTTTTTCCATCCCAGCATACAATGAGGTTGGCATTGGTACCGAGCCAGATCCTCCCGCTTTTATCAACCAGGAAGGAGACAATTACGGTATTAAAATTTAGTTTTTTAAGTAATTCATCGTTATCCTGGTTGTAAAACTTTCCTTCTTTTAAGTAGCTCAACTGACCGTTTAACGCAAAAAACCATAAGCGGCCTTCTTTATCTTCCCTCATCTGAAGAATCTGGGTATCCGGAAGGCCGTCTTCAATCGTGAAATTCTGAAAATTCGTCCCATCAAAACGGCTCAATCCATTATCGGTAGCAATCCATATAAAACCTTTTTTATCCTGTAAAATGTAATAACAGTTATTGCTGGCCAGCCCGTTTTTGGTATTGTAATGGGGGAGATAGGTGGTTTGGGCAAAAAGATTTTCAGAAGCGACAAATCCCAGTGTTAAAAATAAAAAAGCAATAAAAGTGCGGCTGAAGCTGAACTTCAGGATAGCTTTTTGAGCTAATGGCCTCACTTTTAGCTGCAGATTAATGATCACTGTTTGCTTTGGTAAATAATTTTATTTTTTCAAAAAAATCGCTCGCTCTTCTTCTTGAGATATTGATGCTTTCGCCGTTTTTCAGGAAAACCTGTAGTCCGTTCTTCGAATTATATTCTTTTAAGTGGTTGAGATTGATGATGCTCGATTTATGTATCCTCACGAACTGATCGGTTGGCAGCAGTTCTTCAAACTCCCTTAAAACTTTAGAAACGGTAATTTTATCATGGTTGTTTAAGTGTACGATAGAATAATTACTATCAGCTTCGATATAGATAATATCATCAATATCGATCATTTTAAAACCTTGTCCATAAGGTAAAGTCAGTTTCCTGATTTCGGCCTTTGAGCTCAAACTGGAGACCAAATTATTAATCCTTTCGTCGTTTTCATTTTGAACTTTAAACAGTTTAATGTGTTGAAAAACCTTCTCAACAGCAGTTTTAAGTTCATCAATATCAATTGGTTTTAAAAGATAATCGAGTGCATTAGCCTTAATTGCTTTTAACGCATACTGATCGTAAGCGGTGGTAAATATTACGGCTGCATTGTGCTTTTGCGCATCAGGAATCAATTCAAAACCATTGCCTCCGGGCATGGCGATATCGAGAAAAATCAAATCAATAGGGTGATGGGCCAAAATATCTTTTGCCTCGCTTACAGATCTTGCTATACCGGTAATTTCTACCTGCGGACAGTTCTGTTGCAGTAAAAAAAATAACGATGAGCGGGCAAATTCCTCATCATCAACAATAATGGCTTTTAATATGGTCATAGCTACAGGTTGGTGAATGTATTAAAATGGTCTTACAAAAAAAAATGCAAATCAAAAAAACCGGTGTTCAGATTGTCACGTATGTATCATCAAATGAATTCAAAACCACTAAACATTAGATGATTATGAAAAACAATGAACTAGAAACAAAAAATGAACTTCATGATGAACGTTTATTGAACAGCACTGTCGGCAGAAGATCTTTTCTTCAGTACGCAGGTGCTAGTGCTGCGGCTATTGCACTGGTTGCTGCTGGTTGTAAAAAGGATCGCGGCTACGAAAATCCAACAATGGATGGCGCAACATTAGATTTTAAAACTGATGTTGGTGTGTTGAATTATGCCTACGCTTTAGAACAATTGGAAGCTGCATTTTATATCAAAGTTGCTTCTGCTCCACCTGCAAGCTTCACAGCCGCGCAAAAAGCATATTTCCAAGACGTTCAGTTTCATGAAATTGCACATAGAGAGTTCTTTAAAAAAGCATTGAGCACAGCAGCAATCGGTAGCTTAGAAGTTGATTTTTCAAGTATCGATTTCACAAGTGCTTCAGGTGTTTTAGCCGCAGCACAGGCGTTTGAAGATTTAGGTGTAGCTGCTTACAATGGCGCTGGTGTACGTATTACCACCACTGATTATCTTGTGTTAGCAGGTAAAATCGTTTCAGTAGAAGCTCGTCACGCTGCATGGGTTAGAGATCAGATCTCTAATGGAACATTTGCAGATTTAAATAGCTTGGCAGCATTGGGTGCCAACAATTCTGCAGGATTAGATGCTGCATTAACACCTGATAAAGTATTAGCTGCTGCAGGTAAATATATCAAAACTAAAATTAACGTAATCAACCTTTAATCTTTAAAACTCAACAATCATGAATATCTTAAATATATTAGACGAAATAGAAAAAGTGGACGGTGAGATCTATGAAAGATTAAGTCCGCGTAGATCAGCAATGAAAGATTTTTTCAATGTTGGTAAAAAAATATCAATGGCAGCATTACCGCTTGCATTGGGTTCTATGTTCCAAAAAGCTTACGGGCAAACTAACCCTAGTTCTGTTAATGATGTATTAAACTTTGCATTAGCGTTAGAATATCTGGAATACAATTATTACAATCATGCTTTAACAAACTCTACGATCACTTTTCCTACTGCAGCTTCAAATGCAGCGATCACCACGATTAGAAACCACGAAAGAGCACACGTTGATTTATTAAAAGGTGCATTACAGATTACTGGTGCTGATGGTTATGTAGATGCCGATTTTGATTTTACAGCTGGAGGAGCGTTTGGTGATGTTTTTAGTAATTACCAAACTTTCTTAAAAGTTGCTTTAGCATTTGAAGATACTGGTGTACGTGCCTATAAAGGACAAGCACCGATTTTAAAAGGTATGCCAGTTTTAACTACTGCTTTACAGATTCATTCAGTAGAAGCGCGTCACGCGTCGCATATCCGTCAAATGGTTGCAGCTTCTTTAGGTGTGTCTCTAAAACCATGGATCAGTTATGCTGCTAATGGTAACGATACCGGAATTTCGGCCGTTGATGCCGTTTATGCAGGTGAGCAAAATACTGTACAAGCAGGTGTTGAAATTAATGGTTTAGGCGGAGCATCGCAAACTCAGGCAGCAGAAAGTTTCGACGAATTTCTAACTGGTGCAGCCGTTAAAACAATTGCAAACCTATTTATCAAAACCGGTAAAAAATTAGCTTAATAAGATATTAACATTATTGATTAGGTAATGTTTAGTTTAAGGTAGGGGAAGTAGCGCTTTGGTTCTACTTCCCTTTTTTATCGGGATTTCAGGGACGTAGGATCTTTACATTTTCCATCTCACATCCATCCATTTTTTATCATTAATAGGTAATTACCTGCTCTTCAAGATGTTCTGGTAAATCCCTGTAATTGTATTTCTGTCCACGTAACTGGGGCTCGAAACCGGCTGCCCTGATTGATTCCTGTATACCTTTTGCGGTGAAACGATGTGGTGCACCAGCAGCTGATACTACATTTTCTTCGATCATGATTGATCCGAAATCATTTGCGCCTGCATGTAAGCAAAGCTGTGCCGTTGTTTTTCCAACGGTTAACCAGCTGGCCTGAATATTTTTAATGTTTGGCAACATGATCCGGCTCAGGGCAATCATACGGATATATTCATCAGCAGTTACAGTGTTGCTGATTCCGCGGAGCCTTTTTAGTAAAGTGCCATCATCCTGGAAAGGCCACGGAATAAAAGCCAAAAATCCATTTGCATCAGCAGGTTTTTCACTTTGTACCTGGCGAATCCATACCAAATGTTCAAAACGTTCTTCGATGGTTTCGACATGGCCGAACATCATCGTTGCAGAGGTGGTGATATCCAATTGGTGGCAGGCCCGCATTACATCCAGCCATTCCTGTCCGCCGCATTTACCCTTAGAGATTAAACGCCTTACGCGGTCGTTTAATATTTCGGCACCAGCACCTGGTAAAGAGTCCATTCCGGCTTCTTTTAATGCTTTTAATACTTCAGTATGTGTCATTCCTTCCAGTTTGGTCACATGAGCAATTTCAGGCGGACCTAAAGCATGGAGTTTTAAATCAGGATATAATTCTTTTAATTTTTTAAATAGATCAGCATAAAAGGCCAGGCCTAAATCGGGGTGATGGCCGCCTTGTAGTAACAATTGATCTCCTCCCAGGCGGAAAGTTTCTTCAATTTTAACCTTATAAGTTTCAATATCGGTAATATAACTTTCTTCGTGGCCTGGCCTGCGGAAGAAATTACAAAATTTGCAATTTGCAATACAAACATTGGTGGTGTTTACATTACGGTCGATCTGCCAGGTTACTTTGCCACTGGGCACTTGAATTTTTCTTAGCTCATTGGCTACGAACATCAAGGATGCCGTATCGGCATGATGGTATAGATGTACCCCCTCTTCGAGGCTTAAAAAATCAAAATGTAATGCCCGTTGCAGTAAATCGGCTGTATTCATAACACAAAGATAGGGAAAAGGGAGTGAAGGTTGAAGGTGTATGGTTTAAGGTTTGTAAAAAAAATAAGCAGTGAGTGGCAAGAGACAGGCAACTGGCGAATGGAGAGGAATTGCCATCATCCATTTCCATCTCACATTATCCACCTTTTGTTATTTTACATCAGCCATTCTCCCTTAAAATAATATCTTTACGGTTCTAAAATTAGATATGGTAGATTTTAATCGTTTTACACTGGCCAACGGATTGAAGGTTTTGGTACATGAAGATCCAACAACCCCAATGGCTGTTTTAAATATTTTATATGACGTGGGAGCCCGCGATGAGGACCCGAACAAAACCGGTTTTGCACATTTATTCGAGCATTTAATGTTCGGCGGATCGGTTAATATTCCAAGTTACGATGAGCCTTTACAAAGGGTGGGAGGCGAAAACAATGCGTTTACGAGTAATGATATAACCAATTATTACATTACCCTTCCTTCCGAAAATATCGAAACTGCATTTTGGTTGGAAAGTGACCGGATGTTAAGTTTGGCTTTTTCTGAAAAAAGTTTAGATACGCAACGAAATGTAGTAAGTGAGGAATTTAAACAACGTTACCTTAACCAGCCTTATGGTGATGTTTGGTTAAAGCTGCGTCCGCTGGCCTATAAAAAGCATTCGTACCGGTGGGCCACAATCGGAAAAGAACTTTCTCATATCGAAAATGCAACAATGGACGATGTGAAGGCATTTTTTAAGAAACATTATACGCCACAAAATGCCATTTTGGTTGTTGGTGGAAATGTGAAGACGGAAGATGTAAAAAAACTGGCCGAAAAATGGTTCGAACCGATCCCTGCGGGCGAAAAATATAACCGAAATTTAATTCAGGAAGATCCACAAACGGAAGCCAGGCAGGAAACTGTAAAGGCAAATGTACCGCTCAACGCCATTTATTTGGCTTTTAAAATGCCCGGACGTTTAAATGAAGATTATTACGCTTTCGACCTGTTATCGGATATTTTATCGCGCGGGCAATCTTCCCGTTTATATAACAGTCTGTTAAAGGAACAACAGCTTTTTAGCGATATCAACGCCTATATTTCAAGTAGTTTGGACCCAGGTTTGTTTATTATTGAAGGTAAACTGGTAGAAGGTGTTGCCATTGAAACAGCAGAAAAGGCAATTTGGGCTGAACTGGAAAAGTTAAAAACGGAGCTGGTTTCTGAAACCGAATTGACCAAAGTAAAGAATAAAGTAGAATCGGTACTCGTTTTTTCAGAAATGAGCTTGCTGGATAAAGCGATGAACCTGGCGTATTATGAATTACTTGGCGATGCCGCTTTATTGAACCGGGAAACAGAAGCATTTTTAAAGGTTCGTGCAGAAGATATCAAAAGGATATCGAACGAAACTTTTAACCCAAACTCATCATCAACTTTATATTATTTAACCGAAAAAAATGCTTAACAGACAACAGCCACCTGATTTTAAGCAGGTATCGACTATACATTTTATCCAGCCGGAAAAAAGAGTGTTAGATAACGGTGTGCCCGTTTTTACTATTTATTCAGGAGAGCAGGACCTTGTGCGCATCGAATTCATTTTTGAAAATGTAAACTGGAAACTCGAAAAGCCTTTACAGGCAATTGCAGTGAGTACTCTGATCAATAATGGAACAAATAAATTAACTTCAAAAGAAATAGCTGAGCAGATTGATTTTTACGGTGCATTTTTTCAAACTGAATATGTGCAGGACCAATCGTTGGTTACACTCTACACGCTAAATAAACATTTGCATTCGGTACTGCCGATCGTTAAAGACGTTTTATCTGCCAGCCAGTTTCCTCAGCGCGAGCTTGATATCTATATCCAGAACCAGAAGCAAAAACTCCAGGTAAATCTAAAGAAGAACGATGTTCTTTCTAGAAAAGAATTTGCCCATGCTTTATTTGGTGATACAGCTTATGGCGTAAATATAAAAGCTGAGCATTACGATGCTTTAAAACGTGAAGACCTGATCGAGTATTTTAAAGCTGCTTATGCCCCAAATAACTGCACCATTGTGGTTTCGGGGAAATTTAACGATGCCGGTTTTAATCTGCTGAATGATGTTTTTGGAAAGGATTGGGAAAAAAGCAGTGCTGTAAAAAACAGTTTTAATTTCGGCGCTAACGATAAAAAGACTATTTACATCGAAAAACCAGAGGCCTTGCAATCTGCTATCAGGATCGGACAAGTGGCGATTAACCGTAAACACGAAGATTTTTCAGGACTTCAGATTTTAAATACGGTTTTGGGTGGTTACTTTGGATCGCGTTTGATGAACAATATCCGCGAAGATAAGGGCTACACTTACGGCATTGGTTCTGGTATTTCATCATTGCAACAGGCAGGTTATCTTTTTATTGCTACAGAAGTAGGTGCTGATGTTTGCACTGCAGCCCTTACAGAGATTTATAAGGAAATAGATATCCTGAAAAATGAACTGATAGGGGAAGAAGAGCTTAACCTGGTACGTAACTATATGCTGGGCTCAATGCTCGGCAGTTTGGAAAATGTATTCTCACATGCCGATAAGTTTAAGAATATTTATTTCTCTGGCTTGGATTACGATTACTACACCAAATATATAGAGAAGGTTAAAACCGTTACTGCGCAAGAATTACTTGCCCTGGCGAATAAATACCTCACAACCGATCAGTTTACTGAGGTGGTGATAGGGAAGAAATAAATTTCAATTGTTCTCTGGAATGCGTCATTTCGAGCGGAGTGCAACGAGGTCGAGAACCACGTTAGTGCTCAGCGAAGCTAAATCTACCGAGATAGATCTCTCCATTTCACTGCGTTCCAGTCGAGATGACGATCCTAACCTAAATCTACCTATACTGGCATAAATATGCCGTTTGTACGGTTGTTTTTATTTTAAATGATGAGTTTGCAGGTACTTCAAAATTGCTGCCTGCTTTAATACTTTGCCAGTCCGGTTCACCTGGTAAAAGCGCTGTAAGTTCACCTTCTATCACATGCATTATTTCTTTCTGAGCTGTTCCAAAGGTATATTCTCCGGGATTTATAACGCCAACAGTCGATTTTCCTTCAGCGGTTTCATAGCCTAACGATTTAACGTTGCCATCAAAATATTGGTTTTGAGTAATCATATGTTAATTTATAAAGTTTTTGCCAATACCGCCTTTTGTTTATCAGCCTGGTATATTTTTTTGTAAAAATCGACGTATTCGCCATATTTTTCGGGAGCATACTTCTTATTGTTCATGGTTTGTGTACGGTTATAAACAATAGTGTTGTCTTTAACGCTGAATTTCGCTGTATACGATCCAAATTCGGAAGTAATGGTGATATCTTTTGGTAAAAACTCTACATTATAACCTTTAGGCAGGATATAACTGATTTCATCATCATCATTATAGCCAAAAGGAACGGCAAAATAGGTTTTCCGGTTTTCTACCTTCAGCGGCACATTCTCATGGCGGTTAATCTGGTTTACCACCAAAAACAACTTATCGCCGCCCCTGGTTAGTATAGGATTGGTTTTAAAATTGATTTCTTCTGTAAGTACAGGTACCGTTTTGTCGGGTTGTACATACTTGTAACTGGTAAGTTGCGCCATCGGAATCGGGCTGCCCTCTATAATTTTTTTCCTGAGTTCAACAGGTTCCATCAGGGTCATTGAAAGATTTTCTTCAAATTGCGCATTGGCATAAGTAGATCTGATTTCAGAATCTGCAGTACCATCCTCGGCCAAAATAATTTTGGTTTTTCTGATCTGGTAGTTTGCCTTCGCATTATACACAGGGGTATGTACAATTTTACCGCCGTTTTCGGTGACCATCAGAACATTACGGTCAGAATTACTGTAACCAATAAAACCCATTGGGGTATATTGGCTGGTACACTCTAAAAAAGTAGTATCCTTTTCAAGCGGAATACATAAAATCATATGGTTAGCCTGTCCAATGCTCGAATAATCAGGATTTAAACTGGGCATATCGTTTCCGATTACAATCAGATTTGAAGGAATACCGGCCTCGTTAAGCAGGGCCTTCATATAGTTAGACAAAGCTTTACAGTCTCCGTAATTTACCTGTGCTACTTTTTCTGCTAAAATTGGTCTAAAACCACCAATCCCCAGCTGAACACTTACATAGCGGGTATTCTGCTGCAAATGGTTGTATAATATCCTGATTTTTTCTTTAGGTGTTTTGGCATCCTTAATCAAATTCTGCACCATCGCCCTGGTGGCCTCCGGAAGTTTATTTCCTCCCTGGTTCAGGTTATATAACCACGAACCGAAATTTTTCCAGTTATCAAAATTTCCCGACGAACCATCATACTCAAACTGGTTAGGGGCTGCTTTAACCCAGGCAGAAACATTATCGATTCCGGTACTTAGGGGCTCGCTGGAAATGGCGGCAACATTGGCGCTTTTCCACTTGTACTGCACCTTTTCGCCGATGATTACCGAATCAGTCGGTAAATTACGGCTGGTAAGGTAACGCATTTTATAGTTTTTTGCCTTTTGTATGGTATAGGCCGATTTTTCTACTGATACGCCAAAACCTTTAATATCGCTCCAGGAAGGGAAGGAAAGCAAACCATTAAAGTCCTGGCTGTAGCTATATTCTATGGTGTAAGGATAATTTACACTTACAAATTTTAATAGCTTTAACCTGTTGTCCTCAAATATCGAGAAATCAGAGATCAGGCTTTGGTCTTTAATATCTGAACTTTTATAATCCTTAACTTTTTTACCGTTGGCATCGTAAAGAGTAGCCTTGATGTTATAAATGCTGCTGAATTTATCATAAACCTCAGCCATTTCACCATATTCATCACCGGCTTTATTCAAAATGGTGATGGCCACCTTATAATCCATTCTTGCGGCGCCTAAACCTTTTACATCAAAAAAAGATTCTTCATTCCTGATTACCACTGCGGCGTCTGTTTTTAGGTTTTCAGGAATTTTGGCTGTATCGTAATCTGTTTGTGCAAATGCACCCGTTGCCAGGATTCCAAATGCTAAACTTAAATAGTATTTCATTAGACTTTCTTCTTAAACACAATCTGCTCCGCCTGTTTTTCTACTACAGTTTTAAACAATTCTTTTAAATCGAAATATTCTTCAGGGGTATAAAATGATTTATTAACATTGATGGTACTTTTTACCATAAGGGTTTTACCTTCTGCTATATAATTAATGGTAAAAGTACCGTTTTCTTCAGGAAGTTTGTAAATGCCGCCCTTTGGAAGTTTATCAATCTCATAATCTTCAGGAAAGTTTACGGTAATGCGGTAACTTTCCTTAAATGGAAAGGCAAAATCAACAGGGAATTTGCGTTGCTCCAGTTTGAAGAGATTTTCTTTTGTCCTTTCGAAAAGCAGCGGGGTAAAATATACCAGGTTACCGGCTTCTTCCACATTATCCTCAATTACCACATCCATGCTTTCGCTTAGTAACTCATCGAGGTTGTCAAGGTTGTCTATTTTATAGGCAGAAACTTCAAGACCGGTTTTATCTTTTTTGAAAGCTTTAATAAATTCAGTCTCATTATTGGTTTTACGGTATCTGCTACGCAGGTTTAAAGCTGCATAACCTTTTGAATACTGGTTGATTTTTCCCGATAGCTTATTCGCTTTATCGAGCACCATATTGTATACAAAAACCTTTTCGCTTGAAATACTTGGTTCGGTAGAAAGCCATTTTCCATTCAGGGACTTAAAATCCATATAATAGCCCTGATGACTCAGGTTTTCGTAATCCAGCATCCCGGCAGGCAGATCCTTATCGGTGGCGTCAAGGAAATACAGCTGGTTCCCGATTTCGGTAACAGCAATCACATTGTTAAATGCCGATATCAAAGGATAACCTGGATGCATCCCGTTTTCCCTTGTACTAATCAGCACCGGATAAGCTTCGATTTTTGCCTCTTTTAATAAACTCAACAAGGCCAGGTTGATATCGCCAGATGAACCTGTTTTCTTTTCGAAGAGTGCTTTAGGATTGGTTCCACTCGAATACATTGCATAGTTTTTATCCCATTTAACACTATTTTTAACATGGTTCAAAATAAGCTTTACGCTTGCCAGTGTATCTTTTTCCCCTTTTAAAATGCCCGGAAGCACCGATTTCGCATAACTGTTTTTATTGATATAAGTCCCAAATTTTTCATCCTGTGCCAGTTCATTGATAATTTTAGACCACGAACCATTGTAGTCGCGGTAAACATCATTTGGGAAGTTGGTTGCCCTCAGCTCAAATTCTATTTTTGGGTTGTAGTCGTCCATTGTTGTAACATAGGGCTCATCCTTTAATGCAGGAACATTAGCTACGCAGTATTTATCGTATACTGCATTTGAATTTAGGCCTGATATATATGAGGCATTCACATTTTGATGAAGCGGATGATCGATCTGGTAATACCCGCTCATATTGGTTTTATAATTAAAGTACTCAGGTATTCTTACATTATATTCAGACCAGAGCGTTGGAACATTCGCCTGGAATTTCCATCCGTGCAGCTGAAATATAAAATCTGATTTGATTTTGTATTTAAATTCGATGATCGATCCTTCCTTCACATTTGGGAGGGCAAATTTCTTGATCACGTAGTTTTTATTGAACTCCTCGGTAAATTTGGCGTCCTTGTTTAGCTTACTCGTAACCATTTTACCATCAACCATGTTATAGGTTGCAGCGTCCATGTAGTTAAGGTCTTCTTTAGCAGATCCGCTGTTTTTATAAAGTTCTACTCTAAAATTGGCCAGATCATAACCGTTTTTGTTCAGGATTTTGTAGCGGATATGCCTTTCGAAAACATAAATAAAATTGTTTGTAGTAGGACTGATTTCAAAATAACATTCGCCCACATCGAACAATTTAACAGCCGATGCGGAAGAATCCGGGCCAGAAATCTTCGTTTCAAATTCTGCCGGGGCAATTTTTCCGAATTTAAATTCTCTTTTAACGTTTTGGCCTGTTTGGGCATAGAGAGTACCAACTCCAATGCAAAGCATTAAAGTCAGAAATCTGAGAGCATTTTTCTGCATGATGTAAATAGTTTGTTTGTAGGTGCAATTATAAAAACAATCTTTTAATTATTCAGAAATAATTGCAGCCCAGTGCCTGATTTAAAAAGGGATGTTAAACCTTCAGCTTTTGCTGTTATACTTCTTTTATAACGATGCTTAAGCATTGGGGCATAACCGTTCCAATTAATGCAATTGTCAGGCGAGCTCAATATTTAAGTATTTTTATGCTTATGCTTTTATTTTCGTGTTATTTCCGTATCTTTGTCCGGCAAATAATTTTAGTTTTTTTAACTATTTGTTTTACAGTTATTTGTGTCTGAATTGGATTAGGCGGTGTACGTATGGTGTAAGTTTCTATATTATTTTACCATTTATTACGTCAAATATGCTATCCCCTGTAACTTCTTTGAACCGGTCGATAAATGACTGTTTAATCGGGTTAGCTCGGATCTGATAATAAAACGTAGCCCTGGAAGTATTCATATTTTTGGTAAACTCTCCCACAGGTTTTCCATTTCTTTTTAAGAAGGCTAATATATTGTTTTTTGCCGTCTCAGGATCTACTTGAACAAAATCACCATTGGCATCCGATAGTAGTTCTTTAGGATCGATGTTTAAGGCTGATCCCAAGGCTTCTGCAGTATCCATTAGGAAGCCCTTGCCGTTTTCTATAGCGGATATAAAAGACTGGTCAACATTCAGCTTTTGGGCCAACTCGATCTGAGTTAAACCAGCAGCTTTACGGGCTTCTCTAATTTTGCTATGGACTGGCATTATTTCGACAGCGTTACAGTAATTTCATTATATCCAGATTGAAATGTAGACTTATGATAAATAACAAAGGAATTTTCCGTTAATGTTTTTATATCGTGAACGTCACCATCGATTGTAATTTGGGTATCGCTATTGACAGTATAGGTTAGTGATTCCAAAGATTGGCCATCCCTTTTTGTATAAACCTTTCCATCAGTTTTAAATTCTACATATTCCCCTGATGTTCCACTATGGTTGTTGGTGAATGTCCCGTTCGTCGACACTTCTTTTTCGATTATACTTGTGATATTCCATTTGCCTTGAATTTTTTGAGCAGTTGTTTTTGGAGGATCTTCTACTTTTTCTTTTTTACATCCATTGATTGCAATAAATAATACAATGCTTGTTAAGAGTGCTAGTTTTTTCATTGATTGATAGTTTTTAATGTTAATCATTAATTTTTAGAAATCGTCATTAGTTGATTTAAGAATGCTATTTTTAAAATCGGATATAACAGCATCAAAATAATTGTTGATACTGTATATGTGTGATTTTTTCCTTTCGTTCTGTTTGGGCTTTTTCGGATTCATTAATAATGCCGGATGTCTTTCGATCGGTGTATCATACGAAGAAACATAAGCATTTCCTGGCTCATGAACCATAATATCATAGAATCGAATACGATATTTATCATCTTTGCAATCAACCTGGATACTAAACCTAAGGTTGATCCTAGTTATAAACACATCTCCCTCTTTAAGGGTTACATCTCCATACGCATTCCCAACAATCTGTCCGGTTTCGATTTCGGAAGTTTGAATTACAGCTTTCCCGCTATTAAACCTGTCAGCAATCCACTTTTTGCTAGCAGCAAAAATTTGGCTTTTGGTTTTTCCAGGAGCACTTTCAATATTTTCATAAATAACTTTTCCTTCTTTGAGCGGAAATTCGCCCGGCATGAACAGCGCAGGTTTTTCAGGCGACTTACCATACACATCGTCTTGCGCGAATGTGAAGGCTGGCATTAAAATAAAAGCTAAGAGAATTAATTTTTTCATATGCTAAATTTGGTCTTTTCTAATTTTTCCTTTTATTATAGCCATTACCAATATGGCTTCCTTTTTTATTATCGTATCACCTTTAAAATTTGGATTTGAAGCCCTAAGTATTATTGTACTGTCGTCCTTATCATTTGGATGAACATTTTTTACTGTTTTCATCTCGTTTTCGGTAGCATCGGTAATAACCAAATAACTTTCGCCCCAAAGCAGAGTATTTGGGTTATTCCACTTCTTTATACCTAAAATATCCCCACTTTGATATTTTGGAAACATACTATCCCCATGAATTGTGAAATATGCATCGCAGTCATTAAATGGTTTGAAGTCTATAAAAAATGCTGGTCTTTCCTTTATATCAGAAAAGCTACCGACTATTGAACCTGTTATATCCGAATCGTAATATGGCACCCCTTTGGTTATATTTCTTTCTTCTTTCCTAATATCTTTCTCATCCCCATTCATAAGCCACTCGGGATCTACACCGAGGATTATCGCTAATTTCTTGCCCTGAGCTTCACTAAAATCATCTGATTTCTCCAGCTTAGCTATATATGGCTGCTTAGAATCGAGCTTTTCAGCTAATTCAGCCTGACTTAAACCAGCTTTCACCCTTGAAATTTTAAGTCGTTGATTTTTTGTCATTGATTTTCAGTAAGTTATAATATAACTAATAAAATATTTTATATAACCTATTTTATAAGTTATATATTCGTTATATATTTGTATCACACAAACAAAGATAATAAATATTTAACCGATACACCAATAGTCCAAAAGAATGAAAACTACACTACAAGGTATATTATCAGGAAACGGAATAGAGATATTCGTTTATGGCTATAATACCAAGGTAATACAAAACGGATTGATCCCAGATCTACCACAGGCGGATCAATCCATTATTTCAAGACTTAGAGATTTTGCGTTTGCCTGTCCAAAGAGAAAAGCCGCTTACAAGGCAATGGCCGGGAACAATGAAATGGATCAGCTTGTACAATGTGCCAGATGTATGTTCGGCAACCTTGACAACACACCGGATTTTGCTTTAGATGGCTCTGTTAATCCGGAATACGTTGAGTGCGGTAAAAGACACTATTGTAAATACGTTGGAGTAGGGTGTTTGCCAACCAAACAAGATGTGCAGCTTTCAAAGCGTGAACAAACATTAATCCCTTTCATGCATCTCTCAAATAAGGAAATAGGGGAAAAGCTTTTTATATCTGTTCATACGGTAAAAAGTCACATAAGAAGTATTAATAAAAAATTAAAAACAACCCGAAAAGGGCAAGTAATATTAATGGTAACTGAAAAAGCAAAACAATGGAAGTAATCACTACACAAAAGCCCATCACCTGGCCAGACAGATTAAAAGCTATGGTGTTGGGACAAGAGCTGACTGCAGATATTTCTGCTAGTTCAGCAGCCAGACAGGCAATTAGTAGATCTCTACCTAACAGCGGATGCGAAATGGAGTTCGAAACAGAAACCATTAAGGATGGTAAAAGGAGATTTTTAAAAATTAAAAGAGTAGCCTAATGGAAGCAGTAACAATTATTGAGACGGCAAAATTTAATGAGCTTATCAGCTCTATAGAATCCCTTAAGGAGCAAGTTGCAAGCCTGTTGCTTTTACCAAAAGAAAAGATTAAAAAATTTTTAACGGTTAAGGAAACAGCGGAATATCTAAACAAAAACCCACAATGGGTATATAAGAAAAAAAAAGATATAGGGTTTACGACAATAGGAGGGGAGATAGTTTTTCCTGTTGCAGGAATTGATGAATATATCATGAAAGATTACTACAGAAAATATTAGCCAAAGAGCTGAGCCCTAAGAATGAAAAAAGGGGAAGCTACCAACTTACCCCTTTCACTTTGACAAATTAAATCGCCAAAAGAATGAATACAAAAGTAACAAAACTAACTGACAATCCAAATAGCACATTAAATGGATTGATAGCCAACCTAACACAAATGCAAAATGATAAGGAATGGCATAATGCTATTGGAGTAGGTTCTGCTTCTTACGCCGAAGGAATTTCAACAGCAATAGAGGCATTAAGGGAATACATGAGCATTTCCAATCCGATTAGAAAATCTTTAAAACTAAGTCATGGAAGAGTTAACAGATGAGCAATTAAAGGAAATCTGGGAAGAGGAACAAGCTTCAGAATTAAGAATGCAACAAAGGGCACAACTTGATGATGATCGTTCTGAATATGAATCTTATAATGGGAATGGAGGCTAATCATGCTTAGAATTCAATCAACAGTATATCCCCCGGGGAGAGCTGAAAATAAAATAAAAGATGGCGGCTTATGGTATTCCGAGCAACAAAACGAATTGTTGGAAATATCTAAAAAAATCATCACAAAAAAACGCAGATCTGATAAAGAGCGGTTTGTACGTAAGCTTATCATCATAGCGATAATAATTGACCTGATCGCCTTAATAAAAATCATATCATGAAAAAAATAAAAGACTTAACAGTAAGGCAATTCACTAAAATATTTTGGATTACCGCTTTCGGATCAGTAATAACAACATTCATTTATCACTTAATATTTATTTAATCATCAAAAGAATGAAAACACAAGAAATCACTACCACAACAGAAAACCAATTATCAGTAGTAGACCTAAGTGGCAAACTACCTGACTTATCATCAGCAACAGAATACCCGTTTGATTTAATGGCAGATTATTGGACACCAGAATTACCAATGGAAAGCAAAAGGGTGTTCTTTGATAAAATAGCTACCCGTCCGGTGCAGGACCAACAAACAGGAGATATTATTGAGCTAGAATGCGCTTTGTTTATAGAGCCTAGCAAAGACGGCTTTAAAACAATAGCGAATGGTTCAAAAAGATTGGTTGGAGCTTTAGAAGCCCACTCTATCCAGCAAGGAACCCCTTTACTGATTACTTTTTTAGGAAAGAAAAAGAACAGAACCAATCAGTTTCAATCAGATAACTGGAGTATTAAACCATTACGCTTAAACATAGCTTAATTATGAACTTCGATTTAAGCAATGCAGAAATAGAGGATTTTGAAATGAATCCTTTGGATTACAACCCGGCAGACTATCCAACTGCAAGCGATGTTATTGAGGGAATTTTAACGAGACAGGCCGATGCACCTGTTTCGTTAACTCCAAAGGAGCTATCAGTAAACGGAAGGGTTGCTGCTGATAAAATGGAAAAGTACCTGGCAAGCAAGTCAAATTCTAGTTCTGCACTAAAACAGGTACTTAAAAATCCTGCTTCATACTTCTTTTATATGAACGATAGGGAAAACTTCAAAGAAAAAGAAAAAAGTCATTTTGAACTTGGTACCTTCTGCCATCAGGCATTTTTAGAACCTCACCTTTTTGATTTGGTTGTTGTGGAGCCTGAGGCTAATAGAGCAAGTATTGAAGGCTGTAATGAGATGGTAAGCTTCTGGGAGAACCTTATTTTTTCAAAATACAAATACCAGGGGGTTGCCGACAAAAAATTAAATGAGGCTATGGAGCATGTGGATGCCGCGAAGCTGGATGTTAAAAAACTTGCCGGGATGAAATATTACATCGATTGCCTTAAGGAAGTTTCCGGACATACCGCTATAAAATCACAGCACAAAGCAATTATCGATGTGATTAAAAGAAATTACTACATGTATGGCGGAGGAATCATCCCAATGATTTTGAAAGGTGCGCAAGTAGAGCATTCATTTTACGGTAAAGACCCATCTACCGGTATTGATGTGCGGGTTCGTCCAGATGCTTTTAACATCGCTGAGAACATAGGGGTTAATGCGGTTATAAGCTTCAAAACAACGAGCGCAGAGGATATGGGAAAATTCGTATACGACAGCGCCAAATACAAATACGAGCTATCAGAAGGAATGTACCAGGAAGTGATGTCTGAGGTTACCGGAAGGAACTTTAACGTAACTATAATGGTAGTGCTTCAAACAGTAGCCCCTTTTCTTCCTGCGGTGTTTATATGGAGCGGTGAAAATCTGGCTAACGGTAAATACAAATACCACTACGCTCTTGATACCATTGCCGAATGTAAACGAACAGGTTTATACCCAGGCTTTGAATCATTAGCGGAATCAGGAAACTATGGGATTATTGAACTAAACCAGCCAGAGTGGGCAGCTAAATTGCTTCAACCAATAGACTTAGAAGATTAAATATTAATATCATGGCAAAATTACAATTAAACGGATTTTTAGAGGAAGTGGGGGGCATCCACTTCGTAGGCACCAGCGGAACGACAGCAAAACAATTGATCGTTGTTCGTGTGCCTGCATGGACCAATCAATTTGGTGAAAAACAAGGTGAAGATGAATTATGGCAAATCTCCTTAATAGGAACCGCGGTAGACAAATTTAATATACACAACAACCGTGTAGGAGCTAAAGTAAAAACAGAAGTATATATCCGATCAAATCAGTACCAATCTAAAAAAGATCAATCTATCGGTTACATGGTTAACATAAACCTTGCAAGTATCGAATTTCTTTCACCAGGACAGAAACCGGCATCAAATGAAATCCCTGCAGAGTATTACGAGCAACGGGCTGCTGAAATCACTCCGGATCAGCCAAAAGAAGATCTACCATTTTAACAAATAATAGCTAATGAGAATTAACGGATTTGAACAAATTAAAGGTTTTTATTCATGGGTTTTTGAAAACCAAGATAAGAACGTAAAGCCTCAACATGTGAGCCTATACATCTTTATGGTCAACCAGAATAATAGAAATAACTGGATTGAGTGGTTTAAAATGCCGTTTGATTTAGCTATGGCAGGCAGCTGTATATCAAGCAAAAAAACATATTACAGCTGCCTTGATGATCTTATGGAATGGAAACTTATAAGTTATGAAAAAGGGGCCAATGCTTGGCGCGCACCATTGATCAGACTAGAGGTACTAAAAGACACCTCTACTGTACCTCAATGCGAACCTCAACAGAACTTCAACAGCACCACTGAAGAGGAATCTACTGAACAACTGGACGAACAACTACACGAACCACAGGGTACCCATAATATAAAACCTATAACCTATAACCTTAAACCTATAACAGGTAACAATAAACCGGAGCAAGCTCCTGATATCATCATCAATTATTCTTTCGATGATTTTTGGGATGATTACGATAAAAAAGTTGGTAAAAAAGAAAAATTAATCCCAAAGTGGCAAAAATTAAAAGATTTAGACAGGGAGCTGATCAGGGATTTTTTACCTAAGTACAAGTTGGCTCAACCAAATAAAAAATTCAGAAAAAACCCCGAAACATTTTTAAATAACCAGGGCTGGAAAGACGAACTAATTTTTGATAACGATGGAAAAACAGGATCTACAATTGAGCAGAAGCGAGCAGAACGTAATGAGCTTGTTAACTACGCCGGAAATATTCTTGCAAACATTGCGGCCAAACACGGCATTGGATGTGCTTAAGAGCAATTCACCATCATTTTCAAAATTAAGGGCAGTTTTAAAAGAGGATGGGCAAACAGCAGTAAGGGCAATTCTTTCAATTTTGGTTACTGACGTGGTAAATTTTTTGAGTGTGGGGAAAACCATGAATGCTGACCAGGTTATGAAAACGGTGGATTTGATATTGGAAGATTACAGCCACCTAAAACCGGATGATTTTAAACTTTGCTTCACTCGTGCGAAAAAGGGCTACTTCGGTAAATCTTACGACAGGATAGATGGAATGGTAATTTTTGAATGGCTGCAGCAATATGAGTTTGAAAAATCAGACGAAATAGAGCACTACCGTGAAAAGGAAAATCATTTATTTAAAAAACAAGCTTCTGAACTCCCTACTGAAAAAGAAGTTGAAGGCGGTGTGGCAATGCCTGAATGGTTTAAAGAAAGTATGAAAAAAATGTTTGAAAAAACAGTTAAACCTGAAGAAAAAATTGCAAGAAAGTCAAACCCAGTGAATGATATGGTTCAAACATGGATACAACGGTTTAGAGAGATTCTTTTGCAACAGGATGATGGTAATTCAAGTAGGTTTATTAAAAAATACGGTAGGCACATGGATATAAACGAATATTTACAATTCAAGCAAAGTCAGTATAACCGGATAGTTGAATACCATGAAAAAGTATAATTCAATTCATAGATTTTCAAGGGTTACCGGTGAACAAATGGCCGACATCCTTGAGCGTTATGCAAATGGAGAGAGCTTTGAAGTTATTGCAGGAATTCACAATGTAGCCAGGTCAACCATATTCAACTATATACACAGGCATTTTTACGGCATAGTTCCAAAACACAGGCAAAAAGTAATCATCATTCAATCAGCAATAAATGAACAACTTCAGAACCAACCTCATACTACAAAGGCAAAAAATAAAATTATCACAACAGGAGTTAGCCGATTTGCTTAATGTAAACCAAAAGACAATAGGAAGCTATGAGGAAGGCCGAGCGGTTCCCAAACTGGACCTAATAATAGAAATGGCCAATCTATTTAAAATAACCGTTGATCAATTAATCAAATAACATGGATCTATTCAGTCAGCTATCGGATTACAATCCACCAGCTCCAAAAATCGAGATTAAATTAAAGCCTCAACAAAAAGTTTACGAGCCATTAGTTAACAAAGAGTTCACCGTAGGCCATCCAAAATTAGGTGAGGCGATTTTACTAGAGGATATACACAGTAAAATGAATAAAGGGCTATATGGCATTAAGGGAGAATCCTGTAAAATAATAGCCAACGCTGGCGGCCCACTTCTGGTATTAGAAGGAATGAACGGCCGATTTCACGTAAAGAGAGAACAAGTTAAAATTTAAACAATAATTAAAAACCAGAAGAATGAAAGATTTAAAAGCTACTACCAGGGCAAACAGAAGAAGATATTATCTCAAACAGAAATTAAAGGATGTATTCAATGTTGATACACGGCAAAAGCAAGTAGATATACCGGCTACTGCTCCACAACTTTCGAAACAGAAATCAAAGTGGTTAAATGAACTCGGTGAAAGGTTTGGGTATAATTTGCAGATTGGCGTTATTTAAACCAGCTGCTGAAAATAGTAAACCTTATCATTTACTGTAAGCTGAAATTTAGCATCCTTTTTAAAGGACCTAAAAAACCAATCATAATTACGTGACGAGGGTTCAATTTTAACCATAAGCATAGCAAATCTTTTGAGGTTGGTCTCAAAACATACTACCTCATTATTTACTATGGCTACGTAGAGCTTGCTTACTCTCTCATTCATAAAACAAATGTGCAAATAAAAGTGCATATAATTGCAAATATATTTTAAAATGCAATAATAAGTGCTTATAATTGCATTCGATTAAATAACAATTTAAAAACTAGAAAGAATGAACACTTTATCAATCACAAAAGAAAATGCCTTGAAGTGCTACCAAGAAGCTTCCGGCGAAGTAAAGACCGCTATCCTTAACCTTGTTGGTAAGGAGCATCTGTTAAACATTACAGAGCGTATTAAATCCTATCAGGATGCATGCGAGCACCAGGGTATAACACCATTAAATGTTGGCTATTTTTCATTTCTTCCGGAAATTGACAGGGTACATGCTTTCGCTGCTCATAAGGTAGTTACGATTATCAGGTCCTTAAACGAAGGATGGGTTCCAGATTGGAGTGATGATGATCAGTCTAAGTATTACGTATGGTACAAAAATTCGGGTGCCGGTTTTTCGTGCAGTGTCTACGGTTACGATTGCGCGTATTCGGATGTCGGTTCCCGCCTCCACTTTAAAACGCTTGAATTAGCTCAATACTTCGGCAAAAACTTCACTACAGAAATTAACGAATACTTTAACATCTAATCTACTATGAAAATTATAGAAATAAAATCAGAAAACGCCATCAAAGCTTATAACGATGGCAATGCAGAAATTAAAAAAGCTATTGCCAACCTGGTTGGTGGTGAAAAATTTCTGATCACGGACATTAAAGAGAGAATAAAAACGCTTCAAGATGCCTGTGAATATAACGGAATTGATTACAATACATTCATTAAGGTTAACTCTGAGCTTCCAAAAGATGAAGCAGCGTATAGAGCATTAAAGCAGATTGTTTTGGCCTTAAATGAAGGCGTTCAGATGAATTACAATAATGTAAAGGAATACAAGTACTACCCATGGTTTAACTCCGTTGGTTCGGGTGCCGGTTTTTCGTGCAAGGACTACGGTCTCGCTTACTCGTTTTCGGCTGTCGGTTCCCGCCTTTGTTTTAGAAAATCAGATGTAGCAATCTACGCCGGAAAACAATTCACTCAAATTTATAACGATTATATAAACGGTTAGTCATGAACTTAGAAAATATTAAAACATACGAAGATATCTGCAAAATTGATGGTGTTGATCCAATTAAATCTCTTCCATACCCGAACGCTACAGACAGCGAAGAAACTGCAGTAAACAGCTTTGCAAAGGTAATCAGGATTAACCGTGTGCTTAATGATGGCTGGAAACCAGATTGGAATAATTACGAAGAACGTAAATATTACCCATGGTTCGATATGGAAGATTATGAGGGGCAATCGGGTGCCGGTTTTTCGTGCAACTACTACGTTTACGGTCGCGCGTATTCGGCTGTCGGTTCCCGCCTCGTTTATAAAACACGAGAAATCGCGGAGTTTGCAGGTCAAACATTTCTTGAAGAATATAAATGCTTCATGAAGTAAAATAAAAAGGTGGTGCAGCATTAGGGCTGTAGTTTGGTTCAGGTGCCAGTTTTTCGTACAAAAACTACGATAACGATAACACGAATTCGAATGTCAGTTCCCACCTGTGTTAATAAACTTATTAATGCTGCAGACCGTGCCCGCACGGCAAAAGACAACTAATTTTTAAAAGGGCGTTAGTAGGGTAACCGAAAACGACCTAATAAAACAAAGGCATGAAAAGATTAAATAATCTATATCCAAAAATATACGATATCAGTAACCTGGAATTGGCCGATTCACTTGCCAGAAAAGGCAAAAAGAAGCAATATGGTGTCATTTCTCATATGAAAAACGAAGAAATGAACCTGTTTAAGCTTCAAAATATGCTGATCGATAAAACTTACAAAACATCAAACTACGAAACTTTCAAGGTTTACGAACCGAAAGAACGCGATGTTTACAGGCTTCCATATTGGCCGGATAGGATTACCCATCATGCAATAATGAACATCCTTGAACCTATATTCGTTGCAAACTTCACAACAGACACTTACAGTTGCATTAAAGGCAAGGGAATACACGCTGCCAGCAAATCATTAAGTAAATCACTGTCAGATACAGAAAATACGACTTATTGCCTTAAGCTGGATATAACAAAGTTCTACCCAAGTGTTAACCATGATATTTTAAAATCACTTTTAAGAAGAAAGTTTAAAGATCAGGATTTACTTTGGCTACTCGATGAAATTATAAATAGCGCAGATGGGCTTCCCATAGGTAATTACTTAAGTCAATATTTTGCTAACTTTTATCTTTCTTATTTTGATCATTGGATAAAGGAAACAAAAGGCGTAAAACATTACTTTCGCTACGCTGATGACCTCGTAATACTTTCTGACAGCAAAGACTACCTTCATAATTTATTATCTGAAATACGAGCTTATTTACAGGATAATTTAAAATTGTCCGTTAAAGGAAATTATCAGGTATTTCCTATCGCTGCAAGGGGTATAGACTTTGTTGGATACGTTCATTACCACACTCACAAATTACTTAGAAAATCAATTAAAAAACGCTTCGCCAAGATGCTATCGAAAAATAAAAACCCTCAATCGATAGCAGCTTATAAAGGCTGGGCCATACACTGTAATAGCCGACACTTACTTAAAACGCTCATACCTAATGAAAACATTCAAAGACCTAAACATCAAATCAACAAGTAATTTTTTAACTGGAGATAAAATAGAAATCTACAATATCATTAACAGGGAGATAACGGTAAAAAACTATAAAATAGAACCAAGTAAATTCTCAGACAAAGGAAACGGAAAACGCCTTAACCTACAATTCGATTTAGATGGGAAAGAACATATATTATTTACCGGATCAGGTGTGTTAATGGATTTAATTTCTAAAACTACTCCGGAAGATTTTCCTTTCACCACAACAATTGTAAAAGACAATAAATGCTATAAATTTACATGATATCGGGTAATTACCCGATATTAAAAAACGGGCCTGATAGAATACCAGTACCCGTTTATTAACGCTCTCTGATCAAATATATAAAATTTGGTTTAACTTCGCGGCATGACACCACAAGAAGTAACTGAATTGGAAGATTGGTTTAAAAATGTTGAATTACCAAAGGCTCCTATAATGCTATTCCAGGGAACTGAAATAGCAGATGTAAACAAGTTCCTGGAGGCTCAGTTTATTTCCTTAAGACATGACCCTGCTAGTAAAATAAACGCACCTATTATCTATCGTCTTAAAACATTGAAGTTATTGATTGAGGCTAATTTATAATAATGTTGTTTCCGGCACTTCAGCTAATGCCTCAGGCTCATTGCCAATTTTAATTAAATCTCGATCTACCCTGTATGCAGCCATATTCCTATCGTCACAAGGCTGCATTAAATGGATAACCTCTTCTTTGCTTGTAGATGGATCAAGCCAGGAATTAATTTGCTCGTTCGAGATAATTACAGGTTGTCTCAATTTAACATTGTGGATGCTGGCCATTAATTCATTTGCTGGAGCGGTAACAATTGAAAATGATTTATGCCATTGCTGATTTTCAGGGTCCTGATAAAAAGCGTAGATACATGCTAAATTAAAAAACGGGTGTTCTTTTGGATGAATAAAGTAAGGTAATTTGTCCTTGTTAACCTCCTTATACTCAAAAAATCCGTTAACAGGCAAAATACATCGTTTAGTCATAATTGACCCTTTAAATGAAGTTAAATCGAATATAGTTTCAGATTTGGCATTTAGCGTGTTATTACTTAGTTTCAGCATATCCGTAAGCGGCTTTTTCCAGTTTGGCATTAACCCCCATTGCATCCTTTCTGCTTGACGGGCGCCATCTTTTGCAGCAATAGTAACCAGATTTGGGTGGGCAAAACCATTTGCATGATAGTAAATTTGCTCGTTCAAATCTAATTCATTTATCAATTGAGCAGAATAGTATTCTGCGTATTCGTATGCTTTGTTAGTTTGGGTAGCTCTGTAACACATACACTAAATTAGGTATTATTCACCAAAAATGAAATCTCCTGAAGCCTCATATTCAAATGTAGCCGTTTTACTACCGTCTTCTGTTTTAAGAACTCCCGTAAAACTCATCGGGTATTCACCTTGATCGTACCAATATATTTCAGCACCTTTTACAGCCTTTTCAATATCTACTTCGTTTTTAACGTTGATGTTTAAAGTTTGTTTGTCTTCGCTGAATTGCGAGCTAATCTCATTATCTCTATAATAAGCCATAAACTCTTCTGCTTGCTGTACTGTTAGATCTTCCATGATTTTTTTTTAATTTATATAAATTTCTTCAACTTTCGAAATATCTTCCTGTGTTAAGCTAATAACCATTGTTTTGTCAAACAACACAAGCTCATTAACCTGGTCCCTGATTGCATCTGCAAACTCCGAAATATCTAAATCCTGATGAGCAATTAACTTTAAATTTTGGTCATCTTCCCACTCCCAATTAATTATGCTCTCACCGAATAAGTCTTTGATTGCATATGGTAAATTTGCCATTGCTTCCTCTTCTTTAAGGGCCATTGATAAATCTGGTAATTCGTCCAACAATAATGGATCGTCTGTTTGCCATCCGTATTCTGACTTTTCATCTTCAACCATTGAACCCAAATAGGTGTCTCCGATGGTGACATTTAAAACTTCGTCGTCTTGGTCAATGGTCACCAGCATAGGCGAACCAATTTTTGTAGGTATATAAGTGAATGTTCTGGTATGCATAATTTGGGGTTTAACTTAAATTTAACACAATAATTATAAATTTAGTTTTGCTTTCTTAATTTTGGCTTAGCCATATTCTGATAATAAGTAATTACTTTTTTATTGAAATCCTCGATTCTATTAATTAATTCTTTCTTTTCTTCGCTATGCCTTGTTTCCATTTCGGAAAGCTGTTTGAAAGCAGCAGTTATGCCGGTACGAGGATCACGAATTGATATTTGTGTTAAAAAATTGAGCATTTTAACGCTGTTTTGATCCTTTTCGTGAAATTCATCATAGAATTCATCAGGTGTCCACCACCTTAAAGATTCTTTATTAAAGATCCAACAGTAGCTTTCTCTGGCCTCGGCAATAACATGCCCAATATTTAAAAACCTAGGATTAGGCACACGAAATTCATAACCACCATTCATAAAAGCAAAGTTTGCTAATATTTTTAGTAATTGCAAATAATCTTTACAACGTAAAAAAGCCCCTCATTTCTGAAGGGCTTTAATGTTGGGCACTTTGCGGTAATGCTAATATACTAAAATTCTTCTTCAGGTAGTTCAACCCATTGTTTTTCTTTAAGCATATTAAGGATAGCATCCACTAACGCAGAAAGCAACCCCTTAATCAACCATCCTAAAAGCCCCTTACCCTTTGATTTAACGACATCCTCAATGTCGTATCTTAAATCTAATTCTCTTCTTCTTCTCATTGTTTCTTTGGTTTTAAGTCTACACCAAATAATGGCGCTAAACCTGATATTAACATTGTAAGACCAGTAAGATAGTGGTTAACCCTAACCTTAACCGGATCACTTATTGCAGGATCTCCGGTTATTAAAAATGATGCCACACCGATTACGATGATTGAACCAGCAAAAGCGGGCACCAGCCATTTTGGGGAGTGTTTTGCTATACTACCTAAGCCGAATTGTGTTTTAGTTTCCATATTATTTTAATTAATTTTTACTCGTGAAAACCAGCTAACCGCAAACTTTTCCTGTTTACTGTTAGATTCCATAATATCAATGTATCGCGCGCCTTGTAATACATTTAGAACTTTATAAAGCAGGGGTGTGTTCGGATGGGAATTTAAAACAGCTAGCGTACCATTGCCTATTGCGCCATCAACAGCAACGTCTTTATAAAGCACTTGGTTGCGATTGGTAGCGTTTAGTCCCCTTTGTAAGAACCTTGCAGCTGTTCCTATCCCCATATTTACCCCCGTATCAAACACCTCGTTAGCTATACTCTGGTTAGAAACCCTATCCAAATTATTTACATCCCAATAGTTCTTTTTAAACAAATCCTTAGCCCATGCCAATAGTTGAGCGTCGGAATTCATGATCGGAATAGCTTTGGATAATCCATACTGTTTTTTTAAAAGATCAACCCGTGGCCATATAGGTGATTTAGGCCAGTCTCTCCTAGTTACACCAAAAATTGTTTCTCCTCCGGTATCATCCGGATCATTTACATAACCACCTTCATGCCCCAAGGTGATTTTATATGCTACATCAAAACTTGCCATTACTTTAAAATCTTTGTTATTATATCACCCACTTTATCCATGGTAAATCCGGCAGCTAAACCGGCACCCATTGCAACCCATATCATTTTGTTTTTAAAATCTTCCATTTTACGAACCCTGATTTTTAGATCTTTGAAATCTGCAATAAGTCCAGTGCTGGTGCCCATTGAATCACCTTTTAAAGCGCCTAAAATCTCATCTACTTTATCGCCTATTTCATTCAATTGACCTTCCATATTCTGAAAACGTGTTTTCTCATCTGCCGTCATAACCATTTAAGAGTGGTTTTTGAATTTTACCAAGATGTTTCTAAAGCTGACCTAACCCAGGTATTGGTAGATGTACATTCATACCTATAACCACCTGTAATAATTACCTGTCCTTTTTCGCCGGTGCTTGTTGGGGTTGGGGCCGAGGCACCAATAACTGGCGCTAAAGCAACTGTTCCATCTAGATTAGGAAGGTATATATCTCTAAATGCAGTTAGGTTATTCGGCGGTCTTAATGATATAAAATTGCCCTGTTTACCCCATGTGATCACTTGGTTTTGAGAATCAAAAACCATTTGTTCTGTACCCGATTTATAAGTATATAGTCCACCTTGGCCTACCCTAGCGTATGGGTACGTTCCTGATCCTGGATTATAATAATCATAAGAATTTGAATGTATATTATCATTGTTAAATGTCTGAGTTCCGCTGAATGTATTGCCGCCTGTTAACTTTGCGTAAGGGGTGGAGGTAATTTTTAAAACACCTGTGGGATCAGCCACAATTGACCTGTCGCCAGTTCCAACAAGTGAACTTGATTGAATATTATCTCCAAATATAGTTCCACCATAAATCTCCCCACCTGATCCACGTTGAACGATCGTATTTGATGAATTATTTTCATTAACCCCTAAAAATGACTTTACTTGATAATCAAAGAATGGCCTAACCTTTGCTGCTGACTGATCAAATCCTGCTATCCAATTTAATGTACCTGTTGCTGGACTGGTGAAGTCTGCTTGAGAGCTGCCCCAATTGTTCGCAGAACCTGCGTTACCAGTAATATCAGTAATATTTACAGCGCCAGTCATACCGTTGACACTGGCAACCTTAGTGCTGTTATCAACCTTTTGCCAAATCGTGCCGTTTGAAATTATCCAGTCCCCGTTTTCAAAGTTTAAACCTTGTTGAGTTCCAGCAACTGATACGACATAATATTTCCCCTTATTACCTGTAGCTGTAGGTAAAGTAGGGGTGTTATTTGAAGCATCATAATTGCCCTGATAAACCACTGCTCCAACTAAAGCATCTGGCATTTGACCTATAGGCACTTTCCCGTTGACATCCAAAGAAGCATAATTTTTTAGCAGCTGCTTAACAAACTTTGTATTAGCCGCCTTATTAGTACTGTCAGACGTGGATAAAGATGGAGTTAAAAGCTCAGTCCCAACATTAACATTACCACCGTTTATGCTTGTTAATCCTGTACCCGTTGCGAAGTTACCAAGCCCTGGACCGAGTAGGGTGGAGGAAGTAGGGCTGTCAAATCGGCCACTTCCATTAATATTGAAACTGGCACTCTGAGGTGTCCCTGTATTGTTATTCTGAATAGCGGATATACCTAAATTGCCAGATTGTATATAATCCATAGGATCGGACACGGCGAACAATTCAGTTCCCTTTATTGGCTGGGTAGTTGTAATTCCATCAGTTGTAATTAGTCCTTTTACATCAAAAAGACTTCTGGCATTGTTAGAAGATGGATTGGACAATCTATCCGATATATAAGTGCTTTGATTAATGAAACTGCTTCCACCTAAACCAACACTTCCACCATATCCCCCGAAATTTGCTATTTTATTACCCCTCCCGTCATCTATATTTAGATACAATGAACTTAAAGACAGGTTACCTAAATAAGTATTTAAGCCAACATTTATACCTCCGTCTATGTTTATGCCTCCGCTTTGTTTAGTTGTAGGATCTATCTGAACGTAACGGCCATTTAAATAAGATAGGTCAGCTGATACATTGCTTCCAGTCTTAGTCAATCCATTACTAAATGTTAAAACATCTTGCTTTAAATCCAGCAATGAATCCACATATTTTTTTGTACCTAAAACCCGGAACTTAGCCGATCCTGTACCACCAATGATAAGGCCAGTCGGAGTAATATAGAGCTGATTGCCATAAGGCTTTGACCCTGTAGGCAAAGTGTCATAAGTCTGGGAAAATGTGCTCAAGCTTATAAATACTAGTAAAATTGATAGTAATCTTTTCATTTTAAATTATTGTTATAGTTCCTGCAAATAGGTCCGTTATTTTGAGTAAATTGATAGTTCCGTCGCCGTTCAAAGTGTAAGTGTAGTTAGGAGAATATCCTAACATAGTTCCACTCCCTATATCTTGATGGCCTTCTATTCTTCCTATACTGTTTCCATGTTTTTGGGCATATGTTCTGTTTTCTGGATCATTTGGCGCTGATTCATTCTGCCAGTCTATTTCCTTATTACCTTCTAGAACATTAATTTTAGATTTTACATTATCCCCATTAACCACCACTATCGGTGCGTTGCTGTCAGATATATAAGGAAGATCACCGCTTGCAATTGATGGCACATATACGTACGCCACGATTACGGAATTTGATGGCTTTGAAGGCGGAACCGGATTGCTATTGGCTAAACCATTTGACAAAATAATTCCACCAGATGTATTTGCAAACACGGCATCTATTCTGTTGTAGTTTGCATCACCAGGAGTTAAGGTTAATTGCGTTTGTGTGCTTTTTGAGTAAACAACATTATTAATACCCCAGCTTCCGGCAGAAACCGTAACCACCGAGCCATTTACGCTAGCCTGTAAAGAAATATTTCCATCGACGATTTGAATGCCCAAATCAACTTCCGCTTCCTTAACCCATGATCCGTTTCTTTTTCTCCAAAACGTTAACTTCGTACCTCCCTGGATGTATAGATCAAGGTCGTTACCATTTGAGTTACTCGGATTAAGTGTGCCGCCGGTAATTGCGAAATCATTGATAATATTTAAAATAGGCAATAACAAATCTGCCAGCTCCAAACCAATATCGGCTACGTCTGACGGTTCAATGCTGTTCACAGTATTTTTCGAACCCACAAGTAAATTAACCAGGGCCTTGTACGTAGCTATTTGTGATGTATAATTCATTACTTAAATTGTTCTGTGAATTCCTCTGTGAATATTCCGAATACATTATTATTGTAATTTGGGTCCTGGGTAAATACAGGCTCGTTTCCTCCTGGGTAACTTGGTGTAGTGATGTCTTGGGATCTGGCTGGTTTGTCAAATAATTCTGCAAGCACCACATTACTTAAACTATTATACTTCAAGTCAAAATCACCACCCATTATTGAAAATAACTTGTTATTAAAGCTTCCGGAGTGTGGAATATTAAAACTGAAAGTATCCAGGTAGTTAAAAAACCTTTGACCCGGCTTTAATCTTAATTCACCATTATATAATCTAAATGGTTTTTGATAAGCTCTTAAAATACTTTTAGCTAAGGCAAGACCGAAAGGAACACCGCCAGAGGTAATACCATACTCATACCAGCCCGTAGTCGTCTTATTGCCAACTTTGATAGCGTATAAGCTATTCAAAAGCTGTGCGCCTTGTGGCGGGTAATAATCACCAAAAAGGATTTCCGTTTTTTCCGGGTTTTCGGTATGATATGCTAAATTTTCTGACACAGATAATAATCCGGTCATATCGTTATCTGAGTTTTGGCTACTTTTTGAGACCGATATATCGTCAATAGTTGTTTTGCTATAAGGACCTTTGATTGTACTGCCAGTATGAACGCCAAAATCAGGCGACCCTTCAAGGGTTCCAACCTGGTCAACCGAAGAAAAATATTCCGCACCGTAAAGCTCAATGTTTATCAAGCCGCTTTCCGGACATTCAGGTATCTGAAAATTAACGGAGAAGTTGTTTATGTCTCCCTTTGAATTTTCTACCTTGTTACCGACATAGGAGAGGCTTGTATTCCACTGAAAGTTTGTTCCATTATCTGGGTTTGCTAACCAATAACTTTTGATTACTACGCCGTTTTCATCTTGTATCGATAAAACTACCCTTAACTTTATAAGACAATAAGTCGTATAGGTTTTAGTATAGTGCATCGAAACCTCTGTATTTATTGAGGTATCTGTAGTATCAACTCGATACTGAAGCTTTAATGTGTCGTTTTTTTGAACCGGAATAGCGTTTGATCGTAAAAATTTGCCACTATCAGCCTGAACATTAAATCTGATTGCATAATTTTCAATTGGTATTTTTTCACCACTGGAGTTCGTAACTGTTCTTTTAACGCGGCTAAAATCAAAGCCTCCGTACCTTGTCCAGTAGTTGAAATTATGTCCATCCCATTGCTCGAAATCACCATTATAAATTAATGAGGGTACAGAACCAAAAACAGATTCTACAACGATTCTTTTGTAGGCATTCTGAATACTTATTTCTCCACCTTCAGACACTATTATGTTCTCAACACTTCCGCCAATAGTTCTTTGATTATCTAAATTCTGCGACCTGAGATATAAACCTTTATAATTGTATAATCTCATTCTAATAGCAGAATTAGCTAGTTCATTAACTCTAACAAAACACCATGACCCGGAAGACTGCACAATGTACGCGCCCCAAGCCTTTGCGACATTTACTAACACGTCGTATACCGATAAAACTGTGTTATTGTCTTTTGATAAGCGCAATGGGTTAATCGTTGCCATAGCCATTGGATCGTTATCAATAGCATTAGGCATCGAAACATCATATAAATTGCAAATAGTTGCAATGTTTAAGTTTAGATTAGTCATTGCAAAACAATAGGCCAAAACATCCACGAAAGATTGTGATATGTCAATATCACTTCCAACAGGAACAGGGTAGGTTACAGCTTTTAATCCTCCTATTGCATCAGTAGCGCGAATAGATACTGCATAAGGCGGGGCCTCAAAAGGTTCAGCGCAAGTGTCTGGAATGATATAACCTTTAAATTCAACCTTACTGTCTTTTTCAACAGTTACCCGAAAAGTTCTTTCATCATTGGTATAAAATTCGTTTAGCAGGAAATTATCACCGACAACAAACGAAAGCGTACATTCTATTGGCCTGATCGGATCGAACTTGTAATCTACAATTTTATAGTTTAATTTAACAGGGCTTGCATCGCCTATCTCTAAAGGAATGACGGCACCAGTGTAATTTTTCATTTCAATAGAAACCTTGCACGGCACATTGTATTCATCGCAAAACTCAAAAGTCCTGTACAACCCATAATTAGGATTCCCGAATGGGTTAGGAGGGACTGCTGGTTCTGGCAATGGCTCTTCATATCCACAGCGAGGCGCGTTAATATCTGCTTCAGTATAGGCAAACGGTCTGCAGTTCATAGCATACGCCCGGTAAAACGTATGTGTTTCCAGGTTGCAGAATTCTGTTATTAATTGTCCGTCACTATACCTGCGATCATTTTTTTTATAGTCATCGATGCATTGACGGCCAAAACCATCCTTACCTGGTACATCCCCGTGGGTTACGTTTCCGTTTTCATCAACGTAAACCCTTCCATATTGCCATCCTGCCAAAAAACCAGAAGGCTTACAACCGAATTCGTCAATAATCCAAGCCATTATCCCATCCTCCCCATTAACTTTTCTTCTTGCCTGATCTTTACAACTAATTCGCGCATAGATATACCAATAGAGGCGCTAACACTTGGTGATTGATTACCAGGTATCAAATCTTTTAGTTTATTAAGCGGCGCGATAACTTCAGGATTTGATGACGCCCCTGCATACTCGCCAACCTGGGCGAACGTCGGACCGTATACAATACCTCCCTTAGCAAAGGGTTTGAATTGGACACTATTATTCTTGTTTGATGAAGTTGAATTATTTTTTCCAAGATTTGAAATCGATCCTCTTATTAGTGACCCAAACGCCACTAATGCCACTCCGGCAGCGATAGCTATAAATGGATTAAGTGATTCGAACGCCTCTTTTATAGCAAGAAGCCCAACTCCTGCTTGTATTGCAATTTTACCTAGTTGAGTTAGTAAATTTCCTAGCGACTCTAACATTGACAATCCAACGGCGTTTATTACACTTGTTCCTGCTGCTAACGCGGCCCCTATAGCTTCGCCAATACCAGCTAAGCCATCTACGATAGCTGCACTTAGTGTAGTAGAAACAGAATTACCGAAATCCTCCATCCTTTTTTGGAACTCACTTACTCCAACAACTATTGGAGCAATATTTAAAACTGGTTTTATTGAGAATTCCTTATCCTTTACACCCAATAATGCAGGTATGTCTAATTTTTGAGCCTGTAAATCACCTCCGCGAAAACTAGCAGCAAGCGCATCTTGTTTTGCAATTAGCTCCGAGATTGCCTTACTCGCAGGATCAAACCCATTTGCTATTAACCCTTTTATAGCTGTTTGGTACGATTGGATGTTTGCTATTGCAATTTCAATCTTTGTAGCACCAAAATCTAAAGGGTTGCTCTTTAGTTCGCTGGCCAGTCTTTTGTATATTTCAGCAATTTCATCTTTGTCACCTTTTTTGGTACCAAAATTTGCATCTGGGGTATTAGCTTCTTTTATATAATTTTTCCTAGCGTCTATGATAGCGTCAATTGCATCCTGATATACTCTTTGAATGGCATTCTGCTTCCGTTTAAACAGTAAAACAGCATCGGAATTATCTCTTCCGCCTAATAAATCGGGTGGAGCAAACTCTGCTCTTCGATCGTCGGATTCTTTTTTTAGCCTAGCTAAAGCTTTTCCAAAATCAGCAACAGATTTGGCGCCCTCTGAAGTCTTAGAAACAAACGCTCCAGTTGTTTTTTCTAACTGAGCAATGTCGTAATTTGCCTTTTCAATTTCAGTTACCCTATCAGCAAAAGGGTTTATTGTCCTATTAATACCCCTAAAAAATTCAGCTGTATTAGATCCTAGTTTATATTTAGAAACCCTATTTATCTGCTCGTTATACTCGGTTATTTTACTTAATAGTGTATTTAATTGCCCGATGGCAAAGCTGAAAACACCTGATGTATTTTTTCCAAAAGAGATTAGCATCTGATCCCATGAATCTCCTAGATTGCTTATTTTGCCCTCTAAGGTTTCAGAAATCTTAGCCATAGATCCAGATGTACCTTCTGCTGCACCAAGGCTGGTGATGTAGTTTCTAATCGATCCGGATGTTTTTTCTACCTGTGTTTGAACACCTTTATAAGTGAATATAACTGAATCGCCAGCATCTTTAGCTCTGACACCGAACTCTTTTAACCGCTCAAATTCTCCGGTCTGGGCATCTATAATCGCCTCAGCAAGTTGATCAAAAGATTTACCAGTAGACGATGCCAAATCACCTAGCTTTCGCATTTGATCGCCAGTAGGCTTAAAGCCGGCATTTGCTAATTTTACAAACGCGCCGGTTAGCTCATTAACGCCAAAAGGGGTTTCTGCTGCGAATTGTTGGATTTCCTTTAACTTAAGGTTTGATAGGGCTGCGCTACCCAAAGTGTTGCTTAATACAGCCCCGAACTTTTGATATTCAGCTGTAGCGTCTAAAACAGCTTTACCAAAACTTACAATTGCGGCTGTTGAAAATACACCGGAAATATTAGAGGTAACTGCTTTCGATATTTTATCTGTTGCTTTGTCAATTCGGTTAGCTACAGATTCGCTTTCAAGGGCAGCATCACGCATACCTTTAATAAAGTTAGAAACCTTTGCTATCAGCTCTGTTCTTAATATCTCCGCCATCACCTCATCCTCTTCAGAAATTCATCGAATTCCTTCTTCGTAATTCTTTTGCCTAACCTTTTTTTTGGTTGCCTCTTCACGTCAGTTGGGAGGGGCCACCATGTGGTTATATTTTTTGCTTGTTTTTTAGGGTCTGAATTGGTTTTATATACCATCCAATTTATTGCCCTGGTATGTTCCCATTGTTTTAAATCACGCTTTCTCAAACCTTCCGAATAGTACGCCCATTCAGCCCAGGTCATAGAATAAAAATGATCTAGAGAAACACCAAGTTCCCCGACACTGGCAATAATTTCACTGATCGCCGGGAAACCTTTTACTTTTTTCCTGCGGATTCTTTGCTGCCTCCCTCCAAAACATAACTAGATTGGAATGTTTCGAATACCTTCATCAAATCGGAAAAATCAGCATCATCAACCCATACGGCAACCGCCTCAAAATCAAAGTCTACATCTTCTTTTTTGTTAAAGCAGTTATTTACCAATCCAGAATAAACCAGGTCGACTATCAAATCAAAAGAGAATTCAGTTTTATCGCCTATTTTGCCTTTTGAAATGAGATCCAAAAGAGCCATGTTCCCGAATTTAATACCGCGAAATTTTCCGCCAATATTAATACTGATATACCCCTTCATTATGGCGTTGGTGCTTCAATTACTGGAACACCTAGACCCGAGAATGTCGCTGTGAACCCCATAGGATCTTCTGAATTTGCATCCTCTGAATAAGAAGTAATTATAATTTCTCCAGCGCGGTATACTGATCCGTCAGCATTAGCCATTTTTGCCTGTAACTTTTCGCCAGAAACTGAGATTTCTAATAACTCCTGAAAATTAGCTTCAGCGGTTTGAACATCACTAATTGCCTGCCCAGATCCTTCAAAACCCCATGTACCTTTACCGGCAATACCATCACGATAGCCCCCTGTGCATTTGTTGGTTACTTCCTTTAATTCTCTTTCATGGTTAAATGAATTCGTGTCCAAACACGCCACAGCTCTGAAGTTAGTATCAGCTGCTCGCTTAATAAAAAGAAGTACATCTTTCCCGTCATAATAAGCCCTTGTCGCCATTTCTTTTTAATTTATTTGTTTAATAATATGCTCAAATCTTAATAACCTTCTGAATACCCTTGTTGTATCAGTTACACCATTAAGCTTTCTATCTTGAATCAATTTCACATTTACGGATTGAAGGTCTTCGTTAATTATGAATTTGGTTTTGCTGTTTATAATTCCTAAAATTTGATTGGCGATTAAATCCGCTCCTTTACTTCCTCCAACCACATTCTTTGGGAATTCTGTAACTATGTCCAAAAGAATTCTCAATGTGTGCCCGAAATCCGTTTTATTACTGATTTCATTAGAATCTGTATCGCCGATTATGACATAAGGAGCGTTTGCCTCATCAGGAACGGCGTCCATCTCATACACAGTCAAACCTAAATCAGTTAGTTTTGAAACGTAGGCAACTCTGGTTGGCAACTGTATATCTTTCATCGATTTAGATTTTCCTTTAAAACACGCTTTATATTTCTTATCAACTCATTTCTATGTTTGAAGTAGGCCGGAAAAAAAAACGGCCTCGCTGGCATGTTTACTACTCTTTCACCTTTCCCTTTAAACTGAGCGGCATAATCCACTACCTCTTTTGGAACTTTAACCTTCGATCCCGTACCAAATTCTACATAAGCAGCGTAATCTGCACCGACTTGAATTACATAGTTAAATCCCTTTTGCTCAGGAAAACTTCTTATGCTATTTTTTAAATACCCTAAATCGACAGGGGCGGCATTACCCGCATCCATTACTATTAAGTCTGCAGTATCCTCAATACGCTCCTTTATTTCCCGTTGAACATCAACTGGCAACCGCTTAAGCTTTCTAACGAATGCATCAAATCCTTTAACTTTCACGATTAGCAATGATTATAATCCACTCTTTACTACTCTCTTCGTCACTAATGACTTTTAAAATCACCATTTCACGGCCTTTATATTCAATAGAGTAATGAGATTTGGGTGTAAATCCTTTTCTCATCCTGATACGCAATTCGAACGCCTGGTTTAATCCTTCCTTTAAAGCCTCCAGTGTTTTACTACTGGTAATGGATTTAACCTTTCCGAATGTTTCAAGAACAGTCACAGGTGTGGCAATTTGCCCGCCTGCATCATCTGGTTGGTAGCTATATTCAAAGAACTTTACCTTTTTTGTTAAGCTGCCACCATTCATATTCCGACCCTTCTCCTAAATCCTTTCGATGCTTCCTGGCATAAATCGGAAATGTTGTATTTTGAAGAATTATCCCGATTTTCAAAGCATGTATGTATAACTTCTTGCATTGCGATAATAATATCATCAGGGCAATTCTCTCGGGTATAACCTACAGTTTGATTCGCTCCGGCCTGCGTGGTTATTGGCTCCAAGGGCATGTAAGCATATTCACTTTCATAATCGCCTTTAAGCTCGATTTGTCTTTCACCAATGGCGATACCGGTCCATCTTTCAAAGTTGATCCTAACGGCCTTAATTAGCCTGGTTAAAAGAGTATCGAAATCGTCATAATCAACAACAAGAAAAGATTTAACCTCATCTAAAGACAATACTTCTTCAGCCACTGGTTCAGTAATTATGTAGGTGATTACGGGCTCTTTTGGTTTGTCTTTAGGATAAATCATTACTTATTTTCTACTGTTGTTTTTAACTCTTTGGTTTCAACCGGTGCTTTGGCTTGTTTCGCTTTGGCCGGTGCCTTTTCCTTTTTAACTTTTGGTTTAGCATGAGTTTTCGGTTTAGCTGCAGCCTTCTTAACTGGTGGCTTGCCATCCAGTCCAGTAACTTCTTTGGCCACTTTTAAGCGGACCAAATAAATCGCTACCGAATCTGGTGTTACATCGTACTCACCATCCTTTTTAAAGTCTAGGTGATCTTTGTCAAATCTGATTATCATAATCTGAAATTTTGAAGGTAAGCCGGGTAACGATCCCGGCTAAATCCGTTTTACCTTAGGCCGGGATTAATAACCCTTTAACCAACGCATTAGTGTTGTATGTAGCAAGCGCTACGCGTTCCTCGATACGGAACATAACTTTGTTTTGCTTAGCTAAGGCAGCATCTTCGAACATTCTTAGCTCAGGAGCTAAGCGTTTAACGAATTGAGTTGCTCTTACATCCATTGCAAGGAAGTTATTTGCTGCCATTGAGGTAGTACCTATCACATCTAATCCGCCAACCTGAAGTTTACCGTTTGAGAATGCTACTGAACCTTGTGGTAAATCGTATTCACCTGATCCATCAGCTTTATTCAAACCGATTTTCACAGCTTCACGCGGTTTCATGATTACGTGGGTAGGCGAATACATATCTTTTGTATCCTCCACGATCTGACCCCATGAGGCGTCGATAATACGATCTACAGCACTGGTAAATGCACCGTTATAAGCAGTAGCTTTGGCAAGCAAACCAATTACAGCTTTGTTCAAGATGTAATCGTTTTCTTTTGCTTTTAAGTCAAGCAACAAGCGGTTTTGCAAATAGCTGATCAACCACGGAATATCATCCAGCATCGCTCGCTCAACAATACACACGCCGGCTAACCATGCGAATGATACGGTTTGAGTGGTGAAATCGTAATCTACCTGTGGTTTATCTCCACTGGTCCACTCTCCAATGCCACCTTCACCACCATTTTCTTGTGGATACACAATTTGAGTTCCGGTAGATGTACCACTCGGGAGAATATCCCCTAAAAAGGTTCTTTCGTATGGGTTGATTAACAGGCCAGTTCTTGTGTCTTGATACAATGCAGTGGCAGCAGGGAAGTTGGCTGCGATACCCATATCACCAACAGCTTTTAAATCCAGGTTAACAATACCAGAATTCGGCTTGTGACCTTTGATGGCATCCGCGTTTGCTTCAATGGTTTCTTTCAAGCACTCGTTGAATGATTTCGTACCAGCTTCTGGCGCGGCAATTGTTACCTTCTGCAACTTAACATCAAGTTTTTCAACTTGTGTTTTAAGTAATTCAGCGGCGCTTTTGATTTCAGCTAATTCGGAATCATTGCCTTTGCCTTCTAACTCAGTTATCTTTTCTTCCAATGATTTAATCTGATCAGCCAGACCAGCTTTAATTTTTTCGTCTAATGACTTTTCTAAGTCAGACTTTAGGCCATCTAAAAGCTCTTTAATGTCTTTAAATTCCATTTTTGTAGTTTTCTAGTTGTATTTGAAACTTGAATTGTTTTAAAGCATCGATTATCTGCGGCTCATCTAATGGGGTGTCTTTTACGGACGGCGCAATTAGATCAAGTGCTTTTAGCTGCTTTTCTATTTCAGTCAACCGGCCATCTGAATAGTTCCGGTTGTACATTTCTGTTAATTCTTTGATTTTTACGATAACCTCATCAGCGTTCTTGAATGATTTCAAGTCAACTGTTAATGCCAAAGGGTTAGCTGCCCATGCTGTCAAAGTAGAATATTCCCAAAGCTTATATTCGAGAATTTTAGCTTTATCTTTTTGATCTCGGCGTACGACATTAAATCCTATACTATGCTCCAAAGAGCGGTCATTCTCTTTGTATAGCTTGTAATCCTCATAAGCATCTTTAGCTATGCCTTTATTAAGGTTTAATTTGGATCTAACCAGCAATCCGAATGAATCCTCCTTCATTTCCAACGGAACCCCGATCAACAGCCTGCTATCGTGATTCAAGAAATGACGAACTCTATTTGCATTCTCTTTTATGGTTTTTGTAAACGCTCCAGGCATAGTTACATCACCATCGGAATCTAAATTTCCAAACGCTGAAACATACATGGTAACAATACCAGTATTATCTACATCTTTTATTACTTGCTCTAAGCTTTTAGTTTCTATATTATTCATCTTAGGCATATATTAAATTAGATTTGTTTGGTAACGCACCATTTAGGTATGTTTTAAGCGTGCTATGGTTATACCCCAATGCCGTAGCAGCATCTTTGCAGCTGTCGAAGAAAACGCCGGAAATTGTGTCAAGAACAAGTTTGCTGTTACGCGAAATAATACTATGCCTTTGCTTTTCTGACGGCTTCTTTAATCCATTTTCAAAGGCATGATAATTGTTTTCTGAGTGCGTGGCCCATTCAAGATTTTCAATACTATTATTGGTTTTGATACCATCTTTATGATTCACACAGCGTTTTTCTTCTGGATTAGGAATGAAGGCTTTTGCTGCAAGCCGGTGAATCATATGTCTTTTTTGAATGCCTTTGATATAGAGACAAACTGTTAGGTAGCCTGATCCACACGGCTCTGCTTTTAGTATTTTGGAAGGGTAAAACTTTTTTGTAATTCCATGCGGCAAAGTTCTATCTAACGATTTAACATTACCTTGGTCACTAACCTGGTAAAGCCCCTCATACCCTAATACATCTTTCCAATTCTCCAGCATAATCCACCTCACAAAAAAAAGCCTACCTAATTGCGCCCGATCTCTCTAATCTCCTTTTTGCAATTGGTAAGCCTTCAATCAATCACACAAATTCCTAAGCACATTCAAAGATAAAATATTATTTATTTTAATACAAATGTTTTGAAATAAATAATATTATTTTTAGATTTGTGTATCGAAAGTTTTGGGTATTGATTTTTTTCGGTTTTTAATTTGGGTGTTAGCTGGAGCGGTGGGGATTAAATCAACACCGCTTTTTTATTCAAAATCTCCTCTTAGCGCTGGGCGATCCAAAAAGCGGAGGTAAAAATATCGGACGCACATGCGACCTTTTAACCTTAACAATCCCCACGAGTTGGGGTGATGTAAAAGGAACAAAGAAGGCCAGATAAACCCATCTGGATGGCGCCAAAAAATCGTCATAGATACCCTGGGTTGTTAAGGTTTATTGAAATTGTGGGGTGGAGCAGTTGGTAGCTCGTCGGGCTCATAACCCGAAGGTCGGCAGTTCGAGTCTGTCCCCCGCAACCATCCTATTAGTTCAATTGCGGACGAACGGAACCAAGCGGCAACAGGCTACATTGTTGCGTTGAGCAACTGGCGGAATTGGTAGACGCTAATGAGTTAAGAAGAATGCCCATCGGTAACACGGTGTAAAACTCAATCGAAAAAACGGCTTGCTTCATCCCTGTTCAAATCAGGGGTTGTTCACATGGACTGGACGAGTACATTTAGAAACGATGTTATTTAGGTGAGTGAAATTGCATAAAGAACTTTGTTAATCGGGTGCCAATAGTCCGCACCATACCCACAATTAGTGGGCAACTTATAAAGTCCGAATTACGAATCGGCGCAAAGTCCCCATCCGCTGGGTAATCCAATAGGATGGGGCAAAAGAAACTTTTCATAGTTCGCCCGTTTTGGCGGGTTTAGTTTGAGGTTGGTTTAGTAGTCGGGCTGGTTCCCCGGCTACTTTTTTTAAGACACATCGCCGGAAGGCACAAAGTATATTTTATGGAAAACAGAGACGATTTCGCCATCCTTCATGTGATTGATGGGAGCCAATTTTTGGTTGATACAACATTTAATCATGATACTGATGAGCACGAATTAACAATTAAGTTCTGGTATGAGTATGTAAACGGATACACTTCCGCAACGCTTAGATGGCAAGGTGATAAACAGGCCGATTTCGAAAAGCTATTCGAAAAACTAAAAAATCCTGATTACGCCAAAATATGGCTGGATGGCATTAAAGGACAGTTTAAGCCATGATCCAATCCAACACCCCCCTAACAAACGCAAAGCATGTCCTTTGGTGGGTGCTGCTTGCACTAACTGCATACTTAACTAAATAACTATATGATCAACGCAAACGAGTTACATATAAACGCCAATTATCACACAATGACTTTTCAGCCTTGGCCATCAACGATGGTTTCGATTCTGTAGAAGCATTTTTCGAATACTTCAATAAAGACTTTACTGGGCAATTAATTCACTGGACTGATTTAAAATATTAAACATATGATTCATACAGAAAAATCACTCAATCAGCTTCTAAATGAGGCTGGGATAGAAACCCTTTACTTAGGTAAGCCTAAAACTAATTGCGGCACGCATTTATCTTTTAATGGTAAAACAATTGAAAGACCGAGTTATAAATCGTGTTATAAAGTAGTTTTAGAAGAATTTGGAATCGATTTGACAATTTTTAACGACTGATATGAAAGGAGCTATCAAATATTGCAAAACCTTTAATGATTTTAAGGACTTGGTTGCAATCAGAAAACAATGGGTCGATTTCAAAGACTTTTATGATTTCTATTCCAAAGTTTTGAATGGACATAGAGTTATAAATGAATTTCTACAAAAAGCAGCTGATTTATATGCTGATTACAAATCAAAGGAAGCAATCAGGGATTATGCTAAAAAACAAAAATCAAAAGTGAAATAAATACTATGTGTAATTGTGTAAATATAGAGGCGGGAAGTTATGGGAACCAGGTTTCCCTTCCCAGGCCTAATCACATGATCGGTCAAGCTTATGGATCTGCAAATGAAATTATATGCGTTGATGCTTGTTTGTCCGAAGAGATCCGAATGCTATGGGGCTTAGGCATATCAACAACAGGTTGTTGTTGCGGACATAATTACTTGCCGCCATTTATTGGGGTTATCGATGAAGATATCCCAACAATGAAAGCGCTTGGGTATGAAGTTCAGCCAAACGAGACAGATCTAACGAGGGAAGATGGATTTAAGCCAAAGTCAATAACCCCTTCACTTAAAGACAAAGTATAATTATGCCATTATTACAAATAAATTCTTGCGTTGATTGTCCGCATCATGAAATAGACAATTCAGGATTGCCAAATGATTGTGATTTGTTCGGTATTTATTGCGATCACGAAGACCAGAAAAATAAAAATGTTTATCATGCCAAAATAAGTCGAAAACATGGAAGCATATATTTTAACTGTCCACTGGAAAACAAACCTGAATCGGAGGATTAACCTATGCAAGTCACAATAAAAACAAATCAAGGCGAAATACTCGCTGTTAAGCTAAAGTTTGAGCCATATTTTAAACCTATGGTGATAAATGAAAGCAATTCATCTTACTTGATTTATAAGAAAAAGTCTGATAAAGGATATAAAACTATCAGACATAAACTACCGAAAGCAGATTGGCAACTAATCGATCCTTTAAGCGAGGTTACCGATAAGCAAGCTAAGATGATTGGATTTGACAACCTAGAACATTTTAAGCGCGTAATGCAAGCTAATGAGGTGTATGAGGTTAATCCATATGGTCTCGAATTACCAAAATCTGTTTATTTTCACAAAGGTCAAGCTGTGGAAGCAGAAATAATATTCAATGCCTTTAAAGTAAAATGGCAATCAGCCCAAGAAAGAACAGGCAACAGTATTATTTTATTTAACCCTAAAGAATCATGAAAAATCAAGAAATTAAAAAGCAAATGAAGGAGTTTAGGGACTTATTTGGTGGTGGGCTTTTGGAGGCTGATTATATCGATTCATGCCAGACTAAACAAGAATTAGCCGAATTAATAGATAGACACAGCCACCACATTGAAATGATGTGCAATGATGCTCAAAATCATTTGGAAAGATTTAAAAATAAAATAGGTTTATCAATGATGGACTTAGATTAAACCAATAACACCAGAACTTAAACCGATATATTGAGCCGATTAGCTTGATTATTCGGCTCACTTTTTGTATATTGTAGATCATGGCAGAAGAAACATTCATAGTAAAAAAGAATGACAGCGAAGATATCCGGATTTCTATTGATGAGTATAAGAAGCTCAGGAATAAGATCCGGGCAAAGCTTCAACAGTTCTATAAAGAATGTACTTTTAAAGATGCTGGAATGGATAATGCAGACATCCTGTTTTTCTGCACTATATACGGCAAGCAGATCATTAAGAAGTTTAATGTAGCTGAATGGTTAGAAGCCGAAAGATCCGGCCTATTCAACGAAAAGTATTACGAGTTCACCCAAAGCGGCAAGAAATCATCTGTAGGTTTAAGCGCTATTGCTGGTAATGGTGATCGGAAGTTTAGAAAGAAAAAATCGCATTGATATAATTCAAAAAATATAAAAATGACAGGGAGACAATTATTTGAAAAATACGCCTCATTACGTGACCATAGCGGTAACGAAAAAGATCAGTATGCCCAGACACTTCAAACATCATTAGCGCTATTTGGCGACAAAGTATATACGATGCTTGAACAAGCCGAAAGAGAAGGCAGAAAAATAGAACTTATTGAGGATCTAGAAGTAGAAGGCGATCCTACTGGCATGAAATTGGTTTAGAGGTATTTCTCTATATATACAATCATTGCTTTATAAAGCTCTGGCGCAATTTTTTCAAAGTAAGAGTTACCTAAAAACTTATTTTCAAAAGCATGCGCTATAAATTCCGCTTCTTTTGTGTACTCAATGTTAAAATAAGCTTTAGTATGCCCAGCCCCGAAGTTGGGGTTTAATGACATTAAAGTATCCGCAAATGAAGTTATCTTCTCTATTTCATCGTGATTATTAGTTTTATAACCTATTTTAATATCGTCATAAAATTTATCATGCAGCTCTTTATACCCGGCATTTTTATTTTTTGATAGAATTGCTCTAAATTCGTTCATCAAAGCGGTTACCTCGCCATCCATACGCATACCTTTTTGCCAATCTATAGCGTGCCCATACTCATGGTAAACAACTTTTTCAGCTTGCCACCTACTCTTTTTAGCCCGATCTCCAATTTGCAAGTTAACAACTTTAGTATTCGGATCATAATGCGATCCTTTGGCTGTATTAGTCATCGGTATGATCTCGTTAAGGTTTTGAAAAATAGTTCTATCAACTTTTACACGGGTTCGCTTTTCGTACTCATCGAGGTTAATTGGAATTCTAGGATCTGCTGGAGCAGGTTTAACTTCACCTAACAATCTTTTTGCAATACGCTCGCTTATGTAATAAACCCTACACCTACAGTTAACACAGTTTCTTGCGCCTCCGGCAGGATCACCTGGATACTCCATTTGTGCGCCACCTACTGTAAACTTTTGATCACCACGAACAACTTGCAGCGTCAACATAGCCCTGTGTGCATCACGTGTTCGGCTGTCATTTGTTGCGCTCCATTGCTTCCACTTCTTTTGTCCAGTTTCTTTTTCCCACGCTTCGGCACCAAACTTATGGCCCTGGCTTGCATTTCGGGTTGATTCAGTTCTAGCGATCATTGTAGATCTATGCACAGTAAATGGTGCCGTCGATTCCCTTCTAATTAACGCCCCGATTTCACGAGGACCCAATCCCTGCTCAAATGCAGCAGCATGAATTGACCTTATTCGGTCTAATGTAGTATCGTTTATTTTAGTTATGCGATCACCAGTATTATTTAAGATCCATACCTGAATAAGCCTGATAAGTTCTGTTGAAACTCCTGTGCCGATGCTAGCCTTAATGGGATTATTCTTGCGTAAATCTGCGTATTGCCATTTAGCGCTTTCGGTCTGAACGTTATAATTAAAGTTGATTATAGCAGATCTTATTGGAGTAGCATCAATAGTTAATCTATCAATACTACCTCCATTAGAAATAAAAGAAGCTGCTTTAATAATTTGGCTTTTTAAGGCCGTAAAAAATACTCTGGCTCCTTTATTTTCCTGCCTTCTTGCTATTTTATCAAGCTGCCTGTTCATTAAAAGTCTACATCTCCAACCTTATCAAATGATTTTTCAAAATCCGGTGCAACCGTTTGGGATATTGGCATGATGCCCGCCGGAATAAAACATTCATCAAACGCGGGCCCTTTAGCATCATAATTCATTTGCGCGCGTTTCTCATTTGGATCAATCCACCATGCTTTTTCTAGCCATTCGGCCAGGGCCTTCATATCGTCCTGTAATTCCGCGTATACACTGGTATCGAAATCAAGGAAATATCTTTTATTGTCGGCTTTAGACCAGCCAGGCACAAGCCATTTGTTAAGCGCATCACGTAAAGCAGTTAGCTCAGGCAAAACGGCGTCTGTTATAGCCGCTTTTCTGGCCTCAACCATGTTATTGTAGGTCTTGTTCTCCGGATCATTAAATATTGCAGAGTTAACATGAAAGATATTACAGAACGTCCTTAAATTACCCTGTCTTCCTTCAAGAATACCCAAATCAATAGGAGAGGTTCCGATCTGTATCCATCCGAGTTTAGATGATGCTGCAATTATCTGTTTAAAGTTTGATGAGCCGGCCATTTTCTGGTCGATGTGCTTTTGCATTTCGATTCTTTGTGTATCTGTCATTGAAGTGTTTCCATCTTCGTAAAGAACACCAACCATACCGCCGTTTTGAAATGCCCGTGCCTCAGCTTCGTATCCGCTATTAGACGCAAGCAACGCATTTGATGCAGCTTGTACGGGTGACTGCCCAATAATATGTGGATTAGCCCCATTATCGAAATCAGGATTAAAGTATCGGTAATGCGCAACATTAGCTTTTGGTATTTCTTCTCCAGGACGATATGAAAGTTTATAACCTCGAACTGGCTGGTATTCGCCGCCACTTACCGGGCTGGTGTGTTGCGATGGTAAGATGTGAAGCTCGATAAATTTCTTCACAGGATCTTCTGTCTCTGGTCCGAATCCATAAATGTAGGTGTTTCCGGTTAAAAGGCGATAAACAGCACAGGCATATTTAAACTCCGAACCATCCATGTTCTCGTTAGGGGAGGTATTGAGTATTGTTAGTAATGGGTGATCCCCTCCAATCTCTTCTAGCGCTTTAATTTGAAGCGTTTTAGCCTTGCTTAAACTTTCCTGTGTAGGGTTCGTTGTTAAAGCCTTGTATTTTCGAAATTCCTTTTCGTTTTTAACCTCGTACAGATTAAACGGAGCTAATGCCACTTTCGAAGCTATAAAGGATACTATACTGTATACATCCGCATTCTTTTGATATGCATCAGTAATGTATTCCTCCATGCAGGTAAACTGACCGTATATCGTGCCGTTTACAACCCAGCTGTTTACAGCTCTGGTCATTGCATTATTGGTTATCCCCCTGTAGAATGCACTAAATGCACTCTTAATCCCTCTCACTAAATTCATCTTACCAAAATTTAAATTCTTTAACCAGCTTGAACTTCTCTCTCATCATGAACATATCCATTAAATCCGGACTTTCACCATTGAGCATTGATTTCATTTGGTCTTTTCCTATTATTTTAAGCTTACCGTCGTAATCTGCTTTATCTCTTTTAATCGCTTTTCTTTCAAACATGAACCGTTGCCGTACGGTCATGGTATCATCATACATCATGTTCGCAACTCGCTCGCTTACCTTTTTTTCGCCTCTGGATACTGAATCACCAGATCGGTAGTAACATTGTGTTTTTTGGTTGGCATAATTTTCTTCTAATTCAGCTTTGGCACCGTTATTAAACTCAACTGCTCCCTCGATAAACCCATCTACGAATTGACCTACACCGTCATTATCGAAAGCAATATGATTGTTGGGCACTTTATGTGTTTTTGCGAGATTGATTATCCCGTTAATCACTTCATTGCCCTTACTTTTATCCATTATTAGTAAATCCTCCAGAGAATCCCCGTACCATACTCCAGCAATAAACTTGTTACTTCCTTTCATGGCGATATCGGCGGTTATGTAGCGTCCATTGGTGTTAACCTCGTACTTATTGACAAACATCCCAGCGAAATCACTGTAATTGTAGATATCCTTATCAGAAATAACCACCTTCCAGTTTCCTTTTAAAAGAGCTGCTTGGGTTTCAGCATCCTGAGCTAAAAGGTTCCCCAAATATGCTGGATTTACTTTCAGTAACTCTTTATTATCGTATATGCTGCCAGAAATGAAAGTAACTGATTTTACAAATTCTCGTGGATCTATGCCGGATCTGGTTACAACTTCCTCCAACATGTACCAAGCTTTTTCTATCACTTCGTCTGCGGAATCGCCCCATATATAGCTATCCCCATCAACAACCAGGTATCTCAATTTTCCTTCTCGCTCTGGAATTGGGAAACCGGAATCCTGATCAATCCACCATGATATAAATTCAGCTAACCAGCTTTCTGGATCAGGGTTACACGTAGCTCTAACATACGGCCTTATACCGCATACCGATCGATTACGGGTAAGTAGGTAGAAAAACATTTTTTTTGTAAAGTGGGTAAGCTCATCATAAAGAATAAGCGGTATCTGAGAACCCTGCCAGTCGTAGATGTTTTTTTCGTATTCTAAATGGGAAAATTTAACCTTAGCCTTATCGATCTGCCATTCTAAAGTGCTTTCACGCGGCACACCGCCTACCAATGGAAAAATTTGTGATGAGGTATCCCACAGTGCTCCTTCTGCCTTAATCTGTGGGCTTGTGCGGCGAAAACAAACGGCTCCAAAATCTTTAACATCTTTATGCCTGAGTATTTCCAACAAAAGGGCGTAGGTTTTGCCAACTCCTGCCGCCGCCCCACCGATAACAATATCAGCTGGAGAGGAAAGGAATTGCATTTGAAAGCCAGCCTGCGGCCTTATTCTATTTTCCCTCGTCTCTACCATTTTTTGGCAATTCAAAGAACGTAACCGTATTTATTTTCTCCCCATCCGAAGTTAGGTCTATCTTATCTCCATATTTTTTCGGATTCATTTTCCCAGCCATCCATTTACGGGCATCGACACGAAGTCGATCTCTTTGAATTACTGCATGATCAACCATTTCGACACCATCGCTATTAATGAAGGTATCACCGCCTCGGTTGTCAGCTATTTCGAGTATGTCCTCAAAAATCACATCAGCACGAGCCTCGCACGCGCGCGCGTATCGTTTTGATAGATCCTGGTTATCGTTAATCAACCTATAAAAAGTTTGAGACGACATAAAGGCGCGAACCGCTGTTCTGGTTGCAACCCCTTTTTCAATTTCCATACAGATATACTCAAAGTCCTCAGTATAATCTTTTGGTTTAACTGGTACTGGTTTTGTTTTCTTTGTAGTAGTTTTTTTTGGCCCCGCCTTTTTCACCTTTGCCTTTTCCATTCTACTTATGTTTTATTTTTTCAGCGAAGTTTTTTAATCCGTCTAAAACATCATAAGGCACTTCACTGTCAAACTCGCCAATTACCTTACAATAACCTAATCCGTTTTCTTTGCAGTAACTTTCTGCAGCTTCTAATGAATCAGCCTGGATATAAGGCCCCATCCATTCCACTAACTGATTAGTGTTTGGGTTAATGGCTTTTATTTGAGTGGTCCAGTATTTCATTATAGATTTATTTCTAATTCTTTACCTGTCGTGAAGAAAACAAGATTTTGTAGTTGGTGCAAGTAAATAAGACAATCACCTAAAGAAGATTGCTTTCTTTTGAAAGTTTCATAGCTGTCTTGTCCATGTACGCATTTATTAAACACATCTTCTGTTAATGGAATGTAATCAAGCTGCCAACCTTTAGGTAATGGGTATTTGGATCTGTCAATTACATAGGTTACAATTTTACCTTCACTGTTAAGCTCATCTACCCTTAGAATTGCTCCGGTTAATTTATCCCGAAGTAAATTACCTATTCTTAACTCTGTTGCTTTCATATTGTTTTAGTTAACCATGCTGCCAAACCAATAAGTATCCAGTAAAGGATAAGCTTAATGTTTGCTGTATGGGATTTAGATTGGATCATTGGTTTTTGTTTTTGCGCTTTAAATCCGCAAGTGTTCCGTTTAAAATGACTAACTCACTTAATGCAAACATTCCAATCATAATCCAAAGGTTCTCTGGCTTATTCGGCTCCATGTAATCGCATAAATAAATGAATAATAAATAGATGTAAATTCTCATTACGCTGCTTGTTTAAGTTTTGATTTATAGGTTTCGATGATTGCTATAAGGTCTAAGCGATCCCATTTAATTGAAAGGTTTTTTGTTGATTCTAATTCTAGTACCGCCTGTTCTCCAATCTTTTTAACCAGATTTGTTCGATACGGAATTAAATTGCCATGTAAGTGGCAGTTGCACCGAAGGCATTGCCCATGTACGTTAAGTTCGTTAAACCTATGATAAGAATGGTGGCCAGCGGATAGGTAGTGTCCGGCATGATACGCGGTGGTAATCGCTTTAGTGGAATTACAGGAAATACAAACGAAATAGCCGCCCCGGTCATCACGTAAGCGGATGTAGGCATTAAAATGCTTCTCGGCTAATTTAATCAGCTTCGATACACTTTCCTTTTTGTACTTTTGGATTACCTTAGCGGTAAGATTTAATACTGATACCATAAATTACCTATTTCAATACAAATGTACTAAAAAAAGTAATATTTTTATATATCGGATTGATTTAGAAGCTTTATTTTTTTATTTGCTTCTTCTTCGGATAAAAGACTGTCCACTGACTTTAAAAATGGGTTTCTTTTCTCTAGGCCAATGAGGTAGCCACCGTTAAGATAATCATATAACGAAATTATCGAATAAACACCGTTGGCAGTGTCAAGCACGATGTTATATAACGTTTTCATCTTAATTTTTCAATAACACTGTCTGCATATTCATCCATTTCTAAATCATCAGATATATCACTAATGTAATTTTCGTGAATTTCTAAAGAACTGTGGCCGACTAGGTCTTTAGTTACCACAGTGTTTTTGATAATAATATTGGCTAGCTTAGAAAAGGAGTGTCTAATTGTATGTGGCGAAACCTTTTTGTGGATTTCAAGAACTTTTACCATCTTAAGCATCCAGTATCTAATTTTCGCTGTAGCCTTCATAATTTCTCGTTTTTGTAAAAACTTGTTATTAAGCGCCCTTTTAGGAACATTAATAAAATCAAAAACATATCCGTGTTTACTTTTGCATTGTCTATCAAATATGATCTTAAGTTCGGGTACGATTGCAATGTTTCTAAACTTGCCTGTTTTTATCTCGAAGTAGGATACACGACCATTCTTAATATCTTCTACAGTGAGGCATAGAAGATCGCCAACACGTATTCCTCGAAGGTAAAATGCAGCCATACAGAAGTCGCGGACTAAATCCATTTTCGGACTGTACTCCAATTCTTTTATCGCTTTCATTTCTTCCACATTGAGCTTTTCTTTTCTGTTTTTGCCTTTTGGAAACGTTAAATCTGACATTGGATGCTCTTTTAATAACTTGTCTTTGATCGCTTCTTTTAGGAGCTTCCCCATTTGTTGCATTTTTGTGCGTATAGTTCCTTCTTTGTTATCCTTTCTAATTTTAAGAAATTCAGTAAATCCGATAATAAAATCTTTATCTAGATGCCTGAAGTCAACTTTGGGGAAATATTCAAAAACTTGATCTTTTAGAGTATTATGGCCATTGTATAATGAAACTTGCTGTGTCTTTTTAAGGTTTTCTATAAAAGAACCCCAGTAGTCGCTTAATGTATGGTTTTTACGAGTTCCAAATTCTTTTAGAGCTTTTTCAATTTCGTCATTAATTCTAACGTATTGAATGTTTTTCGAACTGACACGATTTTTAGATTTAAGCCATTCAGTTGGTAGGCATTTAGAAATAACTTTTCGAAAAGGTTTGCCTCTTTCAACATATTGAATTATGATGGGGCTTGTTCCATCAGAATAAGTCTTGTGTTTGTAAAAAATAATTTTGGGCTCGCTCATGGTGTAAGTATAGTGTAAGCAAATTTAAAAAATAAATATTTAAACTAATAATATTAGTAATACTAAATATTTTAGTTTGTTTTGTTTGTGTAAGGTTTGATTAGTTTTATTTAAACTATTTGCTACTTCTTTTATTTATGGTAACTTTGTCCGGCAAATAATAAATCCTAATTTATTTGCTATGCAACTCGATTCCACAAAATTTATTGCCACAGGTTTAACTTACGACGACGTACTTCTAGTACCTGCCTATTCAGAAATTCTGCCGCGTGAAGTAAATACATCCACTTTTTTAACCAAAAAAATCAAACTTAACGTTCCGTTGATTTCTGCAGCAATGGATACTGTAACAGAAGCCGAACTTGCCATTGCCATTGCGCAGAATGGTGGTATCGGGATGTTGCACAAAAACATGACGATTGAAAGACAGGCTGCTGAGGTACGTAAGGTAAAACGTTCAGAAAGTGGTATGATTCAGGATCCTGTTACCTTATTGGAAACGGCAGTTGTGGCTGATGCTTTCAAAATCATGAAAGAACATAAAATAGGTGGTATCCCGGTAGTGAGCAGCGACAATAAATTGGTTGGTATTATTACAAACAGGGATCTGCGTTTTCAGAAGGATATGAAAAGACCGATTTCTGAAGTCATGACGAAAGAAAACCTCATCATTGCACCAGAAGGTACAACGTTGGTACAGGCCGAAGAAATTCTTCAGAACCATAAAATCGAGAAACTTCCCGTAGTAAGCAAAGATGGTTACCTGAGCGGTTTAATTACTTTTAAGGATATTTCTAAAGTTAAAAATTACCCGGTTGCCTGTAAAGATGAGCGCGGCCGTTTACGCGTAGGTGCTGCGGTTGGAGTAACTGCCGATACCATATTAAGGGTTGATGCTTTGGTTTCGGCTGGAGTCGACGTAATTACCATCGATACCGCACACGGACACTCGAAAGGAGTAGTTGATAAATTAAAAGAAGTTAAAGCTAAATATCCTGATCTACAGGTTATTGTTGGAAATATCGCTACCGGCGCTGCTGCGAAATTTTTGGCTGATGCTGGTGCTGATGCCGTTAAAGTAGGTATTGGTCCGGGTTCTATCTGTACCACAAGGATTATCGCTGGTGTTGGGGTTCCTCAGTTATATGCAGTGTACGAATGTGCTAAAGCATTAAAAGGTACCGGTGTACCAGTTATTGCTGATGGTGGTATTAAACATACCGGCGATATTGCAAAAGCCATTGCATCTGGTGCAAGTACCGTAATGGCAGGTTCGTTATTTGCAGGGGTGGAAGAATCGCCGGGTGAAACCATTATCTACGAAGGACGTAAATTTAAATCTTACCGCGGGATGGGATCGATCGAGGCTATGGAACAGGGATCTAAAGACCGTTATTTCCAGGATGTGGAAGATGATATTAAAAAACTGGTTCCGGAAGGTATTGTAGGACGTGTGCCGTTTAAAGGAACCCTGGCCGAAGTAATGTACCAATATATTGGTGGTTTACGCGCCAGTATGGGTTACTGCGGAGCAGCAGATATTGCAGCTTTACAGGAAGCGCAGTTTGTACAGATTACTGCCGCAGGTATGCGCGAAAGCCATCCGCATGATATTACGATCACCAAAGAAGCACCTAATTATACCAGGTAAGGTTTAAGGCATAAGGCAAGAGGGTAAAAGGTTAATACCTTCCTTATCTTTATTGATAAATAGAAAACGGGGCATCGGTTAAAGATAGCCCCGTTTTTTTTTCAAATGGCCCAGGTTCGTGTCGCCACGGACTGAAATTTAAATATATGACTCAGGTGAGCTAAGGTGTCTTAGCTGGTCAATTTTATTTTGAAAATGAGCGGCTGTAGTGCTTCGGAGTGTGCAGTCCTGCTATCCCTTCAAGTCCTCTCCCGATGAAAAATCGGGATTCCGGGCTTTCCGTTCTATCAGGTTTATTTAACCCGAAACAGTGATTCTTGGGAACAGATTGAGTTTATAACCCTGTAATTGATATAAAAATCACAAAATAAAATTTGGCAGTTGGTTTTTTTTAATATATTTGTCGACTAAATCTATAGGATTTATATAATAATTATGAGAACAAATCAAAAATCACGCTTTTATTGTTGTTGCCATGCTAAAACAGTGATCGAATATTTTCGAACGGGACGTTAATCAACAATAATAAACAAACAAACTATCAACAAATCATGAACAAACTTTTACTCTTTTTCTTTTCATTTTCACTTTTGGCAAGCATTGCCTTTGCCCAAAGTCCAATAACAGGTATTGTAAAACGTGCCAGCGGCGAGGTGGTACCACGGGCCACCATTAAGGTGAGGGGCACCAATATTACAGTGAGTGCCGATGATAACGGTGCTTTTAAAATTGATGCAAAACAGGAACCTCCATTTTACCTTCAGGTGAGTTCGGTAGGTTATAAACCACAGGATTTCCAGATTTTAAGGTATCAGGAAACACCTATCGAGCTGGTTTTGGTAGAAAGTGCCCTTTTAGATGAAATTGTGGTAACTTCACGCAGGCGTTCAGAAGTTTTACAGGATGTTCCTATTCCAATTACGGTTATCGGAGGCCGTGCAGCAGAAAATGCCGGTGCATTTAATGTTAACCGTTTAAAAGAATTGGTCCCTTCGGTGCAGTTATATGCATCTAACGCTAGAAATACAACGCTTAATATCAGGGGTTTAGGTTCTACCTTTGGTTTAACCAACGATGGAATTGACCCTGGTGTAGGTTTTTATGTAGATGGTGTTTACCACGCCCGTCCGGCAGCAACCTCAACCGATTTTCTTGACATTGAGCAGATCGAAATCTTACGTGGTCCTCAAGGTACCTTATTCGGTAAAAACACCACCGCAGGTGCATTTAACATCACCACCACCAAACCGACTTTAACACCTAGTGCAAAAGTAGAATTAAGTGTAGGTAATTATAATTTTATCCAGGCTAAAACATCAGTTTCAGGAGCTTTGGCTAAAGATCTTGCTGCAAAAATTTCAATTTCGGGAACACAGCGCGATGGTACCATCTGGAATACCAGGGAAGAGCGCAGATACAGCGGACAGAACAACCTTGGTTTTAAAGGTCAGTTGTATTATACTCCATCAGAGAGATTACAGGTACTATTAAGCGGCGATGTAAGCATCCAGCACCCGGCAGGTTATCCGCTGGTAATTGCAGGTGTAACCACCACTGAAAGAAGTGCTTATCGTCAGTATGCCAGAATTATTTCAGATTTAGGCTATCAACAACCTAAGATCGATCCTTTTTCAAGGGAAATCAATACCAATACACCTTGGCGCCATAACCAGTCAATCGGTGGTATTTCGCTAAATGTCGATTATAAAATCGGTAACGGAACGCTTACCTCAACAACTGCCTGGAGATTCTGGAACTGGGATCCTACCAACGACAGGGATTTCTCTGAAGTAGCAGCTTTAACCAAATCGCAGGGTAATTCGCGCCACGATCAATACTCGCAGGAGGTGAGGTATGCAGGAAATATTACCGATAAATTAAGTGGAGTAATCGGTGTTTATTTGCTTGGACAAAATTTAAAAGGTTTGGCGCAAACAGAAGAAGTTGGTAAAGATCAGTGGCGATTTGTACAAACCAGTAATACCGGCAGTCAGGCTTTATATTCGACCCCAGGTTTGTTAGATGGTTTTGGTATTAAAACCAACTCTACCATCAAATCGTTAAGTGCTGCTGTTTTTGCACAGGTTGATTGGGAAGTTTTAAAGAACCTGCACGTATTACCAGGTTTGAGGTATACTTATGATAAAAAAGATGTTGACTACGATAGAACTACTTATGGTGGTTTACAAACTAACGATGCAGCATTATTGGCACTTAAGGCGGCTGTATATGCAAACCAACAGTTTACAACAAAGGTAGATAACAACAATTTATCAGGTAACTTTACTGTATCGTACCGTCCAAATCAAAACTTAAATGTTTACGGAACTTTCTCTACCGCTTACAAACCGGTTGGTGTTAACGTAGGTGGTTTGCCAACTACTTCAACAGGAGCGGCCGATTTATCGGTAGCCGTAGTTAAACCGGAGTATGTACAACATTATGAGTTAGGTGCCAAAACAAAGCCATTTAAAGGCGCTATTGTAAATATCAGTTTATTTAACAGCGATATTAAAGATTACCAGACCAATGTTCAATCGCCGCAGTTGGGTGTAAACAGGGGATATTTGGCGAATGCTGAAAAAGTAAGGGTAAAAGGATTGGAAGTAGACGGATCTTATCAGCTGGAAAGATTTTTAACTTTAAATGCTGCTTTGGCTTATCTGGATGGAAAATATGTGAAATTCACCAATGCTCCGCTTCCTTTGGAAGAAACAGGACATACCGAACTTGTGAATGGTGTTGCTACACAAGTGGCGTTTAAAGATGCTTCGGGAGGTAGATTACCGGGTATTTCAAAATGGAATATTTCTGGTGGTACAGAACTGAGCACTGCTGGGAAGCTGGCTACCAGGGAAGGTAGATATTTTATTGCGGGCGATGCCAGTTACCGTTCTGAATATTCTTCTAACCCAACCCCATCAAGTGTACTGAATGTTAAAGGTTATGCCTTATTCAATGCAAGGCTAGGCTTCAAATCGGATAAATTCTCTTTATTTGTTTGGAGCAGAAACATTGCAAATAGAAACTATTATGAGCAATTACAGGCGGCAGCAGGTAACTCCGGTTTGTATGCCGGCGTATTGGGTGATCCTAGAACTTATGGCGCAACCATCCGTTATGCTTTCTAATATCTAAATTATCTTTTCTCTCTTATATTTGGTTAGAAGGAGTGGTGTAATGCCGCTCCTTTTTTTGTGTTAACCTCATTTATTTAACAAAAACAGTGCTTCTTGGCGAGAAAATCATGCAATCATCTATACCTTTCGAAACCTGTAACAGCTTTGTGCAGAATTAAAATTTATAGAAAGCCGATAAAATCTTAACTTCGGTAAATTTTAAAAAAATGAATAAGCTTAATTCTGTTTGTGTATACTGTGGCTCAAACTTTAACGGCGATGTACAATTACGAAATGCAATAAAACAGCTGGCAGAAACATTGGTAAGACAGCAAATTAAGCTCGTTTATGGTGGAGGTAGTGTAGGCGTTATGGGCGTTTTAGCCAACGATGTACTGGAGCTCGGCGGTGTGGTTACCGGCATTATCCCGCAGTTCTTAATGGATAAAGAAGTTGGACATAAAGGGATAACCGAAATAATCGTGACTGAAAATATGCACCAACGAAAACAGAAAATGGCCGACTTAAGTGACGGATTTGTGATTTTGCCTGGTGGTTTTGGTACACTCGAAGAATTTTTTGAAGTACTTACCTGGTTACAGTTGGGCCTGCATAACAAACCCATCGGCGTATTAAATGTAAATGGTTTTTATGATCCGCTGTTTGCTCAGATGGATATGATGGTACAAAGCAAATTCTTAAAACCTGCCAACCGCGACCTCGTTTTTAACGAAGCAGATGCTGAAAACCTGATCAATAAAATGGATAATTTTTCTGCCGTTCCGGACGAAGTCTGGTTTAGGGAAAGGAACCTGAGTTAATTATTATAAGATGCTTATGGTTGATAGTTAATTGCCAGGATGTTTACACTTGTAAGCTGTTGACCATCAACTACAAACCATCCGATAGATCAACATACTGAAAAAATAACAATATTATAAGATACCTTATCAAAGGAACTAAAATTATAAAAAATGCAAATTATTACATCGCACGCAGAATTTGAACAATACCTTGGCAGGGAATTAGGTGTTTCTTCATGGCATACCATTACACAGGAACAGATCAATAAATTCGCCGATGCTACATTAGACCATCAATGGATACATGTTGATGAAGAACGCGCGCAGAACGAAGGTCCGTTTAAGGCAACAATTGCACATGGTTATTTAACTTTATCGTTAATTCCCTATTTATGGAAACAGATTGTTGATATTCAGAATTTAAAAATGGAAATCAATTATGGTATTGAAAGTTTAAGGTTTGCACAAGCGGTTACCGTAAACAGTAAAGTGAGGCTAAAAGCTAAACTGGCTTCCATTATTAACCTGCGTGGCGTAACCAAGGTAAATATGGCTATTGAAATGGAAATTGAAGGCCAGAAAAAACCTGCATTTAATGGAGAAGTAGTTTTCTTATATCACTTTAACAATTAGTTATAAAGCTGTAGCGAATAGCTGATTTTTTAACGTTATTAATAAAAACAATTATGCAGATGAAAAAGATCAGTACATCGCTCATTTTAGTTTTAGCAAGTTTGATTGTGCTTTCCTGTCAGAAAAACAAGGGACAAAACCTTGCTGCCGATTCATTTTTGCCCATGAAGATCGGTAATTTATGGTATATGAACGATCAATCTTATACCGAGATAAAAGATACCGTAAGGATCAATAAAAAACTTTTCTATAAATTTTATTCCTTAGTTGGCGGCGATGCAGGCAGCGTAGTTTACCTGCGCATTGATGAGCAGAACAGGTTAGTGGAAAGTTATCCGGATACTCCGGATAAAACCTACATCCGTGCAGATTTTAACGCAAAAATAGGAGATAAATTTTTCACCACCGGAGAAAAAAACGAAAACGATAATGAAGTAACTGTTGTTCAAAAATCAGATAAGGAAATCACATTTTCTTTCGACCCTGTTTATCATCCCAATCTAAAAGGCCACCCTTACGAAGTAAAATATATCAAGGGTAGAGGCTGGGCGGAGAAATATCAAAAAATAAAAATCGACGGAGTAGTTTATAAAGGCTAGTTTGACGCTGTGCAGTTAGCATTTAAATTTCTGTGTAAATAAAAGCTTTATGCTATTTCTTTGCATGCTTTGCACTCAATTGTTTGTAAAATGCAGAATATAAGATGATTGCATGGGTTCTGCGCCAATCAGCGGCATTTGCGGGAGACATTAAGCTATTGTTTTCCGCAGATATAAGAAGATTACCGCAAAGTTTTTAAAGTGATAACTCTGTGTACGCTGTGCTTTTTCTCTGTGATCTCGGTGGTTAAAAAACAACGCCGTAAAGGCTTGGCGGTTATAAAAACCATATGTGTAGATATAAAATGAAGAAATATAAAGCGATTGCATGGATTCTGCGTCAATCAGCGACATTTGTGAGAGACATTAAGCTATTGTTTTCCCGCAGATATAAGAAGATTACCGCAAAGTTTTTAAAGTGATAACTCTGTGTACGCTGTGCTTTTTCTCTGTGATCTCGGTGGTTAAAAAAAAACAGCGCCAGGTACTCGAGGATTAAACCTCCCTGTAGACCAGAAACCGATTTGGTCAATACTGTTTTTCTAAAATTAAATTTAAATTGCCTCCATGAATATCGAATTCAACAAAAACGAAGATGTGAACAAACAGCTGGTTTACGAACTGAAAACCAGGCTCAAAAAAATCTATCTCGGTGGAGGTGAAAAAAATGCTGCTAAGCAAAAAGAAAAGGGAAAACTTTTGGCCAGGGAGCGTATTGCTTATTTAATCGATAAAGATTCTGACTTTTTGGAGGTTGGTGCCTTCACTGCTGATGGCATGTATGCCGCGCAGGGTGGGTGCCCGTCTGCAGGAGTAGTATGTGGTATTGGTTATGTGAGCGGCAGGCAGTGTATGATTGTGGCCAATGATGCAACTGTGAAAGCCGGGGCCTGGTTTCCGATGACTGCCAAGAAGAATCTCCGTGCACAGGAGATTGCAATGGAAAACCGTTTGCCCGTAATTTACCTGGTTGATAGCGCAGGGGTATACCTGCCAATGCAGGATGAAATTTTCCCCGATAAGGAGCATTTCGGAAGGATGTTCCGTAACAATGCCATTATGTCGTCGGAAGGTATTGTGCAGATTTCGGCCATTATGGGAGCTTGTGTGGCTGGTGGTGCTTATCTGCCAATTATGAGCGATGAAGCCATGATTGTTGATAAAACGGGCTCGGTATTTTTAGCGGGCTCTTACCTGGTAAAGTCGGCAATAGGTGAAGAGGTTGATAATGAAACCCTGGGAGGTGCAACTACACACTGCGAAATATCAGGCGTTACCGATTATAAACACCCTAATGATGAGGCCTGTTTAGACAGCATCAGGAACATCATGAGCATGCTTGGCGCACCGGAAAATGCTGGTTTCGATCGCATTGCCGCGGTTAAGCCGAAGGAAAAAGAAGAAGAGCTTTATGGTATTTTCCCAGAAAACAGGGATAAGCCTTACGAAATGATGGATGTAATTAACCGTTTGGTTGATGGATCTGAATTTGAAGAATATAAAAAAGGTTACGGTCAGAGTATTATCTGCGGCTTAGGCCGTATTGATGGCTGGGCGGTAGGTATTGTGGCCAACCAGCGTAAAGTGGTAAAATCGAAAAAAGGGGAGATGCAGTTTGGCGGGGTAATTTATTCTGATAGTGCCGATAAAGCTGCGAGGTTTATCATGAACTGTAACCAAAAGAAAATCCCCCTGGTATTTTTACAGGATGTGACCGGTTTTATGGTGGGAAGCCGCTCAGAACATAGTGGTATTATTAAAGATGGCGCCAAGATGGTTAATGCGGTGGCCAATTCGGTAGTGCCGAAGTTTACCATTGTTTTGGGGAACTCTTATGGTGCCGGTAATTACGCCATGTGTGGTAAGGCCTACGATCCGCGGCTGATTTATGCCTGGCCAACCGCAAAAATTGCCGTAATGGGTGGTGCTCAGGCTGCGAAAACATTGCTGCAGATTCAGGAAGCCGCTTTAAAAGCAAAAGGAGAGATAATTACACCGGAAAAAGAAGCCGAGCTGTTAAAAGAAATTACCGATAAATACGATAGCCAAACTAGCCCTTATTATGCTGCATCAAGGCTTTGGGTAGATGGGGTAATCGATCCAATGGAAACCAGGAAAGTAATTTCGATGGGTATTGAGGCTGCTAACCAATCGCCGATAACCAAAAAATTTAATGTTGGGGTTATACAGACCTAATGTGTCAGATAAGTTTAAGTGTTGTCAGATGTTACCATCTGACAGGGGTTATCTTTCACCATCTAAGCCACCTGAACTTAACGCCATACGCAAAACACTTAGCGCTTCTCCGAACGATTTCCGCCAGGCGCTCCACCCTTTGCTGTTAATAAGTAAACTATGTTGACAATGTGCGCTTGTTAACAATTGTTTAAAGCGTTAAATTTGCATTACGATTAATGAATTTCAAACACACAATATAATGTCACAAGAAAATGAACACGTTCAGTGTTTAATTATAGGTTCAGGTCCTGCTGGTTACACTGCTGCAATTTATGCGGCCAGAGCCGATTTAAAACCAGTTATGTATACAGGTATGCAAGCTGGCGGTCAGTTAACGCAAACTACTGATGTAGAAAATTTTCCTGGTTATCCGGAAGGTATCATGGGACCAGAAATGATGGAAGATTTCCGTAAGCAGGCAGAACGTTTCGGTACCGATATCCGTTTTGGTTATGTAAGTTCGGTTGATTTTTCTTCAACGCCACATAAAGTAGTAGTTGATGAAATCAAAACCATTACTGCCGATACGGTTATTATTGCCACAGGGGCAACCGCTAAATGGTTAGGTTTGCCAAGTGAGCAGCAATACAATGGTTTTGGTGTTTCGGCATGTGCGGTTTGCGATGGTTTCTTCTTCAAAGGCCAGGATGTAGCTATTGTAGGTGCTGGCGATACCGCTGCCGAAGAAGCTACTTACTTAGCCAAACTTTGTAAAACCGTGCATCTATTGGTGCGCAGAGATGAATTCAGAGCATCTAAAGCAATGGTAAGCCGTGTATTGGCTACCCCAAATATTGTGGTACACTATAATACCGAAACACAGGAAATTTTGGGTAACGGTAAAAACGTAACTGCTGTTAAAGTTATCAATAACAAAACCGGTGTTGAGTCTGATATCGCTGTAGAAGGTTTCTTTGTAGCCATTGGTCATAAACCCAATACCGATATTTTTAAAGGCCAGTTAGATATGGACGAAACCGGTTATTTAATTACTAAACCAGGCTCTACCTTAACCAATATCGAAGGTGTTTTCGCCTGTGGCGATGTGCAGGATATGTATTACCGTCAGGCAATTACGGCTGCAGGCTCTGGTTGTATGGCTGCACTCGATGCCGAAAGGTATTTGGCTGCTAAAGAGCATCCTGTAGAGGCTTAAGAATATTTAAACTTATTGAAAAGAGAAATCAGCAATGATTTCTCTTTTTTGTTCAGTTCAAACTGAGTTTTTACGCACTGTTTTGTGTAGTGCAATGTCGCTAAGTTAAACTCTCGACATGTAGACACAATTTAACCACAGATAAAAAGGATGCACTCAGATAATCGATGTCTTTTACTTACTGCCTTTTTTCTCTTTATCCAAAACCGTAAAGGTTTGTACCAGCCTTTCTCCGTTTTCGTCAACCAAGGTTAAGGTATGTTTACCAGGCGGCGGACTAACAGCCAATTGATGAAAGTTAGTGGTGGTGCTTACATATTCATTATCAATATGCCAGTATATTTTAGCTCCCGGATTTCTGTGTGCCGCATTAATTACAATTTTACCCCTTGATCCATCAAGCTCTAAGGGGATATAAACTGTTGCATTGTTTTTTGGGTAAATTACCTCCATTACATTATTTCCGCCAGAAAGGTCACAGCCATCTTTAAGGGGCGGGAGGGATTTATAATCACTATTTTTTATTTTGTAATAATATTCCATGGCTGGTGGTAAAATAAACCAGCTTTTGTGCTGCATGTGGCTTATACTTTCACATTGGTCGTTAACCCTATAAGTACCTGTCCTATCTAAATGAACCAATTTATGAAAAGGACAGATGGCAGTCTTTTCTCCTGAAACAGGGGCGAGCTCTTGTATTACATCGGTACAGTATTCTGATGCTTTGTAACCGCTTTGTTTACAAATTTTAAGTTTTTTGAGTTTGGTTATGGGTGTTTCAAACCATTTGCCGTTGGGCAATAACCTAAAAATATCAAAGAGTACAGGTGCAGCCGCTTCTATTCCCACAAGGCCAGGTCTTCCTTCGCCATCGGCATTGCCCACCCAAACACAAACTACATAATCTGGTGTTAAGCCAATGGCCCAGGCATCACGAAAACCAAAACTTGTTCCTGTTTTCCATGCCACTCTTTGCGATGAAGAAAATTGTTCCCATAAGCCTTCGTCACCGGGTCTCATCACTTCTTCCATAGCGTTAAAAGTGGCCCAAATTGAGCCATGGTCTAAAAAGGATGTACGTTGATAATCTTTTTCAGTTTTGTTGTTGCTATTGAAATACCTTGCAGGTTTATAATCTTCTGGGTTATACAGACCTTTATAGGTGTTGAAGTGATTCAGCGTACGTACTAATCCCATATAGGTGTTAGCTAAATCCCACATGGTTACCTCGCTACCGCCTAAAATCAGTGATAACCCATAGTGATCTGCCGGCTGGTTTAAAGTACCGATTCCTAATTTCTTAAGCTTATCATAAAAACGTTCGTATTTGTATTGCTGCAGCATTTTAACAGCAGGGATATTTAGCGAGCGACTCAGCGCTTTATCAGCAGCAATGGCACCATCATAGCCAAGATCGTAATTTTGTGGCGAATAGCCTGCTATTTGAGTCGGAATATCTGGAACTAGGGTGTGCGGCAATATAAAGCCATCATTCAGCATACTGGCATATAGAAGGGGTTTCAGGGTACTTCCTGGACTTCTTGGAGCTTTAATCATATCCACATGGCTTTGCAGTCCGGTATTTTCCGGCTGATAGATGTTACCTACGTAACTTACAACCTGAGCCGTTTTAGCATTGAGTACCAGGGCCGAAATATTGTTGATGTCATTTGCCCTGTAGCGGTTGTTGTATCGTTTTAATAATGCATTCACTTTTAGCTGTATGCTTTCATCCAATGTAGAGGTAATTCTGGTTGAAGGGATTTTAAGACTCGCCTGTTCTGCTTTAAAACGGTTCAGCAGATGTGGTGCATTTTGCGGTAAGGGCATAGGCTTGCCCGGAACTGGTTCTAGCTTCGATAAATTAGCAGTAGCCTGATCAATATATTTTAGCTGAGCAAGCTTATCCAATAAATCATTTCTCTTTTTGATCAGCCTGGTAGCGTTTTTACCGGGATGAACCAGTGATGGGCTGTTAGGAAGAACGGCTAATGTAGCCATCTCACCCCACGAAAGTGTTTTAGCATTACGTCCGTAGTAACGCCAACTAGCTGCTTCTAAACCTACAACATTGCTCCCAAATGGCGCATTTGCAGCATATAAACCTATAATTTCTTCTTTTGAATATTTTATCTCCAGGCGTAAAGCTAAAATCATTTCCAATATTTTTTGCCAAACCGTCCGGTCTTGTTTCCGCGATAAACGGATTACCTGCATGGTTAACGTACTACCGCCGCTTACTACACTTTTTGCCTTCCAGTTTTGACCCATGGCCCTGCCCATGGCCAATATATCTACACCAAAGTGGCTATAAAACCGTTTATCTTCAAAAGCAATAATGCAATCTTTAAATTTTACAGGAACACTATCTGCTACGGGAAAGCGCCACTGCCCGTCACTGGCAATTGCCGCGCTTAATAAATTACCATTGCTGGCCTCAATAACATAAGAGGTAGGCGTTTTGAAAAGCTTTGATGGTAATGAAAAAAGGAAAGCCAAAAGCAGCGCAAAGCAGATGAGATCGGAAATAAGGAAAGCTTTTGAGATTTTGTTCATTCTGCTATTGAAACCCACCAGGCTTTAAACCTGATAGACTTAATTTATTTTGTTATTTTATTTCTGTTTGTGGAGACACAAACAATGGCTATTTATTAAAATATTGTGATTTAACTGTATTAAAATAATATACCTTATCGCCATTGTTCGTGTCCCCAGGAACCATTCATAATTCTATTTCGCAACTTCATTATGTCATGGTTCGTGTCTCCACGAACCACCCATTTTTACTGTTAAAATTCTAATCTTAGATCCTTTAAAAAAGCATAGCTTAATTCATTCTTTTCGTAAAAAGACGCTGAAGAATATTTATATTCTTCGGGCTCTGTTGCCAATTGCCAGTGTTCCGTACATGGGTTATTGTGTAAGTAATCTAACTTTTGATAGGCAACTTCTGGAGTATATAAGTGTATCGCTAATGAATCTCTCTGCCAAAATTCATAATTTTTATTAATGGAGTTAGTATAAAAATTAATAAGCTCACTTGGACTTAATAGTTTTTTGAACTCGTGGGCCGTATATTTTAAAAATGAACCTTGAACAGTTTCTTTTCCGTTTAGTTCATTTGTCCGCCAAATGGTATGTATATGATTGGGCATAATAACAAAAGCGAAAACATCCAATTTATTCAATTTACTCAGATGCTGAAATGAACTTAAAATGATATGTTTAAACTCGTCTTTCTCCAACAATTTTTGCCATTTATTAATGGTAGCAGTCCAAAAATAAATTTGTCCAATTTCAATGAAATTCTTTCTTCTGGTTTCAAATAATTTATCCATTGCTATTAGATTTCGGTTTATGGAGATGCTAGTGGTTAGGCGTGTTTTTAAGTTACAGTTCGTGGAGACACGAACCGAGGCTATCGGTTCGAATAAAATTACTCACCCTTTTAGATTTCAATTTTGTCATGGTTCGTGGAGACACGAACCATGACTATTTATTAAAATATTATAATTAACTGCGCTAAATAATATACTTATCATTCGTGTCCACATGAACCATTTATAATTCTACTTCACCACCTGTACCCATTTACCAGCTTCTGTGGCCGAAATATCATTGTTGTACATTGCTTCACATTGAACCGCAGATAAATAATATTTGCCCAGATAAGATGCATTAAGCAATACTTTATATACCAGGCTTTCGCCTTCTCTTACATTAAAATAAGTGAAAACACGATCGTCTCTGATGTCCTGATAGGTATATGGAGATGAGGCTAAAATACTTTGGTTGTCATTTACCCTTGTATTGATAATTTCCCAGCCAGAAGGAAAAATCTGGGTTAATGCCATTTGTTCGTAGTAGCCCATCCGGCCCAGATTTTTTATAGTTACTTCAGCATAGAAATCTGTTCCCTGCTTTAAGGTAGTAGGATCTAAAACTTTTCCGTTTAAACGTTTGTAGCTCACGCTCATATCCAAAACTTCAGGACGGTTAGGTAAGAAGTTATTCTGGCCAGCAATTGGCTGTCCCTCTAAAACCAAACGCACGAACAATACATTATTGCCGTTGTTAGTAACCGATGCGGTATTGCCGCTAAAGGTTACCGGGGTACTATTAATGTACTGATTTGAGTTTACCGATGCTGTTTTTCCATCCAGTACATATTGGTACTGCAATTTATTTGCCGACTGGTTTGAACCGCAAAACTTCGCAATGGCTAACAAACTGTAAGCCGTTGTTTGTGTACTGTACCAGGTATTTTCGCCAAGTTTCGCTGCTAAAGGTTGCAATAAACCTGCAGCTTTCGCTTTCTGACCGAGCAGGGTTAACGTTTCCAAAATCATAGCTTCATCGCGTACATCGGAGCCATAAGTTCCGCCTAATTGTTTATAAGCCTGAATAGAGGTGTCTAAACCCCTGATCATATTTTGAGCCACATCATTCTGTCCAGCAAGTTTATAAGCGGCTGCCAGGCGCCATTTTGCGGCTACAGATAGATACTCGAAAGCTTTTAAGCGGTTCATGGCAGCCATTTCGGGTTTTTTAGCTAAGGCAAGCACATACAAACGATAAGCCTGAGATAAATCGCCCCCATAAAAATTATTGCTGTTTGGTACCCAGTTTGTTGCTTTTGATTTTTGAAAGCGCAATAGCTCATCTAAAAGTCCAACCGGTAAGGTATAACCCGCATTTTGAGCTTCTACCAGGAAATGACCGGCATAATTACTTCCCCATTCGTCAGATGTGCCTTCTCCCGGCCAGTAAGATAAGCCACCATCGGTAGTTTGGAAACCTTTTAGTCTGGTTATTCCAGCTTTGATATTTTTCTCTGTTCTGGCTTTCTGCTGTTCGTTTAGTGGGCTTAACCGGTCTAAAAACAATTGAGGGAATATGCCCGAAGTGGTTTGCTCAATACAGCCATGCGGATATTGGATGAGATAACCCAATCTTTTGCCAAGGTTGATTGCCGGGATTGATGAAACTTCCAATGAGCCAGAGTTGGTACCCGCCATTCCGATTGGTAAATAGTTTACAGCCCATTTAGTATGTGGCTGAACCGTTGCCGAAACCACATTGCTTATATAAGGGTTTGGATTTCTAATATCCATTTCTACATCGTAAACAGTTTTTTCAGCTCCACTCTGTGCAATCACTTTTACTTTGGCAATCCCCACGGTATTTGGTGCTTTAACTTCGAAATAAGTCATTTGCTCACCTGTTTGTTTGTAGTAAAGCTGTTGCTTATTGCTACCCTGAACAATTAAATTACTGGTCTGAAGTTGAACAGATACATTTTTAAGGTTATTTTCTGTAGCAAATACGGTAATAGGGAGGGTGAAACTTTCTCCCGGGCCGATCACCCTTGGCAGGGTAGCCAGTACCATTAACGGTTTTTTAACCTGAACCGATTTTTCGGCAAAACCATAAGCTGCCTCTTGTCCGGCAACTACCATGGCCCTCACAGCACCAATATACTGTGGCAATTTAAATTTATGCGTTTTACTTTCTCCTTTGCCTAAGGTAAATGGTCCCATAAATTTAACTACAGCTGTAAAGCGGTTGGCCTTTGCAGGGTTAAGGTTTTTGTTGATTGTTCCATCACCGCCGATACTTAAAATGCGCTCTAAATTTCCTCCCCAGGCACCCAGCACATAGTCAAATAAATCCCATGTTTTAACCCCTAAACCTTCGCGGGCGTAAAATGCACCATGTGGATCAGGTGTTTTAAAACGGGTTAAATCCAACAGACCTTCATCTACCAGGGCAATGGTATAAGTCATTGCTTTGCCGTTTTGTTCGCCCACTGTAATGGTATTTTCGGTTTCGGGTTTAATTTTATCGGCCATCTTAATGGTCGGTTTCAGAATGGTTTGCGGATCTTCTACCGAAAGTGGAATGGCTCCGTACATCCTGATTGGCAAGTCGTTAACTGTTTGTGCATGAGGTTGTAATAAAGTGATATTGGCGAAAACATTCGGCGCCATTTCTTTTTCAGCCTTAAACTTGAATTGTGTTTGTCCGGCCTTGGTATCCAGCCAAAATGTTTTTATTACACGGCTTCCGTTCTCGATGGAGATTAATGCCCGGCCGTTTTTCCCCGTTGGGATGGTTAAGGTAATGTCTTCCCCAACGGTAAATTTCTCTTTATTGGCGGTAAAAGATAACATAGAGGCCTCCGTAGGGTTATTCGCTTGTTCGCGCTGTGCCCAACCCGGCCAATCTATATAAACCGATTTTCCGGTAACATGTCCGCCATTTACATCACGTACCAAAATTAAATACCGGCCCCATTCAGGTTCATCTACACGTAAATTCCAGCTACCTTTTCCATTAAACAGGTTTACCTGGTGACTTTCTACCAATTTATTGAACTGGTTTTGAGTGAAATTGGCATATGTGTACTGGTTATCCTGTTCCCACCACCAGCGCCATTGTGTTTTATACAGCTCTACGGTAACCGTTTTGGTGCCGCTCAATAATTTTCCATCGGTATTTACATTAACAATTTCAATTTTATGAGCTTTCCCGGTAACCAACATACCACTTAGGCGATCGCCCTTTTCGGTGCGGATTCCTAAATAGCTGTGATATACATGATAAGGGATGCTGAAATTATCGATACTGAAATTACCTCCCGGTTCGAAAACTTTAGTGGTGAAATTTGCCCTTAGTATACCTGGGGCAGTATTGTTTTCGTTCAGGTTGGCATTAATCTGAGCGCTACCATTTTGGTTTAAAGTGCCTTCGAAAATGGTTTTAACCTGCGATTGGAAGTTTACCGTTGGATTATCAAAACTGAAACCTTCAAAGCCTTTAAACTTGGTTTCGGTGGTGTTTAAATTTACATCAACTTTTGCTTTTAAGTTTTGGGCAACTGCACCAAACAACCATTTGGCCGATAGGGTAGCTGCCGCTGTTCCGGTGCTCAAATATGGCCTGTTGCCAATATTGAAATCAATTTTCAAACGGTTTGGCATGACCGTTTCTATTTTTAAAGTTTTGGTAAATGTGGCGCCACCTGCTTTAACTTTGGCCATCCAGTTACCGGTAGGGGATGTACTTTCTGTAGCCGTTTTAAAGGTATAGAATCCATTTAAAGGCCTGCCATTAATCAATCTCTTGTAAAGTTGACCTTTAGGATTATAGAATTCCATGGTTACCGGATAATTGGCAGGAAGTTTTTTAAGCTTATCTTCCAGAACAAACGAAACAAATAAGCTGTCGCCTGGTCGCCAAACGCCACGTTCCCCATAAATAAAACCCTTTAAGCCACTTTGTACTACATCGCCACCCACATCGAACCTGCTTAAAGGAAGCGAACTTCCATCGTCTAATTTAAGGTACCCGCGCTCTGAGCCATTTTTAGCGATCAATAAGAATGGTTGGCGTTTCAGGTCGAAACTTGCAAAACCATCACCATCCGTTTTAGTACTGAAAATGATCTGTTTTTGGTAATCCATCAGTTCGAGGTTTACACCACTTAATGGCTTTGCCGTCAATAAATCGGTTGCTACAATGAGCATGCTGTTATCATTACCCCGTTTGGCTACCAAACCAATGTTTGAGGCGATTAAGTTTCTGCTGGCCCAACGCTGGTTGGTATAAAAAGAAGGCGTACAAGGATTGTCTTTATCATTCCACCTGTAGTTTGCCGGGTAATAGTTGTTGTAACGTTGCCAAAAATCGTCGTCTTCATCAATTTTCTCGCCATAACCCTCATCGTCACCATATTCATTTTCTTCATCACTTCCATCTGCTTTTGCTTCACCGGTTTTACAGTTGTAAGCGTTATATTCCTGTCTGAAAGCAATGGTAACTCGATACATGGCACCGGGTTCAGTACGGATCATTTTATCCAGGTCGAGTATAAAACGGTTCTTTTTATGAAGATTTAATGTTTTATCTTCATCCAAACGAACGGTTTTCTGCAAAATTGGCTTTGCCACCCTGCGAAGTTCGTTTCCGTCTTTATAACTGTTGGTTTGGAAAAACTGGGGGATGTTGTTTTCGTAAATTTTAATCACCGTTACATCAACGGCTTTCAGATTAATGGCCTCGAAAGGCAAAACCAGCTTTCCCGAATTTGGTAAAATACTTCCGCTGCCCGCAATGGTAACGGCGGGTAGTTTATCTTCAAAAACGAGGTTGGCCACTTTGCCATTTGCAAGCGTTTTTGCATTGATGTTTTCAACCCCTGCATTTACGCTCAAGGTGTAATTACCTTTAAGTTCTTCAGCAGCATAAACTTTAACCTGGCTGGCATCTATAGTATACCTTAAATCGCTTAGGTTGCCAAGCGTAATCATACCTGTTAAATCCTGGCCTACACTGATAGGCTCCGAAAATTGCACCAAGGCATAATCTTCTTCACCCTGAATAGCGTTCATGTCCAGAATTTCAAATTTGTTTAAGGCCGGAACACGAACATTAACTGTTCCTTTTTGGTCAGCATCAATGGCATCGCCATCCCAGCTTATTTTTAAAGTTTGATCATTCCCGGTTTTTTTTATGCTGTCTATAGTAAATTTTGAAGTGTTTTTTGCCGGATCATGCTGCCATTTTATTTTTAACTTCTGGTCGAAATCCAATGAAACCGTTTTCTCTATTTTACTGGTTTCTTCCACATCAGCAGTAGCTACTTCGCCTGTTAATTTCATATAATCCAGAGCAGTGTTGTTCTGTGAAACCAAGCCATTTTGCGACAGCATGATACCCGGGGTAATTACTTTAAATTCAAAGTCGAAATCTTCGAGGCCTTTTTCTGTGGCAGAAACTTCCGATAAATTGAATGTAGCTTCGTAATTTTTGCCTGGTTTCAGGTTTTCGTCAGGCCTAAATTCAACCGTTTGTGGATCTATCCAATAGGTTTTCCCCGAAATAGAAGGGGAGAAGTCGAAAAGTTTGCGCGAATCGGCTTTTCCAAGATCCTGCATGCCCGTTGCGGCATTGGCCAGGTGAACACGAATAAAACTCTTTTTAGAAATGGTACCGGAAGTATAAGCTTCGATATATTTTGCGTACGCCTGGTTGTCTTCATGGTTTTTCTTTTTTCTGTTGAAATAGATAAATACAATTGCCGCTATAGAAACAGCAAGCAAGCCGATGAAGATCAATTTCTTTTTGGGAGATGATTGATAGGTAGATGGTTTTTCCATGAATGAAACTCGTTAAGATAAATGGTAATGTTGCAGTTGCCGCAATTGCTATGCCGTAATTACACTGATTAAACCGAACACCCGCTATTCTATCTGAAAATTAACTAAAATCGACGTTAAAAGAAATTATGTTGAAAATTAAAGCGAATGGTTTGTTCATTTGCATGGATTTGGATAAGTTTACAGCATCAACCTCAATACAACCAGATATGATCAGGAAACTCTTAATTTTTTCGTGTTTATTAATTTCTACACATTTTTGTTTTGCACAAAAGGCTGAAGTAGAAAATGCTGTTACGCAATTGACCAAACTGATGGTTACACCAGATAGCGTGGCATTGGATAAAATGCTGCTTAATAATTTAAGCTACGGCCACTCAAGTGGGAAAATACAGACTAAACAGGAATTTATGCACTCGTTACTTTCCGGAGAATCTGATTTTATAGATATCAACCTAACCGATCAATCTGTTATCATTCAGAATAAAACAGCCTTGGTTAGACATACCCTAAATGCTAAAACAAACGATAAAAATGTTCCAGGGAATGTAAAGCTATATATTCTTTTAATCTGGAGTAAAGAAAAAGCAGGATGGAAGCTGCTCGGCAGACAGGCGATTAAAGTATTATAATAATTTTTACAATTTCGGAATTTGATTCCGAAATTGTAAATTTGTTTATGATCCAGCGGTTAGTACAAAAAGAATTATTAGAATTAAGTACACAATTTAAATCTGTCGCAGTAATTGGTCCTCGCCAATCTGGAAAAACAACATTAACTAAGAGTGTATTTCCAAATAAGCCATACGTTTCTTTGGAAAATCCTGATACTCGTCTTTTTGCAGAAGATGACCCTCGTGGATTCTTGAGTCAATTTCCAGAAGGTGCAATTTTAGATGAGGCACAAAGAACACCCAATCTTTTTTCATACCTCCAGCAAATTCTCGACGAGTCTTCATCGTTCGGGAAATTTATCATTACAGGCTCTAATAATTTCCTTTTGCAGGAAAGTATAGTTCAAAGCTTAGCTGGTAGAATTGCGTATATAAAACTTTTGCCCTTTTCTATCCCTGAATTAAAAGCCGCAAAAATTATTTCAAACGATGTAAATGAATTTCTTGTTAAAGGAGGGTATCCGCCTATTTATGACCAAAATATTCCTCCATACAAATGGCATCAAAATTATATTCAAACTTATTTGGAAAAAGATGTAAGACAAATCAAGAACATTACTAATTTATCTCTATTCGAAAGATTTTTAAGGTTATGTGCCGGCAGAGTTGGTCAACTGTTGAACATGAATAGTTTGGGGATCGAAGTAGGAGTTGATAGTAAAACTATAGCATCGTGGATTGGCATTTTAGAGAGCAGTTTTGTCCTATATCTTTTAAAACCTCATCATCAAAATTTCAATAAGCGAGTGGTAAAAATGCCTAAATTATATTTCTATGATACTGGATTAGCGGCTGCATTGTTAGGCATACAAAACGAATTGCAACTCGATACTCATCCGGTTAAAGGAAGTCTTTTTGAAAATATGGTTGTTGTAGAACTGTTAAAGAGCCGGTTTAATTTAGGTTTAAGTGACAATATTTTCTTTTGGCGGGATAATGTGGGAAATGAAATCGATGTGCTGATTGATAATGCAGGAAAGCTTCTGCCTATTGAAATTAAAGCAGGTAAGACAATTAATAGCGATTACTTTAAAGGAATTACTTTTTGGAATAAATTGACAAGCAGTACAGGTGGGCAAATAATATATGCAGGCAATGAAAAGCAATTAAGGAGTAATGAAATTAATATATATCCCTGGGATAGTACAGGTTTTTAATTATTAAGCCTTCAATTAAGTCTATAGTCAAAGATTCTAGACTAAGTACTATTTTATCATCACCCCAGGCCGGTTAACCAACGGTATTTTGATCAGGTTTGAATCGATAATACTTTCGGGCAGGAAAATAAATTTTTTGTCGTAGATGGTGCTGCCAATGTAATAGCTCAGCCAATACTCGTTGGTTAGTCCAAAAACTTCAGGATCAATAGCTTCTACACCGGCAAAGGAGTTTGCTTCCATATCGCCAACAAAGTGTCTTAAAACAGAAGTTTTTACCTGTTTTCCATCTTTTTCACCATAACCTTTAGAGCTGATCAAAACATTTGTTATCGGCTCGTTTTTTAAATTAATGAGATAAACTGTCCAGCTCCTTACTTCAGGAGTTTCGCCCATTAATACAACGGCCATTGCAATATCTTCAACTCTATTTTCTGGTAAATCTGCTTTCAAAAGGGTTAACTGTTTAAATTGTTTAATCGGTTAATTGCAGGGGTTAAATTTTGATTTTTTGCCTGTCATGTTCAGCTTGTCGAAACACTTACCTAAATGTCCTTCGACAGGCTCAGGATGACAATACCGTTAATTGGCTATGCGCGCAATTTTATTTGGGTAATCCTAAAATTCTTTAATCCTGATCCTATTTCTTCTTTGCTACTGCCTTCTTTGCTGGTGCTGCTTTCTTCTTTATCGGTGCTTTTTTCTTCGTTTCGAAAGCATTAGGTACCTGCTCTACAATCATTTTCTTAACTGTTTCCAAATCAATGTCGGCCAATTCTTCCGGCGTGTATTTTTGCTTGGTTGCCTCGTTGTTTCTCAATTTAAGCATCAATTTGCCAAAACGGATAAATGGTCCCCAACGGCCATTTTCGATTGAAATTTTTTCTGCCTCCCAGGTTTTAATATACCTGTTGGCTTCTTTTTCAACTTTTTTGCTAATTAAAGTTTCGATGTTTTCCTGGGTGAGGTTATCAAAATCGTAACCTTTTGCCGGAATATTGATAAAAAGATCGTTCCATTTAATAAATGGACCAAAGCGTCCTTTGCCTTTTGTAACGCCTAAACCTTCGTAATAAGCAATAGGTGCATCATCGTCCATTTTTTGGCGGATAATTTCAACAGCTCTATCGTAAGTAACCGATAAAGGATCTTCATTTTTAGGAAGTGAAATAAAACTTTCGCCCCATTTTACATAAGGTCCGAAACGGCCAACACCGATCACTACTTCTTTACCTTCAAAATCAGGCAACTGGAAAGGAAGTTTGAACAGTTCCAGAGCATCATCTAAGGTAATGGTAGCTACTGATTGATTACGCATTAAACTGGCATAACGTGGTTTTTCTTCCTCGTCAAGTTCACCGATCTGCACTAAAGGACCAAATTTACCTACTTTGGTGTAAACATTTTTACCCGTATCCGGGTCAACACCCAATAAACGTTCACCAGTGGCTCGTTCAGCAGTTTCTAAGGTTGTTTCTACCTCATTGTGGAAAGGATTATAAAACGAATGCAGCATTTTGGTCCACTCCTGTAAACCCTGCGCAATTTCATCGAATTCCTTTTCTACTTTGGCAGTAAAATTAAAATCTACAATACCTTTAAAGTGTTCTACCAGGAAATCGTTTACCACTTCGCCAATGTCGGTAGGGAAGAGTTTCGATTTTTCGGCGCCGGTAATTTCAGATCTTATTTCTTTTTTTACCTGTCCATCGGCTAATACGAAAGCAGTATACTTACGTTGTTTACCTTCTCTATCTTCTTTAACCACATAACCACGGTTTTGTACCGTAGAGATAGTTGGTGCGTAAGTAGATGGCCGGCCTATGCCCAGTTCTTCTAACTTTTTAACCAAACTGGCCTCTGTATATCTTGCCGGCGGGCGCGAGTAACGCTCCGTTGCCTGCATTTCTTTTAAAAATAGTTCCTGTCCCTTGCTTAAAGGAGGTAAAATTGCACCACCTTCTTTTTCCTCATTTTCTTCATCATCGGTTGATTCGAGGTAAACTTTTAAGAAACCATCGAACTTTAATACTTCACCTTCTGCAACCAGGTATTCCTTGCGTGTTGAAGCTGTAATCTGGGCAGTTGTTTTTTCAAATTGTGCTTCGCTCATCTGCGACGCAATAGAGCGTTTCCAGATCAGATCGTACAAACGTTTTTCCGAAATATCGCCATCAACCGTATGCCTGTCGAAATAGGTCGGACGGATGGCTTCGTGAGCTTCCTGGGCTCCAGCCGATTTGGTTTTATAAACCCTTGGCTGGTGGTATTTATCACCATAAGCTGATTTTATTTCAGCTGCTGCAGCATTTATAGCTGTTTCTGATAAGTTTACCGAGTCTGTTCTCATATAGGTAATCTTACCTGCTTCGTACAGTCTTTGTGCCACCTGCATGGTTCTTGCAACCGAAAAACCTAATTTCCTTGAAGCTTCCTGTTGTAAGGTTGAGGTGGTAAATGGAGCAGCCGGATTACGTTTAGCAGGCTTGGTTTCCAGGCTGGTAATGTTGAACCTGGCATTAACACAGTCCTGAAGAAATTTTTCAGCTTCAGCCTCATTTTCAAAACGCTGTGGCAATTCTGCTTTTACAGTTTCTTTTCCCTTACCTGTAGAAAACTGAGCGGTGATTTTATAAACAGCGGATGCGTTAAAGTTTAAAATTTCTCTTTCTCTATCCACAATTAAACGTACTGCAACCGATTGTACACGGCCTGCTGATAAAGATGGCTTTACCTTTTTCCACAGGACAGGGGAGAGCTCAAAGCCCACTAAGCGATCTAATACACGGCGCGCCTGTTGGGCATTTACCAGGTTGTAATCTATCCCGCGCGGACTTTCAATTGCTTTTAAAATTGCTGGTTTGGTAATTTCATGAAAAACAATACGTTTTGTTTTCTCTACCTTTAGGCCTAAAGTTTCAAATAAGTGCCAGGAAATGGCTTCCCCCTCGCGGTCCTCATCGGATGCTAGCCATACCATTTCGGCTTCTTTAGCCAGTTTTTTTAATTCGGCTACTACATTTTTCTTATCAGTAGGTACTTCGTAGGTTTGGGCAAAATTATTTTTGATATCAATGGCCATATCGCCTTTAACTAAATCACGAATGTGACCATAGCTCGATTTTACAAGAAAATCTTTACCTAGGTAGCCTTCTATAGTTTTAGCTTTTGCAGGTGACTCGACGATTAATAAATTTTTTGCCATGAAATACGTTTTTGTGCAAATAAAGCTATAATTAAGGCATAAATCCAAACCTCAAGAGAATTTAATACATTTTTTTTTATTAAGTTAGGTGAGATATATTGGTTTATAGCGCGATTTTAATCAGGTTTTAATTATTTTTTGGAAAGCAATGCCTGTAATTAATAGGAATGGCTTTGCCCCGCCCTTTACTGCAAATCCTCAACCTCGATTCTCGGTCTGGTCAAGTTTAGATGCCCCATGAAGTACTGCTATTTAGGTTTTAATGACGTTGTGCTAAACTGAAGTTACAAAAGAGCAGCAGGTTGCTGTTAATTAAACCGGATAGAGCGGAATAGCCCACAGCGCAGCGAGGACTATAAGCGGTAGCAGGACTGTAACTGCCAAGAATTACTGCACTTGCATTTTCTGATCAAAAAAAGAACCGATTTTTTGAATGCAGCCAGATCTAAATTTCATTAAAAAGATGGTGAATAGTATTTTTCGATGAAATAATCCGTTTTTCTTACTATCGCAAAGCCTTAAGTGCTTTAATTATGCATATCACATAATTTACAGCTACATTACATCGCGGCAACTTATTTGTAACTATATTCGTATATAAAATAAAAACAGCTATGATCAGTACAATCTTAATCTTATTAAACTTATTGGTGTCGCCACCAAAAAATGTTTACGGTTTCAGCTTTAAAACCATTGATGGTAAAGAAATCAAGTTATCTAAATTTAAAGGCAAAAAGATCTTAATTGTTAACACCGCTTCTAAATGTGGTTTTACCCCTCAATATGAAGATTTGGAAAAACTTCAAAAAGAATATGGTAAAAAAGTAGTGCTGATCGGTTTCCCAGCAGGCAACTTTGGTGGCCAGGAGTTTTCTACCAATGCCGAGATCAAGGAATTTTGTACAGGAAAGTATAATGTTTCATTCCTGCTTGCAGAGAAAAGCAGTGTAAAGGGCGACGATATCAGTCCATTATTTAAATATTTAACCTCACAGACCAATACGGAAGAACAGGGCGATATTAAATGGAACTTTGAGAAATTCCTGATCAACGAAAAAGGAGAGCTTGTTCACCGTTTCCGTTCCAAAACTAAGCCTACAGACGAGGCGATTATTAAAAACTTATAATAGGCGGAAGGCAGAAGGTTATAAGGTAGAAGGTTTTTCCTTCCAGCCCTTAAACCTTCTGCCTTTTACCTGATCAGTTTTTCTCCAAAACTGTTTTCCAGATTAAAGCGCTTAATGCTGCTCCAATAATCGGAGCCACTATAAAGAGCCAAACCTGGCTTAACGCCTCTCCGCCAACCAATAAAGCAGGTCCGATACTGCGGGCAGGGTTTACCGATACCCCGGTTACCGGGATACCCACAATATGAATAAGTGTTAAACTTAAGCCAATTGCCAGTCCGGCAAAGCCTCCGTTAATGTTTTTGGTCGATGTTGAGCCAAAAATGACCAATAAGAAAATAAAAGTGAGCACAATTTCGGCAATAAAACCAGCCTGTAAGCTGTAATGCTGAGGAGATAATGCCCCAAAACCATTTTGCCCTAATCCATTTGCGGCCAAAGAATATTCTGCTTTTCCTGAAGCAATTTGTAACAAAATAAAGGCACCGGCAATGGCACCAAGTACCTGCGCTACAATATAATAGGCGGCTTCGCTAATTTTCATGCGGCCTGCTATTACCATTCCTATTGAAATGGCCGGATTAATATGGCAGCCTGAAATATGCCCTATGGCATAAGCCATCGCCGTAACTGATAAGCCAAAGGCAAAAGATATACCTAATAGGCCAACTCCGGTTGTGCCATTAGCACCGGCTATAACCGCGCTTCCACAACCCATTAAAACCAAAACGAGCGTGCCCAGGAATTCGGCACTGAATTTAGAAAGTCTACTTGTCTCCATATAATTATTATTTAAAGGTTTAATATTATATCAGGATGATTGTCAATCTAATATAACTAAAATTTAAAATATAATATGGATAAGTATTGGCGGTTTTTTAACCAGAATGAATTGCAAAATTTAAGGCATAAGAAAGGGGCTTAAATCCATAAGCCCCCAATAAACCAAACAAACTATTTATGAAGTATATATATAACTCCTTTTTTAATAAAATGTTTTAGTAATAATTGATTTGTTTGGATTTCATGAAGTTTAACAGTTGTGTTTTGAGCATAATGAGCCAAAACGCTTAAAATAAGCGGGATTTGTAACAAAAATGCAGCTTGTTTTTGACTTTAGGATGTTAAAACAGGTTAAGTTGCTCTGGCTGATAAAGATTGGGATCGAATGAGTAGGTTGGTGTATTGTTTTGGCTTTCGCCTACGTAATAAAGCGCTGTTTCTTCATATCTCGAAGCTACTTTCACAAAAGTACTGCCGGCAACTTTTTTAAAAAGGTTTTCAACCAATTCTGGATCATTATTGTCTTTTGATAAATGACTCAGCAATAAATGGCTCATGTAGGCAGGCTTGTGGTTTACGAAAAGTTCCAGTGCCTGTGCGTTGCTGAGGTGCCCTTGTCCTCCCATAATCCTCTTCTTTAAAAAATACGGGTAATGGCCGTTCTGTAGCATATCGGTATCATAATTGGCTTCAAGAAAGGCTGCATGACAATTTTTGAAATGGGTAATCAAACGGTCGCATACCGTACCAATGTCGGTAAAAATACCAACCCTGATGTCATTGCACTCTACGGTAAAACTATATGGATCTGCGGCATCATGAAATTTTGAAAATGCCGATATTTTTAGGCGGCCGATCTCGATACGTTGCAGGTGGTTTAGCGCGAAAATATTGTTTTCGTCTAAAAGCAATCTGCTGTTTTTGAGTGTAGGCGTACTGATATATACCGGTAATTTATACTTCTTTGCAAACACAGCCAGGCCTTTAATGTGGTCGCTGTGTTCGTGCGAGATAAAAATAGCTTTAATTTTGCCCATCGAAAGCCCTAAACGGGTCATTCGCTTTTCAACTTCCCGGCAGGTGAGGCCCACATCAACCAAAACCGCTTCGTTATCGTTGCCCACATAGTAACAATTGCCGTTACTTCCCGAATTTATTGATGTAAAATATAGTGCCATTTTCTGCCTGCAAGATAAGGCTTATTTGCTTAAAAGAAAAAGGAGGTTATGCCCTTACGCCGTTATGTTCCACCAATCGCGACAGGAGTGGGAGAAAAGCCTGGATGAGGTTGATTTCTTCGGAAGAAAATATTTTTTCGAGTGTTTGTGCCAGCCATTCTTCCTTGATTTTACGGCTGGCAATGATGTGCTTTTCGCCTAATTTAGTTAGGCCGATAAATACTTTCCTTTTATCTTCTTCGCTTGGAAAACGTTCTACGCATTTTGCATCATACAAACGGTTTATGATCTGTGAAATGGCCTGTTTAGATACCCTTTCCAGATCGGCAAGTTCGGTAGATAACAGTTTTCCATGCGTTTCGAGCAGCGACATGGTTAACAATTCGGCATTGCTGAACTCTGAACTTACGTTCTGCCGGCGTAACTGACGGGTTAAACGTGTAACCGTGCTTCTTAATTTGGCTGCAATCTCTTGTGTTTGAGTAGGCATATTAATGGTAAATTAACTTTACAAATATAGGCTTTTGTTTTTATTTATTTTTTACTTTTTTTTTCTTGATCGTGTTATTTATGATTTTTAAGTGATAAAAGTGAGCGTTTTAAGTTTTACCGTTTAAGCTAATTTTTCTATTTTTGTAAAGTTACTTTACTATTTTTAAAAAGCATAAAAACATGAGTATTTTTCGTTCACTAAGACATTATAATTACAGGTTATTTTTTACAGGTCAGGCCATTTCATTAATCGGCACCTGGATGCAGCGTGTAGCAATCAGCTGGTTGGTTTACCGTTTAACAGGATCGGCCTTTTTGCTGGGTTTGATCACTTTCTTAAGTTTAATCCCTTCTTTGGTATTGGCACCTTATGCAGGGAGCTATGTAGACAGGCATAACAAGTATAAAATTTTGCTGATTACCCAAATCATACTCATGTTGCAGGCTGGTGCATTGGCTTTGATGATCTGGCTTAAAGTGTACGATATGTTCTGGATTGCAGCACTTTCGCTGGTACAGGGCCTGGTGAATGCTTTCGATGTAACCGCCCGCCAATCGTTAATGGTAAATTTAATTGATGATAAAGAAGACCTGCCTAATGCCATTGCGCTTAACTCTTCGATGTTTAATGCGGCAAGGTTAATCGGACCTGCATTGGCTGGTGTAATTTTGAGTGCCTGGGGTGAGGATATTTGTTTCCTGATCAATTTTGCAAGCTTTATTGCTGTACTGGGTTGTTTGGTGATGATGAAACTTAAACTCACTGCGCACGAAAAAGCAACAGAAAATATCTGGACCGATCTGAGAAAAGGTTATGATTATCTTAAATCGTCGCCAGATTTAGCTTCGATGGTTTTAATGATGGCCGCCTCGAGTTTACTGGTGATTCCTTTTACCACTTTATTACCGGTTTTTGCGAAAGATATATTTAATGGAAATGCCACCACCTTTGGATGGTTCGAAAGTGCAGCAGGTTTTGGCGCTTTCTTGGGCGCCATTTATATGGCCACTTTAAAGGCCGACAGTAATCTGCAGAAGATTGTCATGTCTGCCGGTATTTTGCTGGCCCTTTCAGTTGTGGCATTGGCTATATCGCCATCACTTATTGTGGCTTTATTCTGTACAGGACTTGCAGCCCTGGGTTTAATGGCCCAAACCTCTTCTATTAACACCTATTTACAAACACATGCCGATGATGTAATGAGGGGAAGAACCTTAAGTTATTACATTATGGCTTATCAGGGGGTATTACCAATAGGAAGTTTATTGATGGGGTATCTGGCACATATCTTTGGAACACAGGTAGTAGTGGCTTTTGAAGGTGTTGCAGGGTTGTTGATCGTAGCAGCGTTTGTGTACCATGAAAAACACAGGGATCAATTGAAAAGTAAGTATTCTTTATTTGGAAATTAGATAATAAATGATTGTTAACTGCCTTGGTTTCTTGATGCAGGATAGGTTGAAACGCCAAACGCTGGCCGCCAAACGCTTAGTTAAGAAACATTAAGGTTTGTTGCGATTTGTTTCCCGCAGATTTCTGAAGATAAACGCGGATTTTTAAACAGGATAGGTTGAAACGCCAAACGCTAGCCGCCTAATGCTTAGTTAAGAGACATTAAGGTTTGTTGCGATTTGTTTCCCGCAGATTAAAGAAGATAAACGCAGATTTTTCAACAGGATAGGTTAAAACGCCCAACGCTGGCCGCCAAACGCGAACCCTGCTATCCATGCACAATCAGCTTACAATCTACCATAACCTTTTGGTAGTTCCTGATATCAATTTCCTTATTGATTAACTGCATCAGTAATTTTATCGCATTTTGGCCTACCGATTCCGGATTTTCTTCAATAGAGGCAATAGGGGGCGAATTGAGGTAGCTGATGAAAGAGGTGTTCCCAAATCCTATACATTCAATTTGATTAAAGCTTGGCTGGTTTATCGATTTCAGGTATTTTATGGCATCAAACAGGATAGGTTCTTTAAAAGCCACCAGTGCCGTTGGTATATTTTCGGTATCTGTAAATAATTTCTTAATCGCCGAGATTGTATTTTCCTTATCAAAATCGGTATAAGCAACCAATTGTGATGAAAAGGGTATCTGATTATCTTTTAACGCATTGATGTAGCCATTAAAGCGTTCGTGGGTAAAATTAATCATTTTCGGACCGCCTAGATAAGCGATTCTTTTATGCCCCCTGTCTATTAAAAATTTTGTAGCCTGGTAACAGCCCTGAAAAGTATTGCCCAAAACTTTATGACAATTCAAATTAAAACTCGGATTCCGGGTATAATACACCACCGGAATGCCCATATTTTCGAACTGGTTTAAATGCGCAAAATCCTGTGTGTGTTTTGAAATAGCTACAATCAGGCCATCAACCCGGTTACGCAGCAGCATATTTGCAGATTGGATCTCTTTTTCCAGGTCATCATGCGATTGGCTGATGATGATATTGTAACCATTTTGTGTGGCAAATTGCTCTATTCCATAAATGCTTCGTGTAAAAAAGTGATCTAAGAGGTTGGGCAAAATAACGCCGATCAGGTGCGATTTCTTTTCCTTTAAATTAATGGCCGATTTATTGGGCAAAAAGTGCAGCTCGCGGGCCAGTTCCTGAACACGCTGTTTCGTGTATTCGTTTATGGTGGGGTAGTTGTTAAGGGCTTTTGATACTGTTGAAACTGACATTTTTAATTTCTCAGCCAGGAATTTTAGGGTAACAGGGGTGTTGTTCATCGTCTTTTCCAATATCAATACATAATTAAGAAAAAAAATGCAATTATTTCAAACGTTTGAAATCGAGTTGAAGTGTATTTTGTGTCTTTTTAATCTGTTTAAAACGTTTTAATATTTTAAGCTTTTCTAAATTCGTATACCAATACAAACTAACCAAATAAAATATGATAAAATCACTACTCACTTCCTCAGGCTTCAAAGGGGCATTTACCGGAGTATCAGGCATAGTTGCAAGCACTACCCTTATTTTGCCTCAGAAGTATTACGCTTTAAAGACGGAATCATACCATTCTCAAGACGCTTAAACGCAAAGCTTAGGCATTTTCCTGACCGCTGGATTTAGCACAAGGCGGGCAATTTTTTGCATTGAATTAGCTGGATTTGCACCATCAAATCTATTTAATAAGGGCCTGCTACGCACTGAATTTTAACAAAACAGATAACATTTATTGTAATTATGGATAAATTTTACAATTCGAAAAGCACTTTACCAACTCTTGGATTTGAAAAAATCCGGTGGTTAAAAATGCTTTATACCTTCACTTTTCTTTACCTGATCAGTTATTCTTTTACGGCCTTCGCACAAAGCACGGTAACCGGTACGGTAAAAGATAACAAAGGCATTACTTTACCGGGGGTAAGTGTACGGATAAAAGGAACACAGATTGGTACAGTTACCGATGATAATGGAAAATACACCATTAAAGGTACTAACGGAAATTCTGTGCTGGTTTTTGTTTACGTAGGCTATGCTACAAAAGAAATAGCAGTTTCAGGTAAAACGGTAATCAACGTGACCATAGAAGACGATGCGCAGGGATTAGACGAAGTTATGGTGGTGGGTTATGGCACACAGAAAAAATCAACGTTAACTGGCGCGGTTGCACAGATCAGTTCTGAAGATATCATGAAATCGCCAACGCCAAACCCCACGAATAGTTTAGTTGGCCGGTTACCTGGTTTACAGGCCGTTCAAACCAGTGGGCAACCGGGGGGCGATGCTTCAACACTAAAAGTACGCGGCGTAGCTACTTACAATAATTCATCGGCAATTGTTGTGGTAGATGGGATCGAAAGGCCAAGTTTTGCCGATGTAGATCCAAATGAAATTGAAACAGTAACCGTGTTGAAAGATGCTGCTTCCACTTCAATTTATGGTATCAGGGGCGCAAATGGTGTAATTGTAATCACCACGAAACAGGGAAAAATTGGTAAACCACGGATTACCTATACTGGTAATGTGGCTTTACAGACTTATACAGGTTTGGCTGTTGGCTTAAACGCTTATGATAATGCCCGCCTGCTCAACCAGGCTTATAAGAATGATGGCCAGGCAGCTCCTTTCGCTGATGATGAACTGCAAAAGTTTAAAGACGGATCTGATCCGATCGGCTATCCGGATGTACAGTGGTTTGATTATTTGACACGCAAATTTTATCCTCAAACGGCACATAATATCAATATTAACGGGGGGACAAGAATTGCCAAATATTTTGTTTCCGCCGGCTATTCCTTTCAGGATGGGATTTTTAAAAAATTCGACTCGCCTTATGGCATCAATACGGTGCCTAGTTTTAGCCGTTACAATTTCCGTTCTAATATTGATTTACAGCTGAATAAAGATTTTACCGTTGGGATAAAGCTAGGCGGGCGTTTCTCTAACCGCTATCAGCCGTCCGGCCTGTTGTCGTCGTCGGCATTCTCTTACGATACCATTGAAGGGATGATCTCGCGTATTCTGCAGGTTCCGGCTTATGCCTATCCGGTTACCTTACCTGATGGCAGAATTACGGCAAACCCTAACGTGGGTACCAATATCTGGAATCCTTATGCCATTTTAACCCGTTTCGGAACACGTAACGATGACAGTAATACCATTGAAAGCACTTTTAACCTCGAATATAAATTAGGATTTATTACCAAAGGTTTGTCTTTTAAAACCAATTTTGGTTACGATTCTTACTTTGTAAACCAGCAACGTAGAAATGCCAACTGGGCGGCTTATGTTTACGATCGTAAATCGGGCGCAGTTACACTTTCAACTGATACCAGGAACCGTGATGAGCCTTTAAGCTCCATTATCAGCGTTACGCAGGGAAGTACAAATTATAACCTGCAAACAGGTTTTTATTACGACCGCGATTTCGGTAAAAGTAATGTTTCGGGTTTAATTTTGGGCACCCGCCAACTGGTGCGTACCAATGGCGGCGATATTTATACCGCACCGCCAAGAGCCGCACAGGGCCTGGTTGGCAGGGTTACCTATAACTACGCACAAAGGTATTTTGCAGAATTTAATGCCGCTTATAACGGATCCGAAAACTTTGCCTTTGAAGGTTTCTTAGGTTTTCCAAGTCAGCAATATGGCTTTTTTCCGTCGTTTTCTGCCGGATGGACCGTTTCTAACGAGCCTTTCTGGAAAAAGAACGATGCCGTTACCTATTTAAAATTCAGGGGAAGTTATGGCTTAGTCGGTAACGATCAGGGGATTGGCAGGTTTTTATTCTTAACCAGTTATACCTCCATTCCAACAACTGTTTTTCCGGCACTTCAATTTGGTTCGCCAAATTCGCCAACCACTTACCCAACCATCTATATCCCAGATAATGGTTTGGGCAACCCGAAAATTACCTGGGAAACCGGAACAAAACGGAATCTGGGGATGGAGGCACGTTTCTTAAAAGATGCCTTGAAAGTAAACGTAGATGTATTTGATGAAACCCGTAAGGATATTTTAACCTCTCCAAAGGATCAGCTTTTATCGTTTGGCCATATCTATCCATCGCTAAATGTTGGTGTGGTTTACAATAAAGGTTATGAAGTTGAACTGGATTACCAGGGTAAAATCAATCAGCTTACTTTCGGATTGAACGGGCAGTTGAGTTATGCTAAAAATATAGTAAAAAACGCATCAGAACCAGCCGGAACACCTGATGCCCAAAAAACGGAAGGTAAGCCGGTAGGCCAGTTTATTGGCTATCTGAATGATGGTTTTTACGCTTCAGCTGCTGATGTTGCTGCTTCTGTTAAACCGCAGGGGGTTACACCGATTCCTGGCGATCTGAAATTTAAAGATCTAAACGGCGATGGGGTGATCACTCCCGATGACCGGACATCCATCGGCTATTCACCAAATCCGGAATATATTTTTAGCATTACACCAAGGTTGGCTTATAAAGGTTTTACGCTATCGGTAATGTTCCAGGGAGTGGCTCATGTAAGTTCGAATGTTATTTTAACTGAACAAAATAACGGGCAACAGATGTACCCGTTTATGCTTAATGCCTGGACGCCTGAAAACGCCGCTACGGCATCTTGGCCAGCATTACATGCAAGGGGGTATACAGGGTTAAATTACTCGCTTAACGATTTTATCCTTCAAAATGCAGCCTACGTTAAATTAAGGAACATAGAGTTAGCCTGGACTTTACCGCAAGCCTGGACAAGTGCTTTGAAAATTGGAAGCATCAGGGTGTTTGCCAACGGACAAAATCTATACACATGGACGAAGTTTAAAATGTACGTAGATCCTGAAAACTTAAACACCGTAAACCAAACTTTCCCGCTTCAATCACTTTATCCATCATCTAAAGTTTTCAATCTTGGTGTTAACGTTAATTTTTAATCAGATGAAAAATTATAAAATATATTCTTTAGTTTTTTTGCTCATACTCCTTACCATTTCCTGTAAAAAAGATTTCTTAAACAGGACTCCGGAAATTGCTTTGGATGATAACGGGGTATTTGCCGATCCACTTAGGGCAGCAAGTTATGCTGATGCGGCATACAATTATATGATTAATGATTATGCGAGGTTTAATGATCACCGCGGATCGACCTCCCAGGCTTCTGATGAAGCTGTATCGGGTAACTCCGAATCCAGTGTTACCACTTTAAACAGGGGATTATATCACGATCATTCTAATTCTGCCTCTTTAAATGATATGCGCGATGTTTGGACCAGGTGTTATGCCGGTATCGCTATCAACAATAAAGTATTGGCCAGAATGGCCGGCGTACCTGCTGCCACAGTTTTCCCGAAACAGCGAATTGAAGGCGAAATGCGTTTTTTACGTGCTTTTTCTTACTTCGAACTCATTAAAAGATTTGGTGGCGTACCGATAATGGATAAAGAATATAGCGTAAACGACGACATTAATTTTCCAAGAGCCTCTTATCAGGCCTGTGTCGATTTTATTATTGCCGATTTGGATAAAGCCGTTACCTTACTCAACAACGATGCTGATAATGGTGCTTCAAATTATGGAAGAGCAACTAAAGGCGGCGCATTAGCCCTTAAATCGAGGGTGCTTTTGTATGCCGCAAGTCCGCTTAATAATCCCAATAACGATAAAGCCAAATGGCAACTGGCAGCAGATGCAGCCAGTAAGTTAATGGATGGCACCAGTGCGGGGCAGACTTATGCCTTGCAGCCTACTTATGCTGATATATTAAATATGGCTTCCTCTCCTGAATACATTATGATCAAAATTAGGGGTCCAAGGGCAATTGACGGTATTTTGGCAGATTATGCCATGTCTCCGGGTTCTGGTGGGGCACAGGGCCAGATGAATCCAACCCAAAACCATGTGGATATGTACGAAATGGCCAATGGCAAAGCAATTACAGATGCAACTTCCGGCTATAATCCTCAGCAGCCCTACCTCAACAGAGACCCCCGTTTTTACGCCAACATTCTTTATAATGATCAGGCCTGGCAAGGCAAAAAGATCGAAATGTGGTCTTCCACTTCATCAACGGGGGTAGTTACTTATGGTAAAGACTGGAACCCTACCAATATTATCTATACCGCTACCCGGTATTACTGCAAAAAATACTGGCCTGAAACCTATGTGCGTTTGGGCGGTACTTCGGGTACAGCTTTAATTAATTACATTTTCTTTCGTTATGCCGAGATCATGTTAAACTATGCCGAGGCCCAGAATGAAGCAAATGGTCCGGATGCCTCCGTTTACAAACAATTAACGGATATCCGTGCTCGCGCAGGAATTGTTGCTGGTGCCAACAATCTGTATGGCTTAAAAGCCAATATGACCCAGGACGAGATGAGGGTAGCCATCCGCCACGAACGTGCGGTAGAACTGGCCTTCGAAGATCACCGCTGGTACGACATTATGCGCTGGAAAATCGGTTCTCAGGTTATTGCTACCCCGATGTATGGAATGAACGTGGTTAAAAACAGCAATGGTTCATTTACTTATACGCCGGTGGTACTGGGGCCAAATTTTCAAAAAACATATACTGCTAAACAAGATCGTTACCCTATTCCCAGATCAGAGATTTATAAGAGTAATGGAGTGTTGATCCAAAATCCGGGATGGGAATAAACCATATGTTTAATATCACGCAAAACAGATTTTATTCAGTTATGAAATTATCAAAATCAAAATATATAGTTTGCTTTCTTTTTTTGTGGATGGCGGTACTAAAAGTTAGTGGTCAAACACCTGATGAGGCACTGACCGTTACCAGCAAAGTTTTAGATCAGAATAAAGCACCACTTCCGGGTGTGGTAATTACCATACAGGAAGATAAAAGTAACCGATCTGTCACAACCGGTATGGATGGTTCTTTTACGCTTCAAACTACATCAAGCGATGTGCTTGTTTTTAAACTGATAGGTTATGGTTTGGTGCTTAAACCTGCACTGGAAGTAAACCAGGCACCGGTTATCTTAAGCAAAACGCTCGTAGACGCCGGAGATGACGACAATGTGTACATTCCGTTTGGTGTAAGAAAAAGAAGAGAGATTACCGCAACCATCAGTACCTTAAAAGCTGATGACCTTCCCCAGATCCCTTCATCTTCCCTGAATAATGTATTTTCAGGCCGCTTATCAGGTTTGGCCATTATTCCAAATGGTTCACAGCAGCCAGGTTATGATGTATCCAGTTTTCTGATCCGTGGACGTTCATCCTACAACAATAACCAGGAACCCCTGGTATTGGTTGATGGTGTGGAGCGCGATTTTAAATCAATGGATTTAGGCGAAATTGAAAGTATAAGTGTATTAAAAGATGCCGGAACCATTGCCTGGTATGGCATGTACGGTGCAAACGGTGTAATTTATGTAAAAACCCGCCGGGGTAGTGCCATCTCAACCAAGGTTACTTTTGATGCACAGGCCGGTATACAACAGCCCTTAAATATTGCCAGCCCGCTAGATGCCTATTCTTATGCAACACTTTATAACGAAGCCCTGGTAAACGGAGGTGCCGCGCCGGCCTACAATGCTACAGCATTACAGGCTTATCAAACCGGTTCTGATCCTTACAGGTACCCAAACAACAATTTTGTTAAAGATTATATCAGGCAGGTTGCACCTACACAACGCTATGTAGCCACTGTTACTGGTGGTAATGCTTTTATTAAATATTATACGCTGGTAAGTGCTTATAATCAGTCAGGTATTTATAAAGGCGGTAATAACCCTACTTATGACGGGAACACTAATTTTAACCGTTATAACCTACGCACCAATATCGATCTGCACGTAAGCAAATCGCTGGATGTATCTCTTGATATAGGTGGGCGTATTACCAATCTCCGTTTCCCGAATATCGGCACAGGAACCTTCTTAAACACGGTGTATGGCACACCTGCAAATGCTTTTCCTGTGTTAAATGCCGATGGAAGCTATGGCGGAAATTCGATCTTTCCGGCCAATAACCCCCTGGCGATGCTGGAATCGAGAGGGGTAAGTACCGATTTAACCAGGAATTTATTGGCTACTATAACTGCAACCCAGAAACTGGAAAGCATTACCAAAGGCTTATCTTTCAATGTGTTTTACTCTTATGATGTAGCCGGAACGTACCGTTATGGCTTTAACCAGACTTACGCTACTGTTGATCCGTTTGCTCCGGGTGGTCCTGCTACTTATGGCACCGCATCTATTGTGAGTTATGCCGCCAACACTTTTATGGGTAACCTGCGCAGGAACGAGTTATGGTTAGGTTTCGATTACGACCGTATTTTTGGTAAACATGGTATCAAGTTTACCACACGCGGCTCAAGGGCTAATTATTCAACCTTTACCGCTTTAGATCAGCGGAGAGAAGGCTGGTCTAACCGCCTGTCGTACAATTATAACCAGCGTTATTACATGGATCTGATCGGAACTGTTTCTGGTTCTGAAAGTTTTGCGCCCGGAAAACGTTATGGTTTCTTTCCGGCGGTTTCGGCAGGATGGATACTGTCTGACGAAAGTTTTATGAAAAGTGCCTCGGGTTTTCTTGATCTGTTAAAAATAAGGGGTTCATATGGGCTGGTTGGTAATGATGCTACCGATAATTTACGCCGTTTCGCTTTTAACGATTATTTTAACAGAAGCGGCACCGGGTACAATTTCGGCACCAGTTACACCGGGGTAGGTGGTACCGAGCAAAGGGCTTTGGCCAACCCTAATTTAACATGGGAAAAAGCTTATAAGGGAAGCATTGGTTTTGATGCCAGATTGTTTAAACAAACGCTTTCTGTCAGTGCCGATTATTTCTCTGAAGACCGGAAAAATCTGTTAACCAATTCATTACTTCCAAATGTGCTTGGCCAAACACTTGTACAGGTAAATGAAGGCGAGGCATCTTACAAAGGTTTTGAAACCAGCCTTAATTTTTACAAAAAAATCGGTTCTGTAGATCTGAATCTGTTTGCAAATTATACTTACACCAAAAGTAAAATCATCTCTATAAATGAAGGTGCCGGTATTCCGGCTTACCAATCGAGGGTTGGCCACGAAGTTTCCAGTGTGATTCAGGGTACAGGTTACGTAAGCAGCATGTTAGAAGCTATCGGAATTTTTCAGTCGCAGGCAGAAGTAGATGCCTCACCTGTACAACGTTTTTCGAGAACAGTTGGTCCTGGTGATATTAAATATAAGGATCAGAATAATGATGGCGTAATTGATAACCTCGACTTTGTAAACACCGATTTCAACTTTGTTCCAAAATCTTTCTACGGCTTTGGTGCAAGTGTAGCCATGAAAGGTTTTGACCTGAACTTTCTTTTTCAGGGCATGGGGGGGCGTAGCATCAGCATTCACGATTTGGTTATTTCGGGTAACGCTACAACCGGTTACATTAACCAGTTTAGTGTAGACCGGTGGTCCCCAACCAACCCGGATGCAACTTATCCAAGATTATTGGTAGCCGATCGTGGTAACAATACCCAGAATTCTGATTTCTGGGTGCGCTCTGGCGATTACCTGAGGCTCAAAAACATTGAGTTAGGTTATTCCCTTCCTGCATCATTTGTGAAGCGGTTAAAGCTATCTCAGTTAAGGTTTTATGTAAGCGGATTAAACTTATTGACGTTTGATAAACTCGGCAATTTAGATATCGATCCGGAATTACCAGAATCGGGTTATTCTTACGGAACATCATCATCCGGTGCTTATTACCCCTATATGAAAATCTATTCATTTGGATTGAACTTGAAATTTTAACTAAACTGTAATCTTAACAAGATGAAAAAAAATATATGCTACGTACTTCTTGCCGCATCAGCAATTTATATGGCAGGCTGTAAAAAAGATGGTTTTTTGCAAGATGGTGCAGTTACGCCAAACGGCGATGTTTCGGAAGCCCAGGTTTGGGCAAATCCTGATTTTGCCCGGAACTTTTTAAATAATATTTATGCCACACTTTCTGACCGTTATAGCCTCGATAATGATGGGGCTATGCTGGCTTCCGGTAGTGATGAGGCTGTAAATTCCAACCTTAATTCCAATATTAATATTTTGAATAACGGTACCTGGGGACCTGTCAGGGTGGTAGACGATGTGTACACCGCGATGTATACCGGCATCCGTAAAGCCAATATGTTTTTGGTTAATGCGCCAAAAAGTGTCATTATCCCCGCTGATGGTTTAACCTTTGCCCAGGATATTGCGCGATTGCGGGGTGAAGCGTTCTTTTTAAGAGCATTTTTTCACTTCGAACTGGTAAAACGCTATGGCAGTGCTGTATTGGTAACCAGGGTTTTAAATGCAGATGAGAATTTAGATTTGCCAAGAAATACTTTTGATGAGTGTGTGGCACAGATTTCTTTAGATTGCGACTCAGCAATTGCCCGGTTACCATTGGGACCAACTGATTGGGCGGTGGCCAGCAGGGGCAGGGCAACCCAAACGGCGGCAATGGCTTTAAAAGCAAGATTATTACTGTACGCGGCAAGCCCGCAATACAACCCCAATGGCGATGCGGCTAAATGGCAGGCTGCTGCCGATGCTGCCAAGCGTGTAATGGATACGGGCAAACATGCCATTTATTCTTCCTATCCAAATATCTGGTTGTGGAACGTATCAGGAGCGGCCTATAATACCGAAGTTATTTTTGCTACACAAACCCTTAATACCAATACCATCGAAACCAATAATGCTCCCATTAGTTATGATGGGGCAAACGGCCGCACCAATCCTACGCAAGAACTGGTTGATGCCTTTGAAATGAAAACAACAGGACGCCCTATTAACGATGCTGCTTCGGGTTATAATGCATCAAATCCATACGCAAACAGAGATCCGCGATTAAATTTTGCAATTATGTATAATGGCTCTACTTTCAAAAGTAAACCTGTTGAAACATTTGTTGGCGGTAAAGATGGCTTGGGTTTAAATGTGAACGCTACGAAAACCGGATATTATATGCGTAAGTTTTTAAGTGAAAGCGCCGTATGGAACAGCTCTTCAAATACCAATGTGCGCAGGCCTTGGGTTTTCTTCCGCTATGCCGAAGTATTGTTAAACTATGCCGAAGCATTAAACGAAGCGCAGGGTACAGCGGCTTTACCACAAATTTTATCCAGTTTAAATGCACTCCGTAACCGCTCAGGAGTAGCCATGCCGGCTTTGCAAACGACCAATCCGGCCGGAAACGGTTATGTGGCACCAACAAAAGAAGAACTTCGTAAGCGGATCCGTAACGAACGCAGGGTAGAGTTGTGTTTTGAAGAACACCGTTTTTACGATGTGAGGAGATGGAAAGAAGGCGAAACAAACTTCAACAAAAATGTAACGGGTATGCGCATCAGCCTTGTTTCTCCAGGGGTTTATACCTATCAGCCCTTCGTGGTCGAAAACAGGGTTTTCACTGCAAAAAATTACCTTTATCCAATTTCACAAAATGAATTAAACAGGGCGCCATCGCTCAAACAAAATGCAGGATATTAATCAAAGAAATAAATTGCTCAAATTTAGGCGGATGGTAGGAACATCGTCCGTTAATTAATTGTTAGTTTTGGAAACGATCAATTAATCTATATTAAAACTTAAGTTATGCTGAAAACAACCTATAGCGCATTTTTAATCTGCTTTTCGCTCCTTTCATCAATCAGTTACGGTCAGGTTACCGCTATACAAAACATTCAGGGTCGGAAAATCCAGAGCCTTAATGGTAAATGGAATTATATTATAGATCCTTACGAAAACGGGTATTACGATTACCGTCATGATCCCTTCGACCAATCGAAAACCGGAACCGGGGGGTATTTTGATGATCGGGTTCAGAAAGATAAATCGGAGCTGATCGAATACGATTTTGACCATTCGCCCCAAATGAATGTTCCTGGCGACTGGAACTCGCAATCTGAAAAATTAGAACTTTATGAAGGTAATATCTGGCTGCGCAAAAAGTTCGATGCTAAACCCGAAAAGGGAAAAAGGTATTTTGTATACTTCGGTGCGGTAAATTACGAAGCCCACGTTTACCTGAACGGTAAAAAATTAGGTGTACACAAAGGCGGTTTTACCCCCTTCCAGTTTGATGTAACAGGTAATTTAAAAGCCGGCGAAAACTCCATTGTACTCAAGGTCGATAATATCCGCAAACAGGACGAAATTCCAACGGTAAACACCGATTGGTGGAATTACGGGGGCATTACACGCGACGTTTTTTTAGCTGAATTTCCTGAGCATTTTATCAGCGATTATAAACTTCAACTGGTTAAAGGCAACAATAACCTGTTAAATTTTTCGGTGAAACTTGCCGATGCCACTGCCGGGCAGGAAATTACGCTCTCTATCCCTGAGCTAAAACTGGAAAAGAAATATAAAACAGATAGCGAAGGTAAAGTTGCAGATGAGTTTACCTGGAACAATTTAAGCTTGTGGTCGCCTGAAACGCCAAAATTGTATGCTGTAAATATTAAAACCGATAAAGAAAATATTAACGATAAAATTGGTTTCAGGACTATCAGGGTCGAGGGCGACAGCATCCTGTTAAATGGTAAATCTGTTTTTCTGAGAGGGATATCAATACATGATGAGAACCCGCTTTTGGCCGGGCGTTTACGTAGTGAAGGCGATATGCGTATGATGTTGCAATGGGCAAAAGACATGAACTGTAATTACGTCCGCCTGGCGCACTACCCGCACAATGAAGAAATGATTCGCCTGGCCGATGAAATGGGACTATTGGTTTGGGCTGAAGTACCGGTTTACTGGACCATCAGCTGGACCAACCCGGCAACCTATGCCAATGCAAAACAACAATTAACGGATTTGATTGTACGCGACAAAAACAGGGCAAGTGTAATGGTCTGGTCAATCGGGAATGAAACCCCGCTTAGCGACGCCCGTTTGAGTTTTATGAGCAATCTGGCCGAAACGGCCCGTTCGCTGGATGATACCCGTTTGGTAGCCGCTGCTTTAGAGGTGCACCGTGAAGGGAATACCATCATTTTAAATGATCCTTTGGGCGAAAAAATCGACCTGGTAAGTTTTAACGAATATGCAGGCTGGTACTGGGGAGGCAATCCATCCGAAATTACCAAATACAATTTCGATATCAAATATAAAAAACCAGTGGTCATTACCGAGTTTGGCGGGGATGCGCTGGGTGGTTTCCATGGTGATGAAAATACACGCTGGACCGAAGAGTACCAGGAAGCATTGTATAAAAACCAGATTACCATGCTCACCAAAATCGGCGCTTTGCGCGGCATGACACCGTGGATCTTAACTGATTTCAGGTCGCCAAGAAGACAACATCCCATTTATCAGAATTTCTGGAACCGTAAAGGGCTGATCAGCGAAACAGGCAAGAAAAAGAAAGCTTTTTATGTGCTCAAAGATTTTTACGATCAGATGCAGCTTAAATACAAATAAATTATGAACAGATTAAAGAAAATTAGTTTCGCTTCAAAAACCATCATTCCGGTGGCGCTGTTAGCCATTTCCTGTGCCAAATACAAAAGCACCAGTATCGATCCCGGATTGGTAACGCCAACGCAATCAACAGCAGAAGTTACATTAAAAAGTATGCCTTTTCCCATGGGCGCTGCGGTTAATATAAGTCTGTTAAAAAGCAATACTAACTACCGCAATCTGGTTATTAAAGAATTTAATAGTGTTACGGCAGAAAACGCCATGAAATTTGCATCCGTACATCCGGCAAAAGATACCTATACCTGGAGCGATGCCGATTACCTGGTCGATTTTGCCGTAGCCAATGGAAAAAGGGTACATGGCCACACGCTTAACTGGTATAAATCATTACCAGATTGGGTAAATAATTTCCAGGGGACTACTGCCGAATGGGAAAATCTTTTAAAAACCCATATCCAAACCGTGGTAGGGCATTTTAAAGGCAAAGTGGCCTCGTGGGATGTGGTAAATGAAGCCGTTAACGAAGATGGTACCATGCGGCCAAGCATCTGGTTACAAAAATTAGGTGTCGATTATATCGGCAGGGCATTTCAGTACGCGCATGAAGCCGATCCCAATGCGCTACTGTTTTACAACGATTATGGCCACGAATTTGGTCCCACCAAACGTACCGCAATCCTGAACCTGGTTACAGACCTGAAAAATAAGGGTATTCCCATAGATGGTATCGGACTGCAGATGCATACCCGCGTTACGCAGAGCGATGCGAATCTAAATGCTGCTATTGTTACAGCTGCAGCTACGGGTTTAAAAATTCACATTTCAGAGATCGATATTTCCTTAAATCCCGATAACCTTCAATCCATGACCTATACCACGGCATTGGGTGAGCAGCAAGCCGCAAAATTTAAAACCATTGTTAAGGCGTATAATGCCATCCCTAAAAGTCAGCAATATGGCATTACGCAATGGAATGTTACCGATGCCGATAGCTGGATCCCATCAAATTACAACCGTCCGGATTGGCCATTGCCTTTTGATGCGCAATACCAGCGAAAGGCAGCTTATCAGGGAATTTTAGACGGCGTTAAATAAGATGAACAGGAAAATTTCCGTGCCCTCCGTGTCTCCGTGGCAAAAAATTGGTTAGCCAAGTAGAAACAACCCCCAACAACTTAACACCTTCGTGCCTTGAAACAAAAGAAAAAACCGGGTTATTATACATGTTAAAGCAAATTGTCTATACATCTTTATTTATTACGTTGTTTGCCAGTCAGTTGTTTGCGCAACAGTCGGTTCGTTTAAACAGTGATTGGGAATTTTTAAAGGAAGATTTAGGAGGAATCTGGGAAGCCGTTCGCCCCGTTGGCGTGGGCAATCCGGAAGCGGTACCCCTTTGGCAGAAAGTAAGTTTGCCACATTGCGTAAATGCAGAAGATGCGGTCGATCCTGATGTAAACTATTACCAGGGGCCTGCCTGGTACCGTACACAACTTAACCTCTCAAATCCATATCAAAACGGCAGAACGATCCTGCATTTTGAAGGTGCAGGGCAAAAAACAGAAGTTTATGTATATACCACCAAAGTAGGTACGCACGTTGGAGGCTACGACGAATGGACGGTTGATATTACCGATGCGGTTGCTGCTTTTAAAAAGACCGATGTTTATCAGAAACAGTTTAAAGGTAAGGTTCCGGTTTCGATAAGGACCGATAATTCCAGGGACCTTGAAATGATCCCTTCCAACCTGTCTGATTTTAATGTTTATGGTGGTATTTACCGCTACCTCAACCTGGTTTATGTACCATCACTTTCTGTCGATAAAATGTTTGCCAAAGCAGAAGTAGATGCACAGGGTAACTTGGGTAAATTAAATGTCAAGGCCAGGTTTTATAATCCCCATCATCTGGGAGGTGCAAGTATTAAATTTAAATTGGTTGCTCCAAACGGAAAAGTTGTAAAGGAGACCTATAAAAAATTAGAAATTTCGAATGATTTGCAGGTCTGGGATATCGAAATTAAAAAGCCTGTTTTATGGAGTACCGATAAACCGCTGCAATATACATTGCAATATGAATTAACCAACTCAACGGGCAATTACAAAGGAGAAGAGAAAGTCGGTTTCCGTCATATCGAATTTGTAGAAAAAGGGCCTTTTAAGCTGAATGGAAAACGTCTACTGCTGCGTGGCACACACCGCCATGAAGATCATGCAGGTGTGGCAGCAGCCATGACCGAGGGCATGATCCGCCAGGAAATGCTAATGATGAAAGATATGGGGGTTAATTTTATCCGTTTGGGCCATTACCAGCAATCGCGCATTGTACTCAACCTTTGCGATAGTCTGGGGATTATGGTCTGGGAAGAAATTCCCTGGTGTCGCGGTGGCTTGGGTGGCCCGGTATACCAGCAACAAGCTAAAAGAATGCTCACCAATATGATAGAGCAGCATTACAACCATCCGGCCATTATTATTTGGGGAATGGGCAACGAAAACGACTGGCCGGGCGATTTTCCTGAATTTGATAAGGAAAAAATCAGGGCTTTTATGAAAGAACTGAACGATCTTTCGCACCAGCTCGATCGATCACGTTATACGGCCATCCGCCGTTGCGATTTTTGCAGCGATATTGTAGATGTATATTCGCCCTCTATTTGGGCAGGCTGGTACCGTGGTGTCTATACTGATTATAAAAAAGCGTCGGAAGACGAGTTTGCCAAGGTGAAGCGGTTTTTACATGTAGAGTGGGGTGGCGACAGCCATGCACTGCGTCATTCCGAAAACCCCGATCAGGCCTTAAGTAAAATCAAGACCGGAGGCAGTGCTGATGAGCGGGCCGGCGATGCCTCATTATACGGCGGCGCAGCAAGGATTTCTAAAGATGGCGACTGGAGCGAATCGTACATCACCAACCTCATCGACTGGCATTTAAAAGAACAGGAAAATATGCCCTGGTTAAGTGGAACAGCCTACTGGCCCTTTAAAGATTTTTCTACGCCCGTACGTCCGGATAACCCCGTACCCTACATGAACCAGAAAGGGGTAGTGGAACGCGATTTTACTAAAAAAGAAGCCTATTATGTTTTCCAATCCTACTGGACCGAAAAACCCATGGTACACATTTACGGGCATAGCTGGCCGGTACGCTGGGGAAATGAAGGGGAACAAAAAATGGTTAAAGTTTATTCGAACTGCAGCGAGGCAGAGATCTTCTTAAATGGTAAAAGCTATGGCAGTAAAAAACGCAACAGTCAGGATTTTCCTGCAGCGGGCCTGCGCTGGAACCTGCCTTTTGTGAAAGGCGAAAACACCGTTAAAGTCATTGCCAGAAAAGGTAAAGAAATGGTAACGGATGAAATTAATTTCACTTACCAGACCGGAAAATGGACCAAACCCGCTAAGCTGGTGTTGAAGAAAATCGACCAGCAAGATGATGTGGCCACCGTTGAAGTAAAGCTTTTTGATGAGAAAGGACTGTTATGTTTAGATGCCACAAACTGGATAACATTTGGTTTAACTGGCGATGGTAAATTAATTGATAATCAAGGCACTTCTTCAGGATCCCGTAAAATGCAGGCTTATAATGGCAGGGCGGTAATCAAGGTAAAATTAAATCAGGGGCAAAGTGCAGTAGCTGTACATGTTGAAGGATTGAAAACTGTTTTTATAACATTATAATCGTTAAACCATGAAAAAACTTATCCCGTATACATTAATCGCACTGCTCTGTTTCGCCGGAACGGTGTATGCCAGGCAAAAAGCAGGTCAGGAAGGAACTGATTTTCAAAAAAAGGCTGCGGCACTGCTAAAAAAGCAGATCCTGGCCGAGGCCGCATGGGCCATGCAGCAAAAGCCAATAACGGTAACCGCCTCATTTTCGGCGCGAAGTGCAGGTGGGAAACATGATTTTTTCTCCGAGGCCGATTATTTCTGGCCTGATCCGCAAAACCCCGATGGACCCTACATCAACAGGGATGGATTAACCAATCCCGCTAACTTTCTTGACCACCGTAAAGCCATGGTGCGTTTCAGTAAAATTATAGGTGCTTTGGCCTCTGCCTATAAAATTACAGGTGATGAGAAATATGTTAAAGAAGCCGTTAAACATTTTCAGGCCTGGTTTATCAATGCTGAAACTTTAATGAACCCCAACCTGCTTTTTGCGCAGGCGGTAAAAGGTAAATTTACAGGGCGTAATTATGGTATTATCGATACCATTCATTTAATGGAAGTGGCCCAGGGCGCTTATGTAATGCGAAAAGCCAAAGCGTTTGACCCAAATACGGCTAAGGGCGTTAAAAAATGGTTTGCCGATTATACGTTGTGGTTAAATACGAGTAAACCGGGTATTCAGGAGAAAACTGTTAAAAACAATCATGCCACCTGTTGGGCCATGCAGGTAGCCTCATTTGCCAAACTTTGTGGCGACGAAAATATGCTCGATTCTCTACGCAGCCGTTATAAAACCATTTTGTTGCCCAGCCAGATGGAAACCGATGGCAGCTTTCCTTTGGAGATGGCCAGAACAAAACCTTATGGTTATTCGATCTTTAACCTCGATGCCATGACAATGCTCTGCCAGATTCTGTCCAGCTCAAAAGATAATCTTTGGAATTTTGAAACTGCCGATGGTAAATCAATCAAAAAAGGAATCAGTTACCTGTATCCCTTTATCGCTGATAAAAGCAAGTGGACCTTAAAGCCTGATGTGATGTACTGGGATAACTGGCCGGTTGCACAGCCTTTTTTATTGTTTGGTGCGGTAGAATTTAATCAACCAGGCTGGTACCAAACCTGGGCAAAATTAGACCACCAGCCACAGGTAGAAGAAGTCATCAGGAATTTACCCATCCGTAACTCATTAATCTGGTTTTGATATGAAGATGAAATTAACGATAACCGCATTAAGTATATTGTCTTTCAGTGCAGTAAAGGCACAGCAGGTAAATGTAGAAAAGGCTTTTGCATCTGCCGCTAAACAAACTGAGGTATTGATCAAAAATGTAGATTCGGCAAGAAAAATCAGGCCTAACCTGGTTTCGCCGCGTACCGTAGAAAACGGACAGTTTAAAATGGTGGTATCAAAAGACTGGACCAGCGGATTTTTCCCGGCAGAACTTTGGTATTTCTACCAATACACCCGCGATAAAAAATGGCTCAACCTGGCAGAAAAATATACCGAAGACATTAAAAAAGAGCAATTTAACAAAGGAACACACGATCTGGGTTTTATGATCTACTGTCCCTTTGGTAACGGATACCGTTTAACCGGTAATCCGGCTTATAAAGCCGTTATTATCCAGGCTGCAAAATCACTTTCCACCAGGTTTAATGCTACGGCCGGTGTAATCAAATCATGGGATCATAATGGCGATAAATGGAAATACCCTGTAATTATCGATAACATGATGAATCTCGAACTTTTGTTCGAAACCACCCGGTTAACCGGCGATTCATCTTTCTACAAAATTGCAGTAAAGCATGCCAATACCACCATGAAAAACCATTTCAGGCCCGATTATAGTTCTTATCATGTGGTCGATTACGATACCTTAACCGGTAATGTACGCCAGAAGGTAACCGCACAGGGTTATGCAAACGAATCTGCCTGGGCAAGGGGGCAGGCCTGGGCATTATACGGGTATACCATGTGTTACCGCGAAACTAAAAATAAAGCATATCTGGCTCAGGCCGATGGTATTGCGGGCTTCATCTTAAACAATAAAATTACCCCGGCCGATGGGATTCCTTACTGGGACTACAACGACCCTAAAATCCCTGAGGCCTCAAGAGATGCATCTGCTGCGTCCATTACGGCTTCTGCACTTTACGAACTGGCAAAATACAGCAGTAATGGTAAAAAATATAAAGCCGCTGCCAACAAGATCTTAAATTCGCTCAGCACTAAATATACCAGTAAAATTGGTACAAACTATGGTTTTATCTTAGAACATAGCACAGGGCACCGTCCGGCAAAATCAGAAATCGATGTGCCCATCAATTATGCCGATTATTATTACCTGGAAGCTTTGCTCAGAAGTCAAAAGTAAAAATCCGTGAAGCAAATGCGGCTCCTGCCGACAAATTAAACAAACACATCATTATGAAACGAAGTTTAAGCACGTTATTAATCCTGGCCACGGCATTTCATGTATCTGCCCAGCAGAAAAAAACAATAAAACCACTGCAACCTTATACTGCAGCCAATAAAAAGGTAACGGTTTATACTACAGCAGAAAAATCGGCATACCGCATCAGTAAAACCGAAACCTTAAGTTTTACTGAAAACAGGCAACCATTTGAAACCGAGCCCTGTATTTTTGTAGATCCCACTGTAACCTATCAAACCATGGTGGGTATTGGCGGTGCGCTAACCGATGCTTCGGCAGAAACATTTGCAAAGTTATCCGGCAAAAATCAGGAGGAACTTTTAAAGGCTTATTATCACCGTGAGAAAGGTATAGGTTATACACTGGCACGCACCAATATTGCCAGTTGCGATTTTTCAAGCGGAAGTTATACCTATGTACAGGAGAACGATCCAGACCTTAAAACTTTCAGTGTAGCGCACGATGAGCAATATAAAATTCCCTTAATTAAACGGGCCATTGCAGCATCGGGAGGTAAACTACCTTTATTTGTAAGCCCGTGGTCGCCACCGGCGTGGATGAAAGATAACAACAGCTTAATTCAGGGCGGACATTTATTGCCTGCCTACCGTCAGAGCTGGGCCAATCATTATGTGAAATTTATTAAAACTTACGAGGCAAAGGGGATTCCGGTTTGGGGCTTAAGTGTGCAGAACGAGCCCATGGCCAAACAGAAATGGGAATCGTGTGTGTTCACTGCCGAAGAGGAACGCGATTTTATCAAAAAGTTCCTCGGCCCAACCTTACAAAAGTCTGGGTTGGCGTCAAAAAAACTAATTGCCTGGGATCATAACCGCGACCAGATTTTCCAAAGGGCCAGTACCATTTTAAACGATAAAGATGCCGCTAAGTATGTTTGGGGCATTGGTTTTCACTGGTACGAAACCTGGACAGGTAGCGGCATGCAGTTTGGCAATGTAAAGCAAACACATGAGGCTTACCCCGATAAAGCCCTTATTTTTTCCGAAGGATGCAAAGAAAAATACGATGTAAATCAATTAGACGACTGGACTTTAGGCGAGCGCTATGGTTACTCAATGATTAACGATTTTAATACCGGAACATCCGCATGGACAGACTGGAACATCCTGTTGGATGAAAAAGGTGGCCCCAACCATGTAGGTAACTTTTGTTTTGCTCCCGTACATGCCGATACAAAAAATGATAAATTGATTTACACCAATGCTTATTATTATATCGGACATTTTTCTAAATTTATCCGCCCGGGAGCCAAAAGAATAGGAACGGCATCCAGCCGTGATCAATTGCAATCAACCGCATTTTTAAATGCAGATGGAAAAATGGTTGTAGTGGTCATGAACCAATCAGATGATAAATTAAAATACAGTTTATGGATAAAAGGCGAGGCTGCAACCACAACCAGTTTGCCACACTCCATTACAACACTGGTAGTAGAATAAATAAATAGAATAAAAAAATGATAAAAGAAGTAGAAAGCTTGTTTTCGTTAAAAAACAAAGTAGTGGTGGTTACCGGCGCTACAGGCGTTTTGGGCGAGGCTTTTATTAATGGCCTGTGTGCCGCAGGGGCTACAATTGTTGTTATTGGCAGGAACGAGGAAATAGCTAAACAAAGGGCTGCAGATGTGGTTGAGGCCGGAGGTAAAGCCATTTACATTATTGCCGATGTGCTGAATGAAAAGGACCTGGTAGATGCTAATGCAACCATTATTAAAACATTTGGGCAGATTGATGCATTGGTAAATGCCGCAGGCGGAAATGTGGCCGAAGCGGTAATCCAGCCAGGCAGCGATATTTTCGACCTTAATGTTCCTGCTTTAAAACAGGCTTTTGATTTAAACCTCTTCGGAACCATTATGCCTACACAGATTTTTGGTAAAGAAATAGCCAAAAATGGCGGTAGCATCGTTAACATATCATCTGTTTCAGCTACCCAGGCACTCACCCGTGTACTGGGCTATTCGCTGGCCAAAGCCGCTATTGATAGTTACACCAAATGGATGGCTGTAGAACTGGCCAACCGTTATCAGGATAAAATCAGGATGAATGCCATTGTACCCGGCTTTTTTATCACCAACCAGAACCGTGCCTTATTAACCAACGAGGATGGTTCTTTAACTGCAAGAGGGCAGGCCATTATTTCTAAAACACCATTTAAACGGTTCGGGGCCCCTGATGAATTAATTGGTGCTTTGGTGTATTTGTTAAGTGATGCATCTAAATTTGTAAATGGAGAGTGTGTTAAAGTAGACGGGGGATTTACGGCCTTCTCCGGTGTCTAAAAATTATCCATATTAGCATAATCAATTTGTACAATCATATATATGAAATATAAAAAACTAGAACAAACCTGGCGCTGGTATGGCCCGAATGATCCGGTGAGCTTACAAGACGTTAAACAGGCAGGCGCTACTGGCATTGTAACCGCGCTGCATCATATTCCACACGGCGAAGTTTGGCCATTGCACGATATTCAGGAAAGAAAAGCCATTATCGAGGCTGCCGGTTTAACCTGGTCGGTAGTAGAAAGTGTTCCGGTACACGAAGCCATTAAAACACGCAGGGCAGATGCCGGTCAGTATATCGAAAATTATAAAACCTCTTTGCGTAACCTGTCGGCCTGCGGAATTAAGACCGTATGTTATAATTTCATGCCTGTTTTGGACTGGACACGTACCCAACTGGATCTGGAAATGACCGATGGATCCAAGGCGCTTTATTTTAACTGGATCGACCTGGCCATTTTTGATCTTTATATTTTGAAGCGGGAAGGTGCAGAAGCCGATTATTCACAATCGGTTTTAGACAGGGCGGTAGCTAAATATGCTACGCTGACAGAACAGGATCTAGCAGATCTCCGTATTAATGTATTAATGGGCATCCCGAACGAAAAGGAAATTGAACTGGAAACCTTACGCAACAGTATTAACGAATACAAAGCCATCGGAACGCAGGGTTTAAAAGAAAACCTGAAATTTTTCCTGTTATCCATTGCTGAGGTTTGTACCGAAGAAGGCATTAAAATGACCATTCACCCTGACGATCCGCCTTATGCTATTTTAGGTTTACCAAGGATAGCCAGTACACTCGACGATTTTAATTACATCATTAAAGAAGTAGACCAGGCTTTTAACGGTGTTTGTTTCTGTACGGGCTCTTTAGGTGCGGGTATGGGAAATAATACTTTAGAAATCTTTAATGCGGTTAAAGAACGTGTATATTTTGCGCATTTGCGTAACGTAAAAAAAGATGAAGATGGTAGTTTTTACGAAGCAGATCATTTGGGCGGTGATGTGAACATGTACGAAATTATGAAGGCATTGTCAGAAGAAAATGCCCTAAGAGATAAATCAATTCCTTTCCGTCCGGATCATGGCCACCAGATGTTAGATGATTTAGCCAAGGTAACCAACCCGGGTTATTCAGCTATTGGCCGGTTAAGAGGTTTGGCTGAATTAAGAGGTTTAGAAATCGGCGTAACGGGGAATTACTAAACACTTTTGTTTTATCATATCAGGGGTATGCCATTGTGAGCGTAGTAGAAGGATCTTTCAGACGTTAATTTGCCACAGATGCGCACAGATAAACACAGATGTTTATTTGTGCGCTTTTTTTGCCACAGCTTCACCGAAACACTAAAGGTTACACTGCGATTTCCCTTTCTTGTATGTCATCCTGAATTCATAGAAACACAGCGTTCCGTCTTACATGTCATCCTGAGCGTAGTCGAAGGATCTTTCCGGCGTTAATTTACCACGGGTGTTTTATTATTCTTTTTTTGCCACGGATTCACAAAAGCATCGAAGGTTATATTGCGTTTTCTTTCCTGTATGTCATCCTGAGCGTAGTCGAAGGATCTTTCCAGCGTTAATCTACCACAGGTGTTTTTTGTATACTTTTTCCTGTCGCTAACCGCTAAACACTTACCGCTAACCCCTTATGGCTTGAAATTTGATTATCTTAAAATTATGGAAAACAGCAATAACCACACGAAGAAAATCTTAACGCCCTCCGTTGTACACGATGATTTGCCGGAGGTTAAAAAGCCAGAGCATTTGCGGAAAGTGTCTGCTGATCAAGACAGTGCCCTGCCCGAAAATCCTGAAAGGAATTACCATCATGATGAATTAAGGAGTGTAAATTCTGGCCGTAAGGACATTAGTCAAGCAGACGACGATATCTGGAACGGCGAAGATGCTTAATTTGGCGTTAAGCCCGTTTTTTTGATTCGCTATTATGGCCAATGCATAGGAGCGGAATAAGGTTTTTATACCCAAAAACCGAGGGGATGTGGCTGATGTCAATTTTAATGACTTCGTTCTTAGCTACTTATTTGAAATAAAAAATTGCGTTCTAAATAGTTTAAAATATATTTTTACATATTAAATAGAACTTCTATATTTGCAGCTCATTAAAAAATGGGCCTCGGTAGCTCAGTTGGATAGAGCAACGGTTTTCTAAACCGTGGGTCAGGGGTTCGAATCCCTTCCGGGGTACAAAATGACAATCACAAAAGCATAAGAAACCTGCAAATTAATGATTTGCAGGTTTTTTTGTTTTCGGCCCACCACTAACTTTCACAAAGATTCCCTTAATTAATTAGCGTCATTCGTGCGTCCTTAAAAATTATAAAAAAAACGTACATATAAATTTTAAATATTTGATTTTCAATATGTTTAAGATGTAATCATCTTCTGCAGCAAAGGCTTCAATCCGAGATTTGTTTAACTTAAATTATTCAATCAGGTTGGAAAAAAGCTTTGGCTTGCTTTTTCTATTTAAAGCAACCAAAAATCAGAAGAATAAGGATTGGTAACTCATCCAATAAAAAGGATTCTGGTAATAAAAAAAATTACTGTTGGTGTAATGTATTTATGGATGCTCCTTTAAAGCTGTTCCCGTCGGAGCTGGTAAGGGTTATTTTTCCGTCACTGCTTAGCGCCATTTTTGAGGAACCGCCATCCGGCGATTTTACATTTAATTCAATACTACTTTTCTCCGTTGAAATCCTGATTTTCACCTGATGTCCGGCTGCATCCTGACAAGCATATTCAATGCTTCCCCCATTTTTATCTTTAACTTTTGCACAGATTTCTTCCAGTCCGCATTTATAGCCGCTCAGTTCGTCATTTAATTTGGAGGGGGTGAGTTCTACATCTTTCTGCGCTACGCCATCAATAGTCCTGGATAGAACATAAACCTGACGCTCCTGGATTTGTCTTTTAATTACTTTCGTCACTAACAGTTCTTTGATCTTTAGTTTGCTAATCCCTTTGCTGTCAAGCCCAAGAACATGATCAACATCTTTTTTTGTCTGATCTCCCCATCTTCCGTTAATGACAATATCATAACCTAATTTCTTCAAAAGAACCTGTATATCCCTAACGTGGAAGTCGCCTTCACCGGAATTTTTTGAATGCAATTCATCCCATAGCTTCGCTGCCGCTTTTAATTTTGCATCTACTTCAAGATTCGTGTTACGATTATATACCTCAAGCCCGTAATAAGAATAGGACACATCATTTCCTGCAATAAAAACACTTTTATACATCGGATATGCATGTGCTAATCGTTCAGCCTGTGAAGCCGTTAAGGTAATGATCTTCCCTTTTAATACTTGCGGCACCTCTTCTTTCAAAATTACTTCTGTCACTTCTTTAATAAGATACCTTTGCAACTGGGCGAATACTAACTGACCCCAAATTAAAAATGCAAATAGAAGAAACCACTTTTTCATAGCGTTATGGGTTTATGAAGTAAATATTATCAAATTATCAATTACAGCATGCGTATGTTTACAAAGCTAATTGAAATATTATTAAAGTGTAGTTTAGCAATGTGGTCACCAAAGTACTTGCATGCTTATATGAATAGGAATTCATCCAAGGTTGACATTAATTGTACTTCAGGCCGCAATGTCAAATTTGACAAAAACAGCCAATATAAATCCTGTCAATCTTTTAAACACAGAACCTTTGCCTTTTTTTACTGGCTCAATGAGGACACCCAATATTCCTAAAAATGAAGAGATAATTAGTAAAATAATTTCCATAGTGTTAGATTTAATAATTAGAGGTACATCCGTATGGTGTATTTTTAAGGTTCCTGAAGTCTAGTAGCGCTAATTGTTTTAGGTATGTACATCATAAGAGGTTAAATTAGTTGATTATAGATTAGCATTGGCCTGAACTTACAATCGTGTTCACCTCATTTCCTACATGTTAATGAACAAAAAGAAGCAAATTACCCGGTATTAGAAACAGAAATAAATACAGGAAGAAAATACACAAAAATTTGCTATACAGGGGTATAAAACGTCTCTTGCACCCACTCAAATTCATTACCTGATTTTTTAACATAGCCTAAACCCGGGCATGGTAAATGGTATCCGATTATTCTGCTTTTGGTTTCGGCTAAATGTTGTAAAACTTTTTTCCGGGAGGCAATGGCAATATCCAGATCAGTATCACCACTAAATCCCCATTCCGGATGTGGGAAAAGGATAACATCGTTATGTACCAGATCGGCAACTACTAAAAGCGCTTCATTACCCGATTTTATTTTAACCAAAGTCATCCCCGGGGTATGGCCTGGTGCAGAAATAAAACTGAAATTACCGTACAAAGGGTTTTGGTAATCGTAATAATTTATTTTCGGCTTAATTTTGGTTAAAATATTTCTGGTTGCCGGCAAAAGCGTTTTTAAAAAATCCAGCTGTTTAATTAATCCGCTGTTTTTGAAATCATTGTCTGTTGCTTGCATCCAAAAATCGAATTCGACCTTTGAGATGTGATGCTTTGCATTGGGATAAACGAGTGCACCATTTTTTTCAGTTAAGCCACCAATATGGTCTGGATGAGCATGAGAAATAAAAATATCGGTGATTTCGCCTGGTTTGAAACCTGCTTCTGCCAAACTCTTCAGAATTCTGCCGGTGTTTTCATCAGCGAAAATGCCCATGCCGCTATCGAACATGATAAGCTTGTTGTTGGTTTTAACGAGCAAAATGTTCATGGCCATATCAATATATTCAACAGACCTGAAATTGTTTTTGAGAATAGATTTCAATTGCGCAACATTAGCCCTTGGCGAATAATCAGCCACATTTTTATCGCGTATGTACCCGTCAGAAAGAATAAATAAATCCAATTCGCCCAGCTTGAGTTTTCTGAAACCTACAGGTTGTTTATCAGCAGAAATTTCGTTTTTAGCATAGGTTTTCCCAAAAATGGCTGGTGGAATTATGGATGCGATTGCAGCACAACTTCCTGTTTTTAAAAGTGTTCTTCTGTTCATTTTTGTAGGGTATGTTTTTGGTTAAAGGGAGCGATTTATTATTAAAGCAGCATTTTAATGTCGTGTTATTTGCTGCAACAATTTTCATGGAAATCTACAAAATAATTTCTTTTAGCAGCATGGATAAAATTAAAGATGACTATATTATTCTATATTAGCATTACGCAAAATTTAATACAGCATTGGCAGATCATATTGTTTTTTGGATGATCGCCTTTTCATATGTTCATATGGATCTGTGGGTTTTGGCAGAGGTTAAGCGGCCATACCTATAATTTAAAGGGCCAAAATTTTGTATATTTTATATTCATTATGTAAATTAAACAGGCTTATAAAAACTGCCTGCCAGGAAACGATCGGTTAAATATTTACCATTCCGGGAGCCGTTTTAAATGAAGATAAAAAATGAAGTTAAGAATAAAGGATAATTCGGTAAGGTTTCGGCTTACCCAGTCGGAAGTAGCGCAATTGGCCGAACAGGGAATTGTGACCAGTACTACCCAGTTTATTGATAAATCATTGGTTTATGCTGTAGAAATGACTAATGAGGAGGAATTGTCGGCGAATTTTACTGAGAATAAGGTGGCGCTGAATATGCCAAAGGTGATGGTAAATGAATTGGTAAATAGCGATAGGGTAGGTTTTGACGGGCAGTCGGGTAAAGTTAAGCTCCTGATCGAAAAAGATTTCGTATGCCTTGATAATTCAGTAGAAGACCAGAGCGATAATTACCCTCATCCAACCCTCAAATGCTAATCTTATTATTAAAGTAAGCGCCATGGACACACATGATAAAAAAGAAATAGAAAAGGAAATAAGCAGGGAACCCAATGCTGAAAATCCCTTTAAACTGCTTGACCTGAAGCTGACTCCTGTAGAAAAGTGGGCGGCTGGAATCCCGGCAGTAATGGCTGCCATGAGCGATCTGGTTGAAGAAAAAACATTTTTCAGGGGGAATAAAGCACTCCTGAAAATGAACCAGAAGGGAGGGTTCGACTGTCCGAGCTGTGCCTGGCCGGATCCGGATGATGAGCGATCGCCAATAGGCGAGTATTGCGAAAACGGGGCCAAAGCATTGGCAGAAGAAGCCACCACAAAAAGAGTAACACCAGAATTTTTCAAAGCAAATTCTGTTTACGACCTGGCAAAACTTACCGATTATGAAATTGGAAAGATGGGCCGTTTAACCGATCCCATGTACCTGCCGAAAGGGGGAACGCACTACCAGCCCATTAGCTGGCATGATGCTTTCGACAAAATTGCAACACACCTTAACGCTTTGGAAAGTCCGCATCAGGCGGCGTTTTATACTTCGGGAAGGACCAGCAATGAGGCTTCTTTTGTATACCAGTTATTTGCCAAGGAATTTGGCACTAATAATATGCCTGATTGTTCCAATATGTGCCATGAAACTTCGGGATCTGCACTCCGGCCAACTATCGGCATAGGAAAAGGCACCGTAAAGCTCGAAGATTTTTATGAGACGGATGTAATTGTTATTATAGGACAAAATCCAGGAACCAATGCGCCACGGATGATGAGTGCACTGGCCAAGGGTAAAGTAAACGGTGCCAGGATCATTGCCATAAATCCATTGCCGGAAGCTGGGCTGTTGGGCTTCCATAATCCGCAATCTTTTAAAGGGGTTTTAATGGGAGGAGAGCAGCTTGCAGACCTGTATCTGCCGGTAAAAATTAATGGTGATATGGCCCTGTTAAAAGCCATTGAAATGATTTTGCTTGAATTGGAACAAAAGAACCCGGGAAAGGTATTGCATAAAGAGTTTATTGAGAATAAAACCACCGGATATGAAGCCTTTATAAAGCAGTTTGAAGAACAGCAGTATAATCTCGATGACCTGAGCAGGTTGTGTGGAATATCTGTAGAAGATATTTATAAAGCCGCTGAAATGATAGCATTTAAGAACAGGATTATCTTCTGTTGGGGAATGGGGCTTACGCAGCAACCGAACGGCGTTGATATGATCAGAGAAATACTGAATATCCTGTTGTTGAAAGGCAGCATGGGGATAAAAGGTGGTGGTGTTTGCCCGGTTCGCGGGCACAGTAACGTGCAGGGCAACAGAACCATGATGATTGATGAAAAGCCTACCGAAGAGCAACTTGACAAGCTACAACGTTTTTATGGATTTAATCCCCCACGTGAGCACGGTTATGATGTGGTAAGGGCCATAAAGGCCATGCACGAGGAAAAGGTAAAGTTTTTGTTCTGTATGGGCGGAAATTTTCTTTCGGCAACACCCGATACCACTTATACGGCAAACGCAGTACGAAAACTTAACCTGTTAGTCTGTGTTTCTACCAAGTTGAACAGGGGGCACCTCATCCACGGAAAAGAAGCATTGATTTTGCCAACCTACGGCCGTAGCGACAAAGATATCGTGAATGGGGAAGTACAAATCATTAGTACCGAAAATTCAATGGGGGTAGTGCAATCATCAAAAGGAGTACTCGAAGCTGTTTCCAAAAACCTGATCAACGAAACCCAAATTGCCTGCAGAATGGCAATGGCTACCCTGGGCAACCGCTCTGTAATTAACTGGAAACGCTATCACGACAGTTATGATGCTGTTCGCGATGATATAGAGAAATGCATTCCAGGTTTTGAGGACTATAATGTCAGGGTTCGCCAAAAAGAAGGTTTTTATCTCCCGAATGCGGCCCGCGACGAACAGTTGTTTGCCAAACAATATGGGGGAAAAGCGCCGTTTACCATAACGGAGGTTCCCGAAAATCGTCTGGAGGACGATGAGTACATGATGGCCACCACCCGGACACACGATCAGTTTAACACCACAATTTATGGATTGGACGATCGATACAGGGGTATAAAAAACGAACGACGGGTGGTTTTTATGAACCAGATTGACATTGATAAAGCCGGCTTTAAGGCAGGCGATAAGGTAGATCTTTATAATTACGACGACGGTATTGAACGTGTGGCGCCGCTGTTTGTGATTGTTGCCTATCAAATACCTGAAAAAAACACGGTAACCTATTTCCCTGAAACAAATGTATTGGTATCGGTAAACAATGTGGTGAAAGAGAGTAACATGCCGGCTTCAAAATATGTGAAGATCAAGATAAGGAAACACGATCCGGCAGTTTACCAAAAGGTAGATGAGATGTTATTTCAAGGTGCAGTTCAAAGACCATAATTCATAATTTTAGAAGTCAGTGATGACCATGAGAAAAAGGTATTAGTTTAGATGCCTACCGGCTGTGGGGAATAAAGAATTAAGTTAAAACTTTATTACAATATGGCTTGTATCATTGAGCTTTCGTGGTCATAAATGTCTGATTACAAGCTATTCATTAAATACCACAAAAGTTCAGCAGGTTGCTGCCTTTAATCTTCAGTATGCCCGAATGAATGACCCAATGCTGCAAAGTGGGTATTTTTAGATGTACACACAATTTGCCTGCAAAGCTAAACTCAGGCTGTGAGAAGCATACCTGCAAAATGGTGCTATTTAATTTTCAAAAACCTGACAATCAGCGGATAATAAATATTCTTTCTTTTCAGTACACGGATCATATTATATGCAGCTGATAATATGGCAATGAGATAGCAGGCCATGAGCAAAGGAAAGCCGACCGGAAAATAAAGCACCATGGTAATGATAGACAGTGCGGCCACTATAGTAATGGTGATTTGAAAGTTTAAAATAATACGGCCCTGCTGATCAAAAATCTCTTCCTGGTCTTTCTTTAAAAGCCAGAAAGCGGCTGATGTAAGTATATTTAATAACGGTATAAAAATGCCAATAAGGGGTAGGATGTGCATAGCGGCCAAAATTCCCTGAGGTGCCTGCTGTGGTAAATCGCTTGTGCCTGTTTTAGTGATGCCCATAATTTTTTCGGGCTCAATGTCTAAATGTTTCGCAAGTAGTTTAAGTGTATGCATTTGGGGCATTACCTGGCCGTTTTCAATCCGCTGAATGGTTCTGGAAGTAACCCCTGAAAGATCGGCCAATTCATCTTGTGTCATCCCCTTTAATTTACGGTATTTTGCTAAATGACTTGAAATGACAGGCTTCATTAGATAAATATACAATATTATGGGGCTAATTAGTAGTTATTTTATTGAAAAATGAGGTGAGTGGCTGAAAGTTTCACTAAACCTTTAGAAGCTATGAATTGCAGAACCTGTCTGTTCCTGGCAAATTAATCGCCTTATCTATTTGAAAATCGCTGTTAACTATCCTTATGGTAAATATTTGTCGGTCAGATGTCGTGCAGATGTCGTTGTAGCTTTTAGAAGTTCGCCTGATCTTTATACCATAATTTATACGATATGAAAATTTCTACCTCCAAAAATTCATTCCCATTAACAAGGGTATTGATTTCGTTAAGCCTGATATTCATTTGCTTGTATGGTTACGGGCAAACTAAAGGTATTATAAAGTTAGATGGAAGCAAAATAACAACAGCTCAAATAGATACTTTTATTAAAAGCACAATGGAAGCTGCCAAAGTGCAGGGTGTTAATCTTGCCATATTAAATAACAATAAGATTGCCTACGTGCAATCTTACGGTTTTAAGAACAAGCCCAAAAATGCCCTTTCAGATACTGCAACGATTGTGTATGGCGCTTCTTTCAGTAAAGCCGTATTTGGCTATCTCATCATGAAACTTGTAGACGAAAAGGTACTGGACTTGGATACGCCACTTTATCGCTATCTGAAGCAGCCGATAGCCGGCTATAAATATTTTGCCGATTTAAAAGATGACGATCGCTGGAAAAAGATCACGGCAAGAATGTGCCTGAGCCACACAACCGGCCTGCCCAACGTGAGGTATTTTAACCCGATTACCAATGCCGAGGATTCTATAGGAATAATGAAAATATATTTTACACCTGGAAGTAAGTATGCCTACTCAGGCGAAGGCTTTCGGCTGTTGCAAATGGCTGTAGAAGAGCTCACAAATACGAAGATTTATCAGTTAGCAAAGGATAAAATATTCAAGCCCTTAAATATGACCCGGACCGGGTACATCTGGGACGAATCATTTGGTGATGATAATGTGGCAGTTGGCCACCTGAACGATGGCACCATTGATGTAAAGCGAAAGCGAAAGGAGGCGGTAGCGGGTGGAAGCCTGGTAACCACCATAGCCGATTACGCTAAGTTTATTCAACAGGTAATGCAGCGTAAAGGACTAAGCAAAAAAAGTTATGATACGATGTTATCGTCACAGATTGCCATTCATTCGGTAACCCAGTTTCCGCCGATTACCGAAGAAACCACAACAGAAAATGATGCTATTCAATTATCTTATGGTTTAGGCTGGGGATTAATTAATTGTCCAGGCTATGGCAGGGCCTTTTTTAAAGAAGGGAACGGTGGCTCGTGGCGGAATTATAATATCAATTTTCAAGAGAAAGGCACTTCGATTATTCTGATGACCAATAGCGAAAACGGCGAAACTATTTTCCAGCCGGTGATAGAGAAGCTGCTTGGGAAAACCTGCATCCCCTGGAAATGGAACGGCTATCATCCGTATTAATGTAATCTACACCTGGGTAATGAGCAGTAGAAGCATTTGTTTTAGTTATTCCTTATTTTTGCTGCGAATAATGGTTTAATAACAAATGGATAACAGGTTTTCGAACAACAGGCAGGTTGCGGTAGTTTCTTCTTTTTCTCAGCTTTTAGATACAGCTTTTAAGGGAGATATGAATGCCGTTTGCTGGCAAAGAGACCTGTTGGGCGATTTTGAGGAAATCGTATCTAAACTTGAACTCCAAGCCGACCTGACAGAAGTTGCTATGGAAGATCTCCAGGCACTCAGGCTATCCGAAAACGGGAGTAGGGCAAGGGCCGTTATCATGAGTGATTTCAAGCTGTTAACAGCTGCCGGGGCGTCGCCTTCGCTCAATTTAATTAAAAGTTACGAGCGGGATGAGGAATTCGGTTTTATTTCAACCGATGTATATTCTTTCCATGTAGACCGTTCGCCCATTGGTACCGATACTTTTTTATGTACCTATTATGGTGCAGCAAGTGAAATCTTGGCCAGCGATCAGGCAGAACAAAAAATCAGGGTACCTGAAATCAGGCAAAAGCTTAAAGAACTGCATAACGGTCCGGAAATGGAATTTGAAAGCTTTTTAACCGAAAATTATTTTGACCTGCATTACCAGGCTAAACCGGGTGCTATACCTGTAAACCTGGGTGTAGGCCATTTATGGAGGCTGGCCGTAGATCATCCCGAAAAACAGTGTTTGCCTTGTGTGCACCGGGCGCCCATTGAAAAAGATGGTGAATACAGGCTGTTGCTGATTTGCTAAGCTTTGGTTGCCAGGATGGGGATCTGAACCAAAATTTGTCAATCTTGTTTTGTGGCCGGTATCCGGTAATTTTCACTGAATGGCCAGGTTAGTCCTGTTTCTCCTGGCGAAGCCTGATGAAGTGATCCCCACACCTGTAGAACCACCAGCTTATTTGTTGCATGCTGCTTACTTATCCCAGCTATGGAGCAGATGATAACTTAGATTTTACCGGTCTTTTACCGGTGCATGATATGGGTTTAATTTCTCCTGATCCATCAAAAATGAAAGAGAAATCGTCTTTTTGGATGATAAGATTTTAGTATGGCATGTTAACATAAGTTCTCTTCTCTTTATCATTTGAAGCATGCCCTGGCTTAGCCCTATGCCTATATTTGACTTTCCCAATTCCAATCTTCTAACCAAACTTTACCATTTCAATGAAAAAAGGTTTGGGCTAAAGGAGGGCCGGATCAACGGAAAAGACCGAATATAAACCAAATTTAAACAAAGATGAACCAAACAATTTTTATCAGGAAATTGCCGGCTTTTACGCTACTGGTAATTTTCTTAATGCTCTTGCATTTGAAAGGTTATGCCCAGGACCGGTTAATTACAGGAAAGATAGCGGCTAACGAAGATTCTTCCCCCTTATCAGGAGCAACTGTCCTGTTAAAAGGAAGAAACAAATCGACAGTTACAAACGATCAGGGGCTGTTTTCTATACTCGCCAAAAAAGGAGATGTGCTTATCTTCAGGATGGTAGGCTTTAAATCGCAGGAGATCACCGTTGGTGATGACAATATCGTCAATGTAGTTTTAAAGGGCGAACGGACCAATTTGGATGATGTGGTAGTAATCGGCTATGCTAAGATCGCCAGAAAAGATGCCACAGGTTCAATAGGTTCAATATCTGGAGAGGAGTTGCGCCAAACACAGCCAACTACTTTTGATCAGGCCCTGCAGGGTAAAGTTGCCGGGGTGGTGGTTCAGCAGGTATCGGGTCAGCCCGGTGGTGGTGTATCCATCCAGATTAGGGGAGTATCGTCAATTAGCGGTTCCAATTCACCATTGTTTGTTATAGATGGTGTGATTATCCCGCCGGTAAACGATCCTGGTAAAGGGTCCAATCCTTTAAATGCCATTAACCCTTCTGAAATTGAATCAATAGATGTATTAAAAGATGCTTCGGCTACCGCCATTTACGGTTCGCAGGCAACCAATGGGGTAGTGGTCATTACTACGAAAAGAGGTAAGATAGGGGCGCCAAGCATCAGTTATGATGTTTATGCCGGTTTCCAGGAAATACCGGGACGATTACCTACTATAGACCTGCAACAACTTGCCACATTCATTAATGCCAGGGCTGCAGTTTGGGGTTTCGACGTAAGGCCCGAATTTGCCAACCCGCAATATTTAGGTAAAGGTACCGACTGGCAAAAGGAATTGTTCCGCAGAGCACCGATGCAGAATCACGACATTACTTTAAAAGGAGGCGATACAAAGACACAATATTTACTGTCAGCCTCTTATTTCAACCAGGAAGGTATAGCCCTTGGATCTGATTTTAAAAGGTATTCGGTGAGGTTGAATTTGGATAATAAAACGACAAACTGGCTCAAAATAGGAACCAGCCTTCAATTGGCCCACGTTGATGAAAACGTAGCGGCAACCGGCAGCAGTGTAATCAGTACCGCGCTGAATAATACGCCGGATATACCGGTAACCAATTCTGATGGCTCATGGGGCGCGGTTACCAACAACAGTGGTTGGGTACAGCCTTCAGCGAATCCGGTAGCATTGGCCACCATTATTAAAAACCTGAGAAAGCGAAACCAGGTATTTGGAAATCTATATGCCGAAATACAAATAGCTAAAGGATTATCATTGAGAAATGAGCTATCGGGTAATTTTGATTTTACCACAGAAGATTATTTTTCTCCGAGTTATACTTTTGGTAAGGGAACACCAAGCCAGAATAGTGGTTCTACATCAGCAGGCCAGAATTTTTATACTGTAATACGTAATTTTCTGAATTACGGGCATACTTTCGGGAAACTGAGATTGGATGCCTTGGCAGGACACGAATCGCAGGAAAGTACATTTCATAATGTTAGTGCCGGCCGTATAAATTTCCCATCAGACAATGTACAGGCCATTAATGCCGGCGATCCAACCACGGCCACTAACGGAGGAGATAATTCATTATCGAACCCGAAAGGTGGTAATGCGCAGGAATCCTATTTCGGTCGTGTCAATCTTTCATGGGATGATAAATACCTGTTAACTGGTAATATCAGGAGAGATGGTTCTTCTAATTTTCCTTCCTACAACCGTTGGGTAACTACCTATTCGGGTGGATTTGCCTGGAAAATTAAAAATGAAGCATTTTTGAAAGATGTAGCAGCTATAAACGACCTGAAACTGAGGTTAGGATATGGACTAACCAACAACCAGGGGATACAGGGAAATAGTTTTATCACTCAGTTGACATCGGTGCCTAATGGCCTGTCGGGTACGGCACAATTCCAGAGCAATTTGGCCAATCCCAACGTAACCTGGGAAAAAACAGATTATTACAGTGCAGGAATCGACGCTTCATTTTTTAATGGCCGGTTAAGTTTTGTACTGGATGTTTACAACCGCCAAACAGACGGACTTTTATTAAAAGTGCCACTTCCTTTATATAGTGGAACTGCGGCGGGTTATTCGCCAGGAAGTATGGCAGCGCCTTACGTGAATGTTGGTAAAGTGAGCAATAAAGGTTTCGATTTCCAGATCAGTTCTACCAATATCAGTACTCAAAAATTCAATTGGAAAACCAGCTTTACCCTCTCCAGAAATATCAACAAAATCATCTACTTAGGTTCAGGCGGCGATCAGGCCAATTTAAGCACATCGTTTAATAATGATATTATTCAAACGACAGTGGTAGGCCAGCCTATAGGCCAGTTTTATGGCTATATATTTGACGGAGTTTATGCAACACCGAATGATTTACAAACACACGCCAGGCCTGTTAACTCTGCCGGTGATCCTTATCCGGTATCTGCAGCAGGCGGAGGAATCTGGTATGGCGATCGTATGTTTAAAGATTTGAACGGCGACGGTGTTATAGACAGTAAAGACAAAACTTTTCTGGGTTCTCCACTGCCAAAATTCCAGTTTGGTTTGAACAATTCATTCAGTTACAAAAATTTTGACCTGAATGTTTTCTTCAGCGGAAACTATGGTAACAAAATATTCAATCAGTTAAAGGTATCTCAAACCGATCCTCAAAACAATTCAAGCTATTTTTCGGCAATATTAGATTATGCGAGGGTGACTTTAAGAGATCCAAACGGTTCTGCAACAGATGTTAATAATGTATATGTTGCTAACCCGAACACCACTATTGTAAGTTTGAGGAACGACAATACCAACGGTAATAACCGTCCGAACAGTTTGTTTATTGAGGATGGTTCATTCATAAAATGTAAAAACATTACGTTGGGTTACCGCTTGTCTGAAAAACTCTTATCGAAAATACACATCCGTTCGGTTCGCGTATATGGTACGGTTACAAATGCATTTATCATTACGAAATATTCGGGTATGGATCCCGAAATAGGTTCATGGAACCCGCTTTCGGCAGGATGGGATAATGGTTATTATGCTCAGCCAAGAGTATTTACCCTTGGCGCTAATATAACCTTAAATTAATAAAACGATTACCGATTTAAATATAGGTTCATGAAATCATTTAACAAAACAATTATGACCATCCTGTTATTTGCTTTAGCAATTGCCGGGTGTAAAAAGAGTTTCTTAGACCGTCCGTCTAACTCGCAGATCAGTTCTAATAACTTTTATAAAACAACTTCCGACTTAAGGCTTGCCACAGCCAGCTTATATGCCGGTGCACAATGGTCAAGGTGGAACAGAAGCGGGATGTTGCCGTTTGGCGACGTATTAGCAGGTACAGGCAGTTTTGCATACAGCCAGGATTTGGTTCAACTTTTTACGCGTACCATTACTGCCCAGAACAGCTACGTATCAGAAGCCTGGATTAGTTTATACAATGTTATAGGACAATCTAATACAGTTATTAATGCCATAAAAGAGCAGGCTGACGCGTCAATTCCGCAGGCAGATAAAAATGCGGCCATAGCCGAGGCAAAATTTATCCGTGCCATGGCTTATTATTATCTGGCTATTTATTACGGTGCTGTACCCATTATTGAAGATAACAGGAAATTGATAGACAACCCACTGCTTAACCGCAATATTATGTCGGATGTTTACAAATTTGCCACCAACGACCTGACTTATGCGGCGCAATACCTGCCTAAAACGGATCAAAAAGGCAGATTAACCACCTGGTCGGCACAGGGCATGCTGAGTAAAGTATATTTAACCATGGCAGGTGTAGGCAGAAGTGGTGGTGTACGCAGCCAATCTTTGTTAGACAGTGCTAAAAAATATGCAGGTAACGTATGTAAAAACAGTGGATTGACATTGTTCCCGAGCTACTATGAGCTGTTTAAAGCACAAAATAACGATAGTCCGGAATCACTGTTTGCCCTTCAATGGACTGCAGGTGTTGGCTATGCTACGGGTAACGATCTGCAAACCTGGTATGCACCAACCGGCGAAATACTTCCTCAAAAAGCTGGTGGATGGCAATCTTTAGCGCCAACTTACGATTTATACCGGATGTATTCGCCTAAGGATACCGTAAGACGAAAAGCGACCATTATGCTCAACGGAGATTTTTATCCCGAATTAAATCAGGCCGCTGGCGGTTATAAGGCCACCGGTACAGGCATGAAAAAACACATTATTGGTAACGAAAAAGACAATAATGCGCCAACTATGGGATCATGGTCATCTATAGAACACAATTCACTCCTGAGGCTTGCCGATGTGTACCTGGTTTATGCTGAAGCTATCTTAGGTAATAATACCAGCACAAGTGATGCTGATGCGTTATTGTATTTTAATAAAGTGCGTACAAGGGCTGGCGTAGATCCTGTAACTTCGATAACCCCAAATATGCTGCGGGTTGAGCGGAGGGTTGAACTGGCTTATGAAGGACAGTATTGGATAGACCTGGTTAGGTTTTCTTATTATGATCCAACCAATGCGGTGAAGTTGCTTAACGACCAGGATGCTACTCACGGTAGGATTGGGTTTACCTATGATCCTGTAACGAAAATAGCAACAAGGGATACTACTGCACTACCGTCAACACTTCCGGCCACTATAAGCTCATTTACTTTGCCAATCCCGGCATCAGAGATGACCAGTTCGCCGAAACTTGCAGAGCCACCTGTACCATATTATTAATCAGAACATTAAAAATAAAATATTATGAAAAAGATAATATACCAAATCTTTTCTTTGCTCGCGGTTTGCCTTATGGTTGCGGCTTTACTGCCGGCCTGTAAAAAAGAAGCAAAAGATAAAGGAGCTCCTGTTATTACGAATATCAGGAGTTATGTAGCCTCACCTAATGATACGGTTTTGAAGAGTGCGGTAGCAAATGGGCAATACGTGGTGATAACAGGCGAAAACCTCAGGTACGCCACCCGGATAAGGTTTAACGGGGTTGATGCCACCTTTAATACTGCGCTGTTTGCATCTAACAGTGCAGTGGTGCAGATACCTGCCATGGAATATTCAAAACTTGATACCACTAAACTGTACACTGTAGATTATGTAACCACAAGTGGTTCTACAACATTTTCGTTTAAACTGGGGCCAGCAATACCTACAATTTCTGGAATATCCAACCTGTTTGCCAATCCAGGCGATTCAGTATATGTTTTTGGTACCGACTTCTTTTTTGTGAAGCGCTTTTCGTATAGGGGCACAACGATCCAATCGTTTAAATTGGATCCCCTCGGAACCTCTATCGGTTTTATTATGCCGGCTACAACAAGCAATGATATCATATCAGTAAGCACTAAAAGCGGGGATTTGAATTTTAAAATAGTGGCCACGCCAATTATTGCGGGTGTTTCAAATGAAAATGCCAACCCGGGCGATTCGGTATATATTTATGGTACTTACCTTAAAAATATCCAAACACTAAACTATGCAGGCACCGCCATCACTTCTTTTAAATCAGCAGATAACGGAAGTTCGGTAGGCTTTATTTTACCTACGCTTACGCATAGCGGACCAGTATCCATTACCACATCGTTTGGTTCAACAAGTACAGTATACAATGTGAACGATACAGAAACGGGTTCTATTTCAAACTGGGACAGTAATTTCAACTGGCAATATTGGGGAGCTGGCAAACAGACTCAGGGAGACCCAAATTTCCCCGGAAATTTAAGCACCTACATGGCCATGGATATTAGTGGCCTCTCAGCCGGTGATGGAATGCCTTGGAGTACCAACATACCAATGAATGGCGCACAATGGGTGCCGGCAGCGAATATTGCCGATTCAGTTAGTCACTGGGCATTTAAATTCGAAACCAATATCCCTAGGGCCTGGAATGGTACTTCAGTTAATATTGTAACCGGAGTGGGTGGCTTTATAGCGCGATGGGAACCATGGCAAAAAACGGCTACTACCACTGCACCTTATACTACTAAGGGCTGGGTAACCGTAACCATTCCTTTAACTTCATTCCGTGCGTCAGATCCAACACTTGGTGAGGGTAAAGGGGCTTCAATAGCCAAAATTGCCGATTTGACAGGACCATCGGGAAATACCTCGTGCATTTTGTATATACACAACTATGGAACTGCTGCCGGTAGTTTCTATGGCGCCTTTGATAATTTGAGGGTGGTAAGGATTAAATAAATTAATTAATTAATGCCCCATGGTACTCGTACTACTGTGGGGCTTTTAAACATTAATCGTATACTTTTTAAACATAGAATATGACAATAATTAAAACGCAGCATATATATAAGATTTTGGGAATATTTCTCGGGATTTTACTGGTAACATCCTGTAAGAAATCGCAAACAGAATCTGCACAGTTAACACTTTCTAATATAACAAAGGCTATCTCCGAGGAAGGAGGAACAGTAGGATTGAACTTTACAAGTGATGCGGATTGGAGCGCTACAAAGGAGGGGGCAGAATGGCTGAGTTTAAGTCAAACTTCAGGTGGTAGTGGTGCGGGTACCATTAATTTAACAGCCTCATCAAACTCAACAGGGGCCAGCCGTTCGGTGGTGCTGATCATAAATTCAAGTAATGGGCAAAGAAGACGGATCACAGTAACACAAAATGCCAAAATTTATCCATCTTATAATATATCCCCTAAAGCGGCAGATGCAGCTGGTATGAATAGCACAGCGATGGAATTGTGTAATAAAATGACTATGGGATGGAATATTTATAACACTTTAGATGCGCCTGGATGGGAAACCGGATGGGGACAGCCACCAGTTACCCAGCAACTGATTGATCTGGTAAAATCAACCGGTATGAATGCCATAAGGATTCCAGTAACTTGGAGTAATCACATCACAAATAAACAAACTCAAGAAATAGACCCGCTTTGGCTCGCCCGGGTAAAAGAAGTAGTTCAATATTGTTTTAATGCGAAGATGTACGTGATACTTAATACCCATCACGACGGTTATATTGATTGCAAAGTTACTGGCGCTAAACAGGATACTGTTAATGCCAAGCATAAGGCCATCTGGCAGCAGATAGCGACAACAATGCGCGATTTTGACGAGCATTTGATATTTGCCAGTGCCAATGAGCCCGATGCCACAACTGATCAGGAAACTGCTGCTTTAATGCGTTATCATCAGTCATTTATTGATGCGGTACGCGCTACAGGTGGTAAAAATGCTTATCGTGCGTTAGTGCTTCAGGCACCTAACACATCACTTACGTTGATGAATGAACAACTTAATCCGGCTAATGTGTATAAAAGAGCAACATTGCCTACCGATGCTGTACCTCAAAAAATGATACTGGAATTCCACTATTACAGTCCGCCAAATTTTTGCATTATATCTGAGGACGCTACTTGGGGAAAAGCATGGTATTTCTGGGGAGCCGACTTCCATACCAAAAATCCGCTCTTCCTGGATCGTAACTCTGCGTCTTCATCGGAAGAAGCTTCTGTTAACGCTGCAATGCGCTCTGTGAAAACAAATTTTACGGATAAGGGTATACCGGTTATTATGGGCGAATATGATGTATCGTACCACGCTGATAAATTAAAAGGGTATCCGGCCGATTCATTGTTGGCATTAAAATCCGGTTGGCATTTCTATGCCCATGTTACAAAACAAGCTAAAGTAAATGGTATAGTACCATTTTTATGGGCTAGCGGTATCTTCCAACGTCCATTTAAAAATGGTGTAACTGCGCCTGCCTACATAGGAGACCAGGTAGCGTTAGATTCGCTGAAAAAGGGTGCAGGGTTTTAGTAGAAACGTGATAAATTACCTCTCAACAATCCAGGTTCGGTTTTATCGCACAAATAAGTGAAAGCTTAAGTGCGATAAAAGCTGAACTTGGTTTATAGCCCGAACCTATTAATATGATCCTGTAGTACCGTCGCAATTTTTTGTTGATGTTCCGATCCAATAATTAAAACAATAAAAAACAGACCTATGAATCATTTAAAGAAAATAAATACTAAGGGATCCCAGTCCATTTTAGTATTTATGATTTTATTTAACTTTTTTACTGCATCGTGCAAAAAGAAAGATAATGTTGATCCACAACTCAGTATTTCTTCGTCCGAAATTGCTTTTCAGCCCGAAGGAAGTATCTCAAATGTAACAATTGCCAGCAATGGTAAATGGAGCACTAAAAACCCTGCCGACTCCTGGCTACAGTTAAACCAGATGACAGGAAAAGAGGGGGATACTGAATTGAAATTAACTGCGTCACCTAACACTACTGGTTCATCCCGTTCGGTTATACTAACAGTTACTGCTGATAATGGCCAGGCCAGACGGCTTACACTCTCGCAAGCCACTGTGTTGTATCCTTCGTACAATATATCACCTAAAGCACCTGATCAAACAGGCATGAGCAGTAACGCTGTGCAATTGGCAGCTAAAATGAAATTAGGATGGAATATCGGCAATACAATGGAATCGCCTGGTAGCGAAAGCGGCTGGGGTAATCCGCGGATTACCGAATCTTATGTTAAATTTTTAAAGCAGACAGGCTTTAACGCGGTAAGGCTTCCATGTTCATGGGATTGGTACCATTTAAGTGACCGATCAAAAGCTACCATAGACCCGGCCTGGCTTAACCGGGTTAAAGAAGTGGTTAAATACTGTGTTGATAATGATATGTATGTATTGCTGAATATCCACTGGGATGGTGGCTGGCTGGATCATAATATCAATGCGGCTAAAAAAGACTCTGTTAATGCCAAACAAAAAGCCTATTGGGAGCAGATTGCAACCACAATGCGAGATTTTGATGAACATTTAATGTTTGCAAGCGCAAATGAGCCACCTGCTGAAAATGCAGAACAAATGGCGATACTGAACAGTTATCATCAAACCTTTATCAATGCAGTTCGCTCTACCGGAGGTAGAAACAGTTACCGTGTGCTGGTTGTACAAGGGCCTAGCACCGACATAGATAAAACCAACAACTTAATGAACAGCCTGCCTACAGATCAGGTACCTAACCGCTTGATGGTAGAAGTGCACAATTATACGCCTTCGCAATTTACAATTTTGGATGGTGATGCAAGCTGGGGCAAAATGTTCTATTACTGGGGAAAAGATTATCACTCTACTATTGAGCCTGGCCGTAATGCCACCTGGGGTGAAGAAAGCGAACACATCAGGATATTCGGTCTGATGAAAGCCAAATTTATAGAGAAAGGAATTCCAGTGATATTAGGAGAGTATGGTGCTTATAAAAGGGGAGGCAGCAGAAATGTTCCTTTAGATTTGGCTAAACACAATGCTTCAGTAGATTATTGGAATAACTATGTAACCAAACAAGCCATTCAGTTTGGTCTTAAACCTTTCTTTTGGGATACCGGTGGGGCATTAGACCGCAGAAACAATACCGTGCTAGATCAGGGCACCATAAATGCCCTTGTATCAGCAGGTAAATAGAAATAGTAATACTGTAATTAAGCCGAAAAAGGTTAGGTACTTAATCGGGTACAGTCTAATAAAAAAATATATTTCTGGAGTTACAGAAGCTCAGCTACTGATGAAAATCAGGACGTTGGGCTTCCGCCTTCACGGAAAATAACAATACACACAAACACACAAATGCAAAAAAAACTTTGGTTACTGGTTATATTACTTTTTTCATTTTCGGGTAGATTAATTGCCCAGAATTTTAAAAAAAACAGGCCAGCCACTCAGGAACGGATCATAAATGTCGATTTCGGCCAGGCTGCCGGCAAATTTAACACCATGTTTAATGAATGCGTTGGTGCAGGCCGTGCAAATGAAGGCCTTAGGGCCGATTGGCAGCAACAGCTTGCCTATGTTAAAAAAGAGTGCGGTTTTAGATACATCCGCATGCACGGCCTGTTAACAGACGATATGGCGGTATACACCGAAGACAATAAGGGCAATCCGCAATATAATTATATGTATGTAGATGCTTTATTCGATTTTTTACATAGTATAGGCATCAAACCTTTTGTTGAACTTGGTTTTATGCCCGGAAGGCTTGCCAGTGGAAGTGCAACCATTTTCTGGTGGAAAGGAAATGTAACTCCACCAAAGGATTATGATAAATGGGCGGCCCTGGTCAAAAATCTTACAGCACATTTTACAGAACGCTATGGTGAAGACGAAGTGAAGACCTGGTATTTTGAGGTCTGGAATGAACCCAACCTTTCTCCGGGATTCTGGACTGGAACACAAGAAGATTATTTTAAATTATATAAATATGCTGCACAGGCAGTTAAAAGTGTAAATAAAGCCTATCGTGTGGGTGGCCCGGGAACGGCAGGTGCAGCCTGGGAACCTGAAATGATCGAATATTGCCATAAAAATAATGTACCTATTGATTTCATCAGTACCCATGCATATGGGGTAGGGCAAGGCTTCCTGGATGAATACGGACAAGGGGGCACTGTACTTGATAAAAATCCGATGAGCGTGAGCAAAGAGGTAATCCAATCCAGAAAAGAGATAAAAGAATCGGCAATGCCAAATCTGGAGTTGCATTATACAGAATGGAGTTCATCATATACACCGGCCGATGCTATTCATGATAGCTATCACAGTGCGGCATACGTACTGCAAAAACTGAAGCAGGTGGGCAATGCTGCAAACTCCATGTCTTATTGGGTTTTTACCGATATTTTTGAAGAACCAGGCCCGCGTTACACCCCATTTCATGGTGGTTTTGGAATGTTAAATACCCAGGGCATTAACAAACCGGTATTTTATTCCTATCAATTTTTAAACCGCCTGGGAAATATCGAACTGGTAAATAAAGACCAGGCTTCATGGCTCTGCAAAGATTCGTCAGGAAATATACAGGGGCTTGTATGGGATTATACCTACACGCTTCCCGATTCGACCAACAATCAACAATATTACAACCGCGATCTCCCGTCAAAACCAAAAGGGAAACTGAAGATCAATATTGCGAACGTACCCGATGGTAATTATGCGCTGGAAGTGTATAAAGTAGGCTACCGGGATAACGATGCCTATTCAACCTATCTTTCTATTGGAAAACCGTCGCAACTTTCGAAACAGCAGGTAGAACAAATAAAGAGACAGAATGATGGTTCGCCGTTTTCAAAAGAAATCGTCACTATAAAAGATGGACATGCTTTTTCGAAAGTGTTAGATCTCCGTGAAAATGATGTGTTTTTCTTCAATATGATTAAGCTTTAAACCGGAAAATACATGAAAAAAATAATGAGAACAGGGATAATAAGATTGTTTACACTTTTTGTACTACTCTTCTCCGTTCAGGTTCAAGGTTATGCCCAGGTTACCTTAGCAAAAGTGTTTGGCGATAACATGGTATTGCAAAGAGGGATTAAAATTCCCATCTGGGGAAAATCAACACCGGGAGCAAATATAAATGCCACCCTTGGCGAAATCAGGGTGAAAACCGCTGCAAACCGACAGGGAGAATGGAAGGTGTTTTTTCCGGCCTTTAAAGCCGGTGGACCTTATAAACTCAGCATTTCTGAATCGGGAAGGCCAGGATCCGGCATCGAACTACAGGGAATACTCATTGGCGATGTTTGGCTGGCTTCGGGCCAGTCTAACATGGAATGGTCTGTACAGCAGGCGCAGGATGCAGTTAACGAAATTGCCAAAGCAAATTTTCCACAAATACGTTTATTTCAGGTAGCACATGTTAAGAAACTAAGCCCTCAACAGGATGTTGCAGATGGAAAATGGAAAATTTGTAATCCTGAAAATGTGGCCCAGTTCTCGGCTGTTGCCTATTATTTTGCAAAAAAAATACACCTGGACCATGGTGTTCCAATTGGTTTGATACAGAGCACCTGGGGTGGCACACCAATTGAGTCGTGGACAAGTCGCGAAAAATTGCTTTCTTCTCCAATAACCAAAGCAAAAACAATAGCAAATGATACCCTGGCAGAGCAGCATTTTATAAAGGATAGCCTCGATCAGGCACGTTCATGGGATATTCTTTATCACCCCTATCAAAATGCCGATAAAATAATTCCGCAACCAGCTTACAATGATGCCGGATGGCCTGTAATTGAAATGCCTAAGTTGATCAAAGATTTTGGGATCGGGCCATATGAAGGATTAATCTGGATGCGTAAAAAAATCATTTTACCGGAAACTTTTTCGAAGGCCGACCTGACACTTTACATTGGCCGGCCGGATGTGAATTATTCCCTCTATTTCAACGGTACCGAAATTTGTAAGACGGTATGGAACACCAACCCTGGTCAGCACTATACCATTCCTGCCAGAATACTGAAAAAAGGAGAGAATACGGTTACGTTAAGGTTGGCCATGTTATGGGGAATCGGCGGATTAAATCCACCGGCAGATGAAATGTATATCACAAATGGCAAGGCAAGAATATCATTGGCCGGTACCTGGAAATATCAAAAAGATTTAGAGCCGGCGATGGCCAAAAACCGCAATTACCAATATTATCCTTCATTACTTTTCAATTCAATGATCAACCCGCTTGTTCCATACGGAATTAAGGGATTTTTATGGTACCAGGGTGAAGCGAATGATACCGCGGCCTATAATTACCGCAAGTTATTTCCAATGTTGATTAAAGACTGGCGCGAACGTTGGAAACAGGGCGATTTACCATTCCTGTATGTTCAGCTGCCAAATTTTAAACAAACACAACCTTTACCTTCCGAAAGTGAATGGGCCGAGCTTAGGGAAGCCCAAGCACTAACCTTATCACTACCGAACACCGCCATGGCCTGTACCATCGATATCGGAGAGGCTGATAATATCCATCCCGGTAATAAACAGGAAGTTGCACGCAGGCTTGCCCTTGCTGCCAATAAATTCGTGTATAAACAGGGTAATGTAGCTTCTGGACCATCATTCAAAAGCTTTTCGAAAGAAGGTAGCCGTATGCGTATCCGTTTTGCCACTGCCAATAATGGGCTGATATCAAAAGATGCCAAAGCCTTAACCGGTTTTGCCATTGCAGGCGAAGACAGACAGTTTCATTGGGCCGATGCCAGAATAGAAGGGGATGAAGTGGTGGTTTACAGTGAGAAAGTGCCCAAGCCGGTAGCGGTACGTTATGACTGGGCCGATTATCCGCTGGGTAATTTAGTCAATTCGGAAGGCTTGCCGGCCTATCCTTTCAGAACAGACGATTGGAAAGGGATTACTCAGAAATAGATCCCTGGATTGGATTTTAAAATGAAATTAGCTAACGATTTTAAGACTGGATACTACTTTGGTAAAATAGGAATAAATGCTTAATAAATAAATACTTATTGAAATAATGATAAAGAAAATATTAATATCCTTTGTGCTTTTAACATCCTGGATGTTTGTGCACGCGCAAAGTAAACCCGGTAATGAACGTAAGCAACTGTTTGATTTTAACTGGAAATTTAGCCTGACGGATAACGCTACTGCCAAATCGCGTGAATTTGACGACCAGACCTGGCGTAACCTGGACCTGCCGCATGATTGGAGCATTGAAGGTAAAATAAACCCTAAAAACCCAACCGGGGGTGGCGGTGGGTACTTTCCTGCCGGAATTGGCTGGTACAGGAAAACTTTTAAAGCCCCTGCCGATTGGAAAGGCAAAAAGATTTCCGTTTATTTCGAAGGGGTTTATATGAATGCAGAGGTTTTTGTTAATGGAAAATCACTTGGAGTATACCCTTATGGTTATTCGTCATTTAGCTACGATCTTTCGCCTTATATAGATTTTGATCATGAAAACCTGATTGCCGTGCGCGTAGATAATTCGCAGCAAATGAATAGCAGGTGGTACAGCGGCTCGGGGATTTACCGCCACGTTTGGCTAACGGTTACCGATGCCGTTCATGTGGCTAACTGGGGAGTTGCCATTACAAGCCCTGAGGTATCTTCAAAAAAAGCAACTGTTCTGGTGAAAACCTTGGTGAAAAACGAAACAGGTCAGGCTCAAAACGTTTTGGTTAACACACAGTTACTCGGGGCCAATGCTAAAAGTGCCGGAAATGGCCAAATAAAGGTGAACCTGGCGGCCAATAGTGAGAAAGAAATTGCACAAACGATTACTGTCGCTAATCCTTCGTTATGGACACCTGAAACACCCCATTTATACAATGCCGAAATAGAGATTACAGCAAATAAAAATGTAATCGATAAAACGGTAACAGCTTTTGGTATCCGTTCTATCAAATTCACCCCCGAAAATGGATTTCAGCTTAATGGCAAAACAGTAAAGTTAAATGGCGGATGTGTGCACCACGATAATGGCTGCCTGGGTGCAGCTGCTTTTGACAGGGCCGAGGAGCGTAAGATTGAATTGCTTAAAAAAGCCGGGTTTAACGCCGTAAGAACTTCTCATAATCCGCCTTCCGAGGCTTTTTTAGCCGCATGTGACAGGTTGGGCCTCCTAGTGATTGATGAATCATTTGATTGCTGGAAAGTTGGAAAAAACAAACAGGATTATGCCAAATATTTTAACGAATGGTGGAAACGCGATTTAGATGCAATGGTTTTGCGCGATCGCAATCACCCTTCCATTATCATGTGGAGTATTGGCAACGAAATAGTGGAGAGAGGTACTCCGGGAGCAGTAGAAACCGCAAAAATGCTTGCTGATGCCATCAAAAAAATAGATACCACCCGCCCGGTTACTTCAGCCATTGTAGATAACGGAAAAGACTGGACCGTTATGGACTCGCTGATGGCCACACATGATGTAACCGGTTATAATTATCACTTGGCGAGTGCACCAGCAGACCATAAAAGGGTACCATCGCGGATCATCTTTCAATCAGAATCGTATCCAAAAGATGCTTTTGCAAACTGGCAACTGGTTAAAAATAATCCCTTTGTGATTGGTGATTTTGTATGGACCGCCATAGATTACCTGGGAGAATCGGGGATAGGCCGTTGGTATTATTCGGGTGATGTGCCTGGAGAACACTGGGAACACGAATTTTTTCCCTGGCACGGCGCCTATTGTGGCGATATTGACCTGTTGGGCTGGAGAAAACCGATTTCGCACTACCGCAACCTGTTATACAATAACACCGAGAAATTGTATATGGCAGTGCGCGAACCTAACCCCGAGCCACTCGAAATTAAAACAACCTGGTGGGCCGTTTGGCCAACCTGGGAAAGCTGGAACTGGCTCGGCTATGAAGGCAGGAATATCGATGTAGAGGTCTATTCTAAATATGCAAAAGTAAGGCTGTACTTAAACAATAAACTGCTTGGAGAAAAGCCTACAGGGCTTGAGCAAGAGTTTAAAGCCACTTTCTCTGTGCCTTATGCACAGGGCACACTTAAAGCAGTTGGAGTAGAAAATGATCAGGAAGTAGCATCATCCGTTCTGCAAACTGCTGGAGATGCTGCACAGCTTAAACTCACAGCTGATCGTAAAGAAATATTATCAAACGGACAGGACTTGGCTTACGTAACCATCGAAGTAACAGATAAAAACGGGATCATTCAGCCCAATGCAGCGAATCGCCTGAACTTTAAAATTGAAGGTGAGGGTGTTATTGCCGGAATAGATAACGCTGATATTAAAGATGTTGATCAATATACTGGTAACTCACGTAAGGCATGGCATGGGCGGGCGTTGGTAGTGATCAAAAGTACACGTAATGCAGGTGAAATTAAGCTTACGGTTACCTCAAATGAACTGGAACAGAAAAGCATAATCATTAAATCAATACAAAGTAATTAATTGCTCATTCCTGGAAAACGGAAATAGCGATCAAAACACTTAGATAATATTTTAATAACCAATATCACTAATGAATAAATTTTTTTTACGGGTAATCATTTTTACGGCTTTATTGCCAGCCCTTGGAAATGCCCAGACATTTCACCTTAAATCTCCCAATGGGAAAATCGACATGGCTTTGGAAAACGGGGCGAAAATATCATGGTCTGTAAAACATGAAAATACTGCGGTTATTGTGCCGTCAGTTATTTCACTAACCCTGGGTAATGGGCTGGTTTTAGGAAATAATGCGAAAATTACTGAGACTAAAAAATCAAGTGTCAACACGGTTTTTAATACACCTGTTTATAAAAAGAAAACGGTGGTTGATGAGTACAACCAGCTAACCATAAACTTTAAAGGCGATTTTGGCCTGATTTTAAGGGCCTATAACGATGGTGTAGCCTATCGTTTTTTCACTAAGAAAAAAGGCGAAATTACCATTGAGGCGGAAGAAGCCAATTTTAACTTCGATAAAGACCATAAAGCTTTTATCCCTTACGTACGCGATTTAAGGGAAAATAATTTATACATATCTGCTTTCGAATCTACTTATGATGAAATTCCGCTTTCGAAATTCGTGAAAGATTCGCTGGCCATTTCTCCGCTTCTTGTCGATCTGGAAAATGGAAAAAAGGCCGCAATTGTAGAGGCCGAACTGGTAGATTATCCGGGTATGTTCCTCACCAAAGGCAAACAGGGGCTGCATGGCTTAAGTGGAATGTTTGCCCATTATCCGAAAGCAGAGCGTTTAGGCGGATTTAATAAAATGAATTATATGGTTACGGATAGGGAAAGCTATATTGCTAAAACCAATGGCAGCCGTAATTTCCCGTGGAGGGCAGTTATCATTAGCGAAAGTGATAAAGACCTCTTAAATAACGATATGGTGCAAAAACTATCTGCACCATCCCAAATTGCCGATGCAAGCTGGATAAAACCAGGTAAGGTAGCCTGGGACTGGTGGAATGACTGGAACATCTCTGGTGTTGATTTTAAGGCGGGCATTAACACCGATACTTATAAATATTATATAGATTTTGCTGCTAAAAACCACATTGAGTATGTAGTGTTGGATGAAGGCTGGAGTGAAGAAACCGACTTGCTAAAAATTTCTCCGAACATCAATATCAAAGAACTGATCAGCTATGGGAAGCAGAGAAATGTGGGCATTATGCTTTGGGCATCGTGGTATGCCATTAACCAGATGTTGGATGAGGCTTTTAGCCAGTATTCTAAGATGGGCATTAAAGGTTTTAAAATAGATTTTATAGATCGCGACGATCAGAAAATGGTCAGTTCGATTTACAACATGGCTAAAAAAGCAGCAAGTTATAAACTTCTTGTTGATTACCATGGCATGTATAAACCAACCGGTGTACAGCGTACTTACCCTAATATTCTCAATTTTGAAGGGGTAAAGGGACTGGAAAATGCCAAATGGACACCAAAAGATGATATGCCGCACTACGAAACCTCCATACCGTTTATCAGAATGCTGGCCGGGCCTATGGATTATACCCCGGGCGCTATGCGCAACGCTACAAGAGGAGATTTCAGGCCAAGTAATTCTATGCCGATGAGCCAGGGAACAAGATCGCACCAGTTGGCGATGTATGTGGTGTATGAAGCGCCATTACAAATGATGGCTGATAGCCCAACCGCATATATGAAAGAACAGGAGAGTACCAGTTTTATTTCAAAAATACCAACCACCTTTGATGAGACAGTTGCCCTTGATGGAAAAGTGGGCGAATATGTTGCTCTTGCCAGGAAAAAAGAAGATACATGGTACGTAGGCGGATTAACAAACTGGTCGGCAAGAACAGCTACAGTAGACCTGTCTTTTCTGGGCAAGGGAAAATATGTTGCAGAAATTTTTAGAGATGGCGTTAACGCAGATAAGGATGCCACCGACTATAAACGCGAAATAATTAAAGTAACCAGTGCTGATAAGCTTACCTTTAATATGGCAAATGGCGGTGGTTTTGCAATCATCATTAATCCGGAAAAATAGTTAAAACCAGATCATAAATGCCTTTAGAGATCTTCAGAAGATATTTTCAAAGCACTTTCACCACTCTGGATTATTTCAGGGGCTATTTAGCAGGAAAGATTGCTGACCAGGATTAGCGATCAGGCATTTAAAAAATAGAAAAATATGAAAAGAGTCATTACCCTTTTAATCATTGTTTTGGGTCTCTGTCAGGGCGCAGGTGCCCAGGGATATAAAAACCCGGTGATTTCCGGTTTTCATCCCGACCCGAGTGTATGCCGGGTTGGCGACGATTATTATCTGGTTACCAGTAGTTTTGAATACTTCCCCGGGGTTCCGGTTTTTCACAGTAAAGACTTAATTAACTGGACAAAAATAGGCCATTGCCTTACCCGTCCTTCCCAACTCAAATTAGACAAATGTGCCCCTTCGGCAGGTATTTACGCACCAACAATCCGTTATAACAACGGGCGTTTTTATATGGTCACCACCAATGTATCAGGCGGAGGGAATTTTTATGTATCTACAGACAATCCTGCCGGAGAGTGGTCTGAACCTATTTTTGTAGAACAGGGAGGAATCGATCCGACTTTATATTTTGAAGAGGGTAAAAGTTATTTTATATCCAACGGTAAGGGTATTACAATTAGCGAAATAGATATTAAAACAGGAAAAAAACTTACCGAAGGCAAAATCGTATGGAATGGTACAGGCGGCCGGTATCCGGAATCACCGCATCTTTACAAAAAAGATGGCTGGTATTACCTGCTCATCTCAGAAGGCGGTACCGAATATGGACATAAAATGACCATTGCCCGTAGCAGATCTATGTATGGACCTTACGACCCAAACCCTTCTAATCCTATTTTAACCCACATTAATGAAAATGCACAAAACAATCCTATACAGGGGACAGGACACGGCGATTTTGTGCAGGCACCTGATGGTTCGTGGTGGGTAGTATTCCTGGGCTTTCGCCCTCAAAGTTTACTGCATCATGTATTAGGGCGCGAAACGTTCCTGGCTCCGGTAAGATGGGATGTAAATGCCTGGCCGGTAATAAATGGCAATGGCACGGTAGATATCGATATGAATGTGCCTACTTTACCTTTAAAACCGGTAAAGAAACCAGATTATTCGACCAACTTTAATGAAAACAAGCTAGGTGTTGATTGGATCTACCTTAGAAACCCCTTCATGAAGAATTATTCCCTTACCGAGAAAAAAGGTTCATTGAGGCTCAAAACAAGCCCGGTTTCTTTAGACGATCATGATTCGCCCACTTTTGTTGGGCGCAGGCAGGAGCATATTAATTTTTCAGCCTCCACTTTACTGTCATTAAAGGATGCAACAGAAGATGACCATACCGGAATGACGGCTTACTATTCACCTCAGGCACATTACGATGTTTTTCTGAAAAAATCGAATAATGGTAAATATAAAGTGTCTTTAAACTATAAAATGGGTGTACTGAACCATGTTGCACAAGAAGTAGAAATTCCTGGCGATCGTGTTTATTTACAAGTAAAAGGAGATAAAGACTTTTACTCGTTTTTCTACTCTGTAGATGGCAAAGAATTTAAATTTTTAGATAAGATAAACGTATGGTACCTGAGTTCTGAAACGAATGGAGGTTTTACTGGTGTTTTAATCGGGTTATATGCTCAATCCAAAAATAAAAATACCAAAGGCTATGGCGATTTTGATGAATTTATATACAAACCGACACTTTAAACCAATGCGGGGTAATGCTATTTTACCTGTGCAATGATAAATAAGGCTTAAACCAGGATGAATAAAAGAATAGAGGTCATATTATTTAAAGGGTGGGCATGGATGGTTTTATCCATGCTGCTTGCGGCAGTTAATGCGCATGCGCAAACCGCAATGATTAATGCTCAATCCAGGCACACTACCAGCTTAAACGGCGAATGGAATGTTATTCTGGATCCTACAGGTATTGGCGAATGGAGGCAGATATGGCAGGAAAGAAAGCCCTTGGTAAAAACCGATTTTGTAGAATATTCTTTTGAAGGCAGCCCTCTATTAAAAGTACCCGGCGATTTTAATTCTCAAATGCGCGAATTGACCTATTTTGAGGGGATTGTTTGGTATAAGAAAGAATTTAGCTATGCGGCGGGTAAAAATAAAAGGCTATTTGTTCATTTTGGTGCCGTAAATTACCTCACAGATGTTTACCTGAACGGAGAAAAGATTGGAAGCCACGAAGGTGGTTTTACACCATTTCAATTCGAGATCACCCAAAAAATTAAACCTGGTACAAACTCACTGATTGTTAAGGTTGACAACAAGAGACTAAAAAACGGGCTCCCGGGATTAGGCTACGATTGGTTAAACTACGGGGGCATTACCCGCGATGTGAACCTTATCGAAACGGGTAATACTTACATTGAAGATTATAGCATACAGCTCCGGAAAGGAAGCCAAAAAGAAGTGTCGGGCTGGGTAAAATTGAACGGGGCAGATAAGCAAAACCATATTAAAATTAGAATTCCTGAACTAAAGTTTGAACGTTCAGTAAAATCAGGTAACAATGGAGTTGCCGGGTTACAGTTTTCTTCATCTTTTAAATTGTGGTCGCCAGATGATCCTAAACTTTACAAAGTAATTATCGAAACCGAAACCGATACCGTTGAAGATGAGATCGGTTTCAGAAACATAGCGGTAAAGGGTAATAAAGTTATGCTGAACGGCAAAGAGATTTTTTTAAAAGGAATAAATATTCATGAAGAAAATCCATTTAAAGGGGCAAGGGCATTTTCTAAAGAAGATGCACTATTGCTGTTGAACCAGGCAAAACAACTGGGCTGCAATTTGGTTCGGCTTGCCCATTATCCGCATAACGAAAATATGATAAAACAGGCCGAGCGGATGGGATTAATGGTTTGGAGCGAATTGCCGGTATACCAGCATATTGAATTTTCAGACACTGCGGTTTTATCAAAAATGGATTTGATGCTCAAAGAAATGGTTCGCAGAGACCGGAACCGCTGTAGCGTAGTAATCTGGAGCCTTTCTAATGAAACCTACGATGGTACACCAAACCGTACAAAGGCGCTTGCTTCATTAACCCAGGTTTGCAGGCAACTCGATTCTACCAGATTAGTAACGCATGTTACCAATAGTCAATCCTACAACAATAATGCTTTTAAAGTATGGGATAGCCTTTACAAGTACACCGATATTATCTCGGTTAACGAATATATCGGCTGGTATATACCCTGGCAAGGTAAGCCTGAAAATGTAACCTGGAATGTGGCCTTTCCGGGTAAACCGGTTTTTATCTCAGAATTTGGTGGAGAGGCTTTGTTTGGCAATGTGAGCGAAGCGGCAGACGAGGCTGCTTCGTGGCGGGAAGAATATCAGCAGCAAATTTATATCAAACAGCTCAGGATGTTTAACACCATCCCCAATTTATGCGGCGTTGCCCCATGGCTTTTGTTTGATTACCGCTCTTTGGGCAGAATGCACCCCGTTTACCAGAAAGGATATAACAGAAAGGGACTATTATCTGAAAAAGGCGAAAGGAAAAAGGCCTGGTTTATTATGGAACAATATTATAAAAGAAAATGAAACCTATACGTTTAAGACAAGTCGTACTGACTTTAGGCTGTTTAATGGCCACCTTTAATGTTTTTGCTCAAAGTAAGTCAATCTATCTTTGGGATGGAGAAGCGCCCGGCGCAATTACTAATGCCAGCTATAAGCAGCAGGTAGATTCGGCAAATAGCTGGATGAGCATGATCTCAAAACCCTTACTTGATGTGTATCCTGCCCCGCCCGAAACCGCTAACGGAACAGCAGTAATTATATGTCCGGGCGGCAGCTATTCCGGACTGGCCATTGCCCATGAGGGAAAGGAAGTGGCCAAGTGGTTAAACAGTCTCGGAATAACGGCTTTTGTCTTAAAATACCGGTTGCCAAGTGATGCTATTATGACTGATAAAGCTATTGGGCCTTTAATGGATGGACAACAAGCTGTACGCCTGGTGAGGCGCAATGCTAAAGAGTGGGGAATCAATCCCGGAAAAATCGGGATAATGGGATTCTCAGCAGGTGGGCATCTCGCCGCTACGATATCAACTCATTTTAAGGAAAAGGTATCCTCTGCTAATGATACCACCAGCGTAAAGCCAAACTTTTCGATATTGATTTATCCGGTAATATCGATGCAGGAAAATATTACCCATAAAGGTTCAAAAGTAAATTTACTGGGCCAAAATCCGGCTGCTGACAGAGTGACCTATTTTTCGAACGAACTACAGGTAAATGGCGAAACACCACCTGCGTTTCTGGTTCATTCTATGGATGATAAAGCAGTGCCGGTACAAAACAGTGTGGCCTATGCGCTTGCTATGGAGAAAAACAATGTTCCCTGCGAACTGCATATCTACCAGACCGGCGGACATGGTTATGGGCTTGCACATTCTAAAAATACGGAATCGTTATGGCCAGAAGCCTGCCGGAAATGGATGGAAGTGAGGGGATACATTAAAGGACAGGAAGCAGAAAAAGCCATTTTTGACAGGACTATAAAATTAAATGCAGACGATAAACCTGCATTTAACGATCCACCGATAGGTTTCAGAAATAAACGCGACAATATACCCCATGGCAACGTTAGTCCGGTTCAATATACCTCCAAAGCGCTGGGGCAATCGCGCGAAATGTTGGTTTATACGCCTCCGGGTTATTCGCGTGCCAAACGCTACCCGGTAATTTACTTATTGCACGGACTTAATTCAGGTAACGGCCAGTGGCCATACTGGATTAATGCCAATAACATTATCGATAACCTGATAAGCGAGGGCAAAATTAAACCAATGATAATTGTTTTTCCAAACTGCAATACCAACGTAACGGTAAATAACCCAAAACCGGATGAGCAAGAGGAACGAAAAGGCGGTTATAAAGGTTACGGGATCTCTTTCCAGAATGATTTGCTCCATGAAATCATTCCTTTTATTGAATCCCACTATTCGGTTTATACCGATCGCGGGCACCGTGCAATTGCAGGCTTATCAATGGGTGGTGGCCAATCACTTAATATAGGGCTCTCACATATCAACACTTTTGCCTATGTGGGCGGTTTCTCTTCGGCCCCTAATACCAACCAATTTGGTGGCCTTTCTGATGCTAAACTTTTACCCGATCCGTTGGCTGCAAAACAGAAGCTAAAAGTTTTATGGCTGGCTTGTGGTACCAAAGACGGCCTGTTTAATGTTAGCCAGCGCGTACACCAATACCTCAAAAAAGAAGGGGTACCGCATGTATGGCACGTAGATTCGAACGCACATGATGATATTGAATGGGCCAACAACCTGTACCTTTTTACTCAGCATATTTTTAAATAAGGTACTGAAAAAATATAAGAAGACATTAACAATTAAGTAGATATTGGAATAAATGATGAAGAAGTATTTAATGATGCTCTTGCTGGCAATGTTCTGTGGAATCACGGTAAAATCGCAGACTGCAGGAGCCTATTTTCCCGAAAAAGATTTAATTACCACTGGAATATACTATTACCCCGAACATTGGAAAGAAAATCAGTGGGAACGCGATATTAAAAAGATTGCAGATATGGGCTACGAGTTTGTCCACCTTGCAGAGTTTGCCTGGTTTAAAATGGAGCCGGAAGAAGGGCATTTTGATTTTATCTGGTTGGATAAGGTGGTTGATCTCTGCACAAAATACAAGCTTAAAGTAGTTATGTGCACCCCATCGGCAACTACACCGGCCTGGATGCGCGTAAACTATCCCGAAACTTTTATCATGGATGGGCATTATATCCGTGCTGAACACGGAACAAGGGGGCTGGGTTCAATCGTTAATTCCAAATACCGCTCTTTTGTCGAAAAAATAGTGCGCGAAATGGCAAAGCGTTACGGCAAGAATAAGAATATAACCGGCTGGCAGCTCGATAATGAGCCTGATGCCAAACCCGATTATAGTCCGTCTTCGCAGGAAGCTTTCAAACAATGGCTAAAAACCAGGTACAAAACCATCGATGCCTTAAATGATGCCTGGGGAACCGCTTTCTGGAGCCAGTGGTATAACAGTTTTGATCAGATTATGATCCACAATACCAACCTGGTGGGATGGTGGGGAAATAACCCGCATGCATTGCTTGATTTTAAGCGTTATTGTGCTGATGCACAGGCAGAGTTTCTTGATTTTCAGGCCAGCCTGTTAAGAGAAAATATTTCTAAAAATCAATACATTACCACCAATTACACTGCTGTTTCTACAGGGGCCGATCCTGGCAGAACTAAGAAAGTTGATTTTGCAGCCTATACCGCTTATCCTAATGGCGGCAGTGATAATATAGGCGAGCTGGGGTTCAGGTTAGGCGATAGCAGGCCATTACTGTTTGCATCTTCATATTACCAGCAATTGGGGGGATTATCTGGTGTAATGGAAATTCAACCCGGTCCGGTAAACTGGGGAAGCTATAATCCACTACTTTTACCCGGAACGGTACGCATGTGGTTATACCATTCCTTTGCAGCAGGTGGAAAACTGGCCTGTTCTTACCGTTTCAGGCAGATATTGTATGGTGCCGAACAATACCATTCTGGCGTGATAAAAACCGATGGTACAACACCTTCGCCAGGAGGAGAGGAGTATATTCAGTTTAATAAAGAAATAAAACAACTGCGCAAATTGTACAAACCAGGCAAAGTAATGCCCCAAAAGCTGGCTGAAAGATCTACAGCCATACTCTGGAACCTGGAAAATTACTGGACAATAGACAGGCAAAAACAGACCAACCAATGGGATACCTGGGGATATCCTATTAAATTCATGGAAACTGCAAAATCGCTTGGCGCACCTGTAGATATCATTAATGAAACAACCGATTTTTCTAAATATAAGGTTGTTATTGTTCCTGCTTACGAAATGGCTGATGCTGCTCTGATTAAAAAATGGGAAAAATATGTTGCTGATGGAGGCCATTTAATAATCACCTGCCGCACTGCCACCAAGAATAGGATGGGCCATTTCTGGGAAGGCAAAACTGCCGCGCCAATATCTGAGCTGATAGGAGCAGAAATCGAAGCAACTGATATGCTTTCAGGGCGTAACAGGGGCGATGTTCAGATCGGTTCAAAGCATTATGGCTGGAATAGCTGGGCCGATTTGCTCCAGGCCAAACAAAACTCGGAGGTTACCGGCGTTTATCAGGATCAGTTCTACAAAGGGAAGACGGCTGTAGTGAAACACAAAATTGGTAAAGGAGAAGTAACTTACATTGGCGTAGCTACTGCTGATTTTGAATTGGAAAAAGATATTTTAGCCAATACCTACACCAGTACAGGTGCTACAACCGAAAACTATCCTAAAGGAATTTACGTATATTGGAGAGATGGATTTTACATGGCTGTAAACTATTCTTCAACCGATTATACGTTTAATCTTCCTGAAACTGCTGAACTTATTATCGGAAAGAAAACCCTTGGGCCCGCCGGCGTATTGGTTTGGACAGAATAGGCATGAACCAGAAACTTGGAGCATTACTGGGTGTAAATCCAGATTTTATTGTAAATTAGCGGTATTAACGTTAACCAGACGATTATAAGTTTTGCCTTTTGATAGTTAGTGATTTCCGCTGAACGGATATATCCGTTATTTAATAAAAAAATATGTTCCGGTTTTTAGCCCTGATCTGTGCACTGGTATGGTGTGATTTACTCTATGCCCAAGAAGATACTTTTCGTTTTTCCCGTATTGATATCACCAATGGTTTATCAGATAACCAAACCAATGCAATATATAAAGACCATAGGGGCTTTATGTGGTTTGGAACCATGGCCGGACTGAGTAGATTCGACGGGCACGATTTTAAGATTTTCAGGCACAATTCAAAAGACAGTTCAAGCCTTCCAAATGGCTATGTGGTCGGCATATTTGAGGGGCCGGAGAAGGAGCTGTGGGTCAAATCAAACCAGGGATTCAGTATTTACGATCCGGCAAGCGAAAAGTTTGAACGCTTTCAGCAAAAACATTTTGCGAAGTATAAAATTCCGGGCGGGTACCTTAGGGAGGTAAAAACAGATGGTCGCGGAAAGTTATACTTTAATGTCGATAACCAGGGTATTTATTGTTATGATTCGAAAACCGGTATATCGAAAAAATATACTTTAAAAGGTGAGCAGATCAATGAATTGAAGAATACGCAGATCAGCGATTTTATTGACGATTTAAAGGGGAATTTATGGTTTGTTTATTATAATGGGATAATTGATAGGTTTAATGTAAAACAACAGCGGGTAACTAACCGTTATAATACTGTATATGAGCATCTTGCAGGTCAGGCAAGTTGGTGTAATTTCAGCAGTGATGCTGATGGCGATATCTATGTTTTCAGCGGGACCAATCCTTTTGGCTTGTTTTATCTCCACGTAGCAAGCGGAAAGTTTCATTTATTCCCGAAAAATCCAGACCATACAGGTTTAACCTCTAAAAATGTAAGCAAAGTAATTGAAGGCGATGACGGAAATATCTGGATTGGTACCGATCATGGCGGAATTAATATCCTGGATAAAAAGACCAGGAGATTAACCTACATTTTAAATAAAGAAAACGATCCGCGGAGCTTAAGCGATAACAGTATTTCATCCTTGTACAAGGATAACAATAATATTATCTGGATTGGTACCTTTAAAAAAGGAATTTGTTTCTATCATAAAAGCGTTTATAAGTTTCCTGCCAATCCTTACCTGGCGGGTAAAAACCCAATAAAAAAAGATGTTAATTGCTTTATAGAAGATAACCATAACAATTTATGGATAGGCACCAATGGCGAAGGTTTATTGCGTTTAAATAAAATAACCGGCGAGATCACAACTTACCGCAATAACCCCGGTAATAATAATTCTTTAAGTAGCGACATTGTAGTAAGTCTTGAAATAGACCATGAAGGCGTATTATGGATTGGCACTTATTTGGGTGGCCTTGATGCTTTTGATGGAAAAAATTTCAGGCATTTTAAACCTGGTCCGGGTCCAGCAAAACTATCAGATAACCGCGTTTATGCCTTGTTGAATGATTCTGACAACCGGCTTTGGGTGGGTACTTTAAATGGCGGACTCAACTTATTGGATCGCCAGACCGGAACATTTAAACATTTTAATCCTGATATTAAAAATACGATAAACTCTTATGTGGTTTCCTGTTTATATGAAGACAGAAATAAAAATATCTGGATTGGTACCAACGGCGGAGTTAATATATTCGATCATAAAAGCGCTACTTTTAAATACCTGAAAAATAACCCTGCAGATAGCAACAGCTTGATACAGAATGATGTAAATTCTATCTTGCAGGACGCACGCGGATGGGTGTGGATTGGCACAAAAGAAGGAATCAGTATATACGATCCGGTTAAGGGTACATTTAAAAACCTGAATGAAACCTCCGGACTGCCTGAAGATATGGTATTCGAACTCTTAGAAGATGAGCATCACCATATCTGGTATAGTTCACGCAAAGGTCTTTTCAAGATTTCTATTAGCCATAACGGAAAAAATTACCATTTCAGGTATAGCAGATACAGCCAGTCTGATGGGCTTGAAAGTAACCAGTTTAATATCAACGCTGCGGGTAAAACCAAAGCAGGCGAACTGATTTTTGGAGGGCCAAGTGGGTTTAACATATTCAGGGCCAGCGAAATCAAAAACAGTAATGTTTCTGCTGCCTTAGTGATGACCGACCTCGAGGTATTTTACCATAAAGTACGTGTAGGCGAGCGTATAAACGGACATGTTGTTTTACCCGAAACCATTACCTCGCTCAATAATTTAAATCTCACTTACAAGGAAAATATCTTTTCAATCCAATTTGCACTGCTCAATTACTTAAATCCCGATAAGATCATCTATAAATATAATCTCGAAGGTTTTGATAAACGCTGGCTTACCGTTTCGTCCGAACTGCGTAAGGCCACCTTTACCAACCTTGATCCCGGAAATTATACCCTGCATGTGAGGGCTTTTAACGAAAATGATCCTCTTCCAATAGCTGAATCGCATCTGAATATTACCGTTTCGCCTCCTTTTTGGAGAACCGCCTGGGCATATATCCTTTATATGGCCATAATAGGATTTGTGCTGCTGTACATACGCAGCAGGGGCATTCTTAAGCTTAAAAGGGAGTTTGCCCTGGCACAGGAAAGGGCAGAGGCACGGCAACTGCGCGAGCAGGACCGTAAGGAGGCTGAGAGGTTACGGGAACTGGATCTGCTGAAAATTAAATTTTTAACCAATCTGAGTCATGAATTCAGAACCCCGATTTCATTAATTCTTGCCCCTGTTGATAAGCTGTTAATTTCAGCAAAAGAAAATGAGCGGTACGGGCAGCTGGCCATGATTAAAAGAAATGCAAGGCGTTTACTGAACCTGGTGAATCAGTTACTCGATTTTCGTAAAATGGAGGAACAGGAGCTGCGGTTAAACAATACTGAGGGCGAAGTGGTCTCTTTTATTAAAGATGCTACAGATTCTTTTTATGACCTGGCCGAACGTAAGCAGATAAAACTAACTTTTGCCAGTCCGATCGAAAGCCTGTATGCTTATTTCGATCAGGATAAAGTAGAACGTATCGTATTTAATTTGCTCTCCAATGCGTTTAAATTCACTCCGCCTGGTGGAAAAGTAGAGGTTATGCTGCATAAACGGCTAAATAAAACCGAAGAGGGTAAAATCCTGCTGGAATTGAAGATACAGGATTCAGGAATAGGCATTCCGGCCGATAAACAAGCGCAAATTTTTGAACGTTTTTTCCAACATGAAACCTCAGCATCCATTCTGAACCAGGGATCAGGGATTGGCCTTTCCATTACCAAAGAATTTGTGAAAATGCAGGGCGGTGATATAACGGTTGAAAGTGAACCTGGCCAGGGTACCTGTTTTACCCTGCAGCTCCTCTTAACACCGGTTGTAGAAGAACAGCCGGTTGATGACCATGTAACAGCAGATTTGCCGGTTCAACATGATACTGACGAAAGGGAAAAAACAGAAAGAGGGCGGGCAGATAAACCAGGGCCGACGAAAAATGCCCCTGTAATATTACTGGTAGAAGATAACGAGGATTTCAGATTTTACCTTAAAGATAACCTAAGCACTTATTATAAGATCGTAGAGGCCTCAAATGGCAAAGAAGGCTGGCAAAAAGCACTGGCATTGCATCCGCATTTAATTGTTTCTGATATCAGTATGCCGGAAATGAACGGTACTGAACTTTGTGCGAAATTAAAATCAGACGAGCGGACAAAACACATCCCGATTATTCTGTTAACAGCTTTAACGGCTGAAGAAGAACAATTGAAAGGATTGGAAACAGGGGCAAACGATTATATGACCAAGCCCTTCAATTTCGAAATTCTGCACTCCAAGATCAAGAATCTCCTTACGCTGCATCAAACCTTTAAGAAAACCTATTCAAGACAGGTCAGCATGTCATCGCCTGAAATGGAGATCGAATCAGATGATGTAAAATTCTTAAATGCAGCGTTGCTGTATATTGAAGAGAACCTCCATAACCCGCAGTTATCCGTTGAAGATCTGAGCAGCCACATGGCGATGAGCAGGGTTTCGCTGTATAAAAAATGCCTCAGGGTTACCGGTAAAACCCCTGTTGACTTTATCAGGTCAGTTAAACTCGAAAAAGCGGCTGTTTTATTGGAAAAAAGCACTAAAACCATATCCGAAATATGTTATATGGTTGGTTTTAGTACGCCAAATTATTTTGCAAAAGCATTTAAGGCTAAATACAATGTTCTCCCTTCAGAATATATAGCAGAAAAAAGGAATTTAAATTAAGTTAAAACGATAGGCTATTTGCTGGTTTACAGCCAGGTAGCCTGTTCCTGGCTTGGCTAAAACATTCTACTGGCCTTGCTATCAATAAAATAGCTTTTTCTTATAAAACACATTAAATGGTACTGTGTTAACATTTCTACTTACATATTTAACATTACTGCTCTGTGTGCAAAATGTGGTATTGTAGTTTTGAAACATAAAAATCAGACAACATTATTCTAACCATTAAATACATTATTCCTTTTATGAGAAGATTCTCTTTTTTTGTACTGTTGTTGCTTGTTACAACACAACTACTTGCGGTAGATATTGTTGAAACGCTGCAAAATGGTATAAAAGTACACCCAAAGACAGGAGCAGCCAAAACGATTGAAATAAATGTTATAAACAGTCAGATCATAAGGGTGCAGGCTTCGCCAGAAAATGCTATTCCACAGGTTGCCAGCCTTTGTGTGTTGCCTGGACTTAAAGCAGCAGTTCCCTTTAAGGTTGTAAAAAATGCTTCATTTGCACAATTGTCTACTAAAGATATTACTGTGAAAATTTCCCTGATTTCGGGTAGTATCTCTTTCACTGATCGGGCCGGAAAGGTATTGCTCCAGGAGGCCAAAAGAGCCTTCAGCCCTTTAACTGTAGAAAACGATAAGGGTTATACCTTCCAGCAAGTGTTTACGGGCACGCCAGGCGAGGCTATTTACGGCCTTGGGCAGCATCAGTCTGATGATTTTAACTATAAACACAAAAGCGAAGATCTTTTTCAATACAATACCAAAGTTTCAGTGCCTTTTATAATGTCTACAAAAAATTATGGCATTCTATGGGACAACTATTCGCAGAGTAAATATGGCGATCCCAGAGATTACAAAGACCTGAACCAGTTTACTCTTTTCAATAAAGATGGCAAGGAAGGCTCGCTTACAGCAACCTATATCAACAAAGGCAGTGCAACTATTGTTCGTCAGGAATCGGCAATCGACTATGAAAACCTTACAACTGTTAAGAAATTCCCCGCAGATTTTAATTTTAACAATGGTGCTGTAACCTGGGAAGGAGAAATTCTTGCCAACCAGACCGATGTTTACAAATTCAGTCTCTACTATGCTGGTTATACCAAAGTATGGCTTGACGGAAAATTGGTGGTACCTGAGCGTTGGAGAACTTCGTGGAACCCGAATACCTTCAGGTTTTCTTTTCCGCTAACCAAGGGGAAACGGATCCGGATTAAACTGGAATGGAAACCCGATGGAGGCGTTTCTTATGTAGGCCTTAAAGCGCTTTCGTCTTCTCCGATAGAGAAAAATGGCAATATATCTTTTTGGTCAGAAATGGGCGATAAGATGGATTATTATTTCGTATCGGGTAAAAACATGGATGAGGTGATCAGTGGTTACCGAACCCTAACCGGAAAGGCCAGCATTATGCCCAAATGGGCAATGGGCTTTTGGCAGAGCCGTGAGCGTTACAAAACCCAGGATGAACTGTTAAAAGTAGTAAATGAATACCGTAAGCGTAAAATTCCGCTTGATAATATTGTGCTCGACTGGAGTTATTGGCCAGAAAATGCCTGGGGAAGCCATCAGTTTGACCTGAGCAGGTTTCCGGATGCCAAAGGAATGGTTGACTCTGTACATAAAGAAAATGCAAATATTATGATATCGGTATGGCCAAAGTTTTATGTTACAACAGATCATTTTAAACAATTTAGCCAAAAAGGATGGATGTACATGCAGGCGGTACAGGACAGTATACGCGATTGGATAGGCAAGGGCTATGTTGGCTCTTTCTACGATGCCTATAATCCCGATGCACAAAAACTCTTCTGGAAACAGATGAAAGAAAACCTTTATGTAAAGGGATTCGATGCCTGGTGGATGGATGCTTCTGAACCCAACATCCGCGATTGTACCGACATGGAGTACCGTAAAAAACTGTGTGGTCCTACAGCCCTGGGCTCTTCTACGAAATATTTTAATGCCTACGCGCTGATGAATGCCAATGCCATTTATAATGGCCAGCGCGAAGCGGATAACAACAAGCGGGTATTTTTGTTAACGCGATCTGGCTTTGCGGGTTTACAAAGGTATTCTACCGCTACCTGGAGCGGCGATATTGCATCGAGATGGGAAGACCTTAAAGCGCAGATTCCTGCCGGTATGAATTTTGCCATGTCGGGTATTCCGTTCTGGACCATGGATATTGGCGGCTTTTGCGTAGAAAAACGCTATGTTGAAGGCCAGAATGCTTTTGATGCAACAGGGAATGAAAATGCCGATTTAAAAGAATGGCGCGAACTGAACCTGCGCTGGTTTCAGTTTGGAGCATTCAGCCCGCTTTTCAGGAGCCATGGTCAGTTCCCTTACCGCGAAATTTACAACCTCGCGCCGGAAGGTCATCCGGTTTACAAAAGTTTGGTTTATTATGATGAACTACGCTATAGATTAATGCCCTACATCTACTCTTTAGCCGGGATGGCATACCATAAAGACTATACCCTAATGAGATCGCTCGCAATGGATTACACTGCAGATCAGAAAACCTATGGGGTGAGCGACCAGTTTCTTTTGGGTTCAGGCTTAATGGTATGCCCGGTTTATAGTTACAAAGCACGTAGCCGGGAAGTTTATTTTCCTTCGGGAACCAAATGGTATGATTTCTATACCCACAAACAGATTGAAGGTGGCCAGAAGGTAAATGTCGAAGCCCCGCTTGAGCGCATCCCTCTTTTTGTTCCTGCGGGTACTATTTTGCCTGTTGGCGATGTAATGCAATATACTTCAGAAAAGAAACCCGATAATATCGAAATCAGGATTTATAAAGGTAAAGATGGTAAGTTTAGTTTATATGAAGACGAAGGCAGTAACTATAATTATGAAAAAGGTGCCTTTTCTACCATCGATTTTGAATATTTAAACGATAAAGACATGCTGGTAATCAATCAGCGTAAAGGTAATTTCCAGGGCATGTTAACGAACAGAACTTTCCGGGTAGTGGTTATTGGCAAAACAAATGCAGCGCCAAAGACCGTTCGCTACGATGGAACCAAAACCATAATAAAGTTTTAATAGATTTTGCTTTAAACACACACATACAATTAATGAAATCAATAGTATTAACGGTAACAGTACTGTGCGCCTCCTTATTAGCGGGCGCACAGCAAAAACAGCCGGTTTACCTCGATCTGAGTCAGCCGCTTGAGAAAAGGGTTGAAAATGCACTTTCACTGATGACCACCGAAGAAAAAGTGTCTCTTTGTTATGCGCAATCAAAATTCAGTTCAAAAGGCGTACCCCGTTTGGGTATACCAGAAGTCTGGACTGATGACGGACCTCACGGCATCCGCGAAGAAGTTTTATGGGATGAGTGGGGCGGTGCCGGCTGGACGAACGATTCTTGTACCGCATTTCCGGCACTTACCTGCCTGGCGGCTTCTTTTAACCCTAAATTATCTTTGCTTTACGGTAAGTCTATTGGCGAGGAAGCCCGTTACCGCAATAAAACCGTATTGCTGGGGCCGGGAGTAAATATTTACCGTACCCCTTTAAACGGAAGGAACTTTGAATACATGGGAGAAGATCCTTATCTCAGCTCACATATGGTGGTGCCTTATATCCAGGGTGTTCAATCCATTGGTGTGGCAGCCTGCGTAAAACACTTTGCATTGAACAACCAGGAAGAGTGGCGCGGACATATCAATGTTGATCTTAGTGATCGTGCTTTATACGAAATTTACCTGCCGGCGTTTAAGGCCGCAGTGCAGGAAGGGAAAGCCTGGTCGATTATGGGTGCCTACAATCAGTTTAGGGGAGAGCATTGTTGCCACAACGACTTGCTGTTGAACAAGATCCTGAAAAATGACTGGAAATTTGATGGGGTGGTAATTAGCGATTGGGGAGGCGTGCACAGCACAGATCAGGCGGTTAAAAATGGGTTGGATCTCGAAATGGGTACCTATACTGATGGTTTAACCACTAAGGGAAAGTTTCCTTACTCTGATTATTACCTGGCCAACCCCTTCCTTAAAGGAATTAAAGAGGGAAAATACGATGTGGCTTTACTTGACGATAAAGCCCGCCGTATACTACGTTTAATTTTCCGTACCACCATGAGCGCCAACAGGCCCTTTGGCCGTTTCGTTTCTCCTGAACACAGTGAAGCTGCACGTAAAATTGCTCAGGAAGGTATAGTACTCTTAAAGAATGATAAACAGTTTTTTCCGGTTCCGGGTGGTAAATTTAAAAAGATTGCTGTTATTGGCGAAAATGCCGACAGGAGCCTTGTAATAGGTGGAGGTTCATCATCACTTAAGGTAGCTTATGAAAAATCGCCACTGGACGGATTGATCGCCAAATATGGAAAAGATCATATTACATACAGTCTGGGCTATGCTTCCGGGCCCGCATTATACGGACGTGAAGAGCCATCGAAATTAAATGCCGATTCCTTAATTAATGCAGCCGTTGAGGTGGCAAAACAAGCTGATATTGTCTTTTTTATCGGTGGACTAAATAAAAACCACTTTCAGGACTGTGAAGGTGGAGACCGGAAATCTTTCAGTCTTCCTTTTGGCCAGGATAAATTGATTGATGCTTTATTGAAAGTAAATAAAAACACTGCAGTGGTGTTGCTTAGTGGCAATGCCGTGTCAATGCCCTGGATAAACAAGGTACCGGCCATTATGCAGGGATGGTATCTTGGTTCCGAAGCCGGAAGCGCATTGGCTGAAGTTATTTCGGGTGAAGTAAACCCCTCTGGTAAACTGCCGTTCTCTTTTCCAAAAAAACTGGAAGATAATGCTGCGCATTTTTATGGTAAAATTTCTTATCCCGGCGACAGTATTAACCAATATTACAAGGAAGATATTTTGGTAGGCTACCGTTGGTTTGATACAAAAAAAATAGCACCTCAATACCCTTTCGGATACGGTCTTTCTTATACCAGTTTTAATTTAGGTACGCTTTCTACTGATAAATCAGTTTATGGTAAAGAGGATATCATCAAGGTCAGGTTCACGGTTAAAAATACAGGAGCACGCTACGGAGCTGAGGTTGCCCAGTTATATGTGAACGATCCTGTTTGCAGTGTTTCGCGTCCGCTAAAAGAGCTGAAAGCCTTTGAAAAAGTATTCCTGCAGCCAGGAGAAACAAAAAATGTTGAAATGGATGTAAAAGTATCAGATTTTGCCTTTTATGATGAAAGTAAAAAAGATTGGAATCTTGAATCGGGAGATTTTGTACTCCAGCTCGGAAATTCGTCCGGTAATATCACTCAAAAACTTAAAATAACGGTTAAATAACATATACTGTGATTAGTAAGCTATGAGGTTCCAAGAACGAATCGCCATAGCCAGATCGTTCGAATATAGAAAGGGTAATTTTCAATTAGAAAATTACCCTTTCTAGTTTAATAAAACACCCGTTTAAATTTTCTTAATCACTTTCCCATTAAAAGCCTTACGCTAATCGCTCTCCGCTAAACGCTATCTGCACTCTGCTGAACGCTCTCCGCCCAACGCCTTCCGCTATTTATCTAAATATTTAATTTGATATATTTAAATTAAAATTTAGATTTGTCTAAAATTAAATTTAGATAAATCAATTCGTTCATGAATTCACTGTTATTATCCTGTTTTTGCTTTTTGATGTCGCTAAATGTAATGGCGCAAAAGTTAACCCTTAAAGGTTTGGTTACTTCTCAAAACGAACCTGTAGAAAACATCACCGTAAAAATTTTAGGATTCAATAGAACTACCAAATCCGATATCTCTGGCAATTACCAGTTTAATAACCTTCCTTCAGGAAATTACGATCTTGTTTTTTCCGGCATTGGTTACCAGTCGAAAAAGGTCAAGGTTGCACTGCAGAGAGATACTACAACGATCATTACCGCGCTGTTAAGCCTGTCGTCAAACCTGAATGATGTGGTTATTACCGGTGTTAACCGGGCCACTGAACTACGCAAGAGTCCTGTACCTATTGCAGTAATCTCCCGGAAATCAATGGATCAGAATGTAAATACCAATTTAATCGAAGCCATTGTTAAGGGAGTTCCCGGCGTTACTGCTGTGACCACAGGGCCAAATGTTTCCAAGCCCTTTATACGTGGTTTGGGTTATAACCGGGTATTAACCCTGTATGATGGTTTAAGGCAGGAGGGGCAGCAATGGGGCGATGAACATGGAATCGAAGTGGATGAATATGCCATCACGAGGGCCGAAGTAGTAAAGGGACCGGCCAGTTTAACCTATGGCTCTGATGCACTGGCAGGGGTAATCAACATGATCCCTTATACGCCCACTATTGGAAACGGAGAACTAAAAGGTGATTTTACTGCAAACTATCAGAGTAACAATGGTTTGGTTGGATCATCAATCGGACTTGCTTACCATAAAAACGATTGGAAGTATACGTTTAGGGCAACTGGAAAAACAGCGCATAATTATAAAAATAAAGTTGACGGATTGGTTTATGGAACGGCTTTCAGAGAGTATAGTTTATCGGCCGCTGCAAGGGTTGATAAAACCTGGGGATTTTCTAAAACCGCCGTAACCTATTATGATAATTTAATGGAAATACCCGATGGTAGCAGAGATTCCCTGTCCAGAAAATTTACCAGGCAGGTGTTGGATGATGGCGACGATATCAAAAATAGACCTATTGTACCCGAAAGCGACCTGAACAGCTATGCGATTAATCCTTTGCACCAGCACATTCAGCATTTCCGTTTTTACAATACGAGCCAGTTTAAATTTGGTACGAGTGATTTGAATATATTGATCGGCGGACAGCAAAGCGTAAGGAGGGAATATAATCATCCTACACTACCAGGCCAGGCTGGCCTTTATGTGGTGCTTAATACCTTTAATTACGATTTTAAATATAACCTGCCGGATTACGCGGGGATTGAAAGTACAGTGGGAGTAAACGGCATGTATCAGGGCAACAGGAGTAAGGCTGCCACCGATTTCCCAATTCCCGATTATGATCTTTTTGATATCGGAGCTTTTTATTTTGCAAAGAAATCAATGGGGAAAATCGATATTTCCGGTGGATTAAGATTGGATAGAAGAAATATCAGATGGGACGATTTTTATGTTGGTAACGATCCGAAAACGGGTTTCGGTAAGCAGGTAAGTGCTACTGATGGTACAGGGCAATTGCAGTTTCCTTCTTTCAGCAAAAATTACTATGGCTTATCCGGAAGTTTGGGTTTCACCTATAACATCTCCGAAAAATTATTAATTAAGGCAAATATAGCCAGGGGGTACCGTGCGCCAAATATTACCGAAATTGGGTCAAATGGCTTAGATCCCGGTGCACATATTGTTTACCTGGGCAACCGCACTTTTAAACCCGAATTTAACCTGCAGGAAGATATTGGTATTATTGCCTATTTGAAAGATGCTGATATTAGCCTGGAACTTTTTAATAACAACATTCAGAATTATATCTATCAATCGCGTTTAACAGATGCGAATGGAAATCCGGTGGTTATTGTGCCAGGTAACCTGACTTATCAGTATCAGCAATCAAAAGCGAGGTTGTATGGAGCAGAGGTTTCTGTTAATCTCCATCCCGGAACAATAAAATGGTTAAGTTTTAGTAATAGTTTAGCTTACATTGTAGGCTTAAACCAAAACCAGGAACTATTGAATAAATATGGTCGTGAAGCTAAATATCTGCCATTTATTCCACCTTTACAGGTAAGAACAGAGATAAAGGCCACCGCACAGAAACCTATTGGCATTTTTGCTCAACCTTATATCAAAATCGATGCGGCCTTTTTTGGCGATCAGGATAAGTTTTATGCTTTAGATAATACCGAGACTTTTACAGCCGGTTATACACTGGTTAACGGTGGCATCGGTTCAACCTTGAGATCCAGGAAAGGAAAAACATTCTGCGATATTTTTCTGCAGGCAGATAATATTTTCAACGTGGCGTACCAGTCTAATTTGAACAGGCTTAAATATTTCGAATATTATAACCAATCGCCAAATGGCCGTTCAGGAATTTATAACATGGGCAGAAATTTTAGCTTCAAAGTGATTGTACCGATTTAGAATAGAACATATGTAGGATGGAATATGGAAGATGGAAAAGGTGAGATGGAAAAGGGATGGGGGAATAGATGAGATGGAACAGCTAAGATGGAAAATGGATGATGGAAAATGTGAGACTGTAAATAGCCAAATAATACCTCCATCATCCCTCTTACATGATTACATTATACATCTTATATTATTCCATTTCATTAAACCTTTCAGCGCTCAGCCTTTCTATCCCTAAACCCTAAACCCTAAACCCTAAACCCTAAACCCTAAACCCTAAACCCTAAACCCTAAACCCTAAACCCTAAACCCTAAACATTATAAACCATTTTCCTTACTTTTACCTCATCCATCTTACATTAATTACATCTACATGGAGTTATCTTTAAGCGAACAGCGCCTCAATTTTTTAAGGCAATCAATCGGCAAAGTCATCACCAATTCGCCATCAAATTTTATGAACTGGCTAGCCCCGGTATTGGTCAGGGCAGAACATGGTGTTTTGGTTTGTAAGTATACCATTCGTAAAGAAATGACCAATCCCTACCAGATTTTACACGGCGGTGTAACCGCAGGAATTATTGACGACCTGATTGGTGCTACGGTTTTTACCATGGGATTAAATGAACGTTATACAACTGTAAGTAATTATATCGATTATTTTGCAACAGCAAGTGAAGGTGATGAAGTGCTTGCTGAAACTTCAATTGTTAAAAGAGGCCGCACGATATTAAATCTTCAGTGTGAAATATATTTACCTTCAAAAAAACGTTTAATAGCTAAAGGCTACTCCAACATGTTAAACATAGGTTAAGCGGTATTACATTGTTTAAGAATTAATTATTAATTCCTTTAAATTAACGAAACATTCTCATTTATAATTTGTTGTAGATTAACCAAAAGTATAATGAGCCATGTTAGAAAATTATTCAACCCTGCAATTCATAGTGAGAGGCAAAATTTTTAAGGGATTTTGCATGCGTATCCAAGATGATTTTCATGAAACCTATGCTGTTGTTTTAGATGGTTACCATTCTTTTTGTATCTGGTTGGATAACAAAAGTAAAAAATGGTGTGCTTCAAAAAATGCAGCGATAGATCCGGATGCTATTGACGAAATCATCAGCAGGATTTCCCTTCCGGTTTCGTAATTTATTGCACATTTATATAATGCTCATAAAAAAAAAATCTCCATTTGGATTCGTTCAAATGGAGATTTTTTTGCTGTTATTTTAATCCTGGCCAAAAGAGGTAAGCCATGCTTATCGCAGTGATTACACCTATCAAATCTGCCAATAGCATTGAACCAATTGCATAACGGGTATTCCTGATGCCAACAGCCCCAAAATAAACGGCTACTACATAAAAAGTGGTATCAGATGCTCCCTGGAACACACCAGACAATCTGCTCGCAAATGAATCTGGTCCGTTGGCAATCATGGTACTCACCATCATGCCCCTGGCAGCTCCGCCACTCAATGGCCTGATCAGCGCAGTAGGCAGTGCATCAACAAAACGGGTATCTGCGCCTAAAAAAATAAAGACGTGTTTAATCCCATTCATAATGACGTCAAACGTTCCGCTGGTTCTCAACATGCATACGGCAACCAGAATCCCAACTAAATAAGGGATAATTTTAATTGCCGTTTCAAATCCGCCTTTGGCTCCTTCAACAAAAGAATCAAAGATGTCTATTTTCTTATATAGCGCACCAAGAACGATGAGTAAAAAGATCAGTAAAATAAGTCCGCCGCTAAGCAAACCCGAAAAAGAAGTAACGCCTGCAGTATTTAAGCGACTTACATACCACACAATTGCGGCAATTACAGCCGAAATTCCCAGAACCCAGGTTAATATTACAGGTTGCAGAAGATTTATTTTCTGCTTAAAAGAAACAATCAGCATGGCCGCCATAGTACCTACAAAGGTTACGATCATACAGGGAATAAATATATCGGTAGGATCTTGTGCGTTCTGAGTAGAGCGAATGGCAATTACGCTTACCGGGATTAAACACAAACCCGCGGCATGAAGGCATAAAAACATAATCTGCGAATTGCTGGCTACATCTTTGTTTGGATTCAATTCCTGTAAACTTTCCATTGCCTTGATGCCAAAAGGAGTGGCAGCATTATCTAAACCCAACAAATTTGCCGAAAAGTTCATGATCATGTGGCCCATAGAAGGGTGGCCTTTTGGCACTTCGGGAAAAAGCTTTGAAAAGAAAGGACTGATAATCCTCGACAACAAACGGATGCCACCTGCTTTTTCTGCAATAGACATAAAACCCATAAACAACGCCAGCGTACCAACCAGCTCGATACAAAGTTTTACGGCAATGGAACAGGTTTGAATAATCCCGTCCAGTTTAAGCGGGTTTGCCGGATCATCGGATTTCCCGATTACCATCCAGTTAAAAATGTCGCTTTGCCCGAAAAAAAAGCATTTAATACAAGCTACAACAATAGCTACTATAATAAATCCCGACCATATCCTGCTTAATGCCATTTAGTTTGTTTGTTTTTTTTGATGCGTGAAAATAACTTTTTTAACCGAAAGTTCATAGTGTTGGTTTAGGAGGTTAGTGTTTAGCGTTAAGGTTATGATTATATATGTTAATGAAATTAAATTTATTTATTGAACAAAAAAATCCATGGTACAAAGCAATTATGTTGCTTGTTCCATGGATTTGAATTTTAGTTGTCAGCTTTGAAGTATCGCTTATGGTATTATCAGCGCTAAGCCACTAACGCTAACCTCTAAAACCCAACTAAGGTTTCTCATCAGTTAATTCAAAGCCCCAGGTTTTTCCTTTTTCGGTTGCAGGTATTCCGCTTGTCATCCAAACGGGTGCTTTTGCCCCTTTTAAATAATAATCGAAGAACTGCTGTTCGCGGATCTGGATATCCTTACGGTTTTGGCGTTGAACGAGGTTGTGTGCTTCACCGTTATAGTTTAACATCCAAACCGGTTTGCCCAAACGACGCAGGGCGGTAAACATTTCTATACCCTGGTACCATGGCACTGCACCATCAGCGTCGTTTGCCATTACTACTACCGGTGTATTTACTTTCGGGAACATAAACAAAGGAGAGTTTTCGATGTATAACTCAGGTTTTTCCCAAAGGGTAGCACCGATACGGCTTTGCGTTTTTTCATACTGGAACTGACGGTTCATACCGGTTTCCCAGCGGATACCGCCATATGCAGAAGTCATATTGGCAACTGGTGCACCTGCCCATGCTGCTGCATACATGTTGTTTTGAGTAATCAGATAAGCCACCTGGTAACCACCCCAGCTTTGACCCTGGATACCGATTTTAGTACCATCAACCCAGCTGTTTTTCTTCAGGTTTTCTACGCCGGAATTGATGAATTCAACTGCAGATTTACCCGGATGACCAACTTCATAGCTAATATCTGGTGCGAAAACCAAATAACCGTTACTTACAAAATAAGAGATATTTAAACGTGATGGAGTAGGAGCAGGTGCCTGGTAAGTGTATAAACCATCAGTAAGTTTCTCATAGAAATAGGCAATCATCGGGTATTTCTTATTCGGATCGAAATTTTCAGGTTTGTATAAAATACCCTCCGCTTTATAACCCTTTGGAGTAGTCCATTTTACCAGTTCGGCAGTTCCCCAGTTATAATTCTGTTGTTGAGGATTGGTATTGCTTAATTTGGTTTCTGTTTTAAAATCTGTGGTAACATAAACGTTTGGCGATTGTACATAATTCGCCTTGTCATAAATGTAAACATCGGCATCTTTGGCCTTAACCAGGTTCGAGTATTTAAACTTGGCCATTACCACCAGTTCTGGCGCTTTAACTGAGCCTACATTGGTACGGTAAAAACCATTTTCTTTGGTAATGTTATTAAAACCATCTAACCAAACCAGTTCGTTCGATTTTACAAATTTGCTGTCGGCATTGCGCTCAAACCTGTTTTCTGGCTGAACCCTTTCGTAGCGGAAGGTAAGGTTGTTGGCCCTTCCGAAACCTGCGGTAATGTTTTTTGGCGCGGTTTTTCCATCAGGAGAAAACGACCAGATATCGTATTTATCGTAAATTAATACCGCTTTATCGCCCTCAGTCCAGGTAGCTAAACCATAAGCAGAAGGTAAATCTGGTACATCGTTTTCTTCGTCGACAAATTTTTCTGTTAACCCGGCTGTAAGTACAGTCACTTTGCCTGTGCTTACGCTGTAAGTATTCCAGCTACCTGCCTTTCTATCAAAATACAAAATATAGTTGCCTCCCGGAGAAGCCATGGCATAACCGCTTAAATTTTCAATGATTTTCTTTTTCTGACCATTTTTAGTATCCACCAAATAATAATCTTTAGTAGTAGAACCGCTCCATTGCGATTCGATCCTACGGCCAAAGTCTGTAGATGCCAACACTAAATTTGCATCGCCTTCAGCAATCAGATTGGCATCAGGTAGTTTTAAATCTGTTAATGGAATTACCTTGGGATCGCTGCTGTACACGTCTATAACAGATAAATAGCTTTTTTTACTGTCTCTATCCGCATTTTTAAGCTGCATGGGCTGTAAATAATCATCTTTGTAGTTCCAGACATCAACCTTTGCCACTTCGAAATCTACGATTGTGGTATCTTTTGGCTTTTTAATGGGAGAGATGCCAAAAAATAATTTCTTGCCATCTTTGCTGAAAGTAATTTTTCCATCGCCATTAACCGACCATTTTGCAGGCAAGCCCGGCATATCAAAATCAACTAAAATCTGTGCCGTATCAAGCGTTAGTGAATTATAATAAATGTTATAATCTTTTATTTCCTGTTTCTCAGGGCTTTGCTCACCTACAAAGGCCAAATGCTCACTTTCCTCATCAAACGTGAAGTTTTTGAAACTTCCTTTGCCTTTGATCAGGGTTTTAAGCATGCCTTTATCCGTATTTAATAAAAATACACCCTGAGGCGCAGTTTTATCTTTTTTAGAACCGCTGCAGGCAAAAACCAGTTGTTTACCATCTTTACTGAAATAATAATCGGTTACGAATTTATAGGTTTTTTCAGTACCGGCTAAAAGGTTTCTGACAACCAGATCGGTTCCTTCTTCAGTTTTATTTTTTGCGGCAGGTTCATCATCTGCAAAATCAGATTCACTGTCTTTTTTCTCGGCAGGTTTTGTGGCTTTTTTTGCCGTATCGGGTTTTTCAGTTAAATAGGCAATAAAACCTGAACCTTCCTCCGGGAATTTAAAAGATTTTACCCTTGCTACCTTAGTAACCGAATTGGTAGTAAGATTGGCAATACCCAACGAATCTTTTGGCAATTCATCGGCTTTTTTCTTTTTTATTTTAGCCTGACGTAAATCTTTATTCAAAGGACGGATATTAAATGCCGCAAATTTAGAGTCGTTGCTGAACTGCGCATTCATCCCTCTAGGAATATTCAATTTTGCATTGGTTTTGATATTGCTAAGGTAAAGTTGTGCATCGCCTTCTTGCTGCAGGATGCTGTACATGGCCCAAACACCGTTATTTGATAATTGCTTTGCACCTACCGATTCCCAGGTATCATATACTGTATGATCTAATGGTTTCTTTTGTGCGTAGGCAAAGCTGACAACGAAAAACAGAATAATTGTTAGTCTCTTTTGCATTTTGAAATGTTAAGTAATTTGTTGGTTCAGATTTAATCACCTAAAATTGGAATTTTTTGGCTTATTCGGAAGCTTGTACGCCAAATATTACAATTATAAGCGTTTTATCGTGATTTTTTAAAGAATATCATACTCCCGACAATGCCGTCAAATTCGAGCGAAGTGCAATGAGGTCGGGAATCAGCAGGCTCAGCGAAGCTAAATCTATTTTAATGGATCTCTATCCTGACTTAACGTTGGGACTGCGCTTCAGTAGAGATGGCAGCTGTCTATTTTACTCCAGGCTCCCTAAACTAAAAATCCCCGGTCAATTAAGTAACCGGGGATTCTATCATTTAAAAGCAAAATTACTTTTTAGCTTGTTGCTGTTGCTGACGCATATAATCGTCTAACCGTTGTTGAAATTTAGATTTTTTCTTTTTCTCGTCAACTGGTCTGGCTTTATTCTGCTGAATTAAAGCGTGGATTTTCTCGTCATCAACCATTTTACGGATCAGAAACTGCTGTCCGAAAGTCATTAAGTTGGCTAAGAAGTAATAATAGTTCAATCCGGCCGGATAGCTATTTAATACCCCTAAGAAAATGATTGGCATGATATAACCGATATATTTCATCTGACCGGTAGCGCCCGAAACCTGGTTATTGAAATAAGTCATGATCAGGGTCGAAACGGTCATCAATACACACATTAAACTCAAGTGATCACCAATGAATGGAATTTTAACCCCAAACCTGATAAATTCATCGTAAGTTGATAAATCTTTCATCCAAAGGAAACTCTCTCCACGTAGCTCGAAGAGGTTAGGGAAGAAGAAGAAAAAGGCCATAACCAAAGGCAATTGTAATACCATTGGTAAACATCCTCCTAATGGATTTACGCCAGCTTTCTTGTATAATTTTAAATATTCCTGCTGAACCAATGTAGGGTTATCTTCACCTACTTTTGCTTTAATTTCGTCCATTTCTGGCTTTAAAACCCTCATTTTAGCCATAGATAAATACGACTTGTAGGTAAGTGGCGATAAAGCAAGTTTTAATAAGATGGTTAGTACCAGGATGATTAAACCGTAGTTCCAGTTAAAGCTGTTTAAAAAGTTAAATACAGGCAGTACAATGAAACGGTTAATGTATTTTAATGGCCAGTAACCTAAATCTACCTGTTTTTCTAAATCGTAGCCCTGTGCTTTTAAAGTAGAAAACTTATTGGTACCGAAATAGAATTCCATTTCATAAGCCTGGTTTGCAGTATGTGTATAAGGCAGCTGCATGTTGGCATCGTAAAATTTCACCTGGCCCGGAGCCGTTGGAATTTTAACTTCTAAGCTACCTTTTTCGAAAGCCTGTTTAGAAATTAAAGAAGCCGAGAAAAAGTGCTGTTTGAAAGAGAACCACTGGATTTTACCTTTCGATAACTCTTCTTTTTCATCCTTAGCAACACTTAAGTGGTTAACATCGCCATCCAGGTATTTATAGTATGGTGCAGAATAACGGTGCTCACTTTCGATTGATTTTTCTTGCTGTAATAGAACGGTCGACCAGTTTAAGCCAATGCTATTTCCTGCAATTACCTGTTGTAAACCAACTAAATTTACATTAAAAGCTACTTTGTTGCTCAAAGGTTTTAGATCGTAAACATATTCTACATAAGCATTGGCGCCATAGTTGGCACGCATGGTAACCGTGTTGCCGGTTTTGGTTGGTGTAAAATATAAATCGTTGGTATTAATTACTTTACCGGCTGCATTTAAATTTAAACCAAACTTGTTCTCGCTGCCTGCAAATAAAATTAGCGGTTTGCCAGAAAAGGTTTTCTGTCCTTTAACTTCTACTGAAGTAATTTTACCACCTTTATTGCTTAAGGTAATCAATAAATTTTCGTTTTCTAAAACAGTATTGGCTTCAGTTCCTGTTAAAGCAGTACCAAAAGGGCCTTTTAGAGCTGAAGAATCGACAGCTGAACTGGCAATTGCAGCAGCTTTAGTGGTGTCTTTCTCTACGGGTGTTACTCCGGCTTTTTTCAAAGAATCTAGGCGTTCTGTTTCTTTGGCTTTTTTAATTTCAGCCTCACTAGGCCTAAAAAAGTAGAACGATCCTGCCAAAATAATCATGATCAGGAACAGTCCTGTAAAGGTATTTCTATCCATTATTTATGTTTAATACTGCTTTTAATTCGTTTTCTTTTTCGCAAACTCCATTGCAGCGGCGACAAATTTAACAAAAAGTGGGTGAGGATTAGCAACTGTTGATTTTAATTCTGGGTGAAATTGTCCGCCAACAAAAAAAGGATGGTTTTTAAGCTCTATAATTTCCACTAAATTGGTCTGTGGATTCATACCCGAGGCAATCATGCCGGCATTTTCATATTGCTTTAAATAAGCGTTGTTAAATTCGTAACGGTGACGGTGGCGCTCATTGATATGCGATTTTCCGTAAATAGAAAAAGCCTTGGTTCCTTTTTTAATATCGCAAGGGTAAGAACCTAAACGCATGGTACCACCCTTATTGGTTACTTTTTTCTGCTCTTCCATCATATTAATTACGGGATTTGCCGAATTTTCTTCAATTTCTGTGGTATGTGCATCTTTTAAGCCCAAAACATTACGGCCAAATTCGATAACAGCACATTGCATACCAAGGCAGATCCCAAAGAAAGGAACATTGTTCTCACGTACATATTTAATGGCGTCAATTTTACCTTCAATACCGCGGCTACCAAAACCCGGAGCAACCAGTACACCTTGTAAATGGCCTAATTTCTCTTTTACGTTATCTGGGAAAATACCTTCAGAGTGGATATATTCTACCTTAACCTTACATTCATTTTTCGAACCTGCGTGTACAAAAGATTCGATAATTGATTTATAGGCATCTGGCAACTCTACGTATTTACCAATAAGGCCAATGTTTACTTCGGCAGTAGGGTTTTTTAAACGGCCTAAGAAATCTTTCCAGCTTTCCATGTCCGGATCGTTTTTGGTAGGCAGTTTTAATTTCGATAAAACAGTTTTATCCAGTTGTTCTTTTAACATCAGCAATGGCACATCGTAAATAGTAGATGCATCCATCGATTCGATTACCGCATTGATGTTAACGTTACAGAATAATGCAATTTTTTTTCTTAAGTCCGAACTTAAGTGGTGTTCGGTACGGCAAACCAATATATCTGGCTGTATTCCGTATTCCAATAAGGCTTTAACAGAGTGTTGTGTTGGTTTGGTTTTTAACTCACCTGCAGCGGCTAAATAAGGAACCAATGTTAAGTGAATTACAATGGCGTTGGTACTGCCTTCTTCCCATTTAAACTGACGAACAGCTTCTATAAAGGGTAAAGATTCAATATCGCCAACTGTTCCGCCAAGTTCAGTAATCACAATATCGTATTCGCCGCTTTCGCCCAAAATACGCATGTTGCGTTTAATCTCATCGGTAATGTGTGGCACAACCTGTACCGTTTTGCCCAGATATTCGCCTTTACGCTCTTTGTTAATTACGTTTTGGTAAATACGGCCGGTGGTAATGTTATTTGCCTGTGAAGTTGGAACGTTAAGGAAACGCTCATAATGACCAAGGTCCAGGTCGGTTTCAGCTCCATCTTCGGTTACAAAGCACTCGCCATGTTCGTATGGATTTAAAGTTCCTGGATCGATATTAATGTACGGATCGAATTTTTGAATGGTTACACGGTAGCCACGTGCCTGTAAAAGTTTAGCTAAAGATGCGGAAATGATGCCCTTACCTAAAGAGGAAGTAACACCGCCCGTAACAAAAATATACTTTGTCATGATTGATAATTTGTGAAATTAAGCAAGCTTTTTCGGCCTGTTTAATTGTTTTTGTACGGGATACAAAGATACAAAAAAATATCGCTCGTTTAAGATACTTGTTCGAATATTTTTTAATTGGATTATGTTTCTGATATTGACTGTTTTAAGGAAAAATACCGCTTAAAGGATCAGGGTATAAAGTTCTTTTTTAATGTCTTCTATCTTTCTGGGGTTCTTTTTATCATCGTAACGCGTATAAAGGTCGAGCATTTTTTTGAAATCTTTTTCCGTATCCGTTCTTTTTCCTTTTGCTGGGGGAGCAATGTTTAAGATGGGAACATTTTTCGCTTCAACCTTAGTGGCAAACCAGGTGGTGTTATAACGGGGGATGGCCAAACCCAATATCATACCTGGTAAACCGGTAAACCCTTCCGGACCACCTTTTAATAAAATCTCATCGGTATAAAAAGCCACTACAGTAACAGAATCGTTTATTACTGTTATGGCTTTACGGCATTCGTAACCTGCAATTTGGCGTACATCGTTCATGATTTTCCAACGGAGGTGTGGGATGGTGTCTTTTAAAATAAAATCTTCGCCACTTATTGGTTTTCTTATTACCCTTGTTTTTTTACCAAAGTCAGTATATAGCTCATTCGTATTCTCACCTGCAATAAAGATGAAATTATTGTCGTTTAAGGTTTCTTTTGGTTTGATTTTGTAAATGGATGTGCTATCGTTAAAATTATAATCCCAGTTAGATATCCTGTATTTACTCATTTTATCTTTCGCATCGTCTGATATCCAGGTGTTAGATGCGAGTTGTTGCTTTTGGTTTATCTTTTTCTCGAAAGTTATTTTAGCACTTTTGATGAAAACAGTTTGTGCTTTTATTATTGTAACCGCAAAAAACAGCATTATTGTTAATCCTAAATGTTTCATCTTCTGTTATTTTTTGTCTTGTTTAATAAAGTTTCCCGTTAAATTATAGGTAAGTCCGATTAGAACATATCGTGGTATAAAGCTATTGGTGGATTCACTAATATTATTGCCGCCAACATAACGGTTATAGCCATTTTTTTCGGCCAAAATATCAGAAATTGATACTTTTAATTCTAACTCTTGTGCTTTAAGCATCTTTTTTGATAAATAAGCATTCCATATTGCAATGTTTACAGGATTGCTAAAAGAAGCGTTGGCAGGCTGGTACGATAATGATATGGAGGTATTAAATTCGGTATTATAAGGGAGTCTTATATTGCCAGAAATATCGTGGTTGTGGTAAAAGTTTTTGCCATTATTAATAGAACCAATTGATGATTGGCTATTTGAAAAAGTAATTGATGGATTATACTGTACCTGAACTTTATCGCTATAATAGCTAAACCGGGGGCGTATATTAATACTGTTATTTACATTCTCATTCAACTTACTGTTTAAGATTGATACTGAGTTGGAATGGTTGAAACTGGCATTTATTCCTGCATTAAAATGAATTTTACTAAAGCCTTTATTGAAGCTTACACCTGTGTAAAAGTTATTGTTGCCATTTAAATTGATATAACTGCTTGTGGTTTTGTTCACCTCATCAACCGTTCTGGTGTTTACAACAGCATTTTTGGTAAAGCCATAGCCTCCATATATATAGGCATACATCTGCGATTTTTGCTGGTAAGTATTAAAATTAAAGCTGAAATTATTGTTAAACGATGGTTTTAAATTTGGATTACCTTTAACTTCATAAAGTGGGTTGTTTATTTGTCTGATGGGCTGTAATTGGTCTAAGCTGGGTTGCCGGGTATATCCGCTATAGCTTAAGGATGCACTTGTATTTCTACCAAGTTTATAATTAAGATTGCTCTGCGGTGCCCAGTTTAAATAGTTGCGGTTAAATTTGTTGTCGCGGTCTAAATCATTCAGCTCGAATGTTGTTGCGGTAGCTTCTGCACCACCAGATAGGGTAAATTTCTTTGCCCTGTATTGCAATACCACCTTACCTATATTCGAAAAATTATTAAAATCGAAATTATTGCTCAGCGAATCGATTCGCCTGTTATTTAATGATTTATCGAAGACCAGTTTATGGCTATTGGATATTACGGTTTTAAAACTGTAAGCAGTTTGTAGCGAAAACTGTTTGCCTAATGGTTCAGTATAAGATATTCTGGTTCCAAGAGAGCTTTCACGGCCAGAGTTGTCGTTAAGGAAATCTTGGTTAATGGTCTGGTTAATCGCTCCATTAGCATCATAATAATGAGTAACACTCAAACTGTTGCCCAAACTGGTGCTGCTTTTGGTTTCAGGCTGTAAATCAATGGAGAGTGTTCTCCCTTTTTTTACAAACTTTTTGGAGTAATTAATATTTCCGTTAAACAGGTCATTGTCGCCATTGCTATCATTAGATTGATTACTATTATTAACAAATATCCCTTCACCATTTTTAGTTTCATTTGTACTCATATATTGGCTGCTGTTTTTACGCTTACTACCCGCAAACGAAATTTTCAAAGTGGAAAGTGAATCTAATTTAATGTCAACACTTCCTTTTAAACTTTGTCCGGTATTTCGGGTTTCGCTGTTCGACATGCTTTCGCTAAAGAAATTCGTTCCATTGGGCAGTAACGATTGGTTTTTTGATGTTGTGCGGTCTAATATGTTTCTGTCGCTGCCTTTATAATTAAGCTTTAAACCAACTTTGTTTTCGTTCCATTTATTAGAAAAATGTGCCCCATATCCTGTTACATCAGGTAATCCGCTTGAGGGTGAAAAATCGTCCTCATCACGGCCACTGCTATAACTGATCATTACCGTACTGCCGTCATCGCCAACTTCAATTACATCATAATCATTGCCTTTAAGCTTGCTCATGGCGGCACTTGCCTTCGAATCCTGATTGGTATTGGAGTTAGAACCAAATACTGCCGCTTTTAACTTATTTTTGTACACACCAGCCATGCCACCCATATTCTTGTAGTGCTTAAGGTCACTATTGGCATCGAGCGTGCTCAGGTAACCGTTTTTAGCGTTTTCCTTGAGCTTGATATTCATTACCTTTTCCTTGGATTCGCCTTCTTTAATGCCCGATAGCTCTTCTGTCTTTGTTTTTTTGTCGTAAACCTGGACTTCACTAACGGCATTGGCTTTCAGGTATTTCTGAGCCAGAAGCGGATCGTCGCCAAAAAATTCTTCCCCATCAACCAATAGCGTATTTACATCTTTGCCACCTGCTTTTATTGCACCATCTTTATCAACCTCAATTCCAGGTAATCGCCTTAACAGATCCTGCAGGTTAGCATGTGGCTTTACTGCAAAGCTGTCTGCCTGGTAGGTTATGGTATCACCTTTCATGCTAATGGCTTGTTTTTGTGCTTTAATTACAACTTCATTTAACAGTGTGGCTTTACTATCCATCGGGATTTTACCAAGGTTAAACCGGCTGGAATCAGAAAGCTGGATATCGCGGATATAATCGGCCATTTTGGGGTAGGTGATCACCAGCGTGTAGGTGCCTTTTTTCAAGCCCGACAATTCAAATTCGCCATTGGCTTTTGCCCTGACATCCTTAATCAGGATAGAATCTTTGTTATTAATGAGCAGGACGGAACTATTGGCCAGGTTCTTTTTTTCTACTGTATCAACTACTATACCTTTAATGCTGGCTTTTTGGGCCAGGGCAGGGAGAAACAATGCCGAAAAAATAAAAACGGCGAGGAGATTTTTGAGCATTATAGAGAAACGTTAGTAATCAGTTGTTTGGTTATCGACCGTGAAAGTACAACTATTTTATTAGTTTATCTAAAATACTTACAATATTTTTTAATGTGCCAAAATTATTGTGCTACACCTCCGCTTGATTGCCCAATTAATTTCCTAATCAATACAATCTGTCCCAAATGGTAATAACTGTGTTCAATTACGGCTTCTATATTGCGGAGATATGAACCATATTTTACATCTACAAAGACTTCATCGAGCTGCTCTTCGGGCATTTGTACCACCTCCTGAACAAAGTCTGCTGAATTGGCCAGAAAACTTGCAGTCAGCTGCTTCCAGTCATGGGCTGAGCGGAGGGGAGGTAAATCAAAGCTATATTGATCTTTGATGGTTAATGGCCCGCCCCTGAATACTTGTAAAAGGCCTGATAAATAATAATTAATATGGAAGGTTAGGGCGGCAATGGTATTTAGATCTGCCACCTGGTGGATGGCCTGTTCCCAGCTGATGTTTTCCAGTTGATCTTTATAATTGGTGTTGGCAATCCAGTAGCCATCCAATAAAACGGCGCTTAACCGGCTTGCAATAAATTCAGTTTTTTTCATGCATACATACTTTGGAGAAGTGCACTATTGCGACTTAAGTACTTAAATTACATGTAATAACTGAACATACAATGGTTTACTGTTTATTTAGGAATCAAAAAGTCATTTTAGCATCTTAAATCCCAAATTTTATGGGCATTTTTATAAAACCTAAAGCTAAAACTGTACATGCGGCAAATAACATTATTGCCGAATCGTCAATTGGACATTCTGTAACGGTAATTGTCCTGATTATTCCGCATTGGCCATTCATTGAGCAATTTCTATAATTCGGATCTCCGTTTGCTCCAGGTTCACTTGCAGCATTAGCTAATGGTGGTGTAATGGAGCAATAACTATCTAAGGTTTTAGAACTGGTTGTGCTGCTGTAGTAAGTTACTGCATAACCATTACAACTTCCTGATCCTCCGGCTACCTGAGTATATATGGGGAACTCTGTGCGGGGCAGGCCCGTATTATGAGCGTAAATTACGCAACCCGTATATGTTGTTGATTGCGCATACGTATTTAATGCAGTTAAGGATAAAATAAATATCCATACAAACTGAAGATGTTTCATTAATGTAATCAATAAAATACCCTTGAACCAACTGTTAATCGGCTCGCATGATAATATTAGACAGGAATAGACATTTTTTAATTTTATTATCAGGCTTTACCCATAATAGAATCTGAGAGCAAATGTAAAGGTTACACTAAGGAAAAGAAGAGTTTTTCTAAGACCTAATAGGTGTACTTAACACCTATTAGGAATATATTAATAGATTTCTTGACTTAAATCATTTTGGTCAAAAGATATATATAAAGTTTAGACAGATACGAATTGTGAAGTACCTAACTACATTAACAGCAGTTATAATAAATCTTCACTTTCTGTTCTTTTTCGCTCCAGGCAATGTAAATGTTGTTTTCTTTACCTAAGCGATATTTGAAACCATTTAAACCTGATTTTTTCAATTCTTCGTAAAGTGCTTTGTCAGGAACGTAATTATCTGCCTTATCTTCGGGCATTACGGCAGGTTCCAGAAAGTTTTCATCACTAAAAAAATCATCAGCAATGGTTTTTATGAAAACAATCTGGTCTTTCTCTTTTGTTAAATCGATATTGGGATCGGTACTGCCTAATAACTCAGTGCCTTTTATTTTAGTATTGTATATTTCTTTTCCATCTGCATTTTTGATCGTGAAATTTAATACCATTTCTTCAGGTTTTCTACCGGTAAGTTCGATTTTAAAAGTATCCAATCGTTTTAAATCAGAAAAAGATTTAGCTACGCGCTGGTTAACATTTTTAAAATCAATAGCGTGGGTTTCTTTTTTGCCTTTCGGATTACAGGCAACAAGCGCAAATAGACAGGTAGTAAAGAAGAGCAGTATATTTCTCATATTCAAAACTACAAATTTTATGGTTCTTTTTATATAAGATGAAAATTCTAATCCTGCAATTAAAAATGTTGCAGGTTCCATGTTAGTTCTTATATTTGTGTAATTGATTACGTAATTAATTTTATTATGAACTTTTTCGAAGAAACCGGTAAAGTAGCTATAGGAAGCAGGTTAAGAATGCTTACTGATAAGGTAACTGAAGATGCTGCACAGATTTATAAGTTATATAATATAGATATGCAGCCTAAGTGGTTTCCTGTATTTTATACTCTGGCCCAGGGCGGGGAAAAAACAATTACTGAACTGGCTAAAGATATTGGCCATTCTCATCCATCGGTAAGCAAAATCATTAGCGAAATGCTGAGAAAAGGTTACATTAAAGAAAATAAAGACAAGGCCGACGGACGCAGAAATGTAGTGAGCCTTTCAAAAAAAGGAGTAGAAATTTCTGAAAAAATAAAAGACCAGTTAGTGGATGTAAATGCCGCCATTGAAGAAATTTCGGCACAGACGCAAAACAAACTTTGGGAAGCGATAGGTGAGTGGGAGTTTTTATTGGAGCAAAAAAACTTATTGAGAAGGGTAATCGAAAAGAAGAAAGAAAGAGATAGTTTAAAGGTCGAAATTGTAGATTACCAGCCAAAATACCAAGAAATATTCAGGTCGCTAAATGTAGAATGGATTTCAAAATATTTTACCATGGAAGAATCTGATTATAAAGCTTTGGATAATCCACAGGGCTATATTTTAGATAAAGGAGGTTTAATATTAATCGCACGCTATGAAGGTGAACCCTTAGGCGTTTGTGCACTAATTAAGATGAATGATGGTGAATATGATTTTGAACTGGCCAAAATGGCGGTATCGCCAAAAGCCCAGGGAAAAAATGTAGGGTTTTTATTAGCAAGTGCCATTATTGAAAAAGCGAGGTCATTAGGTGCATCTAAAATTTATTTAGAAAGTAATACCATCTTGAAACCGGCAATAAATCTTTACCACAAGTTAGGCTTTCAAAAAGTGGCAGGTAAGCCCACACCGTACACGCGATGTAATATTCAGATGGAGCTGGTGATTAGATAGAGTTTAGTGTTTAGAGCGTAGTGCTAACCTCTAAACGCTAAACTTATAACCAATATTGAAGAATTTACTCTGGTTTCAAAGCTTTAAGCAATTTATTTAGCTTCAATAAGTCTTCTGGTGTATCTATAGCTACTGTTTCTAAGTCAGTTACCTTTGTTTGGATATAAAATCCATTTTCGATCCAGCGAAGCTGCTCCAGGCTTTCGGCAATTTCTAAAGAAGAGGGCGGAAGCTGGGTAATGGCTTTTAACGATTCGGTACGGTAACCATAAATACCGATGTGTTTGTAAAACTGGTGCTTTTCTGCCCATATACCCGGTTCGCCATTTCTGATAAATGGGATAGGACTCCGGCTAAAATACATGGCCCGACCATTAACATCAATTACCACTTTCGGGCTATTGGGATTATGGACACTTTCCTGACTTTGTATCGGTTTAATCAAAGTGGCCAGTTGTACTTTTTCCTCGGTAAAGCAACTTACCAATAATTCTATCTGTACGGGTTCGATAAAAGGTTCGTCGCCCTGGATATTGATCGCAATATCATATCCGGGTAAGTTTTTAATTACTTCGGCGCACCTGTCGGTTCCGCTCTGATGATCAGTTGAAGTAAGGATAAATTCTCCACCAAAGCGCTTTACATCATCAGCAATGCGCACGTCATCAGTAGCCACAACTACTTTGGATAAACTTTTAGCTTTTGATGCCTGCTCATAAACCCTCTGGATCATGGTTTTTCCTGCAATATCAACTAAAGGCTTGCCCGGAAAGCGGGTAGAGTCATAACGTGCAGGAATAATTCCAATGATTTTTAGATTACGTAAAGCAGAATTTGATTTTTTATCGCTCATCTATTTCTAGTTTTCTGGTTTTCATGCTTAAAATCTATTTCCATATTTATCGCATTAAAATTAAACCGTTTACTACAGATTCACTTCTTCATTAAAAGCAAGTGGATTAAAATAATCCGTTTATTTCTGCCTCAATAGACTGGATCACTGTACCTAAATCTTCTGGATTATTGGTAAAATCCAGCTTGTCTTTATCTAAAATCAGTAATTTACCCAGGTTGTAACCTTTTATCCAGGCTTCGTATTTTTCGTTCAGTTTAGAAAGGTAGTCGATACGGATGCCCGCTTCATATTCACGTCCGCGGCGCTGGATATTGTTAACCAATGTAGGTACCGAAGCGCGCAAATAGACCAATAAATCGGGTGGTTTAATAAAAGAAGTAATGTTGTCAAAAATGGCACGGTAGTTATCATGATCGCGGGTGGTCATTAGAGCCATATCGTGCAGATTTTCGGCAAAGATATGTGCATCTTCATAAATGGTCCTGTCCTGTATTACATTACGTTTATTTACTTCAATATCCGTAATCTGCTGAAAACGGCTGTTCAGGAAATAAATCTGAAGATTAAAGCTCCAGCGTTTCATATCGCTATAAAAATCTTCCAGATACGGATTGTTATCCACGGCCTCATATAAAGCTTCCCATCCGTAATTTTTAGCCAATAAACCGGTTAAAGTGGTTTTACCGGCACCTATATTTCCTACAATTGCTATGTGCATCTTCTTAAGCTATGATGTGAGATTGGAGATGTGAGATAGGAGATCGAGAAATTATCTCAAATCTAATGTCTCATATCTAGTTTCTCAAATCTATTAAAATTATTAAAAACTTTTAAACCCGATTAAACTACGAACCTCTTTGATGGTTTTTTGTGCGCTTTCACGGGCTTTTAATGCACCATGTTTAGCTACTTGCCTTAAATAAGCATCATCTTTCGCAATTTCCAAAATACGTTCACGCATAGGCGCGGTGGTGATAATCATATCTTCAGCCAGTTGTTTTTTGAAATCGCCATAGCGGATCTGCATTTTGTTGTACAGCTCTTCAAAATGCGCAAGTGTATCTGCACTCGAAACCACTTTCATTAAATCGAAAAGATTTTGGATCGGCTCCGGTTTTGGCTGGTTTTCTTCTGTCGGACCGCCATCACTCACTGCTTTCATTACCTTTTTACGGATCGTTTCCGGATCGTCTGATAAATAAACCGCATTGGCTTCACCTTCTGATTTGCCCATTTTGCCTTTACCATCCAAACCTGGTACTTTAACCAGTTTATCTGAGTAGCTAAATGCATAAGGTTCAGGGAAATATTCAGAATTGTATAGTCTGTTGAAACGGTTTCCAAACGTACGGGCCATTTCCAGATGTTGCTCCTGGTCTTTTCCTACGGGTACTTTTGTAGCCTTATGGATTAAAATATCAGCTGCCATTAGCACCGGGTAGGTCAATAAGCCAGCATTAACATTGTCTGGGTTAGCACGCACTTTGTCTTTAAAAGATGTACTGCGTTCAAGCTCGCCCATATAAGCGTTCATGTTCAGGTATAAATAAAGTTCCGCAATCTCCGGAACATCGCTTTGTATATAGATAGTACTGTTTTCCGGATCGATTCCGCTTGCCAGGTATTCAACCAATACATGCCTGATATTTCCATGTAAATCGGCCGGGGTAGGATGCGTTGTTAAAGAATGTAGATCGGCAATAAAAAAATAGCAATTGTAGTCGTTCTGCATTTGCACGAAGTTTTTAACCGCGCCATAGTAATTGCCTAAATGTAATTTTCCTGTTGAGCGGATGCCGCTCACCACTGTTTCTTTCATAATGGCACGAAATTAAAAATAAAATACAAGCAATTGGCAAATCGGGTTAATTTTCATGGCAAGAATTTTTTAGAAGGCATTGTCTGATTTGCCGGTAAATGTCTTGGCTATGGTTTCCCGCTGATTGCGCAGATATACGCAGCGTTTTTTACTTGAAAGTGAATGTTCAGTGCTATGTGGCGGTCAGCAGTCCTGCTTTCCGTTGCAAGTCCTCGCTGCGCTCCGGGCTTTTCACTGCAATCAGGCTTAGAAAACAAAGTGGGTTTAAGAAATATAATTTATCTGCGGAAATCATCTTAAATCTGCGGGGAAATACCTTGCTTATGTTCTCCCGCTGATTGCGCAGATATACACAAAGTTTTTTTGATAGCTTTCGTCATGCTGAATTCATTTCAGCATCTATCCTGTGTTATAAAAAAACTGAAACAAGTTCGGAGCGACGATCTAGTAATCTTAAATCTTTGGTATAAAGTGACTTTTCTTATGGTTTCCTGCCGATATATGCAGCGTATTTTATTTGAAAGTGAATGTTCAATGCTATGTGGCGGCCAGCAGTCCTGCTTTCCGTTGCAAGTCCTCGCTGCGCTCCGGGCTTTTCACTGCAATCAGGCTTAAGAACAAAGTGTGTTTAAGAAATATAAAGTCATCTGCGGTAATCATCTTAAATCTGCGGGAACATGTCTTGCCTTTAGTTTCCCGCTGATTGCGCAAATATACGCAGAGCTTTAACCTAAATACTTTGCGGGGAAATGTCTTAACCCTTGGTTTTCCCATTGATTATGCAGCTCCAGACAGAGCCTTTTTGTTGTAAAGTGGTTCTTGGTGGCCAGGTATTCTGCTTTTTATCAAAAGGTTACCCATCACCATCTTAGCCCTTAGTTTGAAATTTCAAACTATTTTATATTTTTGATATATCTATGATCAACATTCTAAGGCAAGTACACCGGATTTGGTTTTTATTCTGGATACTGTTTTTTTTCGCGCTCTTTTATCCCTTTTATTACATTACCTCACGTAATGAAAAATATTACAGCATTCTTAATTTTTGCCGTAAAGCGAATAGTTTTTTAAGTAGCCTGTTTTCGGGAGTTTTTTTTCGCTACCGGTATGAAGAAAAGCTCAATCCAAGGCAAACATATATTTATTGCGCCAACCATACCTCTAATTTAGACATTATGATTTTCTGCATCATGGGGCATGGTAAATTCCATTTTATGGGCAAAGATGAATTATTGAATAACCCTATACTGGGTATTTTTTTTAGAACCATCGATATTGCCGTTAACCGCGACAGCAAGATTTCTGCCTTTAAGGCATTTAAAAAAGCCGGCGAAAATTTAGAAAAAGGCATGAGCCTGGTTATTTTCCCCGAAGGAAAAATTGACGACCATTATCCGCCAAAGTTAGGCGATTTTAAAAATGGCCCCTTCCGTTTGGCAATAGATAAAAATATCCCCCTGGTGCCTGTAAGTATTACCGATGTTTGGAAAATTAACTGGGATGATGGCGCCAAATATGGAAGTAAGCCCGGAATTTGCGATATTTACGTCCATAAACCTATAAATACTTCAGTTTTGGCCGATGTGGATGCTGAAATTTTTAAAGAAAAGGTTTTTAAATTGATAGACAGTAAGTTAGTATAATATGAATTTAGACGCAAAAACCATTCATAAAATAGCCGATCTGGCCCGGATTCATATTGATGAAAAGGAAGTAGATACGCTGATTCCTGAAATGAACAAAATTTTGTCGTTTATGGAAAAGTTAAATGAATTGGATACTTCGGAAGTGAAACCATTGGTTTATATGAACGAATCGGTAAATGTTTGGCGGGAAGATGTGGTAAAACAAGAAATTTCTACAGCCGATGGATTAAAAAACGCTGCAAAACATACAGATCAGTTTTTTATGGTTCCAAAGATTATCGAAAAATAATGGATCAGCACCTGTAAGATTTGTATTTAAGCTTAATTTTTAATCCACTTGTAACATCTTGCACCTTACGCTTGTCTAAAAAAGAAAAGACATGGAGAAACCACTCATCACTATAAAAGAAATCGGCCGTAAATATGTTATTGGATCTGAAGTTATTCATGCGCTAAAATCAGTTTCACTAGATATCTATAAAGGTGAATTTGTAGCATTGATGGGCCCATCAGGTTCAGGTAAATCTACCCTGATGAATATTCTGGGTTGTTTAGATACACCTTCAAGCGGAACTTATGTTTTGAACGGAACCAATGTAAGCCATATGAGTGATGATGCACTTGCAGAAGTGCGTAACCAGGAAATCGGTTTCGTTTTCCAGACTTTCAACCTATTACCACGTTCAACTTCTTTAGATAATGTTGCCCTGCCTTTAATTTATGCCGGAACCAGTAAAAAAGACAGGGATGCAAGAGCAGCTAAAGCATTAGAGAATGTTGGCCTGGGCAACCGTATGGATCACAAACCAAACGAACTTTCGGGTGGTCAGCGCCAGCGTGTTGCAGTAGCGAGGGCATTGATCAATAATCCATCTATTATCCTGGCCGATGAGCCCACTGGTAACCTGGATACCAAAACATCAGTAGAAATTATGGGACTGCTGGAAGAAATTCACAGTAAAGGAAATACGATCATTTTGGTAACGCACGAAGAGGATATTGCGCAGCATGCACACCGCATCGTACGTATGCGTGATGGTTTGATCGAAAATGATTATTTAAATACAGATATAAAAAATGTATCCCCACGTTTGCAGGCTTTGAAAGAGACCGGTAGCGATTGGGAGAAAATTAATTAGCCCCTAAATCCCCTGAAGGGGACTTAGGATTCAAAAAATATTTCCCCTTAAGGGGGCAGGGGGTATGAAAATCTACACTAAAACTGGCGATAAGGGGCAAACATCACTCATTGGTGGTACCCGCGTTCCAAAATCTCATTTACGTATTGAAACTTACGGTACTGTTGACGAGTTAAATTCGTACATCGGTTTAGTAATGTGCCAGGATATCGATCTGCATGATCAGCAACTGTTAAAAGAAATCCAGGATAGGTTGTTTACCATTGGAGCATCGCTTGCTGCCGACCCTGAAAAATCAAAAATGAAAATTCCTGATCTTCATGATCGCGATATTACCTTATTGGAAGAGGAGATTGACCTGATTAATGAAACTTTACCTCCTTTGAAACATTTTGTTTTACCCGGTGGAAATACTGTAGTGTCTTACTGCCATATTGCCCGTTGTGTGTGCAGAAGGGCAGAACGCCTAACTGTAGCACTGGCAGAAAACAGCTTTGTAGATGAGCACGTAACCGTTTATTTGAACCGTTTAAGTGATTATTTGTTTGTTTTGGCACGAAAACTGACGGTGTATTTCAGGGTAGAAGAAAACATTTGGATTCCGCGTGTTTAATGGTTGAAAAATAAGTTTGTTTTGCTCAAAAATTTTAATATACTTTGCGCAGTAATAAGAATTTAATAGAATTGAAGATATGTATTGGACATTAGAATTAGCATCGCACTTGGAAGACGCACCATGGCCTGCAACTAAAGACGAATTAATTGATTATGGTATCCGCTCTGGAGCTCCTGTGGAAGTAATTGAAAACTTACAGGCATTAGAAGATGATGGCGAACCTTATGAAACAATTGAGGAAATATGGCCGGATTATCCGACTAAAGAAGATTTCTTCTTTAACGAAGACGAATATTAATGATCAGTTGTATAAAAAATTAAAAAAGCAATTTCCCAAAAAGAAGTTGCTTTTTTGTTTTATCATTTATACTAACCGCCATACGCTTAACGCTCTATGCCTCTGCTAATAAAAACTTACATTTTTTAAACAAAAGCCCAAAGCCACGTGTTAATATACCAATAATATAACATTGCTAAAAAATTAACACTATGGGAAATTTATTGTATTTAGTCGCAGTAGTATTGGTAATACTATGGGTGATCGGATTTGTATTTCACGGCTTCGGCGACGTTGGCGGAATAATCCACGTTTTATTGGTAATCGCAGTTATTGCAATCCTGCTTAAAATTATTGGCAGGGCCGCATAAAATATATTTGGCGAGCATTCCGATAGCTTAAAATGCTATCGAACAAAAAAGAGCTTTAACCTAAAGCTCTTTTTTATATTCTCAATTTTTAAGCAGCAGTTCTGCAAATTCGAGGTCTATAGGATAGGTGATTTTTATATTTCCTCTTTCTCCTTCAATAATGTTGATCCCATAACCAACAGATTCCACCACGCTTGCGTCATCGGTAAAATGATCGGCGAAATCCTGGTTGTAGGCTTCCCTTAAAACGCTGAGACTAAATGTTTGGGGAGTTTGTACCAGGTACACCTCATCGCGCTTTAAAGCCGATGTTTTTTTATCTCTGAGCATGCGGACGCTATCGCTTGATTGCACCGCCACAATTGCGTTTCCCTGCACTTCAGCTGCCTTAAAACAGTTATCGATAAGGGTTTTTGATACCAGTGGACGAACGGCATCGTGTATGGCTGCAAAACCCTCTCCATCTATAGTTTGAAGGGCATTTTTTACAGAATGAAAACGTTCTTTGCCACCATCAATAACTTCATGCGGGATTTGGAAATTAAATTCTTCACACAACCGTGCCCAATTGCCCTGCTGATTCTTACTAAGTACCAATAAAATTTTAGGTTTGGTGTCGCTTTGCGCAAAGGCCTTTATCGTGTGCATTAAAACCGGAAGGTTTTTGAGCAGTAGAAATTGTTTTGGGGTTTCCGTTTGCATCCGATTTCCAGAACCGCCTGCTACAATTATAGCGTAGTATTTCATGTGACGAGATATGAGATAATAGATTTGAGATATGAGACCTGGTTTAACTCAAATCTCATATCTCAATACTCAAATCTATATAATTAGCATGGCATCGCCATAGCTGTAAAATTTATATTTTTCTTTTACGGCAACTTCGTAAGCGTTCATTACGTTTTCGTAACCGCCAAAGGCACTTACCATCATCAGTAAAGTAGATTCCGGTGTGTGGAAATTGGTGATCATTGAGTTTGCAATACTAAAATCGTAAGGAGGGAAGATGAACTTGCTTGTCCAGTCATTAGCTGCTTTTAAGGTTCTGTTTGCAGAAACCGCAGATTCGATAGCACGCATTGAGGTTGTTCCAACCGCGCAGATTTTCTTTTTGTCTTCTATTGCTTTATTTACAATATTGGCGTCTTTCTGTTCGATGATGAACTGCTCAGAATCCATTTTATGTTTGGTAAGGTCTTCTACCTCAACTGTTCTGAAAGTTCCCAAGCCAACATGTAGTGTAACTTCTGCAAATTCTACACCTTTAAGTTCAAGGCGTTTCATCAACTCGCGACTGAAGTGTAAACCAGCAGTTGGTGCAGCTACCGCTCCTTCGTGTTTTGCGAAAATAGTTTGATAACGTTCTTTATCTTCAGCTGTTGCTTTACGTTTGATGTATTTAGGCAGTGGGGTTTCACCTAAAATTTCAACATTTTTTCTAAACTCCTCATCAGTACCTTCAAATAAGAAACGGATGGTACGACCACGTGATGTGGTATTATCTACCACTTCAGCAACCAATAAATCATCGTCGCCAAAGTATAATTTGTTGCCTACGCGGATTTTACGGGCCGGATCAACCAATACATCCCATAAACGTAATTCCTTGTTTAATTCACGCAATAAGAAAACCTCAATAGTTGCACCGGTTTTCTCTTTATTGCCATATAAACGTGCAGGAAAAACTTTAGTGTTATTTAATATCATTACGTCTTTGTCATCGAAATAACCTAAAACGTCTTTGAAGATTTTATGTTCAATTTTACCGCTGTCTTTATGCAACACCATTAGACGGGCTTCGTCGCGCTGTTCTGCCGGGTTGCTGGCTACTAATGATTCAGGTAAGTTGAATTTGAATTGTGATAATTTCATTCTTGATGAATTTTTTGAGGTGCAAAAATACGAATTTAATTTTTCTTTTTCGTATTTTATCAAACGCAATTTATGTATATTATGTTTTGATCATTTTAAATCAAATAATACAGCACAAATAATGCATTGCAGACATAAATTTAATTAGTTTTGAAGATAAGCTGTAACCTTTTTAATGGCTTTGCATCTAATCTTTAATTATGATAATTTTTAGGCTAATAGGCGAGAGTTTCCGTTTTGCATTTGATGCGTTGCGTCAGAATAAATTGCGTACCATGTTGTCGCTGTTGGCGATAACAATCGGTATTTTTACCATTATTGCCGTATTTTCTGCGGTAGATACCTTTCGTGGTAAATTGCAGGCCAGTGTAGATAAACTCGGATCAAATACAATTTATATCCAGAAATGGCCCTGGAGCTTTGGCAATAATTATCCTTGGTGGAAATATATGAACCGCCCTCAGCCTTCGCTACGCGATTTTGAAGCCCTCAGGGAGCGGATTGAAAATGCACAAGGGGTTACATTCGAAATATCGACTAACGATAGGACGATTAAATATAGAAGTAACTCGGTAGAAGGGATTTCAGTTTGGGCAGCATCACACGATTTTAATAAAACCTGGAATTTCGAACTTCAGGATGGTCGGTATTTTACAGAAAATGAAAGCAAAAACGGTTCACCTGTCTGCATTTTAGGCTCTGATGTTGCTGATGGCCTTTTTGATGGAGTACCGGCAGTTGGCAAACAGATTCAGATCTTAGGAAGAAGGTTAACTGTGGTGGGCGTTTTTAAAAAAGAAGGAGAAGATATGTTAGGCGTTTCTCTGGATAAAAACGTGAACATTCCAATTGCCTTTGCCAAAGGTATTCTGGATATCCAAAGTGAACGTTACGGACCTCAGATAACCGTTCGTGGTAACGATAATGTGAGTTTGGAAGAGGTAGAAAGCGAGCTGAAAGGTTTAATGCGATCTATACACAGGATCAAGCCGGGTCATGAAGAAGATTTTGCGCTCAACAAAACCACCATTATTTCTAACCAGTTGGATTCGATGTTCAAGATGGTAAATATTGCCGGTTGGGTAATTGGTGGATTTTCGATCCTGGTTGGTGGTTTTAGTATTGCCAATATCATGTTTGTATCAGTTAAAGAACGTACCAATATTATCGGTATCCAGAAATCGTTGGGTGCAAAAAACTATTTTATTTTGCTTCAGTTCATATTCGAATCCATTTCGCTTTGTATTTTAGGTGGTCTGCTAGGTTTATTACTCGTCTTTCTGCTTGCGCTCGTGATTGGTGCAGCCACAGATTTTCATATTATATTGGGCTTGAATAATATTGCCTTGGGAATTGGAATATCAATCATTATAGGTACGATCTCTGGCTTTTGGCCAGCCTATTCAGCGTCGCGGTTAGACCCGGTTGAAGCGATCAGAAGCTAGATCAGTTGGCAACTTCTGGTTTACAGTTGCACTGTCCTTTGTTCATAAACCTTATTGAAGTGGATAGCCCACAGCGAGGTACGAAGCGAGGACTAGCAACGGAAAGAAGGACTGTAGCATCCGATGAAATACTGGCCTTCAGTTTCCAAAAAAAATAAAAGACTATACAATTATATCTTCAATGGTAGTGGCGTGAAACAGAGTTGAAAAATCCACAGGAAGATCTCCATTTCGCTTCTGATGAAAAATCGATGAGCTACAGTCGAGATGATCAAAAATAAACCCCTCGCTAAATTTTAATTAACGAGGGGTTTTCTTATATGAAGTTAACTGAAAATTGTTAACTGACTAGGCCAGTTTACCCAATGCTTCTTTAATTCTTCTCAATGCTTCTGTCAAACTTTCGTCTGATGCGGCATAAGATAAACGGATATAGTTATTGTTACCAAACGAATCGCCACCAACAGTTGCCACATGCCCTACGTTCAATAAGTATAAAGCTAAATCGGCCGAATCTTTAATTACATTGCCGTCAGCGTCTTTTTTACCAAAAAACGAGCTGATTTCAGGGAAGAAATAGAATGCTCCGTCAGGAAGATTGGTTTTCACACCCGGAATTTCGTTCAACAGGTTATAAACCAGTTCTCTTCTGCGTAAAAATGCTTCTTTCATTTTTAGAACGCTTTCTAAACCTTGCTCGTAAGCTGCTATGCCTGCGCGTTGTGCGATAGAGCAGGTACCAGAGGTAGTTTGGCCCTGTAATTTATCGTTTGCAGCAGCAATCTCTTTGTTTGCTGCGATGTAACCTAATCTCCATCCGGTCATTGCAAACGCTTTGGAGAAACCATTTACAATAATTACACGGTCTTTAATGCTGTCGAACTGGGCTATAGATTCATGTTGGTCTACAAAGTTGATGTGCTCATAAATCTCATCAGAAAGTATGTAGATGTTAGGGTGTTTTTCGAAAACAGCTACCAGCGCAGCCAATTCTTCTTTGCTATACACCGAACCTGTAGGGTTGCATGGTGAAGAGAACATGAACAGTTTGCTTTTTGGGGTAATGGCAGCTTCTAACTGTGCAGGCGTGATTTTGAAATTGCTTTCAATATCAGTATCAATGAAAACTGATTTTCCTTCTGCCAATGTTACCATTTCTGAGTAAGAAACCCAGTAAGGTGTTGGAATGATCACCTCATCTCCCGGATCAATTAAGGTTAAAATAACATTGGATAATGATTGTTTAGCACCTGTTGAAACTACAATCTGAGAAATATCGTAATCTAAGTTGTTTTCGGTTTTGAGTTTATTTACGATTGCCTGGCGCAGGTCAGGATATCCGGGTACCGGCGAGTAGCGTGTATAATTTTCATCCAATGCTTTTTTAGCAGCATTTTTTACGTGGTCGGGCGTGTTAAAATCGGGTTCACCAACACTTAAACTGATGACATTAATGCCCTTAGACGCCAGTTCGCGGCCAAGTTTGGTCATTTTAAGGGTTGCAGATTCTGACAGGCTGTTAATTCTTTTCGATAAGGTGCTCATGGTTAATTACTTTGAGCGCAAATATATAAACCAAATATTATTCTGCACTAAAAAACCGATATTTTTCTCATTTAATTTGGTCGATAAGCGTACTTTTGTAAAAAAAGCACGGTGTCAGTAAAGAAGAGAGCAATTATATTGTCGTTGGTTGTGAGCATTTTATTGATGCTGGCCAAGTTTGTAGCTTATTTTATTACAGGATCCAACTCCATTTTAACAGATGCAGCAGAGAGTATCGTAAATGTAATTGCGGGTAGCTTTGCCTTTTATAGTATTTACCTCAGTACCCAGCCAAGAGATGAAAACCATCCCTATGGACATGGTAAGGTAGAGTTTTTCTCGGCATTTGTTGAAGGAATACTCATCCTCATTGCCGGTATTATCATTATCTTCAAATCTTCTTATAACCTCATTTACCCGCATGCTGTAGGGCAATTGCTTGAGGGAACGTTAATTATTGGTATTACGGGGCTAATTAACATGATTGTGGGCCTATACCTCATTAATGTAGGTAAAGATCAGCATTCGATCACCTTGCAGGCTGATGGCCGGCATTTACTTACCGATACATATACCAGTATAGCCATTGTGGCAGGTTTGATCTTAATCCAGCTAACAAATATAATTTGGCTGGATAGTTTGCTTTCTGTTCTGGTGGGTTTCTATATCGTTTATTCAGGGTATAAACTTACACGTGGTTCTGTTGGCGGCTTAATGGATGAAAGCGATTTTACCCTGGTAGAAGAAGTGGTAGAAGTTTTGCAGAAGAACCGTCATAACCCCTGGATCGATGTACACAACCTGCGTACACAGCAATATGGTCCGGAATTTCATATCGATTGCCATGTAACATTACCTTATTATTTCGATTTAAATAAAGTTCACCGCGAAATTTCGCAGATAGATGAATTGATTAATACAAATGGTGTACGCAAGGCTGAGCTTTTTATTCATGCTGATCCGTGTTTGCCCAAATGTTGCCACTATTGCCATATGAGCGAATGCCCTGTACGATCGGAGGCATTTAAAAAAGAAATTATCTGGACACCTGAAATTGTAACTAAAAATAAAAAGCATTTCGAAAATGAGCTACTTTAATGTTCGTGTGTACGGACTCTTAATTAATCAAAATAACGAGGTTTTGGTGAGTGATGAAGAAGAGTATGGTTTCCGTTTTAGTAAATTTCCAGGTGGCGGTTTAGAATTGGGCGAAGGCCTGATTGATGGATTAAAACGCGAATTTGTGGAGGAATGTGAAGCAGAAATAGAGGTTTTATCGCATTTTTACACCACAGATTTTTACGAAAAATCGTCATTTAACGATAGTCAGGTCATTAGTGTCTATTATCTGGTTAAAGAAAAAGCTCCACTGAAACTGGCATTTAAAGATAAAATTTACGATTTCGACGGGGAAGGCGAAATTCTTCAGGCATTCAGGCGGGTTAAAATTCAGGATCTGGTTATTGATGAAATTACCTTCAAAACAGATAAAACTGTGGCACAGCTTTTAAAAGATCAATATTCAGTTAAATTGTAAATTTTTATGTCTGAGACCTCCAAACTCCAAACTCCAAACTTAACTGAACGCGATAAAAAGGTAATCTGGCATCCTTATACCCAAATGAAAAACGCTTTGCCGCACATTCCGATTGTGAGAGGGGAGGGCGTTTATATTTTTGACGAGGATGGCAAAAAATATATCGATGCAGTTTCTTCATGGTGGGTTAATATTCACGGACATGCACATCCTTACATCGCGCAAAAGGTAGCTGAACAGCTGAATGTACTTGAGCATGTAATTTTTGCCGGTTTTACACACGAGCCGGCTGTTTTACTGGCTGAAAGACTTTTACCAGTTTTGCCGGGTAAGCAGGAGAAAGTTTTTTATACAGATAATGGTTCTACAGCTGTAGAAGTGGCACTGAAAATGTGTTTGCAATATTGGGACAATAAAGGTAAGCCTAAAACCCGTATCCTGGCCTTTAAAAATGCCTACCACGGCGATACTTTTGGGGCCATGTCGGTTAGCGGGCGCAGTATTTTTACCGATGCCTTTAACAGTCTGTTGTTTGATGTTGATTTTATAGACCTGCCTAATGAAGACAATATTTCAGCTCTTGTAGCGCATATCTTGAATCTAACAGACACTGCTTGTTTTATCTTCGAGCCACTTATTTTAGGCTCGGGCGGTATGCTGATGTACGAGGCGAAATACCTCGATGAACTGATAGCAGCCTGCAGAAAAGCCGGGATATTAATTATTGCCGATGAAGTAATGACGGGTTTTGGCCGTACAGGCACTTATTTTGCCTGTGAAAAGCTGAACCATAAACCCGATATTATTTGTTTAAGTAAGGGTTTAACCGGTGGTACAATGCCTTTGGGGATCACAACCTGTACCGATGAAATATTCGAAGCTTTTTTAAGCGAGGATAAATTAAAGACACTTTACCACGGACATTCATTTACAGCCAACCCGATAGCTTGTGTAGCTTCGCTGGCCAGTCTTGATATTTTATTGCAGCCTGAAACTCTAGCCAATATTAAACGGATAGAGGCTAAACATGCGGTATTTTTGCATGAAATAAAAGCACATGCAAAGGTTAAAGCCATTAGGCAAACCGGTACCATCATTGCTATTGAGTGGGAAACGGGTAACGAAACCTCTTACCTGAGTAACCTGCGTAACCTGCTGTACAGCTATTTCCTGGAAAAAGGCATTATACTAAGGCCATTAGGCAATATCATTTATATTTTGCCGCCTTACATAATCAGTGATGCTGACCTTGATTATATTTACGGTGCGATAAAACAAGCTTTAGAAGAGGTTTAATTTCAATAGCCGGACGCATAACTGCGCCCGGTAAATTTGCTTTATTAAGCCGCTGGTTCAAGGTAATTTTTAAGTGCATCGTTAACAAAGTAGTTCCAGCCACCATTGAAGCTGGTTTTAGCAAAATCAGCCCCATTAGAAGCAAAACTTTCTAAACCTACATGTGTTAATTTTAACAAGGTTTTATCTCCCTGTTCGAATAATTCCCAGCTTACAACCGAATTACCCGGATAACCGTCGTAACGCCAGCTGTAAGCCAGCTTTTTGCCTTCAATAATTTCGGTTACTTCGCATAAATGCAGGTATTGCGGACCATCGTCAGGGCCACCGGTAAATTCGAATTTAAAGCCAACTTCGGGCTTAAAATCTGCCAGCTGAAAATACCATTGTTTAATTTCATTATTATCGGTTAATGCTTTCCATACTTTTCCGATAGGGGCATTGTATAGCCTTTCTACAATAACTGGTTCGTTTTCCATTTTTATTTTGGTTTTAGTTTAAATTTTATTCTTGTTCAGATTGCTGTTCTTTTGAAAGATGTAAGGCTAAGGCGTCTAATTTTTCCGTCCAGAAAGAACGGTATTGTTCTATCCATTGGGCTACTTCTGCCAGTTTTTGAAACCGGACATAACAATATCTGTCCCGGCCTTGTTGTTTCATTTCAACTAAGCCGCATTCTGTTAAAATTTTAATATGTTGCGAAATAGCAGGTCTGCTCATTTCAAAGTTTTCAGCAATAGCATTCAGGTTTAAGGTTTTATGGGCAATGAGGCCGATAATTTCCCGTCGGGTAGGATCGGCAATGGCTTGAAATACATCTCTTCTCATAAAATAATTGCGTAAGTAATTGCTTACAAATATAAATGTAAGTAATCGCTTACGCAAATTTTAATTTATTTTTTGTTTTTTAAAAAAACTAACCCAGGGGCATTTTGCTCATATCCATATAAAGAATACTCCATCTTTGACCATCCAGATCAACAAAACCACAACCATACATCCAGCCTTCTTTGTAGCCAGGTTCGCCATAAAGTGTGCCGCCTGCAGCTACAACTTTTTTGGCAAGTTCATCTACTTCTTCCGGACTTTCTGCATCAAAGGAGAATAATACTTCGCCGCCATTGCGTTTATTGGCAATGCTGGTTCCTGCAAACCCCTCGTACAATGCTTCTTCAAAAAGCATAATGGCTAAATTACTTTCACCTACTAAAAAACATGCTGAATCTTCCCGGGCGCCATACTGCAGGTTGAGGGTAAAACCAATTGCTGTAAAGAATGCTTTAGATTTATTGATGTCTTTTACCGGGAGATTTATCCAAAGTGATTTTGTCATAACGTTTATATCTTGTTTTGAGTAAAGATAGGCAACAGATAATGGACTTATCCTTGTCAAAAAGGAAAAATTGCAGGGGCATTTAAGACGATTATAAAAAAATAATGTGAAATTGATATTGGTAAAACATAGGCTTCAACAGATTGTCTTTATTGATCTGGTTGAGAATGTCGACTACCTAATCAGGACTGGCAATAGTATTTAATTTCTATAATTTATACAATTTATGCGGGTGCTGCTCAGCATAATTTAAAATCAGATTTAAAATATAGCTATTGGACTGATAGATAGATAAATCCTTCTTGATGGGGGCTAAACCATCCAGGAGATAATTTCTATCTGTAAAATACCCCATTCCATAAAATTTTCCGTTTTCAACAACCAGGCAGCTAAATTCTTCTTCTTTTCTTCCCTGATCAACCAATGCAAAACTTGGTTGCTGGTTTTGAATATCATTTAATGCTGCATTTAACTTTTTGTTGTAAACAGTAACGGTTTCTATTCCGCTGCATGCACCAAAACACTGTCCGTTTTCGTGCGCATAACATTTTGTTGCTGCTTTTTGGAGATAACAAAGCCTGGCGCAGAGCTGGTACTTATCAATTAACTGGGTTAAAAAGTTATAACCTTCCAGTAAACTGTTAAAACTCTGTATGGCGTTATTGTTCTTTTTATGCTTATCAATCGCTAAACGCAGGTATCCGTTCTGGTCTTCAAAAACATACAGGTCATACCTATGTTCATAACGTTTCATTGCCCTGTTATTTTCAGGCCAAAGACGTTTAATTTCATTTGCCTCTAAAATTAAAGCCATTAACTCGGTGCCACATACTACAAAATCTACATGATGTATGGTACGCAAAAACTCTTGCCGTTGACGGTTTGGCGTATTCCCTGTAAAGTGACTGGTTACACGTTTTTTAAGGTTTTTGGCTTTGCCCACATAAACAATTTTGCCTTTACTATCTTTAAAATAATAAACCCCCGGTTGATTGGGTAATCTTAAGATTGAAGTTTTATCCAAATGTGGCGGTAAAACCTGTTCTTTTGAGGTTTTTTTTAGCATTTCTGCTATTATACCTTTTTTATCATGTTCCTGTAATAAATTGAAAAGGATACTTGTAGCATCTGCATCTCCTGCTGCCCGATGCCGATTTTGAATCGGGATCTGCAAAGCGGTACAAAGTTTTCCTAAACTATAGGAAGGTCTGCCGGGAATTAATTTTCTGCTTAATCGTACAGTACACAGTTTTCTGCATTGTAAATCGTATCCTGCAACTGCCAAATGATGCTTCAAAAAAGAATAATCGAAGTTTACATTATGGGCTACAAAAATTTTATCGTTTAATAATTCATAAATCTGTAAAGCAACGTCATCAAAGGTTGGCGCATCCTGTAGCATGTTATTATCAATACCAGTAAGCGCTGTAATGTGAATGGGTACAGGCTGCTTCGGATTAATGAGAGTAGTATAAGATTCAACAATCTGATTGCCATCGTGGATATTAATGGCAACTTCGGTAATGCCATTTGCCGAGGCATGACCACCAGTGGTTTCGATATCTACTACTGCGTATAACATTAAATTAAACTGAAATGCAAATCTATGCTAAAATAATTAGTATAAAAATTATTTTGATGATTTCTTTAGCATAAAAAAGCAGTTACCTATTTAACGTAGCCGCCACTGTATTTTGTATGCAGCTACCGCTTATGAAGTAGTTTGCTCAGGTTAGGTTTTATGCCAATTGCAATGGGAATGGTATTGAAAGTGCGGTTTTGTATTTTGCCAAAACCATACATATAACTTGTCTCTACAAATAAACTTGCACCTCCAAGATTGTATTCAATACCTGCACCGGCTTCGGTAATGCCCAAACCATTCGATTTGTTATCTTGCGTAACCTGCATGGTGTTGCTGTTTACAGTAACCTCGGGAGTAAGAATAAAGCCGCCTCCGGCACCAGCAAAACCATAAAAAGCCCATTTATTTACAAATTTACGGTATCCTAATGCTACATTTAGTAAGTAAGTGGTTGCCCTTCCTTTCTGTAAAGTGTAGCTGTAACCTTCATTTGGATTGATCTGGTTAAAGGTAAAGGCATGTAAGCTTGCTTTCGGATATAAAAATAGGCCCCCATCGCCCAAACCCAGATTTAAGCCCAATGAAGTAGAAAACTTAGGTTTAAAATAATCGGAAGTTTTGGCTATTGGGAATGCAAAGCCAATTCCACTCATCGAATAGAGCTTATCGGGTCTGTTCTGTGCCCATACTTTTAGAGATACTGTTGTACATAACAGCACCAAAGAGCTTAGTAATTTTAGTTTCATATCTGATTTTTAATTTTGTGTTAAAGCATTTACTTTTTGAAGTAAATGAGCAATGTTAAATGGCTTTTCTAAATAATCGTCCGGATGGTAGCTCTGCGATGAAATATAGTTTTCGTCATACCTGGCCGATGCCATAATAACGGGAATGCGCTCTGTTTCGGGATTTAGCCTTAACTTATTGAACACCGCACGTCCGTCCATTCCGTTCAGCATAATGTCTAGAATAATCAGATCGGGATCAAAATCTTCAATTGCTTTAAAAATATACCGTGGCGACAATAGCGGATAAACCTGGTAATATTCAGTTTCTAATACATTCTGGAAAACTTCTAATATATCTGGATCATCATCCACAACCAGCACTCTTTTCAAAACAGGCAAATCAATTAAATAAAAACAAATAGATTACCTTAATACAAATTTTTGGAATGTATTGTTTTGAAAATGCGATAAAAATTGATTCGGGATACCGATTTTAAGCCGTTAAAGACTACATTATCATGCCAGGCGGGATTTTTCCTGCAGCAGGTTATTTTTGAGAAAGTTTTCGAAAAGTTCTGTATAAATACCCGAAACAGTGAAGGATGTTTCGCTAGAAAGCAATACTTTGTTGCCCAATACACTCTTGATATGTTGTTTTGCTATAACAACCGTAGGATTGATCTGGATAAATGCAGAGTGTTTTTTTAACATGAACAAAGTCTTGATAAAATTAGACTTTGCACTTAGAAAGGCATTTTTTAAAGTTTTAAACCTGACATTTTCACCCACTTCTTCTATTGCAATCAATTCATTCAGATCTATTCTTACCAAATCGTCATTTTCCCCTTGCAGCGGGATGTAGAAGAAATGATCGTCGAAAATGGAAAAAGGATGCTGTTCTTTTTTTCCAGCAGGGTAGAGGTTGTTTATTGTTTTAGTAAAATGTAAAATGGAGTAGGGTTTAAGCAAATAAGCATCTGCGTCTACCTTAAAGGCATCGATCGCGTACTTTGTGTGCGCTGTGGTAAATACCAGGTGTTTGGTTTTTTGCCTTAACAGGCTTGCGAGTTCGATCCCGGAAAGAGAAGGCATTTCGACATCCATAAAAATAATGTCGACAGGATTAGATACCGATATTTCTGCAAGGGCCTGGAGCGGTTCGGTGAAGGTTTGAACAAGCTTTAAATTGGGCAGCTTCTCCATACATGCTATTAAGCTTTCCAGAGAATGGGGCTCATCATCAATAGCGATACAAGTTATTGACATTTTTTATAGGTTTAGTTAATGCAAATTACAATTTCGACCAATAAAATAAAAAAAAAACGTATCCGAAATGGATTTTTTAAATATTCAGCAAGAAAAACCAGCTTTTATTTTGTGATTATTGCCTAATTTGAAGTTTTAAGATAAAATTAGTAATTAAGTTTAATTGCCAGGATTACCCTGAAATACTGGTTGGAATCAATGAAGCTGTTGAATTCGGCATTTTTACCGTAAGTATAGGCTAAACGCTTTTTTATATTTTCTATTCCGGAACTTAAACCTGAGTTATCTTTAACAGCCTTGATCAGGTTTGAGGTTTCTATGATAAGTTGATTGTTTTCAATCTTTAAGCTCACTTCGGCAGGATGCGATGCTGTAAGCAGCTCACCATGTTTAAACATATTCTCTACCAAAGTAATTAATACTAATGGAATGATTTTAACCTGGCGTATTTCATCATCGTACCAGAAACGGAGCTGTATATGGTGATCTTTACGGAGCTGGTGCAGGTTGATGAGATTTTCTACCTGGTTAATCTCCTCATCAAGCAAAATAAATTCTTTATCCTGATTGCTGTCAACAGAATAGCGCATCATCTCCGCCAGTGAATGGATGGCTTCAGCAGCAACAGGAGAAGAATCTTTAGCATTTTGATAAATAAAATCTAACGTATTAAATAACAGGTGCGGCTGTATTTGCGCTTTCAAAAAAGCATTTTCCGATTTGGCTATTTGAATAATATTATTTAACCGTTGTTTTTCAAGGTCTTCAACCTTTTTCCGCTCTTCAAAAAAATTAAGGAGAAAATAGTAACTGGTTGCAAAACACATAAAGTATATGGCACGATAAACCGGTGCAGCAAAGAAAGCGGCATTAAATATCAGTTTAACAGGGCCGCTATAATTGGTATAATGAATTAGAATATAATCTAAACAAACAGTTAATATTATATATGCAATCAGTTCGAGTAAAATAAACAAAGGTAATTTCCACCACCTTTCACTTGGATTTTTTAGCGCAAAAAACATAACTACGTGTGCATGGAAATAAAATGTAGCAATGTTTAAACTATAAAAAATAATGTAGGTGACTGGTGCAGAGAATCTGCCGACAAAGATGCCGACGATTATGGCCTCGTAAAATATGAATATGGTCCAAATTAAAATATGAAGTCTTTTGTCAAAAAGCCAGCTTAAAATTTTGTTGAAACTATTCTTTTTATTGATTAGAGTCATTTCGCTTGAGAATTGGGGAACGGCTATATATGCTAAACTATACAACCACCAGTGGTTAATTGTTTAGATAACGAAAATACTAAAAATTTAGTTTAAGACCGGTTGGTTTTGATCGTTTTTTCTTTGATGTACTCTTGTATGCTTTCACGGTAACGATTTCCGATGTTTATAGTTAGATCATTGATCATTCTTAAGGTATTACCTTCTACTTTTTCGATGTAGTTTTTGGCAATAATAAATGAACGGTGTGCCTGGGCAAAATTCTGATGGTCTTTTAGAATAATTTTTATTTCTGATAAAGCAATGTATGATACGATCGTTTCGCTTAACGTAAAAATCCTGACGTAGTTTTGTAAGCTTTCTATCACAACAATATCTGCATATCTCACCTTAATCAGACTGTTCTTTTGATTTTTATTCCTTACAAAAAAATAATCATCCTCTTGCTTAATATCCACATGAGGTAATGCGGGGCTTAGTGGGAATAACCTGTTTATGGTTTCTGCAAAGCGGGCAAAGGTATATGGTTTTAACAGGTATGCACTTGCATTCAATTCAAAAGCTTCATAAGCATATTTAGAATGCGAAGTGGTAAATATTAATTTATCTGCTTTATGCCTGATGGATTTTGATAATTCCAGGCCCGAAATCATAGGCATATCAACATCTATAAAAATGATATCAACATGATCTCCTGCAGTAACTTCATTTAATGCCTCTAGCGGATCTGTATACGATTTTATCAAATGAAAGTTTGCGAGTTTATTGATGTAGGACATTATACCATTGACGGCATAAATATCGTCATCAATTACGATACATGTTAATTTCATTAGGATGTGTTTTAGGTTAAGCGAAATTATAGCATGCTTTTTAAATAAAGAAATTATTTTAGGTCTGTAATGATGTTTGGGCGTTTTTTGTAGTAAATATGATACGCATATGTTTTTTTATGGAAGAGATGGGGTCTGCCAAAATAAATGTCAAAATTATTAGTTGTAATAATAAAACAACATAATTAATTGTATTACAGTTTATTGTGCTTTGAATAGTGATTATTTATCAATACATTTAATAATCAAATAATCATCCTTAATGATCTAAAACAATATCCCATGAAAAATAGAATCCGCACTACCAACAGATTGAACGTATCTATTACCAAAAAGGTTATTGAACTGCAGGAGCAAGGTTACGACTGTGACTTTCTTTTACTGGCAAACGGCAGTTTGCAGTGTATGCAAACCAATTTAAATTACCCCTTAAGTTCGGTTTCTATTAAAGAAAGGGAACATGGTTACGATTTTTTTAGTCATTCGTATAAACATGTACATACCATAGAAACCGGCAATGGGGAAAGAGGGGTACTGCTTACCGAAAAAATATTTTAGATCTGTTTATCATTCATTATCAGTAGCTGCATTTCTGCTATATGAGGTTTTTATCAACTATGAACTCAAATGGTTACTGCTACAGCAATTATCGGAAGTCAAATTTCTGATTTAATAAAAAACTTTTTCTTCTTCATTTTGTTTAAATTTTATTAAATATATTTAAACAAAAAAATGACTTACTCTATTTCAGATCTTGAACAGCTTTCGGGCATTCATTCTCATACCATCAGGATTTGGGAACAGCGGTATAAGGCTTTGAGTCCGATGCGATCTCAGGGCAATACACGTTTGTACGATGATAGGCAGCTCAGAAAACTGTTAAATATTGTAAGTTTAACTAAAAGCGGCTTTAAAATTTCTAAAATCTGCAGCCTTTCTGATGAAGGGATTGATAAACTTTTCGATCAGCAGTTTTCTTATTCATCTGATGATGAGCAAGCCGATTATTATATTTCACAACTTATCAGTTATGGTTTAGCGTTCGATGAGTGTTCATTTAATGATTTAATTGATCAGGGCATTTATAAGTTGGGGCTTTCTGACTGCTACCGGAAAATTATATACCCATTATTGGTCCGTTTGGGTTTAATGTGGCGAAAAGACGATATTTGCCCGGCACATGAGCATTTCTTATGTAATATTATCCGGCAAAAAATATTTACGCATATTAATAATCTACAGCTGACAGGACATTCCGGAGAAAAATGGCTTCTTTTTCTACCAGAAGATGAGGATCACGATATTGGGCTGCTTTTTGCCAGTTACATGTTGAGGATGCACCATCACCAGGTTATTTTTTTAGGCAGTAAAGTTCCGCTGGATTCAATTAAGCGGGTATTATCCACTGTAAAAGTAAGCCATGTTTTATTTTTTATGATTAAATCAAGGCTAGCGTCTACAGCGCAAAAAATCATAGATCAATTGTCTGAAATATGCTCATCTACTAAAATCCACCTTGCCGGAAACAGTGAAGTTATAGGTAAGCTCAACCGTATCGATCACATCAACTGGTTTAAAACACTTGGCGAATTTGAAAAAACAATACAATACCCTGTTTTACATGAAAGAAATTTTTGATCAACTATCTGCCGATTGTAGCCGGCTTACAACTAAGTTATACAGTACCAGTTTTTCTTATGGTATTTATTTTCTGGGTAAGGAACTACGCCAGCCTATACATGCTATTTATGGGTTTGTTCGTTTAGCTGATGAAATTGTAGACAGCTTCCATGGTTATAACAAGAAATTTTTATTGGATAAATTTAAGCAGGATACCTTTGAAGCCATTGACCTGGGGATTAGTTTAAATCCCGTGATCAATTCGTTTCAAAAGGTTGTAAGTCAATACCAGATAGACAGGGAGCTGATTGTCCTTTTTCTTAAGAGCATGGAAATGGACCTTTCAGAACAAAAATATACCTCCGAACTTTATAACGAATACATTTTAGGTTCTGCAGAGGTAGTGGGGCTGATGTGCTTAAAAGTTTTTACCCATGGCAGCACTGCAGATTATGAGCAGCTGAAACCTTATGCCATGAAATTGGGTTCTGCATTTCAGAAGGTTAATTTTTTGAGAGATGTAAAGGCCGATCATCAAACACTGGGGCGAAATTACTTTCCCAGCGTTAATCTGGCCTTATTTTGCGATCATCAAAAAAAAGAAATCGAAAAAGAAATTGAAACAGAATTTGCCATCGCACTAAAGGGTATTAAACTGTTGCCCGCAGCTTCCAGGAATGGTGTATATTTGTCTTATATCTATTATAAAAAATTATTCACGAAGATAAAGCGCTTAAGTGCTGAAAAAATCATGACCGAACGGATAAGGATTTCGAACACGCGTAAAGTTGGTTTGATGTTCGATTCCATTATCCGCAACAGGTTAAATGTAATTTAAATGGAAGAACAGGTTATTTTGGTTGATGAGGAGGATGTGCCTAAAGGGCAGATGGGCAAAATGGAAGCACATCAGAAAGGTGTATTGCACCGTGCGTTTTCTGTTTTTATTTTTAACTCTAAATGCGAACTGTTACTGCAACAAAGGGCGTTGAGCAAATATCATTCAGCGGGCTTGTGGACCAATAGCTGCTGCAGTCATCCCCGTGCCGGGGAAAGTAATATCTTCGCTGCAAAAAGGAGACTGCAGGAAGAAATGGGTATGAAGTGCGAATTGGATTTCCTGTTTAAATTTACCTATAAGGCCGTGTTTGAAGATGGCTTAACGGAACATGAGGTAGACCATGTTTTTTTTGGTATGAGTGATGAATTACCAGTTATAAACCATGATGAAGTAGAAGCATTTAAATATGTGGATTTGGAGGAACTGGCACATGATATGGCTGTTAATCCTAATATTTATACGCCATGGTTAAGGATCTGTTTTGATAAAGTTGTAGCACATCCATCAATTGCAGGAATAAAAAACGGGCATACAGCCTAAGCCATATACCCGTATCTAAATTAACGCTCTCGGGGACAAATATAAGACTAGTTTGTGAAATTCCTAATCGTTTGGCATTTCTTTTACTTTAATATTATAGTTTATTGCATAGGGTTCATGTTGGTCCGTGATTAAGATGTTAATATATAAGGGTTTATGGATGTGGGTTGAGATAAGCGAAAAATAATTTTTTTTTCTTAAGTTATATTTTATCTCAATTTCTTTTTTCGATCCTGTCAGCACCATTATCATATCATTCTTCATCCAGTTTCTGAAATTTAAATTTGTCTCTTATATAAGCGTTAAAATACCGACCTTTTGATCCTGAAGCCTTTAACAGTTTATACACTTTTTCTGGGACACTTTTATAGAGGTAAATCATACCGGTAGTGAATATGATTTTCAATGTACTGGTATCTTTATCATAACTAAAATACTTAATTACTGACGATGGCATAACCTGTAATTTATCAATTAAAGCAGTGGCATTACAAAAAGGTTTAATCGTTTTTAAGCTCCGATTCTTCTTTTGCTGCCTTTATTTTTTCTTTTTTTAGGTCAATTCTGATGATATTGTATAAGCTCATGTAAACATTTGCAATCCAAACAATGGAAAAAAAGGCAATAAAATAACCACGCCAATCCGGATAAATTAAGGTAAACCTGGTAATCAGCAATAAAATAGCGGTAACGTAATGGCTAAAACAATATTCGCAGGTAAAAACATAGAAAAATTTCCGTTTAATGAGTTTGTTGCCGTGTTTCGAACGCGCTATACAAAATTCACGTACTTCTTTAAAAACTTCTTCCTTGGTAACCGTCCAGGCAATACAGGCAACAGGCAGGGCCATTATAAATAAATAATAAATGTGAGCTTCCATAACAATCAGAACAGGGTATAAATACAACCTTAAAGCACTGAAAATGTTTAATTAAGCAAGAAACATTTTGAGTATATTTATGTTAGTTCATTATCTAATTGATATTGTTATGGAAAGATCAGAAATTATATCACTATTGGAAGTCATCAACCAACAGGTTAGTTCATCAGTTTTGGGCGGTATGGAAGACGAGTATGAAGAACTGGAAAGCATGGGCCTGATTAAGATCAACCGCGAATCGGTACAATGGTCGGCCGCCATGACTCCTGCCGGAAATGCTTATTTAGGGCACGACTAATTGCGAGGTATTGATCATTATTGTTTTAAGCATTAGGACTAAAGTCTGACTGATTTATTGCCGGAATTCTAGTAAATTTGCGGTCAATTTAGAATTATGCCCTGATAATAAATGGCTCATTCTATTCTGCAGATATGAACGATTTACAACTCAGAACAGTAAATGTTACCCGATACGTTACGCCTTTGCGCGAAGGGGGATCAATGCCCGCTATTGCAGAGGCTGATGATAATTTTCTTTATGTTCTTAAATTTAGGGGAGCCGGCCAGGGCCCCAGGGCGCTGATTGCTGAACTGATTGGCGGTGAAATTGCGCGGATACTAGGCTTGCGTGTACCAGAACTGGTTTTTGCCAATCTCGATGAGGCTTTCGGAAGAACTGAACCTGATGAAGAAATCCAGGATTTGTTAAAATCAAGCGTTGGCTTAAATTTAGCATTACATTACCTTTCCGGTGCGATAACCTTCGATCCGACAGTAACCAGGATTGATGCCAAGCTGGCCTCACAGATTGTGTGGTTAGATTGCTTTTTAACCAATATGGACCGTACCTGCCGCAATACCAACATGTTGATCTGGCACAAAGAACTCTGGTTAATTGATCACGGAGCTTCTCTGTACTTTCATCATTCCTGGCAAAACTGGCAGGAACAGGCCGTTAAACCTTTCTTTCTGGTAAAAGACCATGTACTATTGCCTTGGGCCACTGAGCTTGAAAGCGTTCATGATGAATTTTCTAAAATGCTCACACCCGAAAAAATTGCGGCGGTAATCAATTTAATTCCAGATGATTGGTTGGAAAGTGAAACAATCTTCGAAACCAAAGAAGATCACCGTAAGGCTTATATTTATTTCCTTTCCGAAAGGTTATCACATTCAGACATATTTTTAAAAGAAGCACAGCATGCAAGGGAAGTTCTTATTTGAGTATGCTGTAATCCGCGTAATGCCCAGGGTAGAACGCGAAGAATTTATCAATGTGGGGATCATTTTATTTTGTGCTAAGCAGAAGTTTTTAAAAAGTATTTTTGTTTTGGATGAAAATAGGATTAAAGCTTTTTCTACTGAAATTGATATTTCGGAGCTGAAAGAAAATCTTACTGCATTCGAACGGATCAGTGTTGCTGCAAAAGGCTCAGGGCCAATCGGGCAATACGACCAGGCTTCGCGTTTCAGGTGGCTTACCGCAACCAGGAGTACAGTGGTACAATGTTCAAAAGTGCATCCTGGTTTTTGCGATGATCCTGAAGAAACTTTGTTAAGATTGCACCAGGAGCTGGTTTTATAGCGCTATTTGTATGGTGCCTGGCGCATAACGCTTGATTTCCTTTAACCAATTTAAGCAGTTACCAATTAATCTCATTCATCCTTGTCGAAAGAATATTTTAAAAAACTTCAGGACCTGCTCAACACCGAGCGTGAAGAAGATTTACAATCCTATTTAAAACTTACGGAAAATACTTCAGCGGCAGATAGGAGGGCTTTGGGTTTAACATGGTATCCTATTGCGATCCGGAATACGGAAATTGGCCGTGGCGACTATTTAACTGTAGAGCTTGAAAGGACTACCCATCAAGATTTTTCCCATCAGTTCCGTTTTGGCTCTGCTGTGGTATTATTTTCTAATCACGATGCCAAAGAAGACCGTGTAGAAGGAATTATAACGCACCAAAGTGGTAGCAGGATGAAAATCAGCTTCTGTATTGATGAATTGCCAGATTGGACAAGAAACGGCAAGCTCGGCGTAGATTTACTTTTTGATAATAACAGTTACGACGAAATGCAAAGTGCCCTTCAACAGGCAACACATTTGGCCGAAAACGAATCAGAAAATAAACTGATCCGCATTTTAACAAAAGGAGAAAAGCCATCATTTAGGGGAGAGGAAAAATTTATTATTCCCAATACGCTAAATGATTCGCAGCAGCTAGCGGTGAATAAAATTATTGCTGCCGATCATTTGGCTATAGTGCATGGCCCTCCCGGAACAGGAAAAACCACAACGCTGGTGCACGCCATAAAATCGCTTATAAAACATTATGATCAAAAAATACTGGTTGTGGCGCCAAGTAATACCGCCGTTGATTTACTTACGGAGAGGTTAGCTGCCGAAGGGCTAAAAGTAATTCGAGTGGGCAACCCGGCCAGGGTTTCTGAAAAATTACTTGCGGCTACGCTCGATCATCAAATGGCCGATCATCCGGACATGAAAACCATTAAAGCGTTAAAAAAACAGGCCAGTGAATATAAGAGTATGGCCCATAAATACAAGCGGAGTTTTGGCAAAGCAGAACGCGACCAACGCAAGGCATTGTTTGATGAAGCACATAAAATCGGAAAAGAAGTAGAAAAAACGGAGCAGTATATCATGGATAACCTATTTAGTAAGGCGCAGATCATTACGGCTACTTTGGTAGGGGCAAACCATTATACGGTTCGAAATTTAAAATACAATACCATTGTTATTGATGAGGCCGGGCAAGCCCTTGAACCGGCCTGCTGGATACCGATTTTAAAGGCGCAGAAGGTGATCCTGGCGGGAGATCATTTTCAGCTTTCCCCAACTATAAAATCAAATGAGGCTGCCAGGAATGGTTTAAGTAATACTTTATTAGAAAAAACAGTAAACCTTCATCCTGAGTCAGTTGTGTTGTTAAACGAACAATACAGGATGAATGCAGCTATTATGGGTTATTCATCACAGGTGTTTTATAAAAATGAGTTAAAAGCCCATCATTCTGTTGCAGATCATTTATTGTTTGCTGACGATCAATCCATTCAGTTTATTGATACAGCGGGTTGCAGTTACGATGAAAAATTAGATGGGACCAGTACAACCAATCCTGACGAAGCGGCATTTTTGGTTAAACATTTAACTCATTTGGTTTCAGGTTTGGCGGATCAAACCTCAATTGAAAGTTTTCCCTCTATTGCCATTGTGTCTCCATATAAACAGCAGGTTCAGGTTTTAAATACCCTGGTTCAGGAAAATGAAATTTTAATTCCTTATCGAAATAAAATTGCGGTTAATACTATTGACAGCTTTCAGGGGCAGGAACGCGATGTGGTTTATATCAGCCTGACCCGCAGTAATAACGATGGAAGTATAGGCTTTTTATCTGATACGAGAAGAATGAACGTTGCCATGACGAGGGCCAGGAAAAAGTTGGTTGTTATTGGCGATAGCGCTACATTGTCGAAATCTAATTTTTATGCTGAGTTTATCCGTTACACAGAACAATTGAATGCCTACCACAGTGCCTGGGAGTTTACAGATTTATAAACTAATGGTATTGCAAGAAGATAATCATCCCGGATTTTAATGCGAAACGATGAAAATTTGGATTTTTCGCAGCAAAATTAAAAGTGTTTACTGCTAAACCTTTTCAGGTTTCTTTTCTTCTTCAAGTTTACCCGATATACTTGCGCCTGCAATTAACAGTTCGTGGGTAATGGTTTTGGTATATTCGGTAATTTCAGATTTAAAATCCTTTACCGATGATCCCGATCGGATTTCTTCCAGCCTTTTTTCCCACTGTCCGGTAAGTTCGGCTTGTGCTATTCGTTTATCCTTCACTACTTCGTAAACAGCCAGACCTTTATTGGTAGGTACAAGATTTCTCTTTTCCCTTGTAATATATTCTCTGGTAATTAAGGTTTCTATGATAGATGCCCGTGTGGCTGGTGTGCCTAATCCGCTGTCTTTCATGGCATAACGTAGCTCTTCATCTTCAATCTCTTTACCACAGGTTTCGAGTGCTTTTAACAACGATGCCTCGTTATACATAGGTTTTGGCTTGGTCTGCTTTTCCAGAAGCGATTTTTCTGTAACAGGCAGCTGCTCGCCAACTGCAATTTTGGGTAATGCAGCGTTATCTTCGTCTTTTTTATCATCTTCGGGATCATTAAAGACAGCTCTCCAGCCTGCAGAGCGGATTACTGTTCCATTGGCCACAAATGTAACACCCGATTGTATAGTGATTTTAGTAAGTTCTTTTAAACATTCCTGGTGAAACGCTTCAATCATGCGGCCTACAACCATATCGTAAACCGCCTGTTTATCGGCACTTAAGCCATAAGCCTGCTCGCCAGTAGGTAAAATGGCGTGGTGGTCGGTCACTTTTTTAGCATTAACACTCCGCTTATTTAAGGCAACGGTTTGCAGAAACTGCGCCTGTTTCCCGAAATCAGTATGATCGGTAAATTTTGCAATCAAGTCTGGAACGCCGGCAAAAATATCATCGCCAATATAGCGCGAACCGGTACGGGGATAAGAAACCAGTTTACTCTCATACAGGTTTTGCAGGATATTAAGGGTTTGATCGGCAGTATATCCTTTTTTCTTATTGGCTTCCTGTTGTAAACTACTTAAATCATGCAACAGTGGTGGAGGTTCTTTTCTTGGTTTAGCTTCAACAGCGGTAATATTACCGCCTGTAGGGAAACCGGAAGCCACATCCTCTACGAGCGCGAATAATTTTTCTGCCTCTTCCTTTTCTTTATAATTAGCGATGGATATGGCCTTAAAAACCTGTTCATCTTTTGAAAGTAAAATACTGATCTGATAATAGGTTTGAGGAACGAAGTTTTTAATCTCCAGGAAACGGGCACAGATCATGGCCAGGGTAGGTGTTTGTACCCGTCCCAGTGAAAGAACTGTTCTATTGCCAGCCGAAATACTTAGTGCCTGTGTAGCGTTCATTCCTACAAGCCAATCTGATTCTGAGCGACAATGTGCCGAATTAAACAAAGTATCGTAATCTGTACCAGGTTTCAGGTTCCTGAAGCCTTCCTTTATCGCTTCATCTGTTTGTGAAGATATCCAAAGGCGTTTAAAAGGCTTTTTACACTTTAGATAATAGTAAATATACCTGAAGATCAATTCACCCTCACGCCCCGCATCCGTTGCTACAATAATCTCAGTAGCTTCATCGAAAAGTTTTTTAATGGTGTCCAGCTGTTTCCTTACTGCCGGGTCTTCTACAAAACCATCCTTTGTTTTTATCTTTCTTACAGCGAGTTTAAATTTTTGGGGCAACATGGGTAAATGCTGCTTGCGCCAGCCGATAAAGCCATAATCCTGCGGTGGTGCCAATTGTAATAAATGCCCAAACGCCCAGGTAAAAGAATATCCCTTACCTTCAATGTATCCATCTTTTCTGGTGGTTGCCCCGAAAACTTTGGCAAGCTCACGACCAACAGAGGGCTTTTCTGCAATTACAATCTTCATGAATAGACTTATCTTTTCAACCCCAAAGATGATTAAAATATCGGCAACAGCTTAAAAAAATTACTCACAATGCAATTTAAACCCAATTTTGGTAAACAATTATCAGATAACTTTGTCCATCATTTGGATCAGTAATTTTTTATATCGAATTGATTAACAATTCAGTAATATATCCATCTAACTCCTACAATTTATTTTAATGAATGGATAAAATTTACGATTTGGCAGGAAATAAAATTAAAGTTGGGCTAAAGCCTCAATTAATCCGTGTATATAGCAATGCTCAACTTTGGACTTATTTAGAGGGAAAAGCAGACACAAGGCTCAGGCGGTTTGAGCTTTTGGTAAATACAATTAAAGCCGATTATAAACAGCACTTTGGCAAAGCACTTGTTATTTCTAACGCTTCGCTTATTGTAGAAATCCTTGTGCATGTATACTGCGATTACCTGGGGCTATCCTTTAACCGTATCGTACAGATAAAATGGATTCAGGCATTGGTTAAAAAGCTGCTTGAAAGAGCCGAGGTGGTAGATTGCGGCGAAAAAGCAGTAGACAGCAACCGCTGGGTATGGGATTTACTGGCAGGCAGCAAATCCTTTTTTATCAGAATTCTTCCTGAAAAGCTCAATAAAAAAAATATCAAGCAGCATTAATCTACCTGTGCGGTAAAGAGCTGTTCCTGGTTTAAAACTATACTGGCCGCCAGGGTTTCATTTAAAAAGACGGAGTTATATTGCTGGTCTGAATTATTGATGAAAAGCACTGTCCGGTCAGAAATGTTATTGATTACCTGGTCGGCCAATTTTGCAGAGACTGCCGGACAGCCTTGGCTTCTGCCCAACCTGCCCAATTGATTGATGGTTTCCTGGCTTACGTAACTTGCCCCATGCACCACAATTGATCTTTCTCTGGCATTGTTGTTAAAACCCTGGTCCATACCATCTAATTTGAGCGAGCGACCATGTTTACCATTGTAAATTTCGCCGGTTAAATAGAAGCCTAAACTACTCTGGTTGGAATTTATATTATTGGAAAAAGAGGAGGGCTTATCTCCGCCACTGTTCTGGCCATGGGCCACCCAGGTATTCATCAATAGTTTCTTACTGGCCAGGTCGATGATATAAAGACGCTTTTTACAGCTTTCCTGATCAAAATCGGCAATGGTTAAGATGGATTTGGCATGTAGTAAACCCGAATATTTCATATTGTAAAATCCGGTTAATGCCTTTTCGAAAACCTGCTCACTTAGTCCGGCAGAATCTAAACGTACCTGACGATAAACGTTTAAAATATATCGATTATACAGGCTATCTGCAGCAATAGCTTTAACTGCTTCTTGTTGTGTGCGTGGAAGCTCCATAGCTTTCCAACTTGTTCCGACAATGCTCATACCCACTAAAAAAATCGTAGCAATGTCCAGGATGTATTTCTTCATTCAGTATGGTTTGGTGTGATATTGAGCTATTTATACGGTGGTTTAACTTAAATGTTGCCCATTTCTATTTTAAGATGTTAAAAATGAGGGTTGTTTTACATGTTTATGACTTAAAAGTTGTTTGTAGAGCTGTAAAGAATACGAATTACTCACTATTCAGAGGATTATGCTAACAAAGCCTTTTATTTATTGTTATCTCTTAAATCCCGACCTATGAAAATTTTATTAACTGGTGCAAATGGCTATATCGGTACAAGATTAATTCCACTTCTATTGGAAGAAAATCATGAAATTATTTGTATGGTTAGGGATAAGCGCAGGTTTATTTCCGAATCTGAATTAAGTGATCGGGTAAGGATCATTACCGGCGATTTGCTTGAGGCCGAAAGTTTAAAGGAAATCCCTGAGGATATAGATGCCGCTTACTACTTGGTACATTCCATGTCATCTAGCCAAACCGGATTTTCAGATATGGAGAAAACTTCCTCCGAAAATTTTTCGGAAGCCATCAAAAAAACAAATTGTAAGCAGATTATTTATTTAACAGGCATAGCTAATGATGAACATTTATCCGAACATTTGGGATCGAGGTTAGCAGTTGAAGAAGAGCTTAAATCGTCAGGAAAAGCCTACACCATTTTAAGGGCTGCAATTATTATTGGTTCTGGAAGTGCCTCATTCGAAATTATACGCGATTTAACTGAGAAAATACCATTCATGATTACGCCGAAATGGGTGAAAACACTTTGTCAGCCAATTGGTATTCGCGATGTTTTGGCTTATTTGATAGGTGTTCTGCACAACGATAAAGCTTATAATCAAACTTTTGATATTGGTGGACCTGATATTTTAACATATCGTGAAATGCTTTTGGGGTATGCCAAAGAACGGGGATTGAAAAGATGGATTATCACTGTGCCTGTACTAACACCACGCTTATCATCTTTATGGCTGAATATGATCACGTCTGTGCCTTATTCGCTCGCAAGAAGTTTGGTAGATAGTATGAAAAACGAAGTGATATGCAAAGATAACCGCATACAGGAAGTAGTACCACGAAATTGTTTAAGTTATGCAGAATGCCTGCACCTGGCTTTTGAAAAGATTGACCAGAATTCTATTGTTTCGAGCTGGAAAGATGCTTTAAATCGTGGTTATCTCAATTCGAATTTTATGGATCAGATAAAGGTTCCGCAAAATGGTACATTACAATATAAAGTAAAAATGCCTTTCGAACGCAAAGCTGAAGAAGTTTTCGATAATATCTGGAGTATTGGGGGCAGCAGAGGCTGGTATTTTATGGATTGGCTCTGGCATTTACGTGGATTTTTAGACAAGATGTTCGGCGGGGTTGGAACACGCAGGGGGAGAACCAGCAATATAGATCTGCAAGCAGGTGATGTGCTGGACTTTTGGAGAGTGTTATTGGCGGATAAAAAAGCTAAAAGACTGCTGCTTTATGCAGAAATGAAGGTGCCTGGAGAGGCTTGGCTCGAATTAAAATTAATTGAGTTTCATGGAAAAGCCTTTCTGTCTCAGATAGCCACATTCAGGCCTAAGGGTTTATGGGGCAGGTTATATTGGTATGCCATGTGGCCTTTTCATGTAGTTCTTTTTAAGGGTATGGCTAAAGAGATTACTACTTACCAATCCAATAATTAAATCTATTTACTTATTTTTGTCGCAAAAAGTAGATAAAATGCCCAACGAGGAAAATGATTACTCTTTCTGGACCAAATACAAAAGATTTGCTTCAACAGAAATTTTAATGTACCTGATCATGATTATCGGCATTGCCCTCGGAATTATTTTTTTAAGCTAAGGGCTGTTTTTGTTTCCCGCAGATTTCACAAATTTCGCAGAGAAGACGCCAAGCTTGATTTAGTCTATTTTTTTAAGCTAAATGCCAATTTTAGATAATCAGCCGAGTTTACCTCATTTATAAATTTCGAAAAGTCTGCATATTTTTCCGCAGGAAACGTGCCGTCGTTTAAAATAAACTTCCTGTAATAGGTTAGTTTTTTGCCCTCTAAAGATGTTTTACAAACATATTGCCCGAAATCACTTTTAAGCGTTTTATCCTGCCCTGTAATTAATGCTGTATCTACATTATCCGGCAGGGTATAAACAATGGTATCTTCATCAGTATAGCCACGGTTAATGTAAACAGGGAGGGTTCTGTTTCTTATTTCAGGGATAGACCGTTTTACATTAAAAGCATTGAGCTGTAAAAACATCTTATTTCCGTTAACCGGCGCATAATTCCGGATGTTAACGATGATATCTTCTGTTAATGTTGGAGATATATCTTTTTTCTGGGCAAAGGAAACTGTCTCAAAATCGATATTATCAATGTTATATGTTTGTTTTAATAATTTATGCTGCTCGGTTATGGATTTACCTATTAACGATTCCTGATTCTCGTACTGTGAGCCGGCGTAAACAGTATTCATTTTTCCGGAGATACTTCCGTCTGAATGAAGAGTTAAATCGGCCTTACGTACCTGCAGGTTCTCGGTCGTTGTTAGCTTAGGCGTGTGCAATAATTTTCCTCCATCTGCTGTACAGGCCAGTACCAACCTGTCGTCGGTAAAATCGCTTAAAAAGCCAAATGGGATTTTCTGACTGGTACACTCCAGCCAGGTGGTATCGCCCTTTAATGGCATACAAAGGATCACATGATTGCCCTGCACCATGCTGGCGTATCCAGGATCCATGCTTTTCTTTTCAGAACCGGCTGAAACCACACAGTAATAAGAATCTATGTCTGCTGCACTGAGCAGGCTTTGCATATAATTTACCAGCGCTTTACAATCGCCATAGCCCAACCGGTCTACTTCGCTGGCTGCAATGGGCTGAAAACCGCCAATACCAATTTGTACACTTACATATCTTGTTTTATCCTGCAAATACTGATAGATTTTACGTGCTTTGTCTTTCTCTGTTTTTTCGTTTTTGACCAGGTTTTTTACCATTTCAATGGTAGCAGCCGGTAAGGTTTTACGTGTTGCCAATAAATCGTCATATACCCATTTACCCAGTTCTTTCCAGTTGGTATAACTGCCTTTATGGTTGTAATAATAGAACTGCTGCGGTGCAATTTGAATGTTGGTTGCATAAGTTTCGTGTGCCGGGCTATAAGGCTCTGTTCTGACAGCCGGAATACTGCTTACCTTCCAGACTGTTTTTTTCTGCTTCTCATCCGTTAATACTTCTGGTGTTCCGCTATAATTTTGGGTTTTTATTCTTACCTGGTCTGTCGGTTTACAAATAAAGGTATAAGTGCTTTTCTCCACTGAAATATCATCGGCTGGTTTTGGACTCCAATCGGGTATAATCAGGTTTTGCTTATTTCTAATTTCATAATTGTAAACCAGGGTATAAGGGTATTGGTTTACCGATGGCAGATAATGTTTTACGCGGCTATCAACAAAAAGTGAAAAACCATCGGCAGCACTCATATCTGAAAAATCATTTTGAGAGAATTTATTAGTGAGTTTACCTACACTATTATAAACTTCTCCTTTTATACCTTTAATCGAAATGTTTTTATCGTAAAAGATGACCAAACGGGCTTCATCTTCTCCATTTTGGTTAAATACTGTAATGGCCTTTTTTACATTGAGGATTACATTATCCGGCGAGCGCATATCAATCGTTGTTTCTTCGTTTCTGATACATGCGTTGGCCCTGTTACGGAGATTGGATGGAATTAAGTCTACATCATAATTGTCTTGCGCAAAACCAGTAACAGAGATTAAAAGCAGGAAAAATACGGTGGATAAGTATCTCATTTAATTCGCCTTTTTTAGTAAAAATTCTGTTTTTTGGTTTTGTATAATCTTGCTATAGAATTCCTTTAGGTAAGGATATTCTTCTGGCTGATAAATAGCATTGTTAAACTGTAAAACCTGGTTCATCGAAATGGTATTTTCATCCAGGCCGGTTTGCAACAAATACTTTCCACCAGCATTGGGCAAAGCAATGGCAAGATCTTTAGGTTTTTCCAGCAACTGGTATTTTTCAGGTAAAATTACATTGATAACGATTCGCTCCTCAGATGCTGCACCTAAATCAACAGGGTAGGTGCGCTCGTTTAAATTAAACGGATTTTTAGAAATGGTATTGATAAAAAACGGGCTAAAATAAAACTGATCCTGATGGGTGCCATCGTTTATGGTGAACTCTACTTCATACTTTTCAGTTAAGGAATTTTCTACACTATCCAGGTTCGAAATCTGATGATCCAATATTTTAATTTTGGTTAAGCGCTCATCGAGTTTCTCTACATACTCATCAGGAGAATTGTAGCGAAGAATTTCTTTACGTTTGCTGTATGCTGCGTAACCCATTGTATGGGTAGTTAAAGTGCCAATAATTTTTCCATCAGTAGTCATTTTTCCGCTCAAAATATAACTGGTACTTGTTTTCTGACTGGCCTTTAAATCGATCCAGTAAGATGGTTTTTTTAAATTGATTACCCTTCCCTGATCGTTAATACAGCGCAGGGGGAGCAAACCGAAGGGTAACAACGGTTCTGTAGCATCTAACAAATAGCTTTTATCGGCAATATTTACTTTGGCAATCAGGTAATTAAAATCGCTCATCACGGGATAAAGCTTATTTACAGTTCCATTATCACGGGTAGAAAGTATAACAGCTTCGGCATCCAAACCAGCTGCAGAAAGTGCTGCAATTAAGCTCAGATTAATATCTGCCACATTACCTGATCTGTTTTCCAACGCCTTTTTAATGTTATCTTCTGAGTATTTTCCGTAATAATTATTCCATTTGATCTGTTTCTTGATGTAATTATAAACGGATCTTGCTTTATCTAAATCTGTCGAACTTCCTTTTGTGATTTCTGGAATAAGTTCTTTAAAAACATCTTTCCTTTTCATCTGGTTGCCCAGTGTTTTGTAAGATGACAGTTCATAATCAATATCTTTCCATGTTTTGGTATAATACGTTTTGCTGCCATTTAAATTCTGGACATCCGAAAGCTCAAAATAAATGGCCGATTTGAAGTTACTCGGTGCAGTCATATTGTCTTCCTCAATAAACGCAGGGATATTTTTCATCATGTAGTTGATTTTTGAGCAATCGATGGCTACACCTGAAAGCCTCAGGCATTCTTTGCTCAACTCTACTTTTTGATCGGTCAGTTTTTGAAATCCACGCAACGAAACATTGTAATTGTAAATACCCGGAATGTAAACCAGATATTCACTGATTACTTTGGGGATATTGCTTTGGAATTCCCATGTTTTGAAATTAAATAAATTGGGGGATACCAGCCGGTAACTATACTCTATTATCGACCCTTCGTTAAGGTTTGGAAGCGTAAACTTGGTCAGTCTGGTGTATTTTGACCGGTTTTCGGTAAAAACAGCCTTTTTGTCCATCACGGTTTCCACAAAATTATTGTTTACATAATTAAAAGTGGAAGCTTTTAAATCGCTGATCGTTTCTTCGTTGGATTCGTCTTTATAGGTAGGGATAACAATATTGGCTTCCTTAAAGCCTTCTTTATTGTAGATTTTGATTTTTACATGGTATTCAAAAACCAGTTCTAAATTGCCTTTACTATCGTCCCGTTGAATCGATGCCGTGCCAAATTCCTTTAAAACGATAGCATTGGCATTGCTGTCTAATTTTTTTTTGTCGAATCCGTAATCGTCATAGGTAATCGATCCGAACGTAAAGTCTTGAGCGTGAATGTTTAATGATAAAAATAGGAGGAATAGTATGGCTAATGTTTTATTCATTTGAGCGTGTGTAAATTGTCGCAATTTAATCTTAGAAAGCTGTATTCTAAAATAATTTGACAATTAAATTTATAAATTAATAAAGCGGTTTTAGAGAACTAATGAAACCTTTTTAGCACTTTTGAAAAAAAAGAATTTGACATTCCGATTCAAATCTAATGTCGCCAATCTCACATTATAAAAAATGAAATTAAATTTAAAACGCCCTTTAGCATTTTTTGATTTAGAAGCTACTGGAATTAATGTTGGAGCCGATAGGATCGTTGAAATAGCGATTTTAAAAGCCATGCCAGATGGTTCTGAGCTTGTTAAAACCTGGCGTATAAATCCAGAAATGCCAATTCCTTTACAAACTTCGTTAATACACGGTATTTATGATGAAGATGTTGCCAATGAGCCTACTTTTAAAGCTTTGGCAGCAGAAATTGCAGATTTTATAGGAGAAAGTGATCTGGCAGGCTACAATTCAAATAAATTTGATATTCCGATGCTTTTAGAGGAATTTTTAAGGGCAGAAGTGGATTTTGATATGAACAACCGCAAGTTTGTTGATGTACAGAATATTTTCCACCAAATGGAACAGCGTACCTTAAAAGCAGCTTATAAATTCTATTGCCAGGAAGACCTGGTTAATGCGCATGCTGCAGAAGCGGATGTAATTGCCACCTATAAGGTTTTACTCGGACAGTTAGAAATGTACAAGGAAACCGAATTCGAAAACAAACAGGGCGTAAAAAGTATTCCGGTTGTAAATGATGTAGATGCCTTACATATATTTACCAATATTAATAAACCGGTAGATTTTGCCGGCCGACTGGTTTACAACGATAATGATGAGGTATGCTTTAACTTTGGTAAACACAAAGGCAAAACCACAGCCCAGGTATTTTCAGTAGAGCCCAGCTATTATGCCTGGATGAAAAATGGCGATTTTCCATTGTATACGAAGAAGAAACTGGATGAGGAGTGGGCAAAGTTCAATGCTAAGAAAAATGAGAACAAGGTGGCAAAACCTCAGCACAATGCGCCGGCAAACAAACCTCAATATCAACGGAAACCCCAGCCTAAGCAGGAAGAACCAGCAAAGCCGATCAATTCAGATATGTTGGAACAATTGAAAATGAAGTTTGGTAAGTAAATAACTGGTTAACTGACGTTAAACGCTATGCGCATTGCGCTAAGCCCTAAGCTCAAAAAATGAAATCTATAAAAATATTTGGTCTTTTATTGTGTGGAGCATTTTATGCAAGTGCACAAACAATTTTACCGGTTGCTCCTGAATTTCAGAAAGCCTACCAGAAAGAAACCAGAAACACAAATGGTAAGCCTGGTAAGAATTACTGGCAGAATAGTTCAAAGTACGATTTAAATGTAGATTTTAATCCTGTAAGCAGGTTGCTGAAAGGAAAAGTACAGGTTACTTATAGCAACAACAGTCCGGATACTTTGAAAGAAATCTGGTTTAAGCTTTATCCTAATCTTTACAAAAAAGGGACGCCAAGGAAAGCAAAGTTTGCAGAATCAGACCTGGGCGATGGTGTGTCAATTGAAAAATTGATTGCCAACGGGAAAGTGGTAACTGACTTTAAGATTGATGGTACCAATATGACCGTTAATGTTCCGGCTGTTTTACCTGGAAAAACAATCAGTTTCTCTATCAATTACAGTTATACTTTAAATAAAGGGTCGCATATGCGTACTGGTCAGGTAGATGAAGGTTCTCATTTTGTGGCTTATTTCTTTCCGCGCATTGCAGTTTATGACGATATTGATGGATGGAATAAATATCCTTACACCGGTGCCGAAGAGTTTTATAACGATTTCGATCAGTTTAATGTGGCTATTACTGTGCCGGGTGGTTATGGCGTTTGGGCAACGGGCGATTTGAAAAATCCCTCTGAGGTTTTTCAGAAAGATGTGGTGTCGAGAATGTTGGCTGCTGAAAAAAACAATAATGTTATTGACGTGATTACGGATAAAGATCTGGCTGATAAAAAAGTAACACAACCCAATGCTTTCAATACCTTTAAATTTGAAGCCAAAAATGTTACCGATTTTGTATTTGCCCTGAGCGATCATTACCTGTGGAAATCGAGCAGTTTGGTTGTTGATCCCAAAACGAAAAGAAGAACCCGCGTGGATGCGGTTTTTAATCCAAAACATAAAGATTATTACGAGGTAATCGATTTTGCCCGTAAAACAGTGGAAGCCATGAGTTATACTTTTCCGAAATGGCCTTTTCCGTATAACCACGAAACAATATTTGATGGTTTAGACCAGATGGAATACCCAATGATGGTGAACGACAACCCTGTTGATAACCGTACTGATGCCATTACCTTAACCGATCATGAAATTTTCCATACCATGTTTCCGTTTTACATGGGCATAAACGAAACCAAATATGGCTGGATGGACGAGGGCTGGGCAACAATTGGCGAGTGGCTCATTTCACCGATGATTGATTCTACTATTGTAGACGAGTATGGTGTTCAGCCTACTGCATCATCTTCAGGTGGAAAAGATGATACACCGATTATGACCTTAACCCCTGATTTAAAAGGATCTGGGTCGTTTACCAACTCATATCCTAAACCTGGTTTAGCTTATCTATATGTTAAAGATTACCTGGGCGATGAATTGTTTACCAAGGCTTTACATACCTACATTCAAAACTGGAATGGTAAACACCCGATGCCTTACGATTTCTTTAACAGCATAAATACCGGTAGTGGTAAAAATTTAAACTGGTTTTGGAAAGCCTGGTTTTTTGAAGATGGCGTAACCGATATGGCAATAAAAGCTGTTGACCAAACTTCAGATGGTTATATAGTTACTGTAGAAAATAAGAGCATTAAGCCTTTACCTATCGATTTGACCCTCACTTATGATGATGGTTCTGTTGAAAAGAGCCACAGTACAATCGCCGTTTGGGAAAAGGGAGATAAACAAGTTAAGATAAACATAAAAACAGGCAAGAAGTTATCAAAAGTAGTGATGGGAAATCCACACACGCCTGATAAAGTAAAAAGCGACAATAGTTATTCGGTGAAATAGAGGGCGGTAAAAGGAAGTCAGGTTATTCTGGGCCTTGTGCTTAGTTCAGCCTGACTTGCTTAATAAGATGGTTTTATACCGATCGTCATCCTGAAGGATAATTTATTGTATAAAAATCAATATGACTGAGAGCCCTCTCACGAGTCGTCATTTCGAGCGGAGTGCAACGCAGTCGAGAACCACGCAGTGCTCAGCGAAGCTAAATCTGTCTCTATAGATTTCTCCATTTCGCTACGATGAAAAATCGGCACGCTCCAGTCGAAATGACGATTCTTTTATAGGGACTGTCAATGGTAACTTGTTTCAGGATCTGTTTAACCTGATTATTAATGACGAATAATTTGGTGTAACGTATTATTTATTAATGAGTTGTATTTTGTAAGCTGGGAAATAATTATCATTGCTTACCATGTAAAGCTTTTCAATAATTGACTGGGATATCATCAACCTGTCAAAAGGATCATTATGGAAATGCTCTAACTTTGAAAGTTGGATGATATGATTCAGTGTAATAGGTAATATATCAAATCCACTTTTTTCTATAATACTAAATATTTCCTCAATTGTTGAATTTAAATTCAATCTCCCCAGCGCATATTTAATAGATAATTCCCAATAAGTAGCTATACTAACAAAACACTTGTTTTTTGAATCTTCAATAAGATTCTTGGTTTTTTTTGAAAGTTTATCATCATTAGTGATAAACCAGATTATAATATGCGTGTCAAGTAAAAGATTCATTATAGGTAATCTTCAAACCCTTCGATAGGATCATTAAAATTATCCTTTATGCTAATTAAACCTTTACCTAAACCAGATACCCTCTTTTTAGATTTATCAAATAATTTCTCTTTCGCCATTAAAGAATCAATATAATCTGATACTCTTTTTTTTAGTCCAGTAGGTAAGTCTGCCAATTTTGTATATAGTTGAATGTCAGTCATAATATCAAATATAAAAAAGATTTGTGACTATTCAGGCTTCAAAAAATCGATATTCCTTTTTAAACCGGTAAATTTAGTGCGCTTTACCGCCGAGCCCTTAAAAACCTTTTTAAAAACATCATCTGTAATTTCGGTCAGGTCTTTTGCATTCAAATCAAGCAGTCCGTTCCCTGGCTTAAAGGCTTCCTCGTTGTGTGCTTTAGAGAAGCGGTTCCAGGGGCAAACATCCTGGCAGATGTCGCAACCGAACATCCAGTTGCTCATTTTATTTTTAAATTCGTTGGGTATTTCATTTTTGAGCTCAATGGTGAGGTAGGAGATACATTTCGTTCCATCCACAACCTGTGGTGCAATAATCGCATCGGTAGGACAGGCATCCAGGCAGCGGGTACAGGTTCCACAGTAATCGGCATGGTATGGGTGATCGTATTCCAGTTCCAGATCAACAATTAACTCGGCAAGAAAGAAAAAAGAACCAGCAGTTTTACTGATCAGGTTAGAATTTTTGCCAACCCAGCCAATACCAGATTTTTTTGCCCAGGCGCGGTCTAAAACCGGAGCAGAATCTACAAATGCCCTTCCGGAAACTTCTCCGATATTTTCTTCTATAAAATGAGTAAGTTCCTTTAATTTTTCCTTAATTACAGTATGGTAATCCTGTCCGTAAGCATACTTAGAAATCTTTGGCGCATTGGGGTCTGACTGCTTTTCTTCAGTGTAATAGTTTAGCGATAAGGAGATTACTGATTTAGCGCCATCAACCAGTAATCTGGGATCCAGGCGTTTATCAAAATAATTTTCCATGTATTTCATTTCTCCATGGTGATTTTGCATCAGCCATTTTTCCAACCTTGGTGCTTCTTCTTCAAGAAACTCAGCTTTTGAAATACCACAGGCCATAAAACCCAAACGGAGGGCTTCATCTTTGATCAGTTGGCTATATTTTGCAGAATTGTTATACACCAGACTGCAAAGATAAGGCTTATGATTTAAAACATTTTCATGAATCGCTTGTTCTCCATGTAGGAACTAAATTAATTGATTATCGCTCTTCCTGATCAGGATTTACCTTGCTGGAAGGGCTTTTTAAAGATAAGACATGGAAAACATCGATCCACAACATACGGAATCAGGAGGAGCTCCTAAGCCGATTGAAAAAGATTACGAAAGTCATAAAGAAGATCCGGGACCAGCCAAACCAGCTGTTACCGAAAAAGATGAAAACGGTGCAGGTCAGGCCTTAAAATGGGTATTGCCCCTAGCGGTAATTATTGGCCTGGTGATATGGTTTCTGATGAGAAAATAATTAGCTTTAGATAAAAAAGAAATGCCGGTACATTAATCTGACCGGCATTTCTTTTTGGCAATTATTTTAAAAGTTTAACCTGATAAAGATCTTTCCGCCTGTCTTTTAGCACTTTTACCGTTCCATAATGATGCAGTTCTTCTAATAAATGTAGATCAACATCTACCACCAGTACCATTTCGGTATTTGGTGTTGCCTCTGCTTTGATGGCATTGGTTGGGAAAGCAAAATCGGATGGGGTAAAAACTGCTGATTGCGCAAACTGGATATCCATATTATTTACCTTGGGTAAATTGCCCACACAGCCTGCAATGGCCACGTAACATTCGTTTTCTATCGCCCTCGCCTGTGCACAATGACGAACACGTGTATAACCATTTTGAGTGTCAGTTAAAAATGGCACGAACAAAATCTGCATACCCTGCTCGGCATAAATGCGGCTCAGTTCCGGGAATTCTACATCATAACAGATTAAAATGCCTACTTTACCACAATCGGTATCAAAAACCTGCACTTTATCGCCGCCAATCATACCGTAATATTTTTGTTCATTGGGGGTAATGTGGATTTTCCTGTACTCATCAATTTTGCCGGTACGGTGGCAAAGGTAAGTCGCATTATATAGTTTACCATCCTCAATAATCGGCATACTGCCGGTAATGATATTGGTATTGTAGCTCAAAGAATATTCATGCATTTTTTGTACAATTGCTTCTGTTTTTTCAGCAAGCTTGCGCATGGCCTCAATTTCCGGTAAGTGGTTGTATGGCTGCAACAGTGGCGTATTAAACAGTTCAGGAAACATCACGAAATCTGATTTGTAACCGCTCAAAGCATCTACAAAAAACTCAACCTGTTCGTAAAATGCTTCCATATTAGGGAACAACCTCATTTCCCATTGCACTAAACCTAAACGGATGGTCATTGCAGAACGGGCCGAAGCATCAATACCCTGGTAATAAATGTTATTCCACTCAATTAAGGTGGCGTATTCTTTCGATTCTTTATCGCCTGGTAAATAATTCTTTAATACTTTCCTGACGTGAAAATCATTAGAGATTTGAAAAGTGAGGGTTGGGTCGTAAATTTCCTTTGCTTTTACTTTATCAATGTACTGCCTTGGACTAAGCTGCTCTGCATATTGATGGTATCCCGGAATTCTGCCACCTGCTATAATACTTTTTAGGTTCAGGCTTTCGCAAAGTTCTTTACGTGCTTCGTATAATCTCCTGCCTAAACGTAAACCACGGAAATCGGGGTGCACGAAAATTTCTATACCATAAAGCGTATCTCCATTGGGATCGTGTGTGGTAAAAGAGTAATCGCCGGTAATTAACTTATAGGTGTGCCGGTCTCCGTACTCATCATAATTTACAATAATTGAAAGCGAGCAGGCCACAACTTTATCATCAACGGCGATGCAAAGCTGCCCCTCGGGAAAAATATTTAAAAGTTTTGCGATACTAGATTTTGGCCAGATGGAACCGCCCATACTGTCGTAGGCCTGTAGCATTGATTCTTTAAGATCGGCATAATCTTCGAGCGTTAGTTTACGTAATTCAATATTCATACGGTTTGATTTGTATTTAATGAACACAGAAGTTCCTTTAATGTTTTCTTAAATCTGTTAAACAAGTTTTCCCAGATAGAGCTTGATATATCTCTTTTTGGAATAAATTATTTAGATTTAAGCAATGACAGAAAACGAAGTGTCTTATATTATAAGAGGAAGTATTTTTAATGTTTATAATACACTTGGCCCAGGATTGCTTGAATCTGCTTATGAAGCTGCCTTAAAATATGAAATAGAAAAAGCAGGTTTGTTTGTAGAAAGACAGGTTTCTTTACCAATGCAATACGAAGAAATCACTGTTGATGTAGGATATAGATTGGATCTTTTAGTAGAAAAAAAGGTTGTTGTTGAATTAAAATCAGTTGAATTTGTTATGAACGTCCATCATAAACAATTACTTACCTATTTGAAGTTGTCAGGGTATAAATTGGGGTTATTAGTCAATTTTAATACCGATAATATTGCAGATAATATTTTCAGAAAAGCTTATCGGTTAGACCTTTAAATATCTTTTCATTTTTCCCCACAGATGTAGCAGATCAGGCTCGCAGATTAAAATGATTTTTCTGGATATGTAGCCAACATATCATATCTGTGATGATCTGTGTTTTTTATCTGAGTTAATCTGTGGGAAAATATTTAATTAAAACAGCTTTCCTGCTTGTCCCGGATAATTTTTCTTTAAGTGTTTATACGCTGCTTCTGTAACTTCACGTCCACGGGAAGTGCGCATAACATAACCTTCCTGGATCAAAAAAGGTTCGTAAACTTCTTCTATGGTACCTTCATCTTCTCCAACAGCAGTTGCAATGGTTTTTAAACCAACCGGACCGCCCTTAAATTTGTCGATAATGGTAAGCAGGATCCTGTTATCCATCTCATCCAAGCCATGTTCATCTACATTCAATGCATCCAATGCATAACGTGCAATTTCGGTATCAATGCTTCCGTTTCCCTTAATCTGTGCGAAATCTCTTGTTCTCCGCAGAAGTGCATTGGCAATACGCGGTGTGCCACGGCTGCGGCGTGCTATTTCGTAGGCACCTTCATCACTGATGGGCGTTTTTAATATTTCAGATGACCTTAAAACAATCGTTGTTAATAATTTGGCATCATAATATGCTAAGCGTGCATTAATCCCGAAACGTGCCCTTAAAGGAGCAGTTAACAAGCCTGAACGGGTAGTAGCGCCAACCAGTGTAAAAGGATTAAGCGAGATCTGCACAGAGCGGGCATTGGGACCGGTTTCCAACATAATATCGATCTTAAAATCCTCCATGGCAGAGTACAGGTATTCTTCTACCAAAGGTGATAAACGGTGAATTTCATCAATAAAAAGAATATCGCCTTCATCAAGGCCTGTTAATAAGCCGGCTAAATCTCCAGGTTTATCCAAAACAGGACCAGAGGTTACCTTAATACCAGTGGCCATTTCATTGGCAATGATATGCGAAAGGGTAGTTTTACCCAGTCCCGGAGGACCGTGTAAAAGCACATGATCTAAAGCTTCTCCACGGAGTTTTGCCGCCTGAACAAAAACCTTCAGGTTCTCCATCACCTTTTCCTGTCCGGTAAAGTCTTCAAAAGCCTGTGGCCTTAAAACCCTTTCAATATCACGGTCGGTAGGGGTTAGCTTGTTTGCTTCAGGATCCAGATACTCATTCATACAGCAAATATAAAATTAAATGCTAAAAAATTTAGGATTTTTTAAATTTATCAGAAACCACGAGGTCTTTTGATCCCGGAGTATATTTATAAAAACCTTCGCCACTTTTGGCACCTTTTTTACCTGCAGTAACCATATTCACCAATAAAGGACAAGGTGCATATTTAGGATTACCAAAACCATCATGCAATACTTTTAAAATTGCCAGACAAACATCGAGGCCTATAAAATCTGCTAATTGCAAAGGCCCCATCGGGTGTGCCATTCCAAGTTTCATTACAGTATCGATTTCAAGCACGCCTGCAACACCTTCGTACAGCGTATAAATAGCCTCATTAATCATCGGCATTAAAATGCGGTTAGCTACAAAGCCAGGATAATCATTTACTTCTACCGGTACTTTTTCTAAACTTTGTGAAAGCGACATAATGGTACTGGTTGTTTCATCACTGGTGGCATAACCCCTTATTACCTCAACCAATTTCATTACCGGAACCGGGTTCATAAAGTGCATTCCGATCACCTTATCACCTCTACCGGTTACCGCAGCAATCTGCGTAATGGAAATAGAGGAGGTATTGGAAGCGAGAATAGCATGTGCTGGTGCATACTCATCTAAATCCTTAAAAATCTTCAATTTTAAGTCTACGTTTTCAGTAGCGGCTTCTACAATTAAATCGGAATCCTGAACGCCATCCTTTATCGAGATATACGTGGTAATGTTATTCAGGGCGATTGCTTTCCGATCTTCTGTTAAGGTTCCTTTTGCAACCTGCCTGTCTAGATTTTTAGTGATGGTCTGTATTGCCCTATCCAATGCTGGCTGATTGATATCAACCAGGTTTACTTTATAATTGAATTGAGCAAAGGTATGGGCGATGCCATTTCCCATGGTGCCAGATCCTATAACTGAGATTTGTTTCATCTTTTAATAAGATTAAAAAGAGAATTAATGGTAAACAATTAATTAAAATAAAGATCATGCTGTAAAGGCGATCTCTTTTAGTTTTTACGAACAGCCTTATTTATGGTGCCAGCCTGGTTTTGGTCCAGGTTCCTTTAACCTTTTCGAAATTTATTCTGTCGTGCAGTCGGCTGCTTCTTCCTTGCCAAAATTCTATCCTGGTGGGTTTTACAATATAACCACCCCAATGTGCAGGTTTGGCTATACCTTTACCTGCACTTTTAGCTTTTAATTCTTCGAATTTTTCTTCCAGAAATACCCTGTTTGGGATAACCTGACTCTGTGGGGAGGCTACTGCTCCAATCTGACTATCGAGAGGCCTTGTATTGAAATATTCTTCAGAAGTTTCTTTATCGAGTTTTTCTACAGTTCCTTCAATCCTTACCTGTCTTTCCAGATCTGGCCAGAAAAATACCAATGCTGCAAAAGGGTTTCGTTTCAGCTCTTTTCCTTTTGCACTCAGGTAATTCGTAAAAAACCTGAATCCATTTGCATCAACTCCCTTAAGTAAAACGATACGGGCATCTGGCCGGCCGGCTTTATCTGCAGTAGCCAGAGTCATTACATTGGGTTCGTATACCTGGGCATCAACGGCATCCTGAAACCATTTTTGAAACTGGACAATCGGGTCCTGATCAACGTCTGATTCGTTCAGTGAGGCGCTTTTGTAATCTTGGCGCAGGTTTTGTAGAAATTCATTTGTAACTTGCATTTAACAAAAATAGGTATCTTTTACGGTGTAACAAACGATTATCATCATGCTGAACAATATAAAACCAAAAACCGGCCGCTTGCTTATCTCAGAACCGTTTATGGCCGATCCCAATTTTAAGAGGTCTGTTGTACTCCTCACCGAACATGGCGATGAAGGTACTGTGGGCTATATCCTCAACCAGGTAGGAAATCTGATCTTAAATGATGTAATCCATGATTTATGGAACGCGCAAAATTATATCTATTTCGGTGGGCCTGTTGCTGCAGATACCCTACATTTTATTCATAGAAGTTATGATAAACTTCAAAGTGGCGAAGATATAGGGAATGGTTTGTACTGGGGCGGAAACTTCGAAACACTTAAAATCCTCATTAATACCAACGCGATCAATGCTGATGAAATTAAATTTTTTATGGGTTATTCGGGATGGGATAAGGGCCAGTTAGACCGAGAAATAGAACAAAATGCCTGGATGGTGAGCGATAAATTTAATCCTGATCTTATTTTCAGTAACGACGACGAAAAATTATGGAGAGACGTTATCGTAAACCTGGGGCCTAAATATGCACATATCAGTAATTTTCCGGCAGACCCGAGTTTGAATTAGTTCGGAGTGTTTTTTACAGAGAATAATCAATACCAATATGATTACGCTCTTTATGTCGGTTATTTAGATTCCAGCATAAATCTTAATCATCCATATTTAAAATGGAAAAATATAATGCATTTTGAAAATGATTTTCTTTCAATAAGGGGCCAATTTTTTGAAATGATTCTTTGTGTTGTTCAGTGTAAATTATATATACGGGAAAAACTTTTTCGCCTGTTTCAATTATAAGTGGTACCTGCACCTGCATCTCGTTAACCAGGTCATAGTACTGCATCAGTTGCTGTTTAATTTTGATGCTATTGGCATCGCAAGCTTGGTCAATATAGGCCATAATAAGTGGCAGGTCTACCGCCAGATGCCCGGTTGCGGTACTTTCAAAACGTTCAATTCCCAATTGCTTTATATTAGTATAGGCAAATTTGGTATTGGGCAGGTTATAATTTTCATATTGAAAAATGGCTCCAGAACTAATATCATATGCTACTTTTTTGCCTACAAGGATTCCTTTTATAATCACAAAGGGTGCAATAGCAATAAAAGTTAAAAAGCCGATAACTACGGCAATAATGCTGCTATAAATTGCTCTTGTGCTAATACAAGCCTTGTAAAAAAGACTCCAATAATCATCTAATGATCCGGTTTCGAAACAATATTCGACGATTTTAGACAAATTGGTTAAATTAATAATTAAATTGTAGAGGATAATGAATCCAACAAAGAGGAAAACTAAGAGCGCCATGTTAATATTGATTTTTAATTTTAAAGACTATCAGCACTTTCTTCAACTTTTTTTCTCAGTTCATCTTTATAAGCCTGCATTTTAACCGTTAAAGCTTCATCAGCTGTAGCCAGGATCTGCGTGGCCAATAAACCTGCATTTTTAGCGGCATTTAAAGCTACCGTCGCAACCGGAATACCGTTTGGCATCTGTAAAATCGATAAAATACTGTCCCAGCCATCGATAGAGTTTGAAGATTTAACCGGAACCCCGATTACTGGCAACGTGGTTATAGAAGCCACCATACCCGGCAAGTGAGCAGCACCACCGGCACCGGCAATAATTACTTTTAGGCCACGGCCTTGTGCTTCTTTAGCATAATTAAACATGCGTTCGGGCGTTCTGTGGGCAGAAACAACCGTAATTTCGTAGTTTATTCCAAATTCTTTTAATACATCAGCAGCATCCTGCATCACAGGCAGATCTGATTTACTGCCCATTATAATTCCAACCAATGCCGAATTTGAATTTCCTTGACTCATATTTGTTTTATTTCTTTTTAAATTTCTTTTAAATGCCGAATCCCTATCCTGGCTTTAGTTTCTATTCCGGGACTTAGGCGATTACTTTTAATGTTTTTTGTACAAATCGTGCTTTTTCGATTGCTTTTTCCCTGTCGATATCTACGATGGTTACATGGCCCATTTTGCGGAAGGGTTTTGTGTATTTCTTTCCGTATAAGTGAACATAAACACCATCGATAGACAGTATTTTCTCTAAATTTTCATATTTAGCTACGCCTTCATAACCTTTTTCGCCAAGTAGGTTAATCATAATGGCATTGGTAATACTGCTGGTATCGCCCAACGGTAAATTATAGATAGCGCGTAAATGCTGCTCAAATTGAGAAACATAATTACCTTCTATGGTTTGGTGGCCGCTATTGTGCGGGCGCGGAGCAACCTCATTAACCAATAATTCTCCATCTTTGCAAACAAACATCTCAACCGCTAAAATTCCGGTAATGTTCATTGCCGAGGCGATATTTTTGGCAATATTTTCTGCCTTTTGTTGCAGACTTTCAGCAAAAGTTGAAGGAGAAATCAGAAATTCGACCAAGTTGGCTTCCGGATTAAATTCCATCTCTACCATTGGGAAGGTTTTCATATCGCCATTGGAATTGCGCGCCACAATTACAGCAACTTCTTTATCAAAATCGACCAATTTTTCAATAATACAAGGGGCATCAAAAGCTTTGTCCAGATCGGCAGCACTGTTGATTTTCATTACGCCTTTACCGTCGTAGCCATCTTTCCTCAGTTTCAAAATGTATGGAAAATGGAAATGGCTGTTCTCCATATCTTCTTTGGTATTTACAATCTGAAAAGGGGAGGTAGGAATATCATTTTCTTTAAAAAACTGCTTCTGTACACCTTTATCCTGAATTAAACGGATAACTCTCGATTGAGGGAAAACTTTTTTACCTTCCTTTTCGAGCTGCTCAAGCGCATCGATATTTACTTTTTCAATTTCAATGGTGATAATATCAGCTTTCTTTCCGAAGTTATAAACGGTGTCAAAATCGGTAATGGAACCATTTTCGAAGTAATTAGAGATATGTTTGCAGGGAGCATCAGGATCTGGGTCTAAAACCAATGTGGTTACATTGTAATTGATTGCTTGTTGAATGAGCATCCTGCCCAATTGCCCACCACCTAAAATACCTAATTTTAATTCGCTAATCTGTTTTGCCATGCGCTTGAAAATAATGCTACTTTTGTGCAAAAGTAACCATAATAAATTTATTGATGAATGCTGATGCAATAATTATTGGGGCAGGTGCTTGCGGATTAATGTGTGCGGTGCAGGCAGGCTATCTGGGAAAAAAGGTAATTGTGCTCGAGAAAAACGAAAAACCTGGTGCCAAAATTTTGATTTCAGGAGGTGGTCGCTGCAACTATACAAACCAATTTGCATCAGCTGAGCAGTTTATATCTGCCAATCCACATTTTGTAAAATCGGCCTTTACCCAATGGACGGTTAACGATACCATTAGCTTTTTTGAAACCTACGGCATTCAGGGCAAGGAAAAAACTTTGGGACAATTATTTCCTGATGGTAAAAATGCCAAAGATGTGGTGCAGGTTTTTACTTCAGTTTGTAAAGATTTTGGTCAGGAAATTAGGTGCAGTGCCGATGTAAAAGATATTGAAATACTGCCTGATGGCTTTAAAGTAACTTATGAGAAAAATGGAAAAATAGTTGTTTTAACTGCCGAAAAGCTCGTGATTGCTACAGGTGGTCTTCCTATTCCAAAAATGGGTGCTACTGATTTTGCCTTGCGTTTTGCCAGAAAACACGATCTGAAAATAATCGAAACCGCTCCTGCGCTGGTTCCCTTAACCATCACTGGAAAGGATGAAGAGTGGTTTGCACGCCTTTCGGGAAATTCTGTTTTTTGTGAAGTAAGCAATGATGAGATTTCATTCGAAGAAAATATCCTTTTTACCCATTGGGGATTAAGCGGTCCGGCTATTTTGCAGATTTCTTCATTCTGGAGAAGGGGTGGGACCATCAACCTCAACTTGTTACCCCATCAGAATATAACAGCATTATTGGACGAAGAAAGAAAAACAAACGGTAAAACTTTATTGTCGACATTGCTGAACCGGATTTATACCAGGAAGTTCACTGAAGCTTTAGACAAATTTTTGCCGCTAAACAAACCGGTTGCGGCATTAACCAAAGGTGAAATCGATTTGATAGAACAAACAATCCACCACTTTAAAGTTAAACCTGCAGGCGATAAAGGTTACGATAAGGCCGAGGTTATGAGGGGCGGGATTGATACAAGTGAAATTTCCTCTAAAACGCTGGAATGTAAAAAAATACCGAATCTGTTTTTTGGCGGCGAATGTTTGGACGTTACCGGTTGGCTGGGCGGTTATAACTTTCAATGGGCCTGGGCCAGTGCTTTTGTGATAGCGCAGAATATTTAAGTCTTAATAAAACCTGATAGGTTTGTAAGTCACTTTACTTAGATGCATCTCAGGGGGCTGAAGTGGTCAATTTTTTTTTGAGAATGAACGGCTGTACTGCTTCTGATACTGCAGCCCTGCTATCCCTTCAAGTCCTCACTCATGCTTCGCTCCGGACTTTTCGTTCTATCAGGTTTAGTTAACCTAAAACAGTGGTGCTATAGGGAAAAGCTAAAATAAACCTCGCAGGTTTTTAAAACCTGCGAGGTTTGGACCTACAAATAAACATCAGGCAGTATTTCCCAGGCCCAGGGCTTTTTAAATGTTTTAAAAGTTCTCAGTTGTGAAAAGTATAAAATCTCACTGGATCTCTTATTGGCAATATCCCTGTTATGCAGATTACCAATGGTGGTAAATAATTCGCGGGTTTTAAAATCATAGACCCTTTCGGTCATATCACCATTATTTTGATTGTAATAAAGATTAATTGCACTGGTTAAAAACCAATCTTTGTTTTCGAATTTAAAAGTATAGCCCAGTTCCCATCGCCATTCTGAACCTCCCTGAAAACGCAGATAGAGTTGTTGGTCTTTAATCGCAATTTGCTGCAAGGGGTCGCCCAGTTTTCCGCCTTCTTCTGAGCGTAAGATAAAATCATTGTTCTGTGTAGACAAACTAAAAATACCTGTCGATTTATCCCTGAAGAATATAGCTAAAATTCTCGGTTTTTGTGTTTCCTTTATTATGGCACTGCTATTGTCGCCATAAACCCGGGCTTCATCAATCGTTTTATCATATTCAAAAACCACCGCTAAATCTGCCGAACCATCGTTGTTCAGGTCGCCGTTAGCCTGATCGATCACTTTCCAGCTGACTGGAGTAAGCTGCTCAACAGAAGTACCTTGTGTTTTAATTTTAGGGAATATAAATGTTTTTTGCGCAAAGCCGATTTGCGCACAGAGCATCAGAATGTAAAAACAAAAAACTTTCATCCAGGTAGAAAAAGGTGTTGATATAAGGTTAAAACGTATGGTTTCAACTTTTAGTTTAATGGAATCGGGATCAGCATCTTTCTGGCAAAATGGACCTGAAATAAATTCAGGGTGGCGACTCTATAAAAATTCCCGTACTTTTGCAGAAAAAACAATTCCTTTTGAAAACCGAAATCCTTGCCATTACACCACCGTTTACCCAGCTGAATACTCCATATCCGGCAACGGCGTATATAAAAGGTTTTCTGAATACCAAAAATATAAGTGCAACGCAGGCCGATTTAGGGATTGAAGTGATTTTGGAGTTATTTTCTAAAAAAGGATTACAGAATTTATTCTCTCACGCTGGGCATAGCCAGGTCGTAGATAATCAAAAACCTAAAAGCGAAAATGCCAAACGTATTTTTGCTTTACAGGATGAGTATTTAAAAACCATCGATGCAGTAATCGCCTTCCTTCAGGGGAAAAACCCAACCCTGGCCTTACAAATCTGTAGTGATGATTTTTTGCCCCAGGCTTCGCGCTTTTCGCAATTAGAAGAGCTAGACTGGGCTTTTGGGGCCATGGGCACACAGGATAAAGCAAAACATTTAGCTACACTTTATCTCGAAGATATATCCGATTATATTGTAGAGTGCATCGATGAAAATTTTGGTTTTAGCCGCTATGCCGAACGTTTAGGCAGAAGTGCAAACTCTTTTGATGAGTTATATGATGCTCTATTAAAAGAGCCTACATATATTGATTCTATCCTGATTTCGGTTTTAAAAGAAAAAATTGAAACGGTACAACCTAAATTATTTTTGATTTCTGTTCCTTTTCCGGGCAATTTGTACAGTGCTTTCCGTTGCGCCCAATGGATAAAAGCCAACCACCCTGAAATTGCGGTTTCTATGGGCGGTGGTTTCCCAAATACCGAATTAAGGTCGTTGTCGGATGCGCGGGTTTTTGAGTTTTTTGATTACATCACACTGGATGATGGTGAGCTGCCGATCGAATTGTTGTACCATAACCTTACACATCCCACGCCAGCAGAAGCCCATTTTTATAAAAGAACCTTTCTGCTCGAGAATGGTAAAGTGGCTTATCGCAACGATGCTTTCAGAAACGATTACAAACAAGCAGACATAGGCACACCAGATTATACAGGCCTGCTTTTGGATAAGTATATTTCAGTAATTGAAATTGTTAACCCTATGCACCGCATGTGGAGCGACGGGCGTTGGAATAAACTTACCATGGCACATGGTTGTTATTGGGGCAAGTGTACCTTTTGCGATATTTCATTGGATTATATCAAAGTTTACGAACCTGTTGCTGCCAAATTAATTGTTGACCGCGTAGAAGATTTATATGCCAAAACCGGACAGAATGGATTCCACTTTGTGGATGAAGCGGCGCCGCCGGCGCTGATGCGCGAAGTAGCTTTAGAGATCATCAGAAGGAAACTGGCGGTTACCTGGTGGACAAACATCCGTTTCGAAAAAAGCTTTAACCGGGATTTATGTTTGTTGCTCAAGGCTTCCGGTTGTATTGCTGTTTCAGGTGGATTGGAAGTAGCATCCGATCGCTTGTTAAAACTGATCGATAAAGGTGTTACTGTAGAACAGGTAGCAAAGGTAACCCGTAATTTCACCGAAGCCGGGATTATGGTGCATGCTTATTTAATGTATGGTTATCCTACTCAAACGGTACAGGAAACGGTTGATAGCTTAGAGATGGTACGTCAGTTGTTTGAAATGGGCATACTGCAATCGGGCTTTTGGCATCAGTTTGCCATGACCGCGCATAGCCCGGTTGGGATGTATCCTGAAAAATTTGGAGTAGTTAAAGAAACCGAAGTAATTGGGACTTTTGCCAATAACGATATTAATTATACCGATAAAACCGGGATCGACCACAATAAATTCAGCTACGGATTGAAAAAATCACTTTTTAATTTTATGCATGGTATCTGTTTTGATTACGAACTGCAGGATTGGTTTGATTTTAAAATCCCCAGAACTAAAATTCCTGCTGATTTTATCGAAAAGGCTTTAAATGATAGTGATCATTTTAACACGAAACCTACCGCGAAAGTAGTATGGATAGGGGGAAGGCCCACTTCTGATTATTTTACGAAGTCGAAAAAAGGAAATACCTGGGAAATGGCTTCCCTCACATTTCACGATAAAAAGGAAACTTTTACGGTTCAAACGAATAAAAAAGAAGGCGAATGGTTAACCGCCATTTTAAATAAAATTTCGATCTCAAATGAAAAAGTATATACTTTTCAAGAGATTAAGGCCGATTTTGAGAGCGAATTGGAAAATTTTGAACTTTTCTGGTATTCTAAACCGATCAATACATTAAGAGAATACGGCTTGTTGGTTTTGTGAGCACTTCTCAAAAAATTAGGTAGACTGTCGTACTTTATTTTTAATGATACCTTTTCATATTAAAGATTCTTCACTGCGTTCAGAATGACAGGTATGAGAGCTTTGAAAAGGTAACGAGTTGTATCAAAACCTACATGGGTATCATTACATCTTCATTTTGAAGTGTGTCAGAAAGTAAATGATGCAAATGAGTACGATCGAATTTAATATTAGAAGTGACCATGAAATAACCGATTTTCTATCTTTCATTACCGCTATAAAGGCAGTGATGTAGGCCATTGCAATGAGGGCCAGGAAAAGATTTACCGTTTCAATACCCAAAATGTAATAACCACTATAAGAGAAAGCCGCTATGCTTAAAATTAAGAAAATAATTGATGCTGTAGTGTAGAACTTGTTCTGCTTCATATCTGTATTAAAAAAGATTTATTAACCCATTAACATATCTATGCAATTGCGGTTAATAATTCATTTATTATTTCTTGACATAACGGAATATAACCATTCGAGCTGACATGCATCTTATATTTCTTATATGGTTAATGATTGTTCATATTTATTAATCACAATGCGGAACCGTAAAAGTCCAGGTTTCTGATTCTCCGCTTGGAATGATATAACCATTTCCCTTAACATTTTCGAACCACAATTTGCCGCGAAGTTTCTCTCTTGTACCTACTTCGTTTAAGGTGACACTATCATAAAGACGGCCATTGATCATCACATATTTGATTTTTTCCGAATTTCTGATGTCATCCAAAGGGTTAGCATCCATAATCACCATATCAGCTAATTTACCCACTTCTAATGAACCGATTTCTTTATTCATACCCAGATAGCTGGCGCCATTTAATGTGGCTGCCCTAATGGCCTGCAGCGGACTAAAACCACCTTGAACCAACATCCACAATTCCCAATGTGCTCCTAAACCCTGAATCTGTCCGTGTGCGCCAAGGTTAACTTTTGTGCCACCGTCGGCAATCTGTTTGGCTGCCTTGGCAATATCAATGTGGTTATAATCGCTATATTCAGAAGTAGTTCTGCGTCTTGCCCTAGCATCAATAATTGAGCGGGGAGTGAAGGTCATCAGCTTTTCGTTTTCCCAAACATTGGTTCTGTCATACCAATAATTTTCGCCCCACTGGCCACCATAAGCCACAATTAAAGTAGGGGTATAAGCCACATCGGTATTGTTCCAAAGCGTAGTTACATCTTTATAAACGGGTAAAACCGGGATACTGTGCTCAATTCCGGTATGCCCATCAGCAACCATATTCATGTTGGTGAAAAAAGTAGAGCCTCCTTCGGGTACAACTTCCATTTTTAACTGCCGCGCTGCTTCTAAAATCTGCTGGCGCTGCTCTCTGCGTGGCTGATTGTATGATTTTACCGAAAAGGCACCAACTGCTTTTAACCTGCGTAAATTGGCCAGTGCATCATCCAAACTGTTAATCACCACTTTAAAATCGCCATCAGCACCGTATAAAATAGAACCGGTAGAATAAACCCTTGGTCCAATCATTCTACCTGCCTTAAGCATTTCGCTTTGGCTAAAAACCATTTCCGTATTGCTTGATGGATCGTGCGAAGTAGTTACGCCAAAGGCTAAATTTGCCATATAACTCCAGTCACTCTGCGGCGTAATTCCATCCGGGCTGGTACGTAAATGTGCATGAACATCAACAATGCCAGGCATAATGGTTTTGCCATTAACATCAATTATCTTGGCATTAGCAGGGATGGTTACCGCATCAGATTTTCCGATTGCTGTAATTTTATTACCGTCGGTAAGAATGGTTCCATTTTCAATTACTTCATCACCTTTCATTGAAATGATCCTGGCACCCTTTAAAGCCACGGTTCCGGTAGGAACATCGGCTTTTAAAACCAAATTAATATCAATAGATGAGGCTTCGGTTTTCGGGGTGGTTCCATCAAAATTAAAAGCATTGTTTACATTAATGGTGAAATATTTTGGCCCTAATGTCCAGTGCAGGGTTTTACTATCGGCACTCCATTGGATATAGGTTCCGCCATCGGTAGTTACTTTGGTAACCGGGATGGCTTTATTTCCTGCAGAAGCATCCTGAGCAGTTCCAATATTGATCATTGGCGTGATGTAAACATTAAAAAGCTCGTTAAATGCCAGCCATTTATTATCAGGACTGATAACAAACTGGTTGGCATATTGTGAAGTAAAATGTGTTCTTTCATTTGCACCGTTTAAATCAATGCTTTTTAGCGCTTTTTTGCCATCTGCATAACTTTGGAAATAAATGCGGGTATCGGTATTGTTAAACTGGGGGCGGATGCCGTTATCGGAAACCAAAGTTTTCGCACCTCCACTGGCCGGCATAATGAAAATTCCGGTTCCACGGCCATAATTGTAGCCCAAAACATCATTTCCGCTTCCTTTTCTGAAAACAATCCGATCACCTTTGGTCGAATATTGTGGGGAATAATAAAAACCTTTTTCATCGCTCAGGGTGATGGTTTTACCTGATTTGAGATCAGTCCTTTTTATTGCTCCGCGCAATTCATCACTCCAGGTGGTATAAACTACATATTTCCCATCCGGACTAAAAGCCGGTTCGAATTCGAAATCTAAACCATTTGTTAATCTTTCCGGTATTCCTATTGGTAATTCCTGCTTATACAGATATCCTGCAGCGTTAAAAACGATTGTTTTTCCATCGGGCGAGGTGGTCAGTTGTCTCAACATTTTGGATGAAAACTCGTTGCTGAAAACCTGCTGCTCAAAATGTAAGGCCTGTTGTACCGTTTGAATGGTATTGGCCTGAAAAGGAATTATGGTATTGATCAGCGTGCTGATTTCTGTTTTTCTGATTTTGCCTTTTGCATAAAAAACGATGCTTTTGCTGTCTGGGGTCCACGCAAAATTCGGGTAAACACCAAAAATGGCCCAGGTTTCCTGCTGATCGTGAGACAAATCTTCATTTACAGGCCATTCTTCACCAGTTTTAAGGTTTTGCACGTACAAAGTAGATTTTAAACGGACGCGTTTTACAAAAGCAATCATGTTTCCATCAGGAGAAACCTGAGGCCTGCAGGCACCGCCCTGTTCATTAATCAAGGTGGTTAATTTTCCTGTGGTTAAATCGAGCTGACGTATCGCATAAATGGTTCCGTTAGGATCTTTGCTGTATTCGAAATTCGGCCCCGGACTAACATCCTCACTAAAATAAACGTACCTTCCGTCTGGCGAAATATTTGGCTCACCAGCATCCTGTTGGTCATTTTTTCGCTTTGTTAATTGTACACCATCGCCACCATTTATGCTGTACATCCACATTTCACCGGCGCCTAATGATCGGGTTGCCGTAAAATGCTTTCTGGCCACCAGGTATTCGCTATTGGGCATCCAGGTGGCATTATTCAATAACCTGAAATTCTCTTTGGTAATCTGTTTCTTGCCCGAACCATCACGGTTCATGATCCAGATATTATCACCTCCGCTTTTATCGCTTGTATAAGAGATGTACTTCCCGTTTGGACTAAACCTCGGCTGTACATCCCAGGCAGCACCTCCACTGATCAGTTTAGCCACGCCACCGGTAATCGGCATCACATAGATATCGCCCAGCAAATCAAAAACAATTTCTTGTCCATCGGCACTTACATCAAGGTTCATCCAGGTGCCTTCATCTGTATTTAGGGTGAAGTTTTTTGTAGTACCCTGATATTTTTCGATGTCCCATTTTTTTTCCTGGGCATTAGAACTGAAAAACAGCAATGAGAGAGCAGATAGAAAATAGAGGTGTTTCATCAAATTTTTGATTAATTGTGCCGCAATTTAGCAATATCAACAGCTTTTTTATAGTTTTGATACCGCCGATTTATGACAGCAATAGAGATTTTACAAAAATATTGGGGATACCAAGCTTTCAGGCCGTTACAGGAAGATATTATTGCTTCGGTTTTAGAAGGGAAAGATAGCTTAGCCCTTTTACCCACCGGAGGTGGCAAATCGATTTGCTTTCAGGTACCTGCTATGGTAAAAGAAGGCATTTGCATTGTAGTTTCGCCCCTAATTGCCCTGATGAAAGATCAGGTAGAAAATCTGAAATCGAAAGGGATCGAAGCTATTGCGATTTACGCAGGAATGGGGAAACGCGAAATCGATATTCTACTCGATAACTGTATCTATGGCAAAATTAAATTCCTTTACCTATCTCCAGAGCGTTTATTGGCCGATTTGGTACGCGTTCGGATTTCGTATATGAATGTAAACCTTATTGCGGTTGATGAGGCACACTGCATTTCGCAATGGGGTTATGATTTCCGCCCACCATACTTACAGATAGCCAAACTACGCGAAATCTTACCAGACGTTCCTGTTTTAGCACTTACCGCCACTGCAACTGATTTTGTGAGGAAAGATATTATAGAGAAACTCGAAATGAAAAACCCGGAGGTTTTTGTTAAAAGTTTCGCCAGAGACAATTTAAGCTATGTGGTTTTTGGTAATGAAGATAAATATAAAAAACTGATCGATATCTGCCAGAATGTGAAGGGAACGGGATTGGTTTACGTGCGTAACCGCAGGGAAACTGCCGAAGTAGCCAATTTCATTAACCGAAATGACATCAAGGCCGATTTTTACCATGCCGGATTGGAAAGGGATGTTCGTTTTCTGAAACAGGAAGAGTGGAAAAACAACAAAACCCGGATCATGGTAGCTACCAATGCTTTCGGAATGGGCATCGACAAAGCCGATGTGCGTTTTGTGGTGCATCTCGATCTGCCCGAAAGCCTGGAAGCTTATTACCAGGAAGCGGGAAGGGCAGGGCGTGACGAAAAAAAGAGTTATGCGGTATTATTGGCCAATCAATCTGATATCCTTGGCCTGGAATCCCGGTATTTAGATAGCTTTCCTTCACCGGATGAGATCAGAAAAACCTATCATTACCTGGGCAATTACTTTCAATTGGCCTTTGGCGCAGGAGAGGGTTTAACCTTCGATTTTGATATTGCCGATTTCTGCAAAAGGTTTAATATAAGTGTATTAAAAACCATTTCTGCACTTAAATTTTTAGAGCATGATGGCTACTTAACCCTGTCTGAAAGTGTTTTTTTGCCTTCAAGGATGATGTTCATTGCCAGTCATGAAGATATTTACCGTTTCCAGATCGAAAACAAGGTTTATGATGGCGTTATTAAAACCATCCTGCGCTCGCATGGAGGTGCTTTTGATGGTTTTGTGAAAATAAATGAAGCTGATCTTGCAAAAAAAACCGGACACTCTTATAAAGAAATTATCGCCCTGCTTAATAAACTGCAAAGCATTGAACTGCTTACCTATATCCCGCAAACCGATCAACCGCAATTGCAATACGTTAGGCCAAGAGTAGATATGGATCATTTTGACCTTGATGTAAAATACCTCGGACTGAGAAAAGAGATTTTACACAAGCAGGTGAATGCGGTTGTGGCTTATGCTACATCAAATGTTTGCAGAAGCATTCAGCTGCTCAATTATTTTGATGAGCATCATGCGGTAAAATGCGGTGTCTGCGATGTTTGCCTGGCCGAAAAAAGAGCAGAGAACCAGGGGAAAATGAGAGAGGAAATTGAGTTCGAAATCATCTCTTTACTTCAGCAGCAACCTTTAAGCCTTGATGACATGGTTACCAACATTAAAAATGGAACTGAAACAGAAAGAATTGATGCCATTAGAGAATTATTAGATGCGGGTAAGATTAAAACTGATGGGAAGAAGTATTATATTTAGATGTGAGATGTGAGATGTGAGATGTGAGATGTGAGATGTGAGATGTGAGATGTGAGATGTGAGATGTGAGAAAAATGGCCTGATAAGTTAGCAATAAAATATTAGTTTTGTGATGAACTATTAACCTGCATAATCAAACAATCAATAATCTTTCCGCGAAGCGAAAACAATGATAGAAAAAGACAATAAGAAAACCATCCGTTCTTGGGCTTTCTTCGATTGGGCAAATTCTGCCTATAACCTGGTAATCACCTCAACAATTTTTCCCGTTTATTACGTAGCTATTACCACTACAAAGGAACATGGAGATGAAGTTACCTTTTTCGGAAAAACTTTTATTAATACGGTTTTATCCAATTATGCACTATCATTCGCTTACCTGATTATGGTGGTTTTGCTGCCAATATTGTCGTCTTATGCCGACACTAAGGGAAAAAAGAAATTTTTTATGCAATTGTTTACGTATATAGGCTCAATTGCATGTATGGGATTGTTTTTCTTTAAACTTGAAACTTTGGAAGCAGGAATTATCTGCTTTGTTCTGGCTGCCATGGGTTATGTAGGTGGTGTAATGTTTAACAATTCTTACCTGCCAATCATTGCTTCTACCGAAAATCAGGATAAGGTGAGCGCCCAGGGTTTTTCTTATGGCTATGTTGGAAGTGTTTTATTACAGTTAATCTGCTTTGTTTTTGTATTAAAACCCGAACTTTTCGGTATAACAGATAAATCGTTGCCTGCGCAGATCTCATTTTTGCTTGTAGGTATCTGGTGGTTTTTATTTGCCCAAATTCCGTTCAGGGTTTTACCGAAAGATCTGCCCAATACCTCAGCAGCTGGCAAAGGGATTATAAAAAGTAGCTTTGGCGAATTTGTAAAGGTATGGAAGCAGTTGAAGCAAATGAGCTTTTTAAAAACTTATCTTATCGCTTTCTTTTTCTATTCGATGGGCGTACAAACGATTATGCTTGCAGCGGCCGGTTTTGGTGCCAAAGTTTTGAAATTAGAATCCGGAAGTTTGATCGCAGTGATATTGATCATTCAATTGGTTGCCATTTTGGGCGCCTGGTTAATGTCGCTTTTGGCAAAGAAACTGGGTAATATCAATGTATTGATCATTGTGGTATTAATCTGGATAGGATGTTGCATTTATGGTTATACTATCACTAACGCTACGCAGTTCTATGCCCTGGCGGCAATAGTAGGTTTAATAATGGGGGGCATACAGTCCTTATCACGCTCTACCTATTCCAAAAATATTCCTGAAAACACTACAGATACCGCATCGTTTTTTAGTTTTTATGATGCCACCGAGAAATTGGCCATCGTTATCGGTTTATTTAGTTTTGCTCTTATAGAGGGTATTACGCATAATATGCGGCAATCAATTATTGCTTTGGCATCATTTTTTATAATTGGATTAATCTTTTTGGTAATCTTAAGGAAAACCGAACGCAAAGAACCGGTAAAATTGTAAGTTTGCAGTCGTTTAGCATATGATGAAAGTAGAATTATTTGTTCCCTGTTTTGTAGACCAGTTATATCCCGAAACTGCTTTTAATACCTTAAAGTTATTGGAAAAATCGGGATGTGATGTTGCCTATAATTCAAAACAAACCTGTTGCGGACAGCCTGCATACAATGCGGGTTACTGGGATGAGGCTAAAGAAGTGGGTACAAAATTTCTGAACGATTTTACCGAAAATACTTATGTGGTGGCACCATCGGCATCATGTGTAGGAATGGTAAAAGGTGGATTTAATGATCTTTTTACCAATACCATTGTACACAACAAATGCCGGAGTCTGCAATCGAACATTTGGGAGCTTTCTGATTTTTTGATAAATGTGGCCAAAAAGGATTATTTCGGTGCCGAACTGGAAGGTAAAGCCGTTTATCACGATTCTTGCAGTGCTTTACGTGAATGTAAAATCAAAGATGAACCGCGCCAGCTTTTATCAAAAGTACATGGTTTGGAAATGATCGAAATGGAAGATACCGATATGTGTTGTGGTTTTGGCGGTACTTTTGCCGTAAAATTCGATGCCATTTCATCAGCCATGGCCGAGCAGAAAGTTAACCATGCATTGGCTCAACAAGCCGATTATATTATTTCTACCGATTTATCATGCCTTTTACATCTTCAGGGGTATATCGATAAAAATAACCTGCCGATAAAAACCATGCACATTGCCGATGTGCTTTGTAACGGCTGGCTGGAGAGTACAGAATACTAGTTTAAGAGGCTGTACATAAGGTATAATTTAACTTCAAATTTGTCGAAGTATCGAAACGCATTTAAGGCATTTAAAAAGGTCCTTCGATAGGCTCAGGATGACAATTTAAATGTACGATACAACCACTTTTAACTGCAGAGGTTTGACAATGTTATTGTAAAAAATAAATTACATCGGTCTTTAAAGACACTATTAAGCCCATTCGGCTTTTAATTTTAACACAATTTAGCAAGCTTTACGTTACATCCATAATATCTTGTTAAACCTTTTAAAGGCTTTTATATCTAACATACAAAACAAAATCATAATGAAAAAAATATTCATCGCGTTAATAGGGGCAATGTCTATTGCGGCTGTTGCTAATGCACAGAAAAAAACCTCAGGCGCAATACAGTTCGAAAATACGATCGATCCGGCTGCTATGGCATCGGCCAGCGGTATACAATTAACCGATCAGATGAAAGCCAGGATGCCCTCATCAAGCAAAACCAATTTTGAATTATTGTTTACGGCAACAAACGCCAGTTATATGCCTGTTGAAGAAACCGAAGACAGCAATGGAGCTGGAGGTGGTGGCGGCGGAATGGGCCGTATGATGATGCGTTTTGGCGGCGGAGGCGGTAACCGCGAATACTATTATACTTTCGCTGATAAAAGCCTGGTAGAAGTTTTTGACCTGAACGATACTACATATTATATGCCGAGCAAGTTAACTTTATCTACTTCTGGTCCAATAGGTTCATTCAGGATGGGAGGTGGAAACCCGAACGATACAACAAAGGCAAAACCTGCGGCGCCTACTATCGAAGTGGTTAAAACAGATTCTACCAAACAGATTTTAGGATTTACCTGTCACCAGGCAATTGTAAGGTCTACCAGGGCCATTAAAATTTTGGATATGGATAAAAACGTAGTGGAAGAAACCAAAATCTGGTATACCAAAGACCTTGGCTTCGATTTTTCTCCAAACCCCAACATGTGGACAGAAGGTGCCGTTTTGGCCATTGAAGGACGGGGTAACAGTTCTATTGCCAAAAGTATAGAATACAGAAACGTAAGTTCGAAAGATGTAACCGCGCCAAAAAAAGCCAAACTGATTACTCCTGAAGAGTATAAAACTAAAATGGAGAACATGATGAAGCGTTTTAGGCAAAACAGACCTGGTGGCGGTGGCCAGATCAGGGCATTTGGGATGAACTAATTTCGCGCACAAGGCTTTCGAAGTTAGCGAGGCACATCGCCGGGACACAAATTCAGGAATTTTAAAAACCACCATAATAATTCTATTTGGCCCTTAAAGCTTAAGCTTTAAGGGCTTTTTTGTATCATTTTTGAGTATTATACTTCAGTGGTCACCGTAATTTTGCCATATAAAACAAGAATGATTATTATTGAAACAAATTATAAACTAAAGTGATTACAGCAGAAAACAAGAAGAATTTATTAGCAAGCAAGCAGCATTTTGAAATTTTAGACGGATTAAGAGGGGTAGCAGCTATTGTAGTGGTGATTTACCATTTTATGGAAATCGCGATTACCAATTACAATAAGAACTTTCTTTCGCACGGTTTCCTGGCAGTCGATTTCTTTTTCTGTTTATCCGGTTTTGTTATTGCCTATGCTTATGATAGTCGTGCACCTTATATCGGGATTACCCAATTTTTTAAATCAAGGCTCATCCGTTTGCATCCGCTGGTGGTTATCGGCTCTGTTTTAGGACTGATTACTTTTCTGATCGACCCATACAGCGATCTTTATGAGGTTTATGGGATATGGAAAACTCTCCTTTTATTTTTATCCTCTGTTTTTTTAATCCCTTATCCGGCCATGCCCGAGCGGTATACCAATTTATTCTGCCTGAATGCACCGGCCTGGTCGTTGTTTTGGGAATATATTGCCAATATTTTTTACATTCTTGTGCTTTATCGCCTGGGCAAAAAAGCACTCATCCCTTTGGTTATTATTGGTGCCGTATGTCTTTGTTATGTTGCGGTTCGTGCTACCAATGTAGGAGGTGGCTGGGGCGGACAGAATTTTTGGGATGGCGGGGCGCGTGTGCTGTATTCTTTTACGGCAGGTATGCTGGTTTATCGCCTAAATTGGATCATCAAAAATAGGCTTGGCTTTTTAGGGATGGTCGTATTGTTGCTTGCAGCCTTTTTGGTTCCTTTTAACGATAAATACAATTTTATTACCGAGCCTATACTCGTATTGTTTTACTTTCCGCTTTTAGTGGCTTTGGGCGCTGGAACCACGTTAAACCCATCGTTTAAAAAGATCTGTAACCTATCGGGCGAAATATCGTACCCGCTTTACATGGTGCACTATCCATTTGTCTGGATATTTTTAACTTATGTGGCCGAAGTTCAGCCGGCAGCATCGTCACTCTGGGTGGTTATCCCGGTTTCGGTACTGCTTTTAATCATTTTCGCTTACCTGGTGATGAGATTTATAGATATTCCTTTACGCAAATATTTGAAAACTAAATTCTTATAGAAGATGAGGCTGTGTCATAAAGACAATTTCTCCTAAGATTTTGTCACATTGAGCTTGTCGAAATGCTCTTAGAGATATTTAGGCAGGTCTTTCGACAGGCTCAGGATAACAAATCTTATATAATAATACAGCCTCATGACGATTGCGTTAGTTACCATGTTAATGTGTGTATCTAGATCTCTACCTTGCTTTTTAGCTGAAAAATTCGTATCTTTGCACAAAATAAAATCACATTGTAAGTGATCTTTAAAACTTTTTTATTTAAAATTTAAATCATAGTTGTAGATGATTAACATTACTTTACCTGACGGTTCTGTCCGTCAGTACGAAAAGGGCACTTCTGCCCATCAAATTGCATTGTCAATTTCTGAGGGCCTGGCCCGTAACGTATTAGCCGCCGAGGTTAATGACGAGGTTTGGGATTCAACAAGACCGATCGAATCTGATTCGTCAGTAAAATTGTTAACCTGGAATGATGCTGCCGGAAAATCAACTTTTTGGCATTCATCAGCACACTTAATGGCCGAAGCTTTAGAAGCTCTTTATCCGGGAACCAAATTTGGTATCGGTCCGGCGATTGAAACCGGTTTTTATTATGACGTAGACTTTGGCGATCGTGAATTTTCTTCTGATGATTTCAAAGCCATTGAAACCAAAATGATCGAACTGGCCAAACAAAAGGAAACTTTTGTGCGCGAAAGTGTAAGCAAAACAGATGCTGTTAAATATTTCACCGAGAAAGGTGATGAATATAAGCTGGATTTGATTGATGGCCTTGAAGATGGTAAAATTACTTTTTATACCCAGGGCGCATTTACCGATTTATGCCGTGGTCCGCATATTCCGAACACAGGTTTTATAAAAGCTGTAAAACTGATGAATGTGGCCGGTGCTTACTGGCGTGGCGATGAAACCAAAAAGCAGTTAACCCGTATTTATGGCGTAACTTTCCCTAAGGCAAGCGAGCTTAGCGAATATCTGCTGATGATTGAAGAGGCTAAAAAACGCGATCACCGTAAATTGGGTAAAGAGCTCGAATTGTTTGCTTTTTCAGAAAAGGTGGGCATGGGCTTGCCATTGTGGTTGCCAAAAGGAACAGCTTTGCGCGAGCGTTTGGTTAGTTTCTTAACTAAGGCACAGGCTAAAGCTGGCTATGAGCAGGTGGTTACACCGCATATTGGCCATAAAAACCTGTATGTAACTTCAGGTCACTGGGAAAAATATGGTAAAGATTCATTCCAGCCGATTAAAACTCCGCAGGAAGGAGAGGAGTTCTTCTTAAAACCAATGAACTGCCCGCACCACTGCGAGATTTATAAAACAAAACCACGTTCTTATAAAGATCTTCCGGTGCGTTTTGCCGAATTTGGTACCGTTTACCGTTACGAACAAAGTGGCGAATTACACGGTTTAACCCGCGTACGTGGCTTTACTCAGGATGATGCACACTTGTTCTGTATGCCGGAGCAGGTTAAAGATGAGTTTAAAAAGGTAATCGATTTAGTGCTTTATGTATTTAAATCGTTAGGTTTTGAAAACTATACTGCCCAGGTTTCGTTAAGAGATCCGGAGAACAAAGCCAAATATATCGGTTCTGATGAGAACTGGAGGTTATCTGAAAATGCAATCATCGAAGCAGCGGCCGAAAAAGGTTTAAATACTGTTGTAGAATATGGCGAAGCCGCTTTCTACGGCCCTAAGCTCGATTTTATGGTTAAAGATGCTTTAGGCAGAAAATGGCAGTTGGGTACAATTCAGGTTGATTATAACCTGCCTGAGCGTTTCGAGCTGGAGTACACTGGTAGCGATAACCAGAAACACCGTCCGGTGATGATTCACCGTGCGCCGTTTGGTTCATTGGAAAGATTTATCGCCGTACTGATCGAACATTGTGCCGGAAACTTCCCTTTATGGTTGAGCCCGGAGCAATTTATTATTCTTCCTATTTCAGAAAAATATGAAGAATATGCAAAAAAAGTTTTAGATGAACTAAATAATTCCGATATTCGCGGGCTGATTGACTTTCGTGATGAAAAAATCGGTCGTAAGATACGCGACGCGGAGGTTAAAAAGATCCCATACATGCTCATTATCGGCGATAAAGAGATGGCAGAAGGAAAAGTTTCTGTACGTAAACATGGTGAGGGAGATTTAGGCGAAATGACGTTGGAAGAGTTCAACAATTTATTAAGAAAAGAAATAACAGTTTAAATTAAAATAATACAAATTTGGCATTAGGAAGACCAGGATTTAACAGGGGACCACGTCCACCTTTTAAGAAAAAAGAAGCAGAGCATAACATTAATCAGTATATAAAATCGCCTGAAGTGCGTTTAGCTGGCGATAATGTTGAACCGGGGATTTATCCTTTGGCGAAAGCTTTGGCACTTGCTGATGAACTGGAACTGGATTTGGTAGAGATTTCTCCAAATGCTGTACCACCGGTTTGTAGAATTATTGATTACAGTAAATTTGTTTACGAGCAAAAGAAAAAGCAAAAAGAAATTAAAGCTAATGCTAAACAAACTGTAATTAAGGAGATTCGTTTTGGTCCTAATACCAACGATCACGATTTCCAGTTTAAATTGAAACATGCAGTAAGCTTTTTAGAGAATGGTGAGAAAGTTAGGGCTTATGTGCATTTTAAAGGTAGGGCAATCGTTTACAAAGAACAGGGAGAAATTTTATTGTTGAAATTTGCCCAGGCTTTGGAAGATGTAGGAAAAGTAGAGTTATTACCGAAGTTGGAAGGTAAACGTATGTTCCTTACAGTTGCGCCCAAAGTAGCAAAAAAATAAAAACAATTTTATAAATTAAATAACAGGTTATGCCAAAAATGAAAACCAATTCCAGTGCCAAAAAGCGTTTTTCGCTTACTGGAACAGGTAAAATCAAAAGAAACAAAGCATACAAAAGTCACATCTTAACCAAGATGAGTACTAAACGTAAACGTGCGCTTGGAAATGCAGGAATTGTAACAGATGCAGATTCAGGTAACGTAAAACGTATGCTTTGCATCGGAAAGTAATTCATTAATTTCACCAGGTATCAGGCATTAAAGTTCCTTAACTGGACGCCGCTTACCAAAAAACAACAACAACATGCCACGTTCGGTAAACGCAGTAGCTTCGAGAAGAAGAAGAAAAAAGATCCTTAATTTAGCCAAAGGTTATTGGGGAGCAAGAAGTAAGGTTTATACTGTTGCTAAAAACACAGTAGAAAAAGGTTTGCAATATGCATACCGTGACCGTAAAGTTAAGAAAAGAGAATTCCGCGGATTGTGGATCCAACGTATCAACGCTGGTGCACGTCAACACGGTATTTCTTACTCTCAGTTGATCGGTAAACTAGCTTCAAAAGAAATCGGCTTAAACCGTAAAGTATTGGCTGATTTAGCAATGAATCATCCAGAAGCTTTCAAAGCTGTAATTGATGCAGTAAAATAGAAATTTTCGCTTAGGCGATAATCATATTCAAAAAAGGGAACCATTGGTTCCCTTTTTTGTTTTAGCTTTGATCATCAGTATCTGCATCTGGTGCATTCTTTTTAACAGATTCAATGCCGTTATCTCTGGCTGCTGCGCTTTCGTACATTTCACTTGAGCCTATTATCTGTCCATTTGAAGCTTTTAAGCTAAAATGATACTTACCGTTCTTCGAGGTTTTTCGCTCAAACTTCGAGTCGTCCTGTGCGTTTTTCTTAACGGATTCAATTCCGTTTTCACAACTCGATTTTGCGACATAACCTTCGCTGGTTAAAATAACCTGACCATTACCGGCTTTCAGATTAAACTGGTATTCGCCGTTAGTTCTTTTAGTAATCACAAATTTTCCCATAGTACTGATTTAATTATTTGGTTAAATGCTTTATACTTAAAGTTATAAAAGTTTGTAAGTAAAATCAATATGCCTGCGAGAATTAAAAATAAGTTAACCTTTTGGCAATAAAACAAAAAAAGTCGTCATTGCTAGAAGGAAGGACAGCCTGTCCTGACTTTCAGGGAAGCAACCTTTCGCGCCGGAGATTCCTCCTGTAAAGATTGCTTCGTCGGCTAAAAAAAGCCTTCTCGCAATGACGATACTCTTTTTTTAATATAATCCCAATTCTGCTAAGCTGGCAAACTGAAGGCCATCTTGTGCCGAATTAGCGATGATTTTAAAGTATTGGAAGGTCCTGGCGCTACCAAAATCAAAATACTGTGCCCCGTTTACATTCTGGGCAACATAATTGTTTACCGATGTAAAATTAACGCCATCTGTACTGGTTAGCAGCTCGAAGTTTTTAATGGCCCTGCTTAAACCGCTCCTTTGTGTTAAACTTAAACCTGTAGCTGTTTTAGACGAACCTAAATTAATAACCACATTATGCGGATAGGTTGTTGCTGAAGTTGACCAACGGGAGTGCCAGTAAGTACTTTCATTTCCGTCAATTAACCTGATTGCGCGGCCATTTGTTGGACCTTCGCCACTGGTTTCTTCTGAACTGAATGAGGCAATGCTCCATCCGGTTTTACTTAGCTCGTTTTTTGTGGAGAAGCCCAAAACCGGCAGTCCACCCGAAAAGGTATAAGTATAAATCTTTTCGGTTACCGTACCATTATCGTGTACCAGCTTTACTTTCAGTTCGTAAGGAATGCCATCGGCTTTTTCCTGAAGATCGGCAATTGGCATCACTACCCTGAAGCTATCGGTACCAATTTTTTTCGATTCCCAGGTAATGGCATTGTAGTCTTTATTTACGCCGGTACCTTCATTATTTACGTTTGGATCATTGTAGTATAAGATGCTGGTTACGTTACCGGTTGAAGTGAATTTTCCGGATACCACGATTGATGCCAAAGTACTATCATAACTGGCGTATATTTTCGGGATACTGGTGGTAACAGCGCCGTAGTAAGTATTTGAATTGTTGTTAAAAACCTGGTTGGCATTTAAAATAGCTGCATCGGCAGCAGTTAAAAACGTAGGACTTTTGCCCAGCGTTCCGTTACCGGCCCACATTAATGCCATACCCAGTGTTGAATTTTCAGAAACTTTTTGTCTGTTGTGCGGTAAATTTAAACCATGACCCAATTCGTGAACCATACCGCCAAACCAAACACTGAAACGATTCCCTACAGTGGTATTTAAGCCAAGGTTGGCAATATCCATTTCTTCATAATCAAGGGCATAGCACCAACGTCCGGTACCATAAAACGGACCACCGCTGGGTGTACCATTTGAACCGATCGAGTATCTTGGGATAATAATTAAGGTATGGTCGCTGGTTTTATCAGCAGGGTGAGCTGCAAAATAAGCATTTACCTCGCTGGCTACAGCACCCGAACCGCCTGAATAAGGATAACTGCTTTTTGGTAAATTTCCCCTGATGGTTAAGATTTTTACACCACCGGAGCCATCATCGGCCAGGCCAAAAGTTTTATTGCCATAACCGTTCCGGTTCATTTCCTGTTTGTACCAGTCCTGGGTCCACAGCAAAAGATCACTCAGCCTTTTTCTGTAACCGGCTAAGGTATCCAGATCGTTAGGTACAAAATACACCACGTTTACATTACGTGTTTGGGTAACAATACTTGTCGTAGCCATTTTCTGGCCAATTTTAAGTGTTTTTTCTTCGGTTGGTAAAGTTCCGGCCTTTTTACAAGATAAGGCAAACAGACAGGCCAAGACGAGGCCTGCAAAAAGTACACTGTTTTTTTTCATTGGATAATTTTTAGGTTTGGATTGATAATATGCAATTGGTTAATAATGCCTTGTTTAATGTGCTGTACTCAGCCACAGTTCCTGATCTTCAAAAAAATAGGAGAGATCAAACCATCATTATTTGCCAAACCCGGCCACCATATCTTTCATGTTGCGTTAGAAAATGATGTGTAATGAGTGAGTTTCTATTTGTTTTGTAATCCTTAAGTTACAAACAGTTACTATACCTTGTTAAAATAAATCAGCGCAAACGTTTGTGTGATAATTGTCTGAAATGCATTTATTGCCTAAGTAAGGGAAACATATGGAGCAGATTTTTCAAGTTTTTTCCTGCCATTAATAATAAATTTTGAGATTATAAAACGCAAACGTTTGATTGTATGGCAGGAGCAAAGTCGCTTTGTTTATGTTTTGCGATTATTTTAAAACAATGTAGTATTTGTTAGGTTTTTGAGCCCCGGTTTTGTATAAGAAGAAGCCTGATAGAAAATGTAGTATTTCTGTTGGAAAGAATTGAAATGCTAAGGCGTTAAATTGCAGCGAATTGGGACTCTTAAAAAGTAAAACGACTGGATTAACTTATGATCTGTGCTACAAAATATAAAATCTAACCCAAAGTATTGGTGAATTTCATTCTGATCCCGCTTTGAAAGTTGAGGATAATTTTAAAGATTTCGACCAGGGTTACCTTTTCGATTTTGGATAGTGCATCTATTTCAATAAAGTTGTTGGGCGCAGCCTGGTGGTTGATAATGAGATTGGCCTGGTGCTTTAACCTTAAACCCATCAGGTAGTAATAAGATTGAGAGAGTTCGTTAAACTGTTTTTCGGTAAAAACGCCCAGTTCTTTTAAGGTTTTTAAACGCTCACCGGTATTTTCTTTCTGAAATATCCTGTTTTGAAGTGCATAAACCCTCGCCAGATCGACGATTGGTGTCATGGCTGTTTTAATATCGAAAACCTCTTTTTTATGTATTTTCTGGGTTCTGATATTCTTGAAATAGGTTAGTGGAGGTTCGTACAGCAGTGCATTTTTAGCCAGATACACATAAAATTTTTCAATGGGCTTCTGCAGCTCTTCATCCACAAAAGACCGCAAGCTTTCCATAATGCTTAAATCGCCATAAATGGCCCTGCAATCAAAAAAAGCTGCAAATTTTACTGCTGCTTCAGGCAAGGCTTCTTCAATCCAGTTTTTGTAATTGTATTTCCAGTGCGATAAAGAATGTGTCCAGTTTGGATTGGTAGCCATATAATCTCCATCACAATATACAAAGCCAACGTAGTTGAGTTTATCTGAAACCTGGGTAGCCAGATCGAGGAAATAGGTACGTACAGCCGCCCTTTTATCTTCGGGTGTATCTTCGTAAATAATTGCGTTATCCTGATCGGTTTTAAGACTCAGCTCTTTACGGCCTTCGCTCCCCAAAACCATAAATACGAATTTTGCCGGCGGCGGACCGAGTTTAGTAATCACCTCTTCAATAATTTTGAATGAAATGGTATCTGCTATGGTGGTAACCACCTCGTTTACAATCTTTGCATGAACTCCTCTGTTTAATAACTGGGCAACAATATGTGGTACTTTCTGCCATTTCAACTTCAGATCGTTGGTGTTAACCGCTGATTTAACTGACTGTATGAAAACCAAAGGAGATTCTGCTTGTTCGCTTAACAACCTGTTACGGCTTACAAAACCAATATAGTTGCCATTATCGTTAATCAGTAAATAGCGTGATTTTTTACTGAACATCATCAAAATGGCTTCATAGACGTAAACATCGGGTGTTATGGATACAATATTTTTATCCATAACGGTTTCAATGGGCAGGCTGGCATTTAACTGCTTCGCAATAACTTCATCTCTTAAAGTGATATCGGTTACGAAACCCAGATAACCTTGCGCTTCATCTTTAATAAAAAGACAACTGGTTTTCTGCTCGGCCATTTTAATCGCCGCTTCAAAAATAGGGGTACCCGGAGTGCAGCTCACTATTTTTTTAAAGGTGATGTCTCCGATGCGGGCTGTATAAATACGGTCGGTTAATTTATCTTCCATTAAAAATACCCTTTAAAATTTTTTTGAATGAAAATGCCTCCGCTTTCTTCCTTTTCCGGTTAAAGCCATGTTGCTGACTATAAACTGATGATAAGCTGATTTTTTTACTTTCTATAAGGTGAAAAAATATTTTAGCAGCACTTAAAGCATCAGAAAGTGCATTATGCATATTCTCCGGTACTTCATTAAATAATATGGTGTAAAATTTATCGAGCTTCAGGTGGCTGATTACGGAATCGGTAATATACAGTGCGCTGGCTTTCATGGTACAGAAAAACGATAAATCTTTAAAAACATCTTCCTTACCCATTCTAAATAGCTCTACATTTACCATGTGGTAATCGAGTTCAATAAAATGCCCCACAACCAAAGGTTTATACTTTTTAATATCGGCATAAAAACTGAGCAAAATTTCTTTCTTATCTTCTCCGTGTAACTGTAAATATTCGTCGCTAATGTTGTGAATTTTTTGTGCCGCTTTATCAATTTTGACCCCCGTACTACTGATGTAGTGGTTTTCGCGTTTAATTTCATTGTGCTGCCTGTCGTAAATAATCCACGCAATCTGGACAATGTGTGGCCAGTTTTTTTCGTTCGCATAGGGTGCCGACCAGTTTTTTGGCAAACCAGATGTTTCGGTATCAACAACTAAGAAATATTCCTGCAATTTTAAATGGTTAGGTAAATAGTAGCACAATCTTTAATCAAAGATAATTATTATTCGGAAGCTCTGTAAAAGAAAATATTGAAGGTAGCGAATTAAGTTAATTGTCCTTTTAGGTTAGTTTTTTAGCAAAAACAGGAGTATAGTGGAGCTGGGAACCACGTAGTGCTCAGCGAAGCTAAATCTGTCTGGAGATGGATCATTCTAAGATTATCGTCATCCTGAACCCGTTTCAGGGGCTTTCAAACGAGGTAGATCGCTCCGTTTCGCTATGTTCCAGTCGAGATGACGAGGCTTTTATTGAGTCTAATATCAATATCTGTGTCTCCCACAGACCTTTTTTATAACATCAGGTTAAAAAGAAATCCCGCAGATTCCATATGATTCCCGCAGATTTTTCTGCGCAAATCTTCCTAATCTGCGGGACAATAGCTTATTTATCTTAGTTGGTCTGGATTTGCAATCCAGGCCTTTCAGGGATTTGTGATTTGGAATTTGATTAAGGAAGAATTTCTGGGTCAGGATTATTTTCATATTCATCGTCATCTCGAGCGGAGTGCAACATAGTCGAGAGATGTGTCTCGAGAAATCAGTGTGGATAGATCTCTCCATTTCGCGTTGCTTCAAAGGAGATGACGATTCGAAATCGCTACTTGCCAATTAACAGAAATGCTACCGCGGCCAGCACCGATCCAATAATTGGGCCAATAACAGGTATCCATGCATAAGACCAGTCGCTGCTGCCTTTTCCTTTCATTGGGATTAAAGCGTGAACAATGCGGGGACCTAAATCTCTTGCAGGGTTGATGGCGTATCCTGTTGTTCCGCCCAAAGCTAAGCCGATAACCCAGACTAAAAATGCAACCGGAATGGCACCCATTGAGCCTAATCCTATTGGTGTAACTTTTTCTTTAGTGCCCATACTGGCATCTGTAAAATAAAAAATAACAAACATGAGTACGAATGTGCCGATGATTTCTGAAAGAAGGTTTGATGTTTTGTTCCTGATAGCCGGTGAAGTGGCAAAAGGAGCAGCTTTTAAACCTGCATCATCAGTAGCATCGAAATGATCTTTGTAAATAACCCAGACTAAAAAAGAACCTGTTATTGCGCCAGCCAGCTGGGCAAGGATATAGTAGGGTACCAAGGCCCAGCTAAAGCCTTTTCCAATGGCCAGGCCTAAGGTTACAATGGGGTTTAAATGTGCGCCACTGTATGGCCCTGCTACCACCACACCAATGAAAACGGCAAGTGCCCAGGCGGTTGTAATCACAATCCAGCCACTGTTATTTCCCTTTGTACCATTCAACACCACATTTGCCACTACACCATTTCCTAAGAGCAGGAGTAGAGCTGTACCAATAAATTCTGCGAGATATACATTCATTGTAAAAAAAATAAGCGATTTGTAATCAATTTATCATTCAGGATATAGTCCCTGAACTAAATTCAGGATGAGGACGGGGTCCTGGTTAGTCTTCTGCATTTACCCTGGCCGCTTTTACTGCCCTGTTCCAGCCTTTTATTCTTTCGGTATTGTCTATGCCTTCTTCAGCGGTGAAACTCCTGTTTATTTTCCACTGCTTGCGGATCTGATCAATACTTTCCCAAAAACCTGTAGCCAGACCCGCCAGATAAGCAGCACCTATAGCGGTTACCTCGGTAACTTCCGGCCTGATTACTTCACATTTTAAAAGATCTGCCTGAAACTGCATTAATAAATCGTTGGCTGTCACACCACCATCTACACGGAGCTCGGTAATATTTACACCTGCATCAGCTTCCATAGCCTTTAATACATCCATGGTTTGGTAAGCAATACTTTCTAATGCAGCTCTTGCTATGTGCGATTTATTGGTTCCCCGGGTTAATCCGGTTATTGTTCCGCGTGCATGCTGGTCCCAATGTGGTGCACCTAAACCTGCAAAAGCGGGCACTACATATACGCCATCGGTATCTTTTACCTTTTTTGCCAGGGTCTCTACATCAGCAGATCTCGAAATAAAGCCCATTTCGTCTCTCAGCCATTGCACAACCGCACCGCCTATAAAAATACTTCCTTCAAGCGCATAATTTACTTGTCCGTTAATCTGCCAGGCAATGGTGGTTAAAAGGTTGTTGGCAGAAATTCTTGGTTTTTCCCCGATGTTCATCAGCATGAAACAGCCTGTGCCATAGGTATTTTTTACCATGCCTGTTTCAGTGCACATCTGGCCAAACAGGGCCGATTGCTGATCGCCGGCTATCCCCGCAATCGGGATTTTAGCTGCCAGTATTCTTCCGGCAGTTTCGCCATAAACCTCGCTTGATGATTTTACCTCAGGAAGCATTTTTTTTGGAATGGAGAATAATTCGAGCAGTTCTTCATCCCAGTTAAGGGTATGGATATTATAAAGCATGGTACGCGAAGCGTTGGTTACATCGGTAACGTGTTTCTCGCCCGCAGTCAATTTCCAGATCAGCCAGGTATCTATGGTGCCGAAGGCCAGTTTTCCTGCTTCAGCCTTTTCTCTAGCACCCTCTACATTTTCCAATATCCACCTGGCTTTGGTGGCAGAAAAATAAGAATCAATAATCAAACCTGTTTTCTCCTGGATTTTACCTGCTAAACCTTTGGCTTTAATTTCGTCACAATAGGCAGAAGTACGCCTGTCTTGCCAAACTATGGCGTTATAAATGGGCATTCCGGTTTCTTTATCCCATACCACTGTGGTTTCGCGCTGGTTGGTAATGCCAATGGCTGAAATATCGTTTACTGTAAGACTGGCTTTAACCACTACTTCAGTAACGACCGCCAGCTGTGTTGACCAGATTTCCATCGGATCGTGTTCTACCCATCCGGCTTTCGGGTAAATCTGAGTGAATTCTTTCTGTGCAATGGCAACAATTTCACCATCATGGTTAAAAATAATGGCTCTCGAGCTTGTGGTTCCCTGATCGATAGACAAGATGTATTTACTCATAATTAAGGATTTGGTTAGAGGGCTATGCCTTCTTGGTTATATATAGGTTGATGATAAAGGTAACCATCAGCGAGTTTATTAAAAGTTTCAATTTGACTGGTCTCCCAGTTTTCATCTGCCGATAATTCTTTGGCTAGGAGTGAGGCTACCCTTGGCGCCATATCTTTTGCCGCCTGGGCATCTATAAATAATACCCTGAGCCTTCTGCTTAAAATATCTTCTACAGTTTCGGCCATTTCGTTTCTTGCAGACCAAAGCACTTCGGCTTCAACAAAAGGAAAAGATGGATGCAGCTGCTTTTCAAGGCTTGGATTTTGTTTAATCAAAGCTTCAATTTTGTCGCGGTCTGATCCATATATCGATAAATGATGATCTTCTTCAATGATTTGGTTTCCGTGTATGCTGAGATTTTTGGTTACGCATGCTTTTGGTTCCAAGCCAGCCTGTGTAATTGCCAGATCGACGGTTTCTTCGGCCATGCGACGATAGGTAGTCCATTTTCCACCGGTTATGGTAATCAGTCCCTTTGCCGAAACAATCAGTTTGTGATCTCTGCTGATTTCTTTTGTACTGTTCCCTTCGCCGCTGGTTGGTGCTGCCAGTGGCCTTAAGCCAGAGAATACACTTAATATATCTTTTTCCAGCGGTTTGCGGTTAAAGTAGCTAGCCGCGGTAGCCATAATAAAATCTACTTCTTCTTTTAGCGCGTGTGGCTCGAGGCTGTGTTCGTTTAACGGGGTATCGGTAGTGCCTACAAGTAAATGTTCGTGCCAGGGAACGGCAAATAATACACGCCCATCCGAAGTTTTCGGGATCATTAACGCTGACTCGCTGTTTAAAAAGCTTTTCTCTAACACAACATGAACGCCCTGGCTCGGACGTACCAGTTTTTTCGTGTTTGGATTGTTCATCTGCAGGATATCATCCACAAAAACACCCGTGGCATTGATCACTATTTTGCCGATAAACCGGGCTTTTAGTCCTGTAATGGTATCTTCTGTTTCAATTCCGATAACAGTGTCGCCGTTTTTTAATAAACCGGTTACTTTAGTGTAATTTAATAATGTTGCACCTTTTTCAATGGCAGTTTGGGCAATATTAATGGCTAAACGGGCATCATCAAACTTTCCGTCGTAATACCTGATACTGCCTTTTAAACCTTTTGCTTTAATACCCGGCATCATGGCCAGGGTTTCCTCTTTAGAGAAATATTTAGATTTGCCGAAGCTGTATTTCCCTGCCAGCCAATCGTACAGGGTAAGCCCGGTTAAGTATTTAATAATAGAAAACCAACTGTAGCAGGGGATCAGGAATGCTTCTTTATGTACAAGGTGTTTAGCGTTCTGTTGTAATAACCCGCGTTCTTTAAGGGCATGTCTTACCAGGCCAATATCTCCCTGTGCCAGGTAACGTACGCCTCCGTGCACCAGTTTTGTACTCCGGCTTGAGGTTCCTTTTGCATAATCGGCCTGTTCTACCAGTAAGGTTTTATAGCCACGGCTGGCCGCATCGAGCGCTGTACCCAAGCCGGTTGCCCCACCACCAATGATAATCAAGTCCCAATTTATATTCTCTGCAATGGCCGGCTGGTGTAATCTTTTCATTTTTATGTTTAAAAGTAATAAAACGAAACAATACGCAATTATAAGAAATCATAATCGGAATAATATAATATCTCTGTGAAAAAATTATTAATTATTTGAGCAAAATATTTTAAAGAATGTTTTTATTGTTAATTTGCAGCCTGCAAATTAAATATACTATGATGAATTTGGCTGAGAGGCACCAGTTTATATTAAGTCGCCTGCAATGCGATCAATACATAAATGTTGTCGATTTATGTAAGGAGTTGAAAGTCTCTTCCGTAACAATAAGAAAGGATTTAAAACTACTTGAAGATAAGAGTTTGTTATTTAGGACCCATGGTGGTGCTACTGTAAATAATCCATACACGGTAGACCGTCCGGTTAACGAGAAGGAGAAAATACAATCTACCGAAAAAAATAAAATAGGTATAGCGGCTGCAGCATTGTTAAATGAAAATGATTCTATCGTTATTGCTTCAGGTACTACGGTGCTTTATTTTGCTAAGAACATTGAGCCGGCAACCAACTTAACCGTGGTTACTTCTGCATTGAATGTGGCATTAGAGCTGATGCGCGAGCCGAGCATCGAAGTGATCCAGCTAGGCGGTTTGCTAAGAAAAAGTTCCTCATCGGTAATGGGGGCTTATGCAGAACAGGTTTTACAGGATTTTTATTTTAACAAGTTGTTTTTGGGGGTAGATGGCATCGATCTGGATTTCGGATTAACCACCACAAATGCCATGGAGGCTCATTTGAACCGCAAAATGATCGCTGCATCACAAAAAACAATTGTACTTGCCGATTCAACTAAATTTGGGAAACGGGGCTTTGGTAAAATATGCGGATTAGAAGAAATTGATCATATTATTACCGATAAAGGAATTTCTGAACAAATTGTTAAACATTTAGAGAGTTTAGGTGTTACTGTTACTATCGTATAGTGCATTCCACACTAACGGTATAATCCAAACATATAATTTGAACATGGAAAGAAAACGAATACACATTTTAGAAGACGATCAGGAGATCAGAAACGTTATTGAAATTCTGTTAAAAGATGAAGGTTTTGAATTGCAGCTTTCATCATCATTTGAAGAATTAAAGAAAAATATCCAGGACGCAATGCCTGATCTTTTCTTGCTTGATGTAATGTTACCAGACGGTAATGGAGCAGAAATTTGTGAAGATCTAAAAAACGATATTTTTACTAAACACATCCCTATTATTGTGATGTCTGCACAAAACAATAGCGAACAGAAAGCCATTGATGCATTAGCTGATGATTATATCAGTAAACCTTTTGATATTGATGATATTTTAAAGCGTATTAACGCCCAATTGCTGCGAAGTGCTGAAAATAGCGTTAAAAGTTAATTTAAAAATTAACTGTCCGTTTAAAATTCAATACAAGTATTGATAGATAAGAATTATCGTCATTGCTGTAAAGGTTTAGTAATTCGGTAATGAA
>JAGIAD010000019.1 GCA_017745075.1 Sphingobacteriaceae bacterium | reverse complement strand
TACCGAATTACTAAACCTTTACAGCAATGACGACCTGTTCTTAAAAACGAAATGCAATTTTGTAATCCTTTTGTCTTATTTTAAAGCACAGTGCGATAAAACATAACCAAACATTGGTAAAAACGTCGTTTTTGTAGGTCATTAAGTAACATTTCGATTATTATTTGATTCGCATAATTTTTGATTTGAACCGAATACTTTGATATTCCTGTCATAATTTACATTTGCTGTGTAAATTATACACTATGTACCGTATATCTTTATCTTATTTTTTAGTTCTATTATTTATTAGTCTATCTGTTGGCGTTAATGCCCAAACATTAACCCTTAAACAGGCCGTTAACACCGCAATTACGAATTATGGCACCATCAGGGCCAAAAGCAACTATGCAGATGCCTCAAAATCCTCCATCCTGCAGGCCAAAAGAGAATACCTGCCTAATTTAAGTTTAAGTGCCCAACAGGATTACGGAACCATTAACGGACAAAATGGTCCTCAGTATGGTTTGGGTGGTTTGGGAGCAGCTTCGGCTGGTCCTCCTTTAGATAAACAAAACTGGAATGCTGCCTTCGGCGGACTCTACCTGGCCAATGTAAACTGGGATTTTTTCACCTTTGGAAGAATCAGAGACCGGATAAAAGTGGCCAATGCCGCATATGAAAGGGATAAAAACGACCTGGAGCAGGAAAAATTCCAGCACGAAATCCGTGTTTCGGCCGCTTACCTGAACCTTTTGGCTGCACAGCGGTTAACCAAATCGCAACAGAAGAACCTCGAACGTGCCATTACCTTTCAGAATACGGCCATTATCAGGGCAAAAAACGGACTTATTGCCGGTGTCGATTCTTCATTTGCCAAAGCAGAGGTTTCTAATGCCAGGATCGCGTTAACCAAAGCAAAGGATCTTGAGCAGGAACAGGCCAACCGTTTAGGTTTACTGATGGGCTTAACCGCTACCGCTTATGATTTGGACACAACCTCTATTGCCCGCATTCCGGGAAACCTGTTAGAGGATACTGTGGTTAAAAGTTCTCATCCGCTTTTAAAGTTTTACCAAAACCGGATAGATGTAAGCGATCAGCAGGTTAGCTATTTCAAAAAACTTTATTACCCAACCTTTACTTTCTTTGGCGTAATGCAGGGCAAGGGATCAGGTTTTGGTCCGGGTTATGCCCTTGATCAGAGCGCTTATTCTACCAGTTATGCCGATGGCATTAAACCTACACGCGGTAACTATTTGATTGGCATAGGAATGACCTGGAATTTGTCGACCCTGCTCAAAAACCGTCCGCAAGTACGTGCACAACAATACATTAGCCAGGGCTTAAAGGAAGAATATAATTTGGCCGATCAGCAGCTAAAGGCACAACTGGCCCTAGCCGAAACCAAGCTAAACAATGCACTTGCGAATTATAGGGAAGCCCCTATACAGGTTAAAGCTGCATCCGATGCTTATCTGCAGAAAAGTACACTCTACAAAAACGGTTTAACCACCCTGGTTGATCTCACCCAGGCACTTTTTACGTTAAATCGCGCCGAAACCGACAGGGACATTGCTTTTACCAACGTTTGGCAGGCTTTGCTGTTAAAATCGGCAGCTTTGGGTAATTACGACATATTTATCAATGAATTTTAATCTGGCTATATAAATGAATTTAATACGTTTCGCCCTCCGCAAACCCATATCCATCTTAGTTTTAGTAGCAGGTTTGTTCTTTTTCGGTATCGGGGCCATCAACCAGATCAAAGTTGATATCCTGCCGCAGATGAACCTTCCGGTTATTTATATTGCCCACCCATTTGGTGGTTATACTCCCGACCAGATGGAGGCTTATTTCGGTAAGCAATACGTTAATATCCTGCTTTTTGCCAACGGTATCAAAAGTATCGAAACCAAAAACACACAGGGCTTAATGCTCATGAAATTAACGTATTACGAAGGTACCAATATGGCACAGGCTGCAGCAGAACTGAGTGCACTCTCTACCCGGGCACAGGCCATTTTCCCGCCGGGTTCGCAGCCACCTTTCGTAATCCGTTTTGATGCTTCTTCATTACCTGTCGGCCAGTTGGTATTAAGCAGCCCTATCCGCACCAATAATGAACTGCAGGATTTGGCAAATACCTATGTACGCCCGAGTTTCTCGGCCATACCGGGTTTACTTTCTCCTGCCCCATTTGGAGGTAGTCCGCGTACAATTGAGATTAATGTTAATCCTTCATTACTCCGTTCGCATAATTTAACGGTAGATCAGGTGGTAGAGGCCATCAGGCTAAATAACCAGACAGCCCCTTCAGGCAATGTGCGTATAGGTGATAAAAACTACCTTACCCCGACTAATTATACCATCAAAAAAGTAAAGGATTTTGAAAATATCCCTTTATTTAAAGGCAGTATACAAAATCTTCAGCTCCGCGATGTAGCCACGGTAAAAGATGGAGCCGATCTGGTTCAGGGTTATGCCCTGGTTAATGGTAAACGCTCGGTATATTTGAGTATTGCCAAATCAGGCGATGCTTCTACCTGGGATGTGGTTAAAAACCTGAAGAAAAACCTGCCCAATATCCAGAATACCCTACCCGAAGATGTTAAGCTCTCTTATGAGTTCGACCAATCGGTGTACGTAATCAACTCCGTAAAAAGTCTGATCAGTGAAGGTGCAATCGGCGCCATTTTAACGGGTTTAATGGTATTACTTTTCCTTGGCGATAAACGCGCAGCATTAATTGTGATCCTGACCATCCCAACTTCCATCATAGCGGGTGTGTTGTTCCTTAAATTATTCGGACAAACGATCAATATCATGACTTTAAGCGGATTGGCCTTGGCAATCGGTATCCTGGTAGATGAATCGACGGTTACTATAGAAAACATTCACCAGCATTTTGATATGGGCAAACCAAAGGCGCTTGCCATATGGGATGCCTGTAAGGAAATTGCCTTCCCAAAACTGTTGATCCTTTTCTGTATTCTGGCCGTATTTGCACCAGCCTTTACCATGTCGGGCATACCAGGTGCTTTGTTCTTACCACTGGCTCTGGCCATCGGCTTCTCGATGGTGGTTTCATTTCTGTTATCGCAAACTTTTGTACCGATTATGGCCAACTGGCTGATGATTGCACACCCTAAAAAGGGAGCAGAACATCACCCGGGTATTACACAAGACGAGGCTGATTTTAATGCAACCGGAATTGAAATTGAAACGGAGAAAGATACCCTGAACCAAAAAAAGATACTGGTTGAGCGTGAAGACTTTAGCGGAGATGGCAAAATCGGTATTTTCGACCGTTTCAGGAATCGTTTTATCCGCTTTCTCGACAGGATATTACCTTACAGAAAATCTGTTGTTTTAATTTATCTGGTGGCTGTTATTGGCTTGGCTGCATTGTTATTGGCCAATATTGGTCGCGATGTTTTACCACGTGTTAATTCTAGCCAGTTCCAGTTGCGTTTGCGTGCACCCGATGGTACCCGGTTAGAGCGTACCGAAGAAAAAGCCAATTTAGTACTGTCAGAACTTAAAAAAATGGTTGGTGCCGGGCATGTAGGTATTTCTTCCGTGTACGTAGGCCAACACCCTTCACAGTTCTCTGTAAACCCGATTTATCAGTATATGGCAGGTCCGCACGAAGCTGTTTTCCAGGTAAGCTTAAAAGATTTTGAAGAAGACATGGACGATTTCAAAGATCAGTTCAGGGACAGGATCAAAAAACTTTTGCCTGATGTTAAACTTTCGTTCGAGCCTATCGAATTAACAGATAAGGTATTGAGCCAGGGCTCTCCTACTCCTGTTGAGGTGCGTATTGCGGGTAAAAACAAAAAACTGAACGAGAAATATGCCAATAAGATCCTGGCAGAACTGAAACAGATCCCTTATATGCGCGATGTGCAGATTGCCCAGCCGATCAAATATCCATCTTTAAACATCGATATCGACAGAACACGTGCAGCGCAGATCGGTGTAGATATGGCTGATATTTCGAGATCGTTAATTGCTTCTACCTCATCATCGCGTTATACAGATAAAAATATCTGGCTGGATGAAAAGGCGGCTTTACCTTATAACGTACAGGTACAGGTGCCACTTAACCAGATGGCCAGCAAAGATGATATCGGCGAGATCCCATTGCTTAAAAATGCTACCCGACCGGTATTGAGCGATGTGGCTAAAATTACCCCTGATACCACTGCCGGCGAAAATGATAACATTGGCGCCATGCCTTTCTTATCGGTAACGGCAAACCTTTACCATACCGACCTGGGAACGGCATCAAAAGACGTTGATAAAGCCATAAAGGCCGTTGGCGAACTGCCAAGAGGATTAAATGTTACCCCAATCGGATTAAGCAAAGTATTGAACGATACCTTGGATAGTTTGCAATCGGGTTTGTTTGTGGCCATTGTGGTAATTTTCCTGATGTTATCGGCCAATTTCCAGTCGTTTAAAATTCCGCTGGTGATTTTAACTGCAGTACCTGCGGTAATTCTGGGTTCGCTGCTGCTGCTAACCATCACCGGATCAACATTAAACCTTCAATCGTACATGGGTATCATCATGTCAGTTGGGGTTTCCATTGCCAATGCGGTGTTATTAATCACCAATGCAGAGCAATTAAGGAAACACAATGGCAATGCGCTTCAATCAGCGCGCGAAGCGGCAGCTTTACGTATACGCCCAATCATCATGACCAGTATTGCCATGGTTGCGGGCATGTTACCAATGGCCATAGGGCATGGCGAAGGCGGTGGAGCAGTTTCGCCACTGGGCAGAGCGGTTATCGGTGGTTTACTGGCTTCAACATTCGCAGTATTGATTATATTGCCATTGGTATTTGCATGGGTTCAGGGCAAACAGACAACCGATTCGATGTCGCTCGATCCGGAAGATAAAGACAGCATCCATTACATTAAAGGTTTAGCAGAAAACGAATAAATTTATCATTACAAATGAATACGAAGATATTTTCAAAAGGATTATTAGGTTCAGGGTTTCTAATGCTTATGGCCATATACGGCTGTGGGTCTTCAGAATCTAAAGCTCCCGCAAAAAAAGAAAAAGAACCAACCATTGCCACTTTCAACCTTAAAAAAGAAAAATTATCGACCCAATTAAGTTTACCGGGCGAATTAATTGCATATCAACAGGTTGATTTATATGCCAAAGTGAGCAGTTTTGTTAAAACTTTAAATGCAGATATCGGTTCGGAAGTAACAAAAGGTCAGTTGTTAATGACTTTAGAAGCTCCGGAGATGGCTTCACAGCTGGCAGCTACACAATCGAGAATAAAAGCACAGGAGGCCATTTACACCGCAAGTAAGGCCAATTATAACCGTTTATACGAAACCAGTAAAACCCCTGGAACCATTTCTACCAATGATCTTGATCAGGCACTGGCTAAAAAGAATTCGGACCTGGCTCAGCTCGAAGCAGCAAAAGCAGCTTATAAAGAAGTAGGCTCTGTTCTGAATTATCTAACCATCAGGGCACCCTTCAGCGGTGTTATTTCGGCCAGGAATGTAAATCTGGGCGCCTATGTTGGTCCAACAGGAAAAGGTTCAGATTTACCTTTATTTACCTTACAGGATCAGAAAAACCTGCGTTTGGCTGTATCCATTCCCGAAATTTATACCGGTTATCTAAAAGTTGGAGATGAAGTTACCTTCACTGTAAAATCGTTACCAAACCAAACATTTAAGGCAAGGGCAAAACGTTTATCGGGTGCTTTAGATCAGCGTTTACGTTCTGAACGCGTAGAGATAGATGTACCGAATACCTCGAAAGTTTTATTGCCGGGCATGGTGGCAGAGCTGAATATTCCCCTACCAGCCAATGCTAGCACTTTTATCATTTCCAAAAAAGCATTATTAGATACCAGCGAAGGATTATTTGTGTTAAAAGTAGCTGACAACAAAGCGGTTAAAGTGGCTGTAAAAAAAGGCAGGGAAACTGACGATAAGGTTGAAATTTTCGGCGATTTAACAGAAGGTGACAAATTAGTGGCAGAACCTACGGAGGAAATGCATGAAGGAATGGCGATTAAACCATAACTTTACATTAATAAGGATCGATTATGTTATCAAAAAACCAGGAGCTTTCTATTCTTCCCAAAAAGGAAACTTTAGAGGATTTTTATAATAGGCTAAAAATTACAAGGCCAGAAATCCCTACGCCCAGCTTAGGGATGATCAACGATTTTGGGCACTTCAATGTTTTTAACAGAAGTACCGTTTGTACCAATATCCCTTCGGCCTTTAGCCGGAGGGACTTTTATAAAATCTCGCTGATTATTGGAAACGGGATTTTGCATTACCCCGATGCCCAGATCGAAATTAAAGGAAGGGCTTTATTGTTTACCAACCCCAATATCCCTTATTCCTGGGAAAGCACATCACCAAAGCCTGCAGGTTTTTTCTGTCTGTTTACCGAAAACTTTATCCATAACCGCAACGAAACCCTGCGCGATTCTTTATTGTGGCGTATAAATGATAGTCCGGTAATCCATATAGATGAAGAGCAGGAAATAACCTTGAGGGATATTTTCTGTAAGATGATGAAAGAGATGGATGGCGATTATATCCATAAATACGATCTTTTGAGGAATTATGTGCAACTGATTGTGCATGAAGGTTTAAAAGTGAAACCCCAAGATGTTCTTTTTAAACAGAATACCGCATCTGCAAGGCTAACTTCCCTGTTCCTCGAGTTACTGGAGAGGCAGTTCCCTATCGGCTCTACCGAACATATTCTGGAATTAAAAACGGCCCACGATTTTGCCTGCCGTTTACTGGTGCATGTAAACCACCTTAACCACGCAGTAAAAGAAGTAACGGGGAAAACCACATCGGAGCATATTTCAAAAAGGATTGCAACTGAAGCAGTGGCCTTATTAAAACATACCGAATGGAATATTGCACAGATTGCTTATTGCCTTGGTTTCGAATACCCAGCCAATTTTAATATTTTTTTCAAGCGCCAGATGCATTGTACGCCAAAGGTATTCAGGGCTAATTAGTAAAAGCTGACCCATTGTACCGGCAGCGAAGTGGAGAAATCCATCCTAACAGGTTTAGCTTTGCTGAACACGAACACGGTTCTCGACTGTGCTATCATTGAAAGATCTTATAGAAGAATCGTCATTGCGAGAAGGAACGACGAAGCAATCTATATGAGAGATTGCTTCGTCGGCTGAAAAAGCCTCCTCGCAATGACGATCTTCCAGGAAAACCTGTCATCCTGAGCCTGTCGAAGGACCAGATGTTTTGACAAACTCAACATAACAACAATCAATCAATTAGTGATGGTTTTACTTCAAAACCGCAACATTATCACTTCTATCTCCATCCAATAAATACCCATAAGGATCAACAGCTATTGTTTTTGGTTTACGATCAACAATAACCGAAATTCTGGTCCTGTTCTGTTTAATTTTATACTTCTTAAAATATAGCGGTTTCGTTTTTGCATCCCATTCCCTTTCCAATTGGTTAAAACAGGCCAAATCTATTTCCAGAACAGGCGATTGCTTATTGTTGCCACTTACCCTTTCGGCAGCTATTTCTGCATCAATTTTATACTTGCCATTTTTCAAGGCTTTACAATCAAGCATTCTGATTCCTAAATTGTAAGTCACCACCTCATTAAAGCAATCGTTTATAAATTTCTGCTGTTCAGGTGAAGCCTGATTTAGCAGTGCATTTACAAAATCATTGGCTGTGGCCTTAGGTTTAGGGTATTCGTGATCTGCAATAAACTGGTGCAATAATGCATTAAAATGCTTCTCGCTCATCATTTCCTTAATTGCATACATGATGAGTCCACCCTTTTGGTAATGAACATAAGGTTGGTTTAAAGTTTTAGCTAAAGGCCTTTCCTTGTCAGTATTGTTCCGGTTCAAAAAATAGAGATTATTATCATAAGCCAAATACCTGCGCAGGTACATTTTACCAAAGCGTTTTTCGATCAGCACATTTTCGGTGTATTTAGCCAGCGATTCGGTAAGCATGGCATAACCTGCACCATCTGCAGGTGCCAGTTTATTGGCCCACCACTGGTGTGCCGTTTCATGGGCTGCAATGGCATAACTTTGATCTATAGCACCATTTTGACTATAATTACCCAGAAAATTAATATTCTCGGCACTAAAAACCACACCAGCATAAGCCGTTGCCGCACCTTTATATTGTGGAATTTCGGCTATGGTAAATTGCTTTAAAGGATATGCTGCAAAGTTTTCATTGCCATAATCCAACGCATCTTTAACCGCATTAAACATGCTCTTCAAGTTATAATCCTCTCCTGGCTGGTAATAAATACTGAGATCTATGCCTTTATGTTTTTCCTTTTTAACGGCATACCTTGCACTGCTAACCGCAAACATAAAATTGATTGGCCTGGCCGTTTTGTATTTAAAATACCTTCGCCCGTTAGCAATCCATTCTTCATGTAATTCGCCTACCGTAATCACTTTTTGGTCTGCTTCAGTAGAAATTGTGGTTTCCAAATCAATCAGTTCGTAAGTACGACTATATACAGGCGGTGTTGCAAATTCAGGTAAACCTGCTTTTTTCCGTTCCAATTTATTGTCACTTTCAAAATTATAGCAATAGCCAAAATGGGGTACAAATTTCTCCAGTTCGATATATGTTCCGTTTTTTACAACTGCGTTCTCCTTATCTAACGGGACAAAACCCGGCTGGTTCACCTCAATAGAAAAAGCCATATTTATTGTTTCATTGGGCATTAAAGGCTTTTTCAGAAGAATAAACTGTTGACCAAAACATTCATCCATTTCATCTTTTTGGCCGTCTATTATTTCTACAGAAAATGAGCTTACTTCAGGGTCAACATAAGTCCAGATTTTTGAAATGGGAAATTGTGTTTCATTCTTCAGCAAATAATTACCCTTAATGGTATATTTTCCTTCGTTTAAATATAAATCTACTGCGGTTTTAACTGATTTTACAACAGGTTGTGGCAAATTTGCCAATGTTTTGTATTTCTTTTCGTAGTGTAAGCGCCACTCCAGTTGTGCTTGCTTATTTTGATATTTTCCGACAACGTTCGTCTGCTGGTAAATAAAGGCAGCAGTGCAAAACCAGACCAACAATGCAGAAATTGTAGTCCATTTATGCTGTTTTAATGCTTTACCTATCGATTTAAACCTGCTGAAAGCTTTCATTTCAACCTTATTTTGCCATATTCCAATAGTTAAAGCAGCAATAATAACGGAGAAAGCCGCCCAGTATAACATGTACCAGTTAAATGCTCTGGTATAATAACCGAAACCGTTGAAATACGAATGAAGGAGATCTGGAACTGAAGCAAAACGGAGCAGGTAATGTTCAATTCCGAATCTTTCAGCAAAAGTAATCACAAACACCATAATCATATTCAATACCATCCCGAGGTATTTGTTGCCGCTTAAATTCTGGATAAACAGCATCAATACCACAAAAAGCAGCATGGGCAATGCGCTATAATAGTATAAAGTTAAATACAGCGGTAGCTCGACCCTGAAATAGCCATGCGTAACCTGCAGCACAATACCAATCCCAATATTTAAAGTAACAAGCGTAAATACCAAAATAAAAAGGCTGGCGCATTTTGTCATCCACATGGCTGAATTTTGAATGGGAGTGCTGTAAATTAAAGGATGAATATTAACCGATTTTTCCCTGCTGATGGTTTCTGCCGCATAAAAAAGGACCAGAACAAGTCCAAATTTCATAGAACGGATCTCTTCGATAATGATACCGGTTGCCGGATAACTGTGGATGCCGTAAACCCCGCTGAACAGCTGATCTTTCAGTTCTACACCGTATAAAAATACCCACAATAAAAGCATCACCATAATGGGGATATTTTTAAACAGGAAGACCATTTCGAGTCTAAACTGTGTTTTTAAAGTACTCAGATAATAACGGAATCCACCCGACAAAACCGGCAGATGGCGATATGGAATAAATGCTAGCTGCTCCGGTTTAACTGTTTTCACCTTCGCCTTTCTCTCTTGCTGCAACCTGAAATGGAAAAACCTGTAGGTGATTATCATGATTAAAGCGGTTATGCCAATCCACAATAACCTGTTGAGCAAAAATACCCCTTCAACCGGAAATAACTGCTCATTGCGCTGTACATCAGTCCAGGCTTTGGTTTCACCGAAAAATGAAGCCAGCGCAAATGGATCTAAAAGTAAGGGTAAAACATCGGGTGTACCCGCTTTCATAGTGGAAGTAGCCAGCAAGGGCGAATTGCCCAGTATCGAAGCCAGCATGTATAAAATGTAAATCAGCACACCAACGGTATAAATTGCCCTTACACTTTTGGTTGATACCGCTGTACAGAATAAAATGGTAGTTGCGATCAGCACGTTTGGAAAAGCAAAAATCAAAAGTGGCTGTAAGAAATAGACGATATTAAAGGAACCTAAACGGGCTTTATCAATAAAAAATGAACCTGTAAAAATTCCAAAAATTACGAGGATATACAAACTGAAAACAGTAAGGAACAGGCCTAAAAACCTTACTCCAAAATAGACCGGTTTATTAATGGAGGTGGTAAAAACTACCGTTTCCATTCTGTAAATGCTATCCCTTAATACTACGTTTGCACTAAATATAGTACCTGTAAATATAGAAAACAGCGAAAGTAAAGCCGTGATATTGGTAATTACATAAGGCGAATTTTTATATACCTCTGCCGAACCAAAACCACCTTTAACCACACAGAAGTAGCCTAATACAAAAAACAAAAGTGCGGCAACTTTAAAAGATATTTGCCTGAAATTGTATTTCAGTTCAAATTTGAGTAAATCGCTGATCATAGTCGGGCCTCCATATTTTGATTTACCGGACCAAATAACGACGAAAAATAAACCTCCTCTAAACCCGGGTATACCGCCTCGAAACCCGCCGCAGGAATTTGATCGTTCAATACAAATAAATTCAATTTACCCGATACGATTTTGGTCGAAATCACGCTATAATGTGCAGTAAAATATGGCAGATCTGCCTTTTCAATTATTTTCCTCCAGATCCTGCCGTTAAGTTTTTGCGTTAAATCAGCCGGTTTGCCCTGCAAAATCAGTTTACCACCAGCCATTACCGCCATTTCAGGACAGAGATCGTTCACATCTTCTACAATATGTGTAGATAGGATCACCACACGGTCTGAGCCGATTTCGCTTAACAGATCATGAAAACGGTTCCTTTCCTGCGGATCCAGACCTGCAGTAGGTTCATCTACAATAATCAGTTGCGGATTGCCCAACAAAGCCTGTGCAATGCCAAAACGTTGACGCATACCACCTGAAAAAGTGCTTACCGCTCTTTTCCTCACCTCAAACAGGTTGGTTTGCTGTAAAAGTGACAGCACCTGTTCTTTGCGTTCATTTTTATTTTGAAGCCCTTTTAAAACCGCTAAATGATTCAGGAGGTCAAAAGCCGAAATTTTAGGATAAACGCCAAAGTCCTGCGGTAAATACCCCAACTTATTCCGCATTTCTTGTGGATTTTGCACGATGTCGCTTCCATCAAAAAAAATCTGTCCTTCATCTGGCAGCTGCAGGGTGGCCAGCGTGCGCATCAGCGATGATTTACCTGCGCCATTGGGTCCCAATAAACCAAACATACCGTTTGCAATATTTAATGTAATACTATCAAGCGCCTTAACCCCATTAGGATAAGTTTTTGTAAGTTGCTGTATTTTAAGCCGTACCATATTATTCTAACATAAGATGGACGCAAATTACATCGCCTAAAGTGGTCTGTTAAATTTAAGTGACAAAGGCTGCTGAAATGATGATAAACGGAAATAATAACAGGTGATATGCCTTTCATCACGAAAAACGCACCTTTCATCATCAAAATTTTAGGCTGAGGATAAACTTTGTTAGTTTTAATGTTATCGCACACATTACCCCGGTTCGTGCCGCCACGGGTCGAAACCAGGAAATTGGTTTGTGAAGATACAGACCAGGCAGATAGGATAGAAAATGTTTCGTGAAAACACGAACAATGGAAAGATTAAACAAAAAATGCTCAATACCAAAAATTTAAACTTCGGTTATAAATACCAGGATTTCTTCATCAACGTTGGTCTGGTATTATGGGTGGCTATCTTCAACACCCATTCTTTATCAGGCAATATTTGGTCAACTTATATTAGCTACATTTTAGCTTTAAGCTTTTGTTTACTGCCGGTATTAATTTTTACCTTCATAAAATCGCGGTTAAAAAGTTCCTCAGGTAAAAAGCACTATATCATTTATTCGTGCATTGTTTATTTCGTTTTACTACCCGTTTTTACATTTATTGCAAATAGCTGCAGCATAGCTAAACTTAAAGCTTCCGTTTTTATTTCAACTGCTTTGGCTGCACTTGCGCTCGAGCTGATTTTGATTGCCAACAGGTATTACCAAAAAAAAGTACAACATATTAAATGGATCAAAAAAATTGGTCTGGAAAATGCTGTACTGATTACCATCATTTTACTGGCTGCTACCATTTCGGTTATGGCTGTATCGAGTTTGGAAAACCCTATCTATCAAAGGGAAGGTTTCCGCTTGGTGGGCTTTGAGTTTGATGCAAAAATGCTGATCCACAACTTTGGCACATTTTTGAGTTTCTTTGCACAATTTCTGATCATGTACCTCTGTGGATACCTGCTTTTCTTTATCAACAGCAGGTTTTTGGTTTCTAAGATCCTGAAAGAAAAAGGATTATTGATTTATCTCTTAACACTTTCGGTCACCATCGCCATCCTTTATCCTTTATTGGCGCAGGTATTAATTTCGTTGCCCATCAATACAGTTTTTGGAAGGGACATATTCGTAGCCAATCCCTTCGAGCTCGAAAACGCTTTTGGTGCCTTTGCCATCATGCTCATCAGCTTGCCCGTGGTTCTGGCCCTGCAATGGGGCAAACAGAATAACAGGATCCTGGCACTTGAAAAAGAAAAATCTCAAAATGAACTCGATTTGTTAAAACAGCAGCTCAACCCGCATTTCTTCTTTAATACACTTAACAACCTTTATGCCTTGAGTTTACAAAAATCGGAGAAAACACCCGAAAGTATCCTGCAGCTGTCAGAATTGATGCGGTACACCATTTACAAAGGGCAGGAAAAAACGGTTAAACTTTCACAGGAACTGGATTACATTGAAGATTATATCCAATTGCAACAGATCCGCCTACGCAAAACACTGCATTTCGAGTTTGATAAGCAGGTTGAAAACGATCAGATTGATATTGCACCGCTCCTGCTCATCGTTTTTATCGAAAATGCTTTTAAACATGGTATAGAACCTGCTGAGGATGCAGCTACATTAAAAATTTCGATAATCAGTAACGATAATTCGCTCAGTTTTACCTGCGAAAATTCTTTCGACCCTGAAGAAACACCAGGAACAGGGGGAATTGGTATAGATAACCTTAAAAAAAGGCTCGAATTAATTTATCCTAACCGTTATACATTGCATATCAGCTCAATTGGTCATATATTTAAGGCTAAACTTAAAATCCGGATTGCATGAGCTTACGTTGCCTGATTGTAGACGATGAACCGCTTGCCCATGGCATAATAACGGAATATGCAAAAGATATTCCTTTTATCAGCATAGTTGGGCATTGCTACCGCGCTACGGAAGCACTCTTGTTTTTGAGCAACCAACAGGCAGACCTGATTTTTCTCGACATTAGGATGCCGAAGCTGAACGGCCTGGATTTCTTGAGAACATTACAGCATAAACCACTCGTTATTATTACTTCGGCCTACGAAGAATATGCTTTGGAAAGTTTCGATCTTGCAGTTTGCGATTACCTTTTAAAACCCTTTAGGCTCGACCGCTTTTTGAAAGCCGTTAACCGTGCATTCGAACTATATCAGCTTAAAAAACAGCATATTAATACAACTGGCATTGAAAAAACAATAAGCCAAAACGGGGAACAGATTTCGCTCAGGGTAGATAAAAAACATATCCTGGTCAATGTAGAAGAAATACACTTTTTGGAAAGTCTCGGTAATTATGTAAAAGTGTGGAAAAACAACGAATTTTTACTTACCCCACGAACTTTGGGAAGTTTTGAGACACAGTTACCGGTCGATTATTTTATCCGGATACACAAATCATTTATCCTCAACAAAAAATATGTCGATTACCTCGAGGGCAATACCATTGTGCTTAAAAACGGCCAGCAGGTGCCCATTGGTAAAAATTTCAGGGGTATCATTAAACAGCTCCTGAATATTGATGATTAACTGATGGATCTATTTTAAGTAAAACCTTCAAACAATAGCCTGGTGTGGTAATCTTAATTATGGCTAAGATTTGGTTTTGAAAATTTATATTTGAAATCCCAAAGCCCATCCCCATGCAGAATTTCTTTCCGGCCCAATATTCTACCTTATCAGCCGCCGCTTTAAACAACTATATCATTGAGGCCTATGGTTTAGATCCCGCTACAACATGCCATTTACTGATCAGAAATGTAAGCGACACCTATATCCTGGAAAACGATTCTAAAAAATATATTTTAAAGATTTACCGCGATGCCCACCGTAAAAGAAGCGAAATTGAGGGTGAAGTAGAATTGCTCAACATCTTAAAAGCAAATGGAAATCGGGTTTCTTATCCATTGAGCGATATTGAAGGGAAATATATCCAGCAGTTTAACGCCATTGAAGGTTTGAGAAATGGTGTATTGCTTGCTTTTGCAGAAGGAAAAGTAGTTTTAGACCTTGGAGACCAGCAACTGATCAGGCTGGGGCAGGATATCGCCAAAATGCATCAAACTACAGCCGCAATTAAACTGAACTATCCCAGACCGGTTTTTGATTTTGAAACCACATTGTTTCAGCCTTTAAGGGATTTAAAACCGCATTTTGCCGAAATGAGGGAAGAATTCGATTACCTCAACAACATCGCAAACAAAGTGGTAAAGAAATTTGAAGAATTTGATACTTCAGCATTCAGCTACGGTTATTGTCATTACGATTTCCTTCCAAAAAACTTCCATTTTGATGAGCAGGGAAACATTACTTTTTTTGATTTCGATTTCTCCGGCGAAGGCTACCTGGTTAACGATTTAATGACTTTCCTGAATCATTATTTCTTTCACCAGCTCAATAACCTGATCACTAAAGAACAGGCTGAAAAAGATTTTGACACTTTTTTACAGGCTTACCAGGAAATCAGGCCGTTAACAGATGATGAATTAAAAGCCATCTATTACCTGGGCATTACCTTTCATATTTTCTTCCTCAAATTCTTTTACGATAATTACGACGACTGGTCTAACATATTCTTAACGCCACGCTATACCAAACACCGCGTATCGCTGATCAAAAAATGGGAAGAACAGTATTGTAACTTTTAGGCAACGCTGAGGCTAAATCTCAATCACCTTGTTTATCTTGTAAGATAATTAAAAATCAGTAAGATGGACCAGAAAATAATTAACCTGTACGATGAGTACACGCACAGTCAGATCAGCAGAAAGGATTTCATGAAAAAACTGGCCGTCCTGGCGGGCAGCACAGCTTTGGCCATGACGATTTTACCCATGCTCGAAAACAACTATGTGGCAGCCACTGCTTTTAAAAGCGACGATATTGAGGTTCAAAACATTACCTATCCGGGTGTTGATGGCGATATCAAAGCCGTTCTGGCCAAACCAAAAGGGAAAAAGAATCTGGGCAGTGTATTGGTGATCCACGAAAACCGTGGTTTAAACCCACATATCATCGATGTAACCAAACGTGTTGCCGCCGAAGGTTTTATTGCGTTGGGGGTTGATGCACTTTCGCCATTTGGTGGGACACCTGCCGATGAAGATAAAGGACGTGAGCTGATCGGTAAGCTGGACCCTGAAAAAAACTTACAAAACTATTTAAAAGGCCTGGAATACCTGCGCAACCGCAAAGATGGAAACGGTAAAGTGGGCTGTGTTGGCTTTTGCTGGGGCGGTGCAATGGCAAACAAACTGGCCGTTAACGATCCTAAACTACAGGCCGCTGTTGCCTACTACGGTGCACAGCCCAATGCCGCCGATGTGTCAAAAATTAAGGCAAGTGTAATGCTGCATTATGGCGGATTAGATGAACGGATTAATGCCGGCATTCCGGCCTACGAGCAGGCTTTAAAAGACAATAAAATCGATTATAAGCTGTATATTTATGAAGGTGTGAATCATGCTTTTAACAACAACACCTCTCCTACGCGGTACAACGAAGCCGCTGCAAAACTGGCCTGGAGCAGAACAATCGAACTGTTTAAACATAAATTGGCAGTGTTAACGAGGTAAGTTTCGCTGATCGTCATCTCGAGCGAAATGTTATGAAGCCGAGAGATCTACTGAGATATAGATCTCTCCACTCCGCGATGCTACAGTCGAGATGACGACGGCTTTATTTAAAGTCATTTAGATATGTTCCTCTCTGATCGTCATCTCGAGCGAAGTGCAACGAAACCGAGAGATCTACCAAGACATACATAGCTCTCTCCATTCGGCGGTGCTCCGGTAGAGATGACGGTTTTAGGCAAATAGCGCATTAAAAATCAAGCCGCTAAAACAAATCTGTTTTAAGCATGGTCTTCAGTATATTCGACTGAACATCGAAATTACTGAGGTGATTGATGAAGTTGATATCCGACATTTTATGATAACTGTCTTCCAGCAAATTCAGAACTTCCTTTGGAATAGCTGTTTTTAATACCGCAGCATTACTTTTTAATTTATCATTTTTGTACTGGAGCTCCTGTATGATCTTCTCTTTTTCCGACAGGTTGGTGGAAGTATCCAGGTCTTTCAAAAGAGCTAAATCGCAGAAAAGGAACAGGTTTCTGCTTGGAAAAAAAAGATAATAATCGTCTGTTTCCAAAAATCTGTATACTTCGATTACCTGCTCGCCTGATTTTAAACCAATATAAAATTCTGTACGGAAATCATATTTACACAGTTTGCCCATCAATTTCTTTTCGATGATGGCATATGTATTGGTATATACCAGCCTGTTTTGAAAGTTAATCAGTTGTGTAAACTGATCGGTGGTAAGATCAAAATAAAAGTCGTTGGCATATTTAGAGCTAAAAACGTTGATGTTTTTCGAAAAGGGAAAATCAGAACTTAAATCAGAAAGTACACTGAATAATTTCCGAAGCGACAGGTTTACTTTAAGTGATTGCTTTTGTTTATCCTGCTGGAAACTTTTTTGGTCGAGCACTGTTCCCGACATCCGCTCAATCAGTTCTTCATTAAGGTCAATCTCATCGTAAATGAGCGATACATTTTTTTCGTTGCTCTTTTTGATCTTTCTGAGCAGTTCTATAACACTATTGGTAAACTGAAGATGGAAAAGATCGAGTTTTTCGATTTCCAGTTCTTCATTATTTACAAACAGCTGATGAATAACCTGGCTGCGCAGGTAAATTTTATAAATTACCTCATCATCAAAAAACACAGAGAGCAACTGTAAACGGTTGATCTCTGTGTTCGATTTTTTGATAATATTTAAGCGGTATTCATCCATAGGTTAATTTAATTCACCCTCGTCACGTTCTTTTTCAACTCTGCTTCCAGAGTTTTAAGCTCGCCATCCAACACACGTCTGCTCTGAGCACCAGCCTCATGGATCTGTTTCACCTCGTTAAGTGTTTCGATCAACGATGATGTGGTGCGTTTTAGGGTTTCCAAAGATACCACTGTTTTTTCATTTTCTTTGGCCACATCGATACTGTTCTGCTTCAGCATTTCTGCATTTTTCTGCAAAATGGTATTCGTTGTATCCGAAATTTTCTTCTGCATCTCTACATTGGCCTTTTGCCTTTGTAAAGCAACAGCAATAGTGAGCTGGTTTTTCCACACCGGAATGGTGGTAGAAATAATCGACTGTGCTTTTTCTGCTATAGAAGTATTGTTGTTCTGCACCACACGGATCTGAGCTAATGATTGCAGCATAATAAAACGCACAATCTTCATATCAGCCAGCCTTTTATCCAAACGGCTGATGAAATCCCTTAAATCGGCAATTTCATAATCCTGGTAATCGGCAGGCCTGCCTTCCATTTCGGCGAGTTTGATACTCAATTCGTTATACTTTAACTGGCCGGCAATAATGAGTTCTTCCATCTGGTGGATATAACCCACATTGCTATCGAACATGGTTTGCAGCGAGCTATTGTCTTTGATCGAGTTTAACCTTCCGGCTTTGATTTTATTGGTTATTTTATCGATATTATTAACCACTACATCGTACTTCTGGAAAAGTTTCTTTACATCAACCACCAAGCTCTTTAAAAAAGGGATTTTAGAGATGAAACTCTTAAAACCGCTCTGCTCGAGTTCAGAGACATCAATATAGTTCAGTTCGGTTAGCAGTTCGTTAATCAGACCGCCAACTTCGCCACTGTTGTAAGTTCGTACAGACGATAAAAATTCGTTACTGTATTTCTCCATTGAGTTTTGGGCTTCGCTTCCATAATTCAGGATAGAATTTACATCTGATGGTTCGAGCGATTTTCCAATCTCCTGGTATTTGATTGTTTCCTCGCTGGTTATTTTTTCGAGGTCAACATTGCCATCTTTATCCAGCTTAACCGGTGTAAGGGTTTGGGGAAGATTTGGGTTGGTTTCCATAGTTTTATTATATGATCAGCCCTGGAGCCTATAAATAATTTTGGGTTACGGTTTTAACGGTTTCTTCCAGTTTTCTGTCTCTGGTTGGTTCGCCGATGGCATTAAATTTCCATTCGCCGTTTTTCTTGTAGAAAACGCCCATTACCATTGATACATGACCGGCAAAATTAGATCCGTTTGCAATATCGTAAGTAGCAAAAACCTCGTTTACACGTTTAGGCGTTCCTTCATAAATACGGATCGAAGCAAAAGGAATGGTACCGAAATCATGTCCTCTGAAGCTGTTCAGCACAAAAGCCACATAATTTACATTGGCATCCAGCTGCGAAAAATCAAGTGTAATAATTTCATTGTCAAGGCCGTCATCACCGCCCATATCGCCTGTTAAATCATCACCGCTGTGTTTTACCGATCCGTTTTTAGATTTTAAGTTCCCAAAATAAACAACTTCCAGAAGCTGCTTGTTTTCGTTATACAGAGCACAGCTTGCATCTAAATCTACGGCTTCTTTTGAAGATCCGAAACCGAAGAGGCCTTTCTTTTCAATTGCGCCCCAGTTAATACCTACACAAACATGCTGCAGTTTGGTACCATTGCTTTTTTCAAGACTGATACGCTGTCCTTTTTGAAGATTGATTGCCATAATATTATTGATATTTGTTTAAATAATCCTGTAAACCACCTTTCATACCTACACCTACCGCCTCAAATTTCCATTGATTTTCGCGCTTATAGATCCTTCCGAATTCTACCGCAGTTTCGATTGAAAAATCTTCTTCAAGTTCATATTTCAAGATCACTTCGTTGGTTACCGAATCAAAAATACGGATGAATGAATTCCTCACCTGACCGAAGTTCTGCCTTCTGCTTTCTGCTTCGTGAATGGTAACAACGATGCAGATTTCGCTTACTTTACTGTCGATTTTCGTCAGGTCGATTTTAACCTGTTCATCATCACCATCGCCAGCGCCAGTTAAATTATCGCCAGTGTGTTCTACCGCACCGTCTGGAGAAACCAGATTGTTATAGAAAACAAAATTTTCGTCAGAAATTAATTTTTTCTGATCGTTCAGTATAAAAACCGAAGCATCTAAATCGAATGCCGAACCTGTAGAAGAGCTGTTGGTATCCCAACCTAAACCTATTGTAAATTTAGGGGCATTGATATTCTCCCTTTGCCCCTTTTGCAGATTAATAGCCATATTTAAATTAATTTATAATTGTTGTTTTTGATATAGTCTTTAATGAGATTTAAATTTTTCGAATATGCATCTATCGTATGGTAATTATTACCGAGCGAGAGATCATAAAGCTGGTTAACAAAATCGGCACTTCTGCGTTCCAAAAATATAGTGAAACTACTCGAACTGCTATTTAAAATATATTTTACTATACGGGTATTGAAGCAAAAATTGCCCCCGTCTATAATTTCTTCAAGATCAAAAATAGATTTGATCTGGTGGTAATTCAGAAAATTCTCTACATTGGGATGGATATTTTTATTCACCAGTTCGGCAAAATAAAGCATGTGCATTTCATTGCTCAGCCCATATTCTTTGGCCATTTTCAAGATCATCCTTTCGTGGCTCCCGGTAATTTTGATATCATCCAGAAAAAGCAGTGTTTTTCCTGTCAGAAAATCCTTATCAATATGAAAAGAATCATTCCCGATCAGCGAAAGCCTTTCTTCAGCACTTAATTCGCCATAATCTTCTTTATAGGTAATGGTACGGTGTACCTTGGTTTCCTGTACAGCCAAACCACCATTTTCTACAAGCCAGCGATTAAGCTGGCTCACAAAATAGTTTTTCATGGCAAAGGTTGCCGTCGGGATAAAGCTGTAAGGGCTAGATATCACTACAATCTGGTCGGTAATCAGGTTATCAACCAGGTAATAATGGATAAATCCATCAGCGAGAGCTTTACCGAACGACCGGGCAACCAGATCGTCGCCAAATTTAAAGCGGCTGTAATCATCGGCACTAAAACCGAAATCGTTAGTATTATCGATTTTATGGAGTGAATAGCTATACGGTATCATAGAGTAGGTTTGAGATAGATAGATTATTTGAATTGATGAGCATACTGTTGATCCCCATGGCTTCGGCCCCGCGTACATCAGCATACGGGTTATCACCAATATGGATCACTTCCGATAACAATAAACCAGGATGTTTTGTCCTGTCGATCGTATCCAGCATCAGCTGAAAAAAGCCGGTACTGGGTTTCGACATGCGCACTTCATCCGAATAAAGCTGAAAATCGATATATTGATCGATCCCCAATTGATAAACGACTTTTTTCAAGGTTTTACCTTTAATAAAACCGGTATTGCTTAAGATATTGGTTGTGCTCTTACCAGATTCCTTGATTTTAGCCAGCACATCTAAACAATCATCGCTATAGAGCTTTGGCATATGCATAAATACAATCTGCTCCATATCATGATCAAGCTGCTGCAGGTCTACATCACGGAAATTAAAATCATAATCGTTAATCATGCTGATAATCATCAGGTACATTTCTTCGGCATCAACATTTTTTCCGGCCTTTTCGTTAATGGCATTTACCATTAAATCAACCTGGCGGAAAATGATGGCAATTTCTTCAGCTGTTTTATTTTTTCCGTTAAAGTTCCGGTAAAAATATTGTACCCGCTCCTGCTTATACCTTGGATTGGATTTAATCAGTGTTAACCAAAGATCGAACGAGTAATGTTTGTAAAAAGCCATTTGCACCTGTTTCCTCATCTATTTTAATATGTCCTGATATTACAATCAGATTGTAATACCGGGAAGGTTCAACTGTAAGATTTATGGCTGACAAGCCTTAACATTAAGATTTATCCAATACATCTTCTGCATCTTCAGAGATGATAACATCACTTTTGTGTTTCTTCGGAAAGTTGAACAATAAAGAGCTCAATACCGGCAAAATAAAAATAGCTACTGTGAAAACAGACACAAAAAGATCTGTTTTTTCGCCTTCAATAGCGTGCGAAACAGGCGATTCGGGATTGAAATGGGTAAATACCGAAGAGGTAAGTTTAATGCCCAATACCCCGATCACAATAAAAGCTACTGTTTCTAAAAAGGTAAATTTTTCCATCAGCTTTACAAAAGCCTGAGCCACAAAACGCATGGCCAATATGCCGATAAATACACCGATATAAATTAACCAGATATGGTCGGTAAAAGCAACCGCAGCAAAAACATTATCGATTGAAAAGGCCAGATCCATCACCTCTACCAGGGCTACAGTTGCCCAAAAGTTACCGACCAGGCCAACGGTCGATTTATATATCCAGCTTTTGCTTTTATCTACCTCCTCTTCTTCTTCATCTTTTTTACTGTTCTTTTTTCTGAAATAATCGAATGCCAGGTATAACAGGTATAAACCGCCAAGTGGTTTTAGCCACCAGATTTTAACCAACCATGCAGCCAGGAATAAACAGATCCCCCTGAAAACATAAGCACCTATAATGCCATACTTTAATGCTTTATCCCGTTGGTTTTTAGGCAGGTCCATTACCATGGTTGCCAAAACCGCAGCATTATCAACCGAGAGCAAACTTTCAATTACAATAAGGTTTAAAATAATCAATAATCCGGCCTGTATGTCATCACCTAAAATTGTATGCAGAAAATCCATTGAGCGTGTCTAGTTTTTTTTAAATTAATGTTTTAGTTATTATAGCAAAGAAACAAAATTTTATCATTCCCGCTAATCAAACTGTTTATTTTAACTGTTGTTTTTATTGTTAGAATAACAATTATTAGAATTGTTACGTTATTTGCGCAAATATCAGTTCGCAACCTCCAGTTTATATACGCTTCCTTTTTCTCCGGCCAGGATCACAATCCTGCCTTTTTTTGCTTTCTGAACCGCATTAAAACTTTTATCAGAAATGTGCTTCCAGTTCTGGCCACCATCTGTTGATACATCTGTACCAGAGGTGCCGGTGGCAATCAGTGTTTTGGCATTGATGTAAGTTACGCCAGACCGGTATCCGAAAACCGGTGTGGCGGGTTTCTGCCAGGTTTTGCCCCCATCGCTGGTTAGCAGCACATTATTGGTATTTTCTTTATCCTTAACATAATTGCCGCCAACCGCAACGCCGGTTTTCTCATTCAAAAAATCGATGGAAAAAGGCCCGGTACTGTTTTCGCCTTGCAAAATCGGGCATTTGAATACCTGCCAGTGCGCTCCGTAATCAGGCGAAAAATAGATGTTAGATACCGCGCCCCCGGTAGCAATCCAGGTTTTACCGCCAGGCAAGGTCTTAATAGTGGTTCCGCTGGCTGCAAAACTGGCCTCGCCTTTAACCAGGTTGCTTTTTAAGTTAGCAGTTATATCCTGCCAGCTTTTACCTGCATCGGAAGTTTTAAGCAACTGCAGCTTGTTATTTATCGGATCGCCGAAAATGAGTCCTTTGGTTTTATCCCAAAAGCCGGCGCCATCTAAAAATATGGTAGTATCTGCATTTTTATAATGTGTTGTCCAGCTTACTCCCCCATCATTTGTTTTAAGGATATAAGCGGGCGATCCGGCATTTACAATGATGGCATTTTGATCGTCAAAAGCTTCAATATCCCTGAAGTCGAGTTTTTCGTAACCTTCCGGCTTAACCCACTTCCAGGTGTTGCCGCCATCGGTACTTTTACCAATCGAACCGTTGCTTCCACTTACCCAGATGACCTGATCGGATACCACACTTAAACCACGTATGCTGCTTTTGTTTCCCTCGGTTAATGGTTTAACGATATATGACTGCGCAGCGCAAAAAAAAGGTACCAGTAAAAGGCACCATATTAGTTTCATCATTGTATTATTTATTTAACTCTTCTAAAAGTCTCCGATCGGCCTAAAAGCGAAATACCGATATAACCGCGGATGTTTAATACATCGGCACTTTTTAAAGTCATGTTACAACTATAGGTTTTACCACTTTTCGGATCATAAATTGTACCACCGGTCCATTTATTGTTATCGTAAACAAAATCTTTTAATATCTCAAGATTTAACAAAGCCCTTTTCTGTAAGTTTTCGTCAGGATTTTTAACATCTAACTTAGGTTTTCCATTGAGGTTTGGTTCCTTCATCCATGCCAGTTTACCGTAAAACTTATCGCCTTTTTTATAAATCTCTATCTGTCCTTCTCCCGACGGATTAAGCCATTTCCCTAAAATAGCATCTTTGTTCTGCGCGAAGGCAGAAAATGATACTGCTATGAAGAGCAGCATTAAAAATGGTAACTTTCTCATATTTTTTATTTCTAGTTAGTTTCTAAAGATAACGAATTACACGATATGGAAACACTAAATAAAGAGAAAAAGTATGAGAAAGTTTTATAAAAGGTAAATTTACTTTGAAACAATTGGCAGATATTTGGCCCTGTAGGCGTAAAGCAGGAACAGGTTGAACAATAACATCACTGCACTCATTGGAAGATCTTTTGGCTGTGCTAAAAACGCAGTATATAGAAAGATATTCAACGTAACCGGGAGAATTATGATCGATGCCAATGGCGCTGTCCGGTTGATAAGCAACAATATACCTCCAATCAATTCTGTAATTTTAATCAAAGGGAAAAGGTAAACAGAGGCCATCAGGCCTGTCATAAAAGAGGTTTGTGCAGGCGTCATTTCCGGTGCTTTTGGCATAAAGTTCAGAAAGTAGCTTATAGAAGCAAATAGATACATAGCGGCTAAGAGCACGCGGACAACAATTACTGTGATTTTCATATTGGTTAAGTTTTAGTTTTTATTTAAAAATAATGTTTTTTTTCAATTGTTATTGGTTTACTGTTTAAATCGGTTAAAAGACATACTGATTATACCCTGGTTAACTTTATATCCATCCATGGCACCCAGTTTTTTCCGTCAAACTGCTCCCACAGACCTTCAATGGTACTGGTTTTAAAATTCCCTTTAAATCTTTCATTATCAGCAAATATTAAAATGATGTCGTTGTAAATTTTAAGTGTAGAGATAGAAATGCATCCTTTATTATCGAATGATTGCGACCTGAAAACATCTTCCATATCATCATAATGAGTGATTTCTAAAGACTGCATTCTTTTCCTGCCAAATGCAACGTCTACTTTATGCATTAAAAAGAAACCACCTTCAATCCATTCGTAGGTATCGGTCCCAATAATTGCTTCGCCCGATCTGGTTAAACCTTCTGTTTTCCATTTGCCGATATAGGGATTAAGTAAAGAAAGACTCTTGTTTCTCATAGATTTAGTAAAATCAGTTGCTGTTTAAGTTATTGTAAATGTTCTTTAACTGATGAACATGGCGCTGTGTATGATAAATCACAAAATAAATAGCTTCCAGGCGGGTTAGAAAACCATATACCGGTAGCTCATAAGAAACGCATGTTCTGGTTAAATCGAGGCTGGTTACCGCATTGGATATCCCCTCCCTGATCTGTTTTAAATTTTGCAATAATTTGACCTGGTTATAGGTCTTATTTTCAGGGTAAATTTCTTTTGGCGAATTGTATTTCGCATCAGCATCTAAAAGATCTTTTTTAATCTGGCCAAGCATTAAATCAGCTGGCCTGTCTGTTTCTCCTACAGAACCATTAATAACCTGTAGAAAGCCCGAATTTGCTAAAATCAGGTGTTCGGCCAATTGGCCTGCTGTCCAGCTTCCTTTAAATGGCACTGTATTAATTTGGGCAGTATCAAATTTCGACAAAGTGTTTTCCAATGTTGATAAAACTTCGTTGGTTTCGTTTACTATCTTTTCCATAACTTACATGTAATTTATTCCAGGGTATCCTAATAATCTCCGCCAAAGGGCAATCTGCCCAATGCAGTTGGCTTCGCGGTAGCTACTAAAACTGATCATTTCGAACAATGTTATTTCCATGCCGGGTATAAGCAGTTTTTCATCTAGCTTTTCATTGGTTGCTGCAGTTAAAGCTTCCTGTAAGCGGGGCGAAATTTCTTTCCAGTCTTTTATATAATCTGCCAGTGACGGATAAGTGGCTTCATCAATAATGCCTTTATTGCCGGCAAAAAGTTCGTCGGTTACAGATGGGAGTTCGATACCGAATGATTTGGCCAGAAAATAGCGGCTGTGCACCACACTTCCCGTAATCCAGGCAATATGGTTTGCTTTAGTATCCAATCTTTTCTGTGCATCCTTTTGCTCTACTCCATCTAATGCTCTTACTAAAAAATCTGTGTGCATTTCGTAAAGCACTAAAAAACCGTACATTCTGTTACTTGTTGGGCTGGTTTTCATATATTTTTAATTAGTGATTAACTTGGAATAAAGTTAGTTGTTAATTTAGCCGAACGTCAATGCCGTAAAAGTCAATATTGAGGGGCATTTCAGACAATTTTTATATATTTACGATACCGAAATTTTAACCAAATGAAAAAAATAGGTGTTTTAATTCCCCAAAACTTCAGATTATTAAGTGTAGCGGCTATTTTAGATGTTTTTGATACAGTAAACGGATTTTATCGTAAAGATGGGATCCAAACGCCTTTTAGCATCAGTTTAATTACCGCTGATGACAAAAATTACAACTTTAGTGAGCATCCATGCATCCCTTTGCAAAAAGCCGGTGGTATTGATCTTATTTTGATCCCTTCTTTTGCAACCAATGATATTAATGAATGTATTTCTGCTAATAAGGGTTATATTCCGTGGTTGAACAAACAACATCTTGAAGGGGCAGAAATCGCAACTTTTTGCACCGGGGCGTTTTTATTGGCGGCATCGGGATTATTGGATGGCAAATCGGCCACTACCCATGTTGATGCCTGCACTGCTTTTTCTACCGCCTTTCCGCAGGTACATTTAAAAGCTGATAAAACAGTAACACAAGACGGCAGACTATTTACCAGTGGCGGTGCAACTTCTACTTTTCATTTATTGTTACACCTTTTACATCTTCATTGCGGAAAAGACATGGCGGTTAAAGTAGCCAAGATTTTCGCAATTGATATGGACCGCGTAAACCAATCTTATTTTAGCACTTTCCAGCCTATCCGTCACCACAATGATGATATTGTAGCCTCTGCCCAGGAAAAAATTGAAAACAATTATCAGGATCTGGCCACTATTGAAGAGATGATCAAAGACATACCTTCCAGCAGACGAAATATTGTACGCCGCTTTAAACAGGTAATTGGCATTACCCCTATCGAGTACCTTCAACAGACCCGTATCGAGGCTGCTAAAAAGTTATTGGAACAAACCGCTCAACAAATGACAGAGGTTATTTATAATTCAGGCTACAATGATCCAAAAGCATTTAGAAAAGTATTCAGGAAATCAGTTGGCATGACCCCAACGCAGTACCGGGATAAATTTCAGGCGAGATAAAGCTCACGAACTGCGAACAGAAAACTAAGAGCATAGCGAGAACCTGTAACAGAAAGCATTACCGGCCGCCACAAAAGCGCTGAACACCCACTTTCAAAACCTCTGCGGATATCTGCGAAATCAGCGGGGAACCATTAGCACAATGTCATTAGGTTAAGGGTTTTTAACCACAGATGCACACAGATAAACACGGATTTATATCTGTGTGCATCCTCTTTATCTGTGGCTAATTATGCTTACGTGTCGAGCGCATGAAATCAGCGGGAACCGTTGGCAAGGCATTTCCCGCTGATTTAAGATGATCACCGCAGATGGATTCATATTTCTCGAGCATATCGCATCCACTTGTTTTTAAGCCTGATTTAGTAAATAAACCTGTATATAAATCAACTAAATAAATAGTTTTCAACATTAAAATTTATTATGTTGATAATTAATACAAAATTAATGTGCCACCCTCTTTTATTTAAGATAACTTAATGTTATAATTACACTAACCAAATAAAAATTTATATGAGCACATTCCTTTTAATTACGGCGGTATTTTATATTATCTCTTTTGGATTAATGTTGTACTGTTATTTCTCCGCTGAGCAGATTCCCAGCGATGATGAAAAATTCTAATCAGTTCTTTTCCCGTCATCAAAATTATCGTCTCCCTTTAGGTTAAACCATTAAACTTTTTTTGCAACAGGCAAAGAAATGTTTGTGGACAAATCTACCCTCATTCTTTTAAAGAATATTTTTTTACTTATTGGCAATCCACTTAATTAAGTAGGAAGCGGTTCCTGTATACCATAAAACTGCTGAAATTAAAAATATAGCGATCAGGATCCATAAAATCGGCCATCCTTCAAATTTGTGTTTTGGCCCAGGTGTGTAAGACTTAAGGTTATTATGGTCGCTGTCCATCCTTTCACCTTTTTTTTCTGGTTTCGGAGTAGATATATTGCTCATAAAATATTCGGTTAGTAATACAAACTTAGCTTATAAACCTATAAATCAAAAATTAGTTTCAACATTCTTTTGTTTTAAGCTCCGTAAAGAACAAAAATTGCTAAAACTTAAGTTATCCGGGTTCTGCAATTACTGCCTGGAGAATGCCTGTTGATATTTAAGTGGCGTTTTACCCGTAATTTCCCTAAAATATTTATGAAAACTGGTAAAATTATAAAAGCCGCAGTCATAACAGATCTCCTTAACCGTTAAATTACTCTCAATCAATAATTTACAAGCCTGCCCCACCCTAATTTCGTTCAAAAACTGCGTATAGGTTTTCCGGCTTTTGGTTTTAAAGAACTTACAAAAAGAATTTGGACTGATTTTAGCCACCGCTGCAATTTCTTTCAATTCTATTTTATTTTTGTAATTGCTGAGGGTATAATTATAGATCGATTGAATCCTGTCTTTCTCATTTTCTAAGAAATTTGGCTTAAAACCAAGCGAAACCAATGTTTTTTTCTCCTCGCTGCCGGCTATTCCGGAGAGTACTTCCAATAGCCTGATAATCCGCATGGTACCATTGGCCTCAATAATGGATGGCATTAAACTGGCTATCCGCTCTTTTGCAGCCCCTAACAGTTGAATGCCCTGTTTAGATTGTGCCAACATTTTTTTGAGCTCCTGGTTTTCCGGAAGTTCGATGAATGCTGCGCCTAAAAAATCTTCCTTAAAATGAATCACGTAAACATCAACCGATTCTTCCTCTTTTTTCTCAAAAAACTCGGGGTCAAAGCGCCAATAATGTGGCAGGTTACTTCCAAGCAGCACTACATCGCCATCGCTAAAGTTTTTGATGCTATCGCCGATAAACTGTGTTCCCTGTCCCTTTTTAATATAAATCAGCTCCAGGGCCGAATGGTAATGCCACAGGTTGTTCACATCTGGCATAATATCCCTCCGGGCGCTAAAAGAATCTACGGTATTGGTAGATACATTAAGTAAATGCGGTTTCATAAAATCTTAAAAAATCAATCTAATATGCAGTAATATTTGGCAATGTATAAAATTGAGCCAATATCATTTAATAATTAGATCATAAAATTAAATTTTTATTAACACTTAAGGGTTTTCTTTGTAAAGAAACAACTAGCCAAAAACATTTTATGAAGTTGGGATTATTTATTCCTTGTTACATCGATCAGCTTTACCCTAAAGTTGCCATTGCAACCTCAGGATTGCTGGAAAAACTTGGTTTGAATACCCATTTCACGATTAAGCAAACCTATTGCCCAAAGCCTTTGGCCAAATCGGGTTACAGCCATTTAACCACTGGCCTAGACGAATTATTTGTTAAAAGTTCCGGAAAAATCGACTATCTTGTTCCCCAATCAGGCAATTTTACTTTGCATGTTAAAGATCATTTAGTAATTGGTGCCCTTAGTGCCAGAATTAACCATTTTATTTTAACAAACGCTGCTTAATCATTAATCAAATTAAAATATGAGCCAAACTACACCTTCAAACTTTAAAGTATCTCATCCGCAAAAAAATGGGAAAGGATATTTATTCCCACTAATCCTGGTCACCAGTCTGTTTTTCTTCTGGGGCTTCGTTCACAATCTCGATCCTGTATTAATACCGCATTTACGCAAAGCTTTTCAACTAAACGTTTTCGAATCTACCCTGGTCGATTCTTCGGTTTTTATTGCTTATTTTTTATTGGCATTACCTGCGGGCTACATCATGCGGAAGTACGGATATAAAAGCGGTATTATATTAGGCCTTGTTTTATTCGCCATAGGCTGTTTATTATTTATCCCCGCAGCCAATACTGCACAATATATTTTTTTCTTAGGTGCACTTTTTATTATCGCCTGTGGTTTAACTTTTCTTGAAACAGCGGCAAATCCTTACGTTACCGTATTAGGTCCGCCAGAAACAGCCACACAACGTTTAAACTTCTCTCAATCTTTTAACGGTTTCGCTGCATTCTTAGCCCCGGTACTTGGTGGTAAATTTATTTTTACCGAAGTAAAATATACCGATGCCCAGTTGGCGAAAATGCTGCCTTTAGAAAAACAGGCTTACATGCTCGAAGAGGCGTCAACCGTAAAAGCGCCCTATTTAATTTTAGGTATCCTGATTATTGTAGTAGCTGTTCTATTTATTTTCACCAAGCTGCCTGATATTAAGGAAGAAGAAAATGAGCAGGAAAAAAGCAGTTTTGGACACGTATTGGGCCATAGTCATTTACGTTGGGCCGTTATTGGGCAGTTTTTTTATGTAGGTGCCCAGGTATGTGTATTGAGTTTGTTCATCAGTTTTGTAACCTCATCGGCAGGCATCAGTCAGGATGCAGCAAAATGGTACGCTGGTGCGGCAGGTCTGGCTTTTATGGTTGGTAGATTTATCGGTACTGTATTTATGAGATTTATAGCACCACATAAGTTATTGATGCTTTATGCGTTAATCAGTGCTGTGCTTACCCTCGTATCTGTTTTTGCAAGCGGAATGATTACCGTTTACGCTTTAATTGGTGTTGCATTTTTTATGTCGATCATGTTCCCAACCATATTCTCATTGGGTATAGCGGGTTTGGGTAAAGATACAAAACTGGGTTCTTCGTTAATTGTAATGTCTATTGTTGGTGGTGCATTTTTACCTCCGGTGTTAGGCCTTATATCAGATGCCACCCACAACATCCAATACGGGTACCTGGTACCTTTCGTATGCTTTTTAGTGGTATTCTACTTCGGCTGGAAAGGATGGAAACCCAATCATGTTGAAAAAGAAATAAGTTTAGAAGTATAAATTGATAATGAAAAAATTAGTCATCAAGATTAACAAGGCTGATAACGTTTTGGTTGCTTTGCAGGATTTACCAGCAGGCACCCAAATACTGTACGAGGGAAATTCTTACGTTACTGTTGATGAAATCCCTGCTAAGCATAAATTTTTTATGCGGGATATGAAAGCAGGTGATGAGGTAATCATGTATGGCGTTTTGGTTGGGAAAGTGCAATTTGATTTAAAGGCCGGTATGCGGATGAAGGTAGAAAATACCAAACATGCTGCTGAACCTTTTGCCTACCGCAATGTTAATTACAAATGGGAAGCTCCTGATGTAAGTAAATATGCCAACCGCAGCTTTAAGGGTTATCACCGTAAAAATGGCTCCGTGGGTACCGCAAACTATTGGTTATTTATCCCGACTGTTTTTTGCGAAAACAGAAACCTGGAGATCATTAAAGAATCGCTTTATAGCGAGTTGGGCTACGCAGTAGATGACAAATACAAATCTTACACCCATAAGCTGGTTGAAGCTTTTAATAAGGGAGAAGACATTCATAGTATCAGTTTTGAACCTAAAGTTGACAAGGCCAGCCGTACTTTTAAAAATGTAGACGGGATTAAATTCCTCACGCATAACGGGGGCTGTGGCGGAACACGTCAGGATGCCGATACTTTAAGTAAGTTACTGGCAGCTTATGCCCATCACCCCAATGTGGCCGGTATTACGGTTTTAAGCTTAGGTTGCCAGCATTTGCAGGTAGCCGATTTTAAACGCGACCTGTTTGCCCCCGATCCTGATTTTGATAAACCGCTTTTAATTTTCGAGCAACAAAAAACACAAAGTGAGGAACAATTAATCCAGAATGCAATACGCAGCACTTTTGAAGGATTGATGTTCATTAATAAGCAAGAGCGTGCAGCAGCACCGCTAAGCAAAATGTGTGTGGGTGTAAAATGTGGTGGCAGCGATGGTTTTAGCGGTATCTCGGCTAATCCTGCCGTTGGTTATTGTGCCGATTTACTGGTGGCCTTAGGCGCAAAGGTCTTATTGGCCGAATTTCCTGAACTTTGTGGTGTAGAACAAGAAATGATTGATAGATCTGTAGACCAGGCAACAGCAGAAAAGTTTATTCGTTTAATGACGGAGTATGACGACCTGGCACATAAAGTAGGATCTGGTTTTTACATGAACCCTTCTCCGGGAAATATCAAGGACGGTTTAATTACCGACGCAATAAAATCGGCCGGGGCAGCACGTAAAGCTGGTTCATCGCCGGTCGTTGATGTTTTGGATTACACCGAACCGGCAACAAAACCGGGTTTAAGTTTAGTTTGTACCCCTGGAAACGATGTAGAAGCCACTACGGGTAAAGCAGCTGCAGGTGCAACGTTAATTTTATTTACCACAGGCCTGGGTACACCAACAGGTAACCCGGTTTGCCCAACCATTAAAGTAGCCACCAATTCAGTTTTGGCCAAACGTATGAGCGATATCATCGACATTGATACCGGAGCCATAATTAGCGGCGAAAAAACCATTAACGAAATGGGTGAAGATATCCTGGAGTACTGCATTAAAGTAGCCAGCGGCGAAGAAATTCCAAAAGCTGTGCAGCTTAACCAAGACGATTTTATCCCCTGGAAAAGAGGTGTAAGCCTTTAGGTGAATGGAAAAGGTAAAATGGAAGATGGAAAACGTAAGATGTAAAAAGTGAGATGGACGATGTTAAATGAATGATGGAATATAGAGTGCCACCAAAACCAAATCGTCTTTTCGACTGCAGTAAAACGGAACGGAGAAATCTATACAACCAATATCACTCTGTGGTTATAATAATAGGAACAAAACATTAACCAAATATGAATTTAAATTTAGACGGAAAAATAATACTGGTAAGTGGTGGAGCAAAGGGCATTGGAGCCGCTATTGTTAAGGCATTAGCACTCGAAAATGCACTTCCGGTAATTATTGGCCGGAATGAGGAAGATAACGTCAAAATGCTTAAGGAAGTAAAAGATTTAGGTTTAAAAGCCGACTATTTTACGGCAGAACTTACCGCACCCGAAAGCTGCAAAACCATTATCGATGCCATTTTAGAAAAATACAACAGAATAGACGGCCTGGTAAATAATGCTGGCGTAAATGACGGCGTTGGACTCGAAAGCGGCACCTACGAAGCTTTTATAGACTCGCTGCATAAAAATGTGGTACATTATTACCTTCTGGCAAAATATGCCTTGCCTGCCTTAAAAGAAAGCAAAGGCGCTATTTTAAATATTGGCAGCAAAACTGCAGAAACGGGTCAGGGTGGTACATCTGGTTATGCAGCATCAAACGGTGCCAGAAATGCATTAACCCGCGAGTGGGCAGTAGAATTATTGCCATTTAGCATCCGCGTAAATGCCATTATTGTGGCCGAAGCCTGGACACCGTTATATGAGAAATGGATCAACACTTTTGAGGATCGTGATGAAAAGCTGAAAAGCATTACAGATAGAATCCCTTTCGAAAACCGGATGACCACAGTGGACGAAATTGCCAATACTGCTGTGTTTTTATTATCGGATAAATCGAGCCATACTACAGGCCAATTGATCCACGTAGATGGTGGTTACGTACATTTGGATAGGGCTTTGTTGTAAAACATGGCCCACTTTTCTGTCATTCTGAACGCAGTGAAGAATCTGTAAGCCATAGAACAGCTAGTACTCCAAACTAATTAACTTATAATTAGTTATTTAAAGATTCTTCGTTGCACTCAGAATGACAATTATATTCTCGGTCTGTATCCCTATAAACCTTTTCTATGGTCCCAAACACCAATTGCCCCAGTTTGAAAATGAGGCCACTACAAAACCTCTTACTAAAACAGAAAATCACTTAAAAGAGCAGAAACAATATCCGTTTTAATCCCGTTTTAACATGAGATGGTTACATTTGTTAAATGCTAAAGATTGGAATAGCGGAAGACGATCCTAAAATTGCCGGACTTTTAAAATCGGCACTCGAAGAAAACGATTATGAAGTGCTTACTGTTGCCAACGGTATCGATGCCCTTGAGCTTTTCCTGAGCCAAAATTTCAACCTGCTAATTATTGATGTGATGATGCCTGGCCTGAACGGCTTGCAGCTTTGTAAGCACATCAGGGAAAAAGCGGTACACATACCGATCCTCATGCTTACAGCATTGGGTACTGTTGATGATAAAGTTACTGGTTTAGAAGCCGGGGCTGATGATTATCTGGTAAAACCTTTCCACCTGAAAGAGTTTTTGGCCCGCGTGGCAGCACTTTTACGCCGGCAAACTACCGTTGATGGCAAAACAGACCATAAATTATATTTCGAAGACCTCATACTCGATACGTACAGCAAAGAAGTAAGCCGGGGCGGAAAGCCGATTGAGCTGAGCGCTAAAGAATTTGTGCTGCTCGAACTGTTTATGCGCAACCCCAACCGATTGCTGTCCAGGCAGTTTATAGCCGAACAGGCCTGGAATATCAACTTCGAAACCGGCACCAACGTAATCGATGTTTACATCAATTTCCTGCGAAAGAAGATCGAAAAAGATTTTGAACGTAAACTTATCCATACCAAAATTAATATGGGCTATATTCTGAAATAAGTGAAAATAAAAGACCGCATAGCGCTATATTTTACGCTGATCAGCACTTCGATGTTGTTTGCTGTGCTTTGTACGGTATACTTTACTTTTATGAAATTTTTAGAAGCTGATTTTTTTGAGCGCCTTACCGATCGTACCATGGTTACGGCCAAACTGTACCTCGAAGCCGACGAAATCAGCAGAGATGCCCTGAACACCGTTCGCCATAAATACCTGCAAAAGTTGAATGGCGAAGTTATCCGCATTTACGACAATGAAAACCGGGCTACCTTTATTGGCGATTCTGCCCAGTACTGGACCAATTCTGTTATTGATGAAGTGCGTAAAAAAGGCCGTTTAAAATATACCGACGGCCAGCGGCAGGTAGTTGGTATTTACTACAAGGATAACCAGGGCGATTTCGTCATTTTAGCTTCGGCCGACGATCAGGGCTCGCACAATAGATTAGCCAAATTGTTGAAGATCATGATTTTTGTGTTCATCCTCATTTCGTTAATCGTATTGCTGCTAAGCAGGTGGATTGCACAGAAAATGCTGAAACCCCTCCAAAAATTCATGCTCGAAGTAAAACAGGCAAGCTCACAGAATATGGAGTTCAGGGTGGAAGAAAACCATAACAAAGACGAGATCAACCTCATTGCCCAAAGCTTTAATCTTTTAATGGAAGAACTGGAGCAGGCCTTTATTTTACAGAAAACCTTTATATCCAATGCTTCACATGAATTACGGACACCGGTTACCCGTATCATGATGACCGCCGAGCTGGCACTATCAAAAGAAAGGGATCAGGCTGCTTACCAAAAAGTGATTGGTTCGATGCTTGAGGATGCCGAAAAAATGGAACATATCATTACCGGATTGCTTGCTTTGGCAAAAATGAACCTGGAACTGATCAATTCTAAGCTTACTCCAGTCAGGTTAGATCAACTGATCCTAAAAATACAATCTGAATGGAAATCGCAGAAAAACCTCGATATTAAAGTTACCAATCAAAATCCCATTGATGCGAAACCCGAAATACTGGCCAATACGGTATTATTACAAATTGTCCTTGACAATATCATTTCGAATGCTTTTAAATTCTCCGACAATCAACAAGTTAAAATCAATATAGAAGCTAACGAAAATAATTTCCTTATCCACATTACCGACAATGGAAAGGGTATCCCTGCCGGGGAAGAAGAAAATATTTTCAAACCCTTTTATACACGCGCTGCTGATCTTGGCCTCCGGGGCGAAGGAATGGGACTTTATATGGCTCAAAAAATCATCCATCTGCTTAAAGGAGAAATCATGGTGGATAACCTGGAACAAGGGGGCTGCACTTTCACCGTCATTTTACCAAAGATTTAGAAGCTATTTATCCATCCGCTATCATCATCCCGACTGAAACCTGCTAACGCTCGTTTCTAACCATAGCCGTTAACTTAATTTTCAAACTGCAGATTTTAAGTTGATTATTGAA
>JAGIAD010000018.1 GCA_017745075.1 Sphingobacteriaceae bacterium | reverse complement strand
AGCCAGAAGGACATCACCCTGGGATACAACTTCCTTAACCTGCCGCAAACGGTAAGCGGAAGCCAGAATTTAACCTATACTTACAATGCTGCTGGCGAAAAACTGCAAAAACAGGCAGGTGGTACTACCACTAATTATCTTGATGGTATCCAGTATACCAATAACAGCATTGATTTTATCCAGACGGAAGAAGGCTTAGCCCGCAGGAGCGGTAACAGTTATAGTTACGAGTATAATCTATCTGATCATTTAGGCAATGTTCGAGTTACCTTTTACCAAAACCCGACAACCAACCAGCTGGAAGTACTGCAGCGCGACGATTATTATGCCTTTGGTTTAAGAAAAGAACCGGTTGCAAAAGCTGGTCTTAACAAGTACCTTTACAATGGCAAGGAGTTGCAGGAAGAGTTGGGACAGTATGATTACGGCGCAAGGTTCTATGACCCGGTTATTGGGAGGTGGAATGTTATTGACCCGCTGGCGGAGAAGATGCGTAGGTACTCACCTTATAACTATGCTTTCAACAATCCCATAAGGTTCATAGATCCCGATGGGATGGCGCCGGTTGATGAATATAGTGTAGGTATACGCGGTGAAATAGAATTAGTAAAAAAAACTGATGATGATTTTGATGTTCTATACAAAAAGGAGGAAAATGGAAATATCGATAAGTCTAAATCAATAACCTTGGAAAAAGGAATACTAAATAACATCAAAGGTGACGTGCATGAGACGAGTGGGACTAAGTATGATTATATGGAAATAAAAGGTGACGATAAAGCATCTGCACTATTTGAATTTCTGGCACAAAATACAATAGCAGAATGGAGCCAAACTAAGTTCGGAACTGAGTCCAACTATATTGCAACATCACATAGTACCATTAAGGAAGCTGGGGGAGTTGATCTTGCTTACAATATTATAGCAGGTGGAGGAAATGTAAGAGAACATACCCACAGCCATCCATTTACTAAAATATTTGAGCCTTCAGCACCTGATAAAAATGTTGCAGGATGGTTCAGGCAATACAGTCCTAAAGCCGAAATTAAACTTTATGACAGAACCAGAAAAACTTATCTTAAGTATAATGAGAATGGTGTAATTAAATAATTAGTTATGAAATCTTTAATTATAAAACTAACGATGCTTGTTTTTCTGTTGGGGGTTAACAACCACCTTTCGAACGAAAACAGTCATTCCGTTAAACAATTAAAATTGCTTGATAAAAGAATTGAATATCTTCTTGCCTCGATGAAAATTGGAGAAAAAGAACGACACAACCTCCGAACTGGCGTATATGTTGTTAAGGTTCAAAAAACAGATAACTATTACGAGTTAAAACTGGGGGTGATTTTCAAAGATGACTTTCAATGGTATTTGAAGGATAAAAGGGATAAACTGCTTGGTTATTTTGAATTTAATAAAAGGAACGTTTTGGTATTTGGGGCGTATGCGCCCAGTTTATTTTCGACTCTGGCAAGCGCCAAGTCATTCGATTTTCTGAATCTAAAGATGCAAAACGAACAAGTGGATTCGGCTGCTATTAAACCACCACCAATCATTTTTGAACCGGAAGTTAAGGTTTACCATATAACAAGCAGAAAAATAATCTTGCACAAGAAGGGTTTGTTAAATCTATTAGAGTAATGATACAGGGCACCTGAACCATCGGGCAAGTGTTCAGCGCAGCGTCACTTGTGCCCTCAATAAGGTAAGAGCATAAAGCCCTGCAACCATAAAAATTTGCAGGGCTTTTTGCTTAAACCGAAGGCTATTCGCCGCACCTGGTGCAGTGTTCAGCGCAGCGTCTTGTGCCCTCAATAAAGTAGAGCAAAACCTCTCATCGTCCCACGTTTGTAACGGGGATGATCGAGAAAAGCGATTTTATCCCTAAATAAAATAGAAGCCCAGCAGTTTGGAAACTGTTGGGTTTTGTTATTTTTTGCATTTTTTCGATATACCATTGTTTTTAATAAATTTAGAATTCTTGGTTGCACACGCGGCACGCTTGCGGTACCGAGGGAAACAAATATGAGGTTAAATTATGGTGGTAACTCAATAAACTTTGGTGGAAATGATTCAAATTATTTTAAAAATTATTCTTTTCCACTTCGACAAAATGAAGTATATAGGCGGATCACAACTAGTAACTCGACTTTACAAGATAATACTAAGGTTAATCAAAATGCAACATGGCGCTATGATACAAGACTTCAAAAGTTTACATCTGGGTATATTCAGTAATGTTAAGAATCAAGGATTTTTATGTCTTTTGATATTAATGATTTTTTGCTGTTCACAAAAGCATAAAGATCTATACAAAAGCACATGTGATGGGGAAAATACATATCAAAAAATTAACTTGGCTAAGCTGTTGGAAAATATAGATGATTTTCAAGGAAAATATGTTGAAATTGAAGGTTTGTATAAGATAAACTTTGAAGAGTCGGCCTTATATACTAACAATAAAGAGGATAGGATATGGGTTAATTTTGATTATTATATATCTAAATGTCCTTTGGTTTCATCTAAAGATAATATAGATCTTTTTGGTAAGGGGCAATATTACCAGTTTGACACGTGATAATTTTGGCACGAACAACTATACCGGCTACAATGGCAACAGGTTAACCGCTATCAGTGGTTTTACCAACAGTAGTTATGGCTATGATGCCAATGGCAACCTCACCAGCGATAGTCAGAAGGACATCATTCTGGGATACAACTTCCTTAACCTTCCTCAAACGGTAACTGGAAGCCAGAATTTAACCTATACTTACAATGCTGCTGGTGAAAAGTTGCAAAAACAGGCAGGTGGTACCACCACTAATTATATAGATGGTATCCAGTATACCAATAACAGCATTGATTTTATCCAGACGGAAGAGGGCTTAGCCCGCAAGAGCGGCAGCAGTTATAGTTACGAATATAACCTGACTGATCATTTAGGCAACGTTCGGGTTACCTTTTACCAAAACCCTACGACCAATCAGTTAGAAGTACTGCAGCGTGATGATTATTATGCCTTTGGTTTAAGGAAAGAACCGGTTGCAAAAGCTGGGCTTAACAAGTACCTTTACAATGGCAAGGAGTTGCAGGAAGAGCTGAAGCAATATGATTACGGTGCGAGGTTCTATGATCCAATAATTGGTAGGTGGAATGTGGTGGATCCTAAAGCGGAAGTATTTGTAGGTTTATCTCCCTATAATTACGTGTTGAATAATCCAATTTCATTTGTTGATCCTGATGGGGAAGGTCCATCCGACCCACCAACGTTTTTACAAAAATTATTAGCTTTTTTTGGAGTTGGTCCAGCAAATCAGCCACGAAGTACAGAAGAAGCTCAAGAATATTCACAAAGGCAGTCGGCACTATTTGCTAGTAATCAAAGAATAGAGAAAGGCGCTAATAGGATACAAGAAGGGGCTGATTGGGTTCCTTTCCTTGGTGCAACAATGCATTTATCAAAGGCAGGTATTACTCATAGTAAGCAAGAAGCAGGAATAGGTTTTGGTATTGGAATGTTGGACGCTTTTGGTGGGAAATTATTAGGAAAAGGAGCAAAGGTATTAAGTGGAGTTGGAAAGGAAATTTTGGAAAAAGTTGTTGGAAAAGTAGGTAATATAGCAGAACATTTAACGACTAAAGATATGACTGGAGCAATTAGAGATATTTTTAAAGATCCAGTAATTATTAATGGTAAACAATATGATCACCTTGGTGAAGTAAACGATGCTTTGAAAGGTCTAGGTAAACAAATAGAAAAACTAAATAAAGAAATAAAGAATGGAAGTTTTTCGGAAGATGTTTTGGAACAAGCCCAGAAGTTAAGAAGTTCCTTACAAAAGGAAAAAGATAGAATACAAGATATATTAAATAAAGCAAAAAAGGCAGCAAATGAATAATGAAGAATTTATAAACACTTTAGTTGATGTTTTTCCTGAAATTAAAGATGATGTTTTAGACGAAGACAACGATGGGCTAATTAGCTTGCAAATAGGTTATTTTAAAAAATTTGTTCAAAATGCAATTGATGGGGACGATTTAATTACCGTGAAAAAGTGTTTTCAATTTATAAATGATAATATAGAAAAAGTCGAATATAATGTTGAGAATTCTATTTATTTGTCTTTTTTGAATAAACTTTCTTTTGATAAAAACCCAAAAGCAGAGAAACTTCTTCCAAAAAAGCTATTGTCTGCCAAGAACGATTTGGATAATTATGATATTTCGAAAAAAACAAATGTCAAACTGAATAAATTTTTAGATAGTCTGTAACCCCCACGCTGGTGTGAGCGTATCGCTTGTATCAAATAATATTCAAAGCCCAACAGCTAAAAATTGTATGGCTTTGTTATTTCTACAAGAGTTTGATCAGTCGGCTTTAATTGCCAATAATAGGAATTAACGATGCTATCCTTAAACATAAGGCCGTTTTGCAAAACTTTATCGAAAAAAGCGATGTTTTAACCGTATAGCTTGGTGGTAGGATTTATTTACGTGACCGCAATGATGTTCCAGGCATTAATTAAACATGATAACGATGAGAACAATACACCCGGCACTGATTTACTTAACGTTCCTTATAATAGCTGTATCTGCAGCCTGCACTAATCCGTCAGAAAGGGCAAAAGGTCCTTACCAAAAAGATTATGGCGATACAGCGAAGAAAAATAAAGCAGATTCTTCCGCTAAACCAAAACCGAACCCTGAAGATACCATGAGGAAATATTAAAAGGCGGGCATTTCGCTTAGTTGTTTATAGCACCTACATTAAAGATCCACCTGGATAAAAAAGATGAATATAAAAGAAACCATAGCGCGTATTTTAAACGAAAAAGGAACAACAGCTAACAGCGAAGCTTATCAGCTTTCCATTTCTAAAACAGAGATGCTGGCTCAGCTTTTTCAGGAAGGCTTTAATAACAAGGTTATTAATGCGTTATAATACGCCAGGTCGAAATACCCTCAGGATATTTTGGTAACAATTTTTCCACTAACATGATGTGACTCAATAGTCTTGTGGGCACTAACAATATCGTTTAATGAAAAAACTTTTTCTACTTTAACCCTTAAATTTTCTTTTTCAAGCAAGGTGGCAAATAACTGCAATTGTTCTTTGCTGGGCTGCATCATTGGCCATATTAATTCAATATTCCGTTCTTCAGCCATTCTTAAGGCAGTTGGATCATCTTTGGTTGATGAAGGCAGGCATACAACTTTACCACCTGGTTTAACAATTTTGATGGAGCGGTAAAGTATTTCTCCTCCCATGGTATCCATCACTGCATCAATTTCAGTAGCAATTTCTTCAAATTTCTGTTCTTTATAATTGATGATTTCATCAACGCCCAGTTCCGAAAGGAAAGCTGCATTTTTAGCCGATGCCGTTCCATAAACATAAGCACCGGCAAATTTAGCAAATTGTACAGCCAGGTGACCAACGCCTCCGGCAGCAGACTGTATTAATACTTTTTGTCCCTCTTTAATCTGTAACTGATCATGAACAGCCTGGTAAGCCGTTAATCCGGCAGTAGGAATAGCAGCTGCCTCATAGAATGAAATATGAGCTGGTTTTTTGACTATAGCCTCAAGGCTTGCTTTTGTATATTCTGCGTAGCTGCCATTTACGGATCCAAAAATTTCATCACCAATTTTTAATTCCGAAACGTTACTGCCTACCTGTTCAATTATACCGCTTACATCTTTTCCTAAAATAGCTGGTAGCTGTAAATTTTTACATGACCTATGTAATCCGGATCTGATTTTTGCATCAACAGGATTGATACCTGCAGCAATTACCTTAATCAATACCTGATCATTATTAATAACGGGTTTCTCTATCTCACTAAACTGTAGCTCTTCAGGTTGACCAAATTTATGCAGGAGAATTGCTTTCATAAAACAAATCTAATTCTTATTTCTGCTAAGCCAATTGCAGTTTGTCAGTATAAAGTGATTTTTGTGAGCGCCAACCATGGCTGTCAGCGCGGTTCTGGCACAGTACGCAGAAATAAATTTTGGCACGATTCCTACTACCTTTTAGCAGTTTCAAAAGTAAATAACAGGGTTATAAGTTTATTAATCTCATACTTTCATCTATATTTGAGTGAGCGGTGAGTTGGTGATGCCAACAACCTGAAAAGTAGCAAACCGAATGATAAAAAGAAATTTTAGGCCTTTCCCAATTTTAACAACTGAAAGGCTCACACTTAGACAGTTGTCAGCTGATGACCGGCATGATATTTTTGCTTTGCGTTCTGATCCGGAAATAAACAAATATCTTGTCAGAGAGCCAAGCAAGACAATTGAAGACGCAACAAACTTTATCAACAAGGTTAACGATAATATTCAAAAAAACAATTCCGTTTATTGGGCAATTACCCTGACGAAAACAAAAACATTTGTAGGGACAATTTGCCTTTTTGACTTTTCGGATGAAAAAAATAGTTGCGAAATTGGCTACGAGCTTATGCCAAAATTCCAAAATCAGGGAATCATGATTGAAGCCATCAAGCAAGTTATTGCCTATTCTTTTCAGATATTAAAATTTCAAAAAATAGTGGCCTTTACCCATCAGGAAAACGACCATTCAATTAAACTATTGAAGAAAGTTAATTTCCTTCCATCACCAGAAACCAATAAAGAAAATCCCGATTTTAATGTTTTCACATTGCGATAGCAGTTCTTTCTGAAAACCTTAATGTGATAACCAATGGAACAGGTATTAAATCGCCGAAAGCCATGATCAATCTTTTTCCACTTAGTATTTACAAAGCTTTGCCTGGCTGGTATTAATATCAACCTCCAAATTCATCAAGCAGCGCTAAACTCGGGGCAAAAAACAGCGAACCTGTTTTTGCGGTACTAAAATCGAGTATACGGTCGTAATTTCCTGCCGGGTTGCCGATAAACATATTGTTCAGCATTTTCTCTACTGTGCTGAAAGTGCTGGCATAACAGATAAAATAGGTGCCCATCTCATTGGTGCTCACATTTCCGAAAGGCATATTATCTCTCACCACTTTAAAATCGTCGCCAACGTTGGCCAGGGCAATATGCGCGTTTTTGGGTTTTAGCTCGTCGCTCATTTCAATATCCTGCTCTTTAGAGCGGCCAATTACTTTTTCCTGCTCTTCTACCGGAAGCGATTTCCAGGCGCTCAGGTTATGGATGTATTGTTGCACAAAGAGGTAGCTTCCGCCCTGGTAGGAGGGGTCTTCGCCGCCAATAATGGCAAAATGATCCCGGTCTGCACCATGCGGATTTTCGGTACCATCTACAAAACCTAAAACAGAGCGGCTATCCCAATAACGAAAACCCTGCACCTCTACTACACAATCGGCAACAGGGCCCATAAACTCAGAAATGGTAGAAGCCATGTCGTAAGCAAGGCTTTTATTATCGGCCCTGATATGGAAATGCAGGTCGCCTTTGGTACTTACTGCTGTATGTTTGCTCCCGTTTACCGGCTCAAACCGCTTCAGTTCTTTAGGCAAGGGCTGGGGCAGGCCAAGCTGCAGCCAGGCATCATATCCAATGCCCATTACACAGCTCGCCTTTGAATCGGGAAAGCGGTCTAATGCCGAATTATTAAGGTTAATCACCAGGGCACATAGCCGCTGAAAAACGGCCTTGATTTTTAGCAGACCGGCATCTTCCCTGAAGTTCCAGACCAGAAAATAAGTATTGTTATTCGGATAATCGGTAACGTTTTGCGCACTATGTGGTTTGGAAAAAGAATTAATCGGCATGGGTTTGGTTTATGTTAATCAAATTTAAGAAATAGGAACGAACAATACTGTAAACATTTCTTCGAATAAATGATGATACCCGGCATAGTGTGCGCTTTCTGCAGGCAGCAACCGGTTAGAAATTTTATTGCCACTATTCCGGTTTTTTTAAGTTGTTAACAAAATCAAAAAAAATAAAATATCGAGCATAGACTTTTTCATTCACAAGCGTATAGTTATTAAAAGTGGCATAAAATGGGACAAATAAGAAAACTTTATGTTAAATACTTACAAGGCAACAGTTCTGCGGAGGAGCTGGCTGAACTGATGAGGCATTTTGAAAAATATGGAGAAAAGTCCCCGCTTATGGCGCTGATTGAAAATGAACTGTTACAGGAAGCACCCAATACTGAAGATTCAGAAGAGGTAAAAGAGGGATTGAGTAAGAATTATGCCGTTCTCCAGGCCAGATTAACAACTAAAGATGCTAAAAAAACACTACCATTATGGTGGATATCAGCAGCAGCGTGCTTATTAATAGCGATAGGTGCAGTTTGGGTAGCCTACTTTTCCAGCGGGGAAAATATTAAAGAACTTTCTACCGCTAAAAAGTATTATACCCACGACTTACCTGCTGCATCAAATAAAGCGATACTGACTTTAGAAAACGGTAAGGAAATTAGCCTGAACGATAGCAGTGAGGGCGTATTGGCACAGAATAATGGGATAAGTATCCAAAAAAACAAAGATGGCCAGGTTACCTTTGTTTTAAAAGGAACAGATACAAATAATGAACGAACTAAATATAATGTTATTTCTACGCCCAAAGGAGGTAAATATGATATCGTTTTATCTGACGGTACCAAGGTTTACTTAAACGCATCGTCGAGTTTAAAGTTCCCTAACAGTTTTAAAGGAAATGAACGTACTGTAATATTAACCGGGGAAGCATTTTTTGAAGTTTCAAAAAATAAAAAGATGCCTTTTATTGTAAATGCCAGTAGTATGAAAATAAAGGTTCTTGGTACCCATTTTAACGTGATGGCGTATGAGGATGAGAAAAATATTCAAACAACACTAGTTGAAGGGGCTGTAGAATTAAAAGGAGGAAAAGGTAAGGCCGTATTAAAACCAGGGGAGCAAGGCTCGTTTTCTAACCAGGATAACCGGATAGATGTTGCTCCTGTTGATGTTAGCATAGCCACGGCCTGGAAAGATGGCTATTTTGTTTTTGACAATTCCAATCTACAGGAAGTAATGCGCCAGCTGGCCCGGTGGTATGACCTAAAAATTGTGTATGACGGACACCTACCCGAAAGTGAATTTAATGGTAGAATTAAGAGAAGTTCATCACTGAAAAAGGTCTTGAGAGTTTTGGAAAGTAACAATGTTAACTTTTCTTTAAACGGAAACACGCTGACTATAAAGTCATAAACTAAAACAACTAAACCAAAACAACTAAACCAAAACAAATATTAACCCTAACCAAATTATATATGAGAAAAAAATACTAACCAAAAACAAAAATTAGTCATAGTTAAGCATTAAAAAACCAGCGCTGACAGGTCAGCCTGGTCTATCTTGATTCAATTGGCGTTGAACCAAGCATGCTTTGGCTAATTGAACTACCCGAAATAAACCAATCTTCAACCAAAACGTACAAAAGTATGCAATTAAATCTATGTAGGAAAATTTCGCCTATGCGCAAGTTTTTCCTATCCAAAATTATCCTGATGATGAAATTGATTATAATTTTATTAACAGTTACCTGTTTATCCGTATCTGCAAAGGTTTTTTCCCAAAAAATTACCCTATCGGAAAAAAATGTCCCATTGATAACAATTATTAAAAAAATAGAGAGCAAGAGTGGTTACCAGTCATTCTACAATTCGGCCTTGTTGAAAAATGCGGGTACCGTAACTGTCGATTTGAAGGACGCTACATTAGAGCAGGCCCTTGAAGAGGTTTTAAAAAATAAATCATTGGGTTTCGAAATAATAGATGATATTTTTATCATTAAAAGAAAAAAGAATGAGCGCTTAGCGGTTCCATTATTCGTGTTTGACCAGGTAACCGGAAAGGTACTGGACGAAAAAGGACTACCCATTCCCGGTGCCAGCATAAAGGTCAAGAATAAAAGCATCGGTACTGTTACAGATAACGATGGTAAATTTCAATTAAATGTTAGTAAAGGCGATGTCCTTTTGATCAGTTATGTAGGCTATGCAGTTAAGGAGATTACTTATACCGGGCAGAAAGTTATCGAAGTTTCTCTGACTGTTGTAAGTAACCAGATGACAGATGTGGTTGTAATTGGCTATGGTACGGTAAAGCGTAAAAACGTAACGGGTGCCATATCATCGGTAAAAACAGAAGATTTAAACACATCAACCTCAACCAATATTGGTCAGGCCTTAGCAGGCCGTGCATCTGGTGTGGCCGCATTACAGGCAAGCGGACAGCCGGGAGCGGGCGTAACTTTGCAGATCAGGAGCAACCCATCATTTGCATCTGCTGGTGCTTTATATGTAATAGACGGGGTGGTTGTTAACGATAATTCAACTGAACCGGGTTCTGGTACACGTTATGGTTCAGCCGGTGTTGACCGTTCGCCATTGAACTTTATTAACCCTAATGATATTGAATCAATAGATTTCCTGAAAGACGCAAGTGCTACTTCCATTTATGGTGCCAGGGCAGGCGGAGGTGTTGTGCTGATCACTACAAAAAAAGGAAAAGGAGGAAAACCTAGCCTTGATTATAGTGGTAGCCATGCTTTCCAAAAAGCATTTGATTTCTATGATATATTATCGACTAAAGAATACATGGTGGAACGGAATAAGATTCTGCAGGAAAAATGGATGCTCGATAATAAAATAGCTCCTTATTATGGAAACGTTCCGGCTTCATCTGTAAGCCCATTTGTTCCAAAGTTTACACAACAACAGATTGATAATCAACAGGAATATCCAAGTGCCCTTGATGCAATAACCAGAAAGGGCTTTACCGATCAGCATAATCTATCTTTATCGGGATCGGCCAACGAAGGAAAAACCAAGTATTTTGTATCTGGTAATTATTTGAACCAACAAGGAGTTTTAGCACATTCAGATCTAAAAAGATATAATGGAAGATTAAATTTAGAGCAGGCAATAGGTGAGAAGTTTAAAGTTGGCGCGAACGTTATCAGTTCAAATTCAAATGCCAATAATGCGAATGTGGGTACTGGTGCCAACGAATATTCAGGCATGATTTTGTCTGCCTTTTATTATCCGGCAAACCTACCCCTGAAAGATGCAAACGGAAATTATATTATTAATCCTGATTATCAAAACTCTCCAAACCCGGCCTCATTTCTGGATATAACTGATTACACCAAAAGCAGCAGGTTATTAACCAGCGGTTTTGCAGAGTGGAACATTTTAAAAGGGCTTTCGGCAAGGGCAAATTTTAGCTACGACCAGTCTACGGCAAAAAGATATTCCTATTTGCCGAAAACATTTTTATATGGTGCCCGGGCAGGTGGACAGGCAACTATAACCGAAACGAACTCGACCTCTAAGCTGATGGAATATGTGCTTAACTATTCGCACAATTTCGGTGAAACGAGTAAAATCACAGCTTTGGCCGGTCATTCTTATCAGGTGAGTGATTTTGATGGTTTCAGTGCCGAAAATGATCATTTTGCGACAGACAACTTTTTATTTAACAATTTAGGCTTCGGTACAGCACCTCGGCCAACAGTTGGGTCATACCGTAATCCTACAAAAATTTGGAAATCTTATTTTGCGAGGTTAATATATGAGCTTAAAGACAGGTATATTTTAACGGCCAGCATCAGGAGAGACGGCGCTTCTAATTTTGCCGAAAATAAAAAATATGGTACCTTTCCGGGTATTTCTGCTGCGTGGATAATATCGGAGGAACCATTTTTTAAGGAAAAAATAGCCCTATTTGACCAATTAAAGCTTAGAGCAGGTTATGGTTCGACGGGTAATAGTGAACTTCAGGGAAGCGCTTTTCAATACTATTCTCCTGATTTAGACTATGTATTTGGAGGTGTTACTTATCCAGGTGTTGTTTTGAGCCAGATCAGCAACCCTAATTTAACCTGGGAGACACAAAGAGATATAAACGTAGGCCTGGATTTTGGTATTCTTAAGAATAGGATTTCAGGATCATTCGATTATTTTAACAGAACAGTTAGTGATCTGCTCTCATACATTCCTTTAGCCACAGACTTTCCTGTTAAACAGGCTGCTTTCAATTCAGGAAAAACAAGGAGTAAAGGTTGGGACTTTAACTTAACTACTAAAAATTTTATAAGCAGTTCCAATGGCTTTACCTGGACATCTACGTTTAATCTTTCTCATTATTATGACTCGTGGGTAGAGCGAGATCCATCAGTATTGAAAACGCTCGATAAATTTGTAGACCCGCATGGTCCGTTTAGTGGAATTTACGGTTATGTTTCAGATGGCATCTATAATGGCAGTGGGGCGGCACCATCCTGGATGCCCGGCATATTGCCCGGCGGTATTATTTTAAAAGATCTGAACGGATTTGACGCAGCTGGAAACCTGACCGGTGTGCCAGATGGAAAGATTACCTCAGCAGATAAAGTATTGTTGGGCGTAAATGGGCCGAGATATAGTTTTGGTTTTAGCAATACCTTCTCATATAGAAATTTCGACTTGTCTATTTATATGTATGGCTTTATTCAAAAGAAACTGAATTCGGATTACTCTTCCGCATTTGCTACCTATGCACAGCTTGGTCAGTTCGGCTGGAATGTGCTAAGTATTGCCAAAGACAGGTGGTCGCCTACCAATCCCAATGCAATATTACCTACAGGCCTGCCTGATCCATATGCATCTTATGCTGCTACTTCAGATTACTGGTTGGAAAATGCAAATTTTATCAGATGCAGAGATATTACTCTAGGTTACAGGGTAGATAACAAGTTAATTTCAAAACAGAATATCATTAAGAGTTTAAAGCTATCGGTTAACGTACAAAATCCTTTTATCATTACCAAATATAGAGGCATTGATCCTGAACTTCAAAATTACCTTGCATACCCAATGACAAAATCTTTTACAATAGGAGTAAATGCTGGTTTTTAACAAAACAATATTTAAGATAAAATAAATAAGTTATGAAATTATTAAGCTTTTTTAGAAATATACTATTGCCCGTATTAGCACTTGCGGTGCTATGCCTGTCTTGCGAAAAAGCCATTGTTGAAAAGACATATGATAAGTATTCTTCAACGAGTTTTTTTCAAAATGCCGAGGATGCAAAATCGGCTGTTACTGCTATGTATTCGGGAATGACTGAGGATGGTACATATGGTGGCGGTTATGGGGCGGCAAATGAGGGTTGGCTGGTTCAATCTAGTTTTACCAGTGACGAATTGATTTGTTCTTGGGGCTGGGATGGATGGCCGAAATTAAACCAGATTAATTTTTCGGAAGATTTTTCACAGTTATTAAACCACTACAACTCCTTAATTCCCAAAGTATCGCAAATATCAATAAACATAGAAAAGATTCAGCCGATTGCAATGGATAGCAAGCTCAAGATCAGGTATACTGCTGAACTTAAAGCACTAAGGGGCCATTACAGCTGGATGCTTTATAACCTTTATGGCCCTGTTCCGATCAGGCTAAGTGCGAGTGAAGTTTCTGATCCCAATACCAAGCCGATTGCAAGGCCGACCAAAGACTGGATGGTAACACAGATTATTAAGGACTATAATGAAGCGATACCCGATTTGCCAAAGTGTAGTGAGCTTGCCGGATCTGATTACGGGCGTATGACTAAAGATGCCTGTTATATGGGCTTAATGAAGTTATACATGCATGAAAAAAGATGGACTGACGCTATTGCAGCAGGAAGACAGCTACAACAGTTAGGGCATAGTTTACAGGCAAATTATAAGGATGTATTTACCTATGCCAACAATGGTAGCAGCCAGGAAATAATTCTTGCCATTCCATGTCGTACTGATGCAACTAATACCAATTTATGGCTTGCCCATTCGCTACCAGGTAACTACGTTGATCCAAATGGCTTAGATCTGACGCAATGGGGTGGTTATAAAATGCCATGGAAGACCTATGATAAATTTGCTCCTTCAGATAAACGCTTAAGTGTGTTGTTAGCAAAATGGACAACAACAGGTGGAGCTACCTTTGATGCAAGGGCGAATAATTATATTGGTGCAATACCGATGAAATATGGCCCTGATCCAACTGCCATTAGCGAGCAGCAGGGGACGAATATTGTGGTATGGAGGTATGCAGATGCACTTTTACTTCTTGCAGAAGCCATTAACGAAACACAGGGTCCAGTACAGGAAGCTTATGATTTAATTAACCAGGTAAGAACCCGTGCCGGTGTGGTGAATTACACACCAGGCCAATTTAATCAGCTACAGTTTAGAAATAAGCTAATGGATGAGCGTCTTTTCGAACTCTGGTGCGAAGGCAGTAGGCGCGAAGATATGATCAGGTGGGGAACTTATATTCAGCATGCGAAAGATGAAGGTTCTGTATTTGCAAAACCAGAATTTGTACTTTATCCAATTCCAAGAAAAGCAATAACGGAAAGCAATGGTCTCATTGTGCAAAATCCAGGATACTGATCCGCTAAATATCTGTCAGATAGCTGGCAAATAAATTAGTTAGTAAAGTACATTGAGTGGTATTTAAAACCATTCAATGTGCTTTCATCCAATCCGTTTTCGTAACTAAGTTTTCTCTATTAAATGAAAAAGGGGTATCTACTAAGCATTTTTACTTTTGCCTGCCTATTAATGGCATATAGCAGTTGTAATCGGTCTGCGGCTGAGTTACCTGGAAAGGAGCTATCGAAAATTTACTGCGTTTCTTGCCACGCTTATCCCGAGCCTTCACTTTTGCCGAAACACATCTGGGATAAAAGAGTTTTGCCGGTAATGGCGGCTTTTGCCGATTTATATAAAGATAAGAATGGTGTATACAAGAAAATTCCGAAAGAGTACCTCAATTTAAGAGATCCGGCAATTGAGCCTGTTCATGCCAATATACCCTCCAGCTCGTGGAATAAGATCGTGGAGTTCTATTTGGATCAGGCACCGGTAAAACTGGAAAGCCCAGTTACAGCAATTGACACCCTTAATCATTTTGCCGTTTTAGAAGCGCCCAAAAAGAGAGCAAAGTCATTCACCACCTGTGTTTATTTTGATGCTTCATCAAAATTGCTGTTTCAATCGAACTATGCAGATAAGGTACTTAATATTTTTGATGAAAAGCTGAATTTCAAAACGAGTTTACCTTTCTGCGAAGGTGTTGTAAATGTATGTCCGATTGGCAATCAGAGCGACGGAGATCATTTTCTGATTACCCATATAGGCAGTTTACAGCCTAACGGTGCAACTGCAAATGGATTTGTAGAAGAAGTTACAATTAAAAAAAGCAAAATTGTTGGTCGTGTAAAACGCTGTGACAGTCTTTACAGGCCCGTACAGGCCTTGTTTTGTGATGTGGATAAAGATGGCCGGAAAGATATAATTGTTTGCGAATTTGGTTTTATGAAAGGACAATTGAGCCTTTTCAAAAATACCGGGATTAACAAGTATAAAAAAATTACCCTTTCCAATATTGTCGGAGCCGAAAAAATCTATATCGATGATATTAACAATGACGGTATGCCCGATATATGGGCGCTTTTTGCCCATGATATAGAAGGCATATATCAATTTATAAACGAGGGCAATGGCAGGTTCGTTCAGAAACCGGTCATTAATTTTCCACCTTCTTATGGCTCAAGCAGTTTTGACATTGTTGATATGGACAATGATGGTAAAAATGACATTGTGTATACCAGTGGAGATAATGCAGATTTTTCTCCGGTTTTAAAGCCCTATCATGGCATTTATATTTATAAAAACATGGGTAGCGATTTTAAACAGAAATTCTTTCTCCATCTGAATGGCTGTTACAAGGCAATGCCTGCTGATTTTAATGGTGATGGCAGGATGGACCTGGCTGCTATCAGTTTTTCAGCTGATTTTGAGAATAATCCGAAAGAAGGCTTTGTCTGGCTTTTAAATCAAGGAAATAATCACTTTAATACTTTTACGGATAGCAGAACCATTGGATTAGGCAGGTGGATCTGCATGGATGTTGCTGATATTAACCGCGATGGCAAACCCGATGTTATTTTAGGGAATATGGCCGCTATTGCCAATAACAATAGGGAATTAATGCAAAAGTGGCTGAAAGGGCCTGAACTTATCGTGTTAAAAACCAAGCCATAACTCACAACCAAGATTACTTATTTCATTTATCGTAAAAAGACGATCGGAAAACGATCCTGTTTCCCTGTGTGAAAAAAAAAGGACTTATCATTTTAATCGCTCCTTAACGAACATTAAACTTTAATTAACCATTTATAAACCTTTTATTTTAAATCATGAAAACAAACTATTGCTTAAAACTTTGCATTGCCTTTCTGGCAATCTTTGTGCTGTCGTGCAAAAGGGAAACACCTGTAGAGAAAGGGGTAGGTGCAAATGCAAGGGCGGTTACGGCTATCCGCACTTTCTATGTCTCATCATCAACCGGGAATGACAATAATACAGGAAGAACACCAGATGACCCTTTTAAATCAGTCAAAAAGATTTCAGGTATGACTTTTTCTCCGGGCGATGCCATTTTATTTAAAGCTGGCGATACCTGGAGCGGTGATACTGTACTCCTGAGGCCCAAAGGCTCCGGAACGGTAAGCAACCCAATCGTTATTGACAGGTATGGAACCGGCCCGGCCCCGGTATTAAGCATTACCCGGTTTCAAAACACTACGGGTGGTGTTTTCGGCGTTGTAATGTTAAGCAACCAGTCAAACTGGCAAATTAACAACCTGGCAATTATCGCTAATAATGCCAATCCTTTGAGCTATAGCGGCGATAACACCAGCCATGCATCAATTTCTGGTATTTATGTTAAAAACAGCCCTTCTTCGGCTATGCAATCCAATATTTCTATTACGCATTGTGCTGTAAAGAGCTTTAGAAATAACAACAATATTTATACACAGGCAGTATTGGGGATTGGGTTTGAAGGCTCTTTTACCAATATTGTTGTTGATAGTAATACAGTTGATAGCTGTTTGGCCGGTATCCACTCCAATACACACCTACATTTTATAAACCCATCCAATCCTAATTACGCATCTACCAATATAACCTTTAAAAATAATCTTTTAAGGGATGTATGGGGAAATGGGATTGTAATTGGCAGTATAACTAACGGCTTGATTGAAAGGAACAGGGTAATTAGAACTTCGTGGGGTAATGGAGCTTGTATATGGCTAACGCATAGTACTAACTCAATAGTACAGTATAATGAAGTAAGTGATCAATCTGGTGGAAGCCAGGATGGTACAGCCTTTGATGATGATGATGACGAAGGTGCTTCAAACGGGGATATTTTCCAGTACAATTATTCACATAACAATGCCCATGGCTTTATGTTATTGATGCCGTCTGCAAATAACGTTACCGTGCGTTATAATGTGAGTGTAAACGATGGCGGCAGCAGTGGTGTTACGAAACGGTTATTTGCATTATCGCCAAGCAATAATAACGGACTTAAAATATATAATAACATCTTCTACATTGGCCAGGGCATTTCAACCCGGATTCTCGGATCCTATGGAGGCTCTTCTTCTGGTTGGGCAATAAAATTCTATAACAATATATTCTTTTTAGATGGAGGAACACTAACTGCATTTAGTGAAGCTCCAATTAGTCAATCCAGCGAATTTAAAAACAATTGCTTTTATCCGGCTGCAAATTTTTCTTCCGCTGCCAATTATTTTACTCCACAGGTTAATGCAATTACATCGAATCCGCTTTTTGCTGCAGGAAGTAACTTTGGGGCTACTTTATTAAACGCCGCCGGTAATGATGTTAATTTTGCCACAGCAATAACCGCTTTCAAATTACAGGCCTCTTCGCCATGTATCAATAATGGATTTTCATTTACCAATAATGCAACCCTCGATTTTACCGGTAACAATATAACCGGCCAAATACCAACTGTTGGGGCGATCTGGCCTGTTGGTGTTAACACTACCAGTTATTATGTTATTATTAACAGGAATACAGGGAAACTAATTAATCTTCAGAACAATACAGGTAAAGTAGAATGCACCCAAATTAGTGCTGATTCTACATCTGCACAATGGTCTCAGGAGCTGCATAATGGCTACACCCGTTTTAAAAACCGTAAAACCGGGAAATATTTGGAAGAAGAGAATAAACTTGGTTATGAAGAATACAATGTGCTGGTTGCGCCTGATCAATGGAGCTGTGATTTTTCTTTAGTTACAAATGGTAGCTACACCCGATTACAAAACCGCTATACCGGTAAATTTCTAAATACCCAACAGAATTTTGGGTATGTAGAAACCACCGCCTCATTACCAACTGGTTACTGGAGTGCAGATTGGAGTGTAGTTAAACGCCCATAAACTGCAGGTAATTAGTTATATTTATTAGCGCATAACCGTGTTTCAAGTAATTGAAACATGGTTATGTTGTTAACTTTAAGTTTCTGACTACTTGCCCACATCGCTGTATAATTGTTTGTGGAGTGCTATTGAGCAAAATTATACAACCGGAAATGAGTAAGTCTGGTATAGATTGGGGAAAATAAGGCGCGTAGTGTGAGCGCTAATTTTCCGAAACACTATAAAAGTTTTTACGACCTAAAATTGCCTCCCTGTAATAAATTCCCCATTTTGCCATTTCTGTAACGATTTTATTCAGGCTTTTTCCATATTCGGTAAGTTCATATTCAACTGTGATAGGCATCGTGTCTAAAACAGTTCGTTTAACAAGCTGATTTGCCTCTAAGTCTTTTAATTCTTTAGACAAAACTTTTGGCGCAATGTCTTCTATATGACGAACTAAATCCATGAACCGTATTTTGGGATTGTAAAACAAGGCAACTACGATAACTTTTTTCCATTTTCCATTTAACAGGTCTTGCGTATCCTTAACACCCTGGATCTGTAAACGGCAGTAATCTGAAATTTCTATTTTCTGTTTTTTCATATAACCAATTTACAAATTAATTACTAAACCACCTACTGCTTACTTAATGGTAACCGCTTATAAAAAGGTTAAAATCATTGTTAGTATGATATGATGTGCTTTTTGAATAATAAATTTAAATGCAGAGAAAGTGAAAATAGCAATAATGGGGTAAAGAGAAAGGATACTGGTGGCAAATCACAAGGCTGTAAGTAAGCTGGGTATTTTACAGACCTGATTCTCTGATTCCTGCTAATATGGTAGAGAAACAAAGAACCACTTTCAACAGAATAACATACTAAAGTGCATGTTTATTGGCTGTATAGGTAGTGCGTTGTCAGCAGCACGGGGTTGCCGTTGGTGATTCGATATTTGTTTCCTGAATTTCTTTTTCTTTGATAAAAAGAATTAAAACTTTCCGTTAGTATTCTTCCAGTTTTCTTTAGCCGGAATTGCCTCTATAGTGTCCCAATGCTCTACAATTTTTCCATTTTCAATTCTAAACAAATTATAAAATGCTTTATCAACCGTGTAGGTTTTAGCTTCACTTACAGTTAATACAAAATTTCCTTCACCCAAAACATGATACAACTTGGTATGCTTTAATAAGGTGCCATCTTTTAGTTTTGGTAATTGCATAGACAGAAAAGCTTGCAGACCATCGCCAACTGATGGGTTATGCTGTATGTATTCATCCTTACTAATATAATTTTCTATTGTGCTGTAGTCTGCGTTCATCAAAATATTTGCTACAAAGCCCTTTGCTATTTGTTTGTTGGTTTCGGTTTTATCAAGGTCCTTTATTTCAGTTGAACCATCTATCATGGTATGTCCACTGGGGTTTGGTTTGGCAGTTAGCTGCAAATTATCCCAATGCTCTACAATTAATCCGTCTTCAAAACGGAAAATATCGAAACCAATTTTTGGCCCGAAAAAATTGTACTCGGAATGGACAAATACGTAATTTCCATCTTCAAATACCCTTATGGTATTTACTTTGGTTGAGTTTGGGGGTAAGGATTGTAACAAGGTCACAAAACCAGTAAGTCCGTCGGCAACACTCAGATTGTGCTGTATATATTTGCTGGAGTTGATGTACGCGATGGGGGCTGTAGCTCCGGTTTCAATCGCTTTTAATAATGCAATTACCTTCTGTTTATTTAATATACTCATCTTTAAATTTTTTGTTTGTTGATGGTAATGCTTATTATTTTCCATTTTTCTATAAATACGACCACTTGTGCATTGTGTGGTAAACAATGTAACCGCAGGCAGGAATATAAAGAAGACTTTTTTCATGAGATTAATTTATCAATAGGAAATAAACTACCCAGGGGCAGGCCTCAAGGTGTTAAATTTATTTAAACAGTTTTTTTCTGTAATGTGCAACTGCCGACATTAGATTACCAAATTGTTATTGCCTTTATACAGGCTATATTTGCCTGGGCCCGTTAATAAAATAACAACCGCGCAGGTTAAGTATAAAATATTTGTTTCTCCACTTAGATTACCATATTCCCCTAGTTGAAAAGCTCCAAGTCCCAAGACCAGGTAAATAGTTATTATCATCGTAAAGACAATTAACCCTGACGAAATACGCGTAAACACACCCAGGATAATGAACAATGGTGCTATTATTTCGGCAACAGGAACCCCATAAGCTAAGAATTCTGGCAACCCTTTTTTATCTAATACTTCCTTTACAAAATTTAACCCGCTGCCAAAACCCTTATGTGTACCATGAAACAACATTAATGCTGATGAAATAACACGCAGGATGAGTTTTCCTAAATTTTCGTTTATGCTTCTGTTCATATTTTTTTAAATAACTGTATATCAAATTATTAATGTTATTGTCAGGAGTTAGTTTATGGATGTAAAGACTTCGCCTTCTATAGGATGAACTAAATCTATAAACCGTATTTGGAGCTGTAAAATAAGGCAACTAAGATAAATTTTTCCATTTAATAGGTATTGCATATCCTCAACCCCTTGGATCTGTAAATCGCAGTAATCTGAAATTTCTAGTTTCTGTTTTTTCATATAACCAATCTACAGAATTAATCACTAAACCGGCCTACTACTTACTTAATGGTAACCACTTACCAAAAGGTAAAAACCGTTATTAGCGTAATGTAATGCCCTATTTTTGTATAAATAAATTTAAATACAGAACAAGTGAAAATAGCAATAATTGGATCAACAGGCTTTGTTGGCTCAGCCATTACTGAAGAATTGGTCAACCGTAATCATAACATTACCGGGATTTCGCAGGATGAAAAAAAATCGGGTAGAAATAACCTGGCTTATGTGCAGATTGATATCAATAATGTGCCTGAATTGTCTAAGTTTTTAAAAGGTTTTGATGTAGTTGTAAGTGCTTTTAACCCGGGGTGGGCAAATCCAAACCTTTATGAAGATTTCATATCCGGTTCGAAAGCCATTCAGGAAGTAGTGAACCTTTCAGATGTTAAACGCTTTATTGTTATCGGAGGGGTAGGCAGTCTCTATATAGCCGATGGAATTCAAGCCGTTGATACACCTGATTTTCCAAAGGAATTTTATGCCGGGGCTTCAGCAGCAAGAGATTATTTTAATTTTTTAAAAGAGGAGGGCAATTTGAACTGGACATTGTTTTCGCCTGCTTTTGAAATGCACCGTGGGATAACTACAGGAAGGACGGGCAGGTACCGTTTAGGAACAGACAACCCGGTATTTGATGAGAACCATAGAAGTGTATTATCTGTAGAAGACTTAGCCGTCGTTATTGCCGATGAAATAGAAAATCCAAAACACCATAAAACAAGGTTTACTGCTGGTTACTAGAGCTATGATTTTTCATAAAGAAACCTGGTAATATCCCAAAAAGGCGTGTATTAATATTATCTAACAAGGTAGGGAGCACAACAGATTGGAACTTTAGTCGGCGTAATTTAAGGTTAAACTGGGCCCATAGTCACTGTTTTCCAGGAAAAAAACTTTATTCTTTTATCAATATATTTCAAATGAATCATGTACAAAAAATTGATCTGAACAATGTGATCATTGTTTTGGCAGATTTGCAGCCTGAAATCATTCTTGCTGCTAATAGAACAATCTCGGAGGAAAGTCTCCGGAAAGCGGTATCAGTATTAATTGAAGGGGCAGATATTCTTAATATTCCTGTTTTCCTGTCGGGCGTTCCACTTAAGGCTGGTGTTTCTCCTAATCCTATTGAGGAATTGAGCAAACATACTATGGTAGTACGCTCAACCGCAGGCATTTTTGAAGATGGCTCTAACCTCAAGATTATAAAAAAGTACAAAAGATCTTCAATATTACTCGGTGGGGTGGCAACAGAATTGGCGGTAATTCAGGCCGCTCTTGGTGCCCTAAGAAACGGATATAATGTATTTTTATTAACAGATATTTGTGGTGGTTTGAGTGACCGTACTGAACAGGCAGCATTTCGGCAACTTGAAAAAGAAGGCGTAATACTTTCAAGCGTACCTGCATTTTTAAGTAGCCTTATGCCTCAAATTAACGATTTGCAGACTAAATCACTCTTTGCTGCGCTTGCTCGATTTTTAGGTTAAAGAGGTCAATGGCTATCGTAATAGGTGAGAACATATTCCGCTTTCTTATCATCTCCCCCAGTAAAGAAAGGATATAGATGGTAATGACGAGGTTTAAACCAAAGTGATAAACGGTTAATCGAATTTTTGAGAACTTTAGAGGATGCGTCGTAAGGGAGATAGTAAAAATAAATCTGCTGTTGTATCAGAATAATCATTTTAAACGGTTATGTGAGTGAATTAAAAAAAATATCCAAGAAATAACTGTAAAAAAAATGTTAGTTTCGTTTTTCAGTACAAATGTCGATTTACGAAATATCGGGTCAAGATGAGCTGATCTCCAGGTTAAAGAATGGAGATGAGCTGGCATTTAGTGAAATCTACAATCTATATTGGAAACAGCTTTACAGAACCGCTTTTACTATTCTGCGCGATGAAGAAGGTGCATCGGATGCCTTACAGGAAATGTTCATGCACTTATGGCGGCGTAGAAAGGAGTTAAATATTGTTTCTTTAAAGGCATACCTCCACCAGTCAGTCAGGTTAACCGTATTAAAAGCTATCCGTTCACAAAAGGTAGATGCCGGTTTTTATAAACGGCTGGCAGAGGTTACTACAGAAATTATAGAAGAAGATCCTATGATTTTTAAAGACCACTTGCATTTGCTACAACGATTGATAGATAGTCTACCGGCAGATTGCAGGCAGATTTTTTTGATGAGTAGAGAAGAGCAGATGTCATATAAGCAGATTGCAGGTAAGCTGGAGATTTCAGTAAAAACGGTTGAGAAAAAAATGTCGAAATCGTTAAAACTCATCCGTGAAGGTCTAAGCATAGAAATGTGCGTTTGTATAATCGTTTCCTATACCCTTCTATAGATTTTATAGTTCTGTTTATCAGTTTGTTATGATTTTATTTTAAAGAAAATTCATTTTGCCATAGGGTAGCGTGTCTTTTTTGGAACATAGTATTAAGACCATGGAAAAAGAACGATTCTTATCTCTTATTAATACTTATATAAACGGTGAAGCAAGCGAAAATGAAAAACGCCTGGTTGAAGCCTATTATACCAGATTAAGCAAACCTGCTGTTGAAAGCATTGAAACACAAGATGAAGAGCTTTTTAAAAATGTGTTGTTAAACCGGCTCTTAACGCAGATAAGAGCAGAGTCTGCGATAGAAGAAGTAGCCGATTTAAAGCTTAAGAAACGCCTTAATTTATGGTGGATAAGTGCCGCTGCTATATTACTGATCTGTTTCAGTGTGGGGATATTGTTTTTTAGGGATGGAAAAAGGATTAGTAAGCAATCTGTTGATTACGCAGGACTGATTGAGCCAGGAGGAAATAAGGCCGTTTTAACCTTGAGTAACGGATCAAAAGTTATTTTGGACGGTAAGTCGGATACTGATATCGCAGAAAAAAATGGTATAAAGATCAGAAAGAAAGAAAACGGGCTTTTGGAATATGTTCAGCTAAGCACTCTCGGTATCGATAATCAATACGCAACCCTATTTAACACTATTGAAACCCCAAAAGGTGGTCAATACCGGATTGTTCTTAATGATGGTACGGTAGTATGGCTTAATGCAGCCTCCTATTTACGCTATCCTTTACAGTTTAACGGTACAGAGAGAAGGGTAGAGCTGGCTGGCGAAGGCTACTTTGAAGTTGCGCATAATGCAGCTAAACCATTTATCGTGGTAACTGCTAAGCAGGAGGTTCAGGTTTTGGGAACCCATTTTAATATTAATGCCTATGCAGATGAAGATAAGATTAAAACCACCTTGCTCGAAGGCAGTGTAAAAGTGATTAGTAGGAAGGGAGAAAAACAAACTGGGCAGAAATACCTAAAACCTGGACAGCAGTCTGTGTTAGCAGATAATGATTGGTCGGTAAGTGAAGTAGATGCGGCAGCCCAGATAGACTGGAAAAATGGGCGTTTTATTTTTAAAGATGAAGACCTGAAAAGTGTGATGCGTAAGTTGGCCCGCTGGTACGATATTGAGGTAGATTATGCCGGTTCGGTGGAAAGCCTGAGCTTTAGCGGGAAGATTTCGAGATCAAAAACCCTTAAAGAAGTTTTAAGAATACTAACGCGCACAAATGATGTAACTTTTAAAGTGAATGAAAGGAGGATTACAGTTATGCCATAATTCCTATTTGGGATAAACTGTAAAAGCCGGAAGTGCTAGAGACACTCCCGGTTATCATTCAGTTTGTCTGCCCCAAAATATTTTTCAGAATACTATCAACCAAACCCAATGGTCCGGAAACGGAGCATTTAACAACTTAAACTAAACAAATGTATGAAATTTTACGATTTTAAATCGTACAGGATTCCCTGTGCGAAAAATAAAGTCTTGCTAACCATGAAACTTACAGTTTTCCTACTCTTTGCCCTGGTCTTTCAGGTATGTGCAGCTGGCTTTGCACAGAATAAGATTACCCTTTCTGAAAAGAATATTTCTTTAGAGCAGGTATTAGACAAAATTAGTCAACAAAGCGGCTTAGATATTTTTTATAATGCTAACCGAATAAAAAAGATAAACAACATTACCATTAATGTTAAAGATGCCCCTTTATCTACCGTTTTAGACAAATGTCTTGCCAATCAGCCTTTAACTTACAGTATCGAGGCTTCTACTATTGTAATAACAGACCGTAATGAGGCCAAACCCAATAACGTTAAGCATTTGTTTGCCGATATCAGGGGGCGTGTTGTAGACGAGGCCGGAGCAGGGCTTCCAGGAGCAACCATTAAGGTAAAAGGTACTACAACCGTAACATTGAGTGGGGATAACGGTGATTTTCTGCTTAAAAATGTTCAGGATGGAGCTATTTTACAGGTTTCATTTGTAAGTTATCAAACTCAGGAAATTAAAGCTAACCTAAAAGCAGAAATGTTAATTCAGCTGATTGCAGAAGCAGGAAGCTTAAATGAGGTAGTGGTTTCTGGTTTTGGCCAGACACAGAAAAAGGTTAGTGTAACTGCGGCAATATCTACCGTTCAGACAAAGGAGCTTAAGCAGAGCCCTGTTTCCAATTTGAGCAATGCGCTGGCTGGCCGTTTACCAGGGCTTACCACTATCCAATCATCAGGTATCCCGGGCGGTGACGCCTCAACCATATATATCCGGGGCATTGGAACTTACGGGGCCAGCAGGAGTCCGTTAATAGTAATTGACGGCTTAACCAGAGGTGATTCAAACTTTGGAGATATCGATGTAAACGAGGTAGCCTCAATAAGTATTCTAAAAGATGCTGCTGCAACATCATTATATGGTATACAGGGTGCAAATGGGGTACTTCTGGTAACCACTAAACGTGGAAAAATTGGAAAGACCAATATCCAGTTTAATGGTCAGTATGGTATCCAGGCACCACAGCGAATTCCTGAACGTTTCAGTAGCTTTCAAAAAGCGACTTTGGATAATCAGGGATCTGTCAATGATGGAAATAACCCGATATGGACCCCTAAGGAGATCGAGTTGTTCAGAAACCAATCAGATCCCTATACCTATCCTGATGTGAACTGGTACGATGTTATTTTTGAACGCAATACGCCACAACAACAATATAATGCCAACATGAGTGGGGGGAATAGCAGCGTGAAATATTTTGTTTCGCTTGGTTATCTCAATCAGGGAACACTTTTTAAAGGAGCAAATGATAATAAATACGGCATCTCGCAGAAATATGATCGCTATAATTTTAGATCAAATATTGACATTACTGCAACTGATATGATGACTGTCCGTTTAGACCTCGCTTCAAGAATTGAGCAAAGAACCGGCCCGGGACCTGGCTACGGCTCTATTTTCAGCAATGTGGCTTTAATGCAGAATTATACGACTCCGATTTATAATCCAAACGGTACTTTCGGTGCAGGGCGTATAAATGCATCTGATGTAAGGAATCCTCTAGGTGCGTTGTTACAAAGCGGTTATTATGATAACTTTTGGAATAGTACCAATGGAACAATTGAGGTAAATCATAAGCTTGAGTTCATTACAAAAGGGCTGAATATTAAAGGGTTATATACTTTTGAAAATTATGGGGCTATCAATTATGCACAGAATCAGCAATTTACGGCCTTACGTTACCGTAAAGATCCGGTAAGTGGTGTAGAAACCTACACACCATTTTCTACAGAAACGTCACTTGCAAAATCTTCGAGTACTTCGGCAACACGTTATTATTCCTATAATGTACAGTTAAATTACGAACGATTATTCGGCAATCATGCTGTCTCTGGTTTAACCCTTTTTAACCGGAACTATACCTCGGTTACCGGTGACCTGCCAAGGGCATATGAAGGTTTTGTAGGACGGGTATCTTATAATTATGATTCGAGGTATTTTGCAGACTTCAATGTGGGTTATAACGGTTCCGAAAACTTTCCAAAAGGTAAACGCTATGGCTTTTTTCCTGCTGTATCTGCCGGTTGGGTGATTTCCAGCGAGCCGTGGTACGACATTAAGACTATGAATTATTTAAAACTCCGTGGATCATTCGGTTATGTGGGTAACGATAATATTGGTGGTTCCAGATGGCTGTTTATATCAGATTACAGCAGGGGAGGAGGTTTTGATTTCGGTACCAGCCCAACAACGGCCGGAGGGTACAATGTTAACCGGACAGGCAATCCAAACATCACCTGGGAAAAGGCACAAAAATCTAACATCGGTTTAGAAACCGGATTTTTTAACAATGCGATTAAGTTAGATGTTGACGTTTTCAGGGAAAACAGAACTAACATTCTTACTACACCACAAACCATTCCTACCTATCTTGGTATTGCAGGTTTAGCAGCAATTAATGTTGGCAAAGTGCTCAACCAGGGCTTTGAAGCCTCTTTAAACTTCAACACCAATGTTAAAGACGCTAAAAAGGTTTCTTTATTCGGTTATGTAAACTGGACTTACAATAAAAACAAAATCCTTGCACGTGACGAACCTAATTTGGCATATCCTTATCAAGCTTTAACGGGTTTGCCAGTTGGTTACCAGCTGGGCTATATTGCAGAAGGACTGTTTAAAGACCAGGCCGAGATTGATGCTTCGCCTAAGCAAAGTTTCGCCGGAAAAGTGATTCCTGGCGATATCCGTTACCGTGATATGAATGGCGACCGCATCATCAATGAGAGCGATAGGGTAGCCATACAGGTGAATAACTTTCCTAATAATACTTTTGGAGCTTCTCTTGGGGCATCATGGAAGGGAATCGATTTGAGTGTACTGGTACAGGGAGCCCTAAGCGGCAAAACCAATGTACCTTACCTCGGGCCCGACAGGCTGCAGGATGTTTGGACACCCGCAACAGCCAGCACCGCCACCTATCCAAGTGTGCACTACAGTTCAGCTGGCGGGCAGAACAATGCTCAATTGAGTACTTTTTTTATTTACAGTTCTGACTACATCAAAATTAAAAATCTGGAGCTGGGTTATACTTTCCCTGCGCGCACACTGGCTAAAGTGAAGATAAATTCGCTCAGGATATTTGCCAATGGACTGAATCTGGCTACCTGGGATAAGCTTCCTTACAAAGATTACGATCCGGAGCAAACGGCTAACGGAACGGCCCTTTACCCAACGATGAAAGTGTATAATGTTGGTGTATCGATGAATTTTTAACAGACTTAAAATTTAAAGTAATGAAAAAATATAGTTATGCTTTATTGGTTATGTTATTGATTTCGGTCGTAACATCGTGTAAAAAAAGCTTTTTAGATAGGGTGCCGAGTGATTATATTGGTGAAAATGAGGTGTTTGGAAATATAGATAATGCAGAGGGCTTTTTGAATAATATCTACTCTGCTATTCCTTCCTGGAATTATGGTGCTGGTGATTCTTATGTCACATCGGCCATGACAGATGAATCGAAACAGCGCTGGGCAAACGGGGCGGTTTTGTTTAACACCGGTGCCTGGAATCCAAGTAATTTTTCTCCTTTAGGAGACGATTGGACAAACGCATATGCCAAAATCAGGGCCTGTAATCTTTTTCTTGCCAATTTTGAAAAGATTCCTGAAGATCCAAATGTCCCAAACAGAAAAACCAGGTTAAGAGGCGAAGCTTTAATGCTCCGTGCTTTTTATCACTTTGTACTTTTCAGGGGCTGGGGTAAAATTCCAATTATGGATAAGCCGCTTTCGCCTGCAACAGATGGCGATGCCGTATTCCTAAAAAGGAGTGAGTATGCCGAAGTAGTGGCTTTTATTGAAAGGGACTTAAACGAAGCAATGCAAAATCTGCCAGCCAAACACGATCCAGGTTTATGGGGCAGGGCTACCAAAACCATCTGTCAGGCAATAAAATCGAGATTAGACCTCTATTATGCCAGCACTCTCTTTAATCCAAACAGCGATGTTTCCAAATGGCAGAAAGCAGCGGCAGCTTCGAAAGAAGCCCTGGATGCAGCCTTGGCCCAGGGTTATAATTTAGAACCCAAATTTTCTGATGCTTTTTTGAAATATGCAAATGCCGAATGTATATGGGGACGTAATATCGGAACCGGTGCAGGCTCTGGAATTGATCAGGTAATGCAGCCCTTAGGTTATAGCGGATGGAACAATTGTGGACCGATCCAGGATTTTGTTGATGATTTTGAAATGAAAAATGGTCTGCCCATTAAGTCTGCAGCCTCTGGGTGGGATCCCAAACATCCTTATAAAAATCGCGACCCAAGGTTTTACACAACGGTGTTATACCCTGGCGCAACCTGGAAAAACAGAAAGATTAATATTTATGCCAATGACAAGGATAATGCGGAGCAGCCGGGGACCAATTATTGGTGGAGGAAATACATGACCGAAGGTCTGAATTTATCTAATAACTCTGGAGGGGTAACCAAGTCTTTCGCAATATTCAGGACTGCCGAACTAATGCTGAACTATGCCGAGGCACAAAATGAAGTGGCCGGCGCAGATGCAAATGTATACAATGCAATTAACTCGATCCGCAGGAGGGCGGGTATGCCAGACATACCTGCAGGATTGACTAAAGAAGAGATGCGAGAGGTAATCAGGCACGAACGCAGGATCGAACTCGCCTTCGAAGGACACCGTTTTTGGGATGTGAGAAGATGGAAGATCGCTGAGGTGGTTGATAACCGGCCTGTATATGGGGTGAATTATACCATTTCGGCAAGCAACGCTACGGATACGACATTTACTTATTTTGAAGCCCAAAAACGTGTATTCGATAAAACAAAACATTATTTAATGCCTATTCCGCAATCGGAAATAGATAAGCTAAACGGCAAAAATCCAGATTTTAAACAGACCGAGGGTTGGTAAAATGCTTGATTCGCTCTAAACAATTGGGGTGGGGTAATCCTCACCCCCTCTTCATAACAAATATTTATTTAAACATATTTATCATGACAAAGCAGGTGAAAATTATAGCCCGTTGGCTGTGTGTATCCCTTTTATTTACTACCGTTTCTTGTAAGAAAAGTATTGTAGAAACCGTTGTAGAGCCACCCGCTACTCAACAGGATACTGTTGTTACTTATACTTCCGACCGAAAATACAATCTAAATGTGATTTATTTTATCCCATCAGATGTTATCCCTCCGGCTAATTATCAAAAAAGGTTGAGCGAATTGCTCTTGTGGGGCCAAAACTGGTATAAACAGCAAATGGCGCTTAATGGCTATCCGAACAAGACCTTTGGCCTTTATACCAATGCGGCTAAAACTGATGTTAGGCTAATTGTGATTAATGGTGCCAAAAGTAAAGACAATTATAAATATGATGGGGGATCAGTTAACGTGATGAATGAGATTAACAGCTATTTTTCTGCCAATCCATCACTTAAATCAGGCGATCACAACCTGATTATTATCCCGAGTTACTTTATGAAAGCCGATGGAACTCCGGGCGGCGGTAGTTTTGGCCCGCCATTTTATGGTATTGGTAAAAGCTGTTTTGCCTTAGACTATCTGGATTTGGATATTAAACATCTTGGAAAATCAGATCTACTCGGCAACGAATTCAGTGTCTGGTTTGGTGGCATGATGCATGAATTGGGGCATGGTTTAAACCTACCTCATAACTGCCAAAAAGTTTCGGAAAATAATGACCCGTTAAAAGGGATGGCACTGATGTGGGCCGGTAATGGTACTTTGGGTAAAAGCCCAACTTTTTTAACTGCAGCAGATTGTGCGATCCTAAATGTAAACCAGGTGTTTAATACAGATACCAAGCTTTATTATGGTGCTGTAAACTCGGTAATCAAGAAAATTTATGCCAAGTATGACGTAGCTAAACAAAGTATAATCGTTTCTGGTAAATTTACTACAAACGGGAAAGTAACCAGTATTCTTTATTATAATGATCCAAATGTAAATAATGAAGGAACTGGAGTAAATAAGGATTATAATGCAACAACCTGGGAGTCGAAGACGATTGGGACAGATAGCTTTTATGTTGAAATGCCAATCTCGGAACTTAAATATAAAACTGATGGAATACCCTATGAATTGAAAGTTAAGCTTGTAAATGACAATGGAAATGTAACGGAAAACATCTTTCCTTATACGTTTAATGCGGGTATCCCTGTTATTGAATTTGGACTTAAACCAAGTCAATATGACAACAGTACCTGGGCGGTAATTGGTTTTAGCTCTAACCAAACGAGTGGCGATGATGGTAAGGCCATCAATATTATAGACGGGAACTTTCTAACTTCATGGATTTCGAGGTGGAGCGACCCTGTAGCAGTACCTCCCCATTTTGTTGCTATCGATATGAAAGCTCCGCTACCATTTACCGGATTTACGATATCAATGGAATCAAGGTATGGTGCGAAATGCAAGGACATTGAAATACAGATCAGTATGGACGGATCGAACTGGCAGAGCGCCGGGACTTTTACCTTAAAAGCAATAGCTGGTCCGCAACACGTATATCTTTCGTCTCAAAAAACTGCAAGGTATTTTAAGGTTATTGTGCTTTCATCATACAATGGAGGAAATGCAGCCAATATTGCAGAGATCGCACCTTTTAATGAATAGTAGCATTTTATTGAGCAGGTAAAATAGCAGAAAATTATTGTAAACCCTGGCATATTTAAGATTGCTTATTGAACTCGGCTTTTATGTAAAATGAGCAATCTTGGTTAAGGTTAGTTAATTTTGAGAAACCGGTAGCCGGATGGCTCCGGTTTTTTTCGATTATTTTGCTATATGAGAATTGTTAATCAATTGTAGTTTTAAAATTTAAACAACACTTTTAAAAAAGAACAATAATGTATTATAATTTTAAATTATATTTATTCGAATAGTTGCATAGCAATTATGCGAATAAAGAAAATAAATAAATGCCTGTCAGATCACCAAATAATGAGAAAGCGCTTCTGAATGCACTTAAAAAAGGTGATGTGAACGCCTTTAATTTACTTTATTCGAAATATGAAAGAAAAGTCTACTACAACCTAAAAAAACTTGTTCACCTTACAGATGTGGCTCTTGAACTGCATCAAGACGTATTTTTGAAAGTCTGGCTCAACCGCGACAAAATAAATTCAGATCTTTCATTTGAGTCATTTCTGGTAACCATAGCTAAACATACCGCTATAGATTTTTACCGCAGGGTATTGCGCGAAAAAAAGCTGATGGACCGTTTGATCATGTCAACAACAGAAATATACGATCCTGTAACCGACTTCATGCAGAATAAGGCACTTAGCAGTATCATTGAAGAAAGTATAAACAAATTACCACCAAAAAGGCAAGTCGTATTTCGTTCGATCAAGTTAGAAAATAAGAGCTACGAATTCGTTGCTAACGAGTTAGGTGTTTCTGTTGGCACAATTAAAGACCATATGGCAAAGGCCTCAGCATTCCTAAAGGCTGAAATAAGCAAATATGATTCAGAACTGCTGGTTGTTTCTTTTATAAGTCTGATCAGAATCTTTCAAAAATAGCACTAAATGGTGGCCTGTGTTTCAAATGCAAACCTTTAATGAAAAATTTTAGGTGAGGTGAGCAGCTGAGACATCCCGTTAGCGTAATCTCAAAAAAATAATATAGCTAGCATAGACATTTTCTTTTATAAGCGTATAGTAATAAAAAGGTACCAAACAAGAGTCAAAAAAAGGCTTAATATTTAAAAGTCCTTAAGTAAAGATCTAATCGCGATAACTTTTTGAAATCAGTATGAAACTTATAAAACTAAACCTATCTATTTTACTCATTGTCTTCTCTTTTTCAGTTTACGGAGAAGCATATCCAGCAGTCAGGGAAATTGCGTTGCGTCGCGCACCATGGCTTGTATCATCCCTGTCTTTCAGTGTTATTCCGGCAAAAACAGGCGAAGATGTTTTTGAACTGTCTTCAGTTGGCAATAAGGTAAATATTGCTGCTTCCAATTCAAATAGTGCCGCCTATGGTTTGGGGTATTATCTTAAGTATTACTGTAACAGGAGCATGTCTCACTTAGGAGATAATCTGTCTCCACTTCACAATATCCCAATAATTGATAAAAAGGTGAGGATATCATCGCCATTTCGCTTCAGGTATGCGCTGAATTATTGTACCATTAGCTATTCAATGGCGTATTACAAATGGGCCGAGTGGGAACGTGAACTAGATTGGATGGCACTGAATGGGGTAAACCTAATGCTCGCACCTGTCGGAATGGAGGCTGTTTGGCAGAATACTTTAAAAAAAATGGGTTATAATCACCAGGATATCAGCGATTTTATAGCTGATCCTGCTTTTAGTGCGTGGTGGTTAATGGGAAACCTGGAAGGTTGGGGAGGGCCGATTAGCCAGAAAGTAATTAACCAGCAGGTAAAATTAGAGCAACAGATCATTAAGCGGATGAGAGACTTAAAGATCGAACCTGTAATGCAAGGGTTTTATGGGATGATTCCGACAAGTCTTAAAAATAAGATGAAAATACGTGTGATAGACCAGGGTAAGTGGGCCGGAGGTTTTACACGCCCTGATTTTCTAATTCCTGCTGATACAGCCTTTAGCCAGGTAGCTGATATCTATTATGCAGAAATGAAGAAGCTTTATGGCGCTGATCTTCACTTTTTTGGAGGAGATCCTTTTCACGAGGGTGGAAATTCCAAAGGGGTTGATGTGAGTGCGGCAGCTGCTATGATACAAAGGAAAATGAACCAGCACTTCCCTGGCAGTAGCTGGGTACTTCAGGGTTGGCAATCGAATCCTTCCGAAGCATTACTTAATGGTTTAGATAAAAAGAAAACATTGGTAATTGAACTATTTGGCGAAAACACCAATAACTGGGAAAAAAGAAAAGGCTATAATGGAACCCCATTTGTTTGGAGTAACGTAAGTAATTTTGGCGAAAAAAATGGTTTATATGGGAAACTTCAACGCTTTTCAGATGAAGTGAACAGCGCCAAAAGGAGCGGGTATGGACAGTATTTGGCAGGTATAGGGATTATTCCGGAGGGGATAAACAATAACCCGGTAGCTTTCGATTTTATGCTTGAGCTTGGCTGGCATCAAAATCCAATATCAGTAAAGCAATGGATTAAAGCCTATCAGGGCTACCGCTATGGAAAAAGTAATTCGAAAATGGATCAGGCCTGGCAGTTATTGTTAAAAACGGCGTACAGCAGCCCGGAAATTTACCAGGAAGGACCTTCAGAATCTATTTTTTGTGCAAGGCCTGGAATTGCCATTAAAACAGTTTCAACATGGGGAACCCGGAAAAGAAATTATAACCCGGAATTGTTTCTGGAGGCGGTGAAACTTTTTGTAGCTGCTGGTGATGATTACGAAAATGTAGAGACCTATCAAACAGATAAGATTGATTTTGTGAGACAGGTGTTGGCTAATAAAGGAGATAAAAGTTATCAGAAAATGATTGAGGCCATACAAGCAAAAGATGCAGTTGCATTTAAAAAGGAAAGTGCTGTATTCCAGAAACTGATACTCCAACAAGATTCATTGTTGAGTTCAAGCAGGTACTTTTCTTTAAACCGCTGGCTGAAACAGGCTATTGATTTTGCTCAAACACCAGAGGATCGGGACAGGGCTTTAAGAAATGCAAAAATTCAGATCACCTACTGGGGACCCGAAAATAACCCAAAGACAGATCTACATGATTATGCGCATAAGGAATGGAGTGGTTTGTTAGGCTCTTTATACCTGGCCCGCTGGCAGCAGTTTATTAAGGAGCAATTAGCTAAGATAGAAGGTGGAGAAAGCCATACCCCCGATTATTTTGCCATGGAAGTGGCCTGGACAAAGTTAGCCGATACCTACAAGTCCAAACCCCTTAGTGTTACTGAACTAAATAAACTGATTGATAATATATTAGAATAACCGGTTTTGTTCTTTACGAATAAATATTCCTATTAACGAAACAGCAAGATTTGTTCATGAGATAATTCGGGCATAATATTTCAGCTGGTTCGCATATAATCAACTAAAAATAACCATTACTGACCAACACAAAATATGAAAATTAAATTTTTACCATTGTTTATATTTATCTGTTTAATAAATAATCTGTTAGCGCAGACTAAATCGCCAGATCCAAAACACACTTTTGCTATTGAAGGTGGTAATTTTCTGTTAGACGGTAAACCGATTCAAATTTACAGTGGAGAAATGCATTATGCGCGTATCCCAAAACCTTATTGGCGCCATCGTTTGAGAATGATGAAAGCAATGGGCTTAAATGCTGTGGCGACTTATGTTTTTTGGAATTACCATGAAACTGCTCCTGGGGTTTGGGACTTTAAGACTGGTAACCGGGATATCGCCGAATATATCAAAACTGCTCAGGAAGAAGGTTTATTTGTAATCCTTAGACCAGGCCCCTATGTGTGTGCAGAATGGGAATTTGGCGGCTATCCATGGTTTTTGCAAAAGGTGCCAGGTATGGTTATTCGTGGTAATAACCCGCAATATTTAGCTGCAACAAAAGCTTATTTTACGGCATTGTACGGGCAACTTAAACACCTTTTAATAACCAACGGAGGCCCGATTATAATGGTGCAGGGCGAAAATGAATTTGGATCTTATGTTGCTCAACGTAAGGATATTTCGCTTGAAGACCATAAAAAGTATAGTGCAGCTGTATTTCAGCAGTTAAAAGATGTTGGCTTTAATGTACCATTTTTTACCTCCGATGGAAGCTGGCTTTTTGAGGGTGGCGCATTACCCGGAGCCTTACCAACTGCAAATGGTGAAGATGATGTAACCAGGCTTAAGGAATTAGTGAATAAATACAATGGGGGTAAAGGACCTTATATGGTAGCAGAATTTTATCCTGGCTGGTTAGCTCATTGGGCAGAGCCTTTTCCTAAAGTTTCTACGCAAGCAGTGGTTAAACAAACACAAAAATATTTAGACGGTGGTGTATCGTTTAATTATTATATGATACACGGCGGTACAAATTTCGGTTTTACATCAGGCGCAAATTATGATAACAAACATGATATCCAGCCAGATTTAACCAGTTACGATTATGATGCACCAATTAGTGAGGCTGGTTGGGCTACTGAAAAGTACAATGCTCTCAGAGATTTACTGAAGAAGCCAGAAACACCAGCCGTTCCGGCAAAAATTCCTGTAATTGCTATTCCGGATATTATTTTAACTAAAGCAGTTGATTTGGAAGATATTAAAAGTAAAATTACACCTGTAAATGATGATAATCCTTTAACTTTTGAAGCTTTAAATCAAGGACATGGCTACGTTTGGTACAGCAAAAAGTTTAATCAGCCTATTAGTGGTAAACTAGAGTTGGCTGGTTTACGTGATTATGCCATAGTTTATGTGAACGGAACTAAGGTTGCTGAATTAAACAGCTATTATAAAAAATATGATTGTGATATCGATATTCCTTTTAATGCCGTTTTGGATATTGTAGTTGAAAATATGGGGCGGATTAATTACGGGGCAAAAATCATCAACAGTACAAAAGGTATCATTTCTCCGGTAATTATTAACGGACAAACTATTACTGGAAATTGGAATATGTATAAATTGCCTATGGACGTTGTGCCCAGTTTAGCCTCGGCAAAAAATACTGCAACAGCAGGAAGGCCAGCCCTTTATGAAGGAAGTTTTTCTCTGACAAAAACTGGCGATACTTTTCTCGATATGCGCAATTGGGGTAAAGGTATCGTGTTTATTAACGGAATAAATATAGGACGTTACTGGAGTGCCGGCCCTCAGCAAACCCTGTACCTGCCAGGCTGTTGGCTTAAAAAAGGTAAGAATGAAATTGTAATTTTTGAGCAGAATAATAATACGCTGCACAAAGTAATTAAATCTGTAGAAGCACCTGTATTAGAATTGCTGAAACCTTAAAGTATTACACGCAGATAATCAGGGATATCATTTTATGAAAATAAAAACTATAAAAACTATAGAATTTATATATATTTGTGACATTAATATACTTTTGACTTATCCAGAAAGACGGAGGGAAAGGCCCTATGATGTCTTAGCAACCTG
>JAGIAD010000017.1 GCA_017745075.1 Sphingobacteriaceae bacterium | reverse complement strand
AAGGTGAACTCACCGGCTGTGCCTGGTTCTGCACCATCTTTAGTGGCAGCAACCGTTACCGTTGCAGTGGTATTATCCGTAATGTTGATCGTGGCAGGTGTATTGCTCACCGTCACAGTCGGGTTGTTTGATGTGGTTAAGGTAGCCACAACCGTTTCAGTACCTTCAACAATATTGTCAGTCAATACCGGGATGGTGATCGTTCCGGTAGTCTGACCTGCAGGAATGGTAATGGTCTTGGTCACGATGGCCGAGTAATCGCTGCCCTCAGTGGCCGTTCCACCCAAAGTATAGGTAATGGTGGTCGGTTGTGATGAAGGGTTGCTTAAGGTTACAATAAAGGTTCCGTTAACAGGACCGTTTTCACTGCCCGGAGTACCCGCAGTAATCGTAGCTACCGAAGTATCGTTATCGGTGATGGTGGCTGTTCCGGTTGGTGTAGCAATGGTTACCAGTCCCGTTATTCCCGAAAGTGTTGCCGTAAAGGTTTCGTTGACCTCAGCGATGTTATCGTCTATTATCGGAACCGTAAAAGTTTGTGTAGCACCACTTGCCGATCCAGCCGGGAAAGTGATGGTTCCACTGGTTGCAGTATAATCGCCCGGTTGAACGGCCGTACCATCTGCAGTAGCAAAATTAACAGTGAAGCTGTTTTGCACTGCTCCGGTTAAGGTTACCGTGAAGGTAGCTAAACCACCCGTTATATTCTCTGCAACCGAAATATTATTGATGGAAACGGAAGCATTATCGTTATCCACAATAGAAGTGGTTACACTGGCATTACCTAAAGATGCCGGACCAGTAATCGATCCTATAGTAACCGTGTAATCTTCTGTGTTCTCAAGAATATTATCATCAACTATAGTCACAGGGAAAGTAATGGTACCACTTGCTGTTCCAACAACCGATCCCGCCGGGAAGGTAATAGTTGAGCTGTTAAAGTTGTAATCTGCAGCATTTGCTGTATTTGGCGTTATTCCGGTTACCACAGTTACCGGCGATGCCAACGTTGTTCCGGCTGTTCCGGTAAGGGTAACGGTGTAGTTAACCGTACCCGCATTTTCATTAACTGATGTTGGTCCGGATAATACAACCGTCGGATAGATGTTCACATTAACCGTAATCGGATCACTTACTACCCCATCGGCTGTTGTTAAAGTATAAGTATAACTATCCGTTCCGGTATAACCGGCATTTGGTGTATAGGTAACTTTTCCGCTGGCATCAACGGTGGTTGTACCATGCGCACCATTACCCGCTAAAACAGTTGTATTGCTAGCTGTTACACCATCATTGGCCTTAACATCAGTAATTACCGGGGTATTGACCAAAGTATTAATGTTATCAGTTACCCCTACAGGCTTAATGGAAATGATAAAAGTTTGTGCTGCACTTTGGTCTACACCGCCATTTGCCGTACCTCCATTATCATTTAACACCACGGTCACCGTAACCTTGCCTGCAAAATTTCCTGAAGGGGTATAGGTCAGGTTCCCTGAAGCATCTATAGCAGGTTGTACCGTAAACGACGCATTATTGTTATTGCTTACTACAAAGTTAACGGCTTGGCTCGCAACCTCATCGGCCGGACCAGCTAAAATAGCTGTAGCCCAATTATTTACCGTTTGTGCGCCGGCGTTTGCATTTACAAGTTGATCAGCACCTTTTACAAAAGAAGGCGCATCATTTACCGGATTAACGGTTATACTTAGCGTACTGCTCGCCGTACCACCATTACCATCACTTACAGTATAAGTAATGGCCGGAACTGTACCATTATAATTGGCAACAGGTACAAAAACATAACTGCCGTCGGCATTAAGTGTAATGGTTCCGACACCAGTAATCAGGTTTGAAGAACCCGGCGCATAATCAACTCCGGAAATGCTGTATTTAGTTATGGTTAATGCATTATTGTCGATATCACTATCATTGCTCAATACGCCATTAGCAGCATTAACAGTTAATGTTACATCTTCATTGGTTGATTTGGTATCGGCAACCAGAACCGGATCGCTATTTACTGCGGTAATTCCGGCCGATGCTTTATTGTTACTGGTAACGGGATCATTTTGCGCACCAGAAATAATGGCTGTAGTATTATAGTCATTTCCCAGTTTTAATGTTGCAGTAATGGTTAATACACTACTTGCACCACTGTTTAAGTTACCAACAGTCCATACTCCGGTAGATTGGTTATAAGTACCTTGGGTAGGCGAAGCAGATACGAACTGATATCCCGCAGGTAATAAATCGGCAACACTTACTCCTGTTGCATCACTCGGACCATTATTACCGGCTGTTACGGTAAATACTGCATTTTGACCAACTTTTAAGAAGGCGTTAGCAACAGTATTGGTTACATAAAGGTCGGTACTGGTTTGGATGGTTGTTGTTACCGTTGCCGATGTAGCAGCGCTTGTTCCTGCTTCAGCAGGTGTTGCTACAGCGGTGTTGGCCAAACTTCCTGTTGCACCCGAAGGGATAAGTCCTTTTATAGAGATGCTTACTGCATTGGTTGATCCGGCAGGAATATTAGCCGTTAATGAAACCGAATTGCCTGTTCCTGTACTTCCTGAAGTAACTGTTGCAGTTCCGGTAACACTTGTAGTCCAACTTACATTTTGAATTCCTGCTGGTACAGCATCTGTAATTACCGATGCAAGGGCATCGCTTGTGCTGGTATTCCTTACGGTAACAATATATTCTATTACAGCACCTGCGTTCGCAGTAGCTGGTCCGGTTTTAATAATTTCGAGTACCGGTACCCTGCTTACCACTGTACTGGCAGTTGCAGATGAAGCCGCAGCTCCAGCCTCAGAAGGTGTAGCCGTTGCCGTATTCGTTAAAGTACCGCTATAATTTGTCGGAACTTTTCCGCTCACCAAAATGGTAAAACCATTGCCGCTTCCGGCACTGATATCGCCCGTTACCGAAATGTTATTTCCTGTAACGCTGCTGCTTGCAATGGTAGCGTTTCCGGTACTGCTTGCTGTAATGGCAACATTTGTAATTGCGGCAGGTACAATATCCGCTACACTTAAGTTCACGGCATTACCTGTTCCATCGTTGCTTACATTAATCAGGTAATTAATGGTATTACCCGCTGTTAAAGTTGCAGGACCTACTTTACTAATTTTTAATATCGGTTTTCGGCTCACCGTAGTTACCACCGCTGCAGAAGTAACCGGTATACTTCCAGTTTCTGATGGGGTAATTATAGCCGAGTTCGAAATGGTACCCGAGAACGAACTGCTTATTGTTCCTTTAACATTGATAATGATCACATCATTTGTGCCTGCCGGAATATTGGCATTTACACTGATCGAATTGGTATTTCCTGAATTTCCGGCATTGATAACCGCATTACCCGAAGCCGTGGCGGTCCATTGAACATTGGTTAAATTATTCGAAACCGCATCTGTAATTACGGCATTCAAAGCCGTACTTGGTCCGTTATTCCGAACACGGATCTGGTAATTGATTTCCTCACCGGCCAAAGCTGTTGTTGGCCCACTCTTGGTAATTACCGGACTAACCATTGCTGAAACCGTAGTTGTAGCACTGGCTGTTTTAGCAGCAACACCAGGTTCTGACGGAGTTGCTGAAGCATTATTTACAAGAGTACCAACATAAGTCGGACTAATTGTACCGGTTATAACGATGTTGATCACACCATTTACCGGAACATTTACTGAAGCTGAGACATTATTGGTTGTGCCCGAAGCCGTTCCATTAACTACAGCTCCATTGCTTGCCGTTGCAGTCCATTGTACATTACTGATATCAGATGGAACCACATCAGCAATAGTAGTGTTCACAGCATCTGATGGCCCTGTATTGGTTAATTTTAAAGTGTACGTAATTTGCTGTCCGCTGGATGCTGTACTAGGTGCCGATTTAGAAAGTGCTAAACCTGGTGTTTTCTGCAGCACTGTAGTTACAGGTGTAGAAACCACAGCCGGGTTGCCTGGTTCAGCAGGGGTCGCTGTAGCACTATTTACAATGTTTGCAGTTGCGTTAGAAGCCACAACACCGTTTACGGTAATCAATATTTTCGAATTACCACCTGCCAGTATATTGCCCGTTACAGATAGCGTATTTCCGCTTCCGGTAGCTCCTGCACTTACACTTGCACCATTGGTAACGGTGGTGCTCCATGTTACATTTTGTATGGCAGAAGGAATTGCATCGGTAATTACCGTACCATTGGCATTGCTTGGACCAGCATTGGTTACCTCTATGGTGTAGCTTATCGGTAAACCAGCACTTAATGTTGCAGGTCCTGATTTAATTACGCTTAAATTGGTTTGTTTAGCCACTACCGTTGTAACCGTAGGGGAATTTACCGGCGTTCCGCCAGCACCAATTTTTGCCGATGCTGTGTTCGATATATTTCCGGCAAAAGCAGGATTTATGGTTCCAACAACATTGATAGTGATGTTATTGCCTGATGCAAAAGGAATATTTCCAACTACCGCTACATTGTTTCCGCTACCGCTTGCACCTGAAGTAATTGAAGCTGTACCATTTGCTAATGCTGTCCAGCTTACATTCGTAATATCCGCAGGGATTGCATCTGCAATGTTTACTGCAGTTGCATCACTTGGTCCGTTATTGCTAACCGTAAGCGTATAACTTATCTGTGTTCCCGAAGCGGCGGTGCTTGGTCCGCTTTTCTGTACTACAAGGTTTGGTGAATTTAAGATTGTTGTATTTGCTGTAGCTGTATTATTTGCCGTGTTAAAATCTGTAATACCATCAGGCAATGTAACTGAGGCCACATTAGACAGCGAAGTGGCTGTACTATTTGATGGAATTTTTCCATTAACTACAACAGTAATATAATTTGCTGAACCAGCATCGATATTTCCAAGTAATGAAATAGAGTTACCTGTTCCGTTGGTATTACCTGTAATTGTTGCTGTTCCACTGGTTGTTGCTGCCCAGCTTACGTTAGTAAGTGTAGCTGGCACTAAATCAGTAACGGTTAATCCGGCTACGTTAACAGGTCCGTTATTTACTATTTTAATTGAATAGGAAACATTTTCTCCCGCCGAAACAGTCTGAGGACCTGTTTTACTGATCGCAATATCTGTTGATTTATTGATCGTTGTTGTTACTGAGCTCTCTTTAACGTTTCCGGAAGTTACGTTTACGGTATTGGTAAAAGAAGATCTGGCAGTTTGAAGAATAACACCTTCAACATTAATGGTTATTGTTCCGGGTCCGCTGTTAATATTACCAGAAGTTGAAATTGAGTTTGCAGTACCTGAATTCGTCCCTGTAATTGTAGCTCCGGTTGTAGTTGTGGCAGTCCATTTTGTTACCTGGATATCGCTCGGCACATTATCTACAATAAGTGCATTTGTAATGTTTCCTGGTCCGGTGTTGTTCACCACTATGGTGTAGAAAATCGGATCACCAATATTCGCATTTGCAGGTCCGGATTTTGAAACCCTGAATACCGGATCATTATCTACAGTAGTAACCTTTGTAGAGGTATTATCAGATAAATCAGGATCAGTAGTGTCATTAGCAACTGTTGCTGTAGCAGTATTGATCAGGCTGGATCCATTAAAGATGGCCGGATCTACTTTGCCCCTTATCGTTACTTCAATATAGTCTGTAAGTGTTGGAGGAATGGTTGCTACAAAATTAATATTTCGATCGGTACCACTGCTTACCGATGCGCTAGCAGCTCCGGTGGTGGCAACTGTCCAGGTTATATTGCTTATTATTTCTGTAGGGATATTATCTTTAATAACCGTATTTACAGCTGCACTCGGCCCACTGTTATAAACCCTTAAAGTATACTGAATTGTTTCGCCTGCCCCAACATTCGCCGGACCTGATTTTATAATTCTTACATTGGCCTTTTTAGTAACTGAAGTATTTATTGTACTTGTGGCCAAACTTGGATCTGTTGTACCAGCTGGCGGAGTAGCTGTTGCCGTATTAGAAAGCGTTCCAAGAAATGATGGATTAATTGTTCCTGTTACAGTTATAACAATCTGATCTGCACTGGAAGCTTTTAAGTTTCCGGTAATATTAACATTTCCGGTGCCATTTGCCACACTTGCAGTAGCTGTTCCCTGTGTCGCAACAGTCCAGGTTGGATTCAGTAAATCAGCGCTAAAATTATCTACAATTTGCGCCGCAGTTACATCACTTGGTCCTGCATTGGTAACTGTAAGCGTATAAGTAATTTGCTCACCTGCAATGGCAGTAGCCGGACCAGCTTTTGTTATCCTCAAATCCGCTTGTTTAGCAACTGTGCTGGTAAGCGTATTTGAACTAACCGGTGGATTGCCCGCTTCAGAAGGTGTAACAGTTGCTGTATTACTGATAGAAGTACCTGTAAAACCAGCACTTAATTTACCAGTGATATTAATATTAATAACATTTGAAGCGCCTGATGGTATATTTGCGGTAACGCTTAAATTGTTGCCTGTACCGGTAGCCCCAGATGTTATAGCTGCTGAACCCGCACTTGTAGCCGACCAGCTTACATTGGTAATACCAGCTGGAATATTATCTGCAATTACCGCCGCGATCGCATTACTTGGCCCCGAGTTTTTAATAGTTAAAGTATAGGCTACGTTTTCTCCTGCATTTATTGAAGAAGGTCCGGCTTTAACTATAGAAATTCCGCTTTTATTAGAAATAGCCGTTTTTACCGCATTTGAGTTAACAGGAGCTATACCTGCTTCAGTTGGTGTTGCTACCGCTTGGTTTGTAATGGTTACATTACTTTGAGCAGCAGAAATAGTTCCTGTTGCCGTTATGGTTACTTTATTTGCAGTGCCTACCTTTAAGTTGCTGGTTAAACTAACATTTCCAGTACCAGAAGCTGTACTCACGGTAGATGTTCCTGCTGCAACCGCCGTCCAGGTTACGCCTGTTAACTGTGTTGGTATGGCATCGGTAATACTTAAATTGCTCGCATTTGAAGGTCCGTTATTAACCGCTTCGATGATATAAGTAACCGTCTCGCCCGCCTTGGCTGTTGCCGGCCCGGTTTTAGTTAAGCTGATAGATGGTAATTTACTTACCGAAGTAGTTACCGTATTGGATGTTTTAGCTGTAGCACCACTCTCTGCAGGTGTAACTGTAGCACTATTTGCAATACTTGTTGCTGCAGTACCTGCGTCTACAGTTCCGGTTACGGTAATTACAATTTTATTTGCCGCTCCTGCAGGGATATCGCCTGTTACACTTACAGCATTCGTACTTCCTGTGGCGCCTGTCGTAACAACAGCAGTTCCGGAAACTGAAGTTGTCCATGATGGGTTTAAAATACTCGCCGGAATAGCATCAGTAATTACCGATGCATTTGCATTTGCCGTACCTTGGTTGGTAACAGTAATGGTATAACTGATCTGCTCCCCTGCGTTAACAGATGATGGTCCACTTTTCTGAATAGCTAAAACCGGTATTTTACTAACATTGGTGTTAACGGTTGATGTTGCAGGTGTTGTTCCGCTTTCTGATGGTGTTGCTGTTGCTGTATTCGCTAAACTACCGTTTAATGCAGCACTTACCTTACCTGTAATGGTCACGGTTATGTGGTTTGCATTTCCCGCAGGTAGGTTACCCGTAATTGCTACCGTATTTCCGGTTCCGCTCGCTCCTGTTAATACCTGTGCATTACCTGCGGCAGTAGCAGTCCATGTTACATTGCTCACCTGGTTGGAAACCACATCGGCTATGCTTAGATTTTGCGCATCGGCTGTACTGGTATTAAATACATCAAGCGTATAAGTAATGTTCTCTCCTGCTGTTAAAGCCGTAGGACCATTTTTAGTAATCGCTACAGTTGGTGTTCTATTAACCGTTGTATTGGTTGTAGATGATGGAGAAGGACTTCCGGTCTCTGTCGCGGTTACCGTTGCAGTATTGCTTAAAGTACCGTTAAATGCCGGATTTACTTTCCCGGTTACCGTTACAATTACTTTATTTGCTGCACCTGCCGGAATAGTTACCCCTGTTTGCAGGTTATTGCCACTACCTGTTGCGCCGGCATTAATTACTGCAGCCCCCTGAACGGTTGATGTCCAGGTAGGATTTAAAACCTGGGTAGAAATGGCATCATTTAAAGTTGCATTGATCGCATCACTTGGTCCGTTATTTCCAATTTCTATTGTGTAGCTGATATTTGCTCCGGAAATGATAGTAGAAGGTGCACTTTTTAATACCGTTAAACCCGACTGAGTGGTTAATGAAGTGTTAACCGGACTCGAAGTAACCGGAGGTACACCGCTTTCTGTTGGAGTAACTGTTGCTGTATTCGTAATACTACCGGATGCATTGCTCGCTATTTTTCCAGATATGGTAATTTGAACTGTACTGTTTGCCTGGAAACTTCCGGTTAAACTCAGGTTGTTACCCGTACCTGTCGCCCCGGCAGATACTGTTGCCGTTCCCGCCGTTACAGCACTTGTCCAACTGGCATTCGTTATCGATGCCGGTATAGCATCGGTAATTACCGTATTTAAGCTGTTTGATGGCCCGGTGTTTTTTATGATTATTGAATAAACAATATTGTTCCCTGCAATTGCAGTGCTTGGTCCACTCTTGGTAATGGTAAATACAGGTTTTCTGCTTACCGAGGTTATGGCCTGTGCATTTACAGGTGTGCTTCCGCTTTCCTGAGGTGTGGCTGTAGCGGTATTGGTAATTGTACCTTCAAAATCTGGTTTAATAGTGCCGGTAACATTGATAATGATCTTATTGGATACCCCTGCCGGAATGTTGCCGGTAAGATTGATATTATTTCCTGTGCCTGCTGCGCCTGCCGTTACGGTAGCCGCTCCCAATACCTGACTTGTATAGCTTACATTCGTTAAAGAAGCCGGCACAACATCAGTTAATTGTACACCTGTTGCATTACTTGGTCCATTATTCGCAATCTGAATCTGATAGCTAAGCGTATTTCCGGCAGTTTCTGATGAAGCAGCAGTTTTTGAAATGGTAACACCAGATGTACTGGTAATATTCGAATTTACACTTGAGGTACTTCCTGTTCCCTGTGGTTCTGCCGGAGTTACTGTAGCCGTATTGGTGATGCTTCCAGTTGCACCAGGATTTACTGTGCCCTGAATGGTCACATTTATGGCATTTGCACTTCCTGCAGGAATATTAACTTTTAAATTAACATTATTTCCGCTACCAGATGCTCCTGTAGTAACAGCAGCAGCACCTTCAGTAGTACTGGTCCAGGTTACACCTTGTATGGCCGATGGTACCGCATCGGTAATATCAGCATTTATGGCATTACTGCTTCCGTTATTTACAATCCTTAAAGTATAAGTTGCTGCCGAACCAGCGGTTAGACCTGAAGATCCTGTTTTGGTAATGGCAAGTACTGGTTTGGCATTTATAGCAGTATTGCTGGTAGCCGTATTATTTGTGGTATTAGGATCCGTTATACCTGCCGGAGGAGTTAAAGTCACCGTATTGCTTAAACTTCCGGTTGCACCTGCAGCTACCGTTCCGGTTATGGTTAAAGTTGCCGATTGTCCGTTGCTTAAAGTTAAGCCAGTCCAGTTTCCGTTTGTGCTGGTATAATTTCCTGATGAAGTGTTGTAAGCACTCGCCGTAAAGCCAGAAGGTAAAACATCTACAACTTTAACAATATCGGTATTTAATAACTGGCTTGTGCCATTATTGGTCAGGGTAATGGTGTAAGTTAATGCTTCACCTGCAATTACCGGATTTGGTGTTGAGGTTTTTGCGATAGCAAAATCTATCGAACGGTTTATAGTTGTTGCATCTGTTGCTGTGTTATTACCTGTGTTGGTATCAGTTGTTCCTGATGGTGCAGTAACTGTTGCCGAGTTATTTAAAGTTCCACTTGCATTGGCCGCAACAGTTCCGGTGATGGTTAAGGTAGTAGATTGTCCGTTGCTTAAGGTTAAGCCTGTCCAATTTCCGTTAGTTTGATTATAAGTACCTGCAGCGGCAGTAAAAGTTGTTGCAGTAAATCCTGCCGGAAGGTTATCTACTACGTTTACAACATCACTTGAAAGTAGTGCACTGCTTCCGTTATTGGTTAAGGTTATGGTATAGGTTAATGTCCCGCCAGCTACAACTGGTTTTGGCGATGCTGTTTTTGTAAGCGCCAAATCAACCTGCCTGCTAATGGTTGTATTATCTGTTTGGCTGTTGTTGGTCAGATTCGGATCAACCGTACCGGTTGGTGCAGCGACACTCGCCGTGTTACTGATGCTACCCGATGCAGTTGCAGCAAGTGTACCCGCAATAGTTAAAGTTGCCGATTGTCCGGTAGCTAAAGTTAAGCCTGTCCAATTTCCATTTGCACTGGTAAACGTACCTGTTGATGCTGTAAAAGTATTTGCAGTAAACCCGGTTGGAAGATTATCGGTAATCTTCACCACATCTGTTGATTTTAGGGTACTCGGACCGTTATTGGTTAAAGTGATGGTATAAGTTAAAGCATTGCCTGCAACAGCTGGTTTTGGTGATGCTGTTTTAGTTAATGACAAATCAATTGACGGAACCGGAACGATATTGGTAATCGAGGTCGAATTATTTGCAGGTGTTGGATCCGTTTCTGTACCTGTAATATTCGCATCGTTACCATAGTTGGCTGCCGTGGCGTTGGCATTAACCGTAGCAACAATACTTAATGTTTGCGAAGAGTTACTGTTTAGCGCTCCAATAGCCCAGATACCGGTAGCCGTATTATAAGTTCCTGTTCCTGGAGTTGCACTTACAAAGGTATAGCCTGCTTTTAACAGTTCATTTACTTGTACGCCTGTGGCATTACTAGGCCCGTTATTGGTTGCAGTAATGGTAAAGGTTACATTTTCTCCAACTGTAGGGTTTGTTTTATTAACGGTTTTAACAATCTGTAAATCGGTACTTTCCGTGTAGGTAATTACCACATCATCGGCAGAAGCTGCACAAGGAGAGCTTGTAATTGTCCACCGTAAGGTAGCAGAAGTATTTTTTGCAATTGTTACAGTAGTATTGCGGTCAGTTGGCGTATTGATTGTGGCTGAACCACTAACAACTGTCCAGACACCTGTACCCGAGGTTGGTGCATTTCCCTGTAAAGTAAATATTCCTGAGTTGTATTGCGTTTGATCTGCGCCTGCATTGGCAGTTGTTGGTAATGCGCTCACGGTTATGGTAACAGGTGTTGTAGGTGCCGATTCGCAAGTTGAAGCTGGGGTACTAACTGTAGAAATCGTAATTCTTCTGTAAGAAGTTGTTGCTGTTAAAGCTGGTGGCTGGTAGCTAGGCCCTGTCTGTCCACTTATAGTTGTCCATGTTGATCCGTTAGCTGAGCTTTCCCAACGATAAGTTATTGTACCTCCACCGGTACCGGCAGATACCGAAGTTAATTGTGCCGGTACAGTACCGGTACAAATGGTTTGGTTGGCGCCTATTGATCCAGCTGTCGTTGCACTTTGAACAAATACATCAAAAGTAAAAGTATTTCCAGAACAGCCATTCAAGGTTGGGGTTACTGTATAACGAACCGTAGCACCTGCTGCAGAATTATTGGTTAAAGTTTGGCTGATTGGTGCAGATGCCGGAACATTCTGGTTGCTGAATCCGGTAGTATTTGTTCCTGATATCAAAGCAGACGTCCAGGTATACTGTGTTCCGCTTACGTTGCTGGTTGGTGTTACACTAAATGTTCCTGATGTACATATAGGGGCTGGATTTGTAGCTGTAACTGTAATAGTTGGAGTAATTACTACAGTGATTTTAAAGGTATTGCCAGAACATCCCGAATAAGCAGGTGTAACCGTATATACCAGTGTAGCCGTTGTTGTACCTGTATTTGTTAAATTATTTTGGGTAACCGAATTTGGGTTACCAGTGCTTGCCGACTGGCCAGTAATCGTACCACCTGTAAGAACCGGAGCCGGCCAGGTGTAGGTTGTACCAGATGCCTGGTCAACCGGGGCAAAAACAAAACTGCCGCTTCCGCAGAAATTATAATTTTGATCTGCAACCACTGGCCTAGGTGTAACGTTAACGGTAAATGGTGCAGAAATAGCATTCGAGCAAGCTCCTCCACTTACAATTGCACGGTAAATGGTAGTTTGAGAAATATTTGTATAGTTTAGGCTTGTGGTCTGATTGTTAATCGGTGTCCACGTATTATTATCTAACGAAAATTCCCAACGCACCACTGTACCCGGTCCATTAGTTAAGGTTAAAGTGCCGTTTGAGCCAGAACATACGGTAGAGGTTCCAGTTATTGTTCCGGTCGAAGTAACTGTAACTGCATAATTTGCAGTTGTGGTATTACATCCGTTTGTTGCTGAAGCAGTAACTGTAGCCGTACCATTAAATAAAGAAGACCAGGTTACTTCTCCTGTAGTAGAATTAATTACCCCGGCAGTTGTAGGTAATAACGAATACGTAATTGTTGTGGCATTAGTAGCCGTAGCAACATAAGTATTTGTACCAGCTCCCTGGCAACGCAAATTAACGTTGGAAGCAGGAAACACTGGAGTAGCAACTACCCCTAGTATTTGAATGGTTCCCTTTGCAGAAACATTGGGAGATCCTCCGGTTGTAGTAACCGTATATTCTAAAGGTCCGTTTGTGGCAGCAGTAGGCGTGCCTGAAATGGTAAATACCTTGTTTGTTCCATCATACGTACCAGATAAGCCGGCTGGCAAAGCTGTAACAACTGCTCCGGTAGCTGACCCACCAATAGAATAAGTTATAGGTGTAATTGCAGAGCTCGGATTTAAGCACTTTACCTGCGCATCAGTTGAAGGTGCAGAGGTTAAACTAATGGTAGAAATCGGTGTAGGTGTTACCGAACTCACATCATTGGCCGTATTGGCATCACTCTGTGTACCGGTAATGGTAGCAGTATTGGTATAGCTGCCCGTAGCATTTACCCTTGCCGAAATGACAAGCGTTGCCGTAGCATTTGGCCCCAAAGTTCCAACCGACCATAATCCTGTACTGCTGTTATACAGAGTACCGGATGATGCTGTATTGCTCAAATAAGTATAACCTGAAGGCAACTGATCAGTTACTGAAACGCCAACCGCATCACCAACACCCAAATTAGACGCAGTAAGTGTAAATTTAACGGTAGAGCCAACAGCCGGAGTAGTATTATCTACCGTTTTAACAATAGACCTATCGATATTACAGATTGCAATAGATACGGGAAGTGATTGTGCACTTACACCGCAATCTAAAGTAGATGTCATTGTATAAGTCCCGGACTGAACAGCAGTATACGTACTATTTGTTGCCCCTGCTATCGGATTGCCACCCAGGTACCATTGAAAAGGTGCTTTACCCAGCGGATCAGCAGTTAATGTAGCCGATGCACAATCTACCTGTGAGAAAAGAGGTTTTAATGCTTTTTCAGGAAATGGAGATATGAAATTAGACATCGAGAAACCACCGCCTGTTTGAACAATGGCAATGGTTACCCTCGAGGCACTGTTTAGGGTAATAAATTCAGGAGAACTTACATTCGTATCACTGAATGTAATTAAATAACTACCAGAACTCCCAAGCTGTTTTCTTACTGAAACACCTGGGATAGTCTCTATATCTGTGCTCGTATAATTAGTGGTAGCACTACCCGTTGTTGTAATGTAAACCTTATCTGTAGCGCTTTTTGTAATGATATAACCAAAATACGGCAGATCATTACCTGTGTATCCTTTAAACTTGTAGGTCTGCGCCCGTAATCCTCCACCGCAAGCACTTGTTGGAGCCAAAGTAGCCATATCAACTTCACAGTTATTTGCTGTTCCGGAATAAGCCACAATATTTTTATTTGACACAATACGGGAACCGGAATACTGATTAGGTGATACACCATTCGGAAATGTAATAAAACTTCCAGCAGCAATTAAATTATACGTATTGGTGCTGGCCAAAGTTCCGTTAACATTAAAATTCGAAACAGTAACAGTTGTATTAGCTTCAGATGCTACAACGGTGGTTTGCTCAGCAGTAGTATTTCCTGCCCCCCTAACAACCACATACTCATTACTCAACGAGGAAACCGGAGGGACAGGATTATATACACCATCTCCACAACCGGCGGGCGCATCTATATTGACCCCAGAGTTCATTACGGCCGGTCCTGATGATTCTACCAGACTTCCCAATGTTGCCTGAAAAAGATAACTTTGCCCTGCATTTAATGTGGTGGTTGCAACCCCGTTAATTTTAACAGTGGTATTATTTTCTATAGCCATGATGCTATAAACAGGTGTAGAGGTAGTATTTGCCACCGGGCCACCCAAATCTCCATCTCTATAATAACCTACCCTAAAAGATGTACCTATGGCTGCATCACCAAAACTAAATAAGGCCGCATTACCCTTGATATTAGCATCTCCTGCACCCCCAATTGCGTCAGAAGCTACGTTACGCACATTCACTGCGATTGGGTTATTGCCTTCGAAAATGATTCCGCGGTCATTAACCACAGTGTTTAGTGGATTACGCGGAAGAGAAGTAGGGCTTCCTGTGAACCTGTACACAGCGGGCGTACCTGGAGTAGGTGTTAAAGTAGTAATCAGTGTACCGTCACTCTTTTTTACCTTAACCGAGGTACCTGTCGTATTGGTAGATACAATAATTTCATTAGCATTACTCCAATACTGCCACGGGGCAGGAGCGATATAATGTGTCCGGTAAGTTTGTGCAAGTGCGGTTCCAAAATTTGCTAGAATAAGTAACAGCGAAAAAAGCACCAACCTTCCAAAACGATAAATGGATTGCTTCCTTAAATTAACTTTCCTACCAAAAAAAATGCACAAAAAAAGAGATGGAGAGGGTAAATTTTTATTCATACGCAGGTGATGATGTATTCGTATCATTCAATGAATGATACCATTATAATATAAATAGCTTTATCGGTTAGGGGATATACGTAATCTTAAAACCTATGGTTTTAATAGTGAAAAACTAATGATGTAACTCATTATGTTTATTCATTTTATTCATTATTTTGCACAAAGATATATTATTTAGTATGAATATTTTTACAACAATTATAAAATAAGTAGAACTAATTATACTAAAAAACACCAATTTAGTGTACATCTATTCAGAAAACCGTTATTAAAGCTTGTATTCGTATGTTTTTACATGCAGTCATAATTTGGATGTGTTGATCTTGATCAAATAAATAATTACAACTTACAGCTATATCAATCGGTTTTATACTAAACGCCGGTTTTAAATCGGATGAAAGTCAGCACGTTGATATGGCTGCAAGAACCGCCATTATTCAAAAGTATTCCCTACATTCTCAGGGTGGATAAAGAAGCATTAAGACAGAAAAAACGATGCTCGATCAAGATTTGAACAGGCTTATAGCAATATCATGATGGCCCTTTACATATAGGCGGCTCGCTCAGAATTAAATAAAACTTTAGCTATTTCAAAATGTTGAGAAAGTAATAAACATTTATCTTATGAAAACGAAAGACAATAAAAATACCAGGGAAAAAGAGCATAAAAATAAAGGAAGCTCAAAAGGAAAGGCCTCCTTCGACCAAAACGGAGAGGGTTCTTCAGATAAATTTGGTCAGGCCGGCTCCACACCCAACGAATCAGGAGCAAGTGGACTTGGCACTGTAGATAAAAACAAAAAAGCTTAAAAAGATAAAAAGAGTAAAATACTCTTTTTATCTTTCATAGATACTCATCTTTTCAGCCAGTTCTATAATACTCTTGATTTTCAGTTTTTGGAAAAGCCTCAATTTGTATGTACTTACTGTACCCATTTGAAGTTTTAACTGGTTAGAGATCTCCAATACACCTATACCTTTGGTTAAAAGTTCTGCTACTTCAAGCTCTCTACCTGACAATTTGGTAAATGGATTATCGGCATCATTACCCAATATACTGTTAAACATATTTTCCTTAACATTTCTGCTCGAATACCGGCTGCCTGCTAAAATCGTAGTAATAGCAGTTACAATTTCAGATTCCTCTGCATTTTTGGTCAGGTAACCCGAAGCGCCCGATTTTAAATAAGGAACAGCATAAATATTCTCATTTAAAGAAGAAAATACCAGAATTTTAGCATTAGGCTGAACCAATTTAATTTGATCGATTACCTTAAGGTTGTTACCTCCAGGCAGGTTTACATCAATGATGATTAAACTCGGTGATTTTTCAACTTCCACAAGCGCCTGCTCTAATGTGGATGCATGGATGATTTCAACACCAGGCCAAAAGTCTGATATTAAACCTTTTAAGCCTCGACGAATGATTTCATGATCATCAGCAATGAGCACTGTAAAAGTACTTACGGTATTTTTTGTTTTCATTATTTTAAAGAATATGCTGCAAGTTAGCAAAAAGTTATTTTTTTGTACGTAATAGTAGTAAATTTTTTGCTCAAATATGTAAATATTATTATACACAATCAAAAAAAAATGTTCAAAACTCCTTAGCGATACCAGCCTGGCATTCGGTTTGGCAAAAGCATAAGTACGGGAGATCTCAAGTGTGCCACTATTTGTCCATAAATTTTAACCATAAAATACGGAACAACTATGAATTACAGTAAGTTATTCTTTTTCTTACCATCCCTGCAAATCTGCTGATACGCGATTAGATTTTAGACCTTATACGGCTAAGTGTTTCCATTCTGATGGCTAAAAATGAGGCAATATATTTTAAAGAAACCCGGTTTACCAGATCGGGAAAAGAAACCAGGAACCGCTTATATCTTTTTTCGGCCGAAGAGATCCTGCAGAGATAAGCACGTTCCTCTGCAGAACGGTAATATATTTCGGTTATTTTCCTGCCAACAATATTGGCTTCAGTAAAGTTTTCATACAGGTATTCTAATAATACATGAGGTATAGCAACCAAATCTACATCCTCTAATGCCTGTAAATACTCGTCCGAATTGCTTTCTGTAAACAAATTACGTATGGTACCAACAACTTCATCCTCTTTGGCAATCCATGTGGTAATCTCATTATCCCCATCTTTAGTAAAACCTCTCACTATACCCTTAACAATTAAAAAAAGGTATTGGTTGCGATCTACAGGTGAAATGAGGTACTTATTTTTTTTAAAACTGACCGGAAAGGTATGCTGATTAATCCGCTTTTCTATTTCATCATTAAGCGGGTGAAATTTCTTGAAAATTGTGATTAGAGGAGAAAAATTACTGTATTGCTTCCACTTGTTATCATCAGATAAGTTAACCGCTATCATAAAAAATACTGTTTGGACAGACAATATTCTCATCTAAATGAGAGAATTACGATGTAATAATAAGAACATTGATCTTAAAAAAGAAGTTTTATTTACATATAATTATGCTAAAACTCCTTCTCAACACCCAGACCAAACAAAGCAAAGTCATATTTAACCGGGTCTGAGGGGTCAAACTCTCTTAAATTAGCAGTTAATTCTACGGCTGTTAACCAGTCTGTTTGCTTGCGGTTAATGAGGCCAAGTAAGCGCCCTACCCTATCTACATGTACATCGCAAGGGCAAATCAGATCTTTAGGCTTTAGCGTATTCCAGATTCCAAAATCAACACCCTTATCATCAGCCCTAACCATCCACCTTAAAAACATATTCAGGCGCTTGCAGGTTGATTTTTGTTGTGGTGAAGAGATGTGTTTTCTGGTACGGTGCGGAAAATCATCCAGCGAAAAAAAATACCGTCTGAAATAATTGAAGCATTGTTCAATAGAAACCTGTAACTGACCAGCCAGGCAAACTTCCGAAGCATTAAAAGCTTCTCCTGCTGCATCTGATATTTCCAGGTATGCATCAAGAAAAACCTCCTGTTTAGGGATGAAAGCCTGTTCTAAACTATCAAAACGACTGTAATGCATTTTAAAAAATGCAATAAAATAAAGCAGGTCGGTATCGTTAAAAGTACGGTGCTTAAAATTCAGTAAACGTTTTAAATCGCTATCGTTATGGTTGAGCACAAAATCGTAGGGTGCATTATCCATCCGGTTAAGTAACTCCCGGCATTTGTTAATAATGGTTTTACGCTGCCCCCAGGCCAGTACTGCAGCAAAGAAACCCGAAATTTCAATATCCTGTTTTTTCTCAAAAAGATGTGGAATACAAACCGGATCGTTTACTATAAAATTAGGTTGGTTGTATTGTTCTACTTTATAATCAAGGAAGTTTTTTAATTCGAGAAACTGCATTATTAGTTTTGAGTAAGCAGGAAGAGTCTTTTTATTCTTAAGCTGTCATTCTGAGCGAAGTGAAGAATCTGTTACTTATGAGATATTGATTGAAAACAGTTAAAATATTCTTCATTGCATTCAGAATGACAATTGATTCTATATTAATCCTTATGCCAGCGCTCTTTCGAGATCTTCCAAAAGATCATCAATATCCTCTACCCCAACGCTTAAACGCAACAGGTTATCGGTTACCCCAACTTTTTCGCGTTCTTCCTTAGGTATCGAGCCATGTGTCATCGTAGCCGGGTGATTGATCAATGATTCTACCCCACCTAACGATTCAGCAAGGGTAAATACTTTAAAGCTCGACGAAATCCTGAACGTTTCCTGTAAATCTGCGCCTTTTAGGGTGATCGAAATCATACCGCCAAAACCACGCATCTGTTTTTTAGCCACATCATGGTTTGGATGATCTTCAAAACCAGGCCAGTAAATTTTATCAACTTTTGGATGTTTTTTTAAGTAGTGGGCAATGCGCTCCCCATTTTCGCAATGCGCTTTCATCCTTAAATGAAGGGTTTTAATCCCCCTCAGCACCAGGAAAGCATCTTGCGGGCCCGGCGTTGCACCACAGGCATTGTAAATAAACCAAAGATCTTTATACAACTGCTCATTATTAGTTACCAAAGCGCCCATCACCACGTCAGAGTGACCACCAATATATTTGGTTACGGAGTGCATCACAATATCAGCACCAAGATCGATCGGGTTTTGCAGGTAAGGTGAAGCAAAAGTATTATCAACCGTCAGGATTAAATTTTTCTCTTTTGTAATTTTTGCTACCCCCTCAATATCAATGATCTGCATGGTTGGGTTAGTAGGCGTTTCTATCCATACCAGCTTCGTCTTGTCGTTGATATAGGGCAGTATATTCTCAGGTTTGGAAAGATCCAAAAAATGAAATTTAATCCCGTATTTGGTATAGATTTTAGTAAAAATACGGTAAGAACCACCATACAGATCATTCCCTGTAATTACTTCATCACCTGGTTGCAATAATTTTAATACCGCATCTGTAGCACCCATGCCACTCGAAAAAGCCAGGCCATACTTGGCATTTTCCAATGCAGCCAAGCAAGCTTCCAAAGCTTTACGCGTTGGGTTTGTTCCTCTCGAATATTCGTACCCCTTATTGTCTCCCGGCGATTTTTGCCAATAGGTTGAGGTTTGATATATTGGCGTCATTACAGCACCGGTGGTTGGATCTGGCTCTTGGCCAGCGTGTATAGCTTTAGTTGCAAATTTCATTTTTATATATCAAGATTGATGAATATCAAGTATCGAGATAAGATTCCAAAACACCTACATCTCCGATACTATTTTACATTAATATTTAAATCGTTCAGCAGAAGAACCAGTCCTTCTAAAATGGCTTTAAACTTATTTTTAAAGCGATAGTAAGGAGACTCCCGACTCCAAACTCCCAACTCAGAACTGAACTAATACGCTCTTGCAAACAGTACTCTTTGAATAGATGGTTTACCTGAATAAATACAAACACCATCTTCCAGTTTATTATCCAAAGGAATACAACGGATTGTTGCTTTCGTTTCTTCCTTAATTTTTTGCTCTGTTTCTGGTGTTCCATCCCAGTGTGCAGCTATAAAACCAGCCTTGGTATCCAGCAGTTCCTTAAATTCTTCGTAAGAATTTGCTTCCGTAATGTGTTCATCGCGGTAAGCCAATGCTTTGTTGAACATGTTCTGCTGAATGTCTTCCAGTAGTTTCACAATATAAATATCTAATCCTTCCTGAGGTACGGTTTGTTTTAATTTGGTATCCCTGCGGGCAACTTCTACTGTCTTGTTTTCAAGATCGCGGCCACCAATAGCAATACGTACCGGCACACCTTTTAACTCATAATCAGCAAATTTAAATCCCGGGCGCTGGGTATCCCTGTCGTCATATTTCACAGAAACGCCTAAACCTTTTAAACGCATGGTTAATTCATTCACGTATGAAGAAATTCTCGACAGATCTTCCTCACCTTTATAAATCGGAACAATTACCACTTGTATCGGGGCAAGTTTCGGCGGGATAATTAACCCTGAATCATCACTATGTGCCATAATCAAAGCGCCCATTAATCTGGTAGAAACGCCCCAAGAAGTAGCCCAAACATGATCAAGCTTACCATCTTTACCTGTAAATTTAACATCAAAAGCTTTTGCAAAATTCTGACCTAAAAAGTGCGAAGTACCCGCCTGCAAAGCCTTACCATCCTGCATCAATGCTTCAATACAATAAGTATCAAGGGCGCCTGCAAATCTTTCGTTAGGCGATTTACGCCCCCTTACTACAGGTACTGCCAACCAGTTTTCTGCAAAATCGGCATAAACATGCAGCATGCGTTCTGTTTCTTCGATAGCTTCTTCGGCAGTAGCATGGGCAGTGTGCCCCTCCTGCCATAAGAATTCGGCAGTACGCAAAAATAACCTCGTACGCATCTCCCACCTCACTACATTGGCCCATTGATTCACCAATATTGGAAGATCACGGTACGATTGGATCCAGCCTTTATAGGTATTCCAGATGATGGTTTCAGAAGTCGGACGTACGATCAACTCCTCTTCAAGTTTGGCATTTTCATCAACAACAATATTCCCGCTACCGTCATTTTTTAAGCGATAGTGTGTAACTACAGCACATTCTGTCGCAAAACCCTCAACATGAGAAGCTTCCTTAGAGAAAAATGACTTTGGGATGAATAAAGGAAAATAGGCATTTTGATGGCCTGTATCCTTGAACATTTTATCTAAAACGGCCTGCATTTTTTCCCAAATAGCATAACCATTGGGCTTAATAACCATACAACCACGTACTGCAGAATGCTCTGCTAAGTCTGCTTTGATCACGATATCATTATACCACTGGGAATAATCTGCTTCTCTACTTGTAATTTCTTTGCTCATGTTATGTATTTGGAACGTAATTTGTACGTTAAAAAGTGTAAAATTCGATGGCAAATTTATAAATTTATGCCTACAAACGGTTAAGAATTGACATCAATTATAATTTAACATTTTTAGGTCAACTAAATAGTTAAGAATTAATTACTTTTGAACGCTGTTTATCAATATCCGTGAACACACACAACTAAATATAAACACAATGAAACCAATTAAATTTTTACCCATTGTTATGATTGCCGCTGCTGGGTTGGTGGCTTCATGCACAACATCAAAATTGGCTCAAACCAAACAGGCCGATGATGTTTATAATTCTGTGGCGAAAGCCAGGGAGGTGGAAATTGCACCTCAACCTCAGAACCGGCAAGGCCAGCAATATCAGGCGCAGGGCCAGGATGAATACGATGAATATTATGGCACCAGTAATCCCTATTACGATATGGATTACGCTTCAAGAATAAACCGTTTTTACAATGGTTACAGTTTTCAGGGTTACTATGATCCTTATTTCGATAATTATTACTATGGTAGCAGCTACGGACCATCCAACTATTTAGGCATCGGATTGGGCTGGAACAATGGTTATGGTTTAGGCTGGGGTGGCGGATTCGGCTGGGGTTATGGCAGTATCTGGAACAATCCGTTCTACTACGGCAACTTTGGTTACGGCTGGAATAATCCATGGGGATGGAATGCCTGGGGCCCTTACTCTTATTACGACCGTTACGGCTGGGGCGGCGGATACTACGGCGGTGGCTGGGGTATTGGCGGCGGATACTATGGTGGCGGTGTGTATACCAACAGAAATTACAGGCCAAGACCTGGAAGTGATGACAGAGGTGTGCCTAGATATGGCAATGCACCCGGAAATGCTGGCAGACCTAGCAGATCTGGTGTAAACAATCCAAACGGTGTATCTTATGTGCCTAATAATAATGCGGGCAGACCGGTTAGAAACCAAGGCGGTTATACTCAAAACCAAGGTAACCAAAGCGGAAGACCTACCAGGAATGACGGTTACGCACCTCAGGGTACACAAGGCAGCAGACCTACCAGAAATGAAAACTATACTCCTCAACAACCTTCAAGAACTGAAAGCAGACCAAGTTATTCTCCTCCACCATCAAGTGGCGGCGGCGGCGGATCAGTTGGCGGCGGTGGTGGCGGCGGTTCAAGACCATCAAGAGCAGGAAGAGGTTAATCTTAAAATTTAAACACACAAATGAAAAAAATTATTTTAGCTTCTCTAGTAGCTACAGTAGCTGCTATGGGAACAACATACGCCCAAAGTTATGCGCCTGATGCATTCCGGTTCTCGCAAACTAATTATGGAAGCTCGGCAAGGTTTAGAGGAATGGGCGGCGCCCAGATTGGTGTAGGTGGCGATATCGGTTCAATTAATGCCAACCCCGCTGGCCTGGGTTTGTTTACCAAATCTGAATTTAGCATCACGCCAGAATTCAACTCAGTATCAAATGGTAGTGCTTACTTAGGGAACAATACCTCAACCAGCAAAAATCAATTGAACCTGAATAACATTGGTGTGGTATTTTACAGTCCCGCTACCAAAATCAAAGGCACTAATGTAGATAAAGGTCTGGTAAGTAGCGTATTTGGTTTAAGTTATACCCGTAATAATGATTTTTTAAATAATTTCAGCTATAACGGCATCAATACAAACAGCTCTATCAGAGATGCTTATGTAGATCAGGCCAACACTTATGGTACCAGCAATAGCATTGCGGGCGACGCTTACAATAGTTACCTGATCAATAAAAACACACCTACTTTTCCAAATCAATTTTCTGCAGAGCCTTATAACAATGCAAATTTTAAACAAAACTGGGATGAGTCGCGCTTAGGTTCTACTTCAGAATTTAACGTAGCAGGTGCATTGAATTTTGGCAACAAAGTATACATTGGTGCAACAGCAAGCTTTGTTAATGTAAGATATACCAGCGATGCTACTTTCACCGAATCAGGTATTGTTAATTCGTACGACGATGGAGCTACCATACCAAAATATAATGGAAATGAAAATTATAACCTTACGCACTTTAGAAACCAGGAAACTAAAGGTGGTGGTTTCAATTTAAAATTGGGTGCGATTTTCAGACCGGTAAGTGAATTAAGGATTGGTTTGAATTTCCAAACACCTACCTGGATGAACATTGAAGACAATACAAATGAGACCTTACAGGCCACTACTTCAGGAAACGCAACAACAAGCCCAACCACATCAAATAATCCTACCCAGTATTACTCATTTACTTATAATCTGCGCACGCCTTTAAAAGCTTCGGCAGGTATCAGTTACGTAATTGCTGGTACCGCATTAATATCAGCTGACGTAGATTACGTAGATTATTCTTCAATGCGTTTTTCTGATTCTAACGGATCTGACCGCGCAACCATTAACGACAATAATGCTTTTATTAAAAACAATTACAAAGAAACGGTTAATTACAGGGTTGGTGCAGAGGTTAAAGTAACCAACGAACTTAGCCTACGTGCCGGTTATGGTGTAAACGGAAACGGCATTAAAGGCGGTGATAATAAATTCTACCAGGGCGAGTATTATACAGGTGGACTTGGATACCGCATTGACAACTATTATTTCGATGTAGCTTATCAAAACTATCAAACCAACTTTAACTCAAGTCCATACTTGTTAAATGATTATTCTGAGCCTGTTGCCGATATTAAAAGCAAAAGAAACAATGTATTTTTAACGTTTGGAGTTAGGTTTTAATTCCCAATGATTTTATCTAAAAAGGGCAGCCCATAACAGGTTGCCCTTTTTTTATTTTTAACCACCATTGTATGTAGTGGCTTAATAAGAGACAATGCCCTGCCCATTCATTTAAACTATCACATTTTATAACATGCTTGAATATTTCGTTTAAACAAAAAAGGATACCCAAAACCTGGGTACCCTCATCACTCTTTATTAATCTGATTTATTTAATTAACATCCCACCACAACCTGTCAGTAATTTTGGCTTTTTGTTGAGGTTGTGGGTTGGCTATAATTTCTGTATTTGGATAAAGTACCCGCCTTGGAATCTCTGAAAGTGCATTTTTCACTTTCGTTAAAACCGGGAATCCGGTACGTCGCCAGTCAGTATAATTCTCTGCATTGAGAAAATTAGAGATAGACTTTTCTTCCATAATTAAACGGAGTGCATTTTCAGCAGTAAGTGTGCCTCTATCAGCGATATATGCATTTATATCGGCAGTGCTTACCCCTACTTTGGTCATGTGTTGCTTTATGCCCTCCTGGTAAAAAGGTTGTGCAGCTGCAAAACCCGATACTGTCAAAGTGGCTTCGGCTTTGATGAACAAAGCTTCGGTGTAATTTACCAGGTAGTTATTTGCACTAGCACCAGCATAAAAATCAGCAGGGATTGAATAAGCTTCTAAACTTCCAATTTCATCTAAACCAATCTGCCTGCCAGTATATAAACCGGTTTGTTTAGCAGGTTTAACCATCTTGCTTAACCTCGGGTCGTTTCGCGTGGTAAAACCATCAACAAAGGTATTAGCCAAAACAAACGTGCTAGCTGGTAAAAAATTCTGCTGCCATGGATTTTCCGCACCTGCAGCACCACTAAAAGCAATTTTGGCATCATCATCATTACTTTGCATGCCATTGGCTAAAGCAGTTAAAGCCAGTTGTGCCTGTACAGACGGCGTATTTCCTGGTGCTTTACTTAAATGCATGTAATAACGTGCTTTTAAAGTATAGGCCAGTTTTCTCCATTTTGTCATGTCGCCAGCATAAAAGTAATCGTCACTTGATGGTGCAAGGCCTGCGTTCTTGCCAATATCGGCTATACCATCATCCAGCAACGATTGGATCTGAACATAGATTTGTTGCTGACTATCATAAACCGGAGTTGCCTGATTTATTCCTAAAAACGCCTGACTATAAGGAAGGTCGCCCCAGGCATCGGTTGCATATCCCAAAGTATAAGCGGTAAGGATTTTAGCAATTGCTGCATATTTGAAATTACCACCTGCTGTAGCCTTAATTTTTAATAAGTTGAGGTTATTCAGGGTCCTAACATACACATTGTTCCAATCGCCATCCATGTCAACATTGTACATTAAGTAAGTACCAGAATTTGGCGCCACCTGGTTAAGTGCCATTACCTGCAGGTATTGTTGCAGTACCAAGCTTAAATTTCCATCTCCACCTGCATTGATGTTTTGCGAAATCAGCATTTGTATCGGTGGCAACATCAACGATTCTTTAACATCAATTGGTCTGTTGGGGTCATCATTTACATCAAGGTATTTTTTGCATCCGGCCAGTACCACCATTAGCGCGAAGACTAAAATAAAATATATCTTTTTCATGTTATTTCTTTCTAATTGTTAAGGTCTATAAGGTCAATTTCACACTAAAATCAACAGATCGTGAAGTTGGCGTAGAGAACGAATAAATTCCTTGCGAACCATTGGATGAACCAAACGAACTTACTTCCGGATCGCCACCTGTAAAGTGTGGGGCATAAATCCAAAGGTTGCGGCCCGTTACCTGAAAACCAATGGTTTTAAAAGGCGATTTCTGTAGCCAGGTAGGCTTTACATTATAACCCAGGCTAACATTGCGCAATTTTACATAGGTTCCATCCTGAATTACGGATTCTAAAACACCGTTGGCACGCTGATAATAAGCCTGCCCCAATACTGAAACGGTGTTTGGCAAACCAGTTTTGGCGTTAACTCCTTCAACAATCCTCGGACCACGATCTTCAGTCACCTTTGGTGTACCATAGAAATAGCCATAACCATCCACATTATTTTGAATATCGCCACCCTTTTTCATATCAAAAGAGAAACTGAAAGTAAATTGCTTATACTTGAAATTATTTACAATACCACCCATCCAATCCGGATTAATATTGCCAATAATTCCCTGGGTATCGGCAGCAAAAGGAAGACCTCCATCATCGATTAACAATTGCCCGGAAGCATTACGGGCATAACGTGTACCGTAAATTACACCATAAGGTTGGTTAACAAAAATAAAGGTAAAGCCATTACCTACCTGGTTCAGGTCTTTATAAATAGAAAGCACTTTGTTTCTGATGCGGCTGTAGTTAATAGTTAAATCCCAGCTAAAATCTTTTGTAGACACCGGTTTGGCATTTAACAACACCTCAATACCCCTGTTACGCATCGAAGCAGAATTTACACTTGTAGCATTAAAGCCTGTTGAGGGGGCCAAAGCAACAGATGGGATGATCCCATTTTTAGTTTTCTTATCAAAATAGGTAACTTCTAAACTTATACGGCTTTTAAAGAAACCCGTTTCCAAGCCCACTTCAAGCTCGTTAATCCGCTCATTTTTTAGATTAGGATTGTTAAGAACTTGGCTGATTAAGAAACCCGATTGCCCCTGGTAAGGGAAAGTAGTATTCCTAATAGTCTGCGATTCGTATGGTGTAAGCAAGTTATAGGCACCAATACTCGCATTACCCACTGTACTGTAAGATACCCTAAATTTGCCAAAGTTCATTATATCGGAAAGTCCTGGTGAGAAAAAATTAGAGAAGATAAAACTAGTGGCAGCCGAACCATATGGATAAAAGGTATTTTCTTTAGCCAGTACCGAAGCTCCATCGTACCTTCCAGTTAGAGATAGGATGATGAATTTCTTATAATCGATGTTCGACTGCAGGTAAAAACCTACCTTACGTGTTAGGTAACTGTTTTCGGTAAACTTAACCGTAGAAGCCGAACCAATGTTATTAAATCCAGGAATGGTAATACCCAAGCCATTGGCATTATCATTTTGTGAGTAGGTAGAAATAATGTTGTTTCCCAGCAAAGCTTCAATATTAAAATCGCCAAAACTTTTATTGGCATTCAGCATTAAATCGTTATTGTATTGCCTGAAATTGGTATTCTTATTTACAATCCTTCCATTAGGATTAGAAACCGACAGTAACGATTCGGTGTATTTGCCCTGCTCTACGTATACATCGGCACCAAAACGCTCGGTGATGGTTAGCCAGCTCAATGGCTTATAATCGGCTGTAAATGTGGGCAGGAAACGGTTAACTACCGAAGTATTACTGATGTTATCTAACACCCAGTAAGGATTATTTCGCGAGAAACGATATAAACGCTGACTCCCATCGGGGTTAACCGAGGGCTGCAGATCATAAGATACCGGTGCTGAAAAAATAGTCCATACTGGGCTTTCTAATGCATAACCTTCAGGCAGGCGGCGGTTTTTCGTATTTGCATAATTTAAGGAAAAAGTAACATTCAGATCTTTTACAATCTGCGTGGTAAATTTTCCGAAAAGGGTATTACGGTCAAATGATGTAGTAGGCACCGTTCCATCCTGAGCAAAATTGGTGTAGGATAGAAAATAAGAATTGTAAGCACTACCACCCGTAATGGCTACTGTATTAGAATATGTCTTGCCGGTTTTAAAAAACAAATCAGACTGATCATACACCGGTGCTGGCTGTCCGTTAATTTTTAAGGTATCCATTCTTGCACCCCATGAGGTACTGGTTTTCTGGTTTACACCATCAAAGTACACTCCATTAGAACCCAGCGAATATTTATTCTGAATTTCCGGTAACAGCGGTTTCTCCATCGAAAAAGAAGAAGAGAAGCTGATACTAGGCTTTTTATTCAGTCCACCGGTCTTGGTGGTGATAATGATTACCCCTTTTGCACCATCCGATCCGTAAAGTGCCGTTGCAGCACCGCCTTTTAATACATTGATACTTTCAATAATGTTGGGATCGAGATCGGCAATACGATTGGTTCCAGGGCCAGAGTTTAAGTTACCGGTTTCATCATTGTTAACCGGGATACCATCAATTACCATTAAGGCTTCATTATTACCATAAAGGGAGTTGGCTCCCCTGATTACTATACGCGATGAACTTCCTGGTGTACCAGATGAGCTGGTAATCTGCACACCAGAAACTTTACCTGCCAATGCATTTACCAGGTTCGGTTCTTTCGATTGGGTAATCTGATCACCTTTTACTTCCTGCGAACTATAGGTTAAATTTCGCTTTTCGCGTTTTACCCCCAAAGCAGTTACTACAATTTCGCTTAGGTTTTGCTGGTCTTCACTTAATACGATGGTGATGTTGCTTTGTCCACTATAAACAAACTCTTTGTTTATGTAGCCAATACCACTAAAAACAAGTGTTGCCGGGTTTACGCTTTTAATTGAAAATATACCCTTCGCATCAGAAGAAGTACCGTCAGTTGTTCCTTTTACTTTTACGGATATACCCGGGATTGGCTGCCCCAGTGCATCGGTTATTTTGCCGCTAATGAGCGACGTTTGACCATAAATCTGTACAAAACAGAGCATGGCCAATACAAAGAAAGTAATCTTTAATTTGGTCATTGTTTTCAGTTTAGTTAGTTGTATGACCAAAATTAGGCTTATAAAAAGCCAGATTGAACGATGATTTTAACCCGTATTAACCAGAAATTAGCGCAAATGTTACAATCGTCATAAATACGCTAATAAATTGAATTTGTTTAACCTCCAATCTGAGATTGTGAAACTTTAAACGGTAGAATATTTGACCCAAATCAGTCAGTAGAGTTCCGAAAGACTCTAACATTGCAGAATAAAAAAAAGATTAATTCATTTAACTAAAGAATCTGCCTCTCCTATGGAGTTTATTTAATCTTAGGCAGGTATCAAAGTCAAGTGTTCAATCAGTTCTAAGTGCAACAAAAAAATTAATGATTAAACAGTCCATAAAGCACGCCGCCGGCTTTACTCATTTCATCAATCTTAGCCTCTATTGCTTCATCATTGATTAGCTCAGGTGCATGATGGGGCTTTTTTCTCGCATCGATAATCAAAGCCCCCTTACATCCCCAGTGTTTATTGATCGTGAAATCGTTTATACCATAAATATCGGCAGCCGGGTTACTCCTTGTAAAAGCTACCCAAACAAAGTTATCAATCGTTGCAGCGGTAAATCCGGCATCATCTGCCAGTACAATTAGCGGCAGACCGCTTAAGTCCTGATCCATTAAAGCCATATTAAGCAGGGCTATTTCGGCCGCAGTTTTCTCGGCACTTAAATAAGCCTCCGATTGCAGCACCAATGTGCCTGGAATGGCTATAGAAGGTTTGGAAAATCCATTCGGCAATTGCAAACCCTCCGGAACATCATTCCACAATTCGCGTTTCTTATCACCGGCAGCAGCAATAACCACTTTTGAGCCACTGTTCAAACCATCACCACTATAATCCAGCGTATCGATGGTGGTATTGGTATAGAAATGAATATCTCTTGTTAAATCGATCCGCTCTAATATGTGCCTGATAAAATCTTCGATATGATGCGTACTCAGCTGCTCATTATCTTCTTTAGCGGCTATAAAAAGGTATTTGGCTAAACTCAACTGGTTTTTACCCAGAATATGGTTGGCAATGGTTAAAATTTCCTGTGGCCTTCTTTCTTTCAGGTATGGTGTATAACGTTCGCTACCAATAGCAAAAAGCAAAGGATGAACACCAGCTGCATCTACAGCATGAACTTCCTTTAAACCATGTATTTCCTTTGGAATGGCAGAACCGGTTATCTCATGAATCAAAGCTCCAAAACTCGTATCTTCCTGCGGCGGGCGACCAACTACCGTAAACGACCAAATGGCATCTTTTTTATGATACACATTATGCACTTTCATTAACGGAAAAGGATGTGTTAAGCTGTAATAACCTAAATGATCGCCAAAAGGTCCTTCAGGTTTATTTTCGTTTGGATAAACAGTACCAGTGATCACGAAATCGGCATCTGCAGAAATACAGAACCCCTCATCATCATAAAAATAACGGAAGCGCCTGTCGCCAAGAGCACCGGCAAAAGTCATTTCCGACAAGCCTTCAGGTAATGGCATTACGGCGGCTAAAGGATGTGAAGGCGGACCTCCGACAAAAATGCTCACTTTTAAAGGTTGCCCAAGGGCGTTCGCCTTCGATTGGTGCACCCCTATACCCCTGTGTATCTGGTAATGCAAGCCGATTTCTTTATCCTGTATATAATCGTTTCCGCCCAACTGGATACGGTACATCCCTAAATTGGCATTCAATACCCCGGGTTTATCTACATCTTCGGTATATACCTGTGGCATGGTAACAAATGGACCGCCATCCATAGGCCAGTTTACAATCTGCGGCAGCTGACTGATACTTGTTTTTGAAAATTTACGCTTAGCCGATGGTGTTTTAAGCGGCAGTGCCGATAATGCCGACAGAGCAGAACCAGCATATTTAAAAGGATTTTTTAAAGCTTTTAGAGGATCGTTTCTTAACGAAACCAATTGCTGTACTTTTGGTAAAGTATCCCTAAAAATAAATTTCGATCTTTCTAAAGTCCCAAACAGGTTAGAAACTGCAGGAAAAGGGCTTCCTTTAACTTTTTCGAACAACAGCGCCGGTCCCTGCTTTTCGTATACCCTTAAATGGATGGCAGCCATTTCTAAATAAGGATCTACTTCTTCTTTTATTCTGATTAAATGACCATGCTTTTCCAGGTCTGATACACATTCTGCTAAACTTTTGTATGCCATGCCCAAAGATAAATATTTAGATTTCCAATGAAACAAAAAAGCCCCATATAAGCAGATTTTACAATAAAGCTACTTACATAGGGCTTTTAACCTACCGATTGTTCCTCTATTTTTTTCCTGCAAAAGAGCGTAACATCCAGGTATTTTTTTCTTTAAACTGCATAAAACGGTTCACCATATCATTAGTTCCATCGTCGCCGGCATCATCAGTAGCTTCCAAAAGCTCCCTTTCCAACTCGATCAATATAGCCATATCATCTAAAATTGCATCAACCATATCAAGATCTTTTAAACCAATTGTGTCAATCTCTTTAATTTTAGATTGTTTAATATAATCGGCAAAGCGGCTATGTGGAGCCTTACCCAAGGTTAAAACACGCTCGGCGATCTCATCGATGGTTAGCTGCGCATTGGTATATAACTCTTCAAACTTAATATGAAGTGTAAAAAAATTCTGCCCTTTGATATTCCAGTGGCAGCCCCTTAGTTTTTGATAGTGGATATGATAGTTGGCTAAATAATCGTTCAACAAATCAACAACCGGTTTAACTTCTTTTTCGTTTAAGCTTATTTCTTTAGCGTCCATTCTCTTATAATTTATTATGTATTTTAATGTGTTTTTAACAATTCAAATTCTGAAAAGTTTTGTTCAAATTTGTCTCTTGAACAATACGTTATTTATTAAACCGTTTAATATTCGTTATCATATAAATTACATTTTTATAAACATTTGTTAATGAATAGCATATCGGACAATAAAATTAAATCCATCTTATTTTCGCTTAAAAACGAGTGGAATAACATAAGATGGTTAACAATATTATTCGTATAATTGCTCCCCTTGACTTAAAAAAAATTACATAAAAATAAATGCATAAAATATATTTATCTGCTGTAATGTTATTTGTTCTGAATGTAGCAAACGCCAAAGCCAACACAGCAAGAGACTCTATCGGTGTAGAAAATAATAAAGGCAAAAAACTCATTATTCACCAAACTGTAGCAAAAGATACTTATTATTCGATTGGCAGAAGATACAATGTATCGCCAAAAGATATTATGGCCTTTAATGATAATAAATATCTGCAGGTTGGAGTGATTATCAAAGTGCCAACAAATATTCCTTTTACAGCTAACGGACCGGCTAAAACAGAAACTGCTTCCTCAGCAGCCAATGTGATAGAGCATACCGTTAAGCCGAAAGAGAATTTAAACATGCTGGCCGAAAAATATGGTACAACGATAAATGAAATTAAAGCCTTAAATAATTTAACGGGCAGTAATTTAAGCATAGGACAGATTTTAAAAATACCTGCAAAAAACGGAACACAAACCGAAACCGCTGAACAGACCATACCAAGCGTACAAAACAATACGAAATCAGCTGTAAATAATACTCCTCCGTCTGACCAGACCTTTATCGAACATACGGTACAGCCAAAAGAATTTTTAGGGAAAATTGCCGAAAAATATGGTACTACCGTTGAAGAAGTAAAAAAAGCCAATAACCTTTCTGGCAATAACCTTCGGATTGGACAGAAACTTAAAATCCCTGCAACAAAAAATATCGACGACAACAAAGTAGTTTCGGCAGTTGAAGAAAAATCCGTACAAGAGAACAAATCAAGCGACGCAGCAGGTACGCATACCGTTTTAAGGAACGAAACTATTTTCACCATTGCCAAACAATATGGCATTACCGCTTATCAGATCCGGAAAATGAACGATCTTCCTGATAATGCCATTACCATCGGACAGGTTTTAAAAGTTCCAGGCGGCATTATTACAGATGTTCAGGTGCCAAAAGAAAAGCAGGCTGAAACCAGAACAAAAGAAGCACCGGCAACACCTAAAGAAGAAAGTTTTATCCATACCGTAGCAACTGGCGAAAACATTTTTTCTATCGCTAAAAAATATAACTTAACAGCATACCAGATCAGAACGGCAAATAAACTTGATGATAATAACATTAAAGTTGATCAAAAACTGATCATCCCTAAACCACCACAACCTAAATCGGTAAATGATGCTTCGAAAGAAGAGCAGGAAAATGAACCAGACAGTACCATGGTTAAAGATCCTAAACTGCGTCGCGATCCGAGTGTGTATGGTTTAAGCCAAATCGAAGAAAAAGGTACAGCAGTTTGGATTGCTGATCAGGACCTTGACGGCACAAAAATGTTGGTTTTACATCGTACGGCACCCGTAGGAAGGGTAATCAAAATTACCAACCCGATGACCAACCGTACTACCTTTGCCAAAGTTGTTGGTAAATTTACAGAGAACGAATCTACAAAAGATGTTATTATTGTAATGACTAAAGCTGTAGCCGATTCATTAGGCGCTTTAGACAAACGTTTTTTCTGCAATTTAACATACAGTGCTCAATGAGTTCAAACAAAAAGCCTTTTATAATTGGTATTGCCGGTGGTAGCGGATCTGGTAAAACATTTTTCCTAAATTGCTTCCTCCATCATTTTAAACAAGACGAGGTAACACTGGTATCACAGGATGATTATTATATCCCTGCAGGCGACATGACACAGGAAGAAAACAAGTTGTATAACTTCGATCTTCCTTCAACCATCGATAGTGAACAGTTTTTAAAAGACATTAAGCAATTAATAAGCGGTGAGGTGGTTTATAAAAAAGAATATAACTTTAATAACCCCCTGGCTGTAGTTAAAATACTGGAGATCAAATCGGCACCTATTATCATTGTTGAAGGGCTTTTTATCCTCCATTTTAAAGAAATTGCGGCTTTACTGGATCATACCATTTTTGTTGATGCTGATGAACAGGTTGCTTTAGACCGCCGGATTAAACGTGATGGTTTAGAACGGGGTTATCCGGAAGACGACGTATTGTACAAATGGCATAACCATGTAGTACCGGCTTATAAAGAGTACCTGCTACCCTACCGCGAACAATGCAATAAGGTAGTGATAAATAATACCAATGAACCCGACGAAATTATCGCCATAACAGAAGAAATTTCGAATGATTTGAGAAATAGCGTTTTGGTTGATCTACAATAAACGTCAAGAAGTCAAGCTTTAAAAGCTCGACTTCTTTCTTATAAACCGCTTGGTCAGGCTGAGCTTATCGAAGTATCTCATAATATAATAAAGGGCGTTTCGACAGGCTCAACGTGATAAATTTTGAGTCCCCCGCAACACCAATCTAATCCAACCTCATTTCAGGTATTTCACCCTCTACAATCAGCTTACCGGCTGTAGATTGCTGTATAAATTCGATACTAACGCCCGGTGCACGCTCCAAAAGTTTAAAACCACCTTCAGGTAAAACATCTAAAACCGCCAGCTCGGTAACAATTTTTTTAATGCATTTTACACCGGTTAAGGGCAGGGTGCATTTCGGTAATAATTTACTTTCACCCGCCTTGTTTACATGTTGCATAGCTACAATAATGTTTTTGGCAGAGGCGACTAAATCCATCGCACCTCCCATCCCCTTAACCATTTTGCCCGGAATTTTCCAATTGGCAATGTCGCCATTTTCTGAAACTTCCATGGCACCAAGAATAGTTAAATCTACCTTTTGTGCGCGGATCATCCCAAAACTCATCGCCGAGTCAAAAATCGACGATCCTGGTAAGGTTGTAATGGTTTGTTTTCCGGCATTGATTAAATCAGCATCCTCTTCTCCTTCAAAAGGAAATGGTCCCATGCCCAATAGGCCGTTTTCTGATTGCAATACTACATTAATCCCCTTTGGAATATAGTTGGCTACCAGCGTAGGTATGCCGATGCCCAGGTTAACATAATATCCGTCTTTTATTTCTTTAGCGATGCGCTGTGCGATCTCTTCTTTTGAAAACATAAAATTGTAAATGAATGAGTTTTGAATGATTGAATATCTGAATGTTCTAATCTGTTATCAGCCTTCTGACTTCCTCACCGTTCGCTGTTCAATTCTTTTTTCGTAGTCTTTGCCTTGAAAAATCCGATGCACATAAATACCCGGAGTATGGATATAATCAGGATCCAATTCGCCTGCTTCTACCAATTCTTCAACTTCAGCAATAGTAATTTTACCTGCCATAGCCATTACCGGGTTAAAATTGCGGCTTGTAGACCTAAAGATTAAATTCCCTGCGGTATCACCTTTCCAAGCTTTAACAATGGCATAATCGGCGTCAAATGCATACTCCATCAAATAATCCTTCCCATCAAAATTACGCACCTCTTTACCTTCTGCTATTTCAGTCCCGACGCCTGCAGGGGTAAAAATTGCCGGCATGCCATATCCGGCAGCCAGACAACGGGTAGCTAAAGTACCCTGAGGAATAAGGTCTACTTCCAGTTCGCCGCTTAACAACTGCCTTTCAAACTCTGCATTTTCGCCTACGTAAGAAGAGATCATTTTTTTTACCTGGCGCTGTTTTAGCATTAAACCTATACCAAAATCATCAACACCGGCATTATTCGAGATGCAGGTTAAATTTTTAACCTGTTTGTTTACCAAAGCATTTATACAATTTTCCGGAATGCCACAAAGCCCAAAACCACCTAGCATTAAGGTAGCACCATCTGATATATCTTTAATGGCCTCTTCGGCACCAGATACCACTTTATTTATCATCTTATGAATTTTTTGGTTAGTTCGCTAAATTACAAATTGCCATCAAAAATGCAGCATTTATAATTTTTTAAATCTTTGCGGAATATTAATTAATTGGAATTAATCTAAATAACTACTACCTTTGTGCTGCAATGATTTACGAGAGAGAAGAAAGTCAGTTCATACTACCTACCGATCCGGAATTCCAAAAAGGGATGGGTTTTATTTTCAGCTGTAGTGCTGAGCACAAAAAGTGTTGCGAGAAATTTAAGAAGGGTAAACGTTGTAAAAAATGCCCGGGGCGCAAAAAATAGTTACGCTATTTAGCAATCTCTACAATCTTATCATCATTTCCATTACTGGTACAGATGTAAATTTTACCTTCAGGCGATTGGCAAACAGCCCTGATCCTCCCATAAGTATTCACATAGAAATCTTTTGTTGCTGTAATCTTGGTCTGCGTATCATCTAATTTCAACTGCATCAGTTTAGTTCCTTTTAATACCGCCAATAATAAAGAGTTTTTAAACTGGGGAATATAATCATTGTTATAATAAGCCAAGCCACTTGGTGCAATAGTAGGTGTCCAGTTAATTAATGGTTCTACCACATTATTAGCACTGCAAAACGATTGTTCGCCACTTTCATTACAAAAACCCTTAACATTTGGCCACCCGTAATTGCGCCCTTTTCCAATGATATTGATTTCATCATCCGAATCCGGACCATGCTCTGAGGAAAATATCTTGGTACCTACCTGCACCAATCCCTGTGCATTGCGATGCCCCAAACTCCAAACCGGATTATTCATATAAGGATTATCTGCAGGAATAGTGCCATCTAAATTGATCCGTAAGATCTTGCCTGCTAATGAATTTACGTTTTGGGGATTGGCTGTATCAGACGCATCGCCGGTACTGATAAACAATTTACCGTCGCTGATCAACAAACGCGAACCATTGTGTATCGAAGCAGCAGGAATCTGGTCAAGTAAAACCAACGGACTGGTTAAATTTCCCCCCGCATAAGTATAGCGAACAACTTTGGCCCTGTAAGTGCTTCCATATCCATAAATTACGTACACGAAAGGATTAACCGTGAAATTAGGATGTAAGGCCATACCCAACAAACCTCCCTCCCCATTAACACGTACTTCAGTGATGGTAAGTAACGATGTAACCTGACCTGTTGAAGGATTCAAACGGCTGATTTTGCCCGCCTTTTCTGTAAACCAGATAAAATTGTCAGGTCCATATACCATTTCCCACGGAAGACTTAATCCTGAAGCAATTACTTTTGCTTTTAACTCCACATCAGGTAAATTACCTGGATCTTCACTTCCGTCGTCGCTCTTTTTACAGGTTGTGATCAATAATACCACAAAAAGGCAGAGTAAGATTTTTTTCATAGCCGTAACGTTTTAAAAATAACACAGTTACAACTATAAAAGTTTTAATTTTCTGGATTGCTGCCAGTTGCTGATACCCGATAGTTTTCTCAAAAAAATTGATTTAGTGTCAGATGGCAACATCCGACACCACTACTTTGTCATCCTGAGCGGAGTCGAAGGATCTCTACTACTTTGCAGTCAGATAGAGATGAAGGATCTACACTATCACCCCATGTCTTGCATCTTAAATCCCACCTAGTTCAAATACACATAGGTTATCCCGTCTCCGCCCCTATCAGCGTGTTCATCTTCCATCCTGTTTACCTGGCTATATTTCCGTAAATACTCCCTGATCATCTTTCTCAATATCCCATCACCCTTACCATGTATCAGTTTAATGGAAGGGAAACCGAGCATAATCGCTTTATCCAGGTATTTTTCAACCTCGAACAAAGCATCTTCCGTGCGTTTTCCACGCAGGTCCAATTCAGCCCTGAAGTCTGATACCGCTTCGTTCATGCGTCCGGCAAACGAATTTGCACTGCTCTGCATCACTTTTTTAGCTTCCCGATTACTTACTTTTTGTACGCGGTTCTTTTTAACTGTCGATCGCAGATCGCCAATAGCCAAAACCAGTTCGTTCCGGTTAATTTCCAAAACCTGACCAATGGTTTCACTGTCTATAAATTTTACCAGGTCGCCCACTTCAATTTCGCCTCCCACCACCACTGGCGCCGGCTTTGGTCGCTCTTTAGGTACAGAATTCTTAACCAACTCCCGTTGCAGGTTTTGGCGGAGCGCCTTAGTTACTTCCTTATCAGCCTGTTTTTCCTTAATCTCGGCAATGGTATTCTCTACTAATTTATTGGCGTTTTTAATAATATTCTGTGCCTCTTGCTTCGCCTCCTTAATCAGGATTTTTTTATTTTCCTCTAAAAATGTTTTTAACTTTTCATTTTCTGCAACCAGGTTTTTAGCCTTATTCTGCTGATTAGCCAAGCTTACTTTCGCATCGTAAACATTTTTCTTTTCGCGTTCCAGGTCCACCAGCATCGTATCTACCCGGTTCTGGTTAGAACCTGTTTTCTCTTTCGCCAACTGGATCACTTCTTTTGGCAAACCAATATTCTGTGCAATTTCGAAAGCATAAGAACTACCGGGTTTGCCCATTTCTAAAATGTAAAGGGGTTTCATCTTTGCATTATCAAAAAGCATCGATGCATTTTCCAACCCCGGCGTATTTCCTGCAAATAGCTTTAAATTAGAATAATGGGTGGTAATTACCCCCCTAACTTTTTTATTGTTCAACACTTCCAAAACAGCCTCTGCCATTGGCCCACCAAATTGCGGATCAGTACCTGTACCAAACTCATCAATCAATACCATTGTTTTTGGCGAGGCATGTTCTACAAAATAACGCATCTTTTTCAGGTGTGCACTGTAGGTACTCAAATCGCTTTCTATCGATTGATCGTCGCCGATATCGGCAAAAATATTCTCAAATATCCCCACTTCGCTGTTCGCATCAGCAGGAATCAACAAACCGGTCTGCAACATAATCTGCAATAAACCAACCGTTTTCATACAAACAGATTTACCACCGGCATTGGGTCCTGATACCAAAACGACACGTGTTTCTGAATCGATATGAATATTTAAGGGGGTTACGGTTTTCTTTTCGGCTGCAAAAGAGATCGATAACAAAGGGTGCCTTGCATTGATCAGCTTCGTTTTCGGCTCCTTTAATAAGCCCGGCATTTCAGCTTCAATATCTAAAGCAAATAATGCTTTGGCCCGTACAAAATCCAATTTAGTAAGGAAACCGTGGTAAGAAAGCAGCAATGGTGAATACGGGCGGAGATCATCTGTTAACGCAATTAAAATCTTGATGATCTCGCGGCGTTTATCGAATTCTAAATCGCGCAGCTTATTATTTAAGGCAAAAACCTCTTCCGGCTCAATATAGACGGTCTGCCCCGTAGCAGACTCATCGTGCACAAAACCTTTTACTTTTCGCTTATTTTCGGCTAAAACCGGTATACACATCCTGCCATCACGAATGGTTAAACTGCCATCGGCAACCCAATTATTGGCAATGGCCTGTTTGTATATAGAATCCATGCGCTTACGCACATCCTGTTCGGTTTTGGAGATGGCTGTGGTAATTTCCTGCAATTCTTTCGATGCATTGGGCTTAATCTTGCCTTTGGCATCAATTACTGCCTCTATTTTACGGAGAATTGCTTTTTCGATCGGCAAATGCTCAAATAAAGCTTCGAGCGTTGGATAAACTTCTGCCCTTTCTTCAAAAAAGCGCAGTACCGAAAAAACGGTCTGTAAGGAAGTATATACCTGAAACCACTCATCTTCCAACAGGTAAGTACCTTCTACCCTGATTTTTTCAACCAGCGATTTAATATCAAAAAAAGTATTGATCTGTAAAGGCTCCTGATTTTGCAGGATGCTCTTAAATTCGTTTGTTTGTCGTAAAAATTTATCTATCTGATCAAAACGGTTCATCACCTGCATCTTGCTCACCATTGTTTGTCCCATCGGACTCAAACAATGTTTGCTGATCAGCTGCCTGATCTCTACAAAACCTAAACGTTCTAAACAATTATCGGGATATAACATATTATTTTATTGTACTGGTACCGGAGTAGTAGGCGAAACCGCTTGTATTGACTCCGTTTTCTTTATATTAATGAGCGAATCGGCCTGTTTTTTCTTTTTTGCAATCTCTGCTGTCGCTTTTACTTTCGATAAAGAATCTGGTTTCATTTTCTTCCTGATGGCGAGAGAATCGGCCTTAAATTTCTTCGCAATCACCAATGAATCTGCCTTAAATTTCTTTTTTTGGATCATTTTATCAGCAATCTCTACCGCTTTTTTCTGTTTGGTTAAAGATTTCTGTATGTTTTTATAAATTGGCTCAAGTTCTTTCGGATTGGTATTATACCACAAAAGACTCTTATTGTATTGAGCAGAATCTACCCCAAATTTTTTATAAATACCTTTATAATAAGCTGCTGCAACTTTCTTTGCAGAATCTGCCACGTAAATATTTGCAACATAACCGTCAACAATGTGTATATCGTATAAAATCTTTTCCATCTTATCAGGTTTGATAATGTCGTCAGGTATGCTCTGTTTACAACCGCACCATAATATGACTGTCATTAAAACCCATAGTAATCTCTTCATCCTTAATTAAAATATTATTTTTTGCCCCAAATTATGGTAAGGTTATTAATTTTACCAAAAATAGTTATAAATGAGCATAGCTGATAATCTTAAACAATATAAAAGCGAAGTTGAATCTGAGGGGGTAAAACTGATTGCGGTTTCAAAAACCCAGTCAATAGAATCTATTTTAGAAGCATACCATGCCGGACAGCGCATTTTTGGAGAAAACCATGTACAGGAAATGGTCGACAAAGAAGCGCAGCTTCCTAAAGATATCGAATGGCACTTGATAGGCCATCTACAAACCAATAAAGTAAAATACATTGCACCATTTGTAAAACTGATACATGGAGTAGACAGTTTGAAACTGTTACAGGAAATTAATAAGCAGGCAGCAAAAAACAAAAGGGTAATTGATTGTTTATTACAGGTTTACATTGCTGATGAAGACACTAAATTCGGGCTGGGCTTTGATGAAGTGATCGAATTATTGCGTGCAGAAGAATATGCAGCTTTAAAAAACATCCGCATTGTAGGTTTGATGGGCATTGCCACCAATACCAAGAATCAAAAACAGATTACCCTTGAGTTTAACGAACTAAAAGTATTTTTTGAAGGCATAAAAGCAAGCTTTTTCCGTAAAGAAGATTCTTTTAAAGAAATATCTACCGGAATGAGTGCCGATTATAAAATTGCGATCGAAGAAGGCAGTACCATGGTGCGTATTGGCAGCAGTATTTTCGGAAAAAGGATAATCAAGCATTTCAAAAACAACATTTCTGCCAATTAATATGAACTTTAACATCAGGTTTGCAACCGCTGAAGATTGCCCAAGAATATTAGAACTGATTAATGAGCTTGCCGTTTACGAACGTGCCCCCGAAGAAGTTACCGTTACTTTAGAACACTTTATAGAAGCCGGTTTTGGCCAACAACCTGTTTGGAAGGCTTTTGTTGCTGAAGTAGACGATAAAATTGTTGGTTTTGCCCTATATTACACCCGCTATTCCACCTGGAAAGGCTGCAGGTTATACCTCGAAGATTTTATTGTAACAGAAGAATTCAGAGGAAAAGGGCTGGGCAAAGTATTATTCGAAAAAGTAATAGAAGAAGCTAAAAACGGCAACTATAGCGGTATGGTTTGGCAGGTATTAGACTGGAATGAACCTGCAATTAACTTCTACAATAAATATAATGCACATTTAGAAAGTGGATGGCTAAACGCTGCTTTCTCTAAAGAACAGATCAAGGCATTTTAATATGGATATATTTAAGTTTGGAGGTGCCTCAGTAAAAGATGCCGCAGGTGTAAAAAACCTGGCCAATATTGTACGCGATTACAAAAAGGGAAAACTGTTGATCGTCGTTTCTGCCATGGGCAAAATCACCAACAGATTGGAAGACCTTACTCAGGCATTTCTTGCTCAAAGCGATGAAGCACATACAATTTTTGAAGAAATCAAACATTTTCATTTCAGCATTATAGATGAACTTTTCCAGGGTAAACACCATCCCGTTTATGATGAGGTAGCCAACACCTTCGTCGAAATCGATTGGCTGATTGAAGATGAACCTGATCATAATCCTGATTATATTTATGATCAGATTGTATCCATCGGTGAGGTAGTTTCTACTAAAATTGTGGCAGCCTGGTTAAATGAAACGGGGAATAAATCGCTTTGGGCCGATGCACGTAATTACATCCAGACCGATAATACTTACCGTGAAGGTAAAGTAGACTGGTTAAAGACCAATCAGATTATACAGAAAGATTTAGTACCGCTCCTATCCGACAATATCATTGTAACACAAGGCTTTATTGGCGGAACAAGCGAAAATTACACCACCACATTAGGTCGCGAAGGTTCTGATTATTCAGCAGCCATATTTGCTTCTTGCTTGGATGCAGCAGCTTTAACCATCTGGAAAGACGTTCCCGGTGTATTAAATGCAGATCCAAAATGGTTTGATGAAACTGAAAAAATAGCTCAGCTTTCTTACCATGATGCTATAGAACTTACTTATTATGGTGCTACGGTAATTCACCCAAAAACGATAAAACCGCTTCAAAATAAAGGCATTCCGCTTTTTGTACGGTCATTTATACAGCCAGAAGGTTCAGGAACTGCGATTACCAAAGAAAGCAATCCTTTGCCCATCCCTTCTTTTATTTTCAAGGTTAACCAGGCGTTGATTTCTATCTTCCCTAAAGATTATTCCTTTATTATCGAAGAGAACCTGAGCAATATTTTTGATCTTTTTCACAGGCATAAAATAAAAATCAATACCATGCTTAACTCTGCCATCAGCTTTTCGGTAAGTGTTGATGATCATCCTGTTCAGATTGAAAAATTGATTAAAGACCTGTCTCACGAGTTTACGGTAAAATATAACAAAGGACTGGAACTGGTAACCATCCGTTATTATAACCAACAGACCATTGATCGTGTAACGGTTGAAAAAGATATTTTACTTGAAGTGAAAAGCCGTCATACCTGCCAGATGGTGATGAAGAATAGAACCGCATAAATTTGGTCATTCCGAAGATTAACCAGGTTCGTCATTTCGACCGCAGTGGAGAAATCTATCTAAACAGATTTCTCCATTTCGTTGCACTCCAGTCGAAAAGACGACCTCTTTTGAAATGAAAACAGCAAAAAAATGAACGATAAACTTTTGACCAAAGCCGTACAAGATTACATCAACGCTAACTTAAATACCGATGTGAATCAAATTGCTTTGGCCAAAAGTCCTTTCGAAGGCATTACTCCGGCAGAATTGGCCACTCAGATTACCGCAAAAAAGAAATCAGAAAAGAAATTACCCACTTGGTTCAGTACAGAAAACATCTATTACCCTCCTGTTTTATCCATCGAACAAACTTCGTCTGAAGTTACCGCAAGATATAAATCAAAATTGGCCAAAGGAAATAGCTTAATCGATATTACGGGTGGTTTTGGTATAGATACCCATTATTTTGCCAAAAAAGTAAAAGAAGTTATCCATTATGAAATCAACCCAGAACTATCAGCAATAGCACAAAACAATGCACAGGTATTGGGCGCAAAAAATATCAGATTCGAAGCGGGAGACGGAATTGCTTATATCGGGCATACCAGTTCGTTTTTCGATACCATCTATGTAGATCCGGCACGCAGAGCAGAAAAAGGCAAGGTTTTTATGCTGAAAGACTGTACACCCGATGTAGTGACTAACTTGGATGCATTATTAAAAAATACGTCGAGGATTATCATCAAAACAGCTCCTTTACTGGATATTTCAGCAGGATTGGCAGAATTGAGCCAGGTGAGTGAAATACAGATTATAAGTGTTAAAAATGAGTGCAAAGAGCTTTTATGGATAATCGACAAGGGATTTGATAAAGACACTAAAATAACTGCAGTTACGCTTAATAATGAGGTTGAGAAGGAGTTTTCGTTCTACAGATCGGAAGCCAATGGAACCATACAGTTTGCTAAAAGTCTGGGTACAGGCGGGTACTTATACGAGCCAGATGCAGCCTTGTTAAAATCAGGCGCTTTTAACTTAATCGGCCTAACCTATAACCTTATCAAGTTGCACGCCCAAACCCAGCTATTTACTGCTGATTTTATAAAAACAGATTTTCCAGGCCGTATATTTAAAATTGAGGCCATATTAAGCACAGGTGAGCTAAAAAAAGAGCCAAATTTAAAAGGAAATGTAATTGTCCGTAATTACCCGGCAAAGCCTGAGGATTTAGTAAAAAAATATAAAATCAAGGCCGACCAGGAACAGTTTTTAATTTTTACAAAGATTGCAAATGGAGAAAATGTAATCTTGAAGGCTTCGATTATACAATACTATTAAAATCTCCGCGCATCATCATTTCGAACATAGTGCAACAGAGCCGGGAGCCACGCAGTGCTCAGCGAAGCTAAATCTAACTTGAGCAGATTTCTCTATTTTGCTTCGCTTCGGTCGAAATAACGACAGATTTAAAAATGACAAACAAGGCTATACAAATACAAAAAGCCCTTCTTTCGAAAGGCCTTTTGCAGGGATGAGAAATAATCTTTATATGATTGCTTAAACTTTCTTAACGTTTACTGCTTGTAAACCTTTTCTGCCTTCAGCTACTTCAAATTCTACTTTGTCGTTCTCTTTCAAGCTTTCGATTCCACCTAAAACATCTTTAAAATGTACAAATAAGTCTTTATTGTCTTCTTGTACAATAAATCCAAAGCCTTTTTGAGTGTTAAACCACTTAACTTTTCCGGTTGCCATAAAAAAATAAAAAATTGTATAAAATAAATAAACCTTTTACGCCTTGATCAGCATTTCATTCAACCAATTGACTATTAAAATAGGTTAAACAATCAGTTAGAGCATTAATATTGAAACAAAACTATCAAATATAATAATTTACACCTATAATGCAACCCCTTTTTGGCCGTTCAACAAGAATGTTGCGTTAAAAAAATGGATTACTCAAATTATTTATTCGGTTGTGGTGTAGTACGCAAATATGGCTTGATTACCTGATGTCCTTTAGGAAATTTGGCCGGAATATCTTCTGTTTTAATGCTGTTTACTACAATTACATCTTCCCCATCCTTCCAATCGGCAGGTGTAGCTACGCTATAATTGGCTGTAAGCTGTAAGGAATCGATTACGCGCAATACCTCATTAAAGTTCCGGCCAGTTGAAGCAGGATAAGTAATAATCAATTTCACCTTTTTATCGGGACTAATGATAAACAGTGACCGAACTGTTAGCGTTTCTGAAGCATTTGGGTGAATCATATCATAAAGGTTGGCCACAGTTTTATCTGGATCGGCAATAATCGGAAATTCGACTGAAGTATTTTGCGTTTCATTAATATCGTTGATCCATCCTTTATGTGATTCGGCAGAATCGACACTTAATGCCAAAACTTTAACATTTCTTTTTTCAAACTCACCTTTTAACGCAGCCGTTCTTCCCAATTCTGTGGTACAAACGGGTGTATAATCTGCAGGGTGAGAAAACAGTACTCCCCAGCTATCACCTAAATATTCGTAAAAATCTATTTCTCCAATGGATGTATTGGCTTGGAAATTCGGTGCGGTATCGCCTAGTCTTATGCTCATAATATTTTAATTTTAAGTTGATTAAAACAAATCTAAGCAATACTATAGTAAATACATAGACATAATATATTTTAAGACCTATAAATTACAATTACCATAAAAAAACCCTGAAGATTTTTGATCTGCAGGGTTTAAGAATATTAATTTGTTTGGGGTATTGCTTTTAATATGCTTTTATCATAAATACATAATCTTGTATTTTTTCGATCTGTTTGGTTCGTTTTAAACCAGATAGCAGGCTCTTTTTGTTGGCAGAAAGTTTATTTACGCCTAGTGAATCTTGAGGAATCGCCCTCATCGCTTCTAAAATATATTTTGATTTAATAGCAAAGGCTGCACCTTCAGTCTGATCTGGCTTGCCGCTAATAATACCTACCAAATTTCCGTTATTATCTAAAACAGGGCCACCGCTATTACCAGGGTTAACTGAAATGGCTACTTGGTACTGAGTGGTATCTCCAATAAAACCATTTTTAGAACTCACGTAGCCCTCACCAAGTACAGCATCATCTTTTGGATAACCTAAGGTGTATACAATTTCGCCAATGTTACTTGTATTTCTTTTAATGGTGTAAGGAATAGAAGATAAGTTACTGAAATGTTTATCGTTTATTTTAAGAATTGCAATATCATTTTGCGGATCAGTGTACACAGATTTTACTTTGAAAGACTCTCCTTTGCTATTTTGCACATATAAAGAATCAGCACCATTAATAATATGCATATTAGTTAAGATGTAACCATTTGTAGAAATGGCAAAACCAGTACCACCGAAACTATTCTGGGTAGTTGGCTTATCAGAAGCTGTATTATTATGCTTAATATTTCTGATTAAGCTATTTTGTGTTTTAATCGCGTTATTTACCTGATTACTTAACTGTCTGTAGCGCTCCGCCTGTTGGGTATTGTGCTGGATAGAGTAAATAGAAACCAGTGAGAGTACAACGAACGATGCTGCAACCGCAATTGCAGATTTATGTTTGCGCCATAATTGCACCATCCGCGATGGATGCGGCCTAAGTGCATCGGCCAGGCTTTCTACATCAATTTCTGCATGGATCTGGTTTAACTGTTCCTTCAAATGCAAATTCGCAGCAAAAGCACCCATAGATTCTAAAAAGAATTTATGCGAAACTACCTTATGATCTACCGTAGCATCATTACGGCGTAACTGTTCAAAAGCTTCTGTTTCCTGTGCATTAAGTTTACCTAAAAGATAATCTTCAATAATTGCATCTAACTCCAAATCGTTTCTCATTTCAATTATTATGTTTGAAAAAATATTTTCTTTAACCTTTGCAGGCATTTATATTTCTGTGTTTTAGCATTATCGGTATTGGTATAACCAAACTTTTCACAGATATCCTGCATGGATAAATCGTGGATATAAAAATCCTGAATAATGGTTTTACAGGGTTCGCCAAGGTGATCGAGTGCCGATTGCATTTTTACAAAAGCAGCATCTTTTTCTTCATGCGCTACAACATCCTCTTCTACAGCAAGTACATCTTCGTAATCGGTAATGTTACCTGCCTTTTTACTGTTCAGGTTGAGCTTTTTTAACCAGATTCTCCGGCAAACCGAATAAATGTAGGTTTTAAGCTTGCTGCTCAGCTCAAAATTGCCTTCCTTAATTTTGTTATATAAAACAATAATGGCCTCCTGGTAAACGTCTTTTGCATCATCTTCATCACCGTTATTGTTAAGGATAAACTGCAAAACCATTGCATAATAAGCCTTGTATAACTTGTTAAGTGCATCTTTGGAGTTATTTAGAATACCTATAATAACCTCCCTATCTGTTGGAACTGAACTCTTTAAACTGTTATTCACTAGTTAATACATTTTTCGGTAAATAGTAACCCAATATTAGACAAAAAAATATTTATAGTTACCATAATTGCTTAATACAAACTTATTGCCATCGGTAACCCACCAACAGGATAAAAAATATTTTAACTTTTTTTCTGATTATCGGGTTACCTTTCTACCTTTGCGGCATTAACAAGAAATTAATTTAAAAAAAATCAAAATGAAAAATGCATTCAAATTAGGCTTCTTAGCTTTAGCTTTATCTTTATCAGTTGTTGCTTGTAACACAGAGAAAAAAGCAGAAGGTGGTGCCGATACTACTTTAACTGATTCTTCTACTGTTGTTACTGATACTACTGCAAAAGATACTACAGTTAAAGATTCTACAGTAAAAGATACTACTGTAAAAACTACTACAGAAAAAACTGAAGTTAAACACTAGTCTAACTTTACCCATATAAAAAAGGCTTCTGATATATAATCAGAAGCCTTTTTTATAAATTTTTATTTTTTTTTATTTTTTTGGGTTACCTTTTTAAATAACCGGTATTAAGAGGTAAATTAATTAATTACTTAAAAATATTTAAAATGAAAAATGCATTCAAATTAGGCTTTTTAGCTTTAGCTTTATCTTTATCAGTTGTTGCTTGTAACTCAGAGAAAAAAGCAGAAGGTGCTGATACTACAGCTACTGATTCTTCAACTGTAATCACTGACACTACTAAAAAAGACACTGTTGTTAAAGATTCTACAGTAAAAGATACTACTGTAAAAACTACTACAGAGAAAACTGAAGTTAAACACTAGTCTAACTTTATCATAAGAAGAGCCTCCTGATTTAAAATCAGGAGGCTTTTTTATTTTCAGCCCAAACGGGTTACCTTTTACAGCACACGGTATTAATAATAAAACGGTAACCTTAAAACAAAATTTAACATGAAAAATGCATTCAAATTAGGCTTTTTAGCCTTCGCTTTATCTTTAACAGTTGCTGCCTGTGGCGAATCAGGCAAAAAAGCTGACGGAGCTGATACTACAATTACAGATTCTTCTACAATTGTTACTGATACAACTTCAGTTGATACTACAGTTAAAGATTCTACTGTAAAAGACACTACAGTTAAAGCTACTACAACCAAAGAAGAAGTAAAACACTAATTATTTTTAACAGAAAACCATAAAAAAGGTCGAGATTTTCATATTTCGACCTTTTTTATTTAAAATATTAGGTTACTTTTTTAAGTTTTTTGTATAAATTAGCAAGTAATTAATTTTCAAAACCAAACAAATTAAAAAAAAATGAAAAATGCATTCAAAATGGGCTTCTTGGCTCTAGCTTTATCTTTATCAGTTGTTGCTTGTAAATCAGAGAAAAAAGAAGGTGGAGCTGATTCATCTAAAGTTGATTCAACAGTTGCAGATACTACAGTTAAAGATACTACTGTAAAAGACACAACCGTTAAAGACACTGTAAAAACTGATACAACTAAAAAATAGTTTTATCAAAACCATTTTAAAAGCCTTAGTTTTAGCTAGGGCTTTTTTTATTTTAGACATCGAGACCTTAAAATCCATCAATTGTAGTAAATTTGCGGCAAAAATATAATCCGCATAATGAATTTAACATCACTACAAGCTATTTCACCTGTTGATGGCCGTTACAGAAAAACAACCGAAAGTTTAGCTGCTTACTTTTCGGAAGAAGCACTGATTAAATATCGTGTTTTTGTAGAAGTCGAATATTTTATCGCACTTTGTGAGATCAACTTGCCTGGCTTGGAAAGTTTTGACAAAAATCTGTATGCGGAATTACGTAAAATCCACGAAAATTTCTCTGAAGCTGATGCGCTGGAAATTAAAGAAACCGAAAAAGTAACCAATCATGATGTTAAAGCGGTTGAATATTTCATCAAAAGCAAATTCGATGCCCTTTCACTCCAAAACTATAAAGAGTTTATCCATTTTGGTTTAACTTCTCAGGACATTAACAATACAGCTATCCCCTATTCGATTAAACTGGCTTTAAATGAAAGTTATTATCCGGCAATGGATGCTTTGATCGAAAAAATAACTGCACTGGCAACCGAATGGAAAGATGTTCCGATGCTTGCACATACCCATGGTCAGCCAGCCTCTCCCACCAAACTGGGTAAAGAATTTTTAGTTTTCGCCGAGCGTTTAAGCATCCAGATTGCCAGTTTAAAAGCCATCCCGAACAACGCAAAATTTGGAGGTGCAACCGGAAACTTCAATGCACACCATATTGCTTATCCACAGGTAAACTGGGTTGATTTCTCTAACCGGTTTGTAAACCAAACTTTAGGCTTAACCCGTGCGCAGCATACCACTCAGATTGAGCACTACGATCAGTTTGCCGCTCAATGTGATGCCTTAAAACGCATCAACAACATTATTATCGATTTAGACAGGGATATCTGGACCTATATTTCTAAAAACTATTTTAAACAAAAAATCAAAGCCGGAGAAATCGGTTCTTCAGCTATGCCACATAAAGTTAACCCGATTGATTTTGAAAATGCAGAGGGAAATGCAGGCATTGCCAATGCCTTATTCGAATTTTTCGCTGCTAAATTACCCATTTCACGTTTACAGAGAGATTTAACTGATTCTACCGTTTTGAGGAACATTGGAGTTCCTTTCGGCCACACATTAATTGCTATCAATTCAACTTTACGCGGATTAAATAAAATTTTATTGAATGAAGCTGCTTTACATGCCGATTTAGATGAGAACTGGGCAGTAGTTGCCGAGGCGATTCAAACGGTGTTAAGAAGGGAGAACTATCCAAATCCTTATGAAGCTTTAAAAGAGCTGACCCGGACAAATTCAAAAATTAATGCGGCGAGTATTGCGGAATTTATTGAAGGACTGGCTGTTGCAGAAGAAATAAAAGCACAATTGAGAACAATTACTCCATTCAATTATACCGGCATTTTTTAAGCAGATTAAATTGACGTTAAGCAGACAGCAGTTAAAGGTTTTATTAATGAGTTATTGTTAATTTTGTTTATTCAAATTGATTAAGACATGACGATTAACGTATATACAGAACAGACTCCAAACCCAGCTACCATGAAATTCATGGTAAACAAGTTGTTAATTAATGGCAGCGAAGATTTTGCAACTAAAGAAAGTGCAGAACATTCTCCATTTGCTAAAGAGTTATTTAAGTTCAACTTTGTTTCTGGTGTGTTTTTCGCCAGTAACTTTGTTACCATCACTAAAACGGATGATGCTGAATGGGCTGATATTGAAGCCATTTTAAAGGAATTTGTTAAGGGAGCGGTAGAATCTGAATTAAAAATTAAGGAAGCCGCAGCTGAAGAAGCTCCTACTTTTGAAGGTTCGGAAACCGAAATTAAAATCCAGCAGATTCTGCACGATTACGTTCGTCCGGCTGTAGAGCAGGATGGTGGTGCCATTACCTACAAATCTTTTGATGAAGGTGTGGTAACGGTAGAATTAAGGGGATCTTGCAGTGGTTGCCCATCATCTACAATTACACTTAAATCAGGCATCCAGAACTTATTACAGCGAATGGTACCAGAAGTTACAGAAGTGGTTTCTGAAGCGCTTTAAATTGCATTTTTCATAGTACATATATAGTGAAAAGGTCCCGGTGTAAATCGGGACTTTTTTTATTCCTTGGCCCGTCATCTCGACTGAAGTGTAGCGAAATGGAGAGATCTATATAACCTATAACCATTATTAAACTTACAGATTTCTCCACTACGGTCGAAATGACGACCTATGGAGGTAGTTAACGGATCAAAAATACTGCTTAACGCTCCTAGCATCTCGGCAATATTATTCCTTGTCCGTCATCTCGACTGAAGCGTAGCGAAATGGAGAGATTTATATAATCATTATTAAACTTACAGATTTCTCCACTACGGTCGAAATGACGACTTATGGAGGTAGTTAACGGTTAAAAATACTTTTTAATCGCTCCCAGCATCTCGGCAATACTATTCCTTGTCCGTCATCTCGACTGAAGCGCGGCGAAATAGATAGATCCATAACTATTATTGAACTTACAGATTTCTCCACTACGGTCGAAATGACAATATATAGTTATATTTCACGGGTTAAAAATACTTTTTAATCGCTCCCAGCATCTCGGCAGTATTATTCCTTGTCCCGTCATCTCGATTGAAGCGCAGCGAATTGGAGAGATCTACATAACCATTATTAAACATACAGATTTCTCCACTACAGTCGAAATGACGACTTATGGGGGTATTTCACAGGTTAAAAATACTTTTTAATCGCTCCCAGCGTCTAGGCAGTATTATTCCTTGTCCCGTCATCTCGACTGAAGCGCAGCGAAATGGAGAGATCTATATAACCATTATTAAATTTACAGATTTCTCCACTACGGTCGTATTCTAGGTTTACCACAATTGCA
>JAGIAD010000016.1 GCA_017745075.1 Sphingobacteriaceae bacterium | reverse complement strand
CCACAGGGTAGTATCGGAGATTATTATGTACTGAACTACTACGACGATTATGATTTTGTAGGTAATACCTTTGGCCAGCCCGGCGCAGGCCAGGCGCCCTCGGCACGTACCAAAAGTCTGCTGACAGGAACAAAGGTGAAGAACCTGGGTACAGGCACAATGTTACTCACAACCAATTATTACGACCTGGAAGGACGTATATTGCAGAGCAAAAGCAGCAATCACCTTAACGGTACGGATGTGGTAGACAATACCTGGAACTTTGATGGCAGCCTGAAAGCAAGCACACGTACGCATACGGTAGGCGGAGCAGTTACCACCATTGCCAACCGCTACGAGTATGATCATGCCGGCCGCAAGATCGCCACTTTCGAGAACATCAACGATAAAGGTGAAATCGCATTGAGCCATCTGGAGTATAACGAGATTGGGCAGTTGAGTAAAAAGAACCTGCACAACGATAGCCAGGCCACTACTTTTGCCTACAACGAACGGGGCTGGATGAAGAATAGCACATCTGATCAGTTCAGTATGGAACTGAAATACAACGATGGTACCCTTGCACAGTTCAATGGCAATATCTCTGGGCAGAGTTATACCAACGGTACGGCCAATACTTTCAGTTATACATACGATAGGCTGAACCGCTTAACAAATGCCGCAGCAGGCAACAACCTGGGCGAGGCCATTAGTTACGATGTAATGGGCAATATTACCAGTTTAACCCGTGATAATTTTGGTACGAACAACTATACCGGCTACAATGGCAACAGGTTAACCGCTATCAGTGGTTTTACCAACAGCAGTTATGGTTACGATGCCAATGGCAACCTCACCAGTGATAGCCAGAAGGACATCACCCTGGGATACAACTTCCTTAACCTGCCGCAAACGGTAACTGGAAGCCAGAATTTAACTTATACTTATAATGCTGCTGGCGAAAAACTGCAAAAACAGGCAGGAGGTACCACCACTAATTATATTGATGGTATCCAATATACCAATAACAGCATCGATTTCATCCAAACCGAAGAAGGGTTAGCGCGTAGGAGCGGTAACAGTTACAATTACGAATATAACCTGTCTGATCATTTAGGCAACGTTCGGGTTACCTTTTACCAGAACCCAACAACCAACCAGCTGGAAGTATTGCAACGTGATGATTACTATGCCTTTGGATTAAGAAAGGAACCGGTTGCAAAAGCTGGTCTTAACAAGTATCTTTACAATGGCAAGGAATTGCAGGAAGAGCTGGGGCAATATGATTACGGTGCAAGGTTCTATGATCCGGTGATAGGGAGGTGGAACATCATAGATCCTAAATCAGAGCTTGGTAGAAGATGGTCACCTTACAATTACGGTTTCAACAACCCAATAAAGTTTGTTGATCCGGATGGGATGTGGCCAGATCCTTGGTGGATTGGCACATTATATCAGGTCGCTAAACACAAAGTTCAAACGGTATTTGGTCTTAAGACCTATGCTGATGGGATGATGGATAAGGCCGCTAATCAAATGCATAAGCAAGATCCTGACTATATAAAAAATGTTCCTGAGAAAACCCGTAAAATTAATGATAAGGTTAAGGATCAAATGGCTGATACCAAAGCTGCTGGAGGTTTACTTGAGTTTACTTCTACAGCGCATAGCGCTATGGGATTGGCAATGGGGGGTGTAGAATCTACTTATAGCCTCAATCCTACGGTTGTAGCTACAAAAGAGGTAAGCCTATTAACTGGATCCGAAGAAAAATCTATAAGATCTTTGGAGAAACAGATAGTAGAGCATACTGAAAAATTGGAACAATATAAAGCTGATCCTATGAAATTCGATAATAATGGAACTTTAGGCAATACTTCAAAAGAATTGCAAGAAAAAATTATTAATGGACGAGTTAAAAAGCTAGAAAAGGAAATTCAAAAATTTAAAGATAATATTCAAAAAGTTAAAGAAAATTCTCAACGATGAAATTAGACCTTGATAATTTAGAACAAATGCTCTCTGTGATTCTTAAGAAATATAGGGAAGTTAATGGGAATAATTTAGTTATAGAAAATGATTACTACTGGGAATTTGATGAAAATGAAGTTTATAATGTTAATAATGAACCTAGTAGTTTTTTGATTGGACAAATAACTGATGACTGGGAAACTCTTAAGAGTTCATTTAGTTCGGATGACTTACTTCCATATGATTTGCAAAGAATAGCTAACATACTTAAAGCTTTAAGTATTGAGAAACCTATCTACATTTAGAATTATGCTCTCTTTATTGGCGCACGAGTGCCACGTGAATAACGGGTAAAGTTTGTATTGAAGCCCATCAGTTTTAAAAATTGCTGGGATTTGTTAATTCTGCGAAAATTCGAGCTTAATTAATCTAAGGCATATCATTGAAAAGCCTAAGCTGGCGCATGCGTGTCGCGTGTGAGAGATAAATACAATTGTAGCAAAGCCTTGCGATATAAAAATTGCCGGGCTTTGTTATTTCTGTACCAATCCAAGTTTGATTAGCCTTGCTTTGATTGCGCCATAGGTGCGGGAATGCAGTTTGGCGAGCTGAGTAATCTTAATGCCTTCGCTGAAACGTTGTGTAAGCAATACATCTTCTTCTTCATTCCATGCCATACCCTGGTTACCTTTTTCGGCAAGGGCTTCGAGTTCCCCATCTGTTCATAGTCGTGGGCCATAAATTTAGCATAAGGAGGCTAATCCTAGCAGGTCTTAACATCTTGCTAACACCAAAATTTAACTAAAAAAGTGAAGCACCTCAATTTCAAATTTGCTGCGCTTTGTTATTACTACCAGTTCTTAATCTTAATTAAAGTATTGAAAAGGTAGCCCTTACCACCAGCAAGGGCTTAATTCAGCTTATCCTCTTATCACTCAAAAATCCCTTTCCCGTCAATACTATAAGTATAAATCACCATGTATTCAATTCCATTCTTTTCAAAATGCCCGATAGGAATATCACCTTTTTCAAAATAGGCCGATTTGCTTTCTGCAGGAATGCCACAAAGAATAACATTGGCTTCCACCTGATGATAAACAACATCATTTCTGTTGCTTGCAATAGCCATCAATTCGGATAAACTTTTGCCTGATCCTTTTTGGTGATACTTTGGATGGTTCGGGTGCTGATTGGCTGATACCCAGGAGCCGGGTACCATCGGTTTATAAAATTTGCCCAAAGGGATGTCGAACCGGCGGGGCAAAAAACACGAAGCTATTGTACCGTTGGGTGTGATGGTTCCGGTTTCAATAAAGAAATGGCTAATCTGGATCCAGTGCCGGGTGAGCTGGTACACGTATTCTCTGATCGCGTTTTGCCCATCCTCTAAAAATTCTGCCCAACCGCTGTAGCGTGGCAAAGTCATCGTGATTTCAGAAACCGTGCCATCAATATGATGTAAGGTAGCCTTTACCGTACAAATAGCAGGTAATACATTCATGTGGCTGGTTACAGCTGCAGCCTGAACAGGGAGCTGTTTGTGTTGGTTTTTACTTTTGGTACTTCGCATGACCTAAAAAAAATTAAATATCCCGGCCGCTGCGAAGTACCAAATAACTCTTTTCAGAGACATAGGAAATGAGGGGCTACCTCTCGGCCGGGAATATCGTTAAAAATAAATTACTGAATTTTTTGTCTTCTGATTTAAATGAAAAAATATATTATTTGTACTTCGCAAAGGCAATTTAGAAATAATATCTCAAATCACAAAGAAATTTCATTATTAAATTAAGGCGCCCTGATTGCTTAATAGTATAAATCAGCGTGGTTTAGATCATACGCAGAAGACAAACCTTCTTACGCTTAATGTGATATCGATTTTATAAATGTCATGATTAACTTTTAACGAGATCTAAAACGAATATTATGAAGCCACAAGAAAACAGAAAATCAGCAGCTACTGGTATTCCGATTCCTAAGCAGAAGAAGTTTAAGAATTAGTTTTTTACTCCAAAATACAAGAATATCACTCAATTTATATTGTTCGTCAAAAATATTGGGAAAATTATTTATTTCTTTGCAATTTACATGCTCGTCTTATTAAGATGGATCGGGCCAAAGAAATTAACGCAAAATGAAAATAAACACGTCTAAAAAGTTTAATGCTTATACCCTAACCGAAATCCTGATTGTATTGGCTATTATTGGCATATTGATCTTGCTGGCATTGCCTAACCTGATGCCGCTCATTACGAAAGCCAAAACAACAGAGGCCAAAATGCAGTTGGAGCACGTAGCCAAGCTGGAACAGAGCTATTTTTACGAACACTCCAAATATTCTGCTGATTTATCGGAAATCGGGTTTATTCAGGAAAAGCTGACATCAGATGCAAAGGACGGCAAAGCCAATTATAAAATTGAAATTACAGCTGCCACCAATAATACCTTTACGGCCAAAGCTACGGCCGTTGCCGATTTTGATGGCGATGGCACTTACAATGTTTGGCAGATAGACCAGGATAAAAACTTAAAAGAGATAGTTGCCGATTAATGTTTTTATTGCAGGGGGGGATTTTTATGGTGTTAGCAGGCATGGTTTACCAGGATTTTAAATACCGGGGCATTTATTGGTGGATGTTTCCGGTACTTTTACTGCTTATGACAGCAGCTACAGTAAAAGTATTGGGTTTTACATCTACAATTTCGCAGGCAGTTAAGAACGGAATGTTTTTAGCTTTGCAATTTGCGGTATTAACGGGCTATATTTCTGTCAAACAGAAAAAACTGACCAACATATTCGATGGGTTTTTCGGTTTGGGAGATTTGTTATTCCTGGTGGTGCTGTGTTTTGGTTTTTCCTTTCTAAATTATGTGCTTTTTTACCTGTTAAGCCTCATGCTGATCATCTTATTTACAGCGATTTTTGGCCATCAGGATAAAACACATGGAAAAAAAATACCCCTGGCAGGTTATCAGGCTTTGCTGTTGATGATACTGATGGCTGCCGGTTGGTTTACACCACGTATCAATCTGCTTGCCGATAATCACCTTCTAAATTTGCTCGGTTATGGAAGTTAAAGCTGAAATACTGGGGTTGATATCCAAAGAGTTTGCCATGGAGTACCGTGTATTCCCGAAAGAACGCGGTGCAAATGGTAATTTGGTATTGTGTTGGGATGGCCTTGGCGATCAGGATCAGCTTGCTGATGAATTGCAGGTCATGCTGGGCTGTGATGTCTCCCTATTACCGCTCGATCAGCAGGAAATCAGCCGGTTGCTTTCCAAATATTACCTGGGCGATGTATCGGCAGAAAGTGAGGATAAAGAAGTTTCGGTTATATCGGCCAACGATGATTTTTTAAACGTATTGATTGAAGAAGCCAGGCGTTTAAAAAGCAGTGATATCCATATCGAAACTTTCGAAAAACGCGCCCGTGTAAGGGTAAGGATAGACGGGATGATGATTGAACGTTACCAGATCGAAAAGAAAGACTATCCTGCACTGATCAATAAAATCAAGATTATGGCCAACCTGGATATTGCTGAAAAGCGTTTGCCGCAAGATGGCAGGATCCAGTTTACCTCGGCACGTTTTGCCGCTTTCGATATCAGGGTATCGGTATTGCCAACACTTTACGGCGAAAAAATTGTACTCAGGTTATTAAACAATAGCAGTACCGATATTGATCTCAATACCCTGGGCTTATCCGAACAGGATATGCAACACTATATGGAAGGCGTACAGCGGCCTAATGGTATTATTTTAATAAGCGGACCAACCGGATCGGGTAAAACCACTACATTATATGCCACATTAAAACTTTTAAATAAAAGTACCCGGAATATCCTCACCATCGAAGACCCTATTGAGTATACCCTCGAAGGCGTAAACCAGGTGCAATTAAGAGAGAATATCGGATTAGGTTTTGCCGCCACCCTGCGTACTTTTTTAAGGCAGGATCCTGATGTGATTATGGTAGGGGAGATTCGCGATCCCGAAACGGCCAATATGGCCATCAGGGCCGCACTTACCGGCCACCTGGTACTATCTACCATCCATACCAATTCTGCCTGGGGCACTGTATCGCGCTTAATGGATATGGGCATACCTGGATTTTTGGTCGCCAATACACTAAACACTACTGTGGCCCAGCGCCTGGTACGGTTACTTTGCCCGCGATGCAAAAAAGAAGAACCGCTTGAGGCCGGGCGGTACCCACGGCAGTTTAATCCGCCTAAAGCAGTAAGTAGCCATTTTGTTGCTACCGGTTGTGCACAATGTTATTATACAGGGTATAGCGGGCGTAAAGCGGTTTACGAGGTTATCCCGATCGATGCAGAACTCTCACAGGAAATCAGAAAAGGGAATATGGCTATTGAGCCTGTTCTCGAAGAGAAAAAAATAAGTACATTATCTAAAAACGCTTTTGCTTTATTTGCCGATGGATTAACCTCCATCGAAGAAATTTACCCCTTGTTACTTGCTATCTAAATGAAGAATAGAACGCTACTAAAAATATTGATGGGTTTGGCCTTTATGGTCTTAAATCTATCCGTTTTAACCGCCTCGGCCCAGGTTAACAGCCAGGAACGGCTAAAAGCCATCGAAGAACGCCTAAGAAACCTTGCGGTAACCGTACCGGGCTTAAACCAACCTGTTCAACTGTCAATGTCGGGGGCTTCTGCACAAGAATTTTTAAGGGCCCTGGCACAGGCCAATAACCTGAACATCAATATCGATCCGCAACTGAATTTTAAGGTTTATACCAATTTCCGTAACGAAACAGCGATGAATGTGATCCTGTTCATTGCCAAAGAATACGACCTGGATGTTAACCTCATTGGCTCTATCATGTCGGTAACCAAGGTGCAGACACCTAAACCGGTTGTAGCGCCTAAAGATTTTCGTGTAAATTACAATGCATCAAACGAATACCTGGGTTTTGAACTCAATAACGATACCCTAAGCCAGGTAGCCAAGAAAATCAGCCAGCTTTCGCAAAAAAATGTGGTGGTTCCTGTTGCCTTAATGAGTAAAAAAGTTAGCGGTTTTATTGCTGCGGCTCCCTTTGAGGTAGCTTTAGAAAAACTGGCTTATGCCAATGAACTTAAAATGAACAAAACCAACGATGGGGTATTCATTTTTCAGGCTTTAGGCGAAGGAGAAGAACTTTATGTAAACGGCGATCAGGCCACGGCAGTAAAACGAAGCAATAAAACTGCTGGGGGGCAGGGTGCATCAAGCTTTAATTTAAGTGGCCGGAAAGATAACCAAGGCAACCGCACGGTAAGCGTAGATGCGCTAAATACACCAATATTAGACCTGATCAAATCGGCCTCGAATGAGGTAGGAGCCAATTATTTTATCTATTCAGATATTAAAGGAACAGTAAGTACCAAACTAAATGGTATCGGTTACGATACTTTTCTTACTGCTTTATTACAGGGAACAGAATATACCTTTAAAAAAGATGGCGGGGTGTATTTGATCGGAGACCGGAAGCTGGAAGGATTACGGGCCAACCGGATTGTACAATTGCAGCACCGCTCGCTGGATACCATCCAGATGATGATCCCTGCCGAATGGAAAAGGGGGGTGGAGATCAAAGAATTCAGGGAGCAGAATACAATATTGCTTTCAGGGGCTTCGCCACAGGTAAATGAAATTGAAAATTATATTAAACAGATAGACCGGGTAGTGCCTATGGTACTGATAGAAGTAACATTGGTAGATGTGCGTAAAGGTAAAAGCGTTAAAACCGGTATCTCTGCAGGGGTTTCTGATAGTGTAAAAACAGGCGGAACCATATTGCCCGGTATCGATTATACTTTTGGGGCCAATTCCATTAACAATTTCCTGGCTAAACTGGGCAGGAACGGCTCGGTAAATCTGGGCAGGGTGACGCCTAATTTTTACGTTAAACTCAGCGCCTTAGAGAACAATAATAATGTTGATATCCGCTCGGTACCGAAATTATCAACCCTAAATGGTCACTCGGCTAATTTAAGTATCGGCAGCTCACGGTTTTATAGTCAGAAAACCCAAAACGTAATTCCTTCGTTGAATGCGCAAACAGTTGTTACAGAGCAGTTTACAGAGGTAAATGCAAATCTCGAAATTGATATCAAACCGGTAGTTTCGGGCGATGACCAGGTTACGCTGAACATTAAGGTAAACATATCCGATTTTATTGGTAACCCGCCTTTAAATGCACCACCACCAAAATCAACCAGCAAGTTCAGTTCTATTATCAGGGCCAAAAACGAAGATATGATCGTACTGGGTGGTTTAGAACGTACCGAAAGCAGCGAGAGTGGTTCAGGTGTGCCTATTTTATCGCGAATCCCGATACTGAAATGGCTTTTCAGCAGCAGGGAAAAATCGAACAATAAGGTAGTAACACTGGTATTTATTAAACCTACAATTTTATATTAGGCATGTTCGAAACTTTTGAACATATTTTGGGTATAGAGCTCACGCTATTGCAGAATGAAACATATCGCTGCGGTTATGCAGTAGTTACTCGCAAAGGCGATAATATAGATGCGGCCGATTACCATACGATAGAAGGTAATTTGGTTAAAGTACTGGAACGTATTCCCCGAAAATATCCGGTAGCCCTATCCATTAACGGAAAAGGTATTATACACAAACTGATCAAGGGTATTGGAACAGAGAACAAAGACTTATTCAGAACAGCTTTTTCATCAGTTGAACAAAAAGATTTTTATGTGCAGGAAACGTTGTCTAACGACCGAGCCTGGGTAAGTATTGTTAGGCAAACATTTGTTGATGATATTGTTGGTAAACTGCAATCATCAGGATTAAATGTTTATATGCTGAGCCTTGGTGCATTACCGGTTATTTCGATTTGGGAATTATTGAGCGGAGCGAGAGAAGGTTTTTCAGTTAACGGGCATCAATTTGAGGTCTCTGCAGAAGGGAACATAACCGAATATCGTTACCAGGAAGGAACAGAAGACAAAGGGAGCCTGAAACTCGGTAATACCAAACTTAAATCTAAGCTTTTAGTGCCGTATGCATTGGCTTTTCAGCTCTTTCTGCATGACAAGCTTTCTGTAATTAAAGTTGAAAACGAGCAGGTTGATCAACGTTTTAAAGATTTTCTTGAGCGCTCAAAACTTAAAAAAACAGCCGGAATTTTTGTTTTTGTCCTATTAGGGTTTTTGCTCATCAGTTTTTTTGCACTTACGCACTACAATGCAGAAAATGTAAAACTTAACCAGCAGGTAGGAGCACTTACGGCAACTGCAGATCAAAGCGACCTGTTGAAAAAGGAAATTACCAACCAAAAAGTATTATTGGAAAAACTCGGCTGGAACGGTGGTTACAGTTATGCTTTTTTGCTCAATGAAATTGGTAGCAGCAAACCAAGGGCACTTACTTTAAACGAGATAATATTTGATCAGGTAAAAGAAGATACCAATGGCGCAAAAGATGTGCTTGCATCGGTAAAGATAGCCGGCGAAACGGCTAATCTGACAGCCGTAAACAACTGGATATTTTTGCTTAAAGAAAAAAAATGGGCAAAGGAAGTTAAGCTCTTGCGCTACCAGCAGGATACCGAATCAGAAAGTTTTGCATTTAACCTATTGATCCAATATTGATATGCTGGAAAAACTAAACCTTAAGAACAAAAAGGTGATCATGGTTTTGCTAATGGTCATTGTAGTTTACCTTGCCTATGTTTTTTCTTTCGAGAAGGCCATCTCTGCAGTTGCACTAAACCACCAGCTTAAGGCAGCACAGCAACCGGGACAGGAACCCGATGCCGCTTTTCCTCAACTGGAGCGCAAACACGCTTTTTACCAATCGGTATTAAAAGGTTATAAGGTAAGGCATGAAGATCGTGAAAACCGCTTATGGCAATCGGTATCGGCCATGGCCATTGCTAAAAATGTAGAGATCAATTTTAGTCCCAACATCACCACCGCAGAACAAGATACCAGCGAAATTGCTCGGGGTATAGTGGCGCAGAAATTCATTTTTAAAGGCAGTTACTTCAATATAGTTAAACTGCTCGATACTTTAGCCAAAAGCCCCGGAATTGGCAAAATTGCTAATGCCAAACTGTTGAAAAAAACAGCAAATAGCAGCGAAGAAAAAAGCGATAAGCTTAACCTGGAATTGCAGCTTGTAGGGAAGGAGAATTAAGGATTTTTCCTGTTTTATGAAAGAGTGTTTAGCATTTTTATGAAAGGCTAAAATTACGTTCATCAAGAAATAAGCATAGAATATCACTCGAAAAGCATCGTTCGTCAAAAAGATTTAACAATTTCTTTTTTTTGATCTAGTTTCGCTCCCTATTAATAGGGATAGTATAATACTAATAAAAAACTGGATAGAATATTGTTTGAATTAACGAATAAAAATGTGGCATTATTGCTCGAAAAGTGGGGAGTCAACATTATATCTTCTGGGAAAAATCATAAAGAATTGAAAACAGAAAAACAAACAAATCAAACTCAACAAGAGATTATAAAAAATATGAAAACACAATTTGATAACTTAAATAAAAGGCTGGTTTTGATTTAAAAAAAATAATCGAATTACGATGTCTAAAACTCTTAACAAATTACCTAAAAATACTCAACAGAAAGCCTCAATTATGAAATTATTTAAATTATTCGTTCTATTATTAATTTGTTCCCAAAATGTATTTTCTCAAAAAATACCGGATCCATTTAATACTGTATCACCCAATAGTTCTGAGCTTGTAACTAAAGGGGTAAATGTAACCTCAAATCAATACAATGGTAGTATAGCTGTTAATTTACCAATTATAGCTTTTAATCATAGAAATTTAGAAATTCCGATAGAATTATCTTACCAGTCAAATGGCATACGAATAGATCAGAGACCAACTATTGTTGGTATTGGCTGGAACATTAATCTTGGAGGTGAGATTACAAGAATAATACATGGTTATCCTGATGAAAAAAAAGCGACTAAATATACACCACATAGAGCAGGTTATTATACTTCCAGCGGGGTTTATATCCCTCCAATTCAATCGGTAGAAGATGTTGAAGATTATGATGGTTCTTATTTAAACTTACGTAATTTGTTAAACAATTATAATGGAAATACACAGGATTTTATTAATAATTATGTTAAGCCTAATTATGATAATAAAATTGTAGATCTGGCACCAGATGAATTTATTTTTAGTTTTAATGGAATTAGCGGGAGTTTCTTTTTTACTCCTGACGGGGGTGTAAAATTCAAGAGTAAATCAGGTGTTCAATTAAAAGTAGAATATACACTCAAAGATGGCGCAGTTATAAATGATTTATTTTTACCAAGAGCAATAACAAATTTTAAATTGATAGATAACAAAGGTATTCAATACTTTTTTGGAGGGCAGAATGCAATTGAATGCAGTTATCCTGCGCAGGACGTATCGCCGCTTGCAAGTTCTAATCAACCAATCACAGTAAAGTTTTTTAGTCCAGGTGTAACCGTTAATACTTGGAAACTAACCAAAATTATAATGCCAAACGGAGAAAGCATTTACCTGGATTATCATGTAAAAGAACAAATAATTGATAAGGCATTTATTAATATATTGGGTAAAATTGGTGCCAATGAATCTTTTGCAGACGGATATGATGTAAATTTATCAAGAAAGGCTGTAGTTAAACAATGTTTACTGGATAGCATATATGATACTATAGGGAACAAATTAAAGTTTAATTATCAGCTGTCAACATCATTAGGTAGTATTACCACTTTCGCTTCTACTTTAGCATACAAACAATCGTCAACAGGCGTAAATGCAGCTATGGGACATTCTTTTCAAGTATGTAGTAGTTATCCCGGACTAACCGATGGGACAATAACCGGGGACCTTAAACGTGGCCCCCAGTTATATGCGTTGAAATCAATCACAAAGTTATATAACAATTCCATGATTGACTCCTGTTTGTTTAATTATAGAGATGAGACAGATAAACGTTTAAGACTTTCCTCAATCTCTAAATCCGATTATCTCGGTAACCCAAGAAATATTTTTCAATTCGAGTATAATCCTACGAATTTACCTGAGTATACTTCTAAAAAAGATGATTTTTGGGGACTTTATAATGGGAACAATTTCTTTGATTATTCTGTTGAAGCCAAGAATTATACATACAATAAAATTAATTCAGACTTCATAAATTCAAAGCAACCAAACTTTAATTATAGTACGGCTGAAATCCTTGAAAAAATAATCTTCGAAACTAAAGGATATCAAAAATTTGAGTATGAACCGAACGTTAGTTCTTCTATTTTAAATTATGATAATCGTCAGATTGAACAACTTTCATCAAATAACATTTCCGGTGGGATAAGGCTGAAGAGTATTACGGAATATGGTGATGCCGATCAGGTCTTGACACAAAAAAAATATCATTATGTAAAGAATTTTTCATTAAATGGTATTTTGTCTAGCGGTATACAGAGATGGAAGACAAATACTATAGAAAACTATCTAAAGAATGCAAGTGAGTGGGTCTGGGATTTTCAATTAAGACCAGATTTTACGAAAATTGGTCATGATGGAAATTTAGTCGCATACAGCGAGGTTACAGAGGAGATGGTGGGAAATGGGTTTAAAACATCATATTATGAAAATGATGACAGCATCACAATACCAGCTGCTCCAATCAGTAACGGGTGGGACCCTCAGGAAATAAACAACTTTTATACCTTAAGAAATGGCTTATTAAAAAAAGAGGAATACTTTAGTAACGACCGAAATGAATTGTACGAAAAAAATTACCTGTACGATTATAGTAACGATGCTCATTTAACCTCAATTTCATTTCTGCCTCCATTTCCTTTTTCCTTTCCCTCTGGAGACATGCTTATGTTTAGCAATTATATATTTTTGAACAGCAACTATACAAATAATGTATATATACACAATCCTCAGCTAATCAGTGTAACAACGAACAGCTTCTATTCCGGGAAGATGGTATCAAGCATCAAAAATATGGAATATGATATTAATTCTAAATTGATAAAGAAGGAGACTACTTTAAATAGTAATAACGAAACCAGTTCAGTTGATTATAAATATCCATATGATTTCCCTTCCTCAAGTATTTGCCAGGAAATGGTAAACCGAAATTTAATATCGCCTGTTGTTGAAGAAACATATAGTGTAAATAATATACAAACCAAATTGATTCGCACTAATTTCGATCAATTTGATTCTGGTGGGATATATCCTAAGAGTGTTGAAACACAGATTGGATCTGGTCCAATACAAACTAAAGTAAGTTTTTTTAAGTACGATGCTTTTGGAAATGTTTTAGAGAAGCAAGATGGAAGTTCTGCTTTAAGGGAGGTTTATTTATGGAGTTATAAATCTCAGTATCCAATTGCCAAAATTTTTGGTAATGACTTTTCAACTATTAAATCAGCATTAGGAGGAGACAATGCTCTTTCTTCTTTTGCCAGCAATGTTAATCCTGATAAAATTGCGGTAGATTCCTTTTTAGCACCTCTAAAAAGCACTCTCCCTTACACTCAAATGATCTCCTATACACACAAACCATTAGTAGGAATGCTAAGTATGACAGATATTAAGGGATTGAGTACTTATTATGAATATGATAGTTTTCAAAGACTGGCTTATGTGAAAGATCAGCATAAGAATATTATTAAAAGTTATTGTTATAACTATGCGGGACAAATGGTTGATTGTAACCAGCTAAGTATTCCAACCCGCCCTTTCAGTATCAGAATAACTAACTAAAATATTTTTGCTGATTAATTATACTCTAAGTCATCATTTATGAAATTTACAAACATTACAATAAAATATATTGCTTTATTTTTGATTTTGATACCTTTTCTCTCTAAAGGACAAGTAACATTGCCTCCAGATGGGATGTTCTACATGAGTAGTGATTTAGGGCCATATTTTTGGGATGAGGTGCCTAAATACAATAATAAAGTAATTTACGTATCTCCAGGTCAGGAAGTCGGACCTACTGCAATTTTCCAAACCATGGGTAGAAGGTATCAAGGTAGCGGAAGTAGGTATAGTGATAGAAATGCCTGGTATGCATTTAAAGATTGGGGCAACAGTCAGTCCAATAATTTTTTTGCAGGTGATGGCTCTCTTTCATATGTGCCGCAACGTTTGCTTAATGGAAAAACAGTTCTTGTTTATCAATTTGTTACTTTCTCAGGAAGAAAACCAAATAATCATACCACTACGCCTTATGATGCCCATGTATATAATACCTTTACTATAAAAGTTGAGGCCCCAGATTTTGTTGGTATTGATAGACTACAGGAAATCACGGACGGCTCAGGCATTATTTCAATTTCGACTTTTTTTAGTTCAGAAATCACAGGAGTTACTTTTACATTAGACAATATTCCTGCTACTTCAATAGATTTAAGCAGTTTAACAAATGGAAGCCATACGATTAGAGCAACAAAACAATACGATAATGGTACTTATGTTGGAGAGTTAAAAATTCAAGTTTCAAGGAGAAATATAGCAGGTAGAGCTACTGAAAACTTAAGTAGAGATAAAAATTTTATATTAACCAGAACATTTAAACAACCAGGTGTAAGCCAGGATAATATAGGCAATATAAGACAGGTAGAAGACGAAAATCAAAGTGTTAAATATTTTGACGGCTTAGGCAGGCCTTGGCAAACAGCATCTATAATGGGCAGTCCGGGTAAAAATGATATTATCCAGCCCATAACCTATGACGCTTTCGGCAGAGAAAATATAAAATATCAGCCATACAGTAAAACTAGTAATAATGGAGCTTTTAGGACGGATGCACTTCCTGCCCAATTGGATTTTTACGTTAACCAAAGCAGCATGTCAAGTATAAAATCAACCTCAAGCCCATTTAGTATAAGTATCTTCGAACCAAGCCCTTTAAATAGGATAGAACAGCAAGGGGCTCCCGGTGATGATTGGCAACCTACATCGGGCCACCCCATAAAAATGGAATATGGTGCCAATAGAACAAATGAAGTTCGCTTTTGGCGGGTCAATAATAATGGAGCCACTGGGACAACTTTTTATGAGGAGGGTAAATTATATAAATCGATAATCAAGAATGAAAATTGGATAGGCGGACATGAAAATACGACTGAGGAGTTTAAGGATTTCGATGGTAAAATAGTATTGAAGCGTAGCTGGAAAGATAATGCGACCAGTTTGGATACCTATTATGCTTATGATGATTTAGGAAATTTGCGATATGTATTACCTCCTGCGGTAAATGAGAATGGACAAAGCATGGTAGATAACTTTAATGAAACGCTTCCTGTTTTCAAAGACTTTATTTATGGTTACCATTATGATGGTCTACAACGTTTAATAGAGAAAAAAATACCAGGTAAAGGTTGGGAATATATGGTATACAATAAACTCGACCAGTTGATAATGACCCAGGATGCGAATCAAAAGGAAAAAAATCAATATTTATGCACAAAATACGATGCTTTTGGCAGGATCGTAATTACGGGACTTTATACAGATACCAGAACAGCAAGTCAGTTGCAGACTGATTTGGTAAATGATACTGTTTTGTATGAAACCCGTCTATCAGGGGCAGATTACAATAACCTTTCATTTCCTCAGTCAGGCTTAGATGTATTGACGGTGAATTATTATGATGACTATGCTTTTCCGGACAATAATTTTGGAGGAGCTTCAGGAGATCAGGTTTCTGGTGAGCGTATAAAGAGTTTATTAACAGGATCAAAAGTAAAAAATCTAGGCACTAATGCCATGGATCTGACCGTAAATTATTATGATATAGAGGGGCGTATAATTCAAACAAAAGCTACAAATCATTTGGGTGGAACCGATCAGGTAGATAATGAATATAACTTTGCTGGTGAACTTGTTTCCAGTACCCGAACGCATAATGCTAAAGGGATAACTACAACTATCGAAGATGTTTATACCTACGATCATGTGGGCAGAAAGATCAGCACTAAGCAAAATATAAATAAACAGGGACAAGTTGTTTTGAATATGCTCGAATATGATGAGATCGGACAGTTGAAAACAAAGAATATTTACAGAAAAAATGTTAACCAGCAATCTCTTGTACAGCATGTTGTTCTTGATGCAGCCGATACCGTAGAACCCGGGCAAAGCCGGATTGTTACTGCAAGTAAAAGTATTACATTAAGCGATGGTTTTATTGCCAAAGAGGGATCAGTATTTAAGGCCAGTATTATTGACGACTCATTCTTACAAAGTACAAAATTTACTTACAATGAACGTGGCTGGCTAAATAAAGCAGAATCTGGGAAATTTAAAGAAGAACTTAAATACACCAATGCCGATTTAGCAGATATACCCAATGCGCCACAGGCTAATTACAATGGTAACATTTCGGCACAACGTTACAACGGCGACCACAGCGGTTCGCAATATTTTAAGTATACATATGATAATCTTAACAGGCTTACTAATGCAGTACACAGTAACGGAAACTTACTAAACGAGGTTATTACCTATGACGTGATGGGCAATATCACCAGTCTTGAAAGAGCTGGTAATGGTAATCCTATAATTTACACCTATCAAAACATGAATCAAAGCAATATACTGGATCATGTTAATGGTGCACTAAATGGAAATTATAGTTATGATCTTAATGGTAATATGCTTAGTGATGGCACCAAAGGGGGCACAACTAGCTGGAGCTATAATCATTTAAATCTTCCGGTATCAATCTCCGGAGCAGCGACAGCCAATTATACTTATGACGCCCTTGGTGCTAAATTGAAATCGTTTATGGGAGGCGTAAATAGAGATTATGTGGATGGAATTCACTATGAGGATGAGGCTATAAAGTTTATAACCACTGAAACAGGAAGAGCAGTAAGAATTGGAAATACCCAAAACTATAGCTACGAGCATAATTTAAGTGATCACTTAGGGAATGTGAGGGTAACCATAGATGATCAGGGGAACAATGTGGCAAGGGTAGTGCAAGAAAATGAATATTATGCATTCGGGCTTGTAAAACCGGGAGGATATTTATTTGGAGATAAAAATAATTACCTTTACAATGGAAAGGAGTTGCAAGATGGGCTAGGACAGTATGACTATGGAGCAAGGTTCTATGACCCGATGATTGGCAGGTGGAATGTGATTGATCCGCTTGCTGAGAAAGGTAGGAGATGGTCGCCGTATAATTATGGCTTTGATAATCCTATTTCACACACTGATCCTGACGGAATGTACCCCGATCCAATAGTTTTACTATATGACGCCCTATTTAGAAAATTTACATCAAATACAACGAACAGTTTTGTTAAAACAGGAGCAAGGAATGGTGTTTTCAATTCAGGCGGTATAGGTATTACTAAGGTAGGAAGGGTTTATGAAAATGCAGTGCTAAATTCATTGGGTGAAAACAAAAATACAAAATCTTTTAGTCCGTCTGCATTTGGGCCGAAAGTAATTCCTGATGTGGTTGGAGGTAGCGGTGTAAGATCCATTGATGTAGGTAATCCAAGAAATATAGAAACCCAAATGACCTATTTCCCACAAGCTGCTTTTACAGATGTTAAGTTTAAATCAAATGTATCATTAAATGATCCAAATAACCCTGGACAATTGAAAGGAATGATAGATGTTCTTGGTAACATGAAAGGTGGCTATGTTGATGGGAAATTTGATGCTAATATTAAAGCCTCGGATTATGGCGCTGCAATTCTTACATTAATAACCCCTTCAAATGCTAGTATTGGAGCAGATTTAATTGACTATGCTACTTCTAAAAATGTGAAATTATATCAAAGGATAACCCAACAAGATACAGAAGACGCTTCAAGAATTCGGGTAGCTCCCGGAGCAATTTCACTAAACTTTAATAATACGGGAAAAGCAACTATACATGTTCCTAAAGGAGCAGGACAATCGACAGAAACTAAATGGTAACAGAAATGATAAGACCAAATATTTTATTGATAATATTATTCTGTTTTTTTGTATTATCGTCTTGTAAACTGAAAAATAAAACTGAAAAAATGGATAATATTGAATTAAGCGACGGGACATTTGTTAAATGTAAATCGATTAGCAATATAGAATTTATTAAGCTGAGAAATGGAGCAGATGGTCCAATAGCAAAGTTTAAAGTGCAATTCGGGGCTGAAGTTTATCAGCTAAATAATAGTGAAGTTATTGCTGGTAACGAGGGGTATTATATGCTTTTTGATAATGTTGGTGATGTTGAAAAAGTACTAGCTGATCATAAGTCTTCTAATGGAATGGAGATTCTATCTAATAAAAACCCATTTGGTAAAGACTTTCCTCGTCAAACCGATGTTTTAATAAGAGAATTAGCAGATACCCTTTCCGTTAACTATCTTGAAGCTAATGAAAAGCTACTAAGAGATTTAGATGATAAACTTAAAAAAGTTCCCAACATATCTGAATTTAGTAAAAAGCATATGATAAATTTTATAGCCGTTATTGGTGAGGTTTTGATAAATAAGAAAAAGACACAATGGGAAATGGTATTAAGCTCAGACGGTAAAACATGGAACCCCTATTTAAAAATGCGTAATCGACCAGTTGAGTTTTTTACCTATGTTTACGAAGATATTTATAGTAAAAAAAAATCGAGTCCATTTCTCCTAGAAATATATGAAACAATGACCATGATAGTCGATAATCAAGAGTAGTAGCGGTGATAGGAGTGTGGTGGATCCAATGGTTGAGAAGTATCATGGGGTTACCCGCTGGTCCATCGTCTGTTTGGCCGGTTCTCTATTGCCAGTCTATACTGGTACCCTAACTGGCGTTAGCGTTTCGCTAAGACTAAAATGTAACTCACCAACAAAGCCCGGCGGTCTAAAAATTGCCGGGCTTTATTACTTATGTAGGAGTCCAAGTTTAAGAAACCTGGGTTTGATTGCCTCCTAGGTCCGAGAATGTAGTTTGGTGAGTTGAGTAATCCCCATCTGGTCTTGGCGAGACGCTATGACCAGAATGTAGAATAAGAAATAACGTTGTTTCTAACAGCGGTTATCCTATATCTTTAAAGGTTATGAATATAGAGTATCTGTAAAAATTCTAAAACCTCCTTCCAAATAAATGAAAAGAATAATATTATATGTAATGATTATATCTTTTTTTTGTTGCAAAAGAAAAAATGATATATTAAAGATTCTGGAATATCATAATGGTGATAGTTATTGGATACAAAAAGAACGGCTTGATGACGGGAAATATTCTTTTAGTACACTTCAATGGATTTTTTATAGTGATGGCTCGTCTCAATCACTTTCTTCAACAGATGAAAATAAAAAAGGTAGCCCATCATTGTTAAGTCTAGAAAGTCCAGGTAAGGGTACGTGGAGCTTTGATGAAAAAGACAGTACCTTTAAGATTTGTGACGTTTGTCTTTTTAAGATAAAAAAGATTAATCAGGATACTATTTTTATGAGTGGAAAAGGTTACAGAGGTGATTTTATACTGGTTAAACATAAATAACATTAATGGGCTATTAATATGTTTTATAAGTTAAATTTTTGCATTTCAATATTTTTGTTTCTGTTAACGATCACATATAGAAATAAAATCCTGCATAATCTAACAAATAATGTCAAAACAATCCAGAATTTGCTTGTAGCTTGGAATATCGTTATGCTAATAAGTATAGCTTTATTACTTCTTTATAGCCTCTGGATAGGTTATAAATATTCTAACTGGCGCTTTTACGCTTTTGGGGGAATTGCTCTTGTTATGTTGTTAATCTCAATTATTGGCATATTTGTAACGCCGAGAGGAACATTATAGAAGTATTGTTTAATTTTGATTTCGGGCATATTTCCTTATCCCCCCTGCATATAGTCTTAAGCTTAAAATTGATTTGTAACATTAAATCTCTTTAGTCAAAGAAAAATCAAATAAATTCAGATCTGGCTGCAAATTGCGGAGAAGAAAACCCGCATATTTATTATTTGGATTATTGACGTTTTACGAATCGCCAAAATCAGTTTATCAAGAAATAGCCATAGAATATCACTCGAAAAGTAGCATTCGTCAAAAAGATTTAACTATTTCTTTTTTTTGATTTAGTTTAGTAGACGTATAATTTGGATACGTAATTTAACTCTAGTCTGGTATGTTACTTTCTAACAGTATAATTAATAAAACAACTTAAAAAAATCAGTTAAAAAATAAATTTAATACTAAATGAACGCGCTAATGAAAACTTTTATCAATAAGGTAGCAAATGCCTGTGCAATAATTTGCTTAATATTTTGCATTACAACAACAAAAACCTTTGGCCAAACACCAGCCAATGTAAATCAGTTTGCCATAGCCCACAATCCACCTGATGCTTTTAATTTTATGGGAAATACGGTTTCGCATTATGGCTTAGGATGGTATTATGAATCGCCAAATATGCCGCCAATGGCCTATTTTTCGGGATATTCTGGAATAAGGTTTTTTGCTCAGGGGCAGCCCAGAATGTTTATGGATGTGGGAGGAAACCTTGGCCTTGGTACATCAAGTCCCCATAGTCGTTTACACATTGCCGGGGGAGATGAAAGAATTATGCTTGGAGACTATAATAATTCTAACGATACGAAGGGGATATATTTTCCTGGATTTCGTGATATACTGCCCGGTTATTTTGGTGCTTCGATTGAATCAACACCAGATTGGATCTGTTGTGGGGGATTCCCTGCTGCGACGGGCTATCCGGGAATACGGAATATGGGGCTTAATTTCAATGTACATGGTGATGTTGGTATAGCCGACAGTAAGGTAACTGCAATGGCGATCAACTCTAATGGAAATGTTGGTATTGGAACCTTAACGCCCAGGGAACGCCTTTCCGTTAATGGTAACATCCGTGCGAAAGAAATCAAGGTAGAAGCTACTAATTGGCCCGATTATGTTTTTGAAGAAGATTATAAGGTTGGTACGCTGAAAGAACTGGAAAATTACATTAAAAGCAATAAACACCTGCCAGAAATGCCTACGGCAAAGGAAGTAGAGGTTAATGGAATTGCCTTGGGTGAAATGAATAAGTTATTGTTAAAGAAAATGGAAGAACTTACACTTCATTTAATCGAGCAACAAAAACAACTTAATGAGCAAGGGAAAGTGATTAAAGCACTTCAGGAGAAATCCTCTGCAAAAAATAAGTGATGCATTCTAGGTATAACTCTAATTATTGAAAAATCAGGTGTAATCAGAATGCCTTATTTTTTTGATTTGAACTTAAAAATTTTTTTAAAAAAATATGTCGGTAAATTAGTTCGTTACTCCAAAAGCCCAGAATATTACCTCAAAAACGCCTGTTCATCAAAAAGATTTCTCTCCTTTTTGGGGTATATGATAACTTGGACATTAATTATAGACTAAATCAAACCATGAGAATTAAATTTTTATCGTTAATACTAGTATTTATGAGCTGCTCTTCCGCAGTTTTTTCCCAGCAAGTACTCGGAGATTTTACCAATTTAGAAAATTTTGAATGGCCTAAGGTTATTTGGCAGCGGGACATCCCCGCAGGTTGGGATGAAGGACTTATTAAAACCCCACCAGCTTCAAATGGTGTTGCTAGGAGCGGCTTTGGGATACACATGCACGAAAGTCGTCAGTTTAGTTTTTGGTCAACAGGTCTTCAACCGCTTTTAACCATTGAAGGAGGTTCTGGCAATACTTATATTAAAGGAAATGTTGGTATTGGAATTTCATTACCACAAGCAAAATTACAAGTTAATGGTGGGGCCATAGTTGTAGGAACCAACTCGGTAGTCACAAATGCTGATGGGCATATTAGTATTGGAAGTATCACCGAAGATTCTAATCCTACACAGGCAGATTGGGTTCCTAATTCTACTTTATTGCTCAATGCAAAGGATTACAGTACTGTAGCCTTCCATGATTCGGGAAGCAGGGTTGATTTTATCAGGGCAGGGAATGGAACTATTCAGTTAGGTTACGATGGTGGCTGGGGAAGTGCAAATATAGGTTTACCAAATGGCATTTGGAATGCGCAGGGCAATGTAGGAATAGGAACACTTGTTCCTAAAGAAAAACTCTCCGTCAATGGAAACATCCGCGCCAAAGAAATCAAGGTAGAAGCCACTAACTGGCCCGATTATGTTTTTCAGAAAGAATATTCGCTTACACCTTTACCTGAAGTAGAAAAATATATCAATACCAATGGGCATTTACCTGAAATCCCTTCAGCACTTGAGGTTCAGAAAGAGGGAATTGCTCTAGGTGAGCTTAATAATACCCTGGTAAAGAAGATCGAAGAACTTACACTTCACCTTATTGAGCAGAATAAATCCATCATCAAGCAAAATGAAAAGCTTTTACAACAAGACAAGCGGATTAATTTACTCCAGGCTCAACTAAATCGAAATAAAAAGAAAAATAAATAAAAAATGGTGATGAGGGGAATGTGAGCGTTGGCACACTGACTAATAGTGAAAGCTTAAGTGAATGGTAAAGCCTGTGTTCGATGGCTGAAGTTTTGGAGTACATTATTTAAAGGACAAGAAAATGTAGATTCCCTGAGTTTTTATTGTCGGGTGAACTCTTGCGCTTACCATTCCCCACCACTGGTTTTTCACGAAATAAACCTGAAATGTTAAAAAATGTTAAGGAGTTTTGAAAAAAACTTTTCATTTTTTTGTTTTGAAATCTAATCAGATAAACAATCCAGAAAACATTTTTTAGAGCAATTATTAAAATTTTTGGTTTAGATTATGTCGAAAAAATCATTACTCAACAACTGGCGCAAAAAAATAGTCGGCGCTCTTTTATTATTAACCATCATTTCTGCAGCATTTCCTGCAGATGCACAACAAACAAATGTGCTGAAAGGCCCTTCCGGTTTAACCGCAAAGCTGATCAATATTGAGTCTGCAACGAATGAGCCTTTCCGCTTTTCGGTATCGCTCCACAATGGAACTTCATCACAGCAGCTTTACGAACTTAAAGCCGATCTGCCCGTTGGATGGCAGGCAAGCTACCGGGTTGAGGGCAGCCAGGTCACCTCGGTGAACCTCGAGGCCGGAAAAACCCAGGAAATTGCGGTAGAAATTACCGCAAGTAATACTGCCCCCGCTAAGAAATACCTCATTCCGTTTAAGGCAGTATCGGCAACGCAATCACTTTCGCTACAACTCGAAGCGGTTGTTAAAGGAAGTTATGGCAGCACCATCAGTACCCCGAGTGGAAGGCTTAGCGAAGAGGTAACTTCAGGTGCACACAAGGAAATTGAACTCGAGGTGCGCAATACGGGAACACTTCCGTTAAACGATCTTGAAGTTACGGCTCAGTTACCCACCGGCTGGGAGGCAAGTTTCGAGCCGAGCAAAATTACTAAGCTGGAGGGAGGCAAAAAGGCCATTGTAAAGGCTTCGCTTAAAGTGCCCGATAAAACCATTGCAGGAGATTACGGCGCAACTTTTAGCCTGAGTGGCAATAATGCCAATGGCCAGGCCGCGTTCCGCATTTTTGTCAAAACCTCGCTGTTATCGGGATGGATTGGCATTTTAGTAATCCTTATCGCCATTGCAGCGGTATATGTGCTCATCCGCAAATACGGCAGAAGATAATCCATCGTTCAGCAAATCTTATTGAAGAAAAGATGGAACCGATCATAAATTTGAAGGGCCTGGAGAAAAACTATGGTACCCATAAAGCCGTTGATGGATTAAACCTCGACATTTACCCGGGAGAGATATTCGGCCTGCTTGGTCCGAATGGTGCAGGTAAAACCACCACAATACTGATGATGCTTGGACTTACCGAGCCCGACAATGGCACGGCGACGGTTTGTGGTTACAACGCTACCCGTAACCCGATTGCAGTGAAGCAGAAAGTTGGTTATATGCCCGATAATGTTGGCTTTTACCCACAGCTCAGCGCGCTTGAAAACCTGCTGTATATCGGCAGGCTTAATGGACTCGGAGAGCAGGGAATAGCAGCGCATGCGCTTGCCGTGCTGGATATAGTTGGACTAAAGGATGCTGCACATAAACGTACTTCCAGCTATTCAAGGGGGATGAAACAACGTTTGGGACTTGCAGAAGTGCTCATTAAAAATCCGGAAGTGATTATTTTGGACGAGCCTACACTCGGTATTGATCCGACAGGGGTGAGGGAATTTCTGGAACTGATTAAAAGTTTAAGGGAAGAGCAGGGTTTAACCGTGTTATTGTCTTCGCACCACCTTCATCATGTACAGCAGGTTTGCGACAGGGTGGGGATATTTGTGAACGGAAAACTATTGGCACAAGGCAACCAGGCAACACTTACGGAAGAACTTTTCGGAAACGCAGGGATACAGACGGTAATCCAGCTGACCCAGGCTCCGGCAGATGCCACTGCGCTGAGGGAAGAATTCTCTCAATGGCCAGGCATTACCACCCTCAGCATATCAGGCGACTTGCTGACCTTTAGCAGTAAAGAAAACATTACTCCGCGACTCATCCGTATCCTTATTGAGCGTGGGGAAGATATCCTGCGTGTTACCCAAAAAGAGTACGGTCTCGATGAGATCTATCAGAAATATTTTGAAAGCAGTCCTAACAAAACTACAGATCATGAAAGAAGTATCCGCAACAACCTATTCGGCCGCGGCAAACGAAAATAACCTGAAGCAAAAAAGTCCTTTTAAGGTAATGGTGCATAAAGAAATTGCCGACCATGTGCGGAGCTGGCGTTTCATTTTGCTGCTCGCCTTGGTAATTTTAACTTTTACAGCATCGCTTTACATATCGATGGGCAATATTAAAAATGTATTTACCAATACGGCAGATCCCGACCATGCTTTCCTATACCTGAAACTGCTCAGTAATACAGATGGTTCTATGCCCCCTTTCCATATCCTGCTCAGTTTTTTGGCACCCTTACTGGGCATCAGCATGGGCTTTGATGCCATAAATGCCGAGCATAATAGCGGTACATTAACCAGGTTGCTGGCGCAACCCATTTATCGGGATAATATTCTTTTAGCCAAATTCTACAGTGCGATGCTGATTATCAGCACCCTATTTCTTTCGCTTACCCTGCTGATGATCGGTGGCGGGCTTCTGATCACCGGGGTAAGGATAGAACCGCAGGAACTGATGCGGATACTGGGCTTCGCTTTCACCACCATACTGTATGTGGCCTTTTACCTGAGCCTTTCTATATTATTGTCTATTGTTTTTCGGCAGGCAGCCACTTCGGCATTGAGTGCCCTTGGTGTATGGCTTTTCTTTACGGTTTTTTACCCGATTTTGGTGAACCTCATCATCAGGGCTTTTATGCCCGATCCGGCTTATCTTACTCAGGGGCAGATCATGAAATACAATGAACTCATTCTTGATATCCTTCGCATTGCGCCCAACCAGCTTTATAGCGATGCCGCAACCACACTGCTCATGCCTTCGATAAGAAGCCTGGGGCCGATGAGTATGGAGCAGCTCTCGGGAGCAATACCTTCACCACTGCCTTTAAAAGAAAGCCTGATGATTGTATGGCCGCAGCTCAGCGGAATGATTGCCTGTAGCATTGCCTGTTTTGCCCTGGCCTATTATCTGTTTATGAGGCGGGAGATCAGGAGCTAGAATAAATTAAAGGCCTTCTGGTAACAAAGAAATTAATAAAACGGGCAAGTACGAAAAATCCGTTACTTGCCCAATTTACCATATCTATTGCTTTGGCCATAAGCGTTTACCTGTCTTTTGCCGAATTAGCTGTTATTAGCCCTGGTGCTCAGGCACGCCATTCGGATCCATCCATACATATTCCCAATGGTGGCCATCAAGGTCATCAAAACTATGCTGATACATGAAGCCATAATCGCTGGCCGGATTGGGTATTGTTGCACCTGCAGCCACAGCTTTATCTACCATGGCATTAACCTCATCTTTACTTTCGGCCGATATGGCAATGGAGGTTTCTATAGCTTTATGCGCATCAATAATTTCTTTTTGGGTAAAAGTTTGGAAAAAGGTCCTGGTGAGCAGCATAACATAAATGGTATCGCTAATAATCATACAGGCTGCTTTTTCGTCTGTAAATTGTGGGTTAAAAGTATAACCCAGTTTGTTAAAAAATTCTACTGATCTGTTAAGATCGCTAACAGCCAGGTTTACAAAAATTTGAGTTGCCATATTCGTTTTCTTATTTAGTTTATCCAAAGATACAGCCCTTAGTTATAGCTGCTAACGTGCAAAAACGACAAGTTAAGGGGTAAAACGCGACTTTGATCACTATCCGTTTTGAGCCCTCCGGTTCAGCACAATTACTCAAAAATTAAATGCATAAGATGTTACAATGCTTTGTAATTCTTTTTATCTTTAGTTCAGGTTTCCGATGGTAGCCATTATATGTTAATTCCTCGCAAGCCCTAAACCCATTAATGCTCATGAAACGAATATTGCCCATTTTAACCCTCTTGATTCCCTTTTCTGTTTTAGCTCAACATCAATTACCAGTTGTAAAAGCAAGTGCCAGTCAGGCAAGGATTTACGAGCAGGATAATGCGGTATCTGGCTGGTACATCAATCCCAAAATAAAACCAGATGTTTTTACAATCGGGAAGTTCACAAAATCTAAAAGCATAAAATTCAAAACCGACGTTGATTCGATCGTTTTTAACATCAAGCCCGGGCAGAAAAAAGAGTTTATTGTTTTATTAAATGGAAAAGATTCGTGCTTTACCCAAATTACGGCTCCTGCGCTAAAAAACTTCAGTAAAGTATTCCCTGAAATCCACGATTCGATCCCTTTCTTTGTGAATAAATACAATACGAATTTCCTGCCGGTTGTTTTTAATGGCACCGATTCGCTGTTAATGAATTTTGATTCGGGGGCAAATGACATCGATTTTACCAGCGCTGCACTGGCAAAAAAAGTGAAATCGAACCCAAAGCTCTACCATACAGATTATGGAATAAAAATTGGAAACCATACCTACAAAAGCAAAATTTATGATATTGAACTGGCAGGTAATGGAGTTGATGGCCTGGTAGGATGGGATATATTCGACGGTATGATTGTGGCCTTAGATTATGATCAGAATAAAATGATGGTACATTCTGCCATGCCAAAGCAGATTTTGCAGGATAAACAATACGCCAGGTTTAAGATCACCTACATCAAAAATAAGCCTTTTATAGAAAGTGAAATTTCGCAGGGCGGAACCACAAACAAAAGCCTGTTTTTCTTCGATTTGGGTTACCAGCGTACAGCTATGCTCGATAACGATTTGCTGCAGGAAATGAAGTTCCCGACCGAAAAAATGGAAGTCATCAAAAAGGTAATTATGCGTGGGATAAAAGGTAACGAAGTGCCGGTAACCACGGTAAAACTTGAAAGTTTGAAAATTGGTAATTTCGAACTAAAAAATGTGCCAGCTCAGGTGATGCAACAGAATAAACCCATGCCGGGTGTTAACGTTCATTACTTAGGAAACGATATTTTAAAAAGATTCAATACGGTTTTCGATTTTCAAAATAATGTAATCTATCTAAAGCCAAATCATCTTTATAATGTTGCCTATGCAGACCAAAAGACTTAAAATCGTCTTTTATAACCATATTTTCCATTAATCAGTAAATTGTATCTGTTGTACCAGGTAGGCTTTACCAAACTTCTGCGGATCGTGTACCACCGTAGCTTTAATGCCCTTCCATTTTGGTCGTTGTCCTTTTTGCCAGTTAGCACGGATTTCCTGTGCATTCAGCCAAATTTCTTCGAGCTGGCTCTGAACGGTACTGTTAGCATAAGTGAGCTGTAATTTATCGGGGATCATATAATAATCGGTTCCTGTTTTGCTTAGCCTGATAGCTGGCCCTCCAACAACATAGTTCGTAATGAGTTGCACCGTGAACGATTCAGTTCCTTTATACTGCTCCTTACTAAGGATTTTTTCGAAAATAAAGTAGTATTCAGGTCCGTCTTGAAGGGGCTCTTTATCACGGTTAAACCTCGCTTTAATACGGTAAGTATAACCAGGCTCACGCTGATCAAAACCCCAGAGCGAGGCGCCTGCAGCTACATTGTCGGGTAGTTTTAACAGCGGGTCATTATCTGCACCGTAACGGGGGCTTACCAGTAATTCCACTTCCTGTCCGTTTTTTAAGTTCAGCGGGCCATATCTTTCCGATTTTTTACAGGAAACAAATGCAAGCGCAATTAATAAAATAAAGAGGTTTTTCATGGGTTTGTGGTTTTTTAGATTAATGATCCACTTATAAAACGTAAAGATACCGGGATACGCTACACAATATTGATCATTTTGCATCACCTCCTATAGATTTTTTAATGCCTTTTTAACTATTATCCTCACAGGTTTAAAAGATCAACGCGGAGCGTACAAAGACATGTTTTGTTTCTTTTCGACAATAAACTTCGGACTAAAAATCGCTCGTCCCCCAAAAGCCTGCGTTCCTGTACTTTATCTTTTTTCTTAAAATTTGTTTTCGTTGCTTTGTTTAGCGCAGAAAATTTTGAAAAAGAAACCCTACATATCACTTTATTGGAAATGTCAGCTAATCGGTTGGTCGGTGGCTGCTTTGTATTGGACATTTCAAGGTGCGATGGATGCACGTAGTTTTAGATTCGATCTGGCGGTTGTGCAGTTTGTTTTAGATGTGGCGATGTATATTTTAATTACCCACCTGTACCGTAATTTTGCAAAAAGAAAGCATTGGCAGGATCTGACGCTTGAGAAACTGATCTGGCGGATGCTGATCGTTACTCCGGTGATGGGTATTTTTTATGCCCTCGTTACCGTGAGTAAGTTGTACCTGGTGAAGCTGCTGTTTCTAAGCCATCCCCTGCAATCGTTCGCTGATTTTTTTAATGCAAATGCGATAGGCCTTTTTGTTGCCGGTACCCGCTTAATGGCCATATGGCTTTTAGCCTATCATCTTTACCACTATGCAAAAAGAGAAATGCGCCTATCAGTAGAAAATGCAAGGTTAGAGCTTAGTTTTAAACAATCGCAGCTCGATAATCTTTCCGCTCAGCTCAATCCCCATTTTTTATTCAATGCACTTAACAATATAAAGTCTTTGGTATATACCCGCCCCGATGCTGCAGGCAGGGCCATTGATCTGTTGGGCGAATTGCTGCGTAGTGGATTGTATAAAGGAAACACCATGCTCATCAGGTTAAATGAAGAAGTAGGCCTGGTGAGAGATTACCTGGAGCTTGAAGGGCTGAGAATGGAAGAAAGATTGCAATATGAGTTGGATGTCGATATTTCGCTATCAGCGCTAATGGTGCCACGCCTTTGCATTCAAACATTGGTCGAAAATGCAGTAAAACATGGGATTGCATTAGAAAAGCAAGGAGGAAAGATTGAAGTGATCATTAATGAACAGGGTGGAATTGTAAGTATTTATGTTTTAAGCCCCGGTAAATTGAAACAGGATAAAACAGTTGCAGGCATAGGGCTTAAAAATTTAAAAGAAAGGCTTGATCTCAGTTACCAGCACCGCGCATCTTTCAACCTGTATGAAGCGGATCAAAAGGTTTGCGCCGAAATTAAAATTCCGATCAGATGAGCAACATTAGAACATTAATAATCGACGATGAGCGCGGGGCAAGACAGGAGCTGATCAGGATGTTAAAAAACTATCCGCAGCTGAGGGTATTAGGCGAGGCGGCCAATGCTGATGAAGCCGAAAAGCTAATCGGACTTTTAAAACCCGACCTGATCTTTCTGGATATACAGATGCCTGGCCGTTCGGGTTTCGATCTGCTGGAAAATCTGATGCATGTACCGGAGGTGATCTTTGTAACAGCTTTCGACAATTATGCGGTACAGGCTTTTGAAGTAAGTGCCATGGATTACCTGATGAAACCCGTGCGGCAAGAACGCTTTAAAAGTGCAATAGACAAGGCCATAGAAAAGATAGGGATGAATGATGGCGCAACTGTTTTTGTAAAAGACAGGGGCAAACACCACCTCATTAAATGGAAAGATGTGCATCTGATCGAATCGGTAGAGAATTATGCCAGGCTCTTTTTCGGGCGGGAGCAGGTATTGCTCAAAACTTCACTAAACAAACTCGAAGAAAACCCCGGTTGCCAAAGGTTTTTTAGGGCAAACAGGAGCATTTTATTTAACATCGATTATATCAGCTTGATAAAAAAGAATGATGATGGTACCCTGGTAGAACTTAGAACAGGAGAGCTGATCAGGATCTCTGAACGCCAGGCCATTAAATTTCGAAACCTGATTAAGCAATAAAACATTAAAATTTTAATAATGAAAATGAACTTGGTAAAACTGGGTATGGCTGTGCTATGCCTGGTAACGGGACTGAAAATTTCTGCTCAGCAAAAACTAACTTTACCCGATAGCAATAATTATATCATCAACGATAATGTGATGATTAAAACAAAATACGGCATTACTTTATCAGCCGTGGTGGTGAGGAAAAAAGACAGACCACAGAAATTGCCTGCAGCACTCTTTTATTTTATCTACTCCAACACCAACAGAAGTTTGATGGAAGCCAAATATGCAGCCGACCATGGTTATGTTGGTATAGTTGCAGATGCAAGGGGAAAAAGGCTTAGTCCCGATGCACCCGTGCCTTACGAGCATGAAACCCATGATGTAAATGCCGTTATCGACTGGATTACTAAACAATCGTGGAGCGATGGAAGGGTAGGGATGTATGGCGGAAGTTATTCGGGTTTTGCACAATGGGCAGCGGCTAAACACCTGCATCCGGCACTAAAAACCATTGTACCCTATGTAGCAGCCATCCCTGGACTTGGTTTACCCATGGAAAATAATGTTTTTTTAAACGCCAATTACCAATGGGCCTTTTACATTACCAATAATAAATATACCGACGATGCTATAAATAAGGATAATGCACGTTGGCGCAACATGAAGTTTAACTGGTGGTACAGTGGCGCTGCCTATAACAAGATCGATAGCGTTGATGGTACGCCAAATCCCTGGTTGCAGAAATGGCTTAGTCATCCCGATTATGATGCTTACTGGCAATCAATGGTGCCTTACGGCAAAGATTTTAAACAGATCAATATTCCAGTGCTCAGTATTACAGGTTATTACGATGATGGACAGGTTTCGGCATTAGAATACCTGCGCGAACATTACCGCTATAATCCCTCTGCCGAACATTATTTAATTATTGGCCCGTACGATCATTTTGGATCGCAGGTAGGAGGTGTAGCCACGTTAAGGAACTATGAAGTAGATTCAAATGCACTGATAAATACCCGTGAAATTACTTTTCAGTGGCTCGATTATATCCTTAAAGGAGGGAAAAAACCTGCTCTGTTAAAAGATAAGATCAATTTTGAGGTAATGGGTGCAAATAAGTGGAAGCACACCCCTTCATTGGCACAGATGGAAGATTACCATATCAGGTTTTATCTGGATAGTACGGCAAATGGAATGATGCTGTCTGAGCAAAAGCCATCCAGAGAAGTGTATATGCACCAGCAGGTTAATCTGGCAGACAGAACCAGTTCCTATAATGATTATTATCCTGATCCGATTATTAAAAAAGAAATTGAAAGATCGAATGGATTGTTTTTTGTTACGAAACCATTTAGTCAAGCCGTTTCAGTATCAGGTGCATTAGAAGGGCAGCTTAAAGCTATTATCAACAAAAAAGATATGGATGTGGGCTTGGTTTTGTACGAAATTACGCCTTCTGGCGAATATTTTCAACTCTCTTATTATTTAGGAAGAGCCAGTTATGCATATGATATGAGCAAAAGGAAACTGCTTAAATCCGGGAAATTGGAAACCATCCCTTTTTATCGGTCGAGGGTATTCAGCAGGCAGCTGCAAAAAGGAAGCAGGTTACTGTTAGTGCTCAATATTGATAAAAATCCTTTCGCACAAATCAATTATGGAACGGGTGGTGACGTGAGTAAAGAAACTATTAAAGATGCAGGAACTGCACTCCAAATTAAATGGTCTACATTAAGTTTTGTTGAACTTGGTTTCTCAGCAGATGCAAAAAGTTTGTTTTAGATAAGGTGGGGCTGGATGGGTAATCCAGCCCTGATTGTAATCAGTTTTTAATGTACTCCTCAGCTAAAAAGAAAGAGGAGGCAAAATTAATTCAGGCAGCTGTCTTAAATTTCCATCGTTTAATCATTAAACTTCCTGATTGTGCAAATCTCTTGCATCTGAAATATTTTGCCGGCACAACCGCCGGTTAAACTTACTTCGTGTTTAAATCAGTCCTGATTTGGGATAATCGCGCCGTGTTGCTCATTTTTACTAAAACGTTTAAGTATTCCAGAGAAATTGTAGCAGAAAATGCCTCATTTATTGTAGTTTCAGGTACAAAATTTTTCTTACATGCTGTTTTTTAAGGTGTTACTTTTATAAAATATCGAATGATATTTATTTTTTTACCTGTCTATTTGACAATTATTTTATCATAATTAAATATTATTGCGCTGTTTTATAAAAATTTCATAAAAATGACAATTCGCTATTAAAACGTTTTAGCAAATTATATATTTGAATTAACCAAATACTAAATTTTATGAGAATCCCTAACTATTACGACCGAAGTACCTTTGCTTGTAACCGAAGACATATCTTGCCGTTTCCGAAAAAATAAGTTTTAGCCATCATTTTTTTATCAATTAAAAGATCCATTTACTATGCGATACTTATGGGCGTGCCTTGCTTTTTTTGCAGCGTTTACGTTAAACGTTTTACCCGCCGATGCGGCAAGCAAAAAAAAATATAAAGGACTTACAATCAATTATTTGATCTTTCAGGATACGACGAAAATCAGGATCGTGTCCGCTAAAGAATCCCTGCGAAAAGATAGCCTTGAGCAGATCAGGAAAAAAACACTTTACAACAAATTGTCTGGAGGTGTACAAAAAGATACCAGGGATTTGGCGCTCTTTCCGGCAATCTCATTACAGCAGAATTTAAAGGGCAATTTTGCCGGTCTTTATGTTCAGGAACCCTCAGGAGAGCCAGGCTCTATGCAGAACATGTTTATCAGGGGCGCCGCAATGCCATTATTATCTAAAAAGGACTTGTACGATGCCCAGCCCTTGGTAGTGCTCGATGGAATTCCTTTGGTTCGGGAGCATCCTTTTGCTTTTGATATCCAACAATTCGATTTCAATAGAATAGGCCCTGCAACTAATTTATTGGCCGGCATCGATATGAATAATATTGCATCGGTAGAAGTGCTTAAAGATTTAGGCTCCACTTCCGTTTATGGGCCAAGAGGTGTTAATGGGGTAATTGTTTTAACCTCAAAAACCGCAGTTGGCAAATACCGCGCTATATCTTTCAATTCGTATATCGGTATGGTGCAAAAACCATTTGTAAATACCATCAATGGTAAATATGAGAACAGTTTCAGGCAGCGTTTTTACGATAAATACACCACAAACGGCAGATATTCTGATGATGAGGAGTATCCGGTATATTTAAGTGATTCGCTAAACAATGTATACAGTGGAAAATCAGACTGGACCGATTTATACTATAAAAATGCGCTGGTATATGGTATCAATTTTTCCCTTGCCGGGGGGACAGATAGGGCAAACTTTAGGTTTGCATTAGGGAATACCAAAAGTGAAGGGGTAGCCGATCAAACGGGTATAGATCGCTATAGCGCCACTTTTAATATCAATATGAAGCCAACCAAATGGTTGCTGTTTTCAACTATGATTAATGCGAACCGCTTAAACCGCGATAGAAATAAAACCCTGCGCGACCGCTTTGCACAACTCAATTATTTTCCTGATTTAAGCGCACCGCTCCCGCCAAATAAAGATTTTTATGGTTCATATCTGGAACAGTACAAGAAAGGTTTTGATGATAATAAAACAAACTCTATTCAAGGTTATGCCAAATTAGAAGGGACTTTCGGACAGTTTAAGATCGTATCCTCATTCAACGCCGATTACAGTGAGGGTTATAGAGATGTATTTTATGCCCGAACCCTTTTGCAGGGAAATAGTTATGCGTCCAATTACTATGGCTTTAGTCAGAGATTAATGATGGATAACAAGGTAACCTATGATTTAAACCTGAATAAAGTTCATGATTTTCATTTTGCTTTAGGGCAAACCATGCAATGGGATATTTACAAGTATAGTAATGCCTATGCCTATAAAGGGGTTAATGATTATATCAAAATTAACTTGCTTGATTCTAAACCCAAAAATGACGACGGTTCTGATAATGGAGGTTATTTAACACCGGTGGCCTTTCCGAGAGAATTAACTTATCGGTTTTTAGATAAAACTGAAGATAATTTATTGTCTTTCTATGGAAAAGCTGATTATTCGTTTAGCGATAAATACTTCCTGTCGGCCATATTACGTTTAGATGGCTCTTCAACCGCACAACCCACAAACCGTTGGTTTTATTCGCCAACTGTTTCTGCAGCCTGGAATCTTAAAAACGAATTTTTGAAGGATCACCGCTTAGTTGATGATTTAGTATTACGGGCAAGTGTGGGTAGAATGGGGCGTACGTTTAGTTATGATAATTATGCACAGGGTCCACAATATACCGCCTCAGTTGGTTATACAGGTAACTTAACGGTGCCGGGATATAATGCATTTGGCGTATTAACCCGCCCTTACCAGTTTGGTTGGGTGGGTTATGGAGTGCCTTGGTCGTATTCAGATCAACTTAATATCGGTGCTGATGTGGCCATGTTAAAAAACCGTCTGCACATTTCTGTTGATCTTTATAGCAAAACCGATAAAAACCAATTAATTGGTATCCCTGCTTATGCCGAATACGGTTACAAACAAGCTATCGAAAGTGGCATGTCTGTTAACAACATGGGGATCGATTTTACCGTAAGTGCCCAGGTCATCGCAAAAAGCAAATTTTCTTGGAATTCGGCGCTAAATTTTAACCACAATGCTAACAAATTAAAAGCATTGCCAAGAGGATTGGATCAGTTGGTAGTGGGTAACAGGTTCTTAAAAGTTGGCCAACCGGTAGATCAATATTGGTTGTTGGAGAATAATGGCATTTATACTTCGGATGCAGATGTGCCAACGGTTAACGGACAAAAGTTAAAATATAAGGGGATTGTTTTAAAGGCTGGTGATCCGCGCTGGAAAGATCAAAACGGAGATAACACCATTGATGATAACGACAAAGTACTAAAGGGCCACTCCTTACCAACCCTTTCAGGTGGTTTTGATAACAACTTTAAGTACGGCAACTGGAGTTTGGGTACCAGCTTCTACTTTAACCTGGGCAGAAAGCTGATTAACCAGGAAATGGCTAACCGTTTTGATTTTGTTAACCGCGAAGGTAATACCGATATCAGTTCTGTTAAAGAAATTACTTTCTGGGAGAAACGTGGCGATTACTCAAAATATCCACTCTACAATCCATGGAGTACAGTAATTCCTTACCGTGCAGATCAGGATCTCTTTTTAGAGAATGCTTCATTCTTAAAATTAAGGCAGGTTTCACTGGGTTACGAACTGGGTAATTTGCTCAATAAGCGGAACATCAAAATCAACAAATTCTTCGTGTACGGTGCAGTAAGCAATATTTTCACGATCACGCCTTACACCGGCCAGGATCCCGAGCTGGTTAGCTACGATGGTATTGATACCGGTTATGGTCAACCTATTCCAAGAACATACACCCTTGGTGTTAAAATGGAGCTATAAGATGAAAACAAGAACGAACAAAACATCAAGTAAGATGAAAAATATATTTTACGTACTACTGGTTTCTGTGATAGCCTTTTCGAGCTGTAATAAAGCTTTGGAAACCGATTCGACCAGGGTTGTAGGCGAAAAAAATGCCTGGAATACGGTAGAGGATGCCCGCTCTGGAATTTTGGGTGTATACGCTTTAACGCGTGCTGCATTATCAGATAACAATGGCCACTGGATTTATGGAGATGTGAGAACAGGAGAGTTTTTAAGTCCGAAAAGACAGGATTTAAAGGCTGTGATTGGTAATAATTTGAATGCGGCATATCCTGTAATGGAGGCCTTATCAGACTGGACAAGGTTTTACGCCATTGTAAACGGCGCTAATGTTTTCTTGGAAAACATTGCCCATGTAAGAGAAACCGATAAACGTTATACAGGCAATAACATGACAGTGGATATTGCGCAGGCCAGGTTTTTAAGGGCTTTTGCCTATTTCTACATGGTAAGGATATGGGGTGATGTACCATTCATTACCTCATCAGACGAAGGTAAATTTACCAATAAACCCCGCGAAAGCCAGGCCAGGATTTTGGCATGGGCCGAACAGGAAATGCTCAAAGCAGCAGCCGACATGCCATTTATTTACAGCGGTGGCGATGTGCAGCAGCCAACAGATTATTACAATGAAGGTTCGGGAAGATGGGGCGGTGCCCTGGCAACAAAAGTTACGGCATATGCGGTTTTAGCGCATCTGGCAGCGTGGAATGGCGATTATACGAACGTTTCCAAATATGCCAAATTTGTTGAAGATAATTATGGCAGAAGCTCTGGCGGTTTTACAGGAAGTGCCGATTTATCGAACTCCAATGGATTTTTCTACAATAAAAATACCAGGCAGATGTTCGGTTTCAATTCCGATTATGGTCATGTAGATGGTTCATCAACCGGGCACATTGAAGAGTTAACTTTAGCTGAACCGGTAATGACCAAATCAGTACCGGATATCTATCTTCCGAAAGATTCGATCCTGAAATATTTCAATGTCGCAAAAGATCAGCGTTTTGCAGTTGATACTTTAGGACAGGCCAAATACGATGGAAGATATTTTACCAACCTCAATGGTAAGTATCCCATTTTCAGTAAAATCAAAGTAATCCAGGGCGGAGGAACTGATCCAAACTTCAGGTATTTTACCAGCGCCTTGGTTTTTACCCGCTTAGAAGATATTATCTTATTAAGAGCTGAAGCGCTTTCTGTATTGGGCGATCAACAGGGGGCGATAAATGAACTGCAATTGGTAATGTCGAGAAGATACGATGAAGGCTATGTCATTAATACCAGCGATGTCATCAAACTGATCTTTGAGGAGCGCCACCGCGAATTGTTAGGCGAAGGCTCCAGGTGGTATGATCTGATCCGTTATAACAAGATTAAACAGAACGACGCCAAATTCATGAACCTCATTAATTCTGGTGGCATCTATTGGCCAATATCCAGAAAGCTCCTCTCTCAAAATAGTTTATTAACCCAAAATGCTTACTGGCGCTAATGATCACGGATATGAAAAATTCAATAAAATATAAAGGCGCATTGGCAATCCTGTCATTGCTAACGCTAATCAATTCAGCCTGCAAAAAGAATGGAGGATTTTATGATGCACCAGATCAGAATGTAACCTATGCCGGCAATACGTACGATTATTTGAAAAGCAAACCAGGTGTTTTCGATTCGCTTATTGTAGCGATTGACAGGATGGGTTTGAAAAAAACATTAACCGATAGCAATGTTACGCTGTTTGCCGTAAGCAATCCAAGCTTTCAACTGGCTTTGCGGAACTTAAATACCCTGCGGAGACTATCAGATAAAGATCCACTTTTTTTAGCCAATATTGATGCGGTTCAGTTAGATACGATGACCTCGTACTACATTATAAGAGGTAAGAAAACAACCGATTCGTTAAAACTTCAGGATGGTTTAGACTTAAAAAGTGTACGTATTGGTTATCCCATGCATGCCAGCGTAACCAAAATATCGGCTTCCGGGCAGGTTGGTGCAGGGCCGGAGATTATTAATTTCGATAACACCAAAAAAAGCAAATTCGTTCGTAACTGGGCAACCAGTACCACATCGTCAAATAACATTAGAACTAAAAATGGCATTGTGCACGTAATCAGTGCCGATCACGTATTCGGTTTTAATGAGTTTGTTACCCGGTTAACTTTTGTACCGCCACCACCAAACCTTTACCTCGAAATTGGTGGCATATTCTCATCCAACCGCGAAAACGGAGGAGGCATAACCAGCGGAGAAAATTCGAGAAAAGTAATTGATGGTGATGATCATACTAAATTCCTGGCCGATTTACAGGGCGAACTATGGATGAGGTTTGAACTTAAAACACCGGCTGTTTCGTCGGTATATACCTTAACATCTGCAAATGATGCCAATGAAAGAGACCCAAAAGCATGGACTTACGAAGGCTCGATGGACGGCTCGAATTGGGTGGAACTGGATAGAAGATCTAACTTTTTCTTCGAAGAAAGGTATCAGCAAAAGGTATTCAGGTGTACAAATACAGTTGCCTACAAATTTTACCGCATTGTGATTACCGAGCTCAGAAACAGCGGCACATTCCAGCTGGCTGAATTTACCATAAACAAAACGAAATAAGTGATGGGAAATAAAAATCTAAAAATAAATAGCCCGATGAAATCGATCATATATAAATATTTTGTGCTCCTTTTACTTGCAGCAACATTTTGCAGCAGCTGTAAAAAGATTTTCAATTTGCCTGATGAAAAAGATTATATCAGCAACAATGTAAATTTTAGCAATAAAATTCTGGAACCCATAATCGGGAGAACCAACCTTATCGGCGGCTTTAACAGCGATAACTCTACCAATCCGATTACGTTTGAAATTGTAAACGTGCGGTTTGGAGATGGAAAGCCGGTGAACGATCTTTTTACAACGGCGCCCACTTATGTATGGACAGCTCCTTATACCGGTTTAGAAAAAAGCCTGGCTGAAATTGAGGCCAAGAGGAAAATCGAAATACATCCGATTTTCGAAATACGCTCCTCTGGTGAATTCATTTTATGGCCATCGGCAACCAATCAGATACTTAAGCCGCGTCCGGCAGACAGTACCAATTTTTCGCAGGATACCCGCTTTTTTGATGTAAAAGTTAAAAATTCGGGTGGTGAGCGCCTGATCAGGGATTTTCAGATCAGACCTTTCAGGGAACGCCCTTACGAGCCATCGAATGATTTTAATGCTTACACCGGTTTGCCTGCTCCTGATCCGAAATTTCCGTTAGATAAAAAACTGAGGGATTACATCCGGCCTTATCTGAATAATGTGATTGGCGCTACTTCCAATTTAAATCTGGTGAGCAATAATGATAAAAAGGATGCGGTTGTGTACATCCGGCCGCTTACCTCAGGCGGTAATGGCCATTCGTTACGCATTGTGGTTCTGGGCAAAGATTCTTTACCGATTGATCCGAAGTTTTTCAATGAAACAGTTTGGGATAAGATGATTCACGGTTTTAATATCCAAAAAACCGACAAGTATGTTCAATACGATGTTGCCTATCCTATTCCATTGGTAGAAATCCCTACAGCCTACGCCAAGGGCGGATCGAGGGCAAAGGCAGAACTGAGCTATTCCCGGATTGGTTTTGGAGGTACACGTACAGTAGCCACTTTCGGTGTCGATTTCGCTATTTACAAGGCTGGCGACTGGGAAATCGTCTTTCATTTCAAAAATGAGAACCCAAAATTTGCTAACGAATAGTTGATCAATAAAGCTAATTACGATGAAAAGAAATATACTTTTATATACATTACTTCTGGTATGTATAATCTGTTGTACGAATGCCTATTCGCAAGAAAAAAACATTATTGTAAATGGCAGGGTACTTGATAAAGATACAAAACAGGGCGTACCAGGGGTATCTGTTATTTTACAAAGCACAAATAAAGGCTTAACGCAAACCAATGGCGAGGGAAAGTTTTCGGTTAACGTACCTGTTGGCGGAACACTTTTATTTAAATTTTTGGGATACAACACTGCATCAGCCAAAATTACTGGTCAGACTAATATTACGGTTACCATTAGCGAAGACCGCAAAGATCTGAATGATGTAATTATCGTAGCTTACCAGAACAGGCCAAAAGAAACAACCGCCGGATCGGTAACGGTACTTAGCGGTAAAGATGTATCTGATGTGCCGGTATCAAACATCGAAACGCTTTTACAGGGTAAGGTTCCGGGGTTAAATATCCAGAACAACACAGGTGCTCCAGGTTTTAGGGGATCTGTACAGCTCCGTGGTTTATCCAGTTTAAGTATCTCGGGTAGTGGTAACGATTCGTTTTTACAACCAACATCGCCATTGTATATTATCGATGGGGTGCCTTTAGATGCAGATAAAGCGGCAGAGTTTGGTTTTCAGACGCAGGGGCCCGGGGTGAGTCCGCTCTCGTTGATCCCTCAGGAAGATATCGAAAATATCCAGATCCTGAAAGATGCGCAGGCAACCTCCATGTACGGATCCAGAGGGGCTTACGGGGTAATCATCATCACCACCAAAAGAGGTAACTCTAAAGTGCCGCGTATTAAATACGTATCGAATTTTTTTGTGAATGCGCCTCCCAAACTACGTGAAACATTAGGCGGTAATTCAGAACGCCAGTTAAAAATTCAGCAGATTATTCTAAACGCAGAAAACATTAACCAGATCAGGGGAATTAGCAATACGCCTTTTCTTGCAGATAGTTTAAATGCCTATTATAATAACTCTACCGATTGGCAGGATGTATTTTATCAAACCACCTTTAACCAAAGTCATAACCTGGCTTTAGATGGTGGCGACCAAAAATTTAATTATAAAGCCAATATGGGTTATTATGCCGAAAAAGGCGTAATTAAAAACACCGGTTACAATCGTTACAATTTAAACATGAACATGGAGTTTAAACCGAACGATAAATTTAGGTTTTTCGGTTTCATTAATGGTTCGGTAGGTAAGCAGAATAAAGGTAATGGTGCCGGCCTGCTTCAATCGGGGGTAGCTTCAAACGGTCAGGCGTCAACACTGTTGCCACCTCCGTCTTTTTACCAGGCTTCTGGTGGGGTTCTGTCTGCTTTGCAAACGCTGAACGATAATAATTCCAGAAATTTAAGGGCAAATATCGATGCCCGTTATGAATTTATACCCGGTTTGGCAGCATCTTCTACCTTAAGTTACGATTATACATCAGATACTGAAACCACATTTACGCCGGCGGCGGCCAACGGATCATTTGCCAAACTTTATGATTATAACGGGAGAAATTTCCAGCTGTATAACAGAAATGCCATTACTTATGCTAAAACATTAGGCGAAAAGCACAATTTCTTCATCAATACCTTTAACGAAATTTATAAACAAGGGGCTCAATCATCCATAAGCAGGCAGGAAAGAATCCCCAATGATCAGCTTCAGGGGCCAGTTGGATTTGATGGTTATTACTCAAGGGGAGGCGGGGTTTTAAGTAGCTATAAAAATGCTACAATCGCTTCTTTTGCAGGATCACTTTCTTACGATTACGACAAAAAATATGTGGCTGAATTCTCTTACCGTTTAGATGGAACCTCTTCAAGTGGTTTAGAAAATCCATATTCTAAAAACTCTTCAGTAGGTTTAAGATGGAATTTTAACAAAGAAAACTGGTTAGCTGATCAGAAATGGCTGGACTATGGTAGTTTAAGGTTAACATGGGGTCAAAACATTGTGCCTACCGGTAATCTTCAAAGTATTTATGGTATTTATAACCTCAATGGAAATTACAACAATACACAAACCATTGGTATCAATTACGATTTAATTCCAAATCCGGCGTTAAAACCAACCACTACAAGTCAGTACAACATCGGTTTCGATATTGGCTTCCTGAACAGATTCTCGATCGTTGTAGACAGTTACTTCAAAAAGGTAGATAATCTGTTGTTCGATCGTGTTTTATCAAACACTACAGGTTTTAACAAGCTGTCGAGTAACGATTTAGGTATCGCTAACTATGGTACCGAGGTTAACTTAATTGTAAAAGCCATTACCAGCAAGGATTTTGATCTGTCTTTTTCGATAAACGGGGCCTATAACCGCGACGTGCTGTTAAAATTGCCTGAAGAATATAACGGGCAATACATCCGCTTCGATGGGTCTGGCTACCTGCAGCATAATGTTTTCCGCGTAGGCAGGAATACCCTGTCAAACTATTTGCGGATTAACCAGGGCGTATACAAAACAGATGCAGATGTACCGGTAGATCCGGTTACCGGAAAAAGGTACCAAACAAACAACACCTTCTTTTATGGTGGAGACCCGATTTTGAAAGATGTAAACGGCGATTATATTCTTGATGGCCGGGATTATGAAATTACCGGAAACTCACAACCCTTGTTAACAGGTGGTTTATCACTTACCATGAGGTATAAAAAATGGGGTTTAAACGTGTATGCCAGTTATACAGCCGATAGAACAATCTTAAATAATGCCCTTGCTGATCGTATTGCCATTATGAGAGATCCTTATGCGCTAAATGCTGTAGTGCCCTTAGGCGATTTAAATATCTGGCAAAAACCCGGCGATGTAGCTAAATACCCTTATCCTTATGATTTTAGTCGTTATGGAAATATTCAGCCATTACGGGCCGATCAAACCTTATGGCAGGAGAGTGGCACCTATCTGAAAATTAATAACCTCACACTTTCTTATATGTTCGATAAGAAGATGATCCAGAGATTTGGGCTGGCCAATTTAAGAATATTTGCCTCAACCAATAACTTAATCACCTTTTCTAAGTATAGCGGTCCCAATCCGGAGAACGTAACCGCTTTAGGCCGCGATATTTCTAACGGTTATCCTGTGCCACGTACCTATAACATTGGTTTGAATTTAGAACTTAATACAGGCAACTAAAAATATTTATTATGAAAAAAGTTATCATTTACACTTTGGTTATTGCAGCATGTTTTTGCTTGCCTTCATGTAAAAAGTTTTTAAATGTGCAGCCTTTAGATAAATTAACAGGCAACAACTACTTCCAGTCTAAAGAAGATGTGGTTGCCAATATTTATGATTTGTCGAGGATTGTTTTTAGCAAAATAAACGAAACACACTATGTTGGTGCGGTAGGAGAATACAGATCAGGCGAAGTATTGCACGAAAGCCAATCTGATAATGCCCCCTCTCGTGAATATGTAGAATATTTGGGTAGAAACGATCTGTTAAACCTGATCAGAAGAGGGCAACCCTGGGATTACTACAATTTTGACAGAATAACAGATTGGACCGGTTATTATCGCGCAATTCAAGGTGCGAATATCCTGATCGCTAAATTAGATGAGGGAGTTCCCGGCATTACCGAAACAGAAAAAGGACAGTTTAAGGCCGAAGCCGCATTTATCCGCTCGCTTTGTTATTTTACCATGGTGCGGTTATACGGCGATGTGGTATATTATACCGACGCATTTCACTCTACATCATTACCCCGCGAAAATTTTGTATCCGTATTAAATAAGTGTATTGCCGATTTAAACGGTTATAAAAGTCAGATTCCATTTACTTATAGCGATCCTGCTTTAAAAGGTGTTCGCGCAAGCAGAGGCAGCATCATTGCTTTGATGATGGAGATGAACATGTGGAATGCAGGTTTCGATGGAGCCAATGCCAGAAAGTATTATCAGGCTACGGCAGATTTAGGAAAGGAACTGGTGGCGAGCAATGCCTATCGCTTATTACCCCTTTCAGATTGGTCAACAGTGATCAAAGGCCGTTCAGATGAAAGTTTATTCGAATTTTATCAAAGTATAAATTATGGCGATGCCGTACTGAATGTAGCACCTATTGCCGATATGTTTTTGCATTACCCATATAAAAGACCCGAATATACCCACCGCGTAAGTTTTGCTTACTACCGGGGAGAATACATGCAGAAACTTTTTCAGGACGGGGGCGACAAAAGGATCACGACCTGGTTTAATGAAGATATTTTTGCCGACAACGGCAAGTTCATGATGTTAAAATATGCCAAGAATTCTTTTATCGTGGGCGAGGAAGATGCCAATCCGGACAATACCTTTATGATTTTCAGGTATGGAGGAGAACTTTTGCTGGCAGCAGAAGCACTGGCCAATATCGATGAAGATGCAGAGGCCATAAAACTGGTCAATATGGTTAGAAACCGGGCTGGTGCATCTCCATACACCTCTTCAAACGGAGATCTGAAAGAATTTATCTTTTACGAACGTTCAAGGGAGCTGATCGGCGAAGGGCATCACTACTTCGATTTGGTTAGAACGAAGCGGATTTTAAATAGTCAGTATTCATACAACGTGCTTACATCCGATAAATTTAGTCGTGGTGCCTGGACCTGGCCAATTAACCAAAATGCTCTAAACAACAACCCATTTATGAAATTGAATGATTACTGGGTTAATGGTGGTAATTAATTATAATAAAAGAGATATGAAAAAGCTGATTTTTGCTTGTGCTGCTTTATTGCTTGTGTTAAATGCTTGTAAACGTGACGAATATTATCGTGATGGAGGCCTGGCTAATCCCAACTTTAATGGGAACATGCTCCAATATTTGCAGGCTAAAAAAGTACCTTTTGATACCATCGCCAAAATTGTAAAGCTGGCGGGTATGGAAAGCACCTTCTCTAACGAAGACTTTACTTTTTTTGCGCCTGATGATGATGTAATCAAAAGAACAATCGGAACAATCAGAACCGATGGTTTAAATAATTTCCTTTTTTACTCGGGAAAAGATACTGTTAAAACATTGGATCAGATTAGTCCGCTCATCTGGAAGAGATATCTGCAGCGGTACATGTTTAAAGGTGTGAACAGGTTAAAAGACTATCAGCAGATAGACTTTGATGTTAAAAGTGTTTATCCGGGAGGTCTGTATTATTCCCTTGGCGGCAATATCTCAAACATTGGAGTAACCTATGGTACCGCCAATAACATCAAATATATTGGTTACCGCCAATTGGTTTTAACCTACATTCCTGATGCCTCCAAACCGAATGATAACTGGTACATCAATAAGGTATCATCATCTGATATAAAACCTACTAACGGCGTAGTACATGCTTTGGCCTTTAACGATTTGATTGGCGGTGCTTACTTTGGATTTAACCGGAGCGATTTTTTTAATGATGTGTATTACAGTGGCTTAATGCCTTCTGATTCTTCGAAATAAGTCACATCTGGTGTTACCTTAAGAAATTAAACGATGAAAAAAATTAAATTAATATTCGCAATAATCACTTTGATGGCTTTTAGCTTTCAAGGGTGTAAAAAGGCAGATGATGTGATCCCCGATCCATATGCTGATGCTAAATCGCCGCTGGGAGTGTTCATTTCACAAACTGATGTACCTGTACCCGCTGCGGGCATCGTAGGTACATCTGTAGTGATCAAAGCCTCTGGTTTTGATCAATATAAAAATCAATTAACCTTTATGTTTAATGGCGAAAAGGCTGAGGTAGTTAATGTAACTGCTACCGAAATTACAGTTAAAGTACCAGAAAGCGGTAGTACCGGTGTAACCTCAATCGCCATTGGCGATCAGTTATTTATTGGCCCAACTTTTACCGTAACGGGGCTTATTAAGATTGATCCTACTTTTAAAGCCATAGCCGGCACCAACGGTTTTGTAAGTCAGGTATATGAAATGATTGATGGAAGGAATATCGTAGTGGGTAATTTTACAAATTTTGATAACAAAGGCGGTGTGGTTCCCATCAACAGGATTGCGAGAACTTCACTAGACGGAGAGTACGACCGCACTTTCCGTACCGGAAGAGGAGCCAACGGTAGTTTAGCCAGGATTTTAGAAATTGGGGGCCGTTTTATTATAGCAGGTGGTTTTAGCGGATTTAACCAGCGTACCGAAAACATCAGCAATATTACCAGTTTGTTCACCAGCGGGGCAATTGATACGATAAAAATTCAAACAAAAAGAAAACCAACGCTTACCGATACCGTAACGCAGAAATGGTTTCCGAGGTTTAATGGAGGTACCAACGGATTTATTAACCGTGTATATGCACATCAGGGAAAAATTTTGGCCACAGGCGATTTTAGGTATTATGTAAAAAGAACTTATGATAAGTTTAATTACGATTTATCAAGGGATACGGTAATCTTAGATAGTACAGAGATCCGCCAGATTTTGCGCTTTAATCTGGATGGTAGTCTCGATAAAACATTCCGTTTTAGCACCGCTACCAATAAAGGAAAAGAAAGTGCAAACGGACCTATGGATACTTACATGCACACCGAGGCAGAGAAGCTGGAAAAACTGGTGGTGTTTGGTAATTTTACCACTTTCGATGGTCAGCAAGCCAACCGCATTGTGAGACTAAATCCTGACGGAAGCATCGATCCTACTTTTACACCAGGTACAGGGGCTGATAATACCATATATTCTTGTACTTATAATGTAACCACAAAAAAATATGTGATCACCGGAAGTTTTACCCGTTACAATGGTAAAGCAGCAGTAGGTGTTGCCGTTTTGAATGATAACGGAACTTTAGATGAATCATTCACATCGATGGCCTTTGAAGGCGGGCAAGCCAATTTTGCGAAGCAGCTCAATAATGGGTTGATCGTAGTAAGCGGATATTTTATTAAATACAATGGTGTCACCAGGAATGGTTTCATGGTTTTAACGCCTACAGGAGCATTGGCAAAAGGATACAATTCTACAGGTCCGTTTAGTGGCAGCTTATCTGATGTAATCGAAACCAAATCGGCAGATGGTAAAAAAGCACTCTTGCTGATCGGTGGTTTTAGCCGTTTTGATAATTTACCATTATACAACATAATTAGGGTAACCATCGAATAATAGATTAAGCTAACCAAATATAAATTAAGATGAGTATGATGAAAAAATATAAATTATTGATTGGCTTAATCGCTGCAATAACCACCACAACCATATTTTCCTGCAATAAAGAATTCGAACGAACCATTGGAGATAGGAATGCGAGTGATACCACAACTGTTAAATACGGAAACCGAAAAGTACTTTATTTAGTGGTTGATGGCGCAAGGGGGCAATCGGTTTTAGATGCCAGCACGCCAAATATAGATGCCATTTTACCGCATTCGATCTACACCTGGGTAGGTTTAAGTGATCCTGAAGCAACGGCAAATGCAGCCAATTGGGCAAATATGTTAACCGGGGTAAAAAAGGAAAAACATAAGGTTACTACTGATGCATTAACAAACGACAATTTACAGAATTACCCGATTATCTTCAACAGGATTAAAGAGGCCAGTGCAAAATCGAAAATTGTGACTTATACCCCTTCGGCAGTTTTTAAATCGTTAAACACAGGAGCCGATGCAAGTAACCTGGTGGCCGATGATGATGCGGTTAAAGCTGGATTGATCAGCAATATAAGCACTGATACTGCATCTGTTATTGTCGGTCATTTTACCGGGGTTAATGCCGCAGGGGCAGCATCCGGATATGATGTTTCTTTTCCGGCCTATAAAGCAGCGATCGAAAAATTTGATGCCAGTGTAGGTGAAATCCTGGCAGCATTACAGAAAAGGCCTAATTATAACAATGAACAATGGCTGGTGGTTATTGCATCAAGCGCAGGCGGACAATATACCCTACCCGCAAACGCCGACGACCAGACTATTTTTAGCCAGCCCAAAGTAAACGCTTTTGTTATTTATTATGCGCCAACCTATAACAAACGAATTTTAACCAAGCCATTTACGGGTAACAGGTATTTAGGCAAAACCATCCGATTTAAGGGGCAAGACATCAGGGCACAAATTGATGCCGCTGACGCTGATGTTTACAATATAGATGATACCACAAAAGTGACCATAGAGCTTAAGGTTAAAAAGAACGAAGACAAGTTTTTCTGGCCGAGTATTTTGGGCAAACGTAACGAATGGTCTAGCGGTCACCCGAGCGTAGGTTGGGTAATTTATTTAGAAGAAGACTATTGGTATTTTGAGTGGCGTGGTACCAAAGACGGAGATTACCACCAATGCAGGGGTGGAAGTTTTGGCAAAGGCAAGTGGACCAATTTAACGGCGAAAATAGAAGTACGTAACGGACAGCGGTTTGTACGTACTTATACCAATGGTACCTTTAATAATGAGCTCAACATTACCGCCTCAGGCTCGCTGGCCAATTCCAATCCTTTGAAGCTGGGATTTTTAAACGGAAATGGCCACGGCACGCCTGATGTATATGTGAGCGACATCCGCTTTTTCAAGTTTTCTGTTCCGGATGGAATGATCGGCAACTATGCCTGTCAAACGTCAATCGATCAGAGTCACCCGTATTTTAATTTTCTGGTAGGCTATTGGCCTGCAACAGATGGCAATGGTAATATCATGGCAGATCTCAGTTCTCAGGCACATGATTTTAAATTTCAGGGCACCTATACCTGGGAAGGTTTTAACGATTTAATCTGCCCGCCGGCACCAGAAACGCTGGCCGTATTTGTGCCGCAAACATCAGATATTCCGGCACAGATTATAAACTGGTTAAAGATAGCCAATAAACAAACCTGGGGGCTCGATGGCCGCGTTTGGTTAGATCAGTAACAGATTTGATGACCATTTAAAACAGCATAAAATGAAAAAAATTATATATATCGCATTGATAAGTTTAACCATTATAGGTGTTTATTCATGCAGTAAATCACGAATAGAAGATTTAACATTGCCCGATCCCAATACCAGGAGTATAACAGGCGAAGGCATTGTTGCAGGAAATGTTTCCATAAATAATGAATACGTTAAAGTTCCTTTTAAAATTTCTTTAACAGGCGTTGCAGAAGAAGCTTTTCAGGTCGGTTTAACTTTAAATAACGACACCGTTACGCAATTAATTAATAACGGGACCATTACAAACGCCATTCTGATGCCATCTGCAGGGGTAGAATATCCTAATGTGATCAATGTGGCTTATGGAACCGATCAAAGCGAAGGTGTGGCCACTGTTCGCAGATCGGTACTGGAGCGCAATTATGGTAAAAAAGTTGTTTTTGCCCTCAAACTTTCTGCGCCCGGTAAAGGAAATAAAATAGCCGCAGGCAAGTCTACCATCATGGTTATCATCAACACATCCGACTTGTTGAAACCTGCTGATCTTCACTATTTGACTTTAAAAGACGGTGGAACCTACAACGTAGTGTACAAGGGTGATTACATTGTAGGACCTGCCGGAGTAACCATTCCACTTATTGTAAATTTAGAAAACCAACCATCAACAGCCTTTAATATTAAAATAAAAGAAAATATTGACACCATTGCTACACTGGTTGGCAGAGGCACTTTGCCTGCTGATGCCATACACCTTGCCGCTAAAGATTATAGTGTCGATACTTTGGTTCGGTTTGCAACCGGCGCTTCGAGTGCCGTTGTGCGGCTTCAGATCCCATGGCCGGTTTTCGATGCCAACATTGTAGCCAATAAGAAATTTGCATTCGCCTTCAGTATTAGCGAGGCAAGCAACCACGTCATTCACCCTACCAAGAGCAAATTAATTGTGGTGGTAGATCCCAATGTAAATTTGGATAATAACTCTTACATTACAGGAAACGGCACTGGTTTAACCGCTAAATATTATACCAATACCCAGTTAGATCCGGATGACGGGCGCGCACCATTTGTAACCAGGATAGATGAGACCATTAACTTTAGCGGAGATGGATGGCCAGACAACGTCAAAAATGCAGCAGGAACGCAATTAAGCAGAGATAACTTTGCCAGTAGATGGAAAGGTGAGTTCCTGGCACCCGTACGTGGTACCTATACTTTTTATCAGACCCGCTGGGATGATGGCTCAAGATTATACGTAAATGGAGTGGCTCTGGTAGATGATTATAATACCCAATGGGATAAAGATACCCGTAAGGGTACCATTTTTCTGGAACGCGGAAAACGTTATACCATTGAGGCACATCACCGCGAAAATGTAGGCGGGCAGCAAGCTTATCTGGAAATCGAAGTGCCGAATATTTTATCAAAAAGGGTAATTCCAAAATCTCAATTATTTCCAACACCTTAAATATTAATCAGATATGAAAAGTAACGTGAAAAAATCATGCAGTATCCTATCTCTTTTAATGCTTATTATCATCACTACAGTAAAGTGTAAAAAAGATGAGGAAGAGGTGGTACCCGTAGTGGACGAACCTAAACCAACAGCAGGTTTTACGTATGTAAGGCCAGATACGGTAAAATTTTTAGAGTACCAGTTTACGGGTACCTCTACCAATTATAAAACTTTATTGTGGCAGTTTGGAGATGACAGTACTTCGGTTTTGGTCAATCCAAAACATACTTACCGCTTCCCCGGGAAATATAAGGTGACCCTAACCACCAGGAATGGTCAGGGGTATTCTGCTGCAAAAGAAGTGATTTTAAATATTGTTGATCCCAATTTCGACCCGACAAAAATCGGAGAAAATTATATGCGGACAGTTGGTGGGATATTTTCGGTAAACTTGGAAGCTGGTGCCGGACCCGATTCTAATGAGGGATCAAAAAAACTGGTGGATGGCGATATTACAACCAAATTTTTGCAGGCCGGTTTTGATGGTACGCAGCGATGTACTTTCGAACTGACAACACCACAGGTAGTGGGTGCCTATACCTTAACTTCAGGAAACGATGCTGAAGACAGAGACCCCCGGTATTGGATTTTACAGGGATCAATAGATGGTATTCAATATACCGACTTACATACCGTAACCACCTGCCCATGGGCCAATTCAGGTGAAAGACGTGTGACCAAAAGGTATTATTTTGACAACTTTATAGCCTATAAATTCTACCGTCTTTATATCAAAGCAAACCGGGGGAGCCGTGTATTTCAGCTCTCCGAATGGACCATCAATAAAAAACAGCCTTAGGTAATTGGTATTCAAAATTAGTTTAAGAATACATGAAGCTTAACCCACTTCATGTATTCTTAGTTTAGAAAAGGCCGGATTTAGATAACGATGAGGTCACAAACTCAATTTCTGCTAAAAATTAAATGCTTAAAATAGCTGAAAACGACGTTTTAAATGTCGTTTAGACAATTAAAGTTTGCCAGCGCTTACCAAAAGTAAATTATATTTTATACTTTAGTAAAACGTTTAACTAGCGTTAAATCTAACCAAAATATAAAATCAGATTTCAACACACACATACATGATGAACAAAACCAACACTTTAAAATTCTTAGGCATACTGGGCTGCATGTTTATAGGCAGTTTGCTAAAGGCACAAGAACGGAAGGCTCCGGCTTATCCCTTAATTACGCACAATACCTATTTCAGTATCTGGTCAACCACCGATAAATTAAATGAGTCTGCAACCCAGCATTGGACGGGTGCCGATCATTCTCTTTTAGGGATGATAAATGTTGATGGCAACATTTATCGCTTTTTAGGTAAAGAAAGTACCAGCTATAAAACCGTTGTGCCTGCATCAGATGAAAAAGCTTACGGCGTAAAATATACAGAAACCGAACCTCAGGGCGATTGGAAAGCTGCAAACTATGCAGCTGGTAACTGGCAAACAGGTAATGCACCGATAGGAGACGATGCCAAAAATGTGAAGACTTTATGGAAATCGAACGATATATGGGTAAGAAGAACCTTTAACGTCGATAATCCTGCATCGATAAACGAGTTGTTTTTAAAGATCAATCATGACGATAATATCGAGGTTTACTTAAATGGAAAGAAAATCTACACGAAAGAAGGCTGGACGAATGATTTCAAATACATCGCGTTAAGTAAAAGCGATAAAAGTGCATTAAAAGCCGGATCAAATGTAATGGCCATCCACCTGAAGAATACTGCCGGTGGCCGTTTTCTTGATTTTGGCTTGGTTGATAAACTTAAAGATAATGCTGAAAAAGTACAGGTTGCCAAGCAAAAAAGTGTCGATATAAACGCTACGCAAACAATCTATAACTTTACCTGTGGCAAAATAGACCTGAAATTAACTTTTACATCGCCTTTGTTAATGAACGATCTGGGTTTGTTTGCACGTCCGGTTTCTTACGTTTCCTACCAGGTGAAGGCGAATGATGGCAAAACACACCAGGTAAAAGTATACCTGAGTGCATCATCAAACATTGCGGTGTATCGTCCTACGCAAGAGGTAACCGCTACTAAATACAATACGGCGAAATTATCGATATTAAAAACGGGTACCGTAGAACAGCCGATTCTTCAAAAGGCGAGTGACGATATGCGCATTGACTGGGGTTATTTTTATGTAGCTGCTCAAAAAACCAGTAATGTAGTTCAATTTGTAACGGCCGAAAAAGATGCTGCTGACGCTTTTAGAAAAGGCAATTCCGCTTCCACAGCTAAAAATGGTAAAATGCTTGCCCTAAATACCGTTATTCCTTTCGGGCCAGTAGGTAAAGCTGCGGTAGAAAAATATGTTGAACTGGGTTATGATGAAATTTATAGTGTTCAATATTTTAATAAAAATTTAAGGCCGTGGTGGAATACCTCAGGTAAAGAAACCATCGAGGCACAATTAACTGCGGCAGCTGATGAGTACAAAAAAGTAATTGCGAAGTGCGAAGCTTTCAACCAGGCTTTATATGCTGATGCCTTAAAATCAGGCGGTAAAGAATATGCCGATTTATGTGTTTTAGGCTATCGTCAGAGCGTTGCTGCACATACTTTGGTTAAGAGCCCAGAGGGGGAAATTTTATGGTTATCTAAAGAAAACAATAGTGGTGGGTTTATCAATACGGTAGATGTAACTTATCCTTCTGCGCCGCTGTACCTAATTTATAATCCTGACTTATTAAAAGGTATGCTAAATGGAATTTTCTATTTCAGCGAAAGCGGAAAATACCCGCACCCTTGGGCAGCACACGATCTGGGAACCTATCCATTGGCCAACGGGCAAACTTATGGAGAGCCGATGCCAGTTGAAGAGTCAGGTAACATGATTATTTTAACCGCTGCGATCGCCAAAGCACAGGGAAATGCAAATTACGCAAAAGCACATTGGAAAACCTTAACCACCTGGGTTGATTATCTGACCAAAGAGGGGTTGGATCCAAAAACACAGTTATGCACAGATGATTTTGCCGGTCACCTGGCCCGTAACGCCAACTTATCGGTAAAAGCGATTGTAGGCATCGCCTGTTATGCTCAAATGGCCCAAACATTAGGTTATGATGATGTAGCTAAGAAATATCGGGCTATTGCAGAAAGTATGGTGCCAAAATGGATAGAAATGGCCGATGCAGGCGATCATTATGCGCTAACTTTTGACAATAAGAATACCTGGAGCCAGAAATATAACCTGGTTTGGGATAAAGTATTAAACCTGAACCTGTTTCCACAGAAAATCTACGATACCGAAACCAAATATTACCTTACCAAACAGAACAGGTATGGTATTCCATTGGATAGCAGAAAAGCCTATACCAAAAACGACTGGATTTTATGGACGGCCACTTTTGCGCCAACCCAAAAAGAATTCGAGGCGCTGGTTCATCCGGTTTATAAACACGCTGTCGAAACAGAATCGAGAGTGCCTTTGAACGATTTTTATGATTCAAATACCGGTATCCGCGATAATTTTAAAGCCAGAAGTGTAGTGGGTGGTTTTTACATGAAAATGCTTGCCGATAAATTAGCTGGCAAATAAATTTTACCCCTTAAAGTGAACAATTAAAGGTTCTGCATTAAATTGTAGGACCTTTCTTATTCCCGCCATGGTGCGTGTCCACACGTAACATGAGTTTTGGGTCTTAATTTCGCCATTGCGAACTGAAGAAGAGGCTTTGCGTAGGAGTGAAGCAATCTTTTATTCCCTTATCCCCTAGTCTGTGGTGCTTGGAAAGCGCCAGTCGCGTATTACGTTTCAACTCCGTGTTCGCTGCAATTGGTTTTAGGAGCAAGGGTTTCTGCACCCTGCAATGTCACAAATGAAATACTGCATTTGCCACCCTAGCCCCGGTTGCAGCCTTACCCTGCAGCAACGAGGAACGGGGCAGCAAAGCGGAAAACGGGAAGAAACTTGCTGTTTTGCACAAGCATTGCGCTCCCAATAAAAAAAGTAATTTTAGGGATTAGGAAATGAGCGGTCTGTGGTTTTTGGCGGTGTGCAGTCCCGCTTTTCATTCCAAGTCCTCGCTCGTACCTCGCTATGGGCTTTACATTGCAATCGGGTTTATGAACAAGGGTTTCTGCACCCTGCAAACCCCAAAAATGGAATGCTGTTTTGGCCACTTAGCCCCGGTTGCAGCGTTACTCCAATGTTATTAAGTTAAGTCGAAAACAAAAAAGTATTGTCATCCTGAGCCTGTCGAAGGACAAATGTTCTTTTGTTTTCGACTGGTAAGGGTCTTCGACAGGCTCAGACTGACAACGTTTATGTTTAACTATCAAAACTCAAATTCCAGCTGATTGCTTTCCGGCTTTTCGATTTCCAGCTCATCGTAAAACCGCGATAAAGTAATGCCCAGCAACCTCACCTGGGCTGTGCCGATCGCCGCCTCTTCCAAAAGTTTAATCGCTTCAGCGTAAATTACTTCTGCTTTATTAAGTGGTACGGGGAAAGAGCGACTGCGGGTAATAATTTTGAAATCTGAAAACTTGATTTTTAAGGTTACCGTTTTGCCACTCAGCTGGTATTTTGATAAGCGTTGGGCTACGATTTCGCTGATCTGTTTCAGCAGATCGTGCATCACTGCATCATCATTGGTATCTTCTGAAAAGGTATCTTCTGCACCTACTGATTTGGTTTCACGGTTTGACTGAACCGGACGCTCGTCAATACCACGTACAATTTTATAATAAAAGCTCCCCGATTTACCGAATTGAGCAACAAGCTGGGCTTCTGTCAGTTTTTTTAAATCCGCACCCGTATTAATCTGCATGGCCTTCATTTTTGCGCTGGTAACTTTGCCTACTCCAAAGAATTTTTCTACGGGCAGTTTTTCCATAAAAGCTTCAATCTTAGATGGGCCAATAAAAGTTAAACCATCAGGTTTATTCATGTCCGAAGCTACTTTGGCCACAAATTTATTGATGGATACACCTGCCGAAGCCGTTAAGTTTAACTCGTTTTTAATCGCGTCTTTAATCGATCGTGCAATATCAATGGCCGACCCGATCCCGAGCTTGTCTTCCGTTACGTCAAGGTAGGCTTCATCCAGCGAGAGGGGTTCTATAATGTCCGTATAGCGGCTAAAAATTTCCCTGATTGCTTTCGAAACCGCGGTGTAAGCATCAAAACGCGGATATACGAAAATGGCTGTAGGGCAAAGCTGGTAAGCTTTACTCGAGGGCATTGCCGAACGGATTCCGTATTGCCGGGCTTCATAACTGGCCGTAGAAACCACCCCGCGGCTATCTGGTTTGCCGCCAACTACTAAAGGCTTTCCGCGGTATTCAGGAAAATCGCGTTGCTCTACAGACGCATAAAAAGCGTCCATATCGATATGGATTATTTTTCTTAAAACCGGTAGAATTAAATCAGACATGCAATGATCTAAATTTCGTGATTTTTATCAGGATTATTGAGCCGGATTTTTTTTCTTTACATAATATGGAAAGAACAATCCGTTTTTATAAAAATGCAAAACACGAATGGTATGCCGATATACCCGAATGGGGCGGGGCTATAGAAGATCTGCAAATGGTAGAGGGTGCCGACGAACTGTTAAACTGGATAACTGCGGGCGAAAATGAATGTACATTATTAATGGCTGATGAACATATTGAGAATGCCGAAATTTTAGATCTTGTTTATGCCCGCGAGGAGAATTTAGGCGGTGGCGGCGACTACCTCCTAGAGAAATTCAGAGAAGAATTTAAGAACCACAAAATCTGGCTTTGCAGTGTAACGGAGTTTGTTTTTAAACAACTGCCCGAAAGGATTTATTTTAAAGTACTTGGATAAACCCAGCATCTTGACTGATGAATTTAGTTACTGAGTTTTCCCTGCGATCATCGTCCTGACTTGTTTATGAGTTGTAATGACAGAGGTTTGTGCACCCTGCAAAACCGCTTCTGTCCGTAGAGTTAAGTGTAGCGTCTCCTATGTTTACAAAAGTTTAAATTCGTAAACATAATTGAATAAAGATG
>JAGIAD010000015.1 GCA_017745075.1 Sphingobacteriaceae bacterium | reverse complement strand
TACCGAATTACTAAACCTTTACAATTGCGAGGCGGGATATGAGCGAGCCGAAGCAATCTATCTTGTAATTTATCATCAAAAAGATTGCTTCACTCCTGTGCAAAACCCCTTCTTCAGTTCGCAATGACGAAATTAAGACCCAAAACTCACGTTAACTAACACCATCCCGCTCATGTATCTTATTTATAAACTTCGTTTAATATCCCGGACTTTGTTTCAGCACACCCTTACTTCTATCGATCTGATCCTGGGGTAAAGGGAAATAATCATCTCTGGCTTCAATGGTAATGCCTTTTAAATAGCCGAAATAATTCCCTTCAAAGGCAAAATAACTTTCGAGAGTTTGTTTAGCTATACCCCAACGTACAAGGTCAAAAAACCGGTGGCCTTCCATGGCTAATTCCAGCCTGCGTTCAAAACGTACCGCATTTCTGGCATAGGTATCATCCGGAAATGATACATACTGACTAACCTTATAAGCGGCGGCAGGCGTCCCGTTTATAGATTGTGGTGTTATTTTAGCCGCCCTCGCCCTCACGGCATTCACCAACGTTAAGGCCCTGTTTAAATCGCCTTTTTCTACCGCACATTCTGCCGCCATCAGGTAAACATCACCCAAGCGTATCAGGTTTACATTTAGTCCGGTTACATTGGTATTGCCGGGTGCTGTGCCGCTCGAAATCTGAGCGGCATCAATGGTATTTTTAACGGCCAGGAAAGGACCTCCGTTACTCGCATCGCGAATCCATGTATCGCCAGGCATTAAACCCCAATCGCGGTATGGAACACCACGTCTTCCTAATGTCGATTCTATTCTTGGGTCTAAAGGCAAAGTCTTATCCACTACATAGTTCGCTTTATCAGCCCCGGCTAATCCAAAATCAGATTTGTATGGATTATTTCGGTAACTGCCATCCAATAGCGGCAAACCTGCGGCATTCACCTTAAATGAATTGGCCAAATCTATAGTCGGCTGGAAGAAACCGCAGCAGTTAATCGGCGCATTACCATACGGAAAGTTAAGCATATCGCCTACATTGCCATTATCACCACCAGTGCCATCTGTACCTACAGAATGTTGCACAGACATAATGGTTTCTGGCCCGTCTTCTTTGGTAATATCAAAGTTATCCGAATACGGCATATCAATCAGGGAAGGTTTTGCCAAAATTACAGCGTTCAACAAATCGTAAGCTTCAGGATATTTCTTTTGATATAATAACACCTTTCCGAGGTAAGCCTGAGCAGCGTATTTATCTACCCTGCCTTTTTGATTTTTTGGTTTGGTTGTGCTTAAGTTGGCAACGGCAAACTGCAGGTCATCAACAATATTCGGATAAATATCCTTATCATTCGCAACAAAAGTGCCGCTAGTAGCCTCTGTAATATAGGGCACAACTTTAAATATCCGCACTAAAAAGAAATAATAATGCGCCCGGAGTAACCTGGTTTCGCCCTGAATTTCCTTTGCACGTGCATCGCTAAATTTTGCGGTTCCCTTTCCGGCCTGCAGGTTGGCCAAAATTTTAAGCGTATTGTTGCAACGCTGAATGCCCTCAAAACACCTGTCCCAGATATTCGACAAATTATCGTTCGTACTGGTTGGCGCATGTTGCTCAATGGCATTCATTGGTGGCTGATCGCCAATTTCGCTACCCTTGTGGGCATTATCAGAAGCAACCTCGCCAAATAACCATTGACTCGGTGCTGCACCATAATTACCATAAGTTCCGTTTACATTTCCATTCAGTAAGCCATAAGCCCCTACCAGCAAACCTTCTACACCATCTTGTGTGGTAAGCTGTTCTTCTGTTAATTCGCCTTGTGGCTGAAGTGTTAAAAATTCCTTTTTGCAGGAAAACGTACTGCAAATCAGTAAGGAAAGAAGAATATATTTGATGTGTTTCATTTTGATATCTTTTAATTAAAATCCAACATTAATACCGATTAAAAATTGACGTGGTGAAGGGTAAACACCTTTATCTACCCCAAGTGCAGAAAAAGTATCAGCAGGCGGACTTGCGTTTCCTACAGCAGAAGAAGCATCCCTCGTTTGGCTTACCTCCGGATCGAGCCCCGTATAATTGGTAATGGTGAAAAGGTTGGTAGCACTGATATAAACCCTTAACCTGGTAATGCCCGATTTTGGCCCAAATGCTTTCGCTGTAGGGATTGAATAGCCTAACTGTATATTTTTCAACCTTAAAAAGCTACCATCCTGAACATAATAGCTTGATGAAGCCAGTTCAACATCAGAGGCACCGACATAAGCCGATGGGATGAGACTTGAAGGATTAGCCGGACTCCAGGCGTTTAACAATCTTGTACTTTTAGCACCTGCAAATGATGGAAAATCGGTAAAATAGCGGGTAGCCTCAAATAAATCATTGCCTTGAACGCCGTATAAAAATGCCGAAATATCAAAATTTTGATAAGATGCGTTTAAGTTGATACCATAAGTAAAATCCGGATTGGGGTTACCAATAACGGTGCGGTCTTTCGGATCGATGATGCCATCGCCATTGATATCCTGGTAACGCAAACCGCCAACCCTAGCACCTGCATACGATGGATTGTTTTGAATATCGGCAAGGCTTTGATAGATTCCGGCAGTTTTATACCCAAAGAAAGAACCAAAAGCTTCACCTTCCTGTAATACACTGGTTTGCAAACTTCTGTAATTGCCGTAAATCTGATTAAAGATACCAGGTGCCAACCTCACAATCTTATTCTCATTTTTGGAGAAGTTTAAGCCGATGTCAAATTTAAAAGGGCTATTTACATTCCTTCCGTAGTGATAGGCCACATTAAATTCGACCCCTTTATTACTCATATCGCCAATATTTACATATGGCGAGCTACCTAAACCAACTATACTCGAAGGCAATGGCTGGTTATAAAGCATATCAGACGTTTTTTTGTTATACCAGTCCAATGATCCATCAAGGGCACCGCCAAGCAGCGTAAAATCAAGACCAATGTTTAAGGCCTTTAACGATTCCCATTTTACATCCGGATTTTGATAAGCATTTTGCCACACACCGGTAGTAAGGCCATTACCACCACCAACAGCATAAGCCGAGTGAACAATTGAACTTTGGTACCTGTTGATGTATTGATATGGAGGTATCCGCTGGTTCCCGGTTTGGCCATATCCAACCCGCAGTTTTAAATCACTGATCCATTTAATACTTTTCATAAATTCTTCTTCTGATAGCCTCCATGCCACACTTGCTGCCGGATAGTAGCCGTATTTGTTTGAAGGACCGAAGTTGGAAGAACCGTCGCGGCGAATGGTAACACTGGCCAGATAACGGTCATGATAGGAATAATCTGCTTTGGCAAACAAAGAGAAAAGTGAGCCTATTGATCCATAACTTGAATTACTGATGTTGGATGAACCTGTATTAAGGTAATAATAATCCTGACTGCCTAAAATAAAGTAGCCATTTCTTCCGGCATTCAACTGCCTTGACCTCGATCTAATGGCTTCGGTACCCAGCAACACATTTATCCTGTGCTTTTCATTAAATACCTTACTGTAATTTAAAGTGTTTGTCCAGGTCCATTCGGTAGTATATCCCTGGTATTCATTCAGGCTATTCGAATTGTTACCTTCAGAAAATTCAAGGTTTGGATAACGCATGGATAAACCGTTAAAGTTTTCATAACGTATTCCAAAATTGGTTTTCAGTACCAGGCCCGGGATAATATCGCCCTCTGCATAAACATTTCCAAAGAAAAAATTGCTCTTATTTTTATTGTCTTTAGCACGGTACAGAAAGGCAACAGGGTTTTCGGCATTTCCCAACTGGCTGCCGCGGCTGCCCGCAAAATTGCCGGCAATGTCGTAAACCGGAATAATGGTAGGGATCCGGTATGCCCAGCCCAATGCACTTCCCTGATCCTGATAATCGCCAGAAACATTTGGGTTTACGCCCAGGCCAAAACCTTCAGAATAACTGTATTGTGCATTCTCGCCAAAGCGAACCCTTTTGTTAAATGCCGAAATATTGGTGTTCGACCTGAAGTTAAACCGTTTAAAACCAGTATATTTAATAGTCCCCTTCTGATCAAGGTAACCACCAGAGAAAGTGTATGTTGCGTTCTCTCCGCCTCCGGTAGCACTTAACTGGTAATTTTGAACCGGTGCAGTTTCAGTAATTTCATCAAACCAGTTCGTACCTGCTTTATTTGCTTTTGTAATCTGATAAAAAAGATCAGGATCACGGCTATAGTTATACCTGGATGGATCTGCATCAGCTGCAGTAACATCCTGCCCAAGTTTTAAACCTGCCACTAAATATTCAGGTAATACTGGTACCGGACCCGAGCCATAATTTTTCCCTGCCTCAATGGGTTTCCCTGCATTGGTATAGCCATCAAATACGTACTGCGCATATTGCTGTGGATTCATCATTTCAGGAAAACTACTTTTCCGGGGCACCTGAGTACCATAATAAGAATCGACTGTAATTTTTGGTGCACCTGTGATCCCTTTTTTAGTGGTAATAATCACTACCCCATTATTTGCCCTTGAGCCATAAATAGAAGCCGAAGAAGCATCCTTCAACACCTGCAGGCTTTCGATATCATTTTGATTTAACCAGGATAATTTACCCTCAAACGGGACTCCATCAATAACATAAAGCGGTTCATTATTATTAATGGTACTAATTCCCCTGATCCTGATCTGCGGTGTCGAGCCCGGCGCACCATCGTTTATAATCTGCACACCGGTAGCTTTACCCTGTAAAGCTTCTACGGCACTTGCGGCGGGCTGCGCTTTTAACAGTTCCATATTCACCACAGCAACGGCACCGGTTAAATCCTTTTTTCGTTGGGATGAATAACCGGTTACCACAACATCTGTTAAGTTGTTATTATTAGCTTGTAATACCACTGCAATATTTGTTTGTTTACCAACGGGCACTTCTTTGGTGGCATAACCAACAAAAGAAATAATCAATACATCAGTAGGTTTTACGTTTAAAGAGAATGTTCCGTTGGCATCGGTAGTAGTGCCTCCAACGGCATCTTTGATTTTAATTGTGGCGCCAATAACAGGCAATTTATCGTCGCTGGCAATAACTTTACCGGTAATTTTTGATTGGGCCATTGCACCAAGGGCAAACAGCATTGCCAAACACAAGAGAAGAAAACTCCTCCTGATACAAAATAGATTTTGTTTCATAGGTTGATATTGGTTAGGTTAAATAATGATTACTTATACTTCTGATCTTTTTCATGTATAATAAATACACAACATCAGTTCATTGCCATCTGTTAAGGCGAAAAATTTAAGTAAATGGTTTTACTGGATAGTACCAATGTTAAAAAAACGCAGGGGCTGAAGAATGGATTTCTTCTGTTGGAAGGTGGATTTTTTCTCATAAGCAGGTAGGTTAGATCGGTTAGTTATTTTATTGATAATTCTACATAGCGATACTTTTTAAATACAATAAACAATTATTAAAAACACAAATTGAATAAAAATAAATATACATATAATTAATAACTATACTACAAATAATACCTTTATATAAATACTAACCAAAAGCATTATCATGTAATACTATAGAAATACATGGGTATATAACAACGACAGGAATCTACATTTGGCAAAAAAACGCATGACTGATACATTTTTTGTATCTTTGCCGCCGAAGCAGGAATAAGGGCTTGCCATTCTAAATGGCATATTCTCTCCGCAAGTTAGTCCTTCAACAAATGATTGTTCTAGCTTCTTCGATAAATATTACACAGAAATATACATGTTATTCAAAGAATTAAACCTCATTGAGCCAATTTTAAAGGCCCTTGAGACCGAAGGTTATACACAACCCACACCTATACAGGAGCAATCTATCCCAACAATATTAAAAGGCAGGGATTTATTAGGCTGTGCACAAACCGGTACCGGAAAAACTGCAGCTTTTGCCATTCCGATGCTCCAGTTACTGCACGAAAAACACATTAACACTAAAACAACCAAAAACATTAAAGCTTTGGTTTTGACGCCAACCCGCGAACTGGCCATCCAGATTGAGGAAAGTTTTAAAGCTTATGGCAGAAATTTAAACCTTCGCCACCTGGTAATTTTTGGTGGCGTAAACCAGTTTTCGCAGGTAGAGGCATTGAAAAAGGGCGTTGATATTCTGGTCGCTACCCCCGGCCGTTTATTGGATTTAATGAACCAGGGGTTTATCAGCCTGAATACAATCGAGCTGTTCGTTTTAGACGAGGCCGACCGTATGCTGGATATGGGCTTTATTCACGATGTGAAAAAAGTGGTTGCCAAACTACCGACAAAACGCCAGACTTTATTTTTCTCAGCAACCATGCCCGATGAAATCCAGAAACTAGCCAATACCATTTTATCAAATCCAACCAAGGTAGAGGTTACACCGGTTTCATCAACTGCCGAAACCATTAACCAATCTATCTACTTTGTAGATAAACCTGATAAAAAGAAATTATTAATACACCTGTTGCAGGATAAAACCATCGAAACAGCACTGGTTTTTACCCGTACCAAACACGGGGCCGACCGCATTGCCAAAGATTTGGGGCATGCTGGTATTAAGGCCGCTGCCATTCACGGCAACAAATCGCAAAATGCCAGACAACGTGCATTAAATGATTTTAAAGACAAAAATATCAGGGTACTGGTAGCTACTGATATTGCTGCACGTGGCATTGACATCGATCAGTTGTCGCACGTTTTCAATTATGAATTGCCCAACATCCCTGAATCTTATGTACACCGGATCGGCCGTACAGGTCGTGCAGGTGCAAACGGCTTTGCCATTTCATTCTGCGATGCTGAAGAAAATGAATATTTACTGGATATCCAGAAGCTGATTAAAATTACCTTACCTATTGTTGATGATCATCCTTATCCCCTAACCTGGGAAAAAATGCTGGCCAAAAACCAGGTAAAACGCAAGCCTCAGGCACAATCTAAAGGCGGAGGTGGTAAAAAAGGCGGCGATGGCAATATGAGCGGCAAACCACGTAATGCCAGCAACAACAGGAGATTTGGAGGAAACAGGAGAAGAGGAGACAGATAATCGTCATTTTGAGCGCGACCGGGAACCCGAAGGTTCAGTGAAGCTAAATCTGGAAAGTAGATCTCTCCATTTCGCTGCACTTCAGTCGAGATGACGCCCCTCTTACTGGAATCTGTTACAAAAAACAAAAAACCCGATTTGTAAACGCAAATCGGGTTTTTATATTTCTAGCTTAGGCAAGCGCTGTGAAACCTTTCCGCTTTAGTCTTTTAGCTTTAGGCTCCTTAAACAACTACATTAATAATCTTTCCTTTTACAAAAATGATTTTCTTAGGTGCTTTTCCATCTAAGAACTTCTGGAAGTGTTCATCTGCCAATAAAATGCTTTCTACCTCTGGTTGTGCTAATGTTAAGCTCAAATTCAGGTTCATTTTCATTTTACCATTGATGGAAACAGGGTAAGCAAACTCATCTTCTACCAGGTATTCGGCTTTAAATGTTGGGTACGCTGCATAAGAAAGTGTTCCGGCCTCGTTGCCCAGCAACTGCCACAATTCCTCGCAAATGTGTGGTGCATAAGGCGAAAGAATAATCACCATATCTTCCAGGATCTGACGGTTTTTACATTTCAGATCGGTTAATTCATTTACCGCAATCATAAAACTCGATACAGAAGTATTAAACGAGAAACGCTCGATATCATCCTGCACTTTTTTAATGATTTTATGCAATGCCTTGTGCTCGGCTTTAGTTGGCATGGCATCATTTACGTGGAATACCCACTCTTCATTGTGGAACAAACGCCAGAATTTACGTAAGAACTTAAATACGCCTTCAATACCGTTGGTATTCCAGGGTTTGCTTTGCTCTAAAGGCCCCAGGAACATTTCGTACATCCGTAGCGTATCAGCTCCGTAACGTTCAATCAAGTCATCGGGATTAACCACGTTGAATTTCGATTTCGACATTTTTTCTACCTCAACACCACAGATATATTTTCCACCCTCCAGGATAAATTCTGCATTGGCATACTCTTCCCTCCAGGCTTTGAATTTATTAATGTCTAAGATATCATTTTCAACTATGTTCACATCAACATGCAATGCCGATGTTTTATATTCTTTTCTTAAACCTGCAGAAACATAGGTATTGGTAGGTTTGCCGTTCTCGTCGTTAACGCGATAAACAAAATTACTTCTACCCTGGATCATTCCCTGGTTAATCAGTTTTTTAAAAGGCTCTTCTTCTTTGGTATAACCCAGATCCTTCAAAAATTTATTCCAGAAACGACTGTACAACAGGTGTCCTGTTGCATGCTCAGAACCGCCTATATACAAATCAACCGCCTGCCAGTAATCAATAGCCTCTTTTGATGCAAATTCGTTGTTATTATTGGCATCCATATAGCGGTACCAGTACCAGCTGCTTCCTGCCCAACCCGGCATGGTGCTTAATTCATAATGTCCACCGTCTTTTGGCAACCAGTTTTCGGCCCTGGCCAATGGCGGCTCACCGGTTTCAGTTGGCAAATATTTATCAATTTCAGGAAGCAATAACGGCAGTTCTTCTTCCTGTACCAGGTAAGGCAAACCATCTTTAAAGTACACCGGAATAGGCTCGCCCCAATAGCGCTGGCGGCCAAAAATCGCATCGCGCTGACGAAAGTTCACTTTTGCCTTACCAACACCTCTTTCTTCCAGCCAATTATTTAAAAAGGCAACAGCCTCTTTATATTCCATTCCATTAATGAAACCCGAGTTGATATATTTTCCTTCTTTTGTTGCATCTGCCTGTACATCAATATCTTTTTGTGCATCTAAAATCTGTACAATAGGCAAATTAAAATGCGTGGCAAATAACCAGTCGCGCTGATCGCCGCTTGGTACACCCATTACCGCGCCTGTTCCATATCCAGCCAATACGTAATCAGCAATCCACAACTGTACACGTTCGCCACTTACCGGGTTAATCACATAAGTACCGGTAAAAGCACCCGATACGGTTTTGGTATCGGCCATGCGGTCTAATTCCGATTTCTTTTTAGTTAAAGCAATGTAATCTTCAACGGCCTGTTTTTGCTCCGGGGTAGTTAATTCGGCAACCCACTCGTGCTCCGGAGCCAAAACCAGGTAAGAAACGCCAAAAATGGTATCTACGCGGGTGGTAAAAACTTCTATCTGTTTATCACTGCCTTCAACCTGGAATTTAACCGATGCACCTACACTCTTCCCAATCCAGTTGCGTTGCATTTCCTTAATCGGTTCGGGCCAATCGATGGTATCCAAACCCTGCAAAAGGCGATCAGAATAGGCTGTAATACGCATACTCCACTGCATCATTTTCTTTTGCTCAACCGGGAAACCGCCACGCTCAGAAAAACCGTCCTTAACTTCATCATTCGCTAAAACCGTTCCTAGTGCCGGGCACCAGTTTACAGTACTCTCGCGGAGATAAGTTAAGCGGTATTTTAATAATTCGACCTGTTTTTCCTCATCGGTAAAGGTTGCCCAATCGCTTGGCATAAAAGATCTGACATCTTCATCACAAACAGCCTTTACATCAGCCGTGCCAGATGCATTGAACTTTTCGATCAAAGTGGTAATATCTTCAGCCCTGTCGTTTTCGATGTTATACCAGGAGTTGAACAATTGCATAAAAATCCATTGTGTCCATTTGTAATAAGATGGCTCACTGGTACGTACTTCCCTACTCCAATCGAAAGAAAAACCAATCTGATCCAACTGCCTGCGGTAGGTTGCAATATTGGCTTCGGTGGTAATGGCCGGATGCTGACCGGTCTGTATCGCATACTGCTCTGCTGGTAATCCGAAAGAATCGTATCCCATAGGATGCAATATGTTAAAGCCTTTAAGGCGTTTGTATCTTGAAAAAATATCTGATGCAATGTAACCCAGCGGGTGACCAACGTGCAGGCCTGCTCCTGATGGATAAGGGAACATATCTAACACGTAGTATTTGGGTTTTTCAGAATTGCTTTCGGCTTTAAACGTTTGATGATCTGCCCAAAATTTCTGCCACTTTTGCTCTATTTCTTTGAATTGGTAATCCATTGCAAGTTTTAAATTTTTAAAGGTGCGAAAATACGGAAATTAAGGGGTTTAGTAAAACATAAATTTTCGGACTAAAAGCATTAATTTTCGGCAAAAGACCACTGGTTTTTAAAACCTGTGAGGTTTAAGTGGTCAATATTTTTTCTGGAAACGGATGTTTTTTTCAACCGGCAGACGGGGGCATAACTGCATTAACCTAAGTTTTACCGTGATCAATTATTTACCAAACAAAAAACGCCATTGATTAGAAATCAATGGCGCGTTCAAATAAATAAGTGATCGGAATATTATCTCGACAGGTAATAAACCTTTTTTATCCTGTTGTTAATGGTAGCTGTAAACTGAAATTGATTTCCGTTCATACTGTTAACCTCACAAAAATTGTTGCCATCATTCAATTCCATGGTAAACTGATTGGAATAAATAATCTGGTAAGTGCCGATAGTCTTGTTTCCTGAAAGGCTTATTTCTACCTGATCGTCGTTATTTGATTTGTAATCAACATAATCGCTGGTTTTACCATAAGTTACATCCCCATTAATTTTGGTTGGATCTTTTAAGGTCTCATCGGCTGTATAACCTGATGTCACAATCCTGTTTAAAGTCCAACGTCCCATCATTTGGGCTTTCAAAGAAGTAGTGTCCTTTTTACAGGAAATAACCGTACTTGCGACGATTAATAGTATAGCTATTAATGTAATTTGTTTTTTCATAGTTTAATTTTAGTCTTAAGTTTTATGATTTAACGGCATTTTAACAAATTTCGTACCGTATTTTTACAAAATGATGAATTAATTAAAAGAATTTAATCTCTAAACTAAAACTTAAACCTATCCGTTAATGTTCATTTAAGGCTTTTTTAAATTGGTGTTTGTCAGGTATAATTTATATTTTCGCAGAAACAAAAATGAAATACATGGAAGAATTCGAGGTAAGTGATGCATCTAAAAAAACCAAAACAGTTTATATCTCTACCATAATCAGTATTGCATTGGTTTTATTAATGCTCGGATTACTTGGGTTGGTACTTGTACATGCCAAAAATCTGTCTAACTACGTTAAAGAGAACATCGTTTTAAATATTATTGTTGATGAAGGTGCAAAAGAAGCAGATGTACTGGCTTTCCAGAAAGAATTAAATACAAACCCTGCTGTAAAGCAGACCCAATATGTAAACAAAGAGCTTGCTGCAAGAAACCTAACACAGGATTTAGGCGAAGATTTTGTTAACTTTTTAGGTTACAACCCGTTAACTTCAACCTTTGATGTTTACTTAAAAGCAGAATATGCCAATAATAAAAGCATTGATGCATTAAAAGCCAGTATTTCTAAAAACCCTGTAGTAAAAGAAGTAGTTTACCAAAGTTCTTTAATCGATATGGTAAACAAGAACATCAACACCATTGGTTTAATTATTTTTGCCTTTGCTGTGTTGCTTTTAATCATATCTATCGCATTGATTAACAACACCATACGATTAGCTATTTATTCGCAGCGTTTTTTAATCAAAAGTATGCAGCTGGTTGGTGCAACGAAAAATTTTATCCGACGTCCTTTCTTACTGTATGCTGCTTTGCACGGCTTAATTGCTGCATTTATCGCCATTATTATTTTATTGGCAACATTGATTTATGCCCGCAAAGAAGTACCTGAAATTATTATTTTAAATAACTACCAGGAATTTGGCTTTGTATTTATAGGCCTTTTAATTGTGGGTATTTTTATAACGGGCATTAGTACATGGTTTGCGGTAAGCAGGTATTTACGTTTAAAATCTTATCATCTTTATAGATAATGGCAGAAAAAAAAACAGGTCCGGTTGTTAAGGACGTTAAAAACGAATTGGTTTTTACCAAAAAAAACTATCAGTTATTGTTAATCAGCATAGCAATTGTTGCACTTGGCTTTATACTCATGATGGGCACTACTGGTAATATTTACGACTTCAGAAGAACTTTACTGGCTCCGATGGTGGTATTGGCAGGTTTTGCTTTTGGGATCTACGCCATCTTAAAAAAATAATTTTATTATAAAGCATTTATATTTAAACGTTTAATAATTAGATTAAGTGTTTTCTTTAGTTGCTTTCTTCTTACAAAATATGAACGCTTTTGAAGCCATTGTCCTTGCCATAGTTGAAGGATTAACTGAATTTTTACCTGTATCGAGTACTGGCCACATGATCATTGCATCATCGTTTATGGGCATCGCATCAGAACCATTTGTAAAGTTATTTACCATCGCCATACAACTGGGGGCTATTCTTTCGGTTTTGGTATTGTACTTTAAAAGGTTCTTTAAATCAATCCACTTTTATATCAAACTCTTGGTTGCTTTTATCCCCGCAGCAATTTTTGGATTATTATTAAGCAAAAAGATCGATGAACTTTTAGAAAGTCCGATGGCAGTTGGGATTTCTCTTTTAGCAGGTGGCATAATTTTGTTATTTGTTGATAAATGGTTCAATAAACCTACGGTTGACACGGAAGAAAATGTGACTTATTTAACAGCACTTAAAATTGGTTTCTTCCAGTGTATTGCTATGATCCCCGGCGTTTCGCGCTCAGGAGCAACTATTGTTGGAGGTATGAGCCAAAAATTAAGCAGAAAAGTAGCCGCCGAGTTTTCATTTTTCCTGGCTGTACCTACCATGTTTGCTGCAACCGCCAAAAAACTGTACGATTTTTACAAAGAAGGACACACCATTACCCACGACCAAACCAACCTGCTGATTATTGGAAATGTAGTAGCATTTGTGGTGGCACTTTTGGCGATCAAAAGCTTTATTGGCTACTTAAACAAACATGGTTTTAAAGTTTTTGGATGGTACAGGATTGCTGCAGGTTTAATCATTATCATCCTGTTGCTAAGCGGACACAACCTGCAGATTATATAATTCATGTAAATATTTTAATCACGGCTAGAAAGGATGCACATAGATACGATCATCCGTATTTATCAATATACATCTGTGGTTAAAAAAACTTAGGCAAACGACATTGAATCCGTATCTTTGCGCAAAAAAGATTTGTGAGTACCGAAAATTCTAAATTCAAAGATTTTAATTTTGCCGAGGGCGAGCTGCTGTTGATTAATAAACCATACAAATGGACTTCATTTGATGTGGTGGGCAAAATCCGTAATTCTTTAAAACCACTAAAACTAAAGGTTGGCCATGCCGGCACTTTAGATCCCCTGGCTACCGGCTTATTGATTATTTGTACCGGTAAGCTGACCAAACAAATAGACACTTTTCAGGCTGAAGAAAAAGAATATACCGGCACCATGATTTTGGGGGCTACTACCCCATCATTCGATATGGAAACGGAGGTTGATGAAACATTCGATATCAGCAACATTACCGAAGAAGAAATTTACGCCGCTTGTAAACCGTTTATTGGCGATATTGAACAATATCCGCCTGCACACTCCGCTGTAAAGGTAAATGGCGAACGTTTATATGTAAAGGCACGCTTAGGTGAAGAAGTAGAACTACGCAAACGCGCTGTAAGTATTTCAGAATTTGAAATCACCCGTATAGCACTCCCCGAAATTGATTTTAGGGTGGTATGCAGTAAAGGTACCTATATCCGTTCATTAATATCCGATTTTGGCAAACAGCTTAACAACGGTGCCTATCTTTCTAAACTTACCCGTACCCGCAGCGGAAACTTTTTGCTAAAAGATGCGTTTGAGGTACTAGAACTTGTTAGTTATATTCGTAAAAAGAAAGAAGAAGCTAAAACTGAAACAGAAGTATGAACCACATTAAAAACAGGGGCACAAGGTTTACAAAAGAAATTTTCATGATTATTGCAGGTGTAACTTCAGCCTGTTTCGGCCTAAAAAGCTTTTTAATGCCAAGCCATTTTATAGATGGCGGGGTTACCGGTATTTCTCTTCTGGTAAGCACCTTAACTGGCTGGAATTTATCGTACCTGATTGCCATAATCAACATCCCATTCGTTATTTTAGGTTACAGACAGATCGGTAAAGGCTTTGCCCTTAAAACAGCTATCGCCATTGCCACGCTCTCATTGGCTTTAATTATCCTGCCCTTTCAGCCTATTACGCACGATAAATTGCTTATTGCATTTTTTGGAGGTTTGTTTTTAGGTGGTGGAATTGGATTGGCCATGCGCGGTGGCTGCGTAATTGACGGCACAGAGGTTTTAGCCCTTTACATCAGCAAAAACAGCATATTAACCGTCGGAAACATTATCCTGATTTTAAACATCATTATTTTTGCATTTGCAGCTTATTTCCTGAACATCGAAACCGCACTTTATGCCATCTTAACCTATCTGTCAGCATCAAGTACCATCGATTTTATAGTAAACGGTATTGAACAGTATACAGGTGTAACCATCATTTCAGAACACCAGGAAGCCATTAAAGGGTTCATCATTAACGAAATGAAACGCGGAGTGACCATCTACAAAGGCGAAGGTGGTTACGGTGAAAAGAAAGATATCGACATTATTTTCACCGTGGTTACCAAACTGGAAATGAGCAAATTGCAAACCGCTATCCGGCAGATCGATCCGGATGCTTTTGTAATACAGCAACAAATTGCCGATTTAAAAGGCGGGGTGGTAAAACGCCACGCTTTACACTAATTTATTATCCCATTGAAGATATATAATAACCTTTCCGAATTTAAAAAATTAGATAATGCCATTGTTACCATTGGCACTTTTGATGGTGTGCATTTCGGACATCAAAAAATCATTAAACAACTGGTAGAGAAGGCAAAAGCCGATAATGGGGAAAGTGTAATCTTAACCTTTTTCCCACACCCGAGAATGATTATTGATCCCGAAAACCAGGATCTAAAAATGATTAATACCATTAATGAAAAAGCTGAGATCCTAAAAAGTTTGGGTGTAGATCACCTGATTATTACCCCTTTTACCCGCGATTTCTCTAATCAATTGCCGGAAGATTATATCAAAAATACCTTGGTCGACAATATTGGCACTAAACATATTATTATTGGATACGATCACCGTTTTGGTAAAGACCGTTCTGGTAATTTAGGTATTTTAAAAGCTGCCGGCCAACATTTCGGCTTTACAGTAGAAGAAATTATGGAGCAGGATATCCATGATGTAGCCGTGAGTTCTACCAAGATCCGCCATGCACTTTTGGCTGGCGATGTAAGTTTGGCTAACGACTATCTCGGCTACCCTTTTTCTATTTCGGGCAGGGTAATTAAAGGCGACAAAATCGGCAGAACAATCGGCTTCCCGACTGCCAATATCTTTGTAGAAGAAACTTATAAATTGATTCCTGGTGATGGCATTTATGCGGTAACTGTAGAAATGGAGTCCGAAGTCGGCGGTCCGGAGTCGGAAGTTTTCAACCCTCAACCCTCAACCCTAACCCCTAAACCTTACAAAGGTATGGCCTATATCGGGCAGCGACCAACCATTAACGGAATGACCAGGAATATTGAAGTTAATATTTTCGATTTTAACCAGGAAATCTATGGCCAGGATATTAAAATGAATTTCTTAAAATTCTTGCGTCACGATGTAAAATTTACCGGCTTAGAAGCGCTTACTGTTCAATTGCAAAAAGATAAAGAAGCTACCTTAGCTTTTTTTAATGGGTAAATTATTTTTAATGAACTCTCCACGATGATCGTCATCCCGACTGTAACGCAGTGGAATGGAGATCTACATGAGAGGATTTTATTTTACAAAATTCAGTTTTACGAATCTAGCTTAGAAACGGATTTAGCTCCATTTTTACAGATTTCTCTTTCAAAAAAGCCTTATTTTCGTTATATTAGCGGCAATGAGGCTTTTTTACATCATTTTCTTTTTATCCATCACTATAAATTTTGCGGGCACCGCAGCGCAAGAAAAAAGAAACGATGTCCAATCAAAAAACGCTAAAATAAGTTTCATTACGGGCAAAAAAATCATCAGGCACAATTCCTTCAATCAGGATAACGAAAGCCTTCAAAAAGACTTTATTAACGGTTCTATTGTAAAAATATCTTCGAGTGCTTTTGTACTCATTACTTTTTTGCTGTTTCTTTTTTTCAAGAACAAAACCATCAATGCAAAAGTTATAATCAAAAGATTAGAGTATCATTATTGGTGTTTGTTTAAGATGCTGTATCCGAAACATTTTTTTTGGTAAATAATTTCATTTTAACCACTTCAATGTGGGGTTTCCGATAAAATACCAGGTATTAAATTTTACCTGGGCATAAATTATTTAAAAATTATTACCCTTATAGATACATGCATTTACCTGATTTAATAGCCGATTTAGGATTAATTCTTGCTGCTGCAGGAATAACCACACTCATATTTAAGAAAATTAAGCAGCCTTTGGTTTTGGGCTACATATTGGCTGGCCTGTTGGTTGGTTCTCATTTAGATTTTTTTCCGTCTGTTACCGATACCAAGAGTATAAACATCTGGGGCGAAATTGGCGTAATTTTCCTTTTATTCAGTCTTGGTTTGGAATTCAGTTTCAAAAAACTGGTTAAAGTTGGGGGCTCGGCTTCTATCACTGCAATTGTAAAAGTCTTATTTATCATTTTAGCCGGTTACCTTGTTGGTAAAGGCATGGGTTGGAAAGATATGGACAGCCTGTTTTTAGGTGGAATCCTTTCTATTTCTTCAACCATGATCACCATTAAAGCTTTTGAAGAATTAGGATTAAAACATAAAAAATTTGCGGGGCTGGTTTTCGGTGTCTTAATCGTAGAAGATCTGGTTGCCATTTTATTACTGGTGTTATTCTCTACGTTGGCAGTAAGTCAGCAATCTGCAGGGACAGAAATGCTGTATTCTATATTAAAACTGGCCTTCTTCCTGGTGCTTTGGTTTTTAGGCGGAATATTCCTGGTGCCTTCGTTTCTTAAAGCAACCAAGAAATTAATGAACGATGAAACCATGCTGGTGGTATCTTTAGCACTATGTTTGGTCATGGTATTATTGGCCGATAAGGTTGGTTTCTCTCCGGCTCTGGGCGCATTTATTATGGGTTCAATTTTAGCAGAAACTACGCAGGCAGAAAGAATAGAGCACTTAACCAAATCGGTAAAAGACTTATTTGCCGCGGTGTTCTTTGTTTCTGTGGGTATGCTCATTGATCCTTCCATGCTGGTTAAATACGCTGTTCCCATTTTAGTGGCTACTGTGGTTATTATCTTCGGAAAAATCATCTTTACCATTTTAGGTGCTTTATTGTCTGGTCAGCCTTTAAAAACTTCGGTACAATCGGGTATGAGTTTGGCACAGATCGGTGAGTTTTCATTTATCATTGCGTCATTGGGTTTAACCCTAAAAGTTACCAGCGATTTTCTATATCCCATCGCTGTAGCTGCCGCAGCCGTTACTACCTTTACCACTCCCTATCTGATCAAACTTTCCGAACCTTTTTATGGGTTTTTAAAACGTGTTTTACCAAAAAAATGGCTTGATGGAATTGAAAGGTATAGTTCGAGCACCGAAGGTATTACTACTTTAAGCGACTGGAAAATTTTACTGCGTTCGTACATTTTTAATACCATTATCCATTCGGTAATTATCATTGCCATTATCTTTTTAGCTTACCGGTACATCCAACCGTTTATTGTAAGCAATATTACCAATGGTTTAACTTCCATTATCATCAGTGTGGTGGTGTCGTTTATATTAATGTCGCCATTTTTATGGGCATTATCTATCCGGAGAATCCAACGCACCGCCTATTCACACCTGTGGCTGAATAAAAAGTATACCCGCGGTCCGCTGATAGCGATCGAATTTTTCAGGATTGCGCTGGGGATTTTCTTCGTTGGTTTTTTGATGTACGAGTTTTTCGATACCTGGGTGGCAGCCGTAATTGCCCTTGTATTGATTATTCTCGGAATGGTTATCTTTTCGAGAAAGCTTCAATCGTTTTACGATAAGCTCGAAAGGCGTTTTATGCTGAATTTAAATGCCAGGGAGAATCAAAAACCTCATATCTTACCCTGGGACACTCACTTAACAGAACTTACTGTTTCACCAGAGTCGGAAGTCGTTGGAAAAACACTTACCGAATTAATGATCAGGGAAAAATATGGCGTAAACATTGCGCTAATTGAACGGGGGAGAAACAATATTCCAACGCCAGGAAGAGATGAGCGGCTGTATCCAAACGATAAATTATTATTGATTGGAGCCGATGATCAATTGGCAGCGGTTAAAACCCTTTTAGAAGTGGATGCTCCGGAGATAGCCGAAGAAAGCAATTTCCCGAATAAAGAAATGACCTTGCAAAAAGTAGTTGTTCATACCGAATCACCTGTATATGGATTAAGCATTAGAAATGCGGGTATCAGGGAGAAAGCACAGGCTTTGATTGTAGGTATAGAGCGTGGTGCCGACCGGATATTGAATCCTTCATCAGACTTTGTATTCGACAACGGCGATGTAGTTTGGATTGTAGGAAACAATAAGAAGATTAAGGAGGTTATATAGATCAGTCCAGAGCCATTAGTCCGAAGTCGGGAACCTATTGACTAAAGCCTTTTGACTAAGAACTAAAAAGCATATCTTCGTACAGAACCCAACCTATGAAAGTTGATAGAGAAAAGAGCGAGTTTCTTGATGATATGATTGAGCAATGGCAAAGTGATGGCTTAATTAACGAAGAAACAGGAAATAAACTCCGTAAAAGTTACGAGGCTAAAAATTTCGATTGGTTGCGTTTGGCGCAATATGCCTTTTGGGTGGCTTTGGCCTGTGGTTTTATTGCACTTGGCTCATTATTGATCGATAATTCGATATTAAACTACCTTAAAAGGATTTATAATACGCCAAATATTGTAATTGCCATTGTTTCCGGAGGCCTGGCGGCATGGCTTTATATTCTTGGTTTCAGGCGTAAAAAAAAACTGCCACATCTCAAATTCAGCAACGAAGCCATTGTTTTTTCGGCCATTTTACTTACGGCAAATGCCATTGCTTATTTTGGTAAGGCACTGGATAACGGCTCAGGCAATTTTTCTATTCTTATCCTGATTTCGGTTTTTATTTATGGCGCGCTTGGTTACCTGTTCAACTCCAGACTGATCTGGATTTTTGCCTTAATTTCGCTGGGTGCCTGGTTTGGAACCGAAACCGGCTACCTTAGCCGTTGGAATTACTATTTCCTCGGAATGAATTACCCTCTGCGTTTTGTGGTTTTTGGGGCTGTTTTAACTGCTGCATCTTTCGTTATGAAAACCTTTCCAAAGACCCAATATTTTTTCCAGGTAACTTATATCGCGGGGATGGTGTATCTATTTGTATCGTTATGGGCACTATCTGTATTTGGAAATTTTGCCAGCCTTGATGAATGGTACAAAGTGAGGCAATTGAGTTTATTTTATTGGGCATTAATTTCTGCAGCCATTTGCGTAGCCAGTACGCTGTTCGGTTTAAAATACCGCGATGATATTGCCCGCGAATTTGGCATCACATTTTTGTTTATCAACCTCTATACCCGCTACTTTGAGTATTTTTGGGACAGTTGGCATAAAGCCTTATTTTTTTCCGTTCTGGCCGCTTCCTTTTGGCTTATCGGACGAAAGGCAGAAAAGATATGGAACGTGGAGTTTTTGAAGTAAAACATTAAGGTTGATTTGAATAATACGTATGACAGGTCTTTAGATCGGCTACAATTGACAAATCTTATAAAAAAATCGTCATTTCGACTGGAGCCAGCCGGTTTTGCCGGCAGCGAAATGGAGAAATCTATAGTAACAGATTTAGCTTCGCTGAGCAACCGTGGTTCTCGACTGCTTTGCACTCCACTCGAAATGACGATCCTGAGCGGGCTGTCGACCATATTGATTTTTATACATTAATTATCCCTCAGGATGACAATTAATTCAGTTCAGGATAGATCTTGTTTTTAAAAAATTTAGCCTTATTTCATGAATCTGAAAGCATATTAATTTCCGATACGGTGTCTTGGAAATTTAAACGAGTTAAAATCTATGAAAATTTACCAGCAAGTATTAACCCTTAGAGAAAGAAGAAGAGGTTTCCATATCATTACCAATGAGATTGAGGATGCCCTACCCCACCTTGATGAGATTAACATCGGCATCTGCCAGATTTTTATTCAGCACACTTCTGCCTCGCTTACCATTAACGAAAATGCTGATCCCACAGTTCGAATGGATTTCGAAATGTTCTTCAATAAAACGGTTAAAGAAAACGATCCTGATTATGAACATGATTATGAAGGATCAGACGATATGCCTGCCCATCTAAAATCGGCAATCCTGGGGAGTTCGGTTACTGTTCCAATCAGGAATGGCCGCTTGGCTCTTGGCACCTGGCAAGGAGTTTACCTTTGCGAGCACCGCAACCGGGGCGGACAAAGAAGATTGATCATTACTGCATGGGGCGAGTGATTTATGATTTTTTCACTTCTTCTTTAATTTCAGCGTGGTTATCCTGAATTGACTTACCTTCCGTTTCTACTTCAATCTCTTTCGTGGTAACCGCATAATGAGAAGGGTAAATCTCCGATCCAAAGGCAACCGCATAGGCTTTGGTAAATTCGGCACCAAAATATAAGATGATTGATGAATAATAGGTCCAGAGCAGAACCACAACAAGTGATCCTGCTGCACCGTAAGTACCACCAACATTACTTTGTCCGATATAAATTGAAATGGCAAATTTACCGATCATAAACAGCAGTGCCGTTACCATTGCACCGGCAATAATATCGCGCCATTTTATAATGGCATCGGGTAAAACCTTAAATATTACTCCAAATATTAATGAGATAACCGCAAGGGTTACCACTTGGTTAATAATGTAAAATACAATTACCGATACCTCTGCAAACCTGGCCTGTAAGCGGCTGCTAAAAGCATCCAGCACTGATGTTATCGCAAGCGAAACCAATAATACAAAACCCAAACTGATGATCACAGAAAAAGACAAGAACCTGTTCTGTAACATCTTTACCCAGCCCCTTTTAGGTTTTGGTTTTAATCCCCAGATTGTATTGATAGAATCCTGGATATCTCCGAAAACAGTGGTCGCCCCAAGCAATAGTGTAAAAATGCCGATAATCAAGGCAATAGTGCTTTTCCCATCTAAATAGGCATTTTTAATCAGCTGTTGCAACGAAGATGCCGATTCCCTTCCTAAGAAGCCTTCCAACTGTGCGTAAACCTGGCCTTCAGCAATTTCGCGGCCTAAAAATATGCCACATAAAGAAATAATCACCACCAATAAAGGAGCCATAGAAAAAACCGTATAATAAGCTAACGAACCACTTAACTTTGTTACTTTGTGATCTGTAAACCCTGTGAACGATGCTTTTAAAATAGCCCAGATTGCTTTTAAGGTAATTTTTTTCTTTGTTGACATAATAACGGCGATGATGAGACTCTCTAAATTAAACCGCTATTTTTATGAATAGTTTTTGATCATCCTGCCACAGTCATAAAAAAAGCCCCGAAATTTCGGAGCTTTTATCTTTCAGATCGTATCTGTAAGGTTGTTATTTTGCTTTAATCCAAAGTACAAGATCGTTTACCAAAACATCTGATACGCTTGCCGCCGCCTGATATTGGGCCATGGTTCCTTTTCCGCTTTGCGGACTTAACAGATGATTTAAATCCGGGTAAAATTTAAGGGTTACATTTTTCTTCTTTCCTAAGGCTTCATTCCATAAATCGAAATCTGTTTTGCTTACCTGAAAATCATTCCCCCCCTGTAAAACATATATGCGTGGTTTCGACAGGCTTTTTGCTGTTGCAACCTGGTTATAACTGTTTAAATCTGCCCAGTATTTTGCCGGCAGGCCTAAAATAATAGAATCGGGTTTTATCGTGGTTCCCAATTGAGAGATTCTGCTTTTATCAATTTCAATCATGGCGTCAGCCAGTTGTTTTTTAAAGGCAGCAGTGGTATCATTGGCCTGATCGAACATGTATTGATTCTGATCAACAATTACATCGGTCAGCTTTCTGGCGGGCGCAGCGGCTAAAATAATTCCAGCTAAATCAGGCGAAAGTGTTGCAATTTTAGGGGCTAACATCCCACCAAGGCTATGCCCAAATACAAAAACATTTTTCGGGTCGGCGCCTACCGCTGTTTTGGCAACAGCAATAGCGGCACTGGCATCATCCAAAACTTCTTCTTTTACCGTATAAGGGCTCACAAATTCATTCGGATAAATGAGCGTTCTTTTAACGTAGCGAACTGAACCAATCCCTTTAGAAGCAAGTCCGCCGGCCAGATCTTTAAACGGCTTATTGGCCCCTACTGTTTCATCCATATCTGCCGGACCTGAACCATGCACAAAAACTACCACCGGAAAATTTTTGACATTTTTTGGTGTGGTAATAATGGCTGCTACCTGTTTACCTGCAGGACCGATATAGACTGATTTTTCTACGTACAGTGCCGTATCAACATAAGCCGGTTTTAAATAGGTGGTTACTTTTTTGGAGGGTGCAAGGAAAATCCCTACAATTTTTTGCATTTTATTAAAGCCTACTATAAAATTCTGATCTCCGTTGGCAAATTTACCCTCAACAGTTACAGCAAAAAATTCGCCCTGCGCCTTACTCTGAATGGCATCAAAAGATTCGGCCTTGCCATATTTGGAACCTATATCGACCCAAAGTTTCTTTAAATTTTCTTCTGTTAATTTGGTTTTTAGCGTATCGTCAAAAAAGGCATGTGCATTTGTAAATTTCTCTTCCTGTAATAGCTTAAAAAAATCGTTTGCACTATTAAACAGTTGGATAACATTTTGAGAGAATGCTGATGTTGTAAATAATAAAGCGATTATGAATAAAAGGCTCTTTTTCATTCGTATAATATTGTTTTAGGGTGATTAAACCATTATGATTCCACATTAGCCTGAAATCATGAACCGGTTTATGCACTGTGTTTGGTTGTTTTACAATACCCAAAGTTAACAATATTTGATTCTCAAAAGCCTATAATAAAACTAATTATTTAGTTTTAACTATTTTTAACATTTGCCTGAAGCTTTTTCCATAAAATGTATGGAATAAACATAATAACCAAGGCAACAAGTGGCGGAATCAGAAGTGATACACCATCGCCAACAAATGCCCTTGAAACAAAGGCGCCAATAAAATTGATGGCAAAACCTGCGTATGCCCACTCTTTTATCACTGTATATTTATTCTGTAAAATGGATACTGCCCCAAGCAATTTTGCAACGCCTACAATGATGAGCATGTACATGGGATAACCAAGGTGTTTAAACACTTCTTTACCAGCCTCCTGTTGTGTTATCCCACCAAAACCATCCATAATCATCATTAGGGCGAAAATAATCGTTATAATCCAATACCAGGTTGTTAATTTTTTCATGTTTATCTGTTTTTGTCGTAATTAATTAGCCAATTATTCCCAAAACGATCTGTTAGATCGCCAAAAAGTACCCCACCAAAATTTTCCTGTAAAGGATGCGAGGCTCTGCCTCCCTCTGAAAGTTTATGGTAAAAAATCTTTGCCTCCTCTTCAGAATTGCAATTGAGCATCATAGAAACAGCGTTTCCTTTTACAAGCCCTCTTTCTTCAACCATATCAGTGCCCATAATTACCATTTCATCTTTAGCTAAAACGGCATGCACAATGCTCCTACGTATGATATTTGGTATTTTTTCGGCACGAGCTGATTCCCCAATGGTTTCGAGCGTTAGTTCTCCACCGAGGCATTCCTGGTAAAAAGTCATTGCTTCCCTGCAATTCCCATTAAAAGTGAGATATGAATTTATGCTAGCCATTTGTTACTATTTTTTTGATGCCATACAGCAATCGGTTCCTACACTATACATTTTGGCACCAGCCCTTAACACTACAAACATACAGGGAGATTACAGCAAGTGGAACACGCAGAAACGACAATTGCGGGGGTTGTTTACGACAAATAGCCTTGCTATATTTGAGATATGAAACACGTATCTATCTTAATTCCAGAGACTGCCGTGATCGAGGCCATTGCAGATCCACGTTACTTATTTACCGCTGTTAACGAATTTTTGCAGGCATCGGGCAAATTGCCGCTTTTTAAAGTGGAGCTTGTGGCCATGACCAAAGAGGTAAAGCTTAACAACAATCTTTTCTCGGTACATGCCGATAAATTATTGCATGAAGTGGAACACACCGATCTCATTTTTGTTCCGGCAATAAGTGGTAATGTAGGTTATGCCATGGAGGCAAACCAGGATCTGATACCGTGGATGGTAAAACAGCATGCAAAAGGTGCCGAAGTGGCCTCACTTTGTTTAGGTGCATTTTTATTGGCCTCTACAGGTTTATTAAACGGCCGGAAATGTTCTACACACTGGTTGTTTGCCAATCAGTTCAGGGAAATGTTTCCTGACGTAGAATTGGTTGATGGCAGCATTATTACCGATGCACAGGGATTATATTCGAGTGGTGGCGCAAATTCGTACTGGAACCTGCTTTTATATCTTGTAGAAAAATATACCGATCGCGATACTGCAATTTTAGCAGCAAAATACTTCGCTATTGATATCGATCGCGAAAGTCAGCTGGCTTTCATGATGTTTCAGGGGCAAAAAGGCCATGAGGATGCAAAAATTAAAAAAGCCCAGGAATTTATCGACGGAAACTACCAGGAACGGATTACGGTAGATCAACTGGCAGATATGCTTGCCCTGGGCCGGAGGAGTTTTGAGCGGAGATTTAAAAGTGCAACCAAAAATACAGTAATCGAATACATCCAAAGGGTTAAAATTGAAGCAGCTAAACGGAGTTTCGAATCGAGCAGAAAAAATATTACTGAAGTGATGTTCGATGTGGGTTATACAGACACCAAATCGTTCAGGGATGTTTTTAAAAAAATTACCGGCTTAACCCCAATTGAATACCGTAACAAATACCATAAAGCAGCTCCTGTTTTACAGGTTTAGCAAAAAAAATAAAAAAAAATTAAACTCAACACAATATATTCCAATTACAACGTTTATGTATATGAGAGCGTTAATTTAGATGACGGGGATACTGCCTAAGGGTGGAATCCCCGTTTCTTTTTTCAGCATGGAGTGGACAGCAGAGGGCATAGTGCTTCAAGCTCTATACGCTTTTCCAATTGTGGTTTTGCATATTGCAAAGCATCCTATACTCCCAGCTCCATGCTCTGCGCAGTTTACCAATAAAAAAAGGGACACCTGTTCAAAAATGTCCCTTTCCAAAATATATGATAGAGTTATAATTTTTATTCTGCTTTATTGTCAAAGTCAACTGGTTTCTTTTCGAAATATTGATCGAAGTTTTGAACTTTTTTAGGTTTCATGACCATGTATATACCCAATCCGATTAATACCAAAGGAACACTGATCCCCGATAGACTGAAATCAAAAATGCTGATTGATCTAAAGGTAAATAGGCCACCTATGATGGTTAATGCCAGCCAGCCGTTTCCTTCAAAATTTTTGCGGTAACCTATCCACAAGCCTGCAGCAAACATAATGGTATGCCATCTCAATATCCAATGAGGAACGTCGACGCCTGTATTTCTAAGTAAGTATACAGAACCGATTACTAAGATTAAAATGCCTAAACCTAATTGTTTATCAGCGTGATTTTTTTTGATGAAAGTTTCCATTACTGTTTGTTTTTATGATTCAAATGTAGCACAGAAATGCAGGCCAGGGAATGGTTTTTCCTCCAGTTACGATGTTTTATCGGTGAGTGAAATAAAACCGTCGGTAAAAATTTTTAGAAAATTTAAGAAGATGTGATTTTACCGGTGAATGCAGGATGATCAATATCCAATAAACAATTTTCATTGACCAGTTGGCAGATGATCAAGCACAAATATTCAATTTTCAATACATCAATAACGAATGAACTTCGGATAAGATTGCTTCACGCTCACACCCCTCCCTGCCCTTCGGTTCGCAATGACGATGAAGGATAATAATCAAGACCAATAATCAATGATCAAAAATCAAAAATCAATAATCAATTGAGAACTAATGGCTATGAAGTAATAACGCACCAGGCTATTGACTATAAACTATTGACCAATGGCGATTGAACTATTTTAGATTAGACTATGAACCATTAACCAATAAACCAATGACTACTGAACCAATAACCAACCTTATTCAAAGATGATGATTTCCATCCCTTCGCTCATAATTACTTTCGAGGTGATGTTGATAAACAAACCATGGGCGAGCACACCATTAATCTGGTTGAGATTGGAAGCCAGCTTAGCAGGATCATCAATCAGGCCAAAATCAACATCAATAATCACATTTCCGTTATCGGTAATAAAGGTTTCATTTTCTTTTACCCTGAGTTTGCCTTGCCCACCCAATAGGGCGATCTGATCAAAAACATACTGGTATGCCAATGAAATAACTTCAACAGGTACGGTAAAGGCACCCAGTTTTTTTACCTTTTTCGAAGCATCAGTAATTACGATGGCATTTTTACTTAGAGAAGCAATAATTTTCTCTCTGAAAAGTGCACCACCTCCACCTTTAATCAAATCGAGCGATTCGGTAAATTCGTCGGCACCGTCAATACTGATGTCGATTGTGCTTAAACTGCCCAGATCGAGAATTTCGATGCCCAAAGATTTGGCCAGTTTTTCTGTCGCAACAGAACTGGCTGCAGCGGTAATATTCAAACCTTCCTTTACCAGTTTTCCCAATGCTTTAATGGCAAAAGTGGTGGTAGAACCTGTACCTAAGCCCACAACATCGCCATCTTTAATATATTTTACAGCTGCCAGGGCGGCAGACTGTTTTTCGGCATCCTGCTGGTTTTGATTGGTCTTTTCCATAAAGTAAAAATAAGAGTTAAATGTTACACATTATGAAAACATTTATTTTGTTTCGTTCGATACACACCAATGCGAAAAATGAAAAAAAATTTAAAGCTGACGCAATAAATCGTTTTTATAGCGTTTATGTATGTGAGAGCGTTAATTTAGATGATGGGGATTCTGCTATTGTGGAATCCTCATTTCTTTTTTAGGCATCCTAGCACTCTGTCATCCTGAGCGGAGTCGAAGGATCTTTTCATTTCATAGATTCTGAAATAAATCCGATAGATACGGATCAGAATGACGAACTCTATTATAGATTTCTCCATTTCGCTGCGCTTCGGTCGAAATGACGACCAGGGGGGCAATGACCACAGGGGCATTCACAAATCAAGACGAAAAAAAATTTCATAGCTAATATAATAAATCGTTTTTACAGCGTTTATGTATATGAGAGCGTTAATTTAGATGATGGGGATTCTGCTATTGTGGAATCCTCATTTCTTTTTTACGCACCTGATGCGCTCTGTTATCCTGAGCGGAGTCGAAGGATCTTTCCATTTCATAGATTCTGAAATAAATCCGATAGGTACGGATCAGAATGACGAACTCTATTATAGATTTCTCCATTTCGCTGCGCTTCGGTCGAAAGGACGATCAGTTCCATTAAAATTTCTGCCATAAAAAAACGGCTGGCATTTCTACCAACCGTTCACTAACAATCAACTTATTTATTTTAAAGAATTAATCCAGCTGGCAATTTTATATGCTTCTACCTTGGTTACCTGAGGCATTGGAGGCATCTCAGTGGAGTAACCCGGCCAGTTTTGTGGTTGAGGGTTATGGATCAGCTGAAATATCTTCTCAGGCGAATATTTACGTTTCGCAATTTCTGCAAACGGCGGACCAATTTGCCTTTTAGTTGGATTGTGGCAAGCCAGACAAGTATTTTTAGTTAACAAACCCTCAACTTCCTTAAATGTTGGTGCTTTTGTTGTCGCAGTAGCAGCAGCAGTTGCAGGTGCTTTGGTTTCGCCTGTTTTTACAGCAGCTGTTTTAGGCGCTGTTGTTTTTTTTGCTGGCGCAGGTTTAGCCGGAGTAGCTTCGGAGTTTTTGGTACTCACTTCGCTCATGCTAAGCTTGGTTCCATCGGGAATCTGATTTAAGGTATAATAAGCTACCGGGTGAATCAGCGAATAGAAATCATCCTGCGAACGGATACCATCTAAAGTTAAAGTATGGATATAATATTGACGCAGGTTCTGCACAATAATTCTTGCTTTCAATCCATCAGCAGAAACTTTAACACCTAAAATTTTTAATTTCTCGGTATTTACCGGTGGCGAGCCATAAACCGGGTGGTATTTGTAAATAAAACTCTCTGCGTTGTAAGAAGCTAAATCTTCGGCCGATTTACGATCTACCGGCATGGTGAATTCGATTTCGAAACCATCAGGCATTGCCCTTACTGCTTTCATTTCGAAAGGGGTTTTATTGTTGTAAACCAATCTTTCTAAACCTTCGTTGGCATCACCTGCTGATCCCCAACCGCGGTTGGTTTCTCCAACAAATAAAGAACCATCGGTACCCCACTCTAACCTTAGCACGCCTGAGCGGAAACCTTTACGGAACAAGAAGGCAGCGCCTTGCTCTTCGCCTTTTACGGTTTCCATAAAGATCCTCGAGATGATACTCATACCCTGGTCGCCAACTAAAATCTGACCAGCGAATGGCCCGAACGTATTTTCAGGAATTTTAACAGGCTCAGCAGAAGAAATTCCTAAAATACCATAAGGTAACCAAACGGATGGTAAACGTAACTCAGGGAATACCTTCTTCATATCGAACAAGGTTTTGAAGGTTTCATTAACCCTGTTTTCAGGCTTAATGTATCTTCCCTGCTCGTTTTTAATTCTGCGTTCGTCTATTTGCGAATAAAAGAAATCAGACTGTAATTTAACCGGAGAGTTTGGCAGGTTGGTCCACCTTAAACTTGCAGGGTGTCCCATAAAATCGCCTTTGTTTACTTTCCATAAACCACCAGATCCTACCCAGTCGCCCTGGTTTTCGGTGTAATAAAACTTACCGTCTATTTCTCCAATACCTGCAGGCGAACGGAAACCAGCAGCATAAGGGCTCATTTTACCATCTTCGGTAATGTTCATGGCCCAACCGCGCATGGGTACGCGGCTTTCTGCACGCCACCATTCTTCATCGCCGAAGGCAACGTTTGCAGTAACCATAAAAGTGCCATCAGGCATTAATTTAGGTCCGAAGCTGTATTCATGGTAGTGACCACTTAAAGGCCATGCATATACGGTTTCGTACACATCGGCCTTGCCATCCTGGTCTTTATCAACCAGTTTAGTTAACTCGCCACGCTGTGCTACATAAATAGCACCATTTTTATAGGCAATACCCAAAATTTCGTGCAAGCCATAGGCAAATCTGCGCCAGTAAGGTTTGGTTGTGGTTGGGTTTTCTACTATAAATACTTCTCCCCTACGTGTAGAGAGGGCTAAATCGCCATTAGGTAAGGTAATTAATCCGCCAACCTCTAAAATAGGTCCTTCGGGTACCCGTACTTTATTTATTTTGAAAAAATCTTCTTCTTTCGGTGTTTCCTGTGCAAAAACTGTAGTAAAGCTAAAACTTAATGCCAGTATTGCTAATTTCTTAAATGTATTTCTCATTACTATCACAATTAAAACAAAATGGTATAATCTAACTTACTTCCAATGGCTACAACCATTTCTTTCTTGCCATCTACATCCCTGATTACCGGTTTGGCAGTGCCATCAGCCAGCTGGATGTAATAAGATTTATCATTAACCAGGTATAATCCTTTCGATACTTCTTCGATATTTGAAGCAGTAGCTAAAAGGAAATACAAATCTTTTGAAGCATTGCCGATAGTAATTTCTCTGGTTAAACCTTGTCCGTTTTCCATCACTTTTACTGCATCGGTAACCGTGGTACCATAAATATTGTATTTAAATGTTGGCCTTTCCTGTTTATCGAGTACATATCCTTTTGTACGGAAACCTGTACCAGCGGTATCGGCTACCCATTTATCTTGTGCATTGGCCAGTTTAGAAATGGCTAAAACAGGTTTTTGGGTAAAACGGGTTACGCTGCCCAAGGCACGCGAGGTACCATTACCACGGCCATCCCACATGGGGGTTGCATCAATGAAATCGCCATGCCAGCCCTGCAATAAGGTTCCGTTATCCAAATCATAGCTATAAGCTGTTTTTTCAGGTCCGCCTACCGAAATGGCATGTACCGAACGTACGCCTGGCTGTACATCTACAAAACTTCTGATCATGTTATTGCTTGCCGCTTCGATATAGATCGGATCTGCGCCTCCTCTTTGGTCTGACTTAGGAATATCTGATAATGCCGTAATTACGATATTTCTAAAAGCAACACTACCATGATCGCCTTGTAAACGCAATGGTCCGGTAGCTTTTTCGGCGCCTGCAGCACCACGGGTTGCACCAAACAATTCTACATTTTCGTGAATGGTTACACCGTTAAGCACTATACTGATTACTTTAGCGTTTTGGGTTTTCTTTCCGGATACATCAAATTTAGGGGCCTGGAAAACAATTTTAATGTGCTGCCATAAACCAGGTGCTTTACTTACATTCTGGCGCGGGGCTACACCACCAAAACCTTTTTCGGCTTCGGGTTTGCTGTCATCCCAGCGTTGGTAAATACCACCGTTGTTAGATGAGGATGCATTTCTCAATCCCCAGGCATCATCAATCTGGATTTCGTAATTACCTTGCAAATAAATGCCAGAATTTGCACCTTTAGAAGTTAAATAATCAAGTTCTACTGCTACGTTACCATATTCGTTTACGGTAAGTAAATCAGATCCGGCTTTTTTTGCAGAAGACTGGTTAACCAGAATTCCTTCGCCTTTAGTTACTTTTAAAACATTTTCACTGTTTAAATCGGCGACAACATTTCCGGCAAGCGACCAGGAATTTCCAGGGTTACGGAAAGCAGAGAGATCTTTTAATTCAATGCGCTGACTGTAGGCCAGCATGGTTCCACAAAGCCAGAGCATGGCTGTAAAACCCGTCTTTGAGACGTTTCGTATCATAATATTTGGTTTCATTTGTGCCTGATTAAGGCTGGCTGTATTTTATTTCCATTGAGCAGCGTTTACTACCCAATGGAAAGGTGAAATTAATTACTTTTCTGTTGATAATGAATATGGGAAATCTGCAGGATTTGATCCACGGGTTTTATTTGGTGTAGCAGTCATGTTAAAGTTTAACACCGCACCTTTTTGAATACCGCTATGGCTGATCCAGTTTTTGGAATACGGCTTACCGTTAATCTGCAACGATTGTACGTAACGGTTATTATCGCTGTTTGCGGGTGCATTGATAACCAACTGCTTGCCATTTTCTAAAGTAACGGTTACTTTTTTAAACAAAGGAGCACCTAAAACATACTGATCTGTAGCCGGCGTTACCGGATAAAAACCCATTGCCGAAAATACATACCAGGCAGAAGTTTGTCCGTTATCCTCATCACCACAATAACCGTCTGGTGTTGCTTTATACATCCTGTTCATGGTTTCGCGCACCCAATATTGTGTTTTATAAGGCGCACCACCGTAGTTGTACAGGTAAATCATGTGCTGGATCGGTTGATTTCCGTGCGCATACTGGCCCATGTTCGCAATCTGCATTTCACGTATTTCGTGTATTACACCGCCATAAGCACTTTCATCAAACACCGGAGGCATAGAGAAAACGGAATCCAGTTTGGTTACAAATTTCTGGTGCCCGCCCATTAATTTTGCTAAACCATCAATATCCTGGAAAACCGACCAGGTATAGTGCCAGCTGTTACCTTCGGTAAATGCGCCACCCCATTTAAACGGACTGAATGGGCTCTGGAAAGTTCCATCCTGGTTTTTACCACGCATTAAGCCCGAAGCCGGATCGAAAAGGTTTTTATAGTTCATCGCCCTTTTCTTGTAAATATCAATTTCAGATGCTGGTTTCCCTAATGCTCTTCCCAATTGATAAATGGTAAAATCATCATAAGCATATTCAAGGGTTTTAGCGGCATTTTCGTTCTTTTTAACATCGAAAGGTACATAGCCTAATTCGTTGTAATATTTAACACCATCGCGGCCAACGGCTTCCATAGGGCCTTCGTTGTTGGCGCCATGTTTTACCGCCTCCCATAACGTTTCGATATCATAACCGCGCATGCCTTTAATATATGCATCAGAAACTACTGAAGCAGAGTTATTACCCACCATGATATTGGCATAACCCGGACTGCTCCACTCAGGCAACCAGCCACCTTCTTTGTAGTCGTTAATTAAGCCCTGCTGCATTTCTTTATTGATTGAAGGATAAACCAGGTTTAAGAAAGGGTATAATGCCCTGAAGGTATCCCAGAAACCTGTTCCGGCAAACATATAACCCGGTAACACCAGTCCATTGTATGGGCTCCAGTGTACAATCTTATTCTGTGCATCGATTTCATATAACTTGTTCGGGAAGAACAGGGTACGGTACATAGCCGAGTAGAATGTACGGGTTTGATCGATGGTACCGCCCTCAACGGTGATTTTACTTAAGGTTTTGTTCCAGATAGCCCGGCCTTTTGCTTTTGTAGCTTCGAATGCATCGTTGGCCAGTTCTCTTTTCAGGTTTAAATCTGCTTGTTCGAAACTGATGAACGAAGAAGCTACTTTAGCAATTACCTGCTCGCCTTTTTGTGTAGCGAAACCAATAACAGCACCGGCGTGGTCAACAGTAAGCTCTAAATCCTTATCGTTTAGTTTTTTATCATCCCAGGTTTTAGTCAGTTTGAAATCTTTGTTAAAATAAATTACAAAGTAGTTTTTGAAATTTTTAGGTAGTGGCCCACGGGCGTACTTAGAAGTATAACCGATAATCTTTCTTTCGGCAGGAATAATTTTAATGTAAGAACCACGATTTTGTGCATCAATTACCACAAAAGAGCTATCGGTTTTAGGAAAAGTAAACCTGAACTGTGCAGCTCTTTCAGTTGGCGTAATTTCGGTTGTTACATCGGCGTCGGCCAAATAAACACTGTAATAGTAAGGTTTAGAAACCTCTGCTTTATGGCTGAACCAGCTTGCACGTTCGTCATCGGTAAATTTTAATTTACCAGTGCCGGGCATTAAGGAAAAAGCGCCATAATCGTTCATCCATGGCGATGGCTGGTGGGTCTGTTTAAAACCGCGAATTTTATCAGCATCGTATGTATAAGCCCATCCATCACCGCTTTTACCGGTTTGTGGGGTCCACATGTTCATTCCCCAAGGCAAACCAATTGCCGGATAGGTATTTCCGTTTGATAATGCCGGTTTGGATGCGGTTCCCATCAGGGGATTTATCCAATCAACCGGATCAGTAACCTTACCAATGGTTTGAGCGAAGCTGGTTGTTGCCGCAAGCCCCAATAAGGCGATAAATAGTCGTTTCATTTGTTTTATCTGTGTTTTTTATATGCGTGTGTAATTATTAGTTAAACTTGCGAATTTTTAACATAATCTGCCCAAAGTGCATCTAAATCTTTACCGGTTAACTTAGCCCAGATTTCTTTGGTATAGGTATGATCTCTTAATGAAGCATCAACGGTTTTAATGGTACCAGGTTTTACACTTTTCTCTATCCAAGCAAAAAAAGCAGCTGTAATGCGGTAGCTGTTTTTGTAGCTATGCTCAGGCTTTAAAGCTGGCAGCGACCATTTGGCACCGGCATTATCGACACCAAATTTATAGCGGGCATAATCGGCGATGCCTTCGGTTAACCAACCCGGCCCAACGCTACGACCATAATCCTGTACAATGTGCATTACCTCGTGGGTTACCACGTCAATATCTTCAGGGTGTTTAACCATCCACAGCGAGCTGAAAGTTACTTTGCCATCGGCAGTTGCTGCAACGCCTTTGTACGCCGTATCGACAAAAAATTTCACCTCTTTTATGGTTGATGGATTATATTCTTTAGCCAGTTTTGGATAAACTTCAAAAAAGGTTTTGATTAAACGCTTTTTCAGCTGTGGATCCAGTGCTGCGAAATTGCTTTCGAACGATAAGGTGTAGCCACCTTTTTTGGTAATTTCCTGTGCTTTTAACTGTGCGGAAAAAGCCGAAATCAGCATTGCACAAATCGAAATGTTGAATATTTTTTTCATTTATCTGAGAGTTATGGCTTTGGTTAGTCCCTTTGGTTCTGCAAAATAAATATAATATGTAAAACGTTTTACTAAACGATCAAAAATTTTACTTATGTGACTATATTTTTTACAAATTCCTCTACTTTTATCTGTTATTAAATTTTATTTACTGCTATAGGTAAGCGTTATTTTGTCTGCGGCTTTACCATAATCTTCCCAAAGTTGATCGACCGTTTTACCGGTTAAAACTGTCCACGATTGCTCGGTATATTGATGCGCCCTTAACTGCTGATCTAATGCAGCAATTAAACCTGGTTTAACATTTTGCTCTAACCAGGCGAAAAAACGTGCAGTAATGCGGTAGCTGTTCTTATAGCTCTGCTTTTCATTATAAGCCGGCAAACTCCATTTAGAACCCACATTATCTACCCCGAATTTATAGCGCACATAATCGGCAATGCCCTCAGTTAACCAAACCGGGCCAGCGCTGTAGCCATAACCCTGTACAATGTGCATGGTTTCGTGCGTTACCACATCAATATCAGTTGGATGTGCTTTCATATAGCCCGCGCTGAAAAGAATCCGGTTTCCACTGGCTTCGGCAACCGCCTTATATGCCGTGTCGACCACAAAAAGTACATCATGGGTAGATTTTTCGTTAAAGGTTTTAACCAAAGTAGGATAAATTTCAAAATAGGCTTTAATCAGGTTCTTTCTAACCACAGGGTCTAAGTCCGGATCTTTACTAATGAAGGTTAAAGTATAGCCTTTGTGTTTTTCTTTGCTGTAAGAAACCCAGTTTTTAGCCAATGCGGTAAACAATTCTTTTTCTATTTTCTTTTGCGATTTATTTTTTACCCATTCGCTATTTACTTTGATTTCTCCGGCTTTAGCCTTAATGGTTGGCGTTTCGTTGGTTACAAAATCGAGCACCACATTTCTTTTCGTACGGTAACCATCTGCCTGTGCAAAACCTGGATAAACGCTAAAAAAAGCGACGTTCAATTTGGCATCCATAATGGCATTTGCAGCACTATCTGGATCATTAATGGTTAACTTATACCCTCTTTCCCTATTTTGTGCAGAAGCAGAAAATACCAAGCAGGATACCAATGCGAAGATTAAAAATTTCTTGATCATTTGTTTTATTTGTGTGTTGATGATTAAAAAGGAAAGATTCGGCATAATAAGCCTGAATCTTTCCTGATAATTAAAATTTAGTAGTTAAGGTTGGTAAAATCAGTTTTTGCTTTTGCAAGCATTGGCGCCCAATCAGCTCCTTTTTCATCTTTAGACCCGAAGGCGGTTAATGCCAGAGGTGCCAGATCAGCTTTAGCTGCGCCGCTCCAAAAGTGGACGAACTCACCAAAGTTCATTTTCCTTGTATATTGCTGATAACTCTTTCCTTGCACTGTAATGGCCTGTTTAGGAAAATGTAGCGACAATAAAGTAAAAAACCCGTTTAACACTTTGGTTTTTCCATAGTTTTCATAAATGGGTAAAAACCAATTTTTAAACCATTGCGTACCCGCCCGTGGGTAATTATCGGTGGTTGTCATCATTTTGTTCAACCAACGTTGTGCATCGGCAGGCCTGTTTAAGCCGAGATACACGTCATATTGATAAATTTCCATCCATTTACTATCGTGCCAGATATCAAAAGCAGGAGATTCTTTTACTCCCTTTGATGCGCCCTCTACAATGTGACCAATCTCGTGGGTCGATAAATCGATATCGTTATCTGCTCCGGCAGTCCACGCGTTTAAATCGTTAGAACCACAATCGGTTACGTTCCGGTAATCATGACCGGCATCGAGGTAAGTACCTGGATGGCCACCACCATATTTACCGGCATGATAAATTACAAACAAACGGCTGTCATCACCAAACTTTCCGTAAACCTTTTTAGTATAGTTCCAGGCTTCGGCCATGTAGGTTTTAGGCCATATAACGGTAGATTTAACATCTCCATCATAGTAAACCACTACGCTGGTATCGTAATATATCCTGTTTAGCAACTGAACATGTTCAAACCAATGTTCTTTCCAGGTTTTAGGTGGTGCATCTGCAGGATCTACCGTTTCTATAAGCGGAGGAGCCGGGCTTACCGTTTCAACGGGTGCCTTTTTAGTATTGCATGCCAAAACAACAAAAACAATGATGGCAAATAGTAAAGAAAAGTTTTTCATAGCCTAAATTTAGGAGGTTAAAAAAAGCACCAGGTGTAATACCCGGTGCCTGATGGTGCTACCAACCTGTATTTTGTACAATTACAGGTACTTTTTGGATTTCGCCACTTGGTATTGGCCATAAATAGTGTTTCTTTTGAAAAACCCTGTTTTCAGTTACAACCGGAGTAAAAAATCCTGGTGCGTTTTGCGTAATATTTAATCCCCTGATCTGGGTATCAGTAGTTTCTGCAATTTTCCATTCCCTGGTATAGAAATAACGATCTAACTCGAAAGCCAGTTCTACTCTTCTTTCTCTACGGATGGCATCTTTCATATCTGTTGGTACAGGCAAACCACCGTTTCCATAAACCGGGATACCAGCTCTTGTACGGATCCTGTTTAGGTAGATTAAAATATCAGGATCAGAAGGATTTGATTCCTGCAAAGCCTCGATATAATCCAGATAAATTTCGGCAAGCCTGATTACGGTAAAAATTGTTCTGCCACTTGTCCAGCCGGCAACAGTTAAATGTTTTCTGGATGTATAACCTGTTTTGGTATAATCATTATTAGCAATAGCACTTTTACCTGCATTACCGTTAAACTCAAAACTGGTAACAATATTTGATGATGGGTTTATCCATTTACGGCCACTGTAGGTAATATCAGCATAAAAGCGCGGTTCGCGGTTAACATACATATTACTAATGTTTCTGCTAACGCCCTGATCATTCGGATCTGGTGCCTGATAACTTGATGTTCCATTTGCCGAATAAGTAGGGTCGCTTTCTATTGGTAAACCATTTGCAGTAAAGAACGCGTCGACTAACTGCTGAGATGGAGACAAGAAAGAGCCACCTTTATCTCCTCCGGAAGCACCACTGTGGTTAGGGGCTAATGAATACTGATAGAACGTTACATCGCCACCTCTGCCAAAAATAACCTCCGAATTCCAGCCATTCAAAAACACATCTCTCGTAGCTATAAACGCCCTGTTAAATGCCGTATTTGGTAAGCCTGATGGTGTTGCCGCAACAGTATACAATGCATAACCAGAATAATTAGGATTGTTTAAAAATGCTTTTGCTGCTGTGGCCAGTCTTGTCCACTTTGCCACGCTATAGGTCTGGTTAATCAGTTGCTTACCATCCTGATTTTTAAGATTAGCATAATCGGTATTTCCATTAAATAACGGACGGGCAGCAGTTAATAATGCTTTGATTTTATAGGCATCGGCTACAGAGGCTGTGATATGACCATAATCTTCATTAGCCTGTGGCGTAGCAGGTAGCTTTTGGCTAACGGCTTCCAATTCGCTCACAATATAGTCAATACACTCATCCATCGAATTACGTGGCTTACTGATTTCGGCTAAAGGCGCATCTGAAGCAATTGGATCATTCCCTAATAAAACAACAGGGCCGTATTGCCTTACTAAATAGTAATAATAAATGGCCCTAAGTGCTCTTGCCTCATTATAATAACGATTTACAATGTCAATACCTCCAATATTACAATCGGTACATTTCGTTACATTGGCCATAAATGAACTGGCTGCCTGTATGCCACGGTAATAATTTTGCCAGTGGTAATTTACTTGCCCGCTGGTTGCATCCCAGGCACCAGAATTCACATTTTCTGTAAAATTAGGTAACGTGTAGTCTGCTTCATCAGAAGCTGCTGTCCACGGGCCTATGTTCCCACTTGCTGAGGCAGAACGATCCTGATTCTGATCAGGTAACGTCGAATAAACATTGGCCAAAGCCTGGTCAACAGTTGCTTTTTTCTGATACATCTGATCGAAAGTTAACCGGTCGTCAGGTACCTGATTTAAAAATTTCTTACAACCATAACTACCTGCAATAAGTAATGCTCCGGCTGTATATATTAATATTTTTTTCATTCCTTTTATTTTAAAAATTAGCGGTAAGACCTAAAGAATAATTAGATGTTAGCGGATATCTGGTACCGTTGTTGGTTAACAGCTCAGGATCCCAAAGCTTAAATTTGCTTATGGTAAATACGTTATAGCCCGTTGCATATATCCTTAAGCGCTTAACACCTAAAGATTTAATGCCATTTTTCAGGGTATAACCTAAATCCGCATTTTTTAATCTCAGGAAACTGATATCCCGTTTCCACCAGGTACTTGGCTGATAGTTATTGTTGTTGGTACCTCCATAAGATAAACGTGGGTAAACTGCATCCTGACGAGGATTAGTTGTAGTCCAGCGATCGGCAGCAACGGCTAGCATATTACCCAAACCACCTGAATTGGCAAATGAAGGAATGTTTAACAAAATATCTGCATTGTCCTGCCCCTGAAAGAACAGACCAAAATCGAAGTTTTTATAGGTTAAAGAAAAACCAAAACCATAAGTAGTACTTGGCAGATCGCCTCTTCCAATTACAGTTTGATCGAATGAATCGATCTTACCATCGCCATTTAAATCTTTATACTTAATATCGCCTGGCATGAGCGTTCCAAATTGTGTCGGACTTGCATTAATTTCTGCCTGGCTATCAAATAATTTCTCAGCAATGTAACCCACCCGTGTAGAGGCTAACACATTTAGCCCACGTTGTTCCATCCAAGGATAAGGTTTTGGTGCCTGATCATTTTCAATCACCTTATCTTTATTGAAAGTAAAGTTAGCCCTTAAATTAAGCGACCAGTCTTTACCAAACTGTGCATCGTATTGTAAAGTGCCGTCAATACCTTTATTTTCTACAATACCCAGGTTACCAATTGGTGTGTTCGCTAAACCAATATAATTTGGAACAGTACCTCTTTGTATAAACTGATCTTTTCTTCTTTCTTTAAAGAAATCGACAATTAATGATAAGTTGTTATTTAATGTTTTTAATTCAAATCCTAAATCCTGCTTGCGGGTTTCGGCCCAGGTTACATCTACTCCGTAAGCGGTTACGCCCAAACCACCAGGCGAAATGTTTCCGTTTTGCCCGAATGTATAACCGCTTGCACTACCTACTTTTGTTAAATAATAGAAACGGTCGCCTTCGCTACCTGCATAACCAGAACCACTGCCACCACTACCTACTATACCATCTGAATAACGGAATTTAACCATCTGAAAAGCATTTTTAAGTGGCTCAAAAAACTTCTCGCTTGACAATAACCACCCAATACCCAGTGCCGGGAAGAATCCATAACGTTTATCTGGTGCAAAGTTTTCTGAACCATTGTAACCAACATTAAACTCGAAGAAATACTTATTGTCGTAAGCATAAGTAGCACGACTGGCGATACCTTGCAGGCGGTATGGAAGAGAGAGGGTCAAATTACCTGCAAAAGGTGTTGTATTATCGTTTTGGTTATATAATAACAAACCGGTTACTGCATGTTTGCCAAATGTACGGTTATAGTTAATAGCGGCCTCAAAATACATTTTTTTATCACCACCATTTCCGATACTGTAGTTCAGGAAATCTTGTCCTTGCAATACCAAACCGTATTTATAACCTGAAGCAGGGTTTCCTGCAACAAGGTAAGGATCGTTGGGGTTTATTCTGTATATAGTTTCACGCTTTGTTCTGGCTATAGAATTGTTATTGTTTACGTCAAAAGAGAACATTGTAGTAACCGACAAACCAGGGGTTAGCTCTTTTAAATCCTGAGTTAAACGAAGATTAGAATACAACTGATTGTTATAGCCAACTCTATAACCGTTTCTGGTAATGTCTCCATAAGGGTTACGCTGATCAGCCTGTGGACTTATACCTGGTAAACTACCATTTGGATAAAGAACCGGAAAAGAAGTTGGGTTGATCAGGAAAGCCTGATTAAAAATATCCTGTGCCCCTAAGTTACTTGGATAATTACTTTGTGCCAAAATACCTTTGATTCCCAAATCCATTTTAGTGGTTCCGGTAATATCCCAGTTTAAATTGGTGCTTACGTTGTAACGGCTAAAATTTTGTTTAACGGCTGAATTTACAGCTTCATCTGTTTTAAACAATCCGTCTTCACCATAATATCCTAATGAAACATAATATTTGGCATTGCTAACGCCGCCTGAAAGGTTAGCAGTTGCCGACCTGTTCCGACCAAAATCGTTGTAGATGGCATCAAACCAATTCACATTTGGATAAAGAACCGGATCGGTACCTGCTGCTGTTTTTTGAATGGCATCTATTGAATACGCCGGTGTAAAAGCGCCTGCTGCACCTCCCCTTAAATAATCAGAATACTTGGCCTCATTAGCTAAGTTCATGTAATCTACTCCATCAATCAATTGTGGTTTTTTAGTAAAACGACTTACCCCTTCGTAATACTCCACATTGATTCTTGGCGACCCTGTTTTTCCCTGTTTAGTGTTAATTAAGATTACACCGTTGGCACCACGAATACCATATACTGCTGTTGCAGCAGCATCTTTTAATACGGTAAAGTTTTCAACATCGTATACGCTGATATCATTTAAATTACGGTTAGGTACCCCATCAATAATAATAAGCGGACCTCTGTCACCTGATGTTAGCGAAGATATACCGCGAATGAAGATATCCGATCCGGTTGCACCTGGCTCGCCATTTCTGGATACGTTTACCACGCCCGGAATACGACCAGCCAATAACTGGCTCATACTCGAAACCGGTTGTTTTAATTCGTCGGCCTTAACTGATGATTGCGCACCAACAAGACTTTCTTTTTTCTGTGTTCCAAATCCTACAATTGCCACTTCTTGCAGGTTAGCACCGGTTGTTTCTTTTAACCGGATATCCAACATGGTTTGCGTGCCAACAGGAATTTCCTTTGTATCGTAACCTACGTATGTTACAATTAAAATAGCATCTTGATTTGGAACAGTAATGGTGAAGGCACCATTAACATCGGCAGCAGCACTTATAGAACTGCCCTTAACTTTTACGCCAGCTCCAGGCAGTGCCAAACCTGCCTCGTCTTTAATAATACCACGAATCACAATATCGGCCTTCGATTGATTGATTGAGACTGTAGGGTTTATATTAACAGCAGCAGCACGGGCTGTAGTATAAAAACCACTGCTTAAAGCTAAAGTGAAAGCTATAGCTTTAAAAGCACAATCTTTAAACCTGAGCCTGCCTCCGGTTAAATTTGTATTTTTTTTCATCATAAATTTGTTATTATCAACAGTATACTGTTGTTGGTCTGTTTGTTTGGTTGAAAATCTTATAGTCCATCCTTTTAGCCTGGACGAATAAATTTGATCTGTCTGATTTACAGAAATAGATTATTGTTGCTCCTCGGGTACCTCAATTACTCTCCACTCTGATAACTGGAATAGAGAACCACCATTGTTCAAAGTAATACTAAGCCTGTAATACTTGTACAATACCTTATTTTTAAAGTTGTATGTTTTGGTTAAGTTACGGCCCGAAAATGTTTCGCCTGTTCTGGTATCCAGGTCTACCCAATTACTACCATCTGTAGAACCACTTAGTTTCCAGTTTTTAGGATCCCGGTCAGGAGCATCCCCCCCTGATGTTAGCGTATAAGATGCCACTTGTTGAGCTGAAGGAAACGTTAATTGCATGTAAAGACTTGCCTGATAAGGGTTGATCAGGAATTTTGAGTTGATGTCGTTATCAACCACCTTTAATGATCCTTCGCCAGCTGATGCGCCGCCCGGGTTTTCGATGTTAACGGTGAGCGCAGCTTTTGCCGTCACATCAACTTTGGCTTTCCAGGTAAAAAGATCCACAGCAGGGTATTCTTCTTTACCACATCCAAGAAGTAAAACCGCAGCTAAGCATAGCCCGATAGCGCTCCTTGTCATTTTTAAAACATTCATAATTAATTTAAGGTTTATTAGTTAGTAAAAGTGTTACAGTTTGCGGCAGCTTAATAAACAGTGTAGCGCATTGATTAAAGGGAAGGTAAATTGTAATGGTTTAACTGCATTCCAATCCCAATAGTCCTGGCAAGAACTCATTTTTATGATCTGCTTATTTTTTTCTGTAATGTCTATTATTCAGATTCGTGTTGTATATGAAATGCCCGGCATTTACTGCAGTTAAAATTTGGCCTTCTTTTTCAGGTATCTGAAATACATTGCCTGCCAATTCATGGTTAAAGTTGGTTTAGTCGGTTTTTTGTTTGGTATTATTGGTTGTTTAGTTTGGTTGTTTGTTATCTTGAGAACGATAACTATTGAATTAGTGGTGTAAATTTTCTTCGTATAGGAACTCCTTTGCTTTTTAATGAATAATCAATGATTTACAGTAAACTAAAACGTTTTAGTAATTTCACCTAAAAAAAAGCTTCAATGCTATTAAAACTTCTTCCCCAGGGCCGGTAAAAGATTGAATCCCAGTAAGAAAACAACCTCTAAACAATACTAAAACGTTTAACTAAACAATTATAAGCATATTATTACAATTCCAAAATTATTTTTGCATTTTTTGAACAAAAAGCGTTAAAAAATGTGCTTCATAAATTACCTGGTAATAAAATAGATAACTTGAAACACCGATATTATATAACTTCCCTGAAATCAGAGAGAAAAAGAGAAAAATCAACTACAGAATTGATAAAAAGATCATTAATTCTGTAGTTAAAATCAAGTTTTTTTTACACCAGAAGCTAAATTAGGCTTAAATCGCAGCAACTTGCAGCACCAATAAGCGCAGCATGTTCTTTCAGTTCGGATATTTTTATTTCCGTTTCTATTCCATTTCCTTTAAGTGTAGCAATGAGTTCGGGTGCAAAGGCATTAAATGATTGTGCAATGTTACCGCCAATAATTACGGAGTCAATTTTATGCTGCCTGATAATCGGGATTAAAAACTTTGCCAGGTTGTTACCAAACTCCATAAAAACCATGGTTGCATGATGGTCGGTTTCCACCATTTCGACCAGTTCTTTAACCCCTGCCACTACCTTACCGCTAAGCTGGTTAAAACGTTTTACGAACCAGCGCGTAGATAAATAATCTTCAGCTATTCCGTCTAAAAATTCCGAATTCCAAAGAGCAGCATCAAAAGTTTTATGGTTGAGGCAAAGCGAAGAACCAAGTCCTGTACCCAATGTAAGGCCCAATACATTGGCATTTCCTTTGGCAGCACCGGCAAAAACTTCCCCTTGTAAAAAACCTGCTGCATCATTTATAAAGTGAATATGCGCCGTAGGGATATCCAGTCTTTTAGATAACTCTTCTTTAACATTGATCTGGTAGAGTGCCTTAAATTTATCCTGATCTTTAATTAACGAAATACCCTCACTATAATCAAAAGGACCGGGCATGGCAATCCCAACATTCCGGGCACCGTTTCCCATATTTTTAAAAGCCTTATCGATAATATCGCACCATGCCGATAAAATCACTTCTTTACTCTCCTGTGAATCCACAGGGCTACGCTTGATAGAATCTTTCATCAAAGTTCTTGTCTCCAAATCTACCAATGCGGCCGTTATATGCGAGCCGCCAATATCTACACCTAATGCAACAGGCTTTTCCATTCTATATTTTCAGTTATTTGTTCTTTCTACTTCTAATAATTTTGCAAAAGTAGCATTTCATTTCTATTTGCTAAGCGAAAATGGCTTATCTTCAGCCGATAACCCTCTATTTAACGAAGGTTTAACATTCATTTCTAATTTTAATACCCCACCTTTTAACAAATCGCTGTGGTTGATGAAGTTTTTAGTAAAGTTTTTACCGTTAAGGGTTGCCGATTTAATGTAAATATGATCAGCATCATTGGCTGGTGCATCGATCACAAATTTTTTACCATTTTCTAAATTAATAGTCGTTTTTTTAAATACCGGGCTTCCTAAAACATATTCAGCAGTACCCGGGGTTACACTGTAAAAACCCAGTGCACTTAGCACGTACCATGATGAGGTTTGCCCCTGGTCTTCATCTCCAGGATAACCATTTTCGGTAGCATCGTAAAGTTTACGCATCACCTCGCGGGCATAAAATTGTGATTTCCAGGGTTGGTTGGCATAATTGTACAGATACACCATGTGCTGTATCGGTTGGTTGCCGTGGGCGTACTGCCCCATGTTGGCCATCACCATTTCGGTCATTTCGTGTATCATACCACCGTATGTACCTACTTTTACTTTGTTAGGCTCGCTAAAAACAGAATCGAGTTTAGAGGTAAAATTCTGGTATCCGCCCATGAGGTCAATCAAGCCTTTGGTATCCTGAAAAACCGACCAGTGATAGTGCCAGGCATTGCCTTCGGTAAAAGGCCCACCCCACTCTATCGGGTCGAAATTAGGTAACCATTTTCCGCTCGCATCTTTACCACGCATAAAACGGGTAGAAGCATCGTAAACATTTTTGTAATTGTACATGGGTTTCTCAAACACATCCATGTAATGCTTATCACCAATCATTTTGGCCAGGTGGTAAGCACAATAATCATCGTAGGCATACTCTAAGGTTTTAGCTGTTGCTTCTCTGTATCTCGGATAAGGCACGTACCCCAGCTCGTTATATTCTTTAACGCCGTCCCTCCCGTTTGCCGGTCCCCAGGGGCCTTTATTCATGGCTTCGTGGTAATAAGCATCCAAAGCTTTTTTAGGATCGAATGTTCTGATTCCTTTTGCCCAGGCATCGGTTAATAACGAAATGGCATGATTTCCGATCATACTTCCGGCTTCGCTAGGGAAAGACCATGAAGGTAACCAGCCACACTGCTGATAAGCATCTAGTAAAGCCTGCATATAGCGACCATGCATTTCAGGTTGTACCAATGTATTTAGTGGGAATTGTGCACGAAAAGTATCCCAAAAACCAGTGTCGGTAAACATATACCCATCATGTACTTTGCCATCGTAAGGGCTGAAATAATAAGGTTTACCAGCTTCATTCAGTTCGTAAAACTTTCTCGAAAACAAGCTTGCCCTGAAAAAGCAAGAATAAAACGTCTCCATATCAGCTTTAGAACCGCCTTCAACTTCAATTTTACCTAACGACTTATTCCAAACTGAAGCAGCATTTGCTTTGGTATCTTCCAGCGTTTTATCGTTACCCAGTTCTCTTTTTAAATTGAGTTCGGCCTGTTTTAAACTGATATACGATGAAGCGGTTTTAACCTGTACCCTTGCTCCGGCTTCGAACTGAACAAAGGCACCTTTACCTAAACCTTCGGCCATGGTTGAATCGGCCGAAACAGTATTGTTTTTATTTTCCCAGGTTCCGTACGATTTAATGGGCTGATCGAACTGAATTACAAAATAGCTTTTCCAACCTCTTTTAAATCCTTCGCCATTATTTACCCAACCGGTAATTTTATTTTCTTTAGGAAAAATCTGTATTCCGCTTAACCGGTTGTAACCATCCAAAACCAGGAAACTTCTTTTACTTTTTGGGTAGCTGAAACGCAGATGTGCTCCGCGCTCTGAAGGTGAAATTTCGGTGGTAATGTTGTTTTCGAACTTTACTTTATAATAGTTTGGTTTGGCTATTTCATTGTTATGACTGAATTTCGCTTCACGTTTGTTTTCATCAACTACCAGCTCGTCAATCATGGGCATTAATGAAAATACAGCATAATCTCTGGTCCATGAGCTACATTGGTGTGCCTGCTGAAAACCTCTTATTTTATCTTTAAAATACTGGTATTTCCAACCGTCGCCATTTCTGCCGGTTTGGGGTGTCCAGGTATGCATGCCGAAAGGCAATGCTGTTGTGGGGTAGGTGTTGCCGCGGGTCAGCTCATGTTTGGAGTTGGTTCCCTGCAAAGTGTTTACATACTGTACCCAATCTTTTTGCTGTGCCAGTAACCCCTTGGCAGAAAGGCAAAACAGAACTGATGCAATTAATTTAATTTTCATTGTTTGTTTGTGTGTTTATTTTTTGCGCTTTTTAAGCTGCATACTAAAAACCAGTATTACTTACAGTTCACACTGCAGACTATCTGGCTTAAAAAGTTTTATTTAATCTCCCATTTATCTGCTAACATTTTAATAAAATAACCGCCAACTACACTTCTAGCCTGAAAGCCGGTCATTTTGCCATTAGTGGTTTCGTGCCAATATTGTTCAGATCGAAAATGCGACGGAAGTAAAGATCGTTGGTAGTCCATTTTGTCTTTGCCCGTTCGTCATCGCCAAAGGACCAGATACTGAAATAAGCATCGTGAGTGATTAAGGGATACGCCGGGGCTTTATCTTGTGCTTTAACAATTATATGAAGCAAAAGGCAAAGTGTTAATAAGAAGAGTTTTCTCATAAATTAATATTTGGTTTAATGGTGATTGATAACATTTTACCAATTTATCAACCGAAAATCTTATTCCGGACCTGAATAAGTGGCGGATGAGGTTAATGGTTAAAATGAATTTAGGTTATAAAAGCTCAAAATAAGGTAAAACGTTTTACTAAATCAATACTAAATAAAAAAAGGAGAATTTAACCCCTTCGATTAGTAACTTATAGGTTACAAAATTTGATTTGGAAAGCAAAAAAAGGTGCTCAAATTGAGCACCTTTTCCGATTTTAATTATAACCAGGGTTTTGAGTTAAATTCCCGTTCAAACTACGTTGAACCTGAGGAATTGGATAAAGCGCTTTCGTAGCAGTTGTTGGTGTGTGATCCCACCAGGTACCGGTAGTAAATTTTCCAAAACGGATGAGGTCGTCTCTCCTCATTCCTTCAAAGATAAATTCTCTTCCTCTTTCAGCTAACAACTCATCAAGTGTTAAAGATGCGGTCGTATAAGCACGTGTAGCAAAATCAGCTTCGCTAAATGCACGTTTTTTACAATCGTTAATTAACTGTACAGCTTCTGCTGTGGCTACTCCCCCATTCTTGCGCATAATAGCTTCTGCCTTGGCAAAATAAATCATTGTTAAGCGGTAGATATTCCAATCGCCATTGTTATAATTCGGATCGATGGCTGGCACACCACCCGGACCAGCAAACTGGTTACCCAATTTATATTTATTAAAACGAACGCCCGAATTTTCTTCACCTTCGCTCATGTTACTCAAAGTAGAACCTGTTTTGTTTTTACGGATATTATCGACAAATACCAATTGAGATCCGTTGTATTCTTCAGATGCCAAAACCGGCTGGGTTGGAGCCACGAACTGAAACATCGGGCCTTCTAAAAGCCAGGTTCTTTTTCTTAAATCGGCATCTTCGTAAGTGGTAAAAACACCAGGTATTAACACAATACCATCGTTACCATTTCTACCGCCGCCATAAATCTGCTGTTGCTTAAAGTGGTAGAATTCGCCTGGCCATGATGGCTGAAAGTTAGCTATACTATAGTTATAAGCAATAGAGAAAATAACTTCTTTAGATAAGTCGTTAGTGGTTTTAAACTGATCGGTGATGTTCGGGTCAAGTGCCATTACACCGTTCTGTGCACCAGCTTCGCCTGAAATTAATTTATTAGCAGCAGCTATACAATCATCCCAGCGTGGTGTTCCGGTCCAAACCTCTGCATTTAAGTAAAGTTCTACCAGCATCGCATAACCACCAGCCTGGCTCATACGGCCAAGCATACCCCGCGAAAGTTTAGGTGCTTTATCTATATTGGATTTAATCTCCGATTCGATAAAATCAAATACTTCTTTACGTGATTTTGTTGCCGGTTTAGCAGGAATACCTACTTGTGTAACTACCGGGATATTTCCGAACAAATCCATCAATTTTATATAGTGGAATGCCCTTAATAATTTTAATTCGGCAATAAAGGCATCTTTTTCAACCTGTGTAAGTCCCATCTGGCCGATATCGCGTTTTTCGATATTTTCAATCGGGTCGTTACACAAGCCCATGCCCCAGAACATTAAAGACCAGGCATTGTTAATCCCGCCTTCGTCAGTAGTCCAGGTATGGTAGTGCAATCTTTTCCATTTACCACCATCTTCGCCATGGCGGCCTTTTGTTGGCCATGCCAGCTGATCGCCCGAAAGCTCGGCTAAACGCCACCAGCCATCCTGACCTGAAGGAGTAACCCATGCATTAGCGTGTGTGTAAGGTCTTAAAACGGCCGATAAAACTTCTGTTTTGTTATTATAAAAATTATCTGTCAGTAACTGATCGTATGCGTTTTCATCCAGTTTGGTACAAGCACTTGTAATGCTTAGTACAAATGCAAGCGCACCATATATAATTGATTTATTTTTCATTTTATTATTCTTTAAAATCCAACATTTAATCCAAACAAGAAAGAACGGGTACTTGGATATGCACCACTGTTATCTACACCTGGTCCGGTACCGTTATCGGCAATAAAATCAGGATCGCTGCCGGTGTAACCGGTAATGGTTGCTAAGTTTTGTCCGCTTGCATAAATGCGCATGTTTCTAATTAATTTGGTTTTTAATTTAAAGTTGTAGCCAATAGTTACCTCGTCCAGCTTAACATAGCTCCCTTTTTCCAGATAGTAATCAGAGTACATATAAGTATCATTGATCTGGCTGTATTTATCGAAAGTACTGGTTAACAGGTTACCAGACCATGTTTTGTTTGCATAAGAAAGTGCATTTCTGTTTAAGATATCATAATCGAATTTACCCCTTAAGAAAACACGTAAATCAAATTGTTTATACCTGAAATTATGTGCCATTGATGCGTAATACTTAGGAATTGCATTACCAATCATTTGTAAATCTGTTACGTTTTTATCTCTTGAGTTATTGATCTGTGCATTTGGTACAGCCTGGCCATTTCTGTTGTAGAATAACCATTTACCATCGGAAGTAAAACCTGCGAATTTTTTACCCCAGAATTCACCTAAAGCGCCGCCTTCGTAAGTTACAATTGCATCACCTAATGCACCGGCACCACCAATCCCACCAAAGGTTTTGTATAAAATTTTATATTCATCGTTTGAATAAGAATCCAAAGTATTTCTTAATGTACTTGCTGTTGCATCAATATCCCAGCTGAAATCTCTTGTTTTAAACGCAGCATAACTTAATGCCAACTCAATACCTTTTGAAGAAATTGTACCTACATTGGTGTAAATAGAACTTTGAACAAACGGAGGCTGAGGAGAAGTATAAGTATCTAATAAATCCTTGGTAGTGCGTTTAAATAAGTCTATTGATCCTGATAGTTTACTCTTCAACACGCTAAATTCAAGACCAATGTTGGTTTCTCTTTTGGTTTCCCATTTCAGGTTTGGATTAGGGTTTCGGTTTGGACCGTAAGTTTCAAGATATTGGCCATCCGGGTATAGATATCTACCGCCGCCGCCAAGAGTTACCCTCGATGCGTTGTTTGAGAAACCACTGTTACCTGTTTCACCATAACCCACTCTTAACTTTAAGTTATTTACCCAGTTAATGTTCTTCATGAAATCTTCCTGAGTAACGTTCCATGCTGCTGAAACTGCCGGGAAATTACCCCACTTGTTGTTAGCACCGAAGCGTGATGAACCTTCTCTTCTTAAAATAGCGGTTAACAAATATTTACCATCGTAGTTATAGTTAAGCCTGCCAAAGAAAGCGATTAATGTATTATCGTTTTTACCACTGCTCATCGAAGCTTTACCTACGCCCAAAGCAGCACCCTGGCCTAAGTTATCTTCGTGGAATAAGTCGTTAATGAATCCGCGGTTAGATGCACTCGAGCTTTCCTCCATGAAATAACGGTAGCTGTACCCCACTAAAGCGGTTAAATTGTGTTTTGATGCAATGGTTTTGCTATACTGCAAAGTTGGCTCTAAAGCCCATGCCTGCGATAGGTAATCGCCTTTGTAAGCATAACCACCACCCGGAAAATCTGTGTTTTCTACAGAGTTTTCACTGGCTTTCAGGCGGTATTGTCCATCATAACGGTTATCGCGGGTCACCGAACCAAAAACCGAAGCTTTTAAACCATCTATAATGTCTAAGTCGGCTTTAACATCTGCCGAGCTGGTTTGTTGTTTACGATAAGATGTTTCCTGAAACAAACGCGCGAACTCGTTGGTACTGGTCAGATCGAAACGATAAGACCCGTCTGGATTGTAGTTAGATAAAGTAGGGTTTTTGGTTTGCTCACTTTCCCAACCTCCGCCACCAAGTAAATTGGCCTTATTGAAGTTGGTTACTAAATTGGCCTGAATTTTTAACCTGTTATCTAAACCAGTCTGGTTAATGTTAAACCTTAGCGTATATTCTTCGCGACTGTTTTCCTTAGCAATACCTTGCAAATCGCGGTAGTTGATACTGGCCCTGTAACTGGTTTTATCAGTACCTCCGCTAAAACTTAAGTTATGGTTTTGGGTCAGATTGTCATGATTAATTAACTGATCAACAAAATCGGTTTCACTTCCGAAGTTTTGTTGCTTAATTTCACCTGAAGCAATTTTTGCTTTAAACTCTGATGGAGTTAAGAAATCTAACCATTGGTTGTAATATTCTTTTCGCGCATAACCGGAATAGTTAAATTGCGGAGGTCCGGCTTTACCTTTTTTAGTAGTAATCAAAATTACACCCGCATTGGCACTGGAACCGTAAATTGCCGCAGCAGAACCATCTTTTAATACGTCGATTGATTCGATATCGTCTTGTTGCAATAAATCAGGGTTACCACCGGGAATTCCGTCGATTACAAATAAAGGACTAGAGCTTCCGGTTACGGTAACCACCCCACGAAGCTGCACACTAACACCAGAGTTAGGGTTAGAACCACTACGGGTAATGTTTAAGCCCGCTACTTTACCCTGCACCAGGTCCAATGCATTTCTCGAACCACTTTGTCTGAAATCCTCAGATCCAACGTGAGCAACTGCCGAAGTTACTTCCTTTTGCAATTGTGTGCCGTAACCAACAGCTACAACAGTTACTTCCTGTAAATCGGTATTTTTAGAGACAGCAAGTTTTACATTAATGACCGACGACTCGCCTACAGTGATATTCTGTGTTTCGTAGCCGATATAGGTAAAACGAAGTACCTGTCCGGCACTGGCTTCAATCATAAATTTTCCGGCAACATCGGTTACAGTTGTTTTGCCGGTACTCTGATTTTTAATTCCGGCACCTGGTACTGGATGCCCATTTTCGTCGACCACCGTTCCGGTTACATTTTTTTGCGCCTGAACGTACCCCCCGAGCACGTTTCCATTCAAGAACCTCCGTGTACTTTCCCACTCCGGATTCATTGAAAACGCAGGACCATTCAGCAACACAATGGCAGCAGACAGCCCTGTAATTTTGAGTAAATTAATTTTCATTAACGGTTTTGTTTTAATTATAAATGATTAGTTATTGTTTTCTGGTGTTGTTTATCTGCGAGAGCGATAACCAGACAGGGCTAGTGCCCGATATGTATGTTATTGTTATAATTAAGGTTTGATTGGATAACCACAGAAAATCCCGACGACAAGACTCATACCTGTGCTTGATACAATCCCTTAATAATCAGTGGGAATTGGTGTAATGCTCATAAAAATTTAATCCGGTAAGGCTAAAACGTTTTAGCATATCAATAATAAAAATTATAAATTATAATAAAACGTTTTAGTAAGTAAAAAATTTATGACAATGAGTAAGGGTGGACTTTTTTTAGTCTCTAAGCACTAACCGGGAAGGGATAATTACTTCTTCAGCAGGTAATTTACTTTTTGTAGAAAGCTGGCTTAAAATAAGTTTAATAATGGTTTCGGCTATTTCTTCTAAGGGTTGTTGAATAGCAGAAATACGGGGGGTATGCAGTTCGAATGCTTCATGATCATCATACGCAATCACGCCAAAATCAGCTCCTACTGTTTTATTGATCTGTTTTAATACTTTTAGTCCACTGATTGCCAGGTAATTGGTTGCAAAAAGTACGGCATCTATCTGTTTATTTTGAAGCAATTCTTTAATCTGGGCAATGGTTTCACTTTCTTCCTGGTTAAAATGTATTTTAAGCACAAGGCTTTCATCATACTTGATTCCATTATCCTCAAGGGCCTTTTTATAACCATCATAACGTTCAACAATCTGTTCAACATTAATATCAGTGGTAACCAGGGCTATATTCTTTTTACCCTGATCGATGAAATTCTGTATGGATTGGTACGAAGCATTAAAATGATCGGCCCCGACGTAACTGGCATTAACTGCCGAAAGGTTTCTATCGAACAGGATTACGGGATTTCCATCATCCAGGAGCATTTGTATATCTTCTTCTATGCCTTTTATCGGAGAAATGATATAGGCATCGACCTTTCGCGATTTAAACATGTTGATTAGTTCTTTCGCTTTGTCGACACTATTTTCTGTACTGGAATAAATAATTTTATAACCTCTTTTATAGGCTTTATCTTCTATTAACCTTGCAATCCTGGAGAAGAATGAGTTGGAGATATCTTCGATAATTAAACCAATAATGTTGGAGTTACCGGTTCTTAAACTTCTTGCAATCTGGTTAGGTTTATAACCGCTTTCTTCGATAATTTTTTCAACTTTCTCGATTACTGCATCGCTTATCGATTTATCTTTTGCCTTACCGTTGATAATGAATGATACTGTAGTAATTGATACATTTGCTTTTACAGCTATATCTTTGATAGAAAGCGATTTCATTTGCTTGAATTTCTTTTGATTTAATCGATTTAAAGTTAAATAAAAATTACTGCTTTAAATTTTTACCACTATAAAAGCGCAATTTAACATTTTTTATATTAATCGTCTTAGAAACGTTTATTAAAGAATAATACAATCTAAAGATTTAGTTCAGGTAGGCCATAATTAACTTGGCTGTTTTTGCAGAAGCACCAGGTTTCCCCATAAGTAAAAGCAACTCGCCATAATGTTTCAACATCTCATCCCTACCCTCACCACTTAAAATAATTTTAAGTTCCCCGCTTAACTTTTGCGGGTTACAATCTTCCTGGATCAGTTCTGTGACGATTTTTCTGTTCACGATCAGGTTAACCAAAGAGATGAACTTTATTTTAACCAGCATCCTTGCAATAGCTATCGAAATGGCACCTCCTTTATATACCACCACCTGTGGAACTTTAAAAAGGGCGGTTTCGAGCGTAGCGGTGCCGGAAGCTACGATGGCTGCATGGGCATAGTGCAATAAATTATAAGTATTGTTAAAAAGAAGTTTAATTTTTTTATCCCCGGTAAACTGGTGGTAATAAGATTGGGTAAAGGTTGGAGCAGCTGCAATAGCAAAAATATAATCAGGATAATTTTCTGTTATGCTTAACATTACCGGCAATAAACGCTCTATTTCCTGTTTGCGGCTACCGGGCAGGAGGGCAATAATTTTGTTGTCTCCAAATTGGTTGGCTTCACGAAAATTTATGTCAGGCGTAAACTGTGCAATTTCATCCAAAAGGGGATTGCCCACATAATCTACCTTCATGCCCCACTCTTTGTAAAAATCGACTTCGAAAGGCAGAATACAGAACATATGATCGACGATTCTTTTTATTTTGAGTACCCGTTTCTGATTCCAGGCCCAAACTTTGGGCGAAATATAGTAACATACCTTTATGCTCCTGGCTTTTGCAAACTCGGCTATTTTTAGGTTAAAACCAGGAAAATCGATCAAAATCAACACATCAGGTTTCCATTTTATAATGTCTTCCTTACAAGCTTTAAGATTTTTAAAAATGGTTCTTAAATTCAAAAGCACCTCTGTAAAGCCCATAAAAGCCATGTCGGCATAGTGTTTAACCAACTCACCGCCTTCGGCCTGCATTTTATCTCCGCCGGAATACCTGAACACGGCTTCACTATCCTCCGTTTTTAAGGCTTTCATTAAATTGGCGCCATGTAAATCGCCTGAGGCTTCTCCGGCTACGAGGTAATATTTCATAATTTGTCAGGTATGATGTAAGATGGCTGGTGGAAGGTATAATCACCTTAATCCCTTTTCCATCTTACATTTTCCATTGCTAAAAAACTTTATATGCAAAGAATATAAAAGCGCACAAAAACGTTGCAGCTAAAATGCCTCTGCCAATATTCTCTTTATTGTATTTAAAAAATGTTTGCATGGTATAAGCATTTACGGCAATCCCACCAATGTAAAGGAGATCTGCTTTTGACAGATAGGCCACATGATGGATCAGGTACCAGGCAATGGAACAAAAAACTGCGGGGACAAGCAAGCCTATCCCTAAACCAACCCACACGGAATTATTCAGGCTTTTTAAGCGATCCATCATGGCTTAACCTAAATTAATACCATCAGGTGCCGAAACTTTCGTACCCGTATTACCAGATCCTGAATTATTCTTGCCGATAAAATCCCAGCTGTTCAACGTTTGGATAGCATGATGCGCCGTTAAATCGAACTGAACAGGAACAATAGAAACATAATTGTGTTCCAATGCCCAAACATCGGTGTCTTCTCCTTTATCAAAATTTTCGAAAACACCTGTTAACCAATAATATGGTCGTTTGTAAGGATCGGTCCTTTCATCAAACTCTTCCATCCATTTTGCATTGGCCTGACGGCAGACTTTAATGCCTTTTAAATTACTTCCTTTCGGGAAATTGACATTTAATAAAGTTCCTTCGGGCAAGCCGTTTGCCAAGACCTGCTCACAAATATTTTTAATGTACTTTTTGGTATGACTAAAATCGGCATCGGCGGCAAAATCGTCTAAAGAGAAACCTATAGACGGAATTTTTTCAATGGCACCTTCTACCGCAGCCGACATGGTTCCTGAATACAATACATTAATGGAGTTATTCAAGCCATGGTTAATTCCAGAAACACATAAATCAGGTTTTTTTCCCTTAAAAATCTTGTTTACGGCAAGTTTAACACAATCAACCGGGGTACCGCTGCATTTGTACATTTCTACCCCTTCGTAAAGCTCTACTTTATCAAATCGGATCGGTTTACCAATGGTTATGGCATGTCCCATTCCACTCTGCGGACTATCGGGCGCCACCACTACTACATTGCCCAGCTCCTGCATTACCTCCATTAAATTCCTGATTCCCGTAGCTGTAATACCATCGTCATTTACAACTAAAATATTTGGTTTTATGCCTTGTTTCGTCATGCCGGTAAAAATACAGAATTATTATTTGAGGGCGTAACAAACCATGATTTATATGCCATAATCATTTATTCCTATTCTTTTAGTTATTAAATAAAAAATATTTTCATTCGGTGAGGGAAAGCCTTTATATTTGGATAAATAACTTATTAAAAATGAATGCTGTATTCGGATGCATCTCAACAGCCGGTACCATCATGATCATAAAACCAAACCAAACAATGAAATTCAAACTATTTACTTTAGCTTGTTTTCTGATTACAGGTTCTATAGCCAGCGCGCAAACAACCTATCAGTGGAAAACAGGAACATCAGGCGGTTATACGTATAAGTATGTAACCAACGACCCAACCAAAAGCCGCTTTTATACTTTAAAAAATGGATTAACGGTAATCCTATCGCAAAACAATAAAGAGCCAAATATTACCTATAAGATGGCGGTTAGGGCTGGTAGTAATACCGATCCACGCACCAATACGGGTTTGGCACACTATTTAGAACATCTTTTATTTAAAGGAACTGATAAATTCGGAACTTTAAATTACGCCAAGGAAAAACCATACCTGGATAAGATCGAGGCACTTTACGAAACCTATAACAAAACCACCGATCCGGTTAAGCGTAAAGAGATTTATAAGGAAATCGATAAAACTTCTGGTGAAGCTTCGAATTATTCGATCGCTAACGAATACGATAAAATGATGAAATCGATCGGAAGCAACAGCACCAATGCCCATACTTCGGTAGAGGAAACCGTATATGAAGAAGATCTTCCATCAAATGCCATTGATAAATTTTTAGCGGTACAGGCGGAGCGTTTCCGTGCACCGGTTTTCCGTATTTTCCATACCGAGCTGGAAGCAGTTTATGAAGAAAAAAACATCGGCATGGATAACGACGGACGTAAAATGTACGAGAAAATGCTGTATTCGTTGTTTCCTACGCACAATTACGGACAACAAACTACCATTGGTACCATTGAGCATTTAAAAAATCCTTCTTTGGTCGAAATCAGAAAATATTACGATAAATATTATGTGCCTAACAATATGGCCTTAATTATGAGCGGTGACATTAATTATGATGACCTGATTAAAAAAATTGATAAGGATTTTGCTTATATGAAGCCAAAACCCTTATCGTTATACAACCCTGCCCCTGAGAAACCGTTAACACAGGTTCAGAAAGTTGATATTTATGGCCCTAGTGCTGAGAATTTATACGTTGCCTACAGGGGTTTCGCACAAAATACCCACGAAAGTTTATTACTGGATTTAATCGGCAGCATTTTATCTAATGGTAAAGCGGGTTTAATGGATATCAACATTAACAAGCAACAAAAAATGTTGCGTGCAGGTGCTGGTTACAATTCAATGAAAGATTATGGCATCTTCATTTTATCGGGTTCGCCAAAAGCAGGCCAGAGTTTGGAAGAAGCTCAGAAATTATTATTGGAACAAGTAGAATTGCTTAAAAAAGGCGAATTTGATGAAAGCCTGATCAAAGCAACTGTAGCCAACATTAAATTGGCCGAATTACAGGGTTTTGACAATAACGACGTGCGTGCAGATGCTACCATGAATGCCTTTATCCAAAACCGTGGCACCGAATGGGATAAAACATTGGCCTCAACTGATGCAATGGGCAAAATAACCAAGAAAGAAATTGTAGATTTTGCCAATAAATTTTTCATCAACAATTATGTTGCTGTATTAAAGCATAAAGGCGAAGACAAAAGCATTATCAAAGTAGAAAAACCAGCTATTACAGCGGTTAAAACCAATACCAATGAGGTTTCGCCATTTACTAAAAATATTATCGCACAACCGGTAAAACCGATTGCGCCTAAATTTTTGGATTATACAAAAGATCTTCAGTTTGGCAAAGCAGGCATTGCGGACGTAATTGCTGTTCAGAATACAGAAAATGGAATTTTCCGTATGGGTTACCGTTTTGATATGGGCTCTTATAACTACAAATTGTTACCGTATGCTGCGCAATACCTTTCTTTCTTAAGCACCGACAAATATTCTGCTGAAGACATCAGTAAGGCGTTTTATAACATTGCCTGTAGCTATAACATCAATGTAGGTACCGACGTAACTACCGTTTCCATTACCGGTTTACAAGAAAATTTCGATAAAGCAGTAGCTTTACTTGAAGATGTTTTAGCACATTGCAAGCCAAATGAAAAAGCTTTAGAAGATTTAAAAGGACGTTTGTTAAAATCGAGGGAAAATGCAAAATTGAACAAAAGTTCGATATTGAGTGGTTTAATGAGTTATGCACAATACGGCTCTGATAACCCTTTTAATTATGGATTAAGCAACGATGAGATCAAGAACATGAAATCAGCCGACCTGATCTACATCTTGCATAACCTTACCAATTACAAACACACCATTACTTATTACGGGCCAAAAACATTGGCAGCATTTTCTGCTGATATTGTAAAAGCACATCCATTGGCAAAAGAATTTACCGATGCTGCACCGATCAAGAAATTTGTATACACCAAAACCGATTCGAACAAGGTTTATTTTGCAGATTATGATATGGTTCAGGCAGAAATCCGTTGGGTACGCAACAGCGGCTTGTACGATCCTGCCAATTCGGCCAAAATTGCTTTATTCAACAATTATTTTGGTGGCGGTATGGGTTCTGTTGTATTCCAGACCATCAGAGAATCTAAAGCCCTGGCTTATTCTACCTTTGCCGTATATTCTTCTCCAAACAGTAAAGAGAAAGAAAATACGATTATTGCCTATGTAGGTACGCAGGCTGATAAAATGAATGAGGCTGTGGCGGGTATGAACGAATTGCTGACCACCTTGCCTGAGTCAGACAAATCATTCGATTTATCCAAAACCAACTCTTTAAACGGTATTGAAACGAGTCGTATTACCAAAGATGGCATTATCTACAGTTACCTGTCTGATAAGAAATTAGGCTTTGATCACGATTCGAGGATTGACGAGTATGCCAATTTAAAACCCTTAACTTTTAATGACGTAAAATCATTCCACCAAAACAATCTTTCAGGCAAACCTTACAATTATTGTATTGTTGCTTCTGAAAAGAAAATCAACATGGCCGATTTAGCAAAATTTGGTCCGGTTACCAAATTGAGCCTGGAGCAGATTTTCGGATATTAATAAGGCGGAAGCTAAAAGGTTGAAGGCTTAAGGTAAAGGCCTGATGCCTTAAAATCAGATACTAGCGATTCTCGGAAACGGGAATCGCTTTTTTGTTTGGTTTATTAGTTCACTTGCCATTGGTTCATTAGTGAGTATGTGTAGAAAGTTAGTTAATTAATTTTCTTAATAGCTATCGATAATGACTCCAATCAACTCTACTCATTAAATAAAAAGCAAATATAAGATTTATAATTACCGCTAATATTACTAAACCCACTACAAATGATCCCCTCTTATGACTTTCTGGAGGATAAGCATCAAATCTTATAACAATTTCTTTCCATTGGCTTTTATGATGAAAGACAAAATAATTAATTAGGGAAATTGAAATACAGGTAATAATTACAGGTAAATTAGAATCACCAAAATGAAAATATCTATTAACAAAAACCTTGTAATAAACTAAAATAGATGCGCCTAAAAGCAAGATTAAAGCATCAATACATAGTTCTGCTTTCCAATCACTCCAAATCTTTGGTGTTGATACAACTTGCCAAAATTTATACAGTTTATAAAACAAATAATAATATGATTTTTTTATTGTCATGTTGATTAAATTAAAAACTAAATCGTGGATAAGCGTCCTTATATTCCCCGAATCTTTCATAAATTAAATACGCCATGAATATCTACACCAGCATGAAAAAAGGCAAGAAATTATTTGGTTCAATTCTAATAGCACTTAATTTTAACTAACTGGAATCAAGGCTATTACCCTCACCAACCAGGTTAAAACTTTGAATACGTCAACACAACCATATTGGTATAATCTTTTTGATTTAATTGGTTGTTAGCTAGAATGCTACAATTTCTTCAAACACATGCTCATTTTGATAAACAATTTTAAATAAGAGCGGCAATGTTAAAAATATAGAAAAAATAATGGGCATAATTATATTCCTTGCGTAAATACCAAATAAACAAACCAACATCACGATAATCATATATTCGACCATTGAAGTAAAGTAAATTAGTTCTGCATAGGTTTCAGTTTCGGAAGAGGATTTAAATATAAACTTACCTTCTCCTATTCTGGTATGAAAGTCATACCTGGACTTCTTTCGGTCACTAAACTTATTCTCAGTAAACGTTATATAGCCCGGTCCTCTTTCAATTATGCGATAGCCGTTATTTGCTAAATAAGCCTCAATTTTTCTTTCTAAAAGGTCAACTTGTATTTTTAGTGTTCTTTTAATCTTGTATTTGTATTTCATGTATTTAATACCCTCCCTGGTATGTCATTGTATTACGGTACCTTTGACCGGCATCATCTCCTGTAGAAAGCTTAAAACAAAAAATAAAAGCAGTTCTCCAAAAGGGAACTGCTTTTATTTTTTGGTTCGGCATTTGATTTATAACGCTAATCTATTCTTTGTTTCCAGGATGTTCATCTATATTGACTCCAATCGACCAAACTCATCTGATAAAAGGCAAATATTAAGTTACCAACAACTGCTAGTATTATGATAAAAACGATCATACCTCCAATTTTATTTTTTTTCTTTGGCCATTGATCAAATTCGTGTACTATCTGTTTCCATTGATTCCGGTGATGAAAAATAAAATAATTAGGCACTGCTACAAATAATAAATAGACTATGATTATGTATTTCTCATTGCCAAAATCAATCCATTCTTTAGTTATTACTGTGTAATATACAATTATTGAAAGACCTAAAAATATTTCGAGAATATCAATTGTTAACTCAGCCTTCCAATCACTGATAAACTTAGGCGTGGAAACTAAATCCCAGAACTTATAAAGTTTGTAAAAGAAATAATTATATGCTTTTCTCATAATTAACTTTTTTCAGAGCTAAAAACTAAAATGGGGATAATAACCAGGATTATTGTCTAGCACTTTTTTATAATCATTTGCATAGCCTTGTATGCCACCTGGATAAAAGGCATCTATTCCAAAGTAAGTTATTGCAGGTATTGTTCCTACCCCAGTAAGTCCAAAAGCCCCTACTCCAGTATTTAGTCCAAACTTACCTGGTGATACTGCATTTACACTTTTGGGGTTTTTATAATAATTATAAACACCTACGCCATCTATCACAACACCAATACCAAATGATACCTTCCCTAGCAAACCACCTACTTTAGACAAGCCGAATGTATTAACATATTGATTTGCATAAAAAACCCTCCCAGTTCTTGTAGCGTTATATATTATAAGGTTATTTCCGACTCGGCTAATTCCAGAAAATTTTTCCGAAGCAAGAGCTGATACTCCAAGGATCCAGTTCATCTTTCCTCCAGGTCCATACCAATCGATTTCCTTATTCCCTTGTTTAGCATTTGTCCCGAAATTTCCCTGCTTGGCCTTGGCATTATATATTGCTTCGTTCCGGGCTCTTAAAGCGGCTCGTTCTGCAGCCTGTTCTCTGGCCTTACGCTGTTGTGGCGTCTCCATAAGACTATATGTTTTCCACCCAGCCATCTCATTCATGGCACCAAAAAAAGTTCCACCAAAAAATGCTTGATGTTCGGCAAAGGCAGCCGCAGCACTTCCATCGGGGCCTGAATAAGTGTAAGCAAAATATTCATTTTTTTCCTTGTTGAACCAAAGTCCGGGCTCAACTAAAACATAGCCACCTCCCGGCCCTTCGGGGTCCATTCCACTAGGATCAATAAACATCAACGGATTATTAAATACATAGCTATACGCGCTTATACCAAAATACTTTTCACTCATGGGGTCTATAGCACTCCACCTCCCAATAGTTGCATCATAAAAACGGGCTTCGGAATCATACTGATTTAACTCGGCATCTAACTCTTTACCATTATAAAGATAGCTATTTGCCTCTCCACTTGCAAAATTGATATCAGCACCGGGCATGGTAGCACCAAAAGGGTAATAGCTATGTTCCTGTAGAACTCTTGCAGTTAATTGTGTTGGATCTGCCGGATCAGCATCAATAGTGGCCCTTACATTACCGAGGTTATCGGTCAGATAATATTCATATACAAAAGCGGTTCCGTTAAAACGTGCCCGCCCTTCGGATGTTTGTATAAATTTTAACACGGGTGCACCACCGTTAACCACAGCATATTCTAAACCGCTGTTATATAATTTCCCCTCACTGGTGCCATTAACAGTATGCTGCCAGCCTAGTTTTGTACCATCGGCGCTATAAGTATATTCGGTAGTCCGGCCAGTTCCGGGCCAGGTAATGAGCTTGGGCAACGAAACAGCGTTGTAAGCTATTGTAATGTTCTTATTCTTATCGCTAATCACCCTTCCAAAGCCGTCATAACCATATTCATCGTCTGTTTGTATTTCTTCGCTAAAACCAAGTGGGTTTCCGGTAGCATCATCTATGCGGGTATGTCTGCCCCCTTGGTATTGGTAATTTAAACTATCTATTTGAGTACGTACCCCATTGATATTGGCGTAGCGTCCCAGGTCACGGATATTACCTAATTGATCGTACTTAATATATTCGCTATAATTCTTATCCTTATTGCCGTTAGTCAACGATTCGGCAGCAACAATGCGTCCAACAGCGTCAAACTGGTAGTCGTACCCCATTTTGGGGGAGGTGCCGGTGCGGGCCACTTTCCATTGGCTTGCACCAATGTTACCATTATATTGCGGTATGGCAGCATCTTCATACTTAAGTTCCATGCCAAATTTGGCATTACCACCTCCCGTAATATCGGCACTATTTATGGTTTTCAAGGCGCCTTGGTCATTATAACTGTAAGATTGCGTTTGTAAAAAACTGGTACCATCAACCGAGTGTAATTTCTTTTGCGCTACCTGCCCCAGTTCGTTATACACCATTTCTGAAAGTAAAACTTCTGGTTGGTTGTTTATCTTTTCCCAGGTTTGCAATAATCTGCCACTGTCATCGTACACATAACGTTCGCCAATACTAACAGTCGAATTGGCTGTAGTACTTATCCGTTGAGCACTTTCCAGCTGCCCTGTAAATGCGTAAGTATTAGTCAACTCATCAGTACCATTTATATTATTCTCTGCATATACTTTTATAGGTTGCCCATCCTCATCATAATAATTTACCGTCCATAACATTTTCTGTGTATCCAGTACGCGTGTCAGACTTGCAGTAGGCAAGCCTGTAACTATGGACGTACTCCCCGCAGGCGCCGTAGCAAACGGACAGGATGATGGTAAGTCGTAATCATCATAATAAATTACTTTGTATACTTCTGTACTGTTACCCGTTGGGAAGGAAACATTACTATAACCATAAGTACCATTCACATCGCGTTTTTCCCAATTATTTACTGCAGCATCTAACTGAGCTTGTAAGTTTATTCGATCAGCAGTTGTTGCATATTTTCCGTTAAGTATAATCCGTCCCTGTACATCGTACTTTACGTAACTCCATTCATTAGCAATACGCTGCACCGAATCCTGAGTGGCTACCGGTTGATCCAGCTGGTTATAAACGATGTGCAGCCAACCTGCCCCTGGAATTTTTTTAGCAATTGTACGGTTACGCTGATCATAACGGTAAGCATAAACATAACGATTAAAAGTGCTATCGCCCAATACAATCTGCTGGGCATTAAATCCTGGCGAAAGTATATAAAGTAATCTATCTGGTTTAATCTGGTCGTAAACATAGTAAGTGGTGGCAGACTGGTTCTCTGTTATGAAAAATCGATCAGCCATTCTTCTTCCGTTACCATCGGTAAAACTTTCTTTAGTACCTGCCCGCCCCGCTACCCAATTGGCATCTTTTGCAATTTCTTTAATCAATCCTTCTAAAACATTGTTACCTGAAGCACTCAAACCATTACTGGTAAGTTGCCAATTCAACACACCATCAGCTGTTGTACTGAGGGTTAAATTGGTTTTAGTAGTATGCCCACCAGCAAGCTGATGTATTGCTCCCACACTCCCCTGCTCAGTCTGGTTAAGCCCTAAAGGATCCAGGCGTGCTTCAGCATAGGGGAAAGTAGTAGATTTAAAGTTCCCTGTACTGCCACTTTGGTAAAAATTATATTGTTCTCCAGATGCATATCCGCTACCGCCATCCAATGCTTGTGCATTGTATTGTCCCTGATTATTGGCTTTGGTATAAGCAAGGTATTGTTTGGGTTGTCGTCCTGCATTATCGTAAGCAATGGGGTGTACCACATCTTTACCTGTAGGCGATGCATAAAGTGCAACCTGTTGTACTGGCCTGCCTAATCCGTCCTGGTACTCTATAACCTGCGAAACCTGATTGGTCAGGAAATTTTGTTGATTGGCCTGACCGGCGGTTTTGATTCCAGGTATTTTAAATATTTTTATGCTTCCATAAGTTCGGTTAGCACTGGGCTGTGCCGCAAAAGGCTGGCTTTGGCTAATTCCAGAAATATAGGCTCTGAAACTATTACCTTGTGGCACAAAAAAACCCGGGACTAAAGTGATAGAACCTGATGCTGTAATATTTGGTTGCAATGGGTTATACGCATTTACAATTTTAGCTTCTTGTGCCTTTAAACCATAAGAAATTACTCCCGACAGCAAAAAAAATGCAGTAAGGTATTTGGTTATTTTTTTCATCCTGAGCGTTAATTTTTAATATGATAATCGTATGATTTGACAATATTTTTATCTCTATCCAATTCAAACTTTGGTCTTTGAAGTGCATCGTATTCCCAATATTGGGTATTACCACGGGCATCACATTCAGATATTTTACCAAAAAGAGGACGATAACAATAACTTACCATCATAGCATCTTTAGGATGCAGGCGGACCTCATCGATATAACCGCTTCCGCTCAGGCTTACTATTCCGTTTACTGAGAGTTGTACAACTACGTATTCCCATCCATTTAACTGCCTACCAGTTATTGTTTTTATAACCGTTGCACCACTTATATTAATACTGGCTCCTGCCTTTTTCCAATAACTTAACTGATAAATTTTATTGGCAGGTAAGCCTGCTTTACTAAGTGCACCACCTGAAAGCTCGTAGCATTGTGTACCCATTGGAGCAGTTTCGTCTATGCTGGCAACGCCTGAGAATTGCCATGTTCCGGGAGATCTTTTTTCAAAACTGGTGTATGCAACCTCTTCTTCTTTTGCATTAGTAATCTCTGCGATTGTATAACGGCTATTGTAGCCCATTACATAGCTAGTAGTAGTTCCTCCAACTATTGTTTTCTGCAATACCTTTTGTTTATCGTTATACTTATCAAGCATCACTCTAAGTTTGTAATGTGGGTCGGGATTAAGTCCATACACCCAGCCCGGAGGTTCGGGATATGGAGTATAATTAGAATAAGCAAAAGTTTGTGTGATGCCGGTTGATGGAATTTCAAGCGCCATTACCTCTTTCGGCATTAGCTTGCCTGAAGGATAAAAAGTAGTAACAGATCCGCCAACCACATTGCCATGATCATAATGTATTGTTTCTAAAGGAATAGAATAATAGCCGTTAGCCACAAGACTATCTACGTAAGGAGTTCCTGGATTATATTCGTATGGCCTGATATATACGCTACTTTTGTTAACAGAACCATTTGGAGAGGTTATTGACTCGCGGCTTAATAATACCATAAATATATAATCATATTGATAGTTAATTTTTAGCGAATCAGAAAAAAGCTCTAATGCCCTTGCATGAGCAGTCATCACTACACCTGCTTGTAGCAATATCAAATAGAAAATTATTTTTTTGCACATAGCTTATTCTGTATAGGTGGTTATTGTTTTGTTCAAAAGCATTCTGGGACCAAAAACTACGATATCATAAAAATGAAAATCAAAAATAGAATCGATATTGGTATTGGAGTAGAGCCCATCTAAACCCATACCAGCAGTATAATCCTGATTATGGATAGCGAAATTACTGATACTCAAATTCTTGTACGAAGCATAATTCCCAGAGCTAACCGCGCGGTATTGATACTCTTCCTTAACTTGTTTCTTCCAGGCACCATTAATAAAAACATAACTGTTCTTTTCTTTGAGTTCAGGTCTATAACCTAACATCACAGACGTTACAGCCATTGGAAGGTATTGGCGCGACATCATCCCTCTACCTGCAATTAAAGGAGAAAGGTTCCTTGTGTAAGGTGCATTTTCAACAATGTTTTGGGCAGTATCAAAAACAAACTCTACTTTCGTTAAAGGCACCAGTCCGTTATATATACGTTCGGTAACCCGGTTATAATAAACTCCATTCTCATTAATTCCTGCAAGTTCTCTTTCAGCTGTAGATTGATTATTAATACTGTAAGTATTGAATAACATCCAATTTGACGGATCACCAAGATTATCAGGCAAAACCCCTATTTCAACTCCCTGGCGTATATAATTTGATGGCGGGCCACCACTATAGTAGCTATTTGAAACATAGCCACTTCCCAAAGGTTGCGAATGAACCGTATCATCATCATTATCTCCATAAGTATAGGTTTTTCTTTGATAATTCCCCTCTCCATCAGTTTGTTTAATCTCTCTAATCCTATATCCGTTAGTAATAGAATTGTAAGCCACATTATTTTCAAACTCATAAGTAGTTTTACCACCAAAAGGATTCGTAATTTCCCTGAGCAGGTACTTGGGTTTTTGGGTATATGCTTCATAGGCGCTTCCTGCGTCAATTGGGGATAGGAACCAGGAAAGTGGATGAGCGGTAAGTGAGTATGGGCTAAGACCGTTCCCATTCGGATCAAAAATTGAAAGCAAGGGTACACTATCCCCAAACGGTGCTGACTCCTTTTTCGTAGAACTGGTTACATTGTCCCTGGCTGAAATATATCCCCATTGATTAGGCGACATGGGAATATCATCGAGCAACAGGTTGTTTTCATTGGTAAGATTATAGCTAAAGCTGTAAACCAGTGGTTCTTCGCTACCGGCCGAAATTTCCACTGTGCTTAAAAGTGCATAACGCGTACCAACCTGATAAGTGAATTTTATTTTTCGTACCAGATTTTGATCCCAATCTAATACTTGTAACTCTTTTATTAATGCCTCATTAATGCCATTTACCACCACATTATCATAAATATACGTCAGGTGCCCTTCAGGAAAATCAATGGAATATAATTTATCAGTACTTTCAATATTTCCCGCCTTTACTGTATCTCTTTTAAAATAGTTAGGAATTGAATTGTTATAAGGGAGACACTCCCGGCAGCCTTCTTTTACATAAATATGTTCGCCATAGGCCTTATTTGTACTAGATTGATAACCATAATTAAACATTAAGGTATCGCCCGATTTAGATATTACGTTGGATAGTGACCAAACGTTTGGTGCAGGCCAACCTTGCGTAGCATAAAAAGTGTACTTATTTCCCTTATCATCATTAGCCGTAAATAAATTCTGCTGGGCCGGATCGTTTGGGACATAATGGTACTTCAAACTAAAAATAAAATTGCTTTCATCGAGCTGCTGAACAGTAAAATTCGGAGCTCTGTCTCCAAAAACGAAACGTCCCGAATTGGCTAAAGCAGTATACCTGAAAATATCCGATTCCGAATCCAGTATTTCACTATCAAGTTGATATAGTTCGCTGTTATAGATACTTGTAGGTGCGTCGCCATTTGCAACATCGGGTTTCATGAATTTTGACAGATAAACATCCCTCCACTTGCGAGAAGGGAATGCACCTGGCATATAAGCCTGAGGGGCTTCCTCTTGCGTCTTTTCAAGATATATTCCATCAAAAGAAGGCATTTGATAAAATTCATCTGGTCGGCCGCGGACAGTTCTTGATATTTGATAATTTGTAGAGAGTGACCAACCAGCACCAACGGGTCCCGACATTTGCCCTAGGGCCAACCCTGTTGCACCATAATTTAAAGAAATAGGTATTTTCATACCGGCAAAGTCAATTTCGTAAAGCGGGATCTGAATATTTGGCCGACCAGTTGAGTAGCTGATCTGATGATCCATCAATTGCTCAACAATCTTAGCATTACCACTAGGAGTAACTTGTGCCTTAACCAACCCTACAATACACAATAGAAATAATAACAGATATTTTTTTTTCATTTTAGCATTTCATTTAGAATCTGATTTTATTAAGGATTTAGTATAATTTTATACTTGTAATAATTCATAAATTAATTCACGCTTATTAAAATTGGCCATTAGATATTCAAGGCAAAATTTTCAATAATTTCAAAATACTCCTTGATAATGGTCCTATACTTAAGCATGCCCGAAGAGAAGCGACAGTTTATTCATACTATATATAATTCATCGAGAATCAGCAAAAGATTCTTTGAAGTCACAAACTTCAAAGAATACATTCTATCATCCTGAAAAATTGATTCTGATAATGGGTAAATGACAAACTTTTATTTGTGCAAGACATGCACTAATTATGAAAGTTACTGAGAGCAGAAGTAACATTTTTTTCATCATGTAAAATGATAATTGTTTAAACTATACTAGGCTACAATTTAGAACAATAACATATTACATTATTAAAAAATATAAGGCAAACGTTTGCGTTAATTTCCAGAATAATAGCAAACAAAATAATGATATAATTCAAAAAAGCCTAAGATAAAAAATTACTAAACTGAATAATACCCTATACAATATGCCTTTCTATTACCCAGAAGAACACACAAACGTTTGCGCTAAAATAGTATGCTTTTTTAGGCTAAAACCGTAAATTCGCTAAAATTTCCTTTATCGAAAACTTAGCCCCACAAACAAATTCATCAGCTGCACCATAGTAAATGGTTAGTTCATCGCCGTTAACAATGTGACCATTTGTGAATACTACCTCGCCAAAAAAGCCATGCAGTTCGTAATCCTCCTTAGGTACCATAATCGGTTCTTTGGTTCTGGCAAGTACTTTTGACGGATCATTCAAATCCATTAAAAAAGCGCCCAAACAATACTGATGCTTTTCATTTGCACCGTGATATATTTCGAGCCACCCTTCTGCGGTTTTGATTGGCGCTGCACCTGCACCCACACGGGCACTATCCCACAGGTTTGCCCTGGTTTTAACAATACACCTGTGCTTTCCCCAATGGATCCCGTCAGGTGATTCAGCAAGCCAGATATAATTACCGCCTAAAGCTACACTGCTGGGCCTGTGCAACGCATAAAATTTACCATTTATACGCTCTTCAAATATGGCGCAATCTTTATTATGAGGCGGAATGATCATCCCGTGATTTTCGAAATCTTTCCAATTCTGCGTGGTACGCATCCCCACGCCTACCCCATGCCCGGAAACTGCAGTAAAGGTTAAATAATAAGTATCGCCGATTAAGGAAACGCGGCAATCTTCAATTCCAAACGTTTCATCTTTGCCTTCTCCCTGTAGCAGAGGAAAACCTTCAGGTTGATAAAAATGAATGCCATCATCACTGCAAACCAATCTTAAATGAGATAAGGTAGTTAAATAATCGGCACCTCTGTAACGAATTACCCTCGGATCGGTTGTACTTAAAAATGGGGCATTTTCTTCGATCTCCAGAATTTCTATTCCATGTTTCTTTAAAATCGGGAAAGAGATGATACCTGCTTTTTGTGCAGGTCTTTCAGCTACACGAATCAGCAGCCATATTTTTCCGTCAAATGTAAAAACGCCGGGATTTAGCAGGCAAGCAATTTCCAGTCCCTCCCTGCTGGGTGGTAAATCTTTTGGAGCTAAGATCGGATTTTGCGCAAACCGCTGGGCTATGTCGGCCATAATTGTTTTTAAAGCAGACAGGCGTTCAAAAATTTGATCACCTGTTTAGTTATTGAATTGACATTATAAAAAATTTATCCATTTCACAAGTTCCTCTCTTCCTGTTTTTTGTAGCAGTTTCCCTAACAGTTCATCGTCTTGCCTTCTTCGTGTTTTAAATCATCGTCTGTTAAATCAGCATAAGCTTGCTTAACTTTTCCTTTTATTGCTAACTTATCCATGCTCGTGTTTTTATGGCTTTGAACAATGATTTTTTGAATTAACCAACAAATTTCAACCACTTTTTGTTTCGTTTTTTGGCCAATCGTCTAAATAAGCATGATATTTTACCTTTTTCTCACAGGTTTATGTAGATTTTATTTATATTAACGGTATTATTTCTATCAATTATTAAACATCACTAACTAAATCAACGATTTGATGAAAAAACTACTCTTAAGTATGATTTTATCTCTCTGTGTAATTTCGTTTGCTTTCGCACAAGGCAAAGTAATTACCGGAAAAGTAACGTCGACCTCTGGACCGCTTCCAGGCGTTAGCGTATTTGTAAAAGGCTCACCAGCCAATGGCACGCAAAGCGATGCCTCGGGAGCTTTTAAATTAACTGTTACAGACAATGCTAAAATACTTGTTTTTAGCTTTATCGGCTACAAAAGTAAAGAAGTGCCCATCACCGGGCAAGCCATTAATGTAAGTCTGGAGGAAGATAACAATACCCTATCTGATGTGGTTGTAGTGGGTTACGGTACGCAGAACAAGCGTGATGTAACGGGTTCTATTGCAAAGGTTACCGCTGAAGATTTTAAAGACAGGCCAGTACCAACCGTTGAAGGTGTATTACAAGGTAAAGCGCCGGGTGTTTTTATCAACTCGGGTAGTGGTAAACTGGGGCAGGCACTTCAGATTCGTGTAAGGGGTATTTCCTCTATTTCGGCTAGTAACCAGCCCCTATTTGTAATCGATGGTGTTCCTATCGTAAGTGAAGCATTAGGAACCTATACAGAAGCTGATAACCCGCTTGCAGCAATTAGTCCGGATGATATTGAATCGATGGAAGTGTTGAAAGATGCAGCCTCTGCAGCTATTTATGGTGCAAGGGGATCAAACGGGGTTGTACTCATTACAACAAAGAAGGGTAAGCAGGGAAGAACCAATATTGATATTGGATACTATGCCGGCTTTAGCGATCCAACAAAAAAAGGTAATTTTTTAGATGCCGATCAATACCGACAATTATTAGATGCATCTTTTAAGTATAATAATTATGATAATGGCGACTATGCCAATGCAGCAGAAATGTGGAAAGATTATACCGGTACAGATGACTGGACGAGCAATAACAACACCAATTGGGTTAACGAAGCTTTTAGAAGGGGGCACACCCAACAATACAGCATAAATATTAATGGTGGCGATGCAAAAACCAGGTTTATGCTATCTGGAAACTACAATAATAATGATGGAATTATTGTTAGCAACCGTTACGTACGTACTGGTGGCCGGTTAAGTTTAGATCATTCAGTTTCGAAAATTTTAGATGTTGGAGGCTCAATTAACATCTCTAAAGTAGATAATTACCGTATACCTACCGATAATGCCTTTTCTAATCCACTACAATTAAATGCTCTGCCACCAATTCAGCCTGTACGCGATGCATCAGGTCAATTAAATGGCTCTACAGTTTATTATAACAGCTTAATTGATTATGATAACGGTAAAAACCTATCAACTACTTACAGGACCTTTGCGAATGCTTATGCAAGCTTAAAAATTACACCAGACTTAGTTTTTAGGAGTGAGTATGGTTTTGATTTCAACAACCTGGAAGAGGAGCAGTTTTTAGGATCGAAAACCCAGGACGGTGGTAGTACAGGGGGGTCTTCGACTGATTATATGGCAAAATCCATTAATTTCAACACAAACAACACCCTTAATTATACCAAAACTTTTAACGAAAAGCATAACCTGAATGTAATGGCTGGTTTTGCCTTTCAGGATACAAAATTCAGGTATTCGTCGGTAACAGGAACTACTTTACCATCAGACAGTTTTACTAAGATTGCAAGCGCGGCGGTAATTTCTGCTGGTGAGTCTTCAGAAACAAGGCATACTTTTGTTTCTTATCTAGCCAGGGTAAATTACAAATATGAAGATAAATATCTGTTAAGTGCATCAATAAGAACGGATGGTTCATCAAGATTTGGTGTGAATAATAGATATGGAACTTTCCCTGCAGTTTCAGCAGGTTGGATTATTAACCAGGAAGATTTCCTAAAATCGAGCAGTTGGTTAAGTCTATTAAAACTTAGGGGAAGTTATGGTTTAACAGGTAATGCAGAAATTGGCGATTTTGCCTCGAGGAATTTATATCGCGGCGTTAATTATGCTGGTGTAGGCGGTACACGTCCGAGCCAATTAGGCGATCCGAATTTAAGCTGGGAGAATACCACCAATTATAATGTTGGTTTAGATTTTGGTTTATTTTCTGACAGGATTTCAGGTACGGTTGAATATTATAAAAAGAAAACAACCGATTTATTGCTAAATGCACCAATCGCAGCGACAAACGGTTTTTCGTCTATTACACAAAATATTGGCGATATGCAGAACCGAGGGTTTGAATTCTCTTTAAATACCAGAAACTTTGTAGGGGAGTTTAAATGGTCTACCTCTTTTAACATCTCATTAAACAGAAATAAGGTTTTACGCTTGGTTAATGATCAACCAATTTATCCGGGGGGAAGATTTTTAGGCCGTGTTGCAGTTGGCGAGCCATTGGGTTATTTCTATGGAAAAGCTTATGCTGGTGTTGATCCTGCCAATGGAGATGCACTTTACTACGTAGATGCTTCAAGAACTACAACAACCAACGATTATACCGCTGCCCAAAATCAAAAACTTGGTGATCCTAACCCTAAATTTTTCGGTGGTTTTGGAAACCATTTCTCTTTCAAAAACTTCGATCTGGATGTACAGGCACAATTTGTTTCTGGTAACGACATCTACAACATGGCAGGTGTTTTCCAATCTGCCAATGGCGATTATTTTGATAATCAAACCATTGATCAGTTAAACTATTGGACGCCGACGAACCGCAATACCCCTATTCCACAACCAAGATTTGGTGAAGGGAACGGTACAAGCCCATCGTCCAGATGGATACAGGATGGTTCTTATCTGAGGATAAAAAGTGTGGTTTTTAGCTATAATATACCTAAAACTTTTGCCAATAAATATAAATTGCAAAATGTAAAAATATTTGCTTCAGCCCTTAATCTGTTTACCATAACTGGTTATAAAGGTTACGATCCAGAAGTAAATACCCCTAGTGGCGGCAATCTCCAGTCTGACAATATTCAACTGGGCCACGATTTTTACACTCCACCACAAGCAAGAACCATCACATTTGGCGTAAACATTGGCTTATAAAACATTAGATATGAAAAATTATAAAAATATATTGGCGGGATTTTTCCTTTTGTTAAGCATATCCAGCTGCAAAAAGCAATTAGAAATAGATCCTAAACAAAATATTGATGCCAATGTGGCACTCAATACAACTGCAGATGTTCAAAACGCATTAATAGGAGCTTATACTTTTATGGCTACCGGCGATCTTTATGGAAATAACCTTGTATTTATACCAGATCTTTATGCCAGCGATAATTATCTAACCTGGCGTGGTACTTTTACTACTTATCGCAACATTTCCAGCAAATCTATTGTATCTGACAATGCCGACGTAAGAAGAACCTGGGTAACGGCTTACAGCACAATTAATACCGCAAATATTGTACTTTCTGCATTAAATGTGGTAAGCGATGCTAATACCAAAAGCGTAATAGAAGGCAAAGCTTTATTTATCAGAGGGATAATGCATTTCGAACTGGTAAGATTATATGCTCTGCCTTATGATGCATCTGGCGCCAACGCAAATTTAGGTGTTCCTATTATTACAAAGGCGGTTAAAACTATCGATAATGTAACCAATTCTGTTGCAAGGAACACCGTTGCAGAAGTATATACAGCGGTAGAAAATGATTTAAAATCTGCTATTACAAAATTGTCTGCAGTTGATGATCAATATGCTGCAAAGGCTTTTTTAGCTAGGGTTTACCTGCAGGAAGGCAAGTATGCCTTAGCAAGGGATATAGCCAATGATATTATTACCAACAGCCCATATCACTTAATTACCAATTCTCTTGAGGCACCATTCAGAACCAAAAATTCTAATGAAGGTATTTTTGAAATCAAACAGAACGAACAAAGCAATGCAGGAACCTCTAATGATGGGCTAGCTACTTTTTATGCCAGCTACCAAAATGCTACAGGCGGAAATGTTGGTCGGGCTGATGCGCTGGTAAACACCAACTTTTACAACTCATTCGAAGCAGGTGATAAACGACAAACTGAAATGATTTATGATGGTACGGGTGCAAGAACAGGTCTTTTCACTAAAAAATGGTACAGCTTTTATGATAATATTCCTGTTTGCAGGATTACCGAACAGTATCTGATCCGTGCTGAATGTAATTTCAGGCTAGGTACAGTTGTAGGTGCCACACCGGCCAGTGATATCAATACCTTGAGGGCAAGGGCCGGATTAAGTGACGTAGTGCCTACCTTAGGCATTATTTTAAACGAACGAGAAAAAGAATTGGATTATGAAGGTTTTAGGCTTCATGATTATAAACGTACCAAACGTTCGATAGGCACATATGCTTATGATGACCCCAAACTGGTTTTCCCAATCCCAGACCGAGAAATTAATGTGAATAAAGCTTTAAAGCAAAATCCAGGTTACTAGCATAACCGCCAATAAACAAGAAAGCCTCGGGATGTACATCCCGAGGCTTTCTTGTTAAATATATAAACTAAAGTTTCTTAGCTGCTTCAATAATCTCTTCTACCACACCTGGATCCAGCAGTGTAGAGGTATCGCCTAAATTACTGGTATCCCCTTCGGCAATCTTGCGTAGAATTCTACGCATAATTTTTCCCGAACGTGTTTTTGGCAGACCAGAAACAAATAATATCTTATCAGGCTTTGCAATGGCTCCAATTACGCGCGTTACGGTCTGCAGAATGTCTTTTTTAGACAGGTCAGCTTCTCCATGCATGTCTGGATAAATCACAAAGGCATAAATGCCCTGACCTTTTACATCATGAGGGTAGCCCACCACTGCACTTTCAACCACACCGGCATGCATGTTAATTGCATTTTCTACCTCTGCAGTACCGATACGGTGGCCCGAAACATTCAGCACATCGTCTACCCTTCCTGTGATCCTGTAATAACCATCTTCATCGCGTAAACAACCATCGCCGGTGAAATATAAATTTTCATAAGTAGAGAAGTAAGTCTGTTTGCAACGTTCATGATCGCCATAAGTTGTACGCAGCATACCAGGCCACGGAAATTTGATGCAAAGGTTGCCCATTACGCCATTGCCTTCGATCTCATTACCATTTTCGTCGACCAGGATCGGCTGAATACCTGGTAAAGGCAAGGTTGCAAAGCTAGGTTTGGTTGGCGTTACCGTAGCAATGGGCGAAATCATAATCCCCCCGGTTTCTGTTTGCCACCAGGTATCGGCAATAGGCGCTTTGCCATGCCCGATTTTCTCATCAAACCAATGCCATGCTTCCTCGTTTATAGGCTCTCCTACCGAACCTAAAACCCGGATGGTGCTTAAATCTTTTCCATTTAAAGGCTCATCGCCATAGCTCATTAAAGAACGTATAGCGGTCGGAGCCGTGTATAGCGTATTTACCTTATGTTTTTCTACAATATCCCAAAAACGCGATGGACTAGGATAAGTTGGAATACCTTCGAACAGTACCGAAGTAGCACCTTGCGAAAGCGGTCCGTAAACAATATAAGAGTGCCCGGTAATCCAGCCGATATCGGCTGTACAGAAATAAACTTCGCCAGGCTGATAATTAAATACATTGGCAAAGGTATAACCCGCATAAACCATATAACCACCACAGGTATGTACTACTCCTTTTGGCTTTCCTGTTGAACCGGAAGTATACAGGATGAAGAGCATATCTTCTGCGTCCATTTCTTCTGCTTCGCAAACATCGTTCACGTGTTTTACTTCATCTTCCCACCAAACGTCCCTACCTTTTAACATCGAAACCGGAGTGCGGATATGGGTAAGTACAATACATTTTTCTACCGTCGGACAGCCGATCAGTGCATCGTCGATCACATCCTTTAAAGGGATTTGTTTATTGCCACGGTAAGAGCCGTCGGCGGTTATCACTAATTTACATTGCGAATCGTTGATCCTATCGGCGATAGACTTTGCAGAAAAACCGCCAAAAATAACCGAATGAACAGCACCGATCCTGGCACAAGCCAGAACAGCAATAGCCAGTTCGGGCACCATGGGCATATAAATACAAATGCGGTCGCCTTTTTTTGCGCCATTACGTTTCAGTACATTGGCAAAACGGCACACGCGCTCATGCAGCATTTTATAAGTATAAGTTACACTTTCTTCTTCCGGATTATTGGGCTCCCAGATAATGGCTGGTTTATCTCCACTGGCAGCCAGGTGCCGATCTAAACAATTTTCGGTAATATTAAGTTTGGCACCTTCGAACCACTTGATATTGGGCTCGTTAAAATTCCAGGATAAAACTTTAAACCATGGCTTACGCCACTGAAAATTCTGTGCTACCTCACCCCAAAACTGCTCTGGGTTTTCTACGCTTTTTTTATAATCTTCTTCGTATTGCTTAAAAGATGTAATTTGCATCGCTTGTTTATATTTTGGATTAGTGGGGGCTAATTTAAATAAATAATAATAAGGAGAAATAAACAAATCGTATCAAAATGAATATCAAACTTTAGTACAATATTTATTTTAATGGATATTTGGCATGAACAAACCTCACTTGCCAGATATTAAAGCAATGAACCGAAGAAGCACATCCGTAGCTTTTCTAAAAAAATCAACAGATCATTTTAATCCCGGACAGCTATTAAATGCTTAAAGTCGAGATTAATGAGCTAAGGCGAGGGAATTATAAAAATAATTGGCTAGGCTATTGCCGTTTACAAATTTTATTCAGATATTTGCACACTCTTAAAAAAATTAAGCGGACGATATTAACAACTATATTTACAAGTCATGTCAAGAGTTTGTGATTTAACAGGAAAAAAAGCAATGATAGGTAACAACGTTTCTCACTCAAACGTTAAGACCAAACGCAAATTTTACCCAAACCTACAACTTCAGAAATTTTATATCCCTGAAGAAAACCGTTGGATTACGTTGAAAGTTTCTACTTCAGCAATCAAAACCATCAATAAAGTGGGTATCAGCGAAGCAATTAACCGTTTCGTAAAAAAAGGATTTTTGTAAAAAACATTAACTGTTGAGATTAACAGTTTTCAATTTATAATAAAATGGCAAAAAAAGGTAACAGAGTTCAGGTTATTTTAGAATGTACTGAACATAAAGAAAGTGGCATGCCAGGTATGTCTAGATATATTTCTACCAAGAACCGTAAAAACACTACTGAGCGTTTAGAATTGAAAAAATTCAATCCAGTATTGAGAAAAGTAACCGTACATAAAGAGATTAAATAAGGCTGAAGGTAAAAGGCTGAAGGTTGAGGGTTTAACCACTCATTCAATCCTTTCTATCATTCAATCATTTAAAATTATAAGAACATGGCAAAGAAAGTAGTTGCAACCCTTAAAACAGGTACAGGTAAAGAATATTCGAAAGTAATTACAATGGTAAAATCACCTAAAACTGGTGCTTACTCATTCAAAGAACTTATCGTACACAATGACCACGTAAAAGATGCTATTGCATCTAAATAAGGTTAATATTTTTTAATATAAAATATTATAGGCCGTTCCGTTTTAACCGGAAGGGCTTTTTTTGTTATATAAAATTTAGATATGGGCTTATTTGATTTTTTCAAAAAGAAAGAAACCGCACCTGAAGCTCAGGAAGCACTGGATAAAGGTTTAGAGAAAACAAAAGATGGTTTCTTTAATAAAATTACCAAGGCTGTTGCAGGAAAATCTTCTGTTGACGATGAAGTACTCGATAATCTGGAAGAAGTCCTGGTTACTTCTGATGTGGGCGTAAGTACTACCTTAAAAATCATCAAACGCATCGAAGAGCGTGTTGCCAGAGATAAATACCTTAACACCTCCGAACTCAACTTTATCCTCCGTGATGAAATCCAGCTGCTGCTATCGGAAAACAACAGTAACGATTTCCGTCAGTTCGAATATGGCGACCATAAACCTTATGTAATTATGGTGGTTGGTGTAAATGGTGTGGGCAAAACCACTACTATCGGAAAGCTGGCACATAAACTGAAAGAATCAGGGTTTAAAGTTGTTTTGGGCGCCGCCGATACCTTCAGGGCTGCAGCTGTTGACCAGATTAAACTTTGGGGCGAACGTGTTGGGGTAAGGGTGGTAGCCCAGGCCATGGGTTCAGATCCTGCTTCTGTTGCCTTTGATACCCTGCAATCGGCCGTTGCCAATGGCGAGGATGTAGTAATTATCGATACTGCCGGACGTTTACATAACAAAATCGGCTTGATGAATGAGCTAGGCAAAATTAAACAGGTCATGCAAAAAGTAGTACCGGGTGCGCCGCACGAAATTTTACTGGTACTGGATGCCTCAACCGGGCAAAATGCCTTTGAACAGTGCAAACAGTTTACCGAAGCTACTGATGTAAATGCGCTGGCCATTACCAAATTAGACGGAACAGCTAAGGGTGGCGTGGTAATCGGTATTTCCGACCAGTTTAAAATTCCGGTTAAATATATTGGTGTAGGCGAAAAAATAAATGATTTACAGCTCTTCGATAAAAAGGAGTTTGTGAATAGTTTGTTTAAATAGCACGATATGGGTGATTTCACTAAAGATTTAGCTGTAGTTTCACTTCGTGAGTGATTACACCGATTAGTGGATTACACAGATTTTTATTAATTTCAGTAATGAAAGAATATGAAAATCATCAGCTTACAGAAATTATAATCGGCTGCTGCTATGATGTACATAATCAGTTAGGGCCAGGTTTTTTAGAGAGAATATATGTCAACGCACTCAAAGTTAAACTTCGGCAGGCTGGACTAAATTTTGAAACCGAAAAAGAGTTTATTGTAATATTTGAAGATCAGATTATTGGCAAATTTAAATGTGACCTTGTAGTAAAACAAAATGTGATTGTTGAATTAAAGTCTGTAACCGGTTATCAGCCTAAACTATTCCAAAATCAGCTTATCTCTTATTTGAAAGCCAGCAAAATTAAAACAGGATTATTGATTAACTTTGGCAACACAAGTTGTGAAGTCAAGAGAATATCCGTTTGATCTTTTAAAATTTCCACATTTTAATCTGTGGAATCGCCAAATCTGTGAAATCAAACCGCAAGGAGGGCGTAATCACACATAACATGAATACCAAAACAATAAAAAAAACAACAAATAAACAACCAAAAATCAACGTAATCACTTTAGGTTGTTCTAAAAACATATACGATTCGGAAGTGTTAATGGGCCAGTTGCGCGGCAACAACCTGAATGTTACCCACGAATCAGACAAAATGGGTAAAGATGATATCGTGGTGATTAATACCTGCGGCTTTATCGATAATGCCAAACAAGAATCAATCGATACCATCCTTCAGTTTAGCGAGTTAAAAGAGGCCGGTAAAATTGGTAAGGTGGTGGTTACCGGTTGTCTTTCTGAGCGGTATAAACCCGAACTCGAATCGGAAATTACCAATGTTGATGCCTTTTTTGGCACCAACGATTTACAAAATATCCTGCACGAGCTGGGTGCTAATTATAAACATGAGCTAATTGGCGAACGCCTACTCACTACCCCATCTCACTTTGCGTATTTTAAAATAGCCGAGGGCTGTAACCGTCCATGCTCTTTCTGTGCCATTCCGTTAATGCGTGGCAAGCACATGAGCAAGCCAATGGAAGAACTCGTTAACGAAGCCAAAATACTGGCTAAAAACGGTACCAAAGAACTGATCCTGATTGCACAGGACCTGACCTATTATGGCCTTGATCTTTACGGCGTACGTAAGTTAGATGAGTTAATGCGCCGCCTGTCAGATGTACCCGGAATTGAATGGATCCGACTGCAATACGCCTACCCTTCCGGTTTTCCGATGGAAATTTTAGATGCCATGAACGAGCGTGAGAATATCTGCAAATACCTGGATATGCCATTACAGCACATTACCGATAACATGCTTAAATCGATGCGCCGGGGCACCACTAAACAGAAAACCATCGACCTCGTTAACCAAATTAGAGATAAGGTGCCTAATATTGCCATGCGCACCACTTTAATATGCGGATATCCGGGCGAAACAGAACGCGATTTTGAAGAAATGAAGGAATGGGTAGCCGAAACCAAATTCGATCGCTTGGGTTGCTTCACTTATTCGCACGAAGAAAAAACACATGCCCATACTTTGGTTGACGATGTTCCTGAAGAAGTAAAACAACAACGTGTAGATGATATCATGGAAATCCAGCAGGGTATCTCTTTCGATATTAACCAGGAAAAAGTAGGCAAAACCTTTAAAGTACTGGTGGATAAAAAAGAAGGCGATTTCTTTGTGGGAAGAACCGAGTTTGATTCGCCCGAAGTAGATAACGAAGTATTAATTGATGCTGTTACAGGTTATGCTGCTAATGGAAGCTTTGTTAATGTGAAAATTGACAGGGCCGAAGATTTCGATCTGTACGGTACAATTGTCTAATAAAACATAACTGCTTAAAAATCCCGGAAGTAACCCTTCCGGGATTTTTGTTTTCAAGCCATTCCGTTAATTATTAACTCTTTGTAGCGAAAAACCGTGTTTAAGCGTTTAAGCTGAAAAACCATAAAAGAACTATGAAAAAATTTCTGACTATCCTTTTTGCAATCTTTATTGTTAATTTGGGTTGCAAAAAAGAAAACATTGGTGGTGGTACATTGTGCGCTTGCACCTATGCTAACGATGCTGTCTTAGGCTTGGTAATTAAAACAAGTAGCGGATTGGATTTACTCAATGCAAAAACAACCGGTTATTTTGACAAAACCAAGATACAGCTGTATTCCAAAGACGCCAATAACGTTATTACACCTATACGTTTTGATATTGCTCCCCCTTTTACCTATCTATATACATTAAAAATGGAGTACTATTACCTATCCTCTCATGAAATAGTGCTTAAATCTAAAAGCGTTAAAAATATATTCTATCTTAAACTTGGGGATAAGGAGTATGAACTTAACCTTAAAATAAATAATAATGCAGTGGAAAAATTATTGATTGATAACATAGATGCACCGAGAGAACTTCCTAATAAGGAGCAGTATCTAAACAGCATTTATACCCTAAAAATTTAACGGTATATTTTAAAAAGATAAAGGCAAAAAAAGTCCTGATGGCTCCCCATCAGGACTTTTTAATATTAGTTTTTAGATGCTGGCCTGTTTTTAATCTGGCTTGGTTTTAACCAAATTTTAGCGCCTTTAGCATTTACATAATATTTTTCGTTTTTTCCGTTGATGTAAACATCAGAACCATCAGGTGCCATTTTACCTTTCCAGGTTTTATCGGCTATTTTCGAGCTGCCTTTCACCGCTACTTCGGCCGTTTTATTGCCTACCGATTTAGCTCCTTTACTAATGGCTTTGCCGGTATGGTCTAATGCCTTACCCACTTCAGTTTTTTTCTTTTCCTGAGCATTTAAATTCAAGGCAACACCCCCAAACAAGGCAAGCGTTAATAAGCCCGTTACTAGTTTCTTTTTCATGACAGTAAATTTTATTTAGAGCATAACAGTTGATGATTAGATTTGTTTTATTTCTGTTACACTAATAAAGATAAAGAATATATTTTTTTAAACACATAAAATATATAGCAAAAAGAAGGACAATCTTCCACAAAACACATTGAATATATTTTGGTTAAAGCTTAATTTTCTTTTTTGGAGCGCATAGTCAGGAGAACTATTTAAGTCTGTTCCCGTACTTCGCTATATCCTTTCGCTGCGCTTCAGGGATGCCGCTCCGCCCGGGGCTAGAAACACTCTTACTGCAAAGAACAAAGTACTGTTTTGCTTTTCTGCAGCCCCTTGTTAAATAAACCTTATTGCAGCGGTTATACTTTTTGATGCACAAACCAACCTATCCTAATTACATTCACAAAAAGATAGAAGCGGAAAGAAGGACCAACCCCAACCGACAGGGAAGAAAGCTGCTTTACAAAAAACTATTCTTTTTTTGGAGCGCAAGTGCAGTAACAATTATTAACGTCTGTTCCCGTGCTTCGCTATATCCTTTCACTACACTTCAGGGATGCCGCTCCGCCCGGGGCTAGAAACACTCTTACTACAAGGAACAAAATACAAAAGGTTATTTTCTTTACAGCACAGACCCTTGTTAAATAAACCTTATTGCAGCGGTTATACTTTTTGATGCACAAACAAACCTATCTTGCTAACGTTCACAAAAAGATAGTAGCGGAAAGAAGGACCAACCCCAACCGACAGGGAAGAAACTTGCTTTACAAAAACCTATTCTTTTTTTTGGAGCGCAAATGCAGTAACAATTATTAAAGTCTGTTCCCGTGCTTTGCTATTTGCTGCGCTTCAGGGATGCCACTCCGCCCGGGGCTAGAAACACTCTTACTGCAAGGAACAAAGCACAAAATGCTATTAAGCCAATGGCTTTAAGCGCATGCTATTAGTTTAACCGCTCGGCTAATAATTTCATTTCTATCTGTGGCGAACGTTTCTCATAAATGATGTTATGAACCGCCTTGCAAATCGGCATATCTACATGATATTCCTGGTTTTTAATGTGCATACATTTTGCGGCATAATAACCTTCGGCAACCATATTCATCTCAAGCTGGGCCGATTTTACGGTATAACCTTTCCCTACCATGTTACCAAAAGTACGGTTACGGCTAAACTGCGAATAGGCTGTTACCAATAAATCGCCCAGGTAGGCCGATTCTTTAATATCCCTATCAATAGGATGAACCACATCTACAAAGCGTTTAATTTCGCGTATGGCATTGCTGATGAGTACCGCCTGAAAATTATCGCCATAACCCAAACCATGGCAAATACCACTGGCTACCGCATAAATATTTTTTAAAACTGCAGCATATTCAGTTCCAAAAATATCATCAGAAACATTGGTTTTAATGTATCGGGTATTTAAAATCGAAGCAAATACCGAAGCCTTTTCTACATCGGTACAGGCAATGGTTAAGTAAGACAATTTCTCTAAAGCCACCTCTTCAGCATGACACGGGCCACTTACCACCAGAATATCATGGTAAGGGATATTGTATTTTTTATTCAAAAATTCGCCTATAATCAGGTTATCTTCAGGTACGATTCCTTTAATGGCAGATACTATTTTCTTTCCTTTTAGATCTTCAGGGGTAATGGCAGAGAGGGTTTCTTTTAAAAATGCGGCCGGCACGTTTAAAACAACAAAATCAGCTGATTTTATAACCGCTATGATATCAGACGAGATATTCTCCTGATCGAGTTTTAGTTCAACAGAACTGAGGTAATGTGGATTATGCTTAAATTTTTTAATATGCGTTATAGCTGCTTCATTACGCATCCACCAAAAAATTTCCTTTTCAGTTAAATTATCTGCAAGCATTTTTACAATGGCAGTCGCCCAGCTCCCACCCCCAATCATTGCTATTTTAGGTACCATATTTTAAAGAGGTATAAGGCTTAAGCTAAAGGTATAAGGTATGATGTCTTACGTCCTAAAGCTTAAGGTAAAAGGTGTAATATTTAGACTGGAGAAACATATCTCATGTATAAAATCTTACATCTCAAGCCTGCAAGTTACTATTTCTTATAGATATTTACGACAAAAGTGTGAGGCGAACAGGTAAAACCCTACACCTCACACTTTTAACCTTACACCTCAAAAGGCTACTTCTTAGCGTCTTTGTTGAACAATTTGTCCTTAGATGTTTTTTCTACAATCATTCCATCTTTCAATTTGTTCTGAATGGCAGAATACGGACCGGTTACGATTTCGTCGCCGGCTTTAACACCCGATTTTACAATGATAAACTGATCGTTCTGGATGCCAGTGGTTACCTCTGTCTTTTTAACCTTTTTGGTTTTAGCATCGTAAGCATAAACAAATTGCTTCACCTTTTTATCAGTCAGTTTTGATTTTTGTTTATCGGTATTTTCCTGGTTGCCCTGGTTTTCGCCTGATTTTCCACTGTCAGTAAATACAGCCTGGATAGGAATGGCCAAGCCTGTTACCGATTCACTTTCAATATCAACCGTAGCCGACATTCCCGGGCGGAAAATAGATCGCTGTTTGCCTTCCATTTCTTCGCTGATCCTGATTTTTACAGAGAAGTTGGTTACCTGATCTACCGAAGTAGATACTGCAGTACCCACAGCGGTTGATGAACTTGCAATTTCGGTTACTACCCCTTTGAACTTTTTGTCCGAGAAGGCATCTACTTCAATCGAAGCTTTATCGCCTACTTTAACACGGGTGATATCGTTTTCGTTCACATCAACGTTAACTTCCATTGATGATAGGTTAGAGATACGCATAATTTCGGTACCGGCCATTTGCGAAGTTCCCAAAATACGGTCGCCCAATTCGATTGATAACTTAGAAACAACACCATCAACCGGTGCGTAAATGGTTGTTTTAGCTAAGTTCGCGCCTGCTTCTTTCACATTTGCACCTGTTTGCTCCAAAGTAAACTTGGCACCGGTTACATTTTCTTTTGCACTGGCTAAATTGGCCTTAGCGGTTAAAAAAGCTGCTTTAGCCGAATCGAACTCTGAAGCTGAAATTACCTTTTTATTGAAAAGTTCAACATTACGTTTATAGGTAGCTTCGGCATTTACAAAGTTTGCCTGGTTTTGAGCGAGTTGCTGTTGTGCTGCAGCTACACTGGCTTTCTGCGCGTTAAAGGTAGCCACAGTTCTTTCGTAACCCGATTGCAATACATCCGGACGTACTTTACAAAGCAATTGCCCCGCCTTAACAATATCGCCTTCCTTTACTTTTAATTCTACCACCTCGCCTGATACCTCCGAGCTTAATTTAACCTCGGTTTCTGGCTGGATTTTACCACTGGCTGTAACTGTTTCCACAACAGTTTTATCTGATGCTTTTTCTGTAGTTACCTTTTCAGTTTTATCGCCTCCGATTACACCAGCGAATTTCAGTATAACCAGGAGTGCTATAATCGCAACTACGGTAATAATAATATGCTTCAGTTTCATAATTTATGTATTGTATTTCGTTTGTTTAATTTGCAAGGTAAACCCGGTAAAGAAAGGTTCTAATATTAATTCACTTTGCTTTCAGTTCTGATCTTAAAAAACAATCTGTTTGCCTAAATAATAATCAATCACTTTGGCACGGAACAGTAAATCGTATTTTGCTAAGATAAAATCTATTTCGGCTTTATTTCTATTGGTCTGCGCAGTACTGTAATCTAAAGAGTTTACCAAACCCACGGCATAACGCTGCTCAATTACATAAAAAGCATCTTTTTGTGCCTGGAAAGCATTTTGGGTAGAAGAATACCTGCTTTGTGCAGCGTTTAAGTCGGCTACGGCCTGGTTGATTACTTTGATCAGGTTATTCTTCGAGAGCTGCTCATCTGTTTTGCGTTGCTGGAATGCAATTTTAGCCTTTCTTACATTTGACCTGGCGGTAAAACCATTAAAAATCGGGACTGAAATACCCATATTAATTGATTTACCAAAGTTGTCAGACAATTGACTAAAAAACGGATTGTTCCCCGGGAAAGCAAACTGGTATTGATAGAACGATCCTAAACCACCACCAAATGTAATCCTTGGATAATAGCTACCCTTAGCAACATCGATTGCTTTTTCTGCTGCCTTGGTATTTAAATTTGCCAATTTGATGTCAGGGAAGGTGTTTAAAGCCTGGTTGTAAATATCACTTGGAACATAATTGTTCTGAATATTGTTTAATTCGTTAACCAATGGAGGTTGTACCTTGAATGTCATTGGTGGCTGAATTTCCATTAACTGTCCTAAAGTTAAATAAGATATAGTTAGCTGATTCTGTGCATTGGTCAGGTTAAGCTCAGCGGTTGCCGCTTGCGATTTGGCCTGTGAAATATCGGCTAAAGTTTTGTTACCAACATCTAACAATGCCTGTTCCCTTTTTAAAGTAGAATTGGCAACATCTAATTGTTGTTGGGTAGCTTTAACCTGATCCTGGTTGTTTAAAACCTGCAGATAAGCAGTTACCACCTGTAGAATAAGGTCATTTTTTACTTTCTCTACATTCGTTTGATCTGCAGCCAGCAATAACTTATTCTGCCTGATCTGGTTAAGCTGAGTTCCACCTCCGAATAATAGCAAACTGGCAGATAAGCTTGGACTTAAACTGTAATTTTGAGTGTTTAGATACAAACCTGATGTTACCTGGCTTCTACCCCATTGCATGGATTGGTTAACACTGCCATTTAAAGTCGGTAATAAGGCATTTTTAGACTGTCGCACATTTTCTTCACTAAGTGCGGCATTAAATGCAGCCTGTTTGATGTTTAGATTGTTTTTTAATGTGTTTTCGACCGCTTGTTGAATGCTGATCACTTCTTGAGCCTTAATTTGCTGACTAAAACTTAATGCCACTAATAACGCAGATCCGGTAATTAACTTATTCTTGGTAAACATCTTCATAATTTGTTTCAAATCTATATAAACAACTTTAATAATTTCAATCTGTTCAGGCATTTACTAACTTTGGTTCTAAATGTACCTGATCAAATCACCGCTTCTGCTTAAATGGTATTATCCATCACTGTTATGGAATAAATCCCGCACCGAAAAAGTTATTTATCTCACCTTTGACGATGGACCTATACCCAATGTTACAGATTTTGTATTAAAAACTTTAAAAGTCTTTAATGCTAAAGCTACATTTTTTTGCATTGGCGATAATATTGTTAAACACCCAGAGGTTTTTGAACGTGTAAAAGCCGACGGACACGCCATTGGGAATCACACTTTCAACCACCTAAAAGGATGGAAAACCGATGATAAAACCTACCTCGAAAACACGCTAAAATGCCAGGAACTTACGCAAACAAATCTGTTTCGTCCACCCTACGGGCGGATTAAAAAAAGCCAGATTCGTAGCTTGAAGCTTGGAGTTTGGGGCCCGGAATTTAAAACGCCAAATAACACCAAACTAAAAACTGAAAACTCCCAACTGCAAATTATAATGTGGGATGTGCTCAGCGGCGATTTCGACATTAATCTTTCGCCAGAAAAATGTTATCAAAATGTGATTAAACATACCGAAAATGGATCTATAATTGTTTTTCACGATAGTTTAAAAGCATTTGACCGTTTAGCATATACACTTCCAAAGGTTTTAGCCTATTTTACCGATAAAGGTTTTACTTTCGCTACGCTTTAGCCATTGTTATGCCATAACTCATTGGCCTTACCGTAACCAGCAAAAAAACAGATTTTTAGCCCAACGTTAATTTCCAGCTGTTCAAAAACGGACAAAGCTGTACGGAATTGAACAGGTAATCAGGTACATTTTCTCTTAAATTATAAGATTATTACACATTATTTTATGATGAGCTATTAATGTCAAAACAACAATTTAGAACAATTCTAAATTATGTAATTACCCGCTTAAATTCCATTTAAAGCTTGCTTTTTGCTATTTTTGTTTTATCCAAAAATTCATTTTTTTGAGTTGATAACCACAAATTAATCACAAATAATAATATTCTTTTGGAAAGGCGTATTTTATTACGCAAAACTTCGCGAAAAAAGAATAAATAGCAAGATGAGTATTTATAACGATTATATCCAGGAAATTGAAGAACGAAAAAATCAGGGTCTTCATCCTAAACCTATTGACAGCGCTGAATTGTTGAGCGAAATCATCGATCAGATCAAAAATGTAAATAATTTTAACCGGGCAGATGCGGTTAATTTTTTCATATACAACACCCTGCCGGGTACCACAGCTGCAGCGGGCGTTAAAGCCCAGTTCTTAAAAGAGATTATCGCAGGCGAAACGGTCGTTGCAGAAATTACACCCGATTTTGCTTTCGAACTGTTATCGCACATGAAGGGTGGTCCTTCTATTAAAGTTTTATTGGATATTGCGCTGGCTGATAATGGCGATAAAGCTAAAAAAGCTGCAAATGTTCTTAAAACACAGGTTTTCTTATACGATGTAGATACTGATCGTTTAAAGGAATCTTACATTAATGGCAATGCCATTGCAAAAGAAATATTAGAAAGTTACGCCAAAGCCGAATTCTTTACTGAATTACCTGAGGTTGCCGAAGAAATTAAGGTAGTAACCTTTATTGCTGGTATCGGCGATATTTCTACCGATTTATTGTCTCCGGGTAACCAGGCGCACTCACGCTCCGACCGCGAATTACACGGTAAATGCATGATCACACCAGAGGCGCAACAGGCAATCAGAGACCTTCAGGCTCAGCATCCTGATAAAAGTGTAATGCTCGTGGCCGAAAAAGGTACCATGGGTGTAGGTTCTTCGCGTATGTCGGGTGTAAACAATGTGGCCCTCTGGACAGGTAAACAATCCAGTCCGTATGTTCCATTTGTTAACATTGCACCAATTGTAGGTGGTACCAATGGTATTTCGCCAATTTTCTTAACTACCGTTGATGTAACCGGCGGTATTGGTATCGACCTCAAAAACTGGGTAAAGAAAACTGACGAAAACGGCAATGTTATCCGCAATGAAAACGACGAACCGGTTTTAGAAGAAGTATATTCGGTAGAAACTGGAACTGTGCTCACCATTAATACCAAAACCAAAAAATTATATAAGGGAGATCAGGAGCTGATCGATATTTCGAAAGCATTAACACCTCAAAAAATGGAGTTTATCAAAGCTGGCGGTTCTTACGCCATCGTATTTGGTAAAAAAATCCAAACATTTGCGGCCAAAACTTTAGGCATCGAAACTCCGGTTGTATTTGCTCCGGCTAAAGAAGTTTCTATTGAAGGCCAGGGTTTAACAGCAGTAGAAAAAATATTCAACAGAAATGCAGTAGGTTTAACACCTGGTAAGGTGCTACATGCTGGTTCTGATGTCCGTGTAGAAGTAAACATTGTAGGCTCGCAAGATACTACCGGTTTAATGACCGCACAGGAGTTAGAGGCAATGGCTGCCACGGTGATTTCGCCGATTGTTGATGGCGCTTACCAGTCAGGCTGCCACACCGCATCTGTTTGGGATAAAAAAGCACAGGCCAATATCCCTAAGCTGATGAAATTCATGAATGATTTCGGTGTGATTACTGCCCGCGACCCTAAAGGACAGTATCATTCTATGACTGATGTTATTCATAAAGTTTTGAACGATATTACTATTGATGAATGGGCAATCATCATTGGTGGCGATTCACATACCCGTATGTCAAAAGGTGTCGCTTTCGGTGCTGATTCTGGTACTGTGGCATTGGCATTGGCCACCGGAGAGGCTTCTATGCCTATTCCTGAATCGGTAAAAGTAACCTTCAAAGGCACGATGAAAGAACATATGGATTTCCGTGATGTGGTTCATGCTACGCAATTGCAAATGTTGCAGCAGTTTGATGGCGAAAACGTATTCCAGGGCCGTATCATCGAGGTGCACATCGGCACTTTACTCGCCGACCAGGCCTTTACCTTTACCGACTGGACTGCAGAGATGAAAGCAAAAGCCTCTATCTGTATTTCTCAGGATGATACCTTAATCCAATCGCTTGAAATTGCTAAAAACCGTATCCAGATCATGATCGATAAAGGTATGGACAACCATAACCAGGTGCTTCAGGGATTGATCAACAAGGCAAACAAACGTATTGAGGAAATTAAAACAGGCATTAAGCCTGCCTTAACACCAGACGACAATGCCAAATACTATGCAGAAGTGGTGATTGACCTCGATTTAATCAACGAGCCTATGATTGCCGATCCGGATGTGAACAATGTTGATGTTTCTAAACGTTATACGCACGATACCATTAGGGATTTAACTTACTACGGTGGTGATAAAAAAGTAGACCTTGGTTTCGTCGGTTCTTGCATGGTACATAAAGACGATTTAAAAATCGTTTCTCAATTATTGAAAAATGTTGAGAACCAAGCCGGTAAAGTTGAATTTAAAGCACCATTGGTTGTAGCCGCTCCTACTTACAATATCATTGATGAATTGAAAGCAGAAGGCGACTGGGAATACCTGCAAAAATACTCGGGATTTGAGTTCAGCGATGCATTACCTAAAAGCGTAGCCCGTACTGAATATGAAAACATCATGTATTTAGAACGTCCGGGTTGTAACTTGTGTATGGGTAACCAGGAGAAAGCCGCCAAAGGCGATACGGTGATGGCTACTTCTACCCGCTTGTTCCAGGGGCGCGTGGTAGAAGACAGGGATGGTAAGAAAGGAGAGTCTTTATTGGCATCTACACCGGTAGTGGTTCTTTCAGCTATCTTAGGTCGTATTCCAAGCATCGAAGAATATAAAGTAGCAGTAGAAGGCATTAACTTAACCAAGTTTACCCCTATCTCTACAAAACAATAGTAAACAAAAAAAGATATTATTTGTTAAGCAATAGAAGAGGCTATCCGAGATATCAGGTAGCCTTTTCTTTTTATCCAAAAAATTTGGGTAGAATGGTTTTAAATAACATATTATGACAAATCTTAAAAATAACTGTGTTTAAAATTGTTTACTTTAGATAATACCTTATTGATAATAATTATAAAAAATTAAAATATGGCTTTTGATATAGACATGATTAAAAAGGTTTATGCAAACTTTGGTAGCCGCGTTGAGGCTGCGCGTAAAGTTGTGGGCAGGCCTTTAACCCTATCTGAAAAAATATTGTATGCACACCTTTGGGATGGAGATCCTAAAACGGCGTTTAAACGTGGATCTGACTATGTTGATTTTGCACCCGATCGTGTAGCGATGCAGGATGCAACGGCACAGATGGCGTTGTTACAGTTTATGCAAGCAGGCCGTCCTAAGGTTGCAGTTCCATCTACTGTGCATTGCGACCACTTAATTACGGCTAAAGAAGGTGCTGCTATAGATTTACCTCATGCCAAAACAGAGAGTGCAGAAGTTTTTGATTTCCTGTCATCCGTATCCAACAAATATGGTATTGGTTTCTGGAAACCCGGAGCAGGTATTATCCACCAGGTTGTTTTAGAAAACTATGCTTTCCCAGGCGGAATGATGATTGGTACCGACTCACACACGGTAAATGCCGGGGGTTTAGGTATGGTGGCCATTGGCGTTGGTGGTGCCGATGCCTGCGATGTAATGGCAGGTTTACCTTGGGAGCTTAAATTCCCTAAGTTAATTGGGGTAAAATTAACCGGTAAATTAAACGGCTGGACTGCTGCAAAAGATGTGATCCTGAAGGTTGCCGGTATTTTAACAGTAAAAGGCGGTACCGGTGCTATTGTAGAGTATTTTGGCGATGGTGCTACTTCAATGAGCTGTACAGGTAAAGGCACCATTTGTAATATGGGTGCCGAAATTGGTGCAACCACTTCTACATTTGGTTATGACGAAAGTATGGAACGTTACTTACGCGCGACCAACAGAAATGAAGTAGCTGATGAAGCCAATAAAATTGCAGCTTATTTAACCGGCGACCCTGAAGTTTATGCTGATCCTGAAAGCTACTTCGATCAGGTTATTGAGATCGATTTAGATACTTTAGAACCTTATTTAAATGGCCCTTTTACACCAGATTTGGCTACTCCGGTTTCGCAAATGAAAACTGAGGCAGAAAAAAATGGCTGGCCAATAAAAGTAGAATGGGGATTAATTGGTTCCTGCACCAACTCATCTTACGAAGATTTATCGAGAGCAGCCTCTATTGCCAAACAGGCTATTGCCAAGGGTTTGGTAACAAAAGCTGAATTTGGTATTAACCCGGGTTCTGAGCAGGTACGTTATACCGCCGATCGCGATGGTTATTTAAAAACCTTCCAGGACTTAAACGCTACCATCTTTACCAATGCCTGTGGCCCATGTATTGGTATGTGGGACCGCACCGGTGCAGAAAAAGCAGAAAAAAACACCATTGTACACTCGTTTAACAGAAACTTTGCCAAACGTGCCGATGGCAACCCAAATACATATGCTTTCGTGGCTTCACCAGAAATGGTTGCTGCCATTGCCATTTCCGGCAATTTAGGGTTTAACCCATTAACAGATACCTTAACCAACGATAAAGGTGAGCAGGTTAAATTAGATCCTCCTACCGGTTACGAACTACCTACCAAAGGTTTCGCTGTAGAAGATGCAGGTTTTCAGGCGCCGGCTGCCGATGGTTCAAAGGTACAGGTTTTAGTTTCTCCTACTTCTCACCGTTTACAATTGTTAGATCCGTTTGCCCCATGGGAAGGTACCGACCTTAAAGGCTTAAAACTATTGATTAAGGTAAAAGGTAAATGTACTACCGACCATATTTCGATGGCTGGCCCTTGGTTGAAATTCCGTGGTCACCTAGATAATATTTCCAATAACATGTTAATTGGGGCGGTAAACTATTTTAACGATAAAACCGATACGATTAAAAATGAATTAACTGGCGAGTACGGTCCTGTTCCGGCTACACAACGCGATTACAAAGCGGCAGGTTTAGGCTCTATTGTAGTGGGCGATGAAAACTATGGCGAAGGCTCATCACGCGAGCACGCTGCTATGGAGCCACGCCATCTGGGTGTACGTGCGGTATTGGTAAAATCTTTTGCCCGTATCCACGAAACCAACCTTAAGAAACAAGGTATGCTGGCCTTAACTTTCGCCGATAAAGATGATTACGATAAAATTTTAGAAGACGATACGATTGACATTTTAGGCTTAACTGAGTTTACTTCTGATAAACCATTAACATTGGTATTGCACCATGCAGATGGTACTACTGAGCAGTTTCCGGTTAATCACAGTTATAATGCACAGCAAATAGACTGGTTTAAAGCTGGTGGTGCATTAAACATCATCAGGGCCGAAGCAGCAGCAAAGGCAGCGCTTTAAATAGTCGGAAGTCCAGAGTCGGAAACCCGAAGTTTGGATGTAAATTATTAATCCCGTTTTGTTTATTCAGAACGGGATTTTTTGTTATTAAAAAATACGTCATTGCTGTAAAGGTTTAGTAATTCGGTA
>JAGIAD010000014.1 GCA_017745075.1 Sphingobacteriaceae bacterium | reverse complement strand
GTTCAATAATCAACTTAAAATCTGCAGTTTGAAAATTAAGTTAACGGCTATGGTTTGTAACGAGGATTAATGAGATGTGCATTTGTAATGCACAGTGCAATGTATAACGGCGATAAAATCGCCTTTCTCATCCATCCCCATTACAAACGGGACGATATAATAAAAACAGTAAAACTATTCCAGCCAAACCATTTGCGTAAAAGCACCATTGGTTGCAACGTCCCAGGCCTCTACCCTAACCCACTTACGTCCTTTTAAATTTACAGGCCAGCTGTAATCTCTTTTCCCAAAAGCCTGGGTAGTATTTAAATTAATGTGATTACGATACACCTTTGCTCCATCTCCCGATACAATTTCGACAAAGCTTAAGGGAAATGTCCAGTTGAGTTGCATATTGATATTGGCTTTTCCGCTATGATCAATCTTTAATGTTTCTCCGGCACCTTTTCCATTAATGTTAAACTTTGGAATCAATACCTCTCCGGTAGAAACAAAAAATTTGCCTTCCCTCATTACATCTAAAACAGGTTTCCAACCATCTGCATAGTTTGGCAACGTATCCATTTGCAAATAATTCACATTTAAATGTGCGTACATTTCATTTTGCTCGGTAATGGTAAAAATGTCGGCTTCAGAAATGACATGTTTTTTCAGTCCCCAATTGGCCATATCATCCATTAAGTTCAATACTCTTTTACTTAACGTTGGCAAGGAAAGATCGCCGGGAATAGCTTTCCACGCGGCGCCCATAAATGTCTCTGATTTAAAAAAATCTTCTTCTCTATATCGATCAGGGTAACCTGTCGAGGCTTTTGTTCGCGCATGGGCAGTCCATGCTAAGCCTTGCTCTTGTTCTAATAGTTTAAGCATTTCTGCTTTATCGTTAATGCGGTAAACCTTACCATATTTCGGATCGTTGGTTTCGAAAGGCAGGTCACTTTTTCTCGACATCACCCAATAAACCGGTTTCGGAAAAAATGCAAGCCAATGGCCTCCATAAAAATTATTGGCCTCTTCTCCGGGTAACAGTAAGAAATCAGGATCAGATAACCTTCTGGTTTGTTTAAACAAGGCATCTAATTCTTTTAAACGAATCGAATCCGGTCCTTTAGGATGTCCCGGACCATGAAACTCGGCAAGCTTAACAATATTCAGCCCTGCATTTTTCAATACCTCCACAAATTCCGGCTTTTCCGGAACAGGTTTTCCGCTCAGTACCACATCCGAAATAAACTCGTTGTGGAAATGGCTAGCCATTGTTTTATAACCTGCCAACGGCACATAAGTATCATCATGCGTAAACTTTTTAACTTCTTCTAAAGCTGTATTTGCGCTGCCGTCACTTAATAAGCAGAAAAAATTAAGGCGCTGTTGGGTATGAGGTGGTGCATTAAACCAGGGCACATAACGCTTATCACCCAACGGATCCTGCCTGATACCTATACCAAAGTCGGGGATTAAGTTTAAATAATTACTACCCTTCCAAGTAAATTTAAGGTTAAAAGCTTCATCTAAAGGATAAAAGTATTGGTGCGGCGCAGGAAAAACCGCCAAACTTCCGCTATTATTTTCGCCGATAATCGTCCGGTATTTTACCTCCAGGTTTTTAGCCGGATCTGTTTTAACTCCCTTTTCAGTTTGAAGATTTCCCTTTACGTCAGACCACGATATTTTTGCCCAGACATCTTTTTTACTTGTCAAGCCGGCATCATATAAAATAGCAGTAGAATCTCTTGCCGTAGATACCACAGCCGCAACATTAAATAAAGGGCTTCCATTGTAAAGTGTGATTTCTAAAGCGCCGCTAAATGTTTCGGATTGCATGCCTGATATTTTTACAACCGTTTGCGAACCCTGCGTAGAAACACTTGCATTACCCTTTTCGAACTTTATAAGATTTGTGGTATAAGGCCTGGTTGGAACCCTGTCAAAAAAAACATCCCACCCCCCACTGTTCGGACTTAAGGTACGTTTACCTATTCTTAGCACAAATGCAGGATCGAGATGAGCAGCAACTTCTTTCAAGGCCCCCTGCTTTCCTAACCACAAACTTTTAAACAATGGTTGGTTACGATTAAGGTCCAGAATCATTCTGCCTGTTGCTCCTTTACCAACCGGCCAGGTAAGCACGAGTTCCTTTTGACCGGAAGAAACGGTAGCACCATTAGCTTTAAACGCTTTTAGGTTGACCTGGCTTTGTGCATAAAATGCCGAAACGCATATTATCAATAATGCAAAAATAAAACTTCTCATACAGCTTAATCGTTTTAGTAAAGATATATGAAATAATAATTAAGTGTAGAACATAAAATGTTTGCTGTTTTAATGCATTTTGTTCATTATTTATTTTTTTTTCAAAAACAAATAACATTACTTAACTTGATATAGATTTAAAACCAAACATTTTGCATCCCGTACTCATCAAAAATAATGTTAAAATCCTTGGCGAAGGTAGCCAGGTAATTTTATTTGCCCACGGCTTCGGTTGTGCACAAAATTCCTGGAAATTTGTTATTGACGCTTTTCTCGAAAACTATAAAGTAATACTGTTCGACTATGTTGGGTCGGGAGATTCAGACCTGAGCCAATACGATAAACATAAGTATGCTACCTTAGGAGGTTATGCCTGCGATGTGATCGACATCATAGAGGCGCTCGAACTTTCCGATGTTATTTTTATCGGCCACTCGGTAAGCAGTATGATCGGCATGATTGCTGCATTACAAATACCGGAAGCATTTAAAAAATTGATTTTTATTGGTCCTTCACCAAGATATCTAAACGATCGCGATTATATCGGCGGGTTCAATGCAGGAGATATTGAAACCATATTTGAGCACATCGCTGAAGATTATGTAGGCTGGAGCAAACAATTGGCTCCTGTGGTAATGGATAGCCCATTAAAACCCGAACTGGCTGATTTTTTACAGGAATGTTTCGAAGCAACCGAGCCTAGTGTGGCGCTGGCTTTTGCAATGGCTACCTTTAAGGCCGATTACAGAGACCAATTAAAAGACCTCGAAGTACCAAGTCTGACCCTCCAAAGTTCAAATGATATCATTGCCCCATTATCAGCCGGAGAATTCATTCATAAAAATACGCCAAAGAATTTTCTGGTAGTAATGGAAGCCACCGGCCACTTTCCGCACATTAGTGCACCAGAAGAAACCATCAGGGAAATAAAAGATTTTATTGAAGACATCAGCTTCAAATCTGCAACTGAACAGCTCTATGCTTCCGGAAAATTTTCCTCTATTAATTAATCTTTGTTAACAGGTACAGGTCATTATTTAAGAATGCCTGTAATACATTGTAGTCTTTTCGCAGTTCAACATCATCTATTCTACTTGGAATACCTGTAATCGGTTGATTTAATCTTTCTTTTCAGAAGTTTTATTGATATGCACTCAGCATTATGGTATTTCATTTAAATCTTTTTCAATAACTGATAGCATTAACATCTTCGTATTGAGCTATATTTTATGAGCGCTAGATCCCTGCAGAACGTCAGATTTGGGCATCAGGTTTTAATGCCCGGATGAGTCTGCAAAATCGGGCACATCACATCATGATGGTTATATACCCATCAACGATAAACAATTCATTACTATCCGATTACATTAGTACTCTGACCAGGAATAACATGAAAATATTTTGAAAATAAATAATGAACAAAATGAATAATACTTATATTTGCAGAAAAATATACTTCATTTTCAGCGCATAAGTATCCGTTCGTCTAGGTTTTTTCACCTTCCCAAAAGACAAAATATCATCAAATAAAACATCCAGAAGTAGATTTTTGAGGTTTATAACAGAAATCATTAATCAAGAAAGAATAAAAAAACAAAATGAACAAAATTAAAACAATTGCATTTGCTGCATTAAGTATCCTATCTGTTTACAGTGCAAAAGCTCAAAATTTTAAAGAGCCGGTGGGCTACAAACTTAAAAATGGCATGAACATTATTATTTCCGAAAATGATAAGTCGCCAAAGGCTTACTCAAGCTTTACCTTGGATGCCAAAGCATTCAACGATAAAAAAGATGGTGTAGTGGAATTGTTAAATGCCGTATTAAACGAGAATGCAGGTAAGAATGCAAACATCAGTTTTAAAGATAACAGTGGTAAACTGGCTACCGCCAATGCCGATCTTGAAAAAGATTTAATTGAAATGGCTTCTTTAATCCAGAATGCTACTATCGATCAAAAAACGTTCAACATTGCCAAAGCCAAATTAATTACCAGCATAAAATTGCAGGATTACGATTTTGACCAAACAGTAAATGAAAATTCAATTAATGCATTAACCTTGGCCGATGTTAAAGACTTTTATAACCAGATTTCTCCTGAAAAAACTTTTTTAACCATTGCAGGTGATGTGGAATTAAATACCGCTAAAGCTTCAGCAAAAAAAGCTTTTGGAAACTGGGACAAAAAAACACAAGAAATTGCTTCAACTGTTGCAAAATAATAGTAAACCAAACAAATATGGCCCTTTGATTAATTTCAAAGGGCTTTTTTTATGCCCAAAATGTTACATCGGATTGGATTTTAACTGTCCGTATTCCAGGAATCATTCAATATATTCGTTTTAAATAAAATCATCATTTTCCGAAAACCAACAGATGAAAAAAATCTACCCCCTCCTCCTTTTTGTTCTTTTAAGTTCAGCGTTACAGGCCCAGGTTGCTGTAAACCGGAATCAGGATATTGATCAAATGGTTAAAGCCGTAAACCAGGATTCGCTAAAATCATACATCAGTAAAATGGTTTCTTTCGGCACCAGAAATACGCTTAGCGATATTAAAAGTAAAACGAAAGGCATCGGAGCAGCCAGGAACTGGGTGGTGAGCAAGTTTAATCAGTTTGCAAGGCAAAGCGGTGGCAGACTTACTGCCTACTTGGATACCGTTACCTTTAAACCCGATGGCAAAAGAGTAGACCAGCTAACACTTTTGGGCAATGCCGTAGCCATATTAAAAGGCACCGATGTAAACGACAAGCGTGTTTATGTAGTGAGCGGGCATCTTGATAGCCGCGTTACCGACGTAATGAACAGAACAAGTGATGCACCGGGTACTAACGACGATGGCAGTGGCGTTGCGGGCGTTATTGAGGCTGCAAGGATTATGAGTCAACATAAATTTGCTGCAACTATAATTTTTGTAGCCGTGAGCGGCGAAGAACAGTCTTTACTGGGCTCTGGTTTTATGGCCGCAAAAGCAAAAAAAGAAAACTGGAATGTAGATGCCATGTTAAACAATGACATGATCGGCAGCAATAACAGCAGCGAAACACAAATTATCGACAATACCAGGATCCGTGTATTCAGTGAGGGGTTACCTGGTTATGATCTGGATAAAAATGCAAAAAGCATCCGTCAGTTTGGCTTAGAAAACGATGGTAAAAGCCGTCAGTTGGCACGGTATGTTAAAGAAACAGGTGAACGTTATGTAGACCAGTTGGAAGTTAAGTTAATATACCGGAACGACCGTTTTTTACGTGGCGGCGACCATACCCCATTTGTAGAAAATGGATTTACTGCGGTACGCATAACCGAAATGAACGAAAACTTCGATCACCAGCACCAGGACCTCAGGACCGAAAACGGCATTAAATATGGTGACCTGCAGGAATTTATGGATTTCGAATACCTGCGCAAAAATACAGCTTTAAACATTGCAGTTCTGGCCAACCTGGCAAAAGCCCCATATGCTCCTACCGAAGTAAAAATAGATGTTAAAAACCTGAGCAATTCTACTTATTTATATTGGAAAGCCCCAATAAATGGTACTGTAAAAGGCTATTATGTGCTCATGCGTGAAACCAGCAGCCCGGTTTGGGAAAAGAAATTTTTTACCCCTGCCACCGAACTCAGGCTGCCTTACAGTAAAGACAATTACTTGTTTGCCGTACAAAGTGTCGGAAATGAAGACAATGAGAGTTTACCCGTTGTTCCGGGCATAGGCAGGTAAAAACATTTTAGGTTTCTCACTGTTTAAACTCAAATTAAAACATGAAATTTAAACCGGTAGCTTTTATCATTAATATAGCCATTACACTCGGTATTGGCGCACTGGGCGGATGGGCAACGGCACAATCTGTCAGAACATGGTATCCAACACTCCATAAACCTTCATTTAATCCGCCTAACTGGCTTTTTGCTCCTGTTTGGACCACGCTTTATATATTAATTGGTATTGCAGCCTACCTGGTTTGGATCAGGCGCGATAAAATTGTCCATTTCCCACGCACAGTTGCCATTTACCTGATCCAGTTAATTTTAAATCTCGCATGGTCATTCATTTTCTTTTACCTGAATGAGGTAGGCTTTGCCCTGGCCGAAATTATTTTACTGCTGGTCGTAATTGTCATTAATGCGCTTACATTTTATAAAATCAATAAATGGGCAGGACTCCTGTTTATTCCATACATCACATGGGTTAGTTTTGCAATATTTTTGAATTACAACATTTTCATATTGAACTGATTTTAAAAGAAAAACACTTATTTTTAGGGGTGGTAACTTTTAAAAGATTTTTGCTGATCCTTTTCGTTCTGTGCTGTAACCAGTTGCAAGCGCAAAAAGTTGGCCTTGTTTTTAGCGGTGGTGGCGCCAAAGGGTTAGCCCATATCGGTACCTTAAAGGCCCTGGAAGAAAACCACATCCCGGTTGATTACATTACGGGCACATCTATGGGTGGTATTGTTGGTGCCATGTATGCTGCAGGTTATAGCCCTAAACAGATTGAAGAAATAGCACTCAGTAACGATTTTCAAAATTGGGTAAACGGGCGCTATACCAGCGATTACACCTATTATTTTCAAAAAAATGCACCAAATGCCTCTATGCTTACTGCAAAAGTGGCCATTGATACAGGTTTCCATTTTAATTTCCGCTCCAATCTCATTAACGATATTCCCTTAAATTTTGCTTTTTTAGAACTTTTTGCTCAGGCATCAGCCGTTTCTAAAGATAATTTCGACAATCTTTTCGTCCCCTATCGTTGTATGGTTGCTGATGTGCTTTCACAAAAAAGTATCGCAGTAAACAAGGGAAGTTTAGCTGAAGCAGTTAGGGCAACCATGACGGTTCCGATCATCTACCGGCCAATTAAACTGGACGGGAAATATGTTTTTGACGGGGGACTGTATAATAATTTCCCTGCCGATATCATGGAAAGAGAATTTAAGCCAGATGTGGTAATCGGCGCCAATGTTTCTTCAAAAACTTATAACGAATACCCTAAAAATATCGACGATCGGTTAATGAACCGTTTTTTGGTATACATGTTTTTATCCAAATCAGATTCTACCATGATCGGTAAAAATGGCGTTTACATACAGCCCGATCTTGCCGGCTACAGTGTTACCAATTTCGCGCCTGTAGCAGAACTGATCAAAAAGGGTTATGATGCTACCATGGCCGATATGCCCAGGATCAAAGCCCTGATTGGCAAAAGGGTAAGCGATGATGAACTGGCTAAAAGAAGAGAGAAGTTTAATGCTAAAAAACCTGACCTAAAATTCAGCAGCATCATTGTAACCGGCGTAAACAGCCAGCAGAAAAAATATGTAGAGCGCCTTTTTAAGAGCGATAAAGTTACTTTTAACCTGGAGGATATTAAACGCGGATATTACAAGCTGGTTGCCGACCAGACTTTCGAAACCGTCTACCCTAAAATTTCCTATCAGGCGGCAACAGATAGCTATACCTTTGAAGTAGTGGCCCAGCCGAAAAAAAGTTTTAAACTCGAACTGGGGGGCAATATTTCTACGAGGCCCATCAGCAATGTTTTTTTGGCTGCCCAATACAATTACCTCAACAGGAAGTCGTACACTTTTGGAACAAGCTTTTATTCTGGCCGTTTTTACGAATCAGTACAGTTAAATGGCCGGGTAGATTACCCAACCAGGCTGCCTTTGTTTCTGGCTGCCGAGTTAACATACAATCACTGGAATTTCTATAATACCAGCCAGATATTTATCGAAAACCCCCGCCCTATTTACATCGAACAATCAGACCGGAAGATTGATCTCATGATGGGAATGCCTTTAAACTACAACACCAAAATAGTTCTGCATTCAACATTTATCAATAACAACGACCGTTATAGCCCAAACAATACCTTCACAGTTGGTGATCTGCTCGATCAAACTATTTTTAACGGCTACAGGGCATCTCTAAATCTCGAAAAAAATTCGCTCAACAGAAAGCAATATGCCACAAATGGTCAAAGCTTTTCGTTAAGCTTTAATTATACTACCGGCCGCGAAAATTATAATCCCGGCAATATTTTCCGGAACACCCCGGGTTTTGTGAAAATTCCGGGCAGTAGCCGGCTACACCAATGGGGCAGCATTAAGCTCACCCAGGAAAACTATTTCCTGCACCTTAAAAAATATACTTTTGGTTATATTATTGAAGGTGTTATCTCAAATCAACCCTTGTTCAGCAACTATTATGCAACACTTTTAACTGCTCCTGCCTTCTATCCATTGCAAGATAGCCGCTCGCTGTTTCTTGATAAGTTCAGGGCAACCACTTATGCCGCCGGAGGGGTAAAAAACATTTATAATGTTAAAAAAAATCTTGATTTTAGATTAGAAGGTTATTTATTTTTACCACATAAAGAGTTTGAGCTGAATAATTTCCAGGATATAGATTATGCCAAAGCCATAACAAAATTACGTTACGCAGGTACCGCAGGTTTGGTTTATCATTCGCCGCTGGGTCCCGTAAGTTTAAGTTATAATTTATATAATGATGCAGTTAAAAGAAATGGTGTATTATTGCATATCGGTTATTTAATTTACAATAAACGTTCTATCGAATGAAACGAATCTTAATCTTGTTATCGTTATGTTTAATCGGTTTTTCAGGCTCGGCCCAAACCGCAGGCATTAATAATTTCCTGGTAAAGGAAAATTTGCTTAAAAACAATAAGCTGGCCATCATAGCAGCCGATTCCCTGAACAACCCTAACGAAAATATAAACGGAACCTACACTTTTAGTGTAAGCGGTTTTACACAGATTTTAAAGTTTAACGATGGCATTGCCGTGCTGCCTTTACCCATCGATAAATCTACATTCGTTTATATCAAACACCAAAACGACGCTGGTACCCACAGTAAACTGGTGTATGTTTATAAAAACGATACCGATTTAAGTCCATATGCAATAAATAGTTTGTGGCTTTTTATTATTCCGATCCTGTTGATCATTATAGCCGTTGCTTTCCGTAAGCTCATCATATTTGTAGTGATCGTATTTTTGGTATTTGTTTACTTTAACCATAGCAACGGGTTAAATCTTTCTACCTTTTTCGAAAGTATTTTTGATGGACTGAAAAACCTTGTCTAACGTTTTTGAATTAATTTTTCATCACGAATCGTCATTGCGAGACTGGACAAGCGCGAGCCGAAGCAATCTCATGTAATAAATTTTTTATTCTTTTTAGAAAAGCAATGCCTGTGCTGCTTCGGTTACACCAGTCCCGCCCTTTGCTTAACCCCGATAAATGTTCAATAAGTTAAATTACACTTAATCGGGGTAACGCTGCCGGTCGGGTTTAGTTAACATAAGTCCGTTTTTCTGTGAAACTCTCCGTTAATCCGTGCCTCCGTGGCCAAATATAAATAGGTGATTATCGTGGCGTCAAATGTCTCCACCTGTAACAGTTATCAGAGGGCAAAATTCAAAATGCATAAAAAGAGTCGTCTTGAACATCGCAGGCTCAATAGTTCTATTTTTTAGAAAAGCAATTCCTGTGCTGCTTCGGTTACACCAGTCCCGCCCTTTGCTTAACCCCGATAAATGTTCAATAAGTTAAATTACACTTAAATCGGGGTAACGCTGCCGGTCGGGTTTAGTTAACATAAGTCCGTTTTTCTGTGAAACTCTCCGTGTTAATCCGTGCCGCCGTGGCAAATATAAATAGCTTAAATGAAATGGCTCATCGAGACACGAACCATGGGCCGGATGGTCTATCCTACCACAAATAGTAGCACTACTATAGCCTCCTAAGCCCGATCGAAGCGGGATGCCGATTTTTTCAATCGGCAGAAGCGGGAGCGGGACTGCAGAAAACCAATAGCTTCTGCAACTGCCTTCCAATAAAAGAAAATGTGATTGCCAATAGCTGTGGATTAATAATTTATATAATCACCGTTAATTTACTACAATAAAGTGGCCCATGGGAGACACATCCCATGGATCGGATGGTCTATTTCACCTCAGATAGTAGCACTACTGTAGCCCCCTAAGCCCGATCGAAGCGGGATGCCGATTTTTTCAATCGGCAGAAGCGGGAGCAGGACTGCAGAAAACCAATAGCTTCTGCAACTGCCTTCCAATAAAAGAAAATGTGGTTGCCATTAGCTGTTGATTAATAATTTATATAGTCGCCATCAATTTACTAAAAAAATTAGCAAATTTGCTTTATGGAAAATCTTTTTTTGGTCTGCCTGGTTCCGCCCGTTTCTATAGTTGAGGATATCGATGAAATCAGAAACTACATTTCAGCGCAATTTAATGTACACGAATCCTTAAAAAGACCTGCACATATTACCTTATACCCACCGGTAAAATTATCATCGCCGGAAGCAGAGAAGAGGTTCTTCAATGCATTGGAAGATGCCTCTTTCATTACCCCTTTTACACAGGTATTAAAAAATTTCAGTTCATTCCCCGAACATACCTTTTTCCTTGATGTGCAGAAGAATGAGGGGATCATGAACCTGGAAAAAAACATCAGGACAGCGCTGCTTCCTTTAAAATTACAGGAGAAAAGAAATACCAATAAATTCAACCCGCATTTAACTTTGGCTTTTAAAGACCTTAAACCTCCTGTTTTTAAACAGATTACCGAAGCGTTTAAAGACAAAAAGTTTAAACGGGAATTCCTTGTTTCTTCTTTTTCAGTTTACAAACATTTAGATAAAAGATGGCAGCCTTTTAAAGAGTTTACGTTTAAAGATCCCGCCACCAAATCCAAAACATTAAATCTTTTTGGTTAATTAGAACGGCATACCAATACCAAAGTTATACTGCAGAAAACGGTAATTATCAGGTCCATGCGTGGCGTTATAATTATTTTTAAATTCTCTGGCACCTGATAAAAACTTACCGATTACCCATTGGTCTGAGCCCGAAAACTGCGGATCTTTGAGCTTCAGGCCAACATCGAACCTAAATACAAAGTATTGTACATCATACCTCAGGCCTACACCCGTACCAATAGCCAGCTGCTGTACAAATCTGTTTAATTTAAACACGGTTTGCTCATCAAGTGTGGGAGTGGCAAGCAGAATTGATTCGCCTTTACGGAGGTTCCATACGTTACCTGCATCAACATAGGCGGCTCCTTTCAATGTTGCCCCAAAAAACTTTTTGGCCACTGTAAAACGGTATTCGAGGTTGGTTTCGATACGCATGGTTCCAAGCTGGTCAAGTCCGAAAAATGCTTTCCTCAGGGTATCACTCCTTAAAAGACCTCTATCGTAATTGCCGGGACCGATGGTTCTTGCCTGCCAGGCCCTTACGCCGCTTGATCCGCCTGCAAAAAACTGTTTCTCGAATGGTATGCCTGTTAACACCGAATTTCCATAAGCATAGGCTACACCTGCATTTAAACGCGCAACAAATTGCCGCTCTCCACCTAAGTGTTTATACCACCTCAGGTCTACTTCAGGGCGCATATATTGGTTAAATGGCAAACCCAATATTTTTGCCGGATCATTGTTTGCAGGATCGCTTTTTTTCCCGCCTAATCTGGATATGCCCTGCAACATATTACCTGCAATATCCATTCCTGCCCTTAAATAAACAAAAGAACGGTACTCATTCAGTTTATTGGCATTTAAGGTATAAGTATATTTCATTCCCAGGGTCAGGTCTTTCCGGCCCAATAAAGTAGAGTAATAGAGGTTATTTAGTACCGTCTGCGCATCTACATTGGGATCCAGGTAGCCAAAACGGTATTCAAAGTTTAAGGGGGTAAAAGAGTGCAGTTTGGATTTCGTTTCTACCCAGTCATAAGTAATCGAATTGATGAAAATCCTTCTTACCGATACATCTTTTTGCAGGGCAAAGATATAACTACTCGAAAAAGTAGTATGCGGCATTCCATTGCTCCCTAAAGTAGGGTTATAGAATGGGATCATTAACCTTGGCACCGTAATACTGCTGCTGATCGAAAAATCGCGCTGATAAATATCACTAAAGGGTTTGGCGCCATTGCCTATCCTGGATTGCAAACCGCCTTTTACCTGTAGTTCGAACCGTTCGGCCCCTCTGAAAATATTGTTATTGGTATAGGTATTACTTAAGTTAAAACCAACCGTACCACCATTAAACGGCACCTCTCCCTCAATACGGTTGCTCATTACCTTTTGCGGAATCAATTGAATTACCGCATTGATCTTATTCGATGTGCTGTCTCTCCTAAAATAATCGATCTTCACATTTTTAAAAATATTCAGCTCATATAAGCGATCATAAGTGAGGTTCTCATTCCGGATGTCGTAAAGTTCCCCTTGTTTTAAAAAGTCGTACCTTACAATTGGGTTACGCCTGTATCGCTTGGAGAAATCGGTAAATATTATTCCGTTTAAAGTATCCTTGCTCAATTTATAGCGCACAGAATCTGGAAAACCATCCGGATTTGGTGCAATAATCATATGCGTATACCCAATATTAAACTGTTTGTGCCCTTCGGCAGGTTCGGTTACATTTAAATTTAAATCAATTTTATGGGTTTTTGAAGTCGGCTCTGCACCATAAACATCAAAATTTACATAAGGCCTTAAAAAATAGAAATAACCGTTTTCTTTCATTATGCGGTAAATCTGCTCCCGTTCATAGGTTAGCGAATCTTCATCGTATTGCATGCCTTTGTGCAGGTGGCTCACCGCAGCCTTATTTGACAGGTAAAGGTTTCTGATATTCGCATTCGGGATAGAATCGGTCAGTTTATCAATAAAATAGGCCGGTCCGGGTTTTGCACTAAAAGTTATTTCGGCTTTCTTGTTCGCCACTTTGATGGCAGAAGTTACCTCCGCCTGCCGGTATCCCTTGCTTTTCAGGAACTTCTGTATCTGGGTTCTCGAAATTTCTACCAGGGTACTATCCAAAATAGCGGGTGGCGTACCAAAAGGCTTGATATCGTTCGTTTTGTACCTGCCATTTTTGGTGTTGAACAAATTGTATAAAGGCACCTGAATACTGAGCTTAGAAGCGGGACGGATATCTTTCTGAACATAATTATAAGCCTGCTCCTCAAATTTCTTGTCAACGCTATCAATCGTTACTTTTTTAACGATCGATTGGTAGTCGGCAATGTATTTTGTTGATGAACAGGCCTGAATTAAGACAATAATAAATAGTAATATTGCAGTGCTTTTCAGTTTAATATTTATCAAGTATTGGTATGCTTTCAAAATCACAGATTAGTTTTATAAAGTCGTTACATCAAAAAAAATACCGTAAAGAGCATGGTTTATTTATTGTTGAAGGCATAAAATCAATAAAAGAGTTTATCCGGTCAAATTACCATATCCATACTATATTTTATAACAGCGAACAGTACAATTTGTTACCCAAATTGCCTGCAAATATAAACTTATTTGAAGTAAAGAACGCTGAATTAGAAAAGATTAGTACACTGCAAACACCACAGGGCTTTTTAGCCTTGGTTCATATCCCCAAAAACAAACCATTGGATGAAAAAGAGCTAAAAAATCAGTTCACCCTGGTTTTGGATGGCGTACAGGATCCGGGCAATATGGGTACCATTATCCGTACGGCAGATTGGTTCGGTTTTAAAAAAATTATCTGCTCGCTCGACAGTGTAGAAGTATTCAATCCCAAGACCGTACAGGCCACTATGGGCTCGCTGGCAAGGGTAGATATTTTTGAGACAGACCTGCCCGCATTTTTAGCCGGTAATAAGCTGCCGGTATTCGGTGCTTTATTAGATGGCGAATCGATTTATAAAACACAATGGGGCAATGAGGGACTGGTAATTTTAGGCAATGAAGGAAAAGGAATTTCGCCCGAAGTGATCAAAAAAATTAATAAACCAGTAACCATTCCGAGGATTGGTGAGGCCGAATCCTTAAATGTTGCCGTGAGTGCTGCAATCTTTTGCGCTGAATTAGTGAGGGTTCGAAATTAAATTGAGATATTATTTGCGGGCTAACTAATAATTGCTATTTTTGCAGCCTTGAATTTAAGGGTCGAGTGGCCGAGTGGCTAGGCAGAGGTCTGCAAAACCTTCTACAGCGGTTCGAATCCGCTCTCGACCTCCATTTGTACAAATAAAATAATAAAAGGTTAATACCATGGCAGTTACCAGATTAAAAAGAAAAGACAGAAGAAATAAAAATACAGCTCACCAAGAGGTAGCATTTTTAAAAAGAGCAACTAACATTGAGTTAGGAAGCCGTTCTGCACAGCCTAAAAACGATCAATTAGCTAAAAACAATGCTGTTTTAGCTGCTTTGGCAAAATAGTTTTTAGCAACAAAAAATTTTAAAGCATCCTTCTGATCAAAGGATGCTTTTTTTGTGCGATTATTTTTATATGATAACTGTAGTCCTTCTAAGAATACATCTCCCCAGCATTGTTGTACTCTGCTCAAAATCTGCAGCTAGCAGATCTCTTCATTTCTATACACTCCAGCCGAGAGGATAAATCTCAGTTTTAATAGTAAAATTGATTAAAGCATACTCTTTTTATCTTAAATTAATATTTTTAAACAAATTAATAACTTAAAACATGAATTCTACAAAACGCTTATCAATTATAATTGTATTTTTAATTGGCTCATTAACAGTAAAAGCTCAATATTCTAAAGAGAACGTAGAAACCAACCTAAATTCGTTTTCAACCATTAATGGCCAATGGATGGCAGTTAATCCAACAAACAATACACTTGGATCTAATTTTTACCATGGCTTAAACTTTGGATTTGACGTCAATAACTATGCAAGCATCACCAACCCTATTGGCGCAAATGAACTTTATTTTGGCAGATGGGACTACTCATGGAAAGGCTGGAACAGAATTTGGCATTCAGGAAACCTAAACAACACTGAAACAGATTTTAATGCTAAAGCATTGAACTGCTCAAAAATAATTTTAAATATTCCAGGTACCATGGATCAAATTAATGGATTAACGATTGATGTAGCATCTTTTGGAACTTATGAAAACGCCTTGAGAAGTTCATTTTTTAAAGTTAGGGATATTGGAGCAGGCAATAATATTCCGTTTATTATACGGGGTGATGGAAACGTTGGTATCGGTGTTAACAACCCAAATGTAAAACTAGATGTAGGTGGAACAATTAGGGCGCAAGAGGTAAAAGTATGTATAAACCAAGGCTGTGATTTTGTTTTCAGCAAAGATTACAAATTAATGCAACTTGATGAACTTGAAAAATTTGTGACGACCAAACAACACCTTCCTGAAATTTCTTCCGAAAAAGATATGATTGATAATGGATTAGAAATGAAAGAATTCCAAATGAAGCTATTACAAAAAACAGAAGAAATGACGCTTTACATCATCAATCTTAATAAAAAAATCAAGAACCAGGATCAAAAAATAAAGTCTCTGGAAAGAAAATTAAAATCCAAGAAATAATCTCATAGGAAGTTGTATCATAAGTATAAATGTCAATCCTAAGCTTGCCGAGGAACCCATTTTAAGTGTTTTAAAGGTGTTTCGACAGGCTCAACGTGACAAATTAGAACTGTAGAAGAGATTCAGCATGACTTACACTTGAGCACCTTCCTTCGATTAAAAATCTTAACTTTATCTTACCTTATTTTACGGAAAACGTATGAATATTACCGAAACCCTTTCAACCCTTCAATCTCTTGCAGACGAGAAAGTCCGTAAGCAACACATTAAAAATGGAGCCCGCGAAAATCTGTTCGGAGTGAAAATGGGCGACATCAGAACCCTGGCCAAAAAAATCAAAACAGACCACCAGCTGGCCTTGCAATTGTGGGAAACGGGAAATATCGACGCCAGGATGCTGGCCATTTTAATCCTTACCCCAAAGGAACTTTCAGCTGTTGAAATAGAAAAAATGGTTGCATCAGAAGAATTTGGCTGGGCAGCCGACTGGTTTTACAATTATGTAGTTAAAGAATACCCTGAGAAGGAACAGTTCCGCGAAAAGTGGATGAACTCTGGCGATAAGATGCTTGCCCGTGCGGGTTGGAGTTTAACAAGCGGACGCATTGCAAGAGCACCGGAAGGGTTAGACATCCCTGCCCTGCTAAACCGCATTGAAAGTGAAATGCCAGGCGAAGCGCCGGAAACACAGTGGACAATGAACACAGCCTTGGCCCAGATTGGGATAAACCATCCTGCTTACCGCGAGCGCGCTTTAGCCATCGGCGAAAAACTGGGCATTTACCGTGATTATCCGGTTTCAAAAGGATGTACTTCCCCATTTGCGCCAATATGGATCAATGCAATGGTGAACAGGCAAAAATAAGAACTTGCGAAAGCCCTAGCTTAATTCTTTAACTTTTACCAGTGCTTTACAGATGCTTTTGATTAATCCGGGGCCTTCGTAAATAAAGCCGGTATACAACTGTACCAGGCTGGCACCTGCATCCAGCTTCTCCTGTGCATCTTTAGCCGAGTGAATACCTCCTACCCCGATAATCGGAAAGGCCTTGTTTGATTTCTCTGAAAGATAACGGATCACCTCGGTTGAACGTTCTTTAACAGGTTTTCCACTCAACCCACCGGTTTCAGCTTTTAAGTTCTGCGCTGTAGCCAGGTTTTCCCGGCTGATGGTGGTATTGGTGGCAATAATACCTGCAATATTCGTTTCTGCTACAATTTCGATAATATCATCCAGTTGTGCATCAGTTAAATCGGGTGCGATTTTTAATAAAATCGGACGCGAAATATCATTTTTGCGGTTACGTTGCTGTAAGGTATTGAGGATCTTTTTAAGCGGTTCCTTTTCCTGCAGTTCGCGCAGGCCTGGTGTATTGGGCGAACTTACATTCACCACAAAATAATCTACCACATCAAAAAGCCTGTCGAAACATTTAATATAGTCGCGTACTGCATCTTCGTTTGGTGTAGCCTTGTTTTTACCGATATTTCCACCCACCACAATATCTGGATGTTTATCTTTTAACAAGCGCAAACGCTCGGCCATTACATCTACCCCCTTGTTGTTAAAACCCATCCTGTTAATCAGGGCTTCATCATTGGGTAAACGAAACATCCGGGGTTTGTCGTTTCCGGGCTGGGGCATTGGCGTTACCGTACCCACTTCGATAAATCCGAAGCCCAGATTACTTAAAGGTTCTACATATTCGCCGTTTTTATCAAATCCGGCTGCCAAACCAACAGGGTTTCTGAATTTTATCCCAAAAACCTCGCGTTCCAGGCCTTTAATATGAACATCAAAGCTGCTTCTGATAATGGTTTTGCCCAAAGGAAACTTATCATTAAACCACTTTAATCGCTTTACGACAAAATAATGTACGTTTTCAGGATCAAATTTGAAGAATATTGGTTTAATAAGGCGATACATGCCACGAAGATAAGAACTTAATACTAATTATGGAAGATGGAAAATGGAAAACGGACGAGCATATACCATAGACGAATCGCTCCACTCACATCAGCCGTCTTCCATTCTCCCTCTTACATCTTACATCAGTCGTCTTCCATCTTCCCTCTTTCCCTAGTATGCTGCTGTAAACTGCTCCCTGTGGTGTGCATTATTTTCCAGCTCATCGGCAATTACAATCGCTAAATCCTCAACTGATAAGATAGAACGGCCATCTTCGTTAAAAACCGGACTTGTCTTACCTAAACGGTATTTGCCTGTACGACCGATGGTTATACCCTGATGCATTTCAATGGCCGGACTAAAAAACAACCAATCCAATTCCTGCTCCTGTTTCAGCGTATTAAAATAATCCCTTACCGCCGTTGCACCTGGTTTGTACTCGGCAGGGAAATTCGGTCCATCTACAATTTGATGCCCATCAATCTGTAAAGTACCTGCACCACCAATAAAAATATAACGTTTAACGCCAGCTGCTTTTACTGCTTTTTGGATAGCCTCTGCACCCTGCACAGTATCATTATATAAATTGGGATTGGTCCAGCCACCATTAAAGGCGCTTACCACCGCATCAGCTCCTTTTAAAGCTTCAGCTAATTTTTCTGTATCCAAAACATCGACAGCCAGTTTATTTACTTTATCGCTATTGTTTTCAATTTTGTTGGTATCGCGTGCAATGGCAATTACTTCGTCTCCACGGCTTACCAGCTCATTTAAAATGGCTTTACCTACAAAGCCCGATGCTCCAATTAATGCTACTTTCATGTTATTGATTTTTAATTTATTAATTTATTTTTAATATTGTAATGTTTTTTATTACAGTTAAATCCAAAAAAAATTATTCAAAGCCTGAGGCAAAATCTGCCAATGTCTGTTTCGATAAATTTTCGATCAGGGCATTCTCTGCATCGTTGTATAAGGCGTCTAAATGTTGATTGATCTGTCTGCCAACCGGACATTTAGGATTCGGTTCATTTTTACTCTGCCCCAACACGTTGCTGCTTCTCACCGATTTATATACATCGCCCAGGTTAATGTCTTTGGCACTTTTGGCCAGAAACGAGCCTCCCCCCTTGCCTTCTTTACTTTCAACAAAACCATGTTTGCGTAAATTCATAATCTCTTTACGTACCAAAACAGGATTGATATTGATGCTTCCCGCCAGGTATTCCGAACTCACTATACCGCCTTTCGCCTCGTTTAACAAGGTTAAAATGTGTAAGGAAACCGAAAACCTGCTGCTGTTCATTCTGTAATTATTTTTATTACAGTACAAAGGTAAGAAGCTTTTATTAAAATCAAAATTTATTTTGCAATTACACCATCAAAGATTCTTCATTGCATTCAGAATGACAAAAAAAGGAACGGTCTCCCCTATTTGACTTTCCATCTGAAAAAAGCCTTTAAATTTCGTATTTTTGCAGCCGAAATGATTTCAATAAACAATTTAACATTCCTGATCGGCTCAAGGGCCTTGTATGATGATGCCAACTGGCACATTAAACCAGGCGACAGGGCAGGTTTGATCGGTGCCAACGGAACAGGAAAATCAACACTTTTAAAGATAATTGTAGGTGAGTACGCGCCAACTTCAGGTACTGTTTCGATGTCGAAAGACCTTAAAATCGGCTACCTAAACCAGGATTTACTCTCTTACGATTCGCACCATAGCATTTTACATGTGGCCATGGAGGCTTTTGAGCGCCAAAACCAGCTGCACGATGAAATTGAAGAACTGCTTAAAAAAATCGAAACAGATTATAGCGAAGAGGTTTTATTTAAACTGAGCGATAAGCAGCAGGAATTTGAAGCTTTAGACGGTTATAACATTGAATACAGGGCAAACGAAATACTCGCGGGTTTAGGTTTCAGCACGGTAGATCAGTTACGCCCGCTCAATACCTTCTCCGGAGGCTGGCGTATGCGTGTAATGCTGGCCAAAATCCTTTTGCAGGATCCTGATATCCTGTTACTGGATGAGCCTACCAACCACATGGATTTACCCTCTATTAAATGGCTCGAAAATTACCTGACGGGTTTTGAGGGTGCCATTGTAATTGTATCGCACGACAGGTATTTTCTTGATAAGATTGTAAACCGTACGGTTGAATCGCGTAAGGGAAAATTAACTGTTTATGCCGGTAATTACAGCTACTATTTAGAAGAAAAAGCACTTCGGGCTGAAATCCAGAAAGGTGAATTTAAAAACCAGCAAGCCAAAATCAAGCAGGAGGAACGTTTAATCGAGCGTTTTAAAGCCAAGGCTTCCAAAGCCAAAATGGCCCAGTCGCGGATGAAAGCTTTAGACAAATTGGAGCGCGTTGAAGATGTTGACGACGAAAACCCAACGGTAAATTTCAGCTTTAAATTTACCAAACCATCCGGCCGTCACGTTGTACGTATCGAACATGCCACCAAACATTATCCGAATGTACATATCCTGGAAGACGCAGAAGCGGTGATCGAAAAAGGTGATAAAATTGCCCTGATCGGCGCAAACGGTAAGGGAAAATCGACCTTATTGAGGATGATTGCAGGCACCGAAAAATTCGAAGGTACCTGCGAAACCGGCCATAACGTAACCACAACCTTCTTTGCACAGCACCAGCTGGAATCGCTGCACCTTGATAACGCTATTTTAGAAGAGCTGCAGGCCTTCGCGCCAAAACATACTGATACTGAATTACGCAGTATTTTAGGATGTTTCCTGTTTACCGGCGATGATGTATTCAAAAAGATCAGGGTATTGTCAGGAGGTGAAAAATCGCGGGTGGCACTTGCAAAATCATTAACAACAGATTCGAATTTCCTGATCCTGGATGAGCCTACCAACCACCTTGACATCCAATCGGTTAACATCCTTATCCAGGCCTTACAGCAGTTTGAAGGTACTTTTATCGCAGTATCACACGACAGGTATTTTCTGGATAATGTGGCCAATAAAATCTGGTTTATTGAAGGCGAGAAAATTAAACAGTATCCTGGAACCTATGCCGAATACGAAGAATGGAACAGCAAAAGGGTAATTCCGGTTTCAAAACCGATTCCGGTTAAAATGCCTGAAAAGCCTAAAGCCGAGCCAAAACCCAATACCCCGAATACAGCCAGTCAGTTAAAAAAACTGAACGATGAACTGCAGAAAACAGAAAAACTAATCACCGAGCTGGAGCAAAAGGTTAAAAACATCGAAGCAGAACTGGCCGAAGAAAATGTTTACAGCAATGCCGAAAAACTTGCTGAAGCCAATAAACGCTACCAGGCCACCAAAGCAGATTTAGACAAAAGTCAGGAAAAATGGGAAAGTCTGGCCGCCGAGATTATGGAATTGGAAGCTTAGTTTAAACACCGGTAAGTACAGATATATAGCCGTTTCGATGAAAAATCGGGACGGCTTTTTTTTGGCCCGCGAATACAAAGGATAATTTTTAATGTCATGTTGAACGTCTTGTGAAACTATGCGTTTCCACCCAGCTAGGCCATAGCACAGTATCCCCGTTCTACTTAAAACCGGCCTAACAAATTTTTCGGATTGCACTGTTCTAGCCATGCCACTGGCTTTGAAAGAAAAATTTTCAGCCGGCATTTTTTGTTTCTTTTTAATGCCAAAAAGAAAGAGCCCTTCGGCGGCGGAGAGCCGAGGCAAGACTGCGCTGTATGGCATTGAAATGACGGCACGTCGAAAAATCTTCCGTATCCATCCGTGTTTCTGTGGCTTATTTTCAAACAGAAAATGTTGGCGTCAGATAGTAATATCTGACACCACGAATAAAAAGCTTCGTTGCGTCATCTCGACTGAAGCGCAGCGGAACGGAGAGATCTATTCAGTAGATTTAGCTTCGCTGAGAAATCTTCCGTGTTAATCCGTGTTTCCGTGGCTTATTTTCAAACAAAAATATGTTTGTGTCAGATAGTAATATCTGACACCACGAATAGAAATCTTCCGTGTCCATCCGTGTTTCCGTGGCAACCATTACCATTCGGTTTTGTCCCTTCCCAATAAAACTTTACTTTTAACCATGCAGAAAATATTAATTCCGGTCTTATTATTGATCTCCAATCTGGCTTTCGCTCAAAACAGTCAAACCTTCACAAACGAGAACAAAACTTATCTGCCTAATATTAAAACTGTGCTTTGTTATAACAGCAATAAAGAGCAAAGCATACCGGTAATCATGCTCAATTCGCCTGAAACCATTACTTTTTCTTTTGACGATTTGCTTTCCGGAACCCAAAATTACTGGTATACCATTGAACATTGTACTGCAGAATGGGAATCTTCTAAAATTTCGAGCATTGATTATTTAGGAAGTTTTAATGACGACCGCATCCTCAACTATCGTTATTCATCCAATACTACCCGGAAATATACGCATTACGAAATCACGCTGCCCAATGCACAGATCCAACCCAAAATCGGTGGTAATTATGTATTAAAAGTATACCTGGATGGCGATAAAAACAAACCTGTTATTTCACAGCGTTTTTACGTGCTCGACAATCAGGTGGCCATTGCTGCAGAAATTACCAACTCCATGCAGGTAGAAAACAGGAATTACAAGCAAAAGATCAACTTTACCATCAACCACACTTTCCCTATCCAGAATCCCTACCAGGATATAAAAGCAGTGGTGATGCAAAATTTTAATGCCAATACCATCCAGGTGAATACCAAACCGGCATTTGTAAGACCAAACCAACTGGTTTATAACGACCTGAATACTAATGATTTCTGGGGCGACAACGAATTCAGAAAATTCGATACCCGCAGTTTAAGGTACAAAGCCGATAATGTTAAAGGCATATACCGGGATAACGAATCGGTAAACGTGATACTTTTTCAGGACGCACCCCGAACTACAGGTGCCTTTGCCAACCAGTTTGATGAAAACGGAAACTTTTTTATCCGCAATACCGACGGACGGGATGATAAAACAGAAGCAGAGTATATGAGTGTTTTATTCACCTTAAATGCCCCTGCTCCCAGCCCTAACGGCGATGCTTATGTTGTTGGCCGGTTTAACAACTACACTATGGGCAATGAAAACAAACTGATTTATGATGCCAACAGGAAACAGTTTTATGGCAATGTGATCCTTAAACAAGGCCTCTACGATTATGAGTTTGCCTGGTTTAACAAAGATACAAAGCTAATGGAAACCAAACCTTTCGAGGGTGCATTCTTCCAGACAGAAAACAGCTATCAGATTTTCGTTTATTACCGGCGTCCGGGTGCACGCTGGGATACCCTCATTGGCTATACCAATTTAAGCAATAAAGTTTCAGACAGAAGGTAACCAATTGAACCGAAGCACAATATTAATTGTCAGTTTGACTTTTAATGTTACAACACTTACCTTTATTGTTACATAAATTTTCTTTGTTTTAATTGTGGTTATTTACTTTAGTGTTTCAGAAAGCAATCAAATAAACACACGAGAGAATTAAGTGTATCTAACCAAAAATTATGTTTAAAAAGTTAATTGCCGCAGCATTAATAGCTTATCCAAGTGCGCAGATTTTAGCACAAAAACCCAGCGATTCGTACACGCAATCCATTAATGGAACCAAATTAAAATTCGATATGCAGGCTATACCAGCAGGCAAATTCAAAATGGGAAGTAAAACCGGAAAACCCGATGAGCAACCCGTTCATGAAGTTAAACTCGATGCTTTCTGGATAGGAAAACATGAGGTAACCTGGGATATTTTTGAACCCTTCCTCTATCGCGATTACGAAAAACAAGCCAGTACAGGTGCCATTCCGGCTGAAGTAGATGCAGTTACCAGGCCTACAAAACCCTATCTCGATATGACTTTTGGCATGGGTAAAGAGCACCAGCCCGCCATAGCCATGACACAATATAACGCCATCCAGTTTTGTAAATGGCTTTATGTGCGTACAGGTGTTTTTTATCGCTTACCAACAGAGGCCGAATGGGAATACGCCTGTAAAGCAGGAACCGAAAGCAAATATTCTTTTGGTGACGATGCATCTAAATTAGGCGATTATGCCTGGTATAAAGATAACAGCGATAACAAAACCCACCAGGTAGGATTAAAAAAACCAAATGCCTGGGGTTTGTACGATATGCACGGGAATGTTAGCGAATGGACTTACGACCAGTATGTTGCCGATTTTTATAGCCAGGGCAAAGATAAGATCACTGAAAACCCTGTTGCCAAACCCGAAAAACTTTACCCAAATGTTGTTCGTGGAGGTTCTTACGATGAAACAGCAGATAATTTAACCTCGACGGTTAGATTGGCCTCTGACCCTTCCTGGAAACAATTGGATCCACAGATTCCGAAAAGTAACTGGTGGTTCCCTGAAGCTCCTTTTGTAGGCATGCGCCTGGTACGCCCTGTAAAAACACCTTCAAAAGCAGAAATAGATGCGTATTACGATAAGCAGCCTATAAAAGACTTTTAAAAAAACACAACCCTAACCAAAATAAAATTTAAACACATGAAAAAACCAATTAACCAACAAGATCGTCGCGATTTTTTAAAAGCAACAGCCATGCTGGCCGGCGGGGCCATGTTAAGCAGTATTCCACTGGCCGGAGCATATGCATCCGGTTCGGATACCATTAAAATTGCCTTAATAGGCTGTGGCGATCGAGGTACTGGAGCAGCTTTCCAGGCACTAAGCACTAAATTCAACATTAAACTGGTTGCTATGGCCGACGCTTTTCAAGACCGTTTAGATAGCAGTTACCAGTCCTTAAGTTCGAAATTTGCTGCAAAAATGGATGTTCCGAAAGAACGCCAGTTTGTAGGTTTCGATGCTTATTTAAAAGCCATTCCATTAGCCGATGTAGTGCTGTTAACCACGCCTCCGGGCTTCCGTCCTATCCATTTCGAAGAAGCGGTTAAACAGAACAAACAAATTTTCATGGAAAAACCTGTTGCTGTAGATGCACCGGGCATCAGAAAGGTATTGGCCGCAGCCGAAGAAGCGAAAAAGAAAAAATTAAACGTTGTGGTAGGCTTACAGCGCCGCTACCAGGCCAATTATCGCGAAGCAATGAAACGCATTAACGACGGTGCCATTGGCGATATTACGGGGGGCCAGGTATATTGGAACAGCGGTGGCGTTTGGGTACGTCCGCGTAAACCGAACCAGACTGAAATGGAGTACCAGATGAGAAACTGGTATTATTTCAACTGGTTATGCGGCGATCATATTGTAGAGCAGCATGTACATAATATCGACATTGCCAACTGGATCAAAAACGGACATCCGGTTTCGGTACAGGGAACGGGCAGCCGCGCCTGGAGAACGGGAAAAGATTATGGCGAGATTTATGATAACCACTCAATCGAACTCACTTATGCCGATGGTGCGGTAATCCATAGCCAGTGCAGGCATTTTGAAGGGATCAGTAACCGTGTGGATGAATCTTTTCAAGGTACAAAAGGCAAAATTTATCTTTCAGCCGGCAACCAGGCCATCATGAAAGATTACAGCGGCAAAGAATTATATAACCACAATACCAAAGGAAATGCAAACCCGTACCAGACAGAGCACGACGAGCTGTTCGATGCGGTTTCTAAGGGAGAATATAGATTCAGTAATGTAGATTATGCTGCAACCAGTACATTTTCGTCAATTATTGGCCGTTTTGCTACCTATTCCGGTCAAACCATTAAATGGGATGAGGCCCTGGCTTCAAACATCAGCTTAATGCCCGAGCGTTTTGCATGGGATGCTAACCCTAAATTAATGCCTGATGAAAATGGATTATACCCTGTAGCCAGGCCGGGACAAACAAAGGTGATCTAAAACTAAATGGATGCGTTATAGGTTTTTGCTTTTCATTTTACCATTGATTTTTGCTTTTTCCTTAAAAAAAGAAGTGAGGCAATATAAAATCAATGGTTTTGCACAGGGAACCGATTATGCCATCATGTACTATGCCACTGATAGTTTAGCAACTAAGGCAGGCATAGATAGTCTTTTAAACGAAATTGATTTATCGATGTCGCTTTACAAAAAGGGATCATTGATAAATCAATTTAATGCTGCTGAAAAAGAAATTAAAACCGATCGTTTCATAAACGACGTGCTTAAAAGGAGTTTCGAGATCAACCAGGATACCAAAGGTATTTTTGATATTACCGTTGCCCCATTGGTACAGGCCTGGGGTTTTGGGCCAAAAGAGGCAAAAAAAGAACCCGATCCGGCTGTCATTAAATCTATATTGACCTGTGTAGGCATGAAAAACCTAAAACTCAAAAATGGTTTATTAAGTAAACTAAAACCCTGCGTACAGATCGATTTAAATGGAATAGCCCAGGGTTACAGTGTCGATTTAATTGCCGCTTATCTCGAAAAAAAGGGAATTAAGCAGTACGTAGCCGAACTGGGAGGCGAAATCCGGATATCAGGACCAAAACCCAATGGAGAGGCCATGAAAATCGGTATTGAAGGGCCTGATAAAGATGGTATCCCGGTAATCAGACATATCGCCGCCATAAATTCAGGCGCCATCACCACTTCAGGCAATTACCGGAAGTTTCACCAGAGCGGCAAGAAAAAAATTTCTCACCTGATTGATCCTAAAACGGGCTACCCTTTAGATAATGAAATGATCAGCGTTACGGTTTATGCGAACGATGCCATCACTGCCGATGGTTACGACAATGCCTTAATGGCCATGCACCTTAAAGATGCTATTGCCTTTGTAGAAAGCAGAAAAAACCTCGAAGCTTATTTTGTGTACCACCAAAAAGATGGCAAAGTAGCCGATACCTTAACCACCGGATTTAAAAAATTAATTACACACCAATAACCTAAAAACCTCACCGATGAAAAGAAGTGAATTTATAAGAAATAGCCTCCTTACTGCTGGTGCTGTAACCACAGGGGGAGGTTTTAGCCATATTCTCGCTGCCGAAAAAACCGATACCGCATTAAGCGACAAAACTTTTAACCTCGATTATGCCCCGCACCAGGGCATGTTCCAAAATCATGCGGGTAAAAGTTTTTTAGATCAGATCCAGTTCATGTACGATAAAGGTTTCCGTTCTATAGAAGATAACGGTTACCTGGGCCGCCCTGTTGAAGAGCAGGAAAAAATCGGAAACCTGCTGGCCAAATTGGGGATGCGCATGGGCGTTTTTGTAGTAGATGGTGGCGACAACTGGAAAACCTCTTTAACTACCGGTAAAAAGGAATTTAAAGATAAATTTATAGAAACCTGCAAAAAAGCAGTCGAAGCGGCAAAGCGCTGTAATGCCAAATGGCTTACCGTAGTACCGGGGTTTTATGAACGTAACCTGCCCTATGGGAACCAGTTTGCCAATGTAATTGATGCCATGCGTGCGGGTGCCGAGATTTTTGAACCTCATGGCTTAGTTATGGTTTTGGAAACCCTTAGCGATACACCCGAGCTTTTCCTCCAAAAAACCAACGAAACCTACGCCGTTTGTAAAGCAGTTAAAAGCCCTTCTTGTAAAATCCTTTATGATATTTACCACATGCAACGCACTGAAGGAGACCTGATTAAAACCATCGACCGCTGCTGGGACGAGATTGCCTACATCCAGATTGGCGATAATCCGGGCAGGAAAGAACCTACAACCGGAGAAATCAATTATAAAAACCTGTTCAAACACTTGTATACTAAAGGCTATAAAGGTATTATGGGCATGGAGCACGGCAATTCGAAAGGTGGAAAAGAAGGTGAACTGGCCGTAATTTCGGCTTACAGGACGGAGGACAACTTTTTGTAGATATATATTAGATGAATCGTCATCCCCAACTTGATTGGAGATCTTAAAGCATAAACTGGGTTTCTAATCCACACGTCATTCCCAACTCGATTGGGAATCCTAAAGCATCGAGCCGGATTTGCAAGCCGCATCAAGATTTCCGTCTGCACGGGAATGACGTATGGATGAGATGCATTACGCTTGGTTTTAAGACTCCCATCTTTAAAATCACAAATCCTCATTAAACAAATCTAGCCATTGCGGATTATTATCGCTAATCAACTTAATTTTCCAATCCCTATTCCATTTCTTTAATTTCTTCTCTTGCGCGATCGCTTCCTCAATGCTAGAATAGAACTTAAAATAGACCAGCTTTATACAATTATATTTAGCTGTAAAAGAAGTTGGATATCTTTTGCATTTATGGTCAATTACCCTTGAGTGTAAATCAGAAGTAACACCAATGTAATATACCGTGTTAAAGACATTGGTCATAATGTAAACACAACCACCGCGTTCCATGTATTAAAAATACATTATTTCTCTTAAGTTTTATACGCTAAATAAGAAAGGTATTATAAATTTTCTGCACCACATTTTCACAAGTGGGCTTCTTTTGCGGTCTTAGAGGCTAGCAGCGTTAGTAAATTGCATTAAGATTCCCGTCTGCACGGGAATGACGTATGGATAAGATGCAAGCCTCAATTCCCAACATTTCCACGCCCTGGTCTGTGCCCCCACAGACCACGCCAACCACTTCTTCTCCTACCCCGTTTTCAACACCCACACCGATACACTTCCGGCATTGCAATGAAACTCTGCCCAGCCATTTTCATCAATCACCACTTCCTGCTGGCGATAGCCTAAAGCATCAACAAAGGTCTTTCCGGCAAAGTGTTTACCAATTTCCATTTCTTTATAACCTTCTTCTCCTGTACTCAACAATACGGCTAAACCACTATTTTCGTGCTCCTCGTCACCTGCGCGGGTCCAGCCTACACAAACGCCATGGTCAAAATAATCACGTTGCTCACCGTAGGCTAAAGTAGCACGGATTTTACTCATGGTTTCTACTGCCGGAATGGCCACCAGTTCAACATGTACCTCATCCCCTTCCTTGTCTTTGTCGTCATAAATGCCTCCATACAGGTCAGGAAAGAATAAACAGGGAATCCCCTGCACGCGCAACAGGATCATGGCATAAGCTAAAGGCCTGAACCAAAAATCAACGTATGATTCCAGCGCCTGCAAAGGTTGCGAGTCATGATTATCCACAAATGTTACCGCCAGATCTGGCTTAGCCTGTACCAGTGTTCCATCAAAGATCGTCCGCATATCAAATTCCTCGTTCTTACTGGCCAGGAAAAAATTATGATGCAAAAGCGAATCGAATATTTGTGTCCTCCCGCCGGTAATTTCAATATATTTCAATTGGCCCTCCCTGTCTACCACATCCCAATCTTCGGCCACGATAAAAAACTGGCGATTAAATTTCTGGTTCAAATGATCAATCCACTCTACAATAAAATCTGGATTAATGTGTTTAACGGCATCTAACCGGAAACCGTCTACTTTGGTGGTTTCCACTATCCATTCGCCCCAATATTTTAACTCTTCAATTACAGCCCTGTTTCGGTAATCGATATCGTTGAACATCAGGTAGTCATAATTGCCAAATTCTGTAGATGGAACCTCTTCAAAACCTTCGCCCAGATAGTTTTGAATAGAATAAATGGCTGTTTTTTTAAGGTCTTCAGCCCAATCTACCCCACTAAAACACTCATGGTTCCATATAAATTCAGAATATTTGCCCTTTCGCCCGGGAAAGGTAAACTTGGTCCACGCTTGTATTTCGAAAACATCGCTGGTAAATTCGGTTCTGTCATCAGGGTTTACCGTTCTTACCGCTATTTTTTCGAGTTCGTCGCCACCTGCCTTGTGGTTAAAAACAGCATCGGCCAATGCGCCGATCCCATTCTCGTGTAACGCCTCGATGGCTTTGATATACTCGTCTTTAGAACCATGTTTGGTATTCACACTTCCTTTCTGATCGAATTCGCCCAGGTCAAAAAGATCGTAAACAGCATAGCCAACATCATAGGTCGCATTGTTAGATTTATAGGCCGGCGGCAACCAGACGGCGGTTATCCCAATTTCTTTTAAATGACTGGCTTCGGCAGCTACTTTAGTCCACAAATTTTGTTCTTCATTATAATACCAATGGAAAAATTGGATCAGGGTCTGGTTCTGCATTAATTGGATTTTTTGTTAGGATAACATGCTAAAAGATGAATTTGTTTTTAAATAACGTGCTCCCAAATCTATTTCCTGCTGATTTCGCAAATCACCGCAGAAAATATAATCAATCTGCGAAAATCTGTGCGATCTGCGGGAACAACTTAATATGTTTCCCCGCAGATTTCGCAAATCACCGCAGAAGGCAAACAATCAATCTGCGAAAATCCGTGTGATCTGCGGGAACAAACTTTACATGTTTTCCCGCTGATTTCGCAAATCACCGCAGAAACAATGATCAATCTGCGAAAATCTGTGTGATCTGCGGGAATAACCTTAACATGTTTTCTCCCGCAGATTTCGCCGATCGCCGCAGAAAAATAAAACAATCAATCTGCGAAAATCTGTATGATCTGCGGGAACAACCTTAACATGTTTCCCCGCAGATTTAGCCGATTGCTACAGAAAAACACCGTTTCAATCGCAAGAATCCATTTGTCATACCTTTTTAACCACATTTTATTTACTTTTGCACTCAAATGAGTTTAAAAAAGAAATTTGCCAGAGAAAGTTTTACCATCATGAACGAATTGGTATTACCAAATGATACCAATACCTTAAATAACCTGATGGGCGGACGTTTGCTTCATTGGATGGATATTGCAGCGGCAATTTCGGCTCAGAAACACTGCAACCGCATTGTAGTTACGGCATCGGTTGACAATGTTTCTTTTAAACAGCCTATTAAATTAGGTGATGTAATTACCATCGAAGCCAAAGTGACCAGGGCTTTTAATACCTCGGTTGAAGTCCGTTTAGATGTATGGGCCGAAAATATTCCGAGTGGTACACGCCAAAAAAGTAATGAGGCTTATTATACCTTTGTTGCGGTTGATCAGAGTGCACGTACCATTCCTGTACCTGAACTTATTCCGGAAACGCCGGAAGAAAAGGATCTCTTTGATGGTGCCTTGCGCCGCAGGCAATTACGCCTCGTTTTAGGCGGAAAAATGAACCCTGATGAGGCCAGCGAACTTAAGGCACTTTTCTCTAAAGCATAATTTTTTTCAACAAATTCCTTTCAGCTTGGTTTGATTGTTTTACTTTAGTGTTTACCTTACGCTGAAAAATATGACAACTTATACCATTCTTATTATTTTAAGCGGATTAGTAATTTTCTCTTATCTGTTTGATTTAGTGGCGAGTAAAACCAAAGTACCCTCAGTTTTATTGCTGCTCCTTTTAGGCATTGGTTTACGTTTACTGGTCGACAACCTCAAGATACAAACCTTCAATTTCCTCTCTATCCTGCCCACATTGGGTACTGTAGGTTTAATTTTAATTGTTTTTGAGGGTTCGCTCGAGCTTAAATACGACCGGCATAAAAACAAGGTTATACGCAGTGCTTTTTTCTCTGCGCTGAGCATTTTAGCGGGAACCATCGTCATCATCACCAGTATTATTTACCAGATCACCCACCACGATTTATATACCTGCATTACAAATGCCATACCTTTTAGCGTCATCAGCTCGGCCATTGCCATCCCTTCAGCAGCGGCGTTAAACACTAACGATAAAGAATTTGTGATTTATGAATCTTCCTTCTCAGATATTTTAGGGATCATTATTTTCAATTTTGCCATTACCAACCATTCGATCAATACATCTGCTTTTATTGGCCTGGCACTAAGTACCTTCCTCATTCTTTTACTATCGGCCGTAGCCTGTGTGGTATTGCTCTACGTGATGGGCAGGTTGGTACACCACATTAAATTCTTCCTGATTATAGCCATACTGATACTGGTTTATGCCATTGGTCAGTCATACCACCTCTCTTCGCTGGTCTTGATTTTAAGCACCGGGCTCTTCCTGAACAATGCAGATGCCATTGAGAATGTATGGTTTAGGAGCATCTTTTTATATAAAAATTTAACAGCCGATTTATCCCAGCTCTATCAGTTATCGGCAGAAAGTGCTTTTATTTTACGTACTTTTTTCTTCGTTATTTTTGGCTTTACCATGAATATCAGCAGCCTGAACGATAAAATTGTACTGGCTAATGGCTTTTTTATTCTGATATCCATTTACATCATCAGGGTGGTATTTCTCAAAATATTCAAAAAAGAAAACCTGAGCCCGATTTTATACATTGCTCCCCGCGGCTTAATCAGCATTTTGCTTTATTTCAATCTGCCGGCTTCTTTAAAAATGCCTGAGGTAGGTACGCCATTTTTATTCCTGGTTGTTCTGGGATCGAGTATTGTAATGACGTTGGGTATCACTTTAAGTAAAAGAAATACTGCGGTTCATTAGTTCATTAGTCATTGGTTTATTGGGCATTAGTTTATTGGTCATTGGTTCATTGCGTTAATCGTATAGATTCAATTAAAATGATCGTCATCTCGACTGTAGCATAGTCCCGACATTAAGTCGGGAGAGAGATCTACCTAGACAGATTTATATCGTGGTTCCGATTGCTTTGCACTCCCTTAGAAATGACGATAGATTGAGGAGCTATCTTGGTTAATTGTTTAAATCGGTTAACTGATAGCCAACCCCATATTTTAGTACAAAGCGTTAGGCGTTTAGCCTGGAAACTGTCAACTGAAAATTCCCAACTAAAAACTGAAAGCTGAAAACTAAAAACATGGTGTTTAGCCTGTCAACTGAAAACTCCAAACTGCCAACTCCCAACTGAAAACCCCCAACTCCAAACTACCTAAGCCCCCATTTCCAATATCTTATCAAATTCTGCGGCTTTTAAAGGCATTACCGATAAACGCCCCTGGCGCACCAGCGAAATATCAGCCAAACTTGGCTCAGCCTTAATCTGCTCTAAGGAAACCGGGTTCTTTAACGTTTCTACCGGAGCTAAATCAACCACCACCCAATTCGTATCATCAGTGGTAGGATCCTGGTAAAACTCTTTTACTACTTTGGCAATACCCACTACGTTTTTCCCTTCGTTACTGTGGTAAAAAAGCACCAGATCGCCCTCTTTCATGGCCTTTAGGTTATTACGGGCCTGGTAATTACGCACACCATCCCAAAAGGTACGGCCATCTGCATTAAATTTTTCCCAACTGTATTTAAAAGGCTCTGATTTTACTAACCAATGGTTCATGCTACTCTTTATTTATTTCGATTATTTTACCCTCAAAACTAAGAAAAGGGAATGGATTAGGAAATAGGTTGAAGAGATAAGCGATAAGGTAAATAAGATAATATACTTACTTATGTGTAATTACGGCTTCCCGTATTGCGACACTAAAACAATTAGCTAAATTAGCTGAAAGGAGCCTAAACGATACTTAACGTAATGATAGAATGTCACAAACTTAAATTTAAGTCTATCAATATGAAAATAACAGATTATCGCTCATAAGTTTAGAGATATATGCCTGAAAAGAGAAAAACAATTAATAATGAACATATTGTAAGTGTTTCAAAATATATAGACTTTGTTCAATCACTAAAAGAAGTTAACGAACTACAGGGAAATTTCACAGAACTTTTATTCAGAGGACAGGGAATAGATAAACCTTTAATACCTAAAATTGGTCGTCTGAATCTAAGAATTAAAACAGACATCCAAAATACTGAAAGATTAATTCTTGATGAATTCAAACGCGGAATACTACCATTGTCTGAATTTAAACCTGACAATCAATGGGATTTACTCGCTTTGGCTCAACATCATGGACTACCAACACGATTGTTAGACTGGTCGTACAGTGCATTGATTGCACTCTGGTTTGCAGTTGAAAAAGCACCCGTTGAAGAAAATGGGCAACAACAAAATGGCGTTGTCTGGATATTGTCTGCTCAAACAGAGGATTTCAGAACAGATATCACAACAGCTAAGCCACTAGACAATAATATAACGAAAATTTTTAGATCGTCAGTTATCAGTAGACGTATATCAGCACAATCTGGAGTATTTACAATACACAAAATACTGAAAAATGATAAGATGGTAAAGTTTGAGGTAAACAAAACTTACAAGAATAAATTAACAAAACTTTTAGTTAAACCATCTGATTTTGCAAAACTCAGAAAAGAATTAAGTTTACTAGGCGTACACCATGCGTCAGTATTCCCAGATATTGACGGCTTTTGCAAAAACTTAGAATGGAGATTCGCAAAGCAAAAAGACGAATAGATTAAATCATTCAATCCTAAATTTTCAACATTTATACGAATAATAAAATATATGAAAACGCCATTACAGAAAGAATATACTATTAAACTGGCCAACTTAAATGATCAGTTTTGTTTCTTTCTATTTAGCAGAGAAGAGCTAAACGATAAAATCTCAAATTTCAGTGCTTCTGTCAACCCATTGTTCACCACTGATCTTTTCAATAAAAACAAGTATTCTTCAAAAATACACGTTACATTGGAAAAACTCCCTTTGTTTCTTGAACAAAATCAAACTTTAAATTTTGGCGCCTATTTTTCCTTTAGTTATGAGTTTCTATCAAGTTATATCGATGATATAATGGTAACTATTGAAAAAATAAATGGAGTTGGTCTGACAAGCACCGAACAAAAGCAGGATTTAGAAACTAGGCTTTCTTGCCTCATTAAAAAATGTGGATTAGGAACTCCGCCACAAGAAATATTTGACACAATTTCTTATCTAAGGCTTAGAAGAAATTATTTTACTCACGTGCTTGAAACTCTAAATGCAAAGTTTTTAGATATTGTAACAAATAAAGGTCAACTTCTCAATACGTTTTGGGCTTCTTCGGTTAGTGAACTCGATTTTACGTCATCCAATGTTGAAGAATTTAAGGAGAATGAAACACTAGATTTATTGAAGCTGACAAGAATTATCTTGGAGCGAATAGATAGTTTTGTTAGTGGCATATTGAATGAAGACGGAATAGCGGAATTGGTTACTATCGAATTATTTGAGACTAATCCATCAAGGTTAAACCTTGATGTGATACAAAAACGAATTTCAATGGTTTCATCTTCCGCATACAATAAATATGGAATAAGGCTCTCTAATTCTATAGTTGAGGAATGTGTTAAAAGAATCGGGCGTAAGTAAACAATCATTCAAAATTTATTAGCAATAAAGCTTACATTTGAAATAACAGCTCTCAATCTTCTATATATATATTTACTGTAGGCGAAGCTGTTTTAATTACGATATAATATGTATATAGACTATTCATCTTGGGAAACCTTTGAGTATAAAGCTAGCACCCTTAATCTTGACGTAAATAATCCACGTATAAAATATAAGGGAAATACAATGAATCAAACCCAAATTCTGAGGTTTTTGATCCAAAACGAAAAAGTATATGAACTTGCAAGAAAAATTTCAGAAGAAGGTTATTTCGTTGGAGAAGAACCAATAATTTGCATTGAAGACAATAAAAAAGTTGTGCTTGAAGGTAATAGAAGAACTGCTGCAATAAAGTTGCTACAAGACCCTAAAAAATATTTGTCAACTGCAAAAGCTAATGTTTTACTTAAAAATATTATTGCAAATAACTTTCCGGTAGATAAGAAAATTAAATGCTATATCGCGCCAAATAGACTATTAGCTAACCCAATAATATATGAAAGGCATAATGGAGCAACTCTTCAAAGATGGAAAACTGGAAATCAGTATGCTTTCGTTGCCGAAATGTATTACGAAGATGGTCTTTCAATTGAAGACATTTGTGACGTTTTAAATGAGAAACGCCCGAACATACTTAAACCGCTAAAAGCTTTCAATTTATTCTTTGAAGGGAAAGAAGTGTTCGAAAGAGAAGAGGAAACTAGTGTTGATATAGCTGAATTCAATTTTACTAACCTTGAAAGATTCTATTCATATGAAGAAGCAAGAAAGTTTTTAGGAATAGAATTTAATGAGGATGATGGAGAACTCTCTCTATTAATTCCACGCGAAGAATTTGAAAAAAGGATTCTAGAAGTATTCAGAAAGCTACTAGATGCAGAAAGATTTTCTAGAGATTTTAACAAAGAAGATGATAAAGTAAAATATCTAAATGAACTGAAGTCTAATCCGAAATTCGACTTAACTGCGACGGCAGAATTAAAGAGTTCAAAAAGTAAGACCTCCGAAGAAAGAGCTAATCTTGAGGAACAAAAAAACAAAGTAACTTCAAGAAAAAAGACGAATTCTAAGAGGGATTCTTACGACAACTTTATTATCCCCCGGGACGTTAATATAATATTTGATAATGAAAAACTAGATGGCATATTTAACGAATTGAAAAGTCTTCCAATAGAAAAAAAATATAGTTTTGCTATTTTATTAAGAACATATTTGGAACAATCACTGTATTACTATTTATCTGAAAATTCAAAATTTGAGGATTTGAATAAGAAATCAAATGAAGAGAGAAAAAAAGATGGATTGGCTAAAATAAAGACACTAGTAGCTCATTTGCAAGGAAAATATTCTTTTCAGGGTGAAATTGACAGTGCGCCAATTATGGGCATTTTAAAATTCAATGGTTCATCAGACTATTCTACCGGTTTGAAGCAAATGCTTGATTACGTAAAAAACAATGAACTGGATAATCATCTTGATGCTGCTCAATTGCGAAGTACAAAACATTATCTGGATAGAATCAAAGATGGGCTCGATTTAGCTGTTCACAATATAAATACAATTATAGATACAGAACATAATAAAAGAGCTTGGATACATTTAGTACCTTTGTTTGAAATTTTAAGTAATAATATCATAAAGAAATAGAATGCTATATTCTCCACTAAGATATCCAGGAGGCAAAAATAAATTGTCTGCATTCATTAGCAAGCTTTGCATGGATAATGATATTAATGGCCATTATGTTGAACCATATGCCGGGGGGGCATCAGTTGCGCTTTTTTTATTAATGCGTGGATATGTTAAAAATATAACAATTAATGATAAAGATAAGGCAATATATGCTTTCTGGCACTCTGTTTTATATATGACAGATGAACTCTGTGAACTAATTAGTAATTGCGAAATTTCAATAGAGACTTGGAAACAACAAAAAGACATTCAACTTAACAAGGATTCTGAAGATTTATTAAAAGTTGGTTTTTCCACTTTCTTTCTGAATAGAACGAATAGATCAGGAATAATAAATGCAGGTGTTATTGGAGGAAACGAGCAAAAAGGAGATTATAAACTAGATTGTCGTTTCAATAAACAAGATCTAATAAAGAGAATTAAATTAATATCATCAAAAAAGGCAAACATAAATATTTATTCCCTAGACGCTATTGATTTAATTTCAAAAATTGAGCAAGAAGCGGAAGACGATAATATTATTTTTTATTTTGATCCGCCATACTATCTAAAAGCTAGCACGTTGTATATGAATCATTATCAAGAGAATGATCATGAATCTGTTAGTGATAGAATCAAAAGTATAAGAAACATAAAATGGATAGTTTCTTATGATAATGTACCAGAAATTCAAAAAATGTACAAAGGTTGTAATAAAAAAGAGTATTCTTTTAAACATACAGCATATCACTCACGCACTGGAAATGAAATTCTCTTTTTCAGTAACAACTTAAGGACACCTTCAATAGAAAACTGGAATCCAACGAGTTATAAACTTAAGAAGGTTAAAAATGCGTTTGCAGTTGTGTATAAGGAACCAAAACAAATCATAGCATAAGTGGCGAAAAGACAATTTCTTTCATCTTTTCATAAAGACTAAGTTGAGAATATTCTTAATATTTTATTTTTAAAAAATTAAATATCTCACCCAAATTGAAATGATAAAATCAAAAAGAGCTATACTTGAAGAAAAAAATCGCCACTTCTCTTACGTTGGACACGCAACAAATAATGAAATAATTTGGGGACAATATGAAAGAATGGTTGACTTTATTTTTGAAACCTATTCTAACACTACAAGGAGGTATGATGAGATATCGCACCCGCTTCTTCACACGATTTCCCATGGCATCGAATTAGCCATGAAAGAAAATATTAAATTCTTTAATCAATATAGTGGCATAAAGATTAGCCATGAAGATCAAAACGCATTAATCAAAAGCCACGATCTAAAGGTACTGGCAAAAGAATTCAAAGCATCCTATTATCGCGCGCATAAAAAACTCCACGTAAAACAGGATCAAAAAGAAGAATTTAATAAGTATTTTAAAGAACTTGAAAAACTACTAGAGATTCTAAACAGATCAGCAGAAACATTTAGATATGCTTATAAAATTGGAAAAAAAGGTGAGATCATTAAACCAAGCATTGAACATACTAAAACAGTCGATTTTATAGAATTGAAAAAACTTTATGAAGATGTGAAATTACTCTTCGTTGGTGCCCCTAATTCGATCGGGAAATATACAGATTTTGTTGATTATCAACAGGCTCATTCTGAATTTAAGCGTGGTAAAGGATATTTATTTTGTCAAAGGCTCTCTTATTCCGAATGGTATTTTGATGACCTGCAAAGAATGGTAGTAGAGGAATGGGGATGGACAAAAATCCGTGATCACGTTTACTTTGACCCCGAAAATAAAGAAAATTACGAGTTCACCCATTGGAATCATGACATCTATATAATCGCTATTGATCCATCAAAAAAATAGTGAAACAGATTTATGTGGCACCTTAGCAAAGATTTAATGGACGGATTTATCAAACACCAAGTCAAACCCTTACTTTAGGCTAAGGTACTAAAGCTTACGTCAGTTGATAGTACTATGATTTTACAATAGCGCGTGCAAATAATTTGCAGTATCGATAAGCCCATTCCTACGCAGGCTTTCCAGTACTTGATATTCATCCATTGCGGGATTCTTCCGGTTCAGCACCATCTCGCGGAAAGCCTTAATCGCCTGCTCCTGATTCAGATCGATGATATCGGTAAGAAAATCATCGGCACTTTTAGCCTTTAGGCCGAAAGTGTCCAGATATTCCTCTGGAAAATCTTTCAGGTTATTGGTAACGATTACGTTTGCGTTCGTTTTAATTGCGGCCGCAAGCACATGACGGTCATCCTCATCCGGTAGTTGAAGCTGCGAAATAAGGCCTTCATAATTACCCACCAAAGCATCCGGGAAAGCCTGATTTGCCTTTTGCACCCGCTTTTCAGCCTCCCTTTCTTCCACGCCATGCCTAAGCATCACTTCTTTCCACTCACAGAAAATATTAGTACCCCACTTGGGCGTATAAAGATCATAATGGGCAAACCAAAAAAGCAGGTCCCTGATCACCACTGGATAGATGACATTGGTATCCAGCACTGCCTTAAACCTTACACTATGAATCATACAAGCCGAGCTCCTCGTCAGCGCCCATAATGTCGATAATATTGTTTTTCTGCTGCACCTTCATTTTTTCTCTATAAGCCACAACATCCTCGAATTTTATCCTGCGGTGCTTCCCTACCTTAATAAACTCAATAGCCCCCTCTTCCAATAATTTTACTAAATATGGCCTTGAACATCCCAATATCTCGGCTGCCTTCTGGGTAGTTACCTCTGTGGCCACCGGAACTATAGAAACAGGCTTGCCTTCACCCATAGCCTTTAAAATATCGCCAAGAAATACCAAAGCCCTGGCGGGTATCTTAATGCGTTCGCCCGTCTCCTCAATCTCAATCTCGGTCTGTTCAGAATGGATAGTGGAGAGTATGGATGATAAAGCTGGTAAAGATTCTATGGCCATCTTCTGTTCTGTTTTAGAAGGACGGCGTATTTGATCAGTTGAAATCATGCTGCAATTTTCTACGAAGTTAAACAAAAAACACAAACGAAATAAACGAAATAAATAAAATAAACAAAAATCCAACAAACCAAGCGGAGCAATAGTTTGAAAAAAGAAATGCATCATAACAGTACGAACCAAAAAATTGTAAAAAGTTAAGAATGCAAAAACAGGAGAAATGAAATTTAACAATATCAAAGAACAAGATCATGGTGGTACAATGATTAACTGACGATCGGCTGCAAAGCCTAAACTACCGACTGTAAAGTCTGAACTGTCGACTGCAACGCCTGAACTAGCGACTGCAATGTCTGAACTGCCGACTGCAAAGTTTGAACTGTCGACTGCAAAGCCTGAACTATCGACTGCAAAGCCTGAACTATCGACTGTAACGTCTGAACTATCGACTGCAACATCTGAACTATCGACCGCAAAGCCTGAACTGTCGACTGCAACGTCTGAACTATCAATTGCAATTATAGAACTGCCAACTGCAATTATAGAACTGCCAACTGCAATTAAAAACCGCCCTCACTTATGCCTTATGTGAACAACAATATTTTGTAGATTGATTTATTGTATTTATCTTGGCTGTGCAGATTAATAAATAACATATTTTTTCACCTAACAGAGAGAAAGCAATTTCAAAAATCAAATTTTAAAAATATTCCTGGACGAGCGTTTAAGAAACGTATTTTCTAATTTCTCTGAAAAGAGTTATTTGTTAGTCTGCAGCGTCCAGGAACTTTAATTTCAATGTTATGCAGACTAACAATTGTAAAAACCCAGACACACAGCTCCCAAATGAGGTAGCAGCTGTAACCGAATTCCGGAAACTCATTGAAGCCTATTTCGATATGATTGGTTTATCGGATGTAAATCAACTCCTTACCGAAATGCTCAGCGCCTCTACCGGCCCCGATCCACGTTCAGGTAAACACAAACCCATTACCATTGCCAACGCCCTTTACGATGTAAACCATATCATCAAAATATTAACCAAAACAAAACCTTTGGCCAATGAAAACACCTTTAAGCAATATGCCCAAAACCAGGCTTATCAATTGCAGGCCGTTGCCCATTTCGATATAGAAAACCTGGCAGAACTGTTATACTATGGCTTAAATGCCTACATCTTTCAGGAAGAGGGTTATGAGGGTACAAGCCTAAACTTTTCTGCCGAAATTACCACTGCCTATAAAACGATTTTCGATTGGTTAACAAATTGCAATGCCTGGTGTAACGCTTTTGAGGGTGATGAATGTAATGAAACGATCTATTTAGCAGCCACAGCATAAAGGTTAAAATTTTAACCACAGATGCACACAGATAAACACGGATTTTTGTATCTGTGTGCACCTTTTTTATCTGTGGTTAAATTATTTTCATTACCAGCGCAGGTCTTAGTGCTTTACCAGGCCTTCTCCCACAAAGCCACAGACCAACAATACCTTAACATAACTTTCTCTTTCCCTTTTATTGAGCTATTGTTAACCTGCCAGGCTGAAGCAACTCAAATCTTTGACTGACCTGATCTGGAACGGTGCCCTAACCCAACCAAAGCAAATGCGAAGCAGTGTGCAGGCAGGTACAAGGCAAGCCTGGCCAGAAAGTGGCTTAAACGTGGGGTAAATGTGGCATGAAGGTGGACTTTAGAATCGTTTTTTGGTGGATTTTTAATCAGATGGATTAATTGGGCTTATCATCCTTTTTTTGATTGACCTAATATACTAAAATAAACCAGGAAAGCCATATATAATCCCCCCTATTAGGTATTTCATAAGGAAAATTGATCCTTTAACTTGCTTAAAATCAAAATCCAATGATACGCAAACTACTAATACCCTTGTTATTGTCAGGGTCAATAACATCAACAGTCTATGCCCAGGAATGTGAAAAACTATTATCTGACGGCCTCTATTCTTTTACTAAAATGACGAATACCAACTCGTTTAGTCACGATTTGAGAACTTATTATCTTTCCGAAACCTTCAAATCGGACATGAAATCCGGTAAATGGGGCGCTTCTTTAACCATCCCCATTAAAGGGGTACCATTTTCAATCGGTGCAAATGATTCGGAAGATAAGTTTACAGAATTGAAGACCAAGTTATTGTCTATTACCGAGCTGAATATAGGTGCTGAAAACGCCCAAATGCTGCTGCAATCGGTACCCAACACCAATTTATATGAAGCCTACGTTAATTGCGTAACCAAAAACGGGCAAAACAACCTATATGGTTTTATTCAGGGTACAAATGTTGAAACTGAAGATGCGGTGGTGTTTACCATCCATTACCGGCCTTCATCGCCAGGTGACTCCATGCCAAAAGTTACCTCATTTAATGTATACCCCACCAGCGCACTGTTAAGTGGCAAACTTGATGCAGGAGAATCATTAAAGGGCTTTACCACACTGGTAACCTGTAAGCGGCCCGCCAATGAAGATGTAATTTTAACCATTCAAACCGACCGGGGTTCATTCTCCAGCAAAGCTTCTGCGCAGGATAATATGACGAGTACCAAGGAATTTCCGATCGGCACCATTATTACCTCTTATTTGAACTATGAACAGTTTAATACCGTTACGAAAAATCATGATAAGAGTCCGGGGGGAATTTTTACTTCCAATAAAAGTAAATGGGCGCCTTGTGATGGCCGTCCGGTTCCCAATTCCAAGTTTCAAATATTAACATCGCAAGTTAATGTACCCGATTTGCGGGGGATGTTTGTGAGGGGCTTAAATATTTTTGATCCTTACCAGCCCGTACCTGCAGTAGCTAAAGAGAAAAGTGATCCGGATACCCGCGTTGTTGGTGGCTACCAGGGCGATTCTTTCCAGGGCCATAAACACCTAAACAAAGATAATATTGGTGTAATGATCGCTGATAAACAGGCCGCAAATTCGCCAAGGCAAAGGTATACGGTAGAAGGAACAGCGGCCGTAAATACCGAGGGAAAGGTACCCGCCGGATACGGTGAGCCCAGAATAAGCACGGAGACAAGGCCTAAAAATGTAGCTGTTTATTATTATATCAAAATTAACTAAGGCATTATACGGTATAATTAGTTTAAAATCAATAAAGAGCCACACAGGCATTTTGGCTCTTTATTGATTATTTTTTTAACCCTCGCGCGTTAACACTTCATCTATCATTCCGAATTCTTTTGCTTCGATGGCACTCATCCAGTAATCGCGACTGGCTGATTCGTTAATCCGTTCATAACTTTGTTTGCTATGCTTTGCCAGAATATGGTAAAGGTCTGATTGTACTTTTAACACCTCTTTGATCCTGATATCCATATCAATGGCCGTTCCTTCTGCCCCACTTGAGGTTTGATGGATCATGACCCTCGAATGCTGCAATGCCGAACGTTTACCAGCAGCCCCGGCACACAACAATACCGAACCCATAGAAAGGGCAATGCCCGTACAAATGGTGGCTACATCAGGCTCGATAAACTGCATGGTATCGTAAATACCTAAACCTGCATATACCGATCCGCCCGGCGAATTGATATACAATTGAATGTCGCTTTTGGCATCAACCGACTGCAAAAAAAGCAATTGTGCCTGTATTACATTTGCATTCCGTTCTTCAACGGCTTCGCCTAAAAAAATAATCCTGTCCATCATCAGCCGCGAGAAAACATCCATTTGTGCCACATTCAGCTGGCGTTCTTCTGTAATATAGGGCGTCATGGCAACCGGCAAGGTATAAGCAGCAGTTCTGCTCATGTATTGATCTACGTAGAGGCTGTTTAAGCGCTGGTGTTTTACCGCATAAAGGCGGAATTCCTGGTTAATATTCATCATATTGCTTTTAAATTTTAGGCATGGCGGTGCCCTGCCCCAAATAATGGGGCGCGATTTATAAATTAAATTGATTGTTTATTTGCGGAACAAACGCATTACCTTTTGCCTGAAACTTTGATGTGCTTCGGTATTGAACAGCGTTTCGTGGATGTTATCGATTTCATTTTTCAGCTGTTTCCGGCCATAATCGTGCACTACCTGATAGGTTTTGTGCTGCCAGTATACCTGCTCTTTGAGTTCAGGCTGTAAGATCATTTTGGCTTCGAGCAGGAAACTTTCTTCATCCTCACTATCCGACAGCAGATAATGCTCAATTAAACGGAGCTCATTCAACAATGTCTTCATATGTTAAGGATTTAGCTTTAACGGTATTTTTCACTTTTTCGAGGCATTTAAATTTCTGGGCGGTTGCAGAGCGCGCACCCGAAAAGCCAAAACGCCCGGCCAGTGTTTCCATATCCAGTTTTTCATAATAAAAAGCACTGAGCAATTGCATGCATTTCTGTCCGGCCTGCTCCAGTAAACGCAACAGTTTCCCTGAAGAAACTTCCTCGTATCCGGTATCTGCCCAATCGATCTCTTCATTAAAACCCAGGCCAAAGGAATCGAGGTTAACCTGCCTGCCGTTTTCCTGGTAACGTTTGATCCATAAATACCTGGCGATTCCAAATAAATAGGCTTTCTCCCGGTACTTCAGCTTCAGTCCCGAAACCTGTACTTTCTCATAATATATTATCAGTGCATCCTGAAAGATGTCTTTCGCTTCCTCGAATGATCCGCCCATCTTGCTCACATGTCTTGCAACCAAAGGAAAGGCCTCTTTATAGAGTTTCATAAAAAGTGCTTCGCGCTGGCTGGGCTTCTTATCAATGAATGTTGCTGTCATGATTACTATGCTTTTATTTTATAGTATGTGGGTATTTTTGACCAGATATCACCTAAAATTAATAATTATTTTTTTGGTGGTAGTTTTCTATAGTATATTCACAGTTGATTATAATTTACTAAAGTACAAGTCTTAGTACTTGCGCTAGCGGCCTTAATGATTGTACCCTAACAAATATTAGTTAAGTTTTTTTTGATAAACCGAGCTTCTACTTTTGGCTTAAGCGATAACTACACGAGATATGAAATATATCAAATTTCCAGATAGCACAACGCCAAACCAACAGAAATGAACAGAATTTGTCAGGAATGGCAATAAAAAATAATCCAATGAGTAACATGATCGAATTCTTCTGTTATCAGAATGACATGCCGTTAGAAATACAGTTAGAACCAGAAGCTTTAATTTTCGTTGCGTCGCCAGGGAATACGATAAAGTTTATTGCAATCAATACCAACGATGATTTCAAATGGTCGATAAGAATTGGAAGTGAAGACGGCAGGACTTTACAGTTATTTCCCGAGACTCTTGGTCATTATGATATCGAAGTTTACGAAAATAATGACCTAATCACTGATTTGTATAAATACATGAGATAACAATTGGCAAATTGCATATAAGAACAACTTGACAAAGTACCTTTAATTTTTTATGGCCCTTACAATCTTTTAGTATTTTTATCTCAGTCACCCTTATTAGGATAACTCTTTTAACCTGGAAAATTTAAAAATATCACATGACCAATAGCTTCATTGCCATTAAAGGCAATTTCTTCAACAGGGCAGACGAAATCTTTGCCACTTTTAAGTACCTGGATGCCGCACAAGACAAACAGTTTAACAACTGGCAGGAATTTAACAATTATTTATACAACAATTATTTTGAGTTTGCCAATAACGATACCGCAATCAGGGGAATATGGACAGATAACAGCTGGACCGTTATTAACGACCCAGAAATGGTAGATACCGTTGATGAAGCAGCTTTATTACAGCTTTCAAAATTACTGGATACCGAAATTATCACTTTCCTGATCCAGACTACCTCAAACTCATTTGGGTTTACAGTATACCACAATACCATAAAAAGGCATTTCTTTGCTTCTGGTGGAGAGATCATTGACAATTTACACGCTCCTTTAGCTCAAGAAAACGGTTTAAACATTAACGCAGATATATTTGCTGATGACATTTTAAACCTGGCAAACCGTTTAGGAATCGATTTAGAAGGTAAAAATAAACTTACTTACACCGTTAAACAACTGGCTTATAGCGACGAAATGAAAAGTGAGCTAGAACAATTTAAACAACAGAAGCAAGAGACGATTGATGATAATAAGCCTTGGTGGAAGTTTTGGTAGTGACAAAATCATAATATTAAATGGGATTCCTAAAAAAGATATTTTCAACAAAGACAAAAGAAAAAGATATACCGTTACCAGAAAGGTATTCTGAAAATTCTATTGGAGATTTTTATGTAGAGAACCAAGTTTGTATTACTTGTGGTGCACCCGAAGCAGAAGCACCAGAATTAATAGAACATTCTAAACTTGAATATGGACACTGCTATTTTAAGAAACAACCTGCTACTCCTAACGAATTAGACCGAGCAATTAATGCAATGCAAGTATCTTGTATTTCGGGCATAAGGTATGGCGGTAAAGACAAAGCAATACTTAAGAGACTTTATGATTTAGGTTTACAAGCAGAATGTGATTATAAACTGGAGGATCAAGAATGACACGAATCACATTGCTAGTGAGTCTTAGTGTCTAGCGGGCTGTGCTTAAGGCAACGGACGACGCCAAGACCTGCGCTAGAATGAAGATATTCCATTTTCGAAAAAAAATAATACCTTGTTGAGCTAAGCAGCAAATTATACTCAACTCAACTTTCAATCTTTTTAATTTAAACGCTTAGAAACGTTAAAACACTAATAAAGACTACTAAAATGGCTGAATGGTACAGACGAAAAACTTGGTCAAAAATTGACGAAGAGGAATTCTTTGCTAAACTGGGACGGGCGAGAAAGGATAGTCGAGCACAATATTTAAAGATTCAAGCGATTGAATTAGTTGACACAAAAAAGAAGGAGCTGTTAATCGTTGCTGAAACTTTGCTCAATAAAATGTTGGCTGAATATCCAGATGATAATTTCAACAAAGGTTCCGCACTTCACACCCTTGCTGACATTTACAAACTAAATGAAGATTACAAATTAGCCATCGACTTTTACAAGCAAGCGCTTGATTTTGAAAAAATTTATCCCATCGTTAGAACACAGGCTTATTTAGACTATTCAGAACTAGTTGTTAAAACAAACAAATCGGAATTATTTGATGAGCTTGAAAAAATACTCTTGGAACGTTACTCAGAACTTCTGTTTCCCATTGAAAAGTATAAAGTAAATTCAATTCTTTCAATACTTAACAACACAAAAGGACAACAAGAGAAAGCAGAGCAATATGCAGTTTTAGCTGAACAATTCGCAACCGCTAACACGTCAGGACTTAGGTATCATAAATATTTAGGAGTTGTACAGGAGAGGGATAATTGGTTAGACATTCTTGTGCAAAAAAATAAAAAAACTTAGTCCTAGCCTTCTCAAATGACAATCGACGAACTAACCCTGGAAGTTTTAGCAGACAGAGCCTTATCTCAATTTGACAGTAAAAAACTGGTAAGCTGGGCAGTTAGTGTTTTAGAATTGGGTTATGAAAACGAAAATTTATTTATTCTTGCGGGCTTAGACTTCGATTCGACAGAAGAAAGAGAACATTATTTTTGGAAAAGTATTGCAGATTTAAAACTCAATGTTGAAAAAACTGAAGAGGAATTGTTTGAAAAATATGCACAGGCGATTGCCAATAGAGCAATTGAGAAAAAGATTAGCATTGAATATGCATTTCAGCAAATGAATAAAATAGTTTCAGCAAGCGAATATGACAGCAAATACATAGCCTTTTACGAAATAAATGGGGATTTAGATTATTTGAAGTACGAGAATAAAACTATATTTAATTTTGAGCTAACTATTGAAAATGCAAACGATTTTATCTTTGAAGAGTTTAGGATTTTTGCCTTAATGGAAGATTTAAAAATTCCACAAGAATTAAGAAATAAGTGTTATTGTGAGCGATGCAAAAAGCTTAATATTCCGGTTACGAGGAATAAGTTCCGATTGAAAAGACCTTTTAGATATGCAGCCTGGACCTGTAGCATTTGTGGATCTGAAAAGCTTAAACATAGCAATGATCATGAAGTGAAGTGGATTATAATTAATGAGTATAAAAAAGCAGATTAAGCGCTTAAATCAACGCTCAATCTGCTTAAAAGTAATGAGTTAAACCCGAATATTATTTAACCACTTTAATCTGGCCTTTCATCACCATGTAATGGCCCGGATAGGTACAAATAAAAGGATATACACCCGGTGTTTTAGGTACCGTAAAATAAATCGTATCTGATTTTCCAGGTTGTAATAATGAGGTATAAGCCAGCACCTTAGGTGTACCCGGAACAAAATCGTACTTCTCGCCATCAAGGCCCATTTTTAAGGCCATTTCCCCTACCGCATTGCCCGATCCTGGTGTGGTAAGCACAAAATTGTGCAACATATCATCAACATTTTTGAAGGTTAGTTTTACTCTAGTACCTGCCTTTAAGGTAATGTTGGTCAGGTCGAATTTTAAACCTGGCTTGGTGCCCAGTACAATGGCTTTATCAGGTCCTTTTGTCCAGTTTTCGGGTTGCTGGGTAACATGTTTTCCGGCATCGGTATTGCCTTTAACCGCGCCACCAGCTGCTTGCATATTGCCCATTTGATGGTGATCCATGCCCTCCATGTGGTGTTCGGCCGGCGCATTGCCTGTAGGTTTATTTTCAGCAGTTAATGCCAGCTTTTCTCCGTCAGGGATTTTGTTTAAGGTATAATAGCTGTAATTATGCAACAACGGTATATTGTCCTTCTCAGAACGCAGTCCTTCCATTTTGATTTCGTGGATATAACCTTCTTTTAAGCTATCCAACACCAAGCGAACCCGTTTATGATCAGGAGAAACAACAATGGCCTTAATGCTGCGTGCCGATTTATTGATAACCGGACTGCCGTATATGTGGTGATATTTGTAGATAAAAGTAGATAATTGATAAGCGCCGGCATCCCGTGCGGTTTTTTCATCAACCGGCATGGTAAACTCAAGCTCGAAACCATCAGGCTGGGCCTTTACCGTTTGCACCTCAAATGGCACAATACCCGACCAGGTTAAACGCTGCAGCCCGTATTCGGCCTTACCTGTAGATGACCACCCTCTTGAAGTCATGCCCACCAGCATACTGCCATCCGATCCCCAGTTCATCCTGAGGATACCCGAAGAAAATCCACGGCGAAATGGGAATACCACCCCCTGGTATACACCTTTAACCTTCTCTAAAAACACCCTGTTAATGTTACTTTGAGATTGGTCGCCTACAAAAAGCTGCCCTTTAAAAGGCCCCATATTGCCATTGTCAGTATAATTAAGAATACCGGATGTCGAATTACCCATAATCGAATGCGGAATCCACACGGATGGAGTTTTTAGCCCCGGTACCCTTTTGGCTACTTCGAATTCAGGTTCGCCGGTATCAGGAATATCTTTTTTGTGCAGCTTAATCGGAGAGCCTGGCTCATCTGCCCATACCAGACCTGCAGGATTGCCTACAAAATCGCCTTCCTCTACGTGGGTAATGCTGCCCGAGCCTACCCAGTCGCCCTGGTTTTCGGCATAAAATATATCACCCTCACTATTCAGCGCCATGGCTGCAGGCGAGCGGAAACCGGTTGCAAAAGGTTTTAACTTAAAATCAGGGGTAAATTTGAGCATCCATCCATGCCATTTAGATAAACTGGCGCCATAACCAATCCAGCCTACGTTAAGTGTAACCACCATATTGCCATCTTTATCCAACATCGGGCCATAGGCATATTCGTGGTAATTGCCTGATAATGGCCAGGAGTACATGGTGCGGTATTCATCGGCTTCGCCATCGCCGTCCAGGTCGCGCAGGCGTGTAATCTCGGCGCGCTGGGTAAGGTAAAGATCTCCCTTGATGTAATTTAAGCCTAATATTTCGTGCATGCCCTGCGCAAACAAGCGGTATTTGGGTTGTTGGCCATCTTTCATGTACGGGTTGGTAATGATCCATACCTCACCTTTACGGGTAGCCACAGCCAGCTCATCATTAGGTAAAAAGGTCATTCCGCCAACCTCAAGTGCTATTTCTTTCGGGATTGGAACAGTTACTATCGGATAAATCTGTTTCTCTGTTTGCGCTTGTGTTTGTGCTTTTACCGTTACCAGTCCGGTGCCCAGTAACAAAAGAGACAATAAGTATGTTGATTTTTTCATGTCTTGATTACCAGGTTAGCGAATAGGTTAACGAATCGGAAGTATTGGACAGCAGCACCAGCAGTTCTTTGCCACTTTGGGTTTTCCTGATAAAAGCCTTGGTCCCTTCAGCCACTGTTACAGTATAAGCTTTATTGCCTATAGTATAAGTATTGTTTTTATGGGCATCGATAGTTGCTGCGGCGGCAATGCGACAATAAAGCGGCTGCCTGCCATTGCTGATGCTGATGGTACGGCTTAAAGCTGTACCGCCATTCAGAACGGTTATTTTATCGGTTACATCGGCACCGTTAGCAGTGTATAAGAAGGTTGGCATTTTGCTTTTATCCAATACATACCCCTTGTTTTGAAGGTCGTCAAAAGCAATAGAATCGGGCCATGCGGCATCTTTATCGGCCAGCACGGCAAGGGCAGGTGCGGCAGAAAGTGGTAAAACGGTACCCAAAGGTTTGGCCAGCTGGGGTTCTCCCCTGTCTTGCCACATCTCTTTAACGTCCATAAAATCTCCCCGCCATACCTCCAGTAAAGCACCTTGTTTTAAATCGTAGGCATAGTTTACCTTTTCGGGTGTACCTACAGAAATCACATGGGTACGTTTTTTTCCTTCAAACATCAGGAAGCTTCGCAGTAAATAGGGTTTGTTCGTTGCATTGATGACATAAGGGCTTGTGTTTTGGGCCCTGGAATAGGCTGCACAGCAGATCAGTAGCATGAGGCAGCACATCATTCGTTTATAGATCATAATTATTCATTTGGTTAAGGCGCAACAAAACAATCGGTTGCATAACAAATATATCATTAGCATATCGGTTTACAAAAAATATGGTAAAACAATTATCCATAAGCATTGTAAAATACTAATTACCAGAATATTAAAACTTATATAAAAAATGCAAACGGTAGCACAAAAAACAATCCATTAAGACGGGAAAGTCGTGATTATAAGGAACAACGGCATGTTCCGACCTTTAGGGAAAGCAATCTCTATTGCTAGCTATACTGACGGTTTAGCGGGCTGAAAAATCTTCTCACATGGACGATTTCCCAGAGAGATCTCTATCCTGTCACTCTTATCGATTTGATACCATAAATTAACTCCGAATGGACGATTAGAGATGGATTTTACGGCTATAGCCTGCCGAAACGTCTTGCTATTCATTAAGCAGCTGCTTCGGCAGGCCTGGGGGGTACTTCAATATCTTAAGATCAGCCTATATTGTAAAATCTTAATTAAAACTACTCGTAACCATTTTCAAAAGTCACGGCCTGCTTTGCTTTCAGTTTTACTTCAACAATTCCATCATCGCCCATTTTTACACTTTCAGTCGGTAAATCTCTCACTACATAGGTTTTAAAAGGCAGTTTAATTCTAAGCAAACCCTCTTTTTCGGCATATACTTTTACCTTTGTCGGCACACCATTTTCTTTATTTCCGCTTACCAGGAAAGCGCCTTGGGCGCGCAGATTATTAAAAGTAACATCTTTCCAGCGTTGTGGTACAGCCGGGAATGCCTGTATGTAACCACTTCTGCTCTGCAATAAAAGTTCCTGTACGCCTTGTGCAAAGGCGAAATTGCCCTCTAAGGTAAACGGACGGTAGGTAAAGCCCGAATACTGCCCTCCTTTCTGATCGCCATTTAAATGAAAACTATTTGGCGAGCAGAAATTTGAAGCAAAAATTTCCAATTGTTTCACTGCTTTATCGGCCTGGTAAGCCCTTGCATACATAGAAGCCATCCAGCTAAAGGAGTAACCACACCAGGCCCTTGTACCCATTTCTTCTATATGTTTTAATGAATTATCAATAATGGTTTTATCTTTTTCATGGTTAACATCTAATAAATCGAGTGGGTAAATAGCCATATATTGCGAAAAATGCCTATGGGAGCCCGTTAAATTAGATCCAGGTGCAATGGTCAAACCAGTTTCATTTATTTCATAATCAGGTAATTGCTCTAGTACTTCTGCCCAATGTTTACTTTCGTCTATTTTACCCTTTGCCATGCTTACTTCGGCTGCAGCTTTAAATAGAAACTTAGCTAACGACAAATCATAGTTAGTCCAGTTTAAAAACCAAGCTTTTATGCTGTTATCGTTATACTCAGGGCTAGAGCTTAAAGGCAGTGAACGTTTGCCATCTTTCAATCTTGTGATATTCTCCAGATAGGTTGCTGCTTCGCAGATGTATGGATAAGCCCTGGTTTTAAGAAACCTTTTATCCATGCTATATTTCCACTGCCAATAAAAATGTTGCGAGGTCCATGCGCTTACAGTTGGCGAAAGCGAATACTGGATCCATCCGCCCATCGGATCGCCATTTAAAGTAACCACACCTGGCACATTTAAGCCGTTAACACCAAAATATTGCCTGGTATAATCAAGGTTCTTTTCTCTGATATTCCATAACCAATCGGTAAAAGTAGCCCCCTCTGCCAGGTGGTTGGCAGTATAAGTTGGCCAATAACTCAACTGGGTGTTTAAATCGTTATGAAAATCGCCTTTCCATGGGGGCAAACTACCATTATCTGCGGTCCAAACCGCCTGTAGGGTAATGGCTGGTGCGCCTTTTCTGGCTACACACCCTAACTTGTACATTTCTAGATAGTATTGTTTTTGGATGAGCTGATCCGGAACCGAAATATTCGATTTACTCCAAAAATCTTTCCACCATTTAACATGTGTATCCCAACCCGTGGGCTCCTTTGCTGTTGCAGAAATAAGCGCTAATGTGGCCACCCGATCATTGCTGATGGTCCATGAACCGATTATATTTCCATCCGGCAGCTTTCTCCATTGCACCAACACTTCATAATAATGTCCCTGATAAGTAGGCTGATGATAACGGATGCTATTTGCAGTATGGGTAACGGTTCCCTTTTGGTAGCCCAGTTTCTGTAAACCTTCTCCTGCATGACTGTTGTCTCCCTTTTCAATTTGTCCATTTGCATAATTATGTACAATTAAAGCCGGTAAAACTGCGGCAGATTTAAGGTTTTTAAAGCTAAAATAACCTTCTTGTTTAGCCGCATGGATATAACAGTTAAAAACAGTACCATTTTCGAATTTTACCGTATTTAAGGCCGTTTCTATATCCAATTCGTTCGATAATACTTTACCTAGCTTAGCCATATCAAATTCCATTGCTGCAGCCGGTAGTTTGGTTGGGTACGGACTGCTATCGTAAGGTTCATCGCCAAGTTTCTGAACAGCGCCATAATTATTTTGGTGAACCTGCTCTTCTACCCACTTAAAATTAAGCTTTTTGATATCCAATGCTTTACGTTCATCCCATAGGTCGGCACGATCTAATGAAAGGCGGAGTTTATTGTTCTTTTCCCAGATTAAAACACCTAACATACCATTACCCAGGGGCATGGCTTCATCCCACCTGTTAGCGAGTTTTGGAAAGGAAAGATTGTAGGGTTTTAAGGATTGTGCAAAACTGCTGACAGAAAAGCACAGGAGTAATAAAACGATAGTAATTTTAGTTTTCATTTGTTTGTTTAGAAATGGGTAACACCTGTTGATGAGGTATTGATTTCTAAAATAATGATATTAAATCACAAAAAAACTCCTAAAATTTACGCAAACGTTTGATGGATAATAAAATCGTAGCCAGAAAAAATTAGTGAACGATCTTGAAAACAAGTTCTTTTAAGAGCTCTCCATCATCAACATTGCCGGTGCTGTCCAATCCTTTACTTTTTAAATCATATTCGCGAAGTAAACCAATTACCTGGAAAACTTTTCCGGTGTTGTAATTTCTTGCCGCTACCTCATAATCTTTGATAAAGAACGGAGGCACGCCCAGTGCTGAAGCGGCATCGGCCTTATTGGGGATATAATGGTATTTGAGAAGTTTAGTAAAATAACCACCTAAATTAGCCAAAACCATTACTGTTGGATTAGCCTTCGGATTGCTGGCAAAGTAATTGATAATTTTATTACATTTTAGTACATCGCGGACGGCCAGTGCTTTCTGCAGCTCGAAAACGTTATATTCTTTACTGATACCGATGTTTTTCTGAACCAGATCGGCATTAATGGTTACCTCTTTCGGAACATTGAGCATCAGTTTTTCGATCTCGTTGGCGATTTTGGATAAATCAGTACCCAGATACTCCGCCATCAGAGCTGATGCCTGCTGATCAATTTTATAACCTTTTTCTTTAATAAATTCTTCTATCCAGGGCACCAGTTTGTAATCGCGCACCGGATCTGACTGAAAAATTAACCCGCTTTTGCTAATGGCTTTGTAAACCTTCTTACGCTTATCGAAATTGGCATACTTGTAGGCGAGTACCAAAATGGTGCTGGGTAAAGGTTTTTCGAAATAGTTGAGTACAAATTCGCCTTCTTTCGAACTGTCTTCCTTTCCCCATTTTAAATCCTGTGCTTCTTTAACAATCACCACCTGGTAATCAGACATCATTGGGTAACGCTTGGCAGCACCCAAAACCGTTGCCATATCGGTATCTTTGCCATATAAAACCGTCTGGTTGAAGCCTTTTTCGGCATCACTCAACAACTTATCTTCGATGTAATCGGTTACCTGATCGATATAGTATGATTCTTCGCCGTGCAGCAAATACACAGGTTTGAATTTTCTGGCTTTAATATCTTTAATAATTTCGGCAGCAGTCATGGCCAGTAAAATTACGATTTAGGTTTAAGGATTCGGGTAAATGTTTATAAATTAAGGGGCGTGATGAGTTAGATGTGAGATTTGAGAGATTAGATGTGAGACATGAGAGGTTAGACGTGAAATTTGAGATAGCAGACTTTAGCATATTCCAAAATTAACTAACTTTGAAGCCGTAATAATTGTTTTATTGTTGCATTGTTAGCTGTTAATTGCAAACTGTCAGCTGAAAACTACCGACTGTAAACCGTCAACTGTAAATTGAAAACTGAAATATTTAACCCTACCCCACTTAACCTGCCACCTTACCCTTTTAAAATTACGAGAAAGGATAATGTGATTTTTATTTTCGATGAGTTGAGGAAAAAGCACCTGGTACTTACGCCCGAAGAATGGGTACGCCAGCATTTTATACAGAACCTGATTTTGGAAAAGAAATTCCCGCGCAGCCTGATCCAGATTGAAGGTGGTTTGGTGTTAAACCAGTTACAAAAACGCAGCGATATTTTGGTTTACAACAGCGCTGGCGAAAAGCTGATGTTGATTGAATGTAAGGCCCCAAAAGTTAAGATTACCGCATCGGTTTTCGATCAGGCATCCCGATACAATTCCATACACCAGGCCAGGTGGATCGTTTTGACCAATGGCTTGCAACATGTTTATGCAAAGATGGATGCAGAAAAAGGCAGCTTTAATTTCGTACAGGAAATACCAGCTTACCTGGAATTATAATGCCATATTTTGTCATCCTGAACGTAGTGAAGGATCTTTATTATTCAACCCTCAGCAGCAGCACTATTCTTGCTCTCTAAACCTGATTGACGTGGAAATCCTTTTTTGTAGCCCCGAGTGTGGCTAAAGCACAAAAAAGATTGAAGCAAAAAGCAGGAACGAACTTTAAAACAGGGCACAACAATTGCTTTCCAAAAAGTAAGGTTTGCTGCACAACATCTTGGCTTTTTCACCGCACCTGATCGCTATTGGATCAGAACAATAAAATTACAAATCTTAGCTTATAGAATACCTTGACTATGCTTTGAACAAGCTAATCAGTGAAGATTCAAATAGAAATTTCGTCATCTCGACTGAAGTGCAACGGAATGGAGAGATCTACCTGAACAGATTTTCATCTATCGTTTGGTATCCCACCAACCGAAACCTAAAATATAGTTTGGAGATCAATTAATATTTTTTTCCGCTCTTTGCCGCGGGGCATGGTAGTTTTTCGCAGTTGTTAGTTTTTTCAATTGTGCTCAAGAATGCTGCGCATTTTGGAGCGCCAAAGTACCCAAAACGCTTTGTCAATCCTGCAATGTGGCTCTTCACCACCCCCGCTCATCAAAAAACAGCGGCACTTTGTTTTGTGTTCAATTCGCATTAAAGTTTCAATTCATCGCTTATGAACACAAAACCACTGCGTTTAAGGTTTGGTAGTGCTATTTGTTCTATTCTGCACCTGTTTTTTGATTTCCTGCCACTTGGGATCGACGGGAGCTCTTCGGTAAAACCTGCGTATTATTAAAGCAGGCTAGCATAACGCTTAAAAAAACCACATATCAAATATGCCTACGTAATTGCTAATGGCAAGAAATCTTAAAATGCCAGCATTACTTTATACATCATATTCCGTCTTCCAAACCTGCTTATTACCACTATAAATCGCCTCATTACACATGGCCACGCATATAGCCGCCTGCGTTCCGGTATTGATATTCGATGCAGGCTCCTTTTTGGTGGTGATTGATTTATAAAATTCATCGAGGGCATAATTTGTACCATCAATAGTAGCCTTATCCAAAATAGGGATTCCACCATCTTTATTGACCACTATTTTTGTCGCCCCGGTTACCCCATCCACAATACCCAGATCTTTTTTGGTACTCTCTTCAGGATAAAATAAGCCTGTGTTGGTGAGTAAAGAAACCGAACCTTTGGTACCCTTTATTTTAAACAGGTAACCATCGTGTGCATTACCACAGGTAGCCCCAAAGTTGCCGATCATACCTTTTTTGTTATACCGCAGAATGGCCTGTATGTTATCATAAGTTTCGCGGCCATCCTTAAAAATATCAATTCCACCCGAACCCATAATTTCATCGGGCTGCGTTTCGAAAGCCCAGTTGATAAAATCGATCTGGTGCGAGAGCAGTTCAGCAGCTAAACCGCCTGAATACTCCTTGTACATGCGCCAGTTGATTTTGCGCTCTAAAGCCGGATCGGGAACAGCCCTGCGCCAATTGCCATTACGGTCCCAACGGCAATCGATCTGGCTAACTTTACCCAAATAGCCACTTTGTATCATGTCTTTCACCTTAAAATACAGCGGTGAATAACGGTATTGATACCCTACCTGAAAAACCTGGTTGGGATATTGTTTAACCAGTTTTTTAAGTTCAAGTGCCTGGGTTATATTATAAGTCATGGTTTTTTCTACATACACATGTTTACCGGCCAGCACCGCATCTTTTGCAATGCTGAAATGCTCACTTAAAGGTGTAGCTATAAAAACTGCGTGGATGGTTTTATCGTCTAAAACTTTATGGTAATCTTTTATGGCTTTCGCATCAGCAGGAACATACTTTTCGGTTTCCTTAAGCCTGAAATCGAGTAAATCGCAATAGGCTTTAATTTTATATTTTGCAGGCATTGATTTAATTACCGACAAAACACCTTTACCGCGATCGCCACAGCCAATCATGGCCACGTTAATGATTTCATCAGCTACTAAATTTGCGAAACCCTGATTGCCCAAAAGTAAACCAGAGCCTACTAATGCAGATGTTTTAACAAAAGATCGACGATGCATGATATAGCTATATTATAATTTTTTATTTCTTTACAGATAAAAACATTAACCACAGATGAAAAGGATGCACACAGATAAGATCTGTGTTAATCTGTGTACATCTGTGGTTAAATTACCAAGGTATTCTATTACACTTATTTTCAAATCAAAAACTTATAAAGTTTTAATTTTAATCGTCCTGAAATCTACTTTATTGCCATGATCCTGCAGCAGGATATGTCCTTTCGGTGCTTCGCCAAAGTTTTTCCAATCTTTGTATTTACTGATAGCAACCAATTTTTTAAATTCCTCAGATCCCCGTGTGTATTCTAACACTTTAACCCCGTTTAAATAATGTTCTACTTTGTTATTTGGATAAACCACCACACGGCCATTGTTCCAGCTGCCGATTGGGCGCAGGTAACGGGCTTCTTTTTTAGCCGTAATTAAATCGTATAAAGAGGCTAAAGTACGGTTACCATCTCTGCCTAATTTTGCATCCGGATGTAATACATCATCTAAAACCTGATACTCAAGTCCGATGGCAGAACCCGTATTTTTTTCGCTTAAGGTAACGAAGTATTTCACTCCGCTATTTGCACCCGGGGTTAATTTAAACTCGAACGATAAGTCAAAAGCAGCATACTCATCTTTGGTTACAATATCGCCGCCATTGGTTGATTCTGCACCACCCGAAGGTTCTACGCTAATTACACCATCGGCAATTTTCCATCCTTTGGCAGGGAAAGCAGTTTTATAAGCTCCTATCCACCCCGCATTGCTTTTACCATCAAATAATAGTTTATAACCTTCTGATTTTTCGTAGGCCGATAATGTATTCGGTGTGAGGTTAACCGTATAAATCCCTTTAGGAAATGCTTTGGCTTTTAATCCTTCTGTTTGAATATTGATGTTTTTGAAATAAACCTTCTTGCCATCATTATCGAGGTTATTGCCAATGCCATGAACCTGCAAGCCAATAAATCCGGTTTTATCTAAGGTATCGATCACATAAGCAACAGGGCTTCCATTTACCCAGGTTTTAGTTTCGTTACCAATACATTCAATTCTGTAATGGTTAAACTCATTCTTTTTATACAATGGTTTTGCAGATGGGTTAAGTTCTAAAGGGTAAAGCCATAATCTTCTGGCTTCATCGTAAATTCCACCTGTCCACGCCCGTGGTGTAGGATCTATTTCTACCTGCCTGCCAAAAACCAATCCTTTACCGTTATTTCCTTCGGGTTTAATATGACTGCGGGTTTGTATACCCGAATTGGTGGTTTCGCCTTCCAGTTTCACATCCAGTTCTAAAATGAAATCGCCATACTCTTTTTCGGTGATCAGGAATGAATTTGGTGTGCCTTTGGTCATTGTTCCAACAATCATTCCATCTTCGGCCTTGTACGGAGCAGCACCTGCAACGGCTTTCCATCCGGTAAGCGTTTTACCGTCAAATAAAGGTTTTGCTTTTTGGGCGGTGGCTGATAAAGTGATTAGCGAAAATGCCAGAATGCTGTATCTTTTTAATTTTAACATGGTTGTTTTTTCTTGTTGTCGGTTGTTGGGGAGGAACCATGCTGTAATCTTTTTGCCGAGCAGCTTGCTTCGTTCCCGCATTGATGATACGTTATTATTAATATTTAAATACTTTTCCGTTTGCGATTACTTCCTGTCTGTTTTCGTCGAAAATTGCTTTTGCGCCCGTGCGTACTGCAGCATTGGTCATGATATTGGCAATAGAGTGCGAATAACCTGCTTCAACAGGGGCATTAGGCGTTTTACGGCTTCGTACACATTCCATCCAGTTACGCATGTGGCCAGAGGTTAATCCATCACCGCCCATACTGGCTCCTGTAGCCGTTTTAATTTCAGTTTTGCTTAAATCAAATTCGGGCAGAAGATTGGCTTTTAAGCCCATGGCTGCAGCTTCTTTTTCCCTTAAACCACCTTTTGGCGATACTTTGTTCGTAATCAGGTTCAGCTCTCCGCCGTTTGAATAATAAACCTCGCCAACATCGCCTACACTGTTCTGCATCCTCGAAGTGAAAGTAACCTGGAAACCGTCGGTTGTATCCGGCTGACCATAATCGAATACCGCTACCATGGTATCCCAGTTTCTACGGCCATCTTTCCAGGTGTAAATGCCGCCGTTTGCCACTACACTGCGCGGATGTTTTAAATTGGTAAACCAATGCACGGTATCAATCTGGTGCGACATCCATTGGCCTGGCATGCCTGAAGAATAGGGCCAGAACAACCTGTACTCCAGATATTTTCTCGGATCGAAGGCTTCAACAGGGCGGTTGAGTAAGAAACGTTTCCAGTCTATATCTTCTTCTTTTAATTTAGCCACTAAATCTGGTCTGCGCCACCGGCCCGGCTGGTTTACATTCCAAACTAAATCTACCGCAGTGATTGGGCCAAATTTTCCATCCTGTATAAATTTTGCTGCATTGATATAATTCTCTCCGCTCCTCCTCTGCGAGCCAATTTGTACAATTTGCTTGCTTGCCTTAACTGCTTTAAATGCGGCTTTGGCATCGTCCATGGTCTCAGCAAAAGGTTTTTCTACATAAGCATCACAATTGGCCTTTACCGCCTCGATGGTGTGAAGGGCATGCTGAAAATCGGCAGTGCTGATAATTACAGCATCAAGATCTTTTGTAGCATAAAGCTCATCGTTGTTACGGCAGGCTTTAATGTCATGGCCGAATTTACTTTTTAAGTGGGCAATTCCTAAATCTCTACGGTAGTTCCAAAGGTCGGAAAGTCCAACAATATCGAAGTTCAGTTCTTTGTTGTGGTTCAAAAAACAAGGCAAAAGTGTTTCTCTAAAACGATCAGAAAACCCAACAACACCAACACGTACCCTATCATTTGCACCGATAATACGGCCATAACTTTTAGCACTCATGCCCATGGTACCCGCATAAGTTGCCGCAGCAAATATTGCCGATTGTTTAATAAATTTTCTTCTGGAATTTTCCATTTGGGATATCAGGTTAGATTATCAGTTAACTGGTTCGCTATTAAGCAAACCATTTTAATAAAACCTAAAATATGGTTAATAAAAATAAACCTTAAATTTTAGCAAGTAATATTTTTGAAACCTTACAATAAAATAATCGCTCACAACTGCATTAACCTTAAATAAATAGCTAAGAAGCCTGTATTTTAGGCTATAATATATTTTATTGAAATCAAGGAAAACGTTTGAAATAATTTATCCTAATGAGATAATTTTAATAACTACTAAACAAAAAGAGTTATATCACGAATATAGAATTATCATCCTAGAGGAATGATTTATTATATAAAAATCAATATGAGTGACCTATGATTAATTTCTTTGGCCTTACAGCACAGTCTTGCCTCGGCTCGCCGCCGCCGATGGGCTCCTTCTTTTTGCCGTCAAAAAGAACCAAAAATCGCCGGCTGAAAATTTTTCTATTAAAGCCGGTGGTATGGCTATGAAAGTGCAGTCCGAAAAATTTGTTAGGCCGGATTTAAATAGAACGGGGATACTGTGCTGGGGTCTGGCTGGACGGAATGCAAAAATAGTTAAAACATTGATTAATAACAATTTGCAAAATAACATCATAACAGTTCGTAGAGGGAGCTATTAAAATATCTCGCAAAACGTTTCGATACTTCGTCAAGCTCAGTACAGGCTGAGCTTATCGTGATAAATTCGAACGGCATTACAACTCAGTATATGGCCTCTTTTCCAAGTACAAAAGTTTTTTAAAGTTGATAGAATATTTTACAGCGCCCAATTATTTTTGGTCAACTGCACAACTAAAGTATCACGATCTTGTAATTCGTTTAAAAATCGCTCGTTAAAATCACCGAACATGTGACCGCTAAAAATAGCAGCTCTGTTATACAGACGCAATTTATAAAGATAACCAGAGATCGTAAGGGCTTTTTTATTCCCCGTGGCTTTAAATCCTAAATCTGCTCTGTAAATAATGGGAGGAATTGATGTTGGTTGATTGATTACCCTCACAGGTTGTGTATAAATGCTGGTTCTATATATTAGAAAAGACCGATCAAGCGTAGCTTGGTTTCCAAACACCATTCCATGAAACAGATGAACATCACCTTTAAAATCAATATTAGCAGAATCCTTAACTTTGTAAGTCCAAAATCCATCTAATGCAGGTGGATATCTAATCTCTGCAGAATCGGGTTTAGTAAATTTTATCTGATAAAAATTGGCATCAAATGAATTAGCAAAGGCATTTCCTGCAAAATTTGCTATTTTTTGTTGATCCAGCACCTCGCCATTCATTGTCCACATCCTCATTTTTCCCTTACTGTAAGATTTGTAAGTTAAGGAAATGGGATATTTCAGTACCTCTTCTTTATCGCCTTCTTTCTTACAGGAAACAATAAATAATAACAGGCAGGAAAAAATGCATAATAAATTCTGAGAGCGTATCATATTTTTTAATTAAAGACCTGTAAGGTTTTAAAAACCTTACAGGTCTGTGAGATTATTATTAGCCTAAAACCGCTAAACTTTCTTCAATAATTCTGATTTTCGCCTCAGCATCGGCTTTTTTGTTGCGTTCGTTGGCGATCACTTCTGGTTTTGCATTCTGCACGAAACGTTCATTGCTTAGTTTAGAATCAACTGATTTTAAAAAACCCTGCAGATAAATCAAATCGGCATTTAAACGTTCGCGCTCTGCTTCTAAATCAACATTTTCAGTTAGCGGGATAAAGAATTCATCTTTACCGGCCATAAAAGCAGTTGCACCAACAATTTTATCGTTTACAATTTCAGCTTCTGATACATTGGCCAGTTTGAAAACAATGTTTAACCATTTTTCATAATCAAGATCAGAGTTTATTTTGATACTTAAAGGCAACGCTTCTTTAGGCGAAATCTGTTTCTGGTTCCTTACATTTCTAATTTCGGCTACAACGGTTTTAATTACCTCTGCATCTTTCAATAATTGCTCATCAAAAGTTCCGCCTTTAGGGAACTCGGCCACAATACAGCAATCCATCTCACCACGTTCAGCAAACAGATCATCATGCCATAATTCTTCAGTAATGAAAGGCATATTCGGATGAAGTAACTTGATGATATTTTCGAAGAATGCAATTGTTCCCTGATAACTCTCTGCATCAATTGGCTGCTGGTAAGCAGGTTTAACCATTTCTAAATACCAGGCACAGAAATCATCCCAAACCAACTTATAAGTAATCATTAATGCTTCAGACAGCCTGTATTGCTTAAAGTTGGCTTCAATTTCTACTAATGCCTCATTAAAGCGGTTTTCGAACCACAAAATGGCCTGGGTATTCGGATTCGCCAGGTTTTCATCAACCTGCCATCCTTTTACCAAACGGAAGGCATTCCATATTTTACTGGCAAAATTACGCCCCTGCTCACAATAAGCTTCATCAAACATTAAATCGTTACCGGCTGGTGACGACATTAACATCCCCACACGAACCGCATCAGCACCATATTTTTCAATCAATGCAATCGGGTCAGGTGAGTTCCCCAGCGATTTAGACATTTTACGTCCCAGTTTATCGCGTACTATCCCCGTTAAATATACATTGGTAAATGGTTTTTTGCCCATAAATTCATGGCCGGCCATAATCATACGGGCCACCCAGAAAAACAGGATTTCGGGGGCAGTAACCAGATCATTTGTTGGATAATAATAGTTGATATCTTTATTTTCAGGATTTTTAAAGCCATCAAAAACCGAAATCGGCCATAACCATGAAGAGAACCAGGTATCCATCACATCATCATCCTGCCTCAAAAACGGCGCTAACTGATGTTTGAATCCTGTTTTTTCAGCTTCAGTACAATTTTCATCAAGATGTTTTTTCTTCCAGAATTCTTCTAATGCTTCATCTTTGGTTTTGGCAACCACCCAATTTCCTTTATCATCATACCAGGCCGGAATTCTTTGTCCCCACCATAACTGACGGCTAATGTTCCAATCGCGTACATTTTCCATCCAGTGGCGGTAGGTATTTTCAAATTTATTCGGGATCAGGTTTACCTCTCCGTTCAACACATCATCCAGGGCAGGCTGTGCCATTTCTTTCATCTTTACAAACCACTGCATAGAAAGTTTTGGTTCAATGGCAGCATCGGTACGTTCAGAAAAACCAACCTGCGATTTATAATCCTCCACTTTATCCAGGTGGCCGGCCTCTTCCAACATTTTGGCAATTTTTTTACGCGCAACAAACCTGTCTTCGCCTACTAAAATAACGGCCAGTTCATTTAAAGTTCCATCATCATTTAAGATATCAGTAACAGGCAAATTGTGTTTAACACCCAGCTCATAATCGTTCAAATCATGTGCTGGCGTAACTTTTAAACAACCTGTACCAAATTCGATATCTACATATTCATCTTCAATAACCGGAATTTCGTGGTTAACCAAAGGCACGAAAACTTTTTTGCCTTTTAAGTGCGTAAAACGTTCATCGTTCGGATTGATACAGATTGCGGCATCTGCCATAATCGTTTCAGGCCGTGTTGTAGCTATCGTTAAAAACTGATCATCAGTTCCCGAAATCAGGTATTTAATGTAATATAATTTCTGGTTTACTTCCTTACGGATTACCTCTTCATCAGAAACCGCGGTTTTACCGGCCGGATCCCAGTTTACCATACGGATACCACGGTAAATCCAACCTTTTTTGTAGAGGTGGATAAACGAATCGATCACCGCCTCAGAAAGATCATCCTCCATCGTGAAACGGGTACGGTCCCAATCGCAGCTTGCGCCCAGTTTTTTTAGCTGTTCTAAAATAATACCCCCGTATTTTTCTTTCCACTCCCAGGCATATTTCAAAAATTCTTCACGTGAAAGATCTTTTTTATTAATGCCCTGCTCTTTTAGCATCGCCACAACCTTTGCTTCGGTCGCAATAGAGGCGTGGTCGGTTCCTGGTACCCAACATGCATTTTTGCCTTGCATACGGGCTTTACGGATCAATACGTCCTGAATGGTATTATTGAGCATATGCCCCATATGCAGTACACCCGTGACGTTTGGCGGCGGAATTACAATAGTGTAAGGTTCGCGTTCATCAGGTTCTGAGTGGAAAAACTTTTTAGATAGCCAATAGCTATACCATTTATCTTCTGTTTCTGCAGGATTGTACTTGGTGGATATGCTCATGAATGTATTAAAAGTCCAAAAATAGCTATTTAAGCTGAAAGACCAAAGTGGAAAACGGAAAGACTAAAGCCCCAAAACATTACATGATTTCATATAGATGATGTACATTTTCCCATCTTTTTACCAAACCAGGGCCTGGCTACTTTTGGTTTGGAAATACTTTTTGTAATTTAGTTTTATCGCGGGTTCCTTTGGTAAATGCTGCACCAGTAAACATGAACACTAAAAATTTCAAAATTGGCTATGCCATTTTACGTTTGGTTATGGCCATTGTATTATTATCGCACAGCGTATTGGGCATGTTTGACGGCGGTATTAATGACTTTGGAAATTTATACCTGAACAAGATTGGCTTTAATCCTTTTGGTGTGGCCATTGCCTGGAGTATTAAACTCTCGCATGTGCTTTGTGCCATATTGCTGATTTTTAACCGGTACATTCGCCTGGCCTGTTTTGCCACCATATTTGTTTTAGTTATGGGCATTATAATGGTGCACTTTAAAGAAGGCTGGTTTGTAGTTGGTGGCGGAAGAAACGGCGTAGAATATAATTTTGTGCTGATTTGGGTATTAACTGCAATTGTATTTTTGAACAAGGTTAGCTATACTGAAAAGCAACATTAATTAATGTAAGTCTTCAAAAACATCGTTTAAAAAGAGTTCAAAACCGGGTAAAACCGAAGAGCTTATTTTCTCGCTGAAAGTAAATATTTTAGAAGGCTGAAATTTGCCCGAATCATCAAGGGTGTAAATGAGTATGCTCTGATCGCTTTGGCTTACCACCCAGTATTCTTTTACGCCAAATTCTTCGTAAATGCGGTATTTATGCAGAAGCTCCGTTTTGGTATTACCCGGCGATAAAATCTCGACTACAATATCAGGAGCACCTATGCAGCCCCGGTCATCGAGCTTACTTTTATCACAAACTACGCAAATATCTGGTTGCAAAACCGTATACACATCTTTATCGGCTTTACTCTCTTTTGGAAAGCGTACATCGAACGGAGCAGAATAAACTTTACATGGTTTGCCGTTCAGAAAATTACCGAGTTTCAAGAAAATATTACCGGCAACCTCCTGGTGCACCCTTGATGGCGCAGGGCTCATTTTAAAGATCTTACCTTTAATTAGTTCCACTCTTTCCGGAAAAAGCCAGTTTAAATAGTTAGAATAGCTATATGTTAATGATGCATCAAGTTCATTAAACTGCCTAACAGGCTCATCATCGTTTAAAACCGGATATGGAACAGGTTCAGACATAATCAAATATACTAATTTTTATAGTAATATATTTACCGGTTTTAAACATATATTTTATTCACCATTAAGAAGTTAAACTCACATTATTAATTTCTTAACGATCTTAATTCCTTAATGATAAAATCAACATGTACTAGAACTTCATTTTCTGAATCCGAACAGCATTTAATATCGCTAGCAAGGCCACCCCTACATCGGCAAAAACAGCTTCCCACATGGTTGCTATGCCCCCGGCACCTAAAATTAAGACAATTGCTTTTACGGCAAATGCCAGTACAATGTTCTGGATCACAACGCTCTTCGTTGCCTTGCCGATTTTTATCGCTGTAGCAATTTTTGATGGCTGATCGGTCTGTATCACTACATCTGCCGTTTCAATCGCTGCATCGCTTCCCATGGCCCCCATTGCAATTCCAATATCGCTCATGGCCAGAACAGGAGTATCATTTATGCCATCGCCCACAAAAGCTACAACCCTTGTTCTATCTTTTTTAATGTCTTCTAAACGGGCTACTTTATCTTCGGGCAGTAAATCGCCATAATAAGTATCGATACCTAAATTTGAAGCCACTTTTTTAACAATGGTAGTCTTATCGCCGCTCAACATCACCACTTGTTTTATTCCATTTTCATGCAGCTGTTTAACGGCTTCTGCAGCATCTTCTTTTGCTTCGTCGGCAATTAAAACATAACCCGCGTATTGCTGGTCAACCGCAACCACAACAATACTCTCTTCTATATTTTTGATTGCGGCATCAAAACCAATGTTAAATTTCTCCAGTAATTTAACATTACCTGCTAAAACTTCTTTGCCATTTACCCATCCTTTTAAACCCATCCCGGCTATCTCATCGATATTTTCTGCAGGATGGATTTCCTTTTCGCCGGCATACACTACAATGGCCTTAGCAATGGGATGTGTTGATTTTGCCTCTACAGCAGTTAACAGATTTAAAAATTCCTGTTCATCCATGCTGCTTTCTACCTGCTGCACACTAAAGACGCCTTTAGTTAAGGTACCTGTCTTGTCCATTACCACGGTATCGAGTTTGGTAATGAGATCCAGAAAATTAGAACCTTTAAACAAAATTCCATTTGCAGAGGCTGCACCAATTCCGCCAAAATAACCCAATGGAATAGAAATTACCAGTGCACAAGGGCAAGATATAACCAGGAAAACCAGTGAACGGTATAACCAGGTTTGGAAGTGGTAGTCATTACCTAAAACCAAAATCGGAACGGTAACCAGTGCCAATGCCAGAAAGAAAACAATCGGCGTATATATTTTGGCAAACTTGCGGATAAAAAGTTCGGTTTTGGCTTTGCGGGTAGTGGCATTCTGAACCATCTCCAATATGCGCGACAGGGCACTATCAGCAAAAGCTTTGCTTACTTTTACCTCAATTACCTTATCTAAATTAAGCATTCCAGCTAAAATGGCTTCGCCTTTATTAATGGTTCGGGGTTTACTCTCACCGGTTAAAGCCGCAGTGTTAAAGCTGCTTTTGTCACTGATCAGCTCACCGTCGAGAGGGATTTTTTCTCCTGCTTTAACCTGAATGGTTTCGCCTATTTCTACCTTTTCGGGGTTAATTGTCTCATATTTTCCATTACGGAATACATGAGCTACATCGGCACGCACATCAAGAAGGGCTTTGATATTTCTTTTTGCCCGGTTTACAGCTGCCATTTGAAACAACTCGCCAATGGTATAAAAAAGCATTACTGTTACACCCTCAGGATATTGTTCAATTGCAAAAGCGCCAATTGTGGCGACAGACATTAGCGAAAACTCGGTAAAAAAATCTTTTGCCTTGAAAGTTTCCCAAACTTCTTTTAAAACCGGAATACCTACCGGTAAATATGCTACAATATACCAATACGGCCTGATGGTCTGAAATGCAGGAATGTTAAAAAGATTATCAAAAGCAATCCCGATCAGCAGCATTGCAAGTGTAACGATGGCGGGCAGGTACGTTTTAAAGGATGATGGATCACCACCATGATCGTGGTCATGATCATCGCCATCATCGTGGGAATGTCCGTGATCATGATTATGTTTTTGTGCAGGATGCGGTTTACTATTGCAGCAGCTATCTTCTTTATCGTGGGAGTGACTCATTATATTGTATACTAAGACATTATTTTTTTAATTATCCATTGAACCTTGCTGGTTTAAAAACCTTTAAGGTCTGGATAAGTATTTCAAATTTATGGAAAATTAAATGGTTTATTCCGAATCATTCTTAATAGCAATAATTTTTACAGCCGCACAATAAAATTTGTTAAAAAATGTTAATACTGTATAAAAAGATTTAAAAATCATGAAATCTATAAAAATTCCATTTTCGGCATCTGAATTGATGAGACGGCTCGGTTTAGCAAAAATCTACTATTGGTTTAACAAGTAATATTCTTAATATATTGCCTTAGTATTGATTTGTATTTCATAAATTTCGCAGCATAATACTAACTTATTAAGCGAATGAAATACCAAAATTTGAAAAGATATTTTGCGGCGCTGGGTATAGTCGCTGCTGGCTTTTCTGCAAATGCTCAAACAAAAAAATTTATCGATCCTGCAAACATGGATTTATCCGTTAAGCCAGGTGATGATTTCTATACCTACGCAAGTGGTACGTGGGTAAAAAACAATCCTGTTCCTGCCAAAGAAACACGCTGGGGTTCATTTAATGAGCTTCGTGATTTCAATATCAATGCAGTAAAATCTTTGGTTGAAGAAGCTGCTGCAGACAAATCTGCACCTGCCGGTTCTGTAAAACGCAGGGTAGGCGATTTTTACACGGCTGCTATGGATAGCGCAACCATCGAAAAACTGGGTTACACGCCAATAAAAGCTGATCTGGCTAAAATAAAACTGATTAAAGATATTCCAGGCGTTTTAGATCAGGTGGCTTATATGAGAACCAATGGTTTAGGCGGCGGAATGTTTGGTTTGGGTGTTGGCCAGGACCGTAAAAACGTAAATAAATACATGGTTAACATTGGTCAGGGCGGCACAACCTTACCCGACCGTGATTATTACCTGAAAGATGATGCCCGTAGCGTTAAAATCCGCGAAGCATACAATACCTACATGGTTACTTTGTTTACTTTAACAGGAAGTTCTCCTGAAGAAGCCAAACAAAAAGCAGCAACCGTTTACAAAATCGAAAAACAGTTTGCAGAAGCGCAGATGAGCCGTTTAGAAATGCGCGATCCTTACGCCACCTACAACAAACTTACCGTTGCTGAACTGAACAAAAAAACACCTGATATTAACTGGACAACCTATCTGCCTAAATTCAAAATCAAAAACCAGGACACGGTTTTAGTTTCTTCGCCTAAATTTATGGCGAGTTTAGATGGTATGCTGAAATCAGTTCCGGTTGAAGATTGGAAAACTTATCTGGAATGGAACATCTTAAAAGGTTCGGCATCAAATTTAAGCTCTCCTTTTGTTAAGGCGAGTTTTGCTTTTACACAGGCTCAAACCGGTCAGAAAGTACAAACCCCGCGCTGGCAGCGCATGTCATCATTAACTGATGGTACCATTGGCGAATTGCTCGGTCAGCTTTACGTAGCTAAATATTTCAAACCAGAGGCTAAGGAGCGCATGAACCAAATGATTGTGAACCTGCGTAAAGCTTTCGAAATCAGGATTAACGGTTTAGAATGGATGAGTCCTGAAACCAAGCAAAAAGCACTGGCAAAACTACATGCATTTACGCCAAAAGTAGGTTATCCTGATAAATGGAAAAACTACGATGGTTTAGTCATCAATAAAGACACGTATTTCCAGAACTTACGGAATGCAAGTGTCTGGAGCTATAATGAAATGGTTGATCAGTTGGGCAAACCTGTTGATCGCAAACGTTTTGGTATGACGCCTCCAACCGTTAACGCATATTACAGTCCAACCCTGAACGAAATTGTTTTCCCTGCCGGAATTTTACAGTTCCCTTTCTTCGATCCAAATGCTGATGATGCCGTGAATTATGGTGGTATTGGTGCCGTAATCGGACATGAAATGAGCCATGGTTTTGACGATAGCGGAAGTCAGTATGATGCAGCCGGTAACTTAAAAAACTGGTGGACAGCCGAAGACAAAGCCAAATTCGATGCTAAAACCAAAGCTTTGGGCGAGCAGTTTGATGCTTATACCGTGTTGGATACCATTCATGTAATTGGAAAATTAACGATGGGCGAAAACATCGGCGATTTAGGTGGTTTAAATGCTGCTTATACTGCTTTCAAAATGACTAAACAAGGCCAGAGCAATGAAAAAATTGATGGTTTTACACCTGATCAGCGTTTCTTCTTAGCCTGGGCACAGGTTTGGAGAGGTAATATTTTACCAGAAAGTGCTGCGCAATTGATTAAAACGGATCCGCACTCTCCAGGCCCGTACCGTACCATTGGTGCACCTGTAAATATGGATGCATGGTATAATGCTTTTGATGTTAAGCCTGGCGATAAATTATATAAAAAACCGGAAGACAGAATTAGAATGTGGTAAATTGAGGTGGAAGGCTTGAAGGTGGAGGCTTGAAGGTGGAGGCTTGAAGGCTTTTCCACTCGATAGTTTAAAATCAATTATTTATTATCACCCTATATTGTAAGCGTCCCGATTATTTTCGGGACGTTTTTTTTAGGTGTGCTGTCAGATGTTACCATCTGACACCGGCCGAAATTATCAATTCAATTTCGGGGCTTTGGTTCGTGTCCCCACGAACCGTCCTTCAAAACAATTAAAAATTAATCTATCTCCTTTCTACAATTCTTAATTATCATTCTATCTTTGAAAAAACATAAGTAATCCCATCAATGAAAAACCCAGCCACCTTCCTCTTTATCTTTGGTTTAACTTTATTCTCCTTAACAGGTTTTTCTCAGGAAAATAAATTGATCAGTATTGAAAAATTAATCAATAAAACTGATCCTGCCTGGCCACTGGTAAAGAAATGGATCGATTCTGCCAAAAATAAGGTTGAAGTATTGCCGGTAGATTCGGCTAAGGCAAAAGAGGTTCTGTATCATACTCAAACGACTACTTATGCCACATTAGGATCGGTAATTTATAATACAGGTGGTATTTTGGTCGATAACGGCTGGATCAGGATTTTAGGTTCGGGCAGTGAAAAACTGAACCGTAATGTTGCAGAATGGAACAAAGGAAAAACGCTTGAAGAATATGGCGATAATTTGCCCTACCTTTTAATTGCCGATGATGCCGTTGGTGGTTTCTTTGCCATTAATTATGGGGGGCTCGGCAAAGACATCAAAAATGTGTATTATCTTGAACCGAACAGCTTAACCTGGCAGCCATTGGGTGCAGGTTATGGCGAATTTCTTATTTTCTGCTTTGACAGCGACCTCTCTAAATTTTACAAAGGCCTGCGCTGGAGTTCATGGGATAAGTTTATCGCTAATTTAGATGGAAATAAAACTTATAGTTTCAGGCCTTATTTGTGGCAGGAAGGTACAGATATTGAAAAATGTACCAGAAAACTGGTGGGCATTGAAGAAATGTACAAATTCAACATCATGAAATCGAAAGAGTTGAAAAATGAACAGGAGGTAAAAAAGGATGAACCAAAACAATAATCCTTATGCCTGATACATTAGCCACCATCGCACAGATAAAAAAGACCAGAACATTTGTTTTAGAACTCGTAAAAAATTTAAGCACCGAACAATTAAATCAAATTCCAACGGGTTTTAATAATAACATCATCTGGAATATTGCACACCTTACCGCAGCACAGCAAAACCTTTGTTATGTAAGATCGGGTTTAAAGGTAACCGTTGATGAAAAATATTTCAGCCTGTTTTTAAGCGGAACAAGGCCGGTTAAATTTATCGAAAAAGAAGAAATCATTTCAATTTTCGATATTCTTTTAAATAGTATGGACCGTTTGGCGACAGATTATACCAGTGGAATTTTTGTAACCTTCGATCCATGGGACAAACGCTATGGCATGAAATTAAATTCAATAGAAGATGCGATAAACTTTGTTCCTTTTCATGAGGGGATGCACATCGGTTATATTATGGCATTAAAGAAACTGATATAAAAAGTTGGATTAAAGATATTTCCGTGCCTCCGCTGTAAAATTTAAGCGTACTTGGCCTGTGTTTTTTTTGGTAACTTAGCTAGAACCATGGCTCTCGAATCGGCAACTCTTTTTTTCAATTCCGTTTCATTAAATACCTCCAGGTTATCAACACGAATCCATTGTCGTTTAGCCATGTGATGAGCCTGTTTTATTCCATTTCTAGCGGTCAACGTATCAAACTCTTCAGGATCACACTTTATAGAGAAACTGTTATCTTCGTCAATAGCGATGATGAAATACATTTTTTCTTCAATCATAAAGCATAAATGCCCCCATTTCATACCTTCTGTGGTACCAGGCAAACTCAAACAATATTCTCTGAATGATTCAATATCCATTTTTAGGGTTTAGGGTTTAGGGTTTAGGGTTTAGGGTTTAGGTGAGACCAAAGCTAACAACAAAAGATTAAAGCAGAAAGAGAAAAGTAAGAGGTCGGGGCGTTTGGGTTCTGATTGATTAAAACCGGTTAATTTCCTCTCCTATCTTTTGGCTAATTTATCCGCAACCCAAAAAATCATATTAATCCTATATCTTATCTATATTTGCGCCATGATCTTGAAATCCAAGAATTCTTAAAATCCTAGCCCATGAATATCATAACGCTTACTGCCGATGGTTCAAACACCCTTTATAACGAAACCATTGGCGAACATTACCATAGTAAACATGGTGCGCTGCAAGAAAGCAAACATGTATTTATAGATGCAGGTTTGAAATTTGCATCTGCTAACCGATCAGAAATTTCAATTTTAGAGGTTGGTTTTGGAACCGGATTAAATTTTATTCTGAGCTTCGAATATTGCGAGGCAAACAATATTAACCTGAACTACACCAGTATTGAAGCCTTTCCGCTTACAAGCGGGTTAATTGAACAAACAGCTTATTCGGCTTATGTTCCTGAAGCCATCTGGTCTGGTTTTATTACCAATTACCCCAATGCTTTAAAAGCACCCCAGAAGCTAACTCCACTTTGTACGCTGGAAATTAAGCATACAACCTTCGCCGAATACAAAAACGAACAAAAATTCGATGTCATTTATTACGATGCCTTTTCTGTTCAGCACCAACCCGAAATGTGGAGCGACGAGATTATAGCACATGCCTGCAATTTTTTAAAACGGGGAGGTACCTTTGTAACCTACGCCATTACCGGAAAATTGAAAAGAGCAGTGAAAGCATGCGGATTTACCATCGAAAAATTACCCGGCGCGCCAGGAAAAAGAGAAATGTTGAGAGCGACCAAGGCGGAAGGTTAGCAGGTTGAGGGCCGAAGGTTTTGGCAATTTGCAGAAAAACGTTAATAGCAGAAACGGCCTAAGTATTTAAACCTGGGTGCAGCGGCAGCCTCCGTTTTTTCTACGGTGCTACAGCGGAAAACAGGATTAACGATAAGGTTGAGTAGTAGATTGCTTTCCGAAAAAACATACTTATCTCATCTTAATATAATTCGATCTCTTGCAAAAACAACAGCATCCCAGATTTTGTTAAAATATCATTAACATTCATACCATGGAAAAAAGAACTTTAGGAAAAACCGATTTAAATATAGCACCCATTGTATTCGGGGGAAATGTTTTCGGCTGGACGATCGATGAACAAAAATCATTTGAAATATTAAACCAATTTGTAGAAAACGGATTCAATTTTATTGATACCGCAGATGTATATTCGCGATGGGTACCGGGTAATAAAGGTGGCGAATCAGAAACCATTATTGGTAACTGGTTAAAAAAACAAAACAAACGCCACGATGTAATTATTGCCACAAAAGTTGGCTCAGATATGGGCCAGGGTAAATCGCTGAAAAAAGATTACATCATTAATGAAGTAGAACATTCTTTATCGAGGTTACAAACTGATTATATCGACCTTTATTTTTCGCATTTTGATGATGAAAGCACACCTGTTGAAGAAACTTTAAGTGCTTATGAAACGCTCATCAAAGCCGGGAAAGTCCGCTGGATCGGTGCTTCGAATTTTTCTGCCGACCGCTTAAAAGAATCACTCCATTATTCTATCGAACACAGCTTGCCGCGTTATGAGGTTTACCAGCCAGGCTACAACCTTTACAATAGGGAAGAGTTTGAACAGGAGCACGAAAAAATATGCCTGGATCATGGTTTAGCAGTAGTTACCTATTATTCTTTAGCCAGCGGCTTTTTAACCGGAAAATACCGCAGTGAGCATGATTTACAGAAAAGCCAGAGAGGTAGTGGCGTTAAAAAATTCCTGAATGAACGTGGCTTCAGAATTTTAGATGCATTAGACCAGGTTGCAGACAAACATCATGTAGAACCTGCATCGGTAGCACTGGCCTGGTTAATTTATCATCCTTCCGTTACGGCACCAATTGCAAGTGTTACCGATTTAAATCAATTAAAATCGTTCACTGATGCTGCAAATCTGAAATTGTTGCCCGAAGACATTTCACTTTTAGACCAGGCGAGTAGAAATTAAAGAATAATCCCTTATATTTAAATGCCCGAATAATCAAACAAATTACTCGGGCATTTTGTATTAAACGGGACTTTTAATTATATGAAAAACAAATTATCATTTCTACCCAAATTGGCTTTGGTTCTCTTCTGTTTAATCAGTTTAACGTACATCGCCATTTTAGGCCAATCTTTATTGGCTCCCCTGCTTTTCTCTTTTTTAATGGCCATCCTATTATTGCCTGTTGGTAATTTTTTAGAACGCAGGCTAAAATTTAAAAGAGGTTTAGCCACCCTGGTTTCAGTAATTTTGATGATTGCTGTAATTAGTGGTATTATTTACTTTTTTGGCAATCAACTGAGCGATTTATGGGCAGATTGGCCTTTACTTAAAGAGAAAGCTAATGTTTCTTATCACGAACTCCAGAAATGGATTTCGCACACTTTTGGCATAAATTCTCAAAAACAACTCGATTATTTAAATGACAGCACAGAGAAAGCTTTAGCTACCAGTGCTGCAATTGTGGCTACTACCTTATCTACGCTATCTTCTACCCTATTGTTTTTAGGTTTCACACTCCTGTTCACTTTCTTTATTTTAAACTACCGCAGGGTTTTATTTACTTTTTTAACTTCGGTTTTCAGTGAAGAACACAAAGATAAAGTTTCAGAGATTGTAAGTCAGATCCAATATATCATTAAGAAATACATCATCGGTTTGTTCTTGCAAATGTTGATTGTTACCGTATTAATGATTACTGTACTGAGTTTATTAGGTGTTAAATACGCAGTTCTGCTCGGCCTGGTGGCAGGCATTTTTAATGTGGTGCCTTATTTAGGAATATTCTTCGCCCTGTTAGTAAGCTGCCTGATTACTTTCGCCACGGCAGGTGCGGGCAAAGTGCTTTTGGTTTTGATTGCTTTTGTTGGTGTTCATGCCATAGACGGAAATGTACTGATGCCATTAGTAGTGGGCTCGAAAGTAAAAATAAATGCATTATTTGCGTTTATCGGCATTGTAGTTGGCGAAATGATCTGGGGAATATCGGGCATGTTCCTGTGTATCCCTTACCTGGCCATATTAAAAATAATTTTTGATAGAGTAGACAACTTAAAACCCTGGGGTATTTTAATGGGCGAAGAGCATAAGCCCGACAAAAAGAAGCGTGTTTACCGGATCACTAAAAAGATTAAATTAGAAGAAAAAGATTAAGATGGCCGAAAATAGATCACCGCATATTTTAAGCACTTCGGCGAACTTATTGGGAATCTGCTTTATTGTACTTACTTCTTTAAAAAAGCTTGCGCTTACAGATGGCTCCCTGATCGATGAGTTTGCCGTGGCTGCCGTAATGTTTTTTATGACCAGTTGCATCTTATCCTTTATCTCGATGAGAAGGCAACAAACGGCCAGCCAGCGGCTCGAAAAGACAGCAGATGTTATCTTTTTGTCGGGCCTGGTGATATTGTTCATTGCCACGATTTTAATTGCATTTAACCTGATAAAGTGATTTCATGAAGCCTTTATTTGTATTGCTCTTTGTATACGTGGCTCTATTGGCATTTGGCAGTCACACTACATTTGATAAAGGAAATATTTTTGCAGGCAATATTGCCATGGCCGTTATGTTGCTTTTTACTGCCATTGGGCATTTTAAATTTAAAACGAGTATGGCAGCAATGATTCCATTATTTATCCCTAAAAAAATAGAAATTGTACTTTTTACAGGGATATTGGAGGTATTGTTTGCCATAGGTTTAGCAGTAGACCATACCCGGTATTACACTGGAATTGGGTTGATTATTTTCTACCTGGCCATTTTACCTGCCAATATTTATGCAGCAAAACACCGCATCAATTACGAAAATCTGCACAAACCGGGCCCGGGACTAAAATATTTATGGTTCAGGGTACCGTTTCAGTTTTTCTTAATCGCCTGGGTTTGGTATTTTAGCATCCGATAATTTAGCTCAATAATAAGACATGCCTAACAACCCCATTCCTGCCACTGCAAACGATCCCGCCGACGCTTTTATGCGCTTAATTACCGTTTTAGATACATTGCGTACCCAATGTCCGTGGGATAAAAAACAGACAATGGAAACCTTGCGTCATTTAACCATAGAAGAAACTTATGAGTTGAGCGATGCCATTTTAGAGGGCGATTTGGATGAAATTAAAAAGGAACTTGGTGATGTAATGATGCACCTGGTTTTTTATTCGAGAATTGCTTCAGAAACCAACGCTTTTAACATTACCGATGTTTTAAACGGTGTTTGCGATAAACTGGTAAACCGCCACCCGCATATTTACGGTGATATTGAGGTGCAGAACGAGGAAGATGTAAAACGCAACTGGGAACAGATTAAACTGAAAGAAGGCAATAAATCGGTACTCGCTGGTGTACCCTCTTCATTACCGGCTTTGGTTAAGGCTGCCCGTATACAGGAAAAAGCCCGTGGAGTAGGTTTCGATTGGGAAGATAAAAAACAGGTATGGGAGAAAGTAGAAGAAGAACTGCAGGAATTTAAAACTGAATTTAATGTTTTGGATCATACTGCAATTGATTTAGAAAAATCTGAATCAGAATTTGGGGATGTACTTTTTTCACTGATCAATTATGCCCGTTTCATCAATATCAATCCGGAAAATGCCTTAGAAAAAACCAACAAAAAATTTATCAAACGTTTTCAATACCTCGAAACCAAGGCAAAAGAAAACGGAAAAGCTTTAGCCGATATGACACTAGCAGAAATGGATGTATATTGGAACGAAGCAAAGAAATTATAGCTAAAAGGAGTAAAATCGCAAAATTTATATTAAATTTGCGAATGTAATCGCAAAATTTATATTAAATTTGCGAATATGATTTTCAGAGCAATATCCAATTCTATCCAAAAACACCTGAAAGACCAAAAGGCAATCATCCTTTTAGGCCCAAGGCAGGCTGGAAAGAGTACGCTTTTACAACAGTTATCTCCTAAATTTGCTCAACCGGTAATATGGTGGAACGGCGATGACGCTGATATCAGAACCATACTTTCCAATACCACCGCTACCTTATTGCGTTCTCTTTTGGGAAAATCAAAAACACTGGTGATTGATGAAGCACAAAGAATTGATAACATAGGCATATCGATCAAATTGATTATCGATCAGCTTAAAGATGTAAAAGTAATTGCTACAGGTTCTTCAGCCTTTGAATTGGCCAATCATATTAATGAGCCACTTACTGGTAGAAAATGGGAATACAATCTCTTTCCCTTTTCATTCGGAGAAATGATAGAAGAACATGGTTTACTTACTGAAAAAAGATTATTAAACCAACGCCTTGTTTATGGGTACTATCCAGAAATTGTTAACAATCCCGGCGAAGAAGAAATACGCCTCAAACAGTTATCGGATAGTTATCTGTATAAAGATCTCCTGACTTGGGAGAAAATACAAAAGCCTGATAAAATGGAAAAATTAGTCCAGGCATTGGCTTTTCAGGTTGGAAATGAAATATCATATAACGAATTAGGGCAGTTAGCCGGCTTGGATAACCAAACCACTGAGAAATATATCGATCTACTTGAAAAAGCATTTATTGTATTCAGACTAGGATCATTAAGCAGGAATTTAAGAAATGAACTAAAAAAGAGCCGGAAAATATATTTCTACGACAATGGCATCAGAAATGCGGTGATTAATCAATTCAGTCCGGCTATGTTAAGGCAGGATATCGGAGCGCTCTGGGAAAACTTCGTGATCAGTGAAAGGGTTAAATTTCTCGCATATAATCAAATTAACTGTAACCAGTATTTTTGGCGCACGCATGCACAGCAGGAAATAGATTATATCGAAGAAAGAAACGGTTTAATGAATGCTTATGAAATTAAGTGGAACCCAAAAGCTAAGGCAAGATTTCCAAAAACATTTTTGGCTGCTTATGATGGTGTAGAAACCAAAGTTATTACACCAGATAACCTTAATGAGTTTTTGTTATGAGTAAAAATCACCATCCACATAATACCACTTCCCATCTTCCAGCCTGAAATTGGATTTTTCGTGCAGTACTTCCGCTTGGAACTTTTTATTCAGGTAATAGGCTTTAAACTCTACCTCATCAAAAGTCGAAAAAACTACCTCGAGCTTTAGCCATTTTGTATTTTTGGCACTGTTCAGATAGGCATTTTTTGAGTGGTTTTTTCTTTTACTGCTATGAGTGGTTTCGTAAAGATAATCGGCATCGGCCACTACAAAAGCCGAATAACGCGACCGCATAAGCGCCTCAGCAGTTGGCGCTGTTTTCGTTTTTAAATGATAGGGCTGGCAACAGTGATGAAAAGCCATTCCGCTTCCACAAGGACAGGTTGTTAAATTCATGATTAAAAATTACGGCACAAAAGTATGATTTAATATTCCCGCTGCTAAAATTTACGTAAAATTGCACCGAAAACAATGAGATACTTCTTCCACATCGCTTATCAGGGCCAGCATTATAACGGCTGGCAAAAACAACCGGGCGCCATTAGTGTGCAAGATGTTATTGAAAAAGCGCTTCTACAGATTTTTAAGCAGCCGGTCCCGGTTATCGGATGTGGAAGAACAGATGCCCATGTACACGCCAGTCAGTTTTTTTTTCATGCTGATATTGAGGCTGCGTTCGATTTCGATCTGGTTTTTCGTTTAAATAAAGCACTGCCGCAAAACATTGCTGTTTTCGACATCATTAAAATGGAAGGCCTTCCCCATGCCCGCTTTGATGCCGTACAGCGGAAGTATGATTATTTTATCCATACCTATAAAGATCCTTTTTTAAGCAATCAGAGTTCTTTTTACCTGGAACCGGCGCTCGACCTGCATAAAATGAAAGACGCGGTAAATCTATTGCCAAAGTACAAAGATTACAGGGCTTTTTGCACGCAGCCGAATAAATACGAACATACTATCTGCAATGTAATGGAAGCCGGTTTATTTGTAAACAGTAAAGGCGACCGGATCCGTTTTCATATTGCGAGCAACCGCTTTCTGAGCAAAATGATCCGTATACTGATGGGCAAAATCTTAAAAGTTGGCAAAGGTGAATTAAGTATTGATGCGTTCGAAAACCTACTTGTTAACCTCGAAACACCTAAAACATTAGATCCTGTGCACCCAACGGGGCTCTACCTTTCCAAAGTAACTTACCCTTACCTCAACCTGGAACCAAGAACAGATTTTATCCATAGTACACAGGGAATAGAATGGATTTCAGTTTAGCTGTAGCGTTTTGATCCTGAACTTCGTTTATGGGGTATGAAAGTTAAAATCTACCTCCTCTTATTTGTCTTAGGCTTTTCTTTCGGTTGTAAAAAACCAACCCGTGTTGATGTTCTGACAGACGGCGACTATACTGGAGTACTGGTAGTTACGAATAGTATTAAGTCTGTGCCGGTAACCTGGCCAATTTCAATTTCGTTAAAGGATGGGAAATTCAATGTTACACCAGGTGCCGATGCCGGCTTAAAGCCATTTGCAGGCAAGGGGACTTATACCTTTAAAAACAAGATCGGATATTTTACCGATGAGGGCGTTTGGACCGGAGATTTTGATTGGAATATGATTTTAAACGGCGAATACGACATTAGAAGCAGCGGAGTAGATTTGACACTTAGAAAAAGGTTGAGTGCGAAAACAGACCTTTCTCCGGCTACCTCTTACGCCACCATTGACTATGAGTACATTTTAAAAAGGAGCAATTAATCCCATGAAAAAATTAATATTCTTCTTTATAGTATCGTCGGTGTTTGCTTTTGGATGCGAAAAGAAATCTGAAACCGCAACCACGAATTACGATTTTAAAATCAATACCTCAAAATCAATAGGTACATCAACACTATTATTAAAATCAATCAGCGATAGCCGTTGCCCGATTAATGCTGAATGCATTAGCGAAGGAGGTGTACAGGCACATTTCAGATTGACAGCCAACAATATTGACCAGGAAATTATCTTATGCAAAGGGGTTTGTGGCACATTGGAAAGTTCAACAAACATTAAAATCGACGGCATAAATTATTCGATAAAATTAATAGACGTCACACCATATCCTCAGCTTCAAAAAAGTGACATTACACAAACAGTGAAGATTGAGTTGACAAGAGCTTAAGTTTAGGTTTGCTTGGGCATCGGAATTGATCTGTCCGGTGTCCCAAGTTTTTTCCTTATTTAAACCTGATCGCCTTAAGCGGAGAAACCTTGCTGATCAATAGTGAAGGAATAATCAAAACCGTTAAACATACCACTATCGTAACCACATTAAGCAACAGTACGTCGATAAAATGAAATTCTATCGGTGCATAAGCTAAAAAATAAGAAGCCTGGTTAAGTTTAAAAATATGAGTGGCCTGTTGTAAAAAACCAAGCCCCAAACCAAGGATATTCCCAAGTAATACGCCAATACCAATTAAATAAGCTGCATTGTAAAGGAAAATCTTCATAATGCTCCAGTTACTGGCCCCAAAAGACTTGAGCATCCCGATCATATTCGTTTTTTCCAAAATCATGATCAATAAAGCAGTAATCATATTAATTACACCTACAATGAGCATCAGGATTAAAAGTACTTTTGTATTTACATCAAGAAGACCTAACCAGGTAAAAATATTGGGAAAATTTTCTTCAATAGAATACGAGCGCAGGTTACGCGGAAGCTTTTCATAAATATTATCGGCAATGGGTTTAAGCCTGTTAAAATCCTTAATCCTGATTTCGACACCCCCAATTTCGTTGGCATCCCAATTATTTAGTCGTTTGATTATATTCAGGTTGCCCAGCACGAAACCCTTATCAATATCTTCTACACCGATATCGTAAATACCTACAATTTTAAATTTACGTGGACGCAACTGGTTTTGAACAAAGTACATGATAAAGTCATCGCCTGTTTTAAGTTTTAAACGCTTAGCCGTATAATTCGAAATAAGCAGTTCCTGCATGGCTACCGTACTGTCAGAAAAATTGATGATGGTTCCGCTGATCAGGTGTTTTTTAATATAATCCCACTTGTAGTTTTTGTCTATTCCTTTAAAATTAATGCCCTCAATTTCATTATTGGCCGAAAGGATGGCGGGTTTGGTGGCAAAAGGATAATAATATTCAATATCGGGATCGTTTTTGAGCATTTTTTTTGTTCCTTCATCAAATACAAATGGGGAATGCTCAAATGAATTATTCAGGTCGTAACGGGTAATCTGAATATCACCTAGATACCCTCTTACTTTATCTCTGATTTCAGTTTTAAAACCTTTAATAATGGCTATAGAAAGAATCATAACGGCCAGACTCAGCATCACACCTGCTATTGCAATGCGGACGATGAGTTTTGAAAAGGTGCGCTCAGATTTAATGGCTATCCGTCCGGCTATGAAATATTCGAAATTCAATTTAATCAATTTGTAAGTAACAAAAATGCTCAATTCCTTTTTAAAAATGGCATTTTCAAAAATAAATAACCAACTTTAAATATGAATGATTAAGTTATAGCAATAAAATACCAATAGCATAATTAAAATATGCTGTAAATTGTTTTGCGATAACACGGAAGATTAGAATATACTGAAAATGAAAAATTATATCAGCTTTGCTTTAACCAGTTTAATTGCGCTATCGGCCTGCGGACAACCTAAACCACTTGATCAGGTGGAGCTGGGAAAAAAAAGTCCCGGAAATAGAAAACTGATGATCAAAACTGCAAAGTTACCATCTGCAATTAAAACCGGTGCCGAGCAAACCGAAAAATATCTTCCCTTATTAAAAGGCAAACGTGTGGGCATGGTGGTTAACCCTACTTCAGTTATAGGCGGGCAAACCTCTGTTGACAGCCTTTTAGCACGGGGCATTAAAATTCAGAAAATATTTGGTCCTGAGCATGGCTTCAGGGGAAATGCAAGTGCAGGTGTTACCGTTAATGACGATGTAGATACCAAGACGGGCATTAAAGCCATTTCACTTTATGGCAAGCATAGTACCCCTACAGCTGAAGATTTGGCCGATATTGATATTATGGTTTTTGATATCCAGGATGTTGGTGTCCGTTTTTATACCTACATTAATACCTTGCAGCATGTAATGGAAGCCTGTGCGGTAAACAATAAGCCGCTGTTGATTTTAGACCGCCCTAACCCGAACGGCTATCTGATTGACGGACCAATTTTAGATCCTAAGTTTAAATCGGGCATAGGTATACAACCCATTCCAATTGCGCATGGTTTAACCGTTGGCGAATATGCACAGATGCTAAACGGCGAAGGCTGGTTAAAAGATAAGGTGAAATGTAAGATCACCATTATCAAAAATGCAAATTATAACCACGATATGCCTTACACTTTACCCGTTAAACCCTCTCCAAACCTAAACACACAGCAGGCCATCCTGCTTTATCCCTCAACCTGTTTGTTCGAAGGGACTTATTTAAACCACGGCCGTGGCACCATGTTCCCTTTTACTATTGTTGGTGCCCCTTACCTTAAAGGAAAATTCGATTTCAGTTTTACACCAAAAAGTATAAAAGGCATGTCAGAAACTCCCCTGTTTCAGGATCAGGTGTGTTATGGACTGGATCTGAGAAATTACGATACCTCCAAGCTGGTTAAATCGAAACAGGTTAACATCAGTTGGTTAATTGAATTATATAATGCATCACCACGCAAAGAAGATTTCTTCAACAGCAAGTTGAGTAAAGAAATGGGTACAATTGAAAGATTAGTGGGTGTGGCCGATTTCAGGCAACAGGTTATTGAAGGAAAAAGCGAAGCAGAAATTAGGGCAAGCTGGGAACCGGGCCTTAGCGCTTATAAAACCATGCGTAAAAAATATTTGCTTTACGATTAATTATTAAATGAGAGAGGGATTGAATGACTGAATTGCCACGCAATATTTTCAAACTTAACAGGGATAGCTTTGTTATTATTTGTAATTAATAAGCATGTACCATTCGAAATTCAATTATTTTAACCATGAGCGGTCCGAAAATTAAAAGCGATAAACCAGGAAGCAATTACCAGACAGAAGTGCCTAAAGGCAGGGAGCCTGTTGACCACAAAACAGTAAGGAAAGAAAACGACAGCCTACCCAATAAACCTGTGAGGACGAATAACCCGGCTAAACAGCGTGAAAACGAAGAGCAGCCGGTGCACCCCATCAAGAAAGCTCCAAAAACATAAATAATTGTTTGGGTTACGGCCGGTTGGATTACACGAACGATTTTATTTTTAAGGCAAAGAAAAACGTAGCGCCCTGTCCAACCTTACTTTCTACCCAAATTCTGCCACCTTCACTTTTAATAATTTCGGCCGAGATGTAAAGACCCAGGCCCAAACCTGGATAGGTATGTTGCAAATTGCCGCCTACGCGGTAAAACTGATCAAACACCAGGTGTTGCATATCCTCAGAAATTCCGATGCCATAATCCTTAACACTTAAGATAACTTCGTCATCACGGCTAAATGTTGCCACATCTATCTCATCAGCATCGGTTGAGTATTTTATTGCATTGGATAGAAAATTGGTTATTACCTGCCCAATGCGCTCTTTATCGGCATAAACAACTGCCCTACTGGCTAAATCGCAAATAATCCTGTGTTTAGAACTAATGTGCTGCATTTCTCCTATAATTTCTTCAACTGCCGCATCAAAATTAAATTCTACGGGGTTAAAAGTCATTTTGCCCGATTGAATTTTGGTAACATCCAATAAATCGCCGATCAATCCGGTTAGCCGGTTTAACTGTCCATCCATCTTACGAACCATATTTGCCTTTTTCTCATCGCCCTCATTTCTGATCATGCGTTCAAGCACCTGGGCATAAGCTTTAATACTGGTTACCGGTGTTTTTAATTCGTGACTGGCGATCCCCAAAAATTCGTCTTTTTGCTGTTGTAACTGTACCTGCCGGGTAACATCCATTGCAGCATGAATAATGGCGTACACTTCGCCATTCGAATCTTTAAGCGGCTTATAAGTAAAGTTAAACCAACGTTTTTCTTCCTGGTCGCCAACCATTAAACGAACCTCTTCCTGATCGGCATGATAGGCAATTCCGGTGCGGTATACTTCTTTTAAAATACCGATCAATGGCTGCAGGTTTAAATCAGGTATAGCCTCTTCAACGGTTTTACCAATCACACTTTTATCCTTACCCCAAAAACGCAGCATTTCATCATTGGCCAGTTTGATGACAATATTTTCAGTTTCATAATAAGCGGTGGCCATGGGTATATCGTGGAGCACACTGCGAAAACGCTCTTCGCTTTTAGCAGCTTCCATTTTTGAAATAACCTGTAAAGTAATTTCGTTGGCAACCACCATAATACCAGAAACCTGGCCATCCTGGCCAAAAATCGGATCGTAAACAAAGTTGAAATAAAAATCGCCCAAAACCCCATCCCGTTCCAATCTGGCCATGGTTTCGTAACCAAAATGGGCAACCCCACTATCGTAAACCTGCAGCAAAAGTTCCGGAAAAGACTGACCAATAATTTCAGGTAATCCATCTAAAAGTTTTAGACCGATTACAGCTTTGGTTTTTCCCCATATCTTTAATAAATCATCGTTGGCATCTTCTATAATAAGATCTCTACCCCTCAAAATCCCTATAGCCACAGGCGCATCGTAGATCATTTGCCTGAACAGGGCCTCACTTTGCTCTACTTTAAACTTAGCATTTACCAGTTCGGTTACATCGGTAGCATTATTTAAAATGCCCCAAACCTTTCCGTCGGTATCCATTAACGGTTTATAGATAAAATCGAAATAGAAGGTTTGGAGTACATTATCATTTAAAAGTACCACTTTATCTTCTTTGGCTTCGTAAGCCACGGCGGTATCTCTTACCTGTTTAAGTATATTAAGAAAGGGCTGACCTTTTAACTCGGGCAGCGCCAGCGCCAATTCTTTACCTATTACTGATGCATCTCTGCCCCAGGCTTTAAGCATAGCCTTGTTGGCCACCTGAATAACCATATTTTCGCCAATATAGAGTGCAATTGGCATTGGAGACTCTTCTATAAGCGTATTGAAAATATTGGTTGAATCGTCGAGGTTAATTTGCATAATGGTTTAAAAAACAAATATAATTGCTTTTTTTACTTGCTACCTGATTTTAAAAAAGATAATAACACCTTTTCGTTGTGTTCCAGGCTAACTTTACCCTTAAGCGAATTATTATTCATCTTTTTCAGGTATTTACCCAGTTGATTGTTCTCGTAAGCCGTTAACAAAAGCGGATACACATACGAACTTTTACAAACTGCCCGGGTATTACCCAGTTTTTTGGCTACGCAATCTAAAACCGCCACAATTGTTTTTTTACTGTTTAACCCGGCATTTTCATTGGTCTGGCACTGGGCAAACTGCCGCAGGGCTTCGAGGGTACCACCCCAGGTCCTGAAATCTTTTGCCGTAAAATCATCTCCGGTAATTTCTTTAATGTAGGCATTTATTTTACCAGAATCAATGCTTTTATGCTCGTTGCCATTGGTGTAATACTGAAAAAGTTCTTGCCCCGGCATATCCTTGGATTTCTTGATCAATTTTGCGAGCGACCGGTCATTTAATTCTACTTTTTGGCGAACACCTTTTTTACCCACAAAATCCATGATGATTGTACTACCATTTATTTTTACATGCTTATTTCTGAGCGTAGTTAAACCAAAAGAGCCATATAGTTGCTTGTAACTTTCGTTACCTACACGGATCAGTGTTTTCTGGAGGACATCAACAGAAATGGCCAATACTTTACGCTCGTCAAAATCTTTTCGGCGAAGGTCTTTCTGCAGGTTTTTCCGGGCTTTGGGCAGGGCTTTGCCAAATTCAAGTAGACGGAAATATTTATCTTCAGAGCGACGGCTGGTCCACTTTGGATGGTATTTATATTGTTTTCTGCCAGCAGCATCAATACCGGTAACCTGCAAATAAGCGTTGGGCTTATTGGCAATCCATACGTTTTGCCATGCAGGCGGAATAACCAGGGCTTTGATCCGGTCGAGGTGCTTTTCATCGGTAATTTTATCCCCATTTTTATCCTCGTAATAAAATTTACCAGGCTTGCCTTTTCGGTAAATCCCAGGCATGCCGTCGTTTACGTACACCAATCCACTTGCTTTAACAACATCTTTGCCTTGTACCATTTTTTGCCTATAAGTATGGGTTTATTTTTAGTTATTTTGCAAAACTTAAGCGTGGGTATCCACGTTATTTTTAGAAACACAACACTTTCTTTATGAAAATAGTTTTTATGGGTACCCCCGATTTTGCGGTGGCTTCTTTAGATGCCCTGGTGCAAGCCAATTTCGATATAGTTGCAGTGGTTACTGCACCCGATAAACCTGCCGGCCGAGGCCAAAAGCTGAATGAAAGTGCAGTAAAAAAATATGCTCTGGAAAAAGGAATCCCTGTTTTACAACCTGAAAAATTAAAAAAATCTGAATTTATTGAGGAACTCAGATCTTACCAGGCCGACCTGCAGGTAGTGGTAGCCTTCAGGATGCTGCCGGTAGTGGTTTGGAGCATGCCTGCTAAAGGCACCATTAATTTACATGGTTCTTTATTACCACAATACCGTGGTGCAGCGCCTATTAATCATGCCATTATAAACGGCGAAAAAGAAAGCGGCGTAACTACCTTTTTTCTTAAAGAAGAAATTGATACGGGCGATATCATTATGAGCGACAGTGTTGCCATTGCAGATGATGAAACCGCAGGCGATCTGCACGATAAACTGATGGTTGTTGGGGCTAAACTTCTGGTTAAAACCGTTCATGCTATCGAAGCAGGCGAAGTGAAGGAGCAGCCTCAACCGCAAAGTGACGACTTAAAGCATGCACCAAAGATCTTTAAAGAAGATTGTAAAATTAACTGGAATAATTCAGCGCGAACCATTTATAATTTAATCCGTGGCTTAAGCCCCTACCCAACCGCATTTACCGTATTAAATGATAAAACTTTAAAGGTATTTAAGGCCGAAATAGAAGACCAGACACCAGGCATTGCAGCCGGAGACTTTTTAACCGACGGTAAAACTTATTTAAAATTTGCCACTCAGGATGGCTTCATTAAACTGTTAGACATTCAGTACGAAGGCAAAAAGCGTATGTTGATTGAAGATTTTTTAAGGGGAATGCGGTTGTAGGTTAGTCTGAAGTCTTGAGTCCTTAGCCTGTAGTCTGAAATACGGAATCTGAGCTCTAATAACTGGCGGTGAACTATATGTCATCCTGAATGCAATGAAGGATCGTTTTAATAAAATTTAGATTTTATTAGAAATAATGTTTCAATTGGGTTTAGGTGGCTACAGTCTTGCTACTGTCAGAAGTAAAATAAACCCGACCGGCAGCGTTATCCCGGTTAAGAACGGTTTATTTTGTAAAGTAAACTTTATCGGGATTAAGCAAAGGGCGGGACTACCGCAACCGAAGCACCACTAGCTTTGCTTTCCTAAAAAAGAATGAGTTAGGCTTTAAAGCTCTCCAATAGAAATAACGGTCAACTTAGGTTATTCTTTTTGGAAAGCAGTTGCAGCCACTTTTGGGTTAGTATAGCCCCGCTCCCGCTTCTGCCAATTGAAGGAATTGGCATCTCGCTTTGATCGGGTTTAAATGGCCTCAACAGTGCAATTATTTGGGTTTAAATTGCATAGTATCATAAGGATAACTGCCCGCTGTTAGTGTACTTTCCAATTGCCTGTTAATGTTAAACAGCTGATCAGAAAACACAATAAAATCTTTGGTATTGAGCTGACTTAAATTAACGGAAACCGAAGGCGGATTAATTCTTAACCTGGCAAACAACAATTGCCAGCCTGTACCTTCTACCTGTAAATCTATAGTATCTGATTGCAAGAATAAACCCGACCGGCAGCGTTATCCCGATTAAGAACGGTTTATTTTGTAAAGTAAACTTTATCGGGATTAAGCAAAGGGCGGGACTACCGCAACCGAAGTACCACTAACTTTGCTTTCCTAAAAAAGAACAATAAACTATGCGCCTCTGTTCCGTCGTGCTCCAATAGGGAAATCCCAATGAACTAATGACTAATGACAAATAAACTAAATGGTATTCAATTTCTCAATCAAAAACTTCGATACCTCGTTAAAATAACGTTTCCTGCCGTAACCCATTACCCATTGAATGCCCTGCGTAGCATTAGTGATAAAAACTTCTTCGGCCTCCTTTAAAATCTCGGGATTGATCTGTGCCTCGATTAACGGGATATCGTTCATTTTACATAACTGCATAATGGCTGTACGCATTACACCGCCAATGCAGCCTTCAGCAAGTGAAGGGGTATAAATCTGTTTGTTATATACTACAAAAACATTGGCACTGATGCTTTCGCAAAGGAAACCGTGCTGATTCAGGATCATCGCTTCATCCAAACGGTTCTGACTTTTAAAAAGCCCGGCCATTACATAAAGTAGTGCATTGGCTGTTTTAAAATTGGAGAGCTTATTAACAGGTTTGGTCATTTCATCATAAACATCAATGATCAAACCTTTGCTATTTAACTCGTATGTAGATGCTTTTAAGGGAATGCCTTCTAAAACATAACCTGCTTTATTTATTTCGGGTGTATAAACACCTGCTCCACCCCTGTAAACAGAAAGGCGGAAACGGGCATTGCCATTCCATTTATTGCGTTTGGACAAATCGGCAGTTTTCTGGCGCAGAAAATAATCGTCCATCAAAGCATGACCGTCTATTTTGAGCGCTTTCATACCTGATGTTAGCCTATCGGCATGTAAGTCTGCAAATTGCAGCTTATTATTCATCATCCGCATGCTTTCGAACAATCCATCGCCAAATTTGAAACTTCTGTTGGAAGCGGTTAAAACCGGGGAATCTACCGCCCGAAATTCATCATTAAATAAAAGGTACTCCTGAAGCATATTTTATGATGTAGCGATATAATTTTCCCATTTGGTTAAGCCAGCTTTAAAATCAGGAGGCAATGGCGATTCAAAATACATATACTCTTTAGTAGTGGGGTGAATAAAGCCCAAACTTTGCGCATGTAAAGCCTGACGGGGCAACAGCTCAAAACAATTATCTACAAACTGTTTGTATTTATTAAACGTGGTTCCTTTTAAAATCTTATCGCCCCCGTACATGGCATCGTTAAAAAGCGGGTGGCCAATATGCTGCATATGTGCCCTGATCTGGTGCGTACGGCCTGTTTCCAGTTCGCAGCTGATCAAAGTAACATAACCAAGACGTTTTAATACTTTATAATGCGTTACCGACCATTTGCCTTTCTCTTCATCATCGTAAATATCCATTACACGACGGTCTTTGGCACTCCTTCCGATGTAACCGGTTACTGTTCCATCGTTTTCGATATCGCCCCAAACCAATGCAATATATCTACGGGTAATGCTGTGATCGAAAAACTGACGTGCAAGGTGCGTAATTGATTTTTCATTTTTACTGATCAACAATAAACCAGAGGTATCCTTATCAATGCGGTGAACCAGTCCCGGTCTGCCGTCGTTACCCGGCAACTGAGGTAGCTGCTCGAAATGAAATGCCAAAGCATTAACCAGCGTACCGGTATAATTATTAAAACCAGGGTGTACCACCATTCCGGCAGGTTTATTTACCACGAGCAAATCGCTGTCTTCGTAAACAATATCCAGCGGGATATCTTCCGGATACACTTCAGTGTCGCGTGGTGGATGAGGTAAAACAATAGATATTTCATCATAAGGTTTAACCTTATAACTAGCTTTGATCTGCTTTTGGTTTACCAGTACATTCCCTGCATCAATTGCATTCTGAATACGATTTCGGGAGGCATTTTCTACACGTACCATCAAAAATTTATCGATACGCAACAAAGACTGCCCCTTATCGACAATTATTTTTAAATGTTCATATAATTCCTGCTCTTCTGATTCCTGCAATTCGGCCACATTTTCCATGGTGCAAAAATAAACTTTTAACTTCAAGAATTTTTTAATGATTAGCGTTTTCCGAAAAACAACCCTATCTTTAATACAATCAAATCATCCTAAATTATTTATATGAAAAAATGTTACGCTTTAAAGGCCTTAGGCGCCTTATTTTTATTGGTAATGGCTCAAAAAGCGAGTGCTCAACAAGATGTTGGGGGACTATTTGTTGGCGGGCCAGCTGATGCGACCAAACTGGTTAATGCCTATTTTGATCCTTTATACAAAGGCTTGGGTCTGGGTTTAACCGATGGATGGTCGAATACCGCCAAATCGAAAGGTTTTTTAAAATTTGATGTCCGTATTTCCGCTTCAGCAGCTTTTGTTCCACAATCTGCCAGGAGTTACGATGTAAATACACTGGGTTTAAGCAATATTAAACCTGCTCCGGGAGCATCATCTATAGGCCCTACTGCCTTTGGCGATGACCATGAAGGTGGCAAAATGCAGATTTATACAAGCAATGGAATTCCAACCAATAAATTCTTTAACCTGCCACAGGGTGTAGGTTTCCATGTGGTACCTTCTTCACAAATCCAGGCTACTTTGGGCTTACCCAAAAACATCGATGTGACCTTAAGGGCAATGCCAAAGATTAAATTAGGTAGCGATTTGGGAAGTTTATCTATGATCGGCTTCGGCGCAAAGGTTGAGCTATTACCATTGTTTATCGGATCAACCGAAAAATTAGTGCCTGTAGATATTGCAATTGCAGGGGGATTTACCCAGTACAAGTATCACTTGCCTTTGAATATCAATAATACCGCAAACTCTGATCAGCGTATTGATGCCATATTCAATGGTGTAAATTTTGATGCTATTATCTCCAAAAAAATCGTGTTTTTCACCCCTTTTGCCAGCATTGGTTACCAGACTTCGAACACCAATTTAAAAGCGCTTGGTACTTATAAGTTTGAAGATGGCGGAAACAATGCAACCTATGTTGATCCGATCTCAGTTAAACAAACCGATATTGACGGCATAAGGGGAAGTTTAGGTTTTCAATTGAAATTCGGCTTTTTTAAATTTTATGGTTCGTATACCCAGGCCAAATACAGTATGGTTAATGCAGGTTTTGGCTTTGGCATAGGTAAATAATTAATTTTCGAATATAATGATGCTTAAGAGGTTGTATCATTAATACTGAATTGTCATCCTGAGCTTGTCGAAGGACCAGTTTTAAATGTCTTGCAAGGCGTTTCGACAGGCTCAACGTGACAAATTCGATTGAATTACAATTTATGATACAAACTCTTTTTATTTTTACACGTGTTCGAAGAAATATATAGTCCCGTACAAAAAATAACATTTGCACCTTTTAATAACCTGTTTGTTAAAAGGGATGATCTTATTGATCCTTATATTTCCGGGAATAAATGGCGCAAGCTTAAATATACTTTAGCGAAGGCCAGAGCAGATCACAAAACACACCTGGTTACTTTTGGGGGAGCTTATTCCAATCACCTCGTGGCCACAGCTGCCGCAGCATCAAGATCGGGATTAAAATCAACAGCTTTTGTACGCGGTGAAGAAGTAAAAAATGAGATGTTATTGCTATGCAGTTTATTCGGGATGAAACTCATTTTTACCAGCCGTGAAAGTTACTGCAATAAACACAAATTGTTTGAGCAGCATTTTGCCAATGATACCCAGGCTTATTTTATTGATGAAGGTGGAGCTTCAGAAGAAGCAACAACTGGCTGTGCAGAAATTATTGGTGAATTAACTGAATCTTACGATCATATTTTCTGTGCCGCCGGAACCGGCACCACTGCAGCAGGTTTGTTAAAAGGGATTCAGCAACAGGGATTAAATACTAAACTGCACATTATACCTGTGTTAAAAGGTGGTTCGTTTATCGAAGAGGAAATAACAAAATACACACCCATATCCCATCATCTTGAGCTTCATCTCGATTATCATTTTGGTGGCTATGCGAAAACCACACCCGAACTGATTAGCTTTATTAAAACCTTTACTGCACAAACGGGCTTACTTTTAGATCCTGTTTATACGGCAAAAATGTTTTATGCTATTATTGATTTACAAAAACAAGGGCTTATCGATAAGGACGAAAAAGTCCTTGCGATTCATACCGGAGGATTATTGGGGCTTTTTGGAATGAAAGATAAGTTTTAAATAAAAAAGGGGGCATTTCTGCTCCCTTTAAATTATTTAACCTTTAATAATTGCTGAATTAATATAAATATATAACACCATCCTGTAAGTTGAGATTAAAATCGATCAATACCTCAAAAAAATAGATGTTTGATTTAAATCCACATATCTATTTTTAAAAAGACCAATTGCTTCAAAAACTTAAAATTTTCTAACTAAATTCATCGCTGATCTTCACCTATGGATTAACTATGATTTTAATACGATATGAGCAAAAAAAACTATAAAAGATTAACTACACCACTTTTATTCCTCTTGATCATTAATTTTTCGTTTACCCCGGCAAAAGAAATCAAATGGACGGCTATCGGCGACTCCATTACTTACCTTAACAATCATTTAAATGAAACAGGTAACCGGGTTAAAAAGGGATATCTTGACCGTGTGAAAGATCGTTTGCCAAATATCAGTTATATTAACCAGGGCCATAACGGCTGGACAACGGTTGGCATTGCAAAAGAAATCAACAGGCTGGGTATTGTTCAATCAGACTTATATTCGGTTTTTCTGGGCACAAACGATTGGTGGAACGGCATCCCGGTAGGTTCTTTAAACGATTATATTAATAATACCGGAGCAGGTACTACCTGTGGTGCTTACCGCATCATTATCGATAAAATCAGGAGTTTAAATCCAGGTGCTAAAATTGTAGTGATTACACCTATTCAGCGCAACGATTTTGTATATATAGCCGATGCCAATAACAATGCATTTGGTTCTTATAAGGCAAAAAACGGACAGACCTTAGAAATGTTTGCCAATGCCATTATCGAAATCGCAAAACATGAAGATTTCCCCGTGGTCGACTTGTTTCATAACCGAAAACTCAAACTTGAAAAAGCAGTTAAATTTAAAAGACTGAAAAACCCTTCAACAGGAGTATACCAGAACTATAAATATCCGGAATCTGCTTCCATTCCCTATAATCCAAAAAAAGATGATTATCCCTATCCCTTAGATGCAATGAATATAACTTATGATGGTTTGCACCCTTCTGATAAAGGTAATAAGGTAATAGCAGAAAACCTGGTAAGGCTTTTTAAAAAAAGTTATCCTGGCCTGTAAGTGCTGGTCAATACCAATTGCCCAAAAATAAAAAAGGTCCCTCAGTGATGAGGGACCTTCCAATAAGATTTCTATATTATTCCTGTTGATTTGATTCTTGTTTTTGGGGTATCTCCTTTTATGATCTCCGCTCGTTAAAAACCTGAAATTCGGCAATTGATGGTGTTTCTTTGGCATGTGTAATACGGATGCGAACCTTACTGGTCCAAACCCGATCAAAACGATGAATTTTAATGCGGTCTTCATTTTTTCCGTCAAAGACTTTTTTCCATTCCACACCATTCCAATATTCAAGTACATAAGTGTCGATGTTTTCTTTTTGTTCTGCCACAACAATCATATTTATAGCTTTTTCATTCTTAAAATCAACTTCGTACCAGGGGTTTGTTACGGCGCTGTTCGATTCCCAGGATGTCCTGTAGCTGTCATCATTTGCAAAATCCATTATGTTCATATCGTTGCTCCAGCTTGAGTTGCTTGCCTGGTTTTTGGCGAGATTACTGGAAATAATCGGCAAGCCCAATGGCGGAAGCGCTTTGGTTGGCCCTTCGTTCTTCCATAATTGGCCAACTTCTTTTAAGGCGGCAAGTGCATTATCATCAATTAAACCGTCTCTGTTTGGCGCTACATTTAGAATGAAATTACAGCTTGCAGCATTTAAGGGTTTAATTAAGCCATCTACAATTTCCTGTGGCTTTCTTACAGGAACAGTTGGAAAATCTGTTTTCCAAAACCACGAGGTATTAATGGGCAAACAGGCTAAAGTTGGCATCACCTTGCTTTCTTTTGGCATTCGCTGGCCCGCACCCATTTCGTAAGTTTTAATATCGGTATAATAAAGTCCTTCTGATGGATATTTTGCGCCATTTAAATCCATTACTAAACAATCTGGCTGCAACGTTTTAATTAAAGTGTAAATATCTTCAAAGGGCACATCATCATAAGAGATTCTCGACCAAGGGGCATCCCAACCATCAATAATTAAGGCTTCAATTTTGCCATATTTGGTTAACAGCTCAGTTAATTGCTGTTTAATCATATCGATATGTTTCGGTGTAATCTGGTTGGGCCTCAATTTATGGTGGGTATCTAAAATGGAGTAGTAAAGCATTACTTTTAATCCATTTGCCCGGAAAGCATCCGTAAATTGCTTTACCACGTCTTTTCCGTACGGACTATTCATTACATTATAATCGGTACTTTTAGTATCCCATATACAAAATCCGCTGTGGTGTTTAGTGGTTAAACAGCCATAGCTCATATTGGCCGATTTTGCCGCTTTAGCCCATTGGTTTGCATCGAGCTTTTTGGGGTTGAACAATTTCGGAGAAGCTTCAGGGTCAGGCCAATCTGCGTTTGCGTATGTTGGGATGTTATAATGGATAAACATGCCAAAGCGCAGATCAACAAATTGCTGTTGAAGTGTATTTAGTTTCTTTGATGCATCAGCATTCATGCTCTGTGAAAAAGCTCCGAATGAAAACAGCATGAAAACAATTACTAAAACGTTTTTCTGAATGGTTACGAGTTTCATTTTGTGCGTAGTAAGTTTTAAGAATTTGAATGGTTTTCGGTAAAGTTAATTTCTTTGACGATATGGCACAACATATCCGGATCAAAATGCCTGATCATTAATGTAACTTTCCTGATTTGATTGAATAATTATTCCAGGTTAATCGTTTTCACGTACTTTGTTCCAGATATCTCTGTAAAGTTCTTCGTGGCGTTTAAATTGCAAATGCACATAAGGGCAGAGTGGAATTACCTTCAGTTTGTTGGTACGCACATAAGCTACCATCGCATCTAGCAATAGTTTTGCATAACCTTTACCTTCTTTTTCAGGATCAATTTCAGTATGATAAACGGTTAGATTCTCCCCCTGGATATCAAAAACCATTTCTCCATATTTTTCACCTTCATCATAAAGTTCGAATGCGCTGGGTCCTTCCTTTTGGATATTTAACTTAACTTCTGCCATAATACTTAGCCCAATATTATTTAAAAATATGCTAATCAACTGATTGCAGCATTTACTATCTGCCAAATCGATTAAAGGTAACCAATATCTGCTGATTTATTGCATCTATCATCATACTTTAAAATTTTATGACCTGTTATTCTTTAACATTTTATTCTTCCTGCCCCAGGCACTTAACTGACAAAAAATAGGAAGAAACTCCAATGCTATCGGAGTTAGCTCATATTCTACCCTTGGAGGAACTTCAGCATAAACAGTTCTTTTAACCAGTTCATCCTGCTCTAATGCACGCAACTGTAAGGTCAGCATCCGTTCTGATATGTATGGGAATTCTTTTTTCAGTTCGCTGAACCTTAGTTTTCGGGTTCCAAGTTTATCCAATATTACAATTTTCCATCTCCCCCCTATTTTGTTGGCCGCATAAGTCAGATCACAATCGGTTATAAATTTTTCGTTGAGCGTATAAGTCGAATTTTCTTTTCGTGCAGTCATTACTTACAAATTTGTTTGTACCATACAACTGGTAGTGTATACTATAAAAGTACGTGGTGCGGGTTATTATTGCAAGGTCATTTTAATTACAAGAAAATATGGATTTATATTTAACCGGAAAAACGGCATTGGTAACCGGAGCCTCTAAAGGAATTGGCAGAGCAATAGCCAAAGAACTGGCAAGAGAAGGTGTAAAAGTTTTTATCACCGGCCGCAACCAGCAAGCATTAGATAGCCTTTTCAGTGAGATCGTTGCAGAAGGAAGCCCTACGCCTGTTGTTTTTGCTCATGACTTACTAACACCTGATGCGCCCCAAAAAATTGCCGCTGCGGCTTTGGCGGCTCTTGGCCATATCGACATCCTCATTAATAATGCAGGACAAAGTCAGCCAGTAGAGCCCACAGGGCCAGAAGAACCCTGGACCAAATCGATGGCTTTAGATTTTGAGCGCCCCAGACTACTCACACAAGCGTTATTGCCACATTTTATAAGCCGGAAACAAGGTGCGATACTCAATTTAACCAGTACTTACGAATTACGCTCGCTGAATGTTTCTGCTGTTGCCAAGGCCGCATTGGCCATGTGGTCTAAACAGCTTGCCGGTGAGCTGGGTAAATACGGGATCAGGGTGAACTGTTTACAACCCGGACTGATCGATACCGAAAACATCCGTCCCTATTTTCCTGGTGATGAGCGACGCAAATACGCAGAAAGTGAAATACCCCTGCAAGATTTTGGCGAGGTACAAGATATGGCCAATATGGCTGTCTTCCTGGTTTCGCCCCGTGCCAGATACGTAACAGGAATTGTTTCAGTGGTAGATGGCGGCGGAAGACGTTCGGCATTCTGATCTTAAAAAATGTATTGATCAACATATCGAATGATGGAGGAGAGATTAATGGAAAAAAATATCATAAATCACTCCTCCTTTCTTGTCTTTTTATTTACAGAAGAAAAAATAAACTTAAAAAGACATTTATAAAAATTAGCCTTACATGAAAAACTTAAAAATAAGGCCATAATCGTAAAAATAAAAAGAGTTTACCCCCTCATTTTGATTAGATTACCCCTCACTACAAGCACTTTTTTAGTGCTTAATTTGTTTTAACCAAGTATAAAATATGATAGATACTGATTATCCTGTAGACCGCCAGGATAATTGATGGTTGTAAGCATTAAAATGCTATAACTAGTATACTTCTTAGATAACAAACCGTTTAACCAACCATGAAAAACTAAATGATGCTGCAAAACGCCAAATCACCCTCGTATTTAGAAATTCTTCTCCCATTGAAGATCAGCAGAATATCATGCTTCGCCAAAAGCCATATTCTAATTAACCATTCAATCAAGTTTCGTGAATTTGCTTACCGCTCGCTAAACGCCCACTGATCACTTCAATCTCTTTATAACGAGATCCAGGGACTGCCTAAGCACCGAAACAGGCCTACAGGCATTATATCTATATGAATCAACTATTTAAACTTAAGACCAATTAACATATACATTTTAAACTAAAAAAGAGTGGCCCATATAAATGGGAAGCATATGTCCTCTTTAAACAACCAAACGAACATTTATATATGCGTGTTCATTTATCCTAACCTAATCTTTATGAAAACAAAATCCTTTACCTCAGGCCTGATCAGCATCTTTATGCTCGGACTGATTTTACTTGCCGGCAGTTGCAGAAAAAGCGATCTCCCTGACCCGGACACAACCAATGACCTTTCCATAAAAGGAAAATTAAGTGCAATACCGCCTAACGAAACCCCTTTATCTGTCGGGAACGGTACATTCTACATCGTGAACCGCAAAAGCGGGAAAGTTCTTGATGTTGGCGGATTTCAGACAGCAGACGGTGCAAATGTCTCCCAATATGCCAGCAATGGCGGAACAAATCAAAGATGGACCTTAACGCTGCTTTCTGGTGGTTACTATTCAATTATTGGCGTACATAGTTCCAAAGGGCTTCAGGTAGACCAGGCAGGTACAGCCGATGGAGCTAACGTAAATATATCTACCTACACCGGAGCAACAAATCAGCAGTGGCAATTTACATCACTTGGGAACGGTTATTATCGTATTATAAACAGGAATAGCGGCAAAGACCTTAATGTGGCCAATCAATCAATAGATAATGGCGCCAATGTTGAACAATGGAGTTACTCGGGTGACGAAAGCCAACAATGGTCTTTACTAACCATTAACGCTAATGGTCAATTGGGTTGGGTACTTACCAGCACAGGAGTACCTGCCGATGTGGTTACACGCATTACTAATGCCATGAACGATGCTTGTGCGAGGTATAACGCAGGTGCTAACTGGCCATCGCGCACGCTCACGGTAGAATATAACACAGGTGTGCCCACAGCTGATGGAAGTACAAATGGCAATATACGTTTTGGTGCAAACACCAGTTACCAGGGGGTGCGTACGGCAATGCACGAAATTGCACATACCTATGGCGTTGGCTTAAGTGGTGGATGGGCATCAAATACCACTACAGGCGACTTCCTGGGAGCTAATACGGTTGCCCTCATTAAGATTTTTGATGGTCAAAGTGCCGCAATACATACAGGAGGCGGTCATTTTTGGCCTTATGGCTTAAACTATGATAATGAATGGAGCGAAGCAAATGCTTTCAGACATGTAAAATTAGTTTTTGCCATGCGGTCAGACGGGATGTAAAGCAACAGCAGATACTCTTGAATAAGACCTTCCCGATATTTGATTTAAATATCGGGAAGGTCTTTAATATAAAAATTTCTATCTCCGGGCGGGCTACCCTACTTGTTTCACGATTAATCCCTGTATCACAAAATTGCCTTGCGAAACCGCTGGGGATAACATCCATAATTTAACTTTTAATCAAACTACAGACTCAACAATATTTCTTTTTCTAAAACCCGCAGGGGTTATTCCTTTTTCTTTTTTAAACTGTCTGCTTAAGTGGCTTGTATCTGAAAAGCCCAGCTCATCTGCTATCTGTTCAATGGTGTGTTCGCTATGAATTAATCGTTGCTCAATCAAATTCATTTTGTATTGCGTAATATAGCAATGCAGGCTGTCGCCTGTTAGTTTCTTAAAATATTCGCCAATGTAGCTTGCCGACAGGTGAAATTGCTCAGCAAGGTATTTTATTTTTAATTTTTGCGGGCAGTGAATGTGTTGATGAATGTGCACCAGCATTTTGTTAATTAATGGTTCTTCAAACTTGATATGGCTGGTTATCGCCGGTTCGGGAAGTACATTTCGCGATAAAATATTTAAAATGAGTGTAACAAAATGTTGTAAGTTTTCTTCGTAATAAGAAGGTTTTTTATGGTATTCTTCAGTCATGTTTTTAATCAACATAGAAACCATATCACAATCTTTGTCATCTCTGATCAACAATGCCTTAAAACGGTTATGATGTGTAAAAATATTCTCAAGCTGTTTCAGCCATTTTACAATTTGCTCCTTTTCCTGTTTATTTTTATATTTTTCGAGGAAGACTTCCGAAAAGCGGATCGAACAAAACCGTGTAGGGGTGCTACTTTCAAAACCCCTGCAATCTAAGGGTGTGAACAAAAAGATACTACCTGTATGGTACGAAAATTTGTTTTCATTGACAATACGCGTGCCTTCGCCTTCGATGATTTGAACAATTTCAAAAAATTGATAAACCAGCGGGCGCTCTTGCCAATGCTCCATATCCGAAACATGCAATTCAAAAGGTTGGTATAAATGCTTGCTTTTCATTAACCGCTAAATATACAAAGAAAACCAACTTTTGTTCCTGTTGAGAAAGTGTATCTGGATTTAGATTTGTAAGAAAAAATAATGGAACAGAAAAAATTATTAACACCGTTTCTTCATCAATCCCTCCCGCTGCGCAATAAAATAATCATGGCTCCAATGAACAGGCGGAGGGCAAGTCTTGACGGTATACCCGGAGAATCTATGATAACCTATTATGCACAAAGAGCTAGTGCAGGCTTATTGATTACAGATAATACCCTGGTTGCATCCAATGGAGGCGAAGTATTAAATACGCCTGCTATTTACAATGACAGGCAGATACAAGCCTGGAAAAAAATTACGGATGCCGTTCATGCGAAAGATGGAAAAATTTTTGTGCAGTTAGTTCACGGCGGACGTGTAGGCCATCCATCTATTCAAAACGGTGAAGCTTTGATCGCTCCTTCGGCAATAGGCGTGCAAGAGACTATTCATCTACCAGATGGCACATATCAACCCATGGCCGTACCGGTTGCCCTTAAAACACCTGAAATACCTGTTTGGGTTAACATTTTTAAACAAGCTGCCATAAATGCCATACATGCAGGTTTCGACGGAGTGGAGATACATGGCGCACATGGATTTCTGATCGACCAGTTTATTAATCCGCATAGCAACCACAGGACAGACCATTATGGCGGAAGTATTGAAAACAGAAGCCGATTTTTATTGGAGATTGTCAATGAGGTTGCTGGTGCAATTGGTAAAGATAAAACAGGGGTCAGGCTTTCGCCATTTCGTGCCTTGTACGATTTGAAACCATATCCCGAAGAACTTGCAACACACCAATATATTCTGGACGAATTGCAGAAAATAAATATTCTTTATGTGCACTTTTCCAGCGAAGTCATTAATGGAGCGCAATCCATTCCCCTGGATTTTTTACAGGATGCCCGCAAGCGGTTCAAAAACCTGATTATAATGGCAGGTGGTTTCACGGTAAAAACTGCTGAAGAAATATTACAAACTGAGCTTGTGGATCTGGTAGCTTTTGGCAGGTTATTTATTTCAAATCCTGATCTGGCAGAACGCATATATCATAATTTACCATTAGCAGATTGGGATGAATCTACTTTTTATCATGGAGGAGACAAAGGTTATATAGATTATCTTAAAGTCGGGTAACTATTTTAAAGCCCAATATCCGGGTAATCAGTCAGACTACCTTAGTAAAACACCCGCCGGAAACAAAAAAGCCACATTTAAATATGCTTACATGTGGCTTTTTTTATTGAATTCCTGATTTGAAAAATTAATTTGAATTATTTGCGGCTTTGCTTTCAATCCTGAGACTTTCACGATGAATCGCATTCATGAGCTCGGTAACAAATTCTTCAGATAAACCCTGCTGCATTCCAGCTTTAACAGCATTATTCAGCACCTCCTGAAAACGGGAAGTTTGTAGCGCAGGTATTTTATTCTTGGCCTTATATTCTCCGATCTCTTTAACGAGTTTTTCCCTGAGTGCTATCGTTTCAATAATTTTACTATCCAGGGAGTCAATCATCTTTCTGTTGACTTCTAAAACTGTAGGCGGTTTAGCAGCTACTGCTTGTGCTCCAGCTGAGCCACATGCAACAACGGTCAAGATCAGCATTAAAACTGTATTTTTTTTCATAGCTAAAAAAAAGGGTTCAGTTTATGAAAACGGACATGTTTGAGCATTATTGCCAGCAATGAAATTGGTTTAGTACAAGCTGTGAGTCTTTTATCGCCTCAAATAATGAATAATCACTTTTGCTGAAAATACAGCCACCAAATTTGCAACAGAAACCGTTCAGGCGCTAAATGGAAAATGAAGCATTTGGTACACTCATTTTATCAAAATAAGGTACTTTAATAAAGAGTTAAGTTAAAAAAGTTTTCCACATCTGTGAAGTCCAAAACCCGATTTTGTCCATAATCATACTTTAAACAGTTTAAACCTATTTTTTGTCCTCAGGGTACAAAAAGTGCTTAAATTTTGATTTTAGGCACATTTAACTAAATTTGAAATATACCAATTCCAATTTTATGTACCAATTAACAGTACCTGCAGATCGCGTTAACGAATCACTAAGGAAACACATTTTGGCCGACGGTTTCGACCTTACCTACGATATGGAAAAAAGTAATGGTGCTTATATTTACGATTCTAAATATAACCGGAACCTGCTCGATTTTTTTACCTGTTTTGCTTCCGTTCCTTTAGGTTATAATCACCCTAAAATGATCAATGATGAAGCCTTTAAAAAAAATCTTTTCCTGGCTGCTTTGGCCAATCCTTCCAATTCCGACGTTTATACCCAACAATACGCCCAGTTTGTAGAAACATTTTCTAAAGTTGGTATCCCTTCTTACCTGCCGCATGCCTTTTTTATTGCCGGAGGCGCCTTGGCAGTTGAAAATGCTATTAAAGTAGCCATGGATTGGAAAGTTCAAAAAAACTTTGCCAAAGGTTATATATCTGAAAAGGGCTTTAAGGTTTTACACTTCGAGCGGGCTTTTCACGGCAGAACCGGTTATACTTTAAGCTTAACCAATACCTTACCCGATAAAACAAAATGGTTTGCCAAGTTCGACTGGCCAAGGGTGCCGGTTCCGGAGGTTAAATTCCCACTTTCAGGAGATAATTTAAGCCAGGCCATTGCAACCGAAGAAGCTTCGCTGGCACTGATTAAAAAAGCTTTTACAGAAAATAAAGATGATATCTGCGCTATAATTGTAGAACCCATCCAATCAGAAGGTGGCGACAACCACCTGCGCGAAGAGTTTTTGATCCAACTTAAGGCTTTAGCAGATGAAAATGAAGCTTTTTTAATTTACGATGAAGTACAAACGGGTGTGGGTTTAACGGGCAAATTCTGGTGCCACCAGCATTTTAGCGACAAAGCCCGGCCAGATATTATTGCTTTTGGTAAAAAAATGCAGGTATGCGGTATCCTTGTAGGTAACAAGGTAGATGAAATTGAAACCAATGTATTTAAAGTGCCAAGCCGGATCAACTCTACCTGGGGTGGTAACCTGGTTGATATGGTACGCTCCACACAGATTTTACAAATTGTAGAAGAAGATCAGCTTTGCGACAATGCAACCAAAGTTGGAGCCTATTTAAAAGATAATTTAGAAAGCCTGTCACATCGGTTCGATAAAATGAGTAATGTACGCGGCAGGGGCTTATTGTGTTCGTTCGATTTTCCGAATAAAGATATGCGAAATGCCTTTATTAGTAAAGGACTGGAAAACAATGTGATGTTTTTAGGCTGTGGCGAAAAAACGATACGCTTCCGTCCGGCGCTTTGCATCGAACAAAAACATATTGACGAAGGCTTGACGGTTATGGAAAAAATATTGCCTTTATTGTAGTCATGAACAAAAAACCATTCGCTTACATTGTAACCGCAGGTGTTTTAATATTGATATTTTTCATGGTTAAAGATGTTTTCGATCAGCCAGGTTTCGAAGATATGAAAGCCGGTTTCAAAGAAATTGCAAAATACAGGAATGCCAATAATACCGGGCCGGTGCAACGGATTTATGTGGTAACAGTGAAAGATTCCGTGTGGAAAGAAATGGAAGATTATGGTAATTTAATGCCCCACACCAAGTATGGCAATACCAAAGTTTATTTCTTTATGCAAAATGGAAAAGTTCCAAAAACATTACAACCCGGGGAAGTAAACTTCGATCCGGCTTTTAACAAAAACTGCATTGCCCTGTATGAAAAAAGTGCAATGAGCCAGGTGGCATTTAATAAACATCCGTATTAAAGGAATCTAAACCTCAAAGCGTTGATTATAAAATAGATTATTTTTGTGATTCGGAAATGAAGGGTTCTGAGCATTTGGCATTTTCAGTCCCGCTTTCCCTCCTACCAATTTGAAGGAAATTGGCATCCGTTCCAATCGGGTTTATATACCAAGTTTGTGACACGGGGAACAAATTCTTCTAATCTGCCCCCGGTCTGTGTCCGCACAGAACAAAACATAGTCTGTCCGTAGCGTTCAGAAAGGCTCTACGGACTAACACATGGAAAAGAGTCTCCGAACTGTTTTTTCCTACATTGAGTTTGAAAACTCAATATCATTAGCCAATTCGTAGAGACGCTGCGCTTAACTCTACGAACAGATAGGTGTAAATATCGGGAGACATTTGAAAACGAAACGCTGTTTAATAAACCTGACAGCAGCGGCAGCCCCGATTTTTTCTATCGGGCTACAACGGAAGGCAGGACTGCAGCCCCCTATAAAATGCTGACATTCGTTTCCTAACCCTAAAAATCAGAATCTGTCCGTAGCGTTCTGAAAGGCTCTACGGATTAATGCATGGGAAAGAGTCTCCGACTCGTTTTGTCCGACATTGAGTTTGAAAACTTAACATCATTAGCCAATTCGTAGAGATTCTGTGTTGAATTCCAAAAAAATATTTTAATTATTACCTTTGTTATCTAAGGCAGTCCTAGAACTAGCCTGTAATAGCGTACTGATCTTGTATCGGTACGCTATTCTCTTTTTTTAGATATTCTCTATCATAAGAAGTTTTGTTTTTGAATAGGGTATACACCATTTCCAGCATTTTTCTTTGTACAGCTACTAATCCTTTCATCTTTATTCCATTTTTGGCTAATATCCTGACATATATTGCTTTAAATCTTTCATCACATTTAACAGCACTTAAACTCGGTAAGTACATCGCCTTTCGCAAATGACGGTTTCCTTTTTTTGATATTTTTGGTTTTCCTTTTACCGATGTACCGGAAAGTTTCTCCTTTACATCAAAACCTGAGTAGCCAGCAAGCTGCTTTTTACTGCGGATTAGCTCAAAACCATTAGTTTCTGCCAAAACAATTACAGCTGTCAGTTCCCCAATACCGGGTAATGTACACATTATTTTTACGTCCTGCTGTAGCGCAATGTCTCTACTAACAATTTTCGATATATCCTTTTTGATTTCTTTTTCCTGTGCATTCAAAAAGGAAACCCTAGCCTTCAAGCGGTCCAGACTTTTCTGATAGGGATAAGCCTCTGATTTTTCAGCATGGAGCTGGTTTTTTACGATAGATCGCTCGTTCACAATCTGGTCACGCTCCCGGGTCAACTGCTGTAGGCTCCTGTATATCATTTTTGGCTTTTCCCAAATATCCAGTTTTCGTTCAAGGCCAAATCTTGCAATAGCTTCCGAACAGGTTTTGTCTGTAATAGTTTTTACTTCCAGACTACGCATATAGTTGCTTATCTTGTTGGGGAGGACAATACTTAATTGTTGGCCATGTTCGGACAGATAGTAAGCAAACTTTTGATGGTAAACTCCCGTCGACTCCATAACATAATGAACGATTAGGGTATTGTCAGAAACTTTTTCCGCCCAGTCAATCAACAATTTTATTCCGGATTCACTGTTTTTAAAAACTTTATGGGCATAAAGCTCCTTAGATAAATCATCTAATAATCTGCCCATAGTTACAACTAGTTCTTTCTGGGCAACATCAATACCCAATACCTGCTTTAATACTTTTTTCATCGCTAAAGAATTTTATAATTGATGAATCTCTCTTCGTTTTTTCTCCTGATTGGATATTCTGGATAATACGACATGCGTAATTCCTTACATTCTGTTCAAACTCTAAAAGATAGAAAAAGATGAGGCGAAATCTCTACGACAATATACTTGATAGTTATTTAGACGCAAATGTGCTCTCATCTTTATTCAATTATGTTTACGAATTTAAACTTTTGTAAACATAGGAGACGCTGCGCTTAACTCTACGAACAGGAGATTTGGAGATTAAACAAAAGCAGAAAAACCCGTTATGGCCCTGCCTACAATAAGCGTGTTAATTTCTTTTGTGCCCTCGTATGAATAAATCGCCTCTGCATCGGCCACAAAACGGGCTACATTATATTCCAGTAAAATCCCGTTACCGCCCATCACTTCTCTTGCTTTGCTTACTACATCGCGGGTACGTAATGAACAGAATACCTTGGCCAACGAAGCATGTTCATCTTTCAACAGTCCCTGATCCTGCAATTGCGACAATCTAAAACAAAGCGTTTGCATCGCTGTTAAATTCGATAACATTTCAACCAAATGGTTTTGGATCAACTGGAAGGAAGCGATAGGCTTACCAAACTGTTTTCTGTTTCGCGTATAATCCAACGCATTTTCATAGGCTCCCCGGGCGCAACCTACTGCTTGCCAGGCTACTCCTGCACGGGTCATTTGTAATACTTTGGCGGTATCTTTAAACGAATTTGCATTTTGTAACCGGTCGGCTTCTTCTACCTCACAATTGGTTAAAGTAATAATTCCGTTCTGCACAATACGCAAAGCCATTTTATCCTGCATTTTTTCTACCGCAAATCCCGGATTATCCTTTTTCACGATAAAACCTTTAACCTCGCCACTTTCTTCGTCACGCGCCCAAATAATTAAAATATCAGCAAAAGTGGCGTTACCAATCCATTTTTTCTGACCATTTAATACCCATTTGCCATTTATTTTTTTGCACATTGTAGTCAGACCTCCGGCAGCAGCCGAACCCACTTCAGGTTCAGTTAAGCCAAATGCACCAATAATTTTAAATTGCTGCATCAGCGGTAACCACTGTTGTTTTTGTTCTTCCGATCCGCATAAATAGATCGATCCCATGGCCAAACCGCTCTGCACACCAAAAAAGGTAGAAATCGAAGTGTCAATCCTGGCCATTTCCATCGCTAAAATACCTTCCATTAAATTCGATTTTCCCGGGCAGCCATAACCTTTGTAGGTTAAGCCACAGATATTGAGTTCGGCAAGTTTTGGTATAATTTCGAAAGGAAATTCGGCCTTGTTCCAATAGTGGTTTACAATTGGTTTTACCTCTTTTTCTAAAAAAGCACGTACTTTTAACTGAAGTTCACGGTCTTCATCTTTAAGTGCTTCATCGCCCAGGTGATAAAAATCTCCTTCTATTGGTGGCAACTCTTTCTTTTTACCTGATCCGCCCATCATTTTCATCATCCCCTGGATCTGTTTATCATCAAGGTTCGAGATGGTATCGACCATTTTAGGTAGGTCGACTTTTTTCGATAAAGCTTCCAGTTTATCGAAATCTATATGTTTAAAAAGATTGTAAGCGTTTTTGAGAGATGATAAGATATTCGCCATTATTATTCGTTTTGAGCATAACAATTAAATAGCGGTTTTGTTGTTTTTGCCTCAAAGGTTTTGCCAATAACATGGGTCATCAAAAATTTAAAACCATGCCCCGTTCAAATTGTTAATTCAATAAATTTAATTAACTATGAGCATAGAAAATCAAAATCAGCGCCAAGAAGAAAGTTTCTTCGATAAAGCAAAAAACAAACTTAATGAATTAAAAGACAAAGCAGAAGATGCTTGGGAAGACGTTAAGGACAAGGCAGAGGATACATGGGAAAATGTAAAAGACAAAGCCGAAGAATTAAAAGACAAAGCAGAAGACAAGTATGATGAGCTAAAAACAAAAGGCGCATTTGCTGCTGGTGAGGCTAAAGGCAATGCAGAAGCTACGGGCGAAAACCTGAAAGATAAAGCTAGAGATTTGGCAGATCAAGCTGCAGATAAAGTTGATGAACTTAAAACTAAAGCTGCTTTTAAAGCTGGTGAAATAAAAGGCAATCTTGATGCCAATACTTAATCATTTGTTTTTTAAGCAAAAAAGGCAAACCATTAGGGTTTGCCTTTTTTTATTTCAATTACGGAAAAAATTATTGATTAAAACCTGAGAAAATGTCGCCTATATAAACGACTACCTCAAGTCAAACAAATTGTCAACACCCAACAATTTTCTCGAAGTAAAACCTTCTCCAAAAGTAGCACTGATACTTTTACCAAATTCGCGGGCACGACCGATCATGCTTTCAAAAAATTCTGGCGACGAGATATAGGTCTGTAGTCCTTCTACATCAGGATTGTAAAACTGTGTTTTAAAGGCTTTAATGGATTCTATTTTCTTATCCATATGTTCAGTGATATCTACAATAATATCCGGTTTTAAATACCTGTCCTGGATATATTGCAGCAATAACCTTGGGCGGTGTGCTTCCTGTTTAATGCCATCAACTGCAGTTTCTATTTTTGGTAAACCGGATAAAAATACCGAATCGTAAACCAGGTCGCCTGCCCTGCCGTGATCAGGATGGCGGTCTTCCAATGCATTACTTAAAATAATTTCAGGCTGATATTTCCTGATCACTTTAATTACTTCCAAACGGTGAAATTCATCATTCTGGAAAAAACCATCCCGCATCCCGAGGTTTTCGCGGGCATGCAGGCCTAAAATTTTTGCAGAATCTGCAGCCTCTTCGTCCCGGGTTTCTGCAGTACCACGTGTACCCAGTTCGCCACGGGTTAAATCTACAATTCCAACTTTTTTACCCAGGGCAATATGTTTTAAAATGGTACCTGAACAGCAAAGCTCTGCATCGTCAGGATGCACGGCAATAACTAAAATATCTAATTTCATCGTGTAATTATTGGGCATTTTGATTCAGCAATTGCTGAATTTTCTTTTTGATTTTTGAACTCAATGGTTTGGTGAAGGGCAAAAAGTAATCTACCAGTTCGCCATTTTTGTTCACAAGGTATTTATGAAAGTTCCAGCGGGGTTTGGAACTCAATTTTGAATTCTGTTTCTTATCGCTCAGAAACTGATAGAGCGGGTGAGCCTGCGGTCCACGTACCACGATCTTATCAAAAACGGGGAATTTTACGCCATGGTTGATTTCGCAAAACGATGCAATATCAGAACCGTTTAATGGTTCCTGTTTGCCGAAATCGTTGGTTGGAAAACCCAGGATTTCAAAATCAGGGCTGTTAATTTCGTCTCTAAGCTGCTGTAGTTCTTTTAACTGTGGTGTAAAACCGCATTCGGATGCGGTATTAACAATTAATACCACCTTATTTTTGTAAACGGATAAAGGCTGCTCTTCGCCGTTTATTCGCTTAACCTTGAACGGATAAATATTCGGAATGCTTTCCTGCATTATGATGTTATTGATAAAATCCTGAAGTACGGATAATCGATTCTATATCCCTATCTTCTGTCGGATCGTAAGTACTTTTTAAATTATGGCCTACCACACGGGCAACAATCTGGTAAGAGAATGCCGCAAAACCACCTTTGGTTTGCTTGATGATATCGTATGTTGTTCTGCCCACCTCACGGTCGATCAGTTTGGTTAAAATCTGCCCCTGGGTAATTGTTAATTCCTTTATTTCGCGGTTAAACATGTCTTTAATTTCTTTATCGCACTGTTTAACCAGTTGTTTCTGTTCTTTTTTTTCAGGTGTACGGGCAATGTCCTGTTCGAGCTGCTCATATCGGCGTTTCGCAAACAGTGCATAAGGCATCACTTTTAACACGTTATACCTTAGCCGGTTATAAGCTGCCTGTTCAGCCGGCGATTTCCAGATTCTTGCTGCATAAATGGTTACATCGTTAAGCTGCATCCAAGGGATCATAACACCATTATCGTTTGTTGAGGCTACCCTGATTGTATCACTTTTACCCAATTTTGGGAATATTGGGGCAACAGGATCCTGTGCCCGTAACGAAATGCTACAAATCATTACAATACAAAGAAAAAAGAGCCCTTTAAATTTCATAAATTTATACTTTTACAAAGTTAGGTGTTATTTCATATATTAGGTGTTTCACAAAACTAATATAAGTTTTATTCAGAAATTAGACGCAATTTTTACGCAAAAAATACAAATGAAAACAGAGTTAGTGATTGATTTAGAGGCGGAAAAGCAGGAAATTCTAAAAAGATACAGGGCATTACTACGGGCAAGCAAATCTACCCTTCAAAAGGGCGATAAAAAAGAAATCAGGAAAGCTTTCGATATGGCACTCGAAAGCCATAAGGATATGCGCCGAAAATCTGGCGAGCCTTATATCTATCACCCCATTGCCGTAGCACAGATTGCTGCCGAAGAAATTGGTCTTGGCACAACCTCCATTGTGTGTGCATTGCTGCACGATGTGGTTGAAGATACCGATATTACCCTGGAAGATATTGAACGCGAATTTGGCAAGAAAACGGCTAAAATTATCGACGGATTAACCAAAATTTCGGGTGTTTTTGATACCAACAGCTCTTTACAGGCCGAAAATTTCCGTAAAATGCTGCTAACCCTGGCCGATGATGTTAGGGTGATCCTGATCAAATTGGCCGACCGTTTGCACAATATGCGTACAATGGATTTTATGCCGCGCCAGAAGCAGCTTAAAATCGCGTCAGAAACCATTTATTTATACGCCCCTCTTGCCCACCGCTTGGGATTATATGCGATAAAATCGGAGCTGGAAGACCTTTCGATGAAATATCTCGATCCGGATACCTATAAATTCATCGCAAAAAAATTAAACGAGAAAAAAGCAGAACGGGCGCTTTTCATCAAAAAATTTGTCGAACCTATTGACGAGATTGTGCATGAGCAAGGTTTAGTAGCCGATGTTTACGGACGGCCAAAATCAATCCACTCCATCTGGAATAAAATGAAAAAGAAAAATATTCCTTTCGAAGAGGTTTATGATCTTTTTGCCATCAGGATTATACTGGATTCGGCACCTGAAAATGAAAAAGCCGACTGCTGGAAAGCTTATTCAATTGTAACCGACCTGTACCGGCCTAACCCCGACCGTTTACGCGATTGGGTTTCTTCACCTAAAGGAAATGGATACGAAAGTTTGCATACCACGGTAATGGGCCCACGCGGACAATGGGTTGAGGTTCAGATCCGTACACAACGGATGAACGAGATTGCAGAGAAAGGTTTTGCGGCACACTGGAAATATAAAGAATCGAGTAACGATAACGGTTTAGATCAATGGATCCAGAAAGTACGCGAAATGTTGAGTAATCCAGAAGCCAACGCCCTGGATTTCCTTGATGATTTTAAAATGAACCTTTTCTCTGATGAAATTTTCATTTTCACTCCAAAAGGTGCTTTAATCCAATTGCCATTAGGGGCTACTGCTTTAGATTTTGCCTTTGAGATACATACCGATGTAGGCGCAACCTGTATCGGCGCCAAAGTAAACCACAAACTGGTTCCTATTTCTTATAAATTACAGAATGGCGATCAGGTAGAAATCATTACTTCGAGCAAGCAAACACCAAAAGAAGACTGGCTCAACATAGTAGTTACTGCAAAGGCGAAATCAAAAATCAAATCATCTTTAAAGGAAGAAAAACGCAAAATAGCAGAAAATGGCAAGGAAATCCTGGAAAGAAAGCTAAAGTCATTAAAAATAACCTACAATACCGATAATATCCAAAAGCTGAGTTATTTCTTCAAACTCCCTTCAACACAGGAGCTTTTCGTTAATGTAGCCCTCGGAAAAATCGAGCTGAAAGATATTCGGGAGTACCTGACAACCGAAAAAGAAGCAGAAGCCCGCGGACCAGAACGCCCTGAAAATCTTACTGTTGACGGGATCAAGAATAAAATTAAAGGCGGCGAATCCGATATTTTATTGATCGGTGAAGATATGCAGCGTATTGATTATACACTGGCAGCCTGTTGTAACCCGATACCGGGCGATGATGTTTTTGGGTTCATTACAGTGAGCGAAGGCATTAAAATACACCGTACCAATTGTCCTAATGCAGCGCAGCTCATGGCCAATTACGGTTATCGGGTAGTAAAAGCGAAATGGAACAGGCAAAAAGAATTAACTTTCTTAACCGGTTTAAAAATTGTTGGTATTGATGACGTAGGTTTAATTAATAACATCACCAGGGTAATCTCTACCGATTTTAAAGTGAACATGCGTTCCATCACTGTTGATACCAACGAAGGGATATTTGAGGGTTCAATCATGATTTTTGTAAATGATACCGAACACCTCGAAAACCTGATTAAAAATTTATTAAAAGTTAGAGGCGTTACCGGAGTTACGAGGTTTGATGCCTAGTTAGCCTGAAAGTCGGGAGACCGAAGTCGGAAGTCGAGATGCCAGGTTACACGCTGTTTGCAGATTGAACTTCAGACCTCCGTCTTCCTGACCTCCCATTTATTACAACATTTAAACAATCTAACCCTCGAACAATCAAACAATTTAACTACCTTTGGATGGAGTTTAAAAACTATGTCTGAACAAAATACAAATGAGCTCGTTCGCAAGATTTTTGAAGCTTATTTAGAAAACAAAAATCTACGTAAAACACCAGAGCGTTTCGCCATATTAGAGGAGATCTATTCAAGAAACGACCACTTTGATGTTGAAACACTTTATATCCACATGAAAAACCAAAAGTACCGCGTAAGCCGCGCAACGGTTTACAATACTTTAGAGTTATTGGTTTCGTGTGATTTGGTGACCAAACATCAGTTTGGCAAAAACATGGCGCAATTCGAGAAATCTTACGGCTACCGTCAGCACGATCATGTAATCTGCATTGAATGTGGTAAAGTGGTAGAGTTTTGCGATCCACGTATACACCAGATCCAAACCATGGTTGGAGACCTTTTAAAGTTCGATATCAAGCACCATTCTTTGAATCTTTACGGATTCTGTTCTGATTGCAGCGTGGCAAGAAAAGTGAACGAAAGTGCAGCCGCAACCGCGGATTTAAAAGCAAATTAAATCAATACATAAAAATAAAACAAGCTTAAATTTTTAATAATGACGCAAGTAGATGTACTTCTCGGCCTGCAATGGGGCGATGAGGGAAAGGGAAAAATCGTTGATGTACTAAGTCCAAAATATGATCTTATTGCCCGTTTTCAGGGCGGTCCAAACGCCGGACATACCTTAGAGTTCGATGGTAAAAAATTCGTTTTAAATACTATCCCATCAGGAATTTTCAACGAAAAAACCATGAATTTAATTGGAAATGGTGTAGTGATCGATCCTATCATTTTAAAAAGAGAGCTTGATAATTTAAAAAAAGCTGGTCACGATCCGGTTGCCGATGGCAAACTGGTAATTGCGCGTAAAGCACATTTAATTTTACCAACACACCAGTTACTGGATGCTGCAAACGAAGCACGCATGGGTAAAAATAAAATTGGTTCGACCTTAAAAGGTATCGGCCCAACCTATATGGATAAAACCGGGCGTAACGGTTTACGTGTTGGCGATACCACACTACCTGATTTTAAGGAACGTTATGCTAAACTGGTAGAAAAACATACCGAAATCCTTTCTCATTACGAAGGTTTCGAATACGAACTGGCAGAAAAAGAAGCTGCTTTCTTTGAGGCAGTTGAATTTTTGAAAGCCATCCCTCATGTAGACAGTGAACATTTCGTTAATGGCTATTTAAAAGAAGGAAAAGCAGTTCTGGCCGAAGGTGCACAAGGAACTTTATTGGATGTTGATTTCGGCTCCTATCCTTTTGTAACTTCGAGTAACACCACTACTGCCGGTGCCTGTACCGGTTTGGGTATAGCCCCTAACAAAGTAGGTGCTGTATACGGTATCTTTAAAGCTTATTGCACACGTGTTGGCGGCGGCCCGTTCCCTACCGAATTAGATAATGAAGTTGGCGAAAATCTGCGTGCCTTAGGTCATGAGTTCGGCGCAACCACTGGCCGTGCCCGTCGTTGTGGCTGGATTGATCTCCCTGCATTAAAATATGCCATCATGCTAAACGGTGTAACCGAATTAATTATGATGAAAGCCGATGTACTGGATACTTTTGATACTATTTATGCTTGTACCCACTACGAATATAATGGCGAAACAATTGATTACATGCCTTACGATATTATTTCAATCGAACCAAAACCGGTATTAAAAGCGATTGAGGGTTGGGCTACCGATGTAACCAAAATTACTTCTGTAGATGAAATTCCGGCTAAATTGACCGAATACATTGCATTTTTAGAAAAAGAACTGGAAGTACCGATCAAATTTCTTTCAGTTGGACCAGACAGGGCACAAACTTTGGAATTACATTAAAATATAGACCCGTCATCTCTAACACAGTTCAGAATATCCAGAAGAGCGATCAATCGGAACAGATTTCTCCACTACGGTCGAAATGACGGGAACAAAAATAAAATAAAAGGCAATCCATAACGGGTTGCTTTTTTGGTTTAAGAGATAGATGAAGCTTGCCATCGGCTTCCTTTGCGACCAGGATGTATGAGACTCATATTTGTATGTGGCCTTGCATCTATAAAATCGCTTTCATCAATAATCCTTATTACAAATGGAACTATAAACACTTGTCTTTCAACATCATTTTTATTATATTTGAGTATAAAACTTCGTTATGTCGACCATCTTAGAGAGCGAAATGCTGAATTATTTTACCCAATTAGACGATACTGAAAAAACCTCAGTAGTAGAAATGCTTAAAGCATTTATAAAAGGTAAGAAAGAAAACAGGGATGTTTCTATTGAAGAATATAACCATGAACTTTTAGCTGCTGAAAATGAGTTTAAAAATGGCAATTACATATCTCATGAGGAATTATTAAATGAGATTAAAAGTTGGTAGTTAGCCTTATTAAAATTGTCTGGACTAAAACGGCCCAGGACCAATTAATAGAAATTTACAAATACATTAGCCAGGAATCTGCCAAAAATGCAATAAAGGTTGTAAATGATTTAACCAAAGCAGTAGAAAATATAATTCAATATCCTGAAAAACATAAAATTGATGAATATAAAAGAGGTAACGATGGAACATATCGTGCTTTTGAAAAACATCACTTTCGGGTATCTTATCGTAACGAAAATCAGATTATTAGAATATTAAGAATTAGGCACACTAAAATGAGTCCAAAAAACTATTGATTTATAAGACGGTCTACATAGGAGATTCACATCAGTAATATAATCTAGCGCCTATGCGATAAAATTCGCTTTTCTCAACCTCTTAATTTGTAACGGGGATATAAACCACTGAAAAGATAAAAATTAATTTCTTACAATTATCATCCCGATTTTTACCTTTGCGGCAGATTGAAGACCCCGCAAAACATATCCGATTTTAAACAAAAAGCTTTAAACTGGATCAACCAGTTCGAAGTCTGTTGCTTTTTAGACTCAAACGATTATAAAGATGCCTATTCAGCCTATGATTTTATTATTGCGGCAGATGTGGCTTATGAATTAAAATGCAATACAAAAAATGCTTTTAATGAATTAAAAAGCTTTTATGCCACGCATAAACAATGGATTTTTGGCTTTTTCAGTTATGATTTAAAAAACGAAATAGAAGATCTTCAATCTAACAATCCTGATGGCTTAAACTTTCCGGATCTATACTTTTTTGTTCCAAAGTACCTCATTGCCTTCAGGAACGGTAAAGCAGAAGTTCTACTTGGCGATCCATCGGTTTTAAGGGAAATTGATTCTTTAACTATTGAGCATAAAAAACAGGCAAAAACCATACAGATTTCGCAAAGGCTATCAAAAGATCAATATATCCATAAAGTTGAAGCCCTAAGAAATCACATCCTGAAAGGCGACATATATGAAGTTAATTTCTGCCAGGAGTTTTTTGCCGAAAATGCCGAAATAGATCCCGTTCATACTTTTGAAGCTTTAAACAAGGTTTCCCCTACCCCGTTTGCAGGTTATTTTAAAGTATATAATCAATATATTTTATCTGCTACGCCAGAAAGGTTTTTATGTAAACGTGGCACAAAACTTACTTCACAGCCAATAAAAGGCACTGCCAAAAGAAGTTCCGACCCAAAAGAAGATGAAGCCATAAAATTGCGGTTGAGAAACGATATCAAAGAGCAGGCAGAAAACGTTATGATTGTCGACCTGGTGCGCCACGACCTCACCAAATCTGCCGTTAAAGGTTCAGTTAAAGTCGACGAGTTATTTGGCATCTACAGCTTCCCTCAGGTCCACCAGATGATTTCTACTATTAGCTGTGAACTGAATCCTGAGATCCCTTTTATCGATGCCATTAAAAATGCTTTCCCGATGGGCTCCATGACCGGTGCTCCAAAAGTTAAAGCCATGAAGCTGATCGAAGAATATGAAGTAACCAAAAGAAGCATTTATTCTGGTTCTTTCGGTTGTATCAGTCCTGATGGGGATTTCGACTTTAATGTGGTGATACGCAGTATTTTATACAATTCTGAAACCCAGTATTTATCTTTTCAGGTTGGGGGAGCAATTACTTACCAAAGTAATGCTGTTTCAGAATATGAAGAATGTTTATTGAAAGCCAGCGCCATTTTGAAGGTGCTGGGAGATTAGTTTTTTTACTGGTCTATTGGTTCACTGGTTATTAGTTCATTAGTCATTGGTCATTGGTTCATTAACCCAATTTGCCATTCTGAACGCAGTGAAGAATCTTTAAAAACAAAATTAATTGATTCATTGGTAATTCGTTCATAACCCAATTTGTCATTCTGAACGCAGTGAAGAATCTTTTCATTCTTTTTATACCCCATAATGTTTTACGCTTGCTGCTTATAGATTCTTCGTAAACTCAGACTGACAAATCTTGAGCAAATAAAAAAGGTGGAAGATTTCTGCATCAATGCATAAACCCTCCACCTTTCAACCTTCAGCCCTAAACCTTATTTCTTATAATACTGTTGTGCTTCAGGTAAATATTTTTGGATCTGTGCAATACGGGTTGCGTCGCTTGGGTGAGTACTCAAAAATTCGGCAGGTTTTTGTGCACCTGCAGATGCTGCCGACATTCTGTTCCAGAAAGCAGTAGCATTTTGTGGATTATATCCGGCCATGGCCATAAAAATCAAACCTAAACGATCGGCCTCAAGTTCCTGGTTACGGCTAAATTTCAACATGGCTACCGGTGTACCAACGCCATACAAAGTATTAAAAATTGATTGTGTTTTCGGATTTTTAGATAAGGCTACACCTGCCGCAGCACCAATGCCCTGCGCCACCATTTCCTGCGACATGCGCTCGGCCGAGTGGCCTGCAATGGCATGCGCAATCTCATGTCCCATTACGGTTGCCAAACCGGCATCATCCTGCGTTACAGGTAAAATACCAGTGTAAACCACAATTTTTCCTCCCGGCATACACCATGCATTTTTTTCATTATTCTGCACCACATTAACTTCCCACTGATAATCGGCAATTAAATTACCATAGTTATTGCTGTTCATATAAGATTTTACAGCAGTGATTAACCTGCTTCCAACGGTTTTTACCTTTAATGCTTGCGCATTCGAAGCGGGTAAAACAGCAGATTTGTTTTCTGTTAAAAATGTACTGTAGGCTTGGAATGCCATTGGCAGAACCTGATCGTTACTTACCAGGTCAAATCGACTACGGCCTGTTAAAGGAACTGTAGAACAGGAGTTAAATAATAAGATCCCAGCAACACTGGCTGTTAAAAATAACTTTTTCATAAATGCGATTTTAAATGATTACCAATACCCATAAGCAGAACCGAAGATTAAACAGTAAGCCTATAAATAAGTTTTAATGAAATGTGTTTTGTTAAATTAATTAGTTTTCTTCTTAAACAAATACACTTTGGATTCTTTGCCTTTCAGCAATCTTTCGAGGTTTTTTTGATGTGTAACCAAAATCAGTATGCATACCACCATTCCATAAAGCACTTCTGATTTGATGGAAACCTGAAACAGGAAAACCACACTGAGCGGAAAAGTAAATCCGGCACAGATGGAACTCAATGAAACATATTTGGTTAATAACAATACCACAACAAAAACCAGAACGCAAAGCATAGATGCTTCAAAATTAACTGCCAAAACCATTCCAAAAAGTGTGGCCACTCCTTTTCCGCCCCTGAAACCGGCAAAAACAGGAAACAAATGTCCCATTACGGCCGTTACCCCCAGGGCAAGCTGATAGTTAACGAAAACAACTGAATTTTGTGGTCCGGTTACAGACATACCTATTAAATAGGCCAGGTTGGTTGCGGTATAACCTTTAGCAATATCGATAATCATTACGGCAATCCCGGCTTTCTTCCCCAATACCCTGAAAGTATTGGTTGCACCTGCATTACCGCTTCCATACTCCCTTACATCAACGCCATAAAAGGCCTGGCCAAGCCATACAGCTGTTGGTATAGACCCAAAAAGATAAGCAATTAATAATGCACTGAGAGAATAAACCGTAACCATAGCCTACAATGATACAAAAAATAAGCTTTTAATTTTATAGCAAATCACTTTAGTATGCTTTTAAACTCATATCCAGGCTTTTCACAGAATGTGTAAGCTCACCCATCGAAATAAAATCTACCCCACAAGCTGCATATTCTGCAACATTCAACTCGGTAATCCCACCAGAAGCCTCAGTGGTAAACTTACCATCAATCAGCGCAACCGCAGCCCTGAGGTTTTCAAAGCTAAAATTATCGAGCATAATTCTGTCGACACCTCCAATGGCTAAAACCTGTTTAAGCTCATCCAGGTTCCTGACTTCAATTTCGATCTGTAGGCTTTTATTTCGGTCTGCAAGGTATTTTTGAGCAGCAGTAATGGCATTGGCAATACCTCCGGCATAGTCAACATGATTGTCTTTGATCAGGATCATATCATATAAGCCAATGCGGTGGTTTACTCCCTCACCGATTCTCACCGCCCATTTCTCAAGATAACGTAGTCCTGGTGTGGTTTTCCGGGTATCTAAAACTTTGGTTTTGGTATTTTTGAGCAACGATACAATGCGATGGGTTTTAGTAGCAATACCACTCATGCGTTGCATACAGTTTAAAACCAAACGCTCTGCGATTAAAATAGAATGGGTACTTCCAGCCACAGTTAAAGCGATATCGCCAACTTTTACAGCTACACCATCTTTCAATAACAGTTCAACTTTTAAATCAGCATCAACTTCATTAAAAATCTCGTTTGCCAATTCAATTCCAGCCAAAATACCATCTTCTTTGATGATCAGCTTTGCTTTTCCCTGTGTGCCGGGAGGAATGGTAGAAAGTGAGGTATGGTCTCCATCGCCAACATCTTCGGCAAGGGCATTTTTTATGAATCGATGTATAAGTTGCTTATCCAAAATATAGATTTTATGCCGCAAAAATAAGAATTATTTGTTAGCAGGCAATTTACAGAAGGGTTAAAGTGATGAGCTACTCTTAACGTTCTGGTTTAACGGGCGATTGGAATAGCAAGACACTGCTTCCGTTCTTTTTTGAGCAATAGGTTGTATTAATCCTTAGCCGGCTCGATCCTTAATTCCGTAATCGAAAAATTCGTATTGATTTTTTTCATAGTGACCGAAACCCGAAAAGTTTCTTTAGCGGTTCCTAAAATAATTACACCGAAACGGTAATTCGGATTGGTATTGATTTTATGAAAAATACTTGTTTTTATTGGGGGGTGTTTAATAAAGAAATCTCTTAAAATCTGTTCACCCTGTGCTTTTGAGTATACATCTTCTTCATCAACAATAATAAGTTCGATGGTTGAGGCGAAACTTTTAGCAATTTCTTTAGCGTTACCAGCCTTAAAATACGAGGACAAATCATCAATAATATCCGCCTGAAGAGCTGTAGGGTGATATAATGACGACAAACTAAGGATAAATAAAAATAAGCTCCGGATCATTTCTGTATTTTATACAGAACCCTATAGCTAAAATTATGCCATTAGCTTCTCAAAAAAAGGATTTCTTCATTTGGATAAGCCTCAATAAAGTTATATTTGCCATATAAATAAAATACTAAAACATGTGATGCACGAAAATGTTTTAACAGGCATCAAATAAATTTTACAATAAATGACAAACGATAAAAAACTCGCGCTGATAATCCTTGACGGTTGGGGCTACGGAAAACAAGACAATTCTGATGCTGCTTATGCTGCCAACACTCCTTTTTTCGATTCATTATTACAAAATTATCCGAACGCTAAGCTTGAGGCATCAGGCGAGGCTGTAGGCTTACCTGCCGGACAAATGGGTAATTCGGAAGTGGGGCACATGAATTTAGGTGCTGGCCGGGTAGTTTATCAGGAACTTGGCAGAATTAATAAAGCCATTACCGACCGCGAACTACACAGCAACCCTGTTTTAGTAAATGCTTTTGATTATGCCAAAAAGAACAACAAATCCGTACATTTTATCGGTTTGGTTTCAAACGGTGGTGTTCACGCACATATAGAACATTTAAAAGCACTTTGCGATGCAGCAAACGAATCGAAAGTAAAAAGTTATGTACATGCATTTTTAGATGGCCGCGATACCGATCCAAACTCCGGTTTAGGTTTCATCAGCGATTTACTAAACCATATTCAGCATACCGATACCAAACTGGCCTCTTTAGTTGGCCGTTATTACGCAATGGACCGCGATAACCGCTGGGAGCGAGTAAAACAGGCTTATGATGTAATGGTTAACGGCATTGGCGAGAAAACACAGGATGCGCTTGCTGCTATCAAAAAATCGTACGCAGAAAACATTACCGACGAATTTTTAAAGCCAGTTGTGCTTACCCAGGATAGCGGCGCTCCGGTTGCCACGATCCAGCCTGATGATGTAGTGATCTGCTTTAACTTCCGTACTGACAGGGGACGCGAAATTACTACTGCCCTGACACAAAAAGATTTTCCTGAGCAACAAATGCACAAACTGCCATTGTATTATGTTACCATGACCACCTACGATGAAAGCTTTGAAAAGGTAAATGTTATTTTCACTAAAGACGACCTGACCAAGACCATTGGTGAAGTTTTGGCCGAAAACAATAAAAATCAGATCCGCATTGCCGAAACGGAAAAATATCCCCACGTTACTTTCTTTTTCTCAGGAGGCAGGGAAGCTGAATTTGCAAACGAAAAACGCATTTTAATTCCATCACCAAAAGTAGCTACCTACGATTTGCAACCGGAAATGAGTGCAGCTGGTATTACCGATGCCATTACCAAAGAAATGGAAACCGGCTGGGCTGATTTTATCTGCTTAAATTTTGCAAATCCAGACATGGTTGGGCATACAGGTGTTTTCGAAGCCGTAGTAAAAGCAGTAGAAACCGCCGATAAATGTGCAGAAACTGTAGTAAAAACCGGACTGGCGAACGGGTACTCTTTTATCCTGCTGGCAGATCATGGCAACTCTGAATATATGATCAATGAGGATGGTTCAGTTAATACAGCGCATACGACCAACCTGGTACCTTGTATCTTAATTGATAAAGATTACAAAAAAATTGCCGATGGTAAATTAGGCGACATTGCCCCTACCATTTTGAAGATTTTGGGTGTTGATATACCGTCAGAAATGACAGGAAATGTTTTAGTATAATGATCAGAAAAATTTCTGTCCTGGTATTTGCTTTAGCTTTTTTTTCCTGCAACCAGCAGAAAGAAACTGAAGCAAATACTGATCTGCTGTATTTTGATATAAAAGGATATTTTGGAAAAGAAATTTCGCGTTTACAAAAGCTAAATCCTATTGTAAATAAAACCGTTAGTGTAAATGGAGTTGCTGAAAACAATACAACTAAAATTGCCAGCTGGGCAAAAGAATTAGCCATTTTTGTTAATGCAGATATCAATAAAGCATCCTGGAAAGGAAACTTTAAATTAAAAGAACTTAACGGAATAGCTATTTATACTTCTGATAATAAAAAAATCCCGATCAAGAAGATTTCTGTAACCCGTAGCGGTCTGAAAACACAAAAAATAGAGATCATTACCGATAATAAAAATATCTTATACCGATCGCAGGATACTTTGATTTATTTCCCTGATAGTTTATACAGCATCAGGAAGCATCAAAAAATAAGACTTTTAAAAGAAAAGCAATATTCCATTACCGGAAAACTGAAATGAAAAAGGGGCTGAATATTCAGCCCCTTTTTCATTTCAAATTATTTTAAACTCGCAATCTGCGCTTTATCGTAAGTAACCCAATCGATAATATCTTTTCTTAAAGGCTGCAGGGTCAATACTTTCTGAAAATCTGCAATCGAATTATTGAATAAAGCTACACAGGCTGCCTTTTCTTCTTTTTTCTTTACTTTAAAAGATTTAAAAATTGCGTAATCCTTATAGGCTAAACCACGGTTCTGAAACATCTGCGCATCTTCATCTCCATTAATTTCGATGGCTTTTGTAAAATCTTTGAGAGATGCCAGATAAAAGCTTTCGCGCATGGTATTTAACGATTCTTTTGGATCGTTAGCAATTTTCAGTCTCGCAATACCACGGTAGTAATAAGCCGAAACCTCGGTTGGTTTAATGGTTAATAAACGGCTATAGGTGGCAATACATTTTTCATATTCACGGTTCTGAAAATATGAATACCCAAGCATCTGTAAAACATGTGCATTATCAGGAGTTTTAGCATCAGCCTTTTCCAGTTGAGCAGCGGCAGTTTTATAGTCCCCTTTCATCATAGACTGCATACTTCTTTCATAATTGCCTTGTGCAAAACTAGCGGTCGATGAAAAAATAATGAGTCCTAAAATCGCCTTTTTAAAATCGTTCATGTATAAATAATAAATTTAACAAATCAGACGCCTATTAAAATTATAGGAGAATTTTTCCGCAATATAATCCTATTCTGATAATTTAAAAGTTTTTAATTTTCTTTTCATTTAAAACCGAAGGCCTTAAACATTAGCTTTAACGTTAAAATATGTGTAATATGATATTGACAGAAATATTTATGTTACCCTGCCTTTTTAACATAAGATTAATATTATATTCACTTTTGGCACAAGAGTTGAATTTATTAGGTTAATACCAAAATTAAACAATTGCACACGATTAAACTGTCAATTTGTCGTTAGCGGAAAAATGTGATAATGAGTAAACAAGATATATTTGATTTCCAATCAGCAATGCCAATCATCAACGAAGATACAGAGTTTTTTCCCCTTATGTCTCAGCAGGACGAGGATGAAATGAACAATGAGGAAACCCCTGAAACGTTGGCCATATTGCCTTTGCGAAACACCGTTTTATTTCCAGGCGTAGTGATTCCCATTACAGTTGGAAGAGATAAATCAATTAAATTAATTAAGGAAGCCTACAAGGGAAATAAAATTATCGGAGTAGTATCCCAAAAGGACGTTTCGATAGAAGACCCTACTTTTGAGCAACTTAATACTGTAGGTACCGTTGCAAACATCATCAAGCTGTTGCAAATGCCAGATGGAAATACTACGGTAATTATCCAGGGTAAACAACGTTTCAGCCTGATTGAAGAGGTGCAGAACGAACCTTACATTAAGGCCGTTGTTAAAAAGTTTGAAGAACAGAAACATAAGGGCGATAAAGAGTTCAAAACACTGATTGCTTCAATCCGTGAGATGTCTGCACAGATCATCCAGCTTTCTCCGAATATCCCTAGTGAGGCCAGCATTGCCCTTAAAAACATTGAGAGCAATTCATTTTTGATCAATTTTATTTCTTCAAACATGAATGCCGAAATGGCCGACAAGCAGAAAATCCTCGAAATGGATAAACTGCAGGAAAGGGCGCAGAAAGTAATGGAGCTTTTGATGGTCGAGTTACAGATGCTGGAGCTGAGAAACCAGATCCAATCTAAAGTGCGTACCGATCTTGACAAGCAACAACGCGATTATTTCTTAAACCAGCAGTTAAAAACCATCCAGGAAGAACTTGGTGGCAGTTCGGCTGATTTAGAGTTTGATGCCCTGCAGGAAAGAGCGAAAAAGAAAAAATGGACGCAGGCAGTTGCAGATCATTTTGACAAGGAGCTTGATAAATTGGGCCGGATGAACCCTGCGGCGCCTGATTATTCGGTACAGTTAAACTATCTTGAACTGCTTCTGGATTTACCCTGGAGTGAGTTTACGAAAGATAATTTCGACCTGAAAAGAGCACAGCGCATATTGGATAAAGACCATTTCGGTTTAGAAAAAGTAAAACAGCGTATTATCGAATATTTGGCTGTACTTAAATTAAAACGCGACATGAAGGCTCCAATTTTATGCTTGGTTGGTCCTCCGGGAGTGGGAAAAACATCTCTTGGTAAATCAATAGCCAAAGCTTTGGGCCGTAAATATGTACGTATGGCTTTAGGGGGTATACGCGATGAAGCAGAAATACGCGGCCACCGTAAAACTTACATTGGTGCAATGCCTGGACGTATCATTTCTTCTATTAAAAAAGCGGGAGCAGATAATCCTGTTTTTGTTCTGGATGAGATTGATAAGGTAGGTACCGACCACCGCGGCGATCCGTCATCAGCTTTACTTGAAGTATTGGATCCTGAGCAAAACAGTGCATTCTATGACCATTATGTAGAAATGGACTATGACCTTTCTAACATCCTGTTTATTGCAACCGCAAACTCTTTAAGCACCATACAGCCTGCTTTGTTAGACCGTATGGAGATTATTGAAGTAAACGGATACACCATTGAAGAGAAAATCGAGATCGCCAAGAAATACCTGTTGCCAAAACAGAAAGAAAACCATGGCTTACAGACCAAAGATATCGCGCTTAAACCTGCCCTGATCGAAAAAGTAATTGAAGATTATACAAGGGAATCGGGTGTTCGTGGTCTTGAGAAAAAAATCGGTTCGCTGGTACGTGGTGTAGCCACAAAAATAGCCATGGAAGAAACCTATGATGCAAACTTAAGCAACGACGATGTTGAGCGTATATTAGGTGCTCCGATTTTTGATAAAGATTTGTATGAAGGTAACGAAGTTGCTGGCGTGGTAACCGGTTTAGCCTGGACGAGCGTTGGCGGCGATATTTTATTTATCGAATCGAGCCTGAGCCCTGGAAAAGGGAAATTGACCTTAACCGGTAACCTGGGCGATGTAATGAAAGAATCGGCAATAATTGCTTTGGCTTATTTACGCGCGCACGCGGCTGAATTTGGTATCGATTATACTTTATTTGACAACTGGGATGTTCATGTGCATGTTCCTGCGGGTGCTACGCCAAAAGATGGTCCATCGGCTGGGATTACCATGCTTACGGCATTAACCTCGGCATTTACGCAGCGCAAAGTAAAGCAGCATTTAGCAATGACCGGTGAAATTACCCTACGTGGAAAAGTGCTTCCGGTTGGCGGAATCAAAGAAAAAATACTGGCAGCAAAAAGGGCTAATATTAAAGAAATTATCCTTTGCAAAAGCAACCGTAAAGATATTTTAGAAATTAAAGAAAGCTACATTAAAGATTTAAAATTCCACTATGTAAGCGAAATGAGTGAGGTAATTGATCTGGCCTTAACAAAGAACAAGGTTAAAAAACCTTTGGATTTAAGCATCAAAACGGCTTCGATTGTTAACTAATTGGTAAAAATTTGGATTAACCGTCAAAAATCCAATTACAATAAATACTTTTATAGTCCCGGTAATTATCGGGACTTTTTTATGAAATCAATTTTATCCACTATCCTTTTTTGTCTGGTTGTTTCAACCGGTTTTGCCCAATCTTTTAAAAACGAATTTGGTTTTAAAACCGAAAACGATGCTTATCTGGCCACTTTAAACGACCGTTATTACACTAATGGCTTGTTTATTTATTTCCGCAGGGCACTCAATACCGACAAACTATCTGATAAAATAGAAAAAAAGACTTTCGAGATTTCTGCGGGGCAGAAAATGTATACTCCTTATTGGGGGCAGGTTCCGAATAAAGCAGATCAGGACAGACCTTTCGCCGGTTACCTGTATGCAGGCGGTGCTTATTCTGTTTTCTACAAAAATGAAAGTGTTTTAAAAACCAGTGTAGAACTGGGAACTGTTGGGCCGAACTCCCTTGCGCAGGATGCACAGCGTTTTCTACATAAAACAGTGGGCTTTTACACCCCTGCGGGCTGGGAGTACCAGATTAAAAATGAAGTGGCTGTAAACCTCGCCGCAAATTATAGCAAATTACTATTCCGTCCGGAAGATCCGATTGTTGATATCAGTGCTCAGGGATATGCCAATCTGGGCACCACTTTTTCGGGGCTGGGTGCATCGGTACTGTTCAGGGCCGGGAAGTTAAATCAATTGTTCAACAGTGCTTACCATAATGCGGTAATCGGGAATTCGAAGACCAAAAGCCTTAACAATTCGGAATTTTTCTTTTACGTAAAGCCACAGCTTAATTTTGTTGCCTATGATGCCACCATTCAGGGCAGTATGTTTAACAACAATAGTCCGGTAACGTTTGGTGTAAAACCAATCGTTTTTGAGCAACAGTTCGGCTTAAATTACAGTTCCAGAAGATTCACTGCCGATTTTAATGTAATTTTTAAAACTAAAGAGGTTAAAAGTGTAGCTAAAGCACAGAACTATGGGGGATTGAGTTTGTATTACAGGTTTGGAAAGGGCTGATAAAGCCCTCAGCGAGGTAATCCCCTGGTGAATTTAAAAAAGAGGTTGCATCATAAAATAAATATAAAATTGTCATCCTGAGGGATAATTTATTGTATAAAAATCAATATGCGTGACAACCCTCTCAGTAGTCGTCATTTCGAGCGGAGTGCAACGCAGTCGAGAAATCTGTGTCTATAGATTTCTCCATTTCGCTACGCTTCAGTCGAAATGACGATTCTTCTATTGGGTCTGTCAATGGTAGCTTGTCGAAGGACCTCTTTTAAAATGTTTTAATAGCGTTTCGACACGTGACAAATTCGATTTGTAATTAAAATTTATGACACAACCTCATTGGTTTTGCTAATTTTTCAATTTAACTGTTTTATCGGCAAAGTACTGTTCAATATAAGCTTTAACCTCAGCTTTTTTAACCGCATCATCTATAAAATTATCCAGTTGGACCAAACCATTATCAGAAGCACCTATAAAAGTTGCTTTATCTTCAGTAGTAGAAGCAACCCAGTTGTTAAGGTTTACAACGACCCTGTTATTTATATTTTCGGGTTTTATTTTGCTAATATCCCCTCCTGTTGAGCTATAATAGATTTTGACCGAAGTATTATCATTTAAATTGCGAAGGATGGGTTCATCCAGGTAGCCCGTAGGCAAGCCAAACGTTCTTTTCAGGGTATAACGTAAGCCTTCCATAATAATCGCTCCCCTTCTGTCATTCTGAGGCGCTTCTGCCTGGTAAACAACATCAAATTTCGAACCTATCTTTATATTGGTTAAAACATGTGTTCCATATTTACCAACGAGCTGCTGAGCACTTAATAAAGTAATATCCTTCTTGAAATCGGCTGTTAAAAAATTATTCACCCGCTGTTCGTAATAAAACTTATATACTTTCCAGATCATGTAATAGGAATAGTAACCGTAAACATACTTTTTATCATTGGCATCTGTTCCCGGGAATAGCTGATCAATGGTATTTCCAAAAAGCTTAAAGCCCTTGGTTGCATCATATGAATTGGATAACTTTATTGATAAATCAACGGCATTTTCAGCCTGAGTAGTCCTCCATGAAGATTCAGTTCCCCTTATGAGCACAACGTTATAATTTTGGTTGGCATCATAAGCAGGAATATCGACTACATTTGCCCTGATAGAGGTTTGATTATTAAATTTATCAGTAACATCATACCCGAAGCCTAAGAAGTTATAAGTATCGGATGCAGGGTACAAAGGTTTCGCATCCTGTGTTGCTCCATTAACGGTAAAGGGAATATCAGCCGATAATTTTTCTTCAGGAACAGGCGTTGGAATTTCATCGTTTTTTTTCTTGCAGGCGGCAAGTGTAGCCACAAGGGCTAAGGCTAAAATTGTTCTTTTCATTTGGTTTAATTTGTGTGTGTGTGTGTGTGTGTGTGCGGACCGAGCTCAATTTTAGTGCCACTTAAAAACACAAATCATTTAATGAAATGAGAATCTTTGAATAAAAAAATAAAACAACTAAAAAAATCGTATTGTTGATTTATTAAAACTCTAGAAATCAATAATTTTCCGGTTTTTCTTTTTTTCAGCCGTGGAGGCCTTGTTTTTTAATCTTTTTTCAATTACTGCTTTAGGAACTTTGGTCGGTTTTCGTTTTTTCTGTACAACAAGCGATCTTTTTAATAAATTGATCAGTTTTACAATGGTTTTCTCTTTATTTAAAAGCTGACTCCTGTCTTCCTGCGAAACAATATGTAATAAACCCTCTGCATCCAAACGGTTTTCTAATCTGCTTCTTAGCAGTGTTTTTTCATCTTCGGTAAAAGAAACGGTCGTTTCGAGATCGTAAATAAGCTCAACCTTGCTCGAAACTTTATTTACATTTTGTCCGCCTTTACCCCCGCTTCTGGAAGTTTTGAAAGTAACAGACCGTAAAATTTCTTCTCTTGTAGGCAACATGTTTCAAAAGTAAGTATTTGAAAATAATTATCTTGTTTAGAATCTAACTTTATACCCCTAAAAAAATTCAGCATTCTGTTTCTATTTTTTACCTTTGCGCTACGATGAAGAAAAACCTGGTAATAGCAATAGATGGCTATTCATCTTGTGGAAAAAGTACATTAGCAAAGGCACTGGCTAAAAAATTAGGTTTCATTTATATAGACAGCGGTGCAATGTACCGCGCCGTTACGCTATATTTCCTGAGAAATAACATCAATGTTGGCGATGATGCCCAGGTTGCTGACGCTTTACAGCACATCGAACTCAATTTCCATTCGCGCGATTACGAATCGCATATTACCCTCAATGGCGAAGAAGTATCAGACGAGATCCGTTTGATGCCTGTTTCCGAAAATGTAAGTGAAGTTTCGGCACATAAACTTGTTCGCCACGAAATGGTTAAACAGCAACAGCGCATGGGTAAATCAAAAAACATTGTAATGGATGGCCGTGATATCGGAACCACTGTTTTTCCCGATGCCCCGGTTAAATTTTTCATGACCGCCGATCCGAAAATCAGGGCCGAGCGCAGGTTTAAGGAGCTCGAAAGCAAAGGCAACAATACCACCACTTTAGAAGAGGTTTTCGAAAATCTTGCCCACCGCGATTATGCCGATACTACCCGTAAGGAAAGTCCGCTGGTTAGGGCCGATGATGCCATTATTTTAGACAATACCGATCTTACGCAGCAAGAACAACTGGATTTTGCACTAGAAAAGGTTAATTCTTTTTTGGTTCATTAGTTCACTGGTTCATTGGCCATTTGTTCATTGGTCATTGGTTCATTGGTAATTGGTCATTAGTTCATTGGCCATTAGTTAATGGGGTAGTATAGAAAAAGCCAGTATTAATCTATATATCATTTGGCCAGGTCAGTTATTTAATGATTGATCCATTAATCCGTTCACAATTGGAGAAAAATTCATATTTTTAGCACAGAACCCAAATGTTGCTATGAAACTAAAATCAATTAACCTTACCGTATTATTTTTATCCTTCTTTATTTTAAATGCAAATGCCCAAAAAGGCTGGATTGACCTGTTTAATGGGAAAGATTTAAAAGATTGGAACATTAAAATTGCCAAGCACGAGTACAAAGAGAATTATGCCAATACTTTCCGTGTAGAAAACGGATTAATGAAGGTTAGTTATGATGGCTACCAGGAATTTGACCAACAATACGGACATATTTTCTATAAAAAACCCTTTTCGGCTTACCTTTTAAAAGTAACTTATCGTTTTGTAGGTGAGCAGGCCAAAGGTGGCGAAGGCTGGGCAACGCGCAATAGCGGGGCCATGTTACACTGCCAGGATCCGGCAACGATGCTAAAAAACCAGGACTTCCCCATCTCAATTGAGGGCCAGATTTTAGGTGGAGATGGCGTACATGAACGCCACACCAGCAATGTATGTACGCCGGGAACACTGATTAACTATAATGGTAAATTATTTACCCCGCACTGCCTCGACTCGAAATCGAAAACCTATGCAGGCGACCAATGGGTAACGGCAGAATTCCTGGTACTGCGCGATTCAGTTGTAAAACACATTATTGCCGGCGAAGTTGTACTCGAATATACCAAACCTCAGATCGGCGGCGGCAACGTTTCCAACTTTGATCCGAAAGTTAAAATAGACGGCAAACCCCTTACTTCGGGTTATATCTCCTTACAGAGCGAAAGCCACCCTATCGAATTTAAAACTGTCAAATTGTTTGATTTAGAACCTTATATGAAAGACAGGTCAAAATTGGATAAAATACTGGCTAAAATATTGAAAGAGTAAATTAAACTGGCACTTAAGTTGTTGAGTGACGCTGTAAACATACCTGATTTATAATGCTCAAATTTCATCTGTTTAAAGCGTTTAGCTTATTTCTGCTGATTTTCGTTACAAATTTCGCCGTAGCACAAAAGGCTTACCTGGTAAAGGAGATTCCTGACCCTAAAAAAAACGGAGGGGGTTATGTAAGTGATCCCGACGAAATTCTCGGAAGCAGTGCAGTAGCTGAACTCAATACCACCATAGCAGACTTTGAGCGTAAAACCAACGTCCAGGTAGCTGTAGTAGTGGTAAATGATTTTGATCACGATAAGGAGGACTTTGATTTTGCTTATGAACTGTTCAATACCTGGGGAATTGGGCAAAAAAGCAGCAATAATGGTCTGCTTCTGTTTATATCAAAAGAGCGCCGTAAATACAGGTTTATTACAGGTACGGGAGCTGAAGGCGTACTGCCCGATGTTAAACTTAAACATATTGCCGAGCAGCAGCTCTTACCTGCCTTTAGAAAAAATGATTTTGCTACCGGCATCATCAATACCATCAATGCCCTTGGCGAACTGATTTTAAACCCCAACAACAAAGCTGAACTGAACCAGTTATTTACCCAAAAAGACAGCAGCAACAGCCTTGCAGAAAGTTTTTGGCTGCCCACGGCGGTTATTATACTCGCATTTTTCGGGGTATTCAAGCTGGTTAACCGGCAAGGAAAAAACATACCTTTCAAGGCCTTTACGGGTAAAAATCCGGGCGAGCGAGCCATTACAAAGGGATGCGTGGGTGTGATTTTAGTTTTTATTATCTCTGTTTTTGCATTTATCTTTTTCGGAGGTTTCGGGCTTTTTGATCATTTCGGTTGGCAACATGTACCTGTAATTTTATATGCCGTTCTTGCTATTGCACTTTATTTCAGGTACCTCTTCTATATTGCTTCATTAAGGCAGGCCCACAATGATGACAAAAACTTTTTTACCTCGGTAAGCAGTTTCAACAAAAAGAACTTTTGGCTCGTGATCTTTTCTCCTCTAATTTTGATCAGCTTTATTGCTTACCTGTTTAAAAAGAATAAAAACAATGACCGTTTTAAACCGGTAATGGACAGCAAAAACAATGAAATGGTTAGGATAGACCGGGATATCAATGTGGATGGCAGTCCTTTTTTAACCAAGGGACAAAGAAAAGAAGAAGTATTACAGGCCTACGATTATGATATATGGGAAAGCACCGATCATAAAGAACACCTGGTTAAACAATGGCCTGCCGAAGCCTATAACCAGTATACGGAATGTCCGGATTGTTATTTCAGAACCTTCAAACTCCACAAACAGGTAACCACCAGGGCAGCAACTTATAGCCATAGTGGCCAGGCGAAAGTAATTAACGAATGTAGTTTTTGTAAAAAAACAGATTTTGTTAAATGGATTATCTTGCCTATGCTGGTCGAATCCAGTTCTTCATCCTCTTCGTCAGGCGGTAGCAGCAGTTCCTCCTCTTCATCATCAAGCAGCAGCTGGGGTGGAGGCAGCAGCAGTGGCGGTGGTACAGGGGGAAGCTGGTAAAACGGCCCAACAATACTTTGGGATCCGATTGTGCAAAAATCTTTTCCCATCTTCTCAGCCATTACTAAAAGAATTTCTATTTTTGGCATTATACCCAGCAATGGACTGACTTAACGCTCTGTTAAATCATCTACAAGAAAAACAACATGACTAGAATCCTATTCTTATTTTTTGCCCTCACCATCTTTTCGACAAGCATTAATGCGCAAGACATGTACCGTGTTAAAGCGGATAAACTACGTGTAAGGGAAGCAAGAGATTCTAAAAGCAAGATTATTGGTTTTATTCCACAAAACGAAAATGTGGCTGTTTTAGACGCAAGCGATGCCAAATTTTATAAAGTAAAATTTAAGAACGGAGAAGGTTGGGTAAGCAAAGATTTTTTAGAGAAAACTGCCCCCGCAGCTAAAGCCGCCACACCTGCAGCCAATACCGCAACCCCCAATACACCAACACCAGCAACACAGGGTAGCGAAGATATGTACCGGGTAACTGCCGATGATTTACGGGTACGCGAAAAGGCTGATGCCAATAGCAAAATTGTGGGTTACCTGCCTAAAAACGAAAATGTGGCTGTAATCGATTCATCGAACACCACTTTCTTTAGAATTAAGGTAACCAATGGCGAAGGCTGGGTAAGCAAAGAATTCCTTGTAAGGGTATCGCCGGTTAAACCTGCAGCACCGAAAAGCACCATAGCCGCATCAATACCTCAAAGCAGCAAAAACTATTCTGGTATTATTTTTATTGCCGTTGTAGCATTAATTTTATTCACTATCCTATATTTTTCATTTAAATATGCCAGTGGTAACAAATTAATTATCAGTTTCTCGGTAATTGTGATTTTAGTAGTAGGTTATCTTTGTTACATCACGTTCATAGCTGAAAAAGTTGTTACAGGTACTTTCAGCAGCAGTGAAGATGTACAGTACAAGACCTTCAATTTTAAATCTAAAGATTCGGTTACAGTGAGTGATGCCTATAACGATTCTGTTTTCACCTCCAAATATGTGATTGATGGAGATATGATTAAATTATACAACCAGCAAAACACCATTATGCTGTTGATCAGAGATGAACAAACCTTAATTGGTGAAGGCTTTACGAGGGGGACGTTTACGAAACGATAGAAGTACATCGTCATTCTGAACTTGCTTCAGAACCTTTTTTAAAAGGTATGAGACTAATTGAAATTATGCACAGTCCCTTGTTTTTAAACCTGATAGAGCGGAATAGCCCGGAGTGCAGCGAGGACTATAAGCGATAGCAGGGCTGCCTCTCCCGATGAAATACAGGGCGCTCATTTTCAAATAATTAAGAAAACCCATGTTAATAATTTGAAAATTCTATGATTGAGATGCTGAAATAAATTCAGCATGATGAACTGGAAAATCTTAATGTGCTAAAAATCAGCAAGATTTATTAAAAAAATCTTTTCTATAATTAAAAAAAGTTTTACCTTTGCAGTCCCTAAACAGGGAAAAAAGGAGACAATTAATTAATGGCTAAAAAACAAGTAGCAGAAAAAGAATTAGCAGCAAAAACAGCTGAGCTTCAGGGAGAAGGCGGACGCCTGACTGAAAAAGAAACTATTGAATCAGAAGCTGATTCAGTTTCGATCGAATCGATCAAATCATCATTAGCAACACCAAGCGAAGATTTCGACTGGGATGCAGATGAAAAAGTTTTTGGTAACTACAATGAGGCAGACCGTAAAAAGTTTGAAGATATGTATGCCGGAACATTCAACCAGATCACTAAAGGTGAAATCATCAGTGGTATTGTTGTTTCAATCAACAATAAAGATGTAGTATTAAACGTAGGTTTCAAATCAGACGGTTTAGTTTCTACTTCTGAGTTCCGTGATACACCAGATCTAAAAATCGGCGATTCAGTTGACGTATTCGTTGAAGCACCAGAAGATGCTAACGGACAATTGATCCTTTCACGCAAAAGAGCTAAAACCCAAAGATCATGGGAAGCAATTAACGAGGCTCTTGAGAACGATAGAATCATCAACGGTTTCGTTAAGAGCCGTACTAAAGGTGGTTTAATTGTTGATATCATGGGCGTTGAGGCTTTCTTACCAGGATCTCAAATTGATATTAAACCTATCCGCGATTACGATGTATACGTGGGTAAAACAATGGAATTCAAAGTTGTTAAAATTAACCACGAGTTTAAAAACGTTGTAGTTTCTCACAAAGTGTTAATTGAAGACGATTTAGAATCACAAAAAGTAGAAATCGTTTCTAAATTAGAAAAAGGTCAGGTATTAGAAGGTACCGTTAAAAACATTACTGATTTCGGTGTGTTCATCGATTTAGGTGGTGTTGATGGTTTACTTCACATTACTGATATTTCTTGGGGCCGCATAGAGCATCCGAAAGAAGTATTATCATTAGATGAAAAAATCAACGTGGTTGTTTTAGATTTCGATGATGAGAAAAAACGTATCGCTTTAGGCTTGAAACAATTAACTCCACACCCTTGGGAAAACTTAAATGCCGACATTCAAGTTGGTTCTAAAGTAAAAGGAAAAATCGTAACTGTAGCAGATTACGGTGCTTTCTTAGAAATCATCCCTGGTGTTGAAGGTTTAATCCACGTTTCTGAAATGAGCTGGTCGCAAAACTTAAGAAACCCACAAGAGTTCTTAAAAGTTGGCGATGAGATCGAAGCTGAAGTTTTAACTTTAGACAGAGACGAGCGCAAAATGAGCTTAGGTATTAAACAATTATCTAACGATCCATGGCAAGAAGTTGCTGCTAAATTCCCTGTTGGAAGCAAGCACAAAGCAACGGTTAAAAACATGACTAACTTCGGTGTATTTGTTGAAATCGAAGAAGGTATTGATGGTTTAATCCACATCTCTGACTTATCATGGTCTAAAAAAGTAAACCACCCTAACGAATTCACTAAAGTTGGTGATGTATTAGACGTAGTTGTTTTAGAATTAGACGTTGATAACCGCAAATTAAGCTTAGGTCACAAACAATTAGAAGAAAACCCTTGGGATACTTTCGAAACAATCTTCACTTTAGATTCGGTTCACCAGGGTACTGTTGTTAAAGTAACTGATAAAGGTGCTGTTATTGCTTTACCTTATGGTGTAGAAGGTTTCGTACCAACTAAACACATGGTTAAAGAAGATGGTACTTCAGTTAAAGCTGAAGAAACCAATGACTTCAAAATCATTGAGTTCAACAAAGAAGCAAAACGCATTGTAGTATCTCACGCCCGTATCTGGGAAGAGGTTAAAGCTGAAGCTGTTGCAGAAGAAAGAGCAACTAAGAAAAAAGAAGCTAAAGCTGCTGTAACTGCGGTTAAAAAAGTTAAAGATTCTGTAGAGAAATCTACTTTAGGAGACTTAGACGTATTGGCTCAATTGAAATCGCAATTAGAAGGCGAAGAAAGCAAAGCTAAAAAAGGCTAGTTCTTTTTAACTGAAATATGAATCCCGATAGCGAAAGTTATCGGGATTTTTTTGTGTGCTTTTTTTGATATGTAGCCACGGAAACACGAAGTTCACGGAATTTCAGTCTCACAGATCGTCAATTGCGAGGCTGGGTTTAAGGAAGCCGAAGCAATCTCATTTAGTGCAATTAAGAGCAAGAAAGAAACTTATATTTTCTTAGATTCCTTATATGGTCAAATATAATTAGAAAACGAAAGCAACTGCTTATCGGTAAATACAGCCCCGCTATCCTTCCTGCCGTGAAAAACGGCATCCATCCTATCGGGTTTATGTAACATAAGTAATTCGTTCTACCATCCCTTTCCCTTCATCCGCCAATAATCACTACTTTTGAAAAGCGTAACCAAGCCTTTTCAGCATGAGAAAAATTGTCTTTTTGTTTTTAATCCTTATTTCGTTCAAGATCTCGGCACAGGAAATCAATATTATACCGCAACCTGCTTATCAGCAAACAGAGGTTGGCAAAAAACCTTTCGTCATTGATTCGAAAACACAGATCGTTGTAATAGATTCTACCTTGGCTCCAACCGCAAATTTCCTAAGTAATTATCTTCAAAAATACTTCAACCTGAAACTCAATATCACTAAGGTTACACCGAACAAAAATTTTATCGCACTTATTTCAAACACCAGGGTTAGTGAATTTGAAGATGCTTATAACCTGATTGCTTCAGATAGGAATATCATAATCACCGGCACATCAGCTGCAGGAGTATTTTATGGTATCCAGTCAGCTATCCAATTGCTTCCTACAGGCTTAAATAATCAGCTAACAGTTCCTGCAATAACAATTATAGATTATCCCCGCTTCGATTACCGCGGCATGCACCTCGATGTAAGTCGTCATTTTTTTGATGTGGCTTTTATTAAACAATATATCGATTATCTGGCCCTGCATAAAATGAATTATTTCCACTGGCATTTAACTGATGACCATGGCTGGCGGATCGAAATCAAAAAATACCCCAGGCTAACCGAAATCGGTGCCTGGCGCAATGGCAGCATCATTGGTTTATGGCCCGGAAAAGGCAATGAAAACATTAAGTACCAGGTGTTGCCAAATGAAATTAAAATTACGCCGAAAGATGCCGTAATTAAAACCGATGGCCTCCGCCATGGTGGTTTTTACACACAGGAGCAGATTAAAGAAGTGGTTGATTATGCCGCTAAGCGCTATATTACCATTATCCCCGAAATTGAAATGCCTGCGCACAGCATGGCTCTGCTGGCCGCCTATCCGGAATTAGGCACCGAACCCAACAAAAAGTACACGGTTGCCGAAACCTGGGGCATGATGAACAAATACAACAATGTATTGCAGGCTTCTGATACTACTTTTAAGTTTTTAGAGAATGTATTAACAGAAGTAATGGACTTATTCCCTTCTCCTTATATTCACATAGGTGGCGATGAGGCTTCTAAAGTGTGGTGGAAACAATCGGCGGTTTCTCAACAGATCATGAAAGCCAATGGCTTAAAAACCGAGAGTGAACTGCAAAGTTATTTTATCCGGAGGATGGAGAAATTTGTGAACAGCAAGGGCAAAACCATTATCGGCTGGAACGAAATTTTACAGGGAGGCCTGGCACCAAATGCAGTGGTCATGAGCTGGCAGGGTGAAAAGGGTGGTATTGAAGCCGCAAAACAAAATCATAAAGCCATTATGACCCCCGAAAACAAAATGTACTTCAATCACGGTCAGTTTGTAAAGGAAGATAGTTTAACCGCAAGTACACCCTCATTACTTGCCGATGTTTACAATTACGAACCTATACCGGCAGAATTAAATGCCGAACAGGCTCAATACATTTGGGGTGCACAGGGCTGTTTGTGGAGCGAATACATTACCAACCCGGCAAAAGTGCAGTACCAGCTTTTTCCCCGACTGGATGCTTTAAGCGAAGTGTTGTGGAGTCCTAAAGAAAAACGCAATTATCCTGATTTCCGGAAACGCCTCAAAACACAGTTTAAACGATATGATTTAATGGGCATTACCTACTCGAAAAGGTATTTAGAACAGTGATCGATCAATTTAATAATAAACCCGCCTCATTTTTTAATGACAAGCTTGATGAAGACTGTTCTATTTTGAAAATTAATGCAATCTTTGCATTAAAAATTAAACCATGCGTAAACTATTAGCTGTTCTCTCTACCATCATTACCTTATTAGCCATCAAAGAGGCAGTATATGTTTTTATTTCTCAGGAAGCAGACATGGTTAAACAGCGTCCGATTCTGATTGTCATTTCATTGAGTATCTGTATTCCATTAATTGTATTATCGCTGTGGTTGTGGTCGCCTCGTGGAAAGAAAAACAAACAATAATACTAAGGATAAAACTTACTTTTTAATTCGGGTGTTGGCAGCCAGCAACTCTCCTGCTTTCCCCACCATTTGTAACGGTTTTTGGCGATCATATCGTAAAACCAGTCGCGTATAAACTTGGGAACGATGAGAAATGCATACAAAAGCGGAATTAATCCATCAAGTTTTCGGGCAATCCTTAGTGCTGCAGAAGATTTGGTATAGAGCTTTCCATCTTCCAGTAACAAAATGGTATTCAATTTTTCTGTATCCACATTAAATTTTGGCAGCATTTCCCTGGCATAATCACCTTGTAGCGGAGTAAATTTAAATTGATCTTTTTTCTCGTGTGCAATCACAAACTGAACAGATGAATTACAGAGATTACAAACACCATCAAAGAAGATTACAGGCTGCCGGGTCATATCCTATAAAAATAGGGCATTTTTAGTGTAAAACAGCTATTGTTTTCTTAAAATATAAGCTTAGGGAACAAATTCCCAATATAAGCTTTTACTGTTTTTTGTACTTTATCCTTAGGGCATCGCAAGAAATTAATTTTGCTTTTATATTTGATAAAGAACAATTTAGCCTTTAAACCTTAAAAACAATCTGCATTCAACTTTCTCAGCTTAAAACATTTTTATATATTTGCCCAATCCTTCTTCAATGCAAAAAAAAACACTTCTTGACGGACAAAAAATTCAGATTACAATTAAGAGGCTCTGCCATCAATTAATTGAAAACCACGACGATTTCTCAAATACCGTTTTAATTGGCATCCAGCCCAGGGGTATTTTTCTCGCAGACCGCATTCACCAGGAATTACAAACCATCCTTAAAAACAAGAAAATATTAAAGGGCAACCTCGATATTACTTTCTTCAGGGATGATTTCCGCCGTAAAGACGGATTGGTTACCGCAAGCAGCAACTCGATCGATTTTATTATAGAAGGCAAAAAAGTAATCTTAATTGACGATGTACTTTGGACCGGCAGAACCATTAGGGCAGCACTTGATGCCATACTCGCTTACGGCCGGCCGGAGAAAGTTGAACTTTTGGTTTTAATAGACCGCAGGTTTAGCAGGCATTTACCCATAGAACCTGATTATATTGGTCATCAGGTAGATAGCTTAAACTCACAACAGGTAAAAGTAACCTGGGCGAGTGAAGGGCGTGAAGATAAAGTGATTTTAATATCGGACAATAATAAATAAAAATGGCAGCAGAAAAACTATCAACCCGACATCTTTTAGGCATTAAAGATATTAACCGGAATGATATCGAATTGATTTTCGAAACTGCAGATAATTTCAAGGAAGTGATTAACAGGCCTATCAAAAAGGTTCCTTCACTGCGTGATATTACAATTGCCAATATCTTTTTCGAAAATTCTACCCGCACCAAACTTTCTTTCGAACTTGCAGAAAAAAGGCTTTCGGCCGATGTGGTTAATTTTGCTGCCTCATCTTCGTCGGTAAGCAAAGGCGAAACCCTGATTGATACCGTAAACAACATCTTATCAATGAAAGTTGATATGGTGGTGATGCGTCATCCATATGCAGGTGCCGGTCAGTTTTTAAGTAAACATGTAAAGGCACAGATTGTAAATGCGGGCGATGGTGCACATGAGCACCCTACACAAGCCTTGCTTGATGCTTTCTCCATCCGCCAGAAACTTGGCGATGTAGCTGGTAAAAAAGTAGTTATTGTGGGCGATATTTTACACTCACGTGTAGCCATCTCGAACATCCTTTGCTTACAGCGCTTAGGTGCCGAGGTAATGGTATGCGGCCCAACCACATTGATTCCGAAAAATATCCACCAACTGGGTGTAAAAGTAGAACATAACCTCATCAAAGCACTAAACTGGTGCGACGTAGCCAATATGCTGCGCATCCAGTTAGAGCGCCAGGACATTAAATATTTTCCATCGTTAAGGGAATATGCCATGATGTATGGCTTAAATAAACAAATCCTGGATAACCTCGATAAAGAAATCGTGGTGATGCACCCAGGTCCGATTAACCGTGGCGTGGAGATCACCAGCGATGTTGCCGACAGCAAACAATCAATCATTCTGGAACAGGTAGAAAACGGCGTAGCGGTAAGAATGGCAGTGCTGTATTTACTAGCAAGCCAGGGATAGGTTTGGCGGTTAGTGTTGAGCGGTTAACGGCTGGATTCTTCTATCTTAAGTCACTAGTCAAAAGTCGGTTTTCGTTACAATTAACTGGTTTAAACAGTTAACCAATTTATATGGTTAAACTGTTAGCCAATTTCATTGTAAGCGATAAATCCACTAATAACCAATGACAATTGAACCAATGAACCCTTCAACTTTTCCACATTCGTCTACACCTTAATACCAAACCCAAAATCCTGTCGTTAATTTGTGTTATTAACAGATGTTAATTACTTCTGTTGATAAGCTTTGATACTATTTCTAATTTAGTACCAACCATATTTGAAACCAATGCAGAAAAAATACTTATTAATTCCGCTAATTTTAGCAGGAGGTTTTAGCACCTACGCCCAAGTTAGCGCCGTGCAGAACCTCAACAAAAACTATCAAACGGGTTTAGAATTATTAGAAAAAGAAAAATACACTGCAGCTGCACAACAATTTAAACTTGTTGAGCTGCAACGTTATAAACCTTCTACCCAAACAGAGAGCAACGCCGAATTATCTTTACTGAAAGAGAATGCCAAGTTCTATGCTGCTGTTTGCGCGCTGGAGTTAACCAATAGCGATGCCGAGAGCCTGTTTCAGGCTTTTATCCGCGATTATCCGTTAAACCCAAATACCAAACTGGCTTATTTTTATGTTGGAAAAACCTATTTTAACCAGAAAAACTATAAAAAAGCTTTAGAGTGGTTTGAGAAAACAGACCCTTCTACCCTTTCGGGCAAACAAAGAAATGAATACCAGTTTAAACAAGGTTACGCCTATTTTGAACTTAAAGACTACGACAAGGCCGAACCTTTATTCGAAAAGGTAAAAAAAGAAGAAGGCGATTTTCAGGAAAGTGCTACCTACTACTTTGCTTATATCAATTACTTAAACAAAGAGTATAAAACGGCTTTGGCCAACTTCGAAAAGCTAAAAGGTTCTCCTACTTATGAGGCCAGTTATCCATACTACATCACTTCGATGTACTATCTTGACGAGCGCTATGATGATGTGATCAGCTATGCTTTAGCTGCAATTCAAAAAACCAAACAACAATTCGAACCTGAAATGCTGAGTTTGGTAGCGGCATCCTATTTTGCAAAATCTGAATTCAAAAATGCTGAAAAGTATTTTGCCGAATATTATGCAAAAGATAAAAACGAAACCAAGAACAACCTCTTCATTTACCAGTACGGTTACTCCTTATTCCAGAACAAAAAATATAAAGAATCGGTAGCCGTTCTAGAAAAGTTGAATACCGATGATATTTACCTCCAAAACGGTATGCATACCCTGGGTAAAGCTTTTATCCAGTTAGGGAACAAACAGAAAGCGCAGAGTGCTTTTTTCCGGGCTTCGCGTTTAAGCTTTGACAAGGGTATACAGGAAGAAGCCTGGTTAAACTACGCCAAATTAAGTTACGAATTGGAATTCCACCAGCAAGCTTTAGAGGCTACCCAGGGTTTCTTAAAAACCTTCCCTAAATCGCGCAAGATTAACGAAGCCAAAACTTTATTGGGCGAGGTTTTATTAACCACCAAAAACTATCAGGCAGCTGTGGATATTCTGGAGCCTATTCCCGATAAAAACCTCGAGGCTAAAGAAGCTTATCAGAAAGTTACTTATTTCCGCGGATTAGAGTTTTATAACGAAAGAGCATTCCCTAATGCATTATCGATGTTTTTGCGTTCTGAAAAGTTTCCTGAAGACAATGAAATTAATGCTTTAAACACTTACTGGAAAGCAGAATCGATGTACGAACTGCGCAAATACGGAGAAGCGGTTACTACTTTTGAAAAGTTTTTGAAAATGCCGGATGCTGATAAAACCGGTGTTTATAATTTTGCGAACTATGCCCTGGCCTATGCCGCTTTCGAAGACGAAAAATACAGTAAAGCAGCAAATTACTTCGAAAAATTTTTGGCGGGCAATGATAAAGACCAAAAAACCATTGATGATGCAACCATCCGTTTAGCCGATTCATATTTTGTGAATAAAAATTATGGCGACGCAATGGCAAATTACAACAAAATCATCAGCAGGCACACCGCTTCTGAAGATTATGCGACCTTCCAGAAAGGGATGATCCAGGGACTGGAAAACCAATACGATGCAAAAATTGCAACCATGCAAAATTTGTTGAAAGCTTTTCCAAACTCGAATTATGCAGATGATGCCGGTTTCGAAACGGCCTACACTTACTTTAACAAAGGGGATTTTGACAAATCAAAATCTGATCTTGTGGCCTTAATCGCGAAATATCCGCACAGCAGCTATGTAGCAAAAGCACTGGTAACCATCGGTTTGGTTCAATACAACCAGGATCAGGACGATGCTGCTTTAGAATCGTTTAAAAAGGTAATTGCTGATTATCCGACTTCTGATGAAGCCAAACAGGCTATGGAGTCGATTAAAAACATTTATGTAGACCGTGGCGATGCAAATGGTTTTATTGCTTATGCCAACACCACTCCACTGGGCAATTATTCGAGCAATGAACAAGATAATATTGTTTTTGCAGCCGTAAACAACCTTTACTTAAAAGGCGATGCTAACGGTGCTTTCCAGGCTGTTAATGCTTATTTCGATAAATTCCCGAAAGCCAATCATGAGAAAGAAGCCAAATTTATCAGGGCTGAATCGCTCGTAAAATTAAAACGTCCGGATGAAGCCATCCCTGATTATGAATTTATCTTAAACGACTGGACCAGCGATTATACCGAACGCTCACTGGTAAGCATTTCGCAATTGTTCTTAAATCAGAAGAAATACAATGAGGCCATTGTTTACCTGAAAAGACTGGAAACCACAACCGATTATAAATCGCACTATAGTTTTGCCATCAACAACCTGTTAAAGGCTTACACCGCTTTAAACATGCCTGATGACATGCTTAAGTATGCACAACTGACCAAAGATTCTGAAAAAGCTTCGGAAGAAGAGAAAAACAGTTCAGGTTTATTCTCGGGGAAAGCCTATTTGCTAAAAGGCGATACCACCACCGCCGTTAAGGAATTTAAAAACGTAGTGGCCAAAACCAAAACAGTTGCCGCAGCCGAAGCAAAATACAACCTGGCTTTGGTAGAGTATAACAAAGGCGATTATAAAACCTCATCTAAAACCTGTTTCGATCTGATTAACAATATGGCCGCGTATGATTATTGGGTAGCTAAAGCATTTATCCTTTTATCAGATAACTATGTTGCCCTGAAAGATAATCTGCAGGCAAAGAGCACACTTCTCAGTATTATTGATAATTACGAAGGCAAGGATGACATTATCCCTACAGCCAAAGAAAAACTTGAAAAATTAAACCAGAAGAAGTAGCATTATGAAATCGATTAAATATATATATAGTTCACTGTTTTTTTTAGCTGCCGGATTAATGACTGCACAGGCGCAGGATAAAAAAGCTGACGAAAAAGGCGTTGTAAAAGAAGAAATAGAAGTTGTTCGCCCTTATAAACCAATTTTGGCAGAGGCAGTAAAACTGAGAAGAAGTCCGAATTTGGACGATATTAAAACCTACAAAGCCAAACTGAACTACAGCATTTTAGACAGGAAACTGGAACTGAATAGCGATATCCAAAAACTACAGGCACAAGCCCTGGCCGAAGAAAAAGAAAGCATTTTGGTTAACAATTATGTTAAAGGTGCATTCGGTTCGCTGGCTACACTTTTGGGCGAAGCCTATTTTAATACCGGAAAAGACGAAGGTTTGCAGCTTGGCGGCTATTTTAAACACTTTAGTCAGGAAGGAAAGCTGAACAAACAAAACAGCAGCAACCAACAGTTAAGTATTTTTGGCCGCAGTATCCTGGAGCAGAACACCGTGAGCGGCAGGATTAATTTTGAGCGTAACGGCACCTATTTTTACGGTATAGATGATGCCAGGCCAACTTTAAACCCTAATCCGGATAAGCAGGCTTTAACCACCATCGAACTGGAAGGCGAATTGGTAAAAAACTTTACCGAAGATGAAGATGCCTTCAGTTACGCATTAAAAGCAAACGGCTATATCTGGAACGATAAGTTTAGTGCCAAAGAAAATTACCTGAGTTTAAACGGTTATGTAAACAAACGGATCAATTCGTTAAACCTGGGTTTGGCAGCATCGACCGAATTTGGTAACAGTAAAGATGCGCTAACAAGTGTTGGCAATAACCTTTTGCGTTTAAATCCTTATATCCGTTTACAGGTTAAAGGAGCTAAAATTACAGCCGGAATTAATTTTGTACAGGAGTTTGGTGCGGTTAGCAGCTCCAGGATATTCCCGGCGGTTACCGCAGATTTCACTTTGATTCCGGATTATTTACAGGTTTTCGGAGAAGTTAAAGGCGATGTAAACCGAAACTCGTTAAAGGGCTTTACGGATGAAAACCCTTGGTTAAATAGTAATGCGGTAATTAAAAACACTGTCGAAAAATTAAGTTTCAGCGCAGGAGTTAAAGGTACCGGCGGCCCTGGTTTTGGTTATAAGGCCCGAATTTATGTAAAACAGTTTGATGATATGCCATTATTCATTAATAATTATACTGATTTTAACAAGTTTGACGTGATCTACGATTTCGGCAAAACAAAATTAACAGGTTTAGAGGGCGAAATTTCTGTTCAGGTAAGTGATGCCTTAAAATGGACAGGTAAACTAAACCTCGACGACTGGAAACCGGCTTCTGAAACCTACTCGTGGTTTAAACCAGGTTTAAAAGTGAGCTCTAATTTGGTTTACACCTACAATAAAAAATTAAGTTTTAATGCCGGTGTAGTGATCCAGGATGATGTTAAGGCAAAAGTAAATATTGCTAATCCGGTTCCTCCATCTCAATATGTGATTCCGAACCCATCAATTGAATCAATTGTTACGGTTAAAGGCTTTGTAGATTTAGGTCTTGGTGCCGATTATCGCATCAACAAAAAATTCTCTGTTTTTGCCAAAGCAAACAATATCTTAAATACAAACTACAGCAGGTATTTATATTACCAGGTAAACGGATTTAATATTTTCGGCGGACTCACTTATTCTTTTTAAGAAAGTCCTTACCCATAAAAAATGCCTCCCGAAACCGGGAGGCATTTTTTATGGGGTTTATTTCTAGTCGTCATCCTAAGGAATAATTTATTACATAAAGTAAATATTATTGTATTATTGACATATGGGTTTCTATATCTAACTTGACTAAGTTACCGTCATTTCGAGCGAAGTCGAGAACCACGAAGTGCTCAGCAAAGCTAAATCTATCCGGATATCATCACCATTAACTCTTTTCGGGGGGCTTAATTCGAGATAGATCTCTCCATTCCACTATGTTCCAGTCGAGAAGACGACGCTTCTTATTGAACGCTGTCAATGATAACATAGCAGAAGGCTCTTTTTAGCCGATAATCAGTTTATCTTAGTAAGATTGCTTAGTTGTACTTGCTTATGTCGATATTTTGATGAGATTATTTTTTATTTAAACCGATACCCTATCCCGACCCTAAACACCTGGTTACCCTGTTTAAAAGAACCCAAACTATTGCTTACCTTGTATGGCGTTAACCATTGATAGCTGCCATTAATATCAAATTGTTTAATGTGAATACTAATACCACCTGTTATTCCGATGTTTACCTTATTGGCATTTGTATTAACTAAGGTTGAGTCGATTTGCTTGCTATGGTACAACGTATCACGCGGATCGGCAATCGGATTTAATCTGGTTATTATTTTAGATGGTTTGCCTGTAAAACTAATTATTGGACCGGCCTTAAGATCTATATGTTTGGATAGCTTATAAGCTGCAGTTAACGGGATATCTATCGTAATCACTTTTCGTGTAGCTGTAATGGTAAACGGTGGTAACGAATCCGGACGGTAATAACTTGGATGAGTAAATTGCCCTTCAATTTTCTGATAGCTATTAAGATTTAAACCGGCAGAAAGCTTCCATTTCTTATTTAGTGCATAGGTACCGAATATACCTGCATAAAAACTGCTATTCCCTTTTTGCATGTTCATTCCCGTAGTTATGCCATAATTGTAGCCTGGTTCGGCTTTATCCTCTTGTTTATTTTTAACTGTTTTAATTTTCCCCTGCCTGGTATTTTTTACCTTCTGGATTTTATCGGGTGTAATGCGGTCTGCTCCATCACGATTCCGTCCTTCCCTCTTATTACTATTCACTGATGATGAATTTTGCAATTCATTAGCCGTGTACACCTGTAGCGCTCTATTTTGATTTAAAATAGAAATAGATGAAGGAAGATGAGAGAAGGCATCTCTTTGGTGAAATCCTTTTGGCGCCAATAATAAATTTGTACCCTTTGTAAACGGGCTATCTGTTTTTTGAACAATATTTCTATGAGCATCAGCTTTAGAATCAGCTTTTAGCATTGCCGTTCCTGAATTTCCAGCTGATTTAAATTGATCCGGCCTTTTTGTAACAGCACGCCCATTTTTAAAAGAAGAAATAGCATCCATTTTAGCAGCAGGTGAAGTTACATTTTCAATACTCCTGCTCTGTTTTAAAAGTCCGGTAGTATCATGACCAACTGCTTTATTTTGCCCTACAGCTATGTTTATAGGATCACCTGCCCCATGAATGCTATCCTTAATTGTTGCTGTATCGGCTATTTCATTGTAATTTAACACTTTATTGCTGTCCGCTGGTACTGAATCTACAAGGATGGGCTTGATTTTCTTCTGCAGTTCTTTCTGTTTATTTTTTGGTTTTAGAACGGCGAAATAGCCTATAGTAGAAGCTGTAACCGCAACAGATAAAGTATAACCAATTACTTTGAACAATTTCGCTCCTGTTGATATATTAGGCCCATGCCCACCAACTGTACTAGCCGGCATCTGCTCATTGAGTAACTTGTGCATACCCGCCCATGAGGCATCCGGAGTATCCTTGATCGGAAAACTATCGAACTTATTTCGCCAGAGTTTATGATACCATGCTGAATTTCTCATCTCGTTTTTGTGTTTTCAGTTGGTTTATCAATTGCCGGGGAAACTAACATTTTCCTCAACTGTTTCTTTGCTTCTGTGAGGTGCCACCTTGAGGTGCTCTCGGTAATATTCAAATGTTCTCCAATTTCTTTATGCGAATAGCCGTCTATCACCGAAAGGTTAAAAACCAGCTGGGTGGCTGTAGGTAGTTGCCTTATCAATTTCAGGAGGTCTTCTACAAAAAGTTTATCTAAAACCGATGGCTGGATAAAAATTTCTTCTATTTCTTCCTGATTGATCGTTTCGTTAAACTTTGCTTCTCTCCTGCTTACATCAATACAAGACCTAACCATTACAGTTCTGATCCAGGCACCAAATGCTCCTTTTTTAGCATCAAAAGTTTGGATATTTTGAAAAACCTTCAAAAAGCCAACATTTAATGCATCATGTGCCAGGTCATCTGATTTCAAATAACGCAGACAAATACGCAGCATGTCTGCATAGTAAAGTTTATAAAGACCTTCCTGTGCCTGCCGTTCATTGGCTTTGCAACCTTTGATTAGTTTAGTATCCTGCTTAAAAAAAAGGTTCATCCATTTGGTTCGGTAAGCGGTTTTTCATCGTATGCTAATAAGGTTACGCAGCAGGTATTAAAAACGCTGGGTTAAATTTAATTTATTTTTATTTCTACATTTTATTTTTCTACCAAGCGTTTTGGGCGATGAGGCCGTATAATCTATAAATCAAATAAATTATGCGCCACAATGAAAGCTATTACAGACATAACAAATGGTACAATGAACATTTCCCATCTGAAAGTTCTAAAAGTGATCATTATAAAAAAATAAAGGCGACAGGAAAAAATAACATTGCCTGCTGGCTGCAACAACTATTTTTCAGTTGTCTCGATCCGCTCCTGGCCAAAAGACATCAGGATTGGCTTACCGTTGGAGATGCCTACGGATTTGATGCACAGTATATCCTGCAATCGGGCAATAATGCACTGGCAACCGATCTCAATACCGATTTTTTAAACATTGCAATAAAAGAAGGGATTATTAATGCTTGCGCTGCAGAGAATGCAGAAAGACTCACGCAGCATGATAACAGTTTCGATTTTGTGCTTTGTAAGGAGTCCTACCACCATTTCCCAAGGCCTTATGCTGCCATGTACGAGATGATCAGGGTAACTAAACAGGCTGTGGTAGTGATAGAACCACAAGACCCAATAGCCAAAATGCCACTGTTATTGATGTTAAGCAATATTTTTACCCAGAATGCACGCTTTTTCAATAAGTTATGGAAAAACCGCTTTTCATTTGAACCCGTCGGGAATTTTGTATATAAAGTTTCTGAACGCGAATTTGAAAAACTGGCTGCAGGCTTAGCCCTGCCCATGGTCGCTTTTAAAAAAATTAATCCGAATTACTGGTTTAAGGGAGCAGAATCGATATCATCCGAGCCGCACAACAAGCGGTTTTTCTTTATTAAAATGAAGAAGTTTCTTTTTGACACACTGGTAAAGCTAAAGGTTATACCAGCACAGGTATTAACCACTGTTATTTTTAAACAGCTACCTGACGAGCAAACCACTGGTCTGCTTAAAAAAAATGGTTACCACTTGGTTTACATCCCGAAAAACCCATACCTAAATTGAATCCTGCCGATCGTTTCACCCGTCAATCATTTTAATAAAATATGAAAATCAATGCCACCGCCAGAACCTTTTATTTCTTTGCAACCTTGTTATTACTAGGTTTTTTACTGCTTACTTTTTTTTTCTATTTACGCATAAACTGGAGTGAGTTTTTTAGTGCTGCAGTTATATTTTTGCCCATTGCAGCCGGTATGCTTATTGCAGCGATTCTTTTATTTGCGGGCATATACCTGGTAATTAAAGGAATTAATCACGGAAAGGAAAAAACACATATCAGGTACCGTTAACCTCCTGATGAAGGTTGATTACTTAGTTTTTTACTTATCCCACCAAACCCTGGCGGTAAGTACATCGCCACCCGTTAACCGTGTTACTGCATCTTTATAATTCTGGGGATTATTGAGAATTTCTGTCGAAAGGTAAATTAACCTTCTTGGTATAGTGCCCTGGGTTACATTACCTTTATAATTAACCGGTATAAGTTTTGGATAATCGCTCCTTTTCCAATTTAACCAGGCTTCTATAAAATTAAAATTGGTACCCGTTGCGATCCAATATTGTGTATTAATGGCATTAAGTGCATTTTGTGTATTGCTTTCGTCAAGCGTGTTCCGGTTTACAAAATCATTGATCTTTTTTGCATCTACCGCAGCCAAAGGATCAAGTTGTGCCAGCGATTGTATTGCACCGGTTATCCCATTTGTATAATGCAGATTTGCGCTTCCGTCAATATTCCAGCCCCTCACTTTTGCTTCAGCAAGCAAAAATTCAATTTCGGCATAACTGAGAATAAAAATCGGTCCGCCTAATTTAAGGTATAAGGCAGTACGTGGCCTCGAATATTTACCAAGCGGGGCAAAATCATTAGCGCTACCGGTACCGCCGGGATAATCTGGCGAACGACTGATATCTGTATCTCCACCCTGCAGGTCGTACCCGTTTGGCAAGCCCAGCTGAATGGCCGGATCTGTATTTCCACCGAGATCCTGATCTGCATTTTTGGCCAATCCATCTTTTGGTACTTCGCCTATCACACCCAGCCTGGGGTCATTGTTGTTCCGTAACCGGTCAATTAAGGTTTTGCTCCACCGCACTTCTAAATAATCAGAATAAGTTCTTAAAGCAAGCGATGTTCCATTCTGGCTGTTAAAAGAAGAAGCATCGGTTAAAAGGATCGCGTTGTCATTAATGCTGGTAAAGGTTTTGCCTGCAGCTTTCTCGGTCCACATCCTGGCCTTTTCCGGATCTGCTTTGGTTAAACGCATGGCAAGTCTGAGCATTAAAGAATATCCAAATTTTTTCCATTTGTTAATATCGCCCTTGTAAAAAAGATCGGCTGTCGGACCAGGTTTTTCTACATCCAATTTTGCTATGGCCGCTTCAAGATCGATCAACATCTGTGCATAAATATCTTCCTGACGATCGTAAACGGGATACTTAATGCCCTGCATTGCCTTAACTGCCTGAGAATAAGGCACATCGCCATAAGTATCGGTAATTCTTTGCAAAATCAGCACGAACATGATATCGCCTATAGCAATTAGGTTTTTATATGCTTCGGGATCTTTTAACCTGGCCAGTCTTTGCATTTCCCTGATGTATGAAGCATCGGTATAACCTTCATCAAAAATACGTCCCTGATAATCAGTAAAACTGCCTACATTGATATACTTATCGCCATTGTTGTAATAATAATAGGTTGAGGCAAGTAACTGCATCATGGTACTTTGGTACAAAAGCTGGTAATAACCCAAATTGGCGTATTTTAACTGTGCCTGTGCAAGCAGGCTATTTGGATCGTAGTTACGTTCGGTAAGTTTGGTTGGATCGGTATTAATCTCGTCCAATGCCGTCTTGGAACAGCTGCCCATCAAAACCAGGATGAAAAAACCTACTATACGCAACTTTATCATGCTTAGACTCATTTGAATTTAAAGTTAAAATTAATTCCAAACATACGTGTTGCCGGTAATGAGGCTCCTTCTATCCCTGCATAACCAAGTGTAGGGGAAAACTGCGACTCAGGGTCTATATTTTTAGTATATTTAAGCAGGGTAAACAGATTCCGTGCCACTAAATCGACCGCTATATTGCTAAATGGTGTTTTTTTTAAGAAACGTTCGCTAAAAGTATAGCCAATTGTTGCCTGTCTCAATTTAATAAAACTGCCGTTAAGCACCGATAAAGCCGAAATATTGGTAGCCAGTTCGGGATAATAGGCATAGGCCGGAACATTAATGGTATTTTTTTGGCCATTTTCTGTCACGCCATTGGCAACAATCCCCGTTTCCCTGCCTGGCAAAGTAGCCTGGTTTAAACCAAGTACATAACTATAGTATTCTGTTGCCGATAGAATTTTATTGCCGAAGCGGTAATCGACCAGAAAAGAAAAACTGAATTGCCTGTAGTTAAAACTATTGGTAATTCCTCCGTATAAAGTAGGCATTGTACCGCCCATTGGGATAAAATTACCTCTTTTGGGTATCCCATCTGATCCAATGACGATATTTCCACTGGCATCGCGCAGGTAATCATAAGCCATAATTTGGGTAATCGGTTTACCTACCACAAGCGCTGTGTTGGCATTTAAGGGCCTGTATGTGCCTGTAAGGGTATAATTACTGTTTCCATCAATAGAAAGCAGGGTATTTTTTACTTTGGTTAAATTAAAGTTAACCTTCCATTTGCTGGTTGTGGTAAGGATTGGGGTGTAACCTAATGCGAGTTCAATCCCCGCATTGCGGGTTTCACCAAGATTAACGTAAGCCGAAGTAAAACCTGTGGTAACCGATTGTTTTGCATTGATGATTTCATTCCGGGTAGTGCGATTGAAATAGGTAAAATCGATATCGATGCGGCTGTTGAAAAACTTAAGATCAAGGCCTGCTTCTATTTCGTTTAAGGTAAAGGGCTTTAGATTGTAGTTGGGCAAATCGCCTGAAAAACTGCCAACAGGAGTACCATTTACCTGATTATCTACCGTGTAGTAAATTTGTGTGGTATAGGGTACGATGGGCTCTCCACTGGTTTTGGCAAAATCTAAACGCAGTTTACCAAAATCCAAACTTTTCCAGTTCAATAGATCCGAAAAAATAAAATTTCCCGATACACCAGGTACAAATATGCCCCTGTTGTTTGAAGGTAAGGTAGAATAAATATCGTAACGGCCTGTAACAGAAAAATTGAGGTAACGCTGATAGCTCACATCGGCTGTGTAATAAGCCGATTCGGTCACAATTCTGGATATAGCAAGTGTTTTTGTGCTCGTAATCAGGTTCTCGGGAACATAAAGATAAGGCACTTTAAACTGCGATCCTTTCAGTTTTGCGCTGTTCCCCTTTCTTTCGCGGTAATTTGCACCTGCCGAAAATTCGAAATTCCATTTATCGCCGAAGTTTCGGGTAGCGCTGAACAAAATATCGCTGTTCAATTCCGAAGTCTGGATTTGATCGTAAGCATTCATTCCGCCCTGCCTGTTAATCGAAAATGCGATCCCGGTAGGCAGTACACTCACCACCTCATCTTTACTAGAATCGTAACCGATCCGGCCCTGAAGTGATGCCCAGCTGGCCAGCTTATATTTTAATACGGCAGAAGTGATGTAGCGATTTCTATTGGCATAATCAGCCTGCTTGTTCATTAAAAAATAAGGATTGGTTTTGTATTCATCTGCATTCCACCGGCTTTCAAAACCTGTTTGTGCGTCAAAACCTGGCGCCAGTATTGATTGATCCAGACTGGTGGCAAGTGCCGAAATGCCATAATTTGCATTTAGCGGACCATCGCTGAGGTAACTTTTATTCTTGTTTTTTTCGTAAATGTAATTCCCGGTAAAACTTAACGATATTTTAGGGCTTAGTGCCACCATGCCATAAAAGTTTAATGTTTTGCGGTTTAAAGCCCCGTTGCGTAAAATAGAATTGTAATCTAAATTAGAAACCGAAACACGGTAATTATTTCGGGTATTTCCACCAACCACCGAAATTGTATTAATAAAGGCCGGGGCTGTGCGGTAAAAGGTTTGGATATTGTTTTTAACAGGCGAATAAGGCTGCATGGAACCATCAACCTGCGGGGTTAATTTGCCATCCATTACTTCGCCCCAACTTAATAAACCCGTTGAAATGGCATTATACCTGTCAGAAGGGCGTTTGTTCTGGGTTCCCTGTCCATACAGGTATTGAAAACCGGTTGAATTAACCGGCACATCGAAGGCTAAATTTGTATTGTATTCAAGCTTTGGTTTAGCATTTTCCCCTCCGCTTTTCAAGTTAATAAGGATCACCCCGTTTGCAGCCCTGGCACCGTATAAAGCAGAAGCGGCCGAACCTTTAAGTATGGTAATGGTTTCAATATCATCAGGATTGATATTACTGATTCCGTCGCCATAATCGGCCCCGCCATATTCATTTGCACTGCCCCTGATGCTGTTATCAATGGGTACACCGTTTACGATAAATAACGGAGAGGCAGCCGTCATACTGGAAACGCCACGGATCAGTATACGGGCCGCAGACCCGGGACCGCCATTTACCCCTGTAATATTTAGTCCTGCTACCCTACCCTGCAACATCATAATCATATTGCTTTCTCTGGCTTTGGTAATAGAGGCGCCTTTAATGGTAGTAAGGGCATAACCTACTTTCCGATTGTCTTTTTCGATGCCCAAAGCCGTAATTACTACCTCTTTTAAAAAACGGACACTGTCTAATCCCGTTTTCGCCTCGGTATTTTTCCTGATTACAATTAAATTATTGGGAAGCACAGTGTAGGTATAACCACTATGCAGCAGAAGTTGATCGATAACCTTTATGGCCTCTTCTTCTTCGACCTTAATGGATACCTGGTGTTTGGGAATTTTAGATTCGCTGTAGGCGAAATGATAAACAGTTTGCTGCTGTATAGCTTCTACAACCTGCTCAAAACTTACGTTATTAAAATTTAAGGTAACCTTGGTTTGCGCATTGGCGCATAGCGGAAACATCAATGCAATTAACAATATGGTTCTCTGCGCACAATTCATGGCTACAAATATACATTGCTTAATTGTTTGTGTTAACGGTAGATATACACATTTTTGCCTTCAATCGAATAATTGAAGTTTTCGATCAGTTTTAATACGTTTAAGGCTTCAGTAATTGTTTCTTTATCTACATGACCAGTAAATTTAACCGTTTTCAGCTCAGGATTCTTAAAGGCTATTTTTACACCGTACCAACGCTCAAAAAGTTTAGCAACTTCATCAAAACTATTGTTTTTATAAATGAGCTCGTGGTTTGTCCACGCGGTTTCCAAAATACGGTCGGCACCGGTATCGTTAAAGTGGCTGAGCTGCCCAATGCTCGCTTTGCCATCTGTAAGCGTAAATTTATCGTTTGGCTTTAAGATAAAAGTTTGTGCGGCATTATTTTTTATTGTGACAGATACCTTTCCCCTGATTAGGGTAGTTTCAGTAAAAGTATCATTCTGGTAAGCTTTAACATCAAATGCGGTACCGAGTACTTTTACCGCCACTTGTTCTGTGTGTACAATAAAAGGGTGTTCGGGATCTTTTTTAACATCAAAAAATGCTTCACCAGACAGGTAAACATCTCTGGTGCTGGCAGTAAAATGATCCGGGTATTTTAAGCTGCTTCCCGAATTCATCTTTACGGTAGAGCCATCGGCCAGTATGATGGTTTTCACTTCCGAGGCTTTGGTTAGTACCTGTGTTAAAGCCAATTCACCAGTTTTATTAACGAAAATAGCTTCTCTATTGTATATCAGTACACCAGCAATAACAACAGCTAAAACTGCTGCAATTTTTAACCAGGTGCCATAAGGCTTATTTCTGACAACTTTTAAACCCGATTCAGCCGGAACTGTAATTTGGGATCTGATCCGGTCAAACACCTGGTCAATATTTTCGTCCTCAACCGTTTCAGCCTCAAAATAAGTTTGTAAACGATCATATTCCTTTCTAAAGGAGATGTTGCCAGCTAAAACAGACTTCAATTCGACAGATTCATCCGGCGAAATTTCACCGGCCAATTGTTTTCCAAGCAATTCTGTAAATCTTTGATCTGTCATTTTTTCCCGTCCTTTATTATATGTTCCTTTTTCTGTTAAAATTGCCTACAAAAAATATAAAAAAGATAATTACTTGCTAAGATAATGAGTGAGATCAGTTTTCCCAGTTTTTTTTCATCGCCTCCCTTATCGTTTAAAGGCAGCAATACCATACGGAGCTTTGCAATGGCCCTGAACAATTGAGTCTGCACCGTTCGGGGCGAGATATCCAACAGCTCAGCCACTTCTTTGTACTTCATTCCGCTTTCCTTTATTAGCCTGAAAACTGTGGCCGCCTGTGGTGCCAAACCTGCAATGGCAAAATCAAGTTGCCGATGCAGTTCTTTGGTTTCCATTATATACTCAGGCGTTAGTGTTGTTACCGAAATATCCTCTTCTGCATCATCTAAATCGATAAACGTAAAGGAGGAATTTTTTTTAAGGTACTTTAGCGATTGATTTTTTACGGCAATAAAAAAGTAACTTTCGGGATTTAACACATGGGTACTGGTTGCCCTGTTTTCCCAGCATTTAACAAATATCTCTGCAACAAGGTCTTCTGCAACCTGTTTATCTGCTACATAATAAATGGAAAATTTGATTAACCTGGTGTACAGAAAGCGGTAAAGCTGCTCAAAAGATTTTATATCATCTTCGAGGCAAATCTTATTCCATAAAACGACTAGATCTGGCTTAGCTGCTTTCAACTTGGTTAGTTTGATGAATCAAAGGTAAGGTAATAAAAAATATTTTATAAAAAAATCTTCCCGCTGTAAGCAATTTAACAAAAAAAGAACTCTTCATTAAGTGCTATAATAAGGTACAAGCCATTTATAAATCTATTGAAGCAGAAAAAATGAATAAAAACAAATATGTGACGGGCATTGATATCGGGGGCTCGCATATTACAGTAGCAGTACTCAATATGCAGCAACGCAACATTCTTAAAAATTCCTATACACGCGAACGCGTCGATTCTCATGGCTCAACAGAACAGATTATCAATACCTGGTGCAGTGCAATTAAAGCCGCTTATAAAAAGGCAGGTATCCAAATTGGCAATTTAGGTATTGCTATGCCAGGGCCTTTCGATTATGATAATGGCATCTCTTATATAGCTGGAAACGACAAATATGCCGCTTTTTATGGTCTAAATGTAAAAGACATGCTGGCCAGCGAACTGCAGATTAACCGCGATCAGATTTTAATGAGCAACGATGCTGCCTGCTTTTTGGCTGGAGAGGTATTTGCCGGCGAAGCCCGCGCCTATCAAAACCTAATTGGCGTTACCTTGGGCACCGGACTTGGAAGTGCCGTGTGTAAAGAAGGAAAAATTACCGATGCCAACTTGTGGTGTTCTTCTTTTTTGAATGGTATATCAGAAGATTATCTTTCTACCCGTTGGTTTTTGAAACGTTATTATGAGCTTACAGGTTTAAATATCCTGAATGTCCGCGAACTAACTTTGCTTTACGAGGAGAACCAGACGGTTCGTAAAATATTTACAGAATTTGGGCATAACCTTGGTCTTTTTCTTAAGGATTTTCAACAGAAACATATAGCAGAGGCAATTATAATTGGCGGTAACATTGCCAATGCATCTGTTCGTTTTATGCCCAATGTGATTAAATACCTCGAATCGCAAGGAATCGACACCCCCATTCATATATCCAAACTGAATGAAGATGCAGCACTAGTTGGTGCTGCAGGTTGTTGGCTGGCGGGAGTTGCTAACTTGATTGAATGAATTTGATTTTGGGTGATTGGTCTCCCAGCATCTTCATTGCGTAGTCAATTTTTCATTGGATGAAGCAATCTTTATAGCAGGCTTGTAATTTTTGTGGGAATGAATGGCAATATTTCATAGATAATGCTGTCCTGCCATCCGCTTTGTCCGATGAAGAATCAGGATGCACACTACTGTCAGATTTATTGAACAGCGCTTTGTTTTCAAGGCACAAAACGTTGTACATAAACCCGATTGGAACGGATGCCAATTTCCTTCAAATTGGCAGGAGGGAAAGCGGGACTGTAGTTGCCAAAAGTTCAGAAACATGCATTTCCAAATCAATGATCAAAATTTTGCTTCAGTCGGACGACAATTTTTTAACCTGTCATTGATAAAGGGTATGGCAACACGCCAAGAAAAAAAATAAAAATATTTCAATTTCCCTGTAGGCAATTTGTGTAAGCAAAATACTCTTATCTATAAAACAGCCCGGATGGAAATCCTCAAGGCGAAAAACAATTAACCAAATACTTATTCAAAATTATTCATAATGAATATGAAAAAATCTCTACAGCTCACATGCTTATTGCTTTACGCATCAGCGGGCCTGTATGCAGCTACTCCAGCAGATCATTTTAGGCGGTCAGTTTCCTACCACTCAGTTTATCAGGATGTGATTAAAGGAACCGTAAAGGACGAAAATGGCGCAACCCTGCCCGGTGTAACCATTACCATAAAGGGAGCGCAGGGCGGAACTCAAAGTAATACTTCAGGGCAATATAGTATTGCAGCTAAAAAAGGCGATGTTTTGGTATTCTCATTTATCGGCTACCAGAGCAAAGAAGTTAGCGTAGGTACACAGAGCACTATTGATGTTACTTTAACTCCTGATTCTAAAAATCTTGAAACGGTAGTAGTAACGGCATTAGGGGTTAAAAGATCAGAAAAATCATTAACCTATAATACACAACAGGTATCTGGCGAAGAATTATCAAAAGTAAAAAGCCCCAACTTAATGAACTCGCTTAACGGTAAAGTTGCGGGGTTAACCATTAGCCCAAGTGCATCGGGTGTTGGTGGTTCGGCCAAGGTAATTTTAAGAGGCAGCCGTTCGGTAAGTGGAAACAACCAGCCTCTATATGTAATTGACGGGGTACCAATCAGTAATAACGGTAATGCCAATGGCCAGCAGAACAGTGTATTTGGAGGCGGCCAGGATGGTGGTGATGGTATTTCTAACCTTAATCCTGACGATATTGCAAGTATTACGGTTTTAGAAGGTGCATCAGCAGCGGCTCTTTACGGTAGTCAGGCACAGAATGGTGTAATTTTAATTACCACTAAACAGGGTAAAGCAGGTAAAACCGAAATAGGTTTTTCATCGGGCGTAACCATTGATAATATTGCTTACGAGCCCAAGTTTCAGAACAGTTACGGACCATCATCTACAACGGTAAGAGATAGCTGGGGCGGCGATATCAGTAATAAGACAGATAATTTAAAAGATTTTTTCAAAACGGGTGTTAATACCTCGAATGCGATAAATCTGTCGGGCGGTTCTGAAATAGCACAAACCTATTTTTCGTATTCAAACACCTATGCCAGTGGTATTCAACCAGGCAATAAGTTAAACCGGAACAACTTAAACCTCCGCGAAACGGCCAAATTTTTTAATAATAAATTAACGGTAGATGGAAGTGTGAACTATATCAATCAACGCATCAACAACAGCCCTTCTTTAGGTTTATATTTAAATCCATTATTAGGCTTATACCTTTTCCCAAGAGGTGTTGATATTACTCCGTATAAAGATCAGTATTTATTGGCCGGCAATACAGGTAGTGCACGTCAAAACTGGTTAGGTGATCCGCAGGATATTAACCAAAACCCATGGTGGCTGACCAATTTGAACCCAAATACATCAATCCGTAACCGTTTTTTATTGAGCGGAAGTGTTAAATATGATGTTGCTCCATGGTTAAACCTGCAGGTTAGGGGAAATATGGACCGCACTACGGACGATTATGAAAACCGTAGATATTCAGGTATTGCAACCAATTTCAACTCTACCGGAACAGGTTATTTTGCACAGAGCAACCAAACCTATGTACAGAAATATGTAGATGCAATTGCCAATTTTACTGTTCCGATGACGGGGTCTGATTTTAAAGTGAATGGATTAATTGGCGGAAGTATCAACGATCAGAAAACTTCAGGTTTATCTTTGGCAGGCAACCTTTCGGCAGTCGATTTTTTTTCACCAGCTAATATTATCGTTGCCCTTCCGGGAACCTATACCGGAAATACACTAAGTAACGTGGTTCCTATTGTTCCTAACCACAGCCAGTTACAGGCCGTATTTGGTAACGCCAATATTTCTTATAAAGATTGGGCTTTCTTAACCGTAACCGGCAGAAACGATTGGTCTTCTAACTTATCGTATACACCAAACGATTCTTATTTCTATCCTTCAGTAGGTTTATCACTAATTGTTTCACAGATGTTCAAGCTTCCTGAAGCAATTACTTATGCCAAATTAAGAGGAACTTATGCAGAAGTTGGAAATACCGTACCTCCGTATCTTACTTTTATCCAAAATACTTTAAAATCAGACGGTGCATTAAATTTCAATACCAACGCAGCATTCAGAGAGTTAAAGCCTGAAAGAACAAAATCATTCGAGGTGGGTACCGATTTACGTTTCCTGTCGAACAGAATCAATTTCAGCTTTACCTACTATAAAACCAATACCAAAAACCAATATATCCCTGTAGTTGCGCCTCCTTCTTCATTGGTATCAACAGGATATCTGAATGCAGGTAATGTAGAGAACAAAGGTTTCCAGTTTATTTTAGGTGCTGATGTTGTAAAAGGTGATGGATTAAATTGGAACACGTCGATAAACGGTTCATTAAACAGAAACAAAATAATAGATATCGCATCGGCCGATAAAATTAACAGTGTAGATTTAACCGGTGCTGGTAATACTTCTTATATTTCGAGGTTAAAGGTAGGTGGTTCTTATGGCGATATTTATAGCTATACTCTGCAAAGAGATGCACAGAACCGCATCATATTAGGTGGAGACGGCACAACCGCTTCGCCATATACACCACTAAAAAGCAAAGAATTTAATTACGTAGGTAACCCTAATCCAAAATTCCAGTTGGGTTGGAACAACAGTTTCAATTACAAAGATTTTAGCTTAAGCTTCCTGGTTGACGGCAAATTTGGCGGTCAGGTATTATCACTTACCGAAGCTTTAATGGACGAAGCAGGTGTATCTGAAGCAACCGGTAATGCAAGGGCTCAGGGTGGTGTTAAAATTGATGGTGTAGATACAAAAGGTAATGCGGTATCAACAACGATTAATCCACAAGCTTACTACTCGTTTGTTGGTGGAAGATCGGGTGTATCAGGCGAATATATCTATAGCGCTACAGTTGTACGTTTAAGAGAAGCTGCCTTAGGTTATACCCTGCCATTAACTGGTAAAACATTTAAGAGTGTTAAGTTTTCTGTTACCGGCAGAAACCTCTTTTATTTCTATAAAAAGGCTCCTTTCGATCCAGAAATCACCATGTCAACCGGGAATGGCTTATCTGGTATAGATGTTTTTAACCAGCCTGCTACACGCAGTTTAGGTTTCAATCTAAATGTATCATTTTAATTCTATTCAAAAACAACATGAAAACTATATATTATAAATCATCAAACAACAGGATTAAAGGATTGTCGGCTGTTTTGCTGGCATCTTTAATGGCCTTAAATTTTGGATGTACAAAAAACTTTGAAGATTTTAACACCAATCCAACAGCACTTTCTCCTGAGCAGACCACTTCACTTTTAAAGTCGGCAATAGGCCCGATTGAGCAGGAGATTTTCCATAACTATCAGATTGCACAGAATTTGAGCGCCGATGCTTTTAGTGGTTACATGATGGCACCTACAGCTTTTGGCGGAGGGATCAACAACATGAACTACTCGCTGAATGATGGTTGGAATAGCACCGGTTTTAACGATCAGTACAACTATGTAATGGCACCAATATCCAAAATTGGTCAGAGCCAGGTTAAAACTAAATCGCCTGAAGCCTGGGGAATTGCCCTTTTGGTTCAGGTAATGGCCATGAGCAGGGTAACAGATAAGTTTGGCCCTATTCCATATACTACAGCTGGATCATCGCTGGTATCAACACCATATAACGATCAGAAAACAGTTTATGATGCATTTTTCAAGCAAATAGATACAGCAGCCAATAACTTACAGGCTTACATTAGCGCAAATCCGGGTAAAACAGCTTTTTATGATAAAGGTGATCTGATTTATGCAGGCGATCCTGTAAAATGGTTAAAACTGGCTAATTCTTTACGTTTACGTTTAGCCATGCGTATTGTTAAAGCCGATGCCAATACGGCCAAATTACAAGGCGAAAAAGCATTGAGCGCACCCGGTGGTTTATTAACAACTGCAGCAGATAATGCGGCAGTAGCACAGTCTGGTACAAGAGACAATGACTTATGGATTGTTACCGTTGCTTACGATGGCGATAATGCGTTGGGGGCAGCATTGCAGACCTATTTAGCGGGATATAATGATCCACGTTTGCCTGTTTATGCTACACCTGCTACCGATCCTTTATTTAAAGGCCAATACGTTGGTATCAGATCAGGAACAAACACTTCGTCTAACGGTTTGGGTAAACCGGGTTACAAAACCTATTCAAGCCTAAATTCTACAGATCCGACAAAATCAGTTATCGGACAAAAAGCACCACAGATTTTAATGACCGCTGCAGAAGTATGGTTTTTGAAAGCTGAAGCCGCCTTGCGTGGCTGGACTGGTGCCGGAGATGCACAAACCAATTATGAAACCGGAATTACTACATCTTTCCAACAATGGAATGTTGCCGCTGGCAACTATCTTGCTGATGCGAGCAGCAAACCAACCGGTTATACAGATCCAAAAAACCCTGCAAACAATGCTGCAGCAGTAAGTACAATTACCATTAAATGGGACCCTACAGCTACCAATGAGCAAAAACTGGAACGGATTATTACCCAAAAATGGTTGGCTATTTTCCCTGACGGACAGGAAGCCTGGAGCGAATACAGGCGTACAGGGTATCCTAAATTATTCACTGTAGCCAATAATAACAGCGGTGGAACCATAAATACCCAAACCCAGATCAGAAGATTGCCATATCCGTCAACCGAGTATGGTAACGGAAACAGCGCCGAGGTTGTTAAAGCGGTTGGCCTTTTGGGTGGACCAGACAATGGCGGTACCAGATTATGGTGGGACGTGAATAAAGGAAATTTCTAGTCACAACGAGCATTACCGGTAGGATGACTTGCATCATCCTACCGTTTTATAAAACCAATTTCTAACCAAAACTTTTAAACTTATGAGAAAACTAACCGTTTTCGGCGTGCTGCTGTTAACAGCTTTCGCCTTGTTGTATGCTTGTAAAAAAGCTAATTCTGAAAAAGAAGACAACTTATTGAGTACCAAAGGAATGGCCCGAGCTGCAACCAATGCCTCTGCCCTTACCTTAACAGGTCCGTTCATGACCGCTTATGTAGAGGTAAACAGCAACAATTTTGTAAATCCGGGTTGTTATACTTATGGCACTTCTGCCAGCCAGTTATTCGGTATTTCTGTTATTTTCGCAGCCAATATCAATTCGGTAAATGGTACACCAACCCTTTATTTTAATCCACAGGTACAGGAAACTTTAAATTCGGGTAAGGTAGCTTACCTTAAATCTTTAGGTATAAAAGTTCTACTCGATGTACTTGGAAACCACCAGGATGCAGGCTGGGGCTGTTTTACTACCTATGCCCAGGCCGATGCCTTTGCCGTTCAGTGTGCCAATGCGGTACAACAATATGGTTTGGATGGAATCGACATCGATGATGAGTATTCTACCTGCACCGCGAATGATGGCTCGCTGGTTCTTGCCGCTGCAGCGCTTAGGGCGCGTATGGGTACCGGTAAACTCATTACCATGGCTGCATTTAATCAGGCCAATTATTTTACGTCTACTTATAACAACCAAAAACTGGGCGATATTTTAGATTATGTATTTGAGCAAACTTACTTTTCTACCAATTATGCCGGCCGTTTGCAGCCTTATATTAATGCGGGTGTACCAAAAAGTAAATTAGGTTTAGGTACCGATTTAGGCAATAGCGACCAAGCTGCAGTAGCTACTTATGTTAAAAACAATGGCTTGGCCAGTGCGATGGTTTATAATGTTGCCAACAACTCACAAACTAAATTATCTGCTATGTCTAACGTACTTTACGGAGCAGCAACTGATGTAAAACCAAACTGTATCGATGGTAATGGAGGTACTCCCCCACCGGCAGGAAACCGCTCTTTGGTTTTTGATGGTACAAATGAATACTTAAATTCGAATACTTTTAATCTTGCAGGCAGCAGTTTAACTTACGAAGCATGGATTAAACCAACCGCCTTTAAAACTACTGCTCCAAATATTTCTACCATTATGGGTGTCGAAGTGAGCGACGCCAATGTGGCTTTGCTTCGTTTAGGTGATGCCGGTTTAGCCAACAATAAAGTTCAGTTTGTGTTGAATACAGGGGGTGCAACACCTAAAAAATTAAATTCTGCTACTGCACTAAGTGCCAATACCTGGTATCATATTGCCGCAACTTACGATGGTTCGACCATGAAAATCTACATCAATGGCACTTTAGACGCCAGCATGAATGCTACTGGTACCATCGTTGCCAACGGCACATTCCAGATTTCGAGAAGCTGGGACGCCAACAGAGGTTTTAATGGCCAGTTCGATGAAATGAGGGTTTGGAAATCAGCATTAGCACAATCGACAATCTCGGCCAACAAGTGCAGTGTGGCTGCAACAAGCGCCAATTTAGAAGCTTATTGGAAATTTGACGAGGGAACCGGAACCACTACAGCGGATGCAACCGGGCACGGCCATACCGCCAGCCTGCTTAATATGGAGAGTAGCGATTGGTCTACAACTGTTCCTTGTTTATAGACCGTCTGCACAATTTTTAAATTACCAAGAAAACTAAATAGGTTGTATCAAATTTTACCAGTTTGATACAGCCTATTTTTGAATCTCAATCTTCGTTTTCTACATAAGCTTTTTACCGCAAAGGTTTTTTGTAGCTTAGGCTTAATCCCCAAATTCGATATTATATCGGTTTAGCCATTTGCTTACTAGCATACCATTTCTATCTTTGTAACCGTTATCTTTGAACGGATACAGCTATTTGTTCAGAAAACTGTGTTTTTCATAACCGAAATAACTAAACTGTAGCCGTTTTTGTCCCCTTTTTGTAATGGGATGTGTAATACACCCTGAACACTATTTGAAGGTAGAATATAATTTTTAATTTTAAAACGCTTAATTTTATCCGAATGGATATCCTATCATACCTATTAGAGCTCTTGCAGCAACGCAAAGAAGTTGGTATTACCGGCTTGGGTACTTTTTATAAAAAAAAATACCCGGGAAGATACGATAAGGAAAAACAAACGTTTTTACCTCCCGGATATACGCTGCAGTTTTCAACCGACGTAACCGGGGAAGAAGCCCTGCCAGATTTCATTTCTACAAGAAGAAATATCTCTAATGAGAGTGCCAAATATTACATTGAACAGTTCGTTAAAGAGGTAAACGAAAAACTGGAATTAGACCACGAGATCGAACTGGATAAAACCGGTCGTTTATTTTTCACTGAACAGGGGCTTGATTTCGAACCGATAAAAAACATCAATTACGGATCTGAATATTATGGTCTGCCGTCTTTACCAGAAACCGCAACAGAAGAAGTAAAAGCAGATTTACCGGAAGATGAGGAAGAAGTGTATGATGAAATTGCAGAAGCACCGGCTGCACCTTCTCCCTTCGAAAATAAATCTTATCATCACCCTGTAATCGAAAATATAGAACCGGATGAAGTAAAGGACGACCTTAAACATACTTTACAACATACTGAAAATCATGGGGAAGAAATTATCGAAGCACCCGAATTTATAAAGGAGCAGCATGAAGAACATCCAAACCGTTTTGGAAATGTACCAGAATCGGAAATAGAAAATGTTGCAGCTGAACAACAGGCAGTTGAAGCTGAACCGCTTATTGAGCAGGAAAATAAAATAGAAACTCCTGAAAATACAACAGAACAGGAAGTAGAAAACATTTCAGAAGAGCCTCAGGATGAGAAAACTACATTACCTGCTGAAACAGAAAATGAAGTAGAAGAAAATACAACAGTACCTGAAGCCCGGGCAACTGTTGATGAACCGACCGTTGAAGTTCCTGAATCTGTTGTGGAGCAACATGAAGAAAATCCAGGTCGTTTTGGACATACACCGGAATCAGAAGAAGAAAATAATCCGGCTGCAGCAATTGAAACGGTAACCCCTGAAACGGTGGTCGTACCGCAAAAAGAATACACGGGCCGTTTCTCACTCCGTACAGAAACTGAAGAGCCAAAAACTTATCTCCACCTGGAAGATGAAGTTAAACATACCGAACCGGTAATAGAAGCACCTGCCTTTATTAAGGAGCAGCACGCCGAACATCCGAACCGTTTTGGTCACGATCCGATTATACACGATCAGGAACCGCAAACCGGCATGTCTACCTGGTTAAAAGTAACCATCGTGATTTTGATCTTGATGATCATTGCAGCCATTACGTATTTAATTAAGCCCGAGATTTTTAACGGTAAAACCGAGGCCGCTAAAGCGTCACCTGTGGCTATCGACTCTCCAAAAGTGACTGTTGACTCAGCCAAAATAAAAAGGGATTCTATTGCCAAAACCGATAGCATTTTAAAAGCCAACCAGGTTCAGAAAAAAACAGATACGAATGCAAAAACAACGGATAAGCCTGTAGCAAAAACAGCGGTTACTGCTCCTGTTGAAAAACCAAAAGACGATAAGGTTGTACCAAACCATGGTCCTTCTACGTTTGATGTTATTGCAGCCTCGTATAAAACAGTTGAAGGAGCCGAAAAATATATTGCCTTCATGAAAACCCATGGCATAAATGCCAAAATTGCAAATATGGCGGGTCCGTGGAAAAAGGTGAGTATAGCAAGTTTTGCAACAGAAGAAGAAGCAAAAAAGCAAAAAGAGGTTTTACAGAAAAAACTAAAAGGAAAAGGCTTTTACGTACAGCAGATTTTTAACAACACACAACCAAAATGATAAATCTATTAATTCAGGACACCACAAAAGCATTACAAGACACCGCAAATGCACTAAACCAGGCAGTAACACAACCACAGGAACAATTACATTTTATCGACCTTCTTTTCAAGGGAGGCTGGGTAATGATCCCATTGGCTTTCCTTGCCTTTTTAGCATTAATTATTTTCGTAGAACGCTATTTAACCATAAAAAAAGCGACTAAAGATGAAGCCAATCTGATGGGTCAGGTCAGGTCTTATATCCAGTCGGGGAATTTAGATGGCGCCATGTCTCTTTTAAGGAATAACAATTCTCCCCTTTCGCGCATGTTGCAAAAAGGTTTAAAACGTATTGGTCGCCCAATTAAAGATATTGAAGGAGCCATCGAAAACGTAGGTAAATTAGAGGTTTCCAAACTGGAAAAAAACATCAGTATATTGGGTATTGTTGCCGGTATTGCACCGATGCTTGGTTTCGTAGGAACCATTGTGGGGGTAATTACCATCTTCCACCAGGTATCCATTAAAGGCGCTATCGAAATCGGAACCATTTCAGGTGGTTTATATACCAAAATGATCACCTCTGCAACCGGGTTGATTATCGGTATCATTGCTTACGTACTTTACCACATTTTAAACATCATGGTAGAGAAAATCATTCTTAAAATGGAAACCGATGCAATTGATTTTATTGATTTACTAGAAGAACCGGGCAAATAATGAATTTACGTAAAAGAACAAAAGGATCAGTAGAAGTACATACTTCAGCGTTGAACGATATTATGTTCTTCCTGATGTTGTTCTTCCTATTGGCCTCAGCCGTGGTAAATCCTACCGTAGTTAAATTATTACTGCCTCAATCATCAAGCGGACAGCAATCGACTGCTAAAAAAGCTGTTACGGTTACTATAGACGAAAACCTTAAATATTTCGTTGAAAAGAAACCGGTTAGTATAGAAGAATTGGAACCTACCCTGGCATCATACCAAAAACTGGCTCCCGATATGACCATTCTTTTATATGTTTCGCGTAACGTGACATACCAGGATGGATTTGTGGTAAACGATATTGCCAATAAATTAAAATTGAAACTAGTTGTAGCCGTTGAGCCTAAAAAATAATGAACTACAAAGCACAAAATATACCTCGCGAAGAAAACAACTATCCCAAGGCCATTGCGATAGCAAGCGGTATTATGGGCTTTCTGTTGTTGATCAGCTTTTTTATTGTGATTGGTTCATTCCAGCCACCTGAAGAAGTGGGTATGGGCGGTATGGTGGTAAATTATGGTACTTCGGCCGAAGGTATGGGCGATGATTATACCAGTATCGAAGAGCCATCGGCAGATCCTAATGCCAATGGTAAAGCACCGGAAAAGGTTACGCCCGAAGAAAAGGTTACCCCAACTACCGCTACTGAAAGCAGCAATAAGGAAATCCAGACACAGAATACCGAAGATGCAATTGCGGTAAATACAAAAGCGACCAAACCAACTAAAGTTGCACCAACAACAGTTACGGAAGATAAACCCGCCAAACCGGTAATCAATCAAAATGCACTTTATAAAGGTAAAAAGAATACTGGCCAGGGTAAAGGAGACGGAACAGGTACCACACCAGGGAACCAGGGCTCAGTTAATGGCGATCCCCTATCGAATAATTACGGCGAAGGTGGTTCCGGATTTGGGAATAAACCCATTGCATTAAGACATTTCTCCAATCTGGTGGTGCCACAAGACGACGGCCAGAAAACAGGTAGAATAGCCATCCGGATTTATTTCAATAGAAATGGCGATATTATCCGTGCCAACCAGGAACTTAAAGGCTCTACCATTACCGACACCGAACTGGTAAACAAATGTATTAAAGCCGTAATGGAATCTTCCCTAAGTAAAACCGAAATTGGTGGCGATAACCAAACCGGTGTAGTGGTCTTCAATTTTAAAGTGAAGTAAAAATAATTAAATAGCTAAGGTCTGTGTCAGCACAGACCTTTTTTGTTTTCTTATTCCATGGCCTGGGTACTCACAAGTAAAGACATAAATTAAGTTTTTTTAACCACAGATGTGTACAGATAAACACGGATTTGTATTTGTGCATCCTTTTATCTCTGGTTAGAAATTTACCTGCCTACACCCTTATCATAATCTTTCCTGTTTTCGAATTTCAAAACTTAGGAAAGCAATCCCGTTTGAACTTCAAACACCAATCGCTTATATTTGGCCCTATTATGAACTACCAACAAACGCTTGATTTTTTATACAGTAAACTCCCGATGTTTACCCGCGTTGGCGCCTCTGCATTTAAAAAAGATTTAACCAATACCATCATCCTCTGCAATGCTTTGGATAATCCGCAGGATAAATTTAAAAGCATCCATGTGGCCGGCACAAACGGAAAAGGATCAACCTCGCATATGTTGGCTTCTGTATTACAAGCACAGGGTTATAAAACCGGGTTATATACCTCTCCACATTTAAAAGATTTCCGCGAGCGCATCCGCATCAACGGGAAAATGATCAGCAAAACAGAAGTGGTTTCTTTTGTAAAGGAACAGCAAAAACTCATTGAAAAAACCGAACCTTCATTTTTCGAGGTGACCGTTGCCCTTGCATTCAATCACTTTGCCAAACATAAAGTAGATGTGGCCGTAATTGAAGTGGGTTTGGGCGGCAGATTAGATTCAACAAATATCATTACCCCGCAAATTTCAGTGATCACCAATATCAGCCTCGACCATACAAATATGCTGGGCAATACACTTGCCGAAATTGCAGGCGAAAAAGCAGGCATTATCAAAAAGAATATTCCTGTTGTAATTGGTGAAACGCAGGAAGAATCGGCTCCGGTTTTTATCAAGAAGGCAAAAGAATTAAGTGCTCCAATAGTTTTTGCCGATTCAGTATTAACTGCAGTGGATTTTAACATCAAAAACAATAAACTTTCCTTATCCGTTTACCAGGAAGGGAAAATCAAATATCAAAACCTTAAAAGCGACCTCACCGGGACTTATCAGCATAAAAATATACTAACTGTTTTAGAAACCTTAGCAGTACTGAACGAGAAAACTGATATTAAAACCGATCAGGAAAGTATTTATAAAGGCATCGGCCTGGTTAAAAAACAAACAGGATTACAAGGCCGCTGGCAAACTTTGAGCAGAAATCCTTTAGTGATCTGCGATACCGGACATAACGAAGCCGGGATTTCTGAAGTAATTAAAAACATTGCGCAAACCCCTTATCAGAACCTACATATTGTTTTCGGTATGGTAAACGATAAGGATATTTCGAAAGTTTTAGCGCTCATGCCAAAAAATGCCACTTACTATTTCTGCAAGCCTGATCTGGAACGGGGTTTAGCGGCTGATAAACTAAAAGAACAGGCATCCACTTATCATTTAAACGGCAACACTTACACATCAGTTGCCGAAGCAAAAGCAAATGCTATACGATCAGCCGGTGCTAACGACCTGGTTTTTATAGGGGGAAGCACATTTGTTGTAGCCGAAGCGATATAAAATCTTTACATTAACTTCAAAATATCTTCACTTAAAAGTTGTTAATTTAGCCTTTTAACTAAAATACAATGAAGAAAATTTCCTGTCTAATCTTTTCTATATCTATTTTTTCACTTTCACTCTCTTCTGCCCAGACTAAAAAAACTACCCCTGTACAGCCAAAAGCATTCCCTGCCGAAGTTGCACGCCCTAAACTGGTGGTAGGCCTGGTGGTTGATCAGATGCGTTGGGATTATTTATACCGTTACTATAACCGCTACACCAATGGTGGTTTTAAAAGATTAATCAATGAAGGCTTTTCAGTAGAAAATACATTTATTCCTTATACCCCTACCTACACTGCATGTGGCCATACCTGCATCTATACCGGTTCGGTGCCAGCTGTTCACGGCATTATCGGTAACGATTGGTACGATCCTGAAACTAAAAAGGGCGTCTACTGTACAGAAGATTCTTCCGTATCAACAGTTGGCAGTACACCCTCATCAGAAGGCAATATGTCGCCAAAAAACATGCTAACCACCACCATAACCGATGAATTAAGGTTAGCAACCAATTTCAGAGGCAAAGTGATCGGTATTTCATTAAAAGACAGGGGATCGATCCTTCCGGCGGGCCATGCTGCAAACGCTGCTTATTGGTATCAGGGCAGCACCGGGAACTGGATTACCAGTACCTATTACATGAAAGAAGTACCGGGCTGGGTTGCCGATTATAACAAACTGAAACTGGCAAACAAGTTTTATGCAAAAAACTGGGAGACTTTATACCCTATTAATACTTACGTAAACAGTACCGCTGATGAAAAAGCTTATGAAGGTAAACAGAGCACATTTCCTCACCAGTTAACCCAGAATATAGATAAAAATTTCGATGCCATCAGAAGTACACCTTATGGCAATACCATCACTTTAGACCTTGCTAAACTGGCTATCCTTTCTGAAGATTTAGGCCAGGATAACATTACCGATTTCCTGGCGGTAAGCTGCTCATCTACAGATTATATTGGCCATGCTTATGGTCCGAATTCGATAGAAGCAGAAGATACTTATTTGCGCTTGGATAAAGATTTCGAAGAATTTTTCAATTATCTTGATAAAAAAGTTGGTAAAGGAAATTACACCGTATTTTTAACAGCCGATCATGGCGCTGCCCATGTACCAGGTTTTATGCAGGAAAATAAAATGCCTTCGGGAATAGTTAGCGACAGGGATATTGCCAACAAATTAAATGCTTATTTAAATGATAAATTTAAAGTAAACAATGTGGTTTTAAGATCAATGAACAATCAGATCATTTTCGATCACGATAAAACCGATAAAGGTGATGTGAGTTTCGACGTGATTAAATCAGCTGCTGTTGAATTCTTAAAAAGATTAGATGGTTTCCAGAATGCTGTAGATATTGCTAAAATATCGCAGACTACACTTCAGGAAATCCAGAAAAAGATGATTACCAATGGCTATAATGCCCGTAGAAGTGGTGATATTTATTATGTTTTGCAGCCCAACTGGTTTAATGGTGGCAGTACAGGTACCACGCATGGCAATTGGAACCCGTACGATTCGCATATCCCATTAGTTTTTATGGGCTGGGGAGTTAAACCGGGCGCAACAAACAAAATGCATTACATGACAGATATTGCACCAACACTGGCTGCACTGTTACACATCCAAACTCCCAATGGGACGGTTGGAGAGCCAATCACCGAAATCACCAATAAATAATATTTAAAAACTATGCTCACCAGCATAGTTTTTTTGTTTCATAGCCTTTATAGACTAATGGCTTACCATGAAGATGATCTTAGGTGGCTAAGGTGTTAAAAAAACCGTAAACTACACTATACATATTGAACCACCTAAGTCACCTGAGCATATCCTAAGATTGTATCACTTTCGCATTGAACTTATATGATCTCAAATGTCTTATATGGTAAAATTAAACTATATTTTTTTATCTTAACATCATGTCAACATATACCGCCATCAAACTTACCCCCATGCTCGAATCGCATGATATGCCAGCAACCCTAAAGTTTTACACAACAATTTTAGGTTTCGCCTGTGACGCAAAATTCGATGACCTTAGCTGGTTTAGCCTCAGTAAAGATGGGATAGAAATCATGTTCTGCATGCCAAACGAACACCGCAATATGCCGAAAGCAATTATGAGTGGTTCACTTTATATCAAAACCGATGACGTTGAGCAACTCTGGGAAAGTTTAAAAGGCCAGTGCGGAATCTGTTACCCGCTTGAGGATTTTGAATTCGGTATGCGCGAATTTGCCATTTATGACAATAACGGCTATATGCTGCAGTTTGGACGCGAACTGGAATAGACCAAAAGCCATAACAGTATAGGGTATTCGCGCTTAAAAGTGCTTAATTTAGTACATTTGCATAACCAAATATTTGGAACACGGATTGGTTATTTTCTGTACAAATCAATCCCCTAAATCCCAATGTATGCAACAAGTAGAAATATATAAACCTAAAAATAAAATCCGATTTGTAACTGCCGCTTCCCTTTTTGATGGCCACGATGCAACCATTAACATCATGCGCCGTATCCTTCAGTCGTCCGGTGCTGAGGTTATCCATCTTGGTCATAACCGCTCGGTTGATGAAGTTGTGAATTGTGCGATACAGGAAGATGTTCAGGGCATTGCGATGACTTCTTACCAGGGGGGCCATATCGAATATTTCAAGTATATGTACGATCTTTTGCAGGAAAGAGGTTCGGGCCATATTAAGATATTTGCAGGTGGCGGTGGTGTAATCCTGCCTTCAGAAATTGAAGAGCTGCAGGCTTACGGAATTGCAAAGATCTACTCGCCCGACGATGGCCGTAAAATGGGCTTACAGGGCATGATTAACGATATGCTTGTACAAACCGATTTTGTAACCAAAACGGATATCACAAACGAATTACAAACCATTCCGGCAAAAGATATAAAAGCCATCGCCGGGGCTATTACTGTTGCAGAAAATGATCCTGAAGGTGCCCAAAAATTTGTTGATGAATTAAAGAAACTTTCCAAAAATAATACTGCCCCAATTGTAGGCATTACCGGAACCGGTGGTGCAGGAAAATCATCCCTGGTAGATGAACTGGTCCGTCGTTTTTTGGTAGAAGTGAAAGACAAAACCCTGGCCATTATTTCCGTCGATCCTTCGAAAAGAAAAACAGGCGGGGCTTTACTCGGCGACCGTATCCGGATGAATGCCATCAATAACCCCAGGGTATACATGCGTTCTTTAGCCACCCGTCAGGCCAACCTGGCCTTATCAAAAAATGTACAGGAAAGTATCGATATCTGCAAAGCCGCAGGCTATGATCTAATTATTGTAGAAACCTCAGGTATTGGCCAATCTGATACCGAAATTACCGAACATTGCGACGTTTCGCTTTATGTAATGACCCCCGAATTCGGAGCGGCTACCCAGCTCGAAAAAATCGATATGCTTGATTTTGCCGACCTGGTAGCCATCAATAAATTTGATAAAAGAGGGGCTTTAGATGCCCTGCGCGATGTACGCAAACAATACCGGCGCAACCATAACATTTTCGACGCCAAAGACGATGAAATCCCTGTTTATGGTACTATGGCATCGCAATTTAACGATCCCGGCATGAATAACCTGTTTGTGGCTTTAATGGAGCAGATCAAGCAAAAAACGGGAACCGATTTTAATGCGAAAATGGAATTAACTTCCGATCAGTCAGAAAAAATCTACATCATTCCTCCTGATCGCATCCGTTACCTCGCAGAAATTGCCGAATCGAGCCAAATGTATAATGAATGGGTAGATAAGCAGGCCACTATTGCCCGTAAAATGTACCAGCTCAAAGGTGTGATCGATTTATTAAATGATACTAATTCCCCTCTCGTAGAGGGAGCGCCGCAAGACGGGGTGTTAAAAAACTTAAATTCAACTTACCATTATTTCGAAGAACAATTAGATGGCGAATGCAAACGTTTACTCCGCCAATGGCCGGAAACCAAAAGCGCATACAAAGAAGAATTCTTCATTTATAAAGTTCGCGATAAAGAAATTAAGCAGCCTTTATTTTACGAATCGCTTTCCAAACTAAATATCCCAAAAGTATCTTTACCGCGATATGAAGATTGGGGCGATATTTTAAGGTGGCTTTTAACCGAAAACCTGCCCGGAGAATTTCCCTATGCAGCAGGCGTATTTCCATTAAAAAGAGATGGCGAAGACCCTACAAGGATGTTTGCCGGAGAAGGTGGCCCAGAACGCACCAATAAACGTTTTCACTATGTGTCACTGGGTCAACCAGCACACCGCTTATCTACTGCTTTTGATTCCGTTACCCTTTATGGTGAAGATCCGCATCTGCGGCCCGATATTTATGGAAAAATCGGTAACTCAGGAGTAAGTATTGCTACTTTGGATGATGCTAAAAAACTATATTCAGGTTTTGACCTTTGCGCACCATCTACATCTGTATCAATGACCATTAACGGGCCAGCGCCCATGTTGCTGGGCTTTTTCATGAATGCGGCAATTGATCAGCAATGCGAAAAATACATCATCGAAAACGGTCTGACCAAAGAAGTTCAGGCTAAGATTGATGCAATATATAAATCTAAAAACATTGAAAAACCTTCATACAATGGTACTTTACCCGAAGGGAATAATGGTTTAGGTTTAATGCTTTTAGGTGTCACCGGCGACCAGGTTCTACCCGCCGACGTTTATGCACAGATCAGAGCGAAAGCCATCAGTTCGGTAAGGGGAACCGTTCAGGCCGATATCTTAAAAGAAGATCAGGCGCAGAATACCTGCATATTTTCTACTGAATTTGCCTTGCGGATGATGGGCGACATCCAGAAATACTTTATCGATAATAAAGTACGGAATTTTTATTCTGTATCTATCTCAGGCTATCACATCGCAGAAGCAGGAGCCAATCCCATTTCCCAGCTGGCCTTTACCCTGAGCAACGGTTTTACTTTTGTAGAGTATTATTTAAGCCGTGGCATGCACATAGACGATTTCGCCCCAAATCTCTCTTTCTTTTTCTCTAACGGGATTGACCCCGAATATGCTGTTATCGGTCGTGTAGCGAGAAGAATCTGGGCCAAAGCGATCAAAAATAAATACAAAGGGAACGATCGTTCACAGAAGCTTAAATATCATATTCAAACCTCAGGTCGTTCTTTACATGCACAGGAAATCGATTTTAACGACATCAGAACCACTTTGCAGGCGCTATACGCTATTTATGACAACTGTAACTCCCTACATACCAACGCTTATGACGAAGCCATTACCACGCCTACCGAAGAATCGGTGAGAAGGGCAATGGCCATACAATTGATCATTAACCGTGAACTGGGCCTCGCCAAAAACGAAAACCCGTTACAAGGTGCCTTTATCATCGAAGAATTAACAGATCTGGTAGAAGAAGCAGTTTTAGCCGAATTTAAACGCATTAACGATCGTGGAGGTGTTTTAGGTGCCATGGAAACCATGTACCAGCGTGGAAAAATACAGGAAGAAAGCCTGTATTACGAAACCCTCAAACATACTGGTGAGTACCCGATTGTAGGAGTAAATACTTTTTTAAACAAGAATGGCTCCCCTACTATTGTTCCCGGCGAGGTAATCCGTGCTACAGAAGACGAAAAACAATACCAGATCCTGGCACTGCAGAAATTCCAGGAACGCAACGCCGACCGTGCTGCTGATTTATTAAAACAGTTGCAAAAATCGGCCATTGCAGGCGATAATATTTTCGAACAGCTGATGGAAATCTGTAAAGTATGTTCAATAGGCCAGATCAGTAAAGCCCTTTACGAAGTGGGCGGACAATATAGAAGAAACATGTAAATGAGAATTATAATATTATTTTTCGCACTCCTTTTTTCTCTCAAAACCAGCGCACAGGAAGCATTTCAGTCTTCTTATATTTTAGTGTTGGGTGTTGCTCAAGATGGCGGTTATCCGCACATGGGCTGTCAGAAAAATTGCTGTAAAATGGCTTGGAAACATCAAAAATTAAGAAAAAACGTAGTTTCACTTGCCTTAGTCGATCCTAAAACCAAAAAATGGTGGCTTTTTGAAGCTACACCTGATATTAAGTTGCAGCTTCAGGATTTCCGAAAAAAAACCAATGAAGCTTATCCTTATTTACCTGAAGGCATTTTTATTACCCATGCCCACATCGGCCACTATACCGGATTAATGGAGTTTGGCAGGGAAGTGATGTCTACAAAGGCTTTAAAAGTTTATACCCTTCCCAAGTTAAGGTCTTTTATCGAACAGAACGGCCCTTGGAGCCAGTTGGTCAAACTTAACAATATTAACCTGGTTACATTAAGCGCTGATAAATCTATAGACATTGCTAACAACAAAATAACAGCCTTCACCGTTCCGCATAGAGATGAATTTTCAGAGACCGCTGGTTTTAAAATTGAAACACCAAGCAAAAAATACCTTTTTATCCCCGATATTGATAAATGGAGCAAGTGGAACAAAAATATTATTGATGAGGTAAAAAATGTAGATATGGCCATGCTGGATGCTACTTTTTACAGTAATACAGAGCTTGGCAACAGACCAATTGCCGAAGTGCCCCACCCGTTGGTAACCGAAACCGAAAGCCTTTTCAGTAAAGAGATCAGCAGCATAAAAAGTAAAATCTTTTTTATTCACTTTAACCATACCAACCCTCTTCTTTGGGATAAAAATACCGAAAAACAGGTTTTAAAAAATGGTTTTAATGTCGCCAAACAGGGAGATATTTATTATTAGGCTTTCGTCATCTCGACCGGAGCATAGCAGAGTGGAGAGATCTATCTCGAGACAGATTTAGCTTCGCTGAGCACTGCGCGGTTCTTGGCTGCGTACATTCCGCTCGAAATAACGGTGTGGGATGTGCATTGATCGAGTTAACGAATAAACAAAAAAGCCCTGATGTAAAATCTGGGCTTCCGTATATCTCTTAATTACTTTTATCCTGCAATCCAGCTAAATTTATAATCAATCGTTGGGTTTTTCATGCGTTCGGCCACACGCAACAAACGCGCAGGTAAAGCCATAATATAATCGCGTGCTTTTTCGCCAGCTTCATTTAAATCGCGCATACCCTCAATTTTCCAGTCAACAATTAACTGTTGCATAATTTCAACATAATCAACCGCTGTATAAACGCCTAAACGTTGTGCAGCATCAGTAAAATGTCCAAATGTCTGACCGATTTTCAAACCAACTTCACGTAAGAAATGCGCTGGCATTACAATCTTTTTACGCATCATATCTTCAAAAGCCAGCATCGCTTCACTTGGGTCAACCTCGAAAATGCGGTTCATAAAATCTTTGTACGCTTTAGCATGCCTTGCTTCATCAGAGGCAATAACACCGCACATTCTCGACAATAAGGTATCGCCGCTTTTTTTCGCTAAAGAAGCTACCCTTCTATGCGAAATATTGGTAGCCAGCTCCTGAAAAGAGGTATAGATAAAGTTACGGTAAGGATCGTGACCAGTTCCGATATCGAAACCATCTGCAATAAGGTACTGCGTAGAGATCTCCATTTGTCGCATATCTACGCGGCCAGACAGGTATAAATATTTATTTAACAGATCACCGTGACGGTTTTCTTCTGCGGTCCAGTGCCTGTTCCATTTCATCCAGCCACCATCTTCTTTCATACTTGGTCCCTGAACCATGGCCAGCCACGATTCGTAAGTAGGTAAAGCTTCTTCTGTAATGGTATCGCCAATCAATACAGCCACTAAATCATAAGAAAGGTCTTTTGCATTATCCCTTAATATTCTAATATCCTGATAAAATGTATCACTGGTAGAATCGGGAAGAAAATCAGACGGTTGCCAGTTTGTATCGATTGGTTTAAGATAGGTATCCATCATCTCCAGCATATATTTTTCAATATGCACCATTACTTCCCTTCTTTTATCTGCAAAAAAACTCATTACTTGTGTTTATATATTATTAACAGCAAAGATAACCAAATATTACTGCAAACCTTATGATATTAACATATTTAGCCCTAAATCGATCATAATTGAGTTCAAAATTATCCACAGCCCTTTAAATCAGTTTACACAGAGTTTACAGGTCGATAAAGTTTGGAACACTATAAGTCCAATATTTTTATGGAGCGCAGTTTCCTGTTCTTTTCGGAAGGGTTCTGTCCTGCTGTCCGCTGTACTCCGCCAATGAAGAATTGGCTCCGTGCCACTGCCATCAGGGCTATTA
>JAGIAD010000013.1 GCA_017745075.1 Sphingobacteriaceae bacterium | reverse complement strand
TTCCGAAGCGGGTTGCAAAGGTAGAAAAAATTAGCACACACACCAAGAAAATTCAGTAAATATTACACAATATCCCCTAAACCCATGGTTTACAGCAACAAAAGTTTCAATTAAACAAAACAATTACAGCTGCAGAGTGTTTGGGTCCTCTTTTAAACCTATCAGGTTTACAAACCTGATAGGTTAAGAACTGCCCGCACCACTTAAACCGACTTAAATAGTAGTACAGCAAATGCTTTAATGAAAAATAAATAAAACATACTATTAAAGTATCCCCACACGGTATCGCATCCTCATAAATATTTTATAAATTAGTGATATGCTACAGGTTAAACAATGGTGTAATGATTTAATTGGTTTGTTATTCTCGAACCTCTGCAATGCCTGTGGCGAAGCGTTGTACCATAGCGAATATCTTATCTGCACAAAATGCCTGTACGACCTGCCCTTTACCGATTATCACCAACATGCAGAAAACAGGGTTGCAAAACAATTGTGGGGGAGGGCGCCCTTAAATGCTGCCATGGCCATGTTGTATTTTAGAAAAGGAGCAAAAGTTCAGAACTTAATCCACAATTTAAAATATAACAGCAGAACTGATGTTGGCGTAGTATTGGGGAATATGCTCGGAGAAAGATTAAAAATCAGTGCTATTTACCAGAATATCGATTTAATTATCCCGGTTCCTTTGCATCATAAAAAATATAGGCATAGGGGCTACAATCAATGTACTTTTATAGCCGAGGGTATAGCGCAGGAAATGAAAATCGAATTTAGCGAAGGAATTTTAGTCCGGAATAAGGCTACTGAAAGCCAAACTAAAAAAAGCAGGTATAACCGATACCAAAACATGAAAGACGTTTTCCAGGTGAATTCTATTGAAAGCATAACCGGTAAACATATTTTACTGGTCGACGATGTAATTACTACCGGGGCAACACTTGAGGCCTGTGCCAATGCACTCTTAGCTGTTGGGGCGACAAAAGTGAGCATTGCGGCTCTTGCCTTTGCAGAATAAACAGGACTCACGGTTTAAGAGCTGTTGCGAGTAGCCAAACATTTTTCTAAGTTTGATTTATGCGTTTAAATATTGGTTTAATATTTTTGGTGTTATTTGCCGCTTCATCTTGCCGGAAGGGAGAACATATCACTACAGACTCAAATGCTAAACTAAATATTTCTAATCAGGAGATATTGTTTGATACTATTTTTACTTCCGTAGGCTCAACAACCAAAAGAATAAAAATTGTTAATAAAAATAATGATGCGGTTAAAGTATCCGAAATCAGATTAGCAGGCGGCAATACTTCAGCATTTAGCATTAATATTAACGGGGAACAAAGCCAGAACAAAAATGACCTGATCATAAATGGCCAAGATTCTATAAATCTTTTTGTCAGAGTTTCGATCGACCCAAATGCAAACAACCTGCCTTTTCTGGTTCAGGATTCTATTATATTAAATACAAATGGAAATAAACAGGTAATTCAGCTTTTGGCTTACGGGCAGAATGCAGTGTTTATTAATGGGCCGGCAATTAATACCAATACCACCTGGACAAATGCTTTACCTTATATTATTAATGGATCGTTAACCCTTAACAACGGGAGTTCATTAACAATACAACCCGGAGCTAAAATTTATTTCCATAAAGATGCCAGCTTAAATATAGAAGGAAGTTTATCGGTTAATGGAACTGTTACCAACCCGGTATTGTTTTGTAGCGATAGGTTGGAAAAACTATACGCTGAAGAGCCGGGGCAGTGGAAAGGCATTTTCTTAAAACAGACGGGATACGGACAGATTAGAAATGCGATCATCAAAAATGCATCCGTTGGCATTACTTCCGATTCTTTATCCAATAACAACAATCCCAAATTAATTTTAAGCAATAGCCTAATCAAAAATATGCAGGTGGCAGCTTATATTGGCTACCATACTGAACTGCTTGCTTTTAATAATGTAATTTATAATTGTGGCAATTATTTAATATATGCTGTTGGAGGCGGGAATTACAATCTAAAACAGAATACCTTTGCCGGTTACAATTTAAACTTCCCGCGTAAAACGGCCTCATTGAGTTTTTCAGATTATTTGTCGGCAAATGCATATAATAAACTCCAAATAGATTTAACCAACAATATCATTTGGGGTAGTTTAACGAATGAATTGGATATTCAAAAGAAAACTTCTGCAACAATGCAGCTCAATTTATGGAACAATTTGATCCGGTCTACTAATAATTCTTATAGCAGTAATGGCAATATTTTGAATATTGATCCTTCCTTTATCAGCAAGGAAACGGAAAATTTTGAGCTATCGGCGAACAGTCCGGCCAGAAAAAAAGGTGCTGATTTAAGTAATGATCCTTATTTTACCGGCTACCTTAATAAAGACATAAAAGGCAACGAAAGAATTTCTCCCTCAACCTTAGGGAGTTACGAAAAATAATCACTTTTTTTTATTTCCCTAAAACAATTTAGCAAAAAATATCGTTTATATATTCGAGAGCGTTAATTTAGATGGTAAGGGTCGATATTTCTTCTAAAGAATATCGGCCCTTTACTTTTACCACAGATTTTAAGATTGATCGATCGCCGCTCAATTCTTTCCGGTCAGTTTTAACTATTTCCTTATTCCCAGTATTATTATTTTGAAAGCGAATGTTAGTGCCAGTGGCAGCCTGCAGTCCCGCTTTTCCTCCTGCCGTTTTAATTTACCGATATCAAAAATATATGGTTCTGAACGGCATCCATACAATCGGGCTTAATTGACAAAGTCAGATGCTTAAATCCCATTACATCAAAAAAGCAGCTACAAATTAATGCAGCTGCTCTATCTATTTGTTTTGTTGTGTTATAAATTATTCTACAGTTACCGATTTGGCCAGGTTTCTTGGCTGATCGACGTTACAGCCACGCATTACCGCAATATGATACGACAATAACTGAAGTGGGATGGTTGCTATAAGAGGTAAAAAGGCTTCATTGGCATCGGGAATCTCGATACAGTAATCGGCCATCTTCTTTACCTCGGTATCGCCTTGTGTAACAATGGCAATCACCTTACCTTTCCTTGCTTTCACTTCCTGGATATTGCTGATCACTTTCTCGTACGATGAATTCTGTGTGGCAATAAAAACCACAGGCATTTCTTCATCAATGAGAGCGATAGGCCCGTGTTTCATCTCTGCTGCAGGATAACCTTCTGCATGAATATACGAAATTTCTTTCAGTTTTAAAGCCCCTTCTAGTGCTACAGGAAAACCACTGCCCCTACCTAAAAACAAACAGTTGGTAGAATCTTTGATTTTTTCTGCAACTTCTTTAATCAGATCGTTCGATTCTAAAGCAACCTGGATTTTTTCCGGAATATTATCAAGCTCGGTTAAAAGTTCGATCAGTTTTGAAGTGGTAATGGTCCCTTTTTGCTGGGCCATATAAAAGGCCATTAAAGTTAAAACCGTTACCTGTGCAGTAAATGCTTTTGTAGAAGCCACGCCGATTTCAGGTCCGGCATGGGTATAAACACCAGCGTGAGTTAAACGCGGGATAGAGGCTCCGGCAACGTTACAGATTCCGAAAATAGTTGCCCCGCGTTCTTTGGCCATCTCTATGGCTGCCATCGTATCGGCTGTTTCTCCAGATTGTGAAATGGCAATTACCACATCTTTTTCAGTAATAATCGGATTTCTGTATCTGAATTCAGAAGCATACTCGACCTCAACCGGGATACGGGCATATTCTTCAATCAGGTATTCGCCCACCAAACCTGCATGCCATGAAGTTCCACAGGCCACAATGATAATGCGATCTATGTTTTTGAGTTTCTCGGCAAATTCTTTGATCCCGCCAAGCTGCACTTTGCCTTCTTCGGGATAGATACGGCCACGCATACAATCTTTGATCGATCGTGGTTGCTCATAAATTTCCTTAAGCATAAAATGATCGAAACCACCTTTTTCCAGCATCTCCAGCTTTAACTGAAGTTCCTGGATTAATGGTGTTTGTACCACATTATCCAATCTTTTAATCAGAAGATCGTTTCTGGCGATCAGCGCAATTTCATTATCATTCAAATAAACTACATTTTTAGTGTATTCGATAATTGGTGTGGCATCTGAAGCGACAAAGTATTCTCCCTGCCCAACGCCAATTACCATCGGGCTACCTTTTCTGGCAGCGATTAAGCGATCGGGGTGTTCCTTATCCATGATCACAATGGCGTAAGCACCAATTACTTCCTTCAAGGCTAAACGAACGGCTTCCAAAAGATCTAAATGCTCAATTTTCTGAATTTCTTCAACCAGGTGAATCAATACCTCTGTATCGGTGTCGCTTTTAAATTCGTGCCCGCGGTTAATCAACTCCTCTTTTAAAGTCGCGTAATTTTCAATAATGCCATTGTGTATAATTGATAGTTTGCCATTATTTGAAGTATGCGGATGGGAATTACGATCAGAAGGAACACCATGTGTTGCCCAGCGGGTATGGCCCATGCCTATAGTACCAGACTTATCCTGACCTGAAGCAAACTCCTCTAAAACGGCTACTTTACCAGCTTTTTTATAGATATGCTCTCCACTTTCGTTTATTAATGCTATACCTGCACTGTCATAACCCCGGTATTCTAACCTTTTAAGGCCCTTAAGTACAATCGGCCAGGCTTCTCTATAGCCAATATAGCCCACTATTCCACACATAATTTATATCGAATTAATTTGGGATAAATATATAAAACAAACGTTTGTTTTAAAGCATTAAGTACTAAAGATCTTTTTTGTTCAAACAAAAAAAAGCAGCTACATCATGTAACTGCTTTTAATAACTGATCGCTAAATCGAATTAGCTATGCTTAACTATATAATGGGAATGCACTCACCAATTTAATCACTTCGGCTTTCACCGTATTTAAATTGTTTTCATCTTCAGGATTGGTCAAAACCCTATCGATCAATTCAACAATCTGCTCCATTTCTGCCTCTTTTAATCCGCGGGTAGTAATGGCAGCAGTACCTACACGGATACCGGAGGTTACAAACGGTGATTTATCGTCAAATGGCACCATATTTTTGTTCACCGTGATTTCTGCTTTTTCTAAAGCATTCTCGGCTACTTTACCGGTAATATTTTTATTTCGAAGGTCGATCAACATCAGGTGGTTATCGGTACCTCCTGAAATAATGCCGTAACCTTTAGCAACAAATGCTTTAGCCATGGCCTGTGCATTAGCAGCAACTTGTTTAATATAAGTTCCATACTCCTCACTTAAAGCCTCACCAAAAGCAATTGCTTTAGCTGCAATAATATGTTCCAGAGGACCGCCTTGTGTACCTGGGAAAACTGCCATATCAAGTAAATTGCTCATCATCCGGATTTCGCCTTTTGGTGTTTTTAATCCCCATGGGTTTTCAAAATCCTGTCCCATCATAATCATACCGCCACGTGGACCACGTAAAGTTTTATGGGTGGTGGTGGTTACGATATGGCAATGAGGAAGTGGGTTTGCCAATAAACCTTTGGCGATTAAACCGGCAGGGTGAGAAATATCAGCTAAAACCAAAGCCCCTATTTTATCTGCTACTGAGCGGATAAATGCATAATCCCATTCGCGAGAGTAAGCAGATGCACCACAGATAATCAATTTCGGCTTTTCGGCCAAGGCAACTTCTTCCAGTTTTTTATAATCGATCAATCCGGTTTCTTTTTCTACTCCGTAAAATAAAGGCTGGTATAATTTACCCGAGAAGTTAACAGGAGAACCATGTGTTAAGTGACCTCCATGAGAAAGATCGAAACCCAATATTTTATCGCCCGGTTGCAATACAGCAAGCATTACAGCTGCGTTTGCCTGTGCACCAGAGTGTGGCTGAACATTTACCCAGGCTGCACCAAACAATTCTTTGGCCCTGTCGATAGCGATTTGCTCTATCACATCCACCACCTGGCATCCGCCATAGTAACGTTTTCCTGGTAAGCCTTCGGCATATTTGTTGGTCAGCACCGATCCGGCAGCTTCCATTACCTGCTTGCTTACAAAATTTTCTGATGCAATAAGCTCTAAACCATGCTCTTGGCGGTTTAATTCTTTATCGATAAGTTCAAAAATTTGGTTGTCGCGTGTCATTGTTATATGAGGTTTGTATTTTTTTTGCAAAAGTACGGATTTCAAATTTAATTTAAGCCGTATCAGGATAATGCTTTCACATTAAAGTTGTTAAAGCCGTTACCAATGGTTATCTCCACAATCTGCTGCTGCAACATTTCTAAAATGGCGAGAAAATTATACACGAAATGCACCTTATTTTCTGAGTTTTTAAGCACCAGGGCAAAATCAATTTGTTTATTGATATCAAGCAGGTTGGCTATAAAGTATTTTTGCTGTTCGATCGTATATGGATACTGAACTACGGTATGTTTAACCTCTTCGCTACGCAGCTCGTATTTCTGCATGGTGCGGTGATATACGGTTAAAAGCTTGTACAGGTCTAATGACAAAAGTTCGTCCTGATGGGAAGAAGATTCGGCAGCCAGCGTAAGATCGAAAGCAATATTACCCCGTTGATCCTGCTTTAAGCGTTCATCTTCTAAAACCTTCATTTCCTCTGCGGCAGATTTAAACTGTTTATAGGCAATCAGCCGGGCAATCAGGTCCTGCTCAGCATTGATTTCATTTCCGGCTTCATCAACCTCGATCCTTGGCAGGAGCATTTTAGATTTGATCCGCATTAAGGTTGCGGCAACCAAAATAAATTCGCTGGCTACTTCTACGTTTAAAGCCAGGAGCTTGTGTATGTAAGCCAAAAAGTCGTTGGTAATCTTCGCAATCTCAACATCCTGTATATTTAGCTCATCGCGTTCAATAAAGAACAGCAACAGATCGAAGGGGCCTTCAAATACCGGAAGCTTTATTTCAAAATTCTCTGCCTGCATGTGTAGCAACAAACATAGTGAAAATTTTCAGTCTATACGTTAATCGCTAACCTTCACTGCTTAACGCTACTCCACTAAACATCGGTAACCCTTATCACCCTAAAGGCCAGCCGCTTAAGCCGCTGTAATAAAGCGCTATTTTTCTCTTCTATATTAAAACAAATTTACCTTACTTTGTGTCTTGTTTTTTACCATAAATTTCGAATGCAAGTAAAAGCTGGCCCCCTATTATCTAAAATCAACTATCCTGCTGATTTAAAGCAATATAGCGAATCTGACTTAGAACAAATAAGCCAGGAATTAAGACAATATATTATTGATGTAGTAAGTGTAAACGGTGGCCATTTTGGTGCCAGTTTGGGTGTTGTAGAATTAACGGTAGCCTTACACTATGCATTGAACACTCCTTACGACAAATTAGTTTGGGATGTAGGCCATCAGGCATATGGACATAAAATATTAACAGGCCGCAGGGATTTATTCCATACCAACCGCGTATATGGCGGGATCAGCGGTTTTCCGAAAATTTCAGAAAGTGAATACGATACCTTTGGCGTAGGCCACTCTTCCACTTCTATTTCGGCTGCTTTGGGTATGGCTGTAGCTTCACAGTTAAAAGGTGAAACCGACAGACAACATGTTGCGGTTATCGGCGATGGTGCCATGACTGCAGGTTTGGCTTTCGAAGGATTAAACCATGCCGGGATTGAAAACAGTAATGTACTTGTTATCCTGAATGACAACTGCATGTCTATCGACCCGAATGTAGGCGCCCTTAAAGAGTATTTAACGAGTATTACCATTTCAAAGTCGTACAACCGTTTCCGTGATGATATTTCTCATGTGCTTACAGGGCTTTCCAAACTTGGACCCAATGCGCATAAATACGTAAAGAAAATAGAGAAGAGCATTAAAGGTACCTTGCTTAAGCAGAGTAATTTATTTGAAGCCTTAAACTTCAGGTATTTTGGCCCGGTTGATGGTCATGACGTAAAACGTTTGGCTCAAATCATAAAAGATTTATCAGCCATTCCGGGTCCCAAACTTTTGCATTGTATTACAGTAAAAGGTAAGGGCTTTGCGTTGGCAGAAAAAGATCAAACTAAGTGGCATGCTCCTGGTTTGTTCGATAAAATAACCGGCGAAATCAAAAAAAGTATTCCGGATAAACCGCAGCCGCCAAAATATCAGGATGTTTTTGGGCATACCATGGTGGAACTGGCTGAGGCCAATGATAAAATAGTGGGAATTACCCCTGCCATGCCGTCGGGTTCATCGCTAAATATTATGATGAAAGCAATGCCAAAACGTGCATTTGATGTAGGTATAGCCGAACAACACGCCGTAACTTTTTCTGCAGGATTAGCTGCTCAGGGCATGGTTCCTTTCTGTAATATCTATTCCAGTTTTATGCAAAGGGCTTATGATCAGGTCATTCATGATGTAGCCATCCAAAAACTGAATGTGGTATTCTGTTTGGACAGGGCAGGCCTGGCAGGTGCCGATGGTGCAACCCACCATGGCGCTTACGATATTGCTTATATGCGCTGTATTCCAAATCTAGTTGTTTCTTCGCCAATGAACGAGGAAGAACTACGAAACCTCATGTTTACTGCTCAACAGGAAAACATTGGTCCCTTTGTAATCCGTTATCCACGTGGAAATGGTGTAATGCCCGATTGGAAAAGACCATTTAAGGTCTTAGAAATCGGCAAAGGACGTAAAATCTGTGATGGCGAAGATGTAGCCTTACTAACCATTGGACACGTAGGCAATTTTGCTGTTGAAGCCCGTGCTGAGTTGAACAGTGAAGGGTTCTATCCGGCGCATTACGATCTTCGCTTTATTAAACCTTTAGATGAAGCTTTATTACACGAAGTTTTTGCCAAGTATAAACATGTAATTACGGTAGAAGACGGTTCCTTGCCTGGTGGTATGGGCGCTGCAGTATTGGAATTTATGGCTGATCATGGTTACCATGCCAATGTAATCCGTTTAGGTATACCAGATAGGTTTATAGAACATGGTGAACAGACCGAACTTTGGGCCGAATGTGGTTATGATAAAAATGCTATTATAGAAGCAGTTAGAAAAGTCGCTGTAAAAAGAACCACTGATAGCATGGCAGGTTAGGGCTTGTCGTATTCTTTGTCATTCTGAGCGCAGCGAAGAATCTCAATGACACAAATAAAGATCCTTCCTATTGTTGTGATAGCAAGAATAAAAAAAGCCTCAGTTAATAAAAATAACTGAGGCTTTTATAAAATTTCGTAGACTTTCCTTAAAAGTCAGTATATAAATTCCTGAACGAACTACGTAACCCAAAAGTGATCAACCCCGTGTTGTTCTTACCAAGGCTATTGCTTTCGCGTCTTAATATACCTCCCAATTCTAAGCGCAGGTTATATTTTGGATTAATCACATAAGCGACTCTTCCTTCAGCATAAAAAAGGTCGGTTCGGATGCCCTGGGTAGTATAATTTCCATTCGCCTTTACCGCATCGGTATAAGGTTCGAAGATATTTTTGCCATAATTTTGCCCGGCTTCATCCAAGCCATATTTAGCGTACATTAATTCGCCGCTAAAATCGAAACGTTTGTAAGAATAGTTTAATAAACCTACAACTTCTCTAAAGTTTGCGCCCATTGGGTGCGCTAAAGGCTCTCCATATTGCGCATAATTAATAATAGGTTTACGTGAAGAAAAGGTATATGGTTTTGCCGTATTGTACTCCAATAAATAGTTTAATCCATTAACATGAAATATATCTGCTCCTCTTAAACCCAATTGCCAGGCATATTTATTCCTTGAACTACCATCAGAAGAGAAAAATTCTTTTGCCTGAAATTCATCCAGTGAGAACTGGCCATAAGCAACAGCTTCTTTTGCGAATTTGTATTTACTGGTAAAGCCTATCAAGGCATTATCTGGCGAACCACTGGAAGCCTCAATTGGCCTCAAAAAAATAATGGGGTTGGCATAGCCCCAATCAAAACCTCTGTTATTTCCTGCATCGTCTGTCTGGGCCCACACAATAGAATCAAAGAACCCTATAGACAGACGGTTATTCACATTCCAATCTAAATAATGGAAAACGCCACCTTTTTTCCTAAAACCAGTTTCATAAGATAACTGCGGCGCACTTGGATCTTGCATAGCGGCCCACATCACCATATATTGTACATTGCCAAGATTACCTGTCAATTTCAAAAATGGATATGGCGATGCATAATCGGACAGCAATAACGAACGATAACCATCACCTACAAAATTTTTATCATAACCAGCAGTGATGTTTAAATATTTAGATGGTGTATAAGATAATGTAGCCGTTACATACGACCAATCTGCAGTTAAGGGATTAATATCAGGGTTATAACCTTGACCATATTTACCGCCAATACGATTATAAGATTGCCCCGGAACAATACCGGTTCGGTCAATGTAATTTCTATAATAATTAGCAAAACGACCCTGGTTTTCGAATCCACTGGTATAAAAAGAAAATTTCTTTCCTATAGTACCGCCGACCTGATAACCACGGGTATTTAAATAGGCATTTTTCTTTCCTGAAAAATCCCTCCCAATCTGAAAATCAGGCAAGAAATCTGCATAAACAGTATAATCATCATTTCTGATGTCCAACAAATGTTCATTAAATAACTTTCTGGATACCCATGAATGCCTGTTTGAATCTACCCCAATACTAAATAATAAATTACTTTTATCGTGCAATAAAGTATCATCGATAAAAAAAGGCTTTAAGGAAGTATGAAACCTTGTATTTGGACTATAAATTTCGCTACTAAGCTTTTGATAAAACTGAAAAGAATAGGGCTGATAAACAGCCTGAGCTTTCACTTTATAAATGGAAACGACTAAAAATAAAAGGAATAAGGTCTTTTTCATCTGGTAAATTTTAATTCAAAGGGCAAAGAACGCAATTTTATTATGAAATTAATGATGCTTATCAGATTTCTACAGAGAACGTGTCCTTTCAGGCTTTCTTAAATTATTGCTAATAAGCATTTTCTTCACCTTTTACCATATTAATTACGGTCATAAAAATAATCTTTACGTCTAACATGGCACTCCAGTTTTCTAAATACCAGATATCGTGTTCTACCCGCTTCACCATTTTGTAATCTTCTTTGGTTTCTCCACGGTAACCATTTACCTGCGCCCAGCCAGTAATACCTGGTTTTAAAAAGTGGCGCACCATAAATTGATCTACAATACCTTTGTACTGTTCGGTATGGCTCAACATATGCGGACGTGGGCCAACAACACTCATGTGCCCCATAAATACATTAAAAAATTGTGGTAATTCATCCAAACTGGATTTCCTTAAGAATTTGCCGATAGGTGTAATGCGGTCATCATTTTTGCTTGCCTGTCTTTTATCACTGTCCGAATTCATTCGCATACTTCTGAACTTAAAGCACCAAAAAGGCTCATCATCTCGTCCGCTTCTAAGCTGCTTAAATAAAACAGGTCCCTTGCTCTGCATTTTTATCAGAATAGCAATAATAGGATATAACCAGCTCAGTACAAAAAGAATTACCAGGCCACTAAATACTACATCAATAACACGTTTTTTAAAGCGATTATGGATTTTCTCCAAAGGCTCTGAACGTAAAGAAATTACAGGGAATTCGTTTCCCAGGTAACTTACAGTATAAGGCGATAATAAGGCGCCACTAATATCAGGGATAAACTTTAATCTTACACATTGACGCTCAGCTTCTTCTGTTAATAAGGTCATATCAGACATCCTTTCTGGTGCAATGGTTACATAAATATCTTTAATCCCTTTATCCACAGCGATTTTGAACTGCCGCCCGACTGCATCAGAAATCTGACCATCACGGTCTAAATAATCATCTGGTACATCATTAATAAAACCATGAAATTCAATATATCGCTGCTTTTCGAAATAACTCGCTAACTGTAAACCTGTTGCATTGTTGCCCATGATGGCTACCGACTTAACACCGCGTAAGTGATTAAAAAGTAAAAATTGGAACGATGTACCAATAAAACGGTTTACCAAAAATAAAATGGCAAGCATACCATAAAAGACTACGAGGAAAGACCTCGAGAAATCATTTTGTTTAGAAAAGAATAGATAAATGGAAAACAACACCGCATGCAAAACTACACTTTTCCAAGTGCCCCTATAAATCCGCTCTATCCTGCGAGATCCATACTCACTGTATAAACCAAAACTCGTAGTGCTTACAATCCAGATTAAATTACACACTACTACGTAATGCCATTGCAATTCTGAACTTACCGCTTTACCCATGTAGGCTGTAAATTGGTAGGCAAAAAAGTACACAATATTGACCATAATGAGGTCAGTTATCGGTAAAATGTATTTAAGTATAAATAAGTAACGTGTTTGCATAGGCTTTAAGGGAAAACTAAACAGTTATATATTGTTTTTGTTTTTAATGAAACCATAATGAACAAAATTGATGCCCAAATTCTGAATTCAAAGTTAAATAATCATAAACAAATTAAAAACCACTAATAATCAGACAATATAAGTTTTAAAAAGACATATGTAAAAAAGAGTCTGCATATATTAATAAATAGTCGATTGGTCTTGCAAATAAGTAGATACAAAAAAGTTTACAGTGAATGTAAACTTCTTATTTTTTAAAGTAAATCAAGCATATTTTATTCCATGCATCTTTAGCGACTGCCTAATTTCCTAATCGTCTGATTTGGATAAATCAAGAGCACCTCTTCGTCTATAGCAATATAATTATTATTACCTTTTTTACTGCGGCCCTATTATTAGATAATTCTAATAAAGACTTGTTTTTTCACAATCTAGGTACCAATCTTCCAATGCTTCTTTTAACGAAAATTGTAACTTGTAAGGAGATTTATCAAGTCTCTCTCCCGAAATATTAGTAGAAATCATCAATTTCTTTACGCGATCAGGGTGAATACCATTAATTTTTTTACCTAGAGTTCTTGCTCCAAAATAAGCACCGCCCGCTACCGTTTTTAAGGCCCAGCCTGGAACTAGAATTTTGGGTGGCTTTACACCAGTAGCTTCTGCCATTGTTTCGCATATTTTCTGAATAGTAGGGGCGGGGAAATAAGTTAAATTATAGGTAACATGTCCTGGCTTTTCTTTTTGCCCTGCTTCATATAATATACGCACTACATCTTTTACATAAACTGAAGCCTTAATGGTGTCTTTTCTACCTGGATAAAAGAAAAAGCCCTTTTTTAGTGAATTATATAATCTAGTAAAATTTCCTCCTTCCTGTTTTCCGAAAACAACTCCGGGTCTAACGATCACTAGTTTTCGATGCTCAGGATCTTCAGCTTGCCACAGCTTATGAATGTATTCCGCTGTTAGTTTAGAGATACCATAAGGTGTATTAGGCATGGGTAAAGCTTCTTCAGTTTTATATTCCTCTGATGCCCCATAAGGAGCTATAGAACTGGTAAAAACAATAGTTTTAATATTATTTTTACGGGCAAAATCACATACATTTTGAGCACCGTATATATTTGCTTCAAAATATTCATGATCAGGGTGACCAGGGGTGGTGTGTACAGCAGCTAGGTTATAAATAATGCTATTTTCTGCATCTTCAATATCCAATAAAATCGGCTGTCTGATATCAATCTTCGTAAAATCATCGCTAACCTTTTTACGAATGTCATAACTGTTAACCTGGCTTGATAGACCTAGGGTTTCTTTGATGTATCTTTTTAAATGAGTTCCAATAAAACCAGAACCTCCAAATATTAAATGATTCATTATTTCTTTTCTAATTTATCCCAATATCTTCTATGCATCGAAAAGGTTCTCCTCTGTTTTGGCGATAATTTTTCATGCATCATACCTAACCTATATCCTACAAATTTAGCACCAATTGACATAATCATTTTGGGCAGAACTAATAGATTATGCTTAAATACATATCTTAACTCAGATTTCAAATATTTAAGGCCTTCTCCGCCTGCGGACCCAAACTCATTTAGCAGCCAAATATTTGTTGAATGAAAAACTCCAATATCGAAATACCGTTTAAACTCCTCTTTTATGGTATAGTTATGTGAGTGATAAGCCTCAGAATCGGCTACGTAAGCAATTTGCCAACCTTTAATTAAAATTTGTCCACCAACAATTACATCTTCAGCGAAAATTGTATGACTTGGGAATCCGCCAACATCATGTAATGCTGTACTTCTATAGGCCGCAAAAGAATTTGAACATGATGCAGTTTTTATTCCTAATTTATCTTTATCTGAGAGTTTTTTAACAACAGAAGTAGATGGATAATTAAATAAGCGCGCATGTGATTCAAGTGTTTTAGCCCCTATATGAGGTAATTGTCTTCCATACGCTATACCTACTTTCGGTTCTTCGAAAGCATCGACCAAATGCTTAATTGAATCTTTATTCTTGAGAATGCAATCTTGAGTAAGATAAATAAAAATATCGCAATCATCAGCCGCTTCTGCAAGCAATTGCCTAACATATCCATGATCAAAATCAACTTGCTTTATGGTCAATGTCTCAAACCCATATTTTTTTGCAAGAAGGAGTGTTTCGTCGGATGACTCAGAATCCATTATAATTTTCCGATCTACAGTTAAGCTTTGAACAGATATACTTTTCAAAACATTTTTAAACTCAGGACCAGCGTTATAAGTTGGAATTAATAAGGATGTTCTAAACATATTTATTTAATGATATAGCCCTCCGAATGTGCTTTAGCAAATTTAAGGGAATCCTTAAATGCAAAAGAATTGATGAAGAGACTTAAAAACAATTTAAAAAAAGAGAGATAATACTTATAAATGGGAACGCCATTAGGATGTTTGGCTAAAACATTAATTTTCACCCTCTTTGTTATACTTTCGGGGCTTTCGTTATGGCTATGTTTAACATTTAAATCGGGGAAATAATAAACTCCCCCAAACTTTAAGCTTACTTCTTCCGCAAATATCTGATCTTCACTTGCAATAACGTCTTCAAAGCCAATTTCCTTCCATTGTTTTCTGGAAATCACCGAGGCTGCATTAGAAAAATGAAATCCATTTTTTAGCAGAATAGGAGACTGCCCATTAAACTTAGGAAAATAATACTTTAAAAATGTACTGTCGTAGATTGAATAGCCTAAATACTCATTAACAATTTGCCTGAAGTAAGCAGAAAATTCACCGATCTGTTCAAACAAATTAAAAATTTTCTGAAAAAAGTAATCTTCTTCAAGTATTACGTGTCCAGAGAAAAAAACATTTAATTCTGAACTAGATAAACTCATCATCAGATTGCAAGAATCACCGAAAGAAAACTCGCTAGAATGTATAGTGTACAAATCACAGCTTATGTTTTTTAATATCTCAATTGTACCATCACTACTTCCACTATCCAAAAATATTAAGTGGACTGACTCAAACATTTTTTGCTTTTTTAAAGATGCAATAAATCTAGGAAGTTCACCAGCTTCATTTTTCACACGTACACACACTGAAATCCGTTCATTCCCCCTCAGTCCTGATTGCGACCTTAACTTTAAAAGCGTCTTATAATTTTTCATCTTTAACTATTAACGATATCCAAAATAACTGAAAAATTATAGGTAGGTAGAAAAAGTGATTATAAAATATACTCAATATTAAACATTGGGCAATTACGGCACGAAAGAGCACTCTTTTATTCCCTTTTGACCACCATGCTAAAAAACTAATAATACCAATAGTAAAAGAAAATATAGCAATACCGTAATATCCCATATCTAAATAAGGAGAGGTAAATGCAGAGCTCACATTAAATGCCTCGCTAATTAATGCACCAGAGGTGTTAGAAATTGTATTATCACCGTAGAAAAAATTTCTAATTAAACTAGGAAGTAAAAGACTTGTTGTGTTCGGAAATGACGGGTCATAATTTGCAATTGGAACACTAAAATTATAAAGTAAGTTGTTAAATGGAGTTGCCAGATAAATATACACCCATAAAAACCCTGATGGAAGCCAGGATATCCAATTTTGTGATGGCATAGCTAACTCATAAAATTTATCTTGTCCGGTCCTTATGTCACCAACTACACCAAAAAGTATTATAAAGAACAAACCAAAAAAAGAAAGATTCCGGACTAGTTTTAATTGAGATTTACTAAAAATAAAGTAAATATAGAATATCTCTATGATTTGTGTAACAATTAGCTGCCTGGAAATTACAACAATCTGCCATATAAACGTGAATAAACATATATACAAATATTTCTTTTTACCAGTTTTGATGTATAAAAAAAAACTAATAATACCAAGCGAGGTTTGCAAGGCATTTAGCAGCCCATGTAATGATGGTAAACCAAAGTCGAAATACGTCTTTTCACTTCCTTGAATAATCCACAATAAAGGAACCCCCTTCGAGAAAATAACCTCAATAATGGTAAAAAAAATCCAAAATTTAAAAAACGGCATAATCCGTTTTTCTATATTCGCAATAGCTGTATCTGTATAAACAAATGGTTTTTCCACTACACGACCTCTTAACAAGAAGACAAAGAAATAACCTAAACAAAATGAAAAAGTTGCTATAAAGAAGAACTTAAATCCGGCAGAGGCTTCAAACCAAATGAGCTCACTCAATCTCATGCTATATAGAAAAAATACTAATACCCAAACCGCAATAAAAATTAATATTGGTTTAAATAGTGTAATTAGTTTTGTATTCATATTACAAGAATTATTTTTTTTTGAAAACCTCATATAAGTTCCTTAGCAAACTTTTTTTAAAAATTGACTTTGGGAAGTCTGTGATCTTCAAATCGGATTCCTCCGTTGCAACAATTAGTTTCTCAACAACCCCATCAATAGAATGATTATCAAGAAAATAATCCAATGTTTTATTGGAAATATCCCTAAAATTATGAGATAATTCTAAAATAATCCGTTTTAGGCTATCCCCCTCATGATCAAAGTCTTTAGATGATATATTGTGCCCTAAATCAAAATCTTTTGTATTATAAAGCCACCGGTATTTATAATTATCCACGATTTTAACATACGAAAAATCTAAAACAACAGTGGGAAGTGCTAATTTAGCTCCTTCTAAAGCTGATGTACCCATTGCGGTCAAAACATCCACCTCATTTATTAAAATATCATCTAATTTTTGACTACTGACAGCTCCAAGTATCTCCAATTCAAAAAATTCATTATTCAAATCCAATTTATCAATTTCAGATTGAAAGGGACCATCACCAATTATCTTATATTTAATTTTAATTTTTAATTCTTTAGATATTACTACGAGCTTATCAATTGTGTATAACAATATATGGATTTTAAAATCGCAAAGTCTGCCAACCCAACAAAATGTAAGATCCCTATTAACTTTGCAATTAATTCTTTTATCTGAATTTAAAGCAGGAACGGGTAAAAAATCGCGATTCAAAATATCCAAAAAAAGATATTGAGCTGTTTTATTCCTATTAACGCTATCCATAAATAATAGTGCATTTTTTTGCAAACAAATTGAAGTAAAACTTTTAACTCGCCCGATGGTTCTTTTAAAGAACATTTTTCCAATTTTTTCATATAAATTGAATGATGAAAATTGGACATTCCTTAGCCCTGGAAATGGAATTAATATAGGGACAAGATTATCAGGATGAAGATTCCAAAACACAATTTTTGACGTCGCCGGAATTATCACTTCAGACGGAAATCTGTAGGGGAGCATTGACTGAGTAATGAAAGTCACATCATCAGGTATATATACAGATTTTCCAAAATTAAATGGAATCAATTCAATTTTACTTTGTCCTTTAACGCTTTCAGCGATATAGCCATCCTCAAAATCAACTACATATACTTTTTCAACCCTTGGTATCTTAGCTAAAGCTAAAGCTATTCTTGAGAATAGAACAGGTACGCCACTAACTCCATGGCTAGGGAAGTAAAAGCAAAACACACCCAAATTACTCATTTTGCGAGAGCTTTTTTCTAAAAATGATCACCATAGTTAAGAGATACAAAAAATAATTTATTGCAAATGCGATACTCGCACCTAAGATACCCCATTTTATAACACAAAAATAGGTTATTATAACATAAGATAGTCCAAAAATAATTTCTGTAATTACGAACAATTTCGTCATTGCTTTTGCCAGCATCAGATAAGCCAAAACCCAAGCACAGATTTTAAATATATCACCTAATAATTGCCAGATGAACAATTTTTCCATCGAAGTAAAATCGGACGTATAAAGGATGTTTATAATAAAAAATCGTAACAAAAAAATTAACACACAACTAATTATTACAGCTGGTATTATTACTTTGTAGCCATTATAAATTTCAGTTTTAAGCTCGTTATCTGTTTTTAGAGAAGAAAGTTTGGGCAAATAGTATGTACTTAACGACGTTGTTATCAGCATCAAATACCCATCCGATATTCTCATCATGCCTTGCCAATATCCAGATTCATTAATTCCTACTTTTGAAATTAAAAAATTTCTTACTATTATCTGACCTAATGGGATCGTTAAAGCACTAATTATTGCCATAAGGCTAAATTTGCTTAAATTAACAACAATTCTTTTATCTATTGGCTGGAAATTTAAAAAAAAATAAAAAATAGCCTTCTTTTTAAGAAGGAATATAGTAACAAGTAATATAATTGATTGTGAAAAAACCAAAGCATATAAAGCTCCAATCACATTATAAAAAAACACTAGAATAACAGTGAAAATTAGGCTTATTATACTTCCTACCGCATTAGCAAAAGTATATAGTTTAATTTCACCCAAACCATTCAGTACAGAAAGTATTAATGTATTAATTGAAGTTAAAACTATAGTTAAGCCTAATAATCTGATTGGATTTACATACAACTCATTCATAAATACTATGGAAGATATAAATCCACTAAAAAGGATCAAAAGGATTCCACTTATTATTGAACTATAAATCGTTATCTTAACAGAGGTGCTGATTAAGCTTTTTAATTTTATTGAATCATCTTTGTACTCTGATACATATTTTATAACTCCGTTATTTATAGCTCCATTGGCAAAAGTCTGCGATATCGTAATAAAATTTGCAAAGGCTCCAACAATAGCAACCCCCGCAGGCCCAGCAGTTATAGCAACTACCTTACTCGCCACAAAGGTTGAAGCAATCTTTATAAAAGTTATAATTCCTGAAAAAAATGTTGTTTTTAATAGCTTCAAGGTGTTAGTAGTTATTTACAACTTCAATAACACGGCTAACCTCCTCATCTAACATGACCTGGCTTATTGGTAAGCTTATAACCTCTCGGTGGATTTTTTCCGAAATAGGTAAAGATAAATGATTAAGTTCTTCGTATGCCTTTTGTTTGTGTGGAGGAATAGGATAGTGTATCACAGTTTGTATGCCTTGACTAGTCAAATATTGTTGCAATTCGGTACGATTTTCTGTTCTTATTACAAATAAATGCCACACATGGCTTTCCTGAAAATCAACAAGAGGAAGGATAATCTTCGGATTATTAATTTCTGTTAGGTACCGATTTGCCACTTTCCTCCTTAATTCTGTTTCATTCTCCAGGCTTGCCAGTTTTACATCCAACAAACTTGCTTGAAGTTCATCGAGTCTGCTATTTACTCCTTTGTAAATATTCTCATATTTTACCCGAGAGCCATAATTCAGTAATGCACTTATAGTTTCTGCTAAAGCTGCATCATTCGTAGTAATGGCACCAGCATCTCCCAATGCTCCCAAATTTTTTCCAGGGTAAAAACTAAAACCAGCAGCATCACCAAAATTCCCAGCTTTAATTCCACCAAGTGACATGGCTCCATGGGCTTGTGCACAATCTTCAATAATTTTTAAATTGTGCTTTTTAGCAATAGATATAATTTCATCCATTTCGCAAAGTTGCCCATATAAATGTACAGGGAGTATTGCAACGGTTTTTTCCGTGATTGCTGCTTCAATTAACTTTGGATCGATATTAAACGTCTGAAGATTTGGTTCAACCAATACTGGGACTAAGTTATTAGCTGATATAGCTAGAATACTTGCGATGTAAGTATTAGCAGGGACAATTACTTCATCTCCATCCTTAAAATTCCCGAGTTCTTTATAGGCTCTTAAAATCAGAATTAAAGCGTCTAATCCATTAGCTACGCCAATAGCATGTTTTGTACCACAATATGCAGCGAAATTCTTTTCAAATTTATTAAGTTGTGCCCCCATGATGTACCAGCCAGAGTCTAAAACTCTTTCAAAAGCGTCCATGAGGCTATCCTTGTGCCTATTATTGATTGATTGCAGGTCTAAAAATTTTATCATCTTAATATTCTAATATTGTTCCAGCCCAAGATAAACCTACGCCAAAACCAGCTAATAGTATTTTATCTCCTTTTTTAAATCTTTGCTGCTTCTTCATTTCATTAAGAACTATAGGTATTGTCGAGGACACTGTATTGCCACAGCTCTCTAAAAATAATAGGAATTTTTCTTCTGGAATTCCCAATTTTTTCCGGATATGGTTTAGCATATACTTATTTGCTTGATGAAAGACAAAATAATCAACATCTTCAAGCTTCAAATTACTTTTTAATAGTAGTGTATGAATTAATTCAGGTATAGCTCTTGATGTAAAAGCAAATATTTCACCACCATTCATGAACAGATAATCATCATTGCTTACAAAATCTTCATCATTGTAAAGATCATTCCCAATAGCTCTAAAATTTTTCATCCCACCATTTTTAACAATCAAACTGTCAGCTCCATTGCCATCTGTTCCAAATACAAAATTTTGGATAGCCATATTTGATTCTCCATCATTTGTGATCAATGAAGCTGATGCGGCGTCTCCAAATAAAGTAAGATTACCTTTGTCTTGCGGATGAATAAATTTACTATAGGTCTCTGCTGTTATTAGCAATAATTTTTTAGAAATGCCACTATTTATTAGTCCATTTGCTAACGCCAAACCATATACATAACCAGAGCATCCTAGGTTATAATCTAAGGCACCCACACTTGTTGGTAGGCCTAAGCGCTGTTGTATTATACAAGCTGTGGTGGGCAAAAAGTAATCTGGACTCTGCGTGCAATATAGTATAAAATCAATTTCTTCCTTACTAATATCAGAGTTTTCAAATAGCTTCTCAGCAGCATGAATTGCCAAGTCACTTGCAAATTCATCACTCCTTGTAATTCGTCTAACATTTATTCCCGTTTTCTGAGATATCTTCTCAACCGACCAATTCGGAAAACGTCTTGCTAATTCCTCATTTGTTAGTTCGAAAACAGGAAGGTAATACTCTATATACTTTATTGAAGCCATTATTTATTAAGTAAATATCCACCATCAATTACTACTGTCTGTCCTGTTATCCAATTATTCTCTTTCGAAATTAAAAAAGACATCAGAGATGCAACATCTTCCGCACTGCCAATGCCAAGTGGATAATTAGAATTATTCGCCTCTGAAATGTCAATTCCATTTTCAATCGAGGCCTTTTCAAGCATTGGTGTATTAACCAGACCGGGACAAACAGCATTAACCTTAATTTTCTTTGGTGCCAATTCTGTTGCTAAAACCCTTACTGCAGCCTCAACTGCAGCTTTTGAGCTAGCATACGCCAAAGTAGCAGCCACCCCCACTTTTGCTGACACAGATGATACAAAAATAATCGAGGAGTTTTTGTTTAACTTTTTAGCTTTAATTAATTCCTTTACCAATAGCACGGGAGCTAAAAAGTTAATATTCATCATCTCCATTAAATTTTCTCGATTTAAAAAAGCAGCTGGCATATACTTGAGTTCTCCAGCCGACAAAACCAAACCATCCAAAGGTTCTTTAATAGCTTTCACTATACCACTTAAATCCCCTTCCTTAGTTATATCTGCACCCAGCAACTTAACGTTTAAGGATTCATTATTACCATGAGGAAATGATTTTGCAAGCTTTTCTAGATTTCTAGCTGATAAATATAACTTTACACCATTTGCATTTAACCTATGAGCAATTGCATTTCCTATACCAGATGACGCTCCAGTAATTAATATATTCCTAGATTCACTCATTAATTATTACTTTTTTCTTCAATAAGCTTGGCAAGCTCTTCAAAAGTATTGACCTTCTGCAAATCTGCTGGAGTCAACTTAACAGCATATTCATCAGATGACATTGCAATCAAACTCATACCATTTAACGAGCTCCATTCATCTAAACTTCTAAATTCTGTGTTAAGAGTAATCTCATTAGGATCTGTTTCATCGAACAAACCTATCACTTGTACTAAAAAATCGTCTCTATTTATCATAATCTTGCTTTTTCAACCATTTATCATATCCTATATCTTCCCAAGGCATTCCCCTTTTAAAATTATATGGCCAAGGATAATGTGAGAGGCCTGTTTCTTTAGAAATTATAGATTCTACATCCCCAATAATTTTGCCAGGATTTCCTACAACTAATTTATTGTTTCCAATTTTTTTTGAAACTAACGTGCTTGCACCAATTAGACAATTGCTACCTATTTCAACTCCGGGTAAAATAACGGAAGAAACAGCAATTTGAGTGTAATCTCCAATTTTTGACCCAACAATGTAAGATGAAGGTGGATGAGGATCGTTTGTAAAAATCACATATGGATACACGAAAACAAAATTGCCTATTTCCGTACCCTGCCCAACGTGTACATTACTATGTAACCAAGAGTATTCTCCAATTTTTAAATTTCCCTGCAAATCACTAAGCGTACCCACTCTACAGTTTGAACCAATTACACAGTTTTCTCTTATAGTCACTCTATGCCCGGTAGAAAAATGATCACCTATTTCATTATTCGCATATATTATTGTATGACTCCGAATTAAACTGTTCTCACCTATAAAAGTTCTTGGATTTTGATAACTCTCATCAAAGTAATAATCTCCTAATGGCTCACCAATTATACAGTTGTTGCAAATTATAGTATTATCTCCAATTGTGACGTTATCATAAATTGTCACATTATCGCCGATTTTGACGTTATTCCCTAGTGTAACATTTAGACCTAAGCTAATATTTTTATTGTTAAATTTCATCCTTTGCTTTTGTTATGGCGAGAAAATCATCGTAATTTCTAATATAATCCTCTTCGTTATAAATTTCTGAAGCAAAAACCAAACAAATTGAACCTGAGGAGAAATTTATTTCAGAAGCCCAAATTCCTGGAGGAATGTGTAAACCTATGTTAGGCCTATTCAATTGAACAATTCTTTTAGTTTGACCATCATCTAGAAAAACTTCGAAACTTCCACTTGCTGCAACCAAAAATTGATGGCATTGCTTATGTGCATGAGCCCCTCTGGATTCACCCCCTGGGATATCATACAAATAAAAAATTCTCTTCGCAGCAAATGGGATCTCTGTATTATTATGTATTGGGGTTAAGTTTCCCGCCCGATCCTTTATTTTTGGAAGTTCAAAAACAGAACAATCATAGGTTGTAATTTTACGCATTGTTTTTGGACAGTTTAAATTTATCAAAATCTCTTTCATAATCAGTTTCATCATAATCAGTTGAAGAAACAATAAACGCTACAGAATTTGTAGAAAAATTTTCCATGTGCCTCCAAAATCCACATGGCACATATAACCCATAATATGAACGATTTAATGAAAATGTTTTCCTTTCATTTCCATCACTTATCACAATATCAAAGCTACCGGATAAAGCAATAATAAATTCATTATTTGTATGATAACTATGCCCTCCACGAATTTCACCTCCCGGTACGTCATAAATCCAATAAGCACGCTTAATATTAAAGAGTAGCTGATTTCCTTCTTCTAAAAAAGAAAGATTTCCACGCTCATCAAGTATTTTAGGCAGCTGTATCAGTTTTATTTTATCAATTCCCATTTTATTTTATTCTTTTAAAAATACTGGAGTACCACTTTTTATTTTCACTCTGACCATAGTTACCATAACCGTATCCATAGCCATAATATTTGCTACTAATATCATTAACCACAATCCCCATATTTTTCATTTTGCCTGACCTATAAAGATCTTCAACAATATTTAATTGGTCTTTTTTTGTAAATTTCTGCCTTACAAGATATAATGTAACGTCTGCATATTTTGCCAAAAGCTGTGCGTCGGCAATAATTCCTATAGGCGGTGCATCCATAATAATATAATCGAACTCTTTCTTTAACTCAGCAATTAAGCTTGGTGTACGTTCACTCATGAGTGTCTCAGCAGGATTAGGAGGTAAAGGTCCTGAAGAAACAATATACATATTCTTGTTAATTGTGAGTTGTTTAACAATATCAGCGTGCTTTAATGAAGAATCAATAGTAAAATTGCTAAAACCTATATTGTTAGAGACCGCTAGTTTTACAGATAGACCTGGTTTTCTTAAATCCAATTCCATTAATAAAACTTTCTTACCAGCTAAGGCTAAAATATTACCCAAATTTATAGCAGTAAACGATTTTCCCTCACCGCTCATACTTGAGGTAAGTAAAATAACTTTATCATTCTCGTTTTTCAGATAAAACGACAAGTTGGTGCGCAAAGCTCTAAATTGCTCAGAAATGGCCGATCTTCCTTTATTCGCAACTATTAAATTATCATCTGACTCATTATGACTAATCTCACCAATGACAGGTACAGAAGTATGGTTCGTAACATCATCCTTAGTTCCAATACCGGTATTCATTATATCAACAACAAAAACAACTGTTACTGGAATGATTAAACCTATAAATATACCTATTAAGTATACTATATTTTTTTTAGGACTAACAGGTAGTACCGCAGCTTTGGGCGGGTCGATTGTTTTAGCTATAGAAATATTTGAAGTTTTAGAAATTGCGGTCTCCTCTGCCTTTTGCATTAAGAAGATATACAACTCTTGTTTGATTTGTTGATTTCTAGCAAGCTTTAAGTAATCCTTTTCAATTTGAGGTACATTACTTATCTTACCTTCCGATTGATTCAATTGAGACATTAATTTATCTCTTGTTATAACAAATGTATTTTTTGTACTTTGAATATTTGACAGAATCCCTTTCCTTAATTCAGAAATTTGGGTGTCCAAATTTTTAATAAACGGACTTTCTTCGGTAACACTTAACAATTGTTTGTCTCTTTCGATAAGCAAGGTATTATACTGATTCATTAGGCCAGAAAAAACCATATCTTGTGGTAATAATGATGTAGGAAAAACTCTTTGATTTTTATTAGTATCTTTCAAATATTTTTCGAGATCATTTAGTATTGAAACTTGCGTTTCTGCTTTTGCGAGTTCAGAAGTAATTTCACCAGAGCTCTGAACCAATAATCTTCCTTGCTCACTCATATCTGCGAGCTTATTATTAGTTTTAAAACTCTGAACCTTATTCTCAACATCACCTAATTCACTGGCAATCAAACTCAATCTTTTTTGTATAAATTTAGTTGTACTGTCAGCAATTATGTTTTTATCATTTAGATTAGATTGGGTGTATTGTTTTATTAATGCATTTAGAATATCTTCTCCTTTTTTGGGCACGGGGTATGAAAAGCCTAAATCAATGATGGTTACTTGTTTATTATAAACACCTACACTCAGTTGTTTCATCAACGTAGTAACTCTTTCATCAATAGAACTAATGAACACGTAATAAATTCCTTTATTAGGTTCCACCAAATCTTCTTTTGATATAGAAAGCTTTCCAATTCCTTTTATTTCAAAGATTTGCCCCCAATTTACCTCCAAATCAACATCCTTACCGGAAATATTTATTTTATTCTTTTTTTCTAAATCAATCTTTAGTTTTGTAAAACTAATTGTATCAACCTCTTGAATCAAATTAATCTTAAATGGTGATTCATATACCTCGCGATTGGTTAAACTTCCTTTCTTAGTATAGACAATGTTCAATTTCATTTGCCTAACAACCTGATCCATTAAAGATCTTGTCTTTAAAATTTCGGCTTCATTATCAACAGAATTTTTTCCGCCGAGGATACCACCCAAATCCATAAGCGCACCTGCTTGTTTGCCAATACTGCCTCCTTTTTCATCATCATTTACTAATACTCTTGCGTTAATTTGATAAATTGGAGGGGTATATCTTATGTATAAAAAAGATATAAACAAACAAAAAATGATGCTGATAAAGAACCAAGACCACTTGTCCTTAATTTTTAAAAAAATCTGTTTTATATCAATGCTATCACCTTCTAAATTTTGAAGGTTTTTTTTCTCAGAATAGGTATTCATTTATAATTGCGCTAGTGTATCGTGGTTTATTTAAAATTGCTTATAGCTAAAACTATAACAGATATGACAGAAGCAATTACCCCAATGGTTTGAATTTGAGCTGAATTTGAGGCTGACACCTTACGTTTATTCGGTTCTACATATACCACATCATTTTGCTTTAAATAGTAGTATGGACTATTAAAAATATCTGATGAATTTAGATTTAAACGTCCAAATTCCTTTTTCCCATTTGTCTCTCTTATTACCAAAACATTTTCTCTTTTGCCATAAATGGTTAAATCTCCTGCCAAACTTAAAGCATCTAAAACAGATACTTTCTCATTTGGCAAGGTATATGCCGAAGGGGCATTTACTTCACCTAGTACACTAACTTTAAAGTTAGCAAACCTTAATTGGACATTTGGTTCTTTATATACTACAGCAGCTTTTTCGCGAATCAACTCACGGGCATGATATGTTGTTAAACCACTAACTTTTACTTTTCCTATGAGCGACAATTCTACCTCACCATTACGATCTACTAAAAAACCATTGACTTGCTGGGAAGCTAGTGCAGTATTAGCTCCTCCACCCAAAACAGTATTCGCTGCAGCTTGGTTAACAATAGCGCCACTTTGTGGATTTAAAGTGAATATATTGATGCTCAAAATATCATCTGTCTGAATGATTGGTTCAGTAAAAGCAATTGAACTCTCTAATTTGGCCTGATTAACAGTTTGAATGTCTTGAAAATAAGCTATTTTCTTATTACTAACGCAGGAAGAACTTAAAGCGATTACGAATATCAGACTTGTAATTTTTAGTCCTTTATACACATTTATTTTTTTATTCATAGTATAGATTCCATTTAAAATGAAATTGACCATTTTAAACAGCTTGCAAACTTAAACATTTAATTGTAATATCTGAAAAATGTTTAATTTCAGATTAGCAATTTGTCCAGTTAAGGGGTATAAGCATAATAGTCAAATTTGAATTAAGTATAAATAGAATTAAATATTTCTTGATTCTTAAAATCATAGTTGCCTATCAGATCGTGCAACTTTCCAGAATGTATGGCATCAGTTAAAGTGCTTAAATGTTTATCGTGATGCAGATCTGTGCCTGCCAGGTCATACATCTTTTCTTTTAATAGAATCTCGGCTGACTGCTTAACATCACGGCCATAATACCCTAAAACAGATAATAAGTTTAATTGTAAAAGACAGCCTTTTTCTTTAAATCTTTTTAAGCGGTTTTTATCTTTAAAATAGAAAGTATAACGTTCAGGATGCGCTAAAACTGGTCGATACCCTTTAATTTCTATATCAAATATGGTTTGGTTTATGCCAGGACTTTCAGATAGATAAGACATCTCAATCAATAAGTGTTTCTGATCTAACGTACATAGATGACCATCCAAAGTAAAATCCTGATCAACCATATATTCTGCCCCGGCACTCAATTTAACAGATATATTTTCACTGTCTAATGCCATTTGCAATGAGGTTTTTACAGAAGAAATTGTCTCTGGTGTGTTGGGATAAAGCTCTTTATAAATATGCGGAGTACAGATCAATTGATTAAAACCGAGCTCTTGAAGGCTTTTTACAAAATGTACAGAAGTCGCCACATCCGGCGATCCATCATCAATACCTGGTAAGATATGGGAATGCATATCAACTCCTAACCAGGAAATATCGGTGACTTTATTCTTTTTGCTAAAAAAACTAAACATATTTTGATGAAAAATAGGAGATAGATATCATTAAGCGCTTCAATTAATTCTAATTTTTAAGTAGCATATTAAGTTTTCAATAAAACCAAGAATTTCTATTATACTAAAACAATAAAAAAACTAATTTATTATGCAATATGCTGCAATAAATCTAAAACAAAAATAAAGATAGCAATAATAGATTTAAAAGTAGATTATTACAGACAAAATGTAGACATTTTGCTTAATATTAATAAATAATTAAAGTTGATTTAACGATATAAAACTTATATTATTTACCGACCACTTTCCGTAGACATCATTTATCAACAATGATGCTATTCGAAATAATTTAATGTTTTAAAACCACCTTTTTTCAGATATTCATCCTTCTTCATTAAATGAAGATCAGAAATGACCATATCTTTGACCAATGCATTCAGGTCATATTTAGGTTCCCATCCCAATTGCGTTTTTGCTTTGGCTGGATCGCCCAATAATAAATCGACTTCTGTTGGCCTGAAATATTTAGAATCTACCTGAACAATGGTACTTCCTAAAAACAGTTTCCCACCATTTAATCCATGCTGAATCAATAATTCTTCGTCAAGGCCAATTATTACACCTTTTTCGTTTTCATCTTTACCAGAAAATTCAACTTCAATACCCAATTCTGCAAAACTCATCCGAACAAAATCTCGAACTGTGGTAGTAATACCTGTAGCTATAACAAAATCTTCTGGCTTGTCTTGCTGCAGGATCAACCACATGGCCTCAATATAATCTTTGGCATGTCCCCAATCCCGTTGCGCAGATAGATTACCAAGATATAGGCATTTTTGAAGGCCTAGCGCTATTTTTGCCGCCGCCCTGGTTATTTTGCGTGTTACAAAGGTTTCGCCCCTTAACGGACTTTCGTGGTTAAATAAAATACCATTACAGGCAAACATATTATATGCTTCACGGTAATTTACCGTGATCCAGTAAGCATACATCTTTGCCACTGCATAAGGAGAGCGCGGATAAAAAGGCGTGGTTTCACTTTGTGGAACTGCTTGTACCAACCCATATAATTCAGACGTGCTAGCCTGATAAAGTCTGGTTTTTTGGGTTAGACCTAAAATACGTACTGCTTCTAATAAGCGTAAGGTACCAACACCATCTGCATTAGCAGTGTACTCAGGCATCTCAAAACTTACATGTACATGGCTCATTGCAGCTAGGTTGTAAATTTCATCTGGCTGTATTTCCTGGATAATCCGGATGAGGTTAGTCGAATCTGTTAAATCGCCATAATGTAATTTAAACCTCACATTCTGCTCGTGCTGATCCTGATAAAGATGATCTATACGATCGGTATTAAATGATGATGAGCGCCGCTTTAAACCATGTACAAAATATCCCTTTTTCAGCAAAAACTCTGCTAAATAGGCTCCATCCTGTCCTGTAACACCTGTAATTAAAGCAACTTTCATATTTAATCCATTTTATTGGCCACAAACATACAGAATAATTTGTTTGGTTGACAAGCGATTTTAAAATGATGATTAGCCTTATTACGCTTTCTGAACAGGGGACATTATTACCTCTTCTATCTACCAAGCCTATACTAGTTAGGGCTTTCATTAACTTATTCTTTACCTTTTGGTCACCATTTTTATACTATCTATTTACGTTACAGGTAATAAATAGGTAAAGCCAGGGTAAAGAAAAGGTAAAGAAAGGGTAAGCCAGGGGTTAACCTGGTATAGAGAAAGAGTAAATAAAAGGTACAGAATGGGTAAACAAATCGAATATTATAACCTCGCATCCGCCAAATCTCTGCGAATAAATGATTTGGTATCGAAAATAATTGATCCTTTTGCTTTAAAACCAGCGTAATCGATATGCAAGAATTGCTGGTGGGCCACTGCTAAAATGATTACATCATAATGCCTGAAATCATTATTTTGAATCATTTGGATATTATATTCGGCCTTCACTTCAATTACATTGGCCCATGGATCATACACATCAACTTCCATGCTAAAAGATTTCAGTTCTTTATAAATGTCAATTACCCGGGTATTGCGTATATCAGGGCAATTTTCTTTGAAAGCGAAACCCAGTATAAGCACTTTGGCTCCATTGATCACTTTATCTTTAGCGACTAGCATTTTAATCACTTTATTAGCGACAAACATACCCATATTATCATTTACCCGCCTTCCTGATAAGATCACCTCAGGTTTATAACCTAATGCTTCAGATTTATGCGCTAAATAATAAGGATCTACGCCAATACAGTGGCCTCCAACTAAACCAGGTTTATAGTTAAGGAAATTCCATTTGGTTGCCGCAGCCGCCAGCACATCTGCTGTATCGATACCCATGCGGTCAAAAATTAAAGCTAATTCGTTCACAAAAGAAATATTTACATCCCGTTGTGCATTTTCTATCGCTTTTGAGGCTTCTGCTACTTTGATACTCGGGGCAAGATGGGTGCCAGCTGTGATAATAGATGCATAAAGCTGGTCTATTTCTAAAGCTACTGCCGGATTGGAACCGGAGGTTACTTTCTTAATTTTAGTGAGCGTATTGATTTTATCACCAGGATTGATCCGCTCAGGCGAATAGCCACAGAAAAAGTCGACATTATATTTTAAACCTGAAATTTTCTCCAAAACAGGTACACAATCTTCTTCGGTACAACCAGGATAAACGGTCGACTCATATATTACGATATCACCAGCCTTAAGCACAATGCCCAACATTTTGCTAGCCGCCAGCAGAGGCGCGAGATCAGGACGTTTAAGATGATCGATTGGCGTAGGGACTGTAACAATATAAACTGTGCAAGCCGCCAGATCAGGCAAGTTCGAGCTCAAGGTTAATCCAACATTCTCACCTGTTGAAGAACAGACCCATTTGAGGTCGTCAAGATTTGCCTCGTGAGTGCGATCTTCTATTCGTTTTAGTTCTTCTACACGATTTTCGTTGGTATCGAAACCGATTACTTTATATTTTTTTGCAAATTCGATAGCCAGTGGAAGCCCAACGTAACCCAAACCTATAATCGCAACTTGCTTTTTTGTATTCATTTTTCTTTCGGTAATTGGCCAAAGATAAGATAAATCAGTAAAGCTTTAATTGTTACCTGATTCAATGTTCACTTTTAACCACAGAGTTCACAGAGGAAAAAGCACGAAGTACATAAAGTTGGGAACAATTAGTGCTTAGATGAACTTACATTTCTTAGATGGTAAAAATTTCAGATACTTCTGTAAAGATCTTTCGTTGGGAAAGCAATAAAAGGTCGTCATCTCGACTTAAGCGCAGCGAAATGGAGAGATCTATGCTAGTTAGATTCCTCGACTACGTTGCACTCCGCTCGAAATGACGATACTTTGAGGAGAATTAAATTACACCTAAGGCCGATAACGCACTAAAAAGTAAATCACCGATCAATACCCTGGCATCAATCGGTGATTTAGAATTACGAGTATATTAAAGAATACTAAAACTCCTCACTTAATCTGTTTCAACAGGTAACTACCATAGCCGCTTTTAACCAGAGGTGTGGCAATAGCCCTAAGCTGTTCTGCATCGATAAAACCCATACGGTAAGCAATCTCTTCTATGCAACCTATTTTTAAGCCCTGACGCTCTTCTATGATCTGTACAAATTGTCCGGCCTGCATGAGAGAAGTAAAGGTTCCCGTATCTAACCAGGCAGTACCACGGCTCAATACACCAACCTTCAACTTACCACGCTCTAAATAAATGCGGTTTACGTCGGTAATTTCATATTCTCCACGGGGAGAAGGTTTAATGTTCTTGGCAATTTCGACTACCTCATTATCATAAAAATATAATCCGGGCACAGCATAGTCTGATTTTGGATTTGTCGGTTTTTCTTCAATAGAAATGGCTTTTTTATCAGCGTCAAATTCTACAACGCCGTAACGCTCAGGATCTGACACCTGGTAAGCAAATACCACACCGCCATCCGGATCAGAACTGGCCTGTAATAATTTTGCCATACCATCACCATGAAAAATATTATCGCCCAATACCAGGGCAACTTTATCTTGACCAATAAATTCTTCACCAATTACGAAAGCCTGTGCTAATCCATTGGGTTCTGCCTGAACAGCATAGCTAAATTTACAGCCTAATGAAGCTCCATTTCCTAATAGTTTCTCGAAATTAGGAAGATCGTGTGGGGTAGAGATAATCAGGATTTCTTTTATCCCTGCTAACATCAACGTAGATAAAGGGTAATAAATCATTGGTTTGTCGTAAACCGGCATCATTTGCTTGCTACAGGCAAGAGTTAAGGGATGTAAACGCGTTCCGCTACCACCAGCTAAGATTATACCTTTCATATTTTAGTCATTAGTTTATTAGTCATTGGTTCATTGATCATTAGTCATTGATAGTGACAGACCTAAATGAAATAATGATTCCTATTTATTGTATTTTAATTTGTTTTATACATTCCACCAGGCTATTTCTCCAGTACGGAATTTGGATATTAAACGTTTCTTTAATCTTGGTTTTATCCATTACAGAAAATGCCGGGCGGGTAGCTTTGGTTGGATAAGCAGATCCCGGAATAGGATTTGCCTTAACCCTTGTTTCGCTGATGTCAAAAATGGCTTTTGCGAAATCGAACCAGGAGGTTACACCTTCGTTACTGTAATGATAAATACCATACGCCCTTGATGAAGAAGCGATGATGTCAAAAATAGCATTAGCAAGATCAATGGCATAAGTTGGCGTACCTACCTGATCGGCAATAATATTCAATTCATCACGTTCTGCCCCCAATTTCAGCATCGTTTTTACGAAATTGTTGGCATATTCTGAATATAACCAACTGGTACGGATGATAAAATGAGCTGGTAGTATTGAGGCAACCGCCTTTTCGCCGTCCAATTTAGTTACACCGTAAACATTGATGGGTTTGGCTTCATCGTCTTCTTTAAGCAATTTAACTGCATTTCCTTCGAAAACGAAATCTGTAGAAATATGAACTAAAGTTGCATTATTTGCTAAACAGGCAGAAGCAAGATAAGCTGCACCAGTTTCATTAATGGCTTTAGCCAACTCAATCTCATCTTCTGCTTTATCAACAGCCGTGTAGGCTGCACAGTTGATCACATAAGCAGGTTTTTCTTTGGCTAAAAGTTCATTTAAACCACTTTCGTTCAAAATGTTGGCATCCTGCTCGGCTGGAAAAATTATTTCAGTAATTTCTCTTCGCTCCGCAACTACTTTTAAACACTGGCCTAACTGTCCTCCAGCTCCAATTACTAATATTTTACCCATATATGCTTTAGTTCGGCAAATGGTTTTAAAAGCAGGTCTTTATCAGAAACAGCCTGATCTTTTTCCGGGATCAACCAATCGATATTCAGATCCTTATCATTATAAATCACACCTGTTTCAGAGGCTTTATTGAAAAAATTATCGCATTTATATAAAAACTCTGCGGTTTCGCTTAATACCGAAAAACCGTGTACAAAACCCCGTGGAATATAAAGCTGTAATTTATTCTCGGCACTTAAACGCACTGCAATGTATTTGCCATATGTTGGTGAGCCCGGACGCACATCTACAGCAACATCCAATACCTCGCCTTTGGTTACACGCAGCAATTTGGCCTGTGCAAATTCACCCGTTTGAGCATGTAGCCCGCGGATTACACCGTAAGAAGAATAAGATTGGTTATCCTGAACGAACCTTCCTGATAAGCCTGTCTTCTCCTCAAAAGTATTTTGATTGAAACTTTCGAAGAAATAGCCTCTTGGATCTTCAAATACCCTCGGTTTAATAATCAAGCAGTCTTTTAATCCCGTTTGTTCGATTTCCATTATTTGTTGTTGTACTGTTGTTCGTAATAAGACTGATAATTACCTGAGGTTACATTATTTAACCAGTCTTCATTTTGCAGGTACCAATCAACCGTTTTGGCTAAACCCTCCTCAAATTGCAGACTAGGAACCCAGTTTAATTCTTTTTGCAGTTTGGTAGAATCAATGGCATAACGTAAATCATGTCCAGCGCGATCAGTAACATAGGTAATCAGTTTAGCTGACTCTCCAGCTTCGCGACCCAATTTTTGATCCATAATGGTACAAAGTAAATTGATCAGATCAATATTTTTCCATTCGTTATGGCCGCCAATGTTATAGGTATCGCCAGTTTTTGAGTTATGAAAAATCACATCAATAGCACGGGCATGGTCTTCAACCCATAACCAGTCGCGCACATTTTCGCCCTTACCATAAACAGGTACAGGTTTGTTATTTTTAATATTATTAATGGCCAACGGGATCAGTTTCTCAGGAAAATGGTGTGAGCCATAATTGTTCGAACAGTTAGAAATTACGCAGTCCATACCATAAGTATCGTGGTAAGCACGCACGAAATGATCAGAACTGGCTTTCGAAGCAGAATAAGGGCTATGTGGATCGTAAGCCGTGGTTTCAGTAAACATTCCTTCTTCACCTAACGCGCCATATACTTCATCAGTACTTACATGATAGAAACGTTTCTGATCGTAACTCCCTTTCCAGTAAGTTCTGGCCGCATTTAATAAATTTACCGTGCCAATTACATTTGTCATTACAAAAGCCGTTGGATCCGAAATAGAACGGTCTACATGACTTTCTGCAGCCAAGTGGATTACCGCATCAAAATTTTCGGTTTTGAAAAGTTCATCAATTGCTTTTGCATCGGTAATATCTTCTTTTACAAATCTATAATTCGGTTTATTTTCGATATCGGTTAAGTTAGCCAGATTACCTGCGTAAGTAAGTTTATCTAAATTGACGATCTCGTATTGAGGATAGTTATTAACAAAACGACGAACTACATGGGAGCCAATAAAGCCTGCACCACCAGTGATTAAGATTTTTTTCACAGTTATTAAATGATTTTCAATTCCGCTAAAGTAAACTAGATTTCGGCAAAAAACAACTTAATTTTGACATAAGCCAAAACTGAATAAAATAATTTAGAAGGAATTAATCAATTATTATGTGAATACCGACTTATAAAATAGACGAGTGAATGGCTTTAGTAGATAAAGTCCATTATTTATAGAAGATGCATTAAGAAACTTTCTACATTGCCGCTACAGTACTTTCCAATTCTTTATACCATTCCTCGCCATATTTACGGATCAGCGGTCCCTTTAAAAAGCTATATACAGGAACTTTAAGTTCTCGGCCAAAGGTACAGGCATCGTGGCAGATATGCCAGCGGTCGTAATTTAACACATCAAATTCAGGGTATTTGGTAATCCGGATGGGGTAGAGGTGGCAGGAAATTGGCTTTTGCCAATCAACTATTCCTTGTTCATATGCTTTCTCAATTGCACACTTGGTAATACCACCTTCAAACAGTACATAAGCACATTCTTTATTTTTATCGACACAAGGGGTAGTCAGGTCTCCATCTTCATCAACCACATAAACGCCCTGTTCTTCAATCGCTTTAATGCCTTTTTCGTTTAACAGGTGTTTGATTTTCGGATAAACTTCTTCCAGGATGGCTTTTTCCTCATTATCTAAGGGTGCTCCTGAATCACCTTCAACACAACAGATCCCTTTACATTTGCTTAAATTACAAACAAAGTTCTCTTTCAATACGTCTTCGTGCACCAGCACCTGTTCTACTTCTATCATCATTATTCTTTTGCTAAAGCATATTTCAGTCCATCGGCAGATTTTAATTCCATCGTTACCGCACCAACCAATATTTCTACCTGTGCTTTTACCGGCACCCTGTTCCCATCGTCGGTTACCCAAAGATACAACCTGCTGTCTTTTTTAAAAATCCTGCCCGGTTTAATAGAGGGACTAAATTTTAAACAACGGATATTACCCAGTTTACTTTTAATGGTCTCTTTTCCTATATATTCGACTTCCAGTGCTGAAATTTCGTCTCCCAGGAAATAGTTGAGTTTAAACTTATCGCCTACTTTAATTTTGGAGATATCGAGGCTCCTGGCAAAGTAATAAGCCGAAACCAGATCAAAAGTCTGATTGGTAGGTGTTGTAAAAGTCCCCTTATTTGAAACTACTTTTTTTGCGTCCTGAGTAAAACGCGCCTTATCTTGCCTTCTATAACTGGCTTCGCGTATATTTTCCTGGTAGAAATAAGGCAAAAGATCATCTTTATCGATATAAGAATCGTAATGATCCCTTATTTTATAAAAAATATCAAAGGTACCTGAAGTCTGCGCATCTACTGTAAGTTTATAGGTAGGCTTGTTATCAAACTTTAAATCAGAATTGGTTACCTTAATGGTAGCTTCTGCCGCTGTAATAAACCCATACCTCAATTTATAACTTAAGACTTCACCATCCTGAAACACAGCTTCTTTCTTCAGGGGAAGCTCCTGAGCCATTGTGAAGAGACTGCATAAAACGGCCGCAAGGGTGATCATTAATTTTTTCATCGCTTTTGTATTCATTTGTGTGTGTTACCGGTATAATTGATCCTGAATTAAATCCAGCATAACGAACCGATTTAGAAAAGTAATTTCCCTTTAAAATAAATCAAAATACTTTCCTCCATGAAGATATACAAAAAGCAAACCAAAATTTAATCTTTTCTTTTATATACAGGTACGGTAGAACAAGGTTCGCCGAACATAATGCTTTTTACCACCGGAGTAAGCAGATTGGTAATTTCTACATAAGCAGAAACAGGCATCTCAATATCGCCGCATCCTTTTACCACCACACGCTCATTGGCATAATCCTGTGGATTAACTTTATATAGGGCTTTGGTAAACAATACCGCTTCTAAAGTATCTAACCCACCAAATACCACTTCATTGGCATAAGGCTGCAGTTTATTCGCCAGTAACATGTAAGCCCAGGTAGGAACAATCGCATCGGCAGAGCAGATAATGGCGACATTCTTATCCTGATACTGTGCCCAATCGTGATCTTTGATAAAAGCCCTGAAATCTTTTTCCCTCAACATCAAGCCATGAAAAAGATTATCAGCAATATCATACACTACTCTCTCGCCTTTGTGGTAAAAGTCTTCGAGGTTTAAGGTGATTAACCCGCTATTGGCAACTTTATTAACGATGTTCTCTTGAATTTCCATAGCTTAAAATAAAAAAACCGTTCTGATGATAGATCAGAACGGTTACAAAATTACGTATTTTCTAATTAATAGAATTTCACACGATTGTCTTTTATCTTGGCATTTTCCTGTAAAGTCTGGAAAGCTGCTCCTAATGAACGCTGACCTAAGCTCAACAACATGCTTTCTTTCTGTTTAAACATGTTGGCAATAGGAGCAGGGTTTGTAAATCCATCAACGGTAAATACATACACACCTCGCTCGCCCTGAACAGGAGCAGATACTTTACCTGGCTGTGAACCAAATACACTACCTACTAAAGCATTTTCCTGTGCAACACCTGGAATTACCGGATTAGCAAATACAACATTCTGAACAGGATTAACCGGACGGGCCACTTTAGCAGCAACCTGATCGATACTTCCCTTACCGGCACCGGCTAATTTTTCTTTCAGCTGTTTTGCTTTAACTGCATTAAGCACCATCGGTTCAATTTCTTTTTTCACATCGGCCAATGATAAAATACCTTTAGGACTGACGTTGGTTAAACGTGCAACTACATAAGCATTGCTCATGGTGTAAATTTCGGGTAAAACATCACCTTTATCTGCTGCATAAGCATCCTGGATCAGTTTACGTGGATTATCCAAGCCTGCTGCAAATCCTTGCGTGGCGACTACCTTATCAGCTACGCTCACTTTTAATCCTTTTTGGGTTGCAAGTTTACTGAAATCGTTACCTTTTACATCAGCAAGGAAATTACTTGCCGCTTTGTAGGCTGCTGCCTGGGTTTTGCTACTTGCGGTCAATGCTTTTTCTACATAAGCCAATTTAGCTACTTTAGAAGAACCGATCTGTTTTTCGATTTTAATTACATGGTAACCAAACTGAGATTTTACCACTTTGATATCTCCGGTTTTACCATCAAAAGCAGCGTTTTCAAATTCAGGAACCATTGTACCCCGTGCAAAAGTACCTAACTCGCCGCCTTTATCTTTCGAACCATCTACACTGTAGTTTTTAGCCAGTTCGGCGAAATTGCCGCCTTTTAAAATTAACGCTTTTAACGAATCTGCTAATTTCGCCGCTTTATCTTCACCGCCTAGTTTAGCAGGATCGATTAGAATATGGCTTGCTTTTACCGAATCAGGAGAGATACGGGTAGCAACCACTTTTACAATTTTATATGAGCTACCGCTTAACTTAGGGCCATAAAAACTACCTGAAGGTAAAGCAAATACTGCCGAATCAACAGCAGGATCCAATTTACCCTTGGTTAAGTAAGTAAATGGAACTTTAACGTCAGAATTGATCGCCGCGAAAAGCGAGTCATTTTTAGCCACCTTAAAATCAGCAGCAATTTTATCTACCTGCGCTTTAATCGCTAACGAATCTGCCTTGGTTGGACTGATATTAAACGTTACATATTCGAAAGCGCGTGTTTCTTGTGGGTTATTGAAACGTGCTTTGTTCTGGTCGTAATATTCTGAATAATCTGCGTCAGTTAATTTAACCGATTTATCAGGAATAGAAGCGTAATCCAAACTTACATATTTAAAGTTGGCCAGCTTGTTACGGTTGTTATATTCATCTGTAGCTTCTAATGAAGTTACGTAAACCGAGTTACGGATTAAGTTAGAATATTTGGTTTGTAAAGCCTGTTTCTTAATCTCTTCCTGTAACAGACCGGATTGCTGTAAAGCCTGAGGTTCTTTCGATTTTAAAAAATTCATCAGGGTTACACGGTCTAACTGTCCGGTTTGAGGATTAGAAAAATATTGTTTGATTAATGGGCTAGGGTTTTGACCTTGTAATAAATCTACCAACTCATCTTCCGATACGGTTAAACCTAAACGGTCATATTCTTTGTTTAACAATACATTGGCCAATTCTGCATTCCATGCCTGATCTACAGCCATAGCGGTCATCTGCGCATTAGCACTACCGCCATATTGTTGTTTCATCTGGTTTACACCTTGATCTACTTTCGGTCCGAACTCATCAATATTGATGTCCTTACCATCAATAGAACCTACAACTTTTTGATTTGCCGACCAAAAAGGTTTACCCACGTTAATTGCATCACCTACTAAAAATGCAACAATTGCAAAACCGATTGCGAAGACCAGAATGTAGCCCGCACGGTTACGCAAAAATGTCATTAATCCCATATTGTAATTATAAATTTATTTAGTTCTTTTTTAAGAGGGCGCAAGATACAAATTTGCCTTAAAAAAGAAAACACAAAATTTTATTTATCAAGCGCCTAATTATTAAGGGGATGTAACAGGTAATATGGCTAATGGAAAATGGGAGATTTACCGGGAAAATTAGCTTTAAAGCTGCAGAAATTTCGATAAATTTTTAAAGACATTATCCATTTCACACCTATCCATTTTACATCATGCTAAGGAGCTACGCCCTCTTTCATATTCAACTCCCCATTACCACTATCCATTTCGTAGGTACTAAAATCCTGTGGGGCTTTAAAGTTGATGCCTTCTCCAATACTCCCGTCAGCACCCTTTACATAAACACGCTGGTTGGAATAGAAATATTTTTTTGATTCGTCCCAAATCAGTTCCTGAGAGGAGAATGTATCTCCCTTACTGTTTTTTACCACTACATTTTTCCTGAACTCAGTTTTAAGCTCAGCGTCTTTCCTGATGGCGTAATCGCAAACCAGGTTTCCGTCAATGGTTCCGTTGGGGTTGTAAAAGTCAATGCTTACGCCTTTAATCATTTCCTGGTAGGAACTGCCGTTTGTGGGAGTCACTTTATCCAATATCGGTGCAAGTCCCCTGGCTTTCACTCTTGCCGAATCGCTATAAGTAATATCAACACCTATAGTCCTATCGCGCGATAAAATTGTTTTATTGATAGAAACCGAACTTGCATTTTTTAGATCGTCGTCTCCACATGAAGCCAAAAACAAAGGCAACCCCAAAAACAGACCATATAAAAATGCTTTAAGTTTCATTAGTCAACCCTGTACTTGCGGAACCAGGTATCGTTCAAAGTAAAGCCTAGGTGGAAGTTAATATACTGCTCTTTTACAAGACCATTGTTTAAAGTTCCCCTTTGTCCGAACTCAGTTGTAAAGTTGATTTTATAAAATGCTGTGCCGCCATTAGCAGTAGGCAACGGGAAGCCAAAGCCTAGCGATGCTCCCATTTGTTTAATATCCTGATTGCTGACATTGATATAAGTTTTGTCGTAACTTACCCCCAAACGGTAATCAATACGTTTTAAATAGCTGTTATAAGAATAGGCATCTGGCGTCCACTGGCCACCCAATGAGGCTCCCCAACTATCCTGCAGACCCTGGTTTACATCATTGATTGTGGTTTTAGACCATTTGCTCATTCTAAAATCGGCACCGATCATCCATTTGTCGTTCTGTTGGATAGCGATACCAAAATTATGTGTTAGTGGCAGGGTAAGGTTAGATTTTCCGTTATTAATTGAACTTAATGTATCAATCGCTGTATTCTCATTGCCATCCTGATCCCTTGTATATCGTGTGGCAAAAAACGTTTGTGTCGAATTTATTTTGCCTGAAGTGCTACCCGAATAACCTAAAGTGATCAATGTTTTCTTACCCACGTTAAAATCGTACTGGATTCCGTAAGAATAGTTCAATCCTGCAACACTGTTTTTATTCTGTAATTTTGCATTTAAAGCACCCAACGATTGGAATTCAGTTGCCCTCGTAGTCTGCAGGTTACCAAAAATATATTCCAGGTTAGCGCCAATTCTTAAGTGATCGCCAAAACGGTAACCATAACCCAAATAGGCTTTTGATAAACCACCTTCACCTTCATAAAGCTGATTTACCGTTGTAGTATCAACTTTGGTGGTGTTTTTATAAGAATAACCCAGGTCGGAATAAGGCAGAATACCGAAACTTAGCGCCGATTTTCTTCCAACCGGTGCTGCAAATGCCAGGTGACTAAATGTAGAATTGAAACTCGATTCGCTTAAGTTGTTGCGTTTTAGGTTAATTACGCTTGCACTCATGCCAATATCGATCGTGGTTAACGAAATACCTGCGTAAGAGGCAGGATTTTGCATATTGATGTTATTGAAACCGGTAACTTTACTTACAGCTGTAGAAATTCCGCCCATTGCCCTAAACTGGGGCAATAAAGATCCCTTTATATTTCCAAGCCCATATCTTGAATATGGCGACGCTGTGGTAACCTGTGCCTTCGCACCAAAACCACAAACTAGAACGAGTATGGCTGCAATATAATTTATTCTTCTGTACATTTTAATCTGCAATAGCTTCATTTAATCCTTTTAATACCAGGTAAGGATCTTTTATAATTTGAGGCGCAAAGATGCTGTTTTGTAATTGCTTATACAAAAAATTAGCATCGCCACCCGTTAAAATCACCCTCAAGGCACTTTCTTTTTTATTATTAAGGGCAATAAAGCCTTCAATTTCATTTATTATTCCCTGTAAAACACCATTCTTGATTGCCGATAAGGTGTCGGTTCCCTCTGTTATATCCTCACTTTCATCCCATTCTACCAAAGGTAAACGCCCAGTATATTCATGTACCGCCTTAAAACGCATTTTTATTCCCGGACTTATGCTTCCACCAAAATATTCTTTTGACCGGTTCAATATATCGTATGTAATACAGGTTCCAGCATCCACTACCAAACTTGCGTTTCCAGGGTATAATCCGTTTGCCCCTAAAACGGCTGCCCACCTGTCCAAACCCAGAGTAAGGGGCGTTTTATACCTATTTTGTACACCGTTGGTCAATACGGTCGAAAAACGCGTATACTCGGTATGTTTTTTTAAAAATATTTCCAGTTGACCAATTTCCTGGTTTACACTGCTGATGATGGATTTTACCGGCGAAAATTTTTCGATCAACTGCGCTAAATCAATTATGCCCAGTTTATTGAAACGTTGATGGTGAACAATCTCCTTGTTCTCAAAAACTGCAACCTTGGCAGAAGAATTCCCAATATCAATGCTTAGCCGGCGCATTTAAAATCTCCCTCTGCAAATAATATGTTTTTTAGAAATTCCAATGACTCCATTTTTTATCCGTCTGGTTAAAAACCTAATCAGCTTTAACCTAAAATCATGCACAAAGCTATTAATCTTTGTCAAGTTTCGTTCTAGTTATTTGTTAAAAAAGGTTAAACAAACAGAAAATACTGTATCGAAAGCACAAATAAAAGGAACAAAGTTTCATAAAACCAACGTTTTTTGGCATTGCTGAAATAGTAGGCCAATAGCACTGCTCCGGGCGGTACACAGAGTAAAAAATGCCATGTCCTAAAATCGGGTTTAAGGTAAAAACTAGCTGCAGAAACAATAAACATAAAAAACAACAGCTGAAAACCTTTTCGCGTACTGATAAAACTCCTGAAGAAATTCTCGCGGAGCTGCAGCGATGCCAGTATGATAATCACAGCAACCGGGATAAGCACCAGGTAATCGTTATAGTTGATTTTAAACACCGAAGGGAACTTATTACTTAATGGCTTCCATATCTGGTAAAATGAGCTCAAATTATCGTTCCAGTAATAAAATACGGCAAGGAAAAAGAATACGGTAATAAACCCGACCAGTCCAGCTACCCATTCGCGCCAGTTGAACGACCTGAAAAGCAATAGTGCTAAAAAGATCATCAGCAACATGGCCATAAACGGAAAATAAATTAATGCTCCTACTGCAATAATCATCCCGATATCGAACACATTGGTTATTGTGTTGGCACTTTTACCGAGTTTTAAGAATTTATCGATAATCCAGATCAGCAAAAAATTGCAGATCAGTGCTGGCGAAAGGATCATGAAGGGCATAAATAAACTTGTCCCGGTAATGAACATTAAAGCCGGGAGAAAACTGGGCTTGCCCAATAAGTTATGGTTATTTACGATCCGGTTAAAAATTAAGGCCTCAATGTAGACTAAAATCCCGGCTATAAAAATATTAGTAGATGGTGTAAAGGCATTATCTAAATCAATATTGATCAGCAACCGCGCAAAGGGTTCCAAAAAATCGAAATTCAGCTTATCTGGGGTTTCATGAAAAATGGCAATACGCAGGAAAAACGTATACGCCAACAGAAATACGAGGTTAATTGGACTTAACTTTCTAAACTGATTAATCATGCCTTTTTAAAGAGTAGGCAAAGTAAAGAAAATAATTTAAGAGTGCGTAAGGCTAAAGCGGAAAGACTAATGCTTAAAGCGGAAAGACCGAAGAGAGGATGATATCACGATTACCCTATTAAAAATATTCATAGATTTTGTCAGTCTGAGCGGAGTCGAAGACCGATTGATAGATGAAAAAACAAAAATGCTAAAAAAAGGATTCACTTGTTTTTGGAAAGCAGGTTCCTGTTCCTTTAGGTTCCGGTAGTCCTGCCATCCGCTTTACCTCACTGCGTTCGCTGCCCGCTCTTGTCAGGTTTAGGTTACTCAGTACCGTGCCATGGACTTGGCTTAAGTAGTCTAAGATAACCAAATGTTCGTAAGTCTGAGCGGAGTCGAAGGCCGGCAAAAGCAAAATGCTAAAAAGATTCTCTTATTTTTTCGGAAAGTAGGTTCCTGTGCCTTTCGGTTCCGGTAGTCCTGCCATCCGCTTTACCTCACTGCGTTCGCTGCCCGCTCCTGTCAGGTTTAGGTTACTCAGTACTATGCCATGGACTTGGCTTGAGTAGTCTAAGATAACCAAATGTTCGTCAGTCTGAGCGGAGTCGAAGACCATCAAAAGCAAAATGCTAAAAGAATTCTCCTGTTTTTTGGAAAGCAGGATTCTGTTCTTTTTGGTTCCGGTAGTCCTGCCATCCGCTTTACCTCACTGCGTTCGCTGCCCGCTCCTGTCAGGTTTAGGTTACTCAGTACTGTGCATTAAATGAAGATGACAAAGCAAAGGGTATCGACCTTGGACTAAAGACTCAGGACTCCGGGCCAACCCTCGCGTATTTCTTTACCATATCATCGATAATCTTCTCAGTCTCGTCCGGAAAATCGAATTCGTATTTTTGAGGATTTTCCACCCAGTTTTTAACAATCGGCAACCAGTTGCGCGTACTCCCCCAGATTACCGGTAAACCAAACTGCTTTAAAGCATAGGCGTTACACTGCTGTTCAAACTGGAAACGCATGGGGGCTACAAGCAGCTTTTTCTTCAGATAAAGCGCCTCGGCCGGTCCCTCAAAACCTCCACCGGTAAAAAGGCCTTCACAAGTTGCTAAGCTTTTATTGAATTTTTCGTTGTTAACCGGCTCAACAAAAACATTGCGTTCCTGATAAGCTACTTTGCTGTGTTTAGAGAAAACCTGCCAGGTAACATTCGGTATTTGGGTGAAAAGCTTTACCAAGCGTTTATCATCAATGGCAGGAAGGTATACGGTATAATGTCCTAAATTTTCGCTTTTCAGGTTTCTGATCTCTGCCCTGATTACCGGGGTATGGATAAAAGTATCGTAACGGGCAAAATGGAAACCAATGTGGTATTTAGTGGGTGCATAACGGCTTAAAATAAGCTTCCCCCAGTCTAAAGTTCTCGGACGCGGCACTTTTTTCGATTTAAACGCCGCCTGATGGCTTAAGGATACACATTCGATACCCTGTAGTTTACAGGCCCAGGCACTTACAGGTTCAAAATCGTTAACAATTAAGTCGTATTCTTTAAGCGGCAGTTTTTTCATGTCTTTCCTGAAACGGAAAAGATTCATGTTCAGCCAGGTTTTATAGTGATCTACACCACCTTTTTTCCCAAAAATGAAGCTGAAACCGTGTAACTGGTATTTAACGGGCTGGCTTAATTTTACATCGGCCTGTGTTCCACTAACCAAAATATCCAATTCGCCATATTTTTGAAGCAAAGGAATAATTTCCCGAGCCCTGCTGATATGGCCGTTTCCTGTCCCCTGTATTGCGTAAAGTATCTTCATTTATGCCCGAATATCTAAAATTATTGGGCAATTTCATACTTTATATTCTGTAAAAGAATATTTATATCCAGTTTGCTTTTCAGATCTTCAGCATCAGAAAGGATCCCTTCGTCAAGTTCGTCTTTTGTAAAATGTTGATACTCATATTTAAATACCGTCCAATTTTTATCCTGATACTCTAAAGCTGTTAAACTCTCCACCCAATCGCCACTGTTCAGGTAAGTTACTTTTCCTTGCTCAGTTGCAATTTCACGTTGCTCGGCTTGGTGAATGTGACCACACACCACATATTCATAGCCTTTTTCTATAGCCAGTTCGGCAGCTGTCTGCTCGAAACTGTTGATGAATTTAACGGCATCTTTAAACTTTGCCTTAATTTTTTTCGAAAAGCTCATTTTTTCTCGTCCAAATGCCGTAAGCACCCAATTTACAAAACTGTTAATGAGGATCAGGGTATCATAACCAACAGCGCCCAGTTTGGCCAGCCATTTGGAATGTTGCATGGTTACGTCAAAAACATCGCCATGAAAAAACCATGCTTTTTTACCATCGAGCTCTAAAATAAGTTTATTTTGCAGGTGGAAAGTCCCCATCTCCATGCCGTCAAATTTGCGGAGCATCTCATCATGATTACCCGTAAGGTAATGTACCTGAACCCCTTCTGAAACGAATTTCATCAGTTTACGGATTATTTTCATATGCGATTCGGGCCAGTAACTTTTGCTAAATTGCCAGATATCAATGATATCGCCGTTTAAAATCAATGTTTTGGGTTTAATGCTTTTAAGGTATTTTAAAAGCTCTTTAGCATGGCAGCCGTAGGTGCCCAGGTGCACGTCGGAGATTACGACTACATCAACATTTCTTTTATTCATAAACGGGAAATTTTAGGGGGAAGAATCTTATTACCGCTCGGTTTAAGCAGTTCCGGCATAAAATAGATGTGCTACCACTCTTCTTCCTCATCGAGTTTTACCTCAAAGGGGCTAAAGAAATAAAGTACAACAATCAACAAACACACGGCAAAAAATGATTCTAACATGTCATCTGATTTACAATACAAAGGTAAGACACTGTTTATCAAACAAATGTTACGACATTGTTAAATTTTATTACACTAAAGTTCACTGGTTCATTTGCCATTGGTTTACTGATCACCCCAAAAGCAAATTAAAAGCCGGGTTTGGTTATTGAATTCAAAAATCGTCATCCCGACGGATTTCCAAACTTCATTCATCATGGCGTTTGAAATGACTGCAGATCCTTCGACTAGGCTAAGGATGACACATGGCATGAGATGGGCTTTGGGTTGATTTCGCTTTATAAGGTCCTGAAACAAGTTCAGGAGGACGAATCGTGGGGAAGACAAGCTGAAGGATATTCCGTGCCTTCTGTGTTTCAGTGGCAAAAAGCCATAAAACAAAAAACCCGCAAGATCAAAATCCTGCGGGTCATAAATCTATTTAGAAAATATTAAGCTTTAGCTGCTTTCTTTTTCCTCTTTTCTTCGCTGTAAAACCCGAAACCTAAGCCGGCCAATAACAAGATCGATCCTGCCAAAGAGATTTTTTCTCCTGTGTAATATGACGTTGGATGAAAAATAAACTCAAGTTTATGGTTACCTGCTTCAAGCTGCGCTGCACGCAAAATATAATCAGCCCTGAAATATGGCTTTTCTACACCATCAATGTACATTTTCCAGCCTTTGTCATAATAGATCTCTGAAAATACAGCAATTGCATCTTTAGCAGTAGAGTATTCGTAGGTTAAATGATCAGGATTATAACTGGTTAACTTGATAAAACCTTCCTGGCCAGTCCCTAAGCGCTTGGTATCGATCGAGTTTTTGAAACTTTCATCAACAATGGCCTCCTTCTTCGCATCGAAACTGCTGATTGCTTTCATTTCCTCATCGGCATTTTTAGCAAACTGCACACTTTGTACAAACCAGGCATTACCTGCCGCCGTTGCATTGCGCTGCATTTTGTAGGATCCGTTTTGAGGGTCCTGCGTAATGATGTATTTGGTGTTTAACATGTCAAGAACATCCTGGTTGATGCTTTTCGTCATCTGGTTATCTACCAGTTCCTGGAAACGTTTTAACCTCGCCGAATGGAAACCACCAACGGTTTTGTGGAAATAAGAAGTTTCAGCACTTTTAAACGGATCGCCTAACGACAGATCGAAAACCCTGAAGTTTGGATCTTTATCGGCCGAAATAAAATTATCTACATCCCTTGGCTGGTAGTGGTTGTCTAAATCAGATTTGCTTACAAAATTCTGGTTGTTCAAATAACGGCGGTCTACCTGCCATAAATCAATCAGTATAAACAAAGCCAGTAAACCAAAAGCCAGTTGCATATTCATCTTTTTAGTGATGAAAGCCCAGGCAATACCAAAACCTACTGCGATAAATAATAATGAACGTAAAGCATCGGCACGGGCCAAAGCTACACGATCAGCAACAATGCCATTTAAAATATCAATCGCCGCAGCGCGGTTATTTTGTAATGTTTGTGTTAAAGCATCTAAAACCTGTGCCTGGTTAGCCTGTGTAAAGCTGAAAAACGCAGTTGGGATCACGGCAATAATTAACGCAAAACCGCCTGTTATACCTGCCGACCATGTTAAACGCTGTACCAAATATTTTTGATCATATTTTCCATCCTGAGCCTCTTTAATGGCCAATATTGCCAATAAAGGAACCAAAAATCCTACAACTGCCAATATGGATTCAACAGCTCTGAATTTATTGTAACCCGGAAGGTAATCAAAAAAGATATCAGAGATAAATGGAAGGTTTTGTCCAAATGATAGGAACAATAACAAGATACTGGTTCCTAAAATCCACCATTTCCAACGGTGTTTTACAATAAACAATCCGAATACAAATAAGAAACAGATAATCGCCCCAAAGTAATATGGTCCAGAGGTACCGGGTTTATTGCCCCAATACTGGTTAGTACCCAGATTTTGTGCAACATAACCAATGGCCTGACGTGGATCTACACCTTGAAGATTTTTCTCTACAGCTTTATAAGTATTGCTTTCAGGCTTGATCATTTCATCAATACTGCTTGCTCCACCATAAATATTCGGGATCAGGAATGAGAAACTCTCGCCAACACCCTGGCTCCACTGGTAAGCATAGGCTTTATCCAAACCATTTGCAGGCTCGGCTTTGTCGGTTGTTAAGTTAGATTTACCACGAATAGTTTCTTTACCATACTCGTAGGTAGTCCACAAAGTGCCTGCGTTTACTAAAACAGACAACAAAATACCTGAAACAATATAAGCGATCGATTTACCGAAAGCCGGGAGCTGCTTTGCCTTAAATGCATGATAAAACTCTATACAGGCCAGAATAAACAACGCTATAAATAAATAATAGGTCATTTGAATATGGTTAGAGCGGATCTCTAAAGCCATAAAAAGTGCAAGCAAGCTTCCACCAATCAGATAACGTCCTCTTAGGATGATGATAATGGCTGCCAAAATAGGAGCAAAAAAGCCAATGGCCAATGCCTTATTGCTATGTCCGGCCGCTATTATAATAAAATTATACGATGTAAATGCAAAAGCAATTGCTCCCGCAGCAGCAAGCCAAGGATTTATTTTTAACACACAGAATAATAAGTACGCACCTAAAAGATATAACAAAACTGTTCCAACAGGATCGGGGAAAACACCCTTAATTACGTCTATACCATAGGTTGTAATATTGAGTGGGTACTGTACCCAAATTTGGTAAGCTGGCATACCGCCGAACATCTGGTTAGTCCAAAGCGGGCCTTTGCCATCTTTCGCCTTGATATCCATAATTTCCTTTTGCATGGCTTTGGCCTGCAAAACATCACCCTGTTGTGGCGCTTTACCCTGCAGAACAGGACTGAAGTAGGCAAATGTAATGACTACAAAAAATGCAATAATGGCTAAATGAATGCCATTTTTATTAAACCAGTTATTCATTAAGGTTTGTTTAAGTTTAAACGAATGTCAAAAATAAAAAATTGGCCGGTATAAAAAAGGAATAAATTAAATGCATGCTGAATAAAAAATTAGATTTGTAACAGAGAATAAAAATTCAACCCATTTATGATGAGAAAGTTTGTTGTTACAATCGCCCTTGCCATCCTGTCTTTTGCCGCGTTCGGACAGATTGTAAGTTTAACCGGTGCCGAAACCGCAAAGCTGAAAAGCAGGATCAAAAACGATGAAGAAACCAAAAAACTATATCAGGGCTTCGAAAAATCGGCTTTAAAATATCTGGAAGAACAGCCTATCGCCCTTGATACCATCAGAACGGAAGGTTTACTTAAAGGAAATCCAAAGAAAGTGAAAACACAGGCGGCCCTTGCCGATATGGGCAAGATGTTTGCGTTGGCTTTGCAATACCGGATTACCAATGATCAAAAATATTTGAACAAATGTGTAGAATTTCTTTCAGCATGGGCAAAAATCAACAAACCTAATGGCGATCCCATCGATGATACCAATCTCGATCAGGCGGTTGACGCTTACGACCTGATCAAACAAGACATCCCAGCCGGTGATAAAAAACAGATTGAGCAATGGCTGAATGAAACAGCTTGGGCTGAAATCAACAGCAAGCGGATGAAAGCCGGAAGAGCCACTGCCATTAACAACTGGAATGCACACCGTTTAAAGGTAGTTGGCGAAATTGGTTATGCGCTTAATAACCAGGAATTGATCAACTGGACGATCGAAAACCTGAAAAGCCACATTAACATTAATCTATATCCCGATGGTACCAGTTTAGATTTCAAGGAACGCGATGCCATGCATTACCATATTTACGACCTGGAACCGATGTTAAAACTGGCCATTATGATCGACCGGGCAAAGGGGCCTAATTTTTATACCTACGAATCGCCTAAGGGTTCGTCGATCAAAAAATCTGTAGAATGGCTGTTCCCTTATATTAAAGGCGAAAAACAGCACGAGGAATATGTAAATACCACCGTTAAATTTGACCGCGACCGGGCGAAGAACAACGAACCTGGTTTTGCACCGGGAAGCATGTTTAAACCTGGCCTTGCTTTGCCGGTGCTAAGGTTATCGGTTTATTTTGACCCTTCACAAAAAGACTTGTTAAAAACCTTAGGCGGAAATTCCGGTAACTGGCAAACGGTGATCGATGAATTAAAGCATAAACAATAAAATGTTTTCAAATTAAATAAATTTTCAATAATTTTTGAAACTTTAAAAATAACTTTATATTTGTATATGGAATTAGCAGCAGCAAAATTAAAGTTTATAGAAGCCTGGGGTAAATTAGGCTCAGAGTGGGGTATTAACCGAACCATGGCTCAAGTACATGCGTTGTTATTGATTTCGCCGGAAGCATTAACCACTGAAGAAATTATGGAACAGCTCAGTATTTCAAGGGGGAATGCAAATATGACACTCCGCGATTTAATTGGCTGGGGTTTAATTGAAAAACAACATAAAGCCGGCGAGCGCAAAGAATATTTTTTTGCTGATAAGGATGTCTGGAATATTGCACGCCAGGTAGCCAAAGAAAGGAAGAAAAGAGAACTGGAACCTATTTTAAAAGTTTTAAGTGAACTCTCGCATGTTGCAGGTGATGAAAAGGATCCTGAATTTAAGACCTTCAAAAAATCGATTACAGATATAAACAAACTTGCCGGGAATGTTGATAAAACTTTGGAGACCATGCTTAAAGCGGAAGAGAGCTGGTTCTGGGGGTCGGTGTTGAAGGTGTTTAAATAGATTTGAGAGGGGAGATGTGAGATTTGAGAAGGAGCTATTGAGTATCAAGTAATAAGTAGCGAGTAGCAAGTAGCAAGACATATTCACCTTAAACGCTAACTATTAAACGCCAAGAGCTAAACCCCATCCACTAAACCCTAACCATTAAAATTAAAATGCCTTACATAAGTTTGGCTTTATTTTTTAATTTAAACTTTCATATTTTACTGAAAATACTAAAATTTAAAAAAGATGAAAACGCTTAAAAACCATGTGATTTTATTCGACAATGAGTGCCCCATGTGTTATGCTTATACCAAAGCTTTTATAAGAACAGGCATGCTGGCTCAAGATGGTCGTAAAGCCTACCAGGAGATGCCACAAAACATTTGCCCCTTGGTAGATCATCAGAGGGCAGCTAATGAAATTGCCCTTGTAAACACCGAAACCGGTGAAGTAACCTATGGGATACAGAGTTTATTCAAGATCATTGCTTACGCTGTCCCTTTCTTTAAGCCACTGTTTTTGTTTAGCCCCTTTGTTTATCTGATGCAAAAATTTTATGCCTTTATTTCTTACAACCGCAAAGTGATTGTTCCGGCTATAGTTAAAGAAAATACCATACAACCCACTTTTAGAATCCATTATCGCATTGCTTACCTGCTCTTAACCTGGATCATTACCGCTTATATATTAACCAATTACGCACACCTGCTTACTGATTTTGTGCCATTAGGCAGTAAATACCGTGAATATCTGATCTGCGGCGGACAGCTATTTTTTCAGGCTGCAATCATTAATTTTTACCGGAAAGAAAAACTTTGGAACTACCTGGGCAACATGATGACCATTTCTTTCGCGGGATCACTTTTGCTTTTGCCGGCGCTGGTTGTTTCTCATTACTTTCAAGTCGATACCCTAATATTTATGCTCTACTTTTTAATGGTTGCAGGATTGATGTTTTTAGAACATCTGCGCCGGAGCAAAATTTTAAACCTGGGCAAGACCATGAGCATTACCTGGGTGCTTTACCGTTTAATTGTTTTGGGCTTAATCTTATTATTTTAAAATGATGAAATACAAAAAAGTTGTTCTAGCCGGTGGCAATGGTTATTTAGGTCATGTACTGGCCAAACATTTTAGTCCAATAACTGATGAAATTGTAATTCTATCCAGGAAAGCTCAACCTAAACAGGGCAATATTAAGACAATGGTTTGGGATGGAAAAACAACAGGCGACTGGACCAGTGCGCTCCAAAATGCTGATTTGCTTGTAAACCTTTGCGGCAAAAATGTAAACTGCAGGTACACTGAAAAAAATAAAAAAGAAATTTTTGATTCAAGATTGATCCCTACCGGTTTGCTGGGAAAAACGATTGAAAAAATGGAAAATCCGCCAAAGCTTTGGATCAACATCACCTCTGCCACTATATACCGCCATGCAGAAGACCATTACCAGGATGAATTTACAGGCGAAATCGGCGAAGGTTTCTCAATTGAAGTTTGCAAAGCCTGGGAAAATAGCTTTTTTGAAACCAACACACCCAATACCCGAAAAATAGCGCTTAGAATGGGCATTGTTTTAGGCCTGAAAGATGGCGCATTTCCCCGCTTACTTAACCTGGTGAAATTGGGCATTGGCGGTAAACAAGGAAATGGCGAACAATATATGAGCTGGATCCACGAAGAGGATGCTGCAGGTAGTATATCGTGGCTATTAGATCATCCGGAAATTGAAGGAATTGTAAACTGTACGGCCCCAGAAGCGATTAAAAACCGTGATTTTATGCGCAGTATCAGAAAGGCCTTTGGCCGCAATTTCGGCTTGCCTACCCCAGCCTTGTTATTGGCAGTAGGCGCAAAAATAATAGGCACCGAAACGGAACTGGTTTTAAAAAGCAGGTGGGTTAAGCCAACAATCTTGTTAAATAGCGGCTTTACATTTAAATACCCAACCATTGAGCATGCTGTTCAAGATATTTTAAAATAGACATGATGCCAACCTTAATATTAAAAACAAAAATTTACGCATCTATAGAAAAATGCTTCGATTTATCCAGAAGTTTAGATTTGCATATGACATCGATGAAAAGTAATAAAGAAAAGGCTATTGAAGGAAAGTTGACAGGCTTAATTGGCCCTGGAGAACAGGTTACCTGGCAAGCCAGGCATTTTGGATTAAGTTTTAAAATGACAAACAAAATTACTGCAATGAAAAATCCATTTTATTTTGTTGATGAAATGTTAAACGGGCCTTTTAGAATATTGCACCATCAACATCATTTCACCTCTGCAGGTGGATATACCGAAATGACTGATATTTTTGCGTACAAGTCGCCTATGGGTTTAATTGGCCAGTTCATAGACTTCTTGTTTTTGAAAAATTACCTGTACAAATTGTTAACTGCCAGAAATCAGGCTATAAAATCAGTAGCAGAACAACTTTAAACAAAAAACCCTGAACAAGTTCAGGGTTAGTATTATTTAATCTCTTCGTAATCGACAAAATCGCCGAGTTTATCTGTTTTACTTTGATCGGGCCTTGGAGGCATATAATCGATTGAAATAGAACCTTCAGGTCTTGGCCTTCTTTGTTGTTGCTGTCCGGTAGCCTGACTCTGCATTTTACTTGCCAGGTTATTAAACAGCATCGGGAGTATTAACCTGATCAGCATTCTGATCAGCCAAAGGACCAATATTGCGATGAAAATGAATCTTAATAATGCCATGCTATTTATTTACTGTTAATACAAATATAGACGACGCAAAATTTATTTTGTTACTTTTTGAGCCTTTAATTGCAATTTGATTACAAATATAATACGTATAAAAGGCTATAAAGGTTTTAACGCAACTTGAATTACCTTGTTTTGGCCTGACGGTTGATTTCCACCTGTTATCACTTTTACACTTGCTACAATATCTTTGACAATAAAGAAATCGTCGCGGTTAACTAATTCTTTTTTATCAATAAATACAGGTAAATCCTGGTTCTTCTTACTAATACCGAAGTTTTTAAGCATTTCGTTCAGGTTCCAAAGCTGCAGGTCCTTTTTTAATTTAACGATAACCACTCCGTTTTGCCCGCTGGTTCCATATAGTGCTGTGGCAGATGCATCTTTCAGCACATTAATCGACTCGATGCTGGCAGGACGGATATAATTGCTTACAATATCCCCTTTCATTAATACATCATTTACAACCCACAATGGGGGATTGGCTATTATACCGGTTCTTGACGGCACGCAAATCCTGATCGTTTTGGGATCAGTTGCCTGGTTATGTATACCCGGGGCTTTGTTTACTACGCTGGTCTCCTGGGCAGATGCAGTAGCTGCAAATGCAAAAATTAACAAGGAAAAATAAAGCTGTTTCATTAGTCTTCTACAATTTCAGCTACGCGGCCTACCTGGCCATCTTCGAGCCGAACTTTTATTCCCCTGGAGTGGAATGCGGATGAAGTAAGCAGATCTTTCACTATACCATATGTAATGTTTCCTGATCTTTGATCTTTCTTCAAAATAATCCCGACTTCTAATCCCGGATAAATATCTTTTCTGTTCTGCCCGTCCATTGTGCTGTATTGTAATGATGTATGAAATACCAAAATTCCATAATAATTTTGAAAATCTATGGCAATTTACTGAAATCTATTTCTGGCCGCTTACCTTCAGTGGTTCTGTTCAGCACTTTTCTTGGCGGGGTATAGTCGTTAAAAAAACCTCCATTTTTCAGGTAAAAGGCGCCTTTGTCTATCCCTCCCTGGTAATCCATCCGGTAACCTTTCATGCCGGTATTATCTGTAGTAAACCTGGCTGTTTTTAATTCCGTCCAAACTCCTTTATCATCGCAAATCCACTGATTATTAAACAAAACTTTTCTCGATAAATCGCCCTGTACCGAGGAGAAATTTTCTAAAAAAGAGTGGAAACGCTTTAAGTAGGTTTTAGTTTTGGGCCGGTTAAAACTGGCGATCAACTGCCATTTATTGGTTTCAGGGGCAAAAAAGTAGGCCGTATAAGTGGTTGTACTGTCCTTGCCGGGTGTGCCGTGCAATAAAAATTTATAGGTATTTCCTGCTTTCCACATGTAATTTAAATAGCTTTGTCCGCCTGAACCCTCATTACCAAACTCCCCTGTATGTACATTTTCGCCTTTCTTTAACATTTTAATTTTGTGCGAATCGGGAATACTTTTAGGATCGTCGGTATTGAAAGGACTCCAAACCGAAAACAGGATGTGGCGTTCTGTAGGACTATTTACCTGCATACCGAAATACCCCTCTCCAAAACCGTTGGCCATGAAATAAGAACCCAGAATATCCTCACCCTTTGGCACCGTAACTTCGTTGTAGTACCACTCGGCATTTACATTTTCGGGCTGTAGGTAGTTTAAGTGAACGGAAGGTCCGCGGCGCCCCCAGTGAAAGAAATTGCCATCATTATTTTTAACATAGGCTGTTTTACCTTCGATAGCCGACCCTCCGATGATTAAACTTGCAATGGAAGGAAATCTGGCTCCGCTTTTGCTTAAACCTTTAATGGTTAGGGCCACATAACCGGTATCTTTAATTACCCATTCGCCAATTTTGCCTTCAAAAGCCTGGCCTTGATCAAAGCTTATTTTTTTAGGCTGGTTATGGATAGAAAATTCTACTGACGCCTTACCTTCTACAATTGGCTTATCGCCAATGGAAACACTTACTGTACCTGGTTTCGAAACCCTGAAATAGGCTGTAAAATATTCTTCCTGATTTGACCAGTTTACAATTCCCTTGTTGGATAAAGTTCTTTCTGAGTCCTGGTGTAATGAACTGTATGCATTACCCCCGAGTGGGAGTATAATGTTTTCCTGGCTTTGGGCATAGCCCTCCAGCCCGATAGCGCCGAGTACGATCAGCGTTATTAGTTTTAAAGATTTCATTTAATAATTTTTAGATAACTTATTGAGCCACAATTCTAATTTAAATTATCTAAAAAACAATTTTTTAAAACGAAATCGTTACTTGTATATTTTAGTTTTAATCTATTTTGATCCAAGCATGAACGGTAGTTTTTAGCCGATGGTTCATTCTTTTTATGCTTCACCCTTTCTTTTAAAACCTATTGGTTTACGAGGCGTATCGTCTTTTTCTATAAATTTGCTCAAATAGGTAAAAAGTAATTCTATTTTTTCATCCTGCTTGATCAGTTTCTTTTCAACCTGTTCAAAAAGCAAAGCCGCATCTTTATACAGTGATATCGCCTCCCTCAGCTTTACAAAAATTTCTATGATGCGTATGCTCATCTGTATTGCCTTTTCACTCTTCAATACGTTTGACAACATTAATACCCCATGTTCAGTAAAAGCATATGGTAAAGCTCCTCCAAGTACCTGCTTCGATGGTATCGCATTTTGCGATACCATATCTTCTACTTCCTCCTCAGTCAATTGTATCATGAAATTTTCAGGGAACCGCTCCTTGTTCCGTTTCACTTGCTCTCTTAACCGAATTGCTTTAACTCCATACAGTTCTGCAAGATCTCTATCCAACATCATTTTTTGATTACGAACAATCCATATCTTGTTCATAACTAACTCATCTGGTATAGATATGGTGCCTGTTTTACTCATTTTGATTGCAGTTACTAGGCCTTACTAAACTTCTCGTTAAACATTTTCTCCAGTGCAAACATTTCATCACGCAGTTTTGCAGCTTGTAAAAAGTCCATCTCTTTGGCTGCCTTCTGCATATCTTTACGGGTAGTATCAATAGCACGCTGCAGTTCCGCTTTGCCCATATACTGTACAATCGGATCGGCAGCAATACTGATTTCGGCATTTTCGATATAAGCCCTGGCTTTATTATCACTTGCTTTTTGCGAGAAATCGAGCACTGAGGTCTGTTCTAAGATGGCTTCACGCGATTTGCCCACGGTTTTTGGTGTGATACCATTTTCAAGGTTATAAGCAATCTGTTTTTCCCGGCGGCGGTTGGTTTCATCTATCGTTTTTTCCATGCTTTCGGTCATGCCATCGGCATACATAATTACCCTGCCTCTATCGTTACGGGCCGCACGGCCTATCGTCTGGATCAGTGATTTTTCTGAACGTAAAAAACCTTCTTTGTCCGCATCCAAAATGGCAACAAGCGTTACTTCGGGCAGGTCCAATCCTTCACGTAAAAGGTTAATCCCCACCAGTACATCAAATTCACCCAAACGCAAACCACGAAGGATTTCAACCCGTTCCAGGGTCTTAATTTCAGAGTGAATATAACGCGTTTTAATGTTTAAGCGGTCCAGGTATTTGGTTAGTTCTTCAGCCATACGCTTGGTTAAGGTAGTAACCAGTACACGTCCGCCATCTTTTATCGTCAGGTCTATCTCATCCAGCAGATCATCTACCTGATTAATGGCAGGCCTGATTTCAATTACGGGATCCAATAAACCTGTAGGCCTGATGACCTGCTCAACCACTACCCCTTCTGATTTTTCGAGTTCATACTCGGCAGGAGTTGCACTTACATAAATGGTTTGCGGAGCCAGTGCTTCGAATTCGTTAAAATTAAGCGGCCTGTTATCCAGCGCAGCCGGTAAGCGGAAACCATATTCTACCAGTGAGAGTTTACGCGACCTGTCGCCACCATACATGGCCCTGATTTGTGGCACAGTAACGTGACTTTCATCAATCACCATTAAATAATCGTCCGGAAAATAATCCAGCAAACAGAAGGGACGCATGCCCGGTTGCCGGCCATCGAAGAAACGGGAGTAATTCTCAATACCAGAACAATAGCCCAGCTCTTTCATCATCTCGATATCGAAATTGGTCCTTTCTTCTAAACGCTTGGCTTCCAGCAGATGCCTGTCGGCAATTAACTGGTTTTTTCGAACTTCTAATTCTTCCTGGATACCCCAGATAGAGGCATTAAAACGATCTTTAGGCGTAACAAAAAGGTTGGCCGGATAAATGGCCATGTCTTCTAATTTTTCGATGGTCTTGCCCGATACCGGGTCGATAGTCGAAAGTTCTTCAATGTCGTCGCCAAAAAACGAAATGCGATAAGCGTGGTCAAGGTAAGCCGGAAAAACATCAACGGTATCGCCTTTAACCCTGAATGTTCCACGTTTAAAATCTGTTGTGGTGCGCGAGTATAAAATTTCTACGAGGCTATGTAAAAAAGCATTGCGTGAAATCCTGAGCCCAACGCCAAAACGGAACACCATTTTGGAAAAATCTTCGGGATTACCCATACCATAAATACAGGAAATAGACGATACTACAATGATATCGCGTCGGCCACTCATTAAAGACGATGTGGTGCGCAGACGTAATTTTTCGATTTCCTCATTAATACTCAGGTCTTTTTCAATATAGGTATTACTGGACGCTATAAAAGCTTCGGGCTGATAATAATCGTAATAAGAAACGAAGTAATTGACAGAATTTTCGGGGAAGAAATTCTTAAACTCGCCATAAAGCTGTGCGGCCAAAGTTTTATTATGGCTTAAAATTAGTGTCGGCCGCTGGGTTTGCTCAATTACATTGGCTATGGTAAAGGTTTTTCCTGATCCGGTAACGCCTAATAAAGTTTGATAATGTTCGTTGGCGTTTACTCCATCAACCAATTGTTTAATGGCGTTTGGCTGATCTCCGGTAGGTTTATATTCTGAGGTGATTTTAAATTTCATCGGTACCCAAATTTACTGAAATTTTTATAATGCTAAACGATTTAGCATGCTTTATTCAACCATCGAAAAGTAATTTTGTGTGGATAGATTGAAAAAACAGCTTGAGATAAAGCTTTTAAAAAAAATTATCCGTTTTCTTGAACACGCACCCACGCCATTTAAAGCACACAACCTAGTAAATCGAAAGTTTAACTTTTGATTTACTAGGTTAATTTGCACATGTTAATTACAAAAAATCTAGCTACACGGTCGCGAAGCCAGCTAAAAGATGCCGGCAATAACCATATTGTAGTCACGAATCTTAGGCATTTTCTATTAAATATCCTTCCAGAAATTCAATAAAAAAATCCCCGCTGAACTCAACGGGGATTTCTTATTATTTACCTGCAGCCTGCTGCATTGGGTTTTTGCCAACCGACTGGCCCCTAACTGCACCGCCGGCTTTTGCTTTGTAAGCTCTAAATTTACTTTCCTTAGCTTTACCGCCCCAGCTATTGTTGCTGGTATCGATGTCGGCCGTTTCGCGCAACGGATCGATCAAAATAGAAGCTATTTCTTTATCCTTTACATAAAACTTAGACGTTTTCAATTCATTATGTCTCCAAATCTGCGCCGGGATGCGGTCGATTTCTTTGGTGCCATCTTTATAGGTAAACTCCACAATAATTGGCATCACCAAACCGCCCTTATTGCTGAAACTTAACTCATAAAGGAATTTATTTTTATATTTATCCTGCTCATCAGAAGGGACTACTTCTATGGGCAAATTACTCTCCGTTTTGGTTGCCACAGTAGTATCAACGCTCACCATCCCCCTGTCGTATTTATAATAAAAATCCTGAGCTGCAGTATTCTTATCTACATAAAAGCTGATCTTTTTATCCTCGCGGTTTCTGATTTTTGAAATATCCTCAAAAGCATTTACAGCAGGTTTATCAATCTTAACCATCCGCGCTCTTGCCGCAGGAACATCCTTAGGAAAATCGACTTTAGCAAATTCCACACTATCCAATGAGATATCGCAGGGATCTGTTCCATAAAACCAGCCTCGCCAAAACCAATCTAAATCTTCGCCACTGGCATCTTCCATTGTACGGAAAAGATCTGCAGGTTCAGGATGTTTAAAGGCCCATCTTCTGGCATATTCTTTAAATGCATAATCGAAAAGTTCTCTGCCCATAATGGTTTCGCGAAGGATATTTAAACCTGTAGCCGGTTTCGAATAAGCATTAGGGCCAAAACGCGCAATGTTTTCAGAGTTTGTCATAATTGGTTCAAGCTCATCTTTTGGCAGTTTCATGTAATCTACAATGGTATAAGCCGGCCCTTTTTTGCTTGGAAATTTATTATCCCAAAGTTCTTCTGTTAAATATTCAACAAAAGAGTTTAAACCCTCATCCATCCAGGTCCACTGGCGCTCGTCGCTGTTTACAATCATCGGGAAAAAGTTGTGCCCAACCTCGTGAATAATTACCCCTAACATTCCATTTTTGGTGCTTTCGCTGTATGTACCATCAGTATCTGTACGGCCATAGTTAAAGCAGATCATCGGATATTCCATTCCATTAGCTGCCTCAATACTCTGGGCAACCGGATATGGATAAGGGATGGTAAAATCTGAATAGGTTTTAATGGTATGGGCTACTGCACGGGTAGAAAATTTGCTATAAAGGTTATAGGCTTCTTTTCCATAAAAGCTCATACACATTACGGTATTGTTATTGGCCTGTATTTTTTGAGGCATTGCATCCCAGATAAACTTGCGTGAAGAAGTCCAGGCGAAATCGCGCACATTGTTAGCATTAAAAACCCAGGTCTTTTTAGCTGTGGATTTTTTAGTTTCCGCCGCTTTAGCTTCTGCTAAAGTCTGGATTTCTACCGGAGCCGAAGCCGTTTTGGCCGCATTATACCGGCTTAACTGGGTTGGACTTAATACCGCGCTGTAGTTTATACATTCTCCGGTTGAGCCTACCAGGTGATCGGCCGGGACCGTCATCTGCACTTTAAAATCACCAAAGGTTAAGGCAAACTCGCCTCTTCCGGTAAACTGGTGGTTCTGCCATCCCTGAAAATCGCTGTATACACATAAACGTGGGTACCATTGGGTCATGGTAAACAGGTAGTTCCCATCAGCCGGGAAATATTCGTAACCTCCACGGCCACCAACCGACATCCGGTCTGTAATTTTATAGTTCCAATCAATGTTGAAGATCAATTTCTGGCCTGTTCTTAAAGCAACGGATAAATCAACCCTCATCATGGTTTTATTAATCGTGTACTTTAGGTTTTTACCTGTTGCATCCGTTAATTTCACAATGTTGACTCCATTGCCATTGTTTGCTGTTGTACTTAACTGATCGAGAGTTTTGGTTGTGGCTGAGATAGGCATTCTGGTAGCATCCTGATAGTTTGCGTTCTTATCTGTACTATGCTCATTTTCATCAAGCTGCAACCAGATATAGGTTAACGGATCAGGAGAATTATTGGTATAGGTGATGGTTTCAGATCCGGTGAGTAACAGGTTCTTCTCATCCAGCTCGCATTTAATATTGTAATCGGCACGTTGCTGCCAATATTTAACACCAGGCGCGCCACTGGCCGTACGTTGCTCATTAGGTGTTGGTAAAATAGTACCCAACTGTTCAAATTTGTTCCCGTGGTTGCTACCAGGGTTATTCTGAATATTTTGGGCAAAAGCTAAGCTACCTGAAAAAAGTAGTAAGCCAGTTAAAGTAAACAGTTTATTCATTATGATGTTAGTTAAAAGGGATTCGTTCCAGAGCCATTTTTAAAGCCAGGCTGAATACGGCTGCAGATATAAATAAAACCCAGCTCAGGCGTTTGATGCGGGTATAGTTAAAAATGAAAAAGGTAATCAATAAAATGATCATTACCATAAAAACCTGTCCGGCCTCAAGCCCTACATTAAAGCCGAATAATCCCCAGCCAATGTTTTGGTCTTTTGCCAGCATGATCCTGATCGAATTGGCGAAGCCCATACCGTGGATCAATCCAAAACCCAATGCCAAAAAGTAATTGATCTTAATTGATTTTAAGGAGAAATTCTTCCTGAAAAAATTGCTGATGGCAGTTATTACAATGGTGCAGGGAATTAGGAATTCTATCCATTTACTATCAAACCGAATAATATCCAATACACTTAAAAGTAAGGTGAGTGAATGGCCGATGGTAAAGGCCGTAACCAATATCAGCACCTGTTTTAAATTGACGTAACTGTAAATAGCCACCAATGCCAAAATAAAAAGTTGATGATCCAAAGCATCGAGGCTTATAATATGTTCCCAACCTAGTTTAAAATAAAAGATAAAATCCTGCAATGGCATGAAATAATAGGCTAACTATTGAAGTTAAATGGTTTAAAACATTTAAAATTATGTTTTTAATTGTAAAAAGCCCAAATATCATTCATTTAAAGCAATAAATACCAAATTTGTTACTGTTTCTTGCATTATTGGAAGCGATTATTTGCTTTAAACTTTATGTCATAACTTTGTTTATTATAACTTAATACTAATGTATAAAATAAAATATATCATTTTGCTCTTGTGCTGCGCCTGCTATTCTGTTAAGGCCGGCATAAAACACCCTTTGCATGTAAGCACCACCGAAATAAATTTTAATGCCAAGGATAAAAGCCTGGAAGTAAGCTGCAGGATTTTTTCAGATGATTTTGAAACCATTTTAGCGAAACTGTATAAGCAGAAAATCGATTTAAGCAATGGGAATATGAAAACAGAAATGGATGAACTGGTAAAAAAATACCTGCTCTCACATTTGCAGTTAAAAGCCAATGGAAAGGCTGTTTCAATGAATTATATCGGGTTCGAAATTGATCATGAAGCGACCAATATCTATCTCGAAGTTGAGAAAATACCTGTTATAAAGTCGGTTGAGGTTAACGATACTATTTTATACGACCTGTTCGATGACCAGATGAGTATCGTACATGTTGTAAAGGGCAGCATCCGCAAAAGCACCAAAATACTATACCCTGAAAAGAAGTTCATAGCAAACTTTTAATTGTAATTTTTGTATTAATTAATCGTTCAAATGTTAAATTACAGTTAATTTTAAAAAGCTATATTAGGTTAATATAAGCTGAGAAATATTTCTTGTCATCTTTTTTTAAATCCCGTGTTGTTAAAATAAGCTATGCATCTAATCATCTTCTCCGATATATTAACCCCCAGGATAAAGTATATCTTTAATTTTATTTTTAAGGATATCCTTAAGGCAGAAATAGAATTTACAGGGAATAGTCAGTATTTTCTGCAGAGCGAACAGGCCAAGATCAGTTATGGTAATAACCGATTAGGCGATGAGCTTTTTTTTAAAAGTTCCACTTTGCTCTTTTCCAATAAGCTGGAAGAATTTAAGCCAAAAACCATTTCGTTTGGCGGGTATGTTGTTCCTTTTCCGGTAGAGCAGTCTGCTTTGCCTTTTGATGTTTTTGCGGCCTCCTTTTTTATGCTGAGCCGTTATGAGGAATACCTGCACCAAAAAAATACAGAAGAAGAATTTAAGCCTTCAAAAAGCTTTCAGCATAAATGGAAGGTTTTGGATAAACCTGTTATTGATGAGTGGGCGTTGATGATTAAAAGCATCATCAAGAAGAAATATCCATGCTTTAAGTTTAATGAAAAGAAATTCCTCCACCAACCTACCATTCATTTTAATATTTTACCAGGCTTACCCAAGGGATTTTTAAACCGGACAAAATTTATTTTTAGTGCGCTTTTTAAGAAAGAGAATAATTACCTGAGTTCGAAATTCGATAGGCTAACCGGAATCGGGTTAAATAATGAGCAGGTACTGGAAAAAGTAAATAAAATCGTCGGCACTAAAAAAAATAAGCCCCTCTATTTTATCGATTTTCCAAATGTGCCGATGGATTACATTAAAATTAATGGCGTTTCCAGGCATTTTAAGGATCATTCTGTTGGCTTGTTAAGGCCTTGTGCCAGCAACAAGCAGAAAATGAACGAAATTAAAGAAGCACTGGTAAAACTCAAAAAAAGCCATCCGGCTGCAATTCCCTTAACCAGTCAGCAATTGGAAACATTAAAATTTCCAATCTGCTATCTGAACATTCTCAATTCAGGTATTACCGTCGATTATTCTATGGGTTATAGCAACGTACCGGGCTTTAGGGCCGGAACCTGCACACCATTTAACTGGTACGACCTACAGCTCGAAAAAGTAACTCCTTTAGTGGTAAATTCTTATTGTTTAACTGATGATGTTTTTCAATACTTAACTAAAGACTCAGCAGTGAAAATCCTGCACCAGTATATAGATGCGGTTAAGGTGGTAAATGGAACTTTTTACAGTTGCTGGAATTTAAAAAGTTTATCAGATCTGCCTAAATATAAAAAACTGAATCTGCTCTTTATCCAAATGCTCAGTTATTCAGGAAATTGATTAATTTTAACCATTAAACCCATACCGGGATTAAATTTATCAGACCTGAAACCTAAGAATGATGATTTTTGATTTAAGCAAAACAAAATCTATTGCCAATACTTTTATTACGGAGCTACGGGACGAAAATATCCAGAAAGATTCGATGCGTTTCCGTAAAAACCTGGAAAGGCTTGGTGGTTTTTTTGCCTATGAAATCAGTAAATCGTTAAAATATGATACCAAAGATATCACCACTCCTTTAGGCGTATCGCCTTGCGAAGTTTTAGCACAACAACCCGTTCTGGCTACTATATTACGAGCCGGATTACCTCTGCAACAGGGTTTGCTTGATGTTTTCGACAGGGCTGAGTGCTGTTTTATTTCTGCTTACAGAAAAGTAGAAAAAGGCGGCGATTTCGTGATCCAGATGGATTATATTTCTACCCCCGATTTGGATGGTAAGGTATTGATTATGGCCGATCCTATGCTGGCAACCGGACAGAGCATGGTAATGTGCTGTAAAGAATTGATTAACCGCTACAAAATTGAAGAACTTCATATCGTTGCAGCGATAGCCAGTACAGAAGGCGTTGCCCATGTTCGTGCCAACCTGCCTAAAGCCAAACTTTGGCTGGGTGCCATTGATGAGGAAATGACCAGCAAATCTTACATTGTTCCCGGGTTAGGCGATGCCGGTGATTTAGCTTATGGGGAGAAAGTTTAAGTTAGTTTCCAATCCCAAGTCTTAGATCAGGAGTCGTGCAATATTCAATATAAAATGAATATCCTCTTTGTATGCAGTAGAAATAAATGGCGTAGCGCTACTGCCGAAACGATTTACAAGAACCACCCCGAGCATCAGGTCCGTTCAGCTGGCACAGCACCATCGGCAAGGATTAAAATCACATCAAAGTTGATCATTTGGGCTGATCTGATCTTTGTGATGGAGAAAAAACATAAACAAAGAATTGTGGAACATTTCCCTCAAGAGAGCTATGAAAAGGATATTATTGTGCTGGATATTCCAGACGATTATCAGTATATGGATGAAGAACTTATTGAGGAGATTAACGCAAAGGCAGGAGAATATTTATAAATCAGGCATCATTAAGTTACCTTTGTGAAAAACATCACAAATGAAAAAACATATTTTCTTCGACCTCGACCATACCATCTGGGATTTTGACCGCAATGCCGAAGAAACATTAAATGAACTTTATCATACTTATAAACTGGATGAACTTGGCCTTAAATCCTGTGCCCAGTTCATTACGGCCTATACCGAGAACAATCATCAATTATGGGCCGATTACCACCTGGGTAAAATTACCAAAGACTTTTTAAGATCGGAGCGTTTTAGCAAAACGTTTATTCAGTTGGGTGTACATCCTGATGCCGTCCCTCATCAGTTTGAGGACGATTATGTAAATATTTCGCCTACTAAAACCAACCTGTTCGAAGGGGCAGAAAATGTACTCGCTTATTTGCAACAAAAATACACCCTTCATATCATCTCTAATGGTTTTAAGGAAACTACCTTAACCAAAATGAACCTGTCTAACCTGAATCCATATTTTAAAAATGTAATTATTTCTGAAGATGTGGGCGTAAACAAACCCAATCCCATCATTTTTGAATATGCATTGGATAAAGCAAAGGCTTTAAAAGAAGAAAGTATCATGATTGGCGATAGTTTGGAAGCTGATATTTATGGTGCATTAAATTTTGGTATCGAGGCCATTTTTTTTAATCCTTTGCAAAAAGAAAAACCCCAAGATGTAAAACAGCAGATCGTTCATTTAGAAGAATTACTGAAACTTTTTTAATACCATCTCTTTTTTGTTAGGTTTTGGCATTTGTTTGGCATTAATTCGGCACACACACAAATGAAACCATAATTAAAATGAAAACAACCATCTTTTTAGGGCTGGCAATGTTATTTGCTACCCTAACTTTCGCTCAAAACAACTACAGATCTGCCGAAGTTTTCCTAGAAATCGTTAATCCGGGCAAGTTCAACGTATATCTGGACGAAGAACTTGTTTCGTCGGCCAAAGGTAGGTTCCGTTTTTACGATGTCTACAATTCTACACCAGTACTCTCTATTTTTCAGGGCAATACAGAAATCTTAAAACAAAGAATCAGCGTGATCCCGGAACAAAGGCTTGTTTTAAGCTTAGAGGGTAATGAATTAATTACTTTGAAACAACTGAATATCTTTCGGAACAGGCAGTACATGCTCGACGATTTTGATGGATACACCGGAGATTACAATACAGGGATTGTTCCACCAGTGCTGCCGCAACCAGATCTGACTTACCGATTATTATCTCCGGAGGCTTTTCAGGAATTTTATGCCAATTATAAAAATTTGAGTTTTGATAATGAAAGGGTAAGGTTAATCAATGCTGTAAACAAGAAAGCTTCATTTTCCAGCAGTCAATGCAAACTCATTCTCAAAACGTTTACTTTCGATGTTGAACGCCTAAAAACCGCCAAAACCCTCTACCAAACCGTTCTCGATCCGCAAAATTATTTTACCCTCGCAGAAACTTTCGAATTCTTCAATTATAAAGATGAATTTTTAAAATTCTTGGAGAACCAGTAATTCAGCTTATCTTTATGATATGAGGGCTGCAAAAATAAAGGCATCGATACATAGGACTGTTGATGCCTATAAATCGAAACTATCTGCTTATGCTGACGATGTTTTTCAGCAGCAACCACCTATAGCTGGCTGGAGTTACAGCGAGGTATATTCGCATATTTTCGATTCGAGCCTGCTATCGCTCAGGGCTGTAGATCATGCAGCAAAAGGTAAGGGAGAGGATAAACCAACTGCCTTTGCTGTCAGGCTCATTTTGTTATTAGGTGCGTTGCCACCGGCACGGCAATATAAAATGCCTGAAAGACTGGCCGGCCGGGTAAAAAAAATCAGCAAAATAGAAGCCCTTGATCTTATTTTGGAATTTGAAGAAGCTTTAGATGACAACTATCCCTCGGTGGGTTTAGCAAACGCCAATTGTAAAATCAAGCACCCCAGGTTGGGTTATTTAAATGCCAAACAGTGGTTAAGGTTTATTGAAATCCATTTAAAACACCACCTCAAACAATTAGAAAGAATAGAAAAGAGTTTTCAAGCGTAAATTAATTTCGCCATATTTGGGTAATACTTAACCCTCAACCCTCATGAAGAACGCTTTTTATCTGTTAGCCATTGCTTTATGCTTCGCCTGCAATGGCAAAAAAAAAGAACCCGGTCAGGTCATGATTCCAACACCTACAGGAATGCAGGGACTGCAGAGAGGTAATACAATAGCGGCAACACCAGCTGCAAGTACAAAAAGCAATCTTATTTTCAATCCGCCGCATGGTGAGGCTGGGCATACCTGCGCATTGGCCGTTGGCGCTCCATTAAATTCTACAGCAAGGGCGCAGCCTCAACAAAATGCAAATCCACAGCCAACACCTGTACCAGCGCCGGCTGTTGTAAATACTTCAGGGAAAAAACTAAACCCTAAACATGGCGAGCCAGGTCATAGATGTGATATAGCCGTTGGCGCACCTTTAGATAGTAAACCAACGCAAGTGGTTACCACCAGCCAGCCCGCAGTTACACAGGTATCGGGTGTAAAAGTAGGTAAAGGTTTAAACCCACCTCACGGCCAGCCCAACCACAGGTGCGATATTGCTGTTGGTGCACCTCTGAACAGCAAACCTGCTCCGGTTGCAAACCCGGCACCAATTCCAGCTCCCGAAACCAAAACTACCGAAACAAAAGCCCTGGAAACAAAAAGTGAAGGCTAATGGCGAAATAGACCATAAAAATATTTGAATTTAGAGTACCCTACTTAACGCACATTTTTTTACATCTTTGCGTTGATGAAATTACCCGCCATAAAAGGTTTTGATGAGGAAGCATTTAACAAGTATTTAAAAAATACGGGATGGCTGATGTTCGGAAAAATACTGAGCATGGTTGTGGGCTTTGTGGTTGCCCGGTTCCTGGGACCAATTTCTTTCGGCGATTTAAGTTTTGCTGATGCCTTTACCGCAATTGCAGCAGCCATTGGCGCTTTAGGCCTCGATACCTTTATCATTAGGGAAATTCTGAACGACCCGGCAAAAAAAGACGAAATCTTAGGGACATCTTTATTGCTAAGGCTGGGTGTTAACCTGCTGCTGATCCCTGTTTCGGTAGGTTTATATTATATATTTCATAAATTATCCAACAATCCCGGCGAACCGTTAACTTATGTGGTCGCCTTACTCTCTTTCGCTGCATTTTTTAAATCATTTAACGTAATCGATTCCTACTTCCAATCGCAGGTACAATCTAAATACGTAGTCCATATTCAAAATATCTGTGTAATTCTTTCAGCACTTGTTAAAATATTGCTTGTTATTTTAAACATGCCGGTTATATGGTTCGCCTGGGCATTGGTTTTTGACGGTTTTATTCTAGCCTTAGGCCTGGTTTTGCTCTATCAAAGCAAAGGCTTTAACCTGTTCAACTGGCATTTTAAGCGGGCTCGAGCAAAATCACTTTTAAAACAATCGGCTCCCTTAATATTATCGGCGGTGATGGTATCGATCTACATGAAGATAGACCAGGTTATGTTAAAAACCGAAGGAAGCAGCGCCGTTGGTATTTACAGTGCAGTGGCTAAAATTAGCGAAGCCTGGTATTTTATTCCGGTGGCTATTGTTACCTCTGTTTTTCCAGCTTTAATAAATGCTCGAAAAACTGATCAGGAGCGTTATGTTAAACGATTACAAAACCTGTACGACTTATTGGTGGCCATAAGTTTACCTGTTGCGGTCATTATTACTTTTGCTTCAACTTTTATTATTCACATCATTTACGACAACCGCTTTGTAGGTGCAGAACACATGCTGCCAATCCACATTTGGTCTGGTGTTTTTGTATTTTTAGGAAGTGCCAGCTCCCAATATTTATTGGCCGAAGGGTTTACAAAGATTTCCTTTTATCGCACTGCTTTCGGAGCACTGATCAACATTCTGCTAAACCTTTGGTTAATACCGCTATACGCGGGTGTTGGTGCCTCAATCGCCACCCTCATTGCCTGTGCCAGTTCGGCATTTTATCTTTTATTAATTCCTAAAACGAGGCAACAAGGTATAATGATGTTAAAATCATTACTTTTGGTTACAGCATTTCAAAAAATATTTAAACGTTGAGTACTCTTAAAGCATTAACAACATTAATTGCTAAGCCAAACAGGCTTAAAGCATTATTATCATACGGACATAAAGGATATTTAAGCAGCATTGGCTGGTTTACAGCCTTTGACAAAAAACAGGCCGTAGATGGAAACGGAAAGGCATTGCCCTGGGTAACTTATTCTTTCATCGATTTCATTAAGGAACGGATCAACAAAACGCAGCATATTTTCGAATATGGATCGGGCAGTTCTACACTATTTTATGCAGAGCGGGCAGGTTCGGTTACCTCGGTAGAACACGATAAAAACTGGTACGATAATGTAAAAAACACAAGTCCGGCCAATGCAGAAATGATATTTTGCGAGCTGGAAAAGGATGGAGAGTACGCTAAAAAAGCAACTTTGCTTAACCGCAAATTCGATATTATTATTGTAGATGGCCGCGATCGTGTAAACTGTTGTAAATATAGTATTGAAGCACTTTCCTTAAATGGAGTGCTGGTTTTGGACGACAGCGAGCGCGAAGTGTATCAACCAGCCCGTGTGCTGTTAAAAGAACAGGGATTTAAAGAAATCAGTTTTAGTGGAATTTCACCCGGACTTTTTTACGAAAAAGCAACTTCGGTTTTCTATAAACAGGATAATTGTTTAGGTATTTAATACAATTGGAAGCATGTTAAGCGAAGAAGTAAAAACAGCATACGATAATTTTTATACCAACAGTGATGTGGCCTGGCGAATGCTTGGCGCCAAATATAAGGCCCAGAATATTGTTGATGTTTGCAAAGGACTGAAACCAAAAAAAGTGCTGGAGGTTGGCGCAGGCGATGGCAGTATTTTACATTTTTTAAACGAATGGCATTTTGCACCAGAGCTTTATGCTTTGGAAATTGCGCAAAGTGGTGTCGAAATTATTAAAGAACGTAATCTTGCAAGCTTAAAAGAGGTTCAGACTTTTGATGGCTATAAAATTCCTTACGGAGATGATACTTTCGACCTGATTATCCTTGCACATGTTTTAGAACATGTAGAACACGAAAGAATCCTGATCCGCGAACTAAAGAGAGTTGCTAAATATATTGTGGTAGAAGTGCCAAAAGATTACCGCTACGGTGTGGATCAAAGGATGAAACACTTTTTGGATTATGGTCATATCAACATGTATACGCCAACATCTTTAAGGTTTTTGCTACAGAGTGAAGGATTGGAAATTCTAGAAGATAAAATTTCGATAACTGCTCCAGAAACCGTAAAATTTAACGAATTTATCAATAGAAAGGCGCCAAAAACATTTGCAAAGAACTTAAAAATTGAACTCGAATACCGCATTAAGAAAACTTTGGGCAATCTGTTCGGAAGAAAAAAACAGGAACAATTTGCAAATGCCTACACTGTATTAACCCAAAAATCAGATCATAACCTGCAGATATTTTAGGAACTAAATGGGGGTATTGAAAGCAAGATTATCCAAACTTATATGAACCTTAAACTTCTTATATGGTGAAACTTGCCAGATTACTTTATCTCAATTCAATGAATGAAGTTTTATTAAGGCCATTTAACCATATAAGGAATAAAAGAAAATATAAGTGAAATTGCTCTATCACCAAACTTTAATTTCAACTATATTGCAATAGAAATTAAATTCTGTTAAAATCATCCCTAGTTAATTATTTAATAAATAAAAAATGTTATTAACTAGAAATTACTTAAAGAACTTAGTTTACAAGGTAAACGGAGCAGCTATTGAGGTTCACAGAACATTAGGCCCGGGGCTTTTAGAATGCGCTTATCATAAATGCATGATCCACGAGCTAGAAATCAGAAATATTAATTTCAAATCTGAGCTTATTATCCCCATAAATTATAAAGGGTTAATATTTGATTCAGAACTAAGGTGTGATTTATTAATTGAAGATTCCCTGGTCGTTGAATTTAAGGCTGTTGAAAACATTGCACCAATCCATGTAGCCCAGCTTTTAACTTATATGAAGCTACTAAAATTACCTCTTGGACTAATGATAAATTTTAATTGTTTGCATATCTTTTCAGAAGGGCAGAAAACATATGTGAATGAAATATATGAATCAATTTCTTAATATTGTCCACTGATAACTTAAATGGAACTCACTTGCCTTATATGGCAAATAAATTAGGGTAAGGTACTTAAAAACCTGATCTTCCTTTAATGGTAAAAACAAACATGCAAAACGTTGCGCCCATAGCACTTTTCGTATATAACCGTCCGCAGCATACCGAGCGTACGTTAAAATTCCTGCAACAGAACGAGCTGGCTGCCGAAAGCCATTTGTATATCTTTTCTGATGGAGCAAAAACCATTCGTGATGAAGAAAATGTGGCTGAAGTAAGGAAAATCATCAATAAAACCAAGGGTTTTAAATCAGTTAAAGTAATCGAGAGGGCGGATAACGCAGGTTTAGCCAATTCCGTAATTGCAGGCGTTACGCAGTTAATTAAAGAATACGATCAGGTGATTGTTTTTGAAGATGATCTGGTTACCTCTCCGCACACTTTGCAATATTTCAACGAAGCACTAAACCGCTACAGGGAAGAAGAAAAAGTAATGCACATTGGTGCTTATATGTATCCTTTAAAGGCAGAAGAACTCTCACAGTCGTTTTTTTACAGGGCGGCCACCAGCTGGGGATGGGCAACCTGGGGAAGGGCCTGGAAAAACTTCGAGCCCGATATCGATATCCTTTTAAAACAGTTTGATAAAAAGAAAAAAGCCGCTTTCTCCATTGATAATAAAATGAATTTCTGGAAGCAGATGCTGGAATTCAAGAAAGGAAAAAATAATAGCTGGGCCATCAGGTGGTATGCTTCTATTTTCTTAAAAGGCGGCTTAACACTTAATCCGTCACAGTCGCTGGTAAACAATATCGGGCATGACGGTACAGGAGTGCACTCAGGAATTAACGATATTTATAACGTCATCATCAATCCAAAGCCAATTGTCGAATTTCCTACCATAATTAAAGAAGATGCGGTGGCTTACAAAGCCATCAAATCATTTTTAGCCAAACGTAAAGGTAACATGGTAACCCGTGTGCGCCGTTTCGTTAAAGAAAAACTGGCCCAGTATTTCTCAAAAAAATAAAGCTGATATTCCTGCCTGTTGTGAGCTATTAAAAAAATGACAAACCTTTTTTTGATAGGCCTTGTTGCTTTTATACATCGAAACTATAAAAAATAACAACATGAAAACAACAACAGCAACGGCAGAAGTATTAAACGACCTGATCCAGATTAATAACGACCGTATTGAAGGTTATGAAAGAGCCCGTCAGGAATTAAAAGACGAAGATGCAGATCTGAAATCGCTATTCCTGAATATGATTGACCAAAGTCATAAATACAAATTGGCTTTGGCTACGGAAGTAAGCGCCCTGGGAGAAGAGATAGAAACAGGAACTACCAACTCTGGTAAAATTTACAGAGCCTGGATGGACGTAAAAGCCATTTTCACTGGTCATGACCGTAAAACAGTATTAAATAACTGCGAGTTCGGAGAAGACGCTGCACAAAATGCATATAAAATGGCCTTAGAGGAGGAAGATCTTCCTTCAAACATCAGAGAATTAATTTCTGATCAAAAAGCATCGTTAAGAACATCTCACGATGAAATCAAAAGATTACGTGACATCCAGGCTTAATTAAGCAAATATAATAAAAGAAAACCCTCCTTTGATTTATAAATCAAAGGAGGGTTTTTATTGTAGCCGTCATCTCGACTGTAGCAACGCGGAATGGAGAGATCTATCTAGACAGATTTAGCTTCGCTGAGCCTACGGGTTCTCGGCCTCATTTCATTTCGCTCGAAATGACGAAAAGTTATGCTTCCAGTTCCTTATCCAAATGTTCGGTAACACGTTGTATCGTATTATCGATCGTATTGCTTAAAATGGTTAAATAAGAACCTTTTTGAGCCGATTCAATCGCTATCCTTAAACATTCGGTACTTTTATTGTTTACGATGATCTCTTTATCAGGATCAATTTCCCTGATACCCTTGATCAATAGATCAACCAGATCCTGTTGTTGTCTGCCACGTAAATATTTCTCTTGACAAACATAAATTTTATCAAACATCTGTGCAGAAATACGGGCAGTTTCAATAATATCTTCGTCCCTTCTGTCGCCGGTTGCCGAAATAATGCCCACATGTTCGGTGGCTTCTACACCCTGTAAGAAAGCTTTCACGCCATTAAATCCATCAGGATTGTGTGCAAAATCTACCAGAACTTTAAAATCTTTAAACCTGAAAATGTTCATCCTTCCTGGTGTATGAGCTGCCGAGGGGATAAAAGTTTCTAACGATAAACGGATATCTTCAGGTTTATAGCCCCATAAATAAGCTGCCAGAGTAGCGGCGAGTACATTTTGGATCATGAAGTTTACCGAACCGCCAAAAGTTAGCGGAATGTGTGTGGCCTTATCGACCCTTAATTTCCAATCGCCGGTTTTGATGGTAATAAATCCGTTTTCATAAATCGCTGCTATTCCACCTTTCTTGCAATGTTCTTTAATAACGGGATTGTTTTCATCCATACTGAAGTAAGCAACATTACAACGGGCATCTTTAGCAATGCGAACGCAATACCCATTATCTGCGTTTAATACGGCCCAGCCTTTACGGCGTACCGCACCAATTACAACCGCTTTAACTCGGGTTAGATCGTCGAGATTGTGGATGTCAGAAATACCTAGATGATCTTCCTGAATATTGGTTACTACGCCGATATCGCAGGCATTGAAGCCTAATCCGGCCCTTAAAATCCCACCACGGGCAGTTTCTAAAACTGCAAACTCAACTGTTGGGTCTTTTAAAATAAATTCTGCGCTTACCGGACCAGTGGTATCGCCTTTCATCAGCATGGTGTTGTGTACATAAACCCCGTCACTGGTGGTAAAGCCTACACGTTTACCGTTACTGCGGATAATGTGTGCAATTAAGCGGGTGGTAGTGGTTTTTCCGTTTGTTCCGGTTACAGCAATAATTGGTATCTGCGATAATTTACCCTGTGGATAAAGCATATCAATCACCGGCGCCGCAACATTACGCGGCAAACCTTCGCTAGGTGCCAGATGCATCCTGAAACCAGGGGCAGCATTAACTTCTAAAACCACCCCGCCATTTTCGGTTAAAGGCTGGGTAAGATTCTGTGCCATGATATCGATACCACAAATATCCAGTCCGATCACCCTCGAAATCCTTTCGCAGATAAAAATATTCTGTGGATGTACAATATCGGTAACATCTATAGAAGTACCTCCGGTACTTAAATTAGCAGTCGATTTCAGGTAAACGATCTCTCCTTTTTCAGGAATCGTTTCTAATGTATATTCTTTTTTGGCCAGTAAATCAAGGGTATCCCGGTCAACAGCAATTTCCGTCAGCACATTTTCGTGACCATAACCACGGCGCGGATCTTCATTTTCCTTATCAATTAACTCCTGGATGGTGTGAATACCATTGCCTCTCACATGAGCCGGATCGCGCTGTGCAGCGGCAACCACTTTATGATCGATCACCAATACACGGAAATCGTACCCGGTGATAAATTTTTCAATAATTACCCTTCTAGAATAGTTTTTGGCGTATTCAAAAGCTGCAACCGCACCTTCCATTGTTTTTACATTAATGGTCGCGCCTTTACCGTGGTTGCCATCTAAAGGTTTAAATACCAATGGAAAGCCGACTTTATTTACCGCAGCCTCAAGATCATCAGGATTGGAAATGGTTACACCTGAAGCTACCGGGATAGCGGCTTCAGTGAGTAAACGTTTGGTTTCTTCCTTATTACTGGCTATATCAACCGCAATGCTGCTGGTTTTTTCGGTCATGGTGGCCCTAAAACGTACCTGGTTTTTGCCATAGCCCAATTGTACCAACGAACTTTTGTTTAACCTGATCCATGGAATACTTCTTTTTACCGCCTCCTCTACAATGGAAGCGGTACTCGGCCCCAAAGCTTCCAGTTCGCGGATTTCCTTCATCCTGCGGATATCATGTTCTAAATCGTATTCCACATTGTCGATTAAGGCCTCGGCAATCCTTACCGCGGCTTCTGCTGCATAAACACCTACTTTCTCTTCAAGGTAGCTGAAAACCACATTGTAAATGCCTTCGGTTTTGGTCATTCTTGTCCTTCCGAAACCTGTGTCCATTCCTGCAAGGGTCTGTATTTCAAGGGCAATATGCTCAATTACATGACCCATCCAGGTACCTTCCTTTACACGGGTAAAAAAACCGCCTTCAACACCTTTTGAGCAACGGTGCGTAAACATACTCGGCAGAAGTTTTTCTATCTTTTCGCTAAAGCCCTCTATAACATTAGTTGGTTTTTGCTCTAAATCCTCTAAATCCAATCGCATCTGGATCAATTTCTTCCGGTTAATCGACCAAATATTAGGCCCCCTCAGTACTTGTATGTTTAATATCTTCATGTAATGTTTTGTTAATTTTAATGATAATAAAGGATTTGAGACAGCCTTCTTAACTCAGTTTTGAGCATGAAATTGATGACTGTAAAATATACATTTATTTTGAAATTAGGCTTGCTATTTACGTAAATCAATTTTAAGACCTATTTGTTTTATTTTCAAGCACTATTATGTTAATTTTAGGTTAGGTTACTTTAACGTTTGTTAATAAATTGGATATTATTAACAAAAAAAGTCGTATTTTTTATCTTAAGCCTATATATTTGGGTTTTTTGATACAATTATATACACAGAGAATGGTTCCGAAAGGTAAACTCATCATCATTGGTGGCGCAATAAACACCGGTAGCTTCGCAGAAACGCAATTCGGACTACCTGAAAACATGAATTTTTTTGAGCGTGGAATTTTAAAAAGGATTACCACTGAATCAGTTAGGGATACCCAATCACGTTTTGAAATCATTACTACAGCGTCATTAATGCCCGAAAAAGTTGGCGAAGAATACATCAAAGCTTATGCACAGTTGGATGTACATAACCTGGGTGTATTAAATATTACCAATCGTGAGGAGGCCAATTCTGATGAAAATTATGAACGTATCAAAGCAGCCGAGGTCATCATTTTTACCGGTGGCGACCAGCTCCGTCTCTCTTCCATTTTTGGCGGTACAAAAACCCACCAGATTTTACTGGAAAAATATAGAAATGAACCTGTGGTAATTGCGGGTACATCTGCAGGGGCAGCGGCAAGTTCCAAAAACATGATTTACCAGGGCAGCAGTAAAGATGCCTTACTTAAAGGTGAAGTTAAAATTACCGGTGGATTAGGCTTTATTGACGATGTTATTGTAGATACGCACTTTGTTCAGCGCGGCAGAATAGGACGCTTATTATATGCCGCAGCCAGCAATCCTGGGATATTGGGCATTGGCCTTGGCGAAGATACAGGCCTTTTCATATCTGATGGACATACCATGGAAGCCATTGGCTCGGGCATGGTTATTTTGGTTGATGGCCGCAACATGGCCGATACTAATTTAACCGACGTAGAAATGGGGCAGCCGGTTTCCATCAAAAACATGGTGGTACACGTAATGTGCGACGGCGACGTTTATGATTTAAATGACCATAGCCTGGTGATCCACCATCCTAAGGTTGTGCCTATAGTTTAAGGCATAGGGTTTAGGGTGTAAGGCCTGGTGTCTCAAATCTTATAAATCAAGGTTTAGGGCGTAGGGTTTAAATCTCGTACCTTGATACGAACATCTCAATACTTGATACTAACATCTCGATATTAGAAAATGAAACTTATCATACATGGTGGCTTCTTTAGCGAATCGTCTACCAACCAGGAAACCAAAAAAGCAAAACAAGATGCTTTAGCATTGATTGTTAGCCTTGGCCACGAATACCTGAAAACACACACTGCCTTAGAAACTGTAGTTTATACCGTTGCTTTATTGGAAGATAACGAGTTGTTCAATGCAGGTATTGGCTCGCAGATCCAAAGTGATGGAAAAGTGAGGTTAAGTGCTGCCTTAATGGATGGCAAAACCGAAAAATTCAGTGGTGTGATCAATGTAGAGGATGTTAAAAACCCTATCCAGGTTGCTCAACAACTTTTAACTTATGATGACCGGGTTTTAAGTGGCGAGGGTGCACAGCAGTTTGCCCGGAATAATGGTTTTGAATATTTTAATCCCATTTCACCACAGCGCCAGGCTGAGTATGAAGCAAAGTTGAACCAAAGAAACAATAAAGGAACAGTGGGTTGCGTAGCCCTTGATGCAAATGGAAATTTAGCTGCGGCTACCTCAACGGGCGGTAAGGGATTTGAAATACCCTGCCGTGTAAGTGATTCGGCAACTGTTGCAGGGAATTATGCCAATCAATATGCAGGTATTTCATGTACAGGAGTTGGCGAAGATATTGTAAGCGGTGCTTTAGCCGCTAAAATCGTTACGCGTGTTACCGATGGCTTTTCTTTAAAAGATGCATCGGATAAATCTTTTGCCGAATTAAAGGCATTTGATGGCTTTGCAGGCGTTATAGGCATCACAGCTGATGGCGAAATATACCACTGTGATTCGCATCCTTATATGGTTTGGGCATCTTTTGATGTTAATTTACAGATATTTAGCTAAAATTAGAATTAAAGTATTATTTTTGTTGCATGACCAAAATTGTACTGGCTTTAATCGGCCTTTTTGCATCATTACAACTTCAGGCTCAAAACACAGACAAATCGGAATTCCAGGAACCTAATGGAGGTAGCGCTATCAATATAGCGGTATCCAAATTTGATCTGGAAGACGGGAATTCTTTTTTTGAAGAAGCAGAAGATTTAGAGCGGAAAGGTGATTATAACGAGGCCCTAACATTATTTGGAAAAGCGGCTTTCGAGTATAACTCGGTAAAGAATTTCAACAGGTACGGGCAGGCCATCATTAAAATGAGCAACATGCACTACCAATTAGGCCGCTACAACGACGCAGAACAAATCCTTTTAAACGTTGCCTTAAAGAATTATTCTAAGACCGGTAATCGTACTGGTATAATGAATACCTATAACCTTTTGGGTAAAGTTTACCTCGCCAATACCAAATATACCCAATCGATGTGGTTTTTCACCCAGCAGGGCATATTGGCAAAACAATTAAAAAGTAACAATGCCTATATCGAATCCATCCTGGGTATTGTTCAGGTTAAAATCAAAAAGAAGGATTTTACACTTGCCCTAAGGGATTTAAAATCTGCCGAGTGGCTGGCCAATTCGATCAAAACCACTCAGTATAAAACGCAGATCAAAGATGCCAGGGAAATGATTGCCAGCAAAACAGCCGCGAAAAAGGTAAATCCAAGCTAAAATAGCTTTGCTTAATTTCCTCAAAATTTCATTTTAAATTCTTTAATGGGCATAATACGTCTGTATTTGGTCAAATTTCGACTACTGTATAAAACAAAAAATAACACTTGACGTTTTCTCTAATAAATTGTTAAATAAAAAGCTTTTAGCTAGATTTGAGAAAGTTTTAACAAGAGACAGTAATAATGCTGTCTCTTTTTTGTTTTTTTGCTAAAATGGTATCATATTGGCTATATAGAATTGAAAATGGATTTTAAATCATTTAAAGAGATGTTAAAGAGAATATTTTTTGTAATTTTTACCGGAGCTGTACTTGCCTGCCATGCCGCACCTAAACCTCAGCCGGTAGTTGAGGGGATTACCAATATAAAGCCAGATCAGCAGCAGCAGCTTGTGATCAAGGAAGTTGTGAACCTGATCGAAAGTTATAATTACAAGAAAATCCAGATCAACGATTCTATATCATCCATCATTTTGGATAGGTACATCAAATCATTGGATCAGGGCAAAAATTATTTCCTTGCATCTGATATCAAAGAATTTGAAAAGTACAGGTATACCCTGGATGATGACTTTAAAAACGGAGATCTGAGCGGTCCTTTTTACATCTATAATGTGTATGCCAAAAGACTGAATGATTATTTCAGTTATTCTCTGGCGCAGATTAAAACCAAATTCGATTTTAACCAAAACGATACCTATGTATACGACAGGGAAAAATTACCCTGGGCAGTTTCTTCTACAGCTTTAAACGATACCTGGAAAAAAAGGGTTAAGTACGAGCTGATCAATCTTAACCTGGCCGGAACCCCAGAGGCAAAAAACGTAGAGACTTTAACCAAGCGTTACCAGAATTTACAGTCGCAAACCTCTAAAATGAACAATCAGGATGTTTTCCAGATTTTAATGGATGCATTCACCGAATCAATCGATCCGCACACCAACTATTTCAATCCAACCAACGCTGCAGCATTTAACGAAGATATGTCGCGCTCCTTTGAAGGTATTGGTGCCCGTTTACAGTTGGAGAATGAAGTGGTTAAAATTTCTGAGATCATTGCAGGCGGACCTGCTTTTAAGGGTAAGCAATTAAGTGCTGGCGACAGAATTATTGCTGTAGCACAGGGCGACGGAGAGTTTGTTGATGTAGTGGGATGGAGACTGGATAACACCGTAGCTAAAATTAAAGGTCCGAAAGGAACTAAAGTACGTTTAAAAGTAATCCCGGTAGGAAAAGAAATGTCGTCTAAACCGGTAATTGTAGAATTGGTGCGCGATAAAATTGTACTTGAAGAAACTTCTGCCAAGAAAAAAGTAAAAACCATCAGCAGCAACGGTAAAGACATTAAGGTAGGAATCATTACCCTGCCTGCCTTCTATGCTGATTTTAAAGCTGCAAATGCGGGCGATAAAAATTACAAAAGTACCACCCGCGACGTAAGAAAACTGATCGACTCGTTAAAGAATTACGATAAAGTAAATGCTATTGTGATGGATTTACGTGGAAACGGTGGGGGTTCATTAGTTGAAGCTATATCGCTAACAGGCCTGTTTATTGATAAAGGTCCTGTGGTGCAGGTAAAGGATTTGCGTGGCAAAATTGAAGTAGATGAAGATGAAAACAGTGGCGTAGCCTGGGATGGCCCCTTTGGTGTAATGGTAGATCGTTTAAGTGCATCTGCTTCTGAAATCTTTGCCGGAGCAATTCAGGATTACGGTCGCGGTATTATTATGGGTAGCCAAACCTATGGAAAAGGTACTGTTCAATCTTCCATTGATTTAAACAAATTGGTAAACCCAGGTATGTTACAAAGGTTAGCAGGCTTAATATCCAAAGATAAAACTATAGGAACATCACCCAGCAGTACGAGTGCAGCAGATATTAATTTAGGTCAGATCAATTTAACCATGGCCAAATTTTATCGCGTAGCGGGTAGCAGTACACAGCATAAAGGAGTAACACCTGATGTTATTTTCCCTTCTATATATCCAATGGATAAAATTGGTGAAGATACAGAGCCTTCTGCTTTGCCCTGGGATGTAATTCCAAGCTCTAACTTTAAGGCTGTAGCCAATTTAGCCGCTGTTAAAGCTCAGCTGATGAAAAATAGTGAACAGCGCATCGCAAACTCTTTGGATTTCAAATACCTTAAGCAGGATATGGCTGACCTAAAAAAACGTGATGCAGAAGTTTCGGTAACCTTGAACGAAGCCAAACTTAAGGCAGAACGCGATGCCCAGGAAGCTAAAACCCTGGCCAGACAAAATGAGTTACGCGCTTTAAGAGGCTTACCTGCCCTTAAAAAAGGAGATAAGGTGACCAAGCAGGATGCTTTCGATTTCATTGAAGATGAATCGTTAAAAGTAATGGGCGATTTTATGCAGCAATCCGGCAACTATGTAATGAACTTAGGTGTAATGCCAAAGAATAATTAATTCAGAAACAATGTTATTCAAAAAAAGGCCGCTTTAGTTTTAACTAAAGCGGCCTTTTTGTCTTTTAAAAACCTCATAGGTTTAACAGGCAGGGGGCTATCAAACCTATGAGGTCTAAAATAGTTTCGGGGTATCAGATATTCTATCTAACACTAGATAATTTAATCTTTAATCTAATTTACTGTCAGATGGTAACATCTAGCAGCATAACAAACCTATGAGGTAAATAGTTTATTTCTTCCCGGCAGGGTCATTCTGCTTACTTAATTGCATGGCCATCATCTCTTTCATGGTTTTATTCATTCCCTCTGTACTGCCATCTAAAAAGATTACATTCCCTTCGCTATATTCTGCAAACTGCTTAATGGCCTCGGTCCACATGGTAAACAAAATTACAGAGGTATCCAGGTTAGCCTGCTGCATTTCATGCGCGGCATTGGTCATACCTTTTGCAACTTCCTCCCTAAATAATGCAATTCCCTGTCCACGTAACTGAGCAGCTTCACGTTCGGCCGTAGCAGCAATTTTAATCGCGTTACCATCAGCTTCCGCAGCTTTGGTTTTGGTGATCAATAAAGCCTGACCTTCGTTTTCGGCAGCTGCCTTTAAATTGTTTGATGCTACCACACGGCTCATTGAACGCATAATTTCTTCGTCGAAAGTAATATCATTCAGCTGAAGATCCTGAAGGTGGTAACCCCATCCATCTAAAACCTGATCGATCTGCTCCTTAACATGAAGCACAATTTCATTACGTTGGGCCAGTACATTGGCTTGTTTTTGTGTAGCTACGTAAGCACGGATAGAACCTTCAATAGTCCTGATTAATGCCTGCATTAAGTTGGTCGCATCTACGAATTTAAAAGCTACATTTTTTATGGTTTCTTCATCCTGGTTAATTACGGAATAAAGCAACATGGCCTTGAAGTAAACATTCGCCTGATCTTGTGTTACCGCTTGAAAAGAAAGCTCCACGGAGCGGTTTTGGATCGATATCCGTGAATAAATCTGCTCTATTAAAGGGATTTTAAAATTTAAACCTGGCCTTAAGAGCCTTTGGTACTTACCAAAAACGGTAATTACCGCAATGGTGCCCTGTTTAACGGTAACGAACGAGCTTAGCAGTATAATAATTCCTATTACTACTAAAATGTAAACGGTGTATTGCATAATTAGATTTTTTTATGAAGTTATAAAAAATAAATGCAATTAATACAGCCTGCTAAAAGAGGTCAAAATATATTCACATCACGGACTGTATACGAAATCATAGGGCAATTGTTCTGCAAGCCGTCGGTTGCCCATATTACCTGTCATCACTAAATCATTAGAAGTTACAAAACCTGCAGGATCAACAACAACACCTTCTTTATTGTTTAAAAACAAAAGAGTTTTCAGCGTAAATACTGATGGCTGTCCAAATTTATAGGCCAGGCTTGACTGAGCTAATTTTTCAAGCATTTTTTCGTCACGTTTATATACTACCATCAGCGTATCGCTGAATTTAAAACGCATTTTATCCTCTACCGGATCAAAAGTCAGGAACTGTTTATAATCAACCCTCGTAGTATCCCATTTTAAAATGTCTCTTTGTTTTAAAATGCGTTCATAATAACGTGCAGAATCGGGATTATCAGCTAGTTTAGACAAGGTTTCGCCAGCTGCCATTTTACTTGCTTTATATTGCTGAACAGTTTTTAAAACTTTTTCCCTTTCGAGATTTTTTACAGAAGTATAGCGATATACCTGAAAGTTTTCTACTTCAAGTGACCTGGTATATAAGCTTCTGTAAAAATGCATTTGCGAACCCAAATAGTTAATGGTCTGAGCCATCTTTCTCTTTTTGTTTGGTTTATTATCAAACTCATCATAATATGCAAGCGTGCTATAGAGAATATTATCGTTATTAAAACTATAATAAACAAATTGGTACAAATCAATGTGCAGCTGGCAATTCATAATGCTATTCCAAATTAAAATAGGCTTGCTTGCAGTTGCTTCCAGGTAATGTTCATTTTCATTGTAAAAGAACCTAATGTCTTCTGGATTCAGTATTTTACAATAAAGCTTATATCGAGGGTCGCTACCAAATAAAAGCCCGGAAAAGAAGCTTCCCCATCTTTCCCAGTTGTTTTTTCCTGCGTTCACCGTTACTTCTAAGAGGCTATTTGCCTTTTCACATAAAAGTATCGTATAACTTTTGATGTTACTCTCGATGTTGATAACCTTGGTCTGATAGCCAACTGCTGAAACTACAAGATCATTATAAAGTCTTTTAGCTGATATTTTAAATGCGCCATTATTGTTGGTGGCTTCACCGATTTGAGTATTGTTAAAATAGACACTGGCTCCGGGTATAGGCTGTTTAGTGCCGGCATCTAAAACCTTACCCTCAATTGTACTTTGGGCAAAAGCGAGTTGAATAATAGTAAAAAAGCAGCAAATGGTGTATAAAGCATTTTTTTTAATAAGCGTATAATTCATGAGAAAATAAGTTCGTTAGTGTTTGTATCATTTGTGTACAGAAAATTACGGTTTTAAATGGCAAACAAAAAGATTTTTTTTTGTCTTATGTTAAAAAACAGATCATGAACGTAAAACGCACTTTCGGAACGATATTAACCATATTGGGCATTATCGGTTTAATTTATGCCGGGTACGGTTTTGTAAACCATAGTCAAAATACCAGGGGATTGCTGGTTTATGGAATAATCGGATTAATTTTCTTTGTATCCGGAATCGGGCTGGTAAAGAATACCAAGGATGAGAGTTAGGAAACCTTCTCCATAAAGGAAAAAGTGTAACCGCTATTTCTAGAAGAATGGCGGTTATTTTTGTTTCTTTTTCTGTTTAATGATCTGGTATTGACTAAAAGCAACCAAGCACCCTGCTAAAATGATAATCCCCGCAGACAACAGGTTGTCTGGATTTTGATTGATGTAATATGCAGCAGCCAAAACTAAAAGCGCAGCTGCAATTCCAATAATATAATGAATGATTAATCCCGTTTTCATAAGGCAAATATTCTGAAATTAAATGAAATTGATGTCGCAGAAAACTAATCTTTTAAACTGATTTTATTGTGCTCAAATTTTAACTGGTGACCGATAAAATCAATATCTGTTAATTCCTTTATTCGCTTAAACGACCTGTGGTTATCATCAATGGTTAAACGGTTAATTTTATCCTGCTGAATGGATACCACATCTGCATACAAAAAATCGCCTTTTGCATTAATTTTGAGTTGAAGTAAAGGGGCAATTCCGTTATTGCCTTTTAAGCTAAACATGCCATAAGTACAAAAATTACCCAAACTATAAGCAATGAATTTGTTCTTGTACACCTCAACAGCGCGTGTTACATGAGGGCCGTGCCCTAATACAACGTCTGCTCCGGCATCGATTACTGCATGCGCAAAAGCATAAACATTGCCGCGGTTTTCTTTATAAAAGATCTCATTTTTGCGGGGAACATGTTCAAACCTGGCTCCCTCGCCACCACCGTGAAAGGAGACAATTACAATATCGGCCATTGTTTTTAAACGGGCCACCAAGGCTTTAGCACTATCAATCTTATTGATAGATACCGTATTTTCGTTTGGGGCAAATGCGCAAAAGGCATATTTAACACTGTCTTTCTCAAAAACTTCGTAAGGTTTATTTACCTGCCCTGCATAGTGGATCTGTAGCGAGTCTAAAATCCTTGCTGTATTTTTTCTTCCTTTTGCATCAAAATCGCCAACATGGTTATTGGCAATACTTAACACGTTAAATCCAGCCCTTTTATATATGCCGGCATAACGTTCGGGCATCCTAAAGGCATAGCAATTATTCGGATTGATGCCATTACATTTATTCGAATTGCCGGAATTAAGAAAGCAGCCTTCCAGGTTTCCAAATATGATATCCCCCTTTAATAAGCTATCTACAGCCTGAAAGCTGTTTATGGCATCATCTGGCGGGAGATTGGTTTTGGAAGGGAAAGCAGAGCCCAGCATGATATCACCTACAGCTGTTATCGATATGGTATCCTTTATTTTCCTGCTTACCGTATCTTGTTTTACCACCGGCGCACTAACCTGTGCATTATTACTGGTACAACTGATTAAGATGATGATGGTAAAGGTTGCCAGTATCAGGGTATTGAAAAACTTCATTTTAGATTTTTGCGGGATAAAAAAAATCCTCCGAAATTTCTTTGGGAGGATTCAATATGTCTTTATTAACAGTTAACTGAAAATTGTCAACTGTTAACTGAATTATTCTACTGTAAATTCTTTCTTAAACGATTCCAACACACGCCCACCCTTGTAAAAATAACGGCTGTAATAAGGCTCGTTCAAATTGCTGATTACTACACCACGAGAGCTGGATGCATGTGCAAATCTATTATCGCCCAGGTAAATACCCACATGTGAAATACTTCTGCTTTTGATCTTAAAGAAAACCAGGTCACCTTCTTTTAAATCTTCTTTCGATAGGGGATCTACCATGCTAAAAATATCGCGCGAGTTTCTTCTGATCGTAGTGTTGAAAACTTTGTCGTAAATTGCTTTAGTAAAAGCCGAACAATCGATACCTCTTTTAGTATTTCCACCATAACTGTATGGTGTTCCGATCCATTCGTATATAAATTTGTAGAGTTTTAAATTCGAAGTCGCATCCACTGCAACACCCATTACCTGCGAGAAATATTGCGATGCAAGATTATCAGGGTCATTTAACTCTTTACCAGATTCTTTTGTTTTAGTTTGCGCAAATGCGGCTGAGAGCGTGCAAATAGCGATTAGGGTAGAAAACAAAAATTTTTTAATCATGTTATACAGTTATGTTTGGGTATTCACTTACACATTAACGTACACCACATGGGCTTATTGTTGGTTGCCAAAAGTATTAATTATACAAATGTTATCCAAATGTCAGATGTTAAAAAACAAAAGTTATTAACATTTTAACTCCATAAGCTTGCTTTTTTCGGTTAAACATTGCCTCAAAATCAGTTTTGTCACAAAAATTTTTCCTTTTCCCCGGCTTACTGAAAGATAAAAAGTGCAGGTATTTTAAATTATGTAGATAAGGTTATCCGCAAAATTAAATTTCAGGATAATTTAATTCGGGATTACGATAAAGGGTGTTGTTTTGATTATAAAAAATCGACTTTAAATCTTCCCGAAAACAGAAAAGGCGATTCCATATCCTATTCGATTGTAAAACAAGTGTTAAATGTAATTTTATGGTCTGGAATATGATGTTTTTACTCCCGAAAGTGCCAAAAATTACAATAAAAAAATTAGATTTGCTGTCGCAAAAAAACAAATACCCTAAAATGAGTGCAGTAGAAATAAATAAAGATACCTGGTTAAAGTGGTTTGAGTCGATGTTGCTGATGCGCAAATTCGAAGAAAAAACTGGCCAGTTATACGGACAACAAAAAATACGTGGCTTTTGTCATTTATACATTGGACAAGAAGCTGTAGTTGCAGGCGCCATATCTGCAATGAAAAAAGGCGATTCGATGATTACCACCTACCGTGATCATGCTCATGCTTTGGCTTTAGGCGTTAGTGCAGATAGCATTATGGCCGAAATGTATGGTAAAGCTACCGGCTGTTCTAAAGGTAAAGGTGGTTCAATGCACATGTTCAGTAAAGAGCATAACTTTTATGGTGGCCACGCCATTGTTGGTGGTCAGATCCCACTAGGTGCTGGTGTTGCTTTTGCAGAAAAATATAAAGGAACAGACAATGTAAACATTTGTTATATGGGCGATGGCGCTGTACGCCAGGGTGCATTAAACGAAACGTTTAACATGGCCATGTTGTGGAAATTACCTGTAGTTTTTGTTTGCGAAAACAATGGTTATGCAATGGGTACTTCAGTACAACGTACTACCAACATGACCGATATCTATAAAATTGGTTTAGGTTTCGATATGCCTTGCGCTCCTGTTGACGGAATGGATCCGGTGGCGGTTCACAATGCCATGGACGAAGCGATCCAACGTGCACGTAAAGGAGAAGGACCAACTTTCTTAGAAATGAGAACTTACCGTTACCGTGGTCACTCCATGTCAGATCCGGCAAAATACCGTACTAAAGAAGAGTTGGAAGATTACAAAGCAAAAGATCCGGTTGAATTAGCCAGAGAAACTATTTTGAGAGAAAAATATGCAGATCAGGCTTGGATTGAAGAAGTAGAAGCTAAAGTTAAAGCTACAGTAGATCAGGCAGTAAAATTTGCCGAAGAATCTCCTTGGCCAGATGCATCTGAGTTATACAAAGATGTATATGTAACTGAGAACTACCCTTACGTAATAGACTAATATTAATAAGATTTCAATTAATTAGATATAATGGCTGATGTAATTAAAATGCCCAAAATGAGCGACACCATGACCGAAGGGGTCTTGGCGAAGTGGCATAAAAAAGTGGGCGATAAAGTGAAAAGCGGCGATGTTTTGGCAGAAGTAGAAACTGACAAGGCAACAATGGATATGGAATCTTATTGGGATGGTACCCTTTTATACGTTGGTGTAGAAGAAGGTCAGGCTGTTCCGGTTGATGCCATCATGGCCGTTATCGGTAAAGAAGGTGAAGATTATAAAGCAGCTTTAGCTGCCGAGCAAGGTGCAGAAGCCCCTAAAGCAGAAAGCGCAGCTCCAAAAGCTGAAGAGAAAAAAGAAGAAGCTGCACCAGCTCAGGGTGGTGGCTTAAGCGAAGAAGAATTAGCAGCAAAAGGCGTAACGGTAATCCGCATGCCTTTGCTAAGCGATACCATGACTGAAGGCGTAATTGCCGAATGGCATAAAAAAGTGGGCGATAAAGTAAAGGATGATGATGTTCTAGCTGATGTAGAAACCGATAAGGCTACTATGGAAGTGATGGGTTATGCAACCGGTACTTTATTACACATTGGTGTGGAAAAAGGCCAGGCCGCTAAAGTTAACGGCATTATTGCCATTGTTGGCCCTGAAGGTACCGATGTTAGCGGTATTTTAGCTGGTGGTTCTGCTCCGGCAGCTGCAAAAGCAGAAGCGCCAAAAGAAGAAAAACAAGCAACAACTGCTGATGCAGGCTCATCTGCACCAGTTGCGCAAAGCTCATCGTCTGATAGCCGCGTAAAAGCATCTCCTTTGGCGAAGAAAATCGCTAAAGACAAAGGAATCGATTTATCGCAGGTTGCAGGTAGTGCCGAGGGTGGCCGTATCATTAAAAAAGATATCGAGAACTTTAAACCAGCTGCTGCGCCACAGGCAGAAGCGCCGAAAGCAGGAAGCGCACCAGCTGCAGCTCCGGCTCCGGTAATTCCGACTTTTGTTGGTGAAGTTAAATTTACCGAACAACCGGTTTCGCAAATGCGTAAAGTAATCGCAAAACGTTTGTCAGAAAGTTTATTTACAGCTCCACATTTCTATTTAACCATCAGCATTGATATGGATAACGCAATGACTGCCCGTACGGCAATCAATGCAGTTGCTCCTGTTAAAGTTTCTTTCAACGATATCGTAATTAAAGCGGTAGCTGTTGCATTGAAAAAACACCCTGCTGTTAACTCATCATGGGGTGGCGATAAAATCCGTTTCAACGAACACACTAACATTGGTGTAGCTATAGCTGTTGAAGATGGCTTATTGGTACCTGTAGTGCGTTTTGCAGATGGAAAATCTTTATCGCACATCTCTGCAGAGGTGAAAGATTTTGGTGCTAAAGCTAAAGCTAAAAAATTACAACCGGCAGATTGGGAAGGATCTACTTTCACTGTATCTAACCTGGGCATGTTCGGTATTGACGAATTTACATCAATCATCAACTCTCCTGACGGTGCAATTTTATCAGTAGGCGCAATTCAACAGGTACCTGTAGTTAAAAATGGTGCAGTTGTTCCTGGTAATGTAATGAAATTAACTTTAGGTTGCGATCACCGTGTGGTTGATGGTGCAACCGGAGCGCAATTCTTACAAACTTTAAAAGGTTTATTGGAAGAACCGATCAGATTGTTAGCTTAATACATATTGTCATCCTGAGCTTGTCGAAGGATCTCATTATAAAAATCAAAGCCATCCTAAAGGATGGCTTTTTTGCGTTTAAGGCTTTTAGTAAATGGCGACTTAATTTGTTATTTTTGATTAAGGATCTTAAATAGAACAAATGAAAAAAATATTTCTTTTTACTGCTTGCATTGCTTCCTTATCTGCCTGTAAGCAGGGAGCCAAAACTGATGCAGGCTCAGAAAACAAAGCTTTTGCCAACATGTGCGAGCAATACTATCAGGACGGTTTAAAACTTAACCCAATTAGCGCAACCTATATTGGTGATGAACGTTATGACGACCTCCTGCCAAATGATGGATCACAGGCTTACCTTAAGGAATACAAAGCATTTAACCAACGTTATCTCGACAGTTTAGGCAAATACGACAGGGAAGGCCTGAATGACAACGACAAACTCTCTTTTGATTACCTTAAAGACCAGCTAAGCATCAATTTAGAGGGATTAAAATATCATTCAGAATACCTGCCATTTAACCAGATGTTTGCTTTACCCTTAACCATTGGCCAATTAGGCTCGGGCACAGGAGCACAACCATTTAAAACGGTCAAAAATTATGAAAACTGGTTAAAACGTGTTACCGCCTTTTCCGTTTGGGCCGATACCGCCATTGCCAACTTTAAAAAAGGTGAGGCCGCGGGTATTGTTCTTCCTAAAGCTTTGGTGGTTAAAATGATCCCTCAAATGCAGAGTATGGTGGTCAGTAATCCCGAAAAAAGTTTGTTTTATGGACCTGTCAATTCATTTCCGGCAAGTTTTTCTGCAGCAGATAAACAAAGATTAACAGAAGCATACCGAAATGCCATTACTACGGTTATTGTGCCAACGTATAAAAAACTGGGCGATTTTCTTCAAAACGAATACCTGCCGAAGGCGAGAACTACGTCTGGCTGGTCTGCCATGCCGGGCGGCCTGGAGTGGTATACTTATCTGGTAAAACAACAAACTACCACCAATAAAACACCCGAAGAGATTTATCAGACAGGCTTAAAAGAAGTTGCTCGGATAAAAGGGCAAATGGATAGCATCAAAAACCTGGTTGGCTTTAAAGGAGATTTAAAGGCCTTTTTTGAATACATGAAAACCGATAAAAAATTCATGCCTTATAAAACCCCAGAAGAAGTTTTAGCTGCTTTCGAAAATATCCACCAACGGATGAAACCCAATTTGAAAAAAATGTTTGATGTGGAGCCTAAAACACCTTTCGAAATTCGTCAGACAGAGGCTTTCAGGGCAGCATCTGCCAGTGCAGAATACAACCAGGGTTCGGCCGATGGCAAACGCCCTGGGATCTTTTATGTGCCCATTCTGGATGCCAAAACATTCAATACCACTTCCGGAATGGAATCTCTCTTCCTTCACGAGGCTATTCCTGGCCACCATTACCAGATTTCGTTAACCCAGGAAAACAAATCGTTACCTAATTTCCGTCGTTTCGGTGGCCATAATGCCTATGTTGAGGGCTGGGCGCTCTATTGTGAGTCGTTAGGCAAAGAACTAGGGTTATATCAGGATCCATATCAGCATATGGGAGCACTGGGTGATGAAATGCACCGGGCCATCCGCCTGGTGGTTGACGTGGCCATTCACACCAAAAACATGACCCGCGAGCAAGCCATTAAATACATGACAGATAACGAAGCCATAAGCACCGAAGGTGCAACAGCCGAGATAGAACGTTATATGGGAATACCGGCGCAAGCGTTGGGTTACAAAACAGGAGCCATGAAAATAAGGGAACTGAGAAGCAAATACGAAAAGGAACTTGGACCAAAATTCAAATTATCGGCATTTCATACTGCCGTTTTAAAAGATGGTTCTTTCCCGCTATCCGTTTTCGAAGCTAAAATGGATGCCTGGGCCGCAAGCCAGAAATAATTAAACGTTCCCTCTGACAATAAAGAATTTTGTTTTTGGCGGGAACGTTACCTTATTAATTATTTGGCCCGCAGATAACACAGAGGTCGCAGATAAATACTTCATCATTTTTTTCTACCCTCAACCTTACCTAATATCACAGGCCATTTACTTTCCTCCAGATGGAGTCTGAAATATTTGAAGAATTAAAATTGACCAGCAATCCAAGTCTTAACCCGGAAAGCTTCAGGTAGGTTAACACTTGTTTATGATGAAGAGCAGTAACTGTCTCTACCGACTTTAATTCAATTATTACCAAATCATTTATTAACAGATCTATCCGATAGGCAGAGTCAAGCACAATATCATCAAAAATAATTGGTAAAGGAACCTGTCGTTTAACATCTAGGCCTTTTCTGTTAAAATATAAGTGAGCACTGTTTCGTATGCAGATTCTAATAATCCTGGCCCTAATGCATTGTAGACTGTAAATATTGCTCCTCTTATTTGATAGGATATGTCATTCTCATCCATACTTAAAAATAGTTTAAACACTTTTTAATCAGGACGATAGATAAATATAGTATTTAATGCTGAAAAATAATAATATGCTTTTAAGAAACGTGAGCTTTATGCTCCAAAATTCAGTAGCAGATAAGAAACAACAGTCTGCGCTTATCATCTTAAATCAGCGGGAGAAAAAATAGACTATATGCCCTTGCATCGTCCCCGTTTATAACGGGGATGAACGAGAATAGCGATTATATCGCTAATAAAAGACTCCCAGCATTACAAATATAGTTCATGATAACCCTGGCTACAAACGAGGACTATCAAACAAAATTTTAAACCCTTTGGCGCTTGTATTGTTAATTAAATAAAACTCCCAAACCATGGACAAAGAAAAACTAATACAGGAAGCTTACTTAGTGGCACATAAAATTGAGGAAAACGGAAACTTTCCAAACAATCCCGTTTTACCGTTAATGGTTTACAAAGGTGCACTCAGACTTCATCCCGATGATGGCGCAGAGGTAATTAAAAAGGTTTTTGCGCAAAATGGTTATACCAACTCGTGGGTGGACAGTATTTTTGATTATCACCATTACCATAGCAATACACACGAAGTAATGGGGGTATTTTGCGGCAAAGCCGATGTCCAGTTTGGCGGCGAACATGGGGTGTGCGTTGAGTTAGATAAAGGAGATGTAATTATCATTCCGGCAGGTGTAGCACATAAAAAATTAAACTCCACTGATGATTTCACGGTGGTAGGCGCCTATCCGAACGGCGCCGAATACAATATAAAATATGGCAGGGCAGAAGAACGTCCGGAAGCAGATGAAGACATCGCAAAAGTAAAAAATCCGGATAGCGATCCCGTTTATGGTAGCAAAGGGCATTTATTCGAATGCTGGTACAATCAAAATTGCGAAAATGTGTAAAACTCTTTCGTTACAACCGTCTAAAATTCTTTAATTTTCGGGTTTTAAACACACTATCCCTGATATAAATGAATTTTAGATATATCTGTTCAGCATTAGCCCTCTCCGCAACATTACTTACAGCCTGCTCAGGCAAAAAATCTGAAGAGAAAAAGGCTGCAGAAAAAAAAATACGCACTAAAGAAGACGATAAAGCAGACAGTCTCCTGCTCGTTTACAACCCGCAAAAAGGTGATAAATGGATTGCCGATTTTGTAGATAACCTGCATAGAAAGTTTGGTTTTAATGGTAACATGCTGGTGGCTAAAGATGGTAAAATTCTTTACGAAAAAGCCATTGGCTGGGCCGATTACCTGCACCGCGACAGCCTAACCATTAATTCAGAATTTGAACTTGCTTCCATTACCAAAACGTTTACCGGTACGGCGATTATGCAACTGGTAGAGGCAGGAAAACTTTCTTTAAACGATAATGTTAAGAAATTCTACCCCAATTTCCCTTATGATGGCATTACGGTAAAGCTCCTGCTTTCGCACCGAAGTGGTATGATGAACTATGTGTATTTCATTGATGATATCTGGCGCAAAGAGAAGCGCAACATGAAAAAGGGCATAACCAACCAGGAAGTAATGAATGTAATTGCCGAAAGAAAACCTAATCCATACACTAAACCCGATAATCGCTTTCACTACAACAACTCTAATTTCATGGTACTGGGTGCCATTATCGAAAAAGTTACCGGCCAACGTTATTCGCAATACATGATGGAACATGTTTTTAAACCTGCGGGTTTAAAGCACACCCATGTATACAGCACTACCGAATATGAAAAAATACCGGTTGATGTAGTTGGCCACGACCGCACCTGGCGCTACTCCGTTGCACAGAATTTCTTAGACGGGCCGGTTGGCGATAAAGGTATTTACAGCACAGTTCACGATTTGGTACTTTTTGATAAATACCTTAAAAATGGACGGTTATTAACCAAAAAGAGCCTCGATTCTGCCTACGTGGGCCGCAATAAGCCTGTAAACGGGCATTTTAACTATGGCTATGGGTGGAGAATGTTTGATGGCGAAAATATGGATAAAGTAGTTTACCACACCGGATGGTGGCATGGTTTTCGACACATTTACGTGAGAGATTTAAGTAAAAATATCGTAGTTATATTTTTAGGCAACTTAACAAACGGCAGTTTAATGCACCTTGACGACCTTTATAAGCATTTGAACATGCCAATTATACGCAAAGGCGCATACCATGGCAACGGCAGTTTGCCAGGTTCAGACGAAGATTAGATTTATGGCAAAAACAAAGTGGATTATCGGACCAGGTACATTAACCATCTATCCTAAAAGAAATTTAAGGATGGTTGGTATTATTTTTTTTGTACTGATTGCAGCCCTGATCTTCTTTTTATCGAGATCAGTACCGGGTTATTCGGCTGAATTCACCGGTGCATATTATGGATTCCTGTTGTTAATTCCGTTACTGCTAATTTTAATGGCCGAAACGAAAGTTATTTTTGATGGGAATAGCAGGGTCTTATATAAAAAGATTGCGTTTTTGCCAACCGGATCAATCCCTTTTGATGATATCGCATCAGTAGAACCATACGAAGTACTAGGAAGCGGATTTAGTTATAAATTGTTCAAAAAAAGTAACAGACATGGCAGAGGTTTACTTGTTTCTTCCGGATATAGCAAAGCTACACATGCAAATCTGATCGCTTTTCAGCAAGAGGTATTGCCAAAGATTGATGAACTTGTTTTTGCCAATGCACCTGTAATCCAGAAGCAGGCCATTTACGATTTCCGGTTTTTTAAAGAGGAGGGCGGTGTTTACCTTTTGCGCGATAATAAGATAGGAAGTTTAATTGTTGGATTGATTTTGATCGGTGTAACCGTTGCTATATTGCTTAACCCGGACTTTTTAACACATGAACGATCATTTCAAAAAATACTTTTAACTTATTTTCCGGCGGTGATCGGCTTGGCGCTTCTTTTCGCAGCAAGCTCCAATATCCGTTTTGATAAAAACCAAAGGAAAATCATCCGCTCAACTTTTGCTGGCAGGGTGGTAAAAGAACACCCATTTGAAGACCTGATCCGTTTTCAGATCATCCGTAAAACCACCAATTTCATTTATTCGGGTACCGAAGTTAGGACAGAAATTTTATTGCCTGCTAAAAACAAAACAATTACTTTAATCCTTAAAAGCTTTATAGGCACTAAAAGAATTCAGCGCTTTCTTGATGAAGCCAATACCATTTTAGGCCGTATTTAGTTTTATTATAAAACAAAAAGATTATGTTCGACAAATTATTTGCGGCTCAACAAAAAGCCGAAGAAATTAAAAAACGCCTCGATACCATATCGGTATATGGCGAAGTTGAAAATGGAGCAATAAAAATTACCGCAACGGCAAATAAAACCGTTACCGGAGTTGCCATTGATGAAGAATTTTTAAAAAGAGCTGATAAAGAAGAATTGGAAGAACTGTTGTTAACCGCGATAAACAAAGCAATGGCAAGTGCCGAGCAGGTTAGTGCAGCCGAAATGCAGGCCTCCGCGCAGGATATGCTGGGTGGTTTAGGTGGTATGTTTGGCCAATAAAAACCATTAGAAGATTTAACTGTTTATACTTACAACAATCAGTTTTAATACGCAGATCTTGATACTCAGATCTTGCTACTTGTTATTCAAATCTTGATACTATCATTATGAAATATACTTATTATGGCCAATCATGTTTCTTGATTGAAGCTGCTGGCAAAAAATTATTATTCGACCCGTTTATATCACACAATCCATTAGCTAAAAATGTAGATATTAAGGCGATAGAAGCTGATTATATTTTAGTTAGCCACGGTCATGGCGACCATGTAGCCGATTTGGTAACATTGGCTAAACAAACGCAGGCAACCGTTATTGCAATGCCCGAGATTACCGATTGGGTTTCGAAACAAGGTGTAGAAAAAGTACATGGAATGAATTTCGGCAAATTTACCTTCGATTGGGGAGCAGTACGTATGGTACCTGCAACACATTCGTCGGGTTTACCTGATGGAAGTTATGGTGGTAATCCTGCTGGCTTTGTGCTGGAAGTTGATGGTAAGCAGATTTACTTTGCAGGTGATACCGGTTTAACCATCGAAATGAAAGTTTTAGCCGACATATATAACCTGGATTATGCCATTTTACCTATCGGCGGAAATTACACCATGGATGTGGATGATGCTTTGATTGCAACAAAATATTTCGATTGCGACAATGTAATCGGTGTGCATTACAATACTTTCCCGGTAATTGAAATTGATACACAGGCTGCATTAGATAAGTTTAAACGCGAAAATAAAACCTTGTTATTGCCAGAAATCGGTGAGACAATAAGTTTATAGTCTCGACGAACCGTCATTTCGAGCGAAGTGCAACGTAATGGAGAAATCTAAAGAAGGTAGATCTCTCCGCTCCGCAATGCTCCGGTCGAGATGACGACCTTTTTAGGAACACATACCAATAAAAAAGGGCCTCTAATTTTTCATTAGAGACCCTTTCAAATTATAACCTGAACCTAGTTCTTTTTAGCAGCTTCTTTATTTACTTTATAACGCATATCAGCTGTACCGTCTTTTTTGGTTGGACCAGCCACTTTAGTTACTGCTTTTGCTTTGTTTTCTTTAAAACGCTTATCCGGAGTACCGTCTGCTTTTAATTTAGTAGCGGTAGTAGTGGTTTTAGTTTCTACTTTTTTGGCCTCTTGTTTTACACCTGCTTTTACAGGGGCAGTTGTAGTTTTCACTTCTTTTTTAACAACTGCTTTAGCTTTGGCTGGTGTTGCTGCTGCAGGTGTTTGAGCAAATGCTGTTGTTAAACCAAATGCTGCGATTGCGATTAAACTCAATAACTTTTTCATGTCTTTTAGATTTTTGTTTTACTCGTTTATTTGTTGATATAAAATTGATTAATTGAAATGAAGTTTTAATGAAGATAACCAATATTTTTATTTTATTAAAAATATTAAGTTATGGTAAAGTTAACAACATAGCTTTTATATTAATGCGCCGCCAGCCAGTTATCTCCCTCACCAATTTCTACTACAATAGGTACAGTTAATTTAATGGCATTGGCCATTTTATCCTGGATAATGGCTTTCATCACTTCCTTTTCAGTTCGTACTACATCAAACACCAACTCATCATGTACCTGCATCGTCATAGCCGATTGCAAATTCTGTGCTTTCATCTCTTTGTGAATATTGATCATGGCAATCTTGATCATATCCGCTGCAGAACCTTGTATAGGTGCATTAATGGCATTTCGTTCAGCAAATCCCCTTACTGTTTGGTTGGCCGAATTGATGTCTCTTAAATAGCGTCTTCTGCCCATTATGGTTTCTACAAAACCATTTTCGCGGGCAAAGTTCATGGTATCGCTCATGTAACGCTTAATGCCCGGGTACTGGATGAAATATTGTTCAATAATTTCGGCAGCTTCTTTACGCGGAATGCCTAAGTTCTGTGATAAACCAAAAGCCGATTGGCCGTAAATAATGCCAAAGTTAACTGCTTTTGCATTTCTACGCTGCGTTCCGTCTACCTCTTCAATACTTACGCCATATACCTTAGCTGCAGTAGCCGTATGGATATCGATCCCTTTGCTAAAAGCCTCAAGCATGTTTTCTTCTTTGCTGATTTCGGCAATGATGCGTAGTTCAATCTGCGAGTAATCGGCTGATAACAGGATATGGTTTTCATCTCTTGCAATAAAGGCTTTACGTACTTCCCTGCCACGCTCAGTCCGGATCGGGATGTTCTGTAAATTTGGGTTATTAGAGCTCAACCTGCCTGTAGCGGCCACAGCCTGGTTATAAGAGGTATGTACCCTGCCCGTTTTCGGGTTAACCATCAATGGCAGAGCATCAACATAAGTTGATTTAAGCTTCTGTAACTGGCGGAAATCTAAAATATCCTGTACTATATCGCTTTTGCTTGCCAGGGCTGTTAAAACGTCTTCTCCCGTCTGGTACTGGCCTGTTTTGGTTTTTTTGGCCTTTGGATCAAGCTGAAGTCTGTCAAAAAGCACCTCACCTAACTGTTTTGGCGAGGCCAGGTTAAATTTAACCCCGGCTTTATCATACACACTTTGTTCGAATTTGATGATTTCAGTTTCGAGCTCTTTGGAATAAGCCTTTAGGGTTTCAATATCTATACGTACGCCTTCTTTTTCTATATCTGCCAATACGTAAACCAAAGGATTTTCAATTTCTTCGGCCAGTTTGGCGGCATTCAATTCTTTTAATTTTGGTTCAAAAATGTGTGCCAACTGTAAAGTTACATCGGCATCTTCTGCAGCATAATCTACCACATCTATAACCGGAACATCACGCATGGTACCTTGATTTTTGCCTTTTGCACCGATCAGTTTAGTAATCGATATGGGTGAATAGCCCAGGTAATTTTCTGATAACACATCCATACCATGGCGGGTATCGGGATCAATTAGGTAGTGGGCCAGCATGGTATCGAAAAGTTTTCCTTTTACCTCAACGCCATACCATTTTAAAACCAGGATGTCGTATTTGGTGTTCTGGCCAATTTTCTCGATGGCCTCATTTTCCAATACGGCCCTAAATTCATCAACTATTAACTGCGCTTCTTCCCTTTCTGCCGGAACTGGGATATAATAACCCGTACCTGGCTTTATAGAGAAAGATAAGCCTACCAGATCGGCCATGTTGGCATCGGTACCTGTGGTTTCCGTATCAAATGAGATCCTTTTTTCTGCGAGCAGGAGTTTAATTAAATCTGCACGTTTTTCTGCCGTATCAATCAATTGATAATCGTGTTCGGTATTTGCGATGGTTTTGGCCGGAAGTTTTTCTGCCGGTTGATCTTCCAGCGTATCGGTATATTGAATGGCCTCACCAGGCTGATTGCCGAACAGATCGGTTTGGGTACCTTCCTGAAAACGTGCCGTGGTAACCGAAAATTCATCGCCAAATACCCTGCGCCCTAAAGTTCTGAATTCTAATTCGGTAAATAAAGGCTCCAATAAGTCGCGGCTGGGGTCGCAAAGTTCCAGGCTGGCTTCATCCAGTTCAACGGGAACATCCAATAAAATAGTAGCCAGTTTTTTAGAGATTAATCCCTGTTCTGCAAAGTTTTCTACGTTTTCGCGCTGTTTGCCTTTTAATTCGTGTGAGTTGGCAATAATATTCTCTATGGAGCCATATTGTTTGATCAGCGCTTTTGCGGTTTTCTCTCCAATACCCGGAATGCCCGGAATATTATCGACAGCATCGCCCCACAAACCTAAAATATCGATCACCTGTAATACATTTTCGATCTCCCATTTGGCCAATACTTCTTTTACGCCCAATATTTCCATTTCGTTACCCATACGGGCAGGTTTGTAAATGAAAATATTTTCTGAAACCAGTTGCGCAAAATCCTTGTCAGGCGTCATACAATACACCTGATAACCCTTGGCTTCGGCTTTTTTCGCCAGTGTACCAATAATATCATCGGCCTCATAACCATCAGAAGTAATCACAGGAATATTGAAACCGGTAATGAGTTTAATTACATAAGGCATTGCAGCTGCCAGATCCTCGGGCATGGCCTGGCGTTGGGCTTTATAGGCTTCAAAGGTAGTATGCCTTTCGGTTGGTGCTTCAGTATCGAAAACCACCGCAATGTGTGTTGGTTTTTCTTTCTTCAGCACATCAAGCAGGGTATTGGTAAAGCCCATTACTGCCGATGTATTGATGCCTGTTGAGGTAAAACGCGGGTTTTTACTTAATGCAAAATGCGCCCTGTACATTAGCGCCATACCGTCTAGAAGAAAGAGTTTTTTCATATTATGATTTCACTGATTAAATGACTACACCTTTTGAAGGTGAAATCACCGATAAATTAATCAAAGTTAATAATCTATAGAACTATAACATTAAATTTTATGAACTGTATCTTAAAACCTGTTAAATTGCGTTGTTTTTAAAATCTGATAAACATGAAAAAAGTCATAGCCCTGTTATTACTGATTTTTGCATCGGCATCTGCCATTTTTGCGCAGGATTTTATTGTTAAAAACAATGATGATGTGATACGCGGAACCATAAAAGGCACAGATTATTTTTCGGTTTTCATTAGTGCCAATGATGAAGCGGATGTAATTTTACCGGCTAAAGAGGTGAAAAATTTCTTTTGGAACGGAAACAGCTTTGTAAGCAAGGGTTTTGCAAACGGGCGCAATTTCGAATACCGTTTTGTTAAGGTAATTGAAATGGGTACAGTTAACCTGTATTCGTTCGGAGGAGGAACACTGGTACCCGAGGTTAAAGAGAAAAAAGTAAAATTCAGGCCATCAATTGGTATTGGTACCGGAACAGGTGGGTATGGCGGTATGGGCATGGGCGGAGGTATCAGTATTGGCGGTGGACGAAGTTCTGCACCTGAAAAACCAGCAGGAGCACCTGTTGTGCGCTACTTTATCGAAAAACCAGGAGCCGGCCCGTTACAGGAGCTTCCTATGAAAGCCATCACCGAAGATGCCAAAAAGTTAGCCGTTAAAAATATCCTGTTGCAGAAAATGGGCGATCAACCAGACTTGAAAGCCAAAATTGAAATGGGAACGGAGTTTAACAGCCGGGAGGTGGTGGAGTGGGTAAAAGAATATAACGCAACGAAGAAATAAAGGAGATTAAAGGATCATTCAGACAAAATACAATTTAAATCATCACATCACCTTGCGCAGCAGGTTAGCAAATGATCGTTAACCATTCCTGTTGCCTGCATATGGGCATAACAGATGGTGGTGCCAAAAAACTTAAAGCCGCGCTTTTTCATATCCTTGCTAATTTGGTCAGACAGTTCAGTCCTTGGCGGGACATCAGACATTTTCTCGATCTGGTTTTGTATCGGTTTCCCGTCTGGAACGAAACTCCACATATATTTAGAGAAACTACCAAATTCCTTTTGGATTTCGATAAACAACCTGGCATTAATAATAGCTCCGTTTATCTTTAATCGGTTGCGGATGATACCTTCATCGTTCATTAACCTCTCTACATCTTTATCGGTAAAAGCAGCAACTTTTTGAACATCAAAACCGGCAAAGGCCTTGCGGTAATTTTCGCGCCTGCGGAGAATGGTTATCCAGCTCAAACCCGCCTGCGCACCTTCCAGTATCAAAAACTCGAACAGGATTTTATCATCATAAACCGGCTTCCCCCATTCTTCATCATGGTATTTGATGTAGAGTGGATCGGAGGTAGCCCAGGAACAGCGTATTGAGTTTGGAGTTTGGGGTTGGGAGTTTTGAATAGACATATTGAAAAAATTTGGAGTCAGGAGTTGATGTAACGAAATGTTAAGATTACTTGACCAGGAACTTTTCCGGGTTATTCATCATATACACCAATAATTTTGCTACTTCTTCTGCTTGGTTATTCAAGATATTAAATTCATCAATAGAAATGTAGTTGCATGCTAAAGCAAATTCTAGCCATGTTTGGGTTTCACCGTTTTCAGTATCAGCATCAGAAAGCTTGCTAACAAAATGGTTTGGATATTTCCTTTTTCTATAAGCTTCTGCCAAGTTTGCACAAACACTTCTTGAGCATCTTCTGATCTGATCTGTTAAACTATATTTTTCTTCTGGTGGAAAACCTTTAGAAATTTGGAAAATTTCCATGGAAAGTTTAAATCCTTTCTGATAAGCCAGCAAATCCTTAATCGTTCCCATAACTAAATATAAGAACATTGAGCGAAATAGCTAGTGAATATGGTTTCAGAAACTCACAGACCTTACTCGGGGAAATGCAAGGCAACTCCCAACGCTAAACTCCCGACTCCGAACTTAGCTCATCCCAATACTCAACAGCTCTTCTATAGTGCGGAATTACGATGCTGCCGCCCACAAGATTGGCGATCATGAAGATTTCGTTCATTTCATCGCTGTTTACACCTGCATCGAAACATTTGCCCAAATGGTATTTGATACAGTCATCGCAGCGCAAAACCATTGAGGCCACCAGGCCCAGCATTTCTTTTGTTTTAACATCGAGGGCGCCATCAGCGTAGGAAGTGGTATCTAAAGCGAAAAAACGTTTGATGTTTGTATTCGCCGTTTCCATGATCCTATTGTTCATTTTTTCGCGATAGCCATTAAATTCTTCTACAAGCTTTCCCATATTTTAAAATCTTTTTTAACTGTTAATTGTTAAGAATATAAACATTTGATTATGAAAATGATATCCCCAAAATTTCATGCCGTTTTAGATTACCTGCTGGTAATGCTTTTATTGGCTTCGCCTGATCTTTTTGGCCTTTCTAAAAGAGCCTCAACACTGGCTTATGTGCTGGGTATCATTCATTTTTTATTAACGGTAAGCACTAATTTTAGCGGGGGTATTTTTAAAGTCATCCCGCTTAAATTTCATGGCCTTATCGAGTTCTGCGTTAGTATTATACTTGTTATTTTAGCATTTACGCTTTTTAAAGGAAATTTAGTAGACGAAATTTTCTACGCTTGCCTGGGCTTATTGATTCTGATCATTTTTACCCTTACTGATTATAAACGGAGTTTACCCATTATATTGTAATCTCTTCGAGCGGGTTCCAGAATACCTTTTTAAAGTTAAGCACCTTATCATTTTTAACTTCAACCCCTTCCTGCCTTAACAACTCTTCCATCAGTTCAGGCGGTTTAAAATGAAATTTTCCGGTCAGGAGGCCGCTGCTGTTTACTACACGGTGAGCGGGTACCTTAGGGTGAGCAGTGCCCGCATAAAGCATGGCATGGCCCACCATACGTGATGATTTGGCCGCCCCCAAACTTTTGGCAATTGCCCCATATGAGGTTACCCTTCCTTTCGGAATTAAGCGGGCAATCTCATAAACCTGTTCGTAGAAGTTGGTATCCATTATTCAAAAGAAAACTGAATATAGTTAATATTTTTATCGTGTAATAAATATTTCTTCTCGTAGTAGGTTTTAATTGACAGGACTTCGTCAACCAGGTCTGAAGTATATAAATGATCAGTGTTCTTATGCACCTGCAAGCCTAATTCTGCTACTTTTTCGCAGGTATAAGCATATAACTGGTCGTTATCTGTCTTCAAATTAACCTTCCCTCCGGGTTTTAAAACCATTTTATACCGGTTTAAAAACGCAGGAAAGGTTAGACGTTTTTTCTCACGGCTATCCTGTGGTTGCGGATCAGGAAAAGTAATCCAGATTTCGTCAATTTCTCCTTCATTAAAATAATCAAGGATGTTTTCAATCTGGATCCTTAAAAAAGCAACATTGTTTATCCCGTCTTCAATAGCAGTTTTAGCGCCGCGCCAGATGCGGTTGCCCTTGTAATCGATCCCGATAAAATTTTTGTCAGGAAACAACCTGGCCAGATTTACCGAATATTCCCCCTTTCCACATGCCAGTTCGAGCACAATTGGATTTTCGTTTCTAAAATGTGCTGAGGCCCAATTCCCTTTCAGGGCCTTTCCAGCGTCTAATTGATATACGTTTGCAAATGTTTCGATTTCTGCAAAACGCCTAAGTTTATCTTTGCCCAAAAGTCTTTTTTCTGCAAAAATACAATTAAATCAATAACCCATGTTTCTTTTGCCTAAAAGATTAATGTCAATATTGTTTAAGAATCGTATTTTTGTTGCCTATAAAAATTACTGTGGAAAAAGAAGCTAAGATATACGTTGCAGGTCATCGTGGCATGGTGGGTTCGGCCATTTACCGTAAACTGCAAAAGGAAGGTTACCAAAATATTATCACTAAAACTTCGAGCGAACTCGATCTGCGCAATCAGCAAGCCGTTACCGATTTCTTTGCTAAAGAAAAACCGGATTATGTTTTTCTTGCGGCAGCAAAAGTTGGTGGCATTGTAGCAAACAACACTTACAGAGCCGACTTTCTTTATGAGAATTTAGCAATCCAGAATAATGTTATCCATAATGCTTATGTAAATCAGGTTAAGAAACTGATGTTTTTAGGTTCAAGCTGCATTTATCCAAAAATGGCGCCACAGCCTTTAAAAGAAGATTACCTTTTAACCGGAACTTTAGAGCATACCAATGAGCCTTATGCCATTGCTAAAATTGCAGGTATTAAGATGTGCGATGCCTACCGCGATCAGTATGGCTGTAACTTTATCTCAGTAATGCCAACCAATTTATATGGCTTTAATGATAACTACCACCCGCAAAACTCACATGTTTTGCCAGCTTTGATCCGCAAGGTGCATGAGGCAAAAGTAAACAATGAAAGAGAAGTCGTGGTGTGGGGATCGGGTTCGCCTATGCGCGAATTTTTATTCGCAGATGACCTGGCAGATGCCTGTTATTTCCTGATGCAAAACTATAATGAACCGCACCTGATCAACATTGGTACCGAACACGATTTAACGATTAAAGACCTGGCTTTATTAATTAAAGATGTATTGGATTTTAAAGGCGAATTGGTATTTGATACCAGCAAACCTGATGGAACACCGCGTAAATTAATGGACGTTAGCAAACTTCACCAATTAGGCTGGAAACATAAAATTGAATTGCCCGAAGGTATTGCAATGGCTTACCAGGATTTTGAAAGCCGGTATTGAGAAAGGATTGAATATTTAATCGTGAGTCTATTCTTTCTTTCGATAATTTTATATAGGCAAAATTTATATATTTGTTTTAATAAATAAATTTTACCTATATGACTTTAGTTCAGCTAGAATACATTGTTGCTGTTGATACTTATAGAAGTTTTGTAACTGCTGCCGAAAAGTGTTTTGTAACCCAGCCTACCTTAAGTATGCAGATACAGAAACTTGAAGAATTAATCAGCGTTAAAATTTTTGATAGAAGTAAACAACCTGTAAGCCCCACCGAAATTGGCGCACAGATTATTGCCCAGGCCAGAATTATTTTACAGGAAAGCGGAAAAATAAAAGAACTGATCAGCAGCCAGCAACAGGACATTTTAGGAGAACTGAGAATAGGCGTAATCCCAACGGTTGCACCTTATTTGTTACCGGAGGTAATTTCGTCTATGCTGGAGAAATATCCTGAACTGAAACTTTTAATCTGGGAATATACTACTGAAGACATCATCCATCATTTAAAAACCGGTGTATTGGATTGCGGAATTCTGGCTACGCCCTTAACCGATCCGAATATTACCGAAACGCCATTATACTACGAGAACTTTGTAAGCTACATCAGCAAAAACAGCAAGCTTTATAAAAAGAAAGCAGTTGATGCTGAAGACCTCAACAATGAAAACATCTGGCTTTTAAACGAAGGGCATTGCATGCGCAATCAGGTATTAAACATTTGCCGGTCTACAAAAAACAACCGCTTACAGGGTTTAGAATACAATACCGGCAGTGTAGAAACTTTAGTGCGAATGGTCGATTTAAACGGAGGCGCAACCTTACTCCCTGAGTTAGCGATCGCTGAATTAAATGCTAAGCAGACCACTAAAATCAGGCATTTTAAATCTCCTGAACCTGTACGCGAAATCAGCCTGGTAACCCATAAAAACTTCATCAAGAAACGGATGCTCAATGCACTAAAAGAGGAGATTTTAGAAATTATCCCGAAAGCCATGAGGCAAAAAAAGAAAAAAGATGTCGTTGGGATTTAGGCTGAGCTGCAAAGTTCCAGCAAACTAAACGAGGGGATAAACCATAAGTTTTAATGACGACCCTTTATAGGAAGATTCTACAATGCGATTTATTTCACAGCGCTGGAAGCTAATTCCTTGTCTTTATCTACATGATTTGCCAGCTTATAACTTTTCACTGCCGGATTTTTATCATCCAAAAAGATCAGTATAATCAGTGAAATAATGGGGATTAAAAAGGAAATCAAAAACCAAAACCAGAATTTACGCCCGGTTCTTTTAGCCAAAAAACCAGCCAGTAACTGTGGCGATAATAATAGCCCTAGTACAACTGCACCGAGGATAATTTCTGGCATCTGTTTTTATTGAAAGCGGCTTAAGCCATTATTGATTTTGTTTTTCAACCGGAGGTGCAGATAGTAATCCTTTAATATCACTCTGTACCTCTTCCTCTTCGCCTTTTTTCTTTTTCTTGCTTTTCGGGCTTTTTCCGCTTAAACGTTCTTCGATAACTTTATCGTACTCCAGCTGTTGCTCAGGCCTTAAAACATTACGGATATTTTTAGTGGTTTCGTTCTGAAGTTTATAGAATTTATCTACATCCTCTTCGCGCGAATTACCTGCCTGTTGCCTTTTAATTAATTCGGCCTGTTCTTTGGCCTGGTTATATGTAAAGCTGTAGATCACACTTTTTTGCGTTCCGTTCAGTTTTAATCGCTTATCCAGATCTTCCACATTCTTCTGTGCAATTTCTGTAGGTGTAGGCATTTTGTTCTGCTGCGCACTTACCAAGCCATTTACACTAACAACAATTAAAAATAAAATTACAAGCCTTTTCATTTCGGATATTTTAATATGAGCGAAGTTACTTAATTATCTTAAAACAAGAAAGTCCCAACGGTTAATCGGGACTTTCTTAAATTTTATGGAATTTTAGCTTACAAAGCTTTTTTGTAAAGTTCAGCAACTGCATCCCAGTTGATTACATTCCAGATTGCAGCTAAGTAATCAGGACGTTTGTTTTGGTATTTTAAGTAATATGCGTGTTCCCAAACATCAATACCTAAAATTGGGGTTCCTTTTACTTCAGCAATGTCCATTAAAGGATTGTCTTGATTTGGAGTAGAAGAAACCTGAAGTTTTTTATCAGCACCAACCGATAACCATGCCCAGCCAGAACCGAAACGTGTAGCACCAGCTTCCTGCAATTTAGTTTTAAGATCAGCAAACGAACCAAAAGTTTCGTTAATCGCCTTAGCTAAATCGCCGGTTGGCTCACCGCCTTTGTTTGGACCTAAAATGTTCCAGAATAAAGAGTGGTTATAGTGACCACCACCATTATTTCTAACAGCAGCAGGGAATTTTGAAATGTGTTTTACAATTTCCTCGATGCTTGAACTCGCCTCTGGTTTACCTTCTAACGCTTTGTTTAAGTTGGTAACGTAAGCCTGGTGATGTTTATCGTGATGGATTTCCATCGTGGTTTTGTCGATATGCGGTTCTAATGCATCTGTTGCGTAATGTAACGCAGGTAATTCAAAAGCCATAATATTTATGTTTTAAGATTTAAAAATGTTTCTTGTAGCAAATATAACATTAGAACATTAAGATTTGTTCATGTTATTATCATCAAATCGTTTTCTAAAGAAGCTTGAAAAGTCAGAAGGGTTGAAAAGTAAGGTTCAGGGCGATACAATCGCCCTTATCATGCATCCTCGTTGCAAACCATAGCCGTTAACCTAAACTCTAAAAATTTCATTTAGGATTTGGAATGCG
>JAGIAD010000012.1 GCA_017745075.1 Sphingobacteriaceae bacterium | reverse complement strand
TTACCGAATTACTAAACCTTTACAATTGCGAGAAGGCTTTTTCAGCCGACGAAGCAATCTTTACGTCTATAATTGTTGACATGAAAGATTGCTTCCCCGAAGGTCGGGACAAGCTGTCGTTCCTTCTCGCAATTGACGATTTTATACAATAAATTAACCTTCAGGATAACATGGTGCAGCCTCTTTTTTGTGAAACCGGTTTGTCCTTAGCATTAATATTCGATTACCACTTTACCGATCGTTTTTCCGCTTTCCAATAAACGATGTGCCTCTTTCAGGTTTTCTACTGTAAACCCGTTCAGGGTAGTATTTAGTGTAGTTTTAAGCGTGCCGTTATCAAATAATTCGGCCAGTTTGTTTAAAATATGATGCTGCTCTCCCATGTCGTCGGTTTGGTACATCGAACGCGTGTACATCAGTTCCCACGAAAAAGTAACGCTTTTATTTTTCAGTTTATTTAAAGCAACAGGGGTGGCTGAGCCGGTTATAGATACAATATGACCCTGCGGTTTAATGAGCTCTACTAGATTATCCCAATAGCTGTTTAGGTCTACAAAATCGAGAATAAAATCTACTTCTTTAAAACCTGCCGCACGTACTTCTTCAACGAGGTTTTTATGATCTACCACTACATCGGCTCCCATGGCTTTACACCAATCTTTTGTTTCTGGTCTTGAGGCAGTAGTAATTACTTTAAGGCCACTTACTTTTTTTGCAAGCTGTATGGCAATAGATCCTACACCACCGGCACCGCCGATAATCAGGATGCTTTTACCACTGTCTTTTTGATTGTTAATACGGATGCGGTCGTAAAGCGACTCCCATGCCGTAAGTGCCGTTAATGGCATTGCGGCAGCTTCTGCATTGCTGAGGGTATGTGGTTTTAGGCCTACGATCCGTTCATCAATCAGTTGGTATTCACTGTTGGAGCCACTGCGGTTAAGATCGCCTGCATAATAAACCTCATCTCCGGGTTTAAAAAAACTTACCTCTTCACCGATAGCCTCTACTGTTCCTGTTGCATCCCAGCCGATTACTTTGGGATTTTCCAGTACGGTATCTTTTGCACTGTTCTGACGGATTTTAAAATCGACCGGATTTACGCTGATGGCCTTAATTTTTACAAGGATATCGCGCCCTTTTGCTTCAGGGATTGGTGTTTCAAATTCAATAAAACTTTCGCTTTCGTTAATGGGTAATGAGGTTTTAAATCCTATCGCTTTCATAGCTTCCTAATTATTTTAATACTGAGTTGTTCTTTTTTATATGGCAAATATAAACTGCAAAAATTTAATAATCCGGTATAAATTCGCTTTTAATTGGTAAATTTGCGCCTAGTTTTTTACAGTATGATTAAAGAAACTTTGTACGAGCCTTACGAAATTGTATACCAAAAGCTCGATGAATGCCCGAAATATGGCCATAAGCACCTGTTTTTCGAACTGGTTTATGTTTTATCGGGCAGCGGTAAACAATGCATCAATAATAACAAGTTTGACTACCGTGCCGGGCACATGTTCCTCATCACGCCAGATGATTGTCATTCTTTCGATATTGAAAACACGACCGAATTTTTCTTTCTGCGCTTTGGCAACGTATACCTGCGCTCCAAAGATTTTAATACCGACGATTTGAAAAGATTGGAATATATCGTTCAAAATGCCAGTCACCAGCCAGGATGTATACTTAAAAACTTTTCAGACAAACCTTTGGTTAAATCGTTGATTGAGGCTATGATTGCGGAATATGTAAACCGCGATCTTTATAACAAAGAATTGATCACCAAAATGGTCGATACCATGATTGTACTGGTAGCACGTAACATTGCCAAATACCTGCCCGCCAGTATTAAGGAAGATTCGGAACAAAAAACACTTGATCTGTTAAACTATATACAGGCAAACATCTATAATCCAGAGAAACTCAGGGCCGAAAAGCTGAGTGCCGAATTTGGAATCTCGGAAAATTACTTTGGTAAATATTTTAAAAAGCAGACGAAAGAAACGCTACAGCAATACATAGCCAATTTAAGGATCAAACTGATAGAAGCCCGTTTACGTTTTAGCGATATGCGGATTAATGAAATTGCTTTCGAACTTGGTTTTACCGATGAAAGCCATTTGAACAAATTTTTTAAATCGCACAAGGGTATGAGCCTTAAAGCTTACAGGAGCTCGGTAGCGAGTTAAGTGTTATCATTTACTAATATCAATTTTTCAATTAACCGATGTAAGGTAGATTAAGAAATTACCCTAAACAACCATTGGTTGCTAAAAAGCAACGATAAGTAGCGTAATTACAACTAAAATGAGCGAATCGTTTGTTGAATCTGACTATATGGCCTGCTACCTTTGTCATGTCGAAAGATAAAAAAAGACAGTACCTATGGATTCAAAAATGATAGGCAATAAAATTGCCGGAGCAAGAAAAAAAATAAATATGTCGCAGGCAGCATTGGCCGGACATGTATTTGTAAGCCCGCAGGCCGTTGGAAAATGGGAGCGGGGAGAATCAATGCCAGATATTATTACGCTTAACCAACTCACCAAGATTCTGGACGTTGATCTTAACTATTTTTCAGAAAACCTGTCTTCTCTAAACACCCTGAATGAAGTTGAACAGATAACATCAGAAGTAAAGAGTTTGACAGATTCGCCACAACCACAGCTGTTGACCAATTTCAGCGGAAACGATCTTGCCAAGACAGATTTTGCAGGTGTTATTGCACATAATTTAAAATTCAATGGGAGTAATTTACATGGTTCAGATTTTAGTGGAGCTGACTTAACTGGTAGTGCGTTTCTGGGTAGCGACGTAAGTGAAGCTATTTTTAATAGCGCAAACCTTACTGATTGTAGCCTATCGGCAAGTGATCTTACTGCAGCTAATTTTGATCAGGCTATTTTTGTACGTACAAAGTTCTATGCTTCAGCACTGGAAGGAGCTAAAATTAGTAATACCAAACTCACTGATGTAAAACTAAGCAAGACCGATTTGAGAAAAACAGTTTTTGAAAACTGCATGTTTGTAGGTGTAGATTTTGATTATTCCGATCTGCGTGGACTTAGTTTGGATGGTCAGACTTTTATAGGCGTGCTCTTCCACAATGCCGCCCTTAACGAAACTACATTTAAAGAGGCAACACTTAAAAATGTATCTTTCCGTTCTACTTTCGCTCTTACCAACAAATATTACAAAGCCATCAAAACGATTTGCTTTGAAGGAGCAACAATGGATAAGCTCACTTATGCTTCACTCAAAGGTTTAGGTGCAGACCTTTCAAAAGTTATTCTTTTATAAGAAGATCAAAAGATAGATAAAATTCGTTGAACCGAAGAATGTTTTGCGGGCCATACAAGAAAAAATCTGATAAAACGCCTGAGTCATAAACGTATTACCACAATTGGTGTTGGTGAGAGATTATCGGACATTTTTGTTAAGTTTGAACTATGGCATTCTAATGAGTGGTAGTTATAAACTTTACACCATAACACAATAACCAAAACACTATCGCATCATACAAAATGAAAACCAGAGCACAAAAGTTAGATGCCATTATTGAGTGGTCAGAAAAAAACGAAGATGTAAGAGCACTCCTGCTAACCAGTTCACTTGTAAATCCTTCGGCACCAGTTGATGAATTTAGTGATTTAGATATTGAATTTATTTTTGAGAATAATGCAAGCTACATTTTAAATAAAAATTGGACACTTGATTTCGGGAATCCAATAGCGATGATTGAAGAAGATGAAAGTTGTTTCGATAATAAACACGCCATGAAAATGGTCTTGTATGACGATGGTGTTAAAGTAGATTTTAAATTATACAGTATATCAAAATTTATAGAAGAAACTCAACAAAAAGAATTGCCTGAAGATTGGGATATTGGCTACAAAGTTCTGATTGATAAAGATGGCATTACGCAGGAAATGTTAAAACCGACTTACCGGGTTTCCATTATAAACAAACCATCTGAAGAGAAGTTTAAGGCTATTCTTAACGATTTTTGGTGGGATACAACCTATGTAGGCAAATGCCTTGTAAGAGACGACATCTTTTATGCGAAATTTATGTCGGAGACTATTATACGTACAGAATACCTGATTCCTTTAATAGAATGGTATATTTCAAGTGAACACAATTGGAATATCACAACTAACAAATACGGAAGACTTTTCAAAAAATATCTAACCTCAGAAATGTGGACTAAAATAGAAGCAACATTTTCAGGAAGCAATTTAGATGATAATTGGAAGGCTCTATTGGCAATAACAGATCTCGTTTCTGAAATTGGAACTAACCTATCGAAAAAATTAGATTATCCATATCCTTATGAGTTGGAAAAAGATATTCGAAAATATTTAGCTGGAATAAAATCTAAATTGTAACTAAATACATTAATTCGTTGTTTGTGGGGATTTCGGTTGTACTCCTGAAAAATATTCCACGCCAATTGATGACATGGAAATTTTCATTATTGTGGCATTAATTTATGATACAGACATTAGTGCTGTGCACGGGTTGCCTTATCAAAGGAAAAGATTAGGCTCTTTTCATCTATTTTATTTAAGGGTACCTCTGTTGTAGTTTTTCCGTTATCTTCTGTGAAATAAACCTTCGCGCTGTAATCCCTGTTTTTCTTCACTCCGTCTTCGAACAAAGCAATACCGAAAAGGGATGGGGCTGTGGTGGATTTCGCTATTATACTTACTGTACCCAGGTCGTAATGGCCACGGTTTTTCAATGTCACGATTCCGTTTTTGTACGAATAGCTGAGACCCTTAATCGTCTCTAGATAGATTTTATTCGTACTGGTAGATGGCTGGTATGTTTGTGAATATCCTGAAGTCGCAATAGCCAATAACAAGAAAATTGATGCAAATAGTTTCATGTTTTTATTTTAAAATTACGGATAAGAAAGATCAACTTTCATGGGGAATGATATTTCTTTTGTCAGGCAAATATGATTTTTTTAAAGCCAGAATTGAACAGAAAATAGCGACAACTAGACTATCACATTTATAAGATTTTTTGTTATTACTGAGTAACCATCAGGGCTGCACCCTGAAAAAATAAGCATGACGTTTTTATACGGTGGTTAAATTAGTTTTAAATTTTTCCACCTGTAAAACTCAGGTGATCTAAGGTGGTGATAAAAAATAAACATTACGCTGTTTGATTTACCACCTAAGGCACCTGAGAGCATATAAGCTTAGATGTTCTTACTTTCATTGAAGAAAATAAGCATCGTGTGCATAGGTATTAGATTTCCAATTTTATGATGGAGTCTTTAAAAAAGACTGGAAAACCAAAAAAAACGACTATTGCCGGGCTTCGCTTTTAATATAGGGAATTGAAATACTCACCACAACATCTACAGGAGCCCAACGTATCTTCTGTATAGATCCGTAAAAGATGGTTATCGTTGTTCGGAATTGTAACTCGATAATGCCTTGACAGTCTAATCATTAAAGCGAATAAATGAAAACTTCAAGATCAAGCACAGGGATGCTGAATTTGGCATTTGGATTAGCAATTGTTCTTCTTTTAACTTTAGGACTATCTGCTTTTGCCCAAAGCGATCTGCCCGTTGTGCGGGCTTCTTCTAAGACCGCCAGTATTAGAGATGGAAACCACTTCAAAAAGGGCTACTGGGCCATTATGCCGGAAAGGAAACCAGACTATTATTATGCAGAAATCCCCGAAAAAGCCCACACCATTACCTTCATTACAGATTTGGATTCTATTTCGTTCCATACTGTTTATGGGAAGGAGTATGATTTCATTATTTTATTGAATGGAAAAGACAGTTGTTATACCAGAATTTCGGCCAGGTACAAAGAAAATAATGCTTTCACACGAAAAAATACTACCGCCGGGCCAGATACTATCCCATTTACTTTGGGCGACAATCGTAAAGTATATGTTAATGCAAAACTAAATGGCGCTAACGTTACTAATATCCAGCTTGATCTCGGAGCAGGGGGGACCATCATCAATAAAACTTCTGTTAAGAAAGTAAAAATGAATTTTGACCAAAAGGTTAACCTTGCCAATTCAGACGGTGTGAACCTGGTGCCTTCAGCAAGCAAAAATCTGTTGCAGATAGGAAATCTCGTTTGGGATAGCGTAAGCATCGCCGTTGCCAGTAATATGAAAGATTACGAGGATCTGCTTATTGGCAATTCCTTGTTCAGGGGTAAGATACTGGAAATCAATTACGATAAGAAAATACTGGTAGTACATGGTACCTTACCCCCTCAAACAACTGCTTATTCCCGTCACGATGTGATACTTGATGGCGGCGTTATACCGTACATAAAGGTAAAACTTAACATTCGTAACAGAACTCAAACAGGTTGGGTAATGTTTGACACGGGCGCCCGAACCTCCATTTTAAATACTGCTGATGTACCGATGGCTTATAGGTTAGCAAACGAAATGGCTAGTATGATCGGGTTAAACAAGGCGATGATGCCAAAGCTGGAAATCGGCAAATACCAACTTTCAGGATTCGAATATAAGATAAGGGATATGGGCGGAGAAGGTTTAAACATGCTCCTGGGAAATGACCTGTTAAAAAGGTTTAATCTTATACTCGATAATAAAAATGGCTATATGTATATACAGCCCAATTCACTTATAGATGTGCCTTACAGAAAACGTAGCGAATATTATGTGGTAAGAATAGTGACAGGATTAATCCTACTTTTGGCCGGGATCGTAATCTATATAAAACTCAGAAAAAATAAAATTCACAAACCATAGCAATGTAACCTTTAGATCCCTATGGGGGATCAAATTAAAAAACTCCATATGAAATCTTTATTCACTTTACTGGTTTGATCACATTGACAGAGGTTCAAAGATGGTTTGATGTATAAAACGGGCTGTTTAAACATCTTCGATCACTGGCGCAAGTCTTACGGTATGAGGTGTTAGGATTGGCTTGTGCTTTAATATATAATTTAACTAAGAGAATACAATTTTGGTGATGTTGAGTATAGATTCGAGCATTAAAATTTGCGCCAGAAAGATCACTACTATTCTAAAAAATCAATTATGAATTTGTTGTATTCTTCCCGCATTGGCAATTCGAAATCAATGTGAATAACTCTTTTATCGGTGGGTACATATTCACTGGCCTTGGGGTTAAATCCTTCTTTTTTTATATTTTTCCAATAGAATCCTATTCCTCTTTTTTGCCAGGCAGGCAAATTGTTGAAATTGATTCCATATTGAAATAGCAATTCGTTTTTAGCTGCAATACTCATTCCTTGAATTTTAGAAGAAGCTTGATTTCTGCTATGATTATCCTTTCTTAACCGCCAGTAGCAATGTGCATTCAAGGCATTCCTGTGTGCATCTTCGCTGCGCCACCTAAAATAATCTTCAACTAATCTCTTGTTCGGCAATTCAGAAATACGACAGTCAAATGCTCCTATACCTCCCAGAATTGAAGAAAATTTAGCACTTGCTTCGCCAGCGAGTACGGAAATATATTTTCTTACCTTTCGGCCAAAAAGATTTTCATTAGGGTGAAATAGTAATGATATTTCATCACTTTGTGTATAGCCGTAAATGATATTGAAGCCGCAATTCATCAGATGTTTTACAGTTTCAACCATCAGATCTCGGAATTTTTCATCAAAAGGTGTTTCAAACTGGTGTACTTCTTTGGTAAGTCTGGTAAAACCCCGGCCATCAATTCTGGCAACCATGTACATTTCAGGTAAAATACAACGATCTTGAGCGGTTTCATAAACCCTCATTTTAGCGTCTAAATCATCAAATTTCATCTGACCATGGTTTTATCGTAAATGAATTATTTTCAGCTGTAACATAATATAGTTCATCGAAGCCCTCATTGATCGATGGTAGAGTCAACTTTTTAAAAGTTCCCCTTATACCAATTTCAGGAATTCTTTCTTTGCCTGACCGTTGATTATTACGGTCTACAGCATCGCTTAATTTCGATTGAAAATAATATCCAGTTACCTTGAATTTGTTTGCCTTGGCCATGGTTATGTACTTTGCTCTTTCTTCTAAAGAAGGGTTGGTATTGTCTACAACAAAAGGCTGAGAGGTGAGAAGGCAGGCTTCAATAAATCTGAGTTCCTTATTTCTCGTGTTTAACAGATCTAAGGAAATATGTACGTGGGTCTTAAAAAACTTTTCTTTAAAAAAGGTAGTTTTTCCAGTTGCCTGAATGCCACAAAATATGATTGCTTCCATCTTCCTAAAGATCCGGTTTTATGGATATAAAAAAAGGAAGAATTATTGTTAATTCTTCCTTTTTGAGTGCGGAAAGCGAGGGATTCGAACCCCCGGACCTGTTACAGTCAACAGTTTTCAAGACTGCCGCATTCGACCACTCTGCCAGCTTTCCGGAGGCAAAAGTACGAACTCCGCTTAAATCTGCAAACTATGAATGCTTTTTTTTTATATAAACTTGATAATTACTTAACACAGAGGGAGAAAAAATTATTTTTTCTTGATGTTTTCTTCAATTGGCTCCGATTTTTTGAACAAATTAAAGGTTGGGCGGATGATTTTTACACTTCTTTTGCTGACGTCGACACTGGCATTAAGCTCGAAACCGATCAATAAAATTAAAGAATTAAGGTATAGCCAGATCATCACCACAATCAAAGTTCCGATTGAGCCATATACTTTGTTGTACGACGCGAAATGATTGATGTAGAAAGAAAAGCCCCAAATAGTAAGAAAAGCAAGTATAGTGGCCAGCCATGAGCCTGCGCTGAACAGCCGCCATTTTTTCGTATGCGAGGGGCCGTAACGGTATAAAATAGAAATGGTGATGAAATACAGGATCGCCAATAGTGCCCAACGTGTAAATTTTATGGTATAAACCAGAAAACTATCTTTTAAGTGCAGTTCGTCATTGATTTTGTTTAGCAAAACTTCACCCAGGGCCATCGCACTGATGCAGATGATGATCGAAAAGCAGATAATAACGGTTAATACAAGTGCAATTAAGCGTTGTTTTATCCAGCCCCTGGTTTCGATAATCAACGATGATTTGTTAAAAGCCTTCATTAAGTTTTTAACGCCATTGGTAGCGAAAAACAATGCTGATAAAAAACCGAAAGATAATAGACCCCTATTCTGCTTTTTGATGATATCTTTCAGTGTGGTTTCAAAGGCATCAAAAGCATTGTGGGGAAGTACCAGCTGGATTAAATTTAAAAGTTGATCCTGGAAACCTTTAATCGGGATAAAAGGGATCAGGGTAAATAAGAATATAATGCCCGGAAAAATAGCCAGCATAAAACTGTAGGCCAGCGATGAGGATTTGTTTACCAGTGCATCCTTGCCTATTTCACGGAAGAAAAAAGTAGCAACAGTATATAATGGTAGCGGGCTAAATCCAGGCAAAATACATCCCTTAGTCCATTCAATAAACCTCGAATAGAACTTAAAATGTAATAATTGCCGGTGTAACCATTCCATTGTAACTGTTAATTAAAAAATACCGATAACTTTTCCATAAAGTTTTCGGGAGGGTTGGTGGGCTTGTTTTTCTTCATATCGACAAAAACAAGCGTTGTTGCCCCGATGTTTATCAATTCTTCATTTTCATTGTACAATTCGTACTCAAAGAAAATACGGATGCCTGGCAGGGTTTTGATAATGGTTTTAACCGTAATCTCCTGATCATACAAGGCAGGTTTGATGTATTTGCATTTCAATTCTAAAACCGGCATCATAATGCCATCAGCTTCCATAGAACTGTAACTCATACCCAAGCTCCGCAACATTTCTACCCGGCCAACTTCGTAATATTGTGCATAATTGCCATAATACATATAGCCCATCTGATCGGTTTCGCCATAGCGCACCCTGATTTTTGTACTGTGACTATACATTATTTGAAGATATTTCTTTTGTTTAAAGCTTCACGATATTTTTTTGCATTGATTTCGTGTTCTGCCTTGGTTTCGGCAAAGTTATGGTAACCCGAAAAATCTTCTTTGGCGCACATATAAATGTAGTTGTTTTTATCGCGGTTTAACACCGCATCAATGGCATTAATACTCGGCATCATAATCGGGCCCGGAGGTAAACCAGCATATTTATAGGTGTTGTAAAGTGATTGCACCTGCAATAATTTGCCGGTAACCCTTTTTACCGTGAAATCGTTGTTTGCAAAAATCACAGTCGGATCAGCCTGAAGCAAAATGCCTTTATTCAGGCGGTTTAAATACAAACCCGCTATGATGGGCATTTCCTTATCGTAAAGGGCTTCTGCATCAACAATAGAAGCTAAAGTATATACCTGTGCAGGCGTAAGGTTTAAGCTTGCCGCTTTTTGCTTACGGTCTGCATTCCAGAATTTATCGTATTCCTTGTGCATGCGCTCAAAAAAATCAACCGGCGAGATATTCCAGTACATTTCATATGTATTCGGGATAAACATGGCATATACATTATCCTGGTTGAACCCGTATTTGCCAATGAGAGCCGTAGAGTCTAAAACATTGATAAAGCTTAATGAATCGGCTTCGAGGTTGCTGGCCAGGTAGGCAGCAAAATTTTCTTTCTTGCGGATATTCTGAAACTTCAGTTTAACAGGATCCTGGTTCCCGGCTTTGATCATGTTAATCAAGGTACGGTTGGTCATTCCTTTTTTCAAACGGTAGCGGCCAGGTTTAACGCTTGTGGCCAGGTTCATTTTTGTGGCGGCAACTGTAAAAGTACCGACACTCTTTACCAGGTCTTTCTTTTTGATTTCGGCAATCAGATCATCATAACTACTGCCTGTTTTAATGTATAAATATTTTTGATTTTCGGTAATGTTCGGGGCAAAGTATAGCCTGTAAATATTTAACGCAAAGTAACCAGCAATTAAAATAACAATAAGCGCAACAATTATTGCCACTTTTTTGCCTGTACTCATGTTCTTTTTTTCTATTTCGGTCATCTGTAATATGATACTTGTTTATTGTTGTTTGTTAGATAAGGTAATGTTAATCTTTGTACCTATAGCCACTTTGGTCAGCGAATCAGCCGGCATAGGGTCTTGTTTTATAATGGTTGCCGTGGCACTGTCGGTTACTGGGCCTTCATAAATGATGGTGCCTAAACTGAGGTTCGAACCCTTTAAACTAAACTTCGCTTCATCCATGGTTAAGCCCACCAATTGCGGAATATCGACTTCTTCGTTTCCACGCCCATCGCCCAGCACCAGGTTAATTCTTGAGCCCACCGGAATAATCTGCCCTGCGGTAATCGGTTGACCGCCAAAAGAAGCTTCCAATACCACATCTCGACTTACATCAGGTTTGTAAGTGGTATCGCCCAGTTTTAACCTCGAACTTTCAATAATGGCCTGTGCCTCACGTAAGGTTTTAAATGTAATATCCGGGAATTTTGTATTCGGCGTTTTGCCTGCATTAATGGTTAAATAAATGGTACGGTTGTCTTTTACAAAAGTATTTGGGTCGGGGTCCTGGTCTATTACAATCCCGGCAGGCTGATCCATAATAAAAACAGAATCTACCTCGTATTTTAATCCGGCATCTTCCAGTTTTTTTACGGCCTGCTCAAAAGAAAGGCCCTTTACCATAGGTACATTTAAGCCTTCGCCATGTTTGGTGTAATATCTTAAGCTAAAAAATGCAATCAGCAGCAATGCAATAACGGTAATTATGGCAGCTATGATGTTGTTTCTAAACGATTTGGTTTTTAAGTAATCTATAAATTTAGACATGTATCTTAAATGGGGTTTATGCGTATAGGCTCAAATGTAACTATTTTAATTATTGATTGAATTATAGAAACTGAATCGCCGTCCAATCATCCACTGTTTTTATCCATTTCTCATTCAATAATTGTTCCGTTAATAGGATCAAAGCACAAAGATATTTATATTTTTGGGGATATATTTATATTCAATTTCTATTTATAAAAGGATTTCTGACATGAAGAAAACTATTGCGTTGTTAACAGGCGGTACCACAGGCGAATGGGTTGTTTCGGTAAAAAGTGCAGCAACAATTGCCCAGAACATCGACCTTAATTTATACGATGTTTATAAAATTATGCTGAACGAAAAAGGATGGTTTTATGAACCAGCAGATTCCGTTAAGATCGAAATTGATAAAAATGATTTTTCGTTAACGCTCGATGGGCGCAGGATAAAGTTTGATGGTGTTTTTATTGCCATTCATGGTTCGCCCGGCGAGGATGGGAAGTTACAGGGTTATTTCGATATGCTGGGTATTCCATACACCACTTGCGATGCATTAACTTCGTCTATTACGATGAATAAGGGGTATACCAAGGCCATTGTAGAAGGCATTGCTAACCTGTACACTGCAAAATCTGTTCAGATATTTAAAGGCGGAAATTATAGCTTAAGCCAGATTAAACAGGATTTAAGGCTGCCTTATTTCGTGAAGCCGAATAGTGGCGGGAGCAGCATTGGCATGAGCAAGGTAAAACACGCAGACGACCTTGAAGAAGCCATTGAAAAAGCTTTTAAAGAAGACAACCAGATTTTGATCGAGGAGTTTGTAAGTGGAAGGGAATTTTCAATAGGTGTTTTTGGTGCCGAAGGCAAAATTGTTGTGTTACCTACAACAGAAGTAATTCCGCAGAATGAATTTTTCGATTTCGAGGCAAAATACACCCCCGGGGCAACAGAAGAAATTACCCCTGGACGCATGAGTGATGAAGAATTACTTCGTGTGCAGCAGGTGGTTACAGATGTATATAAAAAACTAAACTGCAGGGGAGTAGTACGTATCGATTATTTCCTGGAGCACGAAACGGGGAAGTTCTATTTTATCGAAATCAATACCATCCCCGGCCAAACCGCTACAAGTTTTATTCCACAACAGGTAGCTGCAATGGGTATTACCCTTAAAGAATTTTATACCCGTTTAATGAAGGAAACATTAGGATAGCCTTAGCAAATAAATAAGATTAAGATAATGTATATTATAAAATTAATATGAGTGACAGGGGAATTTAACGGGATGTAGCTCCTCGAAAAATCGTCATTGCAAGAAGGCTATTTCGGCCGACGAAGCAATCTTACAACGACCGATTTAACTTAGGGAATAAGATTGCTTCGTCGTTCCTCCTCGCAATGACGATATCTGTTAATGGTAATGAAATAACAACGATGAACATCCAAAAACTGATTGATAAAGGCTTAAAGGTTAAAGGCTATCCGAAAGATTCGGTTATTTATGAGCCAGGTATGCAGCCACGTTATGTGTATTTTATCAAATCAGGTGAGGTAAGAATGGTTACCGTTAGCGATGAAGGAAAGGAGTTTATTCAAGGGGTTTTTAAAACCGGGCAATATTTTGGTGAACCTGCATTGTTAACAGGCCGGCCTTATTTAGCTTTTACCATTACCAATATAGATACACAGCTGATTGCGGTAAATAAGGAAGATTTTTTTAACCTGATCAAACATGACCCTGATTTTAGTATGAGCCTTATCCAGACTTTGAGCCATCGCCTTTTTTATAAATCGATGATGCTTGAAGAATTAGCGAATGAAAAGGCTGATCATCGCTTACTAACAATTATTAATTATCTCCTTAATGACATTACTGCAGGCGAAAAATTAAAAATAACGAGGCAGGAACTGGCCGATATGACCGGCCTCAGGGTAGAAACGGTCATCCGCGGAGTAAAAATGCTTGCGGAAAAGGGTTTGATTAAGATCGTTAAAGGGAAAATAATCAAAGAGCAGAAATAAATGCTCAATAAACATGATACAGATCATAATTTAATGGGGTATTAAAGCCTAACTTTGTATATCAAATCAGAATATTATGGCTGAGTTATCAAAATTTCAATCTTTTATACAGTGTAAATGTCCGCGTTGCCGCAAAGGTGATATCTTTACAGGAAGTGCTTATTCTTTCAGGTTGCAAAAAACAAATGTTAATTGTCCGCACTGTAACTTAAAATTCGAGCGTGAGCCAGGGTTTTTCTATGTGGCCATGTTTGTAAGTTATGCCATGAACGTTGCTGAAATTATTACCATTGGTGTAGCTGCATACATTTTGGGCTTACCGTTGGTTTACGAAAACCTTTGGTATTATGTAGCTCTTATCTTAACCGGCGTATTACTTTTATCGCCTATAAATTACCGTTATTCGCGGGTAATTTTACTGCACTATTTAACGCCAGGCCTGCATTATATTCCGGGGAGTGGCGATTAGGAGTAAAACACCATAATATCTCATGTTTTTAATCCCGATTCTGTACCAGCCAACCAAGCAATAGGGCAAATGGTTGTGGTAAGCAATACTAATGCTAAATTGGGTTGAAATACTTTGTTTTTAAATATAAAACGCAAAAAAAAGACGGGAAAATATTTCCCGTCCTGAATAATTGTAAAGTTCATTTCTTATTGGATGCCATTTGTCAAAAATTATATGCGTTTTGATAAATGGCATCTTGGTATAATTAGTATTTAAATGCAATACCTTTTTTAATGTTTTGCGAACCACCTAACCGGTTAGATGATGAGCCAACAGTACTCTTATCCTCAGTCATTAAAATGAAAGGACAGCCAATTTTAGCCGCTTCCATTTTTAATTTCTTTTCAGCTTTTTTATCACCAGAGTTGCCGGTATGGTAGTTAATCAATCCGGTTTTACCTCTAATATCATCAACCTTTTTCAATCCTGTAGCGGCTGCCTTATCCTCTAAAATAACTACTTTTTCCCAGTCATCTTCTGTAGAAACCACAATTTTATCGGTAAGATTTTCTACTCTTCCACTTTTTCCATAAACTATTTTTTCAATAGCGTATTTTCCTAAAGTATTGTCCGAATCTTCTCCGTCGTACTTAAATACAACATCGTATTCTTCAACCTTTACGATTTTACCTTTAATGGTTTCTCCATTGTGCTTTGTTATTACATCTACTTGTGCTTTGGCAAAAAATGTAGTTGAAACGAGGGCAATTAAAATGATGATTTTCTTCATGTTTTTTGTTTGTTTGAATTTTTTTGCCCAAAAATATAAAAAAACATGAAAGTTATATGTTAAATATTTAAGAACAGTTGATTACAGATGAACGTGGTAATATTTGATGGGTTGCCAGGTTTTAACATCGCATAAATTCTGTAAATATTTTTGCCCCAGATTTTACCCCCATTCTAAATAAAAGCCTTATTTATACAATCAACCAAAGCTTTAACCTTTGTTTCTGATGTGAGTTCATATTGATATTCATCTTCAATACTGCCCATTTTGGATTCGTTGTTTCTGAAGGTCATTTTACTGGCTACAAATTCTTTGGCAGAGGCATGGAATTGTGTTGCCCCGGTTTTATTTATCAGCTGCTCAATATTGGTTTCATTTATCCCCGCGCCAGGCATAATGGTAATTCGGCCATTTGATTTTTTTATGAGTTGTGCTAATTTTTCTGCCCCAAGAATTGCAGAAGAAGCACCTCCGGAACTGAGTACCCTTTTTATTTCGAGCGAGATCAAATCTTCCAGGGCCTGGTCCATATCATTACTCATGTCAAATGCCCTGTGGAAGGCTACATCCATAGGTTTGGCCAGTTCAATAAGTTCAGCGCATCTCTCTTTGTCGATGCTGCCATCTGCTTTAAGTATTCCAATAACTATGCCTTCGCAATTTAATGATTTACAGATTTTTATATCTTCTTTCATTAGCTCGAACTCAATATCAGAATATAGAAAATCTCCTCCACGCGGACGTATAATTGGCCAGACTTCTATAGATAGATTTTTTTTGGCTAAAGAAATTTGCGCATAACTGGGCGTAGTTCCGCCTTCAGCCAGGTTATCGCAAAACTCGACTCTTTTCGCACCACCATTTTGTGCAGCCAGGGCCGATGTATAAGAATTGGCACATACTTCTAAGCAAGCAATTGCTTCTTCACTCATTATTTTAGTTTTTTTTGATTTATCTTATTCCAAGGACCCTTACTGTGTAAGAAAATTAATATAATAATCCAGGTTCGATTGAATTCAGGTTAATAATAACTTTTACCTTTAATTAAAAGATCTTGTTTTTCTGCATTACAAACTGCATAACTGAAACCTTGTTGAATGGCATAAGCTCCATATTCTCCTTTTTTGTTGATGGCTAAAAATCCTACCTGTATGTTCTTGGCAGTTTCGGGCTTCTTTTTAATAATACGCATTACCGCTTCTTTACAAGCATTTTCGGGGGTATAACCCTGGCGCATGAGTTCAACTACTAAAAACGAACCCACATTCCGCACCACCTCTTCGCCCACACCAGTTGAGGTTGCGCCACCAACTTCATTGTCTACATAAAGGCCAGCCCCAATAATCGGACTGTCGCCAATTCTTCCATGTAGTTTATAGGCCATTCCGCTGGTGGTACAGGCGCCGGAAATATTACCTTTAACATCAATAGCCAACATCCCGATGGTATCGTGGTTATATTGGTTGCCAGGAAGTTTTTGTGGAGCGGCTTTTTGGTAAAGTTTATTTTCAATATTCATTACAGGCGCATATTTTGCTGTTTTCAGCCACTCTTTCCATGCTTTTTCGCTGGCAGGAGTAAGCAGGTTCTCTTTTTTAAAGCCCTGCTCTAACGCAAATTGCAAAGCACCATCGCCGGCCAGCATTACATGTGGCGTTTTTTCCATCACCTTACGCGCTACCGAAATGGGGTGTTTAATATATTCTAAGGCTAAAACAGCGCCACAATTACCCAATTCGTCCATAATACAGGCATCGAGGGTAACATGGCCATCGCGGTCGGGCAAACCGCCATACCCAACAGATTGATTGTGTTCATCAGCTTCAGGTACCCAAACACCCTGTTCTACAGCATCTAAGGCACGTCCGCCAGATGATAAAACTTTCCAGGCATCAGCATTTGCTGCGATTCCAAAATCCCAGGTAGAAATAACAATGGGAAAATTCCCCGCTTTTGACGGTTTTTTTGGAATGGCATGAGCAATGCTACTTTTATCAATAGCCAGCAGTCCGGCCGATACGGCAGATGCTTTTATAAATTTACGGCGGTTAAACATTTGTTTAGTTTGGTTAACTGGTTAATTGTTCTTGAAAATTGTGATTTGATATTTTATAGTAATTAATCGTTTTACTATTGTTTGGAAAGTTTGATTTAACAGGTTTAATCATTAATTAAACAATTGTAAACCTGTCTGCATCTTTTAAAAACGGAAACTGTCTTCTGATTTTAACCAGCTCTTCATAATTGATGCTGAATGTGTACAGATCTTCATCTTCCGGTTTGTAATAAACGGTGTTTCCATAAGGGTCTAAACACATCGATAATCCGCTGTGGTAAACCTGGTTTCCATCGTGCCCAACGCGGTTTACGGCAATAACATAACTCTGGTTTTCAATTGCCCTGGCCGGGATTAATGCCTTCCAATGCGCCGATCGTTTATCAGGCCAGTTGGCAACCAGGAGTAAGATATCATATTCCTGGTCTACGTTACGCAACCAAACCGGAAAACGTAGGTCGTAACAAATGGCCAGTCTGATTTTCCAGCCTTTAAGTTCGACTATCAGTTTTTCTTTACCCGGACTAAAGTGCTGATCTTCATCGCCCATGCCAAACAGGTGACGTTTATCATAGTGCTGGTTTTTGCCATCCGGTTCCATCCAGATGAGGCGGTTAAAATATTGATTGTTTTCTTTTATAATTAAGCTTCCGGTAACTACACAGTTGTACTGATAAGCCATTTTTTGCATCCATTGCATCGTTTTTCCACCCATTTCTTCGGCCAGGGCTTCAGAATTCATGCTAAAACCTGTATTGAACATCTCGGGTAAAATAATAATATCGGTTTTCTCCCGTACACCCATTGATAATCTAAGTGCCAGATTTAAAAGGTTTTTCTCAATGTTTTCCCAAAAAAGATAAGCCTGAAAAACGGTTACTTTCAGATTTTCTATTTGGGTGTAAACAGGTGCTTCCATTGTTTATAGGTTTAGTCTGGTTAAACGTTTTTTAATTTCTCGGCAGCTAATTCAAGTGTAGTATTCTCTTTGGCAAAGCAGAACCTGATAATTTTATGGTCGGTTGCTTTCTGGTAAAATGCAGAAACTGGAATAGTGGCCACTCCAAATTCTTTAATTAACCTTATGCTAAAATCCGTATCCTTTTCATCGCTGATATCGCTGTAGCTTGCGCATTGAAAATATGAACCTTTGCATGGCAGAAGTTTAAAGCGACTTTCGGCCAGGAGATCTCTGAAGTAATCTCTTTTATGTTGAAAGAAACTTCCTATTTCAGAATAATTTTTCGGTTCTTTAATATAATCGGCAATTGCTTGCTGCATGGGACTATTAACGCTGAAAACATTAAATTGGTGTACTTTTCTAAATTCTTTGGTTAATTTCTCCGGCGCCAAACAATAACCCAGTTTCCAGCCGGTAGCATGCAGGAGCTTGCCAAAAGAGGCTACAATAAAACTTCTTTCCTTTAATTCAGGATAGCGCATTACGCTTTGATGCTTTTGTTCATCATAAATCAGATGTTCATAAACTTCATCGCTCAGGATTAAAATATCGGTGCCGGTAATGAGTTTAATGAGCGATTTCATATCATCTGGTGATAAAATACTTCCAGTTGGATTTTGTGGCGTATTTAAGATGATCATCCTGGTTTTTACTGTAAACAGCTTTTTAACCATATCCCAGTCAATGGCATAAGTAGGCGGGGCAAGTTCGTAAGTTTTAACTAGGCCACCTAACAGCTTAACTGTTGGTGCATAACTGTCGTAAGCAGGTTCGAAAATAATAACTTCATCGCCCGCGTTAATGATAGCTGCCAATGCAGTAAAAATAGCCTGCGTTCCGCCTGCGGTAACTGTAATTTCTGTTTCAGGGTTATATTTTACGTTATACAGTTTCTCAACTTTCTCTGCAATGGTTTCTTTTAAAAATGTTGATCCGGGCATAGGCGCATATTGATTAAAACCATCTTGCATGGCTTTATTTACCAATTCAACTAATTTTGGATCGCAGGGATAGTCAGGAAATCCTTGAGAAAGATTAATGGCATTGTGTTCTGCAGCAAGTTTACTCATCACCGAAAAGATGGTGGTACTTACACCAGGAAGTTTAGATTGTATGTTAAGCATCTTATAAGCGAAAATAGGGAAAAAAAAGCTTAAGGCATAAAAACCTGCACCAAAAGCCCTGTTATATAGTCGTACGATTATAGTTTGATGTAAAGGAAAAACTTTCCTCAACCGTTAAACCATCATCTTAAATTAACGTCAATAACTCCATAACCAATATCTTAATCTGTTGGCTATACTAAATTTAGGCTGGGAATTTTGTATTATTTCAAATATATTTCTGCTTATTTAAAATTGTTCCAAATAAACTGCTTTCTTTGCATTTAAAATCTCAAATATCCATTAAATATGAAGTTTAAACACCTCAGTGCTGCTTTTATATTGCTTATAAGTGCATCAGCATTTGTTAGCCCAAAAAAGGCTTTAAGAACTTTTGTTTCCAATTACGAAAATGTATTGGGTACATCGCTAGAATTAAAATTTAAAACCAGTAGCCAGGCCGATGCAGATTTAGCCGAAGCACGTGCGTTAAAGGAAATAGATAGGCTGGATGATATTTTAAGCGCATATAAAACCAACAGCGAATTTAGTAAATGGATGAGTAATGGTAAACAAACTACCAAGGTTTCACCAGAATTATTTGAGGTATTAAAGGAATTCGAAAATTATAAGGGACTAACCCATGGCGCTCTTGATGCTTCAGCCAAATTAGTAGGCGATATTTGGAAGCAAGCAGCTTCCGAAGGCCGTTTGCCTTCCGCTTCGGTATTACAGCATGCGGTTACCTTGGTTAAACAAAAGCATTACCTTTTAAATGAGCACGATCAAACAGTTACCCGCTTAGATGGTGTGCCATTGGCTTTAAATTCTTTTGCAAAAAGTTATATCATCAATAAAGCTGCTGAAAAAGCTGCTCAAAGTGCAGGGATTGAAAACGTGGTGGTGAATATTGGCGGCGATATGGTAATTAAGGGAAATGAGCCTGAGGCTATCGAAATAGCAAACCCTAAAGCTGATGCCGAAAACGATGCTGCAATTAGCACAATTAAAGTATCTAATATGGCGGTGGCAACCAGCGGTAATTACCGCAGAGGTTTTAACGTAAATGGAAAATGGTACTCACATATTGTTGATCCACGCACTGGAAAACCTGCTTCAGAAATAATCAGTGCAACAGTTATTAGCCCTGACGCCAGTGAAGCGGGTGCTCTGGCTACTTCTTTTAATGTGCTTTCTATTGCCGAGATCGAGGCTTTAACCGCCACCAGGCACGATATCGCATACTTGTTGGTTACTAAAGACGGAAAAGAAATTAGAAGCAAGGAGTGGTCCGGCTACGAGGTTGCATTAAAGAAACCCGTTACTGCTTTAGAAAAAGTAAATAAAGCCGACAAACTTTGGAATACTAAATTCGAGTTAGTGGTGAATTTGGAAATTGCCAATATAGAATCTACTGATGGTAAACGTGTCCGTCGCCCGTTTGTGGCCGTGTGGATTGAAGATGAGGCAAAAACTCCGGTACGCAACCTGGCTATCTGGTATAATAAACCGCGTTGGTTGCCCGATCTGAAATCATGGAGCCGTGCTAATGGCGAAGAATTTAAAAAAGGAGCCGAAGGAAAATTGAGTTCAACGAGTTCCGCTACCCGTGGTCCCGGTAAATATAGCCTGGCATGGGATGGAAAAGATGATAGTGGTAAATTGGTAAAAGCAGGGAACTACACTGTTTTTATCGAAGTTGCCCGTGAGCACGGAACTTACCAGGTGATTGCCAAGGAAATGAAATTTACAGGCTCGGCACAAAAGGTAGAATTAACACCAAATACAGAATTAGCATCAGCATCCCTTGACTACAGAAAAATCGGAACCTCAAAAAAATAACATCGTCCCTGCGCCTGCAGGCCTGGGAAAAAAACAGGTTAAAAAAGATAGCAAAAAAGGCAAGGGTAAAAAGCGTTTAGCCGGTTTATCGCGCTGGCTGCACATTTATTTATCAATGGTCAGCTTTACAATCCTGCTGTTCTTTGCCGTATCGGGCTTAACCTTAAATCATGCAGATTGGTTTACTTCTGGTAAGGAGCTCGTTACTAAAGATTCGGGATCGGTAAACTTAAAATGGGTAAACCAACCCGATACCAATAAACTCAACAAGTTGCAAATTGTTGAGTTTTTTAGGAACAAACATGGGGTTAAAGGCGCATTGAGCGATTTCAGGATAGACGACAGGGAACTCAGCTTAACCTTTAACGGACCTGGCTATCTGGCCGATTCCTTTATAGACCGCGAAACCGGTAAATATGAATTAAGCATAACCAGGTTTGGCGCTGTGGCCGTGATTAATGATTTGCACAAAGGAAGGGATTCTGGCAAAGCGTGGTCATGGATTATTGATATTTCAGCAGTGCTGATGACATTAGTATCCATTTCTGGTATTATTCTCATCTGTTTCATCAAAAAGAAACGCTTGAGCGGATTCATCATCGCAGCGGTGGGTACAATTATTTGCTACCTGATTTATAAGTTATTTGTACCTTAATTTAACTACCAAGACACTAAGGGCATTGAGATTATCTCTTTGTGTTCCTGGTGTCTTGGTGGTATAATATTAGTGCGCTATAACAGCCGAATCAGACGATGTCTCCACTTCAGTGGTGATAAACCTTCTGCCGATTAACAGGCAACCTAAAGCGATTAATGCAGCTGCAGTCATTACCAAAGGCATAGGCACAATCGAGTGTTCGCTAAATAAACTTACCGCTACCGAAGCCAGGGCACCCAGGCCCATTTGCAAAGCACCCATTAAGGCCGATGCACTACCGGCATTTTTTGTAAAAGGAGCCAGGGCTAAAGCTGCTGCATTTGGGTTAATTAAACCTAAGCAGGCTAAAAACAATGCGATAAAACCAATTGTAGCATATAAATTTAACCAGTTATTTAAAGCGAAAACCAAAAAGATTAAACTGAAAATACATTGTGCAGTAAGTGCATAGGTTACAATGTTTTTACTGGTAAACCATTTTAAGAGTAAACTGTTCACCTGACTGGAACCAATAAATGATACCGACAGCAAAGCGAAGATCCAGCCGTAACCTGTTTTATCTACCTCATAAATCTTCATAAATACCGTAGGAGAGGATGATACGTAAGCAAACAAGCCCGAAAAGGTAATGGAGCTGATTAGTGCATAGGTATAAAATTGTGGTTCTTTTAGAACGGTAAAGAAATTGGTTAAAATGGGTTTAGGCTTTAAAGAATAACCAGGATCGGGTTTGTAACTTTCGGGTAATTTAAAAATGGAGGCCAAAAGCATTAGAACAGCCATCAGGCCTAAAAAAACAAATACATATTTCCAGCCTAATGCCGATATTAAATAACCGCCACCTGTTGGCGCCAGCATTGGTGAAACAGCAATTACCAGCATTAAAGATGCAAATACCTTAGGGCTTTCTTCTACAGAGAATAAATCCCTCACCATCGCTACCGAAGCTACTGCCGTGGCACAGCTCCCGATGGCCTGTACAAAACGCAAAACAATAAGCTGATTTACATTGGTTACGGCCAAACATAATACTGAAGATAAGATGTAGAGCCCCAGGCCAAAATATAAAGGTTTTTTACGGCCATATTTATCGAGCAAAGGACCATATAAAAGCTGGCCAACAGAAATTCCGATAAAAAAGCTCGATAAAGATAATGCTACTGTGGATTCTGTACTTTTTAAATCTTTTGCAATATCCAAAAAGCCAGGAAGGTACATATCAATAGAGAAAGGACCAAGTGCAGCAAGCGAACCTAAAATAAGGATCAGGAAAAAGTGTTGTTTTTTAGCCATGTAGTTACCGGAATTTGATGGCGCAAAGATTGGGAGATTTAATTTGCTAACCTATTTTTACCGTCGAACGATTGTAAAAAATCACCATATTAATTTGAATTAATATTACAGTACGGCAGATGCGTAATCTTTGTGTTATCTCTATTAAAAATAGAAGCTTCTTTATGCTAAAATATGTGATTTATTTTTAGATTTATAGTCTATGACTTTTAAGACGAAAGAAAGCCGTTTACTACTTGTTCTGGGTAGTTTTTTTGTGGCTAATGCCATATTATCAGAATTTATTGGTGTTAAATTATTCAGCGTAGAAGAAACGCTTGGTATTAAGAAATTTAATATTAACCTGCTTGGCGTTCCAAACCTGTCGTTTGTGATGTCGGCCGGTGTACTAACCTGGCCGATTATCTTCATCATGACCGATATCATAAATGAATATTTTGGTGTTAAACAGGTTCGTTTTTTGTCTGTTCTTACTTCTATTCTCATTGCTTTTGCCTTTATGGTAGTTTGGGGCTCGATGCATTTAAGTGCAGCCGATTTTTGGGTGCACCAAAACATCAACGGCGAAGACCTGAACATGAATAATGCATTCGCTGGCATTTTTGGGCAGGGGATGTGGATTATAGTAGGTTCTATTACCGCTTTTATCATCGGGCAGCTGGCCGATGTGCTGATTTTTCACCGGATTAAAAAAATTACAGGCGAACGTGCATTATGGTTGCGTGCAACGGGCTCAACATTGGTTTCTCAGCTCATTGATAGTTTTGTGGTAATTTTTATCGCTTTTTATTTAAATCCGCAATACCATTATAGCTGGCAAATGGTTGCAGCAATAGGCCTGGTTAATTATACCTATAAATTCATTGTCGCAATTTTAATGACACCTATTTTATACGTGGTACACACCATTATAGATGGTTATTTGGGGAAAGACCTGGCCCACAAGCTAATCAAAATGGCCGGCAGAGGATAAAATCCAGCCAGTAATATATTAATGTAATGAAGAGATTAAATATTTTAGTGCTCTTTGCGGTACTTTCATTGTCGGCCTGTTCAAATAAAAAGGAAAGCGGAAAAAGCCTGGAGCTTCAGGGTACCTGGCAATTGATTTCGGCCACAACCATTGATAATGGAACAAGCAAAACAACTGATTATTCAGGAAAGCTAAAAATGATTAAAATGTTTAACGATAGCCATTTCGCATTTTTGAAACATAGCCTTGATCCAAAAGATACGACCAGTTTTGATGCAGGAGGAGGTACTTATATCTTAAAAGGTGAAGATTATACCGAACACCTTGAATATTATAAAAATAAGGACTGGGAGGGCAAAACATTTAACTTTAAGCTGGCTATCCATCGCGATACATTAATCCAGAAAGGAATTGAGAAAGTTGAAGCTGCCGGTGTTGACCGTATAATTATTGAAAAATACATTAAAGTAAAATAAAAGTAAAAGGCCAGACTCGCTCTGACCTTTACTTAACAACAAAACAAATAAAAAAAATAACCTAAAATAAATTATAGGCTTGCCAATTCCTCGGCAAAAACGTTTCCGCTCAATTGCTCTTGTTTGTAAATCTGTCTGCCGGTATAGGCCACAAAAACAGATTGATCTAAAAGCAGGTCGCGGTTTTTAATCAAACTTTCTAACTTTACGGTTCCAACCACATATTTATAACTGCTGGCCGCATATCGTTCGCTGATGTTATCAAAATTCAACAGGGTAATCAGATCTTCGTCGGTATACCGCAGATAGATTTCCAACAGGATATCTTCGGTATGTTTTACACCGTTTTCTGAGTGATATTTTTTGTATTCATAACGGTAATCGTAACGCAAAGCAGCAATATCAGAAAGTACGGCAGCACCTGTCGGGTGGCCGCCCGCACCCTTACCATAGAAAAACTGTTTATCTGCAAAAGCTGCCTGAACCGCAACTGCATTGTACTCGTTTTCTACGTTATAAAGAAAATCATCTTTAGTTACCAGCTTAGGGAGTACATAAGTTACAATATCTTTCGTATTAACCTTACGTGCTGTAGGAACCAACTTAATTTTAAAGTTTTTCTCACGTGCATATTTAATGTCATGGTTAGAAAGGTTCTGAATACCGATATTTAAAATGGCATCAGGATTTACGAATAAACCATAGGCATGTGCAGTAGCAATGGCCAGTTTATATTTCGGATCGTAACCTCCTACGTCCAAAATAGGGTCGGTTTCTGCAAAACCTAAATCCTGTGCCTCTTTTAATGCCGAATCGTAACTTTGGTTTTTGTCAAATATTTTCGAAAGAATATAATTGGATGATCCGTTAAAAATGCCGCTCAAGGCATGGAATAATTCGTTATCATAATATTCTTCCAGGTTGCGGATAATCGGGATACTGCCACAAACGGCTCCTTCGTATAATAAAGAAGTGCCGTGTGCCTGTTGTAGATCTACCAGCTCTTTCAAATGTGTGGCGATCATTTTTTTATTTGCAGATACTACATTTTTACCATTTTTTAATGCGGTAGTTACAATTTCGTAAGCCGCATCGGCATCATTAATCAGTTCTACAATCGTATTGATTTCTGTATTATTCAGTATTTCGTTGCGATCAGTTGTAAACAGATCCTGATTAAGGGTACGCTTTTTCCTTGGGTCTTTTATGGCGATTTTAATGATCTCCAGGTTCAGGTTCTGGCTTTGGATAATATCCAGTAAGCCTTGTCCCACAACTCCGAAACCAAATAAACCGATTTTTAGATTTTTACTCATTGTTATAAAGTGATTATACAGATAGGTGGATTACACCGTTATAGCTGTTCTTATTTTTGTAATTTGTTTTAAATTTTATTCCAGTATCCGGTTTTCACCTTCAACCTTTATACACCTCTCTAAGCGGTATGCTGTAACTTGATAATCTTTTTACTGCGGCTTTCTTTGATGAAATTTCCGATAATATTGGTCAGTGCATCTGTTTCGATCAGGAAACCATCGTGGCCATAATCAGAATGTAAAGCAATAAATTCTGCTCCGGTGATATGATCTGCCAAATATTTTTGCTCAGAAATTGGAAACAGTACATCGTTTTCAATGCCGATTACCAGCGTGTTTGCGGTGATCAGTTTTAAAGCATCAGCAATGCTTTTACGGTTACGGCCAACATTATGGCTATCCATTGCTTTTGTTAAATAATAGTAGCTGTAAGCATTAAAGCGGTTGATCAGCTTTTCTCCCTGATAATTCTGATAAGAAGAAGAACGGAAGTTGTCGGTTTTGTCATTTACACTTTCTACCTGGGTACTTCCATAAGCATTATAAGTTCTGTAACTTAATAATGCAATGCTTCGAGCAGTTTTTAAACCTTTGCTGCCGCCATTTGGTTGGTTGGCATAAAAAGTTCTGTCGGTAGTAATGGCCAAACGCTGACTTTCGTTAAAAGCAATTCCCCATGGAGAATGTGCTGCATTAGTGGCAATCAGAATCAGGTTTTCTATTTTATTCGGTTCAGAAATACTCCACTCAACAGCTTGTTGCCCACCCAAAGAACCACCGATTAATAATTTAATATAATCAACACCCAGGTGCGAAGCCAATAACTGGTGTGCTGATACCAGGTCGCGGATGGTGAATTGTGGAAACGAAAGGTAATAAGGTAAACCTGTTGCCGGATTGGTGCTTAAGGGATTGGTGCTACCGTAATGTGAGCCTAAAACATTGGCGCAAACGATATAATGTTCTTCAGGATTAAATAAGGCATTTTGACCAAACAAACCTTCCCACCATTCAAAAACATCTGCATTAGCTGTAAGTGCATGGCAAACCCAGATTACATTATCCTTATTTGCATTTAATTTGCCATAAGTTTGATAAGCAATTTGCAGGTTGCGGATTTTTTTTCCACTTTCTAATTTGAACGGTTTTTTATAATTATATATTTCTCCTAAATTCCCTGAAGGGGATTTTGAAGTACTATGGTTTTTACTGTTATGCATTTTTGTAATGTTGTTGTTGTTAAAAGCCCTTTAGGGGGGCAGAGTTTAGTCTTGCAAACTCACTTCCGGAGCAGTAGCATTAATTTTTGCAAAAGCCTGTTCGAAATCGGCTTTAATATCATCGATATGCTCGATGCCTACCGATACCCTCAATGCATTCGGTTTTACGCCAGCCGCTAATTGTTCTGTTTCGCTTAATTGCTGGTGTGTGGTAGCCGAAGGCTGGATGATCAATGTTTTTGCATCACCCACGTTGGCCAGGTGCGACACCAATTTTAAATTATCAATTACCTGGGTTGCATTTTCTTTGCTTCCGGCTAACTCAAAAGATAAAACTGCACCAAAACCATTTCTTAAATATTTTTTAGCCAGGCCATTATATTTACTGCTGGCTAAGCCCGGGTACTGAACTTCTTTAACCAAAGGATGGTTTTCTAACCAGGTTGCCAATTCAAGCGCATTATCTACATGGCGTTGAACGCGGAGCGATAAAGTTTCCAAACCCTGTAACAGAAGAAAAGAATTGAAAGGAGCAAGGGAAGGTCCTAAATCTCTCAGTCCTTCTACGCGCGCCCGGATAATAAACTGAATATTGCCGAATGGTCCGCCGATGCCAAAAACATCGCTGAAAACCAAACCATGATAGCCTTCTGAGGGTTCAGAGAACTGAGGGAATTTCCCGTTGCCCCAATTGTAGTTTCCACCGTCAACAATAACGCCGCCGATACTTGTTCCGTGACCACCAATCCATTTGGTTGCCGACTCTACCACAATATTAGCTCCATGTTCCAATGGTTTAAACAAATACCCTGCTGCTCCGAAAGTATTGTCGACCACTAAAGGAAGATCGTATTTTTTTGCTATTGCGGCAATTTTCTCAAAATCGGGCACGCTAAATGCAGGGTTACCAATGGTTTCAAGATAGATTGCTTTGGTTTTATCCGTTATTTTATTTTCAAATTCTTCAGGTACATCAGGATTTGCAAAATCAACATGTATACCCAAACGTTTAAAAGCTACTTTAAACTGGTTATAGGTTCCGCCATAAATGTGCGAAGAAGAAACAATACTGTCGCCAGCTTCCAGTATATTATTTAAAGCAATAAATTGGGCAGCTTGTCCGGATGATACCGCTAAAGCAGCTACACCACCTTCTAAAGCGGCAATGCGTTTTTCGAAAACATCATTGGTTGGATTCATGATCCTGGTGTAGATATTTCCAAACTCTTTTAAGGCAAATAAATTGGCGCCGTGTTCGGCACTGTTAAATCCGTAAGAAGTGGTCTGGTAGATGGGCACGGCTCTTGAACCTGTTGTTGGATCTATTTCCTGACCTGCGTGTAATTGTAAAGTTTCAAATTTATATGATGTTGACATGATTGTTATTTTATTTGTTGAACGATTAGATATGTAAATATGCGGCTTAGGGAAATCCTAAAACCTGTCAGGGCGTATCCCGGTTCCCCGGGACCTTCCAGTTTGAAAAACAAAAAAGGAAGATTTTTTGGATTACTGTATGCAACAGCACATACAGGTAACCGCACGCATATCACAACAAATAAAAGAAATAGAAGATTGTTCTACTTTTTTCTGTTTTGCACCGGGCTCGCTTAGCGATTGAAGATTTAATGTTTTCATCAGTTCTAATTTATATCTCCGAACAACACCGTGTTATCCGGTCAGGAATTGGCACCTTCTCTCTCTGAGGGTTGCCAGTGGGTCATCGAGCCAGTCTCTCGCCACTTCTTTATAAATCAACCTGTGAGGATTGACTTTTATTTAGCTTTCTGCCAAATAATATTTCAAATGTCTGAATTTAATTTTAATTCACCAAATAAAATTTTGAGTAAATGTTAACATATTGATAATGAGAGCTGTATTTTTGTTTTTAGGCTGGCCGTTTAAATTTTTAATATTAAATTAACGCCTAAAATTCTAATTTTGTGTGATCTACCTAAATCCAATTATGATAAAAAGAACAAAATCTCTATGCCTGGTGCTGTTATTTAGTGTAACATGCTTAAACAATGTAAAGGCACAATTTGGCGGTTTAAAAGATAAATTATTAAAGATAGGTACTGCTCAGGGTGCTAAAGCCTTGGGAGTAGACAAGTTTTTAAAGCAACCGGCCGCCATTACCACCAGTTTTGAAGATGTAAACAGGGAAGGTGAAAAAATGCCTGATTTTATTACTTCCTTAAAATTAAAGCCTCAGCCTCTATATTTATTACCCAAAAATCCTGAAGGTGGTTTCGTGCTTTGCGAAGGACTGTATGAAATGACAAATAAAAGTTACTGTTTAAAAGCCGGAACATTTGCACCATCAAAAGGAGATGGTTACATGTTTGCCCCTGTTTTAGGTCCTAAAGAAGAAATTGTGGTTTCTATCTTAAAAAGTGCAGAAAAACATCCGGAAATAGAACAGCATGATATACAGGCATTGCTTTGGACAATTATTGCCAGAACTAAATTTGCCGATTACGGCGGACAGGTTAAAGTAACAGCCGTAAAACTATTAACACCTAAACAGCTTACACAATTAGAGGGTGGCGCCCTGGGGATTTTGCCTTTTGATGTAATGGAAAAAACCAAAGAGCAGTTACCTTCGGGAGTTAGAGCAGTTTTTGAAGCTGAAAACAATATACGTCAATTGGTGGCTTCGGGTAATTATACTTATGCCGATCTGGAGAAGTATGCCATTGTTGCTGGGATGGCACCACCCCGTAGCGATGTACCAAGTGGCATCTGGACCAAACATCCGGATGGATATTATATCCGTTATTTCCCTTCAGGATATTCGGTGACCAAAGTGCAGGTATATGTGCCGAAAGAATTATTGGCTAATGGAACAAAATTAATATACGATGCAGCCGGCGATATTGCCTGTCCGGCAAATACCGGATCGCAGCGCCTGGCGCAAACCAACGAACCGCTTGAAGCTGACTATTCGTTAAAATTGACTACTATTTGTAATCCGAAGTAGTTTAGAAACCTATAAGGTCTTAAAGATCTTATAGGTTTTTTAGTCCAGCGCCTGCGCTAAATCTGCAATAATATCATCTATATGTTCTAATCCTACTGAAATACGGATCAGGTTTTTAGGGGTTTTACTATCAGGGCCTTCAATAGAATAACGGTGTTCAATTAAACTTTCCACGCCACCTAAACTGGTCGCCTGTGCAAATAATTTAACTTTATTCACCACTTTATGAGTGGCTTCAACATCACCTTTAACTAAAAACGACATCATTCCACTAAAATCTTTCATCTGTTTTTTTGCAATTTCATACTGTGGGTGACTTTCCAGCCCGGGATAAAAAACAGCTTCTATATTAGGGTGTTCGCTTAAATAGTCGGCTACCTTTTTTCCGTTTTCACAATGGCCTTTCATACGGTAAGCCAGGGTTTTAATGCTGCGGGTAAGTAAAAAGCAATCGAAAGGCGATGGTACAGCACCACCAGTTTGCTGGATATTTTTGATCTTCTCCCACAACTCATCTTTTTTCGCAGTTACCAGAATTCCACCGAGTACATCACTGTGTCCGCCTAAATACTTGGTACTGCTGTGCATCACAATATCAGCACCTAACAAAATTGGGTTTTGTAAAATAGGAGAGGCAAAGGTACTGTCGCACACCAGTGGAATATTTTTGGCTTTGGCAATTTTAGCTATTTCTTCAATATCTGTGACTTTTAGCAGTGGATTTGATGGTGTTTCGATCCAGATTAACTGTGTATTGGGTTTAATACTGTTTTGTATCAGGTTTAGATCGGTCTGATCAATAAAATCAAATTCCAGACTCTCGTTAAAGATGGTAAGCAACTGCTTTTTAATTCCCCAGTACATATCATCAGGTGCTATAACGTGGCTGCCGGGCTTTAAAGCCTGAAATAGTGCCAAACCACAGGTGTTTCCCGAAGAAAAAGCTGCAGCATCTTCGCCATATTCTAATTTGGCTACAGTGTTTTCTAAAGCAGACCGGTTTGGATTGCTTACCCTACTGTACATGTGTCCGCCGGGATAACCTCCATCCTCACCCCGAAAAAAAGTTGTGCTTAGGTTAAGCGGTGGTGTAACGTCGCCTGTGGCTGTTTTTACAAGATTAGAAGCGTGGATAGCAAGGGTTTCGGGTTTCATAACAATTGATAGCAGTATGGGTGTTATTGGGAGATAATTTAATAATTTGCTGCTAATTTAAGATTCGTAATGGTTTTGGCAAGATTTATGTAACAAGTTTGTCGAAATTTAATTAAACAAAAAATGAAAAGATTATTTATAGCTATCGCAATAGCATGTTCTACTTTAGTAATGTTACAAAGCTGCAACACTGCAAAAAGGGTTACTGCCGGTGTTACGGGGAGCAGGGGTACAGTTGTTCGCGACTGGGTGGTAAGTAATGTGGCTTTGGAAGGGTTGCCTGATGGGGCTGTACAAGGCTTGTTTGGCGAAAAATCTTACAAATGTTTTCAGGGCAGTACCTGGCATTTAACCAATAGTGGTAACGGTTCTTATACTTTACCGGCATCAAGCGCATGTGGTTCGGTAGTGCAGACCATTTTCTGGTCGGCAGCGCCTAAAGATCAGACTTTCCAGTTTAAAAAAATATTTGAGGGCGATAAAGCTAAAAATGTAACCGAAGGCTACCGTTTGGTTTTGACCGATCTTTCGAGTACACAAATGATTCTAAAATCGCCGATCGAATTTGGAGGCAGAACTGCAAACATTGTGTTAACTTTTGTGCCTGCAGCAAGATAATATTTAACATTGAAAAACATACCCGGAAGCACTTCTGAAAAGAGGTGCTTTTTTTATACAACTGTTTTGCCACAGAAATAATCCAATAATTTATTCTGTGCCTGCTGTGTTTCAGTGGCTATTATTTTCCAACACTGCGTGCATCTACCTGTTTCTCTTTTGCCACGGAAGCACGAAGTACACGGAAAGTATTTCTTTTGTTCATACTATGTTTTCTGTGTTAAATGAGGTTTGTTACAAGAAAATGATTTTCAAATCGCCTCATTATTGTATTTTTGTTCAAAATAAATCAGGAATGAATACAACTGAGCAAGTTGAAAAAATATTAGCTGATACCAATTTATCAACTGAATTACAAAACATAGCGCACAAAGTTCTTCACGGAGAGCGGATTACATTTGATGAAGGTGTATATCTTTACGAACATGCCGAACTAGGCTACCTCGGTATTCTTGCAAATTATATCCGCGAGAAAAAACACGGCGATAAAACTTATTTCAATCGTAATTTCCACTTAGAACCAACCAATCTTTGTGTTTACGACTGCAAATTCTGTTCGTATTCGCGTTTAATTAAACAAAAAGAAGAGGGCTGGGCATTAACCATGGAACAGATGCTCGATATTGTTAAAAAATATGATGGCGAGCCCGTAACCGAAGTGCATATTGTTGGCGGCGTTCTTCCTCAGTATGATGTGGCATTTTATTCTGCATTATTTACGGCCATCAAACAGCACCGTCCTGATTTGCATGTAAAGGCATTAACACCGGTAGAGTACCACTATATTTTCAAAAAGGCCAAAATCGATTACGCCACAGGTATGCGTTTAATGAAAGAAGCCGGACTGGAATCAATACCAGGTGGCGGTGCTGAGATCTTCCACCCGGAGATCAGGGAACAGATCGCAAAAGATAAATGTACCGGGCAGCAGTGGCTGGATATACATGAAGAATGGCACAAGCTGGGTATGCGCAGTAATGCTACCATGCTTTATGGACATATCGAAAAATACTGGCACCGTGTAGATCATATGGAGAAACTCCGCGAATTGCAAGACCGTACCGGAGGTTTTCAGACCTTTATTCCTCTAAAATTCAGGAACCAGCACAACCAGATGAGCCATGTGCCTGAATCGTCGGTAGTTGAAGATTTAAGAAATTATGCCGTTGCCCGTATCTATATGGATAATTTCGATCATATTAAAGCCTATTGGGCAATGATCAGTCGCGAAACAGCCCAGTTATCCCTGAATTATGGTGTTGATGATATCGACGGCACTTTAGATGATACCACAAAAATATACTCTATGGCTGGTGCAGAAGAACAAACACCTGCAATGAGTACTAAAGAGCTGGTTAATCTGATTAAACAGGTGGGCAGAAAGGCAATAGAGCGCGATACTTTATATAATGTGGTTACGGATTTCGAGAATGTTGTTTTCGAGGAAGAGAAGAAACCGCAGTACTATAAATTACCAGTGGTGAATTAGTGATACAATGTTGAATGAATGGATGAGTGAACGAAGATGTTGAACGTTAAATTTAACATTCAATCAATCAAAAATCCCTCATTCGATAATGAATTAGATGAAAGAAATATACATTATACGCCACGGCGAAACGGAACTTAACAGGCAGGGCATAGTACAGGGCAGGGGTATAAATTCTGACTTAAATGCTTTAGGAAGGGCGCAGGCTGAGGCTTTTTATCAAACCTATAAAGATATTCCTTTTGATAAGATTTACACTTCAGATTTAAAACGTACCTGGCAAACTGTTCAGAAATTTATTGATTCGGGACTGCCATGGGAAAGGCTTTCGGGATTGGATGAATTGGCCTGGGGTATCTGGGAAGGAAAGCCAAATACCGAAAGTGCACGTGAAGCTTTCCGTGAGATGTTGCAGAGCTGGGAAAATGGAAATTACACAGCTCATTTCGAAGGTGGTGAAAGCGTTCAGGATGTTTACGAACGTTTAAAACAACCCATGGAAATTTTGATGACAAGGCCCGAAGAAAAAACAGTGCTGCTTTGCATGCACGGCAGAGCAATGCGTGTTTTTCTGTGTTTATTGTTAGGTAAGCCATTGAGCGAAATGATTGAATTCCCTCATCAGAATACGGTGCTCTATAAAATGGGTTTCGAAAACGGGAAATTTACAGTTCTTGAATTTAACAGTGCCGTTCATTTAGACGGAATAGTAATTGAATAATTTTCTCAGTTCGTCATCCTGAACTTGTTTCAGGATCTGTTAGGATAGATGCTGAAATAAATTCAGCATGACGGCAACAATTAAAAATAGCATAACACTTTGAGTAAGATTAAAATATCAGCTGTTGCTTACACCAACACTAAAGCTTTTATATACGGATTAACACATTCGGACATTATAAATAAAATTGATTTAAGTTTAGATATTCCTTCAGATTGTGCTGCTAAAGTAATTAACAATCAGGTAGATATAGGTTTAATGCCTGTGGCAGCTATTCCCTATGTGCCTAATGCCAACATTGTGGCCGATTATTGCATCGGTAGCGATGGTGCAGTAAACTCGGTATTTATTTTTAGCCATGTATCGGTGAATGAAATTAAGACCCTGCGTTTGGATGCACACTCCAGAACCTCGAACAACCTGGCTAGAGTGTTATTGAAATTCTACTGGAAAAAGGAAGTTGAGTTTACAACTGATCCTGCTGTAGAAACTGATGCTTTTGTTTTAATTGGCGACAGAACCTTTGGTAAAAAAGAAGATTTTGCTTACGCTTACGATATGGGCGAGGAATGGAAAAACTTCACCGGACTGCCATTTATGTATGCAGCTTGGGTAGCAAATAAAGAGATTCCGAAAGAATTTAAAGACGAATTTAATACCGCTTTAAAATTCGGTTTAGACCACAGAAAAGAAGTATTGCAAGAGCTGCCGGCATTACCAGATTTCGACCTGGAAGATTATTTGTACCACAAACTTCAATTTGAGGTAACTGACGACCGCAAAAAAGCCTTAAAGCTGTTCCTGACTTATATAGAAGAACTGGAAAAAGTTAGCTTGTAAACGAAAAGCAATCTGATCAGATTGCTTTTTTTTATCGTCATGCTGAACTGCAGCCGGGCTAAAACAGGCCCTGGTTTGTAAACCTGATTGAAGCGGTAGCTCCCGATTGAAAAGAGGGACTACAAGCGGAAAGCGGGGCTACAGCCTCCGAAATGCACAGAACCCTTCATTTCCAAAAAATGGTTAACTGTATAAACCAGTTAACTGGAGCTGATGGGGCAATTGTTTAGATCGGCTGACTGCAATATCTTAGGGTTAACCTTTCGATTTTAAACAATTTTTCAACTTTTCAACAAAACAGCCATAGAATGCTTATTCGTATTATCTTTATGGCTTTTGTAAATTAATTTCAGTTTTGGCTAAAGACACGAATAAAGAAACCCCGTTAATGCAGCAATACAACGCCATTAAAGCGAAGTATCCGGGCGCACTTTTACTATTTAGGGTTGGCGATTTTTATGAAACCTTTGGCGAAGATGCCATTAAAACGGCACAAATTTTAGGTATAGTGCTCACCAGAAGGGGTACAGGGCCTAATGGTGGCGCATTGGAACTGGCGGGTTTTCCGCACCACTCGCTTGATAATTACCTTTCTAAATTGGTTAGAGCAGGCCAGCGTGTGGCGATATGCGATCAGCTCGAAGATCCTAAAAGTACCAAAACTATTGTTAAACGTGGTGTAACTGAGCTGGTTACCCCGGGTGTAGCCTATGGCGATAATATTGTAAACCAGAAATCGAATAATTTTTTAGCCTGTGTTTTCTTCGATAAAACGCAGTTGGGCATTTCATTTTTAGATATTTCTACGGGCGAATTTTTAATTGCACAGGGCAATAGCGATTATATTGATAAACTTTTACAGGGTTTTAAACCTACAGAGGTCATTTTCCAAAAATCGAAACGACAAGCTTTTACAGAAAACTTTGGCGATCGCTTTTATACTTTTGGTTTAGACGAATGGCCTTTTACCGCCGATTTCGGTAATGAAACCTTGATGAAACACTTTGAGGTTTCATCTTTAAAAGGTTTTGGTGTAGACCGTTTACAGAGCGGAATTGTTGCCGCCGGGGTTATTTTGCATTATTTAGGCGAAACCGAGCACCGCAACCTGCAGCATATCAGTTCAATAAGCCGCATCGAGGAAGACCGCTATATGTGGTTAGACCGCTTTACCATCCGTAACCTGGAACTGGTAAATTCGGCAAATGATAATGCAGTAACCCTTTTCGATATTTTGGATCATACCGGTACTCCAATGGGTGCACGTTTGCTGCAGAAATGGATCATCATGCCATTAAAAGAGCTAAAACCTATCCAGGAACGCCTTGGCATGGTAGAGTATTTTGTTGGCCATGAAGAACTGCAGGGCGAATTTTTAAATAACATTAAACAGATTGGCGATTTAGAACGGCTGATCTCAAAAGTAGGCCTGCAGCGGGTTGGTCCAAGGGAACTCGTGGCCTTAAAGCGCGCATTGTACCATATCGAAGCCGTTAAAAAATTAGCTGCCGATTCTAAAAACCCTTTCCTGATCAAAATAGCAGATCAGTTGAACCCTTGTTTGGCCATCAGGGAAAGAATTGAAAGGGAGCTGCAAGCCGATCCACCAGCTTTGCTGATTAAAGGTAATGTAATTGCCGATGGTATTGATGAAGAATTAGACCGTTTGCGTAAAATTGCTTTCGGCGGTAAAGATTACCTGGTACAGATACAGAAGCGTGAAGCAGAAGCAACGGGTATCCCATCCTTAAAAATTGCCTTTAACAATGTTTTTGGGTATTATTTAGAAGTTACCCATACCCATAAAGATAAAGTACCTGAAGGATGGATCCGTAAGCAAACGCTGGTAAATGCCGAACGTTATATTACACCGGAACTTAAAGAATATGAAGACCAGATTTTAGGCGCCGAAGAGAAAATACAGGCTATTGAAATCCGTTTGTATAACGAACTGATGTACGAAACAGCCAGTTACATTAAACCCATACAACTCGATTCTTTTTTAATTGCCCAGCTGGATTGTTTATTGTGTTTTGCACAACTGGCTGCTAAAAACCATTATAACAAACCAAAAGTTACCGAAAATAAGGTGCTTGATATTAAAGGTGGCCGTCATCCGGTAATTGAAAAACAGTTGCCCGTGGGGCAGGAATACATCACCAATGATGTGTACCTGGATACCGATAGTCAGCAAATTATTATGATTACCGGTCCCAATATGGCGGGTAAGTCGGCTATTTTAAGGCAAACCGCCTTAATCGTACTGATGGCGCAAATGGGTTCGTTTGTGCCTGCAAAAGATGCTGAAGTGGGCCTGGTAGATAAAATTTTTACCCGCGTAGGGGCTTCAGACAACATATCGTCAGGAGAAAGTACATTCATGGTAGAGATGAATGAAACGGCCAGTATTTTAAACAATATTTCAGATAACAGTTTAATTCTGTTAGACGAGATTGGCCGTGGTACGAGTACTTACGATGGTATTTCGATTGCATGGGCCATTGCAGAGTTTTTGCACCAACACCCCACATCCCGACCGAAAACGCTTTTTGCCACCCATTACCACGAACTGAACGAGCTGGCCAATACCATGCCGCGTATTAAAAACTTTAATGTTTCGGTAAAGGAGATGGCCAATAAAGTAATCTTTTTACGTAAACTGGTTCCTGGCGGAAGCGAACATAGTTTTGGTATACATGTGGCTAAAATGGCAGGTATGCCTCCAAAACTGATCGGCCGGGCAAATGAAATATTAAAAAAACTGGAGATAGACCGTACAGAGGGGCAGAGTATTAAAGACAGCATTAAAAAAGTGCAGAACCAGGCTTATCAGTTACAGATGTTTGCTATTGATGATCCAATTCTGGTAAAAATCCGTGATACCCTGAACAATTTGGATGTAAATGCATTAACGCCCGTGGAAGCATTGTTAAAACTGGATGAAATACAACGATTGATTAAGAATTAGGAAAGGTTAGAGGTTTGGGGGGGTAAGGTTTAAGGACAAGATACCATTAATCTCTAATACATTAACGTCATATTTATGCAGCTTACAATAAACCTTACGCCTTTTACCTTCCGCCTTAAAAGGAATATATTCTTTTTAATAATAATTGTATTCTTTCTTTCATCATGCGGAACAAGAAAATATACAGTTAAGAGTGATACCAAAGCTTCGAAAGCGGCCGATGCCATGGCCAGTTTAAAGAGCAAACAGCTTTACCGGTTTATTAACGAGTGGACAGGTGTGAAGTACCGTTTTGGCGGATTGGATAAAAATGGGATCGATTGTTCGGGTTTTGCCTTTTTATTGGAAAAAGAAATATATGGGATTACGCTTCCCCGTATTTCGCGCGAGCAGGCCAATGTGGTGAAGCGTAAAAATGTCGATAATTTAAAGGAAGGAGACCTGGTGTTTTTTTCTTTTGGCGGAAATGATGTAGATCATGTAGGAGTATACCTTAACAGCGGTTTTTTTGTACATGCAAGCACCACCAGGGGCGTAATTGTTGATGACCTGACTTTACCTGCCTATCAGCGCGTACTGGTTAAATCGGGATCGGTTAATTAATATTTGTTCATGTCATTCTGAATGCAATGAAGAATCTTTCCTTTTAGAGTAAATTAGAGTAAAGAAAGGATTCTTCGCTTTGCTATCAATGATGTTATTTTGTAATCGCCTATTAATGAGTGAATTGTGGTGTTGTGTATTTCCGTGTAGCTAGGCCATAGCACAGTATCCCCGTTCTACTTAAAACCGGCCTAATAAATTTTTCGGGCTGCACTGGCCAAGCCAACCTACTAACTTCGAAAGAAAAATTTTCAGCCGGTGTTTTTTGTTTCTTTTTGACACCAAAAAGAAAGAAGCCTGTCCGGCTAGGACTAATAAAACACCCCGTCCTGCGGACACCCCTCTGAAAGAGGGGAATTGCATATCGCACAAGACCAATAATTAAATGTCATTTATATTGATTTTTATACAATAAATTATCCCTCAGAATGACAAAGAATAATAAAACAAATCTTTTCATTTTTCGTTATATTTTTATGCGTATATTTTTTGTAATCTGCTTATCTTTAATTGTTTATTCTGTTAATGCGCAGGTGAAATTGCTTAAATTGGATGATCTGGACAAACGCATTGCCAATGGGAAAGATACCACTTACGTGATCAATTTTTGGGCTACCTGGTGTTCGCCGTGTGTAGCAGAGTTGCCGAATTTCGAGAAATTGCGCTTGTCTAATTTAAAAAAGCCGGTTAAGGTACTTTTGGTAAGCCTTGATTTTAAATCAAAATTGCAAAAAGAGGTCATCCCGTTTGTACAGCGCAATAAAATTAATGCTGATGTATTTCTTTTAAATGAGCCCGATCAGCAGGCATATATAGAGCGGATAGACAAAAAATGGTCGGGTGCAATTCCTGCTACTTTGTTTGTAAACAAGAGAACCAGGCATTTTTATGAGAAAGAATTTACCGAAAAGGAACTGGAAAATACTTTGCTAAACTTAAAATAGATCGTGATGAAAAGATTGATTTCAATAGCTTTTATGCTAATTTCAGGAGCGGTATCGGCTCAAACTGAGGGTTATAAAGTGGGTGATGTAGTGAAAGATTTCTCATTGAAGAATGTGGACAACAAAAATGTTTCGCTCGCCGATTATAAGGATGCCAAGGGTTATATTGTGGTTTTTACCTGTAATACCTGTCCGGTAGCAAAAGCCTACGAGGACCGCATTGCGGTATTAAATGCCACCTATGCAGCTAAGGGTTATCCGGTTGTGGCCATTAATCCAAACGATGCAGGAGCCGTTCCGGCAGAAGGTTTTGAAAAGATGCAGGCTCTGGCAGCTGAAAAGAAATTTAATTTCCCTTATTTATTAGATCCCGGTCATGTGGTAACCAAACAGTTTGGTGCCACCAGGACACCACATGTTTTTGTGCTGAATAAAACCGGTAAAGGAAATGTAGTTGAATACATCGGTGCAATAGATAACGATCCGGAAGAGGCAAATTCGACAAAAATCGAATACGTTAAAAATGCAATAAACGAATTATCTACAGGTAAAAAACCTACCGTTACCGCAACCAAGGCTGTTGGTTGTACCATTAAATGGAAAAAGGGTTAAACATACCTTAACCACCATTGCCGGTGCGTTTGCTTATATTTTTTAAACCACCTGCAGGGAAGATAGAGGGAAGCTATCACACCAAACCATATTAAATATACAATTGGTAAACTAAAACCAAATGCTGCCGGCCTGAAGAAAAATGGGACCTGCACAATTTCTTTGGTATGATGCCCTGTTGCAAAAAATACAATAACCAGGATCGTATGCAACAGGTAAAAATGAATTACATAATAAAAAAACGGAACAGCACCATATACCGAAGTTACTTTGGTAAACCAATTACTTAGATTTTCTGTAACCGCTAAAAAGAGCATTGCCGGGCCTAAGGTCATGGATGCATACAGTAATGAGGGCGGATATTTGGCTACATTGAAAAAAGCCAGTAAATTCTTGAACAGGTCGTGATATTCCTTTCTCGGAACAGGATCGCCATATATATTGATTAACCTGAGGGAGATAAATACCAATATGGCAAACAAACCTGCAATGAATAAATTACGTTGCCTGCGCGCTGCAGCATAGCCTTTTTTATACCAGGCACCAACTCCATAACCGATAAACATGATACCCGTCCATGGCAAGATGGCGTAAAACACGTATATAAAGTGGTTGCCAGAAATTGGGACGACAGTTCCTGATGCTGTAAAAAATACTTTTAATACCAAACCGCCATTCGAGTCTGCAGGGGCAGGAAATAAGTTGAAAAGGTTATGCCCGAAAACGAGTAGCAAGCCAATAACCAATACTGTTTTATGGGACAGCCGACTGAAAATGGCCAAAAAAATCATACTTGTGCCTATGGCCCAGATGACCTGCAGGATAATAAAATTGTACCCAGGGTTAAAGGTTAGCCCGAAAGTGATTATAACCAGCTCTACAAAAATGAGCCAGAGGCCGCGTTTCAATAAAAATGAACTGGCCACGCTTGATGTTCGACTCTGAGCTGATAAATAAGCAGATAATCCTGAAAGAAAAACAAAAGTCGGCGCACAAAAATGGGTAATCCAGCGGGTAAAAAACAACATTCCGGTGGTGGTATCCGGGTTTAAGGGATCGCCGGTCATGGCACCGACATGGAAAAAATCGCGGGTATGATCTAAAGCCATAATGATCATGACCAAGCCGCGGAGGATATCAATAGATAAAATGCGTTTTGATAGCGTAGTTTGTGCTGCATCCATAGCAAGAAGTTTGTTTAATAAAGATACAAATTCAAATGATTGAAACTTAATATAATGGGCGATTTGGCTATACGATTTAACCAATTAAGAAAATCGATTTAGGAGTATTACAATTGGCAATTCTGATTTTGATCTTCAAAAAATTATAATAATATTTGTTAAATGCTAACCGAATAATCCCTATCATTAAACAGATCATGTACCAACGATAGCTGAGTACCGCTCGGCAAGCTAAAAAGACTATAACACACCATAATGAATAGAAGGACATTTATACAGAATACAGGTTTGCTGGGAGCAGGCGTAGTGGCTTCCAAATTTTCTTTTGCCGTTAACCCCGCACCAGAATTTCCTGTAGTTCGTGTAGCAGCAGCGAAAAGGCATTTTCAAAGCAAGGCAGTAGATAATGCCATTAAAACTTTCCAGGCAAATGTTAAAAATCCCGAATTGGCCTGGCTGTTCGAAAACTGCTTCCCGAACACTTTAGATACTACGGTTTATCATTCAGAGAAAGATGGCAGGCCTGATACCTACGTAATTACCGGGGATATTGATGCCATGTGGCTGCGCGATAGCTCTGCACAGGTTTGGCCTTACCTGCAATTTGTGAATGAAGATGGCCCGTTAAAAAAACTGATTGCCGGTGTAATTATCCACCAAACCAAATGCATTTTAAAAGACCCTTATGCCAATGCTTTTTATGGCGATGCCACCAAAGTAGGGGAATGGAAGACTGATAAAACAGCCATGCAGCCCGGAGTACACGAACGCAAATGGGAAATAGACTCGTTATGTTACCCTATCCGTTTGGCGTACCATTACTGGAAAAAAACAGGAGATAAAACACCTTTTGATGCCGATTGGAAAAAAGGGATTGAAGCCACTTTAAAAACATTTAAAGAGCAACAGCGGAAAACCGATAAAGGACCATACCATTTTCAGCGGGAAACTACACAACCTACCGATTCGTTGCCGATGGCGGGTTATGGTTTTCCTGTAAATCCGGTTGGATTGATCTGTTCAGCATTTCGTCCGAGTGACGATGCCACTATTTTTCCGTTCCTTGTACCCTCTAATTTCTTCGCCGTATCTAGTTTAAAACAAGCTGCAGAAATGATAAAGGCTTTGCAAAGTGATAAAACTTTAGAAAACAGCCTGCTAAGTCTTGCCGATGAAGTTAATGCTGCTTTGCAACAACACGCCATCGTGAACCATCCTAAATATGGTAAAATTTATGCTTTTGAAGTTGATGGTTTTGGAAGTTCCTATTTAATGGACGATTCTAACGTGCCTAGTTTGCTGGGTTTACCTTATTTGGGTGCCATGAAAATTGAAGATCCCATTTATCAAAACACAAGAAAATTTGCGCTTTCTAAAGATAACCCTTATTTCTTTAAGGGAACAGCAGCAGAAGGAATAGGAGGTCCGCATGCCGGTCAGGATATGATCTGGCCGATGAGTATCACCATGCGGGCGTTGACCTCTAAAGACGATGAAGAAATTAAAGCATGTATAGAAAGTTTACGTAAAACACATGCCGGCAAAGGTTTTATGCACGAATCGTTCCATAAGGATAACCCGGCCAATTTTACCAGGGCCTGGTTCGCCTGGTCGAATACCTTATTTGGTGAGCTGCTCTGGAAAACTTATCACGAGAAGCCCGCTTTATTAAAAGCCTAATTAATAAGAACCGTGTTGGTTATTGATCGTCTTGTTTATAAGCAGGCGATTAAGATCAACACGGTTTTTTTGTTCAGAGCCCGCTAAATAGCTTCAAAAGCTGTAAATTGCATCGCCTTATATACATTTATATGACCCATGTTTTTGTACATGATAAACTGCCAACCTCTACACTTTTAGAATTAAAGCTTGGCGATTTGATTCACAATGATCAGGATTTATCCGGTACCATAGAAAAGATTGAAATAAGCGAAACGGACGAGTTTTTAATGTTCCGTTTTATATTACCAGGTGGCGAAATAGAAGTAAGAAAACTTAAACAGGTTTGCTAGTTATAAAATAGGACGTGGGTCAAATATCACTTCAAACGATTTGATCTTTTCGTCCTCAAGCTTATACCAGCCGGCGCAAAATATGGTTTTTCCGCCCATATTAATGTTGTACCATAAAGAAGCTTCATCACCATCGGTAAATACTTTTTTAATATCGTATTTAAATTTCATTTTCTTCATATCGGCGATATAGGTATCGGCGCCATCGCGTTCGCCCATTACGCCTTTAAAATGCATATCATCGTGCAATTGCTGCCGTGCCAGGTCAAAATCTTCGGCGTTCAAGGCATTTAAGAAATCCTGTACAATCACTTCTGTATTGTGTTCAGTTACTAATTTATTGGAGGTACTCATCTTTAAATAATTTTATACACTTTTAAACAAAAAGATAAAAGCAAAAGTTTTAGAAAATGAATGATTAAACCTTAAATGTGATGGCATTAATAACCAGGTTTAGGTATCATTATACGAAAATCTTCCCTTTATCCGTTGCAATATCCAGATTGCTCTTGATGCTGCTTTTTATTAGTTATTGATCAAATCATCGTTATTTACTCCTCTTTTTTTCGAAAGGTTTTCTTTTAACTTCCCGAAATTATAAGTAAAACCGATATAAGTTACCCGGTATGGGGTAGTATTTGTCGATTGAATTCTAAAATTGGCATCTTCAGTAAACGACCTGTTTGTTCTCCATTTGTTAAAAAACTTGTTAAAATTGATTGTTGTGCTCAATCTTTCATTAAAGAATTTATAGCCGAAGTTGATCTGGTAAAAAGGAAAAGTATTCAAGGTATTGATCAGGCTATACACAGGTCTATCTATGCCTCCATTGCCACTGATAGAAAACGATTTAATTATTTTATAATTGAAATACATGGCGACTTGCCAGCTAAAACCTTGTTCCATTTGGGTTGAAATAATAGTGTTTTCAATTTTATTGTAACGTAGTATTGAGTTTATACCACCGCCAAACTTTTTTAAGGAGGTAGATAGCGTAAGCTGGGCACTTACTTCTCTATTTTTACCAATGTTGCCATATTGTGTTGTACTTACTCCGTTAAGCTCGTTAAAAGTGGTGTATTGTACAATCATATTCCCCGAGTAAGATGCACTTAAACCGAATGTGATGAAGTTAACGCCTTTAAGCAAACGGTTTTGAAGCGATATGGTATGAATAGTCTGTGCACTTAAATCAGGGTTCCCGTAAGAAATATTTAAAGGATCATTATTATTCACAAAGGGATTTAAGGTATTAATATAAGGACGTTGCAAACGTTTCGTATAGCTCAATACAATGGTGTAATTTTTGCCTAATTTGGTATTTGCAGAGAAATCAGGGATCAGGGTAGTATAATTTTGCCTTACCTCGGTGTTCGAGCTAAAGAAATTGCCATTTACGCTGGTATTTTCTAAACGTATGCCGGTACGGAAATTTAACTTTTTGAGTGTAAATGATAAAGATCCATAACCACTGTATACCTGTTGTTGGTAAGCAAAGTTATCGGAGTTAGAATAATCAGGTTCAAACGGCAGGTTTTCATCTGTTTTGCGTAGGCTTAAATAGTTGGCTTTTGCATTTCTGAAAACAAATTTTACCCCGGTTTCCAGCTTCATTGATTTGGTAAATGGCTGGATGAAATCAGTTTGAACAGTGTATTCCCTGTTTTTTGAATAGCTTTCATTTTGCATGAACAGGTCTGAACTAGCGGTATTCATCAAACTATTGTTTAAGCCATCATTTTTACTGAACTGACCATTAAACCTAAAACTCAGCTCTTTATCCGGACTGCCTATAAATTTTTTAATAAAATCGCTCCCAATACCAAAAGAAGGAAAATTATTCCTGATGTTCTGGTCAAATAAATCGTATTGTGTAGCTGTACCCGCGAATTGAGTGGTAATATTTTGGCTCAGTTTGTTCTTGTTATTCCCTCCACTAATGTTGGCATAGGCTACTATAGTTTGCAAACTGTCTATATTATAACTTGTTTCTAAAAGGCCGTTATTTGAAAAACGGTCGGCGCTGCGTTCTCCCTCTAAAAATCTTTTTTGGTAAGCTGCCGATTTTAAAGGGGTAGTTTCACTTGTTATCTGCGACTTGTTATTGTAATTTCCACTTAAGAAATAGGTTCCTGTCATGGCAAATTTGCCCGATTGGATACTAAAATTGCTGCTGCTTTGGTAGTTGATATTTGAATAATAAGAACTTAAATAGCCATTATAACCTAAAACTGTTTTTTTGGTAATAATATTGATTAAGCCCCCAATACCTTCGGCATCATATTTGGCAGAGGGTGCAGTAATGACTTCAATTTTTGAAACCACTGCTCCGGGAAAACCCCTGAGTGCATCTTTAACATTAAGGGCGAACATGGCAGTTTCGCGTCCGTTGAGCAATACCTTATAATTAGTCTGGCCATTCAGTTGTATATTCCCTTCGCCGTCTACACTCAGCATTGGGATCTTTCTGAAGATGTCGGTTAAGTTTTCACTTTTAGCAGAAGGCTCTTGCTCTACATTATAAATCAGTTTGTCTTTATCCTGAGTAATCAGGGCTTTTTGGCCTATAATATTGATTTGTGCTAACTGCTTAACAGAAGGCTTCATCAGGAATAAATTTATATCTGAAGGCATACCATGATAAAACTTTAGGCTGTTGTTTAGTGTGGTGTAACCAAAAAAAGTAATCGAAAGTATATAAATACCTGTATCTGCATTAATGGTAAATTGTCCGTTAGTATCTGAATAAGAATTAAATACGACAGTTTTAGTGTCATTATTCCTAATAAGCTGAACAGTAGCGTAGGGGATGGGCTGCTGGTTGGTAATATCTTTTACCATACCATTGAATTTCACTTTCTCTTGTGCTTTTATGCTTGAAAAAGAAAAAGCCAACAGCATAGTAAAAAGTACGAATGATTTCGTATATCTATTGCCTAGTAGAAAATTGCCGTTAATTACATATTTCATTTTTTCACTTGGGTTTGTTGATTTTTAAACAGACTGACTATAAGTTGCATCTGATTAGATTACTAGAATATTCTTCTGACCAGCGCAAAAGACAGTCAAACTTAAATTAAATAATTAACATTGGCAATGACGAGAAATAGCTATTTTTAACCTGGAGTTAAATAGTCAGAAAGTGGTTAACTCTATATTTTTTTATTTATTCAATCCTTCAAAGTGATATACCTTTCCTGTTTGTGTTTCAAAACTGTACTTAAAATCATTTTCGGTTTTTTCAACCTTGATTCCATGTAGATTTGCTTTTAGGGCATTTGGACTTCTGATGATACACCTTTCTCCTGATAATGATTTGATTGACAAAGCCACAATTTTACCATCCTTCCACTGCAGATCGGTAATTTCGAAATTACCGCGGCCCCTTAATCCTTGAATACTTCCTGTGGCCCATTGATCGGGTAAAGCTGGTAAAAACTGTAGTTCGCCGGTTTGGCTTTGCAGCAACATTTCTGAAATACCGGCAGTATAACCAAAATTGCCATCAATCTGAAAGGGCGGGTGTGCACAGAACAGGTTGGTATAAATTCCACCACCTTTATTATAATCGGTACCTGAACCACCAACAGGCGTAATAAAGTTTTGTAAGATTTTATAAGCATGATTGCCGTCCTGCAACCTCGCCCAGAAATTTATTTTCCAGGCCATAGACCAACCTGTAGATTCATCACCACGGGCGGTTAGCGTTACCTTGGCTGCTTTTGCCAATTCTGGTGTTTTAATCGTGCTGATTTCCCTCCCAGGGTGTAAGCCAAATAAATGGGAAATATGCCTGTGCTGATCTTTCGGGTCATCACGGTCGGTTTCCCATTCCTGCAATTGTCCCCATTTTCCGATTTTTGGCTTCAGTAGATGCGCTTTAAGATCTGCAATATGGTTTTTGTAGTCGGCATCAATACCTAAAGCGTCAGCAGCTTCTATATAATTGGTAAACAGATCAAATACAATTTGTTGATCATGCGTTACCCCATCTTCGGTTGGGCCATGTTCTGGCGACCAGCCCAATGGCGATACCAATGTTCCGTCTGGTCTTCTTTTCAAATGATCGTCCCAAAATTCGGAGATTTCCTTTATAATCGGGTAGGCGAAATTCTTTAAATAATTTTTATCTTTTGTAAAGGCATAATGTTCCCAGAGCGCCTGTGCATACCAGGCACTGCCAGGGGTATTCCACAGAAAACTCATGCCGCCAAAAATATTATTTTCGGTTTTTACCGTCCAGCCCCTGGTATTGGGATACTGCTTGCGCGTGGCTACAGCGCTGACTTCTCTCATGCTGTTAATATAATCCAGGTATGGAATCTGGCATTCAGAAAGATTGGTCGGTTCAGCTAGCCAATAATTCATCTGGATATTGATGTTAGAATGGTAATCGCTGCCCCAGGGTGGGGTATTACTTTCGTTCCAAAGGCCTTGCAGATTTGCAGGTAAACCACCTGGCCTTGATGAGCTGATTAACAGGTATCGGCCATATTGAAAAATTAAAGCTTCGAGTGCCGGATCGGCTATTTTTTTATAATTGATCAGTCTTTGATGGGTAGGCAGCTTTTGGCTGGCTGCATCGCCTGTTCCAAGATTTATGGAAAGGCGGTTAAATAAACCGCCGTAATCGGCTATATGTGTTTTTAAAAGATCACCATAGCTTTTGGCTTTAACCGCGTTTAAAACCCGTTCAATTTTAGGGGCAGGTTCTTCACCTCTCCAGTTTTGTTCGCGTTTATTGAGGTAATTGGTTGCTGCCGTAAACATGAGCGTAAACGCATCTGCATCCGTTACTTTTAATTTTTCTTTCTCGCCATCTTTTATCGCTTCCAGTTTTCCGCCTTCTACTTTAACTACAGCAGTGGCCTGGTAAGTCATGCCGTTTGGTAGTTTGCCGGTTAGCCGGATGGTATTTTCGCTGGTGGTTATTGTTCCCAGGTGTGCATCTTTTAAACTAATGATCGCCGAATAGGCTTTTTTCTGGTTAGCCGTAAAACGCAGTACCATCACTTTATCCGGAAAGCTGCAAAAATACTCACGTTTAAATTGGGTAGCGTTTTGGGTGTAGTTAATGATATGGACGGCTTTGGTAATATCCAATTTGCGGCTGTAGCTGGTAAATTGCTGGTCTTTATTGTTGAAATCGATAAACAGATCGCCAAAAGCCTGGTACATGCCACGGTCATTTTCATCTCCGGTCCAAAGTGTATTATCATTAAACTGGATGTGTTCCTGATTTACACCACCGAAAATCATCCCGCCGATGCGGCCATTGCCAATGGGATATGCTTCGGTCATCCATTTTGTTGCAGGCTTGTCGTCCCAAAGCAATAAGGACGGTTTTTCTTTCTCTTGAGCAAGAACAGGTGCGGAAAAGCCAAAGGCTAAAAATGAGATTAAGGCGCAGAGGATAGCTGGCTTACAATTAAAAAACATGTAGGTTATTTGATTAGTGTGTAGCCAAATATATAGATAATCTCATGATTGTGCTATTGGTAAATAAGTAAAAGCTTATTGATTATTGGCATAATATTCAGTTATTTAAGCTTCTGGTAGCTGGTAGCATGCTGCTTATACCTTGTTTATTGGACGTGTGGATTAATAGGGATTTTGTATTGCTGTGCGCAGTAATTCTTTATTTTTTAAAACTGTTTCATGTTAAAATCAGACAAAAGTGAGCTGGTTTTACAAGTATTAATCCTGAATTTTTTGAAAAAAAAACGGTAAATTTTTATATTGCATACCGTTTCAATAATACCGACAGACCCTATATCTTATTGCAATTCAAGTTCATATGAAATTAATTTTCCGCCTGTTTTCGTTCTTATCTTTTCTGCTGTTTATCGTGCCGGCTGTTCAGGCACAAAAGACCTGTAATTGCCCCGAAGCCTTTCGATGGACAAAAGAGACTTTTGAGAAAAATGATGCTGGTTTTGAGTATGCTATCCAGCAAAAGGGCAGAGATATGTATGATAAACATACCGCCATTTTTTCTGAACGTGTAAAAACAGTCAAGGACCAATACGAGTGTGCCGAAGTTTTGAGCGAGTGGCTGAAGTTTTTCAGGAAGGGACATCTTAGTATTGGTGTGTTAGGGGTGGCTTCGCAACCAGGCGAACCAGCTGTAAATACGAAACAATGGCCTGTTTTAACGGTATCGGAAAAAGATATCCGCCAAAAAGCGGGGAAAGACGAAAAGGATTATGCCGGGATCTGGCACACTGGGGCCTATACCATTGGAATAGTGAAAGAGGGTAAAAGCTATAAAGGAGTTATTTTGGAATCGACCAATCCGGATTGGAAGCGACAGCAGGTAAAAATGGAAATAAAGGAAGACGGTTCCGGAATTTATTACATGGGCAATTTTTCTCCCGCGAAATTCGATAAGATAGAGTGGATGGGAAAGAACGCGGTAAAACTTACACCCAGCGTAATGTTAGAACGTGTATTCCCTAAGTTTTCTGATACCGAAGATCAGAAATTGTACCTAAGGGAGCTCTTCGCCAAAAAACCTTTTGTGGAGCGGCTTTCAAAAGAGACGCTGCTGCTGCGCATTCCTTCTTTTGGCGACCAACAGAAACCGGTTATTGATAGTGTACTGTCGGCATTTGACAAGGAAATAAAAAGTACTAAAAACCTGATCATCGATATCCGGAACGGAACGGGTGGGAGTGATGATAGCTATACAAACCTTATTCCTCTTTTGTATACGAATCCGATACGCATTGTTGGGCTTGAATTTTTATCGACACCGTTGAACAATAAACGGATGGAAGGGTACCTATCTTTACCAGACCTATCTGAAAAAAGCAGGAAACAGGTTAATGATGCGCTTAAGCTGCTTAATGATAACCTGGGAAAATTTGTGAATTTAAATGGAGTACGCCGGGTAACTATCCAGAAACTGGATACTGTGCTGCCGTTTCCGCAACAGGTAGCTGTAATTGCAAACGAGGCCAACGGCAGTACAGATGAGCAGTTTTTGCTTGCCGCAAAGCAAAGTAAAAAGGTAAAGATTTTTGGTAAGACGACTTTTGGTGTGCTCGACATTTCAAATATGTACAGTGCGAAATCGCCCGATGGTATGTTCGAATTGGGTTATTGTTTATCGAAAAGCTACCGGATTCCGGGTATGGCCATTGACAACATTGGGATTCAGCCCGATTATTTTCTAGATGCTACCATTCCAAACGAGTTATGGGTCAAATACGCTGCATCCGTGCTTGAAAACCGTGAGTTTCAACAATAAAAAATAACTTTTCATAACTGATTGCCATTAATTGTTGGATTTAGAAACGTTGATATCTAATAGATTTTATATATTTGATAGATTACTAAAACGTTTTATCATAAATGAGATCATTAGCGAGGCTTCTAAACATTCTTATATTTCTGAGTATTGTGGGGTCATCCCAAACCCAGGCGCAAACCAAATTAACGAAATACGTAAACACCTTTATTGGTACTGCGCCTTTAACCGATCCGAAAATCTTAGGATATGAGTTACCCAAGGGCTGGCGATCGTGGGCTGGTTTAACTTTTCCGGGTAGCTCACTGCCGAATGCCATGGTGCAATTAAGCCCTATTACAGAATTTGGCTCCGGGGCGGGCTATGAGTACGAAGATGATACCATTTACGGTTTTGCGCATACCAATAAGGGCCACTGGAACCTCTGCAATATTCCGGTTTTACCGCTTTCTAATCCAACTGATAAGTTTGGATCAAAATTTTCACATCAAAATGAAAGTTCTGCACCTGGTTATTATCAGGTTTACCTGGATGATTATGAGGTAAATGTGAAGCTCACTTCAACTTTAAGGGCAGGATTTCATCAATATGAATACAAAAATAACCACGACCGGCAAATACTTTTTTTAATGGGTAAGGCAAATAGCGGCGTTGCTACCTGGAATATGGAACAGGTAAGTAGTTCGGCTGTTCAGGGCTTTCAGGGTGGGGAAAATATTTATTTCTATGCCACTGTAAATGGCAAAATAGACAAACTTGATCAAAAAGATACAGGCAAACGCTCGGGTTATGCCGTTATGCATCTGGCTGACGGAAGCACAGGACCAATAGAATTAAAAATAGGCCTTTCTTTTGTGAGTACAGCCAATGCCAAAGAAAATTTAGAAAAGGAAATTGGTGCTAAAACCTTTACGCAGGTACGGGATGAAGCTACTGCAAAATGGGAAGCGCTATTATCCAATATCCGGGTAAAAGGTGGTACGGAGAAACAAAAACAGCTGTTATACTCGTGCCTGTACCGATCGTTTTTATGGCCAGCTTTGAGGAGCGATGTTAATGGCGAATTTAAAGATGCAAAACACAATGTCGTTAAAGGTAATTTTAACTATTATACTGAGCCGTCGCTTTGGGATACCTACCGCAATAAAGATGTACTTTTAGGTTTGATTACACCTGAAGTTACCTTGGATGTGATCAAATCTATGAAAGATGTGGGCGAAAAAACCGGGTTTATTCCGACTTTTTTTCACGGCGATCACGGTGCATCATCTATTGCCGGTTCTTACTTAAGGGGGATAGATGATTTCGATATTAAAGGCACTTATCAGCTCTTATTACGTAACGCCAATGTGGATGGTGGCGCCCGTCCGTTTGTGAAAGAATATATCGAGAAAGGTTATATCTCCGATCCTGATGTAAAAAATCCACATGTGGAAACAAAAGCAAAAGCGGGTGTTTCTAAAACATTGGAATATGCTTACGATGATTACTCGCTCGCTCAGATCGCGAAGAAACTGGGCGACAGCAGTAATTACCGGATTTTGATGGCCAGGTCTAAAAACTATAAAAATATGTTTGATCCGGGTACCCGTTTTATGAGAGGACGATTGGATAACGGCGACTGGATCAAACCTTTTAACCCACAATATCCTTATTATGAGTATATGTACAGGGAAGCCAATGCCTGGCAGGTTTCGTTTTATGCTCCCCATGATATGGAAGGTTTAATCGAACTATATGGTGGTGCAAAAGAATTCGAATCCAAACTGGATTCATTATTCACTGTGCCCTGGAACCCTAAATACATTGCACGGAATGTAGAAACCATGATTGGTCAATATTGCCAGGGCAATCAGCCTGATCATGAAGCGCCTTTTGCTTATACGATTATAGGTAAACCCGAAAAATCGCAGAAAATTATTGATAAAATCTTAAACGAATTATATGGCATAGGGGACAAAGGTTTAGCACTTTCCGGTATGGATGATGCCGGCGAAATGTCGGCCTGGTATGTATTCAGTTCATTGGGATTGTACCCATTCTCGGCAACAGATCCAAATTACCTGATTACAGCACCACTTTTTGACGAGGTAAAATGGAAAACCAGCAGTGGTAAAATATTAACCATCAGCAAACCGAACAAGGGCAGGGGCATTACGGAGATTAAAGTAGACGGAAAAATTAACCAGGGCTATTTTATTTCTCATGATCTGTTCCGGAACGGAGGTAAGGTAGAAATTCGCACAAAATAAAGTAGCCAACGATGGCTTTTTATTTATGCCGGGTATTAAACGTTTATTGCCCGTCTGTCACAAATTCGCCTTTTTCTGATACGATCTGATTTCCCCATGTGGTAATGGTCTCTAAGACTGGTATAAATGTCTTTCCAAAATCGGTCAGACCATAAATAACCTTAACAGGAGGCTTTTCGCCATATACTTTTCTGGATACCAGGCCATCTTTTTCCAACTGTTTTAACTGTAAACTCAAGGTCATTTCGGTGATATGCGGCACTTCTTTCCGAAGTTCATTGTAACGTTTTTCAGTGTCTTTCAAATGATAAAGGATTACGGCTTTCCATTTTCCACCTATCAGATCCATCGCCAGGCTAACCGTACACGGGTAAATCTTTCCTTTTAATTTCACGTAATCAGCTATACATTCTGTTTTCATCGGTATTTCTTTTAACCTATCGTTTTGGATAGTTATTGCAAATTTACCTTACTAAAAATACTTTTGCAACTATAATTTTTATAGTTAAAATATACGGCTTATGAATTTAGATTTGAATGCAAATAATGTTAGAAAACAAAGCGAAAAACCCCTGATCACTATTGTTGGTGTTTTGGGAAAGCAGGGATTGAGTGCAGCACGTACGCTCTTAGAAAGCGGGCATTACCGGGTGCGCGGCATTACCAGGCGGATTGATTCGGCCGAGGCACAGCATTTGGCCGGGTTAGGGGCTGAACTGGTAAGCATACCGCTTAATCTCGGTTATAAAAAAGATTTCGTGGAAGCATTCAGGGGATCACAGGGTGTTTTTATGATGACCCCAGGCATTGCTCCACCTCAAACGCATGAGACGGAATTGGGCATCGAGCTGGCTGATGCGGCAATTGAAGCGGGTGTTCAGCACATTATTTTTAGTAGCCTGGAAAATGTAGATAAAATTACTGAAGGCAGGAAATTTGCTCCTCACTTCACTGACAAAGCCAAGATTGAAGAATATATACGTACGCTTCCGGTCACAAGCTCATTTATCTATATGGCTTTTTTCTATACCAATCTTATGGAGTTTTATCCTCCCCGTATGGATGGCGATACACTGGTGTTTCCAATTTATTTACCAAAAGACTTCCGTGCGCCATTTGTAGACCCTCTTACGGCTACTGGGCCGGCGGTACTGGAAATTTTTTCAAATCCTGAATACTATGCCGGTAAATCCTTGCCGGTAATCGGCGATATCATTTCCCCAAGGGAAATGGTCGATACTTTCGTACGGGTTACAGGAAAGAAGGCGGCCTATAGCTCAGCGTTTACCCGGGAGGAGATGCTTTATCATTTTCCGGAATTCAGCAGCAACGAACTTTTGGTCAGTGAGATTCTGGGGATGGCAGAATACGCGGTTGAATATGGTTATTTTAAAAAAGATCGCGATTTGCAATGGAGCAGAAAGATCAATGCGAATAGCCTGACCTGGGAACAGTTTTTACGCACCACTGGCTGGCAAGGCGAAAAGCTTACGTTTTAATTATTTTTTGGCTATATAAAAGGTGATAACTTCTGGTTAAGTACAGTGTTTTTATTCTTTGCGCCCGGGTATTTGCATCCTGGTAAAGTAATATATTTTATGCAGGGAATAGGGCATATTTTTTTCTCGGACATAAAAAAGCACTGTATAAACCTGCCCTTACCTATAAAAATGAATGGTGATGCAACCTTCAATCGATCTTTGTCGTCTTTCCTCAATACATAATTAATACATACCTGCAACACCAAACCATTTTAAACATGAAAAAATCTATCTACCTTTTTATTTTCGCCCTTTGCATTCTTGCAAGTTCTTGCACGATGATGGTTAAGGGAGTAGCCAAACTTTTAGTTAAAAATTATAACGACTATACCAGCACTCATATTTCTGATATACAGATTGTTGATCCGAAGGGAAAACATCAAACTTTTGGCGATTTATATAACGGAAAAACAGTTTATCTATATATTTGGAAGGATAAAAAACTGTCTGCCCAGCAAGAAAAAGAATACCTTTTATTAAAGGAGCGTTTTGCTAAATATCCAGAAGTAGTTTTTGCCAATCTTTACGTAGGTTCAGATACCTCAGCAAATGTTAACAGGCTGGTTGATAATGATTCATCAGCCGAATTCCGGAAGATTCTGAAAATTAGTGATCCTGCACCATTTATTATTGGAAAAGACGGTGCAATATTATCTTACAAAGGACCGAAACCTGAAGACAAAATTATCGTTGATTATGTGATTTGCCAGGCCATGAAAGGTGAAGATGGAACCAAATCTGCCAAACGGTTCATTAGAGGTGTGAATGGGAATAGCCAGTTTAAATCTGTTAAACTCATTGAGTGGTACACTGACCATTTTGGCAAGGCGCCTTCAAATAAACTTTCCATGTCTTTATCTTCCACAAACTAAATTTAACCCCATAGGTTAAATTTAGTTTGTAGAAATCTTAGTGAAAGAATGTACTGATTGATCAGTAGAAATGAAAAGATTTGAACTTTAGGTTGGGCGCTTTTTCTATATATCCAGCACAGGGTACGGGCCTTCTGTAAAGGTTTCTGAATGATAGCCTTTTATTCCTACATCGAGAGATAGTTGACTGCGAAAGTCTTTGCCTGCAGCAATACAGTCTAATACATAACCAAAGTCGTACTTAGGTTTCCAGCCCAATTCGCGTCTTGCTTTTTCATTCACATAAACACGATCAATCTTCGGCAGTATTATCCAGCCTTTCTTTGCGAATAATTTTTTGAAGTCGGGAAATATCTTTTCAATTACCGCACTGGCATCAGTATGAAGTTCCATTAAATGCTGCTGCTCAAATGGTGAGGTTGAACTGATGATATATTTACCAAAGCCAATTTCCTGTACTTTTTCAACAGCTAACAAGTGAGCGGTTACCACGTCTTCAACATCCACCCTGCGATATAAATATTCGGTTGCCTTTATGTTCAGGTCCTGATAATTTTCTCTGATTGCTTTCTTGTCATCTTCTTCGGGAAAGAAACGCGATGTTTTTAAAACCAGGCAAGGCAGTTTATGGTTACGATAAAATATCTGGCAAAGATCTTCAGCTGCACTTTTTGTAACCCCATAAATATTTTTTGGAACGCAAATTGTTTTTTCGGTTATCCAAATTGCCGGCTCGTTTGGCTTAGGCGTCAGTGTATCGCCAAAAGTACTCGTGGTGCTGGTGTAAATAAAACCTTTGATGTTTGCTTTTCGCGCTGCCTCCAATAGCGTCAGTGTGCCAGTAATATTAGTATCTATAAAGTCCTGGTTCGAATGTGTGCCAACGTGCGGTTTGTGAAGTGTTGCTGTATGAATTATAAAATCAACTTTCTCAACCAGGCTATTTACCAGCTCTACATCGGTAATTGAGCCAACATGAGTAGTGAATTCTGATGGATTAATGTCAAGCCCGATATAGTCGCTGTTATTCGCTTTTAGTTGCCTGGCTATTGCTTCTCCTAAATGTCCGCTGGTTCCTGTTACGAGTATTTTCATTTTTTGAAGTTTAAAATAGTGCTAACGTCGGTGCACCTGTAGATGTAGTGGTGTCTTGTGGTGTTTCATCAACCCGAAGCCACTACGGGTAAAGATACAAAAGTTCATTCAATAAGCTGGCCGGGCGAAAAAAACTATCGCCGGAGTCTTAATCTTTGGATTGATATATTTCTTATGCTAATATATTAACTTTGAAAAATGAGTTCCAACCGTGTTGTGTTTTTGATATTTGATAGTGTCCACATTCTGGATCTGGCCGGTGCAGTAACCGTTTTTTATGAATCAGGATGTTGCGGAAAACATTATGACCTACGTTACGTTTCGCCTTATCATAATCCGCAAAGTTCGTCTGGTCTTGGATTTACAAATGTTGAACCGCTTAGTTTAGTTACCATTAATCAGGAAGATATTGTAATTGTAGCCGGAATGGAAATTGAAAAATGGAACAGGGCAGATGATCATCTCTGGATTCCCTGGCTGCAATCTGCAGCAGCAACCGGCGCTACGATATGTTCAATTTGTACAGCTGCCTTTGCCCTTGCTGCTGCCGGACTTCTAAATGGTCAAAGCTGTACTACGCACTGGGCATGGACTACAGCTTTACAACAAAGATACCCCTTAATCAAGGTGATAGAGAATAAGCTATTTGTGCAAAGTGGCAGGATATTTACCAGCGCGGGGATTGCTACAGGCATTGATCTTGCCCTCTACCTTGTTGAAGAGCAGCATGGCGCGGCTTTTGCCAGTCTGGTAGCAAAAGATATGGTGGTTTATATGCGTAGAGATGGAATGGAAGCGCAAAATAGCATTTACCTGCAGAACAGGCAGCATATTAACCACCATGTACATCAGATACAGGATTATATCACCAGGCATCTGCACCATAAAATAACAATTGGGGAATTGGCTGAATTGGTTTTTATCAGTCCGCGTAATCTTACACGACTGTTCAAATCTGCCACAGGAATCACCATCGGACAATATATTCAATCCTTAAGGCTGGAAAAAGCAAAACACCTGCTTAAAACCGGACAGAAGGTAGCCTGGATAGCAAAAGAATGTGGTTATAATAGTGCTGTTCAACTGAGGAAGTTGGTTAATCTACAGAAATAAAGGATTAACGTAGCATTGCTAAAATGGCCGGATTGTGACTACGACTGTCCTGATTTATTAGTTGTATCCAGTTAATTTTGGATTCAAATAATACATTTATGAAACAGTTGATACGCTTAATCTTTTTTATTCCCTGCTTTGCATTTTCGCAGATCTATGCAAGCACTTATGTATGCCCGCCATGCAACCATCCATGTGATACCATGACCTATCAGCAACCCGGTATCTGTAAGTATTGCGGAATGAAATTAGTCGAAAAAAAAGCAGGGCAGTTGAAGGATGAAAAAATAACGGTCTGCTTTTACCTATATGACGGGGTAGAGGTATTGGATTTTGCCGGGCCAATGGAAGTTTTTTCTTATGCGGGCTTCAAAATCATCACCGTAGCAAAAACCAAAGCTCCACTTTTGTCACAGGGGATTTTAAAAATCACCCCTGATTATAGTATTACAGATGCCCCGCAAGCTGATATTTTTGCCGTATTTGGTGGTTCGGATGAGGTGGCAGCAGATGATCCTGAAGTTATTTCCTGGATAAAATCAAGAGACAGTGCCACTAAAAGCTATTTTTCGGTTTGCACCGGGGCTTTTATTCTCGGGAAAGCGGGGCTGCTCGACCAGCTTACGGTGACCACTTTTCATAAAAGCATCACTAACCTTCAAAAGGCGGTGCCAAAAGCTAAAGTTCTTCCAAATGTTCGCTATGTTGATAATGGCAGAGTAATCACCACTGCCGGAATATCAGCCGGTATAGATGGTGCTTTGCACCTGGTTGCAAAGTTAAGGGGTAAGGAAGTAGCAGAAGCAGTAGCAAAACAAATAGAATATGATAAATATATTCCTGAACAGGGAATGGATCTGTCTCATTAGAAATTGATCGAGATGGAGTGGAGCAGATCATACAGATGATTTTTGCCGCACCAGTTTAACCGTAAAAACGATATCTCATTACTTGTCGCAAAATAACGCTTAAAATGTCGTGATAGCCTATCTGGCGCATAAGGCAACCTGGTTACTTTTGTGAAAAGCTAATAAAATGAGAAAGATAAAATTACAAATGAACATTTTGCTCGACAATAAATGGGACAGTGGAATGTCGGAATTTAGTATTGACAACCTCACCAATGTAGACTGTATTTTGCATGGGAGAAAAACTGCGGAAGGGTTTATCCCATATTGGACTGAAGTAGCAAACAATCCCGATGATGCTGAGCATAAACTTGGAAAACGGTTTGCGGAAATTCAAAATGCAATTTTTTCAAATACCCTCAAAAACAGCAAGTGGGGCAATACAGTTATTATAAATGGCAATTTAGCGGAGGCAATAAAAGCCCTGAAAAATAAAGATGGGAAAGACATTATGGTGTATGGTGGCGATTCATTTGCATCGTCATTAATACAGCATGATTTGATCGATGAATATTATGTACTTGCAAATCCTGCTGCATTGGGCAATGGGCAACAAACCTTTAATCCTTTAAAAAACGAATTGGAGCTAAAACTTGAAGAAAGCAAAGCGTTTGCCTGTGGTGCAGTTTTAGTACATTATTCAAGGCAGCAGTAACATTAAATTAAGTATGCTACTGCTAACACTATGGCAAAGAGGAACGGAAAAGAAATAATTCGTTTTTGAAAATTCAACTGATTTAGTTGAGATAAATGATTATTTCAGTTTAACATTTACAACTTCACCATCATTTTTTACTTCAACAAAGGTTTCTAAAAATTCATTAAAGTCTTTATTGTAGGAACTTGGAGTATAATAGTCTATTTTTCCATAATTGTCATACCCGCTTCCAGCATATTTATTGTATTGATAATTCAGGGTATAATCCATACTCCCATAAAGGTAGTATTTACCAGGTTTCATATCAGGAAATGTAAATTCACCATCACTATTGGTAACAGCCTCTAAACGATACCTGTAGGCATCTTTATCCATATAAACATACCTGTTTTTCTTGGGGTTATTTTTACTCTTGTCACTCCAGAGTTTGTAATATTCTTCAAAATACGGTGTTACAGGAAACAGGATTACTTTTATTTTATTGGCTTTTACTTTCCCTAAAACCTTCATGCCATATCCGTTCCTTTGTCTTGTAAATGCTTCCCCAACGATTTTCCCTTTTCCTAAAGAGAGCATGCTTTTGGTTTGTAATGAATCGAATTTTAAGGTAGGCATGGTAATTACTTCGGATGCTTTCCTTTTAGCAGCTTCTTTATCCGCTTTTTCGGGTTCTACATATTGGGCTTTAATGGTAAATCCAAAAAAAAGCAATAGGAGTAAAAGTGATATAGTTTTCATTTTAGATGGATAAAAGTTGAGTGTATTCAAAATTAGAAAAAATTAAATAGAGGGAGAAATTTAAATAAATCAGAATTCAGAAACTATATCCATAAATATCATAAGATTACTGGTGACCGATCGCTTTCTAATTAAAAGACAACTTATAGCTTAGCGGCGTTGTATTCATTTTCTTTTTAAATAATTTATTAAACGACTGCGAATGTTCAAATCCTAACTGATAAGCGACTTCCGACACAGAAAAACTTGTTGTTGTGAGGTATTCTTTTGCTTTTTCAATCAATTTTTCGTGAATATGTTGCTGGGCATTTTGACCTGTAAGGTTTCGAAGCATATCGCTTAAATAGTGGGTTGATAAATTCAGTTCTGAAGCCAGAAATTCTACTGTCGGAAGCCCCTTCGTTACCGTTTTCTGCTGAGTAAAATAATCTTCCAGAAGGTCATCCATTTTGGTTAAAAGATCATGATTAACCACCTTTCTTGTAATGAACTGCCTTTTGTAAAAACGATTGCTGTAATTCAGCAATACTTCAATATAGGAAATGATGACGTCCTGGCTGATTTCATCTATCGCGGTGTGAAGTTCATCATTAATATGGTCCAGCAAGCCTACAATTAAGGTTTTTTCCTTGTCTGACAGATGCAAAGCTTCATTGGTATCATAAGAAAAGAAACCGTATTTCCTGATTTTTTTAGCTAAAGGGTAATTCCTTAAAAAATCAGGATGAATAAACAGGGTGTATCCATGATATTCGGCATCTGAATCGGTAAAAAGAATCTGATTGGGAGCCGTGAACATCATTCCGCCTTCATTAAAATCATAATATCCCTGTCCGTAACCCATCTTCCCGTTTTCGGAAAATTTGTAAGAAATTTTATAAAAACCAAGTGTAAAACTGCGGTCGAGATAACATTTATCTACATTCATTTTTGTGTTATCCACCAGGCTGATCAAGGGGTGAAGCGGTTTCTGAACACCTAAGATCTGGTGAAGCTCGGAAATTGACGAAAATTTTAAAGGATAATTATCTTTCTTTTCCATGGTTTAAATGTACGATTTAAGTTGGAGGATGTTGAACCGGAGCGTTTGAGGGTTTGAGTACAAAATACTTTATCGTTCTTTTAGATTTTATAAAACTCTAAAATTTTACAGCACTCAAACACTCCGGCCCAATTAAATAAACTGTTTCCCGAATTGTTCTCTAAACGCTTCTACTCCCAATTGCTGACGTTGTGCGTACAAAGCTTTTGCGTCTTCTCCTGCAATGTATGTAAGCTGTTTTTTACCATCTGTTGCAGCTTCATAAACCACTTCTGCAATCAGTTTAGGTTCAGTGGCATGTTCCATCATAGATTCTGTATTAGAGAACATGGCGTTGACCAATTCTTCATATTCAGGCTGATTTCCCGTATCTAAAGAACGGCTTATAAAATCTGTTTTAATTCCGCCCGGAGCAACCGTTTTGATGCTGATCCCTAAAGTGTTCAGTTCAAAAGCCATGCTTTCGCTCCATCCTTCGAGCGCCCATTTGGTAGCATGATAAATTGAAGCGATCGGGAAAGTTAACAACCCGCCAATTGAAGTGGTGGAGATGAATATTCCCTTTCTGTTTTCCCTGAAGTAAGGAATAAAGGCCTGTGATACACGAATTACGCCTAACAGATTGGTTGTGATCTGTTTTACGATCTGTTCGTCCGTTAAAGATTCCAAAGGTCCAATCAATCCATAGCCGGCATTATTAAAAACAACGTCAATATCACTGATTTCCAATGCTTTTTTTACTGTTGATTTAATCTGGTCAAGATTGGTTACATCTAAAGGAAGAAGTGTAACGTTTTCTAAATGAGTTAATTCTGTCTCTGCTCCCGGATTTCTCATCGTTGCGATAACGTTCCATCCTTTGCTTTGAAATAATCTGGCGGTTGCTTTTCCCAGTCCTGTTGAAGCACCTGTTATGAAAATTGTTTTCATTTTTTATTGATTTAAATTTTACATAACGAAGGTCTGTACTTGTGAAAAGATTAAAGTTGCCAAATCGGATATTGATGTAGCCAAAATGAATTGCATCTGAAAAAATAAAAAAAAGGAGGCTTAAAGCATCCCATGAAAAAAGGAGAATGAAAAATTCAGACCAGTTTACTATAGTTACAATTAGTACATTTAAGTATATTTTCAGAAAATATTTTTTTATGACTAAAAAGCTGTTAATTATTTTGATGTTCAGTTTAGTGTTTAGTTCGAAATCCAAAGCACAGAACAAAGCAATAACTCCATCTGATGTACTACCATTTCAGGTCACTGTCAAGAAATCTGTCTATAAAGGCAAAAATGCTTTGGCTTTGGAAATGGCTGATCAGGCTAGTGGAGACAACACACTGGCGATCCTTAAAGATGTTGATTTTCATAATGGTATTATTGAAGCTACAATTAGCGGTCAGCCAATGGCTAACGCCGGAGAAACAGCTCGTGGTTTTGTAGGTATTGCTTTCAGGGCTGCTTTGAACGCTTCTAAAATGGAAGTTTTTTATTTGCGACCAACCAATGGAAGGGCAGATGATCAATTACGCAGAAACCACTCCAGCCAATATATATCTATTCCGGGATACCCCTGGGAAAAATTAAGAAAGGAAACACCCGGACAGTATGAAGCATATGTAGACATCTTGCCTGCAGAATGGATCAAAATAAAAATAGTGGTGAAGGATGAAACTGCCAGACTTTATGTTAACGGTGCTTCGCAACCTACTTTAATCGTCAACGACCTGAAGCAGGGTAAAGATGTTCGTGGAAGTATAGGTTTATGGATAGGCCCCGGAACGTTAGGGCACTTTACTGATGTTAAGGTAACCAAAGAAGATTGAAATATATTCCTTCTAAACACAAAAGCCTCACATTTCTGTGAGGCTTCTCTGTGATCCCGCTGGGATCAAAATATCGTGATATAATACGCTTATTATCAATTAGTTTGAAAACAGGTTCATGGACAGGTCACGCGATAGGTCACGATCTTTGAACCGTTTTGTATTATAAAAGAACTCTTTAGCAAAGATAAACAGTTTTAAGTTTTGTTACAAGCAGTAAAAGATTATTCTTCTCATTGTTGACCATCAGTTTTGTTCTAGCGTGGTATAAAGTAGTTTCTGAATGATTTCAATAATAGAACTGTTCAAAATCAATAAAAATGTTAAGTTTGTTAAAATTATCGCATGACCAAAACACTATACATAGCAAGCTTACACAGACCTTTCAATCAACAATTGAAAACAAGCAAGTGGGTTTGCAATTTTATAGGCACATCGAAAAAAAAAATTCCAAGCTCGGTTCTAATTCCTGAATTTTACTATCACTTAATTCAAAAAGTTAACAAGGAATACCAAAAAAATGTTCCGAAAAACTTTAACGGTTTACCTAGTGATTCCGCTATAAAAAATATATCGGAATTTATTTTAAATCGTACGAAAAAGGAATTTATGGAAGAACTACCGCAAATAGTTAAATCACGTAAATCAGCAATCGAAAAACAAATTTACTCAACCTATAAAGCGGCTTCATACTATGTCAATCTAGCGAAAGATAAATTTGGTTTGATTAACGATAAAAATCAATTAACTGAGACAGGAAAGGAACTACTTAATATCCGTTCAGGATTCTTTAAAATTTCAAATACAGAAGCTAATTTCTATTTTTTGAGAATCATTGAAGCAGATTTTCATTTGTTCATGACGCACTGTTTTTTTCTTAAATTACAAAACAAGCATAAAAATGAAATCGATGACTTCGTCAAATTACAAATTGAATTTATAAATCAGTATTTGGGAATAAAGCATTTTAATTTCACGAACTCCAGTATCGGAAACTATAATGTTGTTCGGCAATCATGGGTAGAGTCTCTTAATGTGACAGATGACAATTCTAATATCAGAAAAAGATATCTTCAAATCATTGAACAGCACGATAATTTTGGTCCCATGTTTTCAGAACTAAAGTCATTATTCAAATTATTCGAAAAAGAAAATTTTAAAGCAAAGAGTTCATATCTTGCTCGAAAGAATAAATTTCTAGCATTATACTCACATAATTTAAAAACAAGTCATGCGGACCAGGGTTTTGTCAATCTGTATGACATTAAAGCAGAAATGAAAATGTCACTTCCTAATTTTCAAAATTTTCTGGTTAACTTTTATGAAGATGAGAAAAACCTAAGGAATATCTATTTTAGCAATCCAGTTACTTCGATTGATAGAAGAGAAAGGTTTTTTATAAGAAATAGACCCGTACTAAAGATAAAAATAAAGTAAAAATGATCATTAACAACTTGTGGGAACGCTTACCGCTTCCCGAACGCGATCGATCGGCCTATAAGAAAGATATAGCTGAAGGAAAAGTTCCTGAGCTTCCTTTCTATATCATAGGACAAAACACTTTCAAAGCTATTGTTAAGTCAAAACTAGAAAATATCGATTCAGCAAGAATGGTAACAAACTTACTCTTGGCAGATTACGGAAATGGAAAGACTAACATGCTTAAATACCTTCGATTGTTTTTTAAAACTAATCCCGCTTATGGTATCGAAGTCCAATATACTCGTGCAGATAGTGAACGCACAGATTTAATAATTTTTTTGCTGAAAATTTTACAGGACCAATATCTAGAGGAGATAATAAATCTTATAATTGAAAAACGTCAAAGCCCCGATAACATTAATCGTTTTGCAAAAGATTTTGAAGGTAATTTTCGTGAAATAAAGAAGTATTGCGAAGCGCTTTTTAATATTACTAATACTGCTGAAGAAATCGAAGAAATTTTGTATTTAGGTACAGGGAGGCTGTCTAATAAACGTTTTTTTGATAAGAAAGGTCTTGAACAAATACGTGACTTTAATCGACGAGAAATTTTGGCATTCTTGTTAAATATTCTTTCTTCAGGATCTTTATATATCGTATTCGCAGTTGATGAAATAGAAAAAATTAGAGAAAAGTCGAAGATTAGATTTAACCATTTTCTAACATCTTACAGAGAACTTGTTGACCTTTTTAACCAAATTGATGGACACTATTTAATGGTAAGTGGAACCATGGGAAGTGGTGAAGCTGAAATAGGGACTGCAAATGGTGCCTTGTATTCTCGTATTAAGGACGATATTATTCAAATAGAACCACTCACATCTAAGGCTGATATCATTTCATTGATCACATATTTAAATGATCTTTTCGAGACCAATAAAGATGTCAATGATGTATTTGTTATATATAACAAAAAGAAACAAGAAAGTACTCGATATGCTATTCAGGAAATTTCAAAAATCCTTCAAACCAATGAGTCTACTGAATCACTTGTTGAAAGTTTAGAAAGAATGTCATTAATTGAAGAATATTCGTTAACAGAAAAACGATTAGAAGAAGATGAGGCGTACAAAAATATTCATCGTAAATTTTTCGATCCTCTAGGGTATTATCTTGGATCAATTGGATTAGGCGAAGAACTTTCTAGGCAAGAACGTATTTTTGTAGATCCCCTTAATGAGCGACAGCTTTACTTTATTTTCAATAGTTATATTGAAGATTTCTCAAATGAAGTTTCTAAAATTTTACGATTAAAGAATGACAATCCAAATTTGTCGCTCATTGTCTTTGCTCCTGAGAAGTTGGAACTTACGAGAACTAGGCTAGAATTAACAGATGAGGATAAAATTGAGATTATTGATTTCGAGCCTCGGGAGTTGTTAACCTTAATGGAGATGTATCGAGAAAATTATGATCTACAACCAAAAATAGCCGAGATAATTTCAATATATACCAAAGAAAAACTATAAATCAATGTTTGTCAACAGTACTAATATTTTTTATTTCGATTACGAAGTACAGTTGGATACTATCGTAAAGGCGGTCTGTGAGATTTCGGTTGACATTGGTAAACAATTACAAGACTTATTGGATATCAATGATAAAGAAGGTGGATTTGATATATCGGATTTATTCACGGAGGAATTTTTGTTAGAAATGTCAATCCGACGAGAAGAAATTCTAGATAGAGTTGACTCAGATGGAAACTCAATAGAAGGTATAGGACCTTCAGGATTGATTTCTAAAATTGCGTCGTATTTCAATAGTGCGATTTTTCTATTTCCAGAATTTAATCCTTTACTAGAGGGAAGTGAAATTTTGATAATGAGCAAAGAAGAATCTAAGCTTATTTGTATTGGTGATAAACCAAAAGATAGACTACAATCTGCAATTAAGAAATTAAAAATACTTAAAATACTTATTTCCAATCTCAAACATGAGAAGATCAAAATGAGCCTTGAAAAATTGGAAATATTTGAAACCGAGCTTTTTTACAAAGGAGTTGTTACTACTAATAAACTAGAAGGACAACCAATAATTCCTGTTATTGATGTCGAATTTCTTGATCATCAAACATTTCAACCTACCATTGTAGATAGGGAACTATATTGGATAAACATAGCAAAACTAAAGAACTTCAACCCAGCCTTTTCAGATTCTGAAGAACTAAAAATGTTAATAGATTCAGATGGAGATTTGCAAATAGGTCTATTGGTTGGAAATCATATTTTACCATATCCAGATATTGACCTCTCAAAATATATTTTGCCTGATAAACTGTCGGACTATTACTTTCTCCTTTTCGAGAACACATACTCCAAAGGAAAAACTATCCCACTAGCTAAAAGTGAATTAGTACAAAAATTTATTAATAGCGCAAAAGATGATGAACTCAACAAGCTATTATCTTATCTAAAAAACAACTTTTATATAGAAGGTATTGAAATACCAGAAAAATTTAGTGAATTCTTTAATACTGTAGTAACTTTAGACAACCTCGATCACATTGAAGATTTTCAGTTCTTGTTATCATCAAATTATACTGAAGAAACTGCATTGGGTGTATATACATCAAGAAAAAATGATACATCTTATAACCTCTTGCATTGGGTAAATCATCATGGAGAAAAAACAATACAACACTATCGTAAAGAAATACCTGAAACAAAGGCGAAAAAACAAGTTTCTACGCTGAAGCCCGCAATTTGTTACTACTTCCTTGAAAAGTATTTTGAAGATATTTTAGAGAATATATTAAAGGATAAAGGTTATAAATACATATCTAATCTTGTTCTTTACGAAAACAAATCTAAGAATGTAGAAATAGATGCATTCGTTCAGGTTGAAAACAAATTTTATTATATAGAGGCAAAAACTAAACTTACAAAATTCTATATTGAAGAGTTTCTTAAGAGATCCTCTGAAATGATTAAAAAATTTGATCCGATGCTTTTACAGAAGATCGAAATCGAATTTATTTTGCTTGGTAGTTTCAGTGATTCTACTGTTAAAGACTATCAATATTTCATTAATGAGAGTCCTTTTAAGAAGGACGGATACAATATTCCAAGAAATGGAATTAATTGTATTCCTTATCACTTTTCAGTACCAATTCCTGACCTAGAGGGCAGGAAAATTACTTGTATAGCAGAACCCGAATTTGAGAAACTGCAAAATCTAGTGTTACAAATATGCCCGAAATAAAGTTACCCATAACCCGATATTATGGATCGAAACGTAAACTTGTACAAAAGATTTGGGACGCGCTTATTGAACAGGGCTTAGAATTTAATTCAGTTCTTGATATCTTTGGGGGGACTGGAAGTTTCTCATATTTTGCCAAAAAGCAAAATAAAGAAGTTATCTATAATGATATATTTAATTTTAATCATCACATAGGGCGAAAGCTTATTGAACAATCCTCTAATAATCTAACTATAGGAGAAGCAATTAATTTGCTTTCTCCTCAGCAAGGAATTCTTTATAGAAGAACTATCACAGATAATTTTGATGGCATTTATTTTACTCATGAAGAAAACGAACAGATAGACATCTTTGTTCAAAATGCAAATCTTTTAGAAGACGAAAACAAGAGGTTAAGTGCCTATTATATTCTTTACCAATCTTGCATAATTAAAAGACCATACAATTTGTTTCATAGAAACAATCTCTCTATGCGTACAAATTATTCTGGTGGGGGGTTCGGGAATAAAATTACTTGGGAACGTACTTTCGAAGAACTGTTTGAAAGATTCATTAATGAATTGGATGAGGTTACATTCGATAATGGGAGAAACAATAGCGCAGTTAATTTTAGTGCCCTTAATTGTCCACATACAGCTGATCTAGTATATATTGATCCACCATATTTTAGTACAAGTAGAAGCCACACAACCTATCACGCTAAGTATCATTTTTTGGAAGGTTTAGCAAATTACGATGAAATAGAACAAAATATAGATTTCGCAAAGAACAATAGAGAAATCGTTATAAATAAGAGTTCAGAATTTGAAAAACCACAGTTTTTCCTCGAGCAATTGAGTCAGTTGATTCGTCAGCATGAAGACTCAATTATTGCAATATCTTACAGAAATAAAGGAATTCCTGAAATTGATGAAATAGCAGAAACAGTTAGAGCTTGCAGACCTAATAATAGAGTTGAAGTAATAGATTTAGGACTTTATGGTTATGCCTTAAACAAGTCAAATTCAAGTAATAATGAGTTTTTGATTATTGCAACAAATGATATTATTTAACCTTTTTATATATAGACAGTCCTAAGTGACTTCTCAAATAAATCAAAACATTTCCCAAAAGAAAAAACAGAAAAAAAGAAAGCACCTTTCTCCGCGACTTTATAAGCGCAGCGGGGTGCTATAAGTCCCCGCAGGGGTGGCTGGCAGAGCCAGACATTATGCGCACCTCGCAAGCGGAAGTCGCGACCTTTGCACCCTTTTTTCCTGTTTTGAATTGGAAAACTTCCTCTAATCAAAAGTTATTTTACAATTCTCTCGGCACTGCCGAGACAAATTCAAAAGCTGTTTAAATCACTATCTGCAAACATAATTTTTTCGAACATTGTAATACTCGCAGCAGTGCCGCGAGTATTGTAAGTCTCAACACTGTTGAGACTTTTATCGGAAATCATCGCTGTTCAAAAACTATCTCTACAATTTTCTGCATGTGGTTTTTGATCTCGTCCATCTTGTTGGCAAGGGTTCTTTTCTCTATCTCGTGGGTAGTTAGCCAGCGCATAAATTGGGGCGTTTCCTGAAGCGTGTGCAGCTTCTTTACCGACTGGTTAAAGTTCACACCAATGCGGTTCAATTCCTGGCGAAGCAACCCAAGTTCTATAACCAAATCGTCAATAGAACGGTTACGGCAGGTGGTTACAATAGGCTTCCGAAAAATCAGGTTGCGCAGGTGGTCGCTAAGTTTTTGTGTAAGAGTGTTGCGCCAGTTTTTTTCGATTTTTGCATACTCCGCAACGGTTAATCGCAGGGTTATTCTACGAGTTCTGTTTTCTTGTTTGTTTTCCATCCTCACTTATCCTTTTCACGTTAACAAATTCTTATTTTTAAAGAAAACTGCTAAAATCTAAAACGGTTCAAAACAGTCTTAATCATATTTAAGCAATCTTCCCCCAACGAGTTCCGAGTTATGGGGGGCAAGATCGATTTGTCTGACAAATCAACATCTTGCCGTTTACAGCCGAAGCAGGTAAACTTCCTTTAATTCCTCAACACAAAACGGATTCTTAACCGCCATGTTTATAAAGTTACGAAAGGATTTTTGCATTTCAAATAACTGGAATTTTGATGAGTACAAAGAGAACTTATAGAGTAAACTAATACGTCTGTTTGATTATGAAGTTAGTCAATGACATTCAAAATAAGTCTAAATTTACCAACACAAAACTATTTGCTTAAATTTAGGACATGAACGTTCGAATAACCAAAGATCAGAAGATTAAGATTGCCAATACAGATGATGTTTATAGCATCATGAAGCAAATCTTATTACGTGAAAATAGATTGCGCAGGGGACAGGAGCATTTTTGGATCTTAGGCTTAAATAAATCAAACAAGATCTTGTTTATTGAGCTTCTTGCTTTAGGCGCTGACAATATGGTTAAAGTCAAGCCGATTGATATTTTTAGAATGTGCGTTTACAAGTTAGCCTACAAGGTGATTTTTGTACACAATCATCCTTCTGGAAATCTAAACCCAAGTGACGAAGATCTGGATTTTACCAACCTTCTAATTAAAACAGGTGAACTACTTGGATTAGATGTAATTGATCATTTGATTATCACTGAAAACGGTTATACAAGTTTTGATACAGAGGGAATTGTTGATAAACTTAGAGGTAGTAGCGCTTACACAATTGTTAGCCGTTACAAATCGGACTATGAAGAGGTAAAGATGCAAGCAGCTAAAAATGAAGGCAAGAAGGACCTGGCAAAAGATATTGCGATAAAGATGTTGGCGAAGGGAAATTCTATAGAGTTGATTAGGGAGTATACAGGCTTATCTATACGCGAAATGAATAAAATTCTAAAAGAAATAGGCGAGTAAAAACCCACCTATTTTTATTTGCTAATGAAGTAATTTACTAGGCAATCCTTTTCAGTTTAAGCTTCCCTTTTTCATCGAATAACAATTCATTTACAGCTTTCATATTGCGTGAAATGCGCTCCTTACGCACCCGACAGTATCTCGCCGTTGTTCTAAGCGATTTATGTCCTAGCATTTTGCTCACGTCTTCCATTGGAATGTTACACACGTTCAGCATGATGTCTGCAAAGGTGTGTCGGGCTAAATGTGTTTTTAGATTTCTGTTAATGCCACAGATTGTCGCTATTTCCTTTAAATAGCCATTGTAATTTGAATTGCTGTTGATTGGTAAAAGCTTACCAGTGTTTTCGCAATAAGGATGTTTCTTATACTTCTCAATGATCTCCAAAGCAATTGGCAAAAGCGGAACCATTTCAGTGACCTTTGTTTTTCCTCGTTCTTTCATTAACCAAGGCTCTTGCCCCAAACCTACATAAACAATATGTTCACGGGACAGCTGGAATAAGTCCTTATAAGCAAATCCAGTGAAGCATTGAAAAATGTAAAGATCCCGAACTTCATCCAGTCGATCAATAGGCATTTTCTTAGAATGAATTGTGAGTACTTCTTGTAGTTCCAATGGATGAACTTCTTTTTCCCCGCCAGACGTCTTGAACTTCTCCCAGGGGTTCTTACTGATGATCGATTTATCGACACCGATCGCTATTAGCTGTTTGATGTTCTTGATCTGTTTTTTGGCAGCCGCTTCTCCTAAATTGGAACTTCGTCTTTTGTTCGTTTCATCTTTCAGAAAAGCTGATCGTTTTAAAGTGAGGTATCTGTACAGACATTCCCCAAATGACGGGTCGATTTCGATTAGTTTAATATCGTTCTTTCTAAAATGGAATTTGGCAAACTCAACGATCTTTTTACGGGTTGCCCGCCATTGCTTCAATGTTTCTTCTGAACGGATACCTTCGTTGACCTGATCCTCAAAATCAGCGATAAACTCATCTGTTATCTGTAACAGCGTTGCAGACTGTTTATTATTACTCGCCTGATCATTTATTCCAGGATAACTATTTGACGACCCCAAATAAGCTGATTTAATCTCTTCTGGAGTCAAAAATGCGTTAGTCTTCGAAAGGACAATGAAGTGCGCTCTGATTTCATTTAACGCATCTTCAATTTGGTCATTAATCGTTTGGAATTCCAGGAAGGTTTCCTCGCATCGTTTGAGGTCATTATTCCAATGTTCTTTAGGAACGATTTGACCGAGGTAACACTCGGTTTCATTTCCATCAATAGTAATGCGAATGTAGGTCTTCACCATACCTGACTTGTTAGCTGATCGAACAACTACCAGCAATGCTAAATTCTGCTTTTTCATTACAGCACACTTAAGGGTCAAACAATCCGATTGGCGCAAACCAATCGGGTGAATTATTTGAGTTCCTTACCCAAAACACGGTTTTCAGAATTCGTGACCTCTAAGATAAAATCTTGAAATGGGTCACGAAATAGGTCACGAATTTTGTGAACTGGAATGAACTGTTTTAAACTGGAAATTTGATAAGTGGCTGATTATAAATGAAAAAAGCGCATCGTTTGATGCGCTTCAATCTTGATCTGTGATCCCGCTGGGATTCGAACCCAGGACCACTACATTAAAAGTGTAATGCTCTACCAGCTGAGCTACGGAATCATTTCCCTTTGTTTAAGGAGGTGCAAATATAGGGATTTATCCTTTTGTTGCAAACATTTTTTAAAAATAATTTGATGTTTTTTTGATGCTCAAAACAGGCTATTTTAATTGCTCGTCTCTAAATTTTGTAAGCTTAAAACCAAATCATTTTATTTTAGCGCTTTAACAATTCTTTGACTGGGCTATTTACTGGTTTTAGGAATAAAATTTAAAAAAGACTGGAATTGTGCCTTGTGTTTATTCTTATCCAGTTTAAAGTAAAAAGCCCCGCGGCGCGAACTCGATTTATCTTTATCGCTCTGCTTGATCAATAGTCCGCTGGCGGTAATTTTGCGGATAAAGTTCCGGTTATCTATCGGCGAATCGTAAACCTGCTCGTATAAAGTCTGCAATTGCGGTATGGTAAACCGTTTTGGTAAAAGCTCAAATAAAATAGGATGGAGGGCTGCCTGGTAACGGATTTTATCCATAGCCGCCTTAACCATTATATCGTGGTCGAAAATTAATTCAGGAACTTCTTTTAATTTAAACCATTCGGCATGGTACTGATCATTGATCTGTTTACTGTATTTATGGATATCGATCAGTGCAAAGTAAACCACAGAAACAGTGCGTTCAATAGGATCGCGGTCAGGGCTACCATAAGCATGAAGCTGTTCCAGGTAAACATCGTGTAATCCTGTTAATTCCAATAAAATCCTTTTGGCAGCGCCATCAAGATCTTCATTTTCGCCAATAAAGCCACCCATTAAACTCCATTTGTCTTTAATGGGCTCTATCGCTCTTTTTATGACCAAAAGTTTTAGCTGATCGCCATCGTATCCAAAAATAATGCAGTCTACTGCAACAAGAACAGGTTTTTGATTTAAATATTTTCCCATGTTAAAATAGCGTATTTAATTTAGCATCGTTATAATCTGCAATATAACCTAAGATATTCGGATAATTTTCAAATTCTTCGATTGTATGTGTTGTGGTTAATACCATACAGGGCATACCTGCATTTAAAGCCGATTCTACACCTTTGGGTGCGTCCTCAAAAACCAGGCAATCGGCCGGGGCAATACCTAATGCCTTGGCTGCCTTTAAAAAGGTTTCGGGATCGGGCTTGCTCATATGTACATCGTCGGCACTTACAATGGCTTGCAGGTAATGCCTGATATTTAATCCGTCTATCACGAAATCGATATTGAAAGGAATCGCCGCAGATCCAATCGCCATTGGGATCTGTGCAGCTTTTGCCCGCTCCAAAAAGTTGTCTAAACCGTCAATTAAAGCCAAATGCGGTAAATAACCAGCCTGATAGCGCTTTTCTTTATCTGCCGAAAGGCGCTCAATTTCGGCTGGGCTAAACTTACCTTTGCCAAAAACACGCTCAAGCACTTCGTGGTTTTTGCCGTACATTTCCTTTTTTACACTTTCGTAATCCAGTGCAGCACCTAAATCTTCTGTCATAATGCTGTACCAGGCCAAAGTATGGTATTCCATGTCGTTAATCATGGTTCCATTTAAATCAAAAAGAAAAGCTTTTGGCCTGAAATTTAAATTATGCATATACTTGCTAAATTATGTGATTTTTTTTGATGTAGGGAATGATCGTCAATATTAACAGAAATAATATATAATCGTTGACCCGACGTTAATATTTTTTCATACATTAGCCTTAACCAAAAATAAATCTATATGCAAGCATCAGGGATTTACCATTTAAAATCTACCATTGCTTCATCAACTTTAAAACAATAATAACTGATGAAAAAACAATTTCTTAAGGCATTACCGCTGGCTACCTTATGCTTAGCCCTCGCTTTCAGCTCGTGCAATTCTGGAACCAATAAAGGTGCAGCAGATAAAGATAGCGCTCAACAGGATTCGTTAAAATACAGCACTACCATTGATGGTAAAGCGGTTAAACTTTACACGCTAAAAAATAAACAGGGTGCTTCGGTATCAATTACCAATTATGGTGGCCGGGTAGTTTCACTTTTAATGCCCGATAAAAATAATAAATTAACTGATGTGGTTTTAGGCTATGACAGCATAGGCGCATACCGTAAAAAAGGCGAACCATTTTTCGGTGCCTTAATTGGAAGGTACGGAAACCGCATTGGTAAAGGCAAATTCACTTTAGACGGAAAGGAATACCAGTTACAGCTTAATGATGGTGTAAATACCTTACACGGCGGTACCGATGGTTTTTATGGCAAAGTATGGGATGCCAAACAACTGGATAGCACCAGGCTTGAGTTAACTTATGTATCGAAAGATGGTGAAGCCGGTTATCCTGGCAAACTGGATGTGAAGGTAACTTATACATTAACAGAGGATAATGGGTTGCAAATCGATTACCAGGCTACCACTGATAAAACAACCATTGTAAATTTAACCAACCACGCTTATTTTAACCTAAACGGTGAAGGCGACAGCACCATTTTAGACCACGAACTGACCATTGATGCAAATGCTTATACACCGGTAGATTCGACTTTGATCCCAACCGGAAAATTACAGCCTGTGACCGGCACTGCTTTCGACTTTAACAAAGCCAAACTTATTGGTAAACAAATTGGCGATACCGATGAGCAATTGAAATTTGGTAAAGGTTACGACCATAACTTTGCCTTAACACACCACGATGGTAAAACGCCTGTTGCAGTGGTAAAGAGCCCTAAAACCGGCATTATATTATCGATTATTACCACTGAGCCTGGCCTGCAGTTTTACAGTGGCAATTTCCTGACCGGTGCTGATAAAGATGGCAAAGGAGGTAAATCTTATCCACACCGTTCTGCTTTCTGTTTAGAAACACAACATTTCCCTGATGCACCAAATCACCCGAATTTTGCATCAACTGTGCTTAAACCAGGCGAAACCTATAAAACCAGTACAACCTACAAGTTTTCGAAGTAAAGTCATTCCATTAAGAAGGTTAACTGGTTAATGGTTTAAACTGGTTAACTGTAAAAAGACCTCGCAGGTTTAAAACCTGCGAGGTCTTTTTTTATAGTGACGGATAGTAAAAGGGATATTCGGCTATTGCAATAATCTTTTTGGGAATTGCGAGATTTTTTCTATCGTAAGTTGTTGCATAATCTGGTATAAATGGGTTTTAAACATATTGATGGTATGTTCTCCTCCTTCATTACCCAGCGCACCAACGCCATACATAAACGGACGGCCCATAAAATTGAATTCAGAACCCACAGCATGTGCCCTTGCCAAATCGACACCCGAACGGATTCCTCCATCCAACATGATCTTCAGTTTCGATTTGTAAGCTTCATTCCCGGCGAGTTTGATTAAAGAATTGATCGATGATTCGCCTGCATCAATTTGTCGTCCACCATGATTTGAAACAATAACGCCATCAACACCAATCTGTATGGCTGCCTGCATATCTTCATCTGTAGCTATGCCTTTTAATACCAACGGACCTTTCCAGATTTCGCGGATGGCTGAAACCTTTTCAATATCTACTTTCCCTGTAAATGTTCTGTTCATAAACTGCCCCAGCTGAGACATATCCATTCCTTTTTCCATGTAGGGTTTCAATGTGGCAAATGAGGGGATGCCGTGCTGGAGTGTTTTAATTCCCCAAAGCGGTCTGGCGAATGCCTGTAAAATATTGCTCATTGACATTTTTGGTGGTATAGAAAGGCCACTTTTAATTTCCTTATACCTTAATCCGAAGGCGGGAACATCTACCAGTACGACCAAAACCGGGCATTCTACAGCCTTTAAACGGGATAAAATATCATCCCTCAATTTATTTTCAGTAGGGTGATAAAGCTGAAACCAGGCTTTCCCTTCCGAAACTTCTGCAATGCGCTCGATACTGCTGGTAGATACCGTACTAAGTGTGTATGGAATATCGTGTTTAGCTGCCGCTCTGGCCAGAATTTCTGGTGCATTGGGCCACATTAAACCTTGTAAACCGATAGGAGAGATGCCGAAAGGTGCACTATATTTGCGGCCAAAAAGCTCAACCGACATATCAATATCTCCGCCTACACGTAAATAATTTGGTTTTAGGTATATATTATCAAAATCTGTTTCGTTACGGACCAGATTTAGCCCTTCGTTGCAACCGCCTTCTAAATAATCGAATGCAAATTTCGGTATTCTTCTTTTTGCTTTACTTCTGAGGTCAGCTACCGAAGGGTATTGAGGGTGATAAGGAAAGGTAATTTTTTTACTCATTATTTAATTAATTGTCTTGGTCGCAGGCGTTAAAAATCGAAAACTAACATAATATATCGTGATTTCCATCCTGTACTATCGGGCGCTGCCTGGTTTATTGTGGAAATTGAGGTGCCAGACAACCCAATATCATTAAGTTAAGAGCTGTAGGCACAAGCAGGCATAATTAACCACAAATAAAAGATTCACACAGATATAAAAACTCTGATTTTCTGTGGTTAAAGCTCTTAACTAATGCTCCAGGCATAATAAAAGCTGCCTTTAAACTCCATAAAAAGCCTTTGCAGTATCAGAGAAAATCAGTCTCCTTTCTGCAACCGTAAATCGTTCTGTATATTTATTTACCAGGTTAAACCAATCTTGGTAAGGTCTGCTGATCAACATTACCGGCCAATCGCTGCCATACATGATTCTTTCTGTACCAAAATGTTCAAACACCACATCAAAGCAATTAAAAAGTTGTTTTTCAGTCCAGTTTTTCCAATCGGCCTCAGCCAGTAAGCCCGATACTTTACAACGTACATTAGGGTTTGAAGCTAGTATCTTGATATTAGTTGCCCATGCAGCCAAATCCTGACTTTTCACATCCGGTTTGCCACAATGATCCAATACAAACGGCTGATCGGGAATTTGATCAACCATTTCTATAATGTCTTTCAACTGATTGTGATAACACAATAAATCGTAAGTATAATTGTATTTTTTTAACTGTTTAACGCCTGCAATAAAAGCCGGATTAAGGATAAAATCGCGGTTTTCAGCTTGCAGTACGTGTCGCCAGCCCTTAATGGTTTTATGATTGTGCCAATAGCTTAAACGTTCATCCAGATTGGGGTTAAGCAGATCTACCCATCCCACAATCCCTTTGATTATTTCATTTTGCCCGGCAAGAGCCAGCAGAAAATGATTTTCTTCTTCTGATTGATTCGCCTGTACCGCAATACAACCGGTAATATGAAGATCGTTATAAGCACTCAAGAGGTTTTCCGGAGCAAAATCTTTGCGGATAGCCATCATATCTTCACTGATCCAGCTATCTCTAACCGGATCAAAATTCCAAAAATGAATGTGTGTATCAATCATAAGAATGGTTAAAGTTTAAAAATCTCATCCATTAAGATCCATTTTTCGCCTGGTTTAGCACGCGGCAATGCCTGTTGGAATTTCCACATTAAAGTTTCCCATTCCTGTACTTTTGGATTGGCCAAATCAGCTTTTGCCTTTTCGTCGAAAGAGAAGTGTTCGTTAACATCCATGATCATAAATAGTCGGTTACCAAGGAGATATATCTCCATATTTTCGATACCCGAAGAACTTATGCTTTCTTTAATTTCCGGCCAGACCGATTGATGGTAATGCTTATATTCTTCTATCAGCTTTTCATCATTTATAAGATCTAATGCCAGGCAGTATCTTTTCATGTTAATTTTCGCTGTAGGCTTTAACCGTTTGTTTACTTGAGCCTAAACCATCTATTCCCAGTTCAACCACATCACCGGCTTTTAAATACCATGGTTCTGGTTTCTGGCCCAAGCCTACACCGGCAGGTGTTCCTGTGGTAATCACATCGCCAGGAAGAAGGGTCATAAACTGGCTGATATATGAAATCATAAAAGGAACATTAAAAATCAGGTTTGAAGTATTTCCATCCTGTAATGTTTTCCCGTTTACGGTTAACCACAGGCGAAGATTGTGTACATCGGCGATTTCATCCTGCGTAGCGATAAAAGGCCCGATTGGCGCAAAAGTATCACAACTTTTTCCTTTTACCCATTGGCCGTTTCTTTCGAGTTGAAATTCGCGTTCGCTATAATCATTGTGCAACACGTAGCCAGCGATGTGTTCTAAAGCATTTTCTTCTGAAACATAACTCGCTTTTTTACCTACAACAATGGCTAATTCTACTTCCCAGTCGGTTTTTTTGCTGTTTTTTGGAATAATCAGGTCGTCATTCGGACCAACAATTGCAGAAGTGGCCTTGAAGAATAAAATCGGTTCTGAAGGGATAGGCGCGTTGGTTTCTGCCGCGTGGTCTTTATAATTTAAACCCACACAGATAATTTTGGAAGGACGTGCCAAAGCAGGACCAAGTCGTACACCTTTATCAACCTGGGGTAGATCGGCAGATTCAATATCTTTTTTAAGTTTCTCTATGCCATCGCCGCCAAAAAAATCTTCATTATAATCTTTCACCAATGCTGAAACATCGAAATAATTATCGTTTATAATTACACCAGGTTTTTCAGCTCCCACTTCGCCAAATCGTATTAATTTCATTATGTTGTATTTAAAATTTTGTTATTAATTGTTTAAGGTCGTAAATCCACCATCAATCGGGTAATCGCAACCTGTAATAAAAGAAGCCTCGTCACTGCACAGGTATAAAGCCAGCGCACCTATCTCTTCTGGTTTTGCCATTCTGCCTATAGGTTGTGTTTTGGAAAGTTTTTCGAACATTTCAGGGATATTATCCGGATAGTTTTTCTGTAAAAAGCCATCTACAAAAGGCGTGTGTACCCTTGCAGGGGAGATGGAATTACACCTGATGTTTTCGCTAATATAATCTTTGGCCACACTCATGGTAATGGCTTTTACCGCACCTTTTGCCGCACTGTACACGAAACGGTCGGGTAAGCCGATCAGCGCAGCAATTGAGGCCATATTGATAATTACACCGCCACCGGCCAGACGGAGCTTTGGAATGGCCGCGTGCAGGCAATTGTAAACGCCTTTCACATTTACGTTCATTACACGATCAAAATCGGCTTCCGGGGTGGTGTCAGCTTTCCCGATATGTGCAATACCGGCATTATTGATCAGAATGTTGATCTGTCCGATCTGGTTAAAAACTTCATGAACAGCCTGATGATTGGAGACATCGCAGCCATAACTGAATGCTGTGCCGCCATTTTCCTTAATTTCATTAATAGTATCCTGTGCTTGTTCAGTACCCAGTTCAATAATGTGAACTTCAGCTCCCTGTTTAGCTAAAATAGTTGCAATAGCTTTTCCAATGCCACTTCCTCCGCCCGTAACTACTGCTTTTTTATTTTTTAATGAAAACATGTATGTGATTGGTTATAAATTATAATTGATTAGAATACAAATAAAATAAATATTCCTGATTAAAAATTTTATCTTCTTGTCTAAATATTAACAGATATTGTCATAACCAGTTGGGGTAACGGAACATTCTTATTTTGCATAAAAATGTCTAAAACTTTTGGTTTGCACTTGAATCTTGTTTACGATTCCATTATGGTAAATAGGTGCCGGAAAATCGGTTACGCCGAAAACTGGCTAATGTTTTGAAATATGAACCTGTTGATGAATACATCTTAGTGAAGCCAAAAAAATGCTGTGTACAAAGATTTCTTAAAAGAACAGCGCTTTTTAAAGACGATATAATGGAACTATTTATCCATCAGCAAATTAACCAGTTCTTTAAGCTCCTGCACTTCCAGCTCCAGTTTTTCGATGCGATTTTCCAGTTCGCCGGAGTTAAAAGCTGGTGCCGCAATATTTTCTGCTTCGGCAACAGTTTCTACCTGCTCGCCCAAAAGGTGAACAAAACGAGCCTCTTTTTGCCCGGCTTTTTTGGCCAGCTGTTTTACGAACGCAGGTTCATCATCAGATAATTTTTGGAGCTGCTCCAACACCTCTTCTATGCTTTCAAATTCATATAACCGGCCCGAATTGCTATTGATCTCGCCAGGGGTTAGCGGCCCGCGTAAAAGCAAAAGACAGATAATAGCCAGTTCTGATGGCAATAAAGGGTAAACTATCGCCAGGTTGTGTTTATATTTTGTGGCCCGGCTGCTTCCACCGGTAGCGGTTGAAATAAGGCCTTTTATTTTAAGTTGGTTTAAGGTAAGTGTAACGGTTTCTTCATCGTAATTTACCACAGGGTTTCTTGAACTTTTTTGGTTACAGGCAGCTGTTAAGCTGTTCAAAGTCATGGGATAATAATCGGGTGTGGTGCGGCTTTTTTCAATTAATGAGCCTAAAACGCGTTGTTCTTCTGCTGATAAATCGGGTAGTGGTTTTACGTTGTCCATTTTATAAAAGTATAAATTGGATGAACATTTTGGAAATTATTTTGTTAATGTTTTATTTACAGATAGTTAGGTGAAATATAGCTCTGTAGAACAATTCTAAATTTCTGATTTAATACCATTTGAAATTTAGAATGCCGAACTTAGAAGAACATCCTAAAGCTAATCCCATCCAAATATGAAACCTTCTGATAAAAAGCCTGATCAGGGCGATAGCAGACGCGATTTCCTTAAAAAAAGTTCTGTGATTACGGCCATAGCCTTAACACCGGGCATCGCAGTCAAAGCAGCTGAAAACAATGTAGATGAACGTTTTGCCGAACTTTTCGAGAAAATCCCTTTAAACCTTACTGTAAATAATAAAGCATATCAAGCGTCAGTTGAGCCAAGGGTAACTCTTTTGGATTACCTGCGTGAAGAACTGCATTTAACCGGAACCAAAAAGGGTTGCGATCATGGTCAGTGCGGTGCCTGTACGGTACACATAGACGGACAAAGGGTAAACTCCTGTTTGAGTTTAGCGGTGATGAACGAAGGAAAGAAAATTACTACGATAGAAGGTTTGGCCGACGGCGATAAATTACATCCCATGCAGGAAGCTTTTATCAAACATGATGGTTTTCAATGTGGTTACTGTACATCCGGGCAAATTATGTCGGCTGTGGCCTGCATCCGGGAAGGACATGCAGGTTCGAGGGCAGAAATCAGTGAATATATGAGTGGAAACATCTGTAGATGTGGGGCTTATCCGAATATTGTTGATGCTATTGTTGAGGTGAAGGAAGGAGGGGCAACGGTATGATCAATTTCCAATATTTAAGAACAACCTCGGCAAAATCGGCTATTGCATTACTGTTAAAAGATAAAAATGCCAAGTTTTTAGCTGGGGGTACCAACCTGATCGACCTGATGAAGAGAGGGGTTACTGCTCCCGAAAAACTGATCGATATCAATCATGTTCCTTTAAAACAGATCGAACAGGTCGGAAATAAAATCCATATTGGCGCTCTGGCTACCAATACTGCGGTTGCAGAACATGCTTTGATCAAAGAAAAACTGCCCCTGCTTTCGTGGGCCCTGCAGGCCGGTGCTTCAGCACAGTTACGTAATGTTGCCACAGTTGGGGGTAACATGATGCAGCGTACGCGTTGCGGTTATTTTTATGATACCGAAATGCCCTGCAATAAACGCCAGCCCGGTACCGGTTGTGGTGCCATGGAAGGTTTTAACCGCATGCATGCCATTTTTGGTACTTCAGAAAAATGTATTGCCGTGCATCCCAGCGATATGTGTGTGGCCTTAGCCGCTTTAGATGCCGAGGTGGTGCTGGCTGGTAACAAAGGTGAACGTAAAATGGCTTTTAAAGATTTTCATCGCCTGGCAGGAGATACGCCACAGCTGGACAATAACCTAAAGGCTGACGAAATGATTATCCGCCTGGAAATTCCGGTTAATAATCTTGCTAAAAACTACCACTATTTAAAGGTACGCGATCGTGCTTCTTATGCTTTTGCACTCGTTTCGGTAGCGGCGGCATTTGAATTGAACAATAATAAAATTACCGATATCCGTTTGGCGATGGGAGGCGTAGCGCATAAACCATGGCGTTTAACGGCATCTGAGGATTTCCTTAAAGGAAAAGAAGCTTCCTTATCGAATTTTGAAAAGGCGGCAGAATTGGCCATGCAAGGTGCCAAAGGCTTTGGCGAAAACAATTTCAAGCTTAAACTGGCACCCAATACAATTATCGAAGCGTTGAATCTGGCAAAATCGAAAAGTTAGTTATGGAAAAGCGCATGTTAAAAGAAGATACGGATAGGGTAGACGGAATTTTAAAAGTTACCGGAAAGGCTAAATATTTTGCAGAATATGAACTCCCCGGACTCACTTATGGTGTATTGGTAACCAGTACCATTACCAAAGGAAAAATTACCGGACTTGATACAAAGGCTGCAGAAAATGCTCCAGGTGTAATTGCTGTAATTTCACATTTAAATAAACCATCGGTAGCGGCTTACGAGCAGGAGGGTGGTCCGCAGATGAAGATATTTTATACAGATAAAATTTTTTACAATGGGCAGCCAATTGCTATTGTGGTGGCCAATACTTTCGAAAGGGCAACTTATGCCGCCTCATTGGTAGGGGCAACTTATGCAAAGGAAGAATTTAATACCGATTTTGCAAAAGCTTTAAAAGATCCAAAGGCGAAAAAACTTCAAGGGCAGGCCGATTATAAACGGGGAATAGAAAATGCCTATAAAACAGCCGAGGTAAAACTCGAAGAGAGGTATTTTCTACCTATAGAAACGCATAACCCAATGGAACTGCACGGCATTATTGCCGATTGGCGCCCGAATAACCAGGTTACCGTTTATGCCAAAACGCAGGGCGTAAAATCAACCCAGGGAACAATTGCAAACGTTTTTAAAATCCCGGTGGAAAATATACAGGTAAATTCGGAGTTTGTTGGTGGTGGTTTTGGGATGGCATTGCGCACCTGGCCACTTGAAATTGCAACTGTAATGGCTTCCAAACACATTGGTAAACCGGTAAAACTGGTGATTACACGTGCCCAGATGTTTACTATGGTGGGCAACAGGCCTGCTGCCATCCAGGTAATAGGTTTAGGGGCAGATAAGGATGGTAAATTAACCGGTATTACGCACCGTGCTTATGGCGAAACATCAACTTACGAGAACTTTACCGAAGGCGTGGTGAATATGGCTAAATTTATGTACCAGTGCGATAACGTAAATACCTCTTATGCCATTGTTCCGGTTGATCTTGGCGTGCCGATCTGGATGCGTGGCCCGGGGGAGGCAACCGGTGCTTTTGCCCTCGAAAGTGCCATCGATGAAATGGCGCATGCCCTCGATATGGATCCACTGGATTTCAGGATCAAGAATGATCCGGAAACAGATCAGCAGAAAAATAAACCATTTTCGAGCAAGAACATAAAAGAAGCCTATAAAATCGGTGCCGAAAAAATAGGCTGGAGCAACCGTAAAAATAAACCTGGTAGCCTGGTTGAAGGACAATGGCAAACCGGTTATGGGGTAAGCGTTGGTGTTTTTAATGCCAACAGGGGGAAAGCCAGTGTTAAAGGAATTTTAAAGGCCGACGGATCTTTGCTTTTACAAAGTGCAACAAGCGATATCGGTCCTGGAACAGGTACCGGCATGACCTTAATTGCCAATAAACTGATGAAAATTCCGGTGAATAAAATCACTTTCGAACTGGGCGATTCTTCTTTGCCTCCTGCTCCAAGTCAAGGTGGCTCCGCTACTTTATCTACCGTAGGGTCGGCTGTAAATGATGTTTGTGTGGCCCTAAAATCGACCATTACTGAGCTTGCCATTAATTCGAATATGGACCCAACTGCGAATTTTGTTGAGGTATTAAAGAAGAATAACCTGCCTTTTATAGAGGTTACCAAAGAGAGCCAGGGCACAAAAGAAAGAGATAATTATTCGATGTATTCTTTTTCGATCCATTTTGTACAGGTAAAAGTTCATGCGTTGACCGGGGTGGTGAAAGTAAGTAAAATCGTTTCTGTAGGCGATTCCGGTACAATTGTGAGCCCGAAAACTGCACGTAGCCAAATGCTGGGGGGTGCTGTTGGTGGTATTGGCATGGCTTTAACTGAAGAATCTGTTATCGATCATCGTTACGGGCGGTATATTAACAACAACTTTGCCGATTACCATGTTCCCGTAAATGCCGATGTACCCGAAATAGATGTGAACTTTATCAACAAGCCCGATCCTTATATCAACCCGATGGGGGCAAAAGGAATGGGTGAAATTGCCTTGATTGGTTTTTCTGCGGCGGTGGCGAATGCCGTTTTTAATGCTACAGGGAAAAGGATCAGATCTTTACCGATTACGCCAGATAAAGTATTGGCTTAACAGAAAATGATTGCAAGGAGGAATAACAGCTTGTCCCGACATTCGGGGAGGCAATCTTTCATGTCAGCACTTCCTGCTGTAAAGATTGCACAGTCGACTGAAAAAGCCTTCCTGCAATGACGATTTTTATGAACCAGCCTCTTTTTGCAGAGGCTGGTTGTTTTTAACAATTTATTTTACTTGGCAGTAGCTTTACCTGAATAGGTAGCAGCCAATTTTAACGCGTTGTATGCATTAACAATACCGCCGCTGATGCAAAGGTCAGAGAAAGGAACCGATACCTTCTCTGCATCTGGCTCTTCGCCTTTAGCGTAAGTTACATTGTGATTTACTTTGGTAACCGATTTAACAATGATTTCTTTTACCTGTGCCGCAGTTAATTTTGGGTAATAAGAGCGGATTAAACCCGCTAAACCGGCAACTACCGGAGATGCCATACTGGTACCATCTAATTTTTTATATTTAGAACCCGGTACTGTAGAATAAATCTGAACACCAGGAGCAAAAACATCTACCTGGGTTTTACCAAAGTTTGAGAAACTGGCCTTTAATGTTTCGTCATCTGTCGGACCTGAAGCGCCAACAGTAATCCACGATGAAATGGTTTTCTCGTCTAAATCTTTGTGGTTAGGGAAATTGTTTTCCACATCAATGTTTTTGTTTTCGTTGCCGGCTGCCTGTACAATTAATACATCTTTTGAAGCTGCATATTTCATGGCTTCGTTAACTATTTCTTTGTTCCAGCTGTAGGCTTTACCAAAACTCATGTTGATTACTTTAGCACCATTATCAACCGCGTAGCGGATGGCATTTGCAACATCTTTATCTCTTTCATCGCCGTTTGGTGTACAGCGTACCCCCATAATGGCTACATTATCGGCTACCCCTAAAATACCAAGCTTATTGGTTCTATCGGCAGCAATAATGCCTGCTACGTGTGTACCGTGCATGGCATCCGGACCTGCCACATCGTTATTGCCATAAAATTTTTCGTTCACATTGTTCGGGTCGTCACCAACAATCGAACGTGGATCATAGTCAAGGTTTAAATTGTAATTTACCTGGCGTGTATAATAATCGAAGCCTTCTACAATCTGATCTTCGTAAAAATCTTTGAAGCTTCCTTTTTCAAGCTGTTGAGTCAACACATTCTGTATCCTTCCTTCAACTTGTGTGCTAGGCTTAAAGTTTTTAAAATCCTCAAGTGTAGGGTTTTCTTTCCCGATTTTCTTCACTACGGCATCTAAAGCATTTTTGAAACCGGTAAGGCCTGCAAGATTTTCTCTAGCATCAGCCAGTTGTTTCTCAAGGTCTGCGCGTTCTGCTTTAAAAGCTTCCCAGTCTTTTTTATCCTTTTCTGCAACATTTGCATCGGTAGTATTCGCAAAACGTGCCTGGTCGCGACGGACTAAACGTGTTAATTCTAAGGTTTCGAAGTTAACAGATTCTTTAGGACCGCCGATAAAATTCCAGCCATTTATGTCGTCTATATAGCCATTTTTATCATCGTCTTTACCATTACCAGCGATCTCTTTCGTATTTACCCACATTATGCGTTTTAAATCTTCATGGGTAGCTTCTACACCGCCATCGTTAACCGCTACAATAACTTTAACAGATTTCTTACCTTTTAAAAGTTCTTTATATGCTTTTTCGGTACTGATTCCGAATGTACTATCACTTTTAAGATCGAGATTTTGCCAGTTGGCTTTTTGGGCATTGGCTAAAGTTGGCAGCGCAGTTACAAGCGCAACACTAAAAAGCGCCCCGAAAATTCTATTCCTATTCATTTATTTTCTTTTGTTTTTAACGGTGAAAGTTAATTTTAATTTTTTTATTGAAAGAAATTGTAACAAAAATTAATGCTTTTAACACATTTTAACTAAAGCAGCATTATCCTGAATTGATTTGAGCAAGAGGAAAATACTAAACCGGGGTGATACAAAAAATCCCGAAACCATGATTTCGGGATTTAAATTTTTATTGAAAACCAATTCAACTACTTTAAATTGGCCGTAATCTTTTTCGCCATTTCATCATGCGATTCGATCACTTTCAGTGTATTAATGGCCCATGCTTTAACACTTTGATCGCGGTTTTCAGCCCCTTTTTTAAACAAGGCCACCGTTTTATCATGATCAGTAACCATCATATCCATATAATGTTTATCAAAGGCGGCACCGGTTATTTTCTTCATTTCGTCCAGGTGGATCTGTTGATCGGCCGGCAAAGCATCAGGCGTAATTACCTTTTTACTTTGAGCCAAAGTTTTTAGCTCGCCATTGGCTTTGGTATGATCGGTAAGCATCTTGGCTGCAAAATCTTTTACTGCTGTGCTTTTTGCATTTTTTGCTGCAATTTTTGCGGCTTCAACTTCCATAATCCCGCCAACTGCGGCTTTTCTTAGAAAGGTAGCGCCGGCTTCGTCAATACCCGATTCGGTACTTTCAGATTCTACTGCGTTGCCGGTTACCATTGCAGTATCACCTGAAACACTGTCTTTGGTAGTTGCTGATTTTTTATCTGCAGTTTGACATGCACCTAATGAAAGTACCAATGCAAAAGCTGCAGGTAATAAGAATATCTTTTTCATGTTCTCTTATACTTGATGTGTACTAAAAACAAGTGAGACTGAAAAAGGTTTTTTGTCTATTCGGCACTTCTGCTGTAAATATCCGGAATAACAATCCCCATTTGCCTTTCGGGGTTCTCGATAATCGAAAAACCAAATTGCTCGTACAGGCCGTGGGCATCTAAAGTAGCCAATTGATAACGGCGCAGGCCCTGTAGATCGGGGTGGAAGATCATAAACGACATCAGTTTCTTGGATAAGCCCAAACCGCGGTAGTTTTCTTTTACATATACATCACAAAGCCATGCAAAAGTAGCCTTGTCGGTTACCCAGCGGGCAAAACCTACCTGTTCAGGACCTTTATAAATGCCAAAGCAAAGTGAATTTTCAATAGATCGTTTTACCGTATCAAACGGAATATCTTTAGCCCAGTAAGATGCTGTACTCAAATAATGGTGGATGGCCCCAATATCTAAAAGGTCCTTTTTATCTGAAATTATAAAACCGTTTTCGCTGATTTCCATTAGTATGGTTTAATTGGTTAATTGTTTAAATGGTTAACTGTGTGTTGTTCATTGGTTCATTCGTAAACTGATGGCAACAGTTAACCGATTAGCCAATTTAAACAGTTAACCTAATTAGTTACGCATGTTGATATACTGTAACGGCTGTCCGAAATCTTCACTTCGGCACAAACTGATTACCGCCTGTAAATCGTCGATTTTTTTTGCGGTTACCCGTACCTGATCATCCATGATTGATGGCTGTACCTTTAACCCGCTGGCTTTGATCTTCGCCACCACCTTTTTGGCAGCCTCTTTATCAAGTCCCTCTTTAATACTGATCTCTTTCCTGATCATATTGCCCGAGGCCTGTTGTTCATCACCAAAATCTAAACTTTTAGGATCAAGGTTTTGTTTCATCATCCTCGAAATGATCGAACCTTCGATGGCTTTTAAGCGCATATCATCCTCGGTAACGATGGTAATGATGTTTGTTTTTTTATCCAGATCGATCGTACTTTTCGAACCGTTAAAATCGTAACGGTTAAGGATTTCTTTTTTTGCATTGTTAATCGCATTATCTAATGTTTGCGCATCAACTTTACTTACTATATCAAAAGAAGGCATGGTTTTAGCTTTAGAGTAAAAAAATAAGTAGATTTAGTAGAAATTAATCTTACCTCACAAAAAAACGAAAAATAATATGAAAACCACTAAACCAAAGTCTCAAAAAAAGATCACCAAAAAGGAAGTCAAAAAACAATTGGAGCAATCTATCACTGATAAATTTTTAGAGGTAATTAAAAGTTTAGGACATGATGTATCCGAAATCAGTACAGAGGTTGGAAAGGCAAGTAAACGTGTGGCAAAAAAACTAACCAAGAAATTTACCATCGTAAAAGCTGATGTGGGTCAAAAAATTGATGAATTACTAAAAACTTCAAAAGAAAAAGCAAAAACAGCGAAAAAACCGGTTGAAAAGGCGGTAAGCAAATCAGAAAAGACGGCTAAAAAAGTAGTAAAAAAAGCGGTTGCCAAAGCTAAACCTGTAGTGCAGAGTGTTAAAGTAGCTGCAATAGAAACTGAAGAAAAAGCAGAAAAAGTTTTAGCAAAACCTGTTGCAACAGCAAAAAAAGCGGTGGCAGAAACGGCTAAAGTGGTTAAAAAAGCAGTAGCTCCTGTTGCAAAAGCACCGACAAAGGCGGCAGCAGCAGTTAAAAAGACAACAGCTCCGGTAGCTGAAGCAAAAAAAACGGAACCTGTTGTTAAAAAGACAGTGGCAAAAGCAGCACCTGCGGTTAAGAAAGTGGTTAAAACACCTACCAAAAAATAAATTTGTTAACGTTAACATGCAAATGAATTAACATCGATTTAACAAATTAATATGCAGATTTGAGCATCCCTGTTTTTGACAGGGATTTTTTATTTTTTTAAATGAGCAATAAGAAAATTCCATTTTTTAACCGTGAAATCAGCTGGCTTTATTTTAACGAGCGTGTGTTGCAGGAAGCTGCAGATGAAACTGTACCACTGATTGAACGTATTAAATTTCTATCCATATTTTCTTCCAACTTAGAGGAATTTTACCGCGTTAGGGTAGCCACCATGAGCAGGCTTACCAATCTGAACGATAAAGCAAAGGCACTTTTAGGGTTTAATCCAAAGAAAATCCTTAACGAGATTAAAAATATTGTAGTAAAGCAGGAAAGGAAGTTCGACCAGCTTTTTCAGGCCACTTTAATCAACGAGCTTGCGCAGAACAGGATTTTTATTTTAAACGATACCCAACTCAACGTAAGCAGGGGTGAGTTTGTGAAAAACCATTTCAGGGATAAGATCCTATCTAACCTTGTTCCGATTATGCTGGATATGGATAAACCTTTCCCCGAATTGAAAGATAGGTACCTGTATTTCTTCGTTAAACTATCGAAAAAAGATACCAAAGTAAGGGAGAAGTATGCAATTATTGAGATTCCGCCAAATTTACCCCGGTTTTTGGTACTTCCTGAAACAAATGACCTCAAATTTATTATCCTTGCCGAAGATATTATCAGGTACTGCCTGAATGATATTTTTTACATTTTTACCTACGATCATTTAGAGGCTTATTCGATCCAGCTCACACGCGATGCAGAATTGGATATCGATAAAAATGTGAGTGATAAATTTATAGAGGATTTAAAAAACAGTTTGGAAAAACGTAAGAAGGGAAAACCCATGCGTTTGCTTTACGATTCGGCCATGCCTTTAGGTATGTTAACTGTTTTGGTAAACAAACTGAAACTGGAAGCCGAAAGCCTCATCCCCGGTAACCGTTATCATAAATTTGGCGATTTTATTGCTTTTCCGAATGTGGGCAAAAAGGAATTGGAATATGCACCGAATGTGCCACTCAAGGTTCACGATCTGCACCGCACGCAGAGCATGTTCGCTAAGGTTGCACAACGCGATTATCTGGTTAATTTACCTTACCAATCGTACGATTATATTATTTTATTTCTGCGCGAGGCGGCGATAGATCCAAAAGTTACCGAGATACAGATTACGCTATACCGTTTGGCCGAAAACTCTAAAGTAATCAATGCTTTGATCAATGCCGCCAAAAATGGCAAAACGGTTTCTGTTTTACTCGAACTTAAAGCCCGTTTTGATGAGCAGGCCAATATCTTTTGGACTACCCGTTTAATGGAAGAGGGGGTAAAGGTGAATTATGGTTTAACCGATTACAAAGTGCACTCTAAAATTTGCCTAGTTAAGCGAATAGAAAAAGATAAACCTGTTTACTATGCTAACCTGGCAACCGGTAACTTTAACGAGAAAACCGCTGGTCTATATTGCGATCATAGCATTTTTACCACCAGAAAAGAGATTACAAATGATCTGGTTAAGCTTTTTGATGCTTTGAACAAGCGTACGGTAACCAAAGGATTTAAGCATTTGATTGTTTCGCCTTTAGAAAGCCGTTCTAAGCTGGTTAATTTTATAAACCGAGAAATCAGGAATGCAAAACAGGGCAAACTGGCCTACATTATGCTAAAAGTAAACAGCCTGGCCGATGAAGCCATTATTGCTAAACTTTACGATGCGAGTAATGCAGGTGTTAAAATCCAGTTGATTGTGCGCGGCATCTGCTGTTTGGTACCCGGTGTAAAGGGTTTCAGCGAAAATATTACGGCCATCAGTATTATCGATAAGTTTTTGGAACATGCCCGTGTTTATATTTTTGGTAACAATGGCAAAAACGACATGTACCTTTCTTCTGCCGATTTAATGAGCCGGAATTTTGAGCACCGCGTAGAGGTGGGATTCCCGGTTTTGGATAAGGATGTGAAACAGGAAATACAGGATATTATTGATCTGCAACTGCAAGACAATACCAAATCGAGGCAAATTAATGCTTTGAACAATAATAAATACCATAAAAACAGATTAAGCAAAAAGATAAGGGCACAGGTAGACATCTACAACTATTTAAAAACCAAGCATCAATCATAATGTTAAGATACGCAGCTATAGATATCGGCTCGAACGCGGTGAGGCTACTCATTGCTGATATCAGTAAACAGGACGGAAAATATAGATACAAAAAGAATACGTTGATCCGTGTGCCATTACGTTTGGGCGATGATGCGTTTTTGGATCAGCATATTTCGGAGAAAAAATCGGCCGATCTGGTTAAAACGATGGCAGCCTTTAAAAATCTTATGGATGTTTATCATGTATCGGAATACCTTGCCTGTGCAACTTCTGCTATGCGCGAAGCCCACAACGGACAGGATATTGTAAAGCTGATTAAACAGGAGACAGACCTTACTCTGGAGATTATAGAGGGACAAAGGGAGGCCAATATTATTTATGCCAATCATATAGAGGAGCAACTCGATGAAAATAAGACCTATCTTTATATTGATGTGGGCGGAGGTAGTACCGAACTTTCTGTTTTTGTAAAGGGGACACCAGAGGCATCGAGATCTTTTAACATCGGCACCATCAGAATGCTCGATAACCAGGATAAGGAAGAAACCTGGGAAGAAATGAAAGATTGGGTAAAAGAGCATACCAAGGCTTATAAGCATCTTGCCGGCATTGGTACAGGTGGTAACATTAACAAACTTTTCCGCATGTCGGATGAGAAGGAAAATGCACCTTTATCTCTGCAGAAGCTGAATTCGATGTACAATAAGCTTACCAGTTATTCTTTAAAAGAACGGATCCATACCCTGGGCTTAAATCCTGATCGTGCGGATGTAATTATTCCGGCCTGCGAAATTTACCTTACTTTAATGAAATGGACAGGAATCAAACAGATTTATGTACCTAAAGTGGGAATGGCCGATGGAATTATTAAGTTATTAATTGAAGAGAAACTGGATTAAGAAAATTCTCATATTACTATTCCTTGCAAGGCCGTCATTTCAACCGTAGTGGAGAAATCTATATTCTCCACTACGTTTTGCCAGATCCAATAATAGAAGAATCGTCCTTTCGACTGGAGCGTGCCGATTTTTCATCGGTAGCGAAATGGAGAAATCTACAGAGACAGATTTAGCTTCGCTGAGCACTCCGTGGTTCTCGACTGCATTGCACTCCGCTCAAAATGACGATCAGCTTTGCGATCTCTGTGCTTTCCTCGTGTACTTTGCGGTTAAAAATGTATCAGCCCATCGCCAGCCTTAAAAATCTTTTCACTTCTTCATTTATATCTTCCTTAAAGTAAATCCTTAAATGATGGTTAAACTGACTGGTTCCGGGTACCTGTGCAATTTTGGTGAAGCATAGGTTATCTTCATAGGCCTGATCGAAAGAGATAACCACATGTACAAAATTTTTGCCGAGTTGGGTGATGTATGCGAAAGCAGTTTTAGATTCAATGGCCACCATCGATTTGGTTGCGCGGAGATTAATTTCGCCCATTTCAGACAATTGCTCCATAAAAAAACGGAACAGCCCTAAGGTATATTCCGTTTTTCCGTTTAAAAAGTCTGACAGTTGTTTTTCTTCAGACATCATTTCTTAATCTTCTAATAATTTTGTTGCTGCCTCATCGGTAAACCAGGTTAATTTACCATCAATAGGATCGATTAACTGTGAAGGGTATAAATCAACATTTTTTTCTGTATCGCCAATTACACGTTTCAATGCTTCTGCTTTGTTCTCTCCAAACACCAAAAAGGCAACGTTATCTGCCTTATTAATTAATGGTGCGGTAAAACTGATGCGGTAAGTATTGAGTTTTTCCACATAAACAGCAGCCACATTAACCTCTTCATCCTTAACCAGGGTAGTATGCGGGAAAATTGAAGCCGTGTGTGCATCATCGCCCATACCTAAAAGGATAAGATCGAACACAATATCTTCACCCTTGAAATGTTGATCAATTGCTTTTTTATATTCAATGGCCGCTTTTTCCGGAGCTAAAGTGGTATCTACATAGAAAATATGATCTTCCTTAATGCCGAGTGGATCTAAAATGGTTTTTTTTGCCATTAAACCATTGTAATTATCATCATTGGCCGGAACGTTACGCTCATCGCCAAAAAAGAAATAAACTTTATCCCAGTCAATGCGGTGCTTACCTTCTGTTGCCAGGTAATGGTAAAGTGCTTTAGGAGAACTGCCGCCCGTAAGTACAAAATTGAAACGATCGTTCTGTTCGATAGACATTTCTGCAATTTTAATTACATAATCTGCCAGATCGTGGTTCAGTTCTTCTAATGTTTTGTATATAAGTAGATTCATGTTGTAGTGGTTGATAGTTGATGGTTCATGGCCATGAGACTATTTGTCTATGAACCATCAACTTAATTATTCCTTGTTCTTCAATGGCAAGTTAAACCAGTGGAAACCATCTCTTGCAATTAATGCTTCGGCTTCTTCAGGTCCCCAGCTATCTGCAGGGTAGTTAGGGAAATTGATAGATTTTTTGCTCTCCCATGTATTCAGGATCGGCATAACCAGCTCCCATGCTGCTTCTACCTGGTCGCCACGCATAAACAGCGTCTGGTCGCCCATCATGGCATCCAATAATAAAGTTTCGTAAGCCTCCGGTGTATCACCTTCGTAAGTTCCCTTGTAGTCAAAAACCATATCAACAGGGTTCAATACCATATCCAGGCCTGGTCTTTTTGCCTGAACCTGCATACGGATACTCATTTCGGGCTGGATGCTGATTACCAGCCTGTTTTGCTGCCAGTTTTCAGTTACACCTGAAGAGAAGATCTGATGAGGTACATCTCTGAACTGGATGGTAATTAATGATGAGGTTTGGTTTAGGCGTTTTCCTGTTCTTAGATAGAAAGGAATGCCTTGCCATCTCCAGTTATCAATATGAAATTTAACAGCAGCAAAAGTTTCTGTATTTGAATGAGGATCTACGCCTTTTTCCTGGCGGTAGCCCGGCACTTCTTTACCTTCAACCCAGCCTTTGCTGTATTGACCGCGAACGGTGTGGAAACGGATGTCTTCGGCAGAGAAAGGGCGCATAGCTTTTAAAACTTCTACTTTGCGGTTCCTGATTTCATCGGCATCGAAATTGATCGGGGCTTCCATACCAATTAAGCAAAGCAATTGTAACAGGTGGTTTTGGATCATATCCCTCAAAGCACCCGAACCTTCGTAATAACCGCCACGATCGCCAACACCCAATTGCTCGGTTACTGAAATCTGTACGTGATCGATGTAAGATCTGTTCCACAACGGCTCGAAAAGGGCATTCGCAAAACGGAAAGCCATCATATTCTGAACGGTTTCTTTACCTAAATAGTGATCGATACGGTAGATCTGTTTTTCGGTAAAAATAGTACTTAACAGGGCGTTGAGCTCTTTTGCAGATTCTAAATCATGACCGAAAGGTTTTTCGATAACGATGCGGCTGTTATCTTCATCCTCTGTTAATTTATATTTCTGTAAACACTCGGCAATAATAGGAAAGAAGTTCGGTGCAACGGCCAGGTAGAAGATTACCTGGGTACCTGCGCCAAATTCTTTTTGATATTTTTCTACAGCTCCCTTAAGATTTTCGAAAGTTTTTGGTTGTGCGAAATCGGTTGGACAGTAATGCATTGTGCTGGCAAAATTGTCCCATTTTTCTTTTTTTACTTTTCCGCTGCGCGAAAACTGGTTTACAGCGTCTTCTAAAGCAGCTTTGTAGCTATCGTCGGTAAATTCGGTTCTGCCCGTACCGATAACCGCGAATTTATTTGGCATGTAACCCTCTATAAATAAGTTGTATAGGGCAGGTGCTAACTTCCTTTTGTTTAAATCACCGGTTCCACCAAATATTACAAAAATGGTAGGGTTTAATGCAGTTTTGGTTTTCATTTTATTTTGTTGTTCGTGAATCAAATAGGTTATGATAATTTATTCCAGTCAGCATGGAAAATACCTTCTTTATCTATGCGCTCAAAAGTGTGTGCACCGAAGAAATCCCTTTGTGCCTGGATAAGGTTGGAAGGCATTCTGCCGGTAGTAATGGTATCGAAATAGGTTAGGGTAGATGCAAAAGCAGGAATACCTAAACCCGATGCAATAGCTGCACAGATGCTTTTACGTGTGCCTGCCAAAGTGCTTTTAATGATGTTCTGGATACCTGCATCACCAAATAAATGCTCCAGCGAATGGTTTTTCTCGTAGGCCTGGTAAATATTTTCAAGGAATTTAGCCCTGATGATACAACCACCGCGCCAGATTTTGGCAATTTCCTGTAGTTGCAGATCGTATTTATATTCTTTCGAGGCCTGAACCAATAGATGCATACCCTGTGCATAAGCACTGATCATCGAGAAGTAAAATGCATCTTCCAATTCGTCAACGGTGATGTCTATTTTGGCATCTTTTTTACCGAAAGCCTCTTCCAAAGAAACCCTTAAGGCTTTAAATTTAGATAAATCGCGGTTGGAAACAGCTTCGTTAATGGTTGGAACCGGTAATTGAAGTTCCATCGAAACCTCTGATGTCCATTTTCCGGTACCTTTTGAGCGGGCTTCGTCTTTAATCTGATCTAAAAGATCATTTTGCGTTTCGGTATCTTTAAACAGGAAGATTTCAGCAGTGATTTCCAATAAGAAAGATTGCAACCTGCCTTCATTCCATTTTTTGAAGACTTTATAAATCTCAGCATTCGAATAGCCCAAGCCATTTTTAAGAATTCCGTAAACTTCGGCAATCAGCTCCATGATGGCATATTCGATACCATTATGCACCATTTTAACGAAGTGACCAGAAGCGCCCGGACCAATATAAGTTACACATGGATCAGTGCCTACCTTTGCAGCTACAGCATCGAAAACATCTTTTACCACGTTGTAAGCCTGTTTATCGCCGCCCGGCATCATACTAGGACCAAAACGTGCTCCTTCTTCGCCACCCGAAATGCCCATTCCGAAGAAATGCAGGCCGTCTTTTTCCAACTCATCTACACGGCGGTTCGTATCGGTAAAGTGAGAGTTACCGCTATCGATAATGATATCGCCTTTGCTTAAAAGTGGTTTTAATTCTGCAATAACACTATCTACAATTGGTCCGGCAGGTACCAGCAAAATCAGTGTACGGGGTGTTTGTAAACTTGAAATAAAGCTTTCAATATCATCAAACCCTTCTAAATTATGCTTTTTGCCTTCTTCTTCAAGCTTCGAGATCATCTTGCGGTCCTTGTCGTAACCGGTTACTGAGAAACCTTTATCAGCCATGTTCAATAATAGGTTGCGGCCCATAGTGCCCAAACCGATCATTCCCAATTTATATTTTTTCGAATCGTTATTTGCCATTTTTTATTTTTTAGAATGCACCCAAAATTAGGGTTTACAAATTAATATTGTAGCTATTGTTGTTAAAAGATTGTAATAAAAGACCAATTATTTTTTAGGTTCAACCGTAAAGATGTTATACTTATCGGCAAGTTTCCAAAGCTTGGCACCACCTTTAATTCCATCCCTGTTGGTTACGATCCTGATATTGTCTTCCAGTTTAAAATCGATCTGTTTCGAATTACCACCACCTATGTACAAGGTATCGTAGTTAAAAACAGTTTTATAGATTTCGATTACTTTTTTAAGTCTTTTGTTCCAGCGTTCGGCACCGATTTTTTCGAAGGCCTTATTGCCGATATAATCATCGTAATCTTCTTCTTTATTGATCGGGAAATGTGCCAGTTCGAGGTGGGGCAGCAGCTCGCCGTCAAACAACAAAGCTGTACCAAATCCTGTACCTACGGTAAAAACAATTTCAAAGCCTTTGCCTTCAACTACACCTAAACCCTGCTGATCGGCATCGTTTACCAAACGTACAGGCTTGCCGAGTTCATTGGCCACACGTTGCGCAAGATCTACATCGGCCCATTTGTTTTTGGCAAGGTTAGGAGCTGTTTTTACAATACCATTTTTTACATAACCGGGAAACCCAATCGAAACACGGTTATAGCTATCAGGAAAAGGCTTAATCAATTCTACAATACCCGAAACAATATCTTTTGGTGTAGCTTCTGTTGGCGTTTTGCTTTTTAAATATTCGGTAAGCATATTTCCACTTTCATCCAAAAGAACGGTTTTTATACTGGTGCCGCCAATATCGATCGATAATATGTTGTTGTTTTCAGCTTTTTTCTTTGTAGCCATAATTCTGTATTTATAGATCCGAAGTTCTACAAATAAATTAAAACCACAAACATAAAATCGATATAGAAGTAATTTATGTGCAATAAAATTATCTATAAAACCTATGTATTTAGTAGAATATAGTTATGTTTGTTCCGTTAACATATAAAAGACCACGATTGTTATGACGGTAAATTACCTAGCGTTTGCTATACCAGCATTTTTTATTTTTGTATATATAGAGTTTAAAATCGCCAACCAGCAGAAAAAGGCGAAAATTTTTAAATACGAAAGTACTGTTGCAAATTTCAGTGTAGGTATTGCCGAAAGACTATTGAATCTGTTTATTGCTGCAAGTTTTTACCAGCTATACCAATGGGTTTATACAAATTATGCCATTTTTGATATTTCTACCAAATGGTATGTATGGATCTTACTATTGCTTGCTACCGATTTTGTGTGGTACTGGTACCATAGGTTAGGGCATGAGATTAATTTCTTATGGGCGGCACATATTGTGCATCACCAGAGTGAGGAATTCAATTTATCTGCAGCAGCGCGGATTACAACCATACAGGCTATTTTTCGTAATATCTTCTGGTGCGCCTTACCATTGATAGGTTTTCATCCCAATATGATTATTATCATTCTGTTGGCCCATGGCGCCTATTCGTTTTTTACGCATACCCAATTAGGGGGTAAACTGGGCTGGCTCGAAAATATATTCATTACACCCTCTTTACATGGCGTTCACCATGCATCGGATGAGAAATACCTGGATAAAAACTATGGTGATGTATTCGTTTTCTGGGACAAACTGTTCGGCACTTTCCAAAAGGAGGAGGAGGCCCCCAAATATGGCTTGACGCATCCCATTAAAAGCTATAGTTTCATTTGGCAGCATTTCCATTATTACCTGGAAATCGGCGAAGCCTACAGGCGTGCTGAAGGATTTAAAGCAAAGTGGAATGCTGTTTTCGGCAGTCCGGCTTTAATGGATCAGAATATCAGGCCTATTCTGGAAGAACGCTATTACCAGAATAAAATCCAGCACGAAGCCAAGCCTAAGGCCAAGTTTAAAATTTACTTAAATATCCAGCTGGTTCTGGTGGTGGCTATGCTTACCGGTACTACCATGTTTTACGAATACTTAACGCTGGTACATAAAGTAGCCATATCGGTTTTTATCCTGGTCACCCTGATCAATATCGGCGCATTGCTTGAACAACGGAGGTGGATTTATTACCTCGAATGTTTCAGGCTGATCCTCGTGTTCGGTTATTTTTTCTATACTTTCAATATTGTCGAATTTCTAATATTCCCGGTTGTAGGATTGATCGTTCTTGAGCGTAATTTTTCTTTGAACAGCCTTTACAAAAAGCACGTACTCAATATAAATCCAACACAATTAATACATAGGTAACTTAAAGGCAAAGTTGACTTAATATTTCCGTAACGTTGCCCAGCTACTTTTGCTGGCAAGATGAAGGATGTATATTTAAGCAAAAGCGACGAGGATCTAATGTCTTTATGGGTAAATCATGACAACCTTGCACTAGAAATCCTTTTTAACAGGTATTATCCTGCTTTATGCAAATTTACCTCTATTTACATTAAGGATTACAACAAGGCCGAAGAGCTGATCGCAGATCTTTTTATAAAGCTTTGGGAAAAAAAAGATGTGCTTCAGGTTAAATCGGTGAAAAAATACCTTTTTACGGCAGCTAAAAATTTGGCCTTTAATGAAATCCAGCGGGTAAAACTCCACATTTTAAGCATAAATGAGCATGGGGATGCTTTCGATTATCCTGATACCCGTCTAAATCCTCACGAGCAATTAACAAGCAGGGAATCTTATTCCGAAATTATAAATCTGATTAACCTGTTGCCCGATCGGCAGCGCGAAGTGCTTTTAATGAGCCGTATCGATCTGCTCGAAAAAAATATCATTGCCGATTTATTGGGTATTTCCATAAGAACCGTAGAAACCTTATTGTACCAGGCAGTAAAGAACTTCAGATCGTTAACTACTGACCGGTCGGCTATTTAATTCTCTTCCGTTCTTAATCATAAGCAATTTTTTGTACTTAACGATTTCTTAATAATAACTTGATCTTTCTCGCTACGTATCAACTCCGTTTAATCTGTCTTAACCACAGCACAGCATTACTAAATGGACGAACGTTACTACAGATTAATAGAAGATTACAGCAAGAAAACCATTAGCAGCGAAGATTTAACTGATTTACTGGTGTGGGTGGGGAGCAGCCAGCACAACCAGCAGATTTTCAGGGAAACCTTACAGGCTTTTGAGGCCGCAGATTATTACCTGAACAAACCGGTAAACCAGGCAAAAAGCTGGTTGGCCATCCAACAGCATATCGAGAATAGAACAACTGATCAATCAACGGTTATACATAAAATCAATTACGGTAAATATTTAACTATAGCAGCCATTATAACGGTTGTCGTTTTGCTGCCATTGCTGTATTTCGGTACTTTCAATGCCAAGAAAACAGAAGTTGTTTCCTATAACGAAATTTATAATCCACGCGGACAAAAAAGATTGGTTACCATGCCCGATGGCTCCAATATCTATTTAAATGGAGAGAGTAAAATCCGTTATGCTCAAAATTTTAATAAAGGTAAACGCATAGTTTATTTAGAGGGTGAAGCCTTTTTTGATGTGCAACACCATATTAAACAACCTTTTGTGGTTTATACAGGTAAAATAACTACCACTGTTTTGGGTACTTCATTTAATGTTAATGCCTATCCATCACTAAAAGATGTTAGTGTCACCGTCCAGACCGGAAAAGTCGGTGTTATATTCAAAGATAAAGGGAAAAACGGTCCTGTTCAATTCCTATTGCCTAACGAACAGCTCACAATTAACAAAAATAATGGTCGGTTTACAAGAATGCAGGTAAACGCAGCTGAATTTAATGGCTGGAGGGAGTATAAACTTTTTTTCTACGATAAACCCTTAAAGGAAATCGCTGAAATCATATCGCGCGAGTATGATCTTGATTTTGAAATAAAAAACGAGGCTTTAAAAGAGGTAAAGCTTACTGCAAAATTTGATAAATGTTCGGTACAGCAGATTATGGGAATAATTGCAAAGTTATCCGGCTCAAAATATACAATCTATGAAAATAAAGTAATCATTTATTAACGATAAACTGTAAAAATAGATATGATATAAAATTACCAGAAAACGAAAGATGGCCTGAAATGCTGGACACATTTCAAGCCCTGATAAACTGTATACTTATTTGACAAAGTAAAACTTAGTAAAGATATGAAAATTAATACCCGATGGATTAAAAATTTCCATCAGTATGCCTCAAAAACTATGGTTATTGCTACCGTAGTGATGTTGAATCTGCTCTCTTTCTCGATATATACCCATGCACAAAGCGATAAGAAAATTCTATTCGAAGCAGATGGTATAACATTAAAAAAAGCTTTTGAAACTTTAGAAAAGCTAAGTGGCAATCATATTGCCTATAATAACTCGCAACTTGATGATCAGAAAAAGGTATATGTACCGCGCGGACAGCGATCGGTAGGCGAGACATTGGCCCTGCTGCTAAAAGGCTTGCCTTTCACTTTTAAATCAGGTACGGCAGGTAATATTCTGATTACAGCAAAAAATATATCAACAGGGAAGCTCACAGGCAGGATAGTTGACGAAAACAGTCAGCCTATACCGGCGGCAACCATTAAAATTGTAGAGCTTAATGTAGTTGGGCAAACGAATAACAATGGCGAATACAGTTTTAATATTGCAGAGGGAGTTTACACTGTTGAGGCGAGGTTTATTTCTTACGAAATTGCCAGGAAACAACAGGTGAAGGTGGCTGTTGGCAAAACCACCAGCGTTAATTTTAAGCTTGTGCCTGCAGATAATTCGCTTAATGAGGTGGTAGTAACCGCATTGGGGATTAAAAGACAGGAAAAAGCCTTGGGTTATGCCGTAACCAAAATCGATAGCAACCAGTTAACCGAGGCGGTTTCTACGAACTGGACTGACGCACTATCTGGCAAGGTAGCAGGTTTAAACCTGATCAGATCGAACAGCGGGCCGGCGGGTTCCAATAAGATTATTTTAAGGGGCGAAAATAACCTGACAGGTGATAATGAGGCCTTGATCGTACTGGATGGGGTAGTAATTAACAATAGTAGCGGTAGGCGTACAGCCAATGGCTCTGACGGAGTTTATGGTACAGGAAGTGATAACATGCCTGCAGATTACGGAAGCTCCATCAACGATATTAACCCTGAAGATATTGAGAGTGTAACGGTACTGAAAGGACCTGGAGCTGCGGCTTTATACGGACAGCGCGGGGCAAACGGGGCCATTATTATTACCACTAAGTCAGGTAATTCGAAACATAAAAAAGTGAATATCAAATTTACTTCCAACGGATCTTTTGAAAAAGTTAACCGCTGGCCCGATATGCAGTACGAATATGGCCAGGGATTGGATGGTGCCGCTTACTACTCGTATGGTACAACTGTGGATGGTGCAAGTACCAGCGGAACCAGTTCTGCCTATGGGCCACGTTTTGACGGACAGATGTTTTTTCAGTACGATCCGGTTACGCAAACCACTGGTAAAACGCGTACACCCTGGGTACCTTATAAAAATCAGATCAGGGACTTCTTCAGCACGGGCGAAAATTTAACCAACTCATTAAGTTTGGATGGAAGGTATAAAAACACAACTGCCCGGTTTTCGGTTACCAACCAGAATAACACCTGGATTGTGCCCAATACCGGAATAGAACGTACCACACTTACCTTATCTACCAACACTGATGTAACTTCCAAATTAAAGATTACAACTAAAATAAATTATGGCAACAGGTTTAGCGATAACCTTCCGGGTGCTGGTTATGGTAACCAATCGTTAATGTACTGGTTTATTTTCTGGCAGCCGAATGCCAGTTTGGATTGGATCAAGAATTATTGGGCAAATGGTAAAGAAAATTTATCAATCAAATATCCTTTCAGTTCATTCCCTGAGAATCCTTATGCGGTAGTAAATGAGTTTATTAACAGGACAGGTCGTAATAACATTACTGCCAATATTCAGGCCAGCTATCAATTCAGTAAAGAACTGAGCCTGTTGCTGAGATCGAGTATTGATTATTCTGAAGAAAGACGTGCTCAGGAACGTCCTTACGACGCCGGTAGCCGTTTGCCACTTGGATCTGTACGTAAACAGCACATCAATGCGCAGGAAACCAATATTGATTTCTTATTAAGATATGATAAAAAAATCAGCAAAGATTTTAGCATCAATGCTACATTCGGCGGTAGCGAGCTGAGAAACAAATACAATAAATCGGATCTGCGTGCAGATGGTTTGGCCGTGCCAAATGTTTACGAGTTAACCAATAACCTGTATCCATTAATTTCTATCCCCGATACCAGCAGGTACAGGATCAACAGTTTTTACGGTGTTTTATCTACTAATTATAAAAATTACTGGTATGTTGAGCTTACCGGACGTAAAGACTGGAGCAGCGTATTGGCTACAGTAACCAGAACAGATAATGTTGGGTTTTTCTATCCAGCAATTAGTACCAGTTTTGTGCTTTCAGAATTTTTTAAGCTGCCCAAGGCCATCAGCTTTGCTAAGTTAAGGGCTTCGGTATCGCAGGTGGGTAGTGGCGGCACAACACCTTACCGTACAGCCTATACCTATTCTTTAGCGGCCAATGGCACCTATCCTGACAGCTCATTGGTAAACCCGACCATTTTACCGAACGAAAATTTAAAACCATTAAAAACGACAACTTACGAGGTGGGTACCGAAGTAAGTTTATTTAAAGGCAGGTTAGGTTTTGATGTGGCTGTTTATGCAGGAAATACCAAAAACCAGATATTAACCAGGATTGTAGACCGCTCTTCGGGCTATAACCAGGCGTTAATCAATGCCGGACAGGTAAATAACAGTGGTGTTGAAGTAGCCTTAAACGGAACGCCGATAGTTACAAAAGGTGGTTTTAAATGGACCATGAATGCAACATTTGCATCGAACAGGAATGAAATCAAGGCGCTGTCAGATAGTTCGATTATTCTCCGTACGGGTCCGATCGCCGGCGGACAGATTGTAGCCAAAGTTGGTGGAAGCATGGGCGATTTATACGGGAGGGGATACTTACGCGATCCACAGGGAAACGTGGTTTATGATGCTGCAACAGGTTTTGCAAAAATTACCAGTGATGTGGTTTATCTGGGCAATACCATGCCTAAATATAAATTCAGTATCGGTAGCACTTTTGCTTACAAAAACCTGAGCTTGAGCGTATTATTCGATGCGCAGGCAGGAGCGGTTGCACACTCTTTATTAAACTACAAAATGGTTGAACAGGGTAAGTTAACCAGTACATTGCCAGGCAGGTATAATGGTATTGTAGGTAATGGTGTGGTACAATTGGCCGATGGTTCTTATGTTCCGAATACTACTGTTGCATACGATATCGACGAATATTACCGCTCACATGCCGGAGCAGATAATGCAGAAGGCAGTACTTTCAGCACCGATTTTATCAAATTCAGGGAGGCTTCTTTAAACTACAGGTTCAACCCGCGTTTTCTTCGAAAAATAGGACTTTCTTCTGCAACTTTCGGGGTTTACGGCCGTAACCTTTTCATCTGGTCGCCATGGCCAATGTTCGATCCCGAATTTGGTACGCTCAGCGGTTCTGATATTGTAACCGGCTTCGAGATTGGTCAGTTCCCCTCAACCAGAACTTTTGGTTTCAATTTATCCATTGGTATATAATCTTTTAAAATATGAAAAAGAATCTATATAAAATTATTGCAGCTTTGGTAGTGTCAGCAACTACACTTTCCTCATGCGATAAAAACTTCCAGGAAGTTAACACCGATCCGATCAATATCCTTTCAACCACGCCCGATAAATTGTTGGCACCGGCATTGGTAAATACACTCAGTGCAGGGATGAACCGTAACCGGAATTTTAACAATGAACTCATGCAGGTAACAGTAAGTATCAGTGATGGTGAAGGCACTGTATTCAGATACGAATATAGAAATACCTTTTCTGACTATTTATGGAATGCATGGTATATACAGTTAACCAATTTTAAAGATATATATAAGCTGGCAGGAAAATCCGGAATGGAAAATAAGTCGTATCAGGGAATTTCATTAGTATGCCAAACATGGGTATATTCCATGCTCTCTGATACTTATGGCGATATACCATATTTTCAATCCAACCAGGGTACGGGTGGGGTTTTAGAGCCAGCTTTCGATAAGCAGCAGGATATTTACCTGGATATGTTTAAAAAACTGGAAGAGGCAAATACTTTATTAACCGAAGGAACAGCCATTACAACTTCAAGCGATCCGGTATTTAAGGGTGATATTGCTAAGTGGCGTAAGTTTTGTAACTCTTTATATTTGAGGTTGTTACTTAGGGTTTCGGGTAAATCTGCAGTGTCTGCCCAGGTGATTGCTAAAATTAAGGAAATTGTAGATACCAATCCGGCCAAATATCCCATTATGACCAATAATGCTGAATCAGCGACATTGAAGTGGACAGGTTTAACGGGTACCGATCCATTTGTTAATCCTTATGTAAATGGAGTGAGGGTTCAGGATTTCAGGGCTCCGGCCATTGGAAGTTTCTTTATCGATCATCTGGCAAACTGGGGCGATCCAAGGATCGATATTTCTGCCGCTAAAGGTTATGCGGTTAATGGTATCAACAGGTTTGGGATCTCGCAGGGCGCTACAGGTGGATTTAAAGGCGTACCGAGTGGTTATGTTGTTGGCGCCGGAGTTGTAAAAGAAGCCTATTTTTATTCTTACGACCAAACCAGCTCAGGTGTAGCTATCGGAGCAAGATCTCTGCAACAATCATCACAAACAGGTATCTTGATGAATTTTGCAGAAGTTCAGTTTATTTTGGCCGAAGCTGCCTTAAAAGGCTGGATCAATGGTTCGGCTGAAGGTTTTTATAACAGCGGTATCGCAAATGCCATTAATTACTGGGTACCAAATTTTCCTGCATCTACCACTTCACCTACCTATATAGAGTATATCACAAATGCAGATATCGACTGGAATAATGGATTATCAGTAGATGAAAAAATGGAGCAAATCCATCTTCAGAAATATTACGCACTTTTCCTGGTTGATATGCAGCAATGGTTCGAGTATCGCCGTACAGGTCATCCGGTTTTACCAAAAGGGCCAGGGCTTAGAAATGGAGGCGTTATGCCTGCCCGGATGGTTTATCCCGTTTATGTACAATCTGCAAATCCTACCAGTTATCAAAAAGCTGTTGCAGCGCAGGGGGAAGATATCATTTCAACCCAGGTTTGGTGGCAAAAACCATAGTTAAGGACCATTAAAATTATAAAAATGAAAAAGATAATATTGTATAGTATCATGTTACTTGCAGTTCCATTGTTGTGGTTTGGTTGTAAAAAATCAAATTATCCGGGCGGTGTTGTAAGTCCTTATATCCCTTTATTTGATTTAAGAAGTTTATATAAAGGTTCTGATGTTACCCTAAGCCCTGATAATATGTTTGGAGGGAACAGTATCAGTGTAGTTGTTATTTCTGATCACTCGGGTAAAAACCTTCCTTCTGGATTATTGATTGTACAGGATAGAAGAAGGTTGAATGAATTAAGGGGAATCCAGATCCCATTAGGGAGCGAAGCAACCAAATACGCTAGCGGCGATTCTATTTTAATCAATGTAGAAGGCGCCGTACTTAAGCGCGTTGATGGCAACCTGCAGATTACCAATGTTAACCCGGCGGCAATTAAAAAAGTGGCTTCGAATGTTAAAATTGTTCCTAATGCAGTTTCCAGTTCAGCGATATTTGCCAATCCTGATAAATATGAAAGTACGCTTTTATCGATTGTTAAAGGAACCTATAATCCACAGCTTCTTCCTACCGATGTAATATCGGGTGATAAAATGTTAAATGATGGATTTGATGATATTAAACTTCATACGGAGGCAGGTGCATTATTCGCTGGTAAAATTCCTCCGGTAATGGGTAACTACCTGGCCATCATGATGAACAAGGTAACTGCTGATGGTACTGCTGTTCCGGAACTCAGGTTACGTACGGACAAGGATATATTTACCTTAAGTTCTACGATTGAAATTCCGGCATTTATTATATCTGGCTGGATAGCAGATCCTAAAGGGACTGATGCCAATAATGAGTATATCCAGTTTTTAGCTACCCGGGATATTAATTTTGCAGTAACGCCATTCTCCGTTGTTACTACCAATAACGCAGGTGCTTCTACGCCAATAGGTAACCCAACCAACGGATGGGCTACCGGAGGACTCAGGACCTATAAGTTTAATCTCACATCAGGTACAGTCGCCAAAGGTCAGTTTTTTTACGTTGGTGGTGGCAATAAACTCATCAACAGTACAGGTTCTACCAGTATTGCATCATCTAAATGGATCAGATCATTTAATTATTCTACCGCAGATGGTGATGGATTTGGAACCAAAACGACCAATTTGCTTGCCAACAGTGGTAATGCCTATGGGGTAGCTGCATTTGAGGGTACAACTGTAACAGCTGATAGCAAACCGATTGATGTTTTATTTATATCAAATGGTGGAAGTTTATTTTCTGCAGGTCCGCCGGCGGTGGGTTATAGAATCGGAAATACCGATCTTTATGATGTAATTGAGCCGCTTACCCAGGTAGCTCAGCCATTTTACAGACAAGGAAATAATACCAAGTTTTTTGCCTACCATCCTGATGCCTCTACCATTCCTGATCAGGGTTATTATTATAAGTTTGGTGGTATTTATAGTGTTACACTGGGTAAATGGATCAAAGCCAGAACCGTTACACACTTCTTATTAACCAAAACATCACAGTTAAATGAAATTGAGGGCGTATTTCCGGAAGCTTCAGCCACTTATCCTGATGGCGTGCCGGCAACCGCACTCAAGTAATTGATTTTAAACGACCAGAAAAACCCTTCATCAGGTTTTTCTGGTTAATAAATCATCGACGAGAAGTGCCTTTATCCATATCATTTTATCTCCAATACGCGAACCACCATCTAATTATTAATGATATAAATTAAGAAAATTATGAAAAACCACATCCCTAAATTACTTTCAGTACTGATATTTGTTCTCATTGCCCATGTTTCTTTTGCAAGCAGGACCGGTGGAAAAACAAATCCGTTCCAAACCTCTTATAAAAAAAGAAATAACGCCGGATTTAGTATTATTAATCACACAGGCGTAGATTTTGTATCAGTTACTATTTCTGGTTTGGATATCAACGGCAATGCGCAAACGCAGACCATCCAGGGTATCGCTAACGGAAATTCTGATTATTTTGATTTTTATAGTTACGGGGCACTGCATTCGGTATCGGTAACCATTGTAACTTCATCTCCATCTGTTTATGCCTTTGATGTTCGTACTCAATTATATAGTCATATTTATTCTACTATTAATTATAATGTTAACCCCAAAACATTTTATATTCCCGATAATGAAAATGAAGAAATCATAATAGAATGTTATAGCGAGAACTATTAATTATTTTTTTGGATTGAAAACTCTGGTGGTTGAGCCATCTAAATCATTAAAATTAAACCCAAAATGTGCCATATGGTAAAGTTTTTGGGTTTTTAAATTCAAAACATTACGAATGCTTTATTAGCAGTTTTTAAAATTAACATGAACAGAAGATCATTTATACAAAAATCAAGTTTATTAACCACGGCCTTATTTGTTAGCTTAAAATCATTCCCTTCATCACTATTTTCAATTGATGGAGTAGTAACCGGAAAGGTAACCAGTAAAGGCAAAGCTGTTGCGGGAGTGGTAATTTCTGACGGCTATAGCGTAGTACAGACTGATAAAACTGGGAATTATGAGCTTAAATTACATGAACTGGCTCGTTTTGTATGGATCAGCACACCTTCGGGTTACGAATTTAAAACCGAAAGCAGTATTGCCCGTCATTATTATAAGCCTGATACTGTCGGTAAATTAAACTTCGACCTTAAACCTTTAAAACAAGACGATAGCAAGCATAATTTTATCATTTGGGCAGATCCTCAGGTGAAAACCCAAAAAGATGTTCAGCAAATGATGGAAACCTCTGTACCGGACACCAGAGATGTGGTAAAAAGCATGGGCAAAACGCTGGTACACGGTATCGGTGTAGGCGACCTGGTTTGGGATAATTTTGATCTTTTCCCTGCCTATGACGAAGCCATTGCCAAAATCGGGATCCCGTTTTTTCAGGCATTGGGTAATCATGATCAGGATTACAGACAGGGGGGAGATGATACCTCCGATCGTACTTTTCAGGCACATTATGGTCCGACTTACTATTCGTTCAATAGAGGTAAGGCCCATTATGTGGTTCTGGATGATGTGCGTTACCTGGGGGTAGAAAGAACTTATGATGGTTACATTACCCCAACCCAGTTGGAATGGTTGGAGAAAGACCTTCAATTGGTGCCAAAAGATGCCCTGTTAATTGTTTGTCTGCATATTCCGGTACATAATTCGGTAAAAAATAACGAAGATTTTTACGCGATCTTAAAAGATTTCAAAAACGTACATATTATGTCGGGCCATACCCATTTTAATAAAAACGTAATTAAAAATGGTATTTATGAACATAACCATGGGACGGTTTGTGGAGGATGGTGGACAGGCCCAATCTGTGGCGACGGAACGCCACGGGGTTATGGGGTTTACGAAGTAAACGGAACAGATTTAAAATGGTATTACAAATCGACAGGTGAGGACCGTAAAAAACAGTTAAGCATTTATGTTGATACCTTAACCAATCAAAAAAGGTTAATTGCCAATGTTTGGAATTACGATCCGAATTGGAAAGTAGAATATTTTTTAGATGGAAAAGCAATGGGTAACCTGGCGCAACAGGATGGATTTGATCCTTTATCTGTTAAATTATATAAAGGAGATAAATTGCCAAAGCCAAGGACCTTTGTTGAGCCAATTTCTACGGATCATTTATTTATGGCGCATTTTGGTCCGGAAGTTAAAAAAGTTAAAGTAGTGGTTACCGATCGTTTTGGAGAAAAATTTGAAGCAGAAGTTGATTCCTCGTTGTAGATCATATATCATAAGCCTTTTGGGAGATTGTCACGTTGAGCCTGTTGAAACGCCTCATACAATGTTGAGGCAAATCCTTCGATTAGCTCTCCATGGGAGTCCTTTGGACAGGATGACAATTCGGTATTTAAGATAATCCACTTCGTGAAAAACTTAATATAGATTTAACTGACCGCATTAAGTGAAAATACCTGATATCTTTATCTTGCAGATTAATTAATAGCGTTGTATGGTAACATTAAACGCTGCAGTAAATCCCTTTTTTGGATATGAAACTTAAAAAAACAACAATCTTTATTCTTTTATCTGCATTTGTGATAAAATCGCAGGGGCAAGAAGTTAAATTTCCTGCATTCAGTGCAGAAGCACACCGCGGTGGACGTGGCTTAATGCCTGAAAATACTATAGAAGCCATGTTAAACGCCATGAAAATTGATGGTATTACCACTTTGGAAATGGATACTCATATCTCAAAAGATGGTAAAGTGGTGGTAACGCACGATGATTACCTGAGCCCGGCTTTTATGCGTACACCCGATGGACAGGATATCCCGGCAACTGATGCCAAAAAGTACCCCATTTTCGGCATGAATTACGATGAAATCAAAAAGTTCGATTTAGGCACCAAGTATTATGATCTCTTTCCTCAGCAGAAAAAAGAAAAGACGCACCTGCCATTGCTTAGTGATCTGATTGATGCGGTACAACGCGATATCAAAATCTATAAACGTAAACAGTTTTTCTATAATATCGAAACCAAATGCAGCGAAAGTGGCGATGGTGTCACTAATCCTAAGCCTGAGGAGTTTGTTAAACTCTTAATGGAAGTGATCATCAGGAAAAAGGTTGCTGATTTTGTCGTGATCCAATCTTTCGATAAACGCACCATTCAGTTAATCCATGAAAAATACCCAAAAATGAAAACCTCTTTTTTGGTGGCAAACAAAAAAACTTATGATGAAAATATAGCTGATTTAGGTTACAAGCCCTTTATTTTAAGTCCGGTTTGGCAAATGGTGAATGAAGATTTGGTTAAAAGAGCACATGCTGATGGCGTGAAAGTTATACCCTGGACAGCCAATACACTGGCCGATATCCAAAAATTAAAAGCATTAAATGTAGACGGCATTATTTCCGATTATCCTGATATTTTGGTACAGGCAAAATAATAATAAGTTGGTCGAGATTTGTAATTCTTAGAGTGGAAGTGGATTAAAAATCCACAATTCATCCGGTCGAGATTGCAAATCTCGACCAACTCCAGTATCGTCCTCGTTTGTAACGAGGATGTATGAGAAAAGCGATTTTATCGCCATATATTTTTCTTCTCTATGTGCATTATAAATGCACCTCCCTGTAATCCTCGTTACAAACCATAGCCGTTAACCTAAACTCTAAAAATTTCATTTAGGATTTGGAATGCGG
>JAGIAD010000011.1 GCA_017745075.1 Sphingobacteriaceae bacterium | reverse complement strand
TTCATTACCGAATTACTAAACCTTTACAATTGCGAGGAGGAACGCCGAAGCAATCTTTACAGCAAGAATTACTGGAAGATTGCTTTGGCTCGCTCATATCCCACCTCGCAATGACGAAATGTATATAAGAGGCTGATAATCAAATATCAATATCCGTAACTCACGTTAAATTAATCCTCAAGAAGATATTTATATGTCTCATCTTTAGGTGTTCTCAGGTGGCTAAGGCGGTTAATTAAACAGCACATTCTGATGCTGATGACCACATGAGATACCATAGCTCAACTCGGCTTCCGGTATAAAATTACTTAGCTGTAAATGACCAGAAATCGATGTTTACTTCAGGTTTATCTGCCCCTTTTATCGTTAAGAAAAGATCTTGCTTTCCGCTTGCACCCTCAACTTTGCAGCTCACTTCTTTCCAGGCTTGCGCCTGGCCGGTATTAGGCACAGCAAGTGTTCCGATTAGCTTTCCGGTCGGACTACCCAGGCGGAGTTCAATTTTATTGTCGTTGCCAATACTGGCTACAGCAGCCGAAAACTTTTTAGCTCCTTTGCCAAAATCTACACCTTTAACTTTAATCCAATCGCCGTTTTTAACATTGGTTACATTTAAGCCACCTTTGCTGCAGGCTTCGGTTTTAACCCCTTGTTGATCGTTCATGGTTTCGGCTTCTACCCGGGTGTATGGATTTAATCCCTGTACCTGTGGCACGCCGTCTGTGGTGTAGGTTACCTGTTCGATGCTGCCATCAGGCTTATAGTTGAGTACCTCAACGGCAAGATTTCGCTTAAATTCAGTCGGAATGCCTAATTTATAGGCTACAGCCCGGTTATGGTAGGCGTGGTACCACTGGCCATTAAACTCGAAAATACCCTGGTGGTTATTGTTGTTGTTGTGTGGTGGCTGTGCGGCAATAATTCCTCCATAAGTAAATCCGGTAGTCGGGCTTTTACTCATTAAATAATCGATACGCATCTGTGCCTTTGGATTGGTAGAATAGGAAAAGTAATAAATTCCGTTGCGTTTATGCATCCAGGAAGCTTCAAAAAAGGCTGGTGCCGTGATGGATACTGCAGGTCCATCTACGCTGACCATATCCCGGTTAAGTTTAATCACCCTCACATTGCTATCGCCATTGCCGCCAAAGTACATGTAAGCCTGTCCGTCATCGTCAATAAAGGTCATAGGATCGAAGAGCCACATATTTGGTGCAGGAAGCACACCCGGAGTTTGTGTTTCAACTAATTTTTTCCCAATCGGATCTTTAAAGGGGCCTGTCGGACTACCGGAGGTTGCCACGCCAATGCCGTTGCCACCATTTCCGAAGTATAGAAAAATTTTACCATCGCGGGCTATTACAGATGGCGCCCAGGTTCTGCCGGCCCAGGCTACATCCCTTGGTGCTTCAAATACCACTCCGTGGTCTGTCCAGTTTTTCATATCACTGCTTGAAACACAAACAATAGATTTCATTTTGTAGCCACTGTTTTTATCATAGCTGTTTTCATCATCGTTTGAAGCATAAAGATAAACCCTGCCATTGTAAACAAGTGTACCGGGGTCTGCCAAATGACGGTATCCGACAATAACTTCATCTGCAAAACTGCTTTGGGCAGTTATAAAAACAAAGAGAAAAATGCAGCAGGCGAAAATGGATTTAATGCTCATAAAAAGTAAATTAGGTTAGTTTTAATTATGTTGCTAAAGTATCAACATCGGCGCCCTCCAACTAGTCTATTTTATCAATTTTACTAGTACATTTGATTATTTTGGCACTTTTATGTAACAGAATTGATTGAATTAAGAACATTCGTCATATAGATTTGAACAAAATAGATGGCTGATCTACACAATTTCTAAATAGTTTTGAATAACCAATAAAAACGTAGTTTAAGTTTGAAAGCTGCCTGCCTGTTATGAAGAATTTTAAACAATTTACATTATTACCCCTTTTTTTGCTCATTGCAGTTTTTACTAAAGCGCAAACGGCAACAAATCCAATCATTTTTGCCGATGTACCCGATCTTTCAATGATCAGAGTAGGTAATGTATATTACATGAGCAGCACCACCATGCACATGAATCCGGGTGTGCCCATCATGAAATCAACCGATTTGGTAAACTGGAAAATTGTTAATTATGCTTATGATACACTCGGCAATTCCGATGAATTAACTTTATCGAATGGAAAGTGGGATTACGGCAGAGGATCGTGGGCCAGTAGTCTCCGTTTCCATAAAGGGATTTATTATGTGAGTACCTTTTCCGGTACTACAGGAAAAACATATATCTACAGTACCAAATCTATAGAAAAAGGTCCGTGGAAAGTTGTCTCCTTTAAGCCTTCATTACACGATCACTCCCTGTTTTTTGACGATGATGGAAAGGCATACATGGTATACGGTGCGGGAAAAATTGCGCTGGTGGAATTAAATGACGATTTATCCGGGATAAAACCAGGAATCAAACCCATTACGATCATCGAAAATGCAAGTCTTCCGGCGGGCACAGGAATTGGATTACCGGCCGAAGGATCACAACTTTTTAAAATCAAGGGCAAATATTACCTGTTTAATATCACCTGGCCACGGAATGGGATGCGTACGGTTGTGGTACATCGCTCCGATAAACTTACCGGCCCTTACGAGGGTCAGGTTGGGCTCAAAGACAATGGCGTTGCGCAGGGTGGTTTAATCAGTACACCGGATGACAAATGGTTTTCCTATCTTTTCAGGGATTTCGGATCCGTTGGCCGCATTCCTTACCTGGTTCCGGTGAGCTGGCAAGATGGATGGCCGGTGCTGGGCATTAACGGTAAAGTTCCTCAAACACTCGAACTTCCTGTTAGCAAGGGCTTAATTCCAGGCATTGTAGCATCTGACGAATTTGACCGTAAAAAAGGCAGTGCCGCACTGCCTCTGGTGTGGCAATGGAACCACAACCCTGATCATGCGCATTGGTCGATAACCGAACGGGCTGGTTTTTTGCGCATCACTACATCAAGGTTAGATACCAATATTTTGCTGGCGCGCAATACCTTAACACAGCGCACCATTGGGCCTAAATCAACAGCCATCACTTCAATTGATATCTCCAATATGAAAACCGGAGACCGTGCAGGCTTAATGTTGCTCCAACGCCAATTTGGTTGGGTTGGTGTTAAACATAGCGGGGCTCAGAAAACGGTTGTCATGGTAAGTGCGCAAAAGGGTACTGTGAGCGGTGAGGATGTTCCTGCCGGACAGCGCACCATCTATCTCAAAGCCAGTTGCGATTTTGAGCACCGAACAGATAAAGGTTACTTTTTCTACAGTTTTGACGGCAAAAACTGGAAGCCGATAGGGGAGCCACTGCAAATGGCCTACACCTTACCGCATTTTATGGGTTATCGTTTTGCACTATTTAATTACGCAACCGAAAGCCCTGGTGGATATGTTGATTTTGATTATTTCAGGATCGAAGCAAAATAGTATAATTTTTCTGGCTACAGGGTTTTGAAACAAAGCGCGGAAAAACATCATCATAACAACTAAAAACTAAAATATATGAAAAAAACGTTTTTGTCTTTATGTACATTGTGCCTCATTTTTGGCATTGCAAGTGCGCAAACCAGCCAGGCACCCGCAGGATTTGACGAATCAAATCCCACAATTGCCCATGGTAAATTAGATACCATCACCTACAATTCGAAAACGGTAGGGGTAAAAAGACGGGCTGTAGTTTACCTGCCTCCAAACTATTCGGCGCTTAAAAAATACCCGGTTTTATATCTTTTACATGGTATAGGCGGCGATGAATTTGAGTGGCTAAATCAAGGACGGCCTCAATTCATTCTCGATAACCTTTATGCACAAAAAAAGATAAAAGATATGATCGTGGTTCTGCCAAATGGCAGGGCAATGGCAGACGACCGTGCTTCGGGCAATATCATGGCACAGGATAAGGTGGCGGCTTTCGCAACATTTGAACGCGACCTGTTAGACGATCTGATCCCTTTTATAGAACAAAAATATGCTGCAAAAACTACCAGGGAAAACAGGGCTATTGCCGGGTTATCAATGGGCGGTGGTCAATCATTAAATTTTGGACTGGGGAATTTAGATAAATTTGCCTGGATAGGCGGATTTTCATCAGCACCGAATACCAAAATGCCAGATCAGTTGTTGCCTAACCCGGGTGCGGCGAAAGATAAGATTAAACTGCTTTGGATTTCGTGCGGGGATGAAGACGGACTTTTAAAGATCAGCGAGCGCACCCGCGATTATATGGTAGAAAACAAAGTGCCTCACATTTTCTACAAAGAACCAGGAAAACATGATTTTAAGGTTTGGAAAAACGACCTCTACCAATTTTCCCAGCTGGTGTTTGCCAATAAGTAGTGGTTATTTACAGATGGAAATTTAAAACCCCTCTGTCCGTAGAGTTAAGCATGGCGTCTTTACGCATACAAGAATAAAATTGAGTTTAAAACTCAACTAAAACGAGTCACAGACTCTTTTCTATTATTAATCCATAGAGCCCTTTGGAACTCTACGGACAGACAGGTATTTTAAGTGAGTCTTGGGCCTTAATTTCGTCATTGCGAACTGAAGAAGGGGAGGCGCAGGAGTGAAGCAATCTTTTTGATGATAGATTACATGATAGATTGCTTCGGCTCGTTCATACCCCGCCTCGCAATGATGAAGCATGTTGTAATAAGTTGATAATCAATGGTTAATATCCAAAACTCACGTTATTTAACAAAGGGATCAATCATTTCGATCGTACCATCAGCCCTGTGTTTCAATTCGGTTACTTTTACATTTCTGAGGTGTGTTTTGCCCGAAAGTTGGGTATCGTGGTAAAAGATATACCATTTGCCTTTGATTTCTAAAATAGAATGGTGGGTGGTCCAACCTTGAACAGGCTTCATAAAAGTACCTTCGTAAACAAATGGCCCGTAGGGTTTCTCACCAATTGCGTAAGCTAGGTAATGGGTGTCGCCGGTTGAATAAGTGAAATAATATTTGCCATTAAATTTGTGCATCCAGCCACCTTCGAAGAAACGCCTATCGTGATCTTTAGTGAGTAAGGGTTTTCCTTGTTTATCTATAATCTGAACATCTTTTACTTCGCCATCAAAAGATAACATATCGCTGCTCATTTTGGCTACCTTAGCGCTCAAAGCAGGCTCATTTTCTCTTTGCGAATCGGTTTTAGAGCCATTTTTATCATACACTCCATTATTCCAGCGCTGCAACTGTCCGCCCCAGATACCTCCGAAATACATGTAGCTGCTGCCATCGGTATCGGTGAATACTGCCGGATCAATACTAAAACTTCCTTTAATAGGCGCTGGTTCGGCCTTAAACGGCCCTGCCGGATTTTTTGATGTAGCCACACCTATTCTAAATACATCTGATTTGTCTTTAACGGGGAAATAAAGATAGTAGGTGCCGTTTTTAAAGGCCGCATCGGGTGCCCAGAGTTGCCTGCCGGCCCACGGAATGTCGCCTATGCTTAATGCCACGCCATGATCGGTAACCTTGCCATTAATGCTGTCCATACTCAGGATGTGATAGTCTTTCATATCAAAATGATCACCACTGTCATTTTCTGTGGTTCCGGTTTCGATATCGTGCGAAGGATAAATGTAAATTTTTCCATTGAACAGGTGTGCAGACGGATCGGCAGTGTAAATGCCGGAGATAATGGGCTGCGAAAGGTAGCTGGTTTTTTTACCTGTATTTGCCGCTTCCTTTTCTGTTTTCCGGTTTGCCTGCTGACAAGAGCCGGCAATACCCATCGCAACTATTGCTGTAAAAAGGCTTAATTTTCTAAATTCGTTAATCATGTGTTTTATCGTTTCGTTAAAGTTAATTTTGTGTACTTTTAATGCTTTCCGGAGGTCCTAAATAACTTGGTTTTAACCCGCCAAGATCCAGTACCAATTTTTGTAGTACCACGCCAGGGTTAATCATCCAATAATTAATGGTGTGCTTTCCTTTTTTATGAAAGGTAAGGGCTGTTTTAAAAATTTTGATGTTGTTGGCCACCGATTGCCCCCAGGCATAATCTGAAGCATAATCTTTGCTGATGTTAACCACTACCGGGCTTTGTTCATCTACAGAAACAGCGAATTTTAAGCCATCTTTACCGGTAAAATCAATAGTGGGAGATACAAAGGTATTTAAGGTAAAACTCCCCGTTTCGTTTACAAAAATATCGTATTCCAGATGCGGAGCGCCTTCTGCAGGTTGCTGTATAGGCGAACTTACCGGCATTGGAATTACTGCACTCCTGGTTTTTCCATAATTGGGTATGGTTTTCCAAAAAATTGGCCGGCTGTTTACCGCTCTGCTGTAGCTTGCTGCTTCTATAGAGATGTAACCATCATCAGCAAGGAACAAATTGGGAGTTAAATCTGCAGGTACTGTGTTTTCAGTTTTAACCGGCACGGTAATATGAGAACGGTCACTGCCAGCAATAACAATTTCGGTTGTTTTAGCCCCTTTTGGCGCTTTGCTCCAGTCAATGTTGATTTGAATCTTCTGGTCGTCGCCCAGTACCCCTTTTACAAGGCTGAGTAATACAAAAGATGGGGCTTTAATCTCGTATTTCACTTCATCAGGGCCTGTTTTAAAAATTTCGAAGGTATGGGATGCATTGGTGAGTGCCGAAAAAGTGAAACCATCAGGTAACTTTGTTTTTCCTGTAAAATGGTGTGTTGATTTTTCCAGTACAATGCCCAGAGCCGTAACTGTGTTGTTGATGAGGGTGGTTTTAGGGATAATGTTGCGGTCTGGTTGTTGCCAGGAAGTGTACCCGATATGCGTTTGGTCCATCATGTGATCCCATTTTCCACCAGCCATCGTTTTGTTATAGTAGGTGTTGATTTCTGCATCCAGTTTAAATAGAGAATCGACCTTGCGGGCAAAACCGTTGGTCGAAAAGCGGCCCTGTTTGGCATATAGCTTATTTTTGGCGACAGCGAGATACAACTCATATAAATTAGCCATACCTGCAATAGGATGAAGTACCAATTGGTAATAGGCATCCATTTGGTTATCAGCTAATTGTTTGCCGGTGGCGATGGCTTGTTGTCTGAGCGTAATAAAATCATTGGTCACTTGCTCGAACTCATTATAATTGGTTAAACTATAGGTGTTTTCATCAAGAAGCTCCGGTTTAACCCTCCCGGCATATTTCAGATAAGTATCAATATGGCCCGATATGGCTATGGCCTGTTCATTGCCAAACTGTTTGGCAGCCCAAGCCGTTGTGTAATCCATTAATTTATCGGCCGGTATGGCATCAGGGTTCCAGGCATAATCTAAAAAGAATTGGATGGGAAATTCCATGGGTTTTAAATCGCCTACGTTTACAATCCAAATCTGATTGGCATCATACTCGTAAGCCATGTGCATTTGTTCCCATATTTTTTGAATGGGATTGGTATTTACCCATTTGTAGTTCCTCGGGCCGCCTACATAATCGAAATGATAATAAATTCCGTAGCCACCTTTTCTGGGTTTCTCACCCAGGCCAGGCAATTTTCTGATGTTGCCCCAATTATCATCGCAAAGTAGTAAAGTGACGTCGTCAGGAACCCGCATGCCTTTGTCGTAATAATCCTGAACTTCCTTATATAATGCCCAAAGCTGTGGGGTTTGAGCTGCAGGCTTTTGGGTTACTTTTTCAATAATTTGGCGCTGGTCTTTTACAATTTTTTCGAGTAGGGCGGTGGCTGTACCATCTGACATGGGCTCGTCGCCATCACCACGCATACCAATGGTAATAATTTGTTCTTTACCGGCAACGCGCTGCAGGCCGCTTTCCCAAAAGGAACGTAACTGCGCCGGATTTTGTTCATAGTTCCATTTGCCGCCTTTGTACCGCTTCCATTCATCGTGCGCACGTGTAAGGGGTTCGTGATGTGAGGTTCCAATTACTACCCCGTATTCGTCTGCAAGGATAGGATTGAGTTGATCATCGTCATTAAATGCATTTCCCCACATGGCAGGCCATAAATAATTTCCCTTTAAGCGGAGAATTAATTCGAATACATTTTCATAAAACTTATGGTTAAAGCCTCCAAATTGTTTTCTGCTCCATCCCGAAAGGGCAGGGGCTTCGTCATTTAAAAATATTCCCCGGTATTTTACCGCCGGCGATGAAATTACATGGCTACCTCCGACAACATAAAGCGAATGGCTTTTTTTTACCGGAACATCAGCCCAATAATACCAGGGCGAAACTCCTATCTGGGCAGAAAGCTCGTATACCCCATATATGGTTCCACGCTTATCACTTCCTGCAATTACTAATGCCGAATCAATTCCATGTACAGGGTTTTTGATCACCTGAATCAGGGTTGCCTCCCATTTGCCGGCAATTTCGGAGACATTCAGGCTGCGGTTGCGGATCATTTCGTCGATGATTTTGCTTTTACCGATGGTACCAATAATGATGGGCAACCTGCTTGTTCTGTCCGTCAAAAATACAGGCTCAATGCCACTTACCGATTTAATATCGCTCTGAAAGTTTTTGGCCGCCCGTACAGCTCCCGGCCACTCGTTAGCACTAACCATAATTGCAGGAACTTTACCCTGGCTTACCAGCGGAAAGCTTCCGGGAAAATAATGATTTACTGTAATGGGGCTTAGGGTATTGGCCCGGACAAGGATAAAGCCCGATAACAGTAAGATCAGTGCAAATAATTTCTTCATGAGCTAAAATTTAACAACTTCCCAGTAAGCTTTTTTGGGCTTTAATTGCGTATCGAAAAGTAAGGGATAATTTTTACGGCCGGGTACGGGATAACCATCCAGCCACGTCCGGCGATCTGAAATGTTCCAGAAAGTAACATTGGTGATTACGTTTTTATACCGTCTAAATACATCGAACACCATTTTGTATTTCGCTACCTGCCTGGCTTCGAGTTCAGTGGTGTAGGCATCGCTTTCATCTGGACGTTTGCTGCGTTTATTTTTCTCCCAGGGGTAAATGGAAATATCCAGCTCGGTAAACTGTATTTTAAGCCCTAGAGATGAATAACGCTCGATTGCTGCAACCAGTTCTTTTTCAGTAGGTTCGTAAATAGACCAGTGTGCCTGCAAACCAACGCCATTTATAGGTACGCCCTTGTCTTTTAGGTTTTTGAGTAACCTGTATACACGCTCTCTTTTCTCGGGCCTTTCGGTATTGTAATCATTGTAATAAAGCTGGGCATCCGGATCGGCGGCGTGGGCATATTCAAAAGCTTTAACGATAAAGTCTTCACCACAGATTTGAAACCATTTCGAATTCCGGAGGTATTTGGTAGAATCGTCGTCAATAGCTTCATTTACAACGTCCCAGGCATATATTTTTCCTTTATATCGTCCAACAACAGCATCGATATGTGCCTTTAAGCGTTGTAGCAATACTGCTTTACTTACTTCCTTTCCGTCTTTATCTGTAAAAAACCAGGATGGTGCCTGTTCGTGCCAGCATAAATTATGTCCGCGTACTTTGATATTATTTTTTGCTGCAAAGCTGATGATCGAATCGGCTTCCTTCCAGTTAAATTGGCCTTCCTGGGGCTGCATCCGCTCCATTTTCATGTCGTTTTCGGCGGTAATGCTGTTAAAGTGTTTTTTGATCAATGCGCTTTCTTCGCCGCTCAAATTTCTTTTGCCAACAGCAACACCAATAGAAAAATAGTTTTTGTAAGCATCCTTTAAACCAATGGTATCTGTTTGATGACCGGAAGAAAACTGTCTGGTTTTATATGCTCCAAAGCTGAACGCAAAACAGAGCATTAAACTACCGCTTAAAAGTATATTTTTGGTACTCATTATCTTCAATTTTGAAAGGTTAAAGCTGATTACTTGCCGAGTAAGCTCAGCATCTTTTCTGCATACCTTTTACCTAACATCCGGTAACCTTCTGCTGAAAAATGCAGGTTATCTGGTCCATCCGGGCAGCCTGCAGAAGAAATAACATGTGCATTTGGAATGGTTTGCGGAAGGGTTGCAATAATGGTATTCATACTGGCACAAACCCCTCCCTGATCGGCATTAACAACTTCGCCGGCAAGTAGCGGCGTCTGCTCAGCCTTCAGTTCCAGGTCTTTTAAAAGGTTTTCATATACATGCTTTACTTTTTCAGGCCATGCCTTATCGCCGGTATTCGATTCTCCCTGGTGCAACAGTATTCCTTTAATGATGCCACTGCGCTGGGCAATTTTGCCCAATTCGACCAGGCGGGCATAGGGGTTTCCTTCATAACCAGCCAGCATGCCCTTCATCCAGTCTGGTGCTGTTGCCGTATACGACTGGTAATTTTCTTTATCGAACAGTTCGATCTTACATCCGCCTACGGCAACATTGATAACCCCTATTTTAACGTTTTTAGGTAGCCTGGCAACAAGTGTCCGGCCGAAATAATCTACAGGCCCCAAACCGGTATTGCATCTTGTAAGCGGCGGCACAGCAGTGTACCAATTGCCTTTAGTACGGTTTAAGCCAGGGCAATCAACAGCTTCCAGGAGTTGAAACCTTTTGTCAACAGCTGTGGTATCCTGCGCTTCAAATTTAGCTGCACCTTCCATGTTCGATTGTCCGAAGCAGAGAAAGATATAAAAATTCTGATCCTGCGAAAAGGAGGGAATGCTGATCAGCAATAAAGCTGCGTAAATAAAAGCAGCCCCTAATTTGGTCATATTCATATTTGGTTATATTAATGGTAAGTGATTTGACGCATTTATGTTCAGGTTTTACAGCAGGAAGGACGGCCGCAGAAATTTTGCATCCATCTGCCCACTGCCTGCTTAAAACCTGATTACCTCGTAGTATGCTTTTTTGGGTTGTAAATTAGTGTCGAACAGTAAGGGAAAGTTTTTTCTGCCCCGACCATCAAGCCAGCTGTAGCGATCTGAAACGTTCCAGAAAGTAACACCGGTGATCTTTTTTTTGTATTTTCTGAAGACCTCGAAAACCATTTTATATTTCTCCAGTTGCTGCTGTTCCATTTCAGGGGTAAAAGCCGTTTTACCCTGGCTTTTCTCTCCTGTGATCATTTGACCGCCCTGCCTTCCCTGGAATACGGAAATATCCAGCTCGGTAAACTGGATCTGAAGGCCCAGTGATGAAAACAATTCGATTGATTTTTCAAGCTCTGACCGGCTCGGGTTATTGACAGACCAATGAGCCTGTAAACCCACGCCATGGATGGGAACGCCTTTGGCCAGTAGCTTTTTCAGCATCGTATAGATCTTCTCCCGTTTTATTGGATTTTCTGTGTTGTAATCGTTGTAAAACAATACTGCTTTTGGATCTGCGGCGTGTGCATACCTGAATGCCTGCTCAATAAAATCTTCTCCGGCAATCTGATACAACTGAGATTTACGGTAAGTGCTGCTGTCATCAGCTATTGCCTCATTCACGACATCCCAAGCATAAATTTTTCCGCAGTACCGCGATACTACTGTATTAATATGATCTTTGATCCTCGAAAGTAAAACCTCTTTGTTAACCTGGTTTCCGGCAGAATCCTTAAACAGCCATTTTGGTGTTTGTCCGTGCCAAACCAGGCAGTGCCCTCTTATTTTTAATTTATGGTCTAATCCAAATTGAACAATAGAATCGGCATTTTGCCAGAAATACTTTTTTTCAAAGGGGTGTATGGGACCCATTTTCATAGCATTTTCTGCAGTGATAGAGTTGAAGTGTGTTAAGATTAACGATTTTTCATCGTTCCGAAAGTCGGATGGCTTAACCGCAACACCTATAGGGAAGTAATCTTTATAATAATCTTTCAGTCCTTCGGCCCTTTTATAGGCAACAAGGGGCAGGGTTAAAAAGACGACGTAAAAAGAAATCGTTTGTAATTTATTCAGCTTCCAGCTCATATATTGGTTGATGATAAGGAGGCTAAATTATTTGGATCGCAGGTATAAGGATAGCTTGTTTCGTCATTTTTACTAGCACATTTGAATAATTGAGTGTTTTTTAGCAGAATTTATTGGAATGCTTTTAAATTTTATTCAATTGTACACATATTACACTTTTTCTGTCACATTGAGGGAATTTATTGTGTAAAATTAATAAGGGTGGTCGTCATTTCGAGCGCAGTGCAACGCAGTCGAGAACCACGTAGTGCTCAGCGAAGCTAAATCTGTCTATATAGATTTCTCCATTTCGCCTACCGATGAAAAATCGGTACGCTCCAGTCGAAAAGACGATTCTTCTACGGGACCTGTCAATGGTAGCTTGTCGATTGCTTTCTTGCATTAAGAATAGAGGTCCTCGCCTGTCTGTCCGTAGAGTTCCGAAGGGCTCTATGGATTAATAATAGAAAAGAGTCTGTGACTCGTTTTAGTTGAGTTTTAAACTCAATTTTATTCTTGTATCCGTAGGAGACGCTATGCTTAACTCTACGGACAGAGGGCGATTCTTCTACCTGTCAATGGCAGCTTGTCGATTACTTTCTTACATGAAGAACAGAGGTCTTCGACAGGCTCTGACTGACATCGAGATAATTTTTATTGAATTTTAAACAGATGATTCTTTGTTCTGTTGCGCTGAATATTTAACGAAAATGCATCTAAATATACTTTAATTAAATCTTCATTATTGTAAGGTGTAATTTTTTACCACCATTTGCGATACCCTGAAGTATCCATAGGCAAAGTTGTCGAAGTGGGTATTGTTAATAATATTTCCTCTTACGGCGCCTGGTACGGTTTGAAAAGGACCGCTTCCGGCACCGGAGGCGACCAGCAATTTCCTGAAATAATCGTAATATCTCCTTGAAATTCCATATAAGCCGATATTGATCGCATCGCCCTCTTTCAAATCCTTGTCTGAAAAATATTCCTGCATTAAATTACCCTGGGTTTTTTGATCATCTTTAACTTTATAAGCTGGGAATACCGATATGGGTGATATAATACGGTGGAGGTAGTAATTTTCCTCATTGCCATTATCCCGGTAGTAATATTTGATTTCAATTTCGTCGCCTCCTATACCGCCTTCGTTATTCTGCTCGATGTTTTCAATATCCGGTACGCCTGTACAGGTTTCGGTGGCAGTGTAAATTTCCCCGTTTAAAACTACTTTTAACGAATAGGTTTCTCCGATAACAGGCTGAAAATCTGAACACCTGTATTCACCGGTATTGGCATTCTCTACAAACCGGAAAACAGTATTTGCCGAATTGGTGATCACAATATCAGCTCCCGAAACCGTTGGAAAAGCTGTGCTGTAATATCCTGTTGTAGTAGAGAGTTTTATTTTTTGCTGATTACCGCTGGTACCCTTTAGCCAATCAATCGATGCATCTATTACTAATCTGGGTTCTGCGGTTTCCAGGTTTACGTTTATTGTTTTTTTGCATGATAGAAGAAAAAAACAGCTTGCAAGCAGGTATTTAAATATATGTTTCATTTGTGCCCTTATTATTAAAATTTGAAATTATATGAGACCCCCGGAACGATACCGAAAATCGAAATGCAGGAGGCCTCACTTAAACCTGTTTCTTTACTTTGTTCAAACATGATGGATGCGGCATTACTTCTGCCATAAACATTATAGATGCTAAACACCCACTCGCTTTTCCACCTTTTCTTGCTATCGGGTTTTGGTGTATAGGTGGCCGATAGATCCAGGTGGTGATAGGCAGGGAGCGAATTGGCATTTCGTGCGCCATAATTCGCAACCGTAATTCCCTGATATTGATATTTGCCAATGGGAAAGGTGGCGGCTTTTCCTGATTGAAAGGTGAAAATGCCGCCAAAACTCCATTTTTTCGACAATTGATAAGCTGCCGTAATGGAAAGGTTATGTGTTTTATCGTAATTGGAACGGTACCAATCGCCGCTGTTAATACCAGGTTCAGCAGGGTTTCTGCCGGGTGTGCGCTGCTGGGCTTTTGAAAGTGTATAAGAAAGCCATCCCGTTAGCTTCCCGGTGTTTTTCTTTAACATCAGCTCAAGTCCGTAGGCCTTTGCCTCTCCGTTTAGCAACACCTCTTCTATGGCCTTACGGGCAATCAGTTCGGCACCATCGATATAATCTGCCTTGTTTTTGGTTTTCTTGTAAAAAGCCTCTGTTTCCAAAGAATACTTCCCGTTGCCGAAATTTCTGAAATAGCCCAGGGCAACCTGGTCAAGGATTTCGGGTTTTAAATATTGATCACTGGGTGCCCAAATATCAAGGGGCGATACAGAAGCCGTATTGGAAATTAAATGTATATACTGGCTCATCCGGTTATAACTCGCTTTAATAGACTGGTCGTTATCTATAGCATAAGAAACAGCAAAACGAGGTTCAAGATTTCCAAAACCAATAATCTTTTGATTTTTGCTGTAATACGTCGAACCTGTTGGTATTCCTTCTTCGTAAATTTGTAAATCTGGATTGAAAGCCACGGCCTGATTATTGGCATAGGTATTAACATACTGATCTCCTAAACGCATGAAATTGCTGTAGCGTAATCCGTAAATCAACGATATTTTATCAGAAAGCTGTTGCTCGGCACTAATGTATAATGCATTTTCCCAGGCATACTTCTTTTCAATCTGATCAGCATTGATAGGCGAGGTCGCATCCAGGGGGCTTATGGTACCAGGGTTGAATTGGTAATAGATAGAATTGATACCATAATTCAAAGCCAGCTTATTGGATAAGTAATGGGTAAAATTGTATTTCAGGTTGTAATTGCGGATGTTAGACACCCAGTCAATGCCAACCGATTGGATGTCGAGGCCATAATTGTATTTACTGTAAATGACCGAGGCATTAGAGAAAAGTTTATCGGAGAAAGCATGATTCCAGCGGAGGTTAAAAAAGGAATTCGAATAATTGTTGTTGAAAAAGTTGCTGAAATCCATCTGGTCGTTGCCAAAATACCCTGAAAGGAAAATCCTGTTATTATCGTTGATCTTATAGTTGAGCTTGGCATTCAGATCATAAAAAGAAACAGAATTGGTATTACCAGCCAGTTTCAGGAACAAATGGGCATAGGAAGTACGCCCGGCCACCACGAAAGAACCTTTGTCTTTTACAATAGGGCCTTCTGCAAGTAGCCTGCTCGCCACTGCCCCAATGCCACCACTTAGGTGGTATTCCTTGTTGTTTCCCTCTTTCTGATAAATATCCAGAACGGAGGAAGTGCGGCCTCCAAAATTAGCGGGTATGCCACCTTTGTACAATTTCAGGTCTTTGATCACATCTGCATTAAAAACGGAGAAAAAACCAAACAGGTGCGAAGTATTGTAAACAACGGCTTCATCAAGCATGATCAGGTTGCCATCAACCGAGCCACCCCTTACATTAAAGCCTGTTGCACCTTCCTGCGCACTGGAAACACCCGGAAGTTGCTGTATTGCTTTCAGGATATCAACTTCGCCCATCACAGCCGGCATCTTTTTAACGGTAGCAATGGAAAGCTTATTCACGCTCATTTCAGGCTTGCGGATGTTGCTTGCCAGACTATTTTGAGTGATAACTACTTCATTTAAAGTTTTGCTTTTTTCAACCATCGAAAAGTCTTTCCTGGTATTTCCGGCAAGAGAAATACGCTCTTCGATAGTCTCAAACCCTACACTGCTGATCGCGATGGTATAGGTTCCTTTGGGTAGAATGATTGAGTAAAAGCCATATGCATTGGTAACGGTCGAAACCTTTGCTTCGGGAATGAAGATGGTGGCCCCGCTTACTGTTTCTGTGCTTGCTTTTACGGTGACCGTTCCGCTCAGTGTAATTTTTTCCTGCGAGAAGGCCAGGGAAGAAAGGATTAATAATAGTAATGAATAAATGATCTTATATCTCATCTTTTAAAAATCGATTAAACAATGGCAATGGAGACACAAAGCTATCCTTAATGAATAACCGCGTTTTTTTAATTATACCAAAGGCTGTATCTTTTATAGCAAAGCAGGCCTTGGCAATACGAAATTCATTTGCGGTCCACGCGTTTTTATAGCGTTCTGTATTTTCGTATAAAAAGCACGCGTTTTCGTATAAAAGCAGATTTGGCCATCGTTTTAAATATTAAATTTGTTTAACAATTTTTTTGAATGGATAAACTTGCTCATCAACAGCTCGTTAGCGAAAACGTGCTCTTCCGCTTCCTGGTTTCGCCCGACCGCAGGATACTGAGGCATTTACTGCTCGTTGCTTTTATTGGCATCGTGTTGTTCAAAAGCGCTTCTGTAATTGAAAATCCGGTGGTGGTATTTATATACTTTATTGTGTTGTTTTATGTTAATATGTATGTACTGGTACCAAGATTTCTGTTCAGGAATAAAAACATTGCATATGGCCTGGCCGTAATGGGTATTTTGATTGTAGTAGCCGTTTGCGGTTACTTTTTTAACCCTTTTGATAACGGTCACGGATTAAACATCCCGCTTTTTTCTTTTCTCACTATACTGCTGCTGGCGGCTTCATCTTCCATCAAACTGTTTCAGAAGGGAATGACTGATAAGCAATTGATCTACGAGCTGGAACAGTCTAAAACTTATGCCGAATTGGAGCAGTTAAGAAACCAGATCAATCCGCATTTCTTATTTAATATGCTCAACAATGCCAATGTGTTAACGAAAAAGGACCCGGAAAAGGCCTCGCAGGTTCTAATGAAGCTGAGCGACCTGCTTCGCTACCAGCTTTATGACAGCGCAAGGGATAAGGTATTATTGACGTCGGATATTCATTTCCTGGAGGATTTTTTAAACTTAGAAAAAGTGAGGAGAGATAGTTTCGATTTCCTGATCTCGAAAGAGGGGGATTTGAGCGGCGTACAGATCCCTCCCTTGCTGTTCATCTCGTTTGTAGAAAATGCAGTGAAGCACAATAATGATACAACAAAACCGTCGTATGTACACCTGTATTTTGTTGTCAGGAATGATGAACTGTTTTTTAAGTGCATTAATTCCAAACCGCTGCTCAAATCTGTTGGTCGCATTGGCGGCCTGGGGCTGGCAAATGTGAAACGCAGGCTGGAGCTTTTGTTCCCGGGTGCCTATACTTTAAATACAGAAGATAAACCGGAAACGTACTGTACAACATTAGCTATAAAATTATGAACTGTATCATTGTAGACGACGAACCATTAGCAAGAGAGGCGATAGAAATGTTGATTGGCCAAACCAATGGTTTGAACCTGATCGGTTCGTTCAACAGTGCGGAAACGGCTACCGGCTTTATAGAAAACCATAAAGTTGAACTGATTTTTCTTGACATACAGATGCCGGGAATTAATGGTATTGAATTTGCCCGGACCATTCCGAAAGAAACGTTCGTGGTTTTTACAACGGCCTATTCTGAATTTGCGACCAACAGCTACGAAGTGGATGCGATAGACTACCTTATAAAACCCGTAAAACTGGGGCGTTTTCAGAAGGCTGTAGAAAAAGCGCAGACCTACTCTAAATTATTCAAGGCAGATTATATCAATAACAATATTGAACAGGTAGCTGCCGATTTTTTCTTTGTGAAGGCAGACAGGCGGATTTTTAAGGTTTATTTCGATAACATTCTTTTTATTCAGGGCTTAAAAGATTATGTTGTGATGCACAGCGAAAATCAAAAAGTAATTACAGCGATGAATATCAAAACCATTTACGACCAGTTGCCTAAAGACCGGTTTGTGAGGGTAAGCAAATCCTATGTCATCAATGTTAAGCACATTGATTCAGTTGATAACAATACCGTGTATATAGGTTCAAACGAAATCCCGATAGGCAGTATCTACAGGGATTTGTTTTTCAGTGAATTTGTAACAAGAAAGATTGTAGGCAGGTAGAGGAGATTGGGGCAAGGCAGAAACACAACAACGGTTTTATTACAATGGATGTAACCTGCTGTTTATCTGTCTGATGATCAAATGCATCAAGCCGGTATCGAATGGTGTGCATGACAGTACATAACAGTTAAATGCCAGGGTAACGTTAGATTTAAGCAGCTAACCAAATGTTTTTCCAAGCCCAGCATAAATGGGTGAGCATGCCGAGTTGATGAGGGTATATAAATCTGTAATATTTAATAGAAAGTTAATATATTAGGACTTGCTTAATTGCAGAATTTTTCTGGAACTTTATCTTTTTAATAAATTAAGCGAAATTTAAGAGTCATGGCTGCCTACGGCACATTTACTGATGAGGAATTGATAGGCTTCCTTAAAGAGGGAGACCATTCTGCCTTTACAGAGATTTATCATCGGTATTGGAGAAAGCTTTTTTACGTAGCCAGTAAAAAGCTGGGTAACATGGAAGAAGCAGAAGAAGTGGTGCAGAACATCTTTATGTCGCTTTGGAACAGAAGGGCCGTTATTACCATCACCACTACGTTAGCTGCCTATTTAACTACATCGGTAAAATACTGGATTATTAAAATACTGGATAAACAGTACCATCAGCAAAAATATTCACAGAGCATTGCCAGCAATGTATTGGACGACTCTACGCAACAATGGTTGGAATTTCTGGATCTGAAAGAAACATTGGATAAATACGTTTCCGAACTGCCCGAAAAATGCCAGTTGGTGTTCAGTATGAGCAGAAACCTTAACATGTCTCAGAAACAAATTGCCCATGAACTCAATATTTCTGAAAAAACAGTTGAGGCGCACATGGGAAAGGCGATAAAAACATTGCGTGCAAGGCTTAATCAATTCTTTTTAACCCTATTGTGATTTTTTTTTAGGGGTAACTAAGGGATTTCCATTTTACAATGGATATTATAGTTACAGGCCTTAAAAAATGGAAAACTCAGAAGAATTACAAAGATACAGATACCTTGCCTCGAAATGGCTTGATCATAGCATCACAGAAGACGAATTACGGGAGTTCAATGATTGGTATAATACAAATCTTGAAACGCCACTGCAGATTCCTGATTCTTTTGCTGCAACAGAGCAGGCCCTGGAACAAAGGATACTCCAGAAAGTAAACAGTAAACTTGAAGTTGAAAGCGACCAGCATAACCCTGGCAGCGCAAAAATTGACTGGCTAACGCGCATTGCAGTAGCTGCTTCTATCCTCATTGCCCTGGGCACAGGATTATGGTTCTATCTGAACCGAACAATTGAACCCCGTTTACAGCATATAGCCCAAACCGATATCCCTCCGGGCAAAAATACGGCCATGTTAAGTTTTTCGAATGGGGCAGTCGTGCAACTCAGCGAGAAAAGGAAAGCAGTATTTATCAATCAAAATAAGTTAACATACAGTGATGGCAGTTCGGCAGACCCTAGTACGCAGATCAGGAGCATTGCCTCAAACGAATTGATTACAGCAGCCACGCCGAAAGGAGGAACCTACCAGGTTGTCCTGTCAGACGGGACCCATGTCTGGTTAAATGCCGATAGTAAATTGTCATTCCCATCGCAGTTTACCGGTAATAAGCGCTCGGTGACCCTTAGTGGAGAAGCTTATTTCGAAGTCGCTAAAAATAAGGCGAAACCATTTGTTGTAAATTATGGCAGCGCAGAAGTAGAGGTATTAGGTACCCATTTCAATATTATGGCCTATAAAGATGAGGCGGCCAGTCAGGTTACCCTGCTCGAAGGTGCCGTGAAAGTAAATAACGGCACACAAAAAGTGATCCTGAAACCCGGGCAGCAAGCAGAAATTCCGGAACAGGAAGGAGCAGCAATTGCACTCAATAAAGATATAGATACAGAACAGGCCGTTGCCTGGAAAAACGGCTATTTTATGTTCGCCAATGAATCTGTTGAAAGTATCATGCGAAAAATATCGCGCTGGTACGATGTAACCATAGTTTACCAGGATAACCTCCAGGATAAAGCTTTATGGGGCACGGTATCGCGCTTTAAAAATGTATCGGAAGTTTTAAAACGCCTGGCACTTACCGGAGTGGTACGCTTTAAAATGGACAACTTAGACGGAAAGGGGAAAGAAAGGAGGATAATTGTTATGAAATAGTGGTACATCATTTCAGCACAGTTATCTAAAAAACCAGGAGCGATTGCAGCGCCCCCGGTTACCCGCGTAATGCGGTTTAGGCGATTGTTGCTTTACAGACATTATAATAAGATCAAACAAATTATAGAACCAACCTAATAATCAAAGATATGGAATTTTATCCTTATGACCTCTGTAATAAAAAAAGTTACAGGGGGTATAAACTATTTTTAATCATGAAACTGATCGTTTTTTTTCTTCTTATCGGTTTGCTGGAGGTAAGCGCAAGTGGCTTTGCCCAGCAGGTAACCTTATCAGAAAAAAATGCCAGACTGGAGCAGATTTTCAACAAAATCCGTAAACAAACCGGTTATGATATTTTGTGCGATGCAGATATTATCAAAAACACGAAACCAGTTACCATAAAAGTTAAAAACAGCCCCTTAACCACTGTTCTTGAGAAATGTTTTGAAGGGCAAAGGGTATCTTTTAGCTTTATCCAGGGAATGGTGGTGGTTAGAAAAACAAACGAACTTTTACCCTCAGAAGTTAAAGTTGTTACCGTTAAGGGAACAGTAACAGATACGAAGGGTTTACCTTTACCCGGTGTATCTGTTAAACTCAAAGGCGCTTCTTCAGGTGGCGCAAGTACCGATAAGGCCGGCCACTACAGCATAACGATACCTGAGTTAACCGGAACCCTCGTTTTTTCCTATATCGGTTATGCTCAATTGGAGGTGCCCATTAATGGCAGAACCAATATTGATGTTCAACTGGCAGAGTCGAATACCGCATTAAATGAAGTAGTTGTGGTGGCTTACGGAACGCAGACCACAAGAAACCTGGTTGGATCGGTTGCAACTTTATCGGCTGCAAATATCAAGGATCAGCCAACCGGAACATTTGCTGAAAGATTAACGGGAAAACTTCCGGGTGTACAGGCCGCTCAGGGAACCGGACGGCCCGGGCAGGGTATGGATATCCGCATACGTGGTGCAGCCTCGCTAACCTCATCAGTAAGGCCGCTTTTTGTTGTTGATGGAATACCCATGATTGGAAATCCCGATAACATCAATAACATCAACCCCGACGAGATAGAATCTTTTTCTGTGTTGAAAGACGCTTCGAGTACTTCCATGTATGGTTCGCGCGGAGCCAATGGGGTTATCCTCATTACAACCAAACGTGGTAAATCAGGCGCACCTAAAATTGAATTTAACAGCTATTACGGGCTTGCTGAAAACATGAAAGAACTGAAGCCCGAGGTAATGGACGCTACACAGCTGGCTACCTACATGAAAGGCTTTTTTGAAGATAAAGCTTTGTATGAAGGTTATACCGGAGGCATACCCGGCGCTTACCAAAACCCCGAACAATACGGTAAAGGAACAGACTGGTACGATGTACTGACCCGTCAGGGTGCCGCCCAGAATTATAGTTTGGCCATTTCATCGGGCAATGATAAATCTGCCTTGAGCATAACAGGAGGCTATTTTGATCAGGATGGTATTGTAAAAAACACCGGTTATAAACGTTTTTCGCTGCGTATAAACGGCGATGTAAAACTAACCGATAATATTAAGCTGGGGGTAAGCCTTGCTCCATCTGTACAACTTGAGCACAACAACAGGCAAAACAGGGCAAATAGCTCGGGTTTCAATGTAGATGGGCAAAGGGCAATTTTTGCTTCAACGCTGATGATGCCTACTATGGGATCGCCATATAACACAGATGGCTCTTTGTCTTTAGGAGTTGGCTCTTTTCCAAACATGTTTGTTTGGGCGAACCCGTTGCGGCAGCTGACTGAAATTAATGATGATGTTAAAAGAACACGTGTGCTGGGTAATATTTTTGCAGAGATCGGTTTTTTAAAACATTTTACTTTCAGAACTTCTGCCAATCTCGACCTGGGCAACATGCAGGCGAAAAAGTTCGTGCCATCTACTGCATTTGGAGGATTTAACGATGTACCGGTCGAATTTCCTACTGCAGGAAGCAACGATACAGCTTTGGGCGAATCGTATACCGAAAACCCAACCACCTGGTTAAACGAAAACCTGTTGAGCTATAAGAACGTTTTCGCTAAAGACCATTCATTGGAAGTATTGGCCGGTTTTACTGCACAACGTTTTGATATTTACTCTTCGCAAATTGTTGGGCGAGATTATCCTGATAATAGTGTACCTTATTTAAGTGCTGCTACCCGTTTTACAACAAATACCTCGGCCGCTTATGCCTGGAGCATGTTATCAGCCCTCAGCCGTGTAAATTATACATATAAGAACAGGTATTCCCTTCAGGCTTCGGTAAGGAGAGATGGATCTTCGCGCTTTGGTTCGAATAACAGGTGGGGAACTTTCCCTTCTATAGGTGCTACCTGGATTGCCAGCGAAGAAGCATTTTTAAAGGATTTTTCTAAGATAAGTTTTCTGAAAATACGTGCCAGTTATGGTTTAACCGGTCAAAACGAGTTTGGCGGTAGCCTTGCCAACCAGAACTATGCGCATACACCAACTATCGGCAATAGCAATTATGTGTTTGGTAGTGTACTGGCACCCGGAAAGGTACAAAGTGGTTTGGGAAATATTGACCTGGTTTGGGAACGCAACAAACAGTTAGACCTGGGGATAGATATTGGCCTGTTTAAAGACAGGATTAATTTAACCTACGATTATTATAACAAATATACAGATGGCTTGTTGTTCACCGTTCCGGTACCACATTCATCAGGTTATACCAGCGTACAGGACAATTTAGGCGACATTAGGCAGTGGGGACACGAAATTACCTTAAGTACCAAAAATTTAACCGGTGCGTTTAAATGGAACACCGATTTTAATATCTCTTTCAATAGGAATATCGTTAAGAAAATAGGGGTAAATAACGTGTCTTTTGCAGATAACCCTTCGGGAGTATTATCTGAGTTTACCGACTGGAGAACCATTGTAGGTAAGCCGATAGGCCAATATTTTGGTTATGTGTTCGATGGTGTATTCATGACCCAGGCAGAAGCCAATGCAGGCCCTAAATACTACGGTACAAGCCCAACTACCTTATCGCAGGCAGGAACAGTACGCTACAAAGATCTAAATGGCGATGGTAAGATTACCTGGCCTGAAGACATGACCATTATCGGTAATCCTAATCCTGATTTCATATTCGGCTTTACCAATAGCTTCTCGTACAAGAATTTCGATCTTAATATTGTGCTGTCTGGTACTTATGGTAATGATCTTTATAATGGCGTAGAAGAGAGTACCTATAATCTTGATGGCGTTTTTAATGGTCCGCCAGAATTGTTGCAACGCTGGCGATCAGAAGCAAACCCCGGAAATGGCCAGGTTCCGCGTACATTGGCCGGAACAACAGGTGCCTACCGCGCCAATTCGAGCAGATGGGTTCATGATGCTTCGCATATTACCATTAACAACATTGCATTAGGTTATACCTTCAGGAACTTTACAAAAATGCCTTATGTGAGAAGCCTGCGCCTGTACACCACTGTACAAAATGCCTACATCTTCACCAGCTATCCAGGCAATCCTGAGGTGAGCATAAACGGCCTTACTTCTGTTGCCCAGGGGCAGGATTTAGGGGCTTATCCAATTCCAAGAACATTTACGTTCGGGATTAACCTTGTTTTATAACCAGATAGTCTTCATCCAAAAAGCATTAAAAATGAAAAAGTATATTTTATATAGCATCATTATACTATCTCTGGGATTAGCTTCGTGTAAAAAGTTTCTTGACGAAAATAATCCTAACAGCATCAACCTCGGCAGTTATTTTAAAAGCCAAAATGATTTTGACCTGGCGGTGAACGGGGCTTATGCCCAGCTGAGAAGCATATACAATAACAGAAGTGCCTGGCTTATGGGCGAAATGCGGTCAGACAACGCGCATTACGATTATACCCCGACTGATCAGGCGGTAGCAACTTTTAGTAAATGGGCTATTGCCGATTTTATCAACGACGGATCTAATATAGAAACTCCGGCCAAATGGGATGCCGCGTATAATGCCATCTCGGCCTCAAACACCATACTGGATCACATTGATGATGTGGCGCTGCCTACAGCAAGCAGAAACCAGGTGATTGGCGAAGCCAAATTTATACGTGCATTATCTTACCTGGAACTGGTACGGTATTTTGGTGGGGTACCCATCTATCCGCGGGCTCCTTTAAGCCGTAATGAAACGTATATTGCCCGCTCATCGGCACAGGAGGTTTACGATTTTATTATAGCTGATGCAAAAGATGCAGCAGAAAAGCTTGCTCCACCTTCCTTTCCTCAAACCGGCAGGGCCACAAGAGGAAGTGCGCTTACCTTACTTGGTGATGTATATGTATCAACAAAAAAATATGACCTGGCAGAAGCGGTATTAAAACAGGTTACCCAAATGAATTATGGCCTGATGACAACCTACCCGGATGTGTTTCAGCTTGCCAATAAAAACAGTAAGGAATCAATATTCGAAATCCAGTTTAATACAGGTCTGGCAACCCCTCAGGCAAATACAGGAGGAAATGTGTACAATTATTTGCCCAGAATGACGAGTACGACCATAATAACCGGTGTAAATACAAATACGGTAACGGCTCCGGGAGGGTACAATACCCCAACCCAGGAACTCATCTCCGATTATGAATCAGGAGATCAGCGGCTGGATGCTACCATCGCAGTTGCCGAAGGGTCTTTCAATGTTAATGATGTATTTACTGCTACTGCGGTGAGATCTATTGTTGGATACACAGCACCTTCCGGCAAAGTAGGCAGGCCCTTTGCCAAAAAATTTCTTCATGCACATACCATTGCGAACCAAACAAACGATAACCTACCTGTTTACCGCTATGCAGAAGTGTTGTTGCTGCTGGCCGAAAGTTTAAACGAACAAGGTGGAAAATCGGCCCAGGCATTGCCTTACCTGAACCAGGTTAGGGACAGGGCATTTGGTGCAGGCAAAGCTACGATTACCACTACCGACCAAAATGCATTAAGGGCTATTATACTACATGAAAGAAGGGTAGAACTGGCTTTTGAAAATAAACGCTGGATAGATCTCGTAAGGACCGGAAATGCAATTACCGTAATGAATGCTTTTGGGGTAAGCCAAAAGCAGAGATTCAGCTATTTACAGGCGGGTACTTATAATGTCACCCAGGAAAAGCTATTATTTCCAATTCCAACCTCCGAAATAATGCTGAATGATAAACTTAAACAGAATCCTGGTTACTAGTTATTACGAACGTCATGAAAAGAATATTTATTTTAGGTGCCATTTTTACCCTGGCACTGAATATGTCATGTGGTAATAAAAATACCACCGAACCACCGGTTGTTAAACCTCCTGTTGTAAGCAAGCCACCAGAGGCCTTTGCGGGCTTTTTGACGGTGCTTACCAACGATGCCAGCCGGAAAATTGAGATCTACGATCCAACAATAGAAAACTGGAATGCTGCCGAAGCAAAGAAATGGTCGTGGGCGCCTACAACTGCACTTGGCTTTGTTACTGCCGATATCAACACCTTTGGCGGCGGAACAGATTTTAAGCTCAGAAAAGTGCCGGTATGGAACAATGCCGAATATGCGGCCCTCACTGATAATGGTTTTGCGGCCATTATCGAATATCCTTCAGGTAAACGCAAATGGTCAAAACGCCTTAGCGGAAACCTTCATTCGGCAGAACTGCTGCCCAATGGAAATATTGCTATAGCCGCATCAGATGGGGGTTGGGTTAGGCTTTATGCTTCCTCGCAGGGCCCCGATCAGGAATATTATGCCGAATATCCTCTTATTTCAGCACATGCTGTTTTATGGGATCCCAAAACCAATGTACTTTGGGTTACCGGCCAGCATGCTATAACCAAAGCACATATTATTACAGCGCTTGCCATTGGCGGTACAGATGCCGTTCCGGAACTTAATGAAATCGATTCATGGAGAACGACTATTCCATCTGCCTGGGGCCATGAAGTATCAGCTTATTATGGCAATGACAATTTACTCTGGGTAACCAGCAATGGCGGGGAGTATGTGTACAATAAAACTACCAAGACTTTTTCTACATCGCCAACGGCAGGCCTCACCTTTGTAAAGGGGATAGCTAACCAGCCTAGCGGACAAATTGTGCTGACCCGTCCTGATTACAATAAAAACCCACGTCCTGCAATGAATTGCGGTTTGAACGACTGGAGCACCAGCACGGTAGATTTTTATTCGGCCAATGGCCAGCTGGACGGCTCAAGGGTCGTAAATGGAGCATGCTTTTATAAAGTGAAGCTGCTTAACAGTAGCTATCAATAACAGCTTTTGAACAAGTTTTTTCGTACACCATCAAAATGTATAAAGATGAAAACATTAAATGCTAAAATCATATTCTTTTTATGTTGTTCAATCCTATTTTTGGCATGTAAAAAAGAAAACAAACCACAGGAAGCAAAGGAGCTGGCTGTTGCAAACAAACAATTAAATGCAAATGTTACAGCAGATGCAGCGCTGGCAAGTTGTTGCTGGATTGGTACCACCAACCAGGCCAATAACACCATGGAAGCCTACGATCCTGTATTAACAAGCTGGGCTACCCCTAAATGGTCGTTTAAGCCAACAACAGCATTGGGGTTTAATGCTACTACCGAAATACCCTTATGGGGCCGCACGAACGATTTAAAAGTTAGGAACAATAACCTTTGGGGTTCTGGTCAGGTAATTACGGCCCAGGCAGAAAGATTATCTGTAATTGCTAAATACCCGGGCGGACAACGCATTTGGGCAACGGGATTTCCGGCTGATGCAGGTGTGCATGGTATGGAAATTCTCCCAGACGGAAATTGTGTGGTGGCTGCTGCCGGTACAAGCGCCAATACCGGTGGTAATTACATCAGGATCTATTCTTCTTCGCAGGCTGCGCCTAATCAGTATGTAAATACAATTTATCCGCTGAAATCTGCCCATCAGGTACTGTGGGATCCTGTTAATAATTGCTTATGGGCAATTGGCGATTCACTGAAAAAGTATGCTTATAATACAGCCATAAGTGGAGGCACGGTTTCCAATCCGAAGCTGTCTAAGATAGCCAGTTACAAACTTCTTTCGCCATGGGGACACGATATTGCGCCTTATGATGGTGATACCGATAAGCTGCTAGTAACAACTAATGGTGGTGTTTATATATTCAGGAAATCTCTTGGTACATTTATCGAAGGAGCGGGAGCAATAACCGGTGCCGCACAACGTACCTTTGTAAATTCAGTAAGCACCCTGCCAGGCCAGAACACTATGGTGCAGACCTATAAAGATCCCGGTTGTCCAATTAATGGCTGGTGCAGTACACATGTAGATTTTTATAACCTCACCACCGGCGCATTTCTATATTCACGTACGGTTAGTTCTGCAGGATTTTACCGTGGAAAATCATTTGACCCCAATTACCTTTAAAATCTATGAGATCAACGATAACGGCAGGATGCATGTTTATTTTATTGTTCAATTTTGCCTTAACAAAAGCACAGGAAACCAACCACAGGAGCACCATTATCCCGGCTCCTGTGGTGTTTGAAAAACAGGCGGGCGAATTTGTGTTCAATGAACAGACCGTCATTACTGCCGATGCTACCGGACAGCCACTGCTCGGTTTTTTTAGAACCTTTCTTTCTGGCCTAAGCAAATCTCCGGGCAGTCAGTCTGTCAAACGGATGCTTCCCCAAGCTGTAAAAAATAAGCCGAATAGCATCCTGTTTACCAGCAAAGGCGCCGAGAATCTGCCAGATGAAGGCTACAAGCTTAGCATTACGCCTCAGGCCATTGTGGTGACAGGCAAAAAGGCGGGCTTGTTTTATGGGATGCAATCGCTCATACAGCTATTCCCTGTTGAATCTGCAGGAGAGCTGAGGCTGCCTTGCCAGCGCATTAGCGACTATCCAAGATTTGCCTACCGCGGCCTGATGCTCGATGTTTCACGTCATTTTTTTACGGTTGCTCAGGTTAAAGATTTGCTCGATATAATGGCCCACTATAAATTAAACCGCTTTCACTGGCACTTAACTGACGATCAGGGCTGGAGAATAGAGATTAAAAGTTTGCCAAAACTTACACAGGTGGGGGCTTTCAGGGTGCCCCGTATAGGCGATTTTGGCGCAATGGACCCGCCTAAACCTGGAGAGAAGGCCACAGATGGCGGTTTTTATACACAGGACGAGATACGCGAGGTGATCAGGTATGCTGCAGCAAGAAACATCCAGGTAATGCCCGAAATCGATGTGCCGGGCCATTCTATGGCCGCAATTGCAGCCTATCCGGAACTTTCCTGTACACAGGATACCAGCATTAAAGTAAATCCCGGAAGCAGTTTTGCCAAATGGTTCCCTGACGGAAAGTATGAAATGTATATCGACAATACCCTTAACCCTGCAAACGAAGCAACTTATGTATTCCTCGACAAGGTTTTTACTGAGGTTGCCTCCTTGTTTCCCTATGAGTATATCCATATTGGTGGCGATGAGTGCTTTAAAGGGTTTTGGGAGAAAGATGCAGGAATACAGGCCTTCATGAAAAAAATGAATATCGGCACCACCCATGAGTTGCAGGGGTATTTTATCAGCAGGTTGAATAAGATCATTAGTTCAAAAAACAAAAAACTGATCGGCTGGGATGAAATACTGGAAGGTGGATTGAATGACCAGGTTGCCATCATGAACCGTTTTGGAGAGAAAGGAGCCGTAGCCCAATTAAAGAAAAAACTGAATATTGTTCTGTCACCGGGAAATAATGGTTTATATTTTGATTATGCACAGAGCCGTTCAGATATGGAATCCATCAATCACGGAGGCTTTTCGCCGGTCTGGAAAGCCTATGGGTACAACCCTGAATATGAAACATTAACAGCCGAAGATAAAAAACACATTTTGGGTGTTTCAGGCTGCGTGTGGACTGAGCATATTCCTTCTGTTTCCAAGTTACAGTATATGATATTTCCGAGAATGTTTGCACTTGCAGAAACGGCATGGAGTCAGGAAAGCAACAAAGATTATAAAGGCTTTGCTGAAAACACCCTTCCAAAGCACCTCGAAAAACTGGATAAAGCCGGGTACAATTACCGCGTACCTACGCCTTTTGCCTATACCGATACTACCCTTGTAGGTAAAAAGTTTTATTTCGATCTGAAAGTGCCAATGGCCGGGGCAAAGATATATTATACGTTGAGTAACCGTTTGCCCGGCGATGCCGATCATGAATACCGCGGGCCAATAAGCCTCGATGTTCCGGATGGAAAGAAAAGAGTATTGAAAATAGTAGTGATTTCGCCTTCAGGCCGTAGAAGCGTAGTGACGAACATTACATTGGATAACAGCATTTAAAGTAAACACACAAATGAAATTAAAACAATTATCAACCCTTGTTCTGGTTGCCGGATTGCTGCTTCTCTTTGGTTTTCAGCTAAGAGAAGAACAGCCCAATCCCGGCAGTTTCGAAGTATTGAAAAGGAGCTTTAATAACCCGGTCAGCAACTATGGTACAACACCCTTTTGGGTTTGGAATGCGAAGGTAAGCAAGCCGCTCATCGATTCGATGTTGCTCGATTATAAGAAAAATGACTTTTCGGGGGTAATCGTTCATGCCAGGCCCGGACTGGTTACCGAATATTTATCAGCAGAATGGTTCAGCCTGTTCGAATATGCCATGCAACAGGGCAAAAAGCTGGGGCTTAAAGTATGGATTTACGATGAGAATTCTTACCCTACCGGTTTTGGGGGCGGTTTGGTTCCGGATCAGATGCCAGAATCGTATAACCAGGGTCAGATGTTATACATGAGCGAGGTAAACCAGCTTCCTGATAACCTTTCAGATGTTTTCGTCGCTTTGAAAGCGGTTAACGGAGCGTTTATAAACGTGAGTTCAAACCTGGCAGCAGAGCGGGGCAAAACTGGAAAATACCAGATTTTTAGAAAAGTAAATTACGAAAAATCGAACCGGGGCACAGTAGCAGGCCCTATCGGATCCTCTTATGTAGATCTGATGGCCAAGGGTGTAACACAGAAGTTTATGGATGTCACCTTCAAGGGGTATGAAAAAGTAGCCGGCCGCGAATTCGGAAAAACCGTTCCGGGTATTTTTTCTGATGAACCGACCATTATTAATGAAGGAAAAGATTGCGTACGCTGGACACCGGATTTGTTTGCCACCTTTAAAGAAAAATGGGGCTACGACCTGACCCTACATCTACCATCTTTGTTTGAGGAAACCGGAAACTGGAAAAAAGTAAGGCACAACTATTACCAAACGCTGTTACAGCTGTTTATAGACCGGTGGTCTAAACCTATGTACAATTATACGCAGCAAAAGGGCCTGACCTGGACGGGGCATTATTGGGAACATGGCTGGCCAAGTCCCTACCACGGACCAGACAATATGGCCATGTATGCCTGGCACCAAATGCCGGGGATAGACATGCTGTTTAACCAATTCAATGAAGAAAAACCTGTACAGTTTGGCAATATCAGGGCGGTTAAGGAGTTGAGCAGTGTTGCCAATCAGCTTGGTAAACAGCGTACGCTTTCAGAAACCTATGGAGGCGGGGGCTGGGAACTCACCTTTAAAGACATGAAACGGCTGGGCGACTGGGAGTTCGTACTGGGAGTGAATTTTATGAACCAGCACCTATCGTTCATGACCATTACCGGGGCCAGAAAATACGATTATCCACCCAGTTTTTCTTATCATGAGCCCTGGTGGCCCTTTTATAAAACGCTGAACCAGTATTTTGCCCGGTTGTCGCTTTGCCTGGCCTCAGGTCAGCAAAAAAATGAAATACTGGTGCTGGAGCCAACAACTTCAGCCTGGATGTATTATTTTAAAGGCAAGGAAAATAAACGCTTCTTTGAGATCACAAAAGGTTTCAACGATTTCGTTACCACTTTGCAAAAACAGCATGTGGAATATGATCTGGGTTGCGAAAACATCATCAAAGACCAGGCGAAAATTGAAAATGGAAAGTTCGTCATCGGGCAACGTGCCTATAGTACAGTGGTGATCCCACCAGGAATGGACAACCTGGATGGCCCTACATTTAACCTCTTGAAAACATATGCCAGTCAGGGTGGCAAAGTAATCCTGTTTGAAAAACCGGGTTTTGTTGACGGAAATGCCGTTATCTCTGATGATTTTTTCAGTGCGGGCAAGTTAAACGTGCAACAGGCCATGGATTCAGACAAAATACAGGTCATCAGGGAGCATTTGCTACCAGGCGATTTCAGCATCTCTGCTGCCAGCGATAAAGGAATAGGGGGCAACCTCTATTACCAGCGCAGGCAGCTTGCCGGCGGGCAATTGGTTTTCCTTTCCAATGCAAGTATGGATGCTGTGGCTACAGGCAGTGTGGCGCTTAAAGGGAAAGATGTACTGCTTATGGAACTTTTTAACGGCGGAATTTATGACTATCCTGAAAAGAAGAATCAGGATAGGGTTGAATTTAATTTTACCATCCCGCCGGCAGGAAGCATGATGGTTTTTGTATCTGATAAGAAAGAAACTGGTTATAAGGTGGCAGCGCCTATAATAAACGAAAAAGTGATAAAGACACTGCCGGCTAAAGTTCTCCGTCCGGATGAAAACTCGCTGATGATAGATTTTTGCGATCTGGAACTGAAACGTCCTGACAGCGCTTACCGCGATCTGCATGTTGGAGTAGCTTCCAATACCGCTTTTAAACATTTTGGTTTTAAGGATGGAGTAGGCAACCCATGGAACAACCGTACCCAATTTAAAGACAGGATAGTTGCGCGCGATACTTTCTCGGTAGGAAGTGGTTATACTGCAACCTACCATTTTGAAATAGATAGGAATGTAAAGCTGAAACACTGTCGCGCGGTGGTAGAGCAGCGTGGGCTTTGGAACAGCGTAACCATAAACGGGATAAAAGTAGAAGCTGAACCAGGCAAATGGTGGCTTGACCGGTCATTCGGTGTTTTTGAAATTGGCAAATACCTTAAACCAGGGCAAAACAGCCTGGCTTTGTCGATTTCACCTATGCGTGTGTTTGCAGAAATAGAACCGGTATATATCCTGGGCGATTTTAACCTGGCTGCGGCTGCCAAGGGCTGGAAGATTGTAGCCCCGCAGGTGCTTAAATTTGGCCCTTGGGATAAACAGGGGCTTCCGCTTTACGGACAGGGCATTAAATACGTTAAAGAATTCCAGGTTCAAAAAATCGGAATGAACTATCTGGTCAGATTAAAAAGATGGAAAGGTACAGTGGCTGCAGTAAAAGTTAACGGCGCTGCGGCCGGAGTGATCAGCTCAGCGCCTAATGAGCTCGATATAAGTGCTTATCTGAAAAAGGGGAACAACCGCATCGAAGTAGAAGTGATCGGAAGCCTGAAGAACCTGTTAGGACCCCATCATAATAAACCTTTGCCTGGGCTGGTTGACCCTGGCAAATGGTACAATGTTAAAACCTATCCTTCAGGAACTGATTACCAGACGTATGGTTACGGGCTTGAAGAAGATTTTGAATTATTGACGCAGGTGAAATAATCATCTGGTCAAAATTTATTGATTGTAAATCAGAAAGAGGCTAGATATAAGTTTCAAATCGAGCCGGAATAGCTAATTCCGGCTCGTTTCGCCTGATGCTTATTGCAGACACCGGGCTATGGCTAACAACAGGTAGCTATCTTTTTTTATTTTTCTGCGCTTCCATTGCAATTCGGGAAAAAGACCTGTCCCTTTTGCGCTTTTCATGTTCTGACTCTGAAAAATGCAAGGCTTCCTTACGCAGCTTATGGTAACTGTGATAGCTATGTTCATCTAAAAGGCCTTTATCTAACGCCGCTAAAACAGAACAGCCGGGTTCATCAATATGTCGGCAATTAGCATAGCGACAGGACTTAGCAAAATCGGTAACATTAAACATATCTGCCAATGCTTCCGGATTGTCGGCGGCTAGTCCAAATTCTCTAACGCCAGGTGTATCTATTAATACACCACCACCATCCATCAATACCATTTCCCTTCGTGTTGAGGTGTGGCGCCCTTTGCCCGAAGAACTGCTTGTCTCTGATGTTGGTAATACCTTACGTTCGCACAATGTATTGATCAAAGAACTCTTTCCCACGCCTGACGAACCTATAAGGACTATTGATTCGCCGGCCTTAACAAATTTTCGAACCTGATGTGTTGTTTCGGGAAGCAAAATACTGGTATAAAAAACGCTTACTTGCCTTGTGAGGTGTTTCAGCGCCTCTTTAACCTGTTCGCTACTGAACTCCAGGTCGGCCTTAGTTAAAATCAGGACAGGTTCAATACCCTCTTCCAATACCTGAACCATAAAACGTTCCGTTCGTTTTGGATTAAAATTGGCATCGAGGCCCTGTACTATAAATGCCTTTTCAATATGTGTGGCAATGGCCTGTTTTTCAGATACAGTACCGGCTTTTCTTCGGTAAAGTGTATGCTTGCGGGGCAAAATATCAACGATTAAACCTTTATCAGTGTCAAAAGGCTGGTAAATTACCCAATCACCAGTGCAAGGCAGTTCAAATGAAGACCTTCCGTAGAGCAGGTTACCGCTTAGTTCGCATAACAGCAAACCCCATTCGGTCACAACTTCATAATTGGTCTTGTTTACCGTCGAAACACGACCATGAAAAAGATGTTTATATGATGAATTTTGTTTATGCTGGAGCAGGCTTTCGTTCCAGCCATATAATGATAAGTTATTCACTATTTGTAAGTTAAGATGATGAAATAAATTGCTTAATTCTTTAGCCTGGATATTTTGGATACTACAAAGCCTGCAGGTAATATTAAATGGCTACCTGAAAAGACACTATAGGAACAAAACACCCAAGATTAGGCAACAATTCCCGTGGCTAAACTATAATATGTGAATACTTGTTTTTGCATAATACAAAGGTAAAAAATAAATTTATAACAACCTGTCAATTCAGAATCAATTGAAGTCTTAATGAGCCCAGCAGGCTTTGTGTTAAGAAGCTACTCCTCTTGGTTTTTGTTCGTCGTTGAATTCACTGAATTGTTTTCGAACAGACCAACATCGCCAGATTACCCGCCGCTTTATTTAACCACAAAAAAGTATGTCCAGCCTATCAATAATAACTGAAAAGGAACACGAAACCAAAGATATGATAAACCCTTGCCATCAAAGTTTCCCGTTTCATAATTAAGGTGTTTTGTTGCAGCGTAGATATTGGCAGGCATGGTCAAGATTAAGAAGACAATAAGGAGTACCCCTGTTGTATGTTTTAAACCGGATACAAATATTCCAATGGCGGCAGCTATTTCGATAAATCCTGTTACATATATTAATGGGATTCTGAAAGGAACAAAGTCGGGCAGCATTTTTGACATCCCCTGGGTAAACATAAAGTGGCCCAATGAAGTGAACAGCAGCATAACGGATAAGGCAATTTTGCCTGATAAGTAGTAGTCAATTTCTGATTTAAATATTTTTGTGCCGATAAGTGAGCCCGCAAAAACTGCGATCAATATAAACAGTGGTTTCATCTTTTTTCTTACAAATTTATAAGGCCGCCTAAAAGCAATCAATGAACAAATGTTAATTAAATCGAAATCTCCTTTCTTATCCTGCTGAGCGATTGAGGCCTGATCCCAATGTACGAAGCCAGGTATTTTTGTGGTATATACTTAATGAGCTGGGGTTGTTCAGACATTAAATCCAAATATCTTTTCTTCGCGGTATCTTCCAGCAATGACATTTCCCGTTTCATTTTTTTAAGATACAGTTCTTCAGCTATTTTTCTTCCAATGCGGTCGCCGATTGAGGTACTGTCGTAAACCGTTTCCAGGTCTTCACAGTTAATCCGCCATAGTACACAATCAGCTATCGCTTCTATATTGTATAGGGAAGGGGTTTTGGTAAGGAACGAATCATATCCGCTTACAAACGTGTTTTCAAATGCGAAACCGAATGTGAAGTCGTAATCGGGCTTGGGTATATTAAACCTAACAATTCCCTTTGCTATAAAGGACAGGAATTTTTCCCTTTTTCCTTTTTCAAGGATGATTGATTTTTTTGGAAATTCAACTCTTTCGAGTTTTGAAGAGAAAATCGCCCAGTCCTCGTCGCTTTGCGCTACAAATTCGTTAAAATATTTTCTGATGTTATCCATCGCCTAATGTCCGTTCAGGTTCCTGATCTGCTTATTGGTGAATCCAACAACCGCTTTTAAGTATTTTTCAATGGTTGCCAATTCCGTCACGGTAAATCCATCATACAGTTTATCCAGATCTTCCTGCATGGCCTTAAATGACGGACCTATCCGCCTGAATGCTTCTTCGCGGTCAAGAACCACAATTACCTTCCTTCTGTCGTCAGCACTGCGTTCCCGGGTAACTAGCTTGCTCTTTTCAAGCCTGTCGATCATTGCGGTAACTGCCCCTGTAGTAATACCGCTCAGCTCAGCCAGCTGTCCGGCGGTCATAGAACCATGTTGCAGGAGCAGGTCTATGTACTTGTGGTCGGTACCGGTTAAGCCCGCTTTTTGTGCAATGGCCTGGTGCATAAGTACCGTACCTGTCGAAAATTCCCTCGTTAAGTGGTCTATGTCTGCCAAAAGTATTTTTTTTTCTGATTTTTCTTTATTGTCCATAAAAACAATTTATCTTTGTCATTAAGATACTTTATTGTAAAGTTAATTTTTTTTGTAGTAAAGATATCAAGAATGCTTTGCTTATAAATTTTAAAACCAAAAAAATGAACGCGATAACCAATAAAAAATTGAGGGCAGATCAATGGCTGTATGTGGCCACAGCACTCTATTTTGTAATGAACGGGGCACAATTGTGGGAAACCGCCATTATGGTTCCTGCATGGACGGCCGGTCCGCCTGCCTCCTTATTTTTTTTCAAAACTGAGTACGGGCTTGATTTCAAGCTTTTCTGGATGATTGTACACTCCGTACATGAGGTTTTCCTGTTAATTGCACTTATGTTCAACTGGCATATCAGGCAAAGACGTAACATCATGTTATTGCTGCTCGCTGTACATATTTCACTAAGGGTATGGACCCTGCAGTATTTTGCGCCTACACTAATGCAGTTTATGGCAATGGATGTTAAGCCTGTTGTTGATCAGGGGTTGCTCGAGCGTGCCACCATGTGGAAGAACCTCAATTACCTGCGTGTAGGGCTTTATGTAATGGTTAATTTAGGCTATGTGTTCATCTTAAGGTTTAATAAAAAGGATAACATCAATGAAAATTAATACGATGGATGAGAGAAAAATACTGATAGTAGGCAGTGGGATTGCAGGACCAGCCTTAGCAATTAAACTGATTGAACAGGGTGCCCAGGTAAAAATTATCGAGGCCCGCAGCGAGGCAGAAATGAATGAAGGGTTGTTTTTTGGTATATCGCCAAATGGACTGAATATTCTTTCCGGCCTTGTCGATATTTCAAAGCTTTATGAAGAATACGTTCCCGGAACACTGCGTTTTTATAACGCAAAGGGACAGCGTATTGCAGAGCTGGATGCATCTTACCAAAAAGAAGCTTATGGTGTAAGCAGCATACAGGTTAAGCGATCGGCTATCAGCAACCTGCTGCAGGAAAAACTGATCAGTTTAGGTGTTCAGATAGAATATGGGTGCAAATTGATGTCCATTGAATATTCCGGGACCAAAATAGATGTAGAGACCAATAAAGGTAAACTGACCGGTTACGACCTGTTGATAGGGGCCGACGGAATCCACTCCAGGTGCAGAAGATTGGTTTTCCCTGATGCGCCCAAACCTGTATATACCAAAATGCTTTCTACCGGTGCCATTGTAAAAATTCCTGACTGGCAGGAAAAGTCGGAGGCTATTGAGATGACTTTTGGCAGGGAAGCATTCTTCGGATATTCCACTACCAATACCGGACAAGTATGGTGGTTTAACAACTACGATTGGGAAAAGGAACCAAATGGTACGGAATTTAATCTCCAGCAGCAAAATATAAAGAAAGATTTACTGGAACTTCATCAAAAAGATTACCACAAAATAAGCCAGATTATTGCGGCCAGCAGTAACCTGTTTGCTTATCCCATTTACGATATGCCTGCTTTGGAAAAATGGTATACATCAAAAGTGTGCCTGATCGGCGATGCGGCACATGCCATATCTCCCCACACCGGACAAGGGGCTTCCCTTGCATTGGAAGACAGCGCAATTTTGGCCAGGTGCCTCGCCACGTACCCTGATCCTGAGCTTGCCTTTTCGCGTTTCCAGCAGTTAAGGTCTGGCCGGGTAGCCAAGGTAATTGCACAGGCAAGAAAAATAGGCAGAGCCAAATCAAAACCAAATCCTGTAGCTAACTTTTTCAGGGATATGATGTTAAAATATTTTATCAATATGGAAAAGAAAAAAATGCATTGGGTATACAGTTATGATGCAAGCAAAGAATTTGTATAAAACTGTCATCATGAGGAATAATTTATTGTATAAATCAGTATAAGTAATAATAAATCTATCCATAATATCCTCACCCTTAATTCGTTTCAGGGTCTTTATGCGAGATAGATCTCTCCGTTCCACTGTGTTACAGTCGAGATGACGATTTTATTATCTGAATTGTTATCCTGAGGGGGATTTATTTTATGACAATATAAGTGATCTGTAGATTTTTCCATAATATCGTCACCCTGAACTTGTTTCAGTGTCTTTCATTCAAGATAGATCTCTCCATCCCACTGCGTTACAGTTGAGATGAGGTTGAGAAGATTCTTTTATGAACTGATTTGAAGCTTGTATCCTTTGCCGCGTATCACAACAATTTTGATATTTTGATCATCTTCCAGTTTTTTTCTGAGTTTGGAGATAAACATATCCAAACTACGCCCTACAATTACGCCTTCATCTTCCCAAATCTCTTTTTGTAAACGGCTTCGTGCAATGGTTTCGTTGGGCGCCGCGGCGAAAATAAGCAATAAACGGTTTTCGGTCGCGGTCAGTTCTATTACCTTTTCATTTACAGTGATCGTCCGGTTTTTCGCATCAAACAATACTGAACCCAAAGTAAACATACCTGTAGGTTGAACGCTGGACAAAGTTTTACGTGTTTTAACAGATCTCAAAAAAATAAAACCCACAAGAGCCAGAAATGGCAGGCTGCCCAAAAGATACCCCTTCTTAACTGTACTTATTGTTGTCGGTTTGAATTTAATGTTTATCTCATAGCGCGCCATGGGTTGCTTTCTTCCAATGCAGGCTATAATATCATCTTTTTTGTTTTCCGATATGGCGAATCCATAAACTACACTTGAATTGCTGGTATTCAGAACCTTCACAACGTAATCATTGGTTAAGAAATGATCCCCAAACACTTGCCTGGTAATATTGACCAGCGAACCTGTTTGAAAAGTTAGCTCATGCGCAAACCTGATCTGGTATTCATTTTCGCTTATCTTTTTAACCGGCAATACCCACGAGGTACTGTCGCCCGATTGTAAGAGTATTTCGTGCCCCAGTTTACGCAGCAAAACTTCTCTTCTGGCCATATCGAAATCTTCATGTCCAAACATACTGAAAGCTGCACAAATGATCGAGATAAAAAAGAGTAGCATAAATCCAAAAAGAGATTTACCTTTTCTAAAGAAGTAATTTTGGTTAACAGGCATAGTATCAGGTATTTATTTACAATGCAAAGTTTACATTTTTATTTATATTTCCGGCTCCTCAGGCGGTAAGATATCTATTTTTGTTGCAAATGAAACTTCTTTAAAACCAGGCTAAAAAAACACTGCTGCCCAAAGGGAAGCTGAACTGAAAGATGGAAGTGTCTCCTGAAGAAGAATATTTCTAGAAGCTTTCCTCGCTGGTTTTTTTACTCATAAGTCTTATCGAGCAGAAAAGTCAGGGCATTTTCAATCTCTGCCCGTCCATTTGCACTTTTAAGGTCTAATCCGCAGAAAGTACAGTCGTTCGTTGTGGCGTAAATGTCTAAGTAGTAAATTCCCGAAATCAGCAGCGCAATAATGGCCCGGTATCTTTTGGCATTTTCACCAAAATACGGATCGGTAATACTATTAAATAAGAGTTCACCATTTTCTTCACGGTCGTTTGCCAGTTTTTTCAACGATTTCCGGTTCTCTATCAATCCCCAAAGCAGGATTTTCTGTAAATCCTTGTTTTTAAAAACATAATCGAATTGAGAGAGGAGCATGGCTCTGGCGAATGTTTTCCCTCCGTCGTTCACTGCGGTTCCTTCTGATTCATCTTTTACGTTGCTCCAGAAATCCTGCGAACGGATATATTCGTCAATAAGCTCGTCTTTCCCGCCAAAATAGTTATACATCAGTTTTTTGTCAAGGCCTGCTGTGCGTGCGATATCGTTAACCTTAAGGCCGGAAAAACCTTTTGTATGGAGTATTTTTTCCACGGCAGCTAAGAATTTTTGCTTGCTTTTTTCTTTGTTTCTTAACGATTTAACTGCTATTTCCTGTTCCATGAGATAAAAAATAATCGTACCCGAAAATTACATAATCAATTTTAAATATTTTTATCACCAATTGGTGATATGTTGTATATTTGTTCAGACGTGTTCATGGTGTTTGGTATGTATATAAAGACTTTTTATTTACCCTGAAAGGTCTGTTTACCCGACCAGGATACAGTGTCCGCGAATTTATTCAGGGCAAAGGGTTCCATTTTTTAGTTTTATTACGCTCATCCTGCTTATTCTGACGGTATCAGGTCTCATAGTCCCATATACATGGCAATATCTGATCTGATGCCCCAGGGAGGCAGAATAATCAAGTGATTCAGAAAATCTATCGCTCACTACCCGAAACTGATACTCATTATCTGTTCCTATTTATTCATTGTTTAGTTTTATCTGATCATTTATCATTTTTCCTAGAAAAAATACCTTTACGTGATCGCATTCATGATAAAAGACTCATTTCAGGTTGTAATAATTGGTTCATGTTTTGCTGGCTTAAAATTATGATTAATGTTAGTCCCGAAATACAGCAGCAAGCACTGTTGTTTCTCTACCGTAACCAGAAAATAGCTGCCGTTAAGGTAGTTAAAGATCATAGCGGATGCGGTTTAAAAGAAGCTAAAGATTATGTAGACGCCCTGGAAGCCGGAACACAGCAACCTGCTCCCAAGTCCCAAAATTTAGACGAAGAGGTATTGGCCATTTTAAGTCAGGGCAACAAGTTAAACGCCATTAAACATTATAAAGATGCAACAGGCTTAGGTTTGGCCGCGAGTAGGGATTATGTAGAAAAGCTGATGCAGTATAAGGTTGGAGGCAATATTATACAACAAAGCAGGGATACCGATATTAAGAATATTATTTCTGGGAATTACAGCAATAATCAAAACAGCCTCAGTAAAAAATTAATCAAAATATTATTGATTCTACTGATTGTAACTGTTTTAGCTTATCTCATATTTAAAATTTAGCACCAGCCATATTGCAATATTTCTGATGGGATTAAAATTTGGGGAGTAAAATTCTTAACTTGATTTTACACATAAATAAATCTTAAGAATATGAAAATCACATTGGATAGCAAATCACTTTTATTGGGGTTTTTGGGGGCAGGCTTAATGTTCGCAGCCATTAGCTTTAAAAACGATCAGAACCAGGCAGGAGGAAAATACCGCACCGAGGCAGCCAATAATATGCTGATTATTCTCGATAGTGAAACCGGTAATTATATTATTGCTCCTGATATGCGTGACATTGGAAAAGTACAGTGGATTAAAGGTGAGTTTAATAAAACCTTCAGCACCGCCATTGATAATAGAAAGGAACCGAAGTAAAAGCAAGCTTTGTATGTATCATCCTGAGTGCAACGAAGGATCTTTTAACTGTACTATTTCACAAAAGATTTGCTTCGCAGAGCCTTCGGGTTCTTCACTGCGTTCAGAATGACAGCAGTGGTGAGTTTTGCAAGACTTCATTTTAATTCGTCATTTCGACCGTAGTGGAGAAATCTGTTTTTACAATAACCTCACTAGGTTTTTGCATTTCAGTCGAAATGATGCTTTAGTTTTGTATTTGTCATCCTGAAGTGCAACGAAGTCGAGAACTGCGATTGCTCAGAGAAGCTAAATCTTTCTCTATAGATTTCTCCATTTCGCTGCCGATGAAAAATCGGCATTCTCCAGTCGAAAGGACGATTCTTCTATGGGATCTGTCAATGGTAGCGCAACGAAGGATCTTTAACTGTAACTAACTATTTAACAAAAAGATTTGCTTCGCAGAGCCTTCGGGTTCTTCACTGCGTTCAGAATGACAGCGGTTATGAGCTAAATCATAACTCAACTTTGTATTCTCTGTGCCTTTTCTCTGTTTGCTCTGTGGTAAAAGGAGAGGAAACATTACGTTCTTTGCGGTTAAAAAGCCAAGGACTACTTCACACTCACCCTTTCTACAATTGGCTTGCCTGTTGCTTCATCAATCCCCTCAACCTCTGCGTATTTTACATTAGGGAGCCAGAAACTGCCGCCCTGTATTCTTACAAACAATCGGTTTACTTTAATGGTGTGGTTATTAATCGTTACCGAAGCATGGTAACTTTTATCATTAGCGCGCTGCAGGTAAAAAGGTAGTTTTTTGTGCGATACAAATCTAAATTCGTAATTATCTCCTCCCAATGCTTTGGTATCGATACCGTAGGCAAATTTTCGCTGGATATAACCTAGATCTTTCTTTTGCCCTTTTTCGCCATAACGGATCCAATATACCTGAATAGGCGAACTGGCATCGATACTGCCATTTTCTTTCAGGTTTAAGGCATAAATTAGCGTATTCGTATTTGGATCACGCTGCAGGTAGAATAACATGTTGTCTACATTTTTAGGCGTAGGAAAATTAATGGGGGAGGGATCTTTGGTTTGTGCCCGGGTTGGTGTTGCGAAAAGCGCAAAGGTTAAAACAATAAAGAGCAGGCTTTTGTTCGGCATTGAAAATGTAGATGGTATCAAACGCATTTTAGTTTTTTAGGTTGAAGAGCTGTCTGTTTTTTCTTGATCCGCTGCGGGAATATCTTTTTCACTTTTTTTTAACTGTTCATTATAAAGGCGGTCTGATTCCGCTCTGCAATGTTCATAGTCGTTTAATTTTTCGCAGGAAGTGTTTCCATAGACTTCAAAAAAATCTCTGATTGATGGATAATCAAAATGAACTGGCATTTCTTAACATTTTAGTTTAACGGTTCCGGAAAGAGGAGGGTAGCTATTGGTTATTCGCTGAAAATAGTTGCAGGAACCTTTTCAAACTCATCTTTTCTGCTACCTGCAGATGGAATTAGCACCTTGTTAAAACAGGTTGCTAAGACATCAAAGGGCCATTCCCTCCGTTTTTCTTGATAAGTATGTAATACAATTTCAGACGTCATGGACGGAATCGAACCGCCGTACTAGGTTTTGCAGACCTTTACCTCGCCACTCGGCCACATGACTATGTGTTCCTTTTTCAATCAGCTTATTGATTCACTTTTTGAAAGAGACAAAGCAAAGGTAAGTAATAATTACTATAATTTCTATAGAAATAGTAGTTTTTTTTGAAATTTATTATTTTTAACCGTGTATTGTGCTGTTACATAGAAGTTTGTATCGGGTAGATCTCTCTCCCAACTTAACGTCGGGACTGCGATCCAGTCGAGATGATGGCACGTTTTGTTGGGGTTGTCATCCTGAGGGATAATTTATTGTATAAAAATTAATATGGGTGATAGCCTTCTCCGGGATCGTCATTTCAAGCGGTGTGCAACGCAGTCGAGAACCACGATTGCTCAGCGAGGCTAAATCTACTTTTATAGATCTCTCCGTTCCGCTGCACTTCAGTCGAGATGACGCCGTTTTGAGTTGTCATCCTGAGTGTGGGCGAAGGAGCTTTTATGTAAGATGTAAAATGTAAAATGGAAGATGGAATGAAAAGCTCTGTGCTTTCTCTTTGTGGTCTCTGTGGTTAAAATGTATAATGGAAGATGGAATGAAAAGCTCTGTGCTTTCTCTTTGTGGTCTCTGTGGTTAAATGTAAAATGAAAGATGGAATGAAAATTTCCGTGAGCTCCGCGCTTTCTCTGTGCGCTCTGTGGTTAAAGTGTAAGATAGATAATGGAATAAACCAGCCTATGCGTTCTTTGCGGTTAATTATTCCACAACCCTGGTATATAACTCCATGCCCTATACCCAAACCCTCTGTTAAACTATTTGTATTGTAAATTATCTTTCTGTAAATCAGATATTTAAAAATAAAGTCTATAAAATCTATAGGAATACTTGTTTAAATTGTTCAAAGTTTATACTTTTACAAAAAATTAAAACAGTTCACCAGCAAATCTACGTTCAATATGAAACTCTGCGTACAACTTCAGTCATATTCTCTGATCAATTTTTCAGGTCAGTATAACTTTTGTTGCTGCTAATATAAGCTAAGGTACAGATCACCTGATAAAGGTCTTCATTCAAATATTCTTATTTAAAATCCTGGTACCCCGGGGCATTTTGATAGAATATTATGGTGGTCATGTATTTCAGTCAATAAGTTGCCGGGGTATCAGGAACAGCCGAAACTAATCACCACCACTAGTTTAGGTTATTGCTCTAATTAATTTACCACCATTAATTAGTTGATTTATACAGAAGAAGGGAGAGTCAGTCCTCGTTGAACTTCTAGCAACTTTCCATAGGAAAAAGTGCTCAAACTGATCTAGCAATAGATTATAAATTAACCGGTAACAAGTAAACATACCGTTTCCCGTTAAAAATCAATAGCATAACAGCTGTTTAAACAGCCTGTAGCCCTGCTGTATGGTTTTCCGTGCGAATCATTGTTGCTTGTTACCAAAAAACTCTAAAATAATAGTGTTTAACTAATAATGATGATTATGAAAACGAGAATTACTTCAAAAATCGCATGCCTAACCACCTCAGTACTACTATTGGGGGGCACTGCATCGGCAAGGGTGGAAAAGCCGTTTCCAAAAGAGGGGATCTGGAGGGGAGAGTTTAGTGTAAGCGAATCAAAAGTACCTTTTAACTTCCAATTAAAAGGAAAAAATCCTCAAACAGCCATTTTAACCCTTATTAATGGCTCCAGGCGCGATGATTTTCATGTAGAACGACACGGAGAAGATTCGATCTATGTAAAAATGAACACATATGATGCGGCATTGGTGGCGAAGATAGAAACTAATGGTACCTTAACGGGAGAATACCGTAGTCTGGTACCCGGTTTCAGGGGTAATTCATTGCCTTTTGTTGCCGAACATGGTAAAAGTTACCGCTTTGTAGAACCCGGTAAAGATATAGCTCCAAAATACGATATTTCGGGCAAATGGGAAATCAAAACCTACACCAAAGAAGCTGTACCCGCATCAATTGCACTGCTAAAACAGCAAGGCAATAAACTTACCGGCGTAATTATGACCGTTGTGGGCGATACCCGCGAGCTTGAAGGAACGGTACAGGGCGATGAATTTGAGCTATCAGGTTTTACAGGCCCAAGTCCTTTTATTGTGAAGGGTAAAATAAACGACGATAAGAGCATTACCGGCGAACAGGGTTTTGGGATTTACAAAAACCTGAAATTTGATGGCCAGCGTAATGAGAAAGCCGAACTTCCCGATCCTTATAAACTCACTTTCCTGAAAGAAGGTTATAGCAAACTCGATTTTACCTTCCCTGATCTTACGGGAAAAAACGTTTCACTGAGCGATGATAAATATAAAGGTAAGGTGGTAATAATCGAAACCATTGGTACCTGGTGCCCAAATTGTACTGATCAGACTGTTTTCCTTTCGCCATGGTTTAAAAAGAACCAAAAACGTGGTGTAGAAGCTATAGCCATTGGTTTCGAACAGAAAGATGACCTCGAATATGCCAAATACACCCTGGGAAAGCTGAAAGAAAAATATGGTATTACTTATGATATCCTGTTTGGAGGCATTGCCGATAAAAAAGTGGTGGCCGAAAAACTACCTGCATTAAATAAATTCATTGCTTTCCCAACCACGATTATTATCGATAGAAAAGGAAATGTAAGGGAAATCTACACCGGCTATACCGGAACTGTAACCGGAAAATACTTTAACGATTACGAAGCAAAATTCAATAAAGTGTTAGATGAGCTGATTGCTGAGCCTGTACCGGAAAAATTCGCTTCTACAGAAACACTAAAAAGTAAATAAAACCAAACTAACTAACCTAAATATCGGCAGTAAAGATTTGTCATCCTGAGCTTGTCGAAGGATCTGTTTAAATAAATTTTAATTGTTTCGGCAGGCTCAACACGACAAATTTAGGAGAAAATTATCCCTATGATACAGCCCATGTTTACCTAAACTAAAGACTTTACAAGATGAAAAATTACTTTGCTAAAATACAGGTGCTGACTCTGGCCTCCCTCATTTCTACCACAGCCTTTGCGGTAAATAAAGTAGATGAAGAACCAAAAACAGCCAGGAAATTTATAAAAGAAGGCATATGGCGTGGGGTATTTAAGGTTGCCGAAACCGAAGTGCCATTTAATTTCGAACTCAAAGGAAAAGATGCTGAGCATGCCACCTTTACCCTGTTAAACGGGACACGCAGGGATGATTTCCATATCAAATATTTAGGGCAGGATTCTCTGTTCATTAAGATGAATACCTACGATGCGGCTTTGGTGGCCAAAATAGAAAACGATGGCAGGATCTCTGGCGAATATAAAAGTTTAGTGCCGGGTTTACAGGGTAATTCCCTGCCTTTCACTGCAGAACAGGGCAAATCGTACCGCTTTGTTGAACCAGGAAAAGATGTTGCACCCGTGGCCAATTTAACCGGTAAATGGGAGTTCAAAGGGTTTTCTAAAGAGGCCGTTCCGAATAAGGTAGCCATATTAAAACAGGAGGGGAATAAACTTACAGGTGTAATTATGCAGGTAACCGGCGATAGCCGTGAGCTTGAAGGGACCGTACAGGGAAACCAGTTTGTACTTTCAGGATTTAGCGGTCCAAGTCCTAAAATTTACAAAGGTACCATTAATGAAGACGGTACGCTTTCAGGAGAAATCAGTCAGGGGATTTATGATAACCTCAAATTTACAGGTGTAAAAGACAGTAAGGCAGAACTGCCTGATCCTTATAAATTAACTTATTTAAAAGAAGGTTATAAAAAGATTGCTTTTACTTTTCCCGATCTGAACGGTAAACCGGTTTCATTAACCGACGATAAATATAAAGGTAAAGTGGTTATTGTAGAACTGATAGGTACCTGGTGCCCTAACTGTACCGATCAGACTGTATTTCTTTCGCCTTGGTTCAATAAGAACAGTAAAAGGGGAGTAGAAGCCATTGCTATCGGTTTCGAGCAGAAAGATGACCTGGAATACGGAAAATACACACTGGGCAAGCTTCGCGATAAATATAATATCAAATACGATATCCTGTTTGGCGGATTAGCCGATAAACGCCTGGTTGCTGATAAGCTTCCGGCCTTAAATAAGTTTATTGCTTATCCAACCACTATTATCATTGATAGAAAGGGCGAAGTACGCGAAATCTACACCGGCTATACCGGAACCGTTACCGGAAAGTATTACGATGATTATGAGAAAAAATTCAATAAAGTACTGGATGAGCTAATTGCAGAACCAGTACCATCTGCTGCCTATTTTGAGGCACAGGCAAATGGAAAATAGATACCACCTCAACTAAAAAACCATAATATGTTACAGTACAAAACGATTGCACTTATTGCTACCACCATCGTAGCCGGATCTTTAACCGATTTAAACGGGCCAAAACCAAAACTTAAAACCCCTACCGAAGCTTCGGCAAGGAAATTGGTCAGCTATAAAGTAAGCCCTGAACAAAGCAAACTCACCTGGCTGGCTAAAAAGGTAACGGGAGAACATTCAGGAACCATCAATATCACCTCGGGATCATTAGCCTTAGATAATAAAGTACTTAAAGGCGGTAGTTTCGAGCTCGATACCAAAACCATCGCAGTAACCGATCTTACCGATAAAGAAACAAATGCTAAACTACTGGGGCACTTAAAAAGTGCTGACTTTTTTGCCGTTGATAAGTTTGATAAAGCTACTTTCAATATCACTTCAGCCCAAAGTACAGGCGCTGGCACGTATAATGTAAAAGGAAAATTAACCATTAAAGGCATTACGAACGAAATCAGTTTCCCGGCTACGGTTAAGCAGGACGGCAATAAGGTAACGGCTAATGCAAAAATTATTATCGATAGAACCAAGTACGATATCAAGTTCAGGTCGAAAAGCTTTTTCGAAAACCTGGGCGATAAAACCATTTATGATGATTTTGAGCTGAACGTACAGCTTGTTGCAAATAATTAAAAATCTCTTGTTAAGGTTAGTGGAGTATGGGAGGATGTATTGTTCTCCCTGCCTCTAGCTAGTATCTGGTTGTCATTCTGAACGCCAGTGAAGAATCTTTACAGTCGTCACCCTGACCTGTAGCGAAGCGGAAAGCTACGAAGTAAACCGAGCCTTAAGCGAGCTCACCGAAGGTAATTTATTTCAGGGACTATCATGCAGGAAAGATGCTGACCACGAAGTAGCTACAAGGCAATTGAAAACACTACTTCTACTTGTAAAATAAATTCAGCATGACGATGGCGTTTTGTAAAGGGTGCTATAATGAATTATCAATTAAATTAAAGCTATAGGATCCGATATTACCCGAATCGAATAAACCAATGAATAAAAGTAAACTCATAATATCCTTAAGTCTTATCGTATTAGTGGTATTGATGGCCGGTTTTGGTGCCGATGATCCTACGTTAATCAATAGCAAGGAGCGTTTGGGCGAAAAATTATTTTTCGATCCGATCCTTTCCAAAGATAAAAGCATCAGCTGTGCTTCGTGCCATAAACCCGAATTTGCTTTTGCCGATACCTCGAGGGTGAGTTTAGGTGTTGGCGGAACTAAGGGAACGCGCAATTCGCCATCGGTAACCAATTTATCGGGTCGGCCGAATCTATTTTGGGATGGTAGGGCTACCTCCCTCGAAGATCAGGCTTTACAACCCATTATCAATCCGGTTGAAATGAACCTGCCTATTGCTGATGCTATCGATAGGTTGCAGAAAGACAAAGAATACGCAGCACTTTTCCAGAAGATTTTTAATGCACCACCTACGCAGAAGAATTTATTGCTGGCCATTGCATCTTTTGAACGGACTTTGGAAACTGCTAACAGCCCGTACGACCGTTATATCAATGGTGATGATAAGGCCATCTCCGAAAATGCCAAACGTGGTCGCCTGTTGTTTATCGGCAAGGCCAACTGCAGCAACTGTCATTCGGGTGAGGATTTTACTGCCGATCGTTTCAAAGGCATAGGTTTGTTTAACGATGAGGATCTGAAAGACCAGGGCAGGTTTGATGTTACCGGTAACCCTGAACATAAGGGACATTTTAAAATCCCGGGTTTAAGAAACGTCGGCATTACGGCCCCATACATGCATAACGGAATGTTCAAAACATTAAAAGAAGTGATCCAGTATTATAATAATCCTGATGCAGTAATTAAAAACGGTAAAAACAGAGACCTTTCCCTAAATAAACCATTGGGATTGAGCGAAACCGAAATAAACGATATTGAAGCTTTTTTACTGTCGTTAACCGACGATAGATTTCAAAAAGCAAACCATAAAGCAGGCCAATAGCCAAAATACAAAAAACAGTTTTTAAGGTGTTTTTTTTCCAACCGTACAGGTGGAACGGCCATTGGTATGTCTATTCCAAAATAAACAACATGAAGATAAAATTACTAATCATATTGCTGTTGAGTACAGCTATCTACTCCAAATTATCTGCCCAGCAGCGCACCATTACCGGTGTGGTGGTTTCTGCAGAAAATCAATCACCTTTACCCGGAGTATCGGTAAGGATTAAAGGGTTGGAAGGGGCTACGGTTACCGATAAAGACGGTGCATTTAAAATTTCGACCAAAAACGGGCGTTTCATCGAAGTATCGTATATCGGTTATAAAACCGCTACGGTAGAAATCGGATCGGCTACCAAATTGAACGTTTCACTCGAGCCTGCCGATAATATTTTAACTGAATTACAGATTGTAGGTTCGAGGAATGCCAACCGCACCAAACTCAATTCGCCAGTGCCGGTTGATGTGATTGATCTGAAAACATTGCAGCAAAGCTCGCCACAGGCCAGCGTAACACAGTTACTCCAATATGTATCACCATCATTCCATTCTTCTGTTTCGGGAGGAGGCGATGCTGCTTCGGCAACTTCTACAGTACAGTTAAAGGGCCTGGGTGTAGATCAGGTATTGGTGCTGGTAAACGGTAAAAGAAGGCATAAAAGCTCAAACATCAGTTGGGGTGGTTTGGGCAACGGTGCTACCGGCTACGATTTGAATGCCATTCCGGTAGGCGCGATAGAACGCATCGAAATTTTGCGCGATGGCGCTGCGGCCCAATACGGATCGGATGCCATTGCAGGGGTAATCAACGTAGTATTGAAAAACACCTCCGATGAAATTACAGCAAGTACAATCGAAAGCATCCGCCGCAGGGGAGATGGTTTAACCACAAGGAGCAATGCCAACATTGGCCTCAGGCTGGGTACAAAAGGTTTCCTGAATATCACCGGCGAATATGCTACCCAGGCTGTTTCACTCCCTTCCGGAAATTATTCTGATGGAATCTACATTGGCCCAGCTTATGGTGGCGGCGCAAATACCAGGGGATTTGACCAGATTTATACCAGGGAAATCGATGATGCCATCATTGCCAGCCGTGGTATCGATCGTCATTTCTTTGATCAGCGTGGATCGACCAATAAATCAAAAGATGGCTTATTATCATTCAATGCCGGAATCCCGTTAAAAGATGGTTTCGAAGTATATTCTTTTGGAGGCATCAGTCACCGTAATTCGCAGTTTACAGCGGTATACCGCTTGCCAGGCTGGACCGAGCGTAACAATACTTTTGTTTACCCTGATGGTTTTTTGCCGGCCATGGATAATATCATTACCGATCAATCTTTGGCAATAGGGGTTAGAGGCAAGGTGAGCGGGTGGAATTTCGACGTATCCAATGTATATGGAAGAAACGCTTTCGATAACATCATCAGCAATACGTTGAATGCCAGTTTAGGCCAAAAAACACCCCGTACCTTTAATGCAGGGAGTTATAACGCTTCACAAAACAGTGGGAGTTTAGATTTTTCGAGAAAATTTGACAAGGTACTTAAAGGTTTGAACGTTGCTTTCGGTGGTCAGTATCGCGTAGAAACCTATCAGATTATTGCAGGCGAAGAAGGTTCTTATTCTAAAGCAGATTTAAGCCCCATTTATTCTATCGGTTATACCACCGGTGGCATTCCTTATTTCGTGGCTGCCGGAAGTACCCCATTAAACGGGCTTTCGCCAGGTTCGCAGATCCATGCTGGTTTCAGGCCATCAAACGAAGTGAATGTGAAACGCTCTATTTCTGCAGGTTATGCCGATCTTGAACTGAATGTGACCGATAAATGGCTTTTATCAGGTGCAGTGAGGGTAGAGAATTATTCCGATTTTGGAAGTGTAACCACCTACAAAGCGGCAACGCGCTATGGTTTTGCCAAATGGCTGGCACTGCGTGGTGGTTTTAATACCGGTTTCAGGGCACCTGATCTTGCCCAGTTCTATTATACCGAAACTTCTACCACCTTCCAGAATGGTGTGGCAATTGACCAGGTTACGGCAAACAATGTAAACCCTGCAACCAGGGCTTTGGGCATTCCATCGCTGCAGCCCGAAAAATCGAAAGGTTATTCTGCGGGCTTAACTTCACAGCCGGTCCAAAATGTAGAATTAACAGTTGATGCCTATCAGATCGACATTAAAGACCGCGTAGGCAATACCGGGCGTTTTTCTGCTACCGATACCAATTTGCCTGCTGATGTAAGGGCATTGTTTGTACAAACCGGCACTGTACAGGCCAAGTTTTTCTATAATTCTTTCAGTACACGCACAAGAGGGATCGAGTTTACGGGAAGTTACCGTTTCCTGTTGCCTAATGGTGGTAATGTAGCCTTTTTGGCTGGTGTAAATCTCCAAAAAACGACCCTTACCAAGGTAAATACCCCTAAAGGTTTAGAAGCCTACCGTTACATTATTTTTGATGAGAGTGAAGAGGTGCGCGTAACACGAAGCATTCCAAAAACCAAAATCACCCTTCAGGGAACGTACAACATCAATAAGTTTAACTTTTTACTCCGCAGTGTATATTTTGGATCGATATCGGTAGTAAGCCAGTTAAATGCCAACTTCCCCAAGCCTGATTATTATTATCAAACCTATAGTCCGATATGGATTACCGATGTTTCGGCAGGATACAGGATTACGCCTTTGTTACAGGCTACAGTTGGTGTAAATAACCTTTTCAACGTGCTGGGCGATTATTCTATTCCTGCGCCGGGTGCAAATATTACCCGTACCAATTCGCCAAGTGCCGTACAATCAGGTACCAGTACCGGTTTACAGCCATTTATCAGACTTTCGGCCACCTTTAAATAAGATCACAGATGAGAATTTATAAATTTCCAATATTATTTTTTGCACTAGCAGCTTCTTTGTTCACTTCGTGCAAAAAGACAGATTACCTCGATATTAATGCTGGCGACAGGCCTCCTTTAAGTGCAAAGGTTAAATTTATCAATGCACGCCAATCCCTCACAGCTGTTAATTTTTTGGATTTTACCCGGAAAGTTACTGCAACTGCACTGCAACGCAATACAGCTTCGGGTTATTTGGATACCCAGTACGGAAAAGTACAGTTTAACCTCACCGAAGGAACAGACCCTTCTTATAAAGCGTCATATGTTTTTGGTGGAAGTGCAAATTTTGTACAGGAAACAAATTCGGCATCCTTTGCAGGTCCGAACGGGCCTATTGCAAATTTTGCACACAGTTTGTTTGCTGTAAAGAAGAAATTGACCAGTACATTAAATCCAGGCAATATCGATAGCCTGATCCTGGTATATGATGATCTTACCCTTCCTGCATCAGGTAAAGCCAAAATCAGGTTCGCCAATTTTTCGCCCGATGCACCAAAGGTTGACCTTACTTACGCCACCGGCACAGAGATATTTGCCGGCGTAGCTTATGGTAATTTTGGCAATCAAACCCTCATTCCTTATACTTCAGGAAAAGCACCAGCGGTGATTGAAGGCTTGAGCTGGAGAACACTCGGACCATTTAAAGAAATAGATGCAGGCACAAATTTGAACTTGTTGATAAAAGATAATTCAACGAAAACTGTTATTCCGTTAACCAATACGGCTTTGAACGCTGCTACTTTCGAGGCCGGAAAAATCTACACGGTTTATATCAATGGTACAATAAACGGAACGCCATCCATTACTGCTACAATTATTACACAGAATTAATAATATATAAAAAACTTCGGTAGGTAAAACCAGGCCGATAGAAGAAACTCCTGGCTTGAACAGGTTATATTTGGTTAAAAAAAAGGGGTATGTCTGGATAGAATGCCCCTTTGTTGTTTAAAAATGCTGTCATCCTGAGTGTAGCGAAGGATCTTTAATGCTTACTGTTTTCTACCATATAAGGTATTTAAGAGAATTTAAGTTTGAATTGCTTTGTTTTTATATAGTAAAAGCTGGTCATCGTTTGTAACGAGGATCAGTGAGATTTGCATTTACAATGCAGAATGAAATATGTGTGGCGATACAATCGCCCTTCTCATGCATCCCGATTACAAATCGGGACGATGTTTAAAGAAACCTGCCTCTAGGCAGATCTCTCCACTCCGCAATGCTTCGGTCGAGATGACGGCCGTTTTATTAATTTGTGATCCTAAGTGTATTAAGGGACTTTATTTGCTTAATGTGTTTTACCATATAAGGCATTTAAGAGGGGGATAAGCTCAAATGCCCTTATATTTCTTATATGGTAAATACTGGTGATGGTTTGCTGTTTTGAGACAGATCTCTGCATTCCGCGATGTTTCGGTCGAGATGACATATCGCGGAGGATTTTTTTACCCCAACTTCCTTCCTGTATTGATCACATTAACGCCGTTGAAACGAGTGGTGGCGCTGCCGTGCGAAACGGCACTGGCTTGCCCCGGTTGGCCTTTTCCATCCGAAAATGTTCCGCCCAAGCGGTAATCGTTTTTATCACAACGCTGCACACAGGAGTTCCAGAATTCCTGTGTATTGGCCTGATAAGCGGCATCTTTAAACATACCTACAATTTTACCTTCCTTAATTTCGTAGGCTAGCTGTGCACTGAACTGGAAGTTATAACGTTGCTGATCGATGGAGTAAGAATTCCTGCCGAACATGTAAATACCTTTTTCGACATTTTTAACCATATCGGCAGCACTTAAAGGAGCATTTCCTGGGGCTAAGGAAACATTGGGCATCCGCTGAAACTGGATACTGTCCCAACTGTCGGCATAACAACAGCCCTGCGATTCTTTTAAACCTAAAATATGTGCCTGATCGCGGGTAGCCTGGTAATTCACCAAAATCCCGTCTTTGATGATATCCCATTTACCGCATTTTACACCTTCATCATCGTAACCTACAGCACCTAAAGAGCCCGTCTCCAGTTTATCGGCAATAATGTTTACTTCTTTGCTTCCAAAATTAAATTTTTTCGATTCCCATTTATCCAGTGTCAGAAAGCTGGTTCCTGCGTAGTTAGCCTCGTAGCCTAAAACCCGGTCAAGTTCGGTAGGGTGCCCAACTGATTCGTGAATGGTGAGGAAAAGGTGAGAAGGATCCAATACAAGGTCGTATTTGCCGGGAGCAATGGGTTTCGCTTTTAATTTTTCGTCGACATGTGCTGCAGCTTCACGCACATCCTCCAGCATGTCGTAACGCTTTTTGTACATCGTAACCGGACCGCCGTTTATTTTTTGGTCGTCTTTAGGTTTAAGGTATTCAAAACCCATACCCATTGGCGCACTTAAAGCATTCCTGGTTTCGAATTTGCCATTTGCTGCATCTGTTTTGGTCAGGGTAAAAGTGGGCCATATCCGGTGGATATCCTGATCAATGTATGAACCATCTGTCGAAGCAAAGTATTTCTGCTCATTGATCATGAAGAGATTGGAATTAATGTATTTTGCCCCACCTTTCATGGCCTCGCTGTTTACTTTCAGTAACAGGTCTACTTTGTCGGCTATGGGCACTTCAAAAGCATTGATTTCGATAGGTGTTTTCCAGCTTACCTCGCCAAAGCCCTTTTGCGGAGCCAGTTGAACAGGCTCTTCCATGAGTTTGGCATTCCCTTTTGCAATGGCCACGGCAGTCTCTGCAGCTTTGGCAATACTGGCATCATCCATATTGTTGGTAGCAGCAAAGCCCCAGCTTCCGTTGGCAATAACGCGTACGCCCAAACCATAGGATTCGGAATTAGAAATGTTTTCTACGCGCGTTTCCCTGGTGGCTACAACCTGGTTAAGGTACCGGCCTATACGCACATCGGCATAAGTTGCGCCTTTGCTTTTAGCGGCGTTAAGCGCCACATCTGCCATTTTTTTCTTCAGGGCTACATCAACCGGGGTTAAAGATTCTTCAACAGAAATGATTTTGCCAAAGGCAGGGATATTAGGGATCATGCTAGCGCCAAGGCCAACACCCGTCATATATAGGAAATCTCTTCTTCTCAATTTTTAATGGTTTTAATAGGTTGTTTTAAGCCCTTCGACTCCGCTCAGGGTGACATTTCTAGGAAATACTCTTTTTTTAAGCATCATTCTTAAAAAACGTCCTCATCTCGACTGAACGCAGTAGAATGGAGAGATCTACCTAAACAGATCTCTCGACTTCGTTGCACTCCGCTCGAGATGACGGCTTTAATTATTTGCTTATGCCCTTCGACTCCGCTCAGGGTGACCTTTCTAGGAAATACTCTTTTTTTGAAGCATTATTCTTAAAAAATGTCGTCATCTCGACTGGAACGCAGTGGAATGGAGAGATCTATCTAAACAGATCTCTCGGCTTCGTTGCACTCCGCTCGAGATGACGATATGTTCTGAGGAACTCCTTAAACGGCGTCTGACAATGAAGTAAAGGTAAAATCCCTGATTTTCATTGGTGGTATCAATCCGCTGCCTGTTCTTACGGGTTTACCCAGAGCTTCTACGTTGTTCAGCATAATCACCGGGCTCTCGTTAAACCTGAAATTCTTGATCGGGAATTTAATTTCGCCGTTTTCAATGTAAAAAGTACCATCGCGGGTTAGCCCTGTTAATAATAAGGTTTGTGGATCCACAGAACGGATATACCAGAAACGGGTAACCAATATACCTTTTTCGGTGCTTTTGATCAGATCTTCCAATGATTGTGTTCCACCTTCAATAACCATACTACGGCTAAAAGGGAGGGGCTTAACATTTTTCTGTGCTGCCCAGTATCTCGAGTAGGATAGGTTTTTGACTACACCTTTTTCTACCCACTGTGTGCGGGTTACCGGTAAACCTTCACCTGTAAAAGTTGAAGATGGGATTTCGGTATTCATCGGATCGGAGTAGATATTTACATTTTCAGAGAACAATTGCTCCCCTAAACGCGTACCACCACCTTTTTTGCTCATAAAACTCCTGCCTTCATCGGCACTGCGGGCATCAAATCCCCTGAACATGTTACCAATAATATCACTGGCTGCCAGGGGTTCTAAAATCACGGTATATTTCCCTGGTTCGATGGCTTTTGCACCTGCAGAACCATTGGCTTTGCTCGCTGCAATTTTGCTAAGTGCCAGGGTATCCATTTTGTCGAGATCATTAAAACTTTGCTCAACATAGCCTGATCCTGTTCCTTGCTTGTTTCTAACGGTTACAGAAAAAGAAACATCAGTACCCTTATTGTAAGCAAACAGGCCTTTGGAGTTCATGATTGCATTAAACCGGGTTGCATTTTCGAGGAAACCAGCAGCATCTAAACCTGCCGCTTTTGATACGCTTAAACTTTTTCCAACCATTTCGGCCCTGGTATCGGGTGTAATGGCAGCAGTTTTTGCATTGTATGTATTCGACTCAGCAAATGTTTGCGGACCGAGAGGTGGCATAAACTCAGGATTTTCTGGAGCCAGCATAGCCAGTTCTTCTGCTCTTTTTACCACTTTCTGCAGAGAAGCATCATCAAATTCGTTGATGGTTGCTGTACCTGTTTTTTTTCCGAAAGTTGAGCTTACCCCTAAACTCATGGTACTGATCTGTCCGGCGGTAGATACGGCATTACGTGCATAACGGATGTTTCCACCATCTGAACCGCTTAAACTTACTTCGCAGTAATCGGCTTTAGAAAAACCGATTACTTTTTTTAATATCGCTTGGGCTTCTTCTTTACTTAATATGGCCATAATTATATTTTTCTTGCTGTATTGATAACATTAACTCCATTAAACCGTGCTGTAGAACTGCCATGAGAAACGGCACTGCTTTGAGAGGGCTGACCTTTTCCGTCATTAAATGAGCCACCTAAACGGTAATCACTCTGATCGCAGATCGCTGTGCAGGAGTTCCAAAACTCTTGTGTATTGGCCTGGTAAGCCACATCGTTAAGCATTCCAACGATTTTACCTTCCTTGATTTCATAGAAGATCTGTCCGCCGAACTGGAAATTATAGCGCTGCTGGTCGATAGAAAAACTGCCATCGCCGATAATGTAAATGCCTTTTTCTACATTTTTGATCATGTCGTCAACACTTAGTTTTTCTTTACCAGGTTGAAGTGAAACATTTGGCATGCGCTGGAACTGTACATCATCCCAGCCCTGTGAGTAACAGCAGCCGTTCGATTCGGTTAAACCGATAATGTGTGCCTGATCACGGATGGCCTGATAGCTTACCAGTATACCGTCTTTGATCAGATCCCATTTTTTGCATTTTACCCCTTCATCATCATATCCCACGGCACCTAAAGAACCTACCTGGGTTTTATCGGCCACGATATTTACTTTATCGCTTCCGAATTTGAATTTTTTCGATTCCCATTTGTCTAAAGTAAGGAAACTGGTACCGGCATAGTTGGCCTCGTAACCTAAAACACGGTCGAGTTCGGTCGGGTGACCAACAGATTCGTGGATGGTTAACCAAAGGTGCGAAGGATCCAATACCAAATCGTATTTACCCGGTTCAACCGATTTTGCTTTTACCTTTTCGTTAGCTACACGGGCTGCTTCTTTCACATCTTCGAGCATGTCGTAACTGCCTTTGTAACGGGTTACAATGCCGGCAACTTTATCTTCAGGGCGGGCGTGCATATACTCATAACCTTTTCCGCTTGGTGCGCTTAATGCATTACGGGTTTTAAATTTACCCGATTCGCGGTCAACCCTGGTTACATTAAAAGTTGGATAGATGCGGTGAACATCCTGATCGATATACGAACCATCAGTAGAGGCGAAGTATTTTTGTTCGTTAACGGCAAAAATAACGGAGTTTACAAAATTGGCCCCATTCTGCATGGCTACATCATTTACATTCAGCAGCAGGTCTACTTTTTCCTTTACCGGAACTTCGAAAGCATTGATTTCGATAGGCGTTTTCCAGCTTACCTCGCCATAACCTTTTTGAGGGGCAAGCTGAACAGGTTCTCCCTGTATTTTGGCATTGGCCTTTGCAACGGCAACAGCCTGTTCGGCTGCTTTGGCAATGGCATCTTTGGATACATTGTTGGTTGCGGCAAAACCCCAGCAACCATTGGCCAGCACACGGATGCCTACACCGTACGATTCGGTATTGGCAACACCTTGAACCCGTTTTTCGCGTGTGGCCACAAATTGGTTCAGGTAACGACCGATACGGATATCGGCATAGGTTGCACCTTTCGATTTTGCAGCGTTGAGGGCTACATCGGCGAGCTCCTTTTTAATTTTTACATCCACTCCATCTAAAGCCTGTAAAGGGTCTATTGGAGTTCCGAATGCAGAAAGATCGGGAAGGAGTAAGGCACCCATACCCATTCCGGTTAAGTAGAGGAAATCTTTTCTTTTCAATTGGTTGAATTTAGTTAGTTTGAGTCGTCAATATAGCCAATTTTGGAGCTAAAAAGGTTAAATAGAGTATAACATTTTAGTTTCAAAGCAGAAAAGAAGGTGTTTTTAGTGAAAAGGTATTTTTTGCCATATGTGAATACATATTTTAGCGTCTTTTCTTTTCTATTTACGTCATTTCGACTGAAGGCGCTGATTTAAGCATTTGTTTTTTTACTTATGGTATGCTTGTTATACAGGTTTCGTCAGCGGCTGAACGGAGAAATCTATATTAAGAAGTGTATTGTTAGATCTCTCCATTCCGCTTTGCTTCAGTCGAGATGACGATTTTTGATTAAACAGCCAGAATCCTGGCTTCGTACCATAAAAATGCGGCGGCCAGTAAAAATCCGGCAAAAAACCACCAAACTGATACTTCCTCTATTATTACAGTATCTGTTAACTGTATTTTATTGGTGTTTCTGCTCAGGTTTTTGATAAACCGGTGGGTATCGTTTAATGTTTGTTGATATTTCAGCGCTTGCCAATCATTTTTCCTGTAAATATATAACTGTTCAATAGCCTGATTTACCTGTAGGTTAGTCCAGCCCACATTTTGTGGCCAATAAAGGGCATCCCATTGAAAAGGTAATTCCATATTTTGCCTCGGATGTAGTTGAACATCATCGATTGTTAAGCCTGGTGATTTACCCGCAACAGATAAATCTGTAATGATCCTCATTCTTTGGTTAACAACAGGAAATTGCGGAATAATGTTAACCGATTGGATGTCGGTTCTCTTTCTTGCTGCGCTTGACAAAACTTTTGACCAATAGGCAGCGTAATCAGTTTTTTCTCCTGAAAGTATCCAATTGTATGTTGAAGAAATGCTGGAGATCAAAATTTTGCCATAACCGTTGATGTTGCTGCTTAATAATGTTTTTCCGCTGACATCGGTAATAACTGACTGCTCATTCTGGCTTGGCCTTAAAAATAATCCTTGTTCAACCGGTAAGGGACTAAGCCTGAAATTGTCTTCTGTAAGAATTAGATTAAGCATTTTTCCTTTTAAGGCTGGAATTTCGAAGCGATTGGATTGAGCACTAAGCGTTGTTAAAGGTTTTAAGCCTGTTGTCCTGATCAATAAACCCATTCCGTTATTAACGGCAATATTTACCGCAGATCTTTCTATGGGGCTTATGGCAGCCAATTCTTCTTCATCAACGATCAGGATGTCGAATTTTTTTAAAGCTCCGGCATTGATCTGGTTAAGGTTCACACTATCCATATTCAGGAAATCGGAAGCATATTTGTTTTTACTGATCTGACTTCTGAAAGCCAGTGGATATTGATTTTCGTAAAGCCAGTTTTTCAGAAATTTATATTCGAAATCAGGAAAAGACGCTAAGATAAGCACTTTCATTGGTGACTGATCGCCAACCTGAACCGGTACAGGTTCTTTTGCCAGGGTATCGTTTTTTTGTAAAGTAATTAATTCGTAAACGGCTTTGCCTGTTTGTTTGGGATTGGTTTTAAACGAAAAGGTTTTATTCGATCCCGCTTCAATAGTTGTGGAGTCTACTGATTTGCCTAAGCCTCTGAGTACAAGTTTTACTGCTTGATTACCAGTGTTTTGGTAAGTTCCCTGAACGTTTAAAACATCACTCGTTTTTAATTTATCGGGCCAATTGACCGCAATAATGCCACTTGGGCTTACTGAGGGATGAAAATTAGCCTGATAGCCTTTGAGATTTTCCAGATCGCCCTTACTTAAACCGTAACCGTAAATATTTATTTTCCGGATATTGGGATTCGATTTTAAGAAATAAGAGAGATCAGGGAGGATTGTGGCTTTCTCATTTTTTAGGTCAACTGGTGGAAGTGCATATTTTTTCCCTTTTAGTTTTGCAACAGAATCGGGGTTTGTACCTTCGGTGAGTAAAATAATTTCATCAGGGTTTTGTTTGATATGTGTTTCATACCTGATCGGCACAATTAACAGCACAAAACAGCCAACAGCAACAATATTCGCTAAAATCCGCCATGTTAACCTGGTCCGATTTGGCCGGCGCAGCTCTTTGTAGAGCAAAAAGGCCATGAGTAATAAACCGGCAAGCATAGTAATGTATTTAAATTCCATATCTATCTGCCTGCTTTATTTAGGTTATTAAAATAGTTTTGATATAATACCGAAGCTGGCACGGCATTTTGTGCCTGCGGTTTGGCCGGTTCAACATTGATCATTTTCTGTATCGCCTGCTGTACCATATCAATATCTTTAGGCATTGGTTTACCTGCTTCGCCTAGCTTTCTTAAACTTGTGAGGGCATTTAAATAGGTTGAGGGATGATCTGCAGCGGCACCGATCATGTATTTTTCTGTTTCGCCTAGCAAGAACCGGTCTTGTTCGTTAAAATTTTTACCGGTTTTTCTGTTTTCCAGTAAGGCAAGCACTGTTTTTAAATATGCTGTTCGCTTTTCTTTTTGTTCGAAGGTCATTTTCTGCACCGGCTGTGTAATTTTATCCAGCTCGCCACTTAAACGTTTCTCTGGTTTTAAAGCCGAAACTTTAACCGTGGTTTTGGCCACATAGGCCCGCGATTTCTGTTGCAGGTCTTTGAGCAATCTCAATGCCTTATATTCGTATGGTAAGGCTTCCTGTGGTTTGTAGGTTCGTAAACGCAGTTCGGCATTCCACATTTCGGTTAAAACGGCTTTTAACTGTGCTTTCATTTCGGGTTCGAAAAAGGTGGCATCTTCAGCAATATCATGTTTATGCGCATATTTGTCAGTAATTGCGCTAACATCACCAAATTTTTCTTCTCCGCTTTTGTGCCCGGCATGTTCATCATGGTCGTCATGATCACCGCCGATTTCAGTCTCATTTTCCTCACCCAAAAACTGCCCATATCGCAGCCTTAATAGCTTCTGATCAATGCCTAAGTCGTTACTCCTGGTTTTGAAAGTAGTAGCGGGCAATGTTGATTGTTCTTTCAATAACTTTTCGGTATCGATAATAATCTGCCTTTCGCTCCTGAAATATTCGGGAACAAGGTTAACACCATTGGTCATGCCTGCTAAACTCATCAACTCAGCAGTATCTACTATCGAAACAAAATAAACATCCGAGCGGCTCGATTGGCCGTGGTTATCCATGGCTTTAATGAAAAAATAGAGTTCATCGCCAGGTTTCATGCCAAGACTTTTTAAATCGATCAGTTTGCCAAGTGTTATGTTTTTCTTATTGTCGAAATTCGTATTGAAAGAGAGTTTTTTCTCGGTAAAACTTACGCCTTCGCCTTTTCCACTGGCCAGGGTTGCCGATATAAAAGCATCGTTGATGCCATAATCATCAGTAAGCGATACATTGAGGTTAAATTTTTGCGGCTGACCGATATCAATTGTAGTATGCTGTTTTGGCTGGGTAATTTTAATGGTAACCGGCAGATCCGGAATAACTTCAATCTGGTAGAGGTCTGATTTTTTGCCATCAAGATCCAGCTGGTAAAAGCCTGATTTATGTATTGTTTTACTGAAAGCCCATTGTGTATGTGCTGTATTTAAGGCTTTTGGCTGTGCTATTTCATTGTCGTTAAAAATAAGCTTTAACTTTTTAATGCCAATGTTCGTCTCGATTTTCCAATTCACTGTAGCACCTGTTTCGGCCGAAATGGTAAACTGTTTTTGTTTCCGTTCCCCTTTTCCGGTATAGGCCGGCGGAATAATAGTGGCACTGAAAGTTGATATCTCTGCCGGTATATTTTCCTTTATCGCAGACACAGGATTTTTGGTCTCTTCGGTGATGGAACCTGTTTTGTTGATCTGTGGGATTTTTGTAATTCCAAAGCTTATCAAAAGCGCTACAGCGAGTATGACCAACCCAAAATATAGCCTTTTAAAGGGTTCTTTTGGCTGCGCCAAATTTGAGATAACGTTTTCTATTTTATTGCGTTGCAGTTGTTGCAGTGCAGATAATTCTGTTTCGCTTTGAAGCAGTAAATCGGCACTTTCTTCCAGTTCGGGATAACGGTTATTAAGAAACCTCGAAACATCAAAGTCAGTACTTCGCCAAACCGGTTTACTGAATAATAAAATAGCGGCAACAATGGTGAAAATAACGGCAAAAATCCACGCAGGTAAGTGTAATAGATAAAAACCTGTAACCGATAAAAGCAAGGCAATACCCAAGGCACTGGCAATGGTGCCGATCAGGTAAAAACTGATCCACTTTATCCTCAGGTTCCGTATCCAGTTTCGTCCTTCAGTTTTTAACATTATTGGCTTTTTTTCTGAATGATAAAATACGTTCGGCTCCAAAAATTAAAAATGCAGCAACCCAAATTACCGTTCCGATAGGTTTATTTTGGGTAGTTTTGGTTACCGAAACAGTTTTGTTGGCCTCAATTACCGCTTTCTGTTTAATGGATACTGTTCTTTGGTCGGCAGCATTGTCTTCGAAACCAAAATCATGCGGGTCTTTATCTCCGATTACGATCGGCATTAATGCCTTCACAAATAATCCGTCCCAAATCAGCTCATTCCATTGCGGATTGAAGCGGCTGTAAAAATGAAAAATGTTTAAATTATGAGTTTTATCCCTGGTCAAAATTGCATTGCCAAAACCATCGGTCCATATTTTTTCTGCATCATGATTGGCTTCAGTTCTTTTACTTAATTTAATCTGGTGGCCATACAGGTTAATAAAGGATGCTGAGGTCACCAGCTTACCGTTTTCGTATTGAAATAATGATCCGTCAGATGCAATTGATGAGCTGAAATCTGCAGAAACCGGACTATCCGACAGCCAAAAACCAATGTTTGCTTTTTCTGCAGCTCCATTGATGATCATTTTCCGCCCGGTGAAACTTTCAATGGCTTTTAAGGCTGCAATCAGGTATTTACGGTCTGTAGCGCCCGGGTTTTCATATATTACTATTGATATCGGTTCCCTGTCAGATGAATTCAAGGCTTGATAGGTCGTACTGGATGGATTGGATTTCGCTTCATATTTTTTCCCGGCATAAGTGGCAATCCAATTGCTTAAAGTGTCGCTTTGCTTTAAAGGAATCCAGTTCAGCGCATAATTTACAGTGGGTATTTCGTTACCAAAGCGGTTTAAGCGTTGGTTGGCAAAAAAATAAACTTTAGCTCCCGGCGCAAGAAACTGATTGGCCGCACTGAATAATGCTGAATAATTTAAGGTATTAACCTGTTTTGTTTCGTTATTGAGGGTGTCTTTTAAGGTTAATGGTTTAAAATCTATATTAAAATCGTGCATTTCATAACCTTTTTTCAACAATGAATCGATGGTTTTTTGATGCGTTTTAAAAACCTGAGGAAAAATGTTTTTGTCTACTAAAATCCATCCATTTTTATTACTTCCAGTGATCGTTCTTTTAAGGTAAGGTCGTGCCAGGAGAAACGCCAGCAACACCAAAAGTAAGCAGCGCAGAACAAACAAAAGCCAATCGTTAATTTTGAAACTTTTCGAACTGGCACTTGAACTTTCACCCAGCAAGGCAATGCTCCCGATTTTAATGGTTTTACCCTGTTTAACATTCCACAGGTGTATAATGAGCGGGACAATTATGCCTGCAAGCGCAAATAAACTTATGGGATATAAAAAATGCAATGTTAAATTTTAAGTTTGTTTCTTTGTTTTAAAAAATCTCTTAATGCCTGATCCAATGGTTCGTCAGTAGTGATGGTACGGTAAAAAATCCTTCTGTCCAGCAGCTTTATCCTGGTTTCTTCCAGGTAAACATTAAGCTTGTTCTGATAATTGGTTCTTGCTTTGTTTTGATCGATCTGGATGGTTTCGCCGGTTTCCAGGTCTTCAAAAGTGCTATAGCCCTTAAAATCAAGATCCAGTTCGTTTCTGGATAATACGTGAAAAACTACGGTTTCGTGCCTTAAAGTATTGAGGGTATCCAATAGCTTGATCATTTCGTCGTCTTTTTGATAAAGATCGGTAACGAAAATCAGCAATTCCCGTTTTTGGGCGCCGGCAAATAACTCTTTATAGTGAATGGGTTTGGTAAATGTACCATTCGGATGGATTTGCTCCAGCTGATAAAACAGCCGGGCCAGATGCTGGTAACCCTGTTTGGGGGTCATCGAGAAAATACCGGAGTTTTTCAGTACATACAAGCCAACAGCATCGCCTTGTAAATTAGCAAGGTAAGCTAAAGAAGCACCGAGGTACCTGGCATAATCGATCTTGGTAAAATCGCCATCCCTATGGTTCATTGAGGCACTGGCATCAATTAAAATGCGCACGGCAATATTTGTTTCTACCTCCGATTCGCGGATGTAATAACGGTCTGAGCGGGCAAACATTTTCCAGTCGAGCGATCGAAGATCGTCGCCGGGTTGATAACTTCTATATTGGCTAAACTCCAATCCCGGGCCCTTTACGGTACTTTTATTAATGCCGTTCATAAAACCATCGATGGTCATTTTGGCCGATAATGAAAGGTCTTTGATGGCCATCAATATTTTAGGATCGAGCAGCTTACTCATTAAATATTGGCTTTGGGTTTCGAAATGGCTTTGATCAGTTCGTCGGTTACTTTATCTGAAGATACGTTTTCGGCCTCTGCTTTAAAGTTCATCAATACCCTATGGCGTAGCACGGGGTAGGCCATGGCCTGTAAATCTTCTAAAATTACGGCATATCTGCCTTTAAACAAGGCTCTTGCTTTGGCTGTTAAAATGAGTGCCTGTCCGGCCCGCGGACCAGCACCCCAACGTACCCATTCTTTTACAAAATTTACGGTGGTGGTATCAGGCCGGGTGGCGCGGATGAGCTCACTTACATAAGTAACCAGATCGTTGCTGATGCTTACCTCGCGGGTAATGGCCTGAAGTTCTTTGATTTCTTCTGCACCGATAATCGGGTTAATTACTGCCTTATTGCTGCCTGTGGTACTGCTTAAAATCTGTGTTTCTTCGGCTGCGGTAGGATAACCGATTTTAATATATAACAGAAAACGGTCTAACTGTGCTTCGGGCAGGGGATAAGTTCCGGCCTGTTCAATTGGGTTTTGGGTAGCGAGGATAAAAAACGGGCGGTCTAACGGATAGGTTTGTCCACCATAGGTTACTTCAAACTCCTGCATGGCCTCCAATAATGCCGATTGTGTTTTTGGTGGAGTACGGTTTACCTCATCTGCCAGGATAATGTTGGCAAATAAAGGCCCTTTATTAAATTTAAAGAAACGTTTTCCCGTTGCATGGTCTTCTTCCAGTATCTCAGTACCCACAATATCGGTAGGCATTAAATCGGGTGTGAACTGGATCCTCCTGAAAGAAAGGTCTAAAGCCTGCGACATCGTTCTAACCATTAAAGTTTTTGCCAGACCCGGTACACCTTCCAATAAACAATGTCCGCCGGCCATTAGAGCGATCAGCATTTCTTCAATGATCACGTCCTGACCCACAATTACCTTTTGTATTTCGCTTTTTAACAGGGAGATCTTATCGATCAATATTTTTAGCTTGCTTTCTGAATGCTCCAAAACGGTTGATTTTTTAGTTTTACGATATAGTGCTTCAATATAGGGCATATTGACAGATAGTTTTTAGCCTTGTGTAAAGAATATCAAAAAATTTACAAGATAATTGATGTAAAAAGACCGATTTATAAAAAATGAAGGTAATTTTAGGGTGATGCAAAGAACTAAATTTACGTTTGCGAGGATAAAGTATAATTCGGGCGACTGGGATACCGATCAACGCATGCCTTCCAATCTCTTAAATTCTCTTCTGGAGTATACCACCATCCCTTTAGATGAAGAAGAGAAGATTGTGGAACTGGGAAGTCGCGATTTATTTAAATATCCCTTTTGTTATTTAAGCGGGCATAAATTGGTACAGTTTAGCCAGCAGGAAGCCGTAAATTTTAAAACCTATGTGCATAATGGTGGTTTTGTTTTTGTCGACGACTGCAACCATGATATCGACGGTTTGTTTGCACGTTCTTTCGAAACACAGATGAGCAACCTGTTTGGGCCACAGGCATTAAAAAAGATTCCGAACAACCACGGCATTTATAATTCCTTTTTTAAGTTTGAGAAAGGCCCGCCAACCACTTCTTTTGAATTAAACGGCTGGGGAGACGACCTGGTGCACGATTACCTGAAAGCCATTACCATAAATAACCGTATCGGGGTGTTATACAGCAATAAAGATTATGGCTGCGAATGGGATTACGATTTCAGGAACAAACGTTTTTTGGCAGAGGATAATACCAAGTTCGGGGTAAATATTATTTTGTATGCCATGGGAATAAATAGTTAGCAATCGGCAATTTTCAGTTGGCTGTTTTTCGTGCTGCCAGGTGTTACCATCTTACAGGTTTAGATCATTCATTAATTAAACCTGGGAAGCAGCAGATGGTAACATCTGCCGCCACGTTTTCAGAACACCCCGTCCTGCGGACACCCCTCTGGGAGAGGGGAATGGGATGTGCTGATTATTGCGCTGCCAGAAACTACTATCAGATAACGTTAGGGAATTCCCTAATGAGATCTGGAAGCAACAAATGAATACCACGCTTAACCAATTACCAATAAGCCAATGACAATTGAACTAATGAACCAATGGCTAATGAACCAATGGCTAATGAACTAATCAACCTATAATGCGTATGCTGTTTCAGCTTTTGATTGGTTGAGTACCAAGAAACTCTGTATGTTTCCTATGTAGGCCAATGCACCTATATTATCCCTGAGGAAATTGTTATAAGAAACCATATCGGGCATGGCTACCTTAAGCATAAAATCGAAATGACCGGTGAGGTGGTAACATTCCATTACTTCCGGGTATTTTTCCATTTCGTTTTTAAATGCCCGCACAATATCTTCTGAATGCATGGTAAGCTGGATGTGTGGAAAAGCTATAAAATGCGACCTTAGTTTATCAATGTCTACAATGGCCACCGTTGATTTGATGTAGCCATTTGTGCGCAGTTTTTTAATACGCTCTACAATATGGGTCATGCTTTTTCTAAGCTTGCCCGAAACTTCTTTATAGGTTAGCAATCCATCACGTTGTAACAGATTGAGGATTTCGATGTCGGTCTGATCAATTTTTTGGGTTTGCATGTAAATACTTAGTGTATAATTGTCGCTTTTTTGTTCGCTTTTGTAAGGGCTAAAAATAATTAAAATAAGATGTAATTAAGTTTATTTATGATTGTTTTTTAAAAACATACTTAGTGTATTTTTTACAATAATAGAGGGGAATGGAAGAGGTCAATAAAAATTATATTCTGTGGCCTTGTTTTTTTGATTCTTTAAACCAAATTTTTGTAAAGTTTAGGGCTTGATAAAAATAATTTTTATCAAAAAAAAAGGTTGTTTCGGTATAAACTGCTTAACTACTGATCTTTACATGGAATTAGTTTAACCGAATATTATTTTATCATGTATAAAAAACACAACTTTGGTGCTGGCCCATGTATATTGCCAGCATCGGTAATGGAACAAGCTGCCCGGTCGGTAATCAACTGGAACGGAATGGGTTTATCTATTTTAGAAGTTTCACACCGATCGCCAGAGTTCGAAGATGTGGTGCTTAAAACCCAGCTTTTGGTGCGCGAATTGTTGTCTGTTCCTGATCACTATTCAGTGCTTTTTTTACAGGGTGGGGCCAGTACGCAATTTGCCATGGTTCCGATGAATTTTTTGACTGCAGGAAAAAAAGCTTCATATCTTGATACGGGCTATTTTGCACAGAAAGCCATTAAAGAAGCCAGGTTATTTGGTGAAGTAGAGGTGGTGGCTTCATCGAAAGATAAAAATTATGCATATATACCCGGTCAGTTTCATATCGATAACCAATCTGCTTACATCCATTATACTTCAAACAATACCATTGAAGGAACAGAGATATTTGATTTTTCAGCTACAGGTGTTCCGGTGATCTGCGATATGTCGTCGGATATTTTTTCCAGAAAAATTGACATTAACGATTTTGACCTTATTTACGCGGGTGCCCAAAAGAATATGGGACCGGCCGGAATGACCCTCGTTATCGCTAAAAATGAATTTCTTGACCGGGCAAAAAAAGAAATCCCCTCCATGATGGACTACCGCGTATTCCGCGATAATATGAGCATGTACAATACGCCGCCCGTTTTTTCCATTTATGTAGCTATGCTCAATTTATTATGGCTTAAAGATCAGGGTGGTGTAAGCGGGATAGAGCAAAGAAATATAGAAAAAGCAAAATTATTATATGCTGAAATAGACCGCAATCCTCTTTTTTACGGTACGGCAACCGTTGAGCACCGCTCGAGGATGAACGTTACTTTTTTGGCTGTTAATAAGGAGGTAGAAACCGGATTCTTAAAGTTCGCAGCAGATCAGGGTATTGTAGGTATAAGAGGTTACAGAACAGTTGGCGGATTTAGGGCTTCACTTTACAATGCACTTCCATTATCGAGTGTTGAAGTTCTGGTAAATGCCATGGCCAGTTTTGAAAAAATATACAGCGATAAAACCGTTTTCGAACTAGAATAAGCCCACAAGATGATAAAAATTTCACCATTAAAGGCATTACAGCCTGGCAAAGACATATTCGACCTGATGATTTCTGATCAGGTAAAAGGCGGCGTGCATAAAAATGAGCAGCTTTCTTTTGAAGACCTGCTCCATTTATTCGGATGTCCTTTAGAAGATCGACCGGCTATTTATGTTTATGAATTTCATGGTGAATTTGATATAATGAGGGGAATCTGGGCAGACATCGATCTTTCCCAAACAGCTGTAAATGCAATTAAAAGACATGAAGAAACGGTATCGTCGAAAGTAGAATCGCTTAAAATAGACCGCAGAAATAAGAAAATGCAAAAATCGCCTATTTTATTGGTTCATAAAAAGAACAAAACTTTAGATGCCCTGATTGATTTTGTGCTGCGTACACGCGAACCTGTGCCAAGCGAATGGTCGCAGATGGGACATTTTCTTTATCAGGTGCTGGAAGAAGATGTGGTCGAAAAATTTGTCGGCGAATTTATGAAACTTGAGGCAGTTTACCTTGCCGACGGCCATCACCGGTTGGAAGCAGCCTGTTCACTACAGAAAAGTATTCCCCAGCACATCAGTTCGCTATTTGTTTCTGAAGATGTAATTTCAATAGGTGCCTTTCATAGGGTGGTTGCCGGTGTAAATATTTCTGATGCCTTGTTGATGGAAAAACTGCAACAGTATTATTATATCTCAAAAATACCCAATAACAAGGCTTATAAACCTGACAGGAAGAACAGGTTAGGTCTTTGTTTTAAGGGTGAATGGTATCAACTGGATTTAAATAAAGCTTCTATGGCATTGTCAGGACTGCCTGATACAGTGATTTTACAGGATAAAATCCTATCGGCAGTACTCGGTATCAATAACTCCAAGGAAGATGAAAGACTGATCTGTTTTCCGGATGGCAAGTGGGCTGAATTTCTTGCAGCGCTGAACAGTAATGAAACATCGATTGGTTTTTCTCTTTTTCCAATGACGGTAGATGCCTTTATTACCACTGCAGAGAAGGTTGAGTTTTTGCCACCCAAATCTACCTGGATAGCCCCTAAGGTGCCTCAGGGATTTATGGCAAGCAGTCCGGTAGCCATCACGGCTAAAGGCGAACAGATGTGTATTAATCGTTAAACCTAATAAATCAAACAATATGTCAGAACTCGATTTAGAAAGTATAGCGCAGATAGGGGCTAGTCTTCTGATCATTGCTTTCTTTTTAGTGGCGCTCTATAGAAGGCGGCTTAAAGTAAATAAGAAAAAAAATGATGGGGAGCATGATTACCTGCATTGGCTCTAGCCTGTTTCATTGATTTTAAGCACCAGCGTATTTTTTTTATTATGTTAAATCAATTTAGTTTGATATTAAAACAAGTTTTATAGCTGATGATGCCACTTTAAATTAATTACAACAATCCGATTATGGTTAAATTTTATACTTTTGGAGATACTACTTGAGTTACAATTTAACCATATATGTTTATGAAAATGCTTTTTAGAGTTTGCATTCTTTCTTCTTTAATCTGCTCATCTATTCTGGCGAGCGCACAAACCGTTACTTTAGATTATTTCTTTAACCGCGAAACCCGTAAAGATAAAGAGGGTAAAGAAATCCGTTTTCATTACATGTGGAGTGAGCGGGCAATGAGTGGTTTTTCTATTCTTGGTGAAGTATTTAAAAAGCAGGGATTTAAACTGGATTCGCTTGAAACCGCACCAACACTGGCCAATTTAAAAGGAAGTGATGTTTACTTAATTGTAGATCCCGATCGTCCGAAAGAAAACCCTAAACCGAATTACATTGAGGCCAGCCATATTGCTGCTATTTCAGCCTGGGTAAAGCAGGGTGGGGTATTGGTGATGTTTGCCAACGATAGCGCCAATGTAGAATTACCGCATTTTAATAAACTTGCCAATGTATTTGGTATGCATTTTACCAACGAGATGCAAAACCATGTAATTGATGATGCACATTTTGAAGATGGCGGTATTGCCATAAAAAATAATACGGTATTTAAGACAGCCAAAAAAATATTTATGAAGGACGTGTGCTCAATCGATACCAAAAACAGTGCAAAACCAGTATTGAAAAATGCAGCAGGTGCAACGGTTATCGCTACTACCAAATTTGGTAAAGGAAATGTAGTTGCCATTGCCGATCCATGGTTGTACAATGAATATGTAAATGGTCGTTTGCCAAAAGAAATGGGCTTCGAAAATGATAAAGCAGCCTACGACCTGGTAGCTTGGTTAAAAAGCCTCGCTAAAAAGTAATTACTCATAATTTATCCAGCCTAAAATAACCCAAATGAATCTCATCTTCAGGTAATCCTGAAGATGGTTTTATTTCGATATGGTATTTCTGTTTGGCCTCTTCGCTTAAAATATCCTCGATTTTATAAATATCATCTACGTCGATGCCATATTTTTCGTCGATATGGGAATTGGCCCCTTTTGCCGAATTGGTTTTAAAAAACACAGTTTTCTTGGCATCCTGTATAGCTTTAGCCCTTTCATCATGAACCGACAGTACAATGTGATGCTGTTCGTACAATTTGTTGGATAAATAGCCCCCAAGGTTGATAAAGAACAATTTATGTAAGGAAAGCGGTGTATGCACTTCCCTTGGCTTAATACTGATTTCGTAATCATCTACCTTATTTACTTCCCGCCAGCCATCAATATGCAAACTTGTACCGGTTCCTGGCCAAAATGCTTTAATTTCAGGTACAAGATCCTTAAGTGAATGTGCAATGCCGAAGAAATAATCGTGCTGCTCTACATTTCGTTTCGGGGCTTTCGAGCCGAGCAGGATCATGTATAGTTTTAAATTGTTCATTGATGCGTTAGTCATTAGTTCACTGGTTATTTGTTAGATTGGTTTAATCGTTCATTGGGTAACTCCAAATGGCAAACTCCCTCATCTTTTAACAGCATTAATCAAAATAGGTTCTTGGCTTTTATGGTTTTCTTTGTTTTTTTACCATGGAGAACACAAAGAAAGCACAGAGGGTGAAGTATCTTTGGTATTATTCCGGAATGTTGGTCTTAAAAAGATCCTTCACTGCGCTCAGGATGACAACTCAAACAGAATGGTCGTCATCCCGACCGGAACAATATGAAGTGGAGAAATCTATTTAAACAGGTTTACTCTAGGATGTAACACTTAAAGAGTATTCTCTCGTTCACTCAATTCCGTCATCCCTCTTACATTTTCCATCATCCACATTGTTGCAATATAATCCTCTGACTCCCGACTTTCTGACTTATTCTACTGCAACCAAAACAATTTTCCGTTTTTACGATTTTATCAACTATAAATGGATAAGAAAACAGTAAAAAAGAAAATCGCAATTATTGGTGGTGGCCCAAGCGGTCTTTTCATGTATAAGAGATTAACCGAACCACTTACTGCAGATTATGAAATTACCATATTCGAGAGGAAAGATTACCTGGGGGCCGGTATGCCCTACAGTGCCGAGGGAGCCAATGTAGAGCATATTACCAATGTATCGGATAATGAAATTCCGATTATCTATAATTCTATAGAAGATTGGGTAAAAATTGCGCCAAAAGCGATCTTAAAAAAATTCGACATTAACGAAGAGAAATTTAACGAATATAAGGTGCTTCCGAGGCTATTTTTTGGTGAATATTTATCTGCCCAATTTAATTTATTGAAAAATGCTGCATTAAAAAAAGGCATTAGAACCAAAGTATACTTAAACTGCAGAGTAGAAGATATTATTGATTATCCAAAAAAGAATAAGGTAACTGTTTGCGTTAAAAACAAAAATAAAGCCTATTTCGATCAGGTAATTATATGCATCGGCCATAACTGGCCAAAGAAATACGAAGGTAAAATTCCCAATTATTTTGATTCGCCTTACCCACCCAAAAAACTTGCTTTAAAGTTAGATCATGCCGTAGGTATTATGGGGTCATCGTTAACAGCAATTGATGCGTTAAGAACCCTGGCCAGAGTAAATGGAAAATTTACCCATAATGAAGATAATAGTTACTCGTATAATGCTGATAGCGATGGTTTTAAGATTGTAATGCATTCGAGAAGCGGGCTTCTACCGGCCATCAGGTTTCATTTAGAGGATTCGCACCTGGGCAAGGATGAAACGTTGAGCAAGGCGGAAATCCATGAAAGCATAGCCAGGAACGGGGGCTTTTTGCCGTTGGATTTTGTGTTTGAAAAGAATTTCAAAGAAATATTCATTAAAAAAGATCCTGCTTTTTATGAACAGATCAAAGAGATGAACCTCGAAGCTTTTGTAGAGGCCATGATGGGGTATAGGGAACAGATGGACCCCTTTGAGCTTTTTAAAAAAGAATACGAAGAGGCCGATAAATCCATCGAAAAGAGAAAATCCATTTATTGGAAAGAAGCCCTTGCCATTTTAAGTTTTGCCATGAACTACCCTGCAAAATACCTTTCGGCAGAAGATATGGAACGTCTGCAAAAAGTATTAATGCCTTTAATTTCTATTGTAATTGCATTTGTGCCTCAAAGCTCGTGCAGGGAGCTGTTGGCCTTACACGAAGCCGGCATACTAAGTATTGTTGCTGTAGGAGATGATGCCAAAGTAGAACCGCTAAAAACCGGTGGTGCAGATTATCACTACAAAATAAACGGAAAAAAAACGGTTCAACACTTCAATACATTTATCGATTGTATTGGTCAGCCCCACCTTTCTTTTAACGATTTTCCGTTTAAAAGCCTCATCGGGAATGGAACACTGAGCCCTGCAAGATTGAGGTTTAAATCGGCCGAAAACGGAAAAGCCGAGATGAAGCATAACGATCTGGTGAGCCGGGAAGATAATACCTACTTTTTAACAGTACCTGGAATTACGATAAATGATCATTTTCAGGTGGTTGATAGAAATGGTATTTCGAACAAAAGGATTTACATGATGGCTGTTCCTTACATTGGCGGTTACAATCCTGATTATTCCGGAATAGACTTTTGCGAAGCGGCATCAAAAGCTGTGATTGACAGGATTTTATGCTAAAAAAAGGAAATAAAGTTTATTGTTTTAAATAAATTCATGAATGGTTTTATAACTTTTTTTGTTTTATAATTTATTTATAATCAGCTGTTTGTACTTTTATTTCTTTTGTGTATGCAAAAAAAACAAACGTTTGCGCTTAGTTTGTGTACCATAATTTTTAGTGTCGCTATATAAAAATTCCGGTTGTATTTAAAAATCTATACTTAAGTAAAATCTGATTACAACGTATTAATTTTTGCAATAACTCCAATTGTCATTTCAATGTTTTTTTAAGCCCAATGCATAATAATAGGATGCCGCTTTTATAAAAAACATAAAAATATGTAACCTTCATGGGTTTTAAGATCACTTATGTGCCTTTAATTAAGGGATTAAAGCATTTTTTTAGGCAAACGTTTGCGTTGAAAAAAATAAAAATTCAGCTTTCTTAATCTATACCTTGCATTAACAAACCATAACGAGCCGATATTTTATTTTTAGTGTACGAGCAAAAAAACCTGCTAACCACAGGAGTAATTAATTAATAAAATAACCACTAACCAGGGTATAACAAAACAATAACTAACCGTTCATGGTCCTGACTATTTGGACTGTGAATTAATATTAACCATTCTAATCCAAACTCATTCGTATGTTCAAAAATTTTACTTTTTGTCACCGGGCATCGCTATGCCAAAAAAAAACAAACAAGGGTAATTTCTCAATTACTTTTTAAGCAACCGAGTTTCTTCTTTAAAAAATCAAACAAAAACTAATCAAATGGTTAAAATTTACACAAGCATTTGTTTTGCCTTGTTTTTATCTGTTTTTGGATCTCACACTTTGCACGCCAACGCGGTAGTGGTAAAGGGGACTAACAGTATGTATTTTGCTTTTCAGCAGGATACCACAAAAGTTAAAAAAGAGCCAGCAACATTTTCTGTAAAAACAGATACTATCGGGCAAATGATCAGGGCGTTGCAGAAATTTAAAACAGTGCGCGATACAATTAACATCCGTTCGGCCACGCCGGTTCCTAATTTGTCGTTACAGCAGATTATTAAAGGCAATTTGGCTGGGGTTTATGTGCAGGAACCAAATGGAGAACCTGGGACTGAACAAAGTATGATTGTTCAGGGAACATCTGGCTTATTGTTTAATAAAAAAGATATTTATGCATTACAGCCGGCAGTTTATTTAAATGGAGTGCCTTTGGTTGCAGATAATCCATTTGCCTTTGATGTACAAAAGTATGATTACAACAGGATTGGTCCTGCAACTAATTTACTGTCGCAAATAGATATCAATAACATCCAGTCAATTACTGTTATCAAAGATCCTTTCGAACTGGCTAAACTTGGTCCGAATGCAGTTAATGGTGCTATATATATTACCACTAAAAATGCTAAAGGCGGACTACGGGATATTAGCTTAAATAGTTATTTCGGTTATGTAACAGCTCCGAAGGTAAATACCATTAATGGTGTTTACGAGAATAATTTCAGAAGCCAGTTTTATAAAAAATATAATCCAACCGGCAGCCCGGCATCTTATTTAAGGGATTCTACTAATGTAGCTTATTTTGGCCCGTCTAACTGGACTGACCTTTACTATCAAAATACGCCGACATTTTCTGCCGACCTGGGTATTACAGGCGGTACTGAAAGAGCAAATTTCAGATTTTTTGGTTCAGGAACAAAAAATGCCGGTAATGCCGATGATACGGGAATTAACCGCTATAACCTGTTTTTCGGTATAAATATGGCCCCGTTTAAGTGGCTTACTGTGTCGAGTACTGTGAATACGGCCCGTTTAGATCGTACCAGAAATAAAAGTTTACGCGACCGTTTTGCAGAAACACGTTATATCCCCGATTTAAGTAGCCCACTTTCTCCAAATGCCGAATCTTATGCCAGCTATCTAACTCAAAATGATAGAAATGTTGATAATAACCGCTCTACTGTTTTGAACGGAAGTCTGACACTAAGTGCTAAGGTTAATAAATTTGTGATTTCAACTACCGGTTTGTTTAACTATAATGAAGGAGTAAGAGATTATTTTATTCCATCTACTTTATTGGCCGGTATCAGTTATATTTCTAACTATTTCGGTTATAGCCAAAGGGTTTCACTTAACAATACTATTAGTTATAAATACGACATAAACAAGGATCATGTTGTTGATTTTGAGCTTGGTCAAAGTTTGCAGGGAGATACCTATAAATATAATTATGCAAGAGCTTATAATGGCCCTAATGATTATGTTAAACTTTCCTTCGTAGACGGTAGGCAAACTATTGGTAATGCAGATAACCCTGACTATTTAAACGTACTGGCCAACAATGATTTTTATGTTTTCCGCTACATCGATAAAGAGCGTAACAACTTAATGTCGTTCTATGGTTCGGCAAAGTATTCTTATAAAAATTTGTTAACGCTGAGTGCGCTGGTTAGGAGAGATGGCGCATCTAATGGCCAGCCAGATAGCCGTTGGGTAACCACACCTGCATTTAGTGCAAACTGGAACTTAAAAGAACAGTTTTTAAAAGATAATAAAGCGATTGATGCTTTACATTTAAATGCAAGCTGGGGCAGGACCTTAAGGATTTTCCAGGACGACCGCTTTGCAGCCGGACCACAGTATCGCTCTGAAAATGGTTGGGAAGAAGAGCCAACTATTCCTGGATACGGCGGATTATTGGGTATTAATCGCCCATATAACAGTGGTTTTATTGGTTACAAAATTAGCTTGCCATTTGCTGACAGAACCAGTGTAACTTTAGATGCATCATTTTTAAACAGTAGATTGAACACGGCTCTAACTGTGTATAATCGTAACGATAAAAACAGTGTAATTGGTTTACCAGTACCTGTTGAAACCGGTTATTCAATTGAATATAAATCTGGTATGGATATTAACAACAAAGGCATTGAGCTTTTGGTTAATGGGTCAATCATACAACAAAGAAATGGTTTAAACTGGAGTACAGGTTTAAATTTAAGCTATAACAAGAACAAGTTATCGGCTCTACCTCAAGGTATAAATGAGTTAATTTATCAAAACGATAATAAATTAGAGGTTGGTAAATCCGTTGGCAGTTATTGGTTATATACTAATGAAGGCATTTATAACAGCGATGCTGAAGTACCGGCAGGAAGAACCTTTAATGGTATCCCGCTAAAAGCAGGCGATCCGAAATGGGTTGATTATAACAACGACAACCGTATCGACAGTAAAGATAAAGTATTAACTGGTGATAGACTGCCAAAATTTACCGGTGGTTGGAACAATACGTTATCTTACCAAAACTTTGATTTAAACTTCAATTTTATTTTTGCGGCAGGACAAAAAGCCATTAACCAATACGAAGCAACCCGTTATGGTTTTGTGAACCGTGAGGCAGGAAATGATATTAACTCTGTTAAAGAAGTTTCTTCATGGCAATCGTTTAGCAACGAGAAAAATTATCCAATATATAATCCATGGAGCCCTGTAGATGCTTACCGGACCGATCAGGATCTGTTTTTAGAAAGCGCTTCTTACGTGAAATTAAGATCGGTTACCCTGGGTTACGATTTTAGTAAAACAGGTTTATTCAAAAGAGCCGGTGGAAAAATCAGGAGAGCTTATTTATATGCTACAGCCTTAAACGTATTCACCCTGACCGATTTTTCGGGAGTTGATCCGGAACTGATCAATTACAATGGAATATACGACGGTGCAAATATCACCATTCCGCGAACATTTGTTTTAGGTTTCAAACTCGATTTATAAAATATACCATTATTGATATGAAATATTCTAATTATAAAATTAGTATCTGCAGGTCGGTTACCCTGGTGCTAATACTGGCCATGGTTGGTATGGGCAATTTCTCCTGTAAGAAAATTGAAGATGTACAATCGATAAGATTAGCCACAGAAGAAAGCAACTGGAAAACATTAGAGGATGCCCGTGCAAACTTACTTTCTATATATGGCCTGATGCGTTCGGCTACTGTTTCTGATAATACCCACTGGTTAATGGGCGATTTACGTCAGGGCGATTTTCAGATTACAAACCGCGCTGATCTTAAAGCGATAGTTACCGGACAATTAAATGCACAATATCCTGTAATTAACAGAATAACCAACTGGCGCAGGTTCTATGCAGTAGTTAATGCTGCGAGTTTATTTATTGAACGTTCTAAGCAGATTTTACCATTAGATTCACGTTACACCCAGATAAACAACAATGTGGACGTGGCACAGGCCAGGATATTAAGGGCATTTGCCTATTTCTATATGGTAAGGATCTGGGGAGATGTGCCTTTGTTAACCTCATCACACGATGGCGATTTTGTACAGTTGCCAAGAACATCTAAAGAGAAAGTTTTACAGTTTGCCACTTCTGAGCTTTTAGCGGCAGCACAGGTGGTTCCTTTTAAATATGGAGGTGATGATCCAATTCTGCCTGGGCTTTATTATGGTGCAGGCTGGGCAAGCTGGAATGGAAATATTTTTACCCGTTTATCTGCCTATATCATTTTAGCGCATATTGCAGCCTGGCAGGGTAATTATCTGGATGCCGCAACTTATTCAAAATTTGTATTGGATAACTATACCAAATCTAACGGAAGTGGTTCTAACGGAATTGTGTATTTAGATATGGATGCACTAACTGAAAATCTAAATTATTACAGTCCATTTGCCTTTAAACGTGCAACTGTATTAGTTGGTTTCCCATTTGAAGCAGGTAACGGTCTTTCAACTGCAAATGGCCACATTGAGCAATTGACATTGGCTTCGCCATTTATTCCGAAAGCCCAGCCAGAAATGTTTGTACCAAAAGACAGTATTCTTAAAATATTTACCGATCCACGCGATTTAAGGTTTAGTGTTAACCCAACTACGGGTTTGTATCGTACAAATTACTTTTACAATTTCACTTCTGAGCAGCCAATCTTTAACAAGATTAAGGTTATTTATACCGCTCAAACTTCCGGCGATTTAACTTTATTTAGTTCTACCATGCTTTTTAGCCGTATAGAAGAGATCACTTTATTAAGAGCTGAAGCTTGTGCAGTGCTTGGCCAGCGTGATGAAGCGATTGCTGCCTTAAACAAAGCCGCCAATTTAAGAGGCCCTATTACCTACGATCCTGCATCAGGAAAAAATTTAATAGATGCCATTTTTGAAGAACGCAGAAGAGAGTTAATGGGCGAAGGATGGAGATGGTACGATATCGTACGTTACAACAGGCTTAAAAATTCGTCCGGAACTTTCATCAGAAAGAATGGTACTCCGCTTACATTCAGACAATTTGAGAGCGCTGGTGGTATATATTGGCCAGTATCACAAGACGTAATCAATGCCAACCAGCTGGTTACTCAAAATCCATATTGGCAATAATTATTAAGAAGATCATAATGGTATTTATAACCATTAAAAAAATATAATGATGAAAAAGAAATTATATAAAATTAACCTGTTATTGCTATCAGCCGTACTGGGTGTTTATTTAAGTGCTTGTAAAAAAAGCGATTCTCCTTATTACAACTATACCAATACCGTGCAAAACTTTAAGGGATCGGCGATAGACTACCTGAAATCGAAACCCAATACTTTCGACTCCCTTTTATTGGTATTAAATCGTTTTCCCGAGATTAAAGATTCTTTAACCAATAGACCAGTAACCCTGTTTGCACCAGTAAACGAAAATTTTGCGGCATCGGTTAAATATTTAAATCAAACCAGAAAGGCTAAAGGAAAAGCCCCTATATATTTAAGTACTGCAGATCCAGCAGAATTATTGTTTATGCTTTCAAAATATATCATCAGGGGTAATAATACAACTGATAATTATGCCGGTAGCGTAGACGGTATATCATTAAATACAGTAGTATCCAACTATCCAATGCATATAAAAGCTATCAGGGAAAATGCATCGGGATTTGTTGGTGGTGGTGCAACGACACTTGAATATAGCGATATGTTTGGTTCAAGTATTCAGCTGAATTGGGTAACCACCAATACCAACGCGATTAATATCAAAACCAATAATGCAACCATAAATATTTTAACTCCCCTACACAATTTTGGATTTGATGAATTTACCTACAGATTAGATCAATAGCCTTATGAAGATGAAAACGAATAAATACTTATTAAGTACATTAATAATGCTAGCGGGCATCATGAGCATATTGGTGTCGTGTAAGAAAAATTTACCCGATAACAGGTTGTCTATCGCTAATGATAGCCAATATACTCAGTTCCTATATCAGCCAACATTGGGAAGAAACACGCTGTTTACCAATAATTTTACCTATGGTAACTCGAGCAGACCTTTGGACTTTAAAATTGTAAACATGCGCACTTTCGGTGGAGAACCTGCGCCTGAATTAACCAAATTGTATCCCGTAAAAGTGTGGAAAACTGCTTATGATGGTACAGAGAAATCGTTAGCTGAAATTGAGGCTAAACGCGTGGTTGAAAATCATCCTTTATTTGAAGTGCGTCCGCACTCGGGCGAATTTTTAATGTGGGCCGAAGCAAACTCCAATATGATTAAAGCACAGCCAGATTCGGGCTATGTTTTTGACGTAGAAATGTCGAACACAGGTGGGCGTAAATATTTTCAGAACTTTCGCTTAAGACCATTACGTGAGCGTCCTTACGAGCCTTCGCCGCTCGATCCGATAACAGGTCAGGGAACAAGTACTTCAATAAGTCCTTCTGGATTATTTATTACCGGACAACGAACTGGCCAGGCTTTAACCTCAAGTGATGTACGAGTAGTATTTAATAAATTGCCAAAGGGATTACCAGGCTATTCAGGCCATAGTATTAGTTTTAAGTTTGTAGATACCCTTGCCCAGGTTATCGATCCTAACAAATTTGCCTTAACTGATTGGGGAAATCTCCTACACGGTTTCAATATGGTAAAAGATGCTACCAAAGTAAAATTTGATGTGGCCTATCCTGTTCCTTTAACTGCGTATCCAACAAAATATACAACTACAGATGGCAGGGCTGCGCATGTTGTATTCAGATTCGACAGGCAAGCTTTTGGAGCCGTTTTACTTCACTGTTTTGTGGCTTTAGATTTCAGGATTTATGAAGAGGGAGATTGGGAGATAATATTCCAGTTTAAGAATGACAAACCAAAATTTGACAACGACTGATGAAACAAACTAAATCAAAACAAAATATATTTCCAATGAAGTATTTTTACAGCATAGTAATTTTATTGATCTTTGGTTTGCATAATCTTGCCTTTGCCCAGCAGCAAATTGCTGTTACGGGTACGGTTTATGATGGTGAATCGCAGAAGAAAGAAACCATGCCTGGCGTAAGCATTTTAAGCGGGAGCAAGGTTTTAGGCCAAACTGATGGAGATGGACGTTATAGGATAACTGTAGCATCAAATGCAGAAATTACCTTTAAATATTTAAGTTATATAACACAAACCATCAAAGTTAATGGCAGAACTACCATTAATGTAACTTTACAAGGCGATAACAAAACCCTTAAAGAAGTAACGGTTACAGCTGGTTATCAAACCAAAACCCGGACTTTATCTACCGGTTCTACCGTAAGTATTTCGGGTAAGGATATCCAAGGGCAGCCTGCGAGTGATGTAATGTCGCTTTTACAAGGTAAGGTTGCTGGTCTTAACATCCAAAACAACACCGGAGCACCTGGTTTTAGAGGATCAATTACCTTACGTGGTATTTCAAATATCAATGTTTCTGGTGCAGGAAGTTCAAGCTTCTTAACACCAACTTCACCACTTTTTGTAATCGACGGAGTGCCAGTTGATGATAACACCAATTATTCTTATGGTTTTCAACAAGCCGGCCCGGGTATATCGCCTATTTCTCAAATCCCACCGGAAGATATTGAAGATATTACAACCTTAAAAGATGCTGCTGCAACTGCGTTATACGGATCAAGAGGCGCTTATGGGGTAATTTTGGTTACCACTAAACGGGGTAACTCAAAAGTGCCGATTGTGCGTTACAACGGCGCCGCATTCTTTTCAATGGTACCTCAGTTACGTACTGTTATTGGTGGTAAAGGGGAGAGGCAATTGCGTATCTGGCAAATTTTGCAAAATGATAGCACCTATAACCACGCGATTGATATGATCAACTCTTCGCCAATTTTAGCAGATAGCTTAAATGCCTATTACAATAACTCAACAGATTGGCAATCTTATTTTTACAGAAATACTTTTAACCAAACGCATAACGTAAACATTTCAGGTGGTGATGTTGCTTTTAACTATAAAGTTGCATTAGGTGCCTATGACGAAACCGGAATTCAGGAAAATACCGGTGTTTCTAAATACAACCTGAACATGAATATGCAATATAATCCAACACCTAAGTTTAAGTTGTATGGTCAGTTGCAAAATTCAATCCAAAAACAGCAGGTTGGAAGTGGTAATGGTTTGTTAAACAGTGGATTGGCAGCTACGGGCTCAGCATCAACTTTGTTGCCTTCGCCATCATTATATTCGGCACAGAGCGGCTTACTTGCACAGCTAAAAACAGATAACGACAATAAATCATTACAAACATTTGCGACAATTAACGCCGAATATGAAGTGTTTAAAAACTTTAGAATTGCAACATATTTAAACTACACCAATACTTCCAATACCAGAGATAACTTCTCGCCAGCTGCTTTAAACGGTAACCAGTCTAAATATTATACTTATAACGACCGGGCAACCAAACTCTACAACCGTAACCAGTTTTCATATGTATACGGTTTAAAAGATGCTGCCGGAGAAGATTCGCATACCTTTAACCTATTCGCATTTACCGAAATTAACTCCAGCTTTTTTAAGGCAGACGCGATTTTGAACGAAAAAGGAGTAAATGATCAGTTAAGAGGACCGTTGACCAATATGACAGATTACCTTACTTCACTGGGCGGAACTATTGATTATACTGACGCAAGAAGTGTAGCTTTTGCAGGTGCGTTTTCTTATAACTACAAGCAAAAATATGTGTTAGACCTTAACTATCGTTTAGATGCCAATTCTGCCAATGGCGAAAACGCACGCTATATTGCTAATCCATCTATTGCAGTTAAATGGAACTTTAATAAAGAAAAGTTCATGGAAAACATTAAATGGCTGGATTATGGTGATATCCGTTTAAGTTATGGCTCAAATATCCAGCCTGTGGGTGGTATTTTTGATGCTTATGGAAAATACTTTGGTGGAAACCGTTACAACAATGCTAACTCCGTGATCCTGGATCTTGGACGCCTGCCAAATTTAGATTTACAACCTACTAAGGCTACAACTTATAATGCAGGTTTCGATTTTAGTTTATTCCAGAATCGTTTCTCATTTGTTTTCGATACCTATTACAAACAAAATGATAATATTTTCAGGTATAAAGATATTTCGAGCACAAATTCATTTGCATCAATCGCTTCTAACGAGATCAGTAACGTAAATTATGGATGGGAATTTCAGGCTACAACCCGTCCTTTAAACCCTAACAGTGCATTTAAATGGACACTATCTGCAAACCTTGCGATTAACCGTGAGGTACTGGCCCAATTGCCTGATGGCCTGAGAGATTTAATTTATTACGATACAAGCCTGGGACAGGATATTTATTACCGTTTAGGTACCAACTCCCTATCTAACTATTTATTCAATACAAAGGGTGTGTATTCAACTAATGCACAGGTTCCTGTCGACCCCAATACTGGTTTACCTTATCGTGTAGGAGCCAATGGACGTTTAAATTACTTTAAAGCCGGCGACCCGATTTTTACCGACCTGGATGGAAATTATGTACTTGATGGCAATGACAGAGTAATTGCCGGTAATTCTCAGCCTCAGGTAACTGGTGGTATCACCTCTTATTTGCAATGGAAAAACTGGAGTTTAGAAGTTAACACTTCATTTACCCTGATCCGCGATATCATTAACAATCCATTGGCAAACCAATTACGCAACTATTATTCGCCAAATGGTTCGGGAGCTTTGGTACCTCTGGATCAGCTTAACTATTGGGCAGCACCAGGCGATATTGCAACCTATGCTAATCCATTAGATTTTGTACGTGCAAGGATTATTGACCCTTTCAGGTTAAACCAAACAGCCTTTCAGGAGGACGGTTCGTACTTTAAATTGAATTCAATTAAAGTGTATTACCTGTTGAATAAAAAATTCACCAGTAGGTTTGGTATGAACAGGGTAAGTATCAATGCTACTGCCGCAAATCTTGGCTTTATTACGCGTTACTCTGGCCCCAACCCGGAGAATGTAACCAGTTTGGGTAGAGATGATTCAGGAGGTTATCCTTCACCAAAACAGTTTACATTAGGTTTAAACGTTGAGTTTTAAAATAAATCAGACAGATGAAAAATACAAAATACATAATTCTGTTTGCTGCACTGGTTTTTAGCACAGTGAGCTGCAAAAAATTTCTAAATGTAACGCCTATCGAAGCACAGAGTGGCAATAACTTTTGGAAAACACGTGAAGATGTGGAAGGATTTACCAATGGCATCTATTCGCGGCTAAGATCAAAGGTAGCAGGTACACCACAGTTTTTTAATGGCGATGACCGCGCATTTTTCCCCGCATTAGAAGTAAGAGGAAATAGTGTCTCGGTAATTAGTCTGGATAATAGCGGTGCCAATACCTTTAACGCACTTATTTCTAATAATATGGGCTACATTGTAGCCAGTAATAACCGCTACGATAGGTTGATGAAGAATATTATGAACTGGAAAGAGTGGTATGATGTAATCGCAGCGTCCAATATCATGTACCAGGAAATAGATAAAGTGCCAACATCAAGCTTATCAGACACAGATAGAAAACGGTATAAGGCTGAGGCCGTATTTTTACGCAACTTAAGCTATATGTTTATCTGTAAATTATTTGGCGATGCTGTTTATTACACAGAAGCTTATCATAGTGCTGCCCTTGCAAGGACTTCGCAAGTGACCGTAATGAATAAATGTATAGCAGATATGAGTGCTGCAAAAGCAGATTTACCTAGTTTTTATAGTGATGTTAACGCAAACGGTTTCAGGCCTACAAAGGCCTCAGCTATAGCGCTGTTAATGCATCTGAATATGTGGGCAGCAGCCTGGGATTCAGGAAATAAAACGAAATATTACGAATCGGTAAAAACGTTGGCCACGGAGCTCGATACTTATTCCAATTATAAAATATTACCTGTTACGGCTGCTAATACGCTTAAGATTTTTAAAGGACGGAGCAGTGAAAGCCTTTTTGGTATTTTGCAGGATTTTAACTACGGAGAAGGATTTTCTTTGCCGGCAGGCTTTTCTTACTATTTTTCGCACTATCCTTATCAGGGCAACGTGAATAAAACCGCGAGTTCAATGGCCTACCAGAGCGATTATATTAAAAAGCTTTACCCGGCAAATTCAACTGATGCCAGACTCACTACCTGGTTCGAGAATTACGATTCAGGTTCAGGAACTTTCCAGTTTAAAAAATTTGCAAATATTTATTCTACTGGTTCTGGTAGCTCAATATCAGTAACCAGTGATGATAGTGCCATTATTTTCAGATTACCTGATTGCTATTTATTAACCGCTGAGGCACTTGCTGAACTTGGAGATGAGAGTGGTGCAAGAGATTTCGCTAACAGGGTAACTATAGCTGCAAATGCGTCACTGATTACCCAAAGCGGTCAGGATTTAAAGGACGAGATTTATAGAGAAAGGTGCCGCGAGCTTATTGGCGAAGGTCAATATTTCTTTGACCTGGTAAGAACAAAAAGAGTTGTAAATTCAGATTTCACGAAATCACCAATGTCTGTAGCTAATCTGAATGCTGGCGCATGGACATGGCCACTCACAATCACGGCTGCTGAACGTAGCGCAAACCCTAATTTAATCGGTAATAACTTTTGGAATTAATAGATATGATAAAGAAGAATTATAAAACGCTGTTGTTTTCAATAATTGGAATATTATCAGTTTTAACCAGCTGTAAAAAATATTATGTTGAAACAGGGGTTCATGATGCACAATATAATGGGAACATTATGCAATACATGGAAGAGAAGAAACCGTTTTTTGATTCAACCTTAACGGTTATCAAATTGGCAGGCCTTACGGATGTGATCAGCAAAGAGAATATTACATTCTTTGCTCCACCAAGCGGATCTATATTTAAATCTATAAAAAGATTGAATATTGAGTTGAGGGTAACAGGTAAAGATACAGTTTCCCAGTTATCACAAATCAAACCGGAGGTATGGAGAAATATTCTTTCACAATACATCTTTAAAGGAGCGAACCGCTTAAAAGATTATCCGCAACGCGATACTTTATCTTATCTGGCATATCCCGGACAAGGATATACTTCTTATGGAGGTCGAATTATGAACGTAGGTGTTATTTTTAATGATGCAGTAGTTTACAATTCATCCGGTGCTGAAATCTCAAGAGTAGCTTATGCGGGTTATCGTCAGTTGTACCTGGCTTATATTCCTGATATGTCCAATCCTCAAGTCGCATTGGTCAATATTCCTGTAGCCACTTCCGATATACAGCCTTCGAATGGTGTTTTGCATGTATTAAATAAGGTGAAGCATAATTTTGGTTTCAATACCAATGTGTTTATTGAGCAGGCTATATCTGCCGGAATTAGTCCGGCAACACCTTAAGTTTATTGTATCATTCATAAATTGAAAAAAATGTTAACAAACATACTATATAAATTTAAGCAGCTATTATTAGGGGCAGTATGCTTAACAACCCTTTTTGTTTCTTGCACCAAAGAGCGGGGGCTTACTGAAGACCCGTATGCTGGTGGTAAAAAGCCACTCGACCTCAGCTTTGTTTCAAAAACGATCGATCCTGATGTGGTTAATCCCGGAGATGTGGTGACCGTAAAAGTAAAGGGATTGAATAAGTACATCAATGACTTTAAAGTTTATGTAAACGAAATTGAGGCAGAAGTAGTTACAGCTTCTACCAACGATACCACATTGACTTTTAAGGTTCCGGCTAAAGCCAGTACGGGTAGCATGTGGATTACTGCCCAAGGCCAGAGCTTTTTTGGTCCTACAATTAAAGTTGGGGGTAAACTTAGTGTAGATGCCGGTTGGAAAGTAATTAACGGAGCCACGAATACAACAGGTTCAAGTACAGTGTTTGACATTGAAGCTTTACCTGGTGGTAACTTTCTGGTTGGTGGAGCCTTTAACGATTTTGAGCTAAAAGGAACCGAAAAACTGCCAATAGGTGGTATAGCACAAATTGCAGGCGATGGTACCTACACTACAAGTGGTTTTTCTTTTGGTAAAGGAGCAGGAGGTGCAGGGAAATTGATCTATTCAATTACCAGAATACCAACGGGTTCTCAGGCGGGTAAATTTATTATTGGAGGGAGTTTTACCAGTTTTAATTCTACACGTCCGAACCGCCAGACATTAAACAATGTGGCCAGGTTAAATACCAACGGATCACTGGATAGTTTGATTTTAAGAGATGTAATTAATCCTAAGCCTCAGGAAACCTATAAGAATGGTGATACGGTAAGTGCTTTTAATGCTGGGGTTGATGGTATGGTTAGAAAAACTTTTGTATTTAATGAGCAGGTTTACCTTGTAGGAAACTTTACCAATTACAAGCGGATGTACTTACCAAATTCCAGCTATGATGAAAAGGTTTACGATTTAACACGCATGCGCCAGATGGTAAGGGTGAATATGGATGGAACAATGGACTCCACTTTCCATTACAATAAATCGACCCGTCAGAGTGCCATTGGTGCTAATGGTGTAATCCTGGACGCAATGATGCAAACAGATGGTAAACTGATCCTGGTAGGTACTTTTACTACATTTAACGGCGTACAAGCCAATCATATTGTACGTATAAACTTTGATGGTACTGTAGACAATAGCTTTAATGTAGGTTCTGGTGCCAACAGTGATATCATTTCAATCCGCTATAATGCCACTACCAACAAAATTGTTATTGGCGGGACATTTACCAGTTTTAATGGTAAAAACGCTTCAGGTATAAACTTATTAAATGCCGATGGCTCTAACGTAAGCACCTTTAACGGACAGACCATATCTGGGGGGATAACTAATTTTGTTGGACAGCTAAACAATGGGAAAATAATTGTTGGTGGTTCCTTTAATAAATATGGAGACTATCTGCGCCAGGGTTTTATGGTTTTAGAAGCGAATGGACAGTTAGCAGTTGGCTACAACAATACCGGTGGATTTCAGGGCGCAATTTACGATATGGTAGAAACCACAACATCTACAGGTACGCAGGTAATTTTAGTGGGCGATATCTTACGCTTCAATGGTACTTTACCACACAATCTATTGCGTTTAAATTTTGCGAATTAATCAATATTATTTCAAATATAATAACAGATGAAAAAAGGATTTACATTTATGGCAACCTTAAAATACCTAAGCCTGGCCTTGGTATCGGGGTTATTCCTTGTATCAACCGGCTGTAATAAGGATTTTCAAAATACCTTGCCACAAGGTTTTAAAAATGATACTGCTGGTTTGGGAGCTGGAAAAAAAGTACTTTACATTATTTTAGATGGGGTAACGGGGGCAGCTGTGAGAACACTCGCACCAACCAATTTAGCTCAGATTAATGCGAAGGCAACTTATTCTTATGATGGCTTGGCAGATAATAAATATAATGTAATTACTCATGCTTCGGCATGGACAACCATGTTAACGGGTTACGATTATACTAAACATAACGTAACAACCGAAGATTTTGCTGGCTTGAACCTGCAAAATACACCAACAATTTTTACACGAATTAAAAGTTCGCTTAACAATGCCAGAACGGTTTCAATTGCATCAACCAGCGTGTTTACCGATAAGCTTGCAGGTGATGCTGTGGTAAAACAAACCGTTTCGGATGATGCAGCAGTAAAAACAGGAGTAATAGCCGAATTAAGTACAAATAATCCTTCAATGGTAGTGGCACAGTTTCACAGTGCAGAAACTGCTGGTGCGGCAAATGGCTATACTGCAACTACTCCTGCATATGCTGCAGCAATCAATAGCATTGATGGTTACATTGGCGAAATTATGACAGCATTAAAAGCACGTAAAGGTTATTCTGGTGAGAACTGGTTGGTCATTATTGCTTCAAATAAAGGAAGTGGTGGTGCATCTGGCGGTGCTCCTGGTTCAAATATTTTTAACGATGCTTCCCGCAATGCCTATATTGCCTTTTATAATCCGAGGTTCTCATCGGTAAAAATAACCCAGCCTGATCCTTCCAGTTATCCTTTTGTTGGTACTGCGCCTCGCTTTATTGCTACTACGGCTTCTAATGTTACAGCTATTCAGAACAATACAAGCATTGGTAATTTTGGCAGTACGGGCGATTTTACTTTTATGTTTAAGTTTAGAGATGACTACGGACAAGCTAATTACTATCCGATGTTTCTTGCCAAAAGAAATGCGTTCAACTCGGTTTCATCAACCGGATGGGGGTTTTTATTTGGTGCTAACTCAGCTCAGTTAGATTGGGGAGGTAGCCCTCGTCCTGGCTTTGGTATTGATATCCGTGATGGACGCTGGCATACGGTAGCCTTTACCATAGGATTATTAAATAATGTAAGAACGCTTACGCTATACGTGGATGGGTTAACCAGATATTCTGGTTCAATTAATGGCAGAAACATAGATAATACAACTCCATTAAGGTTAGGAGGAGATATAGGAACAAATGGGGATACACAATCCAATCTTTTAATCAGGGATGTAGCCTTATTTAACGTAGCAATGTCTGCAACTGATGTAGCGAATATTATGAGAACGCAGATTAAGCCTACCACTCCGTTTTATAGCAATCTGTTAGGTTTTTGGCCAGGCAATGAAACCAGTGGCACCACGATGTTAGATCAATCGGGTAAAGGAAATAATTTTACTTACAGCAGTAATGTAGCTTTTGCGAACTTTGAAGAAATTTCGCCCAATATCTCACCAGATATCTCACCGGCAGCTTATCTTTCAGTACCTAACGGAGTTGATATCCCATTGCTGATTTATAACTGGTTAAATATTGCTGTTTCTCCTCAATGGGGTTTAACAGGTAGGTTGTATAATCCAACAGTATCATTACCAACTAACTAACCTTAAATATTGATAAAATGAAATTTAATCAATTAACCAAAATATACGGTCTGTCGTTTTTACTGGCATTTACAGCCTGCAAAAAATATGGCTATGAAATTCCGGACGGTTATCCGGACAATTCGCAGAATGTGGCCGAAGGAACAATCGATACTAATATGAAGGTAATCGATAAGTCGATGTATGCTAAAGCAAGGGTATTTCCGGGTTTGGTAGATCAGTCAGAGCCAAGAGTGAAGGATGCGCAGTTTACTCTCGATCTTAACTTTACGGATCAAACTGCACAAAACTTAAGAATTTCGGTAGCACCATCGCCACAATATAGCACAGGTTATTATGCGGCTCCGGGTGAGCTGATTAAAATTGTTGTTCCGGCAGGTGTAGATGGTTTAACTGTACAGATTGGTGCGCATACTGATGACCTGGGCGGTAAATCTCCACTTTTACGCGACCCGGTAATCTACAATAGAAAACAATTGGTTTCAGGTGTTAATTATATCCGTAACTTGTATGGCGGACACATTTATATCCTGGCATCTTTTGCTTATCCAAACCCCGTTACTTTTACGATAACTGGTGCTGTAGTTTCTCCAGATTTTATTTTAGGCCAAACTACTGATGCAGAATGGGTGGCTAAGGTTAAAGCTTCTCAGGTACCTTGGTTAGAGTTGAGAGCTAAACGTGTTATTTTTACCATTCCAAGAGATAAGGTAATTGCAACTTTTAATTCAAGCGAACCATTTACGAATCCAACAGCTGTATTTAGCAGGTGGAATGATGTATTTGATCTGGATTATAATGCCTGGATGGGTTTATCAGATAATGCAGCTGACATAAGAGACCGGAGCCCGCAAAGTCAATGGAGAGGGATATTAGATATTCAGCTTTCGTTAGGATATGGTCACTCTGGTTTCCCATTCGTAGGCTTGAACGATTCTTATTGGTTTGCCAGTTTTACCAGTTTAAATTCCATTACCACCAGCTCCGGCCAATGGGGTACCTATCATGAATTTGGTCATAACTGCCAGCAAGGTAAGGTGTGGAGCTGGAGTACTTTGGGCGAGACAACCAATAACCTCTTCAGTTTCAAAGTGGCTAACCGGATTGGTGCTAATTACAATATTCTGCACCCGTCAGTTTCAAGTGGTTTCCCTCAAGCTATTACTTATGCCAGTGGTACAGGGGCTAAAAACTTCGATACTGATGCTGCCATGAATGATCCATTTAAACGAATGACACCTTTTGTTCAGATTTTTGAAAAATATGGTTATGACGCTATGACTTATTTATACACGGAAGCCCGTCATGCACCACGTTTAAATACCAGCGATATTACGATGCATAACTTTGTATATGAAAAACTTTCTGATTATGCCAAAGTAGATTTCGCTCCATTTTTTGATGCCTGGGGAATTTCTATTAGTGATGCTGTTGTGGCTAAAGTTTCTGCTAAGTACCCAATTTTAGCGAGTCAGGTTTGGACATATAATCCTTTAAATAAAACAGGTGGTACTTCAGTAATTTCTTTCGCGCCAAATGTAACAGTAAGTTCCAATCAGTCTAATGAAGGTAGTCCGGGAGCAATGCTTGATAATAATACAGCGACATACTGGCATTCACAGTATAACCCTGCACCAACCACGGCACAAGGTTACCCATATACAATAGTATATAGCGAAAACAAAAGAATGTCTGTTAAAGGAATGTATTTCGTTCCGCGAAATTCTACAGCTCAACGGGTAAAAAATATAGAAATATTGGTGAGCAGTGATAATGTTAATTTTACAAGTATAGCCACAACACAAATCCCAAATGCATTTGCACGTTATGAATTCACATTCCCTAACGGGCCGGTATTCAATAAGTTTTTTAAAGTTATATTGAAAGATGGTTGGAATACACCTGTAGCCTCATTCCCTTATGCTGCCATGGCGGAGTTGGGCGTAATTAAATAACCTCTAATTTAACGAAAATGAAGATTTTAAGTAAATATAAATATTACACTGCTTTTGCATTGTTTATTCCACTTTGTTTCTCAGCATGCAAAAAATATGCTAATCCACCAGCAATTTACGAAGACCTAAAACCACTCTCTGCCGGTCAGCGTAAAGTTTTGGTCATCAGTATTGATGGCGTAACAGGGACTGAGTTGCAAACTATTGCACCAACGAATATTGCAGCGCTTCAGAAAAACTCTAAATATTCTTATAATACTTTAAAAACAGCTTCTGATGCAGCAGGATGGGTGTCTATGTTAACCGGTACCAGTTTTGTGAAACACCAGATCAGCACTGACAATTTCGAACGTGCAGCAGGTTCTGGTGTTGATGAGCATGCCCCTATAGTATCTTACCGTAATGTATTTGATTATATTACGCAGTATAAATCGGTAAAAACAGCTTTAGTTACCCCATGGGCCAATTTGCGGAATTACATGAAAAATGCAGATTTTGCCCCGGCGGTAGCAACCGATATAGCGGTTAAAGATAGCACGGTGAGCATTTTAAATAGCCAAACTGGTTTAGGAGCCATATTTGTAAACTTTAGAGAGGTTGAAGCGGCTGGAGCGAATGGAGGATATCTTGCATCTAATGCCAATTATAAAAATGCAATCGTTAAAGCTGATGAGTATGTAGGTAATATTTTAACCGCTTTAAAAGCAAGAAAGAATTATCCGAGTGAAGATTGGTTAGTGATAATAACCAGTAATCATGGAGGCAGCAGTGCCAACCCAACTAATGGTTTTACTTTGGTTTACCATCCTGCATTTAAATCTTTTGAATTAAAGAAATCAGGGTTTAACCCGGTACTCTTTAGTACAAATACCTCCAGAGCTGTTACGCCTGACGATAAAGGGCTTTACGATGTAGGTGATACCAAAAGTATCACAGTTCAAATGGAAACTAAATTCAATAGTACCAATGTAAATTATCCCACATTTTTTGGGAAAAGTACCAATTTAAGTGGTTCCAGTATTACAGGGTGGCAATGGGGGCATTATGGCGATCAGTGGTCAGTTACTGTAGGAGGAACAGCAAATGGAGGCTCAGGAAAATTACAGGTAAATTCTACAACTCCGCCGGGAACCAATTGGCACACTTTGACTATGAGTATAAATACAACTGTTAATACGCAGGGTGTTGCTACAGCAAGAACACTTAAATTGTATGTTGATGGAAATTTAGAGGCAACAAGTGATATATTGGCTAGAAAGAGTTTAACTACAAGTGAGTTGCTTAGGATTGGTCATAGAACAGGTGATACTGATACGCCAACACCATTTTACGGAGCCAACCTGGCATTTTTTAATGTAGCGTTAAGCGATGCGGTGATAAAAGCGAACATTGGTCTTAAAGATATTACACAGCACCCTAATTATAATAATTTAATAGGCTTTTGGCCTATGGATGAAGGAACTGAAGGTACTTTCTTTAATAAGGCACCTGTTGGGTACAACATGTCACTTTCAGGGGTATATAGCTGGGCAAATTTAGGGGCTTTATATCCTCCGGGTACAACTCCTGAACCCATTACATCAAGCTTATCTATCCCGTCAACGGTAAGCGATGTTTCTGCTTTAGCCTTATATTGGATGAAAATTAATATCCTGCCTGATTTTGGTTTTGACGGTAAACCTTACCTTAAAAACTTCGAAATAGAATTTTTAAAATAGTAGTTAGTTTTAGTTAGTAAAAGCCTTGCCACCAGTAGGTGGCAATGGCTTTTTTCTGTTTATAGATGGCAACAGGTGTCTTGTAATGACGTCTATTTTAATGCCATGTCAAAACTTAATGTTCTTGATTTCTTAATCATCAAATGTTAAAAATCACTTCTCAACCAATCGTAACATCTTTAAAGCTCAAACGTTTGCGCTAAAACATTTTTACCATTATCACCCAATCATCATTAATTTGGGGCAACAAACCAAAATTATACACACAAAATGAAGAGAAAACTAACTATTTTATTTACATTATTATTTGTTGCAGGGCAGTTGATCGCACAGGAACTGCCTTCCGAACTGCAAACACCGGAAGTGGTTTCCCTTAACCGTTTGCCCATGCGTGCATCGGCCTTTGCCTTCGAAAACCAGGAACTGGCCGCTAAGAGAAACAAAGAAAAATCAGCATACTTTTTATCCCTCAACGGAACATGGAAATTTAACTGGGTAAAAGATCCCCGCAAACGCCCAACAGATTTTTATAAAATAGATTTCGACGATAAAAATTGGGATAATTTTAAAGTTCCGGCCAACTGGGAAGTGAATGGCTACGGGTTACCTATTTACGTAAACCAGCCTTATGAGTTTGCCGGCCGACAGCTAACGGGAGCCAGAATGAATCCGCCTTTCGATATCCCGGCCGATAATAATCCGGTGGGGTCGTACCGGAAAAAGATCAACATTCCGGCCAATTGGGACGGAAGGCAGGTATTTATCAGCTTAGGTGCTGTTAAATCGGCATTTTACCTATGGGTTAATGGTAAAAAAGTAGGCTATAGTGAAGACAGCAAGCTTGCCGCCGAATTCGATATTACCAAATATGTTAAACCAGGCGAAAATACCATAGCACTTCAGGTTTACAGGTGGAGCGATGGCAGTTATTTAGAATGCCAGGATATGTGGCGTATTTCGGGTATAGAACGCGAAGTTTATCTCTATTCTACCCCAAAACTGGATATCCGCGATTTCAAGGTGCTTGGTAATCTCGATGCTTCTTATACCAACGGATTATTAAATGTTGATCTGGCTGTTGAAAACTATAAAATAGACCAGCGCACTAACCACAGTCGGCCGGATAGTTTTTACGTTGCGCTCGATCTGGTTGATGCAAAGGGAAATAAGGTTTGGAAAGACGAAACGACACTTCAAAAAGTATTGGGTAATTACAAAACCAGCCTTTCTTTTAAGACACAGGTTAGCAATGTAAAAACCTGGTCTGCAGAAATTCCTTACCTATATACCTTATACATTACTTTAAAAGACAAAAACAATAAGATAATCGAAGTAATTCCTCAACGTGTAGGTTTCCGCTCCGTGGAAATTAAAGGAAGCGATTTATTGGTTAATGGTAAACGAGTATTCTTAAAAGGAGTAAACAGGCACGAGCATAATGCTACCCAGGGCCATACCTTAACCCATGCCGATATGGAAAAAGATATGGAAATGATGAAAAAGCTGAACGTAAATGCGGTCCGTCATTCTCATTACCCTCCCGATCCTTATTGGATGGAACTTTGCGACGAATATGGTTTATATGTGGTAGACGAAGCCAATATCGAGTCGCATGGTCGCTATTACAGTCTGGAAACCACTTTTGCCAACGATAAACAATGGCGTATCCCACACCTTGAGCGTATTACCCGGATGTACGAACGCGATAAAAACCATGCTTCGGTAATTACCTGGTCGCTGGGTAACGAAGCCGGTAATGGTGTTAACTTTTACGAAGCTTATCAATGGCTTAAAGCAAAAGATATTCGTCCGGTACAGTACGAAAGGGCAGAGAACGATTTTAATACCGATATGATCGTTCCTCAATATCCTTCGCCAAACTATTTGCCGCGTTACTCAAAGCAGGAAAAAGAAACCCGGCCTTTCATTATGAGCGAATATGCGCATATTATGGGCAACAGCCTGGGCAATTTTAAAGAATATTGGGATGCGATTGAGAACAATCCAAAATTGCAGGGAGGTTTTGTATGGGAATGGATCGATCAGGCTATCGATACCGTTAAAAATGGTAAACGCATTATGGCCTATGGTGGCGATTTCCCGTTGGGCGGTCCTGTTGATGAGAACTTTAGTGATAACGATTTCTGCGTAAAAGGTGTAGTAACAGCATACCGCGGGATGACCCCAATGGCGGTTGAGCTTAAAAAAGTGCACCAGTACATCAAAACTACTTTCAACGGCACCAATCAGATCAATATAAACAATAGTTATTTCTTTAAAGATATCAGCAATGTGCAGTTAAACTGGGAGCTGATTGAAGATGGAAAAGTAATTCAAACGGGAGTAGTAAGCAATCTGAATATTGGTCCACGCCAATCGCAAACTTTAACAATACCCTTTAAAACTAATTATAGTGCCGGTAAAGAATATTTCTTAAATGTACATTACCGCTTAAAAACACCTGAACCATTTTTAGAAAAAGGTTATGAAATTGCTTACGAGCAGATTGCTTTGGCAGGTGGCCCTAAAGCTAATGTTTATACCACAGGTAAAAAAGCCTTAAAAGTGGAGCAGACTGCAGATAAAGCTGTGGTTAAAGGAAGCGACTTTACCATCACTTTCGATTTAACTAAAGGAACGTTAACAAGCTACGTTTCCAAAGGGCAGGAATTATTGGCTTCGGGCCCACAACCTGGCTTTTACCGGGCTCCCACCGATAATGATATCGGTGCAGGTTTGAACACCAGGCTAAGAATGTGGCGTAATGTTTATCAGGATAATGATGTGGCTAACATAAAATCTACAGTAAACAATACTGCCGATGGCTTTACCCTAACCGTTAAATCAACTTTATTAAAAGGCGATGCCGAAACCACTCAGCAGTTTACTGTTTTGGCCGACGGTACGGTTAAAGTTGACAATCAGTTTAAAGCGGTTACCGGCAACTACAAAAGTTTAATGCGTATCGGAAACGATTTGCAGCTGAAAAACGATTACAGCAACATCCAGTGGTACGGTCGCGGGCCCGGAGAGAATTACATAGACCGCAAAACTGCTTCGTTGGTTGGCACTTACCGATCAACAGTAGCCGATCAGTATTTCCCTTACGCCCGTCCGCAGGAAAGTGGCAATAAAACCGAAGTACGCTGGGTAACTTTTACCAATAAAGCCGGTAAAGGTCTCCGCTTCGAATTTGCCGATCAGCTATTGAGTTTTAATGCATTGCCTTATGCGGTAGAAGATCTTGACCCTGAAGCAGAGAAAAAACAATACCATTCTGGCGAACTGGTAAAACGCAACCAGATTTATGTACACATGGATCTGCAGCAATTGGGGGTACAGGGAATAGACAGCTGGGGTTCAATGCCGTTAATCCAGTATCAAATCCCTTTTAAAGATTATCAGTATAGCTATTACATCAAACCAATTAAATAATTTGATATGTAAAACGGATGAGGGTAAATCACTCGTCCGTTTTACTTTTTAAAGTTTAAAGACGATCGTCATTGCGAAGCCAATTTTTTCATTGGATGAAGCAATCCTAATGCAGTCGCTATAATCCTTTTTATAAGATTGCTTTGTCGTTCCTCCTCGCAATGACGAATTTCTATCAATCTTGAAATAGAACCAACCAAAACAAAAATGAGATTTATCAAAATATGCATCGCACTGTTGTTACTCACTCAGGCTGCATTAGCACAGGAAACTAAATTGGCAGCAACACCGCCTATGGGCTGGATGAGCTGGAACATCATGTCAGAAAATCCAAACGAAAAGGATATTAAAGAAATGGCCGATGCCATGGTTAACAGCGGCATGGTGAAAGCAGGTTATCAGTATATTTTTTTAGACGATTGCTGGCAGGGTGGCCGCGATAATAAAAACAATATAGTTGCCGATCCAAAGAAATTTCCGTCGGGCATTAAAGCCCTGGCCGATTACCTGCACAGTAAAGGCATGAAACTGGGTATTTACTCTGATGCCGCTCCTTTAACCTGTGGCGGTTACACGGCAAGTTTAAACTTCGAAGATCAGGATGCCAAAACCTTTGCATCTTGGGGGATAGATTACCTCAAATACGATTATTGCAATGCACCGGAGGATGTAGAAACGGCGAAAAAAAGATATGGAAAAATAGCCCAGGCCTTACGCAAATCGGGCAGGGATATTGTGTTGGGTATTTGCGAATGGGGGCCGCGCGAACCCTGGAACTGGGGTGCACAGGTTGGCGGACAAAGCTGGCGCACCACTTACGATATCAGGGATAAATGGCTGGATATTGAAGGCAAAGGAGGCGTAGGCATTTACAACGTGGTTGATAAAATGGCCGGATTGGCCAGTTTCTCAGGCCCTGGTAAATGGAATGATGGTGATATGCTGGTAGCCGGTTTGCATGGTACAAAAGGCCCTTCGTCGGCATTTAAAGGTATAGGCTGCACAAAGGCCGAATACCAGAGCCAAATGAGTTTATATAGTATGCTTAACTCTCCGCTATATGCCAGCTGCGATATCCGTAAGATGGACGATGAAACAAGAACCATTTTTACCAACACTGAAGTAATTGCATTAAATCAGGATGCCTTAGGTAAACAGGCCGAAAGAAAAATCAAAACTGATATTTGGGATGTTTTTGTTCGTCCGTTAGCCAATGGCGATTTTGCCGTTGCAGTATTGAATAAATCAGCCTCTAAACAAAATGCCAGAATAAATTTTGCAGCGCTGGGCTTAGCCGGTAAATACGAAATTAAAGATGTATGGCAACATAAAATAATTGGTAAAAACAACAAATGGGCTGGTGAGGTAATTGCTCACGAAACCAAAGTTTTCCGTTTGAAAAAAATATAAACTTCGAATACCATAAACAAACACACACAAATGAAATCAATATTATCCCTTGTATTAATAGCTGCCGGTTTAACCACCTTCGCTCAGGATGGAACAAAAGATCCTGCAACAGTAATCATCTCCCCGCAACATACGCTTTCTAAAAACGACACAGTTTTCAGAAAAGCAATTGCCAAATGGAGCGATCAGGTTCTGAAAAGTGCTGATTATAAAAACATTAAAGTGCAGCCATCTTCTGATATTTTTCCTGGTGCCGTTAAAACAGGCTTCCAGTTTATCAATAAAACTGTAAGTATCGAACATAAAAAAATGGCTGATAGCCTGGTGCCGATTGTATCAACCTTAGGTTATTCAGGCTACGATAATGCCACCATGTATAGCACAGGTTTATATGCGAAGGCAGGTGAATACATTGAGGTTGATGTACCTAAAAATGCCGATATAAATGATCTTGAAGTGCAGATCGGTGCACATAGCGATCGGTTAAATTACTGGGTTGCAGGTAAGGAAGATTGGCGCAGGATGCCTATTATCACTAAAAAACAAAAATTAACTGTTGGTAAAAACAGGCTGACGTCTCCTTTTGGTGGCTTAATTTACATTGATATTAAACCAAAGGCCGAGAGTAGAAAAATTGATTTTAAAATCAGTCATGCGGTAGCTGCACCTCTCTTTGTATTAGGGAAAAGCACCGAGGCCGACTGGGAAAACCAATTGAAGAACAATAAGGCACCGTGGGGCGAAATGGCTACCGAAAATGTAATACTGACATTACCTGACAGTGTATTACAGACCATTAAAAAACCGGAAGAAGTATTAAAACTGTGGGACCTGGTTGTACTTGGGGAGTTGGATCTTGCCAATATGCCTGCTCCATTTTACAGGGCACAACGTATGGTACCTGATGAGCATATTGGTGGGGGATACATGCATAGTGGTTATCCGATCATGATCCACCATTCGCCATCAAGGCATATGCTTTCTAACGAAATTATGGCCAATCCGGAATTGTTGATGAAACCTAGCAAAGGTGGTGCAAACTGGGGCTTCTTTCACGAAATTGGTCACAACATGCAGAATTTAAACTGGGTTTTTGGTGGTACAACCGAAGTAAGCAATAATTTCTTTTCGCTATATATGTTCGACAGGCTGATGGGGGGAAGAGACGATTCGCACACGGGCGTATCAAGTGCCAACACCCAAAAAATGATGAAAAAGTATTTTGCAGAAGGCGCCAGCTACGAAAAATGGAAAAGTGATCCTTTTCTGGGCCTTATCATGTTCCGCCAGATGCAGGAGGGCTTTGGCTGGGAAAGTTTTAAATCATTTTTTAAAGAATACCAAAAAATCGGACCAGGCATTGGCCGTTTAAATGATCAGGAAAAACGCGATTTATGGGTGAAAACCTATTCTAACGTAGTAAAACGTAACCTCGCACCATTTTTTAACACCTGGGGAGTACAAATCAGTGAAAAAATGCAAAAAGAACTTGCAGGACTTCCAGCATGGAAACCATATAATTTTCCACCTGTAAATTAAACCTCATTCTAAATTAACTCAAATCAATTAAAGATGACAGTAAGCAGAAAAGTTGCTTTAAAACCCAATGAGCAGAGCGGTAACCAGCTTTATATTTATGAAGTAAGCCCAATTATCTTTTACTCAGGCGAAGCAGACGAACTCAATATCGAACTTTTAGAATTCAATCACGGCGAATTGATCATTAAATCACTGTCTACAGCCATTTTAAAAGTAAAACAGCTTTTTATGGAAGACGAAGAATTTAGTATCAAATGGAAACAGAATACCAAAGGTTTAAGGATCACGCTGCCCGATGGCCTGACTAATGACGAAACCCGTAAAAAATGTATTTTAAAGATTAAATTTTAGTAGAGTATACGGCTTAATACGAACTTTGCCAACTCTGCGAGACCTAAACAGACCTATGAGGTTTGATCAGCATTTTGTTCTAAAACCTCATAGGTCTTAGGTCTTTTTTTTGTAGCGTTTTTATTTTGACCCTCGTTTTTAGGTTAAAGTAAACAAACAATGAAACAGACGCTATTTATTTTAACTTCCATTGTACTGATTATAAGTTTGATGCTGGCTTGTAAAGACCGCAATGAGACGATGCAAAATGCAGATCAGGCTGAGCTGGAAAATCTTTATCAGGAAATTCAAAAATTAGCGAAACAATTCACTTGCGAAAATGCCAGCGAATGGAAATATTCTGCCATAGGTTCTAAAGCTTGTGGTGGTGCCGCTAGTTATATTGCTTACTCTGTTAAAATCGACGAAAGCAGTTTTCTTAAAAAGGTAGAACAATACACTAAACTGCAGGCCGATTTTAATAAAAAATATGGTGTATTTTCTGATTGTGCATTGGTAGTACAGCCAAAAGGTGTTACCTGCGATAGCGGAAAGCCAAAATTTACCTACTAACCATAGCTAGTGCTTCCATCTGCCATGGAGTCACGTTTATTTAAGCTTTTAGAATACTGAATTATAGTATAAGTTATCATCTTGTGGGAAAATTACTTTATAAAAGTCAATATCCACTGACAGGAGATCGCCCGAAGGTATTGATCTACCTGAAAATCATCATTGCGAGAAGGAACGACAGCCTGCCCCGTTTCTCGGGGAAGCAATCCTTCATACCAGTAATTCTTGCTGTAAAGATTGCTTCGTCGGCTGAAAAAGCCTTCTCGCAATGACGAGATTCTTTGGATATCTGTAAATGGTAGTTTGTCGAAAAGACCTCTTTTAAGTGCTTAAAGACCTTACAGGCTAAGTGCAATATGGCAAATTAGATTTTATTGCGTTGTAGCGTTTTTAACCTCACACCCGTTTTAGGATAAATTAACCAAATAAATTAAACGCATGCTCTATATATTAACCTCCATTGTACTGATTGTAAGTTTAACCTGGGGCCATAAAGATGGCGATGAACCCATGCAGAACGAAGATTGAATTAAAACCGATCATTTTGCTGAACTTGTTTGATCATTAAAACTTGGTTTTCTACCGGTTGCTGGCTTAAGAGCCAAATTTTATTTAATATGTTCCTTAATAAAAGCCTGTGGATTATAAAACCTCTCATTCAGTTGCTTATTGTTAAAAGTTAACCAGCTGGCACAGCCATAATCATCAAATTTCTTCCTGATCTCCAAATGAAGGTGATGATAATCGCCACCATATTTTTTGCTTTCCTGTGGCGTAAATAACCTGGCTAATTTGGTATTCTGATCAACTACCTGACCATTGCTTACATAAACTTCTTTCAGGTGTTTATAAGAAGTAAACATGGTTTGTCCGTTTGGCAATTGATGTTTTACCACTACCGTACGCTGGTTTTCGCCCAAATGAACAGAGCAAATTATTCCATTCGCCATGGCATAAACACCAACCAGTTTAGCCTTAGGTAGGGCAGGGTTAATGTCTATGGCCGTATGGATATGTCCTTTAACGTAACTATCACGGTGATCGCCAAAAATGCTGATAATTTTAATATTGCTGATCTTTTTACGGTTGGCTACATCAAACGGAAGATACCATTGATCGGCTGTTTTCGTCGGAGCAGCATCCGTATAATAGGGTTTCCAGCGGTCGCGGTCTTTTTCAATAGTTGGTGTTTCGAATAATAGAGTCGATAAAAAGAGAAATAGTAATATTTTCATGCTTTGGATCATTTACAGAGCAAGATAACATTATTTGGAGAAATTAACTATTTTCATAGTTAAAATAATCAGGTCGTCATTTCGGGCGAAGTTGGGAGCCAAGTATTGCTTACCGAAGCTAAATCTATCTCTAGAATAGATCTCTCCATTCAACTGCGGTTCTGTCGAGATGACGATCTTTAACAGTGGTGGCAGATGGTAACATCTGCCACTGAAATGAATCTCTTATCTGGCTTTTTGAAGAATTATCCAGATTTACCCAAAGCAAGAAGGTGATATCTGGCCCCACATTATGTCAAAATATCCTCTTTCAAAGCTTCTGCAGCAGGGTTAATCAAAGTACCAATCAGCTCCGGAACCGGAACATCGGTGCTTTCGCTGTAACCATGCGTCAGCAACCTTACCCTGTTGATGCAAACCCTGATAAATTCGGGTACAAAAAGATCGAATTTTTCGAATTTTGATGCTAATTCCGGATTTTCTTGCTGGAATTCTAAAATTACATCCGCAACCTGGCGCCAGAACTGTTTTTCATCCATTCCGACATAACTATGGAAAATATTACCAAGGTATCTGAAAACAGCGTCGAATATGCCCGAAAGGATAAATAAAGGTGCCAGCTCGTCGTTAATTTCCCTTAAAACATCAACAAGGTCATTTGGCAGCTTAGCTTTCGATTCTTCTGTCAATACTATTTCTTCAACAAAATCTTTAATGATAATCCGCTGCGGTATACCATTTTTCATCACCAGGATGGTGTTTTCACCATGTGGACTAAAGAAAAATGCATGTTTATAAAAGATCCTCAACACAGGTTTTAAATAGGCCGATAAATAAGCATTTAGCCAGGTCGAAGCATCTAATCCCGATTTTTCGATCAGTGCCTGCACCATACTTTTGCCATTATCATCTACATAAAGCAGGCTGGCCATGGTCATGATGTTTTCGCCTTCCACCAGGTAATTTTCTGCACTTTCGCGCCAGATAGCCCCTAAAAATTCCTGATATTGATAAGGGGACCCCGGAATTTCACTGTATTGGGGATGCGTGTAGGCCACAGTTGCTACCTCACCTAAAAGTACCACCCGCGTTTGTTTCAGGTATTCATCGCCCTGCAACATATCTTTCGCCCATTGCGTAACTTTTGGAGCAATGGCCAGTTTTTTAGGCGATAATCCCCTGAAAATCGAGGTGTTTAAGATGGAGATAGCTGTTTTTACATAGTGTTTTTTAGGCTCGCTCACATTAAAAAAAGTACGGATACTGTTCTGGCACATGTATTCATCGTTGCCAACACCCAGTGGTACAATCAACTGATGGGCAATGTCATGCGCTAGCTGCAATACGATTTTATTGTTCCACTGCCATTCATGAACGGGGATAAAGAAATAATCCTGGGGGTTCAATTCCTGTTGTATCAAAACCTGGTTAAAATCGTGAACCTGTTTTAAACCCAGTTCCTCATTATAAAAAGAGAATGGAGAAATGCTTTCGATGCTTTTAAACCGGGCCCTTGATTTATTTACGGCCAGCCAGGCCAATTGTGTTCTTTGTGCAGCTTCTGGTGCATATTTACCCTGATCGCTATGGTTAAAACCAATACGTCCTTTGTTAATAGTTGCCCAAGGGTGACCATCCATCTGGTGTTCAATGGTCTGGTAATCTGCGTCGGCCAGTTCATCAGCTGTTAACCTGCCCTTTTCGTGGATATAGGCATCGGCATACAAAGTATTTAAGGTTTCTTCGATAAAATGGGCGAGGGTAAAAGGTTTAATGCCAAAAGTTTGCTGCAGCTCGGTATAAAAGGCAGGGGCATTGTTTACTGCTACACTTTCGCCATTAATAAATTTTTTAATACTCTGTTTATCAATGTGCAGGTAATCCAAGGCACGCTGCTGACCAGAAAAGGTGTAATAAATGGCCTCCGTATCGGTAACCAAATGGAAATCCTCAACCCCGTCTTTGTTCGTATTAACCAGCTTTGGCTCCGCCAGTTTTTCGTGCATCAGTTCTGCAATCGATTTTGCGATATAGTTTAGGTTTACCTTATCCCAAACTTCTTTCTTTAAAGGTTTTATATGACTGAAATTGTTGTAACCCATGGTATTTAATTTTTTTTAAGTTGTTAGTCCGGATTTTAAATCCGGTTTTCAATGGTCGGGATTACAAATCCCGACCAGCAGTGTTTAATTAATACTATGTTAGTTCAGATTTGTAATCTGGACTTTTGGTACTCCGGATTTTAAATCCGGTCCGCTATGGCCGGGATTACAAATCCCGACCAATTATATGTGATCTTTGAGCTTGTCGATGGATCAATCCTGCCTTTAAGGCGTTTCTACGGGCTCAACCTTGCTGTCCCTGACTTCATACCCCATTTTCGAATGATCATCTTGAGCTTGTTCAGGTGCATGTAGTTCATCATTTACACTAAACTGCTGGAAAGCAATCCGTTTTTCTACTGGGTAGATTTCGAAGCCTAAAATGGCATTGATAATGGATGCATTGCGATAAGCACCCATGCCCAGATCGGGCGTCACAAACCCATGCGTGTGCAGTTCGGCGTTCTGAACAAAGATCTCGTTACCATTGATGTCGATGGCATAATTGCGTTGTACCTGAAAAAGTCCATCTGTATTACGTGCAATACGTTCGTTAACCGCCGATAAAAAGCCAGGTTCGTTGTATTTGTAACCTGTAGCTAACACCACTGCGTCAGTAGCAACTGCAAAATCTTTTTCACTTTCGGTATGATAAAAATCGAGTTGATAACTGCCATCATGATTTACACTTAGGTTGTTCAACTGGCAGTTCGGCATCAATTCGGCATTGATTTTTTTACCATCAACACTCAATTCGTAGAGTTTATCGAAAATCTGGTTGATCAGCTCGAAATTGATCCCTTTAAATAAAGGATTCTGTTTGCTTAAAAGCTGTTTCCGCCTGGTATCGCTTAAGTTGTAAAAATGATCTACGTATTCCGGCGAGGTAAGCTCGAGGGTTAATTTCGAATATTCCATCGGGAAGAACCTGTCCGGACGTGTAAACCATTTCAGTTTTAAGCCGCTTTCTGTTTCAGGCAACAGATCGTAGAAAATTTCTGCGGCACTTTGTCCCGAACCAATAATGCTGACCGTTTTTTGCTCCAGTAAGGTTTGTTTAAACTTTAAATACTCCGATGAATGTATGGCAAGTTGGTGAACAGTTGGATCAACAAAAGCGGGTACTTTGGGGGTTGTACCTGTTCCAAGAACTATCTTTTTGGCAAAAATAATTTCTGTAGCGCCAGTATCCTGATCCACCTTTTCTATCTGATAAATGCCCTTACCATAACTTATATTACTTACTTTTTGCCCAAAATGGCAGTTTTTTAAATGAGTAATGACCCATTTACAATAAGCATTATATTCTTTACGCAGTACGAAAAAATCTTCCCTGATGTAGAATTTATAGATCCGGTCGGTCTGTTTCAGATAATTTAAAAAACTGTACGGGCTCGTTGGATCAGCCATGGTAACGAGATCGGCCATAAAAGGGACCTGTAGCGTGGCATCGCTCAGCATCATACCCGGATGCCAGTTAAATTCGCCTGCCTGATCTAAAAATAGTGTTGATAGGCTTTCTATCGGTGCACACAAAGCAGCCAGCCCCAGATTAAACGGACCTATACCGATGCCCACAATGTCGTATATTTTCTGTTCCTTCATGTTAAATTTCCTCCGCTTCAAATTGTCCCAGTTTCATCATGGCATATGCTTTGGCTTCGGGATATTTCTCCCAATACCAGTCGCGGTAGCAGAAAGTCAGGTTCGCCATTTTATAAGGCATTTGGATTACTTTCTCTAATTTGAACCCCAATCTGGTAACAAAAATGTGCATCGCCCGGCTTTCAACAGCTGCTTCACCGATACATTTGCCTACTTCCGGCTGTTCGAAAATGAAATCCATTAGGGCCTGACCGGTTTCAAAACTGAATTTTTTGTCCTTATCCGTTGGAGCAATCAATAAATGTGCGCCATAATCAGTCATAAGTGCTTCGTAACAGGCACCTACGCCATCGCGCATAGGCCAGTAAGGTTCTATTGTAAAGGTGGGTTCGCCATTTATTTCCCCAATAAAGCTGTGCGAAGCGTCATTTGGTAGTAGGGTTCTGTAAAATAACTCTAGGTCTTTAATAGGGCCATCCATTTTCCAGATCGGTTTGGCATGTTCCTGGTTAAACCAATCGTGTACCATCTCCAGATCGCTGTCGATATTAAACGGGCGGATATTGATGGTTACATTTTCTTTTGGAAAAAACCTGCTGTACAATACATCCATGGTTTTTGGCTTGATCAGGTTTTCGGAGAAGAAATATTTGGCCAATGGGTTAGGGAATTCGCGGTAAATGGCCGGATTATCAATTGGTGCACTCGCTTCGTCGATATTGCAAAGGTTGGTCAGTAAATTGCCCTTTACTTCCCAGCTGCGGCGGTTGATGATATAATCTACCAAACCGGTGCTATCGCTGTTCTCAAATTGTTTAAACTCGAGGTAAACCAGGTCAATCAGGGTTTTTTCGTCAGCCAGACCATTGCTGGCAATGGCATTAACTACCCCTAAGATGTTGTTAATGAGTAGGTAGTAGGTGAGTTTGGGAATAATGTATTCATTGGGGACGATGGATCCGCTTTCGGCAGCAATACCCGGGTAAACGGCTGCTAAAGCTTCGGCTTTGGCATCGCTGAAGAAATACCCTTGGTTATCTCTGAAATATAATTTGGCAGGATAAAAATCCTTGTCCAGCTCCAGCATCACATTTTGCTGATGAAACTCGAAAGCCATTCCGAAATTGTTGTAAAGGCCAACAATTGGTGCTACGCAAAGGTGCAGATATTGTTTAAACCAGTTTACAGCAGTGTATGCAAGCGTTTTGTTTTTATTAATCGATGCTTCCTCGATGATATGCGCAATTCTGGGTTTCTGTCCTAATAAGCCATCCTGGCAGAGCGCGGCCAATAAACTTACATTTTTCCCCGCATCTTCTTCCTTAAAGGGATTCTGCCTAATGCTGATGTTAAAACCATCAATTGTTTCGCCCTGGTAGTTTACGGTGATAAATGCCGGATCAGTAATAAATTCAATCTCCGGGAATTCGGCCCTGGCGGCTTTCCCGTATGCTGTTTTTAAAAGCTTACTCACGTCGTAACCACGATGAAGCTCTCTTACCAGATTTACCCGCTCCGAGTTGGTTATTTTTACATGTAAAGAGAACTTTAGCATCCAATCGCTCGTCGCATTGTAAACTGTTCTTACTGATGACGTTGGCGTGTAAGAATCGCCAAAACAGCCAAGATAGATCAATAATTTTTCTTCCTCCATGGCCCGCACGGCTGGCAGAGTTAACAGATGTGCGGCTTCCCAGGGGTGCATTGGTACCACTTTATGATTTGGATGCCGATCCAATAAGGCAATAAGATCCTGGTTTCCACTATCCAAAAGCTCAATCCTAAAAAGATCTGTAATGTCAAAGCCCTCTGCATTTTTCTCATTAATGTTATCTGCAGCAATTAAAAAGTAAGCCAGTTGGAATTGCCCTTTTGTTTCCGGAGAAAATTTAAACAGTTCTTCCTTATTGTTGAAACCCGACCGGCCTTTTGGCAGGGGATGGGCGTTATGACCTAAAAACAGTGATTGTTCAGCTTCTATAAAGCTCATTTTGGCAAAATTTACCGGTTTGCCATTCTGCTTAAAATAAGCCAGGAACAGCTGCAGGTTTTCTACGCTGTTGGTTAAACGTTCGTTAACAATGGCAGCATCAGCATCCGGGAACTCTTTGGAGCTAAACCCGATGGCCAGCTCCATAAACCTGAAAATGCTGATCGGGTTAATTGCATCTGTAGCAATATTACGTTCGATTACCGGGAAATTGAATACATGACGTCCGCTGTCTGCATAAAATTTTAAAGGCGCATATACTTCCGAACCAATGGTGCTGAAATCGAACCTGATATGCAGCCTGTCGGTCGTGGTAACCAGGTAAGCAGCAAGCGGCACATCGTACTTTGGAACGCTCGCGTAACGGCTCCAGTTGTTAAATTCCCGGCAGTAACTGTTTAGAAGGGCATTAAAGTTAGTTTCTTCTGAAATCTGCTGAAGCGATGTTGAGTCTAACGTATTCATTTCCGTGTTTTTTAATGATTTTAATAATGTTTTCAATATCGCTAAGCGTAGTTAGCGGATTAAGTAGGGTAAACTTGAGGTAGAATTGCTGATTGATCTTGGTACCTGCAATGAGGGCTTTTCCTTCGTTGAACATAGCCTTTTTGATGTACTGGTTCATGGCGCAGACATTTAAAACCAAGTTTTTAGGACGATAACGGAAAACCAATGCGCTGATATCCGATTCGTTCATCAGCTCAAAATCACTGTCTGCCTGTAAACGATCTGCAATTTGGGCTGCGGTTTCGATAATAGTGTTGAAATAGCCTCCTAATTTGTTTCTGCCCATCATCCTGAGTGTAAACCAGAGTTTCAATGCATCGAACCTGCGGGTAGTCTGTATCGATTTATTTACCTGGTTGGGCAGTCCATCCTCATCGTGGTCTTTTGGATTCAGATAATCGGCATGATGCGTAATCAGGTTGAAATATTTTTTATCGTTTACCAGAAAACCACTGCTGCTTACCGGCTGAAAGAACGATTTATGGTAATCAACCGTAACCGAATGGGCCTGTTCAATGCCGCTAAGCAAGCTGCGGTATTTATCGGTTAATAACAAGCCACAGCCATAGGCTGCATCGATATGGAACCAGGTATTGTGTTTTTTAGCGATGGAAGCCAGTTCTTTCAATGGATCTATATTTCCAAAATCAGTAGTGCCAGCAGTGCCCACCACTGCAATAGGAATATTACCCTGGGCAATTTCGCGTTTAATAGCATCTTCCAATAAAACCGTATTCATCCTGAAACTGCGGTCGGTTTTAATTTTGATGACCGATTTTTCGCCCAAACCCAATAGTGAAGCATTTTTCTGAATACTGAAGTGTGCCTTCTCCGAAACGAAAATCCTGAATTTGGAAGCTTCTGCAGGTAAGCCGTGTAGTTTGATGTTGTGGTTTAAAATGGTAGCAGCATAATGATCGCGTGCCAGTAAAAGTCCCATTAAATTGCTTTGTGTACCGCCACTGGTAAATATACCATCGGCTTTTTTGCTGTAACCGATCTGATCGCAGGTCCATTCGATCAGTTTCTGCTCAATCAAGGTTCCGCCTGCACTTTGATCCCAGGTATCAATAGACGAATTGATTGATGAAATCATTACCTCGGCCGCAACTGCAGGGATCACAACCGGACAGTTTAAATGTGCAATGTAGGCAGGGTGGTGGAAAGCAACGGCATGATTGGTGTAAAGCTGCTCTACCTCTTTAAGCAACGAATCGTAGTTGTCGTGCGTTTTTTCAAATTCAACGGCATCAAACAAAGGCCTTAACTGGGCAGGCGTTGCCCCGCTGAATGGCTTTTGATTGTGGTTAAGGAATTTCTTTACCGCCTGGCTAACCTTACCAACTGCGTGGAGGTATTCCTCTTCATTTTCGTGGTGAAAGATTTCCTTCGTCGGACTTTCCGTGAGGAAATCTATAAGCTCATGTTTTTCGAGATCTGATGCAAACATTTTTAATTTTTCAAAATTTAGGTTTAAAGGGCAATAAACAACCGGCTGTAAGACCGGTATTGTATGAGTAATTAGCTAACCTGATGCGTTGAACTTAGTAACCGTTTTTAGCGAAATATTTCAGTTGCTAAGGTATGTGTTTATTTAGATTGATTAAAAATAATATTTAAAATATTTTTAAAGTTCTGTTTTGTAGTCAGTTATGGTTGATTTTATGGTGCATTTTATGTGTTATTCATTAAGTAGTTAACTAATTTATTTGGATTTAATCTAAATTAATGATTGATTTGCGCAAAAAAATAATTATTAATGAAGAATCTATACTTGATTGTAATCCTGATCTGTGGGTTAATTCTTACAGGCAAAGCACAGACCATAACCGGTAAAGTGCTTGGAGAAACTGCTCCGCTAGCCGGGGCAAATGTTAAAGTGGAAGGAAAGGGCACCTCTGCTACAACAAATGCAGATGGTACTTTTGAACTAAAATTAACCGAAGGTGCTTACGTTTTACAGGTAAGCTATGTAGGTTATACCACTGTACTGCAAAAAGTTAATTTAGTTAACAACCAGGCTGTTAGCTTAACTATTAAGCTGAGCCCAACCGCTAATATGCAGGAAGTGGTAGTGGTTTCATCGCGTAAGCCAACCAAAATCAGCGAAATACCGGGTACAGTTTGGGTTGTTGATGGTGCAAAAATCCAGGAACAGGCCCGTGCGGGTATTCCTTTAAAGCAAACATTGGCACAATTGATCCCAAGCTTGGATGCTGGTCCGGAAGGGCGCACCAACTACGGACAGAACCAGCGTGGCAGGGATGCATTGGTGATGATTGATGGGGTATCGTTAAACAGTACGCGCGGTGTAAGCCGCCAGTTCGAATCCATCGATCCTTTTAACATCGAACGTATCGAAGTTTTATCTGGCGCAAGTGCCGTTTATGGTGGCGGCGCAACAGGTGGTATTATCAATATCATCACTAAAAAAGGGCAGGACAGCCAGCCAAGTTTCACTACACAGGTAGGCGTTCGCAGCGGATTGAAGGAAAAAAGTGATCATGATGTACGCGTAGCACAAGCCATTTCTGGTGGTAGCAAAGATTGGAACGGACGTATTGGCATGGCTTTTCAAAAAAACAATGCCGCTTATGGCGCTGATGGAAAGCAGATTTTTACTGATATCACGCAAACCGATTTGCAGTATAACCAATCATTCGATTTTTTCGGAAGCGCTGAATTTAAGTTGAGCGATTATCAGAAACTATCGGTGAACGCCCAATATTACAATTCGGGTTACCGTGGCGATAAAGACTTGTTCTTAGGCACCAACTATGCCGGTCTGTTGTCTAACCCCGCTTTATTGCAAATGAGGAATGGTTATTCTTCAGATGTAGATCCAAAAACGAGCAGGGCCAATATCAATGCCAATTACCAGGCAAGTGAAATCCTTGGCGGACAAACGCTTTACATACAGGCTGCTGCCAGAAATGAGCGGTTTAGCTTCCATCCATTCCCTGGTCAGGCTGCAATACCGGGTGTGCTTTACAGTGGTTCATCCATTCAAAACACCAATTATAGCGCTTTAAAGCTGGTATTGAACAAAGATTGGAACCGGCTAAACCTGACCTATGGTATCGATGCTGACAATGAAAACTTTAATGCGCAGCAGGCTTTATTTGATAGGGCAAAAGCCTTTGCATCTGGTGGTTTAAACAACGCTACGGTAGCTACTATTGCGCGTTATCCAAACTTTAGGGTAAATGGTTTATCTGGTTTTTTACAGGCACAGGTTAAGGTAACTGACTTTTTAAGTTTATCGGGAGGCGTTCGTCAGCAAAGAATGTTTGTTAAAGTTGGCGATTTTGTAGGCACCAGTGCAGCTGTACCTTTGGCTTATGGCGTGGGTAGAACTGCTACGGCCATTGCAGGTGGCAAAAACCACTATGATGTGAACCTGTTAAATGCCGGCCTCGTGGTAAAAATTAATGCACCACAACAGGTTTGGGTTAACTTTTCACAAGGATTTAATTTAGCCGATCCTGCTAAATATTATGGACAGGGTACTTATACTCTGGCCGGTACCAACTGGAACCTGGGCAACTCAATCAATGTAGCCAGTTCTCCTTTAACCGGTATCAAAACAGAACAATACGAAGCAGGCTACCGTTACCGCACAGGCATATTTAATGCACAGGTAGCTGGTTTCTATGCCCTGTCAGATAAAAATGTAAAAACCAACAGCACATTTAATATCGAAGTTTTTGATGAAAAAGTTAGAAATATCGGTGTTGAAGGTTCGTTATCATTGAACCTGAAAAATGGTTTTGAAGCAGGCGCTAATGGTTTATACATCAAAACACAGAAACAAAATACTGATGGGACCTGGTCTTTACAGGATGTAACCGTAGCCAGTCCATCTAAACTGGCAGGTTATTTAGGTTATAATGGTAAAGTATTTGGTTTAAAAGCACAGGTTTTCCACTCATTCGATTCAAAAGGTATTTCTATTGTTCAAAATAAACCAGTTGAATATGAATTAAAGGGGTATACCACTGTTGATTTATTGGGATCGGTTAAAATATTCACGGGAAGCCTGTCTATCGGCGTACAAAACCTGCTGAACAAAGATTATCAAACCATTTGGAGCCAGCGTTCACAATATTTATATGCAGCTTTGGCGCAAAAACCAACCTTTTATTATGCTGGCCGCGGCCGTACGTATAATTTAACCTATACGCTTAATTACTAGGTTTGCTTTTACCCAGGTCGTCATTTCGAGCGAAGTGCAACGAAGTCGAGAACCACGAAGTGCTCAGCGAAGCTAAATCTATAGAGATAGATCTCTCCATTCCGCTACGCTCCAGTCGAGATGACGACCTTTTTTAGAAAGAATAGATGGCAATAATGATTTTATTTCCTCTTCAATTCAATTACCGTAATCTCCGGCCAGATACCGATCCGGCCTGAAAAGCCAAGGAAACCGAAACCGCGGTTTACATTTAAGTACCTGCCGTTTTCGGTCTTGATGCCTGCCCAATGTTTATAACGGTATTTTACAGGGCTCCATTTAATTCCGAAAGCTTCGATACCGAACTGCATGCCGTGAGTATGTCCGGCCAAAGATAGCTGGATTTTAGATGGATAGTTTTTTACCTGTGCATCCCAATGTGATGGATCGTGTGATAAAAGAATTTTAAAATCATTCACATCCGTATGTTGAAGCGCTTTGTTCAGGTCGCCGCGTTCGCCAAAACCAATTCCCCAGTTTTCTATTCCTGCAAGGATAATTTTATCGCCTTTTTTATGCAGTTCTACATGTTCATCCAGTAAAAGTTTAAAGCCGAGTTCTTTATGGTAAGCTTTTAACTGTTTTAAATTCTGTATTTTATTTTCTTCCGTTGGCCATTTGACATAATCGCCATAATCGTGGTTGCCTAAAACAGAAAATTGTCCGAAGGGCGCTTTAATCTGGGCGAAATGACCAATGTAAGGCACGATTTCTGAAGCGGCATTATTCACCAGGTCACCAGTGAAAACAAACAGGTCGCTTTTTTGGGCGTTAATCATGTCGATGCCTTTTTGTACTGCCTTGGGGTTGGTGAAACTGCCGGCATGTACATCCGAAATCTGGGTGAGGGTAAAACCGTCAAAAGCCGCAGGCAGGTCGTTAAAGTACAAGGTATGTTTAATTACGCGGTAAGCATATTTTCCCTGGGTTATACCGTAGGCAAATAAAGCAATGGTTAAGCAAAACATGACAAAGGCAAAATCGACCCAATAATTGCTGCGCCCTGTAATGTGGAAGCCGCCAGGTTCAAAATTAGTGGCCAGCGCAATCGATAACCGGTAAACATCGCCAAGGAGCAGAAAAAAAGCGAAAACAACTTCAGCAACGAAAACAATCAGAAAAGCATGGCTAACGATCTGGAAAAACCGGTTAATGCCCTGAATACGCATTTGCTGAATCGCGAATAACAGCGAGAAAGTTAAACTGACAATAAAAATCCAGAAAATAGGACTGAGCAAACCGGATTGATTGATGGTACCCAGGCCTGATAATACATAGGCGTTCAGGGCAAAAAATATAATTGCAACTACCAGGAGTGGTAATAGATTGAGTTTTCTTCTCATAGTTAAGGATCTGTAATCAGAATATATGGTAAAAATAGAATTTAAACGCCGATAATAACCTACTGTTACGGTGTACGATTATTTTTACGTTGGTTTGATTAAAGCAATTAACGATATTATGCGTTATATTTAGGAATATGATAGTATGTTGAATTAAAATCAACTTCCTGTTGCATATTTTATAATTTACTTTCTTTTATTAGCTTTGTGCAAATATGCTGTCCAAAAAAACAAAATATGCCATTAAAGCGCTTGTTGCGCTCGGTAAAAATTTAGATAAACCACCAATGCAGATTTCGAAAATTGCAGAGGAGGAGCATATCCCGAAAAAATTCCTTGAGCAAATTCTGCTCGATCTCCGCAATGCAGGCTTTTTATACAGTAAAAAGGGGGCTGGAGGCGGTTACAGCTTAAACAAAAAACCTGAAGAGATTTTGTTGGTACATGTAATGCGTGTAACCGATGGACCTATCGCCATGGTGCCATGTGCAAGTCTAAACTTTTACCACAAATGTGATGAGTGTGTAGATGAGAAAACTTGTGGCATCAGAAGTGCTTTTATTGATGTTAGGGATGCTACGCTTAAGGTTTTAACCGAAACCAGCATCGCTGATGTTATTGGCCGTGAGGATAACCTGAAAATCGGTATCGTTAATTTGTAATATTTATTTCCGCCATAGTTTACTTTAAACCTCGCAGGTTTTCGAAACCTGCGAGGTCTGGAACTTTAGGTTTTTAAAACCTGATAGGTTTGGAAATACCCAAATCAACTTGGCAGCTATCGGTTGGCAGTTAAGCTACACTATTTAAAAGATTTAATTTATAGATTTCTATTTAATTTATAGATTTCTCGACTGCGATGCACTTCGCTCGAAATGACGATGTGGGGAAGGATTTAACAAGATTTCGTAAAATTTTTCACAATAAATTACGACTATTCCTATATACTTTATATATTTGGCGCATGAACTTAAATTTTACACTTAACCAATTAATCGCTAAGCAAATGATTTGCTGTTGTTGTATAACGCATTAACAGGAGCCTACAGATAATTTTAAGTATAAAATATGGAATGCTTCTCGGTAAAGGGAAGCATTTTTTGAATAAAGCTAACAACATATATGCAAAGTTTCAGAACAGAACTCGAAAATCCGATCGTCGAGCAGGACATCATCGATTTAGAGAATAAGATTAAAGCTTTCAGAGATGGAACCATCCACGACGAAAAGTTTAGGAGCCTTCGTTTGGCCCGCGGTGTTTACGGTCAGAGACAACCTGGTGTACAAATGGTGCGGATTAAACTGCCTTTTGGTAAGGTGACTTTTAAACAGTTATTGCGTATTGCCGATATTGCCGATGAGTACGGTAGTGGCAACCTGCATTTAACAACCCGTCAGGATATCCAGATCCATTATGTGAGTTTAGACCGTACACCAGAGCTTTGGGCAAAACTGGAACAGGATGATATTACCCTTCGCGAAGCCTGTGGAAACACGGTACGTAATGTAACCGCTTCTCCAAATTCGGGCATCGATGCGGAAGAACCTTTCGATGTTTCTCCTTACGCACAGGCGGTATTTGCCTACTTCTTGCGTAACCCGATCTGTCAGGAAATGGGACGCAAAATTAAAATTTCATTTTCTTCGAGCGATAGGGATACTGCATTCAGCTATATTCACGATTTAGGTTTTATTCCTAAAATCAATGAAAATGGCGAGCGTGGATTCAAAGTGTTATTTGCAGGCGGTTTAGGTGCACAGCCTTTTCTTGCAAACGCCGTTCACGAATTTTTGCCAGAAGATCAGCTGATTCCTTTTACCGAATCTGTTCTCCGCGTTTTCGATCGTTATGGCGAACGCAGTAACCGTAACAAAGCCCGTTTAAAATACCTGGTTCAGAAACTGGGGCTGGAAGAAGTACTGCGTTTGGTTGCTGAGGAGCGCATTGCCAATAAAGTAAAAACTTTTAAAATAGATCTGAATACCGTTCCACAGCCTGCTTTACCTCTGGAGCAGGAATACCCGGCGGTAGAAATATTAAACGAAGCCCATTATAAACACTGGTTAGCTACCAATGTAGTTGAGCAAAAACAGGCCGGGTTTTATGGCGTGTACGTAAAAGTTCAGGTAGGCGATATTAAAACCGATAAAGCAAGGGCTTTTGTTGATGCCATCAGGTTATATGTAGCTGATGAAATCAGAATTACTCAAAACCAGGGTTTATTGTTAAAGTTTGTGCGCAAGGAAGCTTTACCTTCATTGTATGTGGCCCTGAATAAAATCGGGTTTACCACAGCCGGTTTTGATAGCTTAGCTGATATTACCACTTGCCCGGGTACTGATACCTGTAATTTGGGTATTTCGAACTCTATGACACTTGCTGAAGTGCTGGAAGAGGTAATTTATACGGATTTCCCGGAGTTTATTTACGAGAAAAACATCAAAATCAAAATAAGTGGTTGCATGAACTCCTGCGGTCAGCATGGTTTGGCAGAGATCGGTTTTCACGGAAGTTCGGTAAAAGCTGAAGGAAAAGTTGTTCCCGCTGTACAGGTAATGCTGGGAGGTGGTACCGTTGGTAACGGTGTTGGCCGTGTAGCTGAACGTGTAATTAAAGTACCATCAAAAAGGGCAACAAGTGTTCTTCACTATCTTTTAAACGATTTTAAGACCAATAACCTGCAAGATGAAAGCTTTCATCAATATTATGATAGAAAAGGTAAAGACTATTTTTACCAGTTACTGAAACCATTGGCTGATTTAACGAACCTGCAGACAGAAGAATTTGTAGATTGGGGCCATGTGGAAGAGTTTGTAACAGCTATTGGTGTGGGCGAATGTGCCGGAGTGGTGATCGATTTAGTGGCCACTTTATTGCTGGAAGCTGATGAGAAATTCGATTGGGCAAAACAAAACTTAGATAAAGGTGCATATGCTGATGCCATTTACCATACCTACAGCACTTTTGTAAGCGCTGCAAAGTCTTTATTATTGGATAAAGGGATAAACAGCAGCACACAGTTTGGCGTGATCCGTGAATTTGATAACCATTATGTAGAAACCGGTGAATTTAATTTGCCGACTAATTTCTCTGACCTGGTTTTACAGATCAATAAAAATGAGCCAACTGCTGAATTTGCACAGAAATACTTTGAAGAAGCCAATCAGTTTTTAAATCAGATTAAAGAGAAAAGAGCTGTATTGGTGAAATGAGATTTGAGATAATAGATTGGAGACAGCAGATGCTAAACGCCATGTGCCAAATAGTCTTCATCCAGATTTCAAAATTCAATAATTTAAAAGAAACATGGTTAATCAACACAAAGAATCAAGAATTACCCTATTAGGCGCTGGCCCCGGAGATCCTGATTTATTGACATTAAAAGGCGTTAAAGCGTTGCAAACTGCTGATGTGGTATTGTACGATGCTTTAACCAACGAGGCTTTATTAGAATATGCTCCTGCTGAAGCCATTAAAGTTTATGTAGGAAAACGTTCGGGAGAGCATTCTTATCCCCAGGATACCATTAATAAACTAATGATCGATTATGCCTTGAACTACGGCCACGTAGTACGTTTAAAAGGTGGCGATCCTTTTGTTTTTGGCAGGGGATACGAGGAGCTGGATTATGCTGCATCTTACAGCATCCCGGTAAGTGTTATTCCGGGTATTTCGAGTTCGATCGGGGTGCCGGGTTTACAGCAGATCCCGGTTACGCACCGGGGCATGAGTGAAAGCTTTTGGGTAATTACAGGTACTACGACATCCGGAGAAGTATCTGCCGATATTTACCAGGCAGCACAATCCAATGCAACAGTGGTAGTGCTTATGGGCCTAAAAAAACTGCCAAAAATTGTAGAGATTTTTAAAGCTGCGGGCAAACACAATTTACCAACTGCAGTGGTGCAGAACGGATCGGCAGAAGATGAAAGATTGGTTGTAGGTGTAGTTGAAACCATAGAACATTTAGTACTCCAGGAAAATATTAAAGCGCCAGCTTTATTAATTTTTGGAGAAGTTGTGTCATTACATCCGTCATTTAAAGAATTAATTAAACAATATGCAAGTATTGCCTAGCCAACCTGATAATGCAACATCTTTTTCTGAAGAAGAAAAAGGTAACCAGCTTTTTCCAGTTTTTGTAAAGCTGAACAAGCTGCGTACATTATTAATTGGAGCAGGCAATATTGGACTGGAGAAATTAACGGCAATTGTAAATAATAGCCACAGTGCCACCATTACTGTAGTGGCAGAAATGGTATCGCCAGAGGTTTATGCACTTGTTAAAGATTATCCGTTGATAAAGGTTAAGCAGAAAAGTTTTGATATAGATGATTTAAATGATATTGATATCGTTTTTGCTGCAACCAATAACCAGATTTTAAATGAAGAGATCAGAAAGGTAACGCGAGAGCGTGGTCTACTGATCAATGTGGCCGATAAACCCGAACTTTGCGATTTTTATCTGGGATCCATCGTACAGAAAGGTGATTTAAAGATTGGCATCTCTACCAATGGTAAATCGCCAACCATCGCCAAACGTTTAAAACAGATTTTAAACGAAGGTTTACCAGCCGAACTGGATGAAACCTTACAGAACATGAGTACTTTGCGCCAGACCTTAAACGGCGATTTTTCAGCAAAGGTTAAAAAACTGAACAAGGTTACCCAAAGCCTGATCAACCCTAAAAAAAGCTTTGCTGAAAGGAACATCAAATGGTTAATCTGGGTGGCATCGGTTTTATTGATCGGAGCAATCGGGCTTTCCCTTTGGAATACCGAACCTGAGTTTAAGACATTTTTAATTAATGTTGATCCATTTTTCTACTGGTTTTTAGGTGCAGGTTTTTTATTTGCCCTGATTGATGGCGCAATAGGCATGTCGTACGGGGTTACAACGGCTTCTTTTTCACTTGCCATGGGTTTACCTCCTGCTTCGGCAAGTATGGCCATACACATTTCTGAAGTAATGAGCAATGGTATTGCCGGCTGGATGCATTACCGCATGGGCAACGTAAACTGGAAACTTTTTAAAATACTGATCCTCCCTGCCATTGTTGGTGCGGTATTGGGAGCTTATATTTTATCTTCGCTGGAGCACTATAGCAGCTATGTTAAGCCGGTTGTTGCGGTTTATACCTTGTTTTTAGGTGCAGTTATTTTAATGAAAGCTTTTAACATTAAAAGAAAAAAAGCCGATCAAAAAATCAAAAAAATTGGATTGTTGGGCTTCATGGGCGGTTTTATCGATGCCGCTTTTGGTGGTGGCTGGGGATCGATTGTTTTATCGAGCTTAATTGCCGGCGGCCGTCACCCTTTGTTTTCACTGGGTACGGTAAAAATCAGCCGTTTTTTTATTGCCACTTTAAGTTCACTAACCTTTTTTACCATGCTGGGGGGCAAACACTGGGAAGCTGTTTTAGGCTTGATTCTTGGTAGTGCAATTGCATCGCCGATTGCCGCAAAAGTATCGAATAAAATTTCGGCAAAAACCATTATGGTAGCTGTGGGCATTATTGTAATGATTGTGAGTTTGCGCAGTGTAATTATGTTTATTTTAAAATTAATTTAGTGATGGATAACCTAGAAGAGATAAAAGCAGCGCTGGCAGGTTTGAGTACAATTGATAAATTGAAGTTTTTGGCAGAACAATATGCCGGTCGTATCATATTTTCGACCAGCTTTGGCTGGGAAGACCAGGTGATTACCCATTTGATTTTTGCCAATAACATTCCCATCAAGGTTTTTACCTTAGAAACCGGGCGCTTGTTTCCCGAAACCTATTACGTTTGGAACCGAACCCTCGAAATTTATAACAAACCCATTCATGCCTATTATCCGCAAAATGAGCTGTTGCAGGATATGGTAAATACTAAAGGCCCTAACAGCTTTTACGAATCCGTAGAAAATAGAAAAGAATGCTGTTACATCCGTAAAATCGAACCCTTAAAAAGAGCATTAAAAGGGAACGAAATCTGGATAACCGGCATCAGGGCCGATCAGAGTGCCAACCGTGAGGATATGCACGATCTAGAATGGGACGAAGGCAACCAATTGGTTAAATTTCATCCTATATTCCATTGGACGCTGGATGATGTGAAAACCTATATCAAAGAAAACAATATTGTGTACAATACGCTGCATGATAAGGGTTTCCCGAGCATAGGATGCGCCCCATGTACAAGAGCAGTACAACCGGGCGAAGATTTCAGAGCAGGAAGATGGTGGTGGGAAGACCAGAGTAAAAAAGAATGTGGTTTACACGCCGCTTCGTGATGGCTCACAAGTGTCGTCATTGCGAGGCTAGGTAGGAGCGGGCCGAAGCAATCTTTTTGAGAAATAGAATAAAAACGAATGTCATTACGAAAGCGGGATAGATTGCCGCGTCGGCAGAAAAAGCCTCCTCGCAATGACGATAGTAAGAATTTAACAACAACACAAAAACAAATATAAGCAGTTGAAAAAGGGACAGCGCCGGCAGGCAACCTTCCAACATTTCAACGATTAAACATTCCAACATTTTGTAATGAGCACATATAATTTTGACTATTTAGATGAACTGGAGGCCGAGGCCATTCACATTTTACGTGAAGTAGCGGGGCAGTTTGAAAAACCGGCACTGTTATTTTCGGGTGGAAAGGATTCGATTACTTTAGTTCGTTTGGCAGAAAAAGCTTTTCGCCCGGGGAAATTTCCTTTTCCCCTGGTACACATAGATACAGGCCATAATTTTGAAGAAACCATTATTTACCGCGACAAAATGGTAGAAAGAATTGGCGAAAAATTAATTATTGGTTCTGTGCAGGAATCTATCGATCAGGGTAAAGTAGTAGAGCAGACTGGTAAAAATGCAAGTAGAAATGCACTGCAAACGGTAACATTGCTCGATACCATTGCGAAATACGGTTTTGATGCCTGTATCGGTGGTGCACGCAGAGATGAAGAAAAAGCGAGAGCCAAAGAACGTATTTTCTCCGTAAGGGATGAATTTGGCCAGTGGGATCCAAAACGTCAGCGCCCTGAACTTTGGAACATTTATAACGGAAAGATCCACAAAGGTGAAAATATACGGGTATTCCCAATCAGTAACTGGACAGAATTAGATGTTTGGAACTATATCCGCAGGGAGAAAATAGAACTGCCAAGTATTTATTTCTCGCACGAACGCGATTGCATTACCCGTAATGGACAATTGATGGCTGCTTCGCCTTTTTTAAATATGGACGATGAAGATGTGGTTGAGCGCAAGCAGGTTCGTTTCCGTACAGTAGGCGATATGTCTTGCACGGCAGCAGTAGAATCAGATGCATTTTTGATCGATGATATTATTGCTGAAATCAGTGCATCAAAAATCTCAGAACGTGGCGCCCGTATGGACGATAAGGTTTCTGAAGCGGCAATGGAAGACAGGAAAAAGGGAGGATATTTTTAAGGAATATCAATTAGTGAGTATCAAGTAACAAGATTGGAGCCCACTTTAATAAACATTAAAATAATTCAAGTAAATAGTATTAATTAGCAAACCTGTTAAGGCCTTGATACTTGATACTTTTATCTTAATATTATAAATTACATGAACATATTAAAATTTTTCACAGCAGGCAGCGTAGATGATGGTAAAAGTACCTTAATTGGCCGTTTGTTATACGATACAGATTCTATTTTAGCCGATCAATTAGAAGCTTTACAGCGCTCTAACCGCAAAAATGACGACGGAACAATAGATTTAGCTATCCTTACCGATGGTTTGAGGGCAGAGCGCGAGCAGGGCATTACCATTGATGTTGCCTATAAATATTTTCAGACAGAAAAACGCAAATTTATCATTGCAGATACACCTGGCCATATTCAATATACCAGGAACATGGTTACAGGGGCATCTACCGCCAATTTGGCCATTATTTTAATCGATGCCCGTAATGGTGTGGTAGAACAGACCATCCGTCACTCTTATATCGTTTCTTTGTTGGGCATTAAACACGTGGTAGTTTGTATCAACAAAATGGATATGGTTGATTACAGCGAAACTGTTTACAATTCAATTATCGAGAAATATAAAATCCTTGCCCAGCAATTAAAACTGGCCGATGTAACCTACATTCCGGTGAGTGCGTTGAAAGGAGATAATGTAGTACAGGTATCTGAAAACATGAATTGGTATGAAGGTGAAAGTTTGTTACATTTCTTAGAAAAGGTAGATACCGACCACTTAGACCAATCGCTGCTGGCGCGTATGCCTGTACAATGGGTGGTTCGTCCGCAAACAGAAGAACTGCACGATTACCGTGGTTATGCCGGTCGGGTACTTAGCGGAACCTTTAATTTAAATGATAAAGTTACGGTTCTGCCTTCAGGAGCAAGCTCTGTTATTGAGAAGATCGAGTTTTTCGACGAAGCGCTCGATGCTGCACACGCTGGTCAGTCGGTTATTATTCACTTAAAAGATGATGTAGACATCAGTCGTGGCGATACCATTGTAAACGCATCGGCTCTGCCACAGGAAACAAAACTGATTGAGGCCGATCTTTGCTGGATGGATACCCGTGCATTAGATACCTCAATGATGTACAACATTCAGCATAACAGTAAAATCACTAAATGTAAAATCAGCGAAATTCTGCATAGGGTAGACATCAACACGCTGGACAAACATGCTGCAGACGAGTTTAAACTGAATGATATCGGCCGTGTGATTGTGAAAACTGCAGATGCTTTGGCATTTGATTTATACGACGATAACCGCGCAAACGGCTCTGCCATTTTGGTTGATACCCGTACCAATTTAACTGTTGGTGCATTGATGTTCAGGGCGGCAGTAGAATAAAATAAATATAAAAGGAAAGATGTGAGGTGGATCAATGTTATAATTATCCGGCAAAACCACAACCAAATATAAGATGAAAACGCTGTACCGGAAGGCATAGTGTGAAAGCAATTTCAGCAGGGCATTGGCAACAATAGCCCTGTTTTTCTTTTACACCCCGCTAATTTATGTGGAATTTAGTAGCTCTGATAATTTTTATATCTTAGTTTAACTTACTATCGCTTAATAACCGCTTAACTTATGCATGCAGGAAAAAAATATACTTTTTTCGAATTTATTCTCTGGACCAGGCGCGATATTTATCGTTTAACCATTCTGGCCATTATTCCTACCGTACTTTATCATTATTGCAATTTTACATTTCTTTCCATTTCCTGGGTGCCGGTAGCGCTTTTGGGTACAGCGGTGTCATTTATTATCAGTTTTAAAAATAACGCCAGTTATGCCCGCCTCTGGGAAGCGCGGCAAATTTATGGTGCCATTATTAACGCGAGCAGGGCATTTGGTGTAATGGTACGCGATTATCTGACCGTTAATGAAAAAAAAACAGATGTTCAAACCATTTTTTACCGCCATTTTGCCTGGTTAACTGCCCTACGCTTCCAATTAAGGGAGCCGAGGGCCTGGGAAAACTCCAATGATCCGCGTAATATCGAATATGCAAGGCTATACAGGGTTTCAGAAAAAATAGATAGTTTGGAAGATACTCTGGCCGGATATCTTTCTGCCAATGAGCTAAAATATATTTTGAGTAAGAAGAATAAGGCAACACAATTAATGGCGCTGCAATCTGCCCACATCAATAAGCTGGTTGCTGAGGGAATTTTGAGTGAACTGCAACTGCAATCTTTACAAAATGCCATTACCAGCTTTTACGATAATCAGGGTAAAGCAGAGCGCATTAAGAATTTTCCCTATCCACGTCATTTTTCTTCCATTGCTACCATTATGCTGAATTTATTTGTGTTTTTGGTACCCTACGGACTGCTTAACGAATTTAATAAACTGGGCAACGGCACTTTAATTGAGGGATACTCTATTTGGTTAAATATTCCATTTGCCATTTTGTTAACCTGGGTTTTTAACTCACTGGATATCGTTGGTGAAAGTTCTACCAACCCTTTTGAAGGAAGTGCCAATGATGTTCCGATTACTAATATTTCCAGAACGATAGAAATTGACATGCGGGATATGCTCGATGAAACTGATTTGCCGCCAGCCTTAACTCCTGAGAATTTTATCCTGATGTAATGGTTTTTCTGTTATGGAAATGCCCCAAAGTATTCATCATATTGGTATATTAGTATTATAAATTGAAATGCTAAAACTCCTGATATGAAACGAAACCTCATTTACCTCGTTCTGGCGGCCCTTCCGTTTGCCTATGCCTGTAACCAAAATAAAAGCGGTACAGATTCGAAAACCAAAACCGATTCGGTAGTTAAAGAAGCTTGTTATGCCTCGGCATTTGAAAAAGACAGTGCGGCCATGATTATCAAAACCCTGGCTTCGGGTAAGGTAACCGGTTCATTATTGGTTAAATATGCCGATAAGCCTCAAAATAATGGTAAAATTGACGGTAAGTTTAATGGTGATACTTTACTGGTTGATTATCGGTTTAACACAGGTAAAGATACCACAAAGGTATTTACCAATCCATTGGCCTTTTTAAAAAAAGACGGTAAACTCATTATGGGTGTTGGGCAGATTGAAACCACCCTGGGCAGATCGTATTTTGTTAAAGGAAAGCCCATTAATTACGAAGCCGGTAAATTTACCTTTGCAGAGGTGAATTGCAAATAAGCGTCTGATACGGGGCTTAGCCTGCCATTAAGCTCTCATTTATATTTTTTTGCCAAGGAGGCATAGAAAGTACGAAGGATTTTTTCCTCTTCTGCCGTGGTACTTGTCGTCACTTACCACTGTTTTTTCTGGCCATTACGTTGTTCCTGAGGAAGGAAAAAAATATTTTAAAATAAATTACTACAATTTCCATAGACTTTATATATTTGTATAATTAAACAAACGTATAACGAGCATAAACTTTCTGTTATGATTTTGAATAAAGTTGAAAAAGCGAACATTGAACCGAAAATTACTTTAATAGGTGCTGGTCCTGGCGACCCGGATTTATTTAGTTTAAAAGGTGTTAAAGCATTAAAAACAGCCGATGTTGTTTTATATGATGCAAATGTGAACGAAGCTTTATTGTGTCATGCTCCAGATGGTATTCCGAAAGTTTATGTAGGAAAACGCTCAGATGATGAGTCTTTTTCGCAGGAAGCAGTTAACAAGCTGATTATTGATTATGCTTTAAACTACGGTCATGTGGTACGTTTAAAAAGTGGCGATCCTTTTTTCTTTGCAAAAGGTTATGAGGAAATTGATGCTGCAGAATCATACAGCATCCCAACCGAGATCATTCCGGGTATTTCGAGTGCAACCGGTGCACCAAGTTTGCAAAAAATTCCGATGATTTATAAAGACCTTAGTGAAAGTTTCTGGGCAGTAACCGGGACAAACAGCAAAGGCGAAATTTCTGAGGATCTGTACATTGCTGCAAAAACCAAGGCTACAATCGTGGTTTTAAACGGAATTGAAAAAGTAAAAGAAATTGCCGCTATTTTCCAGGCTGAAAATAAAAACCTGTTGCCGGTAGCTGTAATCCAAAATGGATCTACTCCACAAGAAAAAATTGCTGTTGGTATAGTAGATACCATAGCTGAAATTGTTGAGGATAAGAAAATTGATGCGCCTGCGCTGTTGGTTTTTGGCGATGTGGTTTCACTCCACCCTCAGTTTCAACCGATCCGCGATTTTTACGAAATCATCGCTGAAGAGTATTAGATATTTTTAAACCAAAAATATATTTGTTTTGTTGTTAAAAAACCGCTTATGGATTTAAGCGGTTTTTTCGTTTCTATCGATGTCCATTAAGATTACGGCCCGTCAACCTGAACTTGTTTCAGGGTCTATAGCAAAAACCTCTGCGTATATCTGTGCAATCAGCGGGAAACTAAAGGCAAGACGTATTCCCACAGATTTAAGGTGATCACCGCAGATGATTTACATTTATAAATCAGATCTCTCCATTTCGCTTTGCTTCAGTCGAGATGACGATTTTTTCTTGCACAATTAGCAGGCAAACATTGACAAGAATTTTCCTGCAGTTTAAGATCCGCAGTCCGTCACCCTGAACTTGTTTCAGGGTCTTTATAGCAAAAATCTCTGTGTATATCTGCGCCATCAGCGGGAGAACATAAGCAAGGTATTTCCCCACAGATTTAAGATGATTTCCGCAGGTGAATTTCATTTATAAATTAGATCTCTCCATTTCGCTGCGCTTCAGTCGAGATGACGATTTTTTCTTGCGCCATAAGCAGGAAACTAAAGGCAAGACATTTTCCCGCAGATGAATTTATATTTTTTAAACCCACTCACTTTGTTTTTAAGCCTGATTGCAGTGAAAAGCCCAGAGCGCAGCGAGGACTTGTAACGGAAAGCAGGGCTGCAGACCGCTACGAAGTGCTGACTTACACTTTCAATAAAAAAGCGAATTAAATTATGAATTAAAATTAGATCTCTCCATTTCGCTTTGCTTCAGTCGAGATGACGATTTTTTTTGCGATCAGCGGGAAACTAAAGGCAAGACATATTCGCGCAGATTTAAGATGACTACGGCAGATGAATTATATTTCTTTAACCCACTCACTTTGTTTTTAAGCCTGATTGCAGTGAAAAGCCCGGAGCGCAGCGAGGACTTGTAACGGAAAGCAGGACTACCGGCCGCTACGAAGTGCTGACTTACACTTTCAATAAAAAAAGCGAATTAAATTATGAATTAAAATTAGATCTCTCCATTTCGCTTTGCTTCAGTCGAGATGACGATTTTTTCTTGCGCAATCAGCGGGAAACCAAAGGCAAGACATATTCCCGCAGATTTAAGATGATTTCCGCAGATGAATTTACATTTATAAATCAGATCTCTCCATTCCACGTTGCTACATCCGAGACGATGATTTTTTCTTAAAACTCAGTGCTTGTTTAAGCTAACTTCCACTGATAAAAAGCTTTAGTATAAACCTGAAATAATCAACTAAAAATATAATTTACATTATTTGCAAAGCTCAAAACAATTAGTAACTTACTTGGGTTATCTACACCAAATAGTTGATGGAAATTATACATATAAGCGCCGAGTGTTACCCTGTTGCAAAAGTAGGTGGTTTAGCCGATGTAGTAGGAGCCTTACCAAAATATCAGAATAAGCTTGGCCATATTGCTAAAGTGGTTGTGCCTGCATACGACACAAAATTTATCCGCGAAAGCGACTTCGAAGTTACTTACGATGCCTGGGCAAACTACGGCAACCACCATTTTCAATACCGCATTTTAAAAGAGAGGACCAATAAACTGGGATTCGATTTATATGTAATCCACATTCAGGGTTTAACAGATCGCCCTAATGTATATGGCTATAACGATGATACCGAACGGTTTTTCGCTTTCCAGGTTGCTACACTCGATTGGATTGTACAATGGGAGCATCGTCCGGATGTTATTCACTGTCACGATCACCATACCGGTTTAGTGCCTTTTATGGTGTCGAATTGTATAAAATACAGGCCAATCAGTAGTGTTCCAACTGTTTTAACCATCCATAATGCACAATACCAGGGACAGTTTGGCTGGGATAAATTATACTATCTTCCTACATTCGATTTATGGAAAGGTGGCTTGCTGGGCTGGGACAACGCCATAAATCCTTTGGCTTCGGCCATTAAATGTGCCTGGAAAGTAACTACGGTTTCGCCAACCTACCTGGAAGAAATGATGGGCAATGCCCGCGGACTGGAAAGTTTGTTGAGGCAGGAACGCTGGAAATCTGTCGGGATTTTGAATGGCATCGATAACGAGGTCTGGAATCCTGAAACAGACATCATGCTGAGCAAAAATTACAGTATAAAAACGGTAGATGCCGGAAAGATGGCAAACAAAACAGCCCTCTGCAATGTTTTTCAACTGGATCCTTCCAAACCCCTGTTTACTTTTATCGGTAGATTGGTTGATGAAAAAGGAGCTGATATTCTGCCAGATATTTTTTATACCGCTTTAGAACAACATGGCGACAACATCAATATCCTGGTATTAGGATCAGGTGATAATTGGGTTGAAGGCCGGCTAAACCAGCTAAAAGACGTTTTTGGAGGAAGATACAATGCTTATATCGGTTATAACGAACAGGTATCGCATGAAATGTATGCGGGTGCAGATTTCCTGATTATGCCATCGAGGGTGGAGCCATGTGGCTTGAACCAGCTTTATGCCTTACGTTACGGAACAGTTCCGATTGTACGCAGGGTTGGCGGTTTGAGGGATACGGTGATCGATATTGGCGATGGTGGTTTCGGGATTTGCCATGATCAGACGAGTATCTGGGATGTTACGCACTCAATTAACCGTGCAGTTGAATTTTACAATGATAAAAAAGCTTTTAAAGCTGTAAGAAAAACCATGATGAAAATCGATCATTCGTGGGACAGGGCAGCCTTGAATTATATAGAATTATACCAAAATTTAAAATAAGCTTAAACATGACTGACAAAGTTTTAGGCGTTATCCTTGGCGGTGGCCAGGGCTCTAGATTATCGCCACTAACACAAACACGTTCTAAACCGGCAGTTCCCATTGCAGGTAAATACCGTTTGGTAGATATTCCAATTTCGAACTGCCTCAATTCGGGTATCCACCGCATGTTTGTGTTAACCCAGTTTAATTCGGCGTCCCTAAACAAACACATTAAAAACACCTATCACTTTAGCCATTTCAGTACTGCTTTTGTTGATATTCTGGCGGCCGAACAAACTGTGCAGAATACCGGCTGGTTTCAGGGTACAGCAGATGCCGTTCGTCAGTGTATGCACCACATTGTTTCACACGAATTTGACTATATTTTAATCTTATCCGGCGATCAGCTTTACCAAATGGATTTTAAAGATATGATCGAAAAACATATCGAAGCGAATGCAGAAATAACCATTGCTACTATTCCGGTAACCGCAAAAGATGCTACTGATTTTGGTATTTTAAAGGCTGATGATGAAAACATGATCACCTCTTTTATCGAGAAACCTAAAACGGGTTTGGAAGACTGGATTTCGGATACTGGTGAAGAAATGCAGGCCGAAGGCCGTAACTTCCTGGCATCGATGGGTATTTATGTTTTTAACCGCGAGTATCTCATCAACATCTTAAACGAAAACGAAGAGGAAAAGGATTTTGGTAAGGAAATTCTGCCAAGGGCCATTACGCAAAGCAGGGTTTTAAGTTTCCAATACGAAGGTTATTGGACTGATATTGGTAACATTTCATCTTTCTTTGAAGCCAACTTAGGCTTAACAGATGAGATCCCTAAATTTAATATGTTTGATAGCAATCATGCCATTTTTACCAGGGCGCGGATGTTACCACCATCAAAAATTTCGGGGACCACTTTGGATAAAACCATTATTGCTGAAGGATGCATTATCCAGGCGAGCAGGGTAGAACATGCCGTTTTGGGCATCAGATCCAGGATTGGTAAAGATACGGTAATTACCAATGCTTATATTATGGGTAGCGACAGGTACCAGACATTGGAAGAGATACAGGATGAAACAAACAAAGGAAATTCGCTGATCGGTATAGGCGACCGTTGTTTTATCAATAATGCCATAATAGATAAAAACTGCCGCATTGGCAATGACGTAAAAATTAATGGCGGCGATCATTTAGAGGATGGTGATTTTGATCTCTATGCCGTTAAAGATGGTATTGTAGTGATTAAAAAAGGGGCTGTTGTACCAAGTGGAACAATAATTTAGATATACTATCATTCTGAGCGAGTGCAACGAAGTCGAGAAGTCTGTCAAGATAGATCTCTCCATTTCACTATGTTCCAGTCGTATTCTAGGTTTACCACAATTG
>JAGIAD010000010.1 GCA_017745075.1 Sphingobacteriaceae bacterium | reverse complement strand
CATTATACACAGATACCACTTTCTGGGCAGAAGAGCGGCCAGCAAGCAGCAATAGTGCTGCTGCAGCACAGAAATATTTCAGATGTTGTTTCATGGAGCGTCTTAGTTTTTATAGTGGTAATCAGTCTGTTTTAAAATGTTGCCGTTCTGATCCTTAACCGTTTTTAATCGTTGGAATTCATCATACTCATAGTAAGTGGTTTGACCTTTTGGATCGGTAATACTTGTTATACCAACTAATGGTTTGTAAGAATAGATTGTAATCGGGCAGTTAGGCAAATTAACTTTTAAAGGTTGTAAAAAGATATCAATAGCATTTCTATCTGGACTTTGAAGGTTGCCAAAAGCCTCCAACGCCCCTTCAGTTAAAATATTTTTGACTGTTGAATAATCAGCGTTCTTTATTTCTGCGATAGGAAATAAGTTTTTATAACTGTATAAGTAAACTGTTTTTAGCCCATTTTCCTTAAAGGAACACAATGGATTTCCGATCTGATTATAATTCGAAATTCTTGAACGTATTTCTGGTGTATCTTGCTTGAATTGACTTTCAATATTTGACAGCAAAATCAAATCATTATTTGTTGATAAACCAAAATCGTAATTCCTTCTTTTCGTTTCTAAAACTAAACCATCTACTAAGATTTCTTCTTCAATTATTGGGTCGAGCATATTCTTAAGAACCATAGCAGCATAAGGCACAGTAATTCCTTTATTTATCATATCATTTGGATATCTCTTTTTAGTAACTAAAATTTTTCCATTGGCCATTCTTTTTTCTATGCCGGTATTTAGCAAATGATCTAAATTATCATAATAGTATTTAACAGAACTTTTTGTAAACTGAGTTGTATCTGCCGAATAAGAATAGCTATCCTGACTTTCAAGAAATTGAAAAAAAGAAATCTTAAGATAGGTTTCAACTAAATATTTGGCAGGAAGAGGCAATAATGCTCCATTTGGGTCTGGCATTTCGGGCATTAATATCTTAAGTCTCAATCCATATAAACTGGTTTGTTTTGGAGGATTTACCTCACTTGTTGGTGACCAAAAATATTTAGGATTAAAATAGGCGCGGTAAGTGTTAACTGTTCTATCCACAATTTTATAAGACGCTGTGTTTGCATCGTATCTATAATTTTCTGTACGAAGAATTTTCCCTGTGGTAGCATCATCATATTGATTAATTGAACTATAATCATTGAGAAAGTCTAAAACACCAAGTGAAAATACGAGATCTTTCTTGCCTTGGGTACCTGTTTGTTCATCAAGCTCGGTAACATTCCGATAACCGTATTGGTTATCACCATCATTTCCTATTATTGCATTAGGGCTTGAAGATAGCACTGTATAATTACATACATAAACCGTATGATCTCCATCAACCTTCCTCAATTTATATTCGTCTTGATAACGTCCTGCTCCCTTGAGCATCTTAAGACTAGACTTACCTAGTGCATTTAAATAAGTATATGATTTTGAATTAACTATAACTCCATTATTATCTTTGTTAATGGTTTTTTTTATCCTAAGTCCTGCTATTGGGCTAATTCCCTGATACGAAATTTGGATTTTTTCAACCCATACAATCTTGACATATGCCTCATCTGTAGTCCTATTCGTAATTCTAATAACATAATTCCCAATTTGATTAATCAGGAAATTACTTATGTTACCACTCTCCGTTAAACGTATTACAGTACCATCTGGTCGAGTAATTGTAGCATCACTCCTTGTTGAAGATGGGGGTATGCTGTATTGAAGAGTTACATTGGAACTTGGTAGATTTGTAACTACAAGGGTACCCGTTACTGTGGTACTACTCCCATTTGATAACACATCAATCCCTTTATTAACTAGACTGTCTCTTATTAAATTTCCTTCATACAAATTGGGTTCGTAGACTAATTCTGTACTTCCGCCTGTAGGATAGGTTATTTTCTTTAGAATTCCAGCATCGACAAATTCTGTTTTTACTGCTTTGTCTGCTCCACTATTGAATAAGCCTTCAAATCTGGGGATCCCTGTGGTATTGTTCATACCATTATAATAACCATAAAAGTCTGAACCAAAAGCCAGCCGACTGGGTAAGGGCTTAGGATCGTAGTCAAAAATATAAGGAGGAGAAGATTGTTCTTTAATAGACAGCAGTCTGAGTCTTGAGTTAACAGCTTTCTCAATTCCTGTTAACTGAGAATTATAAGCCTGGCTTCTGTAATAGTCATGATTAAAATTGAATAACTTTATTGTTTCTTGTAAATTGTTTTCAATAAGTCTATTAACTATTATTGAAACTAAACGTCTACTTCCTGATTCACCCGAGTTAGTTGCCAGATCTTCTCTTGGGACAGAATCATAATTAAAGACAACATTTGCATTTGGCGAGACTATTTGTTTAATTCTAGCTCCTGCTACTAACTGATATTGAAGACACTTTTTATCACGAGTGGAGAGAGAACCGCAACTCCCCGAAACAGTATTTAAATATTTAACTTCAGTATAACCAGTTGGATACTTATAAGGGTATTCCTCATAGCTTAGATTTATTTCAATGCCATTAGAATCCTTTATTTTCGTTAAATAGAAAGTTGTCTTAGCACTTTTTCTAAAATCTCTAGGGTTAGTTGCTCCAAATACGCATTCTTCTGTCATATTGGTTATTTCTGATTCAAAAAACTCATATCTTGTGCCTTTGTCATCATAGATGACGAATCCAACTTCGGTATACTGAATTTTAAGATTATTAACTGGATTGCAAAAGAATGTTGTTCGATCGCTATTCATTAAAAATTTACCTGAAATACCACAAAAATTATAGTAAAAATTATCAGGTTCTGTATCGTATAAGCTATCTTGAGTAGAGTAACTTCTAGCGAAAAGATAATCGGGGTTATTGACATCCTCGGTATTTGGATTGAATGTAAGCGGGTTTATTGGTAAATTTTTACTATAAGAAATATCAAGATCAGGCTTATCATTAACAACAATTGTTATCGCGCCACCAGCCATTAAAGTCCACCCTAAACCAACATTGCTTGCAATTTCACTTACTTTTATTCCACTAGAACTGTAATTAACTGATATGGGTATATTGATATTTCCAGCTTCTAAATTATATATTGGGATATCATAATTCATTCTCCCCTCAAATAAAGATATTGGAATGGTTCCGTATTTCCCAAGTGTGGCCCCTTCAGGGGAAGGCGGAATAATTTGCTTTGCAACAGGACTGTAATCTTCCATACCATGCTGCGCAAAAGCTGTAACGCTTGCAAATAATATAATTGCAAGTAAATTGATTTTTAATACGTTGAACATAATTTAGATATATAGCACTAATATATAAAATTACTATTAGGCTAAAAAAGATAATTTTAAGATTAATTATAGATTAAAAGTGAAAATTATGGAAGTCCTTAGAGAAGCACTCAGCACCATCAACAAATTTATCAAAAGGGTAGATTTGACAAATATCGGGACAGGCAGCTAACAGTTATGTTAAAGTGATCCGCCGCTTACCAGAACAGATTCGTCAATTATCGTCTGCACAAATGAGCTTCCCGAAATGCATTTCATCATCCGGCCAAAAGCCAGCTTGCCCAGTTTAAAGCCGCTGGTTTCGGCATAGGTAATTTCGGGATAGAAAATCTGGGGGATCATTCCATCGCTGATGGCGATAATGCCTAAATCTTCAGGCGCTTTTAAGCCCATCCGCTGAATGGCTTTCATGGCACCTGCCAATATTTCGTCGCTCATACAAAACACCGCAAAATCTTTTTTTATACCTGCTGAGAGTATTTTCAGCACTTTTGCCTCCGTTTCTTCTGAACTGGAAGCATAGATCACATTTAAAAGTATTTTTTCATTGCTGCTGTCCAGACACGCGGTAAAGCGCTCCAGGCGTGCTTTGGTGATTGACATATTCTGATCGCCAAAAATAGCAAGTACATGCTTTTTCCCTTTTCTTAGAATTTCGCCTGCAGCCAACTCTGCTGCATGGGCATCGCCCACACAGATCTTATTACAGGATTCATAATTTGGCACTTTATCAAAAAATACCACCGGAATGCCCTGTACATCTAATTTAAGAAAGGGCTCCATATTTTTTGTTTGTGCGGTAATGGCAATAAATATTCCCGATACCCTTTTATGCCTGCAGCTTTTTAATATTTCAAGCTCAATGGCAGGATCATTCGAAGAACGGTAAATGATAACTGAATAACCATATACCCTTGCTTCTTCCTCAATAGAACTGATAAAGGAATGGTAAAAGTAATTGGAGAGGCTTGGAACAATAACAGCAAATTCCTTGCTGCTGTGCGTCCTCAGGTTAACGGCGTAAGGGTTTGGATCATATTCGATCAGTGTGGCAAGTTCGTTCACCTTTTTTTTGGTGTCTGGTGAAACATCGGGGTGATCTTTAAGTGCCCTTGATACGGTAGAGATACTGATGTTTAATTTTTCAGCAATTTTTTTGAGTGTAGGGTTCTGCCTCATCGTTATATATTTGGTTATCCAAATATAAGTTTTCCACAACAAACATTTTCGCAAATGTTTCCGCAAACGTTTGCAGTCTATTTAGCCTTAAATACTGGTTTACCGCCCTACAATAGTCCTATCTTCGGTATAAGATTAACAGAAATGCTTTTAGGCGAATATTCTTTAAGCAAACCCAAGTTACAAATGCTAACCAAATAACAATATGTCTGTACGAAGCTTAAAAAAGGAGCTACATACATTTTAAATTAAAAATACAATAAACACTTACATATACTACATTTTTATTAATTTGTAATTGAGGCGGTAAATTATGAGGTACGCTAAAACGATTTTATTCATTTCATTAATAGCTTATTCTTTAGCTGTTATGGCTCAAAGCCCCAAAGCGGGTGCTGCCAAACCAGGTACAGCATCTACTTTTAGGGCGATCAGCAACCGTGCATGGTGGAAAGAAGCCATAGTTTACCAGATTTATCCCAGAAGTTTTAAAGACAGTAACGGCGATGGTATTGGCGATTTAAATGGAATTATCACTAAGCTCGACTATATTAAAAGCTTAGGCGTAGATGTGGTATGGCTAAACCCTATTTTTTCTTCACCGAATGACGACAATGGTTATGATATTAGCGATTACCGCAATATTATGAAAGTTTTCGGCACCATGGCCGATTTCGACAGCTTGTTAAAAGGCCTGCACCAAAGAAAAATTAAACTGGTGCTCGATATGGTACTTAACCACAGCAGCGATGAACACGAATGGTTCAGGCAATCCAGATCGTCAAGAACAAATGCTTACCGTAATTATTACCACTGGTGGCCGGCCGAGAAAGGCAAACCCACTCCGAGGTACAGTTTTTTTGATGTAAATAATGATGCCTGGAAATACGATAAGGTAACTGATGCCTATTACCTCCATTATTTTTCGCAAAAACAACCCGATTTAAACTGGGAGAACCCAAAACTGAGAAATGAGGTGTATGATATGATGAAATTCTGGCTCGACAAGGGAATCGATGGCCTCCGCATGGATGCATTTCAATACGTATCAAAAGATACCACCTGGCAAAAGTACCCGGATGGTTACCAGAAAGACATTATTAAATATTATGGCATGGGCCCTAACCTACACCATTACCTGCGCGAAATGCACGATCGCATTATTGATAAATACCCGGTGATGACGGTTGCAGAAGGCGCAGGAAGCACTCTGCAAGATGCCCATGCACTGGTAGATGAAGACAGAAAAGAGTTAAACATCGCTTACCATTTTGAAGTGATGGATATCGGGAACGATCCCAAAGGTTATCGTTTGCCCGAACTGAAGAAAGTTTTCACAAAATGGGACGCATCATTTGCCGATAAGGGATGGCTTGCTATTTTCCTGGCCAACCATGATGTACCCAGGATGGTAAGTAAATATGGTGATGACCGCCCGGCTTTCAGGGCAGCCTCATCTAAACTTTTGAGTACGCTCATTATGACCTTACGTGGCACCCCCTTTTATTTTAATGGCGATGAATTAGGGATGTCAAATATCAGGTTCGATAAGATCGATGACTATAGGGATATTGCAACTTTAAATGCTTACCAAAATACCCTGCTCAAAAAAGAGGATATGAAAGTATTTATGGATAAACAGAAATTGATTTCAAGAGACAATAGCCGGACCCCATTCCAGTGGGATAATAGCGAAAACGCAGGCTTTACGACCGGAAAACCGTGGATTAAGGTAAACCCAAACTACCGGGAAGTGAATGTGCAAAAGGAAGAAGCAGACCCGGGCAGCGTACTTAATTATTTCAAAAAAGTGGTTGCGCTGCGTAAATCTTCGCCGGCACTCGTTTACGGTTCATATACAACATCGATCATCCACAGGTTTACTGCTACACACGGAGCCAGGGCGACGAAAAGATACTGGTAATTTTAAATTTCTCCAGCCAGAATGTAAGTTACGCGATTGATGAGAATATCAATACCAGTTCCACTAAGCTATTGCTTAGCAATTATAAAACCGCAGAAATTAAAAACCAAAAGATTAATCTTTTGCCCTGGCAATCAGCAATATATAAAATCAATTAGCATTTAGCAGCACCCATGATTATCACTACAGAAAAAAATCAGGAAAACGTTTCGCCGGGAATAAAACTAAATTTTGGCTCCATCATTGCCATGAATTTCGGTTTTTTCGGGATTCAATACAGTTTTGGCCTGCAGCAAACCAATATGACGCCAATCTATTCTTACCTGGGCGCCAATGCAGATCAGATTCCGCTGTTAAATTTGGCGGGGCCAATGACCGGTCTGCTGGTTCAGCCCATAATCGGGGCAATGAGCGATAAAACAACCAGCAGGTTTGGCCGCAGAAGACCCTATTTCCTGATTGGGGCAATAATATGCAGCATTTGCCTGTTTGCCATGCCTTACAGCAGTTCGGTATGGATGGCCGCCGGTATTCTATGGATTTTAGATGCAGGGAATAATATTACCATGGAGCCCTACCGAGCATTTGTGAGCGATAAACTCCCTCCGGAACAGCATGCCCTTGGCTTTTTGACGCAAAGTTTTTTTACCGGATTGGGCATTACCCTCGCCAACCTTACCCCCGGCATTTTAATAACCCTCGGGATTTTAAGTATCAGCGACAGAAGTTCGAACCACATCCCCTATACCACCTATGCCGCTTTTTTTATCGGTGGGTTTGTTTCTATAGGCTCAATTTTATTTAGCTGCCTCACCACAAAGGAAACCCCGCTTACAGCTACTGAAATTAAAAGAATTAAGGAACTTCCTAAAAATGCAGCGGGCATTTTCAATGACATTATTTCGGCATTTAAAGTAATGCCCCTTACCATGAAGAAGCTTGGCCTGGTTTACCTTTTCAATTGGTACGGCATGTTTATTTACTGGCAGTTTATTACTCTTTGCCTGGCCAAAACAATTTACAATACCACAAATCCGGCATCAGATGGATTTGCTTCGGCCCAGCTGTTAACCGGAACTGTAAATGGTGGCTATAACGTAGTTACTTTTTTAGTGGCTTTTCCCCTGGCCTTTTTTGCCAGAAAAATCACCTCGCGGAAAGTCCACTTTGTAAGCCTGCTACTGGGAGGCCTGTCGCTCATGGCTTTACCCACCATTGGTAATCCTGCCATACTATTCATACCGGTAACAGGTTTGGGAATTGCCTGGGCAAGTATGATGGGTACACCCTACGCTATGCTTGCCGGAAGTATCCCGAAAGAGAAAACAGGCACCTTTATGGGTATACTGAACATGTTCATTGTGCTGCCGATGCTGCTTGAAACCATTAGTTTCAAATACATCTACCGGTACCTTTTACATCAAAAGCCCGAGAGTGCCATTTTATTTGCAGGAGTGCTTATTGCCATTGGCGGTATGGTGGTTTTATCGATAAAAAAAACAGAAAGTAAACTTTAGAAGATAATGGTTGATCAGATTGCATATAATAACGCGGTAAGCCTTTTGCACAAGGCCTCAACACCTTTTGGTTTTGTAGCCGCCCTGCATGAACAGGATAACTATAAACGGGTATGGACCAGGGATGGCGTAATTACAGCCATTGCAGCAATGCTTACAGGCGATGAAAAATTAATTGAAACCGCGGCATTAACCATTCAAACCTTATTTAATCACCAGCACAGTAATGGTTTTATGCCATCGAATGTTTCACCGCTCGATGGCTCGGTAAGCTATGGTGGTACCGCAGGCCGGGCAGACAACCCTGCATGGGCGATAATTGGCCTGTGTGCATTTACCACCTGTACAGGTGATGATTCGCTTTATGGGCGATATGAAAATGAAATAGACAAATGCTTCCGGGTAATGGAAGCCTGGGAGTTTAACGGAAAACATTTAATGTATGTACCTCAAAGCGGAGACTGGGCAGATGAGTACATACAACATGGTTACCTGCTCTTCGACCAGCTTTTAAGGCTATGGGCGTTAAAACTGGCCACTGCAGTAAGCGGAAATAAAAAATGGGCAGACAAAAGCGAACAAATTACCAGTAGCCTCAGAACAAATTATTGGAAAAACAATGGTGCAGCCAACAGGTATTCTGCTAATTTAACACACCAGCTGAAAGACGGGCCTGACGATTTTTGGCTGATGGGTTTCAACCCCTCCAGAATCTATTCTTATTTTGATCTGCAGGCCAACGCTTTCTCCATGCTCCTTAACCTGGGTAAATCCGGGCAAAACAAAACTCTAATTGGTCATCTTCAGCAACTTTACGGGCAAAAAGATTTTCTTCTTCCCTCCTTCTACCCTTCCATTCAGAAGGCAAATACAGACATGAATGAACTAAAAGATAATTATGCGTACCAATTTCGCAACCAGCCCGGTCAATTTCATAATGGTGGCCTGTGGCCGGTTTGGAACGGTTGGCTGGCCGCTGCATTGGCAAAACACGAAGAAATCGAATTTGCTCATAAAATTACCTTAAATATCCATGCCGCCAATGCCAAAGAGACCATGTTTAACGAATGCCTGCATGGAGTTAGCCAGGAGCCTTGCGGTGTAGCCTATTGTACCTGGAGTGCAGCGGGCGCCATAATTGCCGAACAGGCAACAAATAAATTATTAAAAACCTTATTTGCCGACTAAAATGAAAGATAGCGCTATAAACAATGCTTCCAAACAAAATATCCTGGTTATCGGCGAATTGCTTGCTGATCTGATTTCTGAAAACAATATTGCCTCGCTGGCCTTTGCTTCTAATTTCATCATCAGCCAGGGAGGAAGTCCGGCGAATTTAAGCGCAAACCTGAAGTGGCTCGGAAACCCTGCTGAAATGGTAGCATGCATAGGTGAAGATGGCCTTGGCGATTACCTCGTTAAAGAACTGAAAATAGCAGGACTAAACACAAAATACCTGCAGCGTTTACCGGATCGCCAAACGAGCATTGTACTTGTGGGAAAAAATACGGATACGCCTGATTTTATGGCCTACCGCGATGCCGACATGCAGATTGGCCCGATTGACGAAGAACTCATCAAATCGGCTGTGTTGCTACACACTACCGCCTTTGCATTAAGTAAAGAGCCGGCAAAAAGCCATATTATTGAAGCATTTGCAAAGGCTTACCGTGCCGGAAAATACATTTCGGTTGACTGGAATTATGCCCCGGCCATTTGGGGCGAGGATAATGGACAAGGGATATTTAACAAGATAACCGACTTTTCTCCCTTGCTAAAGATCAGTACCGATGATATGGAAAGATTTTTCGGCAAAAACATGAGCATTGCCGAATCGCTTGATGTACTGGGCAAATTAACTGCCCGGGTAATTTGCCTTACCTGCGGAAAGGAAGGCGTTTGGTACAAAACCGAAAATACCCCCTGGAAGCATAAACCAGCGCTTCCTACAACAACGGTAATTAGTGTTACCGGTGCCGGAGATGCCTTTTGGGCGGGTTTCTTATCCCATTTTGTACAGAAAGAATCGATTGAAAGCTGTATAAACCATGCCCTCTGTATCGCGCAAAAAAAAATAGAAAGAGCTGATGCACTTTACAAGAGCCAGCATTTTATAAATAGTTAAAGCCATACCATAATTGATTAAAAACCTAAAACACCATGAAAAAGAGTAAAAAAAATAAGTCGCCTTAGGTTTTGCCGGCAACCTTTTAAAAACCAATTAAATTTTTCTAACCAAAATATAAATCAACTATGAACATTACTTTACCAAAAAGCAATTTGGCTGTTTTAACCAATAAACAGAAATTGTATTCTTTGCAGCGACTTCTCATTATGAGTTGCTGCATGCTGTTGCTCAACGCATCAGCCTTTGCCCAAAGTGTAATTAGAGGCGTAGTACTTGATAATGATAAACTGCCAGTGGCTGGCGTAACGATACAGGTTAAGCCCGGCACAGCCAAAGCGCAAACAGATGTCGACGGAAAATATGCCATTACCCTTCCGGCAGGTTCAACTCAACTGATCTTCAGCTTTGTTGGTATGGAGACGCAAACCGTTAACATCAATAATCAAACCACCATCAATGTAACCATGACTTCTTTAAATAACCTCGATGCAGTGGTTGTTGTGGGTTATGCTTCGGTAAGAAAAAATGACCTTACCGGCGCAGCTACTACTGTTTCGGCAAAGGATTTTAACAAAGGACCTTTAAATGCACCCGATCAGTTAATCCAGGGAAAAGTTGCCGGCGTACAAATGATCAACAACAGTGGTCAGCCGGGTGGGGCTTCTACTGTACGGATCAGGGGAAACTCGGCCATAACCGGTACCGGCCAGCCCTTATACGTAGTAGATGGGGTTGCCCTTGATGGAAGATCGGCAAGGCCATCTACCAATGCAGGAGTTGCAGGATTAACAACAAGTGCAGGTACAGGCACCACACCAGACGGAAATCCTTTAAACTTTATCAACCCGGCTGATATAGAATCAATGGAAATACTCAAAGATGCTTCGGCAACAGCCATTTACGGTTCGCGTGCAGCTTATGGCGTGGTATTGATTACCACCAAGAGAGGAAAATCTGGTGAAACTAAAATTGATATCAGTGCATCAGCTGGCGTTGGTACCATTGCCAGAAAAGTTGACGTTTTAAGCGGCGAAGAATATCGTGCCGCATTGAAAAAGTATAACCTGAGTACAGGCGATTTTGGAAGTAACGTAGATGCTCTTGACGCGATTACCCGTACAGCTTACAACCAGAATTATACTGTAGGCATAAGCGGAGGCAATAACGGGAACACTTTCCGCGCCTCATTGGGCTATCAGGATCAGCAAGGGATCATCAAATCAACTGATTTTAAAAAATACAGCGCCGGATTTAATGGTAACTTCAAATTTCTCGACAGCAAAAAACTTGGACTGGATGTTAACATGATCAGCAATCAGTACCTGGAGAATATTGCACCGATTACCACCGATGCCGGTTTTACGGGCAGCCTGATCAGCCAGGCCTTAGCATGGAACCCTACACAATCATTCTATCGCCCTGATGGCAGTCTGTTTATCGATTATGGTTCAACTACCATTAACCCGCTTGCTGCGCTGGCAGCAAACAGCGATAAAACTAAAGTATCGACTATTTTGGGCAGTGTTTCGCCATATTACAAAATTGCCCCATGGCTGGAATACAGAATGCTCGCCAGTGTAAATTACAGCTCCGGGATCAGAAGGGCATCAACCAGGAGCTTCCTTAATTTACAGGGCATACAGCCCGATGGCAATTTCCTGGGTGGCTATGCCAGTTACTCCACTACAGAGCTCATTACCCAACAGTTTACCAATACCTTGAATTTCAATAAAGAGATTGCTAACAAGTTAAATTTGAATGCCATTCTCGGTTATGAATATTCTAATTTCATTAATAAAGGCACGATTAATACCGCAACCGGTTTTGGGGACATCAATGCAGATTACACCGATGCTTTTCAGACCACTGCACCTGCCAACCGCACACTCGCATCCTTTAATAACCCCACCACTGAATTGCAGTCTTACTTTGCCAGGGCTATTTTAAATTACGACAGCAAGTATATTTTAACCGCTACTTTTAGGGCAGATGGTTCAACTAAATTCGGAAAAGCAAACCGTTATGGTTATTTTCCATCATTTGCTGCTGCCTGGGATATTAAAAGAGAAGCTTTCCTTAGTGACGCGGCCTGGATAAACCAATTAAAATTAAGGGTTGGTTATGGTAAAACAGGTAACCAGGATTTCCCGTCGGGATCTGCACAGCAACGTTATGATTTCGGTAACAGCAACGGGCAGCCCACTTTAATTGCCATTAACAATGCAAATCCAAACCTGAAATGGCAATCTGATAAACAGACCAACTTCGGGGTTGATTTTGGCTTTCTGGGCAATAAACTTACCGGATCTATTGATTATTTTAACAAAACCACTAACGACCTGCTCTTTCCACAAATTTCATTTGTACCGGCAGTTGGTGGCAATGTGCCTACCTGGGTAAATTTGCCGGGGCAAATTATCAATAAAGGGCTGGAGTTAAGCCTTAATGGAACATTAATAGAAAACGATAATGTATCATGGAGCTTGGGCGGTAATGCAACCTTCATTAAAAACAATGTTCAAAATATTACCGGAATTATTAAAACAGGTGCCTTAAATGGCCAGGGCCTGAGCGGCGTAACTGTAGAAGTGATCCAAAACGGTCTTCCTTTGTTTGCCATGGTTACCAGGCAGTATAACGGATTAGATGCCAACGGATTCTCGCTCTATACCGACGATGGCTTTACCAATTATTACGTTGGCAACCCAAACCCAAAGGTAATTATGGGGTTAAGCACCAATTTAAGGTATAAGAAATTCTCATTTTCAGCCAACTTTAATGGTGCATTTGGGCAAAGCATTTACAACAATACCGCAAACTCGGTACTGGCCATTTCCAATTTAGGCACACGCAATATTTCATCTGCACTGGTTAACCAGCCAATTGCAGAATCTCTTGCCAACCCCATTGCCGCCTCATCGAGATACATCGAAAAGGGAGACTATGTAAAACTGGCCAATGCAACCATCAGCTATAACATCGGTAACGTGGGCAAATCAATCAAATCCTTAAACATTTATGTTAACGGACAGAACCTTTTCGTAATTACCGGTTACACTGGTTTCGACCCGGAAGTAAACGTAAATAAAAGCGTAAGCGGAGTACCATCTGCAGGCATTGATTATACTGCTTATCCTACTGCCCGGACTTTCAATTTTGGTGTTAATTTTTCTCTTTAAATTTTAATTGCAAGCACATGAAAAATAAATATATTATCGGTTTTGTAGCCATTGCCATAGGTTTATCTGGCTGCACCAAGCTAAACGAAGACCTGAATGGTCAGGTAGGCAATTCAGGGGTTACCTCAGGTAACGTTGCCAGTGTACTGGGCGCAAGTTACGCTGCTATGATCGGCCCTTACCAGGCGCCTTGGAACTGGTCTGCCTTGCAGGAAGTAACCTCTGATGAGGTAATTGTACCTACACGTGCCGGCGATTGGGACGACAATGGCGCCTGGCGCGCACTTCATTTGCATAAATGGGCACCCGACCACTCCAGGATATCGGACGTATTTAGGGACCTGAACAGTATCAGTTATGTATCTACCAGCGTTCTGGGCAGCAACCCTACTCCCAGCCAGGCTGCTCAGGCCCGTTTCCTGCGTGCTTTCGCTCAATTTTCAATATTAGACGGTTGGGGGCAGGTACCCTACAGGGATCCGGGTGAAGATGTTACTAAGCCATCAAGGGTTAGAAATGCAGCTGATGAAATCAGTTATCTGATCAGCGAATTAACAGCCATCATCCCTGATCTGCCTGCCGGACCGGCAAATGTTGCAAACAAAAACGCAGCCAGAACACTTTTAATGAAAGTATACCTGAATAAGGGTGCTTTTTTAAACCGTACAGCACCTGCTTTTGATGCTGCCGACATGGCAAAAGTGATCTCGCTGGCAGATGAAATCGCTACGGGAGGCTACTCCTTAACCGCTAATTACTTTGATAATTTTGCACCGACCAATGATGTGTTATCAAAAGAAAATATTTTCACGGCACAGAATATTGCAGGTTCTTCAGGAAGCGACCTCGACGGAATGTGGAAATGCACGACACATTATAACCAGAACCCAAATGGATATAATGGTTTTTCAACACTGTCTAACTTTTATAATAAATTCGAAGCTGCAGATAAAAGAAGAGGTGGCAGCTATGCCGGGCAGACCAATATCTCTGGTATCAGGATAGGCTTTTTAGTTGGTCAGCAGGTAGATCAGAATGGTACCCCCTTAAAAGACAGAAAAGGAAATCCTTTAGCCTTTACCCCCGAAGTAAGCATCATAGAACGTGACCCCAACCACCTTGAAGTAGCTGGAATCAGGGTGATCAAATATCCCATTGATTATGCGAATACAGGATCAAAAAAACCTGATAACGACTGGGTTTACTTCCGTTATGCCGACGTATTGTTAATGAAAGCCGAAGCGCAGTTACGAAGCGCTCAAACGGCCCAGGCATTGACCATTGTTAACCTGATCAGGACAACCAGGGGTGCTTCATTGCTAAACAGCCTGACTTTAGACAATCTGCTTGATGAACGGGGAAGAGAGCTTTATTGGGAAGGTTTCAGGAGGCAAGACCTGATCCGTTTCGGAAAATTCCTTGCCGCGTGGCAGGAAAAACCTGCAAGCGAAGCTAAGTACCTGGTATTTCCTATCCCCGATAATCAGCTGGGCAATACGAACCTGATTCAAAATCCGGGTTATTAACCACGTAACAGATTAACAGGGATTTATCCCATTCATTTTACCGCCCCCTTTCGCCAGACCGTACTGGTAAAAGGGGGCCTTATGATAAAAGCAGCAATCACCAGAGCCGGTGTTAAGTATATTCCCTCACTATTTCTTTCCTACGCCCTCGCCCGACCTGATTAAACTGTTGGATATTCTAATCAATTTTGAAACGTCAATTGCAGTTATAGAGATTATAAAAAGAGCTCATCATTCCATCCCCCCTTTTTGAAACGCTTAACTGCATCAGCACTATTTCTGTTGAATGATTCTAAAATCTTTAAACACGGCATATCCGCTTATATCGCCATAAGTAGCATGGTATACCCCCACTTCTAATTTGCCACCTGCCATATCCTCCCTTCTTACCGGACTCCCCGGAAGGTTTATCCAGCTGTTCCCATCCTGACTTCCACGCATAAAAAACAGATTTCCAGTCCGTTGAATCTGAAGATGCCTATAAAAAGCCCATCCAGATAAATTATTGGATTGTCTCCTTCCCTTACTGCCCAAATCGGTTACAATGTTGCCAACACCCCAACCAGGCATTATCCCATTTTGCAAAAGCTTTCTGCCATTTTGAGCCAGCTTAACCATTAAGCCGCCCTCATTTGCACCATAAGCTTTTTTCTGAGCCAGGCCAAGCATATCGGCCAGGGTTACTTCTGCAACAAAATCGCCTTCTACCATGTTAAAGGCAAAAGGACCTGTAACATCCGCCCCATCCCAAAAGGTATTATGCGAAACCATTTTTAATACACCTGCATGCTGTACAACCGTATCGGCAACTCCCATTAAACCGTCCCAGGAGGTTCCTGATAATCCGTTTTTTCCGGCAGGAATAGATTGGGCAGATCCATTTTGTTTTCTGATCGCAAAAAGTGAAGTATCTGTTTTTACTGAAACGGATGCCGAAGGTTGCGTAACATTTCCAAAATTATCCCTAACTTTTAGTACATAATGGTAGTTTTTTTCCGGAGCAACCAAAAAATCGGTATAATCTGCAGACCGGATCCATTTTGCCTGATTTTTATCATCGTCTCTGGTAAAAAGGTATTCAAAATTATTACCTGGTAATAGAGGCTGACCAGCTACCATGCCAATCATATTTGGCGTAACTGCCACCGGTTTTGAGACAAATGATGCAATGGAATTATGCGTATTCAGCGTTTGTTTCCAGTAATTAAATTCAGCTGTGATGGCAGTATGATCCAAGCCATAATTATAGAATAAAATGCATGATACCGCAGTACTACCTGATGTTTCCATTAAAATACGTTTGTCTTTTTGGTTATTAGGAATGATTACGTTCGTGGCCAAGGCCCCATTAACGAAAACCCGCAGCTTTTTGTCCTGGTAAGAACAGAGCACCTGTTTCCATTTTCCATTTCCCGGTATCCGGACGGCTTGTTTCCCTTTACCCAAAAACAGGTCTGTTTTTGATCCGCTAGCAGACAAGATTGAGAAAACGGCACTAAATGCTTTCGAAAAATTTATCCCTCCAACAATCTCAGTTCCCAGTCGAAGTTTACTTCCGCTATTTAAAACAACGGAAATTTTCCCGCTTACATCTTCTACCTCTGCCTTACCGAGGGTAATCAATTTACCTAAAGCAGTCCCGTGGTTCTTCCATTCTTCCAACTTTCCGTATTTCAGGTTTTTAGCATCTGCATACAGAGCCGTTTTGTTATCGAGCCCTTTTTTGTAAGCGGCGTCTATTTCCTTTGCAGTAAGAGGAATATCGTAAATTTTAAGCGAGGCCAGCGCTCCGGAAAAACCCAAATTGCCATTTTCATTTCCGCCAACAACAAAACGGCTTAGGTTTTTAATAAACAACATTCTTCTTTCTGAACGGTCAAGCTTTCCATCAACATATATATGTTCCATGGTCCCATCAAAAACCATCGCAATATGGTGCCATTCACCTGGTTTCGGCACCTGCTTATACCCTAAATCTGCCCAGCCCAAATGGGTAACAGCACCGGCATTCTTAGCTGCGCCATAACCTACCGCGGCATTGGTTAAATTATCGCCACCACTTTCCGTCCACGAAACGATGGTTTCTTCTCTATCGATCTCCGGATTCAATACCCACATGCCCACACTGTAGCTGCTGTTACCAAGCATTGATGGTGGTGCGGGCTTAGCGGATGACAAGCGTTCAGTACCCGAGAAAACCAGTGCTTTTTTCCCATCAATCATAGATACTATTGGTTTATCTGCTCCAGTGGATGAAAATATCCCTCCAAACTTTCCTGCATTTGGCAAATCCTGTACTGCTGATCCTACCCTGAGCGACTTCAGATCTAGATCTACCAATAATCCTTTAGCCTCGAAACGCTGCAAGGATTTCCATTTTTTGATGTTGGTATTCATCACCGGATTGTACCGCTGATTATCAAATACCTGAATATTCCAGATCGCCTTGTTCAGTCCCGGATATTCCGTGCGTAAGATTGTGGTGCGCAGATATCTCGCGCTGACATTTCCAAAATCGATCATCGGACTTCCATGGCGGGTATTACGGCTCCTGTCGGCATAGCGTTTCCATATTTTGCCATCAACGGAATATTCTATCTTATATTGATAATACCAGGTAGCATACTCAAATTGTGTGTGTACACTTTTAACCCTACAAACCTTACCCAAATCGATGCGAAGCCACGCGGCACCAACATTATTTTTAGGTTTCCATAAAGTCCCGTTGTTATCGTCTAATGCAAATTCTGCTTTAAAATCCTGATCGTATACAGAAGAGGCTATTGCCGTTTTACCGAAGGCCAGGTTTTGGGTTGGGTTGGCATTTTCAGCTAAATAACCAATACCAGCATGCGTGGGAATCAACTTCATGATATTCCCTCTTTCATCGAATACTATTTTATCTGCTGCTACCTGCCTGTGATAGCCACCATCGTTGTGCGGATTGTTATGACGGTGATAAATCAGGTAAAAATCATCTCCTTGCTGTAGTACAGACTGATGACCAGGTCCATGTACCGTTCCATCGGCATTTGTGGAAAGAATAGGATTATTGGATGCATATTTAAACGGCCCCATTGGATGGCTTGCAGTTGCATATTGCACCCGGTAAGTTCCGTCTTCGCAATAGCCAGATGAATAGGTAAGGTAATAAATACCTTTTCGTTTGAATACGAAAGGCGCTTCGAAAAATTCTTTTGCATCAGTATTGGGAATCTGGGCCAATTTGGAGAACGACTTCATGTCTGCGTTAAGCAACCCCACACCACAACCATGATTTGGATAAATGCCCCAGGTGCCCCAGTACATATAATACTTCCCGTCGTCATCTTTAAAGGTCTGACCATCGAGGGTGATGACATTCGGCACCATAAAATTAGAAACCACAGGTTTTCCCGGTACCAGTAAGGATGTCCAAGGGCCAACTGGTGTTTTGGCCGATGCACCAAATATTTCTACTGGCTGGCAGTAATAGAGATAATACTTTCCATCAGGACCCAGCGTAGCATCTGGCGCCCAATAATGATGCGTGGTTGGCCAGTTCATATCCTGCATGGTCCAGTTCACAAAATCTTTTGAAGTCCAAACCTGCGATGGGCCAAATCCACCACCATTACCATCGGTAGTTGCATAGATATAATAGGTATCTCCAAATTTCTTTACCGTAGGGTCTGCAAAATAACCCGGTATAATGGGATTGCCCATCCCCTGTTTCAGCGGCTGCGACTGTGGCCTTGCTGGTTGCCAAAAACAGCATAAAATAAAAATGCCCGAGAATATTATATAAATGTTTTTCATCGTTATTTCGGCTGAAATATAAAACTTAGCTCCCCAGGTGTTCACCATGTTTTAACCGGGTTCGGAATATATTCAAAGATAAGGCATAGCGGAGTGCTTCGATTATTGGATTTTGACCGATATTAACCATAATAGCTCATTTGAACTTAACCTTAGGCCTATATTGGCAAATCCCGCTGCAACATGGTTTTTCTGCCTACATATTTTAGCTATTGAATAAATATCTGTTAATATCTTGTGGTTGTTAGATAAAATAAACGAATTGAAATGCCCGGATTCTTCCTAGTTTTATAAATCACTATAAAGACAATGAATTATCGGATTGAATACACTGTATGGTAGAAATCCACGCTTTTCTACCAATTATAGTGGATTGGAGAAATTTAAAATGTTGTACTCCCAAAAAGCAATGCTTATGGCGGATAAGGTGATTGATAAAAATAGTTTAATATGAAAATGGCTAAAATATTCTTGCAGGTAGTTCTGTTTATTGTTGTTTTTATTCAGGGTATCAACAGGGTACAGGCACAAAATGGCGACCAGATATTGGATGGAATCGGTGAAACGGGAATGATTGCACGGTATGTGTTTAACGGAGATACAAAAGACTGGTCACGGAATACTCTGCATGCCAAATTTCAAGGCACTGAAGTCAAATTTATTAACGACGAACAGTTTGGAAAAGTTTTATCGCTCTCCGGAGATAAAAATTCTTTTATTGTAATCCCTGGAGAATCATTAGCAGATGTAGAATCGCTTAGCCTATCGGGATGGATATACCTTCGTTCGGATCAGCCCGGCCAGCATTTTTTCGATTTCGGAAAGAATGCCACTAACCATTTTTTTGCAGCCCCTGTAGGAACAGCTGGCCAGAAAGGCAACCAGGCTTCAATAACCATTGAAAAGGGCAATAAAGCTGAAATAGTTTCCCCAGTAATAGAGATAAATAAATGGGTTTATCTTGCCGTGGTAATAGATGTTCCTTCAAAAACGATGACTGCCTATGTTAATGGCAAGCCCGTAGGCCAGACCAAAGATATTCCATTGGAGTTAACAGCAGTGTTCGGTCAACAATCAACAGAAAAAAAATCCCTTTACCTTGGAAAATCACTTTTGCCAGGAGATCCCAATCTTAATGCCATGGTTCACGATTTCCGTATTTACCGTGTTCCATTAAGTGCAGGCCAGGTTGCCCGGATTTATAACAATGCCATCAACGGCAACCAGGGAAGTGCGGTAAATGTGGGTAAGCGGGAAGATAAGCTTCCAACTTTCCCGAAAACCGGGGCCCAGCTTTACAACCCTTATTTAGTTAAGGTTGCCGATGTTGAAGTGGAAACAGAAGTGGGTAATTTACCCCGTTTACCAAGTTACCTGCCAGGAACCTACAAAAATGGGATAAAAGGTCCGCAGGTACGTGTATTATGGCCTATCGATATAGATAATACGGCTGTGCTTAAACCAGGGCGTTATACCATTACCGGACGTGTTGCTGGAACGGATTTTAAACCAAAGGCATTTGTTACAATAAAAAATGTAAATAAACCAGCTACACCAGTTTCGGTGCTGGAGCCTTTTCACCTGGATCAGGTTTCCTTGAAAACTGATGCCCGTGGCCACGAAACCAAATTTATTGAAAACCGGGATAAATTTATCAATACACTGGCCAAAACCGATCCCAATTCCTTTCTGTATATGTTCCGCGATGCTTTTGGTCAGAAACAGCCAGAAGGTGCTAAACCCCTGGGTGTTTGGGACAGTGAGGATACCAAGTTAAGGGGACATGCCACAGGCCACTACCTAACGGCCATTGCACAAGCTTATGCCGGCACAGGCTATAACAAGGCCCTGCAGATGAACTTTCGTAACAAGATGGAGTATATGGTAAATACACTGTATGAGCTGTCACAATTATCAGGGAAGCCGAAAACAACAGGTTCAACACATGTATATGACCCGACAGCTGTACCGTACGGGCCGGGGAAATCAGCTTATGATTCAGACCTTAGCGATACGGGTATACGTACGGATTACTGGAACTGGGGAAAAGGATTTATTAGCGCTTATCCGCCTGATCAGTTTATCATGTTAGAAAACGGGGCTAAGTACGGTGGACAAAAAAGCCAGATTTGGGCACCTTATTATACCTTACATAAAATACTGGCCGGACTGATAGATGTATATGAGGTAAGCGGCAATAAAAAAGCCCTTGAAATAGCCACCAATATGAGCGATTGGGTATATGCCCGTTTGAGCCAATTGCCACAGGAAACCCTGATCAGGATGTGGAATACCTACATTGCTGGTGAATACGGCGGTATGAATGATGCAATGGCCCGTTTGTACCACATTACCAGAGAGCCAAAATACCTGAAAACAGCACAGCTGTTTGATAATATTAAAGTTTTTTTTGGCGACACAGCACACTCGAACGGACTGGCCAAAAATGTAGATCTTTTCCGCGGCCTGCATGCCAATCAACACATTCCACAAATTGTGGGAAGTATCGAAATGTACCAGGTATCCAATAATCCTGAATATTACAAAGTGGCCGATAATTTCTGGTATAAAGCTGTTAATGATTATATGTACAGCATTGGTGGCGTGGCAGGCGCACGCAATCCGGCAAATGCCGAATGTTTTACCAGCCAACCGTCAACACTGTACGAAAACGGATTCTCTGAGGAAGGACAGAACGAAACCTGTGCTACCTACAATATGCTAAAGTTAACTGGCGAACTGTTTCTATTTGATCCGCGTGCAGAGTTAATGGATTATTATGAGCGTGGACTGTACAACCATATCCTGGCATCGGTAGCCAAAGATAGTCCGGCCAATACCTATCATGTGTCTCTCAGGCCAGGTGCTGCTAAACAATTTGGCAATCCTGATATGACAGGTTTTACCTGCTGCAATGGCACTGCGATAGAGAGCAGTACCAAACTACAGAATTCAATTTATTTTAAAAGCAGGGATAACCAGGCACTTTATGTAAACCTCTATATCCCCTCCACATTAAAATGGACAGAACGTAATGTAACAATAGAACAGACCACAAATTTCCCAAAGGAAGACCACACGCTGCTAACAATTAAGGGCAGTGGAAAATTTGACATCAATGTGCGTGTGCCAGGCTGGGCTACCAAAGGGTTCTTTGTGAAGATTAACGGTAAAGTGCAAAAACTTGGAGCCAAACCAGGCAGTTACCTAAAATTAAGCCGTAGCTGGAAAGATGGCGATACCATCGAGCTAAAAATGCCGTTCGAATTTCATCTTGCCCCGGTTATGGACCAGCAGAATATTGCCAGTCTGTTTTATGGACCTATATTGCTGGCAGCCCAGGAGCCAGAAGCCAGAAAAGAGTGGCGTAAGGTAACATTAGATGTCAAAGATATAAGCAGATCCATTAAAGGTGATCCTAAGCAGTTACAATTTACCATTGATGATGTGGTTTTTAAGCCATTTTATGAAACCTATGGGCGCTACTCTGTTTACCTGGACTTTACTTTAAAATATTAAGAGCCATCCCCAAAGATGTCGTAAATTTTAAAAAACAATATCGTAAGCAAAGCGTAGGATTGTTCCGAAAACAACGATCAGGAAAAACACCCTTACAAATTTATTTCCGTTTAGTAAGGCCAGTTTGGCACCGAAAAAGGCACCGCTCAGGTTAAAAATCGCCATGGGAATGGCATATTGAAATAAGATATGCCCACTGGAGCTGAAATAGATAATGGCGGCCAGGTTAGTGGCTATATTTACAATTTTGGCATGTGCACTGGCGCCGATAAAATCGAAGCCAAGTACTGCAATAAACACCAGAATTAAAAAAGAACCCGTACCTGGGCCAATTAAACCATCGTAAAAGCCAATAATTAAGCCGAATAAAGCCGCTAATAACACCTGCTTTACCAGCGAATGGGATTTCGCCTGGTGGATGCCGAATTGTTTGTTAAAATAAGTATACAAGGCTACAAAAACCAGCACAACCAGTATAACCGGCTTAATAACAGCATTATTAATGGTACTAACCAGGTAGGCACCTAAAAGCGCGGCAAAAAAAGCAGTTGCTGCACAGGCGGCAAGTACCCGGTAATTAAACTTAACCTGCCTCCCATATTTAAAAGCGGCAAGCGTAGTACCTGCCATAGAGGGGATTTTGGTGGTACCTAAAAGGGTAGCCACCGGGTAATGAGGTAAAATTAATAAAATGGCGGGAGTTTGTAATAAACCACCGCCACCTACTATAGCATCTATAAATCCGGCTGCAAAAGCAACCGCACAAAGTAAAATCAAGTCAGTTGCCATCAGCTATGGTATATATTATTTCCTATCCTCCATCTTCCATCTCTCATTTTACATCTTAGCTCTCCCATCAACCCTTACATCCTTTCAGGAGAAGTGATACCCAGAATCAACATACCGGCGTTTATAATATCGGCCGTTTTTTTGCTCAGGTTTAAGCGGAATTGTTTCACATCACCTTCTTCTGTTTTTACGATCGGTGGTACCTCATGGTAAAACTTATTGAATAATTTAGCCAGTTCGTATAAATAGTTGGCTAAACTTGCAGGACTATAGGCTTTAGCTGCAATGGCAATTTCTGCCGGGTATTTAGCCAATTGTTGAATCATTTCCAGTTCTACTTCCGATATACCTGAAAACTGCTCACTGCTCACTGCAAACTGATAATTCGATTTACTTAACAACGATTTAATTCTCGCATGGGTATACTGAATAAACGGACCTGTATTGCCCTGAAAATCGATACTCTCTGCAGGATTAAACAATAAACGTTTTTTGGGTTCTACTTTTAACAGGAAATATTTTAGCGCACCCAAACCAATGTTTTTGTAAAGCTCGTCTTTATCTTCCTGGGCAAAATGGTTGGTTTTACCCAGTTCTTCGGTTTTCTCTCGCGCAGTGGTTACCATGCTTTCAATCAGCTCATCGGCATCAACAACGGTACCTTCTCGGCTTTTCATTTTACCATTTGGCAGATCGACCATGCCGTACGATAAATGGTATAAACCTTTTGCCCAGCTTTTACCCAGTTTTTCTAAAATGAGGAACAATACTTTAAAATGGTAATCCTGCTCGTTGCCCACCACATAAATAGACTCATCCATATTGAAATCGTCGTGTTTCATTTCTGCAGTCCCTAAATCCTGTGTAATGTACACCGAAGTACCATCGGCACGTAAAACCAGTTTTTGGTCTAAACCATCGGCAGTTAAATCAATCCATACCGAACCGTCTTCCTTTTTAAAGAAAACACCTTTTGCCAAACCTTCATCAACGGTATCTTTTCCCAGCAGGTAAGTATTGCTTTCGTAATAAAACTTATCAAAATCGACTCCGAGGTTTTTATAGGTAATATTAAAACCTGCATAAACCCACTCGTTCATGGTTTTCCATAGCGAAACTACTTCCTCATCGCCTTGCTCCCATTTTAAAAGCATTTGCTGCGCTTCCTTAATTAAAGGTGCATTTTTCTTGGCTTCTTCTTCACTTTGCCCTTCGGCCTTTAAAGCATCGATTTCTTTTTTATACTCTTTATCGAAAATCACATAATATTTTCCAACCAAATGATCGCCTTTTAAACCAGTGCTTTCGGGAGTTTCTCCATTGCCCCATTTTTGCCAGGCCAGCATCGATTTACAGATGTGGATACCACGGTCGTTCACCAGGTTTACCTTTACCACATCGTAACCATAGGCTTTAAGCAATTCGGAAACCGAATAGCCTAACAGGTTATTGCGCACGTGCCCCAGGTGAAGCGGTTTATTGGTATTTGGCGAAGAATATTCTACCATTACCTTTTTACCGTTTGATGGATATACACCAAAACCTGGTGCCAAAATTTCTTCGTTAAATTGTTTAAGGAAATAACTTTCGGCAATACTAAGGTTTAAAAAACCCTTTACCACATTAAATTTGGTAATATCGGCTACGTTAGCAACCAAATATTCGCCAATCTCGGTAGCCGTCTGTTCGGGCGATTTTTTCGAAATTTTGGTAACCGGAAAAACAACTATGGTCGCCTGACCTTCAAATTCTTTACGGGTTTCTTGTATGTTGATTACACCCTCAGCTATTTCTTCGTTATAAAGTTCAAAAATGGCTTTCTGTGTTTCGGCAATAATAAAATTCATGGGCCAAAAATATGTAAAAAAGTCCGAAGTCAGGAGTCCGGAGACCGAAGATTTTTTATCTTAAATTTCAATTTTCCAAGGATTATTAGGTCTCAAATCTATCATCTCAATACTCATGTCTGAATTTTTAAGGGTTTGGAAAGGCACTGTAGTGCTTATCGGTTCCGATAGTCCTTCTTTTCGCTATAGTCCCTATTGAAGAAATCGGAAGCTGCCGCTGAAATAAGGTATATTGTTGTCGGTGCTGTGCGGTAAAGTCGGGAGTCTGGAAGTCCGCAGTCAGAAGTCTGGTGCCATATTTATTTATCAATATTAAACCTTTTAGTGCATTTTGTTTTATGGATTTCAAAACTTCGGACCTCCGACACCAGACTTCCGGACTATAAAAAGCCTGACACAATTTTATTTTTCCACCTCAAACCTCTTGGTGTTTTTGTTTTACGGGCATCAGAACTTTGGACCTCTGACACAGCACTTCCGGACTATAAAAAAAATGATAGCTTTGTAACAACTAATTTATTTATGAGCGAGCAGAACCCACATTTTAAAGTGAGCGTAAACACCGAAATCGGCAGGTTGCGTAAATTGTTGATACATAGTCCTGATAGTGGATTAGGCAAAGTAGTACCCTCTAAGGCGCAGGATTGGCTTTTCGAAGATATTGTGCATTTAGATACCATCCGTAAAGGCGAATACGATTACTACATTAAACTACTGATGTATTTTCTTGATCCTGAAAAGATTAAAGGAAAACTTGCTGTAATAGATTCAGAAGCATCAAACCGTAACTTTTACAAACCCAACCACCCCGATTTTCACAATTCTACATCGGTAATAGAGATCCAGAACCTGTTAAGCGAAATGCTGGAGAACGAATCTATCCGCAAAAAACTGGTGGCAGCCGTTTGTGCCATTGAAGGCTGTACCTATAAAGTACAGATGGAATTAACCAATACCAACCCAAAACAGCTGGCCGAGATTTTTATCTCCGGTACATTGGCTAATGATACGATGATTTTTGCGCCGATTCCCAATTTAATTTTCACCAGGGATGTAGGGACCACGATCAATAACCACATTTTATTAAATAAACCGGCAAAAAAAGCACGTGTGCGCGAAACGCTTTTAATGCGCTATATTTTCTTTAACCACCCATTATTTGAAGCTTACCGCAACAACATTCTCGAAATACCGGATGTAACGATGCATTTTTTACGCCCCGGCGATGAGCCTGCTTTCAGTACCACACTCGAAGGCGGCGACGTGATGATGGTGAGCCCTAACCATGTATTAATAGGGTGCAGCGAACGTACCTCAGAACATGGGGCAAACGAAGCCATTAAACTCTTGTTTGAGCAGAATGTGGTCGAAAAAGTAACCGTGGTAAAAATACCGAGTAAACGCGATTACATGCACCTTGATACTGTTTTTACACAGGTTAAACGTAATACCTGGGTAATTTTAAATTCGATTGCACACTCGCCAAAGTACAACCCTTACGAACCGATCAACTTCTTAAAAGAACCCGAAAAACTGGAAGCCACTACGGCTATCCAATTTACCAAAGCCAATCCGCAAGAGCCGAAACATTTCGAACATGTAGAGGCCCTTCTGAATGATATCAGCCAAAATGATTTAAAGAGTACCGAACCCACTAAAATTATTTACAGCGGAAATAACCAGTTCCCTTACGATTCGAGAGAACAATGGACCGATTCGTGCAACCTGTTAGCCATTAAAGAAGGTGTAGTTTTAGGTTACGACAGGAACGATAAAACGGTTGAGGCTTTTAAAGCGGCGGGCTTTAATGTGGTAGAGGTAAAAGACCTGATCGAGGATTTAGAAAGTGGCAAAGTAAATACAGAAACCATAACCGATACGTTGATTTTGATGCCTTCAGCCGAATTATCTCGTGCACGTGGAGGTTTCCACTGTATGAGTTTGCCGATACTTAGAGATGATTTAGTTCAATAGTTCATCTGTCATTGGTTCATTTGTTGTGGTCATAGCTTAAACTCCTGGTAAGACAATCACATGAACCAATGAACAGGATGCCAAATGAACAAGTGACCAATTAACAAAATGACAAGAGAACCGATGAACCAAACGACAAGCCATATCCTCATGATCCGCCCGGTTGATTTTAAATTCAACGAGCAAACGGCCGCAAATAACAAGTTTCAGGTGGCTTCTACAGAGCGCAATGTACAGGCACAGGCATTAAAAGAATTTGATGCTTTTGTTGAGCTTTTGCGCAAGAATGATGTCGACGTTACTGTAGTAGACGATACCCTGCAGCCGGAAACGCCCGATTCGATTTTCCCGAACAACTGGGTTTCTTTTCACGAGGATGGATCGGTTTACCTCTACCCCATGTTTTCTGAAAATCGCAGGTTAGAACGCCGGAAAGAAATATTGGATGGATTAAAAGATCGCTTTGAAGTAAACCACATTAGCGATTTAAGCTTTTACGAACATCAGTATGCTTTTTTAGAGGGAACAGGAAGCATGGTTTTAGACCGTACCAACAAAATTGCATATGCCTGCCTGAGTGTGCGCACCGATGAAGAGGTACTGAACAACTTTTGCATGCTTACCGGGTACGAACCTGTAGCTTTTCAAGCGGTAGACAGCGATAATTTCCCGATTTACCATACCAATGTGATGATGTGTATTGGCGATCGTTTTGCAGTAATCTGCCTCGATTCAATCCGCAACCCGGATGAAAGGTTACAGGTGAGCATCAGTTTAAAAGGAAGCGGGAAAGAGGTGATCGAGATCAGCCTGGAGCAGATGAATCAGTTTGCCGGCAATATGTTACAACTCTCTAACACTGCCAGCGAAAGTTTGCTGGTAATGTCGGAACAGGCCTATTTATCCTTAAATCCTGAACAGGTGGCTGCACTGGAACAATACAGCCGAATTATCTATGCACCGCTTTACACCATCGAAAAAAATGGTGGTGGCAGTGCCAGATGCATGCTGGCAGAGATTCATTTACCGGAAAAGTAACCTGAAATCAAGGCCGGTTATTCCCAAAAGTTTTATTACTTTCGCCGAAAATTTAAAAACCCATGTCTTTACTACAAGAGTTACAAACCCGGTCGGGAAATAAATGCGAATTGTGCACTGCTGAAACCAGCTTATCGGTATATGAAGTACCCCCAACCAGCAACGCCAATAGCGATAACAGCATTTTAGTTTGTAAGACCTGTTTAGACCAGATTGAAAAAAACGAGCAGCTTGAGGCCGGTCATTGGAAAATTTTAACAGAAACCATGTGGTCTGAATTTGCACCCGTCCAGGTAGTGGCCTGGCGCATGTTAAGCCGCCTGAGAAATGAAGGTTGGGCTGCCGATAGTCTGGATATTTTATACCTCGACGATGAAACTTTAGAATGGGCTAAAAAAACCGGCGACCATGAACAGGAAGGTACTGTAGAATTTCACCAGGACAGTAATGGTGCCCGTTTATTTGAAGGCGACACCGTAGTTCTGGTTAAAACACTTGATGTTAAAGGCTCAACACTCAGTGCCAAACTGGGTACTGTGGTAAAAAACATCCGTTTAGTACACGATAACACCGAACAGATTGAGGGTAAAGTAGAGGGACAAACCATTGTAATTTTAACAAAATATTTAAGGAAAGGTTAGTTTACCTTTCATATCCCATTAGTGCTGGCGCGCGTTTCTAACGCGTGTCCGCATCTATGAACCCTTCGTATTTTTGCCACGGAGACACTAAACACACGGAAAAACCTTCGCATAATGGCACTCGCTATTAAACCCCAAATAGCAGCACCGGCCTGATTTAAATAAACCTGACCGGAACGAGCACGAGTGCAACGAGTAAAGTGGAGAGCAGGGCCAACCCAAACCGATAACAACAGGAACCTGCTTTCCGAATTATTAAGTAAAACAATTCAGTTATCCTCTTCCCTCGTTCGTGTTTCCACATACCATTTTTATTTTTGCCACGGAAACACTAAACACACGGAAAAGAATATCCTAAATTTACACTTGAATGAAATCCCATCTAACAGAAAAGGAGTTAAAACTTGCACACTTTATGAGTGAAATTTCAGAACATTGTTATGCCGCTGGCTGGATGAAGAACCTGGAATATGTTTTATGGCACGCTGCAATAAATGGAAAAAGAAAATATGGCCAATCATACGTCACTGAAGATGATATCGCTAAATTGATTAAACTTTCAACAGATGCAAATGCGTGGATTGTATATGATGATGAAAAAGAGGAAACTGCTTTAAGCTTAAGCGAATGGACGGAAAAGTTTAAAACTGATCTTAAAAAGAACGAAGCAATTATTAAAGGCTAACAAAACCTTGATCTGCCCTCGTTCGTGCCTTCACAAACCATTTTTATTTTGCCACGGAGACACTGAACACACGGAAAAACCTTTGCATAAAGGCACTCGCTATTAAACCCCAAATAGCAGCATCGGCCTGATTTAAATAAACCTGATCGGAACGAACACGAGAGCAACGAGTAAAGTGGAGAGCAGGACCAAACCTACCCTATAAAAACAGGAACCTGCTTTCCGAATTATTAAGTAAAACAATTCAGTTATCCTCTGCCTTCGTTCGTGCCTCCACATACCATTTTTATTTTGCCACGGAAACACTGAACACACGGAAAAACCTTTGCATAAAGGCACTCGCTATTAAACCTCAAATAGCAGCACCGGCCTGATTTAAATAAACCTGATCAGAACGAACAAGAGTGCAACGAGTAAAGTAGAGAGCAGGGCCAACCAAACCGATAACAACAGGAACCTGCTTTCCAAATCTTAAAACATAAAACACATTATTATTGCCTGTTTTTCAGGATCTTAACAAAATAGCGCTATTCACTTTCAATCGAAAACAATTTGTTGGCATTTTTTGTAGTTAGGCCAAGCGTTTCCTCACAGTAAAAATATTTTTATTAAAGATTAATTCTCAATTTAAAATTACATTTTTGCAGAAATTATTTAAAAGTAAATGCAGAGTTACTCAGAATTTCTTGATCTAAGCGTTGGTTTCCCTCAGGAGGGTTTCGATGTGATAGAAGATGAATTATATTTTCAGGATTTAAACCTGATGGAAATGATTGAAACTTACGGTACTCCCCTACGTTTCACGTATTTACCGATGGTAAGTAAGAAGATTCAGCAAGCGAAGATTCTTTTCCAGACCGCTATTTTAAAGAACAATTACCGTGGCGATTATAAATATTGTTACTGCACAAAAAGCTCGCATTTTAAGCACATTGTAGAAGAAGCTTTAAAAAACAATATCCACCTGGAAACTTCTTCGGCTTTTGATATGCCAATGGTTGATGCACTGGAGAAAAAAGGGGTATTGACAAAAGAAACCACCATCATCTGCAACGGTTTTAAAACCTACCAGTACAAACAGTATATTATTGATATGCTGCACGATGGTTATACCAACATTATCCCGGTTTTAGATAACAAAGAGGAATTTAACCTTTTTGATGATGAGGTGGATATAGATACCCCTTGTAACCTGGGTATCCGTATTGCGGCAGAAGAGCAGCCAGACTCGCAGTTTTATACTTCGCGTTTGGGTGTGCGTATGGAAGATATTATCGATTTTTACAACAATAAAATCGTGCACAATCCTAATTTCAGGGTTAAGTTGTTACACTTTTTCATCAACTCCGGTATTACCGATTCGCCGTATTACTGGAACGAGTTAGAAAAATATGTAACCCTTTATTGCAAGTTCAAAAAAATTAATCCTGATTTAGATACACTTGATATTGGTGGCGGTATGCCATTTAAAGATTCACTGGTATTCGATTTCGATTACGAATATATGGTAAACGAAATTGTAAAAAGGATTAAAGAAATCTGCGCGATACATGATGTAATGGAGCCTGATATTATTACCGAATTTGGTAAATATACCGTGGCTGAAGCATCGGGTATCCTTTATAAAGTATTGGGCCGTAAACAACAGAACGACCGCGAGCGCTGGTTAATGCTTGATGGCTCTTTCATCACCAATTTACCTGATGTTTGGGCACTGAACCAAAAATACATCTTATTGCCAATAAACAATTGGGATGCCGAATACGAACGTGTTAACCTTGGGGGGATTACCTGCGACGGGCAGGACTACTACAACCAGGAAGCGCACATGAACAGTGTATTTATGCCTAAAACGCGTAAAGTACAGTACCTGGGTTTCTTCCATACCGGGGCATACCAGGAAGTATTAAGCGGATATGGTGGCATACACCACTGCTTGTTGCCTAGCCCTAAACATGTTCTGATCCGCAGAAACCGCGATGAAAGTTTCAATTTTGAGGTTTTTGGCGAAGAACAGAACAGTAAGCAGGTGCTGAAGATCCTGGGTTACTAATTCAGTTTTCAGTTGGGAGTTTACAGTTTGGAGATAGCTGAACATAAACTTTCCACAATAAGCTAAAGCAAGGAACAAGTTTCTTATTTTTACAATATATAAATACCTTAGCTGAATTAAGCTAAGGTATTTTTTTGCCTTAAACCTATAAAACCTTTAAAAAATGCAATTCGGTAAAGTAGACGACCCATCGATTATAGATTATACTCTCCCGGCTGATGCTCCTGAAACCGCATCGATTTTAGCAGCCAATAAATCTAAACAGGATTTTAAGGCCTTTGTGGGCTGTGCAAAATGGAATAAAACCGATTTAAAAGGTTTTTACCCTAAAGGGACAAAAGACGAATTAACTTATTATGCTACCCAGTTTAATTCGATTGAATTGAATGCTACTTTTTACGGCATGCCTACCCGCGAGCAGGTAATTACCTGGACGCAAAAAACCCCGCCAGATTTTAAATTCTTCCCTAAACTGACCAATACCATCAGTCATTTTAAAAGGTTGATCAATGTTAAAGAACCCGTTGAACAGTATTGCGATGCCATCAGCAATTTTGAAGATAAACTGGGCATGGCTTTTCTTCAGCTTCACGATAATTTTAAGCCCAAGGATTTTGAAAGGCTAAAAATCGTAGTCCAAGAATTTCCAAAGGTAATTCCGCTCGGCATTGAAGTGAGGAATACAGAATGGTTTACAAACCCGGCCATTGCAAACGAATTTGCCAAACTTTTTGAAGATAATGGAATAAGCAACATCATTGTTGATACTTCTGGCAGAAGAGACATGCTGCACATGCGTTTAACTACACCAACGGCCTTTGTACGTTTTGTAGGTGCCAATGACGATCAAATTGATAAAAAACGTTTGGATGACTGGATTGAAAGAATTGTGAACTGGAAAGAACAGGGCCTGCAAAACCTTTACTTTTTTGTACACCAAAATGTAGAGCTTTCTTCTCCTTTATTTTCTGCCTATTTTACCAATAAACTGAATAAAGCCGTTGGAACCGATTTAAAAATTCCGGTAATGGCCAATCAGGCTTCGCCTAGCTTGTTTTAAGCGATATATAACCTCGCAGATTTTAAATGAGCTAGTCGAGATTTGCAATCTCGTCTCAGTGAACTGTGGATTTGTAATCCATCCTAAAGGATTATAAATCCTCAATTCGAAAGTCGGGATTACAAATCCCGACCAACAATATCTACTCTCCTATAAACTGTTTCTGTAGCTTTTGCCTCTTCCCCATCGGGCGAAACATTATAAGCCGTAAGTACAATTTCGTCTGGGTTGTTTATGGCTAAAACCGTACGCCAGCCCCAAAGCTGTTCACCATATTCCGGACTGCCGTATTCGCCAAAAACAGAAAAGCCATTTCCAGTTGCCTCGCCACCTGAGAGCATAATCTGCGTGCCCATGTGGAAACTATCAATCCAGCTTACCCTGTACTTTTGGTAAGGAATATCGAAACCAATAATCATTTTACCTTCAAAAGGTTTGCTTTCCAAACTTCCCTGGTAATCGAAAGAGATAAATCGTGCACCCAAAATGGAAGTAATCTCGCCTTCAGACGGCGATTCATCTGCCAGGATATCTTTTTCAAACCAGGTTTTAGTATTGCCGCTCCACCGACCAACCAGCATTTGTAATTGTTGATGAGCGCCATCTGTTAAAGACTGCTCGAATTTACTTTTCGCCATATCCAAACTTATAAAATATAATCCACCTGCTATAATTATGAACAGAAAACTGTAAATTGATATTTGAAAACTGTTTATATGTTAAAAACGCTAGATCTAAACCAGGTAATGGTGCTCGATATTGAAACCGTTCCGCAATATCCGTCTTTTCAGGATGTACCTCCGCATTTCCAGGAACTCTGGGAACAAAAAACGCATTATCAGAGAAATTCAGAGCAAACTCCTGAAGAATTTTATGAAAAAGCAGGCATTATGGCCGAATTTGGTAAGATTATCTGCATTAGCCTGGGTATTTTTTACACCGACGAAAAAACAAACAAATTACGTATCAAATCCTATGCCGGCCATAATGAACACGAAATACTCTCACAATTTTCGGCATTGCTCAATAAACAACCCGCAACCTTAATGTTCTGTGCCCACAATGGAAAGGAATTCGATTTTCCCTATTTATGCCGGCGGCTACTGGTTAATGGAATAGAAATCCCCGTTCAACTGCAACTTTCGGGTAAAAAACCCTGGGAAGTTAACCATATCGACACGATGGAGCTCTGGAAGTTCGGCGATCACAAACATTACACTTCTCTAAACCTCTTATCGGCCATTTTAGATATCCCGACTCCGAAAGACGACATTAACGGCTCGCAGGTAAGACAGGTATACTATGAAGAAAAAAATCTGGATAGAATTGTTACCTATTGCCAGAAAGATGTAATTACTACCGCCCAGGTGTTATTAAAATTTAAAGGTATAGATATAATTCCGGAAGAAAATATTACCATTGTAACCTGATGAAAGAATTAACATTAAATATTCCTCACTATTCTACAAAACATGGCGCTGTTTCTAACTGGGAGGATGGATTTGTGATTAAAAGCGATGTTGTAAAGGATCAGATTATTATCGCAGCAAATCAGGCAGGCTTAATTTCTTTAGCAAAACATTTGCTTTTTCTCGCGCAAGACGAAACTCCTTTAGATTGCCATTATCATTTAGATGAACACAATAGTTTAGAAATCGGGTCGAAAGAAATTATAATTTGTAAAATTTAATGCTAAACGTTGAGAATTTAAATATCGATTTCTACAACCAGGAAGATAAAAACTGGTTTAAAGCCGTTAAAAAAATCAGCTTTAACGTAAAAAAAGGTACGGTTTTAGGTATAGTTGGCGAATCGGGCTCCGGAAAATCGGTTACTTCTTTCTCCATTATGCGTTTGCACGACGAACGTCTCGCAAAAATTACCGGTGATATTGATTTTGAAGATATTAGTCTACTCAATCTCAGCTCGAACGAAATCAGGCAGATCAGGGGCAACCAGATTTCGATGATTTTTCAGGAACCCATGACTTCGCTGAACCCTGTTTTTACCTGCGGCGATCAGGTGGCCGAAGCCATTATCCTCCATCAAAAGGTTGATAAAGCCGAAGCAAAAAAACAGACTATTGCCCTCTTTAACGAAGTGCAGCTGCCACGGCCCGAAAAAATATTTGACAGTTATCCGCACCAGATTTCGGGCGGACAAAAGCAACGGGTAATGATCGCCATGGCTTTGAGCTGTAACCCTAAGCTCCTCATTGCCGACGAACCCACCACGGCGCTGGATGTAACCGTCCAAAAAACCATTTTGCAATTGCTCCTTAAGCTCAAAACAGAGCGCAATATGGCCATGATCTTCATTTCGCACGACTTAGGTGTAGTAAACGAAATTGCTGATGAGGTTGCTGTGATGTACAAAGGCGAAATTGTAGAACAGGGACCAGCAAAATCGATATTCGAAAATCCGCAACATCCTTACACAAAAGGTTTACTCGCCTGCAGACCCTCACCTAGTTTACAGTTAAAGAAATTACCCGTGGTGGCCGATTTTTTAACGGGAAAAATTGATGATGCCTCGGCACATCTACAACCCTCAAACCAGTTAACTACGGCAGAAGTAGCAGCACGAAGGGAAAAATTATATGCCATGCGGCCTTTACTCCAGGTAAAAGATCTCTGCACCTGGTATCCCATCAACAGCGGTCTCTTTGGGAAAACGACCGATTATGTTAAAGCGGTTGACCAGATTAATTTTGAAGTTTTTCCGGGTGAAACCCTTGGCCTTGTCGGCGAATCGGGTTGCGGAAAAACAACCTTAGGCCGTACCATTCTCAGATTAATCCAGCCTACTTCTGGCTCTATTATATTTAACGGACAAGACATTACACACCTGGATAAAAACGAACTGCGAAAGCTCCGAAAAGATATCCAGATCATTTTTCAGGATCCCTATGCTTCATTAAACCCTAAATTAAGCATCGGGCAGTCCATAATGGAACCCCTGCAGGTGCACCGGCTTTATCAAAACGACACGGAACGCAAACAAAAAGTATTAGAACTGCTGGATAAAGTTGGCTTAAAAGCAGATCATTTTAACCGGTACCCACATGAGTTTAGCGGTGGTCAGCGGCAGCGGGTGGTAATTGCCCGGGCTTTGGCACTGCAACCTAAATTTATCATCTGTGATGAATCGGTATCTGCTTTAGATGTTTCTGTGCAGGCCCAGGTTTTAAACCTGATTAAAGATCTGCAACGCGAATTCGGGCTCACCTATATCTTCATTTCGCACGATCTGGCGGTGGTAAAGCATATATCAGACCGTATTTTAGTGATGAATAAGGGAAAAATCGAAGAAGAAGGTTTTCCGGAACAGATATTTTATACACCAAAAGCAGCTTATACCCAAAAACTGATCGAAGCTATACCAGGACATTAATCATCAAAAATGCTTAAATATTTTTCCATTGCTTTTATACTAATTTTTCTTGCTCCGAACGTTTTTGCACAAAAAGTGGAAATCATTCAATCGGCTTTTATTTTCGAAAAGGTTCCATTTGAGGCCTGCCATGCCTCAACCCTTGTTGATATGGGTAAAGGAAAAATTATGGCCGCGTGGTTTGGGGGTAAACACGAAGGGAGTAATGACGTAGTGATATGGTCGTCAATTAAAACCGGAACACAATGGAGTAAACCGGTAGAAATCGCCAATGGGATAATAAACGATACCAGCAGGCTTGCTTGCTGGAACCCTGTTCTTTTTAAAACAAAAAGCGGCACTTTATTTTTACATTATAAAGTGGGCTTAAATCCGCGTACCTGGTGGGCCGAATATAAAACATCGGTTAACAATGGTAAAACATGGTCAGAAGCACGTAAACTACCTAAAGATTTCTTAGGGCCAATTAAAAACAAGCCCATCCAACTGGCGAATGGAAACATTTTATACCCTTCGAGTACCGAAAGCCCGGATGAAAAAACATGGCATATCCACATTGAAAAATCGGATGCCAAAGCCAGAAACTGGAAGAAAATCAATATCAACTGCGATACCTTTGGTGTAATCCAGCCTTCTATTCTCTCCTATCCAAAAGAGAGATTACAGTTATTGTGCAGAAGCAGGCAGAATGTAATTGTAGAAAGCTGGTCGGAAGATATGGGCGAAACCTGGTCTGAACTTAAGCCCACACAACTGCCCAACCCCAATTCGGGCAGCGATGCCGTAACCTTAAAAGATGGCCGGCAGCTCCTTATTTACAACCCCTTAACTGCTGGTAAAAACTGGTGGGAAGGCCGTTCAGTATTGAAACTCGCCATATCAGCCGATGGCAAAAACTGGAAAGACATTTATACTTTAGAAGATCATAGCGAAGGCGAATACAGTTACCCCGCTATAATCCAAAGTGATGATGGTTTGATCCATTTGTCCTATACCTCTCTCAGAAAAAAAATCAAATACTTTTGCATTAAACTTAAATAGGATGCGATTACCGCGCCTTATCTTAAATGCTGTTTAAAGTAAATGAAATGATATTCAATAGCTTTATTCCAATATTCGGTATTATGATCACCGGGCTGACTTATGAAGCTGATAGGAATACCTGACTTTTCTACTGATAATTTAACAGAAAGACTTGCGGGATACAGTATATCTGATGTCCCGCAATCTATCAGGAAAGGCTTTTTAAAGGATTGATTTCTGGCCAATAAATTTGAAATGCTATACTGATGCCAATCATTTCGTTGAGGATGTCCGAAAACTTTTATCAAATTATCTGTCATAGTACTCGATTGCCAGAAATGTTTACTCGCTTTATCCAGGTCGTTAAAGTCTATTTCCAGCGCACCACTGGTAGATGCGGCAGTGTTGAAATAGTTTTGGTTAAGGATAAAATAGCGAAGCGCACCATAACCGCCCATACTTAAACCACCAATAAAAATATTTTGCGTATCTACACTTAATGATTGATGCACTCTCGGTAACAAATCTTTGAAGAAAAAATCCTCATATTGATCGCCGTCAGGCTGATGGCTGTTAATATAGTACGAAGTGAAACCTTCAGGAGTTACAATAATAAATTGATATTGATTGGCTAATCTTTGCAAATCTGTTGTTTTTGACCACTGCGTATAATTTTCACTGTAACCATGCAATAGATAAACAAGCGGATAATGTTTAGATCTGAGGTAATTTTGAGGTTTAAATACCATTACTTGACCTGGAGATTTCAGGTATTTGGAATTTAAAGTCCATACCTCGTAGCCAAATGCATTAAAAGACATAAAAAATGTAATTGCTGTGATAATCAAATTTTTCATAGTTGTAAATTTGATGCAAAAATCATCATGCATTTTTAGATCTGCAATAACGAACAAAATTGTTAGTCTTCATAAATCAGGTTATGCGTAAGGAAAATTCAACCAATGTATTAAATCAGCAGTTCCTGTTTCAGGTATGCGAACTTAACTCGGCCATTGCCATGATTGGAGGCCGTTGGAAATCCCAGATTGTATATTCCATTTACGAAGGGAATAACAGGTTCCATCTCCTGAAAAAAGAACTGCCCAATATTTCGGAACAGGTATTGGGAAGGCAATTAAAAGAACTGGAAACTCATGCCATCATCATTAAGAAAGAGATTCCCGGATCAATCCCACAGGGTATTGAATATACCCTTACGAATAAAGGTTTAGAATTAATTCCAATATTACAGATGCTTTGCGATTGGGGCAAGACCTATGCCGATGGTAAAAAAATAACCGCCGGCTTGCCTGAACTTTGTGTTTAGGCAAGGGATTTTGTTCGGGCAGTTTTATCTTTTCACTCCTCATTTTTACCTATTGTAGCCATCTTTTCTGTATCTTCGGTAAATTCAGTTTAGTGTATGGCAAAGAAAAAATCGGCAAATATAAAATTGGTTCTGAATCAACTGGTTAGTGATATTTTTGAAAAAAACAATAATCAGCTGCTTAATTATAAACAGGTTTCGGCCAAATTGAACCTGAAGGATCAGGAATCAAGAGAAACGATTTTAGAAATTTTAAAGGAGGGAAAAAGTAACGGAATTTTCTTAGAGCCCGAAAAAGGCAAATTTAAACTTAAAGAACTGCAGAATTTCATTATAGGCACTGTTGATATGACTGCTGATGGCTCGGCTTATATCATTCCAGAAGATGAATTCGAAAAAGATATTTTTGTTGCACCCCGCAAACTTAAAAATGCCTTACATGGCGATACCGTAAAAGCTTATGTTTTTGCGAAAAAGAGCGGCCGTAAAAATGATGGCGAGGTAGTCGAGATCATTAAAAGAGCAAAATCTGATTTTACAGGGGTAATTAAAATTTCAGACCGCTTTGCTTTCGTAATTGCCGATGATAAAAAGATGATGCACGATATTTTTGTGCCATTGGCCGATACCCATGGTGCAAAAAGTGGTCAAAGGGTACTGGTTACCCTATCAGATTGGCCCGAAAGTGCTAAAAACCCTATTGGTATTGTGAAACATGTGCTGGGTAATCAGGGTGAAAACAATACCGAAATGAACGCTATCCTGGCACAGTACGGTTTTCCTTTAGAATTTCCGCCACAGGTAGAAAGAGAGGCCAATGCCATTCCCGAAGAAATTCCGGCTGCAGAAATTGCTAAGCGCAAGGATTTTAGAAAGGTACTAACCTTTACCATCGACCCGGCCGATGCCAAAGATTTTGACGATGCCATCTCCTACCAGAAATTACCTAACGGTAACCACGAAATCGGTATCCACATTGCCGATGTTTCGCACTACGTAATTCAGGGAAGCGAACTCGATAAAGAAGCCTATAGTCGCGCTACCTCGGTTTACCTGGTTGATCGCGTAATCCCGATGTTACCCGAGCGTTTGAGTAACGGGGTATGCTCGCTCCGTCCGCATGAAGATAAATTATGCTTTGCGGCAGTTTTTGAACTCGATGAACAGGCCAATATCCAAAATGAGTGGTATGGCCGTACCGTAATCCACTCCGACCGCAGATTCACCTACGAAGAAGCACAGGAAGTGATTGAAAATAAAAGCGGCGATTATGCGAGTGAAATACAAAAACTGAATGAACTGGCCTACATTTTACGCGAACGCAAGTTTAAAAACGGGGCCATCAGCTTTGAAAGCACCGAAGTTAAATTTAAACTCGATGAAGCGGGTAAACCCATAGGCGTTTACGTAAAAGAACGCAAAGAAGCCCATAAACTCATTGAAGATTACATGCTTTTGGCCAACCGTAAAGTGGCTGAGTTTATTGCAAAAAAAAGCAAGGGTAAACAAAAACTGACTTTTGTTTACCGGGTGCATGATTCGCCAAACATGGAAACCCTGAATACTTTTGCCAACTTTGCTTCCCGTTTTGGTTATAAAATCAATACCAAATCAGATAAAGAAATTGCCAAATCGCTGAACCATTTAATGGCCGATGTAGAAGGCAAAAAAGAGCAGAACATTTTAACCTCGCTGGCCATCCGTTCTATGGCCAAAGCCATTTATACCACTAAAAAAACCAGTCATTACGGCCTGGCTTTCGAATACTATACCCATTTTACCTCGCCTATCCGTCGTTATCCCGATGTAATGGCACACCGTTTACTGCAAATCTATTTGGATGGCGGCAAATCGGCTGATATGGAGTTTTACGAAGTTGCTTCAGTACATTCTTCGGCGATGGAAAAAAGAGCTGCTGATGCAGAAAGAGCTTCCATTAAATACAAACAGGCCGAATATTTAGAAAATAATATCGGTACCGCATACAAAGGCATTATTTCGGGCGTTACCGAATGGGGTATGTATGTAGAAATTGAAGAAAACAAATGTGAAGGTATGATTCGTTTACGCGATATATCTGACGATTTTTATGTTCTTGACGAAAAAAACTATTGCATCATAGGCCAGCGTAAAAAAAGAAAATACCAATTGGGTGATGAAGTGATGATCAGGGTTAAAAAAGTAGACCTTTCTAAACGTCAAATTGATTTTACCTTAATTCCTGATTAAAAATTAAGACATTTGTGTCCGAAAGCACAATGTTCAAACCAAAGAATGCATACTACAGAAGAATTACAGCAAATTTTAGATACTGCAATACAAAATTTAAAGTTTCCGGATCATCCTAAACAGCTTTACGATCCGATCACTTATATCATTAACCTTGGCGGAAAGCGGGTAAGACCTTTACTGGTTTTAATGGCTACCGAATTATTTGGTGAAGATGCCAATGAATCAATCCACGCCGCCATGGCCATTGAGATTTTTCATAATTTTACGCTTGTTCATGATGATATTATGGACAATGCCCCGCTCCGCAGGGGGCAGGCTACCGTACACGAAAAATGGAGCACAAACGTGGCCATATTAAGTGGCGACGTAATGATGGTCGAAGCCAATAAAAACCTTGCACGAGTAAATCCCATTTTCCTTAAAGATGCTTTAGATACTTTTAATACAACCGCTCAGGGTGTTTGCGAAGGCCAGCAACTTGATATGGAATTTGAAGGCCGCGATGATGTAAGTATTGAAGAATACATCAACATGATCAGATTAAAAACTGCTGTGCTTTTGGGTGGCGCATTAAAACTCGGAGCCATTATCGCTGGTGCTTCAGAAAAAGATGCCGACTTAATCTATCAGTTTGGCGAAAACATTGGGATTGCTTTTCAATTACAGGACGATATTCTGGATGTATATGCCGATCCTGAAAAATTCGGAAAACAGGTTGGCGGCGATATTATAGCCAATAAAAAGACCTTTCTGCTGTTAAAAGCCTTTGAACTCGCAGAAGGTGATACCAAAACTGCTTTAAATACCTGGACCGCTTCTAAAGAGTTTAATGCGCAGGAAAAAGTAGATACCGTTAGGGGGGTATACGATACGCTAGATATACAGCAAATTGCCAAAGAACACATGAACCATTACCGCGATAAAGCTTTGGCCCTGTTTGAGCAGATAAATGTGAGCGATGAAAGAAAAGCAAACCTGTTAACGCTTACGAACCAGTTAATGGCCAGAGAGTATTAAAAAAAGAGGCTAATCACAAATCGTTATTTCGAGCGAAGTAGAAAAAACTACTTTATAGATCTCTCTATTCCGCTATGCTTCAATCGAGATGACGATTTATGTTTAAATTAGCTTTTAACCAACTTGTATTTAATCCAAAAATCTGATGATTTAGCAGGAAATTCTCCCCCTTCCTGGGGTCTTTGACCACGGCCACCGCCCATACCACCTCCTGATCTTCCTCCACCCATACCACCACGGCCACCGCCCATTCCGCCCATACCTTTTCCACCACCAGAAAAACCACCTGCTCTGCCTCCACCTTCTGGCTTACCAGCTTTATGCATAGCAGTTTTGTTGGGTTGATTAATTTTAATGTTGTAAACCAATGGTTTTTTCATATCTAAATCCACACCCAGTTGCGCCAGGGGAATGCGAAGTTCATAAATCAGGTCTTTATTGGGATGTATACTCATACCCGTTTCAATCCCGCTCTGGTTATCGGCCGGTAAATCGCCATCAGCAATGTTTTTGAAACCCGATACGCGAATACCTTTATTCATCGCTGCAGGATCGTGCATCATTCCCATATCTCCATCAGGATGCTGCGTATGATGACCTTCCGATGCATCTACATCTTTGGGTGAGGGTGGTCTTTCCATCAGCGGAAAGGTTAATTTCATCCCGTCTTTCTTTTTGCCAGCTGTATTAATATTTAAGGTAATACCTCCGCTTAATATGCTAAAAGTAGTTTGCGGGTCTAGAGATTCAATAATAACGTAAAGGTTTTGATCGTCATTAGCCAGGGCAAAAGCCAGCCGGGTGGCATCATTATACTGGTTAAGCGGTTCGTTCCATTCGTTCGATATACCATCGGCCTTAAACGGCTTTACCATGCGGATATTTTCTTCGACCTCTTGTGCATTTAATAAGCGGCCAGAAATAAGTAATGCAACCAATAAAGATATTTTCTTCAGATTCATGGGGATTTGTTTTAAAATCAATACCCAAATCTAAAGGCCTGAAATGTTAATTTTTGTTATTTAACAGGGTTTAACAAATGAGTCGGGAGTCGACAGTCTGGAGTCGTAAGTCAGTTAAGTGATGGTACAAGCTAATGACCAGTGAACCAATGACTAATGAACTAATCACCATATAACAAAAAAAGGTCCTGATTTTCATCAGGACCTTTTTAATTCATTTTTTTACCAATTATTCTGCAGATGCAGCTTCTTCAGTAGTTTCGTCTTTTTTCGCTGCTTTTTTAGCAGGTGCTTTTTTAGCTGGAGCTGCTTCAACAGCTGCTTCTGCTACAACTTCTTTCTTTGCAGCTGCTTTCTTAGCAACCGGTGCTTTAGCTACTACTTCGATTTCAGTGTTAGTGAAAGGAAGAATAGAAACGTAAGATTTGTTGTCTTGTTTCTTTTTGAAAACAACAGTACCATCAATTAAAGCGAATAAAGTATGGTCTTTACCAATACCAACGCCTTTATCAGGATGGTGTTTTGTACCACGTTGACGTACTAAAATGTTTCCTGCAATAGCTGACTGACCACCGAAAACTTTAATACCTAAACGCTTACTGTGCGATTCACGTCCGTTTTTCGAACTACCGGCTCCTTTTTTGTGTGCCATGATTTTATATTTTGTAACCCGCTAAAAGCGGATTATTGGGTTAACAATTAATTATAAAGTGATGTCTGAGATTTGGATCTTAGTGAAAAACTGGCGGTGACCATTTTTCTTTTTGTAACCTTTTCTACGTTTTTTGTGGAAAACGATTACTTTATCACCTTTTAAATGAGATACGATCTTAGCTGAAACTTTAGCACCTTTAACTGCAGGAGCACCTACGGTAATTGCACCACCGTTATCAACCAACAATACATTATCAAATTCAATACTAGCGCCTTCATCTCCTTGCAATCTGTGTACAAAAAGGTGCTGGTCTTTAGCAACTTTAAATTGCTGCCCTGCTATATTTACTATTGCGTACATTGTTTAAATATTAGTTTTTTAAATTTTTATTTAACGAGGTGCAAATATAGAACAAATTCAATTAACACACAAACACATATCGAAAATATTTTTCACTAAAATCGTACACGATCAGTATTTGGAAGATTTTAGGATTTTAAGATCGATTTTAAATTTATATTTTTCGAAAATCACCGTCCGGTAATTCCTCAACTGCCTGCCACGAAAACACTAATATAATTTGGAGTTTTAACCACAGATGTACACAGATAAACACAGATTTCATATCTGTGTGCATCCTTATGCCTACGCATCGAGAGCTCAACTTAACGACATTGAGTGACGCTCCAACCAGGCTGGTGACCCAAACAGCATTTTATTTTTGAAGTTTGCAGTGTGCAGAACCCTTGTTCTTAAACCCGATTGTAATGTAAAGCCCACAGCGCAGCGAGGACTTGAAATGAAAAGCGGGGCTGCACACCGCCAAGAACCACTATCCGCTCCTTTCCTGATAAGAATTAAGCATCATAAGCGCATAACATTAGGTTTCGGTCGGTGAGGCACAACCACTAGAAAAAAAAACTTGAACAACGTGCCTCGAAAACACGAACATTATTTGGAGCGCAGTGCCTGTACAGAACATTCACTTTCTTCCCGTTTTCCGCTTTTACGCTTCGCTTCCTCGTTACTGCAGGGTAACGCTTCAACCGGGGCTAGGTGGCCACAGCAGTATTTCATTTTTGAGGTTGCAAGGTGCAGAACCCTTGTTCCTAAACCCGATTGAGCGAAATAGCCCGCATCCCGATCTTTCATCGGGAGAGGACTATAAGCGAAAGCGGGGCTGCACACCGCCAAGAAATACTGAATGCTCATTTCTAAATCATTAAAAACATTTGCCTGCGTACTATCCAAGCTCCGAAATAGATCCTTCAACGCACTCATGCTAATATATCCACCAGATTTTATGCGTTTTAAAGTCTTAACGACCAAACGCTATCCTCTAGCTCCTATGATCCTTTTTATAACCTCCATTTTACCTCCTCTACCTCCTTTTCGTTAAAAAATGTTAAATCAATTTCCGATCTACGAAATATTCGTAGATTTACGAAAAATAAATAGATACTAAAACAATTATTATGAAACGAATACTACCTTTTTGTTTAGCCACAGCGCTAACCCTGTCTGTCAAAGCTCAAAACCCCGATAAAGCCCTGGCACGAGTACGTTACACTTTTACCCATATACAGGATACGACCCAACGCGATAAGCCTAAGACCGAAAACATGCTATTGGTTACCGGCAAAAATGCATCTGTTTATACCAGCTACGATAAACTGAATCAATCACTCAACATGCAAAAGCAGATCCAGGAGCAGATAAAAAACCAAAGCGGCAATGGCAACATGAAAATTGAAGTGAAAAGCGAAATGAAAACACAGCCTACCCAGGAAGATTATTTCTTTTTTGCCAACGAGCACAAAATGATTACCAAAGAACGCCTGTTTAACAATTACCTGGTTGAAGAACCTGCCCCTACTATAAATTGGAAAATACTAAAAGATACAATGAGTTTTTCGGGAGTAGCCTGCCAGAAAGCAACTGCCAAATTTAAAGGCCGTAACTGGATTGCCTGGTTTGCTACTGAGATTCCTTTTCAAAGCGGTCCGTGGAAATTAAACGGTCTCCCAGGTTTAATAATAGAAGCTTATGACGACAAAAAAGAAGTGAAATTTGAATTTGCTGGGCTCGAAAATGTAAGAGAAGCAGATGCTGCTACCAATGCCGACGGCGATGTTAAAATTGCAGCTCCAAATGGCGGTGTGGGCTCGGTAAAAATTATGGGAATAGATGTAAACACAAGCTACCTGGGGCCTGAAATTAAATTACCAACTGATGCAATAAAAACCACCTGGAAAGAGCTGGATAAACTTAAAGCTGCCCGTGATAAGGACCCACAAGGCTTTATGCAGGCACAAATGGCAGCAAACGGTATGCAAGGCTCATTCAGAATGAATCAGGCACCACGCCCTAAAGGTGCGGCTCCAGTTAAGGCCGAAGTAAACAACCCGATTGAAATTGAAAACAAAAAATGAAAAAGCTCACTTTAACCTGCTGGCTGCTGCTGGCAGCTTTTTCTGTTTTTGCCCAAAAGCCTCTTAAAGGCCTGGTAAAAGATGTTAGCGGTAAAGGGGTCGAATCGGTTAACGTAACTTTAAAGGATGCTGAAGGCAACATCATTAATTTTACCCGTACAAACAAAACCGGTGCTTTTAGCATGGAACTCAAAAATGACCAGATTGCAGGTTACAAAATTGAAGCATCAAGTATTGGCTATAAAAAACTGATTACTACGGTAACTGATGCAGCTAAAAGCTACGACCTGATTTTACAACCCAGCGAAACCACATTGGAAACTGTTACCGTTAAAAACCGGCCATCGCTAACAGCCCGTGGCGATACCTTAAATTACAGGCCGTCTGATTTTGCGGATAAACAAGACAGAAGCATTGGCGATGTACTCAAAAAAATGCCGGGTATCGAAGTAGCCGAAGATGGAAAAATCAGTTATAACGGAAAATCTATTTCTAACCTATATGTGGATGGCGATAACCTTTTAGATGACAAATACAATATTGGAACCAAAAGCATCCCGCAGAACGCCGTAGATAAGGTACAGGTTATCCAGAATGACCAACCAATTAAAATGATGCGCAAAAATAACATGAGCGATGATGTAGCACTGAACCTGGTACTTAAAGACGAAGCTAAACTTAAAGTAATGGGCGATGCCACCGTTGGCGCAGGCATGCCAGAGCGTTTTGATGAAAACCTAACAGCCATGCTGTTCAATAAAAAGCTTAAATTCATCAATAATCTTAAGGGCAACAACATAGGTAATGATCCAGGTATTGATCTTACCTCGCACAACTTATCTGATTACTTAAAAAAACTGGATAACGACAGGCTAAATGCCCTGCTTTCTACCGGCGCCGCGGGTGTACCTTCCCTGCCACAGAGCAGGTATCTTTTTAATAAAGCAGGATTGCTCAACTTAAATAACCTGTATAAGTTTAACCAGGATTTACAATTGAGGGCAAATATTTCTTATCTATACGATCGGCGCAATCAGCAATACAATAAATTTTCGCAGACCTATCTTTCAGGACAAACCATCAGTTATTCCGAATCGCAGAGCAACATCATTAATCCGCAAAAATTAAGAGCGCAATTTAACCTCAACGGGAACGCCGACAAATATTACCTGAACAATAATTTCGTACTCGATTATGCACCTTTTAAAACATCGTCGGGCTTTGTAATCAACAATGTGGCAGCCAACCAGGTATTGCGGCAGGAAACGCTCGATATCTCGAATGAGTTTAATTATCGTAAAAAGTTAAAATCAGAAGATGTAATTAACCTTTACTCCTATTTAAACCGCACCACTCAACCAGAAAACTTAAATATAACCCCGGGGCTTAATGCTGATATATTAAACAATGGAAACAGTTATCTTGGATTAAGCCAGTATATCAAAATACCAACCTGGTACACCAATAACTATGCTTCATTTGCTTTTGTAAACAATCATTTCGTTCAAACTTACAAGGCAGGTTTTAATGTACAGCAACAAAAGCTCAATTCAGAACTTTACCGCACGCAGAACAACGGACAAACCGAACCCGTAGCCGGCAATAGCGTAAATGATCTCGATTGGCTAAAAACCAAGTTATATGCTGATGCCACATACGAATTTACCAATGATAAATTAAAAGTCGGCTTGAGCATGCCTTTAAGTTATAACCTGATTAAATATAGTGATGACATTAACCGGTTGGATAAGCGCCTGGATAAATTGTTCTTAAATCCTTCTCTAAACGTAAAATACCAAACCAGCGTTGAAAATTATGTGACGGCAAATTATAGTTTTAGAAACGATTTAGGCGGGATTGATGACGTTTACCGCGGCACAGTATTAAAAAACTACCGCTCGCTTTTTGCCAATGATGCACCTGTTTCTGAGTCGAAAGCCCATAACGTTACTGCAGGGTTTAATTTTAGAAAAGCCATGCAGATGTTGTTTGTAAATTTGCTGGCGAGCTACAATGATACCGAACTGAATACCATTTCTTCTTACAGTTTAAGCAACAACATCCAGCAAAGGCTTGTACTGCCACTGAGTAACCATATCCGCACCCTATCTTTTAATGCAAACGCCAGCAAATACCTTTTTGCACTGAAAAGCACTTTAAGCGGGGGCATTACTTTTTCGCAGAGCCAGTATGATCAATTACAGAACAATGAACTCTTTGCATTTAATGCTCAGACTATTTCATACAAACTTGGAATAGAAGCAAAACTCACCAATTTTATCAATTGGTCTTATCTGGCAAATTTTTCGGTAACCGACAATAAAGCTAAAATGGCTGATGCCATCAAAACAAATTTTCAGCAGCTCAGGCAGCAGTCTACCCTGGCCATTGCTACATTTAAAAATGTATATGTAAACTTATCTGCCGAACATTTATTTACACACCAATCTACCCAGCCCAATTTAAAATATCTTTTTGCTGACATGAATATCAAATACAAATACCTGAAAATGAAAACGGATTTCGAATTTGGTATAACCAATCTGGCAAATATCAAAAGCTTTGATGCCGTTTACCTTTCAGCAAATTCGCTTACTACAGGAACCTATTATATTCCGGGAAGAGTGGCGATGTTGAAGGCTACTTTTAGTTTTTAAGTATCAAAGTGTCATCCCGACTGGAGCACAGCGGAACGGAGAGATCTATGTCTTGGTAGATCTCTCGGCTTCATTGCATTTCGCTCGAGATGACGCTCGGAGTGGGGACCTGCTCGAAATAGCTTTAAATAAAACTCTCGTCATCTCGACTGGAGCATCGCGGAATGGAGAGATCTATGTCTAGATAGACAGATTTAGCTTCGCTGAGCACTGCGTGGTTCTCGGCTACGTTGTACTCCACTCGAAATGACGTCACCCTGCAACTCATTAATATTTAACACATTGCCTTAACAATTGCATTTCCACCCCGCTAGGCCATAGCACAGCACCACCGTTTCATTTAAAACCGGTCTAACAAATTTTTCGGACTGCACTGTTCTAGCTATACTACTGGCTTTGAAGAAAAATTTTCAGCCGGCATTTTTTGTTTCTTTTTAATGCCAAAAAGAAAGAGCCCTTCGGCGGCGGCGAGCCGAGGCAAGACTGCGCCATAGGGTGAAAAATGTTATTTATATTGGTTTTTATACAATAAATTATCTCTCGAAATGACGGAATTTAAGGAGCATTAATTCTTTAAATGCCGGATTATGGTTTTGTCGTAATCTGAATAGTCTGATTATTCCGATTAAATTTTATGTCAAAAACTTTATTGGGGTTAAGTTTATTAAGTTCATCTTTCGTAACCTTATTTCCATTAAGAAAATAGGATGCGTTTTCTGCAACCATAACTCCATCAATAATTCCATCACCAGCCGGATGCTGATTTTCGTCTTTAGCATCAGAGATCGTAGCGGTCGATTTTACAATATACATATAGCTAATCCCCTTTTTCTTAGGCATAGGCAATTCCGGCAAATCATCGCCGCTCTTTGCCAGAACCTTTACATCCATATTTTTCTCATCGGCTTTTGTAGTACCTGTGAAGCTAAAGTGCTGTACAAAAGTTTTGCCTTTAATATTACCGTCTGTTTTAAAACTCATGATTTTCACCTTCTTGCCTAGCCCACTCAGCATATCTTCGATAGATTTCCGGGAAGAATCTACCCCAGCAGAAATGCTTTTGAAGATGAAAGTCATTCTTGCAGCGGTATCCGGAGCTTTCAGTGTATCGATAAATATTTTCTTTTTCACCTTGAATTTAGGGGCGGTTTTTGGTTTTAGCTGTACTTCAGACACTTTTGCAGGCAAAACATCATTTACCATTGTGCTTAAAGGCGCCAGGTGTGTTTTTATTTCTTTTTTATCAATAGTAAATGCCAGGGTGAAGCAGATTAATACCGGCAGCGCAAATAAATAGCGAGTTAAATTTACTTTCGATGAACGTTTGGCATTCATCATTTTAATCCGCTTTTTAAGGTCAGACAGATTGAAATTATTTACAATAGCTACCGATGGCTGTAAAGTGCCTACATCCAGCAAACTGTATTGGTAGGCTTTTCTATCGATCCCTTTTTTTAAGATCTTGGCATCAGTAATAAACTCAATATTCTCTCTTACCGCTTTTTTCATCAACCAAACCCCCGGGTTAAACCAATAAAAAACAATGCAGAACTCGGCCAGGATAATATCTATCGTATGCCATTCTTCCACATGCACTTTTTCGTGCTCCAGGATATTATTTAAATCCTGCTTTTTATGCAATGCTGGATTAATATAAATGGTTTGCCAAAAACTAAAAGGGCTCACTTCATCATTTAATATCCTTACCTTATAGTGAGCCAGGCGATCGGGAGAGGAATTTTTATGAACCCTGTAAAGGGAAATAAACTGTACCAATAACCTTAAAGCCATCACCAGCACACCGATATAAAAAAGTATGGTTAATCCCTGCCAGAATACCGAAACGGCATCCTGTTGCACCAATTGGCTTACCTGTTGATTTAAACGGGGTACAAATGCCGGAACCGCTTTCCGGCTGGCAAAAAATTCGGTGAGGTTAATAAACGGATAAGCTGAAGAAAACAGAATCCCAAACAGCAAAAACATCCTGTTGATGGAATAAAATGTTAACCTGCGCAACACCAGGTAATAGGTTGCCGAAAACAAGATCAGTACCAGGTTAATCTTTAAAAGAATGATAAAGAAATGTGGCATAGCATTTACTTTTCAGGGTTTTCGATCAGGTTGATTATCTCTTTTAATTCTTCGGCACTGATTTTTTTATCCTTCGCAAAAAAAGCAACCAGTTCCTTATATGAACTTTGAAAATAATTGTTTACAAAACCATTCATAAAACGTTTTTTATAATCGGCTTCCTTAATCTTTGCGCTATAACGATTCGCATTTGCAAACCTTTCACTTACTAAATACCCCTTACGTTCGAGGTTTTTTATAGTAGAAGCTAGTGTTGTATAGGGTGGCTTAGGCTCGGGCAATGCATCCATAAAATCTTTAATAAACCCCTTACCCAGCTGCCAAACAGCCAGCATAGCCTCTTCTTCCTGTAATGTTAACTTTTCCATTATTACGAATATATCGTAAATATACGAAAACATCCTAATAAAAAATCGATTAACCGGTTAATTGTTTAAACCGGTTAATCGATGCTAAACTCTAAATTAAACCTCTTACGATCCCCGCTGCTATTGAAGGCCATCAATAGAACAGCCTTTAACAATGACAATTTCTCGGGGAGATCTGGAACGCTAGACGTTCCTATTAATAATTAATACTGACGTTATATCCCAATGGGCGACGGATCGAGAGGGAAATTGATTGATTGTTTAAACAGGTGAATTGACTCCAAACACCCAACTCCAAACTATTTCCCGCTTCTTCTTTCTGCCTGGTTTAAGGTCTCTTCAATCACTTTTCTCATTTGTACTGCAGCATCCAATAATTTAGGATTACCATCGAAATCGCCGTAAATAACTACATGTTTTGATTTTTCTTTGTATTTAAACAGCAAATCGTAACGGGGAACAGCCATTGACTTTGGGCTTTTCTTTCCAATGGTATCAGGAAAATTCCAAAGTCCGATTTCATTTGCTTTAGCATGCATATACAGAATATCATCGCTCTTTAAAAAGATCTTTTTACGGATCGTCGAATCTGAATTGGTAACATACTGGTATTCGCCTGTAGCCGAATTATAGCTGTTTTCTAAAGTATCTTTTACGCCCCACTTGTATTCCATTGATACAAAGTCAGCTTTTCTGAAGGGTGCATTCTGGATAATCGGTTTGTAATAGATGTAGCAATAAATAATCATTGGAACAATGATGGTAATGGCTAAGAATATCTTTTTTCCTCTACTTGACACTTTTATATTGAATTATTGAATGAATATTAATTATTGAATGAGCGCATAGAATTATAGTCTTAAGCCTCCTTAAGTTCCCCTTCCCACTTACTCACTACAGCCGTGGCAATACTGTTTCCAACCACATTGGTTGCAGAACGGCCCATATCCAATAAAGGATCTATACCGATTAGCAAAGCTAAACCAGCTTCAGGGATATTAAAACTGGCTATTGTTCCTGCAATTACAACCAAAGATGCCCTTGGCACACCTGCAATCCCCTTACTGGTAAGCATAAGGATTAAAAGCATAGAAATCTGTTGTTCAAAGCCTAAATGAATACCGTAAGCCTGTGCGATAAACAGGGAAGCAAAAGTCATGTACATCATCGAACCATCAAGGTTAAATGAATAACCCAGAGGCAAAACGAAACTTACGATTTTATCTTTGCAACCAAAACGTTCCAATAACATCATGGTTTTTGGATAGGCGGCTTCACTGCTTGCTGTACTGAAAGCCAGAATAGCTGGTTCTTTCATATCGTTCACCAGGCGGAAAATGCGTTTCTTCAGTACTAAAAACCCTAAAAAGATCAACAGGCACCATAAAACACCCAACCCGAAGTAAAATTCTCCTATAAATATGGCATAAGTATTTAAAACGTTAAGTCCTTGCTTGGCTATAATGGCTGTCATGGCCCCAAAAACGGCCAATGGTGCAAAATTCATTACATAACCGGTCATTTTTAAGATAACATGGGCAATCGCATCAAAAGCTTTTATTACGATTTGTCCTAAATCGCCAATTGCGGCCGTTGCCACACCAAAAAACAATGAAAATACTACAATCTGTAGAATTTCATTATTTGCCATAGCCTCGGCAATACTTTTCGGAAAAACATGGGCAATAAAATCTTTAACGCTCATAGCAGCTTTCTGGATGCCCGTATTCACCAAATGATCAGGTAAAGATAATTTCATGTGTCTTCCTGGTTCGAAAAGATTCACCAGGATCATTCCCAATACCAGCGACATTAACGACATGGCCAAAAACCAGCCCAATGTTTTACCACCTATACGGCCCACGGCTTTTATATCGCCAACTTTGGCTACCCCTACCACCAGGGTGGTAAATACCAAAGGCGCAACAATCATTTTAATCAGGCGGAGAAAAATATCGCTCAGGAGCGTAAAATACTCCAATTTCTTCTCCCTGATGTCTTCATTCTCTTTTTTGATTTTGGAATTGGCCTTTTTTTCGGCCTTTAACTGCGTGTAAGCAATGCTTGTCGTATCCGTTAATTTAGCAATACTTACCTCGATACTTTTAACTTTTGCGTCAGCATTGAGTATTTTTTGGTTATAAACATCAATTGAGTTTACATTTAAAATATATCCCAGTGCAATACCTGCAATCAGCGCAATGAAAATAAAAAGCGTGAGTTTGTTTTTCTTCATGAATATAAAAAGTTTGTGGTACTCTTAATTTGGTAAAACTACAACATTTACTTCGTGTAACAAATTTTGATAACAGCTGGCATTAAAAAATATCTCTAAGTGATTGAGTTAAGCCATCTGGTAAAAGCAAAAATATATTAACCGCATATAGGAAAATAATGGTACCCAGGTGTGAAAATCATTGTATAATTGTGCACAGCTGCAGTTAATTTTTTTTAACTCAATGACATCAAAAAATATATTATTTTTGGCCTAGAGTGTAACAAAAAGTGTACATCATCATCTAAAACGCAACTATCATTCCCTAAATGGAACAAAAAGACAAGTTATTTAAAGAGATCTTCGATTCAAATTCCAAAAAGATATTCCATTTATGTTATGGTTATACTGGCGACACCGACGCTGCAAATGATCTTTTACAGGAAACGTTTTTAAAGGTTTGGCAAAACCTGGATAAGTTCAGGAACAAATCTTTAATTTCTACCTGGATCTATAGAATTGCAGTAAACACCTGTTTAACGTATTTAAGGTCGGAAAAAAGACAGGCTAAAGACGAATTAACAGATAATATTATTGAAAATAAGGTAGAGGAGTTTTCGGAAAAGAACGAACAGGTGGCTCTCCTTTATAAATGTATATCAAAGCTTGAAGAAAACGACCGTTTGATTATTACCATGGTACTTGATGAGTTACCATACCACGAAATTGCAGACATATCAGGGATAAGTGAAGGCAATTTAAGGGTAAAAATTCACCGAATTAAACAAAAATTAACAGAATTATATAGCCAGTATGCAAGCGTTTGATCAAATACAGGAGTTGTGGCAAAAGCACGAGGTAGAAGTTAAGGTTTCTGCCGATGAAATGTTGCAGCAAGCGAAGAAAGAAGTAAGTGGATTAAAGCTGAAATCGGCTTTGAACATTTTGGGTATGTTGGCCTCTTTTATTGCCATCGCAGCCTTATGGATATTTTTTCACTTCGAATCGTGGACTACGCACGTAGGTATCAGCATTACCATTATTGCCATTGGTGTATATACTTTAATTCTTTACCGCGATTACAGGCTGATTTCGAAAACCGATTTTACCGCGCACCCACACGAATACCTTAACAACCTAAAGACCTATCAGTTAAACCGTTACAAACTGTATAACTCATTGTATTGGTTCTATGTAATTGCGCTTTCTTTGGGTATTATATTCTATTTTGTAGAAATACTGGCACATTTTAACACGGTTCAAAAAGTCTTGGCTGTAGGCTTAACTGCTTTGTGGATGTTGTTTTGCTCAACCATTTTAAGAAAAGCGGTAATGAGCAGGGAAAAAGAACGTATTTCTTTATTGATCGAGAAATTCGAGCGCATCATCGGACAGATTTCTACACCGGAATAATTTTAGGCACGGTTTTTTCATTGTAAAAACCGACACATGAAGAGACTAATTATATCTATATTATTTTTGCTGGCTTTGCCATGCACCTTTGCTTTTAAGCAAGACCTCAGTCAACCGGTACAATTAGATTGGGAAACCCATTTTAAAGGTAAAGCCGATATGCGCTCGCCATTTTTTGCTTTAACCGCCATGACATGGAAATACAGCTATGAAAGCACTGTTTACCGTAACCGCGTGGTGATTAAGCTTAAAAACGAGGTGAGTATTGATAAAAACAGGTCGTGGGTGAAATGGGATAAAATTAAAGATCCTGAAGTTAGGGCGAGCCTTTTACACCATGAGCAGGGCCACGCCAATATTCAGTACATTTTGCTTTTAGAGGCCGAAAGGGTATTAAAAAACCGGAATTATTCGGTTAATAATTACAAGGCACAGATTTCGGATCTGGCCAACCAGATCAGCAGTTTTTTTGATACCATGCAGCGCAATTATGATGATGAAACCGAACACGGAGGCAATCATAAAATGCAGGCACGTTGGGATGAAATTATCCAGGATAAAATGGACGAATCGAGAGCTGCACTGGCCGAGCTACAGAAATAATTTTGGAATAAATACAATGGCACCAACTGCCACCGCTAAAATTGCAGCAACCAAAACGGCGGCTGCAGCCAGGTCTTTTACCACTTTGATTTTTGGATGATAATCCGGCGAAACCACATCGGCAAGTTTCTCAATGGAAGAATTGATAATTTCGGCTACAAAAACCGCTGAAATAACAGATAAAATCGCAATCCACTCTAAACCGGATATTTTAAGATAGAAAGATAAACCGATGGCAACTACAGCAGCAAATAAATGAACCCTTCCATTATGGTCGTTAAGGAAAAAAAGTTTTAAACCATTAAACGCGTATTTAAAGCTCCTGATACGATCGATAATAGAAAATTTTTCGTTGTCCATTGTTTTAAATTTACCCTATTGGCAATAAAGATGCTGAAACAAGTTTAGCATGACGATCCTTCAAAGTATGGTCCACAGCTTTACACCACATGCTATGCCTTTCACCTTTAGTCTTTGGTTTTAGCTTTTAGCTTTCCCCTCTTCAGGCTTCACCTCACTTGTAGAAAAACTATTTCCGCTCAATTTATATTGATAGGTTTTGGTAATCGTTTTGGTGCTGTCTGCTGCATCTTTTACCGGAAAAGAGCGGAAAAGATCGCCGTTTTTAATAAAAAATTTATCATTGCCGCTATAACCTTTTTTCTGAGTTGTGCTTAAAGACGGAAAACCGATTTTATTGAATTCGCCATGTGCATATTCAAATACATTCAGGTCTAAAACATTTTTTTTGCTTAACAACTGGATATACAGTTCGGGGTTACCATCATTGTCAAGATCCATATTCCAGGCATCGGTAATAATACCTTTGCGGTCTACCGCAACCGATCTATAATTGCTACGGATAGAATCAGACATTAAGATCTGGTAGCCGCCAATGGAGTCTACTCCCTTTCCCCAGCTTACAATTTCGAAATTTAAACCCGGTTTTACTTCTATATCTTTATAAAAGCGGAAAGGATTCTTTTCTACTTTAACCGTTTCGGTTTTAATTTCTTTAGGTTTCTCTTCGGTGCATGCAAAACAAAACAGCACCCCTGCAATTAACAAAAGGTGCTGTAAAGTATATTTCTGTAGTTTCATTCTATTTGGGATCATTTTGGTTGTCCCAAATTAAGTATTTTAGCCTATCAAAGCAATAAATTTTATTTCTTCGCTTCGGCTTTAACTTCAGGTGCTCCGTTGTTTAAAATCGTTTCGGTAACTACGCTTCTTCTTCCGCTTGGTGCAATTACAATGGTTTTTAATACCCTTTTTTCTCCCTGCGGAACGGTAATTTTAAATGGAGCGGTGTATAAAAATGCGTTTTCTGAAGGACGTGCCAGATCAATGGTATAATAAATTTTTGCTCCGGTTACCGGTGCTTTTAAATCAATGGTAAATTCGCCACCAGTTAAAGGTTTATCACTTTGTCCGATCGGCGTAGGTACCCAAAAATTAACCCCCATTTTATCTAAGCGCGCTAAATGTGACGGCAAACGCTGCTCTGAGAAATTCTTTAAATCTTTACGTTCAACCGGCGACCATGCAATTTCAGACAATGCCAATAAACGGGGGAACGCATGATTTTCGGCTTTGGCTGTGGTTTTAATATACTCGGTCCACAAATTGGCCTGCACGCCTTTTATATATTTCCTTTCGTCGGCACCCAACACTTTCGGAATCGGATCGTAGGCATATATTTTTTGATAAGGCGCAAATCCGCCAATGGTTACCGGCTCATCAGGAGAGTTTGATTGTTTATGGTCGATGTACAAACCCATTGAACCCGGGGTCATAATCACGTCGTGTTTTTGTTGTGCAGCAGCAATTCCACCATCTTCGCCCCTCCAGCTCATTACTGTAGCATTTGGTGCCAAACCACCTTCTAAAATCTCATCCCAGCCTATAATTGAACGTCCTTTACTGTTCATATACTTTTCGATGGTCTGAATAAAATAACTCTGTAATTCGTGTTCATCTTTCAGGCCTTTCTCTTTCATTAAATTCTGGCAGAAAGCTGATTCTTTCCAATAGGTTTTGGGTGCTTCATCACCTCCGATGTGGATATATTTAGAAGGGAAGATCGCCATCACCTCATCCAAAACATTTTCTAAAAAAGTAAAAGTATTGGCTGATGGCACGAAGATATCATCAAAAACACCCCAGGTTTGTTGCACCTGCTTCCCTTTTCTACTGCCAGCCCATGGGGTTTTATCGCTGATAAAAGTATCACGGTCAGGGAAACAGCTTAACTCGGGGTATGAAGCAATTGCAGCAGAAGCATGTCCCGGCAATTCAATTTCCGGAATTACGGTAATGTATTTCTCTGCCGCATATCTTACAACTTCTTTGGCTTCATCCTGGGTATAAAAACCTTTTACCGGGGTAAGGTAATTGCCGTTGCCCGGATAATTACCGATGATGGTACCATTACGGACAGAACCAACCTGGGTAAGCTTAGGATATTTTTTTATTTCCAATCTCCAGCCCTGATCTTCGGTTAAATGCCAGTGGAAAGTATTGATTTTGTAATAAGCCAGCTGATCAATGTATTTTTTGATAAAAGAAACCGGGAAGAAATGGCGGCCAACATCAAGCATTGTTCCGCGGTAGCTAAAACGCGGATAATCGCTAATATTAACTGCAGGGATGGTAATTTTATCGGCAACTTTATCCGGCATCATCTGCATGGCCGATTGTACGGCATAAAAAAGCCCTGCTCCTTTTCCGGTTAAAACAACCTGTTTAGGCGTAACTTTAATGGTATAACCTTCGGCAGGTAACTGATCTGCGCCAACAGATGTTAGCACGATGGCTTTTTGGTTGGGTTGGGGCGTTTTGGTTTCTCTTAAAGCAAAACCTGCCTTGCTGACAATAAAAGCATTTAATAAATCGGTCATTTTTGAACCGTCTATGCTCTGGTTTACCAAAACAGTTGTTTTATCCAAAATAAAAGTTCCGTTTGCCTTAGTAATAGACACCGGTGCAGGAATGATCCCCAGGTTGGGATCGCTCTGTGCAAATGCACCCGCGCTTATTAATACAGCCATAAAAATAGAAAATGCCTTGTTCATGTGTGTGTTGAGGTTTTTATAATATTTGTTCAATTATTTCAACCAAGATAGAGATTATGGCCTTATTCCAAATCCCACATTTCTGTTACAATTTAGATCAACCGTTTGACTGTATCGTGTAACGCAGATAAATATTGATGGATGCTATGTTGCCCTAGTCCGATATCATTAAGTATGCTGATTACACAAATAGAAATAAAGTAATCACAGATAAATAGGATGCACACAGATATGAAATCGGTGTTTATCTGTATACGTCCATGATTAAAACCTTAAATTAACGATAACAACTATACTTCCGTTCTCGTTACCACCAGCTTTCGTTCAATTGTGCCATAAACGATTAAATACTGTGCCGCCATGTAAGCAGCCATAATTAATACGCTACCCTGTGAAATGGGCTGCGCAAATTTATCAATAGCTAAAACACTGTCAGACAGCAAGAAAGATAAGGCCCCATAAAGAATAAGTTTATAGCTAAAAATATTCACTTTGCCATATCGATTAACGGCCATAATAGCCATAACTGTTACGATGATGGCATACATTAAAACCGGAAACTGCATTGGCCCGAGATGAGGCTGTAAATAGAAGAACAAACCTGAGCAAAAAATAGCAAATGCACCAACGGCCCATAAAAAATATGGTGTTTTATGGCTGGGGTTGGATTTATGATCGAGCATAAAAGCCCTGATATAAAAAATATGACAAACTAAAAAAGCAACCAGAGCGAAGATAAAGAAACTTGTCCTTCCGTTCTGCAGCATCAATAGTATATCTCCTATCCATGCAAAAATTAAACCTGCAAAAATCCGTTTATGGAAACGCCCTTTCAAATGCGTACTGAGATAAAGCCATACTAAAAGTACCACTACAATTAATGGCCTGGAGAAATTACTCAGCTCGATATTTTTGGCATATTCTGCATATAGCTGAACCACACAAACGAGTAAAAATATAAACGAATATAACTTAGTTTTCATCGGGATTTGGATTTGCCTTTTGCAATTAAGGAACCAAATTACGGATATTAACCGGATAGCCAGAAAAATTCCCCATAAACTTATACCGGAGCCGAACAACATCATGCAATCTATTGTGATAATGGACTAAAGTATTTGACCAGCAATAATATCCGTGAAGCTTAAATCCCCATCCTTTTCATGTAAAATTTATGCGTGTTTTACATTTTTTGTTGATTTTTATCAAATTCGGCTTAACTTTGACTTACAAAAAAATAGATCTGGCACTAGTGCTTTTTCTGTTTTATTCATCCCATCAATATGAAAAAATCAGTTCTCTTTTTGTTTGCATTGGCTGGCTCGTTTTATGCAAAAAGCCAAACTTTGGTATTGGCCAAAGATGCAGCCAAATATGTTGGTAAAAATGTAACCATCTGCGATTCGGTTTACAGCACCAAGGGATTGGATAAATTAACTTTGATTAATTTGGGAGGCGCTTATCCAAAAGAACTGATTACGATAGTCATTAACAAACAAGATGAGAGTAAATTTCCATCTGAGCCGAACAGTATGTTTATGGGCAATAAAATCTGCGTAACGGGAATAATAAGCGAGTTTAAAGGCAAACAGCAAATTATAGTTACCGATCCAAAACAGATTGTAGTGAAATAATTAGCTTCATATATTTATATTAAACAGCTTTTTACAGCCTCAACATAAAGCAATACTTGGGTTATCCAGTGTGCTAGATTTCCTCTACTTTATGCTACCAGAACCTCAGGTCTGCCAGGTTTAGGATGAACTCTAAAATGTAACATGATTTGGCAGCTCGGAGCAAAAACAACCTAAGCACCTCCTCTTTTAAAGGAGGTAAGCTTCGGCTTGAGCGTTAACACTAATTTATTATGTGCTGAACAATTTTGGTGGGATTGCCTCTTCAGTCGGCAGGAAATTATCCTGCCAACCTCGTAAGCATAGATATCCTTATTATCTGCTTCGAAGATTCAAAATCCTTTTAATATTTCATAACGGATTATACATACAGCCACATTTCCTTGATGAATAGTTTTATTTCCTTGATGAATATTTTCTACTGCTGTAGTTTTTATCATACCAAAAACTTAATGATCAGGTAAGGTAAGCCCATAGCAACCGCACTACCGTAAATAATATCAAGCCAAAAGAAAGATCCCAACGCACCCACGTATATAAAACCGACTATAGGCGTTACCACAATTTTAGATAACCATGAAGTTGTGTTTGATTTTACCACTGCGTTCCATAAACTGTTTGCATCGCCAGTGCTTGGAAATGCATGCGCTCCGATTGAAATGGCCAGATACATGAGCAAATAATCTAAAACATTGGCCGAATCGAATTTAAACTGCAGTGCTGCAGAAAAACCGATAACAAAACACAACAGCGAGTTAATAATAAAAGGCCCTACTGAAATAAATACCGTTTGATAAACCTTTTGTGCAGGTTCGTGTATAACATAGCCTACAGGGTTTTCGGGTCTAAAATAGCAAACTTCGAATACCGGAACTTTAAATAACCTGCAAAAAAGCTGGTGTGCAAGTTCATGTACAATTACACCCGGAAAAGTTGCAATACTGATTAATATACCTGGAATAAACATGATTTTATTTTCTAATTACCTGTAAATTTCTGAACCCAAAATAATAGGCGATAAACGCTTTGATATTGTGCTGTCGCCCGACTGGGTTTCGTGGGCCTTTATTTTGGCCAAACTTGCCAAACTTTCTTTTTTCCTGCCTGCAAAATAGTCAACCATTGCCTTGGCTTCAATAGCACTGTCGTCATTCGGATCAAGGGCGAGGGCTTTTGATGCAAAAACGGCAGCCTCTTTATCGTGTTTTCGTTTCAGTTCAATCCTGGCCTTTTGCGATATCACATAAATATTTTCGGCATTAAATGCCAATAGCCGGTCACAAACTGCCAAAGCTTCATCATACTTGGCCGTATTTCTTTTAACAGCAGTTTTCAAGCTTAAAGCCTGATAAAAATCAGGGTCGACCTGCAATACCTTGTTTACAATACTATCAACCCTGGCATAATCTCTTGTTTCGAATAAAAAATTGGCAATATGCGTTTTTAACGCGATTTCGTCGGTACTATCCAGTATAGCCAATAATTTCTCTTTATCCTTAGCTGCCGCTACAATACGTTTATACATCAGCGTATCTTTAGGAAAAGACTGGGCAATATATTCAGAAGCTGCATTTACCGTGCTCAATAAGTCTTCATCCTCTGTTTTTACATCCGCAACTTTGTTAAAAGCGATTTGGTAGGTTTCATAATCAAAATTATAGGCACTAGCAACCATCATATAGGCATTGGCATTGAAATGTCCAGGAAACTGGTTTAATACTAAACTTAATTCACGCTGAGCCGTTAAAAAACGTTTTTGATCAATTGCATTTTCAGCTTTGCCTAAGTGAACTGCCGCAGAAATATATTTCTGCGTGCGCACCAAACTGACTATTACAACTGCCAGGATGCCAAGCCCGAAAAACTTGATCCATTTGGGTATGGGATATTTAATTAAGCTTTTCCGGCAATCAGAACATAAATTAGTGTTATAACCCGGCTCGTATGAATTTACCTGACAGTTTACGCACAGGTTTTCGTTAAAATGATTTTCTGTTACACTTTGGGTGGGATGATTTTCCTGCATATGAGATTCGTTAAGTCAATAAAGATAATATTTTTTAACAATTTTGGTTATGAGGACATATGTATAATTAAAAAAGCCCGTTTTTTTTTATTTCTATTGGTATAAAATCTATAGTTTTGAATTTTACCCTGCCTATGAACATTTTTTTGAACCGAAATACCTTAATTTTTATACTCACCTTATTGATTGTATGCTTTGCCGCTCTGAGTTTTTTTATTGCGCAACATCCTATCCTCCCTTTTGATGTTAAATTTTCACTGTTTATCCAGCAATACCATGCCGATTGGTTAGATAAAGTGATGCTGGCAATCAGTTTTTTTGGCGAACTCCCTTTTTCCCTGCTTTCGGTTGTATTGGTGGCTGCCATTTTTTATTGGCAGAAATATAAACGTGAGGCCATATTTATTTCAACCGTTTTATTATCGGGATTAATTATTTTGGGTATAAAAAATGTAATTAACCGTCCGAGACCAACAGCATTTTATGTCCGTTTGGTAGAAGTAAACCGTTTTCAGAGCTATCCCAGTGGGCACGTATTATCCTACACTTTATTTTTTGGCTTTCTGATTATCCTGATGCACACCTCGAAAACCATCCCTAAACGCACCAAAAATATAGTTACATACTTATCTGTATTTTTGATCGTAACCATTGCTCCCTCAAGGATTTATTTAGGCGCTCACTGGTTTACCGATACTGTTGGAGGATTTTTACTCGGACTGATCTGCCTTTTCCCTTTATGTTATTTCTATTTCAGGAAAAAACAGGTTAATACTTAAAAATTACTACAGGCTTTATTTTTTTGACTATGATCAAATGTTAAATTTTGCATTGATGAGCAGGTTTTAACTCATTCATAAAAAAATCTGATAATTTTGTCGCCATGATAATCCCTAAACCCAAAGCTTTTCTTTTCGATTTAAATGGCACCATGATTAACGACATGGCTTTTCATAATGTGGCATGGCATAACATCCTTACACAGGATTTAGGTGCAAATATTAGTTTCGATGCCGTTAAAAAACAGATGTACGGTAAAAATCAGGATCTTTTAGAACGCGTTTTTGGTGTAGGCCATTTCTCACAGGAACAGATCGATCAGATTTCTATCGAAAAAGAGCGGAGGTACCAGGCGGCCTACAAAAAACATTTGGCACTGATAGCTGGCTTGGGTAATTTTCTGGAAAAAGCAAAACAATCGGGTATTCAAATGGCAATTGGTTCAGCCGCAATCCCCTTTAATATCAATTTTGTACTTGATAATTTAAATCTCCGCTCCTATTTTAAAGCCATAGTAAGTGCCGAAGATGTGGCAAATAGTAAACCTGACCCTGAAACCTTTACCAAAGGTGCCGAAATTCTGGGTGTTTCGGCAAGCGAATGCGTTGTTTTTGAAGATGCTCCAAAAGGCGTTGAAGCAGCGCAGAATGCCGGAATGAAATGTGTGGCCTTAACAACTATGCACAGCAAAGAGGAATTTTCGGCATATCACAATATTATTGCTTTTATAGAAGATTATACAGATCCCGTTTTACAGGATCTTTTCTAAAATATTAACGCCCGTTTAAATTTTATTCAACTATACTTATTCTATTGCAATGAGCTTGTCGATTGCTTTCCTTGCATTAAAAACAGTGGTCTTCGACAGGTTCAGACTGACATCGTAATTATTTTATTTAATTTAAAACAGGATCTTAGACTTAGAATTTTAAGCCAAAACCTAATATAATCCCTTAAAACTGATTATTATTGTGGCAATCAAATCCCTAATATGAATCAAAACATTTCAACAGCTCGTTACGATAAAATGTTATACCGCCGTTGTGGAAACAGTGGCTTAAAATTGCCCGCAATATCGTTGGGCTTGTGGCATAATTTCGGACATGTAAACGTTTTTGAAAACAGCAAAAACTTAATTTACACTGCTTTTAATAATGGAATTACCCATTTCGATTTAGCCAACAATTATGGCCCGCCTCCTGGTTCGGCTGAAGAAGTCTTTGGAAAAATCCTTCATGAAGATTTTAAGGGCTACCGTGATGAAATGATTATTTCCAGTAAAGCGGGATATACGATGTGGGATGGCCCTTATGGCGACTGGGGTTCAAAAAAATACCTGGTTTCCAGTTTAGACCAGAGCTTAAAGCGTATGAAACTGGATTATGTTGATATTTTTTACCACCACCGTCCTGATCCGGAAACGCCACTGGAAGAAACCATGGGTGCTTTAAGCTTAATGGTTCAGCAAGGAAAGGCTTTATATGTAGGTATATCAAACTATCAGGCAGAAGATGCAGCAAAGGCCATCAAAATTTTAAAAGATAATGGTACGCCATGTTTAATCCATCAGCCCAAATATTCGATGTTCGAACGCTGGGTAGAGGGTGGATTGCTTGATGTTTTGGAAAACAATGGTGTTGGCTGTATCCCATTTTCGCCATTGGCACAGGGCTTACTTACCGATAAGTATCTACACGGCATCCCTTCCGATTCGAGGGTGGCTACCAGTGGTATTTTTCTTAAAGAAAGTAATATCACCCCAGAGAAATTAGCCATGATTGCCAAATTAAATGAACTAGCCAAATCGCGTGGACAAAAACTGGCACACATGGCTTTATCGTGGATATTGAAAGATAATAGAATTACCACAGTACTTATAGGTGCCAGTAAACCAGAGCAAATAACAGATTCAATTAAAGCTTTAGATAATATTGAATTTAGTGCTGCTGAAATAAAACTGATTGATGAAATTTTAAATTAAAAAAATCAATCTTTATTTCGACAGCAACAGGGAAATTTTTGAACAAATCCAATCAATACAGTTCAAAGATTTCCTGTTACTTAATTTTCTACCTAAGCCTTTCAAATCGTAGATTAACCTTATTTAGAATAATTAAAAATAATTTTGTTATTCCGCAGCAAAAACAGTTCCTTTGCGGCAAATAAGAATTAATCTAAATAAATGAATAAAAAATTTACTCTTCTTTTAAATTTAATTGCTCTTCTCCTGCTTTTAGCAGGAAATACCATGGCTCAAAATAAAAATGGATCTGTATCAGGTTCGATTAAAACCAGCGATGGTAATCCAGCCAGTTATGTAAGTGTTGGTTTAAAGAACACAGGTAAAACTACACAAACTGATGAGAAGGGTAATTTCACTATCAAAAATGTAATACCCGGCACTTATACCATTAAAACATCTGCTATTGGTATTTCTGCCCAGGAAAAATCAATTACCATAACGGCTGGTCAAACCACAAATGCTGATTTCACCATTGCAGAATCTTTATCGCAATTAGACGAGGTAGCCATTAGCGGTTATAAAACATCAAACAGAAAACCCGTTGACTTAGGCAAAATTGCCATTGCGCCGATGGATCTTCCACAAGCAGTACAGGTTATTGGCAGACAATTGATCGTTGACCAGCAGGTAAACAGCCTGGGCGACGTAATGAAAAATGTGAATGGTGTAGCTTTAGGAGCTAACCGTGGCAGCGTTGGTGAAAACTTCTTTGCAAGGGGTTATAGCCTGGGTAGCAATAACGTTTTCAAAAATGGAGCAAGAACAACTATTGGTGGTAGCCCGGAGGCGAGCACATTAGAATCGGTAGAGGTTTTAAAAGGAAGTGCTGCCTTGCTTTATGGTGGTGTAACTGGCGGAGCTGTTGTAAACATGGTGACCAAGAAACCTAAATTTGAAAATGGTGGCGAGGTAAGCATGAGAACCGGCAGTTACGATCAATACAAACCAACAGTTGATCTTTACGGTTCCATATCAAAAAAACTAGCTTTCAGAACAATTGGCACTTACGAAAGTGCAGGAAGTTTCAGGGATTTTGTAAAATCAAAGCGTTTTTATGTTAATCCATCATTATTATATAAGATAAGTGAACAGACAGAGGTTCTGGTTCAGGGTGATTATTTGAAAAGTGATTTCACACCTGATTTTGGTGTAGGATCTGTGAATAATCAGATAGTAGATTTCGGTCGTGATAAATTCATCAACACCCCCTGGGCTTACAATAAAACAAATACCACTACTGCCCAAGCCAATTTAACACATAAATTTAACGAAAACTGGAAATTAAGTGCAATTGGATCTTTCCAGGTATATAACCGAAATTATTATGGATCAGAGCGCATCCAGGCTAATGCTGACGGTATTTCTGCCCGAAATCTTTCGAGAGCGTTAAGTAAAGAATATACTTACAACCAGCAGATTAACATTAACGGAAGTTTTAATACCGGAAGCATTAAACACACTGTTTTGTTTGGTGTAGATGCAGATCAATCGAGGGTAACCAGCACTGCTTTTGCTTACGGTAAAGATGCCAAGGGGGCTAATACCACTACTTTAAATTATGGTAATGTTAATGTGTTCGATCCAGGCACCTATTATGGTTCAGGAATAATGCCCGAAGCATTTGGTATAACCAGCACATTGGCCCCAATCTATAGATATGGCGCTTTTGTTCAAGATTTGATCGAGGTAACCGAAAAAATTAAAGTATTGGCGGGTTTACGCTATACAGACCAGAAAAACGCAAGTTCGAGGGCCTTAAACTTAGAAAACGGGGCAATAACCCGCGGAGCAACAAAGTTTGATGATGCTTTTTCTCCTAAGTTGGGATTGATATACCAGCCTATTAAAACTACTTCCCTGTATGTAAGTTATGCTGGCAATTTTATAACCAACACAGGTACCGACATTTATTTTGCCGCACTCCCACCATCGCTAGTAGATCAATACGAGGCCGGTATAAAAAATGATTTCTTTGGAGGCAGATTATCAGCTAACTTAACTTATTATAAAATTAAGAACAGCAACACGGCCCAAACTGCAACTTTTGACCAAAATGGTAATCTTAACTCAAATACCAACCTCAAACAATTAAATGGGACTACATCAAGTGATGGAGTCGAAATTGATTTAACTGGATCTATTCTACCTGGATTAAATTTTACTGCCGGCTATAGTTATAACTTTATGCGCTATACCAATACGCCCGAGATTACAGGAATGATTGAAGATGTGCGTTTGGTAGGCACTACTAAAAATACGGTTAACGCCACTTTATTTTACACTTTCCAGGAAGGGGCTGTAAAAGGTTTAAAATTGGGCGCTTCTACATTTTATACGGGTAAGCGTAACGGAGGCTGGAACGATGCTAAAAATGCAACAACTTTGAGGCTGATTCCTTTAACCGCATTTACCACATTCGATCTTTCCGCAGGGTACAGCTGGAAAAAATTCTCGCTTCTTGCTAAAGTTTCTAACCTTACCAATGAACTGAATTATTTCGTACACGAAAACTACAGTGTAAATCCAATTGCTCCACGCCAGTTTGTAACCACACTATCTTATAAATTCTAATTACAGGAATAGACTAAACAAAAAGCTCCAGATTCGTAAATCTGGAGCTTTTTGTTTTTTATAAAATAGGCAATCGCCTATACATCGTCCATCACTGCTCTTTATTTTTGATTGCAGCGTTGTTTAGGACGATAAAGGAACTAAAGGATAATTAGGATAGTACCCGACTTAAATAATTTAAAGTAATAGTGAAATTCGCCATGGCGGTTCACTTTTTCGATTTCGCACACTTTACCCGATTTACCAAATTCGTCGGATAACAGATCCCCGATTTTAATATTATCCAACTGATTCACACTAAGGGATGCTCTTTTAATTAATGTAGCTGTTTTTTCCATAAGATTGCAGTTTAAATGATTTACGTAACCGAAAACACCCTGGTTTTGTAGTGTTATAAATTACTCAAATTTTACAATCAAAAATACAAAATTGTATGTTTAATCATCAATTTATAATATTATAAATTCGTAAAATACACCTTACTTTATTTACATTTATAAAAAACATAAACCGTAATTACCTAATAAACAACACATTAATATATAAAAAAAATAATTAAATAAGGTAGTTTTTTTAACTTAAAATTAATTTATTGCATTAAATCAATAAATGATATCTATTTCAACTTTATTTATTTTTATGTTATTTTCTTTTAAACTTGATAAAAGAGCAAGATTAGGGAAGTTTAAAAAAGAAGGGAAAATTAACCCAATATTTGATGATTATAGAAGGCTTGGTAGCAGGCGTTCGATATTCGCCAGGCTCAGTACAGACCCGGCCTGACGAAAATACAATAGAATGGAATTAATAACTTATGGGCATGGCCCTTTACAGCATTATTCAGCGTCGTAAATTACAACCTTTTCGAAGTAAACCCTGAATTCATCCAGGAAAGCTTTGTGCACCGGATGAACCTGATAAACATCGTGGGCAGCAAGGTCTTCAAAAAACAAAATCAGGCTGAAAGTATAAGTGGTATCAACAACTGCACGCTCAATTGGTGCAGGTACGCCTATATGAAAGGTTTTTACAACTTCAATATTTTCTAATGTTTGTAACCCCTTGCGGAATGCAGCTTTTTGGTCATCTGTGGTATCGGCTTTAAGCCAGAATAAAACGTGGTGTGCTATCATTTTCTATTTTTTTGCCAAATATATGAAAGCAGCAAGAGATTGTTGTGCTATCCAAAAACACTTTTTGCTTTATTTATGGCTTTTTTAAGATCAATCCCTTTGCCCAGCACACCTTTAAATAAATCGCCTTCTGCTTTTAACCGGTCAATGGCATTAAAAATATTGAAATCTCTCATTTTTAGTCCCGGTTTTACCTCATCCCAATGTAAGGGCATCGAAATGCTCGCCCCTATTTTGGGCCGTAAAGAGTACGGACAGGCAATGGTAGCCCCTGGTCTGTTCTGTAAAAAATCGAGATACATCTTTCCCTTCCTTGCCGATACCATCCGTTCTAAAGAAGTAAAATCCGGAATTTGTTGATGCACCAGATTAACCACGAGCTTTGCAAAAAGCTGACTCTGGTCGTAGTCGTATCTGGCATTTAACGGGATGTAAATATGCATTCCCGTTGAGCCTGATGTTTTGCAATAACCGGGTACATCAATGGCATCCAGTACTTTTTTGGTTTCGATGGTAGCGTTAACTACCTGATCAAAAGTATGTTTGTCGGGGTCCAAATCAATTACACAATAATCGGGGTTATCGGGGTGCTGTACACGACTAAACCAGGGGTTCATTTCAATACAGCCCAGATTGGCCATCCATAACAGCGAAGCTTCATCTGTTCCTACCAGGTATTCTTTTTTTTCACCTTCGCCATTTTCATAGGGAAAAGTTTCTGCCCAATCAGGCGCTTTACCCTTTACGTCCTTCTGGTAAAAACTTGGTCCGTGGATGCCCCCCGGGAAACGGTTAAGTGACTGCGGCCGATCTTTGAGATATGGTAAAATATATTCTGCAACCTGGTAGTAATAGTTGAGCACATCTCTTTTTGTTACCTTATCTTCAGGCCAGTATACTTTACTTAAATTGGTAAATTTAAGCTCCTGGCCTTTTATTTTCCTTACCTGGGTTTCATCTTTTGGGTTTAATAACGTTTTGCGGTCTTTTCCTTTTGGCGGTTTTACCGCTTCGTGATGTTCTTTTTTTTCTTTAACGTCTTCCACTATTTTCATGACCTCCCTTTCTTCTTCCCTGATCACTTCTTTTGCTTTTTTATCTTCGCGCATGCCCTGGAAGGAAGGATGCCGGAATACCCCATCGTCTGTTACTTCTGTAAAAGCTACTTCACAGACCAGTTGAGGCTTTAACCAGGTAGCTTTTGCTTTCGGCGGATTTGGCCTGAAACGCGAAGGTTTGTTTATATCAGGAACCCCTTCGAAGGGACTTTTATCAACAATAAGCGGTTTAAACTGCTCCATCATTGTTTTCTGCTGTTTATCTGAAAATCCAGTACCCACTTTACCTACATATTGTAATTTTCCCTTATCATAAAGGCCCAGCAAAAGCGAACTAAATGCTTTTGAGGTATCGGCATTTTTGGTAAAACCGGCAATTACCACTTCCTGCCGCTTATGTACCTTAATTTTAAGCCATTCTTTCGATCTTCTATCAGAAACATAGGTACTATCGCTTTTCTTGGCGATTATTCCTTCCAGGCCCATCCTTTGGGCAGCATCAAAAAAATCGATGCCACTGGCCTTAAATACCTTACCTAAACGCAGTCGGTCATCATCAGTTGGTAAAATATCACTTAAAACTGCCTGGCGTTCATAAAGTGGAAGACCCATCAGGTTTTTCCCTTCGTACCATAAGATATCGAATACATAAAAAACCAGTTCCCCATCGGCTTCGCTCCTCCAGTTCTGTAATGAACCAAAATTGGATATGCCTTTATCATTCAGGACTAAAATTTCACCATCCAGTACGGCGTTGGTTTTCCAATCTTTCAGCAGATCATATATAGGGTAAAATTTTTCGTTAAATGATTTATTGTTCCTCGAAAAGAGCTCTGCTTTGCCTTTATTAATAAATGCCAGGGTACGGTAACCGTCCCATTTTACCTCATACTGCCAGTCGGGATCATCAAAAGCTTCATCTACAAGAGTGGCTAGCATGGGTTTAATATTTCGGGGGATAGCAGATTTTGGTGCTTTTTTAAGAATATCTTTTACATCAGGCAGATCGTTATCCTTTGCAACTGCTTCTTTTTTCACTTTTGGTTCAGGATCATTTATTTCGGCTTTTACATCTTGTTCTTTTCCTTCTTTCCAAACCTTTGCAGATGTTTTTTGCATTTTTTCTATCGTTTTCCCTGAAAGCACCGATTTATCCTTTTTGGTAATATCATTGGTCGAGGCATAGTCGTCCCGGTGTTTGATCAGTAACCAGCTGTTTTCAGCCATACCTTGAGTTTTAACAAGGGCAAATTCGCCATGTAGTTTTTCTCCGTTTAATTTAATTTTTAAAGAACCTTCTTTTAACTGGCGTAAAAGGTGTTTTTCCTGTGCCTTTTTGCCTTTGATGTTTTCAATCGGTTCATAAGTACCTTCATCCCAGACAATAACAGTTCCGCCGCCATATTCTCCTTGTGGGATAATACCTTCAAAATCTTTATAGTTAAAGGGATGGTCTTCTACCATCATGGCCAAACGTTTAGTTTTTGGATCGGTTGAAGGACCTTTAGGTACAGCCCAGCTTTTTAAAACACCTTCCATTTCGAGCCTGAAATCATAGTGCAGACGTGAGGCATCGTGCTTTTGAATCACAAAATGCAACTTGTTCCGATCGTTGCTTTTACCTGATTTAGGTTCTGCCGTTTTTGAGAAATCGCGTTTTGCAACATATTTTTCCAGACTCATAACCAAATTTTATTTCCTTAAAAAATCTTCTACTGCATGAGCAGAGTTACCCACCGTTTGTACTGCTGCCTTAAGTTTATCTTTACTTACACCGAATTTATTAGACCAATAATCGACCTCATAACCTTCGTTAATGTTGATCCTACTGCGGTCAGCACTCCCCCTTTTTTGTTTATCATCCATAATACTTTTGATTAGACTGCTATAAAACAGCCTGATAACAAAAAAGGTTTTAACATCCGTTTTTATAAACGGACATCAAAACCTTCAAAAAAATAAAATTTTAAACTTAATCTATTAGCGCAGTAACCATCTCTGGCTCTGTTTCTTCGGCATAGGCGAACCTATTATTTGTAGCATGATAAATAACCCTTAACCATACAAGGAAATAAGGCAAGCTGATAATGGCCAGTGATAAAGGATGTGATTTGGCAAAAACCGGAAATAACAGCAACGGGAAATTACAGGTAATTAAAAGTAAAACAGGCAATAATACCTTTTTCATAGCCTCGTTACTTTCTTTCACATACCATACACCTACCCCAACAATTGGAATAATGAATGTACAGTCTTCTGCCCCTGTGCTGAATAAAATCGGAAAAATCATTACTGATGACAGGACCATCAATTGAAATCCGCGTTTTTTAAAGCGCGATATATTTATAAAAGGCAACATAAACAATATCGCTCCTAGGCTTATAAATAGAAAATTCGGTATTTTCTTCTCATTAAATAGCTCTCTAAAGAAACCCATAATAGAAATATCTATCCCATCACCCAAAATATTAACCATGTTTTTACCAACGAGGGAGTTCTTCCAGTCTACATAACAATGCACCACATAATCAGGCGAAGCGAACAACATCGGCAATAAGAATATTATTACCGACCAGAGCATGAGCCACAGGATAAAAGCCGGCTTTTTTTTGGCAAAAAAGAAGAATATCAGGCCTACTATGCCATATAGTTTAATAAAGGTACCGAGTACGATGCAAAGCGCGGCCCATATCCCTTTATTTTTATTGAGCAGTGTATAACTCAATATCATTAATGCCGCTGCACCTGCATTAAACTGCTGGTTCAGCATCGATTCGATCAGGCAAGGAATAGCAATATAACCGATAGTTACTTTTTGATGTTCGGTTAATGGCAGCGTTTGTATGGCCTTAAAAAGCAAAAAACAGTTAAACAGGTTCCACAATAGTAAACCTATCCAATTGTGAAAAATGGCAAATGGGGCTATTAATACACTAAAAATCGGACCATAGTGGTTAGCATCATCGTGATAAGCCGGATAGAACGCATAAAGCGACCGCCCATGCAATAAATTTCTAAATGTATTTTCAAAAATCAGGTAGTTATTATAACGGTGTGTAGCCCACGAGTCTATAACAAAAACCAGGGTGATCAAAACCCAAATGGATAATACAAAGCGATTATCCTGATAAAATTTTAAACGTGGGGATAGACTTTGAACGTTAGTTTGAAAAAGATTTAGCATTTGTAAAAAATATATTACAATACAATAATAAAAATGCAAATCGACAAAACCTAATGTTTTGTATAAAAAATATTACTCTTTTAGGGGATATTAGTCAAACAATCAAGGCACTGAAAATTTGGCTTTTAACTTATTTTTTAAGCTCTAATTGCTTAGGCCAGCGGCAATTTCATCCCAAAACCTGTCTTTATTAAAATTTAACACTTTTTTTGAGAATTTACTGACAAAAGTCCAAAACAAAAAGAGATATCTCCCTGTTTCTATGAATATTACTAACCAAAATTTGTAAAAATGGAATATCAACTTAATTCGATGAATGCGAGAAAAGAATTTGTCGACCTCGCAGATGAACAGGATCGCGATTATTGGGCTGCCAGACTGGGCATCAGCACTGAAAAACTTAAATCAGTTGTTAAAGCACTCCATAGTATGGAATTCTCAAAACTGAAAGAACATTTGATGATGGAAAAAGTTAAATCCGGAAGTGCCTACCAACGATTTGTGAATCAATAACAGCTGTATGAACCTTAAAAATGAAAGCAAAGATCCGTTAACAGTTGATCTACCCATTACCGATTGTAAACATTTAATTGATTTACCTCCTGTTAAAAGTATTTTCGACCAAAAAATAAATGGCAATAGCGTAAACCACCCAAAGGCAGGTATCAGAACCTTAACTGTTTTCTTTCACAAGAATGGTTTGTCAAACCTGCTGTAAGTTATTCAAAAAAAGATTGGTATAAACTATTAATAGCTGCACGAGTAAAATTAGGAAAACCATCGGTATAAGTTGCATTTATTCCATTTGTAATGATTACCAATCCAAATTTCTTTTTTGGATCGAAAAACATGGTGCTATACAATCCATAAGCAGAGCCGGTATGCCCTTTTAGCTTATGTCCGGGTATAAGACGATCAGCCGTTCTGATGGCCAGGCCATAGCCTTCATCGTCAGTTAAAGCAGTCTGCATTTTTTTAGCACTTTTTTTAGTTATGATTTTAACACCATTTGATGTACCATAGTTCATGTGCATCATCATGTATTTAGCTAAATCGGTCGCCGAAATTTTCATTCCTCCTGTTGGCGAAAAAACCGGTGTAGAATATCCCATTACATAATTGGCAATTTCTGTCCGCCTTGGTGCATAGGCACCTGGTGAGGGGGTGTAGGTTTTGGTATCGGGATGATACTCGTACAGGTGAACAAAACGTGTACTGTCTAAAGAATCGATACAATAACCTCCATAAAGCCCCAACGGCTTCAGTATATGTTTTTTCACATAGTTATCGAAACGTTCGCCAGATTTTCGCTCAATTATAGCACCTATAAGGTTAAAATTAAGGTTGCAGTAGTCAAATTTGCTTCCCGGTAAATTATTGCTGTAACATTTGGCCCAATCAGGGTTTTTATCCGGATTGATAAGATCGAGATTCAGGTATCCCTGCGAATCGTTTAAACTTGAAGTATGCGACAAAGCCATTTTTAAGGTAATTTTCTGATCTGGAAATTTCGGGTTCCTGATCTTAAAGCCAACCAGATCGCCAAAATCATCATCGAGCGAGATTTTACCTGCTTCTACCAGCTGCATAATAGCAGTTGCGGAAAAGGACTTTGATATGGATGCGATCCTAAAAATATCCTGATCGGTTAATGGCAGTTTGTGCTCTAAATCTTTTAAACCAAACGAATGGGTGTAAATAATCCGGCTGTCCCTGACTACAGCCACCGAAGCCCCAACAGCACTGTATTTTTCCATAACAGCCTTAAAATCTGCCTCAGCTTTTTCATTCTGGGCATTAGATTGATTGGTTAAACCAATGATTAAAAGAAAGGCGAGTAAATACTTTGGAAGGCAGTGTTTCATTGTATAATGGGGTCAGGTATAAATATAGGGTATGAACCATGATTAAGTTGCCACGTGGTAAAAAATTTACTTCGCATCGTTTACTTCCAGCCAGTGCCCATCGGGATCTTTAAAGTAAATCTGTTTTACGCCATCAACACGCAGGGTAATGCCCCTTTCCTTTCCGGCCCAGTCTTCAAAACTTATATTTTTGGCAGTGAGTTTCTTTATAAAATCATCAACCGATGGAACGCTGAAACACAAATGTGCATTTTTATCAAAAGTTTCGTTGCCCTTTGCTCCCTGAATTAAATGCAACTGCCCGGCCGGCCCCAGGGTAAACCAGGCATGGCGGTTATCTTTAAAAGGTTCGGGAATAATTTTAAGGTTAAAAACACTTTCATAAAAAGTTGTGGCTTTATTTAAATCGGATACATAAACGGCAATATGATTTAAAATAGCGGGTGTGTTTTTTGGATTATTTTGCGCCATGGCTTTTTGAAAAATAACAGCAAATATAATAGCAGTGGTTAAAATGAATTGTTTCATGTTTAAATATCATACTTAAATGCGAATATTGGTAAATAATGTGATCCCGTAATGGCTTATTTACAATGTAAAAAGGTTTTGTAGGTGTAAGCTGGAAAAAGATACATCGCTATGCTCAGGACGACACGCTTTTATGCCTTCTCCTTAACTTAATGACACTTTGCAATCCATTTGTGATTCTGGGGCATGCCGGAATCTAAACCAGAAAATATCCGTAGCAAATTGTTATAATAAAAAAGGCCTTAGCGAAATGCTAAGACCGGTAATGCAAAGTAAGTTAAAGCAAAAAAAAATGCTGCGCTGCGCTCAAAATGACAATCAGTTAGCTAAGCTTTCAAATTCTTCATCAGTCAATTCAATTTCTGCGGCCTTTAAGTTTTCTTTTAAATGATCTACAGATTTTGTTCCAGGGATTAAAAGGATATTTGATGATCTTTTTAATAGCCAAGCCAAAGCAATCTGAGCAGTTGTTGCTTTATGCTCTTCGGCAATCGCTTTAATCTTATCTGCTAACTTATGCGGACCGGAAGCTAGCGGAAACCATGGAATAAAGGCCAGGCCCTGTTCTGCTGTAAAGTCTAAAACACTCTCCCATTGTCTATTGCCAAGGTTATATAAATTTTGAACGGAAACTACTGGCAGAATCTCTTGCACTTGTTTAATCTGATCGATAGTTACTTCTGATAAACCTACATTTTTTATTTTACCTTCTTTAACAGCTTCAGCCACAGGCGCCAGGGTTTTGACTACATCAACATTAGGATCAATGCGGTGAAGCTGCCATAAATCGATTGAATCTACTTTTAAACGCTGTAAACTACCTTCAATATCTGACCTGATTTTTTCAGGCGTTCCATTAGGCACCCATTGATTTGGACCTGGACGGTCAAACCCACCTTTAGTAGCAATAAAAAGATCTTTTTGAAAAGATGATAAAGCATCGGCAATAAGTGATTCATTGAGTTTTGGCCCGTAAGCCTCCGCAGTATCAATAAAATTAACGCCATTTGCTACTGCTTCGCGCAAAACGGTTATCGCATTTTCGCGGTCTTCCACTTCGCCAAAAACACCGTTCCCGGTTAACTGCATGGCGCCATAACCTAAACGGTTAACCTCTAGTTCGCCAAATTTAAATGTTGTTTTTCCCATTTTATTTCAGATATGATGATAAATTCTATGAATTAAATAACCAGCGGTGAACCGCATTGTTTGCCAAACGAATTTTATGATAAATAAATGAGGAAGTAATTTATTGAGTTAGAAAATTTATGTACCAGATGGTAACACCTGACACCACTGATGATCGTAAAAGATTCTTCGCTACGCTCTGAATGACAAAAAAAGGCTGCTCCGGTGAGGAACAGCCTTTAATGTATAAGGATAATTTAACAGGGTTTGCTGTTATTTACGTACCCGGTGTTGTTATTTCCATCCACCACCAAGTGCATGGTAAATATCTACTACGGCGTTTAACTGTTGTTTTTTGGTTTCGATCAGTTCCAATTTCGATTGCAAAGCATCACGTTGTGTCATCAATACCTCAAAATAATCAGCTCTTGCAGCTTTAAACAAATCGTTCGAAATATCAATCGATTGGTTAAGCGCAGCAACCTGTTTCGATTTTAGATCATAACTTTTTTGCAGGTTGTTTATTTTAGACATCTGATTGGCTACTTCGATATAACCATTTAAAATGGCTTTTTCATATTCGAAAACAGCCTGCAGTTGTTTTGCATTTGCTGAAGAATATTCAGCTTTTATGGCATTTCTGTTAATCAGCGGTCCGGCCAGGTCGCCGGCTAAAGAATAAATCAACGATTCTGGTGTTCTTAGCAAATAAGACGGATTAAATGCCTGATAACCAATAGCTGCAGAGATCCCTAACGATGGATAAAACTGGGCTTTAGCTACTTTAACATCTAATTTAGCGGCTGCCAATTCGTATTCGGCCTGTTTAATATCCGGACGGTTGGCTAACAACTGGGCAGGTAAACCCGAATGTACCGTTGCCGGTACGAGATCTGTAAAGCTGGATTTATCCCTGATGATGGGCTGAGGGAAACGGCCTAATAGAAAATTAATTTTATTCTCCGTTTCGGTAATATCCTGCTGGATATCAAATTCCAGACTTTTAGAACTTAACACCTCTGCTTCAAATTTGCGTACAGCCAGTTCATTAACCCGGGTAGCCTGTTTCTGGATTTTCATTAACTCCAGTGCATTGCTTTGAAGTTCGATCGTTTTTTTCACCGTCTCCAATTGATTATCTGAGGCTAACAGTTCATAGTATGAATTTGCTACTTCGGCAATTAAATTGGTGATTACGAAGTTCTTACCTTCAACGGTTGACAGATAGTGATTAATGGCTGCTTTTTTAGAATTACGCAGTTTATGCCAAATATCAGCTTCCCAATTAGCCTGTAAACCGAAACGATAATCAGGCAATACTTCAGGCACACCTTTGCCTGGCGTAATTTCTGTAGAGGCATCGCCGGCGCCAGAACTGGTATAACGGCCAACTTTATCCAAACCGGCACCCACGCCATAAGTTACACTTGGCAAAAGTTCTCCTTTTTTTGCTTTGATTTCGTTTTTCGCGATTTCGATGTCCTGAAGGGTAATATTCAGCTCCTGGTTATTTTTCAGTGCTGTATCAATCAGGTTGATGAGGTAAGGATCGGTAAAAAAATTACGCCATTGTATACCGGCAGTACTTACGGTATCCTGTGAGCCGTTAAAGCTCACAGGTACAGTTTTATTTTCGGCACGTTGGGCAACTTCTGGGAGCTTACAGGCGGTATATGCAGCGCATATCAACACCAGTCCAAGGCCTTTAAAAATATGATTCTTAAACATTATTCTCAATTTCTTCAGTTAACGGATGTTCTTCTTCAATTTTAATCAGCTTGTGTTTTGCTGCAATTGATCCGAATATATAATACAAGCCAGGGATTACAATTACCCCGAAAATGGTACCGAAAAGCATACCCCCGGCAGCTGCTGAACCAATGGTACGGTTACCGATCTTACCTGGCCCGGTTGCAATCATCAATGGGATCAAACCTGCAATAAAGGCAAATGAAGTCATTAAAATCGGGCGGAAACGCACGCTTGCACCTTCCATTGCGGCTTTAAGCACTGTTGCCCCCTGACTATGGCGCTGTGTGGCAAACTCTACAATTAACACGGCATTTTTACCCAATAAACCGATCAGCATTACCATGGCTACCTGGGCATAAATGTTATTCTCCAACCCTAATATTTTAAGGAAAAGGAACGCTCCAAAAATACCTGCAGGTAGTGAAAGGATTACCGAAAGTGGTAGAATGAAACTCTCATATTGTGCGGCCAGTACCAGATAAACGAAACCTAAACAGATCAGGAAGATGTAAATCGCTTCGTTACCTCTTGATACCTCATCTTTAGAGATACCGGCCCAGTCGATACCAAATCCCCTTGGCAACGTTTTCTGCGCCACCTCTGTAATGGCTTTAATGGCTTCACCAGAACTATAACCTGGTGCTGCCTGTCCGCTGATCTCAGAAGCATTGTACATGTTATGACGGGTAATCTCAGACAAACCATAAACCCTTCGCATTTTGATAAAGGCCGAGAAAGGCACCATTTCATCGCGACTGTTTTTAACCGAAAGTTTTAAGATATCTTCAGGTAAAGCCCTGTATTGAGGTAAGGCCTGAACAATTACCTTGTACTGACGGTCGTATTTAATAAAACTGGTTTCGTAATCGCTACCCACAAAAGTAGACATGGTATTCATTGCATTATCAATGCTCACCCCTTTTTGCTGGGCAATGTCATTATCAACATCAAGCATGTATTGCGGGAAACTGGCACTGTAAAAAGTAAATACAGATGATAACTCTTTGCGCTTGTTCAGCTCGCGTACAAAATCATTGGCAACAGTTTCCATTTTTTTATAATCGCCGCTCCCTGCCTTATCCAGTAAACGGAGCTCGAAACCGCCCGCAGCACCATAACCCGGAACTGCCGGTGGTTGGAAAAATTCGATTGTTGCACCAGGTATAGATTTTGATTTCTGCTCCAGCTCTTCGATAATTTCGCGGGCAGAGTGCTTACGCTCGCTCCAGTCTTTAAGGTTAATTAAACAGGTACCCGAGTTAGATCCTGTACCTTCGGTAAGAACTTCGTAACCTGCCAGAGATGAAACCGATTTAACGCCATCAATGTCTTCGCACATTTTCTGCAGTTTTTCTGCTATCTGGTCGGTACGCTCTAAAGTAGATCCCGGAGGGGTTTGGATAATGGCATAAACCATCCCCTGATCTTCGTTAGGGATAAAACCAGAAGGCACACTTCCACTCAGTACCCAAACACCCAGACAAAAGGCAACCAGTACACCAAAGGTTAACAACCTGCGGCTAACTACCTTGCTCAACACCAATTGGTATTTGCCCGATAATTTAGCAAAACCGCGGTTAAAACCATCGAGAAAACGATCAATAGCTGTTTTTTTCTTAACGACTCCATGGTTGTTTTTTAACATAATGGCACACAATGCAGGTGTAAGTGTTAAAGCCACAATACCCGAAAGGATAATTGCAGTTGCCATGGTAATGGAGAACTGACGGTAGAAAATACCCACCGGACCAGACATAAATGCTACCGGAATAAATACCGAAGCCATTAAGAAGGTAATGGCAATAATGGCACCACCAATCTCTTTCATGGCCTGTTGCGTGGCTTTTAATACCGAGAGGTGACTATCGTGCTCCATTTTGGCATGTACTGCCTCAATTACCACGATCGCATCATCTACTACCACCCCAATGGCGAGTACCAATGCAAACAATGTAATTAAGTTAAGGGTAATGCCAAAGAACTGCATAAACACAAATGTTCCGATTAACGATACCGGTACGGCAATAGCCGGAATAAGCGTTGAACGCCAATCGCCAAGGAACAGGAATACGACTAAACCAACCAAAATGAAGGCCTCTACCAAGGTGTGGATTACTTTTTCGATAGATGCATCAAGGAATTTGGAAACGTCGTAACTGATCTCGTAATCTAAACCTTTTGGAAATGAAGCCGCTTTAATTTCGGCCATTTTAGCTTTAACGTCTTTAATTACCTGACTGGCATTACTGCCGTAAGATTGTTTTAAAACAATCGCAGCTGATGCTTTTCCATTTAAAGTAGAATATAAGTTGTAAGCTGAAGCACTGAAATCTACGTCTGCCACATCTTTTAAATGCAGCAACTGGCCATCAGGAGTAGCCCTAACCACAATGTTTTCATAACCTTCTTTGGTACTGAAACGTCCTGAATATTTGAGCACATACTCGAAAGCCTGTGAACGTTTACCTGAACTCTCCCCTGTTTTACCTGGAGAGGCTTCTAAACTTTGTCCTTCAAGGGCATTCATTACTTCATCAACAGAGATTTTATAAGCCTGCATACGGTCGGGTTTTAACCAGATACGCATCGCATAATCCCTATCACCCAAAATATCGGCAAAACCTACACCATCAACCCTTTTAAGCTCCGAAAGCAGGTTGATATCGGCATAGTTATACAGGAAATTCTGGTTCATTTTAGGATCCTTACTGTACAGGTTGATATACATCAACATGTTTGGCTCTTCACGTGAAATTTTTACCCCTTCACGGATTACCAAAGGAGGAAGTTTATTGGTAACGGCAGCTACACGGTTCTGAACGTTAAGTGAAGCCTGATTGGGATCGGTACCCAGCTTAAATACCACTTGTATAGAAGCTTCACCATCGTTACCGGCATCAGATGCAATGTATTTCATACCCGGCACACCGTTAAGTGCACGCTCAAGCGGGATGATTACGGATTTAATTAATAATTCGTTATTCGCTCCGGGATATTCGGCAGTAATATTTACTTTGGGCGGAGATATGGTAGGAAACTGTGTAACAGGCAGGTAGCTAATAGCCAGCACACCTAAAAACACAATAACTAGCGATATTACGATAGAAAGGACGGGCCTTTGTATGAATTTACTAAACATAAATTAAGTATAGAGGATTTAGATTATTCTGTTTTCAATCTCAATTGTTTCAACACTTCCTGAGGTTGCTGGAATTTAAAGGCAATTTTATCATCATCCTTAACTTTCTGTACGCCTTCAAGCAAAATCTTATCATCAACAGCAAGACCGTCGCCTACGATGTATAAATCGGGCAGGTCTCCTGCGATGGTAATCATCCTGGAGTGTACTTTGTTATTTTTATCAACTACAAAAACATAGGTTTTGTCCTGGATATCGTAAGTGGCCTTTTGTGGAATAATGATGGCATTTTTTAAAGGAACAACCATATGGATTTTACCGGTTTCGCCATTTCGAAGCAGGTTATCGCTGTTATTAAACCTTGCCCGGAAAGCAATGTTACCTGTTTCGTTATCAAATTCGCTTTCAATAACTTCTACTTTACCTTTCGATTTAAGAAATTCGCCGTTGGCCAATAATAAGCTTACTTCTTGCTGACTTTTTGCTTTTGCAGCACTCTGATAGTTTAAATACTCGGGTTCTGATACGTTGAAGTATGCAAAAACCTGACTGTTATCTGAAAGGCTGGTTAGTAAAGCGCCCTCATCAACCAAACTACCCAGTTTTAAAGGAATACGATCGATGGTACCATCAAAAGGCGCCCTGATTTCGGTATTGGATAAATGAAATTTAGCCAATGCGGTTTCGGCATTTGCCGATTGCAATTTGGCTTTAGCCATAGCCAGTTCATTTTTCGAAACAATGTTTTTATCTGAAAGCAATTTGGTGTTTTCCAGTTCAATTTCTGCCGATTTAGTTTCAGCCTGTGCTTTTAACAACTCAGACTGTGCTGCTTTAGGCATGATCTTAAATAGTAACTGACCTGCTTTTACACGTTGGCCTTCATCTACATAAATATTTTGGAGGTATCCCTTTTCCTGGGCCCTAACTTCGATGTTTCGAACAGATTTGATCTGCGAAACATACTCCTTGGTAAATGAAGTATCCATTCTTACCGGCGTGGTTACCGCATAAGTAGCTACTTCTTCTTTTTCTTCTTTTTTCGAGGTACAACCCGTTACGTAAAGTAAAGTACACAAGCCTAAGCATATGACAACTCTTTTCATGTTTTCTTTCTTGAATGGTTTAATCTGATTTATTTTTTCTCTAATTAGTTTCCCCAGGCAACCAATTTATGATGAAAGTAGCCTGATATTGTGATGCAGGTACTTAATTGATTTCAATAAATTATGGTTACTCAATGATTTAATTCGAAAGCGAAATAAATACAGATTTATGAAGTTATAATGAAGTTGAGTTTAGGCTTTATTAAACGAATTATGTTTTAATGGTTACGATTAGGCCTTAACGAAGAAACTCTTGATTACCGAAGAAAGATAGATTAAAATTGCCCAGCCTGCCATTAAAAATTTTGGCCACGCGATAAAATCTGTCCGCCAGAATTCGGCCAGGTCTCCAGGATGATGAAAACTGTGGAGCAGCCTGATATTCTCAACTACATCCAATAAACCTATTAAAAATGCAAGAAATAAATTAAGCCGCAATAATTCATTTAACCAGCTTGTTTTTTCACGTTGCATTTGTGAATTGGATAACGTGATGATGAGCAGTACGTACACCAGAATGAACAGAAAATCGAGATGGGTATTCTTTTGGGCAACATTTAAAAGCGTCTGATCGCCATAAAGGGTATCGCTCCAAATCGAAATGATTTCTACTCCTGTACCTTTATCGGCAAGCTCCAGGTTGATGATTCCCTTACTGCTGAATTGCTGAAGTATGTTTCCTTGAAAAGACATCACAGCACATATGGTAATAAATACTATAAACAATACCTTTTTCATTTTTCACCCCTTTCCTGTTGTTTTAAAACTTCTACAACTGCGCTTCCACTTTTATTGGGATGGTTAATGCACTGGATAAAAGCTGCTGCTGTTTTTTTGAAATGCCGGGGCAATGGATGCAACTCATCTGTCCAGCCATCTTTACCAACTGAACCTCTTGAATCGATATGAAATACCCGGTTCTCACCCAACATTTCACTAAAAATGCGACCGATATCAATCATCATTTCGTTGAAGAGGTAAATCATGGCATAAACAATTTTGCGCTGATCTTCGGGATCGTAAATACCCCTGAGCTGTAAGGGTGTTTTTAGCCAGCCGCCATGGCCGAGAAAGGTGCGGGCAAACAGCCTGTACCATTTGAGCGGATTATATCCCGCTATCTTTTTATCGCTTGGAATGGCATAATCATACCCTTGTGTAATAATTTGTATGCCCGGAAATTTACCATTTTCGTCCTTGCCTTTGCCTCCGGTAAGAATGCCGTTTATAATAAAATAATACTGCAACTGAAAAAAAGCCAGTAAAGCATAAAAATCTTTTGATATGAATTGGGTACCCCGTTTAAAATCATCTGGTTTATCGGGCGGTTGAGCTGCGTTTTGATAAAGATATTTTGCAAAGGCACTATTTTCAAATTCACAGGAATCTCCTTTATGTGTAACCATGGCCGCTATTCTCCGGTTTCCAACCAGGTCGTTTCCTCCCCCGCTAATGATAAATACATCGGGCTGAAGCGTAGAAAGCTGTTCTACATACTTTTTGGCACTAACCATGTTCATCAGCCAATCGCCACCAGAGGCCAGACTGTAAACGGCCATATTTTCTTCCATAGACACCCAGTCGATTACATCGCTTAAAAGGATCGGATAATTGAACCAGGAATCGCCCTCTACAACGACTACCCTATTTTTAAGTCCGTTGTGCTTAGCAGTATGCTTACGGAAATTGTTTTTCACTTTTTTTATAAAACGGGTATTGCGCTGGCTATTTTTCAGTGCATCTACCTTGGCCATGATAGGTTGTAGTGCCGCTATTTTACGTACCTGCTCCAGATTAAGATCGTAGATGTGCTGAATAATTTCTGACAGGTCAAACTCATTAATTTCAGGCCGCAGTTGAACAAGTTCGCTAACGGTGATTTTATTATTAAGCAATCTATCGATAAGATATTTCTTTATCGCAGGGTCCATGGGTTCGCGGTCGTTGTTCATATCATTTTTCCTTAGTAGTGTTGTGTTTGGAAATTACCTGAAATTTTTCTCCATAAAGCTAAGCATGTTACCGCTCATAAATTTCTCTATGATTTTTTCTCCGGAGATCAGGTTCTCCGGCATCGACATTTTATAATCCGGATTTGCCACAAAGGCATTTGCATGGATCAGAAGCCTTTCTTTGAGTAGTCCAAAGTCGGCAGAGGTCCATATCCCGTCAATAGGATTAACAATGCCATCATTGTCGCTCCCTAAACATTGGATATCCCAGGCCGGAAGTCTGTTAATATCGAGCAATACTGCAATATAGCGTATCTGCCTCCATACAAACAGTGCAGCATGGAGCAAGATTGCCTCACTTCCCAGATGTTTTCTGAAAAGTGCAATTTCATGACTACTGGCAATACGCCTTTCATCTAACTGTATGCCAAACAGGCCTTTACTTTGGCCAATAAGTACAATCTCACGGTCAGAAAAATTGATATCTGCACTTAAAAACCAATTGTAGGCATATTCATCGCCACATATGGCGCCATGGCTAACAATTACAGGTATATCTTCTTTATTGTATTCCTGATCTAAGAGTTCGAAATATTCCTTCCTGGCCGCAACGCTCATATGCTTAATGTCGATAAGGATTCGCTTTCCGTTTGTTTTAGCTAACAATGCCCGGATCATATCTCTGCCCAGCGAGTTGATGCCTTTTCCAAGCATCACACTCTGATTGGTGATCAGTTTTACTGAAAAATCGGTCAGACTGGCCGCATGACCACATAACCCGTTATAAAAATGATGCGCAAAAGTAACAAACAACGGACAGTGTGGCCAGGATTTTACCTTAGCCAGGTTATCCATTAAACTCTGCTTTACCAAAGGATCGTCGCTACCTACATCCTCAAAGCGATTGTAAAGTGCGTGCATTCCCTCAAAAGATAACCCGATATATACCGTAAATACTTCATCATCTGCACTTTGTTCAATATGCTTAAAATCCATTAACAATACATACCTGATTTTCTTCGACCCAAAAGTAAATACCTTTCCATCTAAAGCTTTTAAAAAAGCATATTCATTTTCCAGGTCGGTAAAATACCCATTGTTTGGATCCTGAATATAATGTATACGTTCTTTTCCGATGCCGGTAACCAGGTTTACACTATCGGTAACCAAATCGCCAGGTAAAGCATTTTTCCTTACAAATCCTTTTTCGAAAGGATATAATGAACAAAAAATTAATCCAACTCCACCCTTTGCCAGCGCCTGGATACCCGCCTGGGGAAAAGTAGTAATCCCTAAAATTTTATTCAGAATCTTTTTAACCAAAGGTGGATTACCATAGAAATAAATACAGTCTTTTACCAAAGGGTCTGTTCCGGGTATCCTGTCCGGAAAGCTGCGCCCATAAGGTTTCATTGAAGGGTGGCAATGTAGATCTGCAATAGAGATATTCATAAGCTGAAAGGTTTTAGATGGAAACTCCCTTAGGCACTGCACAAAATCCGCTCGAGGATATACTGGGTAATATTAAGTCAATCAAAAATATACAAACATAACCTAAGGCAATAGTCTGCATTCACTCCCTTGCTCACTGTTATCGAATACGTAAATATAACAGAACACCTGATAGATTACAATACCCAATAATGGGTATAAAATCCAGTTATCAATACTGAAAATTCGGTAATACCTACCAATGGGTATTTGCATTCTGCACCATATTGGCTAAATTGCATAGCCAATACAAACTACTGTTAGGCCCCGAAGGATATGGGGATAATTTATTGTATCGGCAACCTGATTATTAAGCCGCTCTACCATGAAATACCTGATTTCGCTCGCCCTTTTACTCCTTTTTAATGGCTATGCCTATGCTCAAAAAGATTGGGTGTACTCGCCATACTTCAGTTTCGGACTTAATGTAAACCTTAATTATGGAAAAAAGCAAACTTTCCCGGGAGTAAACCTATATGGCGGTTTTGCAGTGAGCGCTGTGTACAAAAACAGCTTTATTACAAACTATGGAGGGAATATATCGCTGTACCGGAAAACTGTGGGTACCAATCTTAACCCTTTAATTGATAATATCGAGATAGACTTTACCAATTCCATATCAGCAGGCTACGGTGGAAATCCTTTGAGTTATAAAAAATTGATCAGGACGATGCAGAATTCTGCTTTTTATAACATTAACTTAAATAATAATTACTTTGGCCTACTCTCTACTAATATTGTACTGAATAACCACCGGCGTAACCAGGTAGTGGGTTCTATTACCCTTTCAGGACCTGGACTAAGCCTCAATTATTATAATGACGGCGCTGCACCTGTAAAATGGATTGGCATTGGGGATGGATTTGATCGTTGGTGGACAGGCGGCGGTTCGTTTTTTGCGCACTCGCGCCGTGGCTTTAATTATGGCGAGTTAGGTTTCGATCAGTTTACCGGCTATCAGCCATTTTTATTCGAGCTTTCTGAAATTATCGGTATAGATGTGCCTCCATATGCCCAATCTACCGACGCTCAGTCGCAGAGAAAGAAAAATTCGAACTACAACAGCTCTCAATATTATCTCAGGATTGGACTAAATGAACATTTCAGTGTTGATGCGGGTGTTTTGGGTTCGTTAAGGGTAGGTGAAAACGGCACCATATTTTCTTTTCAGGATCTTATACATGTAATTGGCAAGATGCCTTTGCACCCAAATAACGATGTGAACAGGGTTTTTATTGGAGGATCATTTAATAATATCAATTATGTTAAGGTTAAATAACAGCAGGCTCATATTTTTGGTACTAGCTACCATAGTCTCTTCTTGCACAATCAGGAAACATCCGTTTAATTTTAATAAAAACATTGATAAAGCGTTTTTGCAAATTGTGATCAGCGGAAGCAAATCTATATTGGCCACCGAAAAGAACGTTACCAGTGCAAGAGTATATAAGGCAGGCTTTCTTCAAGGCTGGATGGAGCAGAATCATTTTGTAGACTGGGCGGTTCTGAGTAAACAGCGCAAAAATGAGTTTACACCCTATAACCGCGGAGGTAAAAGTGAATACGATGTTTACCTCATTTTATTTGATGCAAAAGGCGAAAATAAGAATAGCTTTTTGTTTTTTACGGTTCAAAGACCATGGTTAGACACCGATACAGCTACAGGTTTTAGTCCTTTTTATTACGGAGTTCTGGATAGCCGCAAGTCCGGACCTTATCTTCTTGCTGACGAAACTTTTAAGATAACTGCTAAATACGCAACTTATACGCCGACAAACAGAAAAAGAAACAACCTATATTTTTTACTGGATAAACAATATGGATCCAGTTTTAAATCAGACAGTCTCCGGATTGAAAAGGTAGTGCTTACGCAAGATAACCAGCTAAGCGACAACAAGGCTTTAGTAATATCGGTAGATGAAGTACTGGGCGATAAGGTATCGCTTATTATGAGGTATGAAGACACTATTATTTTGAAACCTTAACAGCGTTTAATTATGAAAAAACTAAGAAAAAAAAAGGCCAAGAGAGATAAATTATTTTTCTTATCTACATTAAGGTGTGTAGAAATTGATGGGGAATTTTGTGTTTTCGAAAGAAAAGATGGTGGATGGAGCGAAACAGGCATAACCTATACTACTTGTAAAGAATGTAAGGAGAAAACAGGGACCAATCGCTGTTATTCGTTATAATTCTTATTCTTTTATTCCGACATCTTAATGGTTAAAGTATTCCTTAACATTTACGAAACAGTATGCTTACATTAAAAGATTAATTTGCTCACACAAAACCAGCCTTTTTATGTTTTTATAAACAGATAAAAGCGACATAACATGGAGGACAAAATACAATCTGACAGGGATATCCGGTGTGAGTTCCTAAATATTTTTAAATTTATACGGGCAGCCTGTGGAATAGAGCCCCTTGGCGAAATACAGAACGCACCCGAGCCGGAAAATACAAATTCATTAAGTAGCACAACAGGTTCCAATCCAAAATTAACAGTACGCTACAATTAAGCCCTCAAATCAACAGATTTAAATTAGATTATAGCCCGAAGATCGTATCAAGCCAGAAGTCTTGGACTTAATCAGGGCTGATCGCTTTTGGAATTAAAGTCAATATGCCGTACGAGGAAGAGAATCTTAACCTGCTTCAAAATATGATTCCTAAGGCCTGTTAGCTATCTCTCCTCACCGGATACGGAGAATCTTTTCTGCTATCGGGAATCACCTTTTCTACGAACTAAAAAATGGCAACTTTCTTATTTTAACACAAAAATTTTACAAAAGAAACATTTTTTATTATTAAAATGCCTCTGATTGTATTTTTAGCCTCAAAAACCACCATAACAAACTGATTACAAATCACTTATTAAACAACAAGACTAAAACAGTTAAAAACAAGATAATAGAGTTTCTATTAAACACGTATAAGTAGAATTACACGTCATAAAATTTATGCAAAAGCAGCCTTTAAACTACTTTAAACCGCATTAAAAATTAATATTAAAGGTATTTTTTAATTCAATTTTTTAGTTACTTTCGACCTAAAGATCCCTACAAACTGACACATTTGAACTAAAGCATAAATCAGGCCTGATCTGTAAAGGCAGCTGATTTATTGTGCTAAAATTTATTAATTGCTCTCTGCCTTTAATGAATAATTAGATCCATGTTAAGCCATATATGGGTTCAAAAGATTATTTATGACTAAGGCTTTTCTGCTGTATTTATTTAACGGATTACTGGCTTCGATATTGCTTTGCTCAGCAAATATTGCATTTGCACACGATCAAGTTAAGGCCGCAGCAAAAATTAGCCTTAACAATTTATCTTTCCCTTTTTCTTCAGAAGCCAATAAAAGCGCCTTTAAACACTTTTATGCAAGCAGTTATTCTAAACATTATATTGCCCCTGCCCCATGGCAATATTGGAGTAAAGCCAACGAAATTGTTATTACCTCAGATGTTGGAACTGTTACCGGAACAATAAAGAAAAGTGATGGTACACTATTGTATAGCTTTACCTGTGTACAAGGTACGCCCTATGTACAACGTTTTAGCGGATTGCCTAAAGATGTACCTGCACATCCTCTCAATACCGTAATATCCGGAGCGGGATTAATTATAGAAGCCACCGGATCTATTTCAGTTAATTTAAGAAATATTGCTTCAGATAATTTAGGAACTGATGGTTCGGATACAGACATTAAGGGTAATGCCTCTCTCTTTAGTTTTGGTGATGCAGCAATCGGAACCTCATTCCGAGTAGGCTACTATCGGGATGGCGATCTTGCCGGTAAGGACCACACGCCAATCTATAGCATTATGGCCACCGAAAATAACACCATTGTTAAAATAGCTGGTGTAGCCACGGCGACATTAAATGCCGGACAAAGTTATTTGTTCCATGCCCCAATGGGAACCTTGGTAGAATCGTCGGGACCAGCTGTGATGAATACCGCAGCAGACCTTGATGCACCAGGAGGCTGTGGAGATGGTGCTTATAATCCAATTCCGCCTATTGCCTCGTTAGGGCAAGAGTATGTAGTGGTTAGAGGCGAGGGTAATTCAACCGCCGAGCAAACTACAGTAATTGCAACAGAGGCTAACACCGTGATTACCGTTACCGACTTTGACCTGAACGGTGTCCAGAAAAAAGTAACTACTTATACGCTCGCTCAAGCCGGAGATTTTAGAACTTTCGAACATGGTTTTGTTTCCGGAGCCTATAGCGCGGCAAGTCCGCCCGGCATAAATACAGGCCGATATTCGTCATCAAGAATTGTGGCAAGTAAAAATGTAGAAGTGTTTTCAGGTACTGCTGGCATTTCAGGCGGAGGTGGTTGCGAGGCTGATGTTGCTACTTTAGTACCCATATCGAGCTGTTCGGGATCCAGAAAAGTAGAAACCAGCAAATTCACAGCTTATAACAATACTGATTTATCCTATTTTGGCTATATCATTACAAAAAGCACAGCAAAGATCTACCTCACAACCCTACAGGGTACAACCAATTATACCAACAGTGATATTGAAGCGATACCAAGTATTGGTAGCCGTAAAGCCCTGGGAACCTCCGGCTTATATTTAATCAGTTTTACAAAAACAGATATTGGTTCGCCAAAAACAATCACCATTACCAGCGCAGACCGGCTTACCGTTTCGATGGTGCAACAAGGTGGTGGGTTCTCTATGTCTAACTTTATTTCGCGCTTCCCCGAAAAGGGCGATCAGCCAACAGTATCGCAAACCAATTGTGCATCAGCAACACTTACAGCAAACCCAAATGCTTCTTCATATCAATGGTACCTTAACGGAAATGCAATAAGCGGAGCAAATACCAATACTTATGTGGCCAGCACCTCGGGTAATTATACAGTTAGTTACAGCTTGGATTGTGGCATTAGCGCGCCTTCGCTCCCTGTAAATATCTCACTTTGTAATATCGATCGTTCTATTACCAAAACGGTTGACGTTGCATATCCGGAATTGAATACCAATGTGGTATTTACCCTTAAGGCCCAAAATTTAGGCGATGGCAATGCGGTTGGGGTATCGGTTACGGATCTGCTTCCCGACGGTTTCACCTATGTTTCGAGCGTAGCGCCATCGGGTACAAGTTATGACCCTGTTTCGGGCATATGGACCATTGGAGATCTAGCAAGTAATGCCAGTATCAGCTTAAAAATTACTGCAAAAGTAGTTAAAACGGGAGTAAACATTAACAATGCTACCATTACCGGTTCGCAACCCGATCAGGTAAGCAACAATGATCAGAGTTCGGCTAAAACCACTACCGGATCAGGCGACAGGGAAGTATGCGTGGGCACAGTCATGAATGATATTGTTTATGATATTCCAGCAGGAACCACTAATGTTACCGTGAGTGGATTACCTGCAGGAATTAATGCGGTGTACAATAATACAACAAAAAAATTAACCATTAGCGGTACACCAACCACACCAGGGCCATTAAAAACATATACTGTAACAGGTACTGCAGGCGCTCCTCTAACCATCACCGGTAACATAACCGTAAATGGCAATGTAAGCAGTCCGGTATTTAACAGTGGATTAACGAATACACGCTGTACCGGTAGCGGTACAGATACCTATGTTGCAACTGCCACAAATGCCACACAAATTGTATACTCCATGTTACCCCTGGCCGCAGGTTTCATTGATGCAGCAAGTGGTAAAGTAACCTGGAACAATACCTTTACCGGCACAGCCACCATAACGGCTACAGCGAAAGGTTGCCAGGAGAAAACAACAGATTTTACAGTAACCGTGAATGCGCTTCCAAATTTAACGTTAGGTACAGATCCGGAAATATGCCAGGGCTTTACTACTTCATTTCTCACTTATACGAACCCTTTAAACAATCCAGTTACCTATAGCATTACCTGGGATACACCTGATTTTGATCCGGTTAACAACCAGCCCTTACCAGCGGGAAACATTCCATTTAATGTTCCTATAAATGCTTCATCAGGTCTGCATTCCGGTGTATTGACCATTAAAAATGCAGCGGGTTGCAGTACTCAAATTAATTTCAACATTAAAATAAATCCAAAACCATCAGCACCACATGTGCTGGTACCAACTAATTCACAATATTAATAAACAAAAAAAATCATCCCCATGAACAATTCAATTACAAAAACAATTTTAACCGTTACATTTCTGTTAATCTGTACATTTTCAAAAGTATCAGCCCAGGTATTACCTACCACAAGCGGCGTTAATTTATTTTGCCAGGGATCAGATCTTACTTTGCCCGCTCCCCCAGCCGGAGCTGACTGGATTGTTAAATACAGTGCAACACAAACCACTACACCTGGTACAGGCGTTACCTTGGTTTCGGGCAATAAAATCGCGGCTGGCGATTTAAATACAGGTTATTATTATTTAAGTTCTAAATCGACCACCCCAGGTTCCTGCGAATCTGAACTACAGGAAATTCCGGTATATGTACTTAAGCCACTGGTGGTTAATTTTACACCAGCCGATTTCTGTCTTGAAAGTCCATTGGCCCAGGTTGGCACTGTTACTAATCCTGATGCCACCAATATTCCGGATTTGGCCTATCAGTGGTATACGGTAACGGGAGGCGTAGAAACGGCTATAGCAGGTGCTACAGCAAAGGACTATACGCCGTCGGCTCCAGCAACTGTCGGAACAAAAACACATCGGCTAAAAGTAGGTTATGTAATTAATGGCAATAAATATTGTCCGCAGTGGGCAGATCATGATGTTACCGTAACTCCTAAACCTGTTAAACCGGTTATTACTCCTGGAACCATTACCGGTACAGCCTCAGCGGTTACTTTCTAGGCTGATTTCATTTTTGCAGAAGACTGTTTTATAGATGAAGCTAAGGATATCTTCCTTTCTGTCATTGGCTTTGCTTTTGTTTTTTATACAAACGGCAGTGTGTCATATTGCTTCCGACGGGCGGCAAATCATTACGATCAGGCAAGGATCGTCGGTGGTTTTGCGTGCAAATTCGGCTGGCGCAGCTTCATATATATGGTATAAGGATAACGTGTTAATCGAAGGACAAAAGAAAGCAACTCTCATTACTGCAACAGCCGGTATTTATAAAGTAGCCAGCATCAATAAATTTGGTTGTACATCGGAGATTTCGGATGAAATAGAGGTCGTTGTATTGCCACAACTTAGTGCAGACGTTGCCATAACAAAACGATCAGAATCGAAAATTGTAGTGAGCGATCAGGTTTTTGATTATTGTCTGAACGTTAGAAATAATGGTAATGATGATGCCACCCAATTGATGATCAAAGATGCGCTTCCTGATAACCTCTCTTTAGAAAATCTGAATCAACCTACAGACGGAGTAGCCAGTTACGATCAGCTGAGCCGAACAATTAACTGGAACATTCCTTTATTGGCCAATGGTAAATTTGCCGAACTGGTAATCAAGGTAAGATCTAAGCAATCGGGTATGGTGAGTAATACCGCTACTGTAACTGCCACAGAGTTTGATCCTAACCTGGCCAATAATACATCAACCGATAAAAAAGAGATTTCAGGGTTAAGAATACCAAATGTTTTTACGCCTAATGGGGATGGCAAAAACGAAACATTTTACATTGAACACCTGGAATCTTTTGAATCAAACGAAGTTACGATCATAAACCGCTGGGGTAGCACGGTTTATCAGTCTAATCATTACAAGAACGACTGGACGGCTCCGGGGCTTGCAGACGGAACCTACTTTTATGTGGTTAGGGTTAGAAATGGAACAGCAAACTGGCAGGATTACAAAGGTTATATAACGGTAATCCGATAAATAAACAAAATATAGACATGAACATTTTGAAAAAACCTTTTTTTGTTTTGGTCTTTATAGTATTATCTGTTAAGGCCTTTGCGCAGCAAGATGCCCAGTTTGGGCAATATGTTTTTAATGGCATGTACATCAATCCGGCTTATGCGGGTTATAAGGAAGAACTTTACCTGCAGGCTTTTGCCAGAGCACAATGGACCGGTGTTCGCGGTGCGCCACAAACCCTGTCTATATCTGCAGATGAAGCTATAAATGACGAAAGCCTGGGCATAGGCATGATAGTAACCGAGGATAAAATAGGTGCGCAAAATACTTTAAATGCATCGGCAAACCTTGCTTACAGGATAAAACTCGATCGTACAGAAACCAATATCCTCGCTTTCGGCTTAGGTTTAGGTGTAATACAGGCCTCCTTAAACGGCAATATGTTAGATCCCATTGAACTGGGCGATAACCGCATCCCAACAGGATCAACAAGTCAGACCTTGCCCGATATACGCGCTGGAATCCATTATTCCAATGAGAAGTTTTTTATCGGTTTTTCTGCAAATAATCTTTTTTCTAAAACCTTATCAGTATTTGACGATTACAATTCGTTAAACCTTAAAATTCAGCCTCATTTTTACCTGAGTGCTGGAGTTGCCTTACCAGTAAATGATGATTTTGTTTTTAAACCAACCTTTTTAATCAAAGATGATTTACATGGACCAACTTCATTAGATTTAAATGCCTTTTTGCTCGTAAAAGAACGTTTTTGGCTTGGCGCAGTTTACCGGACTTCAGTAAAAATTTATCCGAAAGATAACCTGCAAAGCGGCTTAACCAGTAGAGCTGCATTGGGTTTTATCAGCGAATTATTTGTAAGATCCAATCTACGTATCGGTTATGGCTATGATTACAGCCTTAACAAACTGAGTAACTATGATTATGGTTCGCACGAAATCTCAGTTGGCTATTACATTGAAACCAAAAAAAGCCGGAGACCAAAATGTTATTTTTAGGTATTAAATACATGTTCTACCAGGCAATACCATAATCTTCGCCATGGTTGCTCGAGCCACCCTGCAGGCTATTATGCTTCCAATCAAAATAAATAGCATTGATCGGCCCACTGGTCCTTTCTGAAAAACTGAGTACATAACCCATTTTTTTCAGTTCATTGCGCACCTCTTCTTTTGTATTCGCATTTAATAAAATCTGGCCAGGCTTTGGTTCCCTGTCGCTTGTTTTGGTGCCGCCGAGAGAAAGCCATAGTTGATTTGTGTTAAAGTTGGCCGCTTCGGTTGCCTTTTGAACATTCATATTAAACTCAGCCATGTTTAAAAAAAACTGCAGTAAGTTTTGGTCCTGGGTATCTCCTCCCTGAACTGCGGCAGATATAAAAGGCTTACCATCTTTAAGGAACAACGAGGGAGATAAGGTTACCCTTGGTCTTTTGCCGGGTGCAACAACATTAAAAGGGTTTAGGGTCGAATCGAGTACAAAACTTTGCATGCGCTGACTCATTCCAATACCGGTATTACCTGCAATGCAAGCCGGAAGCCAGCCTCCGCTTGGGGTAACTGACACTACCCACCCTGCTTTGTCTGCAGCTTCGATGGATGTTGTTCCCCGCCATAAACGGTCTTCATAGATCTCTTTTGGGGTATTGTTACCCAGGTCATGCTTCGGCGCGAAATTACGGCTGGCGGTATCGGGGTTAAAGCCTCTGCTTTTTAACAGTTTTAAATAAGGATTTTTCTTCCCCTCATAGGGATAAGGATCGCCGGGACCGATGTTAGCATTATTTTTATCAAACTGGATAAGTGATGCCCTTTGTTTTGCATAATCTTTACTTAACAAGCCCTTTATTGGCTCAGCTGGATTTTGGTTTGGATCTCCATAATAAAAATCGCGGTCGGCAAAAGACAGGTTCATGGCCTGGTAAACGGTATGGATATATTTTGAGCTGTTATAGCCCATTGCCTTCAGATCAAAATTCTCCAGTATATTCAATGCCTGCAGTAAAACAGGGCCTTGTGTCCACTGTTTTAATTTGTATACTTTAATGCCCTTATAATCGGTACTTAATGCTTCTTCTTCAACGGGTTTCCATTTAGCAAGGTCATCCATGTTAATTAAACCGCCTTGTTCTTTACTTCCCCGAACAAATTCCTGCCCTATATCTCCTTTATAGAAACGATCGTAAGCAGCCATTAAGGCCTCTTCCCTGGAGTGGCCTTTCTTTAATGCCGTTTGCTCAGCTTCGACCATTTTGCTTAAGGTAGCCAACAGATCTTTTTGAATAAAAACCTCTCCTGCTTCCGGGGCCTCACGTTTTTCGCCCAAATGAGGCAGCAGCACTTTTTTACTGTAAGGCCAGGTTTTAATCAATTCTTTATCGCGCTCCATGCTGTTTGCCGCCTGCGCTTCAATGGCATAACCTGCAGCCATGTGCATGGCGGGAGCCAGAACTTGTGCTAAGCTCATGCTACCATATTTACTTAACATATAGATTAGTCCGCCTGGCGTACCTGGTGTGGTGGCGGCCAAAGGGCCATATTCTGGCGGGAAATTATAACCTTTGGCTTTAAAAAAGGCTACGGTTGCCCCTGTTGGCGCAACGCCCATTGCATTAATTGCGATTACCTTTTTTGTGTTCGGATTGTAAATTAGTGCCTGTGTTTCCCCTCCCCAGCTCAGGGTATCCCACATGGTGCAAGTGGCAGCCAACATGGCACATGCCGCATCAACCGCATTTCCACCTTGCTGAAAGATCATTGCTCCTGCTGTAGCTGCCATCGGCTTTCCGGTGATGGCCATCCAACTGTTGCCGTAAAGCATTGGCTTTTGTGTTTGCTGTGCAAATAAAGGGCGAAGATAGAATGATAATAACAAAAACAGGGCTAATTTTTTCATAGTTCCAATATAGCTAAAATATGTCCCATCGCAGTCTTTCATCTTAACAGTATACCTTAATTCCGGGCAATAAAACAAGCTTGTTACAAATTTAAGCATCACCAGAACAGCCTACCGAAATACACGCAGTTAGCTTTTCTACATTTATCCACCTGGAAGAATGTAAGCTGCTGTGCTCATTTCTTTTTCTTTGGTTTGGGTTCAGGCAGCTCAGCTACGGTGATACTCACCAGTTTTTTCAGCCAATCGCGATCTTCCAACTGTTCTTCGATTAAAAATTGATTTTTTGCACCTGGATAAGGCGGTGCCTCTACCACATCTGTTATATACGCTCTTCCAGATAATGTGGGCTTAAGAAACAGCTTGTTGTCGCACACAAGGGCAAAAAGCTTCTGGTCAAAATACAAGCCGTATTCACCAAACATTTTCTTATAGGTAACCTGACCAGGATAACCAATCTGATCGATAACGAAGTCTACAAATTTCTGATCTGATGCCATGTATAAATTGATTTAATAGAATTTAACGGTGAATACTCCTGTTATTATCTTTATCTCCATTCAGGTTTGCAATAATACGCTTAATCATTAAATTTGCCGCCCTAACAAATGGTTGCTTGTTCAAGTAAAATGTTGTTTAAAAATAAAAAGAATAAAATGGAAGAAAACGATTTTGTCTCAATCTGGCTGGAAGAAACCGGAAATCCTGCAATTGAGAAACTAGGTGAGCTAAACCTCGAAATTGCCAATAAAGCTACAACATTGCTTGTAGAAAACGGTGCAACAGAAAATGATCTTGCTTCCATACTGGATATTAATCCGGATGAAATTAAACGGTGGTTAATCGGCAGGCATGTTTTCAGTATCAAGACCATCAACGAAATTAATTTTGCGCTGGCTGAAATATCGACCAAAAACACCAAACAACAAGCTGAATTTCAAAAAATTAAGTAATTAATTTAATTACCACCAGAAACTAATTTAAACGAATACGATCTTCTTTGAGCTTAATATATAAGGAGACAATGCTCAGCATGATTTCATGATAGCGGTTTGTGTTTCCGCGATCCGCACTCACTGAAACAATGTTTGTATTTTCAGCCTCCGCCCGGGTATAAACAATACTAAAAGCCGTGGTTGATAACCATTTGGGCAGATTTTCGGCACTGAGCATTATCTTACAGTTGACCAAACAACTACCTTTTTCACTTCCTTCTATGCTCATCGTATAAACTAAAGGCAACTCTATAGTGCCAAAATCGGGTAGATCAACCAATACGTTTATCTTTTTTAACATATATTTCTAGTCGCACAACGGCTATTATTTTCTATACTATTGCCTAAGGCAGTGGTTATGGTATAGCGAAGTTGTTAAAAAAATCAGGCCTTTAATTAAATTTAAGTGTATTTATTTGCGTAAACGTTTAAGTAAAAACAGAATACTATTTGGTATAATAAGCCTGTTAGAGAACACGGCTTAAAGCGGTAAATTATCTCATGATATTTTATTTACCCACCGTGGTTTCGCTAAAATTAACCGTTTTAAGCTTACCAACATTCTTTTGCTCCAGGGCTTTTCCTGCATAGCCAGGTTTGTTTTCACCCCAAACTACATTGCTGTTAAGCAGGCTGATGTAACCGGTATTTTCAAAATAAAATCCTGCAATTGCACTTTTAACAAGCCCTTCTACATTGCTTGGCCTGCGATCGTATACTCCGCCTGCTTCTTTTGTTGTTTTATCGAGGTATACAGTAACCTGGTCAAAATAGATACCGGAAATTTTATCGGGACTTTCGCCACTGATGTACACGCCGCTTTCTCCTGTGCACCGGATATTACTGAAATAAATATTTTTAACTGCCCCTACCTTGCCTTTGGTTTGGCCCTTTGGCAAACGCCAGCCAGCGTCTTTATTGTTACTGGTGGCTCTTGGATAAGCGGTAATATAAATCGGTTCTGCCTTACCCCACCATACATCCGAAAAAAGTTTCGATTCGATAAACAGGTTAGAGAAAATCACATTATCAACTGTACCCTCATCGCGGTTTTGAATACCAATGCCGCGGTTGCTCTTCCTGATATTACAATTGTTGATGAGTACATTACTGATCCTATCCATATTTTCAGAACCTATTTTGATGGCGCACGAACTGGAAGTCATGGTACAGTTACTGATCACAATATTTTCGCAGGCACCATATTCTTCAAACTCGCGCCTGTTCTTTAAACAGATACAATCATCGCCCGACTCGATAAAACAATTGGTAATCCGGACGTTTCTACTGTGGTCAAGATCAATACCATCACTATTACGGATCTTTATACTGTTTAATAACGTTATATTCGATATCGATACATCATTACAGCCCACGAGATGGACCGTCCAATAGGCTGAATTCTGAAAAGTTACCCCATCTATATTCAATTTATGACAGTCGATCAAAGTAAGCAGATGAGGCCGCGGATCTACAATATTAAAGGGTTTTAATACATAGGAATCGTTAAGTTCCTCCCCCATAAACGAAATCCCATTTCCATCAATTACACCGCTTCCGCTAATGCTCACCTGTTCTAATTTTTCTCCGCCTATCCAAATGGTTCCCTCGCCCTTGTTTTCTCTAAAAGCACTTTGTGTGTACAATTTTTCGTCGGGACTTGCCAGTAGCTTGGCCCCGCCTTCAACTCTTAAATCGATGAACGATTTCAAGTTAAACGGACCCGTTAAAAACACATAACCAGCTGGTATAATTACCTGTCCGCCTCCAGCTGCCGAACAGGCATCTATGGTTTTCTGGATAGCAGCTGCATCGTTGGTTTTGCCATCGCCAACCGCACCATAGTTTTTAATATTATATATTTTATTCTGGGCCTGTGCACCAAAGGAAATCAGCAACGTTAAAAAGAGTAAAATTTTAATCTTCATTTTTCAATTCGTTAGAAATAAATACATTAATAATTTGAGGCAGGCTAAGTCTACCAAAAAACGGTATAAAGTGCTGCAAGAATACCACAGATAATAACCGAGGCAATGGTAAAAGCCGGAGTAACCTTAAACATACTGCGGTCAATCTCAAGTCCCTGTGCATTATCTTTACTTTTCGGATCGGTTAATGTAACCATAACCATTACAACCAGAATGATCATAAACACCCACGACATTCTATTTAAGAAAGGAATTGCTGCGATGGCGCCATGGGTTAAGGTAGGCAGCAACTTAAATAAAGTAGACAGTGGTATGGTTAACAATGCTGCAGTAAGTGCTGCACGGGAGGTAGTTTTCTTCCAAAAAAAGCCGAGTAAAAAGATGGCAAAAACGCCAGGCGAGATAAAGCCGACATATTCCTGAATAAACTGATAAACCTGGTCGAAACTGCGCAAGGCCGGAGCAATAACGATAGCAATCAGTGATCCAACAACCACAGACCACCGGCCAACTGAAACCAAGCGGGTTTCTGAGGCTTCAGGCTTGATAAACTTTTTGTAAATATCCAATGTAAAAATAGTGGCAATGCTATTACATTTTCCGGCCAGGGAGGCTACAATAGCAGCGGTAAGTGCCGCAAAAGCCAGTCCCTTTATCCCTGCGGGCAATAAATTCATCAGTACCGGGTAAGCATGATCAGGCTTAACTGTTCCGGCAGCATCGAGCATTTCGGATTGGAAATAACCACGCTGATAAAGTACATAAGCTGCAATGCCCGGGATAACCACAATTACCGGAATAAGTAACTTCAAAAATGCGGCAAATATGAGCCCGCTACGTCCGGTCTTTATATCGGCTCCAAGTGCCCTTTGCACAATATACTGATTACAACCCCAGTAATTTAAATTATTGATCCACAAACCACCCACCAATACCGCAATACCAGGCAGTTCGTTGTAAAATTTATCTCCTTTTGAAAATATCATGTGAAAATGATCAGCTGCTTCGCCGCGCAATAAAGGAAGAGCGGCTAAAACACTGGGTGCATCTAATTTTTCGGATACAAGTTTAAGCGCCATATAACAGGTAATCAGTCCGCCTGCCACTAAAACAAAAACCTGTATCACATCAGTATATCCAATTACCTTCATGCCACCGAGAGTAATAATGGCAGAAAAAATGAACAGAAAAACAATACATATAATAAACGGAATACCTGTAATCGTTTCAATAGCAATGGCACCAAGGAAGAAAATGGAAGTTAAGTTTACAAATACGTAAACCAGTAACCAAAAAACAGCCATTAATGTACTTACCGTATTGTTATAACGGTTAGACAGAAACTGGGGCATGGTATAAATTCTGTTTTTGATGTAAATTGGCAAAAAGAATACGGCTACAATAATCAGTGTGGCGGCAGCCATCCACTCGTAACTGGCAATAGCAAGTCCCATGGCAAACCCTGAGCCCGACATACCGATAAAATGTTCGGCAGAAATATTAGAGGCAATGATTGATGCACCGATTGCCCACCAGGTAAGCGAACCTTCGGCCAAAAAATAATCTTTGGTATCGGTACGTTTTTTTTTCTTGCTCCTGTAAACCCAATAACCATATGCCGAAACAACGATAAAATACATTAAAAAAACAACATAATCGAATGCAGACAAGTGGTTCATAAGGTTCTTTATACATTTGGTTTTTTCTAAAAATCAGAAAAAATCCCAATGTTGATGGTTTAATTCGATTATTTAATTACGTAAACGTTTTCGCCTACCGGGCAACAATAACACAGATTCATCCGCTTAACAGCCTGTAGATTCGCGCTTGCTCAGCACCGATTTTAATATAATATTCTGTTCATCATCCAGTTGTTTGTTGTTAAGGATTTTAAAGAGGCATTTTGCCGCCTCACGCCCAATTTCGAAAGCAGGTTGCGAAATTGTAGTAAGTGAAGGATTTAAAAGCGCTGCTGTACTCAGATTAGAGAAACTAAGTACTTTAACATCATTTGGAATCTGTAAACTCAATTCCCTGCAGGCGCGGTAAGCAGGAATAATAAATTCTTCAATAGAAGAAAAAAGTGCATCTGGTTTATGCTTCTCAAGCAATTCCTTTATTTGTTGCAGGTTAAATTCTTCATCGTCGTGATATTTAACAACAAGTTGCTCTATAAAAGCTATTCCATGTGTCTTCAATGCATCCAGATAACCTGCAAACCTTGCTTTACCTGCAGGAAGATTTTCGAGTCCAAATAAATAGGCAATTCTGGTACAGCCACATTCAATTAAATGTTCTGTGGCCTGAAAAGCAATTTCATAATCATCAGTAGTTACCCTAACCGCATCGAGGTTTTCATATACTCGATCAAAAAACACCAATGGGATTTTCTTAACCAGGTTAGTATAATATTCACTGTTATATTCGCTGCTCGATACTGAAGTAAGAATACCATCTACCCTACCGTTTAATAAACTGTTGGTAAAAGCTATTTCTGCTTCTATATTTTCGTGGGTCTGGTAAATGAGCACATGGTAACCATACTGACGGGCAATTTCTTCAATTCCCTTTATAGACAGTGAAAAAAAATTATTCGCAACACAGGGTATCACTACGGCAACAGTTTTGGTTTTGTTGCTCCGGAGGTTACTCGCTGCAGGATTTGGGGTATAATTCAGTTCTTTGGCCAGGTTCCATACCCGGTTTTTGGTTTTTTGACTGATTTCATAGCTGTCGTTGAGAGCCTTAGAAACGGTAGCTATTGAAATATTCAATTCCTGAGCCAACCGTTTAATATTAACTGCTTCCGCCATGTCTTTAAAATTTGTTTGTTAGTTTATTGAGAAATACCCGGCTTATACCACTAGAATTGCGATAAGCCAAATCCTTCCTCTTCTTCATCAGCATCCAATTAAGAACTGCAGTTTCACTGGCTATACGAATATAATCAGGCGAAATTGACATCCAAAAACAAGTTTACTGATTCGGCAGCCAGATACCTTTTCTGATGATGAAGAGATACCTGGCAACAAACGAAAATAGAAAATAAACGTCGATGTTACTATTATTTTTTTCTTTTGCTGATTCTCTCGCAAGCACCTTGACAGAAACCCTTCCAGTAAATCAAAAACCTGCTTCAACTACTTAAAATTAAACATTTCACGACATATTTCCCAATCCGAAATAAGATTTACGTAATCGTTTAAGTAAATAAAATTGGTAAAAAATAAAATTTTAAGCGTTCAAAAACTCAACTTTAAATCTGGAACCAACAAAATTTTCAAACGAATCAATTTCTAGCCTTATGAGAAACCAAAGCACATCTTCAAAAGATAACCAAAATCCGTTGCAAAATCTCGATCAATGGGAAGAGGATATTCTGATCCGCTACCCGGATCCGAAAAGCATCAATGCTGACAAGAAAGAAGAGCAGTTCAGGAATTATGATGAAACGGAAAAAGATAGTGTAAAAGAATTTTACAGGCTTAACCATACCTACCAGACATATGATTTTGTAAAGCAAAAAAAAGCAGAATATTTAAAGTTCGACAAACAGGAAATGCCTATCTGGAGTGCTTTTGATTTTTTGAACAAGCTGGTGGATGATTCTGATCCTGATACCGATCTGGACCAGATGCAGCACCTGTTGCAAACATCAGAAGCCATCAGAAACGATGGCCACCCTGATTGGATGGTATTGGTAGGCCTGATCCATGATATGGGTAAGGTATTATGCTTGTTTGGTGAACCACAATGGGCTGTAGTTGGAGATACTTTTCCTGTTGGCTGTGCCTATTCAGATAAAATTGTTTACCCTGAATTTTTCAGCAACAATCCTGATTATACAAATGAAATTTATCAAACAAAATTGGGCGTTTATACCCAAAACTGTGGTTTGGATAATGTAGATATGTCTTGGGGTCACGATGAATATGTATACCATATGATGAAGCCCTACCTGCCTGAACCAGGCTTATATATGCTCCGCTATCACTCTTTTTATTCGCAGCACAGGGAAAATGCCTACGATCACCTGATGAATGAAAAAGACCACGAAATGTTTAAATGGGTTAACCTGTTTAACCCTTACGACCTGTATTCTAAAAACCCCAATCAGAAAAGCTGGGCAGAACTCGAACCTTATTACAAAGCACTGGTCGCTAAATATTTACCACCTAACATTAAATTTTAAATTCTATCTCCAAACATTTATAACCAAATAAACAATTTATGGATCTAATTTTACAAAAATCATGAGATTTAAATGTACACGCTTAAAGTATAGTGGCATATTTATGCTGTTATTACTCCTCGGCCAAGTGTTCAATGTTGCCCATGCGCAAACTGAACGAAAAATTACTGGAAATTTAGTCGATGATGCTAAACTGCCTATTGTAGGTGCTTCAGTTACTGTTAAGGGAACCAGTAAGGTTACCTCAACTGGTGCTGAAGGAGCTTTCAGCATCACTGCAAAAACAGGAGATAAAATCCTGTTCAGTTTCCTTGGCTATCAAACAAAAGAACTTACTGTAACGAATGCATCTACCTACCAGGTAATCATTAGCGAGGCCAGTTCATCCCTTACTGATGTAGTAGTTGTAGGTTATGGAAAGAGCAGCAGAAAGACACTTACGAGCTCTATATCGACAGTTAAAGGCGACGATTTGAATAAAGGGGCTATTAGTGATATTGGCCAAATGTTACAAGGTAAAGTACCGGGATTAAACATTACCAGAAATGGAGATCCTAGTCAAAATGCAGCAATCATTATGCGTGGTGCATCTACCCTTCGTGATGGTGCCCAATCGCCATTATTTGTAATTGATGGTGTTGTTGGTGCCGATATTTCGATTCTTGCGCCAGATGATATCGCTACGATAGATGTATTAAAAGATGCTGCTGCTGCCGCTATTTATGGTAACAGGGCCGCCAACGGTGTAATTATGGTAACCACCAAAAGAGGTGTAGCAGGTGCAGCACAAATTGCTTACAATGGTTACTTTGGTATAGAAAACGTATCTAACCGATACGAAATGATGGATGCTGATCAATTAAAGGCATTCCTGGCAAAAAATAATTCTGCCCTCACGCCGGCAAATGATAAGGGTGCCAATACCAACTGGCAGGATGAGGTACAGCGCAGTAATGCTTTATCGTACAACCACAACGTATCTTTGAGCGGCGGTACTGAGAAAACCACTTATAATGCCAGTTTAAATTATTTTAAACAAAATGGTATTATCAAAACCAGCGATTTAAATAGATTTATTGGCCGCATCGGCATTGAACAAAAGGCTTTAAATGATAAATTGAAGATCGGGTTGAATATCAGCAACTCGGTAACTAATGCCAACCTCGTTCCTTACCGTAATACAGTACTAGCACAGATGCTTACTTACCTGCCAACATCGCCGGTAAAGAATCCGGATGGATCTTATTTTGATAACTTAATCCAAACCAGTTATTATAATCCGGTTTCTATGCTCGAAAACGGTACAGAGAACCTGAAGAATAAAAACATCTTAGGAAATTTAACGGTCAACTTAAAATTACCATTCGGCTTCTCTTACGATGTTTCAGCATCTTACCAGAACAGCCAAAACGTTTATGGTGCATTTTATAACAGCATTTATACTTCAAGGTATAACAATGTTCGGAATACGCCTGAGCCACCTGCAACGCCAACCTTTGTAAACCTGGTAGGAAAAGATGGTGTGGCAGTAAGAAATGCCTATCAGAACACCAATAAAATTATAGAAACGTACTTAACCTGGAATAAAAAATTTGGCGACCATGATATTAATGCCGTAGTGGGTTATTCTTATCAGCAATCGCTAAATAACGATGGTTTTCAGGCTACTTCTACAAATTTCCCGATTAACCAGGTTAGTTATAACAATTTAAGTTTGGGAAACCCGTATGCAGTTCCTGATTTCAGGGTTGATTTTAATCCGGGCGTAACTTACCAGGAAATTTTAATGATTTCTGATTTTGCCAGGGTTAATTACAATTATAAAAACAAATACCTTATTCAGGGATCGATCAGAAAAGATGGATCGAATGTATTCGGAGCTAACGAAAAATGGGGCTATTTCCCGTCAGTAGGTGCGGCATGGAACATTGATCAGGAGGGATTCTTTAAAAACACAGGCGTTCTTAAAACCCTTAAATTAAGAGGTAGTTACGGTATTGCTGGTAACTCGCTTGGTTTTGCCCCACTTACCACTAAGCTTATTTATGGGCAGGTAGGACAATTTTATTATAACGGTTCGCCAAGAGAAGGTGCTTATGGTGCCATCCAAAACGAAAATCCTGATTTGAGATGGGAGAAAACGGCTACGACCAATATTGGTTTAGATTTCGGGTTATTTAATGGCAGATTAAGTGGATCAGTAGACGTATACGATAAAAAAACAACCGATTTGATTTTGACATTTGGCGTTGATAATAACTTATTCCCGGCAGGCTCTTATACAGCAAATGTTGGTAGTTTGAGCAACAAAGGTATTGAAGTGGTCCTAAATGGTACACCGGTAAGCACCCAAAACTTCAGCTGGAATACCACTTTTAACCTGGCACATAACCAAAATAAAATCATTACCCTATCGGATGATCCAAGATTTAACATTGAAGACCGTTTGACTGTTTCTCCTGATGGGGCCGGACAAAGTGGTTTAACACTGCAGATCCTTAAGCCAGGGCAACCAATCGGAACATTTTTCACCTTTAAATATGCAGGTAAAGATGCAAATGGTGTTTCACAGTATTATGATGCTAACGGTAACCTTACAAAGACCCCACTCACCAAAACCGATTATTATATACTTGGAAATGCACAACCGAAAGCGCTGTTAGGCTGGTCAAACAATTTAAGATACAAAAATTTTGATTTAAGCATATTTATGAGAGCGGCATTAGGCGTTAAAATTATGAACGTTACGCGCGCTGATTTATTCCGCCCGAGCACTGCTCAATTCACCAATATCCCTGTTGAAGTTGAAAATGAATCAGTATCTGATTTCAACTCCTATAAATATTCGAGCAGATTCTTAGAGAATGGCAGTTACCTGCGTTTAGATAATGCTACACTTGGATATACTTTCAAAAAAGGCCTTATTCCTGGTGTAAATTCTATTCGGTTGTACACCACAGCGAATAACCTGTTTGTAATTACTGGTTATAAAGGGATAGACCCGGAGATCAATCAGGGTGGTACCGCTCCAGGGGTAGATACCAATAACTTTTATCCTAAAACCAGAACATTTTTATTCGGGTTAAACGTATCATTTAACTAAAACTTAAGAAGATGAAAAATCTTATCAAATACATTGCAGGAACTGCGTTATCGCTAGGCGTATTAACTTCCTGCCATAAACTGGATTTAAAAGTGGAAACACAGCTAACTCCTGAAACATTTCCTCAAACAGACCAACACTATATACAGCTAACCGGTCAGGTATATGTACAGCTTCGCCAAAACTGGAGTACCGATTATTTCTTTATGCAGTCGTTAAGTACCGACGAATCCATTATGCCGGCCAGAGGCGGAAACTGGTACGATGGAGGGGTATTCGAAATGCACCATAAACACTCATGGACTAAAGATAATGGGCATATTAGCAGCGGTTGGGGATGGCTTTCAGCAACCATCAGTAAAGCAAATCAAAGTTTGTTTTTACTGAAAGATGCTCCTGAATCTCCGGGAAAAACAGTAGCAGTAGCCGAAGTTAGGGCTACCAGGGCTTTAGCATTTTTCATGATGATGGATTTATGGGGTAATATTCCTATTGTAACTACTTTCGGTCAAACTACACCACCTGAAACCAAAACACGCCTTGAAGTTTTCAATTTTATTGAGGCAGAACTTAAAGAAGTGTTGCCAAATTTAAGCAGCGCTGTAGGAACAGCTACATATGGCCGCCCAAACAAATATACCGCCTATGCCATATTAGCCAAATTGTACTTAAATGCCGAAGTATATACCGGAACTCAGCGTTATAATGATGCTGTAGCCATGTGCGATGCCATTATTGGTGCCTCAGGCTCTCCTTACAGTTTGGAAAGCGACTACAGAAAAATGTTCTTCATTGATAACGGCCCGCAGATCAAAGAATTTATTTTTGCTATCCCTTTCGATCCTGGCTTTAGTAATGGTACCATGATTTATTCGCGTTACTCGTTACCGCGCTCTTTACAGAAAAAGTACAGCTTAAAATTTACGCCAAGTGCACCAATGAGCACCCTGCCAGAGTATTATGCTAATTTTAATGATCCTAATGATAAAAGAAATGCACAATGGATAAAAGGATTACAGACTTATTATGATGGCTCACCAGTAACAGTAGCTACCACTAAAAAAGGATACGATCAGTTTTATGCAGGTTCTGATGGTTCAGCTGCACTCACCTACCAGGTAGACATTACTCCAAATGTTACGCTTAGGGATGCTTCCAGACCATTTGATGCCGGAAATGATGAAATAGCCTGGAATATGGGATACAGAAACAATAAATTTTACTGCGACAGCACCTCATCAAGCAGGAACCAGAATAACGATGTACCTGTTTTCAGGTATTCTGATATTTTATTAATGAAAGCCGAAGCCATATTAAGGGGCGCAACACCTACACAAGGTCAAACTGCATTATCATTGGTAAACCAGCTACGTGCTGTTCGTACAACTTCACCGGCATGGACATCCGTTACCTTAGAAGATTTATATAAAGAACGTTGCAGAGAAATGGCCTGGGAATGCTGGCACCGTAATGATATGATCCGTTTCGGCAAGTATGAAGGAACATGGGGCTTTAAAACAGATGCACAGACCTTCCATAGGCTAATGCCAATACCAGCATCAGCCATTATATTAAATCCTAAATTGAAACAAAATCCCGGATACAATTAATATATTTTTCTTAGAAGAGGTTGTATCATAAATATAGAATTGTCATCCTGAGCTTGTCAAAGGATCTGCTCAAACACTGCAAGGCGTTTCGACAGGCTCAACATGACAAACTTCTAGAAAAACAAAATTTATGATACCTCCTCTTCTTTGCTTTTGATGCTTACCTTTATTTATTTAAATCCCTCCCAATGATTAAACAATTACTTTTATCTATTCTGTTGCTTCCTTCCGTTTTACATGCGCAAACTTTAATAAAAAATTCACCCCAGGCCTCTTCAGCAACAAAAAATCTGATTAAAGAAAGTAATGCTTTAAATTTCATCGCCATGGGCGATTGGGGCCGTAATGGTGCCGATCATCAAAGACAGGTAGCCAAACAAATGGGCATTACAGCATCTGATGTTAAGGCTAATTTTATCATTTCTACTGGTGATAATTTTTATCCCAGTGGTGTAATCAGCGCACAAGACCCATCTTTTAAATACTCTTTCGAAGATATTTATACCGATTTTTCCCTGCAATGGGACTGGTATGTGGTGCTTGGTAACCACGATTACAAATCCAATCCGGATGCACAGGTCGAATATTCCAAAATCAGCAGAAGATGGAAAATGTCTGCCCGTTACTATGCAAAAAAATTCCCCATCAACGGGGATCTCAATAACCAGGTGTTAATTGCTTTTATTGACACAAACCCACTCATACCCGAATTTTACAACAATGCCGAATATGGTCCGAATGTTAAAGGACAGGATACCACAGCTCAAAAACGCTGGCTGGTTAAAACACTCGCAGATACCGACCCTGCAATTAAATGGAAAATTGTGGTAGGCCACCACCCTATTTATACTGGTGGCAGCCGAACCGAGGCATATGATACCAAAGCTGTACGCAATTCATTAAAATCAACTTTTGAAAAATACGGCGTAGATGTGTATCTTACCGGGCACGAACACAGTATGCAGTACATTAAACCTGCCGGGAAAACACATTATTTTATTTCTGGTTCAGCTTCTGAAAAAACACCTGTAAAACTCATCGCCGATGCCGAAATGGTAGCGTCTGAATATGGTTTTATGTTATTCTCTGTTAATAACAACCAGTTACGGGTACAAGCCATTAATGATCAGGGTGAAATTATTTATAACACCTTAATTGAAAAATAATCCAAAAATAAGCGTCGTCAGCACCATGGATCAACCAAGCAGCAAAGTTACTTCAACAGCACAAACAGCAGATAAACCTAAACGACTGCTTTCGCTCGATGCCTTACGTGGTTTTGATATGTTTTGGATTGTGAGCGGTGAAGGTATTTTTCATGGCTTGGCCTATGGCATTAAAGAAGACCATGCATTGGTTCAAAGCCCATACGACTGGACCATCGCAACCAATCCGAGCCTTTCCTTATTTGAAAGGATACTGGTGGGCATCAGTAACCAATTGCACCATTCGCCCTGGAATGGCTTTACTTTTTATGATCTTATTTTCCCGCTTTTTATATTCATTTCCGGGGTATCTATGCCTTTCTCTTATCAGAAATATTTTACGGATAAAGAGACTGGAAATGCGCCAACAGGTAAGATTTATTATGCGTTGATTAAAAGAACCCTGATTTTAATTCTACTGGGCGTAGTGGTTAACGGCCTGCTGCAATGGAAGGGTTATGAGCATACCCGTTTTGCCAGTGTACTGGGCCGTATTGGTCTGGCAACCTTTTTTGCCGCTTTAATTTACCTCAATACTCCGCTAAAAAAACAGGTAATCTGGTTTATATCTATCCTGGTTGGCTATTACCTATTAATGCGTTTTGTGCCCGTTCCGGGATTTGGCAGCGGTGTTTTCACGCCAGAGGGCAACCTTTCTGCCTATATAGACCGTTTGTTACTTCCCGGCAAGCTTCACCGTACAGTTTATGATCCGGAAGGCTTACTGAGCACTATACCGGCCATTTGCTCGGCCATGCTAGGTATATTTACCGGCTCATTTATAAAGAATAAAACAGTGTGTCCCGATCCCAAGAAAAAAGTATTGTATTTAATGATGGCGGGCATCGCATTAATAGTAGCGGCACTGGCCGGCAGTTTCCTTTTCCCCATCAACAAAATCATGTGGACCAGCACTTTCGTACTCTTTGCAGGCGGCTGGAGCATTATACTTTTTTCGCTCTTCTATTATTTTATCGATGTATGTAGTTATCAAAAATGGTGTATGCCTATGGTATGGATAGGTACCAATTCGATATTAATTTACATTTTCGCTCACGGCTTGTTTAATTTCGAATCTACTTCCAACTTCCTCTTCGGCGGAATCATTAATACCATCCCTGCCGCATGGCAACAGGCTGGTGTATGGACTGGTGTACTCTTAATACAATTGTTTGGCTTAAAGTTCCTCTTTGATAAAAAGTGGTTCCTAAAAATTTAATATGAAAATAAAATTACCATTTGTAGCGCTACTTGTACTATCGTTCAATAACCTGTGGTCTCAGGCATACCTATCCTCTTCTGATCAACTTATTGCACGGATTTTACCGAAACAACGCCAGGCATTTGTTACCAGAAGTATTGCCGCAGTAAACGGTAAGGATGTATTTGAAATTGAAAGCAAAAACAATAAGATCGTACTTAGTGGCAGCAGCGGTGTTGCCCTGGCCTCGGCTTTTTATTATTATTTAACTGAATACGCACACTGCCAGATTACTTGGAATGGCACCAATTTAAATCTACCTGCCACGCTGCCTGTGGTAAAAACAAAAATAAGGAAAGAAACACCTTACGATTACCGCTACTACCTAAACTATTGTACTTTTAATTACAGCATGAGCTGGTGGGATTGGCCGCGTTGGGAAAAAGAGATAGACTGGATGGCACTCCACGGCATTAACATGCCCCTTGCCATTACCGGCGAAGAATATACCTGGTACCTTTTATACAAAGAAATGGGCTTTTCGGACGAAGAACTTAAAGGTTTTTTCACCGGACCAGCTTATTTCTCATGGTTTTGGATGGGTAATATTGATGGCTGGGGTGGTCCGCTTCCGCTAAGCTGGATGAAAAGCCATTTTGAACTGCAAAAGAAAATTTTGGCCCGCCAAAGGTCGCTTGGGATGAAACCGGTACTGCCTGCCTTTACCGGACATGTACCCGCAGCATTTAAAGATAAATTCCCTCAGGCTAAATTAAAAGCCACCAACTGGACCAATGGCTTTGCCGATACTTATATCCTTGACTCGGAAGACCCTATGTTTGCCCAGATCGGAAAGAAATTTCTGCAGAAACAAACCGAATTATTGGGTACCGATCATCTTTACTCAGCCGATACTTTTAACGAGAATGAGCCACCTTCTGCCGATCCCGAGTTTTTAAGTAAACTGAGCGCAAGGGTTTACGATGGCATGGCACAGGCCGATCCTGAGGCCATCTGGGTAATGCAGGGATGGTTGTTTTACAGTGATAGAAAATTTTGGAAAGAACCACAAACAGAGGCCTTATTAAAGGCAGTACCGAACGATAAGATGATTTTGCTCGATCTGGCTACTGAAATTGAGCCCGTTTGGAAACGTACACAAGGTTTTTATGGCAAGCCGTGGATATGGAATATGCTGCACAACTTTGGCGGCAATACTAACCTATTTGGGCGGATGGATGTAGTGGCAACTGCGCCGGCCGAAGCCCTTAACAATCCACAAAGCGGTAAAATGAAAGGCATAGGCCTCAGTATGGAAGGTATTGAACAAAATCCGGTACTTTATGAGCTGATGATGGACAATGCCTGGCAAGCTAAACCTATAGATCTCAAAACCTGGTTACCTAAATTTGTCCGTAACCGCTATGGAAAAAGTAATGTAAATGCTTTAAAGGGCTGGGAGATATTACGAAAAACAGTTTATAACGTGCCGGCTGATAAATATATCAGAGATGGTGCCGAATCGATTATCCAGGCACGCCCTACCTTCGATTCATTAACCCGCTGGGCCAAAACTACGTTAAATTACCGCGAAAAGGATTTGCTGCTGGGCTGGGATGAATTTGTAAAAGCCGCACCGCTTTGTAAAACCAGCGATGGTTTTCAATACGATCTGGTTGATATTACCCGGCAGGTAATGGCCAATTACGCCCTGCCTATTCAAAGAAGTATAGTTGCAGCCTACCGCAAAAAAGACCTGGCTACATTTAAAAAAGAAAGCAGCAAATTTATACAGCTGATTGACGATATGGACCGGTTGTTGGCCAGCAGAAAAGATTTTATGCTTGGGCCATGGGTAAGTGATGCCAGACGATGGGGAGAAACACCCGCCGAAAAAGCACTTTACGAAATGAATGCCAAAGACCTGATTACCCTTTGGGGGGATGCTAAAAGTCCTTTAAACGAGTATGCATGCAGGCAATGGAGCGGATTGTTAAATGATTTTTATAAACCGAGGTGGCAGCTTTTCTTTACCCGTGCCGAACAATCATTAAAACAGCAAAACGATTTTAATACCAGCCAATTTATCGAAGAAGTAAGCAACTGGGAATGGAAATGGGTAAACCAACGAAAAGACTATCCAAGCAAAACTGTTGGAAACCCGGTAAATTTAGCATTGGAAATGTATCAGAAATACCGCAAAACCATGGGGATAATACACCAGTAATTTCCCCAACGTAAAAGGTTATTAAAAAGGCTTATATGATAGCTTTACCAATATGAAAATTGTTATCTTATTTACTATGCGAAATCAGCATGCTGTTACACGGCCGGTATTTTTCATATCCACTTTATTGCTTTTTATTCTTACCGGTAGCATGGCTTTTGCGCAGCAATCTGTTATCAGCTATGTGCAGCCATTTTCAGGTACTTCTGCAAGCACCACGCCGGCCAGCCAGCATATAGAAGATAAAACAGAAAGGCTGGCCAATACCATACCGGCGGTTGCACCACCTTTTAGCATGACCCAGTGGACACCCCAAACGCAGCTTTCAGAAAAAAAATGCCTGGCCCCCTATTACTACAATAACAAAAAGTTTTATGGTTTCAGGGCCAGTCACTGGCTCAGCGGTTCGTGTACCCAAGATTACGGAAGCTTTACTATTATGCCTATTTCGGGCCAGCTTAAAACCAAAGCAGCCCAATACGCAGAAAATTACGTTCATGAAAATGAAGTTTCTACCCCATCTTATTACAAGTTAAAATTACCTCAATATGAACTCTTAACAGAAATTACAGCCAGCCTGAGGTGTGGTATAATGCGGATCACTGCGCTAAAAACAAATAGTGTTTATATTTTAATTAGTCCTAACAGCGATAAGAACAAGGGTTTTATTCAAATTGATCCTGTAAAAGGTGAAATTTCCGGCTACAATCCCGTTCACCGCATTTACCAGGGATCGGGACAACCCGCAGGCTTTAGTGGTTATTTTTTCATCCGGTTCAAAAGATCCTTTACTTCATCAGGGGTTTATAGCGAAGGTCAGGTTTTCAGCCAGCAAACCATCAGTAATAAAAAGGATATTGGTGCCTTTGCAGGCTTTAAACTGAATAAAGGAGAACAGCTGGTGGTGTATTCAGGCACTTCGTTTACCAGTATCAGCGCAGCAAAAGCCAATTTGGAAAGTGAAATTAAGAAAGACGATTTTAACACTGTTTTAGCACGCACCAATCAGGCCTGGGAAAAATCCCTGTCACAGATCCGTATTTCGGACACAAACGAAAAAGGAAAAAAAATCTTTTATACGGCCCTTTACCATGCCATGCAGCATCCGAGGTTATATAATGATGTGGATGGAAAATATCCGCAGTTTGATGGGAAATATCAGAACAAAACAATAAATAAAGGCCAATATTACGATGACTTTTCAATGTGGGATATTTACCGTGCACAATTGCCTTTAATTGAGCTGTTAAAACCCGATTTAACTAACAGCCTTGTTAATTCGATGATCTTAAAAGGTGAGCAAGGTGGCTGGATGCCCATTTTTCCATGCTGGAACAGTTATACCGCCGCCATGATTGGCGATCATGCAACAGCTTTTATTGCTTCGGCATATCATAAAGGGATCCGTAACTATGATATTAACAAAGCTTACCGGTTGATGAGGAAAAACGCTTTTCAAATGCCCGATTCTGCCGATTACCTGAAAGGAAAAGGTAGGCGTGGAATTAACAGTTACCTGAAATATGGTTATATCCCCATGGACGACAGCATTCCCAATGCTTACCACAAACGGGAACAGGTAAGCCGGACACTCGAATATGCCTACGATGATTATGCGCTGGCAACAATAGCCAGGGATTTGGGCAAAGAAGACGATTACCGGGAACTATCAAAAAGATCGCTTAATTACCGGCATATTTTTGATCCAAATGTCGGAATGGTTAGGGGACGCTTTGCCGACGGCAACTGGTATAAACCTTTTTATCCCGATCATCGCGAACCCTATATTACAGAGGGAACTCCAAGGCAGTATACTTTTTATGTCCCGCACGATATGCCCGGACTGATCAGATTAATGGGCGGGCCTAAAAACCTCGAAAATGCGCTGGATTCGCTTTTTCATAAAAAAGAATACTGGCACGGAAATGAACCTGGCCACCAGATTCCATTTTTATACAATTATACCTCCGCTCCATGGAAAACACAGATGCAGGTCTCACGCATTATGGCAGAAGAGTACGATGAAGGTGCCGGCGGACTAAGTGGTAACGATGATGCCGGACAGATGTCGGCGTGGTATGTATTTGCCGCAATGGGCTTTTATCCCGTAGATCCCGTTTCTGGAAACTATCAGCTAACAAGCCCTTTATTTAAACAGGCTGTGATATCTTTTAGCAATGGTAAAAAGTTAACCATTACAACCATTAAAAAGAGTAAAAAATCTATTTATAGCTCAAAAATCATTTTAAATGGAAAACCTTTCACCAAAAGTTATATCACGCATCAATTGCTGCTGCAGGGTGGGGAATTAATTTTTCATCTTCAGGATCAACCGGCAAGACTTTAGGCCCTGAAAAACGAATCTTAATATAAATATAGCCAGAATTTATAACCGTACTGAATACTCCTCTGAAATAAGAAGGTATATCAACGCAGTTTAGTGTTTAAGGAAAATCAATAACATGAGTATTGCACTTAGCAAAAGGATAAAAACGATCATTCCTTTTGGAAAAACAGTTTCACTTTCCTCACTCCCGGTTTTATCTGATGCTTTTAAAATTTTCTTTTCAACCCTCATTATCGGAATAGTATATATCGTGTTTGACTGTGTCTGAGCCAAAAGGATTAAGCGCAAAAATTCTTTATTTTATCTATCTCATTTCCTTACCATTATAATACCATTCGCATTAAAAAGTACGCTGTAATCATATTTTTTCAAAAAAATCGCCCTGCAACATTTAACACACAAACAACAACCAGCTAACCTTAAGGAAATATTGTTAGGTTAACTTGTAATCAAGTTTGCTTATCGAAAGCATAAAACAGGTAAAAACAATGTTTCAATAAAACATTAAGCTATGAAACAGCAGGCCCGAACGATCCCAGGAAAACTGGTTGATTTTGATTATAACAGGTTTAAGTTACCCACTTTTGTTATGCAATTTAAACCTTCTGTATATCAGGATGGTGATTGCTTTTACGCGGTATTATCTTTTGAAGAGGAACACGATGTTTCAGGCCTTGGTACCTCACCTGAAGATGCGTTGATAGACTGGAACGATAAAGTATGCGAAATGTTGGCCCTATCGGGTCCTTTACGCACCTCGTTAAGTGCCAAAAACAAATAAGCTGACAAGAACCGGCAGATTGAACACTTTCCTAAATTTATTCTGATGAACCACAATATATCTACCGGCCTGGTATTTTATCAGGGCTATAATCAACCGAATTTTCTCGGTAATTGCCATTTTGAAATCAGGAGACCATGCGATTGCTCTATGATCCAGCTCCACCGCTTTTATTTATTATTGAGAAAGGGGAATAAGGTTTCGCCGGTTGATCTGCCATTAAAGATTTTCAATGCAGCATTCCTCGCCTTCTGCTATAACGGAAAAAAACTGGTGGGAATTTCGGCTATTAAAAGGCCTTCAGTTTCTTACCTGCAAGATGTATATAAAAAGGCCGGTATTATCAACAATATAGATAAGCCATTCTTAGAGATCGGTTATTCATTTACCCGTGAGTCAGTTCGTAAAAAGGGAATCAGTAGCACATTAAAGCGGATGTTACTTGAAAAAATAAGCTATCATCATGGCATTATCTTTTCTACCACAGCAACCCCCAGCAGTCAGCGTTTTCTCATGGCCAATGGTTTCCGAGCAAAAGGAAATCCTTACCAGGGCAATTTTGATAATAATATCATCTATTTTGAACGAACTCAGTAATGTTAAGCTGCTCAGCTATTGCCTGTTCCCTTCTCTCCTTTTGACCGGACATCATGTGTCAGGAACTGCTGAATATAAAAAACTGTTGAAATGATCATAAAGGTGCTTTCTCTACGCTCCAACCCTATAATCAGCCTTACAGAGACTGAAAAAATTTCAGCAATGAAACTGAAAAATTTTCATTTTTTATGCAATTTTTTCAGCGAAAACTGCTCATCTGCACACTATTTGGGCCTTGGCATAGTGCTTGATTCTCTTAACACGTAACCTCAAAAAAGGTTAAAACGTTAAATTAATTGATTTTATAGTCCATTTATTATTAAAACATTAAAAGGAGAAAAACTATGACATTGGTTAAATTCAATCCAGAAAAGAAGAACAGTTCATTATTGCCAGGCTTTAATGATATCTTCGAATCCGTATTAGGCGATACCTTTTTCACAGATCGTCGTTTAAGCAGTGTACCAGCAGTCAACATTTCCGAATCGAATGAAGAGTACCACATCGAACTGGCTGCACCCGGATTAAAAAAAGACGATTTCAAGGTATCTGTTGAGCGAGATATGCTAACCATTTCTACTGCGCAGCAGACTGAAAACAATAGTGATGGTAAAACCTATAACAGAAGGGAATACAGCTACTCGGCATTTACCAGGGCCTTCACCCTTCCGGAGAGTGCTGACGTTGAACACATTCAGGCTGCTTATACTGATGGCATCCTCCATCTTAACATTCCAAAAAAAGAAGAAGCCACAGCGGTTTCCAGACAGATCGAAATACAATAATTTCTCAAGTGCCGCTAAATGCGGCACTTTTTATTGATACTATACTGAAATTCATGTAGAAAATTATAACTGTTTAGCTATGGAAACCCATTTTACCATCAACCTGAGCCTTGAAGGGCCAGGTGGAAAAATCAACTATGGCAAATTTTTTCTTGGTGGGAATAAAAAGGAAGCCAGCGAAATTTTTTCACTTTTAAAAGGTAGTACAGAAAATATTCCCGGATGTTCATTAAAAATGGAATTTATGGAAGAAATGATGGAACTGCCCATTCTTATTGGCACCTTAAATTGTAATCTGGATAAGCTGAAAGAAAATATCACCATTATTTCAAAGGAAATATTCCGTATTGCCCATCTGGAGAACGGGAACATTAATGCTGAATAATTAACCAGTTTTAGAAAAGGGAATCTTGTTCGATACCCTTTTTTACTAAATTACGCACTGAGTTAGCTTTTACGATTACATCAGAGCTGTAATTGATTTAAATTTTACCCGCAAATTTTTTGACCGCATCAGCGCTTACTGGCGTAAAAAAATTGACCAGGTTCCCATCAGGATCACGGAACAGCAGCGAACGATTTCCCCATGGCATCGTTTTGGGCTGTTGCACTAAAAAGTTGGTCAAGAAAGCAGATTGCTCCTGGTAAATCCGGTCTACATCATTTGTAATAAATTCAATTATTGTTGTACGGTTTTCGGCAGCCCTGGCAACTTCTTCTCCTCCAAAAAACTGCAATGTTTTTGTACTTCCAATAGCCAGCGTTGCATTAGCCATTTGAAGCTCCGCAAAGTCTTCTGTAAAACGAACACCCTTTAATTGAGTTACCTGTTCATAAAATTCCATTAATTTACCGACGTCATCGGTAATAATTCTGATTGAAACGAGATTCATAATTTGTCTTTTAATTTGTTTCAGGCAAATTTCAGGAAGCTCTGTGACAGCTGTTTGTCAGGGGTATATTTTTTTTGCTCAAGATAAGGGGCAAGTGTTATTTCATGCGGAAAATTAAGCATTCACCCTGTTTCGCTACACCTGAGCAAATAAGAATACACTGTCAAAAAACCTTCAGAAAACTCTCGCCATTTTTTACTATTTTCAAACTATGAAAATCTTGCACCAAATATTCATCAGTATTTTGCTCCTGCTATTCACTCACACCATATTTGCACAGACCAGGGAGGAATCACGAATCAGCCAATTCCTGTCTCAAAAACCAGGCATGAAAATCAGTGCAGCCCATGACTTGCTACAAAAACTCTTTCCCGAATACAACCTAAAAAAAATGCAGAACATCTGCATGATTGTAGCAGATCGCACACCACCAGAAGAGTACGGCAGCAGATTTAAATACATGTACCAACAGCGCTTCTACCTCGCTGCCAAAGTCGACACCTTAAAAGACAACGCGCAAACCATCGCAGAAAAAATTTCTTCTATGTGGAAAATCTATCAGCAAACAGGATACACCGGATGCAACGCCAGTACCTTTGATATCAGAGAGGGAAACCTTTTAAAATATGCCGTAGCCGAAAAATTCGAAGATTTCTTGCTGGATGCCATTAAATGGAAACTCGATTTGAACAAAATCGACCAATACGATGAAATGACCCTGCTCGACTATATCAACTTCCACATTGCCCGCAATAAAGGAACTGCTATAGAAGCCAGGTATCAAAGTTACCACGACATGCTGCGCAGGGCAGGCGCCAAATACAAAAGGGAGCTATAAATTAACCCCTGAGGTACTTCTTTAAGCTGAGTTATTGTGTGGTGAAAATTTGGCAGACGACCAAGCGATACATTATCGTATAACAAAGTCTATTACCTACTTACCATCTATGAAGTAGTAGAAAAGAGAAAAGCTGTAAAAATTTATTGGTGTAAGCAGTCTGGAGGCTGATTTTGAATAAAAAAAAACAAGACAGTAAAAAACTGTCTTGTCTAATAAAGTCGGGGTGGCAGGATTCGAACCTACGACCTCCACATCCCAAATGTGGCGCGATACCGGGCTACGCTACACCCCGAACTTGGTATCGGTCTTTTTTTAATCCTGTTGTAAAGTGGATTGAACTTTTAGTCGGGATGGCAGGATTCGAACCTACGACCTCCACATCCCAAATGTGGCGCGATACCGGGCTACGCTACATCCCGAACTTTGGTATCACCTTTTTTAACCTTATTTCTAAGGGATGGCAAAGATATGGATTTTATTGGGTTTTTCCATCTATCTGCCAACTTTTTTTTATTTCAGCGGTGAGGGCGGGATTCGAACCCGCGGTACCGTTACCAGTACGACAGTTTAGCAAACTGTTCCTTTCGGCCTCTCAGGCACCTCACCTTTTATCCTCTTTTTTTCGCCCTACCAGCGTTGTTTTGAGGTCTGCAAATATAGTAAAACAAGTTATCCAACAAAAAAAAATTACAAATTTTGTTGATAATCTATGCGCACATGATAGATACTCATCAGCATCGTCTTGAATATCAATTTGATAGTTTCAATATCTTTTAAGGTTAAATCGCAGTCGTCAAGCTGATTTTGCTCCAATTTGTAGTTAATTATGCGTTCAACCAGGTCATTTATGTTCTGTGCATCGGGATTTTTCAGACTTCTTGAGGCCGCTTCGACCGAATCTGCCAACATTAACACACCGGTTTCTTTGCTAAAAGGTATTGGTCCGGGGTAGCGGAAAATGTTTTCATCGACGAATTTTTCAGGCGAATTTTTCAAAAACGACTGATAAAAATAATCAACCCGGGTGTTTCCATGGTGCGTTCTGATAAAATCGATAATCGCTTCCGGAATCTGGTTTTTTCTTAAAATCTCAATCCCCTTGTGCACATGCTGAATAATGATCTGCGCACTCTGTTCATAAGGTAATTTATCGTGCGGACTAACAGCTGTATTCTGATTTTCGATAAAATACTGTGGATTGTCTACTTTACCAATATCGTGGTATAATGCCCCTGCCCTCACCAGCACAGAGTTCCCTCCTATTTTAAATATGGCAGCCTCAGCCAGGTTAGCCACCTGTAAAGAGTGCTGAAAAGTTCCGGGAGCTTTAAAGGCCAGTTCTCTTAACAGCTTATTGTTGGTATTGGTCAGCTCAATTAGCGCTACATCTGATGTGATGCCAAAAATACGCTCAAACAGGTAAATTAACGGGTAAGCTAAAAGAGATAAGAGTACACTAAAAACAAAAGGGATAAAACTCATCCACTCTATTTCCCGGAAAGATCCTTCGCGCAGCAGGGCAATACCAACAAATGAAACAAAATAAGCCAAAAGAATAAGCAATGCCGACACCAGGAACCGCTCGCGCTTAACAAAGTTTTTTATGCTGAATATGGCAACCATGCCGGCAGTAACCTGGTAAAAAACAAATTCGAAACTATTGGCTACAAAGAAACCGGCAATTAAAATCACCAACATGTGGAGATAAAGTGCCAAACGCGTATCAAACAGAATCCTGATGATAATGGGTACCACACAAAACGGGATGTAATACAAACTCGGGATTTCCATCTTTATGGCCCAGGTTAACGCAAGCAACATCCCGGTGGTCACAATAAGGATTAAAGAAAGCTGGCGGTTATCGGCAAAAATATCCTTCCTGAAGAGAAAAAGGAACGACATTAAAATGGTGATTATAAACCCAACCAGTACTACTTGCCCCAAATAAACCAATGCCCTGCTGCCAATGGTTTTGGTCTGGGCATCGTAAGTTGCTTTGTAAGATTCTAATTTCTGATAAATCTCCTCATCAATAACATCATTCTTAGCTACAATAAGTTCTCCCTTTTGCACCATCCCCTTGGTGGTAGAAATATTGCTCAGGGTATTATCCTGTATCGTCTGGGTTAACCGTTCATCAAATATAATGTTTGGGGTAATATGATCGATAGCCAGGTTGGCAACCAGATCGCCCATTACCTGGTTAGGGGCCTTAAAGTTATCTTTAAAAAAAATCAGTGCCGATTCTGCAGTAAAAACGTCCTGGGTATTTTTTTCCTGGGATACATTATTTTCAAGCAAAGAAAAATCATAATTTTTACCTCCAGCCTGGTGTTTCACATTTAAACTGATAATCCCTTTCTGGTAAATACTCTGCAACAATTTATAGGAAGCACTTTTATATACGTCTTTATCTTTGGGGTTAAGCTGCTTGGATTTCCATTTCACATCAAATTCGTTGGCAAATTCTTCAAGGGCATTTGCCATAATGCTTCTGTCAAACTGGTAAACAGGCAAAATATCTTTTAATGCATTCTTCTTATCGGCATTAACCTGCGGGTTGGTTTTTAAAATAGCAAAACTGAAGGGAGAAATCAGATCCTTGTTCTTCCATACCGTGTTTTTTTCAAACTCATATCTGAATCTGGGTTGTTTGGGCAGGAATAGCGTGATAATGAAAACGGTAAATATCATCATCACATATTTTAGGTTTGATGAATACTTCCGGTAAAGGATCTTGTGTGAGTTTCTCTTGATTTTAGCCAAAACGATAATAATTATTGTATTGTCAAAAATAACATTTTTATCTAATATAAATTTTGCGCGTTTTGTTTGTAAATACCAGATTTTATATTTTACTTTATGATATCAAATTAATATCAATTATGTATCAAGAAAAAATTATCAATCCGCCATCGGGTTATTTAACATTCGTACTAAGCCTGGCATTACTGGGTGCTTCTATTTTCTGTTTTGTTTCAGAAATTTTTGTCTGGGGAGGGATTTTACTGGCAGTAGATATATTTTTAATATTCCCTGGCTTTTTAATCATCAACCCCAACCAATCAATGGTACTCACCCTGTTCGGAAAATATACCGGCACAGTAAAGGCCGATGGATTTTTCTGGGTAAACCCACTAACCGGAAAAAGAAGGGTATCATTAAAAGCAAACAATTTAAACGGGCAACAGCTAAAAGTTAACGACAAGCTGGGCAACCCGATTGAAATTGCTGCTGTGGTAGTTTGGAAAGTAAACGAAACAGCCAAAGCTGTATTTTCTGTTGAAAATTACATGCAATACGTAAACATACAGAGTGAAGCTGCAGTAAGGCACCTGGCCAATATTTTTCCTTATGACCATGCCGAGGGCGAAGAAACGACCATTACCTTAAAAGATGGCGCAGAAAAAGTGAGTGAGCTTTTGGAAAACGAACTGAACGAGCGCCTATCACGTGCAGGTATCGAAGTTTTAGAGGCCAGGATTTCGCATCTGGCTTATGCACCGGAAATAGCCAGCGCCATGTTACAGCGCCAACAGGCTACAGCTGTTATTGCGGCCCGCAAATTAATTGTTGAAGGCGCCGTAGGTATGGTAGAGATGGCTTTGGAGAAATTATCACAAAAAGGAATTGTTGAGCTGGATGAGGAACGTAAAGCAGCCATGGTAAGCAATTTACTGGTTGTACTTTGTGGCGATAAACATGTACAGCCTGTGGTAAATACCGGCACCTTATATAATTAAGATAAATGGAATTTGAGGAGAGACAAAGCCTAAAACTTTGGTGGCTTTACGTTTTATTGGCTATTGATGCTGTTATGGTATTCAGCATTGTGCTTTTTGATAAAGGCGGAATGCGATTCGAAACCTTAAAAGCTAGTTATTTCGCACCGTTTTGGGCTGTCCTCCTTCCCTTTGCCATCATCTACCTGCTCCAAAAAAACAAAATGACTTTACAGATCAGTGCAGAAGGAATTTCTTATAAGTATTTTCCATTTCAAACCAAGCTGAAGCTATTGAGTTGGGACAACATAGAGAAAGTTTATATCAATAAATACGACGCTTTAGGAGATTATGGCGGATTTGGTGTTCGAAGCAGGCTTTGGTTTAAGTTTAATGATAAAGCCTACTTATTAAATGATAAGGATAAAGGTTTACAGATTGAATTTAAAGATGGAAAAAAACTGTTGTTCAGTTCGAACAGGATCGATGAAATGGAAATGTTTCTCATGAATTTAAAAACCAGGTACAATATACAGGCAATACAATAAAGATGGCGGAGAAAGATAAAAAAGCTTTTGTATTAAGGATTAGTCCTGCTTTATTAAAAGAAGTAGAAACCTGGGCTGCCGATGAATTCAGGAGTACGAACGGGCAGATCGAATTTTTACTTACACAGGCTATAAAATCGCGAAAGAAAGGCAAAGCAAAAGAGGAATAAAATATCAATTTAAACCTATCAGGTTTTTAAACCTGATAGGTTTGTAATAACTGCCTAAACCCCCGGCCAAGATTAATTAAACCTGATGGCAGCGGCAGCCCCGAAGTATGAGGGCTACAGCGAACAGCAGGACTGAACAACCCTAAGCACCACAGGTTTTGCTTTCCTAAAACTTATTATTATCAGCGTGCTAAAATCATTTTTTATACGTTACTTTTAAACCTTGCAAGGTTTAACTAACTTAGCGGCCTAACCAAAAAATCATAAAAAATTTAGTTTACATGAAAGAAGTTGTAATCGTATCGGCTGTTAGAACGCCTATTGGCAGTTTTGGTGGTGCTCTAGCCCAATTTTCTGCTACTCAGCTTGGCGGTTTTGCCATTAAAGCAGCTATAGAAAAAGCTGGCATAAAACCCGAACAGGTTCAGGAGGTGTATATGGGTAACGTTTTATCGGCCAATTTGGGTCAGGCCCCGGCTACGCAAGCGGCAAAGTTTGCAGGTTTACCTGATTTACCGGCTACTACTATCAACAAAGTATGCGCGTCGGGTACAAAAGCCATTATGCTGGCAGCACAAAGCATTGCCAATGGCGATAACGATATTATTGTAGCCGGTGGCATGGAAAGTATGAGCAATGTACCCTACTACCTTGATAAAGCACGCAATGGCTACCGCTTAGGCCACGGACAAGTAACAGACGGATTGGTGAAAGATGGCTTATGGGATGTTTACAATGATTACCACATGGGATCGGCTGCAGAACTTTGTGCTACGGAGTGTAAGATTAGCCGCGAAGAGCAGGACAATTTTGCCATTAACTCGTACAAAAGAGCACAGGCCGCACAAACTACTGGAAAATTTGCTGGTGAAATTGTAGCCGTAGAGGTAAAAGACCGCAAAGGCGATGTTACATTAATTGATAACGACGAGGAGCCTGCAGCAGTTAAATTTGATAAAATACCAACATTGAAACCTGTTTTTAAAAAAGAAGGAACGGTTACCGCTGCAAATGCCTCTACCCTGAATGATGGCGCAGCTGCACTGGTTTTAATGAGTGCCGATAAGGCAAAAGAACTGGGTATAAAACCCCTGGCCAAAATATTAAGCTATGCTGATGCACAACAGGCACCAGAGTGGTTTACAACAGCCCCTTCAAAAGCGATTCCGCTGGTATTACACAAAGCCAATATTGATATTAAAGCTGTAGATTTCTTCGAAATTAACGAGGCTTTCTCTGTAGTTTCTATCGCCAATAACCAATTGCTTGAGCTCAGCGAAGAAAAGGTTAATGTAAATGGTGGAGCAGTTTCATTAGGCCACCCGCTTGGAGCCTCGGGCGCCCGCATTGTAGTTACCCTGCTTTCGGTACTGGCACAAAACAACGGCAAAATCGGCGTTGCCGGCATTTGTAACGGCGGTGGCGGTGCCAGTGCGCTGGTTATAGAAAAAATAGCATAAATAAATTGATAGCTGTAAAAATATCCGATCGGGCATGATCATGAAGAACCTCAAATTGCTTTTCCCGTTATTTATTGTTCTGCTGGGCTTTAATGTAAAAGCACAACAAACGTCAGGTAAACTCGATGTCTTTCAGGATTCGCTGATCAAAATTTCTACAGCTACCACTAATGCTTTAAGCGATAACGAAAAGCTCGAAATTAACGGCAAATTTGTTAAACTATTGGTGGAAGCCTTAAAAACACCTAATTCTTTTGCTTATCCTTTCGATTCGTTAAAAAATGTTTCCGTAATTAAATCACCTGATCAGGCTTTCAGAACGTTAACCTGGTATATACAGCTCGAAAATGGCAGCTATCGTTATTATGGCACCATACAGATGAATACCAAAAACGGCCCCTTAAAGCTCTATCCGTTAATCGATCAAACGGATAACATGAACGATCCAAATGTGATTACCAACAATCAGAAATGGTTCGGTGCCCGTTATTACGAAATTATACCCGTAACCAGCGGAAACCGCCTGCCTTATTATGTATTGTTAGGCTGGAAAGGAAATACGCAGGCCACAACCAAAAAGGTAATCGAAATCCTTTCATTTGATAAGGATAACGTAACTCTTGGAGCGCCTGTTTTTGACGGAAAAGAACTGAAAGGAAAAAACAGGGTTATATTTGAATATGCCAAATCGAATGCCATGATGCTTAAAACCGATGTGAAAGCCGGTATGATTGTGTTCGACCACCTGGCTTCTTTCGATCCGGAAGTAAAAGGCAAGTTTGAATTTTACGGATCGGACGGCACTTTTGATGGTTTCAAAATTATAGGTGGCAGATTAAAATTACAGGAAGAACTTACCCTTAACAACGACCCTGATTCGAACGATGAGCTTTATGCAGATCCGAAGAAAAATGTTAAACCGGTCAGGAAATTTTAAGATTTAACAAAACTTAACAACTTCATTACCTGATACATCATTTAAAAATTTGTGAGTTTGGCATTCGCTGACTATATTGCGCCCTGCTAAACTAACTTAAACAACACACAAATTCTGAATTCATAAACTAAAACCAACAAATGTTTTATGCAAAAATCTAATGAAACCATTAGTATTGACCATGATAAAGAACTAGATATCCATTTAGAAAGTCAGGGTGTATCCAAAGAAAAATTATTTAGCCACCCGGTGGGCCTTTTTGTGCTCTTTTTTACCGAAATGTGGGAAAGATTCAGCTATTACGGAATGCGTGCCATACTGGTACTGTTCCTCGTTAGCGATTTAAGTAAAAATGGCTGGGGATGGCCACGGCCTGAAGCCTTACAGCTTTATGCTATTTACACCGGCTTGGTTTATTTTACTCCTATATTGGGCGGTTTAATTGCCGATAGGTTTACAGGTTACAGAAAAGCTGTTATCATCGGCGCTTTTATTATGACGCTTGGCCATGCATCTATGGCCCTTGAAGGTTTCAGCAATAACTTTTTCTATTTAGGTTTATTATTACTGATTGTGGGTAACGGATTTTTTAAACCGAATATCTCCTCTATAGTAGGTAAACTTTACCCTCCTATCAGCGATAAAAAAGACAGCGCTTATGCTATTTTCTATATGGGTATTAACTCTGGTGCCTTTATCGGGATGTTAATGTGCGGTTATATCGGCGAAAAGGTAGGCTGGCACTATGGTTTTGGTCTTGCCGGTGTTTTTATGCTCTTCGGTATGCTGCAATTCTATTTCGGCCAGAAAATATTTGGTGTAATTGGTGCATCTGTAGATAAAACCAAAGAGGTTGAAAAAGCAGATCCAACGGTTGAAGAGATCCCGGGAAAAGTAAGAAGCCAGCGTTTATGGGTAATTGCCATCTTATCTATTTTCACTATTTTCTTCTGGATGGTATTTGAACAGGCAGGTGGTTCGATGACTATTTTTGCCAAAGATTATACCTTAAGGAATTTAACCGGCGGAGCAGCTACAACTTTTAAGTGGGTAGATAGTATCCTTACCATATTCCCATTGGTAGCCGTAACCTTTGTTCTGTTCTCTTTAGCAAAAAAAATCTTTAAAAAATATCCGGCAACCATTTTATTTACCTTGTTAAGCTTTGCCATTATTTGGGTTTTGGCCATCTGGAAAGTAGACCGCGAGCTGGGTTCTATAAGCACTGAAGTACCTGCATCATGGTTCAGCGTATTGAACTCATTCTTTATTGTATCTTTAGCGCCTATTGTTTCAAAAATCTGGGAAACCAGATTTAATCCTAGCGGCCCTGTAAAATTCGGGTTTGGCCTTATATTCGTAGGCATAGGTTTCGCTGGTTTGGCTTATGGCGGATCGTCGATTCCACAAGGTGCCACTTCAGCCGAGGTTAGTTTGTTTTGGTTAATTTTCGCCTATTTCTTCCACACTGTTGGTGAGTTATGTATTTCTCCAGTAGGTTTATCTTATGTGAGTAAGCTTGCACCTGCTAATTTGGTAGGTCTAATGTTCGGTGTATTTTTCACTTGTACAGCAATAGGGAATTACCTTGCGGGTGCTACCGGATCGCTGATCGATAAAATCAGCAGCGCTTATTCTATCTCAACATTCTTCTTAATATTTACCATTATCCCGATTGTGGCCGGCTTAATTATGTTTGCATTAAGCCCGTTATTACGCAAATGGATGCATGGTGTTCACTAATAGCAAAAAAATAAATTTAAATAAAGCCCGGTTCCTGATCGGGCTTTTAATTTTTTAATCCAATTTCATGGAAAAAACAGTTTCAATAGAAGATATCCAGAACTTTGAGGGCAAATACCCCAAACAGCTTTGGCACCTCTCGCTGGTAGAAATGTGGGAACGTTTTTGTTTTTACGGCATGCGTGGTGTACTGGCCTTTTTTATGGTGGACCAGCTTGGCCTCAGCGACCAGCGGTCGAACTTACAATATGGTGCTATCCAGGCCTTTGTGTATGCATTTACTTTTATTGGCGGCATTTTTGCCGACAGGATTTTGGGCTTCCGTAAATCACTTTTCTGGGGTGGCTCATTAATGATCATCGGTAACCTGATCCTGGCTTTCTCACCACACGATTTATTTTATATTGGCATTACGCTTTCCATTATTGGCACAGGTTTCTTTAAACCCAATATCTCATCGATGGTTGGCGAACTTTACCACGAGAAAGATAACAGGCGGGATGCCGGCTATGGTTTATTTTATGCAGGCATTAACGTAGGTGGTTTGCTGGGCGGTGCCATGTGTATCTATTTGGGTAAATATTACAACTGGCACCTGTGCTTTTTATCGGCTGCCCTGGTCATGATGTTCGGCTTGGGCACATTTATCTTTACCAAAAAATATTTAGGCCCAATTGGCATTTCACCTTTGCTGCACCTTAAAAAAGCAAAGCAGAAAGTAGCCGAAATTTCAGTTTACGCAGGCTCTATTCTATGCATCCCCCTAATTTACATCATGGTAAAAAACACCGATTTTACCGATTATTTCATGTATACCATTGGGGTAATTGCCATGATTTACTTTTTGTACGAAACCTTTAAGATAAAAGATAAAAAGGCACAGTATAAACTGCTCGCGGCATTTGTGTTTATCTTTTGTTATTTCATTTTTATGGCTATCTCTGAGCAGAGCGGTGGTTCGTTATCATTGTTTGCCAAAGATAACCTCGACAATAAAATCCTTTTTTTCAATATCGACCCCAATGTGGTGAACAATAGCGTAAACTCTTTCTTTGTTATTGTTTTTAGCCCGATAGTGGGCATTTTGTGGTTAGGTCTCTACAAACGCAAAATTGAGCCTAATACCGTAGTTAAATTTGGTATTGGTTTTCTTTTACTGGCGCTGAGTTTTTATGTGTTTTATGCTACCCGGTTCTTCGCCAACGTGCAAGGCATCAGCTCTTTAAATATATTTACATTTGCCTATTTGCTGCTAACACTGGGCGAACTTTGCCTGGGCCCTATTGGAATGTCGATTATTACCAAACTTTCGCCAAAAAAAATGTTTGGAATGATGATGGGGCTCTGGTTTTTATCGAGTGCTTTTGGTCAATTGGCTGCCGGCAAACTGGGTGCAGAAATGTCGAGCATCGAAAATGCTTCGCTCACCGCCAAATTACTGGCTTATACCGAAGGTTATAAAGCACTGGCCTTATACTCTTTAATTGCAGGTTTGGCATTGATTATTTTTTCGCAGCTGATTAAAAGATTAATGCAGGAAGTAAGGTAAAGAAACTTATCGTTTCGACCGGTGGAGAAATCTATAAAATGATTATTTATTGAAATATTCTGGAAATGAGAGGACGGTAGTTCTTCGTGGCTTGCCGTCCCGCTCTTGTTGCAAGTCCTCGTCCTCATGCTTCGTCCTGCGGGCTTTACACACCGATCGGGTTTAAAAACAGTGGTTTGTGCTGTAAAAGCTAAATATCGCTAGTTGGGATTTGCAATCCCGTCTTAAGAACTTAGAATTTGTAATCCTTTTAAACAGCATAACCAGATTACAAATCTGTAGAACAATGATCCGGATTGTAAATCCGGACCAGCAGAAGATTAATCCGTGGTGATCTTGAAAAATCATCAGTAAATAATTAGTGCTATTCTAAAATTTAGCTCACAAGATAGATACTGAAACAAGTTCAGCATGATGAATTATCTCGAATTAATGAAAATTCATAAAGGTTTCATATTAAATATTTACTTTCGCAAATTAAAAGCAAAGTGCATAACATACGCAGACAAGCCCAAAGCTCATAATTATTTAAAACCACAACAAACGTGTCAGATAGTCTAGTCATCATTCCAACCTACAACGAGAAGGAAAATATCGAAAAAATCATTAGAAAGGTTTTTTCTTTAACACAACCTTTTCACGTTTTAATTATTGATGATGGTTCTCCTGACGGAACTGCTGAAATTGTAAAATCGCTACAAGCGGAATATGAAGGGCATTTGTTTATCGAAGAACGTTCGGGCAAACAAGGTTTGGGTACTGCATATATTTATGGTTTTAACTGGGCGCTGCAAAAAAATTACGAGTACATTTTTGAAATGGATGCCGATTTTTCGCATAATCCGGATGATTTGGCCCGCTTGCGTGAGGCTTGTGTAAATGGTGCTGATGTAGCAATAGGCTCCAGGTATGTTAAAGGTGTAAATGTGGTAAACTGGCCAATGGGCAGGGTTTTAATGTCGTACTTTGCTTCGATGTATGTTCGCTTTGTTACCCGCATTAATATTCAGGATGCTACTGCAGGTTTTAAATGCTACCGCAAAATAGTACTTGAAACCATTCCGCTCAACAAAATTAAATTTGTAGGCTATGCTTTTCAGATTGAAATGAAATTTACCGCTATAAAATTTGGCTTTAAAGTAGTTGAGGTGCCTATTATTTTTACCGACCGCACTGAAGGCACTTCAAAAATGAGTACCCGAATTTTCAGGGAGGCTTTTTTGGGTGTAATCCAGATGAAGGTGAACAGCTGGTTCAGGAATTATAGCAGGTAGTTTAGGGTTTAGAGGCGATAATTCGTAGATAGCTATAGCTGAATTATAAAACCATCAACCAATAAACTTGCTGCGCTCAGGTTTTACCCTGTGATTCACGAATCATGGCACCAAAATCCTGCCCTTTCTCCATGGCTTTAACAGTCATAACAAGTCTTTTCGTTCTGGTGGGTTCTGTTTTGGCCTGATTGATCCAGTTGATATAGTAGTTTTGGTGTGATTTGGGCTGTTTTAAAAAATTCTGCATCAGGTGCTCTTCTTCTGATAAACAGATTTCCAGATCTTCGGGCATTTCAATTTTAAAGTCTTTATCTTCTGTTAAAGACAACTCGATTGCTGCACCGGCTTCTTTTCTGAGTTTTTTGCGTAAAGTACCGTTTAAAGCAATGATAAAATCGCCTGCCCCCATTGGGATGGTGGCCAGTCCCGAAACCTCGAGTCCATCTATTTTACCTTTAACCCTGAAGCTTTTTTTACATCCGGCTTTAATTTCGTTAGCTAAAGCTTCCGGAATAAATACATAGCTCCAGCCGGTTTTTTCGCCCATGGTTTCAAAACGTTCTATTTCTGCTTTAAAGTGGATCATGGTTTAAATATAGAAATTATGTTGCTGAAAAGGCTGATAAACGATAGAATTGTTAGGCTAGTTGTGAGCGGTAGAAACGTAGGTCCGGGAAATTGCCAGTGCTAGCTGCTTCTTCAGCCAGCGAAGTAATCTTAAACAATTATGATACCTTGTGCAGTTAAGATTGCTTCCCCAAAAGGCCTTGATAAGCTGTTGTTCCTCTTTCAATTGACAAGTAGCTAAGTTGGCACAAAATATTATTCGGCTCAAAAAAAAGCCAAATCATGAGCCGATTAGCAAAATTATTCGGCTCATGATTTTAAACTTAATTAATTAAACAATAAATGTTGAGCATCATTGAAAGGATTTTCCAAAAATTTAAAGGTTCTGATTACTTCAAACTGCCCTTTGGTTTCAATAAACTTTCGTATGGCAACCGTATCACAATTAAACTTTAAGCTAACATGGCCATATAAATTTTCGACCAGATGAATTTGGCTGGAACTTAACTTACGACCAATAGAAATATGTGCATTGCTACCATTTATGGTTTGGCTTGTTTTAAGCTGTTTTCTAAGTCTTTTTAAAAGATCATTTAAATAAACTTTGGATGAATCATTTGGGAGCATAACTGCTGCACGACTAAATTTCGATAGGCTCAATTGATCAAAAACTACTTCTTGCTGTTTTTGCGAGTAACAAAATTTCTCAATTTGTTTAATATAAAAAGCAAGCTCGTATTGATCTGCTATAAAGGCAATAACTGTAATATGCGCTTTTGAATTTCTGCTCGCATACCATCCAATTTTAGCGGCAAACTTATCTTTCATTACTGCTACTTCATTAATAACTTCCGGATGAGGGTGAACCACTACTGAATACCAATCTCTGTTAAGTTTTAAATTCATATCATTTATTCTCAATTAATCGCTACAGGGTTTAACTGAATATCAAGTTTGGCAAATTTCAACACCTCAATACTCTGAAAACCAAAATCTTCGACCACTTTACCTAAAATCAGGTAACAGCCCTTGCCTTTAAAAGGGTAAACAGGTGTTGTATTGGGAAAATGTGTGGTATCAAAAAAATCGCCGTTGGCATCTAAAAATGTACCAAACCACATTTTGGTATTTTTAATGGTATGCACTGTTTTTTCGCATACGTAATTCCCCACCATCCTGATGGTTTTACCCAAATGCTTATACAGATCGGCAGCCATTACATCGCCACGGTAGCTGGTTTTCAGAAAATCGAACATTTTATGATTCAGCGGATAACCCAGCAGTTCTAATTCGGTATAGGCATTTTCCAGCTCCGAATCTGCCAGTTCGGGCAACTGGTAAGTTTTATAGTTAAGCTTAAAAAGTTCGGCTGCATTTACTTTCTTTTGTTTAAAGCCCAGGTAATTGTGCACATCCCAAAGCAGGGTTTTACGGTCTTTGCCGGTAAAGCGCAGGCAGCCCAGGCGGATTAAAATAATGGCCTGTTCCAAGGAAATATGGGTCCGTTTTACAAAATCTTCCAGATCGAGGTAAGGTCCATTAACCCTGCGCTCGGCGGGAATGATCTTAATGTTTTTTTCCTCCAAGCCCTGAATGCCGATAAAACCCAGGTAAACCTCCTCGCCTTGTATATTCACCACTTCATCACTGTGGTTTACACATGGTAAATGCACCTTTGCTCCGGTTTTCTGCAATTCGTTAACGTACACCCACCTGCTGTAAAAACCACCGTAATTGTTGAGTACGGCAACCATAAACTCCATGGGATAATAGGTTTTAAGGTACAGGCTCTGGTAGCTTTCTACAGCAAACGAAGCGGAGTGTGCTTTCGAAAAGCTGTAACCTGCAAAAGAGGAAATCTGCCGCCACACTTCGGTAATCAGTTCTTCAGCATGCCCTTCCTTTCGCGCCGAAGCGAAAAACTTGTTTACCAGTTCGTCAAAAGCGAGTTTAGACCGGTATTTGCCACTCATGGCTTTGCGCAGAATATCGGCATCGGCCAGGTCGAGCCCGGCAAAATAATGACACACTTTGATCACATCTTCCTGATAAACCATCACCCCATAGGTTTCGGCCAGTTGCTGCTTCATTACATCGCAGAGGTACACTACCTTATCGGGTGCGTGGTAACGCTCGATGTACGATTTCATCATACCCGAACTGGCTACCCCGGGGCGGATGATGGAACTGGCGGCCACCAGGGTGAGGTAATTATCACATTTCAATTTTTTAAGCAGTTGCCGCATGGCGGGCGATTCGATATAAAAACAACCTATGGGTTGACCTTCTTTTAAAATCCTGTTCAATTCGGCATCGTTCTTAAAAGTCGGAAAGTCGTGTATATCAATTGACTTTCCTTTGTTTTTTTGAATCAGCTGTACAGCTTCCCGAATGTGGCCAATACCCCGCTGACTCAGAATATCGAATTTTTCATACCCGATGGCTTCGGCTTCGTACATATCCCACTGTACCGTAGGGAAACCTTTTGGGGGCATATCCAATGCGGTATAATAAGTAATGGGCTCTTCCGAAATTAAAATCCCCCCGGCATGGATAGAACGCTGGTTAGGCATATTTCTCATGTAATGGTGCACGGCCAGCAGCTTTTGATAGGTTTTATTTCCCAGGTTTTCTTTTTCTTTGGTCGGGTCAGTAAAACTGTCAATTTCTTCTTTAGGCAAACCCATTACCTTACCAATTTCGCGGATAATGGCACGGTCTTTAAAAGTGCTCATGGTACCCAGAAAAGCCACATGCCCTTCGGGGTAACGTTCAAAAATATAACGCTGTATGGTTTCGCGCTCATCCCATGAAAAATCGATATCAAAATCAGGCGGACTGGTCCGTTTCTCGTGCAAAAACCTTTCAAAGTATAAATCAAGGTCGATAGGATCTACATCGGTAATGCGCAGGCAGTATGCTACCATACTGTTTGCCCCCGAACCACGCCCCACATGGTAAAAACCACAGTTATTTATGGCATAATCTACAATATCGTAAGTAATGAGAAAATAAGCACAGAAATTTTTGAGTTCAATAATCCGGAGTTCTTTTTCCAGGCGGGCAACTGCTTCGGGATTATTTTCGCCATAGCGGTATTTCAGGCCGGTTTCGGCCAGCTCACGCAGCATTTTTTTATCGCCATCTAAAGTACCAGTATAATAAAACTTATTTTTAGATGAAGGCACCGGGGTATTTTCGAAATATATGCTCAGATCGCAACTATCTAATAATTGCTGTGTGTTTTGAACAATGAAGGGATACTGATCAAACTGCCTGGTGAGCTCAGCTTCGGGAATCAGGAATTCATCAGGATCACATTTCTGCTCATCGGGTACTTTACTTAGCAATGTATTCAGCTCAATAGCCCTAAAATATTCGTGCAGGCGGTAGGTAATTTTGTTGCTTACAGTAACGGGGTGCCAGACCAGCAGTTTTTCTTTCTGCTTTAAAAGCGAATGTTTATACAAAAAGTTAAGCTGTTTGGCACGGATACCTACATATTCGTTTGCTTTTAATTCTTGGTTGAAAGTTTTTTGAAAAGGATAAATGATATACACATTTTTCATTTCGGGCGGAAGCTCGGGCAGTGGAATGTTGTAAATGTTATGGTGACTTAAAAACTCATTAAGCTCTCGCATACCTTCCTTATTTTTGGCAATGCCTACATACAATAGCCTGTTATCGATCCTGAATTCGATACCTGCAGCCGGTTTGATCTGGTATGGGATATTGCCTTCGTGTATATCATCAGCTTCTTTGGCAATTCCCTGTTTGTAGCACTCACGGATAAATTCTACTGCCCCGGTCGAATTGTTGATATCGGTGAGTACCATTTGATGAATACCCAGATGCCGTGCAGTAGCAATCAGCTGGTTAATGCTCTGCGTGCCGTATTTTAAGCTGTAAGAAGAATGAACATTCAAAAACATCAGTCGTAAGATTTAATTCCAATGGTTCCTTTTTCACTCATAAAACTTCTGATCTTTGAGCGTTTTCTTATTTCCTGTTCTTCTTCAGCAGCATTTTCGATCAGCATTTTCTTTTTGCGCGGATCGTATTTAATTATTTTCCCTTTTTCATCGCGAGGTGGCTGGGTTACAATGCAGGCCTTTACCACGGCCTCAGCTCCATAACTGTTACGCACTTTATCCATGGCCTGGTACAGGCTATATTCTTCTTCGGCAATGTTGTATAAGCCTATCTGTTCGTAGCCGCTCACCAAATGCGACAGCTTTACGCCTACCAAACGGAGCAGCATCCTTTTGGCATAAACTTTTTCGAAAAGGCTATGGGCTTTACTGATCAGGAAAGAATCAAGCGAGGTGTAAGGAATACGCTCCTGCTGGGTAAAGGTTTCGAAATTGGTATAGCGTACGGTTACGGTAATGCAGGCTGTTAGTTTTTTCTGGTTGCGTAACTGAAAGGTTAAATTAGTTACCATGCCTGTGATGATGGCTTTTAATTTGGCCATATCCATGGTATCGGTTTCGAAAGTAGCCTGTGTACCGATTGATTTTCTTTCGCGGTAAGGTACTACAGGAGCCAGATCGATTCCGTTTGCCTTTTGCCATAAACTCAGTCCGTGCTGCCCCAGTATCTTAAACATCAGCTGTTGCGGAATTTGCGTAAGGGTAAGGATTTGCCTTACGCCCATTTCGCTCAGTTTTTTATAGGTAGCATGACCAATACCCGGAATTTTATGGATAGCCAGGGGATCGAGAAAAGGACGCAATTCGGGATAGGTAACCTGCCGCTCTCCAGCCGGCTTTGATTCATTGGTAGCAATTTTGGCCACCGTTTTATTGACGGATAAACCAAAAGAAATAGGCAGGCGCATTTCTTTAATAATGGTTTTCCTGAGTTCGGAAGCAAATTTCATGCAGCCAAAAAATCGGTCCATCCCCGTCATATCGATATAATGCTCATCGATACTCGCTTTTTCGAAAAGAGGCACTTTATCGGCAATAATTTCGGTAACCTCGTGCGAGGCCTGCGAATATTCTTCCATATCGCCCCTTAAAAAAATAGCCTGCGGACAAAGCAATTTTGCCGTTCGGCCGGGCATTGCCGAATGGATGCCGTATTTCCGGGCTTCATAACTGCACGAAGCCACTACGCCCCTATCGCCGCCACCGCCAATAATGACGGGTTTGCCCAATAATTTGGGATTTTTTCTGATTTCTACCGACACAAAAAATGCATCCTGATCCATATGAATAATCTGCCTTTCTTTTTCCATGCTGTTTAATGATATGAATAAATCAAAAATACTAATATTTTTAGTTTATATAAAAATTATTAATCATTTATTTCAAACAAAATACTAATATTTTTAGTTTTAAAATACCGTCAAACTGGAAAGGATGGGCTTGTGGAGGTGCAGACTTCAGCAGTAAGTGCTATGGCATAACATAAAAAATGCTCCTGCTGTGCAGCAGGAGCATTTAAGAAAATAGGGTTAACCTTTAGTTCTATTTATTGTTTTACAATTTTAAACTCGGTTCTTCTGTTGACCTGGTGCTCTTCTTCGGTACAGTTTACCCCGCTGGCACATTTGTTTAACAGTTGTGTTTCGCCATATCCTTTTGCGGTGATACGGTTTTTATCAACGCCTCTCGAAATAATATATTCTACAGCAGATTCGGCTCTTTTTTGTGATAGTTTCAGGTTGTAGCTATCCTTGCCCCTGCTATCGGTATGCGAACCTAACTCGATCCAGATGGTTGGATTATCGATCATGATTTTAACCAATTTATCCAACTCTATCGCTGCATCTGGACGGATATTCCATTTATCGAAATCGTAATAGATGTTTTCGAGCTTAATTGCTTTATTAATTACAATAGCCTCCAATTGCAGGTTTTGGGTAAGTACACTTGAAGTGGTTAAACCAATAGTTGTGAGGTTTTTTACATCCGATCTGTAGTTTGTCTTCTCTGCCGAAACATGGTATTCAGATTCTTTAGCTAAATTAAAGTTATAATAACCATTCTCATCGGTTTCGGTTTTTAAGACAGTACCGTTTACCCTTTCTAACGTTACTAATGTACCTGCAACGGGCTGGTTGCTGCCTTTATCAGATACCCTGCCTTCTAATCTGAAAGCGAGGATCATTTTCTGATCGATGGTATAAATATCATCGCTGCCTAAACCACCCTCACGGTTAGAGGAAAGATACACAATACCCCCTTTTTCATTTAAACTAAAGCCAAAATCATCGTGTGGAGAGTTGAAAGGATAACCCATATTTTCGATATGGCCTATTTTGCCTTTTTCTTTTAAAGCCCGGTAAACATCTAAGCCGCCCATTCCAACCCTACCGTCGCTAGAGAAGTAAAAATTATCCTTTTCATCAAAAACCGGACTGCGTTCATTGCCTTCGGTATTTACTTCTTCCAGATTAACGGGCTTGCCCCATGCACCGCCATCCGTTTTAAGGCAAACATAAATATCAGTCCCGCCCAGACCTCCAGGCATATTCGAAGCAAAATAAAGACTATTTCCATTGGCACTGATAAAAGGATCGCCTACTGAGTATTTGTTCACATTGTTATAAGCAAATGAAACTGGTTCGCCCCAAACGCCATCGGCACCTTTTGTACTGCTAAAAATTTCTACATTAACGGTTGTTGGTTGTTTTTTTAAGCGTTGCAGTTCATCGGTGATGCGGGTTAGCGTAAAATACATGGTTTTTCCATCAGCTGTAAAGCTTGCCGAACCTACATGATATCTTGTACCTGCTTTTATTGGGAACAGCTGAAGGCTATCGTTTGGCGAAGGTTTAATGTATAGTTTCAGGTATCCGTTACCAGTCCAGCCATATACTTTTTTATCGGGTTCTTTTGTGCCATCGAATCTTAAAAACGGTTTACTCTCCCGGGTATTTAATCCAGTATTTGATCTGTCGGAAGTAAATACAACTCCTCCCTGATAGTTAACGGCACCCCAATCAGACTGCGTGCTATTTAGTGTTTTTTGGTTGATCAGCTCTACTTTTTTCGGGTTTCTGATCCATTTCAAAGCCGAATCGCAGGAGGCAAGCCAAACTGTCCGCTGCTTTTCTGATACATTTTTATTTTTATCAATATAATCGAGGTACTGAACTTTTGCTTCGCTATATTTCGAGTTGCGTTGTAAGGCCAGGGCATAAGCCAAAACATTTTCAGGACTACTACCTGGCATTTTGGCCGCAATAGCATACCAGCTTTCGGCCTGTTTATAGTTGTAAACCAGCGCATAGGCACTGGCCAAACGTTCGGCAGTATGCAGGGTTGCTTTCTTTTTATAGGCCTGTTCGTATAAATCTATTGCTTTGCTGTAATTAAACAGCTCGTATTGTTTATCGGCATCTTTTAATACATACTGAGCGCTGGCCGAAAAACTGAACACGAATAAACAATATGCAGAAAGGGAGATGCCTATTAGAATTTTCTTCATTATGCTGTTTGGATAGTTAGTCAAAAATACTGAATATAGTTAGTTTAAAATACCCTAGGTGTTGCCAACCTGATGTTTTGTCTGATGAAAGAATAAGCGATAGAGATCTCATGGGTACCACTGCTATAGCCCTGTAACGGACCGATTGAGAAATCGTAACCATAACCGATCCTGATTCTTTCGGAAGGGAAAATCTGTATGGCGGCTACTGCAGAATTTCGGGGGGTAAGATCGCGCTGCAAATAACTTTTATCATATAGTTTTACTCCTGTTCGGTATGAACCGCCAATCCAGATAAAATCTTTGATCATTAAAAAGGCATTTAAATCTAAACTTGTAGGTCCTCCACGGTCATCTTTCAATAAAAAAGAAGGCTTGAGCTGAAAATCTTCCGAAAGTGGAAAAAGTGCACCGGCAGTTAAATAATAATGAGGTTTGGGCTGAGGGATAAAAGCATAGCGGTCGATATTGATGTAAGTTGCAATCAGGTTATCTGCCGAAAAACCCGCATAATATTTATCGTTGGCAAAGTACACCCCTGCCCGGGCGTCGGGCACAATGGTGCTCTGCATACCTACAGGCTGATTGGGTTCGGGATTGTTGGGGTTTAACAGCGAACCGTCTATACCCAGCTGCACCATACCAACACCAAGCCCCAAAGCAAGGCGCGAGCTGCCATCATCGTTCATCCTGATGCGGTAAGCATAATTGCCGTAAATGCTCAAGTTGTTCTGAGCGCCAAGCTTATCGCTGGCTACCTGAAGAGCCAAACCTACATTACCACTGTTGGCAATGGCATCAACGGCAAGCGACATGCTCCTTGGTGCCCCCGTAATACCTGTCCACTGGCTACGGTAAAAACTGTGCACATTTAACACTTCTTTATAGCCGGCATAGGCCGGATTGATATAAATGCCATTAAACATATACTGGCTATATTGGGCATCCTGCTGGGCAGATACCCCCAGAGAAAGCAACATGAACCAGCCTGCTATTAACCATATTAATTTATTCATCATCTTAATATCTTAAAGTACAGCCTGGTTTAACCAGGCTGTACAAGCCTCATATCTTATTTTTTAAACGCTCTGATTAATGTAATGTAACCTTTAAACACTTCGTACTGGTCACTTCCTGCCTTTTTAACACGTAGTAAGTAGTAGTAAGTACCTTCGTTCAAGCCCTCGCCTGTCCAGTTATTTTGATAACCTTTGGTGCGGAACACCTCGTTACCCCATCTGTTTACGATGGTAAGTTCATTAGTTGGGTACTGATTAATACCCAGGATTTCGAAGGTATCATTTATACCGTCGCCGTTTGGTGTAAACAGGTTTGGTATGGTAAGACCAGTGAAATTAGTGTTTAAGGTTACTGCAGCTACATTTGTATAATAACCGAAAGCATCTCTTACGCGATAGCTAAAGGTATCATTGCCGGTATAACCCGGATCAGGTGTGTAGGTAATGCTACCATCAGCGTTTACTGTCACTTTACCGTGTTTAGGCTGAATCATAATTTCGACCGTTAACTGATCGAGGGTAGAATTGCCCGGATCGTCGTTAGCCAGTACATTAATGGTAACCGGTTTATTGGCTATGGTACCAGCTTCATCATCAATTGCTCTTGGCGATTTAGGTACCGTAATAACCGTAGCGGAATTATTGTTTTCAGATGTTCCGGAAATATCAGAAACACTAGCTCCATCAGCTGTTCTGGCATTTACACTTGCCGTATTGGTTACCGTACCCAAATCTTTATCGGCCTGCGTTAAGGTGTATACTTCAACATCAGTGGTAGTTGCACCAGGAGCAAGTCCGCCAGCAACAGTAATCACCTTATTGTTTAAGCCCAGCTTAGCATCAGTTAAAGTAATGCTATTCAGGGTAACCGATCCAGTGTTTTTAATGGTAAAGGTATAAGTAACCTTGTTACCGCTAAAGGTGGCCGTTTTAACCAGTGCTATTGCGGCTGTATTCGGAATTACGGTAACGGTTGGTGTATCGTTATTTTCGGCCGTTCCGGATACATCTTTCACCGTAACATTGGCTGGTGTTTGGGCGGCAACGCTGGCCGTATTGGTAACCTTGCCGGCATCCTTATCGGCTTGGGTTAATTGATACACATAACTATCGGTTACAGTTGCACCAGGTGCCAGTGTTCCAGGAATTACCCTGTTCAAGCCCAGTTTGGCATCTGTTAAGGTAATGATATGTAAAGTTACGTTTCCGGTATTTTTTACACTGAAGTTATAACTAATGCTATTACCATCACTACTTAAAGTACCCGTTTTAACCAAAGTAATGGTTGATGCCGGAGCAATTAACGTTACTGTAGCATCATCAACAGCCGGTGTATTCGGATCATCAGATTTTGGTTTATTTAAAGTACCTCCATTTGGCGTTTGGGCAGTAGCCGAAGCCTGGTTGGCAAACGAACCTGTATTTACTTCAGTTAAAGTTACGGTGTGTTTCGCTGTAACCGTTACGCTTGCACCTGGCAACAGACTTGCGATACCGGCCGGTAAGATCGATCCCGAATCAGCACCTGCATCGGTAACTGCAACATTTGTTAAAGCTACATTGCCCGTATTGGTTACTACGATGTTGTAATTAATTACATCACCGGCTTTGCTCACCGTATTGGTTGCCACTTTGGTTAAACTCATTGCTGGTGCCGGTACCAAAGTTACCGTTACCGGAATAGTTACCGTTGTAGTACCCCCCTTACCGTCGCTTACAGTCACAGTGAAAGTATCGTTACCCACATAACCCGGAGTTGGAGTATAGGTATAAGTGCCATCAGCATTTACCACTACAGTACCATGTGCAGGAGGCGTGGTTACCGTAAAGGTAAGTGGATCGCCATCTACATCGCTTGCGGTTATTGTTCCGCTGGCTGTTGTATTTTGAGGTGTGGTAATGGCTGGTGCAGTTGCAACCGGTGCATCATTCACAGGATTAATGGTTACCGGAACAGTTACGGTTACTGTGCCACCTTTGCCATCACTTACGGTTACCGTAAAGGTATCTGTACCGTTGTAATTTGGTGCAGGTGTATAAGTATATGTACCATCAGGGTTAACCACCACTGTACCATGTGCAGGAGGCGTGGTTACCGTAAAGGTAAGTGGATCGCCGTCTGCATCACTTGCAGTAATATTTCCATTAACCGGAATATCTTCATTGGTGGTAACGGCTGGTGAAGTGGCAACAGGAGCAACATTTGTCGGGTTAACGGTTACGTTAATGGTCACCGTAGCCGTACCACCTTTACCATCGCTAACGGTTACCGTAAACACATCCGTACCACTATAGTTATTCGCCGGAGTATAGGTATAGGTACCATCAGGATTAACCACCACTGTACCATGTGCAGGAGGCGTAGTTACCGTAAAGTTAAGCGGATCGCCGTCTGCATCACTTGCAGTAATGGTTCCGTTAACAGAGGTATTTTTATTGGTGGTGATGGCCGGTGAAGTGGCAACAGGAGCAACATTTGTCGGGTTAACGGTTACGTTAATGGTTACCATAGTCGTACCACCTTTACCATCGCTAACGGTTACCGTGAACACATCCGTACCACTATAGTTATTTGCCGGAGTATAGGTATAGGTACCATCAG